>NZ_LR027868.1 GCF_900607235.1 Olivibacter jilunii | reverse complement strand
TGATGAACGATCGTTAGTTTGTACTCTAAAGAATAAAGAGAAGAAATGGGAATAAAACGTGCGATATATCTTTGGATAAAAAAGCTCCATCTGCTGCCCTAACTTTAGATGAATGACAGGCAGAACCTAACACTCATATTAAGGACAGCAGATATATTGAGTTAAAGCCAGAGAGTATTTAGGGCAGAACCCATTATCACGATGTTAGCCACTCAATACGGAGCATAAAACAAAAAGTTTATGCAAGTATATGGAATAGATTTATCAAAGGAAAAGTTTGATGTAAACTTTCTTGATGTAAACGGAAAAGAAAAGCACAGAACAGTGAAAAATGAGTTTTCAGCGATATGTGGATTTCTCAGGGAGGTACCGATGGGATCAATCCTGTGTGCAGAGCATACGGGGACATATGGGGATGTATTGGTGTTCCTGTGCAACCAGTACGGGGTTGGCATAGCCCTTGTTCCGGGCTATACGGTCAGGCACAGCCTGGGTCTTGTAAAGGGGAAATCAGATCCGGTCGATGCATTCCGTTTACGGGAATATGGGGAACGGTTTAACGATAAGCTGTCGTTCCGGGAATACCAGGGAGAGCATATGTCGGAACTGCGGCAGCTTTATTCACTTCGCTCGCAGCTGGTCAAAGCCCGCAAGGAGCTCCGGACAGGGGCCCATGCAAGGGATCAGCTGCCGGTGCAGAGTGTAGCGGCCAACCTAATCCTAAAAGCCTCATTGGACGCACTTGATGATCAGGTGGAACAGGTTGAAAAGGAAATACGGGAGATAATTATGAATGATGGTGATTTTAAGGAGAATTACTCGCTATCAGTATCTGTACTGGGAGTTGGTCCTGTCATCGCAAGGGAGATGATCATCAAAACGGGAAACTTCAAGGTGATCGATACGGCCAGAAAGGCGGCCTCCTACGCAGGGGTATGTCCGTTCCCCAATAGCTCGGGCAATATGGTGGGAAAGTCCAGGACAAGTCCTTTTGCTGACAGAGCACTCAAAACGCTGCTGTATATGGGTGCAAAAGCGGCGGTTAAACACAATAAGGAATACCAGCTGTATTACCGGAAAAAGCAGCAGGAAGGAAAGCCCCATTTTCTAATCATGGACAATGTTATGAACAAATTATTAAGAACGGTCTACAGTGTGGTAAAGAACAGAACGCCATATTCAAGAGATTATATATGTCTGGATCCGAGAGAAAAAAATGTAAACAGCTCCGAAAAAAATGTGGCCTGAAAACTTGCAATTTAATAGAGTATATGAGTGAT
>NZ_LR027867.1 GCF_900607235.1 Olivibacter jilunii | reverse complement strand
GATGCGCCCGTACTGGATGTGCAATAAATATACCTGTAGCGAGGTATTAGGCGAGTGTTCTTTGAAGCCTATCATCAACCGACTTATCTGGAAGGGAAACTGGACAGGGAGTGTAGCATGTCGGTGAATCCAAAAAGTCAACCAGTTGTCAGGTTGCGACTGAATTGGGAAGATGAAATGAATAGATATGAGGATAAAATCGAATCTGATTGAATGATGATCCGAGTGGCAACGGCACTAGCATTGACGTAAGGCAACTAAAATCGGCACTCTGATAGTACCCACTTCTCGCCTGTTTGGAAGTAGGGCATGAACAGACTATCGGCACGACTACAATAAGTAGTAAAGGATAAGTCATATCCGACAATCTAATCGAGCTATGTTATTGCACTTCTAAACGGGGATTGACCTAAATCGGAAAGCCACTGGCGTGGCTATGAGAGCAGTCTCTGAATATCCGACATGGCAACGGAGCCTCCGTAGTAGTCCGAGCAGGGGAAAGCCCTGTACATGGCGAAGGGAGGCAGCTAATATTTTTAATACAAATAAAGGAAAATGTGAGAGACATTATGAGAAATCCAGAATCTGTATTAAACAGTCTATCGAAGCATAGTAGAATTTCAGGTTACAAATTTGAAAGGCTCTATCGCATTCTTTTCAATGTGGAAATGTACTACACTGCTTACCAAAAGATCTATGCTAAAGCAGGAAACATGACCAAAGGCTCAAATGATACCACAATTGACGGTATGAGCTTACAACGGATTGAAAAGCTAATTGATACTATCAGAGATGAAACGTATCAGCCCAATCCATCACGAAGGGTTTATATAGCCAAGAAAAATGGTCAGAAACGCCCTTTAGGTATTCCGTCTTTTGACGATAAATTGGTGCAGGAGGTTATTCGGATGATACTTGAAGCCATATTCGAGAAGCAGTTTGAATATAGCTCTCACGGTTTCAGACCTCAGAGGAGTTGCCATACTGCACTGGTACAGGTCAAAAAGACTTTTAGCGGCGCAGCATGGTTCATTGAAGGGGACATTAAAGGTTTCTTCGATAATATCAATCATGAGGTACTGCTGAACATCTTACGGGAACGGATAACAGATGACAGGTTCATCAGACTTATACGGAAGTTCCTTAATGCGGGATACATTGAAGATTGGGTCTATCACAGAACTTACAGTGGAACTCCACAAGGTGGTATTATAAGCCCCATACTGGCAAATATCTACCTTGATAAACTGGATAAGTACATGAAAGATTATGCTACAAGGTTCGACAAGGGAAAGAGGCGACAAATTACAAAGATTGCCAAGAATAATGTATACCGAAAATCCTATCTGCTCGGGAAATTGAAACTTGAAAAAGATGAAAATGAGAGAGTGCTCCTGAAAAAGGAGATTAGAATGCTTGAGATAAAAAGACTTTCTATCGAACGCTGCAACGAAATGGATGCAAACTACAGGCGATTGAAATATGTGAGGTACGCAGATGACTTTATAATAGGTGTCATCGGTTCAAAAGACGAATGCAAGCTCATTAAAGAGGATATTAAAAACTTCTTAAATGAAAAATTAAAGCTGTCTCTTTCAGACGAAAAGACACTGATTACCCATTCAAAGAAACCTGCAATATTCCTCGGTTATGAAATCACTGTCCAAAGGTCTGACTTGCGCATGAGAGACAAGAATGGCTTTTTAAAGAAAGCCCACAACAAACGAGTTATGCTAAGGGTGTCCCGTTCAACCATACTGAAAAAATTACTCTACTACCGTCGGGTACAGGTAAAATATCACAATGGTAAAGAAGTCTGGAAACCATTGCATAGAGGTTCACTTATAAATAACGATGACCTCGAAATCTTAACAAGATACAACTCTGAAGTACGGGGCTTTTACAATTACTATTCATTAGTGAACAATCTCAAACAGATTAATCACTTTGGTTATATCATGGAATACAGCCTGTACCGAACCTTTGCGGCCAAGTACAAGTCATCTGTACATAAAATCCTCAACAAATACATGCATGACAAGGACTTTACTGTATTCTATAAAAACAAAAAGGGCAAAACTCTCAAACGTGTATTCTATAACAAAGGTTTCAAAAGAAACACCGAAGCTATTAAAGACAACAAGGTGGATAACCACCCAGATGTATACTTCACAAGGTCTATTACAAGCTTGATTGACAGATTGAAAGCAGAGAAATGCGAGTTATGTGAGGCAAATGGACAATTGGAAATGCACCACATCAGGAAAATGAAAGATGTCGAGGGCAAGCAACCTTGGGAGTTGGTCATGATGGCAAGAAGAAGGAAAACACTGGCGGTCTGTCACGATTGCCATAGAAAAATCCACAACGGTGAATAGACTGCATATATTATGTGGAGAGCCGTATACAGCGAGAGTTGTACGTACGGTTCGGGGGAGAGTTCAGGGAAACCTACCGATAGTAATATCGATAAGGCGTCAGGAGCTTATCCCACGCTAT
>NZ_LR027866.1 GCF_900607235.1 Olivibacter jilunii | reverse complement strand
GGATACCATTGTTAAGGATTCGGCCACCCATCAGTTTCTTACGGGCAAAGGTGCTATCATACATATTACCGACGATGCTCTCCGTTCCACTTACATCACGCCAATCTTCCATCCATTTGGTGTAAAAAGCACCCATATGATAATTAAGCATACCCGTTTCGCAGGTTGCATGAGCATCCCCCCCATAACCGAGGCGCTCCCGTTGCGGACAATCGACAATATATCCACCCAACGAAAGGTTTTCAAAAGTCCACCGCACCTTATCATAAATCCATTGTTGCAACGAATCGGAGCACGCAAATTGCGTTGCGGATTGAATACCGGTGCGCACCACCCAGCCGTGAATAGCTGATAGTTTTGGTTTTTCCTTTAAACCTTTAATAGTAATCCACCGACCCGAACTATAGTTGAACCGATTCCGAAAAACGCCCTTACCCGTTGCACCTATGATATAGGCGCTATGTAAACCGAAGGTCATGTCGTCTTGTTCTCTTTCCGAATAGAGAAATTGAATAGTATCTCCCGGATTTCCCTTTATTGGTACTTCGGTCCAGCCCGCAAAATTAACACCCATATCTACGCGAAACGAACCGTCCGCCCTTTCTTCTATACTAATCGGCCGAATTTCGTCGAACAGGTAATTTTTTTCTACCTGCTGTGCCGACAATTTCAACTCCGGTTTATAAACCACCACATTTTTCCAAGCCGAATCGCCACCATCAAGCCGGTTCCATTCCGGCATTTCCTGATTGGCATTCCATAATTCACCGCCCATTCGATTGGAATCCCAAATACCGAGCAATTTATTAGGGCTTGGATGGGTTTTCCAACTAGCATCGGTAGCTAGTGAAAATATGGGCTTCGCATCAGCCTGCGGTTCCTTCTCTGCATAAATGGCAGCCTGCGCCAGCACGATAGGGGTGTTGGGCCGATGGTCTGAAACGTAAGGACCGTGGATGGACCAAGACGTTCCTAACCAAATTGCAACCACATTTTTTCCTTTCTTTAGAGCAGGTGTAATATCGTAGCTTACGTAACGTGCACGCTTGGTATGGTCGCTTACTGCCGGAGCCAGCACATCCTCGCCTATCCGTTTACCATTCACATACACTTCATGGAAGCCAACGGAGGCGACAAAAAGTGATGCGCGGCCCGGACGTCGCGGTAACTCAAATGTTTTACGTAACCAAGGATCAATAATATTGCAGTCCTTCTGTTTGGGATCGAAAAGCTGATCCGTGCCAATCCATTCCGCCTGCCATTCACCTGGTTCAAACAAGCCGGTAGTCCATTGCGCCGACTTGCTCCAAGGCGACGGCTTCCCGTCTTCATCCTTTACGGCAACTTTCCAATAATAGGTTCGGTCCGACAGTAAGGGCTTTCCTTGGTAGACAACCTGCTGCATCGCGTCTGAATTGACCCATTTGGAGTCCCACATATCTGCCTCCCCCCTATCCAGCAGACTTGCTTTCGAGGCGACCAAGATCCGATACGCTCCCTGCTTTTGTCCAAAAGCCTTTTTATCCCTCGCTTCCAAAGTCCAACTAAAGCGTGGAAATTGTTCATCTATCCCCATCGGGTTTTCTAAGTATTCAAACCGGAGATTGACAGGTATGATACTTGCTTTTTGCGCAAAGGAAATGGGTACTGCCAGGCAGTAGAACACTAGTGAAAGGAGGATTTTCTTCTTCATGGGAGTATTTTTTTCTATCAACTTCAATACGCATAGGTCTCAATCGTCACGGGCCCGAGCAAGCCCGCCGGATGTAGCGGACTATCCCTTCGATAAGGATTGATCGGCAGCCAGGTGGTACGCTTATCTTGTGGGATACCCAGATCACCAATCAGCCGGTTTACCCAAGTATTGACAACTTTGATCTCTAGCTGATTTTTCCCTTCTTGGACAGCAGATGTGATGTCTATTTTATAAGGTGGAGTCCAAGCACCACCTGCATCTTTACCGTTTATCTGGACTTTTGCTAAGGCAATAACGGACCCCATATTAAGGTATACCCGTTGCCCTTCCTTAGGTTTCTGCAGTTGAATGGTCGTTTGATAGTTCGCAGCTCCCGAGTAATAGCGTATTCGCTCATCCGAATGCTTCGACCAATCGCTCAAGCTATCAAAGACTACCGGTTTATCCGGCCCCTGGGCTGTTTGATCGAATATCACCGTCCATGGTTGCCGGATGATCTCCGTTTTTGTAGGAGACGGAAAGTTCAACCGATTTTTCTTCTCATCGAGCTTGTTGGCCTTCCGGAATACAATAAAGGCACTCTCATAGGCTTCGAGCAACAGCGGTACGGTTGTAGTCTGTTCAGTTTGACTAAATTCCGGCAATTCCCGTCGGCTACCATCGATCGCATTCCATAACGCCGGAACCTTGTCGCTAACACGAAATTCAGGTGTTATACGGATCGCTTGATCCGTTTGGTTCGATACAAAATAGATGTCGCCTCCATCCAATCGGCGATGAATAAATAAGGCCGTGTCCCGATCCGCTAATTTAACATCCGGTAATATTTGCAAGCTATCCAATGCCGCTTGCAGGTCCATACCATCCATTACCAAGCCCTTTCCATAAGCATGCGTTTTTATTTGTTTAGCATCGATATTTCCCCACAGTTTGTCAGCCAAGTCCTTTACCTTCTTGTCCGCTTCCCCAAAATGCTGCAAACTGGGCGATCGCTTTGGTTTCGGCCCTAATATCACACCACCATCCCTCACCAGTTCTTCCATTTTTTCGAGCAGCTCCGGACGCATGGTTTCCAACTTCGGTAGCACCAATATACGATAAGACAGCCCATCAGGTAAAACAAAGCGCCCATCCTTCACCTTCAGTCGATCCCGAATGACCTCGCCATTGATATAATCAAAGGAATAACCCTTTGGCAAGGCAGGATCCTGCACCCCCGTCATCTTAGGCGCGTCTTCGCCGATAAAATAAGCCACATCGGCCACGTATTTCCCCTGCTGCAACATAAAATTGCAGCGTTTCAGGTAATCGACAAATAAATCCATATCCGCATACCATGTATTAAAACGGTTAAACTCGTTTCCGAACCAAGCGTTCATTCCCGGCTTTTTATCTTCATAGGCTTGATGAATATAAACATGCAGTAAGGAATTATTGATCCCTTCAGTAAAGAAGCGATCACCCCGTTGTTTCATCAATGCAGGATATCGACCATAGGTGTTTCCCGCAGCCGTGAAGGATTCGGCCGACACCTTATTTTTCCCATAGATGTGTGCCGCGGAAGAAGCTGCCCTGTTTTCGATATTCCCCAGATCACCCTCGCTCCAAAACTCACCACCCACCTCATCCGATTGTCCGCCATATTGTAGAAACTCACCGGGAAAGCCCCAGTGCCCGTAGTTCTCCAACCAAATGCTTAGTCCGTGTTTATGGCTGATATCACGCAATCCGCCCACATACTCATAGGCTACCTTATCGGCAATAAATCGTCTCAAATCCCACAAAAAGCGATCGGATTCATCCTGACTGCCGATAACATAGCCATACATTACGGGGATATAGGGTACAGGATCATAACCGTATTGCTTTTTAAACTTTTCTATGAAATTGTCTGTCCAATTTTGACCGCCCATTTCATAGCTATCCTGAACAGCCACCTTGAACGTTTTCCGATCGGCTGGCGGAATCCGTCGCATAACTTCGCCCAGGAAAGCATCAAAATGCTGAACGACATGGAGGTGATTCATTTTATCGATCTCTAATCCGGTTCCTTCCGGTGAAGCAGGGCCGTTCTTGACACCTGTTGGTACCATGCCGGTTCGTAAAACAATCCAGTCGCCCTTCGGTGCATTCCAAATCAAGGCACCGTCAGCGTCCATTTTATCCGTAATATCCAACACAGTGGTTGGCTTTGTCAACTGTACCGCATCGTCGACAGGAGCTTGTGTCTCCCACAGATAATCATGCCAATAAGGAAGCGGAGTCGGATGCATCTTCGCCAAAACTTTCTCCTTAAAGCGCGCTACACGCGGTAAAGGACTCAGTATTATTTCGGCCAAGGCGGCATTTTCCGAAACTTCCGTAAAGACTAGGCGAAACTTCTTGGCGCGAACAGCTGCAAAAGATACCGATACAGGAGCGTACGGTTCGAAACCGACATTGAGCTGGCTATTGCTACGATCGATCTTAAATGATTTGATTTCCCGGTAACCGGTATCGACCGCAACTTGCAAGCGGACATGAAGCATCATCGCTTGCGCCGCAGGCGTAATGGTTAGGCTTCTGGCACTATAATCCTTATCCGTCGTAAAGGTAATTGCTGTTGCTAAGCCGGCAGGCAGCTTCACATGGGTCTGTGTGTCCTGATCGATCAGTAAGGGGAGGTTCTTTAAGCTAGGTTGTGCCAAAATCTCAGGACTAGCATCCGCAATTGATTGTCCGTATTCTGCACTTGCGGGAAATGCGAGGACGCGCACATCTTGAAAGTTTTCACCCAGCTGCGGCAGTTTAACGGCAACTTGCTTGCCGCCCCTCACCAACGTTTCCGTTGCCCCTAAGTAGCGCATCGCTTGGGCGGGTTTAACCCAAGGCCCGCCCGATTGGCTCCAGCCGGGACTGTTGAATAAACCGATTTCGATGCCTAGCTCACCCGCTCTTTTTAAAGCTGCATGCGTAATTTCCCACCACTCATCCGAAAAAAGTTTGACCTTTCCGTAAGGCACATCTTCTAAACCGATATTGCCGATAAATGCGCGATTAATACCAACAGCTTTCATCGCTTCTAAATCTTTAACAACCCCTTCTTTGGAAATATGATCCGAAATCCAATACCAATAGACGCTTGTTTGGATGGAGTCGGGCGGTTGTTGAAAAGCTTCTTCTAAAGCAGCAAATGATTGATCGGTATCATCGGGGGCGCATTTCCAGCACAGAAAACACGTCCATAGTAAGATAATTGTTCGAAAAAATAGGAAACGCCAATAATTCATATTTTGATTAGGTAATAATCGGTAATTTCTTAGCCAATATAGCTTTTATTATGTATTTCTTCATCCTGTTCTATCCTGATAGGAGCTATTAGCTGTAAACTATAAGCGGTAAGCTTTAGGCAGTAGGCTATAGGCTTTCGGATATCAGCTTTCAGCCATCAGCTTATTTCCCTAGCTCGAGGCCTTAGCGGCTATAACTATAGGCCTTAAGCCATAAGCGGCAAGCTTTAGGCAGCAACTGTCCCACCGTTGATCATTTATCACTCATATACTCTATTAAATTGCAAGTTTTCAGGCCACATTTTTTTCGGAGCTGTTTACATTTTTTTCTCTCGGATCCAGACATATATAATCTCTTGAATATGGCGTTCTGTTCTTTACCACAC
>NZ_LR027865.1 GCF_900607235.1 Olivibacter jilunii | reverse complement strand
AAAAATATTTTAAAAAAATATTTTGGAGAAAAGAAAAAAGCTGTTACCTTTGCACTCCCAATCGGGAGAGAGGGGACGACGGAACGGGCGCGATGCCCGGGAAGGTGAAAGAAAAAAGCAGGAAGTACCGGAGGGGAGACCCGATGGATACGGCGGAGGCCGAAGCGTGAGCGGAGGCATTTAAAGTTCTTTAAGAAATCAGATTCATGTAGCGTAACGGACGGCCTGTTTTTTGGCGGAAGTCAAAAGGACAGGCCTGAACGGTCCGTCGGCCGGAAGATACAAAAAAGATCGGAAGGCTGCACTGAAAGAAGTGCGAAAGCCGAGATCGGAAACTTAACATTATACAATGGAGAGTTTGATCCTGGCTCAGGATGAACGCTAGCGGCAGGCCTAATACATGCAAGTCGAACGGGATCGGGGGCTTCGGTCCCCGTGAGAGTGGCGCACGGGTGCGTAACGCGTGAGCAACCTGCCCGTCCCAGGGGGATAGCCCGGAGAAATCCGGATTAATACCGCATGAGAATGCAGGTCCGCATGGGCCTTCATTTAAATATTCATAGGGGACGGATGGGCTCGCGTGACATTAGCTGGTTGGCGGGGTAACGGCCCACCAAGGCGACGATGTCTAGGGGCTCTGAGAGGAGAAACCCCCACACTGGTACTGAGACACGGACCAGACTCCTACGGGAGGCAGCAGTAAGGAATATTGGTCAATGGGGGGAACCCTGAACCAGCCATGCCGCGTGCAGGAAGACGGCCCTACGGGTTGTAAACTGCTTTTGCACGGGAATAACCCCCGGTATGTATACCGGGCTGAATGTACCGTGAGAATAAGGATCGGCTAACTCCGTGCCAGCAGCCGCGGTAATACGGAGGATCCGAGCGTTATCCGGAATTATTGGGTTTAAAGGGTGCGTAGGCGGCGCGCTAAGTCAGGGGTGAAAGACGGTGGCTCAACCATCGCAGTGCCTTTGATACTGGCGCGCTTGAATGTACCTGAGGTAGGCGGAATGTGGCAAGTAGCGGTGAAATGCATAGATATGCCACAGAACACCGATTGCGAAGGCAGCTTACCAAAGTACGATTGACGCTGAGGCACGAAAGCGTGGGGATCGAACAGGATTAGATACCCTGGTAGTCCACGCCCTAAACGATGAACACTCGATGTCGGCGATAGACGGTCGGCGTCCAAGCGAAAGCGTTAAGTGTTCCACCTGGGGAGTACGCCCGCAAGGGTGAAACTCAAAGGAATTGACGGGGGCCCGCACAAGCGGAGGAGCATGTGGTTTAATTCGATGATACGCGAGGAACCTTACCCGGGCTTGAAAGTTACTGAATTGTCCAGAGATGGACAGGTCCTTCGGGACAGGAAACTAGGTGCTGCATGGCTGTCGTCAGCTCGTGCCGTGAGGTGTTGGGTTAAGTCCCGCAACGAGCGCAACCCCTATGTTTAGTTGCCAGCACGTTAAGGTGGGGACTCTAAACAGACTGCCTGTGCAAACAGAGAGGAAGGCGGGGACGACGTCAAGTCATCATGGCCCTTACGTCCGGGGCTACACACGTGCTACAATGGGGGGTACAGAGGGCAGCGACACCGCGAGGTGAAGCCAATCTCAGAAAGCCCCTCACAGTTCGGATCGGGGTCTGCAACTCGACCCCGTGAAGTTGGATTCGCTAGTAATCGCGTATCAGCAATGACGCGGTGAATACGTTCCCGGGCCTTGTACACACCGCCCGTCAAGCCATGAAAGCCGGGGGTACCTAAAGCATGTAACCGCAAGGAGCGTGTCAGGGTAAAACCGGTAATTGGGGCTAAGTCGTAACAAGGTAGCCGTACCGGAAGGTGCGGCTGGAATACCTCCTTTCTAGAGGGCCCTCGGGCCGTTCGGTTACGCCATGAAGATTTCTTGAAAAAAGAGAGAGAGAAAAAAGAGGAAAGTGCCACAGTGCCCCTTCGGGGTCACCGGTGCGGAAGCGAAGCAGTCCCGTAGCTCAGTTGGTCAGAGCACTACACTGATAATGTAGGGGTCAGCAGTTCAAATCTGCTCGGGACTACCTGAAANTGATAATGTAGGGGTCAGCAGTTCAAATCTGCTCGGGACTACCTGAAAAGGGAGGATGGTCACGGGGACAGGCCGCAGTGATATAATGCAGGGTGCTGTCAACGGTTCGAATCCGTTATTCTCCACGCTTTTCAAATTCAAAAGTAAAAATTCAAAATTCAAAAACGCGGTACGCCGGTCGTTTTTACTTTTTGATTTTGACTTTTTAATCTGAAAAAAAAGTTCTTTGACATATCGGAAGAAAAAACACAAGAGAAGACAACAGCAGAGACGTTTCTTTCCTACGGGGAAGGGACGTGACACAAAAGCATCCCCGTACGGCAAAAGGGTACGGGGAGAAGAAAGTAAGAAAGGGCACACGGGGGATGCCTAGGCTCTCGGAGGCGATGAAGGACGTGATAAGCTGCGATAAGCGCCGGGGATCTGCAAATGAGACCTGATCCGGCGATTTCCGAATGGGGAAACCCGGCATGTTGAAGACATGCCGTTTAACAACGCGAACGCGCCGAACTGAAACATCTAAGTAGGCGCAGGAAAAGAAAATAATAATGATTTCCTGAGTAGTGGCGAGCGAAAGGGAAAGAGCCCAAACCGGATATGTTACGGCATATGCGGGGTTGTAGGACCACAATGTGGCACAGTCGGAAGAAGTGGAAGGGTCTGGGAAGGCCCGCCGTAGAGCATGAGAGCTGCGTACACGCAATGAAGACCGGCCTAGTGAGTTCCTGAGTACCGCGGGGTCGGAGACGCCCTGTGGGAATCCGGCGGCACCATCCGCCAAGGCTAAATACTACCGAGAGACCGATAGTGGACCAGTACCGTGAGGGAAAGGTGAAAAGAACCCCGAACAGGGGAGTGAAAGAGAACCTGAAACCGTGTGCTTACAAACTGTCGGAGCCCTTTATGGGGTGACGGCGTGCCTTTTGCATAATGAGCCTACGAGTTACACTTCACTGGCGAGGTTAAGCGGTTAAGCCGCGCAGCCGAAGCGAAAGCGAGTCTGAACAGGGCGTACAGTCAGTGGAGGTAGACGCGAAACCTTGTGATCTACCCATGGGCAGGTTGAAGGTGCGGTAACACGTACTGGAGGACCGAACCGATAAACGTTGAAAAGTTTCCGGATGACCTGTGGGTAGGGGTGAAAGGCCAATCAAACTGGGAAATAGCTCGTACTCCCCGAAATGTTTTTAGGAACAGCGTGGACATTGAGTCTTCCGGAGGTAGAGCTACCGATTGGGTGCGGGGGAGTCACATCCTACCAAATCCAGACGAACTCCGAATACCGGGAGATATGGTCCGCAGTGAGGCGCAGGGTGCTAAGGTCCTGCGCCGAGAGGGAAAGAACCCAGACCACCGGCTAAGGTCCCCGAGTGTACGCTAAGTTGAACTAACGAGGTCCGGTTGCCCAGACAGCTAGGATGTTGGCTTGGAAGCAGCCATTCATTTAAAGAGTGCGTAACAGCTCACTAGTCGAGCGGCCGGGCGTGGATAATAAACGGGCATTAAGTGTACCACCGAAGCCGTGGGATAGAAATATCGGTAGGGGAGCATTCCGGCGCGGGAGAAGCGGTTACGTGAGTATCCGTGGACGTTCCGGAAAAGCAAATGTAGGCATAAGTAACGATAAGGCGGGCGAGAAACCCGCCCACCGAAAGACCAAGGTTTCCTGATCAACGCTAATCGGATCAGGGTAAGTCGGGACCTAACGCGAACCCGAAAGGGGCAGCGGATGGCCAACGGGTAAAGATTCCCGTACTCTTGTATGCTGCGAAGCGGGGACGGAGGAGTGACACCGCCGCGCACTGACGGAATAGTGCGTTGAAGGCCGTAGGTAAACGTGACCCAGGCAAATCCGGGTCGAGTGCCGAAGGCCGAAAGTACGGCAAACCTCCGGGGGCGCCGATAGCGCGGGTAACCATACTCCCGAGAAAAGCCGCTAAGCTTCAGGCATATAAGACCCGTACCGCAAACCGACACAGGTGGTCGGGGAGAGAATCCCAAGGTGCTCGAGTGAATCATGGCTAAGGAACTCGGCAAAATGGCCCTGTAACTTCGGGAGAAGGGGCGCTTCCTCCGGCGACGGAGAAGCCGCAGTGAAAAGGCCCAGGCGACTGTTTAACAAAAACATATGGCTTTGCCAAATCGAAAGATGACGTATAAGGCCTGACACCTGCCCGGTGCCGGAAGGTTAAGAGGGGATGTCAACCTTCGGGTGAAGCATTGAATCGAAGCCCCGGTAAACGGCGGCCGTAACTATAACGGTCCTAAGGTAGCGAAATTCCTTGTCGGGTAAGTTCCGACCTGCACGAATGGTGTAACGATCTGGGCGCTGTCTCGGCCATGAGCTCGGTGAAATTGTGGTACCGGTGAAGACGCCGGTTACCCGCAACGGGACGGAAAGACCCCATGAACCTTCACTATAGCTTAACATTGGGACTGGGTGCAGGATGTGTAGGATAGGCGGGAGATATTGAAGCGGGTTCGCCAGGATCCGCGGAATCGTCCTTGAAATACCGCCCTTTCTGTATCCGGTTCCTAACCCCCCTCCGGGGGGGACATTGTTTGGTGGGTAGTTTGACTGGGGTGGTCGCCTCCAAAAAGGTAACGGAGGCTTTCAAAGGTAAGCTCAGTACGCTTGGTAACCGTACGCGGAGTGCAATGGCAAAAGCTTGCTTGACTGTGAGACATACAAGTCGGACAGGGTCGAAAGACGGACATAGTGATCCGGTGGTTCTGCATGGAAGGGCCATCGCTCAAAGGATAAAAGGTACTCTGGGGATAACAGGCTGATCTCCCCCAAGAGCTCATATCGACGGGGAGGTTTGGCACCTCGATGTCGGCTCGTCACATCCTGGGGCTGGAGAAGGTCCCAAGGGTTCGGCTGTTCGCCGATTAAAGTGGCACGCGAGCTGGGTTCAGAACGTCGCGAGACAGTTCGGTCCCTATCTGTTGTGGGCGCAGGAAGTCTGAGTGGGGCTGACCTTAGTACGAGAGGACCGGGTTGGACCGGCCGCTGGTGAATCTGTTATGCCGCCAGGTGTACGGCAGAGTAGCTATGCCGGGAATAGATAAGCGCTGAAAGCATCTAAGTGCGAAACTAGCCACGAGATGAGACTTCCTTACAGGGCCGTGGGAGACTACCACGTCGATAGGCGGCAGGTGTAAAGGTAGAGATACCACAGCCGAGCCGTACTAATAGCCCGAAGCTTTCTCAAGCGCAGCAGGCTGTTGTCTTCCTGTTTTTTTTCTTCCGTTATATATGTCGACCGGGTTATAAGTTGTAGGTTATAGGTTATAAGTTGCAGGTTATGGGAACTTAAAACGAATAACTTAAAACGTAAAACTCAGATAAGATATTCAGGTGCCTATATCGGCGGTGTCCACCTCTTCCCATCCCGAACAGAGAAGTTAAGCCCGCCAGAGCCGATGGTACTGCAGTAACATGTGGGAGAGTAGGTCGGTGCCGATCTTTACAGAAGGCCGCCGTGCATTGCACGGCGGCCTTTC
>NZ_LR027864.1 GCF_900607235.1 Olivibacter jilunii | reverse complement strand
AGCCGATGAGCCAATGTGATGATGAGCTTATTGCGGGCTTAAAGCGTACTGCTTATGGCTTAGAGCATCGGCAATGGTTGAGTAGGGAAATTGTTAAGTAGTTGATGAGCCGATGAGCCAATGTGATGATGAGCTTATTGCGGGCTTAAAGCGTACTGCTTATGGCTTAGAGCATCGGCAATGGTTGAGTAGGGAAATTGTTAACTAGTTGATTAGCCGATGAGCCAATGTGATGATGAGCTTATTGCGGGCTTAAAGCGTACTGCTTATGGCTTAGAGCATCGGCAATGGTTGAGTAGTTAGTTGCTTTTAATACAGGTAAAAAAGCTGATGGATAGCTGATTTGTATATTCGATAAATTTTTCATAACTTAAACATATAAAACCGGAGGTTAATATGTCTAAATTAAATGCCGATTGGTTTATCGAAATTCCCTTGGATTTTGAATACAAGAAATATCACCTTTTAGCCTATCTTAAAGAAATCAACCATCATTTCCACAAAAACAGGCTATATCCTAACTTAAATGATTTGGTCTTTCATTATAATAATTTACAAAAGTTCAAGAAGGATAAGACAACACTGCAAGATTCTTTTCCGGTGCGTTTAACCCATGCCGATACGGAAGCAGTAAAATTAACCTATGAAAAGCTAGTGAACGACGATGAATTAATGATGGAGATCGAACGCATTATCAGTTACGCTATCGTAAAGTTAGGTAGCGTCTTAAAAGAAGGAAAAGAGATTTATGATTTTGTAGAGAGCCGTTTGACCATTGAGTCGATTGGAGTAATGCCGCTTTACCCATATAATGGATATATGCTATTAAAAAACGGAGATGAGAAAGGCATTTTAGTATATGAATATCAAGTGACTTTGTTTGAAGGAAAAGACGAAAAATATCGTGGCGTTCATATGCATTACGTTACCAAATACGATCGGCATTTTCTTTACGGAACACCGGAGTCGATTCGTAAAGATCTTATACACAAACGGAAAAAGCTACCCAATCCGGCGGTTTACCATGTGGAAAGCGATATTACTTTTCCACTCGATCAGACATTGTTACCGCTGGCCAAGCGCACATTGATGAAGCATATATCTTAAGTTGTTGAGTGGTAAACTAGTTAAGATGTTTAGTGGTTAGTGGTTGATGTATTACAGTTACAGTACCAAGAAGCTATAACCAGTAACGCTTTAAATCCGTATAAGCTCATTATCACATTGGCTAATCGGCTAATTAACCACTCAACCATTTACCAGCTCTAAGCCATAAACAGTAATGCTTTAAACCCACATAAACCCATCATCCCATTGGCTAATCGGCTAATTAACCACTCAACTATTCCACTTTTCTTAATCAATCCATTCGAAACCTGTATAAGGCACAAGTACCGATGGAACTTTGATTCCTTGATCTGTTTGGTTTTCCTCCAAAATACAAGCAACAATCCTCGGAAGCGCCAAAGCACTTCCATTGAGTGTATGGGCTAAATGCATTTTCCCATCCTGTCCTTTAAATCGTGCCTTTAAACGGTTACTTTGAAAAGTTTCAAAATTAGAAACAGAAGAAACCTCCAACCATCGTTGCTGTGCGCCACTCCATACTTCCATATCATAGGTCATAGCAGAGGCAAAGCCCATATCCCCGCCACATAAGCGTAACACTCGGTACGGTAGTTGTAGCTTTTGCAACAGTGATTGCACATACTTGCTCATTTCCTCCAATACGTCATACGATTTTTCGGGGTGAACGATCTGAACCAATTCTACTTTATCAAACTGATGTAACCGGTTCAATCCTCGAACGTGTGCTCCATAGGATCCGGCTTCTCGTCTAAAACAAGGTGTATATGCCGTATTTTTTATAGGAAAATCCTCCTCCTTGAGAATCTCCCCTCTATACATATTGGTTACCGGCACCTCCGCTGTAGGAATAAGGTATAAGTCATCATCGGTTACATAATACATTTGCCCTTCTTTGTCCGGTAATTGTCCTGTTCCAAAACCCGAATCCCCATTGATTAAAATAGGTACCTGTACTTCCCGATAACCATTTTCAATTGCTTGATCCAAAAAGAAATTGATCAAAGCGCGTTGAAGTTTAGCTCCTTTTCCTTTATAAACAGGAAAACCAGCCCCACTAACCTTAACTCCTAACTCAAAATCAATGATATCATATTTGGCTGCCAATTCCCAATGTGGCAACGCATTTTCAGGTAAAACAGGCTTTTCACCGTGCTCCAATACAATTTCATTGTCTTCCGCTGTTTTACCCATGGGTACATCTTTGTAGGGGAGATTGGGTAATTGAACAATTTTCTGAAAAAACTGCTCTTCCAAAGAGCCTAACTCTTCGTTTAATACTTTTAGCTGTTCTTTGTATTCTCCTGACCGGGTTTTGATTTCTTCCGCTTCTTCTCTTTTCCCTTGACGCATTAATTCGCCAATTTGTTTCGCTGCTGCATTACCTTCCGCTGCAATGGACTCTGATCGGGTTTTGATGGAACGAATGCCTTCATCTAAACGAATGACTTCATCTACCAATTCCAATTGACCGAAATTACGCACTTGTAAGCGCTTAATCACATCCTCTCTATTCTCGCGGATATAGCTAATTTGCAACATATATTCTTATTTTTGCAGACAAAGATATTAAAAGTAAAAAGTAAAAAGTAAAAATTCAAAAACTTGGCTCCCGTAGGGATGGCCTGCCCTCCTGTAGGGATGGCAAAAAGCGAGCTCATTGATATCTTTAAAAGTAAGTAAGATATGTTCATAAAAAGCCATCGGTAGCATCCAGGTATCTCTTGACACCTCACACCCATGACTTGATCTTAATAACAGACAAATGCTTTATATCGTTCCAACACCCGTCGGCAATTTAGAAGACATGACATTCCGTGCCATACGTATTCTAAAAGAGGCTGATATCATTTTGGCTGAGGACACACGTACAAGTGCGCCTCTTCTCAAGCATTTTGGGATTGATAAAAAGGCTTATGCTCACCATCAACATAACGAGCATAAGGCCTTGAACGAGATTATTCGCTTTTTAAAAGAAGGTAAAAAAGTAGCACTCATATCCGATGCGGGAACACCCGCCATTTCTGACCCTGGTTTTCTGTTAGTCCGAGAAGCTATAAAAAATGGACTGGAAGTTTCTTGCCTTCCCGGCGCAACAGCTTTTGTTCCGGCATTGGTAAATTCGGGATTACCTACGGACAGCTTTGTCTTTGAAGGCTTTCTACCGATAAAAAAAGGCCGACAAACAAAACTCAAATCGCTCATTGACGAAGAAAGAACTACTATTTTTTACGAGTCGCCCCACCGCATTCTAAAAACCTTGGAGGAATTTAGTATATATTTCGGGAAAGACCGCTTCATTTCTGTATCACGAGAGATCAGTAAAATATACGAGGAAAATGTAAGGGGCACCATCGAAACTGTATTGACACATTTTAAAAACAATCCGATAAAAGGGGAGTTTGTAATTTGTGTGGCAGGAAAATCGTAAATTAGCATGGCTTAGTTGTGAGTAAGTTGATTAGGAAATGGGAATGGTCGAATGTAAGACTTAACGTCTCAACGACTTACCCTATATTCTTTATTTTGAATTTTGAATTTTACTTAAAAGATGTACATAGAACAATATCTAAACGAGGAACAAGACCCTAAAGTGGTAGAAAAACTCGTAAGCAAGTTAAAAGACATGCTTACTTCCGGTGAAGTGATCACTTATATTGCTGTACAAAAAAAACCAGCGGTTACACTGCTACCTGATTGTGTTGTAATTACCAGCAAGCGAATCATTCTTTGTGAGTCTGCTAAACTAGGTCTTACTACCAATTTTGAGATATTTACTTGGCAGGATGTAAAAGATGTGACGTTTAAAGAGGAATTCTTTGGAGCAAAATTTACGGTAATTCCGCAAAGTGGCGAGAACTTAACGGTAGAATATATTCCGAAAGTGCAAGCTAGAAAACTTTATCAACTAGCTAATGAAGCACTCGAAAGGAAGCGGGAAGAGCAACGTCTACGAGAAATAGAATTAAAAAAGGCCGCGACACCTCCTGTTATGTTAAAATCATTACCGGAGGAATTACCTATTGAACCACCACTGAAACCGGAAGAAGAGCCGGTCCTTAAAACATCCGCCGAACAGGAGGACGAAGTAACCATCAAATTGAAGAAGCTGAAAACGCTATTTGAAAAGCAGCTAATTACACAAGCCGAATACGAAAATAAGAAAAACGAAATCCTATCTCAATTTTAAGGTGAAGAACAATTACATTTGGGCCCTAATAAGTGCCTTTTTATTATGGCTGGGCTGGCCGCCCGTTCCTTATTCTGCTCTACTTCTTTTGATAGCTTTCGTCCCTTTATTAATGGCTATTGAACGTGTTATTTTAGATGACACAACAAAGAAAGGACAAAAAATATTTCTTTTAGCCGGTTTTACAGCGCTGATATGGAATACAACTTCAATTTACTGGGTATATAATGCAATAAGTGCAGTAATGCCAGCCTATATCGCTATTTTTATTAGCTTAATACCTTTTGGCTTGGCCGCCTTAATGATAGCTATCGTATTTAAGCTCTACTATCAACTCAGAAAACGATATAGTGTATCCGGTAGCCTCGTTGGACTTGTGTGCTTGTGGATCGGTTATGAATATCTCCATCAAAGCTGGGATCTCGCATTTCCTTGGATGACCTTGGGAAACGGTTTTTCCAATACACATCAATTAATTCAATGGTATGCCTACACCGGAGTTTATGGCGGAACGGCTTGGATCTGGTTGTGCAACATTGCTTTATTTCTTGTACTACGTAAACGAATTTATGAGAAAACTTCCACGCTAAACTTCAAACACACGCTAAACTTCAAACAATTTATACGTTTTGCCTTAGCAGTTCTAATTCCATCTATTATTTCGTTAGTACAATATTTCTCGTATGAGGAGCATGAAAATCCCTCTAATGTGGTGGTAGTACAACCAAATATTGACCCCTATGGCAAATTCGGCAATATACCTGTCGCCACTCAAGTTGAGAACCTTATTCGACTATCAAGAGATAAAGCACAAACAAATACCGAATTTTTTATTTGGCCCGAATCAGCAATTCCTGAAAGACCGCCCGGAGTAAATGAAGAGGAAATAAGGAATAACGACAGCTATCTTCGCATACGGGATTTTCTGTATAATTATAAAAACGGAAATGTATTATCCGGGATTGAATCAATGCAGTTGTACGATTCGCTTCAGACACCATCTGCTCGTCAATTCAGTAACGTATCCAAATACTATGACGTTTTTAATGCTGCCGTACTAATTGACAATTCCTCAAAAGTGCAATTCTATCATAAATCGAAATTGGTACCAGGTGTTGAACAAACACCATTTTCGTATCTATCCTTTTTAAAACCTTTATTTGCCGCATTCGGCGGTAGCACCGGGAGTTATGGTTCGCAAGAAAAACCTTCGGTCTTCTACTCGCAAAGCGGCATTGGAGCTGCCCCCGTCATTTGTTATGAATCCATTTGGGGAAATTATGTAGCTGAATACGTACGACAGGGCGCTCAATTTATCGCTGTAATCACAAACGACGGCTGGTGGGGCAACACCTCCGGTAAAAGCCAACATTTGGCTTACGCTAAATTGAGAGCTATAGAAAACCGACGATGGGTGGCGCGGGCAGCTAATACGGGTATTTCAGCCTTTATCAACCAACGGGGGGATATCGTTAGCCAGAGCGAATGGTGGGTACCAACTGCGCTTAAAGCAGATATTAATCTGAATGAAGAAATAACGTTCTATACAGCAACGGGCGACTATTTTGCTTATGCAGCTTGCTTTGGATGTGCAATCTACTTGGTTTTACTTTTGGGAACTTTTTTTAAACGGTTTGGTCGTGGAGTGGTTAGTCGATGAGGTATGAGTTAATTAGCCCATGAGGTTGCGTTGTTGTGTAGAAGATCACTCAGTAGATAATTAGCGCATGTGATAATGAACGAAGTCAGTTCATAAGTACTGGAATAAACAAATAAAGAATAGCATGACGGTATAGACCACAACTATAAACTAAAAAAGGGGCTCAATCTAACAGAAGAACCCCTTTTCAAATCATCACTTAAAAAATTCTTAGTTCTGGGCCATTACCGGATATTGTTTCATAATATTTTGCACAACTACCGGCAGGTCATTTACTGCTTTTTCAGGATTTCTAACTTCACCCGTACCTCTTCCTTGCCATACAATCTTCTTTGTTTTGGCATCGATTGCCTCTATGATAATATGACCGGCACGATAGCGCTCTCTACCGACAGCACCTCCCAT
>NZ_LR027863.1 GCF_900607235.1 Olivibacter jilunii | reverse complement strand
CCACCTCTTCCCATCCCGAACAGAGAAGTTAAGCCCGCCAGAGCCGATGGTACTGCAGTAACATGTGGGAGAGTAGGTCGGTGCCGATCTTTACAGAAGGCCGCCGTGCATTGCACGGCGGCCTTTCCTGTTTTGATGTCCATCGGTTTGTAATCATGTCGGAGCAGCTTATCGTAAGCCGTCAAAGTTACCGTCGGCTGCGGAGAAACTTCCCATGTGGCAGGACTTGAATTTATTAACCTGAAAATCCTTTCCCAGTTGATTATAAAGGAAAAAAGGATCGGCACGGAATTGATGCCAATGCTGTAATAATTGCTTTTCTAAGGAATTTCCTTGTAAAAAAGGAATCAGTGTTAACTAAAGAAATCGTAACGGGAAGGAATGAGATTTTTTTAAATATAAAAAGGCGCTTATTAGTATGATAAGCGCCCTTTCTTTTTATGCGCAAAATTGAATTATTTAATAAAATGCTTTAGCTGGATAATTTCTTTTTCTTCTAGATACCTCCAACGGCCTCTTGGTAAATCTTTTTTAGTTAGGTTCGCATATATTACACGATCTAGTTTTATAACATCATAGCCTAAAGATTCAAATATGCGCCGCACGATTCTATTTCTACCACTATGAATCTGTATCCCAATTTCCCGTTTACTTGCTCCTTGAATATAACTTACTTCATCGGGTTTAATGAAGCCATCTTCTAGTTCAACCCCATAGCCTATTTTGTTGAAATCTCCCTGGGTTAAGCTCTTATTTAGCTCCACATGATATATTTTCATGATGTTGTTTCTCGGATGAGAGAGCTTCTCTGCCAGATTACCATCGTTTGTCAAAAGCAGAAGGCCTGTCGTATTTCTGTCTAATCGACCTACAGGATAAATCCGCTCTCTTGAGGCCTTTTCAACCAAATGCATCACCGTTTTTCTTTCTTGTGGATCATCAGTTGTGGTAATATAGTCTTTAGGCTTGTTCAGAAGCACATACACCATTTTTTCCCTTTTCAACTTCTCACCATTATATCTTATTTCATCTTTCGCAGCATCGACCTTTGTGCCTAATTCCGTAACAACCACACCGTTCACTGTCACAACTCCTGCCTGTATGAGTTCGTCCGCCTTTCGGCGTGAACAAACACCTGAATTCGCAATATAGCGGTTAAGCCTGATTAAACCATTTTCTTCTCTTTCTTTTGAAAAGCGCTGTTCGTTGGATTTAAATTTATCACGCTTTGTGTTGCCATAAGATCGGTTACCCATTTTTTCATCGGAACGATACCTTGATCCCTCAGCAAAATTGTTGTCAGACTTAAACCTCGTATTTTGATTTTTCCTGTCCGACGAGTAAGGCCGTTCGTCTCTTGTGTTTCTTCTAGTTCCCGAATAGGACCTTTCTTGTTTATTATATCTATCTGTTTTGTTCGTTTGATTTGTACTGGAAGATCGGTCGTCCCTTTTGTGTTTTTGACTTCCGTAATTCGATTTTTTTGAAAAGGCCGATTTTTCCTCTTTGTCTCTAAATTCTTTGTTGTTATCGCTTTGTGAGAACGAACGCGTAGAATAAGGTTTATCGCTTCGTTGATTCCTGTCTTCATCCCTCGAAGAAGAACGTTTTACATAGGGGGACTTGTCATCTCGACTGTTCCTGGTGTCGTTCCTTGAAGAAGAACGTCTTGAATAAGCGGATTTGTCATCTCGACTGTTCCTTTTGTTGCTGAATGGCATAATTATTTTATCCGTAAAATTATCTCGCAAAGGTACTCAAAATAATGAGTATTAAAGTACTTTGAATGTGAATTTTACCAAAATATTAGACTTATATTATACGTATAAAATTTCACATAATCAAGGTGTGTTTTGTAAGTGTTTGTATTGTAAGGAAATAATTTTTATATTTGCTGCGCTTTTTTGCATAACCAAAACAGAAAGGTAAAAAATGATAAAAAAACACCTATGTACAAGCGTGGTGGTTTTAGTTGTTTTAGTTCTTTCAAAAATGTTTATTTACAGCCGGCCTGTAGTTGAGCATCGAACTTATAACGCCATACCAGCAAGTACAAAAAGTGGGTCAAAAAGTAAGAGATCTTTATTTGCGAGCTTAAATTTTGCAGATGAATATCTTCCAGTAGGAGATGAAAATGTTGAACGAAAGATTAAGCGTTCTTTAAAAGCACACTCCTTTGAGCGACTTAAGACTCACAAACTTCACAAGAATGCGAAAGCATGGTTCCCAAAAATTGAACCTATTCTTCGCGCATACGGAATCCCAGAAGACTTCAAGTATTTGCCACTTGTCGAAAGTGGGTTGATCGAAGGCACCTCACACAAAGGAGCGGCAGGTCTATGGCAATTTATGCCAGCTACCGCGAAGGCTTTCGGATTAAAAGTTGGACCGTCCTTCGATGAGCGCCTTGACGTAGAAAAGTCTACTGAGGCAGCATGCAAGTATTTGAAAGTCTTATATAAAGATTTTGGAAACTGGACACTCGTAGCTGCGGCTTATAATGTAGGAGGAGGGAGCCTTAGAAAGACTATCCGTCGACAGAACGAGGAAGATTACTATAAACTGAAGCTGAATAAAGAGACAGCTAATTACGTTTATAAACTAATTTCTACGAAAGAGGTTATTGAAAACCCAACAAGCTACGGATATAAGGGTGTCAGCAGCCCAAACTCAAAACTTGCGCTTGATGCCAACCATGAAAGCGAGGGACATTCCGATCGGCTGTAGCTTATTACGCTGATATAAAAAAAGTCGCAGCTTATGCTGTGACTTTTTTTGTTAATTTTTTTAGCAAAAATGATTAGTATTGACGTAGCTTTGATTGTATATCGAAGTAATTTACCTAAGTTTGTACTATGCTTTGGCTGTTGAGGAGAGGTTAAAAATACTAAATAAAAGCATCAGCGATTATCCCTTGACAGATTCACAATTTATATCCTTTTTTATACATGAGTAATCGGAATACACCTGATTTAGGAGAGCAAAGTGAACTTGAAGTTTTTGGCGCGCGTGTTCACAATCTAAAGAATATAGACGTTGTGATACCACGGAACGAGCTGGTAGTAATAACAGGTTTAAGCGGAAGTGGTAAATCGTCACTTGCATTTGATACAATTTACGCCGAGGGACAGCGGCGTTATATGGAGACTTTTAGTGCTTACAGTAGGCAATTTATGGGGGGCATGGAACGCCCTGATGTAGACAAAATTGCTGGTCTAAGTCCTGTAATTGCAATCGAGCAGAAAACAACCAGTAAAAATCCGCGGTCTACAGTTGGCACTATTACTGAAATATATGATTTTATGCGATTACTGTATGCCCGTATTGGCGAAGCATATTCATATGTTACGGGCCGTAAAATGGAACGGATGTCCGAAGATCAGATTATTACAAGAATATTAACACAATTTGATGGGCAAGCCGTGAATATTTTGGCCCCTTTAGTAAAAGGCCGAAAAGGGCATTATAGAGAACTGTTTGAGCAGATTCGCAAACAAGGCTTTGTTAAAGTGAGAGTTGACGGTGAGATGATGGATTTAGTACCTAAAATGCAGGTTGATCGATACAAGATTCATGATATCGAAATGGTTATCGATCGGTTGACGATTAGTGAGCAAGAGAGAAAGCGGCTTCAAGCATCTATTCAACAGGCTATGAAAGCAGCCAAAGGAATCATAAAGCTGAGTGACCAAGATAATAATGAATATTTCTTTAGTCGTTACTTAATGGATCCGGAAAGTGGCATTTCTTATGATGAGCCACAGCCCAACACTTTTTCTTTTAATTCGCCGTATGGTGCCTGTGACCAATGCGACGGTCTAGGTTATGTGTTTGAAATCGACAAGGAGTCCGTTATACCTAACCCAAAATTAAGCATTCTTAAAGGAGGAATAGCTCCGCTGGGAGAGTATAAAGACAATTGGACCTTTCAGCAGTTAAAGGCTGTTGCCAAGAAATATGAGTTTTCATTGTCTGAGCCTCTAAATAAGCTTACAGAAGAACAGTTGGACATATTGTTAAATGGTTCGCCTGATTTAATAACAGTGCCCGTTGCCTATAACAAGTGGAATGTTAAAGAATACAAGATAACCTTTGACGGAATATTTAAACTACTGGAAGAACAATCTGAACGGAAAACGGAAGACATTGAACTTTTCAGGGTGATGAAGAAATGTCCAGCTTGCAGTGGTGCACGACTAAAAAAAGAATCTCTTCATTTCAAGCTTGCTAATAAGAACATATCCGAACTGGCAAATATGGATGTTGTAGCGCTTAGCTCTTGGTTTTCTTCTTTAAAAGAGAAACTAAATGAACGTCAGATCGTGATAGCCGAGGAAATTTTAAAAGAAATCATTAATCGTTTGAATTTTCTGTTAAACGTTGGTTTAGGTTATCTTACGTTGGATCGTACTGCAAAAACGCTATCTGGTGGGGAGGCACAGAGGATACGTTTGGCTACTCAAATAGGATCACAGTTAGTTAATGTACTATATATTCTGGACGAGCCGAGCATTGGTTTGCACCAACGAGATAATGCGCGTCTAATTAATGCATTAAAAGATCTTCGCGACATCGGTAATTCAGTGCTTGTTGTGGAGCACGATAAGGATATGATATTAGAAGCTGATTATGTTATCGATATGGGCCCCGCGGCCGGCCTCAATGGCGGGGTGGTCGTTGCACAAGGGAAGCCTACGCAGATTAAAGAAGCTGATACGTTAACCGCCGCATATTTAAATGGCACAAAGCAAATCCGTGTACCGAAAAATAGAAGAACAGGCAATGGCTTTCATTTACGCTTAAGAGGGGCTACGGGCAACAATTTAAAAAATGTTTCAGTAGATTTTCCATTGGGAACGTTGATTTCGGTTACTGGTGTGTCAGGAAGTGGTAAATCAACTTTAATTACGGAAACTCTTTATCCAATTCTTAACCACCATTTTTTTAGGGCAAAAAAGACTCCGATGCCTTATGCGAAGATTGAGGGCTTAGAGCATATTGATAAAGTAATCGAAATAGATCAGACTCCAATAGGCCGGACACCTCGGTCAAATCCATCAACGTATACTGGCGTATTTTCAGACATTCGAAGTCTATTTGTTCAGCTTCCTGAAGCTAAAATTCGTGGATATAAGCCAGGTAGATTTTCATTCAATGTTAAAGGTGGACGTTGCGAAGTTTGTCAGGGAGCCGGAATGAAGGTGATTGAAATGAATTTTTTGCCGGATGTACAAGTACCATGTGAAGGATGTAATGGAAAACGTTATAATAGGGAAACGCTCGAAGTAAGATATAAAGGAAAATCTATCAGCGATGTGCTAGATATGAGTATTGACGAAGCTGTTCCGTTTTTTGAGTCAATTCCTGCAATTTATCGGAAAATCAAAACATTGCAAGATGTTGGCCTGGGATATCTCACTTTAGGACAATCTTCCGTAACTTTATCCGGAGGTGAGGCACAACGGGTAAAATTAGCAACTGAATTATCAAAGAAAGATACCGGGAATACATTCTATATACTTGATGAACCCACAACAGGACTACACTTCGAAGACGTTAACGTTCTGTTGGGTGTTTTAAATCGATTAGTAGATCGGGGTAATACCGTTCTGGTTATAGAGCATAATTTAGACGTTATTAAGGTTTCGGACTGGATTATAGATTTAGGCCCTGAAGGTGGAGCGGGTGGGGGAAAAATTCTTTTTAGCGGAACGCCTGAGGAGATGGTGAAAAATAAGAAGAGTGAGACGGCTCGTTTTCTTAAAACAGAGCTTCTGGAAAGCGTCAAAGAGAGTATTGCTAAATAATTCGATATAACATGATAGTTTTAGATAAACTTGGAATAGCGGATAAAATCAAGTCAGAGTTAGAAACAGTTTTCGATCCTGAGATTCCTGTTAATATATGTGAGCTAGGACTTGTCTACGAGATTATTACCAAAGAGGATGGGACGGCTAAAATAGTTATGACGCTTACAGCACCAGCCTGTCCGGTTGCAGGTGAGTTGTTGGATGAAGTGCAACGAAAGGTAGCGAAGGTGGAGGGAGTAAAGAATGCTCTTGTGGAGCTTACGTTCGAGCCTAAATGGGATAAAAGTATGATGAGTGAGGAAGCTCGATTGGAGTTGGGATTTATGTAAAAATGTTTTATGTTATCCTATCAGGAAACCGTTATACGTCTTGTGCTGGCAGCTGCATTTGGCGCTGCTGTGGGATTAGAGCGCGAGCGTAAGAATTGGGCTGCGGGTATGCGCACCCATATGATGGTCTGTCTTGGCGCTTCTTTGATGATGATGGTGTCGTCTTTCGGTTTTTCGGATATTCTCAAAACAGGGCATGTAACTTTAGATCCTTCTCGTGTCGCGGCTCAGGTAGTGAGCGGTATAGGTTTCTTAGGTGCAGGCACCATTATGTTTCTAAAACAGGGCATTGTGAAGGGGCTTACGACAGCCTCAGGATTATAGACCGTTGCCGGAATTGGTTTGGCCTGCGGTGGTGGCATGTATTTTGCCGCGCTAATTGCAACAATCTTTGTTCTTATTATATTGTGGGTTTTGCAACCGCTAGAAAAGCGACTTGTACAACGTTATGCACCTCGTATCCTACGTTTAACGCTTACCAACGATACCAATCCGATGAGATTCGTTGACGAATGGTTAGATACGGAGCAATTAAAGCTGGCCAATTTGTTTTTTGATAAGGCTAATAATGAGATCACTATTGAAATTGGGTTTCAGGGGCAGAAAGACAAAGAGATCTTGGCTGCCATAGACAAAATTCAACATCATAGTTCCATCAAAGAGATTGCTTGGAGAAAATAATAATAATATTTGTAGGTTATTTATCTTCTACCTGTACTTGCTCCGCACTCTTCGCTTCTAATGCCTCAAGCGTTTTCGCTGGTTGCTTATCCTTCGCATATAATCCTCCTCCAAATATTCCATGCCAGATATTTCTGGATTCTTTGGTTAATATTGGAGCAACGATAGCTAGAATTAGCACGTATACGACCACAAAAGACTGGATAATCGGATTAAGCCCTCCCGCTTTGCCTATGTTAGCCATGATAATGGAAAACTCTCCTCTAGCAGATAAGGTAAAGCCAATATCAAAAGAAGTTTTCTTTTTCAACCCAGCAAAATGTGAAGCAAAATAACCAGAGGCGAGATTTCCGAAGATAGTTATCAATGCAGCTATAGCTCCCCACATGACGGCGCCTCCAAGGGAAAAAGGATCAATGGATAAACCGAAGCTAAAGAAGAACATCGCACCAAAATAGTCTTTATATGGCAATACGATTTGTTCTATTCGTTTAATATATTGAGAATCAGCAAGAACGAGGCCTGCCATCAGCGCCCCAATCGCTTCAGCAACGTGAATTGTTTCCGAAAAGCCAGCAACTAAGAATAGAAGTGAGAAAATTATCAGTATAAATAGTTCGCCCGATTTAACATTTAGTACCTTATCGATATAAGGGATCACCTTCCTTCCGAGAACCAAAAAAAGCAGAATGAAGGCAAGTGCTAGTAAGGAGGTGCTGGCTACGGTCCAAAATGAGCCACCACCGGTTAGAACCAAACCGGAAAGAAAAGAGATATGCATGGCTATAAACAAGTCGTCAAACATGATCATACCCATAATAACCTCCGTTTCCGGGTTTGCGGTTCGCTTTAAGTCTGTCAACACTTTTGCAACAATTGCTGTGGACGAGCTGGTCATGATGCCGCATAGAATCATCATTTCCGCAAAAGGTAAATTCATCATCCACCCCACTAATAAACCGGAAACAAAATTTAGAAACACATAGATTGATCCGCCGGATACAATTGCTTTTCCCGATTTTATGAGCCGTCCAACTGAAAACTCAAGACCTAGATAGAAAAGTAAAAACAAAACACCTAATCTGCCCATGAAATCGATAAAGGGTTTGCTTTCAGTGAATTGCAAATCGATTAAACCGATTGTTGGTGCGTGTTCTCCCAAGGCCATGCCAATCAAAATAAAGAAAGGTATAACTGAAAAACGCAGTTTATTGGCTAATAGACCTACTAAAGCAACAAGTCCAACGGCTATTCCAATTTCTAAGATCAGGGTTTCTGTATGCATACTTTCACATGGGTTTTCCTATAAGGTTAACTATACAACTTGATAGCTTTTTAATAATTCTTTTAACGCTTTTATATTACTCCGCTTTCCAGCAACCACTAACGTAGTACCGGGTGTTATTAAATAGTCAGGACCTGGGTTTATTACGCTGTCTTCATTTTTAATCGCTGCAATAATAGAAGCCCCGGTTTTTTGCCTAACGCCTAATTGTCCGATAGTTTGTTGATTAATGACTGCCTTTTCTTCGATTTTATACCATTCAATAACAAGATCATTAACTGCTAACTCCATCGTCTCAAGAGCCTTGGGTTTGTAAGATAAACCACCTATAATACCTGCTACTTGACGAGACTCCTCATCATTTAGTGTCATTACACATTTAGATTCATTCTCTTCCTCATCTAAACGATACAACTCGCGATTACCATCATCGTGGATAACCACTACCATGTTATCACCGGCTCCGGTTTCAATTTGGTATTTCTTACCTATACCAGGTAAGTCACTTTCCCTAACTATAGACATTTTGATCCTTAATTTAGTTAACAATATATGAGTTGGGCGCCATTGCCAACCCTGTACTATCTGTTTGGCGGAAATTTTATTATTGTAGTAGTCTACCTATTATGTCGAATACTTTGTAAACAAATTGCAAAGTTACTAAAAATATCTTAGGTTTGGAGACTTGTTAATCAAGTAATACTCAGATTGAGCGTTTAATGGTTTCCCTTAACGGGAATTAATAAGGAACCATGTGCAAATCATGGGCTGTCGCGCAACTGTAAGCATTCTCCCTCTTGGGATAGGTTTTACATACCACAGTCACTGTTCAGGAAAATCCAGAATGGGAAGACGTAAAACGGACGAATGCAAGCCAGGAGACTTGCCATTGAATTTTCAACAGGCTTTCGCGAGAAGAAGCTGTGTTGAGGCCCATTTAGTATACTACTCCTTTATCGGAGCCTGTCGTACTATGCCTTAAACTTCCTTCTTTACAAGCCGCGGGTTTTTGAAAAAGAACAAGTGTTATTCATTAAATTATTTAACTATGTTGTTTACAAACAATTTAGGGTACCCGCGCATTGGTGCCCAACGGGAATTAAAAAAGGCAAGTGAGGCCTTTTGGAGCGGTAAGATTACGAGAAAAGAGCTATTGGATGCAGGACTTAAAATCCGCGCTACTAATTGGAAAATTCAAAAGGAAATAGGAATAGATCTTATCCCTTCGAATGATTTCTCTTTCTATGATCAAGTATTGGACACAACACTGATGGTAGGGGCTATCCCTGCGCGGTATCACGGACTTGCAGCAAATAAGAGTTCGGAACATGAACTAGATCTCTATTTTGCTATGGCAAGAGGTTTCCAACATGAGGGTATCGATGTCACTGCAATGGAAATGACTAAATGGTTTGACACCAATTACCATTACCTAGTGCCGGAATTTACAAAGAATCAGCAGTTCAGTCTTTTTTCGGAAAAAATTATCAACGAATATTACGAGGCGAAACAATTGGGTGTCGATACCAAACCGGTATTGATCGGGCCAATAACTTATCTTCTATTGGGTAAAGAAAAGGAAGCGGGTTTCGATCGCTTAGATTTAATCGAGGCATTACTGCCTGTTTATGAAGAGGTGATTGGGAGATTGCGAAAGTATGGGGTGAAATGGATTCAATTCGATGAACCTTTTTTGGCATTGGATTTACCTGATAAAGCTCGCAAGTTATATCAGCAGGTCTATAAGCGTTTAGCTAAAAGTGCCGGGGATACTAAACTTTTAATTGCAACCTATTTCGAGGGAGTAAATGATAATTTAGAGGTCGCTTTGTCACTTCCTATTAATGCGTTACATTTAGATCTTGTCAGGGCAGCAAATCAACTCGAAGCAGTGCTGGATAACATACCGAACGAGCTTATTTTGTCTTTAGGAGTCGTGGATGGTCGAAATATTTGGAAAAATGATTATGAACGCTCTCTCACACTGATTGACAAAGCAATCCGGAAAATCGGTAAGGAGCGGATATGGATTGCCCCTTCATGTTCGCTGTTACATGTTCCATGTGACTTGGCTTATGAGGATAATGAAGAGACATTACCACTGGAAGTGAAGGACTGGCTTGCTTTTGCTAAACAAAAATTGGAAGAAGTAAAAGATCTGGCCTTGTTACGAAGCGAGTATGAAGATACAGCTGTTCTTCAGCGATTTAAGGATAACAAAGTTTCGCAAAATCGGCGTAAGACTTCTGCCTTAATTCATCATCAAGAGGTAAAAGACCGTGTTAATGCAATTTCAGATAAAGATACAAACAGGCGTAGCGTTTTTGCGGAGCGAAAAGCAAAGCAGCTCGAAACGTTAAACCTGCCCTTATATCCAACCACTACCATCGGTTCATTTCCGCAGACAAAAGAAGTGAGGGGCTGGCGGGCGAAATTTAAAAAAGGAGAAATCACCATTGATGAATACGAAAATCTAATTAGAGCAGAAACAAAAGAGGCGATTGCCTGGCAAGAGCAGGTCGGTTTGGATGTCTTGGTACATGGGGAGTTCGAAAGGAATGATATGGTTGAATATTTTGGCGAGCAATTACAGGGCTATGCCTTCACAAAGAACGGATGGGTGCAAAGTTACGGATCACGTTGCGTAAAACCGCCCGTTTTATTTGGTGATGTTAGCCGACCAAAAGACATGACGGTATATTGGACGTCTTATGCCCAGTCAATTACTCGACTGCCTGTAAAAGGGATGTTAACGGGGCCGGTCACCATTCTACAATGGTCATTTGTAAGAGATGATCAACCTCGCTGGCAAACTGCTTTTCAAATCGCACTAGCCATAAGAGATGAAGTACTGGCATTGGAGCACGCAGGTATTAAGATAATACAGATAGATGAGCCAGCTATTCGGGAAGGACTGCCCTTGCGTCAAAAAGACCAACGAGATTATTTAAACTGGGCAGTAAAAGCTTTTAGATTAACTGCTGCTGGTGTCGAGGATGATACCCAGATCCATACTCATATGTGCTACTCTGAATTTAATGACATTATTTCAGACATCGCTGCTATGGATGCTGATGTTATTACTATCGAAACGTCTCGTTCACAAATGGAATTACTGGACGCTTTTGCTAACTTTAACTATCCAAATGACATCGGTCCGGGAGTTTATGACATCCATTCCCCGAGAATTCCAAGTAAGGAGGAGATGATCTCGCTAATGGACAAAGCATCGGCTGTAATAAATCCTAAACAATTATGGGTAAATCCGGACTGTGGACTAAAAACAAGAGCTTGGCCGGAAACAAAAGCAGCGCTGGAAGCAATGGTGGACGCTGCAAAAACACTCAGAGGTGTCATAGAAGTCGTTTAATAATGAATAGGCTTTTTTCAGTTTGAGCTGTGCAGCTTGTTTTCTTCTAAATAAGCCTCAATAGCGACGGATATTGATGAGTCCCTTATTAATAGATAACGTATTACGTTTCCTATAATAAGGGATTTATCTATGTTTAATATGCCACTTTTTTTGGTTAACTTACGCTATGCAAAATTTATTGACAGCTTCTCAAATTCGGGAGGTGGATGCTTATACGATAATAAATGAACCAGTTTCGTCCATTGATTTAATGGAACGAGCAGCCGAGGCTTTTGTGAATAAGTTTGTTAGTTTATATACAGACCGCCCATCTGTAATAATTTGCTGTGGCACGGGAAATAATGGTGGAGACGGTCTAGCCATAGCTCGTTTACTTTTCGAAAGAGGTTATACCAATATTGTGGTATGGATAGTTAGGTATAATAATAAAAAAACTGATGACTTTGAGGTCAACTATAAACGATTATTGACCTATTCTATTCAAGTTCAAGAATTATTTCCCGCTGAGCAGCTCCCTTCGATAACAGCTGACGTTGTGATTGATGCACTTTTCGGTTCAGGATTGAATAAGCCACTAATTGATCCTTGGCGTTCCCTTGTTAGATACATTAATAAAGAGGCAAAGGTGGTAGTTTCGGTCGATATTCCAACCGGAATGCCTGCAGAAGGCAATATGGAGACTTTCGAAAATGTTATTATCGCGCAGGATGTGATTACTTTTCAAGCACCTAAGATAAGTTTCTTATTTCCCGAAAGCGGAAAGTTTTTGAAACGCTTCCATGTGGTGGATATCGGTTTGCACCAAGGTTTTATGGCCTCCTTGGATACTGAATTTTGTTCGATTATGAATGACGATATCCGTTCTCGCTTAAAGGTGCGAGAGAATTTTAGTCATAAGGGTACCTATGGACATGCCTGCATATTGGCTGGCAATGAGCATACAATGGGAGCTGCATTGCTGTCTGCTGAAGCTTGTTTATATACAGGAGCGGGGCTGACTACTGTTTGTATCCCGTCAAGCGGATTAAGCGCCCTGAATACTCGATTGCCCGAGGTAATGGCACTTGACCGATCAAAACTATCAGAATTAGGAACAGGGAAGTATAAGTCATTAGGCATAGGCCCGGGTTTAGGAACGGGAGAGGAAATAAGGGGATGTTTAAGCGAATTGTTAGCAGATGATCTCCCCCCCCTCGTGTTGGATGCAGATGCGTTAAATGTAGTGGCAGCAAATAAAAACTTGCTGACGCTATTAAAAGCGGAAACAATCCTTACACCTCATATGAAAGAATTTGACCGCCTTTTTGGACATAGTGATCACTGGTGGGATCGTGTCATAAAAGCAAGAACAGAAGCTTCAAGGAGGAAACTAATCATTGTACTAAAAAATCGATATACCTTTGTGGCTCTGCCTGATGGCAAGATATGGGTTAACTTTACGGGAAATCCCGCTATGGCGAGTGGCGGTATGGGCGATGTATTGACGGGCATTTTAGTAGCCTTATTGGCGCAGGGTTATAAAGCAGCAGATGCTGCAATATTAGGTGTTTTTATACATGGAAAAGCAGGAGACCTATTAGCTGCAGAGGGCATGGGTGTAATACCCGCAAGCTGTTTGATAAAAAAAATCCCCAATGTTATTGAGGATTTTTCGTCGTCGATATAGACATAAATCAATTATTGCATATCGAATAAATGCTTTTCTGCATGGTAAGAAGAACGTACCAAAGGTCCACTTTCTACATATTTAAAGCCCATCTTTAAGCCAATATCCTGATAATGTTTAAATTGCTCGGGCGTAATCCATTCAATTACGGGGTGATGAGCTTTCGTCGGTTGTAAATATTGTCCCAACGTGAGAATATGCACACCGGCATCATATAAATCCTGCATCGCCTCAATCACATCAGCTTCCGTCTCACCGAAACCAAGCATTATACCAGACTTCGTGCGTAAGCCTGCAGCAGATATTCTTCTTAAACATTCAAGGCTTCTGTCATATTTGGCTTGTATACGTACTTCTCTTGTGAGACGTCGAACAGTCTCTAAATTATGAGATACGACTTCAGGACGTACCGCTAATACCCGATCTAAATTCTCCCAAATGCCTTTAAAATCCGGTATGAGTGTCTCTAGAGTTGTTCCGGGACTTTCCCTTCGAATGGCATTTACTGTTTCGGCCCAAATAGTCGATCCACCATCTTTCAAATCATCTCGATCTACCGAAGTAATTACGCAATGCTTTACCTGCATGAGCTTAACAGAGGTGGCTACACGCATGGGTTCATCTAATTCAACCGCTTTTGGCCGGCCAGTCGCTACTGCACAAAACGAGCACGACCGGGTACAGATATTCCCGAGAATCATAAATGTCGCTGTACCTGCACCCCAACACTCACCCATATTAGGACAATTACCACTTTCGCAGATGGTATGGAGTTTATGTTCGTCTACTAAACCTCTTACATGTTTATATTCTTTACCTACAGGAAGCTTAACACGTAACCAATCTGGCTTGCGCTGCAATTGATTGGCAGGGATAACGGGTAGTTCAATCATAACACAAAAGTAATTAATAATTTTCTAAATTAGCGGCGTATTTTGTGTCAACTTGGACAGTTGCACACACAGACAATAGCTTATTACATTCTAATTATATTTACAATGACTACTGTTCGAACAACCTATTTAGGCGATTTGCGTACCGAAGCAATACACCTGCAATCGCAATCGAAAATAATAACCGATGCGCCGGTTGACAATCAAGGTAAAGGAGAGGCTTTTTCGCCGACCGATCTCTTGGCTGCTTCGCTTACCAGCTGCATGCTAACTATCATGGGCATTGCTGCGCAAGCTCACGAGATCTCACTTGGAAAAATAGAAGCAGCCACCACGAAGATTATGCAGTCAAACCCACGAAAAATTGCAGAAATACAAGTTGTACTGAATTTCGCTGATAATGTAAACTATTCGGATCATGACCAAAGCATTTTGCAAAAGGCAGCGGAAACCTGTCCGGTTTACTTAAGCTTACATCCTGATATTAAGAAAACCCTAACTTTTAATTGGCCATCTTAACAACAATCTTGGCGACTTCTATTTCATTGTGCGATTCGTTATATACACAATCATCGCCCTTAATTAACAGTACCTGGGGAGATTCGTGCCGTACTTTCCATTTATCAGCGATTTGATTAGATATCTCACGATATTTAATCAAATCGACCAAGTACACTGGGGTTTCTTCTGGTATCAGGGACGACTCAAATTCGAACGTTCTTTTTGCCATACTGCTCACAGGACAGCGCGTACTATGTTTGAAAATAATGGCATACGAGTTTGATGCCGCTATCGTTTCAAGCGTATCTTGTGTGTTCAGTTCAATCCACTTCATATGTATCAGCTATGGTTTTGAAAATTTATCAGATTCTACGTTAATAAGGGCGGAAACAATGGGGAATTTTATAAAAAAGCCATCGTTTGTATCTGTAAAGGTAGTAGCAAGGGTGAGTCCGCCTCCTACATCTTTGAAATCAGATGTCACAAAATTGTATTTAATATAGCCACCCTCGTCCAGTGTTTGCCATTGAAAGATCCGACCCGTATTGGTATCGATGTATATTTTTGTACGGAATTCTGCGCTATCTGTAGGTGACTGTCGAATTTCAATTACGTTGTATCGAACGCTTCCTATTAGCTCGGCTTCTTTTACGGTGAGTAGGGACGATTCTGTCAGATTCCTGGGCGGAAATAACCAAAATGTTTCTGTATTAAAGGCATTGATTATGGAAGAAATTAGAAGAGCCGCCGAATCACTATTGTTTATTGTTTTATTATCTACAAAGGCTCTGCCTTTATTATTTTCCGTATTAAATAATGCAATAATTTTCTGCTCTTGCTCATTTGTTCCCTCAAAACGACAGTTGCCGGTGTTTCGATCCCATATATATGCATGTTCCCGGGAGAGTGTTTTGTTTAGGTTCGATTTACAGCTAAACATAAAGTAACGAGCTTCATTCCAACCTTGTTTGCCACCCAGCCCCTGCCATATTAGATCAACTATTTGATCCTTGGTTTGGGCAGAAGTTTGTTTTTCGGAAAAGAAGGAAAGTAAAAACAGCATTAAAAAAAAAGCATGTTTAATCTTTAGAATACACATTTTCCTTTGTTTGTTAATTTATATGCTAAATTTCCAGGTTCGCTATAAATCATAGGTGAACTAACTGAAAAAACTTGGCACATTATTCGGGAACAAGTTATGCGTTAAATTGTTTCAAGCGAGGGTATTTAAGATTAAAAACTACCGCTTATCGTAGCCTTTTTGCCTTCGGATAGGAGTTGTAAGCCGGACATGTTTTACGAGCGCAGCCCTGGGATAAAAGCATACCTAAAGCGAGCACTAACATATAAATCAGTAAATTTCTCATGATCCATTTATTATATAAAACACGTAAACATAGCCTAAATATAGGTAATTTACAAATATTTTATAGCTAAGCTTGTATTGATTTGCTCAAGTTGGCCATTTGAATGGCAGTAACCGCTGCCTCTTCGCCCTTATTGCCATGTTTACCTCCCGCTCGTTCCAACGCTTGTTCCAATGTGTTGGTAGTGAGTACGCCGAAGATGACCGGTTTATTGTGTTTCAGGGATACATTTGTAATACCATTTGCTACGGCATCGCATATGAAAGTAAAATGCGGAGTATCACCCTGGATAACACAGCCTATGCATATTACTGCATCAATTTGCTTTTTACGCAGAATAATATCGGCGCCGGCGCTTAATTCATAGCTCCCAGGTACGTTCAAGATGTGAATTTTATGATCAGCGGCGCCTTGTTTCAAAAGCAGATTGTATGCGCCTTCTAAAAGGGGAGAGGTCACTTGTGCATTCCATTGTGCAACAACAATAGCAATCTCCAAATCGGATGCAGAGCCCACTTCAATATGGGAGAAGTCAGACAAATTTTTTAAGTTCGTTGCCATTTAAATAGTCTCAGTCGTATAATCGCACAAGATTAACGGGCTTCACATCGAGCAATATAACCATCAATGATAGAAGCTTCATAGCTCTGTGGGTAGTCTTTTTTAATTTTTTGGTAATTCTCTAATGCCGATTTATAATCGTTTTGTGCTTCGTACACCAAGCCCAATTTTTTTAGAAATAAAGGAGCCGTAAAAGAGTTGTCGCTCTTACTTGCCGCTTTTTTGTATTGATCGGCCGCCTTTTTATAGTCTTTTAATTCAGTGTAGGCGTCACCCAATAGACCTGTTACCAGCGGGTCTATAATTGGGCTTCCGGTATCTGAATATTTTGATAAGGCATTGACAGCTTCCTGGTATTTACCTTGACGCAAATACAAACCACCTAAGTACGCATTCGCCACATTAGCCGATTTTGTGTTCGAATATTCTTCTGCAATTTCTTTAAAGCCAGGGTAAGAACCATCTCCGTCAATCGCTCTATTCTGTAAAGAATCTACCATAGCGTACTCTTCTGCCTTAAACATTTCATTGGTAGCTCTTTCTGCCCTTGGTGCCAGATAGAAACGTTGATAACCGATATAAAGTAAAATTAAAACAACAATTCCAATGGCAATAAATGCTAGACTCTTTTGATTATCGCGGATAAAACTTCCTGTTCCGCCGTTTTTTGTATTATTAACGCTCACGTTATTTTTTGGTTAATTTGAGTTCAGTTTTTTAAGATTGCAAAAATACATTTTTAAACCTTAGATACAAGAACCTAAGGTAAAAGATTTTTAGCAGAGGTATAAGCCCGTATCCCATCCAGCTTATAACCTCGCCTTCCAACCTAATTTGTGTCTTGCTGCTTATTTATCTATGTTTGTACCTATGTGGGTTAAAGAATTAACGGTAATCAATTTTAAAAATTATGAAGAGGCGTCGTTGACATTTGCACCTGGCGTAAATGCTTTCACCGGTGATAATGGTGCAGGGAAAACGAATATTTTAGATGCATTGCATTACCTTTCCTTGTGTAAGAGTTACTTTAACCCAATAGATTCGCAGCAAATCAAACAACAAGCTGACTTTTTTATGGTACAGGGTGTGTTTGAAAAGGGCGATCAGGAAGACGTTTTAGCTTGTAGCTTAAAACGAAACCAAAAAAAACAATTTAAGAAAAATAAAAAGGATTACCAGCGCTTAGCCGATCATATAGGCGTATATCCCTTGGTAATGATTTCTCCTAATGATTCTTTTATTATTTCAGAAGGAAGCGAGGAGAGGCGTAAGTTTATAGATAATGTCATCTCACAAACGGATAATCGATATCTGGACGATTTGATCTTATATAATAAGTATCTTCAAAGTAGAAATAGCTTATTGAAGCAACAAGCGTTGAGCAAAAACTACGATGATGATTTATTAGCAGTATATAATGAACAACTAGTTTTGGTAGGTGAGCAGATTTTTGAGAAACGTAAACTTTTTATTAATCCCTTCATAGAAATTTTTAACAAACACTATCAATACCTTACCAATGATACCGAACCAGTTGAGCTGGTTTACGAATCGCAGTTGTTTGAGAACAGGTTTGTCGATTTGCTGAACAACACGTTATCAAAGGACCGTGCCTTGGAACGAACTACGACAGGTATCCATAAGGATGATTTGTTATTTACTATTCATGGGATGCCATTGAAGAAGTTCGGTTCACAGGGGCAGCAAAAGTCGTTTTTAATTGCATTGAAGCTGGCACAATATAGCTTTTTGCGCGAAAGAAAAGGATTTAAGCCTTTGTTACTGTTAGACGATATTTTTGATAAATTAGATGACAAGCGTACCAGAAAGTTAATGGAAATGGTTTCCCACGATGATTTTGGGCAGATTTTTATTACTGATACCAGTGCTGAACGTGTTCGAAATACCTTTCATGGAATTGATGTTGACGTTCGTATTTTTGAGGTTTCCAACGGAAAAATACGATAACGGAGGCCAATAATGCAAACTAGCTAATATGTCAGTTAGCGTTTCGGTTAATGTTGAAAACTTTTGCTTAAAATGACTAGTCTATTTGTAACTTTGACGTCAATACGTGAGCCAATAATAGTTTTTGATACGAATGACAAGCGGAAATAAAAAGAATAGGTTGGCTTAATCTTTTGGTCAAATAAAAAGCCATCGTTGAGCAGGCTTTGCTATATTTTGACATCAATATTTTATCCAAATTACAAATGGGCCGTACAAATGATAAGACATTGAAAGAAGCGATTAGTCAATACCTAGACGCATTGAAACTGCGGCGGAAATTTGATGAAACTTCTATATTGGCTGCATGGCCCGACTTAATGGGAACTGCGATCGCCAATCGCACGAGACAATTATTTATACGGGACAAGAAGCTGTTCGTAAGAGTAGAATCGGCTGTTATAAAAAATGAGCTGATCCTGATGCGTTCTCAGATTATAGGCAAACTTAATGAATATGTAGGCCGAGTAGTAATCGAAGATGTAGTTATTCTATAAGTTCAAGTTTTTTATAAGCTCATCAATATTGAGATCGATGACATTGATATGATGATGTGCTTGAGCATAATATGGATGCCGAACGAGCATTCGCTCATTGATGAATTCAAAAATTTGTTCTTCACTCAAATCCTGTATCAATGGTCGTTTATGTCTTTTGCTTGCGGCTAATCGTTTCGCCAAAGCGGCTGTGGGGATTTGCAGATAGATCGTGATGCCATTTTTATTCATCCATTCCATATTGTCGAAGAAGCAAGGCGCTCCACCTCCAGTCGCTATCACTGCAGCTTCGGGAGCCGAAAGATTTTGTAGGATATCTCTTTCTTTGACACGAAAAGCTTCCTCTCCATGCTTCTTAAAATAGTCAGTAATGGACATACCTGCCTGCTCTACGAAAGTTTCATCTAAGTCTATGAATTTTCTATTTAACGCTTGGGCCAGCTTTTTACCATTCGTAGTTTTTCCAACACCCATAAAGCCCACTAGGAAGATATGTTTTTTTAACATGAAATATAACTGCTTATTCTAAATGTTCAAAATATCGTTTGGCTAAGGTTTCAAAAGTAGGAAGCGTGCGATAGTGCCACTTTTTGACAACGACGCCATCTTTAAGTAAAATGATACCGGGATTCGCCCGTACCATGCTTTTTAGAGGAACCGCATCGGCAAAAAAGGTTTCTGCATAAAGTTTAGTCTGATGGTCAAGTTCGCTCACGTCTTGTGCTGTACTAGCCGTGAGTAGCACCGCTCGAACATTATACTCTTCCGAAGCCCGTTTCGCAAGATCATTCACTTTATTCAATGCCTTTGGATTTGTCTGATCAAGATTATAGGCAACAAATATCAGGTTGTAATAAGGGTTTTCAATGATTTCCTTTGTATAATCAACACCCTGAGCATCGGTTATACTCAAATCTTTAATGGGGGCTTGATATCCCTCTTTTATTAAACGGCTTGTGGGTTCGCCTATAACTTCCCAATTTTCATCTTTCCAAAGCTCCTGCTGAAGATAAACCTTATCTGTCACCGATTTGGTCTCCTGAGTCGTTTTATTTTGAAGTGTATAGGTGATTTCATATTCATCCAACGGTGCTCCTTTGGGAACGTGCATCAAGGCAGGTAGATTATTTCCTTCTTTATAAGGGAGGAAATCGATGAAGGGTAAAAAACTGTAAGTGTAAACTCCAATTCCTATGCTTAGAACAATGGCAGCCGAAAGGGTAAGTGCTTGGCTGATCTCATTGGAAAACAGAGGCTGTATTTTTTTTCTGTTCAAAAAAATAATGAGAATGAAAAATGACAGAATCAAATCCTTGCTAAAAGACTGCCACGGTGTCAGTTTTATAGCATCGCCGAAGCAGCCACAAGAAGTTACTACATTGAAAAATGCCGAATAAAAAGTAAGAAAGGTGAAAAACACTATAAGTAGCAGTAGGCCGAGAGCCACCTTTTTGCTATATAAGCCGAAAAGCAATAAAATTCCGAGCACTATTTCCAAACTGCATAAAACAATGGCAAAAGCAACGGCATAGTTGTTAAGGAATGCTACATGAAAGACCTCAAAATATTCTTGAAGTTTGTATGAAAATCCTATCGGATCATTCGCTTTGATTAATCCGGAGAAAACAAATAAAAAGCCAACGAACAAACGGGAAAATATCAATAGAAAGGAACTTTTATGTTGCTTTACGGTTGTAGCGTTCATAGCATTTTATATGTTTGGAACTTGTTCTTCCTCCAGGTGCCTTAATTTTATAAGTGCGAAAACGGAGTAGTTAAGCATATCCTGATAATTAGCTTTTACGCCCTCAGAGGCAAGAGTTAATCCGCTGTTATCCTCAATTTGTTTTACCCTGAATATTTTCATCAAAATCAAGTCAGTGAGTGAGCCGATACGGAGGTCTCTCCAAGCCTCACCATAATCGTGATTTTTTGAAAGCATTAGCTCTTTTGTTTCGTTAATATATCGGTCATACAATTCTTTCACTTTTTCAATAGGCAAATTCTCCTCTGTATCGGCCGGCAGCTCGAGTTGAATCATGGCAATTATACAGTAATTGATAATACCAATGTACTCAGACGGAATATCATCGGGAATTTTGGCGAATTTGTTTTCTTCAATTGTCCGGATCCGTTGGGCCTTAATGAAAATCTGATCGGTAACAGAGGGCAGCCGCATAATGCGCCAAGCCGTCCCATAGTCCGCCGCTTTTTTCACAAACAGATCTCTACACTTGCTAATTATTATCTCGTATGCCGTCTTCTGCTTGAAAAAAATCCTGTTCACGTGTATTTATCATTCTCTTAAGTCTTGCAAACCTAACACAAAAAAAAATCTATTTCGAATATATCGAATTGAAATTTAAAAAAACACATCGGAATGTAAAAGCCCCTTGTCAGAAATCAATTTATTGCATGATAATCGCTTTTTCTCTAAGTTTGCAAAAGATAGTCGATCCTAAGCATTAACTCGGGTTCAATACCTGCTCAATTAGATATATGAAATTTTGCAATGTAGGCGGTAAATTGTTGGATTTCCACATACCCAAGATAATGGGGATACTCAATATGACACCCGATTCTTTTTTTGATGGTGGAAAGCATAACAACCTTAATAATGCATTGGATAGAGTGGGAACGATGTTAGAAGAAGGGGCGGATATAATAGATGTTGGTGCTTACTCGTCGCGACCTGGTGCACGCGTGGTGGATTTCCAAGAGGAGTTGGACCGATTACTACCAATAGTTGATGCTATTCGAAAAACTTACCCAAACGCTGTTTTATCCATTGATACCTTTCGTGCGGATGTTGCTATCGAGGCAGTTAAATACGGTGCTCATATAATTAACGACATTGGAGGAGGAAATCTTGACGAAAAAATGTTTACTACTATCGCCAGACTGGGTGTTCCCTATGTACTTATGCACAGTAAAGGGACGCCCGAAACCATGCAAAATGAAACCGCTTATCAAGATCTGATAAACGATATTACCAGTGATCTAACAAAGAAGATAGAGGCGTTGCGTTCAGCAGGGGTCAAGGATATTATAGTTGATCCCGGCTTCGGTTTTGCCAAAACATTAGAACAGAACTATCTGTTACTGAGTAGGATTGAAGAGTTGAGAGTCTTGGGGCTTCCCATATTGGGTGCCGTGTCGAGAAAATCAATGATATATAAGCTGTTAAATAGCAGTCCTCAAGAAGCATTAAACGGAACCAGTGTATTAAATACAATCTTACTGTTTAAAGGCGTTGAAATGATCAGGGTACATGATGTTAAAGAAGCGGTTGAAGTCAGAAAACTCGTCATGAAAACCCGTGCCGGTGAAGCTAAAAGGAGTTCATACTATGAATAAATTTATACTATCTTTTATTTTTTTTATTGTTATAGATGCCGCAAAAGGTCAGCAATACAAGCTAGAGAAACTGCAAGAAGGAAACGAAGTCAGCTTCAGAGGAATGTCTATTCCAAATGACAGTGTGGCTTGGATTACCGGAACGAAAGGAACCATCGCGAAAACAACAGATGGAGGCAAAAACTGGACTTGGCTAATTGCCAAGGGTTACGAAGATTTCGATTTTCGGTCAGTAGTGGCTTTTTCAGATAAAAAAGCGGTTATGGTAAATGCGGGAAGCCCTGCTGTCATTCTATTAACTGAAGATGGAGGAGAGTCGTGGGAAAAAGTGCATAGTTACGATATCAAGGAGATATTTTACGACGGCATGGGGTTTTGGGATGAGAAAAGGGGAATCGTATTTGGCGACCCTATAGAGGGGAAACTTCAGCTTGTCGCGACAGAGGATGGTGGACGTACTTGGCTAAATATTAGTGACGAAGCTAACGTCCAAATGAAAGCAGGAGAAGCGGGCTTTGCGGCAAGTGGTACCAGCATTCGAACAGTAGGAAATGGTTTAGTGTGGATTGGAACCGGTGGAACGCAAGCACGTTTGTTGTTTTCTTATAACTTCGGACAATCTTGGACGAGTTATAAAGTACCTATTGAACAGGGCGAAGCTTCGCAAGGTATATTTTCGTTAGCGATAAACGGACAAAAACAGCTCGTTGCTATTGGAGGTGATTATAAGAATTTTAAAAACAACAACAATGTAATCCAATTATCAGGCAATGGCATAACATGGAATGCACCCAAAACCAGGTTGTCTGGCTTTAAATCCTGTGTTGAATTTATTAATGATACGTTAGTTATTGCAACAGGCACATCAGGCACCGATCTTTCCATGGATAGCGGACAATCATGGAAATTAATGGATGAAAAAGGTTATAATGTGGTCCGATCTTCCGAAAGCGGCCGTTTTGTTCTGTTAGCAGGCGATAAAGGAAGTATTTATCGGTTAGTGGAACCAAATAAATAGTTTTTGAACGATGGAAGAGTCGGGAATGATCATTTTGAATCTCTATTTCCATTAACTATCAACTAACAGGTAATTATTTCTGTATAAAATTAATACCTACTGCCGTTTCGTATTAATAAGAATATTGCATAAGATTAGTATGCTAATGCCTATACAGAATATATTCCAACCGCCCATATGAAACAGAAAAATCCCAATAGCTGATCCCGCGGCACCTCCTATAAAGGTGGAGGTCATAAATACAGTGTTGAATCGATTTCTAGCGTCCGGTTTTAACGAATAGATGAGCGTTTGATTGCTAATCTGTAAAGCTTGATGACCTATATCTATTAAAACGATGCCTATGATGAGCAGGATTATTTTACTACCCGTAAAATAAAAAGCAACATATCCAAGTAGTTGTGCTAATAAACCTAATAAAGATATCTTTTTAACAACCGCTATACTTCCGCTACTTCGCTTACCAACCAAAGGGGCTGCCAATGCACCGGAGGCCCCAATAATGCCAAATAAACCGATCTGAACTGTATTGTATTCAAAGGGCTTAGCCGATAAAAATAAAACCATAGTAACCCAAAAGGCACTCATGCTGGCAAATGATATGGCATTGCTGATCGATGCGATTCGTAGTTGCGAAAATGTTTTTACATAGTAGATAATCGATAACATAAGCGATTGATAAGTACCGTGGTAGGTAGGCTTGCTTTTCACAAATACCCTTTGCATGATTAATACTAGGAGAAAGCAGATAGTGGCGGCTGTATAATACATTTGTCGCCAACCGAAAGTGTACCCAATATAGCCACTTAATGATCTGGAAGAGACAATGCCTATCAACAGCCCTCCCATTACCAGGCCGATCACACTGCCTCGTTTTTCCTCGGGAGCAAGGCTGGCCGCTAGCGGAATAATCAGTTGCGGGACAATCGAAAACAATCCGATGAGAAAGCATAGTACCTGTAGAAGAAGGAATGATTTTGTAAAGGCCGCACCGAGGAGGACAATAACGGAAAAAGTGGTTGTAACGATAATCTGTTGTTTCTTTTCCAATAGGTCACCTAGCGGAACAAAGAGTAACAGACCTGCTGCATAACCTAATTGGGTAATATAAGTAATGCTTCCGGCTTCTGCCTCCCGTATACCAAAATCGTCTGCTATAAGAGGTAGCAGAGGTTGGCAATAATACAGGTTAGCAACGACCAAGCCGCAGCAAATGGCCATAAACAACGTGAGGTACTTCATTAAGATATAGCTAAGCATCTCGTACGCCTAAGTGATATAGGCATACGAGTGCAATTAAATTATTTGGCAAAAGTTCTGAAGTCCTGATCAGCTTTGATATTTAAAAGTACTTCGTATATTAATCGAATTACATTATCAACATCTTCTTTATGAATCATTTCGACCGTGGTATGCATATATCGGAGTGGGAGAGATATGAGCGCCGATGGCACCCCCCCATTAGAATAGGCGAAAGCGTCTGTGTCGGTACCGGTTACTCGTGAAGAAGCCTGTCGTTGGAAAGGAATTTTCTTTTCAATGGCTGTATCGATCAGGAGCTTGTTTAAGTTAATTTGAATTGACGGCGCATAAGAGATGACGGGACCTTTTCCGCATGCCAAATCACCTTGTGTGATTTTGTTGATCATCGGCGTCTGCGTGTCATGCGTCACATCCGTTATAATAGCGAGATTAGGTTTAATGGTTTGGGTGATCATTTCGGCACCGCGTAAACCAACCTCTTCTTGTACCGCATTTACAATATATAAAGAGAAAGGTAATTTCTTTTTGTTTTCTTTCAGCAATCTGGCAACTTCTGCAATCATAAGACCTCCGGCCCGATTGTCGAGCGCACGGCCGACATAGTAACGGTCGTTCAATAACATGAACTCATCCTCATAGGTAATAACTGATCCCACATGAATACCCAGCGCTTCAACTTCTTCTTTGCTTGTACAGCCACAATCGAGAAAAATGTTTTTTAAAGAAGGCGCTTCTTCTTTTTCCCCGCCTCTGGTATGAATGGCAGGCCAACCAAATACAGCCTTGACAACGCCCTTGTCGCCATGTATATTCACGCGTTTAGACGGTGCAATTTGATGGTCAGAGCCGCCATTCCTGATAACATAAATGAGACCGTCATTTGTAATATAGTTAACAAACCACGAAATTTCATCTGAATGAGCCTCTATCACCACCTTATAAGTAGCCTTTGGATTAATTACTGCTACCGCCGTGCCATAGCTGTCTGTAAATGTTTCGTCTACATAAGGTTTTATATAATCTAACCAAATACGTTGCCCTTCCCATTCGTAGCCTGTAGGTGAAGGATTGTTTATGTACTTCTCGAAAAAGCGCAGAGCTTTTTCATTGACAATTGCAACCGGATGCTGATCGGTATTCTTTTTTGATTTTGCCATATATGTGATAATGTTCCTTAAAAAAGGCTTAATACTGTAAAGTTAGCAAAAGTACAAAGTTTTAATTAATTACGTTCGTCGATCACCGTCACGTAGGCAACCGGATTGGGTCTTTAATAGGATGTTTCATTCGGGAAACATTAAAGGTCTTTCTCTATATCGTAATTAAAGAATGGACCCCACGTATGGGTGTGACTTACAAACATTTTAGTTTTCTCTGCGTTATTGGAAGAAACTCACCTTCAAGGTAAAAAATATGAATTTCATAGAAAGGTTTGATCAGGGAAGTCAAGATCGCATTATTTTATGCTACGAAGACATAGGAGAGGGTCAGCCTCTTGTGTTTATTCACGGATGGCCGTCCAGTCATCTAATGTGGGAGCCGCAGGTGGACTTTTTTGTTCAGCAAGGTTTTAGGTCCATCGCCTATGACAGAAGAGGTTTTGGCATGTCGTCCCGTCCATTACATGGTTATGATTATGATACGCTGGCTGATGATTTGAATGATATATTGGTGCAGCTTGATTTACACCAGGTGATCTTAGTCGGATTTTCAATGGGTGGAGGTGAAGTTGCTCGATACTTTACTCGTTATGGTAGCAGTCGGATTCATAAGGTTGTGTTACTTAGCTCTGTTACACCTTATATGCTTAAAACTGCTGATAACCCGGATGGTCTGGAGGCAAAGGTATTTAATGAAATGATTGACGGGCTCGTGAGCGATCGACCTGCCTTTTTGGAAAGCTTCTTTAATGATTTTTTTGGTGTTAATTTGGTTAATAAACCGGTAAGTAAAGCGATGTTGGAATATCAAATGTCGATTGCACTTACAGCGTCTCCCATAGCCACCAAGCAATGCGTAAAAGCTTTTTCGGAAACCGATTTCCGTGATGACCTAGCTAATATTTCGGTTCCCACGCTCATCGTTCATGGCGATGCCGACAAAATTGTTCCGGAAGATATAAGTGCTAATGTGGCTTGTACATTAATAGCAAATTGCCAATTTATTCTTTATCCAGGTGCCCCACATGGTCTGTTTTTGACACACAAAGAAAGATTGAATAACGATTTGTTGTTATTCTTTCGTGATTCGCTGTGATAAGTTTAAGGTGTATTGATACGTCTTCTCAATAGATGTATATAGGAGATTAAATCGCTGATCATAAATCAGATAGTTGGAATATTTTCTTCATCATTCACATATTTAAAAAAGCTTCGTATCTTTAATTTCGATTAAGAGCCACCAATATGCTGAATACTACAATTAATATCCCTCGTCTCAACCTGTTAGATTTTACAGAAGGGACCGCTGAACAACGGAAGCAATTTTCTGATGATATCGGGAAAGCTTTTACAGATACCGGGTTTGTCACTGTTGCCAATCACGGAATGAACAAAGAACTCATCGATGAATTATATGAAGTTGTTAAACAGTTTTTTGCTTTACCGGAAGAGGCAAAGCGTGCTTATGAGATACCCGGTTTAGCTGGACAGCGTGGTTACACAGCAAAAGGCAAAGAAAAGGCAAAGGATGCGAAGACCCCGGACTTGAAAGAATTTTGGCAGCGCGGCCAAACGATTATTGGCGATGAAACGTTGAGAGCATCGTATCCTGAAAATGTAGAAGTACGGGAGCTACCGCGCTTTAATGCTGTAACAGAGGAAGTTTACCGTCGTCTGGAAACTGCCGGACGTGCGTTATTAAAAGCAATTGCCGGTTTTTTGGAATTGGAAGAGGATTATTTTGAAGACAAAGTCATTAACGGCAATTCCATCTTGCGCGCGATACATTATTTTCCTATTGAAAACCCGGATGAGATAGCGCCCGATGCCGTTAGGGCCGGGGCGCACGAAGATATTAATTTAATTACCTTACTGATAGGTGCGAGTGCAGATGGATTAGAGGTACTAACAAGAAACGGTACATGGTATCCGGTAAAAGCATATGGCGAGGATATTGTCGTTAACGTTGGGGATATGCTGCAAAGACTTACTAACAATAAGTTAAAATCTACAACGCATCGCGTGGTCAACCCGCCTAAAGAGCTCATGAAAACCTCACGTTATTCTGTGCCATTTTTTTTACATCCTAAAGCTGAAATGAGTCTGGCTGCTTTAGAAAATTGTGTCGATGCAAGCCATCCTAAGATTTATCCGGATTGTACCGCTGGTGAATATTTAGATGAACGACTCCGGGAGATTGGGCTGAAGATGTAGTTTAAGGTGTAAAGTATAAGGTTTAGATATGAGGTATTAGGTGTTAGGTAGGTGAAAACTTAAGAAAGCCCTCAAATCCTAACGCCTAACGCCTAACTCCCATCCTCCCTAAACCCCAAAACACAAATATTTTATTTCCATATATTCTTCAAGTCCGTATTTGGAACCTTCGCGGCCAAGCCCGGATTCCTTTATGCCACCAAATGGTGCAACCGCTGTTGAAATGGCTCCTTCGTTTATACCCACCATACCGGCCTCCAATGCTTCTGCTACACGCCAACAACGTTTAACGTTTTCACTGTAAAAGTAAGCAGCAAGCCCAAATTCAGTATTGTTCGCCAGATTTATAGCCTCTTGTTCCGTTTTAAATCGAAATAGGGAGACGATCGGACCAAAAGTTTCTTCATGTGCAATCTTTGCATTTAAGGGCACGTCACTTAGCACAGTCGGTTCAAAGAATAAATTAGCGATGGGTTTTCCACCTGTAAGCACTATTGCACCCTTTTTTACAGCGTCTTGTACATGGTCTTCAACCTTTTTTAGTCCATTTTGATTGATTAACGGGCCAACTTTTACTCCTTTTTCTAAGCCATTTCCGACTTTTAAATCCGCAATGGCTTCACTTATTCGCTGCGCAAACTTTTCGTAAATTGCATCCTGCACCAAAAATCGGTTTACCGCGACACAAGTTTGGCCCGAGTTTCTGAATTTTGAGGCAATAGCACCTTGAACTGCCAACTCTATGTTTGCATCATCAAACACAATAAACGGTGCATTTCCTCCAAGCTCTAATGAGATTTTTTTAATAGTAGATGCAGCTTGTTGCATAAGCGTTTTACCAACCGCAGTTGAGCCGGTAAAAGATATTTTTCTTATGGCGGGACTGGTACATAAAAGCTTACCGATACCAGCTGAATCCTTTCCCGTTACAACATTAAGTACGCCTTTTGGCAAGCCGGCCTCTACTGCGAGACGAGCAACGGCTATGGCTGTAAGTGGTGTTTGAGAGGCTGGTTTTAATACAACCGTACAGCCAGCGGCCAGTGCCGGTGCCACCTTCCTAGTTACCATAGCTAAAGGAAAATTCCAGGGAGTAATAGCGGCACTAACGCCCACCGGCTGTCGTAATGTCACAATTTGTTTATCATTCGTAGGCGATGGGATGTGATCACCGTAGGCACGATACGTTTCTTCTGCAAACCAACTAACGAATGAGGCACCATAGTTTACCTCAATTCTGCTTTCTTCCAATGGCTTACCTGACTCCATCGTTATAATTTCCGCTATTTCTTCGGTGTGCTTGATAAGTAAATCATACCATTTCTTTAAAACAGTACTGCGTTCGGCAATCGAAGTCGCTTTCCACGATATCCAAGCCTCCTCAGCAGAATCTATAGCTTGCTCAATGTCTTTAGCTGTAAGATCAGTTACGGAAATGATCGCTTCGCCTGTTGCAGGATTGATAACATCAAATGTTTTTCTTCCGGTTATTGGCTCGCCATTTATAAATGCGGCACCATTAATCAATTTATTTCTTGTTTTCATTTCGTAATCTTTAAAGCGGTTTTAACACCTCAAATAGCCAGCGGCTCAATATAATCGTTATAAAGTTAACACTAATTTCGTTTCTTGGTTTTTGTCTATAGAACCGATTATGGCGATCGAGGGCTTCTAAATACGTTTATTAAATGATTCCATTGATGAAGCTAGCTAAAGTATCGTTTTGTCTATTTCTTTTAGCTGGAAACAACTAACTTTGCAGCTTAAATCCGATTCAATATAGATGCTAAAAATTCGGCTGGTTTTTCTATTACTGTTTAGTTTTGCTTTTTTTTCTGCCATTGCCGTTCAGGACACGTCGTCACGTAAACCAGTGCCTCTCTCTTTGAAGTACCTAGTAAGAGACTCAGCCCGTTTTGCACGGGCCATTGAAAAGCAGCGTGTTAAGGACTCGCTAGAGCGAGTTGCAGATTCACTGGCGCTAGTCCGTGATTCGATGCGTATGCACTATATAAAACCCCTTGCTCGCGGAAGTAAGAACCAATTTTTAGATAGTTTGAGAAAGGTTTACATTATTACGGATGGGAATACACTTGTATGGGGGAAAAATATTAACTACAGCGGAAGTAAGCAACTGGGGGTACGAAAGGTACATCGGCCTCGGTGGGTTTTATATACTGTATTTTCCCTGTTCTTGTTTTTTGCACTCATTAGAATGTTTTTTATGAAAGACCTAGAAGCAATAGCTACGTCTTTTTATAGTAATAGAGTCCTTTTGCAGGTTAGTAAAGAAGATAATCTAATCACGTCTTGGCCTTTCGTGTTTCTATATCTATTATTCGGATTCACCATTGGACTTTTTTTGTATTTGTACGTTTCGTATGGCCAGCTTCAACTGGGATATTCGGAAATAGGTCTTTTTTTTACTATTACTGCGCTTGTATTGATGCTATTTGTCGTTAAAATATTAATAACCCGAGCAATCGGTTTTGTATTTGGTATTCAAAAACTTGTGAGAGACTATATTTCTATATTATATTTAAGTTATTTTAATGCTGCTATAATTTTTCTTCCTTTACTTTTGGTATTGAGTTTAGTGCCGACAAATCATGTAAAAGTTTGGATACTAGTTTCTTGTGCTGTAGGTCTTTTTGTCTTTGCTATGCAGTTTTTGCGCGCCTCAAATACCGTTTTAAAAAGCTATCAGTTTTCAAAGTTTTATTTATTTATTTATCTTTGCACCCTCGAAGTTGGTCCAATACTTATTTTGATCAAGTTATTAGGCATTTAACCGAAACAAAAATAAACACACGTGGCAGCAGAAGATAGAGAAAAAAAAGTAAAAAGCATCTTAGTAACCTTACCGAGACCTGAGAATGATAAATCGCCTTATTTTGCTTTAGCTAGCAAGTATAATTTGAAGCTGGATTTCAGAGCGTTTATTCATGTTGAGGGTGTTCCGGCTAGAGAATTTAGGAAGGAAAGGATTAATCTGGCCGATTTCACGGCAGTGATTTTTACCAGTAGAAATGCTGCGGATCATTTTTTCCGGATTTGCGAAGAGATGCGGTATGAGGTTCCGGCCGACCTTAAGTATTTCTGTTTATCGGAAACAATAGCACTTTATCTACAAAAGTACATCCAATACAGAAAGCGGAAAATTTTCTTCGGTAAGCAGACTGCCCAAGATTTGGAAGAAGTACTCAAAAAGCATGCAAAGGAGAAATTTTTGTATCCTTGTTCGGATGTAGCCAATGAAGAAACGCAAAATTGGTTACAGGAAAACGGTTATGATTTTACTCCTGCAGTATTATTCAGAACTGTTGTAAGTGATCTGTCTGATCTTGCAAATGTGTTTTACGATATTATTGTGTTTTTCAGTCCATCAAGCATTCAATCACTATTTGAGAACTTTCCTGACTTTAAACAAAATGATACGCGTATTGCTGCTTTCGGACCCAGCACCCATCAAGCAATAGCCGATAGAAATTTGATACTAGATATTGCCGCACCTACACCTGAAGCTCCAAGTATGACCATGGCCGTTGAACAGTACATTAAGAAAGTTAATAAGTAGTATCGTTTTAGAAAACTGAAATAATATATAGTAGCAGAACCTTTTAGGTTCTGCTTTTTTTATGGCTTATTAAATTGAAGTAGAAATTTGATAACCTTATTCGTTTGCATCGAATTACTTTTCTATTTGTAATTCAGTTAGTCCATCCCTGAAGAATCTGTCGGTTCAAATAATGAACAAAATGAACAAAGTTTAGCCTGATAAGTCAAATTATATTTGTTACAAGGCTGTAATGCGTTCTAAGAGCTGCTTTACTTTTGCTGATTGAGTGATTATGAGGTGGTTATAATGATCAATATGAGGAAAATTTACTATTGTTGTTTTGCGTTGTTGTCCTTTTTTGTTTGTGCGTGTGGTAATCGTAAAGCAGGCGGTGAACTTACAGGTGTTAGACTGAAAGGACTTAAATCGAGTAAGGCCCCAAAAGGAATGGTTTTTATTCCTGCTGGAAGCTTTATAGCCGGTCAGTCTGATGAAGATATCACCAGTGCACAAATCGCACAAAACAGGCAGTTTACACAATCTGCTTTTTTTATGGACGAGACTGAGATTTCAAATAGTCAATATAGGCAGTTTGTCAATTGGGTAAGGGATTCCATCGCCATCACCCAGTATTTAAATGATCCTTCTTATTTTATACAGGGAAAGGAAGGTGATAATGCGGGGCAACGTTTTATCGATTGGCAAAAGGTAGGGGACGGCAATGGTTTATGGGGAAAGAAGAATGATAATAAAGATGCCTTAAATCAGATGTACTATCAGGGAGATGATCGCATTTTTGGTCGAGACGAGTTAGATGTACGTTTGCTCAAATATCATTACGAAATTTATAATCATCGCATGGCCGCCGCTAATAAAAATAACAAAAACATGCGACGCTCGGATTTTATTATTCGCGATACGATCGGGATTTATCCGGACACCTTGGTATGGCTAGCCGATTTCTCTTATGCTCAAAACGAACCTATGGTAGAAGGATATTTTTCGCATCCGGCTTTTCAGGATTATCCTGTGGTGGGAGTCAATTGGCGACAAGCGAGAGCGTTTGCTGTATGGCGTACTCGTTTATATGAAAATTACGCCCAAAGGGTTGGCCTTTCTCGATTAGCTCGCTTATCGTACGAATTACCTTCAGAACACCAATGGGAATACGCAGCTAGGGGAGGACTAAATGGAGCCCCTTATCCGTGGGGCGGACCAACTATCCGAAATGCAAAAGGGTGTTTAATGGCAAATTTTAAACCTGGCAGAGGGAATTATGCGGATGATGGAGGTGCTTATACGGTGCCTGTACACTCTTATTTTCCCAACGACTATGGACTTTACAATATGGCAGGAAATGTGGCAGAATGGACAGCCTCTTCATTCGAGGAATCGTCATCATCGTTTATCCACGATATGAATCCAACGTATTCATATGAGGCGAAAAGTAATGATCCTGAAATACTTAAACGGAAAGTTGTTAGAGGTGGGTCGTGGAAGGACATTGGTTACTTTTTACAGAACTCTACCCGAACTTATGAGTACCAGGATACAGCCAAATCTTATATCGGGTTTAGATGTGTAACTTCATACGCGGGACGCGATTTATAGAACGATAGATATGAAACGACTATTTTTTACTTGCATCGGTTTATTGGTTCTATGTCAGGCATATGGACAACAGGAAAATTTATCGAACAGCGTTACACCGATACAGGATGGACCGCCGGTAGACGGCTACTATGTTAAGTCTGACATCGAGAATAGGAAAGTGATTCCTTATTCGCACATAAGAAGTGTTGACGTAATGTATAGTAAACGAGTATGGCGTGAAATTGATCTGCGCGACCGGTTAAATGCTAGTTTCGCTTCTCCTAAATCGCGGCTCATGGATATTTTGATGGAAGCAATTAAAGCCGGTGAGCTGACAGCCTATGATCCTACACCCTCTAAGGACGATCCAAACGGCGACAGCTTTAAAACAACTTTAGATCCGTCTAAGCTAATGAGCAACTTGGCTGATAGTGTATTTGTTCCTGAATTTGATGCTGAGGGCAACCAGATCGGCGGGAGTTTTCAATCAGGTGAATTCAATACTGATAGCGTGTTAAAATTCAGAATCAAGGAAGATTGGATATTTGATAAGCAACGATCGGTTTTTGAACCCCGTATTATTGGGATTGCACCTTTAGTTTCCGTGAAGGCTGCTGATGTTTATTTAGACCCACAGCCAGCATTTTGGGTATACTTTCCAGAAGCTAGACACATATTGGTAAATAAAGAGGTAGTAAACAGAAACAACGATGCTACCGGTTTAAGCTATGATGATGTGTTTACAAAAAGGATATTCGCTAGCTATATCGTTAAACAATCAAATCCTGAAGACCTGCGAATTAAGGATTACAAAGAAGGAATTGATAAGCTATACGAATCGGAACGCATCAAGCAAGCCTTGATGGATTACGAGCACGATTTGTGGAGTTATTGATATAACTTTTTAGGATTAGCTATTAGGTGTTAGTTGTCCTTTTTAAGTATTAACAACGGAAATCGTTAGCTGTTAAAATACGCTAGTACCGCTTCGGCTTGTTTTGTATTGACCACTTCCATAAGCTGGTCTTTGGATGCTTCCTTGATTTTTTTTACAGATTTAAAGTTTACTAACAACTTCTCTGCACTCGTTCTGCCAATACCGGGAATTTGCTCTAATTCCGTTTGGAAAGTTTTTCTGCTGCGCTGGTTTCTGTGGAAAGTGATCCCAAATCGATGGGCTTCATCACGTAAATGTTGTATGATTTTTAAAGTTTCCGACCTTTTGTCAAGATATAAGGGATACTGATCTCCGGGGTAGTAAAGCTCTTCTAAACGTTTAGCAATACCGATAACCGTAACTTTTGATTCGATACCTAGTGTTTTAAGGCTTTTTAAGGCTGCCGATAATTGTCCTTTACCTCCGTCAATAATAATTAGTTGCGGTAATGAACTACCTTCATCTAACATGCGTTTATACCGACGGAACACAGCTTCTTCCATCGTAGCAAAGTCGTTCGGGCCTTCAACAGTTTTAACATTAAAATGCCTATAATCTTTTTTAGACGGCTTGGCATCTTTAAATACGACAATTGCTGATACAGGATATTTACCCTGAAAGTTCGAATTATCGAAACATTCGATGTGTTTAGGTAATACATTGAGCCGTAAATCCTCTTTCATCTTATTAAGCAGCCGTTCTGTTTTGAGCTCCGGATTTAACTTTTCATACTGGTCCAAGCGTTCCCGTTTGAAAAAACTTACGTTTTTATAAGAAAGGTCCAATAACTTTTTCTTATCGCCTAACTGAGGAACGGTCTGTTTGAAGTTGGGGCTTTCAATGTCGAGGTTAAAAGGAACGATAATTTCTTTGGATGTACTATTGAAGCGGGTGCGAAGTTCCTGAACGGCTAAGCTGAGCAATTCCTGATCACTTTCATCTAATCTCTTTTTCAGCTCAAGAGTTTGCGTTTGTATAACCGTTCCGTTCATTACCTTTAAGAAATTAACAAAAGCATATCCTTCTTCAGAGGCAATATTAAACACATCTACATCGTTGATGGTGTTGCTTACGATCGTAGATTTACTTTGATAATTACTCAGAAGCTCTAACTTTTGCTTAAGAACATGTGCTAACTCGAACTGGAGATTATTGGTGGCATGTTCTAAATTGGCTTTTAATTGCTTGAATACGACACCGGTTTTCCCATTGAGGATATCTTTTATACTTTCGATATTCTGATTATATTCTTCTTCTGTTTGGTACGCTTGGCAAGGACCTTTACAATTGCCGATTTGATATTCCAAACAAACCCGAAATTTCCCTTGTTCAATATTGTTAACCGTTAATGGTAGGTTACAGGTACGCAGTGGAAAAATTTCTTTGATTACACTTAAAATGGCGTGCATCATCCCTACCGAAGCGTAGGGCCCAAAGTATTTTGAACCGTCTTTAATAATTTTACGTGTCCAGAAAATTCGAGGGAAGCGCTCATTTTTAATGACAATCCACGGGTAAGTTTTATCATCTTTTAAGAGAACATTATACCGAGGTTGATGCTTTTTGATAAGGCTGTTTTCCAATAGCCACGCATCGATCTCCGTATCTACAATAGTAAAGGAAATCTTGTTGATCTTTCTAACGAGAACACGTGTTTTCGCATTGTGCAGGTATTCGTCTTTAACGAAGTAAGAGCTTACTCGATTTTTTAAGTCTTTGGCCTTCCCAATGTAAATGAGCGTACCTTGCTTATCGTAATATTGATAAACACCGGGCTTATGGGGTATTTTTTTTAACTCTTCCCTGTAGTCAAATGTGCCCATAACTAAAAATCCAGCCGATCGTCAATCTTACCTTCCTCTTCTGAAGGGTAGTCATATTGGTATTTGCCACAGTCCAGTTCCCGTTGCAGGCCACCTGGCGGCAGTTCAAAATCACCCTGACTATATTTTAAATTCTTGTCGGCGTATACTTTTTGCATGAAGAGGGCAAACATCGGTAATGCGGCATTAGCACCTTGGCCAAGCCTAGTGCTGCTAAAGTGTATACTTCGCTCGTCGGCTCCTGTCCATACCCCACTTACCAACTGCGGTGTTACGCCAATAAACCAGGCATCGGAGTTAGCTTGGGAAGTACCGGTTTTTCCGCCGATCGGATTAAGCAATTTGTATTTCCATCGAATTCGGCCGCCGGAGCCACTTTGCACCACACCTTTCAGCATATCAACCATAACATAGGCTGACTGATCGTTCATGACCACTTTGACTTTTTTCGTGTGTTCGTAAATCAGCGCACCATTCTTGTCCTCGATGCGTAAGAGATAGATAGGTTCTGTCCAAACCCCGTGATTTACAAAGGTAGAATAGGCGCCTACCATATCATAAACAGAGGCATCAAAAGTTCCCAGGGCGATGGAGGGGTAGGCTGGTACCTCCGAAGTGATGCCCATATTTTTTATCAAGTTAGCTACATTCTGCGCACCAACACGTTGGATAACATCGGCTGTAGCCCAGTTTTGCGAATGCGCTAATGCCGTTTTAAGGGTAATAGGACCGGCAATTGTACCCTCACTTTTCGGTGCCCAGCCGTCGACATTAATGGGCGTATTGGGCACTTTAAAGCAAGGTGAATAGCCATTGTCAATAGCAACTGCATAAGTAAAAGGTTTTGCCGTAGACCCAACTTGACGTGTTCCCATTTTGACTTGGTCGTATTTATAATGCGAGAAGTTAATGCCTCCAACCCAAGCTTTTACATGCCCGGTTTGCGGCTCCATCGACATCATGGCATTCCGCAAAATCAGTTTGTTGTATTTGATAGAATCAAGCGGCGTCATGGTGGTGTCCAAATCGCCCTTCCAACTGAACACGGTCATTTTAACCGGTGTATTGAAATTCTTCTTAACTTCATCTTCAGAAAGGTCACCTTGTTTTAACCATCTGTAGCGATCCGATTGTTTTACCGCTCTATCGATCAGGGTTTCCAGGCCTTTAAATGGGTCTCGACCCTTATATTGGTTGTTGAAAGTTACTTGCAACTCGCGCATCATTTCCTTTTGGGCCTCTTCGGCATAGACTTGCATTCTCGAATCGATGGTGGTGTAAATTTTCAAACCATCACGATCCAGGTCGTATGGGGTACCATCCGCTTTAGTGATCGATAGCTTATTAAATATATTCTTTATGTCGCTTTTTAATACAGCCCTTAAATAAGGCGCAACACCGTCACCATATACATTTGGTCGGAATGCGAGTCCCAGCGGTTGTTCTTTATAGTTTGCAGTTTGTTCGGCTGTAAGAAAACCTGCTTTTCGCATATTTTCCAAAACAGTATTTCGTCTATTCAATGAATTTTTGGGATAGCGGATAGGTGAATAAATACCTGGTCCTTTTAACATTCCGACTAAAACGGCCGCTTGTGGTGCGGTCAACTTCGAAGGAGTTGTATTGAAATACGTACGCGCTGCGGATTTAATGCCATAGGTGTTATAGGCTCCGAAGTCGACCGTATTCAAATACATGGTTAATATCTCCTCTTTGGTGTAATTACGTTCTAAACGTACTGCTATGATCCACTCCTGGAGTTTTTGAATAAATCGTTTGGAAAAGGAACGTGCTCTTCCTTCCTCTTGAAACAGATTTAAGGCCAATTGTTGCGTAATGGTGCTTGCGCCTTGTTTCTTGCCAATAAGGTTATAAAAGAGTATCGTGAAAGTACGCTTGAAATCAATACCGGAGTGAGTATTAAAGCGAATATCTTCCGTCGCAATCAGTGCTTGAATGAGAGCCGGTGATAATTCTTTATAAGTAACATTCGATCTATTTTGGACATAATAAGTGCCGAGAACGACGCCGTCGGCTGAGATAATTTCGGAAGATAAGTTGCTTTTAGGGTTTTCGAGGTCCCTAAAGGAAGGTAACTCACCAAATAAGCCAAGGCCTACACTTGTAAGAAACAAGAAACCTAATATAATGAGTCCTACAACCAATTTCCAAAAAGAAAAGGTGTAGCGTCTAATGTCGTTGTTTGTTAATTTATTGTTTTGCTTTTTTGTGTTTCTTTGCATTTTTCTATATGCCTTTAGCGTTGTTCCTGATATTTGATGAAATAATCATTCACTTTATCGAAATCATCGAGTCCTTGCAGAAATTGCTCTGTTATAAGGAACGTATTATAACTCGCTGATGGTATTTTCATAATATTTTTTAATTGTGTTACCATTTTCTCGGCATAAGCGTTTGCCTCGTCATAGGTGAAAAATTTGCCAATATACAACAGCTGTAATTCATCATCAATCTTTTTTAGTTGATGGATTAGGTTTTTTGAAGGATACTGCCCTCGGTTAAATTGACCAATTCCATATCGAGAGGGACTTAGATTTACGTTTGGATGTTGTACGTTGATAACGAAATAGTACACTGCCGAATCCGGTAAAAGGGCCAAATCCCTATAACTATTGACATGTTCACCAGGCTTATATTCCGCCACTTGAATGCTTCCTTGAAGATTCACTTTTTTATTGAAAGGAGTTACCTGAATGCCTGGTTGATTTTTAGACAAATTTCCTGCCAAATTTCGACGAGGAGTAGGAGTAGGCGCAGCCATTTCCCGATTAAAGGCCAATTCGGGCCACTTAGTGAGAATAGGTTCATCTACAAATTGCTCTCTGCCTGCTTCAATGTCCATTATTGCGACTTTCCTCTCCTGCAAAGATAGTCTATTCGAATCAATATAGCTTAGATGTTGTTCTATTAGAGGTGTAATCAATTCATTATTAGGATAATCGGATTTAATTTGTTTTAATTCTTGTTCAAAAGTGTCTAATGGGCTCGTTCTGCCAATTGCCAATGCCTTTAGATAGGCCAATTGAGCTGCAATAGCGGGTCTATCATCTCCGTCTATAAGGGTGTTAATGCTATCGGTTAATGCAATCACTTGGTCGAACTGTTTTTCCCCATAAAGTGTATATACTTCGCCATAAAGGTTGTTCAATGTTTGTGATTCCTGATTCAACTTATTGAGGTAATCAGGATCTTGAATAACTTTGGCATAAATTGACTGTGGAGAAGAAGACAGGAGCTGGTTTTTATAGCGCGAGCTTTTCTCGAGCTCGCCTAGCTCGCTATACAACCTGTAAAGATTATAGTTAATCAGATCTTTTTCTGTCAACTGTGGAAAGCGAGCTAATAACGTGGTGTAAACTTTGGCGGCAGCTTCTTTATCTTGTAGGTTATCGCGGTAAATTTCGCCCAGCTTAACATAAGCGTAAATTATTTTCCGGTTAGACTCTTTTAAAGACTCTTCTGTCAAGGGAATCGCCTGAATAAAGTTTTCCTTTTCCGCTAATGCGGCCAACTCGTTCGTCATCGAATCTTTCTTGATCTCCAAGAGCTCTGTCTCGTTGGCATATGACGCATCCGTACCCTTATTTTTAAAACGCCAATTATCTTCCAATGAACGATTGCCCCACCGTCTTCGAAAGGCACTGAGCCCACTGCTTACGGCTGCCGGATTATTGAAATAGAAGCTTGTTGAAGTCGCCCCCTTATTCGCTGCATCACGAAGGGGTACATCGTTAAAGTTTAGGTTTTGCGTTTGATTGGCTGATACATTTGTCTGAGCAACGGATTTTTCTTGAAGTTTTCGGTGCTCAAAGATACTGTCTATTTTTTTTACTCTGGCCTCATCCGGTAATTTTGCCAGCATTTGAAGGGTGTCTTGTGTGGAAATGGTATTTAAATGAAGCACTAGCTCATCTAAGTGGCTGACTTTTGATCGAATCAGTTCATAGTTCGGAAAATTGGTGTCTATAAGCGTTGAGGTACTGTCATAATAAAGTTTCGATTTTTCATAGGCACCCTGTTCAAAATAAAGATCGGCCATCTTCAAATAGGTGAGGGCTCGCTGAAAATTATTGGTACTCTGCTCTTTTAATGATGAATTGAAACTTTTCAAGGCTTCTTCTTTCTTTTCTGCCTGCAGATAGGTCTCGCCTATGATATAGTGGATTTGGTCAGTGAACCCCCTGTTTTTATCGTCTTTGAGCATCCTTTTAAGCTTGGATATGGTATTAACATACGAGGAGTCCCCCTCATTTTTTTGCATAAAGACCTCATTCAATTGTGCGTTGAAAGCCATTTCAAAAGAAGCGTTGCTTTTGATAACCCGCTTAAAATGAGCCGAAGCTCCAACGTAGTCTTTTTGCTTTTGCAATAATTGACCTAGCAGGTAATGCCAGCGTAATTTCTCTTTCGCGTCCTTACTTTCGTCAATAGCTAGATTAAGCGACTGTATCGCATGGTCAAGGTCGCCAGTTTCAATGTCATATTTAGCTCTTGTTGCGTAAGCCAAGGCCGAAGTGTGTTTATTTCCGGCGGCGACACTAAAAGTAGAATCCAGTACTTTTGCGGCTTGCTTTACATAGCCAATTTGGAGAAGTGCCCGACATTTCCAGGCCAAAGACGCTTCTAGTAGCTCGGTTTTACCTGGAGTTACGGTATTGATTACATAGGAAAAAAATTCGGCGGCGTTGTAATAGTTGCCCTTTTCGTAGTTAGCTCTTGCCATGATAAAATAAGCATCATCTATATACTTGCTGTCGCTCTTATCATTGATAATAGTAACTGCTTTCTGTATAACAGAGTCCATCAGTTTGGCATTTGAGGGAATACTCGCTTCATTCGGTTCAATAAAAACCGGCAATGGATGTTGATAATTGGGCTTTGCCAAGCTAATCCGGTTTTGTTCCGCATCATGCAATATTTTTTTTGAATTATATAGAATATTGAACTTGGTGGTAATGTTTTGCATCAAGTCTGTTTTTACCCCCTTTTCTTTTTTATTAAGGAAGCAGCTCGATAAGAATAGTACGCTGATAAACAGGATATGGAATGTAATTTTAGGCTTTTTCAATGGATAATTGGTGGATAAAATGGTTTCTGGAAAGATATAATGCGGATTTATGCTTCTGCGTCGATGAGTCATCAATTTAAAAATATATACAAAGTTAAATCTCTTTTGCTAATCTGAAAATCTTATTATAACTCCGCTGATCCGCTTTCAACACTAATTATAAAGATACAGTTTTTGTTATTGCTAACAAAGGATTCTTCCAGATACGTTGTAGTTTTAGATGACCTTTTTTAAAAAATATTCAATGCCTAATTGTCAGTCATCATCCGGACGCAAGCACTGTTAAAAGACGCCTATTTTATTTTGGATTGCTCGAATAATAAGCATTTTAGCTAAGTTTGCATCTTCAAGGATACAACATGAAACCTAAAAGAGATCGATCAGACTTTCAGAAGGAAGGAAAAGCATATGTCTATTATACGGGATTAGGATTTCAAATGATTGCGACCATTGGTGTATTTGCTTTTATTGGTTATAAGATCGATATGGCAAAAAAGGGGGATGTGGGTATTTACACGGGCCTGTTTTCGCTAGTAGGCGTTTGTGTAAGCCTATATTCTACCATTCGATCGGTTTTGAATAAAAAATAGCATATATTAAGAAGGCGCATGACATTACTAAGATTTACCCTCTTTTACGGAATTTTCGGGTTGGTATTAGCCTTATTATCTTATTTGCTTTCTGTGCTTTTTCAAGGGCATGCGTTGCTGGCGTCCAATTATTGGCTCATTTTTCTTTTTCTTTTTTTTCTTACCTACATTGCCTATCTGGTTTCTTACTTCGGGATTCAAAAAACACCTCAAACAGGGGTTTTGGCCATAATGGGAGGGATAATTTTGAAGCTACTCTTTGCCCTATCCTTTGCTTTGGTGATCTTGATGAAAACAGCTGAAAACCAGCTAGTTTTTGCGTTGAATTATTTTTCTTTATATTTATTATTTACACTCTTTGAAGTTATGTCTTTGTTGCGTAACTTGCGCCACCAAAATAATAAGTAAAAATCACGGAATAAATGAAATTTAGCCACTTTTTGACTTCAAAAAAATCAGGAATACTAGCGTTTTTTGCCGTTTTCTTCGCTTTTTTGAACGCCAATGCCCAAAATCATGATCATGGTCAACATGCAGATTCGACCGCAGTAGAACAGGTGGAAGCAGGCCATCATGAAAACCATGAAGAAAAAGAGTTTGATATTACGAGTTTTATCTTTCATCATATAGGTGATTCGCATGAATTTCACTTTTGGGGACATGGCGAAAGTTGGACAGGTTTGTATCTTCCGGTTATTCTTTATACACATAATGGGTTGGTTACTTTTAGTGCAAAAGAATTTCATTTGAATGATGATGGCAGTGTAGTAGTGGAAAAGGCGGGTATGCGTTTTGCTCGCTCGCACGGAAAAATCTATTACGCCGCAGAGGAGGCAGTGCATGGAAGTTATGTACATCATGAGCAGAACACTGATGGACAAGAGGTGGTGACGAATTCCCGTCCGATTGACTTATCGATCACCAAGAACGTATTTACGATTTTCTTATCGGTTGCTATTTTGCTTATTGTATTTCTAACGGTAGCGAAAGGTTACAGGAAACGCGAAGGTAGGGCTCCGAAGGGGTTACAGTCTGTATTGGAACCGATCATTATATTTGTTAGGGACGATATTGCAAAACCTAATTTAGGACATAAATACGAGAGATATATGCCGTATCTTTTAACGGTTTTCTTTTTTATTTGGTTGAATAATATGCTGGGTTTGGTACCTTTCTTCCCGGGAGGTGCCAATGTTACCGGGAATATTGCTATTACTATGATATTGGCTTTATTTACATTGATTATCATCTTGTTCAGTGGTAATAAGTATTATTGGGGCCATATTTTTAACCCCCCCGTTCCATGGTGGTTGAAACCGTTGATGATCCCTGTTGAAATTTTCGGAATCTTTACAAAGCCTTTTGCTTTGATGATCCGTTTGTTTGCGAATATCACCGCAGGTCACATACTTGTGCTGTCTCTACTATGTTTGGTATTCATTTTTAAATCGCTAGCTGTAGCACCGGTATCCGTGTTTTTTGTTGTATTTATCGGTGCCATTGAATTGTTAGTAGCCTTTATTCAAGCTTTTATCTTTACCATTTTATCTGCGCTTTTTATTGGAATGGCTATAGAAGAGCATGCTGACCACTAGAAAATTATTAAACATTATTGTTAAACTAAATATATAAATTAAATCAAAATGACTGGAACATTAGCTGCAATTGGAGCAGGTCTAGCTGCGATAGGCGCTGGATTAGGTATTGGTAAAATCGGTGGTTCTGCAATGGAAAGCATCGCTCGCCAACCTGAGGCTGCTTCAAAAATTCAAACTGCGATGTTGATCGCTGCTGCCTTCATTGAGGCTGTTGCGTTATTCGCTGTGGTTGTTTCTTTAATTGCAAAATAAGGAAACCCCGAATGAAAAAAGGGAGCCTATCCTCGGGATTGCCGTTTATAGGCTCTTTTCACAGACATTAAAGCACCGTTTATATATAAAAGCACTTAATTAATACACAATATGGATTTACTCATCCCTGAGATTGGCTTAATTTTTTGGCATACCCTTTCGTTTTTGCTATTGTTGTTTTTACTGGCAAAATTTGCATGGAAGCCGGTGATGAAAGCGATTGGAGATCGCGAACGCTCAATTGAAAATGCGTTAGATGCAGCGGAAAAAGCGAAACAGGAAATGGCACGCTTAACAAATGAAAATGAACAATTGTTAAAAGACGCCAGAGCCGAGCGCGATCTTATTTTAAAAGAGGCTCGCGAAATAAAAGAGCAGCTATTGAAAGATGCAAAAGAACAAGCGCAGTTGGAAGGAAACAGAATGATTGAAAAGGCACGTATTGAAATTAACAATCAAAAGGCCATCGCAATGGCTGATGTTAAAAACCAAGTGTCTAAGCTTTCATTGGAAATTGCCCGTAAAGTTTTACAACAAGAGTTAGCGGATAAGAACAAGCAAGAAGCTTTAGTCGGTGAGTTGTTGAAAGAGGTGAAATTAAACTAATCAGCTAAATCCTATTAAAGATATGTCAGAATTTAAGGTTTCATCTAGATACGCTAAAGCACTGTTGGATTTATCCATCGAGCAAGGTGCGCTTGATCAGGTACGAGCGGAAATAGGGCAGCTAATCGCCGTAGTTAAAGACCACGTGGAATTGCAGGCGGTATTGAAGAATCCGATTATCAAACACGATAAGAAAATCAACATACTTACTGCACTTTTTGGAGCGAAGTTTAGCTCGGTTGTGATCGGATTTTTTAAAATTATGATCAACAAAGGACGAGGAGATATTCTGTATGCAACTGCACAGGAGTTTGTCCGCGAATACAATGAATACAAAGGCATTGTTACCGCCAAGGTAAGCTCGGCTGCTCCATTATCAGCTGAGAATGTGGCTCAATTGAAGCAGCTTATTGCCTCTTCAACAGGCAAGGAAGTAATCCTTGAGAACTCGGTTGATGCCGATTTAATAGGCGGTTTTGTGGTAACTGTAGGCGACAGGCAAGTTGATGCGAGTTTAGCAGGTCGTCTGAATAAGTTAGATAGGGCTTTTCATGCCTAATTATTGTAAAGGTTTAAAAGAGAAATATATAAAATAAAGATAAAATGGTAGAGGTAAGACCAGATGAAGTATCGGCAATCTTAAGAGAACAATTGTCGAACTTTAAATCAGAAGCCGAACTAGAAGAAGTTGGTACCGTACTCCAGGTGGGAGATGGTATTGCTCGGGTTTACGGCCTAACCAAAGTCCAATCAGGTGAATTGGTTGAATTTGAAAACGGATTACAAGGAATTGTACTTAATCTTGAAGAAGATAATGTAGGGGTGGTGTTGCTAGGACCTTCAGATGAAATCAAGGAAGGTGATACCATTAAACGGACCAATAAAATTGCTTCCATCAACGTTGGTGAAGGAATGCTTGGACGTGTTGTAAATACGTTGGGACAGCCGATAGACGGAAAAGGTCCGATTACCGGTAAAACTTATGAGATGCCTATTGAGCGAAAAGCTCCAGGCGTTATCTATCGTCAACCAGTAAATGAACCGCTTCAAACGGGAATTAAAGCTATCGACGCAATGATTCCGATCGGTCGTGGACAACGGGAGTTGGTGATCGGCGATCGTCAGGTGGGTAAAACGGCAGTTTGTATCGATACCATTCTTAATCAAAAGGAATTTTACGATGCAGGTGAACCCGTATATTGTATTTATGTGGCTGTGGGACAAAAGAATTCAACCGTTGCCAATATCGTTCGTACTTTAGAAGAAAGGGGAGCATTGGCTTATACGATCGTAGTTTCAGCTTCTGCTTCCGAACCGGCACCTATGCAATTCTATGCGCCCATGGCAGGTGCTGCAATTGGTGAATTTTTCCGCGATACAGGTCGCCCGGCCCTGATTGTATATGATGACTTGTCTAAACAGGCTGTGGCTTATCGCGAAGTATCTTTGTTACTTCGTCGCCCTCCCGGACGTGAGGCTTATCCTGGGGATGTATTTTACCTTCACAGCCGCCTTTTAGAGCGCGCTGCAAAGATCAATGCGTCTGATGAAATTGCACGCAACATGAACGACCTTCCGGAATCATTGAAAGGCATTGTTAAGGGAGGAGGATCGTTGACAGCGTTGCCTATTATAGAAACACAGGCAGGCGATGTATCTGCTTATATTCCAACAAATGTAATTTCAATTACTGATGGTCAGATATTCCTAGAGTCTAACTTGTTCAATGCTGGTGTAAGACCTGCTATTAACGTTGGTATTTCGGTGTCTCGTGTTGGAGGTAATGCGCAAATAAAGTCGATGAAGAAAGTTGCCGGAACTCTCAAATTAGATCAGGCACAATATCGCGAATTGGAAGCTTTTGCCAAGTTCGGATCGGATCTGGATGCTGCAACAAAGGGCGTGCTTGACAAAGGTGTGAGAAACGTTGAGATTTTGAAGCAAGGTCAGTTTGCACCGGTGCCTGTGGAAAAACAAGTTGCTATTATCTACGCAGGTGTCAAGGGCTTGTTCCGTAGTGTTCCTGTAAATAAGGTGAAGGAGTTTGAGGCTAACTATCTGCAACAGTTGGAGTTACGTCATCCTGAAGTGCTTAAGGACTTGAAGGCTGGTAAATTCACGGATGATATTACCGCTGTTTTAGATAAGGTAGCTAAAGAGATAGCTGCTAGTTATTAATTTTTTGGTATCAAGACGCAGATATCAGGACATAAGACTAAATGCAGGCAGATGGAAGGTGTAGTCTTGATACTTATTACCTGATACTCGCTACTAATAAAATATGGCTAATTTAAAAGAAGTTAGAAATCGAATTGCATCTGTAAGCTCTACACAGCAGATTACAAGAGCCATGAAAATGGTGTCAGCTGCGAAGTTAAAGCGCGCTACCAATGCGATTGTACAATTACGACCTTACGCTGAAAAGTTGAAAGACATTTTAGCTAATTTATCAGCTTCAGTGGAAGGTACTTCTTCTCCGTTTATGGCTGTTCGGAAACCAAAAAAGATTTTACTGGTTGTAGTAACTTCTAACCGTGGTTTAGCGGGCGCTTTTAACGCAAATGTGATAAAGGCAACCAATCTGTTGATTACCGAGAAATATCAAGAGCAACATCGCAAAGGAAACGTAAAGATTATTGCTATTGGAAAGAAGGGACAGGATTATTACCGAAAGAATAAATATGAGGTTTTAGGTAACCATACTGAGCTGTTTTCGAAACTGAATTTTGAGAATACCTCAAAGATCACCGAAGAAATCATGGATGGTTTTATAAACGGTGAATTCGATCGAGTTGAACTTATCTATAATCAGTTTAAAAATGCTGCTGTCCAATTCTTAAAGACCGAGCAACTTTTACCTTTGCTTCCTGCTGAAAAGGATGAAGCAAAGACTTCTCAGAATGTAGTCGATTATATTTTGGAGCCGTCGAAAGAAGAGATTATTCAGGAGTTAATACCAAAGTCCATAAAAATACAGTTATATAAGGCGGTTCTGGATTCGCATGCTTCTGAGCATGGGGCCCGGATGACTGCAATGGATAAAGCTACCGACAATGCGGGGGAATTGCTTAAATCACTTAAGCTTTCTTATAACCAAGCACGTCAGGCGGCTATTACTACTGAGCTTACTGAAATTGTCAGTGGCGCAGCGGCTTTGTCCAACGGCTAGTAAGCTACGACTATTTAAAAAAGGCCTCAGCAATACACTGTGGAGGCCTTTTTTTATTTGAAGGACAGACCAGTCTTATTATCCGTTAACAATGGTTATGCGACCGTAGGAAGCCATGAAAGTCTATTAAAGAGAACGTTTATGAATAACACCGTATTGACTAGCTAACAAGCGTCCTTGCTATTTTTCTACTTAACTACGTAACAAAGCACCAAATATTTTTATTCCATCAAAAAAAGTTTATTTTTGCATACAAAGAAATTATTATGGCAAATTCAGCAGAGCAGAGACCTCACGTCAGTACCGATAATAATGCAAATCAGACTCATTATTACGTAACCTTAGTTGTGGCTATAGCCTTTGGCTTAGCCGGTACCTTTTTCCGTTTCATACAGGATTCTTTTTTGTTCACTTCCATTTCTAATATTCTATTGATTATCGGTAGTTTTATAGCTTTCCGTACGGTTTTCAGAATAATGAAATAAAGCAACCGAATCTTAAAATATAAGAAGGCGTGAAAGTTTTTCGCGCCTTTTTTATTGCCGGTAATTTCAAAAAAATCTTATAAACAAATGGTTAGCAAATATCTATTTACAGTGAGTGTTCTCTTTGCTATAGCAAGCGCCCATGGGCAGGAGTTCCATCGGGATTATACCAATGCGGTTTTATGGCAACAACAATCGGGAGAATATCGGGCTTTATGTTTTCAGGCCTATAATTACGCGCATAGTAGCCTTGATAAGGCCTTAAAAAAGTACTCGAAGTTACCTAAATGTGTTATTGTAGACATCGATGAAACGTTATTGGATAATTCTCCGCAAAGCGGTCAGGCTATTCTATCGAAGAAAGCCTTTGATTTGGCTGAATGGAAGCGTTGGACCGGAATGGCCATTGCTGACACGGTTCCTGGAGCGTGCTCATTTCTCCAATATGCCGCTTCAAAAAAAGTCGCAGTTTTTTATATCAGTAATCGGGATCAAAGCGAAATTCCCGCCACCATGCAGAATTTGAAGCAATTTGGATTTCCTTATGTCGATACGGACCACCTATTGTTTAGAGATAGTACCTCTAATAAACAATCAAGAAGAAACCAAGTGGCTAAAACGCATCATATAGTCATGTTGGTCGGTGACAATTTAAGTGATTTTTCTACCATTTTCTATCAAGAAGATAAGGATACAAAGAAAGTGGTGGATCAACATGCGGGGAAGTTCGGAACCACGTTTATTATGCTTCCAAACCCCATGTATGGGGATTGGGAACAATCTTTATATCCAAAAGGGAATTTAACAGAAGCAGAGAAGGCAACTATTCGATTGAAAAAAATAAAAGGCTATTAAAGGTCGCTGTTTTGCTTAAACCTATTACCGGATTTTCTGTCTAATTAGCAGCTGAACAAGTTAAGTGATAGAAATAGCTATGCGTTTTTGGCGAACAATTGACAAAAAACGAGGTTATCATCTATATCAAATTAGATATGGTTATGAAGGGTAAAATGATTTTGACACTCCTATTACTTTTGGTAGGTAGTACATGGGGATTTGCCGGTTCTCAGGATTCGGTGCAACATATTCAAAAACTAGAGATTGGGCATAAGAAGAAAAGGAGCTTCACTACAAAACGTCAAGATTCTACTTTGGTGCTAACTATCGATACATTGATTATGCAAGACAAATCTTCCCTTGAATTCTTCGGAAAGAAAAAGGTGAAGCTAAAAATTCACTATGCGGAAATTCCAAAGCAAGCTTATATTATTGGTACCGATAGTAAGAACGATGGGTCGGATATGGATATTCAAATCCATTTTGCAAAACTTGGAGCACTTTACGTATTAGCAGGAGGACGTGATGCCAACAATGGGACACGTACTTACCCTAACGGGAACGGCGGAAATGTTACATTCCGCTACGATAAGTCGGGCATTAACCCCCAGCAGGAAGATAAAGAGCAAACTGCTTACTTACGAATAGATACGCGGGCCGGTGGTTATCGAGTAAATCCCCAATCCGATCTATACAATATTTACACACAGATCGGAATGGGAATTCGGGCTGGCGGCGGCCGGTTAGGCGGTGTGCCTCAAGGACAAATCTATTCCGGATCCCCGGGTAAGGATGGTAAAGTTACTGTAGAAAGCTTCTAACTGAAATCGGATAGCGATTAGTTAATGCCTTTATAGCGAGCATCTCGCAGTAGTTGTTGAGCATCTTCAATACGGAGTAAGTCCATTAAAGACGTTTGAGGATGCGCTTCCATATATTTTTTTACTATTTGCCAGCCTAAATAAATACCTAACTTCGGCGCTGACTCATTGTGACTGCCGAGTTCGGGTGTAAAAGGAGCTTCGCCAAAGTGTTTCTGAATTTTATAGTAGTCAGTTTCGTACAGCAAATTTTCCTCTAAAAACCAGGCCCATATATCTTTTTCGTAAGTGTTAGCCCAATTTATCTGCGCGGTGGTATAGCCGATTTTTAAACTATCAGCTAGGAGAGGCATCGACCTGTCCATGAGGTACATGATTTTTCCATTGTACAGCATTAGATCCAGCATACTTGGATTTCCTTTATCCGGTTCCGGAAATAGCTCTTCCCGCAGGTAAGTTTCAACCGTACGAGGCACGATATTCTCCTGCGTAAATCTTCGCGATATATAGAGTGGGATGCTTTTAACTAAAGCTGGATAAAACGGCGAGTTGGCACCTAGGAACATGTCTAGTCCAATACCAATATAATGCTCGTTAATGGGGGATTGGACGGTGAAGCCTGAGAAAAAGGCGATGAATTTTGGAATCTCTATGTTTGGAAAATAATACTTTAGATGTTTAAAGGCAATCGTTAGCTGCTCTTCTTGTGCGTTTAAAGTTGGATAAGTTTGTGAAATACTTTTTTTCAGCGCTATAAAATCACGACTCTGTAATATTTTTCTATAATTGTTGAAAAGCTCCGAGGTGTCTTGTAGATTTCCTGCTTGGAGCATATGCGTTATAAAGTCGCTATAAAATTGATCGTATTTTTTTTGCCATTGCGAATGCTTTTCAGATAGGTTATACGCGGTAAGGCTATCCAAGGATTGGTCGAAACGTTCGATTTTAATGTCAAGTTGGATGTTGCTTACATCAGGCTCTTGCCTATGCTTACATGCCATCAAAGTAATAGTCAAAAAAAAGAGGTAGATTTGTGCGCCTTTCAAATTAAGTGCCTTCATGCTTGTGATGATAGGCCGCTAAATTAATAATATAAAAAGTAAAAAGTGGAAAGGAAAGTTTATTTCGAAGTACGTGGAATAGGGAAATGGTTGAGTAGAGGAATAGTTGAGTAGTTAATGAGCCGATTAGCCAATGTGATGATGGGCTTATGCAGGCTTAAAGCATATTGTTTATGGCTTAGAGCTGATAAAATGGTTGAGTAGTTAATTAGCCGGTTAGCCAATGTGATAATGGGCTTATGCGGGCTTAAAGCATACTGCTTATGGCTTAGAGCCTTAGTACAGTAACTGTAATACGTCAAAGCACTCGACACTCAACGTCTCAACCACTTAACGTCTTGACCATTCAACATTTTAACGACTAACGTTTTTTAATAACTTCAACGAATAACAAAAGATCAATGAAAATAAACATACCATTTAAAAAATTGGCGCTTATTACAAGCATATTTTTTTTCATGTTATCAAGTGCTAATAGCCAGGATTACTATGCATCAAAGTATGATAATAAGCGTATCAGTTTAGGAATTATGTTGTCGCCCAACATTAACTGGTTGCGGTACGGCGACTTTGATGTGAAGTCAAATACAGCTAAAATAGGTTACAATTACGGCTTAGTCGCCGATTTTGCGTTTTCAGAGAATTATTATTTTTCAAGTGGTTTGTTGATTGATAACTTGCGCGCTCAATCAGAAACCTATCAGAATGGACCTGAAGGGAACGATTTTGTGATCAATAACTATCGATTACAATATGCCCAAATTCCCTTAGGCGTAAAACTAAAAAGCACCCAAAAATATTATAGAAGTTATTATGGCCAGTTCGGCTTTACTTTAGGCGTTAAATTAAGTGCGAAGCAAGAAATATTAAACAGTAACAGGGTCGTAGTCCAAGAATCCAATAATATGAAAGGTGGCGCCGATATTTTCAGATTAGGTCTCCAAATAGGAGGAGGGGTCGAATGGCTGTTAGATCATAATTTGCGGCTTATGACGGGACTAAGCTTTAATAACGGATTTACACGTGTCATTAAACACGGAGGGGCTAATAATTCTTATTTTGCCTTTAATCTTGGTATACTTTTTTAATAAACGGATAGGTTCAGTAACATATGATTATAGCGATTGCGCAGACAAACTACCATATTGGTAATTTTGAGAGAAACACAGAAAAAATTATAGCAACAATAGCTGAGGCTAAAAGGAAAGGCGCTGATCTGGTGGTGTTTCCGGAAATCACAATAGGCGGCTATTTAGCTAAAGATTTATTTCGATATCGTTCTTTTCTGGATGCCTGCGAGACAAGTATTGAACAGATTGCGGCATCTTGTGTTGGGATCGCCTGTATTATTGGTGCTCCTGTAAGGAGTAAACTGACCAAAGGAAAGCAGCTATATAATGCTGCGCTTTTTATCGTAGACGGAGCGGTAAAGGACACGGTTCACAAAACCCTTTTGCCGGATTATGATGTATTTGACGAATACCGGTATTTTGAACCAAATAATACCTTTAAGTGTGTCGATTATAAAGGGAACCGCATTGCACTTACTATATGCGAAGATCTATGGAATGAGCATTTCCCTTCCCTCTATCCGCAAGATCCCATGATCGAACTGGCAAAGCAACAGCCGAACATTATGATCAATGTCGCCGCTTCTCCATTTTCTGAAAGCCATTTTGAAGCTCGCTGCGCCGTTGTAACCGCCCATAGCAAGCGGCATGCATTGCCTGCGCTGTATGTCAATACCATAGGTGCTCATGCAGACATTATCTTTGATGGACGTTCGTTAGTGTTTGATGAGAAAGCTAAATTGATAGATGTGCTGAATCCTTTCGCCGAGGATCTTCGTTATTACCAACTCAACGGGAAAGAGCTTGTTGCACGACAGTTGACCACTGTTTATAAAGAACCTGAGTCAATTGTTAATATTCATGAAGCTTTGGTTCTCGGAATCAAAGATTTTTTTGCAAAATCGGGCTTTAAAAAAGCCATATTAGGATTGTCTGGAGGCATCGATTCTGCAGTGGTTGCGGCTTTAGCCTGTGAGGCATTGGGATCTACGAATGTTATGGGAGTGTTGATGCCTTCCATTTATTCAACCGGGCATTCCGTAGACGATGCCATGGATTTAGTAGGGAATCTAGGGTGTTTACATGAAGTGATTCCGATTAAAGAGGCGACGGAAGCTTTCGATAATATGATGGCGAAGGCCTTCAAAGGAAAGGAAAACGATATTACCGAAGAAAACATACAAGCACGTGTACGTGCAATCGTTTTGATGGCTATGTCTAATAAGCATGGCTATATTTTATTGAACACTTCTAATAAAAGCGAGGCAGCCGTTGGTTATGGAACCCTCTATGGAGATATGGCCGGTTCCTTGGGTGTTATCGGCGATGTACTCAAAACGAAAGTCTATCAGCTTGCCCATTATATTAACCGTAACGGCATTGTTATTCCGGAAAATACTATTACTAAAGCACCGTCGGCTGAATTACGACCCGATCAAAAGGATTCGGATTCGTTGCCTGAGTATAACGTGCTCGACGCGATACTGCATCGTTATGTAGAACTTGAGATGAGCAGTAAAGAAATTATAGCTGATGGTTTCGATGAAGTTTTGGTACAACGTGTTATTAAGTTAGTAGTAGGTTCAGAATTTAAGCGATTTCAGTCGCCTCCCATTTTACGTGTTACACGAAAAGCATTTGGCGTAGGTCGGGCGATGCCTTTGGTAGCTAAACATCCTTTTTAATGTAAAATATTGTTACAATGCATTAAATTTTTCTAATCTGTAGCAACTTGGCATTAAATTCGTTATTTTTATAACACAATTGGGAGGTAAGTAAAATGAAAACAAAGTGGTTCCTGTTGGTTGTGGCAGTCGTGATGATAGCTGCCTGCTCACCATATAAATACTATACAACACAGAGTAAAAACGGGGCTTTTTCTCAGTATAAAACCTATGCTTGGTTACCGGGATTAGATTCGCTTTCTAAATCGTACTACAATAACTCAATAGCTGAGGAGAATATTTACGAAGCAGCGGATGCTGCGCTGAAAGCGAGGGGTTTGACTTATGATAAAAGCAATCCTGATTTGCTCTTTAGATATAAAGCGATCGTAAACAACACCAGTAGAACTATCTATGCGCCAATGTATGGCGGATGGGGTTGGGG
>NZ_LR027862.1 GCF_900607235.1 Olivibacter jilunii | reverse complement strand
CCTTAACAATGGTATCCTGCCACATACTGCTCCGACCTATATGGGGGGTGGTGGGCCTGCATGGGGCGGGATTGTGGTGACCTTACCTTGGGCAATGTATCAACAGCAGGGCGACAAGCGGATACTGGAAAAGAATTTTGAATTGATAAAAAATTGGCTGGCTTTTCTGGATTCAAATACGAAAGAGGGCCTCTTGCAGCGATTTGGCGGGCATTGGGATTTTCTGGGCGACTGGCTCTGGCCAGGAGCTACTGCTGAAGGAATGAATAATGATAAGCCCGAAACGCTCTGTCTTAATAATTGCTACCGGGTGTACAATTTAAGGACAGCCGCAAAAATTGCAGATGCACTTGGCAAAGAGAAGGAAGCTAACCAATGGGAGGAACAGGCGAATGTCTATAGTAAAGTTATTCACGATCGTTTTTTTAACAAGACGGACAACAGCTATGCCGATAGCTCCATGGCGAATCTGGCCGCAGCACTCTTAGCGGATATTATGCCTAAAGATTTGCGTCCTCAGGTGATGGAAAGACTGGAACAAGAAATTCTGCTTAACAGGAACGGTCATATTCATGTGGGTATCACCGGTGGTGCGCTGTTGTTTAAATTGCTCCGTGAAAATAACAGAAACGATTTGATTTATAGCATGACTTCCCAAACGGATTATCCGAGCTGGGGCTACATGAAAGCGAATGGCGCAAGCACCATTTGGGAGATGTGGGAGAAAGATCTACCCGGGCATTCGCTCTTACATAGCTCGTACCTTTATCCGGGAGCGTGGTATATAGATGGTATTGCTGGCATCAAACTGGATCCAAAGCGGCCTGGATATCAACATTTTGTTGTGAGTCCTCCCAGCGCCTTACCCGCGCTGCGATGGGCGGAAGCTTCATTCAACTCTCCTGCGGGCCTTATTGAAGTGAAATGGAAAAGGGAGGAGCGCTTAGCCCTGCAGGTTATTGTGCCACCCAATTGTAGTGCAACATTGCGATTGAAGCATGAAGATGATATTGATGTGGAACCCTACGGAAATTATATCAAAAAAATCGGTCAGCAGGGCGGTGAAGTGATTTATGAACTGCAGGCCGGTACGTATTCTTTTTAGCGGATTGATCACCTTTTAATAATAAATTATGATACGGAAAGTAAATGAACATGTTTGGTGGAAATGTACTTGTTTGATCTTGTTATTTTGTGCTATCGCTATGGGAGAAAGTCAGGCACAAAAGCTTAGTTTATATGGCTTAACTTGTGAATATCAAAAAAATCCCGTTGGCATTGATATCGCAGTTCCACGGTTAAGCTGGAAGATAAAGGCGACGGAAAAAGGGGTGATGCAAACGGCTTACGAGCTGAAAGTAGCCACTGATGTTGGTGGATTGAAAAAGGGAAATACGTGGCATTCGGGAAAAGTCGCAAGTGATGCTTCGGTACTTATACCCTTTGGCGGAGCTACGCTGGAAAGTAAAACGCGTTACTTTTGGCAAGTCCGTGTTTGGGATAACAAAGGAAACGTTTCGCCATGGAGTGAGGTAAGTTTTTGGGAAATGGGCTTGCTCAATCCTACCGATTGGAACGCGAAATGGATTCAGCTTGATCAGGCAACCGCGCCTATTTCCAATCCCAGTCCTCAATTTAGGAAAGTGTTTGACCTGAATCAAGGGATAAAAAAAGCAAGACTCTATATCACATCGCATGGCTTATACGAGGCTTATCTGAACGGTGAAAAGGTAGGGGATGCCTATTTTACCCCTGGATGGACCAGCTATCATAAGCGTTTGCAGTATCAGGTCTACGATGTTTCCAAGCAGCTCAAAAATGGACAGAATGTTATAGGCGTTCTACTGGGCAATGGCTGGTTCAAAGGAAATTTGATGGGTGGAAACAATTTTTACGGAGGCGACCTGGCTCTTTTGGCTCAGCTGGAAATCGAGCTTGAAAATGGGGAAAAGATGAATGTTTCCAGCGATGGTACGTGGAGCTGCTCAACGGATGGCCCGATCCGAATGACTGACATTTACAACGGCGAAACTTATGATGCCCGTATGGAGCAGGTTAATTGGACAACTGTTGCTTTTAAGGATGATACATGGAAGCCCGTTAAAGTGAACGATTCACTTGCATACCAACGGCTAGTCGCATCGCCCGCTCCACCCGTGACGGCACAGGAGAGTATTCAACCCCTTAAGATTATCACAACACCAAAAGGCGAAAAGGTGATTGACTTTGGACAAAACCTGGTGGGATGGATTCAGTTTGACGCCAAGGGAAAATCAGGTGATTCCCTGGTTTTCTATCATGCTGAAGTATTAGATAAAGAAGGTAATTTTTATACGGAGAATCTGCGTTCGGCTAAGCAGCGATTGACTTACATTTTCAAGGGGAGCGGCTCGGAAACGTATCACCCTCGTTTTTCTTTTCAGGGCTTTCGGTATGTGAAGATTGAAGGTGCTAACGAAAAAATCAATTTAAATAATATAAAAGCAGTTGTTCTACATTCAGATATGCGTCAAACAGGGGACTTTGCAACCTCGGATAGCTTGATCAATCAACTGCAGCACAATATCCGCTGGGGGCAAAAAGGAAATTTTTTGGATGTCCCTACGGATTGTCCACAGCGCGATGAACGATTAGGTTGGACGGGCGATGCACAGGCCTTTTTCAATACGGCAGCTTATAACATGGATGTCGCTGGTTTTTTTATGAAATGGTTGCAGGATGTAAAGGCCGACCAGTTCGCCAGCGGTGCGATACCACACGTCGTACCCTATTACTGGAAAACGAAAGAGGGTGGCTCGGCTGGCTGGTCGGATGTGGCTACGATTATTCCGTGGAATTTTTATCGTCTGTACGGCGACAAGCGGATACTGGAGCAGCAATACACCTCAATGGCAAAATGGGTGCAGTTTATGGTAGATAATAGCACGAATGACCTTTGGAATAAAGGGTTTCATTTTGGTGATTGGCTTTTCTATATTCCTAATGATGATCGGGATGGACGGGCTGCTATTACCGACAAGTATCTTATTGCCCAGTGTTTTTTCGGACATTCCGTACAATTGATGATCAATGCAGCCGAGGTATTAGGAAAAAGGGAGGATGTTGCCCGTTATCAGCAATTGCTGCAGCAAGTGAAGACAGCCTTTATGAAGGAGTATGTAACACCGTCAGGTCGCTTGGTTTCAAGCTCACAGACAGCCTATGTATTAGCCCTGCAATTCGATATGTTGCCGGAGAATCTACGTGCACAGGCAGCAAAACGCTTAGCCGATAATATCAAAAGCTATGATAACCACCTTACCACCGGCTTCTTGGGGACACCCTACCTTTGCCACGTCTTGAGTCGATATGGCTATGAGGATCTCGCTTATACCTTATTAATGCAGCGTACCTATCCATCCTGGCTTTATCCGGTGTTGAAAGGTGCTACCACTATTTGGGAGCGCTGGGATGGTATCAAGGCGGATGGTTCCTTTCAAAATAAAGACATGAACTCGTTTAATCATTATGCATATGGAGCTATAGGCGATTGGATGTATCAACAGGTTGCCGGTATTCAGGCGCCAAGTGAGACACCGGGCTATAAAGCGTTTGTGATTGCTCCGCGACCTGGAGGTGGATTGTCTTTCGCCAACGCTTCGCTTGAGACGATCTATGGAAAAATCGTCTCGAACTGGAAAATTACCGGCACGAAGATGCAAATGACGGTAGAAGTTCCGCCGAATACCACCGCAAAAGTATTTTTTCCCAATGCGGTGGAAAACTCGGTGAAGGATGAAAAGGGAATTGTAGTGGATAATTCCGCTGTGGAAATAGGTTCCGGTAAGTATAGTTTTACATTTGATGTGGTACGCAATTAATCAAAAATCTGTATCTTTCGACTTTGTAACCTATATCCATGAAGTGTGATCCGTTTTTTGAGTATATAAAGATTGATGAGTTTTCGGCAACACCAAAGTATTTACAGCTAACGAATGCCATATTGAATGCCATTAAAAATGGTAAAATCGATAAGGATACGATGCTGCCCTCTATTAACGAGTTAAGTTTTGTTTTAGAGGTCTCAAGAGATACTGCTGAAAAGGGTTATCGGTATCTCAAGAAATTAGGGGTGATCGATTCCGTGCCCGGTAAAGGGTATTATGTGAGCCGTACCGACTTCAGGCAAAAGAGAAGCATCATGTTACTTTTCAATAAATTGAGCGCACACAAGAAGATTGTGTATGATGCCTTTATAAAAACGCTCGGAACGGATGCTGCGGTCGATTTTTATATTTACAATAACGATTTTAATCTTTTTAAAAAGCTCTTACAGAACCAAAAGCAGGATTATACGCACTATGTGATCATCCCTCATTTTGTGGAGGAACGTGAAAAAGCCGCCGAAGTAATCAATCAATTGCCAAAAGAGAAATTGCTGTTACTGGATAAAAAGGTACCCGGAGTAGAAGGCGATTATGCTGCCGTATATGAAAACTTTGAAGAAGACATTTACCATGCCTTGGAAGAGGCTAAAGGGGAATTGGCTAAATACCATACCTTAAAATTGATTTTTCCGGATAAAAGTTACTTTCCACGAGAGATTATAAAGGGATTTTATCGCTTTTGTCAGCAATATGCTTTTGACCACCTGCTTGTGAGCGATATTGCGAAAGAGCCGATCAGTGCAGGCGAAGTTTATATCAATCTAATGGAAGACGATTTAGTGATTTTGTTGGATCGTATTATTTCCATGAAATTGGAAATCGGAAGCCAGGTTGGTGTCATTTCTTACAACGAAACCCGCGTTAAACGATTTATACTGAACGGCATAACCACCATCTCAACTGATTTCGAAAAAATGGGCACAACTGCTGCCAACCTCATATTGGAAAACTCCAAACAACATGTCGAAGTGCCCTTCTATTTGTTTAAGAGAGCGTCTATTTAGTTATTGGTTATTAGTTGTTAGTTATTAGTTGTTAGTTATTGGTTAATAGTTGTGCGTTGCGAGTTGCCAGTTGTGAGCAGAGACGCTCATAAGGGCTAGGTTAGTTGTTGGTTATTGGTTACTAGTTGTTGGTTATTCGTTATCGGTTAATAGTTATTCGTACTAACTACTTAACTACTCGACTATTTAACTACTTAACTAGATTAGTTATTCGTTATCGGTTAATAGTTATTCGTACTAACTACTTAACTACTCGACTATTTAACGACTTAACTAGATTAGTTATTCGTTATCGGTTAATAGTTATTCGTACTAACTACTTAACTACTCGACTATTTAACTACTTAACTAGATTAGTTATTCGTTATCGGTTAATAGTTATTCGTACTGACTATTTAACGACTTAACTAGATTAGTTATTCGTTATCGGTTAATAGTTATTCGTACTAACTACTTAACTACTCGACTATTTAACTACTTAACTAGATTAGTTATTCGTTATCGGTTAATAGTTATTCGTACTAACTACTTAACCACTAGACTATTTAACGACTTAACTAGTTATCACATCGGCTAATTGTCACATTAGCTAATTCCCTACTCAACTATTTAACGACTTAACGTCTCAACGACCCGATCGCTTCGCCTACTTCAATCGGTAAATCGGATTCCAGCACATCGGCGCCGTCTTCAATAATGGCTCGGTAGGCTTTTGCGCGTTCTTCTTTCGTTTTTAACTTGTCATAAGTGGGCGCTGCCGAAATCATACAGCGTATGCCTTTTGCATGCAGTAACTTGTACATCACTTGATTATCGGGTTTTATATCGGGTCCGATATAAGCGATCATTTGACTGGCTGGTATTCCCACATCCTCATAAGGCTTTAACGCATCGGGGGTTTTTACAAAAGCAGAGAACATTTGATTTTTATTCTGTTCGTAATAAAATTTCGCTTGCTCGGCATTGTGTACTGTTACCATCACAAAGGCTTCTGCTTGGTGCTTTTTGATTAAGGCGGCGGTCATTTCCATCGGTACATCCTTTTTGTCGAGGTTTAGAACCGTTTTACCCCTTGCCCACTCGATTGCTTCAGAAAGGGTAGGGATATGGTAAGGTGTGACGTTTCCGTTAACATCTTTTAACTTGAACTGTTTAAGTTCTTCATAGGTGTAGTCGCTAACCTTTCCTGTGCCGGTAGTCGTGCGTTCAAGCGTCGCATCGTGCATCAATACGATGATGCTGTCTTTCGTAAGCCGTGGATCGATTTCATAAAATGCTTGTGTATATTTTAGCGTATTTTCGAATGCTTCGATCGAGTTCTCGGGAAAGCCTTTTTCCGTACCGCCCCGATGGCCTGAAATAATGGGTTTATTGCCGGGCCTATATTGGAAAAAGCGGTGTAGCTCTTTTGCCGTTTTAACGGAAATAACATGTAACTTTTCTTGAGCGGTAGCGGGGCGACTTAAGCTGCTGACAATAAAAAGGCTTAATAGAAATAATTTATTCATAAGGTAATTAAATTTTAACGTGTATTCAATTGATGAAGGCTTAATATCCCCTGATTGTCCAGTTCAAAAAGAGTGATGGCAGAATTTTCCTGAACAATCCGACGATAATTTCGCAAAGGCATTCCCAATTTGTAGGCAAGATATAACCTGTTGACGGTGTTATGAGCCACCACCATAATGCTGCGATCGCGATGCGTCTGCAACATTTCCAAGAAAAAAGCATCTACGCGTTCCACAATTTCGCTACCGGTATTACCGGTACCACCGGCTCGGGCAGTTTCGGGTGCTTTTTCCCACGCATTCCAAAGTTCAGGATCTTCCCGCACAAATTCCTCCCTGGTTTTTCCTTCCCAATTACCAAAGTCAAGTTCTTTTAAACGCTCCTCCTTCTGTATTTGTATCTTGCCCTCAATGGCTAGAGCGGCTGTTGTAAAAGCCCGTTGCAAGGGCGAAGCATAGACGGCTTCGATGGGTGTATCCTTCAGAAAGAATGCCACTCGTTTTGCCTGTTCTACCCCCCTTTCCGTCAGGCCTATATCTGTTAGGCCACAGTAGCGGTTCCCGTCTGCATTATAGGCTGTTTCGCCATGTCGTAAAAGATATACCGTTAACATGTCGCAATATATTGTTTGTCGATTAACAGATGAATAAATTGATGATAATTTTCTTCGTATATGGAAATAAGCTCTTTTTCCGGCAATACCTCTTCAGTTATCTGTGTCATGTGGTTGACGGCTTCTGTCATAGAGCCATATATGGTTTTGGACGCAGCAGCTATTGCCGCCCCCAATACACCGGTTGCTTCCCGGGATTTATAAATGGGCTTCTTGAGTACACTGCTTCGGATACGCAACCAGGGAGCGCTATTGCTGGCCCCCCCGGCGGTGAAGATAGCGCTTACCGGCTCGGATGACAGACCTTCGATTTGTTCATAAGCATAGCGTTCGATATAAGCCACGCCTTCCATATTGGCCGTATAACGTTCTTCATTCGATATGCTTGGAGGAGCAAAACCCATTGCATGCGGTGAAGTAAAAGGGAATCGTTCGCCTTTTTGTTTTAATGGCCAGGCAAGATGTGAGGTGGGCAAGAGTCGAGCGGCATGCGCGTTTAATATCGGCAGCTCTTTTTTATCAAAATCCAAACTAACCCAATCGGCACCGGTGTTGCTCGCGCCGCCCGGCATCCAATATCCTTCGGGATGCCGATGGCAATAAATGCTACCGCTGGGATCAATGATTTTGTTACGGGTTACGCCCTTAATCACCATGGTAGTCCCAATAGTCGTATTCCAATCGCCTGGTTTGACGGCGCCGGAGGCTAACTGTGAAGCGCAACCATCGGTAAGACCTACTACGACCTTTGTTTTGTCCAATCGTAGTGCCCCTGCTAAGTCCGTGGCCAATTCGCCAATTACCGTTCCTGATGGAACCACCTCCTGTAGCCAGGTGGTTGTAATAAGTCGATCGAGGTAATCCGGCCAGCAATAACGGTCTACATCAAAACCTGTTTTCAATGCATTGGTGTAATCCGTTATATCGAACCGGCCACAGAGTTTGCCGGTAATGAAGTCGGCAGCATGGATCCATTTGTGTATCCGTTCCGTCTTTTCCGGATAATTTTTGTCGAACCACCTGATTTTGGAAAGTCCACACGATGCATTAAAACCGGTAAATCCGTCCGGATTGTACTGTTTTGCCAGCGCTTTGCAGTATTGACCCTCTTCGGCCGAACGGGTATCACTATACATAAGTGCGTCATGTAGAGGAATGCCGTTTTTGTCTATCGGAATAACGGTTCCGGATGTAGAGGTTGTCGCAATGGCTTTGATCGCCCGGGGCGCAATATCATTCGCTGTTTGCTTTCTGATTTCCAACAACGCTTCAAGCGTATGTTTCCACCACATATCCGGCGACTGCTCTTCTCTTGACCGGGCGGTAAGTTTAAAAGGAGTAGATACTGTCTGTATAACCGTTCCGTTTGCCTGAACAAGTGCTACCCGAACCCCCTGCGTGCCAACATCGATTCCAATGATATATTCCTTCATTTTACCTGCTTAAATGTTTTACGGACTTTAGACCATTCTTCATAAAGGGCTAAGTAGCGATCGCGCTCGCGGGGAACGCTTGTGTCCAGCACATGGGTTTCATAGGACACGGTTTGTAAAGCTTCGGTACAGATCAGCGCTGCTCCGATGATGGATGATTGTCTATAAGTATCGCGGATGATGATCTTTTTATTAAATAAGTTGGCCAGAAACTGCCGCAACGTTTTACTCTGTACCCCACCGCCGCATGCTAATACATAATCCTTCGAGTGCCCGCTAACCTGATCAAGCGTTTTGTAATTTTCGTAAATGCTGCAGGCGATATCCCACAATATGGCCCAGACAAAGTCGCCCCTCGTGAGCTGGTGGGAAACGGGTGCATTGAAAATAAAACCTCCTTTGGTTAGGGGCGATTTTTCGTCTGCGATCAGCGACCCTAAAGACGCGATACACTGGGGCTGTGATACCTTGTTCAGTTCTTCCTCAATAACCTCGTAATCTTCATTTGGATAAAAAATTTCTTTAAGGCGCTGGTAATTTAGGCCGGTGACACCCGCATTCGCTTCCAGTACAAAATAGTTGTCATCGATGTGCCGACTTGTCCAAGTACGTTCCGAGGCATCGACCAGGTAGTTGTCAACGATCTTAACAACCGGCGTGGTGGTGCCTGATACGATAACCACATCATCCGTATTGGGTGACACGCTTTTTATGGCCATTTGGGTGTCCGATCCACCGACAATGACCCGAGCCTTAGGATTAATGTTGAGTTCCAACGCTAGTTGGGAGCGGACAGGGCCTAGCACTGTTCCGGCTACATTTAGCGGTGGCAATAGTGCTGGAGATATTCCGAAAAGGTCGCCGTAGGCTGCTTCCCATTTCCCGCGCTCTACATCGTATAACAATGTCTCTGAAGCTTGCGAATGCTCATAAGCAAGGATGCCCGAAAATTTAAAGTTAACCCAATCGCTGATACTGGTAAAAGCTGTTATTTTTTTGCCTGCTCCCGTTTTTCTTTCCCTGAAGCCTACCAGCTTCAGAGCGGAAAACAGAGCGGTTGGGTATCGCCCTACGACCTTATACATGGCCGATTTGTCCTTTATCATGTCTTCCCATTCGCGTCCGCGATTATCGTGGTTAGACATGCCTATCAATTCACTTTCGTCCGGGCCAAAGACTACGATCCCTTCTCGTTGACTCGTTGCGGTAATAGCGATAATGTCGAGATTTTCTGTTTCCTGAAGCACTTGCTGGCTCATTCGAATGATCTGTCCCCATAAGCATGCCGGGTCGAACGAAATGGCGTCCGGATAGTCGGCATCTTTTTCATAATGAACGTTCTCCCGCCTAAGGGCTACGATTTTTCCGTCGGTCAGAACAGTTGCAACGCGTGCATTGCCCGTACCTATGTCTACCACTAAATAAGCTAATTGCTTTTCCTGATTCATAATTTACAGCTTAAGGCGCTAAATTTCTTTGTTGACAAGTTGTTTAATACGTTTGTTGCCATTTTTGAAGAATTCCTTTAAGCAATTATTCATAATGTCAGCATGGTGATCTTCAACTTCAAATGTTGCGCCTGCAATGTGTGGAGTTGCCAGCACGCGTTCGTGATGAATCAGCTTATAATCCATTTCGTCGGGCGGTTCATGGTCAAAGACATCCAATATAGCTCCGCCGATTTTTCCTTCCGTTAGCGCTTGCAATAAGTCCACGCGATTTACGACCACTGCACGGGCGGTATTTACAAAAATAGCATCAGCCTTCATCTTGCTAATTAAATCTTTATTAATCATACCTTTCGTTTGCTCCGTAACAGGTAGATGTATTCCTACAATATCAGCGGTGCTGAAGACCTCCTCTAAAGATACTTTTTTGAAATTTACATTTTCGGAAGTATAGTAGGGATCATAATATACGATGTCGGTCGGAAAATGCTGCAGTAAATTGGCAATGGTTTGTCCAACGGCACCAAAGCCAACCATTCCAACTTTTTTTCCGGCAAGCTCATGTCCCTTGAATTGAAGATAAGAAGCATGAGCACCGGCCTCCCATTTTTTCGCCTCAAGCCATTTAATACCGGCCAGTGTGTTACGCATAAAGGTAATCAAGTTGGCTATAAACATTTCGGCGACGGCCTGTGCATTTCTTGCCGGTGTATTAAACACCGGTATGCCTAATTCAGTTGCTTTATTTATTGCGACATTGGAGGGGGTTCCCCGGCAAACACCGATAAATTTTAAATGAGGAAAGGTGGCGATGACCTTCTCGGTAACCTGGTCATGTTCCGTGATGAGCGCATCCGGTTGTTCCTCAGTAAGTAACGCTATCAGTTCTTCTTCTGTGTAAGCACTTCCTTTGATTTTCCACTCGCGGTATATAATTTCTCCGAACAATTCCTTTAGTTCGCCTTGAGCTTTCTCATTGTAAGGGGCCGTTATTAATATTTTCATTTACGTAAAGTTTTCTTGTTTCTATTTGTGTTTTGTTTTTGGGTAGCGTTATAAATAGCGTTAGCAAGGCGCTTATAAAATATAATATGGCCAGAATCCAGATGATGCCGGCATTGCCGATTGTGCTGATGAATAAACCCACTAAGGCAGGGCCGACAAATACAGGAAGTCCCGCACCGAGGTTTAGAATTGCCATAGCAGCGCCCTTGTCCTTTTCTACGAGTGAAGGAACGAGCGCAGAAAGTGGAACATAACCAGCTAATAAAGCTCCCCATAGCACACCGGCCAACATAACTGCCCAATAACTTCCATGGGTCCATGCAGGGATATAAAAGATAAGGAGTGTGGTAAGGCCACAGCCAATGCCTCCGAACCAGATGATCGTGTTGCGCCATCCGAGACGGTCGCCCACAAAACCAAAAATTAAATTAAAGGCAATGTTTGCGGTAAAAATAGTTCCCCATATCTGTAACCATTCTTTGGTGCTGATATTAAATTGCGCCATATAGATAGGTAAGAAGACAGGAAATGCAAATTGCGCCGTTGTATTGATAATCCGTACAATCCCTCCTAAAAGCACCTTCGGTTCCGCTTTAATAATGGTAAACCCTTTCAACAGCTCTTCCTTCTTACTGGTCGTTTGCCCCTGCGGTTGATGGGTATTAAAAGATTCTTTGTTAAACACGAGCGCAAAAAGAGCACCCAAAGCTACCCAGAAAATTGAACTCCAAAGGGTGTTCTGATATCCTAATTTTTCGATCGCCCAGCTGGAGTAATATGCTCCAAGCACGTTTAGGCCGCCGGTGAATACAAACCAAAACCATCCAACGGCTCTTCCAAGCATTGCTTTTGGTGTTTTGTAAGTAATCCAAACTAAAAATGAATAGGCAAACAAGGGATAGCCAAATCCACGGATGGCGTAGGTTATTAGCATGATGGGGTAATTCAAATTCGCCATGCCAAAGCCCACAAAACCAACGGTGCCGATAATGTATAATAATAGCCCGGCTAACATCGACTTTCGTGGGCCGAATGTTTCTGCTAATACCCCCGATAACCAAGACGATATGGCTATCGTAACGCCATACACGGTAAATAAAGCAGCGGATTGTTCAATATGCATATTGTGTGAAAGCAGGTAAGGGCTCAGCCAGCCCTGTTCAACTCCGTCACCCATCATAAAGATCAATATGCCCAAGTATCCCCAAGTCAGTGTTTTTGGAAGTCCGACTTTTGTTAGTAGGGAGGAATTTTCGTACATCATAGTTCCTGTTTATATTGGTATTAGTTAGCATCAAATAAACAAAAAGAAATAAAAAATAACAAATTTAAATATAAATAAATAAAATTAAAGTTTAGCCATTGGTATGCACGAGCAACACCAATGGCCATACGGTTATCTCGACTCCCACCCGGCGTTCTGTTTTAGATTGGGATTGAGGGTTATTTCCTCGATAGGAATAGGTCTTAAATACATGAAATCGTCAAATATCCGTCGTAAATTGTTTTGTGCGACAATATTTCCGCTTGTTTGATTTGTCAAATAATGTTGCGTGCCGTTAATGACAAAATACACAATACCCTTTTGCGGATTGGAGGGTACAGCGGTTACAAAGGAGACATCGTTTTTACCATCTTCATTGAGATCATACGGTGTATTCATTGCAGGAACATAAAGTCCGGTATAAGGCTTAAGTAACAAATTAGCCAACTTCCAGCGCATGAGATCATCATATCGAAAGCCTTCCATGGCTAGTTCAATAGCACGTTCTCTGCGTATTTCAAGCAGCGCAGCGCTGAGGTTTTGATCGGCAAAGTATTCCTGTTCCAGATAAGTGTCGGCTGTTAAAGGCATTGCCGTGTTGCTTAAACCGGCACGTTCGCGAAGCAGTTTGATGGTTAAGTTCCATTCCGCCTCTGTGAAACGGTTCAGCTCGGCCATTGCTTCGGCATAGTTCAGTAACACTTCCGCATAGCGCATCAAGGGAAGTGAGTTGTTGTTTTCGGCACGTCCATCGGTTGCTTTCGAATCGAGCGTAAATTTGTAGGGCATGTAGCCGGTGTAGGTATAAGTGAAGTCGGGCGGTGCCGGCTGGCCCTCCCGTTGATAGCTGCCCATGCGAATGCACTGTTGTAGGCGGAGATCTCTGTTTTTTACTTCCTCCCAGAAAGGGATCTGATTGTAGTTCGCCTGATCGGTAAATCGACTGCCATCGCGATTTAAGAATGTATTAACGAATGTTTTCGTGAAACTGAGCCGCCGACCGTAGGTTGCACTTGTCCAGTACCAATTGGCATCGTTCAGTACGCGCAAGGAGGCGTTGTTGATTGCTGCCAACATGATTTCGTTGGTTTTTGGTTGCTCATTGATAAATAGGTTTCGGAAGCTCGTCGTCGGGTCCGATTCTATGTTCAAACGGTATTGGCCGCCGTCAATTACTTGCTTGGCTGCATCAGCGGCTTCTTGCAGCCAAGTGTTTGCCGTGGCTTGAAGATTGAGTTCTTCATGATACTTGCGATAAGTGCCTTCGAAAAGACAGATTCTGGATTTGAAGGCCAAGGCTACCGGTCTGCTGATTTGGGAAGACGTGGGATCAATGGCCGGTGAAATGTTCTCGCAGGCAAAATTAAGATCTGCTAGAACTTTTTCCATTACATACGCACGTGAGTCCTGCGGTTTGTATAAATCGGGATCATCAATCGTGAGTGTTTTTTCTTGCCAGGGAACGTTGCCGAATTGTTTTACTTTATTAAAGTAGAAATAGGCACGGAAGAAACGGGCTAACCCCTCAAAATGCTTACGTGATTCGTCGCTTATTTGTGCTCTTACCATTTGCTCGAGGAAGTAGTTGATATTTCGAAGCGGCCCCCAGGTCCATCCACCGGCTTGTGCGGCCGAATAACTACCCGATAAATAATTGTCGATCGTGGAGCCTACGAGGAAATCACTTGTTTGGTCACCTCTGACGATATCATTGGCGCTAGGCAAATTGTTGTAGAAAGAATTCGCATATAATTGCAGATCCTTTTCGGTATTGAATGCATTTTCGGGTGAAAGCTTGTCCGGTGGATACTGCTCGAAGGATTTTTCGCAAGCAGTTAACAAAGCGAGTGTAGCAATAAAAAATATCTTTTTCATCCTATATTTTCTTTTATTCATTTTTTGCTTGTTTTAAAAGGCATTTTGAATAGATTCTTATTAGAGTGTTACGTTGATTCCCAGTGTATAGGTTTTGAGCATCGGATAAGCCATGCCCTGTCCTGCATTTGGATTCAGCTCCGGATCGGCACGTTCTATATTTTCCGGATCCATGTTGGGATTGTGTTTGAACATGGGCGACCAGGTCCAGAGGTTTTGGCCGGTGAAGTAGACGCTCAGGTTTTCGATGTTGAGCTTACCTAACCACGACTTCGGCAAATTGTAGCCGATCGAAATACTTTTCAGGCGTATATAGGCGGCATTTTGAAGGTAACGGGTCTGATTAAACGTTAGTTCGCCGCGCGAATTAAGTGCCGTATAGCCGCGTGGGCGAGGGAAATATGCATCGGGATTTTCTTCTGACCACATGTTATTCACAACATAAGTTGGATGCCAGCTGTACGGACGATTGTAAGGTCCCCAGAAGAGCGCGTTGTCTGCACCAGGCATAAATTCACGCTTCCCAACCCCTTGAAAGAAGCTGGTTAAGAAGAAATTGTTCCAGCTAAAATTAGCATTAAAACCAAATTGAAAGCGAGGCTCCGTATTGCCGATAATCACTTGGTCGCCGGGATCGCCTAAGGTATTGGTTCCTTGGTCAATTTTTCCATCGCCGTTTATATCTTTAAATTTAATATCGCCCGGTAGGATTTTGTTAGCGGCTGACACTCGTATAAACGACTGGTCGATTGCGTAATTATCGATTTCTTGCTGACTTTGGAAGAAACCGTCATTAACAAAGCCCCAAATGTCTCCCACGCGTTGTCCTTCGTAATAGGTCGTAATCAATCCGAGTGGATTGTTGAAGCGTGTGATGAAAGCCCTGCTGTCCGCCAGCGTAAACCGTAGGTCGTAATTGATTGGCTTCGACGTTTTGATCTGGTCGCGCCAGTTAAGACTTAATTCCCAACCGATTGTTTTCAAATCAGCGTAGTTTCCTTCGGGGACATCTGTTCCAAAAATACTTGGTAAGGGAAGTCCAACCGTAAACATATCGGTTGTTTTCCGGGTATACCAGTCGAACGTAGCATTCAGCCTGTTTTTAATGAAGGACAAGTCGGTCCCCAAATTAATAGTGGTTGCTTTTTCCCAGGTTAGCCCGTTTGGTATTACGCCGGGGTTAGACGTGTAATTCGGCCGAATACCTCCCAAGATAAGACCAGATCGGCTGACGTCCATTATCTCCAGGAATTGGTAAGGGTCAATATTGCCATTACCTAAGCTGCCGTAGGAGGCTCTCAGTTTAAATTCGCCAATCGCCTCTTTTAGACCGTTTTTCCAGAAGTTTTCTTCAGAAACGCGCCAACCGCCTGAAATGGACGGGAAGAAACCCCATTGCTGTCCGCGCGGAAATTTAGACGATCCATCATAGCGACCGTTCGTTTCGAGTAAATATTTACCGTCGTAATCATAACTAATCCGATAGAAACCTCCGGCAGTCAGCCATTCGTTTCCTCCACCTGTTAAGAGAAAATTTTGTCCATCAATTAAAGAGAAATCAGGAAGCGAAGGATTGATCAAATTATCACGTTCCATATAACGGCTCGACAATTTTGATCGCTCGTAATTATAGCCAAGTACGGCGTTGATATGGTTTTTTCCGAAGTCTTGTGTGTATTGACCATAGGCATTGAGCGCTAGATAGGTTGTGTTGTCAATAAGCTCGTTCATTTTGCTGATCCCTCGCTCGAGCGTAACACCGGGTGCATTGCTATACGGGACAGGCGTGTACAGGCGCGTGCGATTGAAAGCGGTTTTTTCAAAGGTGAAGTCGCCGTTGATTTTTAGCTTATTGTCGAAAAAATTGGTAAAAATCCGGGAGGTATTGCGGGTTTGTCTACGGGATTCATCCCAATGATTATTACCGGAAATAAAGCTGCCGAAAACAATGGAAGCATTTTCCGTGAGCGTTCCATCCGGATTACGCAACATGGCTACCGGAAAAGCTTCATCCGAAATACGTCGCCATACCGGGGTATTGCTTGGATGATTCAGTATGGGTGTAAAATAGGCTCTTTCGTTATAGGTAATGTCGTTTTCCACACGCAGCCATTCTTTCACCTGTATGCTTCCTTTAGCGCGTAAATTATATTGGTTGTATTTATCGGGATTATAACGAAAAATCCCGCCTTGGTTATTGTAGCGACCTGAGAGATAGAATGATGTCTTTTCACCACTGCCGGAGAAGCTTAATTGCTGCTCCATTGAGGGCGTGTGGTCAGCATACAATTCTTTCAACCAATCTGTGCTTCCATAATAAACGTATCTTCCGGTAGCCGGATCAATATCGGTAGAAGGGGTGTTGCCGGCCTCATGCCGCTTACGCAATTCTTCCAGGTATTCTTGCGACCAAGGAAATACACTATTAGCTTTTTGCGGGTCTGCATTGTAGTCGTTCCACGAACTAAAAGCCTCATTGAACGTTTTTGCCCACGGATATCCTTCCGTTACCAGATCCGGGCGTATGGTATGATCATTTCTGGAATAGCCGGATGAATAGTTAATAACCGATCGTTCTTTACTGGGTGTTTTCGTTGTTATTAATACGACCCCGAAGCTACCGCGGGCACCGTAGATGGCTGCGGATGCCGCGTCTTTTAAAACAGTGACGCTTTCAATATCATTGGGATTCAAGAGATCGGCATTGCCCGGTACACCATCTATAAGTACCAGCGCCGATCCTCCGGCACCAATGGAGGTCGTTCCGCGAACATTAAAGGTAGCGCCACGCGTAGGTTTTCCATCGGTCATTTTAATGTTCAGGTTTGGTATAACCCCTTGGAGCCCCCGAGTAGTGCTTGCGAGGGGGCGATTTTCAAAAACCTCTTTTCCGACTTGATCAACAGCGCCGGTTAAATTTGCTTTCTTTTGTGTGCCATAACCAACCACTACCACTTCTTCCAGATCGGCCTGCCCGATTTTCATGACGACATCCAGTTGGCTTGCGCCTTGTGGGTTCAGCTGTTGTGTGATGTAACCGATAGCAGAGAATGAGAGCGTAGCATCATCTGGAATTGATAAACGGTAGATCCCTTGCTCATTAGTAGTTGTTCCAATGCGTTTATCTGTCCCGATAACGGTAACTGAAACACCGGGTAAGCTTTCTCCACTGTCTGTCACGACTTTTCCATGAAGCGTTTTTAGCTCTTGTCCATTGGCTAGAAAAATGCAACAGAGGCAGTAGAAAAGGCTTAGGTAAATCTTTCTTTTCATTTTTTTTAGTTTTATTGATTGTTGATTTTTGTTTATAAATATTTTATAACGTTGCCAAAATTCCCTTTTGAATGTTAAAGCTTTGTTAAGTACAGGTTATTAAATCCTTTTATAGCTATTGTGCAAGGGTTTGTACTTCAAAATTCAAAATGGATTGACGCTTTTACTTGATATTTAACTACCCGCTGGTAGGCTGTATTTCGGTTACTAACTGGTTTTAAAGCCTCTAAGATAGAATATTTAATAAAAAATAACAAAATAAATGTTTTAAAAAGTTTTAATAAATAAAAAATAACAAAATGAAACATATTTGGTGTGGTATGATATTTAAGAAATAATAAGTACTATTGCAGTAGAATCCGTGATTATGAGGAATATTACCAAAAGACATGAGGCAATCATCAAGCTGATCAAAGCAAATGGAAGCGCAACCATTCCGGAATTGGTAGAGATGACAAAAGTTTCGGGGGTTACGATAAGAAAAGATTTGAAATTTTTGGAGGATAAGAACTTGTTGTTTTGTACTCGAGGAGGGGCTTCATTAACCAATCCGTATGCGAATGATCGTCCAATTGTGGAGAAGGCGTTGATTAATCCGGATAAAAAGCAAAAGATTGCGAAAGCATCTTTATCGTTGATTGGACAAAATGATTCCATCATGATCGGATCGGGTACAACCGTGTTCGAATTAGCAAAGGCATTGCAGCCAAACCATCCGATTACGGTTATAACACCTGCGATTAAAGTGGCCTTCGAATTAAGTGGAAGAAATAATATTGAGGTCCTTCAATTGGGTGGCTTGGTGAGGCCAAGTTCTTCTTCTGTTGCCGGGGCGCATGCGGAATATATATTGGAAACGATTTCTTGTGGTATGTTATTCCTGGGGGTTGACGGAATCGATATAGATTTCGGTTTATCCATTAGTAACTTGGCGGAAACGGGCCTGAACCAAAAAATGATACGTGCGGCCCAGCAGGTGGCAGTTTTGGCCGATAGTACAAAATTTGGAAAAAGAGGGATTGGTAAGATTTGCGAACTCAGTGATATCGCTTACATCGTCACCGATGAGGGGATTCCGTCGAGCATGGTTAAACTCTTGGAAAAAAAGGGAATTAAAGTGGTGATTGCGTCGTAAATATTAAAACGCTATAAATTCCGTAATTTGCTGATTCGTGAAGTGAAGTGTATCTTCTTTAAAAAAATCCATTTCTTCATTCAGCTCTTGCTTGATATAGGGGATGTGAATGCGTAAAGGAAGTGTATGAAGATTAAGGTAATGACAAACACCCGTGAAGTGCTCGATCCCACGGATATTGCCATATCTGCCGGAGCTGATTCCTACCAGTGCTGCCTTCTTTCCAACGAAGCTGTCCGGAAATAAACAACTGTCGATAAAAGTTTTCAAGACACCTGGAAAGCTCCCGTTGTATTCCGGAATAACAAAAATAAATTTTGTTGTGGCGCTGATCCTGTCTTGTATGGGTTGAAATGCGTCACTTCTCGCCCCGTAAAGATCACTAACAATAAAATTATCCGGCAGTGATTCGAGTGACATGATCTCGGACCCATAACCTTTTTTGCCAAGTTGTCTGTAGTAATAGTTCGCTACTTTTAGCGAGTAGCTGTCTTTGCGATTGGTGCCGGCTATAATTGTGATCATTGTTAATAATATGTGTAAAATCTAAACCCCTTCTGGTTTTTAAGCTGTGTAAAATTTGTATCTTAGCAACCTTGTTTAAGGTGTTTAAAAACTGCGAAGATACTAAATAAACGCATTTTTAAACAAGGAGAGAAGAAAAGGGTGCGCTTTTTTTGGGGAAACCGAATCAATTTTTTTCGGAGAAAATGCTCCATTAAGGCAATATTAAGAAGACATCCTAGTTTAATGGATTATGACGGATTGAAAGCGGGAAACCATTAGGCGAATATTTTTTACTTAGGACTTATAAATTACAATGGGTAAAATCATAGCGTTAGCCAATCAAAAAGGAGGAGTGGGTAAGACCACATCCTCGATTAATTTAGCAGCGAGTCTTGCCGTATTGGAGTACCGAACACTTTTGGTGGATGCGGATCCTCAGGCAAATTCGACCTCCGGTATCGGTTTCGATCCAAGGGCTATCAAATCGAGTGTATACGAATGTATTATTAATGATTTAGATCCCAGAGAGGCTATCCAAAAAACCGAAACACCTAATCTGGATCTGCTCCCTGCACATATTGATCTTGTAGGGGCTGAGATTGAGATGATCAATCTCAATGATCGTGAGTATAAAATGCGGTCCGTATTGAAGCAGGTAAGTGACGACTATGACTTTATTATCATCGATTGTTCGCCCTCTCTCGGATTAATTACCATTAACGCATTAACAGCGGCAAACTCCGTGATCATCCCTGTTCAATGCGAATACTTTGCGTTGGAAGGACTAGGCAAGTTGCTAAACACCATTAAAATTGTTCAAAACCGCTTGAATACCAATCTCGAGATTGAAGGCATCTTGCTAACCATGTACGATGTTCGTTTGCGTTTATCCAATCAGGTAGTTGAGGAAGTGCGCTCACATTTTAACGACCTGGTTTTTAATACCATTATCCAACGAAATACGCGTTTAAGTGAAGCTCCGAGCTTTGGTATTTCCGTGATCATGCACGATGCCAACTCAAAAGGAGCCATTAACTATCTAAATTTGGCGAGAGAGATTTTAATTAAAAACGGTTTACAGAAAGAGCAAGAGGAGGCAAAAATATAATGGCGCAACAGCGAAAAACAGGTTTAGGAAAAGGCTTAAGTGCATTGCTGAATGATACAGACGAAGTGGTAAAGCAAACAGCAGCCAGTCAGCAGTCAACCGCAGTGGGAATAGGGAAGGATGTGCCGCCGGGATCAATTAGCCAGATTAAAATTGATGCGATAGAAGTAAACCCTTTCCAGCCAAGGACAGATTTTGATGCAGAAGCCTTAAATGAGCTTGCTGATTCAATTAAATTACAAGGTCTGATTCAACCCATTACCGTACGCAAAATGGGAAATGGGAATTATCAGTTGATTTCCGGCGAACGACGCTTAAGAGCATCTAGGATTGCAGGACTGACAGAGATTCCGGCATACATAAGAACAGCTAATGACCAACAGATGTTGGAAATGGCACTCATCGAAAATATACAACGCGAGAATCTAAATGCAATAGAGGTTGCCTTAAGTTTTCAGCGCATGATTGACGAGTGTAACCTAAAGCAGGAAGAGTTAGGTGATCGGGTAAGTAAAAACAGATCAACGGTTACCAACTATCTTCGTTTACTAAAATTACCACCGGCTATTCAGGCATCTATCCGCGATGGAAAATTGAGTATGGGGCATGCCCGTGCCTTAATCAATGTCGCCGATGTCGATAAACAACTGTATATTTTTCAGGAAATTATTGAAAAAGGATTATCTGTACGGAAAGTTGAGGAGCTGGTGAGGCTCGTTAACGACAGTACTTACAAGAATAAAGCGAAGCCTGATACTAAAGAGAAGCCGCTGTCGTTTGAGTTTCAAAAGATCCAGGATGACCTGGCCTCCAAATTTTCTACTAAAGTAAAGCTCAACGTAAAAAGTAAGGGTGGAAAAGGTACGATTGAGATTCCATTTATGTCGGAAGATGATCTTAGTCGGATTCTGGAGTTATTAGATTGGTAATGACAACATTTCGGTTTCTCTCTTTACTTGTTTTTTTTGTGATGGCCTGCTCTTGTGTGCTAGCACAGGTGCCCGATAGTATTAGAACACCTAATGATATCAGTAAAGATCGTTTCAATATGACTGATACCGCTAATGTGCCGAAAAAGGAACGGAAAAGACGGGAACAAAAAGAGGAAGAGCAGAAGCCGGTCGTTTACAAAGATTCCGCTCGTTTAGCATTAGAAGCTTTGACGAAAAAGGCAGTTCGCCGATCACTTATTTTGCCGGGATGGGGGCAATTGTTTAATCGTGGTTGGGGCTATGTAAAAGCTCCGATCATCTGGGCAGGTTTCGGAGGCTTAGGTTATTCGTTTGTATTTGCACAGAATAACTACAGTGAGACCTTAGAGGAGGTTCGCTTCCGTCTAGCCAACCAGGGGCTCAGCCAGAATCCAAAATATCCTGACTACGTGACAACTGAATGGCTTATCGGGGCGAAAGATTTTTATCGACGAAACCGAGATTTAACCATTCTGCTTACCGTTGGATGGTATGCACTGAACGTAATCGACGCTTACATCGATGCGAAATTTAAACGCTATGATATGAGTGACGACCTCACTTTTAATATTCGTCCTACCCTGATGCAAGCTCCCGGTATGTTGGCTTATCGTTCGACTCCGGTAGTGGGGCTAAAAGCAACCTTTTCGATTAAGTGACAAAATTTACTACATTTAGGAGTTTTAAGTAAAATCGTATATTGCAAACCTAAACACATAGCAAAATATAATGAACATAGCCTTGATTGGTTACGGTAAAATGGGCCGTATCATAGAAAAAATTGCTTCTGAACGAGGTCATACGGTGGCATTGATTATTGATGAGAATAATCGACATGAGATCATAGCGGACGATTTTTCTGACATTGATGTTGCCATTGATTTCAGTACGCCACATGGGGCCCTTCAAAACATAAATCTTTGTTTTGAAGCAGATACGCCCATGGTTGTGGGAACAACGGGCTGGTATAGTCACCTGGCGGAAATTGAAGAAAAATGTAAAGCAGGTAACAAATCCTTACTTTACGGGTCTAACTTCAGTATTGGTGTTAATGTGTTCTTTCATATCAATAAGTTATTGGCTAAAGCTATGAGTCCTTATAAACAATATGACGTCCAAGTAGAGGAAATCCATCATACTCATAAACTGGACTCCCCAAGCGGTACGGCCATTACGATAGCAGAAGGTATTTTGGAACATAACGATGATAAGGATGAATGGGTAAACAACCTGGTCGGAGAAGGCGACGAAATCATACCGAAGAAAAATCAGTTATTGATCGAATCGCATCGGATTGAGGAAGTACCCGGCACCCACACGGTATTGTACAGTTCGGAGGTGGATCAGATTGAATTTAAACACACAGCACATAGCCGTGCAGGCTTTGCTTTAGGTGCGGTCATCGCCGCGGAGTGGTTGCAAGGTAAGAAAGGCTTCTATGCTGTTACGGATATGTTTGATTTTGGGTAGCTGTCTGCGGTCAGAAATCAGCTTTCTTTTAGAACAAGCTGAAAGCCGACTTCCGAACGCTGATTACTTTTTTAATTATTGATATCTTATTTGTTTCTTAAGGCATCAATGAGCCCTCCGGGGTTTTGACCATCCCTACGGGAGGCAGGCTTTTTAATTTTTACTTTTTAATTTTTACTTTATAAGGCATGTTAACAGCTTTTTTGGTAGTATTTTTTCTGGGCACGCAGATCGGTTTATGGTTACTTTTTGTGAAAGCAGGAAGGCCCGGATGGGAATCACTGATTCCTTTCTATCGTGAATATATTATTACTAAACTTACCGGAAGACCATGGTGGTGGGTGATTTTGCTAGTAGTCCCTATCATCAATCTTTTCATCGGTATCGGGCTGTACATAGATTTTGTTCGATGTTTTGGTCGGCGTTCTTTTCTCGATCAAGTGGGGACCATTATCGTACCTTTTATCGTCTTCCCCTTATGGGGCGCTGATAAAACGGTTACCTATTGGGGAGCTTCTGCTACAGAAGAATTTAAGAAGAAGTATCCTTACAAAAAGTCTGCGACCCGGGAATGGGCTGACGCCATCGTCTTTGCAGTTGTCGCCGCAACGTTGATCAGGACTTTTTTAATTGAAGCTTACATGATTCCCTCCGGCTCTATGGAACGGAGCTTACTTACCGGGGATTTTCTTTTTGTTAGTAAAATAAACTATGGACCACGTCTTCCGATGACGCCGATTGCTTTTCCTTTTGCTCATCACACCATGCCAATAACGGGCACGAAGGCCTATTGGGACGGTTTGGAAATGGATTATCGTCGATTACCGGGCTTGCAGAAAATCAAACGTAATGACGTAGTGGTATTTAATTATCCGATGGAGGCTGATGCACCTTTTAATAGACCGGTGGATAAACGGGAAAATTATATAAAGCGTGCGATCGGTATACCGGGTGATACCATTTCCATTGTAAATGCACAGGTTTATGTTAATGGAAAACAGGGCATAACGCCCGTGGAAGGTCAACTTATGTACGAGGTGACCACGGATGGTACCGATATTAATCTAGACCGCATTAACGATATGCGGATCGACGGTGGATCAACGGGGCAAGCGAACCAGTACGTTTTCTATCTGACACCTTCGTTGGCAAATACAATCAAAGGATGGGCAAACGTGAAGGAAATTAAACCGCTTATTTATCCGAAGGGAACCCCTGAACCTACACAGGATATTTTTCCCCAAGGGTCAGATTGGAACAGAGATAATTATGGGCCGGTCATTGTGCCGCATCAAGGTTGGACGGTTCAATTGAATGAACAGACCGTGCCAATTTACGAACGTGCTATTACGGTATATGAAGGCCACACGTTTGAGAAAAAAGGGGATGGTTATTATATTGATGGTGCTAAAGCAACGAGTTATACCTTCAAAATGAATTATTATTGGATGATGGGGGACAATCGCCATAATTCATTGGATTCGAGATTTTGGGGATTTGTGCCGGAAGATCATATTGTTGGTAAGGCCCTTTTTGTATGGCTTAGTTTAGATGACAAAGGATCTTTCTTTGACAAGATCAGATGGAATCGTATTTTTATGGGAATCCATTAATTTTAGTTATTCGTTGAGAGTAGTTAAGTTGTTGAGTAGGGAATTATTCATTCGTGTTCACTTTAAGGCATTCATGAGCTCGCTATGCTCGGTTAGTTAATTAGCCGATTAGCCAATTATTCATTAATGTTTATTTAAAGGCATTCCCTGAAAGACTCGGGACGGGCATGAGCTCTCCCGAGTCTTCGGAGTCGGTTAATTAATGTGATAATGTTGGTACGAACAACCAACAACGAATAACCAACAACTAACCTAGCCCTTAGGAGTGCCTCTGCTCACAACGGACAACTAATAACCAATAACTAACAACCAATAACCAATAACTAACAACCAATAACTAACACTACGCCCCTCCACCCAATGCTCTATACAACTCAACTCTAGCCAGCAATAATTGTTGTTTAAGGCTTACTAATTCCAGTTCACTGTCAATCGCATTCTGTTGCGCCGTAATGACTTCCAGATAAGTAGCATAACCTGCTTTAAATAATAATCCCGCTTGTTTAATACCTAGTTGAGCAACCTTTACTCGATTTTCAGCAATTTCATACTCTTCCTGCAATTTTTTAAAGGTTATCAACGTATTGGTAATTTCATTAATGGCATCCAATACAACCTGTTGAAAATCCAGTTCGGCCTTATCCCGTTCGAGTTTGGCAACTTCGATGTCCGTTTTAATTTTGCGTTTATTAAAGACAGGAGCTGTCAAACTCCCTATTATACCCCCAAATAGAGAGCCGGGAATTTTAAACCAATTTTTGGATAACATACTGTTTACCCCGCCTTCGGCTTCTATGGTCAGCGCCGGATAACGATAGGCCTGTGTGACGCCGACATTTGCATTAGCAGCACGTAGCGCGAGCTCAGAGGCACGTACGTCGGGTCGGTGACTCACCATGTATAGCGGAACACTGGCCGTAACAGAATCTTCGATCAAAAAATCAGTCAAGGAGGCATCTCGTGGAATACTATCGGGCAATTCACCGGATAAAGCTCGCAAGCTATTTTCTTGAATGACTACCTGACGCTCCAATTGCGGAATAAGCGATTGAGCTGCTAAACGTTGCGACTCGGTTTGCTGGATAGCGAGCGAGGTTACCTGACCTGCATCCCGTTGCAATTTGACAATGCGTAACGTACTATCAGTCAACCGCAGGTTTCGACGGGCTACTTCCAATTGAGCATCCAACATCAATAAGTTGTAATAGCCTTCCGCGATATTGGCAACCAATTGCGTTTGTAAGAGTTTACGAGCCTCATACGTTTGCAGATACTCCGCTAGGGTCCGCTCATTCAAGCGCCGAATTTTACCCCAAATGTCCAGCTCCCAGCTGAGTCCAATACTGCTCATATGCTGCATGGTATAATCAAATAAGGTTTCCGGAGCTTCTTTACCCTTCGTTTCGTAATATTTCGAGGAGGGATTAGAATAGAAGTTTTTGGATCGGTATTGCCTATTGACGCTTCCCAAGGTAGCATTGATGTCGGGAAGAAATTCTGCACGTGCCTGGAAAACACGTTGGTTAGCAATCTGAATGTTTTTCAGAGCTTTCCGCATATCGTAGTTACTCACAAGGGCCGTGTCAATAATTTTACGAAGTGTAGTATCGACAAAGAATTCGCGCCAATAGATGTTGCCTATTCCGACCGAATCGGCGGGACTGATTTCATCTCGATATTTTTTGGGAAGGTTCAAATGCGGCCGCTTATAATCTTTCCCTACTTTACAAGCATTAAGTAATAGACTAAGGAATATCGTCAAAAGTGCTATTGAGCCGAAGTGCCTTGTTTTTATATTTTTTTTAATCATCTTCTTCCTGAATCATTTTGGATTTTACCTTTTCATCAAAATGCTGAAAAACCATATAAAGAACGGGGATAACAAATACACCAACTGTTACGCCGAATAACATACCGCCTGCTGCACCGATACTGATTGAATGATTACCTTGTGCCGACGGTCCGACCGTCCACATCAAAGGAATCAAGCCCGCAACGAAAGCCAGTGAAGTCATTAGAATCGGTCTCAATCGTAAGCGGGCTCCTTCAATCGCGGCATCGTAAATCGACAAACCGGATTTACGTTGTTGAACGGCAAATTCCACAATGAGAATGGCGTTTTTCGCCAGTAGTCCTATAAGCATGATAAGGCCAACCTGAACATATATGTTGTTTTCGAGTCCGACCAGATTGACAGCTGTATAAACCCCTACGAGACCAACCGGAACCGAAAGTAAAATGGCGAAAGGTAAAATATAGCTTTCGTATTGTGCTGCCAGTAAGAAATAGACAAAGAGAATACTTAACGTAAAGATTAGAATGGTTTGTCCACCACTTTGTCGCTCTTCCAAACTCATGCCGGTCCATTCATAGCTATAGTTTGCTGTCAACACCTTTTCCGCCACCTCATCGACAGCTTTCATCGCGTCACCGGAACTATGGCCTGCCGCTGGTGTCGCATTGATAGCAATAGCATTAAATAAGTTATAACGATTGACGGTTTCCGGACCAAAGACTTTCCGCAGTTTTACCAAGGTATTGGCTGGTACCATGTCACCGTTTTTATTACGGACGAAAATCGATTTAAAAGACTCCGGGTCATTGGTAAATCGGGCGTCTGCCTGCATGTAGATACGATATTGTCTGCCAAAGCGACTGAAATCGCCAGCTTGTACCCGGCCGTAATAGCCTCGTATGGTTGTCATCAGATCCTTTGCGGTGACACCTAGGGCCTGTGCTTTTACAAAATCGACCTCTAGCTGATATTGTGGGAAATTGGCTTTAAACGGCGTAAATGCTGTTTCAATTTCAGGTCTTTTTTGCAGTTCTTGAATAAAATTGTTCGCCACCTTGCTGAACGATGCAAAAGTACCACCGAGGCGGTCTTGTAATACGAACTCTAAGCCACTAAAATCACCAAACCCTTGTACCGTAGGACGTGGATAAACGCTAAAAGTGGCTTCGCTAATCTGAGAAAGATCCTGACGGATACTATCCATAAAAGCGTTAATGTCTTTTATCTCTCCTCGTTCCTTATGGTCTTTTAGATTGATATAGCCTACCGCAAAGGCCGGGCTGGCCGTGGCGTCAATGGCATTGTAACCGGAAATAGTCGTCATGCCTGAAATCTGCTCGCGTTTTCTCACTATGCTGTCGGCTCGCTGTAATACTTCTGTCGTTCTCGCTAAAGAAGCCCCAGGAGGCATAGACATAGAAAAGGTAACAAAACTGTCGTCTTCTGTGGGGATAAAGCTTGACGGTGTTCTATTCATCAAAAAAATACCGGCTGCGGAAAGCAAGGCTAACAGGGCCAGGGTAAGCCATTTCTTACGCAGCAGGAAATTTAAAGAGCGTATATACTTATTGGTAAGTGTATCAAACGCAACATTAAATCCATCAAAAAACCGCCTCGAATATTTGGACAATTTGCTTCCTTTTAACTCCTTTTCCTTATCATCATGGTGGTTGTTTCTCAACAACAAAGCGCATAGTGCAGGACTTAATGTTAATGCATTGAGCGCCGAAATCAAGATAGCAGTAGCTAGCGTATAGGCAAACTGTTTATAAAATAGGCCGGACGGACCTTCCATGAAACCGACAGGAAGGAATACTGCCGCCATTACCATGGTAATCGATAAGATGGCGCCGGTAATTTCGCTCATCGCAGAAAGTGTTGCTTTCCGCGGAGATAATCCGGTACGTTCCATTTTTTGATGAACCGCTTCTACGACAACAATGGCATCATCTACCACAATACCAATGGCTAAAACGAGCGCAAACATGGTTAAAACGTTGATGGAAAAGCCAAATAGAAGTAGGAAGAAAAAAGTTCCTACCAACGATACCGGGATGGCGATTGCCGGAATCAATGTGGAACGAAAATCTTGCAGGAATATAAAGACAATGACAAACACCAAGAAAAAGGCTTCGAATAAGGTGTGTTTCACCTGACTGATCGACTCGTCTATTTGATCACGAACACTATACGTGATTTCATATTTGATACCCTCGGGAAAAGATCGCTGTAACTTTTCCATCACCTTTCGTATTTGTCCATCGATTTCCACGGCATTCGAGCCACTCGTTTGGACTACGTTGATCGTTAACCCCGGGAAGCCGTTTACTTTGTTGTCCGATCCCACATTAGAAGCACCGAATTCGATACGAGCGACATCTTTAAGGTAGAGCACAGAACCGTCTTCGTTGGTCCGAATAACTAGATTTTCATAATCCTCCGGATTACTGAAACGACCGCGATGTTTCAAAACGGTTTCGAAAACCTCATCGGATGCTTCACCGAATTTTCCCGGGGCGATTTCAAAGTTTTGACTCTTGATGGCATCGATGACATCTTGAGGTACCAAGCCGTAAACAGCCAATTTTTCCGGATTAAGCCATGTACGCATGGAATAATCTCTAGCTCCAATTCGACTGATGGCGGCAACACCTGGGACGCGTAATAACTCGCGGTTAATATTAATTTGCGCATAGGCTTGCAGGAAGGTTTCATCATAAACCGTATCAGGGTGATTACTGAAAATATTCATAGTCATGATGACACCATTCTGCTTGGGCATAACACTGATGCCCGCTTCGTTTACTTCTGCGGGAATTTGGCTGGCGGCCTTTGAAACACGCGTCTGGACATTAACGGCCGCTTGATCGGGATTGGTGCCTGCTTTGAAGAAAATATTGATACTGCCGGAACCGGTATTACTGGCGGTAGATCGTATATAGGTCATATTGTCGACCCCGTTAATAGCTTCTTCAATAGGTAGTAAGACACTCTGCGCCACCGTTTCAGCATTGGCTCCGGGATAAGATAAAGTAACGCTCACGCTCGGAGGGGCAATTTCGGGAAAACGTGTGACAGGTAATTGCAGCATGCCGACAATGCCCAACATGACCAATAAGATGGATATGACGGTAGCAAGGACGGGTCTGCTTATGACGGTTTTTAACATAGTTTTTTCCTCTCGCTAATGGAGTTAATAGGTATTTACTTTAACATGGGGATTTTAACTGCGTTTGGGATTTTGTAGTTGTGGATTAATGGCTAGGCCGTCTTCCAATTTGTCAAAGCCTGACAGTACGACGCGGTCGCCCGGCCTTAGTCCATCTTTAACAATATAGTTAGGGCCGCTGACTCCATCAAGAATGACGGCACGCATCTTTACCTTGTTATCCGGCGTTACAATATATACAAAGGTTTTGTCTTGTAATTCAACGGCAGCTACTTGAGGCATCAACAAGACGCCGGGTTTCTTTTCTTCCATCTTAAGGGTACCGGTATTCCCTTGTCTGAGAACATCATGCGGATTGGCGAAAGAAGCCCGTAAGGAGATGGCCCCCGTTGTTCGGTTTACTTGACCATCAATCGCATCTACAATCCCTTTCTCCGCATATTCGGTACCGTCGGCCAACATAAGGCGAACGTAGGGAATTAACATGTCATTGTTAGCAGACGAGTCGTTTGATCGTCCACCTTTGGTGAAATGTAGGAAATCTGCCTCGCTCATCGAGAAATAGACATACACTTCGCGAGTATCCGAAAGTACCGTGAGCGGCTGGGAGTCTCCTTTGGTAACCAAGTTTCCGATGCGTTTGGGAATTCTGCCTATGTATCCGCTCGAGGGAGCTTTAATATTGGTGAAGCCAAGATTTATCTTGGCAGTAGCTACTGCCGTTGCCGCTTTTGCTACCGAGGCTTTAGCAACCTCGTTGTTCGCTTGTGCCGTACGGAGCTGAACGTCTGATATTACATCGTTTTCTACCAAAGGTTTGAGGCTCTCGACTTCCAAACGGGCATTTTTTTCTTTAGCCTTTTCAACTGTTTCTTCTGCAATGGCATTTTTGAGCGCCTCCAAATAAGGTTGTTCGTTGATTTTAAAAAGATTTTGTCCCTGTTTCACGTAGGCACCTTCATCAACATATATTTTTTCTAGAATGCCCTCAACCTGTGGACGGATTTCTACATTTACTTTTCCTTCGATGGTTCCGAGATAATCTCGTTCTGTTAAAGCCGTACCGGTGTCAACCATAAAAACCGGAAGACTTAATCGCTTGTTGCTTTCATCTTCTGCGTTGGAGGAACCGGAATGGCAGCTGCTTGTAATTGCTAATAAAAAAAGACCTGTACTGAGTGTTAAAAGGGATTTAATGTTTTTACTCGTTTTAATAATCATTGATGTTTTTTATGTTTTAGTGTTTAAGCATGTTGTTGCTTTTCAACAAAACATTTTCAAATAAGTTTGCTTTTATAAGGACATAAAGCCAACCTGTAGGTTTCAGAATTAATGCCAAAAACGTCATGCTATGTTCGGTGATGGTAAACTAAGGTCATTCGCTAGCTTTAGTAAATCATCAAATACACTTTTAACAACAGGGATGCCATTTGCTTTTCTTTCTATGGTTGCAGCCCGCTCGGGTTCACCGGGAATAATGACAGGCTGACTTTTGTCAATGGGTTCTGCGTTTTTAAACCGATGAATCCAATTATCCATATGCTGTTTAAAATCGTCAAGAGGACGGAAACCATCGGCTCTCAATGCGCCTAAAAAATGTCCCAAACCTTCTCCTACGGGTTGAGGATGAGGCTCTAAATAAGCAACAAAAGGCGGTGCCCAAGGGCCATAATTAGCGCCCGAAAGCACGGCACTTAGAATGTCAACCGTGGCGCTAAGTCCAAATCCTTTGTGACTACCATGTGCTCGGTCACCTCCCAAAGGAAGTAAGGCCCCTCCGGATTTAAGCTCGTGCGGATTTACCGAAGGAGTGCCGTCTTTCGTTTGTACCCATCCGTCAGGAATAGAATATCCATTGCGCTGAGCAATTTCAAGTTTACCGTTAGCAGCAGCGGATGTCGCCATATCTACAACTACCGGCGGATACGCTCCTGCCGGAAATGCATAACACATGGGGTTGGTCCCTAACATCCGCTCTTTGCTGAAAGTGGGGGTTACTAGCGGACTGGCATTGGTCATGGCATAACCGATCATATCTTGTTTAACAGCTAATAAGGCATGATAACCGGCAATGCCGAAATGATTGGAGTTGCGTACAGCGACCCACCCGGAGCCATAGTCTTTAGCTTTTTTGATGGCAATTTCCATGGCATAAGGTGCTACTACCAAACCTAAACCGCGATCCCCATCTACGGTAGCCGTAGTGGGCGTTTCATGTATAATCCGTATCTCCGGTGAAGGATTTAGTCTGCCTTTTTGCCACAGCCGAACATATCCGCTTAGTCGTGCCGTCCCGTGGGAATCAATGCCGCGTAGATCGGCTGCAATCAGCACATCCGCAGCCAGTTTAGCATGCGCTGCCGTACAACCGATCGTTAAGAATACTTGTTCAGTAAATTCACGTAGGCTGGTTTCGCTTATTATAAGTGTGTTTTCCAATTGTTTGTGTTTCTTTTTGTTCAAGTGCTTCGCAAACTTAATAAATTGTTGTTAGTTGTCGGTTATTAGTTGTGGGTTGCAAGTTATTAGTTATTCGTTGTTGGTTATTAGTTATTCGTTGTTGGTTATTAGTTATTCGTACCAACATTATCAAACTAACCGACCCCAAAGACTCGAGGGAGCTCCTATAAATAATGCCTTAAATAAACACTAATGAATAATTAACCAACCCACTACTTAGCTATTTAACGTCTCAACCACTCCACAATTTCTCTACTTCACGCCCATGCTTCATTGGCTAATTCACCAATTGGCTAATCGGCTAATTAACTAATCCCCTACTTAACTATTTAACGTCTCAACTACTCAACAAAAAAATAAAAAAATCATGCAACCTTTTTACTGCTCTTGACATCTAAGAGAAAAAGGGAACATAATTTGAAGCAATTATACACCATCGATGATCTATTGGAAGGTTGCCGCAGGGGAGAGCGAAAGGCACAGGAGTCGCTCTATCGGGCAATTGCTTCGAAGATGTTCAACCTTTGTTTGCGTTACGCCACATCCGAGATGGAAGCAGAGGATATGTTGCAAAATGGTTTTATCAAGGTGTTTCAGTGTGTAGCTGGTTTTAGAGGCGAGGGGTCTTTCGAAGGTTGGATACGAAAAATCTTTGTAAATACAGCGATAGAGATGATACGGAAGAATAAGCGAATACAGAACACAATAAGTGTTGACGCCGTTTTTGACGAAGAACAACAGACATTTGATATGGAAGGGCTGGAGGTACGTGATTTGCTTGCGCTGATTCAACAATTGCCTGACGGTTATCGTATCGTATTTAATATGTATGCCCTGGAAGGTTATTCACACAAAGAAATAGCAGAAGCACTGAGTATCAGCGAAGGTGCTTCAAAATCGCAATTGTCCCGTGCGCGGGCATGGTTAAAAAGTAAATTGGTAATGTTAGAAAGAGGGGGTAATTATGGATCGTATGCGGAATGATATTTTTGATGAGGAAGTTCGGAAAAAACTTGATTCTTTTGAACCGCAGGTCTCGAACAAAGTATGGTCGAATATCGCCGAACAGTTGGATCAGCAGACAACCGGATCGGGAGCAAGGTCGCTTCAAGTGAAGAGAGCCTTGATGAGGTGGTCGATAGCCGCCATGATTGCGCTTACTTTAGGGGTGGGGATAACTTATATCAAACAGCCACGCAAAGTTGTATATTTAAGTGCAAAGAAAGAAGTTATCAAAGACGAAGGGGCTGCCTTACCACTGCCGGTGACCAAAAGCAATAATGGAATCGGTAAAGGCGAAAAGATGGTTCATAGGAGCGTATCCCCTGCGAAAAGGAATTTAAAGGAGCGAATAGACGGGCGGAAAATAACGGTATCGGAAAATAGGGCAATGACAGATCCCGATGTTATTATGGAAGACACGGGCAACCGGCCCATGATCGTCAATGAGGTAGTATCAGTCGCCGTATCTCCAGGTAATGGACGCGTGGAGCAACCGGCGCTACAGTTTGCTTTTATTGAGACTCCGACGTTAAAGGATACAAAGATGAAGAGCCAAGAAAAGAAAAATTTCGGCATAGGTGAGATTTTAAATTATGTCGTAGGTTCGGTTGATCATGGCGATGCAAAGGTGCTGTCTTTTGCCAGTGATGATGAAGGCACATTGAAAGTAGCCGTTGATTTGAAGGCATTGAAGGTTAGGCTGTGATGGGGGAATGGTTAAGTAAGGGGGATAGTCAAGTAGTTAAGTAGGGGAATAGTTAAGTAGTTAAGTAGAGGAATCGTTAAGTAGTTAAGTAGGGAAGTAGTTAAGTAGATACGAATTGACGACTCCACGACTCGACAACTTAACTATTTAACGACTCAACGACTCAACCATTTAACCTCTCAACGACTCAACAACTCAACGACTCAACTATTTAACGTCTCCAACAACTAATAACGAACAACTAATAACTACATATATGAAGCATATTTTATTTACAGGGTTAACTTTTTTAGCGTTGATTGGCACCGTTCAGGCAAGCAATACTGAATTATCGAAGGTGGAGGGGATACGTGATACAACGGATATGGACACCGTAAAAACTGAACGGAAGCGAAAGCTAACCGTCAAATGGAGCTCTGATGGAGATAATATGGTCAAGGTTGAACGTTGTAATCCTTGCGATAGCTTAAATAAAAGTAAGAGTACTGACTTTTTGAAGCAGAAGCCGAAGGTTATTTTAGGAATCACATTTTCCCGCTTTGATTTAGGATTGGCTACCTTACTAGATAATGGTAGTTTTACGCTTAGTCCGGAGAACGATTTTCTAAGGAACCGAACATGGAAAACAATTAATGTGGGCTTTGATGTTTTCCAATTCGGCTACCGCTTCAACGAAAAGTTTAGATTGTTTTTGTCTGCCGGTTTTGATTGGACCCACATCCGCCTGAAAAATGACATCATATTCGACCGGAATACTACACCGCTAAGCTACACCGAATCGGATATACATTATAGCAAAAACCGTTTCAGCTCCAGTTATCTTAGGATACCGATAACCTTCGAACATCGATTGGGCATGGATCGTGATTTACGAATTGCCTACGGCCCAATTGGAGGTTTCTTGCTAAGTGGAAGCCAAAAATTTAAGAGTGAAGAGGAAGGCAAACGGAAAGTTAAAGACGATTTTAATTATGCTAAATTCCGTTATGGTGCTTTTGCACGTGTAGGCTATAAATGGGTCGGTTTATATGCCAAGTACTATTTCAATGATATGTTTGAGAATAGTCCACAGCAAGAGGGCCTGAGAAATATGTCTTTCGGACTGATGTTCTTCTTCTAAAAACTGTTGCTTTTATAGGTCGATCAGTCGCTGTCACGATCGACCTAGTTCATGAATGCCTAAAATTTTTTTATCTTCGAGGCGTTTACACTATAAGTGTAATGTTTTTTGATGGCAAATAATACAAATACCCCTTCCTGCGATTTTATTCCTTCGGATACGCAAAAGCAAGGACTAGCATATATTCAGGTCGATAATTTATCAAAACGTTTTTCGGATAAACCGGATAGTTTAGGGTTAACCCAGATCTCCTTTGGTGTGGAGCAAGGTAAAATCACGGCGATTATAGGGGAAAGTGGAAGCGGAAAAAGCACGTTGTTGCGATTAATTTACGGTCTTGCAAGTCCTGATGAAGGGGAAATTCGTTTCAAAGGATGGAAGGTGCCGGGGCCCTTTGATAAATTGATCCCGGGGCATGAAGACATGCGTCTGGTATCTCAGCACTTTGATGATTTAAATACCTATGCCAATGTTTGGGATAATGTGGCGTCTCGTTTATCAAATACCAACTTACTGGAAAAACACGATAAAACGGAAATCGCCTTAAACAGTCTGAATATTTTGAGGCTATCCAAACAACGTATTGCTGATCTAAGCGGAGGCGAGAAGCAGCGGGTAGCCATCGCCCGGGCACTTGTGACCGGACCGCAGGTCTTATTAATGGATGAGCCCTTTAATCAGGTCGATGCTTCATTCCGCGACCACTTGCAACAAGATATTCGAAAGATAGTAGATGAGATCGGCCTAACGGTCATTATGGTATCCCATGATCCAAGTGAAGTATTGGCTTTATCGGATGCTTTATTAATTTTACAAGACGGTAATTTAATGGGAGCAGGTAGCCCGAAAGAAATTTACAATAATCCACCCAATGCGTATACCGCTAGATTATTGGCAAGGAGTAATATATTGTCCGAGGAGGAAGCTAGTTATCTATTACCGGAGATAAGTGCAAAAGAGATCATTATCCATCCGGAGTGGATACGAATAGATGAGATCGTGCGGACTACTACGCCATTTACTATTCAGAACATCCTTTTTAAAGGCTTTTACGAAGAAATTATATTGTCGGCTGAGAAGCTCCAATTGCGATGTATTAATAAAATGCCGAATCGATATCAGCTTGGACAACAGGTGTCAATTGAAGTCTTGCAACATAAAGCGATTAATTAAGTCTCTTATCCAGGACTTCTAATAGCTTATCAAACTCTTCTTCCGTATAACCAAGGGATAAATAGATGATTTTGCCCTCTTCATCTACCACGACGTTTCTAGGAATACCGCTGTTTGCGTATTTTGAGAATATTTCCCGCTTCACATCAGGGAGGATGGGAAAGGTGTAGCCCGTTTTTTCAATGAATGGCCGCAGTTTGTCCCAATTCTCTTCACGGCCGAAGACGAATAACTCAAACTTTTTGTTAGTCTTGTAACGATCGTAAATTTCTTTCTGAACGCGAGGGAGTTCTTTTCGGCAAGGAGGGCACCATGTCGCGAAGAAATTGATCAACACGACCTTTCCTTTATAATCCTGTAGGTTTTTTAAGCTGCTGTCGGCTAGAGTGAACGAAAAATCAGGTGCCTTATCGCCTATTTTAACCAACCACTCTTGCTGATCTTGCGCGTAGGAAAATGTCGGTAGAAAGCTTATCAGGAAAAGGAACATGTATTTCATTTGCTATTTGTTTTTAGTTGTTCGTTATTGGTTATTCGTTGTTAGCCATTTGTCCTATGTCCTACTACTTTACCTGCCTGCCGGCAGGCAGGTGGTTATTACGGTACCAATACAAAAGTATCAAGCCTGCCTGCGGTAGGCAGGTATCAAGACAAACGCCAAATTATTTGCCTGTCAGTTGGGATTACTTTCTCCCGTTGGTCCGTCAGTTTCGGTTTTAACATAGAGAAGGAGGTGTTTATATTAAAAAACCTAATACGTCCGGTTAAAAGTAAAAGCCCTCCGTTCTGCCACAATGTCGCCTAGGAAATTTGCGGTTTGCACGTTGATGCATTACCGTTTAAAGCAAAGTTCCAAGCGACGAGTCTTTGGTTACTTTCTTCGGAAGAAAGTGACAAAATAAAGGTTTTTTTTTAAAACGAAATCCCTTTGACAGCTATGGTTCTATGTCATGTTACCTAGACCTTATGTCCAAAATTCGCTCATCATTTAAAAAAAGCTCACAACTGGGAATCAAAAAACTTCTTTACTGCACCATTTTATTCGCACAGGTTGAGCTTGCAAAAGCCTCCGGTTTCGCTTTGAATACAAAGCCCATACTTAAAATGTATCCCATAGCTTCATGAAGTGCCTGATTGGATTTAAACATAGGATTAGTGTTAATGTCGGCATGTACTTCTAAGTCGACATGATAGGTATCCAAAATATCGCAAAGTGAATAAGCCGTTTCAATAGAACGCTGCACTTCCGCGAGCATTCGTTCTTTGATGCTCATTTTAAGCAGGGACCGTTCTTGGTGAATGAACATAAAGCCACCTTTCTTTTCGCGGATAAAAGCAATCACGGTTGCAAAATCAGTGATTTGCCCTTTTACCTGCGAGTCGGTGCCGATGCAGACTTTGAGCTTGTTTCCTAATGCATATTCTTTCGAGATGGCTGTGCTTACTTCCTCGAGAAGTGGTTTGCGAATGGGTTCTCCGCTAAATTTTTTCCAGGTCATAAATTAAAGGTATTACGTTAAAATCTAAATAGCCCTTGCCTGCGTATCGATCTTTGCTATAAAGTTAGCGCATTTGAAGTGTTTCCTGATAAAGAGAATGTGGTTTATTTGTTAACATTTGGTTAATTATCAACACGTTGGGTTGTTGAGAGGTTAAGTCGTTAAATAGTTGAGACGTTAAATAGTTAAGTAGTTGATTAGCCAATGTGGTAATGTTGTAGGTAAGTGCGTGCCTAAAGCTTACTGCCTATAGCCCAACGCCTATAACAAATATCCAATATTTTACATCAGATTCTTCGTCCTTTTTAAACAAAATACGTTACTTAGCTGTATTATTAGATTAGATATTAATCTTATTAGTACTTATCGTAAAAAAATAGCAATATGAACTTTAAATCTCAAATCATGACGCTGGCAACGGGCGCTTTCATAGCAGCTTCTTTGTCGGCATGTAATCAATCTGGCACAAAATCAACAGAAGGAACCGACAGCACTACTGCCACTGAGGCTGCAACGAGTGCGATCAGTGTTACACCTGTCGCAGATTCAAAGGCATTTCCAGGTGCTGAATTGGCCGTCTCTTCTATTACGGCTACACCGGGTGCTTCCCAGGATTCAGTGAAGTTGGAGGTTAAATATGCGGTAAAGAATTTTACGTTGACAGAACATACAGCCGATCATAATGCGGATCATATGGCTAATTCAGCGGAAGGGCAGCATATCCATTTTATTTTGGACAACCAGCCTTATACCGCACTTTATAAACCGGAAAATAGTGTAAGTCTGAAGAAAGGAACCGAGCACTATTTATTGTCCTTTCTTTCACGTTCTTACCATGAATCCATAAAAGAGCCAAAGGCTTATGTTTTAAAGCATTTCAAAATTACCGATCAGGGAAAATATGAGGAATTACCCGTTCCTGCGGATGCCGCTTTATTCTATAGTCGTCCGAAAGGCGAATATAAGGGAAAAGATACCGAGAACTTATTGCTTGACTTCTACCTAGTGAACACGGAGTTATCGGCTTCGGGCAACAAAGTGAAAGCAGAGATTAATGACACTACGATCACGTTGGATAAATGGGGACCTTATGAAATCAAGGGAGCTCCAAAAGGAAATCTAAAAGTCAAATTAACGTTGGTAGGACCTGATGGGAACGAAATAAAAGGAGACAATACTTCTATAACGAGAGAAGTTAAATTGAGCGAATAAGAAACAATTTTTAAAGAGGGGGCTGTTAGTGATTATATCCTAGCAGCCCTTTTTTATACCCCTCATTTTATCTAAGTTTGCTTCGTAAACAATAAAACTATGCAAGATTATACCTCGTATTTATCGACAGTTGTGAAGGCTTTAGGTTTGGATGAAGCATGCGTAAAACTACTGGAAGAAGACATCAACTTAACACAGCAACTTCATCATATTGATCAAATATATGAGCGCATCTCTTACATAGGAACAAGCTTGAACGTGTCTCGAGAAGCGGAAAAACTAATCGAAGAACTTGCTGAGCGTATTAATATCGTGGTTCACAAACTGAAATTTATAGCAGATAACCAACGACCTACTGTTAAAGTGGTAGCCGAATCGACGCTTGATAACGAACTGGAGGCTTATATTAATACCATTATACGAACTGCAGGGGGAAGGGTATATAACGAAGGACTGGATACGAAGGGACCTGAGCTTTTCATCTTTCTAGCTCAAAATAGGAGTATGTTTCAATTATTAGGTGAAATCCCAGGCTTTTTAGCAGATGAGGAATGGGAAAACACGCCGGCTATTAAGGAAAATAAGGTGTTTTTAATTGACGGCGAAAAGCACTTACTTGCTAGTTTGCCCGAGGCCGCAGATGATGTAGAGCTTTTGGCAGAAATTCTTTACCCTCAATATTTTGTGTTTGGCGGGGAGGGAGAATCGTGGATGAAATTTGAGCTTAGTTAATTCGTTGAATAGGGAAATAGTTAAGTGGAGAAGTAGTTAAGTAGTTAAGTAGGGGAATAGTCAAGTAGTTAAATAGGGAAGTAGTTAGTTAAGTGGATACAACTCAACGACTCAACCATTTAACCTCTCAACGACTCAACTATTTAACGTCTCCAACAACTAATAACCAATAACGAACAACTAATAACGAACAACCAATAACGAACAACTAATAACTAATAACAAACAACTAATAACTCGCAACTATTTCACCAGCTTCTTGTATTTAATCCGCTTTGGTCCCGTGTCTCCCAATCGTTTCTTCCGGTTCTCTTCATACTCCGAGTAGTTTCCTTCAAAGAAATAAACTTGGGAATCGCCTTCAAAAGCGAGGATGTGTGTACAGATTCGATCTAAAAACCAACGGTCGTGTGATATAATCACGGCACAGCCACCAAAATTCTCGAGACCCTCCTCCAACGCTCGAAGCGTATTCACATCAATATCATTGGTTGGTTCGTCCAGCAGTAAAACATTGGAACTTTTCTTAAGGGTAATGGCTAAGTGCACGCGATTGCGCTCACCGCCCGATAGTACGTCGATTTTTTTCTGCTGGTCGGCACCATTGAAGTTGAATTTGGAAACATAAGCCCGGGAATTAACGGTGCGATTCCCTAGGACGATATTATCGTGCCCTCCGGTGATATTTTCCCAGACGTTTTTGTTCGGATCTAAGTCGTCATGCATTTGATCCACATAACCCAATGCAACGGTTTCTCCTACCCGGAAGGAGCCGCTGTCCGGTTGCTCTTGTCCGGTGATTAATCGGAACAATGTAGTTTTTCCTGCACCATTTGGTCCTATAATACCAACAATGCCCGCAGGAGGAAGTGAAAAAGTGAGGTTTTCAAACAGCACTTTATCGCCGTAAGCCTTGGTTACATTTTGCGCTTCAATCACTACATTTCCCAAACGAGGGCCTGGAGGAATAAAGAGCTCCAACTTTTCTTCCCTTTCCTTCGTTTCTTCAGAAGCCAACTTTTCGTAATTGGAAAGACGGGCCTTGGATTTAGCGTGACGCGCTTTCGGAGCCATCCGCACCCATTCCAACTCCCGTTCGAGTGTTTTTTGGCGTTTACTTTCCGTCTTTTCTTCCTGTGCCAGACGTTTAGCCTTTTGATCTAACCAGGAAGAGTAATTGCCTTTCCAAGGAATACCTTCCCCGCGATCTAGCTCCAAAATCCATCCGGCCACATTATCCAAGAAATAGCGATCGTGTGTTACCGCAATCACCGTTCCTTTATATTGTTGTAGGTGCTGTTCCAGCCAGTCGATCGACTCGGCATCCAGGTGGTTCGTTGGCTCGTCTAACAGTAACACGTCCGGCTCTTGAAGTAGAAGCCGACATAATGCCACTCTTCTGCGCTCGCCTCCTGACAAATTGGCAATGGATGCGTCGGGGTCGGGGCAGCGCAGGGCATCCATGGCCCGTTCAAGCTTATTGTCCAATTCCCAAGCACCGGTGGCGTCGATTTTATCCTGTAGTTCACCTTGTCGATTCATTAATTTTTCCATCTCATCCGGGTTTTCATACACCTCCGGCAACCCGAATTTTTCATTAATTTCCTCGTATTCCGTTAAGATGGCCTTCGTTTCAGCGACTCCCTCTTCCACTACTTCTTTCACTGTTTTTGCGGGGTCTAAAATAGGTTCTTGCGCTAAATAACCCACCGAATACCCCGGAGAAAAAACAACTTCACCCTGGTAAGATTTGTCTAAACCGGCTATGATTTTTAAGAGGGAAGATTTTCCGGAGCCATTTAAACCAATTACGCCAATTTTAGCACCGTAGAAAAAAGATAAATAGATATTTTTTAGTACCTGTTTTTGAGGCGGGTAAATCTTATTTACACCGGCCATCGAAAATATTACTTTCTCGTCTGACATATTCGTGATAAAATTCTACTGCAAAGATGGCGATATTTAGTCATAAACGCGTAACTTTAGGTATCATAAAGACTGACAAGAATTGCATATGAGAGAAATGGCGTAATTGTTGATAAAAGTTACATAAAGCGCTCAAAGTTTTAATTAATAATTTTATACATTAGAGCATTAAAAGAAAGGTAAATACATTCATGGAAGCAAAATTCTCGCCACGCGTAAAAGACGTTATCTCCTATAGCAGGGAAGAAGCGCTTCGACTTGGACACGACTACATCGGCACCGAGCATCTCTTGCTGGGCCTGATCCGCGAGGGAGATGGTTTAGCAATCAAAATATTAAAGCATGTGGGGGTAGATACTGCCCGTTTACGCCGCTCCATCGAAGAGGCTGTAAAAGGGACGTCATCCACTTCGGCTAATCTTGGCAATATTCCACTGACGAAGCAGGCGGAAAAAGTGCTCAAGATTACTTACCTAGAAGCTAAGATATTTAAGAGCGAAATTATTGGCACCGAGCATCTATTACTTTCTATCTTAAGAGACGAAGATAATATTGCTTCTCAGATACTTCAGCAATTCCATATCAATTATGATATTTTCAAAGCTGAGGTAGAGCAGAACAAAACGGAAATCACCGACCAAGCAGCCGGTTCGGCTGCGGGAGATGATGATTTCCGCGATGAAGATAGCTTCAGCCAACCTAAAAAAGTGTCAGATATTAAATCGAAAACCCCGGTACTGGATAACTTTGGTCGCGACTTGACCAAAGCTGCAGAAGAAGGACGTTTAGATCCAATCGTTGGACGTGAAAAAGAGATTGAACGCGTATCTCAGATTCTTTCACGTCGTAAAAAGAATAACCCGATTTTAATTGGTGAACCGGGAGTTGGTAAATCGGCTATTGCCGAAGGCTTAGCCTTGCGCATTGTACAACGGAAAGTTTCTAGGGTGCTCTTTAACAAGAGAGTAGTTACCTTAGATTTGGCTTCCCTAGTCGCAGGTACTAAATACCGCGGTCAATTTGAAGAGCGGATGAAGGCGGTGATGAATGAACTCGAAAAATCACCTGATGTGATTTTATTTATCGATGAAATTCATACCATCGTGGGCGCCGGCGGAGCTTCCGGATCACTGGATGCTTCGAACATGTTTAAACCGGCTTTGGCACGTGGAGAAATTCAATGTATCGGAGCTACTACGCTGGATGAATATCGCCAGTATATTGAAAAGGATGGCGCCTTAGACCGTCGTTTCCAAAAAGTAATGATCGAACCGGCAACGCATGAGGAGACGATTGAAATTCTTAACCGTATCAAGGATAAGTATGAAGAGCACCACGCGGTAACTTTTACACCGGAGGCGATTGAAGCCTGTGTGAGTTTAACTACTCGCTACATTACTGACCGATTCTTGCCGGACAAGGCAATTGATGCCTTGGATGAAGCAGGGTCACGTGTTCACCTAACAAATATTCATGTTCCTCAGAGCATCATTGATATTGAAGAGAAAATCGAAGATATCAAAGTGGAGAAGAATAAAGTAGTTCGTAGTCAGAAGTATGAGGAAGCTGCTAAGCTTCGTGATACGGAGAAGAAATTACTGGAAGAGTTGGATCGTGAAAAGCAAGCTTGGGAAGCAGAAACGAAAACCAAACGTTATACCGTTACGGAAGATGATGTTGCTCAAGTGGTGTCGATGATGACCGGTATTCCGGTTCAACGTGTTGGACAAACCGACAGCCAAAAGCTGCTAAACATGGCCGAATCGATGAAAGGAAGGATTATCGGGCAGGACGATGCGGTGAAGAAACTTGTGAAGGCGATTCAACGTACCCGTGCCGGTTTGAAAGATCCGAAAAAACCAATCGGTTCCTTTATCTTCTTAGGGCCTACAGGTGTCGGTAAAACGGAATTAGCGAAAGAGTTAGCACGTTTTATGTTCGACAGCGAGGATTCTTTGATCCAGATCGATATGAGCGAATACATGGAAAAATTTGCTGTATCACGTTTGGTAGGAGCGCCTCCAGGATATGTCGGTTATGAAGAAGGCGGTCAGTTAACTGAAAAGGTACGTCGCAAACCGTATTCTGTAGTTCTATTAGATGAAATCGAAAAAGCTCACCCGGATGTGTTCAACTTGCTATTACAGGTATTGGACGAAGGACAGTTAACCGATAGTTTGGGTAGAAGAGTGGATTTTAGAAATACGATCGTTATCATGACTTCGAATATCGGTGCCCGTCAATTGAAAGACTTTGGTCAAGGCGTAGGTTTCACTACTAGTGCGAAGGCTACACAGGCTGAGACGCATTCTCGGAGTGTCATCGAGAATGCCTTAAAACGCGCTTTTGCTCCGGAGTTCTTAAACCGCGTTGACGATGTGATTGTGTTCAATTCACTTGGTAAAGAAGAGATCTTCAAGATTATCGATATCGAGTTGAAAGCATTGTTCACCCGTATCCAAGGTTTGGGCTATACCGTGAACTTAACAGAAGGTGCGAAAGAATTCATTGCGGAGAAGGGCTTTGACAGTAATTTCGGAGCTCGTCCATTGAAACGTGCCATTCAGAAGTACTTGGAAGATCCAATTGCGGAAGAAATTCTGAAAGGTGATTTAGCAGATGGCGCTACTTTAGAAATTGACTACAATAAGGAAAAAGAAGAGATTGTGGTAAATGGCTCACATAAGAGCGATAGTAAGAAGTCGGCTAAGCCTACAGATATCGAGAAAGAGCATGAAGATGAGAAAGACGGAAGCAATAGTAAGTAGCTAAGGGCTTTCAGCAATCGGCTATCAGCTTAATATAGAAAAAAGCGTCGCGCATTTGCGTGACGCTTTTTTTGTTGGGGATTTGTTAAATCGTTGAGTAGTCGAACCGTTGATTTAATTAGCCAATAGTTGAATAGGAAAATAGTTGAGTAGGGGAGTGGACCCAGTTGTTAATATGCTTTTGAGCCTCCTCAATTCGTTTAATATCTTCTTCTGCCCAAGCGGAAACTTTTAATATTTTCTTTTTGTAGGAAGAGAGATTCTCCACTTTTTTTTCTTTTTGTTTAATAGAAAATCAACAAAGTCGCTTACCTCTTTTTGTGAAGCGGCATCAAGTAAATTGTATTTTATTTGAATGTTCGTCATGGCATCTTTGTTATTTCTACTACAAGGATAACAAAATGAGGTGAAATTACGTTATTCACTATGCGTTGAAAAAGAGGATAATGCTACTCCATACTCCATATTAACTACTCCCTATTCACTAAATTAAATTATGGAGCGATTCTTGCTTAAACCTTTTCATGTTTTGTCACTCTAAGAAGTAGATACTCGTTGAGTGGTTGAGACGTTGAATAGGGGATTAGCTAATTAGTTAATGTGATAATGTTGGTACGAATAATGATAACCGTTAACAATTAACTAGTCTAGTTAAGTAGTATTGCCCTTACGAACGCCGTCACCAATAACGAACAACCAAGAACGAATAACGAATGGCTGGCAACGAATAACCAATAACGAACAACTAAAAACAAATAGCGAATGAAGAAGTATTTATTTTTAATGATTGCCTTAGTAGGTTTGGTAGGTATGAGTGGGTGTGAAAAGACAGAAGTTGTCGAACGTGCTGTTTTACCGCGAACGTTCATTTATACAATAACGCCCGACGAGTGGGGCGTCTCGGAAAATGGGCTTAATATACAAACAACTTTACCGATTGCGGAGTTGGATCGATATTACATCGAGCAGGGAAACGTCAGCGTGGCAATTAGTGAAGATGGCGAAACTTCTTATGATATATTGCCTTCCACTTTTAATGGAATTGCCTATTCTGTTAGGTATAGTGTAGGTCAAATAAATATTTATGGCGAAGACCCAATTAATAATGGAGATTTCGAAGTGCCTATTCCTAACTACGATGTTGTATTTAAAGTGACATTGTCAGATGCTGATTATGTAGAATAATTTTGTTGGCACTCAAGACACTTCTATATTCTCGAGTGCCGACGTAAATACTAATTTGTGAGAGATTCAATTTGTTTCCTTAACCAGATTGAAGTGTTGAATTTTTCATAGAACTCTTTACGTTTTAATTTCCTTATCAGTTTTCTTCAAGAAGATTCTCTATTATTTGTTTGTACTTGTTCTTTGCATGCTTTTTATCGCGGTTTTTCTATTATTCAGAGACCACTGTAAGAAAGTTTGTAAAGTCTAGAATAAGAATGAGGTTGTTATGGCACAGTTGATCGCTTGGTAGTTAATTTTTTGAAAGCAAGTAGCTCACTGATTTGTGTCACAAATCATTTCTTCCTCTTTTTTTCTGCTTTTGCTTTAATACGATCGATTTCGGTCTTCTTTTCTAAAAGTATGGTGTAAAACCATTCAGCTTCTCTTAGTGGTTTATGGTCGGGGCCGATGGCCGTTGCCTGATTTTTTATATACATTTCCTCATTAACGCAAAAAGCGTGTAAGAAACCGGCGGGATTCATTGTTTTTTCGCCAATCATTTTTCGATGTTCTAGCCAGTCGAGTTGATAATAATGCAAAGAAAAATAGACAAATACCAAGGCTTCTTTGGGTAATTTTTTAAGGCATTTCCATTGTACATCAAAGGTGGCGGGCAGCGGAGGTTGTTCCATTTTTGATTTAACGAGCATAATTTCTTCCTGTGCCAGTATTTGATATGCTTCCTGCGCATAGTCGATACTTACCAATGCGACCCGGAGAAAAGCCCCGGGATCGGGATTGATATCGCGTTGCAAGAAGGGAATATTTTGTTTCGGTGTGATGGCATCGATAGTGATCTCTACGGTACCGTCTGGCTGAATCGAACAGCGGGGAAAAACATGCAAGGTTTTCTCAAAAGGAGCATCCGGATTGAATTGGAAACCGATAAAGGGGCTAGGATCTATTTGGTTTAGGTTTTTGTGGCCAGCGGCTTCCGGGAGTTGACTGACGCATTTTTGCATAACCGCATTTAACCTGCCCGAAACATAAGGATCCATATACTCAAAAAGCAAACTCCCTATCTGTCGGATAATTTTGGTTGCATTGCTGCTGATACCAAATTCGTGCGCAGCAATGCGGGTATTGGTGGTTTGCTTTACCACTCTCGGCATACTTTGTACGATGGATTCGCCATTTACATCCCGATAAACTTCATGTCCTTTTTTTCCGCTCAGTCGTCCGTTTTTGTTAATCTTCGCCATAATTTATATATTCGCTTTTAGCCAATACTTGGCCGTTTCAATTATTAATTCCGGTTCTTCTTTTCCTCATACCAAGTCTATACTTTCTTCATATCTTCTTCGCCTTTATTGAACATGCAATCTATATCATTTCCAGGGTGAGTCCAGGTTTTTAACTTAAAACGTGGACTCACCCTGGACTCAATGTGGACTCACCCTGGACTCACCCCGAAGAAGGTCCCTAGCAAATGGCTACTTGGCCATTTTATAGTTCAAAGAAATTTGCTGTTTTTAATAGGTATTTGAAAGGAGCGTTATTGTATTAAACGCGAAGACAAGATAATAATTTACAGGCGAAACTGAAAATTTAAAGTATAAACCTATATACATTTACCAAAATATTTTATTCATCTTGAATGTCTTCCTCCTAGTTATCGGGGGATGGCAAAAACCTCCTGACTGAGTACGTCGTAGCGGAGTCCTTGCTGTTAACGCTAAGGCAATATCTAAACAAAAAAGCAACGGAAATTCCCCGTTGCTTTTTGCTGAAAAATATAATTATTGAACACTTACCCTTCAATACCGAATTTCTCCAAAATGGTGCTGGTAACACCGGTAGAAGAATATCCACCATCGTGGTATAAGTTCTGCATGGTCACCATGCGGGTCAAGTCTGAGAATAAGGTAATACAGTAATCAGCACATTGTTCTGCGCTGGCATTGCCTAGTGGTGACATGGCATCGGCAAAATCAAAGAAATCGCCAAAGCCTTTGATACCCTGTCCGGCAGTGGTTTTGGTAGGCGACTGTGAAACGGTATTAACACGTACCTTTTTGGCGACACCATAATGATAACCGAAGCTTCTCGCAATGGATTCTAAGGCAGCTTTGATATCAGCCATATCGTTGTAGAAGGAGTAGGTGCGTTGAGCGGCTGCATAGGTTAAGGCTACTACACTTCCCCATTCATTAATGGCATCTAATTTCATCGCTACTTGAAGCATTTTATGCAATGACAAAGCTGATACGTCCATGCCCTTTTGAAAGAAGTCGTAATTAGCTTCGGTATAAGGAATGCTTTTACGCACGTTTACACTCATACCAATGGAGTGTAACACAAAATCGATTTTACCGCCTAAAATCTCTTGGGATTTGGTGAATAGATTGGTTAAATCGTCTACACTGGTTGCGTCCGCAGGAATAATTTCCGCACCTGTTTTTGAAGCTAGTTCATTGAGTTCGCCCATACGCATAGCGATAGGAGCGTTAGTTAACACAAATGTAGCACCTTCTTCATGTGCTTTCTCGGCAACCTTCCATGCAATAGAACTGGAATTTAACGCGCCGGATATAATACCTCTTTTACCTTTCAGTAGGTTGTATGCCATATCGGTTTGATTTATTGTAAACTGTATTTATATAAGGGGGTAAAATTACACTTTTTTTCATTAGAATAATCTATTTTTTAATGGCAATGAAGCTTGCATGAGCTTAGATTTATTCTTATCTTTTTTGAGTTGCAACTCATGCAGGTTTCATCTATTGAGAAGCGCTCTTTAGGGAAGATGAAGTTTTGCTGTCAGCTTTTTTAATTTTTAATTTTTAATTTTACCTTATTACGTACCTTTGATGCTAATCATGTATAATATGACAAGAACCTTCGTTTCTTTTCTTCTATTCAGCATTGCGACGCTGGCACCGGCATGGGCGCAAGACTTAAATGCGCGGGTGCAGATTTTGTCGCCGCAGGTTCAAGCAACCAATAAGCGTGCTTTCGATGTATTGCAGCAAGCAATGACGGACTTCCTTAATAATAAGAAATGGAGTAATCAGCAAATCCTGCCTGAAGAACGTATCGACTGCAGCTTCGTTATTACAGTGAAAGAGTGGGACGGTAGCAGCAACTACAAAGCCGAGGCGCAGATTATTTCAACGCGACCGGTCTACAATACCACCTATAACAGCCCTATTCTTACTTTATCCGATAAGAACTTCGATTTCACCTATACAGAAGGAGAGCCCTTGGATTTTTCCGCGCAGCAATATCTAAGCAATATCACTTCGTTGTTAGCCTATTACGCCTACCTTATTGTGGGGCTCGACGCTGATTCGTTTAGTGAGAAAGGTGGAACACCCTATTATACACTGGCGCAGAACGTACTGAACAATGCGCAGACAGCCAATTTTGCAGGCTGGAAATCGATCGAGAGCATGAACAACCGTTTCTGGTTGGTAAATAACATGCTCGACAATAATTATGAACCGCTACGTAGCTTTTCTTATCGTTATCATTTAGATGTATTGGATAAAATGGCAGATAATCAGAATGCTTCGAAACGAAAGTTGATCGACTTGCTACCGCTCCTAGTGAAGGTAGATCGGATGGCGCAGGGGGCCATGTACAACCAAGCTTTTTTCACTGCCAAATCCGATGAGTTGGCAAACTTAATCGGCGGATTAACAGGACCGGAGAAAATAAAGGCAATCAATATATTATCAGAGGCCGACCCGGGAAATAGCAATAAGTACGAAACAATAAAGAGTCTTTAAAAAAAACACGATCCGATACAGATGCTTAAGCGCTTATTAATAAAAAACTACGCTTTAATAGATGAACTTGATATCAGTCCCGCCAAAGGGCTCAATATATTGACGGGTGAAACCGGTGCAGGGAAATCCATTATATTAGGAGCCTTATCCCTCATTCTCGGGCAAAGAGCCGAAAGCAAATACTTCTATAATCAGGCGCAGAAATGTGTAATCGAAGGTTTTTTTCAAATTGAAGAATATAATCTAGGTGATTTTTTTCAGGAAGAGGATCTCGATTATGAGCCTGAAACCATCCTCCGTAGGGAAATAAGTGCCGATGGGAAATCCAGGGCTTTTGTAAATGACACCCCGGTTACGCTTAGCACCCTTAAAGCATTGGGCGAACGGCTGATTGATATCCACTCACAGCACGCTACCTTGGAAATCAATACAGAGGATTTTCAGCTTATGACCCTTGATAGTGTTGGTGAAAATGGATCGCTCTTAAAAACCTATCAAGAAACCTTTAGGAAATATAGACAGGTAACACAGGCTCTTCATGACTTGATAGAGGAAAGTAAGCAGGCGCAAAGCGAGGCCGACTATCATCAGTTTTTATATGACGAATTGGCCGCTGCCAAATTGAATGGCGATGAACAGGAGGCCTTGGAACAGGAGCAGAATCAACTGAGCCATGCGGAAGAAATTAAGCGCGCCTTATTGGCTGCCAACTTTTTGTTAAGTGAGCAGGAGCAACCTGTTATTAATTCATTGAAGGAGGCAGGACTGCAGATACAGCAAGCGGAGCGTTATGTCAGTAATCTCCATGAGTTAAGTGAACGCTTGCAAAGTGCTTTGATAGAAATTAAGGACATTGCGGAAGAAGTAGAACGGACCGAGCAGCACATTCTTTTTGATGAGGGACGTCTAACCGAGGTAAACGAGCGCCTGAGTTTACTCTATCAATTACAACAGAAACATCATGTAAGCAGTGTTGCAGAGCTTTTAGCCATACAGAAAGATTTGGAAAACAAGCTTATTAAACTCTCGTCCAATGATGAGGAGATTGCAAAACTTAAGGCAGAGAGCGATGCGCTCCGTGAGGCTAGTGAAAAGCTAGCCGAAGAACTAAGGGCCAATCGACAAAAGGCCATCCCATTGGTACAAAAAGCAGTGATTGAGGTGTTATCAGAAGTAGGTATGCCAAATAGTGTTTTGTCTATTGAGCTGGATTCAAGTACATTGCGTTTATCCGGAGCAGATACGGTACGTTTCCTTTTCACAGCAAATAAGGGACAGGTGCCACAGCCATTAAATAAAGTTGCCTCAGGTGGGGAATTGTCGCGATTGATGCTGGCCATTAAATCGCTCATTGCTAAAAGTTCGGCACTTCCAACCATCATTTTTGATGAAATTGATACCGGTATTTCGGGCGAAGTTGCCCTTAAAGTCGGAAATGTTATGGAAGAAATGGCTAAACACATGCAGGTTATTGCCATCACCCATTTACCGCAAATTGCATCGAAGGGAAATGCCCATTACAAAGTCTATAAAGCAGAAGCAGGAGAAGTAACACGCAGTAATATGCGGAAGCTAAGCGACGAAGAACGGGTGGTTGAGGTTGCGCAAATGTTAAGTGGCAGCAATCCGGGCGAAGCGGCTTTGAAACATGCCAGTGAGTTGCTGAAACATCGATGAAATGTTTTTATTTATAAAATATTTCATCGATGTTCTATTCATTGTACATTCCTGTACAATAGGGCTGTTAAGGTGCCTGATCCTGTACACACCTGAAGCCTAGGTTATTGCTTGCACTACTCACTTCTCCTTTTCCTCTGCTACCTGCTTTGTAACGTTCACAATATTGCTCGTTACATAAAAATGAGCCGCCTCGTTGGACACGCTTGACCAGCCCCGGTTCGGCCGGATCATAACTATCACTTGGGCCCTTGGGATTATCCTTCTCCGCATGCTCATAAGCATCGGGACGATAGAAATCAGCACACCATTCCCAAACATTTCCTTCCATGTCATATAAACCATATGCGTTTGCTGGAAAGGATTTTACGGGAGCAAGCTCCGCAAAGCCATCTTCTGCGGCATTACTCACCGGAAAATTTCCCTGATAGGTATTGGCAACCCATTTACCTTGCGGTTTTAATTCATCCCCCCAATAATACTTTTTTCCCACTTGTCCGGCACGCGCAGCATATTCCCATTCCGCTTCGGTGGGCAGGCGCTTTCCGGCCCATTTGGCGAATGCCTCTGCATCTTCATAGCTTACTTGAACAACGGGTTCGTTTTCCTTTCCATTAATGTTACTCCCAGGCCCTTTAGGCTGTCGCCAAGAAGCTCCGGGCACATACTTCCACCATTGTAGATGGTTATTTAGATTTACCGGCTCTTTGGGGGGCGTGAATACCGCCGATCCCGGAACGAGTAAATCCCTCGAAACTCCGGGGAAGTCGGCCGGGTCCAGAGCCCTTTCCGCTACGGTGATGTAACCGGTAGCCTCTACAAACTTAGCGAATTGCGCATTGGTTACCTCGTGCTCATCCATCCAAAAATCATGGACCTTCACCTCATGAATCGGCTGGGTATCAGCAAACTCGCTTGAACCCATTTGAAAAAAGCCTCCTTTAATAAAAACCATCTTCGCATCATCAGCTCCTTGTAACAGGTTTTCTTGTGTCTTTTTTACGGCTGCAGCTCGTGAAGGAATTCCTTCTGAAACACACATTGCTACGGAGTCTTTTTGATTGGCTGATTTATCCGCAGTTGAATTACAGGCTGATAATATCATTGCTCCGCCTACCAAAGCCTGAATCCATCGATTGCTATAGTTGTTCATAGATTGCATAATATCGCTTGCACTGTTTGCTCCTTCTTTAACCTGTCGTAAATTTCATTCCTTCTCCTATTCATCTATCCGAAAAGAAGCATTGCCAGTACTAAGGTAAGGATGATATTAAATAACTGAGCGATTAGAAAAACCCAAAATGGGCGCTTGCTATTCTCTCTGATTAAATCCTTAAAGTTTGTTTCTAAACCGATACTTGTAAACGCAAGGGCAAACCATAAGCCTTGTATACTTTTTATATCCCCTTTTACCGACGCCACCGTATCGGGTTGCAAGAAAAATGAAAATAATAAAGACGCGGCGATAAAGCCTAAAACAAATTTGGGGAAACGTTCCCAAATGACACCTAAACTCGGTTTGTTGGCGGCTTCCTTTCCTGCAGGATGATTGGTATAGGTCCAATAAACAGAAATAGCAAGTGCAGCTACTCCCAATAAGACGTTTTGAGAAAATTTAACGATCGTGCTTATTTTTAGCGCCGTTTCGCCTACCAGGGAACCGGAGGCTACCACCGCTCCCGAGGTATCGATACTTCCGCCTAACCAAGCTCCTGTTACTTCTTCCGAGAAACCAAAATAATTCGCGATGTAAGGCATGATAATCATCATGGGAATAGCCGTAATTAACACCATAGAGACAACATATGATAATTTCTTGGAGTCGCCTTGTATAGCGCCTGATGTAGCGATGGCGGCAGAAACCCCGCAAATGGATACGGCACTGGATAACATTAAACCCAATTCTTCATCTATCTTAAACTTCTTACATAGCCAAAAAGAAAAATACCACACTGACAATACAACAACTAAGGATTGGATGAGGCCTAGTGAACCCGCTTTGAGGATATCGGAAAAGATCACATTTGTTCCGAGCAATACCAAGCCTATTTTCACCAAAAGTTCGGCCGATAAGGCTTCTTTAAGCCAAACAGGCAGTTTAACCGTATTGCCTACCAATAGGCCTACAAGCAGACTGAAAATAACGGCTTCCAATCCCAGATCTTCCATCGTTTTATTGCCTGCTAATAGCAAGGCGAGTGCCGTTAAGAAAAATACAACGGGAAAACCGAGCAAATATGGCTTTATTCTTCTACCTGTTAACAGCCCCCCCAGAATCAGCAGCGCAAAAGTAAAAATAAGCTGCTTGAATAGCTTGAGGAGGTTCGCAGCTTCAAACACGGAAGACAAGCTCTCAATAGCTGACCATTTGTACTTGGGTGCTTCCACGTGAAAACCTAAAATAGCAAGGCCGATAATGATGAAACCCAATATCACGACGGTCCAATCCTCTGTAAGAAAATTCCGCTTCGGTAGATTTTGTAATTCCGGCGATAAATCTTGTTCCTGAAGAACGGTTTCGGCCGATGTTATTCCTTCACTCATATTTTTTAGTATCTGATTTGATTAGTATGGAATCAAATCTATCATAATATGTTAACATGAGAAAGGATTTTTTTAAAAAATCCTTTCTCATTACCAGCTTAAGCGGTGAACCTCGGTTGAATTCCGTCGGTTTCCAAGGGTGCGGTTACTTCTTCCTTTGTGTTATTTACTTCCACCTCATTTGGTTGGATGTCTTCGCGTACCATCGGGCCATGTGCAGCCAATTCGCTTCCGGGCACGCTGGATTTTAATAGGGGCCAAAGGAGCTGTGCGTACCACTCATCACCTTCATAATGAGAAATACCATAAGATTTCGGGTATTGCCGGGTTATTAACGCCGTCCCAAAAATAACATCCCAAAGGAAAAACATATTACCGAAATTTCCTTTGTAATATCCTATCCCATCATCGGTTGTATCTGCATGGTGAGCATGATGGGTTGCCGGTGTGGAAATCGTTCTTTCAAGTATCCATGCAAGTGGATGAAGCCATTTTTTTTCATAAAAAGGTTTATCCCATTTAATACTCGAATGTGCCATTTTAGTAATCAATGACTTTATTCCCTTTGCAAACAAAGCAGGGTAACCTAAACCTAAATACACTAAAATAACTGTTAAGTAAGTTTGCGAGAAAAAGATCGTATAAATAATATTTTGTCTGGATGCCATGGCCATTCCCATATACGAAGCCGAATGGTGTGTTCGATGAAATCGCCAAAGCCAGGGGATTTCATGATGAAGCCGATGATACCAATATTGCGTCAAATCGTCATAAATACAGATAATCACAAAGCCCCAGAAAAAGGGAACCCACTCAAATGCATCCTTTGCGTGCGGTAAAACGAAGGGAACAAGTTTCAACCCAAAATAAGCCACTAACGGCCTTGTCACCAATCTAGGCAAAGCATAGCAGGCAAGGTCAAGTATTTTTTCATTTCGATTCCATTCCTTTCCGTAAAGGCCTAACGAAAACTCAGCAATACCGACAATCAGCGTCAGCACCGCAAGCCCCCATGTGTTTAAATTTTCAAATATGGCTTCAATAAATTGTATCATAATAATGTGTCATTAAGGGATAATGGATAATAGTTCTACACGCATCTACTTAACCCAAGGTTTTTCACCGGTCAAATAGAAATAAAGAAACATGAGCAAAATGGGTAGTGCGCAAATAAATATACTAAGCAGGACATTTCTTACAATCCGATCTTTAACTTCTTTTTCCAATTTCATTTCAATACCTCCTATGCAATAAGTTTTTGTAAAAAGCTAATCGTAAAAAAGATAATCAACACGGGAATGGCTGTTACTACAAGGCCTACCAGTATTTTTTTTGCCAACAAAACAATATCTTGAAAAGTCATGTCATTAAATTTTATGTTTATTCAACTCGGTAAGAATTTCTTCTTCCGAACTCAGTCCATGTTTTTTCCAAACCACCTCTTTTCCCTTGTATAAGATGAGTGTCGGTAATGCGTCCACAGCTAGCGCTTTCGTTAGCTGCTTATTATCGTAGGCTTCGATATTAACCAATTTAAGTTTATCCTTATTTTCTTCCGCTAACTTCTCCACGATCGGTTTCAGTTTTTTACATCCGCCACAATAACGAGATCCGACATCAACTAATACCAACTTTTCTGATGTAATTTGCTCGTTAAATCCTGCCAATGACAAACCATCTCCCACTGTCGATTCAACGGGTTTCCCCTGTGCTATCCATTTACTAAGTCCTCCCGGAAATTCATACACCTCCTTAAAATGCAGTGCGCGCAAAACCGCAGCCAACTTAGCACTTCGCCCGTTGCCAATAGAGTAAATAAATACGGGCGCCTCCTTTCTTAATTTCGATACTATTGATTTAAACTGCTTTTCATCGGATACATTCAGCGCTCCCTTTACGTGATTTTGTATAAACTCTTCTTCAGAACGAGCGTCCAAAATTTGGGGATCAGGTCCGGCAGCCAATAGCTTTTTTTCAAATGTCTCGAAAGGCAATAGGTTAGTTGTTTTTTCTTGTGCCATTACTGCCTCTAGCGTGAACAGTAATAGCACGCCTAAGATTAATTGTTTCATCTTTCTATATCTGATTTATTTGACACCGAGTTATTATTGTTTTGACAATGTATTTCGCCTATCAGTAACATCATCCCAGGTTATATAGGGGTATATATTGTTTTTCTTTGCTTCCTCCTCGAATAACGCTTTCAGCTCCTCGAGTTTAGCGGGATTTTTCTTAGCCAAATCATGTTGTTCATTGAAGTCTTCATGAAGGTTAAATAGCTGCCAGTCGATATGGTTGGGGTCTTCAAAGCTCACATTGCGACTTTTCCCCCCTTTACCATCGGCAATCTTAAAGGCCAAGCTTGCCTTCCAACCGTCTTTATAGATAGCCCGTGAACCGAAAATGTAATAGTATTGGACGGAGTGACGTGATGGAGCGTTCTTTTCAGCAAAAGAATACAACAAAGACGTTCCTTGAATGGTATCCTGTTTAATACCACGGATATACGCAGGCGCTTTAATATTGAGAAATTCCAGCGTGGTGGGTAATAAATCGTTCACATGGCCGTATTGATTCCGAATCCCTCCTTTATCCTGAATCGATTTCGGATAAAAAACAATTAACGGATTTCGTGTTCCGCCCTCTGCGTGCGCATCTTGCTTCCAATATTTAAATGGTGTATTGGCAGCTTGAGCCCACCCTAAAGGATAGTTTCCATTGGTGGCTTGAGGAGTGCCGATCAGATCGAAATTTGCCAGATTGACCTTGAGCGCCTCCTCTTCGCTCAGATCCTGTTGCAGGGCAGCTGTCGGCGAGCGCTTGATGGTACCGTATAAAGTTCCTTCTTTACTGGCTCCGTTATCTCCGAGAATGACAAAAATTAACGTATTATCCAACTGATTGATCTCTTTTAGGTGATTCACTAAACGACTTACTTCATAATCGGTATAAGTTAAATAGCCTGCATAGACTTCAAAAAAGCGAGCATATACCTTTTTCTCGTCAGCCGATAATTTGTCCCAGGCTTTGATATTGGGATTTCGTGCAGGCAAGCTGGCATTAGCCGGTATGATACCCAATTCCTTTTGCCTTTTAAATACTTGTTCTCGGTAATGATCCCAGCCCTTATCAAATTTTCCTTTATATAAATCCCGCCATTTAGGTTCCACTTGATGCGGTGAATGCGTAGCTCCCGGGGCATAATACAAAAAGAAGGGTTTGTCAGGCGCTGCACTTTTTTGTCGGTCAATAAAGCTGATCGCTTTATCGGTTATTTGCTCGCTCAAATGCTTGCCATTGGGCGTGACGTGTGCATTGTCTTCTACTAAATCCGGTTCATATTGGTCTGTTGCCGACCCAAGAAAACCAAAAAAATGTTCGAAACCCTTACCGGAAGGCCATCGGTCAAAAGGGCCTGCATCCGTTGCGTCCTGATCAGGTGTCAATCCGTACTTCCCCACGGCGAAAGTGCTGTAACCCTGTTCTCTTAATATTTCGGCGATGGTACCTTTGTCAGCAGGTATTCGGCCATCCCAGCCCGGAAAGCCAAATGCTGACCAACGGTGGGAGAAACCACCCTCATGTACACGATGGTGATTACGGCCTGTTAGAAGAGCCGCTCGCGTGGGCGCACAGATGGCTGCGGTATGGAAATTGGTATAGCGCAAACCATTGTTCGCTAAACTGTCAAAAGTTGGGGTATTAATTAAACCACCGAACGTACTGCTTGCTCCAAATCCAACATCATCCAATAAAATCCAGATGACATTTGGCGCGTTCGAGGGGGCTTTTATGGGGTCTACCCAAGATTCCTTTGAATTCGCATAATTGGTACCAACAACACCTTTAAAAGGTTCTTGCTGTTGCGTGATATTTTGCCCCTGTACTGCCGAGAGCGTACCTAGCAAAAAGAGAGAAGTATTGATTATTTTCTTCATAATAATAATTGATTATTGGGAGTCATTTTATCTTGCATATACAATGTTTTTAAAAACCGGGGTTTTGTGTTAGCAAATGATTGTTGTCGATTTCTGATTGCGGAATAGGGTATAATTGATGTTTCTCTGCAGCGTTAGTCTTACCCACCTTATGTAGACTTTTTACAAAAACACTGTTGCCCGAAGCATCTTTCTCTCTGATCAGATCAAACCAACGTTGATATTCATATACTAACTCCAGCCTTCGATCAAGGTAAACCGAATCGCGAAATTGATCCTTGGTGAGGCCAGGTGTCAAATCGGGTAGTCCCGCTCTCCTTCGCACGCGATTGATCGACTGATACGCTTTAAGGGTAGGGCCATTCTGCTCATTTTCTGCTTCGGCATGAATCAATAAAAGTTCCGCATACCGAATAATAGGTACATTGGCGGCTGATTCACTTGGGACAGCCGTGGAATTGGGATCCCACCATTTATGAAAAAACGGCGTCGAATCTCCCGGTACGGCGGGGTTGTTAAGCGGAAGCGCATATTGACGTCCGTTCGTCGGACTGATGAAACTGGTAACAAAAGTGACAGATCGGCGTTTATCGGATGGTTTATACAATTTATAGATACTGAAAAAATTATCGCTACCTTCTTTATAATAACGTACCATATGCGCATAGTTCCCTCGCAATCCCGGAACACCGCTCAATATGGCACGTGGATTTTCATTATTACCCTGATTAAGGGAATTTGACTTAAACTGGGCTGAAAAGATGTGTTCCTTCCCATTTTTAAAATCGGGAAGAAATACCTCGGCATAGTTTTCGAAAAGATCGTATCCGTAATTTCCGGTACCACCATCTTGGGCAGAGAGCACTTCTTCAGCTGTTAGCACGGCATTGGCATAATTGTCCTCCAGCTTCAATGGTAAAGATGCTTCCGTTAAATAAACTTTTGCCAATAAAGCTTTCGCAGCGCCAGCCGTTGCCCGGCCGATATCGGGCGCTGCATAGCGATCCGGCAATACTTCCGCAGCTTCCTTTAGGTCCTTTTCAATCTGTGCGTAGACCGCTGTGCTAGGTGTCCGCGCAATTGCATAATCGTTGGCATCAATATAGGTTTCATAACTAAGTACTAATGGAACGTCGCCATACAAGCGAACGAGATTAAAGTAGTATAAGGCACGTAAGAATTTTGTCTCGGCCAGTAACCTGTTTTTTAAACTGCTGTCGAAATCTATGTTGGGGATTTTTGCTAAAGCCACATTGGCACGCTTAATAGCCGCATAATGCTGCTGCCAGATTTCATAAATTCGGAGATTGGTAGATGAGTGGGCCAGAACGGAAAGTGACCGTACATCCGGGTTCGTCGCTCCAGGGCCTGGATCCTCATCATCACCGGCCATGTTCATCCCGGTATTAAATAAGGTGTTGTAAGGTGTTTGAACAGAAGATCCGCCCGAGTTAAGAAAAAAATATACCGCGTTTACCGCATTGAGTGCATCATCCTGTGTCTTATAAAACTGATCTTCCGATATAACGGAGGCGGGCTCCTCTTCCAGAAATTTCTTGCAAGAAGAAAAACTAAGTCCGATAATGAGTATTAAGATATAGCTAAGAATTTTCATATTTCACGCGTTATTTATAATGTCAATGAGAGTCCAAGTTGAAAAGATCGACTATTAGGGTAAACACCTTGGTCAATTCCCTTATTAATTAAAGATTGTTCGTTTAAGCTCACCTCCGGATCAAAGCCCGTATAGTCGGTCCACGTCCATAAATTTTGTGCTGATACATAGATGCGAAGTGAATCGAAGCCCGAATTCCCAAAAACTCGTTTGGGTATGGTATATCCAAATGATAGATTTTTCAAACGGAGGTAAGTTGCGCTTTCAATAAAGCGGTCGGAAATGGTAATTGCCGGGTCTTGAAAAGCAGCCTTTACATCCGTATCGGTGTGGTTAGGCGTCCAGCGGTTTAGCAGCACTTTGGACGCATTTACATAACCGGTACCTAGTTCCAAATTAGCCCGATTGGCATTGTAAATTTTCCCGCCTACAGAACTCTGAAAGAAAACGGATAAATCGAAACCTTTATAAGAAAAGTTATTGGTAAATCCGGCCGTAAATCCAGGTTGATTGGAGATCACAACTCGATCCCCTGCCTGTGTAATTTGACCATCACCGTCGATATCCTTATATTTTTGTCCACCTGGATTTTTGTTTTGTTGCGGTGTTAGGGGCGTGTCGCCTTCTTGAATGATGCCATCGGTTTGGTAAACGATAAAAGAGCCCAATGGATAGCCTACCTTAGCAATGGAGGGTTGTGAGATTACCGGAATAATTTGATCGACGCCCTCTCCCAAGTCAAGAATCTTGTTTGTATTTTTAGCGAAAACCAAGATAGATTTCCAGGTAAAATCTCCGATCAAATTATTCGAGTTGACATATACCTCTATTCCTTGATTAGACACCGCTCCGATGTTCTGATAGATGGTGGACGCTTGTCCGCCTCCGAACTCGGCTAAGCCTGACGTCCCGGGCACGGTACGGCTTAGGAGCAGATCGGTCGTTTTTTTATAATAGTAATCTGCAACTAAACTGATCCGATTGTTAAAAAAACCTACGTCAATTCCACCGTCAAATTGAAAGGTCTTCTCCCAGCCCAAATCCGGGTTTGGGACCGTTATAGGTGCGAAACCGTGTACGGTTGTATTGGAGAAATTATATCTAAAGTAGCTCAATCGCGATAGCGACTGATAGGACGGGATATTTTGGTTGCCTGTTGTACCCGCGCTTAAGCGAATTTTAAGCTGGCTTATCTGTTTTACATTCTTAAAGAATGCTTCATTACTCACATTCCAACCAAACGCCGCTGAAGGGAAATATCCCCATTTATTCCCAGCCCCAAACTTAGAGGATCCATCAGCCCTAAACGTTAGGGTGAATAGATATCGACTGTCATAAGCATAGTTCACTCTTGCCAGATAGGAGGCAAGCGACCATTCATTGGCAATCGAGCTCGGTGTTCTATTGGTTACGCCCGTCCCTAAATTGTTAAAGCTAAAGGCATCGGTCGCAAATCCAGCTGCTTCCGCAACGGTGCCTTCACTGTTCGATTGCTGTGCGGTAAACCCTACCACGGCATTGATCCTGTTCTTTTCACCGATCACCTTGTCGTAACTTAACGTGTTTTCGTTTAACCAGTTGGAGGTAAAAACAGAGCCGACTTGTGCCAAGCCCCCTAAATCCAAACCTTCGGCGGTGGTTTTTGGTAAATAACGATTCTGTTTATTATCGACAATGTCGACACCTATCAGCACTTTCGCTTTTAATCCTGTAATGATTTCATATTCACCCGCGATATTCCCCAGCAAGCGATTGGTTTTTGTTTCATTTAACTGATTGTATAGGGAGTTGATAGGGTTCTGTAAACTTGATTCGAAAGGACTATAAATTACATACGAACCGTCGTCCTGATAGATGGGAAGAGACGGCGGGGTCAATAATAAATTAGCGACAACTGCTGTTGGGGCAACATCGGCTTTCGACTGGCTTGCTGAAATATTGCTTGTAAACTTTAATTTTTCATTGTAGTCGTGGGCAACATTTATTCGTCCGGATATTCTTCTAAATCCGGTGTTTTGTAGAATCCCATCTTGATCAAAATAGTTGCCTGAGATAGCTAACCGGGTTTTTTCGCTCCCTGCTAAAATAGACAAATTGTGGTTTTGAATAGGTGCTTCCCGAAAAGCGGCCGCCTGCCAGTCGGTCCCCACGCCACTCGTATCTAATGAATAGCCCGACACCGCTGGAAGCGAAGCTGATTTACCTGAGTTAACGGCCGCATCCTTTCGCAACTGCCACCATTCCCCGGCGTTCAATAAAGGGATGGTTTTTATCACCTCCTGGAAGCCATAGTACCCATCATAATTTATAGAAGATTTATTCCGACTTCCACTTTTAGTAGTGATAATCACCACGCCGTTAGCGCCCCTCGATCCGTAAATCGCAGTTGCCGAAGCATCTTTCAATACATCAATAGACTCAATGTCAGAGGTGTTAATGGTAGATAAAGGGTTTATTTTGGAACCCGTAGTGACGCCGGCGTCGTTTAGTGAATAGTCGTTATTAAGCGGAAAGCCGTCTATAACATATAAGGGATCACTGCCGGCCGTAATGGAGTTATTCCCCCTTATCTGCACACTCACTCCGCCGCCTGGCTGACCAGAGGTTTGCGTAACAACCACGCCCGGTACAGATCCCTGTAATAGGCGCTCCGGAGAAGCGACAGGTTGGCTCTTTAGCTCTGCCGGAACAGAAGCAACCGATCCCGTCAGGTCACCACGTTTTTGTGTACCATAACCTACCACTACCACGTCTTCCAATTGGTTGAAATCGGGCTCTAGTCCAATGGCTATTGGACTTCCCGTTGCAATAACTTTCTTAACTTTATAACCAATATAGTTAATGATAAGTGTATAGGGGAACTTTTGTCCGGTGATAAAATTGAATTTCCCATCGCCATCCGTACTAGCTTTATGGGTGGTTCCTTCAATCGAGACAGTGGCGCCCGGGAGTGGCTCTTTCGAGTTACTATCAAACACTTTTCCATCGAGTGTGGAATTGATCAAAGGCTTTGTAACCTGTGCACATAGATTTCCGCTTAAAAATAAAAGAAGAGTTGACAAAAATAGTTGCCATAAATTTTTGTGGAACGGAAAAACAAGCCTATATAGTTTAGCAAAATGATTAATCATTGTATATTATTGTTAGTTGCATACAGCTTCGTAATCGACACGAAGTGATTAGGAAAAGCAAAAGATGAAATCGTTAGAAAATGGAATAATTTGCGGAGATGGGTTGTTAGCAACAACAGGAATAGCACATGGCTGATTGCATAGAATGGATCGTAAAGGCGGGACTATTTAGGCGTTTTTTAATGACCTCTTCCTTCTTTAAGGGCGTTCTTTGTTCAATTGTATTCATTTGTATGTTTTTGCTGATTTTAATAAATAGACTACTTATTTAGTAGACATTAAACTCAACACAAATATACAGGCATGGAACATGCATCGTTAGGAATAAAAACTTCCTATTTAGGCTATAAATTTTACCTATTTGGCCTAAGATCGCTTATGTAATGCTAAAAATCTACTTCAATTCCGAAACGCTTTTTTAATGCTTGTTTTGCGGCATGGTATCCACACATCCCATGCACACCTCCACCGGGAGGCGTTGAAGAAGAACAAATATAAATGTCTTTCGCAGGCGTGCCGTAGGGCGACCACCTCAAAGCGGGTCTGGTATATAATTGTTTAAGATCCATTACGCCTCCATTGATGTCGCCACCTATATAGTTTGGATTGTAGATTTCATAGGCATGTGTATTCATGCATTGCTTGGCAATTATTTGATCTTTAAATCCCGGAGCATATCGTTCTACTTGTTGTTCAATAGCCATGGTCATATCAACAGTTGAACCGTTTGGGACATGGCAATAGGCCCAGGCAATTTGATGATTCCCCATTACGCGGGTGGTATCGAACAAACTCTGTTGGGCAAGCAGTACAAAAGGTCTCTCCGGATGTTTCCCTTCCCAGACTTGTCGTTCTGCATGGGCAATTTCCTGTAGACTATTACCGAGATGTACAGTGCCGGCTTTTCTGCATTGCTCTGACTGAAAGGGTATAGGACCGTCAAGCAACCAATCAATTTTAAAAACACCCATCCCATAGCGATATCTGCCAAGTTGTCTCCGATAGGAGGCATGGAATCGATCCCCTGCAATTTGTATCAATTGCTTTGGCCCTAGATCAAAAAGAAATGCTCGGGCCGTAGGAAGCTTTTTAAGCGAGTCTACATAAAAACTTGTTTCAATGTCCCCGCCAATCGACTTAAAATAAGAAGCCAAGGCATTGGCTATTTGCTGCGATCCGCCTCGGGGAATAGGCCAACCTCCGGTATGACCGGCGATAGATAGCACCAATGCCACCGCCGATGTAGTCATATAATCTAAGGGCAACATGGAGTGAGCCGCCATACCTGCCCATAGAGCTTTCAGTTCTTCGGTTTGAAAGCGTTTTGCGAGTTGCGTTGCCGATAGAAGTGCGTTCTTGCCAAAACGTATGAGCGGGAAAGGATTCGAAGGTATATGAAAAGGGGCTAATAAGTCGCTGATCAGTGTGGGCCATAACTTTGTTAAGGGTTTAAATAAATGAATGTAGGCGTTTTTATCTGTATTGAACTGACCGGATGTTTGCTCTAGTGAAGAAAAAAGCCCTACAGCCTTCCCCCCGTCTAGGGGATGAGCCGCCATAATCGGCGGATTTATGTAAGTTAACCCATGCTGTTCAAGGGGTAATCTCTTGAAAAAGGGAGATTGAAGTGCCATCGGGTGTATAGCAGAACATATATCATATATATTTCCTGAATCCATAAATTGTGCGGATCGTAGGCCGCCTCCTATTGTTTCCTTCGCTTCTATCAGTAAAACTTCCAATCCGGCTTTCTGCATGGTGATGGCTGCTGCCAACCCATTGGGGCCGGAACCCACCACAATCGCATCGTAAGAATCCTTTGTCATCTGTAAATAATTAGTTCGTTCGTGTTTGTTTTATTTATGAACCCTTTGTGGTTTAAACACAACCGGATATTGTAAATTACGTGAATAAATTTACATTCCACTGTGTGATGAACATGAAATTTTAAACATGGGGGTTCATTTTATAAAGATAGATGCATGGAATATAAATTTCGAAATGGCAGCGGTAAGCAATGGGCGTTAGACTTGTACAGGCCGCCTCATTATCACCGTGGCGAATTTTATTTAGTATTTAAAAATCGGATCTGTTACTTTTGTAATATTAATTTAGAAAGTGTTATGGGATTACGTATAAAATTTAGGTATATGTTGACCTGTTGTTTGTACGCTTTGTATCTACAAGGGTGTGCAATGGCCACGCAGGAAGAAGGACCTTTGACGGCCAAACAGTATCAACAAAAACTAAAAGATAACTCCTCTGAGACTGTTCAGTTGATCGACGTGCGGACTGCTGATGAGTTTGCGGATGGACATCTTGAGCATGCGCTTAACATTGATATTAAGGATAATGATTTCGACAAAGAGCTTAGTCGTTTGGATCGGACAAAGCCTGTATTTGTATACTGCCTGGGAGGAAGTAGAAGTGCAAAGGCAACGGCAACATTAAAAGAGCTTGGATTTAAGGAAATATACGATTTAAAAGGTGGTATTATGGCCTGGAAAAATGAAAATTTGCCTGTAACACCTGGAGAGAAGCCAGTGAAAAAAGACTTATTCACCAAGACAGATTTTGACAAGATTTTGCATGAAAACAAAGTTGTTCTGATTGATTTTTATGCAGATTGGTGTATCCCTTGCAAGGAGATGGAACCGACTTTGAAAAAATTAGCTAAGGAGTATGAAGGAAAGGTGTTCATTTATCGGTTAAATATTGATCAAGCCAAGGCTTTGACCCGTGCGATGAAGGTGGAGGGAATACCGGTTTTTCATCTTTATAAGCAAGGAAAGTTAGTAAAGGAAGCGCAAGGCTTTCAGCAAGAAGAGCAATTGAGAAATTTATTGAAATCTATATAAATAATTCAATCGATACAAAGGGAAACGTTACATTTCCCTTTGTATCGATTGAATCGAGTATTAAAAATTGGTTCCTTCTTTATCCCACCAAAGACGGGTCCCGCCATTGTCGGGGCCTCCTAAAAGTTGGATGGCTTTTTGAACCTCAGCAGCATTTGTATTGTATTCGTTCTGAGGGAAAGGTAGCCTCCTAATCTGTACTTCAGTATCGATCAGGCCTCCACTGTTATTAACAACCACCGGGAAAATCCTCGGATAGCCGGTCCGTCTAAATTCACTCCAAGCTTCCTGACCTTCAGGAAAGATAGCTAACCATTTCTGTGTGATAATGCGCTCCAGTTTTTCTTCTGCTGTCGCGCCTTCGTTCCATTGTACGGTAATGGTTGTCGGTGCGGGGGCATTATTGCGGCTGTTCCGAGGGTCAACATAGGCAATAGGTGTATTGGTGTTATTTTGTATATAAGCGTTGGCTCCTTGTACACCCCATTGACTAAAGGAGCTTTGGATGCCCTGTTCATAAAGAGCCTGTACGGATCCACCGGCATTGGCCCATCCCCGAAGAGCGGCTTCTGCTCTTAGGAAATATACTTCAGCGGCGGTCATCAACATCGGTGCGGTACTTGCGCTAAAGGTAGGCGTACCATCGTTTATGTTGAGCGAAGAATAACCGATATAGGCGTCTTTCGTTAGCCCCGCAGCACCTGCCCGAATCCCTTTGTACTGACCGGTTATGACCTTGTCGGTTGCCTTGTCCATGTATTTGGCTATGCGCGGATCTTTATAGCCCACCATATAAGATTCCAGGGAGGCATTGATTCGGGTATCCCCCCAGTTTTTAGCTATAAAGTAAAGTGGGTTGGAAAAATTGGCATCCGATGGAACCGTTATGCGGAAATTATCGGCGTTATTGTCGATGACACCGCCATTGGCGGGATCCAGTGCCTTTTCAGCTTCGGTTTGCGCCAACTGAGGGTTTGCTTTTACGATACGCATCGCCAAACGTAAACGGAGCGAGTTGGCCAGACGAAGCCATTTTTGGAAGCGTGTTTTGTTATCAACTCCTTGGTAGACCAGGTCTGCCTCCCCGATATTCGCAGGCACCTGTGTTGTGTCGGTACCGTTATTGAAGGTTAATAATAAATTACGTGCCGTATCGAGTTCCAGAAACAGACGTTTATAAATATCTTCCTGACTATCATAGGGAATACTGCCGGTAATACCTACACCGCTGTATGGAATAGGGCCGTAGATATCAGTTACACGGCTGGTTGCTTCTGCCTTTACTACCAGGGCGGCTGCCCATACTGCCGGATATGTTTCTGCAAGGCCGTTGTTTTTAAGCTTATTCAGCGAATTCAGAACGTTTACATAAAGCACTTTGAAAGGTTCACCGTTCCAGCCGTTGACCATCGCATAATTGAGGTTGTTCTGTCCGCTGTTAAAAGGTGTGGGTGACATAAAATAGCCACTGTAAACATCGGCATTCAGATTCTGCTGCACCTGGTACGAATTCGGATCGCCGCCACCTGAAAAATTATAGATAGACATTTGCGCCTGACGGAAGAAAATTTCCAGATCCTGACCATTCGGCTTCAGATCTTCATCCGAAACGCCGGTATTATTGGTGTTGAGATCCTCAAAATCTTTTGTACAGCTGCTAAATCCGATCGCCAACGCTGTAAAAAGGACCATATATTTATTCAAAATTTTTGTCGTATTCATTAGAAAGTTGCATTTAGTGTTAAACCATAGCTGCGTGTAGCGGGCATCATGAAGATATCCAGACCGCTCAATGTATTGCCGGTTGACATCGTTACCTCGGGGTCAAAAGGAGCCTTTTTGTAGAAATAGATAAGGTTTCTTCCAACGGCTGACACTTTCAGGTTCTTGATAAATCCTTCTTTCAATGGGATGTCATATCCGAGTGTAAGTTCGCGTAGACGGACTACCGTTCCATCATAGATATAATTGCTGGTTACAGGCCCGATACCACCGGTTGAAGTATACCAAACCTGCGGATCGATCATATTCACTGCGTTGCCTTGCGGATCTACACCGTTGATGGATACCCCGCCTGCTAAACGCGCATCGCCGGTCGCCTTTGATACGCCATAACCGTCCATAACGGATTGGGTTACGGACAGGACATCATAGTTGAACTTTCCGTCAATTAAAAATGAAAGCGAAAATTTCTTATAACTTAAATTGTTGTTCCACCCCATTTGCCAGAGCGGATTGGCGTTACCAAGCTTGGTATATTCCGAATTTTTCAAGGGGATGCCGTCCGCGCTGATCATAATTCTGCCCTGATCATCCCGTTGGAAATCCTGCCCGTAGATATCGCCAAAAGAGCCTCCAACTTCAAATTTTGAAGCAAAGTTATTTCTACTTTCACCCGTTAAAGCAAACTCCTGAATGTTATCGGAAAGTTCGATGATTTTGTTTTTGTTATAGGAATAATTCAGGCTCGTTGTCCAGTTGAAATTTTCTGATCGAATGGCATCGAAACTGATGAGTGCTTCAACACCCTGATTCTGGATGTTTCCTGCATTGATTGCGTAGGTGTCATAGAATGAAGCCTGACTGGCGGCAATTTTAAAGAATTGATTTTTTGTGTTCGTCTTGTAATAGGTTAAGTCTACCCCCAAGCGGCTATCAAAGAATTTCCATTCCGTACCGATTTCCAACGAGTTGGTAATCTCCGGTTTCAACTCTTTCAGGAAGGTAGTGGTGTTCATTCCGATTACACCGTATGGATTCAATGTGTTCAACAGATAGGTAGTATATGGAGGAAGATCATTACCGACCTGGGCGTACGAACCACGGATTTTCGCGAGATTGATAAAATCCGGGAAGTTGAGTTTTTCATTCAGGGCAAGTCCCAAACCTACAGACGGGTAGAAGAAGGAGCTGTTATTCGTGAAACTCAATGTACTCGACCAGTCGTTTCTCGCGGTAAGATCCAAAAATACCCAGTTGTCATAGGACAGGTTCGCACTGGCAAATATAGATTGCAATTGCCTTCTATTTCTGGCTAGGGTGCTGATATTTGGTGTTTCGGAGTTTTGCATGGTAAACACATTAGCGGTTGATAAACCGGCCGTGCCGCTGTTGTAATTTGACCCTTCTGTTTTCCAATCAGTAATGCTTGTACCTACTACACCGGTAATGCTTAGTTTATCCGCCACCTGGAAGTTCATGTTGGCAATCAAATCGGCATACTGTTGCGTAATTGTTGTATTTGTATAATTATAGGCGCCACCCGGGCGAGCTAAAATGTTATGTGTGCCGGCAAAGATCTTTGTTTCGTATACTTCACTGGTACGATCAAGACTTCCACGTGCCTGAACAGAAAGCCAGGGAGCCACTTTGTATTTGGCGCTGGCATTCAGTAATAACCGGTTTCTGTTCGAATAGTTCTGGTTGCGGTTAACAATCCACCAAGGGTTCTGTTGAGTGGTTTCGCTGTCCGAAAGAAATGGCCAGTTCTGATCATTCAGGTTTTTCTGTGCGTTGAATTGCTCAAAGGTCTTATAAGGGGCAATATCCATGCCCCGTGGAAATAGGTACAATCCTACCATCGGGTTGAAATAGAAGCCCGTTTGCGGTGCATTATCCAACTTCTGGGAGATGTAGTTCGCACCGGCCGAAACCTGTAGTTTGTCGTCCAAAAAATTAGCCGTTTCCTTAAAGTTGAGGTTATGTCTACTTAGGTCGTTGTTGGGCTGTATACCCTTTGCCTGTGTATTGGCATACGAAAAATAGGTCTGCATTTTATCATTGCCGCCAGACAGGCTCAGCGAGTTTGTTAGATTACTTCCTGTTCGCAGAAACGCAGACACATTATCGTACTTCCTGCTGTCAGTTGCGGCACCCCAGCTGTTTAAGGAAGAGGTATTGGAAACCCCATCCATTCCCTGGCCGAAGCTGTTCTGGAATTCAGGCGTGTAAGCTGCTCGATCTATTAAAGCGCTGGAAGAGAAGTTAATGACCGCTCTGCCGGATTTACCGGATTTGGTAGTGATCAGAATAACCCCATTTGCTGCCTGACTGCCATATAAAGCGGCCGCTGAGGCACCTTTCAGGACTGATATGTTCTCAATATCCTCTGGATTAATTGTAGAAATGGGATCACCGGGATCACGTTCACCTCCGAACACATTCCCTGGTTGTGCACCGGTTGTATTGTTATTAATAGGCACACCGTCTATCACATATAATACCTGATTGTTTCCGGAGGCCGATTTGTTCCCACGGAGTACAACTTTGGCCGAACCTCCCGGTCCGGACGAGCTGGGAGCAATGTTAACACCCGCCACTTTACCATTTAGCGTATTAATGAGATTCGGGCTTTTTGCTTTATTTAATTCCTCGGCACCGACCTGTTGGGTGGAATAGGTCAGCGATTTTTGCGCCCGGTTAATACCAAGTGCAGTTACTACCACACCTTCAAGCTCTTGTGCCGAAGCGGTTAGCGTAATATTTAAGGTAGTGGTCTGCGCATTGATCGGCATCGTTCTGGCGTCATACCCAATAGAACTGATACTTAAAGAGCTGGCATTTTCGGGTACATTTAGCTGAAATTTGCCATTGACATCAGTTGATGTAGCGATATTGGTTCCGACCACTTTAATAGTAGCCGCGATAATAGGAGATTGATCCTGTGCATCGGTTACTGTACCCGTTAGTTGTCGTGTTTGTGCAAATGCACTCAAATGGGGCATAGTTAACATCAAAATCGCAAAAAACAGCGATTTCAATGAATACAACGTTTGGTTATTGATTTTCATTGGAATGAATTTGTTTTTTAATGGCAATGAAGCTTGCATAAATTATTCATTTGCATTTGTTTGTTCATTTCGTGTCTAATCCAAAGGTGTTATTCATGAACGTTTATGTTCAATGGTATCATGAGCTCATGTCACTCGGTTCGTGCTACCTTCGGCGGTTCAATGACATTCATGAACTCACTACATTCAGTTATTTACTGTCTTCAGTATTGCAATTTATGCAGGTTTCATCTGTGTTACATTTATGATATAAAAGCTCTTTCGATAAAGCGTCACGCTTTACCGTTGCATTCCTGCCTGTGCTATATTTGGCAGGTTCAGTTTATCATAATCTTAGGTTTGAAGGGTTATCGCCTCAACGGGAGGGGGATTCGTATGAGGTGCAAACGTGTAAAAAGTTGAAACAGGTAAAAGGGTATATTGCCAGTTGGTTGCTGACAACAAATAGAGATTAAATTGGGTGAATCTCAGTTTTGAAAAATAGTTAGCCATGTGTGATAATAAAACGCCATACATAATCTTTTCGCATCAACGGTTCCGTGCACGCAGAAAGAAATCTCAGAAAAGTAAAATGTGTTTGTTTTAGTATGTTGTTAAAAGCTTTTAGCAAGCATACCGTTCAAAGGTAGGATTTAATTTAATAAGTACGAATACGGGTCTCGTTTTTTGAGAAAATAACGAGAAATGTTACAAAGATAAATCCTTTACGGCGCTCAGGTTGAGAATAAAAATGATTGGGTAAAGGATTTATCCTTTATTTACTCTTCTAAATGTGCGTCTACAGCAATATTTGTATTTAACAATTTAGAGATGGGACAGTTCTTTTCTGCATCGGTTACCAATTCATCTAACTTCGTTTTAGGAATACCGGGGATTTTTGCCCGAACCGTTAGAAAAGAGCTCGTAACGCTTCCGTCCTTTAATTCGATGTTACAGGTAGTTTCCAACTTTTCTACTTCAAAACCTGCCGCATCAATGTTAAAGGCAAGTTTCATGGTAAAACATCCGGCATGAGCTGCCGCGACGAGTTCTTCCGGATTGGTGCCTTTTGCATCTTCGAAACGGGTTTTATAGGAGTAAGGAGTTTCCTCAAGTACATTACTTTGTGTGGTTAGTGTGCCATTTCCTTCTTTTCCTGTTCCTTGCCAAACGGCCGTTGCGCTTCTTTTCATTTTAAAATTGTCTTAATTTTTCTATAAAGTTTGATTAACAACAAATATAATGCAGTTTTGTTTCTTTCAAAGAAGTACGTAGGTCCGATCTTGAGCAAGGTGGAAGCTTCGAACGAATTAATTATTTACAGATGAAATCGAGATGTAAACCGGACGCATATTAAAATAAATAATAGGATGAAATTGAATTTATTACGTTTTGTTTTTCTTTCTTGTTTAAGTATGTTGACTTTGACGGCCCAAGCCCAGAAAATCGATAAAGAATTTCGAAGTTTTTACAAGGGGCTTCAGCGAAATATAGAGACGGATAGAGTGGAAGCGATAACAAATATCGTACATTTTCCTTTACAAACGATTTATTGGGTAGACGAGCTGAATAACCTAAGTGAAGAAGAAAAGCGAGATGGTTTATTAGAGTCTGAGGATTTTGATCGTTATCGATCGGTTATCTTCAATGAAGATGTAAAGCGAATAATTCCCCGGCGACAAGTGGAGCAAGTGCAGCAAATTGATATTGAATCGAGTGGCGACTATTATAAAAAGCTTGCTGAATTAATTGACCCTGGTAGTACGTTGCTGGAACTGTACTGCCAATACGGAGAATATGATACAGTAGGAGATAATTATTTTGCTTTTGTATTTGGCAAAGTCAATGGCGAATACCGGATACTTGCCTATTATACGGACACAAGAGTTAAAGAGTAGGGGGTTAAAATACCCCCTGTATAATTCTTTTGGTCGGTTCCGGGTTACCCATTGTGTAAAAATGCAATACAGGTGCTCCCATTTTTATAAGGTCTTTACACTGCTGGATCATCCATTCAATGCCAACATCTTTTACCTCTTTTTCACTTTTGCAGGCTTGTACGGCCTTGCTTAACTCTAAAGGTATATCCAAATGGAAAACCTTCGGCAGGCTTGTAAGCTGTTTACTGGTGGTAAGGGGCTTTAATCCCGGAATAATGGGGATGTTAATATCGTTAGCACGGCATTTATCAACAAAGGCTTTATATTTATTGACATCAAAGAACATCTGGGTCACAATAAAATTGGCGCCTAGATCCACTTTTTGTTTCAGGTATTGGAAATCAGTTTCAAGGTTCGGCGCTTCGAAATGCTTCTCCGGATATCCCGCCACCCCAATGCAGAAATCGGTCTTCTCAGTATTGTCCATATAGTCATGCAAGTATTGACCATTATTCATGTTAACGACGTGTTGTAGCAGATCGGATGCATAGGCGTGGCCTCCGGGAGTTGGTACAAAGGAGCTTTCGCTTTTTCGTGCATCGCCACGTAGTACAAGAACGTTATCAATACCTAAAAATTGTAAATCAATTAAAGCATTTTCCGTTTCTTCTTTTGTAAATCCACCACAGATAAGATGTGGTACGGCATCTACCTTGTATTTATTCATAATAGCTGCACAGGTTGCAACGGTACTTGGCCGTTTGCGATATGCCACCTTTTCCAGCAAACCGTTTGGATGTTGCTTGTAAATATAGTCTTCTCTTAAATAAGTAACATCGATAAAAGGGGGATTGAACTCCATTAAGGGATCAATGGTATTAAAGATGCCTTGAATACTTTGCCCTTTGATGGGAGGGAGCAGTTCGAAGGAGATGAGGGTTTTGTTTTTCGCGTTTGAGATATGATCTGTTATTTTCATTAATTGGTTATTCGTTGTTAGTTATTTGTTGATCGTTTAAATTTCGATTTAGCTTCAGAAAGCCTCTATAATATCTTATGAACCCGTTAAGTAATTTCTTGCATTTTTCGACTAGATGTAAGCAAAAATTAAGATGTTCTTGGCATAAATATGTTAAATCAAAAGATAATATTAATTGTGTTTCTAATTCGTAAAGTGAGCCTCTAGCAATATAAAAGAATTGTAAGCTATCTTTTGGACTGTTTCTGCCACATCCTTCAGCGATATTGGATGGAATTGAAACAGCACTTCGTTGAATCTGGTTTGTTATTCCGTATTGTTCTTCTTTAGGAAAGTTTTTTGTTGCTAGATATATTTCTTTTACTAGTCCTCTGGTCTCTTTCCATACGTCGAGTTCAGTATAAGGTTTGTTGCCACTTTTCATTTTAATGTTCTTATTTTGGTTAATTTGTATTTATGTATCGCTCAAAATAATCATTATGCAACTTTTTTACACTAATAACTTTTAGTTAGGTTAACCAACAACCAATAACTAACAACTAACAACCAATAACCAATAACTAACACCAACAACCCGCAACTAATATCCCAAATTCGGGCCCAACCATCTTTCAACGACCTCTACCGTTTCATTCTTCCGTTTGGCATAGTCTTCTATTTGATCTTTTCCTAACTTCCCAACACCGAAGTACCTGGATTCAGGATGGGAGAAATAGAAACCGCTAACGGCAGCGGTTGGATGCATGGCTAAACTTTCGGTTAGGTAAATGCCGGTGTTCTCTTCGGCATCTAAAATATTGAAAAGCGTAATTTTCTCTGTATGTTCCGGACAGGCAGGGTATCCCGGTGCCGGTCGGATTCCGGCATATTGTTCCTTAATCAATTCTTCATTGCTAAGTTGCTCATCGCTGGAATAACCCCAGTATTCTTTGCGCACCATTTCGTGCATCTTTTCGGCGAAAGCTTCAGCCAGTCGATCAGCCAAGGCTTTTACCATAATGCTGTTATAATCGTCATAATTCTTTTCATATTGGGCGACAAGTTCATCACAGCCAATACCGGTGGTAACGGCAAAGCCTCCCCAATAATCATTTACGCGACTGCCGACCGGAGCAATAAAATCCGATAAGGCATAATAGGGTTGGTCTTTTGCTTTTTCCGCCTGCTGACGTAAGGTATGGATCCGTGTTAGTATTTCCTTTCGCTCTTCATCCTTATATAAAACGATATCATCGCCAGTAGCGTTAGCCGGCCAAAAGCCAATCACACCTTTAGCGGTTAACAATTTGTTGGAGACGATTTCTTGTAATAACTTTTTCGCATCATCAAACAGTTTGCTTGCTTCTGTACCGACGGTTTTATCGGTTAAAATACGAGGATAGCTGCCGCGTAGCTCCCACGTATGGAAGAAGGGAGTCCAATCGATATAAGGTAATAAATCGTCAAGCGGAAAGTCATCAAACACCTTAGTGCCTAAAAAGGCGGGTTTGGGAGCTTGGTAGCTTTCCCAATTAATTTGAAATCTCTTTGCTCTCGCTTCTTCAATAGGTACTAGCTTTTTCTCCGATTTCTTTCGAAGGTGATTCTCTCTGGCTTGATCGTATTCGGCACGAATAGTGGCAGCATAACTCTCTTTACTTTCCGGGTTGAGTAAGTTACTGGCAACGGTAACACTACGGGAAGCATCTAATACATGCACAATGGTGCCCGAATAATTAGGAGCGATTTTTACGGCTGCATGAATACGGGATGTGGTTGCCCCTCCGATCATAATCGGAATTTTAAAACCTTCTCGTTCAGCTTCTTTGGCAACATGCACCATTTCATCAAGGGAGGGTGTGATAAGACCACTCAAACCTATAATATCAACTTGGTGTTTTCGGGCTTCGTCCAATATTTTTTGGCTAGGTACCATAACGCCTAAGTCGATTATTTCAAAGTTGTTGCAGGCTAGGACCACGCCGACAATGTTTTTTCCAATATCATGCACATCCCCCTTTACCGTAGCCATCAGAATCTTGCCCGCATTTTTTCTGTCGCCGGCCGAAGGGTTCTTCGCTTTTTCTGCTTCAATGAAAGGCAGTAAGTAAGCAACAGCTTTTTTCATGACGCGAGCCGATTTCACAACCTGGGGTAAAAACATTTTTCCCGCTCCGAAAAGATCGCCCACGATATTCATTCCGTCCATTAATGGACCTTCGATGACTTCCAAAGGACGAGGGTACTTTAGACGGGCTTCCTCCACATCGTCGTCCAAAAATTCGATAATTCCTTTAACCAACGCATGTGATAATCGCTCTTCAACCGGGCCGCTGCGCCACTCGGCACTTTTTACTTCTGCCTTATCTTTACTTTTAACGGTTTCTGCAAATTCGACTAGGCGCTCGGTAGCATCTTCCCGACGATTGAGTAAGACATCCTCCACATAAGTTAGTAGGGTTGGATCGATTTCTTCGTATACTTCCAACATGCCGGCATTAACGATGCCCATATCTAACCCGGCTTTGATGGCGTGATATAAGAATGCTGCATGCATCGCTTCACGAACAACATTATTGCCTCTAAAGGAGAAAGATATATTACTTACACCGCCACTCACCTTCGCCAGCGGCAGATTTTGCTTGATCCATTGGGTCGCGTTTATAAAGTCGACCGCGTAATTATTGTGCTCTTCTAAGCCGGTAGCAACGGTTAAGATGTTGGGATCAAAAATAATGTCTTGTGGAGGAAAGCCTACCTCATTTACAAGTATATCGTAAGAACGCTTACATATTTCGATGCGGCGTTCGTACGAATCAGCTTGGCCAACTTCATCAAAAGCCATAACTACAACAGCGGCGCCGTAGTGCATAATGGTCGTAGCTCGTTCCTTGAACAAATCTTCCCCTTCTTTCAGAGAAATGGAATTGACGATGCCTTTACCTTGTAAGCATTTCAAACCTGCTTCAATGACTGACCATTTTGATGAGTCGACCATGATAGGAAGCTTGGCAATGTCAGGTTCGGAAGCAATGAGATTCAAGAAGCGGGTCATAGCGGCTTCTGAATCCAACATTCCCTCGTCCATATTGACATCAATTACTTGCGCTCCGCCTTCTACCTGTTGGCGGGCAACTGATAACGCCGCTTCAAAATCGCCGCTGAGAATGAGTTTGGCAAATTTGGGCGAACCAGTTACATTGGTCCGCTCGCCAATATTCATAAAGACGCTATCTGGGGTATAGGTAATGGGTTCTAAGCCGCTTAAACGTAAAAACGGCTCCGGTTTCGGTACTTTTCTTGGTTTTGCTTTCGCCGCTTTATCGGCAATACACCGAATATGTTTTGGCGTGGTACCACAGCATCCACCAACGATATTGACAAAGCCACTTTCAATAAAATCTTCTATTAAGTGCGCAGTTTCGTGCGGTTGTTCGTCGTAACCGCCAAATTCATTTGGTAATCCGGCATTGGGATAAGCGGAAACATAACAGCCCGCTTTTTCTGAAAGCTCTTCAATATGCGGACGCATTTCTTTTGCTCCCAAGGCGCAGTTGAGACCTATACTTAGGATATTTCCATGGTTAATAGAATTAAGGAAAGCCTCTACGGTTTGACCGGAGAGTGTTCTGCCACTGGCATCGGTAATGGTGCCGGAGATCATGATATCGATCGATTCACTGCGTTTACCGGCCGCTTTTAATTCGTTTTCATATTGGATGATAGCAAAAATGGCTGCCTTGGCATTCAGGGTGTCGAAGATTGTTTCAATCAGCAGGACATCAGCACCGCCATCAATCAAGCCACGTACTTGTTCATAATAAGCATTTACTAGATCGTCGAATGTTACTGCCCGATAACCGGGATCGTTAACATCGGGCGACAAGGACGCGGTTCTGTTGGTTGGACCGATTGCACCCGCTACGAAGCGGGGTTTCGCCGGATTTTTGTGTGTAAACTGCGTGGCAGCCTCTCTGGCAATTCGAGCTCCCTCAAAGTTCAACTCATACACCAAAGATTCCATTTGGTAATCTGCCATTGATATTACCTGCGAGCTAAAAGTGTTCGTCTCAATAATATCAGCGCCAGCTTCGAGGTAAGCCTCATGTATCTCTTTTATGATAAGCGGCTGGGTTATGTTCAGTAAATCATTATTGCCTTTTACTTCACAGGGGTGATTTATAAACCGTTCGCCACGGAAATCAGCTTCGCTGAGTCCATAGGGTTGAATCATCGTGCCCATTGCACCATCGATGATCAAAATGCGTTTGTTCAATTCTTCTCTAATACTCATACGGCACTTAAACCATATACAGGTTGTTATCTATCTCCCAAATAGATATTTTATCGTTAAAATGATGCTTGCATTGAGAAAAAGCCTAGAAAATGACTTTTGCTTATCTTTCCCGATATTGAATCAGGTAGAATGTAGCACCTTGTAAGCACAGGTTGCCAAGACTTCGCAGGGTCTAATCCCTCCGTCTTTCTCAATAAGCATTGCAAATGTCGGTAATAATTTGATGATTATCAAATGTTATTTGAATGATGTGGTTAGGCGAATTTTTTAAAATGCTGCTGTCCGGTCTATTGGCCGTCTATTCATCCATAGGGATCATATGTTTAAGTTTCTGACCGGATTGGCTGTCTTTGCAGATTAATTCAATATAATCAACGTTTGGTTTAAAGAGCGAGCCACCATTGATCCGCACAAATATACGTTCAACGATAGCCGGCTTATTGTTAATGGAAGTAAAGGCTTCATATTGTTTGCTTAAAGGGCAATAAGCCAAACGGAAGGGGATGCTTTTACATGAAGTTAAGCGGATTTCGTATTCATTATCGCTTACCTTTTTGTGGTCAATTCCATAGGCAAATTTTCGTTGAATATAGGATAGATCTTTCCGCTCGCCATCTTCTTCATATAAGATCCAATAGGCGCTAACGGGCTCATCTTCGTCAATTTTACCATCTTTTTTGTTCAGCGTATAAACGACCGTGTTCTTGTTGGGATCGCGTTGTAGATAAAATAATTGCTCCTTTTCATTCGGAACCGGCAACTTCGTCTTGTCTACTTGTTTGCTGGAATTGTTGCTGGAATCCTGTGCACATACATGATTGCCATAAAGAGAGGATGCAACCAATAATAAAACAAAAGTCTTCATAGGCCATTGGTTTAATATGATGCTTTAATTTATTATCTTTTTGGATTTAGGAGCAAGCTTTGTACCAAACTTAACGAAAATGTCTTGCATTTGCAAATCCGGAGAAAAGAGCGCTTACAAGCGGGGAAGACGATAGAGAGGAGATGTATTATATGAAAAGCAGTGTCAATTTTTGGCTAAACCCGGATTTGAAAGAGTTAGTAGAGCCGTTTCGTTAATTGCTCTTCTACGGCACGAAAGACTTGAATTGGTTTATGGTTACGCCAGCTCATTTCGTCTAGGTGGCCGCCAAAATTGATAAAATAATCGATGTTTGAATTTTTGAATTCATCAATTACGTGGTGTCTGAAGTTAAGTCCTGCAATCCAGCCATCCTCTATTTCCTGAAACCATTCTTCATAATAGCAATCATCCGAAGCGTGGAAATTCAATATGTTTTCACCTATGAGAATAAATTTGTTAATTCCTTGCGCAATCATCAGTTCGATAACTTCTCTTTTAAGTAACATGATGTCGTTGTTAATGGCATCATTCCATTCGCCAATCATTTCAATGATCGCATATTGATGATCATAATCAGCAAAAAGTATCTTCAGATACAAGGTGTTGGAACCGAAGTAATCCCATTGGGGATGTAATAGAAAATTATAAATCTGCTTATCGAATTCAAATTCGTTATACTCGGTACCGTAAAAGGGCGAAAGTTCATCTTCTGATGCGACGTAGTCGTCTCGCCAACGATAAAAGGGTTCAATCTCGTGCATTGTTTGTTCAGTGTTTTGCCAATAAAGAACTTTTCTTCTGTAATAAATATTTTATTGACTGGTGTATGTTAACGGAGTAGTTTAACAGGCTTGTTAAAAGACAGTCCAATAATGCAAATATTCTACACAAAATTAGATAAAATTGCTTTGATATACAATAAGACGCTGCGAGCTGAAGTGTTGTCTTGATAAGGACCTAAGACGCCTGCCTGCCGGCAGGCAGGTAAGTAGCAGGACATAGGACAATAGATATAGGTGATAGAATAATAGAGTCTTGAAACTTAAGTCTTGATACCTGATACCTATATTCACTTGTGCTATAAGCTCACATATTTATGCTATTAAAACAAAAAAATGCTAAAGCGAAATCCCTGTAAAATCCTCCCTTTCTGTTAGAATTTTCTTTATTATAGTTAACTTAGCAGCACTAAAACACTATGAGTCCCGAAACTAGAAAAAACTTACTAACCGCTGCCACTTATGCCGGGGTGCTTTTCGTAGGTTTATTGTTGGGGCAAAGTTTTGTGGATGAGGAGTCAAAAAATTCTTCCGGAATTCTACCCTCCGTTTTGGTTGATAAAAGTGGCAAGCTACAACGATTGATCCAAGTTGTAAATGACCGGTATGTAGACGTAGTGGGCATCGATACTCTTCAGGATTTTGCGATTAAGCAAGTTTTATCTCATCTGGACCCACATTCAACCTATATGCCGCCTAGCCTTGCAAAGGCGATGGGAGAAGAACTGAATGGCAGTTTTGATGGTATAGGCTTAGAATACTATCGCCTTCGCGATACACTTATGATTACGGCATTGACGCCTAATGGTCCTGCAGAGAAGGCTGGTGTGGAAATAGGCGACAAGCTAATAGGTGTGGATGATAAACCTATTTCCGGTGTAAATATGAAAGAACAGGAGGTTGCGGCAAGAGTTCGGGGAAAAAGAGGCAGTACGGTTAATCTCTGGATCAATCGAAAGGGGGTCGATTTAACAGAACCGATTAAAGTAATCCGCGACAAGATCATCGTAAGTAGCATTGATGCAGCTTATATCATTGACACGGCTATTGCTTATATCAAAATTAAGCGTTTTGGTGCGCAAACGGCCAGTGACTTTAGAAAACATATAAATCGAATGAAGCAATACGGTGTGGATAAGCTCATTATCGATTTAAGGGAAAATGGCGGGGGCTATTTGCGTGCAGCAACGGCTTTGGCAAGCGAATTTTTTAAAGAAAAGAAGTTGTTGGTTTATACGCAAGGAGCTCACGAACCCCGAACTGAATATTATTCAAAAGGGGATGGTGTTTTTGAAGAAGGTGAGCTTGCCATTTTAATCGATGAACGTTCCGCATCGGCCAGTGAAATTGTGGCAGGAGCTGTACAAGACTTAGATCGAGGTATCGTTGTTGGTAGACGTTCTTTCGGAAAAGGGCTTGTTCAAGATCAATTTGATTTTGACGATGGTTCAGCCATTAATTTAACGATTGCGAGATATTATACCCCATCTGGTAGGAGTATCCAAAAATCCTATAAAGACGGGTTGGAAAAGTATTTTAACGAAATCAATCGGAGGTACATTTCCGGAGAACTGACCCAGAATGAAAACACTAGTCCACTTGATACATCCTTATTGAAAGGAATGCTTTATCATACGAGTTCGGGTCGCCCTATTTATGGTGGTGGGGGCATTATGCCGGATATTTACGTGCCGATCGATACGCTGGGTGCCAATAGCTTCTATAAAAAAGTGCTGAAGACTAACCTGATAAATGATTACGTTTATAGCCGGCTGGTTTCAACTCCCGCGGACTTTTCGATTGATCATTTTTTAACTCACTATAGTTTACCAAAGGACACATATAGTAATTTCGTGGAGTTGGCAAGACGTAATGAAATCGAGTTTAATAAAAGGGAAGTTGAGGTCGCTCGTAAACTCATAGAACTCGATATGAAAGCGCTGATAGCGAGGTTTTTCTTCGGGAGTGAAGCCTATTTTAAGATAAAAAACGGGTCAGACCATATGCTCGCACGAACCATAGAAGCGTTGAAACGCTGATTTGTTTTTCGATAACGTTCTCGGTGATTTCCTCCTAAATTTTTGCCATTCAGAGCGGTTTCTCATTTTTTTGAATAATGCAAAGGGATAGATCCCTTCGTATTACCAACCCTAAGTGAGAAATTATGAAAAGAATCTTGCCTTTTAAAGCCTTTCTGCGAACATTTTTGCAAATATGGATGGTGTTTTTAATGCCTATTGTGGTATGTTCACAGCAACGCGGCAACATAGGGGGCGTCGTTAAGAGTCAAAGCGACGGACAACCAATCCCCGGTGTAAGTGTAAAAGTAAAAGGAGCGAAAACCGGTACCTCTACTGATACCAAGGGAAATTTTAGTTTAGCGGCAAAAGAGGGTGATGTACTGGTTTTTTCTTCCGTTGGTTACCAGTCTAAGGAAGTGCCTATTAGTTCCGATCAAATGCTAAATATCACCTTGGTAGAAGATGCTGCTCAATTAAGCGAAGTTGTTGTTACCGCATTGGGTATAGAACGACAAACACGATCACTAACCTATGCCACCCAAGAATTGAAAAACAATGATCTGACAAACGTTAAAGATCCTGGCGGCAATGTAATGAATGCCCTAAACGGTAAGGTAGCCGGTGCGGTTGTTACGCCCGCGGCCACAGGACCGGGTGGTGCTGTGCGTGTAGTTTTACGAGGTAACCGTTCAATAAGTGGGAACAATAACGCATTGATTGTGGTAGATGGGGTACCCATCGATAATACGATGACCACCGAACAAGGGGGCGGTGGATCGGCAAACACGGTGGCTACACAGCAAAAGAGCTTAAGCAGCGGATATTCAGGAAGTGATGGCGGTGCAAGTATCAATCCGGAAGATGTAGAATCGGTAACTGTGCTGAAAGGACCGGCTGCGGCGGCACTTTACGGAAGCCGCGCTGCAAATGGCGCCCTCATGATCACGACTAAGAAAGGTAAAGAGGGAGCTGTACGCCTTAATTACAGTGGAGGCGTGGCAATAGATAAGCCTATGCTGTTAATGGATCTACAGAACAGTTTCGGTAGGGGTAACGGTGGTGTGTTCGGAGCGGATGCGGCCGGAAGTTGGGGTGCACCTACGCAAACATATCCAAATAATGTTCGTGATTTCTATGATACCGGAACGACACTGAATAATTCGATAAGCGTTTCAGGTGGTACCGGAAAGATGCAAGGTTATGCTTCTTATACCAATAACATTATCACCGGTATTATTCCAAAAAATCGATTGGATAGAAATACGCTGAATTTACGCTTAAACAATGAAATACTTCCAGGGCTGACGACAGATATCAAACTTACCTATGTCAATCAAAAAATAAAGAATAAACCCCGATTAGGGGACAATGGTGTAACGAATGAGGCGCTCATTATGCCTCGGGACCTATCTCCGGAAGAGTTAAGGGATTTTGAAACCATCAATGAGGAAACACTACAACCACAACCAAAATATTGGACAAACAGTTCCTTTTTTCAAAATCCTTATTGGGACATCTATCGCATGTCTTTAAATGAAGAACGCAATCGTATCATGTTGGTTGGATCCGTTAAATATCAATTGACCGATTGGTTGTTTGCCCAGGGGCGCTTTAGTTTAGATCGGTACGATGATAAAATAACAGGTTCTTTTTATGCCGGAACGCTTCCTATTCCAACGCTTACCGGCGGCAGGTATCAGGAGAACAATGTGAATAGGTGGGAACGCAATATAGACTTCCTCTTATCGGGAACGAATAAAATTGGAGCTGATTTTGGAGTGAACTATAACATTGGTGCAGCAGTCTTGAACAATAGCGGCTATAATACGCAGGCTCTGGCGAATGGATTGCGTATACCGAACATGTTTGATTTAAATTTTGCGAGCACACCTGCTTTCAGTAACATCGTGGCAAAGAAGGAAATCCAGTCGGTTTACGGAAGTGCGCAATTGAATTATAAGGAACAACTATACCTGGATGTCACTGCAAGAAACGACTGGTCGTCCACACTGCCCGCACCTCATAGTTATTTTTATCCATCTTTTGGGTTGTCGGGTCTGCTTTCTGAGATGGTTCAGCTCCCATCATGGGTGAGTTATGCTAAGGTGAGAGGAGCTTATACACAAGTGGGAAATGATGCGGATCCTTACTTGCTTCAACAGACCTATTCTTATAGTCCGGGCGCCGGTAGTGGTTTCGTAGCACGTGATCAGATTAAATATATTGATAACTTGAAACCCGAAAAAACAAAGGCATGGGAAATCGGTACTGAGTGGCGATTTTTTGATGGGCGATTAGGTTTGGACGCTTCCGTCTATAAAACGAATACCGTAAACCAATTAATCTTTATCGGACTTCCTCAACCATCTGGCTACAATAATCAGTATGTTAATGTAGGTGATATTCAGAATAAAGGTATGGAATTGATGTTAACGGGTAATCCAGTTAAAAAGGAAGGATTTAATTGGAATACGACCGTGAATTTTGCGCTGAATCGAAATAAGGTGTTATCCTTACTTCCAGGAATTGAGCAAGCGAGCATTTCCCCTTCAACCAATTTTGGGAGCTTATTAATCAAGCCCGGGGGAGCCTATGGGGATATTTATGGCTATAAGTGGGCAAGAAATGAGGATGGACAGTATCAAATCAATGCGAATGGTCTTCCTGTCGTCGAGCAATTGCAGAAGATCGGAAATTTTAATCCCGACTACACGTTAAGCTGGTTGAACCAGTTCGATTACAAACAATTTAATTTCTCCTTTATGGTTGACGGTCGTGTTGGTGGTACCGTTGTTTCGGGAACAGATGCTATGTTAGCCTATTTTGGTTTAGGTGATTATACGACCGCTTACCGGGATGGCGGGCTAGTTTTAGCAGGTGTTCATGCAGATGGAAGCCGGAATACGACCGCTATATCCGCTGAACAACTTTGGACTCAGGTTTCGCAGGGAGGTACAAATGCCTACGGTGAATTTTTCACCTATGATGCTACCAATTTCCGACTTCGAGAACTCTCTGTAGGTTATACGTTGAATATGAAACGATCTCCTATTAAAACGGCTCGTTTTTCATTGACGGCTCGGAATTTGTTCTTTTTTTATCGCGGGAAATCAAAGCTCGATATTCCGGGTATTGGAAAAAGAACCTTGCCGGTTGACCCCGAGGTAGCCATAGGAACTAGCAACTTTCAGGGTATTGAAAGTGGGATATTACCGTCCACACGCAGCTTCGGGTTTAATGTAAATCTATCTTTCTAATCATCAAAATCTGCAATTATGAAACCGAGAAGTAAATAATATTGACATACAGTACAATTATTATTTACTCGAGTTCTCATCAGCAATTAAAAGAAATAATACGATGAAAATAAGAGCTATCTATATAGTCGCATCCATTTGGTTACTGGCAATAGCAGGGTGTACCGGCGACTTCGACGAAATTAATACCAATCCTTCCAAACTGACCGAAGCCGGTGCACGTGAGCTTCCTTTTATGTTTTCGAGAGCACAATCGGCAGCAACCATACATCGCCCTTACTATCAGACGATATCGATCCTAATGCCGGACTTGTACGCGCAGTACTATGCGCTCACAACGACCAGTTTCACTACCGATCGATATGCCATGAATGATGGCTGGCTTTCCCGACCTGCTATTATTACCTACGTTCTTACGATGCCTCAACTTCAGGCAATCTTTGATAATACAGAACCGAGTTCGGGGGAATATGCCTTAGCCAATATCATGAAAGCCTATGTTTTTCATAGATACACCGATCAATATGGACCTGTTCCTTATTTTAAAGCCGGTAGTACGGATAGTAGCATTCCCTATGATTCGCAAGAAGCAATCTATGATGACCTATTTAAGCGACTTGATTCTGCCGTCACCAATTTAAAGAACGGTACAGCAACGAATATCTTTGGTAGTCAGGACTTGATCTATGGTGGCGATGTTGCCAAATGGATTCGATTTGCGAATACATTGCGATTGCGAATGGCTATGCGTATATCCAAAGTGGCTCCAGACCGGGCAAAACAAGAAGCGGAAGCTGCGGTTGCCGGCGGTGTCATGGTAGCCAATAGTGAAACCGCCAGCATCGAACGCTCATTAAATGGAGACGATGCCAATGGCTTGGCCTTTAATGCAGCAAACAATGAATTTAGCATGAGTTCTACCATGGCGTCATACTTAAAGGGCTATCAGGATCCTCGGCTTCCTGTTTTTTTTCAAGCAGCGGTGGCCACCGGAGAATTTAAAGGACTTCGTAATGGGTCCTCACCGACGGCAATCAATCTGCCGGGAAACAGGCCTAATCAGACTTCAAACTTAGGCCTGAAATGGGTTCAACGGAATACGGATAATACGGCATGGGTTGCGCAATTAGGTGCAAGGCAAGAGGTAATGGCAGCCGCGGAAGCATATTTTTTATTAGCCGAGGGGGTATTGAATGGATGGAATATGGGAGGTGGTACGGCGCAAAGTTATTATGAAAAAGGAATCGAATTAAGCCTGCAACAATGGGGTATTAATGATGCATCCACAATCAATGCTTACATACAAAGTGATGCTCGACCTATGGCACCGGGTGATGAGGCAAATTCGCAAGCAGTGAGTGAAATACCGGTTCGCTGGGCCAACAACGAAGCTATGCAGCGAGCACAGATTGCTACACAAAAATGGCTGGCCGTGTTTCCGGATGGGATAGAAGCTTGGGCAGAGTTCAGGCGCACGGGCTACCCTACGATGTATCCGCTTTTACAATCGGATAACGCCGATTTGCCGGTGGGGACATTTATTAAAAGACTGCCATACTCGTCAGTGGAGGCTTCCACAAATGGTGCAGCCTTAGCAGAAGGGAAGAAGTTATTAGGAGGCCCTGATAACGCCGCTACCCGTGTATGGTGGGATGTGGATTAATGATCAAATTAACGAAAGGTGATAATATCAATGCGTCAGCAAGTGCAAGTTCCCGCGGTATTTGAAGAAAAGGAAGCAGCGAATGATTATATCCTGGAACATTATCGGGACTTGGCATCGCGCGCGTCTAACCATTGCTTGTCTGCAAATAAAAGAAAAGAATGGAAGGACATTGCGCCGGCTCTAAGGCAAAAGGTCATTAAAGAAGCTAACCTAAGTTTTTTCAAGACCTTAGACTTTGATGTGAAAGAAACGGCCAAAATTGAGCGGTCAACTTTTCATATCAAAAATATTGCCTTTCAGACCAGACCGTCTGTTTATGCTACTGCGAATCTATATCTGCCAAAAATAGAAGGGCGGTTACCGGCAATTTTAGTTGCCCACGGACATTGGGCCGGAGCAAGAAATGCTGGCCTATTTCGTCAAGTGGCACTTGGTTTAGTAAACGCCGGTTATATTGTATTGACCATGGATGCTTGGGGGGCCGGCGAACGGGGCAGCGTGGCGCATCAAGAGGAATATCATGGTGGCAACTTAGGTGCATCCCTATTTAATATAGGAGAAACCTTAATGGGCATGCAACTGACCGACAATGTGAGAGCGTTGGATTTTTTGTGCTCGCTCCCCATGGTAGATACACAGCGAATAGGTGTTACCGGCGCAAGTGGGGGAGGAAACCAGGCCATGTGGTTAGCGGCTTTAGATGAACGCATTAAAGCAGTTGTTCCCGTAGTAAGTGTGGGGACCTTTGAATCTTATGTGATGAATAGTAATTGTGTTTGTGAGCTATTGCCAAATGGCTTGACTTTTTTGGAAGAATCACATGCGTTAGGATTGATAGCACCCAGGGCACTTAAGGTATTGAGCGCATTAAGAGAAGATAATCCCTCCTTTTATCATAGTCAGATGCTACATTGTTATAAATATGCAGAAGCGATATATGCTAAATTGGGAGCAAAAGAGAAGTTGGCATATGAATTATTTGATCAAGAACATACCTATTCAGTAGAAATGCTTCGAGCCGCTGTCGATTGGTTTGATCTTCATTTAACAAATAGTAGAAAACAGGTGCATAGAATGGAAGATGCGATTAGCAAAGAAATCGATCAGGAAGTATTGATAACCTACCATCATGCGAGGCCGGTATTTGTGGAAACTACTGAACATTTTTGTCGTGAACGAGGATCGATCTTACACAGCAAAAGTTTATTGGATGAGGCATCGATTCCGGATAAGCTTAAAGAACTAGAGGATGTACTTGGACACATTGAGGACAAAAAGCTTAGACAGATTATAAAAAAAGGAAAAGAAGGGCTGTGGCAAAAAGTCGTTTTGGAATGCACCAATAACCAGAAAATACCTTTGCTTTTATATGAGCCGGCCAAGGGCCGTACCACATCTTGTAAAGTATTCTTTCATGGGGAGGGAAAAGAAGCAATTCCTCTTCAACTACTAGAGCAGGCCTTCGAGGAAGGGAGCACGTTACTATTAGTAGATCTTTGGGGTTTAGGTGAACAAGGGTCGCCTGCAGCGTTAAAATTAGACGAACATCTGCCTCCTTTCCATACATTGGCACGCTCGGCTTTATGGTTGGGACGAACCGTGCTTGGCGAGTGGTTCTCGGATATACAAGTCGTATATAGATGGCTAATCGATCAGCAATTTGGATCATTGACCTTTGTCTGTTTTAAAGAACCAAGTGTAGCGGCGCTACTTTTCTCCACGATGCACAATTTGAAATCTTTAGTGCTTTATGACTCGCCTTATAGCTATATTTTTGATAGTAGAGAGGGCGTAGATTATTATAATATGTCTATTCATCTTCCAGGTGTCCTTTACTGGGGAGATATCATGACGATGGCCGGTTTAAGTAAAGCGGAGGCCATACAATTTGTTCGTGCTCGAAGTATGTCGGGTAGGTTGATTGACCTTGAAACAAAACAGCAGTTGGAGAAAGAAATAGCTGTTTTGAAGGCAAGATGGGATCAGGAATATAATATCAATTTTATCATTAACTAATGTTAAATACTAAAATAATATGAAAAGTAACCGTAGAGATTTTTTAAAATATGCAGGGATAACGGGCCTTGGCGTAGTGGGTGGAACAGGTTTAAGTGCATGTAATGATAAAGATGGTTCGAAAGCAAAGGAGGAAGATGGGGCATTGATGCACATTCTAAAAGCGAGTCAAAAAGATCATCACCAAACATTCAATATGTGTGGCTATGCAGCGCCTAAGATGAATGTTGTACGAATTGGATTCATAGGTGTGGGAAATCGAGGAGGTGCGGCAGTTGAACGTATTAGTAGGTTGGATGGTGTAGAGATTAAAGCGATATGTGACATACGTCCCGAGCAAGCAAAAAAAGCGAAGGATCGTATTCAATTTCCCGGGCATGAAGCCACTTTGTATCATGATGGTGCCGAAGCTTGGAAGCATGTGTGCGATCGGGATGATATAGATCTGATTTATGTTTGTACGCACTGGGCTCTTCATACACCGGTTGCAGTTTACGCAATGGAACATGGAAAACATGTAGCGGTCGAGATTCCTGCAGCAACTACCGTTGAAGATTGTTGGAGACTGGTAGAAACATCGGAGAAAACGAAGAAGCATTGTATGATGCTTGAAAACTGTTGTTACGATTTCTTTGAATTGTTAACGCTCAATATGGTTCGGCAAGGTTTCTTCGGGGAACTCATTCATGGTGAAGGGGCGTATATACACGATATTTTAGATAGTTTTTTTGATAAAGACGCTAGATGGAATCTCTGGCGTTTACGGGAGAATGCAAAACGGAACGGTGATCTATATCCGACACATGGTATAGGTCCTGTTTGTCAGGCAATGGATATAAATCGCGGAGATTATTTGGACTATATGGTGTCTATGTCGTCCAATGATTTTCTCTTGAAGCCTTTAGCCGAAGAGAAGGCTAAGGAGGATTCAAGTTTCAAAGAATTCATCAACAGTCCTTTTAGGGGAAATATCAATACGAGTACTATACGGACAGGGAAGGGACGGACCATTATGCTGCAACACGATGTGTCATCACCAAGACCGTACTCCCGTATCCATCTATTGAGTGGAACAAAGGCGACGGCACAAAAATATCCACTACCCGGCAAGATTGCTACAAGCCATGAAGGGTGGTTAGAAGACGAGGAAATGAAGTTGCTGGAAGAAAAGTACACGCCTCCCATCGTGAAAAAGATAGGCGAATTGGCGAAAAAAATCGGTGGACATGGAGGAATGGATTTTATGATGGATTGGCGTTTGATCGACTGCCTCCGAAATGGTTTACCGCTAGATATGGATGTTTACGATGCAGCGAGCTGGAGTGTTATCGGTCCTTTGAGCGAATGGTCAGTAGCAAACGGAAGCAAACCCATCCGTATACCGGATTTTACTTCCGGCAAGTGGAAGGAAAATCAACCCTTAGATATGTCGTTAGCGGAAGGAGCAACAACGGGCGCAAGGGTTTAGTATTGGTAATGGATACAATCATAACATATGTAGAAAATAAAAACTATGGATATTCGTATATTAAAAGACCCAAAGGAACTGGGGCAGGCTGCCGGGAAAGAAGCTGCCAAATTAATTAATGAAGCGATTAATGAGAAGGGATTTGCTAATATAATTTTAGCAACAGGTACCAGTCAATTTGAAACGATTAATCAGTTGATAAAAGAGCAGGTGGACTGGTCAAAGGTTACAATGTTTCATTTAGATGAATACATTAATCTACCGATCAGTCACCCCGCCAGTTTTCGGAAGTACTTGAAGGAGCGCTTTCTTGCTCATGTTCCGTCGCTGAAAGCGGCTTATTTAATTGACGGAGAGTCGGATTCGGGCGAGGTGCGAAAAGAACTGAACGACTTGATTCGTCAACATCCGATTGACGTGGCCTTGGTAGGGATTGGGGAGAACGGGCATTTGGCATTTAATGACCCACCAGCTAATTTTGATACGGAAGAGCCTTATTTGGAAGTTATCTTGGACAAGCAATGTCGGATGCAGCAATTAGGAGAGGGCTGGTTTAACTCGATTGATGAGGTGCCCTCAAAGGCTATCAGCATGTCGGTGCGGCAAATCTGTAAGTCAAAGCATATCATTTGCTCAGTACCGGACGCCAGAAAAGCGCAAGCCGTTAAAGATAGCGTTGAACAAAATGTTAGCAATGCTTATCCTGCCAGTATTCTACAGAAACATGCTAGCTGTTCGTTATATCTAGACGAAGCAGCTGCAAGTTTATTAAAATAAGTAGGATTTTCGCTTTAAGCTCTTTGTGTCGACTCTCTGACGATTAATTCTGCAGGTAGTATAATCTCCTGACAAGGAGTTTGCTTTTTAGTTATATGTTTTAAAAGCAATTCACAACTTATGAAGCCGATATCAAAAGCGGGTTCAGCGACCGTACTGATACTTGGACTTACTAAACAGGAAATAGGATCATTGGTGAAACCGATGATCCCTATTTCTTTTCCAATTGTTATACCCTGCTTCTTCAGGGTTATACTTGCTCCGACAGCCTTTCTGTCGTTTACGGCGAAAATAGCATTCGGTTTCATGTTTTTTGCCAACTGTAGCAATTCCATCGCGTCTGACTCACCACATTCTTGTGAAAAACCGGAAGCGATAATCCACTCTTCTCTAATGGGTAGACAATGTTTTTTTAAGGCGTCAAGGTAGCCTGTTAGCCGCTTTTCCGTTAATGGAAGATTTCTGGGGCCGGCGATATGTGCTATTTTGGTGTAGCCTTGCTCAACCAAATGACTGGTGGCAAGAAAAGCTCCATTGTAGTCATCTTGTACCACCTTGGAAGTTTCTACCTTTTCAATTACTCTATCAAAGAATACAATAGGTATTTTATTACGAAGAAGGTGCTGTAAGTGATCGCCGGTTTTACAACAGGTAGAAATTAAAAGGCCGTCTAAATTCGCAATAGAAAGATTGTTGATAATTGCCAGTTCTCGCTCCGGCGAATCGTTTGTTACATAAAGTACGATATTATACCCATTATTATAGGCGGCTTCCTGTATGCCTGTAATAACTGTAGAAAAATAGTAATTAGTTATAAATGGCAACACAATGCCGATATTGTGGGATTTTCCGTTAGCTAAGCCCATGGCATTAAAGTTCGGTTTGTAGTGTAGGGCGGTTGCCATTGCTTCGACCTTACTTTTGGTTTCCAAACTTACGTCATGGGCATCTCGTAGTGCCCTCGAAACGGTTGAAACAGATATATTCAGTGCCCGAGCTATATCCTTTATTGTTACGAGATTAGACATGTTGATAAAAAATAAGCTTTCGGTTTTCGAGGAAAATACCAACGCTACCGATAAATAGCCTCAGTTTTAATCTCAATTGGTCTGCCCGATAAAGATAATGATAATCTGCTTACATACCAATAAAACGATAGAATAGCCTTATTTTTGTCGGAAAAATATCTGAATCGGTACGCCGGTGAAATCGAAATGCTCACGTAATTTATTTTCGATAAAGCGTTTATATGGATCTTTAATATATTGCGGGAGATTACAGAAAAAAGCAAACATAGGTGATCGTCCTGTAATTTGCGTAACATATTTGATTTTGATGTACTTTCCTTTAGTTGCTGGGGGTGGATAATTCTCGATAATGGGAAGCATAACATCGTTCAGCTTCGAAGTCGGGATTTTCTTATACTTATTCTCGTAAACCTTTGTTGCTACTTCTATTGCTTTAAAGATCCGTTGTTTTTCGATAACAGACGTAAAGACAATGGGATAATCCGTGAATGGAGCCGTTTTATTTCTGATCTCCTCTTCAAATCTTTTAAGGGTTTTATGATCCTTGTCTACTAAATCCCATTTGTTTACGAGCAACACAACACCTTTTTTGTTTTTTTCTGCTAAATGGAAAATATTTACATCTTGTGATTCTAGTCCTTCAGTCGCATCGATCATAAGAATAACAACGTCCGCTTCTTCTAATGCTTTAATGGTACGCATGACCGAATAAAACTCAATATTCTCCTTCACTTTTGTTTTTCGACGCAGTCCGGCGGTGTCTATTAACATGAATTCGTGGCCAAATTGATTGTAGTGAATTTGTATTGAATCTCGTGTTGTCCCGGCAATAGGCGTTACGATATTGCGTTCTTTGCCTATTAAGGCATTAATAAAGGATGATTTGCCGACATTAGGCCGACCAACAATTGCATATTTGGGTAGGCTGCCTTCCTCTTCCTGCACTTCGTCAAAGTGTTTTACGACTTCATCCAATAGTTCGCCGGTGCCTGAACCGGTCATGGAAGAAATATTGTAGATTTCGCCTAGTCCTAAAGCATAGAAAGTGGACGCATCCGTATGTAGTTGATGGTGGTCAACTTTATTGACAACGACAAAAACGGGTTTATTTGAGCGACGTAATAGATGCGCTATATCGTCATCCAAATCGGTGATTCCGACAGTTACATCAACCATGAATAAAATGACCGATGCTTCTTCAATGGCTATTAACACTTGTTCTCGGATAGCAGCTTCGAAAATGTCCTCGGACCCATGCACATATCCGCCTGTATCAATGACCGTAAAAGTTTTTCCCACCCATTCAGCTTGACCATAATGCCGATCGCGAGTTACCCCGCTCATGTCATCCACGATTGCTTTTCTACTTTCTGTTAAACGATTATATAATGTTGACTTGCCAACGTTTGGTCGGCCGACTATGGCAATGATATTAGACATTTTGTTCCCTTTATCCCTTAAGTGTTGTTTCCCATCTCTCCGATTTTGACGAGAGACGTCTCATAAAGCCGCAAAGTTAAGGATAAGGATTGACATTGTTAGGCTATGATGGATATATTGTATGATCAAGTAGCAAGACATAAGTACAAGGCAACAGGACATAGGTATCGGGTAGCAAGACGACTATATTATTCTATCACATATCCTGTTGTCTTATGTCTTGCTACTTATGTCCTTTAATTGTGTCAAGGTAAGTAGTATAAGCTCTTAATAAACTTAAAGGCGGTATCGTAGGCAGATTAGTCTGCCGATTGCATTCGCAAAGTCACTATCTAAGCCAGCTCCTTTGAATACCCATGTGCGGCCCTCCCGCTCGATAACATAGGTGTTTTCATCCAGCAAAATTTCAATCTCATTAGTTGAGGCGGTGATTTTCGTTGGTTTAATTACCCTAAAATAATAATCGAGGTGTTGGTAGGTAATTCTAAATAGTTGACCCTTATTATTTAATATATCTTCTGTGTGATTGCTTTCCATAATCTATCCGTGTGGCTAAAATACGAATATTGGCGAATAAAAGAGCACAAGTTTTTGCAGTTTTTTTCGCACGGTTTTGGAACGTTTTTTCTCGCTTGAAGCTCATTTATTTAGCCTTTGACTTTTTTGAACTTACTTTATTTTTTTGCCGAGCAAGAGGAGTGGTATGGTAGTTTTAAAAGCCAGTTTTTTCGTAATACTTTTGTGGAATAAATTCCTGAAGAACCCGTAGCTTTTTCTTACAGAAATAACCAGATCTATATCATGTTCATTTGCAAAGTGAATAATCGCTGAGGCCGTATCTTCGTGATCAATATAGTTATATGTCGGATTCAAATCATCCAGTAACTCGTGAAGCTTGTATTGCTCAGGTATAGTGTCGGCAATTGGTTCAGATGCGGTGGGTTGTATGTTAAGGATATGAAGCTTTAAGCTGAAGGTACTAACAAAATGACGGATATGTTCCAGGGGAAGTGTGTCTTCCGTGTGTTTCAAATCGCAAGCAAGAACGGCCTGTTTCGGCGGACTGAACGTGTGTGTGGCAGGTACGAGTAGTACGGGCGTGCTGATTTCTTTAGCTACAGTTAGGGCATTACTCCCCATTAATACTTGTTCAAGATTACTTTTGCCTGTTGTGCCAATCACAATTAATTCTGTTTGATTTTCCGCAATCATTGTTTCAATGCCTGAAACCAATGTCTGGTCATTTGCTTCCGATTTTATACTGATTGATTTTGGGGCAATTTTTTTGAGCGCTACCCGTAGTTCCTCCAGTGCAATTAATGATTTCTCACGCTGTGTTTGAAGTTGCTGTCGGTTAGGAATTGGAATGTCTGTTGTTACATACAATTCATTATCGTATGAATGATAAATAATGAGGGTGTCAACAAGGAGACTTGCGCTTAGATGAGCAGCGTAACATGCTGCAGCATATGCTACTTTTGAAAAATCCGTTGCTATAATGATCGACTTCATAATACATAGCATTGGTATACTATAAAGTTACGGAAAAATCGCGGGGATCAACAGTATTTTTGAAAAATAGCAGAAACGAAAAGAACCCTAAATAAAAAAGGAGATGTTTTACACCTCCTTTTTTATTTGATCGCAAAGCTTAATGCGATACTAGGCTATCAATTATTTCGTTAAGTGTTGCACTCGGACGCATAGCTCTTGAGGCCAGCGTATCGTCAGGCGCATAATATCCTCCTATATCTACCTTTTTGCCCTGAGAAGCGTTTAGCTCTTCATTAATTTTGCCTTCATTACTAATTAGCTTTTCTGCCAAATCAGCAAACTGTGCTTTCAGCTCAGTGTCCTGATCCTGTGCAGCTAATGCTTCGGCCCAGTATAAAGCTAAATAGAAGTGGCTCCCCCGGTTATCAAGTTCGCCGGCCTTTCTAGATGGTGATTTTTGGTTATCTAAAAGTTTGCCGGTTGCTTGGTCTAAGGTATCTGCAAGCACAAGGGCTTTAGGGTTGTTATAATTTGTTCCTAGATGTTCTAGTGAAACAGCGAGTGCAAGGAATTCACCTAATGAATCCCATCGTAAATGGCCTTCGTCCAGGAATTGCTCAACATGTTTTGGAGCAGATCCACCGGCCCCGGTTTCAAAGAGCCCGCCACCATTCATTAAGGGGACAATGGATAACATTTTTGCACTCGTTCCAAGCTCAAGGATTGGGAATAAATCCGTCAAATAATCGCGAAGCACATTGCCCGTTACAGAAATTGTATCTTGTCCTGCTTTAACTCGTTCTAATGTGAACTCAGTTGCTTTAACAGGTGATAATATGCGAATGTCTAAGCCTGTAGTATCGTATTCAGGTAAATAAGCATTTACTTTTTTGATAAGCTCGGCATCGTGTGGGCGCTCCGCGTCTAGCCAAAATACAGCAGGTGTTTCAGAGGCGCGTGCACGTGTTACAGCAAGCTTTACCCAATCGCGAACAGGGGCATCCTTTACTTGGCACATTCTCCAAATGTCACCCGTTTCTACCTCATGGCTTAATAAGACGTTTCCTTTGGCGTCAATGACTTCAACTTTACCATCCCCGGTAATTTCGAAGGTCTTATCATGCGATCCATATTCTTCCGCTTTTTGTGCCATTAAACCAACATTGGGAACCGTACCCATAGTCGCCGGATCGAAAGCACCATTTTTCTTACAGAACTCGATGGTTGCATCATAAACTCCTGCATAGCTACTGTCAGGAATAACCGCTTTGGTGTCTTGAAGCTTACCGTCAGCATTCCACATTTGCCCTGAATTTCTGATCATGGCAGGCATGGATGCATCAACAATTACATCGCTCGGAACATGAAGATTGGTTATTCCCTTGTCTGAATTGACCATAGCAAGGGCGGGACCATTAGACAATACGTTCTGTATCGCGTTGTTTATTGCTTCTTTTTTGTCGCCGGGAAGTTTATCTATAGCGCTTAATACATCCCCTAAACCACTGTTTGGATTGGCTCCAACAGCTTTAAGATCTTCACCGTATTGCGCGAAAACATCCTTAAAAAAGCTTTTTACCGCATGTCCGAAAATAATCGGATCGGAAACTTTCATCATCGTTGCCTTCATGTGTAGCGAGAATAAAACTCCCGTTGCTTTAGCGTCAGCGATTTGGGCATCCAAAAAAGCCAAGAGTGCTTTCTTGCTCATAACGGTAGCGTCGATAATCTCGCCTGCCAATAAATGCGTTTTCTCTTTCAGTACGGTTTGATTCCCTTGTTTGTCCGTGAAAATTATTTTCACGTCCGTTTCTTCGTTAATTGTTAACGATTTCTCATTATGACGGAAATCACCGCTACTCATGGTTGCGACGTGCGACTTTGAAGCGGCACTCCAGGCTCCCATGCTATGAGGATGCTTTTTTGCGTAGTTTTTTACTGCCTTTGGTGCACGGCGGTCTGAATTTCCTTCCCGTAATACCGGATTCACCGCACTTCCTTTTACTTTGTCGTATTTCGCTTTAATATCCTTTTCTTGGTCGTTTTTGGGTTCTTCGGGATAATCAGGTAATTTATAGCCTTTTGCTTGCAACTCTTTGATAGCTGCTTTTAATTGAGGAACAGAGGCGCTAATATTAGGAAGCTTAATGATATTGGCTTCCGGTTGAGTTGCTAATTCGCCTAATTCGGTTAATGCGTCAGAGACTTTCTGCTCTTCAGTAAGAAATTCCGGAAGGACGGCGAGGATTCTGCCGGCCAAAGAAATATCTCTGGTTTCTACATCAATGCCGGATGATGCTGTAAAAGCTTTAACAATTGGAAGTAGAGAGTAAGTTGCTAAAGCAGGAGCTTCATCGGTTTTGGTGTAGATAATCTTGGATGTATTTGACATAATATACTTAAATTTTTACTTTTTGAAACTAAAGCTTGCTCGTGTTACACTTACACGTATGCGGAGCACAAACTTATGTAAATTGCTTTTATTATGCAATTTAAAAGATGAATGTAGGTAGGGATTTAATAACGGAGAATAAGGGAAGCCAAAAATAAAAAAGCCGACCAAAATTTTGATCGGCTGTAGTAGCGGGGACACGACTCGAACGTGCGACCTTCGGGTTATGAGCCCGACGAGCTACCAACTGCTCCACCCCGCAGTATATTTTATTTTAAAATTGCTTTCCTACTGCTGAAAAACAATATTTGTTTTCGTTTGATTGGAGTGCAAAGATATATTTTGTTTCTTTGCTGTGCAAATAAAATTTAAAAAAAATGTCACACAAAGCTGGATTTGTAAGTATAGTAGGGAAGCCAAACGCTGGTAAGTCAACCTTAATGAACTCATTAGTAGGCGAGAAGATGTCCATTGTTACACCTAAAGCACAAACAACGAGGCATCGTATTTTGGGTATTGTAAATGAGGAAGATTACCAAATTGTGTTTTCAGATACACCCGGTGTTATCAAGCCTGCCTACAGTTTACAAGAATCCATGATGAATTTTGTTCACGGATCGTTAGTGGATGCTGATATTATTCTTTTTGTTACTGATATTAACGAAAAGTATGACGAAACAGATGTGATAGAAAAACTACAAAAAACAGATTCGCCGGTGGTTGTCTTAGTAAATAAGATCGATAAATCAAATGAAGACGATGTAAAGGCGAAGATAAACTACTGGCAAGAGACACTAAATCCGACCGCCATATTCGCCATTTCTGCTCTTTTAGGACATAATATTCAGGCTGTTTTCCAGTTTGTGCTGGAGCATTTACCGGTTCACCCCCCTTTTTATGAAAAAGACGAACTCACTGATAAATCGGAGCGTTTTTTTGTGTCTGAAATGGTTCGGGAAAAAATTTTTAAATTGTATGAAAAGGAGATTCCTTATAGTACAGAGGTAATTGTCACATCATTTAAGGAGGAGGAACAATTGGTCAGAATTAGTGCAGAAATCATTGTTGAGCGTGATTCACAAAAAAATATCATTATCGGTACGGGGGGGAGTATGATCAAGAAAGTGGGCACCTATGCACGACAAGACATTGAAGAGTTCTTGCAGAAAAAGGTTTTTTTAGAGCTTTTTGTAAAGGTAATTTCAGACTGGCGAAGCAAGAAGAATTACCTTAAGCGCTTTGGCTATGAGCAATAGAGGGTGACAAGTTGCGTTGAATAGACCATCGATTCCATTATTACAATTAGGGAATCGATGGGTTAAGCTACCCTTTCCTCAAACTCTTGAAAACGAGTAGCAGGCTAGCGAACATTAATAAGGCCGCGAAAGAAAAAGGTGCTCCCGGAAAATATATCGGTGCATTAGCGCCTGCAAATCTGGCGAATAAAAAGGTCATAATCGGTGGTCCGATAATAGCGCCCATACTCATTAAACTCGTTAAGCCGCCTTGTAATTCACCTTGCTCATTATCCGGTATCTGGTTGGATAAGAAACCTTGAAGCGCAGGATTGGCAATCGCGCCTAAGGCATAAGGGATAAGGAAGGCGTACATCATCCAACTTTGGCTAGCAAAAGCAAATAACGTTAAGCTAATCGTATAGAGCATTATGCCAATAACTATGGCACGTTTTTCTCCCAGTTTAGGTAACAAAATACGAGTTAAACCTGCTTGAACAACGGCAAAAGCCACCCCCATAAAACCAAGAGAATAACCAATTTCCTGTTCGTTCCATTTGAATTTTTCGATCGTAAAAAACGACCATATACTTTCCATGGAGTGGCCTGCAATGTTGATTAGCAGCAAACTAAGTATGAGTCCGGCAACTGCGGGAAATTTACTTAGATGTTTGAAGGAACCGATTGGGTTAGCACGAGACCAATCGAATGGACGTTGATTTTCTTTTTTTAAAGACTCAGGCAAAACAAAGAAGCCGTACAATAAATTTAGAAAACTAAGCAGCCCTGCTACAAGAAAGGGGGCATGTGTACCATATTTTCCTAGTAGTCCTCCTATAACGGGTCCGATAATAAAGCCAACACCAAAAGCTGCACTGATTAAACCAAAGTTTTGTGCGCGTTTTTCAGGACTGCTGATATCGGCAATATAGGCAGAAGCGACGGTATAGCTGGCGCCCATAGCGCCAGCTATAATGCGGCCTAAAAATAACCACCAGATAGTAGGAGCGAAGGCCATCAAAAGACAATCCATCCCGAATCCAAAGAGCGATAAAAGAAGGATAGGACGTCTGCCATACCGATCACTTAAGTTGCCCATGATAGGAGCACATATAAATTGCATCATCGCATAGGCAAAGGTGAGCCAACCGCCGTATTCAGCTGCTATGCTTATGTCGGCGTGAATCAGGTTGGAGATCAGTTTCGGTAAAACAGGGTAAATTAGGCCAATTCCGGTGATGTCAATAAGCACCGTAATAAAAATAAACGCAAAAGCTGCGCGAGATGTAGATTTCATTTAATATAGTAAGTTATAGCAGATATGCGTTTCTCTTTTCTAGTAAACGCTAAACGTAATAAGTGAATAGATAGGGTAAAACATTTGTTCCTATCCGTACAAACTCATACCAAAGTTTGTTTATCGAAGGGGAGTTGCTATCATAATGATGCAAAAATAGCTAAAGATTTGTAGTGGCAAAAATAATTGACAAATTTCTTCCACTACAATACTTTATATAAAGGTTGTATAACACGAGAATCGTGCTTTGAGCGCAAATACTACCTCCGAGGTGCCGCCGGGGAGGTAGTATACTTAAAATTAAAATTTTGCTTCGTCTGCGCTAGGGCCGTAGCTGCCCGGAATGGGAATATTCAGTAGCCTTAAGTAAACTCCAAGCTGTGCACGATGATGGGAAGTTTGACTGAATGCAAGCCGTATCATGCCATATTTAGTACCATCCCATAATATATTCTCTGCCTGACGTAAAACCCATCTTTTTTCAAGATCCTCCAAACGAACCTTATTAAGTGCCTCGTTGCCTTGTTGAAGGGATGCTTCAAACATGGATAGTAATTCTTCATTGTTAGCGCAGGATTTAGGACTATATCCGCTGACAGCGAAATCCAATTCGTCGGTGTCGACAGCCAAAGCAATCCAAGACGGTAATTCAGCAATGTGAACCGCAAGATGTTGCATTTTCATACTTTTTTCGTGCGGGGCCCAGTCGTATTTGTCTTCGGGGATAAGTTTCAGAAACTTCCTAGTGGTTTCCGCCTCACCTATCAATTCATGTTTTAATGCTTTTATCAAGTCCATAATATTCTGTTTTTTGAAACAAAGAAAGGATGTATATTGACAACCCTATGTCAGTATACTTAAATCATTTGTTATTTATTTTCAGTAAGCAGCATTTTGGCTAAACGGTCGTCCCGGTCGTAAATGTCTTTTCTAAAGTTAATCTTTCCCTCTCGATCAATGAACGCAGTAAAGTAAGCAATAAAGACCGGAACCGTTTTCTTTAAGGTTACGTATTTTTCTTTTCCTGCATGCATGGCTTTATAGATGGATTCCTTATTCCAGGTTGAATCACTTCTTAGAAGGAAATTGGCTAATTTCTCCGGCTCGCTTACTCGGATGCAACCATGGCTAAAGGCTCTGCTGGACTCGTTGTACAAAGATTTTGCAGGACTGTCGTGCAGATAAATATTATAACTATTCGGGAATAGAAATTTTACCAAACCTAGCGAGTTTTTGGGGCCGGGCTTTTGCCTGACATTAGGTAATCCACCGCTTTTTCCTGTGATTTCCATATTATGTTTAGCAATATAGTTACGATCTCTCCGCATGCCGGGGAGTATTTCGTTCTTTACGATACTGGGTGGCACATTCCAGTAGGGGCTGAAAACAACATATTTTACGTCACCGTGAAAGATAACGGTTTTATGCATGGCTTTGCCCACCACTACGTTACAGCTCCAGAGCAAACTATCTGCATGATAGACGTGCAATTTGAATTCGGGAATATTGACGGCCAAATAATCGGTTTTTAGACTTACCGGTAGCCATCGACTGCGCTCCATATTCACGGCTATCTGCTTTAAGCGCGCTGCCGGAAGTACATTAAGCTCATTAATGGTACCGCTTCCAATTGCACCATCAGGACGTAATCCATGTCGGGATTGAAAAGATCTCACACCGGAAAATAGTGTACTATCGTATAAATTGGTGAGCGTATCTCCTTGATAATCGCCTAAAAGAAATAATCGTGTCTTTATCTGTCTAAGGACGGTGGATGAATCTCCGATTTTGTAACTTTTCTTGTCTGCGATAACAGGATTCCATTTGTGTTTGGCCGCTAATTCCCTATATTTCTTCAGGTATCCTCGTAGTTGTTCGTACTGCCGGTATACAGGCTCGATAGAGGCGCCTGTTTCATTAACAGGATGTTTTAGGAGACTATCCAAATAGTCGGAATAAGATACTCTTTTCTTAGGAACAAACCAATCGTTCGCTTTCACATTGGCGTCATCCATGCCCTGCCAAGCGACATCGGCAAAGAGGAAGTACTGCGATGTGAGCATGAATTCCAGTTCCTCATTGGTTATTTTAGTTCCTTTATGCTGACTGTATGCGTCTATCAACGAATCCAAATGTTTACTATATGGAAGTTCCCCATCAATCCCTTCGTCTTTTAGATTAAGCATCCTGTCAGTTAAATTTCCTGCTTGTTCAATGAGCCCTTTATCATCGAACCAAGCGAAATGATAGTTCCTGTTCCGGTAAAACTTCCTTACCTTTTCTTGGTAGGGACCTAGATTTTTATACGCATTAAAGAATGTATCTAATCGTGCGCTATCAAAACTTAGTTCAGTTTGCTCGCTGAAATTTCCCGGTATGGTTTTATTCCACTCTTTTAAAGCTTTTTTATGCAATGAATCAATGGGATTTTTTTTCTTTTGCTCGGTGCCTTGATTACATCCAGACCACAAAGCGGATAACATGAATAAGTAGAGTAGCGTTTTTTGAAGGTTCATATATTGCTTATTTAGGATTAAAAACTGATTTCTATCATGCGGTTTTCTCCTGTAAAGTCATAAATCTCATCGAAGATATCTAAAAAAATATTTCTTATAAAGTAAAGAAATATTTCAAACATAATAGGGGGCCAAATTGTTGGAGGAGAGGTTCTGATTACCATGATCGAAATAAAGCAAACATCAGGTATATACACGTTGCTAAATAAGCAGATTCTTCCTCTATCGATCGACGAAGCTTGGTCTTTTTTTTCTGCGCCGAAAAATTTAACTAAGCTTACCCCTACAACGATGAATTTTGAAATCACCAATGGAGAGTACGACGAGATTTATGCAGGACAGATCATCACATATATGGTTTCGGTTCTGCCCGGAATGAGAACGAAATGGGTGACTGAAATCACGCATGTTTTAGCAAAAACTTACTTTGTAGACGAACAACGATTCGGACCTTATGCGTTATGGCATCATGAACACCACTTTAAAGAGACGGACAAAGGTACCCTGATTCATGATAAAGTAGTGTATAAGCTTCCGTTAGGGACAGTGGGCCGGTTTGTAGCAGGAAGGTTTATAGAAAGTAAATTGCGCACGATCTTTGGCTATCGCGAAGCTTTTTTGCATCGCAATTTTGTGCAGCTTAATGCTTGATAAGTATTAAATGGTTTACACGGTCACATGGTGATGGTTTGGCTGCTACTTTCCAATCGACTTTAAGTATTGCATTTGCTGAAAAGCGATTAAAAATTAAAGTTTTTTAAACAAAATAGTTTGGATAAGCGTAACCTAATATACATTTATTATATTAAAAACATGTATTATGGGAACACTTAATGAAAGAAAAATTGCGATTTTAACGGAAGATGGGTTTGAGGAGGTTGAATTGACCAGTCCGAAGGAAGCGTTGGTAAAGGCGGGAGCAACTGTTCACATTGTCTCTCCAAAAGCAGGAACGGTGCGAGCAAAAGAAGGCGATGAATGGACGGGAACATATCCGGTTGATAAAAATCTAAAAGAAGTATCCGCTTCGGATTATGACGGACTGCTTTTGCCTGGCGGCGTTATCAATCCCGATAAGTTACGCACTAATCCGGACGCGGTTCAGTTCGTTAAAGATTTTTTTGTAGCGGGAAAACCAGTTGCTGCCATTTGCCATGGCCCGCAGACATTAATCGATGCCGAAGTGGTAGAGGGTAGGAGAATGACTTCAGTAGCTGCTATTAAAAAAGATTTAATCAATGCAGGCGCTCAGTGGGAAGATAGCGAAGTGGTTACCGATCAGGGTTTGGTCACTAGCAGAACCCCGAAAGATTTACCGGCTTTTAATGGTAAAATCGTGGAAGAATTTGCAGAAGGCAAACATGAAGGGCAGCACGCATAGTTTTGGGGGAGTATCCCCCATTATTCAATCATTGTAATTCTTGTTCTGGCGAAGGCTTCGGGGAAGTTTGTACGGATATATTTTACCATTTCTTCTCGTACATAACATCTTAGATCGAATGCATCCCCTGAGTTTCTACAGCTCATTAAACATCGAATCTCCATTGTTTGCTCTCTTAGATCGGTTACTTGTAATACATTCACTTTGCCATCCCACAGGCGGTTACCCTTCAGCAGTTCGGCAAATTTCTGGCGTAAATTTTCAACTGGAACCAGAAAATCAGTATAGATAAATACAGTACCTAAAATTTCGGCAGTTGTTCGAGTCCAATTTTGAAAGGGTTTCTCGATAAAGTAATTGATTGGCAACACGAGACGACGCTTGTCCCAGATGTTCAAAACTACGTAAGTTAAATTGATTTCCTCGACCTTCCCCCACTCACCTTCAACGATGAGTACGTCGTCCATGCGTATGGGTTGGGTAAAAGCAATCTGAAAACCGGCTAGCAGATTTCCGAGGGACTTCTGAGCTGCAAAACCGACGATAATTCCTCCTATTCCTACACCGGTTAGTAGCCCTGCGCCTATTTTACGCATGCTCTCAAAGCTTAGTAAGATAATGGATACCGTAATGACAACAATGAGCGTTATCAACAATTTTCGAATAAAGACAATTTGCGTACGAATTTTCCGCTCCCGAAGATTGTTTTCTTTACTTATATCAAAACGGTGGTAAAGATAATCTTCGAACACGCGTAACATTCGGATAATAATGATCGCAAAACATAGCGTTATTAGAATCTCTGTTGTTTTAGAAATAACTACGTAGCTAGAAGCATTGAATTTAGTTAATGGAAGTAGGGAACTAAAGGTCAAAAGAGGAATGAAAATGGTGAAAATTTTATTGAAATGACGAATAATGGATCTGAAAATTGAATACGATAGTTCTTTTTTTGACTGTTGTTTAGCTAAGGGAAGAAGTATAGACTTCAAAATGATGCCAATGGATATCGAGAACAGAATTACGGTTAAATTCCAAATCCAATCTGGCATTTCTTGTGAAAGGTGTTGCAAATAATCAAGCATTGTATATTCAATTGTATAAAAACAGACAATAATAGAACAATAGGTGTGGGTTGGAGTTTTAAATTTCTTCGTTTCTTCTGCCGAAGAGGGAAAAGCCGGTATTTAAACAACTCGACTTTGACTGATTAAGCTGACTGAACCGGTGATTAGTTTCTGTTTTTCGAACAGACAAAATGGATGTAATGACTGATCGCTGCGCGTAGCTGAAGAGTAAAAAATCTTTTGGATGTTCTGCTGTTGGCTTTAAGTAGAAGAAAGGTAAAAAAAAACGATTTGATTTCCAGTTTGTTGTAAAAAAAAGCTGTTGCCCGGGGCGTGAAACATTTGGGGGAACGGGGGAAATTCGTACCTTTGCCATCCCGTTCGGAAGGCGGGCGTTCCGCAAACGAAGGGATGCGGTTGTTTTTTGAGGTACGGAGGTGAACGGCAGGAAGGAGGAAAAAATATTTTAAAAAAATATTTTGGAGAAAAGAAAAAAGCTGTTACCTTTGCACTCCCAATCGGGAGAGAGGGGACGACGGAACGGGCGCGATGCCCGGGAAGGTGAAAGAAAAAAGCAGGAAGTA
>NZ_LR027861.1 GCF_900607235.1 Olivibacter jilunii | reverse complement strand
CCCCAACCCCAGCCACTTCTCCAACCAAAACCTAAGCCGAAGCCGCCGCCCCAGCCAAAACCACCGCCCCAGCCGGCATAGCCATACCAAGGGTCAAAAAATGGGTCGTAATAGGACATGCCTGGTGTCGCATAGTAAAAGCGATTGATACGATTGGCATATTCAGAGTCGCTATATTCGTCTGCATATGCATCCCCATAGCTGTCCGCATATTCATCGTCGTAATATCTTCCATTCTGATCTGCATATTGGTCGGCATAAGCATTGGTATCCGTATCTGCATATTCATCGTAACCTTCTGCAGGCTCGGCATACTCATCGTAATAGTCCGGGCTGCGATAGGCGATCTCCTTTGCCTTTGTCTTCCCTCCATAAACATCATCCTGAAAAGTATTCTGTGCGTACTGACTGGTAGCGCAAGATCCTAAGGATAAGGCACCTATCAATATGGCACTTTTTATGATTAATGGTTTACTTTTCATTGTTCTTTCCTTTCAAATAATTTTGTGGTCTTTATAACGTTAGACACCGTTAAACCGAAAAGGTTTAATAGGTAAACGGTTGTAAAAATGCGTCTGCTACAAAAATAATTTAATAATCCTTACATTCGCAAAATGGAAGTAACTTTACAGTGATTTTAACATTTTTAACAAATTTTAACAGTTCCTTTTGCTTTCCATTTAAAGTACAATTTTTATTCCAAACATACAACAATGAGTAAAGGTATAACTAGCAGAAATGAAGACTATTCGCAATGGTATAATGAATTAGTAAGTAAAGCCGATTTAGCAGAACATTCCGCCGTACGTGGATGTATGGTTATTAAGCCCTATGGATACGCTATATGGGAAAAAATGCAAGCGGCACTTGACCAAATGTTTAAAGACACCGGCCACAGCAACGCCTATTTTCCGCTCTTCATACCAAAGTCATTTTTTTCAAAAGAGGCTTCTCACGTGGAAGGTTTTGCCACAGAGTGTGCCGTTGTGACACACTACCGTCTTAAAAATGACGGAAATGGACAAATCATTGTTGACGAAGAGGCAAAATTAGAGGAAGAGTTAATTGTAAGACCAACCTCGGAAACCATTATATGGAATACTTACAAAGGCTGGATACAGTCTTATCGCGATTTACCCATCTTGGTCAATCAATGGGCCAATGTCGTACGTTGGGAGATGCGCACGCGTCTATTTTTGAGAACAGCTGAATTTTTATGGCAAGAAGGGCATACGGCGCATGCCACAAGCGAGGAAGCTGTGGAAGAAACAGAACGTATGCTGAATGTATACGCTACTTTTGCCGAAGAATGGATGGCTTTACCTGTGGTTCGTGGAAGAAAAACGGAGAACGAACGTTTTGCGGGAGCTTTAGATACCTATTGCATCGAGGCGCTTATGCAAGATGGTAAAGCTTTACAGGCAGGCACCTCCCACTTTTTAGGGCAGAATTTTGCAAAGGCCTTTGACGTTAAATTTACGTCGAAAGAAGGCAAGCTGGATTATGTATGGGCAACCTCTTGGGGGGTATCTACCCGCTTGATGGGTGCTTTAATTATGGCCCACTCGGATGATGCCGGATTGGTTTTGCCTCCTAAATTAGCGCCTATCCAAGTAGTTATTGTACCGATTTATAAAACAGAAGAAGAGAGCCGGCAGATAGGCGCACTTGCCGATAACTTAATAGCACAATTGAAGCAAAAGGGGATTTCCGCCAAATATGACGACCGTGATACGCAACGTCCCGGATTCAAATTTGCCGAATGGGAGCTTAAGGGAGTGCCGGTCCGTGTAGCGATAGGAGCTCGTGATTTGCAAAATGGAACTGTGGAGCTGGCAAGAAGGGATACGCAAAGCAAAGAAACGGTTCCGCAAACAGGATTAGCGGAAGCCATCGAACAATTATTAATTACTATACAGGAGAATATCTACCAAAAAGCACTAACTTACCGCGATGCACACATTACCGAAGTAAATTCTTATGAAGAATTTAAAAAGGTGCTTGAAGGGGAGGGCGGCTTTATCTCGGCCCATTGGGATGGTACAGTAGAAACGGAGAAAAGAGTCAAGGAGGAAACCAAAGCGACCATCCGCTGTATTCCTCTTAATAATAAAGAGGAAGAAGGAACGTGTATATTTACGGGCAAACCATCAAAACAACGGGTGTTGTTTGCTAAGGCTTATTAATTGGTTATTAGTTATCGGTTACTGGTTCTTAGTCATAATCGATAATTGGTTATTAGTTCTTGTTCATAGTCAATAACTAACAACTAACAACGAATAACTAACAACTAACAACGAATAACGAAATTTATGAAATTCGCAACAAAAGCTATACATGCAGGGCAGCATCCCGATCCGACAACCGGAGCGGTGATGACGCCGATTTATCAGACATCGACGTACTGGCAACAATCGCCTGGGGAACATAAAGGTTATGAATACTCGCGAGGTACCAATCCGACGCGCAAAGCACTGGAGGAATGTATTGCAGCCTTGGAAAATGCTAAATATGGTTTGGCTTTCTCCAGTGGTATGGCCGCTACCGATACGGTGCTACGCTTGCTAAAGCCAGGGGACGAGGTTATTACGGGTAATGATTTATACGGCGGTTCGTATCGGATCTTTACAAAAGTGTTTGAGAAGTTTGGTATTAAGTTCCATTTTGTTGACTTCACGAGGCCTGAAACTATCCGGTCTTATTTAAACGATCAAACAAAGCTGATCTGGATTGAAACTCCTACGAATCCAACGATGCAAATTGTTGATATTGAAGCGGTAGGACTCATTGCGAAAGAGGCTGGCGTTCTATATGTAGTGGACAATACCTTTGCTTCGCCTTATTTACAAAATCCGATCGATTTAGGCGCAGATATTGTAATGCATTCAGTTACGAAATATATAGCCGGACATAGCGATGTGGTGATGGGCGCTTTAGTCACCAATAATGAAGAATTGTATAAGCAATTGTTCTTTTATTATAACGCATGTGGCGGTACACCGGGGCCTCAAGATAGTTTCCTGGCTCTTCGCGGTATAAAAACGCTTCATCTTCGTATGAAAGCTCATTGTGAGAATGGTAGGCAGATAGCCCAATTCTTACGGAATCATCCAAGAATTGAAAAGGTATATTGGCCGGGTTTTGAAGACCACCCAAATCATGAAGTAGCTAAAAAACAGATGCGCGATTTCGGTGGTATGATTTCCATTGTTTTAAAGGACGCCTCCCTACAGGATACCTTCAAAGTAGCTTCCTCGTTTAAAGTTTTTTCTTTAGCCGAATCGTTGGGAGGCGTTGAATCTTTGATCAACCATCCCGCTACCATGACCCACGGCTCTATTCCAAAAGAAATTAGAGAAAAAGTCGGAGTTGTTGATAATCTAATCCGCATTAGTGTTGGTGTCGAAGATATTGAAGACCTTTTGAAAGATTTGGAGCAAGCTCTTAAGTTATAAGCTTTAGGTTATACGTTGTACGAATTAATAGCTGTTTGTTGACCACTAATCACTAAATGCTAACTGCTAAATGCTTCATTTAAAAGACTTCCTCGATCGTAAGGTTGAACAATATAATCAGCCTGGATTTATTGAAAATGATCCGATCTGCATTCCGCATCAATTTTCAGTAAAGCAGGATGTGGAAATCATGGGCTTTTTCGCAGCGGTATTAGCTTGGGGACAACGGAAAACCATTATTAATAAATGCCGCGAACTAATTGACAGAATGGATGGAAAGCCTTATGCGTTTATTGTAGGACATGAACCAGATGATTTGAAAGGCTTGTTGGGCTTCAAGCATCGAACTTTTAATGATACTGACTTGCTGTATTTCGTCAGCTTTTTCAGAGCGCATTATGAACGTTTTAACTCCCTGGAGGATGCGTTTTTGCCTTCATCGATGTCGAGCGAGTTTAGGGAAGACTTTTTAATGGAGGGGCAGGAAGAAGCTGTATCAAGTCAAGAGATGAGCAGTAATGTATGTTATCAAACTGAGCTTATACGTCCGAATTTAAAGGTTGAAGATGCATTGAATCGTTTTCGGGCATATTTTTTTAGTTTACCGGATTACCCTACCCGCACACGAAAACATATCAGTTCACCGGCTCAAAAGTCAACTTGTAAACGCCTTAATATGTTTTTACGCTGGATGGTTCGCAATGATCTTCGAGGAGTGGATTTCGGCATTTGGAAGCGAATAAGAATGAGCGAGTTAATTTGTCCCTGCGATGTACATGTTGAACGGGTTGCCAGGCATTTAGGTTTAATTACGCGTAAACAGACGGATTGGAATACGGCTGTTGAACTAACAGACAACCTTCGACTACTAGATGCCAACGATCCCGTGAAATACGACTTTGCTTTATTCGGGCTGGGGGTTGAAGGGGAATTGTAAATTGTCGAGTGGTTGAGAAGTCAAAACGTTGAGTAGTTGAGACGTTAATTGAGAGGTCAAAACATTGAGTAGTCGAGATTTTACTACTTAACTATTTAACAACTTAACCATTCCACTACCTAATTAACCAATTTTAACAGCCCTTAACATCTCCCGCTTTCCCGGTGCTCCGGGTGCTTTTTCTATGGAAAATCCCAGACTTTTCATCGTACGCTTTAGGTTGCCTGTAATAGCATAGGTTACAAATACGCCTCCCGGTTTTAGAAAGGAACATGCATGTTCAAGCGTTTCCAATGTCCACATTTCCGGCTGATGAATCGCAGCGAAGGCATCAAAATAAAGTACGTCAACACGTTGTTTGCTGTTGAAGCTAAGTACTTCTTGATGGGCAATCGTTAAGTCTATTTCGTTCACTAAGCATTGTGGATTGGATAGAGCTTGGCCATAATGCTCCAAGAATGAATGCCAAAGAGTAGCATCTACTTCTTTGTCATAACCCGTTTGTGCAATCACCTCAACTTCGAGTGGATAGGCTTCAATACCGGTATAGGTTAGTTTAATGTTTTGTTTCAAGCAATAATCCGCGGTCAACAAAAAATTAAGACCTGTTCCGAATCCTACCTCTAGAATCGATACTTTCTCATTTTGTGAAGTTAACCCCTGTTGGAGGAGGTATTGTAACCCGGATTGAAGAAATACATGCCTGCTTTCCTGCACCGCTCCATGCTTGGAGTGATAATGCTCTCCGACCGTTTCATGGAAAATAGTTTTCGAGCCGTCAGCGGTTATTACAAAGTTCATTTGTTTTACGTTAAGTTGTTGAATAGTTGAGTTGTCGAAACGTTAAATAGGTGAATCGTTTAAAATGTTGAGTAGTTAAAACGTTGAATTATCAAAGCGTTAAGCCACTCAACTACTTCTCTACTCAACCACTCAACTATTTCTCAAATTCATGTACAGCAGTACTTAAATCGTATACAGGTACCGCTACACGAGCGGCAATAATGCTCGAGCCGATAGCCGAGCGATAGCCGCCGGCGCAATGTACGACAATCGGCTTTTCTTCCGGTATTGCTTGAAGCGATTCCCGTAATCGGGGCAGGGGTATATGAATGGCTTCCTTAAACAACTTGCCCTTCTTTAGCTCGCTATCATTGCGAATGTCGATAATTGTAAAGTCAGTTTCGTTTTCTTTGAAAAAAGAAAGATCGAACGCTGGACTTACATTACTGCTTTCCGTTGATGTAAGATAGCCTTTACACTGACTCTCATAACCGATCTTGGCCAGTTTACGTAATAAACCATCCGCGTTTCGTTCTTCCGCAACAATTAAATAGAATGATTCGCCCGGCCCAACAATACTGCCGACCCAGGTCTCAAATTTGTTGCCATCCGGAATATTAATGGCATGTGGATAATGCCCGGCTCTGAATACATGTGCAGGGCGCGTATCGATGAGCAAAGCGGTAGTGTTTTCAATTTCTGATTCCACTATACGTATAATGTGTGCCAAGCTTGCTTCCAAATCGTCGGCCCCCGAACGATTGATTGCTACATCATGGACAAAGTACTTTGGAATAAAAGGCTGGTCATCCATTAGCAATTCTACAAATTCCGACTCTTCCATGGGGCGTAAAACCGGGTTTTCTTTGAGCTCTTTGCCAATAGTGCTTTGTAACTCTTTACTCATGCTCCTGCCACAAAGCGAGCCAGGGCCATGTGCGGGATAGACTACAACGTCAGCCGGTAACTTCATGATTTTGCTGTGCAAGGTATGATACATGGCTTTTGCCAATTCGGTCGCTTTTGCCTTTACATTTCCAACATTTTCGCGAAGATCGGGTCGTCCAACGTCTCCAACGAAAAGGGTATCACCTGTAAACAAAGCCAATTCTTTTCCGGTTTGATCGCTCAACAGTACACAAATACTGTCGGGTGAATGTCCGGGAGTATTAAGTGCTTTTAAAGTATGACTACCAATTTCAATCACATCGTTTTCGTCAAAAGATTGATGTGGATAATCCGCTTCTACTAACTTACTGGTATAAATGGCGGCTCCCGTACGTTTATGAAGCTCCAAATGACTGCTTACAAAATCTGCATGAGGATGTGTTTCAATGATGCCGATAATTTTGGCATGATTTTCTCTTGCAAAGGCGAGGTACGGCTCAGGATCTCTTGCCGGATCAACCAGTACCATTTCGTTATTACTAACAATAGCGTAAGAAGCATGGGAGAGCCCGGTGTCGTAAAATTGTTCTATCTGCATGTCAACCAAAATATGGGCAAAGGTACAAAAAATGGTCAGGGAGGGGGAACCTTTAATTGTCAAATAAATTACTATGCGTTTAATTATTCACATCATCGGTATATCGTTTCTTCTTACCGTATTCTGCCCCATAGAACAAGGTGAATTTGGAGAAGCAATCGATAAAGGCGAGATTGCTTATGACGCTATCGACGAAGCTTCGGGTTTAGTCTGCAGTGGTTATAATCCAGGTTATTTCTGGACACACAACGATAGCGGTGATCAGGCCCGTGTGTTTTTGCTGGATAGCGCGGCGAGACATAAAACAACCTATTATTTAGAAGGAATTGACGCCCGTGATTGGGAAGATATGGCTGCCATGAAAGATAGCGGGAAGTCTTATTTATTAGTTGGCGATATTGGCGACAATTTGGCAAAACATTCAACTATTTATGTTCATAAGTTTGAAGAGCCAAAAATTAATGAGAACAACGTTGTTGATACCATTCCTAAACAGTCCATTACAACGTACACTCTTCGCTATGAAGACGGTCCGAAAGACGCTGAGTCCCTATTTTTCGACCCTATTGATAAAAAGCTCTATATTATAAGTAAGCGCGACCTGCATGTTGGTGTCTATGAAGCGATACTTCCTGCACAGAAAACTGATACGATTACCCTGAAAAAGCGTATTTCCATTCCTTATACCTTTGTTACAAGTGCCGATATCTCGCCGGATGGTAAGGAGGTGCTGATAAAAAATCTACTGAATGTGTATTATTGGAAGCGTAAGCAAGGTGAATCTATACCCGAAATGTTTCGTCATGAAGGCACTATGCAGCCTTATCAGCCCGAACCGCAAGGCGAAGCAATCACTTTTGCACGGGACGGGTCCGGTTATTATACGACAAGTGAAAAACCTTTTGGATTGCCCGCACATATTTATTTTCATAAGAGACATGCGGGCTTTAAGTAATAGGCTATAAGCTATAAGCAATAGGCTATAAGCTATAAGCAATAGGCTATAAGCTATAAGCCTTATGGATATCATACTCCACCTTATACCTTCAATCTTACTTCTCACTGCTCCAAAGCTAACTTCTATTTAACATAAACTTAATGGTTCTTTTGTTTGTTTGTAAGTGTTTGTTAATGAGTGTTTTGTGCTTTGTTTTTATCTGCTTGCTGCTATGCTGTTAACGGTTGAAAGGGCTAGGTATATATTTTGTAACGTTTGCCTTTTCATTGAAATGGTGAGGTTCATCAACTTTGTAACATGAACAAGTGAGATGTTAATATCAAGCTGTCATGTCTTAAGTGAAATACTAAACCATCAAAGAAATGAAAAAACTTTTTACAAGCTGTTTGCTCTTGACCTTATCCTTTATCGCTTTTGCACAACAGCATGGAGTAATTTCCGGAAAAGTGCAAGAATCGCTTACAAGAGCTTCCTTGCCGGGAGCCACTGTACGCCTCAATGTTGGAAACCGTTATACTATATCAGGTCAAAATGGCGACTATGAATTTTTAAATGTGCCTGCAGGAACCTATGAAATGGAAGTAATTTATATGGGTTATCAAAGGACAAAGCAACAGGTCCTGGTAACTGCGGGGGAAAATACAGTTGTCAATTTTATGTTAGAAGACGGTTCCGTTACGATGGACGAGGTAGTCATTATGGGTGATCGTCTCCGAGGACAGGCCAGGGCGCTTAATCAACAAAAAAGTAAATCTAATATCACCAATATCATTTCATCTGATCAAGTAGGACGTTTCCCTGATGCCAATATCGGTGACGCCTTGCGGCGCGTTCCTGGTATTACCATGCAGAATGACCAAGGAGAAGCCCGTAATATTATCGTGCGTGGATTGTCACCGGAGTTAAATTCCGTGACACTCAATGGCGATCGGATCCCTTCGGCAGAAGGCGACAATCGACGGGTACAAATGGATTTAATCCCCTCGGATATGATTTCAACCATCGAGGTGAATAAAACGTTAACGCCCGACATGGACGCGGATGCCATCGGTGGATCGGTGAACTTGATTACGAGGGCTTCACCAAATGGGCAACGGATATCAGCAACCTTAGCAGGCGGTTATAACCCCTTACACCAAACACCCATTTATACCGGTGCTTTTGTTTATGGAAACCGTTTTGCTAATAACAAATTCGGTATGGTGTTGAGTGGCTCTTACAACAATAATCAACTGGGCTCCGAAGGTATTGAAGGCGAATGGGAACAGGATAAAGATGGCAATGCGTGGTTATCTCGCGAAGATATTCGAAGATACAATGTGCACCGTGTTAGAAGAAGTGTGGCGGGAGCTTTTGATTATAAAATTAATGAGAATCATAGTTTATATGCTAATCTCATGTACAATTGGCGGGACGACTGGGAAAACCGATATCGTGTGCGAACCGATATGGAATTGGCGGAAGAAGATCTGGGAGTGGCGGGAGGTTTTAAACTCGATAAAATTTCGCGCGAAACTAAAGGGGGCATTGGTAATAACCGCGTTGATTATGCTCGCTTAGAAGACCAACGTGTGCAAAACTATTCATTGGGTGGGAATCACCTGCTGGGTTCGTCCTTGGATATGGATTGGGCGGTGAGTTATGCGAAGGCAAGTGAAGACCGGCCACATGAACGATACATTAACTACGAATACGAAAGCGAAGAAGACTTATTGATCCAACAAGTGCCCTCTTCTAATGATCGCCCGGTAGATTTAGTGTATGACCGTCCAAATGCTGGTTTAAGTCAACTTGACGCCATCAGCGAAAATCATGATTATACCGATGAAACCGAACTAGGTGCAAAACTGAACTTTCGGGTTCCTTTCTCCTTGATTGACGGTGAAAAAGGTCGCTTGCGTTTTGGTGCCCGCTTACGTCTGAAAGAGAAGGAACGGAGAAATGAATTCTTTGAATACACACCACTTGGCGGACAATATGATGTTTTAGGCAATGTGCAAACTGTCAATTGGACAGGTGCCTTTGAACCAGGTAACCAATATGCACCCGGTTTATTTGCCGACAAGCATTTATTGGGTAACCTTGATTTGACAGATGCGTCTCAGTTTGAGCAAGAGGATAAACCCGATGAGTATTTATCCGCAAATTATAAAGCCAAAGAACGAATAACCGCTGGTTATATTCGTTGGGATCAGGATTTCAATAGTCAATTGTCCATGATTTTAGGGGCAAGGATCGAACATACCAATATCGACTATACCGGAAATGTGGTGGCCGATGAGGAAGAACTGGCAGGTACAAGGTCTGTTAAAAATAGTTATACAAACGTATTACCGAGTGTAACTTTTAAGTATGTTCCTCAAGAAGACTTGGTATTAAGAGGTGCTGTTACAACGAGCTTGGCCAGACCGAACTATTATGCGATCGCCCCTTATGTACAGTCTAACATAGACGATGGTTTTGTCGTGGCGGGTAATCCGGATCTAAAAGCGACTTATGCTTGGAACTTCGATCTCATGGCGGAGAAGTATTTTAAGTCGGTCGGTATTATTTCCGGAGGTGTATATTATAAAAACTTGAAGAATTTTATTTATAAATACAGTAATAGAGATTATACGGCAGAACAGTTTGCAAACGATTTTCCAGGAGCAAGCAATTTAATTCCGGAAGGAGAAACTTGGCGTTTTGTGCAGGATCGTAACGGCGATAATGTGGATGTTTATGGTTTTGAGCTTGCTATTCAGCGTCAATTGGACTTCCTGCCCGGTAAATTCCTGAAAGGTTTTGGCGTATATGCCAACTACACCTACACCAAGTCGAAAGCGAAAGGTATTGCGGATGCGGATGGTAATCCGAGAGGTAATATGACTTTGCCACAAACTGCCCCACATATGGTGAATGGTTCGTTATCGTGGGAAAATAAACGCTTTTCCGCGCGTGTCTCAGCCAATTATACAGCTGCTTACATCGATGAAATAGGATCCGATGCTTTTAGCGATTTTTATTACGATAGCCAATTCTTCTTAGATGCAAATGCTTCGTATAAATTCGGAAAGTATATGCGCGTGTTTGCAGAAGCTAATAACCTGACCAATCAATCGTTACGCTATTATTGGGGCGCCAGTAATCGTCCGATGCAAAATGAGTTTTATAAACCACGTTATAATCTAGGTCTTAAGTTTGATATGTAAGTAATAATAGAAAAATAAAAGGGGCTGTCATGCACTAGATAGCCCTTTTTATTATAGGTCATGGTATATAACTGCGGCAACTTCGTTTATTAAGCGAACACTTTATAAGATTTTAATTAACAATAAATTAACATCAGGCGATTATTTTTGTGATATGGTACGTTTTCGTGTCTGTATCTTTGCAATTGCCTGGATATTATGCTATCCACGTTTTTTAACAGCGCAAACACCTTCTGCTGTTTTGGATATTGGGTATTTAGATCTGTATGATATTCGACCTTCCGATTCCTTATTAGTCATAGAGAATGAACGTTATCTGCAAGCCGAAAGGCAAGACGATAAGCTTAAACAAGCCTTATCCTTGCAAAAGATGGGGCAGATATGTTATAACTCGGGCCTCTTCGCACAGTCATTAAATTACCATCTACAAGCAGAAAAACTGCTGGAGCGAGGAAACCAAAGTCAACGAGCGGCAAACCTGAATGATTTAGCTCTCTTGTTATTTTTAAACAATCAAAGAGAAGAAGCTAAACGCCTTTATTTCCAAGCCTTAAATAGCTATAAAAGATCAGAAGACGTTAAAGGACAAGGAAATACTTATGGAAATCTTGGGCATCTTTATGAAAAATGTAGCGATTACGACAGCGCTTTTTACTTTCAACAAAAGGCTATGCAAGCCTTTGAGCAAATAAATGACTTAGACGGCATAGCTTTAATCAACGAGAATTTAGGAAGTATTTATGAAGACAAGGGAAGGTATGTTGAGGCCTATCAATACTTTACCAAAGCATTGAATCGTTTTAAAGCGAACGATAATATTCCAATGCTAATTGATGCCTATAATAACATAGGAGATATCAACAGAAAGACGGGCAAATACCAAGAGGCCTTGATCTATACCGGACTGGCCGAAAAGTTAGCTAAAGAAAACAAAGCATGGAGCAGATTAAGTAGTGCTTATAGGGACCTAGGGAAGACCTATAGTTTTCTGAAAAATGCGGATAGTGCATTTTACTATTTAGAGTTGAGTCGGAAGCTGTATATCGAAATCTATAATGAAGATAGTAAAAACCAAGCTGCTCTGCTTAAGGTACTTTATGATATTGATCGTAAAGACGCCCGCATCGCACAATTGGCGAAGGAGCGCAGAACGGCCATTATTATCTATGCAACACTTGGTATTATCGCTTGTTTATTGGTTCTTTTATTCATAATCGTGGTGAGAAACCAGCGGCAAAAAATACGCAATGAAAGGCAGCTTCGCGATCAGGAAACGGATCTGCTGCAGGCTAAGCAACGTTTAATGGAAGTCGAGCTGCAAAATAAAAAACTTCAGGAAGAGCAATTACAGATCGAAATCGAAAGCAAAGCAAAAGAAATTACGTCTCATACGCTCCAGGCAATTGAAAAAAATAAATTGCTGGAGGAAATGAAACTGGCTTTGACTGAAATTATTCGAAACGATAGTAGAAGCTATAAAAAAGAGCTTAGGCAATTACTCAATAAGATTAACCAAAGCTTTCATAAAGAAGCTAGCTGGGTTGATTTCCGAAGAGTATTCGAAGAAATTAATCAAGATTTCTTTCTGCATTTACAACAGATTAACCCTGATTTATCTGCGGCAGATCTGCGCTTGGTTTCCCTCATCAAACTCAACATGAATACACCGGACATGGCTGCCCTCTTGGGTATCTCTACAGACAGTCTTCGTGTATCCAGGTATCGTCTTCGTAAAAAATTAGGTGTCGAGCCGGGCAAGAGTTTAACAGCATTTCTTCAAGCTATATAAAGCGTTCTTGCTTATGGTTTAATTAGGCTTTCCACCCTAATACTTTATAGTATTGTTATTATTAGCAAAGGGTTGGTAAGGGGTTAATAAGGTGTTGACAAAGGGTTAATAAGGGTATTGTCCTTATTAACCCTTTGTTAAAACTCTATAAATGCATCATTAATACTATTTCAATAACAGAGAAGAGGCGGGCATAATCTAGATTTAGGACGTATTGTTACAAATTGTTGCCTTTATTTTTAATCATGTTCACTATTTGTAACGCGTGAAAATTGATTTTATTCAGTCAATAAAGGCATTTTTGTGAGAAAAAGAATAATGAACAAAAGAAATAAAGTATACCTCGTTTTAGCGTTTATGGCTACTGTACTGGCTTTTGGTTGTCAATCGGCTAGCAATAAAAATGATAGTAAATCAACTCAACCATTGGATCATCCAACAGATACATTAGTTGCAACGGTCATTACCGAAAAAGTTAAACATGATAGTGATGATCCGGCCATTTGGATTGATTCAGAACAGGTGGAAAAAAGCCTAATTATCGGAACGGATAAAGATAGTGATGGAGCTCTCTATGCTTTTAATCTGCAGGGGAAAATTGTCAAAAGAGTAGAGGGGATTAAAAGGCCGAACAACGTTGATATTGCTTACGGTTTTCAATTGAACGGGAAAAGTGTGGACATTGCGGTGTTGACTGAGCGTGAGACAAATAAAATACGAGTTTTTACGCTGCCTGACTTAAGTCCCGTGGATAACGGCGGAATAGATGTATTTGTAGGTGAAGAGGAGCGAGCTCCAATGGGCATTGCTTTGTATACGCGGCCGAGAGACAAGCAAGTATTTGCGGTGGTAGGCAGAAAATCGGGCCCGGCAGTGGGTTATTTATGGCAATATCGGTTAAGAGACAATGGAGCCGGATCTGTCAGCGGTGACCTTGTACGGAAATTTGGGAAGTATAGTGGCAAGAAGGAAATTGAAGCCATTGCGGTCGATAACGAACTGGGCTATATCTATTATTCCGATGAACAAACGGGGATTCGGAAATATATGGCTGACCCTGCGGTAAATAATAATGAAGAACTAGCTCTTTTCGGACAAAGTGGTTTTTCAAAGGATCATGAAGGAATTGCTATTTACAAAACGGGGGCTGAAACCGGTTATATTCTCGTGTCTAACCAAGGCTCGCATACCTTTATGGTTTATCCTCGGGAAGGAACTAAAGCCAATAAAAACGAATATCCTTTATTAGCTGAAATTCCTGTTAGTGCAATGGAGACGGATGGAGCCGACGCTAGTTCCGTAAATTTAGGAGCGCAATTTCCTGAAGGGATTTTGGTGGCTATGAGTACCAACCGAACCTTTCATGTCTTTGATTGGAGAAAAGTAAACGAGCGAATTATCTCGAAAAAATAAAGGGTTGTTTATCATTGTTTCGTAATAACAAAACGCCGTCTGCGCAACTTGTGCAGACGGCATTGTCAAAACCCACTCCAGTAAATTAACGTTCTTCTTTATCTTGCCTGTATTCAATCTGATCGCAATGATGTACGTGTTTCCCAAAAAGCCTATTGCCTCGCCATTGGAAAGCGAAAATATTGGCTGCTATAAAAAGAAAAATAACGAGAATTGCAGCGACTTTCGAAATGGTCGCCAACACAGGCTTGCGGGAAAATCCCCCATAAATGTAGCCGATTATAAAAATCATGCAGGCTACAAAAAGTATCCGAATTGCAATGAAGACTAACATAATACCAAATTTTAAAATTAAACCTTCTCATAAGGCTTTCACCAAATTTCCTTTTTGATGCAGTTTTTTGCCTTACTGATTTAAAATTAGTGGCTTTGATTTTAGTATTTTAGGAAAGTAGACCAGGATAGCATATGTATCGACAAACAGCAAAAATTTAACTTCCGAGATTCAATAATTGATTAACTCGTTCCTTGAAAGATTCGCCAACCGGGATTTCTTGGTCTCGAATGCATACGAAATCACGTTTAATGGTCGTGATTTTATTTGCAGCAACCAGGTAAGATTTATGTGTACGTATAAAAGAAAAAGGCTGTAATCGTTCTTCTATCGATTTCATGGTCATGCGCGTCAACACGGGTTTGGATGTAGAGGATAAGTGAATTTTAATATAGTCCTTAAGCCCTTCCACATAGTCTATTTCGTTTATCAAAATCTTAACTAAAGTATACTCAACATGAACGAAGAAGTGATCCGTCTCCTCCTTTTTTGGTGTTACGGCGGTTTGCATGGCGAACAAGTCCTGTGCGCGATTGCAAGCTTTTAAAAATCTCTTAAAGCCAAAGGGCTTTAAGAGATAGTCTACCACCTGTAGATTAAAACCTTCTAACGCATATTGCTCATAAGCGGTAACCAAGATGATCAATGGTGGTTTTTTGAGTGTCTGCAGAAATTCCAGGCCACTTATTTGCGGCATTTGTATATCCAGAAAAATCAAATCGATCGGTTCTTGGTGCAATACAGCTGCCGCTTCCAGCGCATTTCTACAGGATTTTATTAAATTTAGAAAGGGTACTTGCCGAATATTATCTTCCATCAGCTCTCGCACCAATACTTCATCATCTACAATTAAACACCTCATCATATTAGTTTAAGTGTAAGTTGTATGCAAAACAGATTATTGTCTGCATTGGTTTTTAATGCGTATTTCTCTTTATATAAAAGTTCTAAACGCTGTTTCGTGTTCTCCAGTCCTATACCACTTGATCGTTCATGGACGGTTTTATGCTGGCTTTGATAGTGATTTCGAACTTCAAAAAAGAGCACGTCATCCTGTACTGTCAAAGAGATATGGATTTGTGGAGCTTCCAAGTGGGTAACACCGTGTTTAAAAGCATTTTCAACAAATGGTATAAGCAACATGGGTTCAATAACATATTGCTTGTCCTCGGCTGGCCTTGACAGCTGGCTGATTATCCTGACTTCTTGCCCAAATCGCAAGGCTTGCAGCTGAATGTAATTTTCTAAATATTCAATTTCCTTGATTAAAGCGACTTTTTTGCCTTCTGTGTCGTAAAGCATGTAACGCATTATACCTGACAACATAATAAGGGATTCTTCTAATTTATCAGATTTTTTTCGGGCAAGGGAAACCATGTTGGTCAATACGTTGAAAAGGAAATGCGGACTGATTTGCGTGCGGAGAAATTTAAGTTCGGCCTGTAATTGAACCGCGAGCCGTTCTTTTTGCAATCGTTCTGCTCGAATCCTGTTTAACACCATACGGTAAACAAAACTTATGACAAAGACAAGAATGGAAGGAGCGAAGAGGAATCTATAAACCAAAGGACTAGGGGGAATTTCAGCAAAATAGTTTAAAAGCAGCCAATGCTTTAATCGGAGAGAAACGAAAATTAACAAGAGGCTACCAACTATATATAACCACCAGAATCGTTTATTGAATAGCTTTGGATAAAGAAAATAGGCATTTCCATAAAATATGGCGGCATGTATTATGCCTGTTAGTGTAAAGAGCCAACCGGGTATAGCACCAATTTGATAATTATTGTCAGCCGATCCGATAAGATAGGGCAAAAGCAATAGGATGCTCCATATAAAAATATGAAGAGCCACGTGGACTTGCTTGAAGGATAAGGATGTTAACATGCTAACAAAGCTTCTTTATCAAGTTTTAAATGAAAGTAAGGAAATAGATTTGCTTGTGCAATCGGTTGTTCGCTACTATATACGATAAGGTTGTTATTGACGACGATTCAGGCATTTGTGTAGACAAAACATAAAATCAACGTACTTGCTTATGCCGATTGCGATCGTAATTAAGGGAATTTCATTGTTTATATAAAAAAGACTACCTTTGCTGCTAATATCGGCGCTCAGCCTTTGTCTTAATAAGTGTGGAGTTAATTTAACCAATAAATACTTCGCTAAAAAAAATAACCCTTTGTCTACTAAGTCTATATAGAATTTTCTAAAGAATATAGGGCGATTTTTTTATCAACCAATAAATTGAATACAATGAACTTTATTTCAAAAGAAGAGGTATTAAGCGCTTGCCTATCGCCTGAATTGGATAGTCGATTCAAGCATTTATGGCATTTAGTAGGTAATACGCCGATGCTGGAATTACATTACAAATATCTTGGAAAAGCCAATAAGATTTACGTCAAGTGCGAACATTATAATCTAACCGGAAGTATTAAAGACCGGATGGCTTTATATATTATGTATAAAGCTTATTTAGGGTGTCAAATAAAACCAACTGACACCATCGTTGAAGCAACGAGTGGGAATACGGGAATAGCCTTTTCAGCGATTGGCAGGGCGCTTGGGCACCCGGTTAAAATTATCATGCCTAACTGGCTTAGTCGCGAACGTATTGACATCATAAAAAGCATGGGAGCCGAGATTGTGTTGGTGAGTAAAGAGGAGGGTGGCTTTTTGGGAAGTATTAAAATGAGTGAAGAGATGGCTGAGAGAGGCGGTGTGTTTTTACCTCGCCAATTTGAAAACAGGTATAATTGTGAAGCACATGAACGAACAACAGGACGTGAAATTTGGGAACAATTAAAAAGCAAAGGCCTACAGCCAGATGCTTTTGTTGCCGGAGTCGGCACCGGTGGGACGGTCATGGGTGTAGGAAGTTATTTACGCAGTGTACATCCCCAAGTTCGGATTCATCCTTTGGAACCGGCCGAAAGTCCTACGCTATCTACAGGATTTAAAGTTGGCTCGCACCGGATACAAGGGATATCTGATGAATTTATACCGGCCATTGTTCAGTTAGATCAATTGGACAAGGTAATTCGGGCGAATGATGGTGATGCTATTTTGATGGCCCAAAAATTGGCCGAACAGTTAGGATTGGCCGTAGGAATCTCCTCGGGTGCTAATGTGATTGGAGCCATTAAGCTGAAGGAAGAATTGGGGGAAGATGCAGTTGTTGTTACTTTGCTATGTGATGACAATAAAAAGTACTTAAGCACCGATTTGGTTAGAGAAGAACCCGTAAGAGACGGATATATCGCTATGGCAGTTGACTTTAAAGAATATCATCCTATCTGTCGTTTAAAAGAACCTATGTTTGGAGCTTATTGAGATTTAAGGTAAGGTTTTAGGTATAGGGTATAAGGTATGCCGCCCCCCTATGCCCTATACCCTACGCTTATACCTTTCTACCAAACCCTGATTCGTTCATTCTCCGGCTTGTATAGCTTATCGCCTTCTTTTACATTAAAGGCTTTATACCAAGCATCCATATTAACTAAGGGGCCGATTGTCCGTGCTGTAGCAGGTGCATGGGGATCCACCAAGATCAATTGAGCGGCTGTTTCAGGTGTAGTATTCATACGCCATACCTGAGCCCATGATAAAAAGAAACGCTGATCAGGGGTAAAACCATCAATCTTTTCGTTGGATTGCCCTTGAGGAGTCTTTTTGAATGCTGCATAGGCCATGGCCAAACCGCCCAAATCCGCTAGATTTTCTCCCAAGGTGAGTTTGCCCTTTACATGAAGTGTATCAAGAACGGTGTAGCCATTGTATTGCTCCACCACCTTATTCGCCAATTTTTTGAAATTATCCGCATCTTCTTTTGTCCACCAGTCTTTTAAGTTACCATCGGCAGCGTATTGCCTTCCCTGATCGTCAAAGCCATGCGTCATCTCATGACCGATGACGGCGCCGATCCCACCATAATTAACTGCATCATCTGCCGAAAAGTCAAAAAACGGAAATTGTAAAATACCGGCTGGGAAAGCAATTTCATTGTTTGCCGGATTGTAATAGGCATTCACAGTCGGCGGTGTCATACCCCAACGTGTTCTGTCTACCGGTTTGCCTAACTGGTCCACCATGTCGTTATAGTTCCATGTCTTGGCACGGCGGATATTTCCATAATAATCATCCTTCTTTATTTCCAAACCGTCATAGGTTTCCCATTTATCGGGATAGCCGATTTTGGGTGTGAAGGCCTGTAGTTTTTCAATGGCCTTTTTCTTGGTCGTTTCACTCATCCAGTCCAGTGTCTTGATTCGTTCCTCGTAAGTTTCCGATAAATTCTTTACCAATTCAACCATTCGTTTTTTTGCATCAGGTTTGAAATATTTGGCTACATATAATTGGCCTAATAAGTCACCGATGGAACGATCAATCACTTCAAAACTGCGTTGCCAACGAGGTGTCATCTCTTTCTGACCTGTCAGGGCCTGTGTGAAAGCAAAATTAGCTTTGACAAAAGGCGTGCTTAAGTGTGGTGCTGCAGTTTTAAGCATATTCCATTGCAAATATGTTTTCCATTCGTCAACCGATTTTTTTGCAAGTAGCTTAGATGCCTCGACGAAAAATGAAGGATTGTTGACTATTACGCTGTCTGCATCCTCAATCTTTAGCGTACTAAAAGTCGTCTCCCAATTGAGTTGGGGAGCGTTCTTCTTTAAGTCGGCTAATGTAAGTTTGTTGTAGGTTCTGTAGGGATCTCGCATATCCTCCCGACTCCATTCGGCTTTCGCGAGAGCAGCTTCTATATTCCATATTTGTTCAAACTTTTTAACCGTTTCCGTGTCGTTAGTTCCTACCAGGGTAAATAGCTGCTGAACATAAGTTTCGTAAGCTTGTTTAATATCACGATTTCTCGTGTTATTAACTAGATAATAGTCGCGATCAGGGAGTGTGAGTCCACCTTGACCAAATTGCGCAATGTTGGCTGCTGTATTTTTTTCGTCTTGATCGACGTAAAAATTATAAAGAGGGGAACCAATTCCAATAGTTCGCTGAAATGCAATTTCTTTGACAACGCCATCGATATCCTTTATACTGTTGATGCGCGTTAAATCATCTTTAATTGGTTCTTTGCCCGCAGCATCGATTCCAACGCTATCCATCGCACTCGAGAAAAAATCCCCCACGCGTTGTTCTACGCTACCTGTTTTTGCATCTTTTTTTGTGGAAACCTCTTCCAAAATGCTCTTTACTGCTTTTGCGTTAAAATCTCGTAGTTGGTTGAAGCTACCCCAACGCGTTTCTTTGGCCGGTACTGGATTGTTTTTCAGCCAGACGCCGCTTGCATAATGAAAAAAATCATCTCCCGGTTTAAAAGTTGTGTCCATATTGGCAGGATCGATTAGTTTCTCAGGAGTATTAGTGAGTGTTGTGCTCTTTTCAGCTTGCGAGCAGCCTTGAAAGACAGCAAAGGCCAGACTGCAGTAAAGTAAAGGGGAATAATACTTCATGTGTGTTAAATTATTTGTTGTAGAAATTTGGCAAATTGAATCATTAAGTTAAAAATAAACAATTCTTTTTTATAGATGCCCAAATGTTTATTGCTTATTTGAACAAATACCGATTTGTTAGTCGGCCAATTTTTTTGAACGAAGGTAAAATTTTTGTTTTTGAATATATATGGATTGGTGTAACAATATTATAAGACGGAGAGGTTTCGGTGTCTGCCGCAAGCTAATTAATGACACCTCTTGACTAACATCTAAGAGCTGACTACAAAATAAATTTGGAAATATTAACACTGTTAACTATGTTTGCTGTGTTATTTGCTTGAGGTATAAAAAATGGGAATAAAGGAACGCAAAGAGAGGCATAAAGAAGATTTGCGTCAGCGTATTTTGGACGCTGCGAAAGTGCTGTTTTTGAAAGAAGGTTATGAAGCTACTTCTATCCGGAAAATAGCATCAGCCATTGAGTTCAGTCCGACTACCATTTATCTTTATTATAAAGATAAAAACGATATTATCTATACGTTACAGAAGGAAGGATTCAAGGTGTTGCGCACTAAATTTTCTGCCCTTAGTAACGTGGATGACCCATTTGAGCGCTTGAAAGCGATGGGGCGAACCTATTTGCAGTTTTCCATGGAAAATCGTGAATTTTATGAGCTTATGTTTATCATGAAGGAGCCTTTGGAATATCTTCAGAAAATTTGCGGTAGCGAGGCAGAGCAGTGGGACGATGGTGTAGAGGCTTTTAACTTTCTGGTTTACACCATCGCTGAATGTCAACGATCCGGTTATTTTAAGGGACATGACACTAAAATGTTTTCCTTGTTGGTTTGGTCGACCGTGCACGGCTTGTGTGCGCTTAATATGCACGGGCATATCACCCATGTCGTTGAGAAGCATTTGATTGAGCTAAAGGAGGGGACTCAAATTCTTGATTGCGCTTTTGATAGTTATATTAAATTTTTGGAACAGATAAAAGGTTAATTTTTTTATTCATTAAAGAACACTGTTAATAATGAAAACACTGTTTATAATAACTTGTTGTTTAGTGTTACTGATCCCCTTCTTGTCGAGGGCGCAAATCAGTACGCTAGATGCTTATATCGAGGAGGGAAGACATAACAATTTAGTGCTCAAGCAAAAAAACATTTCCTTGGATAAGGCGATGTTGGCTCTCCAGACAGCAAAGAGTATGTACCAGCCAAGCGTTGCTCTTCAGGCAACTTATAGCACGGCCTCGGGAGGTCGAAATATATTATTGCCTTTAGGTGATTTGATGAACCCGGTATATACGACCTTGAATCAATTGACAAATTCTCAAAACTTTCCTCAGCTGCAGAACGAATCGATCAATTTTTTGCCAAAGAACTATTATGACGCTCGGATTAGAACGACGGTACCCATTATTAATACGGATATTGGATACAATAAACGGATTAATGAGCAACAGGTTCATTTACAAGAATTTGAGGTGCAGACTTACGAGCGTGAATTGGTGAAAAATATTAAGTCGGCCTATTTCAACTTTTTAAATGCACACCAAGCTGTAAAAATATATGAATCGGCATTAAAACTGGCTGAGGAATCCAAGCGGGTTAACGAACGTCTATTGGCAAACGGTAAAGGACTACCGGCCTATGTGCTTCGCGCTAACAGCGAAATCGAGCAGGTAAGATCGCAGGTTACCCAGGCGGAGCAACAACAAATAAACGCTCGGTTATATTTTAACGCATTACTCAACAGAAAAGGAGAGACATTCATAGATACTCTGTATAATGCTGATGCGGCCTTGGAAAAAGCAACTGTTCTGTTACAGGCAGATCCTGATATTCAGTCACGTGAGGAGTTGAAATCACTTCAACAAGTGATAGCTATCAATGAAAATGTCATTAAGATGAACAAAAAGTTTTCCATTCCTAAGATCAGCGGATTTTTGGATTTGGGCTCCCAAGCGGAACAAATGCGTTTCAACGATCAATCGCGTTATTTGATGGTTGGTTTGCAATTTGATTTGCCTATATATACCGGTAATAGAAACCGCATAAAAATCAAGCAGTCGCAATTAGAGTTGGCTGACGCATCTCTTAATAGAGCGCATGTGCAGCAACAACTGGAAGTGAGCTCGAGGATCGCGAAGAACAATCTGATTGCCGCGTGGCAGAATTATCACTCTTCTTTAAAACAATTAGAGGCTGCCGCGTCTTATCAACGGCTGATTGAAAAGGGGTATAAAGTAGGTTCTAATACATACATTGAAACAATTGACGCAAGAAATCAATTAACCACTGCTCAATTATCTACACTCATTAATAAATATAACGTCTTGTTGGCTGCCGCGGAGTTGGAAAGGGAAACAGCCACTTATCCATTAAAAAAATAAGATTATGAATAGATTTGGTTCTCTATTAGTACTTCTGGTTGCTTTTGTTTCCTGTAAAAGCACCAGCGATCGATCGGCCGATGGGCTCCGTGAGGATACGATACCCGTAAAATTATTAACATTATCTCAGAAATCGGTGGGACAGCAAATCAAGACATCCGGCGTTTTTACAACCGACAACGAAGCGATTCTTTCTTTTAAAAATGGTGGCGTAGTTAGTAAGATATATGTGAAAGAGGGTGATGCCGTGCAAACCGGTCAATTGTTGGCAACGTTGAATCCGACAGAGGTTGCTGCGAGTGTCGGACAGGCTAAGCTTTCTGAGGAAAAAGCACAACGTGATTTTCAGCGGGCCCAAGCCTTATTCAAAGATAGTGTAGCCACCCTTGAACAGTTACAGAATGCCGAAACTGCCCTTCGAATTGCTCAAGAGCAATTGCGGGCAGCCAATTATAATCGAAATCAAACTGAGATTAGGGCGGCTTCAGCAGGTTATGTGCTGAAACGCTTTGTGAATGACGGGCAAGTTGTGGGTCCGGGAAGTCCTGTGCTTCAGTTGAATAGGACGGGGGGCAGCGATTGGCAGTTGAAAGTAGGTGTGAGTGATCAACAGTGGTCGCGTATAGCGGTTGGTGATTCTGCTATTATCTCTTCCGAAGTGCTTGGGAACAAGGTGGCAGCGCTGGTTTATAAAAAATCGGAAGGGATCGACCCCGCTTCCGGTGTATTCACCATTATGCTTAAACTTCTTCCGGGTGATTACGGCAAAAAAATCGGTGCGGGTATGTTTGCCCAAGCTGTCATACAGACGAAGGAAGATGCGTCTCATTGGCAAATACCCTACGATGCTATTTTAGATGGCGATGCCGGAAAGGCTTTTGTTTTCGTTACGAATGACGGAAAAACAGCTAGGCAGGTTGAGGTAAAGGTGGATGCTATTCAACAAAATACGGTGTCAATCTCAGCGGGATTGGAAAACATCCCATCGTTGATTATTTCAGGAAGTGCCTATTTAACAGATGGGTCGCCAATTAAAGTGGTTAAGTAGGTAAGTAGTTGAGTGGTTAAGTCGTTAAGTAGTTGAGTGGTTAAGTGGTTAAGTAGTTAAGTAGTAGAGCAGGAATTCGTTAAGTAGCAGAAAGCTGATTGCTGACTGCTGAAAGCTAAAAAAAATGAACCTTTCATCGTATGCAATAAAGAACAGCCAGTTCACCTTGATTATGGTCATCATGGTGGTAGTAGTGGGCATAAGCACTATGTTAAGCATGCCCAGGGCAGAAGATCCGGAAATGCAAACGCCTATGTTTCCGGTGGTAGTGGTATATCCCGGGACAAGTCCAAAAGATATGGAGGAACTGGTGGTTAAGCCAATGGAAACGAAGATATATGGCTTGGATGATATTAAGCGGATTAAAACTACCATTTTAAATGGGCTCGCTGTATTAACGGTGGAGTATAAGTTTGAAAGTGATTACGATAGTAAATATCAGGAGCTGGTGCGGGAAATCGGCGCATTACGCGCAGAGTTGCCTCAAGATATTTATAATATAGACATTCAGAAGGTGGAACCCAGCGGGGTAAATGTTGTTCAGTTGGCGTTAATATCCCAAAATGCATCCCGAAAGGCATTAAAGAAAGTAGCGGAAAATCTACAAGATGAATTGGAGAAGATTTCGTCACTCAAAGAAGTGAAAATAAGTGGTTTGCCCGAGCAGCTGGTGCGCATAGATGTTCACCCCGATCGTTTGGCGCAGATGCGTATTCCACTTAACACGGTGATGGAAGCGGTTCAAAGTGAAGCCGCTAATATTCCGGGCGGTAGCATATTGGGTGGAGGGAAGTCCTTCAGTGTCAAAACCAGCGGTAACTACCAAAGTATCGGTGAGATTGGGAATACGATTGTATTCAGTAGCGAAGGGAAAAATGTATTGTTAAAGGATGTTGCGGATGTTTATCCGGACTTTGCACCTGATGACCACATTACCCGCCTAAATAGTTACCGTTGCTTGCTAATTAATGCAGCACAGAAATCCGGTGAAAATATAAGCAAAACGCAAGAGGCTTATTTGCCTGTTATTGAAAAATTTAAGCAAAGCTTGCCAAAAAACATGGATTTGGTGTTGCACTTTGATCAGGCGGAGAATGTTAATCATCGCTTGAGCGGTTTGGGTATTGATTTTTTAATTGCTGTTTCATTGGTTTTAATTACCTTATTGCCATTAGGAAATCGGGCTTCCATGGTCGTGATGATAGCGATACCTCTTTCTCTTTCCATCGGTTTAGTGCTCTTACATATTTTTGGTTTCAGTTTAAACCAATTAAGTATCGTTGGTTTTGTTGTTGCACTGGGACTTTTGGTGGACGACAGCATCGTTGTGGTTGAAAACATAGAACGATGGCTGCGGGAAGGACATTCAAGGCTTGATGCTGCGATAAAAGGAACAGGGCAAATTGCTATGGCGGTTCTGGGTTGTACGGCAACGCTGGTCATTGCCTTTATGCCATTAATGTTTATGCCGGAAGCTTCCGGTGATTTCATTAGAAGTTTGCCGGTAGCCGTTATCAGCACCGTCATTGCCTCGATGATTATTGCGCTGACGGTTGTGCCCTTTCTATCAAGTCGTTTGTTGAAAGCGCATGAGAACCCGGAAGGAAATGCTGTATTAAGGGCTTTTCAACGGATCATTCACGGAACCTATGCCGTCTTGCTGGATAAGGCGCTTAAAAAACCGTGGATCGCGATATTGGTGGCAGGCATCATTTTCATTGGTTCGCTGGGTTTGATTCCTGTCATTGGCTTCAGTTTGTTCCCGGCATCGGAGAAGCCACAATTTTTAATTGATATTTCTGCACCACAGCAAGCAAGTATATTTTATACCGATAGCATTACCAGACAAATAGAACGAGAATTAAAATCGATTCCTCAGGTGCAGTATTATACAGCGAATGTGGGCAAAGGTAACCCACGTATTTACTATAACGTTGCCCAACAAAATCAGCGCACCGACTTTGCTGAAATTTTCGTTCAACTTAGGAGTGACGTTAAATCAGATGAAAAGGTCGCCATTATCGAAAGGTTAAGAGATGCGTGGACGCCGTACCCGGGCGCTAAGGTAGAAGTAAAAGATTTTGAGCAAGGCGTGCCCATTATATCACCGGTTGAAGTTCGTTTGTTTGGTGAAAATTTAGACACTTTACGATCGTTGGCCGCTCATGTTGAACAAACTTTAAAAGAAACAGAAGGGACCATTTATGTGAATAACCCCGTTAAGAACTATAAAACCGATATTCGTTTAAGCATTAACAAGGAAAAAGCACTAAGTCTTGGCGTGCCTAGTGTTTCCATCGATAGAACAATTCGTATGGCGTTGGTAGGTATCGATTTAGCTACTTATACAAATCCTGCTTCAGACGATGACGACTACCGTATACGCCTTAGCGTGCCAAGAGCGGCTTATCCGGATTTATCGGTACTAAATAATCTTTACGTAAACAATGTACAAGGCGTAGCTATACCATTAAAGCAATTAGCCGAAGTCGGCTTTGAGTCGTCGCCTGTCAGCATAAATCACATCAACAAGATACGAACGATTTCGGTTAATGCGTTTGTTAAGAAAGGGTATTTAAATGATCGGGTTATCAATGAGGTAATTAAGAAGATGGATAGTATGAAGCTACCAACCGGTTACCACTACGAAATGGGTGGTGAAGTAGAAAGTAGACAAGAGTCATTCGGTGGGTTTGGAACCGTCATTATGGTTACCGTTTTTCTCTTTATTGCAGTACTTGTATTGGAGTTCAAGACCTTCAAGAGTACACTTATTGTTCTTTCAGTCATTCCATTAGGTATCGTCGGGGCGGTACTGGCGTTGCTGGTCACCGGTAACACGTTATCCTTTGTAGCCACGATCGGTATTGTGGCGTTAGCAGGCATAGAGGTCAAGAACACAATTTTGCTGGTGGATTTTACCAATCAACTCAGGCGTGAAGGTATGGAATTGAATGAGGCAATTGAGAAGGCAGGTGAAATAAGATTTTTACCTATCATTCTAACGACACTGACAGCCATTGGCGGTTTGCTACCGATTGCTTGGTCGAGTAATCCCCTCATTTCGCCTTTGGCTATTGTTATGATAGGCGGATTAATTAGCTCGACCCTTCTGTCGCGGATCATAACACCGGTCGTATATAAACTCATGCCGCCACGAATTGATTAACAGCCTGGCAAAAGAATAGTTATGCAGATACTCATAGCACCTAATGCGTTTAAGAATAGCTTGGCGGCCGATCAAGCAGCCATTGCACTGGCTGAAGGCCTGAAAGAGAGTGGGCTGATATGTTCCCTTAGCTGTTTTCCAATTGGAGACGGGGGCGATGGCACCATGAAGTTGTTGATCAAACATCTGTGTCTGAATACTGTTGAAGTCAATACAATTGATCCTTTAGGTAGGCCAATCAAGGCCAATTACGGCTATGATCAGAAGACTGCTACTGCGTACATTGAAATGGCCGATGCATCGGGGATACGATTGCTAGCCGACAATGAACTAAATCCCATGAAGGCAACCAGTCAGGGAACCGGACTTATGATAAAGGATGCTCTAGTCAGGGGTGCAAGATATATTGTTTTAGGTGTAGGAGGTTCGGCAACCGTGGATGGAGCTTGTGGTATATTAAGCGCAATGGGCGCCAAGTTTCTAGATAAAAAGGGGGAGGAGCTAAAGGTATCTCCATTGGAACTTTTGAAACTTGATAGAATTGATTTGTCGGGATTAGACAAGCGAATTGAATACTGTCGGTTTACTGTTTTAACAGATGTAAAAAACAAGCTGCTAGGGAGCAAGGGGGCCGCTTTTGTATTTGGACCACAAAAAGGTGCTTCCGTGGAACAACAGGAGGTATTGGACGATATTTTAGAGCATTTGAATTGTATCTGGACAACTCAGCTAAAGAAAGATGCCGGTCGGTTAATAGGAGGTGGTGCAGCAGGTGGGGTGGCTGCGGGATTGTGGGCTATGTTGGATGCCGAGCTATTGAATGGGATTGATTATTTCTTGAAAGTGACGGACTTCGATAAAAAGCTCACCAAAGCCGATTTGCTGATAACAGGAGAGGGGGCTATTGACTTACAAACATTGGATGGAAAAGGCCCTTTCGGTGTGGCATATAGGGCGAAAGCCTTGGGACTACCTGTCATCGGAGTAGCCGGTAACGTCCCCCTGCAAACGAATGAACAAATGGACGCTTATTTTGATATCTTAATTCCAACGGGGCATGGAGCAGTGTCCCTTGAGGAACTAAAAAAATGTACTGCTGAAAACCTAGAACGCACCGGCAAATTGATAGGAAAGTTCCTACAATTTGCATCAAAAAAAACTGTTAAATAAATTTTATTTATTAGAAAACAAATTCTATATTTGCACTCCGTTTACAAAAGAATACGATTGTTAAATGGAAAGATCGGGGTGTAGCGTAGCCCGGTATCGCGCCACATTTGGGATGTGGAGGTCGTAGGTTCGAATCCTGCCACCCCGACGGACAAAAAGCTCTTGCGAAAGCAAGGGCTTTTGTTGTTTTACAACGAGCCAAGCTTGCTTGAGCGAGTTGTAAAACAACAAAAGCCAAGCACGTAGTGCGGAGCTTTTTGTCTGTCATCCTCACCTATAGGATCACCGAGCGCAGCGAGGTAATCCTGCTACTCTTCCTATACCCAACTTCTGTCAATGGAATGGTTGTCGAGCACGTAAGCATATTGCTCGATTTATTGCTATCCGTTAATGGCTAATAAGTTATGCTTCCAAGGTATTAATTGAAATTAAGTATAAAAAAAATTGCGCAAGTAAATGCTTGCTTTTATATTTGCAAGCAAATACTTGCATATTATGGAGACACGAAGAGATGTATTTCAAGCTATTGCAGACCCGACACGGAGAGCTATTATCGGTATGATTGCAAAAGAACCTGTCAATGTCAACACCATTGCTGAACAGTTTGATGTAAGTCGGCAAGCCATATCACTCCATTTAAAAATATTAGCAGAATGTGGTTTGCTAAATATGAAGCAACAAGGACGTGAACGGATTTGCGAAGCAAAATTGGAAAAACTGAACGAAATAAACGAATGGGTATCACAGTACAAACAGTTTTGGGAAAGCAAATTGGACGCATTGGGCAAATTTCTTAACAACAATAAAAGATCAAAATAATGAACAAGAAAATAGTAGTAATCGAACGTATTTACGAAGCCACGATTGAAAAAGTTTGGGAAGCTCTTACGAATAAAGACCAAATGAAACAGTGGTATTTTGACGTATCCGACTTCAAAGCAGAAGTTGGATTTGAGTTTCAATTTTCTGCAGAAAACGAGGGGAAAATATATTTGCACAAGTGTAAGGTTGTGGAAGCTAAGCCAATAACAAAAATTGCTTATACTTGGAGCTATGAGGGTTATGAGGGACAATCATTAGTAACATTTGAGTTGTTTAGTGAAGACGAGAACAAAACCCGTTTGAAACTGACCCATTCAGGTACGGACAGCTTTCTGTCGCATCCTGACTTCGAAAAAGCAGATTTCAATGAGGGTTGGGAAAGTATCCTTGGGCAATCGCTTCGCAATTTTGTGGAAACAGACAGCTTTAACAAGTCAATTCGCATTCGGGCAAGTCTGAAAAATATTTGGGATATTGTTCTTAATCCTAATAATCAATGGGGAACAGCATTTGGTGGAGGTGCGATTGCAGAAACAGATTGGAATGAAGGCTCGCTAATTATTTGGAGAGATGCAGAAAACAATATCGGTGCAACTGGAGTAGTAGAAGTTCATAGACCGGAAGAATATTTACAACTGCATTACTATGATGATGTGGAACAGAAACCCAAAACCGCATTAGGCGATTACTATGAGAAGTATCGTATCGTTCCTGATAAAGACGGATACATACTTTCCATTGAAGTTGGTAAAATGGCAAAAAGCGATATCCCGTTTCATCAGAAAATGTGGGATGATGCGATAAACATTATCAAGGAACTCTCCGAAAAAGAATAAAACAAAAATTCAAGCTTACTGTATGGATTATTTAGGGTATATAATTGGGATTATCGTCACCTTTCTTATTGGATTTTTAGCTTTGGAAACAAGGCTAATTAAGATGGAAAATACAACCGAAACACACACAAAGAAATATTTTCCTGAATCGAGAACAACAAGGTAAGCGGACGGTTATTCAAGGTCAGAAATTGTTTATTTCTCCGAAAACAAAAAGATTGATATGGAACTCTCTTCACAAGCGAAAAACATCTTGGCTCAGATCAATGCTAAAACTAAGCTGGGAGACCTACGAAAAATTGCGGGTGAGATAAAAAAAGACCACGAATTGGCTTTGGAGCTTTGGTCAACAGGCCAATTTTTACCCCGACAGTTGGCAATTTTGATTATGGACAAAAAGCAACTCTCGCAAAAACTCATTGACAATTTGGATAACGACATGAAGCAACATCATGAAGATGAAAGACTTCAACTAATAGACCGGTTAATGGCAAACCAACTTTCAAAAGACAAAAAGACTATTTCATTAATGGAAACTTGGGAAAACAGTCAATCTTCACTACAAAGACGAATTTTTTGGTATTACCAAGCTCGTTTACGTTGGGTTGGACAAACGCCACCGTCAAATAGTGAAGAATTGCTTTCTAAAATTGAAGCACGTATCGAAAAAGAAGTGCCTGAAGTTCAATGGGCAATGAATTTCACGACGGCTCAAATCGGAATTTTTGAAGAGAAGTATCGTCCGAGATGTGTTGCACTGGGAGAACGTACAGGGCTGTATAAAGATGAAATAGTTGCTAAAAATTGTACACCCAATTATTTGCCCAAATTAATAGCCATACAAGTAGCTAAGCTGAAAAAATAAAGGAGTAGCGTATAGATGGATGAACAAATAGCGGGCTAACAAAAGTTGCCAAAACCCGCACTGGAAATAGCTGTTTTTACATTTATTATTTCCTGTCTAACCAGTGTATAATATTAAGCAGAAATTGGGCATTCTGTGTTGCTGCGGGATGATTCATGCCTCTTTTCTCACTTTTGACACCTTGGAGCTGCGCTGAAAAAGGTGCCCCGTCACCGAATATGACAATTCTTCCTTTACCAAATTCTAAATATGCGCCATTCACTAACCCTCTTCCGGAAATATAAGGAATAGTGTCTGATAATCTTTTTCTTATTTGGGAAACATAGCTAGGGAGGTAGATGCGGTAATCGTCGCCCAATACAGAAATTACATGGGCATGAGTCGGAACAATAAATCCCGTTCCACCCCAGCACATAATGCTATCGATTTTTTTACCGGGACGATTGGTAATCTCATTTAAAATAAGTGTTTTTTTTTCTTTTGAAAATATCTCTGGCCGACCATCCTTTCGAATAGCGAAGCCATTTAGTATGTTGATTCCAAATCTTCCTGCTAGTTCATTGACCGAGGCACCGCAGGGCATATGATCCGTTACAAGAAATAAGCTTCCCCCATTGGCCACCCAATGGCAGAGTTCATTTATTTCGTCTTGGGAAAAGGCCGACCTCGCCGGTAAATCCCAGTCTTCCATATCATACATCGCATTGACGCTTACATAGATCTCGGCTTTTTTTAAAAGTTCTAGAGTCACCTTTTCTTTACTGCTTACTACCTGATAACCGTCACTTGTTAGCAGTTTACCAAAGGCGGCATAGGTCCCCTTCAATGTCGACGCATTATTATGGGCTTCATCAAATAATATTACGGGGCCATTTCCTACCCCGTACATAGGGATGGAAACCGAATAATTAAAGTTTTCGTCCGTCACTTGCTGTGCTATTCCATCAGCTGTCCAAACGACTAATATATACCAAATGACGAAAATTCGATTAAAATCTTCCATATCATAACCTTCTATTTTGCTTTGATCCATACATCGTCTCGAAACATGAGACCTGTGTCGCTTCTTTATCATTCAATAAAAAAATAAGTGGGAAGGCAATGTACGGCCGGGGGGCTGTGCAAAACAGCTTATTGCAAGAAATATGTTTCCGAATAAAATGCTGCCGATGACCACACGAATCTTTTGGGGCGATTGCAGACTTGTTCATTGGATTCATCCGATTATGATTTATTTTTTAATGGTCATATGGAATACGCATGCGCTTGTGTTTTTCGAACATGCGTATTTCGTAATTATCTTATGATGCAATGATAACCCTTCAGTGATTAGAAGAAGTTCGGGTGGATGCAAATGAACGGAATTGCTGTCAACTAGTCTTTGAATTTGCTTTAATGTATTCTTTAGGTGTGAGCTTAGTCGCTTTTTTAAAGGTGGTATAAAATGTAGTTTTGGAATTAAAACCAGCTCTGATTGCAACACCGAGCATATCTAAATGCTTGGTGTCTTCTGATAAGAGTAATGATTTTGCTTCCTCGGTCCGTAACTCATTTATAAACTGATAAAAGCTCTTACCAAGCCCGTTATTGAGAACATAAGAGAGTTCATGGGTGCTGATGCCAATTTTACCGGAAAGCACTGAAAGTGTCAAACTTGGATCGAGGTACAACTTTTCACTGTCTGTTTTTCTTGTAACTATGGATTTGAGCTCCTCCACTTGTTCTGCGGTAAGCCGTTCATTTAACACTTTCTGGGGTGCAATTCCGTCTTTTTCCGGCGGTTGATATGCCTCGATAGCATAAATTGATTTCTGAGACAGCGTTGAATAGGCCAAAAGAATTATTCCTAAAAAATAAAGGATTGGGGAGTAATAAGTTACGTGAATGCTGGATATGCTCAGTATGCGGATAAAAATCAAAACTAACACGGAAATCAATAGATATCTTAGCCATTCCAGATCTATTTTATCGGTAAAAGAAGAAACTCGTTTTATATTCTTTTGGTGACGACGGAGCAACAAGAAACAGACGATCCAATAATAAACCATCTGGCCAAAAGAAAAATATCGAACGATAAAGCCGATCCACGGAGGTAATATCGGCAGATGGTATTGCCCATTAAAGAATTTTGGCATTAAGTACACCAAAGAAAATACAAGGAAAAGCAAAAAAGGAACGAAGTGGAGAAGCTTATCTTTTTTTGGTAAAGATGGGGACACGTAGCCGGTTACTGCCATATATAGACAGGGAAGCATCGCCCATCTTGGTAGCTCGAGCAGATGAATAAGGAAACTGCCACCTATTTCAAATTCTTCTAGAAAAAGTTGCGTAAAACTGCATGCCAGAATAAAATAGAATGCCCCAAGCCATCGGTTGGCTTGGGTATTTACTTTATCAAATCCAATAAAGAGCAGGGATCCTAATAGCCATAATGCTCCGCCCGAAAAGGCATAAAAAGCAGCTAAGGTATTTATTTCAGACATTAGATATTTTGGACTGTTTTCGTAAATTTATGGTATTTGCGTGAAAGTATGAATTACATATTCCAGATCGGCATAGCCCAATTGTTAATCCTGGCATGTGCTCTTTCTGTATGACACAAGCCATCTTGGTCATCAACCGGTTTAACGCAGGCATTTCGCAATCATAATGCTGTGCTTTAGCGATACTGCTTGATATCGCGATAGGAGGTATTCCCAAAAATAAGATGCTACACTTGGTCATAACTGTTGTTTTTACCAAAGTACATAGGTCTTTATTTTGTACAGTTCGATGTTATCCAACCGAACTAAAAATGCGAGGTTCAATGAAAAACCATTAGGGCGATATGCAGTGTTTAGCGCTTGATAAAAATCATCTTGGATCGTCTTGTATGGGAGCGGAATTTACTCGGGCGAGTATGTCCCATCAATTTTACAAGCACCTTGTCATGAGGTTTTGATACGGTTTATAAATAGGTGTTTTTTCTTTATGTTTTATCTTTTAAGTGGTTAAAATTCATCTATTTGCCTCCGGTGACATCGATGAAAATGCCTGTAGAATACGAAGATTTTTCTGACGCAAGCCATAAAATAGCTTCAGCTACTTCTTCTGTCAAACCACCTCTTTTCAATGGTATGCCTTCTTTTAGTCGATTAATTCTATCAGGTTCCCCGCCATCGGCATGTATATCGGTATAGATAAATGCAGGACGAACGGCATTTACCCGAATACCCTCGTCCGCCACCTCTTTAGACAATCCGATCGTAAGGCTATCCAACGCTCCTTTAGTGGCTGCATAATCAATATACTCAAAAGGTGCACCGGTTCTGGAAGCAATGGATGAAACATTAACAATGGTGCCGCCTTTGCCACCTAATTTTGTAGACATACGTTTAATCGCTTCCTTACAACAAAGAAACGAACCAAGGATGTTGGCTTTGAACATCCGCTGTAACCTGGCATAATCCATATCGACAAGCTTCATCTGATGTTCCAGTATGCCTGCATTGTTAACGAGGCAATGGAGATTTCCAAACCGGCTATCAATTACGGAAAACAAATGAAGGATTTCATCTTCTTTAGAAACGTCGGCCTGAATTGCAATGGCTTCGCCTCCCATGGAAAGAATTTGGTTGACAACCTCATTCGCTGCCTTATGATTTTTTTGGTAATTAACTGCTACTGCATAACCATTTCGGGCGGCAAGAAGCGCTGTCGCAGCGCCAATTCCTCTACTTGCACCTGTTATTAGTATTGTTTTCATAGTAATACTTTCTTTCCTTTATAATTTGCCAATTACTTCCGTATCTATAATGTTTTGGGTAAGCTCTGATTTGAGCTTGATAAGCTCGCCCAACAATCTGGTTTCACGAACGCTGTCCTGCTGATGCATCTGCTCCGCTATCCGTACTATTTCATGATTCAGCGTTTCTATTTCCGTTCTTCTTTTGTTTCGAATATCCTGTAAAGTCGATATCGCTTGTCCTTCAGACAACTGACTTATTTGCAGCAAACCGGTTTCGACTTCGTCCTGACGAATTGCTATCCCTTTTTCTGTAGCAATATTAATACATTCTACAATGATTCTGCGTGCAATTTTTAGCGCGTCCTGACTTCTATGAAATATACCATTGTCAATTTCCAATAAGGGGCAAATGGAATTGAAAACGCAATTTATAATAGCTTTCTTCCAAATAATATGCTGTAAGTGGAGTTCGCTTCTGAACCTAAAATTTGGTGTATTGAGGTGGTTGACAACCCTTTCCAGATCAGCCTTATTTCCCCGTTCAATACCGATTGGACAAATGTCTACGGGCTTAAACCTTATATTAGATTGGTTGATTAGCTGACTAGTTACGAAGAGTACACAACGGTATAGCTGTGGATATCCGTGATCTAGAAAGGACTGCTCTATACCTAACCCATTTTGCAAGAGAACAATAGGGGAGTTACCTGTTCTTCCTTTTAGTGCACGCGCCAATTGTTCATTCCCAAACGATTTGTTGGAGAGAACAACAATGCCATCAATCATTGGAAGCGAATCCAATGTTGTAATTTTGACATTGGCTTCGAGGGTCACGCCATTTTGGATTTCAATACCTATACGCCTGGTTGTTGTGCAAGCATCTTTTACCCTTCCTCTGATTACGGTCACTTTTCTTCCGGCAAGTTTAAGGAAAACGGCGAGCGCTTTGCCGATGGCTCCTGAACCGATAATAAATATGTGTTTTTGAACTGAGTCCATTGTTGCTGGTTTTAGGCGATCTTACGGTACATACTATAGTAGGTGTTTTTTCGGGATCGGATATTTCCCGGAAATGCAAGAATAAGTAGTTCGCGATTTGCGAAAAGAAAACCTGTTTTTATCTCATTGTGTGCCATCGTATTTACGTTCGTTTTGATAAACAAAGTTCGATAAAACATCTTTATGATAGCAGATGCAGATATGTTATTTTTGATGGTAGCAGTTAAATGAATAACGAATGAAAAAAGTTAAAGAGAAATTAGATTTCATGTATATACGGATCGCCAAAGTTATTGAGCAACAAATCTTAAATGGTGCTTTACGAACAGGTGATAAGCTTCCTTCTTTAAGGACTATTTGCCGTGAATATGGAGTAAGTCAGAATACGGCATTAAGTGCATATTATAATCTGGAAAGTAAAATGTTGATTGAAACGAAACCTCAATCGGGATATTATGTGCGTTATTCCAAAACGAAAGTCCCGGCGCTTCCTCAAATTACCAAACCCGAGGCCGAAGCACATTATGCCGACAGCGAGCTATTAGTTCGCAAAATTTATGACGGTTTGGGAGAAGATGGCCATTTGGCACTTGCTTTAGGGATTCCGGCGAATGAATTGTTGCCTATTGCAAAACTCAATAAGGGTTTAACAGTGGCGATGAGAGAGTTAAAAGGAAGCGGCGTAATGTATGATAAAATCGAAGGGAATGAAAGATTACGACGTCAGATTGCCCGATGGTCTTTTGCGATGGAGGGGCATTTGAACCACGACGAAATTATCACAACCGGCGGTTGCTTGAATGCATTATCTTACTGCATGATGGCATTAACAAAAAGAGGCGATACGGTGGCGATGGAAAGCCCGATTTCGTTTGGAATGCTGCAACTAGCTCAGGTTTTAGGTGTTAAAGTATTAGAATTGCCCTCGGATCCTCAGCATGGTATTGATTTAAATGCGTTGGAAGATGCACTGAAGGCAAACAAAATAAATGTATGTCTTTTTATCAGCAATTTCAGTAATCCGCTAGGCAGTTGTATGCCGGATGAAAATAAGAAGCAGACCGTACGTCTCTTGGAAAAATATAACATCCCACTTATTGAGAATGATCTCAATGGCGATATATATTTTGGTCAACAACGTCCGAAATCATGCAAGACTTACGATGAAAGTGGGTTAGTGCTATGGTGCAGCTCCGTGTCGAAAACGCTTGCCCCGGGCTATCGGGTCGGTTGGGTCGCTCCTGGAAAATTCAAAAACGAGGTAAGGCGAATGAAACTCTGTCATAGTATTTCATCCACGTCTGTTACCCACGAAGTTATTGCGTGGTTTCTCGAAACCGGTCGGTACGAGAGTCATCTCCGCAAACTAAGGCACACACTTCACGGCAACATGTTGAAATTTTCAAGGGCTATTTCAGACTATTTCCCTGAGGGGACAATGGCCACCAGACCGCGAGGAGGATTTGTTATCTGGGTAGAATTACCCAAGGCTATCGATGCTGTCACTCTTTATGAAAAGTGTTTGAGATATAAAATTAGTTTTGCTCCGGGCAGAATATTCACCTTACAAAACCAATACGATAACTGCCTCCGGTTAAACTACGGACTATTGTGGGATGAGAAATTGGAAAGAGATCTTAAGTTGTTGGGAGAACTTGCCTGTAGAGAATTGTGATAGCCAATTCTGCGAGCCGAGGAAGTTTTTCGATAAAAATTTGGAAATATTTAAAATAGTTGTCACATTTGATATGTACTACATAAGTACTAATAGCTAAATATAAATCTAAATGAATAACGTTAAAATGTGGACTACTAAACCAATTAATCTGGCATACCTCGGTTTAGGTTTTGTTTTGTCTATCGCATTGAGTTGCGCTAAAGTAACAAATGCCGATCGAGAAAAACTACCGGGTCTTGATCAGGAGCAAAGTCTTACTGAGCATGCAGCCTTAGCAGCACCAATTAACACGCGGATAATTGTTTTTAACGGAGGTAGTGAAGGGATTTACCATTCGTACCGTATTCCGTCTATTATTAAAACCAAGAATGGAACGCTGGTAGCTTTTGCGGAAGGTAGGCGCTGGAGTCCAAGCGACTATGGCGATATCAATGTGGTATTTAAAAGGTCGATGGATAACGGAACAACCTGGTCGGCATTAGGAGAGGTAGTGGGAAAAGGAAATGGTACCTGGGGAAATCCCACAGCTGTTTATGACCCTTCGGTAGGCGTAAACGGTAGAATATGGCTCTTTTTAGAATGGAACGACGAATTCAAAACCAAATGGTCGGATTTTCAAGCTTGGGGTGATAGAAGAATTCATACTTCATACAGTGATGATCATGGCGCTAATTGGTCTGATCCCGTAGATCGCACCGGTACATTAACTCCTTTGAGTTATAAATGGGATTGTGTTGGTCCAGGGATCGGTATCAGAACTGTTTACGATCATCCAGGTAGATTAATTGTTCCGGCATACGGAAGAAATATTTATAGTGATGATCATGGAGCGACCTGGAGTTATGAACCTGTCCCGGGTGGTACGGATGAAAGTACCATCGTTGAGCTAATGAACGGAAGTTTAATGCGGAATGATCGTCCCAATACAACGGAGTGGAATATTTCAAAAACAAGAAGGAAGTCTGTGGGGTCAATTTCCGGAAATTTCTCTTCTTTTTCTGCTGTTTCCGCTCTTCCCGATCCGAAGTGCGAGGGCTCTATACTTCGATATAATGTGGATGATCCGAATAGAATAATTTTTTTAAATCCAAACGGCACAAGTCAACGCTGTAATATGACTGTTCGCATCAGCTATGATGATGGAGAGACCTGGCCAATAAGCAGAGCTTTGTACAACAGCGGAAACTGCAATTATACGACAAGTACCGTGGTTTACGGTGGATACTCGAGCATGGTCAAGACCTCGGATTATTGCATTGGTGCGCTGATTGAATATAATGAAAATGTACACGATTCAGCCAACAGTAACAAATCTATTGAGTTCAACAAATTTAACCTAGCCTGGATATTGAATGGCCGCACGGAACCGTAATTAAAAAGAAGCTTTATTGGGAGTATGAATAATCGAAGACTAAAAGTTAGGAAATTGAAGATAAAACAAAATGGTTCCACTAAAAGCAAATGAGATCTACGGTAATTGGGCAACTTTGTTGCTTCCACTTGATGATGACGAAAGTATTAATTTTAAACAATTGGAAGATGAGATAGACACGCTAATTGCCCATGGAGTGAACGGAATTTATTCAAATGGTACGGCTGGAGAATTTTACAATCAAACTGAAGACGAATTTGATCAGATAAATGAAATTTTAGCCACAAAATGTAACGCTGCATCCATGCCTTTTCAGATCGGATGCTCGCATATGAGTCCTAAAATATCCTTGGAACGATTAAAACGAGCCAAACTGCTAAAACCGTCTGCCGTTCAAGTCATTTTGCCGGATTGGTTTGTGCCGTCTCAGGCGGAGATTATCCATTTTTTAACGCGATTGGCGGAAGAAGCTGATCCGATTAGATTGGTTTTGTATAACCCACCGCATGCGAAAACGAAACTTTTACCGAGTGACTTTGCAGAGATTCTACTAGCAGGAATTCCCTTGGCGGGATGTAAGGTTTCGGGAGGAGACGAGAAGTGGTATCGGGAGATGAGCGAGTTGCTGGTTCCGTTTTCAGTATTTGTACCCGGGCATCAACTCGCAACCGGCATCTCCCAAGGGGCCCATGGTACCTATTCTAATGTCGCTTGCTTACACCCTGCGTTTGCCCAAAACTGGTATAACGATATGGTGAACAAAACAGGTGATCCGTTCGAAATGCAATCGCGTATTCAACAATTTATGCAGCAATGCATGGTGCCTTATATTCGGGATCAAGCTTATGCTAACCAAGCGGTGGATAAGTTTATGGCTGCGGTAGGTGGATGGACACCTATAAGTACCCGTTTGCGATGGCCGTATCGCTGGATTCCCGAAGAAGAAATACACGTTGTTAAGCAGCGATGTGCCGAGCTTTTGCCGGAAGTTTTTATGCAACGAAGCACAAAAAATCAAAACACAAAGCCATGAGAGAGAATAAATTTAAATATCTGTATCTACTGATCAACTTTTTAATTGTTGGTTACGGATGTGTGGCCGGGCAACATACTTCTGAGCGAATGGCTGTGGATAGCAGTATTGTCTTTACTCCGAATGAACGCTATGCATCAACGCGGATTCCTGCGCTCGTAATGAGTAAAAAAGGCACCTTATTGGCCTTTTGTGAAGGTCGGATCGGTACCGCGAGCGACTGGTCAGAAATGGATTTGTTGATGCGTCGAAGCAAAGATGGAGGGCGCACTTGGGAAGCCCCAATCGTTATTGCTCCCAAGAAAAGTGGCCCTACCAGTAATCCCACGCCTATCGTTGACAGTAAGGGGACAATTCACCTGCTTTATCAGCGGGATTACGCAAGAGCTTATTATACTTTTTCTACCGATGATGGAGAAACCTGGAGCCCTGCCATGGATATCACCGCCACTTTTGACGCCTTTAAGCCAGCGTATGATTGGAAAGTATTAGCACCTGGCCCCGGACATAGCATTCAGCTAAAAAATGGCAGATTGCTTGTCCCGGTTTGGTTGAGTGATCCTGCTAAGACGGTACCTCATCGGAGCCACGCCCCTTCTTGCATTGCAACCATTTATAGCGATGATCTCGGAAAAACGTGGAAACGAGGTGAAATCATCGCTAAAAACTCGGCTGAATTTAAAAATCCCAGCGAAACCATGGCAGTTCAATTAAAGGACGGAAGGGTAATGGTGAATATCAGAAATACTTCGGAAAAACATTTGCGTGGTGTAAGCTATAGTAAGGACGGCATCAGCGGATGGTCGAAACCTGTCTTTGATGAAGAACTTTTCGATCCGATCTGCATGGCTAGTATTATTAGGTTATCCGACAGGAAGAAAGGTATCCTATTTCTCAATCCTGATAGCCGCGATATTCCAAAACATCCCCGTAAAAACTTAACTGCTAAAGTCAGCTATGACGAGGGACAGACGTGGCCTATTAGTAAGCTGATTCACGAAGGGCCATCCGGCTATTCAGATGTTGCGGTAGGGGCGGATGGAACCGTTTATTGCTTGTTTGAAACAAATTCGGGAAAAGACTGGAACTATAACATCGTGTTGAAGACCTTTAAGCTTGACTGGCTGACCGATAATAAATAATAATAACTTATCGTGAAACGAAAATTGTGCACTGAGTTGTTTGGAAATAAATAAAACTTACAATAAATAAATATATGAATAAAATTACCGGATTAATAGCGGCAACTTTTGCGGCGTATCACGAAGATGGAACAATAAATCTGAATATTATCCCGAGAATAGTAGATAAAATGGTAGCCGATGGATTATCTGGTGTGTTTATTTGCGGAACGAATGGAGAGGGGCCGAATTTAACGGTGGAAGAACGCATGGCTATTGCTGAGGCCTATGTGAAAGCTGCTAATAAACGGATATTGGTACTGGTGCACGTTGGACACAGTTCGATTGCGGACTGTCGACGATTGGCAGCCCATGCAGAACAGATTGGCGCTGATGCTATTTCTTCCGTCGCAGCTTTTTACTTTAAACCTACTACTGTGAGCAATCTGGTGAATAGTATGGCTCAGATTGCTTCTGCAGCACCTCATACACCCTTCTACTATTATCATATCCCTACATTAACGGGCATCGCCATTGATATGCTCGCCTTCTTGGAACAGGCTGAAAAAGTGATCCCTAATTTTGCCGGACTTAAATATACCGCCTCTACCTTACATGAATATCAAGCCTGTCTAAACTATAAAGGGGGTAAGTTTGATGTGCTATTCGGCTACGATGAGATGCTTCTACCGGCACTTGCCGTTGGCGCGATGGGAGCTATTGGTAGCACTTATACTTTTTCTGCATCGCTCTATTTACAACTATTAAGGTATTATAAAAACGGACATTATGAGGAAGCGGCAAACATGCAATTGCATTCGGTTAACATGGTGCGTTGTCTTGTAAAATATCCGCCGATTCCTGCGCAACGGGCAATCATGAAGATGATAGGCTTTGATCTCGGTCCTTGTCGGCTACCACTTGAGCCGCTAAATGAAGACGACGTGCTGCAGCTGAAAAACGCCTTAGATGTGAACGGTTTTTTTGACGTGGTGAAGCAGGCTTCGGAAATACTGAGCGAAGAGCAGTGAGCTGTAAAATATAATTGAATGTTAGCATGGACAGATCTTCTTATTCACTTCTCATTTTTCTTATGACTTTTTCTTTAAATAAAGGAGTGGCGCAGTTCGTTTCTACAAATCAATTAAAATGGGATGAGCTGCAAGCACTCCCGGATCCGATTGGATTTGCGGGTTCTTTTGTTGGAGTCAGCAATGGCGCACTTTTGGTTATAGGTGGTGCAAATTTTCCCGATGGCGGTGCGCCTTGGACCGGTTCTGATAAGGTATGGTACGATCGGGTATTCGCACTAGACAACCCAAACGCCAAATGGAAAGAAGTAGGGAGGTTGTCGCAACCATTAGGTTATGGAGTATCCGTATCTTGGAGAAATGCAGTGATTCTTATCGGAGGGAGTAATGAAAATGGTCATCACAAGGAAGTTTGGATGTTGCGATATGACAACGGAAGAATTGAAAAAAGTACATTGCCCGATTTACCCCACCCATTAGCCAATTGTACAGGGGTACTGTTAGGAGATGTTATTTATATAGCGGGCGGTATCAGGAAACCGGACTCCAAGACAACGGAGAAAAATTTTTGGGCATTGGATCTTGCTGCCGATACGAAAGAATGGAAGGTACTTGACCCTTGGCCGGGACCGTCCAGAATGTTAGCGGTTGCAGGTGTTCAGCATCGTAAATTGTATTTATTCAGCGGAGCAAAGCTGGTGGATGGAGTTAGGGAATACCTGAAAGATGCCTATGAATATACCCCCCAGGTAGGGTGGAAGAAAATAGCCGATCTTCCCCAATCAGTTGTAGCGGCGCCAAATCCGGCTTATGGTATTAACAAATACCATCTTTTAATTTTTGGAGGCGATGATGGGAAGCTGGCTGCAAAAGCAAATCAATTGAAACAGCAACACCCCGGTTTTTCTACGAACATTTTAGATTATGATGTGTCCACAAATACCTGGAAGAAAATAGGAGAGGTTCCCACTGATAAAAAAGAAGATGCAATTGCCAATCCAAATGGGAGCAGCTGGGCTCCGGTAACGACCAGTTTAACTATATGGAACGATGCTGTCATAATACCGGGGGGAGAAGTAAGACCTGCCGTTCGTACCCCTCGCGTGCTAAGACTGACACCTGAAAAAATAACGGATCAATAATGAAACATACTGTTAATCGTTACGCATGGCTTATTGTAGCTTTATTATGGGTAGTAGCCTTCTTAAATTACCTTGATCGTATATTAATAACTTCGATGCACGATCCTATTGTGGCTGATTTCAAACTGTCGGATGCACAATTCGGTCTATTGACGTCGGTCTTTCTTTGGTCGTATGGGATTTTAAGTCCCTTTGGAGGTTTCTTCGCCGACAAGTACAGTAGAAAGAAAGTGATTGTTTTTAGCGTTATGGTGTGGTCGGCGGTTACCTTATGGACAGGTTTTGCAAGCTCTTTTTCCGAAATGCTAGTTGCGCGCATCATCATGGGTATAAGTGAGGCATGTTATATTCCTGCCGCTTTGGCCCTAATAACCGATTACCACCGAGGACGGACACGGTCGCTGGCAACCGGTTTACATATGAGTGGTCTATATGCCGGATTAGCATTGGGCGGTATCGGTGGGTACATTGCAGAACTATGGGGATGGCGCTATGGCTTTCACGTTTTTGGTATTGTTGGAATTGTTTATTCTTTTATTTTATTAAAAATTTTAAAAGATCATCAACGCACGCAAAGTGATTTAACGGAAGTAGTTCCAATCGATTTAGAAGTTAACATCCGTGGGGCACTGAAAAATCTTTTTAGTAAGGCCTCGTTTTACGTTCTCTTGTTTTATTTTGCAGTGTTAGGTATTGTAAATTGGCTTGTTTACGGTTGGTTACCTACCTTTCTTAAAGAGCATTTTCACCTTGACCTCGGCGAAGCCGGAATTTCCGCCACCGGATACATTCAGATCGGTTCATTTATTGGCGTCATCGTAGGAGGGATTTTGGCAGATCGTTGGACTCGTAAAAACAATAGGGGCCGAATTTATATGCTTATTATCGGTTTTACTTTGGGCGCCCCGTTTCTTTTTTTAATGGCATCTACTTCTGTCTTTGGCATTGCCATCATTGCGATGCTGATCTTTGGTCTGGCAAGAGGATTTAATGATGCTAACCTGATGCCTATTTTAAGGCAAGTGGCCGATGATCGATATATCGCTACGGGCTATGGTTTCCTCAATTTTCTGAGTACCATCGTAGGAGGGCTGATGGTATATGTTGGAGGCGCATTGAAAGATGCACAGATTGATCTCTCGATTATTTATCAGTTCTCCGCTGTCCTGCTACTTTTGGCCACTTGGACGTTATTTGCCGTTAAAGTAAAAAAAGATTAGTGTTAAGCGAGAAGGGATGAACTATCTTTCATTCTTGAGAAAATTGTTGCCTGCCCTTGAATCAAAGCCCGATCGGCATCCCATGACTGTATAATCTCAATACCGAGGGTCGAACACGCCAAGGTATATAAGGAACGGTGCGCGGGCCCCCCAAGTAAGTATATGGATTTTTTTGATTCCAGACTCGCTAGCTCCGCTCCAATAAGCAGCCCACTGAGGTAGTAATAGTTCTGTTGTTTAGAAAGGCGTTCCAATACTTGATTGGTCCGAACTAGAAAACTATGGTGAAGTAGATCGGTGGTTTGGCTTAGCTGTACTGCTTCCATAAAACTTTTCTGATTTGCCCGACTATTTAAATCTTCTCCCGCGGCTATAGATCCTGACAAGATACTTTTTGTTGAAAGGAGATCAAAAAATTCGCCGGTCATAAAGGTTTTGAAACCGATAATCCGGCGATCTTTTATTAGAACATGTTTTGGATGCGTACCTGGAAGAACGAACAGCTGCTCGGACTCATCGTTTCCGATCAATTGAGCACAGCCCACTATTTTGGTCTCTTCTCCTCGCATAACGTCGTTTTCAGTTCTTGCACCGGAGACAATAATAAGCGGATTGGTCGTCTCGTCACTTTTATACATTTCGATGTGCAAGTCAGAACCATCTATTTCAAAGGGTAGAACTTTATAAGGTAAATCAATGAGCCCTATCGTAGACGATGCCATTCCTGATAGTACTACAGGTATTCCCTTAAGCGAAACACGAAGCTTCTCGCTTAGTATTCGGATGTGGTTCGTTATGATTGAAGTGTAAAACAAAACACGATTCGTCGCAGGCTCGTTTTGTTGCCAAGCGGTAAATGTCTCCAAAATACCTGAATCGTTTTTTATTTCGGCAAGTATCTTGAAACTTTTTACCTCAACTAGGCGTAATCGAAAGGAACTTGTTCCCCAATCGCAGCTTAAAAATGTATCCATTAAATTTCACTATTTGGTAATTCAGCAATATCATTAGATTTTATGCGTTCAACATTTCCCACTAAAAAGAGGTAAGAACAGGCACCTAGGAGGCCAAGCGAAGCAACAAAAATCAAAGCAGGTGCAAAATTACCACCACTTGCCAAAAAGCCAATGGCTATGGGAACGATAATGCCGGACGACTGGCCGATAAAATTGAAAACACCGCCCGTTATATCAATCAAATGTTTCGGTGCAAGGGTAGAAACAAATATCCAGGTGATCGAAGCAAAGCCGACACCAAAAAAAGACAAAGACATAAATAAAATCACCAGACTAGGTGCATTGACATAATTAGCACCCAAAATGAGTACAGAGATTAAAAGACCAATTATGATAGGACGTTTACGTGCTTTTGCCGCTGAAATGCCTTTTCGAATCAAATAATCGGAGAGGAAGCCAGAGCAAAGCACACCCAAGAACGCAGCAAGATACGGTATAGAAGCCCAATATCCCGATTGGATGAAGCCCATTCCGCGGTAGTCAACCAAGTATTTAGGAAACCAGGTAAGAAAAAACCATAAGGTAGAATTCACAGCGAACTGACCAATGTAAATGCCCCACAATTTTCTGTAGGATAATACTTCCCTTAGATCGGACCACCGGAAGCTTCTTTTCGGACCGGTCCCTGTAAGCGTTCGGTCCAATAAGCCACCTCCGCTTTCTATAACTTCGAGCTCGGCTTTATTGACTTTTGTATGTTTCATCGGATCACGGTAAAAAAAATACCAGACAAAACCCCAAATGACGCCGATGAGTCCCGTTACAACAAAAAGACCCTTCCACCCTACATAAGCTTGAATTTTTGAAAGTATCGGCATTAAAAAAGCAAGACCTAAAAACTGGCCGGACGTATAAATTCCTATGGCCGATGCTCTTTCATTTTCCGGAAACCAGGCACTAACTACGCGGTTATTAATTGGAAAGGCCGGCGCTTCGAATGCGCCTGTTATCATACGTAGCCCGAACAAAGTGGCAAAGCCTTTGGCAAAACCTTGTATGAGGGTTGCAAAGGACCAGCTAATGAGGCTGACTGCGTATAATATTCTTGGACTAATATGCTTGACTAAAATTCCGCCCGGGATTTGAAATAAAAGATAGGTCCAGCTAAAGGCTGAAAAGATAAGCCCCATCTGTACGGATGAGAATTTAAATTCTTTACCAATATCAGATGCCGCCACGGCTAGATTACTTCGATCCATGTAGTTTATAACTACATTTACAAAGATCAGAAAGAGCATCTGATGCCTGATTTTTGTCGGTTTCATATTTAGGTATTAGCTTTTAGCAGGTAGTTATCAGTTGTAATTAATTAGCTATCGGCTTTTCGTAGTCAGACAAACCGGTTAGAACGCAATAACTCAATTACCATTCGGCTACGCTGCCATCCTGATGCCTCCAAACCGGATTTTTCCAATTGTGCCCAATGGCAGCCATTTTTCTTACATGTTCTTCATTAATTTCAATACCTAGTCCCGGTTTGTCAGGGATGTTTACATAGCCCCCATCATATTCAAATACGGTTTTATCTACGAGATAATCGAGCAAATCACTTCCCTCATTATAGTGTATACCTAAACTTTGCTCTTGAATAAAAGCATTATGACAGGTAGCATCGACCTGTAAGCAGGCGGCAAGCGCTATTGGGCCGAGCGGGCAATGCGGAGCTGCCGCTACGTCAAACGCTTCTGCCATGGAGATGATTTTTTTGCATTCGGTAATACCGCCGGCATGGGAAAGATCAGGCTGGATAATATCAGCATACCCTTCTTTCAGCAAAGCCTTGAATTGCCATTTAGAAAACATCCGCTCCCCGGTTGCGATTGGAATAGCCACATGGTTGGCGATTTCTCGCAGATCCTCGTTATTCTCGGGTAGTACAGGCTCTTCGATAAACATCGGTCTATAGCGCTCCAGCTCTTTTGCCAATATTTTTGCCATGGGTTTATGTACCCGTCCATGGAAGTCGATCCCTATCCCAAAAGCCGGACCAACAGCCTCTCGTACCGCTGCAATCCTTGCAACCGCTTCGTCTATCTTATCATAGCTGTCGACATACTGGAGTTCTTCAGTGGCATTCATTTTTACCGCAAGAAAGCCTTGTTCAGCCATTTTTTTCGCTGCTAAGCCAACTTCTGCCGGACGATCGCCTCCAATCCAGGAGTAGACTTTCATTTTGTCTTTCGCTTTTCCTCCCAATAGCTGGTGAATAGGGGCATTATAAAATTTACCTTTGATGTCCCACAACGCTTGGTCAATACCGGCAATTGCACTCATTATAATCGGCCCACCGCGATAGAAGCCTGCGCGATATAGCACATTCCAATGATCTTCAATATGCATTGGATCTTTACCCATCAGGTATTCCATCAATTCGTCGACTGCTGTTTTTACTGTCGCCGCTTTACCTTCGATCACCGGTTCTCCCCAACCCACGATCCCTTCATCGGTTTCTATTTTTAAAAACAACCATCGTGGAGGTACCTGAAATAATTCATAACTTTTAATCTTCATCTGAATTGCTATTATACGTTAACTGCTTCTACAAATTTTCTAGCGGTATGGGTGAGGTTTAGCAGGTATTGGCCGGTCACTTGTTGCTTGGTATCCACGAGCGCACTTCCGATTCCGAAGCCTACGGCCCCTGCTTTTTTAAAGTTTGCAATATTATCGATCGTGATGCCACCGGTTGGGAGCAAAGGGATGTATGGCAGCGGACCGGCAATGTCTTTTAGATAAGATGGTGAAGTAGCCGGGAAAACTTTTATAATATCCGCGCCCATTTGGTAAGCTTGGTAAATTTCCGTCGCTGTATAAGCACCTGGAATGCTTACCCTGTTTAGGCTCTTGGTCGTCTCAATGACCCTCTTATCCAATATAGGAGAAAGAATAAAATGCGCACCGGCATGAATGGCATCTTTTGCCATCGTGCTATCCAGTACAGTTCCCGCGCCGATAATGAGCTTATCGCCCAGTTTATTGCTCACCTGCTCGATGGCAGCCAGAGGTTCGGTGGAATTCATGGTAATCTCTAATAAACGGATTCCCCCTTCATACAGTGCTTCCGCAATAGAGAGGATATCCTTTGGATCTGCTCCTCTAACAATCGCAACTAATTGATTTTCTTTAATGTGCTGCAGTATAGACATAAGTGCTGATGTTAGCGTATATAAGTGGAAATATTACAACGCGACCTAAGATAAAAAGAAAACCTTAAAAATGGGCGGTCATTTTTATTATAGATAACAATGTGGTAGAAAATGACTTAGTTAGCGGCTTGCTATATTATTTGGATGAGTATATAAATTGGTATAGGACTAGTGACATAAAAAAAGGCCTGAACATTGACGTCAGGCCTTCACAAACTACTTTTTTGGAATTATTTTTTAACAGCTTTCAAATCAAAGCCGATTTCAACGTCTTTGCTGATCGCCCAATTTTCAGGACTTCCTTCTGTTTTATAGTTGATACCCCAAGCGCTTCTATCGATCGTGAACTTTGCTTTAGCCGTCACTTCGTTTTCAGCTACCGTAAGTTGTGCAGGGAACGTTATATTGAGGGTGCTATCTTTTAACGTTAAATTGCCACTGACCAAATTAGTAGCACCGGGAAGCAAACTTTTTTGCTTGGTGCTGTCGTAAGGTGCTACAGCGGTGATGACAAATTTTGCAGCAGGATGTTTTGCGACGTCAAAAAAATCAGCACTTTTTAGATGACCTTCTAAATCTGTATGTTTTTTGCCCTCTTCGGTAACAGACTTAGGATCAACTTGCAGACTGGCAAGACTTACTTCCAAATCGCCTGCGGCTACCGTCCCGTTTTCAACGGATAATGAACCACCTGTAACCTTAATGTTTCCAAAACGAGGAGCTAAGCCGCCTTTATGAGTACCTTGCCAAGTGACCTGACTAGCGGTTGTATCGATGCTGTAAGAACTACCGGTTGCTGCCGCTGCTTCCTGTTTTTCCTCGGTTTTCGCTTGATCGCTTGTTGAACCACCACATGCTGCTAAAAGGAGCACGAGGGCGAATGCTGGGATAATTGTCTTCATACGCTATTTTTTTGTTTAAATGTCTACAAAAATAGTAGATTGGATTGATAAATAAAATAGCTGCTAAAATAATAAATGTTTAAACATCAAATGATCGTGCATTTGCATTTTACGTGCGCTGCTATATAAGGGGTAGCAACGCACGCAAACGAACTATTTAAACAAAGACATAACAAAAGCTAGTGTGAGTTTTGTTTCTCTCGCGATTTCGTCATAGGAAAATCCATCTTTTTTCATTCCCTTTGCAACGGCGATCAGTTCTTTTACGCCTGGTTTTTTGATAAGTATTTCACTATTTCCCTTCAATGATAATGTTGTGGAATTCATAGCGCAATTGTTTTATGTGTGATGGGGTAAAGGTAGAAACTCTAATAATAATAATTTGTTAAATGATGTTATATTGGATAATCCTGACAATTTAATGGGAAATTCTTCGCTAATTCTTTGTTTTGTATTATTAATCTGTGCCATGTTAGCCGTTCTCACGAAAAAGCTAACGGTTTCTGCTGCCGGGCTAGCCTCTTGTATCGGCTTGTTGGTTTTTTATGCTATGGGAATCAAGGAATTGTTGATGTTATGCTTATTTTTTGGCCTTGCCGTATTGGCAACTTCACATAAGAAAATAGATAAAGCGCGGTTACTTGCCTTATCTAAGCATGAAGAAACACGGGGAGCGGGACAGGTGTTTGCAAATGGAGGTGTTGCCGGATTGCTAGCAGTTTTATGCTTGATAGATGTGTCGCATACCGATGTCTATAAAATCATGATGGTCGGCAGTCTTGCAGCGGCATTGGCAGATACTTTGTCTTCCGAATTAGGTACCCTTTATGGCCGTTCTTTTTATAACATGTTAACTTTCAAACACGACATCCGAGGTGAAGATGGTGTCGTCAGCGTGGAAGGTACCTTGATAGGACTTATGGCTTCAGCTTTAATGGGGATTGTTTATGCAGGATTGAATAAAGTAGCCGTCTTTATCGCTATTGCGGGTTTTTTAGGTAACCTGTTCGATTCTATTTTAGGTGCGAGTTTGGAAAGAAAGCAATATTTGGGAAATAACGGCGTAAATTTTCTTAATACGCTTCTGGGAGCTTTGATGGTACTCTTCTTTTTTTGTTAGTGTAGGATTAATTGCTGATATAAATAAAATTCAATAGTTTTATAATCGCAAAAAAGATAAACTATGTCATATAACTCAACATTTTTAGGATTGCTTTCCGGATTAGCATTATCTGTTGCCTCTTGTAGTTCTTCAGCCAATAAGAACGGCGGACCGGTAGGCGCGGATACAACCAGCTTACCACCGGTAGAGACGGGTTCACCGAATAGCGACTATAAACCAGCTTTCGCGGGACAAACGCGTATAGGCGCTGTAAAAACAAGCACTCCTTACGAGGTCACCGTACTCAACAAAGAATTGAAAAATCCTTGGGGTATCACCTGTCTACCGGATGGAAGGTTTCTGATTACTGAAAAAGGTGGTACGATGCGGATTGTTGCAAAAGACGGTAAAATCAGCGAGGCCATTACGGGCTTACCTAAGGTTGATGCAAGGGGACAAGGTGGTTTACTGGGGCTAACAATAGACCCTGACTTTGCAAATAACCGGATGGTTTATTGGGTTTTTTCAGAACCTAAGGCCGGCGGCAACTTGACAGCAGTTGGCAAAGGTAAGTTAGCTGCTGACGAAAAGACAATTGAGCAGGCGCAAGTCATTTACGAAGCGACACCTGTTCATGATGGAACATTACATTATGGTGGTCGTATTCTCTTTGATAAAACAGGTAATCTCATCGTGAGCACCGGCGAGCGTTCTGATCTGGAAACAAGACCTCAAGCCCAAGACTTGAAGTCGGGCTTAGGTAAAATTCTTCGAATTACAAAGGACGGTAAACCTGCTCCAGGTAACCCCTTCGAGGGTAAGGGGGATGCGCGCCCTGAGATTTATTCATATGGCCATAGAAATGTGCAAGGCCTAGCTTTTCATCCTACGACGGGCGATCTTTGGGAAACCGAGTTTGGACCAAGGGGAGGTGATGAAGTAAATCGTATTCTTCCAGGTAAAAACTATGGTTGGCCGATTATAACCTATGGTATCGAATACAGTGGGAAAAAAATTGGCGATAGCATTCAACAAAAGGAAGGTTTAGAGCAGCCTATTTATTACTATGACCCTGTAATTTCACCCAGCGGCATTACCTTTTACAGCAGCGACGTGATTCCTGAATGGAAGGATAACCTATTTATCTCCGCCTTGAGTGGTGTGCACATAGCTCGTCTTGTTATTCAGGATAATAAGGTAGTTGGAGAGGAAAGACTGCTAGCCGATCAAGCGCAACGTTTCCGGGCAATAACAGAAGGACCGGACGGTGCCCTGTATGCAGTTACTGATTCCGGATGGTTGTTTCGAGTAGGTAAAAAAGCAGGCGAATAAAACCCTGACCGACAGTATAAAAAACAAAAGGTTCCTTGTTAAAAAGAACCTTTTGTTTTTATGTGGCTACCAAGCTCACTCGTCATAAAATAACTCCGGATAGCTTTCCCGTTCGTACTGATGGAGATGCCGCTCCGCTACTTCCCTAAAGCCAAGCGCACCTAATCTTTCTATGTTTTGTTTTAAGTAGATGATTATCCGATCTCGAGTATAGACTTCTCGTCGGTGGCTTAAAATCGTTTCCCACGTCAATTTAGGATAAATACGTTGAAGATGCTCCTTTCGGTTAATATAAGGATTGAATTTATCCGCCTGTAATAAGTAAAAATTTATCTCTTCTTTCATTTGTTTGCTAACATTATTAGCAAAAATAGGTAAAGATAAGTTTGCTTGCAAGTTGGCTTAGCAGCAACATCAAATAGAGTCGGTACTCAGCGAATCCTTTGTTGTCAACTCGTCCGTCGGTTGGTCATTGCGCATATTGTTATCGTTAGTCGTAGGCGCTTCTACGGTATCTCGATAAGAATCACCTTCCGTTTCGTTTTCCTGGCTATTTTGTCCACAGCCAATAATCGATAAAAATAAACAAGCTGATAGTGTTGCGAATAGCTTTTTAAGATTTTTCATAATAGAAATAATTTGTTGCTTAACTTAACAGTCATGAGGTGATATTGTTTAGTCAAGCAACAAATTTGAAAAATCGCCGCCATGCAAAGAATTAGAGTTCTTCTTCTCTTTCCAGCATTAAAATGGCCCCTTGTGGAACAATGAAGTATTTTTCACCCTGATACAAGATCTCGGTGGAGCCGTTTACCAAGAAAATTGCTAAATCTCCTTCCTTCGCCTGTAGGGGGATATATTTTACCTTCTCTTCTTGTGGCTTCCAAGCATCATCTTCATCAGCGGGTACGGGAATAGCATAACCTGGCCCTGTTTTTATAACATAACCCTGTTGCACCTTTTCCTTCTCCTGAACCCCGGGTGGTAGATAGAGCCCGCTTTCTGTCCGCTCATTAGGTTTCGCCGGTTTTACCAGCACCCGATCTCCTACAACAATCAACTTTTTCAGTTTATTATTTTCTGTCAAATGAATGGTCATCATGCAAAATCAATCCTTTTTTCGAGCCTCAGCAAAAGCTGTGCAACAAGGATGGAAGATGTCATATTGACATTACTAAATATTGTCTATCCGTTTTGATGGCAGTATAATTATAAGGAGTGCGTTTTCCGGCGTCATTTCCCAAGAAAGTCGTTAATCAAAGCGACAAAGAAGACGGGCATATTGCTTGTTTTATTTGGCGCACAAATTTCCCCTAGATAATCACCGTGCCCACCAGGTAGAATGGCCAGTTGTGCATGCGGTAACATCCGGGAAAGTTCAAGTGCGTGCTCGGTACGAATTACATCCGTATCGCCATTCACGACAAGCACAGGAACCTGAATGCTCTTTATTTGCTCATCGCTTATATCTTTAAATGCAAGCATTCTAGCCTTATCCCGCTCAAACATGGCTTGTAGCCCCTTTGGGTCAGGATTAATAGCGTAATAGGCGTCTTTCAATGGTTGTGGCATATTATCAAGTGTTGCTTGCTCCATACCCTCAAAAAAGCCGGGTTGCAGTCCGCCGCGCTTATAATTGGAAGAGGCCACAATAAGCTTGTCTACTAAATCGGGGTGTCGTATAGCAATTTGCAAGCAGGTGGTACCTCCGTTGCTGAAACCCATAAAGCTCGCTTTCTTAATGCTCAGCTGCTTTAAGAGTGCCGCCACGTCATCTGCATCCTGTTCGAAACTGAGTGGCCTATCGATATCAGTAGTGTGCCCATGTGCCTGTAGCTCTACTGCAATTACTTGATGTGCTTTGGCAAGTTCGGGTAAAATGCGGCCGAAAGTAGTTGCAATGGTTGATCCTCCTCCATGTAATAATACTAAGGGATTGCCTTTACCATGGATTTCATAAAACATTTTCAGGCCATTTACTTGGGCATAACTGCCAATTTGTGTTTGTTGAGCTTTCATAGATAAAAAAACTAGCATTAATAATGTAATGGTTGGTAATCTACGTGTCATGATGAATGTAAATATTGAACGTAAATTTAAGTTGAATTAGTGAATGTGAGCACTCGAAATGCGGCAATATCCGGGTATATAGCGACAAGTTATAACCGTTTGCTAAACCAAAACGTGTTTCACCAGTCTAACCAGTAACAATCGAATCAATTATGAACAAAAAGCTATTTTTACCTATTTTATTGAGTATGATGTCCTGCGTCGGCACATCTTATCTTGGAGATCGATTTAATCCGACGATGCATATGGATGTTTATTATGCAAGCAAAGACGTTAAAAAAGACTATAAAGTTATCGGACATATATCTTCGAAGGTTTTGCTCAATGAAGAAGTGGCGAAGCGGAAAATAGTTGAAAAGGCTAAAGCTGTCGGTGCAGATGGAGTTATTATTCATGGCATTGAATATACAGGCGGCGAAGATGCTGATTCATACTATAAGGCAGAGGCAATTCAATACAATAATTAGACTATGATGATCACGTACAAAGAGTATACTGCAACCAGCTTTCATGTGAATTATTGTGATACTTGTGTCGGTTTTATGAAAATTAGGTCGTTTTGATTCGACATTGATATTTCTAAATCATCTTACATTTCTTTATAAAGAACTTAATTTGTTTTTGTTTGTTGTATATTAGGTGTACAATAAATCCAAATTATGATAAGTTTTCCAATTCCTGAAAACGAGAAAGAGCGCGTGCAGGCGCTGAGAAATTATGATATACTTGATTCACTTGAAGAGGAAGACTTTGATAGCATTACTGAAGCGGCTAGTTTGATTTGCGACACCCCAATTTCGCTTATATCACTTATTGACGAAAACAGACAGTGGTTTAAATCGAAGAAAGGTATCGATACGGTTGAAATGAGCCGTGATATTTCCTTTTGCCAGTATACCATTTTAAATGACAGCGTTTTCCAAGTAAACGATACAGCAAAAGATAGCCGATTTGTTCATAACCCACTCGTTACAGGAGATCCAAATATCGCTTTTTACGCAGGTTACCCGTTAATTGATCCTCGCGGATATGCATTGGGAGCATTATGTGTTATCGATAAAAAGCCGAAAGAATTAAACGAAAAGCAGAAAAGACTTCTTGAGCTTTTGGCTAAGCAGGTGGTTACTTTAATACTTGAGAGAAAGAATACCCAAGAAGCAAAGTACTTTTCTAAATTGTTTGACATATCAAAAGATTTGATCAGCTCGGTCACCTCCGAAGGCATCATAAAAATGGTGAATCCCGCTTTCCAAGACCTTTTAGGTTGGCGAGAAAGCGAGTTGCTCGGAAAGAAACTTTTAACGTTTGTTTATCCGGATGATATCAGGAAGACAGAGGACGAACTTTCGGATAGGCGATCCGGAAAGAACACCATTCATTTTACTAATCGTTTATTGGCAAAAGACGGATCTAATCGAACGATCCAATGGTCTGTAACTCCTAATATCGGAGAAAATGAGATTTTCGTCGTTGGTCGTGATATGACGGAAGAAACGCTAAAGAATCAAGAGCTAGAGATAAGCGAAAATAAACTTCGTTCTTTTTTTGAGAATTCTCAGGGCCTGATGTGTACACACGACTTAGCGGGCAATATTTTGTCGGTCAATCAAGCAGGTGCTGCCATACTAGGATATAAAAAGGAAGAAATTCTAGGAATGTCCTTATTCGATTTAGTTCCACCCTATCATCACGAATTTCTGAAAGGATATTTGAATCGTATCAAATTAAATCGCAAAGATACAGGGCTTATGAAAACGCTTCATAAAGACGGACAGCCCTTGTTTTGGCTCTATAATAATGTGTTAGAACAAGACGCAGAAGGTAACGATTACATTATTGGAAATGCGATTGACATGACTGAGCGTTTGAAGTTGGAGGGTGATCTCAAGAAGACGAAAGAAATGTTGGAGCAGACCAACCGCGTCGCGCGGGTTGGCGGCTGGGAGGTAGATTTAACGAATAATAGAATTATATGGTCGGATGTTACAAAAAGTATTCATGAAGTCGCAGTCGATTATGAACCGACCATTGAACAGGCATTGGCCTTTTATGAAGACGAGAATCGTGCGTATATAGAAGAAGCATTTCAAGAAGCCGTGACGAAAGGCATACCTTATGACTTAGAATTACAGTTACGCACCGCAAAGAAACGATTGATTTGGGTCAGAAGCCACGGACAACCCGAAATGATAGAAGGTGTATGCAAACGGATTTTCGGTACTTTCCAAGATATAGATCAAAAGAAGCGGGCAGAAGTTGCATTAATAGAGGAAAGGGCCAGGCTTCGAACGTTCATTGAGCATGCGCCGGCGGCTGTAGCAATGTTAGACAAAGATTTAAGATATATTGCCGTCAGCAAACGATGGTATGAAAGTTATCATTTAGCAGATGTGAGTATTATTGGCAAATCACATTACGATGTTTTTCCGAATCTTCCTGACGATTGGAAAGAAATTCATAAAAAATGTCTGAATGGCGAGGTGCATAAAAAAAATGACGATGTCTGGACGCCACCGGGATGGGACCACGAACAACACCTTATTTGGGAAATCAGACCTTGGCGTCACTTTAATAATGAAGTGGGGGGACTGGTTATGTTTACGCAGGATATAACAGAAAGTTTTGAAAAGAGCGAGGAATTGCGGAAGGCAAAAAAAATAGCGGAACAAGCCAGCAAAGCTAAATCTGAATTTCTTGCTAACATGAGCCACGAAATAAGAACGCCTCTCAACGGTGTGATTGGCTTTACTGATCTGATATTAAAAACTTCATTAAATGATACGCAGAAACAGTATCTCACGATCGTTAATGATTCTGCAGTTTCGCTTTTAGCGATTATTAATGATATCCTTGATTTTTCTAAAATCGAAGCGGGTAAACTGGAGCTGAATTCTGAAAGAATAGACTTATTTGACTTGAGTGAACAGGTAATAAACGTTATCACCTACCAAGCTCAAAAGAAAGGATTGGAATTAATTCTCGATATGTCTCCTCATCTTCCGCGTTTTATCTGGGCGGACGATGCACGATTAAAACAAATACTTATTAATTTACTGGGTAATGCCGTCAAATTTACAGAAATAGGAGAAATAGAACTGAAAATAGAAGAAGTACAAATAAGCGCCTCAGATAACAAAACTACTTTGCGGTTTTCCGTAACAGATACGGGTATCGGTATTCAACGAGACAAACAACATGAAATTTTTGAGGCTTTTGCCCAAGAAGATAGTACTATTACTAAGAAATATGGGGGAACAGGTTTAGGTCTTACTATTTCCAATAAATTGTTAGCGTTAATGGGCAGTCATCTGCAGCTGGAAAGCGAGGTCGGGATTGGAAGCACGTTCTTTTTTAACTTAGAAACGTCGTTTGAGCTTGGAGATCCTGCAGGAAATGGTGATTTAAACGACTTGCAATCTGTTTTGATCGTAGATGATAATGATCATAATAGGATGATACTGGAACGGATGTTGGCGTTGAAAAATATTCATTCTGAATCTGTTAGTAATGGCTTCGATGCCCTGCAAAAATTATACGACAATAAAAAATATGATTTACTGATTGTAGACTACCAGATGCCGATTTTAGATGGCTTAGAGGTAATTAGAAAAATACGACAGAGCCCAAAAGCGGAATATTCCAACATTCCAATTATTTTGCTATACAGTTCATCTGAAGACGAAGATATTGTTAAACAATCAAATGAATTAATGGTAACACGGGTAAGGAAACCGATTAATACGAAAGAGATGTACGAGGCTCTTAAGCGAACGCAAAAGATTGATGTCGTAAATGGTGAAGAAAGCGATCGGTTGCCATCTAAAGCTGTCGTTCGTCCTTTTAATGTGCTTATTGCCGAAGATAATGCGGTTAATATGTTGTTAACGAGCACAATTATCGAACGCATTGCCCCACTTGCGTCAATTGAAAAAGCTGAAAATGGTTTGCTTGCGGTAGAGGCCTGCAAAGTCAAAATGCCAGACCTTATTTTTATGGACATTCAAATGCCCGAACTTAATGGAATAGAAGCAACACGTAGCATTCGGTCTTTGCCCTCCGGCGTTGATGTTATCATAATAGCACTTACTGCCGGCAATGTGAAAGGGGAGATGGAGAAATGCTTAGATGCCGGGTTTAATGATTTTATCGCAAAACCTATTGTGGAAGCAGATATTGAGTTAAAGATCAAGACCTGGCTTTTTAAGGAAAAAACAGATGAGATAACGGTCGATTTACACGTCGATTATCATATGATGGACGACTACGCCGCTGGCGATGAAATGTTTAAAAGGGAATTCATAAAATTGACCATATCTGAGTTAGAAGGTACCGTCAAGAAAATAGAACAAGCTCAAGAAGAACAAGATCTTCAGTCTTTAAAAAAGATAGGGCATAAATTGCTAGGAACCTCAAGAACGGCCGGTTTGCTTCTTCTGAATGAACTTGCCGAGGAACTTGAAAGGGCTGACAGTATAGTAGAAATTACTCGGCAAGACTTGTTGCGCAAGATTTTTGAAGAAATAAAAATAGTAAAGAAAATAATTGGAATTACACCTTTTAACTAGTAGCTGAATGATTATTTTAATTGCAGAAGATGACGAGTTAATACGGAAAACTCTTGAATTCAGGCTGTCAAAGGAAAACCATCAAATAATTTCTGCCATCGATGGAAAGGATGCCCTTGAGAAAATAAAGGAAACACTCCCCGATCTGGTTATCACGGATATTATGATGCCTTATGTTTCGGGTTTAGAAATAGTGACTGCCGTTCGCGCCATAAAAGAAAAAGCGATACCCATTATTATTCTTTCGGGATTAGGCCAAGAAGAAGTTGTTTTGGACGCTTTTAAGTTGGGTGCTGATGATTTTATTGTCAAACCGTTTAGTCCAGGAGAGCTTATTCTTCGTATTAAACGTTTTACCGTTGGACGCTAAATAGAATTCTGTATTAATTATGCAGTTGAACGAAACACTTCTTGGCTTACCCATTATTGATTTCTTTTGGGCAACTCTCGTGATGGTAAGTCTTCTCTTCCTGGTTTTTATTGTCATTTTGTTTTTTTTGATTGAAAAAAACCGTGCTGCAGATTTAAGGAAATCTTGGCAACAGCTAATAGCCATCGTAATATATGAGGCAGCATCCGCTGATATTCCATTGCAGCCACCCTCGGCGCTAAATGACCATTTAACTAATCGAAGATTTAGAAAATACTTAGCAAGAAGTTTAGTGAATGCGGAAAAAAGTCTTTCAGGTATTGCAGCGTCCAATTTAAAGGTAGTTTATAAACAACTGAGGTTAGACAAAGACAGTACAGCAAGGTTGTCCAGCAGGCATGCGCATATTGTGGCTTCCGCTATACAAGAATTAAGTGCCATGCAAATCTCGGAAGCGGAACCCGAAATTGTAAGTTTGGTAAATCATTATAAGGACATTATTAGATTAGAAGCACAGTACGGCTTAGTTAGGTTGAAGGGGTTCCAAGGGTTGGCTTTCTTAGATGATTTGCAAAATCCAATTTCAGATTGGCAGCAGCTTAAGCTGCTAAGTGCGATCGGGCAATTACCACTTAATGCAGCACATCATGTTCAGTGTTGGTTAAATTCGGATAATCAGAGCGTTGTTATATTTGCATTGAAGCTTATTGCAAAATTTCAATTACTTGAACTCCATGAAAGCGTCTTATTAAAAATTTCGGCATCTTCAATAAAAGTACAAATGCAGTCGCTGAAAACGCTAGAACGTATTTCTCAAGAAAATACAGCGGCTGCTGTCATTGAGGTTTATGATAACGCATCTGACGCATACAAAATGCGGGCTATTCGTGTCTTAGAGAATATTGCAGGCATAAATGAACTAAATTTTTTATTACATGAATTCTATAATAATGACAACAGTAAAGTTAGATTAGGTGCAGCCCGAGCTATTTTAAACTGTTCCGCAAAAGGAGTTGCTGTCCTGGAAGAGACCAAGAAGCAACTCGATGAACCAGCTAAAACAATTATTAACCAAGCTATGGAAGGACATTATTAATGAACTGGCAGTTGTTTTTTTATGAATTCTTTACGTTTGGAATCCTACTTTATGCCATATTATTATGTTTAGTGTATTTATGGATAGGGCTTTTTTCATTGGGTGCGATTATAAAGCATATGCGTAAAAATAGCTTTACGGACTATCGTCTCTTAGCTACTTCTACTAACGCTCCAAGCTTTAGTTTATTGGCTCCGGCGTACAATGAATCAGCCACTATTGTAGAAAATGTACGTTCCCTTCTTTCCATTCATTATGTCAACCTGGAAATTATTATTATCAATGATGGAAGCAAAGATAACTCTTTGCAAAAATTGATTGATGCGTATGAACTTTTTAAGGCAGATTTTTACGTCGATTATGTATTGCCAACGAAGGAAGTTAAGGGAGTGTACAAAAGTAAGAATCCCGCATTTAAGAAGCTATTAGTCGTTGATAAAGAGAATGGTGGAAAAGCAGATGCTTTAAATGTGGGGATAAATATCGCAAGTAACGACTATGCAGTATGTATAGATGTAGATTGCATCTTAGAGCAGGATGCTATCTTGAAGCTGGCGAAACCTTTCATGGAAGAAACAGATAAACGGACAATTGCTTGTGGTGGTATTATCCGATTGGCTAACGATTGTAGGATAGAAAATGGTAAGCTTGTTGAAGTAAAGCTGCCAAAAAGTTGGTTAGCTCGTTCCCAAGCATTGGAGTATATTCGGGCTTTTTTGCTGGGAAGACTTGCCTGGAGTCGTGCAAATGGCTTGTTGCTAATATCGGGTGCATTCGGGGCATTCGATAAAGAAATCATACTCAAGGCAGGTGGCTATGATCATGGCACAGTTGGAGAAGATATGGAGTTGGTTGTCCGAATGAGGCGCTATATGGAAGAACAGAATGAAGCGTACCGTGTTGTTAATATACCTGACCCTTTATGCTGGACGGAAGCACCGGATAGTTTTAAGATTCTTAGTCGTCAACGTAATAGATGGATGCGTGGCACAATTGAGACCTTATGGAAACATAAGAAATTATTTTTTAATCCGAAATATGGCATTACGGGTTTAATTAGTTATCCATATTGGTTTTTATTTGAATTTTTAGGGCCGATAATAGAATTTATAGGGTTTATAGGTTTTTTTGTTTTCCTCATACTGGGATTAGTTGATTGGCCCGCTTTCTTTATTTTGCTCGGTTTCGTCATGGTGTTCGGCGTTCTCTACTCTATTTACGCCATCTTGGTTGATACTGTAACCTATCGTGTTTATAGAAGGAATACCGATGTCGTAAAATTAGTGTTAACAGCTATTCTAGAACCTTTCTTGTTCCATCCTTTTGTGGTATTATCTGCAGTCCGGGGACTCCGTGATTATTTACTCAAGAAAAAAGCCTGGGGAGATATGACGCGACGGGGTTTTAATGCCAAGCAGGCGTCTCAACACTCATCAGCAGCTGAAACGTCATCCCAACGTTTTAACATGCTGGTATCCCCTTATATTAATTTATCTATTGTTTTTTTAGGGCTGTTATTGATCGCTAGCTTCATTGAATTTATCGTTTATACACAGCAATTTGGTCCATTATCAAATGGTGGTGTACTTTTTGCGCAAATGCTTTTCAATCAATTTTTATTTTGGCTTTCGGCAAGCTTCTTTGGTTTTATAGTTTTTTACATCCTTCGTTTTATCTCCTCGAAATGGGCCTTAATTGTAACGGCCGGCATTTTTGTACTTATCCTTTTAGTACAAACTATTCTTGTTCAATATTTTCTTGTATCGCTTGTTCCATTAGGTGCTGATATTTATAGTTACTCATCGTCTGAAATTAAACAAACAATCGGTTCATCCGGCGCAATCAATGTTGTCAATGTTCTAAAGCTACTTATTGTCATCTTTGTCGGTATTGCATGTTTTAGTTGGATAAAGTTGAGAAAGATGTGGTCTATGGCATTTATCGGTTTCTTTTTTGTCGCGGGAATAGGGTCGTTTTTAGTCAATTCGGATAAATTATTTAGAGACCATTGGTCGACTAGCGATTTTGAAAAGAGCCTCGTAACCAATAAATCGAACTATTTTTATAGACAAAGCTACCTAAATTATTTTCCTGGTGGCCTTTTACAATTTAATAATGAACAGACATCGGTAGGAGATATGGAAGTTTCCGTTAAGGAATACTACTATTTAGATCCACTGAACTACCCTTTCTTAAGAGTAGACGAAACGGAAGATGTACTAAGTCCCTTTTTTCGCAAAAGCGAGAAAAAACCTAATATTATTATTCTTTTAATGGAAGGATTTGGTCGGGCATTCGTTAACGAGGGGGCTTATTTAGGCAACTTTACGCCATTCTTGGATTCCCTTGCTAAACAGGGGCTTTACTGGGAAAATTGCCTAAGCGCAGGTGGGAGAACTTTTGCCGCTCTACCATCGGTATTGGCATCGTTACCATTTGGAGAACATGGCTTTTTGGAGCTGGGCGAACAAATGCCCTTACATTATTCATTGTTGAACGTACTACAGAAAAATGGATACCACAGCTCATTTTATTATGGAGGGGATGCCTCGTTTGATCATATGGACATCTTTTTGAAGAAAAATGATTTATCCGAATTGAATGATGGGAAAACGTTTCCGCCTAGCTATAAAAAATTACCTGCTTCAAATGATTTCAGCTGGGGATATGATGATCAATCGCTATTTAACCATTTTTTAAAAAGCCGGAATGAGAATGATAAGCAACCACAAGTAAGCGTGCTTCTATCCGTTTCAACACATAATCCTTTTCTTATCAATAACCCGGATTTTTTTGCAAAACGATTCGACGAACGACTTGCTGATATTACCTCTAATCCGCAACAGCGTATTGAATTAAGGCGATATGCTTTACAACTCACAAGTGTGTTGAATGCAGACGATGCATTAAGATCGTTTTTTATGGCCTATCGACAAAGGAACGATTACAATCAAACTATTTTTATTATCACCGGCGATCACAGAATGCCCGAGATACCTATGCGTACAAAAATAGATCGTTATCATGTTCCGTTAATTATATATTCGCCGCTGTTGAAACGCACTGCAAAACTGACCAACATTGTTAGTCATTTAGATATAACGCCTTCACTACTCCGTTTTCTAAATAAGCAATATTCCATACAGATTCCCGAAAATGTTACCTGGTTAGGGAACGGTTTGGATACCTTGTCAACTATGGTAAGTGAACAGAGCTTGCCACTAATGCAGACGAAATCACAATTAATCGATTTTGTTATGGGTAAATATCATCTAAACGAAGAGTCTTTATACATGTTTACGGAGGGGCTGGATGAGGAAGTTGTTCAGGACAGTCGTATTCGGGATGAATTGCGTGCGGCCTTTCATCGATATAAAGAGAAAAACGATCGATTCATAAAGAACAACTCGTTGCTTCCAGATTCACTATTGCGTTTCATTAGCGGCCCACTTCCAAATCATTAAAACCGCTTTTGATAGGAGATACCGATATCTAGCTGGTTCCCTTTGATGGTAGGCTGGTATTCTTGCCTGAAAAAGCTTGCGTTCACATTAAATATATGGAGGTTTTTCACTGAGAAATTGTATTCAAGCATTATTTTGTTGGTACGTAGTTTATAGGCTTCCTCCAAAAGGACGTTTGTATTTTTATCGTCCGGTGATATACCCGTGCCGATAGCGGCACCGAAATAGTCGTTCGCTCCCCCGATATAATAACGGGTGGTGAATGTATAAGATTGCGATATGTCTTCATTATCAGGAGTAAGATAGGTACGAAAATTAAACCAAAAGTTTCTAAAATATTTTCCTACCGATGCGGTATACATCCAAGTGGCGTCAGTAAAATAAAGTTGTCTATAACCAATCTCGGCCTCAAAGCTTTTCGGTAAATTGGCGTAAAGTGAGGCGCCCGTACGATATTTGGGAAATACTCCGACATCGCCCGAGTATCCCGCATTTAGATACATGTAGAACATTTTTGAAATTCTGGGATAAGCTTCTAGTTCATATTGAAAACCATTGGTTTTGAAACGGTTTGCATAATTCAGTTTGGCTATAACCGATCCGAATTTCGTTTGTCTTTTATAGCTGATACCGGCCAAATGCCAGGGATCATCAAATTGTTTATTAAAATGGACAAAATTATAGACAATACCTATCGCATTTAATGCACTGTTGTCTGAAATCCGTGCCGCCAATGCTCGGGCTTCAGTATTTTGGTTGTTGATATTCAATAGATTACCAATCACTTGCTCGGCCTCTCGATAATTTGTTTCAGCATATAATATACGGGATTTTAGTAATAACAAATCTTCAGAAGAAGCGTTTATGGTTAAACCTTGATTAACTAGGTTTAGCGCTTTATGATTATTATCGTTCCAGTACTCAAGCGAGGCGTAAGCCAAAAAAAGATCTTCCGATGTTACGCCTCGCAAAAGGATGTTTTCAAATACGTTTCTTGCGCTGTCCGGTTGATCGGTCCAAGTATATACCCGACCTAAGAAAATGGCAACATCCGTATAATCGGGCGATTGAGCTAACGCCCTTTTTGCCAATTGTTTAGCCTTCTCATAATTTTTTTGCTCGAAAGCTGCATTCCTTGCTTCGGTGAAGAGATCGTCAGATGTTTTCGTTTGAGCAAAGGCAAAAAATGGCATCAAAAGGATTGATACTAAAAGATGGACCCTCATACAGTGCATGAAACTTATTTTTAGTTTATTGTTTTATGAATAATAAACATAAGCATTCTAATTGATATTTCTTTATGAAATTCTCTTCATGAAAATACCAGACTAGAACATCTATTTATTGTAACATCATTTTTAAGTTCTTTGTTTAGGTCTATAAATAATTAATACTAGTGGATATTGAAAATAAAAGCAAAACTGTTGTTCACCAATGCAACCATTTTAATACCCTTGCGTCTTTTTATTAGCTAATGTGAAAAGTAACTTGTTCGGTTAACCGATTGAATCTGGTTGTTTACCGATGATTTGCAATGGTTAACGGAAAAACAGTGGCCATTTGCGTTGACGCTATCTATTTTTACGCTAATAATTGACCTGAGCGATATATGATGAAAACCGATACTATTTTACATAATTTAAAAGCCAGTCATATGAATCAACATTCGATGGATGTAAAAGCTATTCAGGAAGCCAACCGCTCGATTTACCAGGCGTTTGAAACCTTAGATTTCAAGGCTGCAGGCGAGCATCTCACCGAGGATTGCGATTATATAACGTTTAACGGGATGCATCTTAAAGGAAGGGCCGCCTATGTACGGGCCCACAAAGAGCTGATGAACAATTTTATGTTCAAAGGAGCTAAGTTGGAAGGGGATATTACCGATATTCGTTTTCTCAATGAAAAGACTGTTGTCGTTATAGCTAGAGGAGCCATTAAATTTAGATGGCAGAAGAAAGTGGCACCCAATCGTTTATCGATTAATACGTCTGTATGGGTGCGTGATCCCTCTGGGAAATGGAAAATGACCGCCTTTCATAATTGCCGCATTCAAAAAATGGGATGGTTTAGTAAATGGTTGATGAAAAGAAAATAGTGGCGAAATAAGTAGCTGTTTGGCTGCAAGATACATGGTATCTAATCGTGATTGATCCGTAACGACAGATTCCGACACTCGGCCGATTTTACTTCTTTTCTAAATCTTTTAAATATTGCGTAGGCGTTTTACCAAACTCGTTTTTGAAAGCTTTGGTAAAATAGGATTGAGTTTGTATTCCGACCCGGAACATAACTTCTGCAATCGGTAGATTATCGTACACCATCAAGTGAGCAGCCTGCTTCATTCGTATAGAACGAATAAAATCACCTATCGATTGATTGTGAATCATTTTAATTTCCTGATAAAGTTTGGTGCGACTCATGCCGGTTTCTTTACAAAGAAAGATAATATCCAGCGCGGGATTGGATAAATTGTTTTCAATAATTTTTACAATTTTCTGTGTAAAAGCGCGGTCTTTTTGTCTATGTGCCTTTTCGAGCGCAACGAGCTGGCTGTTTTTTGCCAAGCGTCTTTTGATACTTGCACGCTGCATAAAAATATTACGGATGGTTTGCTGTAAAAAAGCCATATTCAAAGGTTTCGAAAAGTAGTAGTCAGCCCCGGCTTCTACGCCGGCAAGGTGAGCATCCTCGTCTTGTTTGGCAGTAAGTATGAGGAAAGGAATTGATTGTGTTTCCGGATTCGATTTAAGTCGTTTACATAACTGAACCCCATTCATTTTTGGCATCATCACATCGCTTATGATCAGATCCGGCAAACGTTCCTGCAAAAAGTCGAGAGCTTCTATGCCATTGGTAGCCTCCCAAATCTGATAGCTGGAACCTAATTGATCTTTGATAAAGGAACGTAATTCATCATGGTCTTCCACCAGTAAAATATGCGGGGCCTTTTCCTCAGCAGTTCGTATAGGGCGTTTACTCTTTTTCTTGTTTTGTACGGCAGACGTCGTTTGAATAACTATATCAGTTGAGGATGCAGCCGCTTGATGATTAATTTCATGTTCTTGATAATCTTCCCGATCACATGGAATTGCAACCATAAATTCAACTCCTTGGTCGGTTTCACTGCTAACTTCGATATAACCTTTATGTAGCAAGGTCAAACTCTTAACAAAGGCTAATCCTACACCTGAGCCAATATGGTAATCGGCGATGCGATAATATCGTTTAAATAGATGCTGCAGTGAACTTTCGGAAATGCCTATACCGTTATCTTTCACCACAAAATATCGATACGCTTTAGCAGGATAAATGGGTGGGATACGTAATTGATGCGGATAGGCCGGATGATGCTCATTTATACTTTTCAATAACTTAACGTGAATGTTGCCTTCTGTACGCGTGTATTTGAAGGCATTATTGAGAATGTTAAGCATAATTTTATCCAGCATGGTTGGGTCAAACCATGTTAAATCATCGTCATCTGGCAGCTGTACCGTGAAGGTGATTTGGTTTTGTTTGGCGATAAGAGTGAAATCTTCGGCTATCCGGCGTACGTGCTCACTCATATCACCCGCTCGTACATTCAATTTAAACCCACCGGTTTCTACTTGACGGAAATCCATCAATTCATTAATTAAACCCATCAATCGTTTAGCGTTGCGATGAATAAGCTGATAAACCTGCAGTTTTTTTCCGGCACTTTTTTCCTCATGCAATAGATTTTCAATCGGTCCCAGAATTAAAGAAAGGGGCGTGCGAAACTCATGGGATATATTGGTGAAAAACTGCAACTGCAACTGGTGCAATTCTTCCTTCTTTTGGTCTTCCAACCGTTGCCTATGTTTTTCTCGAGTTATCCTAATATACTGAAAGAGGAGCACAGCTAAAAACGCCAAGCCGCAAGCTCGGAACCACCAGGTGGCCCAAAAGGGTGGTTTTATTTCGATGAATAACTTTTTCTCGTTTTCGTTCCATACACCATCATTGTTAGATGCTTTGACGCGAAGTATATATTTCCCCGGATTGAGATTCGTATAAACCGCTTTGCGATCATTCGTACGAATCCAATCGCTGTCAAAACCTTCTAATTTGTACGCATACTGATTGTTGGCAGAAGCTATATAATTAAGAGCAGAAAACGTAACTGAAAAACTGGATTGTTGATGCCTTAACGAAATAAGGTCAACAACACTGATATCGACAGGCAGGGGTGATCCTTTTTCGCCTACCTCTACTTTCTTATTAAATAGTTCGAATGAAGTAAAATACAGCGGAGGTTTTACCCTATTTTCTGCCAATTTATCCGGAACAAATCGATTGAAGCCATTAATACCGCCAAATAGAAATGAACCCTCGCGGGTTTTTAAGTAAGCTCCTGCCTCAAACTCTAAATCCTGCAAACCATCGTTCATATTGTACCGTCTGTAATTTTGGTTTTCCGGGTGATATTTTACTAGTCCATTGGTGGTTGACAGCCATAAATTGCCTTGTTCGTCTTCGAGTATGCCCTTAATGTATCCTTGCGATAAGTCAGAAGATGCAGGATTGGGTAGGAATTGTTTTTTATTTTCGTCAAAAAGATACAGTTTATCGAGTCCTAACCACAGTCGGCCTTTACGATCTTCATGGATAATGCGTACATAAGGATTCTTTTCCCAGTTATCCAGGTAATGTATAATTCTTCCTGATTCAGGCTGATAGCAATTTAAGCCGCCATCATCCGTTCCAAACCATAATTGGCCATGCTTATCTTCTTCAATGGCCACGACATTGTTGCCTTTGAATACGTTCTGTAGATTGTTTCCATACGTGAAGCGCGAAAATGTACCTTTCTCCGGATCAAAGCGGTTAAGTCCACCGTAATAGGTAGCCACCCAAAATTGTCCTCGAGCATCTTCGAAAATTTCATGCACAAAATTGGAAGTGATGGAAGCCCTGTTATTTTCGTCGTGCAGGTAACGTTTGAAAGTACCCTTTTCAGGATTAAAAAGATGAATTCCGCCACCCCAAGTACTTACCCATAATCGTCCATTGCGGTCTTCCATGATATGAAGGACCGCGTTAGAAGCTAGACTTTGTGAATTTTTCGGATCATGACGATAATGGGTAAACTTCTTCGTTTTAGGATTGAATAAGTCGAGGCCGCCTCCGTCCGTTCCAACCCAAATACGCCCTTTACTATCTTCGCAAAAGGCGGTGACGTCGTTATAGCCAAGACTTTCCCTATGGGCGGTTCTTCTGAAAAGTTCAAATTTCTTAGCATGCGGACTGTATAAGTTAACCCCGCCTCGATGGGTGCCGATCCAAAGGTTTCCTTGACGGTCTTCAAAAAGAGCTGAGATTGTGCGCTGCGAAAGGCTGTTGGGATTATCCGGCTCGGCAGTATAATGGCTCCACTCTTCCGTTTGAGGGTTATATTGACTTAGTCCACCGTTAATACTGCCAACCCAAAGTCGACGCTGTTGATCTAGCAGTAAGGCCCGGATCAGGTCGCTGGTGATGCCACCGTTGATGCCCTCGTGATATCGGCGCTCTTCGTAGCGAAGAAGCTGTGTATTAAATGAATAAACTCCTTCGTTATTGGTACCCAGTAAGATTTGATGGTTAGCATCTTCCACGATGGCTAAAATATCCAGCCCTTTATCGTGCGGGATCTGACAGAAAATGCCTTTTTTTGGCTCCAATAAGCTGAGCCCCCGCTGCGTTCCGATCCACAGACGTTGCTTTTGATCGACGTAAAAACAACGGATAAAGTCGTCAACAAGACTTGCTTTATGTGCTACTTGGCGGTATGTAATAAAATGTCCAGTCCGCTTGTCCAAACGATTCAATCCTCCTCCAAATGTGCCAATCCATAAGGCACCGCCTACTTCCGTTATGGCGCTAATGCGATTGCAACTAATAGCATACTCTCTATTGTCACTACTTTTAAAACGTTTAAATTGATTCTTTGCGCGGTCGTAATAGTTCAAACCGTTTAAAGTCCCTATCCATAAGCCACCGGTTTTATCTTCATAGATGCAAGTAATGTAATTGTCACTAAGCGAATGCGGGTTGTTGGGTATGTTGCGATAAGAAATCACTTCATATCCATCATAGCGATTGAGCCCATCTCGAGTGCCGAACCACATGAAGCCCCTAGTGTCCTGAAATATACATTCAACGGTATTATTGGAAAGTCCTTGGAAGTGATTAATGTGTTGAAAGTGGAGGCCGTCTTTAGCCTTTAGGTAATAGGGATTACCAATCATGCAGTAGAAGAATAGTATAAAGAGGACGTACCACGAAATCCGTTGATATAATTGAACAGTCTGCATTGATTAGGTGCTGGTTATTATTACGAATCTAAGGAAATAATTTCGGTATTGGCTATAGCGTATCACACTTTTCTTACTGTGACTTGCATCAATAAATGTGCGGTCGGCTTAAAGGAGCCGACGCACAAATTGTATCATGCTATTATGCATGTTCGAACCAAAAGTATGTACGATTGAAACAAAAAGAAATCGTCGAATACCCTTCATTTGCAGCGATGTGACTAACCAAACAAAGATTTTAACCAATTAAAACATGCTATGAAGATGTTTAATGATCAATTTAAACTAAAGAACTTCACTTGCTTTCTTTTTGCACTGTGTATGCTCGTCTCCGAGATGCATGCGCAGCAAAACATACAAGTGAGTGGCAAAATCATCGCGCAAAGCGATGGCCAACCGATTCCCGGGGTATCGGTTCTTGTACAAGGTTCCGCCGTTGGCACCTCTACCGATGCAGAGGGACGATACAGCCTGAGCGTGCCTTCCAATGCTAGCCTACTGATAAAGGCGGTGGGTTATCAAGAACAGCGTATCAAGGTGACAGGAAACGTGATTAATCTGACCTTAGTAGAAGAAGAGAACGCGTTGGATGAAGTGGTAGTGGTCGGGTATGGCACCACGACAAAAGAAAATCTAACCACTTCCGTCTCGAAAATCGATCCGAAGAAAATTCCGACAGCAGCTAATAGCTCTGTTCCGGAACTGTTATTTGGCCGGGCAGCGGGTCTGCAGGTAAATCAACAGAGTTCACAACCTGGCGGTAATATTAATGTCTCCATCCGCGGAAAGGGAACACCCCTTATTGTGGTGGACGGTGTTGTGTTTCCGAATAATGCGCTGGAACCGGATAACGGGTCAGTAGAGATTCAAGGCGTTGATCGCGGTCCATTAGCGGGTCTGAATCCCAACGACATTGAATCGATTGAAATTCTGAAAGATGCCAGTGCGGCTATTTATGGTGTTTCTGCCGCTAATGGGGTCATGTACATTACTACGAAAAAAGGCAAGGCTGGGCGTATGAATATTAGCTATGATGCCAACCATTCCTTTGTCAATAACATGAAATACTTGGAGCCTTTGAATGCAAGGGACTATATGGTGTATCATAATCAGCTGAGCGTTGATAAGTATTTGTCAGACAATAATATGGAACCCTTTGGACAAGGTACGCCGGACCTGAGGGCCTATTCGCCCCGTTTTACACAAGAACAAATCAATGGTGCAGGAGAAGGTACGCGATGGCTTGATCAGGTGCTGCGGAATGGTAACGTGGATAATCATCAATTAAGTCTTAACGGAGGGACAGAAAAAGTGACTTACTACACCTCCGCCAATTACTATAAGCAAACGGGCACCGTAAAGAATTCCGATTTAACACGATGGTCCGGCCGGTTGAATGTTACTTTTGCGCTTAGTAAATGGCTGAGCTTAAATACTAATGTCAATGCCAATAGAAATGAGTATGCCAACCCTCAAGCAGGATGGCAGACGGGCGGAGCCGGTACGCAAGGTTTCAATGCTCTGCAAGCGGCATTAGGTTATCCGTCAACGGTTCCTATTTACGACGCCGATGGTAATTATTCCATTTTTGCAGTGACCGGTAATCCTGTATCCCTATTGACGATTAAAAACCAAACGAAATTTAATGGTTTAACAATCAATACATCACTCGATTTTACACTGATCCCAAATGAGTTGACAGCGAAGGTGCTCTACGGTAATAATGACGAAAATTCCCTCCGCAATTTCTTTATCCCTTCTAACGTGTTCTGGGGTCAACTTTATCGATCGCGTGCATCTTTAGCAGAGACACGTAGGCAAAATCAAACAATGGAAGCGACGGTTTCTTATCGCAAGCGTCTAAACGAATGGTTGGCAATCGACGCAGTGACCGGTGTAGGCCAGTATCTGGAAGATTTCTCGGGTTTTAACGTGGAAGCATTTGATATGCCCGATGTGATTAATACCGATAACTTGGCCACTGCGACTGGCATACCCACTATTGGATCTTATCGGGGTAAAAATAAGTTGCGATCGTTTTTTATCCGTAGTAATGTGGAACTAACTGATCGTTTTGTGTTGTCACTTTCTTTACGTAGAGACGGGGCTGATAAGTTCTTTCCGGATAAGAAATATCAAAATTTTCCTTCGGCCTCCCTCGCTTATAAATTCTCCAATGAACCTTTCATAAAAAAGATAGAGGCAATCAGTTTGCTCAAATTACGCACCAGCTACGGTACCGCCGGTGAGCGTCCGGGAAGTGTAGCTTACGGCGCTTATGGACCAGATGCTACGGCGATTGCATTTGAAAATGGCTCGGTAAGGTATATTCCTTACCGCGTAAATGCGTTTACGAATCCCAATTTGCAATGGCCTATTACCAAAACATTCAATGCCGGTTTTGATTTTGGCTTATTCAGGGATAGAATCAACGGCTCTTTCGATTACTTTATCGAGAACAAAACTCGTTTGTTAACCAACGCTACGACGCCTCAATTATCGATTATCTCAACCTCGCCTGTCAATGGCGGGCATCAAAGGCGCACTGGTTTCGATTTTAGCTTAAACACGGTAAACCTAAGTAGTGATAACTTCACTTGGAACTCGGTGGTGAACCTAACACATTACCAAAATCGTTGGGTGGAACGTTTTGCCAACGAACCTCCGCCTCCTTATGCAGGCGTTACCGATCCTGTGGGCAGCAATATTATTTATGTGTATCCAACAGCTGGTATTTTGCAAATTGGACAAGAAGTACCCGCCTGGCAGCCACAGAATGCACAAAAGCCCGGTTCTCCGATTTTTGTGGATAGTAATGGTGATGGTGCCTTAAATTTTGATGATGTGGTCAGTTATTCGGGAATTCCAAAATTGATTGTCGGATTTGGTAACAATTTTACGTATAAAAATTTCGACTTAGGGATCTTTCTTTACGGACAATTCGGAGCCTGGGGATATGACTATACCACATTATGGGGCGATCCAGTCAATCTGTTGGGTAATCAACAAGGCGGAACCACGCGTATCAAAGACGCTTGGAGTACTTCCAACCCAAGCGGTACGCAACCTGGGGCTGCTTTTAATGAGGCGGCATTAGGTTTAGATCCCGGTGTAGATACCCGATTGGCTAAGCGCGACTTCCTACGCTGTCGTAATATTACGCTGGGGTATACCTTCCGAACAGGTGCCATCAGTAAATTAATGAATTCGCTTCGCGTATACGCCGATGTACAGAACGCCTTTATCATCACCGGTTTTGATGGAGTTGATCCTGAGGTGCAGGCGGTATCTATTAAAGGAGGGCCGGCACCTTATCCCATGGCGCGGACCATCTCTCTGGGGCTAAGAGCAAGTTTTTAATGTAAAAATAGAAATAATATGACAACCTTCAATAAATATACCCTTTACAGCCTGCTACTTTTGGTTATATCCCTTAGTGCCTGTAAAAAGAATTTTGACCCGGTTATTACCGGGGTGCTTTCACCTGATAACTTTCCGCGCACGGAAGCCGACTTTAACCTTTATACGCTGCAAGCCTATAAACCCTTTGGTTCTAAATGGGGTTATAACGATGTTGCTTACCAGAACATGTTTTTCAGTCCGGAATATGGGCATTTGGCAATGTTTGATTTATCTACCGATCTCTTTAACACCTTTTCAGAGTGGGGTGGGTTTTGGGAGTTTTTCAGTCGCGCCAATTTTACTTTCTTACGGACGCAAGACAAAACCAGCCATTTTGAAAAGGTCCGGTATGTAACCGGTATGACGCAAGTATTAAAGGATATCGCCACGTCCTCAATAAGTGAAGAGGCTAAAAACCGCTTCAGCGCAGAGGCACGTATGGGACGTGGAATGGCTATGTATTACCTCTTGCATATGTATGGCCCTTTACCGGTCATTCTCGATCCGGAGAAAATTAATACCGAAGCTGAAAAAGATTTAACGAGGTTATCGAGAGAAGCTTTTGTTGCAAGCATTGAAAGTGATTTGCAGTTCGCGGCCGATCATTTGGTACAAAGTCCAACTGAATACGGGCGCTTCAATAAGGGCTTAGCCATGGGGTACCTTATGCGACTTTATTTAAACGAAAAAAACTGGCAGCGAGCTGAAGCAGTAGGACGAGAAATGATGGGGATGGGTTATGCACTGGTGGACGACTATGCCAGCCTATTCCGTGAAGGTACCGAACGGAACAATGAAACAATTTATGCCATCAGTGTTGACCCGACGGCTCCTACCAGTGGCAACTTTGGTGGTAATTTTAATGCCTACGCTATGTATTGCTTGCCGGGCGATTTTCAAAGTACGAAAATAAGTGGCGGGTGGGCTAATCCGAATGGGGTGTTTTGTCCGACTTGGCAATTCTATGATTCTTTTGATCCGGCTGATAAGCGGCGGACATTAATGGTTCCTTCTTATACGGCCAAAGATGGAAGGGAGAGAAATCGCAGCAATATGCGCGGGCCGGTACTAAAAAAATATCCGGACGAGTCGAGTCCCGGTGCCGATGTACAGGGCAATGATATCCCCTTGTTACGTTACGCCGATGTATTATTAATGCTAGCAGAAGCCATTAATCAGCAGCAAGGTCCTACTGCTGAAGCCTTCAATTTAGTAAATGAAGTGCGCGCCAAGCACGCGGGATTAGAGCCTTTGTCTAATGATTTAAACCAAGCACAACTAAATGATGCGATCTTGCAGGAACGAGCTTGGGACCTGTACTTGGAAGGCGTACGTAAGATGGATCTTATCCGACATGGTAAATGGGTGTCTTCACTACAGGAAGTAGGGAAAACACCGAGTGGCGAGCTCTTTCCTGTGCCGCAATATGCCTTAGATGTAAGTGGAGGAACTTTAACGCAAACAACCGGCTATTGATATGAATGTTAAGAAATATTTCCATATCGCAATGGTTCTGTTGTTGATATCGTCTGCAAAGGGCCAGTCACATGACAACACGAGTGTTTTGGTCGTGGATAAGCAAGGAATAATGCGTTGGAAGACCTCGGGAAAGGAGGCTCGCTTTTTCGGAGTTAACTATACAACACCTTTTGCACATGCTTACCGAGCTCATAAACAGCTTGGGATCGATTTGGAGGCAGCTATTCGGCAAGACGTTTACCACTTATCACGTCTGGGTCTCAATGCCTTTCGCGTACATGTATGGGACGTTGAAATCAGCGATCGGGAAGGTAATTTAATGGCAAATGAGCACTTGCGATTATTTGATTTTCTCTTGGCCGAACTAAAACGTAGGGGGATTTATGCGCTCATTACGCCCATCGCTTTTTGGGGAAATGGTTATCCTGAACGGGACGAAAAGCTTCCCGGTTTTTCTGCCTATTACGGAAAAGCGGCTTCCACAACGAATAAAGAAGCTATTAAAGCGCAAGAGCGCTATTTGCAACAGTTTTTCTCCCATAAAAATCCGTATACGGGTTTGACCTATGGAGAAGACCCTAATATAGTGGCTGCTGAAATCAATAATGAACCAGATCACGGTGGAGACGAACAACAAATTACTACCTACATTAATACCTTAAAACAGGTGATAAAAAAGACGGGTTGGAAGAAACCGATTTTTTATAATATAAGTCAAAACCCGAGTAAAGCAGCTGCAGTTGCCCGTTCAGCCGCCGATGGTTTTAGCTTTCAATGGTATCCCGTGGGTTTGGTGGCGGGAGGTAGCCTTCAAGGGAATTTTTTGCCACATGTCGATCGTTATACAATTCCTTTCGATACAATCCCGGGATTTCTAAAAAAGCCAAAAATGGTTTATGAGTTCGATGCCGCGGACCAGGTCCAGCCGATTTTGTTTCCTGCTATGGCCCGTAGTTTCCGCGAGGCGGGCTTTCAATGGGCCACACAGTTTGCTTACGATCCGCTAGCCATTGCTTATGCAAATACCGAATATCAAACCCATTATTTAAACCTGGCATATACACCAGCGAAAGCCATTAGCTTGTTAATAGCGGGGTACGTATTTAGAAGTTTACCTTCGGGTGGTCATTATGGTAAGTATCCTCAAAGCGCCTCTTTTGGTCCATTTAAGCTAGATTATTTGAAACAACTGAGTTTAATGAACACCGACACGGCTTTTTATTATACCACGACAACGGAAGAGCGACCCGTCGATCCAACCTCCTTGAGACATCTTGCAGGCGTTGGCTCTTCGCCGGTAATCGACTTTCCCGGAACGGGGGCTTATTTTTTGGATAAGCTTGAAAATGGTGTCTGGCGTTTGGAACTGATGCCTGATGTAATAGCACTTTCCGATCCATTTGAAACTCCCTCTTTGAAAAAAGAGGTCAATCGGGTAACTTGGAACTTTCATCAACTAAAAATTAATTTAACCGATCTGGGAGCTGATTTTCAGATACATGGATTGAATGAAGGAAATACGGTTTCGGAAGTAGCTAAGCACGGCACTGTCGTCCTTGGTCCTGGAACTTATCTCCTAACAAGAAAAGGAGTTGAGCTAGAAGATCGGTCGACAACCATGGGAACTCTATCGCTACGCGAATTTGCCGCTCCAAAACCAGTATACACTGGTTTGTTCGTTAAGCCGGCTCCACCAACATTGAGATCGGATAGTTTAATACATGTTTATGTTGCTGGTGAAGTAGTTGGTGACAGCCTGCTTATGGATATGGAAAGATGGGGCAGCTTTGCACAGCAGGTTCCTATGCTACGCATAAAGCCAGGATTGTTTGCTGCTCCGATCCCTACAGCGTGGCGAAGGGCAGGCCGACTCAACTATCGCGTATGGATAAAAAATGGAAGTACTCGCCAGCGCTTTCCTGATAATTATAAGGGAGAGCCAAAGGCTTGGGACGATTTTTCATCAGCATGGTGGACATACGATATTTTACAGCAAGGTAATTGGTCTCTATTGTATCGACCGGAAAATGATCGCCGAGTGTTTACTTTTCCATCACATCATCCGTCGATTCGTCATGATTACGTTATTCGGCCTAGGTCGAGTGCATTCGTCTTAAACGTAACCTTACGGGACGCAGACGCATTACCCGGGTTTGCTTTACAACTTCCTATTCAGCCTGCCCGACTAACGAATGTGTTTGGAGCAAGGGAATTGATAATCAGAGGAGGAATGGAAGGGATTGCCGCATTACCGATCAGTATCGGCTTAATTGACTCCGATGGGCAATGTTTCTCGAAAGAGATAACACTGAAATCAACCGATTCACTGATTCGGATTCCACTCGATTTACTTCAGCAGGGAAAGACCTTTCTTTTACCTCGCCCGTATCCTGGATTTTTGCCGCAATGGTTTTTAAGTAGTTTGGAAAAGATGCTCGATATCCAAAAAATAGATAAATTGCAAATCTATATCGAAAGAGATAACTTATTGTTGAACAAGTCGCTGGGATTATACTTAGAGGCTATTTGGTTAGAGTAACGATTTTATTCATGAAGAAGCGTATGGCGGTTACCCTATGGGCGACGATGGCAGTCAGCCTGTTGTCGGCTCAGGTACGAAAAGAAATTTATTTAAATAAAGGATGGTCTTTTCAGCGAGGCGATATAAAAGGAGCCGAACAACCTGATTTTAACGATCAAAATTGGCAAAAAATAAATATTCCGCACGATTGGGCTATCACTGGTCCGTTTGATAAAGAAATCGATAAACAAACGGTAGCCATTACGCAAAATGGTGAAACGATACCTAGCGAAAAAACGGGCCGCACCGGCGCACTTCCCTACATAGGAGTAGGATGGTACCGGACGACGTTGCCGAAAGAATCTTTAGCCGGCCGCCGTGCAAGCATTATATTCGACGGAGCTATGAGCGAAGCACGGGTCTATATCAACGGAAAGGAAGTGGGATTTTGGCCCTATGGCTATAACTCTTTTCATTTCGATATCACTCCTTTTTTAGGGGTTGAAGGCGAAAATGTGTTAGCCGTTCGGTTGGAAAATCAACCGGAATCTTCGCGTTGGTATCCGGGAGCAGGTTTATATCGGCCTGTTCGGCTATTATTTACAAATGAAACTGCGGTGGTGCCCTGGGGCCTATCGGTTACCACGCCAGTGGTATCCGACAGTTTAGCACAAATTAGTATAAAGGCAGAACTGAATGCGCACCAAAACAAGAAATTGCGGGCAGTAACAACCGTTCTCGATCAGAAAAGCCATGTACTTCTCACAAAGGAGGCGAATTTAGTTTGGCGTGGAATTCCGATAGAGGAAAATCTAATATTGGAGCGACCTGCATTGTGGTCGCCCGAGCGCCCAGCTTTGTACTTAGCAAAGATCGAACTTTATGATGGTGATCGATTAGTGGATGTGGATTCCGTTCGCTTCGGTATTCGTGAGGTAAAGGTCAACGCTCACGGTGGTTTTATGTTAAACGGAAAATCTAGAAAGATTAAGGGCGTTTGCTTGCACCATGATTTAGGCCCTTTGGGTGCCGCCATTAATAAAGCGGCTTTGAAACGGCAACTTTTAATTATGAAAGAAATGGGCGCGGACGCCATTCGCACGGCTCATAACATGCCCTCACCCTGGCAAATGGAGCTTTGTGATGAACTGGGATTGATGGTGATGGCCGAGAGCTTTGACGAGTGGAAAGCTGCAAAATGTAAAAACGGTTATAATCGTTTCTTTGACCAATGGGCAGAGCGCGATTTAGTAAATTTGATTCGCTGTCACCGCAATCATCCGTCCATTGTGATGTGGAGCATTGGCAATGAAGTGCCCGAACAAAGCATGGACGGAGGTAATCGAATAGCTAAGCGCCTGCAGGATATTTGCCATCGCGAAGACCCGACACGGCCTGTTACCATAGGGATGGATCGTGTAGATAATGCAATTGCCAACAATTTTGCGGCACTCTTAGATGTGCCGGGATTGAACTACCGCACCCACCGTTATCAAACTGCTTACGATAAGCTACCTCAAGGTTTTATTTTGGGTTCCGAAACAGCTTCAACAGTCAGTTCGCGTGGTGTTTATAAATATCCGGTACAACCTTATCAACAAAAAACCTATCCGGATGCCCAAAGCTCATCATATGATCTGGAGAGCTGCAGTTGGTCGAATTTACCGGAAGAGGATTGGGAACTGCAAGATGATAAACCTTGGGTAATAGGAGAGTTTGTATGGACGGGGTTTGATTATCTGGGAGAACCGACACCTTATGATCAGGTTTGGCCTTCCAGAAGTTCTTATTTCGGAATTTGCGATTTAGCGGGATTACCAAAAGATCGCTACTATCTTTACCGTAGTAAATGGAATCAAGAAGCGCACACCCTGCATCTATTACCACATTGGACTTGGCCAGGCAAGGAAGGCGATATCATCCCCGTGTATTGCTATACAGATTTCCCTGAAGCGGAACTCTTTGTGAATGGCGTCAGCCAGGGAAGAATCAAGAAAAATCCAGCGAGCAAATTAGACCGTTATCGATTGCGTTGGAACAAGGTGGTATACCAACCAGGTACGTTAAAAGTAGTAGCCTATAATGAAAACGGTGCCATAGCTCAGGAAAGGGAAGTACATACTGCGGGAAAGCCTACCGGTTTAAGATTAAGTGCCGATAGAAATCAATTGATTGCTGATGGAGTAGATCTGTCTTTTATAACGGTTGAAGTGATTGACAGCGAGGGTAATCTCTGCCCGGATGCCGCTGTTCCCTTGTCTTTTACGGTAGAAGGTTCAGGTAGCTTTAAGGCCGTCTGTAATGGAGACGCAACGTCTTTAGAGCCTTTTCATATCCCGCAAATGAAAACGTTTAATGGAAAGCTGGTCTTTATTGTACAAGCTGCGGAGAAGAAGGGGGCAATTCGTGTGAAGGTAAGCGGAGCTCAGTTGAAAAGTGAAAGGATGGCCTTGGAAGTTGAGTAGCTAATGTGATGATTAGCTGATGGTTGAGTGGTTGAAACGTTGAGTAGAGAAGTGGTTAATGTGATAATGATGGCCTGCCTTTCAACAGGTAGGCCATCACTACGAGAGGCAAGCTTTTTTACTTTTTAATTTTTAATTTATCATTCATCTTAAACGATGGCGGAATGGCGTCATCTCCGGTGGCCCAGGTTTTGTTGGGATGTTTCCCCATAACCAGTTCAAGTTTACCGCCTTTCATCAAATCTTCATGGCTAAACCAGGATTTGTTCCAGGATACGCCATTGAGTTTTGCTGACTGGATGTATTTGTTGTCAGGTGAATAATTCTCGCAAACCACACTGAATATCTTACCATCACCGATGTCCAGCGTGGCACTTTCGAAGGTTGGACTTCCGATGACATACATGGGTAAACCGGCGGTGATGGGATAAAAGCCCAATTGGGAGAACACGACGAAAGAAGTAAGGCCTCCACCATCCTCATCACCTGGGATGCCCATCAAATCGTTGCGGAACCATTGCTGAAGTAATGTACGCACCCGTTTTTGCGAACGCCAGGGTTGTCCCGCATAATTGTATAGATAGGGGATATGCATGGCGGGTTCATTACCCATTGAAAATTGACCAACATTTCCACTATGATCCGCATAAATATGGTAAAAATCGGGTCTTCCTTTACCCAGCGGCGTACTGAACATATCTTCCAAGGCATCAATAAATGCCTGTTTTCCGCCGATTAATTGTACGAGATCACCAATGTTATGAGGTACGTCGAAGCGATAAACATAACCGGTATTTTCATCATAAGCATCGCGGCCACCAATACCGGGAGGAAATCGGTAATCCATATGAGGTATAAAAACCCCAAAGGTATCTTTTGGATGGAAAAATTTTGTTTCAGGATTAAAGACTTTGCGATAGTTTAGGCTTCTTTCCGAAAAGTATTTGGCTTCATCCGTTTTTCCAAGCTTGCTAGCTATTTGCGATAAACACCATTCATCATATACTGTGCCGAGTGTCACCGCAATGGGCTGCCTGCGTTCCCAACTGTGCACTTCCGGTACGGTTTCCTTTTCGCCTGGTGCCAAGGAAGGAAAATAGCCGTGGTCTTTATAGAATTGATCCAGTACGCCTGCTGGTTTAGCCGACCAGGGAGCTAAGGTTTTCTCTGTGATGGCTGCTTTGGCTACCCGATAAGCTTCTTCCAAATTAAAATTCCGAAGCCCTTTATTATATGCGTCTGCAACCATCGCCACTGCATGATTGGAGTTCATCCTACGACTATCCCCCGTAACCTCGGGAAAATTAGGCATCCACGCGCGCGGCATTTGTTGCGTCATAACAATATAGGAATTAATCATGTTTGCCTCCATTTCCGGCTCAATCAATATGCGAAGTGGGTGGGTCGCCCGATAGGTGTCCCAGATCCAATCGTCGGTGTAAAAGGGTCTGCCTTTGTCGTCATGGACTTTACCATCGTAAGCACTGAAATATTTTCCATCTTCAGAAAGGCAGATCATCCTTTCGTAAGTCCGATACAAAGACGTATAGAAGACAGTTTTTGCATCCTCATCGGTGCCGGTAACTTTTATTTTGTTCAATGTCTGATTCCAAATGTCGCGCCCCCTTTTTGAAATCGTCGCTAAATCAAAATCCCTAATCTCCCTACGAAGATTTCTTTTTGCCTGCTCCGTACTGATAAAGGATACACCATAACGTAGCTTTATTTTAGTGGTGCCTTTAGGATATTGTACGATAAAATAGGCATCTTCGCCCTTTGTGCTTTTATCGTTTGTGCCGACCTTATCACCTTGATTTGTTCCAATAACAATAGGCTGCACATCCGTTTCCAAGTAGATATATACCTTGGTCTGTTTATCTAAATTCTGGTATCCACTGATATGCCGGTTGTCATGAGATAGTTCACCATTTCGGGTGTTGAAAATCAAATAGGTGTCTTTCTCCGGGTGATTGAAATGAAGCTCATAAATACCGGATTGATGCGAAGGAGCATATTGTACCGCAACATTCTGTTCATCAAGGTCTACACTATAGAAATAAGGTTTGATTACTTCATTGTCGTAGCTCAAGGGAAGTACATGCTTGATATCTTTTACCACTCCTTGAAAAGGACTTAAATTAAACGCGGAACTTCCCCGATGACTGGTTACAATAAGCGGTAAGCCCCTCAGTACGTTTCCCGTGAAATTTTCGCGCTCCGGATAGATACGCAAAAGACTGTTAGGTAAATGGACCGTCGGATAAGTTGGAACAAGCAGATGACTGATATTTCCGATATAAGGATTAATATAGTCGACCGGATCTTTTGCTGTTTGCGCAAAAAGTTTAGTCGCAAATACCACTGAAAGTAAAATGGTTAAAATAGTTGGTCGTTTCATGATTGTAAAGTGTTGACTATGTACCTTAAGCCAAAAGGTATAAACTTATTTGCCGTAAATATAAGCTTAGTATTTTGTTTTTGAAATTACTAATATGTTTTAGCAGTAATTAAAGAGATTTTTATAGTTGCCGTTTAATGGCACCGGGTGCTTGTCCATACCATTTTTTAAAACTGTGCAAGAAAGAGGCGGGTTCAGCATAGCCTAGTAGGTAGCCAATGTCAGCGATGGCATAGCCATCGTGTCGTAATAAAAGCAAAGCAAGTTCTTTATTTAAACTATCTGTCAGCATCCGGAAGCTTAATTGCTCTTTTGCTAAAATGCGCTGAAATGTACGCGGGCTGAGATTAAAATTTTCTGCAACCTGTTCTAACTTGGGAAGGGCTGGTGTAGCTAGATTCAGTGCCGCAATTTTTACTTTATTGGCAAAGGTCTCGTCATCCATTTTGATTCGCTCAATGAATTGTAAGTATTGAGGAACCAGGTAATCTAAACAATGCTTACGATAGCTTCTGATTGTCGACTTTAACACGATGTTCTCGAATTCGATTTCGTGGTGTTTCCCATAGGTGAAGTCTTCCGGATAGTGGCTGTCGTAATAGGGCGAGCGCGCCTGAATCTCGATACCTTCTACGCACATCATCCGAAGCTCTTTCATAATAATCGTTTGTACACACTCCAGTACGATCTGGCTAAGATGATTCGGGCCATCTTTAATGGAAAGCTGAATCGTATATCTTCCTTGAGAAAGTCTGCTGTCTAGTTGGACAATGGGTAAAGTGGCGTCGACAAAGTTGCGTAAATAATACAGTCCTTCTTCTACACTGGTTGCTTGCAAAGATATCTGATAAATGAGGCCTAATGCGTTTAAGTTAAGGAAACTACCAACGCGCAGTCCAAGATACTCATCTTGTAATTGCAGTCTTACCTGATCAAGGATATCATAGAACAAATCGGTCGAAATAACGGTATGTCCATCATGCAGATGGGTAGATAGCGAGGTTGGTAAACGATCGTTATCTAGCAGGTTTTTTCCATGCTGACGGATAGATAAGTAATTAATAAAAGCCTGTAGATGTACCGCGAGGATTTGCATGTTGTTTTCAGATTGTCGCAAAATATCAATTTTTCCTTAGCAATGAAAGATAATTTTGATAAAAAAAAACAGCTATGGAAAGATTAAAAAAAGTAATGTTTGTGAATGCACTAAGCTCAGGTGCAACGGGTTTGTTATTAATTGTTTTATCCGAAAATATTGCTGAGCTTTTTAAAGTATCAAATGGGATTCCGCTCGTTGCAGTGGGTGCCTTTTTAGTAGCTTTTGCCTGCTTGGTTTACTACGCGAGCCGTCGAAGTCAAGCAAAGCCACAAGGTGTAAAGCTCGTTATTACACTTGATATCATTTGGGTATTAGTCAGTGTCCTGATTTTGATAACCGATGCCTTTCGTCTGTCGCCTGTTGGGAATCTAGCAGTTAGTCTGGTAGCTATTTGGGTAGCACTCATGGCATATTTGCAGCATCGCTATCTCCGAGAGGGCTCATCAAATACAAAAAAATTAGTTAATACATAAAACATATGAAAACGATAGCAACTGCTCAAAGCGCGCAAACAAGAGATGTGGTATACAATTACATGGAGGCTTTGGCCAATAGAGATTTAACGAAAATCATGAGACTGTTTGCTGAATCGGTGGATTGGTATATTCCCGGTAATTTTAGTCGTGCTAGCTGGTTGGGTAAAAGGAGTGCCAAGTCAGAGATACGTATGTTTTTCGAGGATCTATGGTCGAATACGAAACCACTGACAGCCTCGATTCAGTATCTGTTTGTTGACGATGAAGTAGCGATTGTTGTAGGCGAATTCTCTACGAAAATGCTGCCTACTGATCAGGTCGTTGATTCACTTTTCTCTATTCTGATAAGAGTACAAGAAGGGTTGATAAGTCAATACCGCCTACTGGAAGATAGTTATGCTGTATCAGAGGCGCTTGGTGGCAGTAACTAAAACACTATTCAGCATTATGGGTTATATTATAATAATATGAACAGCTATGGAAAAATCAAGCAAGACAGTATCCTTATCTTTTGATGACTATAAAGATATGGCAGAACCATTGAAAATACCTGCTAATTTTGATTCAAATGCACCTGTGGTGGATCAGGTAATTTATACCTTAGGGTATATGATGGAGGGGACTGTGGAAGACATCGCCAATAAGTTGATCGAGTTCAATCCTTCCTTATCTATTGATGACGCAAAGCAATACAGCAATGATGTTTTGGTAAAACTTCACGAGCTGGCAAAGGTGAACACAATGCATGTAAAAGGTCAATTAAAATACCACTTACATAAGGAGGTTGTGTCTCATAGGGGACAAATAGATCCAGATGAGCTAGAATTGGAGCGATAGGAAACAAAACATCAAAGGAAGCCTACCTAGGAGACTTCCTTTGATGTTTCTTATTTCTCTAAGGTCTTTTCTATTTCCTTACTGAAAGAATAAGGTGCGTTGGTTGGTGCTATACCTCTTTCTTTGTTGGGTGTTTTTTCCATTTGATAGACAATATTCGCTCCACCCTGTAAATCACTGTGTAGAAAATAATTCTTACCATAAGCTTTACCGTTCAATTCAACGCGATTAATGTAGCGGTGATCGCTGCTGTTCCTAGGTGCCTTAATGGTTACTTGCTTACCATTCTCTAAATGCAGTTTAACCACCTTAAATAAAGGTGAGCCAATAACATATTGGTCGGTTCCAGGACATACCGGATAAAATCCGAGCGCTGAGAAGACATACCAAGCGGAAGTCTGACCATTGTCTTCATCTCCACAATAGCCGTCCGGACCAGCGGCATAAAGCTTATCCATAACCTCCCGAGCCCAATACTGTGTTTTCCATGGCTCAGCTGCATAGTTATATAAGTAGATCATATGCTGAATCGGTTGGTTTCCATGAGCATACTGCCCCATATTCATCACTTGCATTTCCCGCATTTCATGTATCATGGAGCGGCTTTTCATACCTTCAGCACCTGGAATAATAAAAACCGAGTCGAGCATTTTGGTAAAAGCGCCATTACCGCCCATTAGGTCAATCAAGCCCTGCGGGTCATGGAAGACCGACCAGCTGTAATGCCAACTATTTCCTTCCGTAAAATCTCGGCTCCAATCAGTGCCCTTAAATGCGCCGGAAAAGCTGCCATCCGCTTTTCGGCCACGCATCAGCTTGTAGTGAATGTCGAACACATTTTTATAATTCATGGCCCTTTTTGCATAGATGGCTATTTCTTTTTGCGGCTTGTTAAGTTTTTTTCCTAAGGTATAGATTGCCCAGTCGTCATACGCATATTCCAGGGTACGGGCAACGTTCTGATTAATGTCTAGATCATTGGGGATATAGCCGTATTGATTGTATTCTTGATAACCTTTACGTCCGGATGCGGAGACTGTGGGGTGCACGTTATTAGCGCCATGTTTTAATGCCTCCCATAGGGTTTCGATGTCATAACCCTTTAGACCTTTAATATAGGCATCTGCTACTACAGAAGCGGAGTTGTTGCCTACCATAATGTCGCGGTGTCCCGGACTGGCCCATTCGGGTAAGAAACCACTCTCTTTATAGGCATTTACCAACCCTTCTTGCATTTTCACATTCATTGAAGGATATAAGAGATTAAGGAATGGAAATAAAGAACGGAAGGTGTCCCAAAATCCGGTATCCGTAAACATATAGCCTGGCAAAACCTTTCCATTGTATGGACTATAATGAACGATTTTCCCTTCGGCGTTTATTTCATAAAAGCTCCTTGGGAAGAGAACCGAACGGTACAGACAAGAGTAAAAAGTACGTAGGTTATTGATGTTTTCATCGGCAATTTCAATCTTACCGAGCGTTTTGTTCCATACCTCTTTTCCCCTTGATGCAAGTTGATCAAAATTGTCGGCACCCAGTTCTTTCAGGTTGATAGCCGCCTGTTCAAAGCTTATGAAAGAGGAAGCAACCCGTGCATGTACTTGTTCGCCTTTAGCGGTAGCAAAACCAATAATAGCCCCGCTATGATCTGCTTGTACTTCCAAAGGTTTCTCTTGAATGCGCTTTTGATCAACCGTTGCCTGATAAGTAAAATCCTTATCGAAAACAATAACGAAATAATTTTTGAAGTTGTCGGGCACTCCGCCACTGTTGCGTGTGGTGTACCCGATTATTTTGCGTTCCTCGGGTATAACCTTAACATAAGAGCCTTTATCAAAAGCGTCGATAGTTACATAGGCGTTTTTCGTTTCAGGGAATGTGAACCGAAACATGGCCGCCCTTTCGGTCGGCGTAATTTCGGTGACCACATCGTGATCCGCTAAATACACCTTATAATAATAAGGCTTTGCGATCTCCGCTTTATGGGAAAACCAACTGGCACGCTCGTCTTCGTCGAATACCGGTTTGTCCGTTAATGGCATCAAGGAGAATTGTCCATAGTCGTTCATCCAAGGACTTGGTTGATGAGTCTGTTTAAAACCCTTTATCTTGTCAGCTGTATAGGTGTAAACCCATCCATCGCCCATTTTACCGGTTTGCGGAACCCAAAAGTTCATGCCCCAGGGCAGAGCAATGGCGGGATAGGTATTGCCGGTAGAGAGCTCGAATTTGGATTGCGTACCAACCAATGTGTTCACATATGAAACAGGATCAGTGTTTTCTTGGCCCATAATGAATGTGCGCGTAAAGAGCAGGGCTGTAACAATAAAAGTCGTTTTAAAGTGGGCTTTCAATTTCATTTTTTAGTTTTTTCAGATAGCACAAATAGTAGAGGAGAAGATTAAGGCATGTCAAGACTGATCATGACCGGAAAATGATCTGAAGGTACACGTGCACGATGATCTGTTAACCGCACTTCTTTAGGGAAATTACCCGATTGATAGGCATCTTGCGGATTTTGTAGCATCGAGCGATAAGTGTCGGTCAGAATGCCATATTTATGAACTTTAAAGTCTGTTGTTAAGAAAATGTGATCGATGCGACTGTCCGTTTTACTATTTGGATTGAAGTTATTGAAAGTGCCGTTCGTTACGTATCTGAAAGGAGCCGCCTCAAAAGCATCTTGTAAAATATGAGATTGCTCCAATACTTGATAACTGTCGCTATGCTGATCGACGTTAAAGTCGCCGGTAAGAATGGCGGTGTGATTTCCTGCCAATTCTTTGACCTTACTCAGAATAAGTTTCGCACTTTCCTTTCTGGCAGTCGTACCCACATGATCAAAATGCACGTTAAAAAAGTAGAGCGTTTTCCCATTTGCTTTTACTTGCAGCTTGGCCCAGCTACAAATCCGAGGAAGAACAGCGTCCCAGCCCTTATTAGGATAGTCTGTTTGCGTGGAAAGCCAAAAATCTCCGTGATCTAGCAAATCAAATTTTTCCATATTATAAAATATCGCGGAGTATTCGCCTGCCTGCTTTCCGTCATCACGTCCTACACCGGTATAGTTATAATTAGGTAAGCTGCTTTTCAGGTCTTCCAGTTGATGATATAAGCCTTCCTGTGTGCCAAAGATATCAAATTCATGAAACCGAATTAAGTCGGCGATAATGGGATAACGTTGTTTCCAGCCATCGCCACGTGCAGCATCCTCTTTGTTATTATCATTTCGAATATTATAAGTAGCCACGTAAAAACGTTGTGCAAATAGAGAAGAGGAGAGTAAGCTAAGACAGATTAGCAAAAGCAAGCTTTTTTTCTTTAGTAAATACATTGATCGTTTGTTTTAGTTTTAATAAAGCTAAATTGATTTAGCGTAATCAGTGTTTTAGTTACCGAATTTGAAAATGGAGAAAGACGGGAACGGCTACCTGGTTATACTAAGTCAATGGCTCCTACAAAACTAAGCTTTTTGGCGCGAAAATAAAGTTTACTATGTATTTTTGTCTTTACATGTTGTTTAAGCACAATCGGAATTTTTCAGGCATTGTTTCAGCTTACGTAAACGATCTTTAGCCTGAGTAAGTTTTATTTACCCAGCGCTTTTCGCACTGCCGGCGCTACTTTGGTACCTAACAATTCAATGGTTGTCATCAATTCTTTATGCGGAGGGGCACCCACATCGGCATGTAGCAGAAAGCGGGTCAAGCCAAAAAGTTCCTGGTGATAAAGTATTTTATCCACCACCTGATTGACATCGCCGATAAAAAGGGCACCATCACGGCTTCGGCCACCTTCAAACTGCTCTTTTGTATACGGTGCCCAGCCGCGGTCTTTCCCGATGCGATTCATTTGCTCAGCATATAAAGGGAAATAACGATCGGCTAGCTCTTGACCATGCGTGCCAATCAGTCCATGTGAATGCGTAGCGATCCGCATTTTTGCCGGATCATGACCAGCCTTTATGTATTCCTGTTTATACAATTCAAAAAAAGGTTTAAATTGTATCGGCATGCCACCGATAATGGCGATGATTAATGGCAGTCCTAACCGACCTGCTCTCATGACCGATTGAGGAGTACCTCCAACGGCAACCCAAATATCCAAGCCCTTTCCGGTAGCGCGGGGTAGTACCTGTTGTTCTTCCAAAGGTGCGCGGAATCGGCCTTTCCAAGTAATCACTTCGTTTTTATTAATAGCAAGTAAGAGATCTAATTTTTCCGCAAACAGACCATTGTAATCGCCTAGGTTATATCCAAACAGAGGGAAGGATTCGGTGAAACTACCTCGTCCGACTGTAATTTCGGCCCGACCGTTTGATATCAAATCCACACTGGAAAAATTCTGATAGGTGCGGACAGGATCCGTTGAACTGAGTACCGTTACCGAACTGGTCAGTTTAATCTGTTTAGTCATACCAGCTGCCGCAGCCAGTATAATCTCCGGACTGGAAACAGCGAAATCAGGGCGGTGGTGCTCGCCAATGCCGAAAACATCTAGTCCGACTTCATCTGCCAATTTTATTTCTTCCAGTATTTCTTTAATCCGCTCCTGAGCGGATTGAAAGGTCTTTGTATCGTGATTATACGATAAATCGCCAAACATGCTTAAACCTAATTCCATAGTAATTTTTCGTAATTTCCTAAAAGTAATCGCCTTAAGGGTACCCTTTGTAAGGTATTGCCGTCATTAAGGGCTTTACTGTTAATTGTAATCAAAGGTAAGAACTCGTTTATTGTCTGTTCTTGATGTAGGATAATAAGTTTATAGATTCTTGCAAAAATGATTGGGTCTTAACGACTGAATCTATAATTTTACAGCCTATGTGGATAAAAAAAATAATTCTTACAGCCTTATATTGTTTTTACCTGTTCGGTTCCGGAAGCGCGCAAGAGCGTCCCAATATTATTCTTGTATTGGCCGATGATATGGGGTACTCCGATTTAGGTTGTTATGGTAGCCCTAGCATATCGACCCCTTTTTTGGATTCAATGGCTGCTAATGGGGTTCGTGCTACCGATTTCATGGTGACGAGTCCTTCCTGTACGCCTTCACGTGCATCCTTATTGACCGGACGTTATGCTTCTCGTTATAATCTTCCGGATCCGATAGGCCCTGGATCAACATTAGGGCTGCCGGACGAAGAAATAACCATTGCCGAAATGTTAAAAGAAGTGGGGTATCGCACCGCTTTAGTAGGAAAATGGCACCTAGGAGATAAGCATGATTTCAACTATCCAACGGGGCAGGGCTTTGATTCATTTTTTGGCATGTTGTATAGCCATGATTATCGCGATCCCTACGTGAAAACAGATACGACAATTAAAATTTTTCGAAACCGAAAGCCTGCGATACAAGGTCCCGCCGATTCTAATTTAAGTCGGATTTACAGCGAAGAAGTTATCCGTTTTATTAAAGAACAAAGGAAAGATCAACCCTTTTTTCTATACTACGCCCATAATATGCCTCACTTACCGGTCGCTTTAGCTGCCGAAGCCGATCGGATGAAAGCGTTGCACTTTGGAGGAGCCTTGGGTGCTGTTGTAGAAGATTTGGATAAGCAGCTGGCTTTGATGTGGAAAACATTGGAAGAGCAAGGATTGGCCGATAATACCATGTTGATTTTTTCCAGTGATAACGGACCATGGATTGAGTATCCTATTAGAATGAGTGGCGACGGTGTTACAAAAAATTGGCATGTGGGCACTGCGGGCATGTTCAAGGGGTCTAAAGCACAGACTTATGAGGGCGGGGTACGTGTGCCGTTTATTGTTTACTGGAAAGGACGCACACCAAAAGGAGCCGTACTGCGAAGTGCGATTAGCAACGTAGATGTATTACCTACTTTAGCTGAATTGACGGATGCCTCATTACCTAAAGCACGCGAATTGGATGGGCAATCAATCGCCCCATTGCTCATGGGAAAAGCTAAAGATCTGGATTTTGAACACCGTCCTATTTACTTGGTTAATCATGGCAACGTGGAAGCAGTAAGAAGTGGTAGTTGGAAATATCGGGAGTTGCCAGCTGGCATAAATAATAATTCAGGAAAAGCTTATCCTGCAGCTAAAGAACTTTTTAATGTTTCCTATGACCCGAGTGAGCGAACCAATGTTATCGACGAATTCCCTGAAAAAGCAAAAGAGCTAAAAAAGTTGTTTGATGCTTTCAACGCAACATCCAAATAGAAATTAAGTAGCGCGCCGGTAGCAGAAGAAGGGGCTGTCTTCTGTGTTGGAAAACAGGCCCCTATATTCAGGTACGATTTTCTTTTCTAGCAATAGGTAGTGTAGGGTCAATAGAAATATTACTTCGCGTATTTACTTTCGAAATCGTTCGAAGCTTTGTTGACGTCATTGGCAGCGGTTTCGAAGGCGTTATTAATATTTTCTAGCAATTGTTGTTCGGTTTGAGGGTCTTCTTTTTTATTGGCGCGTATATCAATTAGCTTCGGATAATCGTCGGTTACAATTTTTTGATAAGCTTTCAAGCCGCTTAATATCCCTTTTTGAAGCACTTCGTCACCATTAAAATCGCCCGCTTTTTCTACTTTTGCAATCTGCTCACTTAAACTTGTTTCCCAAGCTTTTCTTACCTCTGATGCTTTGCTGTAATCGGCAGCAGTCATGGCAGCGTTCATGTCGTTAATATGCTTTTCGTTGTCATTAATTACGGTCATTAATTCATTGTTATACGCCGCAGGATCTTTTGGTTGACTGCAATTATAAGCGGTCAGTAAACATAAGATCATAGATAAACCGATAAATACTTTTTTCATGGAAATTCTTTTAAGATAAATACTTTTTTAGAGCAAAGATAATTTCGCATTTAGTACGTGTAAATCGCTGTTTTTAGGGGTTTTTAAGGAAGCAATGAGCTTAAAGCGAGATGGTCAGCTTGTTGCTATTCTTCTCTCAGACCAGCGACCGAATTTTATCGAAGATCTTTTAACTGCTTTAATACTTCATCCACTGTTTGTGAAATGGTTACTTTATTTCCATTGACTAAGTTTAGTATGGTTTGTTGTGTGGGTGTGGGGTTTTCTAAGGGATAAAACGAAAAAATCTGATCAATATGTATCCATTCAGTCAATCCTGTTGGATGCATTATTTTGATAAATCTTGTCATATGCGAAAAAACGATGTTTGAATGCAGGAAAAAATAAAGATATGAAATTTTATTTAGCTAATGTGAGAATCTGGCGATGTTTCGGTGTTTTCATGGTTTTTTGTTTGCTTGTTTTTATCGAAAAGAAGTGTAGTTGGCGATAAATAGTTTTTTTTCTCTGTTATTGAAGTGATTTTGTGTTTCTCGCAACGTTAGTTCTAAGTAAATACTTGACAGACTGCTGCTGTTGTGATATACGTAATTTTTTGATTGTCCGATGAGAAAAATATGCTTCTTATTTCCGGGAGGAAATAAGAGATTGCTGAATATTGCAATGTAAAGAGCACGCAATTTCGGAAAATCCATTATGTGTAATATTTTCTGCTATAAAACTCTTCGAATAAAGGACTAACCACTATATTTATATTTTACAATTTTCTCTTCTTAATGGAGAGATAAAATCATTTTAAAGCTGAGGAGCTTACTTCATATGGAATATATTATAGCCGTGGATATTGGAACTACGAGTACAAAGGCTTTGGCTTTTAATTTACAAGGGCAGGTGATAACCGAACACCGCATGTCCTATCCGGTTATTTCTCCTTTACCCACTTATAGTGAACAAGATCCCGAAGTCCTGTTCGAAGCCGTCATCAACTGTATCGCCGCAGTGCGTCAAGTTATGAATGGAAATCAGGCAGCGACGGCATTACGCGGTATCAGTTTCAGTAGTGCGATGCATGGCCTTATGGCCGTAGACTCAGCGGGAAGGCCGCTAACCAATTGTATTATCTGGGCGGACACCAGGAGTGAAGCATTTGCGACGCAATTAAAGGGCACATCTTTAGGCCACGATATATATTTGAAGACAGGTACACCTATTCATCCCATGTCGCCACTTTGCAAGCTTGGGTGGATGAAAGAAAACCAGGTTGATATTTTTAAGGCGGCATATAAATTTATCTCTATTAAGGAATACGTATTCTTTAAATTATTTGGAACCTATATCGTTGACGTATCCATAGCTTCTGCCACGGGATTATTGGAAACGGCTAAGCAGCAATGGTATAATCCTGCATTGTCGTTACTAGATCTTTCTGCCGAGCGTTTATCTTCATTAGTGCCGATTACGCATATTTCAAGAGGCCTAAACGCGCACTATGCCGATTTTATGAGGCTTCCGATCGATACTCCCTTTATTGTAGGTGGAAGTGATGGCTGTTTAGCCAATATAGGTGCACAAGCCATGGATGCAGGCGTTGCCTCTGTTACGATTGGAACCAGTGGGGCTATACGCGTGGTATCAGACAAACCGGCACGGGATGAAAAGGAACGGATTTTCAGCTACGTAATATCACCTGAAACCTATGTGCTGGGTGGGGCAGTGAATAACGGCGCCAATATTCTGCAGTGGTATCAGGAAGGTTTTGTGTCTTCAAATGGACAAGCGTTGGAGGAAACAATTCCCTTATTGACTCAACAAGCCGCTGCGATAAGCCCCGGATCCAATGGTTTGGTTTTCCTGCCTTATTTGACAGGCGAACGTGCTCCCCATTGGGACGCAAATGCAAAAGGCGTCTTCTTTGGTGTTCAAAAGCATCATAAACAAGCCCATTTTATTAGAGCCATGATGGAAGGTGTACTCTTTGGCTTGTACAGTGTGGCGCGGGCTTTGGAGGAGGCCTCCGGTTCTTTCCGTTGCATTTTCGTGAGCGGCGGTTTTGCCCGATCAAGTGATTGGGTACAAATGCTTGCAGATATATTCAACAAACAAGTATTTGTTCGAAAGACCATTGAAAGTTCAGCGATGGGAGCGACCATTGTTGGTATGAATGCATTACAATTAATCGATGGCTTTTCTATTTATAATGATCAAGATGTAACCATTTCTTCTTTTTTGCCAAAACAAGCGGACCATGAGGCTTATATGAATAATTTTAAAATTTTCGAGCGATTGTATATCAAATTAAAAGACGAATTTTAACGTAGTTCAGTATACTTGCGAGATAAGGAGCATTTAGTTAATTTTGCTCTCAATTAAAATTATAACCGATGAGGCTAATTTTTTCCGTTAGAATTGTTATGTATAGAGATAGGGCTTAATAAGAGCACTTCTTTAACACTTATCTTATTTCAGGACATCTCCTGGAACATTACTTTTATTTTAGATTCTGTTTAACATCCTTGAGTTCAATAGGTTCTTGAGGTATTAATCATTTTTTTATGGAAATCTCTTGGAAAAGAAAGTTTCTCGTTATCTGGACGGGTCAATTTATATCCTTATTAAGTAGTTCAGCAGTTAATTTTGCGGTTATCATTTGGTTGAGCATAGAAACGGGCTCCGCAGAGGTGTTAGCTTATGCGGCTATTGCCGGTCTTTTGCCACAAGCTCTTATAGGGCCCTTTGCCGGTGTCTTCATCGATCGGTGGGACCGAAAAAAGACGATGATTTTTGCAGACGGCTTTATAAGCATTTGCACCATCGCTATGTCCTTACTTTTTTATGCAGGTCATTTTGAGTTAATATATATCTATTTGTTGTTGGGACTCCGCTCGGCTGGGTCTGCTTTTCATATGCCAGCCATGCAAGCGTCTGTGCCTTTGTTGGCACCTGAATCGCAGCTATTACGTATAGCGGGTATTAATCAAATTATCCAATCTGTTTCCAATATTGCGGGACCCGCATTGGGCGCATTTGCCATCGGTCTTTTAGATATTGGTCATGTTCTTTTACTCGATGTTGTTGGCGCTTTTATTGCAATTTTGTCGTTACTGTTTATACGTATTCCAAATCCAGCTCAACAAATATTAGATAAAGCAAGTATTGAACAAGTAGGACGGGATATCGTGATTGGGGTCCGTGCCGTTACAAAGAATAGAGGACTATCTTATTTGTTTCTTTTTTCCATTTTAGCCACGTTTTGCATTATGCCGGTAGCCGTCCTTTTTCCGTTGTTGACATTACAGCATTTTGGAGGTGGCAAATTTGAAATGAGCTTAATTGAAGTCGTATGGGGAATAGGAATGTTAGTGGGAGGCGGGTTATTAGGGGTTTTTAAACCCAATGCCAGTAAAGTTATTTTAATTAACTACATGCACATACTGTTGGGCCTTTCTTTAGCTATTTCCGGTATGTTACCGATGAACGTTTTTATTTTCTTTGCAATTTTAACCGCCATTGGCGGTGTCGCCGCCTCTATTTATAACGCGAGTTTTACGACGATTATTCAAGAGGAAATTGATCCCGCTATGATGGGAAGGGTATTTTCCATGTTCTATAGTATTGCGATATTACCCTCCGTCATCGGTTTGTTGAGCACGGGGTTTATAGCTGATTATATTGGAATCGGCCGCACGTTTTTTATATTAGGCGGAGCAATTGTATTAATAGGTTTGATTTCTTTTACGGTATCTCCGTTGATGGCACTTGGACGCCGGAAAGAACGATCGGAAGTTGAACAGGATGAAATAAATTAACAAATTTAAAAAAAGTATGGCTAAGGTAGTAATCTACATAGGAAGTCTTTTGGTAGTTATAGGCTGTATTATGTACTTTACCAATTCTAATCTGAATTGGTTCGGAAAGCTCCCTGGGGATATTCGCATAGAAAAACCGGGATTCACTTTTTTTATGCCCATTACCAGCATGGTCATCTTATCTGTTTTTATAAGTTTGTTGATTTGGATGTATCGGAAATTTTTGGAATAACCGATACATCGAATGCAGCTGCCTAACTTTTTTCTGCCTATCGGAATAGGTATATTTCCTTGGACTGACTTGAGAATTTGCTAAAAGGCTTCGTTCAGTCCGAGGAAAAAACCACGGGCGCCATATCGACCAAAAGCATAATCGAGGCAAAGATTGGTGCGGGTCGCTTTGTTGAAGAGTACACGAAGTCCTGCTCCTCCCCCTGGTTGCCAACGCTGGAATAGCTTAGTGCCTAGATCGTCATTCGCAGTTTGTACATGGAAAAAAGTAACACCACTCAGGAACTTGTTTCGTGTAATGGGGAAACGATATTCAACTTCCGAATAAAAATACAATGGACCCTTAAAATATGAAACGGTATAACCCCGGCCACTCCGGAAACTTGGGTCTTTACCTGTACCAGGTAGCTCCAAATAAGGTAGGGCTCCACTGACGAGATAAGAGCCCCAATTCCAGAATGCGATAACATGTTCAGGGTTGCGTTTCGACAAGCTCCAATATTTGCGAAAATCGGTCGTAATCTGTACAGCACTTTGGCTACTTCCTATCCATGTTTGATTAACGCGGATGCCAACGTCGGAATAAATACCTTTATACGCACGATTTTGATTATCGCGGGTAGTATATTGTACATTGAACAGGAAGCCATTCGCCATATAGTCTTCTTGCTTAAAACCATATCGCTCGTTATAGATATGATAAGGAGTAAGTCCCTGATCTATTTGTCTGTCTACAATTTTCCTACGGATATCAAAAGATACACCTGCTCCGAGAAATAGGTTTTCCTGAATCTGTTTGTAGATTTTTTCTCGGAAGTTATAGTATTGTGCATGTTGCGTATAGCCTCTACGTTCGGGATTGGTCAATACCCGGTCTTCGTCAGTGTCACCGCCCGCGTGCCCAATTCCAATCCCAAAGTCGGGTGATACGGTTCTTGCAGCTACTAAGCTTCCTTGTAAATTCCATTTATTCCCGGGTGTGTAAACGTTATGACTTAAGTAAAAGTAAATGATGCCTTTTGTAGTAATCGAAGCTGAAGTAGCAGCAACCGACATCAACGTGTTGGGGTCGTTTCCTAAAACTTTTCCTGCCACTGCCTTAATTCCAATCTGGGCTCCAATACTTGGATTGTAAGCTATATTAGGCATAGGGGTAATACCTGATTTCTTCTTAAGCGAATCAGGTTTTCTCTTAGGATGGATAATGTTCCTTATTAAATCACTGATATCATATTGATAAAAAGTTGAATCAGCTTTCTGCTTAGGTTCATCTATTCTCACTGCAGTTGTATCTTGTCCGTAGCTAAATACATATACATTTAACAAACAGAACATGCTTAGCCATGTCTTTAAGTGTTTTTTAAACGTTTGGTGCTTACGAAGAAGCGACTTCCGGGAATTAAACGAGCTGTTAAATTTCAAAATATTCTTCTTTGTTTTAAACATGTTCAGAACGAACGTAAACAATTTTCAATCCAAAAATTTCAATTGCTTTTCGCCCGAGCAATATCCATAACACGAAATGATTATTTTATGTTTAGATGATTCGTGTAATATTTCTATCGATAAAGCAACATTGGTAAAATAAACATTTCGTTTTCTTACAATTTTGAATGGTTCATCAAGCCGAATTTTGCGATATAAATATAACGTTATGACAAGCAAAGCATCTATTTTAATAGTCGGCGCAACGGGCGCGGTAGGCACACAATTAACCGCTTATTTAGCTGAAAAAAATGTCTCATTTAAAGCGCTAACAAGGGAAGGCGCAAAACAAACAAGCTTAATTCAATATAAAGGGGCGGAGATTGTTCACGGAGATCTTGCCAATATGAATAGTCTCAAAAAAGCATTAGAAGGGATAAAAAAAGTATTTCTGCTAACAGATTCCTCTGAACAGGCCGAATTCTTGCAGTTAAATTTAGTGAAAGCGGCGAAAGAGGAAGGTGTTGAACACTTGGTTAAATTGTCCCAATTTGCAGCAGATCCGGTTTCCCCTGTGCGTTTTTTAAGATATCATGCTGTGGTTGAGCAGAAAATAGCGGCCAGTGGCATACCTTATACTTTTTTACGACCTAATTTATATATGCAGGGGCTATTAGGTTTTAGAAAGCTTATTTCCGAACAAGGATTGTTTTTTGCGCCCATTGGCAATGCTCGTATAAGTTTAATTGATATCCGCGATATTGCTAGGGTGGCTGGCGAAGTGCTGACTGGTAAAGGACACGAAAATCGGATTTACGATCTTACAGGCCCAGAGGCAATCACGCATGAGGAAATAGCTGCTTGTTTTTCAGAAGAATTGGGTCGGCCCATCCGATTTATAAATGTAGGACCCGATGAAATGTATCAAGAGCTAATTCGCTTCGGGTTTCCTCAATGGCAGGCGGCGGGGCTAATAGAAGATTATGCTCATTACGCTAGGGGAGAGGCCGCAGGAGTAAGTGCTGCGGTAAAAACAATAACAGGCAGATCGCCCCGGAATTTTCGAACTTTTGCTCAAGATTACGCTTCTTTTTTCTAATGCGTACTTTCTAACGCCTAGTCGCGAAATCTTTAGCAAATAAAGACTTCGCGGCTAAGCGTACATCTACAAGTTTAGATGTATTCAAAATCTGCTGTTTTAGGGAAGTTTTCCATACCTTCAAGTACGATTGGAGGGACAGGGCGTGCTAATTTTCGTTTGATGGTATCCATCCAACTTCCTTCCACTTTAAGAAGGGCGTGTAATGTATCCGTTTCCGCTATAAAGCTGTGTTGAATTACCCAAAAAGAAGCGTCGCGTTTCATTTTCAGAACTTTTGTGTCAATATATATACGGGAAGATAATCGGATTTCCCGTTTAAATACGCACTCCTCTTTAAATAGTACCGGCCCAAAATGTTGATCGATCATAACAGCAGCATTTATGCCGTAACGATCTAAAATTGCAATTCTTTCCTGGGCTGCAAGGTCATAATAAACACTATGTCTCAAATGAAAATTAGGATCGAGATCTGCCCACCTTAAATTTAAAAATTCCATTGTCCTCTAATTTATTTCCAACTATTATTTGATCGGTCGATGTCCGGAATTTTATGCTCGGGATCTAATTCAACACTTATTATTTTTGATTGCGTGCTCACATTAAACGTAGCATCAGCTCCCCGTTGCCAAATTTCTACAGGAACGGTGAAATTGTGAACTGTACCATTACTTTCTTTAATGCGTGCCAAAATAGGCATAGCCATTTGTTGTTTGTTTTCCACCGTGATAATTACTCCGTTTTTTGGTTCTCCATTTACATAGCTCACCCCTTTAATGGCTTGATCTAACTGCCAATTATGATAATACCAAGCCCTCCAAAACCAGGATAGGTCTTCTCCTGCACCGTTTTCTATCGAACGGAAGAAGTCTGCCGGTTGTGGATGTTTATAAGCCCAATTATGAATATATTGTCGGAATGCGTAGTCGAATCTTTCCGGTCCGAGAATGACATCCCTAAGTAAAACCAAACCAAAAGCAGATTTGAAATAGGCGAGAGGATGCACATATTTACGATCCATGGCGTCGGGAGGCGTCATTAGCGTATTAGCTTCTCCGCTTTCCGCAATCACTTTAACAATTTCATCCGCCGGATGTCCACCTCCCGGTGCATACTCACCGTCTCTTTTGGGAGCAAATTCCCCATCATTAAATTCTTCCTGCGCCAAAATATTAAGAAAAGTATTGAATCCTTCATCCATAAAAGGATAACGACGCTCATTAGATCCTACGATCATTGGAAACCAAGTATGTCCTATTTCGTGTGATGCCAAAAGATACATGATATAGGGTTTCGCTTGATAACCATTAAAAGCCATGCCGGGAAACTCCATGCCGCCAACAGGCCCAGCGACGCTGGTAGCTACCGGATATGGAAATGCAAACCATTTTTTTGAATAGTGTTCCACTGAAGCTTTGATCATTTCCGTTGACCTTGGCCAAGCAATCGAGTCGGTTGTAGATTCAATAGGATATACCGACTGTGCCAAGGCTGTTTTACCATCCGGTAGATTAATGCGCGCTGCGTCCCAAATAAAAGCAGAGGATAACGCCCAGGCTACGTCGCGCGTATTTTTCATATTAAAATGCCAGGTTACCGTGCCACGTTTGTTTTTTGTTAAGCCTTCTTTTAATTCTGATGCTGAGCGTATCATGACCGTTGCGTCCGATTCTTGAGCTTTGGCAAGCCGGGCTAATGTTTTCTCTGTTAAAACTTCTTCTTTATTGATTAGATCGCCTGTAGCAACGACCAAGGCACCGGCGGGTGCGGTTATCGAAAAATCAATATTTCCATAATCGAGATACATTTCTCCGCTACCCATAAAAGGTAGCGTATTCCAGCCATAATAATCATCATAGACACATAAGCGCGGATACCAATAAGAAAATTCAAAAATCTTACCGTTTTTAGTATCTAGATAGCCGGAACGCCCTCCACCGCCCTGTTTCTGTAAAGTATAAGCATATTTGATGGAAAGCTTGAGTTGTTCACCCGACTTTAGTGGGTGAGCTGCCAGTCGGATCTGCATGCGGGTGTCTTCAATTAGATAACTTGCATCTACCCATTCCCCGTTCCTTTCTATTTTAACCGAGCTGATTAGATAGCCTTTACGCGCATCTACAGCTGCGATCGGTGCTTGTATTCGATTCCCTCGTGTACTAGCCAAGGTATTGTTTTGGTCCAGCTGAAGCCAAAGTTGGTCTAGTTTATCTGGGCTGTTATTCTGATAGCGGATTTCCACTATTCCCTCCAAATTATAGTTAAGTGTGTCAAAAGATGCCTGTATACGGTAATCTGCCTGATTTTGCCAATATTTAGGGCCAGGTTTGCCACTGGCACTTCTGTATTCGTCTCCTTTATAGGTATAGAAGTCCGGTGCAAAGATTTTTTCGGGATAAAATTGAGCAAAGGCGTCTATCACGCTAAACTCCATCGCTATAAATAATGAGAAAAAAAGCGTTAAGATTTTTGTGGTTTTCATTGAAGAACGAATGTAAAGGATGGAAAATTCTATTAAATTGCTGTTGTCCGGGATTTGCCAGTGTAAAAATAGCTAATCTGGCGGACGTTTATTTAAGATAAATGCTGTTTCGTTCTGAAACCAATTAAAAATCGTCTTTATCTCTCTTCTTTTGATGCGAGCCTGGCCGAAATATTAAACGTAGGGTAGGATCATTGGTAATAAAAGACCACATCCAGCTGAATATCAGCTTCATCTTATTTCTAAACCCTATTAAGGGGATTATATGGATAAATAACCAAAGCACCCAGGCAAAAAATCCTTTAAAAGAAAACTTTGGAAGATCAGCTACTGCTTTGTATTTGGAAATGATGGCCATGCTTCCCTTATCTTTATAGTGAAAAGATTTTTGTTCTTGACCGCTAACTGCCCGGGATAAATTCTTTGCCAGTAATTTTCCCTGTTGTATAGCCACTTGAGCAAGCTGTGGGTGGCCCTCAGGAAAATGGGGGTCCGTTGTTTGATAGCATATATCGCCAATGGCAAAAATATTGGCAGTATCTACTACTTTATTAAAAGCGTCGACTATAATCCGCCGTCCCCGGGTTATAACCTGCGATGGTAATCCGGGAACTTCTCGTGCTATAACTCCCGTAGCCCAGATAAGCGCTTCCGTCTCAATTGTCCTTCCATTCGACAAGATGACACGCCCATTGAGGTAATCCTTTACTGCCGCATTTAAAATCACATTAACACCTAACTTGGTTAAAACTTTCTCCGCTTCTTGTTGGGCAGTTTTACTCATAGGGCCCAGTAATACAGGCCCGGAATTGACAAGGTAAATATGCGATCTAAAATCTTTGATCTCAGGATATTCTTTTGCCGCTATATAACCGCCTAATTCAGCCAACATTCCCGCAAACTCAACACCGGTAGGCCCACCTCCCGCCACAACAATATTAAGTAAGCCATCTCGCCGAGCGGTGTCCTGCATTCTGACTACTTTCTCCATATTTAAGAGAATATGGTTGCGTAAATGAAGGGCTTCGTCTATTGTTTTCATGGGTAGCGAGTCGTTTTTTACCGACTCCATGCCGAAATAGTTTGTCTCTGTACCTAATGCGAGAACAAGGTAATCATATGATAAAGTTCCTGTATCTGTATCGATTGTGTTTTCCGATACATTCACTTGAATTAAACTACCCATGTGAAAACGCAAATTATCTTTTTTCTGAAACATTCGGCGAAAGGGGTAGCTAATATTGGACGGTTCAATAAATGCGGAAGCGACTTGATAGAGGAGCGGAGGGAAAAAGTGATAATTATTTTTATCCACCAAAGTGATTTCGAATCTTTTATCCGATTCGATGGATTTTATGAAATTAATGCCGGCAAATCCACCGCCAACAACTACTATTTTCATATATGTTATTGTTTTTTGTTTTAACAATACCAGGTCCTGAATCCTAGGTTAATTTTTTGAATTTCTGATCCAGCACGTGCAGGTCACCTATTTAACTGGTACAAAGTACATATTGTTTGGCATAGAAAAGAATCGTCTTCGGCTCTTATTCGTAATTATTAAGTTGTAATGACTAATTTAGGTAACAGGAAGGAATACATTTTTACGGATAAACATGAAACTACAAGCTTTATCGCACGGTGTCTTTATAAGTGGCTAAGAATAGCTATAACAATATCATGGTTTTTTAGGATGTTTTCTTTTCAGGCAGCTCATTATATTTGAACCAGTCTTGGAGTTAGTGAGAACTATTGAAAAGAAATATCTTATGAAAAAGAGATTGTTGATTTTTGTTTTTTTTACGATTGGCGTCATCCCAATTACTAACAGCCAACAAAAAGAAAAAGATATAAGGCAAGGACCGTTGGCAATTGAAGGTTGGTTTTTTAGAGCGATTAGCGGCTATCCGGTGTCCATTACCTTTGAACCCCTTGTGCTATTTAAAAACGGCGATTATTTTGAGGTAGGTGAAGAGCCGCTCGATGAAGTGGAGATTGGTACTTCCAAACAGCAAAAGCCGAAAGCTTGGGGCAAGTGGCAATTAAAGAACGGTGTCTATTACCTCACTAATTATAAAGGAAAAACTGTTGACTACAAATTAGGCTCAGGAAATTGGTTCCCAGCTTATGCATATCATAAGAGCCTACCATTAAAAAACGTATATAAGCGGACGAGCGGCGGAGACTATGGCAACGGTACCCATGCACTGATCATTAATAAGATTAGCTTTCTAGATAATCAGTACTTCGAAGAAGGAACTAATTCAGGCATCAGTACACCGAGCTCCGCTGCCTGGAAAAAAAGTAAAAATGCCGGCACTTATACTATTGATAAACATACGTTGACTCTTCGTTATAATGACGGTCGGGAAGTACGTCGCTCGTTTGCAGTAGGTGCTTCAGGTAGTCCGGCAAGGCCTTCTATGAATATGTTATTTATTGGGGGAGATGCCTTTGTTGATGCTGATTAAAGTTACTGTATTTAACAATAAGAAAAGTGCCGCTAACTAGTAATTACTTTATGCTTAAATAACTCGCTTTCCTCCATAAGTAATGCTTCTTCCAGCGTAAAAAAAGCATCTTGCTGATAATCGGGAAGCGCTGTTAAACGTTGGAATTCATCAACATCCACTCCGATGGGTATAAATACATAAGATTGCTGATGATGCTGTCCGGGCGCGAAAAGAACGGTGAAGCCGTCCTCCTTTAATTTATTCAGTAACTCGTGTGTTAATGCTTGCTCCATGCTGCAAACATACTTAAATTAAAATACAATTGCCTCGCCGATATAAACCCTTTGATAGCGCTTCGCTGTTTTATAAAGAAGCAATACGTTCAAATATACGCGCGACAATTTCTGCGCCCGGGTCCGGTACACTTTTTAATACAGCTTCGGACAGATATGCGGAGCGGCCGAATTTGGTCTTGGTTATATTCTTTGTTCCATCGGCACCTTTTCGAGCTTGCTTCGCTACTTCCTGAAGATCCTTTTGTTGAGCCAATGCTTCAAAAGCGGGTTGCAGTGCATCCACCATGGTGCGATCACCTACTTGAGCCCCGCCGTATGTGTTCATTTTCTTTAATCCTTGCAGAAGCGCTTGCCCCATGTCTTGTAAGGTTGAAAATTCATTTCCGGCGGCGGTAAACAGGATGGATAAAAGAACACCACTGGAACCACCGGTTTCCCTTGATAAGATACGACCTATACTTGACAATAATTTTTCAGGCTCATTTAAAGGTAGTGCATGAATGGACGATAACAAGCGCCGTCCGGCAATTGCAAAAGTAGAGCCCGCATCCCCATCGCCAACTTGTATATCCAATTTATTGATTTCCGCTTCCGACAAAATCAAAAGTTCAGCAATGCATTCTATAAATTGTTGTACACGACTATTGCTTGATGCTTCGTACGGAATGGTTTTAGGAAGCATCGGGTGTGGTACAACGTTCGGTTTCGAAAACGTCTGTATTTGCCAAGTAGCGAGATTAACAGGTGCTATTAACGCCCTTTCAAGGTCGTTATTTAACGCGAGCAGCGAAACGGAGAAGCCGCTCATGTTAATAGACGACATCAGTGCCGCCGGGCCAACAACATATTCAACCTTATCGGCCAAATGTGTTTTACGAAAACTATTGAGCAATAAGTTCATTTCTATTGGACTTACACTTCCCATGTTGTTGAAAATCATGGCGTATTTTCCGTTCTCTTCAGGTAAGTGCTGTGCTAATTTGTCGACCACCAGCTCCATGAGCTTATCAGCTTGTGCGTAAGGAATAACTTCTATTCCGGGTTCTCCATGTATACCCAAGCCTAGTTCAACTTCATTGTCATTTAATCGCATGGTAGGTTCTTGCCCTAAATGTTGACATTCGGTAAGTGATAGCCCGATGGATATCGTGTTATCAATCACATGGTGTGCTGCCTCTACAATTTCCTGCAGCGACTTGCCTTCCTCGGCTAGATACCCTGCTATTTTATGAACGAATAATGTCCCCGCCAGACCTCTTCTTTTTACATCGGTGCCAAGTGCAATATCATCATCAACGGTTACAATCTCGACCTGAAGACCAAGTGCTCGTGCTTGTTCCGCAGCTAGGCCGAAATTGAGCCGATCGCCTGTATAATTCTTTATAATAAGTAGACACCCTTTAGAACCAGCCGTAGCTAAGATGGCTGATAAAACGGCATCAACGGATGGAGAGGCAAATATGTCTCCGCAAACGGCGGCTGTTAGCATCCCTTTTCCTACAAAGCCGGCGTGGGCAGGTTCATGCCCGGATCCGCCACCGGAGATGACTGCAACTTTTGACTTGTCCCAATCTTTGCGTAGTACAACACGTACTTCTGGGAAACTATCCAATTTAACCAAATTAGGATTAGTTAAGAGTCCGTCTATCGCTTCATTTACGATTTGATCCACTTTATTGATAAAGAATTTCATGATCGATTTTTTTGGCAAGTTAATGAAGAATTTCTCTTAGATGTTCATTTATTGGTAAGATTGTAAAACTGAAGAAGTTTTATGCGTTATTTTTCGTTTTCGAAAAAAAATACTACAAAAAACGCATAATCCAAAGATTTCTTTTTAAATTGGCCTTACCATTATAAACGTATTAAATCAAGGGATTAGTTTTTTATAGCTGTTCGCTTTTCGATGTATGAAGAGTTTGAACTTCATGTTTATTTAAGTTGTTTGCCACCTAATTAACTAAACAAAATGATATGAAAAAATTAAGACAATTTCTGTTGTTTCTTTTTGTGCTGAGTTCAAGCTATGCCTATGCACAAGAAAAGACCATTCAGGGTAGGGTTATTGATATAAACACGGGAGAAAGTTTATCCGGTGTAACGGTAACCATCAAGGGCACCGAACGGCGAACACAAACCAACGCACAAGGTATTTATGAGCTAGTTGCCACCCGCGGAAGTATCCTTGTGTTTTCTTACATAGGCATGGAACCATTAGAACTTACTGTCGGCGCTGAAACACGTGTTGATGCCCGTTTAAAACCCATCGCCTCCGGATTAGACGAAGTGGTGGTGACTGCTTTAGGTATTCGAAGAGATGAGCGTTCGTTAGGATATACTGCGCAAAAAGTGACAGCTGAAGAGCTCAACTATAATAAGCAACCTAATATGGTAAATGCTTTACAAGGTAAGGTTGCGGGAGTTACCATCAGTAGTACCGGTGGAGCACCCGGGCAGGGAGCAAGGATCCAGATACGGGGTATCAACTCATTGGATCCTGCACGGGATAATCAGCCCTTATTTGTGATCGATGGCGTATTAATGGATAACAGTACATCCGTTCAAGGCGAAGGAGCAGAAGGTAGAGGATTGAGCAATAGAGCGGTTGACGTCAATCCCGATGATATAGAAACCATTAATATCTTACGAGGAGGCGCCGCTACCGCTTTATATGGTTTACGGGGTGCCAATGGCGTGGTCGTTATTACCACGAAGTCAGGTAAGTCCGGTAGTTTGAAAATTGACTATCAAGGAACAGCCGGTTTTGAAAACGTTGCGCGTTTCCCCGAGTTGCAAAACACCTATACGCAGGGGTGGCAAGGAGAGTATGATCCAGCGTCTTTCTGGCCGTCTTGGGGACCAACGGTAGCCGACGCACGCGCTATTGATCCAACGCATCCTGCCCAGTTATATGACCATGTTAAAGATGCGTTTAGGACAGGTTCTCAGTTTAAAAATACGTTGACATTGTCGGGTGGCTCAGAAAAGATTACTTTCCTATCTTCCTTGTCCCAGCTAAATCAAGAAGGGGTATTACCGGCGACAGATTTCAAGAATTACCAGGCCCGATTGAATACGACCTTTAAATTAAGCGAAAAGTTCAATGGCGGTGTCAACATGAGTGTTAATAATTCGGGTGGTTATCGGGGTAATGCCGGTAGGTACATTGAGCAATTAATTTATTGGTCGCCCCGTCATGACGTGAATGACTATTTAGAAGACAATGGCACGATGCGTTCTTACGGAACAACGACCAACCCTCGATACGTAGCCGAAACCAATCGTTTTAAAGATGACGTTTTACGATTTATAGGAAATGTCAACTTCTCCTATAAACCAATTGAGTGGTTAAACCTTTCTTATCGGGCCGGAATAGATACTTATCGTGATAATCGTTTGGGCACGGCCCTAGGGTTTAGAGATTTGGTAGGTGAGCGATTGGTGGAAGAAAACGGAACCGATGCGAATCCCGGGCTAGGTTTCATGCGGGTTTATAATCAAAACTTCCGTTCCATCAATAGCACTTTCATTGCAAGCGCTGATCACCAGTTTTCAGATGATTTCGGTGCGACTTTACGGTTGGGACACGATTTATACGATCGTTATATCAGGCGGGAAAATACAGAGGGATCTAATTTAAGTGTATATGATTGGTTTTCATTACCAAACGCCAAAACAATTCAGGCTGACACTTATGAAGAGAAATACAGGCTCATGGGTATTTTTGGTGAACTTTCCTTTAACTATAAAAACTATCTATATTTAACACTAACCGGTAGAAATGATATCACTTCCTCCTTGGTAAATCCACGGAACTCCTTCTTTTATCCATCTGCCACACTTAGTTATGTGTTCTCTGATCATCTGAAATTGCCTGACGGCATTGATAATGCCAAGTTCCGTTTCTCCTATGCTAGGATCGGTAAGGACGCTGACCCATATTCAACCAGTCGTGGCTTAGCAATCTACCGCGGTCTCCCCACAGGGTATAGTGGGTTTACGCGACCAAACTTATTAGGTGACCCACTGTTGAAGCCGGAATTTACAGACACCTGGGAAACCGGTTTAAGCATGGCTTTCTTACAAAACAGATTAAGTTTCGATTTTAATTATTATCATTCTGTAAGCAAAGATCAAATTATTAAGATTCCGGTATCTTCAAGTATCGGTTATGTGAACGCCGCGGTTAATGCGGGCAGTATGCGCAATCAGGGGATAGAGCTCTCTGTTAATGCAAGACCTGTTCAGTTCGATGATTTCAGTTGGGATACGCGCTTGAATTTTTCAATGAACAGAAATAAAGTTTTATCGCTTCGGGAAGATTTAACGCAAATAGAGGCGGGAAATGAATTTGGTTATTTGAGTTCCAACGTATACATGTGGCTGATCCCCGGAGAAGCCTATGGCGACTTATATGGTCGGGTATTAAGACGTTATTATACACCGGACGAAATAGCGCAAGGTTTGGATCAATCGGATGAAATTGATCCGAACAGACCACTTTTAATAGGGGATAACGGTTTTCCAATACTGGATGCGGTTGCTAATAAGAAGAAGTTAGGAAATGTGCAGCCGGATTGGTTAGGAGGATGGAGCAATACCTTTAATTATAAAGATCTGTCTTTATCCTTTCTTATTGACGCCCGAGTGGGTCAGGAGCGATATAATCAATTAGCGAATTTTTACTCAGCCTTTGGCATGGCCAAGTACACGGAAAATAGAAATGACCATATGGTTTTTGAGGGTGTATTGGCAGACGGCACACCAAATACAAAGGAGGTATGGCTCGGTCAGGGTGTTGACCCTGCCACGGGACTTAATTATGGCGATGGCTATTATAGAATCATCCACCGCGGTGTATCCGAGAACTTTGTAGAAGACGCTTCATGGGTACGCCTTCGTTCGGTTTCGTTAGGATATCGATTTCCACAAAAGTGGTTGCAAAATAGTTTTGTAAAAAGCGTTCAGTTGTCGGTCACCGGAAACAACTTGGCTTTATGGACAGATTACTCGGGTTTCGACCCGGAGAGCACAACAACAAATAGCGGTTCTAATGTGGATGCTTTTGCGGGAATGACTTATCCATCCGTTAGAAGCTTTTTGTTTACTTTAAATGTTGGTTTTTAAACATACGATTATGAAGGCAAAATTTATATATATAGCGCTACTGGGAATTATTTTATGTTCAAGTTGCAAGGATTATTTTGATCTGAACGAAAATCCCAATTTGGTGCAAGATCCACCAATCAATGCCATGTTGACAACAGCGACGCAAAAAGCAGCGTTGAATATGCAACAGTTTGGTCTGATTACAAGCTATTATACGCAATATCTGGCAAATCCCTCAGCTAGTGGGGCAGCTGACACCTATCAAGTAACGGATGATTCAGAAGAATGGAATGACGTTTATTACGCAATGGCCGATCTATATGATATGATCCAAAAGGCCGATTCAACAGATGCGTTTCACCATGCAGGAGCAGGTAGAATATTGATGGCTTATCAGCTAGGTTTGGTAGCCGATGTTTGGGGAAGAGCCCCTTTCTCACAAGCCTTTTATGCTAATGATATATTAACGCCGGCTTATGACAGTGAGGATGCACTGTACAGCGAGTCCCTTCAACTGATTGACCGAGGAATAGCAGACCTACGAAAAACCGGCGTTACAAGCGAATTGGATGAAACCTCGGATTTAATGCACCACGGAGATGTAAGCGCATGGATTAAAACTGCCTACGGATTGAGAGCACGCTTGCTGAATAAGCTGTCCAAAAAGTCGAGCTATGATCCAACGGCTGTTCTCGCCGCATTGGATAGCTCTTATCAATCAACGGATGACGAGTCTAGCATGAATACTTTTCTAGGTATAAATCCATGGGCGCAGATTGCTAGAAATAATGCTAATAATCTATTAGGTGGTTGGTTATCAGATAATTTTGTTAATCATCTGAATGGGGCTACCTATGGTTTCGAAGATCCGCGCATCGCTAAAATTACTGATAAGACTATTAATGGCAACTACGTTGGAACTCGCAATGGTCAGGGCAATGTTGGAGGTCCGAATACAGTCCACGATGAATGTTATATCAGTACCAATTCACCTCTTACCGCAGAAGCAGCTCCGTTGGTTATTATGACTTACGCAGAACTTAAATTTGTTGAAGCAGAGGCTGCATTACGTGTTGGAAACAATAATCGTGCTTACGAGGCTTATTTAGCAGGCATCCAAGCCCATATGGACAAACTGGGCGTGGCTGTTTCTGATAGGGATGCGTACCTGCAAAATAGAACGGTAGCAGTTGGAGCAGCTAACCTAAGTTTGGAACTGATCTTCAAAGAAAAATACGTTGTTACCTATTTGAATCCCGAAGCTTGGAATGATATGCGAAGAAATGACTATCAATATAAAGATTTTAGGTTGCCATTGAACGCTTATCTAAATAATTTTATTAGACGAGTTGCTTATCCCGCTGATGAACGTGGCCGAAATAGTAGTAATGTGCCGGCAGATGAGCCCTTAGATACCCCACTTTGGTGGGATCAACCTTAATAGCTATCGCTTAGTTTTAGAACAATAAAATATGCACCTTAAAAAGAATATTCTTGGTTGTCTTTTTGTTATTGGTTGCTTCTTTTGTAAGTCGCAGGAATTGAGTTTAGAAACACTTACATCCTATCCCTTTCCTTCTTCCTTAGTAACGGGTGGTACGGGAAGTAAAATAGGATTGGCAATCAATGAGCAAGGGAAGCGAAACATATGGGTTGCTGAAGGACCAACTTTTGAATTGCGTCGGTTAACCAACTTCTTAGCAGACGATGGGCAAGAACTGAGTGGTCTTAAAATTTCGAACGATGGGAGATGGGTAGTTTATGTAAAAGGCGGTGATCATGGTGCCTTTGACGAGAGTGAGCCAAGAAATCCTTCATCTCTCCCTATTAAGCCAAAAGTAGAAGTTTGGAGCATACCCTTTGAAGGCGGAGATCCAATATGTTTAGGAGAAGGAGATTATCCCATCATTGCACCGGATAGCAAGGAGGTTTTATTTGAGCAAGATGGACAGCTTTGGACGGTTCCCATTAATGGTGGGCAAGAAGCGAAGCCTTTATTCTTTGCTCGTGGTAAAAATGGCGGGGCCCAATTTTCGCCGGATGGTTCTAAAGTTGTTTTTGTCTCCGATCGGGATGATCATTCACTCATTGGCGTATTTCATGATATAAAAACACCCATTCAATGGTTAGCACCGGATTTTAGTCGGGATTTATCCCCTCGATGGGCGCCTGATGGCACTGCGGTTGTTTTCGTAAGGACAGCAGCCATTGGTGGTGCCTCAGACTCGTTAACGGTACAAAAAGCGAGGCCTTGGACGATTTGGCGCTGCGATTTGGATGATGGTCGCAGTACGAAAATATGGTCTTCTCCCCATAGCCTAAGTGGTTCAGTTCCAACTACAGATGGAGGTTTTAATTTGCATTGGGCGGATAAAGAACGTATTGTGTTTTTATCTTATCATGACGGCTGGCCACATTTATATAGCATTTCATCAGCAGGTGGCGAAGCCTCATTGCTTACACCAGGGAACTTTATGGTGGAGCACGTACATTTAAGTGCTGATAGAAAGTGGCTGCTATTCAGTGCTAATACAGGTGAAAATAACGATGATATCGACCGACGTCACCTGTATCGAGTGTCCGTTAGTCACAGTCAAATGGAAGCGTTAACAAAAGGAACAGGGATTGAGGCTTTTCCACAGCTTACGGGAGATGGCGGGCACGTAGTATTTGTTAAATCAACCGAACAACTAGCTCCGACACCGGCAGTGATGCCATTTCAAGTCAATGCCTCCGTAAAGCTCATTGGAGAAAAGTTAATCCCCCAATCACTTCGTGATGCTTCCTTAATAAAGCCAAAGTCGGTAAGTTGGAAATCGATAGATGGAAAAACCGTATACGGGCAACTGTTTGAGCCTAAGAATAAAGTTAAACGGCATCCGGCCATCCTGTTCATTCACGGCGGTCCGCAACGACAAATGCTAGCAGGATGGCACTATGGTGATTATTATGCCAACACTTATGCCTTGAATCAATACTTGGTGAGCAAGGGTTTCGTTGTATTGGCAGTTAATTACCGTCTGGGTATCGGTTATGGTTTCGAGTTTCACAAACCGGCTAATGCAGGACGATTTGGCGCATCGGAATATCAAGACATCCAATCGGCCGGTGAATGGCTTGCAAAGCGCAAAGATGTAGATGCACAACGCATAGGCGTCTATGGAGGTTCTTATGGTGGATACCTTACTGCCTTGGCCCTCGGCAAAAATGCAGACCTTTTTGCGGCAGGTGTCGATATTCATGGTGTACATAATTACATGGAACGGATTAACCTCCGTGCGACTGAACCGGCGCCTGACTTGGATCTAGCTATGCAGTTAACTAAGGAGTCATCACCCGTTTCGTGGGTTGATCATTGGAAATCGCCTACATTAATTATACACGGTGATGACGATGGCAATGTCGACTTTCACCAAAGTATTGATTTAATTGAGCGTTTAAAGAGGAAATCGATTCACTTGGAAACGATTATGATTCCTGACGAGACACATCATTGGATGCGCTATCATAACCAATTAAAGGTTGACCGCGCAGTCGCTGATTTTTTTGAAAAAACGTTAATAAAAACAGAGAAGTGAAAATTTTTATTTTTAAGATTCAGTATCTGAGATTACAGGTATTCATTTATAGTTTCCTTTGTTTCTTGCTTCCGGCCAGCTTGGTACTTGCGCAGGATTTATCTCTACCCCAAGGCTTTGACAACTATGTGCATCAGGTGCTGAAGACTTTTGATGTGCCGGGGCTAAGCGTCGGTATTGTAAAAGATGGAAAAATCATACTGACTAAAGGCTACGGTGTGAGGAGGTTAGGCGAAGCCGCACCTGTGACAGAAGAAACACTTTTTAGTATTGCTTCCAATAGTAAAGCCTTTACGGCAACGGCTCTAGCCTTATTGGTAGAGGAGGGAAAGTTAAAATGGGAAGATCGAGTAATCAAGTACTTGCCCTGGTTTCAACTGAATGATGCTTATGTTACAAGTCATTTAACGATACGTGATCTATTGGTGCACCACAGCGGATTACCCGCATATGCCAATGATTTGTTGTTGTTTCCACCCTCTACCTTTAGTCGACAAGAATTATTACGGAAGTTGGCGGACGTACCCCTTCAACATGACTTTCGGTCTGTATATGCCTATGATAATATTCTCTATATAGCAGCTGGTGAAGTGATTGAAAAGGTGTCGGGTATAACTTGGGAAGATTTTATTAAAAAGAGAATTTTCGATGTTGTAGGTATGCAACACAGCATAAGCCGGTTTTCCATGCTTAAACAGCAAAAAAACGTTGCTTATGCACATGTGAAACGAAAAGGCCAATTGAAGGTAGTTGCCAGTTTTTTTGATCAGAATATTGGCGATGCAGGAAACCCAGCGGGAGGGATAGCATCCTGTGCCGTTGATATGACGAAATGGGTAGCCGCGCAATTGGACTCGGGATTAACATTAAACGGAGGACGCTTGTTTGCATCGAACGCGACGCAGGAGCTTTGGAAGATCGTAAGACCTATGCCGATATCGAAGGAGCCTGCTTGGCTTCAGCCTGCACAGAAAAATTTCTATGGATACGCTTTAGGTTTCAGAAAATACGACTATAGAGGGTATGAGGTAATCGGGCATGGTGGACTTTTGACGGGTTTTGTTTCACAAATCGCAATGGTACCACAGAAACGTTTGGGCATTGTTGTATTGACTAATCAATTATCGTCGGGAGCCTATTGGTCCATCATTAATCACTTGCTAGATTATTATTTACAAACACAGTCCTTTGATTGGATCGCCGGCTATAAAAAAGAAGCAGATAACGCGAGCATTAAACAAGATTCTATAGAGAAACAGCTGCGTCCCGACTCCACGTTAAAGTTAAGTTTACCTTTAGAAGCCTATACCGGTGTATATACCAATAAGTTATTGGGAAAGGTTCGTATTAAAGCCGAACATGATTCGTTAAAAATACGATTCTTAAATTCACCGCAATTAAATGCATCGTTATGGCACTTTCATGGAGATATCTTTAATCTAGCTTTTGACAACCGGGATCGAAGTTCAGCGCCCATGTTATCCTTTTCTTTGAATCCCGACAAATCAATCCGTGAGGCGAACTTCATATCGACCTTTACTGATGCAGATAACGACTGGGAGTCGGTAATTCTCAAACCTGATAAAAACGCCATAAATGATACCTTAATGTTAAAGAGAAAAATAGAGAAAGTTCTTCAAAAAGGAAATCCCGGAACTTTCGCGATAGCATTTAAAGATTTATCGGATAACGATACCTTTTTCTATAATGAACACCAATTGTTTCATGCTGCCAGTACAATGAAGACACCTGTATTGGCGGAGACATTTAGGCAAATAGAACGCGGTAAGTTAGCGCTGTCGGACTCTGTTGAAGTTTATAACGAATTCAAAAGCATTTATGATGGTAGTAGTTATGCAATTGACGCACGGGACGACAGTGAACAAGGACTTTATTCATTAATAGGAAAGAAGGCGGCGCTTGCCGATTTGCTTTTGCGAATGATAACACAGAGTAGTAACCTTGCGACTAACATTGTAATAGATCTAGTGGGGGCAAAGAATGTGATGAAGACAATGGAACGTTTAGGAGCGAAGGAAATGAAAATTCTTCGAGGTGTGGAAGATAGTAAAGCCTTTGCACATGGAATGAACAATATGGTAAGCGCCTATGATCTATCACTCTTGTTCGTACAACTGGCAAGAGGCGAAATGATTAACAGCAGATCGAGCGAACAAATGCTCGATATACTGATGAAGCAGCATTTTCGAGGCATAATCCCTGCAGAGTTGCCAGCGGACGTCAAAGTGGCTAATAAAACCGGCTCAATCAACAAGGTGTGCCATGATTCAGGTATCGTTTTTTTACCGGACGGAAGGAAATATGTACTCATATTACTTTCTATGGGAGTCGATGAAAAGTTGGCGCAACAATACCTGGCTGAGATATCAGGTGTTTTTTATCATTATGTATGTAATAAGGATACAACCGAATAAACCTTAATAGTCTATTAGAGTTGTAGATTTTTAACTTTTATTCTACCTTTGCCTCTCTATTCTTGTTGAGGCTGTAATTTGGTTTTGATATATCAATAATACATCAGGACATCGTCGGCTTTACGGACGGTAAATATATGATTGAACTAAAGGATATAAGCAAAGTTTTTCGGAAGAAAAACATCGATATTAAGGCGCTTACCGAGGTCAACTTGAAAATTCCGGAAGGTCGTATATATGGAATTATTGGTTCATCGGGTGCTGGGAAAAGCACGCTCATAAGATGTATTAATTTACTTGAAAGACCTACCCAAGGTCAAGTGCTGATTAATGATGTGGATCTTATGACATTGTCACCAGGTAAACTCATCGATGTCAGACGAAAGATCGGTATGATATTTCAGCATTTTAATTTATTGTCCTCGCGAACAGTTTTCGAAAATATCGCTTTTCCCCTTGAGTTAATTGGCACATCAAAAGAACATATTCAATTAAAAGTTAAAGAACTGTTGGATTTAGTTGGTTTGGAGAGTAAAAGTGACGAATATCCCGCTAGCTTATCGGGTGGGCAAAAACAGCGTGTAGCCATAGCCAGAGCATTAGCGAGCGATCCTGCTGTTTTGCTTTGCGATGAAGCAACCAGTGCGCTCGATCCGGCGACAACTCGATCCATTTTAAACTTGTTAAAAGATATCAATAAACGATTAAATATAACGATTGTCCTAATCACCCATGAAATGGATGTAGTGAAGGCAATTTGTGATGATGTTGCTGTTTTATCGGAAGGGAGAGTAATAGAGCGGGGCAGTGTACGAGAAATATTTTCAAATGCAAAGACTGATTTAACGCAGCAATTTATAAATTCTTCCCTTCACGTAGATATCGCACACGAGTATCTGAATCGTTTAGTACAGGTTTCTGAAGATAACGGCAAGGATTTATTGTTAAAAGTGCGTTTTAATGGAGCTAGCACTGATCAGCCTTTGCTTTCTTCCATTGTCAAGTTATTTGGCATTGATTATGAAGTATTGAATGCGAAAATGGATACGCTAGGAGATATGCAAGTCGGTGTTATGTTATTGAAAATCAGTGGTAGTATCGATGCGATAACAAATGTGATTAATTATTTTAAAGACAAAAAATTAGAGGTGGAGGTCATAGGTTATGTCTGACGCAATGCTGCTGATGCTATTAAAAGGAACCTGGGAAACAATCGTTATGACCTTTGTATCGGGTTTTTTTGGTTTCTGTTTGGGTTTGCCGACGGGTGTTTTATTGTTTATGACACGCGAAGAACAGATGTTGGCTAACAGAAAGTTAAATAGAGTTATCGCGGTAGTTGTAAACGTCTTTCGTTCGATTCCCTTTATTATTCTTATCGTTTGGATGATTCCTTTCACCCGTTTGGTAGTAGGTACATCCATCGGAGTTGGGGCCGCCCTAGTGCCCTTAAGTATCGGTGCTGCGCCCTTTATTGCCAGAATGATTGAGAACTGCTTGTTGGAAGTGCCGCACGGACTGGTTGAAGCAGCAAGAGCCATGGGAGCTAAGCCTATTCAGGTTGTTCGTAAAGTATTATTCCCCGAACCCCTTCCCGCCATTATAAACAGTGCAAGCATGACGCTTATTACCTTAGTTGGTTATTCAGCTATGGGTGGGGCTGTGG
>NZ_LR027860.1 GCF_900607235.1 Olivibacter jilunii | reverse complement strand
GCGCTGGTATTCCTTATTCAGTTTCTAGGCGATTTTATTTCAAAGAAGGTAGATCATAGAAAATAATTGAAGAATTTATGAAGAATTTTAGCTTGTTAGGGATAATCCTTTTAATTGTGTTTGCATCTTGTGGAAATGCATCTAAAAATAATCCCAATCACATCAAAGTAGGTGTGGAAGCCGGTCCGGAGTATAGCCTCGCTGAAGCGGCCCAACGAGTGGCAAAAGAAAAATACGGACTGGAAGTCGAGCTTGTGCAGTTTAACGACTATGTGATGCCGAATGAGGCGCTTCGGCAAAATGATATTGATGTGAATGTTTTTCAAAACAAGCCCTATTTGGATGTGCAGGCAAAGCAACGAGGTTATGATTTCGCTATTTTAGGTAACACATTCGTTTTTCCATTGGCTGGTTATTCGAAGAAAATAAAAAATATCGATCAATTGCAAGTGGGTAATACCATTATTATTCCTAATGATCCTACTAATGGCGGGCGTGCTTTGTTGCTAATGGAGAAAGTCGGCTTGATCAAATTAAAAGACGGTGTCGGTCTATTACCCACAGTCAATGATATTGTTGAGAATCCGAAAAGTTTGCGAATTCTCGAATTGGAAGCGCCTCAGTTGCCGAGATCTTTAGATGATGCCCAGGTTACGGTAGCGATCATAAACAATACCTTTGCCGCTTCTATTGGACTGGTTGCGAAAAAGGATGGGATTTTCGTGGAAGATGAAAAATCGCCTTATGTAAACATAATCGTATCTCGTACTGACAATCAGCATGAAGAAAAGGTGAAAAAATTTGTTGAAGCCTACCAATCCCCCGAAGTGGAGGCTGTCGCAGAAAAAGTATTTAAAGGAGGCGCTATCAAGGGTTGGTAAGTGATTGAGGAGTTTATGGTCCGAACGAACGTTTGCGCGTCTGCAAAATACGTGCGTGTGTAAACGATCTCCTAGTCACTTTAATAAGCAGTAAAATATAGTATACTAATTTTATAGACTTAATATTCTTTATTAAAAATTCTTTATCTTTGTTTGAAAAATCATTCTGTGTTTTTGGTAGGTGGTGCTTTAGATACTACTTTAAGGACTGAATAGTAAGCGCTGTTTGCCACCTATGAGGGATTATTATTTAAAATATTAAATCATGAAAAGAGGGGGAATTGAATCCGACGAAGAGCAAGTATACATAGATGTTCAATATGACTATTGCTTGCGTTGCTTGGAAATAGAAAGCGATGAAAATACGTCGATAAGAGAAAAAAAACGCCAAAAGAAAAATGAAGTTAAATCCTTAAACAATGGGGAGGGTAGTCAAGATCTTTAAAAAATGTCGCGTGACCGAGCGGTTAGGTGGAGGTCTGCACGACCTTTTACGGTAGTTCGAATCTACCCGCGACTTCAAAGGAATTTCCGCTGATGGGGGGCGTTACATTCACTTCTACTTCTTATAAAAAATGCTTGTTTTCACGTAAGATTTCTTGGTAGAACTTGATATCATTTTCTAGCTTTGTGATGTACGTTTCTTTTTCCATAAGCAATTTATGGTATAGTTCCTTCTCTATATTTTTGCCCGCCATTGTCTCCGGTGATTGATTAAATACAGTGCTTAAATTTAAGTCAATTAGACTTGCGATTTGTTTCAATCGCTCAATATCCAAGCGAGTGATGCCGCTTTCTATGTTCTGGTACGTCTTAAGAACAATGTTCAACTTATTCGCCATATCGCCTTGCGACAAGCCTTTGGCTTTTCTATGACTTTTTATTTGATAAAGTAATTCCGCATTTGTCATCCTTGAATCTTTTTGTCTAGATAATCGTGTCCGCCATCCTTCTTTGTAACTATACTGTAGTCAACAAAAGTAAACAAGAAAGTCTACTAAACCAATAGACTTTTATTTTTTTATTACATCATAACAAATGCTAATAACGATCGTAGACAACCTCCCTATTTATAAATATAATGTCTATGGTTTTTGTAGATTTTTGATTTTTTCTATTAACTTTACCCCTTATCTTATTTAGCAGTAAGTGATAGAAAATGGAAACAACTAAAGAATACCCGCTTGATTCGATTTTGCCTGACTTTGCTATTGACCTATCTTCTATCCATGAGGCACAAAATGCTATAGGTGGTAAATGGAGTTTAAAATTGATTGTTGCTTTAGCCAAAGGACATAAGCGCTTTAACGAAATAAAAGAATATATCGGAAATATTTCACCTAGGGCTTTATCAAAAGAACTAAAAGTGCTGGAACGAAACGGGTTGATAACAAAAGGTGCCTGTAGGGAACGGCCAATATATACGGAGTATCAGCTAACGGCCATCGCGTATGAGCTAAAGGGCGTGATTGAAGAAATAAGTAATTGGGGTAGATGTTTCCGAGCAAGAAAATTGAATCAACTTAACAAATGATAAAATACTTATCTTTCGGATTGATAGGTGGCGTTTTGCTTGGAATAATCGGGTGTACCTACACAGAAAAAGAACGACAGGAAAATCAGGAGACCATATCTATATCGGGTGCTTTTGCGCTTTATCCGATGCTCATACAGTGGAGTGAAGATTTTAAAGAAAATCATCCAAACGTACGTTTCAATATTTCAGCGGGAGGTGCCGGTAAAGGAATCGCTGACGTATTATCCGATATGGTAGATATCGGTATGGTGTCGCGTGATATTCATCCGGAGGAGTTCGAGAAGGGCGCTTTTCTAGTCAACGTAGCAAATGATGCCGTCGTGGCAACTTGTAATGCCAACAACCCTGCGGCAGAACAGATTGTAAAGCGTGGATTAACAAAAGAGGAATTTATTGATGTTTTTTTGAAAGCAAAAATCACCCGTTGGAATCAGTTAGCAGGTATTGACAATGACTACGACATGCACGTGTATGTTCGATCTGATGCAGCCGGTGCTGCGGAAACATGGGCGAAATTTCTTGACGCTTCCCAAGAGGATCTGTTGGGAATAGGTGTGTTTGGTGATCCGGGCCAGGCTCAAGCGATTATGCGAGATCCATTATCGATTGGTTTCAGTAACTTGAATTACGTTTATAGTTTAAAAGATCGAAAGCCGCAGCAGAATGTGCAAATCATTCCTATTGATTGGAACAAAAATGGACAAATTGACCCTTATGAGTATTATTATCAAAATCTTGATAGTTTAAATCAAGCAATCGGTGACGGTCGTTACCCTTCCCCGCCAGCAAGAACACTTGGCCTCTTATTCCATGGCAAACCAAAAAACAAAATACTCATATCCTTCTTAGAATATATTCTTTCAGCAAAAGGGCAGGCTCGCTTACCTGAGAATGGCTACGTGAGTTTGAATAAAGAATTAACGGCTCAGGAATTAGCAAAAATAAAATGAAAATACGTTTGTTCAAGGATAAAGTAATTAGTGGAGCGATGCTCGTTTTCTCCATTTTATCCGTATCAATGGTTTTGTTGATAGGTGTTGGACTTTATTGGCGCTCTTTGCCTATTTTACAAGACTATTCCGTCTGGGAGTTAATAAGTTCGAATGTATGGCGTCCCCTAAAAGGATCCTTCGGGTTTTACCCTTTCATTATGGGGACATTGTGGGTGACGGGCATGTCTATAGCGATTGCTATTCCATTATGTTTGCTTACTGCGATCTATGTCTCTGAATATGCGCCCAATCGGTTTAAGAATTTCTTTTTACCTATGATCAACATGTTGGCGGGTATTCCACCGGTTATTTACGGTGTATGGGGAGTGCTATTTGTTGTGCCTTTAGTCCAAAAGTATGTTGCCCCTTTTTTTGTTGATTTCTCAACCGGTTTTACGGTTTTAGCCGGCGGGATCGTATTGGCTGTTATGATATTTCCGCTAATTGTAAGTATTATAGTTGAGGTTTTGCAAACCATTCCGAAGGAACTGCGGGAGGCATCGCTTTCATTGGGTGCTACGAAGTGGGAGACCATCAAAAAGGTAGTTTTAAGGAAGGCGATGCCGGGAATCATAGCCGCCATCGTGCTGGCTGTATCCAGGGCATTTGGCGAAACAATAGCCGTTTTGATGGTTTGCGGCAATGTACCCATTGCGCCGCAGTCGATCTTTGACCCGGCTTATCCTTTGCCGGCCTTATTAGCTAATAACTTTGGCGAAATGATGTCGGTTCCTCTGTACGATGCTGCGCTTATGTTTTCAGCCTTGGCTCTATTCGTCATTATTTTGATCTTTAATATAATTTCCAGGTTAATCCTCCAAAAAATAAGCGTTCGAAATGCGTAGAAGAAAAATAGAAGAACTTATCTTTAAGGGTCTCATGATAGGCTCGACTATTTTGGTAGGGCTATCGCTCTTTTTAATCATTGGCACGGTTATTATAAAAGGCTTGCCTTTTTTAAGTTTAGATATGTTAACAAAAACCCCGAATGGTGGCTATTATTTTGGACGATCGGGCGGCGTCCTGAACGCAATAATCGGCTCGATATACGTCGCCGGTGGCGCAACATTGCTAGGTATGCTCATCAGCTTACCTGTGGCAATTTACTTAAATATCTATCTAAAAAAAGAAAATCGTTTTGCACGTTTTGCCAAACTTTCCTTTGATGTCTTGTTCGGGATCCCATCCATTGTTTATGGTGCCTTTGCTTTCAGTTTGATGGTTTATCTAGGAGTTAGGGCCTCTTTATTGGGCGGCGTCATTGCAGTGGCTTTATTGGTTATTCCTATAATGGTAAGAACCTTGGACGAAGTGATTATTCATGTGCCTAAGGAATTAAAAGAGGCCGTGCTGTCTTTAGGAGCAACGCGTTGGGAGATGGCAAAAATTTATTTTCGACAAATTAAAGCCGGTATCTTAACAGCTGTTTTATTGGCTTTCGGAAGAGGCGTAGGAGATGTCGCCGCTGTTATGTTTACTGCAGGTTTCAGCGATAACATTCCCACTTCACTGAACGAGCCGGCGGCAACCTTACCTTTGGCCATATTTTTTCAATTGGGTAGCCCGATTCCGGAAGTACAAGGCAGGGCCTACGCTTCTGCATTCATTTTATCCATTTTCATTTTAATTATTGTGGTTTTAAGCACGTTGCTTACTAATAAAAGACGCAAAAAGTCATGACGCAAACCCCTCATATCAGTGTAAAAGATTTAAATGTACACATCAGTGGTAATCACTTGTTAAAAAACATCAACATAAATATTCCTGATAAAAGCGTCACCTCTATCATAGGCCCTTCAGGTTGCGGCAAAACAACCTTATTGAAAAGCCTTAATCGGTTGCTGGACGATATCCCGGAAGTAAATATAAGCGGAAGTGTGTTAGTGGACGGAGAAGATATTTACGGACCAAAAACGGAAGTTACCCACATACGAAAAAAAATGGGACTACTCGCGCAAAGGCCATTTCCATTACCGATGTCAATTTATGATAATATCGCCTATGGCCCACGTATACATGGTTTAAAAAATAAGAAAGAGTTGAATGTCTTAGTGGAACATTACCTACAAGCAGTTGGACTTTGGGAAGAAGTGAAGCATCGTCTCCATACGTCTGCCAGTGCTCTGTCTATTGGGCAACAACAACGATTATGCCTCGCTAGGGGACTTGCTGTTGAACCGGAGATTATTTTGGGGGATGAATCAACCTCTGCACTCGATCCAATTTCTACGAAGACAATCGAGGATTTACTCATCAAGCTGAAAGAAAACTATACCATCGTACTTGTTACTCATATTTTACGTCAGGCCAGAAGGGTGTCCGACTTTATTGTCTTCGTATATATGGGGGAAATTATCGAATTCGGGCCAACCGAAGAAGTGCTGTTGAACCCAAAAGAAGCATTGACTAAAGATTATGTAAAAGGTTTTATAAGCTAACAAAAAAGGGAACGGAAACCATTCCCTTAGGATTTAACGAGTTGGCTATCAATTTGGCGTTGCACCAATCTCTTTTGTAACTAAACCCAACACAAAGCTAGCTAAAAAAGCTTGTAGATACAAGCTTTCCAATAGACGCGTTGTGACGTTTGTGACAAAACGCTTGCTAATCATGATCACCTAAAACATATTAGCATGGCTAAAAATGCATTTTTTTTATTGCATGTTTATAGAATTTCCAAAATAATCATCTATCTTTAGGGGCTAACAACCAACATGTCTAATACGGAATATATATAAATCAGAATAAAACTTTTGTGTGCGTTTCGTTGAAGGCATTAACGATAAACTAAACTACGTTTAATGAAACATTTTGAAATTCAGGAGCAGGACCAAGTGTATGATGCAATTGTAGTTGGCTCCGGCGCCGGCGGGGGCATGGCGGGATACGTTCTAGCGAATGCGGGACTTAAAGTTTTAATGTTGGAGGCGGGTCCCTTTTTTGACCCAGCTAAAGATGCTTTGCAACTTAGATGGCCGTGGGAATCACCTAGACGCGGCGCATCCACGGTAAGGCCCTTTGGCGACTTTGACGCCGCTTACGGAGGATGGCAGCTGGAAGGTGAACCGTACTCTACGGTTGACGGAACTGATTTCCAATGGTTTAGGGCGCGTATGCTTGGTGGAAGAACAAACCATTGGGGACGTATCTCTCTTCGAATGGGACCAGCTGATTTCAAGCCTACCGACGGTGTGACTGACGAATGGCCCATTACTTACGAGGAGGTAAAGCCGTTTTATGATAAAGTGGATCGACTGATTGGTATTTATGGTACAGTTGAAGGGCTACCAAATGAACCCGATGGTATTTTTCTGAAACCACCAAAACCCCGTTTAAATGAGTTGTTTATTAAACGAGGCGCAAAAAAAGCCGGTGTCACTGTTATTCCAGGCAGAGGCTCCGTATTGACGGAGGCGCTTCCCGGGATGAAGGGGCGTGGAACATGTTTTTATTGCGGACAATGTGGGCGTAGCTGTAAAGTTTATGGCGATTTCTCTTCGTCTTCCTGTTTGGTAATTCCGGCAATGAAAACCAATAATTTGAAGGTGATCGATAACGCGATGGTACGTGAAGTACTCACCAATGACGAGGGTTTGGCTACCGGTGTCTCTTATGTGAATACGGTAGATTTGAAAGAATATAGCGTACGGGGTAAATTGGTGATATTAGGCGCCAGTGCTTGTGAGTCTGCCCGGCTTTTACTGAATTCAAAATCGAAGGCTCATCCCGGCGGACTGGGTAATAGCAGCGGATTAGTAGGAAGGTATTTACATGATTCGACAGGTTCAAGCATGTCGGGCTTTATTCCGGAATTAATGGAGAGAAAGCGCTATAATGAAGACGGAACAGGCAGTGTACATATTTATTCACCATGGTGGCTCGATAACAAAAAATTGGACTTTCCGCGTGGGTATCACATAGAGTATGGCGGCGGCTTACACATGCCTTCTTATGGTTTTCTGGATTGGGTTCCGTCGGTGAATGGAAAGGTACCTGATAAACATGGTAAAACGAAGGAACAAGGTGGTTATGGTGTTTCATTAAAGAATGATTATAGGCGCTTTTATGGTGCAAATGTAGGAATGGCAGGACGAGGTACTGCCTTAGCACATAAAGATAATTACTGCGAAATCGATCCGAATAAAGTGGATAAGTTCGGCATTCCGGTATTAAGGTTCCATTATAAATGGGGTAGGGAAGAAGTGGCTCAGGCCAAGCACATGCAGGAAACTTTCCAATCTATTATGCACGAAATGGGTGCGATCATAACATCTCCTACCTATGGCGCAGATACATCTTATGGTTTAGAAGCGCCGGGAAAAATCATTCATGAAGGAGGTACGGTTCGTATGGGTGACGATCCAAAGAAATCGGTGTTAAATAAATGGTGCCAATCACATGATTGCAAAAATTTATTTGTAGTAGATGCCGCACCTTTTGTACAACAGGGAGATAAAAATCTTACCTGGACGATTTTGGCACTGTCTATGCGAACGGCAGAACATATTTTAGAACAAAGAAGTAAACTTAATATTTAACGACAATGAACAGGAGAGAGTCGATTAAAGCGATAGGGCTTACTACGGTGGGTACAGGCCTTTTGTTAGAATCATGTAGACAAGGAGATGCTAACAAAACGGTGGAAGAGTCTGTACAAAATTCAGGTAAATTACCTGGTGTGCAGGAATTCGAACATGCCCGTAATACGGAACTAAATAAGGAGCGTTTTTTTTCGGAACACGAAATGGCCTCTATTACGGTGCTTGCAGATATTATTATCCCTAAAGACGATTTTTCGGAAAGTGCTTCAAAGGCCGGCGTACCGGCTTTTATCGAGTTCATGGTAAAAGACATTCCTGACTACAAATTACCCATGCGGGGAGGTTTAAAATGGCTGGACGTACAGTGTTTAAAGCGTTTTAATAAGCCTTTTGTTGAATGCAGTGAAAGGGATCAGCTAACGCTGATAGATGAAATAGCCTATCCGCTGAAGGCAAGACCCGAAATGCAGCAGGGGGTGGCTTTTTTTAGTTTAATGCGAAATCTCACCGCTTCCGGTTTTTTTACCAGTGAAATTGGGGTGAAGGATATTGGTTATGTCGGTAACCGCCCCGGGCCGTGGGATGGAGTCCCGGAAGATGTATGGCGGCAATATGGTTTTACCGGTAACGACTAAATTGTTTAATGTCCTTATACTTCGTTACATTCAATGGTAACCGTTGTACCAGCTCCTATTTCTGAATGGAAATCCATCGTTCCATTCAGAAATTCAACCCTGGATTCTATATTTGTTAAACCCGCTCCCTTACCGGCTGCTAATAAAGCTTTCACATCGAAGCCGTTTCCATCATCTTCCACAATAAGTGTTACAGACTGCTCGATCTGCTGTAGTTGAACCAGGATAAGAGATGAATGTGCATGCTTTACTGCGTTATTTACCAGTTCTTGCATGATTCTGTACAGTACCAATTGCCTGGAGGCTTCCATTTTATTGGTGTAGTGATAGATTTGACACTGGATGTTAATACCGGAAGATTTCAATTTTTGGCAATATTCACGTATGGCTTCTCCCAGTCCGTAACGCATGAGTATCTCAGGCATCATACTGTGAGCAATTCGTCTGAGCTCTCCAATCGCTCCGTCCAAATGCTGTAAAGTTCTATTCATTAGCTGTTGTTGACTATCGTTTTTTAAAAGTTGCATGAAACCTGCCAATTCTATTTTTACTCCTGATAATAATCCGCCTAAACCATCATGTAAATCACGTGCTAACCTGCTCCGTTCTTGCTCCTGGCCATCGAGCATGGCGGATAAAAGGGAAATGCGATGTTCCTGCCTGATTTTATTTACTTCCATTTGGTGCAATTTATCCTGTTGCTTCATGGCCTTCACCCGCTGCTTATAGGCATAAAAAAGAAAAAGGAGCGTTAAAAAGCTTGTCAGACTGAATGCGATGTAAATGCGATTCAGCTTCTGGTTAAATTGAACTTGCTGCTGTAATACCAGGAGTGCCTTTTCTTTTTTTCCTGCCTCATATTGAGCGTCTAAACGTTTACCCAAGCTCATTTTTTCCGTATTGAATAATGTAGTGTAGGCATCTACATAAAGTTTGTAATTGCGAAGAGCGCCATTTAAATCTTCTTGCTTTTCCTTCATAACGGCAAGGCAGTAGAAAATTTTTGCTTCAATTTCATTATTAACAGTAGGGTCTCGATGAAGTGCCATTATTGCGTTTCCCACCAGCATCTCGGCCTCAGTCAAATTGCCTTTTTCAATTTGTTGTTTCGCTAGCATGACGTAGCTGTCTGCAAGCACTGTGTTTTCTTTGCTGAATTGAGCTTCTTCAATAGCGATTTCCAGGTAATAACGAGCAGAATCGTGTGAACTTTCCGGAAAATATTGCTCGTAAATAGCGGCAATATTTTTGGCTAATGCGGCAATTTCAGTAACATGAATAATACGATCTTTGTTCTTTTTTGCCAAAGAGAAAGCCGCTTTATTTCGTACAAGCGCAGAGTCCAACAATTGTTTTCGGATCGTGTTGGCTTCATAGTGCGCCATAAAGTTATTGGCTGTACATCGATACGCAGCAATTAACTTATCGAGATCTTTACTCCTTTCAGCGCTATAACGCGCTATTCGCGCGTATTTGTCTTGATTGGGAAGATCAGACCATTGGCCATAAATGGTGGAAATTGTTGTATAAAGGTTGCTTTCATAGGAATAATCATGATCCCCGTCGAAGTCTTTGGCAGCAAGCAATAAACTGGCAATGGCTTCATGCGGCTCATTTTGCGCAAGCTGAATTGTCCCTTTGGAGAGCTGGACTAAGGCTTTGCTCCGTTTGTTCGCTGATTTTTTTGCATAAAATTGGGCGCTATCTAAACTTGACAAGGCGAGCTGTATATTTCCATCGTTGCTATGCTGCATGGCAAGAAGCGCGTATAAGCTCGTGGTTTGATCAATATTATCAAGCCGTTTTGATAATTTTAGTGCTTTATCTAGTAACTCGAAGGCTAATCTGGGATCTCTTCTATAATATAAAAATTCAGCTAACCTAGCCATTGTTTCTAATCGATCTTGGCTAGATAGCTCTTTTCGGTCTAAAACCAATCGTAAAGAGTCTTCCGATAAATGGGCATAAGAAGTATTGAATGCTATTGAAAGCAATAAACATAAAGTAAAGGTGAACCGCACATGTTGAAATAAATGTAAGCCTGTGTTGATGCTGATAAATAATAGCTTACTAGGTATTCGATAAAGGATACGGTTTGAGATGGTAATCGTGCGGGAAATGCGTTGCATGATCAAAGATACGTAAGATTCAAAGGTTGTCAATCCCCGTTTCCGGGGGTTTTGAAGCAAAGATGTTTTGGATTACCGGTGTTGATCGAATTGAAACGGCGTTCGGTCAACTTTTTTGTCGATCTGCAGTTCCTTCGTTGTCATGACCAAGCGTTGAGAACCGGTGGGTTTTTCAAAAGCAAGGACCAGTGCCCCTGGGGCAGCATGATTTTTCCTCGAAGGCAGCTCGCTAAATCCCCATTCCCTCCCGTTAGACCATATTCTTTCCATACTGGAGTCGGGATAAGTCCATTCGACATAAGGTTGTTGAAGCAGTACACCCCGTCCTGTCAGCTGTACGTCTGTCGGTATGTTCTCCTCTTCCTCGGTTGAAGGTTTTATTGGGAGCGCTTTGAAGTGTAACAAAAAAGCTTCCGGAATTCCCGCTTCCTGATCAATCATTTTCCGGTTTTCCAGATTGTATTTAACCGAACGATTTGGTGTTTGTATACTTAAAGTGCCCGTATAAGTAAGTGAAAAAATACATTGTCCTGGATTGCTTGCCGGGCCTTGAAAACTAAAGCCCCAAGATTCTTCACGGGCACCTATCGTGTCGGCTGTTATGAGTAGTTGGTTACGGCGAACCCCAATCTTTTTGAATTCTTCGTCGGTGAGCGCTGTTACAGCTAATCCGGTAGATTTGGCAAAACTTAAGGCCTGCAAGTAGCTTTTTTTTATGATGTTGGTATCTCGAAGATACACTTCTGTCTGCTGATCAACATATATTTCAGGCATCTCTTTTCCACTACAGCCAAACAGTATGCTGATTATGAGGATTCTAAGCCATCTGATTTGGCTTTTATGGGTCAATGGATAGTATGTAGAAAGCCTTTCGTGTTTTTTCACACCGACAAATAAAAGCTAAATATAAATATTGTCTGAGGCTTGCCCAAATTATTTATCAATCGCCGTGAAGTACGAATGAAGAATAAACGCATGGGCTGATGTTTGAATAAGGAGCATACTGAGATAAGTATCAATGCTTATCTCAGTATGTAAAGCATCGATAACATTATCAAAATGTGAATCGCACAAAAGGAACGGGAAAAAAGCCTTGCTGGTAGACGTTGATAACATTAAGCTGTTGAGCATTCCACTCCTGGCGAAAAATATTCTTATTATCGGTTACATTTTGCAGGTCGAGAGCGAGTTCCATAGTTGCCCGCGTGAATTCTTTGCGATAGGAGACTTTTACATCTGCCCGGAAATAAGCAGGCTGCTGTAAAGAATATGCCCTTGTTTCCTCGTACTGAATTTCGCCGTCGATAACAGAAGAAGCGATGTCTACCGGCGATAAATAACGTCCACCCACCCGAGAAACCTTTACGCTTAAACCGAATATGTTTTCCTGTTTTCCTACTTTCCATTCCTTACCCCCCAATAAGTTAAAAACATTTTTCATGTTAAATGCAGTGTTGCGCCATATGCCATCACTTCCCTGATACCTAGAACTGAAAAAGGATCCGGTTAGCAAGTAATAAAAGCCTTTATTGAAAAGACGTTCCAGCGTGATGTCTAAGCCATAATTTCTTCCAACTCCTTCATTTATCAGGTTATCGCGCAAAACAGGAATGGTTTCGGCGCCAAGATTTAATGTTGAAAAAGAGCTCGGAGCTTTCGTGACCGGAACATCAAATAGCCGCTGAAAATACAGTTCTGTTTTAAGGTGGGTATTGGAACGTATGTTCCAATTATGTGATAAAATAAATTGGTGACTGCGTATAAATCCCAACGATTCATTAGTATATCGATTGCCGGCCGCCGTTGTCGTAACTGTAGCATAGGTGAGAATATTGTTCATTTGACTGTGTAGGCCGTATGCAAAGCCAAAAACATGGGATCCTAAGCCCTCGTATTTAACACCGATTCTAGGTTCTAAACTATTCGTTTGTGAAAGGCTTAAGTACTGATAATGCAAACCGGAGACCATACTAAAATGATCTGTCATTCTGAATTTCCACTGAGTAAAGGCTTGCATTAAGCCAAAGTCACCATTCCGATTGTTCAGTATCATTTCACTTATTCCATGTCGCATCCTCCTGTTAAAAAGAGTGTAATTGGTGAAATCCTCTGTGATACCCGCTACCAAGCTATGCTTTGCATTGAATTTATGATGGAGGTGAAGAACGCCGGAGAATTTGTTTATTTTAAAACGCCAATGCCAGTCAGGTATCGTTTGGTTGATGTTTTCTTGATTAACCGAATCTCGATCAAATTGCTCGTTCGTACGGCTATAACCCAGAATAAAGTTGATAGCGGTTTTTTTGTTCAGTTGGTATTTATAACTTAATCCGCTTATGCTGGTCTGATAACGGGGATAACGGTTACTATATTCGTTGCCATAGGATTGACCTTCGGGATCATATTCGCTTGCCAAAATATCCATGCTGCTTCTTCCCCAAATGCCAAATAAGGAAAGATTACCATGCTTCCCGATACGATAGTTAATTTTATAGTTTAAATCCATGTATTCAGGAGTGGCTCCGCCGGTGCCAAACTCAATACCTAAATTCTGAAAAAGCGATAAGGTGGAATAGCGGGCATTTATCAAATAGCTCGCCCCCTTACTGTTGCCTATAGGGCCTTCTGCTCCACCTTCAAAGCCATTGAACCCCATCTGCGTTACAAACTCGTGTTTCTCACTATTTCCGTTGCGAAGTTTTAGATCAAACACACCGGATAATGCGTTGCCATATTGGGCAGGAAAAGCCCCTGTCATAAAATCAGATTGATCAATCAAATTGCTGTTCAGCATACTAACGGAGCCTCCCATGCTATTAAGAGAACCAAAATGATTTGGATTTGGTATATTAAGCCCCTCCAATTGCCATAGCATAGCATTTGGAGAGTTTCCTCGGATGATGATGTCATTTCGAGTATCATTGGTAGAAACAACACCTGCAAAATTAGTAGCCATTCGCGCGGGATCGCCTAACGAACCTGCGTAACGTTTCGTCTCATCCATATTAAAAGTTCTGGCGCTCACACTTAACATATCGTTGTTAACCTTACGTCCCCCGCTATTTTCATTAGCTGTGATCTCGACGACGTCCAAATTCATTAAACTTTCACGCAAACTGATTGTTAAGTCCACTTCCTTGCCTGCTGTTACAATAATGTTATTTAATGAAAGAGGTTCATAGCCAACAGCGGTTATAATGAATCGCTGTCTGCCAAGCGGAATGTCCGTTAATTTGAAATTACCAGAGGAATCACTTAGGGTGGTTTTGGAAAGGTTAGAAGCAAGTCGAATCGTAACACCTTGCAATGATTGCTTAGAAGCCTCGTCGCTAACATTGCCTTTAACAATTTGAGTTACTTGTTGAGCCTTGGTCTGTACAAGGTAAAATGTGATGAATAGGAAAAAAACGATTTTCATATATGCCTTTTTTTACAAAAAAAATGGCATTTTCGGATCTTTTTGTTGATCGAAGTCAATAAACGATTGCTTATAGTGCGTAGTTTTCACATTATCCGCTTCCGAATCCTACTCAGGGCTTCCGGTGTAATGCCTAGGTAAGATGCAATGTGGTATTGAGGTATGCGTTGTATAACCTGCGGCTTCGCTTTAATAAGGTTTAGATAACGTTCTTCAGGCTTTTCAGCTAATAAAGACGCGTTTCTTGTTGTCAGTCTCAAAAATTGAGCTTCGGCAATTAGTCGACCCGCTCGTTCAAACACCGGATGCTTCTCATACATTAACTGTAAACCGTTGTAGTGTAATTGAAACAAAATACAGTCTTCAACTGCCTCGATACCATATAGAGCGGGTTTACGTGTCAGAAAACTTTCATAGTCGCCTGTGTACTCATTTTCGAAGAAGAAATTATAAACACATTTTTTATTATCCAGATGGTTATAAACCATTACTGCTCCTTTTTGAATAAAAGATACAATGTTGTTTGTTTTTCCTTCTTCACTGATTATGTCGCCCTTCTTGTAGTGTTTGACTTGTTGAAGGCTAACAAAACTATTCCAGGTTTCATCATCTAATTTAGGTATTAGTTTATGAAAAAATATTCTTAAGGTGTCATACATAGCTTTTTTATTTGCAACCGGCAAAATAATCATTGTGCCATAGAATGCATAAAGAAGTTTAAAAAAGGTCTCCCATAACAATTGTCATCATCATCTTCCTGCCGGGGTGAATGCTATTGGTGTTTGTGAGCAAGATTTTTGATTCGGCGCAATTGCCTTCAAACCAATAGTATATCGATTTATTTCACTTCGTACGAATGACTCATCATACATTCTTTTGTAAAATAATAGCCATGTTAATAATAAAGCGATGAGGAATTCGAACAAATCCGCTAACTTGCTTGTATTTAATAATAGTATGATGAAATATTTAATGCTCTTTTGTTTTATTTTTACTTTATATGGGGAGAGCTATGCTCAGTCACCATCGACTATAAATCAACAATTAAATAAAATAACAAAAATGACATCTATTACATTAAAGGGCAATGCCGTACATACGGTTGGTACATTACCTTCCGTTGGGAGCGAAGCAAAAAACTTCAGGCTGACCGCTATTGACTTATCTGAAAAGACGCTGGACGACTTCAAAGGAAAATACGTAATCCTCAATATTTTTCCCAGCGTTAATACCGGTGTTTGTGCAGCGTCTGTACGTAAATTTAACGAAGACGCAGCTAATCTACCCAACACGACCGTGTTATGTATATCTAAAGATTTACCTTTTGCTCAAGCACAGTTTTGCGGGGCCGAGGGGATAAAAAATGTTGTTATGTTGTCCGATTTCCGTTCAAATTTCGGTGAGGAGTACGGTGTTGAAATTGCAGACAGCCAAATGAGAGGTTTACTAAGTCGCGCCGTAGTAGTAATTGATCCTCAGGGCAAAATCATTTATGAAGAACAGGTGCCCGAAATTGCTCAAGAACCAAATTATCAGGCCGCTTTGAAAGTTATCCAATAACATAGGATTTACTGGGTCCAATAAAAGTGAATTTAAAGTGAAAGCCGGTTACTTGTTAACCGGCTTATTACGTTAAAAATAAAAGAGGCTTAAAAATACAAAGATGAAAATAGCTACATACAATGTAAATGGTGTTAATGGCCGATTGCCCGTATTGCTTCGTTGGTTGGAAGAGGCGAAGCCCGATGTCGTTTGCTTGCAGGAGTTAAAAGCCCCTCAGGAAAAATTTCCCGAACAGGCAATCCGAGAAGCTGGTTATAATGTTATATGGCATGGCCAGAAAAGCTGGAATGGCGTGGCCATCCTCGCTCGACATCTAGATATAATAGAGTTTGGACGTGTACTTCCGGGAGATCCGGAGGATACACATAGCCGATATATCGAAGCAAGTATCAATAACATTCATATAGGATGTCTCTATTTGCCAAACGGTAATCCGGTTCCCGGACCTAAGTTTGACTATAAGCTCAAGTGGCTTCAGCGTTTAGCCAATCACGCACAGGAGTTATTGAATAAGAATATTCCTGTGATATTAACGGGCGACTATAATGTGATCCCCACCGAACTCGATGTATACAAACCGGAACGTTGGGTAGACGATGCATTATTTCGGCCGGAGGTGCGTATGGCTTTCTCCGATTTAATGACGCAAGGATGGACGGATGCAATTCGACAATTATATCCCAACGAGCGGATTTACACTTTTTGGGATTATTTCCGTAATGCATATGGCCGCGACGCCGGCTTACGTATTGATCACTTTTTGCTCAGCCCACAACTGGTTGAAAGACTGGTTGCAGCCGGAGTGGATCGTTATGTGCGTGGGTGGGAAAAAACAAGCGATCATGCCCCGGTTTGGATAGAATTGCGTGATCTACCGTAAGCAAATATGGAAATCGCTACGAATCGCCGACACAGGAGCTGTAGAATTAGTTGACTTTTTTCATTAAAAGTATTAATTTTATGGTAATTATGCATGTTGCTATATTGCCTTAGCCGATCCTTTGCTTATCAAGCCCCATACTTTTTGTTTGCCAATTACAAAACTAAGTTACGTTATGAAAACAGTTAAGTATATTCTTGAAAATAAGGCTAAATCCATCGTGTCGGTATCTCCCAATGATTCCGTTTTGGGGGCTTTACGAATTATGATGGAAAAAAACATTAGCGCATTGTTGGTCGTTGATCAAGGTGTGTTACTCGGTATCTTTACGGAAAGGGATTACGCCCGAAAAATTATTCTCAAAGGCAGGGCCTCCGCAAATACTGCCATTCATGAGGTAATGACATCAAATCCACATACCGTTGGACCGAATCATTCCATTGATCATTGCATGCAGCTTATGACTGATCGGCACTTCAGGCACCTGCCGATAGTAGAAAACGGTAACTTGATAGGGATTATATCGATAGGCGATCTTGTTAAATATATTATTGAAGATCAGAAGCAAACTATCAGCCACTTGGAGAGTTACATTAATAGTTAAGAAAAGAATTAGAATAAAAAAGCTAAGTAGGCCAACTAATGAAAACTCACTAAATGACTCAAAAATCACCTTTAATCAGTATTCTTTTAAATGCATATAAGATAGGGGAGGCGGAAAATCTCTGCTGTACACGTCTTTGATACTCTTGGATAAATAAGGTTTTGATATCGTCAGTAAAACGTTCGAAATAAGGTATTAATGCAGATCCTGAGATGAATTCGAGGAGCTCATTGCTGTTGTGGACTATTAAAGGATAAACTTTCTGAATAATATTCATTTCTTTACAACCATTTTCGAATAAGATTTGGGCATATTCATCTATACTCAATATAGGAGAGATCTTTTTCCATCCCTTTAATGCGCTTGAAAACGGCTCTTCCTGAACCATATCCAATAACATTTGATTCAGCACATTCTCCTTTTGAGAAGGCATTTGAATAGCCAGCTGTCCATCGGATTTCAGAATAGAAATCATTTTCGGTATTAAACGGGCGTGATCGTCAATCCATTGGATTGCCGCGTTGGAAAACACTAGGTCCCATTGACTTGGTTCGTTTAGTTGTTCTTCGATTGTCTTTCGCTCAAAAGAAACACGTTCGTTTTGGTAGTGTTTAGATTCTTCCAGCATTTCTGACGATGAATCTATTCCTAATACGCTTTCAGCGTTTTGGAGTTCTTCAGAAAGCATTTTGGTTAATTCACCGGTGCCGCATCCTAAATCAAGAACGGTCATTCCCTGCTTTGAATTAATGAGTGCTAAAAGATCATAAAAAGGTGCATACCTTTCCTTTTTAAACCTGTTATAGAGAGCCGGATTCCATGCCATAGTTTTTGATTTTATTCATAAAGGTAAAATTTATCCAAATGAAATACGATAAAATGGAGACCAATTAGAAGACGTCGTTCGAATGGAGGTTCAATCCGGCCAGTTTAATAAAAAGACAGTCGGTACAATAAAAGCTTTTTCTTTGTTACAAAACATTATAAATTGTTTAAAATCAGTTATTTTATGTTGTTTTATAAACTTTTAATATAGATGTTCTTCTAGTCTTTACAAAAAAATGCCAGGAAGAGGAGATTCTCTAATGCGCGTTAAGCCATGTGTTCTCTAAATAGGTGATTATGCAGCTTCTAGCTTTATGTATTATTTTATTAATGTCAACTAATCTTCGCTAGTATTATGTATAAACAGTTTATATAGATCATATTATTTATTTGATAACTAATGGTATATTTTTTACTTCTATTTATTTGGTATGCTCTGGTCTGCCTCATTTTGAGCCGTAACACCTATGGTTTCAAGAAATCATGCCATCGAATCGGTAAATTATACCATTAGCTCCGTAAATCACACCACCGGTTATAAAGTGCGTTGTTTAGTTTTGGCAAATAAAGGATAAAGATGTCCCTCAGGTTGTAAAAAGAAATATGGAAAATTCGAAAGAAATCAGTGAGTGGAGCGCTGCGCTAGAAGCGAAATGTCCACGTTGTCGTACAGGCGCCATGTTTACCGGGAAAGCTTACGGGCTTAAAATTCAAAAAATGAATGAAAACTGTCCACATTGCGGTTTGAAGTTTGAGCGCGAGCCCGGTTATTTTTATGTTGCTATGTTTGTGAGCTATGCCATGAACGTGGCCGAGTTAATCGCCGCCTGTGTAGGTACCTATTTACTAACCGGTAATTTGGAGTCACCCTGGCTGTATTTAGGTGCAGCACTTGCAGCAGCGCTTTTGCTTTCGCCATTAAATTATCGATATTCGCGTGTCATCTTGCTGTTCTGGTTAACCCCGGGACTACGTTATATACCCGATTTTGTTCAACAGCAGAAGAAATAATTTGTAGAAGTATTATTTATGCATTATGACTGACGAATAAGCGATACCTTTGTGAGACATATGAAGGCTTTCCCTGTTTATGATATTATTGGTTTGGGGGTTACGCAGAATGATGTTTTAGTTAAGCCGTTTGCTCCCTACATCCTGGAACATCAGAAGTTGTTGGTTCCCCATCGACACGCTTTCTTTCATGTAGGTTATTTTAGACAAGGACAAGGTATTCATACAATCGATTTTGAACAGTTTCAGGTAAAGCCTTTTCAGATTTATTTTATGGTGCCGGGTCAAGTGCATCACTGGAATTTTGAAGGCGAGATAGAAGGATATGTACTGAATTTTTCCACCTCCTTTTTCCAGTCGTTTTTAATGCGGTCGGATTACCTTAACGATTTTACTTTTTTTAATGGAATAGCTAAGGATTCGGTCTTGGATATTCCCTTATCGCTTCAAGGAAAGATTGAAAAGATTTTTGAAGAAATGATTAGTCTTCGGGAAACTATTAATCCAATGAATCTAGATGCTTTACGCGTGAAAGCATTAGAACTATTTCTATGTATTGGTGCCTCCCATATAGGGAAAAGCCATGGTAGTTCTTTGGTTAATCAAACAGTCATTCGGAATTTTCAGCGGTTAATAGATCAGAACTTTCAAACTTTGCGATTGCCGAAAGAATATGCGGCACTTTTATATGTAACGCCCAATTACCTAAATGCACTTTGTTCAGATATGTTGGGTATATCAGCGGGTGAATTAATTAGAAATCGTATTGTATTGGAAGCAAAACGTTTACTTGTTAATTTGGAACTCCCGATTTCCGCTATTGCGTACGAATTAAATTTCAACGATCCTTCCTATTTCACCAAGTTCTTTAAAAAATATGTCGGATTAACGCCTGAGGAGTTTAGAAAGCAGTTTTGAAGAATAACCGGCTTTATTTTTTTTGCTACCCAGCCGGTTTGCCATTGCTTTTCTACAGTAAGCTCTTTTGGGTTTATCAGTATTGCGTTTTGTTTATCGAAATTAAGTTATTGTTAATATATTTTTATCTTTTCTGTTTGTTTGTTGCCTTTATTTTATGATTTATTCTAAAATACAGGGTATTTCCTGTGTTTTTTGAAGGGTTTTCCTCTAGTTAATCACGGATTTGTCGCCTTTCTTTGTATAGAAATTGTTTTTACCGCTTAAAATTAAAAATATGGAAAAGCATTACGGTGAAATTATTGAAAGAACCATCCGTCGCAATGGCTATAGTATCAGCGAATTGTCGAGATTGATGAAAGTAAATAGAAGATCTATTTACAATTGGTTTAATCAGCCTAAATTTAAGCCTGAAATCATTTTCAAAATAGGCTGCGCTTTAAAACATGATTTTTCGAATGAGTTTCCTGAGCTTTTTTCTGCTGAGGAGTTTCAGAAAGTTTTTAATGATAGCAAGATGTTCCATATGCGATTTTTAGATGAGGAGCGTGAAAAGATAAACTATTGGAAGGACAAGTACATCAGTTTATTGGAAGAATATAACCATATTCTTGCGGCAAACAATATCCAGACGAGGACGATCTCGATTTCCGCATTATAGCAGCGGTTTTTATCAGTTGATCCGAAAACGTAGGTGCTTCCAAAGTTCGGAACTAATGTTTTGTTGGGATGACCTGTACGGTTATAGGTGTTTTATTAATGGAATTCCAATGCGTTCAGCTGGAAGATTGACTTTAGAAATTATTAAAACGGTATGATGGTTCTCTATAACACGGCCGATATGGATAGCCTACCGATTTACAATTATGTAATAGAGAAGGATCAGGAAGCAATTATTTTTTCGAAATTAGCTTCCTATGAATAAAGAATTGAATGAATTAAAAACTAAGCTGTATAAACGTTGCCATGAGATCGTGAACGAGCGTATTGATCATGCAGAGCAAGGGATTTGCTATGCAAAAGATGCAGCAACGGATGATACAAAAAGTAGCGCGGGAGATAAATACGAAACTACGCGCGAAATGATGCAACAAGAAATCAATAGAAATGAACGTCAATTGGCAGAAGCAAACCGGTTAAAATATCAACTTGATGGTGTTTCTGTTGCGTTAGCGAGTGATATTGTTCAATTGGGAAGTTTAGTGCAAACCAATGATGGCTTATTTTTTTTGGCAATTGCCCTTGGGACAGTTGAACTTTCACCCTATAGCTTTTTTGTTATCTCTCCTGTATCTCCTTTTGGACAGACGATGTTAGGAAAGCGTGTTGGGGAGTGCCTTACATTCAATAAGAGGAGTTATCAAATCTTAGCTATCGTATAAAGCCGGGTTATGCGATATTTGTACACTTAGTATAAAGTGCCTGGCAAATTCCAAACGTTGGGCCTTTTCTTTTCAGATATGCTTAACAGCAGCTTCTTAACCTTGGTTCATTTTTTTTCCTACAATTTTTTTTATCCCATGGGTCTATTTTTCGGCACTTTTACGACTCATGCCATCATTTCAAAAAACACACGGTTATCCGACCCGATAACCGCTGAACTCCTTGTTTATTGATGAATGCAACAATAAATAATCTTTTCTAAATTAGCCGGCTGTATATAGAGAATATAAAAAACTTCGTCTGTTGTCCAATTTTTAAAGTTCAAATGTCTTCTCGTTAAAGCAGATAAATAGAAATAATGAAGACATGGCTTAGCTCCTTTGATGTCCATTTCAACAGTAGTTACGTAAACTTTATCTTTGAACCGATGAAGTCGAAAAAGAATTTTTTATTGTAAATCAAAAAACGAAAGTAATGAATGAGTTTTTATTAATATTCCGTAGATCCTTTATTGGCGAAGAGGCACCATCGCCCGAACAATTGCAGGCTAGTATAAAACCTTGGCAGGATTGGCTGGGGAATATCGCCGCACAAAATAAACTCGCTAGACCATTGCAACGTTGGGATGCCAAAGGAAAGGTGGTTACGAGTAGCAAAACCGTGATTAACGGACCTTATGCCGAAATCAAGGAATCCATTGGTGGCTTAATCATTATAAAAGCGTATGATTATGACGAAGCTACTGAGATCGCAAAAGATTGCCCCATCTTACAGATGGGGGGAAATGTAGAAATAAGGCTAGCTGTGCCGGCCGATTATCATGAATAAAGCTGCTTGACCGGACAATGCACAACAGCGAGCTTTTGCCACATTTATTTCGTACAGAGTACCGTAAGCTGGTTTCGGTACTCTGTTATCTGTTTGGTATAGAACATATAGAAATAGCGGAAGATATCGTAAGCGATACATTTCTTTCTGCCAGTGAATCATGGAGTATAAAAGGAATTCCTGATAATCCCACCGCATGGCTATACACGGTTGCTAAAAATAAAACAAAAAATCACCTAAAACGGAGTAACTTATTTGAGCAGAAATTATCACCTGATTTAAAGCACATTACCGATAAAGTTGAAGAACTGGAAATTGATTTATCAGAAAAAAACATTAGTGATAGCCAGCTGGCAATGATCTTTGCGGTCTGCAATCCTTGTATTTCAAGCGAGGCGCAAATTTCTTTAGCCCTCAATCTGTTATGTGGCTTTAGTGCACAAGAAATTGCAAACGCTTTTTTAACAAACAAAGAGGTAATCTATAAAAGAATTCAGCGAGCCAAAGAAAAGTTAAAAGATGAAAATATTAAGATTGAGCAACCTAAAATAACTGAAATTAATGCTCGATTGGATACCGTTTTAACGGCGTTATACCTGTTGTTTTCAGAGGGTTATTATTCTATCTCTCATCACACCGTCTTGCGTCGGGATCTCTGTGCTGAGGCTATGCGTTTAACCTATTTGTTGATGGAGAACCATCACACAGACAAACCCGCAGTAAGTGCTTTGTTATCACTTATGTGTTTCCACTCATCGAGATTTGACGCTCGTATTCGTCAAAACGGAATGATGATTTTGTATGACGATCAAGATGAGCAACTCTGGAACAAAGAGCTGATCGAAAAGGGGATTTATTATCTGAACCGAGCCTCCCAAGGTAGTCAACTAACCAAATATCACTTAGAAGCAGGTATTGCCTATTGGCACACGCATAAAGAAGATACAAAAGAAAAATGGGAGAATATTTTACAGTTATATAATCATTTACTCATTTTGGAATATTCACCCATAGCAGCCTTAAACCGAACCTATGCGTTGGCTAAAAGTAATGGAAAGGAAGAAGCTATTAAGGAGGCAGAAAAATTAAACCTTGCAGATAATCCTTTTTACTATTCATTACTGGGAAATCTGTATACGGGATTGGATAATCAAAAAGCAGTAGCTTATTATCGAACCGCGTTAGTCTACACGCAATCAGATGCTGACCAAAGCATTCTCAAAAAATATATTGAGCAGTTGTTACACAAAGTGGACCCTCTCACTAAGTAGCAATCTTTCTGTTTGTCAATCAAATTGTTCAATAGCGAACAATCCATCGTTCATTTTCGAACAGTGTAACCTAATATTTTATAATTTATTTAATTGATAATCAGTTGTTTATTGTTTTGGAACGATAATGTGAATTATTGGCATAAATGGTCATTGGGGCTAAAACATGGTTGATGATCTCGATCGTTCCAATGTGGAAAATAAGATTAACAATAAATAAAGAAAGTATGAAAACGTTAGTATTAAGTAGTCTAATAGCAATTGCAAGCGCTGGTAACGCACTTGCTAATCAAACGACAAGTGGCGCTCACGAGAATTTCAGAAGTGGGCCGGAATTAGTGATACCAGCCAAAATGATAGACGATCTAAAAAGTCAAATTGAATTTCATCAGCGAAACATTGATATTCTTTGGAACCAGTACGACCTCATGGTTGCCCGTATTCAAGGCAGTAAAGGAAACCGAATGGAACTCCAAAGTGATAAAGCCTATTTTATCAATGTGCATGAGCAAAATATCGGAAAGGGAATCGCAGTAGAAGAAAGTAAAAAGGCGATTGAAGAAATTGAAAAAAAATTTCAAAAGGAACTTGCTAAACGAGAAGCTTATGAAGCAAAAGAGATCGCTCGCATGCAACGTTCATTAAAGGAAGCGCTCACATTGGAACAAAGAAAAGTAGCGAGGCTGCGGAAGAAGAATGCCGACATAGCGAATCAAGAAGCGTTATCAAAATTACAAGAGTTGGATCGCTACTTTTCGCAATCAATTCAACGTATAGCCGATCTTCAGCAAAATCCCTACAAAATAAGTATAGCGGCTGACAAGTAATTTCCCTGTCGGAGGAGTCGTTGAATAATGTTGGCAAAGAAAGTTGCCCTAAAGTAATATGAAGCAATCTGTTAGTCAAGTTACAGGTTGCTTTTTTTGCTTGGAAGGAAAATACTTATTTAAAGCTTGCTAAAGACACTTTTTTGTTTACCTTTGTATTGTTTGTAATCAATCTAATTAATAATAGTAAAAAATCAGGCGATTATGTACAGTACAGTTTTTATTTTACTTCTTATTGCCTTCTACCTTTTATATAATCTTTCTCAACGGGTTCCGAGTAAGAATAAACCGGCCCGGGCAATATACTTCAGAGAACGAATTATTTTAACACGAATGCTTAGCTTAATTTTGATCCTGGTGACATCGGTTTTGTTGATTAACCGATTAGGAATAGGGGCTGGTATTTTCTGTGCAATGCTGCTATTGATGGTGTGCGCCAGTTTTGTTGTGGTGTTGTCACCGTTACGTTATATTCGATGGCACCATTTACTTGCCATTTATTTTTTTTCCATTGTTCTTGAAACCTTTATCTTTTAGTCATGCCAGCTAATAAAAAATATTTAACTTCTTCACCGTGGCAAAGATGGATGAAAATCAGTGCGGGTTTTTTCGGTGGATACGGTGTTATGATCTCGTTCTTCTTAATGCTCGCTTGTTTTCTCGAAAAAAAGAATGTTATTGTAACTGGCGCCGTAGTAGGCTATGTGCTTTGGGCCTTACTATTGCTTTTCGCTTTCCTCTCGAGGTCGTGGTGGAAGCCGTGGATCATCTATTTAGCGTTAACCATCGTCTTTTTATTACCCTACCTACTAAAATAGCACGTTATGAATAACCGAAACTACAATATTTATTTCCATACCCACACGATAAGCGGCATTATCATAGCATCGCTATTATATGTTATTTTTTTCGCCGGTTCATTTTCTTTTTTTAAAGACGAGATCAGCGCTTGGCAAAGCGGCAAATCAGTAAATGAAAAACTATCTCACGGATTACCCTATCAACTACTCTTGGATTCCCTTGATTCAAAATACAATCTTGCAGGTAGAGATATTAACTTTTACCTTTACCCCAACACGAGTCATTGCTATATAAATATAGCGCCTTCTAAGGACACGCTCCATAATCCTAAAGCAAAAGAGCGGGCTTATATAGGGTATGATTTTGCTGAGCGTAAGGAAAAAAGTTATGAAGAATCGTATGATATGGGCGAGTTTCTCTATCGTTTGCATTTTTTGGCCCAACTCAATCAGGCGATCCCCCTACGAATAGGATACCCCATTGGCTATCTGATTGCAGGTCTGGTGGCCTTTCTCTTCCTGTTTGCGTTAATTACGGGCTTATTGCTACACTGGGACAAGTTGGTTTCCAATTTTTATCTATTCAGACCCTGGTCTAAATGGAAGACCCTGTGGACAGATCTACACACAGTTTTGGGCGTAATCGGTTTTCCATTTCAATTCGTTTTTGCCCTTACCGGTATTATCTTAATCATTAATACCGTTTTTTTGGCACCCTTTAGCCAACTACTCTATAAAGGCGATATGGAAAAAGTATTTCAAGATTTGGAATATGCGACAGCTGCTGAAGCTACTTTCATCGGCAAGCCGTTAACGTCAACGCCCAATATTCAAGAATATATGGATCAAACACAGAAAAGATGGCCAGGTGCTTTCTTCAATCGTGTAGCTATTAAGAACTATGGCGATGAAAGTATGTTACTGTCGATCGAGTCAGAGGCAGATCGTAAACAAAGCTTTGCAGGAACCGGACAAATTACTTATGAATTGAAGACGGGAAAGGTCTTGACCCATCGTTCACCCTACGATACGCCAACCTACATTGCATCGGTTAAAAGCTTTATATATCGATTGCACTTTGGTGACTATGGGGGGTATTTTGTAAAACTTGTTAATTTTATTTTGGGAATAGCGGGTTGTGTGGTTATTATATCCGGTATCTTGATCTGGCTGGTTGCGCGCGACAAAAGCAGTGTCGCTTCTTATAAGAGAAAATTTAATTTTTGGTTGTCTAACGTTTTTTTAGCCATCTGTCTAACGATGTTCCCTGTAACCGCTTTTTCATTTATCCTAATCAAGTTCATTGGTAACGTAAATCAAACCTTAATCTACCAAATTTACTTTTGCAGTTGGCTGGTAATTAGCCTATATTATATTCTTAGGAGAAATCTCAGGCGTACTAATGCAGAGACTTTACTTTTAGGCGGTATATTAGCTTTGCTGGTTCCTGTTGTTAACGGCGTTTTTTCCGGTAATTGGCTATGGAATACCTGGGCTCGACATGCAACGGATATTCTGCTAATTGATCTACTTTGGATATCATTAGGATTGGTGGCGCTTATAGCTTTTGCAAGAATCAAAAAATATCAGGCCTTAAAAGCGCCGGTTGAGAGAATCAATCAAGTTCCTGTCCCTGATGATCAACAGGCTTATACCGGAGATTTAACATATTGATAAAAGGCCACTGTAATTTTGCAATAGCCTTTTCTGTATTATGATGTGCACATGAATGATAAAGGGTGAGAATCTTGGTTTGTTCCTTACAGTTGCTTTAGACTCATGTAGGCACTTGTAGGCGCATCCTTGCCTTTTATAGCCAAAATTTCGTTATATTCCTCTAACAAGGATATATATTTATCCTTCCAATAATTTATTTTTTCCAATTCACTCGCTAAAAAATCGTCACTGAAAGATCTGCTTTTGCTAAATGCCTGCTGGAAATCCGCAGGTGAGAATAACTCGGGAAATTCGTTCGAAAAATCGTGTTTCAAAGCACAACCGATCTTAAAAATAATTTCAGATTTAAACTTAGCTTGATTAAACCAATTGTAAATAGATCGTCTATTTACTTTCATCAATCGCGACAGTTCGCTAATGCTGTAACCATTACGTCTGATAGTGCGTTCGATGATCTCGCCATAGTGTTTGTCAATATTATTTCTCATTTGGTTGATAATTTTGTTAACACAAAGAACTGGGTAAAAAAGTGTAAAAACTAGAGGAAAAAGGAGAGAAATAAACGGGGTATTTCCTGTTTTTTTACCACATATTACCATAATATATGAAATAACTGTGCCTCCTCGCGGCATTTTACGCATGATCATAGGTTGCTACTGCTAATTTGAACCTACGAGCTGGATTAATCGGAGAACATGATCTTGAAATGTTAAAGATTGTTAAGGTTTTGCAAAAAAGCCAACGATGGCGTAGTTTTGTGATATCATAATTTAGGTTTATAATTGGTTAATAAAGCCTTCAATCTCCCCGATTGAAGGCTTTTCTTTTGACAAGTCTTCATAAACGTCCTTTTCAAATGTAATCTCCTGAGTTTGCTAAATCGATTTTGTAACATTTCTGGTGCATTGTAAGTATAAGAACCTGAATGTATATATTTGAAAAGCCAAGCATAAATATAAGATGAATAGCCAAGCAAAAAAAACCTTAATCTTTACAATGATTCTATCGTTTATCGCTCTTTTCGGTAGGGGGCAAACCAAACAGAATTATATACAGTATGTAAATCCTTTCATCGGTACTGCGCCACTTACGGATTCAAAAATTCTTGGTTATGAGCTTCCTACAGGTTGGAGGTCATGGGCAGGTCTTACATTTCCGGGAGCTTCTTTGCCTAATGCTATGGTTCAATTGAGTCCGATTACGGAATATGGTTCAGGCGCCGGCTACGAATATGAAGATACAGTAATTTATGGTTTTACTCATACAAATAAAGGGCATTGGAATCTTTGTAATATTCCCATACTTCCCATATCTAATCCCGATGATTCTTTCGGTTCGAAGTTCACACATAAACGCGAGCAAGCCGCACCTGGATTTTATCAAGTATTTTTAGATGATTATCAGGTTGATGTTAAATTGACCACAACGCTTCGCTGTGGGTACCATTCATATGATTATAAAAATACCATGAACCGACAGATACTCTTCGATCTTGCCAAGGCAAATAACCGAGTGTCGGCGTGGCAAATTGATCAAATAGATAGTAGAACGCTACAAGGATATCAACAAACAGGTGAGCGCATATATTTTTATGCCGTTTTGAATACGGATATAAAAAAGCTCCAGAAGAATCAAACAGAAAAGTCAAAGGGCTTCGCTCTTGTTCATTTAACAAATGAAAGTAAAGCACCTGTTGAACTTAAAATAGGTTTGTCATTTGTTAGCATGGAAAACGCTAAACAAAACCTTTTACAGGAAATAGGTAATAAAAGCTTTGTTGAAATTCAAGAGGAGGCTAGCCGTCAATGGAACGAAATATTATCTTCTATAGAAGTAACAGGGGGAACAAAAAAACAAAAAGAAATGTTTTACTCATCCCTATACCGGTCTTTGTTATGGCCTGCTTTACGTAGCGACGTGAATGGAGAATTTACCGACGCAAAAGGAAACGTGGATAAAGCAGATTTCAACTATTATACTGAACCTTCCCTTTGGGACACTTACCGGAATAAGGACGTACTCCTCGGGTTACTTGCTCCGCAGGTCGCATTGGATGTCATTAAATCAATGAAAGACGTGGGAGATAAAACAGGGTTTATTCCAACTTTCTTTCATGGTGATCATGGAGCTTCTTCTATAGTTGGCGCTTATTTACGTGGCATCAATGATTTTGATGTTCAAGGAACTTACAAACTATTATTACGGAATGCAAATGCGTCAAATGGTGCCCGCCCTTATGTAGATGAGTATATACAGAAAGGTTATATATCGGATCCTGACATCGCAAACCCGCATGTTGAAACAAAAGGGAAAGCGGGTGTTTCAAAAACACTCGAGTACGCTTATGATGATTATTCGCTTGCGCAAATGGCAAAAAAACTGGGCGATGAAGTCAATTATAAGCGTTTGATAGCCCGTTCAAAGAACTACAGAAACGTATTTGATCCAACGACAAAGCTTATGCGGGGCAGATTAGACAATGGAGACTGGATAACCCCTTTCAATCCGCAATACCCTTATTATGAATACATGTATAGAGAAGCCAATGCTTGGCAAGTGTCTTTTTTTGCACCGCATGATATGGAAGGACTGATTGAATTATACGGTGGAAAGAAAGCGTTCGAGTCAAAACTAGATTCGTTATTTACCATCCCATGGAATCCAACTTATATAGCAAGAAACGTTGAAACAATGATCGGACAGTATTGCCATGGAAACCAGCCTGACCATGAAGCACCTTTCGCTTATTATTTTATAGAGAAGCCCGAAAAATCGCAACGCATTATCGATTATATCTTAAATAATCTCTATGGTATTGGTGATGAGGGGCTAGCCCTTTGTGGAATGGATGATGCAGGTGAAATGTCCTCATGGTATGTACTGAGTGCATTGGGTCTATACACATATTCTGCAACGGATCCGACTTACCTTGTGACCGTGCCACTTTTCGATAAAGTGAAATGGCATCGAGCCGCCGGAAAAGAATTGACTATAATAAAAGCCGGTGAAGGACGGGCGCTGAAAAACATTATAGTCAATGATAAACCAAATAAAGGTTATTTTGTATCGCACGATTTGTTTCTTAAGGGGGGTGAAATAAGAGTTGAAACTAAATAATGAGGGAAGCTTTGTATTTGCTAATACGTATCGATAGTTTTCGGAAGCGAAATTTTTATTGCAGTACCTATACCAATTTGGGAACTGCAATGTATATTTCCCCTTAACATTTTTACTCTGTGCTTTATGGTGAGTAAGCCGGTAGCATTGTTGTCTTCTTTTTGAATATCAAAACCGATACCATTGTCCGAAACAGTTGCATTGATAAAACCTTCATTTGAATCATAGATTTTAATAGAGGCTTCGGTAGCTTGCGAATGCTTAACGATGTTCAAGGCGAGTTCTTGAACAATACGATAAACGGCTAGCTGAATCTCTTGGTCAGCCGGTGGGACTATGGGTTCGATTTCTGCAACGAAATTGCAGGGGCCGGTAAGTTGACTACAGATATTTTCAATAGCAGCCTCCAATCCGAAATCTTCTAAAATGCTGGGCATAAGCTCATGAGAAATTCGTCGGCTTTCTCGAATACAATTGGCAAGAAGTAATTCCGCATTTTTTAATTTTTTTCGGTTCTCCTCAGTCGAAAAAAGGGAATCGCTTAAATCAATCGTATCTAAATTCAGCTTAATGCTAAATAGCATCTGTCCGAGTCCATTATGTAGATTCTCCGAAATCCGCCTTCTTTCTTCTTCTTGGGTCCGAAGTGTTACGCGAAAAATTTCTCTTTGTTGTCGCGCTTCCATCTCTAACTGTTTTGCCTTCATTTGCTCATTCTTTATCTGTAACTGCTTTTCTGCTGTCATATCGTCCGCTATTACGATCAACAAATCATGAAGCTTATTCGCTTTAAATCGCAAGCAGCGATTTTTTCCATTTGTTTCGTACCATCGTTCAAAACTAGTTGATTGCCCCGTATAAACAACTTCTTTAAACAGGTCCAATACATCGAGCTTCGAAGCAGTAGGAAATAATTCGCGATAACGTTTTCCAATAATATCGTGCTTTGGTCGATTAAGTGATTGGCACATTAAATCGTTCAATAAGAACATTTCAAAATCATCGATGGAATTATCTGCAGCATAGCATGTTTTATATACAGCAATCGAGCTTGGCACGCCGTTAAAAACAGACTGTAGAAGCTCTTCACTGCTCTTAATAGCCTGATAGGCTTGGTTTCTCGTTCTCTTAAGCGTGATATGCGCTTTAATTCGTGCCAATAATTCGGGCGGAGTGAAAGGTTTTACTAAATAATCGTCAGCACCGGCGTCGAAACTATCAATTTTTGACGCTTCGCTCGCTCTTATGGAAAGTAGAATGAGTGGGATATCATGTGTTCTCGGATCTTGACGTAACGCCTGCAATAGCTGTATTCCGTCCATCCCAGGCATTATAATATCGCTTAATATTAGGTCGGGTCGTGTTGTTTTTGCTAGCTCAAGAGCCATAATGCCATTCTGAACTACGGTTACTCGATATTGTGTCTTAAGTAAACAACTAACATATTCCCGCATATTGGCATCATCATCTGCGAATAAAACGTGAGGGAGTGTCTCGAGGGAAGCTGAGGTGTTGATTCCGTCACTCGCATTGATCCTTTGCGGTGCTTCCATTCTATTGCCGTCCGTTTGCTTTTTGTTGGCAGCAAGGAACCATTTTTTAGCCATGGTAAAATATCTTTGTTTTTACCATAACAATTCTGGCATTTGAAGGTTCGCGAGTTTTTCAGGAAGCGGCGAATAATCGTTAGGAAGTGGGCAGATGATTCGTCTCCCACTCCTTCAATACTTAAGATTTGTTATTTCGCCTTTTCGTTATAATTGATCATCCAACGAACACCGTACCTGTCTTCAAATGAACCAAAGTAATCGCCCCAAAACATGTCTGCCATAGGCATTTCGACTTTTCCTCCAGCCGACAATCCGTTAAATAATCTATCCGCCTCTTCGCGACTATCAGGTGTGATACAGATATAGTTGTTGTTTCCTACGTTTAATTGATGACCTGCTGATTTTAGACAATCGGAAGCCATTAAAAATTGTCCCTCACCAATGGGAATAGAGACATGCATCGCATAGTTTTTTTCATGGTCAGGAAGATTTTCACCTCCTGGAGCCGCACTCATTTTTTGGATAAATAATTCACCGCCAAAAACTGATTGATAGAACTTGAATGCTTCTTCTGCCTGGCCATCGAAGTTCAAATAAGGATTGAGTTTCATATTATTTATTTTAATTAGAGGTTATTAGCTGTTAGCTATAAAACTATTAATGTTTTATGTGTTACACATTACTAAAGGGTTAAATTCTCTTTCATTACTCCATTGAATACAAGCCAAAGAGGTTGCCCTCTGTATCCATGCACAGAGAACAATAGCCGTATTCGCCAATAGAAAATTTCGATTTATGAACTTTTCCTCCGGCCGCTTCTACACGGCTCTCTTCTATACTGCAATCTTGGCAGGGAAAATAAACGATGGTATTGACGCAAGCACCGTCGCCTTCTTTTGTGCCGGGCATTTCTATCAGTGCGCCGCTTACCTTATCGGTCTCCTCATCAGGCGAAGAAAAGAAAGTCATCTTCATTTCTTGAGGCGCTTCGCCTGGTGCGCATTCAGCATCAAAGAACGTTCTATTTAAAACTGTCCGGTAAAACGTCTTTGCCCTTTCTAGGTCCCGGACATATATTTCAAACCAGCATATAACATTGTTTTTCATAATTCAGTGTTTTATTTTTTGTTAGCTATTTTTTTTTGTCTTATTATCGTATAACAAAGGTATTACCTATTTATGAGAATAGAAGAGGCTCTTTATGCCATTTTTAGGGTGTATTTAAGACTTCCTTTTATAAAGGATAAATGAACTGTTTTGTTTTGCATATGAACTAAATCTCCCCATTTTTCCCGACTCAATAAGGTCTGCAACAACGCTATACATTTGGGTCTTAGTCGCGCTTGGCGGATAATCTAAACAATATTTTGTTTAATGCACAAAAATGCTGAAAATTGTAAAACTAACACTTATCATTATCGAGCCAATAATTATGCTTCAGCAATATAGAATTTCCGTAATCGCTTTTTGTAGTAGACCACAAATAGGTCTTATAAGCTTCTTCCTTTTGTGCTTTCTGTCGGGATCAACGGTATTTAGTCAGGAAACAGTGGTCAAATATCTTTCAGGAACGGACAAAGATCATACTAAAAATTGGGATTTTATGGTTTCTTCCGGTGCAAAAAGTGGGCAGTGGACGACGATTGAAGTGCCCTCGAATTGGGAAACCCAGGGTTTTGGAACCTACCACTATGGTTGGGAAGAAGATTTCAGTAAAAACGAAATCGGTTATTATAAGTATCGATTTCCCAGCAACCCGACGTGGAAAAATAAAACCATGAAAATAGTCTTTGAAGGTTCAATGACCGATACAGAAGTGAAGATTAATGGTAAAATCGCGGGAGCTATTCATCAAGGTTCCTTTTATCGATTTAAATATGATATCACTAAATTACTGAAGAAAACGGGTGATAACCTTTTGGAAGTTAAAGTCAGCAAAATATCGGCCGATACTTCGGTCAATCGTGCCGAACGGATGTCAGATTTCTGGGTGTTCGGCGGTATTTTTCGTCCCGTATATTTAGAAATTACGCCGCAGACACATATAGAATGGACAGCTATTGATGCTAGAGCAGATGGCAATTTCGTGATGGACGTATACACAGAAGGAAAGTTAGCACATGGATATGTGGAAGCGCAGATAAGCGATTTAGACGGAAAGCTTGTTGGCGAAGCATTTCAAGCGAAACTCGATCACAAATCAGGGAAAGTAACACTGAATAATAAAGTAACTAAACCTGCATTATGGTCGCCTGAATTTCCCAACCGTTATCAGGTAGTTGTTAGATTAAGAGACTATAAAGGCAAAATCATTCACAGCAAGGTCGAAAAGTTTGGCTTTCGAACCGCTGAGTTGAGACGTGGAGAAGGTTTTTTCGTGAACGGCGTGAAAGTGCGTTTTAAAGGCGTTAACAGACATAGCGCATGGCCTACCTCTGGCAGAACAATGAGCAAGGAAATCAGTGAGTTAGATGTTAATCTTATAAAAGACATGAATATGAATGCGGTTCGTATGTCTCATTATTCTCCGGACGCTCATTTTTTAGATATTTGCGACTCGCTCGGACTGTTTGTGATTGATGAATTGACAGGCTGGCAAAAAAAATACGATACCAGCGTCGGACGTAAATTACTTAAAGAAATGGTTATGAAGGACGTAAATCATCCTTCTATCGTTATCTGGGCTAACGGAAACGAAGGGGGGAATAATCACGAGCTCGTTGCCGATTACGCAAAATATGACCCACAAAAGCGCACCGTTATACACCCATGGAATAATTTTGAAGGTACCGACACGCAGCATTACAGAGCTTATGATTGCTGTGTCGGATCATTGTATAATGGAAAAGAAGTATTTTTTCCTACTGAATTCTTACACGGACTCTATGACGGAGGGCACGGTGCCGGGCTGGAAGATCACTGGAACCTGATGAGAAGTAAACCATTATCTGCGGGAGGCTTTTTATGGTCCTTTGCAGACGAAGGGGTTGTGCGGTTGGATCAGGAAGGACGCATGGATATAAAAGGTAACTTGGCACCCGATGGAATACTTGGACCTTATCGTGAAAAAGAAGGGAGTTTTTATACTATTAAAGAGATTTGGTCACCTATAAAGATAGCTCTTGATAAGCTTCCCCAGAACTTTGATGGCTTACTTCCGCTCAGCAATGATTACCTTTATACCAATCTCAATCAGATTAGGTTTAGCTATGAATGTCGGCAATTACCGACACCATATGAATCGGATACCACCGTGAAAATTCTTGAGAAAGGTGATTTACAAGGACCCAATGTAGAGCCTCAGCAAAACGGCTATTTACGCTTACCCTTTCAGCATGATTTAGCGAAGACCGATGTGTTAGCACTTACCGCTAAAGATCCTTATGGTCGGGAGATTTTCACTTGGACTTGGTCACTAAAATCACCAATTGAAATGAATGAAAGATGGCTCAGCACAAAAATAAGCTGGCCTATTTCCGTTGACGAAGCTAATAATACTTTACGTTTACAATTGAATAAAACTACCATTGCCTTTGATACAAAAAGTGGCTTACTGCAAAGTGTGATTAGTAACGGCACGGTAATTCCTTTGACTAACGGCCCGCAATTGGCGGTAGGAAAGGCATCTTATGTAGGTATGAAACATTACAAAAAAGGAGACAGTCTTTATGTGGATGTTCAGTATACCGGTGCTTGGAAGAAGGTTCGTTATATATTGGCTCCGAACGGTTTATTAACATTGGAATATGCATACAATGTTTATAATTCCAATCCGCATAACGAGTATCCCTTTTTAGGAATTAACTTCAATTTTCCTGAAAATTTAATTACCGGTGTTCGGTATATGGGACGAGGCCCCTATAGGGTATGGAAAAATCGGATGAAGGGAAATAGCTTCGGTGTTTGGAACAAAAAGTACAATAATACGGTCACGGGCGAATCATGGGATTATCCGGAGTTTAAGGGCTATTATCGCGATTTCAACTGGGTTGTAATAAAAAATAAAGCAAAGGATTTTATTGTATATAACGGAAGTGATAAACTGTTTTTGCGGTTGTACACGCCGGAAAAACCAAAAGGCGCAAGGAATGAAAACAATTCTCCCGATTTTCCTGATGGTGACATTTCATTTTTGCACGCGATTAATGCCATCGGTACCAAATTTGACCGGGCTGTGGATCACGGACCTCAAGGACAACTGAATAGAGTGGGCTTTAACGCCATTGAAGGGAAACTAATATTTGATTTCGATCCTAAATTGCAGTAGTAGCCTTGCCTAGACAGCCTCGTGTGAAAGTCGAACATATCGGTTGCTCAGGCGTTAATAATTAATAGCATTCACACGGGCTTTACCTGTTTTTTTGATCTTGCTCGCTCTCCGAAAGAAAAGCGTTTTTTATTAATTTTTCAGGATCGAAAAAATGATTTAAAGGGCCGCGCCCTTTACCCGTTAAGACATCCATTCCGTTTTTGATAGCTTTGTACGTATAGCACTGTCCCGCAACTATTGCGCTTTCCATAGGGAAATCCCGGGCTAAGAAGCTTGTAATAGCAGATGATAGCGTGCAGCCTGTTCCATGTAGATTATTCGTTTCCAGTTTAGCTGACTCATAGGAATGGACTTTACCTTGATTGTCGAAATATAAGGACGTAAGCGTAGATGACTGCAAGTGGCCTCCTTTCAATAAAACATTCGTAGCTCCCAGCTTCAAAATCCGTTCGCCGGCAATATACATATCATCCAGGGAGCTGATTTTCATTTCGGCAAGTACAGCAGCCTCATCGATATTGGGGGTAATAAGATCGGTTTTCGGAATTAGCTTTTCCACAATAGTAGCTACAGTTGCGTCTTGTACTAGTCGATGTCCGCTGCTTGCTACCATCACGGGATCGAAAATAAGTGGAACTTTTGGATATTCTGAAAGGGTTTCCACGATGACATCCACTAAAGTTGCTGTGTGCACCATTCCAATTTTTATAGCTTTCGGAAAAATGTCGCTCAATAGAACCCTTATCTGTTCCTGTATGGCCCGATCCGGGATGGCATAAATCGCTTGAACCCCTTGTGTGTTTTGAATGGGAAGTGCTGTTAACACCGAGGTAGCAAAGCATCCCAATGCGGAGAAGGTTTTGATGTCTGCCTGAATTCCTGCGCCACCACTACCGTCAAAGCCGGCAATTGTCATGGCAATAGGGTATATATACTCTTTTTGCATTTAACGTATTATTACTTTTCCTCACTATTTCAGTGCGATCAACTTCAGAGCATGCACTCCACGCTTCTTAGCAGAATTAAAGCTAATGCGAATGTACAAATCTTTAATAAGGGTAAAAACAAATCTTTACTTGATTTCGTCCAGCAGAGTAATTGCATCATATTTGTGATGTGCCCATTCTCGTTAGACTTTTATATAAATCTTCTTGCGATCAAGTAGCCACCCAACACTCCAACAGAAAAGCATATAGCATAGTGCAAATAATAACGATCCTGCCGGACCGGGGAGTAATTTCTGAAACAAATGTATGTTGATGTAATCAAACAACGAAGTTCCACCTAAAGGTATTAAAAATAGGCTGATCAAAACAATTTCGGATAATAGGTAAACGAATAGCGGATTTTTTCCAAAGATAATAAAGAAATTAGTCCATTTTCTTGGGACGCCATTACCATTTTCTGAAATTGGAACCAACAAAGGAAGAATTAGTAGGTCTAAGCTAATCGTTAATAGCGCAAATGAACTGGACCATATTTTTTTATTTATAGGAAACACCTGGTTCCATACCAAGGCTATCAATACACCGATAGCGCCAATAATCAACAATTTACCAAGGCTCTGTACCGTTCCGCCCTTTTCTTGTAAATACTTACCGACCAAATACCCTGCAATTGCATTGGTAATAGCAGGTATTGTGCTCAACAAACCTTCCGGATCAAAAATAATTCCGTGGCTATGATATAAATGAGACTCGCCAAGAAGCCATAGGTCGAGTTTGAATATGGCATTTCCCTCTAATGAATAGGGCGCATCCGTGCCAAAAATTAGTAGGATGACCCAATATATTGATAATAATGCAATCGCAAGCCAAACAAGATACTTTCTTCGAACATAGTACACCGCTAGGGCTGTAAAAAGATAACATAAGGCAATACGCTGTAAAACGCCAAATACACGAGTCTCATGTAAAGGGAAAGATATGATTTCATGTTGCTCCGTTATTTTAAAAAAGGGGAACCAATACATTAAAAAGCCTAATAAAAAAATCAATGCCGCTCTTTTGAAAATGGTCAAAAGTACCTGTTTGGATGAGAGATACTGAAATTTCCTTTCAGAAAATGAAAGTGCGTTCCCAACGGCAAATAAGAATGAAGGAAAGACAAGATCCGTAGGAGTAAAACCATGCCATGTTGCATGGTTCAAAGGCCAATACGGTGTTGCACCTGACCCTGGACTGTTTACAATTATCATGAAACATATTGTCATTCCCCGAAATACATCCAGGGCAGTGAATCGTAATTTCTGTTCCTTCATTAGCTGCGCTCGGCTTATTAGTTGTTGAAGTTTAAGCATAAAACAATCCAATTCACCGTACTAAGTGGCGATGGAATCGGATTGCTTTTACGTGCAATTTACAAAAACAGCTTACAATTACAATTATTTTTCTTGATGATATTGATAGAGACAAGAAGAGTAAATTAGGGATTCGACAAAAATTCAACCCAGTTTACATTGTAGCCGATGCCTTCAAATTCCAGTCGAAGAATTTTATTACTGCCCGATGGTACCGTCACATCACTTAACGTAAAGTTCTGATAGGTCTCCCAACCACCGGTACTTGTAATATCGACTGTTCCGAGTGGAGCGTTATCAAGCTTTACGGTGATTTTTTTTCCGGTGGCTGCATCGCCACTTGCTACACGCAGGTTGATGTCGTAGGTGCCGGCAACTGTATTTGATAAGGTGTAAGCAAGCCACTCGCCCGTATTTATATAACCAAGCGTATATCCACCGCCGCCATCATTTGTGGTACCTAGGTCAACCGGCGTGTTACGGTAAACATTTCCTCCCTGATTGTCGAAGGTCGTTTCATGATAGGAGATATCTTGGCCGCCTTCATCGAAATCTTCAATTTCCATTCTGCCAGGAATGTTATGCACCTTAAACGCCGTTTGTGGTCCGGGTGTAAAACCGCCCGCCTGATTGTGATTTTGCAATTCGAAAAGCCAGTCCCGTATAAACTTTCCTTGATTTTCGCCGCTCATTAAATTCCAGTTCCAGTCGAATATCTGTGGTTTCCAATAATTGTCAAAAATGTAGTTAAGCCAACCGATATGGGCGTGGCCATCCATATACGTACGGAACTGTTTGCCCCAACCGCCGGATGTGCCATAAGTGACATTGTCGGAATAATTTGGGTCAGCGTTCCATCCAAATTCAGTTATAACAATAGGAATGCTATTTGCAGCATTACCAAATCGAGCATCCAAACTGCTAGTAGTTGCCGGCTGATTAGGATAAATATGATACACATAAGCCATATTTGGATCATCAAAAGGGTCAGAAACGGCTTGGTTGACCCGTGTGCTCCATTGTGGGTTACCCATGAGGATGAGATTATTAGGTGCAACTGCTCGGATAGTATCGACAACAGGTTGAATAAAATTTTTCCATGTCGTCCAATTATCGGGACTAATTGGCTCATTGTACACCTCGAAAATCACTTCCGGATTATTGGCATAGTGTGGCGCTACATAACGCCAGAAGTCGATCACTTTTGACTGTGGCGTCCCTCCATCACCATAATTTGCGACAAGATGAAGATCAACAATAACATATAAGCCTAACGAAATGGCCTGTTGCACAAAAGGATCAATGTGATTTGCAAAAGCACTGGCAGGATCACTGTAACTTTGATGAACACCGATGCGCACAACTCGCGAGAACCATCCTTGGGCAGCATTAGCCTGTAATGCTAACATTTCACTAATCGGTCGTGGGCTACAGGTGGTACATTCATCGTTGCTTTCGTTTGGAAGGAGTGAAAAACCCCTAAGTGTAACAGGATTTCCGAAAGCATCTTTAATTTGATTGCCGTCTACATGTAACGAAGGTAACGGTGAACTAGTTCGCTTAAGTGAGCTAAAGGTCTGTTTTTGGGAAAGAAGTTCACTGGGCTCTATCGGCTTTGTTTCACAAGATGTCAACAGGACTGTCATCCCAATGAACACACAGCCCATCAATTTTCTTTTACAGAGATTAATTGGGGATATCATAATCGTTTTGGTTTATAAATGTTAATATCCTTGAGGACATTAGCTGCCTCTAATAAATGTATAGTATAAAATGCAAAAAAAAGCTTTTTTGTTTTAAAATAATAAACTAATTAATTACACATTTACATAATTAGCCAACTGACGATACATGCTTCATGCCATGGTGGATTTTGATGCGGTCCTATAAAGACGCAATTTGTATCATCCGTGAGACAAGGTTAAAGGCCTTATATGCCTATTGGCTAATAAGACAGGCATTGGGGCGGGTGGTGAGTAAACATTAGCTCAGAGAGCCCGGTGTTGGTATTCATCACTTACATCGATGTTAATTAAATCTAACAAATGAAGCGAAATTGCTTGTTCTTTCTGCTGAGTTACTTCCACTGCTTTCTCAGATTTAATATCCTTTGCAATGGTAAAGGCTATTGCCGCCATCATTTGATCACGGGCCTTCAATAGTTCGGATAGGTCTTTTGTTGTCGTTTGCATGCCAGTACTTTTGTTTTATATCCAAAGAATAGGGTAAGTTGTCCGCTCGCAAAAATTCAAAAACTACTTTAGCAAATCTTTAAATAAATGTTATTATAGCGTGATTACAAGTTACGAAAAATTTAGAAAAGGCAACTAAACTTTTTTAAAATTCACAATACACTTCATAAAAGCGTAATAGTAGGGCCAGCTAATTTTCGACTTGTATATTTGTGCTGATATTAAAAAGCCAAATTATGTTAAAAGACAAAGTAATAGTAATTTACGGAGCCAGCCAGTCGCTTGCCGGCGCCGTAGCCAAAACAATGGCTCAAGCCGGTGCAAAGCTGTTCTTAAGCAACCGCCACTTGACGCCGGCAGAAGAAGTCGCACGAGAAATAAATGAAGCAGGCGGTTTTGCCGAAGCAGCCGAAGTTGATGCCCTAGACAAGGGGGCTATTGAAAAACACCTTGTCAAGACACTAAAGAAAACGAAGCGAATCGATGCTTCCTTTAATCTTGCGGGGTTTGAAGTGCTGCAGGATGTTGATCTGATTGATATGTCGTTAGACGACTTTGTTCGTCCGATAACGACGGCGATGCAAACTCATTTTCTAACTGCTACGGCTGCCGGGAGAATCATGGCTAAACAAGGTTACGGGGTGATATTAACTTTAACGGCAACTCCCGGCGGAATAGGTTACCCCAAAGTCGGAGGCTTCGGGCCCATATGTTCGGCTGTCGAAACCTTTTCCAAAAATCTGGCAGCCGAATTAGGACCTTTAGGGGTAAGAGTAGTTAACATACGATCGGCAGGATCCTTAGATTCGCGCCCCTTTAAGGAGGCCTTAGCTTTTGGTGGTGATCGAATCATAGAAGTAATCAAAAAGATGAAATCTGATACGATGTTAAAAGAGTTACCGTCTATGCACGACATTGCTTCTGCAGCGTCGTTTTTAGTGTCAGATATGGCGAAAAGTATTACAGGTACCACCATCGATGTAACAATTGGCACAACTACTGCGTTGAATTATAAAACAGACATTTGAACCTTATGTAATGGAGAGAAAGATTCACATACAAACAATAATTGGAATCAATGGAATCATTAAATGAATATATGGAGCACCAATATCAATTGGTGAAGCATTCACGGAAAAAACTATTTGACTATTGCAGCACGTTCGTAACCGAGGATTTTGTAAAGCCAATTTCTTTTTTTGGTAATGGAGGTAGTGTGCGGAGCTTGTTAGTAATACCTACAAAGCTTGGATCGTATGTCGTGGCATGGCATTAAACACGGATTTTTTGAAGGAGGAAGTGGTTAGCTCTATGAAAGACATTATTCCTATCTATTTGGACATAGATGCTCATGTTGATGCCTTCATAAAAAAAAGCAGGCAGAAAAAATTGGGCGTTACTTTTATGCGAAATGGCCGTCTATGTACACTAAGTCCTTTTCACCTATTTAGCCATGTTATTACTCATGAGTTTCATCATAAAGGACAAATACTAAGTATAAGTAGATGCCTTGGATATCAACCTGTTGATACAGATATAATTAGTTGAACGCTTGAACCAGTTGTATTAATTTGAGATAATTGGCTTCTGTACCTTTCGAATCCATCGATGGACAATACAGGCTAGTATGCATGATTTGCCAATTTCTATTAAAGCCTAGGCAACTTGTTTTTATACGAAGATGAAATGGGAAGAATATAGCCTTGAGCGGTTAATTGATGACGTTCGATTTTCGTTACCGCGTCTGTATTTACGATAAATGATCTATGAATGCGGATAAAACGACTTTTAGGAAGCAACTCTTCACACTCGGTTAAGGTCATCCGACTATTGACAATTTCGTTTTTACATACAAAACTGACATAATTGCCAGTTGCTTCTATATAAAGCAGATCGTTCAGATATAGGCGGATTTGTTCTATACCGCTTTTAACTAAAATAGCGTGAGACATTTCGGTAACGCCATTTTTTACTTGTAAGAGATTCTTAGCCTTATGACATGCTTTCAAGAAACGAGTGACGGAGAAGGGCTTTAAAAGATAATCCACTGCATCTAGGTCAAAGCCTTTTAGAGCGTGTTCTGCATAAGCGGTTGTAAATATTACGAAGGGTTTTTTATATAAGCCATCATAAAAGTCGATACCTGAAATGTCAGGCATTTTTATATCTAAAAACAATAGATCTACTTTTTCCACTTGCAAGTATTCTATGGCCTGATAAGCATTAGTAAATGTACTATCTATTTGCAGAAAAGGTACTTTCTCTGCAAGCTTTTGTATAATACCTAAGGCTATAGGCTCATCATCGATAGCGATTGCTTTAATCATATCATAGGTGTTTTTCCAGTTGTGTATAGAGTAGTTGCTGATCACTCGGACGCTTTGCCTTCTCTTTGATCAAGATTCCATTTTTGTCAAATATAAAATAACTAGGATATAATCCGCGTAGACCGTCCCCGGTTGGAAGAAGCTCTGCCCAGATTCGCTGAATATGCTCATTATTCATACGTATATGGAGGACTTGTAGATTACTAATCCAGACAAAATTACGCCATTCATCCTCTTTGTCGTCGTCGTCCATGTCTAAATATATAAAAACAATATCTTTATTGTTAAATTTATCTTTTAATTGCGATGTGTAAGATAATTCTACTTTACAGGGGCCGCACCAGGTTCCCCAAATAGCTAAATACACCACTTTCCCTCGATATCGTTTGATGATTTCGTAAATAGATTTTATATGGTTGCCTTCATTAAAAAATTTAATAGAAGCGTTACGCTTATTAGCCATCAATTTTTCATCAAGCTTCGCTATGCAAGTCCGGAGATGGGGTAAATAACGACTATCGGCAAAATATGCTTCAAAATCAACCATTAAAATTTTCATCGATTTTAAATCCTTATAGCGATAGCTGTTTAGGATTTGCTGCGCAAGATACCTTTCAGCAGTAGCACGACTGACATTTTGTTTAACAGACAACCATGCCACATAGTTTTCACCATTTACTTTAGCTAGCCTCATTATGCTGTCTAAACTTAAATTGAAAAAAAGCAGACGGCTGATTGTTGTGTCCTTTAAGTATTGATCAAGCGCTTTGGATTGCATATAACTAATGTATCGGTCAATGAATTTATAGTATTGAAGACCATGATACTGTTCCTCCAGATTCGGTGACACAGGTATCGTATAATGCCAGCTGAAAATTTCTCCATTCGCTTTTCCTCCAACGGACAATTGACCCTGTAAAATCTGTCAAGCTTGCTAGCGCATGGAATCGCACCTCATTTTTAAAAAGCTCCTTGTTTGCTTGAGAGATCGAGCTCTGTGTTATACGCAGTAACTTTTCCTCACGTTCTTTAAACCACGGTTTAACTACCATGCTTTGTATTTCTTCAGCCGTTGTAGATGCATAGTTATACTTTCCTCCTTGCTGTTCCATGAAAAAAGGAGTTTTGTTAAAACCAATAGCTTGCAGTAAGTAGTTCTCATCCGCCAGACTTCCTTTGAAGTCCGCAATCGTTCTATTGTTACTATTGATCACTAAAAATAAATCTTCGTGAGGCTGGACGAATAGAAGTATTTGATCGTTATCAAGATGAAGAGCAATAAATCGTCGGTCTGTTAGTGGGATGTTGACGCTGAAGTTCCCGTTGCTTTCAACAGCTATTTCTTTTGCATTTAATGGGTCGAGATCGTAGATTACCGGGACGTCCAATTTTAGATTCACCTCCTTATCGCCGATCACAGAACCGCTGATTTTGAATTGTGCAAATGAAAGAAAAGACGAAAAGATAAGAATTACATCAATTAGAAAAGCTTTAAATTTCATAATGTTAGGGTTAAGTGAACAAAATACTCCATATCAGTTTGACGTATAGTAAGCTCGTGTTTATTAGGATAGAGTTGTAATAAGCGCTGCCTTACATTGGGAATACCTATACTACTGCGGTTTTTTTCGGGATCATTTATCTGCTTTAAATGCACGCTATTGTATACATCAAAAAATAAGCGATCATCCTGCATAGAAAGATTGACTTTAATCCACGACGGCTCTTTTAAACTTATACCGTGCTTAAAGGCATTTTCGACAAAAGGGATCAACAACATAGGGGCGATAAAAAGGTCCTTAGTAACTTGTTGAATATTGTAATCCACGATAACATTTTGCGATAAATCTGTCCGCAGTTTCTGAAGATCTATATAGTTGTGTAAATATTCTATTTCCCTAACCAACAGTATGTTATCTAGTATGTTCTCATGAAGCATAAAGCGCATAATATCACCGAGTTTCTGTATACTCGTGGCGGTCATCTCTGCGCCCTCTGTCAGCGCGCTGCCATATAAAGTATTTAATGCGTTAAATAAAAAATGAGGATTAATTTGCGAACGTAAAAAGCTCAAATTAGCCGTACTATTACCTAAGGCATTTTCAAGATTACCTAATTTTGTATGATGTTGCAGCTTTAGGTGATATAGGTGTTTAATAACCGGGATAGAGATTAGACAAGTACAGCACCATAACGCGAAAAAGGCATTAGTGTTGAATCCTAGCCCGCTAACCACTACAAATCCAAATGGTGCATAAATAAGAAACGAAAGAGGCAATCGTACATAGAGGTATTGTTTTAAACTGTATTTGGCTTTGCTACAAAATGGGAGTAATCCGTACATTTCTATACTATACATAATAAATAGATAAATGGAAATTATAAGCCAGAAAAAGGCCATACTTCCATTAAAAACCAGAAGGAACAAATAGGCAGATGATATAACGGAGAAAGCAATTAAACTTTCTTTTAGAAGTGTCGATGACAGATTTAATTTTTTTTGAAGTAAAAAGAGACGCCCTTGTTTCGCTAACGTATAAGTACTAATAAATAGAACAATAGAAACAATAGAGCTGATTACCCTCCCGCTTTCGCCAAAATAGGCCCAAACAGTTAGTCTATTATATCGATGCTGCATCCACTCACAGTAGGCAAAGCCAAACCACAAAATAAAAAGCGTAAGAAAAGATGTAAAGAGTGCCATTTCGTACTTCGCTTTGTTTATGTATCTGGGAATAATGAAATTATTGAATGTGAGAAAAGCTATATAGAAAAGTGCTACAAATAATAGGGTCGGCAAAAGATGGTTTTCAAAAAAGTTAAAAGTCATTCCCTTTTCTTCAAAGGGCTTTTCTAGAAATAGCGACGTCCTAGCTTCCCAGTTTTTCGTTTTTTTGCCAAACATTATTACCATAACAACCAGTGTAATAACGGTAGCGACAATGGCTTCGATTCTTCTTAGTTTCATATTCTTATTTTGTACAATGCTAAATAATTAACTGTCCTGACGCAATTAATTGGGATGAATAGTGCTTTTTTTGGGATGAAAGGCTCCTTTGCTTGTTTTTTGCGTATCAACACAATTACCTCATGCGCGTAAGACCATATTCTTCTTTTGCAAATACTGAATTTAGTATGTTTGTGTCATGTTTGATACGGAAGCGTTGCTAAACCAGGGGGGCATGTTGTTTTTGATTTTTTCTGTTTATGGACAGATCGGGTTGATTTTTCTCTTTTTCTTACCGAGTGGTGGGTTTATGTTTACCGCCGGTGTGCTAATTGCAGCCGGTAGATATCATTATGACCTGCCGACACTATGTATGCTGCTAACTATCGCTGCTATTGCCGGCAATATAACGGGATATATATTCGGTAAAAAAATAGCACCATATCTGCATACGCGACAAGATTCCCGATTCTTTAAGCAAACCTACTTAATAAGTGCACAGCGGTTCTTTCAAAAACATGGCTCTTTAGCAATTGCTGTTGCTTTATTTTTTCCTGTGGTTCGTACTTTTGTGCCTATTGTTGCCGGTATTACTAAGGTCCATTTCAATAAGTTTTTACTGTATGCCGCTGTAGGTTCCCTTTTTTATGTAGTTGGGTTTTCACTCACAGGATATTTAATAGGCAAAGTGCCAATGTTGAAGCCCTATCTCAACTATATCACCATAGGTCTTATTCTTTTACTAACATCACCGGTTCTTGTGCGATTAGTGAAAATTGTTAAGAATGCATAACTGATTTATTTCCTGATTTTATCCCGATATTCCTGTAAGCTCTCAAAATCGACGTAGAAACGTATATATTGTCCGTTCTCCTGTAAGGTAACCATCCCATCGCTATTGATGTCAAAATAGGTCGGGGTAATTAAAACCTCACCTGTTTTTGGACGATAAATACCGTAGGCCTTTTCACGTTCAGGCCTAAAAGACCATAACCCCTTTTCGGCATCCAAGCAGCGGATGCTATAATTATCGGGATTCCAAATCCAACGATTTTCCTGTTTATTCCAAAGGCCTTGTCTCTGGTGATCGCCTCGCTTAAGAGTTATGATCAACCAATGCATATTTTCGGATACATCTTCGTAAGCAATGGCACGAAAATCTTTCAAAGCATTTGGATTGATTACAGTGGATAATTCGGGCCATACGATATCGCCGGTAGGATAACGTAATGTAAAATTATGTTCGCCGGAAGGTTGGGACACCCACCTTCCATCCGATTGAAGAACTTTGTGTTTAATCTGGCCGGTTATTTGGTCGAACGAGCGTACTAAGAAGCAATTTGTTCCGGCAATGGGCGCTAATAACATCGCTTGCTGTAATACCGAATCAGCTAAAATATGATCATCAATTAGAGTTTCGACAGATTGGGGAAATGCTATCTTCATTTCAGGGAAGAGGTACTGCTTGCCTTCTGTATCTTCAAACACTTGCGCGATATTTTGGTAAAGGTAGTCGTCTTTATGCAGTTTAATGGCATGGCTTTCGCCTTTAACAGTATAAATTAAACTGTCTTTTTTTCTAAATATCCGTCCATCTGTTTTTCGGTTATTTCGATCGGTGATATAATAGTTGTTACCGTTAACTTGAAACAATTGGTCATATCCAATAACATTTTCAATATGGTTGCTTATGACCTTTGCTTTGCCATCATTTAGTTGATATAATTTTCTTTTGTGTAAAAAATATCCGTCGCCCAAATTATTAACCTCCATGTGGTAACGATAGCTTTCAGAAGTCTGTACTTCATTATCATAAATAACTTGCTTGTTTTCAATAATAGTGATTTTTAGTTTAGACATGTTAACCTTGGTGTCAAATAAACGGTTATCATTTTTTGAAGATCCCATAAGCGAAAGACCGGGAAGAAAGCGCCAATTCCAGAAACGCCATCGCGTAGTATAAGTCTCTTCCGTCCACATTAACGTGTAGTTGTCCAGTTCTTGAAGATAAATATGTTTATACTTTATAGGCACAACGATATTCCCAAGAGTGTTGATGACACCATATTGCAGTGTCGTATCTTGTACGACGGCAAAACCGGTATGAGTAAACTTATTCGCAGTAATATAACATGGGGAAACCACCAAGCGCATCGCCGTGTCAGCGTAACCATAAAGTCCATTGCTGCCAAGATAAGGATATAGCTGAAGGGAATTGGTTTCTACAGTGGTTGCGATCACCTTCGTTTTGCTTTGACAGGCGTGCATGGAGCAACAGAAAACAACTGAAATAAAAAAAGTGTAGCTAAAGCTCCAGGTAGCCATTGTTGATGTATGATTTCTACATCAAAATTAGTACAGGAAACTCATTTCTATAATCCCTGAAAACAACCATTTCCAAGGGGCTTACTTTTATTCGGCGCGTACCCATAATAGTTTTTAAAGGCACGTATAAAGGAGGCATCAGATTGATAGCCAACCAAGGCCGCAATTGCACCCAAAGGAAGAGCTCTTGCTTGGAGGAGTTTATAACTATATTGCATACGCAAATGGTTGATGTAGCCAAACACTGAATAGTTAAATAAGATTTTGAAGCCTTTCTTTAGTTTGAATTCATTGATACCGGCCTGTCTGGCCAGCCCGGAAAGGTTATGCTGCTTCAGGAAATTATCGTCTAAGTATATTTTTAAATCGTGAAGTAAGTCGACGTCGCGTTGACTGAAAGGAAAAGTGTTTCTTTTCTGACTAAGCGATGATTCATTTAGGATAAGTAATATCAATTCTTCAATTTTATGGGGGACATAGGTAGAAATTAAAGAATCGGCCACCGGAGGATGAATGATTGCGTAAAGGGTTTGTTTTAGTAAGGAGCCAAAATGCTTTGGTTTGTCAAATAAAGTAAAGGGTTGGTCTTTTGCTAGCTTTTTAGCTATTTTCTGCCATTCGGCTCCGCACTGTTCCAATAGTGATGTAAGGTATTGTTGATTAATCCCTAGGCATATATAACTATAGTCTTTCTGTTTTGGAAACGAGAAATTACTGATAGGATCAATACAATTCATTACATTAAATTCACCCTGCTTCATGGGTAGCGCATCCCCGAAACAAGAGATACGCGCGTTCGAATGCCCTTCAAGTTGGAAGTGGAAGCTGGTATGATTGAAGTCTCGAAAGTTAACGACACGTACTTCCTCCTGAAAGGACGACTCGAATTGAAGTATGTTAAAATTGCTGTTGTTGGACGTACGCGTTATAGCATTAAATTGACCGACATGCTTTAACGCTTTATACTGGCCTTTTTCCGAATCAGCAAATTGCCGGTCCACTAATTGGGTGAATTCATGGCTATATAAGGTATACATAAAAATCCGTTTGCGCTGTTTAAAATCCTTTTTTGCACCAAGGCTCCACGAGCAAAAATAGATATTTGTCGCATGAAAAAAGAAGTTTCTTATAACCAAGTCAATACGCTGAACTGGAAACGGCAAGCTCATTACGACTTTTTTAGATCCTTTGAAAAACCGTTCTGGGGTGTCACCACGCAGTTAAATTGTACGAAAGCTTTTGCATATTGTAAGACTTATAATGTCTCGTTTTTTTGCTATTATTTATACTTATCGCTGCGGGCGGTTAACGAAGTGCAGGCTTTTCGTTATCGCATACATGACAACAACGTCCTGGAGTATCACGAAATTGGCGGGTCCATTACCGTCATCAGGCCTGACGAAACTTTCGGCTTTGCCTATTTTGATTTTTACGATGAATTTGAGCGCTTTCAAGTAGAACTAAAAAAACAAATTAATTTAGAAAAGCAGTCGCGTGGATTACAAACGGATGCAAATTGCCGGGATGTTATACACTATTCGGTGCTGCCCTACATTTCCTTTACACAAATGGAACATGCTTTATATGGGGGGCAAGATAATGGCATACCAAAAATCACCTTTGGGAAATACCTATTTCAAAATGATCAGATCTTGCTTCCCATGTCTATACATGTACATCATGCGCTGTGTGATGGGGTTGATGTTGGCAAGTTCGTTACCACATTTCAGGGATATCTGGAAATGTAGCTTAAGCATTTTCCTAAACCGAAAACACCCATTTGAAAAATGGAAGCTATGGTTAAGAAAAGTCTATTCAGTCTAAAAATTTCGTGTATGGGTAAAAAACGATATCTTTATTGACCATAATAACTATTGAATACCATATTTATGAAGAAGAAACTATTTTTAGGCTTAGCATGTGGTTTATTGTTTGCTGCAATCGAGCCTTTTTGCGCACAGGCACAGGTAGCGCCTATCCACAGCAATGCGGTGCAAGGAGGGGAGCTCATCGGTCGTTGGGATATCACCGTCGAAGAGAATGGCAAACCGGCACCATCTTGGTTGGAAGTGGAGTTGTCGGGCTTTAAAACACTGGTGGGACGTTTTGTTAGTACAGGAGGTAGTGCACGGCCTGTTGCTAAAGTTAATTTTGAGAATGGAAAATTCAGTTTTGCTATTCCTCCACAATGGGAGCGCGAAGACCGTGACTTGGTCTTAGAAGGAACTGTATCGGGCGATCGCATTCAGGGGACAATCACTACAAGCGCCGGTGTAAAGCAGTCTTTTACTGGAGTAAGAGCCCCCTATCTAACAAGAACAGCTGAACCCGTTTGGGGAAAACCAATCGAGCTGTTCAATGGAAAAGATTTAACAGGGTGGACGGCACTTGGGAACAAAAATCAATGGGTAGTGAAAGATGGAATTCTGACGAGTCCGGAATCGGGTGCAAACCTGGTGTCGGAGAAAAAGTTTAACGACTTTAAGCTACACGTGGAATTTAGGTATAAAGAGGGGAGCAATAGTGGTGTTTATTTGAGAGGCCGATACGAAGTACAAATCATTGACAATCCAAAAACAGATCATCCCAATAGTCATTTGTTCGGTGGAGTTTACGGCTTTTTAGTGCCAAGTGAGATGGCGGTAAAAGGTCCGGGCGAATGGCAGAGTTACGATATTACACTGGTGGGGCGGATGGTTACCATAGTAGCCAATGGTAAAACGATTATTGCGAATCAAGAAATACCAGGTATTACCGGTGGTGCGCTCGACAGTAATGAAGGTGAGCCTGGTCCGATCTATTTTCAAGGAGACCATGGTCCGATTGAATTCAGAAAGGTTGTTATTACACCCGCAAAGTAGCTTTATACAAATAAAGATAGCCAGCCTCTTAACTAGATCGCTGGCTATTTTTTGCCTCTCCAACAGGAGTAGTCGTTATTTTATGCCCCGTTATATCGCTTCATAAAAGAAGCTTTCGAATCATGGTAAGTGATTACGCCACCGATAAAGTGCAAGAACTTTATATAATACCAAGCCAAGTCTACCTGATGTTTTAAAAAGCCTGAACGCGCACTGCTCGGGTATAAATGATGATTATTATGCCATTCCCCTGCAACAAAACCTGGCCATAATTGATTAATTGACATATCTTTTTCGTTTAAATCATAGCCTTTTTTACGCTTATCTTTTCCTTTTCCATGTCCTTCATAATTAAACGTTCGCACGCCTATTGCCCAGAAAGCTGCGGCACCAAAGAGTGCGCAAGCCAGCGCATGACCGCCAATTAAATAAAATATACCGTACCATACCAACCAATTTACTAAGCAAGCAGAGATAGCACGCATTGGATGTACAACTGATCCCCATTTCTGATACTTTCTATAGCAATTAGCTTTTACACCGGTGTGTGCCATTAGTTGCACAGTTTGCTTATATTCCTCTGCACTGAGGTCTTTAGCAATAGGTTGATGATTTACATCTGCTAAAAAGCAATATAAGAAACCGCCATTGGCATTATAAGGATCGCCCGGCTTGTCTGATTTCGCGTGATGCACGTGGTGCGAGATGGCATAAATTTCTTCGGGAATCATGCTGATCGTTAGGTTTTGTGTTAGCACCCGCCAAAATCGATTCTTAAAACGGTAGGCTTTGTGCGTGCAATACCGATGGTGCCAGATCGTTCCGTGCGTTCCCATAATGATCATGCTGTAAATAAACGCGGCAACTAATAAAGCGACGCTGAAATAGTTGAATATAAAAAGAAATAGCAGCGGAATCAGTAAAAGTACGCGAGCCCAGCTAAATAGAGGTAACCAATTTTTTTTGGATTGAAATATATTAATACGTTTTAAAAACTCGCGGAGTAATTGCTTGGTTGTAGGTTTACTGAAGGCCCCATCCCGATCCGTCCATCCATACGATGGCGGATCTAACACTTTATCTAATAACATCATATTTTTAATTGGTGTAAGGTACGTCTTTTAGTCGGTAGATTTTCAGCATAGCCCAAATCTTAACATAACTTAACATTTGCTTCTGTTCGGTACAATGATTTCGTTCCGGAAGCTGCATCGACACTTCGCGGCGCCTAGCACTAAACCGCCAAAAAAGCAATAAACCAGATCGTTATTCGGCTTTTAATGAGTTAAATTACTGGAGTAAGTTTGGGAAAGCGAATAATCCGAAGCCACTTCAACAAAACAATGATGGGATAAACAGGATCTATTTCATGCCAGCGATTTCCGAAATTTACAGATGAAGGATGCTTATGATGATTATTATGGTACGATTCACCGAGCATCAATACATCAATAACCAATAAATTTTTAGCGGTGTTTCGTAACCTGAAATTTATATAGCCATATTTATGCGCAAACCAATTAACGATCGCGCCATGAAACGCACCCATCGTGATTACAATAGGCAACAGCAAAAACCACCAATAGGTGTTGGCAAAAAATAGAAAAAAAGCGAAATAGGCAGCTACCCACAGAAGTCGCGATACTCCCGAATGTGCCCAGCGATCAAATCCTTTCCACTCAGGCAAGTTTTTAAGAAACCGTGTTTCTATCGGTTCTTTATTGTTAACAATATTCCCGTAAATATTTCGTGTACGCCACATCATACTGAAGATATTAGATGAGAACCGAGGAGAATGAGGATCTTTCTCGGTATCAGTATAAGCGTGATGCATGCGATGCATAATGGCGTAGGCTCGGGCGCTCATGTAAGAAGAACCCTGGGTGAGATAGGCGAAGATGAAAAAAAAACGCTCCCAAAACTTACTCATCGTAAAGGAGCCATGTGCTGCATATCGATGTTGAAAGAAGGTTTGTGAAAAAAGGGACAGATACCATAGTCCGATAAAAAAAATGAAAATAACCATAAAACTAATTGTGTAAATAAATCAAGAATGCAGAAAAAATTTGAAGCCCACTTTGGCAGTGTAGAAAGAAGGAAAGTGGTAACCTGTAGAATGCTAACTGTACTCTAAAATGTAAAGATAACTTTTTTGGTTGGTAATAACAAAAAAAAGCAATGATTTAAAGAGGGAGACTTAAAAAAATAAAGTGGTACAATTCATTGGTTGTCAATTATTTTATTACCTTTATTGCATATCTCCAAAAGAAAAGGGTAAAATTGGTTGATATAGGGCTACTAGGTAGCTCGAGGCTACAGATCATGAACCCTTGGAACAATACTTCTTTTTTTATCAAATTATTTAGCAATCGATATCGACTGAGCGGTAATTTTTAATAGAATAAGATCATTATGGTAATGAAGCAATGCATCTCATCATTCATTTTTTGAATGGATGCTCTGGCAAGTTCCTTCCTAAAAGAATATACTTTACTTAAAAACAATTTACGATGAAGAGCTATTATCGGTACTACCGGGTCTCAATAAATAATACCGAAATTACTGAGATGTCTTCGAATGATTTCACTCGGATTAATATGAAGCCTTTCAAGACAATTTGGAAAGACAACCATCCCGTGAAAGTGTATTATTCGTTAACCAATCAAGCATATTCGCTTACCGGAATGCGTTCTATTCAGCAGGATTTCGTTGATAAGATTACGGCGATGGAACATGCAAAAAGTGGCGCACTACATTACATATCATCTCTTATTGCACAGGCTGATGCGGTGATAGCAGTATTAAAGCAATACCGTATCGACCATTATGATGATCTAAACAAAAATTTACTTGAGGATAATATCCGTCGGTTAGAACGATTAATGGGAAATAATTAATAAATATACCATGAGCAGAGACAAAAAAACACCCAAAAGCACCGAGAAGAAGGGTTCTTCTGATTATCAAAACAGTAAAAAGACCTCTTCAAAAACAGAAATAATAACAACCGGAAAATCTAACTTAACAAAAGGAAAGAAGTAATAAGCTTAACAAAAACCATTATGCAGGAGGGAATAGTAAGAATTTTTAATGGATCTCGCGGTTTTGGCTTTACAATACCACAACGGGGAAAAATTCATGAAAACGATCAAGTTACCTACAAGGTAGTACAAAGGTCTAAAGGCCTAAGCGCCATCGAACTTAAGATAGCCTAAGCTATCCGCATATGTAAGAGCATTCTTTTTAGTCGAAGAATGCTTTCGCTTTTAGGCATAACGTATCCGTAAAAAAAAATCAATGAGACAATTAAAAATATCCGATTCAATTACCAACCGTAATAACCGTTCCCTCAGTCTGTATTTAAATGAGGTTAGCAAGTTTGAATTAATCAGTGCCGACGAAGAAGTGTCTTTAGCTGAAAAAATAAGAGAGGGAGATCAACTTGCGCTCGAACGTTTAACCAAGGCCAACTTGCGCTTTGTGATTTCTGTAGCAAAGCAGTATCAACATCAGGGATTGGTATTGGAAGATCTAATCAATGAGGGGAATGCCGGCTTAGTAAAGGCTGCTAGACGCTTTGATGAAACGAAGGGTTTTAAATTTATCTCTTATGCAGTATGGTGGATTCGACAGAGTATCATGTCCGCTATTTCCATTCAGTCTAGAGCGGTCCGACTTCCGGGAAATCAGATTAGCAACTTGATCAAACTGCGGCGTTCCCAGGCTGAGATGGAACAACGCCTAGAACGCGAGCCGAGCGTGGAAGAATTAGCCGTCGAGCTGGGAACTACTACCGATCGTATTATTGCCTCTTTTGCAAATGCTGAAAGGCAGCTGTCGATAGATGCTCCATCAGTATTCTCGGAAGAAGAGCGATTGTTGGATAGTTTAGCTAGTTCAGATCCTGCCACTGATCAGCAACTGATTCAAGACTCGCTCTTTCTGCGGATTGATTTGGTGCTGAAGAAACTTTCATCACGTGAACGGCAAATTCTTACCATGTTTTATGGATTAAGCAATAGTGAGCCGCAAACGCTGGACGAAATCGCCTATCAGTTAAAACTTACACCGGAGCGTATCCGGCAGTTGAAAACAAAGGCGCTTCTACATATTAAAAATTCGTCTTCGGGACGCGATTTGTTGCAACATCTTTAGCTTATACGCTCTCCTTCATAGGAGATGTACAAATATTTTCGTATATTTGACGAAAACCTCACTTACTCTGTTTCCGGTCTCCTTTTTCCGCAGGTCTCCTTTTTCATTGTAAACACGGTCAATTTCATTTATTAATTCATAAATAATAACGTATGGGTAGAAGTCAAGAAACATTCAGAAAGAAAGAAAATATTAAAAAGCGCGAACAAAAGAAAAAGGATAAAGAGCTAAGAAAGGAAAATAGGAGTAGTCAATCTGACAAGGGAAAATCGTTGGAAGATATGTTGGCGTATGTGGATGAGAATGGAAACTTGACTACTGAAAAACCTGCAGAATTTAGAAAACAAAAGATTAACGTCGAAGAGATCCAGATTAGCACACCCAAAATGGTGGAGGAAGACGATGTGCATAAAGGAAAGGTGAAGTATTATAATGAACAGCGTGGTTGGGGCTTTATTAACAACGAATTTGGAGAACGTGTGTTTTTCCTCATTGCCGAGGCACCTGCGTCTATCAAAGTTGATGATGTTGTGAATTTCAGAACCCGAAAGGGACCTAAAGGCTTACAAGCCTACGAAATTCAGGTGGTATAAACTATAATCTTATGAACTAGCTTGCAATGGGCCGAATACCTAATAAAACGAAAGAAAAATTTCTATACCTCAAAACAAAAGCTAACGTTGAGGGTTAATAGACAACAGTTATATCGCATTAAACACCAATGCTCAGCCTTGCCGTCGCGATGACCGCAAGGTTTTCTTTTGAATGGTTTACAAGCAACCTGTTTGTCAGTGGTTTATTAAACGGATCCGCTATAACCGTAAAAGAGTAATCGAATTTTTGCGCGTATGATAGTTGATGTTGCAGAAGTGGGCGTTTACTGCCAGCTTTGTTAAAATATGTTAATCATTTTGCAACATTGTCTCTTTAATGCGATATTTGTGTCATCATAATTTAGGTTTATAATTGGTTAGTAAAGGCCTTCAATCTCCCCGGTTGAAGGCTTTTCTTTTTTCGATACATGGTTTTTCGGATCAAGCAAAAAGGTTGCGGAAGAGAAAAGCCTATCTTGAGATTTTAGGGAATACGGTTTATGGATAAGCTACAGCTATATAAACCTGCGTATGGGCGTATGCTTCTGAGTAATTGACACAAACTAAGTTTAATAAAAGCGAAAAGCCCGGCTTTTGGGATCGCCGGACTTTTCTAATCAACCTAAACCTGTCCTTCTACTATCAAATCTTATGCCGAAAGCTGAATACACATTATATAGGACTTTAGCAGACAAGCTGTCAGGGTGAATGACATTTTATTCACTTCATTGAGATACGCTTTCCATGTGGGGTTGTTATGTAGCTGACACAGATTTTCGTGTAAGGTAGGGCTGTTTATGTGTAAATTTCTTTCCCTGAAATTAGTGGTTCCTTATTTTTGCTATAAATAAAACAGAAACAAAGTCGTATCATCAACAGAGGCCATCTCCGATTGAAAAGTGATCGTCATAACTGCATTACAAAGTTTATGGTTAGATGCCATCTGCTTTCTAAATCAAAACATGAGAAATAGAATATCCTATATATTGATCTGTCTAATCATTGTTTTACTGTTGGGACCTAACTTTTCCCTTTGGTTGCAGCATGGAGGTTTGCAGTTTGGACAGCCCTTCTCTTACCTCGAAGTGCAGCGTTTTGTATCTTCTCATGGTACAGATACATCTGTAGGTTTAATCCCTACCAATCTGTTTATTGATATGATGCTAGGGCTCGTCTGCTTTTTGCTATACGTACTCTGGATGTTTTTACGTAAAAAAAATGTCTAAACGATTTAATAATCATACTTATCTTATGGTGGACAGCATCCCCCATGTACGTTATATCGATCTGATAGATGGAACGATAAGTTAAGGGAGCGATTTTACATCATAATAAAAGCCGCTTTCTCAAGCGGCCTTTATTAAACTGTGCTGTAAAGTATGCCCTCTTGTCGAGAGTTTCGCTAAAATAACCAAACCGTATTAGAATGGTCTAAAAATAGTTGTTCAAGAATGGGGAACTATTTGCTAAACTATTTTATTTTTAAGCATTCCGATATAACGCATTTTGGAAATAAAGCCTATTTTTATGGCACTTAACCTGTCAATAAGATGAATGTTAGTGAGCTACGTATTCCAACGTCAAGTGACTCAGTATTTTCGCGGCTGGGTTTACGTTTAGCTTATCATAGTCTCTTTTGGCTATTAATCGCTGTAGTTTATTATTTTAACTACTATAGATTGATCGGTAACGCCGAGCACGTATGGATATTTGTAATAAAAGAGTTATTAGTGGTGATGATTGCTTTTTATTCACTATCTTCTCGAAAAGTTGTGTCTGTTTTCTCCAATCCACGTGGTATCCCTTTTGTGCTGTTATGGATAGCAGTCTTGTATGTAATTTGGGCCTTAACAACTTACGCTGCATGTTTTATCTTTCAGGCTACATTCAAAAACTATGGACCGAGATTCGGTAAGTATCTTGAGCTTGTACTGACAGATGGACCTTTAAGTATAGTGAAGAATGTTTACATTTTTGTGCTTGATTTTATCTTTCTTATTTCACTCCCCGTTGGGCCGAAATTCGTGAAAATCATGTTAGAACAAGTACTTACTAAAACAAGGCTAGAGCGCGACAACCTCGAGCTTGAGCTTAATTTTCTCAAGTCGCAGGTAAACCCACACTTTTTATTTAATACCCTAAACAATATCTATCAACTACTCGATACGGATTATGATAAAGGCCGAGATATGGTTCTGCGTCTTTCGACGTTAATGCGCTATACGCTATACGAATCCCAAAATCATTTTATTCCCTTACGAAAGGAACTCGAATTCCTTAAAGATTTTATAGCGCTTATGCATATTAGATACGGTGAACGCGTGCAGATCGAAGCGTATATTACGGATATAAAAGAGCCTTATAAAATCAGTCCATTGATGCTTATACCATTTGTGGAAAATGCTTTCAAGCACGGACCGGATAAAAGCCCTAACAATAATTTCGTTTACATTAACATTGACGTAAACGACGATTGGATATTTTTGCAGGTAGAGAACGAAGTAGAATCTACCCAACACATCGCTAAACCAAATGATAGTCAATCCGTAGGAGGGGTGGGTATGTCCAATATTCTCCGAAGATTGGACTTACATTATAAGGACAAGTATTATTTGTCCTATGGGGTACAAAAAAACGTATATTCAGTACATTTGAAAATTAATCTGAAATCTAATTGAAATATGCTACGATGTATAATAATTGAAGATGAACCGTTGGCGAGAAAAGGCATAAGTGAACATATCACTCAGATCCCCTTTGTAAGTTTGGAAGCTAGTTTCGAAACGGCGATGGATGCAATCGTTTTTTTAAGCAAAAACAACATCGATGTGGTCATTTCAGACATTAATATGCCTGGTATTAATGGGGTTGATTTCCTGAAATCGCTATCTAAAAGACCGCTTTTCATATTTATTACAGGACGAGCAGACTATGCATTGGAAAGCTTTGAATTGGAAGTATTCGATTATATACTGAAGCCTTATTCATTTGAAAGGTTATTCAAGGCCTTATCGCGAGCACAGAGCCATCTTACTCGAAATGATGTAGTAGAAAAAGTGCAGACTGGTACGTTTGCTATTAAAGACAATTATAGGAACTATCTGGTTCCCTATCACGAAATACAATACGTAGAGGGCGACCGGGAATATATCAGAATATCCACAACTGAACGGGAGTTCCTGATCATTTACTCATTAAAAAAAATCACCAACGACCTACCACAGGATGTGTTTCTGAGGACCCATAAGTCCTATATTATCAATAAAAACTTTGTGCGAGCAGTCGATCCGGACAAGATCATTATGAGAGGGAGTATAAAAGATATCCCAATAGGTGTTACCTATCGGGATGAGGTTTATAAAAAATTAGTGAATCACTAACTTGGACATAGTTCTCCTGTCGTAATTGCAAAGGTGGTAGCGCTTTCATTCTTCGATCGAGCTATCCTTGATCGGTAATTTTTAGCCAAAAAGCTATATAGGACCATTTCGTTGGCTCGCTGATCCGAAAAGAAAAGTCGGTTAAAAAACATATGGCAGATGCTTCCAATTAGCTTATTTACCTCAATCTTATTTGGCTTCCATTTTTGTAATATATGGGTAATACCTTGGAATCGCTTTTCAAGAAGATCTTTCGCGAAAATCCGGGAAGGCTCTTGATGCCAAAGCAGAGCATCAATGGAAGCGGCATGATTTCGGTAATTTAGATTCATCTTTTTTTGCTTTACCTTATCAATTTTAAATTCTCTGGCCAGCGCTAAACTCCATTCTTCAGTTAATTCGAAACGTTCTGATAGATTTATTCCGAAAGCGTTAAATAGTTGATCAACGGCCTTTAATCCAAAAAGCCATCGCACATTTACGTCGTCCTTGGGCAGCGTTGCCAAAAAATCCAAAACAACCGCTGAATCAATTGAGAATATCGATTCGCAATGCTCGATATTATCAACGCCATAACGTTCAAGTTCTCTCACATATGTATCGTATTGAACTGTCCAAATTTTGTTTTGAGAGGCCAAATGTTCCATAGTGAAGCGTAAAATTTCTCGTAGTTTATTATAAGCCTTTTTACTGTTATTGGGTGCGTGTAGGCGCAAACGGATATGGAATTCGGGGTCATGATAGCGCGTAAAGAAACACTTATCGATGAGTTGCCATTCTTTAAGCTGTCTAACTAAGTTCATGATATCTTCAGCCAATATTTCATCCGCAGTTTTCTGTGGACAATAAAGCTTTATATAAATCCATTCGCTTCCAGGCAAGAAACTCCGTTTCACTTCCTTGTTCTTCAACGGGGTCATTTCGATGAACGCGCACTTTTTTACAATCGATTTGAAAGGAATGATAATTTCGTTAACAAAAGCATTACCGTTTGTATCCTTAATAATAGTGCTATGGTGCACTAAAGACTCATATAATATTACATCCCCCAACGCCAGTTTGTCTTTCAATAACTGCATTCCCCAACTGGTTCTGATGTCAATGTATAATTCATTGTCGCCTTCAGCGATCAATATTTCGTTCGGTAATCGTAGATCCTTTTGCAGCTGCCTAAACCAATTTATATCGAACTGGCGCCTTTGCTTTATATACCAGCGCGCGCGAGATAAGATAAGATGTTTATAGCTGATTCTAGGTAAGAACGGAGCCCTTTTATATTTGTCCCAGTTCCAATAGATGGAAAAAGGGGTGTCTTGATATTGCAAATCGCATAAAAATCGATAAACGGAGATTCCTTGTCTAAAATTGTGAGCGCAACTCAACCTTGGAATAACCCTTTTGTCTAGTTTTTTGGAGAACAAAATAACCTGGTTGTTTCTCACAGTTACTGTAAGGTCCGAAAGAGGGATTTGTTTTTTATTTTTTGTACAAGTAAGTCCCAATACGGGTATTTCATAACTGTACAGCTTCGGCCGCCGCAAGATGTTACCTATTTTATTCTCCGGTATATGTTTGATATCTGCCAGAATCACATTATCAAAGCATTGTTCTTCATAAATAGCGCAGCTTCGAAGGTTATTCTTCAGCGCCTCGTCCATATAAGCAAAGCGCGACATCAAATTTACTGCTGACGATCCACTACATGCGGCTAGGTGAAATTGAAAATTGCCGTTATCCAAATCCTCTACTTTTTTTGTCAAAAGATTGCCAATGGCGTAGCAGGTCGGCGCAACAGCACTGTTCTCCTGTCTCTTTTCCAAAAGAGGATAAATTGTTTCCAGATCTATATGCCGTGAACCGGAAAACAACGCATTAGTCATCACTTGTTCTTCAAGCGTCGATGTGAGCTGTTTCTTACCCTCGCTTATATCCAGGTTGTTAATTAAAGGATGTTCGCTTTTATATTGATTATCGAGGTTTCCATAGCCGATACCCAAATCCCCATCAAGTACTTCCAGCAGTGGTACCTCCATCATCTCGTATCGCCTTTTAAATTTTTGAATAAAAACCTGCAGTTCTTGTGGTATTAATGATGTAAACAACGGATGTAGCTCACACAATTCTCTAGCTATTAGCTGTATTACAGATTGTTTCAGGTTGACCTCCTTTGCGATGAATTTTTTATCAACCTGTGGTAGCACAACGTTGAATGGGAATTCATCTAAGGTAGCTATTCTGTTGGAGCAAGATGACAAAGTTAATAGGTCTCGCATCTCTACAACTGCGGCATCCGTTCCCTTTAACTTATGAGTAAGCTTGTGAATATCTTGGTCTTCCAAAATCGTGGGCTCTAATTCCGATATTAGAAATTGATTATCTAAGAGCTTAGATAGATAGGCTGTTATCTCGTTTCTCTCAATATCAAAGTCCATAAGAAAGGTTATGAGTTCACTGAAAGTTCTCCCTTCCCTGGCATAATCATAAAGCAATTTCAATAAAGGGTTTATCTTAAGTTTAACCTGAAAAAAAGTCCTTTTGTCTTTTACGGTTTCAAAACGTATATACCTGAAATAACCGCCTACTGCGTAAATACTATTATTCGTGTAGAATACAATGTCGTTTAGCCAATCCTGACTTTGTTGTAGCTGATGAAGTTGACGCATCAAGTGATCTAGACTCACACGAGCATAGATAGTTGCGTGCCCTGTAAGCGTTAATGTACTCGTATTATCATTGATATGCCCCATGCAGACACCGGCAAAACTACCAAAGGGAGTAGCGCGAGAAGCCATGCGAGAGACATATTTATACAGAGTAACCAGTAGCTTTAGATCTGGCATATATCCATTCTCTAACCAGCTAAGATAGGTATGATAGAGATCTTTGCTGGCAAATGAAATAGCTTCCAATACTTCCGGATTACGACTGAGCAAATCATGTAGGTTTTCGGCTAGGCTGGCCGTATTATCGGCATTGATCCTTTGAATTTCCTGCAATGGTAAACTTGGCAATCTTAATAAAAAGAAACCTAAATGTTCAATATTACTTAACATCGCATGCAGAGTCTACTGGAAGTGTCCTATTCCTAACAAAAAGTCAATGCATTCATTGAATTTTTCAAGCGAAAAGGGCTTCAATAATTCATAAACCTTATTATTGTTTTCTATTTCTTCTTTATTTCTGAAGTGGGATAGGGGTGAAGCAGATGTGTTGATAACAATTGAATTAGGTGAGATTTGATCCAGTATTTTGTCAACATCGCCATCAAAACCAGGTGTTTTGAAATCAAGGAAGATGATATCCGGCGTAATTCTTTTTATAATCACATGAAAATCGTACACATTATCAATCGTAGCTACCAACGTTAAATCGGACCGTTTACTGATATAGCCCTTGAGCATTTGTACAGCGAGCGGCTCATCCTCCACGATAGCGCATATCAAGCATCGCATATTCCTTTATTTTAGCAAGGTGAGTATTAAATGAAATTCGATGTGGTAAAGGTCATGCTGCTCACTGTTTCGTCACCATCTCGAAGATGCTGGTTACTTTCGCGCGGTGCGTCTATAGTGCAGATACACTCTGCTTCGATTCTTAAATAACTTTCTAAAAGACTTTTGTTAAACTTTTCCATGTTGTTTATAATTTATCCTAGGCTAATTTGAGGGGAATGAATTTGATAGGCATGTTTATTTAATCAACCGCCTATCTTCTTATACCAACTTGCATATACGCTCAACATCGTTTTGCCAAGAATTTTTGCTACCAAGTTGGTATGAAGAAATCTGTTGCTCGTGACGACTTATATTAGGTATTTAATAAATCATCAGTCAACCACAAATTCAATTTAGTGTAGAATAGATAATTCGGCTTCTTTAGTGCTTGATGTGCGCAATTGTCACCCGTTCTTTTAGGATATAACCGAGGTATTTTTTGTAAGTTATTGATTATCTGTTGTAATAAATGATTTTATCAACAAAATCAGAAAAGTGTAGCAATAATTTAATGAAAGTGATCTGCATCTGGTGGAGGCTCGTTCAGAGTGATTATAATACTTACATTTGCTCAAGGATATTTCATATTGAACAATATATTATTGTCAATTTGGAACATGATCGAAGGTATTCCAGTACTATGCTGTTTATTGAAAATTGGCTAAGAAAGTGTTATGCTCTCGCTTCAAACTATGTCTACCCGTAGTGAATACGGCAAACTTTCCGAAGAGAAACAACATTACATCAGCAACGTCTGGTAGCCGTTTGAGAAAGTCAGTCTGTAGACTGGATACCATTCGACGTGATATGAGGCCAAACCTAAGACAAATTAACTAAATCGAAGTATAAGCTCGCATGGCTCAGCATGCGAAAAGTAGACCAAGAAAACGAATTGATAGATGCTATAGCACTGTTCGTAAAGTTAACTGTTAATTGCAAGGCAAACCATGCAATTTCGTATACACCTATAGATAGGGTTACGATGGAGATAGAGAAAAAAAACGCACAGCGCACAAGAGCTATTATTTTAGAGGCAGCTGCCAATATCATACGAGAAAAAGGTCTTCAAGCACTAAAAATAAGTCGTCTCGCCGATAGATCCAAATTCACCCGGTGGACGATCTATAATCATTTCGGTAGTTTAGATGGTGTAAAAAAAGAACTGTACAGCCGACACGACTACCTTATTGCGAACTTACCCCAAATAGTCGCTTTAGCGGCGAGACAGGAGGAAGCTATGCGATTTGAACTCTTAGCGCACCTTATCGTTCAACATTTTGATGCACTTATGAGAGATCCCCTATACCGAGAATTCGCAGTTGCCGAATTTATGGGAACAGATGCTGCGATCGCGAAAATGGTATCGGCTCGTGAACGACGCATGTTGAAGATGATGAAAACATCCGAATTAACTGACTCAACGGGAAAGCCGTTTCTCCTCGAGTTTCTATTCCCGATTATTTTAGGTGGTATTACGTATATGGCGTTTCAATACAGAATAGGTGGACATGCTTCTTGTTTCGGTGTTATGTGTTTGCAGAAAGAGTTCAAAATAAATTTGAGACAGTTTTTAATATATTTAATAAAAACCGCTATTAACGGTTTAGATGGAGATATAGCTAATCAACAAATGACCTAGTCGTAAGCAAAGGATTCTTAGACATTAAAAATAGCCGGATATTTTCTTGCTGCCATTAATATTAAATTCATTGAATCCGTAACCCAAATTTCACCATTTTCAACCATACGAAGCGCTTCCGATGCCGGTAACGTAATTACTTCTATATTTTCAGTGATGTCCAGACGTTGTACAGCATTGAATTCAGCATTAAATAAGATATAGCCATAGGTTATTTGTTTGAGTTTAGTTGGATTAATAGCAAAACGACAGATAAATTTCAAATCTTCCTCAGCGGCTTTGATTCCACACTCTTCTTCAAGCTCGGCTACGGCTGATTGTTTTAGCGTTTTATCCTTTTGTTGCATTCCTCCGGGCACTTCAATTAGAATTTCGCCAAGCCCATGTTTATATTGACGAGTAAGTACCACCTGATTGTCAGGAGTAAAAGCTAAAACCTGCACCACATCGCCCAGTGGAGATAAAAAGTAATCATCTACGATCAGACCATTTGGTAATTCTACTTTTTGCTTATGTAGAGGATACCAGACGCTTGGCGAAATATCCTCGTCTTCTAAAAGAGTCCACGGTTTTATTCTATCAGACATGACGTAAAAGTAACTGTTTTAACTTATTTGTTAACTAATTCAGTACAATTTTATAGGCGGAATAATGATAATACGGCTACTGCTCTGATAAATGTCAGTACCTAAGTATTGCAGAAACGGTGGAAAATCAAAATGGCGATAGACCGTCATGAATAATCAGCTTAGACTATGAATGCGCGTAGTGTAGATTGATTGTCGACATAATATCATACATATCAAAGGGTTTACGTATATATCCATCTGCTCCGCATTCCAGTGCAATTGATGGAATATCCCATAGTCCGGATATCATAATTACCGGTACATGCTGGTAATTACTTAAGGATTTAAGCTGCTTACAAAGATCGCTTCCCTGACACCATCGCAGATTTTCATCCATTAAAATCATGCCTACCTCATGTTCATCCAGCAATCTATACAAGTTTTTCCCGGTGTCCATGATAACTTCAATACCTTCATAATCGAGAATATCCATAATCAGACCTTGCATCTCTGAATCGTCTTCAACGTATAACATTGTTTTTTTCTTAGTCATAGCGGTATAGCATAACTTCGCACAAATTACACAAGTGAAAAAAAGCTCTATATTGTTTAGCCTCTAACGGCAAAAGGAACTGCGCGACATGAAGTTATAACAAATACCGTGCAAAATATATGATAATATTAGTTTTATTTGTTTATGTTGTTTATTATCAGTTTGTTTAATATAGTGTTAATTAAAAATATTAACGGTTTCTTTGTTTTCTTACTTCAATTCAATAGGTCAAGGTTATTTTTGAGAAGTTTCCATGCATAGGAAACGAATAGATTTCATTTTTGATTTGGCCACCCTTTTGGATCCGGGTGGCTTTTTTATCAAAATTTGATGAATAGAATCGTTCTTTGGTTAATCATAACGATCATTACGCCAAGGATAAGCGGTATTCGAATAACCACGCTCCTCCCAAAAGCCTGGTTGGTCCTGGTTCAGGAATTCAATTCTTTTTATCCATTTGGCGCCTTTCCAAGCATAAAGTTGAGGTGTAATCATACGACAAGGCCCGCCGTGTTCCTTCGCCAGCGGTTGGTTCTCAAAGGTATGCACTAAAAGCACGTCTGGCTTCAAGGCCTCTTCTAATGAAAGGTTAGTAGTATAAGTATCATAGCCATGACAAAGAATATGAGTTGCGTCTTCGTGAGGTTGCACAAGTGCAGCTAAATCCAACATACTGACACCAATCCAGCTCATATCCAGTTTGGACCAAGTAGTGACGCAGTGGAAGTCGGATATGTCATGGGTCTGTGGTAGTGCCATAAAATCTTCCCAAGTTAACATAACCGGATGCTTTACATTGCCGTCTATCCTTAAACGCCAACGATCTAGCGAAATATCGGGCTGATAACCGAGGTCTAAAACCGGCCATTTGGTAGTTACAGCCTGTCCTATAGGAATAGTTGGCATCCCATGCCGATTTATTTTACCCGTCCCCATGGGTTTGTCGTCCGCCATAGAGGGCGTATCTTTCATTTTTGCTGCGAAACGTGCTTTTAATTTCATTCTCGCCTCTACAATACGATTCAATTTTGCTGATCCTTCCATATCGGGCTTCATTAAGTGTCTGTCATATCAGCTATCCTCTTCATCCGGGACGGTATATTTAAATCGGAACAGCTTAAATAAACCGAGAACAAGTAGTACTGAAAAAACGATGTCGATAAAAAGATACCCAAAGTGAAAGTCCTTTATTTCAGCAAAAAGTCCTGTCTCCACGTTTTGACCAACTGATTTTCGGAGGAATATAAGCGGAAATCCCATCGTTGTATCATCGGTGTAAGGCATACCGCCACGATAGGAAAACGCAGTAAAAAAAGTAAAAAGTAAAACGGTGCCCGCTCCCCAAAGTAATATTCTATATTTTTTCATAGTTGGCGACAGTTTTTTAGCGCGTTTACAATGCCACTAACTTTCCGTTACGATAGTTACTTACAAACTAAGATAAATTGTTTTATACATAATATCATCGAATTGCATAAAAGTCGTATAGCTGTCTCTCTTCCGCTTCTTAAGGTTCTTTTATAGAAAAAATACAAGTACACTAGCATATTATTTCACATGTACAAGGTATAAATTATCTGTTGAAAAATGGAAAATTGATTGGTCAAATTTAATGTGTATGGCACCGAATGTTCATTTTTCCAAACAAATTTGCTGTAAAAAATGACGTAGGCATTGTCGTGCTCAATGAAAATGCATCTTCACCATCGCTATATTCAGTCGTTACTGAATGACAAATCTAAACCTCATATAACAAGGTACTGTACAAATAAGAGACGTTATTTGGAGAGCACGAATGAGTAAAGTTAATAATTCCGAGCAATTGGTTCAGGAATAAAATAACTGAGGTCATTACAGGGTATAACTTCCAGCGAACCGCTAAAGACAAACTTACCCGGCAACTTCAAATGTTGTTTATAGAGTGCAGCTTTATCGTATGACTCCCGTCCAATTGCAAAAGACGTTATTAAGTCCAAGCGCTGGCCAATTGGCGGGTATTGGTTGATTTCCACGGGTTCGCTAAAGGGAAAATATACAAAATCCGCTTGTTTACTGATATAGCTCGGCGATTGCGGAAATGCGGATTTTGTGACGCCTATAGATAATAATTTACTAGGTGCCAATTCTTGTGATGACCTTATCCCCCCTGGGGATAAGGATTGGGCGTTGGCTGATACACTAAAGGAAAGGGCCAACATGAAAGCAGTTATTATTTTCATTCGTTTTAATTGTTTAAAAACTCAATTGCTTGCTGTACGAAATCAAGTGCATATTGAAAAGCAGCCGCATGACCCGCATCTTTATAGACGATCAGCCGCGCATTTGGTATATGCTCGGACATCTTTATAGCATTTATCACCGGAGTGGGAACATCTTCCTGACCTTGTGCAATCAAAACCAGTTGTTTAACTGTTGCCAACTCTTTCAGCGCATCCGGGTAGGGGGTAGCCCATTTCAGTACCGCGGTTAATTCTGCTGTGGCACTCTGTGCACTCAAGGGAAGATCGCGATCGATTACACGCTTTTGAATTCTTTCGTAGACGCGTTTTCCTGCTTGCCGGCTAGCGTTGGATTTAGTGAAACCAACATGTAAAAAACTCTCCTCCGGACTCAGATTTGCCGTGCTTTCCAGCAGCTCTGGTAACTTCGAAAGCCCTTCACTACCTTTGGGTCCTGTTCCGGTTAAAATCAGTTTATTTACAAGGGTAGGTTCAGTTAATATAATCTGCTGACTGATAAATCCGCCCATTGAAAAACCCAGAAGATTTACTTTCTTATACCCCAAAGCTTTTATAAAGGCTACCACACCCTTAGCCATATCAGGTATATTTTCGGGCGTGTGGCCGCTTGAAGAGCCAGCCCCTTCAAGATCAAATAAGATTACTTTATTCTTTTCGGCTAAGCCATTTGTAATGGCAGGATCCCAATCATCCATAGAGCTACCCAAAGGAGAAACCATAACAAGCGGTATATCATCCGTTTTGCCTAAAACCCTGTAAGCAAATTTAACTTCTCCTACTTTAATAAATTGGGTGCTTGCTGTTTGATGATAATCTATTTCATCCATATTGGAGCCTTCTTGCGGACCGTCCTCTTTTTTACAGGATAATAGTTGAAGCGCGACTAGTACTGATAAGATAATTTTTTTCATATTGTTGTTTTTAGTAAGGCAATAGGCTAATAAAATTGGACTTCGTGAAAAGGAATCGGCACATCGTTAATATATGTACTGTTAACTTGTTATAGCTGAGTTGCTGCTTTCATAATCACCTCTGCTACTGCTTCCGCTTGTGAAATAAAAATTACATGACTACCCTTAATTTCAGTGACATCAGCGTGCGCGCGCTTATACATAACCCGCTCCGTCTCCGGATTGAGGGCCTTATCTTCCGTGGCAACAATGGCGTAGCTTGGTTTCATTTTCCAGGCCGCGTTTTCAACGGGCTCCTCAAAACACTTTCCGATAATCGGTACCTGTGAAGCGTTCATAAAGTCGCTCTGCGCTTTACTTAAATCACCGGCAAAACCAGCATGAAATTTCATCGGATCAAAATATACAAACCCAAACCTGTCCGTTGCTGTAAACCCAGCTTCAGGTGCTGCAGGCGCGGCTGCAACCCATTTTCCAGTTGTTTCACCTTTATCTGGCATAAAGGCGGCTACATATACCAAACCACTTACCTTTGGGTGTAAACCTGCTTCGGTAATCACGGTGCCTCCCCAAGAATGACCTACTAAAATTACCGGGCCATCCTTCGCTTCAATAACACTTTGCGTTTCGGCAACATCGTCCCTAAGTGAAGTCAATGGATTCTGGACAATACTGACATGGTAGCCCTTTTTAGTAAGAATGTCGTAAACTCCTTTCCAACCCGAACCATCCGCAAAAGCGCCGTGCACCAGTACGATATTCTTTACAGGAACGCCTTGTGCATAAGCATTTCCCGTGGCTATAAGTAATTGACAGCTTATCAGAAGTGTAGCTACAAGGGTTAATTTGATGGTATTAAACCATTTACATGTTGTTTTCATTTGTTTTGAGATTTGTCGTGAATATATTTGTTGATTTATCAGCTATTGTGAAGCTTTGGCGTAATCATCAGCTTCTATAATGGCTTTGGCAAAAGCTTCAGGTGCTTCCTGCGGTAAATTATGTCCAATACCCCCCTGAAGAGTTCTATGTCTGTATTTACCTTTAAATTTGGCAGCATATATAGCAGGGTCGGGGTGAGGAGCGCCATTTGCATCGCCTTCGAGTGTGATGGTTGGAACATTTATCACCGGGCCCTCAGCCAGCTGTTTTTCAAGGGAGTCGTACTGGCTTTCACCTGCCGCAAGACCCAAACGCCAACGATAATTGTGAACGACGATTGCAACATGATCGGGATTATCCAAGGCAGGTGCAGACAGCTCGAATGTGGTATCATCAAATTCCCATTTGGGTGAAGCCGTTTGCCAAATAAGCTTTGCAAAATCGCGCCGATTTGCTTCATAGCCCTTGCGGCCACGTTCGGTTGCAAAATAAAATTGGTACCACCATGATAACTCTGCTTTTGGCGATAGGGGATTTGCATTTGCTTGTTGACTTCCAATTAGATAGCCGCTTACAGAAACCATCGCTTTACAACGTTGCGGCCATAAGGCAGCTATAATATTGGCCGTGCGGGCCCCCCAGTCAAACCCACCAATAACAGCCTTATCGATTTTCAGTGCATCCATCAACGCAATAATGTCCATCGCAATTGCTGACTGCTGTCCATTTCTGGGTGATTGGTCGGAAAGAAACCTTGTACTGCCATGGCCACGTAGGTAAGGTACAATAACTCGATAACCTTCGTTTGCCAATAAGGCGCTAACCTCCGCGTAACTGTGGATATCATAAGGCCAGCCATGTAATAAAATAACTGCTTGACCGTTGGTTGGACCAACTTCGGCATAACCAAGGTCCAATACGCCGGCTTTTACCTGCTTAATTATATCAAAAGATGAATTTCGGAATCGAGGGCTTATGCCATTCTCAGTTAAAAAAGGAATTTTACTGTTCTCTGCTTTCAATAGACCTATGCCGCTCATTTCTGCCGCAACAACGGTTAATGCAGCGACGCTTAAAAAGCGCCGACGCCCATATTTGACTATTTGTTCCATCATGATAAAATATGAATTTAACACTACTCCTTACCGTCGCTTTGTGATTGGTAAGTGGAACAAAAGTAGTTCGGGATGAACTCCCAGAGAATCATTAAATGGTTGAATAAGGCAGATTAGGTCTTGAATTTGGCATTTTTCATTGTCAAACTTATTTTATTCCTTTACCTATTTCGAATGGCAGTTTGTACCCGGTTTTAGACTTGTCTAGTTCGGCCTGCGTATTGTCCAGATCAGATGTAAACCGGTCCATTTCGATAAATTCATAGAAGTATTATCAATCCAATTTGTTAAGTTTGATGCCATATCCATTTATATGAATAGCAATTTTTTCCGAAAGAAATATCAAACAGATTGTTTGTTTAGCGATCTGATTTAATCAGCTAGCTATATGAAGCTTTTTTTAGTTTTTTATGAAAGCAGTGAGGACATTTAAAATTTCCCATAGGCTCATCTGGTTCAGCTCGCTTTTTTTAGGAATGCTCACGGCCGTACCTAAAATTGCAGAACACCAGTTTCGCCCTTACGAGGCTTTAGTCGATTCATCCGTAACCTTTCTATTTGCCTTGATTATATGGTATTACAATGTCTATAATTTGCCAAGATATACGGCCAATAACCCGAAAGGTGGTTTCTCGACAAAGCAGCTGCTGAAAGGGCTTTTCTTTGGTTTGGTGCTCATGTTTTTGCTTGCTTGCATACAGCAATATCTCTTATCACATCTGCCTTTTGGTCCCGTGATGCTGATGTTTGAGGTGCGTAGTATCCTCATTAGCAGTGCCTTCTATATGTTTATCCATCTTTTGTATCAAAGTTATCTTAATCAACAGGTCAGCGTAGAACTGGAGCGGACAACAGCTGCAAATGTATGGGCCCAATACGAATTATTAAAGCAACAGGTAAATCCACATTTTCTATTTAATAGTTTAAACACACTCAAATATATGGTTGAAAGCGGAGATCCGCAGGCAGTCAATTTTATTTTAAAACTATCCGACTTTTATCGTTTCACGTTAGAAAGCAGAAAACTTGATTTGATTGATCTTTCAGAAGAATTAAAGATATTAGAAGCCTATATGTATCTGTTGAAAGCACGCTTTGAAAACGGGATTGAACTATCAACCAACTTGCCGGAAAAAGTACATACTTCACCGATTCCACCTTTCACTTTGCAGTTATTGATAGAGAATTGCATAAAACATAATATTGTCTCCTTAGAAAAGCCCCTACAAATACGCCTTTATTTGGATACGGATTATTTGGTGATAGAAAACAATATCCAGCTGAAGCGAGAACCGGAGTCTTCCACCGGATTAGGACTTGAGAATATTAACCAGCGCTACCAACATCTTTTAGACAGGGAAATAGTAATTGAAGTCACCGATAACACATTCACCATTAAATTACCAGTTATTTATGAAAGCAATCATCATTGAGGACGAGATCAAAGCGGCCAAATCTTTAGAGAATATGATTGTAAAATTGCGTCCTTCTACCTGCATATTGGCTAAATTGCAAAGTGTAGAGGCATCCATAAGTTATTTATCAAATCACGAGATGCCGGAAGTGATATTTATGGATATTCAATTGTCCGACGGACTTTGCTTCGAGATTTTTAAATCCGTGAATATTACCTGTCCTATTATATTTTGTACTGCCTACGGGGAGTATGCCTTAGAAGCAATAAAGGCTAACGGTGTTGACTATCTACTGAAACCATTCGCTGAAGCCGATCTTGAAACAGCTTTTGGAAGAATCGATAACTTTAAAAATTTCTTTCAACAACATACAGGAACCAATCTGCAAGAGCTGATTCGTAGAATGAATGTAGATGATGGAAAAAAAAGTTTTTTGGTTTTTAAGAACAATAAATACCAAACGGTACAAACCGAACAAATTGCCTATATCTATATTAATTATAACGCTCCATCTATCGTTACTTTCAAAGGAGATGAGTATGCCATTAACCAATCATTGGATCAAATACAGAATCAGTTATCGAGCAGACAGTTTTATCGATTAAATAGGCAATACCTTATCAACTTTACGGCTATAAAAGAAGTAGAACATTACTTTGCCAGAAAACTGTTTGTTCGCTTGCATATCGCTACACCCGAAAAGCTTTTAATCGGAAAGGAAAAAACAGCAGCATTTCTGCACTGGTTGGAAGATCGATAGTCTGGCCAAGCCCCAAAATTCCGTCTACAGGCCCTAATTTGCCTAATCCACCAAGATATTCGTTTCCTTCCGACGTTTCCATCACTATTTTCGCTATTGAAAATAGAAAAAACACAGATTATGGAAGCAATAAGAAGAAAGAGAAAACAGCGATTATACCTGGCATTACTCGGGATAATTAGCCTGTTTATCGGCATTCAGTTTTTTAACCAACCTTTAGCGGGTAAACCGATCACCGGTGCTATTGAAGCTCCGAAAGAAGTAAGGGCCATTCTCGAGCGGTCATGTTATGGATGTCATTCTAATGAGCAAAAGCTGAACTGGCTAGAGCGGACTGCCCCAGTTTCTTGGATAGTAAAAAAAGATGTGAATCGGGCACGAGAAGTATTAAATTTTTCCGAATGGGGAAAATACTCGCCAGCAGAACATGAAGGGAAAATGTACGCCATACTCAACATGCTAAAGGCTGGGAAAATGCCTCTATCGCCATATACCTTATTGCATCCTACCGCAAAAATCTCAAAAAAAGATATAGCAGTGATTAACGCGTACACTTTATCCTTATCAAGAAAGGACACTACTGCAAATAGCTCTTTCGCACATCCGGAAGCAATTCCAACTATTTCGGAAGAAAGGTTTTCTGTTTCGCCCAATGGTATAAAATATACGGACGCTTTTAAAAACTGGAAGGTGATCAGCATGAGTACGCTGTTTGACCATTCTATCCGGGTAATTTTTGGAAACGAGATCGCCGTAAAAGCGATTGAAGAAGAAAATTTTCACCCCTGGCCTAAAGGCAGTTTAGTAGTGAAGGCCGTTTGGGAGCAAACAGAAGGGCCCGACGGCGAACTCCGAGCAGGTAAATTCATCAATGCACAATTCATGGTGAAGGATGCTGAGCAATATAAGAATACAGAGGGTTGGGGCTTTGCCAAATTCAGTGGCCAACAATTAATTCCCACTGGTAAAACAGCCTTATTTGCACAGCAATCCTGTATCAGCTGTCACCGCCAGCTAGCGGAATCTACCGGGTATCTTTTTGACGTACCCTTAAAAGTAAATCGTAAAGAATTAATCTCAAAAATAATAAGACATGAATAAAATGATTTTTATGCTAGTGCTTATTGGTACGTTGCTTAGCAGCTGTGTCGACAAAGCGGAAAACAAGGGTTATAGTCGTGTTGTATTTGACCCCGGGGCCTTAAAATTTATTGCCTCTTCCGTGAGTAAAAAGAACCAAACCATGGCTGCCTTATATGGTAATGAAAAAGCCTATCAGACTTTGTCAAAAGGCGATAGCTTACCTGCGGCAGGTAGTGTTTTACGCTTGGTTACCTGGCGTTCGCATGATAATCCCCAATATGTTGGAGGTACCATAAACGGTGAACTCTTAAGTGTCGAATCGATTGAAAGTGATGGAATGGGTGCCATATCGTATCAGCTTAATAAAGGGACGCTGCAAAACGGAAATAATAAGCCGGAAGACCAGCAAAAAAGAATAAGCTATATCATGGGGTACAAACCGGTCTTCTAGCCGCTAACTCACTCGGCGAAGCTATTACTATCTCATCTTAAATTCAATAACTAAATAAAAAATGAAAACAACAAAAATTATTTACTGGTCAGGAGTTATCTTTATGTCGCTTTGGTTTGGAGCGAGTGGCTATTTCGAACTGACGAGAAATCCAATTGTATGGGGTATCACGCAGCAATTGGGATATCCATCACATTTTATCTACCTATTAGGTGTTTTTAAGCTTTCAGGCGTTGCCGTACTCTTGCTTCCTAATAAGCTCATTCGACTAAAAGAATGGGTGTTTGCAGGAATGTTCTTTGATATTATCTTCGCTTTCTTTTCTAAGATAAGTGTAATCGGTTTTCCTGCTACGGTTGATGCACTCGTTGCTTTTAGCGTATTAACGATGGTCTACATCCAGTTTAGAAAACTGTATCCCATAAAATATACGATATTTTCCCTATAGCGTAAAAAAGCAAACCTTTATGGTTTGCTTTTTTACTTTATATAAGCCACCTGGGTTAAAGTGTTATTCCACCATCCACAATAACTTCCGTACCGGTGATAAAAGAGGCCGCGTCATCACATAAGTAAGTGACCAATTTGGCAACATCTTCCGGTTCACCCATTTTTTTCAATGGAATATCGTTGATTAGCTGTTCTGTAATGCTTTTTAACGCCATTTCTTCCAAGCCTGTTTTCCTCATTATTTCCGTTCTATGCGGACCCGGACTTACAATATTTACCCTGATTTTTCTTGGCGCCAATTCTGCGGCTGCTGTTTTTGCGATTGAATTTAAAGCCGCTTTGCTGGCCTGATAAATAGAACTGTTTGGTTTATGAGTAGCGGCTACTATAGAGGAAAGTATCACAACCGAAGCACCATCATTTAGTAAGGGAATGAACTTGCTCAACGTAAAATAGGCTCCCCTAAAATTGATATTCATCACACGATCGAAATTTTCTACACTCGCTTCTTCAATCGGTCCCAAGGTTCCGGTAATTCCTGCGTTGATAACTAAGATATCTATCTTAGCAAATTGCTCTTTAACAGCAGCCGTTAATTGTATGGTGTCATCGAGGTTCGCTTGGTCGGCTAAGAAAGAACTGGCACCTATTTCATGGGCAGCGGCCTCTATTGCCTCTTTACGTCTTCCTGTAATAACGACTTTTGCGCCTTGCGCTACCAGTTCTTTCCCAATTGCATAGCCAATGCCACTATTCCCGCCGGTTACAAGGGCTATCTTATTTTTTAAATTATTCATTTTTTTATTTTTTTGATAAAGATATGCTGAAAATGGTATACTTTTGTAATCAGTATAACAGAGTATATCAGGTAACATAAATAAAAATGGAAAGAAATCAAGAAGAAGAACTCAGGGCTTTGCAAGACACCCTATACTTTATCGGCGGGAAATGGCGGATACCTATCATTAATTCCATTTGCAACGGTAACAGGCGTTTTCGGGAAATTGAACGGAGTATTCCAGGAATTACTACGCGTATGTTATCTAAAGAACTGAAGGAGATGGAATTAAATAAATTGGTGAAACGAACGGTTTATGTAGACACGCCGGTATTGATTGAATATGAACCAACAGGATACTGTAGAACTTTCGGTAATATTATCCAGGAAATGATTAATTGGGGGAGAGCGCATCGGGATGTAGTAACAAAAGAAGCCGCAGAAAGTTAACCAAGTCGTTTATGTGTATAGGAGTATCTGATGTGCTAAAAAGCATTTTGAAAATAGTATTAAATTTGGCGACGCAAAATATAAGGCCTGTTTGCAGCTCTCCGAGGCTGAATCGGTTAAACGCCTTGCGGCAGAACAGGAAATAGAATATATGTCGAACATCCTAAAAAAAATTCTTATTAGCTTGGGCTTAGCCTGCACTTTGATTCTGCTTGCCATAACTTTCATTACTAATTTTCTCTTTAAACCTGAGAAGATAACGCCCATAGCACTTAAGGCGATTAATCAACAATTGGATGGACAGGTTTTTTGTAAAAGCGTCGAATTAACTTTTTTTTCTTCTTTTCCACGTTTCGGTGCTCGTCTACATGACGGATATATTCTTTCGAGAGACAGGAGAGATACCCTAGTTGTTTTCAGTGACTTTCGGGGCGCCGTCAACATGACTAAATTACTTTTAAAAAAAGAAATAGATATTGAGCGAATTACATTGCGCAGGCCGCGACTTCATTTGGCAGTGGATCAGCACGGCAACGCAAATTATGATATTCTGAAGAAGGAAACGGCTGAAGCTACTGACACAAGCGATGTCCAATCGGCAATAAAAAAAATTCATATTAAATCGCTTCGCATCGAAGATGCCAGTTTTCACTATGAAGACAAAGGATCAAGACTTGATTGCCGAATCCCGCATTTGGCTCTTAAAATTGGGTTTGTTTACGACGAGGATCACCTCCTGTTAAAATTACATTCAGATAGTAAGCAGCTAACGATCACGAAGGTTGGATTTGTCTTTATCCGGCAATTGAACAGCCTTTTGGATACAGATATGAAGCTTGATAAGAAAAGTCGAAAACTCAGCTTTACCAATGGAACGCTAAAATTGAACGATATAGACTTTCTGCTTGACGGCGTCTTTGAACGACCCAATGGCAGAAAAGCTGTAAATGTAGCATTGCAAGCTAAAATGAAGGTGCCATCGCTGGCAAATTTATGGAAAATGGTGCCAAAAAGATACCTTAAGACAACAGATGTTGATGTTGGCGGGAGGGTGTTTTTAGTGTTGCGGACAAATGGCGTGTACGGTGAAGGCAAGCTGCCTGTATCAAGGGCACAGCTTAAAATACATGGCGGTTCTCTGCGTTATAAAAAGTTTCCGGGCCAAATTACCGCCCTAGAGGCAGATGTAGAAAGTCTTTTAGACTTTAATGAGCGCCAACGTTCCGCAGTACGTATCAATAAGATGCTAATAAGAGGAACGGGCATACACCTTAGCGGTAGCGTATCAGCACAAAACCTGTTGGATAACCCGGAAATTGAACCGGATGTCGAAGCAAATATCGATCTTACAAAAATTGGGTCAACATTTCCTATTGTCGAGGGATTGCAGCTCGGTGGAAGAGCGTTCATAGATCTCGCGGGAAAAATTACGTATACGGCTCAATCGGGCTTTGATTATCGCGATCTGTCATTACAAGGTAATGCTAAGCTCGCGGATCTACAAATAAACATGGCTAAAGAGGAGCTTCTTTTTCATACACCTTATACTGCACTGAGCCTGAAAAGAGATGAAAAGAATGGATTGTCCGGACAATTGGATATAGATAGGCTTAATCTACAATACGGAAAAAAACATAAGCTTACGGTGCAGGCACTTCATGCGCAGCTTTCAGGATCTAAAAAAGTCGACAAACGCTTACCGCTGAAATCGAAGATCAATTTGGCGGCTCTTCACTATCAATCTACAGACAGTATGAATGTACGCATTGAGAAAGCTTCCATCGCTGCTGCGGTTGGCCCAGGTAAGCTGCCACGTGCTCCTCATTTTGTTACGAGCTTCGACGCGCAGAATTTAGCCCTGCACTATGGACAAATGACACTGATCGTTGATAAAGGGTCTTACCAATTCAATGTCGAGAAAAATGAGCAGAAGCAATGGTGGCCAATAGGCTCCTTTAGCTTTTCGAAGCTTAAGGCGGCCATTCCTAATGTCGGTATGCCGCTGTCGGTTAATCGTTCCCTTATTACTGTAAAAGGACATGATATTCACCTAAACAATGCTTTTGTGGCGCTTGGCGACTTCAAGATGAAGCTCGACGGCGAGGTACGCAACATCTTTCCGGTAGACAAGCGGGATACGCTTTTGTATGCTGATTTAAATCTGCATGCCCGCTATTTGGATATTGACGAGTTAATGGGCGTATTGCAAGCCGAAAGCGCTAACGCAGGAGTTATAGAGCGTATGGCGGCGCCAGCGTTGACCGCCGCGCCACCCGTAACACCTATAGCAGACTCTACTCGTTTTACATTACCTACCAATATTCGTTTTACCTTTAACTCCTTTATAGAGCAATTGAAAATGGGATCATTAATGCTGAACAATCTTAAAGGTCAAGCCCGTGTTGATAACGGGCAGTTGAATTTACATGATTTCAGTTTAAAATCCGGTGAGGCTTCTCTGCAAACCAAACTGCGTTATAAACCACTGGCGAATGGTCAAGCTAGAATGCAATACGTGATTGACGTACGTAACATGAAAATGAATCAATTGAAGGATTTTGCCCCCACGTTAGACACTCTTTTCCCTGTTATAAAATCACTGGAAGGTAATGCAGATTTCAGTATAAAAGGCTCTGCTAATCTGAATAACGATATGGAGATCGATATCGGATCAGTAAGAAGTGTAGCCGCGTTGCGAGCTACCCACTTGGCCGTGCAAGACAATGAAGCGTTTAGGGAGCTGGCCAAAACCTTCAAGTTCAAGGAACGAGACAGCACATACATCGATTCGCTGAACGTAGAAATGTTAATTAAAGATCGGCAGCTAGAGATTTTACCCGCTTTGGTCGAAATTGACCGTTATCGCCTAGCAGTAGGAGGCATACAACATATTGATCTGTCCTATGATTATCATATCTCGGTACTAAAATCTCCGGTCCCTTTTAAAATGGGCGTAGATGTAAAGGGTAAGATACCTGACTATAATATTAGCATGACAAAAGCCCGATATAAGTATTATTTTACCGATAAAGAACGTTTAGCCAAAAAAGCCGATAGTACCATTATCCGTAAGAGAAATGCGGTTCTGAAACTGATCAATTTTGAGTAAAGGAAACGCTAAAGAGAGTTCAATTAGGTGATTTCAATCGGTAAAGTTTGCATATAGAAACTTTACCGATTGAAATCATTATTTGATTTATTCTAAGGTCGGATTAAACGTACCACCCCAGTTATTGTTCTGTTCAATTTTAGGATTTTTATCGATTATGCTTTCCTGAATCGGAAAGAAATAATAGCTTTCAGGTAACGAGTTTACTTTAACGCCTGATAGGGGAACTTGTAAAACGCTATATTTAAAATTGTTTTCCATCAGTTCGTATTTATCGGCAAGTGCCCGTGCCTGTCCCATCGCCATTTCTGATCCATCATCATTAATCGCAATCGCTTCTACACCATGTTTTGTGGTGCCGTCTAAACGATTTAACATCCGTAGCCGACGTAAATCCCAAAAGCGATGTCCTTCGAAGCAGAACTCTATATTACGTTCTGCCAGAATCGCCTCACGCATTTGATCTCTCGTTATTGCTTTGATTCCGTAGTTACTGTCTCCACCGGCTTCAATACCGGCCCGTTGGCGTATTTGCTTTAAAATATCCATCGCTTCACCGATTCTCCCGGTTTCATTAGCGGCCTCTGCATAATTCAGCATAACTTCCGCGAAACGCATTAGCACAAAATCGACATCATATTGTTGCACCTCCGCCTGTGTCAGTTTCAGCAAACTATTTTTTTCGATAAAAAAACCACTGTACCTATTGAGATTGGTTGAATTCACACCAGCTTTTGGATTCACACCAAAATCATCCAATTCATGTGCTATGCCTAGTGATGTATATTGCCGTTTTCCCGTTTTGCCGGAAACAGCATAGGGTTTTCCGTTCCAAACGATCGACTTATCGAAACGGGGGTCTCTATCTTCCCAATATTGCTGGAGAAAGGCAGCCTCCGTTTTATGATAGGCGCTCGTGGAATCGTTATATAGTTTGCCATCTTTCATCGGGAATTCTTTTATGAACTCCCAAGTTGGACATGCATAGGCGGGGCCACGGCTTTCGGATCCCGGTCGGACACCATAATCCCATGAGGCGACTTTATTGGGATAGGAATTTACCACGGCAAAGATTACTTCGGGGCCTTTTTCCACTAAAGCGATATTCGCATAGTCCTCCGTCAATCGATAACCCCTTGCCTGCAAATCATTAAAGGCCTTTTTGTTTTCCTGATAAGCGGCTTCCCAGTATGAATTGTTCCAAGGGTTAGTAGGATTGAATTGAGGAGAGGCCTTATAAAGAAGTACTTTTGCTTTAAAAGCGAGCGCAAAACTAGCGTCAATTTTTCCATAGTCAGTAGATGAGGTAGCGATGCGCTCCGGGAGCTTAGCAATTGCTTCATCCAAATCACGAATAATTAAATCGAAGCACTCGGCTGTAGAGTTCCGCGCTACATAAAGGTCATCTTCATAGCGATCTTGCGGTACGGTGATATAGGGTACACCGCCATGATATACTACCATCCAAAAATACGCATAAGCACGCATAAACAAAGCTTGACCAGTTATGCCGTCTTTTGTGGCTTGGTCTAAAGCACCGGCATTGACATCCCTGATAGCTTGATTTATTAAACGTATATTACTGTAATTCCATGATTTAAACTCGCCATTCGAAATCGTCACCCGATCGGGATAAAAATTAATGCCGATCAACTGCTCGCTATCCGAATCGGCGCCTGGATTCCAGTTGCCGAACATGGGGTAGATATTAGCCATATAAGCGTTTGCCAAATTGGGGTCATTCCAAACCTGCTGTGGGTCGTAATTGTCGATATCTTCAATATCAAGTATCTTTTTGCAAGAGCTTGCAAAAACACCTATAAAGCATAAAATAATATATATATTCCTTTTCATCTTGTTTCTATTTGTTACCGTATTATTTGCCTCGTTAAAACCTGACATCCAAACCAAAAGTGAAGGTCTTCATAATAGGATAGGAGTCGTAATTTTTTTGCTCGGGATCTTGAAACTCCTTCATATCTGACAGCACAAATAAGTTGGTTCCGTTAAAGTATAATTGCGCGTTTTCCAGCTTTAGTGCAGATACCCAAGATTTCGGCAGGTTATATCCCACATTAAGTGTTCTCAAACGGAGATAGCCCCCATTTCGGATCCAGAAAGAAGACGCACCTGTTCCGGATTCATACCAATTCTGCCCAATTGGGCGAGGATATTCACCATCTGGATTTTCCGGTGTCCATACCTTGTCAGATGCCCATACAGGATAATAAGGTCTTACAGTACCTCCGTGCTGCCTCATACCTGCTCCTTCTTGGTTGCTGATAATTCGATCGTAATTGAGCACGCCCTGAAAATGCGCTTGTAAAGAGAAGTTCTTATAAGCGATGTTGAAGCCAAAACCATAGTTAATCCTAGGAGCCGCATTTGTCGAGAGCAACTGATTATCATTACCGTCTATTTTTCCGTCAGGTCCCGGAGCGTACCCATCACCCCGTACATCCTCGAAGTATAAACCACCTAAATAGGGATCACGTCCAAATTGTTTAAAACCTTGTGCGAGTAATTCATCCAGTTGTTCTTGGGTTCTTATAATTCCCAGTGTCTTTAGACCGATAATCCTTTCGGCAGGTTGTCCAATACGCGATTCGAAGTGGCGATAGCCACCAGGTCCATAAGCCGCACTTTCGTCAAAAATATCCCAGCGGTCTTTTGCATAACCCGCATTTGCCATAATGGAATAGTTAACCTCATTATTGGCCGCATTGTCGTTCCATTGTAAAGTGATTTCGCCGCCTCTCCAGGATCTAGCTGCGTAATTTTCCGGTGCTAGCGCCTGCCCATAATTATCAGGTAAAGTCACTAAACGAGAGCCGAGAATATCCGTTTCTTTCCTTAAAAATAGATCGAGCGTTCCACTCAAGCGATTATTAAAACCTGCCGCATCCAAACCGATGTTATAACTCGTAGAGGTTGCCCAAGTTAGATTCGGATTGGGCGTCGCCCCTGGTGCGATGGCTCCGTAAAAGCGATCGCCAAACATATACCCGCCGGAATTAATGTACCTTGCTACATAAGAAAAAGGATTTATCTTTTCGTTATTGACGTCTAAGTCGTTCCCGGTGGTTCCGTAAGAACCTCTAATCTTCAGTTCATTAAAAGCATTGGTGAACTTCTTGAAGAAGCTCTCTTCTGACAGACGCCAAGCGGCAGAGACTGATGGGAAAAAGCCCCAACGCTTATTTTCAGGGAATAAGGTATTCCCGTCGTAACGGAAAGAAAACTCAGCGATATATCGACTGTCAAAATTATAGTTTACTCTTCCTATGTATGATTGCCGGGCGCCTATTTCTTCCCACCCGTTCGCTTCGCGGAATTGCCTGTCGGTAGGATAAGCAAACATCTGATCTAATGAAGTTAGCGGATTTTCGGCTCTTGCATAGGATGCATAACCGCCATTCTCAGCCTGCTCAAAAACAAATAATGCATCTACACTGTGTTTATTGAAGGTCCGCGTATAATTTGCAAACCAGTTGAACTGATAGCTCCAATCGTTCGTTAGTTCATAGCTCATAAAGGGCTGATTTTGGCTGAAGGTAAAAGTGTTTGTCTTATTCGGGTCAGGAGGCCCAGGCAAAAAGCGATTACCATCCGGATCTGCTTGATTGAAGACATAGTTCTTTTGGAACGTTAAATATTTTTTTCGCATGTAGTCTTCACCCAGATAGCTTCCTACCACTTTTGTAGAGAGGCCCGGAATAAATTTATCCAGCTTAATGTTAACCGCTAGTATCGGATTGAATTGACGTTGTCGGGTCTTGATATAGCGATCACCTACGACCTGATCGATCACGCTCCAAGCCTGCCAACTCCCCATTGGCGTCTGGATAGGATAGGGAGTTACATAATTGGCTGGTGTCCCATCTGCTTCGACGTAGAAAGGATAAGTTTTTGGCCAGTTGAAGGTTACCCGATATAAATCGGACACATCAAAGTCATCATCGCCGGTAAAAGGCCAATAAAAGCGATCTAGATTTTGTTGGTACGCAGAGAGATTCAAATCAACAGAGATACTTTCACTGATTTTAGCCGAGACATTACTGCGAAGATTAAATTTACCATGATCTACCGTTTTATACGATCCGTTCTCGCCGCGATAGCTTAGTAATGAATAGTAGGTTATCTTCTCGGATCCTCCGCTAACGCTCAACGCTTGGCGATGACTCGTTGGATTTCGCCAGATCATGTCGTGTACATTGTAGCTTTTATCCTTAAAATAGTCGAACTCTTCTTGTCCGTTAGGTGGAGGTGTTCCGTTAAATTCCGCCACCCGATTTTGGTAAATTAATTCATCCGTTGCTGTTGTGAGGTCAGATAGCAGTGGCATGGTCGGGCTGGACGTTGTATAATTAGATTGAAAATTGAAGGTAGGTTTTTGCTCAATTCCCTTTCGGGTCGTTACCAGCACAACCCCATTTCCAGCTCTCGATCCGTAGATAGAGGCCGTTGCAGCGTCTTTCAAAAAGCTCATTTGGTCTACTTCAGATGCCTCCAAAGCGTCAAAAGCGGCTTTGTCTCGTACAATACCATCAATGACATAAAGTGGTTCACCAAAACTACCCCTTATTCTAATTTGGGAAGTGGCACCTGAGAGTCCGGAAGTATTAGTGACGTTTACACCTGGGGCTCGACCGGCTAGTGTATTAGACAGATTTGCCGGTGCAATATTCGTCAGTTCCCTGGCGTTAACCGAACTAACCGCCCCTGTAAGATTTACTTTCTTCTGCGTTCCATATCCAACAATAACAACTTCTTCAAGATCGCTGATCATATCTTTTAATACTACGTTAAGTTCGCGTTCTCCTGCGAAGTTGAGTTCTTGTGTCTCAAAGCCCAAATTGCTAAAAATCAAAACAGCCTTAGGGGGCACGTTTAATTGGTATCTTCCCTCACTATTGGTTTTAGCGGCTATTGTTGTTCCTTTTACAGAAATTGTTACTCCCTCTATGGGGGCGCCACGTTCATCGGTGACTGTGCCATATACACTTGTTTGACGAAAAAACGTCGATAGTCGCTTACTTGCATGTGCATGAATGGATATGCTGCTTCCTGCCGTGCAAAATGAAACAAGGAAAACATATAAAAGATTGATTGAAATGTGCCTTTTTTTAGGCAATAGGAATCCGGTACTAATCATATAGCATAGTTTAAGGGTTTTTGTTAATAATTTTGTTGCTTTGTTTGGCGTGACGTCCGCCTACAAGAATAAGTTTAACGCTCTCTCATAGTTCTTCATAATTTAGTAATACACACAATCATTCAGTCGAATACTTCGTCCTTACGGTAAAGACGAGTTCACGATTTTTCCTAGTTTATTGTGGTCAAATTGGTTACTGCGTGAGCAAACATATTCAAGCCTATATAAAAAAACAAATTGGTTTCGAGATCAATCGATTGCGTGGATTTACGCAAACGTGTGCGTAAACGCAAGCTGTAACAATAAGAAAAGAAGGGGTATTGAGGGTTCAATAAAGGGACTATGAAACATAGTTTTGGTTGCCATATTTTCCTATTTCCGCACAGTTTAATACCGGTGTTAATAAATCCCCAATGTAGTTGCTTTCAGCATGAATCCTATGCGGATCATGCTTGTATGTTCCCGATAGTCTATTAAACTTTCGCCATAACCTTGAAACCATTGTAACATGAGGTATTGGTTTTCATCCTTGAAGGGTCGCCAATTCAACTGAGCTTGGATTGATCCTCGTCTATTCCATCCTTTTCCTTTTTTTGCAGTTATATCGACTGACCATTTGTCGGGTTTAATTCGATAAGTAGCATTAGCCTCGGCATAACCTACATAGTCCATTAGATCAGGGTTGTCATCCTTATAAGACATAGGCAACCAGAACCGAAGCCCTACAATCCAGCGTTCATCTAGTTGCGATCTCAAGGAAAAGGCCATAAAGTTCCAGCTACGTGAATAAACAGAATCACGTCCGTTTGATTCGTGTTCCAGCGATAGCGTAGCGTAGGCCAAACGATGCCCTTTTAGAAAAAAAGGTCTTACTAGTGCGAGCCCGGGGTTGAAGTTAATTTCGTCAAATGGTTTAGAATCGCGATAGATATCCCAAAATGCTTTTTGTGAGTAGGTAATATAAGGAAATAGGCCACCGGGTAGTGGTGTTTTGCGTAAGCGTTGTTTGAAACTAATCTGATACTTAATATCCGAGTTATTTCGTGTTGGTTGTTGATTCATCGGAATACCCGTGATGAAATAGTTATCGCGATGTATAGAAAAACCGGGGTGACCTGTAATTGCTTCAGATGAAGTAAATGCACTGTCGCGTTCAATTAATTGCGCTTTGCTAAGGGTTGGATAGAGTAAAAATACAAAATATGAAAAACTTCTGATCCACGTTTTTCGCCAAAATTGATCATGGCGTATAAGCTGATGTCGCATCTCCAAAAATAAAGGACGGAATAACCAAATAGAATTTTTCAGTGCAATTTTACTCCGAAATTATAATTCGGACATTTACATCCTCATCAATGTCTAATTATCGCCTTTCCTTTACAGGTCACTTCTTAAGACCGCACCTTTGCTGGCATTTGTTACTAAAGCCCTGTATTGGCTAAGCCATCGCGATTGCAGCTTTTTTTTGAGGAGCACAAAATTCGCTTTTCTCTTCCCAATTTCCTCATCACTTAACTTAACCGATAAGATGTAATTGTCTACGTCAATATGAATTTCATCCCCATCCTCTATTAAACCAATCATACCACCCTCAGCCGCTTCCGGAGATACGTGTCCAATGGAGGCACCTCTAGTTGCTCCGCTAAATCTACCATCTGTTATTAGTGCAACAGAGCTTCCCAAGCCCATGCCCATAATCAAGCTTGTGGGCGTCAGCATTTCTTGCATTCCAGGACCGCCTTTTGGACCTTCGTAACGGATAACTACCACATCACCCTCTTTAACTTTTCCGCCGATTATGCCATCGACGGCTTCCTGTTGACCATTAAAACAAACGGCTTTGCCAGTAAATACCCTAGAACCCGTAAGCCCTGCGGTTTTGATAACGGCACCTTGTTCGGCCAGATTTCCATACAGAATTGCTAAGCCACCCACTTCACTGTATGGGTTATCGATGGTACGTATAATATTTTTGTCCTTAATTTCGGCTCCTACTATAAGTTGTAAAAGGTTTTCGCCGCTGATTGTTAAATTGTCTATAAGAATATTATTACTCCTTTTGGTCATCTCTTTCATCACAGCACTAACGCCACCTGCCCGATTAATGTCTTCCATATGAACATTCGTTAGGCTTGGTGAGATTTTAGCAATGTGCGAAACATTCCGTGAAATTGCGTTAATATCTTTCAGTTGAAAATCTAAACCTGCCTCATTTGCAATAGCAAGCATATGTAAAACAGTATTGGAACTACCACCCATTGCCATATCAACAGCAAAGGCATTTCGAACGGCGTTTTCGTTCAATATATTTTTCAGGGTGAATTTTTTACGTGCTGTCTCTTCTTTTGCAATCTCACAGATGCGTCGAGCCGCTTTTCTATAAAGTGTCTCCCGTTCGACTGTTTGGGCAAGGATAGTTCCGTTACCCGGTAGGGCTATGCCCATTGCCTCCATCAAGGTGTTCATAGAATTAGCCGTAAACATACCCGAGCAGCTGCCCGCACTTGGACAGGCATTACATTCGATATCCCGAAGTTGTTCCTCGCTAATAACCCCAGCCTCGTGCTTGCCCACTGCCTCAAATGCAGATGCGAGATCGATGGGAGTACCATCTTTTTTATAACCTTTTGCCATGGGACCTCCACTCACAAAAATGGTAGGTACGTTTACACGTAGTGCACCCATGATCATACCAGGTACTATCTTATCACAATTTGGTATAGCAATCATGGCGTCCAATTTGTGTGCGTTCATTACACTTTCTATTGAACTGGCAATTAATTCTCTACTCGGAAGCGAATACAGCATACCGTCATGTCCCATAGCAATGCCATCGTCAATTCCAATGGTGTTGAATTCAAAAGGGATGCATCCGTTTGCACGAATCTCCTCCTTAATGATGTTCGCCACCTTGTTCAAAAAAAAGTGTCCGGGAATAATCTCTATGAATGAGTTGGCTACACCGATAAAGGGCTTTTCGAAATCTTCATCCTTTAATCCGGTGGCTCTAAATAAAGACCGGTGTGGCGTTCTATGGTATCCTTTTTTTACTTCATCACTTCTCATGACTGATTTGCTTATTTACTTAAATCAATTTTGTTTCTGAAACGGGTATGCCGCTTTGATTCTACTATTATAAATTTGATTTTAACCTACTGAGTGTTTCGGGTGATATATTCAAATAAGCCGCTAAGTTTGCATTTGATAACCGCTGTACAAGTTCCGGGTTATTTTTTAGTAAGTTGCGATAACGTTCTGTTGCGCTCTGCGTAAGTAATCCGCTAAGCTTCGATGTAATAACGGTGAGACCGTATTCTAGGATATAAATATACATTTTGTCCCATGCCGGGATCGTCGTCCGCAATCGAAAAAAATCATGGTAGGAGATCACGAATAATTCCGAAGTTTCTACAGCCTGTATATATTCAGGTGCCGGTGTTCTTGAAATAAAACTAACAATTGACGTTAAAAAAGTATGCTCAAAAGCCATAAATCTTGTCGATACGCCGTGGTTATCATTATTGTAATAGAGCCGCAGACATCCCTTGTCAATAAAAAACAACTTATCTGCTACAGCACCCTCTGCAAGTAATAATTCGTTTTTTTTGGCGACAAGTGGCTTGAAATACCTCAGTATCTCGAGAACTTGCTTTTCTTCAAGTTGTGTTTTTCGTTGTATAAGGTCCTTTAGCATGTCAGACATCACCGTGAATTACAAGCCAAAGTTGCATTAAATAACTTTTAAAAACATTGACTTGCGTCAAAATCGAGCAACCGTATTCATGTTAAGGATTAGCGCGGTCGGCTGTTAATTCAGGTAAATAAGCCCGCCAAGTAATAAGCTTCGTTTTTAAGTCAGCTACGATATCCGAATGCCATGCGGCAACGTTGTTAGTTTCATATTTATCATCCACGATATTATATAATTCTACATTATCACCTTGGTAGTCAACTAACAGTTTCCACTTACCCGACCGGATCGCTAAGTTCGGACTCCGGTCTCTTCCTTTGGGATAGTTAAAAGCATAATCATTTCGCCCATATTCCCAATACATATCTTTTTCTCTTGAGGAGGGCTTTCCTAAGAATACCTTCATTCTATCCTCGCCGTCTCCTTTGTAATTAGGTGGTAGTGGAGCAGCGGCAATACGTGCCAAGGTGGGAAACAAGTCGCTTGAATTCAAGACCGACACACTGTCCGTCTGACCCGCAGGTGTATGGCCCGGCCATCGTACGATAAAAGGCATACGAATACCACCTTCGTAGAGTGAGAGTTTCGTGCCCCGCAAGCCGCCCGCCCTGCTGCCCTTAAAGCTCGGTAGCGGACCATTATCACTGGTGAAAATGATCAGCGTATTTTCAGCTAAACCCAGTTTCTCTAAGCCGTCAAACAACCTGCCCATTTGTTTGTCAAATTCAGCTAATACCAGCTTAAAAGCCTTCTCTTCGTCCGGATTCATTGGGAATTTACCCGATTGCCGACGATTTTCTTCCGGTACCCATGGCGTGTGCATGTCATCCGGCCAAAGGTTCACGAAACAAGGTACACCCTTATGCCGACGGAGGAAATCAAGCGTTTTATCTACAAAGTAAGCCGTTCGGTCCCAACGTTTGATGCTGTCCTCATCAGACCAGATCCAGTCCCTTGCAGTTAGGGCAGGGTCAGGATCCGGACTTTCGTACGTGCTGGCGTGCTCGTCAAAACCATATTTCTTAAAGCCCGGTGCATTTTTAATATCACGGCCACCGCCCATATGCCACTTTCCAAAATGCCCGGTGGCGTATCCCGCTGCTTTTAATACTTTGGCCAATGAGGGGGCGTTTACATTCAAATAGTTTGCTTGCTCTGCACGCGCATTGCTTCGCCGATCATTCAGGAAGGTCGTGAAATTCCATTCAGCAGGGAACATACCCGTCAGGATACTGGTACGAGAAGGGCTGCAAATAGGAGCGGCGCTATAATACTGCGTATATTTAGTGCCTTCTTTAGCCAGTTGATCCAAATGGGGGGTGGGAACAAACTGGCCTCCAAAAGTGCCTATGTCGCTGAATCCCATGTCATCTGTAAGAATAATAATGATATTAGGTTTTTCTTGACCACGCAAATTGCCTGCCAATAATAGCAGACAGAAAAGACATATAAACTTACAATATAGTTTCATTTTTTTTTCAACCCGATTAATTCAGGGGACTTAAATTTTTACTCTCCTTTAATGTAGGCACCCGCTTCTGCAAGTCCGGGTTGCTGCTGACTATCATAACCAGCCAACGGGACTAACTTAAAGTACCTACAGGTACGCCTTACATCTATATTTAAGTATTGTTTAACCAAATTTACATTAGCCAATTCAAAGGTTCCCAGACTTTCCCACGAACTGTTGTCGTCGCTTATTAAAATTTCTATTTCTTTAACTTTTCGATCACCGCTTTTCTGCGCGAGCATAAAGCCATCCACTGTTAGGGATTCCCCCATATCAACGGTAATCCAATGATCGGGATAGTTTGTTGGATTGGATGAGTATCGCGTTATCCAGTACGAATTTACGTCATTATCAATCAATTTACTAGCCAAACGATTATTGACAGTCTCCTCAGAACTAAAGCTTGCAATAGACCAGTTATCAGTACGATATACTTTTCGAATGGGTTCGCCAGAAGGTTTTGCAATAGGTACACCAATCTTAACGGGTATACCGAAGTTGGGGGTTCCATCTGCATTCCAAGTAAATTGCTGAATGCGGGCATTCCGACCGTTTCCATCCCCACCTCCAGGTAAGCTCCGTGCATGATAAATAATCCAGTCTTCGCTATCGTCCGGCGATTTGAAAAAACCATTGTGGCCGGGGCCATAAGCGCCGCTTTCGGCATTCATAGAAAAAACGGGTTGCGGTGTTTTTACCCAGTCATCGGGCTTCATTGGATCTCCATCTATGTTCAGGCTTAGTAAACCTAAGCAATAGGTGTCAACCCAATAACCACTTGCTGAATATACCACGTGTACGCGACCACTCGGACTTATTAATACCTGGGGACCTTCGTTAATCGCACTACCATTCATTTCCCAAGGATGTATCGGACTGGAGATAGCCACCTTTTCGCTACTGATGGTCCATGGATTGCTCATCTTTGCAATATAGATACGTTGCGGAGCAGCACCGGCGTTTCCACCCGACCATAACATATAGCGTTGCCCTTTATATTCAAGTACGGTACCATCAATGGCCCACTCGTTGGACGGGTCGGCCACCTTTCCCTTGAGCACCCACTCTCCGGTCGTAGGATCTGCTGCCGCATTTTCTACGACATACATTCGATGATTTGCATTCTGCCCATTGTCTGCAGCAAAATACATATACCATTTATTATCAAGGTAGTGTAATTCCGGCGCCCATAGATTTTTGGAATATGGCATACCTTGTTCGGGTATCCACGCATCGTGGGCGCTCGCCAATGCCAACTCAGACATGTTTTTTGTTTTATACAAGACTAATTTGCCCCCCTGCGTGTATGTAAAGTAGTAAAAGCCATGTTTGTGCGTCACCCATGGATCGGCGCCTCGCGGTATGATAGGGTTGGTAAAAGTGCTGTCAATAATAAAATCCGCCATATCCATCGTTTCAGGATTTGGCTGCATCTTAACGTTTTTTTCACAAGCGTACAAGAACAAGAGACATAGATAACATAAATTGATCGTAATCTTTTTCATAATTTGGACATTATAATGGTGAAATAATCGTACTTTATACGCTACCGGTGCAGTTCATGAACACCTTCGTTTGTCCGTAATTTTAGAAGAGGCCCCAATCCGGTTCTATAGGACATAATTGGTTTTTAACAAACTTGCAAGAAACCCCTCACTCTGTAGGCAAATAAAAACAAACAAGCGGAATCGAATTGCACAATATGTCTCTATTTTTCACTAATTTTTATCAGTGTTTTGTGCGTTATTTGCAAAAGGATGTGGAATTAATTTCGGAATGATTTTGATAGGTATGCCGAGTAAGTACAAGTTAAAACGGTTTCGGTTTCATTCCTTTTGAAGCGAGTGCAGCAATCTGGTGTACTCGTTCCTGTCTTGTTTCAGGCCGCTTGGCTAGAACCAACCACTGTAACATTGCCTTTCTTGCGGACTTGCTCAGCCCTTCGAAAAATGATTTTGCCCCGGTATGAATCATAAATGCAGCTTCTAAATCCGCCGGAATTTTAAGTGCTTCCACTTCATCTAAAATCGTCCAGGACCCATTCTGTTTCGCCTTTTCAATACACTCCAAACCAGCTTGTGTCATTAAGCCGCTTGCTATCAATCTCTCCACTTTATCTTTGTTGATTTTTGACCATGTGCTTTTAGCTTTTCGCTTGCTGAAAAACTGATGGGATCTTTCAGGGTCTATTTTTATCTTTTTACTATCTATCCATCCAAAGCACAAAGCAACGTCTACCGCCTCACTCCAGGAAATGGAAGGTTTGCCTGAAGATTTATTATAAAGAACGAGCCAGACGGATGATTTTGATTGATGGTTTTTCTCCAACCATGCCCGCCAAGCTGTCAAATCCATTGGATAAAATATTTCGGTGTCTTCTTTTTGAATCATAACTTAGTTACTGTAATTAGATATCCGTGCAAACTTATATAAATATTAAATGGATGTTTACAATTTTCGCAAGTACACAAACAATATGATTACATGTTGGTATATTAGCATATGAAATTCTTTAGATCGAGCCCTTACGTTATTGTGATTGGCTTTTTACTGACTATATCGTCATGCCAACACCGCGAACAAAATAAACAGACGGACACTAAAAAGCAAAAATATCTTTATACACCCGAGAAAGGCGCGCTATCGATTATTAGCGAAACAGCGAATTCCGAAATAAAAAAAGTTTCTTTGTTCAAGGACAATGAGAAGGATTCCGTTATATCCGTCCCTATTGAGAACGGGAAATTCAAACTCAAGCTGGATACCGCTAATCTTAACGAAATTTACTTTATAAAAATAGAAGGAAAGTCCACAAAACGCGGTACCAGTGGGTTAGTTTGGGAAGCCTCCATCCCGGTTTTAGCATCCGCTTCTACAGATCTGAAGCTTGTACAACGGCCCTTTAATCACCCAGGCTCCATAAGCAAAACTGCCTTTTCGATTCAAGGTGGTGGAAAAGAACAAGAGTTATTAAATAAATGGCATACTGTACTTGCCGAACTTGAAGCGGAAGAAGAAGGACAGACAGAAAGTTACAGCCTTGGCGGGGCAGGCGTCACCAAAGTTTCGGGTAAGAAAGAACTTTCGAAAAGTCCTGCTTCAATTACTGAAGATTTCATCAAAAAACACCAGCCATTAATCAGCTCATTTTATTTGTTATCACGGGCGGGAAAACAGCGTCAATACGCAAAAGCATACGGGAATCTGTTAGAACAGGCGCCAATTGAGGTAAAGCAGAGCAAGTATGGCCTAGACTTTGCCAAACGACTCGAAAAGGTGCAAACGAAAATACAACGGTTAGATCTTCAAAAACAGGTAGTCGCAACCGATGCACAGCTTTCAGAAATTCCATGGGATTCTTTTAAGGATCGTAAATATTTGCTGCTGTCATTTTGGAATAGTGCAGATCAAGCGTCCGCCAAGGCGGTTAAGCAATTGGAACAAGAAGTGCCAGTTTTGGAGAAAAGAGGAATTGATATATTGCCGATTTCAATGGAAAGCCAATTCAGTAAGTGGAAAGAGAATACGGAAGGCCTGGATTTTAAATATAGTTATAGAATGAGAAACGAAGCACAACAGGACTTAATCAATACCCTATATCTTTCTGAGCTACCCAGATTTGTCTTGGTAAAACCCAACGGCGAAGTGATTAATGATGATTTCGATCTTAAACAACTCGACACGTTAGACTGAGCCAACGTTTCCTGATCAAAAGTAAAGGGAACCCACTGTGCAGGAGGTTCCTTTTTTTATCTGCTTGGAACTAGTTGAGGTGTCGTAGTCGGTCCCTCTACTATCAATTTCCCGTCTTCTGTTATCTTCATTCTATCAATAAAAACAACACGTTCTTCACCCGTTGATAAGGTCCGTGCGTGATACACGCAGAACATTTCCTTTCCGTCTGGCGAGTAGGTCACACTATTATGACCGGTTCCTGTTACCACACCACCACGTTCGCTGTTCTTCTGCAATACAGGGTTATTAGCCGCTTTGGTAAATGGGCCGAGCGGACTTTTGGAAGTCGCGTATCCTACGGCATAATTCTTACCCCCAAAATAATTGGCCGAGTACATCATATAATAAGTGTCTCCCTTCTTAAAAATAGCGGAGCCCTCTGTCCACCGGCGATTAACTTCCTTTGACGTAACCGAACGACTTTCCCACTCCGCTTGTTTATCGCTCATTTCTACAGGAGGTCTTAATAATAAGACGGGCTCGCCTATAACGCCGCTGAAATCAGGTTTCAACTCAACACCATACACCCAACTTTCCTCTATTGTATCAAACCATCCCTTTTTCTTAGCCCAGGTAGCTACTTCGCTTTCCACGGGATGCTTATAACAGCAGCGGGAATAATAAAGATAAATCTTACCGCTGTCATCAAAAAGTACATTCGCATCGATAATAGGGTATCCAGGATCAAAAATTGGTTTATCGGTTAAGTCAACAAATGGCCCCGTAGGCTTATCCGCCACAGCTACTCCAATGCGAAAATTTTCAACCTCCTTGCCAGGGTTATCGCTCCATTGAGCGGAGTAAAATAGGTAGAACTTGCCGTTATGCGCATATACTTCCGGTGCCCAGTAGGCTCCGTTCCAAGCGGCGGTAGAATCGCTCCAACCATTTGGGTTACCGGCATAAAATACTTGGCCTTCATCTTTCCAATTCACAAGGTCGGTCGAAGAATAAGCAGCAAATCCATTTTTTGCAACTCCACCCGTGCCGTACATATAATATTTGTCGCCCGATACGTGCAGTACGTAAGGGTCACCAAATGCAACCGGCAACGGGTTTTGATAGGTGTTTTGCGATTGAGCAAACAGCTGGTTATTAAAGGATAATGTTAGTGAAAAGAAAGTGAAAATGCTTATAATTCGTTTCATTGTTGGTCATTCGATGCCGACAAATATAAACGCAGGAAAGTATAAAAGAAAATAAAAAAACTGTTCTTCTATCGATTCGTTTGGAGAAAGACTTTGGAGAACACTTTTTACCCAATTTTTATGTGTAAAAAAAATGAACAGAATGAATAAAAAAGATGGACAATATTTCGCTTAATTTATAATTAAAGTTTCGCACCAGATCAGATGGATGTGTTCCATTCTACCTATTCATGTATATTAGAAAACCTTTCTTGCTTATTGTTTTGCTTACACGTATGTTGTACGTGTACTCCCAAGAAGAGGGATTTATTTTTCGAGATGCCAAGTTTCCCGAAAATTTGCAGAGCCAAGTTATTACGGATGTTATAAGAGACAGTGCGGGGCTTCTGTGGATGGCTACTAGCGGTGGATTATGTCGATACGACGGAAACGAAACTATCTTCCTGAATAATAAAAGTAAACCCGCTATTCCGAACAGTAGAATTAAAACCCTTTTTCCCGACAGGCAAAACAACCTTTGGATCGGAACTGAAAATGGCCTCGTACGCTTCGATTTGCGAAGTTGGGAAATGAATTTTGTAAAAAACCCGGAATTAGACCAATATGTTCATAAACCGGATATAGAGTGTATTGGGCAAGGGCGCAACGGCAATATATATGCAGGGTCGTTTGATGGTAGACTCTATCAGGTCAACGGTGATAGCCTGAAACTTCTGCTTGATATCAATCGGGATTATCCAAACCATTTCAACAAGCCTTCTATCGTTTCCATCTCAGAACCTTATGCCGGAGAACTTTGGGTATCCACGAAAGCAGGGAAAATGATCCGTCTCCGAATCCGGGAGGGTTATTTATCACCTCCGACATACTTTGGCTTACCTGAATTGAATAATACAGAGATTGAACAAGTGCACTTTCATCCCTCGGGAAAATGCTTGTTAAACATTAAAGATCGTGGTTTGTATCTTTTTGATACTCAAAACGGAACTTTTGACCAAATTCCGGCATTGGAAAGGAATCAGGTTGGTAAGGACGGTACCGTATATATGGCACCTTTCAATAATGATCACATCTTGATATTCACGAATAAAGCAAGTATCGGTAAAGAACAGCTGTTTACATATAACTTTCCGACCAACCATGTAAGCAAGCAAGAAATGACCTACCCCGACAACCTAAAAGATGATCATATCGTATGGTTTAAAAATTTAGGTAATAGCTTGTTGATGTCGCTTAACAATCATGTCTTAGAGTTATTGCCCACTAATCATCGATTTCATACGCTCCTTAGCAATGGTACGTCAATCAATAGTATACGAAGCATCTATAAGCACAGTGACGGCACGCTCTATGTCGGATCGTACAAAGATCGATTTATTGCCATAAACGAGCGGACCGGAGAAAAGGAAACACTCGGTGGGCAGTTTGTTTATCGGATACTTCCATGGAGTAAAGACACCTTATTATTAGGAACGGAAGGAAGTGGCTTGCTCTGGTTCGATCGAAAAAAAAAACGACTTTCATCTATTAGGCTTAGTTTGGCGGCAAAAAGCGAAAAACTGCCAGTTGAAGCCATGACAACGTTGACGCGTGTTTCGCATGATTCTGTATGGGTAGGCACTTATGCAGGCTTATATATGGTTAATCCTTATTCAAAAACATACCGGGTAGTGAAACACCCTAAACTTGCACGATTAAAGATATTACATGTAACACCCGTTGGAAAAAAATTATGGATCGGTACGCCCGAAGGGCTATTTATCTGGGATTGCCAAACTAACAGCTTGCAAACAAATGCCTTGGGAAACGCAGTGTATTGTATTACGCCGGTAGATGATACGTTTTGGATAGGAACACATGGAGAAGGCGTTTGGATATTAGACGGGAATGGAGCGGTACGGCAGAAAATCACCAATGAAGATGGCTTGGCTGATGATATTGTGTATAGTATATTAACCAAGGCAGACCATGTCGCGGTAGCCACCCATAATGGTTTAAGTATGATTGACAAACAGACAAAGCAGATTGCTAATTACTCTCGACTGGATCGATTGCCAGCAAATGAATTTAATCAGGCGGCTGCTTTTCAGCAGGGCAATACCTTTTACTTGGGAACCATCAATGGTTTGCTTTATTTTAATGCGGAGGCGCCTCGTGTGCCGCAAGTAAGAAGATTAACGAAAACCACTCCCCTAAATATTACCAGCTTTACTACCGAGCGAGCAGGCCAGGGATTGGAACGGCATTACACCTTCCCGTATAAACAAGATAAAAGGCTTATAATAGAAGCTGGGACGCGCTATTTTACGATTGGCTTTGGCGGGGTGAGTGAGCTGGCCAAAGAGCTACAGTTTTTTTATCGATTGGATGGACACTTGGATTGGCTGCCTTTGGGGCGTCGGCAGGAAATTACCTTCGTTGAAACGCCGCCCGGCAGTTATCAGCTGCACCTTGCTTCTCGTCTGCCGGATGGGCGGTGGACTAACGCTAGCCTAATCGTGCCACTTCAAGTGAATCCCACCTTTTATCAAACAATTTGGTTTAAATGCCTGCTCGTATTGTTTTTCGCGATCATTATTTGGGCAATCTTTAAATATCGTGAATATATACAAATCAAAGAACGTCGTTTACGAATTAGCATCGCCAGCGATCTTCATGATGAGGTGGGAAGTTCTTTAACACGCATTTATTACCAAGCCGATTCGCTGAACAGCAAAATAAACGGGTGGAGTGGAGAAAATAAGCAATTGCAACAAATCGCAGATACTAGTAGGCAAGCCTTATCTACCATGAGCGACATGGTTTGGTCGATCGATTCGCGTTTTGATACACTAAAAGACCTGGTTATCCGTATGAAAGACTACCTGTATAAACTTCAGGAGGAGGTAGATTTTCAGTATAAGTTTGAGATTCGGGGAGCTTATGCCTCAAACGGCTTGTCTCAAATTGTAAGGCAGAACCTTTTTCTTATTTTTAAAGAGGCTGTGACCAACGTGATCAAGTATGGCGATGGTTCAGGAGCAATCATCGAGCTGGTTATCGACAATACTATACACTTGTCGATTAAAAATACCTGTTCAAATCCTAAGGAATTATTTGTAAATCACCAAGGTGGACGCGGACTCCAAAATATGAAGGAGCGCGCTGCTAAAATGAATGCACAGTTGTCTATTGTTGAAGAGAATCAATATTTTCAGGTGCATATAATACTTATGTAGATTAAAACTAATGCATGCACCCCCCAATGAGGGGGGTGTAGAACCAAAAATAATAAATAGTTTTAACGCATGATACGTTTAGGGATAATTGAGGATGACGAGCATATTCGTACAGCCCTGTTAAATTTTTTCAAAGAACAGCAAGGTTTTTCTTGTCTTTTAGCGGCGGGCTCGGTAGAAGACTTTATGAGTCAGTGGACAGACAATACTTATCTCGATGTGGTTTTGTCAGATATCGGGCTGCCTGGAGAATCCGGAATTAAAGGGATTTCCCGCATAAAAAAGAGAGCACCAAAATGTCAGGTAATTATGCTGACTGTTTATGATGACGCAAAAAGGGTTTTTCAAGCCTTGTGCAATGGCGCTTCCGGTTACCTCTTAAAGCAAACGCCTTTACAAAAAATCAAAGAGTCTGTTATTTCACTTTGCGATGGGGGAGCACCGATGTCGCCAGGTATTGCACGACTGGTGGTGGAGTATTTCAACCCCAGGGTGACGCCTGATCCAAAAGAAAAACTTACACCGAGAGAAGAGCAAATCGTAAGTGCTATTGAGGAAGGACTAACTAATAAGGAAGTCGCACTGCGTTTGGATATTGCTGTAGAGACCGTTAAATATCATATTAAAAATATCTATCAAAAGCTAGAGGTCAATAGTAGACATGCATTGATCAGCCGAAAATTTAAATAGTTCAAGTGTAAGAAGCTTTGTTTAATAAACTATGCCTTGTATCAGCTCCGACACTAAATAACAAGTATATCCAAGGCTACGCTAGCTCCTCCTCTTAGCCACAGCGCACAACCCTTAATCTCCACACATGCGATCCCCCCCAAAGGAGGGATACAAAGTGAGCAAAATTTGTGTTCATTTTGTGTCGTTGTGGAAATTGTGTGAAATACTTCATATCCACAATAGCAGTCAATATACGTAACACATACTAAACTCAAAAATTATGGCAGCAGAACCTCTTTTAAGTGAAATAATGATATGGGCACCTGATTTTGCCCCTAAAGGTTGGGCATTTTGTCAAGGACAGCTTTTGGCTATCAGTTCAAACTCCGCACTGTTTGCACTGCTTGGAACCATTTATGGAGGCAACGGTACGACTACCTTTGCATTGCCGGACTTGCAAGGGCGCGTAGTGATCGGCCAAGGCCAAAATCCAAGTGGGTCCAACTATATACTTGGACAAAGGGCAGGTACAGAAACCATTACCTTAACATACACGCAAATGCCAATGCACACACATCAAGCAACGTTCACGCCAACTCCCGGGAGCGTTTCCGTTGGTGTTTCCACGAACCAAGCACAAACACATGTAGCCACATCTGGTAGCGTATTGGCCGCACCTTATGACCCTAATAATGCCGCGTCATTAAATGGCTTTATCGATCAGGCAAATGCAGGTACCTTAGTAGATCTGAGTGGAGTATCAGCAACTGGTGGAGGTAATGTAGCAGTAGGTCAAGCAGGTGGCAATATACCATTCAGCATCATGCAGCCTTATCAAGTACTCCATTTTGTAATTGCACTGCAAGGTGTATTTCCTTCGAGAGAATAATCCCCCCTTCTACCTTTGATATGCAAAAGTTAAAAATAGGATTCTTAATACCCTATTCAGGGGTATTCAAAAATCTTCGCAATGATTTCAAGCAAGGTGCTATGCTTGCGTTGGCGCAAAGGACACCGAACTGCCGTATCGAAATCATTGAGGAGTTTATTCAAACCGGCGGGCAGTCCTTTGTCGAAAATGCACTAAATAAACTGGCTTTATTCGATCAAGTCGATATGATCATTGGTGTGATAGGCACCAAGGTTACTCAAAACTGCTTAGAAATCATCAATAAATACCGTATACCCGTCGCGATAGCTAATTTAGGTGGATTTGTTCCTACGTATCAATTCCGGTCAGATTATCTCTTTTATACGAGTCTCGATCTTTGGAAAAGCGAGTGGGTGATGGGGAAATGGGCGCAACGGGAATACGGCGCAGATCCATGTGTAAGCCTATCGTATTATGAGGCAGGGTATAATATGCACGAATGTTATCGTTATGGCTTACATGCGGCTGGAGCTAGCCACGTCAAGCTTAATTTTATAAATGGAATGACTTCCATGCCAAACACCCTGCTTCTCATCAATCAATTACAAATGTTGATGCCAAACCACACCCACGCCATGTTATCGGGAAAAGAAGGAGAGCAGTTTCTCCGCTATTATCAGGAAAGTAAGATATCCTCTCGCACCGCATTAAGTGTGGCTCCGTTTATGACGGATGAGTGCTTGGAAACAAGCGATCTATTCGTGACAAATCTAACCAGCGCTATAACCTGGACCTACACATTAGAAACAGGCGCTAATCAGGATTTTATACAGGCTTATGAGAGTAACTATGACGAGAAACCGATGGTGTATAGCATGCTTGGTTACGAAGTAGGCTTATGTCTTTCAAAAGCGATTCGTGGACATGAAGATAAGAAGATCACACGCGATTCATTGGCTAGCGCGTTGGCAACGATCACCTGCCTCGGTCCACGAGGGGAAATCAACCTTAAAACGACGCCTTATCAGTCCAGTCACCCGGTATATGTCCGGCTCTCACAAATCAATTGTAAAACAGGCCTAGTAGAAAATAAAGTAATTGACCAGGATCCAGGTATCAGTTGGGAGCACCCTGAAATGCTGCAAGCGGCCTATCAAAATAGTTCCGGGTGGCAGAACCCTTACTTATGCGTCTAGTCGATATTTTAACAAGTATATATGAAATACTTTTACCCTACAAAACTTTTCAACTACCTAATAACGTTTTGCGGACTGTTATTCAGTAGTCCTATTGTACATGCCCAAGTACTCAATTCCGGTGTTTATGACTGGGAGGGCTTTAATGCAGGAGAGGTTCACGCCATTAGCACAAATACAGCACCAGCCACTTGGGAGGTTGGTAATGGTTTTTCAGCCATTGCAACCGGAAATGGGAATGGTAGTCAAATCAGGGTGTTGATTGGAACTAGTCTAAGTACCAATGTTTTACGTTATGACGCGTTGGCTGGTGCTACGCTTCATTCTGCCACTTTAAAAAGTACTTCTGGAGATAATTTTGGTATAAGGCAATTTAATATTTGGCCTACCCAAAATGAAACCCAGATGATTGAAATTTATGTAAAAAGAGATGGTGTTCTTATTGATACCATCCGGACTTACTATCAACCCACTACACCCATCCATAAAATTACCATAAGTTCAAGCGACTATCCATTCTTGGCGAATATGGATGAGCTTGAAATAGTTGGTTTCAACATAGGTGTTATGTTGGATGAAATTGAAGTGGTGACTAACTGGGCTCCCAACGCCATGGATGATGCTGTATCGGTAAGGGAAGATACGCCGACCACTGGGAATGTCTTGACGAATGATAGTGATCCGGAAGAGAACGCCCTGACCGCCTCTTTGGTGACGGCGCCCGTAAATGGCACGATCGTACTCAATGCGGATGGTAGCTTTACTTATACACCAAGTGCTAATTTTAATGGTTTGGATAGTTTACGATATCAGGTTTGCGATAATGGTACACCTTCTCGATGTGATACAGCATGGGCACACTTCCAAATTGAAGCGGTAAACGATGCACCGGTAATTGCGGGACTACCTGCCGACATTACCGTGCGAGAAGACGCTACCGAAGATGCATTGGATATTTCGTCGGCGACAATAATGGATGTTGATGCGGGTGTGGGACAAGTCTCCTTAACGTTGGACGCCACCGGCGGAATATTTGATATTGCAGCAGGAACTGGAATCTCCATAACGGGCCATTTGACTGGAAAGTTAACATTGACGGGAAATCTGATAGATCTTAATAATTACATCAATGTGCCTAGTAATATTTATTTCCGACCTGATCATAACCTGTCAGGCGACAATGCGGCTCTGGTAGAAGTTTCCATCAATGATAACGGTAACACCGGTTCAGGCGGTGCAAATAATGTAGTCGTTGGTACTATCAATATAGATATTACGCCGGTGAACGATGCTCCGATGGCTGTAGACGATGCTGTCAGTACAGCGAAAAACGTAGCAGCGATAGGGAATGTTTTGACGAATGATACAGACCCTGAAGGGAATGTGCTGACTGTCTCACTGGTGACGGCGCCGGTTAATGGAACGGTGGTATTGAATGCTAACGGCAGTTTCACGTACACACCAAACACTAATTTTGTCGGCTTAGACAGCCTGAACTATCAGGTATGCGATAATGGTAGCCCGTCCTTATGCGATACAGCGACTGTCAAGTTCACCGTAAATTCAACAAATGACGCTCCGGTTGCAGTTGATGATGAAATTATTGTAACTGAAAATGAACCTGCAACGGGTAACGTTTTGACGAACGATAACGATCCCGACGGGAATGCGTTGACTGCCTCACTGGTGACGGCGCCTGTGAATGGCACAGTCGTGCTGAATGCAGACGGCAGTTTTACCTACACGCCAAATTCAGACTTTTTCGGTCAAGATAGTGTAATCTATCAAGTATGTGATAATGGCTCGCCTTCACTTTGTGACACCGCAACGCTTAGAATAGCAGTAACTGCTGGAAGCCCACGAATAAATATGGTAAATACAACTGCCTCAAACGGTTTGTATAAATTAGGAGATGAGATAAGTATCGTAGTTGTTTTTAATCAAATTGTCGTCGTTCAAGCGGCAGGGGGAAACCCCACGCTGACATTAAATACAGGTGTCGTGAACAGGGATGCCGAATATGTTTCCGGATCGGGTACCGATGCCATAACATTTAATTACACGGTGCAAGCAGGTGATCTCAGTCATGACCTGGATTACCTATCAACCACCGCATTGAGACTCAATGGTGCGGTGATAAGAAACGGGGCTTTAGTTGATGCGGATCTCACATTGCCAAATACTGGTGGTCCAAACTCCCTTGCCGGTCAACATGATATTGTCGTTGATGGAGTTACTCCCGTTTCAACCTTGGTTATTGTACCAAATAATGGATATTATAGAATGGGAAGTTCACTAAACTTTACGGTGAATTTCAATGAGCCTGTTACCGTTAGTGGCAACCCTTACCTGAACCTAACTATTGGAGAAGCACTTGTTCAGGCGGCCTATGTTGCAGGTTCAGGAACTAGCACGCTTGCGTTTAGCTACGCCGTGCAAAGCGGAGACTTAGATTTAGATGGGATCACCTTGGCCGGAATTATCGGCAATGCAAGTGTTATGCAGGACGCTGCTGGCAATGAGGCTTCCGCTATGTTGAATAATGTACCGAGTACAGCAGGAATTTTCGTCAATACCATACAACCAAGCGTAACGCTTTCTACGGAGGCCAGTTCTCCAGTTAGTAGTCCTTTCACCGTAATTGCAACGTTCAGTGAAGCCGTTACTGGATTTACACTTGAGGATATTATAGGAAGCAATGCAACACTTAGTAACTTACAAACAAACGATAATATTTCTTATTCGTTCTTAGTGACACCCGCGGTGGGGGGAATTGTGCAGATCTACATACCAGCTGATATGGCGGTTAATGTCGGTAGCAATGGTAACCTAGCATCCAATACACTAAGTCTTCAGTATGCGACGATTATTACGGGCATAACCTTGGATGACGGGTCTTTTGTGTATGACGGCACCGCAAAATCGCTGGCTATCGCCGGCACCTTACCAGCGGGCACGAGTGTCAGTTATGAAAATAACAGTCGCACCGATGTAGGTACGCAGGAAGTAACGGCCACGATTAGCGGTGATAATTATGAAACCCTGATATTAAAAGCAAACTTAACGATTACCAAAGCCGCTATCACAGGCATCAGTTTCCAAGATGGATCTTTTGTATACGACGGAACAGCAAAATCACTGGCCATCTCAGGTACTTTGCCAGTAGGCACGAGTGTCAGCTATGAGAATAACAGTCGCACGGATGTAGGTACGCAGGAAGTGACGGCCACAATCAGCGGTGACAACTACGAAACCCTGGTGCTGAAAGCAAACTTAGCGATCAGTAAGGCCACCATTACGGGCATAACCTTGGATGACGGGGCTTTTGTGTATGACGGCACCGCAAAATCACTGGCCATCTCAGGTACCTTACCGGTGGGCACCAGCGTTAGCTATGAAAATAACAGTCGCACGGATGTAGGTACACAGGAAGTAAGCGCTACGATTAGCGGTGATAATTATGAAACCCTGGTAATGAAAGCGCGCTTAACAATTACCAAGGCCAACATTACGGGCGTAACGTTGGATGACGAATCTTTTGTATATGACGGCACCGCAAAATCACTGGCTATCTCGGGGACTTTGCCAGTGGGCACGACTGTTAGCTATGGAAACAATGGTCGCACAGATGTAGGTACACAAGAGGTAACAGCAACAATCAACGGAGCGAATTATACCGATCTAGTGTTGACCGCCAATCTGACAATCACCAAGGCATCTATAGATGATGTATCAGATATCACTTTTGTTGATGGATCTTTTGTATACGACGGAACAGTAAAATCATTGGCCATCTCAGGTACTTTGCCAGTAGGCACGAGTGTCAGTTATGAGCATAACAGTCGCACGGATGTAGGAACACAGGAAGTGACGGCCACCATTAACGGTGATAATTACGAAACCCTGGTGCTGAAAGCAAACTTAACAATTACCAAGGCCAACATTACGGGCGTAACGTTGGATGACGGATCTTTCGTTTATGACGGTACCGCAAAATCGCTGGCTATCGCTGGCACCTTACCAGCGGGCACGAGTGTCAGTTATGAAAATAACAGTCGCACGGATGTAGGTACACAGGAAGTAAGTGCTACGATCAGCGGTGATAATTATGAAACGCTGGTACTGAAAGCAAACTTAACGATTACCAAGGCCAACATTACGGACGTAACGTTGTATGACGAATCTTTTGTGTATGACGGCACCGCAAAATCACTGGCTATCGCTGGCACCTTACCAGCGGGCACAAGTGTCAGTTATGAGCATAACAATCGCACGGATGTAGGAACACAGGAAGTGACGGCCACCATTAACGGTGATAATTACGAAACCCTGGTGCTGAAAGCAAACTTAACAATCAGCAAGGCCACCATTACTGGTATCACATTGGAAGATGCAAGTTTTGCCTACGATGGTAAGGCCAAGTCATTAGCAATAGCAGGTACTTTACCAGCAGGCACTACTGTTAGCTATGGAAACAATGGTCGCACAGATGTAGGTACACAAGAGGTAATAGCAACAATCAACGGAGCGAATTATACCGATCTAGTGTTGACCGCCAATCTGACAATCACCAAAGCCGCTATCACCGGCATCAGTTTCCAAGATGGATCTTTTGTATACGACAGCACCGCAAAATCATTGGCCATCTCAGGTACCTTACCGGTGGGCACCAGCGTAAGCTATGAAAATAACAACCGCACCGATGTAGGTACGCAGGAAGTAAGTGCTACGATCAGCGGTGATAATTATGAAACGCTGGTACTGAAAGCAAACTTAACGATTACCAAGGCCGCTATCACCGGCACCAGTTTCCAAGATGGATCTTTTGTATACGACGGAACAGCAAAATCGCTGGCTATCGCTGGCACCTTACCAGCGGGCACGAGTGTCAGTTATGAAAATAACAGTCGCACGGATGTAGGTACGCAGGAAGTAACGGCCACAATCAGCGGTGACAATTATGAAACCCTGGTGCTGAAAGCAAACTTAGCGATCAGTAAGGCTACCATTACAGGTGTAACGTTGGAAGACGGGGCTTTTGTGTATGACGGCACCGCAAAATCACTGGCCATCTCAGGTACCTTGCCAGCGGGCACTACTGTTAGCTATGGAAACAATGGTCGCACAGATGTAGGTACACAAGAGGTAATAGCAACAATCAACGGAGCGAATTATACCGATCTAGTGTTGACCGCCAATCTGACAATCACCAAAGCCGCTATCACCGGCATCAGTTTCCAAGATGGATCTTTTGTATACGACAGCACCGCAAAATCATTGGCCATCTCAGGTACCTTACCGGTGGGCACCAGCGTAAGCTATGAAAATAACAACCGCACCGATGTAGGTACGCAGGAAGTAAGTGCTACGATCAGCGGTGATAATTATGAAACGCTGGTACTGAAAGCAAACTTAACGATTACCAAGGCCGCTATCACCGGCACCAGTTTCCAAGATGGATCTTTTGTATACGACGGAACAGCAAAATCGCTGGCCATCTCGGGGACTTTGCCAGTGGGCACCAGCGTAAGCTATGAGAATAACAATCGCACGGATGTAGGTACACAGGAAGTAAGTGCTACGATTAGTGGTGNTACGATCAGCGGTGATAATTATGAAACGCTGGTACTGAAAGCAAACTTAACGATTACCAAGGCCGCTATCACCGGCACCAGTTTCCAAGATGGATCTTTTGTATACGACGGAACAGCAAAATCGCTGGCCATCTCGGGGACTTTGCCAGTGGGCACCAGCGTAAGCTATGAGAATAACAATCGCACGGATGTAGGTACACAGGAAGTAAGTGCTACGATTAGTGGTGATAATTATGAAACCCTGGTACTGAAAGCGCGCTTAACAATTACCAAGGCCAACATTACGGGCGTAACGTTGGATGACGGGGCTTTTGTGTATGACGGCACCGCAAAATCACTGGCCATCTCGGGGACTTTGCCAGTGGGCACAAGTGTCAGTTATGAGAATAACAATCGCACCGATGTTGGAATGCAGGAAGTAACCGCTAAGGTAAGCGGTAGCAATTATATCCCACTCACGCTAAAAGCAACCTTACAAATAAGGACTGTTGAGCGTAGTATCGATTTCGAGGAATTACCGGAAAAAACCTACGGCGATAACGATTTTAATCTACAGGCTACGGCTAATAGTGGGGAGGCGGTTAGTTACATTAGCAGTAATACCAACGTAGCGACAATCAGTGTCGACGGGCGTATCCATATTGTTGGCGCTGGTGAAACTATTATTACGGCCACCGTTCCGGATAACGCTAATTATAACAACAAGCCAACGGTAAGTAGGAAACTAATCGTTAAAAAAGCTTCGCAAGAAATTAGTTTCACGGAACTAGGAGAAGTAGCCCGTAACGTAGGCAGTCTCCCGCTAACGGTAAGTGCAAGCAGCTCCCTGCCGATTCGGCTAGAAGTAAGCGATCCACAGGTAGCAACTGTTTCCGGCACAACCCTTAATGTCCTTCGGTTAGGTACCGTAATGATAACGGCCTTCCAGGAAGGAGACGCCAACTATGAAGCCGCGGATCCTGTAAGCATCCAGGTGCAAGTAATAGATAAGGAAGCTGCGTTACCCATAAAAGTACACAAAGCGCTTTCACCAAATGGAGACGGTATCAATGATTTTCTGATGATCGAAGGAGTTAAAGACTATCCTGATAACAAACTTATAATTGTAGACCGGAACGGTATGCAAATCATAGAGATGAGCGGTTACAATAATGAAGACAAAGTGTTCCGAGGGCTTGGTCCTGGTAATAACCAGATTCCTCCAGGAACCTATTATTATCTCCTGGAAGTAAAAGTGGACGGAACTTGGAAGCATGAAAAAGGTTATTTCGTAGTCCGATATTAAGTGGTCATCAAAGATATACGCCTTCTTTTTAAGAATGAAGGCAGTGAAAATATAAGCTAACATGAACAGTATAAAATTCATATCAGTTATTGCGGTCCTATTGCTGCACCTTACATTCACAAAAGCTCAACAGGCTCCCACATATAATCAATACGCTAATCAGCCAACCGCCTTGAATCCTACTGCAAGTTTGTTACGGCCAGATGGCGAGGTTGCTTTGTTGGGCCGCAAGCAATGGGTTAACCTAGAAGGTGCGCCAACTTCCTATTGGATGACTGCGCATGCACCTTGGCACAAATTTAATGCGGCGATAGGATTAAATGTGCGCCATGAAAGTCTGGCCATTGAAAACGCAACGGAATTAAGTGCCTTTCTGGCGAAGTCAGTTCGGCTTTCGGAGAACGAGTACTTGGCAATGTCCATGAGCTTAGGGGTCAGCTTTTATAACGGAAGTTTTAGTCAAGTAGATCCAAATGACCCTGCGTTTCGTTCTGATATTCGCGAAAGTACCGCTTTGATGGGTTTCGGTGTGTTGCTTTATCGGCCCGAAGGTTATTATGTCGGTCTTTCCATGCCAAGACTTGCCCTGTCAGATTTAGGATCTGGAGGCGATATAAATCGACAATATAATTTCAGCAATCAATATCACCTCATGGGCGGTGCTGTGCTTCGGCTTGATCAGAGTTTTGACATAAAACCCGCATTCCTGGCAAGTTATATTCCGGGAGTGCCCTTACAAGCCGATTTTTCTGCAATGATATACGTGCAGAAGAAGGCTGGTTTGGGTTTAAATGCACGCACTAATAGTGATTTATCTGCCTTGCTTGAAATCATGGTAGGGCCATTGAAGCTGGGGTATAGTTATCAATTTAACTCCAATGATAATCCACTTAAACGAAGAATCGATAATGCCACTCACGAGGTCGGTTTAAGTTATCGATTTGGAAGTGGTAAAGCCGGTATTTTATAAGTTTATTGGAAGGTGTTCCTATTTACTCTAAAAATAAATGAACGATGGAATGAACACTTGTTATGATAGAAGAGGTATGATAAAACTTTGTTATATTTAGCGTATTATTCCATTCAACTCATGAAAATAGCGCTGGCTTCGCCATTTTTTCCTAAATCTCTTCGCGAGGGACTTGCTTCGTTACGTGTTTTAGCTGAATATGCCGGACTGCAACAAGCAGAAGTGGTCTGTTTCCCTGAATCTTTCATCCCTGGTTATCCCGGAATGGGTTATTCAAAAGAAGATCGTACAGCTGACGCATTAAAGTGGGCGTTGGCAGAGGCTTGTGATATAGCTAAAAGAAATCATATCGCTATTATTCTTCCCATGGATTGGTGTATTGGATCACAAGTGTTTAATCTTGCTCATGTTATATCAAATAAAGGAGAATTGTTAGGTTATCAAACAAAAAATCAGTTAGATCCTACAGAAGATAATTTATGGACGGCAGGCGAGCGGCGGCAAATTTTTGAGCTGAACAAGGTCAAGTTTGGAATCACCATATGTCATGAAGGTTTTCGATATCCTGAGTCGGTACGGTGGGCTGCTCAACGAGGTGCACAGATCGTTTTTCACCCGCATTTTGTCGGCAGTAATGAAAAAGGAATGCTTCTCACCGAGTTCGGCGCTAAAGAAAATCCCTATTACGAAAAGGCAATGATGATGCGCGCCTTGGAAAACACAATTTACTTTGCCAGCGTCAATTATGCCGCTAAGTACCAAGAAGCGGCCAGTGCTGTCATAGCGCCCGACGGTTCTTGCTTAGCTAGGCAGAACTATGGAGAAAGCGGTGTGCTGATAGTCGATATTGACCTAAGTAAAGCTACCGGCACCTTGGCGAAGCGTTTTAAGCCAGCCTTAGTATATGAGAAGACGTTTCCGTAATAACAAAAGTAAGCTCGTCGTTACGCACGTTTAATTTTGATCGTTTTTTAATTGGGGTAAGCCCATCACTAAATTTAGTTATTAAAAAATGTAACTTTGGAAGAAGCCCTTTTGGCAGGATAAGCAATCTTTAGTATGCCATTCGAATATTTCAAACCTTGTGAAGAGCTGAAACCCTATATTCACTCTGACTGGACACTCAAAGGTACGAACCGAGCTTATGAAGTTTTTTATCCTGATACCTGTGTCGACATTGTTGTGAATATGGGTGATCGATTTGCAATAAGTCAGCAGAACATTGTATTAGAACCACAAACGGCCTATTTGGGAGCGGCATTAACAGAAGCGATATACGAAAAAAGTTAGTTGATAATCAATTTTGTAAAAAAGAAGAAAGGAAATGGTTCGTTCGTACAAAATCTTGGTAGGATTGATTTTTACTTTTGCAATAGCGCATCTGCTATATCCACTTTTTGATCGCACCGGGTTAAGCTCAGCCGCAAGTGTGATGTGGTTTCTTTCAGGCGGCTTGGCCATGTTTTTCAATGGCTGTATCAATCTGATTCACTTGGTGGAAAAAAACCGTTTTGCAAGGCTGATGAGTGTGGTAACAAACGCTGTCATGTTACTTTTTTTGATCATCCTGTGCATGGTGATTTCCGAAATACAGGTTTTCGTTTTAACCTTTGTTTTATTGTTAACTTTAATCGTGAGTGTAAGGTCTTCATGTCAAATATGATAAACAAGAGCTTGCAGCTCAATCGTTAATACTGTTAGGTTCCTGCTTCTACCTTAGCATGACAGCGATAAATTGACCAATCGGTCTTCATACAAAGAGTATCCTACTGAAGACGATACGCTTATGAACCTGTTTTTAATAGGTCCATAAATCTTCCGCATTCCGCATAATCCTTTATAATACGATTTCGTTCCTCTAAGAACCTGCGAAGATAGTTGTTGAGAATTAACCGGTCGAAAGACTTGCCAAAAACACCATAAGGAATACCATAATCAAAATGATCAATAACCGTAGTGAAATTGCCAACTGTTCTAAAAAAATGATCATGTTTGATGTAAGAAAACGGCCCTTTTAATTGCTCATCTCTGAAATGGAATGGACGTTCATATGCTGTTATCTTCGAGGTCAGTTGCTGGCGTATTCCAAAATGCTTGGCTTGCCAGGTGACGGTTTCATTAAAGCCAATCAATCCACAAGTAGTACCGGCTATGGCCTTTTCATCAGTTCCTACGGTGGAAATACAGTGTAAATCAATACTTCTCGATAGATCAAAGCAGATATCAATTTCCGCTCGAATATTAGTGGTTAATTCAATTACAGGCACAATTGGTTTATTAATGAAGTTAAACATGAAAGTGGTCACTATTGTCTATAGCTAAACCACTCCGTATATCCGTAAAGTTAATGATATCAACGTAAATCTATCGTAAAAATTATGTTAACCTCTGCGATACGAATCTGGTTAATACTTTTTTTTTCACTCTCAATCGAGTTTACGGGGTAAATCTTTTTGCTATAACGGTTCTTAACTGCTCTCCATTTTCGTCTCCCCATCGTCCTAAGGTATCAATTACCGGGATCAAGCTCTTTCCGAATTCAGTAAGGCTATATTCAACTTTTGGCGGAACTACCGGGTAGATTTTCTTGCTTATAAGTTCATGCTCTTCCAATTCTTTCAATTGAATGTTCAACACCCTGCGCGAAGCATCCGGTATTTTGCGTTGTAATTCGCTTGGTCGTATATGACCTTCATTGATAAACCAAAGCAAGCGTATCTTCCACTTGCCGTATAATACTTCACCAACCAGGTCAAGTCCGCAATTTAAGTTAGGTATTATTTTTCTTTCGTACATGACACAAAAATAAGCCTATGTTCCTAGGCGTACAATAGGGGAATAATTTATCCCTATATGAATCGTAATGCCGTACTTGTAGGGACGTATCATACTTCTCAACTTTGCATTGAAAGTTATTGAACATGGAAAATTTAGATTATCAAAACGAACTATCAGGCAAGATTGCGTTGGTAACCGGCGGAACAAAAGGAGCAGGCAAAGCCATTGCTGAACGTTTAAACCAAGCGGGTGCAAAAGTAATCATCACGGCTAGAAACAGACCCGAATCACTCAATAAAGAGCAGTATTTTATTTCGGTAGATTTAAGTAAACCGGAGGGCGCTGCTAAAGTTGCGGCTGAAGTGTTTGAAAAATTCGGGAAACTCGATATCCTCGTAAACAATCTTGGAGGTTCCGAAACCCCGGGAGGGGGCTTTGTCGCATTAACTGACAGGGATTGGGAAGAGACGATACAAACCAATTTACTCGCTCCGGTTCGCTTAGATAAAGCGTTTCTACCGCAGATGCTTAACAACAAAAGCGGTGTAATTATTCACATCGCATCTATTCAAGGCAGGTTGCCGCTCTATGATTCCACGCTTCCGTATGCCGCCGCAAAAGCAGGCCTAATTAATTACAGCAAGGGGCTGTCAAAAGAAGTATCCGCTAAAGGTGTACGTGTGTTAACCGTTTCCCCGGGTTGGATAATGACAGAATCGTCAGAGCGAATGATGGAACGTATTGCTGAAAGCTCAGATATTTCCATCGAAGCAGCTACACAAAGTGTAATGGATGCGTTAGGTGGTATTCCTTATGGAAGACCAGCTCAACCTGAAGAGATTGCAGAATTGGTTGGTTTTCTTGTTTCTCCAAGAGCCGGCTATTTAACGGGTACAGAATACGTCATAGATGGGGGCACTATCCCAACCATATAATTGCAGCATGAAATTGCATCTAAAAGAAAATACAAAAAATTAGTTAACCATAAATGATACGAATATGAAGCTACCTAAGGTTATAACCAAATTAGTTGAAGCACAAAATCAAGCCGACAGTGTTGCTTATGCTAACTGTTTTTCTGAAACTGCTACTGTCTTTGATGAAGGGAAAACGTATAAAGGAAAAACAGACATCGAACAATGGATTGCCAATGCTAATGAAAATTACAAAGCCGTAATGCAGCCTCTTCACTTTGAAGAAAAAGAGACAACAAGTATTTTAAAAGCAGAAGTATCAGGAACCTTTCCCGGTAGCCCTGTCGTTTTAAACTATCATCTTGAAATCGCAGATGGACACATTCAGTCTTTAAAGATCACGACATAAAGAAGAACTGACAAAGGGCCTATTCCGTATCGTGCAGTAGAGATGCAGCCAATTGTTAGATGGCCGTAATGATTAATTCAATTGCCATCTAACAATAATTGGTTCTCGGTTGACACTATACCTGTGAATAAGGAGTTGGAATCAAAAAGCTATTGCTAATTTTAGAAATGGTATTCGCATACTGCGGATCTGCTAGTAATTTTTTCCATTCAGGGTCTGCCCCAAAAGCAGACCACCCCTTATCGCGTTCTTCCATGCTGTTGCACGTGAGCATATAAGTGATACGGGGTAGCCTGTCACCGGCAATCACTTCACCAAAGAATACAGGCATCAATTTTGCGCGTTTAAAAATAGGAAATTCTCCATCATGGAACATCTTAATCTTTCTTCTTACGGCGTCTTCACTATAACCTTCATATGTTCTTAATTCAAATATCCGTGACTCACCTGAAGGGACAACCATTGCAGGAAATCCATCAAAGGCAACCATTAAAGACGACGTAAAGCGATTGTAGACAGGTTTATCAGCAGGTATACCGTTATATGCGGCGCTATTTTTAATATAATCGGTGTCCGCTTTTACTTTTGCATTAACGGATTGATAATTATCGAGCGAAGAATAAGGCATCAATAAATAAATTTTGGCGGGATCTGATGGTCTCCATTCCTTAAAGACACCAACTTTTTTTACTCCATATTTATTCAATGCAGGAATAAGGGCTGTTTTGAAATAATTTTCCAGCTGACCTATATCAGAACCAAATCGCGCTTCATATTCGCGCCATTCGTATACTTCTTTTTGCGTCGGCGCTTTATCATTTGCCATTGTTGGGTTGATACTTACTGATGCACTTGCAGCAGCCACAAGCGAAGATTGGAGGAATTTCCTGCGTTCCATAACTGTTAATTCGGGTTTAATGTATAAATGCTAATGCATAAGATAAAGATATTCATACTCGGTCGACTTCCAAAATCTTTCAATAAAATATTGGGTGTAATCAGTCCTGTCCATTTTGTCCGATACTCTTATTCAATTCATAACTATCCTTAACAACAGCTTCGTTAATTTCCTTAATGCGCTCTAGTTGCATTTTTTCCACTTTTCTATCATAAGTCAACACACCGTTCACTTCATGTTCCACATCCGTTGTTTGCGTATATATGGCCACACTGAGCCCCTTATACTTCATGAGCTGATCTACTTGCTCTAGAAGTAGTATATAACGGTCCGTGAGCGCTGTCTGCGTAGGCTCATAAGCATAGGCATTATTTTCTACGGGCCACATATGGCCTCGGGTGTATAATCCCACACCCCCAAATTCACCTAAAGAGGCTGCCCGCGCGCTGTCAGGCACCGAAGCGCCGTAAGGTCCCACATAGATGTGTGTATCCACAAAGTCCCCATTGCCCGGGTCGCCGTAAGCCTTCTGATAGCTGGGATTATTGTTAAAGCCGGAGTTCCCATTAACCAGTCGCGACGGATCGTATTGTTTCACCCAATCCGTGATGTTTTTTACGTCAAAGGCTCCCCAGTTTTCATTGAAGGGAACCCAGGCGATGATAGATGGCGAATTATAGTGATCATCAATTATTGCCTTCAGTTCCTTTCGGAACATTTCCCGGTATATCGTCGTATCTTCGTTAGGATACCAAATGGCAGGCATATCTTGCCAAACCAGCAATCCCAATTTATCTGTCCAATAGTAAAAACGCTGCGGTTCCGTTTTCATATGCTTTCTAATCAGGTTGTATCCTGCCTTTTTCGTATACTCGATGTCCGATTTTAAGGCTTCCTCAGTCGGCGCCGTTAATATCCCATCCGGCCAATAACCCTGATCCAACAACCCCAGTTGCATCACAAACTTTCCATTCAGAAGCGGTCTTACCACACCATTTATTTTGCACAGTTTAATATCCCGCATAGCAAAATAGCTCGTTACTTCGTCGGAGATACCACCATCTTTACCATAAAGACTTAACTTTAGGTCATAGAGAAAAGGGCTGTCTGGCGACCAGAGCTTCGGATTTTTTATGGGCAGGTAAAAATACGAACCACTCACTCCATCACTCTTGGTAATCAGTTGTTTACCATCATAAGCAGCCGCGGATATCTTTTTGGCTCCATCACTTTCTACAAATATTTTTAGTCGTCCATGGTCAAGCTCCGGAAGTAAACGAATACCCTGTATAAAGTGTTTATTTACCGGTTCGAGCCATACCGTCTGCCAGATACCGGAGGTGAAGGTATAATCGCCCCGCGGACCGTTTTTGCCTGATGGTGTTTTACCATCATTTAAATCCTTAGCTGCTACAATGAGGGTGTTTTTGCCGTTTTTTAGGAAAGGAGTAATATTTATAGAGAACGCATCATAACCTCCTGCATGGCTGCCGGCTTGCTCTCCATTTACAAAGATGGTTGCATCATGATCCACCGCACCAAAATGAAGAATGATCTGTTTGTTTTTCCAGGCAGCAGGTACTTCAAAAATCCGCCTATACCACATGTTTATTTCCTGTTTCCGTTGTATGCCCGACAAAAACGATTCCGGGCAGTAAGGAACAAGAATTTTCTCCGCTACGTTATCAAAAACGGCCGGTTTTTGTGGCTGAAAAGCGTCCGGAGCATCCTTTCCCCCGAGATAATCCCACTTGCCATTAAGACATAACCATTCCGCTCGCTGCAATTGCGGTCGAGGGTATTCCGCTAAAGGGACTTCCGCCCGGCTTGCCGTTTCGGTCCACGGAGTAGGCAATTGAGCCACTTGACCCCTAAGGGGATAGGCATTGACAAAGAGAAGTAAGAAGTAGATAAAGTATTGGTAAGTCGTCATAGTAATACAAGATTATACATTTTTTTCAGTTGGTGGCTTGGTCTTTAGTCCAAAGCCCCCAAAAAATCATGTAACTGAATACGGTAAGTTGTCTAATTGCTAAAAAGCTCTGGATAGTATTTTTTAATCAACTGCTGATCATTCGTAGCCAATTCGCTCAGTTGTTTAGGCTTATCCTGGGGCCTTAAACCTTTTTGGTTCAGCACATTCATCAGACTCCAGTCTTTACCTGGTTTGTTTGGCGAGGGGTCTGCCGGCTCCCGTGCAGAAAGGTCATATCGTGTAAAATCAATAACATAGGTAGGGGACTCCTTTTTATGCCAATTACGGAGTAAAGCCAAACGAAATGATTTATTCATAAACCATTTAATTTCCAGGTTATTATAAGAATCACCTAATCCAGAACCCTTTTCTATAAATCGATAATTCCAATCCTCATTTGAGGCATGCTCCTTTCTCCAGAGATTACCAAATTCGCCGAAACTGGTAAAGTGCGTATCCGGCCAACGCTTTTTTGTATCCGTTACCCATTTTTCCATCGCCTCACAGATAAACTCCCGCCCAAATTCATGCACCATTTGCGCCTCCCAAATGTTGGTTACCCAGCCAAATCCATTTAACTCCATGCCTTTGTCAAAATGAATAGCCTGCGTATGCATGACTTCCCGGTGTCCGAGGTCTAAACCCCAGCCTTTATAAGTCTCAATAGGACCTACACCTCGGCGACTGTTATAGCCGGTTATTTCGTGACCATTGGCACCGCTCTGGCGGGCACAGATAAAGTCTACCGTCCAGCCATCCAAGTTTACACAATCAATAAAATCAGCCTTCCCCTGCGCGGGTTTGCAAAAGTGCTCTGTAGAAGGATAAAAAGGATAGGAAGGTGAACCATCCGCTCCACCGCCATCAATATTGTGCTGGCTCCATATCACAGCATGCGCCACATGAATATTTTCCTTTTCTGCAAGGTATTTAAGGTTGTCTGCCGATAAAAATCCGCCCATGATTGATTGTGGACGATAACCATTTCCTACCATATTGGAAATGAGTGTTAGCGCCTCCGATATTTCGCGATTTACCCGCTCACGTGGCAGATACATAGCGGGGAAATAACCTGGAAAGTATGATACTTCATCACCATACTTTTTTTGACAGTCGACTACATAATCACGTATTCGCTTAAAATTTTCGCGTTGGTCTTCCAAGGCATTTAATGTAAATCCCCAAGTCAAACGGCCATCGGAATTGTTCTTTGCAAAGGCTTCCCGTAAAGCGCGCACACCCTCTAAGGTATGCCAATCTCCCTCATCACGTGGATGCAATTTGACATCACGTGACACCTCCCAGGGGGTAGTGCGTATCATGATGCATAAGGTGACAAAGCGATTGCCTTTTAGCTGAAGCGCGGTATCAGAAGAAGCTATTTGTGCGTTTGCTCCTAAATTAATGAACACAAGAGCGACTCCTAAAAGAAAATATTTTAAAGAACTTAGTCGAAATACTATAAAGGTAATTTTCATTAACGTAATTATTTTATTCTTTGTGTCTGTTTCTAACAATATTCATGCTGCCTTTGGCATGAACTCGTTTCACTCATTTTAAGTTATTTACAATGAAGCTGCCATAATGCACCACCTCCTAAAAATACTAAGGGTTAGTGCAATCCAGAACGATTTGATGTGCCGCAGGCATTATCTGGAAAACCGCCTCATTTGTTTCGGCACCTTGTTGAATTGATCCCTTGTTACAATTAAGACTATAAGAAAAATTTCGAAATTCCGCCTTTACTTGTTTGCGCGTAATAGATTGGAAAGGCAGGTTCGCAGATACCGCGGTGTGTAGTTCCAATATCCAATTGAATCCTTTTTCTTTCGGTTTACAGTTCACTTCAAAGCGGTCTTCGTGGAAAATGATCGTAAAAATATTTCCCGCTTCATCCCGCGTGCTTACCTCTAATACATTTTTTTCCTTCTCTGTTACCGTTGGGTCTTTTAAAGAGAGGCTCACTTTTCTTCCACCAGAACCTATTTTCACGATGCGGAGTCCCGCGCGATCCTCTTTCGTACTCCAGTTAAAACCATCTACAATGGGTAGCGCATAATAAAAAAATTGGTTCCCGGTACCTGCTTTCCGCAAATAGCTGGATTCAAATTCTTCATCAAATAGATGTATATCCCGGAATCGAAAACTTTCTTTTTCCCACAACAAGTTAGTACGGTAGTAACGGCTGTTAAACCATACACTTTTACGCCCTTCATCCCGCACATCATCGATCGTTGTCACGGCCGTTGCTGGCGTCATATCAAACCTTGCTTTGAACCAGGCCGCGGAACTTGCCAATGTTTCTATCCGGATTTTCCCGGCTTTCGATAATGAATCAAATAAGGGAAATTGCATGGTTAAACCTGCTTCCATTCCATCCCAAGTGAACGAGTTTTCCTGACCAGCTTGTGCATAGCTAAAGGCTAGGCAGGGCTGGTTCACAACAGATTCCAAAAAGTACTCGACCCATTTTTTATTCTTACCTGACTCCTGGTAAACGGGCTCCAGAGAGATTACTCCTTGACGGGAATCTCCCAAGCCGGTATCGTATTGGTAAATAGGATCGCTCCCGAGCATGCGAAAAATCGGAACCGGAATCTGAGACATCTTGCTTTGTGCTGGCATATAGGCATTCAGTTTACTAGGATAATAGGCTTGATTCCAATATCCGCCCCAGAGCGTATACCCATCTGTTCCTACCTGATCTTTGCAATTACAGGAAGCAATGATTCCATATTTGTCATACATATAGGCCAGTGTATGTGAGTCGATAAACCAAGAACCAACCGACTTGGGATATTGGCCATAGATCTCTTTAAACTTTTCCATATAGACGTCTACCAATTTTTCTCTTTCTTCCGGACTGTAGCCAGTGGTGAAGGCAATATTAGCATGAGAAACCCACGCATGTTCTCCGCGCCATTTAATACCTGCGGCTTCTACATGCGGCTGCGTAATTTCCCACCAAGCTCCAATTTCACAGTTTTCGCGTAACTGGCTTTTCATGAGCGTCTGATATTTCGGATTAATCAAAGCATCGTATTGAAACAAGAAAGTAGCCGGAAACTGATATTGATTGACAAGTTGAATCTGCTTCCTTACCGTTTCGAACAAGAGACTATCGGCATCTTGTACCCGGTAGTCTGTTTGACGGATGAAATTCACAATATTGATGATTCGGGGTGCCTCGTTACCAGTTCGATCATTTGCTTGACCGTAGGCGAGGTCATACATTGTATTCGTTATAAAAATCAGGAAAATAAAAAAGAATGCTTTTTTTGTATACATAGAATTTATTTATTTATTGAAGAGGGAACCTTGTTGCGTACCCCCTTCTTTTTCTGTTATAAGTTACCAGCCCGGATTATTGGGTAATAAATTAGGATTGAGCGTTAACTCATCCAACGGAACGGGATAATAATAATGTTTAGGTGTTCTGAAAAAACGGGCATTCGCCGGGTCGATAATCAGAAAGCCATTCGCATCTACATTACCCGGGTTACCGTCGTTCAATACCTTGAGTTGTTCATATTGCGTTCCTTTATATTTAATGCCAAGTAGAGGTTTAACGAGTTCTGTCGCGGCGGTTTTCCAGCGGCGTAGGTCGTCTCGTCGAAAACCTTCAAAAGCTAACTCGATGGTACGCTCGCGACGGATTTCGGTCAACATGTCCAAAGCGTTGCTGTTCACAAAGGCATTACTTAGCACCGGCATTTCCACGCCTTTCCGCGAACGGATCACATTGATTGTTTGATTCAGCACATTATCACTGATAGCACCATCTTTCTCAAAAGTGGCTTCAGCTAAGATAAGTAAGACTTCCGGATAACGGATAATATGGTAATCATAGATTGCTTCATTAACACCGGCAACCGTTTCGCCCATAAACTTCCATAGCTTGTAACCTGTGCGGGTTTCCGGGCGAACGGTAAACTTTGCTACACACGAGTCGGGACCATTAGCATTGCGGTAGTTGGTGCCGGGCATGATAAAAGTTTGCGACATCCGGGGATCACGGTTACTGAATTCATCGCTGATTTTCTCATAACCCTGAAAGCCCGAATTGCTTTTTTCGATGGGAAGGCCGCTGCTTTTGCAGAGGTACATATCAGCCAATTTTTTGGTCGGCGTTCCCCGCCAGCCCCAATAAACGGAATGCGCGGCAGAATGCATGCGGATGTTTTTGGCATAACGACTGTCGAAGATGCCCTCGTGTGAGTCATCCCCTTGGTCAATGAACAGCTGACGATAGCTATCGTCCCCTGCGCCCTCGAATAATTGGTATTCGTTGCTTTCGATAACCCGTTTTGCAGCATCTATCGCTTGATCCAATAACTGACCGTAGTCGCCCCGATGCTGGTGATATTTGGCCCATGTTCCAGCAAAAAGAGCTACACGTGCTTTTAAGGCAAGGGCTGCTCCTTGAGTAACACGACCGAGCTCGCTCGACTGAACTTCACTTTGTTTAGGGAGCTTAGAAGCAGCTTCTTCAAGTTCCGACAAAATGAAGTCTTCGGCCGTCGCCTGTGGTTGACGCTTGCCATATAGCTCTTCGGAGTCGGTGCTCAAAACACTCGTTAGAATCGGAATGTCATTGAAGCGCTTCATTAAGCGCCAATGGTTATAGGCCCTGAAAAAGCGCGCCTCCGCAACATAGCGTTCAATTTCCTTTGGATCGCCGGCATAGCTTTCACTTTTTTCAATGATTTTATTGCAATTGCGCAGGTCTGCAAAGCGATTGCTCCATAAAGTATCGCTGGTAGGAGCGCTCCAGGTGCCATTGCTGAAAACGTCTGGAGCTTGATTATAGCCAATATCACTATCCACATCTTTCACGTCAAATGATTCAGCAGTAGTATATAATTGATTGACCGCTTTCATAAAATCGCTCGGCCCTTTCCAAAACTGGCTGTCGCTTAGGTTATCTTTGGGGCTTAAGTCGATCTTCTGACAATTGACCATAAGCAGTGGTATCGCGATGGCTGTAAAGATTCTTGATGGATATTTTTTCATGATGATATACATGTTACGTTTAGAAAATAAGATTAAGGCCCAATGAATAATTACGTGCAAAAGGATAGCTTGTGTAGCTGCCACCACCTTCTATATTGCCTCTATCTTCCGGATCCCAACCGCCCGGTGTATTGTGAATTTCGAATAGGTCCTCACCACTGAAATAGATCCGAAGCTTTTCAAGTTTGATCCGCTGGGTCAATTTTTTAGGGAAAGTATAACCGATCTGGAGGTTCTTAAGCCGGGCATAGCCGACCCGATGGGTGGTGTTAGTAGAAGGATTATAGTTGTAATAGCGTTTATCCGTCAGCGTAATGGCCGGGTATTGGGCATCGGTCCGCTCGGGTGTCCAGGTTTTGCCATACCAATATTGCGCCGACTGGAACCAAGGGTAATAGAAGGGCATGGAAGCTTCACCTTCTAAAATCATAGTGCGTCTGCCTATGCCTTGAATGAATGCCGTGAAATCAAAACCCTTATAAGAAGCAAAGAGGTTAATACCAAAATTATAACGCGGGTTGGTGTCTCCCAAATAAATTAAATCGCCTGATCCTGGGCTGCCGTTGCCTAATTCAGATAACCTGCCATCACCGTCCAGGTCTTTATACTTTGCATCACCAATGCCTACCTGGGTTTGGATCATCCCTTCATTGGGGAAACGTGCCCGATAGTCGGCCAACTCCTGCTCATTCTGGATAATGCCGTCAAACACATAGCCAAAGTAAGAATTTAAGGGGTAACCTGCCGGTGTAGCGTTATTGCCAAGCTCAATCAGGTTGTTACCGATCCGTTGCGTTACTTTATTTTTCGCATCGCTGATATTGGCACGTACGGAATAGCTGAGATCACCCACTTGGTCGCGCCAGCCAATATTGAGTTCCCAGCCCTGAACAGCCAGCTTGCCGCTATTGGTAGTAGGCGCTTCAATACCCAATGCCGATGGGTAGGCAATGGGTATCAACATGTTGTTATTGTTTTTCCAGAAATAGTCCAACGAACCATACAAGCGATCGCGCAGCATACTAAAATCCATACCGATGTTTTTCGAGATAATGGTTTCCCAGGTTCTTGATTTTGAGACGAGGTTGGACTGTGTAGCCAGTTGGCCGCGCTGGCCATTACCGAAGGGATAATAGCCTGCGTAAAGGCTCACTAGCTCGATATAATCATAGGGTCCAATGCCAGACTGGTTACCCATTTCACCATAGGAAGCCCGCAACTTCAGATCATCAAAAAAGTTCAGCTTTTTGATAAAAGCCTCCTCGGCCAGACGCCAGGTAGCATTTGCACCCGGAAAATAGCCCCAGCGGCTATCAGGGTCAAAACGCGAACTACCATCTGCTCTGAGGGTTGCCTCCAGGAGGTATTTATTGTTGAACGCATAATTAACCCGCGAAAAGAACGAATTGATGGTCCAGGCATTACCATGGCTCGTAGCTAATTGGTCTTGTGCGCTGCCTAAATTCAACGGCATGGACTCCTGCTGATCGAAATTGATGCGCTTAGCACGAAACATATCGTAATTGGCAGATTCGCTTGCCGCACCAATCATTACACCGATATCATGCTGTCCGATGGTTTTTTTGTAGTCGCCATATAAAGTAAAATTCTTATAAAGCGTTTTAGCATATTTTCGTTCGGCACTATTAGGGAGTCTAGCTGTCCGATGGTTGACATTATCCCAATTGTAGCTATATAATATTTTCTGCACAATGGAACTATCAATGTCATTCTTACGTACCACCGCTCTTCCTACCAAGTTCAGGTCTTTGGTTACTTTATAGGTCAACTGGTTGTTAAAGGTGAGGTTTCCTCCGGTAAGCGAAGATTCTCCACCCTCTTCCAATACCTGTGCCGGATTGTCAAAACCTTCGAAGGTGTAAAAATTGCCTGCAGGATTACGGAGTGGTGCCCAGCTTCGCGTTTTATAGGTAAGTTCCCATATGTTTTGCCCTTCACTGATACCCGAGGAATAGTTTCGGTTATTGGCTTCATACGATAAATTAAAATCGTACTGTAGGTTTTTGGTGAGATCAATGGTTGATTTTGCCCGCGCATAATAGCGTTTGTCATTATCAATGCCAAATTTAGGTAACCCTTCTTCGCGGGCATGCCCCAAAGATATCAGGTAGGTATATTTATCGCCACCTCCCGAAATACCAAGATGATAGTTCTGTAGACTGCCGTTGCCAATGATTAATTTGTTCCAATCTTGATTTTTATAGAATTTGGGATAGCCCGTCCACCGTCCCCAATTAGAAGTAGGGTCTACACGGTCGCTACCTTCCAGAATAAGTTGCAGTTCTTCTTGAGTATATTCGATGGGGAAAGAACCATCGCTGATTTCCAAGGCCATTGCAGCGTGCTCGTATAGGCTGGCTGCTTCCTTCACCAAAGCCGGTGTTTTAAGCGAGTAATAGCTGTCTAAAGAAATTCGAAGGTCTTGATTTTTCCGACCGTTCTTTGTGGTCACTAAAATAACGCCGTCCGCCGCTCTGGCTCCGTAAATAGCAGCCGTTCCATCTTTCAAAACCGAAATATTTTCGATATCGGCTGGATTAATCAGACCGATATCACCTTCTGCTCCATCGATGAGTACCAGTGGAGAACCGCCGTTAACAGAGGATACATCGCGTATACGCAATGCCGGACTGCTACCGGGTGCCCCACCATTACGGACCACAGTAAGCCCCGGAACCTGTCCTTGCAGTGCGTTGGCGGCATTCCGTACCGGTCGTGATTCGAAGGTACGTGAATCTAGGGTGGATACCGCTCCTCCTAAGTTCGCGCGTTTGACCGTGCCGTAACCTACAGCTACTACCTCTTCCATTTGTTGCATTTCTCCCGTCAGCGTAACACTGACCGTTGTTCGGGCGCCGATGCTTTCCTCAAGGGAATTATAACCGAGATAGGAAAAAATCAATACACCCTCTGTTTCACTTACTCGGAGACTATACTTACCGTTTGCATCAGTTAACGTACCGATTTTGGTGTTTTTTAATAGCACGCTTACACCTGGTAAGGGCTCTCCCATTTCATCAAGCACTTGTCCGCTAACCATTTGCTGTTTACCCGTTGCCGTCTGCTTGGCGCTTTTAGGGCTTACGGCTGTTAAAATCACATCATTGCCAATAACTTTATAATCAACTTCACGTGTGGAGAAAATATCTGATAAAATTGCAAGAACCGCTCGTTTATCAGCCTTTATAGATATGGGCTGTTCTACATCAATGAGGTTTCCATCGTAAAAGAAACGAAAGTCAGATTGTTCTTCAATCGCATCTAGTACATCAATGATTCGTTTATTTTTAAGCTCAAATGATAATTTGGTTTGCTGCGCATAAGAATCTATTGCGAATACAACATTGACTGACAAGAAAAAAAATGCCAGTATTAATTTCATAGTACGTAATATATTGGAGAATTTGCAATAACAATAATGCCAGCTCCACGCGCGTTGGAGTTGATAGACAATTTTCATATTTTTGTTATGATTTAAGTAAAAAAATAAATTTGTTTTTGATTTATTTTACGCGGGAACATGCTGGTAACATGTTTCCGTGTTTTTATTTTTAGGTGCTCTTATTTTATCATAGGCAATTACATTAGGTTTATACCAAGATCGTCCCCAATCTTTTTGTTAGCGTTGTTTGGTTATTTTTATTAAAGGTTTTGTTCCGGTTTTTGGTGTCGCATGTTCAAATGAATAAGTCATTTTCGATGCAAGCGTAATATAATCCAGTACTTGAAGTAAAGGTTTATTTTCAAAAGTACCCGTAAAGGTCCCTTGTTCAACAGACCTATCAGCGACTTCAATGTCAACATCGTAAAACGTACTGATGCGATTCAGTACCTCTTTCATCGGTGTTTTTCTGAATACCAAGCGATTGTGCAGCCAGTCTAATGCTCGATCCGTGTTAACTGTTGTTATGGATAGATTGTTGTCTTCTGTTGTATAAATTGCTTTTTCAGTAGGTTTTAAACGTTTTTTTATCTTTTTTTCCGGAAAAGCCAACTCAATACTTCCGGATATCAGTGTGGTCTGAAAGGTTTGGCTTTCTCGGTTTTCTTCTATGCTAAAAGCCGTTCCCAAAACGTTGATATACATAGCGCCATCACCAACCTTCACCTGAAACGGTGCCTTTGCATTCGGTACGATCGAAAAGTATCCTTTGCCATGCAAGGTAACGTGCCTTTCTTGATCCATTAAAGCCGGATAACTAATACTGCTTCCTGCGCCAAGAAAAACCTGAGATCCGTCTGGCAGTGTCAGTTTGGTTTGCGCATGGTTTTGAGCAGAAACCGTGACAAGGGTAGAGGAAGTTGCTTTTGGGCTGGGGGTAATAAATAGCGTACCCAAGCCGACTAATCCGATAAAAATGGCTGCAGCGATGCTTACTCTTTTGAGAATCCGCAACCGCTTTTTTCCCCGCATGCGCTGCTCAAGATGGTTGAATGCAGTGTGTGAATCTGTATATTTTAGTCTCTGTTCTACTTGTCGTGCATCATAAATAAAGGCCATGCGTTGTAGGAGTAGTTGATTGAGAACGGAGCTATTGGCCCACTTTTCTACCAGCTGTTTTTCTTCAGCAGTAAGTGTTCCCGCGAGATAGCCCATCAAGGTAGACGCCTCCGGTATTCCGTTATATTGGTCTTTATTCAAGTTTATGCTGTTTTATACACGGACGACACATAACTCTCCGCATACCCTAAACTAAAATATTTTTTTCTTGTGTTTTAGAGTAAACAATTGCTTTTGTTGCTATAGTGATAATCCCTATCTTTGTTTGCAACCTGATGATATTATGAATGATCTAGATCTCTTCGAGGCCATACGAGAAGGGAATTTGCTTGCGTATAAAGAGATGTTTCTGAAATATTATGCGCCTTTGTGTGCCTACGCTGCCCAGTTTTTATCCGATACGGATGCAGAGGAGTTGGTGCAGGATCTGATGCTCTATATTTGGGAAGCAAGAAAGCATTTAATCATCGCCACTTCCCTCAAATCCTATCTTTTTATTGCTGTAAAGAATCGATCGTTCAACGCCATCCGCAAGCAAAAATACCGCGAACGCATACATGCTAAACTTTACGACAGTTTAGAAGGAGAGCAGCTAGATGATCCCGACTTTTATATGGCAGATGAATTGGCCCTTAAGATAAACGATGCCATTCGAGATCTCCCGGAAAGCTATCGCGAAACATTTGAAATGAGTCGTTTTGAAGGGCTGACCAATGCAAAGATATCATCCAAACTTGATGTGTCCATTAAAACGGTGGAGTATCGAATAACCAAATCGTTGAAAATATTGCGAGGTAAATTAAAAGATTACATGATGCTATTTTGAGTACCATCAGTTGGTCGGTATCACGTATGCCGTCCTATTAGGAGAAAAGCAGGTCGTCTCAAGATCAGGCATTTCAGTTACAAGACTCCTTGATTTAGTTACAAGGGTGCGGAGCCGAATGCAGATTTTTGTATCAGTAATTGTTAATTGTAATACTTATGAAAAATCAAGCAGCGTCAAAGAACAATAAGCAGCCGGTTGCATTGGTGACAGGCGCCAATCAGGGTGTAGGTAATGAAATCGCCAAAGCGTTAGCAGCAAATGGCTATCAAGTATATGTAGGTTCACGTAACTTAAGCAATGGCGAAAAAGCAGCCGCTGAAATCGGTGAGAATGCCACGGCTATCCAGCTGAATGTTACCCAACAACAATCCATTAACGCCGCAGTAGCGCGTATCGAGCAAGAATATGGCCGCCTTGATTTGCTGGTCAACAACGCGGGTATATCCCATGCTGGAAAACCCGGTCGACCAATGGAAGAGGTTTTGGCAGAAGGCCGTGCTACCACCGCATCGCTTGACGAAGTGCGGGCAGTTTGGGAAACCAACGTATTCGGCGTCATTGCCGTAACACAGGCAGCGCTACCCTTACTGCGTAAGTCTGATGCGGCCCGCATCGTCAATGTATCGAGCGGGCTGGGATCACTCACTTGGGTATCCGACCCGGCTTGTTGGGCAAGAGAGCACTTTGGTGTAGTATATGCCGCATCAAAAACAGCCCTTAATGCCGTTACCCTTTCCTTTGCCCTAGAACTGGAAAAAGAAAACATCAAGGTTAACGCTACGAGCCCGGGTTTTACAGCCACTGCGCTGAATAACTTTCAGGGCACGGACAGTCTGGAAGTGGGGTCCCGCGAACCGGTTCGCGTAGCGCTGGAGACGGACGGCCCCACCGGTCGTTTTACCGGTCCGGATGGCCCGCTACCTTGGTAAACCGTCATCAAGTACAAGATAGTATTAAGGTTGCTTACTTTATGACCGTTGCTTGAAATAAGAAACGGTCATAATCATTATCTTACAGCATGAAACCGCAAACGCCAAAAGTCGCCAAACTCGAATCCATAACCGAGATACACCGTATACTCGGTCTTCCGGGCCCTGGTCATCCGCTGATCAGTTTACTGGATACCACAGAAGGGCGGATCAACCTAAGTCGATTACCATTAAGTTACGTAACCAGTCTTTACAAAATTTCCTTTATAACAAAGTTAGGTGGCAAGTTTAGATACGGCCAAGGCTATTATGATTTTGACGAGGGAAGTCTTCTGTTTACAGCACCTAACCAGCTTGTTGGTAATACCTCAAACTACCAAGGGAATGAAGGTTATTCGTTGATTATTCATCAGGATTTTTTTCAAGGATATCCGCTAGCTGCGAAAATTAAACAATACGGTTTCTTTTCCTACGCCTCAAACGAGGCGCTGCACCTGTCCGAGAAGGAGCGGACAACGGTATCGTCCATCTTTGCCATCATTCGCGACGAACTCAATAGCCGGATAGACGATTTCAGCCGCGAAGTAATTATTGCACAGATCGAGTTGCTGCTGAGTTATGCCAAGCGCTTCTACAAGCGTCAGTTCTTGACCCGCCAGCCGGCTAGCAGCGACTTACTTCAACAATTGGAAGAACTACTGAATACCTACTTTGAGAAAGGCGAGGCGGTAAAGCACGGTATGCCAACCGTACAATACTTGGCCGAACATTTACATTACACCGCCAATTATCTAAGCGATATGCTGCGTTCGCTCACCGGTCTGAATGCCCAGCAGCATATACATGAAAAGCTCATTGAGAAAGCCAAAGAACTACTCGCAATCACTACCTTAACAATCAGCGAAGTAGCCTATGAGTTAGGTTTCGAGCATCCGCAGTCATTCAGTAGGCTATTTAAAATGAAAACGAAACTTTCGCCGATGCAATTCAGGGCAGCCATTTGATTTACCTAAATCAGGAATATTTCTGAGCGTATTTAGTGCAGCTTATCTCGTGCCGTTGGAAATCTACTGTGCGCTTTCGAACACTAGCCGTCCATAAACGAACAGTAGATGCCAGCCAAAGTGCGGATGGCACGACTTAGAAGAGATTTAATGCATATGGCAGTGTTCTTGTTTTCTCAGGATAAAGCTTCTGTCTTATGATAAGAAATTATATTAAGATTGCACTGCGAAACCTCCGCAAGAATCCGGTTTATTCGTTTATCAATATATTTGGCCTCGCTTCAGGACTAGCCTGTTTTATCCTCATATTGATTTTTGTGCAACATGAATTATCGTATGATCGATTTCATAAAAATAGTGATCAGTTATATCGCGTTATCCAGCGGCGTCCAGATTCTAAAGGAGCGGATCATTGGGCTGCTACATCACCCGCATTAGCTTCTACCCTCAAGAAAGAACTTTCGGAAGTTACGAGCGCGACTTCGGTGTTTCCAACCTTTAATCCACTGATCAGTTTAGGTGACAAACGCTTTACGGAGGAAGGAATTCTTGCTGATACTAATTTCCTAAAAATATTTACCTTTCCGTTTCTACAGGGCGATGCGGCAACAGCTCTTGAAAGTCCCAATAGCATTGTGCTTACCGCCTCTTTTGCTCGAAAAATATTTGGTGAGCAAAACCCTATTGGTCAAACGTTGATATATCAAAACCAACAACCGCATATTGTTACGGGTATTATGGCTGATGTACCTGAAACCTCGCATCTAGCCTTCAGTTATATTCTCCCTGCATTATCTGATCAGTACTATCGAGATTGTATCGCCAGAGAACCTTGGTACAATAACGGTTTGTATACCTATGTGGTTTTAGCATCAGGAGCGGATACCCATAGGGTAGAGGAAAAAATGCGTGCTTACATTGACAGAAACTTGGCTGATTGGAGACCGGAAGATCGTATGGCTTTTTTATTCCAACCCTTGCGAGACATTCATCTCAAATCGCAACATCTGAAAACATTTCCCTTTGAGAAGGGGGGAAGTCAAAGATACGTATACCTTTTTTTAGCAATCGGTTTCATTGTGCTACTACTCGCTTGTGCCAATTATACCAACATAGCGGTAGCTCGGTCTATCCAACGTGCTCAGGAAGTTGGTGTACGAAAAGTAGCGGGGGCCCGGCGATGGCAACTTATGCGACAATTTTTGGGTGAATCTGTAATCATGACTTTGCTAGCACTTCTGCTGGCATTAGCGATGGTACACCTACTGTTGCCTTCATTTAGCCAGTTAATGGAGCGCCCCATTCATATAGATTATTTAAGTAATCCCATGTTGTTGCCAGCGCTATTAACGCTTGTTGTGCTAGTAAGCCTAATTTCAGGTAGCTATCCGGCCTTGCTGATGAGCAGGCTTAAACCCGTTACTATACTCAAGGGCAAGAATACAGTGCCCGCTAGTCGTTTTACATTACAACGCGTATTAACTGTCGGACAATATGCTGTTTCTATCGCTTTGCTGGCAGGGAGTTTCATTATATATAGACAGATGCAATTTGTCCAGCATAAAGAGCTTGGATACGATCGGGAGCATATCCTTACCATAAAAGTCAGTGATGCTAACTTGAGTCAACGCTACTCCACTATTCGTGAAACGTTGTTGCACGATCCTCATGTGGTTGCAATGAGCTATTCGTTATACTTACCCACGGATGTGATTACCAGTCAAAGCATGTCTGGTTGGGAAGGTAGTGATGGCAAACTATTGCCAACCCAAACCACTGGTATAGATTATGATTTTCTCGATGTTTATGGGATACCACTTGTTGCTGGACGAGGGTTTTCGCGTCAATTCGGAACAGACACACTTGGTGCTCCCATTGCACTTATAAATGAATCTGTTGCTAAGGCCTTGGGTTGGACACCAAAAGAAGCTATTGGTAAGGAGTTTAATTACTCCGATGGGCGTGGTCAAAGGCGAATTGTGGGGGTGGTGAAAGATTTTCATTTCAATTCCATACACCAACCACTCGGACTACTTGTACTGACACTAGATCAAGGACCTTCAGGATATATTTCTGCTAAGATCCGATCGGAGAATTTGCAGGAGACTATTGCGAAGTTTGAGCGGGTGATTAGGAATGTTACCCCATATCCCTTTGATTATCAGTTTATCGATGATAATTTTAATAAATTATATAAGAATGACATCAGACTTGGGGAGCTATTCACCTCATTTACGCTACTTGCCGTTTTGATCGCCTCTTTGGGACTATTCGGATTGGCAGCCTATTCTACACAACAACGCATGAAGGAGATCGGAATAAGGAAAGTGCTGGGTGCGAGTATTCCAGGTATCGTAAGGCTGTTGAGCAAAGATTACATTAAACTCGTACTTGTCGGTTTTATTATCGCCGTACCCTTGGCCTGGTATTTTATGAATCGCTGGCTAGAGAATTTTGCATATCGGGTTGACCTGGATTGGTGGATATTTGCCTTAGCAGGTATATTTGCCCTTATGATCGCTTTGCTAACGGTGGCTTTTCAGTCATTGAAAGCGGCCTGGATGAATCCCACGAAGTCGTTGAGAGCAGAATAATTTTGGTAATTGACTCCTTATTTCTTTACCGGTGTAAACAAATTGACCAAATTACCGTCAGGGTCACGGAATAATAATGATTTATTTCCCCAAGGCATTAGCGTAGGTTTTTGAACAAGATAGGGCTGTAAAAGATCCGCCAATCTTTCATAATCACGATCTACATCTTCAACCCTAAATTCTATGATCACACTACGGTTTGTGGCGGACTGGGCAACAGAATCGCCACCGAAAAACTGCAGCGTTCGAGTACTTCCTATCGCTAAGGTTGCCGTTTTTGTTTTCAACTCCACAAAATCAGGCGTGTAATGCACAACAGAACTTTGGGTCACTTGTTCATAAAATGCGATTAAGCCATTTATATTGGCCGTTATAATTCGGATTGATACTAGATTCATGCTGTCTTCTTTAATTGTACATTTCAAAAGTAAGTTAGCCTTATGACAACTGTATGTCAGGAGCAGTTGAATTTTTTTATATATTCAGATTATAGGAGTTTATAAGTTAATGGTAACTTTGTTCATATGACAAAATATTCCAAAGGCTAACTAGAAGAGGCGCTAGAGGCTTTAAATTCAACACTTGGCAAATGCGAAAAAGCCATACTCAAATTAAGAGAAAATTCGGCTCAACATACCTTAATGATGCGTAGAATTAATGCATTTCGTATTGCATTAGCGCTTGTTGAAAACGAATTGCAGGTTAACGATTGATCGTTTCCGCAGGTTCCAAACCATCCGGCTCATTTTTATGTTTTAACCCTTTTACGATCAAATAGGCGATAAACAAATTAGGTAGCCAACACCACCAAGCCACAATAATATAAGCTGATCTATAATTGCCGATGATTGAAATCAAAATAGGCAACCAAATTCTTAGCGTTACGGCAGCAAAGCAAGATGCATAACTATATACCATCATAATTTGATGGGTCAGAAACTGTTTTTTCTTGACAGTTAAGTAAGCCCTCAACGTCGTATAAAACCAAATCACGGCCAAGCAAGCAAATCCAAAGGAGGTCCAGGGGCCTTCATCTGCAAACAATGCAATGTAAAAGCCAGCTAGAGAACTTAATAAAACCGATCCGACATAAATTTTACCAACTTGCCTGTGAAGCAAGGGTGTTTTAATCCGCAGTTTTGAACTAAATTGAACCCACCCAATAAGTAAGGCAAGCCCCCCTAAAATAATATGCGTGTAAAAGGCAACATTCCAGAACGTATCTGTTAAAAGCCATGCCGGTTTTGAATTTAATATTCCCACTCTTCCGGCAATTAAGAAATATTGCAGCGGATATAGCCCAATTATTATCGATAAAGCAGCAAATAGAATCCAAGAAATCTTTTTTATCATTATCATCATTTAAGTTTACCAAGAAGACATGCCTGTTTAACAAGAAATGAGGTTGATCACTTTTATCGCCGGGTAGTCAAGTCAGATCTACTTATTTCTTACACTAAAGATATATTTTTATATTCAAATAATGTAACTATTGAGCCTCTTTGTCGGCAATAGAGAGCTTAAAGATAATAATGAATGGTCTACAATTGGCCTTAAAGTTTGTTCTGATAGTAGCACAGTAAAAGAAAAACGAATAATTTTAACGTAACGCTTGTTATCTATCGGGAGTTAAGCTTTGTAATGAGTTCACACCTATTTATGCCATGCAGTCAAGAACGTGCATGGCTTCTTTTTTTAATCATGATAGGGGTGTAGGCTTATAAAATTTCCACTTCTTCAGGGATTACCAATAAGAGAAGGCAACCCAGTTCTGTATGCACACTATGTTTGAAGTTGGGGGGTGTATATAAATAAGAGCCCTCCGAGAGTCTTGTTTTCTCAATAATGGCTTCTCCCTTCAATACAAACAACTCTTCTCCCGCTGGGTGGTTGTGGTAAGGATAAGCAGCACCAGGTTCGAATTTAAGAAGGATGGTTTTAGATCGCTTTGTTAGCTTGTCGTATCGAAGCGACTTTACAAATATGCCTTCGTAATGATGATTATTCTCGATTAAAGGAATCCATTCAATGGCTTCGCTTTGAACAATGTAATTGTTAATATTAGTGTCCATAACTTGTTTTTAATACTTTACAAAAATCCATATAGATGCGAAGCCATAAAATGGACAAAGCTTGGAAAAACATGTAATATTTAGAGGAGATAGGCCTTTCTATAATCTTTTGGCGATAGTGTTGTGTGTTTCTTAAAGAAGTTAGAAAAATAGAAAGGATCGCTAAAACCTAGCTCGAAAGCTATTTCCTTAATGGAACGGTGCGATTGGTAAATAAGCAGTCGTTTCGCCTCAGATACAACCAGACTGTAAATTACGTTTTGCGCGGTTTTACTGGTATGAAGTTTAGCTAGTTCATTTAACTTTGTTTCTGTCGTATTGAGGATAGCAGCTATATCAACCAAAGAGTAATTTCGAGAAAAATTATTCCTCACAAGCTCTAAAAAATATAAAAACAGAGCGCTAGGCTTCCATATTTCATCTCCACGGGCAATTTTAGCCCGATTAACTTCCACGATTAACAGTTCGATGTATGTACGAAGCGCAATATGGTATTGATAAGGCTGTGTGCTTAGTTCCGTATCGATAGCATTTAATAGCCCTTCAAATTTTTCGGTTTCATAAATGCATATTACCTCATTCATTCCAAAATGGCAGAATAAGCCGTTGTGGAAAATTAGTTCAATATCGTTTTCATCCTTGCATATAAAGTCCAGCGTAAATTCTAAAACTCTTATACATCCTCTTATTTCTTTAAAATAATGGACCTGACCAGAGGTGATGGAAACCAGTTCATTTTCGGTGAGCGAGAACTGTTGCGCGTCAATAACAATACTGGCAGAACCCTGTTGGCACCAAATCAGTTTATATCTGAGTACTCGTGTAGGTTTATCGCTATCAACACCGTTAAGCGTATACAAACTAATCATAGCCTTCTAATATAATTTATTCGATCTTGGTAAATCATTGTCAACGCTTATACCACACGGTAAAAAAAGTATAATATAATTTCCATGTGATAGTTCTTTGATACGTACCGAAAATAAGAAGAAGTTTTCTAATCCTCACGGCGAAGAAAGAAGACGATTAAAACACATTCTACTAAATTCGAACTGAGGTATTTCTATTGCGACGCTAGGATATGACGGGCGATCTAAGGTGACTGCATTAAGCATTTCCACTAAATATTATACCAACAATACTTGGAAGCAAGAACTACAGGTGATATTGACTGATTCCGTTCGAGTATGATGATCGAAGGAGTAACAATCATAAACATAAAATGCAGCCTCCAAAATTTTCGGTAGCTATAGGCTAAGTAAGAGCAGTTACGTGGTAGAAAATTTTGCCGCTGCGAGGTTCTTTGCTTCTTTCTTCACGGCGAAGAAAGAAGACGATTAAAACATTTACTAAATTTGGAGCAACGTATTCTTTTGCAGGGAGTGACGTTAGACTAGGGATAAGCAATCTAAAATGGATACATTGAGCATACACGATTACGTTTCAGACCGGCAAGCGCCCAGAAACAAAATCTTTCTTCCACAAAATCTGATTTCGTTATTAGAACAAGGCGAGAAAGTAGTGTATTATGCCAACAGCAAAACCATTATTACAGACAAGCAATTTGCGATACTTTCTTCCGGTAATTGTTTAATGACAGAAAAACTTCCGGTAAACAATCATTATCGTAGCTTGATGTTGTTCTTTGATAATACGACATTAGCCACATTCTTTATTAAATACGCTTCTATAATTGACAAAATTCCATCAAAACCCGACAGGCCCAATCAGCCGTTTGTCGTATTTGAGAAAGACGAATTTATCAGAACCTACATCACCTCGCTTAAGCTCATTCAATCAAAACCCGCATCTTTTTCTGAAAAAATAATAGAACTGAAATTTGAAGAATTAATGTTGCATCTACTTGAAAAATACCCGAACGAAATGCTTGCGTTCCAAGTAAAAAATCAAGAAAAATACTCGGACCTTGAAATACGGAAAGCAGTTGAATTAAACATAACCAACAATCTCACCTTAGAAGAATTGGCGTTTTTGTGCAACACAAGCGTATCTACTTTCAAGCGAAAATTTGTAAAACTCTACCATGTAGTGCCAAGCCAATACTTCCAGCAACAAAAAATGGAAATGGCAAAGACCCTGTTGTTACAGAACGAAAATCCGGGCGAAGTATATTATAAAGTTGGATACGAAAATCATTCAAGTTTTTCGAAATCGTTCAAACAGGTTTATGGCATAAGCCCTAAACAATTTCAGCAGCAGAATATGGCTGTTCCTCAACAGCAATTGAACGATCTGCGATAACGCTGCCATATACAAGTCTTCTACTTTTGCGTTACACTTTAACGCAACAAAAAATGACAAAAAAGTATCTGTTGGAAATTGCTAATTATAGCAACTGGACTGATAGCGCTGTAATCAAATGGCTTGAACAAATCAGTGATGAGCAATGGGAAAAAGAAATACCAAGCAGTTTTAATTCAATTGCAAAAACAGCAATTCACCTAGTGAGTGCTAAAAAGATTTGGATTGATTTTTGGAAAAATGTAGCTAATCCGGTTTTTCTTTCAGCTCGATTTACGGGAACAAAAAGCGAGCTGATTGAAATCTGGAAGAAAACAATGGACGATTACCAAGATCTCATTGCGAATTACCCAGAAGCAAATTATTCCCAGATAATTTCGTTTAAGGTAAGAGGGAAAGAATGGGGAATGGAGTTTGCACAAACCGTTTTACACCACAACAATCACGCTACTTACCATCGCGGACAATTGGTAACCATGCTACGGCAAGTCGGTTTTACTGGTTTTTCTAACACAGATTTGGCAACTTATTTTGTCACCGGTTCGGTTGGGTGATTATAGCAAGCTGAATACGCTGTTATCCGCTGATTTAAAAAATGAATGGCTTAAAGCTTTATACTGGCCATTATGACTTTCTCAAATCATTTTATAGACAGTAATGCAAGTAGGATAGAAGCTAACCCTCCATTAATTTAGCTAAAATCTGTATATTAGAGAATCAATTCATTTGGGACAATTCCTTAAACCCTAAATTATGCGTAATAATCATCGTAAATCTTTGATCGCCGTTAGCATAATAATTCTCGTCGTCTTATCTATTTCTTTAAGCGGCTGGTCACTAGTTCCTTTCGGAAAACGATATTTGCCGGATTATTTCTTTGACAATGTTTCCAGCGGAATCAAAGGGTATGTCCGGCCAAATGATCGACTAATTCTCCTGAACGACTCCATTTTCCATCCGGAAGAAGGAAAATACGCACTTGGCGTAAGTCATGCATCCACTATAGTGGAATACAGTAGGGAAAAGGCGATGGAAAAATTCGGAGATGCCGGGCAGTATGGTGCAGTAGAGATAAGAGGAGGCAAAGCACAGATCTTTTATGGAAGGGAAGATAGCGTTCGTATGAATAAAAAAATGGCTCTTCTCTTGGCTCACAATACCGGTTCCGTTCCTTCTCGCTTAAACCTGGGCCTTAACGCCATTCATTCCACTGGAGAAATAGATGATACGCTATTTCTAGGATCCTTAAGTTACCGTTTAAAAGGTGATACGTTGCTGACATTAACACCGGATAACCTATATTACGTCAGCAACAGTGAGACAAAAAAGGAAAAAAGTAGACGCTTGCTTATTTATCGCTATGGGAAATTAGACACTATTTTAAATGGCCAGATAAAGATTGAAGGAAACATCGAACCTGGCTCAAACGTATATACCTATAACAGAGGCATAGCCATCTATCACAAATGGGCAGCAAACACCCTTGTCGGCGTCTTGGGTAATCACCACGTATTAACCATTAATGGCAAGAATATTAAGGAGCCCCTTAGTAGGGTACAAGCAACAGGAGGTTCTGTACACTACCTGAATGGAATAGAGGCAGTGAAGAAATATGGCATAAAAGGATTGTTCGGGGCTGCCGAAATTTCCGGAAATAGTTTGAAGTATTTCCGGAATTGAGTAAAAAACGTTAAGAATAATACTGTAAGTTTATAGACGTCAATAATTTAATTGCTATGTATGACTTTTTTATTTAAGAATACCGTTTCTAAATTTCTACGCTGAATGGTGAAATCAATATGTCTTTCCTTATTTTTCTTTATTAGCTAATAAACCGATGATTAAAATAGCTTACCAAATACAATCTCAATTGACGTCCTACCTGCAATCAAAATCTTATATCCAATTATTTTTCATTTTTCTTATTGCTGAAATGACTTTTTCAGGTGTCACTGCTTTTATCGCCACCATGATTGACCCCGACTTAACCTATAATCCGATTGAAAAGGAAAGTATTTACG
>NZ_LR027859.1 GCF_900607235.1 Olivibacter jilunii | reverse complement strand
TACTTCCTGCTTTTTTCTTTCACCTTCCCGGGCATCGCGCCCGTTCCGTCGTCCCCTCTCTCCCGATTGGGAGTGCAAAGGTAACAGCTTTTTTCTTTTCTCCAAAATATTTTTTTAAAATATTTTTTCCTCCTTCCTGCCGTTCACCTCCGTACCTCAAAAAACAACCGCATCCCTTCGTTTGCGGAACGCCCGCCTTCCGAACGGGATGGCAAAGGTACGAATCTCCGCCGTTCCCGCAAATGTTTCACGCCCCGGACAACAGCTTTTTTTACAACAAACTGGAAATCAAATCGTTTTTTTTCCTCCCGCTATGCAAGCTTTGAATATGGATTCATTCATAAATCGCATAACTTAGAACCTGCCGTATCTTATCCTTTACTCCTTTCGTTATTTGATGCACCATTTGTACTTACGCGATCTACAGACCATGCGGGAAGGCAGCGCCGAAAAAAGATCTAGCTCCATTTAGGGGTACTATGAATAGATTCATAACACCTTTTATAGTACTAGACAAGTAAGCTCTGTTAAATGACATTTAAATAGCATGATAATTGTCCGCTGCGATTGATAGCCAATCTTATCGCCTATATATAATAGTCACTCATTTTTTAAACTGCTTCATAAACTCCCTTATCGAACAGCGGGACAAAAGAAAAAGCTAATTTAAATTTTTATTTTTTTTTTAGGATTAATTTGAGAAATTTATGGCAGACATAGAACCCTCACCGAAGGGAATTCAACTATCATTTTTTACCAAAAAAAAGCACAAAAACATGGGTGAAAAAAACCACACTTTATCTGGTTGTGGAAAAATTTCACATTCCAAAAAACAAGTATAGATAAACAGCATATAAACGATATAATAAACTATAAAACAATCAGTTAAAACATTATTTAAATTTTAATTTTTTTAGTTGTTTTTTTTTGTGAACTTCGACTCTCCGATAGGTTATTAACATTTTAACCTTCGATTATTGATAATCAGAATATTAGAATTTACGGTATGGAAAAAACGAGTACAAGTGTATGGAATAGCTGTCTAGAAATCATCAAAGATAACATTCCGGCTCAAAGCTTCAAGACATGGTTCGAACCAATATCGGCTTTGCGTTTGGAAGGAAACGTATTAACCATACAGGTACCCAGTTTATTTTTTTACGAATGGTTGGAGGAACACTATGTTGGCTTATTGCGAAAAACGGTAAAGAAGCAATTAGGAGAGAATGGTCGACTAGAATATAACATTGTTGTAGAAAAGTCATCGAATAAAAACATACCTTATACAACAAACATGCCCTCTAATGGGAATGGCGCAGAAGGCAAAAAACAATCTATCCCCGTACCTGTTGCACTCAATAAAGATATAAAGAATCCATTTGTTATCCCCGGGTTAAAAAAGCTTCAAGTCGACCCACAACTTAACCAAAATTATACATTTGATAATTTTATCGAAGGCGACTGTAACCGCCTGGCACGATCAGCAGGTTTTGCGGTAGCTAGCAAACCTGGTGGAACCTCTTTTAATCCACTCATGATATATGGTGGCGTCGGTTTGGGAAAAACGCACCTTGCCCAAGCTATAGGAAATGAAGTAAAGCGTCATATGCCAGACAAGTTGGTCATCTATGTCTCCTGTGAAAAGTTTTGTCAACAATTTGTTGATTCCTTAAAAAACAACACGATCAATGATTTTGTCAACTTCTATCAGGCAATGGATGTGATTATCATGGATGACGTGCACAATTTTGCAGGAAAAGATAAAACTCAAGATATTTTCTTTCATATTTTCAATCACCTTCACCAATCAGGCAAACAGATCATACTCACATCGGATAAAGCGCCCAAGGATTTAGCTGGATTAGAAGAGCGGCTGTTAAGTCGTTTCAAGTGGGGACTTTCGGCCGATATGCAAGTACCCGATTTAGAGACGAGAATGGCCATCCTCAAGAAAAAAATGTATGCAGATGGTATTGAACTCCCCTATGAAGTAGTGGAATATGTGGCTAACAATATTGACAACAACGTCCGTGAGCTTGAAGGGGCAATGGTTTCGCTACTAGCGCAAGCGACATTGAACAAAAAAGAAATAGACCTGAATTTAGCCAAGTCAATGCTAAAGAATTTCATCAAGAATTCGCATAAAGAAATCTCTATTGACTACATACAGAAACTAGTTTGTGAATATTTTGAAGTTCCTGTAGAGATGGTTAAATCAAAAACCAGAAAACGAGAAATCGTTCAGGCGAGACAAATTTCTATGTATCTTGCCAAGAATCACACTAAAACTTCTCTTAAATCAATTGGGGCTTACTTCGGTGGCCGTGACCATTCTACCGTGATATACGCCTGCCAAACGGTAGAGGATTTAATAGATACTGATAAAAAATTTAAAGCTTACGTGCAGGACATTCAGAAAAAGCTTAAAATGAGTTAAAAACCTTCTGAACGAAAATGCGAATAAAATAACAAAAGGCCGTATAGGCCTTTTGTTATTTTATTCGCATCAACTTACTTTACCGAAATTTCCTTTACAACCGGTTTCACTTCTTCTTTCTTTGCTACAGTTAACGTCAGCACACCATCTTTGAAATTAGCCTCGATCTTATTCACATCTACACTCTCTGGCAGAGTAAAGGAACGTTTAAAAGAGCTATAACTAAACTCTTTGCGGCTATATTGCTTCGCTTCATCTAAACTCTCTGCCTTATGCTCGCCACTAACAGCTAAAACATCCTTTTCTACACTAATTTTAAAATCTTCTTTACTAAATCCAGGTACCGCAAATTCAACATGAAAACCCTCCGCTGACTCAGAAACGTTTACGGCAGGGAACTTCGATAAGCTACGACCGGATCCATCATAAAACAGATTGTCAATTAAATTACTTACCCATGGATCAAAGGTTTTAACACGGTTATTCGTATCAATAAATCTTGAAATGTTCATTATATTGTCCTCCTAATTATTACTTTTTATTTGACAAACTTTGTTCAAATTGGATACCAACAGAAACAAATAATGCGAAATCAGAAACAATAAGACATTTTGTCATTTAAATCCATCAAATAACGACAATATGACAGAAAATCAATTAGCCAATTTTGCGTTCTCAACATCAATTCAGATCCGCTTTGTTGATCTTGATGCCTTTAGGCATGTCAATAATGCTAACTACCTCACCTATTGTGAAATTGCGCGTACTATTTATTGGAACCAAAAGATTAAATGGAACTGGAATACAATCGGCGTGATTATCGCGCGTGCGGAAGTTGATTATTTGAGTCCTTTAACGCTCAAAAATAATCTGCGCGTATATATAAGAACATCAAAAGTGGGAAATAAAAGTTTCGAACTGGAGTATCTTATGATCTCGAAACGAAATGGGAAGCTAACGACACATGCCAAGGCAAAAACTGTATGTGTATGTATCGATTACAGAAGCAACGAAACAGTTTTGATCCCAAAGAAGCAAAAGAAACTGATGCTGCAAGAGCTTAATCACTTTGTTAATAAAGGGTCATAAAGCCATAGCACTTCGAAAAAACACTGATTTCCTGTATCTTTGTAAACAAGTATTCAAATTTCAAAAGGAAAGCGAATAAAAGAAACGATTATGAGTACAGAAGTAATAACAAGTGCTGCACCCTTAACCTTGACCGAAGGTGCAGTAAAGGAATTGAAGAAGCTCCGGGAACAGCAAGAGATTGCAGATGACTTCGGTTTACGCGTCGGCGTCGAAGGCGGTGGTTGTGCCGGCATGAATTATATTTTAGGTTTTGATCAAAGAAAAGAGGGCGATACGGAATACCTTATCTCAGGAATTAAAGTGTTCATGAATAAAGCTCACGGATTATATCTCGCTGGAATGGAAATTGATTTTCAAAACGGATTGAATGCCCGCGGGTTCACATTTAATAATCCTAACGCAACCAGCACTTGCGGATGCGGGACTTCTTTTTCTGCTTAAATAATAGGAAACCGAAAGCTATAGCAACGCTGTGATGTCGTTCCGGATATCGCAGCGTTCTTAAATTATTAGGCAGAAACGATTCAATCCAAGCTATATGTGGAGTTTAGTTTCATTCGCATGAAAAAATTCAATTACCTTATCGGCTAAAATAGCCGCTATTTTATAATACGACTCAACTGTCCATCCCGCTACATGAGGACTCATCAACACCTTCTCGTTCATTTTTAATTTCTCGTACCAATCGCTTTGTGTCAAAGCAGGGAAGCCCTCGATTGGCAAGACATCAAACGATGCGCCTAAAATTCTACCTTTCTCTATCCCTTTAAGCACAGCGTTCACGTCAACAATTTCACCTCGTGCTCCGTTTAGAAAGAAAATCGGCTTACGGAATTGCGACAAATACTCTTCATTCACCATGTTACGAGTTTCTCGTGTTAATGGAATATGCAAACTCAACACATCTACCTGTTTCACCATTTGTTCCATACGAACTTCTTCCACATATATATCAGAAAAACCAGTTTTATATTTATCGTACGCTATGACCTTTACACCAAATCCATTGAGTTTTCTTGCCATCGCCTGTCCGTTATTGCCGTAGCCAATTAAACCTACCGTCCGTCCCGCCAATTCAAAGCCTCGATTAGCTTCACGCAACCACTGCCCCTCTCTGATTTGAACGTTTCCCCGAATTAAATTGTTCATCATGGCAAGCAACATACCTATCAAATGTTCGGCCACTGCATCCCGGTTGCCTTCAGGAGCGTTTAATAATTGTATACCTTTCTCTACCGCTAAAGGCTCATCAATGTTGTCCATACCTGCTCCTGCCCTTCCTATGCATTTCAACCGCTGTGCAACATGGAGAACCTCCGCATCGATCCTAAACTTAGATCGAATAATTAAAACTTCATAGTTAGGAAGTATTTGAAGTGCTTCGAAACGCGTAATCTCAGGACGATAATCACAAATCACCCCTGTATTTTTTAATTTATCAAGAAAAACCCCATGGATATCGTCTACAACCAAAACTCTCCACATAAAAGAATTGTCTTTTTGAGCCATTACAATATTTATTTTAGCGACTTTTCGATTTCATTCGTTAACTCTATGAAATCGTCGACCGATAGCCTCTCGGCACGCAAATCTAAAAATGGATGATTGGGCATCCTTGCCTTATCAGCTATTACGCTTAAGGCATTTCGTAATGTTTTTCGACGTTGGTTAAATCCCGCCTTAACGATTTTTTGGAAAAGATTTTCGTTACAAGCCAACCTGTCAATGCTATTACGCTCCAAACGAATAACGCCGGATAAAACTTTTGGTGGTGGGTTAAACGCCCCCGCCTTCACGGTAAAAAGATAAGCAATATCATAATAAGCTTGCAAAAACACACTTAAGATACCATAATCCTTACCCCCCGGCTTCGCCGCGCAGCGTTCAGCGACCTCCTTTTGAAACATTCCCACCAACTCAATAACCTGATGTCTATGCTCTAACACTTTAAATAGAATTTGAGAAGATATATTATAAGGGAAATTCCCGATGATCGCTAGCGGTCCGGGAAAAACAGAAGCAAAATCTAATAATAAGAAGTCGCCATGTATTAATCTTTTATCAAGTGAGGGGTACTTAGTCTTCAAAAATTCAACTGATTCTATGTCCAAATCAATTAACCAAGATTCAAATCGTTTATCTTCAAGGAGAAAATCTGATAATATCCCCATCCCTGGACCTACCTCCAAAACCTTATCAAAACCCTTCTCGGGTCGCAAAGCGTTCACTATGCGCTTTGCTGTATTCTTATCCGTGAGAAAATGCTGCCCTAAATGTTTCTTCGCGCGAACTACTGTCATCTTTGATGGTACCTTTCGCCAAAGATACATTTATTAGCTTAAATGTACTTTTAGATAAACAGTTTTATCCTGCAATTTGGCATAAAGGGCAGATAAAAGAGTTCCATGTTCCTGTGTTCTGTCTAATAATTGTTTTAAGCAGCATTATCCGAATTGCATATAAGTTCAATTTTACATAAGTTTGGCCTATTAAAAGAAGCAGTTAATATGAGCGACAAACTGAAGGTTGGAATAACTATTGGAGACGTGAATGGAATCGGCCTAGAGATTATTATAAAAACTCTTGCGGATAATAGAATATTAGATTTCTTCACACCAATTGTATATGGAAACACCAAAGTTGCTTCTTTTCACCGCAAAACAATAGGAGTCAACGATTTCAGTTTTAATGTAATCAATAGTCCGGAGCAAGCGCATGACAAAAGACCAAATATGATTAATTGTTGGCAGGAAGATGTCAAAATCACACTCGGAGAGTCAAATGAAATAGGAGGAAAATATGCTTTCTTATCCTTAGAACGGGCGACTCAAGATTTGATAGATGGCCAAATCGACGTTTTAGTCACGGCTCCAATAAATAAACACAACATTCAGCAAGAAGCATTCTCTTTTCCAGGGCATACCGAATATATACAAGCAAAAACAGGAGCAGATGACGCACTTATGTTTATGGTAAGTGACGAATTGAAAATAGGGGTGGTTACTGGGCATATTCCGGTCAACGAAATTGCAAAGTCAATTACAAAAGAAGCCATTCTAAAAAAGCTTGAGTTGATGAATGCAAGTTTGCGAACAGATTTTTGGATCCAGAAACCAAAAATTGCCGTTTTAGGGTTGAATCCTCATGCTGGCGACAACGGACTTATTGGCACAGAAGATATTGAAATCATTCTTCCCGCCATACGAGAAGCCAATGAACGCGATATTTTTGCTTTTGGGCCCTATGCTGCAGACGGTTTTTTTGCGGGAGACAATTATAAAAACTTCGATGGTGTATTAGCCATGTATCACGATCAGGGCCTTATTCCGTTTAAACAGATTGCTTTTCACAACGGCGTCAATTTTACGGCCGGATTACCTGTTATCCGAACCTCTCCCGACCATGGAACGGGCTATGATATCGCGGGAAAGAGTAAAGCATCAGAAACATCCTTTAGAGAAGCTATTTTTACTGCTCTCAAAATCGTCAGGAGAAGAAGAGAACAGGAAGAACTGATGGCAAATCCACTCAAAATAAGAAAACTCTCGAAGGATAGGGATTAACAATCTTATAGCATCCATCGTTTATCATCGATACGCTTACTTGCAAGGAGCAAAACGGGGTGGTAAAATCTCTACATCGTATCCAAGCCAGTAGACACACTACTTTCAAAAAAACTTTCAGTTCTAATTTATTATTTCTAAATTTGCGAGCTTAATTGTCGTGCTTTGAAAACTTTAGATCAATATCGAATACCATTTACGGGTTTAAAGCCTGGGAAACACGAATTTGAATTTGAGATAAGCAAACTTTTTTTTGAGGAATTCGACTATTCCTTGGTTAAAAATGGTGAGCTAAAAGTTTCCCTTGTTCTTGATAAGCAAGAGACAATGATGGTTGCAGATATCCATATCACCGGCAAGATAGAATTGACCTGCGATGTTTGTCTCAATCAATTTTGGGGTAAGTCGGATATTTTGCAGCGACTCATTATCAAATTTGATGATGAAGACAGTGTTTCAGATCTTACGGATGAAATAATGGTTCTTAAAAAGAACGAACACGAACTTGATTTGGCGAATATATTTTACGAGTATATCACATTATCCGTACCGTATTATAGTCGATGTGAGGAACAGGGGATAAATGTTAGTTGCGATCAGTCGATGATTGATAAATTAAACAGTTTAAATAGTCAGGACGATGCATCAACCGATACAGATCCCCGCTGGGAAATATTAAAAAAAATAAAAAACAATAATTAAATAGAAAAGACGAGATGGCACATCCAAAACGTAAAACCTCTAAGTCTAGAAGAGACAAAAGAAGAACACATTATAAGGCAGAGTTACCTACACTTACGACCTGCCAAACTACCGGTGCAGTACATTTGCCACACCGTGCTTACAATGTTGACGGCAATCTTTATTATAACGGCAAGTTACTCATTGAAAACACCTCGATTGCCTAAGTTGATTTTTCAATATTAAAAAAACATCCCAAGGTTCGCTATTTCTGAAAAAATGCGGTACTTTGGGATGTTTTTAGTTAATAGAACAGCAAACGATAATCAAGGATGAAGATTGGTTTAGATATCATGGGCGGAGACTTTGCACCAAACGCCACTGTTTTAGGTGCAATAGAGGCCTCAAAGGTATTATCGAACGATCAGCAATTAGTACTGATTGGCAATAAGGAACTAGCATTACCCATTTTTGAACAGGCAGGTATAGACGCGTCATTATTTGAATTTATACATACTACCGAAACAATCAGTATGGGCGAGCATCCAACAAAGGCAATCACTCACAAACCCAACGCAAGTATTAGTTTAGGTTTTCAATTGCTAAAAGAAGGAGGCATTGACTCTTTCGCATCTGCAGGTAATACGGGTGCCATGCTAGTTGGCTCTATGTTCAGTGTCAAAACTGTACCAGGTGTTATCAGACCAGCCATAGCTACAAATGTGCCACGTTTAACCAGTGGATTCAGCGTTTTATTAGATGTTGGTGCAAACGCAGATTGTAAACCTGATAATTTACTGCAATTTGGTATATTGGGAAGTTTATATGCCCAACATGTCTACAGCAGTGAAAACCCTGCAGTTGCTTTATTAAACATAGGAGAAGAGGAAGAAAAGGGCAATATGCTTACCAACGCTGCCCATAACTTAATGAAAGAAGCACAAGCTTTTAATTTTATCGGAAATATTGAGGGCAGAGATTTGTTTGAAGATCATATTGACGTTATCGTATGTGATGGATTTACAGGAAATGTTGTATTAAAGCTTGCAGAGTCTTTCTACAGCTTAACTGTAAAAAAAGGTTTTAAAGATCCATTTTTTGATCGATTCAATTATGAACAATATGGGGGTAGTCCAATCTTAGGGGTCAATGCCCCCGTGATCATAGGACATGGTATTTCCAATCCGGAAGCAATCAAAAACATGATCCTTTTATCTCGGGATATGATTGAATCAAAATTCGTAGATAAGGTAAAAGCTGCTTTTAAATAAATAAGAGAATGTCTAAAATTCATGCTGCCATAACTGCCGTTAACGGATATGTTCCTGATTATATACTAACAAATCAGGAATTGGAGACTATGGTTGAAACGAACGATGAGTGGATTACCACACGAACAGGTATTAAGGAACGGCGCATTTTAAAAGGGGAAGGACAAGCGACCTCTGACATGGCAGTACCGGCTGTTGAGGGCCTTTTACGCAAACGAGGGATTTCAGCGGAGGAGATTGATCTAATCATTTTCTGTACCAGCACTCCAGACATGCCTTTTCCTGCTACCGCGAACATTTTAGCCGATAAAATAGGCGCTATTAATGCCTGGGGCTATGATCTTCAAGCGGCCTGTTCAGGTTTTATTTATGGTCTTACTACCGGTGCCCAATTTATCGAGTCCGGAAAACATCAAAAGGTATTAGTAGTTGGCGGAGATAAAATGTCTTCGATTATAAATTATGAAGATCGAGCGACATGCATCATATTTGGAGATGGTTGTGGGGCTGTCTTATTAGAACCTAATACAGAAGGACTGGGAGTTTTGGATGCTATTTTGAAAAGTGACGGCAGTGGAAAAGAATACCTCAATATCAAAGCGGGAGGATCTTTAATGCCTGCAACCCATGAAACTGTCGATCAAAAGTTGCATTATGCTTTTCAGGAAGGTAAAACAGTATTTAAATTTGCTGTTACCAATATGGCTAACGTTGCCGCTGAGATCATGGAAAGGAATCAACTCACCGCTGCAGATGTCAACTGGCTTGTTCCTCACCAAGCAAATAAACGCATTATCGATGCAACTGCTGAAAGAATGGGACTAGGTCCCGAAAAAGTAATGATCAATATTCAAAAATACGGGAACACAACCAGTGGTACAATCCCTTTGTGCTTGTGGGAATGGGAAAACCAGCTGAAGAAAGGCGACGTGCTGATCTTAGCCGCTTTTGGCGGGGGCTTCACTTGGGGTTCTGTATACCTCAAATGGGCTTATTAATACAATTTTAGTTTCAGTTTTGATCAAAGATACTAACTTTGCAATCTCTTTATCGATTTCGTAAAATATACAATTGTTAGATATTAAACTTAGAACCAACGAATATGAGCATGGATATTAAACAAATTCAGGACCTGATAAAGTTTGTCGCAAAATCAGGAGTCAATGAAGTTGCTATTGAGGAAAAAGACTTTAAAATAACCATAAAAACAAATCAAGAGCCAACTTATGTCACTGCAACCCTGCCCACTGCTACTCCCGTGGTGCCACAAACTCCTGTAAGTTCTCCTGTTGCAGCAGTGCCGGTATTAAACACAGATACGCCAAAGCCTGCAGAAGACTCTTCAAAATATTTAACGATCAAATCACCAATGATCGGTACATTTTATCGTTCTTCAAGCCCAGATAAACCAGCCTTCGTGAATGTAGGAGACGAAGTGAAAACAGGGCAAGTGGTTTGTATTGTAGAAGCAATGAAACTATTCAATGAAATTGAATCAGATATTTCAGGAAAAATTGTTAAAATACTGGTAGACAATGCACAACCAGTGGAATACGATCAGCCTTTGTTTTTAGTTGATCCTTCATAATAGTAACTTTTGGACCGAATTTAGTACACTGGTTTATTGAAAAAAATTCATGTTTAAAAAAATTTTAATAGCAAATAGAGGAGAAATTGCTCTACGAATTATAAGGACATGTAAGGAAATGGGGATTAAGAGTGTTGCTGTATACTCAACTGCCGACCGTGAGAGCTTACATGTGCGTTTTGCCGATGAGGCTGTCTGTATCGGCCCTCCAGCCAGTAAAGATTCTTATCTTAACATTCCTAACATTATTGCCGCTGCTGAGCTCACTAATGCGGACGCGATCCATCCCGGATATGGTTTCTTATCGGAAAATGAGAAATTTTCTGCTATATGTCGAGACTATGGCATTAAATTTATCGGTGCAACGCCTGAGCAGATTCGCAGTATGGGAGATAAGGCCTCAGCCAAAGAGACCATGAAAAATGCTGGCGTACCCACAATACCTGGATCTGATGGTTTGGTTCCCAATGTTTCGGAAGGGTTAAAAATAGCGAACGAGATAGGTTATCCTGTCATTCTAAAAGCTACCGCTGGAGGTGGTGGACGAGGTATGCGTGTTGTTTGGAAAGATAGTGAATTTGAACCGGCATGGGACTCGGCACGTCAAGAAGCAGGTGCAGCATTTGGAAATGATGGTATCTACCTAGAAAAGTTTGTGGAAGATCCACGTCATATCGAAATCCAGGTCATTGGCGATCAGTATGGAACCGTTTGTCATCTGTCCGAAAGAGATTGCTCTATACAAAGACGCCATCAGAAACTGGTAGAGGAAGCGCCATCTCCCTTTATTACACCTGAGCTCAGACAAAAAATGGGTGATGCAGCAATTGCAGGTGCAAAGGCAGTGAATTATGAAGGAGCCGGTACCATCGAATTTCTTGTGGATAAACACCGAAATTTTTACTTTATGGAGATGAATACACGCATTCAAGTGGAACATCCCGTAACGGAAGAAGTCATTAACTTCGATTTAATAAAAGAGCAAATAAAAGTTGCAGCAGGTGTTCCGTTATCTGGCAGGAATTATGAGCCGAATATGCATGCAATAGAATGTAGAATAAACGCAGAGGACCCCTTCAACGGATTCCGTCCATCCCCTGGAAAAATCACAACATTTCATTCACCTGGCGGTCACGGAGTTAGAGTTGACACACATGTTTATGCAGGTTACCAGATCCCGCCTAATTATGACTCTATGATCGCTAAGCTTATTTGTGTTGCACAAACTAGAGAAGAAGCTATTTCGACAATGGAAAGAGCTCTTAGCGAATTTGTTATTGAAGGTATTAAAACTACCATTCCTTTGCATTTACGATTAATGAGAGATCCTAACTTTAGAGCGGGAAATTTCACAACAAAGTTTATGGAAAACTTCGACCTTTCAGAGTAATAGTTATAGCCCCGGCAACGCTACTCTTGTCGCTAGCTTTCAAAATAAAATACGCTTTTATAAGCGAAAGTCTTTTAAGATATGAGCTTTTCATGCGATAATCTTTAATTTAAATACCATTCTTATATTAAGAATGGTATTTTTGTTTTCTTATGAAATACGATTGGTGAGTTGGATCAACCTATTTCATTAACACTTTGATTGGTTTTTATTTACTACTAAATATTATGAGTGAAATCTCCGGAAAAAAAATTATTGAAACCATTAAACAAAAAGGCAAAACCATCGAAGCCGAAATGTCATTCTTTGACCATTTGGAGGTTCTAAGATGGCATCTGATTCGTTCAGCCATAGCAATAGCGATATTTATGGGGTTGGCTTTCGCCTTCTATGATTTCATTTTCGATACCGTTATTATGGGTCCGAAAAAACCTGATTTTTGGACATATAGAATGATGTGTATCATTGGAGAAAAATTTAATTTAGGCCCTGATTTCTGTGTAACCGAAATCCCGATCAATATTATAAACACTGATATGGCGGGACAATTCACCTTGCAATTGAACTCTTCGCTTTTAATTGGCTTGGTTTTGGGCTTTCCTTATCTTCTCTACGAAATATGGCTCTTTGTAAAACCGGCCTTAACCGATATTGAAAGAAAGTCGGCCAATGGTTTTGTATTTTACGCGACACTTTTATTCATTTTAGGAATCCTTTTTGGCTATTTCATGATTGCTCCTTTGTCTGTCAATTTTCTGGCGCATTATTCGGTAAGTCCGGAGATTGATAACCAAATAACGGTCGACTCATACTTATCTTCGGTTGCCACATTGACCCTGGGTACAGGTATCGTTTTTGAGCTACCGATCATTATATACATTCTGTCGAAAATCGGCATTATGACACCCCAATTTATGAGAGCAACTAGACGCTATGCTATCGTCGTCATTTTAGTGATAGCCGCTATTGTGACACCTACGCCAGACATACTAACCATGTTAACGGTAAGCTTCCCTCTGTTTTTGCTATATGAGCTTAGTATAGTAATTGCGGGACGGGTTGAAAGAGCTAAATTAAAAGCAGAAAAAGCATTTTACAATAACGAACAATAAATCAGTATAAAGATGCAAATCAAAACAGTAGCTATCGGCGGCGATCATGCAGGCTTCGAATATAAAGCAGCCATTATTCAATATTTAGAAGAATTAGGATATACCGTGCGCAACTTTGGAACGGATAGTGTTGAATCCGTAGATTATCCTGATTTCGCCCATCCTACTGCGAGCGCAGTAGAAAGTGGTTCTTGCGATATAGGCATATTGGTTTGCGGCAGTGCTAACGGTGTCGCCATTACAGCTAATAAACACCAAGGAATACGGGCTGCCATTTGTTGGAAGCCAGAGATAGCAGCGCTTGCTCGCCAACACAACAATGCAAATATTATCTGTTTGCCGGCACGTTTCACATCCATAGAAGAATGTAAAGAAATGGTACAGATCTTTCTCGCTACCGAATTTGAAGGGGGTAGACACGGTACTCGTGTTAATAAGATAGCCTGTTTATAGTTTTTGGCCTATGTCGATTAAAGGGATAGTCACTACAATACTTTTTTTCGTTCTTATCGGATGTTACGCACAACACAGCGTACCTTCCACCTATGCCGAGCTCATCGACCCTACATCTGCGAGAAAACACTTAACAATTATCGCATCAGATGAGTTTGAGGGAAGGGAAACGGGAAAAGTAGGAGCAGACAAAGCTGCGAATTACATTGCGCAGCAATTTGAACTATTAGGTTTAACGGCACCCGTTAACAGTAGCTATTACCAACCCGTGGAACTAGCTACGAAAGCTTTTTCGGTTGATACCTTTGAAGTAGGTGAACATACCTTTCGGCATGAGAAGGATTTTCTGATTATTGGCAAAAGATCGGAACAGGAAATAAAAACTGACCGGATGGTTTTTATTGGTTATGGTATTAGCGACAAGCATTACGACGATTTAGCTAAAATCGATATTGCTGATAAGGTAGTTCTGTTACTTAATGAGGATGAACCGAGGGATAAGATGGGGAAATCACTTATAACGGGGCAAACGAAAGGCTCTATTTGGTCGACCAGCAATAGCAAGCGAATGCAGCATATAATCAGTAAGAAGCCAAAATTGATTTTAGCTATATCAAAAAATGCAGACACCTTAATACAGCAAATCAGTAAGAAAAAATATGCAGAAAAGATTCAATTAAAAGAAGATTTGACACAGGAAAATCTAAGCACGGATCATTCCCCTACAGTTGTTTATATTTCTCCACAAACGGCTAATTTAATATTATCATCCCACGGATCCAATCTTGAAAAATTGAAGCAGGAGATTACCGAAAGTGGAAAACCTAGAAGTCGGGTGCTTAAAAGTACCTTAAAATTATCCTTCGGGCAAAAAATCATTGATGTCAAAGCGCAAAACGTTTTGGGCTATTTGGAGGGCACCGACTTAAAGGACGAACTTTTAGTGATAACAGCTCACTATGATCACATTGGGGTTAACCCAAATGGTGAAATAAACAATGGAGCGGACGATGATGGCTCGGGGGTTACGGCTGTACTTGAGATTGCAAAGGCATTCGCACGAGCGAAGGAGAATGGTCATTCTCCAAGAAGAAGTATCTTATTTATGATGGTTACAGGCGAGGAAAAAGGTCTATTAGGATCCGACTATTATACGAGGCACCCTGTATTTCCATTAAATAAAACCATCGCCAATCTTAATATAGATATGATTGGTAGAATTGATCCGTCGCATTTCGCTAAAGCGGATTACGTTTATTTGGTAGGTTCGGATAAATTGAGTTCAGAACTTCATCACATTAGTGAAGCGGCGAATAAAACATATACCAAATTGGATTTAGATTATCGATATAACGATCCTAACGATCCCGAAAAGATATATTATCGTTCGGATCATTACAATTTTGCAAAAAACGACATCCCTGTTATTTTTTACTTTAATGGCGTCCATGAGGATTATCATGATATTGGAGATACAGTGGATAAAATTGATTTCCCACTGCTCTGCAAACGAGCAAAGCTTGTCTTTTATACAGCATGGGATTTAGTCACGAGAGATACAAAACCCATTGTCGATTCACATAAAAAATAACGATCGGGTATTTACGTTATTAAAGTAAAAACACGCTGCCCTATGTCTACAAAAACTGCATCAAATTTCATATTAGCGAGCGAGAGCAAAGCCTTTGATCTACAACATCGAAGGGTTATTAGCTTTAATATTGACCGATATGATACGGCAGTCAGTAATGGGCTTAAGCGATGGAATAATCTAGAAAATGCAAAACGCAAAGCGCACAGCCTGAAGTGGCGGGTAATGGAAAATTTGGATAAGCTTTTACCTGAGTTTGAAGCGAATTTCCAAAAAAATGGCGGAAAAGTCATTTGGGCTAATGATATACAAGAAGCGCAGCAGGAAATACTAACGATACTGAAAAGAATACAGGCGAAGAAGGTAGTGAAGTCAAAATCAATGGTAACCGAGGAGATTGAACTGAATGCCTTCTTGGAAAGCAATCAAATCGAATCAGTTGAAACTGATTTAGGAGAATATATTGTTCAGCTGCTTGGTCAAAAGCCCTATCATATTGTCACTCCAGCTATGCATCTCAGCTTGCCCGATATAGCGAAGCTATTCCACGAAAAATTCGGCACACCCGAAAATGCAAGTGCAGAACAACTTACCTTGAAAGCACGGGAGTTATTAAGAGATGAATATCTGTCTGCCGATGTTGGAATTACAGGCGCAAATTTTCTCCTTGTAGATACAGGTAGCATCGCCATTACCGAGAATGAAGGGAATGCACGATTAAGCACGAGCTTTCCAAAAATACACATAGCCGTTGTTGGTATAGAAAAACTGATTCCGTCTATCAGCGATTTGGATTTATACTGGCCTCTTTTGGGCAATCACGGTACTGGCCAAAACCTCACCGTTTATAACACCATTTTAAGTGGCCCGAAGCGAGAAAACGAGTCTGACGGACCTGATGAGATGTATGTTATTTTACTCGATAATGGTCGGACAGATTTATTAGCACAGAAAGATCAAAGACAGGGACTTTATTGCATCCGCTGTGGAGCCTGTCTGAATGCATGCCCAATTTATAAAAATGTTGGGGGCCATACTTACGGCACAACCTACAGCGGCCCTATAGGATCAATTATTACGCCCCATATGAAGGGGATGCAAGAGTTCAAGCATTTAAGTTATGCCAGTAGCTTGTGCGGCAAGTGTTCAGAAGTATGTCCCGTTAAAATTGATATTCATAAAATGCTTTTACTAAATCGGCGGGACTCCGTTAAGGAAGGACTAAACCCTCAAGTTGAAAACTGGGGATGGAAGGCTTTCGTGAAGATTGCAACCAAAAGGAAATGGCTAGACTTTTGGGGTGGCAAATGGAAAAATTTCTTTCTAAGCAGGTTTTTTGCAAAAGCTTGGGGAACCAAAAGAACATTACCCTCTATTGCCCCTGAATCCTTTAGCAAGCAATGGAAAGAACAGCAAAAGGACAAGATCTGATACGGATACACCGATTATCATTGAAACCGAAAGGAAAAGGAGCTTTGATAATAGTTGTAATTAATGCCCTTTTCCTGACTTGGATTAGCGTACACTGTTTGTAAAAGCCACAACCCGGATCGATTAAGTTTAAAGTATATTTTACCCTCTGCATTGGAGCGATATTTTGCCGCATGCACTTGCCCATTGCCTGATTTCGTGTAAATAGTGGTACTCGTTCCTTCCAATGGTTTGCCATCCAATAAGATTACGGCAGTTATATCATCTCCATATTGTAATTTATAGGGATTTTGTTCAAGTATAATTTCCAGCTGTTTGCATTCCTTTGCTTTATAAAGATTTCCATTTGACTTGTCAGTGATTGTAAGAGCCTTCGCAGTAAAAAAAGTATTTGCAGTATATTCAGTGGTAAACCCCGATGAGTCAATAACCGAAGCCAAATCAGTCAAATTTTCAGTTTTTGCGAAATCTTCTACTACTAGTTGGTCATAAGTAACTGCTCCGCCTTTAAACTCAATTGTCAATAGACTTTGTCCCCCATTTTGTTGAACAGCCGCATATTTTAGAAAGTCTTTATTCAATGGAATAGTGTCGGCCACCTTCTTTCCTCCTTGGGTATAATTTGCATAAATTAGATTTTTAACTGCTTCCGGTGCTATTTCTGAAGATTCTAAGCCTCTTCCTTGATATATGGTGTAAGTTACACTATCTCCTGATGAAGCGACATACTTATCGGCAATCAGGGAATAATCTTGCGCGTTGGCTTGAAAAATCGATAAAACAAGAAAAGAAGAGATGACTAGGAAACTTTTGATCATATTATACATTGGACTATCCTCAACGTTAAGTAAGTCCAAACCTAACATAAAATTTTTACTTCAAAAAGCCTTAGAACTAATTTTAACACTTTTCCAACATTAATGACCTTGATCAATACCTCATGGCAAAACTTCGATTTTGCCATGAGGTTTGACTTTGCTAATAATTTATCTAAAAACAATATCCGTTGGCATCAATAAGCAGCTTGGCCACTCGTTGCCTCGCCTCTTTAACATTAAATGGCTCTAGCTTTGTAAATCTTCGTAAGCCTGCCAACATCATTTTTAACTCATCGCCTTCTGCAAAAGAATTCAGTGCTTCTTTACCAGCCAAGTACACTTTGTCAACTGCATTGTATAAAAAGATCCGTGCCATTTCTATTTGTCCCGCCACTTCTTGCTCATTTTTGAAGTGTACTAATTTTTCCACCCTTAATAAAGTAGATTCAGCAAGATAAACGGTGCCGATAATATCGGCGATATTCATTAAGATCTCCTGTTCCTTTTGTAGCGTCATCATTAACTTCTGAACGGCAGCACCGGCAACTAATAGGCCCGCTTTCTTCAGATTCACAATAACTCTTTTTTCGTAAGCAAGCAAAACATCCTCAGGTTCTGAAAAGTCAGGTATAGCCATTAATTCTCCTGCCACCTCTTGTGCTGGCCCCATGAGATCAAGTTCACCTTTGAGCGCTCGCTTTAGTAACATATCAACAATGAGTAAACGGTTTACTTCGTTAGTTCCTTCAAATATTCTATTAATTCTCGAATCGCGATAAGACCTCTCCATTGGAGCGTCGGCTGAATAACCCATTCCACCATAAATTTGCACGCCTTCATCAACGATATAGTCGAGCATTTCTGAACCACAAACCTTAAGAATTGCACATTCAATAGCAAATTGTTCGGTCGACTTTAGTTTAGCTTTGGCGGGTTCCATACCGTCGGAAACAAGCGCTTCATAGGCATCATCAATATTCTGCCCTGCACGGTAAGCGGCACTTTCCACTGCGAAATTTCGAATTGCCATCTCCGCAAGTTTATACCGAATTGCACCGAATTTCGCAATTGGCAATTTAAACTGCACCCGTTCATTTGCATAGTTAATTGCTTGCGAGATAACCTTACGTGAAGAGCCGATAGCTGCTGCACCAAGTTTAATTCGCCCAATATTTAGAATATTGACCGCTATTTTAAATCCGTTTTCGCGTTCTGATAGCAGATTTTCTTTTGGGACAGGGCAATCATTAAAAAACACCTGTCTTGTTGAAGAACCTTTAATTCCCAGTTTATGTTCTTCGGGATTCATCGTAATACCCCCAAAGGCACGCTCTACAATAAACGCCGAAAGATTCTTATCATCATCAATCTTAGCAAATACGATAAATATATCGGCAAAACCACCGTTTGTAATCCACATCTTTTGACCGTTGATCAGATAGTGCGTTCCCTCATCATTTAATTTAGCGGTCGTGCGACCGCTATTAGCATCCGACCCTGCATTAGGCTCCGTTAAGCAATAAGCTGCTTTATACGCTCCTGTGGCTAGTTTTGGAATGTACTTTTGCTTTTGCTCGGTATTCCCGTAATAAAGGATAGGTAAAGTTCCTATACCGGTATGAGCAGAAAGTGCTACTGCAAAACTATGTCCGGCACCCACTGCATCTGTAACAAGCATAGACGTGTTGAAGTTCTTTCCAAAGCCCCCATATTCTTCCGGTATAGAAACACCTAACAAACCAAGTTCTCCTGCCTTATCAAGCAAGGTTTGCATTAGGCCTTCTTCTTGATTATCGATTCTTTCTAAATTTGGAGTAACCTCCGTCTGAAGAAAATCTTGGCAGGTTTTCTTGATCATCAGCTGTTCCTCATCAAACTCCTCAGGAATAAAAACGTCTTCGTAACGGGTCTCTTTAATAACGAATTCGCCACCTTTTATTGCTCTCTTTTTATCCACGGTTTCCATAATCTGTATTTTTAGTAATTGTTAGGCAATGGTCTTAAGTTCCACAACATAAAGCATAAACACTAAAGCATTTCGAAGATTCCTGCAGCCCCTTGCCCTGTTCCGACACACATCGTCACCATTCCGTATTTTTGCCTCCTTCTTTTTAGTTCGTTAAAAATTTGTACGCTTAATTTAGCTCCTGTACAACCTAATGGGTGTCCCAAAGCAACAGCTCCGCCATTTACATTAACTAAATCAGGATTTAAATTTAACTCGCGAATAACGGCCAGCGATTGGGAAGCAAAGGCCTCATTTAATTCAATAAGACTAAGATCATCCAAATTTAGTCCCGCTTGTTTCAGCGCTTTTGGTATAGCAAATATGGGACCTATTCCCATAATACGTGGTGGAACACCGGCTACGGCATAACTAACTAATCTGGCAATCGGTTGGCAATTTAATTGCTTTAGCTTTCTCTCTGATACAACCAATACAAACGCTGCACCATCTGACGTCTGGCTCGAGTTACCAGCTGTTACAAGTCCGTCCGCCGCAAAAACAGGCTTCAGTTTAGCCAGCGCTTCAAGGCTTGTATCAGCCCGGGGTCCTTCATCTGTATCCACTATATATTCTCTCGTACCGATCTTATTATCGCGAACAAAGTTTTCCATTACCGTAAAAGGCATAATTTCCTCTTTAAACAAACCCTTTGTAATCGCTGAAATTGCCTTTTGATGCGAATGATAAGAAAACGAATCCATATCTTCCCTGTTCACCTTATATTCTTTAGCGACCGCTTCGGCCGTCAAGCCCATATTCCAATACCAGTCGGGGTGTGTCTTTGCTACATCTGAATTTGGAACCACTTTCCACCCCCCCATAGGCATACCCGACATCACTTCAACACCGCCGGCAACAATTACATCTGCCATTCCTGCTTTTATTTTAGCCACAGCAGTTGCTATTGTCTCCAAACCTGATGCACAATATCTATTGACCGTAACGCCGGGAACCTTATCAGTATCGAGTGCCATCAAAGAAATGAGCCTTGCCATATTTAACCCTTGCTCTGCTTCAGGCGTAGCGTTTCCAACAATGACATCATCTATTTCTTCTTTATTAAGGTTAGGAACAGAATTGACCAGGTGTCTTATGACCGCCGCAGCCAAATCATCAGCACGTGTAAATCGGAAAGCGCCTTTTGGAGCCTTTCCTACAGCCGTTCTGTAACCCGCTATTATATATGCTTCCATATCTTCACTATTTTAAGATAACTTAGTTTCTGAGTGCTTTACCTTTAGTTAACATGTGCTGTATTCGTTCCAGTGTTTTCCTTTCCGCTGTCAGCTCCAAAAAGGCCTTTCTTTCAAGATCCAACAAGTATTGCTCGGAAACTTCCGTAGGTGCCGAGAGGTCTCCCCCACACAATACCCAGCCAAGCTTCTCTGATATTTTCTGATCATGTTCGCTAATATAATTTCCTGATTTCATTGAGTTTGCTCCAACGTACACGATGCCTAATCCCTGCTTTCCCAATACTTTAATATTGTTTCTCGGAATAGGCGCAGTATAGCCGGCTTCAGCCAGACCTAAAGCCTTTGCCTTTGCATCCGCAAGCAATCGGCTACGATTCATCGTAATGGCAAATTTACCTTGTTGGAGATAACCTAGTTCGTATGCCTCTATTCCGGAAGTACTTACTTTTGCTTGGCCGATGGTTAAAAAACGTTCCTTTAGCACATTTTGACTAATTTGATCTGCTTTATACTCATCTGAAGCCCTTAAGGCAAATTCTTTCGAGCCACCACCACCCGGTATCACCCCAACCCCAAATTCAACGAGTCCCATATAAGTTTCCGCATGGAGCTGCACGAAATCAGCATGCATAGCAAATTCACACCCTCCTCCCAAGGTCAGATTAAATGGAGCAACTACGACGGGTATATTCGAGTAACGCAAGCGCATGGCCGTATTCTGAAATAACTTAACGGCCATATTTAACTCATCGTAATCCTGCTCTACGGCCATCATAAAAATCATCCCGATATTGGCTCCGGCAGAGAAGTTGGCTCCGTCGTTCCCGATAACCAAGCCCTTATATTCTTTTTCGGCCATATCAATTGCTTTGTTAATGCCTTGAATCACATCTCCACCGATCGTATTCATCTTCGTATGGATCTCTGCATTAAGTATCCCGTCACCTAGGTCGATGATTGATACGCCACTATTTTTCCATAAGGTCTTCGTTTTTCGGAGATCGTCTAAGTTGATAAAATCAGCTATACCAGGGATTTCTTTATAGTCTTTGCTCTGAATATCATAAAATAATCTTTTCCCGTTTTCGACCTTATAAAAGCTTTTATGCCCGGATTGCAACATTTCCAATACCCACGATGCGACTTCGCCCGTTTGCCCTGGAATCCGCTTTTCTTCTTGCTTTATTTTTTCTAATGTTTCCTCAACACCTAGCGCATCCCATACTTGAAAGGGTCCTAATTCCCAACCAAAGCCCGCGCGCATCGCATCGTCAATTCGATAAAACTCTTCACTTATCTCCGGAATACGTTTAGATACATATTCAAACAGTGGATAATGCATGGCGCGAAATAATTCCGCTGCTTTATCATTTCCCTGTTCATAAACTTTCATTCGTTTCGCCAGGTCATCAATCTTTTTGGTTTCCTCTAATGTTACCGATTTTATCTTTTCCTGCTTTCGATAAGACATGGTGCCCAAGTCAAGCACCAGGATTTCACTATTTCCCTTCTCATCTTTTACTTTCTTATAAAAGCCTTGTTTAGTTTTTTCACCCAGCCACTTTCTTTCAGCCATGTTGTCAATATAGCTCGGCAAAACGAAAATATCCCGCGCTTCATCTTCAGGAACATTTTCGTATAGGCCTTTTGCAACATTCACCATCGTATCCAACCCGACAACATCCGAGGTCCTAAAAGTGGCAGATTTGGGGTGTCCCATAGCAGGACCTGTATATTTATCTACTTCTTCTAGGGTGAGATCTAGCTTCTTAACCAAATGTGTGACGGCCAACATTGAGTATACACCAATCCTATTTCCAATAAATGCGGGAGTGTCTTTGCACAACACAGTTGTTTTGCCTAGAAATTTATCTCCATAATGCATTAAAAACTCGATAATCGCAGGTTCCGTTTCGCGTGATGGGATGATTTCCAACAACCTCAGATAACGAGGTGGGTTAAAGAAATGAGTACCACAAAAGTGTTTTTTGAAATCTTCACTTCGTCCCTCAATCATTAGATGCATAGGAATACCAGAGGTATTACTACTAACAAGCGTCCCTGGTTTTCGATATTGTTCTATCTGCGTGAAAATCTGTCGCTTAATATCCAAACGCTCTACAACCACCTCTATAATCCAATCGACATGCGCTATATCAGCCATATTATCTGTAAAGTTACCTGTTGTGATACGCTGAACATATTGCTTGCTATATATAGGCGATGGGTTTGTCTTTAATGCGGTTTCTAATGATTGACTAACGATACGGTTTCTAACCTGTCGGCTTTCCAAAGTTAGACCTTTGGCCTGTTCGTCAGGGGAAAGCTCCGTCGGAGCGATATCCAATAATAAAACAGAAACACCTATATTGGCGAAATGACAGGCAATACGAGACCCCATTACCCCTGAACCCAATACGGCTACCTTCTTTATACTTTTATTGATCATAACTAAGAGGCTTTTGATAAAACATAGTGACAATAGCTTTTTTCAAGCTTTTTATTCAGCTTACCCTTCTTTCGGAACATATTTAACAGCCAATTCATTTAATCGTTTCAATGTATCTATAAGTTTTTGTCGCTCACTATCTTTAATTAAGCTGTCCAGGTAACTATTAAATTCCCTTACAATATTTTTTGCAATCTCTCGCCTTTTCTGTCCTTCCTCCGTTAAAAAAACACGTACCGAACGCTTATCCTGTGCGTCGGCTCTTCTATAAATTAGCCCTTGTTGTTCCATTCCGCTTAACATACGCGATAAACTTGTTGATTTAACACCTAATAATCCGGCTATTTGCGTAACGGGTGTCCCGTCTTTTCTGATATTGATCAAAACATATCCTGTTGCCTGTGTAATGCCGTGTTTCGATGCTAATTGATTGTATTTACTAGCAATTGACTGCCAGGTAATCTTTAAGTAATAATCAATGGTATTCTCTTGGCTCATTTTTTATTATGCTTGCATAGCAAATCTAATCTATAATTCCATAAGAAACAAGAACTTTATAAAGTTTTCAGTTAATTGAGGATTTTCGAAGCAATTTGGCTTCCACACTGTCTTTATCATTCAATTCTAAGATCATATCGTCTCTTAAGAGCGATTTTGGCATTTCTCTTGTATATAATTTATCTAAATAAAAAGCATACTACATATGCAAAAGAATTTATAAGTTTGCAGTTACACGTGTCATAACCTATAAGAAGTGCAACTAAAGAAGACAGATAGGCGATCAGGGTTGAGCTCAAAAGAGTTCCTTGACCAATATTTTAACAAAGGGGTTCCGGTTATCTTGGAAGATTTCGTCAGTAAAGATAGTCCTGCATTCAGTAAATGGAACTACGACTACTTCAAGGAGATTGCAGGCGATCATGTTATTGAACTATATGGCAAAGAGGACACTTCAAACGATCGGGCGAAAAGTGCTCCGGTGACGAAGATGAAATTCTCCGAATATCTGGATTTGATCGAACGTGAACCAACGGACCTGCGTATATTTTTGTTTAATTTGATAAAACTAAAACCTGAACTAAATAATGATATAATATACAATGATTTAACGGGTGGCAAGGTTCTTAAATGGCTTCCCTTTTTATTTTTCGGCGGAGAAGGCTCGAGCACACGGAATCATTTTGATATCGATATGTCACATGTGTTCATTACACAATACAAAGGTATCAAGCGAATCTGGCTTTTTCCTTTGGACCAGTCGGATTTGATGTACAAACTTCCTTATAATTTTCATAGTATTGCCAACTTAAAAAATCCCGACTACGCTAAATACCCAGCGCTTAAATACTTAAACGGCTATGAAGCGGAAATCCATCCTGGTGAAACCTTGTTGATGCCTTCCGGCTATTGGCACTACATACAGTATGTGACAGAAGGCTATTCCATCAGTGTTCGGGCATTGCCTTCAAAAAGAATGGACAAGTGGCGCGGTTTCAGAAACCTGGTGATCACACGTCATTTCGACAATACGATGCGGAAAATCTTCAAGGACAGGTGGTATCAGTACAAGATCGCTATAGCGACTTCACGGGCAAACAGAGCGATTAAAAAGATTAAATAGAGGATTATAATTTCCTCTATTTAGCTGCTATGGATGTTGTTCCCTTGGTTTCTGATCATGTTCATCGCTATAAATATGATCAATCAGTTCTTTGGTTCGCTCTAATATCACTTTTCGTTTCAGGCTTAATTTCGGTGTCAGCTCACCACCATCAATCGTCCATTCATTTGGTAGCAGAACAAATTTCTTAACCTGTTCCCAATGCCCAAAACTTTCATTAGTTTTATCAAGGACATGTTGATATTTTTCTATAACCTTGGGATCTTTTATCAGATCTTCCTTCGTACTTCCGGAAATTCCATTTTTGCCTGCCCACTTTTTTAATTCCTCAAACGCAGGAACGATGAGCGCGGCAGGAAAACGTTTTCCTTCTCCAATCACCATAATTTGTGCAATCAATGTCGATTCCATAAATTTATTCTCTATTATCTGAGGAGCGACATACTTACCACCTGCCGTTTTAAACATTTCCTTTTTACGATCTGTTATTCGCAAAAAGCCCTCTGTTGTCAACTCACCAATGTCGCCGGTTTTAAAGTACCCATCTTCATCGAAAGCCTCTCGTGTAGCCTCATCATTTTTATAATAGCCCTTCGTCACATTTGGCCCTTTACACAGAATCTCTCCATCACTAGCTATTTTTACCTTCACTGATTTTAACAAAGGACCTACAGTTCCAAACCCCAATCCATTTCTCTCAAAATTATTTACTGCTATAACCGGTGAAGTTTCCGTTAAACCGTAACCTTCCAACACCGGGATACCTGCGGCCCAAAATACTCGTGCCAAACGCTCTTGTAAAGCAGCACCTCCACTGATAATGCCCACAATATTACCTCCAAGAGCCATCTGCCACTTTTTGAAGATAAGCTTTCTAGCTATTGCCAACTTAATCTTGTAGAAAAACGAATTCTTACGGGGTTCTTTAAATTTCAAGCCCAAGTCTAAAGCCCAGAAGAACAGCGCATGTTTAATCCCGGTAAGTGCCTTTCCTTTATCCACAATCTTGTCGTAAACCTTTTCCAATACCCGGGGCACTGTTGTAAAGCCATTCGGCTTCACGTCATTGATGTCGGCAACAATGGTATCCATATTTTCCGCATAATAAACACTTATCCCTTTATAAAAGTATAGGTAAACGACCATCCTCTCAAAGATATGGCATAGAGGCAAAAAGCTAATGGCTGTCTTATAATTCTCCGGAAGCAAATGGGCACAATCGGTGAAATTACTTACCAAATTTTTGTGTGATAAAAACACGCCTTTAGGACTACCGGTAGTTCCCGAGGTATAAATGAGCGTCAATAAATCATCTTCATGAATATCATTTCGGTAAACGTCGAGATCAACGGTGGTGAGCGATGCCCCAATCTCTTCAATTTCCTTCCAATATTTCTCCCCCTCTACTTTATCAAAAGTATATAATGGAATATCCAGATTGTGTAAGGTAAGTGCAGTCTTCAATTTTTTAGCTAAATCCGAGGTGCCTACAAAGGCCATTTTCACTTCTGCGTTTTCGGTAATATAATTTAGGTCGTGATCCGATAAGGTTGGGTACAACGGAACTACCGCAGCACCTATTTGGTTGATCGCAAAGTCGGTAAAGTTCCATTCCGGTCGGTTAGCTGACATAATGGCAAGCTTATCTCCTTTTTTTATGCCTAAATTGAGCAAGCCTTTACTAAGGTTATCAACAATCTGAAGAAAATGATCGGTTTCATAACACATCCATTTTCCTCCCTCCTTCCCCGCTACAACCGTTTTTTGTCCAAAGGAAGACTTATAATTAGATAACAAATCAAAAACGCGCGAAAGTGCCATAAGTTTACGTATTAATTTATGAATCGGTTTATTCAGCGTCCATTAAAGATAGCAAAATTTATCGGCTCTGTATCATTTTAAGCTAAGAAAAAATTGAAGCAGAACAAGTAAAACGGCAAATATATGCTATGTATACATAATAAAAAGACATTTACATTTTGTCTCTTGAACAATAAAATCAATCAAAAATTGTTTTTGTAACAAGTTAGCGTAACTTTGGCGCTTAAAACTGACGACTTACTGTTAACATTTATTTAAGATTAATTCTATGAAAAAATTGCTTTTTATTGCATGGGGTGTGGTTTCTCTTTTGTTCATATCCGTTAAATCACAAGCGCAAGCCACAGACGGTTACGAATATAAAAGTGCAATCGGAGGTCGCTTTGGTGTCGCCAATGGAGTGACTTTTAAAACTTTTCTACAAGGCCAAAATGCATTGGATGTGATTCTGAACTTCCGCTCCAATAGTAAATCATCCACCTTCAAGCTGGTAGGTTTATACGAAATCCATAATGACTTTGAAGGTGCTCCCGGTCTACGGTGGTATTATGGTGCCGGTGCTGGTATCGGAACTTATAAAAATAAAGAGACAGATAATAGCGGCGCTGCTTTCAGTATTGACGGCGTCCTAGGTTTAGATTATAAAATTGATGGCGCGCCGATTAACCTTTCTTTGGATTGGAAACCGGAAATGCGTTTTGCTCCCGACAATACCGGTTTAGACTTTGCCGGTTTCGGCCTTTCCATTCGCTTCGCTTTTTAAACAATCGAAAAAGAGGGAAGCAATCGTCCTTCCCTCTCTTAAACAACTATTTATTGCTCAGCCAACCACTTCTCTCTTAGTTGCTGTTGTTCAGCAGTCACATTTTCAGCTGGCATGAATGCATATTTTCCTGTTTTACTTGCCTGCACTTTTACAGCTAATTCTTGAATAATGCCATCACGGGAAACAAGCATTTTTACAACGTCCCCGATTCTACTGGCTTGAACTACTCGTTCTAACTCTTTTCCGGTTGCGTCTATGCGATAGCCGTTAATTGCAATTAGCTCATCCTTCACGTTAATGCCTCCGTCCCATGCTCCTCCACCACGTATTACATTCTGAACCAACAATTTATTATCTGTTGTTGAAGTCTTAATGCCTAGATCCGGCGTTTCGTAGCCGGCGTTTAAGTCGACAAGCTCCAATCCGACAAACTGCAAATATTTATTATAGTCAGGCGAACCGGCGGTATTAACCAAATGATAAATATCATCTAAAGAAGTTCCTGCTACTTTTTCAGCTAAGTCTTTGAAGGCTGCATCAGAATAGCCTTTGCCCTGTTTTTTATAAAATTCGTTATAAGCCTCTCGCATGACGTCATCCAGACCTTTTTGCCCTTTGGTAGAATGCAATATTTTCAGGTCCATCATCATCGCAATCAAAGCTCCTTTATTATAGTAGGAGACGATACTGTTCAATGAATTCTCATCCTGGCGATAATATTTGATCCAAGCATCAAAGCTTGATTCACTTAACGGTTGAACCTGGTTGCCTGGTCGGTTTTCGACGGCTGTTACGTCTGTCGCCAACATCTGTAAATAACTGTCTTCTGTATGAAAACCAGCGCGTCGCACTAATAAATTATCATAATAAGCGGTAAAACCTTCTCCTATCCAAAGGTTAGTAGTATAATTCTCCTGATCATAGTTAAACGGCCCCAAAGCTTCCGGGCGTAATCTTTTAATGTTCCATAAGTGGAAATATTCGTGTGCAACTAAACTGAGAAAAGATTTATATCCGCTTTCACTGTTATAGTTAAACCGACTTGCACCGAGTACAGTAGAATTAAGGTGCTCCAATCCACCACCTCCTGAATGGTAGTTATGAACAATAAATACATATTTTTTATTCGGGTTCTCCCCAAAAATGGCGGTAGCAGATTCCACGATCTTAGCCATATCTTTAGCCAACCTCACCTTGTCGTAATTACCGCCGCTAACCATTGCAACCTCATGCGGAATTCCGGCCGCAGTAAACTCGAACACATCTTGGTTTCCTACTTCTATCGGTGCATCAAATAAAATATCAAAATCAGCTGCGAAATATGTATTGACTTCGCCTTCTTTTTCCATCAATCCTGTTGAAATCTTGTTCCACGATTTGTGAGGTATGATTTTCACCTCTGCAGGCCGATTTATTTGATTATCTACATACATAAAGATACCCGTCGGCGATAAAAAAGCATGCGAAGCATCAATAAAACTAGTGCGCACCGATACTTCAAACGCATAAACACGATAACTCACCATAATCTTTCCGGCGCCTTTGCTTGAAACCCTCCAGGTATTCTTGCTTACTTTTCGACTGGTCAGCGGCCTCCCATTGGCATCTTTGGCATGGAACCCTTCTACATTCTTCGAAAATTCTCTCACTAAATAAGAGCCCGGTGCCCAAACAGGCATTTTTACGTCCACGTAATCTTCTTTAACGCGATCAATTTCCATGGTAATTTCCGCGTAATGGGCCTGAGGCTCTTTAAAAGACACTTCAAAACGAATAGGGTTAAGTGCCAGCGCTTCGGCAGATAAGGTTGTTATCATGATAGTTAAAAAGCTAAAAAGTTTAATAAATATATTGTTCATGCGTGAAAGAATTAAACTGCAAAGGTAGCAATTTACAGCAGCATCACTGCACCTATTTGTCCTCTTCCATTGGGAGGGCGATTTTAACATCAATAATGTTGCAAAACTGTATGGCAAATAATAATTAACTTTATGCCTTGTAACGCTTGGCAGAATCCGTCAGATCAACTTTTGTGAGCTAACATCTAATATAAAAGAGAACTAAAACGCAGTCAATTTTTTCTGAATGAAGAGAAAGTACATTTACTTAATCATTATTGTAGGTATTATCGCTTTCGTTGCCTACAAGTTTTCCAGTGAAAAAGGAGGTAAAATTGCCCCACCTAGTGAAAGTCCAAAAGGTGCTCCCATTGAAGTAAATGGGATTGTGGTATCACCGAAAGATTTTGAGAATATTTTAACGGTATCGGGTAGCGTTGAACCAAACGAGCAAGTTCAAATTCGGAGCGAGGTTTCAGGTATTATACGAAATCTTTACTTCCATGAAGGATCTTTTGTAACAAAAGGACAAATTCTGTTTAACATTGACGACACAGAATTACAAGCTCAATTATTGCAACGTCAAACCGAAGAAAAACTTGCGGAAGAGAACGCTCGCCGAGCCTCCCTCTTGTTAGAAAAGGAGGCGATCAGCACGCAAGAAAAGGATGTGGCACTCGCAGATTTACAATCAGCTCAGGCGCAAACACAATTAATAAAAGCGCAGATAGCGAAAACAAAGGTAAGGGCACCTTTCAGTGGAAAAATAGGTCTTCGCTCGGTATCGGCAGGAGAATATTTGACACCCACTACGATTGTCGCAAATTTAATGAGTACCAACCCGGTAAAAATTTTATTTTCGGTTCCTGAAAAATATACAGCACAAATAAAAGAAGGGCTGCCTTTAAACTTTACGATAAGCGGCTCGTCAAAACAGTATGGCGCAAAAATATATGCCATCGAACCTGGAATTGATGCACAGACAAGGACAATACAAATTAGAGCTTTAGCTGCCAACGATTCAGGCGAGTTATTTCCAGGTTCTTTCGCCAGGGTGCAACTACCCATCAATATGGTAAAAGAAGCCGTTTTAATCCCCACGGAAGCCGTTATCCCGGTACAAGGAGGCAAACAAGTTTTTGTATGCAAGGGAGGCAAGGCGAGCGCGGTGGACATTGAAAGCGATAGCAGAACAAGCACAGATATCCTCGTGAACAAGGGTATTTCTATCGGTGATACCGTGCTCACTTCGGGTGTCATGGCCTTAAAAAACGGGATGAATGTGCATGTTAACTTAAAAAATTAAGCCATGAGTCTTTCAACCACCAGTATAAAACGTCCAGTTCTGACGATCGTCATGAACCTAATCTTGATTCTTTTTGGGATTATTGGTTACACCTTTTTAGGTATACGAGAATTCCCCTCTATCGACCCCCCTATCGTTTCGGTCCGTACCAATTATGCCGGGGCAAACCCCGACATCATCGAATCACAAATTACGGAACCCCTGGAAAAGTCGATCAATCAAATAGATGGTATTCGCAATATTTCATCGTCCAGCAATCAAGGTTCAAGTAATATTAACATAGAATTTGTTCTTGGTAAAAATTTAGAAGAAGCAGCAAACGACGTAAGAGACAAAGTCTCACAAGCACTCAGAAGCCTGCCACAAGATATAGACGCACCTCCGGTTGTTTCAAAGGCAGATGCTGATTCGGAACCCATACTTACTTTGACTGTAAGAAGTGACACGCGCGATCCATTAGACCTAAATGACATCGCAGAAAATGTCATTGCACAACGATTACAAACCCTTCCCGGCGTGAGTACCGTTCAAATTTGGGGACAACAACGTTACGCTATGCGTCTATGGATTGAGCCAATGCGTTTAGCCGCTTACGGTTTAACTCCCCTAGATGTCCGAAACGCATTGACGCTACAAAACGTCGAATTGCCATCCGGAAAGATTACGGGAGCCAATACAGAGCTTACTGTTAAAACAGCGGGAAACCTTGTAACCGAAGAAGATTTTAATAGATTGATCATTAAAACCGATGGTAATCGGATTATACGTTTTAGCGATGTTGGACGTGCCGTATTGGGACCTGAAAATATTGAAACGAAGATGACGGAATCAGGTATTCCAATGGTGGGGCTAGCTGTGATTCCTCAACCCGGAACTAATTATATCGAAATTGCAGAAGCATTCTACAAAAGAATTGAACAAATAAAGAACGAAATTCCTACCGATATTATACTAGACGTCGCATTGGACAACACGCTGTTCATCAAAAAATCCGTTACGGAAGTGGCCGAAACGATTGCTATAGCCCTGGTATTGGTTATATTGATCATATTTTTGTTCTTCCGAAACTGGGGGATCGCCTTCAGGCCGTTAATCGATATCCCTGTATCTTTAATTGCCACCTTCTTTATTATGTACCTTTTTGGTTTTTCCATTAATGTATTAACACTTCTCGCCATTGTATTGGCAACCGGACTTGTTGTGGACGACGGAATCGTTGTAACCGAAAATATTTACAAAAAGGTGGAAGAAGGTATGTCACCGATGCAGGCTGCCATCAAAGGATCAAATGAAATTTTCTTTGCTGTCATCTCCATTTCGATAACCTTAGCAGCGGTTTTCTTACCCGTTATGTTTCTGGAAGGATTTGTAGGACGGCTTTTTCGTGAATTTGGTGTCGTTATTGCGTCGGCGGTACTCATTTCTGCCTTTGTCTCGCTGACATTAACGCCAATGCTGAATGCTTACCTAATGAAGAAGGGCGGCACCAAGCACTCTCGGTTTTATGAACTCACCGAACCCTATTTTGTAAAAATGACTACTGGTTATGGTAAATCATTGACTCATTTCCTACAGCATAAATGGCTTAGCTTTCCTATCCTTTTCATCTGTTTTGGATTGATTGCCTTCTTTTGGACACATATCAAAAAAGAAACGGCTCCATATGAAGACCGGAGTCTGATTCGCGTCAATGTAACAGCTCCAGAAGGAAGTTCCTATGATTACATGGACCGTTTTATGACCGAACTTACACAGCTCGTTAATGACTCCATTCCTGAAAAATCTGTTAATTTGGTCATGACATCACCGGGATTCGGTTCATCTTCAATTAACAGCGGGAGAATGCGCATGACCCTAGTAGCTCCGGAAGACCGGGTACGTTCACAGGCAGAAATTGCAGAGGCATTAACTAAACAAACGAGAAAATATACCGAAGCCCGGACCTTCGTCACGCAAACGCCGACAATCTCGGTAAATAGACGAGGCGGGCTACCTGTACAATATATTATACAAGCACCAACATTCGACAAGCTCCGTGAAAAAATACCGGAATTTATGGACGAAGCGAACAATGATCCGACGTTTTCTGTGGTTGACATTGACCTTAAGTTCAATAAACCGGAACTCAATATAAGCATCGATCGCGACAAAGCCCAAAGTTTAGGCGTATCGGTACTCGACGTTGCTCAAACCCTGCAGCTCTCGCTAAGCGGCCAACGCTTTGCCTATTTTATCATGAATGGCAAACAATATCAAGTAATCGGTCAATTTGACGATGTAGACAGAAGTTCTCCTTTGGATTTAGCCGCTATATTTGTTCGAAGCAATACAGGGCAATTGATTCAATTGGACAACGTTGTAACGATCGAAGAACGTTCTAGCCCACCTCAATTATATCATAATAACCGGTTTATGTCGGCTACCGTATCGGCAGGATTAGCACCCGGCGTAAGTCTCGGCGAAGGTATTGATGCAATGGACAGAATTGCAGCCAAAGTACTTGACGACAGCTTTTCTACAGATTTAGGCGGTGAATCACGCGACTTTAGGGAAAGTGGGTCGAATACCTTATTCGCATTCGGGCTCGCTTTATTATTAGTATATTTAATATTGGCGGCGCAATTTGAGAGTTTTCTCGATCCATTTATCATTATACTTACCGTTCCTATGGCTGTGGCCGGTGCACTGTTATCCTTATGGGTGGTTGGAGAAAGTTGGAATGTATTCAGTCAGATCGGCACTATTATGTTGATCGGTTTAGTCACTAAAAATGGTATTCTGATAGTTGAATTTGCCAATCAACTTAAAGAAGAAGGCAAGACCGTTAAAGAGGCTATCTTAGAAGCGTCCGAGGCTCGGTTACGACCGATATTGATGACAAGCTTTGCAATCGCATTGGGAGCTCTTCCCATTGCATTGGCCCTTGGTGCAGCTGCAACAAGCAGAATAGGCATGGGAGTTGTAATTGTAGGCGGAACGATTTTCTCATTGATCCTAACCTTATTTGTCATCCCTGCCATTTACTCGTTATGGTCAAGAGAGTATAAACCGAATTTGGATTTGAAAGAAGCAGAAGAAGTAGAAAGACAGGAACTAAAAGCCGCTCAGGCAATGCTATAATAGCTAATCGTTTATGAAAAAATTATTGTATATTTTTTTACCGATATATATTTTGCCCTTTATTGCCTTTGCACAAGAGATATTGAATTTGGAAGATGCTGTCGCTATTGCCCTTAAACAAAACTATGACATCAGGCTTGTTAGCAATGATGTTGCTATTGCAAAGAACAATGCAAATTTGGCCAATGCCGGCATGTTGCCAAGTGTTACGGGCGATGCTTCTGCATCCGCTGCTACACAGAACACGACACAAACACTATTAAGCGGTGAAACCCGATCGTTAAAAGGGGCACGGAACACATCCATGGCTTATGGTGCAAATCTGGATTGGACTGTTTTTGATGGGTTTCAAATGTTTGCGCGTTACGATCAATTGAAAGAATTACAGAAGCTAGGTGATGCGAATTTAAAACAGGCAATTTTATCCACCGTTTTTAACGTCGTTAGCGAATATTTTAACCTGGTACAACAAAAACAACAACTTACCGCCTTACGAACAGCACTAGACCTTTCAAAATATCGCCTAGAAATGGCTGAGAATCGATATCAGATTGGAAGAGCCTCTAAATTAGAGGTTTTAGCCTCCAAAGTCGACTTAAATACCGATACCACAAATCTTATGCGTCAAAATGTGCTTTTCAGCAACACAAAAATCAGATTGAACGAAATCTTAGCTCGCGATGTCAATACGCTTTTTGACGTAACGGACAGTATCAGTATAGAAGACAATCTTAAATATGATAACTTATTAAATCTCGCACTCCAACATAATCCGGCTTTGCAAGCAGCTTTAATTAATCGAAGGATAGCACAGCTTGAATTGAAAGAAGTAAAAGGTCAGCGTTATCCCACAATAGACATAAATTCCGCGTATACACGAACACGAACTACGGCTGAATTAGGCTTTGCGACGAAAAATCAGGGCAATGGATTTAGTTACGGCGTGTCAGCATCAATGAATATATTCAATGGGTTTTTACAGAAAAGGAATGAGAGGAATGCAGCATTGGCCATTGAAAATGCGAGCATTAACCTGGAGAAAACGAATCAAGCACTTCTTTCACAGCTTTCATCTGCCTATCAGACTTATCTCGTTAATCTAGAATTAGTTGATCGAGAACAAGGAAATCAAATGGTTGCTAAGCAAAATATGGATATAACGCTCGAAAAATATCGTCTAGGAAGCATTACACCCTTAGAGTTTCGCGAAGCCCAAAGAAACTATGTTGATGCAAGCGTTCGATTCAGCAATGCTCAATATGAAGCAAAAATGGCAGAAATTGGTCTAAAACAGATTGCTGGGTCACTCACGCTCAATTAATGTGCTTTAGACACTTTATAAATGGTTATTCCAGTATTTTAGTATATTTGTATCTAAAACGTTAACACATAAAGCCTACCAAATTTTACTATGATATTGGTTGTAGATAGCGGATCGTATAAATCTGACTGGATGCTTGCACTTCCAAACAGCGAACCTTTAACTTTCAGAACAAGAGGATTAAATCCCTTTTTTACCACGGAGAAGGAAATCGTAAAGATTGTGCAGAATATCACAGATATAGCACCCTATGCAGATCTTATTTCAGAAGTCTATTTTTTTGGATCGGGCTGCACAAATCCCGACCGTCGGGAAATGGTATCAAATGCTCTTTCTCAAATCTTCAAAAAGGCTTTTATTTCAGTAGAAACCGACCTTATCGGCTCCGCTTATGCTACCTGTGGAAATGATAGTGGTTATACCGCAGTACTTGGAACGGGGTCAAATGTTACCTTTTTTGATGGTGAACAGGTACAACCAACAAGGCAAGGACTGGGTTTTATACTAGGTGATGAAGGTTCCGGCGCTTGGTTCGGAAAAAAATTGATAACAGCTTTTCTCTATGGTGCTTTACCCGAAGAGCTCTCCAGGAAATTTGAAAGTACTTACCGGATCAATAAAGAAATGGTTATCAAAAACGTTTATCAAAGGAATTCTCCAAACACCTATCTCGCCTCCTTTGCGCCTTTCATGGAAAGCAATCAAACGCACCCATATATTATGGGTCTATTGCACCGTGGCTTTGAGGAATTTGTAAAAACAAACATTTTATTGTTCCCTGATTATCAAAATCATTTATTTCATTTTGTGGGATCTATCGCTTATTACTTCAGTGACCAACTAAGGATCGTATGCGAGCAATACGCCGTACAAATCGGCAAAATAATTAAACAGCCTATTGAAGAATTGTTTAACTTCGTTATCGAAAGAGAAACAGTTTAAATCAATAGAAACATGAAAACGCTGCTTTTAATTATGAGCATGTTTATGGCTCTCCCACCTGAAAATATTTATCAGTTTTCATTTACCTCCATCGACGGTAAAACAATTGATCTAAAAGATTTCAAAGGAAAAAAAATCTTTTTGGTTAACACCGCCTCTAAATGCGGCTTCACTCCCCAGTATAAAGAACTGGAGGAATTATCAAAAAGATTCAAAGACAAGGTTGTCGTGATCGGATTTCCTGCCAACAATTTCGGCTCACAGGAGCCTGGTTCTAATGACGACATAAAGTCGTTTTGTGAACAAAATTATGGCGTGACTTTTTTACTCGCAGAAAAAAGCAGTGTGAAAGGCGACGATATTAACCCTATTTTTGATTATTTAACAAAAGCGGAGAATCCGGATTTTACAGGCGACATCAAATGGAACTTTGAGAAGTTCTTAATTGACGAAAACGGCCACTTGATACATCGTTATCGTTCCGCCACCAAGCCGCTATCAACTGAAATCACTTCTCAACTTTGAGTATATATTAAAATTGAAATAAAAAGCCTTGATGATGGGCATCAAGGCTTTTACTTAACCAATTATAAACCTAAATTATGAAAAGACTACTTTAATACTGCATGACAGCAGTCAAAACACTTACCACAAAGTCCATGCCAATAAAAAAAATGAGCAACCCTTTTTCGGATTGCCCATTTACATTTTAGGTTTGTAATCGGTATTTATAAAAGTATGACAAACAAGTGATAAATCAAAATTAAACTGCAATCTTTTTTATTGTCATGACACAGATTCAGTAATCGCTGTCAGTTAGAAAGTAGTATCAGTTTTACTCATCAATCGAGTGTCATTTAATATCAAACAATAAAAGGGAATAAAAATAGATATAAAATAAAAAAGCACCTTGAATAGATGCTTAAGTGTGGAGGCTACTGGATTCGAACCAGTGACCCTCTGCTTGTAAGGCAGATGCTCTGAACCAGCTGAGCTAAGCCTCCTTAAATTTTATCTACTTAAACAAAGTAGATCATATAACCTATAAAAACCTTATGGTGGAGGCTACTGGATTCGAACCAGTGACCCTCTGCTTGTAAGGCAGATGCTCTGAACCAGCTGAGCTAAGCCTCCTTTTCCTACCTATCCAGGTATTCTTCCCGTTTGGGACTGCAAATATAGAGTTGTTCCACAACAATGCAAAATATTTTTGAACTATTTCTTCGCTTATTATGTAATCAGTTAATTTTTAATATTTTACTCTTTTGGTAAAAGTGGTTTTCTTAAACTTATCGACGCTATTCCTTCCTTCTGGGCTTTTTTATCGTCATTTAAAGCCTTTTTTATACACTTTCGTTTGCTCCCACGGTCTGCCGTCTTATCCAAATACCGGAAAACCATGGCATTCTATAAGGTTTGTGTTATATTTGCCGGAGTTAAATACGTCAAACACAACTTATATTACTTATGCAAAGACTAAAATTTTCTTTCTTCATTTTCGTTCTTTCCTTTTCTTTAGCTAATGCACAAGCGCAAACTGCACCTACTTCACCTGTTAAAACGTCAAAAATTTCCCAGGCAAAATCACAACAGGGATTGAACGGAGGATCTATTGCAAGTCAGTTTGACTATATTAACAACACTTCAAATAATTATCAGGACTATAAAGTAGTTCGAAAAACCTCCTTAGAAAAATTAGAGACAAACATAACAGATTCAATCAAAGCTATGCAGACCAAACTGGCCAATGTAAAAGCCACTTTGGACAACCATGATCGTGAGGTTTCTTCTCTTCAAGATAGCTTGAACAAGGTAGCACAGGAACTCAAAACTACCAGGGAACAAAAAGAGAGCTTTAGTTTTTTAGGGATCCTCTTACCGAAGAGTACCTATAACTTACTTATATGGTGTATAATTGGTGTACTTGCTCTGGCACTTACGTTTTATATATATCGTTTCAACCAAAGTCATTTAGTAACTGCCGATGCAAAAAAAACATTGGAAGAACTACGCCTCGAATTCGAGCAACATCGCAAGAAAGCTATGGAAAGGGAACAAAAGCTAAACAGGCAGCTCCAAGATGAATTAAACAAGAGGCTGTAAACCATAATATAGAGTGCTCCATGTTTTTGACAAGATATAGGAGACACTCTTTTTTTTGTAGCTTATTTTCAAAGTAGCTTAGCCTGTTCACCTGTCTCCGCTAGTCCTTTCGGAACGTGTAAGTCAAGATCAAAAACGCTGTTCAACTTTTCAATAAAATAAGAGGAGAGTAAAGGCGACTCCCTTTCTATATTCTGATGCACAAAAAAGTACAAAGATTGCAAGCCTTCCGATCGCCATTCCTGTATTCTGTCTATCCATCGATCCAAACGTTCGTAGTCGCTTGAGTGATTTGCCCCAACATAGCGAATAAAGGCCTCAGGAGAGGTTAGTCGCATGTGCAACATATCCCTACGACCCGCGGTATCAACTATTATATTTGCCATACGATGCTCTTTTAGTAGATTACTATACTCGTCAAATATCTCTTTATTCTGAAACCACTCTTCATTTCTAACCTCTACCGCCAATGGTATGCCTTTTGGAAAAGCTGACAAATAAGCAGAAAGGCGGTCCAAATTAGTTGGTTTAAAATTGTCATGAAGCTGCAAAAATGCCATGCCAAGTTTTTCTTCAAAAAAGCTAATCGCATCGCAAAAAGCAATCGTAGGTTCCTCAGCATTTAATAAACGTCTGTAGTGACTGATCTGATTTGGCAATTTTGGGAAAAATTTAAAATCAGCAGGCACTTTATTCTTCCAAGTCAATACTTGTTGTTTATCCGGCGCATTGTAGAAGGTAGCATTGAGTTCAATTGCATTAAACTGGTTTGCGTAGTACGATAACTCGTCTTTTGTTCCACGTGGATAAAATCCTTTTAGATCTTGTTTATTCCACTTAGCACATCCTATGCTCACCTTAAAAGCCGCCTTGTTTCTAGTAGCATTCAGTAGGTTAATTGTATCCGAATGGGTGTCAGGCAAAGTAAAATCCACTTGCCCGGGGTCTTCAACTTGTCCAAATTTCATTGTTAATTTTTTTTATTATCGACATCGATCAAGAGACACACGCATAAATATACAAACATGTAAAAATCTTACTTGACTTCCGTAAAGTTAAGTTTATTTTTATTCATTGCTTTCAAAATGATTTCTATTTCCAAATCGACTATTTTTGCCAATGCTGTTATATTGACTTTTTCAGGAGTATCCGTAGGCATATGGTAATCTTCATGTCCACCCGTGTGAAAAAAAAGAACCGGGATACCTTTAGCGTAAAAGGAGCCATGATCAGAACCACCACTTCCGCTTCTGTCTGTAAAATATTTAATATCGCTTGTAATACCTTCAAAAACGGCTGGCCAACTATCGCTTGTACCGAAACCGCCTATTCCAAGTCCACGCCCCGGATCATACCTGCCAATCATATCCATGTTCACCATAAAATTCACTTTATTCATTGATGTAACAGGATGTTCTACATAATACTTAGAGCCCAGCAGCCCCAATTCCTCTCCCGAAAAAGCTACGAAAAGAATATTATAATTCTCTTGCCGTCCATTTTGTGAAAAACACCTTGCTAGTTCCAATAGTCCCGCGACGCCCGAGGCATTGTCATCGGCACCATGATGGATCTTCCCTTCAGGCAAAGCGTCCTTAGAACTGCCCTGTGTACCTAGCCCCAAATGATCATAATGGGCTCCAATGATGATTGTATTTGTCGCCCTATTATCCAAATATCCTATCAGGTTATCGGCTTTCCGCAAACTATCGGGAACAACCACCTTTTTCACTTTTGCTATAAACGGCTGTCGATAACCCTTATCTCCTAATGGCTTCAGGCCATATTTCTTAAAATAGCGCTCAATATACTTCGCCGCCTTTTTTATACCTTTACTGCCCGTTCCTCTACCTTCCAACTTATTTGCTGCCAAAAAATAGATATGCTTTTTTATCAAAAGTGAGTCTGCTTTAATTTCGCCGCTTTGAGCATGACAAAAGGAAACAGTTAAAAAAAACATAGAAGGCAGCACGTAACTTTTAATGAATGTAAACATATTATTCGTATATGATATGATTGCTTTAAGCCAAAACTTCTTCCAGTATTTCGAGTGATTTTATTTCGCCTAAACCATCGATATGGAGTTGATAAAAATCGATCAATTTCTGCAAAAGAATTCTTCGGTCCCGGTTACCTATTTTCACATTGTTAAGCGATGCAAAACTGGTATTTAAAAGTGTATTCCACTGACCGGTATGTGGTTCCTGCAAAACTAAGATATGACCTGGGGTGAATCGAGTAAAAACACCTTCCTTAAGATCAAAATAAATTTGTTCTCCTGTTCGGGATGCTGGATAGAAGCCTAAATATTTGGTGAGTTTTAGAAGAAAAGCTAAATGAAAATTGATCGGTGTTTCCTCGGACGAATCTAACCAGCATATTGCACTAAAGAGGTATTCAAAAAGCTTTTCATCCGGCCCCTGCTGCCGAATGCTTTTATATATTATTTCCGTAATAAACAAGGCCATGGAGCTTTTTATAATATCGTAGGGAATCCGTTGAAAAACCGGTAATTGCCGAGCCTCCGCCATCCGGTTTAATCCCGTTGTAGTTTTTTGATATACGACAAGATCTAATAAATGTAGTGGTTGCAATATATTAAGGTGAATCTTCGCCCGTGCCCTCTTTACGCCGTTGATAAGATAAGACTGTATACCAAACTTTTCCGTAAATATTTGCGCCACAACACTCGTCTCGGCATAAGGAGTAATCTTCAGGACAATTCCTCTGGTTTTATGTAACACTATTGAAATGCTTTATTACTTGCACAAGTTTAGGCAAAAAAATAATGATTCCACAAATAATAGAAAATACAGCCAACAGCAGAACGGCGGAGGCGGCGGCATCCTTCGCCTTTTTTGCTAAGGGATGCCAGGTAGGTGAAACCAGATTGGTTAAAGCTTCCAGCGCAGTATTAAATAGCTCAGCAGCCAATACAAGAAAAATGGATACCCCAATCCAAAGCCACTCATTGAGATCGATTTTCAATAAAAGCCCCATTATAAGGGCAAGTATTGCAAAAGCAGATTGGATCCTGAAGTTCCTTTCGGTTTTAAATGTATCACGTAAACCATACCAAGCAAATCTCAACGCAGATAGAAAGCCCATAATTAATCACTTTCGGAGGATTGCTGTTGCTCTTCTCTTGATTCAAGGATGCTTTGACGCTCTATTTTTCTAATTAAACTATAGACAATAGTAACAAAGCCGACACCAAATACCAGTACACCCAATGTTAATGTGATTCCATAGAAATCATTTTCCAACCTTTTCAGATACATGCCCAACATGCCCATCAGAATTCCCAACATTGTAATTAGGATACCGCGTTTCAGATATTTATTCATAACTACTAAGAGCTAAACTGTCAGTTAAAGATAATAAATTTTCGCTTTGTGACGATCTAAAGGTTTAAATCGAAAGAAAATACAGGAATAAGCAGGGAAGCGATTACACCGTTTTCACTTTTCGCCTTAATGTCTTAACTTTGCATCCTTAATTTTTGGATTAATACACTGATGTACAAGGAATATAAACAGCTCGATTTACCAAATATAGGCAACAATATCTTAGCTAATTGGCAGGCAAAGAATGTGTTTGAGAAAAGTGTCACCAGCAGGCCTTCTACAAAGCCCTATACTTTTTATGAAGGTCCTCCCTCTGCCAATGGTATGCCTGGCATACACCACGTCATGGCTAGGACAATAAAGGATATTTTCTGCCGATATAAAACCTTAAAAGGCTTCCAGGTAAAGCGGAAAGGCGGATGGGATACCCATGGTCTTCCCATCGAACTTGCTGTAGAAAAAACTTTAGGTATTACTAAAGAAGATATTGGTAAAAAGATATCAGTAGAGGAATACAATAACGCCTGTAAGCGCGAAGTAATGCGCTATACGGATGTTTGGAATGATCTGACTGAAAAAATGGGTTATTGGGTTGATCTCAAAAACCCCTACATTACTTATCAAAACGAATACATCGAAACCATTTGGTGGATATTAAAGGAATTATACAATAAAGACCTATTATACAAAGGTTATACTATTCAGCCATACTCTCCTGCTGCGGGAACCGGCCTGAGCTCACATGAGCTAAATCAACCCGGCACCTATAAACCTGTTAAAGACACGACAATTGTAGCAGAATTTAGAATCGTCAAAGATCAGATTCACCCATTAATGCCTCAGTTGTTCGAAGAGGAAGGAGAAGATACGGCAATCATCGCCTGGACTACCACACCTTGGACTTTACCGGCAAATTGCGCACTCGTCGTGGGAAAAAATATTACCTACGTAAAGATACGGACGTTTAATCCCTATACATTTGAGCCGATCAGCATTGTTTTGGCAAAAGATTTAGTTGGCAAGTATTTCAAATCGGAGGCGAAAGATCTTCCCTTCCAAGATTACAAAGAAGGTGACAAACTGATTCCTTGGGAACTTGCAACTGAATTTAAAGGAGAAGACTTGCTCAATTTACGTTATGAACAACTACTTCCTTATGTCATTAATGATGATTTACAGCAACATGCATTCCGTGTCATCCCTGGGGATTTTGTGACGACCGAAGATGGCACCGGTATCGTACATGCTGCTGCTACATTTGGTGCAGACGACTTTAGAGCCTGTCGTGAAAACGGAGTTCCCGGAGTTTTAGTAAAAGATGAAAATGGCAAAGATGTTCCAATTGTAGACAAACAGGGACGATTCGTCAAAGAAATTACAGATTTCGCCGGACGTTTTGTTAAGGAAGAATACTACAGCGACGAAGAAAGGCAAGAGCCGGACTTTAAACCAACGGATGTGTTAATTGCGATCAAGTTAAAGGAGGAGAATAAAGCCTTTGATGTCAAACGATATGAACACAGTTATCCACATTGTTGGCGTACCGACAAGCCTATCTTGTATTATCCCTTAGACAGCTGGTTTATAAAAACCACTGCCGTTAAGGAAAAACTCGTGGCACTTAATAAAACGATCAATTGGAAGCCTGAAGCTACCGGCACAGGACGTTTTGGAAATTGGCTGGAAAATCTAGTTGATTGGAATCTATCTCGATCTAGGTATTGGGGCACTCCCCTGCCTATCTGGCGTTCAGAAGATGAAAATGAAGAAATTTGTATAGGATCGATACAGGAATTACGTGAATATATCGAGTTTAGTTTAACTACCAATGTGTTAAATGAAGAAGAAAGCGCCAAACTACGCGAATATCTGGTAAAACTCGACACTGATAAATTTGATCTTCACCGACCTTATGTAGACGACATTGTGCTTGTGTCTGATAGCCTTCAGAAATTGTTTAGAGAGCCTGACCTTATCGATGTGTGGTTCGATTCCGGATCAATGCCGTATGCACAGTGGGGGTTAGACCATGAAAAATTAGCAAAAGGAGAGAAATTTCCATTCAAAGAAGGTTTTGAAGAGGCGTATCCAGCCGACTTTATAGCTGAGGGCGTAGACCAAACGCGGGGGTGGTTTTTTACATTGCATGCAATAGCAACCATGCTTTGTGATTCCGTAGCATTTAAAAATGTGGTTTCTAACGGTCTGGTGCTCGATAAGAATGGAAACAAAATGTCCAAACGCTTAGGTAATGCGGTAGATCCTTTTGCCACCATTTCAAAATACAGTGCCGATGCTACCCGTTGGTACATGATCAGCAATGCTGCACCTTGGGATAACTTAAAATTCAATGAAGAAGGTTTAGATGAAGTGCGGCGTAAGTTCTTCGGAACACTATACAACACTTATGCTTTCTTTGCGCTATATGCCAACATTGACGGCTTCTCTTACATGGAAGCAGAGATCGCCTATAATGACCGTCCTGAAATTGATCGTTGGATCATATCACTCTTGAATAGTTTGACAAAAGAGGTAGATACATTCTATCAAGATTTCGAGCCAACAAAAGCAGCTCGTGCCATCCAAAATTTCGTGGATGAGCATTTAAGTAATTGGTATGTACGACTATGTCGCCGCCGTTTTTGGAAAGGCGAATATAGTGAAGATAAAATCTCTGCTTATCAAACCCTATATACCTGCTTAGACACAGTTGCGAAACTCATGTCTCCAATCGCTCCTTTTTTCAGTGATCAACTATTTCTGGACCTCAATAACGCAACGCAGAAAGATCGGGCGGAATCAGTTCACCTTTCTTTCTACCCGACTTATAATGAAGCGCTTGTAGACAAAAATCTGGAAGAACGGATGACCTTGGCCCAAGATATATCGTCGTTAACTTTATCTCTACGTAAAAAAGTAGGTATAAATGTTCGTCAACCACTAAACAAAATTCTACTTCCGGTGTTAGATGATACATTCAGGGAGAAAGTAGAGAAAGTGAAAGATTTGATTTTATCGGAGACAAACATCAAAGAAATAGAGTTTATAAAGGATACTTCCGGGATTATACGAAAAAAAATCAGACCTAACTTCAAGGCCTTGGGACCTAAGGTTGGAAAAGATATGAAACTGGTTGCAGCAGCTATTCAAGCGTTTGGAGAGTCGGAAATTAGTCAATTGGAAACATCTGGATCCTTTACCTTAACGGAGGCTCCTTATACAGTTACCTTAGCGGATGTAGAAATAATCGCAGAAGATGTAGCTGGCTGGCAAGTTGCCAACTTAGACAAGCTCACGGTAGCTTTAGATGTTCATATTACACCGACACTAAAAAATGAAGGCCTGGCACGTGAACTTGTGAATCGCATACAAACACTTCGAAAGGAACTTAACTTTGAAGTAACTGATAAGATCAATGTGACGATAAGCAATAGTTCCTTAATTGCCGATGCTATTAAAGATAATTTATCTTATATTAGCACAGAGATCCTAGCCAACTCGTTTAAAGTTGAAAACAACTTAACCGGTGGAGAACGTGTTGAAATAGAAGAGACTGAGCTAAATGTATTAATTGAAAAAGTGTAGTTTTAGAATCTATAACCCGTATTATAGCAAGGTCTTTAGCAAAACCTTGGCAGATTTAGATTCTTGTTAAAAAATTTGAAAAATGGAAAACACAGAAAAGACACGTTACAGCGATGCCGAACTACAAGAGTTTAAAGAAATTATCTTGGAAAAACTTCGAGTAGCGAAAGAAGAATTAGCCTCTTTGACTAAATCTTTAAGTAACCCAAACAGCAATGGTACAGATGATACGGCGGGTACTTTCAAAACGTTGGAAGATGGTTCGGCTACGCTTGAAAAAGAGCAGATCAATCAATTAGCTGCTCGTCAGAAAAAGTTCATTGACAATTTAGAGGCTGCATTGGTAAGAATAGAAAATAAAACATATGGCGTGTGCAGAGAAACGGGTAAACTAATTCAAAAAGAGCGTTTACGCGCTGTTCCCCACACTACTCTAAGCATGGAAGCCAAATTAAAACAATATTAAAAACAAATCGGCCATTTCTCATTAACGGAGGATCTCATTCTTCTTTAGGGAAATGGCTGATTGATTTTGTGCGAACGAAATAATGAAAGGATATACTAGACCGCTCTTCCTCGTATTAGTTGTTTTATTTTTAGATCAAGTTATCAAATTTTGGGTCAAGCTCAACATGACCTTGGGACAGGAATTTAAAATTGTCGGAAACCGGGCACTCATTCATTTTACTGAAAACAACGGTATGGCTTTCGGTATGGAATTTGGTGGCGAGAGCGGAAAATTAGCATTATCTGTGTTCCGTATATTGGCTGTATTGGGCATTGGATATGGATTGGTTTACATGATTAAACGTAAATATCACCGCGGACTCATTCTTTGTGTATCGTTAATTTTTGCCGGTGCTGTAGGAAATATCATTGACTCTACTTTCTATGGTATGATTTTTAGTGAAAGCACGTGGTATGAAAAAGCGGTTCTGTTTCCTGCTGGAGGTGGATATAGTAGTATTTTCCACGGAAAAGTAGTAGATATGTTTTATTTCCCTCTGTTGCAAGGGACTTTCCCATCATGGTTTCCGTTATGGTCAAATGAAGAATTTATCTTCTTCAGACCGGTTTTTAATTTAGCAGACTCTGCCATTTCAGTAGGCGTAATTATCATACTAATCTTCCAGAAACGTTATTTTAAGGAGGAAGTTCAAGAATCTGCAAGCTATCACAGCGAAGTTATAGAAGAATAAAATTCTAAAAAAATAACCTATTGTAGCATTTTCTTTTACAGTATCGTTTCATACACAAATATAAAACTTATAGCATAAGCAACCTGTTTGGGCCATAGTAATACGTGCAAAGCTCATGCAGGATTCATCACTTTTAAGAAAAAATTATGCAGATGAAAAAAATATTAGCAGCAGTATTGTTAGGAACAATCGCATTATCCGCTTCAGCACAAAATGTTGATACAAGAAGGAAGATAGAAGTTTATGGATCTGCTGAGGAGGAAGTAACCCCGGATATTATTTATGTGTCCATATCCTTAAAAGAGTATTTTAAGGATAATAACAACAAAAATAAGGTAGCAATTGATGAATTGGAAAAGCAGTTGTCAACTGCTGTAAAAAAAGCCGGAATAAAGGAAGAGGATTTCACTATAGAAAACATCTCAAGCTATAATTATATAGATCCCAAGAAGAAGAAAGATCCCGGTTTTTTAGCAAGCAAGCAATACAAAGTGAAAGTAGCTAATTTAAATGCAATCAATTCCATTCTTTCAAGCGTAGATGAAAAAGGAATTCAATCTACCGCTATTGCTGGGTATGACCATAGCAGGATGACCGAAATACGGAATGAGCTACGCATAAAAGCGGTAAAAAATGCGCGGGAGAAAGCAACCGTGTTAGCTCAAGCGTTAGGCGACAGCTTAGGAAAGGCCTTGGAAGTAAACGATAATAATACAGACGCAGGCAGTCCGCAGCCAGCTATGTACAGTGCAATGGCCATGCGCGGAAAAGCGGCAGATTATGCACAGGAGGAATCACTAGATATCGATTTTAAGAAAATTAAGATTAACTATCAATTTCGTGTTGTATTTGAACTAAAGTAATAAACACCGAATTATATTGATGAGCCAAGAGATTTTAAATCATCTCTTGGCTTTTCTTTTTATAAGTCATTTAAAATTCAGGAATGATGTAGTTAAAAACATTTTTAAGGAAAATGAAGTATTATAATAGTACTAAAACTAAACTAAAATGGACAAAAAAATAGCTTCACTTAGTCAATTGAGAAAGGAGGGAAAGCCTATAGAAAAACTTCCATTTTCTATTCGAATCCTATTGGAGAATGTTATACGCAATCATGATGGATTTTCTATTACCGATGAGCATTTAGAAACACTTATTCAGTGGAACCCCGCCGGTACTGACAAAGAGATCCCATTCAAACCTGCACGTGTGTTAATGCAGGATTTTACCGGCGTACCTGCAGTCGTAGATATTGCTTCAATTAGGGCTGAAGTAATACGAAAGGGGAAAGACGGAGATAAAATTAACCCGGCAATCCCGGTCGACCTGGTAATTGATCATTCTGTTCAAGTGGATTATTTCGGTACCGACTATGCTTATGAAAAAAATGTTGACTTAGAATATGAACGAAATGCAGAGCGTTATCAATTACTGAAATGGGCGCAAAAAGGATTAAATAACTTTACAGTAGTTCCTCCAGGAATGGGAATCTGTCATCAGGTAAATCTTGAATACTTGGCCAAGGGCGTTATTGACCGAGACGGCTGGTATTTCCCGGATACCTTGGTAGGCACAGACTCACATACTCCGATGGTCAACGGCATCGGTGTGTTGGGATGGGGTGTCGGTGGTATAGAAGCAGAAGCTGCGATGCTGGGGCAACCGATATATTTCACCTGCCCTCAAGTCATCGGATTAAAACTTACGGGAAAAATACCGGAGGGATGTACAGCTACCGATATGGTATTAGCTATTACCAAGCTGCTCCGAGATTATGGAGTTGTGGGAAAATTCGTAGAAGTGTTTGGAGAAGGCCTCGATAACTTAACGGTTACCGATCGGGCAACCATTTCCAATATGTCGCCCGAGTTCGGTTGTACCGTCACTTATTTCCCCATTGATCACCAGACACTTGATTATATGCAGCGGACAAATCGATCAGAGGACCACATTCGTTTGGTAGCGGATTATTGCAAGGAAAATCTATTATGGCGTACGGGGGAAGAAAAAATTCATTATACCGATATCCTTCATTTGGACCTGAATACTTTAGAACCTACAGTTGCCGGTCCAAAACGACCTCAGGACAAGATTCTGATCAAAGATCTATATCACAAGTTCGGTGCCTTGTTAGAAAAGGAATATAGTCGTACCTACGTTTCTTTCAAAGACAGGGAGGTTAATACCTGGCTGTCGGAAGGTGGATCCAGAACACAGTTCACGCCTACGAAACCCCATCCATCGCCGCAAACTACGATCAAAAGTGACCAACTGAAAACAGTAAGAATAATCGACAATAACCAAGAATATGAACTGAGTGACGGTTCCATCGTAATTGCTGCAATCACTAGCTGCACAAACACCTCCAACCCTGCGGTCATGATTGGTGCCGGCTTAGTCGCTCGAAAGGCCGTTGCTCGCGGCTTACGGACCAAATCATGGGTTAAAACAAGCTTGGCCCCTGGTTCCAAAGTAGTAACGGCTTATTTGGAGCGCTCAGGTTTATTAGAAGATCTTGAAGCCCTGCGATTTCATCACGTAGGCTATGGATGCACATCTTGCATCGGCAACAGTGGTCCGCTACCGCCCCACATTGCAGAAGCAGTTGATCAAGCGGAACTAGTGGTAGCCTCCATTCTAAGTGGCAACCGAAATTTTGAAGCACGCGTTCATCCTCAGGTAAAAATGAATTTCCTTGCTTCACCAATGCTCGTTGTTGTGTATGCACTTATCGGCAGAATCGATGTTGATATTTTAAATGACCCCATCGACACGGACCCGAATGGAGAACCCGTCTATTTAAAAGATATTTGGCCGACGCAAGAGGAAATTAATCAAGTCATTCTATCGTCACTTCAGCAGAGCGATTTTAAGAAAGTGTATGACGTAATCTTCGACGGAAATGAACAATGGCAAAATTTAATTGCACCTACCGGAAGCGATTATCAGTGGGACGAGCATTCTACTTATATACAGGAAGCTCCCTTCTTTAAAAACATTAGTAGCGAGCTTACACCATCAAGCGATATTAAAGAAGCGCGTGTACTGCTATATTTAGGTGATTCTGTAACGACCGATCATATCTCGCCTGCCGGTTCCTTCAAATCAGATACGGCCGCCGGCCAATATCTGGAAAACAAAGGCGTCGAGGTTAAGGATTTCAATTCTTACGGCTCTAGACGTGGTAACCATGAAGTGATGATGCGAGGAACATTCGCCAACGTACGCATCAAAAATAAAATTTCCGATAAAGAAGGTGGCTATACAACCTACTTTGGAACCAATGAAACACTTAACATTTATGATGCTGCCTCGCTTTATCAACGGGATTCTACACCACTTATTATCCTTGCCGGCAAAGAATACGGCAGCGGGTCATCACGGGACTGGGCAGCAAAAGGTACGAACCTACTCGGCGTTAAAGCGGTTATAGCGGAAAGTTTCGAACGCATACACCGCAGTAATCTGGTAGGTATGGGAGTAGCGCCATTGGAGTTTTTACCTGGAGAAAGTGCCGATACGCTGGGTTTAACCGGTAGGGAAACTTTTAATATCACCGGGATAGCCGATGATTTAGTACCGCACAAGCTGCTCGACGTACAAGCAAAAGACGAACAGGGACGAAATTTATCATTTAAAGTTAAAGCTCGATTTGATTCGGCTATTGAAATAGCTTACTACAAAAACGGCGGCATACTCCACTATGTTTTAAGAGATTTTTTAAAAAAATAAAACGAAGAAAGACAAGCATACAAATCTATCTTTCAGACTGTTAGCACGTTTTTGTAAAAATTTTCTCCAATTAAGCACAAAATAATATTAAATTTCATTTTTTATATTATTTTTCTTATATTTATGTTTTATAATCAATAAAGGCCTAAAAATCACGTTACGTGTTTTTACTTTTTATTAAAATCAAGGAGGGACTAGGAAAATGAAGAAATTATTTTTAGTGTTGATGGCAGCGATTTATTCTAACTTAGCATTAGCGAACCAGGTAGGTACGGACGAAGAGTATAGTACACCCAAAACCGTAGCTTATCTTGTTATTGGCGTTATCTTGGTAACAATTATTGCAACCGTGCTTTATAAGCGTCCTAAACGCAAATTTAATGAATAAGTAGTACCCTTGTGCAAGGGTACTACTCTAAAATTGATAGCAATTCATTTTTCCAACTCGATTTCCCGGTTTAAATAGGCAGCTACAATTTCTAATAAGGTGGCACGTTCAGATTCAAAGTATAGTTTCTCTCCCAAAAAATGCACCCGATCCTAAAAAACACCATTCCTATTTAAGATTGTCCTAGAGAACTAGAATTTTTATTAACTTCGCATATGCAAAGGAATGATGCATTAAGCCGCATTGAAGCGCTAACAAAAGAACTGAACGATCACAATTACAAATATTATGTACTCGCACAACCGAGTATATCTGACTTCGATTTTGACCAAAAGTTAGCTGAATTAGCTGCCTTGGAAAAGGACTATCCCGAGTTTTTAGACCCTGATTCACCAACGCAGAAAGTTGGCGGGGATATTACTAAACAATTCAAGACAGTCCGTCATAAGTGGCCTATGCTCTCTTTGAGTAATACCTATAGCGAGAAAGAGCTAAAAGACTTTGATGAACGGATCCGTAAGGTGCTGGGTGACGATTTTGAATATGTATGCGAGCTGAAATTTGACGGCCTATCTATCAGTTTAACTTACGAACAGGGCGTACTTACCAGGGGTGTCACAAGAGGTGACGGTACGCAAGGCGACGAAGTAACCAGCAATATAAAAACGATAAAAAGTGTTCCCAATAAAATTAAATCAGGCCACTTTCCGGATCTTTTTGAGATCAGAGGAGAGGTTTTTATGCATAGAGCGGCCTTTGAACGACTGAATAAGGAACGTCTGGAAAACGACGAAATTCCTTATGCCAATCCGCGTAATTTCGCAGCAGGCACCATCAAGCTGCAGGACTCCTCAGAAGTAGCTAAGCGTCCACTGGATTGCTTTCTTTATTTCTTATATATGGATAACCGCGATCGGTTATTCAAAACACATTGGGAGAGCCTGGAAGCCGTTAAATCGTGGGGCTTTCATGTTAGCGAACATACAAAGCTTTGCCGCACGATCGACGAGGTCTTACAGTTTATTTCCTATTGGGATGATGCTAGGCATAAGCTTTCTTACGATATTGACGGGATAGTGATTAAAGTAAACAGTTATGCACAACAGCACGAGCTCGGCTTTACCGCAAAGTCGCCGCGCTGGGCAATTGCTTATAAATATAAAGCTGAGGAAGTGGAGACCATCCTCAAATCCGTAAGCTATCAAGTAGGACGAACCGGTGCAGTAACACCCGTTGCAAATCTAGAACCCGTACAACTGTCCGGAACAACAGTAAAAAGAGCCACACTTCATAATGCCAATGAAATAACGAGACTCGATCTTCATGAGTTGGATACCGTCATGGTAGAGAAGGGCGGCGAAATTATTCCAAAAATCATTGGTGTAAACAAGGACAAACGCGTTCCTGACACGAAACAGATAGCCTACCCCACACACTGCCCGGTATGCAACACAGTGTTGATCCGCAAAGAGGGCGAAGCCGTACATTATTGTCCCAACGAATTGGGATGCCCTCCTCAAATAGTCGGGAAGATTCAACATTTCATCAGCAGAAAAGCAATGGATATTGAAGGGATGGGAAATGAAACAGTTGAAGTATTGTACAAAAAGGGATTACTGAAACAGATAAGCGATCTTTATCAATTACATCATCATAAAGAAGAACTTGAACAGATTGAACGCTTTGGTGAAAAATCGATCAACAATATGCTTCTTGGTATTCAGAAGTCGAAAGAGCGACCTTTTCAGAAAGTGCTGTTCGGTCTCGGAATCCGTTATGTAGGCGAAACTATTGCCAAGAAATTAGCGAATAGCTTTAAAAACATCGACAACCTCATTCAGGCGAGTGTAGAAGAGATTGCCGCTGTTGACGAAATAGGAGAGCGAATTGCCCAAAGCGTTAAGGAGTATTTCAGCAACACGCTTCACTTACATCAAGTTGAAATCCTAAAAGGCGAGAATCTACAGTTCGCTATTATTGAAGAAGAATTTCAATTGAACAGCAATAAGCTAGCCGACAAGTCTTTCGTGATATCAGGCGTATTCGAACACTATAGTAGAGAAGACCTCGGTAAAATCATTGTTCAAAATGGAGGCAAACTACTAAGCGGTATTAGCGCCAAGCTAAATTACCTCGTAGCCGGAGAAAATATGGGCCCGTCGAAACTCGCCAAAGCACAGAAATTTAATATCCCAATCATTTCAGAAGTGGAGTTAATAAAAATGATTCAGTAGCTTTGCAAAACGTACTTCACATAATGAATATAGAAGAAAGAATAATAAATCAAAACATAAAAAGGAATGAATAGCCTACATGGTGCCGGAGTGGCATTAGTAACCCCATTCAACAGTGATGGGAGTATCGACTTTGAGGGATTAGCTAATTTGATCGAGTATCAAATAGAAGGAGGTATGGACTATCTGGTTAGTATGGGTACAACCGGAGAAGTCGCTACATTGACAAAAGAAGAGAAGAAAAGTATTTTAGACTTCACTGCCGAGAAAGTTGCGGGACGCGTACCTTTGGTAGCCGGTTTCGGAGGAAATAACACCGCTGAATTGGTTGCGCAAATAAAGGACTTCAAAAATCCGGCTTATCAAGCTATTTTATCCGTAAGCCCCTATTATAATAAACCAACTCAAGAAGGAATTTATCAGCATTATAAGGCAATCGCACAAGCTACGGATCTTCCTATTATACTATATAATGTACCCGGCAGAACGGGAAGTATGATAAATGTCGATACCATTATTCGCTTAGCCAATGATTTTGACAATATCATTGGTGTAAAAGAAGCCTCCGCCAACTTTGAGCATTTTACACGTATTATGGCAAACAAGCCGGATAGCTTCTTATTGATTTCAGGCGACGATGCCCTTACCCTTCCCATGATGTCTTTGGGAGCTGTTGGCGTAATCACGGTAGTCGGGAATGCCTTCCCAAAGCAAACTCAGCGGCTAGTGAAATATTGCAATGAGTGGCACTATGAAGAAGCTCGCAAGCTTCATTATGAGCTACTAAACATCGATGACTTATGTTTCATTGAAGGGAACCCTGCAGGTGTCAAAGAGATGCTCCAGGAGCTCGGCGTATGCAAAAATTATGTACGGTTACCTTTAGTAAGTGTAAGTGAAGAAACAAAACGGAAAATTGCGCTGGCCGTTAATGATCTACAAGCTAAAACAAAGCTAGCAGAAGCAAACTAAGCAGTAATAACAATAAAGCTAAAGCTAAGACAATAATAAGAAAGCCTCCTAATATTCGATTAGAAGGCTTTTTTATCATAAAAGCAAGGTCGCGCGATTAGGCCGGCACAACTTGTTGTTCTCTATAGTGACCGTTGTTCAATTTCTCAGCGATTTCCGAGAAAGCGAAAATTGTTCGATTCACATCTTCAAGAGTATGCATTGCCGTCGGAATCAAGCGCAGTTCAATTTGTCCCTTCGGAATTACCGGATAAACAACAATAGAACAAAAAATACCGTAATTTTCTCTTAAGTCCATCGTTAATGCAGTCGCTTCTGATAGGTCGCCTTTCAGAAATACAGGCGTAACCATGGTATTCGTATGGCCTATATCAAATCCGTTATCTATTAGGCCTTTCTGCAAGGATAAAGCTACTTCCCAAAGTTTTTCCCGAAGCACAGGCTGCCCCTTCAACAATTCTAAACGCTTCTGAAGGCCCACAACCATAGGCATAGGTAAAGATTTCGCAAAGGTCTGAGAACGCATATTATAGCGCAAGAAGGTTACAATTTCCTCATTAGCTGCCACAAAAGCACCAATACCGGCCATTGACTTGGCAAAAGTGCCGAAATAAATATCTACACCATCTACGCAATCCTGAGCCTCATGCGTTCCAGCTCCAGTTGGTCCCATAGTGCCGAAGCCATGGGCATCGTCTACTAACAATCTAAAATTAAACTCACTCTTTAACTCGTTGATCTCCTTTAATTTGCCTTGGGCACCCGACATACCAAATACACCTTCAGTAATAAGAAGAATGGCTCCACCTGTTTGTTCAACTATTTTGGTTGCACGCTCTAATTGCTTTCTACAACTTTCTACATCATTGTGTTGATAGACATATCGCTTGCCCATATGCAATCGAACGCCGTCTATAATGCAAGCATGCGACTCAGCATCATATACAATCACGTCATTTCTATCAACCAAGGCATCGATGATCGACACCATACCCTGATAGCCATAATTCAAAAGAAAAGCATCCTCCTTTCCCACAAAAGCGGCTAGATCTTGTTCCAACACTTCATGTTGATTTGAATTACCGGACATCATCCTTGCGCCCATCGGATAAGCCATACCATATAACTTTGCGGCTTCAGCATCTGTTGCGCGCACTTCCGGATGATTGGCCAAACCGAGATAATTGTTTAGGCTCCAAACAAGATGATCCTTCCCTCTAAATTTCATGTGTGGACCAATCTCACCTTCCAATTTGGGAAAAGAAAAATAACCATGAGACCACTTGTGATGTTGTCCGATTGGACCTAAATTTTTTGATATTTTATCGAATAAATCCAAAGTAAATACGTTTAATTTAATTAATACCTCTCAAAACCACAAATCCAACTTAGGTCTTTCGTAGAAAACGAATTGAAATGTATCCCGTTTACTTGCCTACCCACGGGTTAATCACTACTGTTCAGATTTCCTAAAAGCCACAATACGTGGTTATTAAATTGTTTACAAAGATAAAGTTTCACCTCAGAATTATCAACTTTCTAGTGAACCATATTCGAAATGAGTATAAAAACTTCTCTTTTATGCATTTATTTAAACAAAAAGGCCAGAAGAGTATACCACTCTTTCCGGCCTTTTTTTGATATCGTTTATAACAATTTAATCGACATTGTCATGAAGAAAAGAGTTGTTAGGTCTTATTTCAGTGATTCCATCTTCTGAAGAAAGTGTAAATCTTGAAACCTGTGACTCAGAAGAGTGAGGCACCTGATCTAAAGACCGCTGCTTCCTTCTATAGGCTGGCTCATTCTCTATCTCCTGTAGGCCATTGGTAGAACGCAGCTTCATACTTAAGTCTTTTAGACGTAATATACGCTCCTTTGTTTTTCGAAGTTGCTCCTCAATACTTTCGTCAGATTTATATTCATCAACTTGCTTGCTTACCGGGGTGCTCTCTGCTTTTGGTGCTTCATTAAAATCAACAGATTCCGGCGTTGAGGTGGCCGCTGGATCAGACACCTGTTGATTAGTATTCGCTTCGTTCGTAAAGAGAAATTCACTTTCGGAAACCTTCAATTGATATTCGTCAGCGGGCTTATTTTGCTCCGATACCGGCTCTTCCTCTACCAACGTGTGTCTGATAATCTCCTCTTTCTTCGGTGTTGCCACCTTATTATCAACCGGGTTCTGGCCAGATGGTCGTCCAAAGCCGCTAAATAAATCGGCCTGCGGCATCGCCGTCGGCTGTACCTTTGCCTGCACAGGCTCAGCTGGAGCTTTTTCTACAACCTCTTCTTTAGGCTTGTTAATAATTTGATTTACAGGCCTTACCAAAGGCACTTTCTCCTCCTCTAATGGAATTGCAATCCGTCGGTTGCTTTCCTCCTGTTTACGCTCCTCGGTAGTTTGGAAACCGGTTGCAATAATAGTAACCGACAGATCCTTATCCAAGGACTCGTCTAAACAATTACCCCAGATAATTTCTGCCGTGAAACCGGCTCGCTCCTGGATATAATCCGTAATGACCGAAATTTCGTCCATCGTAACCTCTTGCGTTCCGGAAGAAATATTCAACAAAATATAACGAGCACCCTCAATTTCACTATCCTTTAACAGAGGTGATGCCAAAGCACCTTCCACAGCTTTTTGCGCGCGATCATCGCCACTAGCTTTCGCATTCCCCATAATAGCCACGCCGCTATCATTCATCACCGTCCGAACATCCTTGAAATCGACATTGATATAACCGGGAATGGTGATAATTTCCGCGATACCCTTTGCCGCCGTTGTTAAAATATCATCTGCTTTGGCAAAAGCTGAACTCATCGTGAGATTACCAAAGATTTCCCTTAATCTATCATTGGATATAACCAAATATGAGTCGACATATTTCCGCAACTCGCCAAGCCCCTCTTCCGCTTGACTCCTCCGCCTCTTTCCCTCGAATGCAAAAGGGGTGGTAACAATTGCTACGGTTAAGATACCTAGCTCTTTAGCCGCTTTCGCAATAACAGGACTTGCACCGGTTCCGGTTCCGCCACCCATACCGGCAGTGATGAACAACATTTTGGTATTCACCCCTAGCATGCGTTTTATATCTTCGATACTTTCAATCGCAGAATTTTCACCTACATCAGGATCCGAACCAGCTCCCATCCCCTCTGTTAAACTGGCACCTAATTGTACTTTATTAGGTATAGGACTTAACTCTAATGCTTGTGCATCGGTATTGCAAATTATAAAGTCCACACCGCTAATACCCTGTCTGTACATGTGGTTAACTGCATTGCCACCACCTCCGCCAACACCTATTACCTTTATAATAGATGATTGTTCTTTAAGCATTTCAAATTTCATACGTGTATAATTTGTTCCTTAAAGGCTCTATGAAATGTATTTATTCCCTGCTCCTTTTCAAATCTGTAAAAGTATGCCGCGCCCTTTTCTTCCTGTTCATCTGCAAGTACGCGTACCCATACTGTCTTAATTTACTCTAAATGAGTGGTATCCTGATTTAATATTTACGTAACTTTCGCATTGTAATATTAATACTTTTTCCACAATTGTTTTCCACAATTGTTTATAATGTGGAAAAAAAACCGAGTGTTGAAAACTATTTAATATAGTCTGTATCTTCAATTTTATTATCATCGCTGATATAGCGAATAATCTTATCTAAGAAGCCAAATGTCTTCTTTCCTTCTTCCGCTATACCTTTGACAGCTTGGCTCTTTACCGGGTGCTCCACCTCATTATACTCAGCGGCCTCAATTCCCTTAATTAACAAGCCAATACCCGTTGCATAGAGTGGACTTTTCAGTTCATCATAAGTGTTCTTCGGCAGCACTTCATTTTTCGACAAATGTTCATTTGGCATACCGATACGACATTCCAAACCAGTCACGTATTCCACCAATTGAACTAGGTGTTTTAATTGCGCCCCTCCTCCTGTAATAACGATTCCACCGATAAGTTTACGCTCATATCCGGATGACTTTATTTCATAATAAACATGCTCTATAATTTCTTCCATCCGGGCTTGAATGATATAGGCTAAATTTTTAACCGAAATCTCTTTGTGTTCCCTTCCACGCAACCCCGGCACACAAATTATTTCATTTTCCCGGTTTTCTTCCGCTAATGCGGAACCGAATCTAACTTTTAACAATTCTGCCTGATTACGCAGAACCGAGCATCCTTGTTTGATATCTTCGGTTACAATATTCCCTCCCAAAGGAATAACGGCCGTGTGTCTAATAATACCTTCATGGAAAATCGCTACATCCGTAGTTCCGCCACCAATATCGACTAAAACAACACCTGCGTCCTTCTCTTCAGGGCTAAGCACAGCTTCGGAAGAGGCTAGCGGTTCCAGAATAAGCTCTTGCGCCTCTAAACTAGCATATTCAACACAACGCTTAATATTTCTTACCGCGCTGACATGGCCCGAAATAATATGAAAATTAGCTTCCATACGTCGACCGGCCATACCAATCGGGTCTTTTATACCTGGCTCATTATCAATTGTAAACTCTTGCGGTAGCACATGGATGATCTCCTCCCCCGGAGGAAGCACCAATTTATACATATCCTCTACCAGCTTCTCTATATCTTTCCTACCAATCTCATTATCATCTTTTCTTGTTAGAATACCCCGATGTTGAAGACTTTTGATATGTTGACCAGCAATACCAACATTTACAACTTTGATATCGACATTGGACTGCGCACTTGCTTCTTCGACAGCTTTAACAATACTTGTAACTGTTTTTTGAATATTGGCAACTACTCCACGGCTCACGCCCAGCGATTCTGCTTTACCAATGCCCAATACCTCTATCTTATTATGCTCGCTCCTCCGACCTACTGTTACGCAGATCTTTGTTGTACCAATATCTAGACCAACAACTATAGGAGCGTCCTTCGGATTAGTAGTTCGTTTTTCCATGTCTAATGCGTGTTAATATGCTGTTTATTATTTTTTTCCTTCTGTATAATACTATCTGCCTTCTCGCAAACAATTTGATTTGCAAATTTTAAATTCACGGTCTTGTAAGTTCCCCATCCTGCCTTCGGAATAATTTGCTTATAAAAGACCATTAACCTGTTAAATTTATTCGGCAACGAATCAGCGTTACCCAAAACGATCTTTTGGTTTCCTACTCTAGGCACAATTTCGATATCTTGTTCTTCATTTACATATAGCTGCTCCACCTGACTGTTCCATAACGAGTCCTTTCCTAAAAAATCAGCCACCTTGCATAAATCCTTTACGAGTGTGGAACGAACGGTATCTCTTTTTCCATCAAAACGTTCTGATACATTCCCATTTGCAACTATGATATGCGGTGCGTACAATTTAGATGTGGGAAATTTGACACCTTCTTTATCAATATAAAAATCATTTCCAACATTATTAATGATACGCATGATGGCCTCCCGTTGCTCAATTTTAACATGCACCATGCCGTCCATCTCGGTAAAAACCTTTACACTTTGAATAAAAGGATTTTGCGCTAACTTATTTTCTAACTCGTGTATCGGCACGTTTTTCAAAAGGTGTCCTGTCAGCGGACCTTCGCTTTCTTCGATAATGCCGAATACATCTTCCTGCGAAACAAAAGCCTGCGATCCGGGAACAATAATTTTAACTCCTTTACAGGCTATCTCATTCTTTTTGGTATTAATAAACCCCATCAGCACAAAAAAACCGGCTAAGGCTAACACCCAGGTGAATAAATAAGTCACCCGACGCCAATTGATCTTTTTGATGCTATTAAACATTTGTCAAAACCTCCTTTATTGGATTTACTAACAGATCAATATCACCTGCCCCAACAGTAAGCAGCACTGGCGGCCGTTCCCTTTTTATATAAGCCAACACATCCGATGCCGATTGCTTATACTTATGTGTTAACTGCACTTTACTCAATAACCAATCTGAATTCACTCCCTCGATAGGCTGCTCTCTGGCAGGGTATATATCCATTAATAACAAAACGTCTGCCAAGCCCAGCACCTCCGCAAATTCGTCGACGAAATCACGTGTACGTGTAAATAAATGGGGCTGAAAAACGCAGGTAATTTCCTTGTCACCATACAGTTCTTTCATAGCAGACAAACAAGCCCTCAACTCTTCCGGATGATGCGCATAATCGTCCACGTAAACCTGGTCTTCGCGATTTACAATGTATTCGAAACGACGCTTAACTCCTTTAAAGGAAGCAAGTGATCCGCTAATCGCCTCGTCGTCAATACCCAACAGCTTGGCAACGGTGATTGCTGCAACGGCGTTCTCAATATTATGTTTGCCAGCAATACCTAGCTTAATATCAAAAATGGATTTATTGTAACCCAGATAATCAAAATAAAAGCATTTATTCCTTATTTGGATATTTGTTGCGTATACGTCCGCCCTTTTTTCAACTGCATAACGAATATCTGTTGGCAAGTGCAAACCTTCCTTAATAATACGTTTGCCATCTTTGGCTACTTGATTTACAAAAAGCCGGAAAGATTCTAACATATGTTCTGAATCGCCATATATATCAAGATGATCAGGATCAGTCGCCGTCACCACCGCAATATTGGGATGCAGCGTAAGGAATGACCTGTCAAATTCGTCCGCCTCTACTACGAATAAATCAGAATCCGCAAGCAGTAAATTTGTATTATAATTAGCTGCAATCCCACCCAAAAATGCAGAACAAGGGCGCCCGCTACTTGTTAAAATATGCGCAATCATACTACTTGTCGTCGTTTTTCCATGGGTGCCCGCCACAGCTATCGTAAAATGCGACTCACTTATCTTTCCCAAGATTTCAGATCGTTTATACAAGCGATAGCCCAGCCGTTGAAAAAAAGCTACCAAATCCAAATCTTTTGGAACAGCAGGTGTATAAATCACTAAACTGCCCTCTCGATCTTCAACAAACGGTGGCGCAATCAGGTCTATGTTATCGCTATAAAAAACATTGATTCCTTCACTTGTCAATTGCCTTGTCAAAGAAGTTTCGGTCTTGTCATAGCCATAAACACGCATTCCTTTATGATGGAAGTAACGGGCGAGCGCACTCATACCGATACCGCCTATACCTATCAGGAACACTTGTTTTATCGCTGTCAATACCGTATTTTCCATTTGTCAACCTTTACGTGCCCGTTATTTGTTAAGTTTAATAAGTTCTAAAACCTCTTTCGCGATTACTTCATCAGCATCCACTTTTGCCAAATTTTTTATATTTGCTGATAAAACTTTACATTCTTCCTTATCCTTTATTAACGCAATCACTTCGTCCATTAATGTTTCCTGTGCCTTCAAATCTTCCACCATAATCGCTGCATTTTTCTTGATCAATGCCAGCGCATTTTTTGTTTGGTGATCTTCAGCGACATTTGGCGACGGCACCAGGATTGCCGGTTTTCCAACAGCACATAATTCAGCAATTGTGCCGGCCCCCGCCCGCGCAACGATTACGTCAGCTGCCGCATAAGCTAAGTCCATGCGGTGGAGAAAGGGCTTCAAACAAACATCCTCCAACCCATCGTCTTTGAGCACATCTTGCATTTTTTCATAATAGTAGCTTCCACACTGCCATATAATCTGCAAATTAGCCTTACGCATTTTTTGCAGACCGTTCAGTATACTTTCGTTTAGCGTTCGAGCACCCAAACTGCCGCCTGTTAGTAAAATCGTCTTCTTATCGTGATCTAAGCCCAACAATTCTTTCGCCTCAAACTCCTTCCCTACAATATCAACGGCATCACGTCGAATGGGGTTTCCCGTAATCAGCAATTTATCTTTGGGGAAAAAGCGATCCATCCCGTCAAAAGCCACACATATCTTTGATGCTTTCGCTCCTAATTTCTTGTTTGTTATGCCCGCATATGAATTTTGCTCTTGTATTAGATATGGAATATTCAGTCGACCGGCAGCATGCAATAAAGGTCCCGAGGCATAACCGCCCACACCGACGACTACATCCGGGCGGAAATTTCGGATAATAGCTCTTGCCCGCTGTATACTTTTCCACAATTTAAAAGGTAGGAGTATATTTTTAAGCAGCGACTGCCTATTGATACCTTGGATATCCAAACCGATAATCTTATAGCCAGCGGCAGGCACCTTATCCATCTCCATTCTCCCATTAGCACCAACGAATAGAATTTCAATAGACGGCTCCAGACGTCGCAACGCATTAGCAATGGCGATGGCAGGGAAAATATGTCCTCCTGTTCCTCCTCCACTAATAATCACACGTTTTGTCTTGCTTTCCATACCTTTTAAGTTTATGCCATTGCCGGAATTTCACCAACAATCACTTTGTCATTTGCCTTTTTACCCCTAGTTTCCTTTTCCTTTCCTTTTGACTTAAGTTCTTCAATATTTCGGCTTACACTCAAAATAATTCCGAATGCCACACTGGTAAACAAAATCGACGTCCCCCCCATACTCACCAAGGGTAAAGGCACACCTGTTACCGGCCCAAGCCCCACGGCCACAGCCATATTTCCAAAGGCTTGGATCGTTAAACTAAAACCTAAGCCCGCAGCCAATAAGGCGCCGAAGGCTTTCGGGCTCTGCGTAACGATACGTATACATCTATACATAAATACTAGATATAAAGCTGCCAAAACGACGCCTCCTACGGCACCATATTCTTCTATGATTATAGCAAAAATGAAATCAGAATAAGGGTGAGGTAACATATTACGCTGTGTACTATTTCCGGGGCCTTTACCAAACAGGCCACCGGTCGCAATTGCAATCTTGGCCTGATTAGCCTGAAACTCCTTATCCGGATCGGGTTCACCTTTGCCTAAAAACGTTTCTACACGGGATATATAGGTTTGTCGACGAGGGCCTAAGAGCACAACTAATGTAAGCAAGAAAACACCCGCTACGCTTACATAAGCTATTTGCTTAATACTGATGCGTCCGATAATAAGTAATAAAATACTCACCGCAAAGAGCATAATGGCCGTAGACATGTTTGCAATAGCAATCAGAATGATAACAATGCAAACTGACCCCATTATAGGCATAAATGCTCTCTTTACGTCTTTTATATTTTCCTGCTTTCGAGTTAACATCCTAGCCAAAAAGGTTATAAGCGCCAATTTAGCCATGTCGGATGTTTGGAACGTTTGGTTAATAACCGGAATGGTAACCCACCTGTTGGCATCATTCACTGATTCGGTAAACAATAGGGTATACAAAAGAAGCGGGATGGTAATGATCATCAAAATTTTTGAGATTCCCGCATAATACCTATAATCCAAAAGATGGGAAAAATACATCAGGATAAGGCCCGCAAAAATAAGCGTAAAATGTTTGATCAAGTATGTTTCAGTTCCTCGCCCCTCTTTATAAGCCAAAGTTCCTGTAGAGCTATAAACGGCCAATAAAGACCAAACGGATAATAATATGACTATTATCCAAATCCATTTGTCTCCTTTCAGTTTATTGAATATACGCTCCATAATTCGTTATTATAAAATAAATCAATTTATTCAAAGCTCACGCACAGCCGCTTTAAACTGATCGCCCCGGTCCTCATAATTTTTGAACAGGTCGAAACTGGCGCAAGCAGGTGACAACAACACCGTATCCCCTTTTTGTGCAATATGATAAGCAATCTGAACGGCCTCACTCATTGTTTGGGTATTCACAATTACATCCGTATCAGCTTCGAAAGCGTTATGAATATTACGATTATCTTTACCTAGGCAAACAATACCGCGCACTTTACTTTGCACCAATTCACGAAGCATACTATAGTCATTGCCCTTATCTACCCCTCCCATAATCAATACAATTTTCCCTGGTAAGCTCTCCAATGCGTACCATACAGAGTTTACGTTCGTTGCTTTTGAGTCGTTTATAAATTCTATCCCGGAAATTTTGGTTACATGCTCCAAACGATGCGGAATATTCACAAAGTCGCCCATACTCTCCCGAATCGACTCGTTCCGTAACTCCCAAACCTTGGCAACAATTCCAGAAGCCATATTATTGTAAACATTGTGTTTTCCCTGTAATGCTAAATCGTTAATAGACATGATAAATCTTTCCTGGTTAGGTAATGTTATTACTATTTCTTTTTCTTCATTCAAATAAGCCCCATATTGCACCTCTTCTGTCAAGCTAAAAGGATACATTGTTGCGTTAATTTCTTTCGCGGTCAGCGCTTTATTTGTTTCCGGATCATCTTTACAATAGATAAAGATGTCGTTCCCGCGTTGATTTCTAGTAATTCTAAATTTAGAATTAACATAGTTTTCCATTTTGTAATCGTAGCGGTCCAAATGATCGGGCGTTATATTCAACAGCACTGCAATATCAGCTCGAAAATCGTACATATCATCCAACATGAAGCTGCTAATTTCGAGCACATATACCTCATATTGTTCCGTAGCGACCTGTAGGGCGAAACTTTTCCCGATATTTCCCGCTAAGCCAACGTTGATACCCGCTTTTTGGAGGATATGGTACGTAAGCATCGTGGTTGTCGATTTGCCATTTGAGCCAGTGATACAAACGGTCTTCGCATCCGTATAACGTGCCGCAAATTCGATTTCTCCTATCACAGGAATCCTTTGTTTCCTTAAGGCTTGTACAATCCCTGCTTTTTCGGGTATGCCCGGGCTTTTAATGACTAAATCAGCGACTAGAATTTTATCGATCGAATGCCCCTTTTCTTCAAATGGAATGCGATGATGTTTTAGCTGACTCTTATATATCTCTTTGATTTCGCCTCCATCCGACACAAACACGTCAAAGCCCTGTTTCATTCCTAAAACAGCTGCACCAAAACCACTTTCCCCTGCTCCCAGAATTACTAGCAGTGGTTTCTTTTGACGTGTATGATGACTCCTATGCTCCATCTCGTTATTATCTCACTTTTAACGTTACAATTGTAATAACAGCTAATATGATTCCGACAATCCAGAATCGAGTAACGATCTTCGATTCATGATAGCCCTTCTTTTGGTAGTGATGATGTAACGGAGACATTAAGAAGATTCTTCTTCCTTCTCCGAATTTCTTTTTTGTATATTTAAAATACGATACCTGCATAATGACTGATACAAGTTCAATGAGGAAGATGCCACATAATACAGGTATGAGTAATTCTTTACGAATCATGATGGCAAAAGCAGCGATAACGCCACCAATAGCCAAGCTCCCGGTATCACCCATGAAGACTTGAGCAGGATAGGAATTATACCATAAAAACCCGACACAAGCCCCAACAAAGGCGCCCGCAAACACTACTAGCTCACCGGAATTGGGGATATACATGATATTTAAATAATCGGCAAAAATGCTATTACCCGACACGTAGGCCAAAATGGCTAATGTTGCACCTATGATAGCGGATGTACCTGTTGCCAAACCATCAATGCCGTCCGTAATATTAGCACCATTTGACACAGCGGTAATGATAAATACGACGAAAGCTAAAAAAACAAAAAAAGCATATTTTCCATCCGGAACGCCAAAAACGCTTAATACCTTTCCATAATCAAACTCGTTATTCTTATAAAAAGGAATATTTGTTTTTGTAGATTTAACTTCTACGTTGTAATAGCTTTTCGTACCATCAAAGTTTTGCTGCATTTCAATATTCTCACCTTTTATTGGGCCATTCACTTTCTGTCTTGTCACAATAGACGGATGATCATGCATTGTCCAGGCAATAATAATTCCCAATCCTACCTGTCCAACCACCTTAAATTTTCCGGCGAGTCCCTCTTTATTCTTTCTAAATACTTTGATATAATCATCTATGAAACCAACGGTTCCCATCCAGACCGTAGCAATGATCATTAGAATAATATAAACGTTCTCTAACTTAGCAAACAGCAGCGTAGGTAAAAGAATACCGGCGATGATAATTAGCCCACCCATTGTAGGCGTACCTTGCTTCTGCGTCTCGCCTTCCAACCCTAAGCTTCTCACCGTTTCACCAACCTGTTTTTTCCGTAGCAGACCGATAAGCCGACCACCATAAACAGTAGTAATAATAAGGGACAATATAACGGTCATACCAAAGCGAAAGGAGATATACTGGAATACCCCGGCACCAGGTAAATTAAAATGATCATGTAAATATGTAAATAAATAATACAGCATCCCCTTTGGTATATTGTTTATTATTAGTCGTTTACCTCTTTAAAAAGATCCTTTAATATTGCTTTATCGTCAAAAGATCTTTTTTCCCCCATAACTTCCTGATATTTTTCATGTCCCTTGCCCGCTATGAGAACAATGTCACCTGGTTGTGCAAGATGAACAGCTGCTTTGATGGCTTCATAGCGATCCGTGATGGAAAACACATGTCTTTTCTTATCGGCAGGTATCCCAGCTTCCATTTCGCGAATAATCTGTTGCGGATCTTCGCTTCTTGGGTTATCTGAGGTTAAAATCACCTTATCACTTAGGTTTGCGGCTACCGCCGCCATTTCGGGTCGCTTCGTCTTATCCCTATCTCCGCCGCACCCTAATACAGCTATTATTTGTTCCTTATTTTTTCGCAAATCTACAATCGTTCGCAAGACATTTTCCACCGCGTCAGGCGTATGCGCATAATCCACGATACCAATAACACCGTTACCCGAAACCAGCGTATCGAATCTACCTTCTGCTCCGGTTAATCTGCTTAAAATCGTTAACACTCGGGTCGTATCCTGTTCCAAAAGAATGGCAACACTATACACTGCCAACAAATTATAAGCATTGAACGCACCAACTAAACGTATCCATACTTCACGTGTATCGATTTGCATTAGCATACCATTGAAATGGCTTTCCACAATCCTCCCTTTAAAGTCGGCAATATTCTTTAAACCGTATGTCTTTTTGTAAGCGTCGGTATTCTGGAGCATGACGCTTCCATTTTTATCATCTATATTCACCAAGGCAAAAGCCGACTTAGGCAGCATATCGAAAAAAGCCTTTTTCGCTTTTAGATAGGCATCAAAAGTTTTGTGAAAATCCAAATGGTCATGCGTTAAGTTGGTAAAAACACCACCAACAAAGGACAAACCTGTAATTCGATGCTGTGCAACCGCATGCGAGCTAACCTCCATGAAGCAATAATCACAACCACTGTTTACCATCTCACATAAAAGCTCATTTAAGCTTATCGGATCAGGTGTGGTATGGGTTGATTCAATGACGCGCTCGTTCACCTTATTTTGTACAGTCGAAATAAGGCCAACTCTAAATCCGAGTTCAATAAATAATTTATATAGTAACGTCGCAACCGTCGTTTTTCCGTTCGTGCCGGTTACGCCCACTAACTTCAATTTGGCGGATGGGTTATCATAAAAGTTAGCAGCTATCAACCCTAGTGCAAAGCCTGCATTCTCAACTTGTATATAGGTAATGTGCCCACTAAGGTCTTGAGGTAGCTGCTCGCATACCACTATCTTAGCTCCCAGGGCAACTGCTTTATCTATGAATACATGACCATCGGTAAGAGTTCCCCTGACAGCAACGAAAAGATCACCATCTACCACCTGGCGGGAATCAAAACGTACCGCATGAACAGTCACATCCATGCTACCTATAACCTGTTTTATAGATACACCATTCAATATTTTCGATAGCGAAATCATTCTAACTCAATTGTAATAAATCCACCTTTATTTACCAGCTCTCCGGGGTTAACAGATTGCTTAACTACTCTACCTTTTCCCTTTACAAAGGTCTTTACTCCTATATTGCCTAATAGATACATGGCATCTTTAAGCCCCATCCCTTTCAAATCAGGGATTTTATCTTCCGGTAGATGATCATCCGATAACAACACTTTCGCCGTATCTTGTTTCAGGTGTTGTGTCGACTTTAACCCTAAAGCACCGAATACATATTGACTATCCTTCTGAAAGCCATATTTAATCGGCGGAGCAGCTGGTACGGAAGCCATTTGCAATTTCTTAAAATCATGATACATCCGACTGTCTCCTGCGTATACCTTTTCTGCAATTTCCTTAAAAACAGGCGCGGCAATCGTGGTTGCGTAGTACCCTCCCTTCCTTGGATTTTGTACAACGACAATCATCGAATATTTTGGGTTATCTGCCGGGAAATATCCTGCAAAAGACCCTTGATACCTTCTTTTGGTTTTATATCCGGCGGCTCCATCTGCCATTTGGGCTGTTCCGGTTTTACCCGCCATCTTAAAAAGAGAATTTTTTAGCTGTTTAGCGGTTCCTTCTTCAACGACCCCTTCCAACATTCCCCTCATTTTAGCAATCGTTTGGTCTGAAGCAATCTTCTCATTGATCACTCTTGCCTCAAACTTCTCTACAGTATTGCCTAAGCGCCGAATCTCTTTTACAAAAAGTGGGGCGATCATTTTACCATTATTTGCGACCGCATTGTATAACGTAAGCATTTGTAATGGCGTTATCTTTAGTTCATATCCATAAGCCATTTGAGGGAGCGTTAACCCGCTCCACGATCTGCTTTTAGGCGTTTTTATCAAAGGTTGCCCTTCTCCCGGTATTTGTAACCCGAGCGGCTCATTTAGATGCATTGCATAGAGTCTATCTGTAAAAGCAGACGGATTATCTTTATAATATTTATAGATTAATTTGGTGACCGCGGTATTAGATGAAACTTCAAAGGCGCGCTTTACTGAAATCTTGCCATCTCCTTTATGCGAATCCCGAATCGTATGCCTATAGACTCTAAATGTTCCATCTTCCGTATCTACAATATCGCTGGTATCAATCTTACCATCTTCAATCGCCGCCATGTAAGAGGCCAATTTAAACGTTGATCCGGGCTCAGAACTTTGCGCAATGGCATAGTTGAACTTTTCCTTATAAACACCTTCTTCCACCCTTGTGAAATTCGCTACAGCGCGCACCTCCCCAGTTGCTACTTCCATTAAAATCACACAACCATTATCTGCGTCGCTGGCAATCAACTGTTTTTCGAGCGCCTTTTGTGCAATATCTTGCATATTGATATCAATAGTAGATATGATATCAGCTCCATCGGTTGGAGCTACTTCCGTATCCTCGTTGATAGGCATCCAGCTTCCGCCGGCAATTCGTTGTACCAGCCTGCTCCCACTAACGCCGTCCATATACTCAGCGTAGGCCCCCTCTAAACCAACGGGCTGCACGTTATCATTTTTATAACCTATTGTTCGGGCCGCCAAGGTTTTGAAAGGCAAAATCCTTTTGTTTTTTTGCTCCGCGATAAGCCCTCCTTTGTATTTCCCCAATTTAAATATGGGAAAAGAACGCACGGCTTTCATTTCCTGAAAGCTCACGTTTCTCTTCACCAAAAAATAACGGTTCTTATCCTTTCTGGCTTTACGCAATAAACGTCGATACTGTTCAACCGATTTATCCTGAAAGAAAGATGCCAAACGCGCAGCTAATGAATCAACTTTAGAATAAAAGACATCGTCTTCCAGAATACCTGGCGCCATCATATCCATGCGTACATCATATTCCGGTACCGATGTGGCAAGCAGACTTCCATCTACTGAAAAAATATTCCCTCTAGTGGCTTCTATGGTTTGATAGCGGGTAGACAAACTATCTGCCATTGCCTGCCAATGCGCTCCCTGTACAACCTGAAGGCTGAACATTTTATATAGTACAGCCACCGCAAAGAGAACCATAGCCCCGAAGGAGAGGTACACCCGCAACAATATGTCTGTTCTAATATTCATTTATTTATTAACAATATCTTCTTGCCCTAAAACGATTTTCTTTGGTGGCTCAACCAAAGCCTTCAGTCCGATCGTATCAACCTTCCTCGCCACTTCACTCTGTGTACTCTTAAGCATGAGATCGGCCTTTAGCGACTTATATTCCCAGCTCAAATACTTTACTTCTTTTGACAAGGTGTCGATTTCACGTACACTGTCTTCTGCAAAATGCCGATTGGCTATATATATAATAGCTAAAAGTGCCAAATAACCAATAAAAGGAACCGCCGCAACCGCCCTTGCCGCGGAAAAGCCTTTAGGTGTTAACAGCGATTTCAGAAAGTCCTTTGATTCATCTGCTTTCGCTTCTACATCATTTTGCAAGGCCTCTTGTTGCTCTTCACTTAATCCTTCATTTTTGTACCTGTTCAACATACCTTTAACCATTTAACTTCTCCGCCACCCGTAATTTAGCACTTCTTGCTCGGTTGTTTTGTCTTATTTCATCCTCCGAAGCAATAATGGCTTTTCGACTCACCAGCATAAAAGGCTTTATTTCATTCCCATAAAAATCCTTTTCAACCTCCCCTTTAAATTTGCCTTTTGCCATAAAGTTCTTAACTAATCGATCTTCAAGTGAATGATACGACATCACGACTAACCTTCCTCCCGGCTTTAAAACCGCTTGCGCCTGTACCAAAAACTCTTGCAGGGCCTCCAATTCTTTATTTACTTCTATACGTAGGGCCTGAAAAAGTTGTGCATAGTACTTATTCTCCTTTCCCCTCGGAACCAATTTCGATACGATGGACTTCAAGTCAGACACCGTATTAATAGGCCTCGACAAACGACTTGTCACGATTACCTTGGCCAGGCTTTTTGCATTTTGAACTTCTCCGTACATCCCAAAAATGCGATGCAAATCCTCTTCGGAATACGAATTCAAAATACCTTTTGCATCTAATTCACCTACTCGATCCATTCGCATATCCAAGTCTGCATCAAAACGAATGGAAAACCCTCTTTCCGCTTCATCAAATTGATGCGAAGACACACCCAAATCTGCTAAAATCCCATCAACTTGTTTAAGTCCCTGTAAACGCAAATTATTCTTTAAATACCTAAAATTTTGATGAATCAGCGTAAACCGTTCATCCGGCAGGGCATTATTTAAAGCGTCCGGATCTTGGTCGAAAGCAATGAGTCTCCCTTCCTCACCTAAATGTTGGATAATAGCACTCGAATGCCCCCCGCCTCCAAATGTGACGTCTACATAAACGCCATTGGGCTTTATGGCAAGTGCCTCGATGCATTCTTGCAACATGACCGGTAAATGATAACCATTATCCATCCAGTCTTTTATTTAAATTCCCCATCACCTCCTCCGCCAAAGCAGCAAAATCATCTCCTTCATCATCCCATTGCGCGTCATAAGCATCTTTGGCCCACATTTCAATCTTGTTAAACTGACTCGCCAAGACCACCTCCCCGTCAATTCCCGCGTATTCTAACAAAGGCTTGGGTACTAATACCCGGTTAGCAGCATCCAAAGTAAGTTCAGTGGCTCCGCGCATAAATTTTCTCACAAATTCCCGAGTCTTACGCTCGAAGGTATTTAGCCTACTCAACTCCTCCATAATACGATCCCACTCCTTTCTTGGATAAATCACTAGATGAGCTTCCAACCCCCGGTTAATAACAAGCCCTTCCCGCTCCACCTCAGGCATTTGCTTCTTGAGGCCGGCAGGTAATACCATTCTTCCTTTGGTATCTAGCTTGCATTCAAATTCTCCGAGAAAATGAGCCATCTATACAGTTTATCCAAATAATCAAATGTAAAATTAGATAAATCTTCCACTTTCTCCCACTTTCTCCCACAAAAAAGTTTTCCACAGGTACTTCCTCCCACTCACCGCCATTTTTTCGCAATTTCCAACCATAAATTGACGATTGGAAAAAACCAGTCTCTTAAGCGCTTCAAGTCCTTTTTTACCTTCGACCATCAGCCCCTTCAAACGAAAAAAGAAAAAATATCAGCTGAAAAAAACCGAATGAAATACTGAAAAATATTGTAACATTGATGGAATATCCCTAAATTTATAACAGATTAAACAACTGAGGAGCAACAGTTTAAAACATTATACAACCAAAATTGTATTAGAGAAAACCGCATCCATAAAACAAATAGCGGCCAATTATAATTTAGAATCAAATTTTAGCAGTCATGAACTCCAAACGGTTATTCGTACTACCTGTTATAGTAATGGGAGTATGTTTCTGGCTAATATCATGTAGCTCAAAATCATTGAAGGATCAGCGTGCCCAGCAGGAAATTGAATACGTATTAGAACCAGGAGCACAAGTTGTTGTGTCAGAAGGCATCGCAACATTTACCGGCACTTTTCCGGATGAAGAAAGCATGAGAGAAGCGGAACAGACGGCAAGAAGTATTAAAAGTGTCAAATCGGTAGTCAACAAGGCCACCGTCGCACACAAAGTGCAAACAGCGGTAGATTCAAATGAACCAACGCAATAATTTCTGTAAAAATAAACAGCAAAGGAGGGCAGTGTCCCTCCTTTGCTGTCTTATATCTTTAGGTAAAACTAATCGTTCACTGCTTTTACTCCTGGCAGCTCTTTACCTTCCATATACTCAAGCAGGGCACCTCCACCGGTACTTACGTAACTTACATCATCTGTCATATTAAACTTTGTAACAGCCGCAGCAGAGTCGCCACCACCTATTAAAGAAAAAGCCCCCTCCTTCGTCGCTTCCACCACCGCTTCCGCAACTGCTTTGGTTCCTTTTGCAAAAGTGTCCATCTCAAACACACCCATTGGTCCGTTCCACAAAATAGTTTTAGACGATTTAATAACTTCTGAAAACTTCTTCGCTGATTCGGACCCAATATCTAAGCCCATCTTATCGGCTGGTATTTGGTTGTTCGGACCATCATAGACAGCAGCATCATTTGCAAATTTGTCGGCAATCTGCGAGTCTGTAGGCAAAATCAACTGGACTCCTTTTGCTTTCGCCTTTTCCACTAAGCTATTTGCTAAGTCAAGTTTATCCAACTCAACAAGCGATTGTCCAATTTCTCCTCCTTTTGCTTTCACAAAAGTATAGGCCATTCCGCCACCGATAATCAGATTATCCACTTTAGAAAGTAATGCATCAATCAGTTCTAATTTATCAGAAACCTTTGCACCACCCATAATAGCTGTAAATGGTCTTTCTGGATTATTCAATACCTTTTCCGCGTTTTTTAATTCTGCGGCCATCAAATAACCGAAATATTTAGCCTGAGGGAAAAACTTCGCAATCACTGCTGTTGATGCATGAGCCCGGTGGGCAGTACCGAATGCATCATTTACATAAACATCACCCAATGCCGCTAATTTTTCGGCAAAAGTCTCATCACCTTTTTCCTCTTCTTTATAGAAGCGCAAATTCTCTAGCAACAATACCTCGCCATTTTTTAGATTCTTTGCTTTATCAATCGCCTCTTGACCAATGCAGTCATTTGCAAAAGCGACCTGAACACCCAGCTCTTTAGAGAGATGGTTTACAATATGTTTTAAGGAAAATTTGTCGGTAGGCCCATCTTTTGGTCGTCCAAGGTGCGACATCAAAATCACAGCTCCACCGTCCTTTAAAATCTTTTCGATTGTTGGTTTTGCTCCTTTTATACGATTATCGTCTGTGATATTAAAATTTTCATCCAATGGCACATTAAAATCCACCCGCACTAAAGCCTTCTTCCCGGAAAAGTTAAAATCTTCAATTGTCTTCATTTGAATAGTTATTAATAATATGTTGTTCGCGTTGCTAAGTCAGTAAAAAAGAACCTGCTGCTCAGTATGCCATTACGGGTTACTTCCGTCTCGCAAAAGCTCGAAAGCCCCCTGTTCATTAACCTTGCAGCTTGCACTGTTGCAGCAAACATATAGAAAAATGCTTGCTTCTGCAATAAAGCAATACCGCGGAAAGCGTGAATTAACATAGACTTAAACACATCACGCTCCGAAGTCCTATTCCCTAAACATCAAATCGATAACTAAAAAGCCTGATTAGCTTTTAACTTAAGCAATAGATCTACTAAGCGATTAGAATACCCAAATTCATTATCATACCAGCCCACAACCTTTACCAGTCCCCCTACAACTGACGTTAGTTGGGCATCGAAAATACAGGAAAAAGGTGAGTTGACAATATCGATCGAAACGATGGGATCTTCCGTATACTGTAAAATTCCTTTCAGATCGTTTTCAGCTGCTTTAGCAAACGCATTGTTAATTTCCGATACCGACGGCTTTCTCTCCAATATGCAGGTAAAATCAGTTAGCGAACCATTCAATACAGGTACACGGATGCCTGCACCACCTAATTTTCCATCCAAATGAGGAAAAACATTCGTTACTGCCTTCGCAGCCCCTGTTGTGGTCGGTATAATGGATGAAGAAGCAGCTCGCGCTCGTCTCAAATCTTTATGTGGCGCGTCGTGCAGATTCTGATCACCGGTCATGGAATGGACGGTCGTTATATAACCATCTATAACCTTCCAATGTGCATCCAATACTTTAATGAGTGGAGCTACATTATTTGTGGTACAGGAAGCATTAGACAAAATGGGACTACTCCAATCGACCGTTTCATCATTTACTCCTAATACGATTGTTGGCACTTCCTTATCAGGAGAGGGAGCCGAAATCAAAACCTTTTTCGCGCCCGCCTTCAAATGTTCCGCTGCCAGGTTCTTAGCCGTAAACTTTCCGGTACTTTCTACCACCACATCAATGTCGAGCGTATCCCAAGGTAAATCCTGTGGAGAACGGACGTTAACAATCCGAATGGATTTTCCATTTACAACCAAATCATCACCACTGATAGCGACTTGCCCTTCGAACGGACCATGTACCGAATCATATCTAAATAAATGTGCAAGCGTCGCTACATCAGCCAAGTCATTAATGGCAACTATTTCAATCGCATCATTTCTTCGTATTATATTTCGTAAAGTGTTTCGGCCGATACGACCAAAACCATTAATAGCTACCCTCATTCGTTTGATATATTAGGAATAGGCAAATTTACTTTACCTAACTGTGCAGTTAAAACAAAAAATGTGTTTTTGTGTTAAATCAACGTAAACATTCTACAAACAAATCGTTACACCATGAACAGGCAAAGCAAAAACAAGTTTGAACCCCACGACTCCGAGCAATCTACACCGGAGGATAATAAAGTCGTTAAAAAAAAGAAAGACACGCAATACAAAAAAGAGCCGGCCAATTTAAAAAGCCCTGCCAAAAAGAAAGAATTCAGCGAACAACCTCCCACAAAGCACAATACCCACAACTAAACAAGTTTGGCAAGATATTGCTCCAAGATCTGATTAAAAATTTCAGGGGCTTCTAAATTAGGCAGATGCCCACAGTGCTCAATCTCCACTAATTCTGCATATTTAATATGCTCTTTCAATACTTGGGCTTGCTCTCGGGTCATCAACTTATCTTCACTTCCCCTAATGATCAAACAAGGAAAAGGGATGGTATGCAGACTTTCTGTTGTATCCGTTCTTGAAGCCAAAGCCAAAAGAGTTGCACATATACTACGGATATCATTCCTTCTGATGCTACTACGAATCAAGTCGACCTCTTCCGTCCTTGTCTGCAAGCTCGTCTCCGAAAAAACATTCCTTACAAAACCTATAGCAAAAGTTCGTCTACCATATTTTAGTACCGACTGTATGGTATCGAAGCGTTTAATTTTAGCCTCATTTGAATCCGCTTGCGAGTTCGTATCGGCCAGCACCATTCCATGGAAGACTGAAGGAGCTAATTGATAAGCCCGTAAAGCGATATAACCTCCCATAGAAATTCCACACAACACCACTTTATCCAATCCCAATCTCTCTACAAACGCGATTAAATCCTGTGCAAAAACATCCACACTGAAGTAACCATGTCCACTTGTACTCCTCCCATGGCCACGCACATCCATAGCAATACCTCGAATGTCTTCCGGTAGTGCTTCTAACTGATATATCCACATATTTTTATTAAAGGGAAAGCCATGGATAAAAATGACGGTCTTCGTTGGACGGGCAGACTCTTTCAGCAAATAAGAGACGCTGATATCCCCCACTCGTATTTTTTTTCGTTGTACGGAAAACTGATAATTCATGTTCTTTATAAACTTCAAAGCTAAAAATAAGTTTTACCAATGCATGCATTTTACCACATATCTTGTACCAAGATGTACAAATATTCACTGAAATACATCCCATCAAAAAAATCACTTCTTTTTTTACCCACATAATCAATTATTTAACAAAGAGCACAAAATTTTTAAGCTATTTTTATTTAAATATTTTTGGAATTTTAACAATCGTTCATATCTTTGCATTCCAATTCGGAACGCACTTGTAGCTTAATTGGATAGAGCACCTGACTACGGATCAGGAGGTTAGGGGTTCGACTCCCTTCAAGTGCACATCAGAAAGCGAGATATATAATGAATATATTTCGCTTTTTTATTTTGCAAAAATCTTTATTCTTTTCTAGCCCAAATGTAACCTTGCGTACTTGGTATTTCACTTTTCATTCGGCTCCTTTCTATAGCATCCATTATAGAAACCCTGTTCCTTCGAATAATTTTATACTCTCAACTTTTTTTGCTCTTAATTTTCTACCACTTTAATTTGTCCGTTCTATTGCGTTCGTTTTTATATTTCTACGGTATCTTCCAGTCATTACTCATCAAAACCGGATTAAACTCAATCGAAGTAGTGGTTGCGGTAACTTTTGTCTTTCCATCGGAAGATTCCGTAGTACCGGGGTATGTGATGCCGTTTGTCTCCCTAAAATCTTTATAAATGGACATATTGGGATCAGCATGAATGGTATAGGCGTTTCCTTTCAAGGAATAATCACTGCCAATCAAATAAACAATTTTATGCTGATTTTTGTAGAAAGTAATGATATAATCGTCTCCGGATGGAGAGACAACTCCGCTTAAGAAATAGCTATTTAAATTTTTATGTAAACCCAGCACCCCTTGGTACAAGCTTAACATTAGCTCCTCTTTTTCGTCTTGCGACAGGGCTTTTTTTACTCCCTCTACCCACTGCCAGCCTTCATTTCCGTTCAGCTGTTTTACCAGCAGCAACTTACCGTTTCGTCGCAGCTCGGCGCGTATTTTATTGTTGACAATATCGGTTACAAGGGTAGCTTGTATATTACCTGTTATGGTGGCAATTTCTCTGACAGTTGTTATCTTATCTATACTTTCGCCACCATACTGCCTCCGGAGACCAATTAATAGATCGGCTGGTGTAGGAAGCCGGGTTGTCACAGATAGGTCGGCGGGGCCGCTATCCTCTGTTGTTCGTTGTGTAGTTATAGTCGCTTCCCCCTCTTCCTGTCGGAAATAGAATTCTCCATCCAGCAAAACCAGGTCTTCTTCGTTCGGTGGACTATAAAAGAAGCTATGTTTGGAAACTGTTCCATTGCCGAATGTAAACGTTATTTCTCCATCGCCAAGCTGATACGTTCCACTGCTTATACCCCTTTTTTCAAATTGGCCACCCACGGTACCCCCTGTTGCATCTCCTGCTACTCCTACCATGCCGGAACGGTCCATCGAAAAATTTCCCTTTCCATCAAAATACAGATAATTTGAAGAAAAAGCACCTACAGCCGGCGTACCTGTTCCCATACCCCCACTGGTAGAAGCATTCCTTTTTTCATATCCCCCCGCGGGAAGAACCGCCACTTTCTTCACCTTATGTAAAGTATGCTTCACACCAGCGGTGCTTTCGAGATTACCATTGGTTGCCAACGTATACTTTTCGCTTTCATCCCCGTTTTGGAATGTCAGCTGTACGATATTATTTGTATTTGTATAATAACCGCTAACTTTCGTTTTCCAGTCAGTTTGGCTTAATGCGTTATTAAAGGTACCATCGTTTCTGAAATAGATCACGATATTATTGATCTGCATGCCTTGAAAGGGTGTGGTATATAGCTCTGCACCAATATATACACCGTTAATCCTTAACGACTGTGCATGCACAACAAATATCATTACAATGAACAGACAAAGGGATAGGAAGCGTTTTTTTGTCATAAAAATACATGTTAAACAATCTTTTCGGACAACTTATTTGTAAAAATTATTCCAATTAAATATCCGTATTGTTCGATTAAAAATCAATAAGGAGCTCAGTAAACTATTCCTTAAACTTGCGAACTGAATTTCCGGTATTTGGCGAAATGCACAAACAAGCCGCAAATTTCAGGACTATACGCTATTCGTCTTTATAGAATTATTTTTAACTTGCGATTAACGCTAAATAATTCAACTGTTTAATAAAACCGTTAATCAGTCTACGATGAAAAACGAGAAACAGCTTACAAGGAGTGAAGAGATCACGGAACAATACTTTCGCTTATTAGATAAGCATCTACTGGATATCGTTGAGGCGCGAGCCACAGAAATGATGTCCCTTAAGCAAATCGCTGAAAAGCTTTTTGTATCGCACAATCATTTAACTGATACAATACAAAAGACGAGGGGCCACCATCCTTGTCATTTCTACGATCTAAAAATAATTGATTGGGCAAAAAGGCTTTTGTCTGATTCTGAACATCCTGTCAGGGAAATTGCGCTTCTCTTAACTTATGATCCTTCTAATTTTTCAAAATTCTTCAAGAAAATGACCGGTCAAACTCCCGGTCAATTCCGGGAATCCCGGACACCGAAGGTCTCTTAAATAAAAATCCGAAAAGTTCACCATAATAATAGTGAACCGAATCCGATTTTTGTCTAATTCATAAACTTAAAATTTAAATGCTATGGCACGAAATGATTTGAATGGAAAAGTAGTTCTTATTGCCGGTGGAGGTAAAAACCTTGGAGGTTTGCTGAGTAGAAATCTGGCAGCAAAAGGTGCAAAAGTCGCAATTCATTACAACAGTGAGCAGACCCGGCCAGATGCCGAGCAAACACTTGCAGCTATAAAACAATCGGGTGGTGATGCGTTTCTTTTTCAGGCTGATCTCACCCAGATTGCCAATATCAAAAAGCTTTTTGAAGAAACAAAAAGCAAATATGGAGGAATCGATATTGCGATTAATACGGTAGGACGTGTATTGAAAAAACCATTCGTAGATACTACAGAAGAAGAATATGACAACATGTTTGACATCAATTCAAAAGTAGCCTATTTCTTCCTTCAGGAGGCTGGAAAACAGCTTAACGATAACGGAAAAATATGTACCATTGTAACCTCCTTACTTGCTGCCTATACCGGTTATTATTCAACTTATGCCGGTGCAAAAGCACCGGTAGAAGACTTTACGCGATCGGCTTCGAAGGAATTCGGTGAACGTGGCATATCCGTTACAGCAGTAGCGCCCGGACCAATGGATACCCCCTTCTTTTATGGGCAAGAAAGCGACGATGCGGTGGCTTATCATAAATCTGCCTCCGCTTTGGGTGGCCTAACAGACATCAAAGATATCGCGCCGTTAGTTGAATTTTTGGTAACAGATGGTTGGTGGATCACCGGACAAACCATTTTTGCAAACGGTGGCTACACCACACGCTAAAGCATATCTAAGAAAGATGATGTTTTATCCATCATCTTTCTTTTCCTGTATATAGTCAGCACATTAGGTTCTTTTGACTTAAAACATATCATCCACCTATAAAACAAACCTTCCTTCTTACAAAGTATTCGGATACTTATCGTTTAGCGCCTGTTTGCACATATGAATCTTTCATGATTGAATGCAAAAAAATAAAAAAATAAGCCTTACCTTTGCGACCGCTCTTTTTTACTAAAGAGTCATTTATACGAATGTAACAAGGGCCGAATTCTTAAGTGGGCAAGGCTTTTGTTATCATTAACAACGTACAAAACTTCAAAGAAGTAAAGTTCCGAAGAAAGCTAGCGGCAAAGATGTAGATTGTGGAAACCGTTGGTTGTACAAGTTTAACCGTGTCTCGATGTAAAAACACATTGAGCAAAAAATTCATAACATGCTAAATTTAGTTTTATTTGGCCCTCCAGGCGCCGGAAAAGGTACACAATCCCAAAAACTTATTGAAAAGTATCAATTAGTCCATCTATCTACAGGAGACCTCCTTAGAAGTGAAATTGCGCAGGGAACTGCTTTAGGACTAGAAGCTAAAAAACTGATGGATGATGGTAAGCTGGTTCCTGATGAAGTTGTAATCGGTATGATCAGTAACAAGCTTGATAGTAATCAAGAGGCAAAGGGTTTTATTTTCGATGGTTTTCCACGTACCGTAGCGCAAGCTGAAGCTCTTGACAAACTCTTAGCATCAAAAGGAGCGCAAATATCCGGCATGATAGCACTTCAGGTTGATGAAGACGAGCTGGAAAAAAGACTATTACTACGTGGAAAAGATTCCGGTCGTGCCGACGATGCTAATCCCGAAATCATCCGCAAACGTATCGTAGAATATAATTCAAAAACAGCACCGGTTGCCGGTTATTACCAGCAACAAGGAAAACTACAGAATATTGATGGAATAGGATCCATTGATGAGATTTTTAAGGCAATATGCGCTGTTGTAGACCGCTATTAATTCCAGTAATTCAATAACAAAAAATGGCTCAAGGTTCAAACTTTGTCGATTATGTTAAAATTTGTTGTCGTTCCGGTCATGGAGGGGCTGGCTCTGCCCACCTCCATCGCGACAAACATACAGCAAAGGGTGGACCTGACGGGGGCGACGGGGGCAGAGGAGGCCATATTATACTGCGGGGCAATAGTCAATTATGGACGCTTTTGCACCTTAAATACAGAAAGCACATTATCGCTGAGCCCGGCGGGCCGGGCTCCAGCGCATTGCAACATGGCAAGAACGGAAAAGATGAAATCTTGGAAGTTCCGTTGGGCACTATCGCCAGGAATGCCGAAACAGGGGAAGTCCTATTTGATATTACCGAAGACGGTGAAACCAAGGTTCTCACACCCGGGGGGCGCGGCGGATTAGGCAACTGGCATTTCAAAACACCAACGCAACAAACACCACGCTTTGCTCAACCTGGTGAGCCTGGCATAGAAGAATGGATTGTTTTGGAGCTCAAAGTATTGGCTGATGTAGGCTTGGTCGGTTTTCCGAACGCAGGTAAATCCACGCTACTTTCCGTAGTTTCTGCAGCTAAGCCCGAAATAGCCGATTACCCCTTTACAACATTAGTTCCCAATTTGGGTATCGTATCTTATCGCGATAACAAATCTTTTGTGATGGCCGACATTCCTGGCATCATTGAAGGCGCCTCTGAGGGAAAGGGACTGGGTTATCGATTCTTAAGACATATCGAGCGTAATTCCGTATTGCTTTTTATGGTTCCTGCTGACACTCACCGCTCAATTGCAGAAGAGTTTAATATTCTCTTACACGAACTCACGGCTTACAATCCGGAGCTCTTGGATAAACCCCGTCTGTTAGCCATTACAAAATCCGATATGCTAGACGAGGAACTACAGCTGGAAATGGAGCAAGACCTTCCAGAGCAAATCCCTTACATCTTCATTTCCTCCGTCGCACAAAAAGGACTGCAGGAACTTAAAGATTTAATCTGGAAAGCGATAAACAGCTAAGCACTCTTTTTTGCAAAACAGAAAACCAATGTTAAGGCTAAATTCATATTGTCCAACTACTCACGCCTAAACATTTTCACCGAACCATCTAGGTTAAAGTCGATGGCAAAACGTTGCCTTGAACCGTTTATACTTCGAGGATACCAAATAAATTCACCATCCCAAACAATACCGTACACATGGTTGACCGGTTTTGCTCCCTCTATCGTTCCCGCCTTTTCGTTATAGTTATTCATAATAGTTGACACCGTTCTGAATTTAATTCTATCCAGATCAAACAGCTTACTTTGTAGATTAGTTCTAATAGAAATTTGAACAGGCTTTGGCTCACTCCATACCCCATCATCATATTCGTAAGCATCAATATACTCCGGATTCTCGGGATGTTGAAGATTAAGCATCACCCTTCCATCATCGTAAAAGTGAATATCGTCATATAGTCTGATTTTCTTTCCATTATATTGCGGAAGTTTCCTTAAGGATTGCTCTGCCTTTCCAAGGGCAAGGGTATCACTTAAAAAATCTTTTACCGGAGGTGGTGTAACTTCTTTATATATTTTTCTTTGTTGAACAGTTTCTTGCTTACTAGTATCCGGCATGAGGTTACTTGCTGAAGCCGCAGTATCTTTCTCAGCTTTTGAAGAGTCATCAAAAGTATCTCGAATGCTTTTGGTTATACTGTTACAAGCAACCATAATATTTAGGGAACCTATCAATAAGATAGTAAGTTTGTAAGTTTTCATGAAAATTTAAATACCCTATTGAAATTAATCATTCAGATCCTTGCTAAAAGCTATTGTTTGGGGATCTTCTTCTAAATAAAAAATGTCTACCGTCTGTTGCTGAGTTATACTCACCTCCAGCAGACTTACGATTTTCTTAAGACTTACCCTATGCGTCCGACCCCTCTCGTCCTTAAAATCCAACTCAAACCGCACCTGTGGCTGTTCATTAATGTAAGTACCGGTTTGTTTTGCGCTTAAAATCCTCGCAGTAGCTTGCTTTCCATAGAAGATCAATCGTAATACATCCTTGGGTAAGCCACTAAGTTGTCCCAGTAAAGCATCCAAGCCGAGGAAGCTGAGCAATAAAATTAAAGGACATAATAATAAGGGATGCCAGAAGATAAGGAATCGCCACCCGGTGCCTCTGCTTTCCAATTGATAGGAGAAAATATAATAGGCGATAACAAGCCCTAAAGCCAATAACCATCCTATGATAGAAAGAAACATTTGACTTTTCCTTAATTCTACTTGCACCCCATCCGGTATGAAGACGGGGCTGCTTTTTAAGGTTTTATCAATCCGTAGTTTTATACGTTTACCTGCTTCGTATCGATTCTGTTGCGGCTTACTATCATTAATAGGTATTGTCTGTAAAACCTTCGTGCCTGAAAAATTCTCAAACCGCACCGATACCTCCAAGGTTTCAACGTCTTTTGCGACAGGTTTGAGCGTTTTCACGTCCACAATTTCCCCATCCTTTAACACGCCATCACGAAGCAGCGACTCAATATTTGATTTGGTCTGTAAAGTGAGTGCGATCCATCGCTGATAAAGCTTATATAAAACGATCGTCCACAATACCAGCGAAATTAACAGATAGGTTAAAGCCAACCAAGGATTTGTACCGTCTCCCCTTATTTCAGAATTGTAATTGATACTATAGTACAATATCATCGGAAAGGGAACCGCGAAGAAGAACATGTAAGCTTTCCAAAAGTAACTCATTATATTTCATTTTAAGGTCAACATGTTTGCAATACACATCCCAAAAAACACAACGATTTCAAAAGCAACGTTTACAATAATAAAGAAAGATTCTTAAATTAGGCTGATTGAACCCGGAAAACCCCTGTTTTCAGCTAGATAAATTTTCATCTAAGGGGACAAAGAAAAAGTAAGCTCATGAAGGTAAAACGTATTGTAGCAAATATAGAAACAGATAACATTGAATTGGCAGCAACCTTTTATGGTGACGTATTAGGCTTACAAAACGTGATGAACCATGGATGGATCGCAACTTATGCGTCCTCTGAAGAAAGCGGAACGCAGGTAAGTTTCGCCTCTCAGGGAGGAGACGGCCTGCCTGTACCGTATTTGTCTATCGAAGTGGACGACTTAGACCAAGCATTAACGGAAATAACAAAACATGGCTTTGAGATCATTTATGGACCTTCCCATGAACCTTGGGGAGTAAGGCGTTTTTTTGTAAAGGATCCTTTCGACAATATTATCAATATTCTATCTCATGAATAAGCCCCACTTCATCAAAGCTATCCGCATAGAAGTAAAATTAGGTTAAGTGACTAAAAAACTTGTTTTATACTTTTTATCTTGAACTTAAATATTAGCAGCTCTTCCTTTCGTCGTACCAGCAACATGACTTCCTTTTTTGGCCGCTGCAGCGCCTTTTTATATTGGGCAAAATTCACACTGAAATCACCATTTACAGCGAGCAACAAATCGCCAACTTTTAACCCGGCCAATTCTGCGGGTGACCCTTTCGCCACGCCTCCGATTTCTATGTTTCCATCAATTAATTGCAAGTCCAAGCCCGAATAGGCGTAATCAAACCGATCCCGAAAACTGTTATTAGGTATGAGGTGAATATCTCCCTTTTCATAGTTATAGATCATGTTAAAACGCCTGAAAATATCGTTCCCGATCAAGCCGCCCAAGTAGGGATAGGAAGTCACATCATACACATCATCAAAAATCAAGGTAGGGACATGTTTAAATTTGTACGGACCAAAACGGAGCTCCTTAATAACCGTTAAATCCATCTGTATCTTACCCCCCAAACCATGTCCTTCTTTCGGCCATAGCTTTCGATTCCATGCTAACAGTGTACTATCTTCAACGAACTCTTTCGAAAGCATAACACATACACCCGCACCGATATCGTGCAAAAAGCGCGCATTCACTTGGTGCTTATCTTTTAATAAGGCCCGCTGCACCACTAAACTTTTTATGTTAGGCCTTAAAAGAAAACCTCCCTTTGGATAACGAATGGTGCCTTGCGAGCAGATATGCATCAGGCTATCATCATAATTTATTTTCACTATATATCGGCTAAATAATGAGTAGCCAATGATCCCATCAACTTTAACCCCGTACACACTTGAAAGAAAAGAATAGTCGTTGATATGAAAATTTAAGCTATCAACCGTATATCCCGGGAACTTAAGATGCTGATTATATAGATAGCTAACCTGTTTAATGCCTGCAACGCCTCGGATGCGGGTGGCGCTTGGCGTCGGTTTCAATCCAAGAGAAACAACCGTGGAAGAATCCAGGGAAATACCCCCGCTCCCGGTATCTAAAATAAAATTTAATGTATCTGGAAAACCATTCAACAAGGCGGGCAAAACAACCACTCCACCCATTAAGGTTTTAAAATGCACCTCGCTTAATACTTGAGAAGGCGAAGGAACAATTTCTTCTTGCGCAGCACTACGCATATAGCCCACCAGTAATAAGGCAAAAAAGACGAGACGCATGTTCTGTTTATAAATGGTTATTAAAGTATAAAAATACTAAATAATTTTAAAAAGTAACAGGCCAATAATCGGGGAGATTAGAGGCCTGTCAACCAATTATAAACCTAAATTATGAAAGCACAAAGCTAATACTTTTTTCCATAAACACAAAATTTTCTAAGCTGTTATAACTTTTTTAAAAAACAACAAAAAGATAAGTGTCTACAAAACAATTTATTGTTACCTAAAAAATCTTAAATCCGACAGCTAATGAGTATATGCCTGTCTTTTGGCCAAGACGCTTGTCCAGATCGGTAAAACTTCTACTATAGCGCGCATCCAAGGTAATATTTCCTATGTCCACCCCCACATTAAAAACGCCGCCTATGTTGAATTTTTTAAAGTCGCCGGATTTAAACACATCCGGCTCATTCAGATTGTAACTAAAATCAGGCCCTAAAGAAACTCTTAACGCAAGTGCTTCTTGGTCCAGCAGCTTATATCCCAACATCAAAGGCACATTTAACTGGCTCAGCTTTGGATTATGCCTTTGGCCGTTGTATTGAAATTCATTGGAAAAATGTACAAAATTGAGCTCCGGTTGAAAAAAAACTGTTTGGCCTATGCGAGCGAATGCACCCGCCGTAAAACCTACCTTTCCTTTTTTGTCATTTAGTCCTTGTGCATCCGAATGAAGATTAGCGTAGTTGGCTCCTGCCTTTAAGCCAATGGTCCAATCCCCTACTTGCGCTTTTGTACTTGATGCACTTGTTACGATAATAGCGATAATCGCCAATAATTTAAACAGCTTCATAGTTCTCATATTATTTTAAAACTATGACACCTTTGCCCTTTCATACCCCTATAGTTTTACCATTTTTTCTGCCAAATACAGGCTTTTTTTGCTATTTTCGCCAGTATGGCTAAAATAATTAACTTCAAATCCTTTCAAGAGTTCTTAAAATCCGGTACTGCGGGTGGGGTAATTCTGATTCTTTGTGTTGTCATCTCCCTTATCATTGCCAACACAACCTTCAGTGGTGCTTTTAATAATTTTTTAGAAATGAAAGTAGGTTACCATTCTGAAACCCTTCATTTGGAATATCCTATTATCATTTGGATTAATGACGGATTAATGGCCATTTTCTTTCTCTTAGTAGGCTTGGAAATTAAGCGGGAATTGGTAGAAGGTGAATTGGCATCGATCAAAAAGGCAACCTTACCTGTATTTGCTGCACTCGGTGGTGTAATCGCACCGGCATTGATCTATACCTTTTTCAATAAAAACTCGGAATTCGCAGGAGGTTGGGGCATTCCAATGGCAACTGACATAGCCTTCGCCTTGGCTATCATCACGCTCTTAGGCAATAAAGTACCTTCCTCATTGAAAATATTCTTGGCGGCATTGGCTATTGTAGACGACTTAATGGCCATACTTGTTATTGCTATATTTTACTCAACCTCCCTGCAATATCAATACCTCCTATATGCCGGTCTATTGTTCGCCCTACTTTTGATTTTCAATAAGTTAGGAGTCAAAAAAATTATTTTTTACCTAATCCCGGGAATATTCATGTGGTATTTCATTCACCATTCAGGTATTCATGCAACGATTGCCGGTGTTCTTACAGCTTTTACCTTACCTACCACGCCGGACGCTACAGAGTCTCCTTTAGAAAAATTAGAGCATCTATTAGTAAAGCCGGTGAATTTCCTGATCATGCCGATATTCGCTTTGGCAAACACGAACATCAAATATGAAGATGGCATGCTAGAAGGTTTATTTACACCTTTAGGATTAGGAATAGCGCTTGGTTTGTTTCTTGGAAAGCCAGTCGGGATTACTGCTTTTTCCTGGTTAGCTGTTAAATTAAGAATTAGTAATCGACCACACGGTGCTTCTTGGAAACACATTTTAGGAGTCGGTATGCTGGGAGGAATTGGCTTTACCATGTCGATTTTTATTGCCATCTTATCTTTCGCGAATGCTACGCATGTATTAGCCGAAGCTAAATTTTCCATTTTAGCCGGTTCCGTATTATCCGGCATCGCGGGCAGCGTCCTACTACTGTTGACAAATAAGAAGGCTAAGAAAGCGCTGTAATTTTTATTTACTGATAGTCAAGCTCTAACAAAATATTTAAAATTTGTCTTTTGAAATATAAAATCCTTGTCTATCTTTGCAGACCGAAAAACGGACACGCATTCCGGAATAAAAAAGGCCCGTTCGTCTAGGGGTTAGGACGCAAGATTTTCATTCTTGAAACAGGGGTTCGATTCCCCTACGGGCTACCTCAGGGGAAAGATTCAAATTAAACGAATCTTTCCCTTTTTTTATTGCGTCTAATTCGTTGTTGATCAGTAAGATAAGCGATAGTGCTTCATTAAGCCGGACGGTTCGATGTTCTGTGCCGTCAAAGCACAGATTTTCCGGGTACATCGAACCAATGATTCTACGCTTCCCTTCTATATCTGCCTCCAAATAGTGCTTATCGATATTTGAATACATTTCTACTACGTTATCCAATAAGGTTTCTATGGTTCTTAAATTTTGGGACTTACTTGGGAGACCCGCCAATAGTGCTTCCAATTTTTTTAGTTCTTCACTACACTCTATTTTAATGATCTTAAAATCACTACTATCGATTTCATCCTTCATTAATTTTTTTCTGGCATTAGATAAAATAGCCTCTTGCTCTTCGATTTTTTTAAACAAAGTGGCACGTTCATCTAGTTCCTCGCGATTAGATAAACGATATTCCTCCAGAACAACCATTTTGAAAAGCTCACCTGCTTGGGGCATGATCTTGTACTTTAATAACTCCCTTTCAAAGTATCTGTTCACTTCCTCTGCCTTAAATCTACAGCCACAAGCTGAGGAGGAGCAGTGATAATAGTAATAATGCCGATTACGTCCCTTTGACGCACTTCCGGTTAGCATTCTGCTACAACTGGGACATTGAAGAAATCCTCTTAACGGTAGCATATCTTTGGAAACAACTTTTGTTGCGATAGGTCTTTTGTTACCATTCAATATGTCCTGTACCTTGTAGAAAAGAGCTTCAGAAATAATCGGCTGATGTTGGCCTTTAACAAATTCCATCTCTTCATTTTTGTAAGGAGGGACAATGATTATTCCGCAATATACAGGATTACGGATAATCTTCCAGAAGTTATTCCTTTCACATTTTAGCCCTTTTTCGTTTGCCATTTTACGTATCTGCTCAGCGGCATAGATACCTTTGGCCAGCTCTTCAAAAACCCACTTCATAATGTCTGCTTCCGGTCGTTTCGGCATGATATATTTTTTCCCATCGGGGGTAATTCTGTTTATATAACCTATGGTCGCTGTTCCCATCCACCGCCCTTCCCGTCTTGCCTTTCTCATTCCGTAAAAAACATTTAGTGCTCTCCTGTCATTTTCAACTTCCGGAACTGCCAAATAAATGGCAAGCATCATTTTGTTTTCCGGAATAGACACATCCACAGGTTGTTCAATCGAGTTAACTGTGACACTTAATGATCTCAATATTCCTATCATTTCGTAGGCGGCTTCTATGCTACGGCTGAATCTATCCCATTTGACGCAAAGTATCTGAACGGCCATCTTACGTTTTTTCTTTAGCTTTATCATCAACTTTTTCCATTCCGGACGGTTAAATGTCTTAGCTGAATGATCTTCACGGATGATGCCTAAAACTTCTATGCCGTTTAGAGTACAATATTGTAAGAGTCTGTCCTCCTGCTCGCTTAAAGAATAACCTCTTCTTGCTTGTTCGTCTGTACTTACTCGGATATAAAGGTACGTTGGTATCATGGCGCTTTTTTTTACATAAACGAATATACTAATCTTTATTAAAGTATTGATTCACTGTTAATTTAGCCAAAATACGCAAGAAATCCAAAATAATTTTCGCTTGATTCTCGTTTACTTCTAAACCGTTTTTAATCAAGATTTTCATAGCCTGTTCTGGAGCGATACTTCTTTTTTCCAAAAGCCGTTTTGCCATATTTGTTCTTATTTACAATAGACAAAATTGCTGACTATATTTAAAAGTATTTGACAACCCTTTGGTGACTGGCTAGAAGATGTAAAAATAAAAAGATCAGTTAGGCTACGTAAAAAGCAATTTACAATGCCCGTAAATTAAATCACTATGATATCTATTTAACCTATATTGTATTAATGATACAATTTTAATTGACAACGAAATTTTGTAAGATAACAACGGAATTATGTAATTTTTTATGTAAATTTTTTATTTACTTTGCAATGCTGTGAAGAAGATATTACTTATCATATTGACCCTTTTTTATCTCGGTACATCTACCGGATTTACCATGCATCTGCATTACTGCATGGAAAAACTGGTAGACACCTCCTTATGGCACGGCCAAGACGATGCCTGCGAAGTGTGCGGTATGATTAAGAAATCGAAGAAGAAAAATGACTGTTGCAAGGATGAGCATAAACAGGTAAAACTGGATAAAGTTCATAAAAGTTCGGAGAATACCTTTTTAGAATTCCAAAAAATCAGTTTCCTATTACCGAAAACTCCAAATGGTATTTCGAACTATCTGATTATTCCATCGGTAACCGAAGAGAATCTGGCAAGCAATTCGCCTCCCGCGGTGATCAAAACACCATTATACCTCAAAAACCAAGTTTTCCGAATTTAAAACTATTTCTACTTCTTTTTTTCGATCTCGTCTCAGATTCGAATAAGATGGCATTTCTATATGCCTGTAATAATCATTAAACATTTAATCCTTCTTATCATGAAATCTATCAGATTAATGCTAGTAGCTATTATGGCTATCATTGGAACCACTGTATACGGTCAGGAAAAAAACACATCTTTTAAAGTTTATGGCAATTGTGAAATGTGCAAAAAGCGCATTGAAAAGGCCGCCAATATTGAAGGTGTAAAAAGCGCGAGCTGGAATGTCGAAACAAAAATGATGACGTTAGCATTCAATGCGGACAAAGTATCCGAAAAAGATGTGCAGAAGCAAATCGCCAAGGCTGGGCACGATACACAAGGTCTCTCTGCCTCGGATGCTGCCTATGACAAGCTACCGGGGTGTTGTCAATACGATCGCAAAGATGCATCACAGGGTGAACATGAAGGGCATCAACAGGAAAAATCACAACCACATAATCATTAAACAATAAAAATAACTGAAATGAAAAATCTAATTTTTGGTGTGATGGCCGTCACAGCCTTCACTTTCGCTGCGTGTAATTCAAATTCAGAAAAGAAAACCGATGATCATCAAAATATGGAGACCATGGAAAATGTAGAACATCAAGCGGCCGATGGAAACACTAACATTACGGAGATCAAGGCCAGTTTTACGGATGTGGATCCAAAAGTGGCCTCATCGATAAAACAGATCGTCGATCATTATATCCATGTAAAAACTGCATTATCCAATGATGATGATAAAGAAGCTGCAAGTGGCGGTGAAGCAATGGTTGCAGCCATGAACCAGTTAGATAAATCTGTCTTAACTGCCGAACAAGCAGCACTTTATAACCAGAATGAAGCCGATCTGAAAGAGCATGCGGAACATATTGGTGAAAATGTGGGCAATATTAACCATCAACGAGAACATTTCATCATGATGAGCGAGGATGTATATGCGTTGGTGAAAGGCTTCGGAGCTGGACGAACATTGTATAATGCACATTGCCCTATGGCAAAAGATAATGAAGGCGCTATGTGGTTAACGGAATCGAATGAAATAAAAAATCCATATTTCGGAAGTAAAATGCTTAAGTGCGGGTCTGTTAAGGAAGTTATTAATTAGTTTATTTCGCCCGTGACGTAGTCACGGGTTACTTTTCAGGCTGCTCCGTTACTACAAATTAAACCATCAATTAGTTTTTACAGCAAAATTACTTTATCGATATGGTACATAAAGTTATCGAGTGGTCGTTACGTAACCGTTTTATCGTACTGATGTTAAGCCTGGGCATATTTGTCTGGGGAGTAATATCGGTAAAGAAGAATCCCATCGATGCCATTCCTGATCTGTCTGAAAATCAGGTGATCGTATTTACCGAATGGATGGGAAGGGCACCACAATTGATCGAGGACCAGATCACTTATCCCTTGGTTACAAACCTACAGGGATTACCCCGCATAAAATACGTTCGAGGAAGCTCAATGTTCGGTATGAGCTTTATTTATGTCATTTTTGACGACGATGTCGATATCTACTGGGCGCGTGAACGTGTATTGGAACGGCTAAGTACTGTTTCCAGTACCTTGCCAACAGGCGCAACCCCACAGCTCGGTCCGGATGGAACGGGAGTTGGACATATTTTATGGTATACCTTAGATGCACCCAAACTAGATCTTGGAGAACAGCGAGCTGTACAGGACTGGTACATTAAGTTTGCTTTGCAAAATGTTCAAGGAGTAAGTGAGATAGCTTCTTTCGGTGGTTTTCAAAAGCAATACCAAGTTACCGTTGATCCGAACAGACTTCTCTATTATAAATTATCTGTACCTGATGTTATCAACGCCGTGCGAACGAACAATAACGAAAGCGGAGGGCGAAAATTTGAAATGAGCGACATCGGCTACATTATTAAAACAAGCGGTTATCTACAATCTATAGAAGAAATCGAAAATATACCGGTTGCCAACCAAAACGGAAATCCCATCAAAATATCGGACATAGGCACCGTCCAGATGACCGGCGAGGCACGGTTGGGCATTTTCGATCAAGATGGGGAGGGCGAGCGTGTAGGTGGAATTGTTGTTATGCGTTACGGCGAGAATGCCGCTGAAGTGATAGATCGTATCAAGCTGAAAATGAAGGAAGTTGCAAAAGGACTCCCTGAAGGGGTCAAATTTGACATTGTGTATGACCGTGGAGAATTGATAAAGGAGTCGGTCGAATCAATTAAACGTACCTTGATAGAGGAGATGATCGTTGTTTCCATTGTGGTTATCATCTTCCTTTTCCATTGGAGAAGTGCTCTCAGTATCATTATCCAGATACCCATCACATTGGCCGTCAGTTTTATATTACTTAACGCGTTTGGAATTTCATCGAATATCATGTCATTGACCGGTATCGCGCTCGCTATAGGTGTCATCGTAGATAATGGTATTATCATGAGCGAAAATGCGTATAAACATCTGTCAGAGCGATACGAGCAGTGGGAATCATCCAATAAAAAGTCCAGCGAAATATAATATGAAGAAATTTAAAAATATATTCAAAAGATCGCCTCAATGGATTTCTGATGAAGAAAGAATAAAGGTCATTGAAAAAAGTAGCAAACAGGTAAGCCGGGGCGTCTTTTTTGCAACCGTTATCATTATAACCTCATTTTTGCCGGTTTTTATGTTGACTGGACAGGAAGGAAAACTGTTTCATCCTTTAGCTTATACCAAAACCTTCATTATGATTGTTGATGCATTTTTGGTTATTACTCTGGCCCCTGTGTTGATATCCTTTTTTATGAAAGGGAAGGTCAAGTCAGATGACGCAAACCCTGTCAACCGTTTTCTCAGCAGAATCTATGAGCCGATTATCCGGAAAGTATTAAAATGGAGGAAAACGACTATAGCCATTAATGTAATCGCTCTTTTAATAACTATTCCTTTACTTAAAAACTTAGGTACCGAGTTTATGCCCCCTTTGGATGAACAAAGCATTCTCTTCATGCCGGTTACGCTTCCAGATATAAGCAACAGTGAAGCGAAGCGCATTTTACAGGTCCAAGACAAAATCATTAAAAGTGTTCCGGAAGTAGAAAAGGTGCTCGGTAAGGCCGGTAGGGCAAGTACTTCAACGGATAACTCCCCTATCAGTATGATCGAAACCATTATTATGCTCAAGCCTAAAAGTCAATGGAGAGAAGGCATAACGAAGCAGGATATCATCGACGAATTGGATAAAAAGCTTCAGATTCCGGGGGTGGTGAATGGCTGGACACAACCCATTATCAATCGGATTAATATGTTGGCAACGGGTATCCGTACCGATGTGGGGATTAAAGTTTATGGACAGCAATTGGACAGCATAGCATCGGTCTCTGAACGTGTCAAAAACGTTCTGGAAGGGATTCGGGGTGTGCAGGATTTATACGTAGAGCCTATTACAGGTGGAAAATACTTAAATATAGATATTGACCGATCAGCATTATCCCGTTATGGTTTAACCGTCGATGATGTGAATCAAACCGTTGAATCGGCCTTAGGAGGTGCACCCATAGGACAGACCATCGAAGGCCGTCGGAGATTCAGCATAAACGTGAGGCTAAGTCAGGATTATAGAAACAGCATCACAAAAATCGAAAGAATTCCTCTTAAGAGTCCATCATTCGGAGAAGTTCCATTAAGCTCTGTTGCCAACGTCAAGTTTGAAACAGGTCCTCCTATGATCACGTCAGATAATGCGCTACTGCGAGGTGCTGTCATGTTCAATGTTCGTGACAGGGATCTGGGAAGTACGGTTAAAGAAGCTATTGACAAGATCAACGGCAGCAAGGGGTTAATGCCGGACGGTTATTTCTTAGAGTGGAGCGGGCAGTACGAAAATTTGATCAGAGGGCAGCAAACACTGTTATGGATTGCACCCATCGTGTTCGTGATTATATTTTTCGCCTTATATTTTGCCTTTCATTCTCTGCGGGAAGCGTTTTTAAGCCTTGTGACGATACCATTCGCGCTGATAGGTGGCGCTTATATGATTTACTTCTGGGGAGTCAATCTGTCCGTAGCCGTGGCAGTAGGATTTATAGCTCTGTTCGGAATTGCAGTAGAAACAGGTATTGTCATGGTCATTTATCTTAACGATGCCATGCAACAATTGGTCAAACTGAAAGGAAACAGTAGCGATACCATAACCAAAGAAGATTTAAGGGAATATGTAATACATGGTGCCGCTAAACGCCTCAGACCAAAATTGATGACGGTAAGTGTCGCTTTGTTCGGTTTGGTGCCGGTATTATGGGCAAATGGTGTAGGGATCGATGTCATGCAACCTATTGTACTTCCGATGATTGGAGGTGTTCTAACATCTTCTACGCACATCCTATTAGTCACTCCGTTGATATTTCTGATGACAAAAGAATATGAATTACGTAAATACGGAAAATTAGAAATATACGATGCAAACCATTAAGAAATTACTATTTATCCTCGTTTTATATCCTGTTTTCACTTACGGGCAAGACACATCTGTGTTACAGTTAGATACTATACTAAAACGCATTGATGAGCAAAATGAGCAACTGAAATCTTATTCGTTGAAAGCGGAAGGATTTCAGTATAGCGCAAAAGCGGCCACTTCGTGGATGGCTCCAATGGTTGGTGTAGGAACGTTTATGACACCATATCCGGGACAAGAAATTATGTCGGATAGCGATAAAGGATCGCTTATGCTGCAATTTGAACAGGATATTCCGAATCCATCAAAACTAAGGGGAAAACGGGATTTTATTGCCTCACAGGGAAAATCGGAAATGGAATCAAGAAAGGTCAAGCTCAATGAACTGAAAGCACAAGCCAAAATGCTTTATTATAGCTGGTTAGTTGCCGAAAAGCGCATCCATATACTCAGAGAAAATGTGGTTCTGATGAAAACCATGAAGGAAATAGAAGGGATTCGCTACGAATATAACCGATCTTCCCTAGGTAGCGTCTTTAAAGCAGATGCGCGCATAGAGGACACTGAGAATATAATCCGCATGCAAGAAGGGGAAATTGCCAAAGCCCGTGCATGGCTCAATAGCTTAATGAACCAGCCGGGGAATACCTTGTTCACAGTTGACACAACTTTTTCTCCGGAATTTACACCTCAAGCAAGTTTGGACACTTCCATTCTGGCTACAAGAAGAAAAGATATTACAAAGATGGATGCCGATATCGAAAGCATGCAACTGAACATACAATCCATGAAAAAGGAGTCAAAACCGGATTTTAAAATCCGCTTTGACCATATGTCCCCGTTGGGAAAAATGATGCCGAACGCTTATAGTATAATGGGAATGGTAAGTATACCAATAGCTCCCTGGAGCAGTAAGATGTACAAGAACGAGGTAAAAGCGATGGAGCTGAACGTACAGGCAATGCAAAAAGAAAGAACCGGCATGTTGGTGGAGAGTCAAGGTATGCTATATGGGATGCAGTACGAAATACTAAATATGCAGAAACAGATCAGCGCTATCGAGGAAAAAGTAATTCCGTCACTGAACCGCGCACTTGATGCAAATTTTCAAGCCTACCAAGAAAATAAACAGGAGCTCACCGTGGTAATCAATGACTGGGAAGCGGTAACTATGATGAGAAATTCGTTATTGGACGAAAAGCTTAAACTATACAAAATGATTGTAGATTATGAGAAAGAACTTTATAAATAAGCGTATAGTGCTTTTTTACTTGACGGCTCTGATCATTAGTTGTCGGCAGGAAAAACCCGATCAGGTTCCGAGTAAGGGGCATGAACAGCACGGAAAGTCCCCAGTAGATGCTAGTCTTCAATCGTTATTGAAACCGGTAAATGAACAGATTAAAACCAGTATATCGACTACTAAGGCCGATAGCGGTATACAGGTTTTGATGGTTGAAGTTCCCGGTAAAGTAACGTTGGATACCAGAAATAATACATCGATCAGCTCTCGTGTTGGAGGAAGAATTGAAAAACTGTATATAAAATATAACTATCAGCCTGTCAGGCGTGGCCAACTGATCATGCAAATATATTCTCCTGAACTGGTTTCAGCACAGCGGGAGTTATTACTGCTGAAGGGAAATAAAATGACCAACGAACAGTTATACAACAAGGCAATCAACAAACTTCGCTTTCTTGGGTTAACGCAGCAGCAGATTAATAGCATATTACAGAAAGGTCAACCGGACTATCGGGTGTCCATCTATAGTCCAGCGGATGGCTACATCTTGGAAAAAGGCACATCCCCAGCTCCGGTTACAGCGGCAGCTCTGGCTCCTAGCATAGATGGCGGTATGGAGGGGATGTCGAGAGGGAATTCCATGTCTCTAGGCAACGCAACAAGCACTCCAACCACTGCGACTACTACCCCACTGATACTACGGGAAGGGCAGTATATCAGCGTGGGCCAAGGATTGTTCAATATTTATACCAACAGGGATCTGATCGCAGAGTTTTCCATCGCTCCTCAACTGGCTACCATGGTCAAATTAAATGCAAGAATACTCTACAATAGCACAGCAAACCCGGGCAAAAGTTATTTGGATAGGGTTGAGCTACTCGAACCTACCTACAGGGCAGGGGAAAATTTCACGCTGGCGAGGGTTTATGGGGCAACCACGAATCTCCGGGTTGGTGAGTTACTACGTGGAAAAATCCCAACAACGATCACAAGCGGTTGGTGGCTTCCGAAGCAGGCGGTATTAAAATTGGGTAGCCGATCAATTGTATTCAAAAAACAGGGGAGCGTTTTTGTACCTACTGAAGTTAAAAGTGGTGTTACAGTCAATGGACAAGTTCAAATATTAAATAATATCGGCGAATGGTCCGTTGCGGAAAATGCCTATTATTTGGTAGATAGTGAAAGTTTCATCATCACGCAAAAAGACAGCTAATTATGAAAAGAGAAACCTTTTTAAAGACGGTATTGTTCACGGTCGTGTCGCCGTCCATTATCATTGCCGCATGTTCGGAGAAAGAGAAGGGTGCGAAAGGGAATGCTTCGCTTAAAACGTTTACCTGTCCGATGCATCCACAGATCGTTCAGAATAAACCAGGGACTTGTCCCATCTGTGGTATGGATCTTGTCCCCTTCAATAAAAACAACAAAGACAAAGGTCTGACTCTGAGTAAGGATCAACAGGCATTGGCTAACATCACAACAGCTATAATCGGAACCGAAGGATTTGAAGACAATAGTTATTTAAATGGAAAACTTGTTGTCAATCCGGAACAGACGACGTTTATTAGCAGCAGGGTTGCCGGAAGGATCGAAGAACTATATGTAAAAGAGACCGGCGTATCAGTAGGAAAAGGGCAGGCCATTTATAAAATTTACTCAGAAGAATTGTTGACCTTGCAAGAAGAATACCTGATGGCGCTTGCACAATCCGCGCAGTTCAATAACGACAGGAGATTTCAGGATATTCATAAAGCGTCCAAACAGAAACTGATTCTATATGGCCAATCCGATACGCAAATCAAACACCTGGCAGATACAAAAAGAACAAATCCTTACATTACGTATTATGCGCCGCAAAGCGGCAAAGTTTCTGAGATTTCTATTACCGAAGGCCAGTATGTATCAGAAGGTGCCACCTTACTACAATTAGAAAGCTACCAGCGTTTGTGGGTCGAGGCAGACGTATATCCTTCCGAAATTGGCCAAATAAAGGAAGGTCAAACATTGAAAGTAATGGTTGCTGGCTGGGAAAATGATCCGCAAGACATGACCGTTGAGTTTATAACACCTAACCTGGCGAGCAACGAACAGATTTTGCAGATTCGTGGAAGTATCCCCAATCTGGACAACCGTTGGCAACCCGGGATGCAGGCTAATATCATGCTATCCAAAAAGTCGTCGTCCGAATACTTGTCGATTCCCATAAATGCCGTTATCAATGATGGAGATACCCAACATGTGTGGATTGCGCTGGATAATGAGCGCTTTGAACCGAGAAAAGTGACCACAGGGCTAGAATCCTTTGAACAAGTTGAAATCAGATCAGGTTTGAAAGTAGGCGACACAGTGGTAGTCACCGGTGCCTATTTACTCTATAGCGAGTATGTCTTGAAAAAAGGGAAACATCCTTTACAAGACGTTTAGCTTCCTGAATGATATTCATTAAGAGACAAAAAAGTAGTAAATTTTTGTTAAATTATTTAATTTTAAATAAACGTTCTTATGAATACGTTAAGAAGACTGGTGTTAGTGATCGGGATTTTCCTTTTGTTTGCGATGTTACTGATACAACTGATTCCAAGAGAGAAAAGAAACACCGGATCGGCAGGGACAAATGCTATTACTCATATATATACAGTCCCACAACCGGTAAACGCTGTGTTAAAAAAGGCGTGCTTTGACTGCCATAGCAATCGTACGGAGTATCCATGGTATAGTAACATACAGCCTTTTGCTAGGTTTATGGAAAACCACATTATCCATGGAAAAGAGGAACTTAATTTTGACGAATTCGGATCATATCCAATAAAGAAACGATACAATAAGCTTCGGTCAATCGAGAGCCAATTAAAGGACCGGACGATGCCTCTAAAGACGTATACTCTTATCCATAGGGATGCGAGGCTAACGAAAGAGGAAGTCGCACTTCTGATCAACTGGTCGAAGGAATTAAGAAACAAGATCGATGCTAAATTGTAAAGTATAAACCGAGTAAACAATACAGTTATGGAACATTCTCATTCTCATGGAGGCAAACACAGTAGTGATCACCATCATATCCATAGTCAGCTAGCACATCCAAAGCACGGCAACGGGACACATCCTACACATAATTCGCCCATGGAACATGCAGGAAACGATCATCATGCAATGATGATCGCCGATTTCCGAAAACGCTTTTATGTAGTTCTTATACTTACCGTTCCGGTACTCCTTCTGTCTCCCATGATCCAGCAATGGCTAGGTATTCATGTCGAATTTCCGGGAGATCAATATGTCTTGGCGATACTTTCAACGGTGGTGTTTTTTTACGGCGGATGGCCGTTTCTTAGAGGATGGACGGATGAAATGCGCAGCAAAGATCCGGGCATGATGACCCTGATTGGTTTTGCGATTACCGTAGCCTATGGATATAGTGTTGCAACGGTATTCGGGTTGACAGGGATGGATTTTTTCTGGGAGCTTTCAACCTTGATCCTGATTATGTTGCTAGGGCATTGGATCGAAATGAAATCTATTGCGGGTGCTTCCAGAGAACTTGAGTTACTTGTACAGCTGATGCCAGATGAAGCACATTTGGTAACGGGGGGTCTGGTCAATGAAGTCAAAACAGCCGATCTGAAAACAGGCGATGTCATACTGATCAAGCCAGGGGAAAAAGTCGCTGCCGATGGCACCATAGTAGAGGGTGAAAGTTCTTTAAACGAGAGCATGCTTACTGGTGAGTCGAAACCCGTGCAGAAACGAAAAGGAGATGAGGTAATTGCCGGATCCATCAACGGAAACGGTGCCATCAGGATTTCAGTTGCTCATGGATCAGAGCAATCATATTTATCGCAAGTGATCAAACTAGTTCAGGATGCGCAGAATTCAAAATCCAAAACTCAGCTTCTGGCCAATACTGCTGCCAGATGGCTTACCTTGATAGCGATTGTGATAGGAATCCTTACCTTCTCCTATTGGTATTTTGCTGGAGGGAAAGATCTGGCATTTTCCATCGAGCGTATGGTTGCCGTGGTTGTCATCTGCTGTCCCCACGCCCTTGGGTTGGCGGTTCCCTTAGTAGTTGCCAAATCGACTGCTCAGTCTGCCAAGAATGGCTTGTTGATCAAAAATCGGACAGCTTTTGAAAATGCCCGTAAGATCACTACGCTGGTTTTCGATAAGACCGGAACACTCACTGTAGGTAAGTTTGAGGTGTCGAAGGTGGTTAGTTATCAAAGCGGCCTAGACGAGCTTGCAATACTACGATTTGCTTCGGCTTTAGAACAAAATTCAGAACATCCCATTGCTACAGGTATTATCCAAAAGGTTAAAGATCTGAATATCGATATTCCGAAGACAAAGAATTTCAACGCTATCACTGGTAAAGGAGTGGAGGCAGATGTAGAGGGACAGCATATAAAAGTAGTCAGTCCGGGTTACCTTAAAGAAAATAAACTGAATTTACCGATCGAACCGGACACCGATAAAGCGTCTACTGTCGTATTTGTGCTGCTTGATGAAATGCCGATCGGTTATATTGCATTGGCCGACACCGTTCGTCCCGAATCCGCTGATGCAATCCGTACATTACACGATCACCATATTAAATCTATCTTGCTAACAGGAGATAATAAAGAAGTGGCTGCATCTGTAGCCAGTAAACTGAATATGGACAGTTTCTTTGCGGAGGTTTTACCGCATCAAAAACTGGAAAAAATAAAAGAGCTGCAAAAAACAGGTGAATATGTAGCCATGACGGGAGACGGCGTCAATGATGCACCAGCACTTGCTCAAGCCGATGTTGGTATCGCTGTTGGGTCAGGATCCGATATAGCTGCGGAGACAGCAGGTATCGTATTAGTAAACAGCAACCCAAAAGACGTTGCTAATCTCATCCTTTTCGGGAAGGCAACCTATCGTAAAATGATCCAAAACCTGATATGGGCCACTGGATACAATGTTATCGCCCTACCATTGGCTGCGGGTGTACTTTACGGACAGGGAATTCTTTTGAGCCCAGCCGCTGGAGCTATTCTGATGAGCGTGAGTACCGTCGTTGTTGCTATCAATGCCAGTCTACTAAAAGTAGGAAACTGAAATAAAGGATGAAGATGATGAAAAGTAAAAATATAATGAAAATAATATTGGTAGCCGTTCAGTTAGCATTTGCTACGCTGGCATCAGCGCAGCATTCGCATCCTAATAAAAACGCGCTTGACAATCCACTGTCCCATAAAATTGAAGTGTCTTCAGGCTCCGAAAAAACAGTTACCTACCACCTCTATGTGAGCGATACAACTGTCAATTACGCAAACAATAAAATAGTTCGGGCAATTGCCATAAATGGACAGATTCCGGCGCCGACACTTGAGTTTACCGAGGGTGATACAGCTATTATTTATGTTCATAATATGCTACATCATCACGAGACCTCCACGCACTGGCATGGGCTATTGTTACCCAATATCGAAGATGGCGTTCCTTATCTCACTACCCCACCCATAAAACCAGGAGGCGTCCGAAAGTTTGTCTTTCCTTTAAAACAGAGCGGAACCTATTGGTATCACTCTCATACAATGTTGCAGGAACAGAGTGGGTTATATGGATCTATTTTAATACATCCAAAAAAGGAAGCACATACCGTAGATCACGACGTTGTTCTACTATTGTCGGACTGGACCAATGAAAACCCATCCGAAGTTCATCGCACCCTCCGGCGTAACGACCCCGCAAGTGAGTGGTATACCATCAAAAAGGGTTATGCGCAAAGTCTTGATAAACTGATTTCGCACGGGTCTTATTTCCAAAGGGTAAAAAGTGCATGGACAAGGATGCCTGCAATGGATCTATCAGATGTCTATTACGATGCTTTTCTGGTAAACGGAAAACGTTCCATTGATCTGTCGCAATATAAACCGGGTGACCGTCTTCGAGTAAGAGTAATCAATGGCTCTTCGTCTACTTATTTTTACCTGAATTACGGAGGAGGAAAAATGCTCCTTATAGCGGCAGACGGCTTAGATGTTAGCCCAATATCTATTGATAGGATATTGATCGGAACGGCGGAAACCTATGATTTCCTGATCACCGTACCATCCGACGGTGCCTATGAATTGCGGGCTACCCCACAGGATATTTCCGGTTCTACTTCTGTGTTTATCGGCTCTGGTGAGAAGGTAATGGCAAGAGACATTTCTAAGCCGGATGTATGGAACATGAACAAAATGATGATGGATATGACCGTAAATTTTCCAGGACGAATGAAAATGAACGGCATGAATCATGGGGCGACGGAAAACACCGATATGGACGGAATGGACATGGGTGGTATGGAAGAAAAAAACAAGGCGCCTAAAAAAGTTTCTCAGGAAAAACAGTCCCAATCCGACAATCAGTACCCCGCTCATGATATGAAGATGGATGACGGGGAGAAGATACTGGATTCCTTACAAAAACAGGATCACGGTGGACACAATATGGAGAGCAACGATATGGCGAAAATGAAGTTGGAACAGGACAGTGCCGACCATAAAGCATATGGACAGCATAGGGAAACGAAGGAGCATAACGAAAAAAACATGGATCATTCCATGCACGATGAAATGGCTGATCACCAAATCGGACAGGATTCAATGGCAGATGTAGTATTTAATTACGACATGCTGAAGGCCTTGGAAAAAACCACTTTTGATCCTGCTCGTACAAAAAAGAATTATCATCTTACGCTGACAGGCAATATGTACCGCTACGTGTGGTCAATCAATAAAAAAGTACTATCGGAAGCCGATATGATCAACGTGAAGAAGGGTGAAGTTGTACAGTTCACTTTGGAGAATACCACGATGATGAATCACCCCATGCATTTGCATGGCCACTTTTTCAGGGTTCTGAATAAAAACGGGGACTACTCCCCACTTAAACATACAGTTGATGTTCCACCAATGACCAGCGTTACCATCGAGTTTGCTGCGGATGAGGATAAAGACTGGTTCTTTCATTGTCATATCTTATATCATATGATGAGCGGCATGGCACGCATCGTGCATTATGAAGGAAGCAAGCGTGACACTGCGTTGGCTACAGCACCTCTCAAGAATTTATTTAAGGAAGATAGACAGTGGTTTTTTTACGGAAATTTTGCTGCCAAAAGCCATATGAGTGAATTACAGGCCAACTACTTTAATTCGCGAAACGCTTTTCGTCTAGAAGCAAATGCAAACTATGGCGGTCAGTATGAAGCCGAAGTGTCATATGAAAGGTATCTGAATGATTGGTTGAGGCCTTATATCGGATTTCGGGGCTTACAGCAAAAATACTATAACGTATTTAACGGTAGACAAACCTTTGAACAGGATTATGAACTCCCGGTTCTCGGTTTCAGGTATACGTTACCATTTTTTATTGAAGCAGATGTAAGTGTGAATATGAAGGGGCGTGTAAGGGCTGAACTTGAGGGAGAGCAATGGCTACTTCCACGAATGTTCTTTAACTGGCGTGCAAATACAGATAAAGAATATCATTTGGACATTGAATATATGCTTGCAAAGAAGTTATCAATCTCAGCTGGCTACGATTCAAGGTATCGCTGGGGAGGAGGTCTATTGGTACGATTTTAGTTTTTAGTGTGGAGATTAGTCCAAGTGGTGCCTTTTTAAAAGGCATCACTTTTTTAATTAAAAATTATGTAAACTTTTATCGAAATCATGTAAAGTATCGGACAAGGTCCCTACTTACCCTTGTAATGTCAAAATCGAAGGAAATGTTAAGCAAAGAAAATATAGAAACCGCGTCGCTCCCTGTCCTGGGAGTGACCTTTGCAGCTTGCGGTGTAAGCGTAGAATCTATGATTAAATCGATATTCGGAGTGCATAATGCTGAAGTGAACTATGCTACCCAAACCGTAAAGGTTGTATTTGACTCTATTGCAGTTCAGTTAAATAAATTCAAGGAAGTATTGCAATCTATCGGTTATGACTTAATTTTGGATACGGAAAAGGGTAAAGAAGTACTAGAGGTGCAAAAAATCCATTATAAAGCATTAAAATCCAGAATTATTGCCACTTCTATTCTAACTATTCCCATTGTCATTCTCGGAATGTTCCTAACGGACATGTCTTGTGTATTGGCAACTCTTGTACTGTTTATCTTCGGGAAAAGCTTTTTTATCAATGCATACAAGCAAGCTAAGCATGGGGAAGCTAACTCGGATACAATTGACGCAGCAAAAATAACTTTGGTATCGTTTGATTTACAGCAGGTTTACAAAACCCTGTGTCTTTCGAGGCAAACGGTTAAAACGATCAGACAGAATCTTTTCTGGCCGTTCATATATAACCTAATTGGAATTCCTATTGCGGCAGGGATTCTATACCCGATCAACGGATTTCTGTTGAATCCAATTATTGCAGGTGCCGCGATGACCCTAAGTTCTGTTTCTGTTGTTAGTAACAGTATTCGTTTAAAATGACAAAAAATAGGCAAGATGGAAAATCAGCTGATACGATCAACCAATAATGAAATACAGGGATTTTGCTTTCAAAGCAGTGATGGCCGACTCCTTTATGCGACTTCTATTGGCGCAATCAAAAAAAACGCAAACTCAATTATCATGTTGTTGCACGGAGGTGGCCCGGATCATCAAAGTCTCATTCCTTTAGCAAAAGCTCTGTCTAGCAGACATTCCGTTATTTTGCCAGACTTAAGAGGATACGGAAAGTCAATTTGTTATGATAGGAACTCATATACATGGAATCGATATGTGGAGGATATCAGGGACTTAATCGATTATTTACAAGTGCCTTCAATAATCTTGGGAGGCGCTGGAATAGGAACGACGATTGCCCTCAAATCGGCAATGACTTTTCCTGAAAGGTTATGTGCATTGATTCTTATCAGTATTGAAGAAATTGAAGACGATGACGCGAAAGCGAAAGAAATTGAACTGTTGGAAGCGTTTGCCACTCGAGTCCTAAGTCATGGCCTGGAGGCTGCCTGGGAACCTATTCTTAAGAATTTGTCACCTGTGATCGGAGATATGGTGAAAGATGCCATTCCCCGTTCGGAACCGGCAAGTATTGCGGCGGCGGCGGCAATAGTATACGATCGGGCTTTTCATAGTTATAAAGAATTAAAAGATATTGCCATTCCAACATTTATAATACCCGGGGATGATGATAGACATCCTGCGGCACTAGCCAAAAATTTAGTAAAACTTTTGGTTAATGCACAGCTTTCGACGACATCACTTTCAAGCGATATTCGAACGATCAATGATTTCTCAAAGTTCTTGGCGCCGTGTATAAAACAATTTATAAATGATCTGCCGTCTGAGAAAATTTTACATAAAGACTAATACAAGTTAAACCCACATTTTCTATTATTTTTCGGTAAATATCATGGAAACATTAAAGTTCAAAACAAACATCAAATGCGGCGGCTGTATAGAGACTGTTACCCCTTTTTTGAATAACCTCTCAGAAGTTAAAAAATGGGAGGTTGACATCACTGATCCAGACAAAATACTAACCGTTCAAGGCGACGAATCGCTAGACGGTCAGAAGGTAATGTCTGCACTGGATCAAGCGGGATATAAGGCAGAAAAGGCCTAATCATAACAGGTAGAAAATTCTGCCTGTTTTTTTATTTTTTTAAAACAAAAAAAAGTCTATTATGTACTAAGATTAGGAAACCAGTCCTCGGTGAAGAATATGAGAAAAGTCGGAGCCATAAGTTTTGCAGCATTCTATCTGTTACTTACAACGGGTCTGTTTGTATGTATTCTGCATTGTAGCGGTGCCTATCTGTTTAACGACGAACTCTCAATTTCATTAGTACACGATAGCGACAGCAAAGAGCACAAATCAAAGAAGACTTGCGACAAAGGCAAAGACTGCGATTGTTGTAACGAACATGGCGAATATGTCATCAAGGAAAATATCGCAACCCATAAACAGACGATAAACGAGCCTGAATTATATTGTTTGCTTGACCAAGAAAAAAGTTTCTTATACACCTTCTACAGAACCGAGGTAAAAGTACAGGTATACTCTATGGATACCGGACCGCCCAAGGTTCGAAAGAAGCCCATTTATATACTAAACCAAACCTTCCTTATTTGATTTCAAGCTGTCTTGTAAGGCTCTTTACAAGAGATCATAACTCTATTTTTTTATTAAGCTTGGAAATTACATGTTATTACATATTAAAAACATGGTGTGCGGCCGCTGTATAATGGTTGTTCGCCAACAATTAGAAAATCTGGGATTACAGGTTTTAGAGATATCTCTCGGTACTGTCAAAATATCGCCCGATCCAACGGAAGGACAATTACATCTGATAAGCTCATCTTTGAACGTTTTAGGCTTTGAGCTATTAACTAAAGAAAAGAACCAGCTTATCGAACGTATAAAAAATGTAGTGATTGAGCTTGTGCATCATTCCGATCTTATAAGTCTAAACGAGAGTATAATGAATGTTGTCAGCAAGCGTCTAAACAAGGATCAAGCTTACTTAAGTCGCCTTTTCTCCGATTCTCAAGGCGTTACCATTGAGCGATATATTATCCAGCAGAAAGTCGAAAGAGTAAAAGAATTATTGTTATATGGAGAATTGACCCTTAATGAGATTTCCTACGAAATGGGTTATAGCAGTAATGCTCATCTTTCGAATCAATTCAAGTCCATTACAGGCTTAACGCCTAGCCAGTTCAAAGGGTTGAATAAACAAGTAAGGCTATCACTTGATAAAGTTTAAAAAATTAAAAGCACCTACCATGAAGAACGTTGTTAAACTAACACTATTGGCATCAGTTGCCTTTGCATTTTCGTCCTGTTCAAAAGACGATGACACTATTAAAATTGAGGAGCATGATAAAAACACGATGATGGGTATCATGCATGAAATGATGGATAATATGCATGCTATGCAGTTTACGAAGGATCCTGATATCGATTTTGCCATGATGATGCGTATGCATCACGAAGGGGCAATTAAGATGTCCAATCAGGAACTATCGACAGGAACTGACGGCACCATACGCAAAACGGCTGAAAATATTGTAGCCGCCCAACAGGCCGAAATTGAAGAACTGACGGCTTTCATCGAAAGTAACGAACCCTCAGTTGTCAATGAAGAATTTCAAATGAAAACGATGGAAGGTATGGAAAAATCATCCAAGAATGCTGATTTACAGATTATCAATGGTAGTACAGACGAAGATTTCGCCACATTAATGATCGTCCATCATCAAAGTGCAATCGAAAGCTCACAACTGCTTCTACAGTTGGGTAAGAGCGAACAAATGAAGATTATGGCAACGAAGATTATCGACGACCAACAAAAAGAGATCGCCGACTTACAGGACTGGTTATTGACTAACCGAAACAATTAATCATTTTTTTAACATTAAACATTTTATCTATGTCACATCAACAGTATCAAAACTGCATTGAAGCATGTAATGCTTGTGCAGTTATCTGCAACCACTGTGCTATTGCATGTTTAAATGAAGAAGATGTAAGTCATCTTAAAAGATGCATTCATCTGGACCTTGAATGTGCAGCGATTTGTCGGTCTGCGGCTGAAGTTATGAGCTTGGGAGGTAACTACAGCGAACAACTTTGTAGAATCTGCGCTGAAATTTGTAATGTATGCGGAGAGGAGTGTGAAAAACATGCCCAAATGGGGATGGAACATTGCCGCGAATGCGCGGAAGCATGTCGTAAATGTGCGCAAGCATGTGAGGAAATGGCTCACGTAGCCTAATAAATCAGCGGGGCTCTGTTCAAGGTGGAGCCTCGCTGATTTACCACAAATTATCAAGTTCGATAAACTTCATGATACAAGCTTTCTATATTTTGTGAATAGTAATTTTCTAACCAGCGCCTATCTTGTCCGTGCAAATTATCAAACGTATAAAACTCTCTGATTTTACGGATGTTTTTTATGTTTTGTCGATGTATCGTTTTTTGCTATCTCTTTTAAACATTACACATCTATCTACGCTTCCTCGGCTCGTTTGTCAACTGCGAAATTTTCAAATAGCACCGGTGAACAATGTGCTGACCAATAGCTTCGCTCATAAACAGTACATTAAAAAAATTTACTAAAAAATATCAAGGCATATTCTTTTTTGGAATGAAAAAAAGAATCTTTAACCACTCCCCAACAGGTTGTCAAATAGGCCAAAAACTTTCCCTCAACTTTGACTGAAAATATAGTCAAAAACATGAAAAAGAACACAAAAGACGAGACCATTAAAAGAACAGATTTACACAAAAATCTCAAACTAATTATCAAACCTGTAAGAAATACTCGAGCACGAATAAGGCAACTTCTTCGGTCTTTTATTCCGCTCCTTCTACCTGAAGATGTCAATGATATTTATCAGCAATTTCCCAATTAAATAAAAAGATAAGTAAGGACAATCCTAAAATATAACCGAAGTTCAGACTACATTCCAGCAGGTGAGTTATGGCCCACGCGGGTGGGCAGCAAAGATGTATTTTCGTATACGAAAATATCTTTGCCGTCCTTGAGGCCGGAGACTTTACTCGGAACTCGTAAAGTCTGAACTTTCTAAAAGGTGTGATTTATGCCAAGGAAAGAAATCAAAAATCAAGAACAGGTACTTACTAATCCGATTGTTATTAGAGTCACTTTAAATGAGTTTAATAAGCTCGAAAAAATCCGGAAAGAAAGTAATTGCAGGAGCATTGGAGAAGTGGTCAGAAAGACGCTCTTAAAACAACGGATAACTTACCTGCATAGGGATGTTTCTATGAATGGTCCTATGGAAGAGCTTGCATTGATAAGAAAAGAGATCAAAGCAATAGGTGTCAATATCAATCAGCAGACGCATCGTTTTCACACCAGTCAGAGTGAGGCTGAACGGGCTTTTTTTGCCCTTAAAACAGCCAGTACCTATAAACAGATGGAACCAAAAATAGAACGGCTATTGGATATCGTTTCAAAACTTGCTGAAAAATGGTTGCAAAGATCATGATAGGTAAAAGTATTCGGGGCATATTGCATTATAACGAGCAGAAGGTTGCGGAAGGTTCTGCCACGCTGATTATGGCCAGTGGGTTTGCAGATGACATCAAAAAGTTGAATTTCGCTCATAAACTTACGCGATTTGAACATCTAACCAATCTCAAACCAAGCGTAAAAACGAATGCACTTCATATTTCACTTAACTTCCATTCAAGTGAAAAATTGGTCGACGCTGAAATGCAACAGATCGCAGCAGCCTATATGGAAGGTATCGGGTTTGGTGACCAACCTTTTCTGGTATATCGGCATCACGATGTTTCCCATCAGCATTTCCACATCGCAACGGTAAATATAAAAAAGGATGGCAACTCTATCAACCTACATAACATAGGAAGGATAAAATCGGAACAGGCAAGAAAATTCATAGAGAAAGAATTTGGCCTGATAAAAGCGGAGAGCAAAACATATCATCCAGAGCCAGCTATAAAGGCAATTGATCCTGAGAGAATACAATATGGTCATTTGCCTACCAAAAGGGCAATCGGCAGTGTGGTTACGACGGTGATGAATAGCTATAAGTTCACGTCACTTGCAGAATTTAATGCAGTGCTCAAACAGTTCAATGTCGTGGCAGACAGGGGGAGTGAGGAAAGCGAAATGTTCAGAAAAAAAGGTCTTCTTTATTCAGTGCTGGACAGACAGGGCAATAAGGTTGGAGTTCCGATCAAAGCAAGCAGCTTTTATAGTAAACCTATCCTTAAACGGTTGGAAAGAAAGTTTGAACAGAATGTCGAGAAAAGGAAGCCGTATCGCGATGATCTAAAAGAGCGGATCGACCAGGTGCTTAACAGGTATGAAGGCATCACCAAACAGACCTTGAATACCGAATTACAGAAAAGTGAGATAGCGCTTTTTTTCCGCCAGAACGAAGAAGGATTTATATACGGCACCACGTTTATTGATCACCGGTGTAAAACCGTTTTTAATGGCAGCAGTCTTGGGAAAGCTTACAGTGCAAAAGCCCTGAAGGAAAAACTTGCCGAAAACGATAAGGTCAAGACCTATCTGGCGAAGCCAAAAAGAATAAACAGTTACCTAAAACCCCACAGTGAAGAAAAGCACCTTCAACATGCCGGAAAAACCAACTTTTCCAATCTGACTGTCTCCACTACAACCGATAAAATACTGAAAGACCTTCTGAATCCCGAGTATACCGGATATGCACCTTCTATTACTTCCAAAAAGAAAAAAAGACAGATAAAGCGAAAACAACCATGAACACAGGAGAAGATATACAGGGCTTAAGGAAAATTATAGACTTTTCCAGACTGATCAGCATATTCATATTGGCTATCCATTTTTACCTATGCTGTTATAAAGTTTTTGAACAATGGGGCTGGACAGCAGAAATTACCAATCGAATCATAAGTGTTATTGCAAAGACGGGCCTTTATTCCCACATCTTCTTGCCCAAACTTGCTGCACTGGGTTTGCTGTCGATATCCCTGTTGGGAGCAAAGGGCAAAAAGGATGAAAAGATGAAGGTAAGGGTGATCGTTTGCTATATTATTACCGGACTGTTACTTTACTTCATAAGTATACTTTGTTTTTATCTCCCTACACGAATAGCGGTCATTGCAGCACTCTATATGCTGATGACATCAATAGGTTACCTCCTGATCCTAACGGGAGGCGTATACCTCTCAAGGCTATTAAAAGAAAAGCTTAGCCATGATATCTTCAATACAGAGAATGAAACCTTTCCACAGGAAGAACGGCTATTGGAAAACGAATTTTCCGTTAACCTTCAGACAAAATATCAGCTTAAGGGGAAGATAAGGAACGGTTGGATAAACTTTATCAATCTTTTCAGAGGACTATTGGTAGCGGGAACCCCCGGTGCAGGGAAAAGTTATTTTGTCATCCGCCATATCATTGATCAGCATATAAAAAAGGGGTTCTCCGTCTTCTTATATGATTTTAAATTCGATGATCTGTCCAGGATTACCTATAATGCATTATTGAGATATCGGAAGAATTATGCCGTGAAGCCAACTTTCTGGGTGATTGATTTCGAGAAAATATATCACCGGTGCAATCCCTTGGATCCCGAAAGTATGGACGATATTACCGATGCTACGGAGGCAAGCCGTACCATTATGCTTGGCCTTAACCGCGACTGGATAAAAAAGGAAGGTGACTTCTTTGTAGAGAGTCCCATAAACTTCCTAACAGCCATTATCTGGTTTCTTCGGAAGTATGAAAATGGGAGATATTGTACCTTGCCGCATGTTATAGAGCTAATGCAGGTGGATTACGATCCGCTTTTTGCCGTATTACAACAGGAGGAGCAGATCAAGGTACTGATCAACCCATTTATATCTGCTTTTCAGAATAACGCAAAAGAGCAGCTGGAGGGGCAGATCGCCAGCGCAAAAATCGGATTGGCCAGATTATCCTCGCCCCAGTTATATTATGTTCTGAGCGGCAATGATTTTACCTTGGATGTTAATAACCCAAAAGCTCCAAAAATCGTATGCGTTGGTAACAACCCGCAGAAACTACAGGTGTTCGGCCCTATACTTTCCCTCTTCATTTCAAGAATGATAAAACTGGTCAACAGGAAAGGCCAACTTAAAAGCAGCCTTATTTTTGATGAGTTTCCAACGATCTACTTTAACAATATTGATAGCCTTATTGCCACAGCAAGGAGCAACAAAGTGGCCACGGTATTAGCCGTTCAGGATTTCAGCCAGCTAAAAAAAGATTACGGGGCCGACCAAGCAGATGTAATAACCGGAATTGTCGGGAATATTATCAGCGGACAGGTGACCGGCGATACTGCAAAAAAGTTATCGGAGACGTTTGGCAAAATTGTTCAGGATCGACAGAGTCTGAGCATAAACAGCAGTGACACATCCATCTCAAAATCTACGCAGTTGGATGCCGCCATTCCGGCAAGCAAGATAGCAACACTTTCATCAGGCGTGTTTGTTGGCGTTGTTGCCGACAACCCGGACTGTAAGATACCACAGAAAATTTTTCATGCAGAAATACAGAATGACCATGAAGTTATAAAGGCAGAAGAAGCTTCCTATAGAGATATACCACTTGTTGAAAAGGTAACAGCAGCAGATATACAGGAAACCTATCTCAGTATAAAAGATGATATACAGCAGTTGATAACAAAAGAGTTGGCAAAGATGACCGGATCACTTCCCAAAGAAAATGATACCCTTCCAAAAAATATTCCAACGCCTCCTGAACAGACTTCCCTGTCTTTATAAAGTACTTTTTTAATCGATTGTAAAATGGGTGGTTAATCCGCGCCACCCTCACCACCCATTTTATTGAAAAAATAATTTTTCCTTTATGAATAAAATTCAGGCTATGGTGGAATTACGACAAAGACTACAATCCCTAAAAACAGCTAACGAAAAGACCATCATGTTGTTAGAGGATCTCTTCTCCCCAATTTCATTTAAACGAAGCTGGGTGATTTCCTATCCTACAGGTATTTCTACTGCATATCTTTATTATATCACAGGTGGTCTGGTAAGAAGTGTGGTTTCTAAATCCAGTGGAGACTACTGCTTATGGATAATCGACAAAGGTTTTATAGTGCCGGGTAATGGCTTTCTATCCGGAACAAAAAAAGAGGAACTTATTCAGGTTTTAAATGATACAGAAGGATACGCCCTTAACCTTTTACGCGCAGATGCCATTGCACGCAACAACATCAATATGTACAGAATGCTGCTGGAAATTTATGAAGAGGCCGTAGTGGAAGGTGCCGGAAGAGAGATCATGCTGCGAATTAAAAATGCAACAGACCGATATAATTACTTTCTTATGGAATATCCTGATCTTGCCAGAAAATTGACCATTGAACAACAGGCCCAATACCTACAAATTGACAGGAGATATCTGTACAAGATTATCAAATAAAATCACTACTGTAAAATCGTAGGTTTTCTCTACATCAAGCCAAAAATAAGCAGATTTTCACACCGACGATTTTTATGGGGTGAAACCATTTTATTCCACACAACATTTCTTTCAAAACTGCTCTAGTTTAACATAAAGGCTGCTTAAGCATGTTTAATGACCTAAAAATTTATCGCTTTTGTGACAAGAATCTGTGTCTTTTACGACAAGACCATGTCTCATATCCGACAAAAGTTTTCGAAAACTGATACAAAGATTTATTTCTCACTTTCAGAACTTTATCATATTAGATCACAACTTTTAAGATACTAAGATGGATGCCTCGTATATCGACATAAAAAGAAAAAAGGAAAGGAAGAGTTGGCAAGATATAACATTGGAAGTAGTTGCTATTCTTCTCATTGCTCTTTTTGGTTTAACTGCATTTGACAAGGCAATTCGCTTTGAGAGGTTTTACAGCGAATTGGGTAAGTCCCCATTTCTTATGAATTATGCTTTCATAATTGCAATAGGGACACCATTGGTTGAGTTGGCAGTGGCCGTTGCATTAAGTATAGATAAAACAAGATTAAAAGGCTTGTACGCATCGGTTTTTCTTATGAGCTTATTTACCGCTTATATATACATGCTAGTTAATTACAGTTATTTTACGTCTTGCTTGTGCTCGGCAGCCGTTGAATCACTCACTTGGGAAGAGCATCTGATATTCAATATCATATTTTTAATTCTAGCCATAACCGGAGTCGCACTTCAGGAAACCAACCAACAAAAACAAATAGGATTATGAAAAAATTTTTGAACACCTTATTTCCTCATCCACCGCCATGATGAACAACTGTACGACGGTCTCTTCTACCATGAAAAGCGAATTAACAGATAAACTTGAATAACAAAAAAAATGAAAAAAATAATTTTAAGAATAACACTGGCCGCAGGGTTGGTCGGTGTTGCAAACTGGGTAATGAATGATGATAACAAAGTAAATGCTGCTGAAGTTTCAGTAACTCCGATGACTAAAGTTCAGGAAGTGTACAGAATAACAGATGAAAGCCATCCAAACTTTGGACTTGAAGGAGATTTGGCTACAGTCCAAGCACTATGTCCGTCTTCGGGACAAGAATGCGCTCAAGAAGTCGGAAATCCAAACAATATCGAGGAATGGAACGGAGGAGCAACTAAGTTCTAATTAGTCAGCCATGACAATTGTTCTTAAAATCGTTGCTGCAATCTTGCTTGGTCTCAGCCTTGTTTTCCTACTCTGGGAAAACACCGATTTTCCAAATAAGCGCAGCAACGGTTTTTTTAGAAAATTTTTAGATATAGAGTTACAGGACCCAAAAAGGATAAACTTCGGCAGTCCTTTAAGAGAAATAATATATTTTGATGATTCGAAGATACTTTTTTCAACTGATTCACCGGGCATCATAAAAGTCCTGCATCTTAGTGCTCTCAGGACAGAGACATTACAATGGAACTTATCTGATTCTCTTAAGGCAATAATAGGTAGTACATTCTCTTATTCAATGAGCGGAAATTGCGATGATGTCACCCTTTTTGCAAAAAAACTTGCATCTATTTTCGAGCTTGAACCACTATCCCAAAAAAGAATAACAGATAACCCTTTTTCATATGCGCTAAGAATTTCCCGACACTCCTTCGTGATCAGGCAGTATTCTCGTAATACCAAGGATATGAGATTTAGGTATATCAATACAAATGATCCGATTTCGCAATGGGAGCATGATATTACTTTCAAAAGCAATAATAGCGGACTAAGTACAGATGGTCAGCTGCACTATGCCGAGGCATTTGGCCTCTGTATCTATATGCACTATTATAACAACAACATTGTAATTTTTGACACTACTCTGCATAGAAAAAAAACACTGAACACTATTGATACAATCAAGTATAATCCCGATATGGATCGTCGAAAACCATTGCTGGTAACGAACAAAAAAAGCTGTATCTATAAAAATTTAATTTTTGTCTGTTCCAACTTGAAAGCAGACAATGAAGAGAGACAGAAATATTTGAAAAATGTGCCAGTTGATATTTACGATTTCATGAATGAAAAATATAAAGGGAGCTTTTATCTCCCTTTACATAATAACAAGATTTTCAAAAGCTTAGCTTATAATAAAGGCGTTATAGCGGCGCTGTATTATGATAATATCGTACTAATCTCCAGAATACGGGGATTAAATCGCCTAACTAGTCACTAACGATTAATAAGTCGACTTCCCGATATTCCCGAACCATTGTCAATCCTTTGTCCTCAAGCGTGTTTTTTAGTATTTCGCTATCCAAAGGACTATTGTTAACGAGTCCATTTTTTGGATCTCGCAGCTTAGAGTTTTTGAAATTTACTACAAGATCTATGGGATATTTCAGGCCAGTTTCATTTATGAATGGATCAGCGTTTACAAAACGGGTCAGTAAAAAGAAAATGTCGTCTATTGGCTTATTTACAATGCCGATCTCCGTATTTGTAAGTATTAATCTGGAGCTATCGCCGTCTGAAGGTTTTATCGGTTGTTTATTATTCCGGCGGATAACCCACACTGGTACCTTTCGTTTTTCAACCTTTCCCTTAATCGGGAAATAACGATTTAAATCTTCCATCGCAACACGGAAAATACTAGAATCTGCTGTTCCATAAGGTACATGGAGTTTGTAGATATATGTGTTATCATTATCGTATTCTTGACGATTGTTGTAATGTAAGTATGGAAATCGGCTCGGAAAGAAAGGTAATGGACGTAAATCTCTATTTGCATATCTCTTAAAATTTGCAGAATCGTTCACCTGTACCAAAACCCTTTTCACATTCAGCGGAGCTAATTGACCAAGTTTGAAATAGGAATAAACTTTATAAAACAAATTTATCGGAGTAAATTCCAAGCTTATGGATTTTATGTATTCGTTATTCCGATAGTGTTTTACACTGCCCCTACCATTTCCTCCCAACTGTAGGCTAGATAACCATATTTCAGGCTCGTCCGATTTTATGGAATCGATATTAGCTTGAAAATCATTCTTGGAAGCTACATTGATTTTATCGGTGTATAGAGCTAAGCGAATGTTTTTTTCCGTGATTTCCGATTCATATGTAATGGCTTTAATGATACCCGAGGAGTCAATAATTACTTCATGCGGTATTACCTGATGTGGGAACAATTTTCTCAGTATGGTATCCCGAACCAAAAATGGTATGGAAAAGTCAATCTCTTTTGTAATTTCTGATCGTCTCAGTAAGCCTTCTACCCGATTTTCGTCTTCATGTGTAACGATTAAGAACTGCACTTCATCTCTAAAAATATGTTGAAGTTTTTGAAATTTAGGAAGGGCATTGATACAGGGTTGACAGTAGCTTGCCCAAAAGTCTATCACTATAAGTTTTCTTTTAATGTCCGAAAATTTGATCGGTTCAGTTCTATCCTTTGGCGTGCCTAGTAGCAACTCGCTGGGTATAGTGTCATTTACCTTTAGTTCCTTAATATCCATGGATTGGGCATAGGCACCGTTCATGCTAAATAATATGATAGTAAATACACTCAAATAAAATCTGATTTTCATTTTAATAGCCATTATTTTGTTCAAGATTTGGATTTAGCTCCAACTGAGCTAAGGGAATCGGCCATAGCTTTATGGAAGTATCATTAAGCCTCTTTTCAACAAGCCATTCATTCGCCCATTCCGTAAATAATTCATGACGTACCTCCGTAGTGAGAATATCAATAAGATGTGTCTTCGAAATTTCATTAACGACAGGGGGCAGATCGGCACGATCTCTTATTTTATTGATATCCTGCAGCGCTTCTTCAAAATTCCCAAGATTCACAGCCGCCTCCGACCGGATCAGATATATTTCGGCCAATCTGAATATCACTTGATATTCTGTCAGATTTCCTCCTGACTGTACTTTGTATTTATAAGGAAATGCGAAAGACCTTTCTTCGACGGTTTTATTTCCAATCCATTCCTTAAATCTCTTGTCTTCAGGTAAAAATGACCGTATGTATTGGTCACTTAAGCAGAAATTAGGAATCGTGTTATTTGTTAAAGAAGGCGTTAAAATTCGACCGATGTTGGTGTTGTAAAAAGGAAATGATGGCTTTAGTTGCCAAATCGTTTCTTTACTTTCCTTTGCGAACACATTGCGCAAATCTTGTTCCAGCTCGTATTCTCCCTGGTCAATAACTAAAGATGCGAAGTCAAAAGCTTTCTGCCAATTTCCAACGGATAGATACACTTTAGATAACAGAGCGCAAGCAGAGAAATAATCGGGCCTGATTTTCTCACCCTCGCCTCGGATATCCGCAAGCAATTCGATAGCATCTGTTAAATCTGCTAAAATCTGTTCATGTATTGCTGCAGGTATAGCACGAGCTTCTCCTGCATTATTTTCATATGCATTTTCCGTAATTAATGGAACACCACCGTATAGACTTACAAAATAGAAGTAGCAGAATGCCCTAATGAACTTAGCTTCTCCCAATAATTGATTTTTCAACGATAACTCCAAAGAAGAAGCCTGGAGTTTTTGTATTGCCAAATTGACCTGATAAATCGTTTGGTATGTAGCGGTCCACATACTACCTACGATTGAGTTATTGATCTGGATCGCCTTATTTCCAAAATCGAGATAGCTCTGTTCAGATTTTGTATATTCTAAAATACCGCTGTACATAGACGCTGCGATCTGTATATCTGCGTTTAATGGGTGCGTTATAGTAGATAACTCACTGTATATACCGGAAAATGCGGCGTTTGCCGAAGTTTTATCATTAAAGACATTCTCGGAAAATAACTGATTGGGTGGCATATCGACCTCAACAAATTTTTTGCAGGATGCCAGATAAATCAAGATCATAAATAAGTATATGCTTTTCATTATTTTTAGTTTATTGATGCCTAAAAGGTAATTTGTGTTCCCAGAGTAACGGTCCGTAATGGTGGTAATACCGTCATATTAGTTACTTCGGGATCATTGCCTTTATAGCCTGTAATGGTTAGGAGGTTTTGTCCCTGTAGATAAAACCTTACTAGTTTCATTTTTACTCTATTGGTCACCGATGCGGGAAGTGAATAGCTTAAGGATATATTCTTTAGCCGTAAAAAAGATGCGTCCGCAAATGCCCCTTCTGAAATCAGGAAGTTTGTCCTCGCTGTTGTCGCGGGTGCAACGGTGCCGAACCTTTGTACATCGGTAATATCGCCGGGATTTTGCCATCGCGATTCAAACAGTTTTGGCATGTTGGCTCCCTGAATACCGGCTGTTGCCGGTAAACTGGAGAGATAATTTCTTGCATTCTTTTTCACAAACTGAATAAATACATCCAATTGAAATCGACCGTATTGCCATTGATTATTTAGTCCGCCGTAAAATTTTGTGCTTAAATCCTTGACGACTGATCTGCCGGCGTTTAAATCCACACTCCAAAGGCCGGTCATTGGATCTACACCCAAGTATGGATAAACCTTCATAATGTTCAACGATTCACCTATGGAATATTGGCTTGCATAACTAGATTTTTCAAGATTTGGAAAATCTAACAGCTTATTACCCGCAATGGTTATGTTGAATGCTGTGTTCCATTTTATTGCCGTGTTCGCAAGGTTTATGGTGTTCAACTCTATTTCCCATCCCCTATTTTCCACTAACGCCGGTAAATTTCTTGTAACTCCGGTAAAGCCTGTTTGTGTTGGAAGGGAATATTGCAAAAGTTGATTACCGCTTCTGTTTCTGAACCATCCTGCTGAAAACAAAATTTTGTTATCGAAAAAACCCAAATCGGCAGAAAATTCAAGTTTGCGATTGCTCTCCCAACCGTAATCTGGATTGTATAGGCGTTGTGGCTTTAACCCGCTAACACCATCGTAAGGATAGGCAACTCCTCCATACGTGTCCAAAAATTGATAATCACCGATTTTATCGTTACCGGTAGTGCCAAAGCTTGCACGCACTTTTCCAAAGCTCATTTTTGGCAATTTGTTTTTTATAAAATGCTCATCAGAGAATATCCATGCGATTCCGAGCGCTCCAAAGTTTGCAAATTGTTTCCCTGGTCCAAATCGCGACGATCCATCCCTTCTGCCTGTCAGGTTAATTAAATAACGATTTTTAAATTGGTAGTTTATTCTTCCGAAGACTGCCTGATATTTATATAAGCTGTATTGTTCACTTGCGGTAATTGATGCCGCTCCAGTGGTAGTATATAGAAGTTCTTCACTGCTGTAATCAGTTGCATTGATTCTCGTTCCTTTAAGAGATTCCTGTTGCCACGTACCTCCGAACAAAATGTCAAAGGCATGATCGCTGAAAGTCTTCCGATATGAAAGTTGGGGCTCTAAAATCCAGCTGCTAAATGCTGAATTTGAAAAACGGGATTCGCCGCTTGTTCTTGTAGAATTATTCCCAAATGCAGCTAAAGGAGTAACCTCTATTTGATCATTATCTGTTTTTGTATATCCATTATTTAATCGTAAGGTTACGCTTTTAAAAAGTGAGTATGATAAGTTGATGTTTGTAATAAGATTGGTTTGTAATTGATTATAATGATGTAAGGTCATCGAAAAAGGAGAGTTTCCATAAAGCATGGTACCATCATCTTCAAAAGGCTTTAAATTAGGAGTAGAATATATCCCGGAAGTCAGATCGAATGGTAGAATATTATTGTTGTCGTTGGAATAACCGACACTCATAACTGCCAGGAACTTTTTGTCATTTGTACTGTGATTAAGGTTTAACTGACCACTATAGCGCCTATTTAGTTCTTCGCCAGGATATACGTTTCCCTCCGATCGAAATCCTCCCGAGAGCCTAAAATTCGTTTCGCCGGTTCCACCGGATAACGTAATTTGACCATTGGTGACATTTGAGCTACTTCCGATCAAGAGATCCGTCCAATCTGTAAATGTATTTTGATCGTATTGCAGAAGATCAGGTGCATTTGTAACCGTAGGTGTAATGTTGTCGTTTTTCAATGCTTCCCTCCGCATATTCAGATATTCTTCGGTATTCATTAAAGGAACAATATTTGCGACCTTATTAAATCCGTTATATACATTAACATCAACTTCGGTTTTTCCGACGCTTCCTTTCTTTGTGGTAATTAAAATAACACCGTTAGCTCCTCGTGAACCGTAAATAGCAGTTGCATCCGCATCTTTTAACACTTCTATACTTTCTATATCGTTCGGATTTAAGTTATTGAATGGACTGCTTGAACCTCCCGTAACCGTTATCTGGCCTATACTATTACTCAACCAAGGTACCCCGTCTACAATATATAATGGCTCGTTGCCGTTGTCGATGGAACTTCTTCCACGGATAAGAACATTAAAATTTGATCCCGTACGTCCGCTCTGTTGTGTTATCTCTACTCCCGGAATTCTCCCCTGTAACGCAGCTATAGGATTGGCAACCGGTTGCCTTGAAATTTCTGCTGCGGTTATACGCCCAACACTACCGGTGTTGAAGCGTTTGGTAGTTTGTCCATAAGCAATTACGACGGTTTCATCTAGGGTATTTTGCTGTGGATCAAGTTTTACGGTATAGTACTGGCTGGTAGAAATATCGTACTGAATTTCCTTGGTTTGATAACCCAAATAGGTGGCCGTAAATGTTCCCTTGTTCTTTTTGGTTATGACAGTGAAATTCCCTTTCTGATCAGTCTTTATAGAGGTGATTTCGGTACGTACGGTGGCTCCTTCAAGCGGTTCGCCATTAACCGCTGACAATACATTACCCTTCAGCGTTATTTGCTGCAAAGCCACGCCGGTGGCAGCCTCCGTGGAGGAGGACTGCCGGGCGTGTGCCAAACAAACACAGAACAAAATCTTTAAGGTTATAAGGTATATGGTGTAAGGTTTAAGGTATGAGCTATAAGGATTAAGGCCGCGCAAGGCCACTTTGGCCAAATTGGGCTTCATGTCTAGCTTAGGGAAACATCTGTTAATAATCCCTAGAGTGCCATTTGCAATAATTTTATGTCGTTCGTCCCTGCACACGGTCGTTCGTCCCAAAAAATGGGGACGGACAGTAGCGTGGAGATAGGTGATATTTCTTTTATTAGTACTTTTTTTCTTGAACAGGGATTTAGCTGATAGCCGATTGCCGAAAGCCGATAGCTCGCCTTTTGGGCACAGCAAAGCCCTTATGAGCGTTAAATTCATTTTCTGTGATTACGGTTTGGTTAAAAATTAGGTTGAACTTCTTTTTGGAAAGAAGGGGAAAGGGGCTAAACAGGAGATTTAATGAGATTCTTGTATAGGTCCTTTTTAGTGCTTTTTTCCGCAGCACATTGAATCGTTAGATTGAAATTCGAGTTATTGACAGTGATTTCTTCATCAGTTAGTATTACTATCGGACGAAATTTAAAGGATTGATATGAAAAAAGCTTAGATAGACGGTAACCCTTTAGAACCTTTTCTAAAATGGTTTGGATTGATTTTGGTGTCTTTTTCTTTTTCATAATCTATTGTTAGGAACAGCAAAGAAAAAACAAATGTGATGAAAATTAGAGAAAATCGCTTCTAGTAATTGATGTTGTAGTTCAGAAAGATGAATTTGTACGGAAGTTTATTTAGAAGTATTTGTTCTTCTGTGGAAGTTTTACTATATTTACGATCGTAAAAATTTATAAAATGAAAATAGGGAAAAACATCATTGAGATCCGAAGAGCTCACAAGTATACTGAAGAGTTTATGGCCGACGAATTGAAAATTAGTGTTGATGAATACAAATCAATTGAAAATGATGATGTTGACATAACTTTAAGTATGTTGGACGCAATTTGTAGTGTTTTGTCTTTAACTCCTGTAGAATTACTTCAGCTTAACGAACCGACCAACGGAATAAAAAATTATTTTTTTAATCATAGTGATAATTCGGGAACAAATATTAAGATTCAGGGAATTGATCAAAAAGAAGTAAGGAAAGCATACAAAGAGTTGTATAGTGAAGAGCTAAAAAGGATACCCAAGCTTGAAAAGTTGTTGCGCGAAAACAATATACCAATAGATTTTTGAACCTTTTAACATGAAAGTTGGCGATAATATAAGAGAAATTAGAGAGACCGAAAAAAACTTTAAAAGGAGCTATATGGCCGATAGGTTAAATATCTCCGAAAGGGCATATGGGAACATTGAGAATAATGTTACAGATATCAGTTTAACTAGACTGGAAGAGATTGCTTCAATATTTGAATGTAGTCCAGAATATATCCTGAACTATAAGCAATCGAAGAAAGAATTCTATAATTATTTTCACAACAAAAGCGGCAATAAGGGGACTAATATTATGCATCAAGGCGGAACAAATGTAGAGTCCGAAAACAATAAGAAAATCCTTAAATTACAAGAGGAATTGCTAGAAAGCGAACGGAAACGAATCTCTTTACTTGAAGCACTATTGAAAAACAATAATATAGAATTTTAAATATTTAAGATATGAAGATTGGAGAGAATATTAAAGAAATCCGAGAAAAGGAAAAAGGCTTGCACAAAGAGGATGTAGCAAAGGCTCTCGGTATAACAGTTAAAGCGTATAGTAATATAGAAAATAATGTTGCAGACGTTACAGTGTCAAGACTTTACGAGCTATCGGAGATTTTCGGAGTAGCCCCAGAATATATACTCAACTATCAAGAAAAGGCCACTTATACAAACCACTTTAACAATTATGATGGTAATCAGGGAGTGAACATAATGTACCAAGGTTGCTCTTCTGACCAGATCAAGAATTTAGAGGAACAGGTCGATAAAAGTAAACGGGATGCAAATCGTCTACAAGCACGCGTGCAAACGAGGAATAATTGAAACAATAAAGAAAGATTAACGCGATGCTTGTTAAAGCATCGCGTTAATCTTTCTTTTTCCACCACTTATGCGTAAATTTGTTATATGGAACGAATAGTAATAGAGTTGACGAATCAAAAAGCTTATCGCTTATTGAAAGAGCTTGAAGAGTTAAATCTGATAAAGATGATGAAAAGCCCCGTCAAGTTATCTTCGTTAAGGAAGAAAATTCAAACTCCTATGAGCGAAAATAAAATAGATACACAATTGGAGAAATTGCGTAACGAATGGCGAAGAGATACCTAATTGATACATCAGCCGTAATTAAGTACCTCAACGGTACATTTCCAGATGCTTCATTGGAAATGATCGATGAGATAATAGATGGAGAATGTGTAATATCCTTTATTACAGAAATTGAATTGTTAGTATGGTCTCCTGAAAATCCCTCAGACATTGAAACGTTCCACCAATTTGTTAACAGCTCTACAATATTGGGAGTTGATGAGCGTATTGTTGCAGAAACGATAAGAATTAGGAAGGCTTATAAGTTGAAGTTGCCTGATGCCCTTATTGCCGCTACAGCTATTGTTAACGGGCTCACCTTAATTGCTGACAATGACAAAGATTTTCTTAAAGTCCCTTTGCTGGAATATATCAATCCAAAGAAAATAGATTATTAAGTGTTAAAATCAATCAAGTATGGTTGTTTTTGACCTGTTTAAGCAGAATACATAGGTCTGTCACAATATTTTCGTGAACTAATTGTCGGATCAGCAATACGACAATTGAGTTGGACGCACTTTATTGCTTTGATATCATTGAAAAGCGGGCTTCAACGGGAATTCTATTTGAAATCAAATTCATTTAAGATTTAAATCTTAAATGAATATTTTTACGGCGTGAAGTTCGTATCCTTATTTCTGGCCATTATTGTAGTCGTGCTTTCCGTCGCACCTTGCTGTGCTTTGGAAGGGGCTGATTCATGTGCACATGAAACAACGCAAAAGGAAAAACACGTATGCGACGGGCAATCAGATGATTCCTGCAAAGATTGCTCTCCGTTCTACTTATGCGGAACTTGCATCGGATTCACATTTACCACACAGCAGGCAGTTACCTTCGCCATACCGATCAAACCTGTAAAGCATAATACGGCTTACATTACGGCCGGACTGCCTCTTATTGCCCTTTCCATCTGGCAGCCGCCTAAGCTTTATTAAGTCCACATTTTACACACTGTCCGAGATGGACTTATTTATCGAAATCAGTATTACAAAATCAAATCATGAAAAGAACAATTGTGCTTCTGGCCATGCTGTTTTTTACAGCCATGGTCTATGCCCAAAACACATACAAAGCGATCATCAAAGACGCAAAAACAAATCAACCCCTGCCGGGAGCAACCGTAAAAGTTCTGGGGACAACACTTGGATCAACATCTGACAATACCGGTTCGGTAACGCTTACCGGAATAACTTCTGGCCGGCAGGTGATACAATATAACTATGTAGGTTTTCGGACTAAAACCGATACCTTAACCTTTCCGCTTGCCGAAACTGCAGCAGCTACCGTTTTACTAGAAGCAACCGAAGAGGATGAAGAGCTGGAAGAAGTGGTGGTTTCCGCTACGCGGAGCAGCCGTACCATCGACAATATACCTACTCGTGTGGAGGTCATCTCTGGCGAAGAACTGGACGAAAAGGGCAATATGAAACCGGGCGACATTCGTATGCTGCTGGCCGAAAGCACCGGCATACAAACGCAGCAAACATCCGCTACGAGTGGTAACTCGGCCATACGTATTCAGGGACTTGACGGAAAATATACCCAGATTATCCGTGATGGTTTTCCGCTGTACTCCGGCTTCTCAGGCGGCTTGGGCCTGTTACAGATCGCTCCGCTGGACTTACAACAGGTTGAGGTGATCAAAGGATCGTCTTCAACCCTTTATGGTGGTGGAGCTATTGCCGGGCTTGTGAACCTGGTTTCCAAAAAGCCTACCGAAGAACGTCAGCTCAATTTTCTGCTGAACGGAACTTCGGCACTGGGCTTAGATGCCAGCGGTTTTTACGCGCAAAAATTTGATAAAATTGGTATTACCGTTTACGGTGCCTATAATAAAGGAACGGCCTACGATCCTTCCGATATTGGCTTAACGGCTATTCCTAAGTTTGATCGCTTTACTTTAAACCCTAAACTATACTTTTATTTCAATGCAGCGACCACCCTGTCTGCCGGGATTAACGCCACCGCTGAAAAACGGATCGGGGGTGACCTGGAATACGTTAAAGGAAATGGCAGCGCAAACCACGCTTATTTTGAAGAAAACAAAACCGGGCGTTATAGTACGCAGATCGAAATGAATCACAAAATAGATGAAAACCAGAAGCTGACATTGCGCAATTCAGTAAGCTATTATGACCGTAGTATCGGTCTGCCAAACTATCTTTTTTCCGGTGTACAGGCGTCTACTTATAGTGAAGCTAATTATAGCCGGAATGGAGAAAAAGCGGACTGGGTATTGGGTATCAATTTCCTGACGGACAACTTCAAGGAAGACCGGAAGAGCGCCACAGTCTTAAGAAACTATAATTACAATACCATTGGTGCCTTTGCCCAGAACACCTGGAATCTGTCTGAAAAATTGAGTATTGAATCGGGCATTCGCGGGGATTATCACAATGCGTATGGCTTCTTTCTTTTACCGAAGATTTCCGGTTTGTGGAAGATCAGCGAACATTTTTCAACCCGCTTGGGCGGTGGACTGGGTTATAAAGCACCTACTGTATTCACAGAAGATGCCGAGCGTATTCAGTTCAGGAATGTATTGCCTATTGATGTAGCTAACACAAAAGCGGAGCGTTCTTACGGAGCTAATTATGATGTTAATTACCGTACCTCACTTTTTGATGGTAACGTAGGGTTCAGTATCAACCACATGTTTTTTTATACCCGCATCAACGATCCGATCCTGTTAGCTGCTGCAACCGGCGGTAACCTGGCCTATGTGCAAGCCAAGGGCAGCCTGGATACCAAAGGAATGGAGACGAACGCCAAGATTACCTATGCTGACTTTAAGCTGTTCATCGGCTATACCATGGCCGATGTGAATCAGCACACCCAAAGTACCAGCAACCCCTATCCGCTTGTTTCGAGGCACCGTTTGAACAATGTGCTGATGTACGAAATAGAAGATCAGTGGAAGATTGGCCTGGAAGCCTATTACTTCAGCAAACAAAAGCTCAATGATGGCGCTACGGGCAAAGGCTACTGGACCACCGGGTTCATGGCAGAAAAACTATGGGAACGCTTTTCAATCTTCATAAACTTGGAGAATTTCAGCGATACCCGACAGACCAAATTTGACACCATTTATACGGGAAGTATCACCAATCCTGTATTCAGGGATATTTATGCTCCTGTTGATGGCTTTGTTATAAACGGAGGCGTGAAACTCAGGCTCTAGTTCAATTTTAGAAACCCTGTATCTGTTTCAGATATACTTTGCCATTTTTTATTGAAGCAGATGTAAGTGTGAACATGAAAGGACGTGTAAGGCCCGAGCTTGAAGGTGAGCAATGGCTGCTTTCGCAAAAGTAAGGGCATTGGATTATCAGAAACAGGCAGCCACAGCCAGTGCACAACAGCAGGAAAGGCTACTGTTTAGCAACTTTCAAAATGCGATAAACCAGTACAAGCAAGAGCTGCAAGAGTTTAACTATTACCCGCAGAAAGCCGTGCCCAATGCAAGGGATATTGCTTCTGCGGCCCAATTGGGTTATCGCACCGGCGACTTAGTTACGTCGAATATCTTTACGCTATGGAAACGGCTACAGACATACAATTCGACTATTTAAGAAGCATTCAGCAGGTCAATCAGTCTATTATTACTATCTATTCGCTCATTAACCAATAAGATAAAAATGAAATTCCATATAAATCAAATAATAACGGTAGCGATAATTGCTTCGGTACTTCTTATTTCAGCCTGTGGCAATAATAAACAGGAAAGCGACAAGAACCCAAAACAAGAAGCTAAAGCAGCGGAAGCCCACGAAGAAGGAACAGCAACCATTGCATCGCTTACCGAAGAGCAAATAAAAACGGTAGGTATAGAATTGGGTTCAATCCAAAAAAAGGGACTTACCGCTACCATAAAAGCCAACGGTTTGCTCAGGGTGCCCAATAACAACAAGGCCAACGTAACTTCTATATATGGCGGTGTGGTAAAGGCACTTACTGTACAAATAGGCGATCATGTAAAAAAGGGACAGGTAATTGCTACAATTGCCGACTACTGCCGCTGTACCCAATGATGCTATTGTAGAAGCAGATGGCAGGTATTTTATTTTGCAGTAACGGATAGAGAACCAGAAGGATATGCTGAAGAAGAGGAAACACAACTCATCGGTTTTCTTTTTTTACGCTAATAAAATAGGGCCGTGCGCATTATGTACCATTTTTCTTATCTTAATTTAGGCCTGCTATCAGGATTTTTCCTAATGTTTGTGATGATCGCTCTGTCATCTTTCGCAGTTTTTTCGCCTTCGGTAATATTTATCGTAAAATCAACAGTATGTACCACCCCATCTATCCGAAACTGCACCCACAATCTGTAAATGCCAGCTTTTTCGACATGGGTTTCAGCATAAATTGGAAAACCTTCCTTTGATACAGGGTGGATGTGTAAGAAGTTTTTATCGACTTGGCCTATCATCACAATGTGCGCGGGTGCTCCGAGATAGTTTTCCATATCTTTTTCCTCTAATTTGCGACCATCTTTCTCCACAGTGAATTGCAAGCGTTGGTTTCCATTTGTCTTAAAATCATTTCCGTTTAACAAAGTTACAGTAAACCCGTCCGTGGCGGAGACAAAATTAACCGCAGTTTCTGCTAATTGTAAAGTCTTTTCACCCGTTAAATTGATTTCCTGCTTATTGATATCTGCCCCGGCGCCGATTGGTTTGTAATCAACAAACAACAAGTATTTTCCTGCTGATGGAAATGTTTCTAAAACGCTGTATGTTCCGTCTGCCTGTTCTTCAGGGTGGGTATGATTAAACCAGCTTAGGTCTTCATCCACTACCAGAAAATGCATTTTCCTTTCATGCACAACGTCCAATGGTACATTTTTGCCATGTTTGGTAATGGCAATGGATAGTTTTGTCGGTTTACCCACTTCGATCGCTTGTGGCTCAGAAGCAATTTTTACTTCAAATTTTCCTTTGCTATCGGAATGTTTGTGCTGTGCGTGCTGGTGTGTGTTCATATTTGATGATTTATTTTTATTGCATTCTGCATTGTAACGGCTTAACATTTCCAAGAAACCGCTGATTGTAGCAATATTGTTTTAGATTATGTGTTTAACCCTATCAATACCGTTTTAATATTAATCTAATTGTCTAAATGCGACTTTGAATTGGGTAATGCCGAAACTCCGTACAACAATACAGCCACGGCTAATACCATTTTTATACAAATTTTAGAATTGCGATGAAGCGCTTATTGGTTCAGCCTTAAAGCCTTTACTTTTGATAATCGCTACGATTTCATCTTCTGTAATACCTTCCGATTTTACGGTAAGGATTTTATCATTATTGGCGACGTCCACATTCCATTCGCAAACTCCATTTGCATTATCCAAATCTGATTGTACTTTTGATACACAACCTCCACAATTAAGGTTTGTCTTGAACTGAAGATTTTTATTTTTCATTTTCTTTTAATTTTTATTATTGTCTATGATACAAAGTTGAGCAAACAAAGGCTACTCCTACTTACGTTATTCTTGCTTTAATTTGTAAAATTTACTGATTAATATTTTATTCGTTATCCATGTCTTTCATACCCTTCTCGCCTTATTGTTTAAGGGTTTTGATAGAAATCGTCGCAATTAATGCCGTCACCACACATACGATGCCCGCCGAGAAAAACGCGGTCTGAAAACCGGCGTTTAATGCTTCAATGTCGGCTTCACCCTTTATTTTTACGGCCTTGGTTTCCATAGCAGAAATAGCTACGATGATGGCCAATCCGAAAGCAGAACCGACCTGATAACTTGTGTTTACCAGCCCGGAAGCGAGCCCGGTTTCTTCAGGTTTAGCGCCCGACATGGACGCAATTGTCCCCGGTATATAGGTTAAGGACATACCCACTGCACCTAATAAAGAGGCTGGCAGGACATTGATTACGAAAGACCCGTCTGCAGGAATATTGCTAAACAGCAACAGCGAGCTTGCAAGTACCATAAGCCCGGCTATTATATTTGATTTAAAACCAAACCGTGCTACGAGTTTTCCAGTAAAGCCTACCATCAGTACCATAATGGCGATGGTCATGGGTAGCAGGGCGAGTCCGCTGTGAAAGGCGGAATAGTGCAGGATCTGCTGTAAGTAAAGATTGAGGAAAAACCATAGCGGTATCCATGCTCCTGCCAATAACGCCATTACGAGGTTACCAGCTAAAAGATTGGGGACTTTAAAGATTCCTATGGGGACCAGAGGTTCGCTTTTTTGCTTCTGCACTATGAAGAAAACAATGAACAAGACCAATGATAAACCAAATAGGAAGGTGGTTCGTGCTGACTGCCAACCTGCATGTTCTGTTGATACAATGGTATACACCGTTAAAACAAGTGCAGCTGTAGTCAGTACTGCACCGGCAACATCCACTTTCCCTTTTCTAGTGGCGCCCCTCAGCAATAAGCGTTGACTGAAAAGCATTACAAGAAGTCCAACAGGAATATTAATCAGAAACACCCAATGCCAGGAAAGCCATTCGGTAATCACCCCACCAAGGAAAACCCCTGCCGAACCTCCAGCAGCGGCTGATGCCCCCCAGAAACCGAAAGCTTTGTTCAGCTCTTTAGGGTCGGTAAACTTGGATATGACCAGCGTAAGGGCTGCTGGGGCAATCAATGCCGACCCTAAGCCCTGTAAACCCCTGCCCATATTAAGTGCCGTTTCCGACCAGGCTATACCTGCTAACAACGATGCGGCAGTAAGGATAGCAAATCCCCACATAAAAATCTTGCGTGCCCCGAAAAGATCAGACAAACGTCCGCCAAGTAGTAAAACCCCACCAAACACAATCACGTACGCGTTAAAAATCCATTGCAGGCCGGATTGTGAATAGCCCAAATCTTCTTTTATTGCAGGTAGTGCCACCCCAATGATTGACGTGTCCATGATAACCACAAACTGTGCAGTACATAGCAAGAAAAGTGCTGCCCAACGTTTGGGGTATGGAGCAGCTTGGTCTGTCGCTTGTATTGTTTCCCTATTCATCTTATGAATTGTCTTTAAATTGTTCTTCTAAAATTTATCTTTTATCAAAGGCTCAAAAGCCCCAACGTATGTTGCAGTTCTGTATGGAGTACCCGCAGATTATAGGTTGCCCGCAGGTGGTTTATCCTTGCCTGTGTCAATGCCAGTTCTGCATCTGTCAGTTCAAGTCTTGAACTCAAGCCATTTTCAAAGCGATTTTCGTTCATTTGGTAGTTCAGCTCTGCCGAGTTTACCGTTGTTTTCTGTATCTCCAATTGCGATTTTGCTTCTTTCCATTTGCTGATGATAGTGGCCAATTGCGTTTTGATTTCGTCCTTGAAATCGTTCAGACGTATCTGTTCCTGTTGTAATCTGATATTTGCCTGACTGATCTGAGACCTAGTTCGGTTACCATTAAAAATGGGGACAGAAAGCTGCACACCTAAAAACGACGTTCTCGGCCAGGCATAATCTCCAAATCGCATGTCATCGGATTGCGCCTGCACTTGATATTGCCCTATCAACGATAGTGTAGGCATTAGTTCTGCCTGTGCCACTTTCATTTTTTTTTGTTGAAAATCAATAGCCAATTTTTGGACGCCCAAATCCTTGCGGTTTGCTTCTGCGGTTTTCAATGCTTCATCTACTGTGTAAAACTCGTACTGACTTCTCTGTAGATCAACATCGAGTTTATCGCTCAATTGTATATCGTTTGTTTCCTCCAAACCAATAAGCCTTTTTAGCTCAATGGTAGACACGTTAATACTGTTTTTTAGATACGAAACCGAAGATTTTAAATTTTCAACAGCGATAAAACTCCGTAAGGTATCAGATTTTAATGCGCGCCCCTGTAAAAACAGTGACTGGGCATCCTTCAGTGCTTTGATATTTCGTTGCAGGCTTTGCTCCAGCAAATCTAACTGTCCCATCATCATCAATATACCGAGATAGTTAGTAGATACCCGAAGCGCAATCCTGCTGTTGAAGTCTGCTGTTTTTCCGTGCTGCATCTTTTCGTTGATCAAAGCTGCTTTTGTTTGTCGCTTTATGCTGGGGGCAAAAATGGGTTGGTAAAGGGATATAAATCCATTGTAGGCATTTCTGCCACCTACAGCTATCTCTTGTACCGGCTTGCTCGTGCCAGCAAACGAGCCGGGCAGGAATATTGTCTGTCTGTCAAAGAAATGGGAGTAGGCTACGTTTGCCGATATACTTGGCAGCAAGGTGCCTCTCTTCTCCCGTGTCAGTGCCGCAGCGTGAATTTCCTCCAAGACCTGCACCTGCAGCGCCTTATTTCCCTCACTTGCCATTCCCAAAGCATCTGCAAGGGATAACAGTTTTTTCTGTGCCTGTAAGGGGCTGTGACCACCTAATAACAGAAAAGTTGTAATAATTATATATGCTGTTTTTTTCATTGTGACTTAATCGAAATTTATAACTAGGACACTGCCGATTCGCTTATTTCCTCTATGTTTTCTTCCACAACAGCCTTTCTGCGCTTACTGCTGGATAAATAGGAGTAAACTGCAGGAATAATAAATAGTGTGAGGATGCCCGAAAAGACCAAACCTCCCGCTATCACAATTCCTAAAGACTGGCGACTGTTGACAGTAAGGGCGATCGGCAATGCCCCAAATATCATCGCAAGCGATGTCATCAAGATGGGACGGAAACGTTGTTCGGCAGCTGTTATAGCCGCATCAAGCTTAGATAATCCGGTATCTTTTAGATGATTAGCGAATTCTACAATCAAAATTCCATTCTTTGTGATCAGGCCTACCAAGGTAATAATTCCGATCTGGCTGAATACGTTTAGGCTCTGGCCAAACCAGTGCAAACTGAGGACTGCGCCTGTTACTGCCATTGGCACGGTAAGCATAATGGTAAGCGGGTCGCGCAGGCTTTCAAATTGTGCCGCAAGTATCATATAAATAAGCACCAGCGCCAATATAAGGGTAAAAGTGATATTGCCTTGGCTTTCGGTGTAGTCGCGTGATTGTCCAGCCAATGAAGTCTTAAAGTTTTCTCCCAGCACATCGGCTTTTATTTCTTCAATTTCCTGTATGGCTTCGGCAAGGCTAACGCCGGGTGCGGGTGCAGCTGATATGGTGGCAGATGTGTATTGATCGTACCGGTAAATGGCTGCAGGACTTACCGCTTCCTCTGTTGTGATGAGGTTGCTTAAGGGGATGATCTGGCCTGTTGTGGAATGGACATAGACAGCATTAAGGTCTTTGATGTTATTCCTATGCGAACGAGACAATTGTCCGATCACTTCATATTGACGATCGTTACGGAGGAAATATCCATATCGCTGCCCGGAGAGAGAAAGCTGTAGCGTACGGGCTACCTCCTCTATGGAAACACCCATTAGGGCGGCCTTTTCACGGTCTATGCTGATTTTCACCTCGGGCTTATTGATCTTTAGGTCAGCATCTGCAAACATAAGTTTTTTACTCTGACGTACCGCTCCCAAAAATTTTGGAAGTACGGAAGTCAGACTGTCCAGATTTTGTGCCTGTAATACAAACTGTACGGGCATACCACCACCATATCGTGTACCGATTGTAGGCGGCAAGTAAGGAAATAAAAGAAATCCCCTGAAATTGCCCGATGCTGCTCCATATTGATTATACAGGTCCTGTATGGAAGCTTTTCTTTCTTTAGGATCTTTCAGGTAGATACTTTGTACGGCAATATTGACAGGTGCTGGGGCCGGAATGAACGAAATGGCCACCATCGAGTAGGTCTGGTACAATCCATCAGTAGAATCGTTTACGTATTTACCTACCTCCATCATGTTTCTTTTCATGTAATCGAAGGAAACGCCTTCGGGAGCAATGGCAATTAAGTTCATATTCGAACGGTCTTCTACAGGAGCCAGTTCTGATGGTAATTGCTTCCCTACGAAATAGATGAGCCCCGTAGTGGCTATCAGAAAGACCCAGGCCAACCATCTGACCCGCATAAAATTCTTAAGTAGATGGGCATATCCGTTATTCAATCGAACAAAGAATGGCTCTGTGACCCGGTAGAACCATCCCGGTCCCTCTTTCTTTTTTAGGAAATAAGCACTCAGCATAGGTGTAAGCGTTAGCGCTACAAAGGCTGAAACCAATACAGAACCAGACACAACGATAGCAAATTCCAGGAAAAGCTGACCGCTGATACCGCCCATGAATACGATAGGCAAGAATACGGCAGCTAAGGTAATAGTCGTAGAAATAACCGCAAAGTAAATTTCCTTAGACCCTTTAAATGCTGCCTGAATAGGTGTCATGCCTTCTTCTATTTTTTTATAGATATTCTCCAGCACTACAATAGCATCATCCACCACCAGCCCAATTGCCAGCACTAATCCTAAAAGAGTGAGGACGTTGATGGAGAATCCAGCTATATACATAATAAAAAATGCAGACAAGATCGAAACAGGAATCGCCAGCACAGGAATAATAGTGGAACGCCAGTCACGGAGGAAAAGGAAGATAATCAGCACGACTAATCCGAATGCAATAAATAATGTTTCTTCTACTTCCTTAATGGATTCGCGAACGGAGCGTGTAAAGTCAAAACCGACGATCAGACGATAGTCCGTTGGGATATCCTTTCGCAGTTGTTCTAGGCGTCTGTAAAACTCATCCACTACCTCAATGGCATTGGCATCCCGTTGAATCTGGATGGCCACCCCTACGCCGATACGGTTCAAGTTTCCGGTTTCATTGATGATGGCTGTACGCTCATTCATTTCACCAAGCTCCGCAGTTCCAACATCTTTCAATTTAATTACCGTATTGCCGGTTTGCTTTATCAGCATTTCATTAAACTCTTCTGCGGTTGTAAGCCGACCAAGTGTCCGTATGCTTAGCTCACTATTCTCGCCGTCTATCCGGCCGGCCGGAAGGTCAATATTTTCCCTGAGTAGAGCTTGTCTGATATCTTCAGGCGTAAGTTTATAAGTCGCTAGTTTTACGGGGTCAAATCGGAGCCGCATGGCATATTTATGCTCGCCTACGATAGCTACGTTGTTAATGCCAGGAATAGACTGCATTCTGTCTTTGATGACGGTTGATGCAATATGACTTACTTCTTTGATGTCCTTGGTATCACTTTCAACTTCAAGAAAGGCAACCAGATTATCCGCCGAAGATGCCTTCTGAACAATCGGTGGGTCCACATCAGCTGGAAGTTGCTTACGGGATTTGGCCACCTTATCTCTAACGTCATTCAAGGCGTCTTCAATATCGGTGTCGCGATTAAATTCTATTGAAATAACGCTTACCTGTTCCCGTGATTCGGAAGAAATTGTACGGATACCGCTTGCTTCAGCAATGGATTCTTCCATTGGTCTTGTAAGTTTGGAGGCAATTACATCAGGGCTTGCTCCGGGGTAAAACGTGATAACAGAAATAACCGGCGGTTCTGTCAATGGAAATTCTCGCACTCCCAATTGTTTCCATCCTATGATACCCAATATAACCAGCAAAAGAGAGAATACTCCTGCCAATACTGGTTTTTTTATACTTAGTGACGATATACTCATAACGTATTATTTTTTGATATAATGGCTTTTACTGGCATACCCTCGCTAATGCGTAGCATATTGGAGATAATGATACTGTCGCCAGTGCTTAAACCAGATGTGATAACAGCTTCTGATTCGGTTCGGTTACCTATGGTAACTGCCACAGGTTTCGCTTTTCCATTGGCTAGAATAAAAGCATTGTACCCACCCTCACCGGGCATGAGGGCTTCGGTTGGTACGCTTACGCCTTTAGCACCTTGGCCACTGATACCAAAATATATCTTTGCAGACAGACCCGCTCGGAATTTTCCATCGGAATTATTAGCCATGGCTTGAACCTGTAGGCTTCTGCCAGAAGCATCAAGTCCGGGTTCGGTCGCCACTACGGTAGCCTCAAGTTGTTGCTCAGAAAGCTCAGTAGTAAACCGTACTTTCGTTCCAGTACTTATTAATGGCAAGTATCTTTCGGGAATGGAAAAATTGATTTTGACACTGTTTTGGTCTTGCAAGGTAACCAAATCTGTACCAGGCCTTACATATGCTCCGGTATGCACTTTTGAAATACCAATTTTTCCTGAAAAAGGGGCTTTGATCACCGTCTTGTCAAGTTCTACGCGAAGCAATTCCTGTCGTGCCTCTAAGGAGCGGAAGTGCATAAGTGCCTCGTCGTACTCCTGCTGTTTTACGGTTTCGGTTTTCAGAAGATTGTACAACCGCTGTTTATTCAGTTGTGCCAGTTCCAGTGCAGCCTCGATTTCCTTTAAACGGGATCTGATATCGGCATCATTCAATGTGTAAAGTATAGTTCCCTGTTTCACGTAGCCACCATCTTTAAAAGCCACTTGGGTGATTTTTAAGGGTAATTCGCTGACAATGGATACTTCGCGATAGGGCATCATTGTTCCTACCACGATTTCATCGTGATTAAGCTCTTTTTCTTTTGCGATCATAATATCTACGGGTAATTTGGCTGCATCGTCATGAGCAGTCGCCGTTTCTTCTAATGCGTTTTCAGGCTTGCTCTCACAGGCAATCAATATATTACCCAACAGGAGAATCAAAACCCCAAACCTGAGTTTCGTATATTTGTATAACATGGTCTTATTATTTAATTGTGCAACAAATGATTAAACTTTATTATTTTATAGCGTGATAATTGAAATTTTTACAGTATTCATATGCTGAATTAACACTACAAAGTTGATCATTCACTAAGGGGTATGAATACGCAACTCCTTGTTTGATTTGTAATATTTACTGGTTTTTTTGCGTTCTAAAGATAATGTATGTAGCCAATGTCTGGCAGATACTTGCAGCTATCACAGGCATGGTATTTATTTATTGAATGGAAAGGTATTTCGAAATTTATTTTTAAAAAAGCTTCAGAAAAAAGAGCATAAGGAGGAAATCCTGCAACACTATTTTTGAGCATGTTATGTGCTTCAATGACTGGGACTCCATAGAGCTTTTCAAATTTGCCAATACTGTATTTTGAAAAAGAACCGTAGTGTAGGATAATCTTTAATGATAGCGGAATTTTTATTGCAAACTGCAGGGCTAAACGAGCTACTTCCTTTTTAAAGTTATTGTACATTATTTCAACCTGGGTAATGGCATCATCAAATGTGGGGATGTTATTGTATTTGTAAAACAGTATAGCATCACCCTCGATTTCAGAAACCTTTAGTGCTAGACGATTGCTATCCAAAATCGATTTCAGAAGTTTTTCAGTTATATATCTACCGACGAACATATTGGTATTAATGACAAAATCAGTAAACCCTGATATGTCCGGTATCATCACCATTCCTGTTTTATATTGGGTAATCTGTTCTTCCATGACTTAGGATTTTAGTATGATGAAAAGTTAGAATAGTATTTAAGGGTCTCCATATTGGGTTCAATCTTAACATGCTTTAACCTAGCGCATCACCCTACGAATTTTGCGAATTTATATTTAATTCATTTTGTATCAGACATATCCGGCCCGTTGATTTTTCATTTGCTGCTCAAGACGCTGTATTATTCCTGCTCCAATTAGGAAGCGGGATACCAAACCTATTTTACTTGTTCTCATCTTATGTTTATTTTATGACACTTCTTTATTCCCTCAAACTGACTATTCAAATAGCAAAGGCAAAGGTCGGATTGTAACGTAGGAGCAGCTATACGAAATGACGGTTAAATGTTATGAAATTTACTTTTTTGAATGACTTATATGGGCCGCGAACCATCAGAGCTAAGTGCTTCATCCCTCCGCATGTTGATGATATCCTTTTTTTCCTGCTTCATCGGTTTAAAATAGCGCGATGTAAAGCCCGTGTATCTTTTCAACTGGTTGGATAGATATGCCTGACTGCTATAACCCAACCGATGAGCAATTTCGGTCAAAGACATTTCGGTATAAACCAATAACTCTTTTACCATTTCAATTTTTCTGTGAATGATATATTTTTCAAGCGTCACTCCCTCAGCCGAAGAAAATAAGGCACTTAATGTATTGTAGTTCTTGTGCAGCTTATTACTAATTAAGGTTGTGAACTTAGTAGGCGTTCCGCTATCCAGTTGCATCCTGATACCTTTTTCCACTAATTCCTTTATCATATTTATCGTCTTTTGGTTCTTGTTGTATATCAGTTCAAAACCATTACTTTTCAACATCGTTTTGATGGCTTCCAACTTCTGTAAAACCACTTCTGTATCTTTTAAAACCATCTCTCCCAGTTTTATATTTAAAACCTCAAAACCCAAAGCTGTCATTTCCTGTTCAAGAACATATATACATCTATCGCACACCATTCCTTTTATCAATAGTGTCATAACATCTAGACCGTTTTAATCTCTTTATTCATAGATCAAAATTCAGCATTCGAACCCAGTAAATTATTATGATATTCCAGCTTTGATTTGTGAAATTTTATGAAAAGCAATATTTCAACATTAAATATTATAAAATAAAGGGGAAAAAGTATATAGCTACTCCTGCTGTTCTTATAGAATTTTGTAGCAGGTAACATCCTAAAAAAATGAAGAACAAAAAAAGTAATGAACATCAGGTTATAAAAGTGCTGAAAGACTACAACGCTGGGAAAAGCGGTCTGGAGCTTTACGAGAAATACGGCGTTTACGGCACAAATATTTTTGAACTGAGACAAAAATACAAGGATTTAGGAATGGATATTCTCGTAGAATTAGTAAATTTAAACGAAGAAAACGGCAAGTTAAAAACAATGTATACCGATCTGTACGTGCAATATCGAAAACTCAAAGATTTGCTGAAAGAGGATTTTTGAATGGATATGTTTACTGTACGGTAATGCATACATCCGCATTCAGTGGATAGCTTTGGCATAGTAAAATTATTCCCTCCGCAATATCTTGCTCGGTCAATGCACCACTATGAAGCATCCGAATTTCACCGCCTGTTTTTACCGCCCAGCAAGCCCCACAGGTTCCCTTCCTACAGGAGCTAGGAACTTTGATATGGTGTGCTTTCATCGCCCCTAATAAAGACTGCCTTGGCTGAACTTCAATGAGTGATGTACATTCAAAAGTCTGCATTTCATCGTTCACATAGTTGTCCTCATAATAGTTTACAATAACATCTTTGGTAGTACAGTCCGTTTCCATATCGTTTGCATCTATCTGTATTGGATCAAAATATTCCATATGGATATTTTCCTCGGGGATTTTCAAGCCAGTGAGTGCATCCTTATATAAATCCATTAGCCCAGTAGGTCCGCAGATGTAATAATGGGCATCATTAACTGCCGAAACTAGCCTTTTGATGACTGACCTGAGAACAAGCAAGGAAAACCTGCCTGCAATGTGGTTGATTTTTGTTGAGATAAATTCAGGGTCGGTGAAGGAATAGCAAATGTTCAGTTTCTCGTTTGTATGCATTGTCTCCAATTCATTCCAAAAAATGGTTTCTTGTGGCAATTTGTTACTATAGACTAACAGAGGAATTTGGTTTGTATTTTCAATGCTTTTTAACATGGAGAACAAAGGAGAAATACCACTTCCACCTGCCAACAGAACAATTTCGGATTGTTCTACAATTGACTTATCCAATACAAAATTTCCAAAGGGAGCCTCTATTTCCCAGGTTTCGATATCTGCTGCATTGTCTAAAATAAAATTGCTCATCTTTCCGCCAATAACCCTTTTAATGGTAATAGCAGGAAATTCATCAGATGGCTTAGAGCAAAACGAATACGAGCGTATCAACAGTTCTCCGTTTAAGCTAATTCTGATGTTAAGATATTGACCAGGCAAATAGGCAAATTTCTGATGCCCTGGATCAAAGCATATAGTAATCGCGTCTTTAGTTTCCTTTATAATTTTATGTGTTCGCCAGGTGTATTTCTTCATTCCCAAGTTGTTCTTACGCTACCTATAAAAAGAAAACCTCCGCTTTTACGCAAAGAGAGGTTAATAGAGCCCTTTATATAGAAGGTTGCTGGTCTGATAATTATAATTCGTTTTGGCTTTCCTGCCGTTTTCTGATGATTTCCAGCTTGTTTCTTCTTATCTGTTTGAAATGGGCAGATGTTAATCCTGTATAGGTCATCAATTGCTCAGATAGTTTTGTTGGTTTTCTATAGCTTAATGCTTTTGCAATTTGCGATATAGACTGCTCGGTGTATACAAGCATTTCTTTTACCTTTTCAACGATCCGCATTACGAAAATAATTTCGAGGCTCATATTGCAGTTGATGAGGAACATCTTGTTCAATTGTTTATAATCCGTTTTTAGTTCCTTTGTAAGCTGTACGTTGAATGGTGCAGATGTTCCTGTATACAATAGGTTCTGAATATGCTGGTCTGCTATATTGCAAACCTTTGTCATGATATCCGAACAATCGCCTGAATTTTGATTAAATAACATACCTTTTTACTTATAGACCAAGATTTTTACAGTTTTATACTTTAGAGGCGGTTTGGTAAAATCCCGGAGATGTACTAAAATATCTCCCCGAGATTTGCCAAAAAAACTAGTCACAGCATCCCGTTGAACAAGTCGAAGTTTTTCCGTTGTCGTTACCCTCTACTTTGTAACCTGCTTTTTCAATAACCGCTACCATCTCTTCTTTTATTTCGTCACTTTCAACTGAAACTGCAAGTTTTCCTGCTTCCAATCTTTCGATTTTGACACCAGCAATAGCATTGATAGCATTGTTTACTCTTGATTGGCAATGTGCACTTTGCATATCTGGTATGCTTAATTCTACATTTTTCATTTTGAACTTGTTTTTTATGTTACAAATTTCCGTATCAAACGGTGGCTATTATTATGTTATTCCATGTAAGATTTATGATTTTTACTGATTTCGAGATGCTGAGTTACGCTACAATGAACTTCCCTTTCATATAGATACAGTGACCTGGAAATGAACACAGGAAATCATATGAGCCTTTTGCTGGAGCGATAAAGGTAATTTCAGTAATTTGCCCGCCGCCAATTATATTGGTTTTAGCGATTACTGCATTTTCCATTCTCTTTGGAATATAGTCATTGTCCTTGGCATCTATCGCTGCATTGGCAAAAGCATTGAAGTCTGTGCCTTGTGCAAGTATGACAACATTATGCCCCATGGCTCCAACAGGTGCTTTACCAACATGTTTCAGCATAAGCTTTACGGTTTGACCCTCTTTGGCCTTGAGTTCGGTTTTGTCGAATTTCATATCATCGTCACCATTAATGGTAATGACTTCTTCATTTCTGTTTTCAGCCCGAATAGTTGCTCTCTCCGTTTCGGGATAATGATTTTCTATTGCTTTTTCGTTTTTAGCCGTATTGTTACAGGCATTTAAAGTGATTACGGACAATACTAACATGAACTTTTTCATTTTTACTTAAGATTTATCTGTTATCTGATACCACAATTTAGGGAGTTTTGCTACCGAAACAATACCTGAAATTTTTAGCTGTTGTATTTCCCTGGTCAACAAAATAGACCTTATGTCCGTAATAGATTTTCGGACAAGGCTAGCATTTTTTATATCGTTTTTATTCATGAGAAATTTCCTCTTTGACAGTTTAGCAATATCCAAATCTACCTAACGGCTAATGTGTTGGAAGTGTGATATAACCTGTAAAATTTGTAATTTTTACGGCTCTAAAAAAACGGCGGTTCGTTTTGAATGAACCACCGTTTAACAAACGCAATCAAGTCTAGCCTAGTTATTATTTTTTAATTTATCCGCCGGAGGACTGTAGTCAGTCAACGTTGTAACACGCACAGTGTCTACTCCGCTAATATCCCAAGTAATAGGGATCATCGTCATATAACCACACTTCGGACACATATCTCCTTCTGAACCGATCATTTCTTTATGCGAGGGACAACCGGTAATCAAATGCCCAGCTGCATCTACCAACTCGCCCTTTTCATTTCTGTTGTTGCCGATTTTTCCCGGGGATTTTTCCAGCAGTTCTGTAGCGTGGTCGTGTCCATCATCCGCAGCATGTACGTGATCGTTTTTTGCCTTTTTAGCATCGCTGCCGCAGGACGAAATAATCATGACCAACAAGGCAAAAGCCCCTATTAATAATTTGTTTATTTTCATTTTTGTTGAACTAATTTAGGAAGTTAATGATGTCACTTTTTCCATTTCAAACGTAAACTGTTGCTTACCACACTGACGCTGCTCAATGCCATGGCTGCACCGGCAATCATCGGGTTTAATAAGAAGCCGTTAATTGGGTAAAGAATACCCGCAGCAATCGGGATACCAATAAGATTGTAGATGAATGCCCAAAACAAGTTTTGTTTAATGGTTGCAACAGTCTGTTTTGATAATCTTATCGACTGCGGTATCTTGGTAAGATCAGATGAAATAATGGTCATTTTTGCCACGTCCATTGCGATATCCGATCCTTTACCCATTGCGATACTTACATCGGCGGTGGCCAAAGCCGTGCTATCATTGATACCATCCCCAACCATTGCTACTACTTTGCCTTGCTCTTGCAGTTTTTTCACAAAGTCTGCTTTATGTTGCGGTAATACTTCCGCTTTGTAATGATGAATACCTGCTTGCTCAGCAATGGCTTTAGCCGTTGCCTCGTTATCTCCAGTAAGCATATATAGGTCGATACCCATATCCTGCATTTCCTTGATTGCTGCTACTGACGTTTCTTTGATTTTATCGGAAATTGCGATTACCGATAGCGCTTGTTTGCTGCTGGCAAACCAAATAACAGTTTTAGATAGTTTACCCCATTCATCAGCTTGTTTTTGCAATTGTTCAGCAATAGTGATCTTGTTTTCGGCTAACAATTTTTTGTTGCCTACATAGTATGTTTCATTATTATGATCAGCTTTTGCACCTTTACCTGTAATACTGTCAAAATTCGACAGTGAAATAGTAGAAACTTCGTCCAGATGCTTTACCACAGCTTCTGCCAAGGGGTGCTCGGATTGCTTTTCAATGCTCAATAAAATATCTTTGGTCGCATCATCATTATTTAGCCATTGAATATCGGTAAGCTGTGGTCTCCCCTCGGTAATCGTTCCAGTTTTATCTAAAACAACGGCATTTACCTTTTTTGCCAGTTCCAGACTTTCTGCGTCTTTAATCAAGATACCCTTTTCAGCACCTTTACCTACCCCAACCATAATAGCGGTGGGAGTGGCCAGGCCCAAAGCACAAGGACAAGCAATTACTAATACGGTAACAGCGGCCAATAAACCTTGCACAATTCCATTGTTGCCTCCCAAAATCAACCATAGGACAAATGTAAGGATAGCAATGCTGATCACTACAGGCACGAAAATGCCTGCAATTTTATCAACCAATTTCTGTACAGGCGCTTTACTCCCCTGTGCATCCTGCACCATTTTGATGATTTGAGCAAGCATGGTTTCTTTACCCACTTTAACGGCTTGGAAGCGAAAACTGCCTTTTTGATTAATCGTTCCTGCAAATACCTTTTCTTTTTCTTTTTTTAGTACGGGCACCGGTTCGCCACTTAGCATACTTTCATCCACATATGAAGTGCCTGAAGTTACCATACCATCTACTGCGATTTTTTCGCCCGGTTTTACCAAAATAACATCCCCTACGTTCACCTCTTCAATGGCTTTTTGTCTTTCTGTGCCGTCTGTTTCTATTATAATAACTGTTTTTGGTTGTAATCCCATTAATTTTTTAATGGCTGATGAGGTATTCCCCTTAGCTTTTTCCTCCAATAATTTACCTAATAGAATAAAGGCAATGATAACCGCTGCGGCTTCAAAATACACGTGTGCGTGTAAACCTCTCCGATGCCAGAAGTCCATAAACAGCATATTGAATACGCTGAATATATACGCAATACCTGTACTTAATGCAACCAAGGTATCCATATTGGCAGAACGATGTTTAGTCTGTTTCCATGCGTTGATAAAAAAGTCTTTGCCTAGCCAAAGAACTACTGGAGTGGAGAAAAGCCACATGGTCTCATTGGCATAAGGTATATCCATGAAGAGCATACCAATAATGACCACCGGAAGCGATAAGATGATTGCCCAAATGGTTTTGCTTTTAAGTTTCCTGAATCTTTCGGTGTGAATCGCTTCCAGGGTTTCCTGCTGTTTGGTTTCATCTTCTATCAATAGGTCATAGCCAACACCCTGAACGGCCCGCTGAATTTTAGAAGCATCAGTCATGTTGGGTAGATATTCTACGGTAAGGTTGCCCGTAGCAAAGTTAACAGAAGCATTCACAACGCCCGGCTCGTATTTTACAATGCTTTCAACACTTCCTGCACAAGAAGCACAGGTCATCCCCAATACAGGGAAGGAATTTTTAATGGTGGGAACCCCATAGCCAAGATCTTTAATCGCCTGCACGGCTGCTGCTACCACCTCATCATTGTCCACTGTAATAGCAGCTCTATGGTTATTAAGCTCTACCTTATGGGTTTCAATGCCTTTTACCTGCGCCAATCCTTTGTCAACGATTAATGCGCAGTGTTCGCTTTCTACGTCCTCCAAAGGGAGATAAACGGTTTCTCTATTGTTATTTGCCGCCATTTTCTGATTGCTTTTATTTACAATACAAATTTGGCGACAATTATTTGGATGCCTATTGCAGAATTATGGGTTTGTTTTGTAAAATTTACTTTAAACCTTGTCCAAGGGTTTTCTTTTATCCTCTCGTATTTGCTTGAAATGACTCGTTGTAAGTCCGGTTACTTTTTTGAATTGATTGCTCAAATAGGCAACGCTCGAATAGTTTAGACGGAAAGCGATTTCGCTCAACGATAGTTCATCGTACACCAACAGTTCTTTTACCCTTTCAACTTTTTGAGCAATAAAATACTTCTCAATGGTTGTACCCTCAATTTCGGAAAACAGATTGGAAAGATAATTGTAATCGTGGTGCAATACATTACTCAATATGTCCGAAAGATTGGTTTTCGCATCATTGTCCTGATGGTGCACCAAATCAATGATAACGTTTTTTATCTTTTCAATTATCCTGCTCTTCTTGTCGTCTATGAGCTGAAAGCCCAAGGGGATCAAAGCATTTTCCATTGCCGCACGCTCCTTGGTGGTCAAATCTTTTTTTAGCGTAATTTCACCCAGCTTTACGCTATTAACCGCTATGCCAAGCTTTTCGAGTTCATGTTGAACTACGAGAATGCAACGATTGCAGACCATATTTTTTATAAATAATGTACGCATATTTCGCTAAATCAATATGAATATTTTGCATAAACATATATGACAAATGTAGAATAAAATAAGTATTTATTAAGAACGGTTAAGTGATGCGATTAAGCACCTGTATAGGAAAGTACATGAAGAAAACAGCTAACATCTGCTCTATTGTAGGGGTATATGGACAATTAACCCCCTGTTTATGCATACTATTTATGAAGGCACTTCATTGGTTATATTTTCATTGTTCATCACCAAAAATTCGCTATTGGCAATGCATAAAAAGCGGTATCGGTTTTTTGTTGCCAAGGTGCCTGATGAAAGTGCCAGCATTTTTCAATTTTGTCGAAGCTTTTTCCAATGTCTATCTTTCCCCATTGATAGCCCATTTTGTAAGACTTTCCGTTTGTGCTAATTGAACCAAATACCGTTGGGTACGATGATCCGGAAACGCCATTGGTATATTGCACAGCTTTTTCTATACGTAATTTCGTTCCAGCCGGAAATGTGACAATTTCTTCCAAGTCGGGCACTGCCATATTCTTTCGCTCTTCCACATATTGCCATTGCGGATGCAAACTATCTAACAGGATAAAGGGATAATCAGTGTTATCATTCATACGGATTTTTTCTTTAAACAGTATTGTTTCCCTATTCAGTACAACGGTTTTCCCCACTCATTCTTTGAACGGCTTGTATTTATTAAGGCTGGTGGACTTGGTTTTTATTGTGCCGTACAGGATAAGGAGAAAAAACCAACACCTCCAATGATTATCAACGCAACGATACCCATTATTTTCTTGATCGTCATATTACTTTTTGTCGGTTATATAGACCTCTGTCAATCCGTCGGATGATTTGAAACGTATGTTATATCCCGTTTGTTTCGATAGTTTTAGCGGCGGGGCATACTTTCTGTTTCAAAATCTGTACTATTGAGTTGTTCTTTTGGCTTATGGCCTTTATTCATTTCCGTATTCCTTGCAAGATAATAGTCTTCTCCTTCAACTTTGACTACTTTAAACCAGCCATAACCAATTTTTGCACCTATGGGGGTACCTTTTCCTTTGTACGCTTCGTAATGTCCAAAATAAATATCACCTGCTGCAGGAGCTTCTACCAGTCTGGGAGGTCTTGCACCATTAAGAACAGATTTTACGAGTTCATTCGCGAGGATACTTTGCAATAGTGTAGTCTTACCTGTTCCTGGTGGATCATTTACTGCCAGTATGTTGCCATTTGTTTGCTGTTCGTATACCAGCAGTGACTTTCGTTGGGAATTATTTAGCGGGAATTGATTGCTGAACTGTTCGTAGTGGCCAGGTTCTGCAAAAAGCAAATTGTCAGCTGGAATCTTTCGTATTGATTTGGGTGTAAAATCTAATATGCTGGATAGTAGTAAAGGAAAGGCTCCGCTTTTCTGAAGGTCGGCATAGGTGTTCAGGATATTTTGTGCAGAAATTAGTTTATCCGATTTGATGATGCACACTTCATGCTTCGCGTTAAATTCATCGAATACTACTTTATAGTTCCTATAACCTGTTATCTTTTCAAAGAACTTAGCGGCACTTTCCCAATAGTTGTCAAAAGATTTATAATCAAACCGATGGTTCTCCAGGGCACTATCATAACTGTCCATCGTGCTGAGAATGGGCCAGATACCTGACGCTATTGAAATAGGTTCTAAAAAGCTTCGGCATATCCAGGGCTTGCGCAGGGATTCGTCTACAATAATCGTTCCTTCATGAGTTAACTTAACCTCTATCCAGAAAGGGAAATTCTTTTTTATTTCACCTTTGTTCTTTCCGTGCGCTACTTTAGTTGATATATAAAATGGAGAGATGAGTATGTTGATAGATTTTAGATTTTCATTTGACAGATCAGATTTTGAACCAACGAAATGACCTTTTTTTTCACAGACATCTGGAGATATATCGGAAAGCTCACCATCTGCCAAGCTGTTTCTATAATATTTTAGCCAATTGCCAATAAGCGTATTCTTCATTAATGTTATAACCGGTATATTATATTTATAGGATAAGTTTGTCTCAGCGTTAAATTTAAATAAAACTTTAGGAATGCAAAAAGAATTTCGGTATACTCATAATAGATACAGAAATGTGCACATAATTTCATTTTAACTAGACTTTCAGTTAATAGTTTAAGATCAGAAATACTCCTGACATTTTGTTACCCCATCTTTTCACTACATCGAAAATCTTTACCTCCGCTGTAATGTCGCTATAAAACTTTCGCATACAGAAAAGCGACATTCACATATAGAATCCCGCTATTTAAACCAAGTTAGTTGGACAGACCTCCCTAACGCTCGAAATTCGCTATCGGATATCCAGAAAACCCGTGGCCATTGGTAGGGCGTAACCGAAAACCCTTGATCAGAGTAGGCAATGGTTTAATTATACATACAAAAAAAGATGAAACGTAAAAGTGGAAAATCCCGGACAGGAAAACTCTTCAGCCGGCCCATTACATTGCTCGCATTGGAGGCTGTTATGCTGGTAGCAGAAACTGAAGATAAATGTATCCCTTATGAGGGACTATAGAAGTAGTGTTTACCGCCCGGCGGTTTTCGACCGTCGGGCTAAATCATTAAAAAAATGGAGAATGCTCTTGTAAAAAGTCATACTCTCAGCTTTGCTATCAGTGGTATAAAGGTTCCTTTAGAACCTACAAACCCCTTCTGGTACAAATTTCAGGTGGTGAGTGCAAGCTTTCGAAATTTTCTTCCATCGATGGAATATGGAGAGCACGAGTCAAATTTCTTTAAACTGTTGACCAACCAGCAGCAAAGCTATTTTGAACAGTCACTCCCAGATGTACCCAAAAACCTTAAAGTTCGCTTTCATGGCTATGCTTTGCAGGACATAAAAGCCAGACCGGGAGTAATTGCTACCTTTCATAGCGGATCTTTCCGGATGATCGGGCATTACCTGGCAAAAAATGATATTCCATTTGTACTGGTGGTTTCAAAAGACGGGATGCAAAGGGAAACAGAGCTGGTTGATTCTAAATATGACAACAAAAAAATAGAACACCTTGGTTTTAGTCTGATCAATGCCAACGATAAAAGTAGCCTACTGCGAATAAATAGAGAATTAAGGGACGGAAAAAATATTTTAGTTTATGTAGATGGTAATACCGGAACAGGAGACGACCTGACGAGCCGTAACCTTATATCCATCCCTTTTCTGAACCAACATGTCAAAGTAAGAGCAGGGGCAGCTTTTATTTCTTACCTGAGCAAATCCCCGATTTATCCGGTAGTTTCTACACGGCAATGGAAGCGTGTTCCCTGTCTCGATTTTTTTCCTCCGATATTACCGAATAAGGAGCTTAATAGGCAAATATTTATAGGGCAGGCCGTTTCACGAATCTATAAACATCTGGAGAAAGTTGTCTCCATAAAGCCCTGGCAATGGGAAACATGGCTGCATTTGCATGAGCATGCCGATATCGTCAATCCGATCGCGGAACAGATATCCGAACCAATTATCACAGAAGGAAAAAAGAAAAGACTGATCAGATTCAACGAAGAGGATTATAGCTTTTTCAGTATAACCGGCAAATATTTTCTTTTCAGGAAAAGAGATTATCAATGTTTCGATATCGAACACTGGTTATATAAGCGGCTGGAACAGATTTACAGAAGGGATTATCCTTTTACAGTCCCTTTATTACAGCGGAATCATATGAGCGATCTCATAACCGGCAGAGTTGTTCTGGAAATCTAAAAAAGAAGAGAATATGCAATCATTAGATGCTATCAGTGCAAAGAGAAATAACGTTCTTTGCACACTTTTTTACGGAAAATGGCCTAATTTTTTTATCTTGTGGAATGATGAACCAAAAAATCCGGAAGATATGGCCACTTTTTTCCGTAAACACCCCCTGTTGTTCAATTTTATCTGTTGGATAATCTATGCCCAGTTTGTATATATCTACAACCTACCCAAAATCAGTTATGTCGACTACAGTCATATACTTTTTCTCTGCTTGTTGTATTCGATTATCTTTTACAGTAATTTCTTTCTCTTTAAATTTATCGAAAGCCGGAAAATAAATATTGGGATCGCTATATTATTGGTAATCTCCACTTTCTTTATACTGGCAGCACTGGGCTATGTTTGCATCTATGGAATATTGCCGCTATTTGGGGCTAAATTATATTATGAGGATGTGCCGTTTAAACTGAGCCTGTACCTGCGCAATATACTTTCCCCTTATATCAAATACGCCAGCTATGCCATTATCGTGTATTTTATACTGAAATGGTTTGCCAATCTGGCGTATAAACGCCGGATGGAAAAAGCACATTACGAAATGGAACGGGAAAAGTTCGAATATGAACAGGCATTTTTAAGAGCCCAGGTCAATCCCCATTTTCTGCATAATTCACTAAATTTTATCTATACAGAGGCGCTCTCTTTATCCAAGTCATTGGCCGAGAGCATCTACCTGCTTTCCATGATGATGCGTTATTCGTTGGACAATGCGGTGAAAGGCAAACAGCTTGTGCCGGTGCATAAGGAGCTGGAATATCTGGAAATTTACCTCGAAATCAATCGGAGACGTTTCGGCAAAGGAAAAAATATTGTATTTGAATTTGAAGGCGATCGCTATCTGCATTCGATTCCACCTTTGTCCTTTATTACACTTGTGGAAAATGCCTTCAAATATGGAGACCTATCAGATCCGCTATATCCCTTACAGATCAAGATCGTGGTCAACCGGGATAAGATTTATTTCTATAGTTCCAATAAAAAAAGGATCAGCAAAACATTGGATACTTCGGGCAGCCATGTTGGCTTGAAAAATGTGGAACGGAGACTGAAAGGTGCTTTTAAGAACAAGGCGAGACTTAGTCGTACGGAAGACAATGAGATTTATACAGTTGAGCTATTTATTGATTTTTCCAGTGATACAAAAGAAATATAATGATAAACTGTTTCGCAATTGATGATGAACCTGCCGCACTGGAACAGATTTCCCGTTATCTGGAGCAGGTACCGAACGTCCATTTGATAGGAACCGCCACAAGGCCACTCGAAGGTTTAAAAATGATCCCGAAACTAAATGTTCATGCAGTTTTTCTTGACATGGAAATGGATGAAATGACGGGTACCGAAGTGATGCGCGAGCTTGACCCTTCGGTTAAAGTGGTGGTCTGTACTGCTTATACAGAATTTGCAATCGAAAGTATCGAGCTCGATGCAGTGGATTATCTGTTAAAGCCTGTTCAATTCGATCGATTTGCAAAAGCAGTGGAAAAGCTGAAGGAAAGGATACTGCACAGAACATTGGAATTACCCACAGTAAAAAACGATTACATCTTTGTACAGATCGAACATAAAGGAAAATTAAAGAAGATAGATTTCAATGATATCATTTATGTAGAAGCAAGGGGAAACGATGTAATATTCCACAAACATGATGAATTTGTATTGACTTCCATGCGGATGGACGATGTTGAATCCGAACTGCGTCTGACTGACGGTTTTATACGAATCCACCGATCTTATATCATATCTATAAAGATGATTGACCTGATCGATGAAGGTATGGTTATACTGAAAAATAAAACAGGGCTGATCATCGGAAAAACATATAAGGACTATGTTCTAAAGACGTTGTATCAACACTAATCACCAACATGAGATGTATGCCAGATCGAACCGAATTGTGCGCGCCGATGACCTTCATGAACTCATTAATGAGGTATTGATATCAGAAACGTATTATAAAGAGAGCTTCACGTCTTATAAACGGGTCATAAAACAATATTTTTTAAGTCTGGAAACAAATATCTCGGCTACAGTCCTCCATGAGCCGTTCAGCAGGTATACATTAATAGGAAAATACCAACTCAATATAACCGATGTAATGCAGGAGTGGTGGAGGAAACTTGAACAGGAAAAGGAAAGAAGAATAAAGATAGCTTACGGGAATAACTACCGGGCTGCGGTCTATTACTATGCACTGAACCAGGGAATCCGGTTTCTGGAAGGCTTATTTCAGCACTATCCCGATTGTTTTCACGAAGACAGACCACTGCCCCCTTTTATACCCTATTTCAGGTCAACAACCTTTTTGAGGAATGTACGCACATTATTGGGAGAGCTATATAAAAATCGCGTGGATCGACAGCTGATCGTCTCCCTACAAAACTACTTTTCCGGGTTTTCTGATAAAAGCATGATGAGTTATTTTAAATGGCATCATTGGCATTATGCCATCAGGCTTGTAGCTGAATTGCCTTCACGTCTGTCTTACCTGAAATATTCGGATCGCTACGAACGGGAGCTGATCGAACAGCTGATAACCCTGAATTTCAATTATGGCCCCTTCTGTCATCTTATCAAAGAAAAAATGGCAAAGGCTGTGGAAAATCTGGACGATGAATATAAAAAAGAAGAACAATGGCTAATTTACAGAAACCAGTTGGCGCTGATCCCTGAAGTAAAAAAACAGGCCGCCGATAACCAGATGCCGTCCATAAGGCAGCAACTTTTAACATACAGTAAACGTAAGCGTAAAGAGCTCCGCAAGCGTCGAAGCTTATGGTCAAAATTTCCGGTGGGTGCAATTGATCCGGCAACGGGCCGCTACCATTTTCAGGTTTCCCTTACCGAACGGCAGCTACTTTTCTTTTTCCGCGTGCTGTTGGAAATGAAAATACTTGTGGTGGATACCAAGAAAATGTTATTTGCTTTTATAGCAGACTTTATCGGAACACCCAACAGAGAACACCTGGCGCTGCATAGTTTACTGAGTAAGGATACCATTCCCTCTCAACAGGTGATCAATAAAGTAAAACAGATGTTAACCTCAATGTTGAATTACATAAATTCCAAGTATCCCTGATCAAGGGTTCATCCTATATAGCATCCCAAGCTCTCTCAGGTAAGCCAACAGTTCATCAAACCATTCGTCGTTGATCTTTGGATGTTCTGCAACCTTTTCCAGTCCGGCATTGAAAATATCTTCTATCGTTAGCCATCCAATTTTGTTGCACGTTTTAATAAAACTAGCGCTTAAGGGGTGCTGGTTCAGGGGAAGTGTCTCCAGGCCCGTTAATTTTTCCAGTTCCGACATCTTATTCATCGGCATAAAAATAAGAATATTTTACTACTTATTAGTAGTATCTAATTAGTAGTAACTTATTAATGGTAACATATAAATATCCTTATGGCTTATTTTGTTTGTATGTCGCAAAAGGAAATATCACCATCGGAAGATGAAGATTTAAGAAAACTGGGAGAAAGGATAAAAGCACTCCGGATCAAAGCCGGGTATGCCAATTACGAAAAATTTGCCAATGCCCATGATCTAGCGCGAGCACAATATGGTCGCTATGAGGCAGGCGAAAACTTACAGTACAAAAGCCTTTTGAAAGTCATGAAAGCACTTAATGTGACACCCAAAGAGTTCTTCAGTGAAGGTTTTGACTAATATTGCACATTTTTTCTCATTTTTTCACCACCTAATACCTTTAATAGGCCGTAAATAAGCTCTGATATTACACATGTAGCTGTTCCGACACCACCTTCACCACTTTATTTCCATCCGTAAAACCTGAGTATTTGTAGCGCACCAAAATTTTTGCTTATGATACTCGAAATCGCCAATAATCTTTACCGGCAACTTTCAGATGAGCTGGCAATGATCGAACAGGAAGAAATAACAGATAAGCTGGAAATTGCCAAAAAATTGCTGACTGCGCGTTCTTATCTCGTTGAACTTAAAAACAGGACTGTAAACTATACCTTTAGCAGTGAACAGGAAGAAATAGCTTTTTTTAAGACTAAAAAGCCTACGTTTATAAGTCAGGTACTTTATTATTCTGCCAGACAACGGATTGAATTGACGAAACCGGAAGGCACGGCCGATCAACTTAAGAAATATTACCGTTATCTCCTCAAAGGGATCGAGAAATTCTATCGCGACAACCGTGAACTTCACAGCTATCATCGTTCCGGAGCTGACCACCTCGACCGCCTTCTGTTTATGCGTTCGTCTACAGAACCACCGTCATGGCTCTGTCCGGTACGGATTGACTACGACGAACGTTTCTCCACCCCGGCAGATTATCTCATCGGTAAGATTCTTTCCAATGAGCGTATGACCACCTATCTACGGAAGCTGATAGATGGAAAGGACAATGTTACCGACATCGAAGCGGGGAACGACATGGTTTGGACCGGAGAAAGCATTAATTTGCTGGAAACTGCCTACGGATGGTACTGTACCGGACAGATCAACAAGGGTCACGCGGGAATAGGTGAAATTGTCCGTAAGCTGGAAATTCTCTTCAATGTAAAAATCGGACGCCCTTACAGAAGATTTGCCGAAATCAAGCAGCGCAAAAGGCTCAGTCGTACCAAATATATTGACGAAATGGGTAAAGCTATAATCCAAAAGCTGGATGATGAAGATGCATATCGCCCGGACATCCAAAATAGACGATTTTAAATCAGATTGTCCTTCAGGTGTTTACGCGTTTATTTTTGGGTACTACCCAGTAGGTTGTCAAGCAAAAAAACGTAGTCTATCAAACTTTGCTTCGTAAAAGCTGCATAATGGAGTGCAGCTGAAAGCAAAGTATTATGTTAAAACATATCACATGGCAGGAGTTCTTACTTGCCGCCACCTTGTTGACATTCCTATGGTATATCAGCGTAATCCTGCTCCTTTTCAGAAAAGAATTAAAAAGGTTGTTGACAGGTAAAAAACACGGTGCCGAAAAAAGACCACACAGCGGAACAAAGGAGAATGACCTCGATACAGAACAAACGGAAAGCGTGGACGATGACCTGATGGGTAAGACGAAACTTCCCGAAGGGATGAGTGTCATGGGCATGGACGAATTCTCTTTCCGGAAAAGGGATGAAGAGCACAAAGAAAAAATGCTCGGCAACATTCCCGATCTGCTGGAAGAGATGAAACAGCTTTTTCAGATCCTAAAAGACGAGGAAGGGACAAAAGAAGATTTCCTTATCCTGATGGATGGATTCAAACCACGCCTCAAGGCTATCCGTACCGATTCCAACCAGCAATCCCTTAATGAATTTATTACCCGGCATGCCCCTTTTCCCCTTTCGGAAAGAGAGTTGGAAAACTTCTGGGAATAAAATTTTTTAGAGAAACTTAAAATCATCCTTATATGAATCGCAACAATCATAAAAAACAGGCTATTGCCAGGATACTCTTCGCCTTATATATCTTTTTCAGTTATCAGTTTTTCCTTTCCATTCCACTATTTGCGCAGGACGGGGATGCCGGTATCCAGTCAGCAACCGATAAGGTGAAGGGGTATTTTGATTCGGGAATTGACCTGATGTATGCCATCGGTGCGGTGGTAGGCATTATAGGAGCTGTCAAGGTTTTCAATAAATGGAATGCTGGAGAACCCGACACGAATAAAGTGGCAGCTTCATGGTTTGGAAGCTGCGTCTTTCTGGTCATTGTGGCCACTGTTCTCAAATCATTTTTTGGTGTATAAAAAGAGCAGACTATGAGCGGCATTTATTCCATCAACAAAGGTGTTTCGCAGCCAATTGTGTTCAAAGGCCTCAAGGCGCAGTATATTATCTATCTGGCAATAGGGCTGGTTGTTCTTCTGATTCTCTTTGCGTTATTGTATATCATGGATACCAGTCTGTTGATCGTTTTACCCCTGATTCTGATGCTGGGCACAGCACATTTTTTATTGGTTTTTCATTTAAGCCACCGCTTCGGAACGCACGGCCTGATGAAATATCTGGCAAAGAGAAGGCTGCCCCACACCATACGATTCCGCTCGCGCCGTCTATTTACTTCTTTAAATGCACACACGCATTCCGTTAACCATAAATAAAAAAATGATATGATAGCCGAAGCAACAAACATATTTCCTATTTACAAAGTGGAGCACGACTGTATACTCAGCAGACAGGGAGATATTACGGTAGCCTATGAACTGACCCTGCCCGAGATTTTCACTTTATCGGAACGGGATTATACGGCTTATCACAGCACCTTTGTCAAGGCAATCAAGGTACTGCAAAACCATACCGTCCTACATAAACAGGATTGGCACACACAGGCGAGCTATAAAGCAGACTACGAAGGAAAGGATGGTTTCCTTGCCCGTAGCAGTGAAAAGTTTTTTAATGAACGACCTTATCTGGCTCATTCCTGCTATCTTTTCCTGACCAAAAAGCCAAATGGGCGCAAGCCTGCCACATCCGCTTATAACAATCTTTTACGGAGGACGATTGTTCCGGCGCAAACCGTGGACGAAAACCTTTTCCAACATTTTCTGGACAGCGCGGGGCAATTCGAACGGATATTAACAGATAGCGGATTTATTAGGCCGAGGCGATTGAGAAATGATGAGTTAGCGGGAACGTCGGTAAAGGCAGGGATTATGGAACGTTACTGTTTTCTGTTAACAGAAAACGAGCAGTCGATAGTACGTGACATTAATCTGCAAAATGGTTTGAAAATAGGTGACCGGTACTGTCAGCTGTATACACTTGCTGATACCGAGAACCTTCCTGCCCTGTGCGGAAGCAGGATCAACTATGAAAAATACAGTACAGATCGGACCAAGTTCAGTATTGGTTTTGCAAGTCCATTAGGGCAGCTCTTAAATTGTAATCATATTTACAACCAATATATACTGATCGAAGATCCGCAAAAAACGATCAAGGCGCTGGAATCTAAAAAGCTCCGGCTACAATCTCTTTCGATGTACAGCAGGGAAAACGCCCTGGCAATGGAGGCAGTCAACGGCTTTCTGAACGAGGCCATCGGTGAGCAGCGGCTGCCTATTAAAGCGCATTTCAACGTGCTGGTATGGTCGGATAAACCGGAAGATGCAGAACTTAGAAATCAGGTCAGTTCGGCACTTGCTCAAATGGACTGCACGGCCAAACAGGAGACAGACGGCATGGCCCAGATATGGTACGCCGGAATGCCCGGAGCAGGGGCCGATTTTCCCATCAATGATACTTTTGACAGCTTTGCCGAGCAGGCTGCATGTTTCTTCAATCTGGAAACCAACTATAAAGATAGCATCAGTCCGTTCGGTATCCGTCTTGGAGACCGGATAAGTGGTCGACCCGTGCATGTGGATATTTCGGACGAGCCCTGGAAACAGGGATGGATCACCAATCGGGCAAAATTTATATTGGGTCCTTCGGGTTCGGGAAAAAGTTTTCTGACCAACCATTTCATGCGGAGCTACCATGAGCAGGGTGCACATATCATTATTGTGGATATTGGCCACAGCTATAAGGGATTGTGCGATCTGGTAGGCGGTTACTATTTTACTTATTCGGATGATGACCCCATACGTTTCAATCCTTTCTATCTGCCTGAAGGTAGCTCGCTCGACACCGAAAAAAAAGAAAGCATTAAGACCTTGCTGTTATCCTTATGGAAAAAGGATAGCGAACCTTACAAAAGGTCCGAGTATGTTGCGATATCCAATGCCCTAACCTTTTACTACGCTTACTTAGACGAAAATCCCGACATCTTTCCTTCATTCAACAGCTTTTACGAATTTCTCTTATCCGAATATTCGCCGGTACTTAAAGAAGCGCAGGTAAAGGAAAAAGATTTTGACCTGGGGAGTTTTCTTTATGTACTCAATCCTTACTACAAGGGTGGGGAGTTTGATTACCTGTTGAACGCCAATGAAAATCTGGACTTACTTCATCAACGGTTCATTGTGATGGAACTGGATGCAGTGAAAGACCACCCCGTGCTTTTTCCTGTGATTACCCTTGTCATAATGGAAATGATTATATCAAAGATGCGGAAAATACCGCAGATCAGGAAAGTTGTGCTGCTGGAAGAAGCATGGAAGGCAATTGCAAAAGATAGTATGGCCGAACATGTGCGCTACCTATGGAAAACCATGCGCAAGTTCTTTGGTGAACCTATCGTAGTGACGCAGGAAATCGAGGACATTATCAGTTCGCCCATCGTAAAAAATGCCATCATTAATAATTCTGACACGAAGATATTGCTCGATCAGTCCAAATATGCCAACAAGTTTGAGCAGGTACAGGAACTGCTGGGGCTTACGGATAAGGAGAAAGCACTGGTGCTATCCATGAACAAAGCTAACGATCCCGACCACTCGTACAAGGAGGTGTTTATCAGCCTTGGTGGACACAGCAAGGTCTACCGTACCGAAGTATCACCCAAAGAGTATTGGACCTATACCACGGAGGCCAGTGAAAAGGTAAAGGTACAGGAATACGCCCTGCGATATGGTAGTATGCAGAAAGGTATTGAGATGCTTGTCAAAGAAACACTCGGTCAATAATGAATAAGCTAATGAAAACTATAAAAAATTTGACGCACAAAATCAGGAAGATTATGAAGAAGTATATGATTATGCTTCCCCTTAGCGCCGCCACGTTGTTTGTAGGTGTACCGAAAGGGGCCAGCGCACAGATTGCCCTAGCGGAAGTGATCCGCACGGGCGTAAAAAGGGTCATCAAAGCGGTAGATCTAAAGATACAACGCTTGCAGAACGAAGCGATATGGCTACAGAATGCCCAGAAAGTATTGGAAAATCAGCTTTCCAAGCTGAAACTCACCGAAATTGCCGATTGGACGGAAAAACAGAAAGAACTCTACCGTAAATACTATCAGGAACTTTGGGAAATCAAATCAGCTGTTACCTATTACAAACGCCTGAAAGAACTCACGGCAAAACAGGTTGAACTGGTCAATGAATATAAGTGGGCATGGAATCTCTTTAAACGTGATAAACATTTCTCGCCCGAAGAGATTTCCGTTATGGAGAAAGTTTATTCAGGGATACTGGATGCAAGCGTCAAAAATGCGGATGAGCTTTTATTAGTGGTGAACAGCTTTAAAACACAGATGTCGGATGCCGCCAGACTGGAAATCATTGCCGGTGCAGCCGATAAAATCGATCGGAACCTTACCGACCTGAAAAAATTCAATCACGAAAACATTAAACTGAGCATCCAGCGGGCAACCTCATTGGATGAAGTGGTCACCTTAAAAGAGATTTATGGGATACAGGAATAAGCTATCGGTATTTTACAGTGCGCTGTTCAGCGTATTATTGTGCTGGATTGCAATATTGCCACTTTCTTCTGTGAACAATATTGCCCAAGCCCAAACATTCTCGGAGTTTTTTAAACAGAAAAAGACGCAGAAAAAATACCTGTTGACACAGATTGCAGCCTTGCAGCTTTATTCGGGCTATGTAAGAGATGGTTATAATATTGCGCGTTCAGGACTGCAAACGGTAAAGGGTTTTACTGGTGGGGAGTTCAGTCTCCATAATGCCTTTATCAGCTCATTAAAAACTGTAAGCCCCTTCATCAGAAACCATATAAAAGTGGCTGAAATCATCGCTTTCCAGCTTACCATCAGCAAACTGTTTAATATGCTCGAAAGGGACAATGGAGACCTTTCAGTTTCACATAAGGCCTATATCGAAAAGATTCACGCTAAGCTGTCGGAGGATTGTAGCAGGGATATGGAGGAACTGTTCCTGATTATTGCTCCCGGTAAAATCGAAATGACAGAAGCTCAGCGCTTGCAGCGGTTAGATAAGGTGTTTACGTCTATGCGTGACAAGTTCTCATTTGCCCAACATTTCGCGGGACAAGTAAATGTTTTAAAAGAACAGATAAGATCAGAATTAAAGTCCGTGAATCAAATCCACCATATGTATGAAACAGCTAATTGAAAAAGGCAGGTATTTTCTCTTTGCGGTAGCTGCTTACTGCCTAACAATGGCATTGCCCTTACGGTCATCTGGGCAGTCTACCGAAATACAGCAATTGATCCTCAATGCAGAAAAGTTGAGCCAGTTCAAAAACATTTTAAGGGATATGAAAACGGGTTATGATATAATCAGCAATGGTTATAATACGATCAGGAATATAGCAGAGGGCAACTTTTCCCTGCATACCGTTTTTCTTGATGGCCTGATGCTGGTCAGTCCCGAAGTGAAAAAATATGGACGGATTGCCGACATCATCAGCTTGCAAGGTAGGATCAATTCGGAATATCGATCCGCACTATCACATTTCAGAAGTTCGGCAATATTCAACTCCGGAGAATTGGAATATATGGCTAATGTGTACGGAAGGCTATTGAACCAGAGCAAAGACAACCTGGAGGATCTTCTCCTGGTGATCACTTCCTCTCAATTGAGAATGAGCGATGAAGAGCGTCTAGCGCAGATCGACCGTATTTACAACGACATACAGGATAAGTTACTTTTCCTCCGGAAATTCAATGAATCAGGTAATGTATTGCTGGCGCAGAGGAAAAGAGAAATAAATGATATCAAAGGTATCAGTCAATTTTTTAACGGTAAAAACCCATGAAAAAAATTAAACTTGCGGCCGTCCTGTTGGCGGTTGTCGCACTTGTCTTCCCGCTTGCCAGTCGCGCGGATATTGCCCAGACCTTGGGCGGCATGCAGCCCGTACTGGACAGTGTGCGGGACGACATGCAGCCGTTAAGCGGAAAACTCATCGACGTTGCGCGTGCCATAGCTGGTTTTGGCGCCCTCTGGTATACCGCCAGTCGTGTATGGCGCCAGATTGCGGCCGCTGAATCCATCGATTTTTATCCGCTTTTGCGTCCATTCGGTCTTGGTCTTGCCATTATGTTTTTTCCCGCGGTTATCGATCTGATGAACGGTGTACTGCAACCGACTGTGCTTGCCACTGGGGCAATGGTCAGAGACAGTAATGATGCAATAATAGCACTCCTGAAACAAAAAGAGGCGGCAGTAAAAAAATCCGATCTGTATAATATTTATGTCGGAGAAGACGGTAACGGCGATCGTTCCGAATGGTATAAATACAAGTATCCCGAAAACGAGAACGGCTCCGGCGAGGGACTTTTGGAAGGACTGGGCCACGATATGCAGTTCTGGATGGAGAAACAATCTTACAATTTCCGCAATTCGGTAAAGCAATGGATGAGTGAGGTTTTGCAGGTTGTTTTCGCAGCTGCTTCTCTGTGCATCAATACGATCCGGACATTTTTCTTGATCGTGCTCTCCATACTAGGGCCCTTTGTGCTTGGTATAGCGGTCTTTGATGGTTTCCAGCAATCGCTTGTCCAATGGCTTGCCCGGTATATCAACGTCTTTTTATGGCTTCCCATCAGTAACATATTCGGAAGTATACTTGGCAAAATTCAGGAGAATATGCTCAAAATAGATATCGGACAGATCGGCCAGTCAGGTGACACCTTTTTCAGTACCTATGATACCGCTTACCTGATATTTATGCTGATCGGAATTGTAGGGTATTTCACTGTTCCCAATGTAGCTAACTACGTGGTGCAGGCAGGAGGAGCCAATGCGATGTTGCAGAAAGTAACCAGTATCGTAACCACTTCGGCCATGGCCGCGGGAGGTTTGGCGACAGGTGGGGCTGCTGGTGTAATGCAGGGAGGTTCCAACATCTTACAGGCCGGAAAACAATATTCCGGGCAGCAGGAAGGTTCGGGCTCATATGGTGCATCAGGTACAATGGGAAAAGGAGGAGCCTACCTCTATGACAAGCTTTCCGGTAAATAATTCAAATTAAAGACAAGCCTATGTTTACACAGTTCAGAAATATTGATACGGCCTTCAGGCATATAAAAAGGTTCAGTATCGCCCTGATATTGGCCAATGTTCTGACAGTCTGTTTCTGTGCCTACAAAAGCTATCAGATGGTAGAAGCAGCTCAGCAACGGATTTATATTCTATATAACGGGAAGGTGATGGAAGCCCTTGCAACACATAGGCAAGGTAACCTGCCTGTTGAGCTACGGGATCATATCAAAACGTTCCACTATTACTTTTTTAACCTCATTCCGGACGATAAAGCCATAGAGACCAGTGTTTCAAAGGCATTTTATCTCGCGGACGAGTCTGCCAAGAAGCAGTATGACAACCTGAAGGAATCGGGTTATTACAACAACCTGATCTCGGCCAATATCTCACAGGAAATTGAGGTGGACAGCACCGTGCTTGATATAGACCAATATCCCTACACATTTATCTGTTATGCTACCCAAAAGCTCACCCGCTCAACCAGCACGGCATTGAAGAGACTGGTCACCAAAGGGAAAGTACGCGACTTAAAGCAACAGACCGATAATAACCCACATGGCTTTCTGATAGAGCATTGGGAAGTCCTCAAAAACGAAAACCAGTTGCCATGAAACTCTACAGGAAACAACAGGATAGGAAGCAGCAGCAACATGAACAGGATGAAACGGCTTACCGGATAGCGATGAAAATCGTTAAGGGACAACAACGGTTTGCTTCCTTTTTGAATAAAAAGGCCAGTGGCTTACCCCGATGGGTTTTGCTATCCGCTTTCCTCTTATGCTTTCTCTCTATTGGAGCTTACTGTATTTACCTGTTGGTCCGGGCACTGAATTGAAATTGATCATCAAAAAAAACAATATCATGATAGAACAGGAAAAAAAGAGAGACACCCGTAAAATATGGCTTTTCTTGCCATTGCTCGTAATGCCCTTTTTGGTATTTGCATTTTATACATTAGGGGGCGGTAAGGGAACAAAGGACGATGCTCAAATCGAAAAAAAAGGCATCAATACGGAATTACCTAATGCTGCATTCAGGCAAAAAAATCAACCCCGTGATAAGATGGATTTTTACCGGCAGGCGACGAGGGATGAGGAAAAAAAGCAGGAGGGTATTGAAAATGTCATAAACAGGCTGGGTTTCTCGCCAGAGGAAAATCCAAAAGCCGAGGAAATTGATGAAAAGCTAAAAGCAATCCGGCAGGAAATCAGCAGGCCACAAGAAAAACAGAAAAAATTTCCTTTTGCGGTTGTAGCTGAAAATCCAATGGTGGAACCAAGACCCAAATCAGAGATGAACAGCGAAGTAGATCGGCTGGAATCTTTGATGAAAAGCATGCATGCAGACAGCTCTGATGATAGAGAGGTGGAGCAGCTCAATGGACTACTCCAGACGATTCTGGATATTCAGCACCCGGACCGGGTCAAAGAAAAGCTCCAAAGCGAAAAAGAGATGATTGCAGCCGAGGATAGCCTTTTCAGGGCAATACCGGCGATCATTACCAATAAACAAAAAGTAGTACAGGGAGCTACGGTAAGGCTTCAGTTGCAGGATAGTATGGTCATCAAGGGCCATCATATTCCCAAAGGCTTTTATCTGTTCGCTACCTGCCGGATAGCGAATCAACGGATTATGCTAAATATCCGCAATATCCGTTTGGGAACATCGATTATCCCCGTAAACCTAAGCGTTTATAGTCTCGATGGAATGGAGGGTCTTTACGCTCCCGAAGCGGTCATCACGGAAGCCGCAAATCTTGGGACGGACAATCTGGTGCGTGGAATTGGTATGTACGGGCTAGATGGCTCCATTGCCACGCAGGTAGCGGGTGCCGGTATGGAGGCCGCTAAAAACATAATCAGCAAAAAAGTTCGCAAAATAAAGGTTAAGGTAAAAGCCGGGGAGTCTGTACTCTTAAAGAACAATGATTTAAAAAACACTAGATAGGTTGGAAGAGCCCGCCCTCCTAAAAGGAGAAGAAAACAACCATTTCATATTTAACAATATCCGTAAATTAAAAATTAAATGTTATGAATCTGAACAATTTAGAAGATAGAATCGACGAAGCTAAAAACCTTGGTTTTAGCCCAAAAACCATTGCACAGATTGAAGAAAATATCAAATTGGGTGTTCCCGAATTTAAAGCATATGACAGTATGCCTGCAACGGCAAAAGGACAGATTGATTTTACGCTGCATTACAAAAAATCCAGCCAATCGGATTTCTATTATTTCAACAAATTTGACGCCGTACACAATAAGGTCGACCCACTGGAGATCGGTCAGAAATATATGGTTATCCTCAAAGGCGAAGATGGCAAAAACATAGTCAAGAAGCTTGATAACGTTAATGAAGCTATTGAACTGTTCAAAAAGCAGGAAGGAAACGCCGAACTTGCTATCGGAAAAGACCCTGCCCATAAAAGTATGGTTGCCAACATGGAGAATGGAAAGGTCAATTTTGTAGCAAAAACTTTCCAATCTGCCTATTATGCCAATCCCATACCACAGACATTTTACGTAGAAGAAGGAAAAGGATTCAATAAGGAACAGGCAGGAAATCTGGTGCAGGGACGTGCCGTGTACCGGGATGATCTGTTGAATATACAGGGTATGGTTTATAAAGCGTGGGTGATGCTGAATACTGACAAGCCCCGTGACAGGTACAATAACCTGACGACAAGGATATTCCACGATCCGAGTTATGGTTTTGATCTTAAAGAATCACTCAAATCATTTAATATCAAAGATCTTGAAAATCCAGAAAGGGCGGAAAAGATTTTTACAGGAATCATGAACGGAAATAGGGAGCTTGTAAAAGCGGAGAAAGCCAGTGGAGAAACGGTTAATGTTTATGTAGAAGCCTCGGTAAGGTTTCGTAAAGCCAATTTCTTCCTTGAAAATGGTAAACCTGAAAAACGGGAAGAATTTTTAAAGCCGGGAATAAAAGCCGAACAACAGAATAAAGTATCCAGGGAAAATAAGCAGGAAAGAGCGGCAGGTATTGCCCGGTAAAGTGATTTGCCGTATTTTAGGGTTTTGAACAATAGATTTGGTTACCGGCCAAGCCTATTGTTCGGTATTAACACAATTATAATCACAAAGATTTGGGGGCTTTTCAAAACGAGCTCTATATCTCAATCTTAAAAACAATCTGTATCATGGAAAAATTTGCAACACTGAAAGAACTGATCGCATCTGCTGAAAAAGATGCACAGGCATTTTATGAGAAAGGAAACAAAGCAGCAGGTACGCGTCTACGGAACGCGCTCCAGAAAACAAAAGCGTTGGCGCAGGAAATACGCAACGAAGTTACTGCAAAGAAGAACGCCAAGTAGGTTTCTTAGTTAAGAAGAAAAGCCACACCATAGTGGCTTTTTTTGTATGCTAACATACCCTGTTTCGAATAATACTTTCTTATCTTCTTGTTTAATACTTATGTTTGATTTGTAGTCTAAACTCCTGATTATGAAAGTATACAAAAAAGTTAGATGGATCGTTTTGCTATCTGTTTCATCTTTTACGTTTTCCTGTTCATCACCAAAGAAGGGGGAATCAAATTTACAAGATCAGCTAATTGGTAAATATGCATCTCAAAGTGAATCCATCTTTGACTATTACAAAGATACGGTGGAAATCAAATCAGCAGATGAAGGGAAATTTGATGTTCAGGTAATAGCCCATTGGAGCAATGCAAAAAAGGATGACCCCAAACGTCCTATGAATAAAGTTGCCGGGGTGTGGAATAAGGGAAAGCCGGGATCTATATTGGTTGCGGATTTTCAGACCAGTGATACCACGCTGCGTATCGTAGGTCAGCTAAGAGGAGGTGTGAAAATTCTCAAATTTAATCTTGATAAAGCAATAATGGAATGGCCAAGAGATGATGGTGAAACACTGATCTATACAAAAGTCAGCGATTGAGAATATAGTACCATCAACTTTTTTATATAAACTTCTGTAAAATGCAAGAGGATAGCCGCTTCTTCGTGCCTTGAAGCCGCTATCCTCTTTTTTTTGCAACAGGGAGCCTCGTTCCTCGGCCGCCAGTTGCTTTCTGTTTAGGTCAAACCCTTTGTTTAATATTCCTTTAACCCATAAAACGCTTAGTGATTGCGTACCCCCGGCGATTCGTTAGCAAAAAAATTAAACAATCCCCACCCGAGCAAGCCTGCCCGTTGGTTTGCTCGAAAAAAATCTTCCTCGCTCGTTCCTCGCGAGCGTATTTTTTTCGGCAAAGCCTTGCACGGATGGGGATTCTATTAAGGTGAGGCTGCTTAACAATTGCCGGAGGGCCCCTGCGCCCGAAGGACTTAAAAGTTAGGCGCTATGAAAAAAATTAAAGGCAGAAGCCCGCCATTGATGACAGGCAGCAGCAGAACGAAGCGGCTTTCCGCTCGCTCTGCTCCAGAAAAGAAATTACACAAACAGAATTATTGACATCAAAAAATAGAAATTATGAAAACTATAGAAATAAATAGCAAAAGCAATTTGGAGAATATTGTAAAGAACAGTGTGCAAAATGGAGTTAAACCACAGGACAATGTAAAACCTTCTTTGCCTCAGGAAAAACAGCAGGATAAGACTATAGATACAAAAAAAGAAGCTTCTTCAATAGCTGAACAAAAAGAGCCGAAAGCGGCAGAAACAGCTCCAAAACTGGAAAAACTTGCACTGAACTTAGAAAGCACCTTGAAGCTTGTGGAAGAATTGCACCGTCGAAAAATCCAACGGGATAAGCTGATCGATACTATTGATACACTTAATGCTTTTGAAGTAGCGCAGAAAGACGATGCGGAAGAAACCGATAGCAACCATTTTCAGGGCTGCGTACTATCGATCGGGGACGATAAGCGGAGAGAGTTTATCACTAAAAACCCTTACATCATCAAAAAGGTAGCCGAATACATCAACACGCTTTGTATGGATAGATTAGCCGAGATTGAAGGTGAAATTCAACTACCTGCTTAGTTATGGATGCCCCTTGTCATTTACGGCGAGGGGCAAATTAATTACCCATGTTATGGAAACAGCATTTTTAGAGTATTTGGACGGGCTTTATTGGGAAGGTTACGGCGAAGTATTCAGAGAAGAAAACCCTAGAGAGTTTCAGGTTCAGTTAACGGCTTTTATCTGTGAGCATGCAACAATGACCGAAAACCGTAAAATAAAAATTAGAGGAAATGGCACACAATATAAATTATAATTCAGAAATGGGAGAACATTCTTTTTTCAGTGTGAAGGAAATCCCCTGGCATGGCCTAGGTACAATATTGCAGGATTACCCCACAAGCGAGGAAGCCATAAAATATGCGGGGCTTAATTATGAAGTTGCAAAATCACCCAATAAGCAGGTTTTCCCGAGCGGAAAAGAACAGTTTTCGGAAAACAGTTTTTTTACCTATCGAACCGATAACGAGGAAGTTTTAGGCGAGAACGTCGGCAAAGATTATGAAGTTGTACAGAACGTTTTCGCATTCGAATTTTTTGATAGCATTGTCGGGGCAAAAAATGGGATTCTGTATGAAACGGCCGGTGTATTGGGAAAGGGAGAACGCATATTTATCACAGCTAAATTGCCTGACTTTATCAGGGTTGGCCGTGATGATCTGATAGATCAATATATTTTCCTTACCACTGCGCATGACGGGACAAATAGTATTACGGCTGCATTTACACCGATCAGGATCGTTTGCAATAATAGTCTTAATGCTGCCCTTCGGGCAACAGAAAGGATAGTTAAAATACGGCATACAGTCAGTGCACATGAAAAGCTAAAAAAAGCGCATAAGCTGTTAGGGATCAGCCATACAGTTGGTTGTGAGCTTCAGGAAATTTTCAACCACTGGTCAAAAATTCGCATAACTGATACCAATGTCAAACGCTTAATACAGCTGGCCTTAGCTTCCAATAAAGAAGCACTGGACAAGATTTATAGTAACAGGGAAGAAGAACTATCGACCCAGTTCAATAAAAAGATTGATGTTGCTTTAGAATATGCTTTTAATAATCCTTCTCAGACTGATCCAACCACAAGGGGGACGCTGTATGGCTGTTATAATGCGGTTACAGATGCGCCCGTACTGGATGTGCAATAAATATACCTGTAGCGAGGTATTAGGCGAGTGTTCTTTGAAGCCTATCATCAACCGACTTATCTGGAAGGGAAACTGGACAGGGAGTGTAGCATGTCGGTGA
>NZ_LR027858.1 GCF_900607235.1 Olivibacter jilunii | reverse complement strand
ACAGAAGGCCGCCGTGCATTGCACGGCGGCCTTTCCTGTTTTGATGTCCATCGGTCCGCAAACCCGAAATATAGGCCGCTTTCCATTCCTTCAGAAACCAATTCCTTCCTTCTTTTTTCCTTTGTAATAAGATTTTTATTTCAATAACTATGGGTCTAAATAAATTATACTATTTTTATTGAATACATAAGTTTTCATTCATGAGTATCGCTAGAACGCCATTTTTCTTATTAGTTTTCATTACCCTCTTTTCATTCAATACATATGCGCAAACAAAAAAGGCGAAAGATAATTGGCATAATCTCGATTTGCAAATGGACGGTGTGCCTGGGATAAGTACAGAGAGAGCTTATAACGAACTTTTAAAAGGAAAGGAAGCGAGACCTGTAAAAGTGGCGGTAATTGATGGTGGAGTGGATATCGAACATGAAGACTTAAAAGAGAAAATCTGGCTGAATAAAGGAGAGGTAGAAGGCGATAGCATAGATAATGATTCTAATGGCTATATAGACGATCTTCATGGCTGGAATTTTATAGGTAATAGCGAGGGAGAAAACGTTCACTATGATAACCTTGAAGTTGTAAGACTAGTTAGGGACCTACATCCAAAATATGTTTCTGTACTACCAACAACCCTCTTGAGCGAGGAAGAGCGCCGCAAGTTTTTAGCATATCAAAAGATGACGACCGACTATATGAGTAAATTGCAGATTGCTCAGATAACCGAGCGAGTTATAAAGGCGTTTAAACAACAGGTTGATTCTATTGTGAGCGATATAGGAAAAGATAATCCAACAATTGCCGACTTTAAACGCTATGAGCCTAAAAATAAAATGGCACGGAAGACGTTATCTATGATCGAAAAGGGCATCCATGAAGAGGGCAGCTATGAGAAATTTTATGATGATCTGGTCGAAGGAGTGAAGCATTATGAGGCTGAGGTTAATTATCATCTGAACATGGATTATAATTCTCGGCATATTGTGGGAGATAATTATAATGATAGTAAGGAACGCTATTACGGAAATAACGATGTCAAGGGCCCTGATGCTTTACATGGAACCCATGTTGCCGGCATTATTGCCGCTGATCGAAGCAACCAAAAGGGAATTAAAGGAGTGGCTGATCAAGCTGTTATTATGGTATTACGTGTGGTGCCTAATGGCGATGAACGGGATAAGGATGTGGCCAATGCTATTTTCTACGCTGTCGACAATGGAGCAAAAATAATTAACATGAGTTTTGGTAAGGCATATGTGAAAGATAAACAGATAGTTGATAGTGCTGTAGGATATGCCATGAAACATGACGTCCTTATTATCCATGCTGCAGGGAATGAAGGGCAGGACAATGATTCAGAACCAAACTATCCCAATAAAAATTATGTGGATAGTTTAGGAATAAATAAAGGAGTTGCGGAGAATTGGATTGAGGTGGGTGCTACAGGCTGGAAATATGATGAAACGCTGGTGGCAGACTTTTCAAATTATGGTAAGCGTACCGTCGATGTTTTCGCTCCCGGTGTAGATATTTATTCAACGGTGCCAGGGTCAAAATACAAGGAGGAACAGGGAACGAGTATGGCAGCTCCTGTTGTAAGTGGCTTAGCTGCTCTTATACGATCTTATTACCCTGATTTGACAGCTTCTGAGGTTAAGAAAATTATATTTGATTCTGTTGTAAAGCCTACATATCGTGTGAAAATTACACAGGATAAAACTAAGAAAAAGGTATGGCTTTCCGATATTAGTGTAACAGGTGGTATCGTAAACGCATACAATGCGTTGAAGCTTGCCAACGACTTTGCAGAAAAACACTAACTGTATGAAAAGCTACACAATATGTGTACAAAATCGACGTTATTAAATTATATCTTCAGACTTTAAAATATAATCTATGGTAGAAACTTTTACATCCAAAATTCTAGAAAACCTCGCTAGCGATACCTCTTCATACGATGAAGTATCAAATGCAGAGGATAGGCTTTTCTACGCTATGCTTCAGCAGCCGTTGGATAACCTCTTAATAGAGCCGTCCCAACGGAGCATTGACACTATTTTGACCTTTTCAAAGCAGCACAAGACTTCCCGTAGTTAATAATTATAGGGAGTATCTCTTGCTATAGTTAAATTTGATTCGAGTGACAAAATTCGAATCAATGGATAGCTCTATATTCGGATTTGATCAAAAACCATTTTGGGAATTGGTTAAATGAGGATTTTGTTATAGGTTTGCTTATGCTTAAAAAAGATCGTTTTCGAGAATTCGTTGCCTATTTTTCGTCACACAATCCTGACGCGCAAACTGAACTTCACTATAGCAATGCCTTTGAATTGTTGGTCGCGGTTATTCTATCCGCTCAATGTACGGATAAACGGATTAATCAGATTACACCCAAATTATTTGAACGCTTTCCTGATGCCGAAACATTGGCTGCTGCTTCTGTAGAAGAAGTATTCACTTATATTCGAAGTGTAAGTTACCCAAACAACAAGGCAAAGCACCTCGTTGGAATGGCAAAGATGCTTCTCGAGAAATTTGAAGGCACTATTCCATCGGATATTAACGATTTACAAAAATTACCGGGCGTGGGAAGAAAAACAGCTAACGTCATTGCTTCGGTAGTATATGATGCTCCTGCAATTGCCGTGGATACACATGTTTTCAGGGTATCCAATCGCATTGGCCTAACGAATAACGCTAAAACTCCCTTGGCTGTGGAAAAGCAGTTGGTTCATTATTTGCCCAAAAACACACTTGCTGTTGCACATCATTGGTTGATATTACATGGGCGTTATATTTGCGTAGCAAGAAGACCTAAATGCGACGAATGTCCCATTACCTACCTCTGCAAATATTACGAAAAAGTATATCTGAAGGGCTTGAAGGCAATAAGTGAATAAAAGTTGCAAGATATGCTAACATATTTAGTATTTTAGAAATAATATATCTATATTTGATTAAAATTTTGGAGATGAGTAATCAAGATAAACTAAAAGCTTTACAGCTAACGCTGGATAAATTAGAAAAATCATACGGTAAAGGAACGATCATGAAATTGGGTGATTCCGCAGTGGAACCGATTGACTCAATTTCAACAGGTTCCTTAGGTTTGGATATAGCTTTAGGAATTGGTGGTGTACCTAAAGGCAGGGTCATTGAAATTTATGGGCCGGAATCTTCGGGTAAAACAACTTTAGCGACGCATATCATAGCTGAGGCGCAAAAAAAAGGAGGAATTGCCGCTATTATTGACGCTGAGCACGCATTTGATAAATATTATGCACGGAAGCTGGGTGTGGATATTGAAAATTTGTTGATATCGCAGCCGGACAATGGCGAGCAGGCATTGGAAATCGCTGATAACCTTATTCGTTCAGGAGCAATTGATGTAATTGTTATCGACTCGGTAGCTGCTTTAGTTCCAAAGGGTGAGATTGAAGGCGAAATGGGCGATTCCAAGATGGGATTACAAGCTCGACTTATGTCTCAAGCGCTTCGAAAATTAACAGGAACTATTTCTAAAACGAATTGTTGCTGTATATTTATTAACCAATTGCGTGAGAAAATCGGTGTTATGTTCGGAAATCCGGAAACGACAACCGGAGGTAATGCATTAAAATTTTATGCATCCGTGCGCCTAGATATTCGTAGAACCTCTCAGATTAAAGATGCTGATGAAGTGTCGGGAAATAGAGTGAAAGTTAAAATTGTTAAAAATAAAGTGGCACCTCCTTTCAGGGTGGCAGAGTTTGATATTATGTTTGGAGAAGGTATCTCCAAGGTTGGTGAAATTATCGACTTAGGTGTAGACTTTAATGTGATCAAGAAATCAGGATCTTGGTTTAGTTATGGTGATACCAAACTAGGACAAGGGCGCGACGCTGTAAAGAACCTGCTATTAGATAACCCCGACTTGATGGAGGAACTTGAAGCTAAAATTAAAGACATGGTGTCTCCGGAAAAACTGGAAGAGCACAATGCTAATTAATGTTTAATCTATAGAATATTAAAGGTGATGTGGAGACTTTCCTCATCACCTTTTTTGTGCTCTTATAAAATGGCGGCTTGAACTTTTAGCGATCTATTTCTTCATATTTTTGCCTATCCAACTCACTCTTACTCGCTTTTAACGAGGCTGCAATAGCGAAAACAACGAGTATGATCAAAACAATAATACCAAAAATGCCTTTCCTTTTATCCTTTCGCATCAGCCATATTAGAAAAACGATAAGAGGAATGGCGAAAATGCCGAAAAAAAATAAACTTGGTGCTCCCATTGTGAACAGTAAAATGAGAAATGGCCTAATTACTTACACTCCAGCGAGCAAGTGGGGCAATTTCTTGTGAAACAAAATCGTTATTAAGGTATTTATAATATCCGGCGATTGCAATCATAGCTGCATTATCTGTGCAATATTCAAATTTCGGAATATATACATTCCAATGTTCTTGCTCAGCAAGCGATACTAATGCGCTTCTGAGTCCCGAGTTAGCTGATACACCGCCGGCGATAGCTACATCAACGATCTCAAGCTGATTAGCGGCTAATTTTAGTTTCTTTAATAAGATGCTGATGATGCGATCTTGCACAGAAGCGCAAATATCATTTATGTTTTCTTGTAAAAAATTTGGGTTCTCTTTTGTGTTTTGCTGAACGAAATATAAGATGGCTGTTTTTAAACCACTGAAGCTAAAGTCAAAGTCCTTAATTTGAGGTTCAGGAAATTTGAAACGCGGATTGCCTTCCTTTGCAAGCTTATCTATTAGCGGTCCCCCCGGATAGGGAAGATTTAAAATCTTGGCAGTTTTGTCAAAAGCTTCTCCTGCTGCATCGTCAATTGTTTGACCAACCAATTCCATATCAAAATAATTTTTGACAAGAACAATTTGCGTATGACCTCCTGACACCGTTAAACACAAAAACGGAAACTTCGGTTTGGGATCTTCAATAAAGTGCGCCAGTATATGCCCTTGCATATGGTTAACTTCGATAAGCGGAATATTCCGAGCAAGCGCAAAGGCCTTTGCGAAGGACGTCCCCACAAGTAATGATCCAAGCAGGCCAGGACCTCTTGTAAAAGCTATGGCATCTATCTCATTTTTATGTATTTTTGCCACACGTATAGCTTCGCTAACGGTTGGTATGATATTTTGTTGATGAGCCCTCGAGGCTAATTCCGGAATAACACCACCGAATTTTTCATGTACGGTTTGATTCGAAATAATATTTGATCGTATTTCTCCGTCTATACAAATAGAGGCCGAAGTTTCATCACAGGAGGATTCGATGCCGAGAATGGTTGCCAAAGCACAGATTGTTTAATGTTTTAAATGCAAATTTATTAAAAAAGTAGCAAAAATAGTACTTTATATTTGCACCGGTATATTTGCATTGCTGGTAGGTATATTGTTTGCCTTGCAATTTAGGTCAGTTCAAACTTATGTTGCACGGCAAGTCGCTTCTTATTTGTCCAATGAACTTCATACAAAGATCGAGATTGAAGAAGTATACCTAAAACCCTTTTCTTCTCTATCCCTTCGAAACCTTTATATAGAAGATTTGTCACACGACACTTTGCTGTTTGCACAAGAGCTTAGGGCCGGTATAGATTTGGAGAGTATACGATCAAAGGAGATTACAATAAAAGATTTAACACTGTCGAATAGCCGCTTTTATTTGAAAAAAAAGGCCGATTCGGTTAATAACCTCACTTTTATTTTAGACTACTTCAGTGCACCTAAGCAGCCAAAAAGAAAAAGCTCTTTTATAGTAAACCTGAACAGTCTAAAACTTAATAACATTCATTTCAGGTACAAGAATGAATTAGTGAAGCGTCATACGGCGGGTGTTAACTTTAATGATATAGACATTTTAGGGTTACATGGAGATTTTTCAACGATCGATTTCAAAAACTTTTTGTTAAAAGCCGATATAAAAGGATTGAAGTTTAAAGAAAAAAGTGGTTTTGAACTTAAACGACTTGATGCTTCTTTTAAAATGGATAGCACGTCTATGAATTTCGAAAACCTTTCCGTGCAAACAAATAGAAGCAAATTGGGAAAACAACTCCGGTTTAAATATGCTACTTTGGCAGATTTTGCCAACTTTATCGAGAAGGTAGAAATTTATGCCGAAACAGAGGATACTCGAGTAGATTCTAGAGATATTGCGTTCTTTGCACCCGGTATGAATCAAGTTGCCTTTAATGTTGGTTTAAGTGGAAAACTAAAAGGTACGGTGAGACACTTCAAAGGTGAGCGCTTATTGCTGAAAACGGGAAAAGCAACCTACTTGCGAGGCAATATAAGCGTTGCGGGGCTCCCTGATATTGAGAAAACAATATTTGATCTGGATCTGGAGCAGTTTGCCACAATTAAAACGGATTTGGAACCCTCTATTGCCGGCTTTAGCGGTCAAAAGGATTTTAAATTACCTGCAATATTAACATCCCTGGGTCATGTTAACTATACGGGTAAAGCGAGGGGATTTTATAATGATTTTCAGCTCGACGGGAGTTTAAAGACAGTACTGGGACAGGTCGATGCCAGAGTAGCCATTAACTTGAAGGATGAAAATTCATATGAAGGAAGCCTAAAGGCCGAGCGTTTTAATATTAGCGGCCTGCTTGACAACCGACAAGTCGGGTCGGTTTCTTTGCAGGCGGACATACAGGGTACCGGCTTTTCTTTGAATGAATTGAATGCTAACATAAAGAGCCAGATCGCTTCGGTTATTTACAAGGGTAAAAACTACAGAAACATTCGGTTAGATGGAACTGTCGATGCTCGGGTCTTACATGCTCAAGTCGATGTGAACGATCGGAATTTAAAACTGCAGGGAGAAGCTGCTGTCGACTTTCGTAGCTCGGAAACTTCCTATGATTTTTCGACTATCGTAGAAAAAGCTAATCTCCTGGAGATGGGGCTAATTAAGGACTCCCTCCAGCTGGAAGGCCAGGTGACAGGCAAATTCCAGGGGAATACTATTAATAACATAGTAGGTAATGCGCGTTTGCATCATATTGTTTTGCGGAAGCCATCTTCCTCGATCTCCATTGATTCTATTGTGTTTTTAGCGGAAGGAGAACGGTCGAATCGAAAGATCGCCGTGCAATCCGATATGCTTGATGCGACGATGAATGGAGAGATTGATCTAGCTTCTTTTCCATCCTACTTTAAATCGGTTGCCAAACGATATTTGCCATCGTGGGAAATTGAGCAAAAATCCAGTAAACAAGTGTTTGACTTTGCTCTTAAGTTAAAACGATCTGAACCGCTGTTGTTGCTTTTCGCACCTTTTATTACGATTCCAGACACCATGTTTGTGAATGGAAAATTCTCTACAGTGGATAGCACGGCCAATTTAAACGCCTATATTCCGATGGTAGAGGTTGGAAAAATCAAAGTCACAGATATTATTGTTGATGGAGTAGCCATGGACGAATCACTTAACTTGACAGTCACAGCCGATCAATTAAACATAACCGATAGCCTTTATGTAAAAAATATCAACATAGCTAATATCCTGAGTGATGATAGTTTGCGTTTTAATATGAAATTATCGGATGTGGATGCGAAAAATCAATTGGATTTGAACGGGTTAGTTGAATTTAATGAAAAGGAGGCAGCAATTCTAAGCTTGTTGCCTTCAAATGTGATCATAAACCGTGAAGATTGGAAACTTGAAGAAAAGGTGAATTTTGACTTTCACGGCGGTAATATACATGTTAATGACTTTGAACTCGCAAATGGCGAACAGCATGTTAAAATTGACGGGTTGATTTCTAAAGATGAAGAAGATGTGTTAAACGTGTCCTTTGATAAATTTAATTTGGTGACGCTTGCAGGAATAATGAATCCACTTGGAATCGAATTGGAGGGTAAATTAAATGGGAATTTCCAACTCTTCTCCTTATTGAAGAATCCCTATATTTCAGCCGACATCAATTCTTCGGATATTTATTATAATGGAAGGGAAATTGGTGATATGACCCTTACCGCAAAAATGGACCCGGCGAGTGATTTAGTCGGAATGAATATGGAGGTGAATCGGCAAGGAACTAAAACCTTACGGATAACGGGATCATACGATGCAAAGGCATCTGAAAACAGCTTGGATTTAATAGCCAATTTGGAGGATAGTGAAATCGTGCTTTTTGAACCATTTCTGAAGAAGCTAGTCTCTGATTTAACAGGGACAGTGTCTGCAGCCATTAGCATCAAGGGAACCCCTTGGAGCCCAATTATAAGTGGAGATTGTGAATTTAGAAATGCTAGCTTCACCGTAAACTATCTTAAAACGCGCTATACCATCAATGATCGAGTTGGTGTAAACAATAGTTCCATTGAGCTGAAAGATTTGGATATCCTCGATAAAAATAACAATAAGGCCGTAGCAAATGGCTCAGTGGATATGAGTAACCCATTAGATCCGGTTATTGATGTTCAGATTAATGCCAAAAAATTCATGGTGTTGAATACAACGGCAAAAGACAATCCGCTTTATTATGGCATCGGCATAGGTACCGGCGATTTTGTGTTTAAGGGACCGACCAGCAATATGGATATTGACATTAAAGCAGCGACAGAAGAGGGGACCAGCTTTAATATACCCCTAAACGCGTCCGGAACGGTGAGCGAGAATGATTTTATCACTTTTGTGTCCAAAGATTCTACCTTCAGCGAAACCAGGGGCTCATATTTTGATGGTTTAACGCTACACATTGATCTGGATATCAGTAGGAATGCACAAGCAACCATCATTACAGACCTTGGCAAATTGTCGGGTGTAGGAAACGGTAATATAACCATGAATATAACCAGTTTGGGCGATTTCGAGATGTTTGGCGAGTATGTGATTCTGCAAGGGAAGTTTACTTTCACTGCACAGGATTTTATTAATAAGATCTTTGAGATCAATCGCGGTGGAACTATTCGTTGGACCGGGAATCCCGCAGAAGCGCTTATCAATTTAACCGCCATGTATGAAGTAAGGACAAGTGTCAGACCGCTCTATACGGCAGCGGGAAGGCAAGGGACAGATCAACGGGTTGTAGCGCAGGCCGAAATGATTTTAGCAGGGAACCTTCTTCGTCCTGACATAAGCTTTGCTATTGATTTTCCGGTTGATTCGTATGTAAAAGATGAACTGCAGAGCTACCTTAGCGATGCGAACAACGTAAATCAACAAGCCTTGAGCTTGATTGTTAGAAGAAGCTTTGCTCCCGGAACAGGAACGGATTTGACTACAGAGTTGAATAGTACATTCCTGAGTGCGGGTACTGAACTGGCATTCAATCAGTTGAATAACATTATTTCACAATCGTTGAATTTAAATTTCGTCGATTTTAACATTCGTTCGCTGAATGAAGCCAGTGCTTCCATTCGATTATTGAACAATAGACTTATATTGACTGGAGGGATAACCGATCGCCGTAGCCAGCTAAACGACCTAAACGTATTTGGAAATCAAGTTGCTAGTGATGTTGAAGCATTATACCTGATCCGAAAAAATGGTAATTTATTGTTCAGAGCTTCAAATCGACTGAACAATCGAAATTTTTTGAATCCAACAGATGAATATGTAAGTGCTTTTGGATTGGTATATAGGCAGGATTTCGATACCTTCGGTGAGTTCTTTAAACGGATGTTCATGCTAACCCGTAAGAAGAAAGAAGAGGAAGAAGAAAATCCGAAACCAATTCAGGAAAAAGAGGAAAGTACTTCGGTCAAAGGTTCAAAAGTAAACTAGAACAAAAGATTCAGCTCATTTATTCCAGTTTACTTTGGCGATAATTCGCTCTATTAGGTGTTTTTCATAATCGTATGGCCCATTTTATCTCTTTTAGTACGGAGATAAAGCTCGTTATGCTTATTAGATTGTATTTCTAATGCAACATTTTCAACAACCTCGAGGCCGTAACCAACCAAACCAGCCCGTTTTGTGGGATTGTTTGACATAAGGCGCATTTTAGTGACCCCTAAGTTGCGAAGGATTTGTGCTCCGATGCCATAATCCCTTAAGTCTGGGCTGAAACCAAGTTTAATATTTGCATCGACTGTGTCTAGTCCATTTTCTTGGAGATTGTAAGCATGCAGCTTATTGATCAAGCCGATGCCGCGTCCCTCTTGGTTCATATATACAATAACCCCTTTGCCTTCTTGCTCAATCATTTCCATGGCTTTATGTAACTGGGGCCCGCAATCACAACGACACGATCCGAAAATATCACCTGTTAGACAAGAGCTATGTACTCTAACAAGAATGGGTTCGTCAGGTTCCCAAGAACCTTTAACAAGGGCTAAATGTTGTTCACCTGTATTTTTTTGTTTGTAGGCTACTAAGTTAAAATCCCCCCACTCAGTGGGAAGCTTAACAGATACCTCTTTGTTAATTAAAGAGTCTTTTGTTAAGCGATACTCGATCAAATCTTCTATGGAAATGATCTTTAAATCAAATTTTTTGGCAACTTCTATCAGATCCGGAAGTCTAGCCATCTCGCCATCTTCTTTTAGGATTTCAACCAAGACACCGGCAGGCTCAAGGCCAGCCAATCGGGCCAGATCAACAGCTGCTTCCGTGTGGCCTGTTCTTCGCAAAACGCCACCGTCTTTTGCTATCAATGGAAAGATGTGTCCAGGACGCCCTAATTCTTCCGGTTTAATGTCAGGATTGATTAAAGCTTGAATTGTTTTCGAACGATCAGACGCTGAAATTCCTGTTGTACATCCATATCCCTGAAGGTCGACTGATACGGTAAAATTAGTTTCGTATACCGCCGTGTTTTGCCCTACCATTGGTTTTAATTCAAGCTCTTGACACCGCTGCTCAGTTAAGGGGACGCAGACCAAGCCTCTTCCGTGTGTAATCATAAAGTTGATAACTTCGGGTGTTGCTTTACTTGCCGCGGCTATAAAATCGCCTTCATTCTCGCGGTCTTCGTCGTCTACAACAATGATGACCTTACCGGCTTTAATATCTTCAATCGCTTCTTCGATTGTGTTTAGATGAAAATCCATTCGTGTATTGTAATGTTACGTAATGCAAAGATAAGTGTGTTCATGTACACCTCTATAATTATAGCGTCATGTCTTTTAAGAATGCTGTTTTCGGCCAAATCTTTTTTTGAATAGCTCGCCCATTTTTCCGAAAAATCTGTTGATCGCTAATTTATAGCTTTCTATGTCAAAAATAGATGAGTCGGTTGCCGCTTTGTAGGTTAAAAATATGCCAAGCGGTGTTAAAGCAATAATTGCGGTCCAAGTTCCTAAAACCGGATCGATATTTCCTTCTTTGGCTGATTTTTCTGCAACGGTTGAAATAATGTGATAGATAAGAAAAAATATTATAGCCATTACTACAGGGAGGCCTAATCCGCCTTTTCTGATAATTGCTCCAAGTGGGGCGCCGATCGAAAACAAAAGTAGACAAGAAACCGCTAAGGTAAATTTTTTATGATATTCCAGGATGTATCGAACGATGGAAAGGTCAAAATCCTTGTCAGACTTTGCCTTCATATCCAGTACCTCTTTGATATACCGAATATCATTGAGGGAATTATTAACCGCTACAACACGTTTATCAACAGGAATTATCTCTTCAAACGATTTGTTATAATTTTTTAAAGCTCCAGCGGCCTCAACCGGTTTGTTTTGAGCTGCTTGATAACTATTGAATATTTTATAATTCGACTTGATCTCATTGAAAATCTTGCCTCGTATGCTGTCGAGGATCTTCGTCGTTGAATCGGTATAATAACGAAGCTGCTTTAGATTAAGCATCATCGAGTGGCTTTTGAAGAGATCTTCATCGGTCCTTTTCATCTGAAAGGTGGACATATCAAACTTTTGTTCTGTTTGATCAAAATAGTAGCGGGTAAACTGTTGTCTTGGATTATAAGAGCGATCACCTGCAGTTGTTTCTTCATACCGAACGCCATCTTTTAATTTCAGAATCATATAGTTATTATCGCGGGAATTGTACATGACACCTTCCTTCGCTAACAATACGTTCGTTCCTCGGGAAATATTACCGTGCTGGTATATAATTAAATTATATAATACGGTACCGTCCTTGCTTTTATTTTTTGCACGTATGGAATAGCCCGGTATGCTGTTGTTAAAAATTCCATCCTTAATTAGAAAGTCAGCTTTTTTATTTCTTACGTCATACAAAAGCGAACCCATTTTCAGGTTCGTTACAGGGAGGATATAATCACTAAAGAAGAAGGATCCGATGCTGATAAGACTGACCAGAATAATGAGGGGCATCATTGCTTTACGTAAGGAGATACCTGCCGCCTTTATGGCCACTAATTCGTAGCTTTCACCGAGATTTCCAAAGGTCATAATGGAGGATAAAAGCATAGCCAAGGGCATGGCCATTGAAATTTGAGCGGCTGAAGCATACCATAAAAGCTCTAATATTACATACCACTCAAAGCCTTTACCAATCAGGTCGTCAATGTACTTAAATAGAAATAACATTAACAACACAAACATTACAATGAAAAATGTAACTATAAAAGGTTTAAAAAAAGCCTTTAATACCAGTACATGAACTTTTTTCATTGAACAAAATAGTTTTTCCGGCTTTACCATCTCCAAACAACATTCCTTTCAATTAAAGCGTTTGTTGAATGAGTTAAAAGCCAATAATCTTTCTCCATCTATTCTCGCTCTCGTTAGATTGAAGCGAAACCTTTCACAAAGGTACGAAATTTATGCGCCAAGCACACTTAAAAGATATTTAATCTGATTGTTCCAGATTAGTTTTCTTTCAGCTTCATTCTCCTCGGCAGCGAAGTCGGTAATGGCGAGCGCCACATCGTTTGTTAATTCATCCTGTAAAATCTCTAATTCAAGGTAATAGGGGGAGTCATCCAACCAAGCGAATTTTACGCTTTTGTTTTCGCGAGCTGCCAACAGCTTGGCCGGGTGCGTTTCGTCATCCCATACAAAATGATATTTGTTATCTCGATATATAACGTCGTCGGCAAACCATTGCGCTAATCCATTTGGCTCACTTATAAATGAGTATAATATTTTAGGAGAAGACTTTATTTCATACTCTAACTGCATTTTCCTTTTTTCTGCCATAATGGTTTAGGATAATAATTGTGTTCCAAAATACTTTTTTAACTTTTTTTCTAAAGAAAAGGAAAATAAACTATATTTGCAAACCCAAACGAGAAAGGGTAAAAATGGCGGGGTAGCTCAGATGGTTAGAGCGCAGGATTCATAACCCTGAGGTCGGCAGTTCGATCCTGCTCCCCGCTACTGAAGGAAACACCGTAATGTGGTCGTTTCCTTTTTTTATGTCATTTACGCCTGCATACCGATAGATGGTTGCCCTTTATTTGGTAAATACAATTTGCAGGATCGTTTAAATGTAAGGGTGTTGCCAGGGGCTTCGGTACGGTCTTCTCAGCAATTTTGTCGCTTCCGGATCGTTAACACATATCCTCTTTTGTGGATCGTATGTCAATGGCCGATTCAAATGCATGGAAAGATTAGCTAATATGCAACTGGCGGTTGATATGTGCCCTTCTTCAATATCTGCAACCGGCAGATGGTCGTTTTCAATAGCCGATAGGAGATTCAGCATGTGCCGCCTGGTAGCTGGCGCTGTGTGCAATTCAATGCGAGGCTCATTTAAGTCTGCCGGAAACTCTTCCTTTTCGTAAACCACGTCTTTTACAATGCGATCGCCCGTACCGGTTGGAATAAACTCATACTTCATAACGCTTCCCTTGAGGGTGCCTTTGTCACCATAAATAACAAATGCCCAAGGATATTCGGGATCAGCTGGATTTCCCCAGGTGCGATGTTGCCATATACAGTTCAATTCATCGTATTCAAAAATAGCCGTTTGCGTATCTGCGATGTTTGACTTTCCCTCTTTTTGAACGTAAATTCCCCCTGTTGCACTGATGCGTTTCGGCCACCTAAGTTGTAATAGCCAACGAACCGTATCAAACATATGAACGCACATATCTCCTGTAATTCCATTTCCATACTCCATAAAGGTTCTCCACCAGCTTCCATGCGGCAAACCGTCATATGGACGTAAAGGAGCCGGGCCCGTCCACATTTCGTAATCGAGGAAATCGGGAACGGGCTCTAACGGTGGATTCCCGTTCTTTCGCATATGATAATAGCAACACATCTCTACGTGAGATATCTTGCCAAGCAAGCCCTTATTGATTACATTCTCTTTCGCATCAATCAAATGAGGAGTGCTTCTTCGCTGTGTGCCTATTTGTACTTTTCTGTTATATTTTCTTGCGGCACTCAGTATTGCCTCCCCTTCAAGTACATCAACGCTAACAGGCTTTTGTAAATAGAGATGCGCGCCTGACATCATCGCATCAATAGCTTGTCGGGCATGCCAGTGATCAGGTGAACCAATAAGAACTAAATCCAATTTATGATCTGCTAACATCTTCCTATAATCGCGGTACAATGCGGGAACCTTCTTAGAAGTCTGCCTTAAACTGATCAATTTACCGGCTTCTTTTAAATGATTGCTGTCCACATCGCATATTGCAACAACGTTAATGTCGCTTACTTGAATGAGTCTGAAGAGATCACTTTTTCCATACCAACCTGCTCCAATTAAACCAACCTGCATCTTATTGGCAGTACCCGCAAAAGTTAGCCCTTTAGCTTGTAATGCAGACAATGTTAAAACAGCGCCAGCGCCTTGAATGAATTCTCTACGATTCAGATTCGAATTAGCCATAATCTTCGGTTTATTGTTTCTAATGAGGAAAGGAGTGAAGTTAATGTTTTTTAACTAGTTCTCATCAAAGAATTGGTAAAATGTGTGTATCGTAATAGGACGTTTATCATCAGGAGCTTCAGACAACTGTTCCGGAAAGAAACATCAATGCGCCCGATATTTGTTTGTTTAGGCGTATTCTGATTTGAATTTTTCGTTATTGCAGACGAGAAGTACAGCATCAGTTATAAGTTGAACCTCTACCTGTTTAACCTTCCCAATATATTCGCCGTCTACCTGTAGAGACGTATTTTCTCTTATAGTTAAATTCGCATAGTTGGTAGGTATAATTTCGGTTTTAAAAGGATTAAATTGAGTCTTGAAGCTAAAGCACATTTTTAGTAGTTCCAAAACGGAAAACCACTTGACAATAACAATCTCGAATTGGTCGTCAAATAGGGAACCGGTTTTGTTTATTTTTACACCTGTTCCATAGCTCGTGCCGTTTGCTATTACCACCATTTCGGCTTTTCGCGATTTACTTTTCCCTTGAGCGTTAACGGTAACATGCATTTTTTTGTGTCTTTTGATAGCCTGCCATGCAGCCTTGGCATAGCCTATCATGCCTCGTTCATCCAAGGATTGGAATTTTTTGACAATGCGTGCATTAATGCCTATATCCGCCAAGTGAATGCTAAATTCCCCATTGACCCTTAAAGCATGAATAAGTTTTGGAGTACCGTTTACGGCTAATTCGAGTGCTGCTTTGAGGTTGTTTTTGAGGTTGATCTCTTTAGCCATGCCATTCGCGGAGCCGGTTGGTATAATGGCGAGCGGAATATCTGTTTCGAGCAGACATTCGGCTGCCAACTTAACCGTTCCATCACCACCTACTGCAAGAACCCGATGAGGGCCAAACGCAATTATATCTTGACGAATCTCTTCCACGGAAGATGTTTTTGAAAGCGTGAAGAAATGTAGTACATGCGTACCGCGGTAGAAATCCCGAATAACTTCCTCGAAGTCGTTTTGCTGATTACCGGATCCTCTATTGATAAGGACATATAGTTTTAAGGAAGCAGTTATGTTCATTCATATTTGTGTTGACAACTATAAAACCAATAACTGTTTTATATGTTTGATGGATGATGGGTACATCAGTTGAAATAAAAATATACAATGGATATGGCCATAGTAAAAACTTAGTGGTTTATGGACATGTCCTTAAGCGTAAACCAAAAAAGGCGAGTGATTTTTCAAAGGATGGTTGGAAGCATACCCTTAGTTTATTGAAGCTGTTTTTCGTACGCCCGGTAGGTAGTGTTCGTTTAAGATTGCATTTTTATGATCAGGTAATCGAAACGATAGCGGAACCGGATGGCTTTTTTAAGTTTAAATGGGCCTCAGACATCCATTTAGATCCCGGACTACATGACCTGAAAATTGGATTAGTCGGTAAGGAGGAATTGCATGGCTTTACACAGGGCAAGGTTTATGTGCCGCATTCGACACAGTACGTATTTGTTTCGGATATCGATGATACCGTACTCATATCGCATTCGGCGACTGTGTTAAGGCGTCTTCGTGAACTACTGATTAAGAATGCCCATCGAAGAAAACTCTTTTCAGATCATGTCCTTTGGTACAATTTATTGTCTCGATCAGGAACTGAAATGCGTCACTTAAATCCTTTTTTTTATGTATCAAGCAGTGAATGGAATTTATATGATTATCTCCAAAGTATTTTTGCTCACAATAAACTGCCACATGGCTCCTTTTTGCTAAGCCATTTTAAGCGTTGGTTCGATTTTTTTAAAACAGGAAAAACAGGGCATGATGATAAATACAGAAGAATCAGTAGGCTGCTTCGCGTTTTTCCTAAGCAGAAATTTGTATTAATCGGCGACAATTCACAAAGAGATCCAATCATATATGCCGCACTCGCTAAAGATCATCCTGATCGAATAGCCGCTATTTATATAAGGAACATAAAACCTAAAAAAGCCGCAATAACATTGCAGCTTTTTAAAAATCTTCAAGAAACAGAAATTCAAACCTGTCTATTTAATACCAATCGAGAGGCTATAAAACATGCTGTTTCCATCGGTTTAATATGCCAAACCGATATGGAAGAATTAACCGGTTTTTAACGCGACCTCAGATGTTGATATCATCTTGCGGAGGTTGTTTAACGCATAACGCATGCGCCCTAATGCCGTGTTTATACTAACATCCGTTACTTCTGCAATCTCTTTAAAACTCATATCTCCGTAATGGCGCATAATCAGCACCTCTTTTTGATCATCAGGCAATAATTGGATCATCTTCCTAAGATCCTTATGTGTTTGCTGTCTGATAATACGCTCTTCAGTACTTTCATCGTAGAACGGCAATACGTCGAATATATCAAATCCATCACTATTGGCGATAAGGGGCGTACGCTTCTCTTTACGATAATAGTCAATCACCAAGTTATGCGCGATTCGCATGGCCCAGGGGAGAAATTTGCCTTCATCATTATATCTCCCAGCTTGCAGCGTACTGATAACTTTGATGAAAGTATCCTGAAAAAGGTCCTCCGCTAAATAAGGATCTTTTACCAATAAGTAAATGGAAGTGTAAATTTTTGATTTATATCGATGTACTAACTCTTCAATTGCAGCCTCATTTCCGGCTAAATACAAATGAATTAGTTGTCGGTCAGTTTTCTTTTGCAGTGTCATGCTATGCTACTTCGTCTTTTTTTTGTTATAAAAAAGTATGTTAAGTAGTTTTTTCCTCTATAGCAGTCCTCCTAAATTTAAGTAAGCCATCGGTTTAACCCAATCGATACATTAATAAATTTTTTCAAAGCAAAACATTTTTTTTAGAAAAACAAAGAAAAAATATGAAAATCGTTTGTTGTTTCTTTATTCTGTATTTTTGTACGCTCGATTTACGTAGGTAACGAAGAGGCGGAAATCGTTTAAAAAAAGCAAATTACGAGGTATACATGGCACAAAAGGTTGATTCAAACGCAAAATCTCATATACTTATCAAAGGCGCACGCGTCCATAATTTAAAAAACATTGATGTAACCATACCGAAAAACAGGTTGGTAGTTATCACAGGTATGTCGGGCTCAGGAAAATCATCCCTGGCTTTTGATACACTTTATGCAGAGGGACAACGCCGGTATGTAGAAAGCTTATCTTCCTACGCTAGACAGTTTATGGGGCGTATGAATAAACCGGAGGTAGATTACATCAAAGGAATTGCCCCGGCAATTGCCATTGAGCAAAAAGTAATTACAAGTAATCCGAGGTCTACAGTGGGAACATCAACAGAAATTTATGACTATTTGAAGTTATTGTTTGCCCGTATAGGAAAGACCATCTCGCCCATATCAGGAAAAGAAGTGCGAAAAGACAGCGTTACAGATGTAGTAAATTTTGTGTCCTCACTGCCTAGTGATACACAAATAACGATTTTAAGCCCCCTTCATCCTCATAATCAGCGGAAACTAAAAGAAGAATTAGCCGTCTTGCTCCAAAAGGGTTTTGTTCGAGTGGAGTACTTAGGCCGAATTGAGAAAATCGAGTCCCTAATCGAAGATAAAAAGGTTGCTAATAGCAGTGTCAACTTAGGTGATTTACGAATCGTTATTGACCGTATTCGTGTGAATCAAGAAGACGAAACTTTAAGTAGAATTGCTGATTCAGTCCAGACGGCCTTCTTTGAGGGAAAGGGGGACTGTTATATTGATGATGGAGAAAAGGAACATTTTTTCTGTGATCGATTTGAGTTAGACGGTATGGCATTTGAAGAACCGACTCCTAACTTTTTCAGCTTTAATAATCCCTATGGAGCTTGTAGCAGGTGTGAAGGGTATGGGAAAGTGATCGGGATAGATCCCGACTTAGTAGTGCCCGATAAGAGCAAATCGGTATACGATGGAGCAATCGCTCCCTGGAGAGGAGAGAAAATGGGAGAATGGTTGAACCGATTTGTTAAAGTGGCCATAAAATTTGACTTTCCGGTGCATAGAGCCTATAAAGATTTATCGCCCGAACAAAGGCAAGTCTTGTGGAGCGGGAATCAATATTTTAGAGGTTTGGATGATTTCTTTAAAGAATTGGAAGAGCAGACCTATAAAATTCAATACCGAGTTATGTTATCACGTTATCGGGGGAAGACGGATTGTCCGGATTGTAAGGGAACCCGACTACGTAAAGATGCAGCCTATGTTAAAGTAGGAGGGAAATCAATTACCGATATGGTGCTTATGCCTCTTGATGATTTGTTAGATTTCTTCAACAATCTATCATTAGATAAGCACGAGGAGACAATTGCAAAAAGGTTATTGATAGAAGTAAAGAACCGCGTGCGTTTTTTAACGGAAGTGGGGTTAGGATATTTAACATTGAATCGCCTTTCAAACACACTTTCGGGCGGCGAATCACAGCGGATTAACTTAGCAACCTCTTTAGGAAGTTCTTTGGTGGGTTCCATATATGTCTTAGACGAACCGAGTATCGGTTTACATCCACGCGATACCCAACGTCTAATCGGGGTGCTTAAATCTTTACGTGATGTTGGCAATACTGTTTTGGTGGTAGAACATGAAGAAGAAATGATGCAGGCTGCGGATTACCTTATTGATATTGGTCCGGAAGCGGGTGTACATGGTGGGCAGCTAGTTTTTTCGGGAACATATCAAGAGATTCTTAAGGACGAGCAGAGTTTGACCGGAAAATACCTAAACGGAATCGAGGCCATTGGTATACCGAGTAGTAGAAGGAAGTGGCAGCACTTTGTAGAGATAAAAGGTGCTCGGGAGAACAATCTGAAAGGGATTGACGTGAAATTTCCGTTGTATACCTTTACGGTAGTATCCGGTGTGTCTGGTTCGGGGAAAACTTCCTTGGTGAAGCGTATATTGTATCCTGCTTTGCAGAAAGCGACCGGTAATTATTCCGGCGAGCAAACCGGTGTTTTTGATGGTTTGGATGGAGACCTTCAGCTTGTTGAACGTGTCGAGATGGTAGATCAGAATCCGATAGGGAGGTCTTCGAGATCGAATCCGGTAACCTACGTAAAGGCGTGGGACGATATACGAGCGCTGTATAGTAGTCAGCCAGCTGCAAAAGCTGCGGGGTTAAAGCCAGCGGCTTTCTCTTTTAACGTAGAAGGAGGACGATGTGATGTTTGCCAAGGAGAAGGGGAAGTGAAAATTGAAATGCAGTTTATGGCCGATATTTATCTTACCTGTGAGGCTTGTGGAGGTAAACGGTTTAAACAACAGGTGCTGGATATAACTTGGCAAGATAAGAATGTTTATGATGTACTGGAATTAACGGTAGAAGAAGCTTTGACTTTTTTCGGCAAACAAGCGAAGATACTCAATAAAATCCAACCGCTGGCGGATGTAGGGTTAGGTTATGTGAAGCTCGGCCAATCGTCGAATACCTTGTCGGGAGGGGAAGCACAACGTATTAAGTTAGCTTCGTTTCTGGTGAAGGGAAACAACAGTAAGAATACACTTTTTATTTTTGATGAACCTACTACCGGGCTTCATTTTCACGATATTCGAAAGTTATTGAAGTCATTTGATGCATTGATTGCTCAGGGTAATACCATCTTAGTCATTGAGCATAACATGGATGTCATCAAATGTGCCGACTGGGTGATAGATATCGGGCCGGAGGGTGGAGAGAAGGGTGGAGAGCTTGTATTTGAAGGAACACCGGAGGAACTTGTCAAACATTCGCAGTCTTATACCGGTCAGTTTCTCAAAGCACATATGTGATTGCATAGAGGATTGTTGACCTTTATTACTAAAGGAAAATTCGTAATTTTACAAAAAGCAAAGGAATAATATGCTGTCGAAAAAATCAAAATATGCCATTAAAGCTCTTATTGTACTGGGAAAGAACTACGGGAAAGAGCCGATGCAGATTTTAAAAATTGCTGAAGAGGAAAACATTCCGAAGAAATTTCTTGAGCAAATATTACTGGAAATGCGAAATGCGGGTATATTGTATAGCAAAAAGGGAGCGGGCGGAGGATATAGTTTAAACAAAGATCCGGAAGACATTCGCTTATCGCAAGTTATCAGACTCACCGACGGCCCTATAGCCTTGCTACCCTGCGTAAGCTTGAATTTTTATAGGCGATGTGACGAATGCAAAACCGAAGAAACTTGTGGTATCAGAGATACTTTCGTAGATGTTAGAAATGCGATGTTACAGATTTTGAATGATACCAGCATTGCCGATATTATTAAGCGTGAAGAGAATCTAGCTTTAGGTTTGTAATTAATGGACTGATAACCAATAGTTTAACGTCAAAATAAATATTTTAATAAAAAAAGACTACTAAATTGGTATATTTTATATATATTTGTCTCGTTGATTTTTAATTTTGAAAATATGAAACGCTCCATCTGTAAAAATATGAAGAATATGTGTTATTTATTAACAAGTTAGGAGAGGGCGTGTAGATTTCCAAGAGGCCTCTTCAGTAACCTGCAGAGGCTTTTTTTTTAATTTGATATAAATAGGAGGCAATATATGGAAAGGCAGCAACATCCCGAATTTGAGAAGGTATATGTCGAACCAAAAATCACCTTGGTAGGCGCAGGCCCGGGAGATCCCGATTTGATTAGCATAAAAGGTGTTAAAGCACTTAAAACAGCGGATGTCGTAATATACGATGCGTTAGTGGACGAAGCATTATTAAGCTACGCTCCCAAAGAGGCAACCCGCGTTTATGTTGGTAATCCATCAGGAGACGAAAACTTTTCGCAAACAACAGTCAATCGCTTAATGGTTGATTATGCGCTAAATTTTGGACATGTGGTCCGATTGAAAGGAGGCGACCTTTTCGTTTTCGGAAGGGGGTATGAAGAGTTGGAATATGCGGCATCGTACAGCGTGGAAACGGAAATTATACCCGGAATAAGCAGTGCCATTTCTGTGCCCGGTTTGCAGGGGATCCCCGTTACCCATAAGGGAAACAGTGATAGTTTGTGGATTTTAAGCGCCACCGATAGTAATGGTTCGTTTAATTGGGAGATTGAGGAAGCTGCGCGAAGCAGAGCGACTGTTGTCGTGTTATTGGGCTTTGCGCAATTGCCTGAAATCGTATCGATTTATAAAAAACTTGGTAAGGGGCGGTTGCCGGCGGCCGTTATACAGAACGGCTCAATGAAAAATGAAAGACTGGCCATTGGTGTCGTCAATACAATAGAGGAAGTTGCAGAAGAAGTATCCATTGATAACACAGGGCCGGTCCTATTAGTATTTGGTCAGGCAGTTGCTTTGCATAAAGATTTCTCACGGATATTAAATTTCCTGGAACAGGATTTAAATTTGTATTAAGTTTTTTATATTTCCCTATAGATTTGGTTGTTTTTTATGAGGCGTTGGTTCATATACGGATCAACGCTTTTTTGATGCGTTCCGACTTTGTTTATTACAAAACAATTAAAATAAAAGTTTCTAACTAAGTGAATTTTATGGTAGGTTTGAGTCGACAATAGAAATAGAATGGAAGAACAAAGTAAATTAATTCGTAGTCAAACTCAACGTTCACAGAATCGCGAGCATTCTGTACCTTTATATTTAACCTCAAGTTTTATTTTTGATGATGCCGAGCAAGGGCGCGCTGTATTTGCCGGCGAGGAAGAAGGTATTGTATATTCTAGGTATTCTAATCCAAATACGAACGAATTTATACAAAAAGTTTGTGAGCTGGAAGGAGCAGAGGCCGGTTTAGCCTTTTCTTCCGGAATGGCGGCGGTTTTTGCCTCTTTCGCTGCACTGCTGAAAAACGGAGACCATATTGTGGCCTGTAGATCGGTTTTCGGTTCTACTCATCAACTGTTTACGACTTTATTTCCACGATGGGGCATTACCACCTCTTATGTAGATGCGAAGAATCCAGCTGATTGGGAGAAAGCCATTCAGCCTAATACGAAGATGATTTTTTTGGAAACGCCATCAAATCCAGGCTTGGAATTGGTAGACCTAGAGTGGTTAGGAACCTTCAAAAAAAAATATCCAAATATTATATTAAATGTAGATAACTGTTTTGCGACGCCCTATCTGCAAAAGCCGATACAATATGGTTTTGATTTAGTAAGCCATTCTGCCACGAAATACATGGACGGACAAGGACGTGTTTTAGGCGGGATTGTTGTAGGTAAACAGGAGTTGATCGACGAGATGATGTTTTTTATTCGGCACACCGGGCCGTCTATGTCACCCTTCAATGCTTGGATTATATCAAAAAGTCTTGAAACCCTGGCGCTTCGTATGGACCGCCATTGTGATAATGCGTTGGCAGTAGCGGGCATGTTAGAGTCGCATAATGAGGTCGACCTTGTTCGCTATCCTTTCTTGCCCTCACATCCGCAATATGAGTTGGCCAAAAAACAAATGAAGGCTGGAGGTGGCATTGTTACCTTTGTCATTAAAGGTGGCTTTGAACGTGCTAAACGTTTTCTCGATAATTTGAAGATGATCTTGATCACTTCTAACTTGGGCGATTCACGTACGATTGCAACGCATCCGGCGTCTACGACACATTCAAAATTAACAGATGCGGAGCGTGAACAAATCGGTATCTATCCGGGAACCGTTCGTATTTCGGTCGGATTGGAAGATGTCAACGATATTTTGGTCGATTTGAAGCAGGCTTTGGACGGCAGCAAATAATTATCGGCTTTCGAAAAGGTCGGAGCTCGACCTTAAACGAGGAATGGAATACCGTTTAAAGCTTAGAGCAAAATTTTGTATGCATTGCTTGATACTGAAAGTATCATTAATTAACAGGAATAATAACGAAATAAAGCTGGCAGCTGATGGCTGAAAGCTAAGAGCTAAGAAAATGAAAGTAACACTAAACAGGCTAAACCAGGCGGTGCATTTTGAAGGTGAAAGTGCATCCACCGATGTAAAAGTCCATATTGACGGCTCTCCGGAAATTGGTGGTGAGGCATTAGGTGCACGCCCTATGGAGCTGGTGTTAATGGCTTTGGGTTCTTGTAGTGCACTCGACCTTATAAATATCCTGAAAAAACAAAAGCAGGAAATAGAGGATGTAAAAATTGAGGTTGATGGAAAACGAAAAGATGCGATCCCGGCCGTTTTTACCGATATTCATCTACTATTCAAGTTAAAAGGGCGTATTGACATCGAGAAGGCCAAGAAAGCAGCAGAGCTAGCAGTAAAGAAATATTGTTCGGTACACGATATGTTGGTAGCAGGTGGCGTACAAATTACATATGAGATTGTAACTGAGGCTGTATAGTGTTAGTTGAACCTAAACATTTTACGGTGTTTATTGTTTTCTGTGATAAAAACACATATTATGACTTCTATATGGAAAGTTGATCCGGCGCATTCAGAAGTGCAATTTAAGGTAAAGCATCTGGTTATTTCCACGGTTGCGGGTAACTTTAATAAGTTTGATGGACAAATTGAGGCAACGAGCGAGGATTTTTCTGATGCAACGATTAGATTTATAATTGATGCTGATAGCATTGATACGAATATGAAGGATCGTGATGAACATCTCAGATCAGCCGATTTTTTTGATACGGCGAATTACCCTGAGTTGACCTTTCAGTCAAGCTCGTTTGAAAAAAAAGGAGGCCACGAATACTTGTTAAGAGGCGATTTAACGATCAAAGGACATACCCAGGCTGTGCAGTTTGAAGTAGAGTTTGGCGGTACTGCTAAAGATTCGTACGGTAATCAAAAAGCGGGCTTTGAAGCAACCGCTAAGATCAGCCGACAGGTTTTTGGGCTGAAATGGAATGATTTGACGGAGGCTGGATCCGTAGTGGTTGGAGATGAAGTGAAAATCGTATTGAATCTGCAATTTATTAAACAATCATAATTTGGGTGGGACGTCCTTCTTTTTTAGGAAGCTTCCACTCCAAATTTTTTCGGCTTTTCGTCCGATAAGCCAAAAGGATAAGGCGAGCAAAGAGAAGAAAATCGCTCGATTTATATTGTCCCATAGATATTCGAAGAATCGCGTATAAAGATTAATTAGAAGGAAGATGATGCCGAATTCACGGGCGATAATATCGTTCTTTTTGAGACCATACCAAGCAAATGCTAAACAAACGACCGTTGAGAGTACTCCCCAATAAAATATATGATATTGCTTGGTAGCTGCCCATTTGTCTAAATCGCTATAGTTTCCGAAAATTGATAGCAACCATAAGGAAATAAGGAGATATAATACTCCCATGATGTAACTTAATTGTTTAAAGCCTCTAATAGCTGCCCATTTATTATGCAGAACCAAGGTGAAAACTGTTAGTAGTATTCCAAATATGGTAAAGCGCAATGGATAATTCATTCCCCAAAATTTAAATCCCCAATTGCTGTGGTAAGCAGTTTCGGTGGCAAACCATATACCTAGTGCGATCAACATAAAAGCCCAAATAGTTTTTGAAGAAAGCTGTATAGCAAGAACGGTATAAATGACTATAGACAATAAAAATAAGAATGAATACATCCCGTCACCTTTGTCGATAACCTTGCCCAGATAGCCAATGAAAGTAGCCGTAGAAAATACACCCAACACAATTAAGCTTTCATTGGTAAATAATTTCTCTGGATGTCGTTTTTTGTTGAAATAACCCAGGTAATAAAATAAAAATGAAAGCAAAGCGCAAAACACGCAAATAATGATATTGGGTGTTTCGTATAGCGTTGACAAAAGTTGAAGAATCTCCTGATCGACAAATAAGGACAGGAAGGCCAGTACAATACAAGAGAGTGCAATCCAAAATGAATATTGTGCTAGACGTCTCCAGTCGAAGCCCTTCACCTCGTACGAGTGCCTAAGTCTGTCCGCCGTTTCTTTGTCAATCAGGCTGTTCTCTTCCCAATGTGCAATGGCGTTTTCAATAGCTTCTTGTTCGTTCTTATCGATATGAAGTTTCATCCGGAAATTTAATATTGGAGAAATTAAGCAAGCAGCTCTTTTATTTTCTTCTCGTCTTCTGCCAATTGCGCCGTCATTGCCTCAATACTATCAAATTTATGATCGTGACGCACAAAGTGTAAAAATTGTATTTGAAGCGTTTTGCCATATAAATCTTCGTTAAGATCAAAAAAATTGATCTCTATACTTCGGTTGACACCTCTTACAGTGGGTCGTGTTCCGATATATCCCATACCTTTTAACGTAGGGCCTTTTTTTGCCGGTATATATTCTCCCGTAGTCATCTCCGCATGTTCAATAAGGGTTGCCTGTACTGCGTAAATACCATAAGCAGGAATTAATTTGTAGCTTTCCGGAACTTCGATATTAGCGGTGGGGTATCCAATGGTTCTGCCTAGCTGCTGTCCTTTAACCACTTTTCCTGTAATGTGGAAAGGATAACCTAAGTACTTGTTGGCAGTGGCAATTTCGCCAATAATGAGTGCTTCGCGTATTTTCGTCGATGAGACAGCCACATCATTGATGTCTTGCTCCGGTATCTCTTGTACCGAATAATGGTACTGTTCTGCATATTTTAGCAAATCGACCAGTGATCCTTTGCGGTCCTTCCCAAAATGATGATCATAACCGATAATGATCCGTTTAGTGCCGATTTTACTGACCAGAATTTCGCGAATATATTCTTCTGCCGATTGATTGGAAAAATCCCGTGTAAACGGCGTGATAATCAGGTGATCGATTCCACTTTCGGCTAGTCGATCGGCTTTTTCCTCAATGGTGTTTATAAGACGCAAGCTATCATCATCCGGATGCAAGATCATCCTTGGATGAGGAAAAAAGGTAAGAAGTACCGTTTCTCCGTTTATCTTTTGCGCATATTCTCTTAAACTGCTTATAATTTTCTGATGTCCTATATGAACGCCATCAAAGGTTCCAATCGTCACCACTGCATTGTCCAATGGTATAAAATCTTCAATGTTTCTATATATTTTCATCCGCAATAAATTGTTTTTTTATCATGAATCTGCTGTTTACCTCATAAGCATTCTACTTTAGCAGCAAATAATCATACTAATCTTTGTTCCAAAGCCATTCCTAAACCCTTATTTGCAATATATCACGCTTTGTGCTCTCCACTGTTTCTGCCTATAGAAAATCTTATGAGATAATTTTATGTACCTTTCTTCCAAGATACGTATTTATTCTAAAAGTGATAATGTATTGAGGTTAAGGTTTTTTATGAATGTTCTCCTTCGTCATTTATTAATAGACCTTGTTCTTTCAAAGACCGAATATGATCGGACAGCTCCAAAACATTCCAGGCATCTCTGACATGAAAATTACCGCTGCGAGTTCTTCTCAATTCACTCAGATAGGCACCGGCGCCCACTGCTTTTCCAAAGTCATGTGCCAACGATCGAATGTAAGTTCCTTTGCTGCAAACGACTCTGAAGTTAACTTCCGGAAGAGCAATGCGGGTTAATTCGAACTCATAGATCGTTACACGACGAGGTTTTAGTTCAACGGACTCGCCTCGTCTGGCTTTTTCGTATAATCTTTCGCCTTGCATTTTTACAGCCGAATGTACCGGCGGATATTGTTCAATAGCACCGACGAATGTTAGTGAGGCGCGAAGTAGATCTTGTTCCGTAAGATTTGTGATATCAAAAAAGCTATCCGGAATTGTTTCTAAGTCATAAGACGGTGTTGTTGCCCCGAGTGTGAAGGTTCCTATGTATTCTTTTTCCTGCGCTTGAAGCTCATCAATAGTTTTAGTGCGTTTGCCGGTACAAACAATAAGTAAACCTGTAGCCAGCGGATCGAGTGTGCCTGCATGGCCTACTTTCAATTTCAAAGGCTTTAAAGCATTACGGATCTTTCCCACTACGTCAAAACTGGTCCATTTGTAAGGCTTATCGATCAGTAAAACCTCACCGGCGGTGAAATCGAAACGAGGGAAAATCGGCTTTTCTTTTTCGTCTTCCATTAAAGCACCGATAAGCTGTGACCGCTTAAAAGCATCACGATAATAATCCCACCTACTATAATTCTATACCATCCAAAAGCTTTGAATCCGTATTTCGTAACGTAACCAATGAAGCTTTTAATGGCTATGATGGCTACGATGAAACCCACCAAGTTACCTATAAAAAGGATATTATATTGGTCTGCGGTAAACTGGTTGCCATCTTTGTAGAAGTCGAGCAGTTTTTTTGCCGTCGCGCCAAACATAGTCGGCACGGCTAAAAAGAAAGAAAATTCAGCTGCGGCTTTCCTTGAAAGTTTCTGCGCCATACCGCCAACAATGGTTGCTCCCGAGCGAGAAGTGCCTGGTATCATTGCTAGACACTGAAAAAAGCCAATTTTCAGGGCGGTAGCGTAAGAAATGTTGTCTGAGTTATCAATGCGAGGTGCATTAAACCATTTATCGACGAATAGGAGCACAATGCCGCCTAAAACTAAGGTGATTGCCACCGTCATTGGGCTCTCTAGCATATTGTCTATTTCGTCGCTAAATAATAAGCCAAAAATGGCTGCCGGAATAAAAGCAACAAATAGTTTTAAATAAAAAGACCACGAACGAAAAAATCGCTTAAAATAAAGAATCACAACCGAGAGGATGGTGCCTAGTTGAATAGCTACTGTAAACAGTTTAACGAAGGCAGATGGTTCGATGCCCATTAAGGCGGTTGCGATGATTAGGTGGCCGGTGGATGAAACAGGTAAGAATTCGGTTAGCCCTTCTACGATGGCTAAAATAATCGCTTCTATTAAAGTCATCTATTGGTGTTATTTAGTAGGGTTCTTTAATATTGCTACAATGCCAAGAGCAAAGCCTGCGACAACCACAATCGGCGCTAAAGTTATTTTAGTGAAACTGTAAATATCTGTTTTACCGGCCATCAAAATAAAGCCAATGATAACAATGGCAATACTTAATAACATTAATTGGTAGTTCAATTTACCGAAAACAAAGTTTGACTTTTGTTCGCCTTGAGCTACTTTCTTTTTTTCTTGCGGCATAATGCTAAATTTAATTAAGTGAATGTATATTACCGATAGAGATCATTTATTCGGAGACGTAAATACTTGCTTACTGCAAAATAAGTGCTGGCCCCCGAGATCAGAATGCCTAAACAGATTACACCTATGAAAATGAGGGCAAATTCAAAATAGTTACGTAAAATAACAATTTCAGGAATTTGCTCTTGCGCAAAATACAATGTCAGCAATAGTAGAATGATTGCAATCAGAGCACCCAAAAGGCCATGAAGAATACCATAGCCTAAAAATGGACGGCGAATGAAGCCCTTTGTTGCTCCCACCATTTGCATACTTTTTATCAAAAAGCGTTGTGAATAGATTGCCAGCCTTATGGTGTTATTGATTAATGCGACGGCAATAATCAATAAGATAGCTGCGAAGGCAAGTATGATAAGACCAATGACACGAATGTTTTTGTTGACCATATCGATCAGCGAGTCTTGATAAACAACCTCTTTGACCATGCTGTTGCTAGATACCTGCTTTGTAAAGGTCTCTACACCTGCTTTATTTGCATAATCCGCTTTGAGATAGACGTCAATGGACGATAACAGTGGGTTATAACCCAGAAACTTAACAAAATCTTCGCCCAAGTCATTTTGAAGATTTCTAGCTGCTAATTCTTTGCTAACATATTGTGTGCGAAGCACCGCAGGATTTCCATCCAGCTCTTTTTGTAGACTAAGAATATCGGCTTCTGTTACCCCGTCATTAACAATGATGTTAAGTACGATATTTTCCTTAACATAATTGGAAAGATTTTTAGCATGAACGAGGATCAACCCTAATAGTCCGGTCATGAGTAATACCAGAGCAATACTAATAACCGTGGATATGTAGACGGATTTTGTTTTTCTGGATGACGCACTTACTTCAAATTCTTCCATATGCTACTATTTGAAATGCGAAATTAATAATTAGATATGAGATATAGGACATGAGATGTGAGATTTTTCGTACTTTCGCAAGTCATACTGTAATGTGTTATAATGGACTATCAATTTAAGACTATAGAGAAAAAGTGGCAGCAGTTTTGGGCTTCCAATCAAACATTTAAAGTTAATAATACGTCAGATAAGCCAAAATATTATGTGTTAGACATGTTTCCTTATCCTTCAGGAGCCGGGCTTCATGTTGGTCATCCACTCGGATACATAGCCTCCGATGTTTTTTCGCGATATAAGAGATTACGTGGATATAACGTGTTACATCCCATGGGATATGATTCATTTGGGTTGCCGGCTGAACAATACGCTATTCAAACCGGTCAGCATCCCGCAATAACCACTGAAACCAACATAAAGCGTTATAGGGAGCAGTTAGATAACATTGGTTTTTCATTTGATTGGAGCAGGGAGATACGAACCAGCGATCCATCTTATTATAAATGGACACAATGGATTTTTATGCAGCTCTTCAACTCATTCTATAACACGGATAGCGATAAGGCTGAATCTGTTGACCAATTGATCTGGATTTTTGAAACCAAAGGGAGCAAGGGGATAGAAGCAGTATGTGATGAAGATGTCCTCGAATTTACAGCCGAGGAATGGCACCATTTTTCTGAAGAGCAAAAGGAGACCGAGTTGTTAAAATATCGTCTAGCTTATTTGCGCGAGAGCACCGTCAATTGGTGCCCGGCCTTAGGTACTGTCTTGGCAAACGATGAAGTGAAAGATGGGGTATCAGAGCGTGGTGGTTATCCGGTGATTCAGAAGAAGATGATGCAGTGGAGTATGCGAATTACTGCTTATGCAGAACGATTACTGCAGGGGCTGGACACCGTTGATTGGCCCGAGCCGTTAGTAGAGATGCAGCGCAATTGGATAGGAAAAAGTATAGGAGCAAGTGTAAAATTTGCCTTAGCGGATGGGAGCGATTCCATTGAAGTGTTTACCACACGAGTTGATACGATATATGGCGTAAGTTTTCTGGTATTAGCGCCCGAGCATGATTTAGTTCCGATCATTACAACGAACGTACAGCGGGCACAGGTCGAAAATTATATAGAACAGACCAAAAAGAAATCCGAGCGTGACAGAATGGCCGATACCAAAACCGTTACCGGTGCATTCACAGGTAGTTATGCGATGCATCCTTTGACAGGCAAGCAGGTGCCGATTTGGATTGCCGATTATGTGTTAGCTGGTTATGGTACCGGTGCCGTCATGGCTGTGCCTTCGGGGGATCAACGTGATTACCTGTTCGCAAAGCAATTTCATTTACCTATTATCAAAATTCTTGATATACAAGAAATAGATGAGGAGGCCGATAGTCGGAAGGAGGGTGTTTATATTAACTCCGAATTAATTAATGGTTTATCTTATCAAGAAGCGGTTTCGAAGCTAGTATCTGTACTCGAAGAACGTGGTATCGGAAAAGCCAAAGTCAATTATAGGATGCGCGATGCGATTTTTGGTAGACAACGTTACTGGGGTGAACCGGTGCCTGTTTATTTTAAAGATGGATTGCCTAAACTAATCAAAGAAAACGAGCTCCCGTTGTTATTGCCGGAAGTGGATAAATATCTGCCTACAGAAAGCGGCGAACCGCCTTTGGGACGTGCAACGAATTGGAAATATCAGGGGGGATATGAGTACGAACTTAGTACAATGCCCGGATGGGCAGGATCTAGCTGGTACTGGTATCGTTATATGGATTCGCACAATTCGGAAGCGTTTGCCTCAAAAGAGGCTATTGATTATTGGCAGGCCGTTGATCTATATATTGGCGGTTCAGAGCATGCTACCGGACATTTGCTATACAGCCGCTTCTGGAATAAGTTTTTGAAAGACATTGGAAAGGTAAAGGAAGAAGAACCCTTCCAAAAACTGATCAATCAGGGGATGATACAAGGACGCTCCAATTTTGTGTACCGTGTATTGGATGAGCATGGAGCGGGCACTAATACTTTCGTTTCTTTAGGCCTGAAAGATCAATACAAAACGACTGCACTTCACGTTGACGTTAATATCGTGAACAACGATATTCTACATCTAGAAAAGTTCAGGCTATCCAGACCCGAATATGCAGAAGCTAAGTTTATTTTAGAGGACGGCAAATATGTCTGTGGACATGAGGTAGAAAAGATGTCCAAGTCCAAGTTTAACGTCGTTAATCCGGATGATATAATAGAGCAATATGGCGCTGATACCTTACGCATGTATGAGATGTTTTTGGGCCCTTTAGAGCAAAGTAAACCTTGGAACACAAACGGTATTGAAGGCGTTCACAAATTTCTTCGTAAATTTTGGCGCTTGTTCCATGACGCATCTTCAAATTTTTCCGTATCGGATGAAATACCGACAAAGGCAGAGCTTAAGTCCTTACATAAGATTATCCGTAAGGTGGAAGATGATATCGAACGATTCTCTTTTAATACTTCGGTTTCGAGTTTCATGATTTGCGTAAATGAGTTGACTGATTTGAGGTGTAATAAGCGAGCTATTCTGCAGGATTTGGTAATTGTGTTATCACCCTACGCACCCCATATCTGCGAAGAACTATGGGTGCTTCTTGGAAATGAACCGGGCTCCTTGTCTTACACTTCTTACCCTGTTTTCAACCCGGATTATTTAATAGAGGATGAGTTTGAATACCCTATATCGTTTAACGGTAAAATGCGACTAAAACTCAATCTATCGCTGAGCCTTGAGGGGATCGAGATCGAACAAGCTGTATTAGCGAACGAAGATGTGCAGCGTTACCTTGATGGTAAAACACCTAAGAAGGTGATCGTTGTCAAGGGGAAGATCGTAAATATCGTTGTTTAAGTCGCTTTTGGTTGTCGGAAATCGGCTTTCTGCTTTATTCATTATCGCTGAAAGCCGATTTTCAAAAGCTGATCTTAATCGCCTTTTGTTTGGGAACTATAGGTGCTTTCAAATATTTTATCTGCGTTATTGGCTTCAAAACCGTCTCGACGATGCTGCCTTTTTATTTGTTCTTTTGCTAGGTGAACGTAAGCAGGCAATACCTTTCTTTCCGCAAATTCGACATAAGAACCCGATATATGTTGTTTTTCTCCATCGGCAAAAGTGGCCTCAATCATTTCGGCCACGGTAGCACTTTGAAGTAAGCCTCCATCAGGACTTACCTTAATTTTACCACCGGAGGTATTTAACTTGAAACCATGTTTTTCGAGAAAGTTATTGAAAAGCGCGATATCATTAAATCCTTCTTTCAGATTGTGAATACTGATTGTAAAGTGATTTAAATAATAGCGGTTGTAAATAACCCATGAAGCATATTCACTTTCTTCGGCCAAAATATTGTAATCTTCCAGCGATGGTATTCTCCATAAGGGGCTGTGAAGAAAACGGTCGACTTCCATCGCATTATCAAGATCCAGTTTGTCCACCGGATCGGATGTTACTTCATCGGTATAGCTTTTGATAATATCTTGGGCTTTTTGAGAAAGATCGCTCACGCGAAGCTCACTCACAAAAATTCGGGGATATCGGTCGGCAGGAGGTGCATACCAATAAGCATCTAACTTCTTTCCGGGGAAATTATAATAATCGCGCTTTTCATAACCATAATGCAGAAAGATTTTCTCAAAAGATTTTATACCTAATTGGGATACTCCCATGGTCCTAAAAGCGATATGGTCATTTTCGATCTCATCTGGATGTTGAATAATGCCATCTTGCAGCATCGCTTGGATAATGGCACCGACATCCGGAACACGTTGTTTATAACGGGTCATTAAACCGTCCAAAACGTTGTTTAATGTTTCTATGCGGCTCATAATAGTAGCTTTATCTACAGTAAAGATACAAAAAACACCGGAATTTGTTAGTTGGCGGCAAGCACCAGCTCTTTTACCATCCATACATTACAGGCATAATGCCCGGAATTGCCAAGTGCGTGAGGCAATGAAGAGAAACCCATTTTTTTGTACATGCTTATTGCTGTTTCAAATTGAGGGAAAGACTCCAAGTAGAGATGGGTATAACCTAAGTCGACAGCTTTCTCCAAGCACCGATTAATGAGTGTTTTACCCAAACCTTTACCTCTACTTTTATTAGACAGATACAGTTTGACAAGCTCTGCGTAGCCTGTTGGTAAATTGGCTGTCGGATAAATACCACAACCACCTAAAACCTCCCCATCCTCTTCTACTACATAATAAATACTTCTTGGTTGCTGGAAAAGTGTATACAGATTGTCGGTTGTCGGATCTGTATATACGGTTCCTTCTTTTGGGATATGGTGTTCTTCTAAGGAAGTTCTCAGAATCTGCGCTAAAATCTGATTATCGTTCTGACGGATTGTTCTAATTACAATACTCATAAATTATTTGCTCTTGTTTTCTTTGATTAATTCGGCTCTTTGATAGAAACCTTGTAGTTTTAGTTGGTACTCAACTTCGTCAATAGCTTTCATTAGGTTGTTAGACGTATTAGTAAGTTGTTCTAGGGCTTTAACCATTACATCCCAAATGGGCTGCATCTTTTCGACTAACGTTTCTCCTTCTCTGGTTAGGTATAAAAGCCTCTTCCTTTCATCATCTTTATCTTTCTTTGATTTTATCAGGTTTTTTTTCTCTAATTCTTTGAGAAGGCTGATAGTAGAGGGATGAGTATACCCAATTTCGTTGGCTATTTCCACTACGCTCAATATGGGCTTTTTATGGAGTGTGTAAATCACCGGAAACCATTTCGGTTCGAATTGGATACCATAGGATTCGTAAATTTTTAGTCCGTCTTTTCGCAGCTGATCACTTAAGCGTTGTAGGCGTGTTGATATCGCTAAGAGGCCCGACTCGTCAATCACATTTGTCATCGTTATTCAGAATTAGGTGAAAAAATACATCGTCTACTTCCATAATTGGAAAATGGGAAGGGAGTTGCACTTTTTCAATTTGCATGAAACCGTTCCGTTCATAAAAACGTAAGGCGGCTTTTAATGTATGAAAGGTACCTAAGTATAAATGGCTCATACCGGCCTTTTTGGCATAGCATATCAAATGTTCCAGTAATTTCTGCGCTAACCCTAATTCTCTTCCTCTATACTCCTTGCGGACAAACATTTTTCGTATCACTCCGCCCTGTTCTGCTTCCATCTTTATTAAAGCGATAGTTCCCAAGAGCGTTCCTTGGTGTTTAATTCCCCAAAAAGCGCCACCCTTTTGTTGGTAATGTTTTTCTACATTCAATAAGTCTGGCTGATCTTCAATGGTTACAGGAACTTGATGTTCTTGCTGTTGTATCGGCAAGATAAGCCCGATGATTTCCGGGACATCGGCATTGTTTAAAAGTTCAATTTCAAAAGCCATTTCTTTTTTTAGCAAAACTACGTAGTTAGCTACATATTTGCAAATGCTAAAATTTATCAGATAGAATATTTAGAAGTAATATCGGCCTAAATGTTTTAAAATCATCTTTTTCATTTCAAGAGGATCTATTTCCCCTTGTTTACTATAAAGAATTTTTCCGCCCGGAGCTACTAATAGGGTATAAGGAAGCGCGCCTTGCCACGCTTTGTCAATAGCCTCAATCAGGTCGTATTTATTTTTACTTTCGAACAAAAAATTCTGGTTCGCGGCTCCTTTGCTTTTAAGGAAATCTAAAACCGGCTGTGGTTTCTCCGGGTTGTCGGCACTAATACTGATAAATTCAAAAGGCCTATTTCGATACATTCGGTTGATTATAACGAAATCAGGAAATTCTGCAACGCACGGTCCGCACCAGGTAGCCCAGACATTGATTAAGCGAAGTTTATCAGAATTATTTTGTAGTAGGGAGTCGATTTGTGTGATTTGAATGGGGTTAATAGTAACAGGTTCTTTTGCCCATTGTTCGTCAGACTTTTTTACCGCATCTTCTTTGGTTGACCATTTTACACTACATCCAAAAGTTTTTGTCTCTTTTACAGGGATGTCTTTTTTTGCTAGAAGTGCTTCAATTGCTTGAATAGCATTGTGCTCTTTCGTTTCTTTAGGATTTTCGTTGTCATCGAATCGTCCTTTATAACGAAGCTTTCTATTGTTATCGAAAATAAAAATATGAGGTGTCGCAACTGCGCCATATCGTTTTGATGTCAACTGCGTCTCACCATCATATAAGTAAGGGAAATTAAAATTTTTATCGGAAGCCCGTAATTTCATTTCTTCAGGAGAGTCGTTATATTCTGTATAGCCAAGTTCGTCCAAACGTACAGCGTAGGGATTGTTTGGTGATATGGCAATTAGAGCTACTCCTCGCTCACCATATGTTGCCTTTAAATTAATGAGGCGATCTTCGTAGGCCTGTGCAGTTGGGCAATGATTACAAGTAAATGCCACCACTAAAATTGGAAACCTCTCAAAATCCCGGAGTGAATATTGTTTGCCATCTGTCGCGGGCAATGTAAAATCCGGGGCCTGGTCATTGATCTTAAGGCCATTTTGCTTATCTTGGGATAAGGGAGAAATAAAGCTGCTGAGTAGTATTATTATCAAAATACTAAATAGCGAGTAGGAATACTTCGACTGTTGCATTTTGCCATAATTTAGATAATCGGGACTGTTCAGCAATTAATTTGAGTTGATTGTTAATCAATTCATTTTTGCTTTCATAGTGTTTATCAAACTTAGGCAAAATGCATGAAACAGAAAAGATATTTTATTAAGATTAGGATTCTATTTCTCGTTGCGTTGTTATTCCTACACGGTTCCATGCATTCATAGCAATAATGCCCATCATAACCTCCGTTGTATATTGCTGTCCCAAAAGCTCAACGGCTTGGTTATAAACCGCATCAGATACGCCATGTGCAGCAATATTGGTCATTTCCTCTGCTAAAGCCAGTATAGCCCGTTCCTCAGGTGAATAGAAGGGAACTTCGCGCCAGGCGCTTAGCAAATAGATGCGTTGTTCGCTTTCACCTGCTTCACGCGCCTCTTTTGTGTGTTTATTAATACAATAGCTACAGCCGTTTATTTGTGATACGCGAATTTTTATAAGCTCTGCATGTGTTTTACTTAGGGAACTTTCGGATAGGTATTTTTCGAAAGCAAGCATCGTTTGGAACGCTTTAGGATCAGCTTCTTGAAGTGTTTTTCTTTTTGCCATTGTCTTATAAATAAATTTTCTTCTCAAAGATATTGTATATTTGGACTCTGTAAGTCGTCCAGTTTGCATAAAATAGGTAGTCCACATGCTTCCGTTTCCCAGCCTTCTAATCATAGATAGAACCTCTTCAACCGCGTTATATTTGCAGGTGTCTAAGCAAATTATTGCATTGATTCGCAAGGGAATATTGAAGCCGGGAATGCGACTACCTAGTACGCGCGAACTTGCCCAATCGTTGATGCTTCATCGTAAGACAGTTGTGGCTGCGTATAATGATATGCTTTTGCAAGGATGGGCAACCACAGTGCCTAAAAAAGGTGTTTTTGTATCCCCGGTTTTACCGGAATTAAATCCGAAAATTTGGGAGCAAAATTTAAAGAAAGTGCCGGACTCCAATACTACTCCTTTTTTTTATCGTAACTCGTTTAGTGTGATCACTGATCTCGGATCTGACGTTGCCGGATATGATATTGTTATTGATGACGGTTTGCCTGATTCCCGTATAGCCCCTTTAGATTTATTGGCTCGCGAATATAGAGCGCGATTAAGAAGGAATTTGCAATTGAAAGGAAGAACGGATTCATTGTCTGTCGGCTCCATCTTACTGAGGGAAGCATTAACCGATTATTTATTTGAAACACGTGGTATACGGGCGAGTGTACACAATCTTCTTACCACCCAGGGTGCGCAAATGGGAGTTTACATAGCCGCACAGTTATTACTGAGAGCGGGCGACGCAGTTATTGTTGGCGAGCCGAATTACTTTATGGCTAACAATGCCTTTTCTTATCAAAACGCACGAATTTTTCGTGTGCCTGTAGACGAGCACGGCTTGGATATGAATAAAGTAGAGGAGATTTGTCTAAGAGAGCGTATTAACATGTTATATGTTATTCCGCACCACCATCACCCAACTACCGTAACCTTAAGCCCCCAGAGGAGAATGCAGCTTATTGCGCTTGCCCAACGTTTCAATTTTATGATCGTAGAGGACGACTACGATTATGATTTTCACTATCAATCCTCGCCCTTTTTGCCTCTGGTAAGTTACTGTCCGGAGCGCGTCATTTACATTGGCTCTTTTACGAAATGCTTAGCCTCGTCTGTCCGCATAGGCTTCATGGTAGCTCCCCAAGAGATGATCAATGAGGCTGCTTATGTCCGAAGGATGATAAATTTGAGAGGCGATTTTATAATGGAAGATGCTTTAGCCTCTTTGATACGGGAAGGTGATGTTGCAAGACACATAAAAAAATCCGTGAATATCTACCGGGAACGACGCGATTACGTATGTGCATTAATGAAAGAGCGGCTATTTGCGTTTTCCTCGTTTGAAATTCCAACAGGAGGCATGGCAGTTTGGCTACGTTTTAGTGAAGCTTATCCATTGATCCATGTGGCTGCGGAGCTTGCCAAGCACCGCATACTGATAAGTGATGGCAGGAAATATAACACCGGTCCGTTTAACTATAACGCGATTCGTTTCGGATTCGCCTCTTTGAATACCCGTGAACTTTCGCGGGTAATAGAACTCCTTACCGCAGTGTTGTCGAAAGAAGTAAATGGTCGATCGAACGCTTAGTTTGCTTCCATCGTGCTTTCTTCTTTACGCTCTCCGATCTGCTGTCGCCACATTGCATAATAAAGACCTTTAAGCGATAGTAAATCAAAATGGCTTCCTGTTTCCACGATTTTACCCTTTTCCAATACATAAATTTTGTCGGCATGCATGATGGTTGACAAGCGATGGGCAATCATAATGGTCAAATGCGTTCTTTGCGCTGTAATTTCCCGGACAGTATTAGATATCGCTTCCTCTGTAATGGAGTCGAGCGCTGACGTGGCTTCGTCAAAAATAAGAAGGCGTGGTTGCCGTAATAGCGCGCGAGCGATTGATAAACGCTGCCTTTCACCACCGGATAGCTTTAGGCCTCCTTCACCGATCACGGTTTCGAGACCCTTTTCCGCTCTTGCTAAAATATTCTGTCCCGACGCTTTCTTTATTACATCCAAAATCATGTCGTCAGTTGCCGATGGATTGACGAAGAGTAAGTTTTCACGGATAGTACCTGAAAAGAGCTGCGTATCTTGTGTTACAAAACCTATTTGATGTCGTAATTCTTCAAAATCGATCTCATTATCGTTAAAGTCGTTGTAATATACGTGGCCTGAAGTCGGATGGTATAAACCTACGAGTAATTTTACCAGTGTTGTTTTCCCCGAACCGGATGGTCCTACAAAAGCAATGGTTTCACCTTGTGAAACATCGAAGGAAATTCCGTCAAGGGCAGGGCGTGTAGCCGACTGATGTTGAAAACGCACTTCGTTAAAGCGCAACTGCTGAATAGCATCGATCTTCTTTGGTGCAAGGGGCTGGTATTCTACCTTTCGATTCAATAAGCGTTGCAGGTTGTTCAAGGATGCCTCCGCCTCCCGATAGGACATGATTATATTTCCTAACTCCTGTAAAGGGCCAAAAATGAAGAATGAATAAAATTGCATCATCATCATCTGCCCGACCGTAATCTTATCGCGAAAAACGAAGAATAGCAATGCAAACATAATGCATTGTTGAAGGAAATTAACGAAGGTCCCCTGTACAAAGCTTACAGACCGAATACTCTTTACTTTTTTTAGTTCAAGTTTTAGTATTTTCATCGTTGTATCGTTCAGCCTACTTATCTCCTGTTGGGTGAGGCCTAGACTCTTGACCAGTTCTATATTTCGGAGGGATTCCGTAGTAGAGCCGGCAAGTGCAGTCGTTTCGCTTACGATATTTTTTTGAATGAACTTAACTTTTCGACTTAGAACGCTGGTTAGAATAGCAAGAACAATTGCTCCTACCAGGTAAATCAAAGGAAGAAGAGGACTTAATTTAAAAGCAACGATAACAACGAAAACAATACCCACAAGCGTCGCAAATAGCACGTTGACAAAGCTGGTAATAAATTTTTCACAATCGGCTCGCACCTTCTGCAGCACGGAAAGCGTTTCACCACTTCGTTGATCCTCAAAATCCTGAAAGGGAAGCCTGAGTGCATGTCGAAGTCCGTCGGTATAAAGCCGTGCACCAAACTTCTGTATTATAACATTAACAACATAATCTTGGAACGCCTTCGCAATACGTGAAACCATCGCTACACCAATAATCATCAATAAGCCAATGGTAATACCCTTAAAAAAAGCACTATCTGCTCCATCGGATCGGAACTGCTGTGCTTTATTTGCATAAGGGTCAATGATCAGATTCCCAAGAATATAAGGATTCAATAAGGAAAAAACCTGATTGATCGCCGCTAATATCAACGCTAAAAGTATGAGCCATTTATGTCTACTTAAGTACTTAAGGAGTAATCTCATGGTAGGAAAATATATTAGGACGTAAATATAGGCTATCTTTTATTATAAAATTGTTATGAAACAGTAAAAAGCGATCGGCGACGGTTGTATTAGCGGAATATCCTAGAAGCGAAAACTAATGGGTAAGGTTAAATGCAAAGCACACTTCATTTTGAAGAGACGACTATATTTCTGTTTTTTGCTGAAATTCCATATTTTGCAGAAGAATATCCTTTTACAACATATGAATTACCTAAGCAAGGCAGTATTTATACTGATCTTTAGTACCATGGGATTTGCTGCTTATGCGATGAATGATAGCATCTCCGTAGATAGTATAAACAAACAAAAAATTACGTCTGATGCAATCCGTTTTGTGGACGGTGTAGCATATACCGTTTCGAGCCCTATTCGATGGAAAGGATCTGATTGGTTAAAGGTAGGGGCGGTTCTTGGCGGAACCGCGTTATTAACAACCTTAGACAAACCAAACAGGAACTTTTGGCAGGATCGGAATTCTAAAGTGTGGGATGGCATTGAGCGCGCCGGTTTTCATTATGGTAAACCTTATGCGGCCTTTATCATGACCGGCGGCTTTTATTTAACGGGGTTAGTTATTAAAAATGAATGGGCTAGGGAAACGGGGCTCATGTTGGGTGCTGCATACCTGACAAGTGGCGCCTTACAGACCTTGATGAAAACCGCCGTAGGGCGAGCGAGACCGGCAACGGACGTGGGCCCCTGGGCCTTCGATCCTTTCTCTCCGGAAGCAGGTTATCATTCCTTTCCATCCGGACATATGCAGATCGCAACCGTGAGCGCGCTGGTACTGGGGCATCGAGTAAAAAGCCCGCTGTTAAAAGCGCTATTTTACAGTACTGCGGGCGTTACACTGGTAAGTCGTATGTACAGCGATTCCCATTGGCTATCCGATATGGCTTTTGGCGGTGCTATATCTTGGTTCTGTACGAAGGCAATAGTCCGCCGTATGGAGGAGAGTAAGTATAGAAACCCTTTTAAAAAGCAGAACCAGATTACTTGGACCGTTACGCCTGCACGGCGTGGAATTGGCTTAGTAGGCGTTTTTTAGCAATTAAAGTTTTACACCGATTCGTATCGCTTTTAAGCCACTTACGCCTTGTAATTCCTCTAGTTCAAGCTCTTCCATATCGTCTAATAAAATGTCTTTATTTTGGAGATAATTAATATAGCTCATATACTCTTTAATCTCTCTCGCATCGTAATATACCAAAGCAATCTTTCCAGGCTGGGTGAGCCGTTCAAAAGAATCTTTTAAGTGAACTTTATCGATTCTCTTTTTTATGATGTGGTATCGAATGTTATAGGCTCCTTCTACATCAAAACGCCTTTCGTCCACGCGGAAGCTAATATCTATATCGTTTCCATTGATAAAAATAAGCTGGGTCGTTTCAAGCGGAGTTTCCATCTGTTGAAGTAAGGTGTGCGTTATTTTTGCAATGGAAGCCATTGACGTAAGCTGCCAAAGCCTTACGTTTTTGAGATAGAGCATGTCAAATGGCCTTTCAGGAGCAATAGATTGTCCTATATAAATATCATATTCAACGCCGTCGGTTCTGAACTTCTCAAAATAGCAAGGATAAGAGCGCTGTATTTCATCATTTAATAATTCTAAATAACCGTTAATAGCGGTATTAATGGTGGCGATGGATGATTCGAGCGCGCGTCGATGCTGATGGGCTTTCCCTGTTTCCGCTAGTACTTCTTGTTCATATTTTTCGATGATCGCTGCTAAAGTTGAATTACTGTTTTTGAAGTGCATCAATAACATGTACACTTCTTTCTCCATGAAGTCTTTAACCTTCATTTGTACAACGTCGATTGGACTCGTGTCTAATTGGGTCAACCACTTATCACAATTAAATTCCATTTCATCGAGTAGTGCAATACTATAAACGTTTTTGATGTCTTGTAATACCTGTTTTAATAAACCTAATTGTATTTTATAGTCGGCAACTAAGGCTTTATTGCGCTCAATTGTAGAATTTCTAATATCAATAGCCCCATATAAGGGATAAACATTCTTGAATTGAACGTTTTCAATAATGGGTTTCGGTTTTTCCGGCGCTATCTTTTTCAAGTATTCATATGCAGCTTGATTAAATTTCCATTGGACGGCTGGTTGTAAGGATGTAAACTTTTCTTTTATTACCGCGTCGATGCGAGCGTTGAATCTATGTGCTTGATCATTCAGTAACTGCGCAAGTAAAGGGGCGGCTCGGCGCAACTTTGCCAGGACAATCTTGTCAAAGGTATGACCTTCGTTGGTATAAACTTCTAAAAGTCCCGTTACCTTATTGTTATAATATAAGGGGATACATACATAAGAAGTAACACCGAGATCGGAAAGGTCGTTCAGGAATTTGAAGTTGTTATCTCCGAAATCTATCCCGACATTATATACTATGATTTGAGGGTTGAGCAAGTAAGATTCCGTAATGTTAGCTTCCTGGCAGTTTTTTGTTTTCTTCTTCAACAGAGCAGGTAATATACTGGCATGCATATATACATGATCCAATATTGGTTTGTTGTTCAGTTTCAAGATGGGAGATAAACCAAACTTAATATGTTGATTACCGGTAAGCGTTTGCAAGGATTCTTGCAATACGTCATAAGCGTGCTCAAGTTCTTCGTCTGAGTTTCGACTTACGATATCCCGAATATTCTGGATAACGCGATCGGGTGTGATTTCCTTCACCGTAATAATCGAAAAGCCTGTAAAAGAGAACTGGTTGAGCGGAAGTAATTCACGTAAAAACCTCCATTCAAACTGCTGAACGTTATTCTGTCTAATTTTTTTATAATCCAGTTCCGGTAGCTTCATTTTGGGAGTGATGTCCACAAAGCGTTTATCAATTTGGATGGCATAGTAGCGAGGTAAGCCCGTTACTTCATCTTTCGAAGAAAATTCGATCACTTCGTCTTCCACGGCGGGAATTTCGTAAAAACGTTCTAGAAGTAGGCTATATATGGACTGCTCGAGCAGGTCCTTTTTCTTAGTCTTTTCTTCGATGTCTTTAAAAGTTTCTTCACAAAATTCCTGACGCAACAGATTGTAGAAGCCTTGTGTGCCGTAAAACACATTTTTTCCTAATGGTGTTGCCAGCGCCCAGAGCGTATCGTGTTCGTCTTCGAGTGGAGGTACCAGCAAATTATAGGTATAGAATAAGATTTGCTTGTAACTTGCTAAATTTTCTTCCGTCAACGGTCCATAAGTCTCTCTCGTTTCTAAGAATTTGTGAAGTATAAATTCTAGCATTTCATGCTTCACGTTATCCTGAGTACTTGCGAGCTTTCTTAAATGTGTTATAAAGCTATCGAGGGACAGCTGTATATCGAGCTCGCCTAATAAATCTTTTTTATTTTCCGATAAATCGATTACCTGCGCAAACATTGTTGATCTGAGGAATTAGTAGTTAAAAACGGAATCCCATGGTAAAATAAGGGTACCAACCTTCTTTTGAATGACCTGCTACCAATTGCAAAAGTGCAATTCTTGCGGGGGCATAATATACACCGGCTCCCGTACCCTGATGTATGGAACTGTTATCCAATCCGTCAACCCAAACTTTACCGATATCATAAAAGCCTAGTAGCCCAAGTTGTCCCGGTAAAATATAGCTGCCGATCTGTGCCAGCTTAATCCTGGCTTCAAAATTATTAAAAAATAAATGATCTCCGGCAAATCGATATTGGCGATATCCCCAGAGATTATTTTGTCCACCTAAAAATAGTGCCTGATAAAAGGTCGTTTTTCCCAAGGTTGTCCCGCCACCCAATCGATTAGCCAAGGTTACAGCATTTTGCCAAATGCTTTTATAGACTGCAACTTCAGCTTTTGCCTGAAAGAAAGATTTCGAGTAATCATTCAAACCCGTTAAGCCTTGTATATCTAATTTTAGGTATCCCCCTTCAGTTGTCATTATTTTGCTATTTCTATTATCCTTGAGAAAGGAAGCATTAAATCCCGCAAAAAGCTTGTCTTTGGCGATCGTTAAACTGTCATAGGTATGAAGCTGATCGGTGTTGTTTATAAATCGACCCTCATTATCATCTGAATCATAATAATACAATTGGAAGGAGGGCCCTATTGAAATCGAAGCAGTTTCAGTCGGCGTCCATCGCAATGCTCCATGCATCTCATATAGATTAAATCGAGTTCGGTAATACCTTACTGAATGACTATCTTTATCATAGATGGAATTGTTCCCTAAGCCAAAAAAGTTTTGTGTATTGTTTGGTGCATGTATATTGACGTCTGTTAAAAGATCCGCCTTACCCACTACTTCCTTCCAGGTTCCTTTATATTTTACTTTAACGGCTCCTGTAGCGAAGGCGCCCGACACAAGTAATTGTTGTTGATGGGCAAAGGGACTTTTTCTAAAGCCGCGCTGGTGGGTGTACCTAAATCCGCCTCCAATCAGGATTCCATCATCCGCATTGTAACCTGCGGTTATCAGTGGCATCCAAACATTATATAAATTTACCGGAACAAATGCCGTGTTGGCACTGTCTTTGGAAAGGTGCTTTCTCAATTTCGATACCTGTCCGGAAAAAAGGGACTGCTGACCCGGATCATAAATCTTAACCGGTCGGACAGCGGTGTTTATATGATAGACCTTTTTTCCTTGTCCACCGATAACACGAAGTTTAATGGGAGCATGCTTGTTTTCTATATAAACACTATCATCCCCATCTGCTAAATAAATTCGGATTTCTTTGGTCAAAGTCGGTAAATATTCCTTCTCCATTAGCTTGTCTTTCCGTTCCCCCTCCTTATTTATCTTTCTAACCGTCACCTTTAGGCCTTTATCGTTGTCGTCTTCCACCTCCACCCATTCGTGTTTATCACTTAGTTTTATATCTACAATATTGTTGATAAAGCGGTAATAAGTTTCCATGGCTGCAGGGATAGCATCCCTTCTATTCTTGAGCTCGGCAAAAAGGGAATCGTGACGAATGGCATAAGAAGACGCTGGTAGTCTCTTCAAACCTTCTTCCAGTACGCTATCGGTGATGTTTGCGACAAATTCATGAGCCAATTTCATCCATTCCTCAAAAGTGAACTGATTTTTTGAATGTGCATTTAAGAAGCGTGATTTAAATAAAGAATAGTTAGGTCGATTGATAGTCGCACGAAAGCCCTGTAATGTAGGTAGTGCCCAACTACGAGACATAATATTTGGGAAAAGACCCTCCACTTTTCTAAAAGCCTGATCTCTGTCCCTCGGTATCGGTAGGTAATCTTTGTCTTTACCTTTGCTATCGTCATACCATCGCCATTGATCTTCATGGCGATCCCAATCGCCTACCAAAAGATCTAACATGCGGGCTCGCAGGAAAGTCTTTGCTTTGTAGATGTCATCATTATCGTGATTGATTTTACTGAGCATTTTGAGCGTATTGTCGGAGTCACCCAAAGGTTCGCGCTCTTCTATTAAACATAGCGTGTTGGCAAAAATGTTGTTATAAGCGCCCAAGGCTGTGTCGGGTGCAATAATACCAATGATGGGATTACTATGAGCAACGCCAACGGCATCAGCTAATGGTGGTATCATCAGTGCTGAATAAGGATGCTGTGCACTGTTGGCGTCATCGAGAAAATCACGCGCAAACGTCTGTTGCAGTTCCGGAGGGAGCAAGGCATCGGTGTTCTTATTAACGCTTCGAATAACCCATTCCTTCCCCGACTTGTCCGCCAGTCGTAGTGATACTGTCTGCATACCCCCTCCTCGTTTCAAGGGCGTTAAACCGCCCTGAAAGGAGGAAATTCGGATAACGGGCACTTTTGAGTCGACGGCCCATTCTTGCCTGTAATTTTCACCAAAAAGTTTTCGGTGAAATTTTCCCACTCGATTGTACAAAGGGTTCGCCTGCGTCACGGTACTGTCTATATCGGAGTGACTTAGAAAAAGAGAATCTCCCAAGGGAATGGGATCAACAAAAGACTTTTTGTAGTTGTATGTTTCTTTAAACATGCCGCTATTCGAAGTAAAAAACCGAATCTGCTTGCTTTTATCCATCCATTCGTCGACAATAACAAATCCAGTTTCTTTATTTGTGAATAAAGCCTTTTTGCCATTTTTAATGAAACTTCCCTTTGATCCGCCGCCGCTAACAAGTTGTAACGTGTTGCCATCCGACAAAAGTTGGAGGCCATGTTCATGGCCTGCTACATACAATAGATTAGGAAATTCATCTACTGTATGTTTGATATCTTGTATCATTTGTTGATAGAGTGGGTGGGGGATATCTTCGGGATGTAAGAATACGGTTGATCTTAAAATGGGATACAACGACCCTACCAAAGGCAGGGGAAGATAGAGTTTTTTGCTCAAATTAGTCAGTGGGAAAAGATGATCTTTCCAAGAAAAATATCCCCCATGTACTCCGTAAGAAGAAAACGGATGATGCGACGCAAGTAATACCGTTTTATTTCTATTTTTATAAAGCAAACTTTCTAGACGCTCCAATACTTCTTCTTTACTGCTACAGTTGCAAGTTGTATCGCGATTTATTTTGTCGAAAGGAAACAACCACCATTCGCTATCGTATGCAATGACCGTCAGGTTCTCTGAAATACTAATTTCTACCGGGTCAGGGCAACCGTTCTCGGGGACCATCCGTAATAAAGAATCCCCAACAGTTTTAAGATAATTTGATTGGGCTTTAAGCTTTCTGAGACCTTGCTTACCTGAACGATCCCAATCGTGATTTCCAGGTAAAAAGTACACAGGTATTTGCTTCGCTCGAAAAGGACTAAATTGTGATTTTAAAATTTCTTCGCCTATTTGTTTTTCAGACGGATTCACCGGCATTCCTTTAGGATAAATATTGTCGCCAAGAAAAAAGACCGTGGTTTTACCAGTAAGCACTTGCCGGGTGGCAGCTTCAATAACGGCATGCTGAGCAGTATTCGATTCTCCGGCATCGCCTATGAATATTGTCCGACTTTTGATAAAAGGTTCCTGTGCATTGGCTGCTATAAAGACAATACAAAGAAGCGTAAAAGAAACAAGTAAAAATTTATTGTTCATATGCCTCCGTCTGTTTTTGAAAGGAAAATATGGATATCTTCTGTCTTATTTAGGCCAAAAGGTAGTCCCTGTTTTTTCTAATGCTTATAATTAAATTTAAGCAAGGTGGCTCTTCCCGAATCACCTGCTTCGTTGCTTATATAAAGATTGTTATCCTTGTCGAAAGCAATACCTTCCGGTTGATTGAATAGCTTTGGATTCAACAGATGCGCTTCTTTTACTTTCCAATCATGATCTGCAATCAATAAAAGCTTATTAATGGACGAAACAATATACCATTCATTTGTTTTTTCGTTTCGCGTCAATGCCGATGGTCTAAAAGCTTTACCTTTTAGTTTTACATATTTACTGATCTCTTCATTATCAATAGAAAAGCTTCCCTCTTTTATAATCTGACTCCCTGACTCAAGTTTAAGAATGTAACCGGTGGTCTGTGATGTTTTTTTGTCGACACTACATTGTTTACATAAAACATATAGACGATTGTTCGTGATAGAAGCAGCTAAGCTTTCATATTCGCCTTTAGGTAAAATTTTTTCGGAAACCATCGCATCGATCTCTGCTTCATATAGTTCTTGAAGCGGAAAGGAAAAAAAAGAACCGTCGCTCCGAAGGAGAACAATACGATCGTTACTGACAGCAATATCTTCATAATCTCCTTTACCGGCAAACTTAACATATTTAGTAGACTTGTCACCTGCTTTTAAATAATATACATGCCCCTGTTCATCTTGCTGCGCAAGCAGTCGGTTCGAATCCCCATTAACAAAGGTTATGCCTGATACTTCTTCTAGTTCAGGTGGAAACTCCATTTGCTGAGGCTCATTTAAGTTATAATGACTTGGTGAGGTAAATGAGGGATCTTTTTTTTGTGCACAAGCCGCACATGCAATTAGTGCTATGTATAACGTAAATAACGATTTCATTGATGTATTATTAATGGTTACATATTAATTATTGATACATAAGGTCACGAAATGATGCATGAATTAATTTATGTATCTCCTCCTGCGAGCGAGTGGTCCCTTCGGCCAACTCCACGTTTTGGGCGTTTTTATCTAACTGGACAGCCGCTATATCATCCTGTAGTTGCAGAGTCAGCATTTGCTTAATCTGCTGTTTTAGTTCTTCGTTATAAATCGGGAAACACACTTCGATACGACGGTAAATATTTCGATCCATCCAATCCGATGAGCCGAGAAATACGCGTTCATTTCCACCATTGTGGAAAACAAATATCCGTCCGTGTTCAAGATAGCGATCAACGATACGGACAATACGTATGTTTTCGCTTAATCCGGGTATTCCGGGCCGAATTCTACAAATACTTCGTACGATTAGATGAATTTTAACGCCTGCCTGACTAGCTTCGTACAACTTATGAATTAACTTTTCTTCTTCCAAGTTGTTTAGTTTAATAATAATCGCGGCTTCTTCACCGTTCAAAGCCCGATTGATTTCATTATTTATGTGATGTAAAAAGGTCGGAAGTAAGTTAAATTTGGCTACAAGTAAGTGTTGAAAAGGCAAAGCCGGATATTCCTTTCCAAAGCTTGTGCTGCTCAAATAAGTAAAGAGTAGATCTAATTCGCCGGTTATAAAAGATGAGGAAGTGAACAACGAATGATCCGTATAGGTCTTCGCGGTATTTTCGTTAAAATTACCGGTTGAGAGTAGCGCTATTGCGTTTAGAGGTGCATTAGCGCGAAGTTTGACTAACGAAATTTTGGCATGGACTTTTAGCTTCTGATCGCTATATATAATTCGGATTCCTGCATTTTCCATCCTTTTTGCCCATTTGATATTATTAGCTTCATCAAAACGAGCTTTCAATTCCACAAATACGGTTACCCTTTTGCCGTTTTTTGCTGCGCTTATCAAGGCATGTACAATTTGAGAATTGGTGGCTACCCGATAAAGTGTAATGAAAATTTCTTCTACTTCCGGGTTGAGAACTGCCTCGTTAAAAAAGCGCAAAATGGGGTCATAAGAGTGGTATGGTGTGTGAAGCAACAGGTCACGGTGTTTTATTTCCTCAAATAAGCTTGCATGTTGGTAGGTGATTTCCGCAACAGGCAATTTCGCGTATTGAAGCTGTTGGTCTCTTACCGGGAAAGCAAAAAAATCCTTTAAGTTATGGTAAACTCCCCCTTCAATATGATTGGCATGCTCGAGTTGCAAACACCTAATCAAATGATTTAGCGTTGGCTGTGGAACGCCTGGTGCATATAGGAATCGAGTGGCCATTCCATAATCTCTTAAAACCAACAATTTTTCGATTTCATTAGCTAGGTCACCATTAAATTCGTCCTGTAGGTCAAGCTCGGCATCACGTGTTACTTTGAAAGAAAAAACACACTGAGGGATTTGCGTAAAAATATATTTTAGATTGGCTCTTATAATGTCGTCAATTAATACAACGTAGTGCGTATTCTCAATCTGTGTGTGAAAAAATCTAGGTATCTCATCAGAGGGAATGCTTACAAGCGCCAGTCCTTTGTTCGCATCGCCGAAATCAGCTGCCAAATAAAGCTGGTTGTTCTTTGGAGAAAACGCTTTTTGTTCAGGGTGAATGATTTCGAGGAAAGCAGCAATGGTATCAAAAAAGAAGCGATCCGTTTTTTTCTTAATACAATCGGGGATGTCCTCATTATATACTAAGTGGATATTTTTATTTTTTAGATCGGGAATAATATGCTGCTTTAAAATACTTCCGAAATAAGCCTGTTGTGTCTCAATAATTTTTTTGGTTTTCTTTAGTATACCCTTCTTTATGAGCTTTTGCGAGGCGATGGCTCGTTTCTTTAATTCTTTCAATGCCATTAAGACGGGAATTCTTACACGATAAAATTCGTCTAGATTAGAAGAATAGATCGCTAAGAATTTTAAACGCTCCAGCAGAGGAACTTCATCTTTTGCCGCTTCCTCAAGCACTCGACCATTGAAAGAAAGCCAACTTATGTCTCGACTATTTAAAAGCTTCTCTCGTTTTTTGAGCATGGTAGTATTATTGAATGGTGACAATGACCGCAATAAATGATAGAACAGACGCAATTAAGCCATACATAAATATGTTGTACGCGATTCGCAGTAATCGATATTTCCTGCCCAGCACCACACCCTGTGAGTAAACGTCTTTAATTAAGGTCCCGTATAGAAAATCACGGTCTTCCATTACCGTACGCATACCTTCGTTGTATTCTTGCAACCCCATTCTGTAAAAATTACCGAAAAAGAGAAGGTTTACTTTCTTCTCTTTCATATCTTCGGCAGAAAAAATGCCGTTGGGTATATAAGGGCGAGTAGCTAAGATCGCAACTACCATGGTTGATAAACTAACGGCAAGCAAGACAAAAGTAGGTAAAACAAGATGCTCATTACTGTCGAGTTTTCTCAAAAGTAAGGCTATAATAACCGAAAGAATAATGGAGTTGACGGTTATAAGGATGTTACTTTTGTTATCTGCCATGTCACTTAAACGTTGATTATTGGTAGATGTGACCCTAAACATGGTCTCGATCCCTCTGTCGGGACGTTTATCTTTGTCTTTATCTTTATCTTTCTTTTGTTTTTTTTCTTCTTCCATGGACGTATGGTTGGCTTTTGATTTAAGTGACGCTAAATTTTCAAGTTTCTTATCTTTTAGAAAAAGATTCGCATATTCGGTATGGTAGTGGTGCCTTTCCATCAAGGCGATCGTTCCGTTACGCCAAGTTTCTTTGTCAATTGATTTGCCTTGGCAACCTTCTGCTTCTTTACGCATGAGTTTGTTCCTTTCATTGAAGCCATCGCTTCCCAAATGGAATAGGTCCGCGTCACAAACAATTTTTTCTAGCAAGTTTTGTGGATTTTGCGGCATGCGGGTAGCAACAATGCATTTTTTTATGGATTCAATAACAGATGCTTCTACCTGCCTTTCCTGCAAAAAATTTTCAGCAATTTCGGCGCTGCGTAATTCGTGATTTTGGGGAGGTCCTGTATAATATCCCACGTCGTGAAAATAAGCAGCTACCTGAACAATGAAATTGTCTTCCGCTGATAGCTGATAATATTCGCCGATTTTCCTACTGGCATCAACTACCTGATGTATATGTTCTATGTCGTGAAAACATAAATTGGTGTTATTTCTCGCTTTGATATAATCCTTTATCCAGCTGGCAGATTCTTGAATAATAGCCTGATAATCCATTTAATCTTCTTTGGCATTTCTAAACAAACTTAATTAAATTGATAGTATAATACAATGCATAAAACAGCCATTTTAATGTACTATTTGCGCCGGTAATTCAAACGATAGGATAAGACTGGTTAGCTAAGTCTCAGCGATTGCTCACATAGCCCCTTAAAGCACTACTAACGTCTGTTTTTTATCATGCTGTAAAGCCTGATTGCCGTTATAAGATTTTTAAGTTGCCAAGTTATAAAAGATTGTTTGCGGGCTCGCAAAAATAAAAGAGGATGACATACTGTTGTCACTGGCGCATTCTTTCTTTGTTCTATAAAACTAGGCGATTATGGTAAAAGAAAACTTGATCTTCGAACTCGAAACAGTAGGACTCACTAGTCTGATAAGAAATTATGTAGACTACGATTTGTGGACTAACATTACATTAGTTAACTGGTTAAAAACAAAGCCGAAGAAACTTCTTGAAAAAGAGGTTATTTCCAGTTTCCCAAGTGTTCTATTAACACTGAAACATATGTATAAAACACAGGGTTATTGGTTTGCTATCATTAATGAGAAATATGACTTCGATCCGGAAAAAGATCTTTTTACGATTGACGAAGTAATGAGCTGCTTGGTGGAGCAGTCGGCTCAAATCGCAGATTATGTAAGTGCCTTGACGGTTAAAGAATTACAAGAGCCGGTTTTAGTCGAAAGTCCGTGGTTTAACTGCGAATTTTCGGCTTTAGAGTACATCATGCAGTTTGTAAATCACAACACGTATCATCGGGGACAAGTGGTAAGCATTGGTCGGCAGCTCGGATTCACGGATGCTCCAATGACGGATTATAATTTTTACAACATAATGGCTAAGTGAAAATCTTCCTATTGATCGGGGCACAGGGGCTTCATTTGCTTGCCCTTCTTTGCCTTGACGAAATTTATCATGGCAACGCCGCACAAAATAATAGCAAGGCCTATAATTTGAATCAAAGTTACCTGTTCGTTGGCGAAGGTGCTGCCCAGAAAGACAGCCACCAATGGATTGACATAGGCATGGGTACTAACCTCTGTTGCCGGACGTACTTTCAATAACCAAATATAACTTGTGAAGGCCAGAATGGAACCAAAGATAATCAGGTATCCGATGGCTAGCCAAGAAGAGACAGGTGTGGCCTGCATATGAAATTGCTGTACATCGCCATGTGCAAAGGCGGCACCCCAAAATAATATGCCTGCTATTAGCATCTGCCAAGCGGCATTAGCAAAGGTAACACCGCTAGGTAATACGCTGTATTTCGAATATACCGAGCCTGATGCCCACGAAAGTGTTCCTAGTATGAGTAAGCACATACCGATTGCTTTATTGGATAAGCCGGTTTCAGTAAAGGAGGCAGCTAATTGTTCACTAAAGAGTAGAATGACGCCTACAAATCCTACTATGACACCCACAACGGTATTCCAGTTCCGGAAATTAACTTTCCACATTTTTTTATCGAGCAGCAAAATCCAGATGGCGGTAGAAGCTGCTACAATAGCAATTAGGCTGCTTGGTAAATATTGTTGAGCCTTCATGACTAAACCCATATCGATGAACAAAAGGAGTATACCCGTAACAGCTGCCGTCTTTAGCAGTTGTTTATTCCAAATGGGCTCTTTCATTTTGTTGCACCAGATCAACAACAACGTACCTGCGATCGTAAATCGTATGGCTCCGAAAAGAAAGGGAGTAAAGCCCTGAAGAGCAATGTGAATGAAAAAATAGGTGGAACCCCAGACAATGTAAATTAACAAATAAGCGATAATAATGGCCGCTGTAGATGTATTCTTAGCTTTCGTCATTTTCTGTGTCTCTTTTGATAACGATGTGCTGATTTTCTTTAACTGTTTCCAGCACGATGGTAGTTCTTGTTGATACAATATTTGGAATATTCCTCAGCGAAGTTTTCATGAATTGCATCAATTCCCCCGAGCTGGAGACTCTGATTTTTACCAAATAGCAATCTTCGCCCGTGATATGATGAACCTCTTGGATCGCTTCGATTTCGCTAAGCAGTTTGTCAGCTTCATCGCAGCCTAAACCATCTGCCACTTTAATAAAGATAAAGGCTAACAGGTTCTGATTAACGGCCTCGGGATTGACCCGTGCGGTATATTGTACTAATGCTCCCTTTTGTTCAAGTTTGCGAACACGTTCTAAGATACCAGATGGCGCCATGCCTAATTCCCGAGCTAAATCGGCATTTGTCATCCTTGAGTTTTTCTGTAAATAATCTAATATTTCCAGATCGATGCGATCTAGTTGTATATCATGCATAGTTACATTTGTTGAAAAAGCTGACAAAAATACAGAATATTATAGTTTTTATCGAATAATGTTCATTAATAAAATGTAAAATTTGAATAATATTCGATGATTCGCTTCTGTTGGAAACGATGTATGTCCGTGAGCTGGTTATAGGTCCGATGATTCTAATGAAAATCTGTACTTTTACATAAATAAATCCAACAAAAAGATGGCATTACCTTTAAGACTCATTCTAATATTCTCCTTACTACCGGTCCTTGTACATGCACAACAGCAGATAAAAAAGTATGTACTTGTCATACATGGTGGTGCGGGAACCATCGAGCCTAGCCGTATGACGCCTGAATTGGAACAAGCGTATAAGGCAAAATTGAAGGAAGCATTAACAGTCGGCTATGAAATTATTCAGAAAGATGGAAGCGCTTTAGATGCGGTCGAGAAAACCATACAAGTGTTGGAAGATTCTCCCTTATTCAATGCCGGAAAGGGCGCCGTCTTTACCCACGAAGGCAAAAATGAATTGGACGCAGCTATTATGGATGGAGAGAGCTTACGTGCAGGAGCAGTTGCAGGCGTAAAGATTGTTCGGAATCCAATAAGTGCCGCACGTGCAGTTATGGAAAAATCAGAACATGTGTTGTTGGCGAGAGATGGTGCAGAGGACTTCGCTCGACAAGTAGGCCTAACAATGGTAGATCCGTCGTATTTCTATACGAAGGAGCGATGGGATGGGCTTCAAAAGGCTCTTCAGCAAGAAGCTGTCCAAAAAAAGGCGAATGAGACCGCTGTAAAGCTGGGTGGTGGTCATCATGATGATAAGTTCGGGACAGTGGGTTGTGTTGCCCTTGATAATCAAGGCAACTTAGCGGCAGGAACCTCAACGGGTGGAATGACTAATAAAAAGTTTGGACGAATAGGTGATTCCCCCATTATAGGTGCAGGTACCTACGCTAATAACGCGTCGGTTGCCGTATCCTGCACAGGTTGGGGCGAATTTTATATTCGGAATGTAGTAGCTTATGATGTGGCAGCCCTGATGGATTATAGGGGTTTGACAGTAGAGGAAGCTGCGGAAACCGCGCTCGCAAAAGTAGCAAAAAGCGGGGGGAACGGCGGTCTGATCGCCCTGGATAAAGAGGGCAATCTTGCTATGCCCTTCAATACTTCAGGGATGTACCGTGGCGCTATTTCGGCGGAGGGAGAGCTGGAAGTAGCAATCTTTAAAGATGGAGGGCATGTACCTTTAAACTAATACGATTGTTTTAAAATGCATCGCTCTTTTTTTAGTACTTCAATAAAATCTTGATTCCTAAAATCAGCTTTGATACGCTCGCCTTCTTGCTTATAATAGCGGTTTAATTCCTTTCTGTGCATCGCCGTAATAAAGCGCTGTATCTCCGTTTCGTTTTCCAGAATCAAGCCCGGAACTTGGACCGGTTTGTGGGTTTCCTCATCTAAAGCAACCATTGAAAAATAGCTCGAGTTTGTATGCTTAACGGCATGCGTCTTCACATTTTCGGCCAACACTTTTATACCCACTACAAGTGAAGAGTTACCAACATAATTTACAGAAGCAAGTAATGAAATAATCTCACCCACTTCCACCGAAGCTCTAAAGTCAACTGTGTCGATCGACGCGGTGACGCAATAAGTTTCGGCGTGTTTTGCGGCACATACATATGCAACTTTATCCATTAACGATAAGATGACCCCGCCGTGTATTTTGCCCCCAAAGTTAGAATAGGAGGGAATCATGAGCTCGGTCATTACCGTTTGAGAATCGGCCACCGTTTTAAAGTTATTCATACATCAAGATATTTTAATTAGTTCAATGTTGGCGGCCAGTTCGATTTCTTCTGACACAACCATTCCTCCTGCTTCCATTAATGGGTTATAAGTTAGACCAAAGTGTTTCCTGTTGATAATTCCTGATACCTGAAAGCCTGCTTTTAATCGACCGTTCTCTTCTGCCGTCCCGCCAAATGAAACATGGAATTGTACTTCTTTAACCATGTCTTTTATGTCGAGCATGCCTCTTAACACAAATGTGCTTGCGTTGTCGTCATCCTTGCTTAGCTCCGTGGATCGAAAAGTAATGTACGGATGCTTATCAACGTCAAAAAACGCGGATGATTTAAGGTGTTCATCGCGGTAAGATTCATTCGTGTACACACTATCGACGTCGATAGACAAATGGATCGATGCTTGAACGAAATCATTAGGTTCCAGGGTGTCTACGGTTCCTTCAAATTTGGTGAATAAGCCAGTTACGGTAGATATAAGCATGTGTTTTGCCCGAAAGTGGATTTCTGAATGCTTTGGGTCAATTTCCCATTTAGTCATATATCAATTGAAAAGAAATTAGAATACTCGGATTGTTTCTCCTGTCAACGCACCCATTACGCTTTTATAGTAAGCATTTGCTACTCGTTCCATTTTTACGGGGATGTGGCCCGGAAAAACTTCAAAAAAAGAAGGCGAATCTTCCACAACGCCGGGACTCACAGCATTTATGCGCACATCATTTTTTAGCTCGATTGCTGCTCCTTTTACAAAAGCATTGATAGCACCATTCACTGTACTAAGTGCAGATCCTCCTGGAACGGGGTCTTCAGATAGAATACCTGATGTCAGTGTAAACGAGCCGGCCGGGTTAATGTAGTGTTGTCCAATGAGTACCAAACTGATTTGGCCTAAGAGCTTATTGTCCAAACCAAGTCGGAAATCGGCGTTGCTTAAGTCTTTCAATGACTTAAAAGCAGCTTTGCCGGTCGTGCTAATGAGCGCATCAAAGGGGCCAATAGTTTCAAAAAAAATCTTTATTGATTGCTCGGAACAAATATCTATTTGGTAATCTCCTTTCGTAGTCCCCACTTTAATGAGTTCATGTTTGCCTTCAAAAAGTGTTGCCACATGTCTGCCAATCGTCCCTGTCGCACCGATAATAATAATTTTCATCTGTATGTAATTATTTGTTACTATAGATTCCTAAAAGCACTAATGAGTTTGCAAGCGATTTATTCATCGCCTTAACCCCTCTCTATATTTTCCAATAAAAAGCGCTCCTGAACATTTCTTGATATTATTCATTCTTTATTGCAAATCTTAATTTGCTTATGAATAGCTTTGTTGAAGATAGACAATATTTGCGGGAAGTATATTCATAAGAATGTTATAAAATGACCTTTACAGATAAAATAATTGATTCAGAAGAGGCTTCTTATACAATTGAAGGTTTTGCGGATGAGCAATTGTCAGAAATCTTGATGTACAAACACTCGTCTGATCAACTCGTTCCGAATGCATCAGTTCATGTTAAACAACTATCCATCGACAGAGGCGTCTTTGATTATTCGCACCCTAACTTACATACTGCACAGATAAGGGTATGGACAGATCGGATTGAAAAGCGTCTCCATTTTCACTGCACTTGCTTAGAAACACCGCTTCGAATGTGCCAACATAGCAATCGGGTTCTTTATGAAATAATAAAAAACACAGATATCCGATTTTTTTTTGACGGAATTTCACGACATGTGAGAGTACGGCAAGTTGCGCGAGATTATGGTCTGGAAGACGAAGCAGACATCACTTCGCATTTCCATATGCATTATGTGGAGAATAAATTAATACTTACGCCAAAAATACAAGGCTTATTGAAAATAACGGATGAAAATGTACGGTATCTTAAAGGTAAGCTTTTACCGGATGTTAAACCGGCGTTCCGTGAACAAAATTTGGAGGGGAAAGTGATTCTTATTTATCCCCACAGACATTATGGCCACCTTACAATTCAGCTTGGGGAATTAGCGTTTGCCGTTAACGGGAAGGTTAAGGCCTTGGTTAATACCATTGATGCAACAACGTTATTGTGGCATGAAAAGCGGCCGGAATATATTCGCTTTTTGGCAGCGCTCAGTCGATTTCCCCAACCAACCAAGGAACCGTATAACGAAGATGATATTCGGGCCTTACACGAAATAGTGAAAAATCCCTTTGATATGCCCGTTTACTATCAAGGGAATTCAAAACAATTTCAGGCAAAGAATTTTAGTAGAGTGAACCTGCAAGTAATAGGGGCTGACCAATTTACGCTTGGAATTCGGAAAAAAGATAGCCTCTACCAAATAAGCCCGCTATTGCAGATAGCAGATCAGTGGTACAGCATGCAAGAGCTCGTCTTTGCCTTTGATTGTTTTCTGCACATAGGGAAAACTTTTTATGCATTTAAGAACCATAATGTGTGGAGAGTATGCCGATTTTTTAAGAATCTAGGGACTGATCTGATCGTGCATGCATCGAAATATCATCTCTTGCAAAGTGAATTGTTGGATAAGGTAAGCGATACCTTAAAGGTGAACTACGCATTTCTTACAGAGGGGTACGATCAGTCATCTATGGAAACGCCGGTACAGGCTACCGAGCGAATCATTTATTTGTCAGAGTCTGAAAATTACATCGTGATAGAACCTGTTATGCGCTACGGGACAGTCGAAATTCCCATTCGTTCGAAACGACCCGTTTATGGGAAAGACGATTATGGAAATTCATTTTTGATTCGTCGTAACGATGAGCAGGAGTTGCAGTTCTTATCTTTTATCCTCAAACAACACCCTTATTTTCCGGAACAGTTAGATGACGATTTACTGTATTTTTATTTACATCAAGATCGGTTTTTCGACGGAAATTGGTTTTTAGAGGCTTTTGAGCAATGGCAAATCGAAAAAATAGCGGTCATGGGTTATGATAAGCTATCGATAAGCAAGCGAAGTCCGTATAAGGCTGCAATAAATATAGAAGTTACCAGCGGTATTAATTGGTTTAATACAAGGGTGAAGATTTCTTACGGCTCAAAGGTAGCTCGACTGCGCGACCTTGAAAAAGCGGTTAGAAATAAATCAAACTACGTACTCTTAGACGATGGAACCTATGGTATATTGCCTGCCGAGTGGCTTCACAAGTTTGAACAGTTCTTTAGCTTGGGAAGACGGGAGGGAGATTTACTTAAAACGGCCAAGATAAATTTTCAGGCTTTGCAAAGTGCCTACGAAACCGACATGTTCGACTCCGGTGTAAAGCAAGAGTTGCTTCTTTTTAAACAGTGGAGCAATCAGGAAGAGGATCCGTCGCTAAAGATTCCAGAGGGATTTATCGGCAAGTTAAGGCCTTATCAATTGGATGGTGTAAAATGGCTTCATAGTTTAAGTCGGCTAGGCTTCGGCGGTTGTTTGGCGGATGATATGGGGTTAGGAAAATCCATTCAGATTATCGCTTTTTTGCTACTAAAGAAAGAGGAAGGAAAATCAGGTACGAATTTGATTGTTGTTCCGGCAACTTTATTGACTAATTGGTTGCAGGAATTCGAAAAATTTGCACCTTCATTGCGGATTTTTCTTTGGCATGGAGGACAACGGGATCAAAACCATACAATAGATTCTTGGGATGTCGTGTTAACTACTTACGGCACCATGGTAAGTGACCTGGATCGTTTTCAGGAAATAGAATTCGATCACCTATTTCTAGATGAGTCCCAACATATAAAAAATCCGCTATCTCAGCGATACCGAGCGGCCAATCGATTGAAGGCAAAGATTAAGATAGCGGTAACGGGAACACCTTTGGAAAACAATACTTTTGATTTATTTGGGCAGTTGTCGTTCGCTTGTCCAGGCCTACTAGGTAACAAAAGATATTTCCGTGATGTTTATTCTACGCCTATTGATAAATTCGGTGAAAATAGGCGTCTGGAAGAGCTTTTACATAAAATTAAACCTTTTGTTTTACGAAGGACAAAAGCAGAAGTAATGGATGATTTGCCCGAGAAAACAGAAATGGTTATGTACTGTGAAATGGGCGAAGAACAAAGAAGGATATACGACGTATATGAAAAGGAATTTCGATCTTATATATCGGCACAAACGGAGGAAGAGCTAAGTAATAAAAGTGCAGTCGTATTAAAGGGCTTGATGCGACTACGCCAGATTTGCAATTCGCCGCTTTTGTTGAAAGATAAGTATAGCAATGTACCGAACGCCGCCAAAATTGAGTGGCTGATAGAAGAGATCGGGCAGAGGAGTGTTCAGCATAAGATTTTATTGTTTTCCCAATACGTGCATATGTTGGATTTGGTAGAAGATCAGTTGCATAAACAAGGATTGCAAACCCTTAAGATGACCGGAAGTACAAAGGTAAAGGACAGAGAGGGGCTGATTGAGCAATTTAAACTGGATGGGCGTGTAAAGGTATTTTTGATGAGTTTAAAAGTCGGCGGAGTCGGATTGAATCTTACAGAGGCGGATTATGTGTATTTAATTGATCCTTGGTGGAACCCGGCGGTAGAAGACCAAGCGATCAATCGTATTTACAGAATGGGACAGAAAAAAAATGTAATAGCAGTGCGATTGATCTGTAAGGAAACAATAGAGGAAAAAGTGTTGCAATTACAGCAAAGTAAGAGTGAACTGTTCACTAAACTGGTCGATTCGATAACCCTGACTAAAACATCTTTCTCTAAAGAAGCGTTGTTGCAATTATTATCCCGTTAAAAAGTCCTAAATCTTATACAAGACTAGGACTTTTCCAGGTATAAATACCTCCTAAAAAGGAGGTAAGGAAAGGTTGATATGTATGTTTGTGCTGCGTGGATAAGCGCGCGCATATTCGTCATAATAATATTCAGGATGTCTTTCTAAGGGTATATTTGCCATTAGCTGTATGCGGGCTCTTCCAAGATCGACATTCGCTAAGAAGGCCGGAACATTTGGTGTGAAAATCCAACGATTGCTTGACCAATATACATAGCCTCCACGATAGGGGTCGTAGAACGTACAATAATCCCTGAAATAAACATGATGTCTCGCTCGATAACGATGCGCACGGGCCCACCTGGGATATCCATAGTGATCATAACGGCGGTGCTTTTCGTAATATCTTGCCTGTTTCTTATAGTGTTTATGGCGTTTTTTTTAATAATCTCTGTCGTATCGGTAGTGGTGCCGATGCCGATCATCGTCGTCATCATCATCCCAACGCTCATGCCCATGTCCTCGGCCATGCCCTCTCCCATGTTGCGCTAATGCCTCTGAGTAGCTAAAAATCGATAAGAGGACCACACATAAAGTAATAAATCTTGCTGTTTTCATGTTGTTCATTTTACATCCTATTGGAATAGATGTTGGAAAAAAGGTTTAATTTTTTTTACAAAGTATTTTTTAAGAATCTTCTATAAAACCTGTCGCTTTATTTTTTGAAAGTCGTTTTTGATGATTGAATTTTATAATATATTTGATGATCAGCATCAATTCTTGCCGCTCCTTATTAGGGTTAGTTCTACAATATGACTTGCTAAAATAGTTAGTAATAGAATCGCGATCGTTTCTTTCGCCAAACACTACGGTTTTTTTGTTTAAGACGGAGCTTTCAGGCTCAAGAAAGCATTGCGAAATTCATAATCATAAATTGATTCGTTTTTTAATTTGCTCATAATGAGTTATGTATAGCTATTTGTGCAGGCTCTACTTTAGTGTGAAAGGAAACAAGGATTCTGATATCTCTTTTTAGCTCATTTTCGATTCGTTAATTATTATGAAATTCGCAAAAAGATGACTGATTTATTTTTAATATACTTATTGTCAAACGTTTAGTATGTCTATTTGAACTCGTGATCTAGCGTTATTTTGATGTAAATCGGATTTTGATGAGTTGTTTTTTTTTGATACTATAAGCATTATAACGGCGCGAAAATGACACTTTGTCAGCGGTGTTTAGGGCGTTCTGAGGCAATGAAACCTAATTCACTGCAGGATATTATTAGCTGTTTTTGATAGGGTGTAATATTTTACCAATGTTTGAATATGATAATATGTGTAGTTGCTTATATCGTGGGGTAAAATAAATCGAGATGCAGAATCAAGGTAGTTAAATGAGAAATATAAAGAGAACGAAGAACAACCGGAATTCTTTTAAAATAAAAAACCCCACTTGAGGAGTGGGGCCGAAACCTAAGTTTCAAATCAACCTAAACCTGTCCTCTTTTTAGCATATATCGTGCCAATATTGAAGAAAGATGAGGCTTTACAGCCTATTTTTAATTCAAAAACGGCTTTGCATGTGTTTGTTTTAAGATATGTGAGTAGCCCTTAATTGGTTACGGGTAAGTCGTGCTGATTAACGCATGTAAATAAAACTATAAGTAACTAATAAGTTACCTTTTTATGGGTGATTTGTATACTTGTTGTTGTAACATTTGTCAATCGCGAACGACTAATGTTCAAAAAATAGATCAGATGAGTATAAGCAAACAGTTATTTGTATGTATTTTGATGCAGTTGAGTGCTTGCGTTGTGTTTGCGCAACAAGTGGGTGGACCGGGAAAGATAAAGGGGCAAGTAATAGATTCCTTAACGAACAAACCTATTGATTTTGCGACGATAACCCTTTTAAAAAGTACATCATCACAGTCCGTCACCGGGGCCCTTGCAAACGAAGGAGGGTCATTCAGTCTAGACAAAATACCCCTAGGGAAATATAAGTTGATTATCAGTGCGATGGGATACAGTCCAAAAACAATCAGTCCGATAGAAATTACAGAGCAGCTTACTTCCTTAAACGTGGCCAATGTGTTATTAAAACCTTCCGCAACCGAATTGCAAGCGGTTGAGATTACGGGGCAGGTGCCTGTGGTCGAAAATAAAGTGGATAGACTTGTCTATAATGCAGAACAAGATGTTACAGTAGCTGGTGGAAATGCCGCCGATGTGTTGCGGAAAGTTCCTTTGTTATCAGTAGATATGGATGGTAACGTGTCCTTACGGGGAGATCAAAACGTTCGTATCTTTATTAATGGAAAACCGTCCGGGGCCATGACGAACAATGTAGCGGACGCGCTACGTATGATTCCGGCTGATCAGATTAAGAACGTTGAAGTTATTACGAGTCCTTCAGCGAAATACGACGCCGAGGGCACTTCGGGAATCATCAATATAATTACTAAAAAGAAAGACGTTGTGGGTGTGAACGGTTCCATTTCGGGAGGTATTGGCACGCGCCAAAACAATTTCAACGGAAACGTAAATGTGCGAAAAGGCAAGCTGGGCGTTACCGCTAATTTGGGCGCTATGTGGGGTTGGCCCGTTACAACGGATGTAACCTTTGATCAACGATCTTTGACAGATCAGCCATTGATTTCGCAAAACAGCGCCAGTACCACGAAAAGAGGTGGAGGAAGAGGTAGCTTAAGTGTTGATTACGACATAGATGATAAGAATATTATTACATCCTCTTTCAATTACAATCAGTTTCGAATGGAAACAGATGGAGATATGACGTCCATTTACGGTGGGATTAACCAAATTTTAAGTAATTCGAGAAACCAGATTAAATTTCATGGCTTTGATTGGAGTGCCGATTACACCCATAAATTTGAGAAAAAGGGGCAGGAATTGACATTTGCCGGCCAATATTCTAAAAACAACAATAATACTGATTACAATACCTTATATAGACAGCAGGGTTTTAGGCCCAATGAAATGGGCTATAATAATGGTGTAAATGATGAACTCACCTTTCAGGTAGACTATACCCATCCTTTTAAGAAGGTCGTACTGGAAGTAGGTGCAAAAGCGATCCTTCGAGATATCTCTTCCGACGTCACGGTCGACACCATGCTGCAGAATGGTTCATATATCAATCATGCACAACGATCTTATGATTTCGGTTACAAACAAAATGTGGGTGCCGGTTATTTTACGGTGAGTGTTCCCTTTGCTAAAGATTATGAATTGAAAGCGGGTGCGCGTTATGAATATACACTGCTTGACGGTGATGCAGTAGCAAACTTTCCGGCCTTTGAAAACAATTATCACAACCTGCTTCCCAGCGTGGTGTTATCGAAAAAGCTGGGGCAGATGTCTAATGTTAAACTAAGCTACAACCAGCGTATCCAAAGGCCAAGCTTGTTCTACTTGAATCCCTTCCGTAATGAAGCAGATCCGGTGAATCAACGGCAGGGAAATCCTGAATTGGATCCCGAGCTATCGCACAACGTTGAATTGGGTTATTCAACCATGATCAAAAGTACGATTCTGAATGCATCGCTTTATTATAGGCGTACAAATGACGTTATAGAGTCAATATACACCAATATTGGAACGGAGGAGCAACCAATCGTACTGCAGAGTTTTGAAAATATCGGACGGAATAATTCATTTGGTACCAACCTGTTTGCTTCTGTCAATCCGATTAAGATTTTGACGTTAAGAGGTAACCTGAATTTGTATACTTATGATATTAACCTTCAAAATATCGATGACAACTTAACTTCGCAAGCAGGTAATGTTTACTGGATGTACCAGGCTTTCCTAAGTGGTACGGTGAATTTAAAAGGAGGGCTTATTGCGGAAACGTTCCTTATATTGAATGCGCCGAGACGTACTTTTCAAGGTTACAACCCTGCATTTAATATGTGGAGTATTGGTATGAAAAAAGAAATATTCAAAAAACAGGCAAGTATCGGGTTGAATATTATCGATCCATTTAATGAGAAAAAGAATTTCAGATCAAAAATTCAAACCGCTAGCTATAAGCAAGAATCGAATTTCGCCGTACCATTCCGTTCCTTCGGTATAACATTCAGCTGGAAATTTGGTAAAATGAATTACAATGCTAAACCGCGAAAAGAACGAGGTATACAGAACGACGATCAAAAAGCGGGTGAAAGTGGACAAGGGCAACAAATACAATAAAGCATAATATCATACCGACTTAAGGAGCTGGGCTATTTATTTAGCCCGGCTTTTTTGTTCAAAATAAACTGATTGCCTCTTCTGTTGAAGTGAGGTCGTGAATAAAGGCATTTGTTAAGCTGGTAGGTCAGAGATAGAATGATTATGGCGCAATTTTTTTTGTATGAGAAAGTAAAAATAGGTTAATTCGTGTAACAATATAGGCTTAAACAGATCAAATGCAAAAATACCAAACCAAATGCTTCCAACGCATTACAACAATCAACACATATGAATAAAGAAAAGCTAGTAATAGGCAGTATGCTGATTGGTCTACTTGGCTCGAGCAGTTTACTGAATGCCCAAGAAAAAATCCAATTCAAAGAATTTAAGCTCGACAACGGATTAGATGTTATTATGCACCAGGATAAAACCACCCCTATTGCAGCCGTTTCTGTGCTTTATCACGTGGGTTCAAAAAATGAAAAACCCGATCGTACGGGATTTGCACATTTCTTTGAGCATTTGCTATTTGAAGGAAGCGAAAATATTGGCAGAGGCGAATTTATGAAAAAGATACAGGGCATAGGAGGGACGCTAAATGCCTATACCTCAAATGACCAAACCTATTACCATGAAGTCGTTCCGTCTAATTATTTGGAAACTGCCTTGTATATGGAAAGTGAACGAATGTTACACGCAAAGATCGACTCAGTTGGAGTGGAAACGCAGAGAGAAGTTGTTAAAGAAGAAAAACGCCAACGAATGGATAATCAGCCTTATGGTTCCATACTGATTGAAGTCTTAAAACGAGCCTATCACAAACATCCGTATCAATGGGCACCCATCGGCTCCATGGATCACTTGAACGCTGCTTCCTTGCAGGAGTTTATGGACTTTTATAAAACCTACTATGTACCTAACAACGCCGTTTTGTCCATCGCCGGAGATATCGATTACGAACAAACGGAAAAGTGGGTTCGTAAATATTTTGCAGAAATACCCAAGGGAGAAAAAGAAATTGTGCGGCCATCAATCGTAGAGCCCAAGCGAAATCAGGAAATCCGTGATGTCGTCTACGATAATATCCAATTGCCGGCAGTGGTGGAAGCATACAACCTTCCGCGTAAGGATAGCCCTGATAGTTACGCACTCAACATGTTGTCTACCTATTTAGCGGGTGGAAAAAGTTCGCTGCTTACAAAAGAAGTAGTGGATAAGCAGCAGAAAGCGGTACAAATAATGGCTATGCCTTTAGATTTGGAAGATGGCGGCCTATTCCTATTTTTAGGGATTGCTAATATGGGTGTCAGCGCTGATTCATTAGAAGTTGCGATTGATGCACAGATTGAAAAACTCAGAACTACCGGAATAACCGATAAAGATTTTGCGAAATTAAGGGCGCAAACAGAAAACGCTGTGGTAAGCCGTCACGCTTCCGTTGCCGGTATCGCCGAAAGCCTGGCCGAAGCGAAGGTGTATTATGGTGATGCAGAAGAAATCAATAAAGAGCTGGCCAATTATAATAAAGTCACCAAGGAGGATATACAACGCGTAGCCAGAGAATACCTGAACAAAGACGGTAGAGTCGTGTTACATTACCTACCTAAAAAAGGAGAAAGCAAATAGATGGGTTGTTTCTAATAAAAATTAAGACTCGATAGCCACGAGCTTCCAAAAAAATAGTTATGAATCGTCCATGTTTAAAATTTCATTTTCATCTCACAGGAATATCAAATTTAAAGCATGGTAAGCTCCATCTGACCGATGGAATAAAAACCGGTTCGCGGTTCATGAGTGCGAAATAGTAAAATAGAATTGACGAATAATTATTTACAGATGAAAAGAATTTATATATATACACTGCTATGTTTTCTATCAACCGGCCTTTCTCAAGCGCAAGTTGATCGTACGAAATATCCTGAGCCTGGTCCCGCTCCTCAAATTAATATTGGCGATGCTGAAACTTTTACACTGCCTAACGGATTAAAAGTATTTGTTGTTGAAAACCATAAACTGCCCCGTGTTACCTATTCGCTAGTGTTGGATCGTTCACCTTTGCTTGAAGGCGAGAAGGCTGGTTTAACCAGCTTGGTAGGAGATATGCTGATGGGAGGTACAAAAAATCGGACGAAAGACCAGATCGACGAGGAGATCGATATGATTGGCGGAAAAATTTCTTTCGGATCTACCTCCGCTAATGCAAGCTCATTAACCAAGTACCAAGATAAACTGTTAACGTTATTTGCAGACATTCTATTGAACCCGTCATTTCCGCAGCCGGAACTTGATAAGCTGAAGAAACAGGCAATTTCCGGCATTGCCAGCTCAAAAGATAGCCCGGATGAAATTTCGGAAAAGGTCTCCAACGTTGTATTATATGGTAAAGACCACCCCTACGGAGAGTTTGCAACCGAAAAGACAGTTTCCAATGTGCAGCTATCTGATATCAGAGAGTACTACAATGCATACTTTAAGCCGAATATTGGATACTTGGCAATTGTTGGTGATATTACAATAAAAGAAGCAGAGCGTTTAACTAAGCAATATTTTGGCGCCTGGCAAAAAGGAGAGGTCAAGAAGCGGGAATGGCCCGTACCTGCTGCGCCGCAAAAAAATGAAGTGATTTTAGTCAACCGCCCTTCGAGTGTACAATCCGTTGTTGACGTAACTTATCCGCTTGCGCTCAAACCTAACGACGCTGATGCAATTCCTGCTCAATTGTTGAACAATATCTTAGGCGGAGGTTCTGCGGGGCGTTTGTTTCTAAACCTTAGAGAACGTAAAGGCTATACGTATGGTGCCTACTCTTCTTTATCGCCTGACAAAATCGTCGGAAATTTCAGCGCCGGGGCGAGTGTTCGGACGGAAGTGACAGACAGCGCTGTATACCAGTTTTTGGAAGAACTGAAACGGATCGATAAAAAGACCATTACTGAACAAGAATTAACCGATTCCAAAGCTATATTAAGTGGTAGTTTTGGCCGTTCGTTGGAACAGCCCGCTACCATTGCCCGCTTTGCCATCAATACGGAGCTGCAAAATCTTCCTAAAGATTATTATAAGAATTATCTTAAAAACCTAAATGCCGTTACCGTTGAACAGCTCAATACCTTAGCCCCTAAATACATAAAGCCTGAACACGCATATATTGTCATTGTTGGAAATACGGATGCTTTTAAAGATCGAATAAAGCAATTTGGTGAAGTAAAATATTATACAAATGCGGGTGAACCGGAGGTGAAAGCCGCTATTCAAGACGCTAGCTTAACGGCAGAGAAAGTGATTGATAAGTATCTTGAAGCGATTGGAGGGAAAGATAGACTTATGAAAGTTAAAACATTGAAAAGCGTGCAAGAAGCAGAGATACAAGGTATGAAAATAACGGCGGAGTTATTGGTTGACCAAACGAAACCCATTGCGATACAGTCAATGAAAATGGGTCCTCAGGTCATGTCGAAGTTTATTATTCGGCAAGATAAGGCTACGATGATTAATCAGGGGCAACAACAGGCTGTGCCTGATGATATGTTCAAATCCTTAAAGAACGCGTTGGAGATTTTTCCGGAACTAAATTATATGAAAAATGGAACGAAGCTTGCTTTGGATGGTATGGTAAAGGTAAATGACGAAGAGACCTATAAAGTGTTAGTTACAACGGCCGATGGATCAAAGTCTGTAAACTATTATAGCGTTGTTAGTGGTTTGAAGTTAAAGTCAGAGAGTGCCAGCGAAGGGGAGGCGGAAATAAATGAATACAAAGACTACAGCGGTATTAAATTGCCGGCCGTTAGTACGATTAAAAGCCCCAACATACCGGTACCACTAAAAATGGTAGCAATTGAACAAGTTATAAACCCGGCACTTACACCGGCTGATTTTCAATAGTAATATACAAGGAGGTAATACATTATAGTATAGCCTCCTTGTTATTGTCGATAACCTTTCCTGCTAGTTAAGAATGACTATTCTCGGTAATAAATTCGTAGTTGATATAATCCGTCTTTCTAAATCCGAATTTTTCAAATAAGGTCTGAGAGTTTACATTATCGACCTTAGTTGCTAGGTATACTTTGCTTTTATTGGTTTTCTTGCTAAAGAAAACAGCTTCGCTGAGCAGCGACTGAGCAACGCCCTGATGCCTATATTCATCAGCAATATAAATATCGTTTAACAACCATATCTCCTTAATTCCTGCTGGTGTAAAGAATGGAAACAGCAGTGTAAATCCCGTAATGCTGTCGTCTATAATGGCGATGAAAATAATGCAATCTTTCTTCGTTAAACGATCTCTTAAAAACTCCTTCCCACCCGCTAGATTGTAGTCTTGGCCCGCAGTTGTTCGGTATTCGGCAAAAACAGCGGCAAGTGGTTCCAAATCTTGCAAATTGGCTTGTCTGATTTTCATTTTGTTCTTTTTAGTAATGAAGCCCCGCTTGTAGCAACCGTATTGTTCAAAAGGGCGTCACAATATAAATGAATTATTCACCATCGTTCTTTTTTCTAATGGAGCCATTAAAAATTTGTATGGTAATGCAATCTCATAATTTCTACTACAAACCTACTATAAAAATTTGCCATTTCCGTCATATAATCGACAATTAATGGAATTTTAATGTGTTTTTGGCATAACAGGGCATGACAGTTCCCTGCTATAGATGCTTTATCTTGCACCACATGATAACCAACAAGAACCTTAGTATATATGCAGGCATTATTAGGTGTATTTTTTCATTTTATCGGTGGTTTTGCTTCAAGCAGTTTTTATATACCTTATAAAAAGGTACATGGCTGGGCTTGGGAAAGTTTTTGGATTGTCGGAGGCTTGTTTTCCTGGCTAATAGTACCACCTTTGGCCGCCTGGCTTACTATTCCAAATTTTGGTCATATTATTAGTCAGACAAGTACAGCAACTTTAGGTTACACGTATCTTTTTGGTCTTCTGTGGGGAATTGGGGGGCTAACCTATGGTTTAGGCGTACGGTACCTGGGCGTTTCTTTGGGTAGTAGCATTATGTTAGGGCTCAGTATGGTTATTGGATCCATGTTGCCATCCATTTACTATGAATTCGTTCCTCAAGAAGGGAAAGACACGATCAGTATGTTCTTTGCAAACGCTTGGGGTTTATATACATTGGGCGGCCTGCTGATTTGTATTATCGGTATTTACCTATGCGGTTTAGCAGGAGTAAGAAAGGAACGGGATCTAGGAGGGCATAGTGATGCCAGTGGAAATAAGGAATTCAATTTAAGCTTGGGTTTGATTGTTGCAATTATCTCAGGAGTATTAAGCGCTTGCTTTAATTTCGGTTTAGAAGCTGGAAAACCCATGGCGATCGTAGCCAACGATCTATGGAAGGCAGCCCATCCAGGCGAAGGGGAATTCCTGTTTCAAAATAACGTTACCTATGTTGTCGTGCTTTGGGGAGGGCTTACCACCAACTTTATCTGGTGTCTTATCTTGAATGTGCGCAACAAAAGTTTCGGGAATTATGTAGACGCAAAAACACCGCTGTTAAGAAATTATGTACTATGTGCATTGGCCGGTACCACCTGGTATCTTCAATTTTTCTTCTATGGGATGGGAGAAAGTAAACTGGGTAACGGCGCCAGCTCATGGATTTTGCATATGGCCTTTATTATCTTATTGGCAAATGTTTGGGGCGTAGTATTAAAAGAGTGGAAAGGTGTAAGTAAGAAAACCTACGCAACAATTTTGGCAGGAATACTTGTTATCATCCTGTCGGTATTGATTGTGGGGTTCGCTAAAGAGATGGGTTAATAAATGGGGTTTAAAATTGGCAAATTAATATTGGTAATAAAGTGACAATGGCCGCTAGGCCTTAAAATGCAGTAAAAACATAAGAACATGGCTGAAATAGAAAAAAGAAAATCATTTAAGCACGTTAGCTATTTATGGGATGATCAAGAAGCCGCCAAACTAGCGGGAGATGAGGTAGGCTTGTTAATTTATCGCTCTAATCTTTTAGGCGCCGATTTGCGCCTTACAAATTACGGTGGAGGGAACACCTCATGTAAAGCCATGGCAAACGATCCGTTAACAGGAGAGGAAGTGGAGGTGATGTGGGTAAAAGGCTCAGGAGGTGATTTGGGAACACTTAAAAGAAGTGGATTGGCGGCGCTTTATGTGGAGCGGTTACGCAATTTGAAAAAGGTTTACAGAGGGATTGACCATGAGGATGAAATGGTGGAACTCTTCAACCATAGTATTTACGATTTAGCGTCTAAAGCGCCCTCTATCGATACACCATTACATGGCTTTCTACCATTCAAACATATCGACCATTTACACCCCGATGCAGCCATTGCCATTGCGGCAGCAAAAGACGGTAAACGCATTACTCAGGAGTTATTTAAAGGTACGATTGGCTGGGTTGAATGGCAGCGGCCCGGTTTTGATCTTGGCTTGAAATTAAAACAATGCCTGGATGAGAACCCTGGAATCAGGGGGATTATGTTAGGTTCGCACGGTCTATTTACTTGGGGAGATACTGCGTACGAAAGCTATATCAATACGTTGGAGGTTATTGAAAGCTGCGCCGAATATCTAGAGCAGCATTATGGTAAAAAAGGGCCTATCTTTGGAGGCCAAAAAATAAGCAGTCTTCCTGCAGAACTTCGTAAAAAACAAGCCGCTGCTATTGCGCCCATACTAAGGGGGTTCTGTTCTTCTGAAAGACCTATGGTGGGCCATTTTACCGACGACGATCGTGTACTTGAATTTATAAACTCCAATGATTTAGACCGACTAGCACCCCTGGGTACAAGTTGTCCTGATCACTTTCTTCGCACCAAGATAAGTCCATTGGTTTTAGAACTGCCGGCTGACGCAGACTTAACGGATGTGGAGCAATTAAAAGTGAAGCTTAAACCTGCATTTGAAGCTTATCGCGCGATGTATGCCGATTATTATGAGACTTGTAAGCATCCCAATAGCCCGGCCATACGTGATAAGAACCCTGTTATTATACTGTTCCCCGGAGTCGGTTTATTCTCTTTTTCAAAAGATAAACAAACAGCCAGAGTGGCAGCGGAATTTTATATCAATGCCATTAATGTCATGAAGGGTGCAGAGGCCATATCGGAGTATACCTCGTTACCTCGACAAGAGGCTTTTAATATCGAGTACTGGCTCTTAGAGGAAGCGAAGTTGCAGCGCATGCCAAAACCGAAAGCTCTCTCTGGTAAAATTGCCCTTATAACGGGAAGTGCAGGCGGTATCGGAAAGGCGATTGCCGTTAAATTTGTGGAAGAGGGAGCGGTGGTCGTTATCAATGATAATGATGGAGAGCGGCTAAAAAAAGCTGACGACGATTTTAAAGGTCGTTATGGAAAAGATGCTTATATCACGGCGAAGCTAGACGTAACCAACGATGCCGACATCGCAGCGGCTTACGATGCAGCAAATTTAGCCTTTGGAGGGGTAGATATTGTGGTTAACTGTGCCGGACTATCTATATCTAAACCGCTACAAGATCATACAGACAAAGATTGGGACTTACTTTATGACGTGCTTGTAAAAGGACAGTTTAAAGTAACGCAGCAAGGTGTAGCGATTTTAAGAAAACAGGAAATCGGAGGAGACGTTATTAACATCGTTAGTAAAAATGCATTGGTGTCCGGACCGAATAATGCGGGATATGGTTCTGCAAAAGCTGCACAACTACATTTGAGTAGACTAAACGCTGCTGAACTTGGTGGCGATAAAATTAGAGTGAATGTGGTAAATCCGGATGCCGTAATTTCAGATAGTAAAATATGGGAAGGTGCGTGGGCAGAGGGGCGTGCTAAAGCATATGGAATAAAAGTGGAAGAACTTCCTGCGTATTATGCAAAACGGACCTTGCTTAATGAGATTATCCTGCCAGAGGATATTGCCAACGCTTGTTTTGTGTTTGTAGGAGGATTACTTAATAAATCAACGGGCAATGTTTTAAATGTGGATGGCGGTGTGGCTATGGCATTTGTGCGATAAATTTGGAATATTAGCTAATTAGCCAATCGGTTAATTAGCTAATGGAAAAACTTGAATGGATTTAGTAAATTCACCTGCTAGTAGTGGCTAACTGATTAGGATTATGAATATAGAAAAGTATAAAATCGAGGAATATAACCAACAAGCAAAAGCGAAACACGTTCGCAAATTGGAAAGTTTGGTTGAAGATATAAATAACTACCATGAGGTTTTAGAGAAACTGATTGATTTTCAGATTGCCATTCCAAGTTGGGCGCTTGGATCAGGGGGAACACGCTTTGGGCGTTTTCCCGGTGGTGGTGAACCCAGAAGTTTAGAGGAGAAAATCGAGGATGTCGGATTACTACATGCCTTGAATCAATCGAGCGGTGCCATTTCTTTGCATATCCCTTGGGATGTGCCAAAAGATTATCAGTCTATAAAGGCCTTAGCGGCACAGTATGGGCTTGGCTTCGACGCGATGAACTCAAATACCTTTCAAGATCAGCCTGATCAAACCTTTAGCTATAAGTTTGGATCTATGCAGCATGTAGACGCTGCCGTTCGTAAGCAGGCAGTCCAGCACAATATCGAGGTCATACAGCATGGGATCGAACTTGGGTCAAAGTCGCTCACAGTTTGGTTGTCTGATGGATCCTGCTTTCCTGGTCAACTGAATTTTAGAAAGGCTTTTCAACGAACCCTGGAGAGCCTTCAGGAAGTGTATGCGGCGTTACCGGCAGATTGGAAAATTTTTGTTGAATATAAAGCTTTTGAACCCAATTTTTATTCAACAACGGTGGGTGATTGGGGCCAGTCGTTATTATATGCCAGTAAATTAGGGCCTAAAGCATATACCTTAGTTGATCTTGGACATCATCTGCCGAATGCCAACATTGAACAGATTGTTTCTTTGTTACTCATGGAGGGTAAACTTGGGGGCTTCCATTTCAACGATTCTAAATATGGTGATGACGATTTAACGGCCGGCAGTATCAAACCCTATCAATTGTTTTTAATATTTAATGAGCTGATTGAAGGTATGGATGCTCGAAAAATGAATCATGCAACTGACTTAGGCTGGATGATCGATGCCTCGCATAATGTAAAGGATCCACTGGAAGATTTACTACAATCTGTTGAGGCAATCATGTTGGCTTATGCACAGGCGCTTTTGGTGGACAGAAAAGCTTTATCCGCTGCACAAGAAGATAATGATGTTGCCAAAGCCCAGGAGATACTACAAGCGGCTTTTCGCACCGATGTTAGACCATTGGTAGCAGAAGCGAGGTTACGTGCAGGAGGTGCTTTAAATCCCATAGAATTGTATCGATCATTAAATGTTCGTGGAGAGCTGATCAGAGAAAGGGGCTCTAAGACAGTGGCCACTGGGTTATAAGTTATAGGTTCTAAGTAATAAGTTTTAAGTGATAGGTTTCGAGGCGTTCCGAGCTTATGACTTAAAGCGTAAAACTTAGAACCTATAACGTACAACTTAAAACGTATAACTTAAAACGTATAGCCAACAACGATGAAGATACCGGTTATTGCCATATTTGATGTAGGAAAGACTAATAAGAAATTATTTTTGTTTGATGAACATTACAGGATTGTATTCGAACGTTCCGCTCGTTTTACTGAAACGGTAGACGAAGATGGCGATCCCTGTGAAAATCTTGCCAGTCTTCGCTTATCCGTTTTTGACTCCTTACATGAAGTATTCAGAAAGGATGAATTCGAGATTAAGGCTATCAATTTCTCAACCTATGGGGCAAGCTTCGTATATATTGATGAGAGTGGTAAACCCTTAACGCCGCTATATAACTATTTAAAGGATTATCCCCAAACCTTAAAAGATCAGTTTTACAAGCAATATGGTGGCGAGGAGAATTTCGCCTTACGGACCGCTTCGCCGGTATTGGGAAGCTTAAACTCCGGTATGCAATTGTATCGATTAAAGCATGAAAAACCGAGCATCTTTAAGCAAGTATATAAAGCCCTGCATTTGCCCCAATATATGAGTTTCCTAATATCGGGTAAGGTTTACAGCGATATGACAAGTATTGGTTGTCACACCAATTTATGGGATTTTCAGAAGAGCGGATACCACGAATGGGTAGAACAGGAAGGAATTTTAGACAAATTGGCGCCCATTGTACCTGCTGATTCAGTCTTTCAGGCCTCCTTTCCGGGTAATAACTATGCTGTTGGTGCGGGCTTTCACGACAGCTCAGCCGCGCTAATTCCTTATTTAGTAAGTTTCACTAAACCTTTTGTGCTCCTTTCTACGGGTACTTGGTGTATCAGTTTAAACCCTTTTAACGAAGAGCCGCTAACAAGTGAGGATTTAAAAGCTGATTGCTTATCCTATATCCACTACCAGGGAAAACCGGTTAAAGCTTCCCGTTTATTTGCCGGATATGAACATGAACAGCAAACCAAGCGAATTGCTGCCCATTTCAACGTGTCTACCGCCAAATTTAAAAACATTGCTTTTGATACGCATTTAGCCAATAAATTGCAAGAACAGACGGATCAATCGGCAGGGATGAGTCCTCAAGAAAGCTTGGCTATTTTCGGTAAACGAGATTTAGGAAAGTTTAGAACCGAAACAGAGGCTTACCATCAGCTGATGATCGATTTGGTGAACGCTCAAAAGATATCAACTACATTGGCTATAGGTGCATCTACCGTGAAAAGACTCTTTGTTGATGGCGGTTTTGGAAAGAATGTTATTTACATGAATCTGCTTGCTGAAGCATTCCCGCAAGTGGAGGTATTCGCAGCTTCTATGGCACAGGCAACAGCGGTCGGTACAGCTTTAGCTATCCATCAATCATGGAATAGCCTCCCTTTTCCGAACGACATCATTGAGTTGAAATATTATGCCCCGGTGAAAAAAGTAGCCTCTTAGCACAAAGATTAACATGTTGTCTTGGGTGTTAAATAGGAAACAGCAGTTTAAAGACAGTTCCTTGATCAGTATCGGATTCAACACTAAGGGCTATATGGTGATAATTGCAAATACTTTTTACAATGGTAAGCCCCAGCCCGTAGCCGCTGTTTTCGCCATCGGTCGACTTTTTGAATCGATCGAAAATAAACGGAATTTGTGCTTCCGGAATGCCAACACCTGTATCTCGAATGCTGATTTCATAACCGGGGATTAAAATACGATCGCTGATATATATACGGCCGTGCGCTCGGTTAAATTTGATGGCATTATTGATTAGATTATAAAACAGATGGAAGAGTAGATCTCTGTTCACGTTTGCTAAATTTTGATTGATGGTTAGGTTTACTTTGGTTTCAATTTGCTTTTCTTCCAGTTTTATTGCCAATTCCTCTAAGATTTCTCGAACCAATTCCAAAGGATAGACTAAGTCTTTTCTCGCAAATTGCGCATTGTCGATTCTTGAGATTAACAATAAAGAACTCGATATTTTTTTTAATCGAGTTAAGGTTTTCATCATTTCAACGATGTGTTGTGCGAACGGTTCTTCAAGCCCTTCTTCTGTTAGTAAATTTTCCATTTTGCTCTGGAGAACGCTGATGGGAGTCATCAGTTCGTGAGAAGCATTTGCTGTAAATTCTTTTTCTTTTTCAAAGGCTTCGTTTACTTGTTTCATTAAGAGTAACAACGATTCATCTAAGTATCTGAAGTCATAAGTACTTGTTTTTATTGAGATTTGTTGGCCTTTAAATGGAAATTTACGATTGAGTAACCGGGTCTTTATAATTTTATTTAGTGGCTGAATCAATAAACGCAAGAAGCTTAAATCAATTACTAAAGTAAAAGCAATTAATACAATCAAGGTATACAACGTGAAGCGCTGAAGTGGTTTGTTGTATTGTGTTATGCTGTTTACTGTCTTCCCTATTTCTAACAAGTAGGTTTGTCCTTTATCTTGGAAAGTATAGCTCAAGATACGGTAATTTAACGTGTCATGTTCTACAATGCGTTGAGACTCTTTTATATTGTCGATGTGCAGGTCGGCAGGCGCAGGTTCGATGGCAATGTACTCTTCTTTTAACATCGTATAGCTTCCGTATTCCTTATCGCCTTGTAAATAGTACTGCAATCCATTCTGCTCCAGATCGGCTAAGACTTTTGTCTTTTGCTGACCTAGGATGTAGTTTGTATATTCAGACGCAATTTGCTCCACAAGCATAGGCAACAGCAGAATAAAAATGATGACGATAATCAACTTTGAACTACTGATAAACAATAAAAGCTTGGTGGATAGTTTCATGATAGAAATCGTGATAAAACTTATTATCCCCTGATTCGATAACCGACACCGCGTACCGTTTCAAGCCATTCGGTACTTGCCCATAGACCGAGTTTTTTTCTAATATTCTTGATATGAGCATCAATGTAGTTTGAGTCATTATCATCTATAGCATAAGAACCCCAAATGTGCTCACTTAATTGCATTCTCGTTAAAACCCTATTCTTATTCAACAGCAAATAGCTTAGCAAATCAAACTCTTTCCGGGAAAGGTCAATCGGGTTACTATCAAATAGAACCAAGCGTTTCGGTAAATCAATACTGAAATCACCTAAGCGTATGAGTTCGTCCTGCAATTTGAATTTCCTTCGTGCAATAGCCTGCATACGCGATTGTAATTCCAAAAGATAAAAAGGTTTTGAAAGGTAGTCATCCGCACCTAGATCCAATCCTATGATCCGATCGTCCAAATTACCTCTTGCTGTCAATATTATATAAGCGGCCTCCTCATTATGTTTTTTTGCTTTCCGTAAAATATCCAGTCCATCCCCGTCCGGTAAACCTAAATCAATCAATATGAAATCATATTGATTCAAGGCGATCTTTTCAGCCCCTTCCTGATAGGTATGAGCTAAATCGCAAATATAAAAGGCCTTCTTTAAGAAATCAGCCATCTCATAGGCTAAGGTTTTTTCATCTTCTACAATGAGTACTTTCATAGTGCGGCTTTAAAATTGATAATAAAAGGCCAATCCAAAAAAAGATTGTGCACGTTTTATTGCTTCATCTGAAGGGACCAAAAGCGATAATTGATAGCTTAATTCTATTAAATAACTACTACGACTATAACTTAAAGGCAGTTTAGCGTTGTATGTAAGCATGGAAAAGGATTTAGATGGAATATATTCGGTCACCCCTCCTGAATTTCCCGGGTTTGTTGGCGGCTTCCCATTTCCTTTATCCTGCCCACGTTGGTTCTTAGCTCGTACATAGGTCTCATAGTAATTTCTCGTTCCTGCTACCAATTCTATAGAAGGTTCTATGCTAATCAGATCTTTATCATCAAATAGGTTGCCCAGACTCGCGTCCTTGGAGTTGGAAAGCGTTAAAAAAATGTCTTGTTCATCTCCAAAAGCATAATCGACATCCAAGGCACTCTTAAACCAAGGCCAGTGATAACTTAACGAGCCATTGAGGTTATTCGTGAGCGATGCTTGAAGCAAAGGGGAATTGGTGGGATAAAACGATCGTGTATAAGCTAAACCGCTCGATATCTTTTCGTTGAAATTGTAATCGTAACCTATGCCTAGATCGGTTCCGGAAATTCCGGATCCGTAATTTAAAAATTTGTATGAACTGGCAGAAAAATATAATCCAAAGGGTAAACGAACTGTTGCATTTAGTAAGACATAAGGCAGCTTCTCATCCGTAACTTGCCCATAATAATTAATATTGCTGTTATAAAGTGCTGCAAAAGTATAGCTTGCGCTTGCTAAACTATCGTTGATTTGCCTAGCTTGCAAGTGCGAAAAAATTAAACAAGTGAATACAATCGAAATAGCTAATTTCATCTGATGCTAATCATTTAATGCTTCTTAATTTTTGGTCGAATCACTTTTGGTTTAACTTTTATATTCGGTTTTACTTTAACAGGTGCGTTTTGTTTCTTCGCTTTTGGTACTTGCTTTACCTCCACTTGCTGTTTAGTTTTTTCCGGTTTCTTATTCTTTCCTTTATCGTCCTGTTGTCTATTAGATGCAATGGAGTACTCATCATTTACCGAATTTGTAACTTCAGGTAATGTGGGTACTGTAAATGCATGGCAAATAGAGGCGTTTAAAAAGAACAAAAATACGGTATGCAAGTGATAGTGCCTCAACATGAGCTTATGATTTTGATAATTCAGAACCCATTTCTGAGTCCTATTAACAAAGATCTGTTCTTTGTATGAAAAATAAATGAAATGTCGAAATAAAAAAGATTTAAAATTTCATGTTGTTTTCATCTTGTCTCCTCAATTTTGAATCAACATCTATTTATGGGAAACATGTTTAAGCAATAGGGTGTGCATGTTAAACGGATGAAACAAGCGCACACACCGAAGGAAACATAAAAAACAGATCGTATGAAAACGAAAAGCGTTTATTTAGCATTAGGAATAGCAATTATAGGACTTTTAGCCTTTGCCGGCTGCGATAAAAACGATGATAGTGCCGGGGGCGGAACAACTAGGGTAGAGGTACGTATGACAGATGCTCCAGGTAACTTTGATGCAATCAATTTACATGTCAAAGAAATTGTATTAAAGTCGGACGAACGATCCTATACTTTTGCCGCTGAAACGGGTTTGTTTAATATTCTCGATTACAGAATCGGAACCGCCAATCCTGATATTTTGGTGGCTTCAGGTGAAATGCCCAGTGGCGACATTACTGAAATCAGGTTGGTGCTTGATGACGGAAATACGATAGTTGTAGATGGAACGGAATATGCATTAACAACACCAAGCGGCCAATCTTCCGGTTGGAAAGTAAAATTGACAGAAAACCCTGTCTTGGTGCCGGGAGTGACTTATACACTTTTATTAGACTTCGACGCGGCTAAGTCCATTGTGCAAACCGGAAATGGAAAATATCTACTAAAGCCTGTTGTTAGGGGAGTGACGGCGGCTACCTCTGGACTTATATCCGGTTCCGTATCACCGATAGAAAGTTACCCCGAAGTACTTGCTATTCAAGGTACCGATACCGTGGGAACCGTTGCCGATCCATCAACAGGCGCATTTACAATCGGAGGTTTAGCTGCGGGAACTTATTCGCTGAAAATTGTTCCGCAGGATACTCTTGCCTTTCCTGATAGCACGATTGCTAATGTATCTGTTTCACTTGGTCAAAATACCAACATGGGTGTTATCAACTTAGAAAATTGATAAACGCGGAGCAGGCAGCCGACAACTAAAAAAAATAAAAATGAAAAAGCTATTATTACTTGTCATTTTAGTGACAATAGGGTTTATACCAATAAAGTCCGCAGCACAGGTGCAAGTAAGCATCAATATAGGATCACAGCCTCTCTGGGGCCCCGTAGGATATGATTATGTCGATTATTATTACTTGCCGGAAATTGAGAGCTATTATTACGTGCCATCCAGACAGTTTATTTATCTAAGCAATGGATCCTGGGTTTTCAGTTTAAATCTACCGCCACGATATAGAGGATATGATCTATACACGGGATATAAGGTAGTGATGAACCAGCCCCGACCTTATATGTATTTTAATAACCATAAGGTTAAATATGTTAAATATAAATCGAATCATTCGCAAGGAGTGATTGCACGGAGTAATAATCCTAAATACTATGTTGTAAAAGGACACCCAAAATACATGAAAGCCGGAAATGGGGGCAAGGGGAAAGGGAACAATCTTATTAAAAAAGGTGGCGGCCAGCACAAGGGACATGGCGGTCACGGACATAGTAAATAAAAGTCCCTATTCTAGCTTTGTGCCATTGCACCTGGCCTAATTTTGGCCGGGTGCATATGGTTTTGCTGACTTGGACCCCGTTGCTTTTTTGACCTGGCCCGGAGGCACTTTTCCACTTCTGCCTGCGGTTCTTGTGGTATAACAGGAACTAAATAAAAGTATGCTAGACAATGTGAGTAAGAAGTAAATCTTTTTCATGGCGTTATTTTTAGCACTTCTATCGAATATAGTGCCAAAAATAAGTTAACTCAAAATCCCCGCGCTTATATATTCCTGCTCTCTAACATCCGGGATGTTATTGCTGATCAACCAACTCTTGAATAGGTTTTCATCCGGGGCAATGTAATGTACAATGCTGCCATCCGTTAAAAGCAAAGTGAAAAGTTCTAAATTACTTATATATCTTTTTATTTTATAGGCTGGATATTCAAATCCGTCCAAATTGGTAAAGGAAGTTTCCATAAGCCAGCGATCATTTAATTTTAATTATAGCCTCTAAATTATTGGTTTTGTTTTGTAAATAGCTGATAAATAAAAAGTTGGTCAATTAACGCGAAAGTGTGTGTATAGCTGTTAAGAGCTTTCCTAGCTTTCAAGAAAATCTGAGTTATTGGGTGACCTTTTTTTACCACAGTTTGCGCAGAATTGTATTTTTTGGCTAAAAAATGTCCATTGATCGTAGCCCTTCACCAAATGATAGGCATACCTCGCCTAATCAAAAAAGCCAATCATTTTGTTTAGTGATTTACTTGATAAATGGTATCTTGCCTTATCAGCTAGCAGCTAGTTTCTTTAACATTCATATGAAAGAATTTTTAATTGTATATAGCACTTTCGTCGCTTTGTTTTTCCATAGTCCTGTTTTTGCCCAACAGTCCCAATTGATTCATTTTGTACAACCTTTGGCAGGAACCGCGGTTAGCGGCACTGACGCAGCAAAAAAGCATAGTGAGGCTAGCTCCGAACAATATGCCAATACAATCCCGGCAGTAAGTACACCGTTTGCTATGACTCAATGGACGGCTCAAACAAGAAAGACGGAACAGAAATGTGTAGCTCCTTACTATTATAGCGATTCGTTAATCAATGGTTTCCGAGCGAGTCATTGGCTAAGCGGTTCTTGTACGCAAGACTATGGTAGTTTCAGTGTAATGCCTGTTAGCGGCTCTTTACAGAAGGCGTTGCGACAGGCATCGAGCTCCTTTTCACACAACAATGAACAAAGCACCCCGGCTTATTATCAGGTAACACTCGATCGTTATCAATTGCTTGTAGAATTAACCGCTACTGCAAGATGTGGTATAATACGGGTCACTGCCCAGAAAAGTGATAGTGTTTATTTGCTAATAAATGCAAATAGCGATCAACATCAAGGGCAGTTGCATTTTGGAGGAAAGGGAAAAGTTCTTGGAAAGAACCCGGTTCATCGTATTTATCAGGGATGGGGTGAATATGCGGGATTCGATGGTCATATGTGTCTAATAACAGAGAGCGTACCATCAATTAGCGGGAGTTTTCATCAGGGTAAGATACAAAAAAGTGTTCTGGGTAGAAGTGACGAGACGAGTGGTATTTACCTGGGGTTTTTTCTAAAAAAAGGAGAGAGTATTTGCTTTAAAATAGGTACTTCCTTTACTGATATAGCCGGCGCCGAACAAAATCTAAAAGAGGAAATTCCCTTTTGGGCATTCGATGAGGTTAGGCAAAAAACAACAGATTTGTGGGAACAAGCTTTGGGAAAAATTGTGGTAGAGGATAATGACCTACAAGGCAAGCGAATCTTTTATACAGCCATGTATCACGCGATGCAACATCCACGCTTGTTTAATGATGTTGATGGCAAGTATCCCCGGTTTGCAGGAAGCAGCGGGTATGCACTGGCCGGACCAGCTGATTATTATGACGACTTTTCAATGTGGGATATCTATCGTGCACAGATACCCTTACTGGAAATTATAGAGCCGGAATTGGTGAATAATTTTGTGAGCTCCCTCATCAACAAGGGCGCACAGGGCGGATGGATGCCGATTTTTCCTTGCTGGAATAGTTATACTGCCGCCATGATCGGCGATCATGCCACGTCGGTCATTAGTTCAGCTTTTCTTAAAGGAATCGGACGGACCGACCCTTATGAAGCTTATGCGCTCCTTCGTAAAAATGCATTTATTGTGCCTGATACGGTCAGTTATCATGAGGGTAAAGGTAGACGCGCTTTGGCAACTTACCTGCAATATAATTATATTCCAATGGAGGATAGTGTGCCAATTGCCTTCCATAAAAAAGAGCAGGTGAGCCGAACACTGGAATATGCTTATGATGATTATGCATTGGCTATGTTCGCAAAATCTATCGGACAAACTGCAGATTATAAGCGGCTGCTCGCACGGGCAAAGAATTATGAAAACGTGTTCGATAAAGAGACGGGGATGGTCCGCGGACGCTATATTAATGGAACATGGTACAAACCATTCAATGCAAATAAGAGGGAACCCTATATTACGGAAGGAACACCGCACCAATATACATTTTATGTGCCTCAGGATATCCCGGGTCTCGCTAAATTGATGGGAGGACGAGACGTATTGAAAAATAGTTTAGATAGTTTATTCTCAAGCGGAGGCTATTGGCACGGCAATGAACCGGGGCACCAGATTCCCTTTCTCTATAATTTTACAAGTTCGCCGTGGAAGACACAGGAACGTGTAAGGCAGCTTTTAAAGGAAGAATATACGGACGGGCCGGGCGGACTCAGTGGGAACGATGATGCCGGGCAGATGTCGGCCTGGTATGTTTTTGCCTCGCTTGGCTTTTACCCGGTGGATCCGATCTCAGGTAGTTATCTGTTGACAAGCCCTTTTTATAAGAAGTATGAAATGTTGCTGCCTGACGGTAAAAAATGGATAGTAACTTGTGATAAAGATCCCGAAGACCATCCCTATATCCGTTCGGTTAGTTTAAATGGACGAGATCTCCGAAGGAACTATATTAAATACGAAGAGATCATGCAAGGCGGCAATTTGAAATTTCAATTGGCAAAAAAGCCCACGCAATGGGGAAGTACTGAAAAAGAACAAGTGCAGGGACTCAGCATTAGATGAAAAAAAGGCCCTTTCTCTTGTAGAGAAAGGGCCGAATATTTGTAACTTCTCAAAGAAGTTAGTAATTACTTAACACCTGTTCGGGTATCCCACCACATTTGTTGGCCCCAAGCGTAATCAGAGACATTGCTTAATACTACGTCTAGATTTTCTCGATTAAAGAGATACTCATTGTTTGGATACGGAATGCGGAAGGGCTGGTCATTGTGCGCGTCGCCGTATATTGAGTTTAGCGATGGATAGTTCGTCGAAGGTATTCCTGTTCTACGATATAGCGCCCAAGCCTCGAAATTATCTTTGAAAAGTGCAACCCATTCATCCCACCAGATGCGCTCTTTAGTATTATCCCATTTGCCCTTCCCCGCAAGGTAGGCTTCGGTAGCTGCTTGGCTAATGCCGTTATCTTCCATTGATAACCGTACGGCGTTTTCGTATGCCTCTTGTGCGCTAATGCCTACATTATAATCCAGCATAGCGGCCTCTGCCATAATATAATAACTTTCACAAGATTTGAAAAAAGGTGTAAAGCCCGCGGCATTCTTCATATAACGGTCGCCTATGTATGAAATCCGGGTTAATACAGGAGGAGGAGTCTTTGCACCATTCTGATAGCCACGATATTCCCCATCCGAAGCAACATTGGCCACGCTGGCAATCCGTGGATCTTCCATTTCTTTTAGGTGATCAATAAAAATATCGGCCATGCCAAAGTTATTTACACGCGAATCCCCGGTATACCCAGTTTCATACCATGGTTCATAATATGGTGCTGCACCAGGCCAGTATAAATAGCAATTAGCCGCATTAGAATTGATTACAGGATATTTCTCGGGTTGCGTGCAAATTTCTTCAATAGTGCTCTTCGCTAAATCTGGGGCAACACCCGAAATATGGATAGCCATACGAAGTCTTAAAGAATTGCAAAAGCGTTGCCATTTTTCCATGTCACCTTGGTAGATAAAATCACCTTCTCCAACTTCATCAGTACCGAAACCTGTGGCCATTTCATCTGCAATGGCTTTTAAACTAGCCATCACTGCGGGATAAATATCCTCCTGTTTGTCATATTTCGCTTTTAATATACTACCTTCTTCTTCAGCCCCCTGAAGCGCTTCCGAATAAGGAACGTCCCGCCAACCATCTGTTAAATATTGCCACATATAACATTGCCACAAACGGGCAACTAAGCGAATATTTTTGTACGCATCGGCAGCTTCTTCCGTTTTAGCCAACAGATCCTTTAATTGTGTATTGTTATAATAGCAAGCATACCATCGGTTGCCATAACCATTATTGGTAGGGACAAGCCCTCCGAAATAGTCCAAATACTGTATTTTGACAATATAGCCAGCAAAAGTGCCATAGCCATCAATATCCCCGCCAAACTGTTCCCCGGAATTTCGTAAAACGTTTGCGAGCATATTCGTTGGTGGTACATCCGGTAGTGCATCCGGATCGGTGTTGACTTCGTCAAAAGTTCTGGAACATCCACTTATCGCCGTCATTATTGCAACGATAGCTACTGTCATCAATCTATTTCTAATTTTCATATTTTTTCTTTGTTAAAATGTAACGCCTAACTTCAATCCAAAACTACGGGATGTAGGTACGGACGCTTGTTCAAAGCCTACACCGCGGCTATCGCTCGACACACCTCCGGTTTCAGGGTCAAGACGCATGGTATTCGATTTATGTACCCAGAGTAAGGCAAGATTAGAGCCGATAAGCGAAATATTCGCCCGTTTAATGCCTTTAAAACGCTGAAGGTATTTTTGCGGAACGGTATAAGTGATGGAAGCTTCACGAAGTTTCAAGAAAGACCCGTCGAACACATACATTTGATCGATACCCCCTGATTCATACCATGTTTGAGCATCCGTAGCGATGGTGTTCTGTACCCAAGATCCGTCCGCTGCTTGCATAGCAAAACGTTCGTTAGGCATGACATCTACACCAGCTACAATGGCTCTTTCACGCACACCATTTTCAGCGGTAATTTCTGCAGTTCCCGCTACATAGCTATGCGCCATGGTTTGCGACCAAATATCCCCTCCCTTACGCATATCTAACATGAACCCGAAAGAAAAGTCTTTAATGGTAAAATCATTACGCCAGCTTAACAGGAAATCAGGATTGATATTTCCCAAATTCTGACTAGCTTTACTTCTGACCAAACCATCAGAGGTTACTTTTATCGCACCTGCCATGGGGCCATCCTCCACACGATCATATCCGGGACCCACCAACATACCCCAAGGCTCTCCGGCTCTAGCCATTGTGGCAATCCCCCAAGTCCAGCCAATCTGATAATCGTTAACGCCTAGTTGTGGATATAGCTCAATTACCTTACTTTGGTTTTTAGCAAAATTAACCGTGCTTCGCCAATTTAAACCGGTCTCTTTTTTAATAATATCGCCATACACCATAATTTCAACACCTTTGTTTTGTATCTCACCGGCATTTAAAACCATGCGGTTAAAGCCTACTACATTGGACGTATTCACATTTAGAATCTGATCCACGGTTTTTTTGTAGTAGTAAGTGAAATCGGCGTGTAAGCGGTTATTTAAAAAGCCTAATTCCGTTCCTACCTCCCAGGTAATAGTGTTTTCAGGTCTTAAGTTCTTATTTGGATAAGTCATACTCTTATACATTTGCGCTACACCGTCAAAAGAATTGTTTTGCGCATAGTAATACAGCTGATTCTGATAAGCTGAGGTCCCTGCACCAATTTCGGCCCAACTGCCACGTAATTTCCAGAATGACAGGACTGTTCCGCTTAGACTAGGAAAGCTTGTAGTAGGCAGCCAAGTTAAACTAAGTGAAGGATAAAAGAAGTCGTCTTTTACGGTTGAGCTCCAATCATTACGCAAACTAGCATCGAGGTACAATTGCTCTCTCCAGCCTAGTGATGCAGACCCATACACGGAATTCGATCGGATATGTGTATGATCCATTTCGGTAATCGCGTCTCCTTTTTTATTGGCAATAGTATAGACTCCCAATACGGTTAACGCATCGGCGCCTTGCATTGTTCTTGACCATTTCGCATCTCGATAGTTGACTCCCGCCATGGCAAATAGGCTGAAATCGTTTAGTTGTTTATTGAAAGATGCAATAAAATCCAGGTTTAACTCCGTGTTATCCTGTTTGATGTCTCTGAACATGCCCTCCCGATAAGAGGTGTTGTAGTAATTCTTTTCCAACGCTTTTGACCCATAGTAGTCAAATCCCATTCTACCTTCAAATTTTAAAAATTCAAAAGGTTGATAATACATGGAGGTTTTTCCGAAGAACCGATCCCGTTGAAAGCTATTGGTGTTTTCATATACATTAAAAAAGGGATTGATATGGTAGCTTTGGTTCCAGTTATAATAGGTATAATCGCCTTTCTCATCCCGCTGATCCCAGTTAGCTTTTAAGCTCGCCATATTAACCTGGCGGCCAGACCAAATGAACCCGTTGATTGGGTTATTTCCTTCGTAACCTTGGTTTAGCAAATTATCACTTTCGGTTCTTGAATAATTACCCATCACGTCGTAGGAAACCTTGTCACTAATATTCATGTTATTATTCAATTGTAAACTGTACCTCCGTTGGTCTGTATTTGGAACAGTACCTTGTTGATTTCTGTACGACATTGATACGCGCGTACTTGATTTATCCGTACGAGAAAGTAATGATACGTTATGATTCATTGAATAGCCGGTGCGTAAAAATTCCCTCACATTATTTGGGTGTGAAATCCAATCGGTTGCTTGGCGCACCCCATCAATTACCGGGCTGTCAAATTGGGGTAACTTTAAGCCTATATCCAAACGAGGGCCCCAAGATTCGTCGAAGCCATCATTGACACTGTTTTCATCATTTCCGGTGCCATCTACATATCTAAAGCTTTTTTGAGCGGCATAATCTTGATAGCTCAAACCGTCTTCGTCTAGACCGTAATGGTACTCGTCACCGTCATGCCCTTGTCCATATAAATTCTGGAGCTTAGGGTAGGTGTACGCGCGATCAAGGGTAAAATTACCATCATAGGATATGCTCACGCCATGGTTGGCATTTTTGCCTGATTTGGTGGTGATTAAAATAACACCATTTCCTGCGCGCATACCATAAAGGGCCGCTGATCCACCTTTTAAAACATTAATCGATTCAATATCCTCTGGATTGATATCATTCAACCCCGAACCGTAGTCAACCCCTTTATAGGTGTTATCGCCCGAGCGCTGGCTATCACCATTAATTGGTACCCCATCCACTACTATAAGTGGCTGCTGATCACTGTTTAATGACGAATTTCCACGGACTGAAATGCGTGAAGAAGCACCAACCGTTCCGCCGAATTGATTCACTTGCACACCTGCTACTTTGCCCGAAAGTGCACCTGTAACGCTTAGCTGTCCGGATTTCGTCAAATCTTCTGACTTTACTTCCTGAACTGCGTATCCTAGAGACTTCCGCTCTCTGGTAATACCAAGTGCAGTGACCACCACCTCATTTAATGTTTGCTCGTCAGCATTTAATACGATTTCTAATGTGGTTTGTTTTTCAATGGTTATTTTCTTTTTTTCGTACCCGATGGCGGTTACGTTTAAAACAGTTGGACCGTCATAAGTAACGGAAAATTCCCCATTAGGTCCTGTTGATGTTCCTGTTCCATTTGCTAATGTAATGGAAACTCCCGGGATTGGCTTTTGTTCGCTGTCTACCACCCTTCCTCGCAGAAGCGTCTGCGCATAAAGAGTAGTAGACAAGAAAAAGCAAAAAACCAAAAAGGTAAAGATCTTTTTTCTCATGGTGTTTAGTTTTTGTTGAATTGGGTTGATCTTTTTATTTTTTTTAAAAAGTACAGCTCAAATTTATCGTTCTGAGTTAGCTGTTTTTAATCGGATTTTAACCTAAATTTATCTAATTTTAACCTTATTTTAATGTGGGGTTATTGAGAGAAGGTGCGATTGTGGTTTGGATTGGTGCTTCTATAGTGTCTGTGGTACTTAATTTGGGTGTTTTTCTGTTTTTTGTGATAGGTTTTTGTTTGTTTTTGAGATATTTTGTGCTATACGTGTGCATTTTCTTTATGCTAACCCTTATATAGTGAATTGTTAATACGTTTTAGCAGAAAAAAATTTAAAAGAATATAGAAAAGCATGCCTGTTCCGGTCGTACTGAGTACTGATAACAAATGTCAATTACCGGAAAGAGTTAATGGAGTTAAAGTAATCTCGCCTATAAGGCCGGATGGTTTTGGTGTCCAATTTTTCGCTGTAAATTTTCCATCTTCGCCCATATTTTTTTTCTTCCGTGCGTTAAAATTTGTATTGTAGAAAATTCGCCACTGAACGTTCCTTTTATCGAGATCAGCAATTCGGTTAGCCATAAGATTCGATACCTTTATCTCCAATTCATCATTGCCTTTCAGTTGATCACTTGGAATTTCTAAACTGTAGGGTGTGCTGAACAACGTTGTTAGATATCTACCATTTAAGTATACGGCAGCACTTTCGTGTACCTCGCCAAGATCCAAGCGCCAGGCATCAGCTTTAGTAGGAAGTGCCGGGATTTTTGTTTTATAGGTTGCGGTTCCTGAAAAGCTTGTATAAGCTTCTCCATAATCTGTCCACGATTGCAATTCTTTTGTGTATAGGCTATTTGGAAGCGTGGGACCACCTTTTATAAAGTTTATTTGCCACTCTTTTGCGAGTGTAATCGCATCGCCACTCACTTCATAGTAAGGGTAATGGTTGCCTTTGTAGCTGCATTTAAAAGTTTCTAATACGATCGATTCAGCTGGTTTCAATTGAAGGTAGATTTCTACCTGATTCCCATGCCGACGTGTCTTGGCGTAACCATCGATACCTGTCATCAAATTATATAAGGCAGCCGACTGATAGTCCGCATTTAAGGTAATCCAACCTTCAAAAAGCGACTGCAATGGATTGTGAATAAAATAATAATAGTTACCATCTTCTTTCACCCTCCGGATGCTTTGAAGTCCAACGGCATATATCCTTTCCGGGACAACGTCGGTATGCCCGCTTAAGTCAACCAACCCTTCGCTCAGGACGATTTGGCCTTTTCCATATTTCGCTATTTGGCTGCCTTGATATCCTGTGAAAGCGAGCTTTTCTTTTAGTAACTGCATTCGTTGCCTAGCTTCAGTCAAATTGGCGAAACCTGGTATGTCAGTTGGCAAGTTTTTGTGAAACACAATGCTTGCTCCCTTTTGCGCAAGCATCATTAGCTTTTTAAAAGTCGCGACAGGCATATGGTGTGTTTCAGGCACTACAATGGTTTTATAACTATTGCCACCAATAAGCAAAGCGGTATTTTGGTACTCAACATCCAATAACTGCTTATCACTAATGGCGTCCCAACTATAACCGTGCTCACTTAAATAAGTTCCGCAAGCTTTTAGTGATAGTTCATCAAAGAAGCGGTTGGAATGAAAATGATGGAGCATACTTTTGCCCGTTTCAGACCAAAGATCGGATACACCAAAATAAAGTAAGATATCGTTCGAGGGTTTGCCGGCTTGTAGGAAGGCCTGTCCTCTTGCTACATATTGATTAAAAGCACCGAAATGATCCCAAAGGCTATTATTAGGTGTAAAATGTACGGCCGCGTAAAAAAGCCATCCGGGCCATGTAGCGTCTTGAGGAGAATAGGCAGTGCCATGATAAAATACATGATTAACACCGGCAAGCCACAATTTATCAATGGCTGTTTTGACATCTCCTAAGTTCGATTCAAAATGCTCGTTTAACCAGGTAGCCGATTCGGAAGAAATTAAGTTCTTTCCTGTCACATGCCCTGCGGACGGAGCACTTTTGAGATTGACGATATCTGTACCTTCAATTTCCGGAATGTCACTGGCTGCATATAAGTCAAGTACATTAGCCGGTGAGCCATGCGCTTGATTGCGGATCCCCTTTCCTTGTTTAGCGGCCCAACGTTGCCAATTTTTGGTGTATACTTCCAATAATAGATCACTAACAGTAAGTCGGTAGTCGTACAATATTCTTTTATTTTTCTCTTCGGTGTCAATTCCCAGCAAAGCCGGGATATGTTGGCGGAGGTCATACCCTCGCATTTTTTTAAATGCTGTAAAAAAGTCGGGTGTCCAATTTGCCTGTCCTTGTGCATCGTCTACTTCATATGAATCATTAAAGAAATAACGGAGGTAACTCAAATCATATCCTTTAAAGGCTTTGTCAAATTGGAGCAGATATTTTTCAAGTGCTTCTGCCGAAAAGTGATCGATCACGTTGCCTTCGCCGCCTGGTCCTGCACGTTCCACCATTTTTCCATGGTCGCCTTGAAAAAGAGCACATACTAGCCATTTGCCATTCGGAGCAGTCCACTCCAACCTGCCATTTATCACGTTGTCGGTTAAATCAATAACCTCATCAAAGCCTTGGCTAGTTATTTTATTGGCAGTTACCGAAATGAGTGGGAGTTCTTTTTCAAAACGTACCTGATCAAAAGCATAGGCTTGTAGATTGTTGTTGGCGGTGATGGGGTCTTTTAGCTCCCTTATGTCAACCTTCTTATCACCGGCAGTACGTACAAGTGGTTTCTGTACATATTTTATAGATTCCGTTACCTTTTGCCCGCCTTCAATAGTAAATGTTTTTGAAACCATATTTTTACAGGCGATTGTTTCATCGACCCACGGACCGCCGAAAGGCCAGCCGGAAGCGTTGGCTAAATCGACTCCTAAGCCCAGCCTTTTTGCTTCCTGTAAAGTGTAGCTTAATTTGTCCATCCAAGCGGGTGAGAGAAAATTGATAAATTGGTCTTCCGCTCCATGCACACCATAAATCGGTGTTATTTCCACGCCACCCAATCCTGCTTGTTTATAGGCTTCAAGGGCAGCCGTTAAGTCCTTTTCCGTAACGGCATTGCCGAACCACCACCATCGCGTCCATGGCTTTACTTCTTGTTTAAGTTCGGGCCAGTGAATTCTTCCATTTTCTTTTTCCTTTATCGGTTTTTCTATACGAAAACTGAAAAAAGCAGCCGCCATTACGAGCAACAGAATTACTTTTCGGGATATACTTAAAAATGGTTTGAACATCACGAGCTTTCCTGGTTTATACTAAAAATCACACAATAATTTTTGTCTTATTCCCATCCAAGTGTGCACTTGCCCACAGCGTAGAACTTTTTACCATTCTTGGACGTCAGCGCTGTATAAATAACCGTAAAAGTACCGTCTTCTTCTTCAATGGCGCAAAGTGGTGTACGCATGGCATGATCCCCCGGGTCTCCCCAAAGATTCTTTTGAGATTGTACTTTGATGCGTGTCTCATGATTCCAATGTATCCCATCCTTTGAAAGGCTGTAGCCGATTTCTTGATCACCAAATGAGTCAAAAACGGTTAAATAACGTCCGTCTTTCAACTCAGTAACCTGAGCATTTTCGTTAAAAATCTCCGTTAAAGGGATCGGATTATGTCCTTCCGGCATTCTTGTCCAAGGCCCACTCAGCTTGGTTGCCGTTGCCATACCGGTAGGCCACGGTCCTTGGGGTACATGATTGTGCCCGTCGTAAAAAGCATACCATCGATCACCCACTTTATAGGGATTAAAGGTCGCTACGGCCTGCTGACCTTCCCACGGTTGCGAGTTTTCATCCGGTTGTAGCACGATACCCATATCGGCATAAGGGCCGGCAATACCTTTGCGGCCGGGTATAACTGATTTGGCTCGCCAAATCCGGCCCGCATAGTCATTTCCCTCGATCTCGTCTTTGGTTTTATCGCCTGCGCGATAAGCTACATAAAAAATGTTCCAGGCATTTTCATCTTCGTTAAATTCAACCGCGGTGACCCATACTTCTGATCGCGGATTGGATGGGCTCCGTCCGGGAATACTTTCGACGAGTGTAGATTGGCGTTTCCAATGAATAGCGTCCCCACTTGTCCAATAAGCAATTCGCATATCCCGATGTGGCCGTTCAAACATCTCATTAATAAACATATGATAAGTACCATCGATTTTTACCACTTGTCCTGTTTCAAAGCCTGCCCGATTTTTACTGGATAAAACATCAGGGTGGTTTGGACCAATGACCGGTTGCTCAAACTCTCCGATACGTTTTAAGCGAATCTTAGATAACTCGTCCTTTCTAGTAGCTTTCACCGTTTGCGATAATGCGATGTCGGTACTGCTGAATACTAAAATGGTCAATAAAATTAAGTGACGTATTAATAACAAGGTGTTTTTATTCATGATCAGGTCAACGCTACGATCTTAGGATTATAAAGCCATTGGTTATCTTTCAAAAGAAAGATTTTCCAAGCTTAAATCCATCCTGTACTGTTATGCATTCTTATATCGTGAACTCCGGAATCGTTTGCGTAGATTTTTTATGTGTTTAAGCGCTCCTCTGCTAAAACGTTTCCTTTTTTTTCTTGATCCATTTACACGTATAATCGTTAAAAAAACACAGGATGGGGCAGGTTGCGCCAACTCAACAAATATTGTTCTTTCGTTAGTAAATGTCTCGCTAACATTTATTGAGACACACCAAAACCAATTATTTTATGAAGAAAAACCTATTGCAACCGAATGCTTTGTTAACCCTGTTGCTTGGCATTTTCTTAATGCTTATTACTGCTCGAAGTTTTGCCCGGCAAAGCACCCCGATATCCGGGCAGGTAAAGGATGCTTCAAGTGGAGAGCCCCTGCTGGGAGTAAGTGTCTTTTTAAAGGGAGGTACCACCCAATCAAAGACAGATGACAAAGGAAATTTTGTTATTTCAGCCGAACGTGGTCAAACCCTTATATTTAGGTATGTAGGCTACGACGAAGTTCAACAAGCTATTGTTAATTCGACCATGCAAGTCGTGATGGCGAGCAACTTACAACAACTGGAGGAAGTTGCCGTGGTAGGCTACAACGTCGTCAAGCGTGAAAATTTGACCGGTGCTGTTGCTAGTATAGGCAGTAAACAGATTGAGCAGCTACCTGTCCAAAATCCCTTGCAGGCCATGCAAGGACGAATTGCGGGCGTCGATGTAACTGCCAATGCGCGCCCTGGTGAAATGGGAAGTATCCGGGTACGTGGTAATCGGTCTTTGCTGGCTACTAACAATCCTTTATATGTGGTAGATGGCATCCCGTTATCAGCCGGTGGGATTGATGCCATTAACCCGCATGATATTGAAACGATCGATGTGCTAAAGGACGCTTCCGCAACAGCCGTTTACGGTTCCCGGGCGGCAAATGGTGTCATTATGATCACAACAAAAAGAGGAAAGCAAGGGACCGCACAAATTAATTATAACGTTATCAATACATTTGAACGCATTAACGATCTGAACACCGTGTTCAATGCGGGTGAGTATGCAGAATATCGACGTAATGCTTTTCGTTCGGTTTCTACCACAAATGCTACAACGGGTTATACTACCCCGTATCCAAATCCTGTACAGGACAAAAGAATATTGGGCGTTGACCCCTATGCCTGGGAAAGCATTGCAAAGGGGTATACGTGGGTAGATAAGGATAATCTGATTGCTCAAATGCGGCCTACTACCGCTGAGGAGAAGGCGAAGTGGGGCGTTGATGAAGTACCCATGTATGATGCAAGCCAGGTTCCTACCACAGATTGGACCGATTATGTCACGCAGACAGGATTTACAACTGATCACACCCTGGGAGTGTCCATGGGATCTGATAAGATGACTGCTAATTTTACGGGTGGATATCTTAATCAGAAAGGGACTAATAAGGGGCAAGATTATAAACGCTATAGCGGAAGAGTGGGTTTGGAGCTCCGTCCAACAAATTGGTTTACACTGGGAGCGTCGATTAATGGCACATGGTCTGTTCAAAACTACGGCTATACCGGATCCGGGAGTCGGGCTGCTAATGCCATCTATGGTGCGGCACAAGGTATGCTACCCTATGCGGTGCCTTATGATAACCAGGGCAACTACATTTACCTGCCGGGCGGCGACATCAATATTGTAAATCCTATTTTGGAACATGAATATGTAATTAATGAACGAACGGCTTTGCGTGCCCTGGGAAGTTTTTATGCAGAACTCAAATTATTCGATGGTTTGAAATATCGTATGAACTATGGGCCTGATTTTAGAAATTTCCGTAATGGCCAGTTCCAAGATGCCCGCTCTATACTTAGAGGAGGTGGTGCTTCTACGTCGACTAATTATGCGCGTCTTAATAAGACGCAAAATATCGCCTGGACATGGGATAATCTCTTGTATTACAACAAAACCTTTGCTGAAAAGCATAATCTGGACATTACGTTGTTGCATAGTATGACATCGAATCGATCCGAAAGTTCAGACATGACTGCTATCGATTTGCCTTATAACAGCCAATTGTGGTATAATTTATCTTCAACCGCTCGAGGTGAATTGCAAGGTTGGGGCTCGGGTTATTCCAAAAACACCTTAATGTCCTATATGGCTCGGGTTAATTATACCTTTGCCGATAAGTATATTTTAACAGCCTCTAACCGATGGGACGGAGCTTCTGTTTTAGCACCTGGTAATAAGTGGCAATCTTTCCCCGCAGCGGCATTGGCCTGGAGAATGGAACAGGAAAGCTTTATTGAAAACAGCTCATGGCTCAATCAATTGAAGCTTCGCGTAGGAGTAGGTACTACCGGAAACTCCGCGATTGATCCCTATACCACGATGGGCGGGTTAATTGAAATGCCCATTGTATTTGGCAATCAGGTAGAGATGGGATACATTCCATCGGACCCAAAAGCTGCTAACCCCGGAACCATGGCCAATCGCGATTTAAAATGGGAGCGCACCACGCAATGGAATGCGGCGGTCGACTTTGGTTTATTCAAAAATCGGCTGAATGGTTCATTGGATTTCTATATGTCTAAAACGAGTGATCTATTAATGAATCGTCCTATTCCAACTGTAAATGGATTTACCACCATGTATTACAACGTGGGTAAAACTAAAAATCGTGGTGTTGAGTTAACGCTGTCTTCCATGAATATTGATCGACCTAATTTCAAATGGTTAACTGATTTTAATATAGCTACTAACAAGGATGAAATTGTCGAATTGCTCGATGGCGAATCCGATCTTCCGGCATCTAGTTTCTTTATCGGACAACCTTTATTTGTTTACTATGATTATGAGAAAATAGGCATTTGGCAAACTGCCGACGCCGCGGAAATGGCAAAATTTAATGAAAACGGTGCAACTTATAAGGCCGGCGATATCCGCGTGGCGGATTTAAATGGCGATTATATTATTGATAACAATAATGACCGGAAGGTGTTGGGTAGCAGATTTCCGCGCTGGACTGCCGGTATAACCAATACCTTAAATTATAAAAATTGGGAATTGTCCTTTTTCTTTTATGCGAGATGGGGCTTCTTGATCGAAGGAGGAGCGGTGGATATGCAAGGGCGCTACGCGTCACGAAAAGTAGATTACTGGACACCGGAAAATCCTACAAACGCTTATCCGCGAGCAGATTATGGTAATGGTGGGCAGCCGATTCATTATTCGTCTATGAACTACCAGAATGGATCTTTCATTAAACTAAGGAATGTTTCTTTAGGTTATAATTTTGCGCCCAACGTGTTAAAAACGCTTCATATGAGCAACTTAAAGTTATACGCGCAAATGATTAATCCGTATATCTATGCAAGGAACGGTTTTATAGATCCTGATATCAATTCATCAATTTCATCAAGAAGTTTTGTTCTTGGACTTAATGTTACCTTCTAAGTAGACCTAATTATGAAGACTCTTAATAACAAAATATATATAGGCTTGCTGTTGGCAAGCACGATCTTACCCAGTTCTTGCTCCAAATTTTTAGAAGAAGAGGTCGTAGCCACACTGACTAATCAACATTATCAAACCGTGGAGGGTTTAGAAAGCTTGGTGGTTGGTATGTATGATGGATTGCGCTTTCATTTTAATTATGAATGGGCTTATACGACCACTAACTATGGTGTTGACGAATTTACGAATGGCGGCGGCTTGGACAAAGTACATTTCAATACTTATTCAAGTGTATTGGATCCGACTGTCGGGGAATTCGCTAACGTGTGGGATAATATGTACGCTAATATTAATACCGCCAACACCGGCATTAAAAACATACCCGGTGTTTATCCGGACGGAGAGCAGAAGAATACGCGCTTGGGCGAATGTTATTTTATGCGGGCATTCGACTATTTTAAGCTGGTAAAACAGTTTGGCGGTGTTCCGTTAAAACTGGAACCATCCGAAAGTTTGCAAACCGATTTTGTCCGGGCACCCGCAGAGCAAGTTTATGCGCAGATAATAAGTGATTTTAGACGAGCTGTGGATTTATTGCCTAGCACGGCCGCACAAGTTGGTCGTATTACAAAGGCTGCCGCACAACACTGCGTGGCTAAGGCATACCTCTATCGAGCCAGCGAATTGAACGCATCTTTTAGTAAACAGACCGACTTAGATAGTGCCATCTATTACGGAGAGCAGGTTATAAATAACTCTCCCTATCAATTAGCCTCCGATTATGCTGATTTATTTCGCTATACCAAAGTGAATGACGTAAATGAAACGAATTCGGAAATTATTTTGGCAGCGCAGTTTGATAACCAAGATGCCTTGGCCGGACGCTACGGTAATCAAACGCACCTTTACTTTCTTTCGATTTATCAAACACTACCAGGTATGGTAAGGGATATTGCGAATGGTCGGGAATTTCAACGATTAAGACCCACTGATTACGCGCTTGACGTTTTTAATAGAAAGATTGATTCTCGATTTTATAAGAGTTTTAAATTCGCGTACCTTGCCAATAATGCAAATACGCTACCTAAATGGACTGAAGCTAATGCGCCGAGTTCTAACCTGATAGGACAGGCTAAATTTAATCTTGGTGATACCGCGGTAGTTTACATCGCTAATAGCAGCAATGATAACCGTTTTACTGCCGAAACCATCAATAAATCTGCACCTACTCTTTTTGTTCGTTACTACCTTGATAACGGAGAAGTTAAATCTAACTGGACGATTAGCCAGTATCTTTCTTTATCTAAATATATTGATCCTTTCAGAACAACTGTCGCCAGTCAGTTTGGAACACGGGATGGTATGATCGCCCGTATTGGCGAAACCTATTTAATAGTAGCAGAAGCATATGGCAGGAAGGGTGATTACGGTTCCGCTTTACGCTATATCAATATATTGAGACAGCGAGCAGGATTTAATGAAGGTGAAAATCGTACGCCGGTTTACTATCGCGCTGAAAATGTACCCGCCGGTACGGTAAGTTCAACAAAAAACGAAATGATCGTAACGGAGGCTGCTTTTACACCAGGGACAACACAAGCCGCTGCTGAAATGTATCCTCCTTCAGCTAATTCCATGGCGCAATGTTTCATCCATTTTATATTGAATGAACGCTCAAGGGAGTTGCTTGGCGAATTCCATCGGTGGGAAGATCTATCACGTACCAAAACGTTAGTGGAACGTGATCAACAATTCAATCCGGAGGCGGCTCCAAATGTGCGTGAGAAACATTTGCTGCGCCCTATCCCGCAGAGCTTTCTGGATGCGGTGCAACGTAACGGCGCCTCTTTGACTTCAGAAGAAAAACAAGCGATGCAGAACCCTGGCTGGTAAGAAACCCTTTTTTACATACATATTGTTCTAGTTCATGTTGGTTCGGCGAGGCTGCTTAAGGGCAGCTTCGTCGTTTTAAAGTAGGACGTTTTCGTCGTCAGGACAGTCCCTGACAGTTAGCTTTGTCGGAATGATTATCTTGTGCCTTTATTTAAATGAAACTTAAATTTGATATAACCAATTAGTAATGAACTTCAAATTGAAACCTTTTCGAACAGGCATATTATCGGGTGCACTAAGCCTGTTTTACTGTATGTCTTCCTTATCCTTAAGTGCACAATATATCAGTAAGGGCGGAAATGATGCCTCGGCGCCTTTGCATCTTCTTAAGCCCGGCTATGATATACCTTATGGTGAAACAAAACCGGAAGGGGTGAAAAACACTTTGGATCGGATATACCGATATTTAAATACCACAACCCCCGCAGCTTTAGTTGATAAGTCTACCAATAAGGTAATCGACCTAGGGCAGGCAAATGACAACAGTATCTTTCAACCTGGCGATTTCAGACTAATCAGTTATGAGTGGGGGGTGACTTATACCGGTATGTTGGAAGTGGCTTTGGCAACGGGCGATCAAAAGTATAAAGATTATACGATAAAGCGGCTTGATTTCATTGGTGCTGTTGCCGAGCAATATAAAAAATATCTTCGTCAGCATAAAAATGCTACGACCCCTGTTCGGAGTGTACTGGAGCCGCATGCCTTAGATGATGTGGGGTCCATGGCTGCCGCTATGATAAAAGCTTTGGACGCAGGAGCTAAGCCAGCTCTTCTACGTCCCTTGGTAGACCATTACCTGAATTATATCTTACACAAGGAATTTCGATTGAAAGATGGGACTTTGGCACGTAATCGACCGTTACCGAACACACTGTGGTTGGATGATTTGTATATGAGTCTACCTGCGCTGGCACAAATGGGTAAATTAACAGGAAACAAAAGTTATTTCGACGAGGCACTGAAACAGTATAAGCAATTTGCCGAGCGTATGTTTAATGCGGAAAAAGGGCTATATATGCACGGCTGGGTGCAGGATATGGATCCGCATCCGCAGTTTCATTGGGCCCGAGCAAATGGTTGGGCTTTGATGACAAAGGTAGAACTGTTGGACGTATTGCCAGCTGATTATTCCAGTAGAGCAGAAGTGCTCGAAAAGCTTCGCCGCCATGCTGTAGGGCTTGCCGAAAGGCAGGATAAAACCGGCTTTTGGCATCAGTTGCTGGATCGTAATGACTCGTACCTTGAAACATCCGCAACAGCCATCTATGCTTACTGTATTGCGAGAGCAATTAATAAAGGTTGGTTGGATGCGAAAGCTTATGGCCCCATGGTTTTGCTTGCTTGGAATGCAGTGAATACAAAAGTAACGGAACAAGGACAGATAGAGGGTACATGTGTCGGAACGGGGATGGGCTTCGATCCGGCCTTTTACTATTATCGTCCGATCAGCAATTTTGCTGCCCATGGCTATGGTCCCGTACTCTTGGCGGGTGCAGAGATCTATCGCTTGTTACAACAGCACCCCTTTGAAATTAACGACAGTGCGGGGCAGATGGTTAAATAAAATCGTAAACATAAAAGGCATCCATTAACGTTCAGTTCACCTCAATGGATGCCTGATAAAGGTTTACTATTGCTGTTGAAAGTTTAACACATTTTCATGAATATGTTTTTTTTCTTCTACTGTTTTCCCCTCGACGTTTTTTAAAACAATGTTTTCTATGGGAAGTTCCTTTTGACCCAATATCCTGGAAACAAATTGCACATTTTTAGCTGTTACGTTGTTTAAATAAACGTCTTTTATTGGTGTTAGTCGACGTTCAACAGTGGGTACTAAATTTCTCCATTGATACAAAACATCCGTCTCAATTCCTAATATGCCGAGCTCTATTCGTCCCGCCTGAAGATTGGAGGCATAGATGTTACGGACATAGCCACCCATGCGTTCATTGGTTTTTATAAAGAGCAGATGGTTTAATTTTGCCCCGTCCATCACTACGCAACTGTCCACGAATACATTTTCAATACCTCCGGAAAGCTCACTGCCAATGGCGATCAGTTGATGCCCGTTTTTTACCGTGCAATTGCGGATTATAATATTCTTTGACGGGGTCTTCAGTCGCCAACCTTCGGGATTCCTGCCGGATTTTATAGCAATCGCATCGTCGCCCTGGTCAAATACGCAATTTTCTATCAATACATTTTGACTCATCTCTGGATCTACACCGTCATTATTATGACCATGTGCATATACATTTAGGTTACGAATTATTATATTTTTCGATAGATAGGTGTGGATGGTCCAAAAAGGACTATTGGTGATGGAAATCCCTTCCAATAGAACGTTTTCACTTCGATTAAACTGGATGAACTGTGGGCGTAGGTGTGCGGTGTCATTCACCATTTGTCTTTGCTCCACAGGAGTATAAGCGGAGGCTAAATTATATAGTCGTTTAATGCTCTCCATATGTGGTTTGGGTCGTGTAAACCACGTCTCCCATACATCCATTTTAGCTTTGATCTCACCTTGGCCGGTAATGGCTATATTTTTACATTCATAGGCATAAATGAGTGGTGAATAATTATAACATTCCATACCTTCCCAAGAGCTATGAACAGCGGGTAAATAATCAGCAGGATTTTCCGAGAATAAAAGAAGAGCACCTTTATCCAAGTGAAGATTTACATTGCTTTTCAGGTGAATTTTCCCGGTTAGCCATTCGCCGGCAGGTATAACTACAATACCGCCTCCAAGCTTATGGGCTTTTTCAATAGCAGTTGTAATGGCTTTTGAAGTAGCTGTCTGATTGTCCTGTAGCGCGCCGTAATCGGTGATTGGCAGTCGCTCACAGCTATTAAAATTCGGACTTTCAACAGAAACAACGCCAAAAGGAGTCTTTATTTTTCGCTTATCTAAGGTAACTTCGGTTTCCGTGTCATTGCCGGCGCAAACGAAAATAGGCAGTAAACATAGAAGATAGACAAAGAATTTTTCCATACTATTTAAGATAACTCATTTATTTCATTCCAAACAAATCGTTGCGTTATGTGCCTTCACGACAGCAAATCCATATATGTTATATTACTGCATCTGCCAGGGCTGCTATTAATAACTCAACTAGTTAACAATTCAACAAGAAACAATAGGTCTCACTTCAAAGAAAAGCGATTTAAAGCTTATCACTGTCATGTTCTGTTAGGCAGGAAGCTCATAACTTTTTGATGTATGTTTCGGGAAGAGTACGGTAAGCCTTCTTTAAGCCACCTAAATCTATACGGATTTCATCTACAATAACGCCTGGGTCCACACAGAAAATTTTCAGCTGATGTTTGCCGGTTTTCAAAAAAGGCATCTCAATTTTTCGCTCGGCCCGGTTTCGCAAGACATTTTGTTTCCACTCCTCGCTTCTTCCGACCGTTCGGATATTGACCATTTTTAAAGGGCCGTCGTCAATGGATACGGCATAACGGACCTGATAGTTATTGTTGATGGGATGTGTAGGTAAAGCAAAAATGGTAACGGAAGGATTGGTCTCCGTAAAATTGTAAAAGTCATACGCGACAAACGTACCATTTTTCTTCATCGCATCGAGATCGGTTGTGACATTTCCTTCCACCGTTAAGGGAAAGGCCTGGATGGCATTTTCCGTATACCCTAAGCCTGGGATCACTTTCCACTGTTTTGCTTGTTGACTATTTTGTCGATTAAAATGATTGGCGTGTATACTAACAAAACCATTGTTTTCAACAAAGCCCTTATAGTTAGCTAGCTGTAGTATGGCAGGATTACTGGCTGATAATGAAAGCACTATTTGCTTGCCGCCCCCCGTGATCGTAATGCTACCGGGTACGCTTTCTTTTTTATTTATGTTTTTCCAATCAATATCTACCCACAGACGCACTTGGCTTTTTCCCGAATCAGGAAAAAGCTGTCCGTTCATTTTTGATAACCGAATCCACGGGTGCGAAACGGAGGCTTTCCATTGCATAGGCTGGCTCTTTTTTAAGAAAACATCAACAAAATACCGCTGCTTATTGAACACATCAAAGGGAGGTAAAGATAACCGAGGCTGATTCGTTAATAAAGAAGAATCTTTTGTCACCAAACCTTCAGGAGCTATATCCCAAACGTCGACGCTATCGATATGAATAGGGGCTATAACCGGTTCTTGATATACGGCCAAATCTCGTGGTTTCATAGACATGATATGTTTCCATTTCCCCTTGGCTAGTTTTGTGTTGTAATTTGTTGTTTCCGCTATGATTCGTTCGTAAGCCTTCTTTGCCAATCGGGCATATTCATGAGCGCTAATTCTATTTTGCTTGGAGTAGAAATAACTTTTGTCGCGGTACAAGAACTTTTTATTAATCTGTGAGGCGCCAATCACCGGATAATATACCAGTTGAAAAAAAGCATCGGCGTCGTGGGGGGATATCTGTTTACGCAAATCACTAACTGCTAACTCCAATGCTTGGTACTGATCGATCCGCTTTTGCGCTTCATCTCCATAGTAAAAATGATTAAAATCGGTATATGTAGTCTCGGTATTGGGTTCCGTCTGGCTCCATCCCATAAACTCAGGACGACGCTCAAATGCTAGCTGATAGTACTTCCAAAGAATCGATTGAATTAACGGTGCTTTTTCCGCTCCGAAAATACCTTGCGTCCAGTGCAATAAGTGTTGTTGCGTATACTTGCCATCTTGAAAGGGAGCGGGGTTTAATGCCATGTCCAAAAATTGCTGTATGTTATATTCTTGCGGTTTAATATCTCCTACATTAAGTACCCATAAGGTACGGGCACCCGTTTCATATGCCTTGATCATTTCTTCAGCCATTAAGGCTGGATGCATTGATGGCAGCCATAGATAGTCGTGGGGACGGCCCCAGTAGGAGGCGTGATAATAAACGCCGGCACCTCCTGTACGATTCCGTTCCTGTTCGTTGTTCAGTCGATGAATATAGCCATAATTGTCGTCGGGCCATACTAAAGTTACATCATTGGGCACCTTTAAGCCATGGTCATATATCTCCAGTACTTCTTTATAGGGAGTAAGAACTTGCGGTACGGCTGTTACATCCTTGTTAATATACTTGGAAAGCAAGGTTCTTTCCTCATGGATGATACTTTGTACCAAGGGGACAGCCTCTTTCAAATCATTCACACCCTCCATTTGGCCGTCGTGAATACCACGCATACCTAGTGTATAAATAGCATCAATCCCTTTACTTTCTTGTATTCGTCCTTCCCAATATTGAAGGATTCTCTTCTTGTTAGTAAGGTAGTTAAAGTGTCCCATCGCCTTTGTGTCCCACTCATCTACATTATTGCGGAGCATCGGTTCAGCATGAGAGGAACCGATAACGATTTGATAGTCTTCGGCCGTTTTTCGATTACCTGGGTAATGAAAGAAGGCTTTCGTACTCGGGTGCATAGCAGGCCATATAAGGTTTGCTTTTAACCGTAATAATAATTCGAATACCTTAGCATAGGTTTTAGGGCCAATATCACCGGTTTCAGGCTCAAAAGTTTTTGCCGCCCAAGGTTGTAATCCCCAGTCCTCGTCATTAATAAAGATTCCTCGGTATTTAACAGCTGGTGATTTCGAAATGTAACTTTCCTGTTTTAATATCAATTCTTTGCTCTTTTTTACAGGCGCATCTGCCCACCAGTACCAAGGGGAGACGCCAATTTTCTCGGAGATCGTAAATACACCAAATGCCGTACCGCGCGGATCGCTTCCCGCAATTACCAGTGCTTTCGATATGTTTTTGGTCGGTTTATTTATGATATTTAATCCAAAGCTTTCCCATTTGCCCTTGAGTTTTTCTGTAAAGTCATTGTCTTTATGCAGTACTGTTCTTATCATCGCAGATTGTATACTGCCTATAGCAATAACGTTTCCACTTACTTGGGAAAGTTCGGTAAACACCTGCGGTTTGCAAGATGTGACTCTTTCGATATCTTCGGCAAGCAGATTCGCGATAATTGAATCTAGTTTAGGAGCCTGTTTATCGTATAGAATCGATACTTTGTCTGTTTTGGTAACGAACGGAAACAGATCGTCTTGCGCTATGGCACAGGTGGAAATCGTTAATACGAGAATGAGTAAACAAAAACTTTTTTTCAAATTCATTATTTAGTAATGTTACATTAAACATTGATTAATTTTCAATAAAATTGCTCCAACTGACAGAAATCTCGCTTTTAAAATCTAAAAAAGGAACCTTTTTAATCATTTGTTAACTTTTAAAGGCATTCAAGCTTCCCTACGGAAGGTTTCTTGGCAAAAAGTTGAACAAACCGAAGAACGTAGTGATGAGTTCATGAGCACCTTTTAAAATAAACAAGGGCGAATAAACCCAAGGCCGTTTTTCCGACACTCGATACCTTTTTGGTTATTCGCAGGAACCCCCCGTTCTACTTGAAATGCCACATCGGATATCCTGCGGTTTTGCAGGTTGATGCACTACCATTGCAGCAGGAGATCCAAGTGGCGAGTTTATTCGCGTTCCGTTCATTTTTGGCGCTCATGAGCTCCCTACGGTCGGTTTTAGTTTCTTTTTTGCGGAAAAAAGAAAAACAAAAAGGTTCTTTTAATATAAACACCTTCATCTGTATGTTAAAAAGCGAAGCCTTTGCTACAATTAGTGGTCATTTTGATCAATTACAATTTTATTCAGTGAAACCATGTATCCTGTACTTCCGTAAAGACGTTTTCGCTTGTCTGACCAGTTGCCGCGTTCGCCCATTACGGTAACTGTCAAGGTATAATCATCCTTTGAAAGACGAGGACTCAGAAATTTGAGCGTTGAAATGGGGTACTTGCAGTACATATCAACGATAGAAGAAAACACGGTTTGTCCATTGCTGTTTTGAAGTTCTACAAGCGCATAGCCTCCATTGGAGCGTGCCATCCCATAAAAACCAACCTGCGTACCTTGGAACTGTATGGAGAAAGAAGCTCCTTTTACATCAGAACTTCGTGAAGACAGGGTGTCTTGTTGCCAATTGCCCGAATACTTTATTCTGTGCATATTAGCACTTTCGATAGTTGTACCTTCCAACAACGTTGGCGATGCCATTCCGGTTGAAACATCGACATTCCAAGCTTCCAAGTATACCGGAATAGATAGGGAGGTGCCATTAACAATCAGCGGCTGCCAGACATAGGTAGCAGCAGAATTTTGTTTGGGGAAAGACCAACGATCACCCATATACATATAAGTAGTGTCTTTTGTTCCTTCAATTGGTAATACAAAGGTGCATTGCGAGTTCCATGTGAGGGAACCTACCGGTGCTAATAGACCTCTTTTTATCCAAGGTCCTTGTAGCGATTTAGCGGTGAAGTAATAGTTGTCATTTCTTTCCCAGCTCGTTAAGTTAGAACCTAAAAAATAGTACAGACTATCTTTGCGGAAGATAACTGGTGATTCGAATCCGGACGTCATGGTTTCGTTTACCTTTTCTTTTACACTTTTATAATCGTTTGCTAGCTTATAAATTTCGCCACCGTGTATCAGCACGTAGCCGGATCCATCCCGATCCTGAAACGCACCCATATCCCATTGCCTAATAGGATTACCTTCGAAAAGCAAAGCTCCTTGAAAAGTGTAAGGGCCGGTAATTTTTGGAGAAGTGGCGTAACCCACAAATTGATCCTTATACCCCAATGTATCCACATGCATATACATAATGTATTCGCCTGTTGGGCATTTCATGACTTTAGGTCGTTCACCCACCCTGTTTGGTCCTAACTTGCCTGCTGGCTGCACGGGAAGAGCCATGCTTTCAAATTTCCAGTTACATAAGTCGGTAGACGAATAACAAGAAAAGCCATTAAATACATTAGCAGAATCAGTTTTGTATTCTCCAAAAAGATAATATTTACCGTTTTCCCTTACGATGTTTGCCCCATGGGCACTCAGGGTTTTGCCTTGATTGTCCATCCAAGGAATACCGGAGTGAATGGCATTATAGGCTTTTCTGCTTTGTGCCGAGGTGATGGATGTGCTCAGTACAAATGTTATTATTAATATGGATTGAGCCAAGCGTCTAATTATGATTAACATCTTGTTTTTAGGTGTTATATAATGAATCCAAGCAAGCATGCCATATCTCCCTTGGATTCATTTCGTTAGTAACCGGGGTTCTGCGGGTAACCTTCCGTATCGCGATCTATAACGGATTGCGGAATAGGACGTAGATAGTATTTATCTACTAGGCCTCCCGGGTTTGCCATTTTTGTTAAAATATTATATTCGAATGCACGAGCTAAGCGTTGTGTTCGTTTAAGATCCAACCACCTTTTGTACTCCCCGGCCTGTTCACGTGCTTTTTCATCCAAAATAAAATCGATGCTTACATCTGCAGCATTGATGTTCATGTTCTGCCCAGGCTTTGCTGCACGTTGACGGATCGCATTCAGCTTCTCTGCTGCTTTGTCGAGCTGGCCGAGCTTAAAATAGGCTTCGGCAGCTAGTAAATAGGTTTCAGCCAATCGAAATAAGAATACGTCTTTTGTACTTGCGTAGGCAAATTCATTGTTATAAGGAAGACCGGCATTTGGATCATAAAACTTATTGATCATAGGAAACTTCTCTAATCCTCCTACATTGTTAAAAGCTTGCTTCCATTTATCAAGGCGAATGATTTCAACATTCGGATTGGACGCCTTGAGCGCAATGGAATCGGCTATTGTAAAAGGTTGGTCGGGGTAGGGGAAATAATAACGAAGGTCACCGGCCTGTATCGCCCCGTCTGTTTTGGTTGCATAAAACCGACTTAAAAAGGTGGCATCGTAGCGAGAATCCTTGGTGGTATTGTATAAGGTGTACAAAAATTGGGTAGGCATAAAATTCGAAATCCGCCTGTTGTAATCTCTTAATCCGGTTACCTCGTCAAAACCTTTCTCGCGCCAATATCGCCAGCCGAATAGGATGTTTTGGCCGTTACCATTGTATCCCGGCTGTGCTCCATACTGAACAGCGAAAATGATTTCTCTATTCAGTTCATTACCAGGTTGAAATACTTCGGCAAAAGTTGGAATTAGTGCGTAATAAGAACTGCCAATCAATTCTTCTGCCAGTTGGGCGGCACGCTCAAAATCGGCCGCCTCACCGAAGGATTTATATCCACGTGTTAAATATAACAATGCAAGCAAATGCCGGGCGGCCCCTTGCGTTGCCCTTCCCGGTTCTGTGCTTGCGGGGTTTGCCTCTAAATTAGGTAAGGCGACATTTAATTCGGCAATCATAAAATCATATACCTCTTGTTCAGAATTGGGAGCGAAATGCGTAACCGGTGAACTGATCTCTTCCTGCACAATAGGTACATTTCCAAAATTTTCGACCAGTAAATAATAAAAATAAGCGCGTAAAAAACGTACTTCCGCAAGTCTTCTATTTTTGATGTTTTCTGCTAAATCAGGAATACCCTCCGCTCGATTAACCGCTGTATTGCAACGTTGTATTCCTCTGTAGGCTACTGTGAAAAAAGTGTCGATGGGAACATTGTCAGCGGTTAATGAGCGGTATTCGTTAAGCTGAATGGCGGGGACCTCATTCGCCTGCCCACTTACCAGTTCTATTTCGCCTCTTGTGGTGATGTCGGTTCCCCATTCAAATAAATTAGGGTTAGGGCTATAGATACCCCTAAGCGAAGCATAGCAGGAGTTAATTAATGATTCGTAGCCGGCCGCATTAGTATAGTAATTTTCTGCAGTAATGCCGCTTAAATTTTCTTCGGTCAGAAATTTTTTACAGGAAGTGAATCCCGCAAAGATTATGACAACTATAATGATAAGTTTCTTCTTCATTTGATTCAATTTTAAAAGGAAAGATTTACCCCAAAAAGATAGGTAGCAGTACTTACAGCGGTCCCATAAGTGTTTTGAATGGCCCACTCGGGATCATATCCTTTGTAATTAGTAAACAAAAATGGATTCGTAGCCGTTGCGTAAACCCGTAAGCGGTTTAGTTTAAGCTTTTCGATAAGGCCGCTTGGAAAAGTATAACCTAAAGTAATGTTGCTGATTCGGACGAAATTTGTCTTTTGATAATAGGCTGCATTTACAAAAGGACCTGGGTTACCAGGTTGAAAATGGGCCTGAGAGGGACTGCTTGGTGTCCAATAATCTACTTTTACCTGGTTATAAATCTGATTGTAATTCATAAAAGAACCATCAAACGAGCTACTAAACTGCTCGCCTTGTCGGGTATAAGCCAGCACATAAAGGTCCACGTTACCGTAGCGGAATGTATTGGCAATCGAACCTGTCCAGTTGGGGACTCGCTTACCAATAATCTGCCGATCGCTGGCATTGATGACACCATTATTGTCTATGTCTTTTACGCGGACCTGGCCGGGGAGTTGATTATATTGTGCGGCAAGGCTTCGTTCACTTTCTTGCCAAATACCGTCAAAAACGTAGTCAAAATTTACCTGAACGGGTTGCCCAATAAACAAACGGTTTCCAATGTCATCGTTTTTACCATTGGCTGTTTCCAGTATTTCATTTTTGTTAGCATCGAAAACGAAATCGGTTTTCCACGAAAATTTGTCTGTTTGAATATTAACGGTACTCAATCCGATTTCAATTCCTTTGTTTCTCAGTTTGCCCAAGTTGTCTGTAACAAAGTTCCATCCCGAAGGTGCCGGCAGATTGCGGTTTAATAGAATATTGTCGATTTTTCGGTTATATAGGTCGATCGTTCCATAAATGCGGTTTTGTAGCAAAGCAAAATCTAATCCTAAATTGATTTCTTTCGTCGTTTCCCAAGTTAATGCTTTGTTCGCTAAACGATTAGGAGAATAGCCCTGTATAAGGGAATTTCCGAAAAAATAAGTGGATGCTCCAAGTGTTGCTTGTGTAGTGTAGGAGTCTATTCGGTCGTTTCCGGAAGCACCGTAACTTAATCGTAATTTCAAGTCATTAATGGCATTTATTTTTTTGACAAAGCTCTCTTCCGACAATCGCCAGGCAAAAGATGTGGAAGGAAAAAAGCCCCATTGATTGCCTTCTGCAAATCTTGAAGAACCATCCCATGTACCCGATGCGGTTAAGAGATATTTATCTTTATAACTATAATTAATACGGGCCCGTGCAGAAGCTAAAGTATATTTTGTATAGCCGGAACTTACGGTAGGTCCACGGAAGGTTCCGTTGAAGTCGGTATTTGTTGCCGAACCTACATTGTACCACAAAGAATTATAAGGTAAATTGTAGACATCGATTCCACTGGTTTCCAGGCGGTCCTTCTGCATACTCTGTATGGCTGTAACGGTCAATTTATGCCCTCCATTAAGCTCTCGCTCATAAGTTGCTTGGTTATCCCAAAGCCAGTTTATTTGTTCATTCGTGTCGTAGTCCCTTGCCTGCGCGTAACCTCCATTGCCTGCGCCCTCCTTGGATAGCGCACCAAAATACCAACCTCCTCGGCCTATGTCCAAGCTTGGTGAAAAAGTCGTTTTTAAGGTGAGGTGGGCAACAGGCTTTACTTGAATATAAAGTTGACCAAATGCCCGAATGGATCGGTTTTGACGAATATCGTTTTCTTGATCAAATAAAGGGTTGATAACCCCATCTCCTCCTAGTACACGGAATACCCTATTGCCATTGTTGTCGTAAGGAGATACAGTAGGTGGCATTCGATACGCTGAACGAAGTGATTCATAACTGCCTAGGTTTTGTAGGTTCTGTGCAGCATAGAAGCTCATGCCTGCTTTCCACTTCTCATTGATCTGTCTGTCAACACTTCCGCGGAAGGAATAGCGTTTAAAATCTTCGGGGCTCACATTGCCTTCTTCGCTTAGTATACCGGCGCCAAAAGCAAACTGGGTTTTCTCATCTCCTCCGCTTGCAGATATATTATGATTCATTTGCAAACCATTTTTTAGCAAGAGAGAAGGCCAATCTGTAAACCTTCCTGCGTCTATATTTTCCCATTGTTCAGGTGTGAAAAACGCTGCATTCGTGCGTGAGGTATCTCTCCCCGTCGCTAGAAACTGTTGGGTACGGAGCTCTACATATTCCGGACCGTTGAACATGCGGGGCAAATTAACCGGCTTTCTTATTCCCATATAACCATCATAAGAGATAGTGGTTTTTCCTTCCTTCCCTCGTTTGGTGGTTACAATAACGACCCCTTTAGCACCGCGGGAGCCATAAATAGCGGTAGCCGATGCGTCTTTTAAAATGTCTATTTTTTCAATATCTGCCGGGTTCAAATCATTTAATCCCGAAGTAGTAGGAATTCCGTCGATCACAAACAAAGGTGAACTTGGGCCACTAAAAGAACTGATCCCCCGGATAGTGATGTTGTAACCCGAACCTGGTTTCCCTACATTTTTTACCACTACCGCACCGGGCGCCTGGCCCTGTAAGGCACCGGCAGCGTCGGGGGTAGCAGCTCGTGCAATGGCGGTTGAGCTTACGGAGGCTATTGATCCGGTAACGTCGGCTTTTCGCTGCGTGCCATAACCTACAACCACCACCTCATTCAGATCCTGTCCGGCTGACGAAAGCTGTATAGTGAGTGATGTTTTTCCCCAAACAGGCATCTCTATCGTATTATAGCCTAAGTAGGAAATTACCAAAACAGCATCGCTGGCCGCTTCAATTACAAAGGCACCATTGTTATCCGTTGACACCTCTCTGTTGATACCCTTTACCTTTACCGTCGCACCAGCTAGTACTTGTCCGGTTTCATCCACAACCTTACCTGTAATCTTAATATCGGCTCGTATCGGATTTTTCGGAACAATGGCTAGCAGTTGATCGGGTAAAATTTGTAGTGTAAACGGGGTGTTGTTAAGGAGATCATTAACAACCGTTAATACATCTTTATCTTGCACGGAATAATTCTCATATTGTTTAAGAGGAATATTCCTTTCGCTGAATACAAATCGATAGCTGCTTTTCTTCTCAATCTCCGAGATGATTTCCTTAAAACCGGCCTTTCCGATATTTAAGGTAACCTTGGTTTGGGAATATCCCGCTGCTAACATTTGAAAGTTGAAATACACAATCAATGCAAATGTTAATTTCATAATAAGAATTGGCTTTTTGAGGCAATAAATCCCCGAAACACCTCGATGGTGTCTGAAAAATTTCATAACTTTAAAAATCTTAAGGATGGTCAAAAGCAGACTCCCGGTCAAAGCAGTCTGCATTAATTACAATCGTCTTTAATGTAGCGGGGATGGCGAGTCCCCGTTGCTTTTTAATCGGGTCCTAATTCAGTTTTCATAATGTTTTGTTAATGGTTAGCTGTTCGTAGTTTTAATAAATAAGTATTTTTTTGTCTTGCATGGTGTAAGAAAATGGTTCAACTAAACGTAGGGCATTTAAAATGTCCGTTACCGACTCCCGCTCAAAATGGCCAGTGAACTTTAGTTGCTTCAGGTGTTGGTTTTTGAAGTCAATTTTTACGTCATAAGCTCTTTCGAGCATTTTGGATACATCCACAAAAGATTGTTCTGCGAAAATAAGCTTATTGAATATCCATGAGGTTTCTATTACTGTATTGTCCATCTTTTGTAAATGCGTAATTTGGGTTATGGCACTCGACTTGCTTTCCGGAAGTTCATCTTTGGCAGTCGGATTCCTGACAATCAGTTTTTCAGAAGGCATTAATGTAAGTCGGTCAGCGGGTCGATCCTTTAACGTTACCTCTATAGCCCCTGTCAATAAGGTTGTTTCGCTAAACGGGTCATCAGGATAAGATTTAAGGTTAAACGATGTTCCCAGCACCTTAATATCCATTTGTTCGGTATGGATAATAAAGGGATGTTTGGGGTCTTTAGCAATGTCAAAAAATCCCTCTCCCACCAAGGTAACCTGTCGTTGCTTATCCTTAAATGTTTTGGGGTAGATGAGCTTGCTTTCCGCATTTAAGACTACTTTACTTCCGTCGGGTAAAGTAAAACTTTTCTTAGCTGCTCGTTCAGTGTAGGCAATTTGCCGCGTAGAAATTCCGACGAGATAGGTCATAATTGCAATAGAAGCTATAATAAGCACAAAAACGGCGGCAGCAACTTTCCATAGATACCGTTTGTTCTTACTTTTTTGCGAAGAAATAGGGAACGCTTCCTGCTGTGCGATTTTTGTCCGGATCTTGTTAAAGACACGCTCGTCCGATGAGTGGTCGGATTGATTATTAGATAGATAAGCTTTGAACAAATCGTACCGCGCCTTAAGCAAAGGATCTTGGAGCAAGCCTGCTAATTCGCTCACCTCTGATGCTGTTAATTCATTGGTGAATTCTTTTGTTATCAATGTTATGAATCGATCCTGTGACATATGCGGTTTATACCTGTATATGGAGAGGACAAATTTTTTGAAGAAATTACCTACAAGAAAATAAAAAAATGTTATTTCTTTAAAATATATCAGGACAGCACAGGTTGCAGTTAACAAAAGAACACCCTTTTTTTGGAATAAATGCAAATGGCAGCTAGGCACTAACCTTATTATAATCATTAGAAAAAATGCAAGATAAAAACCTGATCATTTTAGCTTTCATGTTATTCTTCTATTTCCTTGGTTTCAAAAATACCGGGAATTTATTCGCGCAAAATTTTCCGGATGGAACGCCTATTCCGGCTTGGTTTTCAGATACAAATAGGATCGAAGCGAATGCGCTCGGGGAAAAATATATCATTACTGACCATGGTGTAAAAAACGATAGCACCCTCGTACAAACAGAAAGTATCCAAAAAATTATTGACAAGGCGTCTGAAAATGGTGGTGGTGTTATTGTTATTCCAAAAGGCGTTTTCCTTACGGGATCACTCTTCTTCAAACCTAAAACACATCTATACCTAGACGAAGATGCGACGCTCAAATGCAGTGACAATATTGCTGATTTTAAAGTGCTTACTACCCGTATTGAAGGACAGTCGCTGAAATATTTTGCGGCCTTGATCAATGCCGATGGTTTGGATGGATTTACGATTTCAGGAAAAGGGATAATCAACGGCAATGGATTACGTTATTGGCAGGCGTTCTGGCTTCGCCGCGAGTGGAATCCGAAATGTACTAATATGGACGAACAGCGCCCGCGGCTATTATACATATCGAATAGTAAAAATGTACAGGTATCAGGCGTTCAGTTGCTTAACTCGCCCTTCTGGACCTCGCATTATTACAAATGCGAAAACCTAAAGATTTTGGGTGTGCGCATTCTTGCAGGTTCAAATAATGGAAGTGAGGTTCGCGCACCAAGCTCGGATGGCATTGACTTGGATGTATGCCAAAATGTGTTAATAAAAAACTGCTATATATCAGTAAATGATGATGGTATTTGCTTAAAGGGTGGTAAAGGGCCGACAGCCGATAAGGACCCAAATAATGGGGCTAATCGCAATATCATCATAGAAGACAATACGATTGAAAACTGTCCGTCTCTTACATTGGGTAGCGAATCGGTTTTTAGTGATAACGTCATTATGAGGCGTTGTACTGTGAAAAATACCTCTTATGTGCTTCGATTGAAGATGCGGCCCGACACACCGCAAAAACATAAAAATATATGGGTAGAAGATATTACCGGGACTGCACGTAACTTTCTTTCCATAGATGCATGGACGCAGTTTTTTGATTTGAAAGGGCAACCGGAGCCCAAATCTTCCGTGAGCCATTTGACTATGCGTAACTGTAAGGTAGCTTGTGATCGCTTCCTCCATATCAAATCTTCGAAACAGTACACGCTTTCCAATTTTACGTTTGAAAATTTAACTGTTTCAACGCCGAATGAAAGTGGTGTCGTGTTTGACTTCATCAGAGGTTTACAATTGAAGAATATCATTGTAAATGATAAGAAAGCGGTGAAATAAAAGGAACCTTTTCTTTAGTCACTTTTATTCGTTATTGTTTGTTTTAAAAGGCACTCATGCTACTTCGTGGTTTCCGCAAAAAGTGACGCAAAACCGAGCAAGGCGAGCTCATGAACCCCTAATGAAATAAACAATATGTGAATAAACTCATCGCTTGGAACTTTGCTACGATGGTAGTGCTTCAACCTGCAAACCGCAAATTTCCTAGGCGATATTTTAGCAGAACGGAGGGCTTTTGCAGGCAGCCAACAAGGCCCCGTGTATGGAAAAAACGGCCTTGGAGGATACCAACGCAACGAGCAGCAAAGCATTTGCACGTCTGTTTATATCGCAGTATCCAAGCGGATTGAGGAAGTGAAACGGCTCCAATACGCGGAATGGATGCTTTGCAATCAGGTGCAAGGTAGCCTACACCGCCTTGATTTTGGTTCTTTTCATCTAAGGAAAAGAACATACGTTAAATAAAGGTTGACTAAATAAATCCTTTTTTTCAAAAACAGCTGCTCTGTAGAAAAAGAAACAGCGCGATGGCTGAAGCAATGTTCTTAATAATTATTGCAGCATCAGACGCTTGGTGTTTGGTCATGACGGTGTTTAATTTGGTCATGGCTCGGTAGATTTGTGCATGTACCGTGCGTACCGAAATATTCAAAATTTCGGCCACTTCAGCGCATTTCATTCCATCTTCCTTAACGAGCTTAAAGATGACGCGGCATTGATGGGGTAAAGAGCCTATCGCCCGATCTAACTGCATAAAAAGTTCTTTCCTTTCCAGTTCTTCGTCGGGGCGATAGGCATCAATTATTTCGTTTGTTTCTTCGTCTAGTGACACTAACTGCATGGAAGATTTTTTTTTCCAATGATTGAGTGCTTTATTCTTTACACAAATTAGGAGATAGACCTCGGGCTTTTTAACATGCTCCAATTTACTACGATTAAGCCATAAATCTACAAAAACGTCTGAAACAATCTCCTCTGATGTCTCCCGATCGCTAATATACTGTTGGCAGAATTTAATAAAATTGGCATTGGTCAAGCGGAATAATGCTTCAAAGGCATTGACATTGCTTTCAAAAAGCACTTGCTTCCAACACTTCAATATCTGTGTATCTCTTTCCAATTTTTGCGTTTTTGACTTGTAAGGCAAGGATTATCGGTTTATAAAAATAAAACTCCGGTTACACAAAAAAAAATATATTTCAATTGATTTTCATCCTGTACCGTTATGTTGGCTTCATTTACTAAATTTCCGCTATTTAATAAGCCTTTCTTCCAGCCATTCACCTACTGCCTCATTCTGTTCTTTATAAGTCCAATGTCCGGTTTCTAAAGCAAGATAGAGTTCTTTTGGAGACTGGATTACGTTATACACGGCATATAAAGAAGTTGGCGGACAGGTTTCATCGTTAAACCCCCATGAATAAATACCAGGCACTTTAAGTTGTCTTGCAAAATTGACAACATCATAATAACCCATTGTTTGTAGCTTTTCTTTCGTATTATTAACTTCCCGGCTCGCTGAATCGAGATAATGTGGCCAGCCACCGGCTCGGCCTTTTAGGTATCCTGTTAAATCACTTAGTGCGGGGTAATAGGAAGCTAAAAATTTGACACGAGCATCTAACGAAGCGGTTACAATCGCAAGTGCTCCGCCCTGACTGCCGCCAATCACTGCCAGTTGCTCACCATCAAACTGAGGTAATGAAGTAATGAAATCATTCGCTCGCACGCAACCTAAGTATACGCGTTTATAGTAAAAGCGGTCCCGATTATCTAAGTTATAATTAAAGTAGTTCCCCAACCCACCCAAACGGAGACTGGCATAAAGTTCAGGGTCCATGTTTACCGGTATGCCATGAATGCCTATTTCTAGGGTTATAAATCCCTTCTCGGCGGTTGCAATGTCGCCATTGTAAGGTCTAACGCCGGCGCCCGGAACTCTTAAAATAGCGGGGTATTTGCCCGTTGCTTTAGGGATGCACAGAATACCGTAAAGCCTGGAATTACCATAGTTCTGCATGTTGACATGATAGACGTTCACTTTTTCCGTACATCGTTCGGGCAATAGCGTCATCTTTGCATCTAGCGGAATTCCGGCCAGTTCTTTCTTGGCTTGATTCCAGAATGCGACAAAATCATTCGGCAGTTGGGCTGTTGGTTCAATTTGTTCCGGTGTAAATCCAGCGGTGGCAAGGCCTTTATATGCTTTGCCATTTACATAGGCATAGGCAGTTAAGCGAAGAAAGCCTGGCTGCTTCATGCCTTCACTTTTAACGGTATAGGACGCGGACGTCAACAACAGCGAATCTTTCTTAAGTGCTGGCATTTTTTCCGGGCCGAGCTCATAACGTAAAGGAATATTCTTTAATGGATTGCCATTTTGAAGAATGGTAACCGTGAATTTCACCGGTTCATTTAGCTTGTATTCCCAGTTCTCATGATCGGGTGCTACTATCACCTTAATAAATTGCTCGCTGGGCTGGGCAGTTACTCGAAAAACAATTACAAATAGTAGAAACGCCCATAAATAAATAAATCGCATAGTCATAATTTAAGTTTAATAATGCCATTATAGCAAGGTTGTCGTTTACTTTTGCTAAAGTAATGAGAATTCGATATTGTTCAATTGTTATCTTCGATTTTTTTCAAGCCGATAAGTATCAAGATATAAGTATCGAGACATAAGTATCAAGACATAGAGTACACACGCTTTAATAAATTCGCTTTTAACATACAGCAGAAGGTGTTTATATTAAAAGAACGTTTTTTTTAATCACTTTTATTCGTTATTGTTTGCTACAATGGTAGTGCATCAACTTACAAACCGCAAATTTCCTAGGCGATATTTCAGTAGAATGAAGAGATTCTGCCAAGCAGTGTAATACTTTGTAAACGATTTAAGATCTGTAAACTATGGCAGGTTTGGTTAGAAGCAAATACTTTTCGCTTTCGACAATGCCGCCTCCAAAATTTACGTCATGCAGTGGGAGGCACTAACATTCCTGTAAATTTTGCAGCGGCGAGTTTATTCACTACTTAATTATTTTCAAAGGTGTTCATGGACTCGCTACGGTCGGCTCTTTGACTACTTTCTTTGCGGAAAAGAAAGTAGTTGGCGGTGTCGCTGCCATTAAGCGACAAATTAATTTTTCCTTTTTTAAAAAGGAACCCCCTAAGTCAGGACGGCGCAGGTTGCGATTGCATAGCGTTTATGTGTATGTTTGCTTTAAGTCATTATATACACAGTAAAAACCGATTAAAGCCAACATAATAAGTATGAAATCATTCCTTCTCACAATCCAGCTATGTCTATGGACTTGTGCCTCTTCCATATTATATGCACAGTTACCCCCGGTATTTGAATCAATATATGATGGAAAAATACAAAAAGATGAATTGACACGGATTTTTATATCACCCCAACGGATTGTTTGGAAATATGCTGGAGATGGCAGTTTGGTAACAAATGAAAATGAACTCTTAAAGATAGGGAATAGCCAGACCGAACTCGGTAAAAAAAATATGTGCGAAATGGTGAGTAACCAAAATGAGACCGCCTCCATCTTATTGGATTATGGAAAGGAAATACACGGGGGGATACAGCTTGTATTGGGAGGCTCTACACGTCGCGAACCATCTTTGGTCCGTATTCGTTTTGGCGAATCGGTAGGGGAGTGCAATAGCCAAACCCGAAATTATGAATGGGGAGTTGGGTATTCGACTGACGACCATGCCAAGCGAGATATTATCATGGAAATACCTCGGGATGGGTTAATAGAACTCGGCAATACGGGGTTCCGCTTTGTTCGTATTGACCTATTGCAGAAGAATACCACCATCCATATTAAAGAAGCGAGGGCAATTTTGCGATACCGTGATATACCTTATTTGGGATCATTTAAAAGTAACGATGAACGGCTCAATAAAATTTGGCTAACGGGAGCCTATACTGTGCATCTGAATATGCAAGAGTATTTGTGGGATGGTATTAAACGGGATCGTTTGATATGGCTAGGTGATATGCATCCGGAAGTATCTACCATTGCACGAGTGTTCGGTGACAATGACGTGGTGCCAAAAACCCTGGATTTGGCTTGCCAACAATATCCCTTGCCGCAATGGATGAACGGCATGAGTGCATACTCTTTATGGTACCTGATTATTCAGCACGATTGGTATAAATACAATGGGAATATTGATTTTCTAAGGAAACATCAAAACTATATTTTGGGCTTGATCGATTTAATTGACAGTAAAGTTGATGCTGAAGGCAGAGAGAATCTAGCTGCGGAACGCTTTTTAGATTGGCCGTCTACTCCCAATAAGGAAGGAGTAGAGGCGGGGTATAGAGCGCTCATCGTCTGGGCGATGCAAGATGCTGTCAAATTATGTGAAATTTTAAAACAACCGATTGCTGCAAAGAAAGCAGAAGCCTGTGTTGCACGTATGAATAAATATGTAAAAGATCATCATCAATTAAAGCAGGCTGCTTCCTTAATGGCTATAGCCGGGCTTATTGATCCGGAGAAAGCTTGTAATGAAGTAGTTTCGGTTGGCGGCGCTAAAGATTTCTCTACCTTTTATGGCTATTATATGTTACAGGCACAAGCAAAAGCCGGACAATATCAGCAAGCCATGGATATCATTCGCCAATATTGGGGGGGCATGTTGGACATGGGCGCTACTACCTTTTGGGAAGACTTTAATTTGGATTGGACAAAAAATGCTACGCGCATTGACGAGGTACCGGTACCAGGTAAAAAGGATATACACGGAGATTTCGGTGCCTATTGCTATCCCGGGTTTCGACATAGCCTTTGCCATGGTTGGGCATCCGGGCCTACCGCTTGGATGAGTGAACATATACTTGGTGTGAAGATTTTGGAAGCTGGCTGTAAGGTCATCAAAGTCGAACCTCATCTGGGTGACTTGCAATGGGTAGAAGGTACTTTTCCTACTCCGTACGGGCTGATTGAAATTCGGCATAGTAAGCGAGCTAACGGGACGATTGAGTCTACCGTAAAGGCGCCGAAAGGTATTAAGGTAATTAAATAGATGGTGGCAGGACGCGTCAGGATAGTCTTTTAACCTCATTCTTTTATTTTTAACGTATATAAACAATGCTTATAAATAAATGCCGGAGCATGCTTATCGCACATAAAACCTTCTTACTCTTTATTTTCATGACCTTTGGTCTGTACACCGCTTTTTCCCAAGAAGTCGAAAAGCGGGTTCAGTATCTATCCGGTACAGATAATGAACATACGGTGAAGTGGGACTTTTGGTGCTCGGGCGGACGGAAGAGTGGTAAATGGGGAAAAATTGCTGTTCCGGCTCATTGGGAACAACAGGGGTATGGGCATTATAATTATGGAAGGGATTATGTTACCTATGGCAAAAACTTTCGCTTTCATGACGAGAAAGGAGTATATCGACATACTTTTCCGGTTAATGAACAATGGAAGGGGGAAAAAATATTTATTGTCTTTGAAGGGGTAATGACCGATGCTGAGGTAAAAATAAATGGCCAATCCGCCGGCCCGATCCATCAGGGCGCTTTTTATCGCTTTCGTTATGATATAAGTGACAAGCTCCGCTACGGAAAGGAAAACCAATTGGAAGTTACAGTTAGTAAGATGTCCGGGGATCCGTCCGTTAATAATGCCGAACGACTAGCCGATTACTGGATTCTCGGCGGAATTTTTCGCCCGGTGTATCTGGAAATAGTACCGCCATCATTTATTGACTATGTAGCCATTGACGCAAAGGCTGATGGTTCTTTTCGTATGCAAGCTCACCTTGAAGGAATATCCGCACAAATGAAAGTGAAGGCGAGTATTATTGATCAACGAGGCAAAACGGTGGATATGCTGGAAGCTTTGGCCAGGGAAGGGGATTCCGTCGTGTCTTTTAATACCAAAGTGAGTAATCCTGCTTTGTGGACCGCCGAAAGCCCTAACCGTTACCGTGCGAGAACTGAGCTCTATAAAAATGGGAAGTTGGTATACTTAACGCAGCAGCAATTTGGCTTTCGTACCATTGAAATACGCAAGCAGAACGGCATTTACCTGAATGGGACGAAGATCAAAATGAAAGGAGTAAACCGACATGTATGGTGGCCCGAAACGGGACGATCAGTAAATGCTCGTATTGACTTGGAGGATGTGAAGCTGATGAAATATATGAACATGAACGCCGTTCGTTGCTCACATTATCCGCCCGATCAGTCTTTCTTGGATATCTGCGATTCTTTAGGACTCTATGTTATCGATGAATTAGCGGGCTGGCAAAAGGCTTATGCAACACCGGTGGGAACAAAATTGGTAAAGGAAATGGTTCTGCGCGACCTAAATCATCCATCCATTATCTTTTGGAGCAATGGGAATGAAGGCGGACATAATTTTGATCTAGACACCATATATGGGCATTACGACCTGTCGAAAAGACCGGTAATTCACGCGCATCATCGTCCTGGCAATGATTTTAATGGGATCGATTGTAATCATTATGAAGATTATTACAGTACGCAGAAGATTTTAGCGGATACGAATATCTATATGCCCACTGAATTTCTACATGCACAAGATGACGGTGGTGGAGCCGCCGGGCTCGCCGACATATGGGAGCTGCATTGGAAGGCTAAAAGAGGCGCGGGCGGTTTCCTTTGGGCTTTGGTGGATGAGGGATTAGTTCGTACAGATGAGCAAAATATGATTGACGTCAATGGCGTCAACGCGCCCGATGGTTTAGTAGGTCCCCATCGTGAGCACGAGGGAAGTGTGAATGCGATCCGGGAAATTTATGCACCTATTAAAATCGACGGGAAGGAACTTCCTCCTGATTTTGATGGGCGTATTTCAGTAGAAAATCGCTATCATTTTACGAACCTGAATCAGTGTACTTTTAAATGGGAACTCTTAAATTTTGACAAACTCTTACAAAATGGTGAAGGCTCTACCACTGTATCAAGCGGAAAGGGCAGGTTTCCCGCTATTGCACCTTTAGCAACCGGTCATTTGTCTATTGATTTACCAGCAAATTGGTCTAACGAAGATGCCCTGGCTTTAACGGCATTCGACTCCCAAGGGAATGAGATCTGTCGTTGGGTATGGAAAATCAAACCTAATGAGCAACTCGCGGTTCATCAATTTGATGAGCCCATCGACGGAACAGTTAACATGCAGGAAAAGGATAGCCTGATACAGTTAACGGCCAATGGTATAACGGTCTCAATTCATAAAAATACAGGTCTATTGGCGCATTTAGCGAATGCTTATAGTAAAGCACTTTCTTTTAAAGACGGGCCTGTTTTAGTGAGCGGACAAGCAAAGGCCGTATCAGTAAAGCATTACCGGGAAGGTCATATTGCTGTTGTGGAAGCGTCATGCAACGGTGATTTAAAGTATATCAAATGGAAGATGGATAAATCGGGATGGCTCGAAATGGACTACGCTTACGCGTTAAGTGGTGATCAACCTTTCGCCGGCATCAGCTTTTCTTACCCCGAAAATTTTGTTTTGGGTGTAAAGTGGCTTGGTAAAGGTCCCTACCGTGTATGGAAAAACAGGCTGCAAGGCACTACGTATGGTGTTTGGAAGAATCGGAATAATAATACGCAAACGGGTAGTTATCCTTGGCGCTATCCCGAATTTAAGGGTTATTACGCGGATGTTACTTGGATGGAAATGAACACCGTAGAAGGTAAGTTCTATATGTCTTTTCCAACGGAAGACCAATATGTACGCCTGTTTGATTTTTACGGACTAACCGGCGCAAAGCCACATCCGGATCTACCTGTCGGGGATATCTCTTTTTTGGATGCGATACCGCCTATTGGTACTAAACTTGCGTTGAATATGACCACTGATACCAAAGGACTGGGACCGCAAAGCGAACTGAATCACCTCTCCGGAAAGCTCATCGAAAGAAAGGTTTATTTTTACTTCGGAACTCCAAAAGTGAATGGGGAAAACAAACAATTTGAGATGCCGAAGGTAAATGTACTAACGGATTAGTTATTGGTTATTAGTTGCCGGTTTTTAGTTGTGGGTTGCGAATTGCCAGTTGTGAGCAGAGGCACCCCTAAAGGCAATACTACTTAACTACTCAACTATTTAACAACTTAACTATTCAACAATTCCGGAAACGATTGCGTAGTTTAACCTACAGTTAAAAAGTGGCTTTATTGTTATGTCAGCAGCTTTTTTGATGCTCTTGGTTTCCTTAAGCAGGACACTACAGGACGCGGAGGCTTTCTTCACTCTTTAATATTGCGCTCAGCTAACAAATACCTAATCGACATAAACTAACCAATATCATTCGATTTTAGCATTACTTGTTAGGCGAATTAATTATTGAACGGATATATCCCGATTCAACTAATGTAATCTAATAAACTAAACTTATGAACCGAAAAATTACTAAAATGTATGTAGGGCAATTAAAGTTACCTTGGCGCATCAATGCCTTGCGGACTTACTGTTTACTTACTGTTCTTTTGTTTTATGCACTGTTGCCCTCCGCTTTTTCGCAACAACCTGTTCGTGGAAAAGTAATTAGTAGTCAGGATGGCGCATCGCTGCCCGGTGTATCTGTCTTTGTCAAAGGCACAAAGCAAGGAACTACTACCGATGCGGACGGAAATTTTGTCTTACAAGCCGGTGAAGATGCCGTGCTGGTTTTTTCCTTTATGGGATACCTCAGTAAGGAAGTCCCTGCAAAAGGAGTATCAACCGTGTCATTGGAAGAAGATAGTCAAGGTTTGGATGAAGTGGTCGTCATTGGTTACGGAACGGCGAGAAGACGGGATTTAACGGGCGCCGTTGGTACGGTCAAAGGGAGCGAAATCAGGAATATACCGGTAACCAACGCAGCACAAGCGATTACCGGTAGGGTTGCTGGGGTTAATGTAGTGACGCAAAGTGGGGCACCTGGTGCTGATATTAATATCACTGTCCGCGGCGGGACTTCCATAACGCAAGGAACCAACCCCTTGTATATTGTGGATGGCTTTCAAATGGAAAACGCATTACGTAATGTTGATATCAACGACATCGAATCGATCGAAGTCTTGAAGGACGCGTCAGCCACCGCCATCTATGGTGCACGCGGTGCTAATGGTGTAATTCTAATCACTACCAAGTCAGGTAAATCCGGTAAAACCGAGGTAAATTATAACACATATTTCAGTTTTGAAAAGCTGAGCAGTAAGCTTGATCTACTGAGCACAGAACAGTATGTGAAATATCAGTATGAATTTCAGACACTTGCGGGAAAGGAAAGCCAGTGGGCGAACATGTTTGGTGGTGATGTGTCGAGCAGCGACTTCTATACCGGAGCTTACGATCGGATTGCACGCGACTATGGGTCACGGGCTGGCATCGATTGGCAGGATTTAGTGTTTGGGGATCAAGCTATTTTGCAGAACCATAACGTTAATATTAACGGTGGTTCTGAGAAAACGAAGTTTATGGTCAGTTATAACTTCACCGGGCAGGATGGAATTCTTGCAAAAACGGGTTATGAAAGAAATAGTGTCCGTGCTAAATTCAACCAGCGATTGGCCGAAGGGATTAGTCTTGATTTCAACACAAACTTGCAAGCCACCAAAACAGAGGGAGGTGGTTCTTTAGGCGGCATGCTCAAAATGTCTGTTTTGCAGCCTCCAACGGGTGGTATCCGATTTACGGACGAACAATTGATCCAAAGTGATATAGCAGAAGAGCTGCAGGCAGAGGATTCCCAATACGATATCTATAATCCGATTATTACAAATGATGCGGTTACCCAAACGAAATATGCCCGTTTAGCGGGAGTCAATATGGGCTTGAATGTGGATTTTCTTAAGGATTTCACGTTTCGTACCGCTGGAAGCTACCAATGGACACAAACACGCAGTGATTACTGGGATGATGGTCGTACGCGAACGGCACAAAATAATAAAGGGCCCTACGGTAGTCGTAACAACAGTGAGAAATTTATATGGCAGATCGTCAATACCCTTTCTTGGAAAAAAACGTATGATAAACATAATTTCAATGCGGTATTAGGACAGGAGACAACTTATGAGGAGTCGATGTCGTTAAACAATACGTATTATGAATTTCCTGAAAATAATTTCGGCTTGAATGACGTCGGTATGGCAGGAAGGATCGACCGTCCTTCTTCTGATAAATCACGCTATGGCTTGGTTTCCGGCTTTGCCCGTTTGATGTATAACTACGATGATCGTTATCTATTAACGGCCACGATTCGACGCGACGGTGTATCGAAGTTTATGCCCGGTCGGCAGTGGGGCACTTTACCTTCTGCGTCCGCTGCTTGGAACATTGATCGAGAGCAGTTCATGGAGAACATCGATTTCTTCGACCAGCTGAAGTTCAGGGTAGGTTATGGGACAACCGGAAATTGTGATATCGGGAATAATACTTATACCACTTTGTATCAATCCACCACTTATGCCATTGACAATGTAGAGGTTAATGGATTAAAACCGACAGATAAATTGGGTAATCCACTCTTGCAGTGGGAGAAGACACAGACCACCAATATTGGCTTAGACTTTTCTATTCTTAAGAATCGGGTGTCACTAACGGCCGACTATTATAATAACATCTCCAAGAACTTGCTTATTAGTGTGGCTATACCCACTTCTACGGGTTATACCAGCCAAAATCAAAATGTGGCTTCCATCAGAAATAGAGGCTTTGAGTTCCTGCTAAATACAGTGAATGTTCGTTCAAACGACTTTCAGTGGACAACAAGTTTAAATATCTCCTTTAACCGATCGAAAGTATTATCACTCTTCGGTGGCGACCGTGATTATATGCGCACCAATTTGAGCTCTCGTGTCGATTTCTGGACGGAGCTCAATAATACGGTCGGACTGTTTTATGGCTATCAATACGATGGTATTTATACAACCGATGATTTTATCCAAAATGGCGATGGCAGTTATACCTTAAAAGACGGTGTGGCCTCTTTGAAAGGGAAGGCGCGTTCATCCATAAAGCCAGGGGATGTTAAGTATGTAGCGCTCAGTGGTGAGACCGATGCCGACGGTAACCCGGTTTGGTCCACTAATGATCGCACCGTCATTGGAACCCCTGAACCCAAGTATTTCGGCGGTATCAATAATACTTTTGCCTATAAGGGTTTTGATTTAAGTGTATTCCTCAATTTCAGTTACGGTAACCAAGTTTTTAATATGAACTCCCAGCGTTACATAGGACCTTATCTGCCCAATCAAAACTCGCTGTCTGTCATGAATAACCGCTTCACTTTAATTGATCCGGCAACTGGTATGCAAACAAGCGATTTGGGTCGGTTGGCGGAGCTAAATCCTAATCAGCATGATAAAAAAGCGATGTGGAGTCTGCATTCACCGAATAATATTGCTATTACTGATGCCTTGGATTACTACCTCGAAGATGGTTCTTTCTTACGCATCAATAACATCACACTGGGATATACTTTACCTAAATCATGGTTACAGAAAGCCTTCATAAATAATGCAAGAATTTATTGCACCTTGAATAATATCCATACATTCACCGGTTATTCGGGCTATGATCCGGAAGTTTCAGCTACCGGGTCTATTCTCACCAGAGGCGTAGACAATTCGGCTTATCCAAGAACAAAAAGTATTGTCGTAGGCGCTAACTTAACCTTTTAACCGTAAAGCTTGTCAATCATGAAAATGAATATAAAACTTATTTTTTTGTTGGGAATTGTTCTTTGCAGCTCCTGTAAGAAATGGCTGGAGATGCCGTCCGAAAAAGAATTCGATAGTGAAACTATTTTTGATAACGTCTCCCGGGCCGAAATGGCGGTATTGGGTGCCTATAGCAGCACCTTCAATCGTGAATTATATTATCAATTCGGTATGGGAACCGACGAATGTTTCTCTACCGAAGGAGAAACCAATTCAAAAAATCAGGTAGCGAATTATGTATATAATACTTCCAACATTCCTACTTCTACTTATACAGCGATGTATGCCGGTGTCGAGTACGCAAATGTATGTATTAAAAATCTGCCACAAATGGAGGCCGCCAATGAGCAGGAAAAGCGCAAACTGGATATGCTCTTAGGTGAATCGTATGCCATCCGGGCGATGAATCTACTTAATGTGGTCCGTTTCTTCGGAGATGTTCCGTATCCCAAAATTCCGGTTGTGGATGCAGGAACCTTCAATTCGTCAAGAGTAAGTCGCGACACCATCTTGGATGGGTGTATTGAGGATCTTCAAAAAGCGATCGAACTGTTACCTTGGAAAGGGGAGGGGATGGTGGCCACGCCGGAGCGTTTTACTAAAAATGCTGCTTATGGAGTGCTTGCCCGGGTAGCGTTGTATGCTGCCGGTTATTCATTGCGCTGGGACCTGAATTCGTATTCTCCAGGTTCTGTTAAGATAGCACAACGCGACGATGTCAATCGCATTACACAGCTGTACGAGATTGCTCGAGACGCCTGCAAGGCCATTGTAGATCGTGGCGAAAATAATTTAATTGCTTATGAGACGGTATTCCGCGATTTGGTAAATGGACAATATAATGTTGAGACAATGCTTGAATATGGTCAGTATGGCGCGAATAGTAATGATGGTTCTATTAGTTATACAAACGGAATGTTTGCCCATACGAACTGCATGTTCGGTAAGGCTCAACCGGCCATGGGAGCTTTGCCAACTTACTATTTCGATTTTAGTGAGGGTGATGTCAGAAGGGACGTAGCGATTTGTAATTATAGCATCGCGAGCGATAATACCCGGCAGATGAACAACTATGCCGGTATGACCATCGGTAAATTTCGGGTGACATGGAAAGCGGAAATTGGAACAGCTATTAATAAACGGGATATCAATTGGCCGGTACTGCGTTACTCGGATGTCTTGTTGATGTATGCCGAAGCTGAAAACGAACTGAACCATGGTCCAACAGCCCTTGCCGTTGAAATGTACGAAAAGGTACGGTCAAGAGCTTTTAACAATGATCGAGCTAAAATGGGGGCAACACCGAGTGGTTATGAGGACTTCAAAAAAGCCGTTATTTCGGAGCGGAAATTAGAACTCGGCTTTGAAGGCTGGCGCAGGACCGACTTGGCTAGGTGGGGTATTTTATACGAAACACTTAGTGAAACGAAGCAGAAACTCATCCAATTGGCAAAAGGTGAAGGGCCATATGCCGATGTTGACAAATATCGAGCTTATAAAAAAGAGCAAGCTAAATCTTTCCTCGATCCAGTCGTCGCAGTTCCTTTTATCGGTTATTCGCAAGCTCCAACAGCGTCTGAGCAGCAGGAATTAAACACTCAAGGCTATACCTTGCTTGAAATGCATGGTAATGTTTCGCTCTTTAACGCGAATAGAACCGATGCCACCTCGGCTTGGATAACAGGATTGTTCCGAGGCCTCGAGAAAAATAAAGTGGAAATTTTACCATTAAATGCCACAACGATTGATGACAACCCGGGATTACAAGGACAGCAACATCCGCTTTATTAGAGAGTAGTTAATAGGGAGTAGGGAACTAGTTAAATGGAATTTCCTACTCTCTATCCCCTGGTCCAAATTTATCACTTCATAATTCCTGCCTACCGGCAGTCATCACTACTAAACTACTTCCCTACTCAATTATTCAACAATTCACTGATTTCTTTACTCCCCCGCAGGCCCCATCATCACATTAGCTAATTCATCAATTGGCTAATTAACTACTCAACCACTCAACAATTTCTCTGCTCCACGCCCATGCTTCATTGGCTAATTTACCAATCGGCTAATTAACTACTTCCCTACTCAACTACTCAACGTCTCAACTACTTAACGTCTCAACTACTTAACTATTTATCAACCCATCAATTCCGGAAACGATTGCGTAGTTTAACTCATAGTTAAAAAATGCGTTTATAGGCTTCTAACGCTGTTTTTGATCTTCGGCCTATCGGCAAACAGGACACTACAGGATGCATCCATTTATTGAGCTCTTTAATATTGTATTAGCTAGAATCGCCGGTATAGGTCTCTATGCTAACCAATGAGTAAATAATTCACTCGAAAACAAACGCAGATACACAACCAACAGGCTTACTGAAGGAGTTTTTTATCGTCTCCGAAGTAAAACCAACAATTTAACCATGTTTAAAATGAACCAAGAATCAGAACGGAACCAGACACGGAGACAGCAAGTACACTCACTTGTAATACAGCGAGGGATCAGCTGGTTTTTCATGTGTCTGCTATTGTTTAGTTTTCCCGTGCACTTATGGGCACAGGAAACTGTAAAGGGAAAAGTAATAAGTGCGCAGGACGGTCAAGCCTTACCGGGCGTATCGGTGCTTGTAAAGGGGAAGAAGGCAGGAACTAGCACAGATGCAAATGGAAATTTTGCTATTCAAGCCGCAAAAAATGAAATCTTGATTTTCTCCTTTGTGGGACACAAACCAAAAGAGGTAACCGTTGCGGGGCCTGTTGTAAATGTTACCTTGGATCAAGATAGCCAAGGTTTGGATGAAGTTGTCGTGGTAGGATATGGCCAACAAAAACGGGGTAATATCACTGGGTCAGTAGCAACCATGAATACTGAAAAATTAACGGAAAGACCACTTCCACGAGTTGATCAGGCCTTGGTTGGACAAATGGCCGGTGTCCGTGTCAAACAAACTACCGGGAATCCCGGGCAAGGTTTGAGTGTCCAGGTACGTGGTGTTGGTTCAATCTCCGCCGGAAATGAACCGCTGTACGTTCTGGACGGCTTCCCGCTATCGGGAGCAACGCCTAATCAAAATGGTGGCTATTCTACCGGCAATCCATTGGATAATATCAACCCGAATGATATCGAATCCATCCAAGTGCTAAAGGATGCGTCATCGGCAGCTATATACGGTTCCCGCGCAGCCAATGGAGTGGTTATTATCACGACTAAAAAAGGAAAGTCTGGAAAGCCGTCCATTAATTTAAATACCTACGTAGGCTATAATGAGCGCAGTAAAAAGCTTGATATGTTAAGTGGTCCGGAGTGGATAGATCGTGCTATTGAAATGATCAATTACCAATGGGTCACCTCCGGCTCGGGTAGAACGGCCGATCAAACAACGGAAGAAAGACGTGCTATTCTGGGCATAGCAGCTGATCAGGTCGATACACGGTACATGATTGATGATCGTTGGGTACAGCCGGGTTATCCAGGACTAAATATTATTGATTGGCAAGATGAAACTTTCCGTAAAGGTTTAGTGCAAAATTACCAACTTTCTGCTAGTGGCGGTACCGACGCGGTTAAATATTATGTTTCGGGTAATTACAACGGACAACAAGGGATGGTGAAAGAGCAGGACTTTACCTCCTATGCGGCGCGTGCCAATGTAGAGGTGAAAGCTAATGAAAAACTGACTTTTGGTATTAATTTAACCCCCACCTATTCGATTAATAACGATCCGGGTGTGGAAGGAAAAGATAATATCCTGCATCAATTAGTTTCATTTACACCGGTACAGGAAGCAAGTGCCGGCCTATATCCTAATGTTGGTGACAACCCTCAATACCGCTGGAGTACTTCGGCCAACAGTCCGGTAGGTAAATTAGAGCAAACCTTGGCCGTGACCAAACGCTTCCGTACAGTCGGGTCTTTATTTGGTCAATACGAGATTGTTGATGGACTGAACTTCAAAACAACCCTCAATTTAGACCATGTGGATAATACCTTTAAGCGTTATATTCCTTTTACGATTACCGGTAGTTTACCGAATAGGCAATCGGATTTAACCAAACGTACTTCCGGAACGTATAGTACTTTCAGAAGACAAACACTGGTTAATGAAAATACGTTGAATTATAATAAGACGATTGCCAATGACCACAGCATCTCTGCGCTTTTGGGTTTTTCTTATAACTCCGATAAACTGGATAATGCAACCATGTCATCCCAAAACGGCTATGGAAGTAGTACCATTACGACCTTGAATTATGCATTGGGCGTGACGGGTAATACAACGGAAACCAAGAATGTCTTACTCTCCTATTTCGGACGTTTGCAATACGCGTATCAAGATAAGTACTTACTGAGCGTGTCGGCTAGACGAGATGGTTCATCTCGCTTTGGTGCAAATACCAAATGGGGCTGGTTCCCTTCTGCGTCTATAGGCTGGCGTGTGTCGCAGGAAGATTTTATGCAAAGTATTAAGGGAACATTGAGTGATCTTAAATTGCGTGCCAGCTGGGGTAAGTCGGGGAACTACAACATTGGCGACTATAGTAGCCTGTCGGTCCTCGGAAACTATGCCTACTCTTTAGGTGGGCAGCTGGTTACAGGATTAGCTCCTAATGGTATCGTGAACCCCGATTTAACTTGGGAAAAGTCGAATACATTTGATGTCGGACTTGATTTAGGGTTCATTAATAACCGTATTACCGCTACAATCGATTACTATGATCGTAAGAGTACCGGACTGCTCTTGAACGTGCCGGTGTCGCAAATCACGGGCTTTGCGTCTTCCCTGGATAATGCAGGAAGCGTACGTAACAGAGGATGGGAATTGGAAATCAACAGCCAAAATATTACAGGGACGGCGGATGCATTTCAATGGAGTACTTCTTTTAACTTGAGTCATAACAGCAATAAGCTGACTTCATTACCTAACGGGCAGTCGCAAATCCTGATCCCATCTTCTTTTGATATCTCACATAGTATTTTACGCGTGGGCGACCCGATGTACAGCATTTATGTGGTTCGGCAAGAGGGTATTCTATCGCAGGCCGACATTGACAACGGAGCGGCTTTGTATGGAAATCAAACAGCGGGTGATCCGAAATATTTTGATGCCAACGGTGATGGCATCATTAATGAGAACGACCGTGTTATTGTAGGTCAGCCTAATCCAAAATATACATGGGGTATTACCAATACCTTCCGATATAAGGGCTTCGATTTGAGTGTACTCGTACAAGGCCAGTGGGGCGGTGGTATCTACTCTTTATTTGGTCGGGCTGTTAACCGGACCGGAACCGGTATTGTGGATAATGTGCTGGGCAGCTGGCGCGATCGCTGGCGCTCACCGGAGGACCCGGGGGCCGGTGAAGTAGGAAAGACAACCGGAACTTTCGGCCGAATCAAAAATACGGATTGGTACTATCCTTCCGACTACATTCGGGTACGGAATATCACATTGGGTTACGATTTGGGACGGATCATTCCGAAGACAACTTTCCAAGGTGCGCGCATATTTGTTACGGCTGAGAATTTCTTTGGTCATGATAAATACAAAGGTGGTTTTAACCCAGAAGCAACGAACACGAACTTAAGTGGTAGCACGCAGTTTCCGGAAGCGGGTGATTATGGCGGTCTACCGATTCCGAAATCGTTGATCTTCGGATTGAACGTAACGTTTTAACGATAAGTCCTCGTCAGACAACATACATAGTGATGATCATTATTAAAGATATAAAGTGATGAACAAGATTTTTTTAGTGCTATTGGTCCTTGCGGTTCTTACAGGTTGTGAGAAGGAGCTCGATCAACAACCTATTTCTGATCCTACGACAGAAACTTTCTATGCAATTCCCAATGATTTTATTCAGGGAGCAAATGCCATATATGCTGCTTTGCGCGGCTATCCGGACCGACAATTAAATTTATCGGAAACACGTTCTGATAATTTATATGCTGTATCAGATGGAGGTGTGCGTGATTGGGAAGGCATCAACGGATTTCACCGCAATCTGGCAGCGAATCCGTATATCGCGGAAGCTTGGTTAACCAACTACAATGGTGTTAACCGTGCGAACGTCTTACTTGAACAACTAGATAAAAATGGGCACATAGTAACCGACGAAAATTTGAGAGGTCGCTTACAAGGTGAAGCCCGCTTCTTGCGCGCCTTCTTCTATTTTGATCTCTTGCGTTGGTTTGGGCGGGTCCCGATCGTCGATCGCGTTATTACAGCAAGTGAAGCAGCTACCATTCCACAAAGTGATATTGCTGCAATTTACGACTTTATTATTGCGGATCTGCAAACGGCAATTCCTCTTTTGCCCTCGAAAAGTGAGTATGCAGGAGTTGATCGCGGTCGCGTCACCAATGCGGCGGCGCAAACGCTCTTAGCTTTGGTATATATGACCCGCTCGGGCCCTAATTTAGGTGTAAATGGGTCTGGCTTAGCTACTAACAATTGGCAAGAGGCAGCTGCTTTATTGGATGAGGTGATCGGTTCGGGTGAATACCAATTTTTGGAGGGTAACAATGCCTATGCTTCCATTTTTTCTTACGATAATGAAAACAATGCCGAAGTGGTATTTGATGTTCAGTATATCACAGGGCAAAATCCGGTAGCAGGAGCCACTTTTGCGTGGCTGTTAGCTCCTGACACATGGTTTAATGCCAATGGACATCCCAATCAGGGCGGTTTGACCATTCGTCCGGTATCGAATGATTTGTTGAATTCGTATGAGTCAGGCGATGTTCGAAAGGCCTTTTCTATTCAAACAGGATACGTTTATAATGGGGTGGCGGAAACCAGATCATTCTTTAAAAAATATATTGATTTATCCCGTGTGCCGAATAATCGCGAAGACTGGCCCATTAATTTCATTGTTTGGCGTTTTACCGACATCTTAATGTTAAGGGCTGAATGTACACTGCATGGTGCTTCCGGATCACAAGCGGAGGTAGATCAGGTGGTCAATCGGGTTCGTGCAAGAGCGGGTTTAGCGCCTAGGAGTCAGGTAGACCTTGCCGGTTTGATGGAGGAAAGACGAAAAGAATTTGCTGCCGAAGGATCAAGGTGGCACGACTTGATTCGAAGTGGTCTAGCGGAATCGGTCATGAGTAGCTGGATTGAAAAAGAGGACGTTCAGTCACGTATTGATCCCTTTCAATTAAATTATACACTTTATCCCATTCCGCAAGCCGAATTGGATGCGAAGCCAGGGGTGTATACGCAGAATGGAGGGTATTAATGGGAGTTGTAAGTCATAAGTGGTAGGTTTTAAGCTCAGCTTATCCAACGACCGGTGTAGGCGAATTATAGGTGACAAATCGTCACTCGACAAGGTATATTAATTAGCTAATGTGAGCCACTTGTGACTTACATACATGTGTTAACATAAGGGATACTTATAGCGTATAACTTTAAGTTTGGTTTAACCAACGGCCTGTGTGTGTGGATTATAGGTGACAAATCGTCCTTCGACAGGGTATATTAATTAGCTAATGTGAGCCACTTGTGACTTACATACATGTGTTAACATAAGGGATACTTATAGCGTATAACTTTAAGTTTGGTTTAACCAACGGCCTGTGTGTGTGTATTATAGGTGACAAATCGTCCTTCGACAGGGTATATTAATTAGCTAATGTGAGCCACTTGTGACTTACATACATGTGTTAACATAAGGGATACTTATAACGTATAACTTATTACTTAGAACTCAAAAGGTATGAAAAAGCATTTATTGTTTTTCTTTGCTCTGCTGCAGGTAGCGATCCTACCTGCGCAACCATTATTGGAAACCGGCGGAAAGGAAATGCCGGATGAATGGGTCGACAACGTAACACATCATCGGGTGATGCGTTTGGTGCGGAGGCAGGGAATCAATTTGAGCTTCTATTTTCATAACAATCCTTTTGTAGGAAATGAGATGGTTTTTTACGGAAGTAATGAGCGACAGAAAGAAAGTTATACCGGAGAGCTAAAGAATAAGGCACAAGAAATTTATAACCTTAATGTGAAAGACAAGCAGCTTTATGTAGTTAATTTAGAAAACTTGAAAGTTCGCCGGTTAACGCAAGAATCCGGAAAAATCCAAGGGGAAATCGTGCATGCAAAAAGCGGGAAAGTATATTATCAATGTCAGGATAGCGTATTCAGCGTAGCGGTAAAAACAGGTAAAAAGGAACTGATCTTTGTATTTCCGGCAGATTTCAAGGCCTCGATTACAACGATCAATGCTGATGCTTCCCTACTAGGCGGAGCCTATGCCACGGAGGAAGAGAAAGAAATTTCAAAACGCTATCCGGAAAAGAGCCAGTATTTCAATCGCATTTATGAAGCAAGATTACCGAGAACATTATTTACCATCGATATCAAAACAAGACAACTGCAAAAGATATTTACGGATAGCGCCTGGTTAAATCATGTACAATTTTCTCCTACAGATCCCAACTTATTAATGTTCTGTCACGAAGGCCCTTGGCATAAGGTCGATCGGATCTGGACCATTAACGTAAAAACAAAAGCTACGCCCAAACTCATTCATAAACGTAGCATGGATATGGAAATTGCGGGCCATGAATGGTTCAGTAAGAACGGCAACTACATATGGTACGATCTGCAATTGCCTCGCGGTCAAACATTTTTTGTAAGTGGTACGGATCTTAAAACCGGAAAGGAGATAAAATACCAATTGCAACGAAACGAATGGTCTGTTCACTACACCTCCGCAGTTGATGATAAAACCTTTGCTGGCGATGGCGGCGATCCAGGGTCGGTAGCTAAAGCACCGGACGGACAATATATTTATCTTTTTAAACCTCAAGGTGATCATTTTGAGGCGGAGCGCTTGGTCAATATGAAACATCATAATTATAAGTTGGAACCGAATGTGCATTATTCACCAGATGGGAAATGGATTATATTTCGGGCAAATTTTGAGGGCTTTGAAGGTATATATGCAGTTGAGATAGAAAAGCGAAGAACTAATGACAGTCAATAGAAAGAAATTCATCCACACCTTATCCTTTTCTTTGGCGGCACTGTGGGTGCAAGGGGGAAGAATGCTCCATGCGCGAACCAAAGATGATGCCCCAATATCAGATTTTTGCAAAAAGTTGAAGCCAGTTGGTAGGGCTTTGGAATTGCCCGGTTACTATGTATGGTGCAATAGCCCAATTGAAGCTCCGGATGGCAAAACGCATGTGTTTTTCTCACGATGGAAGGCAGATCTGGGAATGAGCGGATGGATCAAAGGCTCTGAAGTCGCTCATGCGGTAGCAGACGCTCCTGACAAGCCATTTGAGGTACTCGAAACGGTATTAGCCCCGCGTGGCACCGGGTTTTGGGACGCCACGACTTGTCATAACCCACTGATAAAGAAAATAGGTAACACTTATTATCTTTTTTATATGGGAAACTCTAATGGTAAAACCAATACAAAGCGCATTGGTTTAGCCACATCCTCTTCCCTCGACGGTCCATGGACACGCACCGATGCGCCTATTCTCTTGCCGGGTGCAGCGGGCGCATGGGATGATCATTGCACCACAAACCCAGCTTGGGTAAGAGGAAAAGATGGCAGAAATTGGCTCTACTACAAGTCATGGAATACCCACGACTATGAAACAACAAAGGGACCGATCCGGGGAAACAGAAAATATGGCGTAGCCTTCGCCGATAAGCCGGAAGGTCCGTATGAGAAGTATGTCCATAATCCGGTTATTGATTTTTCAGCAAAGGGAGCTAATCGCCAGTTTGAGGATGCCTTTGTTTGGCGTGAAGGGGACAAGTTCAAAATGATTGCGCGCGACATGGGTGTCTTTAACCATGAAGTAGGACTGATTATGGAGTCTGATGATGGATTGCATTGGTCAGAACCACAAATAGCTTTTCAGCCATTGAGTCATTATGTACAAGAACCACCAGCCCCCGCACACTTGAAGCGATACGGCCGCTTAGAGCGACCCATGCTTTTATTGGAGGATGATCAACCGGCGTGGCTTTTTGGCGCCTCGCAAGGCGGAAAGTATCAAACATCCAGTGCTTTTATTTTTAAATGTGAGGTATAACCAATAAAATCCTGAATTATGATGAAAACTATTCTTTTACAAAAAAATCGCTGGCTTGCCGGCTTTTTAGGAATGGCCGCATTGCTAGGGGCCTGTTCTAAATTACCACAATCAGACAACAACCATCCTTATATGGAAAATGGGCGAGTTATTGCTTTCCCGGGAGCAGAGGGCTTTGGCCGCTTTGCACAGGGTGCTCGTGGAGCCGCTAATCCTTCGGTCTATATAGTCACTAATCTGAATGATAATGGCCCCGGGTCATTTCGTGATGCAGTGAGTCAGCCGGGTCGATTTGTCGTTTTTGCGGTAAGTGGCATCATTCGTTTGCAATCTAATTTAAGTGTCGCAGCGAATACAACTATTGCCGGACAAACGGCTCCCGGTAAGGGCGTTGTACTCTATGGTCGTAAAGTCACCTTTACCGGAGCAAACAATTCCATTACCCGCTATATGAGAATTAGGCTGGGAGTGAATGGAGGTGCATCGCGCAATGATGATGCTTCAGGCGTAGCTAATGGTAAAAATATGATTTTTGATCATGTATCGTTTTCTTGGGGGCAGGATGAGGTCTTCTCCATTAACTGGGATAATAAAGGAAATGAACCCGATAGCATAACTATACAGAATTCCATCATCGGACAAGGCCTGCATCGGCATAATCACTCGGCAGGCGGTCTGATTCAAACGGTGAATGGAAAAATTAGTATGCTAAAGACCCTTTATCACAGCAATAAAACCCGCAACCCTAAAGTAAAAGGGTATAATGAATTCGTTAATAATGTAGTATACAATTATGGAAATTTAGATAATCCAATGGGACATACCGTTTCAGGGGATGCTTATATTATGGGTGGATCGGCCGGTATTTCTGAGGTTAATATTCTCAATAATTACTTTATTTCCGGTCCACTTACGCCACCAAAAAACACACCTTTCTCACGTGGTACAGGAACTTTTTATCTGCATGCCGCGGGAAATTACTTCGATCCTAATAAGAACGGCGTTTTAGATGGTAGCTTGGTACCCTTCGACACCATCGGATATCCAGGATTAGCGGATTCAAATTTTGTACAACAGCCTTTCGCCTATCCGGCAAAAACGCCGAGCATGAACGCGGAACAAGCTTATCATTATGTATTGAATAATGCCGGTGCTACCTTGCCAAGCAGAGATGAAGTCGATTTATCGATGATCAATGAGTTGCGCTCAAAAGGAAAGCAGGGCAACTATATTTATACGGAATCTGATGTAGCCTTACCTAATGATGGGCTGGGATCTTTTCCCGAAGCCACTGCATTGAAAGATACCGATCAGGACGGGATTCCTGACGTGTGGGAGCAGCGTTTAGGGCTCAATGCAAATGACGCTACCGATGCGCTACAAACTAATACGTCTTTCCCTCAATACCTAAATATAGAAGTTTATATTAACGCTTTAACACCAACATCGAGATAGTGCCAAAAAACGATTCATTCATGTATAACAAGTTAAACAAAACGTATTCTTTTTTATCAAAACGATCTTTCCAATTCAGGTTTTTATCTTTCATTTTTATGTTAGCTTGGTCAATTAATAGTTACGCGCAAGAGAAGGCATGGACTTCCGCTAAGCAACCGGAGCAGGAAATAGAAATGCTTAAGCGACAGATTAAAGCGCCTGTTTTCCTAGAACGGGATTTTTTGATAACGGACTTTGGTGCGGTTGGTGACGGACAAACCAAAAATACCGAAGCCTTCAAAAAAGCGATTGAAGCCTGTCATAAAAGCGGTGGAGGAAGGGTCGTTGTTCCTTATGGAAAGTTTCTCACCGGTGGAATATACCTAAAAAGTAATGTAAATCTACACTTAGCGGACAGTGCCACGATTATATTCAGTCGGGATAGCTCGGATTATCCGATTGTTTTCACGCGTTGGGAGGGGATGGAATGTATGAACTATGCCTCGTTTATCTATGCTTATGGGGAGGAGAATATTGCCATTACCGGAAATGGTATACTGGATGGGAATGCCAATAACGATTATTGGTGGTGGTGGTGTGGTGCTAAAAAATACGGTTGGCGAGAAGAGCTCGGTAAGCAAACTCCTGCGCGGAATGCTTTGCATGAGATGATGCATGAGGAAGTAGATCCCAAAAAGCGGATTTTTGGTGATGGGCATTATTTACGACCTAATTTTATACAGCCCTATCAGTGTAAAAATGTATGGATTGCGGATGTGAAGTTGATTAACTCACCCATGTGGAACCTTAATCCCGTATTGTGCGAAAATGTACTGATTGAAAAGGTAAAAGTGATTAGTCATGGGCCCAATAACGATGGCTGCGATCCGGAAGCTTGTAAAAATGTATGGATACGCGATTGTTATTTCGATACAGGCGACGATTGTATTGCCATTAAATCGGGAAGAGATGAAGACGGCCGCAATATCGGTCGCCCGGCAGAAAATCATATTATCGAGAATTGTGTGATGAAAGATGGGCATGGTGGCGTCGTCATCGGTAGTGAGATTGCTGGAGGCGCTAAGAACATTTATGCTATCAATTGTGAAATGGATAGTCCTAACTTGGATCGTGTCTTGCGGATAAAGACGAGCTCGAGCCGTGGAGGGATCATTGAAAATGTATTTATGAAAAATGTACAGGTCGGCACGTTCAAAGAAGCCGCTGTCAAGTGCAATATGTTTTATGAAAAACCGGGGAATCACATTCCTACGATCCGTAATATTTGGGTAGAAAATCTGAACGTCGAAAAAGGTGGGCAATACGCGCTGATGGTTGCAGCCTATCAGCAGTCGCCGGTAACGAATCTGCGAATGATTAATTGCAATTTAAAAGGAATTAAAGAACCCTTTAAGGTCGACCATGTTAAGAACCTTGTCTTTGAGGATGTGAAGATCAATGGAAGGGTGATGGAGGCGCCAAAAGGAGTTAATTAGTTATTGGTTATTCGTTATTCGTTATTGGTTATTCGTTTAGCGTAAAGCGATCTTCATTCAGCCGCTCAAAGGTTTAGCGTGTAGGCCCGAATGGCCATATGGAATGAGTGTTTGAATTTTATTTGATACTTTGTTGTTGGTTAAAATATAGGGAATCGTCGAAGGAATTAACTTTCATATAAATAAAGATCGGCCTCAAAAGGTTCGGGTAGCACAAGCTATGTAACGGCATAGAGGCTCAAAGAACATTTTCAGCCGAGAGCTTTCTTTGTTACTTTCTTTCGCGGAGAAAGAAAGTAAATAATTGGTTATGATAAAAAAAAGAACATTTTTTCTGAGCATGATCATATCGATAAGTATGATATTATCGAGCGATCCATCCTACGCGCAGGAAAATGACCATAAGCCTTTATGGCACGGTATAGAACGAGTGGTACATTACAAACCCGAGGGCGAAGACTTTGTGTTGGTGCAAGGGAGGCGGCGATTTAATCGCGCCTTGTATGGCACGAATACGGCTTTTCGCGTGGAAGCGGGCGATTTGCCTGAATTTGCTTTATACTTGCCGGGCATGGGCGGTAACTTACAATTTGTGCTGACCGATGGTAAGAACTATAAAAGACTGATTGATGCGGATCATATTGAAACTCGGTATCGTCCGGGGACAATGATTTACTGGATTAAAGATACACTGTTAGGTGATGGACGATTGACGGTGCAAGTTTTGGCACAAGCGGAGAATGAAGGTTTGATTCTTCGCGTAGAGGGAAGAAATATCGCACATTCAATTAAACTTTGGGCCATCTATGGAGGAGCTAGTGGGCAAAATTTCAGTCGTGCCGGCGACATAGGTGCCGACCCGGAATCGAGCTTTTATTTATTGCCCCAGAATTGCGAAGCGAATACGTTTACCCTAAACAATCGCGGATTCCATTTGAACTTTTTAAATAAGAAAAAGCAAACGCAGGAATTGTTCGGTGCTTTTTCCGGACAACCGTCCCTGAAGCTGCTAAATGCAGATAAGCTGACGGAGTTGCCTGAATTATGGGAAAGTTCATCCATTGATCGTCCGGTGTTGGGTGCTCAATATCTGCTAAAAGACGAACACCCGGTTTATATAGCAATCCAACGGGAAAAAAGTCAGGCGCCATTGGAAGTAGTTTTTCAACAGGCTGAAGAAAAACGGAAGGGCTTAACGGAGCGCGTAAAGCTTAAAACCCCCGATCCTTATATCAACACGCTGGGTGGTGCATTGGCGATTGCGGCGGACGCCATATGGGAGTTTCCAACCTACTTACACGGCGCCGTGGCTTGGCGCATGCGCTTAAATGCCTGGCGAGGGGCTTATGTGGCTGATCCGCTGGGCTGGCATGATCGCGCTAAATTGCATTTTTCAGCTTACCTTCGTTCTCAGGTACTGGAGCCTGAGAAGGGGCCAGTGGTACCGGATACCTCGCGGCATTTGGCAAGACAGCTTGAAGAGATGGGCACAACCGTGTTCTCCAGTGGATATATCTCTAGAAATCCCAATGATAATACCAAACCGCATCACTATGATATGAACTTGGTGTTTTTTGACCAATTATATAACCATTTTCAATATACAGGTGATACCGCCTTTATAAAAGCTAGCTGGCCTGTCATCAAAAGGCACCTGGCATGGGAGAAACGGAATTTTGATCAGGACGGTGATGGGCTATACGACGCGTATTGCGCCATTTGGGCAAGCGATGCCCTGCAGTATAGTGGTGGTGGCGTAACGCACACCTCGGCCTATAATTATCGGGGTTTTGAGATGGCGGCGCGACTCGCCGCAATCGTTGGTGAAGATCCAAGCCCTTATAAACAGGAGGCTGCTAAAATTAAGGACGCAGTAAACAAGTATTTGTGGTTAAAAGATAAAGGCTGGTATGCCGAATATAAGGATCTCTTAGGTGAGGGCTTAAGGCACGAGCAACCAGGATTGTGGACAATCTATCATGCGCTGGATACCCGCATGGCTACACCCTTTCAGCGCTATCAGTCGTTAACTTATGTTGACGAGCATATTCCCCATATCCCCATACGGGCGGCCGGCCTATCGGAGCAGCAACTTTACACGTTGTCTACAACAAATTGGCAACCGTACACTTGGTCGATCAACAATGTGGCACTTGCTGAAAACCTACAAACGGCTCTTGCGTACTGGCAGGGAGGCAAAGCGGAAGATGCCTTTCGATTGTGGAAAAGCAACCTTATAGAAAGCATGTACTTAGGTGCCAGTCCGGGTAATTTTCAGCAATTGTCTTTCTATGATGCGCAAAGAGGCGAGTTATACCGTGATTTTGCCGATCCGATCGGCGTCGCAGCGCGCACATTAACGGAGGGGCTATTCGGCATTTTACCGGATGCATTAGTTGATACGCTTACTATACGTCCCGGTTTACCACAATCGTGGAATGAAGCGGATTTAGATGTTCCCAATATAAGTTTTTCTTTTAAGCGCTCGGGATTGCTTGATCACTATGAAATCACGCCAAGATACCAAAGGAGTATGAACTTGAAATTGCTGTTGCGCACTAAAAAAGCGGCAGTAAAGCAGGTAAGGGTGAATGGAAAAGACGTTAACTGCACATGGATAGAGGAAGCACTGGGGCAGCCGACACTTCAGGTGTCGATACCCAAGACTGCAAGCTACAACATTGAGATCGAGTGGGCTGATAAAGAAATAGCCGAACTGGGCTATCAAAATAGTGTCGTTTTGGGGCAGGATCTGAACTTGGATATCCGTGAAGCACGGCTTGAAGAGGTGTACGATCCACAACGAGTATTGGTGGATTCCTCAAATGAGAAACGGAAGTTTTCCTTCAAGCGAGTGGGGAAATCATTGTTCTTTGTAAAGCTTAGACAAGGGAATGCGCAATGGTGGATGCCTGTGGATGTACGCGTTGAAGATGCTTATCGTCGCAGCGCGTCTCTGGAGAAAGCAGCTATACGGACAGGAAAATATGAAATGCTGGACTTAAGTAAGGAGTTCAACGGAAAAATAACAGAATTGTTTAAGCAACGTTACTTAAGTCCACGACCGGGTGCGCCGACCTTACAACTACCTTGGCAAGGTATCGGTAATTGGTGCTATCCCTTGATTGAACCTGTTTTAGATGATCAAGGGACCAAACGGTTAGCGAAGGCACAGGGTCATATACGCTTGCCAAATGGTGTACCAATAAAATTATCGGTTGATGGAAACGATATCCTGTTTACCTCGCAGTGGGACAACTACCCAACAAAGAAGACCCTTGCCCTAACAGGCAAAGCCTCGCATGTTTATTTGCTAATGGCCGGCACCACCAACCCCATGCAGAGCCAGTTCATCAATGGCCTAGTGACTATTGTTTACGCGGACGGGACCAAAGAAAAGCTGGAACTCCGAAATCCCGATAATTGGTGGCCGATCGAGCAGGATTATGAGGATGATGGTTATGCTTTTTCCCTACTGAAGGAAAAACCCTATCGGTTGCATTTGAAAACCGGCCGGTTCGTACGCGGAGGGGAAGGAAGTTATGATGAAATCAAGGGATTTACGAAGCGGGCAATCGACGGTGGCGCCGCCACGCTATTGGACTTCTCGCTCGATCCGACGAAGGAACTGAAGACACTTGAATTGCGAGCGATAGCCAATGATGTAGTAATAGGCTTGATGGGAATGACACTAGAAGTTGTTGAGTAGGGAATTATTCATTCGTGTTCACTTTAAAGGTATTTATGAGCTCGCTACGCTCGGTTAGTCAATTAGCCAATGTAGTAACGTAGGCAGGTGCGCTTAAAGCTTACTGCCTTGTAAGTAGTTAAATAGCCTAATGGTTAAGTAGTCAGTACGAATAACTAGTAACAAATAACCAATAACAAATATGATATACAAGAAAAGACATTATTTATCGATATTAACTTGCTGTTTGATTGGAATACTCTCCTGTAATCAAAAGCAAACGAAGAAGAACGATTCTATTGATCGAAAAGCCGTAGTAACCCGGCATAATGTTGTTAATGAGTCTATTGATTCATTGAGCTCTTTAACCGTGGGTAATGGAGAATTTGCATTTACAGTTGATGTGACAGGCTTGCAGACTTTTCCTTTATTGTACGAAAAGGGAGTGGCCTTGGGAACGCAATCGGAATGGGCGTGGGATAGCTTTAAAAACGAAAAAAACTTCCGCTTTGAAGAAACATTGAAGAGCTACGACTTTAACAACGAAGGAAGAGATGCCAAATATAGTGTACAATGGAAGGAACCTCAACGAAATAAAGAAGCCACTGATTGGTTTCGTGAGAATGCGCATCGACTTCAATTGGGAAATATTGGTTTTGAATTGTACAAAAAAAATGGTCAACGCGCAGAAGCAAAAGATTTAACGCATATTCACCAGGAACTGAATTTATGGACAGGTGAAATTCATAGTTCATTCCAAGTGGAAGGCGAGCCGGTTGAGGTGTATACCGCCGGCCATCAAGAGCAGGATCAGCTGGCAGTTAAAGTGCAATCGCCTTTAATTAAGGAAGGGCGCTTGGCAATCTATATACGCTATCCTTACCCAACAGCGGAGTTTTTGGATGAGGGAACCTTTTGGGAGCACCCCGAGCTGCACCAAACTAAAATCGAAGTAAGCGATACACATTTTGCCAATATTAGTCATCAGCTCCAGGGAACGCGTTATGAAACTAGCCTTACTTTTACCGAAGGTAAGCTCAACAAAGGTAAAGAAGATCATTATTTTGTTTTTCAACCGGGAAGAAACACGGATCTGTTGGAGTTCAGTGCTGCCTTTTCGCAAAAAAAGATGGAGGGAAAGCTGTCTTTATACGATGAGACTTTGGCTAGCAGCACAAAAGCTTGGGCCGACTTCTGGAACCGGGGGGCAGCTATTGATTTTGCCGGGAGTAAAGATCCACGGGCGAAAGAACTTGAGCGACGCGTGGTGTTGTCGCAGTACTTAACGAAGGTACAGTGTGCGGGACATTATCCACCGCAAGAGACGGGTCTGACATTCAACAGTTGGTTCGGTAAACCACATACGGAGATGCACTGGTGGCATGCTGTGCATTTTGCACTTTGGGGTCGTGTAGACCTGATGGAAAAAAGCCTCGGCTATTATGCTAATACGGTGGAGAAGGCAAGAGCAATTGCCAAACGTCAGGGATATGAGGGTGCCAGATGGCAAAAAATGTCAGACAACGAAGGCAATGAAAGTCCTTCTTCCGTGGCCGCGTTTCTTATTTGGCAACAGCCGCATTTTATTTATTTGGCGGAACTGGCCTATCGGGATAAGGAAGACCCCAAAGTCATTGATAAATATAAAGACCTGGTTTTTGAAACGGCCGACTTTATGGCGTCATTTCCGACTTACGATAAAGTAAAAGCCCGTTATAATTTAGGTAAAGGCGTAATTCCGGCACAAGAGGTTTTTAAAGCGGCTGAAACTTTCAATCCAACCTATGAGGTTGCCTATTGGGATTGGGCCTTGCGCATTGCACAACAATGGCGCAAACGGGCAGGCATGGAACCCAATGAAAAATGGAATGAGGTGATTCAGAAGTTGGCAGCACTGCCGGTTCAAGGAGGTGTTTACTTAGCAACTGAGAGCGCAACGGATTCTTATACCAACCCAAAATGGCGGACGGATCATCCTGCCGTGCTGGGCGCTTTAGGCATGGTTCCTGAATCACCCAAACTAGATAAGAACGTGATGAAAAGTACCTTGGATACGGTTTGGAAGACCTGGTCGTGGGCCGATACTTGGGGCTGGGATTTCCCGATGACTGCCATGAATGCAGCACGCCTGGGCCTGCCCGAAAAAGCACTTGATGCACTCTTTATGGATATACAAACAAATACATATCTTAGGAATGGTCATAACTACCAAGATGGGAGATTACGTATTTATCTGCCTGGAAATGGAGGCGTATTAGCAGCGATAGCCATGATGGCCGGTGGATGGGATGGAAGCGAGGGCGAGCTTCCGGGATTTCCAAAAGACGGTTCGTGGCAGGCGAAAGCGGAAGGATTTAAAAAAATGCCTTAGCTCGCTCTTCGGTTTTGGTTACTTTTTTCCATCATTAGTTCGTTTTTAACGGCATTATTTATAAGTATTTATTTTCAATGGTATTACTCACCATTTAAATTATCTAATAGGCGTTCGTGAGAACGCTGCGCTAAGTTCATGAGCTCGTTTCACTCGGTTCAAGCTATGTCGTGGTCTTCGGAAGAAAGTAACATAACAGGACGCTACAGGTTGCCGGCCTGCTTGATTTGATGTATTATAGTAGCATAAAAAGTGATATAGCCATACGATTCATATATTAAACAATAGATTAATATTTAATAAATTTGGTTAAAAGTAAAGGCCCTCCATTCTACTAAAGTATCGCCTAGGAAATTTGCGGTTAGCACGTGGAGGCACTACCGATGAAGCAAAGTTCCAAGCGATGAGTCTTTGGTTACTTTCTGCGGAAGAAAGTAACAATAGCATAATCAATAAATTTTTTCTGCCATTGGGCAGGCGAGAGCAAACCTTTGCACCATATTTAAAAGATATTATATTAAGCCAAATAAATCGATGCATTCATCAAAAATTAAACCATTCGTCAGTATACTGTTGCTCCTACTGTTGGCAATGAAGCCGGTTGACAGAAAGCCAACCTTATATATTATTGGCGATTCTACCGTCAAAAATGGTAAAGGTGATGGCAGCAATGGTCAGTGGGGCTGGGGGAGCCTACTGTCTTCTTATTTTGACACCACGCGTCTTTCCATCGAAAATCATGCTTTGGGAGGAACGAGTACACGTACTTATATAACCAAAGGCTTATGGGATAACGTGTTAAACCGAATCCAAACCGGCGACTATCTTATGATGCAGTTTGGGCATAATGACGGTAGCCCCTTGGACGATACGGCCAGAGCACGTGGAACATTGAAAGGCATAGGTGAGGAACAAAAGGAGATATATAATCCCATTACAAAGCAGCAAGAAGTTGTTTATACATACGGTTGGTATTTGTCTAAATTTATTCGCGAAGCGAAAGCAAAGGGGGCTCGGGTGATCGTATGTTCGCCTATTCCTCGTGATAGATGGGAAGAAAATAAGATAGCGCGTGACACGGATGGATATCCGAAATGGGCAAAAGAAGTAGCCGCTCGCGAAGGGGCGACATTTATTCCACTGCACGATTTGGTTGCTGATTATTATGATCAAATAGGACGGGAACAGGTGAGAGCCTATTTCCCCGACGACCATACGCACACTGATTTGGAAGGTGCAAAGAAGAATGCAGCGCTGCTTGTAGAAGCGATAAAGAAAGTACCTAAAATGGGCTTGAAAAAATTTATTAAACGAAAATAGGCTGATTTGGGATAGCTGATCGCTGAAAGCTGTCAGCTAATACCTAATTGCTAATAACTAATAACGATGAATAAAATACGCAATAGAAACTTACGGAAAACGCTAACAACACTATGCTTCTTGTTAGTGGTTGGCTTACCTGGTTATGGGCAAAAATTGCCAAAGAAAGACGAAATATTACAGCAGCTTCGGCTGGCTAATAACTATTTTATGGAGAAATGGCCCGACGCGGGAAAAACAATCATTACGAATAAAGAGCGCCCGGCGAATATCTGGACCAGGGCGGTGTATTACGAAGGCTTGATGGCATTGTATACAATTGATGCTGATAAGCGTTACCACAACTACGCTACGCAATGGGGAGAAAAACACCAATGGGCACCTGCACGTGATTTGTTTACGCGCAATGCGGATAACCAATGCTGCGGTCAAACGTATATCGACTTGTATCGCTTAGATAAGCAAGCTATTCAGATCAAAGCGATTAAAGATAACATCGATGCGATGGTCAATAGCGATCAGGTAGATGATTGGGATTGGATTGATGCCATACAAATGGCTATGCCTATATTCGTAAAGTTGGGTGTAACCTATAATGATCCGAAATATTTTGATAAAATGTACGCACTGTACGCGCATACCAAATATAAGGAGGGAGGAAATGGTTTATACAATCCCGAAGATAAACTGTGGTGGCGCGACAAGGATTTTGTTCCGCCTTACAAAGAACCAAATGGTGAGGATTGCTACTGGGCACGTGGTAATGGCTGGGTAGTAGCGGCTTTGGTGCGGGTCTTAGACGAATTGCCAAAAAGCGACGCGCATTATCAGGAATATTTAACGGATTTGACCAATATGCTAGCGGCATTGGCTCCTTTGCAACGGAAAGACGGTTTTTGGAATGTAAGTTTACACGATCCTACGCACTTTGGAGGGAAGGAAGCGACGGGAACAGCGCTATTTACCTACGGGATGGCTTGGGCGATCAACAAAGGCTTGGTGGATAAAAAGGTATACTTGCCGATCGTAACCAAGGCTTGGAAAGCGTTGTCAAAGGAATCCTTACATAAGAACGGTTTCTTGGGTTATGTACAAGGCACTGGAAAAGAGCCGAAGGACGGCCAACCGGTTACCTATACCAGCAAACCTGACTTCGAGGATTACGGCTTGGGTTGTTTTCTGCTGGCCGGAACGGAAGTGTATAAATTAGCTAATAGCCTTTAGACATAAGGCATTAGCGATGTGTTAACTGCTAATAGCTATAAGCTAATACCTCAAAATGAAAATCGCTTTTAAAATGAAATTAATGCCGGGATTCCAAGAGGAATACAAAAAAAGGCATGATGAAATATGGCCGGAAATAAGCGCACTGCTAAAAGAAACAGGCGTAGCCGACTATTCTATTTTTTTGGACGAAGAAACGAATACCTTGTTTGCGGTACAAAGGCAAAATGGCAGTTCTTCGCAGGATCTGGGAGATCATCCATTGGTGAAAAAATGGTGGGCCTATATGGCGGATATTATGGAAACAAATGCAGATAATTCGCCCGTGAGTAAACCTTTGAAAATGATGTTTCATTTGGAGTAGACAGTAGTTAATAGGGAGTAGTTAATAGGGAGCATGGAGTATGACCGGTTCCCAACTAACAGGTTCCCTTGTTCACTAATAAAGATGTTAAAAAAACTTCAATACCTATTCATTATAAGTCTCGCGCTAACAGCAGGATGCCAGCGCGAACCCGATACCCTTTGGCCGGAAGTTACTAAAGAGATGAAACCTTGGACGCGCTGGTGGTGGATGGGAAATGCGGTAGATAGTGCAAACCTACGTAGCCTCCTTCAGGAATATCAACAACGCGGTTTTGGCGGGGTAGAAATTGCACCCATATATGGAGCAAAAGGTTATGAAGATCAATACATAGAACACCTTTCGGACGAGTGGATGAAGCGCTTACGGTTTACCTTGCAAACGGCCGATAGCCTGGGGATGGGAGTCGATTTAACTAATGGTACCGGTTGGCCTTTTGGCGGACCGCAAGTTGATACAGCCGATGCGGCTACCAAGCTAATAGTAGGCACGTATAAATTACAAGGGGAACAACCGTTGCAAGAAAAGATTAGGTCTTCAGATCCGAAACAACCCAACGCTCCCTTAATCTCTTTAACCGCATATGGTCCCGATAATAAAACGCTTTTATTGACGGATAAAGTGGATAGCTCCGGTACACTCCATTGGATGGCCGATAAGGGTACGTGGGAATTATATGCTTTGTTTCTGGGAAAAACCAAGCAGCAGGTAAAACGTGCAGCGCCAGGTGGTGAAGGTTTAACGCTCGATCACTTTTCGAAAGGGGCACTGGATCGCTATCTTCAACCGTACACACAGGCATTAGGTAAAGAGCGTATTGGAATAAGGGCTTTCTATAACGATAGCTATGAGGTGTATGGAGCAGACTGGACGGAAGCACTGTTTAAAACCTTCCGAGCTAACCGAGGTTACGATCTACGGTATTATGTACGCGATTTGCTAAGTCGGGATTCAACTGAGCAGGTCGCGCGTATCAAATCTGATTACCGCGAAACGGTGGCAGAGATGCTTTTAGATAATTTTACCAAGCATTGGACTCATTGGGCGCATGAACAGCATGGTATTACAAAAAACCAAGCGCACGGTTCGCCGGGTAATCTCTTGGATTTATATGCGGCGGTGGATATACCGGAGGCAGAAACCTTTGGTTCGAGTTATTTTCCGATACCGGGGCTGCGTCGTGATAGCGCCGATATACGTAATGTGGATCCCGATCCAATGATGTTAAAATTCGCTTCTTCCGCTGCGCATGTAACCGGTAAGAATCTGGTATCGAGTGAAACCTTCACCTGGCTGACGGAACACTTTAAAACGTCCTGGGCGCAATGTAAACCGGAAGTGGACCAAGTGTTTTTGGCCGGGATTAATCATGTGTTTTACCACGGTACGACTTATTCTCCGCGAGAGGTGCCTTGGCCGGGATGGCTCTTTTATGCGTCCGTGAATTTTGTGCCGGCTAATAGCTTATGGAGCCATTTAGACGGGATGAACCGGTATATCACCCGAGTACAATCGATCTTGCAATCAGGAAAAGCGGATAATGAATTACTGATTTATTGGCCGATCTATGATATATGGCATCAGCCAAAGGGAGCTTTAAGGGCCTTGAAGGTTCACGATATCGATGAATGGTTACATCCTACTGAATTCTATAAGCAGGCTTTGCAATTACAGGAAGAAGGCTATTCTTTCGATTTTGTATCCGATCATTTGCTTGAAAAGCTGCAGGTTCAAGATGGAAATTGGGTGACAGGTAAGGAGTCCTTACCTTATCGTGCTTTATTGATACCGAAAACCGACAAAATGCCCGTAGAAACCTTAGAAAGACTTATTCACTTGGCGGAAAATGGCGCTACGCTTATTTTTCAATCCTTGCCGAAGGATGTTCCCGGTGCTCACGATCTGGAAAGGCGTAGAATGAAACTTGCTCAGGTCTTGGAAAATATAAAGAAGATGTCGAGGCAACCGAAGGTTGGTAAAGGTAAAATTTTAGTGAAAGAAATCTTGCGTGACGGTCTCCGGGAAGTAAGTTTGCCCGGGGAAGCCTTGGTGAAGACAGGACTGCGATTTGTTCGGCGGAAAGTTGGAACAGATCACTATTATTACCTGGTCAATTTAACCGGAAAACGGGTGGACGAATATGTAACATTTAATGGAGCAGGTGCTTCTTGGTATATTTTGGATCCCCTTTCGGAAAAAACCGGAAGAGCAGCAATCATGTCTAAAAATAACCGACTGAAAGTGAGGGTACAGTTGGAGCCCGGTGAGTCCTGGATTTTGGCAGGTTTACATAAAGAGCACCAAGAACTGGTAGATTGGCAATACCTGGAAAAGCCCACTGCGTCTATCGCTATAGAAGGAAAATGGCGATTAACCTTTAAGGATGGGGGGCCAACGATTCCAAAAGCACGAAATCTGGATCGCCTGATGCGGTGGACAGATCTACAAGATAGCGCAGCAAATAATTTTGCCGGAAAAGCCGTTTACATGTCTACTTTTGAATTACCCGCAGGCTTTGCAAAGGAATATGTTTTAAAGTTGGACAGCTTATTTGAAAGTGCCCGTATAAAAATTAATGGAAAAGATGCTGGATTGATTTGGAGCCTTCCTTATAAATTAAGACTTGGAAATCTTGTTCGTCCAGGGAAAAACACCATTGAAATCGAAGTAGCGAATTTAATGGCCAATCGAATCCGCTATATGGATCGACGGAAAATGAAATGGCGGGAGTATAATGGAAGTCAATTCGTCAACATCGACTATGAACCTTTCGACGCGTCAAACTGGAAAACAATCCCTGCCGGCTTAGCGGGTCCGGTGTATATCGAATGTTACTAAACTGTTTCATGTGAAACTTGAACATATCATTTTGTAAGATTAATCATCTTATTAAGCGTTAATTTATTATTTTCAGATATATTAAGGGTTTCTTTCGTGGAGACCCTTAGTCTTTTTACAGGACGGTACAGGTTGCTGCGCTTCTTGTTTTAACCTTTATTTGCTAAAACGTATACGCTTCCATGGAATCGTTGTGTTCAACAATACTGATTTTTTTACGCGGTTATTTTTTATACTTTAGTGAACTAAACAAACCGTATTATGATGAAGTATAACCAGTTTAAACCGCAAAAAACGGATAGAAGAACATTTTTGAGAAAATCAAGCTTGCTGGTGGCAGCGGGTACTTTGGCTTACCGTCAACCTTCATTCGCTGCTTGGCAGGTGAAGGAATCTGTGTTGAAGGTAGGATTGATCGGTTGTGGCGGTAGGGGGACAGGCGCTGCAGCTCAAGCTTTACAGGCCGATCCGAATGTGTATATTACTGCCATGGGCGATATCTTCGAAGATCGTTTGGAACAGGCGCTCAACGCGTTGTCGCAAATAGATGAGAAACGAGTGAAGGTGGACAAGAAGCACCGTTTCATCGGGTTCGACGCTTATCAAAGGGTATTGGAGGCCGATGTGGACGTCGTGTTGTTGGCTACACCTCCCGGATTTAGGCCTGATCATTTAGCCGCAGCAGTAAAAGCAGGAAAGCATATTTTCTGCGAAAAGCCCGTGGCTGTTGATGCGCCTGGTGTGCGTAAAGTGCTTGATGCCGTGAGGCAGGCAAAAGAGCAGCGTTTATGCCTCGTCTCTGGCTTTTGCTTTCGTTACGATTGGGCGAATAGAGCGGTATTCGGTAAAGTGCTTGATGGCGAGATCGGTTCGATAAACACGGTGTCAACTTTTAGGAATGGAGGCGAGTTATGGTCGATTCCCCGACAACCGGATTGGTCCGAAATGACTTATCAATTGCGAAACTGGTATTATTATAACTGGCTTTCCGGTGATTTTATTGTAGAACAGGCCGTTCATAGTTTGGATATGATGTCGTGGGCAATGGGTGACAAGATGCCTGTAAAAGCAACCGGTACGGGTGGTCGACAGGTACGGACCGACGAGATCTACGGAAATATTTATGACCATTTTGCCATTGAATTTGAGTATGAAAATGGTGCACGTGGTTTTCACTTTACCAGACAACAGGCCGGTACGTCCAACAGAAATAGCGTTGAGGTCTTGGGAAGCGACGGCCGGGCTGTCGTTAATATAGGCGGTCCGGTTGAAATTATAGGGAAAAACAATTGGAAGTACCGCGATAAAAAGAATAACATGTACCAAACCCAGCACGATGAATTGTTCGCGGCCATACGCAAAGGCATAGTCATCAACGATGGAGAGTGGATGGCTAATAGTACCATGCTGGCTATTTGGGGCCGGATGGTGGCTTATAGCGGACAAACGATCACCTGGGAGCAAGCCATTCAATCGGAGCACCGTTTAGGGCCCGCCATCGAGGAATACGCGTGGGATCTAAAATGGGAAGGACCGGGAATAGCCGTACCGGGAAAAACGAAGTTTGTCTAATCGGGGGCTCGCTGAAATGATTTTAACGATGAAGATATATAAATTTGTGCTTCCGCTGCTTTTGGTGCTCAGCTCGAATCATTTGCGAGTTTATGCGCAATCGGAAAGTATAAGCTTTGGCCACGCTGTTGCTTTGGAAAATATAATAAATAAGGAAGCAGGAGGGGAACATACCCTAAGATGGCTTAATGTCAACACGGGCCCCGGTACTTGGCGGGTGGATGGTGAGCTTTTGAAATGTACAGGAAAGCCGATCGGCGTCATGCGTTCTGAAAAAATATACGAAAATTTTATACTGCACGTCGAGTGGCGCCATATGGAGGCGGGAGGAAACTCGGGTGTCTTTATATGGAGTGATGCCAAGCCGGATGCAAAAACTCGTCTTCCAGCCGGGGTTGAAGTCCAAATGCTGGAGCTTGATTGGGTCAATCAACACCTGCAGGACGGACGAAAACCACCGATAGCCTATGTGCATGGTGAGCTTTTCGGTGCTGGTGGAACGACAACAATACCGGATAACCCGCGAGGTGAGCGAAGTAAATCCATAGAAAACCGATGTAAAGGAAAGGGAGAATGGAACACCTATGATGTGATATGTGTAGACGGAACGGTAAAACTTTCTGTTAACGGTCGTTTTGTAAATGGCGTGCGCAATGCATCGTCTAAAAAAGGCTATCTCTGTCTCGAATCGGAAGGTGCTGAAACTCACTTTCGCAATTTCAAAATTATAGAACTCCCGCCAAATGCGGACGTCCCAAAACCTAATCTTTAAAAATCAAAAACAACAAATTTATAATAAAATCATGCATTCCCGTAAATCCTTTACCGTTATAGGTGTTCGTTTTTTTGCCATTCTACTCGTTTTATTCGCTTATGGAAATTTAGCTGCACAAGAGGTTAGACTCGTTCACTTGCAGGTTGAACATCTTCCGTCGCCTCTTGGTATCGATCAGGAGCATCCCCGATTTACGTGGAGATTTGAAACTGCAAAGCAAGGTTTCAAACAATCGGCTTATGAAATATATGTAAATAGCGATTCCCTTGCAACGCAGCGAGGTGAGGGGAACCTATATCATAAGGGGAAGATTGTCAGCGATCAAACACTCGCACATTATGATGGGGCGGCACTGAAAGCCTTTACGAAATATTTTTGGAAAGTGAGAGCCTGGGATCGCCAAGGTAATGTATTAGAAAGTCCTGTTAGCTCATTCGAAACAGGCATCATGCAGACGGCTAATTGGAAAGGGAGCTGGATTTCCGATGGTCAGGACATACATGTAAAACCCGCACCTTACTTTCGAAAAACGTTTACTCCATCAAAGCCGATAAAATCTGCGCGTGCTTATGTTGCAGCTGCCGGGTTGTATGAATTGTATTTAAATGGCAAACGAATTGGGAACCATCGATTGGATCCGGCGTACACACGCTTCGATCGACGGAATTTGTACGTTAGCTACGATGTAACGGAGCAAATCCAGCAGGATAGGAATGCGATAGGCGTCTTGCTGGGAAATGGCTGGTATAACCATCAATCAACGGCTGTTTGGTTTTTTGATAAAGCGCCATGGAGGGCACGACCGACCTTTTGCTTGGACTTGCGAATTACTTATGAGGATGGTTCAGTTGAAACAATTGTCAGTGATAAAACTTGGAAAACCAGTACCGGTCCTTTGGTGTTCAACAGTATTTATACAGCAGAGCATTATGATGCACGCCTAAAGCAAGAGGGGTGGAGCAAGGCTGATTTCAATGATAGTACTTGGAAAGAAGTTTTTTACCGTGCTGCACCCTCACAGCAAGTGGTATCGCAGACGATGCATCCTATTCGAAATGTGAAGCAGTTGAAGGTTAAGGATTTTAAAAAATTGAATGATACGACGTATGTCTTTGATTTTGGTAAAAATATTTCAGGCGTTACGGAACTACATATTCAAGGGGAGAAAGGGACCGTCGTTCGCCTAAAGCATGGGGAGCGACTTTATGAAAACGGACATGTGGATATTTCCAATATTGATCAACATTACCGACCTACGGATCATAGAGACCCTTTTCAGACCGACATAGTCATCCTTAGTGGAAAGCATGATCATTTCATGCCTGCCTTTAATTATAAAGGGTTTCAATACGTGGAAGTAACGGCCAGCCGTCCGATAATCCTGAAAGAAGAAAGTTTAACGGCTTATTTTATGCATAGTGATGTGCCTCAGGTTGGTACTATTCATGCCTCTAATCCCGTTATCAATAAAATCTGGGAGGCTACCAATCGTTCGTACCTATCAAATTTATTTGGCTATCCAACCGACTGTCCACAACGAGAAAAAAATGGATGGACGGGTGATGCGCACATCGCAATTGAGACGGGCTTGTATAGCTTTGATGCCATTACAATTTATGAAAAATGGTTGGCCGATCACCGGGATGAACAGCAAGCTAACGGCGTTTTGCCTTCCATTATTCCAACAGGCGGCTGGGGCTATGAATGGGGCAATGGTCCGGATTGGACGAGCACGATTGCCTTAATTCCCTGGAATGTTTACTTGTTTTATGGTGATAATAAACTGTTGAAAGATTCCTATTTTGCCATTAAACGTTATGTCGATCATATCGATGCTCTATATCCTAGTGGACTCACCACTTGGGGTCTGGGCGACTGGGTGCCGGTAAAATCAAAATCCCCTGTGGAACTATCATCTTCAATCTACTACTATGTGGATGCAATGATTTTAGCCAAAGCGGCCAAGTTGTTCGGAAAAGAACAAGATGCGATACATTATGAGCAATTGGCGGGAAAGATAAAGGACGCTATTAACGCAAAATATTTAAATAAGGAAACGGGAATTTACGGACAGGGCGTTCAAACTGAACTAAGTATGCCGCTCTTTTGGGGTATAGTGCCTGATGATTTACGTGCAAAGGTGGCAAAGAATCTTGCAGAGCGTGTTACAGCAGATAACTATCATTTGGATGTCGGGCTTTTAGGAACCAAAGCCATCCTAAATGCTTTAAGCGAAAATGGTTATGCTGATATAGCTTACAAAATTGCGGCTCAGGAAGATTATCCCTCGTGGGGATGGTGGATTAAAAATGGTGCGACTACGCTTTATGAAAACTGGAATATCCAATCGGCGCACGATATCTCGCTTAACCATATTATGTTCGGTGAAATTGGGGCATGGTTATATAAAGGATTAGGTGGCATTAAACCAGACCCTGAAAAGCCGGGCTTTAAACATGTTCTTATCGAACCCCATTTTGTCGAGGGACTGGAAAGTTTTGAAGCTTCGCATATAGGACCTCATGGTAAAATCACAACGCGCTGGGAAAGGAAAGGAAAACATATAAAGCTTTGGCTGACGATTCCCCCTAATAGCGATGGAACATTGACGCTACCGTCTGGAGAGAAAAGAACGTTGGCTGCCGGTAGTCATGAATTTGATATATAAGGAAAAGGAAGGTTTTTTTATTCAACTTTTCTTGATAAAAGTTGAGCAAAATCAAGGCGGTGTAGGCTACCTTGCACCTGATTGCAAAGCATTACCGGCGCGTATTGGAGCCGTTTCACTTCCTCAATCCGCTTGGGTATTGCAATATGAACAGACGTGCAAATGCTTTGCTGCTCGTTGCCTCGGTATCCTCCAAGGCCATTCTTCCCACGCACAGGGCTTACCAGCTGCCCGCAAAAGCCCTCCGTTCTACTGAAATATCGCCTAGGAAATTTGCGGTTTGCACGTTGATGCACTACCGCTTGTGGCAAAGTTCCAAGCGAGGAGTTTTTGGTTACTTTTTGCGGAAAAAAGTGACTAAAGAAAACCTTCCTTTATATACAACACTCGAGCTTTTCTTCTCTATGCAATAGCAAAAATTTCCGTATCTTTGTAAAGAATCTCCAACACCGAATCAACCAATCAAAAACCGTCTTTTCCCTTTAAAATTACAATCTAGAAATCCACCTCAGGTCCACCTCAAGTCCACGTTATATCCACGTTACATCCACCTGTCCTCCGTTATCCCTTTTATTTCCATCCCTGTTCCATTGCTTTTCTTTAGTACGTATCTAGTACGGCTATCACTGGAATGACTTAAGTAGGGAACTAGTTAGGTAGTGATGAGTTATAAGTGATGAACGATGAATAAACCGATAGATCATAAACTCACCGACTTGTCAGTAGGCAGATGCTGTCTAAAGCTTACCGCTTATAGCCTAAAGCCTATAGCTTATAGCCGCTAAGGCCTTGAGCTAGGGAAATAAGCTGATATCCGAAAGCTGATCACTTAAATAAATGTTTTGCAGACGCTTAAATCAGGACGGTACAGGATAGCGGTCTTACTGTTTTTATTAGTTTTGCTATCTACCGAGTTAACCAATAATGAAGCCGATTTATAAGAACCTTTCAGATATAGATTTGGTAACGCGTTTAACGAACAATGACCAAGAAGCTTTTACTGAAGTGTATAATCGTTATTGGAAAAAACTTTTAACGGTCGCCAGTAACAAAGTAGAAAGATTTGAAGACGCGGAAGAAATCGTACAGGATATTTTTGTGAATCTTTGGAATCGGCGACAGGAATTGGAAATTCATACTTCACTGAGCAATTATTTAGCAGTATCGGTTAAATATCGCGTCATCAAAATGTTGGATAAATACTTTAACAAACAGCATTACATCAATAGCTTGGTATCCAGTAGTTTTGTTGATAACTCAACGCAAGAGTGGCTGCAATTTAATGAATTGTTTAGCCAATTAAACCTTTATGTGCGCGATTTACCCGAGAAATGTAGGCTTGTCTTCAAATTAAGTCGAGATCATGGTTATTCTCAAAAACAAATTGCGGAAGAATTAAAGATTAGTGAGAAGACTGTGGAAGCTCATATGGGCAAAGCAATACGCGTTCTGCGGGCAAAACTAAGCCATTTTATATTTACCCTTCTATAACCAATACTGCTCATTTCAGCAGTACGAAAATATTTTTAATTTTTTTTTAAATCGAAGTAAGGGATTTGCTTTCCACAAAGGACATCCTTATAAAGACCAATTATTTACAATGAAATATAGCGCACGATATCAGGAACTAGCTGCGAAGTGGTTAAGTAACACGATCAGTGAGGAAGAAAAAAAAGAGTTCGCCGCCTGGTATAATGAGGGGCAGGATGAGGAGCTTATTATTCAATCAAAATTTGCCGGTAATGAAGAAGCCTATCGGAAACAGTTGTTCGACAAAATTAAGCACTTAACTTCCCTAAGTGATAACAAGGTTGGTCCGAGAAGCTTAAATAAGCGGTGGATGTATGTCGCTGCGTCTATCATTAGCCTTACGGTAATTGGAGCTTTAATTTACCTTGATAGGCCTGATACACAAAGGAAGGAATTGGTTAAAAAGGAAGGTTCGATCCCCAAAAAAGAAAGAGCTTGGAGCGATGATAAAACGATGCTGCGTTTATCCAATGGAGATGTTGTTAACCTAGACGATGTGCCTGTCGGCACGTCGCTAAATGTGGAAGGGGTAACTATACATAAGTCAGAGGAAAATGTTATCCGCTGTGTTAGTGATCGCAAAGTTTCTGCACGAGATGGGCAAGCATATAGTACCATTATTAAAACACCGGTGGGTAAAGACTATAAATTGGTATTGGCAGACGGTAGTGTGGTGTGGTTAAACGCGGCATCTGAAATTCGTTTTTCACTCCATTCATGGGGTCAGCGGCGTGTTAAACTAGACGGTGAAGCTTATTTTGCAGTGGATCCTGCCGAAGGAAAGGCCGTTCCTTTTATTGTCGAAACGAGGCAGCAAGAAGTATACGTATTGGGTACTGAATTTAATGTTGATGCTTACCGCGACGAAAAATGGGCGCGCACCACGCTTGTTAAAGGTTCTGTTAAGGTGAAGCAAATGCATACAGATGCAGTAGCTATATTAAAACCTAATCAACAAGCCAAGGTTAGCCATCATATGTCGAAAATAAAAATAAGAAGTGTCGATGCCTCCGAGATCGTTTCATGGAAAAACGGCTACTTCAGTTTTCATGATTCGGACATTCAAAGCGTATTAAAGCAGTTCGCTCGTTGGTACGGTGTCGAGGTAATCTACCGGCGAACCGAGTTTGCGGAAACCTATGTGGGTAAAATTCCACGATCATTAAGTCTGACCGAGGCGATCAGCGTATTGGAAACCGTTGGTGTGAAATGTAAAATGGAGGGTAAAAAATTAGTTATTATATAATTATTCAATTCAAAAAAAGGAGGGGTCATGTATGAGCTTTAGTGTATAAAATCACAAAGCGGATTTACATAAATAAACCGATAGTGTTGCGAGCACTATCGGTCTCAATGAGGGTAAATCTGAGTCAATTAGGCATAGCGTGATGAGCTATATTCTTTAACCAAGATAAACCACAAACCTTGCAAAATTATGCAAATTAATCAATTTGACAAAAGACTGTATCTGTGCAGTCTGTGCATCAGCGCGAAGGATACTTTATTAAAAGATAGGCGCTGGTTAGAATACCTAAAAAATCTTTTTTTCATGAATATGTGGCTAGCGGTATTAACCACCGCCTGTTTGCAAACGACAGTTGCTGAAACGATTTTGGCACAAAAGGTTAGTCTAAATCAAAAAAACGCTACGGTAGCGCAATTGCTGGTCAATATTGAACAGCAAACAGGCTATACGTTCTTTTACAGAAAAAATGATATCGAGTTAATGAAGCCGCTTAATGTCTCATTGCAGAATGTCAGTGTTGAAACGGCCTTGAACTATATTTTCAAAGACCAACCCTGTAGCTTTCAAATCAAAGATAAATTAATCGTCCTTCAGAAGCGACTTGTTAACAACGAACCGGAGCAGTTATTGCAACAGCAAGAGCATACTGTTTCGGGTACCGTCACAGACTCCTCGGGGATGCCGATTCCAAGTGTATCGGTGCTTATTAAAGGTTCCACAAAAGGTACATCAACCAACACGGATGGCGTTTATCAGATCAAAGTCAACCCCGGACAAGCATTGGTATTCCGTGCTATTGGCTTTCAGGAGAAAGAGATGCAAGTAGGAGAAGAGGCTCGAATCGACGTCGTGCTGGACGCCTCATTTGAAGGACTGGAAGAAGTGGTTGTTGTTGGCTATGGTAGCCAGCAACGTCGAGATGTTACCGGGTCAGTGGCTCCTATATCGATGGAAAATGTGCGTGGGCAAGCCATATCAAGTCCGGACCAAGCACTTACGGGGCAGGTTTCCGGTGTTAATGTAAGCACCTCAAATGGTACACCTGGTGGAGGACCCCGAATACAAGTAAGGGGAATTGGTGCCATTGGTGCCGGTAGCGAGCCTTTATATGTTATTGACGGTTTTCCAATCCCTTCGTCTTCCGGACAGCAGTCTAACCCAATGAGTGCACTGAATCCACAAGACATTGCATCGATGACGGTCCTAAAAGATGCTTCGGCAACTGCCATTTATGGTTCTCGAGGCGCGAATGGTGTCATCATTATTACAACAAAACGGGGTTCGAGTGGAAAGCCGAATATCCAGTTATCGGCAAGTACAGGTCTTCAGGAAGTACCGCAAACCGGGCGCCCGGATTTAATGAATGGACAGGAGTTCGCTCAATGGCGCAAGGAGGCGATTATGGATAAAATTCGCTTTGAAGAAGGTCGTGAACCAACATTGGAAGATGTACCGGAAATCTATCGAAATCCTGAATTAATTGGAGAGGGAACAAACTGGTTTGATGAGGTCACGCGTGTGGCCCCCATGACTGACCTTAACTTAAGCGTTTCGGGCGGTACAGAGAAGATCAAAACCTATATTTCGGCAGGCTACTTTAATCAGGAAGGGGTGATGCTGAATACGGGGTTCGACCGGTTTTCACTTCGTACCAATGTCGATGCCAATTTATCGGATCGGTTTAAAGTTGGATTGAATGTGTCGCCTTCTTTGACCTATACACGGGGAGGCGTGAGAGGTCAGGGCCGCGACGAAGGTTTTGATATTGCAAGCCCCATTCCATCCGTATACAATCCGGACGGCAGTTATAATGCTTATATCCAATCCCCGGGAACCTTCGGCGTACCCAATCCGGTAATGGTGCTGAATGAGACCACCAATAAAGCGAGTCGAATTAAGCTGTTAATGAATACCTATGCTGAGTATAGCATATTAAAAAATTTGCGGTTCAAAACAACTTTTAATGTTGATTATGAGGACGGAAACAGCGAATATTTCCGCCCGTCGATCTTAGGAAACCAAAATGCCGCCCCTCCTTCGGTACCGAGCGGACGCTATATACAATCGAAATACTTAAACTGGTTGAATGAAAATACCTTGAATTACGACCTCAGTACCGACAATGGACATTCATTGACTGCGCTTGTTGGTTTTAGCGTTCAGTCTCAGAAAAATCAATCGGCCGATTTTACAGGAAATCAGTTCCCCGATGATGATATCGAAACCCTAAACGCTGCTGCTCGTATAACCGGTGGGACGGATAAAAGTGATTGGTCTTTGATATCATATCTCGCCAGGGCAAATTATGCGTATTTGGATAAGTATTTGGTAACCGCAACGGTACGGAGCGATGGTTCATCACGCTTTGGTTCGAATAATCGCTGGGGTATCTTCCCTTCTTTGGCCTTAGGATGGCGAATTTCGAATGAAAATTTCTTAAAAGATGTGCCTTGGTTGAATGAGCTTAAAGTACGTGCATCATACGGTTTTACAGGAAACTTTAATATTGGAAATTACTCCTATATGAGTAATATCGGAACGAATGATTATGTATTTAATGGCACTTTGGCGAGCGGACGTGTGATGAATACTTTAGGGAATCCAAATTTAGGCTGGGAAAAAATGCGGGAATTGAATACGGGTATCGATTTCGTAGGATTCGATAATCGCTTGACTTTCAGTGTAGATTATTACCATCGCAATACACAAGACCTATTGTTAAATGTTGAGATTCCTGAATCGTCAGGTTTCAGTACCGTTACGGAAAATAGAGGCGATGTGCTGAACCAAGGTCTTGAGCTGGGCATTAATTCCGTGAACATTGCAAAAGACCATTTCAGTTGGAGCACGAATATTAATGTGTCTTTCAATCGTAATAAGGTGCTTGCATTAGGCCGAAGCAGCGATCCGATTTATTCCGGTACCAGCAGCGAGGGCAACCCGACCAATATCACAAAAATTGGCAGTCCGGTAGGTATGCTATTTGGTTATGTGGTAGAAGGAATCTATCAAAATGAAGCAGATTTGGAGCGATATCCGTCTTTCCCGGGGGCCATACCGGGTAATATGCGCTTTAAGGATGTGAATGGCGATGGGCAGATCACGCCGGTAGAAGATTTTGACGTCATTGGAAATCCCTATCCCGACTTTACATGGGGTGTTACCAACACGTTAAAATACAAACAGTTTGATTTTCGGGTATTAGTAGTAGGATCTGTAGGTGCTGAAATGCTGCGAGCAACGAACTTTTACACCGGCAATATCGATGGTGTCTTTAATGTTAGAAAAGAAATTGCCGATCGATGGCGATCGCCGGAGCAGCCAGGTAGCGGACGGGTGCCTACCACTAATGGAACTGGTCGTGGTCGTGTTATGTTTCGTGATACGCATTCGTATTCAGTGGAAAAAACCGATTATGCTTGGATAAGAAACATTACGTTGGGCTACACTTTGCCCAATGGGATCGGGAAAAATAAATTTATTCAGCAGGTGCGCCTCTATGGTACGGTTCAAAACGCTTTCTTATTTACCGGATACAGCGGTAATCCGGAAGGGACGAATTACAATCGGGATGATACAGGGGCCTTGGTACCGGGTATAGATTATTCCAATTATCCCGTCCCACGCATATTTACCTTGGGTGCGAATTTATCCTTTTAAGCTTAAACACAGACATTAAAAGAAAATTATTCTCATGAAGATCAGAATCTATATAGTAGGATGTTTGCTATTGCTTAGTGCATCCTGTAAGAATCTACTGGACGTAGAACCTTACTCATTTTCAAGTGATCAGAATTATTATCAAACGGAGGGACAGATTTTAAGAGCTGTAAATGGAGCATATGCATCCTTACAGACTTTATATACAAGTGATTTCTGGGCGCTGACCGAAATGCGCGCAGATAATACCAACTATCAGTTCGACGAAACAGATCGGGGGGCACAGCAACGCGAGGAGATTGATGAATTCATGATTACTTCAACCAATAATTATGTCAACACGTGTTGGCGAATTTTATACGATAATATTCAACAAACCAACGTTATATTGGATCGGGTAGATGCCGTGCCTTTTGCGGATGAAACGTTAAAAAATAGATATATTGGAGAAACGAAGTTTCTAAGGGCCCTACAATATTTTTACTTAGTTCGTCTTTTTGGCAAGGTGCCTTTATTGATTCATGAAGTTGCCGAACCCGAAAAGGCCTTTTCAGAAGGACGCGCAGCGATTGAACAGGTTTATGAGCAGATTATAAGCGATGTGCAAGGAGCCGTGGCAAGTTTACCCGAGTCGTATAGCGGTGCAGAAATTGGTCGCGCAACAAAAGGCGCTGCGCTAACCCTATTGGGGGAGATCTACCTAACGAGGAAAGAATATGAGCTGGCCGCGTCCACTTTAACCCAAGTAACAACCTTAAACTATTCTTTGTTACCTAATTATGCGGATAATTTTAATCCTGCAACAAAGAATAATGCGGAAGATGTCTTCTCTATTCAATACGATGCTGCATTACAAACTGAGGCAGGCAATTTTATTTTCATATTTGGCCCCAACAACGGGAAGATGCAGCTCACCGGCTTTCCCGGGAAACTGGGAGGAACAAACATCCCCACGCCAAGTATATGGAACGCTTATGAAAACGGCGACATTCGTAGAGATGCCTCTATTCAATTATTTGACGATCCGTCCAATGCGTCATTTCAAGAAGCGGTAGCTTTTGGTGGCAAAATCCCCTTTATTAAAAAATACTATCATCCACCTTTCTTGGAAGACGGTCGCGCTAATGAAAATTGGCCTATATACCGCTACGCTTACGTGTTACTCATGCTGGCAGAAGCGATAAACGAACAGGGAGGAGATCCTTCCCCTTATCTAAATCAGGTACGTACAAGAGCCGGCTTACAACCACTGTCGGGTTTAAGCCAGACGGAACTTCGTGACGCGATTGCGCACGAACAAAGGGTAGAGGTTGCTTTTGAAAATCATCGATGGTTTCAATTACTTCGAACGGCTAAAGCGATCGAAGTGATAACGCAACACGGAATCGAAGAAAAGCAGCGACTATCTCGTTTAAGCAAGGCCTCCTATAACATACAGGAATATATGCTTTTATACCCAATTCCCGAGCGTGAAATTCGGTTAAATGGATTTGAACAGAATCCGGGATGGTAATCGTTTAATCAGGCACCGCAAAATGGATTTTTTTCTTTTTGCTAAAATGAGTGATGGACTAATGTTTTGTTGCTCGTTGCTACGATATTCTTCAAGGTCATTCAAGCATTTCTGAACGATTATGCCGGGATGGCGAATAGGGAATGATGGCCTTCCAGGATGAGCGTAAAGAAAATTCAGTTAGAAGGATCGGAAAAAACGTTCTGCGAAAAAGCGAAGGGATGGAATTGAGAGCGGGAGCGGCTCCGCAGAACGGTGTACGGGGAACGGAATTTTTAGCGAGAACTGGACAGCCTTGATTATTCATTTGTGTTTGTTTTAAAGGGTATTCATGAGCTCGAAGCAAGCTTCTCGGTTGTTTGGTTCTTTATGATCAAGCATAAAGAACAATCAATAAGAACAATCAATAAAAACGATTAATAAACATAAACATCCTTTAGATGCTAAATGCAGTAGCCCTGCCTTTAATGTATTATTCTAAAACAATTCAAGAAATCGTATATGCAATCATATAAGCGTAACGTGTTATGGCTGGCACTGATCATATCGTTGATCTTTGTTGGCTGTCGCGAAGAACCGGAAAAAATAATAGAAGTAGACCCTAAAGTAAAAAAAATCGTTTTGCCACCTGATTTTGTGGCAGAACATATTTATAGCCCTTCAGACAATGAATTGGGCTCTTGGGTGGCTATGACATTCGACCAGAAGGGACGAATGATCACATCCGATCAGTTTGGTTCTCTCTATCGTATCGAATTACCGCCTATCGGTTCGGATTCAACGGTGAAACCGGTAATCCAAAAACTTGACTTTCCTAAAGTGGAGGGATCCGGGAAGGATACTACTGATAAAACGATCGGAATGGGTTTCGCTCAGGGACTTTTATGGGCACATAACAGCCTGTATGTTATGGTGAATCATAAAGCAAATGACGAGTTTTCAAAGGGTAGCGGTTTATATCGCCTCCAGGACACAGACAATAACGACCAGTTTGACAAAATTACTCAATTGGTCGCATTGGAAGGGGCGGGTGAACATGGACCGCACAGCGTTGTCTTAGGCCCTGATAGTACATCCATCTATGTAGTGGCTGGCAATTTTACCGATCTCCCGCAAATGGATCACTACAAATTACCACCCACTTGGCAAAGGGATAATCTCTTCCGTATGATTTTAGACCCTCAAGGGCACGATGCGGATAGCTATGATAAGGGTGGATGGATTGCCAAAACAGATTCCGTGGGTTCGCAGTGGGAACTGATTAGTTCCGGTTTCCGAAATCCTTTTGATATTGCTTTTAATCGGGAGGGAGAGCTCTTTACTTATGATTCGGATATGGAATGGGACTTTGGAATGCCTTGGTATCGTCCGACGCGAATTTGCCATGTAACCAGTGGCGCTGAATTTGGTTGGCGAAAGGGCAATGATAAGTGGCCGGCGTACTATCCCGATAACTTACCGGCGCTGTTAAATATCGGACAAGGATCACCAACGAATCTGATGTTCGCTTATAATGCCCGATTCCCTGAAAAGTACCGAAATAGCCTGCTGGCTTTTGATTGGAGTTTTGGTATGATTTATAGCATACAGCTTGGGGCAAAAGGGGCAAGCTATCAAGCCAAAGCAGAGGAGTTCATTTCCGGCTCACCGCTCGCCTTGACCGACGGTGAAATCGGCCCGGATGGTGCCTTGTATTTTTTAACAGGTGGAAGAAAACTGGAATCAGATCTTTATCGGGTCTACTATAAGGACTTCAAAAAAATAAACCTCGATAAAACAAAAGAAAACCAGGCTCAGACAAGCTATCTGCACAAGCTTCGGAAAGAATTAGAGCAGTATCACCATGCCGCTGCTCCCGGTACGGCTGCTAAGCTTTGGCCCTATCTTAAATATAAAGACCGTTTTATACGTTATGCAGCCCGGATAGCCATTGAGCATCAACCGGTGGCAAGCTGGATAGACTTAGCCCTGCGTGAAAGAAATGTAACGACCTTAACAGAGGCGATGATCGCTTTGGCGCGAACGGGTGAGCCGGCATTACAAAGCAGCATGCTGAAAAAAATGGCAACGGTTGAGATTGCCAGTTTGCCATTGGTCATGCAGCAAAATTTGCTTAGAGCTTATGAACTGACGATCGCGCGCTTAGGTATTCCTAAAAGGCAGGACAAGGAGGTGATTATACAGCAGATCGGAAGTTTGTATCCTTCGGGGAATAATGCGTTAAATCAACAATTAAGCAAGATCTTGGTCGCCCTTGATGCCAAAGATGTAGTAGAGAAAACCGTTCCTTTGTTATATACGGCTAAAGATGACACGGCCGGTCGAGAAACCGTTACACAGTCTTCCGACCTGATTTTGCGGAACCCACAATATGGCTTGGATATTGCCAATATGTTGGCCAAAATGCCACCTGCACAGCAAATCTATTTTGCTACCGTATTGAGTGTGGCAGAAAGCGGGTGGACAACGCAACTGCGCGAGGTATACTTTAAATGGTTTTACGATGCCTTTGGATATAAAGGAGGCAATAGCTATATCGGCTTTTTGGACAGAGCGCGAAAACGGGCCTTACAAAAGGTTGGGAAAAGTGAATACGTCCATTATAATAAATTATCCGGCGATTCGCTTTTGAGTGCTACCGGCACTTCCTTGGCTTTTGAGGGGGAAGGACCAAAGGGTCCGGGTAAAAATTGGAAGATGGAGGATGCCCTGCCGATTGTCGAAAAAGACTCAGGCGATCGTGATTTTAAAAGAGGGGCAGCGCTATTTGCCGCGATTCGTTGTAAATCATGCCATACGGTACGGGGTGAGGGTGGTTCTATCGGGCCCGACTTAACGCAGCTGGGTACACGTTTTACCATGAAGGACATTTTGGAATCAGTTATCGAACCCAATAAGGTTATTTCAGATCAGTATGCCTCCACGGTCTTTACGCTGAAAGATGGCAGTTCTATTTTAGGCCGACTTAAAAATGAGGACGAAGAGAATTATTATGTTTCGCAAAACCCTTATGCACCACAGGTCTTAAAGCAAATCCCTAAGAAAAGTGTGATGGCTAGCAAGATAGCAGAAGTTTCCATGATGCCTCCGGGTACGATCAATGTATTAAATCCAGCGGAACTTAAAGACCTGATGGCCTACCTGAAGTCGGGGGGAAATGCCGAAAGTGAATTGTTCAAACCCAAGAAAGCTAAATGATGGATGACAAGCAAAGAGGTAACTGGTTAGAAAAAGTCACTAATCCCAGTCAACTGGGTGGGATAGAAACCTCGGTGTTGGATAATGGCCTTGGGGCGGGAACCCGTATTGCTTGGATTAATACCGGCGCAGGCTTGCGGTTTAAGGTCGTCATCGATCGGGCAATGGACATCGCGGAGGCCTTCTTTAATCAGCATAGCCTATCCTGGTTAAGTCGCTTAGGCGTCATGAAGGCACAACCATTTGCAGATCGCGGTACCGATTGGCTGCGAACTTTTGGAGGTGGTTTATTAGTAACCTGTGGGCTTACTCATACAGGTGGGCCCGAGCAGGATGATTTTGGTGCACGCGGTTTACACGATCAAATCAGTAATTCACCTGCTGAAATAATCGCTGTTATCCAACCGGATCTGCGTGATGCTGAACCTACGATGTCTATGACGGGAATCATCAGACAAGGGCACCCGCTAGGGCCTAATCTTGAGCTAAAAAGGACGATCCGGGCTGTGTTGGGAAAGCCCGCAATCTATATCGATGATCGTATTACCAATTACGGGAATACGGCCGTACCTCATATGCTACTCTATCACTTCAATTTCGGTTGGCCTTTAGTGGACGAAGGAAGCCGACTGTTATGGCATGGGAGCTGGGAAGCACGAGAGACGGGAGCAAAAAATAAACTCTTTAAGGAAGGTAAAGCTTTCAAAAAATGTAGCGCGCCTTTGTCGATCCATAACGGACAAGGGGAAGAGGCTGCCTTTATCGACGTCAAGAGTGATCCGAACGGGAAATGCCAATGTGGTGTGTATAACGAGCACCTCGGCTTGGCTGTTTCCTTATCCTTTCAAAAAAGCCAGCTTCCTTGGCTAACAAACTGGCAGCATTGGGGGCGGGGCGAATACGTTACCGGCTTGGAGCCGGGTACGCATCCGCCGATTGGTCAACATAAAGCGAGAGCGCAGCAGCAATTGATTTTATTGAAACCGGGCGAATCGCGTGGTTACACGCTAACGCTTGACGTGATCAGCCAACAGGCGGCTATTGAAAAGCTGCTTTCAACGTATACAGACGAATTGTAAACTTTTAAATAAAGATAGGATGAATATTATTCAAAAAGCAATGGAACAGGGAGGGGGGATATTAAGATTAGCACCCAATTGGGTGCCCCGATCTTTCTGTGTACCCGGTAGGCGTATTAAATTACATCCGGACGATTACTACATATTGGGTGGCGAACGAGGGGGTATTGACGAACGCTGGCTCTCATCCACGACACCCGCTAAAAATGGCCCATTAACAGGCGAGCACGAGGGCTTAAGCTTTATTGTGTATGAAGAGGGTTCTACCGTGCAAAAGGCCCTGCTCCGTGATGCTGTTGAACTACTCAAAGGCGAATTAATCGGTCAACGTCTATGGGATGCTTACAAAAGCTGGCCGATGTATTCCAAATTTTTTGACAATATGGGCCCACTTCCACATCATATCCATCATAATGATGAGAAAGCAGCACTCATCGGTCAACAGGGCAAACCGGAAGCCTATTATTTTCCGCCACAGCTGAATAATCATGGGGGCGACTTCCCTTATACGTTTATGGGAATCGCGCCCGGTACAACGAAGGATCAAATAAAAACTTGTTTGATGAATTTTTCAAAAGGCGATAATAAGATTACCAATTTTTCACAAGCATTCCGCTTGGAGCCTGGTACGGGGTGGGACGTCCCACCCGGTTTGCTTCACGCACCGGGCAGTTTATGTACTTATGAGCCGCAGAAAGCTTCGGATGTCTTTGCGATGTACCAATCGCTCGTCAACGAGGCCGTTATACCCGAAGAGCTATTATGGAATGGTACGCCCAAAGAGCGTATCGGCGATTTTGACGAATTGCTGGATGTGATCGATTGGGAGTTGAACGTAGATCCCCATATGATGAAAAATCGCTTCATGCGTCCTGTGCCGGTAAAATCAATGGCGGAGATGAGAGAAATGGGTTATGAGGAAAAATGGATATGTTATAAGTCTGACGCCTTTAGCGCGAAGGAACTGACCATTCTGCCAGGCCAAACGGTGACGATATATGATGGCGCCGCCTACGGATTGATTATGATGCAAGGCCGTGGAAAGCTAGGTATTTGGGAGGTTGAAACTCCGGCGCTCATTCGGTACAACCAGCTTACTAATGATGAGTTTTTCGTATCGGAAAAGGCTGCAGTAAATGGTGTTACCATCAGCAATTATTCACGTGTTGATCCGATGGTCTTATTGAAACACTTCGGTCCTGCTAATCCTGATTTAGATAAAACCAACTTTTAGGCAAAATCCAAATTCATTGTAAAACAATCAAATTATGAAGAAGAACAATTTTCCCAAACTACATAATGCTACCTGGCCCGGTGTTGTTGGAAAAGGTGAAGGAGCTGAACCAATCATTTCGCTGGATACGCTGCTGGAACGGACGGCAACAGCGGTGGTGGATGGTGTTAAGTTCGACGGTATAGATTTGGGGCTTTTCGACGAGCATATTCGGATGGACGCTTCTGATGACGAAATCAAACAATTGGTGGATAAAGTAGGGACACTCGACCTGGTAATCGGCACCTTGGTAGCGCCGGTTTGGCACCCTTCGGGCGGAGCAGCAATGGGATATGCGGAGGAGAGAAGGCGCTTCGTGGATGTGGTACGCAGGGCCTGCCGTTTCGGTGAAAAACTGCGAAAATTAGGAATCAGGACGAATAATGTAATCCGCATTGATTCGGCTTCCAGTGTAAATGAGTGGCTAAAAAATCCAGTGGCAAATAGCAAACTGATAGCACAAACCTTTCGCGAGGCTTGTGATGTTGCCGAAGGTTTCGGAGAAAGGCTTGCGGCAGAGGGCGAAATATGTTGGGGAGGGATGCATAGCTGGCGGGTGATGTTAGATACCTTGGAACAGGTAAATAGGCCTAATATCGGTTTTCAGGCAGATATGGCGCATACACTTTTATACTTGCTAGGGTATAACAGTCCGGAAGATCGCATCTTGCCGACAGATTTTGAATGGAGCGATCGAGGAACCTTTCAGGCGGGCTTACGCGAACTGACTGAACAGTTAAGACCCTGGACAATTGATTTTCATGTGGCGCAGAACGATGGCACCGTTTTCGGATCCGGCTCGCACGATAAGACCGGACGCCATTGCCTAGCGAGTGATCCTAATGGAAAGCTTGATATCGCTACGGATGCCGGGTTTTGGTTAAGAGATAGTCATGGTGAATTAACAAAAGCTTTTAACCACATCTGTTGGGATGGCTGCATGTTTCCCAATACGGTTATGGAAAAACAAGATACTTGGGATGATATCTTAAGGGCTATGGTTCAGGTAAGGGAGCGACATGGCTGGTACGCAGCTGAATAAGGTGTTTACTAAACATAGAAAGATCATGACGAAAGAAATTAGAATAGGTTTGGTTGGATGCGGTTTTATGGGAAGAACGCATACAAATGGCTACAAGAGAGTGGGCGATTTTTTCCCCGAACTTAGTTACCGGCCAATTTTAAAAGCTGTTTGTGCAAGAAATAAAGAAAAAGTAGCCGCTTTTGCCCAACAATGGGGGTATGAGTCTTACGAAACGGATTGGAATAGGTTAATAGCCCGCGATGATATTGACGCGATTGATATCTGTACGCCCAATAATATGCACGCCGAAATAGCAATTGCCGCGGCTAAAGCAGGGAAAATGATTTTATGTGAAAAGCCATTGGCCCGAACGTTGCCAGAGGCAGCATCCATGGTTAAGGCCATTGAACAGGCAAGGGTAAAAAACACCGTGTGGTATAATTACCGCAGAATACCGGCTGTTACGCTGGCAAAAAAGATCGTTGATAGCGGCAAATTAGGTCGTATTTTTCATTATCGCGCTAATTTTCTGCAAGATTGGACGATTAATGAGCATCTTCCACAGGGAGGAAAAGCTTTCTGGCGTATGGATGCAAACGCCGCCGGCTCAGGAGTCACAGGCGATTTATTGGCACATTGCATCGATACGGCGATGTGGTTAAATGGTGCTATCAAGGATGTATCGGCTGTAACGGAAACTTTTGTTAAACAACGAATGCATGAGGAGACGGGACGGCTGCAGGATGTAAAAATTGATGATGCCTGTATTTTTCATTGCCATTTTGAAAATGGCTCTCTTGGACTTTTTGAGTCGACACGCTACGCCCGTGGTCATAAAGCATTGTACACCTTTGAGATTAATGGGGAGCACGGCTCATTAAAATGGGATCTGCATGACTTGAACCGATTGGATTACTTTAACCACCGGGATGAGTCGGAGCTAAGGGGATGGCGATCGATTCTCGTTACCGATGGCGATCAACCTTATATGGATAAATGGTGGGTTCCCGGCCTTTCAATAGGCTATGAGCATTCTTTTGTACATCAGGTAGCAGACTTTCTGCATAGTCTGGAGAGCGGACAAGCTTGTGCACCAAGCTTTCGGGATGCCTTAGAAACGCAAAAGGTCTGCGAAGCCGTCCTTCATTCTGCCTCGTCCGGCCAATGGCAGCAGACGGATGTGGTATGGGCAGCGGAAACACAATAATTGATCTGAAAATCTAAATAGATTATGGAAAAAATAATAAAGAAGCGCTTCGAGCGAGACTTAATCGCTTGTTTACTGCTTATACTGCCGTTCGGCGCTTGCAGTCAATCCACCAGCGAAAGCAACAATAGCCATCAGGCGTCGGCAGACGGCGAATACGTGCTTATGTTTGATGGTCAGACACTTAGGGGATGGGAAGGTGATACGAGCTATTGGCGGGTAGAAGACGGAAAAATAATAGGTGAACGTAAGGCCACTGACGAACCCTTGAAGCGGAATACCTTCTTGATATGGAAGGGAGGGCAACCCGCGGATTTCGACTTGACTTTGCAGTATAAAATTTCGGACGCCGGTAATAGTGGAATAAATTATCGGAGCGAACAGCTTGAGGATACGCCATTTGCCTTAAAGGGATATCAAGCCGATATAGATGGGAAAAATAACTATACCGGGCAACTTTATGAAGAGCGTAAACGGACCACACTCGCTTATCGTGGACAGGTCGTTGAAGTCCCGGATGCTAATGGTGGTGAAGTAAAGAACAATGCCTGGACAGGATTGATGGTAAAAGGCACCCTTGGTGAAGACGCGAAGCTTCGGGCAGCGATTAAAGCAAACGATTGGAATACCTGTCGGATCGTCGCAAAAGGAAATAGCTTGCAACATTATATCAATGGTGTTTTGATGAGTGAAGTGCTTGACAATGACGGTAAAAATCGCCGCGATGCAGGCTTCATCGGTGTTCAGATTCACGTTGGTCCGCCAATGAGGGTGGAATTTAGGGATATGAAATTGAAAATACTGCACTAAAACTATTGATTATGTGGTGGTTACAGATACTGAATATTATTTTCTTTTTGTCGTTCTTACTCTTTGCTTATTTCAATTTAAACGACAAAGACTCTTGGTTATGGGTTCCCATTTATGTGTTAGCAGCGGTGCTCTGCGGACTTGCCGTATTGAATAGGTACTTCCATATAGTCTATTTAGGGGCCATCGGATTTTACCTCGCCTACGCCTCTATTCTCTTTTTTGTGAAGGATGGGGTGCTGGATTGGTTTACCAAATATAAGCGGCAGAGCATCGTGGAAAGTATGCAGGCCACGAAACCCTACATTGAAAAAACGCGGGAATTTTTTGGGCTACTGATTATCAGTACCGCATTGGGATTGAATTATTATGTAAGTGCCTGATCTAGCAAGATATGAACGAAGAAACTAAAAGCCAGCTTAATGGGTTAGCTTATCGCATTGGGCAATTAAACTTTGAAATCAATGATTGGAAGTGGCTGGAGGAACAGCTTGGTAAGGTGAAGATGAGTTCCGATCATATTTATGGTACCTTTTCATCGCTGAGTAGAATATTACCGAAAAAGGCGGTTGAATTATTGGACGCGGATCGCGAAGCCTTGCAGTTGATCGCGCCGGGTTTTCAGATGCGTGCCTGGGATACGCATCGATTAGCGCGTATGTTACTACTGCTAAATTTAAGAGACTTGATGGAAGCTGATTATGTCCAGGTGTTAAATCATTTATTTGATTATGCCGATATATCCGAAATGGTTGCCTTATATAGTTCGCTGATCGTTTTGGAATACCCTGATCATTGGAAATCGGTCTGTGTGGAAGGAATTCGGATGAATATTGGACTTGTACATGAGGCTATTATGTATGACAACCCCTATCCCTTTTTCTATCTGGATAATGCCGCATGGAATCAACTCATCTTGAAAGCAATCTTTAATGACATGCAGTTAGCGTATATAGTCGGAATATATGCACGTATGAATGAACCGCTTATTTCGGCGCTTTTAGATTATGTAGCGGAACGTGAGGCGGCGGGTAGGACTGTAAGCCTCCCTGTGCGGGAATTGCTCAGTTTGAGCGAAAAGAACTATTCTTTTAACATGAATTAGTAGCGTAAAACTTATGTGTGGAAACCAATTGTTTATAAATGGGGAAGATGCTGTATCCCCTTTAAGTGTCGACTTGTTGGAAACGGTAAAAGAGATGAATTTCTTTGATCCGCATATCCATATGACATCCCGTACAACCGACGATTATCAGGCGATGGCGGATGCAGGTATTGTTGCCATTATTGAACCGGCCTTTTGGTTAGGTCAACCCCGAACCAGCGCGCATACCTTTAAGGATTACTATAGTAGTTTGATCGGATGGGAGCGATTCCGAGCGTCGCAATTTGGGATTAAACATTATTGTACGATTGGATTAAACGCCAAAGAGGCGAATAATACCGCTTTGGCGGCGCAAGTAATGGAATTATTGCCTTTGTTTTTACATAAAGAGGGGGTGGTGGGTATTGGCGAAATCGGTTTTGACGATCAAACAGCTGCGGAGGAGCATTATTACCGCCTGCAACTGGAACTGGCGAAAAAGGCAAGGTTACCGGTGCAGGTTCATACACCTCACCGCGATAAAAAACGAGGTACGCTTCGGAGTATGGAAATTGCTTTAGAGCATGGGTTGGCCCCTGATCAACTCATTATCGATCACAATAACGAGGAAACTGTTGAAGAGGTCCTGAGCAGGGGCTTTTGGGCAGCTTTTACGATTTACCCTTTTACGAAGATGGGCAACGAGCGCATGGTAGAATTGGTGAAAAGATATGGAGCAGCGCGTATCATGATTAATTCGGCCGCGGATTGGGGGATTAGTGACCCCCTAGCGGTTCCAAAAACCGCGGCGCTCATGAAAGCGAAAGGAATCAGTGATGAAGAAATTCGCCTGGTAACTTATCAAAATGCCATAACGGCTTTCGCCCGGAGCGGTCAACTTGATCCGCAGGATTTCGTCGTGAAAGCAAAGGTAGACCAACGCGAAAAGTTTGCGGGTAATAGTGTGCTCCGCGGAGGGCAGCAACCACGGATAGACAAGTCATCGATCATCATTAGCTGATATGGGAAAAATAAAATACTACCTACGGTTGTTGCGACCGGCAAACATTTTAACCGCTATAAGTGATGTACTGGCCGGGATAGCTTTGTCGACAGCCTCCAGCGATGCCGTCGGCATTGGCGAGACGGATATCCTGTGGCTCTGCATGGCAACGATCGGCTTGTATGGTGGTGGAATTGTTTTCAATGATGTTTTTGATGCGGCAATCGATCGATTCGAACGTTCCGAAAGACCTATACCCAGCGGAAAGGTCTCTGTTAGACAGGCTGCGCTGTTTGGAAGTCTTTTCTTTGTATTCGGACTTTTAGCTGCTTGTACGGTCAATATTGCAGCGGGTACGATTGCGGGCTTCATTGTATGCGCAGCACTTCTTTATAATAAATGGGCAAAACATCACCGGCTGTTTGGCCCACTGGTGATGGGACTTTGCCGAGGGGCTAATCTTTTGCTGGGAATAGCGATTGCTTCCCACAACCTGTTAGCTATGGGATACATATCGCTCGTGCCCATCGTTTATATTGCCGCAATCACCTTGATTAGTAGCGGGGAAGTTCATGGAGGTCGGAAATCCAACGCTATGATAGCCACCGGTGCATATACGCTCGTGATTGCGGCTATTGGCTTATTTGCATATATCCATCATTCCTTTGCTTATACCCTATCCTGTTTGGTTGTGTTGGTGATCGTCATCTATCCTCCCTTGTTTCGAGCCATGCTAGATGCCGATGCAGGAAACGTTGGTAAAGCGGTAAAAGCGGGTATCATCGGCTTGATCGTCGTGAACGCCGCTTGGGCAATGGCTAGCAGTGCCTTCGTCTTAACCGGAATCATCTTGTTACTATTGCCCCTTTCGATTTGCATTGCGCGATTTTTCGCGGTTACTTAAACAAAACTATCGCATGAAACACATTTTAAAGCAGCATTTGACAGTGACCTTTCAGTACGAGGTATACTTTAGTGAAAATATCTTTTCAATCGATAATTCTTTATTTAGGGATGCGCTAGCGCCTTACCTAAAGCCTGGTTTGGTTCGTCAATTACTTTTTGTAATAGACGAGGAGCTGAGCCTTGCTCATCCGGGCCTCCTCGAGCAAATCGATGTGTACTTTCAGCGGCAGGTACATTTAGCGCTTGTGAAAGAAAAAATAATCCTCCCGGGTGGCGAGGTGGTGAAGAATAGTCCGTATTACTTTAATCAAATTGTTGAAGCTATCCATCGGCATAAAGTCGATCGCCATTCATTTGTGGTTGCTATTGGTGGCGGAAGTGTATTGGATGTGGCCGGTTATGCCGCGGCTGTTTCGCACCGAGGGATCAAACACATCCGCATACCCACCACCGTGCTGTCTCAAGACGATTCAGGGGTCGGCATAAAGAATGGAATCAATTTTTTCGGTAAGAAAAACTTCCTCGGAACCTTTGCACCACCGATTACTGTTTTTAATGACTATCAATTATTAGAAACATTGAGCGATCGGCATTGGGTTGCCGGGATTGCTGAAGCGATTAAAGTAGCGCTTATCAAAGATGCAACTTTCTTTGAATGGCTGCGTGATCAGGTGGATGGTATTCTAAAGCGAAATGCTGATACCATGAAATATTTGATCTGGAGAAGTGCGCAATTACATATGGACCACATCGCGAGTGGCGATCCTTTTGAACTGGGATCTTCACGTCCCCTAGACTTTGGGCACTGGAGTGCGCATAAAATAGAACAGCTGAGTGACTTTCAAATATTGCATGGCGAAGCTGTTGCCATTGGTATTGCACTGGATACAACGTATTCTTTTTTACAGGGATATTTAAATGAATGTGATTACAAGGAAATACTGCGTGTACTGCAAGCTTATGAATTACCTATTTTCCATCAACTATTAAAAGATGAAAGGGTCATATCCGATTTACTCGACGGTTTGGAAGAGTTTAGAGAACATTTAGGAGGTAAACTGACCATTATGCTGCTACGTGCGGTGGGTGTAGGTCTGGAGGTACATGAAATGGATCACGATCGGATTAGGGAAGCGCTTGCACGTTTAAAGAAGTTAGATGAAGCTCAACAACAAAGGAAATTGGTTTCGCTTCCAGATTAAATTTGAAATTATGTATACAGCAAATGGACATTTAACTTATTGTACGAATATACATGCCGGCGAAAGTTGGTCGGCACACTTTAAAGTGTTACAGACATTTCTTCCGGCGATTAAAGAGCAAGTAGCTCCGCTACAACGGATGGGGATAGGGCTCCGCGTTTCGGAAGAGGCCAGTCGAACATTGATTCAGCCAGCGGAGCTGGCAGCCTTTAAAGACTGGCTAAAGCAAGAACAGCTTTACGTATTTACTATGAATGGGTTCCCCTACGGTGCTTTCCACCAAACCAGCGTGAAAGACTTGGTACACCAACCGGATTGGACTACCAATGAACGTTTAAGTTATACAAAACGACTCTTTGATATCTTGGCTGTGTTGTTGCCGGAAGGAATGCATGGGAGCATATCAACCTCTCCATTAAGCTATAGGCATTGGGAACCGCACAATTGTCAGGAAAGGCGAAACGTAGCGACCCAAAACATCGTCGCTGTGGCGATCTATCTCCGACAGATTGAGCAGGAAAAAGGTATACACTTGCATTTGGATATCGAACCCGAACCGGATGGCCTTTTGGAAAATGGAGACGAGTTTTTGGATTGGTATATAAACGACTTAATCCCTACCGGTAGCCGCTTGCTTTCCGCTGCTCATCATCTATCTGATGTGGAAGCAGCAGGGATACTGAAGCGTTACATTCAGCTATGTTACGATGTCTGCCACTTCGCTGTGGGTTATGAACAACACGAGGAGATAATAGAAGCCATTAGAAGTGAAGGCATACAAATTGGGAAAATACAGGCCAGCGCGGCCATTAAAGCCTCCATGTCACCCCTAACGGGAGATAGGAACCAGCTAAAGGAAGTGTTTAATGCATTTAATGAAGATACCTACCTCCATCAGGTGATTGCAAAAACCACCGGGAACGGTTTGATCCGATATCGTGATTTACCCGATGCACTCTTGGATGTGGACAACCCTGATGTGGAAGAGTGGCGGGCGCACTTTCACGTACCTTTGTTTATAGATAATTATGGAAATATTGCTTCTACACAAAACGATGTGCGGCAAATTTTAAGTTTGCAGCGATCAGCAAAATTGAGCGATTATATTGAGGTCGAAACCTATACCTGGGAAGTCTTACCGCAAGCATTGAAAATGCCTTTGGTAAGCTCGGTAGCTAGGGAGATTAACTGGGTCAAGGATCAAATTATTTAATGGAGATGTTACATAAGACCGTTGTACTGGATGTGGTTGGCTTATCAAGTTCGCTGATAGGGGAGCACACCCCGTTTTTACAAGCTTATGCCGCGGAACATGGATTGCAACGTATTGCGCCGATGTTGCCGGCGGTAACAACGTCGGTGCAATCCACCTATCTAACAGGCAAGTGGCCCAAGGAACATGGGATTGTAGGAAACGGCTGGTATGATCGGATCGATTGTGAAGTAAAATTTTGGAAACAATCGAATAAATTGGTGTTAAGCGACAAGATTTGGGAAAAAGCGAAGGAGCTAGATCCTGACTTTACATGCGCGCAATTGTTCGGTTGGTATAATATGTACTCGCAGGCAGACTACTCGGTTACGCCTCGACCAAATTATCTGGCCGATGGACGGAAAATTCCCGATTGTTATAGTCGGCCTGCCGAGCTGAGAGATTATTTACAACATCGTCTAGGGCAATTTCCTTTGTTTCAATTTTGGGGTCCCGGTGCAAATATTAAGTCAACCCAATGGATAGCCGACGCCGCCATGCTTACGGATAAACGTTTTGATCCGACTTTAAGCTTTATATACTTGCCGCATTTGGATTACGGTTTACAAAAATATGGCCCTCATGCCTCCGAAATAAGGCAGAGTCTAATGGAAATTGATCGCGTTGTGCAACAGCTGGTCCATTATTATCAGGAACAACAGGCGCGAATTATTATTTTATCGGAGTACGGAATTTGTCCCGTTAATCGGCCAATCCATGTGAATCGATTATTGCGGAAGGAGGGTTTGTTGCAAGTTAGGGTAGAACGCGGTTTGGAACTGCTCGATCCCGGGGCTTCGGCGGCATTTGCTGTAGCTGATCATCAAGTTGCTCATATTTATGTACAGGATAAGCGTAAAATTCCGATGATCCAACAATTGTTAGCGCAACTTGAAGGGGTGAAATTAATACTGGATCGGGATGCGCAACAGGCTTATCATATACAGCATGAGCGGTCGGGCGACCTCTTGCTAATGGCGGATGCACAGAGTTGGTTTACTTATTATTTTTGGTTAGATGATAAAAAGGCACCGGATTATGCCCGCGCTGTAGATATTCATAAAAAACCCGGCTATGATCCGGTGGAGCTCTTTATGACATCTAAAGGACGAGCTTTTTATAAACTGCTGCGGAAAAAACTGGGTCTCCGCTATGTGATGGATGTGATCCCTTTAGACGCAACCCTTGTTAAAGGTTCGCATGGTAGCCTGGCAATCGATCCCGCTTATTATCCGGTAATCATGAGTGACGCAACGAAGCAAAATACGGGTGAATTGACCGCTATAGACGTTTATCGAGTTATGTGGGAGGCGTTGAGTAGTTAAAGAGTTGAGTAGGGAACTAGTTAGGTAGTGATGAACGATCGTTAGTTTGTACTCTAAAGAATAAAGAGAAGAAATGGGAATAAAACGTGCGATATATCTTTGGATAAAAAAGCTCCATCTGCTGCCCTAACTTTAGATGAATGACAGGCAGAACC
>NZ_LR027857.1 GCF_900607235.1 Olivibacter jilunii | reverse complement strand
GAATAGATCAGATGCAACACGGCCACCGATGACTTGCCCACCGCCCCCTTTGCCCCCACCTCTGCTGGCAAGTAAACTAATGATAACAGCAATTATAATCACAGTTAGGATGAGTCCACCGCTTCCACCTCCTCCTCTGTTCTTACGTGGTTCAGCTTTAAACTCTCCTTTCGTGTAAGAGATGAGCGCATCTGTAGCCCGATTAATTCCTGTAAAATAGTCGCCCTGCCTAAATGCAGGTGTAATAATATTTCGAATAATTTGAAAAGCGATGGCATCGGGTACGGCACCCTCTACACCATAACCGGTTTGGATAGTTACTTTTCTGTCTTCCTTGGCAACAAGCAACAAAATCCCATTATCTTTACCTTTTGTTCCAATACCCCATTGCTGGGCTAGTCGTACTCCATAGTCGGCTATGTCGTAATCACCTACCGAACGCATAATCACAACGGCTATTTGCGTTGAAGAGGTGTCAGCAAAAGCAACTAGCTTACTTTCAAGCTGCTGCCGCTGAGCATCCGTTAGCGTACCGGTAAAGTCGGTCACCAATGTTCTGGACGGGGGAGGGAAATCCTGAGCTTTTACTAAAGTTGATAAAAAGAATATAAAAGAAAAGAACAAGGTCTGGTAAGCTCTCATGTTTGCTTTATTTTGGACGATTCATAAACACAATATCATTAGGCAGTTCGTTTACATCGTCATGTTCACGTGGAAATAGAACTTTAAGTTTGCTTCCGGCAGATTCAATGCCCGCTATTATACCTTCTACTAAATTGCCAGTCTTGAAATAGGCCAGCATTTTATCCTTTGTAGTGTCCCAAAAGTCAGGTTCAACTTTATTGTTGATACCGGCATCGCCTATAATGGCAAATTTATGATCGTCAACAGAAAGGTAAATGAGTACACCATTGCGCAGGTTGGTTTTGTGCATACCAAGTTGGTTAAAACACGCTGCTGCACGAGAAAGTACTTCCTGATCGCATCTTTTCTCCACACAAATGCGGATTTCTCCGGAGGTATTTGCCTCCGCTAAACCAATCGCATGTGCAATGTGTTCTTGTTCTTCACTATTGAAAATATTCATCTCTTTCCGAAGGTTAAAGTGTGAAAGGCTTGCCCTCAGGCGAGCCTTCCGTGTGGTACATTATCGTTTAAAATTTCACTTCAGGCGCTTTGTCCGCACCGGCTTGAGAGGTGAAATAGCCCTTTGCTTTGAAGCCAAAGATACCAGCCATCAAATTATTCGGGAAAGAGCGGATTGTCGAGTTGTATTGTTGTGTCGCTTCATTAAAGCCACGACGCGCAACGGCAATCCTGTTTTCTGTTCCTTCTAGTTGAGCCTGTAAACCCTGAAAACTTTCAGTGGCTTTTAGCTCAGGATAGTTTTCCGCTACAGCCATTAAACGACTTAATGATCCTGTAAGAGCGCCCTGGGCGTCTTCGAATTTTTTTATGGCTTCCGGTGTTAGGTTCGATGGATCGATATTAATGGATGTCGCTTTCGCACGCGCTTCCACTACACTTGTTAATGTTTGCTGTTCGAAATTGGCAGCACCTTTTACGGTATTCACCAAATTCGGAATCAGGTCGGCGCGACGTTGATAGGCATTCTCCACCTCAGCCCATTTGGATTGAACATTCTCATCCAATTTAACCATACTATTGTAGCCACATGAGCTCAGCGATAAGGTGGCAATCAAGCCAACTAAACCAAAAATAAATCTTTTAATCATTGTCTTTTCTTTTAATGTTGATCATTTTTACCTGCTTAACAAACTTATGTAAAATGCTTGTTATTCACGAATACAAATACAAATTAGCCGTCTACAAGTAACCTCCGTTGATATTATCTCCGGAACTTATTCTGCTATAGCAAATGTTCTGCCATTTATTATAAACAACTGGTTTTGTCAGTCCGGCTTTCTCAGGTTAATACGTATTATTTTCATGATGGAATGATTTTAAAAGAACGTTTATTTTAACTTCTTTCTTTCTTTTCATTAAGTTTTCGTTTTTTTAAGGCATTCAAGCTTTACTTAACGGGAAGGTTTCTTGACCTTTTTTATTTAACTTTTGGTTTGATCCAAAAGTTACAAAAGATCAAGGCGTGTGTAGGCTACCTTGCACCTGATGGCAAAGCATCAACGGCGCATATTGGAGCCGTTTCACTTCCTCAATCCGCTTGGATACTGCACAATGAACAGAGGTGCAAATGCTTTGCTGCCCGTTGCGTCGGTATCCTCCAAGGCCGCTTCTCCCGCGCACAAGGCTATAGTACTGGGCTAAAGCTAATAAGTCGGGTTAAAAGTAGAAGCCTTCCGTTCTGCTAAAATATCACCTAGGAAGTTTGCGGCTTGCAAGTTGATGCACTACCGTTGTAGCAAACTTCCAAGCGATGAGATTCTGTTTCTTTTTTGCGGAAACCACGAAGTAGCATGAGTGCTTTTTAAAACAAACAATAACGAATAAAAAGAAAAACAAAAACGTTCTTTTAATTTAAACAACAACCTCTTTACATTAAAAGTCAAATCTCGGAGGATTTATCTTGAGATAAATGACTGACAACAAAATTTTTTACCTTTGTATATCCTGGATAACAACCGGGCAATATAGTATGCAAAAAGAAATCGAATTAGCGGTGAATCCCGAAAATATTTCGGACGATCACTTCATCCTCCGACAGGCGGCCGCACAACTTAAGGTAACACCGAAACGTATCCAATCGCTTCAAATCAGAAAAAGATCAATTGATGCCCGCGGACGAAAAGTAGTTTACCGATTACGCCTTGTTGTCTATATCGATGAAGCAGTAACCTTAACCGTTCCGAAAATTAATTATCACGACGTTTCAAAAAGCCAACCCGTTATTATTATAGGTGCTGGACCGGCAGGGTTATTTGCAGCCCTGCAATGTTTGGAGCTAGGTTTCAAACCAGTTGTCTTGGAACGGGGCAAAGCCGTGAAAGACAGGCGTCGTGATTTAGCGGCGATTAACAAAGCAGGTTTAGTTAACGTGGAATCGAACTACTGTTTTGGTGAAGGGGGGGCGGGTACTTATTCCGATGGAAAGTTGTATACACGTTCTAATAAAAGGGGTGATGTGCAAAAGGTTCTGCAAATCCTCGTCGATCACGGTGCTACGCCGGACATCCTTGTGGACGCTCGACCGCATATCGGAACGAACAAACTACCACATATTATAGAAGCTATTCGCGAAAAGATCATTTTATTTGGAGGAGAAATACGTTTCGACTCCAAGGTAGTCGATATGGTCGTTAAGAATAAGAAATTACAAGGCGTTGTTTTACACAATGGGGAAGAGGTAGTTGGTAATCATGTCATTTTAGCTACAGGGCATTCGGCGAGAGATATTTTCTATCTTTTTGAACGGAAGAAATGGTTGGTTGAGGCAAAACCATTTGCTCTGGGCGTGCGCATTGAACATCCCCAGGAAATTGTCGATCAAGCCCAATATCATTGTTCGATACGGAGTGAGCACCTGCCACCGGCCTACTACAGCCTGGTTGAGCAAATTGACAATCGAGGCGTGTTTTCCTTCTGCATGTGTCCTGGCGGCATCATTGCACCTTGTGCTACCGGTGAGCGCGAGATTGTAGTGAACGGATGGTCGCCATCTAAACGAAATAATCCCTACGCGAATTCAGGAACAGTTGTTCAGGTGAACTTGGAAGACGTTGCAGGGGCGCACACAAATCCTTTTGCTTTACTCGCATTTCAGCAACAAGTCGAGCGAAAAGCATATGACCTGGGTGGTGGACAACTGGTGGCGCCCGCACAACGAATGATAGACTTTGTAGAAGGAAAATTGTCAGCCGATTTACCTATAAATTCTTATAAGCCTGGATTGAAATCCGTTCAATTAGAAGAGTTGCTTCCGAACTTTATATATAAGGCACTAAAAGGCGCCTTGCCACTTTTTGGAAAAAAAATGCAAGGCTATTATACAAATGAGGCCGTGTTGGTTGGTGTCGAATCCAGAACTTCTTCTCCGATACGCATTCCTAGAGATAAAGATACTTTACAACACCCCGAGATCGAAGGTTTATACCCCTGTGGCGAAGGAGCAGGTTATGCGGGCGGAATTGTTTCGGCGGCTATCGATGGCATGAATTGTGTTAGTAGAATAGGAGATAGGGAATAAGGTGTGAAGTAAAAGGTGTGGGGTGTAGCGTTAAAGGAGTGAGGCCCATGGCGTGCGGCCTAATGCTTGCTTATAGCAAGGTGGTAAAGCCTAAAGCAATACCAATAACGAACAACCAATAACGAACAACCAATAACCAATAACTAATAACCAACGACGAATAACAAATAAATAGACAAAGAATATGAAAACCCTTATATTAGGAGCTACTACTAACCCGGCGCGATATGCTTATTTAGCCGCGAATCGCTTGGTGGCAGCTGGCCATGAAATTGTTAATGTGGGAATCAAAAAGGGCGCAGTAGCAGGAGTAGATATTGTCCCGCCCGGAGAGCCTTTACACGATATTCATACCGTCACCCTTTATATTGGGCCGAAACTGCAAGGACAATATTATGATTATCTTATGAAAACTAAGCCTAAACGTATTATATTTAACCCAGGTACAGAAAACGATGAGCTTGCTGCATTGGCGAAAACCAATGGAATTGAACCTGTTTATGCCTGCACGCTCGTTTTATTAAGTACTGGCCAATATTAACTAAATGTAGACTCCATGTTTGGGTTTTATGAGAGAACATAAACCGGATAAGTCCGAAATTAGCATTGTTGATATAGCAGAGGCCTTGAACGTTTCGGCTGCAACCGTTTCGAGAGCATTAAATGATAATCCTCGAATAAGTGAAGCAACACGGAAACGGGTGAAGGATAAGGCAGAGGAATTAGGCTACCGGCACAATAGCATGGCCTCGTCGTTAAGAAATAAGCGCTCTAATATCATTGGAATGATTGTGCCCAGAATCTCCATGTACTTCCATGCGATTTTTATTACCGCTTTACAGAATAGGTTGCAGGAAGAGGGATATAGCTTAATGGTTTGCCAGTCGAATGATTCCGAATCGATCGAACAGAAGCTGGCCGCAACCTTATACTCTTCACGAGTAGACGCCTTGGTCGTTTCGTTAGCGTTGTACACAGAGGATTATAAGCACTTCGATGGTTTCACTAAACAGGGCATCCCCTTAATTTTTTACGATCGGGTTCCAACAAAAACCTATGCAGCGCATATTATCAAAGGCGACGATTATCGTGGTGGTTTGTTGGCCGGCAATCATCTGATAGAAACCGGCTGTTCAAAAATTGCTTATATCTCGGGACCGTTGTCATGTAGTATCTATAAGGAACGAACGGAAGGTTTTCAACATGCTTTAGACAAAGCGAAAATAAAACTTGAAAGGAAATGGTGTTTCTATCAAGAACTTACGGCGGAAAATGCGTGGAATAGCCTAAGGCAGATATTTGTCGGTAAGGAGCGACCTGACGGCATTTTTGCATCAAACGACACAACCGCTTTAGCGGCTGTCGAGTTTGCTCGGGAACAAGGGATAAAAATTCCTGATGAACTGAAGATTGTCGGTTATTCAAACGATCCGAGAGCGTCTATTATTTCGCCACCGATAACAACAATCGACCAGCATCCTGTTGAAATGGCAAATCGGGTTGCCCAAAAATTGCTGAACTTGTTAAAGGATAAATCCCTAAGGGCTATAAATGATACGCGAGAAATCGTTCCCGTAACATTGGTGAGGCGAATGACAACGTGAAATTTATGCAAACGATTGTGTAATGTAATCGATTGCAATTACTACTTATTTCTACTATTTTGGCCGTCATAATCCAAACACTTAACCAATATAACGATGGCCAAAATAATCAAGCCGGTTTTTATACTTATAAGCATCATGCTATCAGGTATACAGTCTTTCGCGCAAACTAAAAGCATGAAAGAACTGATTCAAGCAAACTTTGATTTTGCAAGAGCACAATATAAAGTGCTCGCCAATAATATACCATCTGAAAAGTTGCCTCAAAATTGGGATCCGAAAACAGGCAAAATCGACGCGCGCGACATTCAATGGTGGTGCAGCGGTTTTTATCCGGGATCATTATGGTTGATTTATGAGCAAACAAAAGATGAAACTATCCATCAAGAGGCTTTGCGAACGCTAAAATTGATTGAACCGAATAAAACTTTTACCGGCAACCATGATCTGGGGTTCATGATGTTTTGTAGCTTCGGAAATGCCTATCGTATCACGCGTGACAATGCCTATAAGGATATTCTGTTTCAATCGGCTGCCTCTTTAGCAACGCGTTATAGACCCGAAATTCAAGCGATTCAATCATGGAATAAAAATAAGTTCTGGGACTGTCCCGTGATCATTGATAACATGATGAACCTCGAAATGCTGAACTGGGTAAGCGATCATGGAGGCGATAAGCGATATAAAGAAATCGCGATCACACATGCGAACACAACGCTTAAGAATCATTTCCGTCCCGATTTCAGTTCCTTTCATGTAATTGATTATAACCCAAACAATGGAACGGTACGCAGAAAAGCTACCTGGCAAGGTGCTGCTAATAGTTCTGCTTGGGCAAGGGGGCAAGGCTGGGCGCTTTATGGGTATACACTCATGTACAGAGATACGAAAAATGAAGCCTATTTGAAACAAGCAGAAGGCATTGCCGCCTTTATCTTGAATCATCCCAATCTTCCGGAAGACAAAATCCCCTACTGGGACTTCGATGCGCCTTTCATGCCTTATGCTGAACGAGATGCCTCTGCCGGTGCACTTATAGCTTCCGCATTGTTGGAACTCGGGCAATATGTAGAGGGGGATAAAAAACGCTTGTATTTGAAAAGTGCAGAGCAGATGTTGCGTTCTTTAGCAAGTGATACTTACCGATCTAAATTTGGCGAAAATGGTGGTTTTCTTCTGCAGCATAGCACGGGCGCCTTTCCATTAAATTCTGAGATCGATAGACCAATTATTTATGCAGATTATTATTTTTTGGAAGCGCTTAAACGTTATAAAGATTGGTATTTATAGAGCATGCCAAATTCAGGTGAGTTATTAGGAGATGGTGTAAGTTAAAATTAATAAGGATGAAACGATTTTTCAGTATGATACTCGTCTTACTTGGCCTTTATTACTCAGTGATTGCGCAAGAGGTATCGAGAAAAGAAGTCGAGAAAATTAGCTGGTTTAAAGAAGCAAGGTTCGGTATGTTTGTCCATTGGGGGCTTTACAGCATATTGGGTGGTACCTACAATGGAAGAACAATGCCGGATACAGCACTTGCAAACGGAAAAAGCTGGTATGCCGAATGGATACAGCAACGTTTAGAGATTCCCAATAACGAATACCAAGCCTTAGTCGAAAAATTTAACCCAAGTCGTTTCAATGCAGATGAATGGATTAAGGAAGCGAAGAACGCAGGGATGAAGTATTTTGTGATAACTGCCAAGCACCATGATGGGTTTGCATTATGGGACTCAAATGTCTCAAATTACGATATAGCGGCTACACCGCTCAGGGGCCGGGATATTTTAGGAGAGCTTGTAGATGCCTGTAAAAAATACGGTTTGAAATATGGCTTTTACTATTCGCATTGGCAGGATTGGGAACATCCCAATGGCGCTATTCCTTACTGGAAACCCGCAAGAAAAAGCCGTGATTTCGAAAAATATTGGAAAGAGAAGAGCCTGCCGCAAGTTCAGGAATTAATCGAACGCTATGACCCTGATTTATTGTGGTTTGATACTTGGGACGAGGAGGCGAAGGAATTGATTACACCTGCCCGAAGAGATGAGCTGATTCATTTAGTTCGAAAATTAAGCAGTAAATGTTTGATCAATGGACGTATAGCCATGCATGACCCCGGAAACGAGATCGATTTTTTGGAGATGATGGATAATGCCTATCCCAAACAATTGCTCGATAAACCGTGGCAAACGCCTGCAACCATGAATCATACCTGGGCATGGCATAGTAAGGATTTTAACTGGAAATCATCCGGACAAATGTTACGTTACTTGGTAAGTAATGCAAGTAAGGGAGGAAATTATTTACTTAATATTGGCCCTAAACCGGACGGTACGCTTCCGCCTCCGGCCATTAGACGGTTACGGGAAATGGGGGCATGGATGCTTACTCACGGTGAAGCAGTATATGCCACGCAACCGCTTCGTGACGTACCAACAAACAAGGGAGTCGTTCTTACTCAAAAGAGAATAGAAGGTGGCCAAATTATCTATGCGCATATACTGGATGAACTTCCTGATAACACCTTAAAGCTTGCTATAGCTAAAGATAAGATTCAGAACTGTCAATTGGTAGAAACGGGAGAGATGAGAAATGTAAAGAGTGATGGAAACAAGGGAGTTACGATTTCATTACCTGAAAAAGATCCATATGATAATGCCATACGTGTGTTAAAACTGTACGTGAAAGAATAAAACATCAAACGGATTACTCCAATCAACTAGACCACTGCATATATGCTAAGCTACTTGACCATATTAACCAATGTAAACGTTTGCGCCTTTCCTGACTTTCTTTTATATTAGCCCAATAAAACGCCAATTAGTTAGTAAAAAAATAAAAACTGAAATAATGAGCACTACGTATGAAACCCGTTATGCTTCGAGTCCAACCGAAACGAAAGGCATGGACACGGAGGCCTTGAGAAGTAATTTCTTAATTGAAAGATTATTTGAAGAAAACAAAATCACGTTGGTATATACCCATTACGACCGATATATTGCTGGCGGTGTCATGCCTATTGCACAGGAGGTAGTTTTAGAAACCATCGATCCATTGAAAGCACCTTACTTTTTGGAACGGAGAGAACTTGGATTAATTAATATAGGTGGTGCCGGTATTGTTAAAGTAGATGGTGAATCATTTGATATTGGCTTCAAGGAGGCATTGTATATTGGAAAAGGAAAGAAGGAGGTGATTTTTGCTAGTAAAGACCAAAATAACCCGGCTAAATTCTACATAAACTCGGCTCCGGCACATCATGCCTATCCTACCAAGAAAGTGACGAAGGCGGATGCCGAAATAGTCGAATTGGGAAGTTTGGAAACAGCGAACCATCGAGTTATAAATAAATTATTGGTGTCAAGTGTGGTGGAGACATGTCAACTTCAAATGGGAATGACCGAGCTTAAAACCGGTAGTGTTTGGAATACAATGCCTGCACATACGCACGATAGACGTATGGAAGTGTATTGTTATTTCGAGGTCCCACAAGGTCAGGCGGTTTGCCATTTTATGGGACAACCGCAAGAAACCAGACATATATGGATGCAGAATGAACAGGCCGTCATATCACCACCTTGGTCGGTACATGCCGGAGCAGCTACATCTAATTACACCTTTATATGGGGAATGGCGGGCGAAAATATGGATTATGGAGATATGGATGGATGTGCCATTACAGAACTTAGGTAGTACATGCAGGTTATCCGATTAAAGATGGACAAGAAAAATAAATGGCTGGCGTTTGTTATAATGATGGTCGGCCTACTTTCCTGTAATAATAAAGATAAAGTAGGAAAACAGCTGGTAATAGCTAACACTTTAGCAGTTGATCGTGAGGAATTGGCCAGCATCCCTTACCGGGAATTTTTAAAGGTATACAATATCCATTCTGCACCTAAACGCTTCAAACTGGTTGATGAGAAAGGCAAGGAATATGCTTATCAGTTGGAGAAAAAGGGCAGCGATAGTATTGTAAATGTGTTGATCTGGATAGCGATCCCTGCAAACAGTGAAGTCAGACTCCATGCCGTGTCGGGGGAGCCCGCCGCGGTCACGGCAAAGACATTTGCCCGCTACGTACCGGAACGATACGATGATTTCGCGTGGGAAAATGACAGAATCGCTTTCCGGATGTATGGTAAAGCCTTAGAAGGAAGGCCGGATGATGCACAGGGGCTTGATATTTGGGCGAAGCGAACGGAAAAATTAGTTGTCGATGAGTGGTATAAAACCGGCGACTACCATAAAGATCATGGCGGTGGATTGGATTATTATTCCGTTGGTATGACCTTAGGTGCCGGTGATATAGCTCCCTATGCAGCCGATAAAATAATTTATTCAAAGCATTACCGTAAGCATGAAGTGCTGGACAACGGCCCGTTGCGCACTACCTTTCGGCTAAGTTATGAACCTTGGCAAGTGAACGATCGTGTCGTGTCTCTTACTAAAACAATTACCTTAGATGCTGGTTCACAATTGAATAGAGTGGAGCTACTTTATCATTTCGAGGGCGGTGGGAAGCTTCCGCTAGTGGCAGGTATAGTGCTTCGTCAGGAAGAAGGGGGGAAGATTATAAAAAACCTGAGCAAAGGTATCGCAGCCTATTGGGAACCTCCTCATGGCGAAGATGGAACCTTGGGCATAGCGGTGCTCGGGCAAACGGATCTACCTGAAATCACCGAAAATGAAGGTCAATTGCTGGCACATTTTAGTGCGATTGCCGACCAACCTTTGGTTTATTACAACGGCGGCGCTTGGGATAAGGCAGGAAAGATTCACAATGCGAATGAATGGGAACAATATTTAACATCCTATAAAGAAAAAGTAAATAATCCGTTAAGCATTTCAATAAAATAAAAATATGTCTATACTCAATAAATTTGATCTTAAAGGGAAACTTGCCTTGGTTTCAGGCTGCAAAAGGGGGATCGGTAAGGCAATGGCTATAGCATTGGCGGAAGCCGGTGCAGACATTATCGGTGTATCGGCGACCCTTGAATTATCCGACAGTACGGTCGCAAAAGAGGTGACAGCCCTGGGTCGTAAATTTTATGCCTATCAGTGTGATTTTTCAAATCGGAATGCCATTTATCAATTCATAGCGAAGGTTAAAGCTGATCACGAAAGTATTGACATCCTTGTGAACAATGCAGGTAATATCCTTAGAAAACCGGCCGCAGAGCATCCCGATGAATACTGGGACGAAATTATAGCCATTAATCAAACTGCCCAGTTTATTATTACACGTGAATTCGGAAAGGATATGGTCCAAAGAGGAAGCGGAAAAATTATATTTACAGCCTCGCTTCTGACTTTTCAGGGAGGAATTAACGTGCCCGGTTACGCAGCGTCAAAAGGTGCTGTCGGACAATTGACCAAAGCTTTTGCTAATGAATGGGCCGGTAGTGGCGTCAATGTCAACGCGATAGCACCCGGTTATATCGCAACGGATAATACATCAGCACTTCGGGCTGATGAAGAAAGAAGCCAATCTATTCTGGCGCGAATCCCCGCAGGAAGGTGGGGTGACCCCGATGATTTTAAGGGACCGACTGTATTTCTGGCCTCTAAAGCGGCCGACTATGTTCATGGTACGATTTTGACCGTAGATGGTGGTTGGATGGGGCGGTAAAAGAATTTTTTTATACATCTCCGCTTGATTATTGGCAAGGTGCTTCGGTTTATCTATTCCCTTGCAACACCTGGTAAGAGGTCCATCAGTGAATCTATCTGCTCTTTTCTTTCAAAGATAAAAGAGCAAATATTTGATAAGAAATTGATTAATAAAATCTTTTTTTATGATTGCAACGAAGATTAATCAACCATACAACAAAAAGCATAAGACGACGTTATAAGAAAAGTGTAACCCATCATAGGGTTGCACTTTTTTATATCCGGGATTTCGGTACAGAGTTCAAGCATGATAAGAAAATTAATCAAAAGAAACCTTTTACAACTACTGCTATTTCTTCTTGCGATCGGCGGCTGCTCTACCGGTAAGCAAGTCGCGACAAAGGGGAATAAATCACTCACGGAAACAATTGAACAACGCTTCAAACATGCAAGTACACAGTACAAGCTACTCATGGAAGAGTTGCCGGAAGATAAATTGCCAAAAACTTACGTTAAGGCAAATAATTTCCTCGAAACGAGCGGTTCAGATTGGTGGACAAGTGGTTTTTATCCCGGAACATTGTGGGCCCTTTTTGAAGAAACTAATGATAGTGTCTTACTCAAAGAAGCGCGGCGAACGTTAAAGCTCTTAGCTAAACAGCAGACAAATGATAAATTGGCTGACCTCGGGGCCATCATGTACAATAGTTTCGGTACAGCGATGAAAATAGATCCACAGGTATCTTATCAAAAAACACTTGTAGCCAGTGCCAAAACGCTGATGAAAAGATATAACGCTAAAGTGAAAGCCATTCGTTCTTGGGATACTAGACAAAATGATAAAGAATTTGTTGTTGTCATCGATCATCTCATGAATCTGGAACTGCTGTTCTGGGCTACGCATGCTACCGGTGATTCCGCTTATTATAAAGCTGCATGCAACGAGGCCGAGACGATTTGGAAAAATCATATACGGCCCGATTACAGCACCTGTCAGATTGTGACTTTTGATACCAAAACCGGGAAGGTTAAACATAAACGCAATGCGCAGGGCTACAACGACGAGTCTTGCTGGGCAAGGGGGCAGGCTTGGGCATTATATGGTTTTACCGTACTCTATAGGGAAACAAGCAATCCAACCTATTTGAACTATGCCGAACATATTGCAGAGTACATCCTGAATGAGCCAAACTTACCAAAAGATAAAGTGCCATATTGGGATTTTAATGCCCCGGATATTCCTAATACTTATAGAGATGCCTCTGCCGCAGCAATTATGTCGGCCGCTTTTTTGGAGTTAAGTGGCTATAGTACCAACAACGGTAAAACATACTTCAAAGCCGGTGAAGCAATGCTCGAAACCTTGGCATCTCCCGAATATACTGCGCTTTTGGGAGCTAATGGCGGTTTTATCTTAATGCATGGCGCAGGCTATATTCCCGTTATGGCTGAAGTGGATGTGCCATTGCCTTATGCTGATTATTATTATATACAGGCACTGAAGCGTTATAAAATGTTGACAATGAATAGTTCAAATCTCAACGCAAGCTTTAGATATCCCTAATTCGTAAGCGATGATACTCGTCTGTTAGTCAAATCAACTATAATTGCTGTCGAAATGACATTTTCTTAAAAAAAATATATAATATTTTGCAGCTTTATTTTTTTGCTAAAACGCTTTAATTATATTTGCCTCACGTTCCATTAAAAATTATAAACACGTTAATGAGTAATAAAATTGTAGTAGGTTGTGACATCGGAGGATCACATATCTCAACAGCATTGGTCAACCTGGAAAGCAAATCACTAGTCAATGATAGCTTCGAACGGCGCTCAGTAAATTCACACGATACAGTTTCCGGAATTATTAGTGCTTGGACTGATTGTATTAAAGCCTCATTGCAAAAAGGTGGTTTTGAGAAGCTTGCAGTGGGGATTGCCATTCCCGGTCCCTTTGATTATGATCAGGGCGTTAGCTTAATGAGGGGACAGAATAAGTATGAAGCCCTATACCAAGTCAATGTGCGAAATTTATTGGCCAACCAATTAGGGATCGATCCTTTGCAAATAAAGTTTATAAATGATGCTGCTAGTTTTCTACAGGGTGAGATGTTTGCCGGTGCCGGAGCTGCCTTCAAAAAAGCTGTAGGCTTAACATTAGGTACGGGGCTGGGGAGTGCTTTGTTTTTGAATGGACATGCAGAGGATGGTGATCTTTGGTGTGCTCCTTTTCGAGAAGGGATTGCGGAGGACTACCTCGCCGGGCGATGGCTAAAGGATACGTATTGCCAGCGGAGTGGGCAGCATATAGAAAGTGTGAAGGCTTTGTGCGAGCTCGTTCCCACCGATGATGTTGCTAGGGGCGTTTTTCGTGAGTTCGGCGAAACATTAGGCGTGTTCATTGCCGACTATCTACTCATTAAATCGCCGGAAGGTTTAGTCTTAGGCGGCAATATTAGCAAGGCACATGGCCTTTTTTTGGAACATACCCACAAATTATTGAGTAATAGAGGTTTTACTTTTCCAATCGAAATAGCAGCCCTCGGAGAGATGGCGGCGATTTACGGCGCAGCCGATATGCTAAAATAATAGCTTCAGTTCGGTTAAGGCGCTGATACTACGTTTAACATCAATGGGTTCTTCAAGCCCGTTCGGATTAAAGTAAATGGCATCTAGCCCGAAGGCCTGTGCCCCTCGGATATCGGCCTCAATGCTGTCGCCTATCATAACACTCTCTTCCTTTGATGCCTTGGCGGCAGTTAAGGAGTAATGGTATATGTCGGGATGTGGTTTATGTACGCCCACGTCTTCAGAGATGATTATTTGCGAAAAGTACTTTTTGATGTCTGTTTTTATAACCTTTATTTCTGCAGCATCTTTAAAGCCATTTGAAATTAAATGTAAAACGTATTTCTCTTTTAAGTAGCTCAGTGTTTCATGCACTCCCGGAAATAAGTTCGTTTTATGCGGACATAAACGAAGATAGTCAGTCTCAAAGGAGCTCGGAAAAAGTGTAGGCGATAAACCCAATTCTTGAAAAGTGTCCGCAAATCTCGCCCTTCGTAATTCTGTTTTATCAATCTTTCCATTATGGTATAGAGCCCACACCCTTTGATTATTACGGGTATAAGTTTCTATAAATAGATCTGCTGATGAAATCCCGAGGTCAACAAACTTATAAGAAATAAAAAGTTCGTTTAGTGTTTCCTCTGCATTTTTGTCGAAATCCCATAAAGTATGGTCCAAATCAAAAAAAAGATGCCTCTTACCTGTGTACATACTACAAAGATAGCTATACTAGTCATAAGTTGTTATAACCATTATCACATTGGCTAATTATTTCAGCTTTTAGCCATCAGCAGTCAGCTATCAGCTTTCGGTCGCGCTGGTCTCTCAACTCATGTCGGCTAATCATCACATTGGCTAATTATTTCAGCTTTTAGCCGTCAGCAGTCAGCTATCAGCTTTCGGTCACGCTGTCCTCTCATAATCATGTCGGCTATCATGACATTGGCTAATTATTTCAGCTTTTAGCCATCAGCAGTCAGCTATCGGCTTTCGGCCACGGTGGCCTCTCTACTCATGTCGGCTAATCATCACATTGGCTAATTATTTCAGCTTTTAGCCGTCAGCTATCAGCTTTCGGTCACGCTGTCCTCTCTAATCATGTCAGCTATCATGACATTGGCTAATTATTTCAGCTTTTAGCCATCAGCAGTCAGCTATCAGCTTTCGGTCGCGCTGGCCTCTCTACTCATGTCGGCTAATCATCACATTGGCTAATTATTTCAGCTTTTAGCCATCAGCAGTCAGCTATCGGCTTTCGGCCACGCTGGCCTCTCTAATCATGTCGGCTATCATCACATTGGCTAATTATTTCAGCTTTTAGCCATCAGCAGTCAGCTATCAGCTTTCGGTCACGCTGCTTCTCATAATCATGTCGGCTAATCATCACATTGGCTAATCAACTACTTAACTACTTAACGATTCAACTACTTAACTATTTACCTTTTCTCCCCATAAGCTAAATCACCGGCATCCCCAAGCCCGGGGACAATGTAAGCCTTGCTGGTCATTTCGCTATCTACTACGCCAATCCAAAGATGGGCTTTGGGCAAATAAGCTTTAATATGCTCAACGCCCTCTTCACTCGCAATTGCGGCAACAATATGCAATTCTTTGATGTCATAGGTCGCTAGCAGCTCTTGACAGCTTAATACCATGCTGCTACCCGTAGCAATCATTGGATCGATCACAATAACTGTCCGACCTTTCAAATCAGGAGAGGTTAAATACTTACGCTCGATTTCGAAGGCACCGCTTTTTTTTGTTTTTCTGTATGCGCCAATAAATCCACAATCTGCACGATCGAAAAAATTTAAAAGGCCTTCATGCAAAGGAAGCCCGGCACGGACAATCGTAATCAGTACAGGTTGCGCTACCAATAAGGACGTTTCAGCGGTACCTAGCGGCGTTTCTACCTCGGCTGCCCTGAACGCTAATTTTTTGCTTATTTCATAAGCAAAGATTTCGCCCAAACGCTCCATGTTGCGACGAAAGCGCATTCGGTCCTGTTGGATAGTGAGATCACGCATTTCAGCAATGAAATGATTCGCAATGCTGTTTTCTTTACTTAGAATAAAGGCCATGTGTTCAGACAATTTGGTGTTGGTTTGTACGCACTTAGTAATTAACAATCAAACAGCTTTTTCGTATCTTTGTTTACCATAACGATAACAGAATTCGTTAGCGGTCCAAATAAGTATCATTTACGCCTTTAATAACGTAAATTGAATAAGCAACGGAACATTAATAAAAAGCATTGGAGCATTACAGACGCAAAAAGTTTTGTATAAGCGTAATCTCCACGGCCATTAAATAAATCACTCAATGAAGCCGAGATATAAATAATATTGACACACAAGGTAATTATTAGTGACTCGAGCTCTCATTGGCAATTAAAGAAAATAATAGATGAAATTTACAATATCCTCTGAATACGTTCCTACAGGTGATCAGCCCGAGGCCATTCGACAATTGGTTGAAGGAGTAGAAGCCGGGGAACATTATCAAACACTATTAGGCGTCACCGGTTCGGGTAAAACTTTTACCATTGCCAATGTGATTGCGCAAACACAACGGCCAACCCTTATATTAAGCCATAATAAAACTTTGGCAGCGCAGCTTTATGGCGAAATGAAGCAGTTCTTTCCCGAAAATGCGGTAAACTATTTCGTTTCTTACTACGATTATTATCAGCCAGAAGCCTATATTGCTCACTCCAATACCTATATAGAAAAAGATTTACAGATTAACGATGAGATTGAAAAATTACGTTTACGCACAACATCAGCCTTGATGTCAGGACGAAGAGACATCGTTGTCGTTTCGTCAATCTCTTGTATCTACGGTATGGGAAACCCTGAAGATTTTTCACGTTCCGTATTTCGCTTCGGCGTTGGTACCACCATCAGCCGAAATGCCTTTTTACATCGTTTGGTGGAGATTCTATACGCAAGAACAACCGCTGATTTTAAACGGGGAACTTTTAGAGTGAAGGGTGATACAGTGGATGTTTTTCCGGCTTATATGGATGACGCCTATCGAATTACTTTCTTCGGAGATGAAATTGAAGAACTGAGCGTCATTGATCCTGTATCGGGAAAAACGTTAGATAAGATGGAGACGTTAGCGCTATTTCCTGCTAACCTTTTTGTGACGCCTAAAGAAAAATTTACACAATCCCTATGGGCTATACAAGATGAACTAGTACAACGAAAGGAACAACTCGTGAAGGATGGTCGGATGCTCGAAGCAAAACGTTTGGAAGAGCGTGTAAATTATGATTTGGAGATGATGCGCGAGTTAGGTTATTGTAGCGGTATCGAAAATTATTCACGCTTTTTTGATGGCAGACAACCTGGTATGCGCCCCTTCTGCCTGTTAGATTACTTTCCCGACGATTATTTAATGGTAATTGATGAAAGTCATGTGACGGTCCCCCAAATACGGGCTATGTACGGTGGCGACCGCTCTCGAAAGATATCACTTGTAGAATACGGTTTTCGCTTACCGGCGGCGCTCGATAACCGACCGCTGAATTTTCAGGAATTCGAATCAATGGCGCCGCAAACCATTTATGTGAGCGCTACGCCCGGTGATTATGAACTGCAAAAAACGGAAGGGGTAGTGGTAGAGCAAGTGATTAGGCCGACAGGTTTGTTGGATCCAACCATTGAAATTCGACCGGTAGTTAATCAGGTTGATGATTTACTCGATGAGGTAGATAAGGTAACCAAAGAAGGAGGAAGGGTTTTGGTAACTACACTCACAAAAAGAATGTCGGAGGAGCTTACAAAATATATGAGCCGATTAGGAATAAAAGTACGTTATATTCACTCCGAAATAAAAACGTTGGAACGGGTGGAGATCCTTCGTGGACTTCGTTTGGGTGAATTTGACGTGTTAGTGGGAATAAACTTGCTGCGTGAAGGACTGGATTTGCCCGAAGTAACTTTAGTGGCAATTTTAGACGCCGATAAAGAAGGTTTCTTACGTTCACAAACATCGCTAATACAAACGATTGGCCGAGCGGCGAGAAACGACCGGGGACGTGTCATTATGTATGCCGATAGTATCACTGATAGTATGCGGGCAACGATCGATGAAACCAATAGAAGAAGAGAGAAGCAAATTAAATATAATGAGGAGCATGGTATTGTGCCTCGTACGGTCGGCAAGTCAAGAGAAGCCATTATGGAACAGACATCGGTTGCCGATTTTAAAGGAGGAGCGGCGAAGGCCTATGTCGATCCGGATCCTGCCAGCAGTGTAGCGGCTGACCCGGTGGTGCAGTATATGAGTAAAGCACAACTGCAGAAGGCAATCGATACTGCAAAAAGAGACATGGAACGGGCAGCGAAGGATATGGACTTTTTACAGGCAGCCAAACTTCGCGATGAAATGTTTGCCCTTGAAAAAACAATGAAGGAGAAGTTTTAGCGAGGTGTAAGGCATTAGGTGTGAGGTATAAGGTAAGGGCATGAGGTGCAGGGCAGTATCAACCCTAACCCTACACCCTAAACTTTCCACCTTACCCCTTAAGCCCTAAACCTTCCACCTTTAAAGCGTGTATTTAAAAGTAAGCCCAAATCTACCGGCCTCAAATTCCGAATCGGGCGAAACTATCCAATAGGGACGCCAGTCGAAACCAACACTTAAAGGAGCCTGTGGAACCTTAAATTCAAGACCTGCCTGTGGGCGGAAGGCAAATCCGGTATCGCCATCGCCAAATAACACCTGCGGACCAATACCTACGTTCCACATAAGCCCCCCGGCATTAGGAACTTGTTTGTTATAAGAGTATTCTACGCCTAGAATAGTTATATCGTTACCAAATAATACCATAGCTTGTCCGGCATTGTTTTCCGTGAAGAAATGTTTTACATGAGGACCGACATAAGTGCCACCGTTTCCTAGATCTAAAAACAAACCAAAACCGGTGTTGTAGGGAGCTCCGCTTTGGGCTGAAGCCGTTTTTATGGTCAGAGCCCCGAGTAACATTAAAAAGATTGAAAGGAAAAGAAATTGTTTCATCATTAAGTTAGAATTATTTTTTGAAAAACCATTGGCTCAAAATTGAAGCTTTATTTTCTTTTATGCTATCCTATACATTCGGGATTTTATTCTAATGGTTTTCAGGTATATTCTTGTTTTCTTTACAATTATGCTTGAGAGAATCGATAAATTTGTTTGTTAGTCGCCCATTGCTTATGCATTACTTTTTAGTTTTTTATTTATCGTTCTTCCCCTGCTATTCGCTATTTGCGCAACAAAGGTTAGCGTTTAATGAAGATAGTTTGAAGAATGTACTAAAAAGTGATGCGAGCGAGCGAAAGAAGATAAGTGCACTTCAGGATTTATCCGATCACTGGCTTTACATCGATTCAGCAAAATCGATGGATTTTGCGCAAGATGCCTTCAAGAGAAGTGTTCGATTGAAAGAACCTTTAACGCTTGCCATTGCACATTATTATGTAGCAGGGGTTTACATGGAGCATTATAATCTGTCTGAAGCGCGACGAGCATTTGAAAAAGCCAAAGCTTTACTGGAAACAGATACATCCCACAACGCACAGCGTTATCTTGCACGGGTATGGCATAATATAGGTGCTATAAGTCAACGCGAAGACGATACAGAGACTTTTTTGAGATTGCTGATCGAAAAAGCCTGTCCGATTCTCGAAAGAATAGGTGATTCATTGCTCTTGGCAAACAATTATTACGATATCGGTAATGTTTTTGCCGACATTAAGCAATATGACAAGGCATATTCCTATTTTCAACGTGCAGCGCTTATTTTCGCTGATCATCATGAATATGCGGATGCTGTTAACAGTCATTTAGGTATCGTGAAGGCCTTGCTTTATCAAGAAGACTTTTCACCCGCCAATCGGGAGCGAATGCAAGCACATCTCAATTTTGCTTATAAGCAATTAAAGGATTATCCGCAAGCCTATCCCTGGACGAACTACTATGTCCTCGCAGGAATGTACCAACAATATGTTGAAAAGAATTTCGATCGCGCGCTGAAAAACTTTAACGAAGGAATCACTTTCGCTAACCAGCGCCAGGAAGCATACAATCGCATCGAGCTCCTTAACCGTAAGTATTATTTATATTTCGAGAATCAGCAGTACGATAAGGCAAAGGAAATGGCTTATCGCGTCTACAACGAAAACAAAGCCTTCCCTTTATCCCGAAATAAACTGATTAGCTTGAGGAACCTTGTAAATGTAGAAGAGGCAGTCGGCAATAAAGCTAAAGCTTTTGCGCTTTTGAAAGAGTATCTTGCGCTGGCCGACACAGTGAACGAAAAGCAGACTAACGTAAAGATAAACCTAATAGAAAAGAAATATGAAGATGCAAAAAAAGAAAAGGAGATCGTATCACTAAAGGCCGAAAATGAGCTTAATTCAGCGGCCTTGAAATACAATAAAACGATGCTGGTCTTTATCTGTATTGTGTTGGGGTGCCTATTGATATTGCTTGGGCTTGGATACTTACTCTATCGAAACAAACAACGGTTAGCAAAGCAGCAGTGCGATTTGCATGAAGAACAGCTTCAGCGTATGCAGAAAGAGCAACAAATACGATTTTTTAATGCTATGTTGCAAGGACAGGAGCAAGAAAGAAAGCGTCTGGCAAGTGATTTACACGATGGTTTAGGCGGATTGCTGTCAAATGTAAAATTGCTTTTATCTAAAAATCCCTGTGTAAGTCCCGAGCCGCAAGCACAAGAGCAACACCGGATTATTCTTAATAAACTCGATGTAGCTGTAAACGAGTTGAGAAGAATCGCTAGGAATATGATGCCGGAAACTTTATTGCGTTTTGGCTTAGTAACCGCACTTCGCGATTTTTGTGAAGATCTTGAGCGATCCGGGATAAACATATCTTTACAGACCTATGGTTTTAGTTTAGAGGATGATAAAGATCGGCAAATTATGGTTTATCGTATTTTGCAGGAATTGATCAATAATGCCGTGCGACACGCTGGAGCAAACACCATTCTGGTGCAGTGTATTCAAAACGACGGAAAGGTTTTTATTACCGTAGAAGATGATGGCTGTGGCTTTGATACCGACGACCAACAAGGAAAAGGAGTGGGGTTGCATAACGTGAAGAACAGGGTAGCTTATTTGAATGGCCAGTTGGATATTCAGTCTGAAAAAAATGTGGGAACAACAATTAATATAGAATTCAATGTCAATAAAGCATATATCCCTACTTATCGTTGACGATCATCCTGTGGTGCTTGAAGGTATGAAGGCCTTATTGTCTGATAACGAATCGGTAACGGTCAAAGCTTGCTGTCATGATGGCGAAAGTGCTTTACGGTTTTTAGCAGAAAACAATATCGATGTAATTTTACTCGATATTAATTTGCCGGATATCAGTGGTATTGATCTGTGTAAACAGATTAAGCAGCTCCATCCGCATATTCATATTATCGGCATAAGCAATTATAATGAGCGAAGCATGATTACCAAGATGCTGCAGAATGGAGCTAATGGTTATGTGTTAAAAAATGCAAGCGCGGAAGAAATTATCAATGCGATCCAATCTGTTGTAAACAAAAAGCTCTATTTCAGCCCGGAAGTGCAGCAATCTTTGTTCGAAGCAGCTTTGCATGATCCCATGAATTTACCGAAACTTACCAGGCGCGAACAGGAGGTGCTTCGGTGTATTGCGGAGGGAAAAACAACGGTGGAAATTGGCGAAACACTGTTTATTAGCCCGCATACGGTAGAGACCCATCGAAGAAATCTGATGCAGAAATTTGAAGTTTCAAATGCGGCAGCCCTCATCCGCGTAGCCACGCAATATCAGCTGATCTAGCTTCATATAGTTCAGTAGTAGAATAGTAAGTGGTTAAGTAGTTCCAAATTCTGCAACCTAACGACTTCTTCTACTCAACTATTTTCCTATTTAACTATCCAACGGCTCTACTCGAAAGCTATCAGCTACCTTGGAAACCTTGCCAAAGGGGGCTCCCGTCGAGTGGTAAAACATACAGATCCATCCTTCTTCTGCTGCTTTGTTTCCGTATTCTTCCCGAAGTTGCATAGCTTTCTTACCGTCAAAATCATATTTAGCAACAAACTTTCGGAGAAGCTGCTCCGGTTCGGGAAGCTCGTCTCCTCCAAAAAAATAATGTGAATTGTTCTCGCTGATATGAAATACTTGATGGAACTCTGTATGGCCACCACTGTGCTCGTAAGTAATGGTGTCGTTAATACGCCCATTTCCTTCCACTAACTCTAGATTTCCGCTACGTTGCAGCACATCAAAAATTGCGGTTTTGTAAGAACCCGACTTTCCGCTATAACCAGTTTCCCACTCTCCACGTGAAACAATATACTCCGCTTCGGGAAAAGCCAGTTGTAACTTGCCTTGGTGCTCGAAAACCATACCACCGGCATGGTCTTGATGTAGGTGCGACATCAAAACAAAACTTACGTCACGAGGATCAAATCCTGCCTTCTTGATATTATTATGTAGTGCCAGATTGCCAAGATCATCCTTATATCCTAATCCAGTGTCCAGTAAAATCAGATCCTTAGCGGTTTGGATGAGGAAGGGGTGAATATGAATAAACAAAGAGCCTTTTCGATCTTTCGGATCATCTTTTAAGGGATCGAAAGGGATAAATTTTTTGCTGCTATCAACAGAATAGGAACCTTCATAAAGTGAGAATGCTTGCATGCGAATAAGTTATAAGTAATGAGTTATAAGTGATAAGTAAACTGCCGTGAATGATTGGACCACGTATAATGTATAACCTAAAACTTACAACTAAAAAAGCGTATATTTACCCATTGATTAGCGCAAACTTAGACAAAATGCTTTTTTTTCACAAGTGTTCGTTGCGTGTTCGGGCCTCTGTCATACAGGAATGCAGATGCATGCAGCCTACATCGTGTACAAAGTATCCGTCACTCTCTTATTAGCCTTTGAGAGATACAGTTTAATAGGTAAAAGTATATGCAAAAAAGGTGGGTTGAAAGAAATACAGTTGATACAGATGTCGTTACTTCCTTATCAAAGGCTCTTAATATACATAAGGTCTTAGCAAGATTGTTGGTACAGCGAGGCGTATTCGACTTTGAGCAGGCACGGAAATTCTTTAGGCCTTCACTCGACGATCTCCATAGCCCCTTTTTGATGAAAGATATGGACCTTGCTATTCGCCGTATTGAACAGGCTATCGGCATGAAGGAAAATATCTTGGTCTACGGTGATTATGATGTGGACGGAACAACTGCAGTTTCAGTACTTTACAGCTTTTTGAAGCGGTTTTATAACCATATAGGATATTATATCCCTGATCGGTATAAAGAAGGTTACGGTATTTCCTTCCAAGGTATCGATTATGCAGCAGAGAACAACTATTCGCTAATTATTGCATTGGACTGTGGTATTAAATCAGTCGACAAAATTGAGTATGCAGCACAAAAGGGCATCGATTTTATCATTGGTGATCACCATACGCCGGGGAACGAATTGCCCAAGGCAACAGCGGTTTTGGATCCAAAGCGAAAAGATTGTAACTATCCATATAAGGAGCTATCAGGTTGCGGTATCGCTTTCAAAATTATTCATGCTTTTGCAAAGACAAATCAGTTAGAGGAAGCAGAAGTTTTTCAATATCTCGACCTTGTTGCGGTGAGTATAGCTTCGGATATCGTACCGATAACTGGAGAGAATCGGGTGTTGGCATATTACGGATTAAAGAAATTGAACAATAATCCAAGCTTTGGACTAAGGGCTTTGGTTGACCTTTCCACGAAGGCCGGTGAAATGAATTTAACAGATGTTATTTTTCAAATTGGCCCACGGATCAACGCCGCAGGTAGAATCGACCATGCAAAAGATGCGGTAAAACTATTGATTTCAAAAAGTTTAGAAGAAGCAAAAAACTGTTGCGGGCTAATTGACGTACAGAATATGCAACGGAAGGATTTTGATGCGCGGATTACAGCAGAAGCGCTCGAAATTATTCAAAAAAGTGAAACGCTTATTAAACGTAAAACAACCGTCGTCTACCAGGAAGATTGGCATAAAGGCGTTATTGGTATCGTTGCTTCACGTTTAACAGAAAAGTATTACCGTCCGACAATTGTACTTACGAAATCAAACGGTCATGTAGCTGGATCTGCTCGATCTGTGGCGGGCTTCGATTTATATGAGGCGCTATCTGAATGTAGTGACCTATTAGAGCAGTTTGGGGGACATAAATATGCTGCGGGGCTAACAATGAAAGCAGAAAATGTGCCTGCATTGCAATCGAAATTTGAAGCGGTAGTGGCACAAAGTATCGCTCCCGAATTGTTGGAACCTGAAATTTCAATTGATGCAAAAATCCATCTAGCGGATATTACACCAAAATTCTTTCGTGTTTTAAAACAATTTGCACCGTTCGGACCCGAGAACAACGCACCTGTTTTTATTGCCAAAAATGTGTATTCTGTAGGCGAGGCGCAGTTGGTAGGAGCGAACCACCTAAAGATGTATATTACACAGGAAGGAGCTCCGGCCTTTGATTGTATTGGATTTGGCTTAGGGGAATATATAACACATATTAATAAAGGAATACCTTTTACCGCATGTTTCTCTATTGAAGAGAACGTATGGCGAGATAAAAAAAATATTCAATTAAATTTAAAGGGAATTAGGTTGATGTAAGCTTTAAGCTTGCAGCTGATGACTAAAAGCTTAAAGCTAGTATGATATTAAAGGCAGAACATCTGGTAAAGAAATATAAACAGCGTACGGTTGTAAACGATGTGTCTTTTCATGTCGAGCAAGGAGAGATTGTTGGATTATTAGGACCTAACGGTGCCGGTAAAACAACGTCTTTTTATATGATCGTCGGATTGATCAAGCCGAATGAAGGTAATGTTTATCTGGAAGATGATAATATTACAGAAGATCCCATGTATCGCAGAGCTCAAAAAGGAATTGGATATTTGGCGCAAGAGGCTTCGGTTTTTAGAAAACTATCTGTTGAGGATAACATTATGGCGGTGTTGGAAATCCATCACCAGGATAAGACGGTTAGAAAAGAAAAGCTGGAAGAGCTTATCAATGAGTTCAGTTTACATAAAGTCAGGAAAAACAGAGGCGATTTGCTGTCAGGAGGAGAGCGCCGGCGCACGGAAATTGCTCGTGCTCTAGCGGCAAGCCCTCATTTTATTCTGTTAGATGAACCCTTTGCGGGAGTCGATCCTATTGCGGTCGAGGAAATCCAGACCATTGTGCATAAGCTTAAACATCGAAATATTGGGATTCTGATAACCGATCATAATGTACAGGAAACCTTGTCCATTACAGACCGAGCTTATTTGCTTACTGAGGGAAAAATCATGTTGACGGGCACTCCTGAAGAGATAGCGGTCAATGAAATGGCGAGAACCTATTATCTGGGGCGTCATTTTGAGTTGAGAAGGAAGAAACTGGGATAGTTAGTTGAGCCGGTAAATAGTTAAGTAGTTGAATCGTTAAGTAGTTAAGTAGTTGATGAGCCAATGTGATGATAGCCGACATGATTAGAGAGGCCAGCACGACTGAAAGCTGATAGCTGACTGCTGATGGCTAAGAGCTGAAATAATTAGCCAATGTGATGATAGCCGACATGATTAGAAAGGCCAGCACGACTGAAAGCTGATAGCTGACTGCTGATGGCTAAAAGCTGAAATAATTAGCCAATGTGATGATGAGCCGACATGATTAGAACGGCCAGGCCGCCCGAAAGCTGATAGCTGACTGCTGATGGCTGAAAGAGGATATAAGACATAGGACGCAGGATAGGAAATCCTGATACGTACCTGCCTGCCGGCAGGTGTCCTGGTACCAAATCCTGTGCTAACAACTAATAACCAACAACGAGTAACTAACAACAAATAACCAATAAATTTGCTACTTTAGTAGCTAAAACCAAGTATCCTAGTATAACAAAATGGCAATTGTCAATTCAATTATTAATTGGATAATGAAAAAGCGAATCCACCAAATTGAACTTTTCATGAAATATCCTCATGAAGTTCAGGAAGAGTGGTTTCAAAGCCTTATTACCACTGCGCAGGCAACCGAGTGGGGGAAGAAGTTCGACTATAAATCGATTTGTAATCTTGAAACTTTTAAAGAACGTGTGCCTATACAAGACTATAATAGCCTGAAACCATATATTGACAGAATGATTGCAGGTGAGCAAAATTTGTTGTGGCCATCGGATATAAAATGGTTTGCAAAATCTTCAGGTACAACCTCTGATAGGAGTAAGTTTATACCGGTGAGTGAGGAGGCTTTAGAGGATTGCCATTTTCAGGGGGGGAAAGATCTGCTTTCTATTTATTGCCATAATCGGCCCGATGCTAAAGTTTTTACAGGAAAGGGGGTTGTGCTGGGAGGAAGTCATAAAATAAATCAACTTGGCAATGGAGATTCCAGTTCCGGTGATTTATCGGCCATTCTGATCCGAAACCTGCCTTTTTGGGCCGAAATGTATAGAACACCGGATTTGGAGACAACTCTTAATCCCAATTTTGAGGAGAAAATCGAACGGGTCGCCAATCTGGTAATTCATGAAAATGTAACCAATTTATCCGGGGTACCCACGTGGAACGTAGTATTGGCAAAAAGGGTGCTTGAATTAACAGGGAAAGATAATCTATTGGAGATATGGCCTAATTTGGAACTGTATCTGCACGGTGGAGTGAGCTTTAAGCCCTATAAAGAGCAGTTTAAGAGACTTATCCCTTCTGATAATATGTACTATTTGGAAAACTATAATGCCTCAGAAGGTTATTTCGGAATTCAAGATCAGTCAGATTCGGATGATTTACTGCTTATGCTCGATTATGGGGTTTACTATGAATTTTTGCCTGTTGAAAATTTGTATGACGAACACCCGTTAACGCTTACGCTCGATCAGGTTGAGCTTGGTAAAAATTATGCTTTGATCATTTCGACGAATGCCGGTCTATGGCGGTATATGATCGGAGACACGATTAAGTTTACTACTTTACACCCTTACCGTATACAGATTACCGGCCGAACCAAGCAATATATTAATACTTTTGGTGAAGAGTTGATCGTTGATAATGCCGATAATGGTTTGAGAGAAGCCTGTAAAATCACCAATGCGATTGTACGCGATTACACAGCAGGGCCTGTTTATTTCCATAATAACGAGGCTGGCGCACACGAATGGATTATAGAATTTGAAAAAGAGCCGGACGACTTTACGGAATTCAAAAACGTGTTGGATGAAAAACTGCGAGAAGTGAATTCAGACTATGATGCGAAACGGTTTAAAAACATGGCACTGAAGGCGCCGATTATACATATGGCTCCGTCAGGTACCTTTTACCGATGGATGAAAAACCGAGATAAATTGGGAGGACAAAATAAGGTGCCACGATTGGCAAATGACCGAAATTATCTCGACAGCATTTTGCCGTTGTTAAATAGTTAGGTAGTTAACTATTCGTAAGTGCTTGCTTTTTTCGGCACTCATGAGCTCCCTACGGTCGGTTAGCCGATAAGTTAATTAGCTAATGAGTTAATTAGCCGATAAGCCAATGTGATGATGCGATGATGAACCTAGGCCTTTCATAGCCAATGGATATCTGCCCGCAACTAACTACCAACACTAACAACTAATAACCAACAACCAACAACTAATAACTCGCAATGTAACAATCATCAAATCCGCTGCTTAGCCTTAATTTCCAAATACTTATTGATTGTGTTGACAGTCAAATGTTCAGGTGGCGTCAAGACAGACTGTATTCCATGCCTGGCAAGCTCTCGAACAAGTAGTTTTTTTTCGTAGACAAATTTCTCTGCGATTGTTTTCAAATAGATACCTTCGATGCTTTCCGCTTTTTCTTGACTTAAGTTTTTCACCTCGATGTTCTCAAAAAAGATTACTACCAATAAGTGGTATTTTGCAATTTTCTTCAAATAAGGTAATTGTCGATTTAAGGCAGATACACTTTCAAAATTCGTAAATAAGATAATCAAGCTTCTTTGCCGTAGCGTATACCTTACAGTCGAGTATAAAATCTCCAAATTACTCTCTAAATAACGTGTCTTCTCTTTGTACAAGGCCTCCATAATATAATTAAGTTGTGTAGAACGCCTATCAGCAGGAAGAACAGTCCCAATTTGCTCGGCAAATGTGATAAGTCCGGCTTTATCTTCCTTTTTGAGCGCAATGTTAGCCAATACCAAACTTGCATTAATGGCGTAATCTAATAAACTTAAGCCATGAAAGGGCATCTTCATTGCCCTTGATTTGTCGATTATACAATAGATATGTTGCGATCGCTCGTCAATGTACGAATTGACCATTAAACTGCCTTGACGAGCAGAAGCTTTCCAATTTAGCGTCCGATAATCATCACCCTGAACATAAGCCTTTATTTGTTCAAATTCCATGCTATGGCCTAAACGACGGATCTTCTTCAAGCCGTAATCCGTTAACCGATTAGAAATGGCTAACATCTCGTATTTACGCATTTGAAGAAAAGAAGGGTATACGGGTACATTAGCCTCTGCATCTTCATTAAATCTACGTTGTATAAAACCGATGGGTGATTGTACAAAAGTTCGTAGTTTTCCGAAAGAGTAAAGGCCTCGTTTTACAGGGCGTAGTTGGTATGAAAAAGTACTCCGTTCCTTAACTTCCAGAGCTCGCTCGAACCAAATATCGCGCTTTTGGAATTGATAAGGTATTTCATCGATAATGCCTATTTTTACAGTAAAAGGATAACGATTGTTGCTTGTAATAAAAATTTCGTTATCATCACTGTTGCTTAGGCGGGCAGGAGCAATACGCGTACTGACTACCCCTCCATTTTTTACAGCGTATAGTAATGCGATATCTGCTAATAAAATCAGCGTCGTTGTAAGAGCAGCTATATAAGGTAAAAATCCCAGCCAAGGGAAAAAATAAGCTAATAAAAATAAGAATGCCGTTATTCCCCAAGCGATAAAAAATCGCTTACTCAGAAATAGATCCAAATAAAATAATCGAACGATATTACGCATCGTAGAATCTTTAATAAACGCTTTTTGTTAAGTCCCGCTCTTTACCCTTATCTCCACCCTATCCCTAATCCCTATCCCCTATAAGCTTCACCTCGGAATCTCGATATTCTTAATGAGCTGATGGATAACTTCATCAGGCGTAATGCCTTCCATTTCTCGATCAGGCGTTAAAACAATACGATGGCGCAATACGGCAGGTGTAACGCCTATGATGTCGTCCGGCGTGACAAAGTCACGACTATTCATGGCAGCAATAGCCTTTGCCCCATTCATGATGGCTAATGATGCTCGGGGCGACGCTCCCAGGAATAAAGACTTGTGGTTTCTTGTTTGATAGACGATCTTCGCTACAAACTCGATTAATTTATCTTCCACATGTAATTTCCTTACCGTATTCCGTAGGGATTTAATTTGTCCACTCGAGAGGACCGGTTGTATATGCTTGATTGTTTCAAGAGGATCCGCTTGATGGTGTCGGATCAAAAGCTCTGTTTCTTCCACCAGGGAGGGATAGCCCACCTCGATCTTAAACAAAAATCGGTCGAGTTGCGCTTCCGGTAAACGGTAAGTTCCTTCCTGTTCTATTGGATTTTGGGTCGCCAGCACTATAAATGGCTCTTCCATTGGGTGTGTGATACCATCTAGGGTCATTTGACGTTCTTCCATTACTTCGAATAAGGCAGATTGCGTCTTTGCGGGAGCTCGATTGATCTCATCAGCTAGAATGATGTTTCCGAATATAGGCCCTTTTTTAAATTCAAAATCAACACTTTTTGGATTGAAAATGGATGTACCCAGAACATCTGAAGGCATGAGGTCTGGCGTAAATTGAATGCGACTAAACTGTGCGTCAATACATTTTGCAATTAATTTAGCGGTCAACGTCTTAGCAATGCCCGGCACCCCCTCTATCAGTACATGGCCATCAGCTAAAATTCCGGCAATTAAGAGTTCAACCAGGTTTTGCTGCCCAACAACAACCCTACCGATCGAGTCTTTAATTTGTTGAACCGCTTGCTGTAATTCACCTAAATCGGCACGTTGTTCGAAAAATTCTTGTTCCATAGTATCTTCGATTGATTGTAAAACCGTTCCACGTAATTATTAAAATCTGTCAATTCTTGATCACTTAATTGTTTCCCCAAGTGAACAGCTTCCATATATTCAAATATCTTTTGAACGACATCCGCTGTGACACCCGAGCGTTCGGCAAGTAACGCTAAAAACTCATCGTTTAAATCGCTTGTTTTAATTCGATAGTGAGCGCGAATAAAATGAAGAAGATACTGAGCCTTTTTCTGTGCGATATCGCTATTGTCACGCTGTCGAAAATAAACGCTACTTACCACTTTTATAAATTCTACGCTGGTGTTTGCCATTGGATCTTCTATTGGAATGATCCGTTGTCGCCGTTTAATTTCGAACAGAACAAATAGTATTAGGCATGCAAGCATAATGTAATAAGACCACTTAAGTGAGGCATTGCTAAAAATAAATCGCAAGAGCGATCGCTCACCTGCCATACCAAGTAATTGATATTCATCATAAATGAGGGGCCGATTTGGATTTAAGTACGAAAGTGTTTTGGAGGCATAGGCAGCCCCTTCTTCAGTTAACAATGCGTAGTTGGTGAAAAAATCGGGAGAAGCCAACAAGTATAAGTCACCATTGCCGATATGATAACGCAAAAAATTTGCTTCACCTTTATTATTCGTACCTAATATAGTAGCTTTCAGTGTGTCTATTTTACTAAAGTATTGGGAAGCTATGCCTCTGTTGAACCGATAATAACGACCTGGAGCCAAGTGTTTATTCAGAAAATGAAATTGTAAGCTGTCTTTTGCAAAAAGAACATCTCGTGTACGAATTTGTAAATGAAGTGAATCTAAAAGAATTTGATTGAAATCACTCGCCGCGAGAAAAACATCGTTGCCTTTCTCGATATGTGTATAAAGCTTTTGATAATCATCGTTGCCCAAGGAAATCTTGGAGGAAATAATAAGTAAATTGGCACCTTTAGCCTTTGGAAGTGTTTCTTCGAGCGGTTGTCGACTATTATATACACCCCTTTTAAAAAGCTTCGGAAGTTCGCGATAGCATATGTAAGTTCCGAAAGGTATTTTGTCGCTTCGCTGATAAGTGGGCGACCAATTAACAGCCACTGGACGGTTATATTCAATAAATAAATATATACCCAACAATAAAAAACCTAGCAGAAGATACAACTTAAGATCTTTCATATGTTACTGTATCTAAATCCGATCCTTTAATTTCGCGAAACTTCTTCTAAAGTCGAAAAAATCGTTTTCTCTTACCGGAAAGGCGCCATACCATACTTTTTCAAACAGACCTGTCAAATTTCTAAAATCGTTGCTGAATGGTCTGTTTCCTAACTCCTGCACATAGATTTGATTCGTTTTTCCCGGTTGCCAATCGATTAATGCCCGATCTGTCAGTTCTTTTAGCAATTGAAGATATGATAAACGGACCGCCTGTCGGAAATTTTTGTTTGTAATAGCGGTCTGGAGCTCCATTTCAAAATCGATTTGATGTATGTCCTCTTCTTCCGCAATGGAACTTGCACCACTAACCCGATTTCTTCTTCCGAATATGTACAGTATATCCATACCGGCAATTTTATAGACAAGGAATAAGAGCGCGGCACTCCCTAGTATAATAAATAGCCATTTAAAAGTTGACCCGGATTGTCCGTTCGAAAAAATGCGGGCTAGCTGATTGTAAAGCCACTGTTTAAAATGTTGCCACCATCCAACAGGAACCTGTTCTTCCTCATACTTGAAGGCTGCGTCCTCTTTATAACTTGCTAACTTGGCAGCATCAAATGAGCGTAAAATTATTTTCCCGGTATCAATATTTATCTGTTTCTGTTTGTCTTGTCCTTTTGATAAAGCAGCGTCTATGCTTACGGCCTGGAGGGGGCGTATAAAAGATAACAAACACAATAGGAAGAGACAGATACGGTGCATCGATTAATAATTAATATTCTTCTTTTGGCCAATCGTTGGACGCCTTCACTCCGCCGGACCCAAAGCCTTCTATTCGTTCCATAAGGCCTAATCCGTCTTTCTCTTCTGTAAGACTAAAATACCACAGCGCACTCACAATTGCAGGTAAGATATAAAATAGCTGTGCTAAACCCGTTAAAATAGACCCAAAGATACTACCAGCGAGAACCAAGGTGGGAGAATCTTCAACAAATACGGCGCCGATACTTAGAAATGCTGATGGAAGACTCAGTATTCCCATGCTAAAATAGGCAATGATAGATGCTAGAAATATCAATGCGAAGGTTTTCCACCAGTGGTCTTTTATCAATTGTATGCTGCGCGATAATGCTTCAAATAAGCCTTTGTCTTCCATAATCATAATGGGCAAGGTTAAGCTAATAATGGGAATCAGGTAAAAACCGGGAACTAAACAAAAGAGGAAACCAATAAAGATGAATATACTTAAAAGAATGGTCGCTATGAAAAAGGATATAATATGGCTTTTAAATAAGTCCCAAACGGCTTGCATGGATGGAATTGTATGGTGGTGTTCTTTATAGAGTTTCATATAGCAATAGGTAACTAGATAAATTACGCTAACAGATAAGATACTGAATAAAAGTAACAGAAAGTAGGCTAAACCAAATGTGTATCCCGTCATATTTTCGGCTAATACGGTTGAGGTTGATGCTTTTGCCAAGCCAACCAATCGGATAGTTTTCATTTGTTGTGCAACGCTACTGGCTATTGTGGCGATAATAAAAAAGCCACTTATATATAAAAGGGGTTTAAAAAGATTTTTGAAATGTTGTTTGATAAAGCTGAAGCTATCATTCATCGTCTCACTGAAATCTCTTACCTTTCTTAATTCAATCGGTTCTTCAGAGGAATAATTCATAACTAAATAAGTTTGGAAAGCTTACGGGGATAAATCACCACGTACCATACGATAAAAAGAAAAGATGCTATCAATATAGCGCTGCTTAACCAGAAGGGCATAGCTGTATGTCTTGTTACAAAAGACTCCAATAAAGCAGCGATAATGAATATGGGGATCAATCCGACAATGATTTTTAGACCATCCTTCGCTCCCCGTTTAAGCGAAGTGAGTCTACTGTAAGTTTTGGGAAACAGCAGACTGTTTCCCAATATCAAGCCCGCGGCTCCTGCCAACACAATCGCCGATATTTCCAATGTGCCGTGTATCCAGATAACTAATACCGATTCAAAACCTAAACCTTTTGTAAAAAAATAATATTGAAAAGATCCCAACATAATGCCATTATACATAAGCAGTACGACCGTGCCAACAGCGCATAAAATACCCAAGAGGAATGCCATACACGACACTCGAATATTGTTCAGCGCAATCATCAAAAACATAAGCAACGGATTCGATTGTTTATATACGCCAAAAGGATCTCCTTTTTCTATATTAGTATTTGTCATATTTACATAGTCGTCACCTAAAACAAGCCGAACAAATGTTTCATCATTCGCGGCAGAGAATGCACCGATAAAGGTGAATAATAAGAAAAATACAGCAGAATAGGCCAACTGATTTCGATACTGAAAAAAGATAATCGGAAGCTCCGTTTTCCAAAAGCTCAGAAAACGACTTGCCTTTTCTTTTTTATTAATATAGAGCGACTGGTGTAGACGAGCTGCCAAGCCATTAAGATAGGCGGTGGTTTTCGATTTTGGGTAAAAGGTTTTGGCATAGGCGAGATCGTCCGTGATTTCGATAAAACGCGCTGCTAACTCATCCGGATGGGTTGTCTTTATTTTTTCATAACTTTCCCATTTTGCATTATTTTGTTTGACGAACAGTGCTTCCCGCATATGGTATTAATAATTTGAGTATAAGTCCTGAATCGAAATAAAGATAATAAAAATCAAACGCTTCCATATCCATGGATTTCACTAAATTCGTTTTGATGAATCATGTAAAGGTAATTACTTCGCAAAATATATCGATCGATTATGATGTCGCCGGCGTGGGCGAGCGGATCGCTGCACGTATAATCGATCTGCTCCTCTTTTTTCTTATTTATCTCTTATTTATATTGATCGTTTCAGGCTTAGGACTGGCTTTTGATAATACCGGTAATCTGATACTTTTGGCTTTATATGGTTCGCTGTTTGTGTTTTATGATTTGCTGTGTGAAATTTTTTTTAATGGGCAGAGTGTTGGCAAGCGCATACTGAAAATTAAAGTTGTCAGCCTAGACGGTTATCAACCTAGTGTAGGTCAATACTTTTTGAGGTGGTTATTCCGGTTTGTAGATTTTACACTAACAATGCAAGTAGGGGCATTGATCTGCGTGGCACTATCCGAAAACAAGCAACGAATAGGCGATATTGTGGCGGGCACAACTTTAATTAAAACCGTTCCCCGAACGCAGTTAGAAGCAATTGCCTTTCATCCTCCAACCGAAGAACTATATAAGCCCTTGTTTCCGGAGGTGACAAGTCTTAACGATCAGGACATAACACTCATTCATGATGTGTTGGCCAATTTCAGTAAGTCAGGCAATAATATGCTCGTATATAAAATGGCTATGAAAGCAAAAGATGTGTTACAAGTGAACATTCCTAACGAGATGAATGAATGGGAGTTTTTGAAACAAATTGTTCGCGACTATTCGTATCTGACATCAAATACGAAATAAAAGGCTCCATTAGCTGCGCTTAAAACATCTTGTTAAGATAGGACGTGATGATTAGAAAGCCCACTAAGCAAGATAATACGGTAGCAAGTTTTTCATTTTTCTTAAAATAACGGTTTTTTAGCAGGAAAAATAAACCTAATAATAAAAGTGGAATGGTTGGTGGATATTGTACTATACTGGCTTGCCATCGCCCCTGAAGTAATAACAATAATGCTCTTTGAAAACCGCAGCCGGGGCAATCTATGCCGGTTAACCATTTAAAAGGGCAAGGTAGAAGATGATGTTGTAGCCAGTCTATTCCGGACCAGCTACTGAAAATCAAAAACAGCAAATAGTTCATACCATATTAAGCTGTTGGGTCTCTAGGTGCATTCGGATCATCAAATGGATTCTTATAATTCTTAAACTGATCAAACGAGTTGCCACCTCTCGCTTCAGCAGCTGATGGTCCCAAATAGCGATCGCTCCCGAAGCCAATCATGGGAAAAATGATAAAAGAGAAGAAAAACGCCAGTACCGTGTATATTGAATCTTTTCCGAAGCTCTTCATCAACAGATTCAGCACCCAAATGATTACTACAAAGTTTACACAGGGAATCAGAAAGAAAAATATCCACCAAATAGGTTTTCCAACAATCTCAAGAATAACAATGAGATTGTAAACAGGAATTATTGCTGCCCAGCCTGGTTTGCCAGCCTTTTCGAACATTTTCCACAAACCGGCGATCGCTAAAATACTAAGAGCAAGCGAAACAAGTGTTGTGCCAATGCCCATGGCGGCAAATAAACCGGAGCTCATTGAATCGTTGTAATCGTAGTTGTTCATATGATTCTTATTTAAGTGAAAAACAGGGGTGTTGTTTTTATAAGACTTTTAACTTTTTTAGGTAAATAACTGCATTGAAAATTAGTTTATTATCAATTTTTTCGGCTTATAATAAACAAATATAAAATATGGAACTGATAAAACGTACAAAAATGTTTTCCGATGGTTAAAATTTTTAAAATGATGTCAATATCGGGTAAATGAGCCGATAAGGAAATCACAATTATTAGGCTTAACTTCGTATGCGTTATTTTATGAATAAAGAACAGATTTCCATTTTTGATATTTTCAAAATCGGTGTCGGGCCTTCTAGCTCGCATACCCTTGGGCCATGGCGTGCAGCACAACGATTTATCCAAAAGCTTGATCAAGAAAAGAGGCTTGCTGATACAGAAGCAGTTAAAATCTTACTCTACGGATCCTTGGCCAAGACGGGTAAGGGGCATGGAACCGATATAGCAATCCTTTTAGGGTTGAGTGGTGGTGACCCCGTGACTTTCGAGGTTAGTCGGATTCAACCAACAGTTGACCAGATTAAGGGTGATTGCCAATTGTGTCTTGCCGGGCAGTATGTAATTCCTTTTAATTATGGAGAGGACTTGCTTTTCCTGATGACGGAAAGTTTGCCCTATCACCCAAATGCGGTTACCTTTCAAGCTTTTTTCAGAGATGGAACGGCGTTATCTGAAACTTACTTCTCTATTGGTGGAGGTTTTGTAGTCCAGGAAAATCAACGGGCAGGTGATACAGAAGAGGTGGATCTACCCTTCCCCGTTCAAAATGCGAAGGATTTATTGATGTGGTGTATGCGTACCGGCCTTAAAGTTTCAGAGGTGGTGCTCGAAAATGAGCATGCATGGCGAAGTGAAGAAGAAACTAATAAGGGGATCTTAAAGATTTTTCATACGATTCGTGATTGTATTTATCGAGGCTGTCACACTACGGGTACCTTGCCGGGAGGCTTAAATGTGGAAAGAAGAGCCGCTAAATTAAATAAAAAATTATTGAACGGCCGTCATTATGCCGATTTTGAAACCTGGATGTACGCTATCCGTGAAGGAGGGAGTGGTTTCCAGTATACGTTAGATTGGGTAAGTTGTTTTGCCTTGGCCGTGAACGAGGAGAATGCTTCATTCGGACGGGTCGTTACCGCTCCGACAAACGGTGCTGCCGGTGTAATCCCAGCCGTCCTTCAATACTTTTTAATATTCTGCAATGGCTACAATGAAGAAAAAATCATTCAATTTATAGCGACGGCATCGGAGATAGGAAGTATCTTCAAGAAAGGATCGACGATATCGGCTGCAATGGGTGGATGCCAGGCTGAGATTGGTGTGTCTTCGGCGATGGCAGCGGCGGCATTAACCGAGTGTTTGGGCGGATCCCAGCGCCAAGTACTGATGGCAGCTGAAATTGCCATGGAACATCACCTTGGACTAACATGCGATCCCATCGGCGGATTAGTACAGGTACCCTGTATCGAAAGAAATACCATGGGAGCTATTAAGGCCATTACAGCATCGCAACTCGCTTTACAATCCAATCCCGAAAAGGCAAAAGTAAGTTTAGATGCCGTAGTGCACACCATGTGGGAAACAGCCTTGGATATGAATGTTAAGTATAAAGAAACTTCTGATGGTGGTTTAGCAACCAACATTCCGTTGAGTTTGCCCGAATGTTAACGGGTTGTCCGTCGCTAATCGTTCGGGATTAAGTTGAATTTCATTCGCGTTTCCTTTACCATTAATAGGGTGTTAACAAAGTGTTAGTAAGGGGTTTATAAAGGGTTAATAAGGGTATCACCCTTATTAACCCTTTATAAATTCTTCTTTAAAACTTTATAAATTCTTTTTTTATGATATATTTGAGTGGAAGCAGCAGTAAACCAGCTTCGACTAGCAGATATATAAACCAAAGGCTTTTAACATGGCAATTGCAAAGAATGGTCTTCATGGCCCTATTAATGGAAGGACGGGGGATTTAACGACGTATGAATTAAATGGTCAACTGATTGTTCGTACGATTGGGCGCCGTACCAAACCTTTCTCTCCCAAGGAATTATTGAATCAGGCTAAAATGAAAGCTGTATCTAAATTTTTGACACCGATAAAGCCTTTTGTCCTATTCGGTTTTAGGAATGCAGTTCCGCCTGGGAGTAGGGTGGGACCTTTTCAGATGGTACAGTCATACACCCGTAAATACGCCGTAGAGATCGACGAAAATGGTGAACCCTATATCAACCCGGAAAAGGTTTTGATAAGTAAAGGCCCAATAATTCCGCCGCATAACTGCTCCGTTGAACGAAATGGGACTCGTATTACGTTGTCATGGGAATCATTAGGTGGATGGAAAGGGGATCGTTTAGTGGTTTTGCTATATGATGGCGACTTATTTCGTCATTTTAGAGAAATCGGCGCAGAAAGGGTCGCACAGACGGACAGCTGGGAGAATAGCACCTTAGCCTTTGCTGAGAAGCCAATACATGTATATGCCTCCTTCCGGGATACCTATCATGATACGCTTTCCGATAGTGTGTACTGTGGAGTGATTTAGAACGCAGTCAATGCAGCGCTTATTAAATTCATTTTGAACAAATCAGCAAAATGTTTTTTTAAGTGTTCTTTTACTTCTTCCATGTCTACTTCCCGTCCTAGTTCACCTTGTAAAGAAGCTACGGCTTTATCGTCTATACCACAGGGCACAATATGGTTGAAATAATTTAGGTCCGTGTTGACGTTAAATGCAAAACCATGCATGGTAACCCACCTACTGGCTCGAACACCGATAGCGCAAATTTTCCGGGCTTTTTCATTGTCCGGATCCAACCATACGCCGGTATAACCCGGGTACCTGCCAGCCTCAATCTCATAATCGGCTAATGTACGAATCACGGCCTCTTCAATCGTACGCATGTATAGATGGATGTCAGTAAAAAAATTATCAAGATCCAATATAGGATAACCAACTAGTTGGCCAGGGCCATGATAAGTAATATCTCCTCCACGGTTTATCTTGTAATAGGTTGCTTGCTTATCGTGTAGCCCCTGTTCATCTAATAATAAGTTTTCGGGCTTACCGCTCTTACCCAGTGTATAAACATGCGGATGTTCTACGAAAATTAAATAGTTGTCTGTAGGATGATTGGTGCCATTAACCCGGTTGCCCGTTTTCTGTTGAACTACCTGCGCGAAAATAAGTTCTTGCCGATCCCACGCTTCTTGATAGTCAACCCTGCCCCAGTCTTGGAAATAAACGTTTTTATTCATGTGTAATCCTAATAAGGAATGCAAAGTTACGGAAATAGGAAGAAAAGCACCTATCCCATCACATATCCTAACATAAACTCCCGAAAACGCTCGTAGTAAACGGTATAGATCGCATGTTGATGCGGGCCTTGAAGATGGGCAACAATACTGCTCCCCTGTTCTTGATACGTAAAGGGTTCGATATAAATATTGTCTTTAAAAGAAACTCCTTTTTTTCCTTGTAACTTATAGACCGCTTCTTTAGCTGTCCAGCAAGTTAAAAGCTGTTCTACATAGCGGTGTTCAGGCTGAAGCTGTGCCAGCTCTTCGGGTTTCATGAATTTACTGGCAATGACTTCTATTTTAGGTTTGACCAACTCCATGTCGATTCCTACCTCGTATCGTGTACTAAGCATGCAAGCAGCATAATCAAAGGAATGACTGAGTGATATTTTATGCGGAAAATTAACTAAATAAGGTTTGCCATTCTCGTCAGAAGGGCAATCAATATAACCCGGGGTATCTAACATGGTGCGGAGCAAAACACGTGTTCCCAACCAATTTAATGTCCTTTTACCCTTGTTAAGTCGCTCCAAAAAAGCCTTTTCACTTCTGTTTAGCTGTAATTTAGCCAATAGCTCTTCAGCTGTTTCTTCAATTTTCCAAATGGCAAAACGTGTGTGCGGATTAACTTCCTTAAGATATACTAAACCCATGAATAAAAGTAGTAAATTTTTATCAATAGCCATCAGCTTTCAGCGATCGGCTTTCGGCTGTTTGGTTAGTTGTTTGTTATTAGTTATTGGTTATTAGTTATTGGTTAGCGAGCGCACATTCATTGGCTATGAAAAGCTGTAGGCGTTAAGCAATAAGCAGATGGCATTAGGCCGTAAGCTTTAAAGTACCTCCCTATCGGAAGACAGCCCAAACCATTATCACATCGGCTAATTATCGCATCGGCTCATCATCACATTGGCTAATTGGCTCATCGGCTAATTATTTCAGCTATCAGCTTCGGACGCGCTGGCCGTTCTAATCATGTCGGCTATCATCACATTGGTTCATCAACTACTTAACTACTTAACGATTCAACTACTTAACTATTTCCCTACTCAACAACTCAACTCATTCACAAATTGATTAATTATTCCTTATGTTTGTATCCTGCACTAAAAACACTATGATACTTTCAGACAAAAGGATTTTAGAGGAAATCGATAAAGGCTCTATTATTATTGAACCATTTAAGCGTGAATGTTTGGGGACGAACTCATATGACGTTCATTTAGGGAAATACTTGGCTACTTATAAAGATCGGGTATTAGATGCTAAGGTTCATAATGAAATTGTTCACTTTGAAATTCCGAAAGCTGGTTATGTGCTTGAACCAAACACCTTGTATTTGGGAGTGACATTAGAATATACAGAAACCCATAACCATGTACCTTTCCTGGAAGGTAAAAGCAGCACAGGACGTTTAGGTATTGATATTCATGCCACTGCCGGAAAGGGAGATGTCGGATTTTGTAATACCTGGACACTTGAAATATCCGTGGCTCAACCGGTACGTGTATATGCTGGCATGCCCATTGGGCAGTTGATTTATTTTACGGTAGAGGGAGATATCCACACCATGTACAACACAAAAGGGAATGCGAAATACAATAGAAAGACAACGCGACCCGTTGAATCCATGATGTGGAAAAATGAATTTTAGTTTCCACCAAATTCCATCAGATAAGATTTTAGAAATTCATCCAATTCACCGTCTAATACCGCTTGGGTATTGGATGTTTCGTGACCTGTCCTTAAATCTTTTACCAGCTTATAAGGATGTAAAACATAATTACGTATTTGCGAACCCCATTCTATTTTTTTCTTGCTGCCTTCAATAGCCGCTGTCGTTTCCATACGCTTACGCATCTCAATTTCATAAAGCTGCGATTTTAAGAGACGCATAGCGTTATCCTTATTTTGGAGTTGTGAACGCGACTCCTGGTTCTTGATAACAATTCCTGAGGGCTTGTGGTGCAGCCTAACGGCTGTTTCTACCTTATTGACGTTCTGTCCACCAGCGCCTCCTGAACGGAACGTGTCCCATTCAATATCCGAATCTTTTACCTCAATCTCAATTGTATCGTCCACCAGTGGATAGACGTATACGGAGGCGAACGAAGTATGCCGTTTCGCATTGGAGTCGAACGGAGAAATTCGCACTAAGCGATGCACGCCGTTTTCTCCCTTTAAATATCCATAAGCGAAATTGCCGTCAAATTGAAGTGTCACTGATTTTACACCTGCAACATCGCCTTCGAGGAAGTCTTGCTCCGTTACCTTATAGCCATTCTTTTCTCCCCACATAATATACATACGCATCAACATAGCCGCCCAATCACAACTCTCAGTGCCTCCAGCGCCGGCAGTAATTTGTAAAATAGCCGTTAACTGATCTTCTTCGGCACTAAGCATATTTTTAAATTCGAGCTCTTCAACCCGTTTCAGCGCTTCTTGAAAAAGTTCATCGGCTTCCTGCTCACTGGCGTCGCCACTCTGATAAAAGTCGAACATGACAGAAGCATCGTCAATGGCTTGCAGTAGCTCGTCAAAGCTATCTGTCCAAACTTTTTTGCTCTTGATCGACTGCAATACTTTTTCCGCTTCTTTTGGATGATCCCAAAAGTCTGGTTTTAGGGTTATTTCTTGCTCTTGGTTTATTTCTTTTTGTTTTGCATCAATGTCAAAGATGCCTCCTCAGGGAAGCTGCTCTATCCCTTAATTCTTGAATGTTTTCTTTCGTCATAGAACAAAGGTAGGATTTTAAGTTATAAGTTTTAAGTAATAAGCTTTAGGCTGTAGGCATTGGGCAATAAGCTTTAAAGTACTTCCCTATCGGAAGGCAGGCAAGTCCCAAAACATTATCACATTGGCTAATCATCACATTGGCTCATCAGCTAATTATTTCAGCTATCAGCAGTCGGCCTTCAGTCGCACGAATCCTTCTCACTATTCCCTACTTAACTACTCAACTACTTAACTACTCAACTACTTAACCATTTCCCTACTCAACAATTTAACAATACAACTGCTCAACTAAACGGTTATTTTACAGTAATTTCCTAAGTGCTTCGGCTTTCGAATGAATGGGGGCTTCTTGAGGGATTTTATCCAGCCAATTACGAGCACTTTCTTTATAATCGTCCTCTTCTTCTAGATAGGATAAGGCGATATAGTAAGCCGCGTCATACATTTGCGGTGCGTTTTCGGTGTAAATCTTCAGTAAATCTCGACGGGCAGATCCGAGGTATTTTAAATTTAAGAAAGTAAGGCCTCTATAATACCGAATATACAAATCATTGGGTTGTTCCGTTAATGCCCCGTTTAAAAGAGGCAAGGCTTCTTCGTATTTGCCTGCATTAAAAAGCTCGATAATATCGGCATATTTATTACCAACAGGTAAGCCCTCTGCGTTAACGGTGCCCATTTGAACAGATGATGCATCAATCTCTCGATATATTTTCCACGGTGACCATAAAAGGATTGTTACGAAAATGACGCCAATAGCTGTTAATGCCATCCATTTAAGTCTGTTCATATCTTGGTATCGTTTGTTTTTGGCCTTGCCGAAGGATAGTTCTTCAATAGGGGTATGATAAAGACATTCCGAGATGCTTTGATTTACGTACATGTAAAAATGAAGTTCCTGAGCCAAGTCTTCGTTTTCGTCAAGCTCGGCCTCGAAATGATGACGCTCCTTATCTGTCATACTTCCAGATAGATAACGCTCAATATTGTCATAATTTACATCAGTCATCTCGATACGTTTTTAAGATGGTTGATACCTTAATCCGCTTTAATGAATTAATATTTTTTGGCTAAAAGCTGCCTATGTTAATCCTTTATAAATTAACTGACTAATATAGGATTTGTTTGGATAAAGATATCGAAAATTTTTACATATTGTATAACAAAATGTGTTAAAAGTCAGGAAACTTTTTTGAAAATAGCGGCTACGCTGTTTAGGAATTTAGCTTTAAAAAAAGAGGTTTCCTTAATCAACTTTTTTCATCACTTGTTCGTTTTCAATAGCATTCAAGCTACTTCGTGGTTTGCGGAAGAAAGTGACTAAAGAAGATGGTCTTCTAATATTCCGTATGTAAAAGTGAAATCTTGATGTTAAAATCGGAGATTTTAAGTAGCTATTCTGTCTTAGGAAAGTAAATCTAGGCTGCGCCATCAAATGCTTTTCGCTTTTCTGCGACTAAAATTGTAGTTTCGTGAAAATTTTGATTTGCTTATGTTACCAACTGTAAATTTTACCGAAACCGATGCTTACAACTACTTGAGCAACCATTATATCAACATCGCGCCGAAACATTTACGTGATCTGTTCGCCTACGATCCGGATAGATTCGAAAAGTTCTCATTACTATTTGAAGACATTTTATTTGATTATTCAAAAAATAGGATAGATGAACAGACCGTTGCTCTTTTAGTGCAGCTTGCTCGCGAATGCCACCTGGAAGAGGCCATTGACGCCATGTTCAAAGGACTGCCGATTAATAAAACAGAAAACAGAGCGGTATTGCATACGGCATTGCGAAATATAAGCAACACACCCGTACTTGTTGATGGCCAAGATGTGATGCCTTCAGTCAATGAAGTACTGGCACATATGAAAGAATTTAGTGAAGCAGTGATTGACGGTTCTTGGAAAGGATACAGTGGTAAAGCAATAACGGATATTGTTAATATAGGAATCGGCGGTTCAGACTTAGGTCCGGTTATGGTAACGGAAGCATTGAAACCATATAAAAATCATTTAACCTTACATTTTGTATCAAATGTTGATGGAACGCATATCGCTGAGACGTTACGAAAGGTGAATGCAGAAACCACGCTCTTTTTGATTGCTTCCAAAACCTTTACCACGCAAGAAACGATGGCCAACGCTCACAGTGCGCGTGACTGGTTTTTAACCCAAGGAGGCGCCGAAAAGGATATCGCTAAGCATTTCGTCGCGTTGAGCACCAATGCTAAAGCGGTGCAAGACTTCGGTATAGATACGAAGAATATGTTTGAATTCTGGGACTGGGTTGGTGGTCGCTATTCTTTATGGAGCGCCATTGGCTTGTCGATCGTGTTGAGCATTGGTTTTGATAATTTCAAAGAACTTTTAGCGGGAGCCCACGCGGCTGATAATCACTTCAAAAATACTCCCTTAGAGGAAAATATTCCAGTTATTATGGGGGTGTTGGGTATTTGGTATAATAATTTCTTTGATTCGGAAACGCATGCGATTCTACCTTATGATCAATACCTACATCGTTTTGCGGCATACTTTCAGCAAGGCGATATGGAAAGTAATGGTAAGTATGTGGATAGAAATGGAGTGCCGGTTGAATATCAGACAGGGCCCGTTATCTGGGGCGAACCCGGAACAAATGGCCAACACGCCTTTTATCAATTGATTCACCAAGGCACGAAGATGATCCCTTGCGATTTTATTGCACCTGCTCAAACACACAATCCAATTGGGGAACACCATACGCTCCTGTTATCTAATTTCTTTGCCCAAACAGAAGCGTTAATGAATGGTAAAATGGAAGAGGAAGTGGAAGCTGAGTTGAAAAAAGCAGGGAAATCTGACGAGGAAGTAGCGGCTATTACGCCATTCAAAGTTTTTGAGGGAAACCGGCCAAGCAATTCTTTTCTTTTGAAAAAAATAACGCCCCGGAGTTTGGGAAGCTTGATTGCGTTTTATGAGCATAAAATATTTACACAAGGTATTATCTGGAATATTTTTAGTTTCGATCAATGGGGAGTTGAACTGGGTAAGCAGCTCGCTGGAAAGATATTGCCTGAGCTCAGAAACGAGGGAGACATTACCTCACATGATAGCTCCACCAACGGCTTAATCAACCAATATAAAGCTTGGCGCTAAAACAAACATTTTGGATGGCTTGGTGTTCCTTTAACATGAATAAAACGTCATCCAAAATGAATCGATATACTTATTGTCTTTTTTTTTCTTTTTTGGTTTTGATCAATGCCTGCAAAGGAAATGGGCAAAACCAAGAAGAGACGCCGGAAGCCCCAACGGATTCGGTAGGTGAGTACGGACTAAACATTACCTTAGCTGAGCCATTGGCAACGCCATCCAGTACTAAAAACTCAAAGGTAATCGGATGGCCAACAGGGAAAACACCGATTGTGGCCGCGGGCTACAAGGTTGTCAAATTTGCCGATGGTTTGCAAAATCCCCGTTGGATCTATGTCGCCCCGAATGGAGACATTTTCGTGGCCGAATCGCAGACACAAGGAGCAGGTGCGAATAGAATTACTATGTTCAAGGATACCAACGGAGATGGCGTAGCCGATAGCAAATCCCCTTTCTTGGAAGGGCTTAATAAACCCTTTGGCATGTTGATCATGGATAACAGTTTCTATGTCGCTAATACCGATGGTATTTTAAAGTATCCGTATAAGATAGGAGAAGCTAAAGTTAGTGGAAAGGGCGAGAAAATTTTGTCGTTGCCCGCAGGCGGATACAACAATCATTGGACTCGAAATTTATTGATGAAACCGGATAGCTCAAAAATATATATTAGCGTCGGGTCGGGAAGTAACGTTGGTGAACATGGGATGGAGAATGAAAGACGGAGAGCAAACATTTTGGAGATTAACCCCGATGGAAGTGGAGAACGCATTTTTGCAGCAGGACTTCGAAATCCGGTCGGCATGGCATGGGAGCCTCATACCGGTAAATTATGGACCGCAGTGAATGAGCGTGATGAGTTGGGAGACCAAATCGTTCCCGATTATATAACATCTGTGGAAGAAAATGGCTTCTATGGCTGGCCATATGCTTATTGGGGCAAAAACCCAGACCCTCGGTTGAAGGGAAAAAGAGAGGATTTGGTGGCTGAATCCATCGTTCCCGATTTTGCAGTGGGGTCACATACGGCTTCACTAGGCTTAGCTTTCGGAGCTTCAGGTAAGTTCGCAGGTGGCGCTTATGTAGGGCAACACGGATCTTGGAATCGCTCGCAATTGGTCGGATACAAAGTGCTCTTTATTCCTTTTGAAAATGGAACGCCTATAGGTGAATATAAAGATTTTTTGACGGGCTTTATAGCAAATGACGCGGAGGCTGAAGTATACGGCCGACCGGTAGGCATCGCATTTGCCAAACAAGGATATATGCTGGTCGCCGATGACGCAGGAAATACCATTTGGGCCGTGCTTCCACAATAGTTAAGTAGGGAAATGGTTAAGTAGTTGAGTAGGGAAATAGTTAAGTAGTTGAGTAGTTAAGTTATTGAGTAGGGAATAGTGAGAAGGATTCGTGCGACTGAAGGCCGACTGCTGATAGCTGAAATAATTAGCCGATGAGCCAATTAGCCGATGTGATAATTAGCCGATGTGATAATGGTTTGGGACCTGCCTGCCTTCCGATAGGGAGGTACTTTAAAGCTTACTGCCTAATGCCATCTGCTTATTGCTTAACTACAGCCTAAGCCTTTCCTAGCCAATGAATGTGCGCTCGCCAACCAATAACCAATAACCAATAACCAATAACCAACACCCAATAACTAATAACCAATAACTAATAACCAATAACTAATAACCAATAACCAATAACTAATAACTAATAACTAATAACCAACAGCGAACAATTAACAAACGGCTGAATGCCAATCTCCGAAAGCTGATTACTATTAACAAAAAATCACTAACTTTGACAATTGTATTGATGTCAATATGACGCAACATGGGATTTGGCGCATTTGTTGACACCAATAGCATATATTTTAGATTATTATTGAACATGTTAGGATTCTTAAGTAAAATTTTTGGCAGTAAATCTGATCGTGATATAAAACATATTCGTCCGTTAGTAGATAAAATCAAGGAAGAATTTGCCAAACTGGAGGGATTAAGTCATGATGAACTTCGTGCAAAGACGCTTGATTTTAAGCGACGGATTTCCGACTATTTAGCGGATATTGATGGTGAAATCAACCAGTTGAAAACAGATGCTGAGGAACCACAGGTAGAAATGGCAGAAAAAAATGCCATTTATGACAAAGTAGATAAACTGATTAAAGATCGCGATAAAAAATTAGAGGAAGTATTAATGGAAATACTTCCGGAGGCATTCGCTGTTGTGAAAGAAACGGCACGCCGATTTACTGAAAACACGACGTTAGAAGTGACAGCTAGTGAGTTCGATCGTGATCTGGCAGCGAAAAAGCCAAATGTCGAAATCAAGGGCGATAAAGCTATTTGGCATAACACATGGATTGCTGCCGGGAATCAGGTTACCTGGAATATGGTGCATTATGATGTACAGTTAATCGGTGGTATTGTTCTGCACGAAGGTAAAATTGCTGAAATGGCAACGGGTGAAGGTAAAACATTGGTAGGTACTTTACCCGCTTATTTAAACGCTTTATCCGGACAAGGTGTTCATATCGTGACGGTGAACGATTATTTGGCACGACGTGACTCCGAATGGAATGGGCCTTTATTTGAATTCCATGGTCTTCGCGTAGATTGTATCGACAAACATCAGCCAAACTCTGCGGCTCGCCGCAACGCTTATGCCGCTGATATTGTTTTCGGTACAAACAATGAATTTGGTTTCGATTATCTACGAGATAATATGGCGCAAGCACCGGAAGGCTTGGTGCAACGTAAATTACATTTTGCTATGGTGGATGAGGTTGACTCTGTACTCATTGATGATGCACGTACACCTTTAATTATATCCGGCCCAATTCCCCGTGGCGATGAACATGAATTCTATGATTTGAAACCGCGAATCGAGCGTCTGGTAAATGCACAAAAAGCGTATATCAATACGGTGTTGAACGAAGCGAAGAAAGGAATTTCAAGTGGTAATACCGATGTAGAAGGTGCTGGTATGGCCTTATTACGTGCACATAGAGGCTTACCTAAGAATAAGGCGCTCATTAAATTTCTGAGCGAAGGGAGTAATCGCCAGGTGCTTACGAAAACAGAGAACTATTACCTGCAGGAACAAAGCAAAAATATGCCAAAAGTGGATGCCGAATTGTTCTTTGTAATAGATGAGAAAAATAATCAAGTAGAGTTGACAGAAAAAGGAATTGAGCTAATCACAAGCTCAGGCGAAGATCCTCACTTTTTTGTCATGCCTGATGTAGGGACTGAAATTGCTGAGATTGAAAAGTTAGCGATCTCTGCCGAAGAAAAGGCGCAGAAGAAAGATGAACTGATGCGTGATTTTTCTATTAAATCTGAACGTATTCACTCCGTTAACCAGCTATTAAAAGCTTATACCTTGTTTGAAAAGGATGTAGAATATATCATAGATGAGGGTAAGGTTAAGATTGTCGATGAGCAGACGGGGCGTATCATGGAAGGTCGCCGTTACTCGGATGGGTTACATCAAGCAATTGAGGCGAAAGAAAATGTAAAGGTAGAAGATGCTACACAAACCTACGCGACGATAACTTTACAGAATTATTTTAGAATGTACCACAAGCTAGCAGGTATGACGGGTACGGCGGTGACGGAGGCGGGTGAGCTGTGGCAAATCTATAAGTTGGATGTGGTAGAAATACCAACCAATATCCCAATACAACGTGATGATCGGGAGGACTTGGTTTATCGTACGGCTCGTGAAAAATATAATGCAGTTGCTGAGGAAATCCAAAAGTTAACCGAGGCTGGTCGCCCGGTATTGGTAGGTACGACCTCGGTGGAAATATCAGAATTGTTGAGCCGTATGTTGAAGTTACGCGGTATCAAACACAATGTATTGAATGCTAAACTTCACCAAAGGGAAGCCGACATAGTGGCGGAAGCAGGGCAGGCGGGTACCGTGACCATCGCGACGAACATGGCGGGTCGTGGTACCGACATCAAGTTAGGACCTGGTGTTAAAGAGGCTGGTGGTTTAGCTATTGTTGGTACAGAACGACATGAATCTCGCCGCGTTGACCGTCAGTTGCGCGGTCGTGCCGGTCGCCAAGGTGACCCCGGTTCTTCGCAGTTTTTCGTTTCCTTGGAAGACAATTTAATGCGCTTATTCGGTTCCGAACGTATTTCCAACATCATGGTACGTATGGGCATTGAAGAAGGAGAGGTTATTCAGCATTCGATGATCACCAAATCGATCGAACGAGCACAGAAGAAAGTGGAAGAGAACAACTTCGGTATCCGTAAGCGTTTGCTGGAATACGATGATGTGATGAACTCACAGCGTACCGTGATCTATGCGAAACGTAGAAATGCACTATTTGGGGAACGTTTGGATGTTGATCTGAATAATACCATTTATGATGTGGTTGAAGACTTGGTTACTGAATATAAGGAAACGGGAACCTATGAGGATTTTCAATTGGAATTTATCCGTGTTTTTTCCGTTGATCCTGAGTTGAATCAAGATGCTTTTTTAAGTGGCAACATTGCCGGCTTAACAGATACCTTATTTAGCCGGGTAATCGATTTCTACCACCGCAAAGCGGAGCATATTGCAAATCAGACCTTACCGGTTTTGAAAGACGTGTATGCAACACGTGGTGAACAGATTGAAAATATTGTCGTGCCATTTACTGATGGTCTTCGTGGATTGCAGGTCGCAGCTAACCTAAAGAAAGCGGTTGAAACAAATGGAAAGGAAGTATTTAAGGCCTTCGAAAAAGGGGTTGTTTTATCCTTAATAGATGAGGCTTGGAAAGAGCATTTGCGTGAGATGGACGATTTGAAACAATCGGTGCAAAATGCAGTTTACGAACAAAAGGATCCTATCATTATTTATAAAATGGAAGCCTTTAACCTTTTCAAGGAGATGTTGGTAACCATGAATAAAGATATTGTGGCTTTCTTGTTTAAAGGAGAAATTCCGCATCAGCAGCCACAAGAAGTGCGGGAAGCACGCCGGCCTGTTCAGGAACCCAAAATGCAAGTATCTAAGCCGGAATTGGCCGCAGCAACGTCAGGAGGTGGTCTGCCCGTGGAGGATACCAGGGAAGTGCAAAAGACGCAACCTGTCAGAAATGATAATAAAATAGGAAGAAATGATCCTTGCCCTTGTGGTAGTGGGAAAAAATATAAAAATTGTCACGGTATAGGACAAGTTTAGTTCTTAGCTGTTCGTTCTTAGTTGTTGTCATTTACTCATTTACTAAGAACAATAACAAACAACGAATAACCGTTTGAATATGTTAATAACATCTTGCCTTAAACAAATTTTTATCGCTCTAGGTCTATTGCTTTTCTGTTTTATAGGAAAGGCAATTGCTCAGGATGAGAAGGGGATAGTAGAAGAACATAAAAGTATCTTAATTGAACGTCTACAGAAAGAGCGTATGTTACTGGGTAGTAACACGGTTTTGTCTCCAGCAGATGAATCCAGCAAACCCGGTGTGCCGCTGAAGACCGGTAGAAAAGTTACGGCACGCGGTTATCGGGTACAGATTTACTCTGGAAGCAATCGTAACGAAGCTTACAGCGCGCAGGCAAGGTTTAAGCAAATTTATAAAGATCTTAATACCTATGTCGGCTATCAGCAGCCTAACTATCGGGTGAAGGTAGGTGATTTTACGAGTCGGAGCCAGGCACAAGCACTTATGAATCAGCTTAAGCGGGATTTCAGTTCTGTCTTTATATTTACCGAAACGATTAACATAGAAAACTAACATGTTAAAAGAATCTATCCAAGCATTAGCTCAAACCATTTTCTCTGAGATAGTAGATACGCGCCGTCATCTTCACGCCAACCCGGAATTGTCTTTTCAAGAATACAATACCTCGGTATTTGTCAAAGAGAAATTGGATGCTTTGGGTATCGCTTGGGAAGAAATGGCGAATACTGGAATCGTTGCCCTCATTAAGGGAGAACAAGTCGGGGATGGGGTGATAGCTTTAAGGGCGGATATGGATGCTTTACCAATTAAAGAAGTAGAAGGAAGAACTTATGGATCTAAAAATATAGGTGTTATGCATGCTTGTGGTCATGATGTGCATACTTCTTCCTTATTGGGAACAGCTAAAATACTAGCTTCCTTGAAAAATCAATTTGCAGGAACTGTTAAGTTAATCTTTCAACCTGGAGAAGAAAAGCTTCCTGGAGGGGCAAGTATTATGATAAAAGAGGGAGCGCTTGAAAACCCCAAACCACAAGCTATTATCGGTCAACATGTCATGCCGCTGATCGATGCAGGTAAAGTTGGATTTAGGGCGGGGAAGTACATGGCATCTACTGATGAACTCTATGTAACGGTGAAAGGAAAGGGGGGCCACGGGGCACAACCACAACAAAATATAGACCCTATTGTTATTACCGCACATATTATTACGGCTTTGCAGCAGATCGTAAGTCGTGTAGCCGACCCCAAGATGCCTACCGTCTTGTCGTTCGGTAAAATTAATGCGGAAGGCGCTACGAATGTAATTCCGAATGAGGTTAAGCTGGAGGGAACATTTCGCACATTTGATGAAGAATGGCGCAAAGAGGCGCATAAAAAAATGAAAAAAATGGCCGAAGGCATCGCAGAAAGCATGGGCGGATCCTGTGATTTTGAAGTACGCCACGGTTACCCCTATCTTGTGAATAATGAAGCGCTAACCAAGGAAGCTCGTGGCTATGCCGTTGAATACCTTGGACAGGAAAATGTACTGGATCTAGATCTTTGGATGGCGGGAGAAGATTTCGCTTTCTATTCGCAGGTAACGGATGCTTGTTTTTATCGCTTAGGTACGCGTAATGAAGAAAAAGGAATCACGGCATCGGTACACACCCCTGATTTTGATGTCGATGAAAAAGCATTATCCATAAGTACGGGCTTAATGGCCTATATTGCTCTCAAACGTCTAGGAAACTAGCTGAAAAATCGTATCTTTGCTAATAAGGCCTTTGGCTTATGAATCTATTGGCTCTAACAGATATCTTCTGTTTTTCCGAGCTTTAACATCGTGTTTTTATTTTAACTTATCCGGCCTACGGGTTTGGATGATATTTAAAACCTATTCCACAATGGACAATTTAGAAAGCAGCTTAGAGAAATCCTCCAATTTTATTAGTGAATTCACCTATCACAAACTCATTGATCTCGGCATAAACAAAGAAGTGGCTACTTATGTGAATGTCTTTGTTCTGCTCGCAATTTTGGTATTTCTAGTTTATGCCGTACAACATGTTGTGAGAAAAGCACTGAAAATCGCTTTTACTAAAATTTACAATAGTACGCAACTTCGGTTTTTCGATTATCTGTTAAAAAACCGCTTTCCTCATTTTCTTGCACTGATAGCACCATTCAGCCTGGTGAAAAATTCGATACCGGTTGTATTTAATGACTTCCCGCATTTAATAAATCCCTTGGACATCGCCATGGAAGTTTACATGGTTTTTATGATCATATCCATTGTGATGGCCATTATAAGGTCGGGTGCCGACGTATTACGAGAAAAACCCGAATTTTCAGCTAAACCAATGGAGAGTTATCTACAGGTTATTCGGATGGTTTTCTTTCTATTTGGTGCCGTAGCTATTTTTTCCAGTATAACCGGTCAATCCCCGACGGCTTTCTTTGCCGCTATGGGCGCTGCTTCGGCGATTCTATTACTCATGTTTAAAGATACCATCATGGGGTTTGTGGCCAGCATTCAGGTAACAACCAATGATATGGTTCGTATCGGCGACTGGATCACCATGCCTAAATACGGCGCAGATGGCGACGTGGAAGAAATTAACCTAACAACCGTAAAAGTGCGTAATTTCGATAAAACGATTACCACTATTCCTACCTATACCCTTATATCCGATTCATTTCAGAATTGGCGCGGAATGCAAGAATCCGGTGGGCGTCGCATTAAAAGGGCAATCATTATTAAACAGGGCAGCATTCGCTTTGTGGGTGACGAAGAGCTTCCTCGTTTCCAAAAAATACAAGGAATTCGTGATTATATTGACGAGCGCGGAGAAGTGATTAAAAAGCACAACGAAAAAATAGGAGCAGACAGGACCGTTGCATTGAATGGGCGAAACTTTACGAACTTCGGACTTTACAGAAAATATATTGATTGGTATCTGAATAATCATCCAGGGCTTCATAAGGGCATGACGTTGATGGTTAGGCAATTGGCGCCAACTGAAAATGGCTTGCCTTTGGAGTTATATGCTTTTACCAATACAACCAAGTGGGCCGAATATGAATATATAATGGCTGATATTTTTGATCATTTAATAGCAGCAGTACCATATTTCGGATTGCAAATTTTCGAGCGAACTTCCGGGAACGATGCCTTCGGAATCAAATTTGCCAATGGACCAGAAGTAAAGAATGAAAAGCTAGGTATTAAGTAGTGATGAGTGAGGAGTGATGAGTGAGGAGTGATGAATGAGGAGTAGCAGTAGCGAAAGCGGAAACAAGTGATATGCGAATAGGCTTTTTTACTGTCCCTCCATGAGGCAGGCCATCCCTCCGGTAGGCTTTTGAATTATTGATGCTTTGTTAGTTCTTTAAGGTATCAATGAGCCCTTCGGGGTTATTGATGCTTTGTTAGTTTTTTTAAGGTATCAATGAGCCCTTCGGGGTTATTGATGCTTTGTTAGTTTTTTTAAGGTATCAATGAGCCCTTCGGGGTTATTGATGCTTTGTTAGTTTTTTTAAGGTGTCAATGAGCCCTTCGGGGTTATTGATGCTTTGTTAGTTTTTTAAGGTATCAATGAGCCCTTCGGGCTTGTTACTTATCCTGATACCTACCTGCCTGCCGGCAGGCAGGTGTCTTGCTACCAAATTCTGCACTCGCAACTAATAACTAGCAACCAACAACTAATAACTAGCAACCAACAACCACTAACCAATAACGAAAATTACTATCTTTACCAAGAATGATTAAGCAGGAAACAATCGGGAAAATTTTGGATGCCGCTCGTATCGAAGAAGTGGTGGGTGACTTTGTGGACTTAAAGAAACGGGGAACGAGCTTAATTGGTGTTTGCCCATTCCATAATGAAAAGACACCTTCTTTTCATGTTTCTGTAAGCAAGGGTATTTATAAGTGTTTTGGTTGTGGCGCTGGAGGGGATTCAGTACGCTTTGTTATGGAGCTTGAGAAATATTCCTACCCGGAAGCGTTACGCTACTTGGCGCAGAAATATAATATAGAAGTTGAGGAGGTTGAACTATCTCCGGAGCAGGCGGCGGCAAGCGACAAGCGCGAAAGCCTATTGATCATTACCAATTGGGCGGCTAAATTTTTCCGTGAAAGCCTCTGGGATACAGAGGACGGTCAGGCTATCGGTCTGAGTTATTTTCGCGAACGGGGTTATCGGGATGATATCATTAAAAAGTTCGAACTGGGTTATTCCCCCGAAGCATGGGCAGCTTTATATGAAGAAGCCGTAAAGGGTGGCTTCAGCGAAGAATTCTTGGACGAAACAGGCTTGATAATTCGTAGAGATGACGGGAAACGTTATGATCGGTTCCGAGGGCGGGTGATGTTTCCTATACATAACCTGACAGGACGTGTCTTGGGTTTTGGAGGAAGAACGCTCAAAACAGATAAGAAGACGCCGAAATATGTTAACTCACCTGAGAGCTTAATTTATCATAAATCCGATGTTCTTTACGGTTTATACTTTGCCAAGAAGGCAATAACGGACCAGGATAATTGTTTTCTCGTGGAAGGTTATGCGGATGTGATTTCCATGCACCAGGCGGGCGTCGAAAACGTGGTTGCCTCCTCAGGAACTTCATTGACCACTGGTCAAATCCGACTGATTTCAAGATTTACGCGAAATGTAACCATTTTATACGATGGCGATGCTGCGGGTATCAAAGCATCGTTAAGGGGAATGGATATGTTGTTAGAAGAAGGGATGAACGTTAAAGTGCTCCTTTTTCCCGACGGAGACGATCCGGATTCTTTTGCCATGAAACATGGCGCAATGCAATTCAAACAATATATAGCGGAAAACAGTAAGGATTTTATTTTTTACAAGACCGACATTCTACTCAAAGATGCCGGGAATGACCCCGTAAAACGTGCGGGTGTTATTCATGATGTGGTAGACAGTATCGCGCTTATTCCCGATGATATTAAGGCTTCTGTATTTATACGAGAATGTAGCCGATTGTTGGATATTGAAGAACGTTTGTTGATCGCAGAATTAAACAAACAAAAGCTGCAAGCAATCAAGAAAAATCAAAAGTCTTCGGATTCATCTGCTGCTGCAAACGCTCCCTTTGGTGGAGATGAGCCACCTCCTGACCTGTTTATGGACCCGCGGGATATGGCGGAAACACGCTCGCAGGAGGAACTGCAGCCCGCACTATCGCAATCTATCGCTTTACAGGAGCGTGAGATTATCCGCTTGCTCATTAATTATGGACAAATACCCGCGAAATGGGAACAGGACTACCCCATTGCCTTCGTGTTATTTGCAGGTTTGCAAGACATTGAGTTTGCAGATCCTTTGTGTCAAAAGATCATAACCATTTACTTGGAATTTATTGAACGCGAGGAATTACCGGACGAACGCTATTTTATTAGTCATGCAGATCGCGAAATTGCAGATTTGGCTATTTCCCTGCTTTCATCGCCGTATAGCCTAAGCCCTAATTGGAACGATGAGAAACGAAAGATTTATGTATCTCAAGAAACAGATAATTTAAAAAATGCAGTATTGGGAGCGCTTTATCGTATAAAGAAACGGAAGGTAGAACAAAATATGCAGGAAGTTAGAGAGGCCTTGAAAATAGAGCATAATGAAGCGAATTTGGAAATCCTTATCGACAAATATCAAAAGCTAAAGATGATGGAAAAGGAGTTGACAGGTTACTTGGGAACTGTGATTGTTAAATAATTCAATGAATGGCTACGCATCAGATAACCGGTTCGGATGGAGAACGGGCCGCACTGCAGTATTTATTGCATCAGGGCTATTATTTGGTGAAGCAGAATTGGCGCTATAAGCATCTAGAGGTCGACTTGATCATGAAAGATGGGACTCAATTGGTCTTTGTTGAAGTAAAAACCCGGTCTAGTAGCGGTTTTGGACTTCCTTACGAAGCCGTTAATTGGCAAAAACAACGTAAGCTATCACAAGCGGCAACCATTTATATTCGTCAACATCACTATGCGGGTGAGATCCGTTTCGATATCGTTTCTATTTTTGCAAATAAAGATAAAAAATATAATATCCGACATATCAAAGACGCCTTTTGGCCTAGGTATTCTTAGTTATTGGTTATTGGTTATTTGTTATTCGTTATTTGTTATTAGTTATTGGTTAGTTGTTATTAGTTATTAGTTATTGGTGTCTGGTTATGACGTACTTTTGTGAGGACAGGTTTAGTATCAGGACACCTGCCTGCCGGCAGGCAGGTAAGTATCAGGTATCAAGACGTAGGTATCAGGATAAGTAGAAAAGAGATTCATCACTCATGATTCCTGCCTACCGGCAGGCAGGCAACACTCATCACTACTTAACGTCTCAACTACTCAACAATTAACTATACCTAAAATATTACTATTCTCTAAGTTTGTATCATAGGAATAAATTATGTCATATACACTACATCTTCTATATTTGTGTATGAACAAATTTTTGCTTCTGGCATTGACTGCCTTATGTAGTGTGGCGGCTTGTGATCGAGAAAAATCGAATAATTCATCCAATAAATCGTTGAGCTTTAGCGCTGTTGAACCAGGATCTTTGATCAACAAAGGCGACAGTGTTTCTCTGCAACTCAGTTTACCGGCAGACCTTTCTTTTGATTCAATTGCTTATTCATTAAATGATAAGCCTTATGTAACGGTAAAAGACAGTGGCGCCGTTTGGTTAAAGACAGATAGTTTGGGTATGGGAAGTCAGCTTATCACTGCTAATGTCTTTAAGGCAGGGCAGTCAGAAAGCGCTAGTACGAATATTGTTGTTGTAGCATCCAAACTTCCTGAACAATACAGTTTTACGGTGGTTAATACGTATCCGCACGATGCTCACGCTTATACGCAGGGTCTAGAATATCATGATGGCTTTCTGTATGAAAGCACTGGACAGCGCGGACAATCAACCCTGCGGAAAGTGGAGTTAAAAACCGGTAAGGTTGTAAAGAAAATCGATCTCCCCTCCAAATATTTTGGAGAAGGAATGACCTTTGTCGGTGATAAAATTGTTCAGTTAACCTGGGAAGAAGGCGTTGGATTTGTGTATGATAGAAACTCTTTCGAAAAGGTGGGAGAATTTCCTTACCAAGCAAGCAAAGAGGGTTGGGGATTATGCTTTGACGGACAGCGTCTGATCAAATCAGATGGTAGCAACCGTCTTTATTTCCTAAATAAAGATAATTTTAAAGAGGAAGGCTTTATCGAAGTATATAACCACAAAGGTCCTGTTGATAAGTTGAACGAATTGGAGTACATTGATGGAAAAATCTATGCCAACGTTTATTACTCTGATGTCGTCGTGGTAATCGATCCACATTCAGGACAAGTGGAGGCTGAGATTAATCTTATTGGCTTGTTGCCTCAGAAAGATGTGACCGAAGATACCAATGTACTCAATGGGATCGCTTATGATCAGCAGGGTAAACATCTCTACGTAACAGGCAAAAACTGGGATAAACTATTTGAAATTAAGTTATTGGGACGATGAGAAGTAATAGAGTATATGCGCATTGAGTGAGGAGTAATGAGTGCCTTGTCATGAGTTCAACGCTTATTGTCCATAGTTACAGTCGAAAGCCGACATCCGATCCGATAGCTGAAAGCTAATACCTAAACCTTATACCTACAGCTTGGTCGGTACCGACCGACAGCTGATATCAAAACACGCAATCGGTTGCGTTTGCAAAGGATTTGCATTTCATCTAAAAAGTTTCTACACTTGATCGATACAATCAATCTTTCTGATAAGAATCGCTAGTTCAATTATATTAACCAATACTAAGCAGGGTATTTACTAGATATTGATTATCTAATACATAGGTGCTTTATGATGAATGAACCCAATTACATGGACCAACCGAATCGTTTGTCAGTTGAAGACTTATTCAAAAAGTATTATCTGCGTTTGTTTGAATTCGCGTATAAGCTTTCGGGCAATGAGGAGGAAGCGGAAGATTTGGTGCAGGACGCTTTCGTTGTCTTCTGTGAACAGACAAATGGTACGCTTTGGAGCGAACATGCCATTAAATCATATTTGTATACAACCATTAAACATGATGCGTTCAATCGATTTAGACACCATAAGGTGGTCGAAAAATATCAAAAACAGCATCCGGACCAATTATTAGAAGATTTTCAGATCGATAACTTTTTAATTCATGCAGAAGTTCTCGGGGAATTAATGGCCGCCTTAGATAAGCTTCCGGGAGGCTGTGCCATGATATGCAGGATGGGATACTTGGAAGGACTAAAGAACCCGCAAATTGCTGAGCTTTTAGGTATAAGTATCCATACTGTAAAAAGTCAAAAACAGCGAGCCCTTCATCTACTCAAAGAGCAATTGAAGCCCGAGCTTTTTACGGTGCTTCTTGTCACCTTGTTAAAATAAGCTTGCAGTACCACGAGTATTCAATCGCATATACTTCGTAATAGCGCTTAGATTAAAAGAAGGATTATTTTAGTCATATTTTTATTCTCTTTAATTTCATCTCACTTTACCTTCGATGCAAAGTGAGGCAAACATCAAGGCTGTCCAGTTCTCGCTAAAAATTCGGTTCCTATCCCTCTGTTCTGCGGAGCCGCCCCTATTCACAATTCCTTCCCTTCGCTTTTTCGCATAGCACTTTAGCCCGCCCTGCTAACCGAATTTTCTTTACGCTCACCCTGGAAGGCCGTTTTACCCTGCGCCATCACCCAGACGCATAGCCGTTCCGAAGGACGTCAATGGCCTAGTCTGTGGAGGCAGCAACCGGCAGTCAAAGATGCCCCTTCACCATTATTATGCGAAGCAGACGGTAATCAGTGAATCGACGAACGAAGGACATGCCATTGTGTAAGAGGGTGGCTCCGATTCACGGATGGGCATCTTGACCACGGGTTGCAACGGAATAGACAAGCCGAAGCACCTTGCCCCACTTGGGTGCGTCCAAGTGGGATGTATAAAATAAACCTTTGATTTCATTAGGCAGTTGCTTTTCCTGAGCAACCTGTATTTTCTTCATAATTTTTTTCATTTTCTTCCATACTTTTTTTATCCGAAGGTGCTTTAGCAGTATATAACGAAGAGGTATGTACGACGACCCACTGGAAAAGGCTCGATTGATAGCCGGGTACATTCAAGGTACACTTTCTGAGCAGGAGGAGTCTCAATTTTTAGATTTACTGGAGCGAGACAAAAACCTGCAAGATCTGTTGGAAATGTATAAGGACACACCAACGATAGCAAGTCGTATAAAGACTTTAAAAGAAAGGGATACCGAAAAGGCTTGGAATCGCTTTAAAGAAAAAGCAAATAAGGGATCCAGGCGCCGAATAAATTCCTTTTGGATAAGTATCGCTGCGGGCATCGCTTTATTCTTAACCTTTACGCTCAAGCACTTTAATCACCGAGACAATAAGGTAATTCCTGACAGTTCCCATCGCTATGCGAATGATGTGTTACCTGGTGAAAGTAAGGCGAAATTAGTGCTTTCCGACGGTAGTGCCATTCACCTTGGTAGCAAATCGGTGGCGCTTAATGAACATGATGGGACGAATATGCAGGGAACTAAAGAAGAACTGATCTATCGAGGAGAAAAGGCAAGCGCGGCCCGGTTAATCTATAATACACTTTTTGTTCCTCCCGGGGGTAACTACCGTCTTACCTTACCTGACGGAACAAAGGTTTGGCTTAATGCCGCATCAAAACTTGTTTTTCCGGTCAGTTTTGCTAATAATGAAAGGCTAGTTACCTTGGAAGGTGAGGCCTATTTTGAAGTGGCAAGGGACAAAAAGCGCCCTTTTAAAGTCACAATGAATGATACAAAAATTACTGTTTTAGGGACAAGCTTTAACGCACGATCCTATGAAAAGGAAAGCATGACAACCCTCGTTAGTGGCGCGGTAAAAGTTCATTACGGCAGCAGCCTATATGATCTAAAACCGGGGCAATGTGCCGTCGCTGATGGTAATGATCTTAACATAGGAACTGCTGATATTGAAAAAGCTCTTGCGTGGAAAGAAGGACACTTTTTATTCAATGAAGATGCCATCAAACCTATTTTAGAGGAAGTTGCTCGCTGGTATGATCTCGAACTATCATACAAAGGAAAACTTCCCGATATCCATATTGGTGGCAGTATCAGTCGAAAAGAGAGGTTAAGCGAAGTACTCGAAATGCTGAAAGAAGTAAGCGGATTGAATTTTAATGTGAACGGACGAAAGCTCCAAATTATAGCAAATCCTAGTTGAAATGAACTTGAAATCAAAACCAACCTAATAGTTAGTAAAAACGTCAAACGAATACCGGGAGTGGGCCAACACTCCCGGTAAAAGTTAAGGCACTCGTATTATGATTGAAGGATATAATAACCAAACCCTAACTATACGAAAGTATGAAATATCCAGGTAGTATAAGCACTACAAATGTGAATAAATTAGACCGAATATTCCATATGGACGTAGCAGCAAAACAGATATGAATCGTTTATCTCGAGAGAAAGCGTCGGGAAGGAAGACGCTTTACTTACAAATTGTAAGGATTATGAAATTAACATGGCTGATGGTCTTTGTCTTTTCGTGGGGTGTCTATGCAGCAGGGAAGGCGCAACAGGTCAGCATATCGCTAGAGAATGCGCCACTGAAAGAGGTATTGCAAGCACTGAAAAGACAGACACACTATCGTTTCCTTTACAACGAGGAACAGCTGAAGGCGGCAGGTACTGTTTCCTTAAAGCTACATAACGTGCCGGTGGAGGAAGTTTTGCAAAAGGCTTTAAATAGCAAAAAATTGCAATATAAGAGACATAACACCACCATCACGATTGCTCCTGTTTCAGCTCTAAGCTCAAGCCGCGAAATGATGCAGCAACAGGACCTGGATATACGCGGTACGGTCCGAGATTCGGTAGCGGCATTGACGGGTGTTTCGGTATTTGTGAAGGGCAGGGCATCTAACGGTACCACGACTAATGCGAATGGGCAGTATCAGTTAAAAGTGCCTGAGGGGGCTACCCTAGTCTTCCGATTTATCGGTTATGCCGAAAAGGAGGTTCCCGTAACAAACGCCGGAACTATTGATGTTGTTTTGAGCAATATCGAATCGCGACTAGATGAAGTGGTAGTTGTTGGTTATGGTACACAAAAGAAAGGAGATTTGACGGGCTCAATCGCTTCGCTAAGTGCCGATGACTTAACAAAAGGAGGCGCGATCAGTAATGTCGCGCAGGCTATTCAGGGACGTGCATCCGGTGTAGTAGTCACACAAAACTCAAAAGCCCCAGGTGGAAGTATGTCTATTCGCATACGTGGCTCCAACTCAGTAAGTAGCAGTAATGAACCGCTTTATGTCATTGACGGTTTCCCCAGCAATAATGGGGTCAACATTAATCCAGACGACATTGCGTCTATGGAAATTTTAAAAGATGCATCCGCTACGGCTATTTATGGCTCACGGGGTGCTAACGGTGTGGTGATGATTACCACAAAACGGGGTAAAGCTGGGCAAAGCAATGTCGCTTACAACGGATATATCGGAACGCAAAAGGCAATCAATCCTTATCATTTGCTGGACGGTAAATCCTATATGTTGCTTGCTAATGAGTTGTATAAAGAAATCAACGGACAGGAAGGAATTGAGAATGGTGTTTATACGCAATCGCAATTGAATTCAACCATCAACACAGATTGGGTGAAAGAAGCTACTCGAACCGCTACCGTACAAAATCATAATCTACAATTTACAGGTGGGAGTGAGAAGACGAAGGTATTAAGCAGTGTGGGTTACTTCGATCAAAAGGGGATTCTAAAAACTACCGACTTCAAACGTGTATCCGGAAGAGTCAACATCGATCAAACTATTAATGATTATGTACGTGCAGGTGCTTCCATCTTTGGTCAAAGAGAAAATTCCAACTACCAAATATATGATGGAAATATCTTGAATTCCAATGTGCTCTACAGTGTGCTGACTTATGATCCCACCGTTCCGGTATATGATGCGAATGGTGCCTTTGGCCGTCCTCCCGGAGGAAGAGGAGACAACCCACTTGCAAATTTAATGGCTCGTCAGAACGATGTACAAAAGGATAAGCTTAATGGGAACGTTTATTTGGAGATAAAACCATTTGAAGGCCTAACTGCACGGTTTGACGCGGGCACCGAAATTCTGCATGATCAATTGGGTACTTACTTGTCGCAAGACTCTTATCAAGGTAGTATCGATAAGGGAGTAGCCTCCCAGTCGGATTATAACCTGACCCACAATTTAGCGGACATGTTTATTACCTACGATAAAGGTTTCGGCAAGCATCACCTAAATCTAATGGGCGGTTACTCTTATGAAAAATTTACAAATAGTAATAAGGGAATCAATGTGTATGGATTCTCAACAGACTTGTATGGTTATAACAACCTGGGTGCGGCATCTACCATCTCGGGTGTCAATTCTTATAAATCGGAAAATATGCTGATTTCATTTTTCGGTCGGGCAAATTATTCTTTTGATGATAAATACCTGTTTACTTTCACCGTAAGGCACGATGGTTCTTCGCGCTTTGGCTCCGACAACAAATGGGGCACCTTTCCTTCCGGATCTTTCGCCTGGAAGTTGATCAACGAATCTTTTATGCGAAACCAACAATTGTTCTCCGATCTTAAGTTGCGTCTGGGTTATGGTAAAACCGGGAATGAACGGATTGGGAATTATGCTTCTTACGGATTAATGAGCAATGCCAATTATACCTTTGATGGAATCAATAATACCAGTGGTACCTATTTAAATAGCTCATCACCTGCTAATACAAGACTTAAATGGGAGACGACCAGCCAGTACGATGCCGGAATAGACTTCGCTTTGTTGAATGATCGTATTGCCGTTACCATGGACGCTTACTATAAAAAGACAAGCGACCTCTTGATTAAATTGAATTTACCTCTGTACTCCGGATATTCCTCTGGTCAAAGTAATGTTGGTTCTGTTTCCAATAAGGGATTTGAGTTCGCTATCGCTACAAAAAATTTAACCGGAGCTTTCACCTGGGACACGAAATTGAATTTTGCCATGAACCGCAATAAAGTGCTTGATCTTGGTGGCGATAACGATATCTTTATTACTTCTTCCAAGCCAATGGGAACCGTTTCTGAAGAGGCTTATGCCATTATTCGCGAAGGAGAGCCGCTCGGTTCGCTTTTTGGATACAAATATATTGGCGTTATTCAGCAGGGAGAAGCCTACGCGGCACAACCTAATTCGAAAGCCGGCGATCCGAAATTTGCCGATGTCAATGGAGATGGTATTATTACCGCTGCGGATAGAACAATCATCGGATCTGCTTATCCAAAGCTTACCTATGGAATCACCAATACCTTCGCTTACAAAAATTTCGACTTATCTGTTTTCATTTATGGGAATTTGGGTAACGACCTGCTAAATATGACGCGCATGAATTTGGAATGGAATCGTTCTACAGATGCATTGAATCGCTGGACACCCGAAAATACCAACACCGACTTGCCTCGAAATGGATTCTATTATACAGAATATGGGGGGTATGTGAATGATCATTTTGTGGAAGACGCCTCCTTTTTGCGGTTAAAAAATTTAACATTAGGCTACACAGTACCCCTAAAAACCAAAGCGATGCAATCATTACGCATATATGTAATGGCTGAAAATCTGTTTACAATCAGTGGTTATTCAGGCTGGGATCCAGAGGTCGACACGAAAGGCTATGAAAATGATGCGCTGATTAAATATAGTTCCAATGCGCAAACGGCTAACGCGGGTGCTGGTTTGGACTTTAACTCTTATCCTAGCATGCGTGCCTTTACTTTTGGTGTTAATGTTAACTTTTAAAGAAAAAAAAATGAACTTCATAAAATTAAGCCACCGTTTTTTATGCCTCGCAACAATATGGGCTACGATTAGTGCTTGTACAAAATTGGAACCTGAGCTATACAGCGATTTGACTACCGAAAATGCGTATTCCTCGGAGAGTGATATAAACGCGGCATTAACTGGTACTTATGCGAGTCTAGGGCCTTACCCGGGTGATGCCTATCTTTACTACGCGGGCTATTTGGTGATGATTACCGATTACGCAACCGATATGGGTTTCTCTACTGCGGCTGGTAATCCGACCCATTTGAGCAATTTTTCTTACGACGAAAACAATCGCTATTTTAAGAATAACTGGCAAAATATGTATCAGGTTATAGCGAATGCCAATCTGTTGATTGATAATATTACCGCTGTATCAGGGATGAGCGATGAAAATAAAAACCTTGTGATAGGACAAGCTCGTTTTCTAAGGGCATTGGCCTATAATGACCTAACGGATGCTTGGGGGCCGGTACCTTTGATCACTTCCACAAAAAATCCAGCGGAAAGTTATAATACACCTTTATCTGCCGTTGAACAGGTAGATTCTTTAATTCATGCGGACTGCCTTTTCGCAGCGGAGGTGCTCCCGGAAAGCTGGACGAGTGAGCTAGGCTTAGCACGCGCAACTAAAGGTGCAGCGCTAACACTTTTAGGTAAAAACTATATGCGCGCCCATAACTATGAGCAGGCAAAAGTATACATCGATCAAGTGCTTGCGCTACGTGATAAGGGCGTTTATACCTTAAATCCCGATTTTAAAAACGAATGGTCCGAATCAAACAAAATGGATAAAGGTATGATATTCGGTATTTTACATGAATCATCACTCAATGGTGGTGAAATTGCCAACCATTTCGGTCCTACTGATCACCAAGAGGTGACTGACCGTTGGCAGTATTACGGGGTTTCTTTACAATTCTGGCGTAAGTTTGATGACCGCGACCCACGAAAGCAGTTCTTCTACTATAATTATGAAGGAAAAGCGGCAAGAGACGGGTCTACTACACACGGGTTTTACTATACGATTCCAAACCCTGGACAAACCACCGCGCCCAATGATACCACAAAATTATTGCAGAACGTAGCGACTAAGAAGTACTCTTATGAAATGGTGAACAGTTCGTACTTGGACGGACGAACCATCCAGGTATTTCGTATAGCCGATGTAATCTTGTGCAAAGCTGAAATCGAGAATGCATTATCAGGCCCATCAGCGGGTCTACCCTACATCAATGAAATCAGAAAAAGAGCAGGGGCTCCACTTTTAGGCGAAAGTGCCGATTTTCCAGCTCCTGCAACGAAGGAGGAGTTTGTTAACGCACTGGTTGACGAGCGTGGTTTCGAGCTCGTTTTTGAGTACAAGCGTAAAGCAGATTTGGTGCGATTAGGTAAATATGAAGAAGTATGCAATGCTTATCTAAAAGCCCGTGGCATGACGCCGAAGGTTACCGAAAAGCTTCGCTATTTTCCATATCCCTTAGATGAAGCGAACCTGCATCCTGAAATGGCAGCAGCCAACGCCCAACGTTTACCCTAGCACTTTTTTAGTATGCGTATACTCAAAATTGTTATCGGAGCCCTTGTAATAGCCGTCTTGTATGCCTGCTACTATTTTTATAGTCAATATGTTCAGCTAGTTAACATTCAGTTGTCTTCGCCGGATAACTCTGCCATCAAGGAGGATATTCATGTAAAATTGAATAGACCAGCGGCGGCCTATGTAGAATATTGGAGCGCGAATGGCGAGCACTATTATACCCCCGTAAAAGGCGAGAAAAAAGACCATATCTTCAATCTCTTGATGTTGGATGCCGATACCGACTATCACTACCGTATTGTGCTCGATCGGTTGATTCCGGTAAAATCGAAAGTCATGCGTTTTAAAACGCGAAAGCAATCGCCTTGGATGGTGCATGACTGGATTAAAGAGGAACATCCCCATGATCCTCGGGCAATGGGCGATGGGTTAACGATGCTTTGCTATCGGGAGTTTCCGGGATACATTGCCATGGTTGATGGAAAGGGAGCAATCAAGTGGTACTGGCAAGACGAAAAGATGGGGGTACGGATCGCTTCGCTTACTCCCCGTGGTACTATATTGGCGCTCTTAGCGCCGGTAGGGAAGGACGAATTCTATAAGCCGGAACCTAACAAAGCTTTTGTAAAAAGTGGTATGGGATACAGCTTACGGACTGGTAAAATGGGTTATATGGGCGGAACGGAGCTCGCTGAAATTGATCTCACCGGGCGGGTGCGTTGGCGATTGAATGTAGATAAGCTTGGATTAATTGTGCACCACGATTTACGTATGGATAAGGCCAATCACATTGTGGCGGTTGTTCGGGATTATATCTTGCCGGAAAAACAGACGGGAAAATCTATCGATACCTTATGGGGTGATGGTATCGTCGTAATGGATACGACCGGGAAGGTATTAAAAAAATGGTCGACATGGGATCATTGGGATTTGGCAAAAGATAGACGGTTAGACAGCTTAAAACATGATCGATTTCATATTAATACCATCTCTTTCGACAAAGACAGCAATTACCTGGTGTCGTCTCCTATCGAGAATCAAGTATGGAAAATCAACGCTCAAACAGGAAAAACCATGTGGCGATTGGGACAGGGCGGGGACTTTCAATTAGATGCTTCCGACTTTTTCTATTTTCAACACGCGCCGCATATCAATAAAGACGGTGATTTAATGCTCTTCGATAACGGCGATTTTTCTCCTCGGGACTCTTCTACCGCAAATAAGAAATCCAGAGCTTTATCTTTTTCCCTGGATGAGAAAAGGAAAACAGCATCAAAAAAATTGGATGTTCCGCTGCCTGGCAAACAATACACAGCAAGAATGGGAAGTGCTTATTTACTGCCTAACGGGAACGTGCTGCAAACCAGTTCAAAGACAGGGAGCGTTTTAATATCCGATAAACAAGGGAAAGTGCTATGGGAGTTGAATACCTATTTTATACCTTATCGCGCGGAGTATGTGCCGGCCAAATTTTGGCAGGATTATGTAAAAATGAAGCCGGATTAAAAAAGCCTAAAATGGATACTAAAACAATGCGACTGACAATTACTGTTTGCTTATTAATCCGCGGTTTAATAGCTTGGGGCCAGCATCCCTATCCACCGGAGAAAGCTAAATGGAACGCTGATTCATTGGGTAATCAACGAGCGGTACTGCGGGTTGACGGAGGGGATAAACTCGTGAAAGCCTCCATAGCATGGAGAAACCGACAGGTGAAGGCAAATCAAGGCCTGATAATCGTTGATAGCACAAACAACCAACTGGTGAAACCTATAGTTTATGGCCCGATGTCTGAGGAGGGAGGCGACTTTGCTTTTGAAGCGACATCAGGTTCGGGGATTTACTATGTCTATTATTTACCTTATCAGCTAGGTGGTAGAAGCCGATATTATCCCGACGCGATATATCTCAGCCAGCCTCCTGACGATCAGGCATGGGCAAAGATCAAAACCAATAATGAAGCGAAATTTCTTCGATTCGAATCAGTAGATGAATTTAATCGGAACGATCCCATGGAACTCATCGCTACGAAAGCGGAAATCCAAGCTTACTTGAAAAAGTACACAAATGAAAACTATTTTATCTTTCCCGAACTGTACACGCATCCGATTAAGATGCGATCACATGTGCCGAAGAAGTGGATGGAGACGAACCTGGTGGCGGCTCTAAAGGGCGAAACGGAGCGAGGATGCTATTACGCTTTTCAGCTAGGTATATGGTCGGCAAAAACCGATTTGAAAAACGTAACGGTCCGGTTTTCATCCTTAGAAAGCGAAATGGGAACAACATTGCCGGCAGAAGCATTTGATTGCATCAATACAGAAGGAACGAGTTATAAAGGGAAGCCCTTCTCTGCTACAGTTAACGTTCCCTTGTCAAAAGTTCAGGCGCTCTGGTGTGGGGTTCACATTCCTGAAGATATTAAACCCGGGACTTATCAAGGCTTTGTATACGTTCGTCCTGCCAACGCACCGGAGAAAAGGGTAGCCCTCAGCCTTAAGGTTGGGCCGACCGTGGCTCGTAACAAAGGGATAGATGAACCCTGGAAAATGACACGACTGCCTTGGCTGAACTCCACTTTAGCACAGGAAAACACGGTGATAAAGCCCTATATCCCCCTTGTGGTATCGGGTGACACTGCTATCTCCCTTTTAGGAAGGAAGCTTATTCTCGATCGAACCGGGTTCCCGAAACAATTGATAAGCTATTTTACACCGGAGATGACGAGTGTCGGTAAAACCTCGACAAGCTTGTTAACCGAGCCCATTCATTTTCATGTGAAACGTAAGGTAGACGGCAAAGATATAGCATTCAAGACTCAGGGACTTTCTTTTAAAGAAAAGCAGGCTGGAATTGTAAGCTGGGAAAGCCATCACGTTTCGAACGAACTGCGAATGGAGGTACAAGGTTCCTTAGAGTTTGATGGTTTTGTCAGTTATACAGTCGGGCTTATTGCAAGGAAAAATATAACCTTGCAGGACATTGCAATGCACATACCTTATAAACCGGAAATGGCTTCCTATATGATGGGACTTGGGATGAAAGGCGGATATAGACCGGAACAGGTTGTTTGGAAGTGGGATGTCGCTAAAAAGAACCAAGATGGCGCCTGGATTGGTAATGTAAACGCGGGGATGCAGTTTTCGCTACGGGATGAGAACTATACAAGGCCGCTGAATACAAATTTTTATTTGCAAAAGCCTCTATTACTCCCAAAGTCGTGGGGTAATAACGACAAGGGAGGTATTGATATAAGTATGAAGGGAGCTTCCGTGTTAGTGAATAACTATAGCGGAGAGCGAACTATGCGTGCCGGCGATACGCTTTACTATAATTTTACCTTATTACTTACACCTTTTCATCCACTCAATACGGAGGCGCAATGGAATGAACGTTATTTCCATGCTTATAAACCGGTTGATACGGTGAAGCAAAGTGGGGCGAATGTGATCAATATTCATCATGGCAATGCCTTGAACCCCTACATTAACTATCCCTTTATTGCCACGAAAGCAATGAAGGCTTATATTGATTCGGCTCATCGCGTAGGACTTAAAGTGAAAATTTACAATACGGTGCGAGAAGTGTCCAATCGGATGTATGAGCTCTACCCCTTCCGTAGTTTGGGACACGAAGTGTTTTCTCCTGGCCCGGGGAAAGGCTACTCCTGGCTACAAGAGCATTTACATGACGATTATATTGCGGCTTGGTTTGTACCTTTGTATAAAGATGCGGCTATTATTAATAGTGGTATGAATCGTTGGCATAACTATTATGTGGAGGGGATGAATTGGTTGGTTGATCGGATCGGTATAGATGGTATTTACTTGGATGATGTGGCTTTCGATCGCGTAACCATGAAGCGCATTAAGCGGGTTATGACTAAAAATGGCCATCCCGGTTTAATTGATCTGCATTCAGCGAATCAGTATAACGAGCGTGATGGCTTTAACAATAGTGCGAATCTCTATCTTGAACATTTTCCCTATATCAATAGGCTTTGGTTCGGCGAGTATTTTGATTATGAAAATAACAAGCCGGATTTTTTTCTAACAGAAGTGAGTGGCATTCCTTTCGGGTTAATGGGGGAGATGTTGCAAGATGGGGGCAATCCCTGGCGCGGTATGATTTATGGCATGACTAATCGGTTACCCTATCAAAAAAGTGGCCCGCAGGCACTTTGGAAAGCTTGGGATGATTTTGGAATTAAGGGGTCTCGAATGATTGGTTACTGGGTTGAAACTAATCCGGTAAAAACGAGTAGTCCGCAAGTTTTAGCTACCGTTTACAAAAAGGAGAAAAAGGCAATGATTGCCTTAGCCAGTTGGGAAAATAAAAACGTTCTGGTTGACTTGGTGATTAATTGGGAAAGTTTAGGAATTGATCCTGCCAAGGCACTAATTCGGGCACCTCAGATTGATGGTTTTCAAGCGATGCGAATTTTCAAGATAGGCGACAAAATCCCGGTCAATCAGAATCAAGGTTGGCTGTTGATCATCGAATAATGAATCTATTATTGACGAACTCATGAAGCGTATCTATATCGTATTATTCGGTTTGCTTCCATTGCTAACAAGAGCACAAGGAGAAGCAAGCATAAGAGAACTCAAAAAGATTTACATAACCTACCCTTTTTCGGACCCTGACCCTATTCCTTCTGAAAAGATCTATCCATATTTCCGATTTGACGGTTTTACTGATCAAGCTGTATCCAAAGAATGGAAGGTGGTAGAGCTGGAAAATGAGTTTCTGAAAATACAGATTATGCCAGAGATAGGAGGAAAAATTTGGACTGCCTATGATAAAAAGAACAAGCGGGATTTCCTGTATAATAATGGCGTTGTAAAATTTCGGGACATTGCCATGCGTGGCCCTTGGACAAGCGGGGGAATTGAAGCCAATTACGGAATTATCGGACATACACCCAACACCTCTACCCCCGTAGACTACCTTACGCGGGAGAATAAAGATGGTAGTGTCAGCTGCTTTATCAGCACCTTGGATTTGTTAACGAGAACGAGATGGACTATTGAAATAAAATTGGAAAAGGACAAGGCTTATTTCTCCACGCGATCTTTTTGGACAAATTCAACACCGCTGGAGCAAGCTTATTACACGTGGATGAACTTGGGGATACCGGCGGGTACGGACCTACAGTTTCTCTACCCGGGATCACACTATATTGGGCACGATGGGGAAAGTCATCCTTGGCCTATTGATACAGCCGGTAGGGACCTGTCATTTTACAAAGAAAACGATTTCGGGGGTTCTAAGTCGTATCACGTGTTAGGCGTCCATAGCAATTATTTTAGTGCCTACTGGAAAAATAGCGATTATGGCATGATTCATTATGCTAATAGAGAAGAAAAATTAGGAAAGAAAATTTTTCTGTGGGCGCAATCGGGGGAGGGTAAAATGTGGGAGCAGCTATTAACAGACAAGAGTGGGCAATATGTTGAGATTCAAAGTGGACGTCTCTTCAATCAAAATATGTTTAAAAGTAGCTTTACACCTTTTAAACAATTAGGATTTGCTCCTTATCAGACTGACCAGTGGCTAGAATACTGGTACCCTTATCAAGGAATAGGAAAACCGTCCACCAGTCGTCCTTTAGCTACGCTGAATATAAGTAGTAAAAATAATAGTATACGACTGCGACTGCTGGCAAATAGTCCAATTCGTGATAGTTTGATTGTATACAATGAAGCGGATGAAACGATCACTTCTTGCTTTGTTGAGCTGAACACCGGAGAAACGCTCGAGCGGGATATCCCCTCTCCCTCTTTAACCTCTGTCGCGAAAGTAAAGTTGCAAGGAGAAATATTTGATTTGGCGGAGCAGGAAAAGCAAAATGTACTCAACAGACCATCGAGAAAACCGGTTGCGTTGGATAGCAGTTCAGCTTATGGATTATACTTGCAGGGAAGGGACTTAATGCGTTTTAGAAGTTATCGTGAGGCTTTCCCAAAGATTAGGGAATCTTTAATGCGTGAACCCTTCTTGTTACCCGCGTTGGTTGAAATGGCAAAGTTAAAAATTTTCCATCTCGAGTATGACTCCGCCTATATATACGCACAGAAGGCATTAAGTGTGGATACTTATCATGGAGAAGCCAATTATTATTATGGCTTAGCCGCAGCGCATTTGGACAAAGTGTACGATGCGCTAGATGCTTTCGAAGTGGCCTCGCTTGATCCTGCATGGAAAAATGCAGCTTATACGCAGCTCAGTGCGCTATATATAAGAAGGAAAGAATTTTCAAAATCCTTGGAATACGCGGGAAAAGCATTGAAGTGCAATCAAGATAATGTGTTTGCGCTTCAACTGCAATATATAGGCGCAAGATTATGCCAACGAAAGGCATTGTGCGATACGGTAAAACGACGGTTAGCTGACTTAGATCCCCTCAATCACTTTTTGCGTTTCGAACAATATTTTGCCGAAAGGTCAGATACCACTCGCGAGGCTTTTGTGTCTTTAATACGTAATGAACTGCCCGTAGAGACTTATTTGGAGCTCGCTATATGGTATGCTAATCTCCAATTAAAAGAAGAGGCATGCGAAGTGCTGGAGTTAGCTCCGAAAAATGCAGAAATATTATACTGGCTGGCCTGGTTGAATAGGAACAATCCTACAGAAAGTGAGGCCTGGTTGAAGCAAGTAGGTCAAGCTGATTTAATGCGTAACTTTCCCTTTAGGGAAGAAAGTGCAGCTATATTTGATTGGGTAATAAAAGAACATCCTTCTTGGCAAGGGTTCTATTTGATGGCTTTGCTCCAACAATTTAGAAATAATCCTTCGGTAGCGCGGCGTTTAGTCCAGGAGGTAAATGAGCCGGTTGATTTTGCGCCCTTTTATGTTTTAAAGGCGCTGCTTTCCGACTCCACGCAGTCTAGTGATGTCTTGGTTAACATAAGAAAAGCAATTGAAATTGACAAAAACGAATGGCGTTATGGACAATTAATGGCAAAGTATTTACTGGCGGATCGACAGTATATCGCCTCGGAAAAAGTGTTGCGAAACTATTATGAAAAAAATCCCGAAAACTATGTCATAGGTTTAGATTATGTACGTGCGCTTTTATTGAACAAAAGACTGAAAGAGGCCGAAAAAGTCTTGCAAGAAATTCGCATTTTGCCTTTTGAAGGAGCTACCGATGGGCGGAAGTTATATGAGCAAACTAAACTATTACTGGCATTAGAAGCATTCAATAATAGGAAATTTGATCTAACACTGAAAAAGGTACAGGAGGCTAAGTTATGGCCTGTTAATTTAGGTGCCGGTGAACCTTACTTAGAGGAGAAAGACGAACGTATCGCGGATTGGATCGCTGCAGAGGTTTACAGGAAAATGCAAAAACCAGATTCCTGTAGACGTATCTTGGAAATGATGGCGGCGAGCAAGGGTGTGCTGTCATATCCCGTCTCATTGTTACAGGTTGCTGCCCTTGTAAAATTGGGAAGAAAAACAGAAGCGGCTCGGTTGATGCAGTTGTGGACCACAAAAAGAAAGCGTGAAAAGCTGGAAGCAATTGATGAAAAATTAGTGAAAAATGCGTTAGGAGGAGAAGCTAATGTGTTATTGCTTATCAACCTCATCTTCAATAAAAGCGATGAGCGACTGTTTTAAAGGTGATTGATTGGTTCAACTTGTTACATAAGTTAACATGTTTATTCTACGCAATCGATTGCGTTTATTTGGTATTTTGAAAAGCGCTAATCGAATTTTAATATTGTCTATATTATCGTACTAACCAATAAATATCATATAAACTGAAAGGGAGATAACCTGTTCCTTTGAAGCAATGTTTTTAATATGGAAGTGAGAAAATTCTTATTAAGTTGATAGGAACTTAAACCAGATTAAACATACCCGTGTTAGGTTTGCCAACTAATTTGATACAATGGATACTCGAATAATAGCGATACGCGCAGGGAATCAAAAAGCTTTTCGGTTGTTTTATGACGACTTAAAGCATCCTATATATAATTACGCTTTCCGTTTCTTTCGATCTGCTATACTTGCTGAAGAAATCGTGCAAGAAGTATTCATGCAAATATGGAAACACCGGGCCACACTCGATCCAACACAAAGTGCAAAAGCGTATACCTATCGCATTGCGAGAAACTTGATCTATAATAAATTGAAGGAAATCGTACGCCATGAAGAGTACATCAACCATGTTTTTTATAGTCATGCAGTAAGTCACGAGGCGGTAGAAGACTCTTTGGACTATAAGGAGCTTCAACAACTATATGAGGAAGCGATTAGTAAATTACCGCCGCAGCGCCAACTAATTTTTCGAATGAGTCGTATTGAATTTCTTTCTCACGAAGAAATAGCGGATCAACTGGCTATATCTAAAAATACGGTAAAAGATCAGATCGTGAAAGCGCTTAAGTTTATTAAACAATATATGCTAGCCCATACGGAGTTCACAATGGGGCTTATTGGTGCCTTGTTTCTGATGAATACATGATTTCTAAAATAAACTAAAAAATTTTCACCTTGAATCGTCCTTCTCCTTCACTTCTTTGTATGAGATGATAAAAGAAGTATATGAGCAATCAGCAGGTCAAGAGTCTCTATTTAAAATTTATGAAAGGCGAGTGTACACCCGCTGAGATAGAGTTGTTGATAGAACTTTTGCAATCGGTTGATGATGTGGAAGGTTTGCCAAGCTTAGAAGAGGTGGAACAGACGCTACCACAACAGGAATCATTAGCAGATGCGTCCAGTGATCGTATTTTTAATGCGGTCCTCTTCCAGAACAGTCTAGTTACTGATGTTGAAAGAACAAAAAAGCGTCAAACGAATTGGTTGATCGCTGCAGCTATCATTTCGCTCCTTATTTTAGCCAATTTTGTATTCTACCTTTCAAAACCTAGTAAAATCATATACCAAACAGATTTTGCAAAAAAAGAGAAGTACCAATTACCGGATGGTACCAAACTATTGCTCAACGCTAATACAACTATTGAAATTAATGAGACCTTTTTGACCGATAAGGAACGTGAGGTGTGGATCTCGGGCGAAGCTTATTTTGACGTTGCTCAAAATAAAAATAAGCCCTTTGTTGTGCATACAAATACCGGGATGGATGTTTATGTATTGGGAACAACTTTCAATTTAAAGGCAAGATCAACCGAAACACATCTCGTACTCAATAGGGGGAGTGTAAAGGTATTTCCGGAGGCACAGCAGGATAAAGCTCAACTATTAGTGCCAGGTGAGATCGCGCATTTTCATGCAGAGGAAGCAAGAGTGGTCAAAAGTGTCACGGATACGATGTATTTTTCTGCCTGGCAATATAATCTTCAATCTTTCAAGAATGAGCAGTTGAGAAATGTCGCTGCCAGTATGCAGGATATTTATGGTTACCGTATTGATTTTACCGAAGAGACCTTAAAAAACATGCATTTTACGGGGGCCTTACCTACCAACGATATTAATAAGGCAATAAAGACGTTGGCAGCTGCACTTGATTGTACAATCAATAAAGAAAACGACAAAATAATAATATCAACCAAAAGATTAATTAACTAAAACGGAGAGGTATGAAACAATTTTTACTAGGCATAAAAATGCCTACAGTGCTCCTTATTGCCCTGATTTTTGGAAAATTATCCATGGCAAATACTGAAGAGCAACGGATTCCCTTTCGGGATTTATTAAGCTCTTTAGAGCAAAAATTTAATGTACGGTTCAATTACAGCGCCGATTTAATAGGTCCGACGATGGTTGAACGCCCGGATATGAGTAAAGTAAAGAAAGCCAATCTAATTACATTTCTAGAGAATCTGGCGGCAGGTAAAGTCAATATTGAAAAAATTGACGAAATGTTATATGTGGTAAAGCCGGTAAAAATTGAAAATAAAGAGAACACTGAACATACAGTGATCAGCAATCATCATATGAAAACAGTTCAAGAAGAGGTTGCCGGCACGGTAAAGGATGCGACGGACGATTCCTTGCTTCCAGGGGTTAGTGTGCTTGTGAAAGGGATGGACAGGGGGACGATAACGGATGCTTCCGGAAGGTTTGTATTGAGGGATGTTCCGGATGATGCTATTATTGTCTTTTCTTATATGGGCTATCAAACCATAGAAGAACCAATTGGAAAGCGACAGCTCATCCATGTTAGTTTACGTCGAAGTGAAAGTCAACTAGAAGAGGTGGTGGTAACAGCATTAGGAATAAAAAGAGAAGAGAAGTCGTTGGGTTATGCGGTACAGAAAGTATCAGGTGAGGAGCTACAAACTGTGAAGGGCGTCGATGTAGGAACTTCTTTAAGTGGCAAGGTTTCAGGGCTAGTAGTAAAAAATTCAACCGAATTCAATGCACGTCCAACGATTGAGCTCCGTGGCGAAACGCCAATTATCGTAATTGATGGGGTGCCTTATGGGAATATGACCTTACGCGATATCCCCACCGATGATATTGCCGATATGAATATCTTAAAAGGAGCAACAGCCTCTGCTTTATATGGTTCCAGGGGAGGAAGCGGTGCGATTATTATTACTACCAAAAAAGGTAAGGCTAAAGGATTCTCCATCGATGTAAACAGCAATACGATGACTCAAATGGGATTTCTGGCCATTCCGAAAGTGCAAACTTCTTACGGTCATGGTATCAACGGTGCTATTGCGGACGACTATGTGTGGGGACCGAAGTTGGATATAGGGCAAACTGCTGAACAATGGAATCCATTGACGAAACAATACGAGGATATGCCTTTAGTATCCAGCGGAAAAGATAATCTAAAAAACTTTCTGGAAAGAGGTATTATCACTAATAATAACGTAAGTATTACGCAAACCGGAGAGCATGGTTTTTTCAGAACCAGTTTGAATCATATTCTCAATAAAGGACAATACCCTAACACCAAGTTGAATATTATCAACTTTACAAACAGCGGTGAAATGAAGTTGGGAGATAAAGTTACCATCGGTGCACAAACGGGTTATACGCGGCAAAACGCCCCACAAATATGGGGTACGGGTTATGGCAACCAGGGCTATCTCTATCAGATCCTGATGTGGACCGGCCCCGACTATGATATCCGTCAATATCGAGATTATTGGATTACCCCTCATCAGCAACAGAACTGGCTTTACGATGCCTGGTATGATAATCCTTATCTCATTGCTTATGAAAAGTTAAACGGTATCACACAGAATAAACTGTATGCCAGTTTTAATGCCAATTATCAGGTCAACAAAAATCTGAACATTTTATTTCGTACCGGTTATGATTTCTATAGCAATCAAGAGACAATCCGGAATCCGATTGGTATCAATTCAACAAGAAGTAATTTTTATGTCGGAAGTAGTTACATCTCATTCAATTCACTTGGGACTTATGGTATCAACAAAGATTGGGGCTTTAGCACCAATAACGATTTTATCGTAACGTATAATAACAGTTGGGGTAAATTTGGCTTGAATGCGCTTGGGGGTGGGACAATCTATTACTATAATGACCGTAGTTTAGATGCAGCCACACAGAACGGGTTAAGCGTCCCTGGATGGTATTCGCTGGCCGCATCTGTGGATAAAGCGCTGGTGGCCGAGACTGAATATCGAAGACAAATCAACAGTGTCTTTGGTAAGGCCAGCTTCTCTTGGGATGATGCCGTTTTTATTGACGTAACCGGGCGTAATGACTGGAGTTCCACGCAATCAAAAAATCAGCGATCCTATTTCTATCCGTCCATAGCAGCAAGCTTTATTCTCTCTGAATACCTGAAATTGCCACAGGCATTTGATATGATTAAATTAAGAGGATCTTGGGCAGTGGATAAGTCGCCATTAGATGTTTATGCGAATAACCGTACATATACGGTTACACCAGGCGCTTGGGACAACCAAAACACGGCCGGCTATCCAAGTAATTTATTGGGAAAAAGCTTGCTGGCAAATGCGCATCGAACGTATGAATTTGGGGGAAACATTGCGTTGCTTCAGAAGAGAATCGGATTAGATATTACTTATTTTAATAAATATTACTATAACCAACAGGAGGAAGTTACCATTTCTTCTGCTTCGGGGTTTACCAAAACACTGATCAATACCGATGAAACGTATGAGCGAAGGGGCCTCGAAATTACTTTGAGCGGAACACCGATTAGAAATAGCAATTTTGAATGGAATACCGCAATCAACTGGTCAAATAACCACCAATACTATGTGAACCTAGATCCGGTTTATTCCTCCGATGATTTGTGGACCAAAAAAGGCGCAAGAAAAGATGTTTATCTTAAAAACAAATGGGAACGCGACCCGGAAGGAAATATTATCCACGTAAATGGTATTCCGAAAAAAAGTGATTATCAGAGCAAAATGGGGTATGGCGATCCGGATTTCATGTTCGGCTTTATCAATAATTTCCGCTTGGGAAATTTTAATCTAGGTATTACCATCGATGGACGTATTGGTGGCCTTATGTATAACTATATCTGGGATAAAATGTTTGATACAGGAGCGAACCCTGAGACAGATAACCAGTATCGCTACGATGCGGTCGTGAATGGTTTATCAAATTACGTGGGGCAGGGGGTGAAAGTAGTTTCAGGCGAGGCTACCTACGATAAGTATGGACGAATTACCAGCGATACCCGCGTCTATACTGCAAATGATGTACAGGTGAATTATCAGGACTATGCACAGTCGTTAAGTGGAGGCGATAAAGAACACGGTGTACAAAATCAGTCTTTTGTAAAACTCCGCGAAATATCGTTAGGATACAACTTCCCTGCTAAACTTTTAGCTAAGACTCGTATTAAGAGTGCTTCGGTCTCATTGACCGGTCAAAATGTGCTGTTATTCACTAAGTTTAAATTTTCAGACCCTGACGTCTTTACAGAGAATCTAAATTCTCCCTCACAACGAATGTTGGGCTTGAATATACGTCTTGGTTTTTAATATATACTCGTTGTACCATAAAAGTAGATTGCAATGAAAACAACTATGATAAAATATATGAGTTTGGTAGGAATATTGGCTACCTTCTTATTTTCCTGCTCCAAGTTTGAAGAAATTAATACCAATCCAAACGCTACTGATCAAGTAACGGCCGGTATGCTAGCCAGCAATATGATCCTCGATATTACCCGATCGGATATCAGTACACAAAAATCTTTTATGCAGCCGTTTATATTGGCTAAGTATGTGACTTGGCAAGAAGGGCAGGAGTCTTTTCAATATAACCGAATTACCCGGGGAAGCTTTGGCCGACTCAGCCTATTGCGCAATATTGAACCCATGATCGCTTATGCTCAAACTCCGGAACTGAAAAATTCATATACCGCCCTCGGACATTTTATCCGAGCTTGGCAGTCCTTTATTTTAACCATGCAAATGGGCGATATACCCTTTTCTGAGGCGACTAAAGGCGAAACGGAAGGAATTATAAAACCGAAATATGATACGCAAAAAGAAGTGTTTCTAGGTATTCTTAATGAGTTGGATGAAGCACATAAGCTTTTTGGACAGGGGGTCGACTTTGAAGGAGATCCGATCTACCAAGGGAGTAAGGATCAATGGCAGCGTCTGGTTAATAGCTTTGAATTATACGTACTGCTAAACTTATATAAGAAAACGGATGACCCCGACTTGTCGGTAATTTCACGTTTTCAGGATATTGTCAATTCCAGGCCACTGATGCGCAATTATAATGATAACTTCGCTTTAACTTATTTGGATAAGGATGGTCAAAAATATCCTTGGGTGAATATCAATAGCTCCAATCCGTTTACAATATACCCCATGCTTACGGCTAATTTATTGGAACCATTGAAAGCGATGCAGGATAGGCGCTTGTTTTACTATGCAAAGCCATCATCGGTTAAGCTTGCTGCAGGACTTGAGGTCTCGGATTGGGATGCATACCCCTCTGTTGAAGCATCTGCTTCTTTCAATAGCTTACAAGGAATACGGGCTTCCAAGGATTTTACCGATTTGAATGATCGATACGCCGATCTATTTAATGCGGAACCCGTAGGACAGTTTACTTATTGGGATTTACAATTTATTCTCGCTGAAGCAAGTTTACGGGGTTGGGTCAGTAACTCGGCTGTGAATTATTATAATGAGGGTATTACAGCCTCCATGCAATTCTTGGCTAGTCACACGCCCGACAATGAGAAGTACCACCATAATATGCAGATTACAGACGGCTATATTCAGACCTACCTAAATGCTAACCCGTTAAAGGGAGCAATGGAGCAGCAGCTGGAACAAATCATCACCCAAAAATATGTAGCAGGCTTTCTTCAAGATTGTGATTATTTTGCCTGGTTCGAAAATCGCAGAACAGGGTACCCTACTTTTATTTTGAACCCCGCAACTAATCTAAATGATCCGACTACTTCCTTTCCCAAAAGATGGCTATATCCTGCTGACGAACTAAATTACAACGGAGAAAATGTTGCTGCCGCCATTCAAAGGCAATTTGGAGGCAATGATAACGTCAATCAAGAAATGTGGGTGCTGAAATAAATATGGAACGGTGTAAAAAGGACCAGCTCCAATACATATCTTATAGAGCGCATTATTATATTGTTACGTGCTGATTTTGATGTTTTTATCCTATATTTAACCATCCGGTATTTAGACGGGTTTCGTATAGGGCCACCAAAATCAGGATCGTGGATGGAATGAAATTGTAATAAAGAAGGCCGTCTAAAAAGTTTTTTAGCGCAAATGGTGATGCAATTATTAAGGAATACTTTTTAGACGGTCCTAAACCAATAATAACTGAAGGAATAAGCCGTGGGGTCGCATTTTTTACATTGAAGCCAAAATTGGATGACTAATACATTAAAAAAAACACTTACACCTTTCTCTCTATGGGCTTTGGGAGTTGGCTATGTTATTTCAGGTATGTATTTCGGCTGGAATTTAGGTTTGGAAAAAGGCGGCACCCTAGGAATGGCCCTGGCCACGCTGATCGTGATGTTGATGTATATCGCTTTTACTTTTAGTTATAGCGAACTTGCCTGTGCCATTCCAAAAGCCGGTGGCGTTTTTGATTATGCAGGAGCTGCGTTGGGAAAGGATATTGCTTTTCTTGCCGGTATCGCACAAACGGTTGAATTTGTGTTTGCACCGCCAGCCATTGCCTTTGCTATCGGTGCCTATTTTAATGCCTTCTTTCCGGAAGCTCCTATTCTACAAACAGCTATTATTGCCTACGTACTTTTTACTACACTAAATATCATAGGGATTAAAGCCGCTGCCACTTTTGAATTAGTCATTACTATTCTTGCTGTCAGTGAGTTATTGATCTTCGTTGGAATTGCTGCACCTCATTTCAATGCAGCCGGTTTTGTACAAAATCCCTTACCGCATAACTGGTCGGGCGCCTTTGCTGCCATCCCTTTTGCTATCTGGTTTTTTCTCGGTATCGAGGGAATTGCAAATGTAGCCGAAGAAACTAAAAATCCGCAACGGGATATTAAAAAGGGTTTCGGTTGGGCAATCTTGACGCTTGTGATGCTTTGTGTGCTCGTATTCGTTTCCTCTGTAGGCGTGGCAGGTTGGGAAGCTATTGTTTTTAGGAATGGTGTAAATGGGGAAACTTCTGATTCGCCATTGCCTCTTGCGCTATCGCACATTACAGGAGATAACCATATTTTATATCATTTACTGATAACGGTAGGCCTATTCGGATTGGTAGCCTCTTTTCACGGATTAATCTTGGCCGCAGGGCGATCGACCTATGAAATGGGAAAAGCAAACAATTTTCCTCCTTTTCTTGGTAAAATTTCAAGCAAATACCGAACACCAAGCTATGCATTGATCTTAAACATGATACTGGGAATATTGGCGCTCCTTTCCGGAAAAACAGCAGAAATCATTACCCTCTCCGTTTTTGGGGCATTAACCCTATATGTTGTGTCAATGATAGCGCTTATCAAGTTAAGGCGTGTTCAACCCGAATTGTACCGCCCCTTTAGAGTCCCCTTGTATCCGATTTTTCCCCTCATGGTTTTAGTCATTGGTGGTATTTCCTTGCTTGCCATGTTTGTGTACAATGTGAAAATAGGATTGGTGTACTTGCTCATTATGTTATTATCTTATGCACTATTTAAAGTATTCAAAAAATGACGACACAAGAAATAGAAGAATATGTTAAACAGCATCCCGGCGGTCGGGTCAAAATTGCCGCATCGGATATCGATGGTATTCTCCGAGGGAAGTACATTTCAGTAGATAAATTTCTTGCGGTCTTAAAGGGTGAGCTTGGTTTTTGTGATGTAGTATTTGGTTGGGATGCGCATGATGTCGCTTATGATAACAGTAAATTTACCGGTTGGCATTCGGGGTATCCTGATATGCCGTTAAAGATCGATTTGAATACTTTTAGAAAGGTGCCATGGGAAGCGAATGTGCCCTTTTTCCTGGGCGACTTTTTTGACGAGCGGGGAACGGGGGCGGTCGTTTGCCCGCGGCAATTGCTGAAGCGGATTATTAATGAATGCATGCAATTGGGATACAAGCCTTTTTTTTCGCAGGAGTTCGAATGGTTTAATTTTGAAGAGACACCGCGAAGTTTAGAGCAGAAAGCCTTTCAAAACCCAATACCGCTAACACCGGGAATGTTCGGCTATTCTATTTTAAGAAGCTCGTTAAAAAATGATTTTTTTCATGATCTTTTTGAATCGCTAACTAAGTTTGGTGTACCCTTGGAAGGCTTGCATACGGAGACAGGTCCAGGAGTTTATGAGGCAGCAATCACCTATGCAAATGCGTTGGAAGCGGCTGATCGGGCTATATTGTTCAAAACGGCAGTAAAAGAAATTGCTTATCGACATGGTATCATTGCTTCTTTTATGGCTAAATGGAAAGCGGATTTGCCTGGCTGTAGTGGTCATGTACATCAAAGCCTGTGGGATGAAGATGGACAGGAAAATTTGTTTTACGACAAATCAGAAGTAAACAAAATGAGCGAATTGATGAAGCAATATGTTGCGGGACAATTGTTCTGTCTGCCCCATATGCTGCCATTGTTAGCGCCGACCATTAATAGTTATAAACGCTTGGTAGAAGGTGCTTGGGCGCCTACAACGCTAACTTGGGGGTTGGATAATAGGACAGTAGCACTCCGAATCCTAGCGTCAGGGAAGAAAGCAACGCGAATTGAAACGCGGGTTGTCGGTTCTGATACCAATCCTTATTTGGCTATTGCAGCTTGCCTGGCGGCAGGCTTATATGGAATAAAACATCAACTGCAGCTTAACCAGGCTGCTACGCTTGGAAACGGTTATCAGGATCATTCAAATGGAAATTTGCCGACGAATCTATGGGAAGCAACCGCTCAGATGAAACAATCGCCGATTGCACACGAGCTTTTTGGATCGGATTTCGTGGAGCATTTTTGCTGTACACGTGAATGGGAATGGCAACAGTTTGCCAAAGCAGTAACCGATTGGGAATTAAAAAGATATTTTGAGATTATTTAAGAAAATTAAAAATTAAAAAGCGGTAAAGTTAAACGATGAAAGCTAATAGGTATAAGGTAAAGGAAGAGAGATCCTCACAACTCATATGAATAACTAACAACTAATAACCAGCAACAAACAACGAAAATGATTTACCAATTCAACATTCCCACAACGATCCGTTTTGGCTGTGGGGCTATAAAGGAATTACCGGCTTACTTAATCGAGCAGGGCTTGAAAAGGCCTTTACTCGTGACCGACCCGACCATTGCCCAGCTGGATTTTTTTGCTGAGATCGTGAGGGACCTTAACTTAAAAGGAATTCACCTGGAAGTATTCTCCGATATTCATAAAAACCCGGTGAAATCGGATGTATATAAAGGGACTGATATTTGGGATCAAACCGATCGTGACAGTATTGTTGGTATTGGTGGTGGCGCTGCTTTGGACATCGCTCGCTCAATCGTACTGCGTGTCAATCACCGAGACGATTTGTTTAAATACGATGACTTGGTTGGAGGCGACGTGTATGTGACCAACAGCGTTCCTCACTTTATTACGGTTCCGACCACCGCAGGTACCGGTAGTGAGGTGGGAAGGAGCGCCATTATTGCTGATGACGAGACGCATCAAAAAAAGATCCTGTTCTCGCCTAAATTGATGGCCAAAATCGTTTTTGCAGATCCCTTGTTAACCATGGGTTTGCCACCTCATATTACGGCTGCAACGGGTATGGATGCCCTTACTCATAACATGGAAGCTTTCTTGGCCAAAAATCCGAATCCAATCTGTGATGGTATTGCACTTGAAGGGATGCATTTAATTGCTAAATCACTTGAACAGGCTGTGTTGAGGCCAAATGAACAGGTGCGGAGTAATATGTTAGTAGCGTCCATGATGGGGGCAATTGCTTTTCAAAAGGGTTTAGGCGTGGTGCATTCATTAGCACATCCCTTATCTTCGTTATTGGATACGCACCATGGATTGGCTAATGCTGTCAATATTCCTTACGGAATGGCTTTCAACATAGCCGGCAATGAGGATAAGTTTAAACGTATTGCCCAAGCTTTACAGCTTCGCGAAGAAGCAGGAGAAGGGGTAATAAAGTACCTCTTTGAATTAAATGAGCACATCGGGATTCCGAAAAAATTACGGGATATAGGTGTAAAAGAAGAACATATAGAAATACTGGCTGATTTGGCAATAGCGGATTTTGCACACCCGAATAACCCAAAGCCCGTAAGTAGAGAAGATTTTAAACGATTATATCAGCAAGCATTTTAATTTGGTTGAGTAGTTATTGTTAAGTAGTTAAGATGTTGAGTAGGGAAATAGCGCTAGACAAAAGACACCTGCCTGCCGGCAGGCAGGTAGGCATCAAGACATAAGACAATAAAGCTGTCTCGGCATTTGTTGGCCTGCCGGTAAGTTAGTGTCTTGATACCAAAATGGGTGCTAGCCTAAAGCTTATAGCTTAATAATTAGTCAATTGGTCGATAATTCGTCATAACTACTTAACCATTCAACGACTAAACTATTTAACTACTATTGGAAAGCACTACTTAACCCAAAGCTAACAACGAACAGCAAAGCGATGCAAAACAAAAAAATCATAGGAATGACGGATGGCAGAATGTACGATCTCTATGCCAATTGGATAAAGGGGGCCGATGCTAGTATAGAGATTATTCGTCTGGGATATAGTTTGGATAATCTAAAGGAGGTTGAAGTCTGTCAGGCGATAGTTTTCACGGGAGGAGAGGATGTACATCCTAAATACTACAACAAATTAGAATATCTTTCCTATTGTGTGCCCGTTGATTTCGATGAAAAGCGTGATGCTTTTGAATGGCAATTGCTGCGATTGGCTGAGAAACGTGAACTTCCAATTTTAGGGATATGCCGTGGCTTGCAACTAATTAATGTGTATTATGGAGGGACGCTGATTCCGGATCTAGCTTCTTGGGGAAAATTTGGTCATGCTAAATTACCCAACGGCTCACTTCCCAACCATTCGATCAATGTGGATCCCTACACCTTGCTATTTAAAATAACAGGGGCTCGCGAGGGTGTAGTTAACAGCTTGCATCATCAAAGTGCAGATCGGATAGGTAAAGGCCTGGTAGCTTCCGCTGTTACCCGAGACGGTGTGGTAGAGGCGCTGGAACGAACAGATGCTAAAGGGAAGCCCTTCTTACTGCTGGTACAATGGCATCCCGAACGAATGGAAGATGCTTCAAATCCCTTTGTGGAAAATATCAGGGAATCTTTTTTGGTAGAAGTTAAGTAGTTAATAGTTAGTAGTTAATAGTGAGTAGTGTCTAGGGGTTTCATAGGACGTAAGAGATGCTCACTGAAGTGAGTTGCAGGTGATGAATTTAGAGTTGTGAGTTGCTGGTTGCTGGTTGTGAATTACCCGTTGCGAGTTTTTTTCGTCATGTCGAGTGGTGTGATTGGGATAATAGGAGGCGAGTCGAGACATCAGTATGAAATTTTTTTGTGAGGGGTTAGTGTAGTAGCAGTTACGGTTACACTAACGAAAGCCGACTGCTGATATCTGAAAGCTGGATAAGTTGTGAGAAAGGCTTGTGCGACTGAAAACTGACCGCTGATTGTAGATAGCTAAAGTGTGTGATGAATCGCTTTTTTACTTTTTACTTTTGAATTTTTTACTTAACAAAATGAATATCATTAATCCAGCAACTGAGGAGGTAATTGCTACTGTACAGGTAGATTCTCCTACTACGTTAGAAGAGAAATATAGGCGGCTACTTGCAGCTCAACAGATTTGGGCCCAGCTGCCATTAGGAGAGCGGATAAATACGCTTATCCGGTTCGCGGCACTTTTGGAGGCTGAGTCGGCCTCTCTTGCTGAAATATTAACAGCTGAAACCGGTAAACCGTTGCAACAAGCAAAAAATGAGATTAAAGGTGCGATAAGCCGAATTAATTGGTTAACTACAAATGCAGAACGCTATCTGAGCGATGAGCTCATGCAGGAAAATGGGACGGTGCGCGAATGCATATCCTATGAGCCTCTAGGTGTTATCGGAAATATTTCCGCTTGGAACTATCCGTATTTGGTAGGGGTAAATGTGTTTGTGCCCGCCCTGATAGCCGGTAATGGGGTATTATACAAACCGTCTGAATATGCGACGCTGACGGGACTAGAAATCGATAGGCTGTTAAAAAAAGCAGGCGTACCGGATCACGTCTTTCAATTGGCGATTGGTGATGGACCAGTGGGAAAAATGATGCTAGATATGGAGCTCGCCGGTTATTTCTTTACGGGCTCATATCATACCGGTAAGTATATCTACGAACAGGTATCTCAAAAGATGGTGCCTTGTCAGCTCGAATTGGGCGGAAAAGATCCGCTTTACATCGCCAATGATATCAGCAACATAAAAGCAGTAGCAGAAGCAACAGCGGATGGTGCCTTTTATAATAATGGACAGAGTTGTTGTTCGGTCGAACGAATTTATGTCCATCAAGACATTTATGATGAATACCTCGATTATTTCGTACAGCAGGTAAAGGCATGGACAGTGGGTAATCCATTAGATGATGATGTTTACTTCGGCCCGTTAACGAGAAAGCTACAAATTAACATATTGGAAGCGCAAGTTAACGATGCATTAGCAAAAGGCGCGAAATTGCTTTGTGGGGGTAAAGCCATTGATGGGAAAGGGTTTTACTTTGAGCCAACAATATTGGTTGATGTGACACATGACATGCTTATCATGAAAGAAGAGAGTTTTGGTCCTATCATAGGAATCATGAGCGTAAGATCGGATGAGGAAGCCTTATCGCTGATGCAGGATACTGATTATGGATTAACAGCAGGTATATATACCGATTCAGAAGCGCGCGCCGTTTCTTTACTGAAAAAAATTGATGCCGGCTCTGCCTATTGGAATTGTTGCGATCGCGTAAGTGCAGCAGTTCCTTGGAGTGGTAGAAAGCATTCTGGTATTGGTTCGACACTTTCGCATCAGGGGCTACGGGCCTTTACCAAGCCCAAAGCCTGGCATTTGGTAGGTAGTAAATAGGGAGTTGGGAAATAGTTAAGTAGTGATGAGTGTTGAGTTATGAACTATGAGTGATGAATTACGTTGCCAGACTTAAGTCAAATATCGAACACCTAATGTTGATAGCTAATAGCTAAAATGAGTGATAAATCGCTTTTTATTTTTTACTTTTTACTTATCCTGATACCTATGTCTTGCTACTTACATCTTGATACCAAATTCTGTGCTCGCAACTCACAACTGGCAACTCATAACTCAAAAGGCTGTCTTAATACTTGATACTTATAGCTAATAAAATGGAAAATAGAAGAGACTTTATAAAGAAAGCCGCATTTTTAGCGGGAAGTACAGGTCTGTGGAATGCATTGCCAAAGTCATTACAAAGAGCTTTGGATATTAATCCTGCACCAGGTAGTACTTTTTATGATGCTGAGCACATCGTCTTGCTCATGCAGGAAAACCGATCATTTGACCATTGTTTCGGAACATTAAAAGGCGTACGTGGGTTTAACGATCCCCGAGCGATCAGATTGCCGAATAAAAACCTAGTTTGGTTGCAGTCGGACCCGGCAGGGCATACCTATGCGCCATTTCGGCTCAATATGAAGGAAACAAAATCCACCTGGATGGGAGGCCTTCCGCATTCATGGGAAAATCAAGTGGATGCTCGGAACAATGGTAAGTATGATGGATGGTTGAAGGCAAAGCAATCGGGAAATAAAGCATACAAGAATATGCCTCTTACCCTGGGTTATTTTAACCGCGAAGATATCCCGTTCTATTATGCCTTTGCAGATGCCTTCACTGTTTGTGATCAACATTTTTGTTCGTCCCTGACGGGTACAACAACGAATCGCCTTTTCTTCTGGAGTGGAACGCTGAAAGGGGCGGCAGGCGAGCAGGCGAATGTGAGAAACTCAGACGTCTATTATAATAAGGAAGTGAGTTGGAAGACTTTTCCTGAACGATTGGAGGAACATGGCGTAAGCTGGCGGGTATATCAGAATGAATTGAGTATACAGACTGAGTTGGAAGGCGACAGGGAATATTGGTTGTCCAATTTTACCGATAACAATTTGGAGTGGTTTAAACAATATCACGTACGTTTCAGCACCGGTCATCATCGATTCCTGACAAAACGGTCGGAGCAATTGCCGGCAGAGATTACGGAGTTGGAGGTACAGATCAAGAAAACGAAACCGAATCAAGTACAAAGCCTCAAAAAGAAATTGAACCAAAAAAGAGAACAGCTGTCCAAATATAAAGAGGAGTTGGCCAAGTATAATCCCGAGAATTTTGCAAAGCTCAGCAGCTTTGAACAACAGTTACACCAAAGGGCCTTTACCACCAATATCAACGATCCAAACTATTACAATATTGAGGAAGTTTCCTATATTGATGGGGGTGAGGAAAAGAAAATGCAAGTGCAGAAAGGGGATATCCTACATCAATTTAGAGCGGATGTAAATTCCGGGAAGCTCCCAACCGTATCGTGGTTGGTGGCACCCCAGGCATTTTCGGACCACCCCAGTTCACCTTGGTTTGGTGCATGGTATGTGTCCGAAGTGTTGGATATCCTCACCAGAAATCCCGAAGTCTGGAAGAAAACGATCTTTATGCTTACCTATGACGAAAACGATGGATATTTTGATCATGTGCCGCCGTTTGTCGCTCCTAACCCTAATGATATCGACAGTGGTGCGGTTTCAGAAGGCTTGGATACGCGTGATGAATATGTGAGTATGGAAGAGGAACGCAAACGAGATGGAATGGATAAAGATGACCTTCGGGAAAGTCCCGTTGGTTTGGGATATCGCGTACCATTGATCATTGCATCTCCGTGGACACGTGGGGGCTGGGTTAACTCCGAACTTTGTGATATTACCTCTACGATTCGTTTCATGGAAAAGTTCTTGGAGAAGAAAATAGGAAAGCCAATTAGGGAGACGAATATTAGCAGTTGGCGGCGCGCTATTACAGGCGATCTGACCTCCGCATTCCGCCCTTACAACGGGGAGACGCTATCCTTACCTGGTGCTGTGAAACGCAATGAATTTGTACAATCGATCTATAAAGCAAAAGTGAAGGACTTGCCAAAGGGCTTTAAGGAACTGAAGCAAGATGAGATTGCGTTCATTAATAAACATCCTTTTAATTCGCCTTTATTACCCCAACAAGAGAAAGGTATAAAAAACTCGAATGCTTTACCCTATGAGCTTTATGTTGAAGAGAGGCTGGTAGATTCAAAGGCTGTTGAACTTACTTTTCTTGCAGCGGATGAGATTTTCGGTGAAGGGGCCGCTGGTGTAGCTTTTAATGTTTATGCTCCCGACAAATACCTGAAAGAGAGCGCTAGGAGCCAACCAATATGGGAAGCAGTAAAAACATGGGCCTTCGCTGTGAAAGCGGGGGGTAGACTAAGCTACCAATGGCCGTTCGACCGTTTTGAAAATAAGCAGTATCATTTACAGATTTATGGGCCTAACGGCTTTTTTCGCGAGCTGAAAGGCACCGAAATGGATGATGTGATTTCGGTACAATGCCTATATGAAAGACAAAAAGATGCGAAACAGCTGACTGGCAATATCGAACTGCAATTAATGGGGACCCAAGGAGGGTTGGAAGTGGAACTGAAGGATTGGTCGTACGGTAAAGGCCTAATTCGAAAAAAAATAAAAAATAACGAAATTGTCAAGATCGTTATGGATACATCAAAAAGCTACGGTTGGTACGACTTTTCTTTGTTTATTAAGGGTCGGCCAACATTTGAGCGACGCTATGCGGGCAGGGTGGAAACGGGCGCCGACTCAAAAAGCGATCCATTTATGGGAAGAATGGTGGAATAGTTGAGTAGTTAAGTTGTTGAGTAGGAAAGTAGTTAAGTAGTGATGAGTGTTGAGTTATGAACTATGAGTGATGAATTACGTTGCCAGACTTAAGTCAAATATCGAACACCTAATGTTGATAGCTAATAGCTGAAATGAGTGATGAATAGGGCGTCTTGCTACCTGATACTTACCTGCCTACCGGCAGGCAGGTGTCTTAATACCTAAGCAAAGCGGACTGACCATGACAGTTGTTTGGAAAAGAATGCGTTATTTTGTTTTGATTTTATGGAGGGGTGATAAAACCTAGTAAAGATAGCTTAATAAATAGTAAAGATCGCAAAATGAAGCTATATTGAAAGTTCTTTACTTTGTATTTCTATCCTTTTTAACTAAACAAAATAACACATGGAGGTTGCCTTATTTGTACCATGTTATGTAGACCAATTTTATCCGGGAGCAGCACGAGCGACACTTGAACTCTTAGAAAAGCTAGGGGTGAAGGTTTCTTATCCTGAGGGACAAACCTGTTGTGGACAGCCAATGGCCAATTCAGGCTATGAGCACCTTACCGGAGGATGTAATGAGAATTTTATCAAACGTTTTCAGGGATATGATTATATAGTTTCACCTTCAGGAAGCTGTGTCTTGCACATAAAAGATCACCTGCACTCGGATCAGTCTCCTACAATAAGCAACGAGGTTCGCGAACGTGTCTATGAATTAACCGAGTTCCTTACTGATATTTTAAAAGTAACAGCGCTGGACGCCCGTTTTCCGCACCGTGTAGGCGTGCATCAAAGTTGTCACGGGCAACGGGGCTTGATGCTTTCGCAGATGAGCGAACTAACTGCCGAGCCCTTTTCAAAACCCGGTAAACTGCTTAGTATGGTAAAAGATATCGAGCTAATTGAACTGGATCGGAAGGACGAGTGTTGCGGTTTCGGTGGAACTTTCTGTGTAGCAGAAGAAGCCGTATCGGTAAAAATGGGTAAAGATCGCGTGGCCGATCATTTGCGGCACGGAGCTGAGTTTATAACAGGAGCGGATATGTCCTGCCTTATGCATATGGAAGGTATTCTTCGTAGACATAAAAGTGCTACCAAAGTGATACATATTGCCGAGATATTGAATAGTCAGTAGGTAATGATAGCGAGTTTAAAACCGAAGGAGTTTTACCTGCCTGCGGTAGGCAGGAGTAATAAGTTATACGTTGTAAATAACATAAAGCTTATAGCGTAGCGCAATCATATGGAAACACAACAAAAGAAACACGCCGCATTAGCGGATATCTTTAATAAAGATGAAGCTCGAGTCGATTGGCACGATCAAACGCTTTGGTTCGTTCGGTCAAAACGTGATCGATTAACGCACGATATCCCGGAATGGGAGGAGTTACGGAACACCGCTTCTCAAATTAAAAACCATGTGCTATCCCGTTTGCAGGATTATTTGCTAGCGTTTGAAAAAAACGCGCAGGCAAATGGCGTGCAGGTTCATTGGGCGGCAGATGCGCGTGAACATAATCAAATTGTTTGCGAGTTGTTGAAGAAGCATGGCATCGATCGGATGGTAAAAAGTAAGTCTATGCTGACGGAAGAATGCTATTTGAACGATTACTTGGCAGACAATGGGATTGAAGTAATTGATTCAGACTTAGGTGAGCGGATTGTTCAGCTTGCTAAAGAAATGCCCAGCCATATCGTACTACCTTGCATTCATAAGAAAAAAGAAGAAATCGGCGATATTTTCCACGAGCATCTTGGAACGGCAGCAGGTGTATCAGATCCGCAGATTTTGACGGAGACGGCTCGACAGCATTTAAGGGACGTTTTTGTTACACGCAAGGCGGCATTGACGGGAGTGAATTTTGCGATTGCAGAGACAGGAGAAATGGTGGTATGTACCAATGAAGGTAATGCAGATATGGGCGCTCATCTTGCTGATATACACATTGCCAGTATGGGCATAGAAAAGTTGATTCCAAAGCGGGCTCATTTGGGCGTGTTCCTCCGTTTGTTGACAAGAAGTGCGACAGGGCAACCTATTACCACCTATTCAAGCCATTTCAGAAAGCCAAGGAAGGGACAGGAAATGCATGTTATTTTAGTGGACAATGGGAGAAGCCGGCAACTCGGCAGACCTGACTTTAAAAACTCGCTGAAATGCATTCGATGCGGCGCCTGTATGAATACTTGTCCGGTATATAGACGCAGCGGGGGCCATAGCTACCATCACGCTATATCAGGCCCTATAGGCTCCATCTTGGCGCCTAACTTGGATATGGAAAAATTTGCTGACCTTCCCTTTGCGTCAACGCTTTGCGGTTCATGCAGCAATGTTTGTCCTGTAAAAATAGATATCCATAACCAGTTGTACAAGTGGCGACAAGAATTGGTAAAAGCGGGATATACCGATAAGAAAAAAACAATGGCCATGAAACTGATGGCAACCACTTTGGCGTCGCCCACTAAATTTAGGTTAGCAGGAAAAATGGGGCGTTTTACGCTTAAGTACGCGCCATTTACGGTAAATAACAGTCTTAACCCATGGTATAAAGGACGTGAGATGCCGGTGCCTCCTAAGCAATCTTTTAGTGAATGGTATAAAGAGCGAAATAGATGAGTTTTATGTTATAAGTTATAGGTAATACGTTTTTTTAAACACGATTGAGAAAAAACGGTGAACTTAAAACCTATTACTTAAAACTTACAACCTTACGAAATGACAAGTAAAGACAAAATATTACAAGCCATTAAGGCAGCGCAGTTGGATGAAGTAGCATTACCCGCTCCGGTTGAAAACCCAACGGTATACGACGATCCGGTACAGAAATTTTCGGATGTTGCAAAAGCTGTCGGAACCAGTGTCCTGGAGGCGACGAACCTGGAAGCGGTAAAAGATCATCTTTTGCAGACCTATATTCCCGAAGTGCAGGCAAGGTGGTCTATTGAGAAATCTTTACGGATTGTGTCAACCTTGCCTGAAATGGAAAACCTAGCCGAACAGATTGTTGACGCCGATCTCAATCCGCATAGCTTGGAAGATGTTGATATAGCTATTATGGCTGCGCAGTTGGGTGTCGCCGAAAATAGCGCACTATGGGTTCCGGAAACACTTATACGTGTACTGCCTTTTATTTGTCAACATTTGGTGCTGCTTGTCGCGAAAAACCAGATCGTAAATAATATGCACCAGGCTTATGAGAAGATGGGGCTAGGCGTCGATCCCTTCGGAGCTTTTATCGCGGGACCCTCAAAAACGGCGGATATTGAACAGTCTTTAGTACTGGGAGCCCATGGCCCGCGAAGCTTAGCGATTTATTTGTTGAGCAGTTAAGTTGTTGATTAGTTAAGTTGTTGAGTAGTTGAGTAGGGAAATAGTTATGTGGTGATGAGTGTTGCCTGCCTGCCGGTAGGCAGGAATTATGAGTGATGAATCTCTTTTCTACTTATCCTGATACCTACGTCTTGATACCTGATACTTACTTACCTGCCTGCCGACAGGCAGGTGTCCTAATACTTGATACTAACTTGTTCTCACAAAAGTACCCCATAACCAGAAACCAATAACGAACAACCAATAACCAATAACGAACAACGAACAACCAATAACCAATAACGAATAACCGATAACCAATATCCACGATAGCTAATATAGCAGAACATAATGCTAATAATCCTGAATGTTTAACTTTGGATAGCATTTATGTTTGTAAGTATGTACAGCAGAAAAAGCCTTTTAACCATTATTGCAACATGTCTGTTTGGAGTAAACAGCATCGCTCAGGATTTCGATGATGCGCCGAAACCCTATGGTGCATTACCCACTAAACGCCAGCTCGCATGGCATGAAACGGAGATGTATTGTCTCATCCATTTTACGCCAACCACCTTTCAAGATAAAGAGTGGGGTTACGGAGATGCTGATCCGGCTATTTTTAATCCAAAAAAATTCAGTGCTGAGCAAATTGTTGCGGCCGCAAAGGCAGGTGGATTTAAGGGCATAATCTCTGTCGCTAAGCACCACGATGGCTTTGCCTTATGGCCCACGAAAACAGCGGCATATAATATTAGCGAGAGCCCTTGGCGAGCGGGTAAAGGTGATATGGTGAAAGAGTTTCAACTAGCAGCTCAAAAACTGGGGATGAAGTTTGGTGTTTATTGTTCGCCCTGGGATCGAAACAACCCTGCTTATGGCACGCCCGAATATGTTAGTATTTATCGAAACCAGCTGAAAGAGCTCTATAGCAATTATGGTGAACTTTTTATGAGTTGGCATGATGGCGCCAATGGGGGAGATGGTTATTACGGCGGCAAAAAAGAAAAGCGAAAAGTTGACCAATCGACTTACTACGATTGGATGAACACGTGGAAAATAACGCGAGCAATGCAACCCAACGCAAATATTTTTAGCGATATCGGTCTGGATGTACGCTGGGTAGGGAATGAAAAGGGAGTTGCTTCGGAAACTAGCTGGTCGACCATAACGCTTGTAGGTAAAGAAGGTAAGGCACCGATGCCAGGTTACATGGATGACAGCAATTTGGGAACGGGAACAAGAAATGGTGAAAGCTGGATACCTACGGAGTGCGATGTGCCTTTGCGACCGGGCTGGTTTTATCACGCTTCACAAGACGATCAAGTGAAGACTCCTGCCATGTTGTTCGACTTATACTGTAAAAGTGTTGGAAGAGGTGGCGCTTTTGACTTGGGGCTTTCGCCGAACACGGATGGTCTCTTGCATGAAAACGATGTGAAGGTATTAAAAGAATTTGGTGCATTATTAAAGAAAGTTTTTGATAAAAATTTAATCAAAGGGGCTCGCTTGAAGGCTTCTAATGTACGGAATGCGAATGATCAACACTATGGGCCGCAGCGCCTAACGGATGAAGATCGATATAGCTATTGGGCTACGGATGATGACGTTCACCAAGCTGATCTCGAAATCGAACTGCTAAAACCGCAAACATTTAATATCATTCGATTACGCGAAAACATAAAATTAGGCCAACGAATTGATAGCGTTTTGGTAGATAAATGGAAAGATGGCGCTTGGGTGCGTGCGGCTAACGCAACAAGCATAGGAGCTAATCGTATTATTCGCATGCCCGAATCGATTTCAACAAGTAAATTGCGACTAAAAGTATATGCTCCCGTTAGTATTGCTTTGAGTGATGTCGGACTCTTCGCCGAACCAAGAGCGCTTAAAGGACCGGAGCATGGTGAACGTAAGGGCTTGGAAAAGGCCAACTGGGCAAGCGAATCGAGTGCAGCTGAAAAAGCCTTTGACAATGATGATCAAACTTTTTTCCTGACGGATAAGAATGCAATCGTAATCGACTTAGGCTCCAAACAGAATATATCTGCATTTGGTTACCTGCCACGGCAAGATGGGAAATCCATCGGTACAGTTGAAAAATATGAATACTATGTTAGTGATAATGGAAAAGATTGGAGATTGGCTGTGACCGGTGAGTTTTCTAATGTCAAAGCAAACCCCATTTTACAATATACCGCTTTGGTGGAAAAAGTAACTGGCCGATATGTCAAATTGCTTGCTAAACAGTCGGTATTCGACAATGATAAACCGGCATTCAGTATTGCGGAGCTGGAGGTGTATGGTAGGGAAAGTAAAAAGTAAAAAGTAAAAATTCAAAAATAAAAAGTAAAAACCCCGGAGGGCTCATTGATGCCTTAGAAAGACAAACAAGATATCAATAATTCAAAAGTTAAAAGTCAAAATAATAAAACCCTGCCTCCCTTAGCGATGGCCCGCCTTCCGTAGGAATGGTAAATAGTCAAAAACGAGAAAAGTCTTTAACTGTAAGACCAAAGGGTTCCTTTTTATTTCAGCGCTTTTCCGGTCAGACCAGTAAGGACTTACATAAGAGCGTCTCTGCGAGCTGAAGCTAGGGCTGAGTCTTGAGCGAGGCAGTCACATAAATAAATTAAAAATTTGCCTCTCTAGAGGATGCGTGACATCTCTCGGGATGGTAAAAAACCAGACGACTAACAACAAAAAACTAATAACTAATAACCAACAACAAATAAATATGCTAAAACAATTTATTACACTGCTAATCACTTTTTTTTGTTTGAGCAGTGTCTTTTCTCAGGAGCGAAATTACGCGCTTATCCCAAAGCCTCAGTCTATTCAATCTGGAGTGGGTGTCTTTAAACTGGATAACCAAACGACATTAGTAGCAAAGGATGAAGCGACTCGGAAAACCTTTAACCTGTTCAACGAAATGCTATCGAACCGCTACCATCTACGTCTGCCAGTCGTTTCAGAGCCTAGTGGCAAATATATTTTGATAGAGAACAGTCAGACGGAAGCGGAAGCTTATCAGTTGAATGTTACTGAAAATTCAATAAAGATCAAAGGCGATAACAGCGGTATGTTTTATGGGCTTCAAACCATTTTACAGTTAATTGAACAACATAATGGTGGTTTACAGATTCCGTCGGTAACGATTTCAGATAAGCCTGAATTTGGTTATAGAGGGGTAATGATTGATGTCGCCCGACATTTCTTCTCATTGGACGAAATGAAGAAAATCGTCGATTTAATGGCTTATTTTAAATTTAATAGATTACACTGGCATTTGACGGACGATCAGGGGTGGCGTTTAGAGATCAAAAAATATCCGAAGCTGACCCAAATTTCAGCGTGGCGCGATTCCAGCATCATTGGTCAGTATGGTGATTTCAAGCCCTTTATTTATGATGGTATAAAACATGGCGGATATTACACGCAGGAAGAGGCACGGAATTTGGTTGAGTACGCTGCTGATCGTAAAATCACGGTGATTCCGGAAATAGAGCTGCCAGGGCACAGTACGGCCGTCCTGGCGGCTTACCCTGAATTTGGTTGCAAGGATACGACTTATCAAGTGCCAGGCTTTTGGGGAGTACATCCTAATATTTTCTGCCCAAAAGAAGAAACATTCAAATTTTTGGAAGATGTGTTCACTGAAGTAATGGATATTTTCCCTAGTCAATACATCCATGTTGGAGGCGATGAAGTGCCAAAAGAACATTGGGAGCAATCTGCCTTTGCACAAAAGCTAATCAAGAAAAATAAGTTGAAAGATGAACACGGCTTACAAAGTTACTTTATTACCCGGATCGAGAAATTTTTGAATCAACACAATAGACGTTTAGTAGGCTGGGATGAGATATTAGAGGGAGGACTAGCGCCGAATGCAACGGTTATGAGCTGGCGAGGTGAAGAGGGTGGAATTGCCGCCGCTAAAATGAACCATGATGTCATTATGACGCCGAATAGCCATCTCTATATAGACCATTATCAGGCGAAGGACATTAGCACAGAGCCTTTAGCTATCGGAGGTTTTTTGCCCTTGGAACGCGTGTATAGCTACCATCCTCGCCCTGAATCCTTGAACGCCCAAGAGCAAAAGCATATTTTAGGCGTACAAGCTAATCTTTGGACAGAGTATATTGGTACCAATAATAAGCTGGAATATATGCTCTTTCCGCGTGCGTTAGCGCTAGCTGAAATTGCATGGACAGCGAAGGAAAAGCAAAACTTTGACGATTTTTCTACTAACAGATTACCGATTCGTTTACAGGAATTAGAGAAATTAAAGGTTTTTTTCCGTATTCCGGAAGCCAAGATTAGCTTTGGTACGAATTCGGCAACAGGAAGGAAAACAGCGGAGATTATTCCTTTTATTGCAAATAGCACTATTTATTACACGTTTGATAACCATAAAGCCGATCAAACCGGAAATATCTATAGCGGACCTATCGATTTGCCTAAGACCGCTAAAAAGGAAAAACCGGTTAACTTGAACTATATAATTGTAACACCTACTGGCAGAGTAAGTAATATGTTCAGTGTCCCTTATAGCGAATAAATTATTTAATTTTTAGCTGAAGCCACATTCTGCAATGCGAATGTGGCTTTTGTTTTATAAGGTTCCCATACTGCTTAACAAATTTAAAGTATAGCGCTATTTTTGTAAATACTTCAATGTGAATAAGTTCGTTTGGAATCTTCAACATAGATTAGTAAGTTTGGTTATCCGTTATATGCTATTTCCAAAAAGCAAAGAAAACGATTGTTGAACCAATTATACCGAAAACGCTATGTTAAGAGAAATCGATTTAATTCGCATATTGATGTCCTATCACCCCGAATGGGAAAAGAATCCGGAAGCATTTTTGGAACTCACCATTCTAATTTCTTCCATTGACTGCCGATGCCTGGAGTCGGGAGAGGTGGATTTTGAGCAGATTATGGGCCCCAAATTGGATAACGTAGCAAAAGTTTTGATGTCAATTACCAATGTACAGCTGTCTCCTTATAAAGACTTTGCTGATTTAAAGAAGAATGGACATCCTACCACCTTTTTAAGTGAATGCCTGGTAGAGGTGTTGGAGAAAGTACATGGCGAGGTTCCGGCAACCGTAGGTCCTGACGCAAGAAATGAAGGGGAGGTCTTTTGCCTCGAGGATCATTTTCATGATAGAGAGTCCGAAAAATTATTTTTGAAGCTCTGGCCTTATATCTCGCCAATTGAAGACTAAGGAGATGTGAAAAAAAGCGAACTGCTAAAAAGGTCGTATCAAATTTTTACTTCGAGGGCGGTCTCTTTTTTTATTTCCTTTAGTACGAAGCTGCTATTTACATTTGCGACGTTTGGAATGCCGGATAGATGTTTCATTACGAATAAATGGTAGTCCTTTACATCTTTTACGGCAATTTTTAGCAAATAATCGTGATTGCCGGCAATGCACATGATTTCCAAAACCTCGCTGAATTGATTAACCGCCTCTTCGAAATTCTTAAGGGTTTCCAGCGATTGCTGTTTAAGGGTCACCGTACAGATGACTAAAAGATGTTTCCCTAATTTTTCTCGATTGACAAGCACCACATAACGCTCAATGTAACCGTCTTTTCGCAAGCGCTTTATGCGCTCAAAAGTGGGAGAAACACTTAAACCGATCTCCGCCGCAATTTCTTTGACACCTAAAGATGCATCCCGTTGTAAAATGTTCAAAATACGAGCATCCATCTTATCTATTCTATCAGTCATAGCTTTTTACTGATTTCAATGCCGCAAAGTTAGATAAAAAGTATTTAATTCTGATGATCGATTTATTTTCCGTTTTATTTTCTGATATGAAAATAAAGTTAGATTATAATTTTTTATAGTGATAGTTTTGCAAAATATTAAAACGACATGGGTTTGCAAGCTATCGATCAAGAAAGACTGACAAATTATATGCAAAGGGCAGAAGAGCGCGCAGCATATTTTCTGGGATATCCCATTGCCCGCGATTTTGATTATTCAGACTTATATCCCTTACTGAAACTTCCTTTAAATAATATAGGCGATCCATTGGTAGAATCTACCTATGATCTTAATTCACGTTCGTTGGAACAGGAAGTGTTAGCTTTCTTTGCTGATCTGTTCAGAGCACCCGCCGACAACTGGTGGGGCTATGTAACAAATGGCGGTTCTGAAGGGAATTTATATGGGTTGTATGTGGCGCGCGAGCTTTATCCAAACGGAATCGTTTATTATTCGGAAGCGACCCATTATAGCGTTCAAAAAAATATTCAGCTCCTTAATTTGCGAAGTATTGTCATCCGAACCGATGAGCGGGGAGAGATGGATTATAGCGATTTGGCGCAAATGCTACACATGCATCGAGATCAGCCTGCTATTATTTTTGCCAATATCGGTACAACGATGACAGAGGCCAAAGATGACCTAGTGGAAATAAAAAGTCGACTACGAATGGCGGCAATTAAAAATTATTATATCCATTGCGATGCCGCTTTAGCCGGGGTATACAGTGCGTTATTAAATTTAAAACCGGGTTTCGACTTCGGTCATGGAGCCGATAGTTTGGCCATCAGTGGGCATAAGTTTATTGGCTCCCCCATTCCTTGTGGACTAGTATTGGTAAAAAGGAATTATAAAGAACGGATTGGAAAGGCCATACCTTATATTGGAACGGTGGATACAACCATCACGGGGAGCAGAAATGGTCATAGTCCCGTCTTTTTATGGTATGCTATAAAGAAACTGGGACGCGAGGGACTTCAACGAAGGGCAACGGAAAGTCTTACGATGGCAACCTATCTGGAAAGCCAACTATTGGACCGGGGAATCCAAGCTTGGCGAAACCCTTCGGCTATTACAGTCGTTTTTCCGGAACCTTCGAAACACTTGCGTCAAAAATGGCAATTAGCAACTGAAAATGGGTGCAGCCATGTTGTCTGCATGCCGGGCGTGGAAAAAACGCAATTAGACGAATTTTTAAAGGATATGCAGGAAGACGCTCGAGTTAGTGGGGAAATGGTTGAGTCGTTAAGTAGTTAAGTGTTTGAGACGTTGAGTAGGGGATTAGTTTGGTAGTTAAGTAGTATTGCCCTTAGGAGCGTTTCTGCTCACAACTGACAACAAATCACCAATAACGAATAACTAATAACTAACAACGAATAACTAACAACCAACAACCAATAACGAATTGAGAAGATATGTGTTTGGTAAGGTCGCCTACAATTTTCTGAGGCGGCCTTTTTTATTGATACCTATTGGGAGCATCGGGGTGCTCTTTTAAGTAACGACGGGCGGCTGCATCATAATTCGATAGCCATTCCTTTAAGGACATCTTCTCTGCTAAATTTCCATAGGGTACTTGATAAACATCGCCGCTTCCCGTTGCGTAAAACAATAGATCCGGATTGTCTATCCTGTGATAAGAGCCATTGGCGTCGTAGCGGAAAGCATTGATCACATAATAAGGGAAGCCTTTGCTCGGTTTTTCCACAATCTCAAAATGAAGATTTTTTTCCCTTTCCGTTAAGCGGTTGTAATAATTTGCAAAATAAGCTTTGCTGATGAGGGCTTGACTATCTAATTTCTTTATTAATTTAGCTTCAAATGGATTGTAGCTAAATTGATAGGGCAGATAAACACGATCTATCGCTTGGTCTTGTTCAGATGATTTTTCGGGCAGGGCCTGTAAGATTCGACCTTTTTTGTCTATATAAAAGGTGCTGGCATTCGACATGTCTAAGCGAGGGTGCTCGGTATCTTGGCTATAGTCAATAGTGCAACCGTTGCAAGCTCGAGCGATACCGTATTCGAAAGGGCTAACCCAATCCCATTGCGCCTTAATTATTTTTTCGCCATAGCGGTTGACAAAACCTATTTTGTTATTTTCGACGTAGCGAGAAAGCCCCTCCTCTAGATAATCAGGGCCGTTGTCGAATAGGTAAGGAGCGTATAGTACTTTTCCATTTCTATCATAAGCCAAACCATAAGGCTTGGGATCTTTCAAGTGATGGGAACGTTTTGGAACCAGCATGATAATGCTATCCTGAATAGGCAAGCTAAAATCATCATATGCAATGGGAAGAAAGTAATGTATGGCGGGAATGATGATGTTGCCTTGACTATCCTTAACGCCTAGTAAGCTATCAGGTGAGAGAAAGTAGAATATTTTTCTTTGCTCTTGCGCCGAACTCACGCTGCACAGCATGGTGCAAATGAGAACGAGTATACTCGTGTATTTCATAAGAGTGAAGCTAAGCATTTAAATAAATTCAGGCTAATTTTTAGTTTCAAATTTACCTTTTTCGAATTAAAATACCGGTTTTCAGGGGCTGATTTAATCCTTTTTCCAAAAGAGAAAGTAAAATCGAGTTTAACAAAAAAATGTAACAATTAAGTGGCGATTAAACTATAAAAGCAAGATTCTGTCTTACATTATACTAAAACAAACAGAACATTAATTTTTCTGGATAGAGCCTCGGGTAGGCAATGGAGGGCATGTCTAAATGAGTCGGCAAATCCGACGATTTATGACATCCCTTTTTATCCAAACCAATTTATGATAAATGCGTCAGATACATTTAAGAGTCGTTATTTGCCTTATTTTTTGCTTTTCATTCTTTTCCGGCTTTTCCCAACATAAGATTATCGGTACTGTCGTAGATAGTGCTGATGGTATCGGGCTGCAGGGCGCCCGTATCAGTTTGTTGAACACCGGAGACTCCATAATCAAGCAAGCAGTTGCGCAAGTGAACGGTCGTTTTGTAATAGATCAACTGCCGAGCGCTGACTATACTCTTTTATTAACCTATATCGGCTATAAACAAAGCAAGCGAAGGATAAAAATAGCGGATCGAGACTTGGAATTAAAGTTTCCATTGACAACCAGTTTTACGATGCTTGATGCGGTTAATATTACGGTCGCTCCTCCACCTGTGTTGGTAAAGGGGGATACCACCGAATTTAGTGCCGCCGCTTATAAAACGGAAGCTTACGCTGACGCCGATGCACTAGTTGCCCAGATCCCGGGTGTAGAAATTGACGCGGATGGAAAAATTAAAGCACAAGGTGAAGATGTACAGAAAATAATTGTAGATGGAAAAGAATTTTTCAGCTCCGATCCGGCCGTAGCTTTAAAAACGCTTCCTGCTGATGTAATTGATAAAATACAATTGATTGATGAAAAGAGCGAACAATCAAAGCTAACCGGCTTCGACGATGGGAACAGACGTAAAATCATTAATATTGTCACGAAACCGGAGAAACGGCGTGGCTATTTCGGGCGTATGGCGGGAGCTATCGGTAACCAGGAGCGCTATAATACAGGCGGTTTTCTGAACGCTTTTAAGGGCGACCGCCGAATTAGTGGAAATATTCTTTCCAACAATATCAATCAGGGAAGTTTTTCGAGCAATGAGCTCGTTGGAGCGAGCAGTAGGGGAGGCCGGGGAGGCGACGGTGGCAGCGGGGGAGGGGTTGGCCCCAATCATCGAATCGCTCTAAATTACAATAATACGTGGTGGGAGGAGGGGGAGGTTAATGCAGATTATCATTTTAATACGTCCGATAAAGATTTAATTCGAACAGCGAATCGGGAGGTACTTATGGCAGATGAGGCCAACCAGTTTAATATATCTTCGCAACAAACCAATCGAACTAATCAAGGGCATGCCGCTAGCATACGAGTAGTATACAAGCGTGATTCAACGCAACGTTTAACGGTTAATCCACGTATCAATTTCAATAGTGGGAAAACAACGAATACCAACAATACGCGTACACAGGACATTTTACAACAGTTGATCAATACGTCCGATAGGGAAAACAGAGGAAATAACCATGCGTTTACCTTGGGAGGTAGTATTGACTATGGTTTGCGCTTAAGTAGTGAAGGCCGATCGGTTTCTGCGCATCTGGAGAATAACTACAACCGAAACACGAACGAAGCCTTTGCCCTTTCTTATAATACGTTCTATGATAGCGGTACGATGAGCCGATCCGATACAGTCAATAATCGAAATGATAGTCGTTCTAACAGCACGCTTTGGAATGCGCGACTTACTTATACGGAGCCTTTCGGAGCGCATGCCCGACTGATGGGAAATGCGAGTTACCGTAGTAATAATAGCTATTCCGATCGAAGAATGTATGACTTTTTATTGGAAACGGGTCAGTACAGTGAGTTGAATCGGGAACTCTCTAATGAATTCAGGAACGATTATAAATTTTACGGGGCAGGGCTCAACTACCAATATTCTTCGGAAAGTTTTCTAGTTGATTTGGGGATCGACTATCAACAGGCGAAAATGGCAAATGACCGGATTTTTCCGGAGGTAACGAGCGCGTCTCATCAATTCGTTAACTATTTGCCGAATGCAAACCTCATGTATCGATTTTCACGTGATCGACGTGTACGCTTCAACTACAATACATCCACGAATCCGCCAAATGTTTTGCAATTGCAAGATGTAGTGAATAACCAGAACCCTTTGAATATTACAGGGGGCAATCCCAACCTAAAGCAAGAGTTCAGACATGCCTTCTCCCTGCACTATAATAGTGTAAATAGAGAGTCGGGAGCTAACTTTTCAGTTGGTGTGAATGGTGAACTTACCAATAATCGCATTGTCAATTCGACGATTATAGCAGCGGTAGATACCTTTATATTGGACAATGTGTTGTTGGGCAAGGGGGCGCAATTTACCCGTCCGGTTAATGTAAATGGGTATTATAGTGTGCGTGCCAATAGCTCTTTTGGTATTCCTATTGAAGCCTTGAAAATTAACTTGAATGCTAATACGACCGTGCATCATAATCGGGATGTAGGTATATTGAATGAACTGGTCACACATACGAATACCTTTGGTATTAATCAACGTATCGGTATTAACAGTAATATTAGCCGTAAGATTATTTTTAGTCTTTCTTATAGCGGGAATTATAATATGGTTCGGAATAACAGTAACCGCGATCTAAGCAATAATTCATACAATCAGCAGATACGAAATGATATTACTTATATTTTCTGGAAGGGATTGCGCGTAGCTTCCAGTTTAAACTATCGCTACAATACCGGCCTTGCTGCCGGCTATGACCAAAGTTTTCTTCTATGGAATGCCTCCATCGGTAAAAAGCTATTTAAAAAGGAACAAGCAGAGATAACGCTTACTGCCTTTGACCTGCTTAACAGTAATACACAGATTACCCGAAATATTACGGAACGCTATATTGAGGATTCTCAATCGAATATATTGCAACAATATTTCCTATTAAGCTTCACTTACAACTTACGCCAATTTGGTGGAGGTGGCGGTGGACGTGGCATGCGACTTACGCGGTAATGGTTGGTTTGCTAGTAGGTAAAAAATAGTTAAATTGTTGCTTGTTTAAGTAATAAGCTACTTAACAACTCGATTATTCAACAGCTCAACTATAAACGAATATGACAAACCGATTTTTAACCTGGCTTGCGTTTTTAGCCCTAACATTTCCAAGTTATGCGCAGCAACGATGCCCGATTATCCCTGCACCACTAAAGGCAGATCTTGAAGCAGGTATATTTAGCTTGGATGTGAATACGCCGCTATGGGTGGAGGACCCTGCATTAGAGAAGGTGGCTTCTTATCTGCAACATGAGTTGCTACGTCTGAAGTTTTTACCCTTGGCCCGGAGCAGCAAAAAAATGTCGTGCACTGCCGGCATTCATTTAAGATTAGCAGAAAAGAAAAATATGGCAGAGGAGGCTTATCGTTTGAGGATAACAGAACGGAACATTGTTGTTGAGGCTAACTCGGTGGCCGGAGCCTTTAATGGCGCATCCAGCTTGGTTCAATTAATTAGTGGCATTGATATTAGCAATAACAAGTTGTCAATCCCCGCTTGGCAAATTGAGGATGAACCTGCATATCCCTGGCGTGGATTGATGTTGGATGAATCACGTTTCTTTATCGGAAAGGAAAAGGTAATGGATTTAATCGATTGGATGGCCTTTTATAAATTAAATAAGCTGCATTGGCATCTGACGGATGAACCTGCTTGGCGACTGGAAATCAAAAAATATCCCAAACTGGCGCTGATCGGAGGGATTGGTGATCACAATAATCCGCTGAAACCGGCGGCTTATTATACGCAGAGAGAGATTGCCGAAGTGATTGACTATGCCGCTAAGCGGAATATTTCAATTATTCCTGAAATTGATATGCCAGGCCATGCTACAGCCGCTAATCGAGCTTATCCATACTATAGTGGGGGTGGAAGTCAACAGCACCCTGATTTTACCTTTGATCCGGGAAAGGAAGAGACCTACACTTTTTTGTCAAATATTTTAAGGGAAACCAATGCCGTGTTTTCTTCCGGCATGTTACACCTTGGTGGTGATGAGGTGAGCTTTGGATCGGACAAGTGGATGGAAAATGAGGGGATAAAAAAGGTAATGAAGAAACATCATTTACAGGGATTGAAGGATGTGGAGCGTTACTTTATGGAGCGGATGGCCGATTCCGTATACCAACTGGATGCGAAGCTGCTGGTATGGGATGAAATGGCGGACATTAATTTGCCAAAGGATAGCACTATTATATGTTGGTGGCGCCATGATAAGCCGGAACAATTGCAAAAGTCACTCGATAAGGGTTATCAAACAATTCTCTGCCCACGGTTGCCCTATTATTTTGACTTTGTCCAAGACAGCAGCCATCGTGCCGGCAGGAAATGGGGAGAATTATACAGTCCCCTCGAAAACGTCTATAAGTTTTCCGTGGACAGCTTGGTTCGAAATACAGAACAAAGGAAACTGGTTCTGGGTATACAGGCGAACCTCTGGACGGAAACGGTTACCAATTTAAACCGCGTTGATTATTTGCTGTTTCCACGACTGGCGGGTCTGGCAGAAGCAGCTTGGAGCCATAAGAGCGTGAAAGACTATGCATCTTTTAAGGAACGCTTAAAACAACACTTGCTGCTATATAGGAAGCAGAATCTTTATTTCTACAATCCCTTCCAGCCAAATGATATTCCCGAACCCGTTTACTTTAAAAAAGATCGGAAGGATTTAAATGCAGAGGAGAATTAATAATTAGTGAAAAATAGTTGAATAGTAATAATAGTTAAGTAGTTGTTTGTTCAATGACTTAACTACTTAACAATTCAACTACTCAACAAAGTAACAAATGAAAAAACTAACCTATCTAACCTTATTCCTTTGCCTTGGGCTATACCAGCCCTTAATGGCCCAATTTCCAGGTGCGGTTGAAAAAAGATCGTCGATAACGCTAGAACACGGTGCCCATCGTTTGGGGAAGCGGACGGATGCACAGATGGAAACTTGGAGAAATTATGGTTTAGGCCAATTTATTCACTGGGGCCTTTATGCCATTCCGGGAGGGCATTGGAATGGGAAATATTACGCAGGTGCTGCCGAGTGGATACGCTCTTGGAAAGATATGCCCAAAGATGCCTATGATAATCTCTATAAAGAGTTTAACCCCCAAAATTTCAATGCAAAAGCTTGGGCTAAACAGGCTAAAGATATGGGAGCACGTTATGTGATTATTACTACCAAGCATCACGACGGATTCTGTATATGGCCAAGTCAATATACCGATTATACGATCGCTAACTCACCTTACAAAAAAGATGCGCTGAAGGAAATTGTGGAGGCTTATGAGTCTATAGGAATCGACGTATACCTCTATTTCTCCATTATAGACTGGAATCATAAAGGATACCGTTCTGCCATTCCTGAAACAGGGGAAGAAAAGCGGGCATACGAGGACTTTAAAAAATTTACCGCCAATCAGCTCAAAGAATTACTACGCAATTATCCTAGTACGAAAGGCTTATGGTTTGATGGAACGTGGGATAAGGCTTGGATAGAACAAACGGCTTTTGCCGATAGCCTGGAAGCTGAACTAAGGGAAATGCGCCCTGGCTTGATCATTGGGAGCCGTTTTCGAGCAGATGAATTTGGTCGGAGGCATTTCGATAGTAACGGCGATTTGATGGGTGATTACGAACAAGGGTGGGAACGCAAATTGCCGAATACCATCGAAGATGTACATGGCAATGATTGGGATTGTGTCATGACGATACCGGAGAATCAATGGGGTTATCATTCGGAATGGCGTGGTCACGTAAAGACTAGCGTAGAGCTTATTGAAATGATGGCCAAGTCGGTGGCTTTAGACGGAAACTTTGTACTTAACTTCGGACCGGATGGACAAGGAGCGATCCGTCCTGAAGAAACCAAATTAGCGAAGGAAATTGGCGAGTGGATGAAAGTGAATCATGAAGCTATCTACGATTGCGGCTACGCTGGCTTGGAGAAGCAAGATTGGGGATATATCACTAAACATAGAAAAACAGGCAAGTATTATCTGATTGTTTTCAATATACCGGTATCCGGTGCCTTGCGAATCAAGTTGGCTCCGGGCTCAGATATAGCGAGCCTCTATGACCTGGCTGAACCGAACAGGAACTATTCTCCCGAAGAAATTCACCGAAGTAAAGCGGATGGTAACGAGTTTTTTATTCACCTGAAACACAAGCCTAGTCAACCGATGGTGATTGTATTAGAAAGCACAGATAAAGAGCAGGCAAGTTCTGTATTATATGAAAAAGCAAAAACATAGTTGCTATCATGTGCGGTTTCCAAATAGGTAGAACTTCAACTCGTTACAATTTCTTGTCATAGGTTAATTTTTTTGAACAATGGGATGTCGACCTTTGTATCATAAGATAATAGAAAGGACAAAGACATGGACAATCAAATAAGAGGCATACACCATATCACAGCAATTGCAGGTGATGCTAAAAAGAATTATGATTTTTACACACGTGTGCTAGGTTTGCGATTAGTGAAAAAAACGGTGAATTTCGACGATCCGGAGACCTATCATTTTTACTATGGCGATGAAGTTGGTACACCCGGTACTATTTTGACTTTTTTCCCTTGGGGCGGGATTTCAGCAGGTAGACGAGGAACACGCCAGGTTACCGAAATCGGCTATTCCGTGCCTGCGGAAAGCTTGGATTTTTGGATGAAGCGATTCGAAGCTAATAATGTAACTTATAATAAAGTGGCAGAAAAATTTGGTGAGCAGTATCTCACTTTTTTAGATCCCGATGGACTTAAATTTGAGCTAACGGTTCCAAAGAATGAAGATACGCGCAAACCATGGACAACCAGTGAAGTAGGCGAATTAGTAGCTACAAGGGGATTCCATCATATCACTATTACCACCAATAAGGCAGAAGCAACAGCAAGGGTGTTGACTGACATTTTGGGTTATCGCTTGACAGAGCAGCACGTTAACCGTTTTCGCTTTATTACCGATCATGCAGCACAGGCCAATTTAGTTGATTTGGTTGAAGCGCCGGGTGAAAGTGCCGGCCATGTAGCAGGCGGCTCGGTACATCATGTTGCGTTCAGGGTAGAAAATGAAGAGGTGTTAATGTATTATCGCCAAAAAGTGTTGGAAGCTGGTTTACAGATTACGGAAAAGATAGATAGAAACTATTTCTATTCACTTTACTTCCGGGAGCCAGTGGGAGTACTTTTCGAAATTGCAACGGACAATCCGGGTTTTGCAACGGATGAAACGGTGGAAGATCTAGGTAAAGGATTAAAACTGCCGCCGCAATACGAAGCTTATCGGGAACAATTGGAAAAAGTGCTTCCTTCTTTGGGATAAGCGGAGAAAGGCGTTGGGTTTAGGGTATAAGGTGTACGCTTTAAGCTCCTGCAACCGCCGCTGCCCGTGCTACGGCTAAAAATTCATAACTCATCGTTCAACACTCATCATTTAATAACATGTACACACACGATAAACAATTTATAAAAGCGGGAAAACCGTTCAATGAAACGGATAAGGCTATCCTTATGATTCACGGACGCGGAGGGAGTGCGGCCGATATTATATCACTTCAGCGTTTTTTGAAGATTGATGATATGGCTATCTTCGCACCGCAAGCTACTAACAATAGCTGGTATCCTTACAGTTTCATGGCACCTGAGCAGGATAATCAGCCTGCACTTGATTCGGCAATAGCCATTATTGGAGAGGTTGTAGAAGAACTCAAAGTGAATGGTGTTTTAGAAGAGCAGATCTATTTTCTGGGTTTCTCGCAAGGTGCCTGTCTAACGCTTGAGTATACGGCAAGGAATGCAAAGAAATATGGTGGTATTATTGCTTTTACAGGTGGATTGATTGGACAACAATTAATTAATCAGCGTTATCAAGGCAATTTTCAAGGTACACCTATTCTATTAACTAGTAGTGATCCGGATGTGCATGTGCCCGTTGCACGTGTGACAGATACAGCGAAGGTCTTGGAAGATCTTGGTGGACATGTTACCTTGCAATTCTTTAAAAACAAAGCACATAGCATCTCGAGGGAAGAGCTGGACTTAGCTAATAAGCTTCTCTAAACTCCCTTTCTCCATTGGGTACAAATAAGCGGGAAATGAGGGGTTATCTATTTCAAGATAGCTCCCTCATTTACTTGTTGTTATTCTTTAGCCGCTATATCGTTACTTTTTGCTAGCAATTTAGCACTTTCTGCCAATCGTATAAATTCCGCACGATAACCCGTTGAATCCGCCCCTCTAGCTGATTTCGCACGATTAATAAGCGCATCGTAATTAGCCTGCTGTTTGAAATCGGAATTCCGCAACAGCATGGCAAATTCAGCAATAGCACTTGCGAAGCGAAAATCATCGCTGGTTTCGGCTAGCTGCATCGGCTTATCCAAAACACTAACTTGTTTCATTTTGCTTTTATCTTCTTTTGGTTCCTTGTACCTAAATTTAACCGTAAGCAGTTCATCGGAAGCTTTTGCGACAAATACACTTTTCTCCGGTTGATATTTTAAGGGATCTACACTGCCTATATAAGGCTCTTTAATGCCTTTGGGAACAATTTCATAAAAGGCAGTAACGATATGTCCGGTTCCCATATCACCGCCGAGCTTTTGATCATTGTTGAAATCTTCTTGGTTCAGCAAACGATTCTCGTAGCCCAATAAGCGATAAGCTTCTACCTTAGCGGGATTGAATTCAACTTGCATTTTAACATCCTTGGCTACCGTAAAAAAGGTGGCGCCGAACTCGCTTATCATTGCCTTTTTTGCTTCCATCAAATTATCTATATAGGCATAGTTCCCATGTCCTTTATTCGCCAAAAGTTCCATCTTGCTGTCTTTCAAATTGACCATCCCAAAGCCAAGTACCGATAAGCTGACACCGCTTTGTCGTTCTTTTTCAATCAATGTTTCCATATCCTCGTTACTGGAAGGGCCTACGTTAAAGTCGCCATCCGAAGCCAGGATAATACGATTATTACCGTCTTTTTTAAAATGTTCTCTCGCCAAGTCGTAGGCCATTTTTAAACCGGCACCACCGGCAGTAGAACCACCGGCATCAAGTTCGTCGATGGCATTTTTTATACGCATCTTTTCGTTAGCCCAAACAGGCGCAAGTTTGATTCGCGCGGTGCCGGCATAGGTCACAATGGCCACTCGGTCTTCTTTGCGCAATTGATCGACTAACATCTTTAATGACGATTTTACTAGGGGTAATCGATTGGGACCGTCCATTGATCCCGACACATCGATTAAGAAAACGAGGTTTGCAGGTGGAAGTTTCGCGGCATCAATGGCTTTTGCCTTCAAGGCAATACGCAACAGACGATGGTGAGGATTCCAAGGGGCTTGCGATAGTTCCGTGTGGATCGCCACGGGCTCATTATTTTGAGGGGCCGGTAAATTATATTGAAAATAGTTGATCATCTCTTCCAAACGTATGGCATCTTTTGGTGGTAATTGACCGTTATTGATAAAGCGGCGAATATTGCTATAGGACGCACCATCAACATCAACCGCAAAAGTTGATAAGGGCTCTTTTTTTGGACTGACAAACCCGTTTTCTTTAATTTTTTGATAATCTTCCGTCGATGGAAGATGCTGCATATAGAAAGGTGACGATGGGGGACGCACGTGTAAGCCAGGGCTATAGGCCATCAATGTTTGTGCGCCGCGTTTTTTGACATGCGCATGCTCCACTACGGTGATCTCTTGTAATGCGACAGAAGGTATTAATGTCACGTCCAGCTGCTTCCCTGCCCCAATCGCGACACGTTTACTTTCGAAACCGAGTTTGGAAAAAATAAGAAACTTTGCTCGGGGAGTCAATTTAATAGTATATCGACCCTTTGCGTCTGTGAGCGTACCGATAGTTGTACCTTCTATAAGAACCGAAACACCCGCTATACCTAGTTGATCTGCCTGATTGTAAACGATGCCATTAACGGTCAGTTCCGAGCTTGGCTTGAAGGAAAGCAGGCTAAAGAGGAGTAGAATTACTGATATTCTTGTATTCATAATCGTAAATTTTGCCCAAGGATGCAGTGCTATCTATAATTCCATAATTTTTTTTATAATAACTATTTACAGGGCGTTAGGCTATAAGCAGTAAGCTATAGGCAGTAGGCTTTAAGCACGACTTAACGATCAACCTAAGCTAGCTAATTGGCTCATTATCACATTGGCTAATTAACCTCTCAACTGTTTAACTACTTAACTAATCAAAAAAAAGCATTATTTTACGCTCGGCATGAATTGGTTCCAACGCTCAAAAAAAACGAATGAGACACTAGACGATGCGTCATTGTTAAAACGTTATCTCCATACACGAGATTTAACGGTTTTAGGTGAGCTATATGAGCGGCATACGGAAATGGTATATTACGTTTGCTTTCGTTATTTGGAGGATGGAGAGCGAGCAAAAGATGCGGTCATGCAGCTGTTTGAAGAGCTGATCGTAAAGGTAGAAAAGCAAGAAATTAAGAAATTTGTCACCTGGCTTTATGTGTTGACTAGAAATTTCTGTTTGATGCAGCTACGGTCGGAGAAAAAGATGCAATGGGTTTCCATGGAAGAATTTGTGGAATTTCCTATGGATGTGCATCCTGAAGACCGGGAAGAAAAAGAGATTGCTTTGGTAGCTTTGGAAAAATGTTTAGAAACGCTACCGGAAAAACAAAAGAAGAGCATAGACCTCTTTTTTCTGAATGAGAAATGCTATAAAGAAATTGTGGATATAACAGGGTATTCGCTCAATGAGGTAAAAAGCTACATTCAAAATGGCAAGAGGAATTTAAAGAATTGTATGGATAATCACCGTGAAAGAGCATAAATCTGACATAGCGTTAATTAAGAGCTATCTAAAAGGAGAGCTGAGCCGCGAAGAAATGTATCAACTGGAGCGGCGGGCACACAACGATCCTTTGTTGATGGATCTATTGCAGGGAATGGAGAAAGGGGATGAGCAGATGCACGTGGGGAACTTAGCGGATATTAAGGGACGTATGCGGGAGCGGCTTAATACGCCTGCTATTCATCGAAAAAAGCAGTCTCTTTGGTGGATGGCCGCTTCTCTTGTGGGAGTTCTCTTCTTTATGGGATATTGGATCTTAAAGAAAGAATTCATTCAACAACCCACTTTGGTGCAAGAACAAAACCAGGCAAGGGATTCGCAAACTAGCGTTAAAAGAGATTCTATGCCTTTGATTGCGATGAAACCTGTTAAAGAACCTAAAACCACTGCCAAGGCCCCGGTACCGACGCGTTCATCAGCGGCACGTCGTAAACCGGTATCTTCTTTGAACCAAGTAGAAGAACCATCACATCAGAAGGCTACAGTAGTAGACTCTCTTGTGGAAACACATGCTGAAACTGCCTTAGCGACTTTAGCGCCCAAACAAGTGGTCGAACCTACACCTATTCGAGGACGTGTCGTGGACGAACATACGGAAGAACCTTTAGCAGGCGTGACCGTGAAAGCAGCCAAACTTACAAGTGTCGTTACAGATTCGAACGGTCAATTCACCCTTTTAAATCCGCAAAGAGCCGAAACATTAAAGGTGTCCTATTTGGGATATGAAAATCGAAATGTCGCCGTAAAAGATCAGGATAGTGTAATGATTGCCATGCAGCCGGTAAATGCGACCCTGAATGAGGAAGTGGTTTCGGCTTATAACCGACAAGGGACAAAAAAGAGCGTGTCATCGAAATTAGCGAGCCGCACTCTTGATGTTCATATCACTAAGGATTCAACCATCAGCATACCTTCCGCGAGATTAGTCACCGAGCCCCTCATTGGTTGGAAGGCCTATGAGAAGTATTTGGAGGAATCGACAGGAGCCATTAAAGACCGAGCGGGCCGAGTCAAAATCGCTTTTTGGCTAGATAAAGATGGTAAACCGGAAAATATACGGGTTATTAAAAGTCTGGATCCCAAACATGATAAACGAGCTGTGGAGATCGTACGAAATGGCCCGCTTTGGAAGAAGATGGATGTCAACCGGGAAATAAGTATTGATATCGATTTTAAGGTAGTTAAGTAGTTAAGCCGTAAAACCGTAAAGTAGGTGGGTAGTGATAAAACTGTAGCAGCTACAGTAACACCAACCAACAGAGGGGCAGACAAGCTCAATCTTACCCTAAAGCTAATTGTTAAGTTGTAAAATAAGAACAGGGAATTGACCCCCTTCTTCCTATTTCTTTTCTACCCGAATATATGACGTTGACTTACCTAATCTTCCATTCACATCAAGTCCTTCTATTTCGATACGATAAATTCCCGGTTCGTCTGCCGTATAGAAAGAGATGGAGGCGGGATGCTCCTTTTGAACGACTATTCCGGGTTGCCAGTAGACGGTGGTACGTCGATCGGAACCCGTAGTATCTGCAGCTGCTTCGTAATCCGGTGATTCAAAATTACGGATTTCATAGAAGCCTTGCGGACTAAAGGTTGTCAAGCCGGGGGCATAGAGTTCGGGACCGAAACGTCTAGGCTGATCGCCTCTTCTTGTAGTGATCACCAGCACACCATTGCTTCCCCACATACCGTAAATGGCTGTATTACCTACTGTTCGTAATACTTCAACGGAGGCCACGTCAAAAGGGTTAATAATATTGAGCGCGGAAGCGTCCATGTACATGCCATCCAAAATGATTTGCATTGGCCGGTTCATGGAACGGGTACTATATGGGATACCATTAACAAAACGTACGCCTACAAGCCGTCCTTGTAGACAAATATCGAGTGTCGGACAGCCGTTAAAATATAGCTCATCACCACTGATAACTTGGTCGGCATTCCCCGGACCATTCAAATTAGATGAATGTTTGGCCGGGTTCTCTTTTTTCGCGTTGACTTCCACTTCCTCCAAAACAATGCTTTTCCCGGAAAAACCATATTGTTGTACTTCATCAAGCGATTTTTCGCTATTTTGATTTGAAGCCCCTTCCTTCGCAGTTACTTTCACTTCTCCCTCACGATCTTCTTGGGATATGGCCTGACTGGGGACTTCATCCAATTTTACTTTTACATTTTTTTTGCCTTTTGCATCTCTTGCCTGAACGAGGAAATCGGTTTGATCATAAAACAATAGTTTGTCGAAATTAAAACGGCCAGCGCTGTCTGTCACCGTATCTAAAACAGTCGCAGTTGGTTTAAAGGACGCAATGGTCACTTTTGCATTGGCGACCGGCTCGTCTTGCTTATTGGTTACAATACCGCTGATCCTTAATTCTTTTTCAGGTGTATAGGCAATCTCGGGGAACTTGCCCTCTTTTACATTTTTCCAAAAGCTACGATTAATAGACTGAGTGAGCATCAGCACATCTATTTGCTGCTGAGTCTGCTTGTTTTGATGAACAATGTTGATCGGAGGTTGATCAAAGGTGTTGTAAGTATTAGCTTGAAGCCATAAGGTCGAAAATATATTCTTGTCTGCTTTAGGAATTTGGGGTATTTTGTCGATATTCACCACTGAAGCGGAAAAAGCACCTATATCGGTTGTATCAGGCATAAGCCCTTTTATTTCAAGGGTAATCTTTTCGCGAGTACCATAGCTTGTTTGATTTGGTCTTGCTTGTAGTATAAGGGTATCGCGGGGGTTCAAAATGAAGATTTTGCGGGAGCCGATCAGATCCATTTGCTCATCTAACAAAGCTACCTCAAGTATGCCTGAGGGTAAATCTTTTTTAGGGATATTAAATGTAATCGCTGGTTTGCTCATCGACTGTTTCGCTGCGTAGAATACCATACCCTGGCTTTGAATGATGCATGCGATTTGCTGATTTTTTATATGACTTTGCGAGGCCGTCAATTGAGCAACGATCCCCTGCTCCATTAAATTGTTGACGGCCAAATGAAATCCTTCTGTTTGCACGTCTGGCAAAGGCATACGGATGGTATCACCGTCAGCAAAATATACCAGTACGGAATAGGCTTTGTCGCTTTCCGGGATAAAGTCGAAACTACCTAAACCGGCAGCGTCACTTTTAAATTTTGTGATTACTTGCCCGTTGCTTTCTAATTGCCCCTGCACTTCTTGTTTTTCATCTATAAAATTTCGGATTACTTGGACACCAACCCGGTTTTGGATACCTGCTAGCAGCGTTCCTGCTTCTGCTTGTAGGTGTATCGAACGTTTATCGGGACGGATAATTACCGGAATATTTTTTACAATCGTCCCTTGATTACCGTGGTCGATATGAAGAATTAATAAATCCGGTTGGTCTTTTTTTCGACTTTCATAAGGAAACTGAAAACGCAATCGGCCAAGCTCATCTGTTGCCACTTGCTGTTTAGCAATTGTTTTGCCGTTATTCTTTAGCTCGAAGGCTACTTGCCTATTTAGAATCATCCGGCCTTTAAAGTCCAGCAGCTGGACAGTACCATAAACCTGTTTGTCTTTTTCCGTTGTGTTCTTGTAAATAAAGTTGCTTCTGCTAATAATGCCGCCGGAGTTTTTGTTGTTTACGGTAATTGCTTGGTGAAAAAACAAGCCTTCATCGAAGTTCCGCATCCAATTGGTATAAGCACGGATATGGTATTGGCCTTCTACAAGTGTTTCCGGCAATTTAAAGTCGCCCATTGACAAGCCGGAAATCACCGGTAATCGCCTGGATTGTACTACTTCCTGTTGATCATTCAATAGCTCAACATACATGATTTTGCTAATGGCCGAGAGTAAATTGAATTGACTTACCGTTACATAGGCCTTAAACCAGATATCATCACCGGCTTCATAATATGCCCGATCTGTCTGTAGATAAACCCGTTCTTGTGGATGTTTCTGTTGAAAAGTTTCCAGGTGTTTTAAAGTCCGCTGCAAAGCATCTGTAGTATCATGCTTTTGTGCATATCCGGTTAGGGAGATGAAAACCATTATAAGCAGAAAATAGGAAGGCCGTTTCATGGAATCTTATTTGGTAAGTATATCAACAAGTAAATATAGCGGAAGGTTTTGAGAACAGGAATTTTCAGTCTACCAAATGTTTGAACGCGAAATACCAAACAGAACTGATATCTTGCTATCAACAGATGTGTTGGTGAAATAAAAATAATACCTTCGTGTATTGACAAACAATAAGCTATGACAAATTCAATTAAATGGGGAATGATTGGCGCGGGAGACGTTACCGAGGTGAAAAGTGGTCCCGCTTTTAAGAAAGTGCCACACTCCGATTTGGTGGCCGTCATGCGCCGTGATGCAGTTAAAGTGCAAGATTACGCCCGTCGCCACGGTATTCGTAAATGGTATACAGATGCGAAGCAATTGATCGATGATGAAGAAGTAAATGCTGTTTATATTGCCACGCCTCCAGATACCCACCTTCAATATTGCATGATGGCCCTACAAGCCGGAAAGGCAGTTTATGTCGAGAAACCTGTTACTTTAAATGTAGAAGAGGCGATGCGCTTAGCTAATTATGTGCAAAAGGTGGGAGGATGTTTATCTGTGGCGCATTATCGAAGAGAACAACCTTATTTTAAAAAAATTGTACAAATAATTGACGACGGACTTATCGGTGAACCGCTAGTGATATCATTACAGTTGCTGAAAAAGTCGTTGACCGAAGAGATGCTGCAAGATCCTAAAATAGCGTGGCGTTTAGATCCGGCCAAATCCGGCGGCGGCCTATTCCATGATTTGGCACCGCACCAACTGGACATCATCTATCGACTTTTTGGCCCTATTCAAAAAAGCGAAGGACTGGCTTTAAACCTAGGTAAGCGATATCCTGCCGACGATGTGGTAACCGGGCGGATTCTTTTTGAAAATGACGTACTTTTTAATGGTTTATGGGCTTTCAATGTAACAGAAGAGGTAGATCGATGTGAGATTTTCGGTAGCAAAGGTAAGCTGACTCTTTCTTTTTTTACGCCACATACAATTGAGTTAATGAATGGGGAGGGAGTGCAAGTCTTTCATTTCGAAGCGTTAAAGCATGTACAACAGCCAATGATCGAAGCAGTAGTTGGTTACCTACGCGGTGAACGTGGTAATCCCTGTAGCATAGATGATGCTTTAGAGGTTGCTACTATTATGCAGAACTTCACCAACAAATAAATTTATTAATGACTGCCGGATATAATAGGATTGCTTAAAAAGGAAGGATTATTTTAACTTCTTTCTTTCTCCGCGAAATAAAGAAGCAAAGAAAGCTCGTCGCTTGGAACTTTGCTACAACGGTAGTGCATCAACGTGCAAACCGCAAATTTCCTAGGCGACATTTTAGCAGAACGTAGGGTTTTTGCGGACAGCCAATAGGGCCCAGAGTGTCGGACAAAACGGCCTTGGAGGATACAGAGGCAACGAGCAGTAAAGCATTTGTGTGTCTGTTCATGTTGCAGTACCCGAGCGGATTGAAGAAGTGAAATGGCTCCAATACGCGCCAGTAATGCTTTGCCATCAGTTGCAAGGTAGCCTACACGGGCCTTGATTTATTCACTTTTGTTTGTTTTCAGATGAGTTCATGAGCTCAGCGCTCCGCTCTTCGGTTTGCTCAACTTTTATCAAGAACCTTCCCATTGGGAAAGCTTGAATGCCTTTAAAAAACTAACGAATGATGAAAAAAGTTGATTAAGAAAAACCTTCTTTTTATATAAACACCTTCATTTGTATGTTAAAGGCGAACCGACCAACGGGAGTTCATTCCTATTTTACGGAAAGCCGATGGTCATATTTATTTTTCAGGTACCGGTATCGAAAGGTGAAAATAGCTGAATAAATTGCCGATATAACTGTTTGCTTTGCCGGCAGATTATGCTATCTATGTAGTTAAACTAAATGTATGATACCGTCAAGATATAAATCAGTGCTAATCTTATTTTTCAGTATTTTATTGTCAATAAAATTGGCGTTCTCTCAGCAAAAAGCGCTTCAACTATGGTATGACAGGCCTGCTACCGACTGGATGCGGGAGGCGCTTCCAATCGGAAATGGGTATATAGGCGCTATGTTTTTCGGAGGAATTGGTGAAGAGCAGATCCAATTCTCCGAGGGGTCACTTTGGTCCGGTGGTCCAGGTGCTAATCCAAATTATAACTTCGGAAACCGACCCAATGCCTGGAAATACCTTGGAGAGGTGAGAGCGCTGATTAAGCAGGGAAAATTAAAGGAGGCAAACGAACTCGTAGAGAAACAGATGACAGGCATGGCACCGGTTAAACTGGCTGGCGACAGTACAGATTGGGGCGATTATGGTGCCCAGCAAACAATGGGTGATTTATTTATTAAGGTAGGGCATGGATCGATCCCTGTACAGGATTACCGACGCACGTTGGATATACAAAGAGCAATCGGAAAGGTGTCCTACAGTGTGGCGGGAAATAAGTACCAACGTAGTTTTTTTGGCAGTTATCCCCAAGGCGTAATGATTTATAAGTTCACCTCCGATAAATCGGAGAGCTACACACTTCATTTTAGCACACCCCAATATAAAGAGAAGGAAAGTTTTGAAGGACTACGTTACTCCTGTGTAGGCTATGTGCCCAACAATAAGTTAGCTTTCGAAACGGCTTATCAACTGGTTACAGATGGTAGAGTAAAATACACTAACGGAACAGTATCCGTAGAGGAGGCGAAATCACTGCTTATTATTCATACGGCTGCAACTGCTTATAAGATGCAGTATCCGCATTATAACGGTAACGACTTTCGAGCCATTATCAAAAAGCGTTTAGATGCGGCCAAAGGAAAGAGTTATAAGCAACTCTTTCAGATACATCAAGAAGACTATCAGCCACTTTTTGATCGGGTATCCTTTCAATTACAGGGGAAATCAGCCGATCATTTACCGACTGATAAGCGACAGCAAGCCTTTTTCGAAGGTGCCGAAGATGTGGGTTTGGAGCAACTTTATTTTCAATATGGCCGGTATCTGATGATTGCTGCATCAAGGCCGGGAACCATGCCAATGCATTTGCAAGGGAAGTGGAACAACAGTGTAAATCCTCCTTGGGCAGCCGATTATCACACCAATATTAATGAACAGATGTTATATTGGCCGGCAGAGGTAACCAACCTTAGCGAATGCCACGAGCCTTTGATTGATTATATCGAAAGCTTGGTAGAACCGGGAAAAAAAAGTGCTCATGATTTCTTCCATACGAGGGGGTGGATCGTCAATACGATGAACAACGCTTTTGGTTATACCGCTGTAAATTGGGGGCTGCCTTGGGGTTTTTATCCCGCAGGTGCTGCATGGTTGACGCAGCATGTATGGGAGCATTACGCCTATACGCAGGATAAGGCATACTTGCGCAATCGAGCCTACCCTATAATGAAAGAGGCTGCTCGTTTCTGGATTGATTATCTGACACCCGATGAGAACGGGCACTTGGTGTCCTCGCCGTCTTATTCGCCTGAGCATGGTGGTATTTCAGGAGGAGCTTCCATGGACCATCAAATAGCGTGGGATATATTGAACAATTCACTTGAAGCTGCCATGGTGTTGGATGATAAAGCTTTTGCTGACACGGTACAACGTGTGCGGGATCGCATTTTACCTCCGCAAATAGGACGATGGGGCCAGCTGCAGGAGTGGAAAGAGGATGTGGATGATCCCAATAATAAACACCGGCATGTATCTCATCTTTTTGCATTGCACCCGGGACGTCAAATATCCCCTCTTAAAACACCTGAACTGGCAGAAGCGGCTAAAGTAAGTCTGGAAGCACGGGGTGATGAAGCAACCGGCTGGTCTTTAGGCTGGAAAGTGAATTTTTGGGCAAGACTTAAAAATGGTGATCGTGCTTTGAAACTGTATAAAATGGTTATTAAGCCCGCGGGTGCAACAAAGTCAAGTTCAGGCGCTATTAATTACGAGGGGGAGGGTTCAGGCTCTTATGCCAACTTATTGGATGCGCATCCACCCTTTCAGCTAGACGGAAATATGGGCGCTACGGCCGGTGTTGCGGAGATGCTATTGCAGTCACAAACAGGCGAAATCGAACTGTTACCTGCATTGCCAAAGAACTGGCCTACAGGGCGGATCAGCGGTTTGTGCGCGCGCGGCGGTTTTACCGTTAATTTAAATTGGGAAGCTGGACAATTAAAATCGGCAGAAATCATTGCAGACAAAAGTGGGCAAAAAACCTTAACATATAAAGGCAAAACAAAGGCTATCGATTTTGTTTCAGGGAAGAAATACCAGCTATCATTTCACGACTTTTGATAAATTGATAAAAAAAAAGAAGCCCGAGCGTACTGTTCGGGCTTTTACTAACAGATTTTAATCTTTTTTCTTTATGGGTTTTGCACTAAAATCCCACCTGACGCCGTAATCTGCGATTCCGGAATATATTCGACAATGTCGTTAGATGTCGGTGCGACGATGGATTTAGGAGAGGCTCCTGAAAGATGTGTTCCTGGGTATTGACGGTTCAGAACAAGTCCATTTCGGAAAGTATCGAACTTGTTATGCCCTTCCCAAGCCAACTCCAATTGCCTCTCCTCCATCACGATATCAAAAACTGATTTGCCATCTAGATTAGTAAGGTTATACAAACCTGCTGCTGGAATGCCCGCGCGAGTTCGGATAATATTAACGTCGTCAAGTGCGGCTTGATTATTGCCTAATTTAGCGTTTGCTTCCGCACGGATTAAATAAATTTCTGCCAAGCGCGAGATTACGGGCGACCAAAGATGTCCTTGGCCTTCTTGCCCTGAACATTTCAAAATATAGTATTTTGGATATCCATTGCGCATTTCCATTTCCGAATCAATCAGTACCTTCTTTTCTTTACCTGCTACATTGATCCAATAATCGTAACTTCCGATGTTATTGCTTCGTTTGATGAGCGATTTGGTGGTTCCATCTTCGCTGTATTGATAGTCGTCACCTACTTTGGTAACTACTTTATGAGCGTAAGTATAATTGTCGGTTACATAGAGTGCCCAAAGGTTAGTAGAACCCGTCGTCTTCGGTGCTATAAACTTATTTCTTTGGTCTGACGGATATTTTCGAACCAGTTCGAGGTAAGGCCTTGAGGCATACATCTCTCCCCAGCCGGCGCCATCTATAGTCGCATACAAAGAACCTACAGTATACCAACCGTTATCAGGATAGTCAGTATCCTTCACAAAACGGATAGCAAAAATTGTTTCGCTATTTGATTCGGGCGTTATTGTCGTATAATTTGCTAGTTGAGATGTACCTAAAAGTGAGAATCGACCAGAGCTTAATACTTTATTCGCGTACGTAATGGCGTCTTGATTTTTTCCCTCATAAAGATAAATACGAGCTAAGAGCGCCTGTACTGCTTCGCGAGAGGCATAGATGTTTTCTTTACTTTGGGTAAAGAGGCTTTCTGCTTTTAATAGATCATTTTCGATTTGTGTGTAAACGTCACCTACAGTTGCTCTTGGAGGATTATCCATAGGATCGCTCGAAAGCTTCAATGGTACCGCTAAATTATCTAATCCTTGATTATAAGGCCGGCCAAATATATTGGTGAGATAAAAGTACAACATAGAGCGTATGTACAGGTTCTCAGCCAATAATTGCTGATCCTCGGGATTTGTGCTGTCCTGCAATTTTTCTATTACGATATTCGTTCCTACGATTATTTTGTACGATTGTTCCCATACATTGTTGACTCTTGAATTGGTAACCAATCGATTGTAATTATACGAATAGAATAAATTATCTGTTGTTGTTCCACTCAAAGCTACGTTGGTTCCAGGATATTCGGTAACACGATGCCAGTTTTCAACCCAGCCTTTAAGGCGACTGTAATTACCTAAAGTAACCGATCCTAAACTTCCTTCCAGGTTATCAAGCTCATCGGACGTGATGGCGTCATAAGGTTTTTTGTCTAAACTGCAGGCACTATTGAATGCAATGCAAGCAAGGAATATATATTTAAAGTATGTTTTCATGATCCACTACATTTAAAATGAAATATTGATACCTAAGGTAAAGCGCCTTGGGGCAGGATAAGTGCTGGTGGCGTCGCCTGCAACATTACCATTATCGGCTTGTCTTACACCTGTATAGAGAGCGGCTTCGGGATCTACACCCGAAAATTTCGTCAAGGTCCAGAGGGTGTCAGCGCTGATATAAGCGTCCAATGCTTTCAGTTTTAGCTTTTGGATAAATTTACTCGGTACGCGATATCCCAGAGTGATGTTCCGCATACGTAGAAAAGATGCGTCTTCTAGGTATCTTGAGGAGGTCTGATTGGAGTTCGTGCCACCATTATAAACCAAACGAGGATGGGTGGCATTTGGATTGTCCGGTGTCCATCTAGACCAACCATCTTGCAGAATCATTTGATTATAATAAGGGTAGGCACCGTCACTATCGAATAATTCACGTCCGCTAAAATAAGCATACGCTCCTTTATTGAATGCAAAACTGGCATTCAGGAAAAAATTTTTATACTGCATGGAGGAAGAGAACCCACCTGTAAAATCCGGAGTTGCAGTTCCAACAAACTGTAAAGTGGCTGCATTGTAGCTATTGGTGGTGGAAACAGCTCCTGTCGTGGGATCAATAACTTCCCAAAGGGGATCGCCATTTGCCGGATCTACTCCAATCCATTTACGCATATACCACGAATCAATATCTCTACCCTCTGCATAACGCTTGTTGCCGGCGGCTTGTTCTTTATGGTCCGCTAGCTCGACAATTTTATTTACATTTTTTGCAATATTGAAATCAATACGCCATTGAAAAGGATTCTCAGCATTGAAGATATTAGCACCGATACTGAATTCAATACCACGGTTACGGACGGCTCCAATATTGTCATAATATCCACTATAACCAGAAGTAACCGGTAATTGTACATAGTGTAGTAAGCCATCGGTGTTCTTATTATACAGGTCTAAAGTAAAGTCGAGTCGGTTGAGAAGGCCGAACTCAAATCCCAGATTGGCATCTTTAGAAGTTTCCCATGTAAGTCGTGGATTGCTCAATTGGTCCGGGTATGAGGCGGGCAGGCCATTATACTGTGCATCGAGCTTAAATAGATCATAGGAGCCATAATAGGTATTAGGAACGTTTCCTACTTTCCCATAGGACGCCCGCACACGTAAGTAATTTACAGTTTCAGTTTTAAAGAAAGCTTCCTCATGTACGTTCCAAGCAGCACTAAAAGCGTAGAAACTACCATACTGTCGTTCGCTACCGAAGCGCGAGGATCCGTCGTAGCGATAAGAAGCTTGAAGGTTGTAGCGGTCATCATAGCTATATGTTGCATTAATGATTCCGGATTGGGCCGAGTAGTCGTTTTTAGTTCCGCTGTAAGACCCAATGCTGGCAGCATTATCTAAAATTTCTGAGCCGGCAACGATACCATTTCCCGTTGCGGACTGGTCTTTATATTGATAATCCATGTATTCATAGGCAATAAAGCCACCAAAAGTATGCAAGCCAAAACTTTGATTGTATTTAAGCATTTGGTTCGTAAAGCGCACGATTCGCCGCGCAGAATTGTTGGTAATTCGACCTTCAGTGGATTGACCGGCTATGGATTTAGGATCCACATAAGACATACCGGTTGAGTTATAGTAAGCTACATTGTTCGTGGAAACATAGGAGAAATGATCTGAAAACTTATAATCAAAATCACCATTGAATTGGAAATCAAAGATGTCGGACTTTCCATAGTTATATTGCAAGTCATATAAGTAATTGCTCAGATCCCTTCCATACCATAGGGACGCCTCCTGTGCATTAACCAGTTTGCCGGAATAATCATAAGGATTGTCCCAAGGCATATTTAAGTACATTTGGTATAAATCATGCTGTCGGTCGTCGCTAGAAGTAAAGGTAGCGTTGATTTTCGGACGAATCGTTAATTTGTCGCTAATTTCATAATCCAAGTTCAGACGCCCGGCCCAACGCTCAAATTTATACCCTTTTACAGACCCTTCTTCAGCATAGTAATTTCCACCGGCATATAAGGTTGCCTTGTCTGACTTTCCTAAATACGTTATACTTAAATCATTAAGCTGACCAGCCTGCGAACCGTTTTTTACCCAATCATAGTCGGTGTTCAAGACATCGTCTGTAATGCCTGTATCTTCATTGAAAAGTTGAAACTGATCATACAATTGCCGACTATTCATCAGTTTGAATTTTCCTTGATTGAGATAGGTTAACCCGGTTTTCAAATTCGCTGTTAATTGTGAGGTACCGACTTCCTTAGCTCGTTTGGTGGTGACAACAATAACACCATTGCTACCGCGCGAACCGTATTGAGTTGTAGCAGCAGCATCTTTCAATACAGACATCGTTTCAATATCATTTGGATTGAGGTTAGGTGTGCCGTGGATAATAACCCCGTCGACAACCCAAAGCGGATCGACGCTGGATAGTATCGAACTTCTTCCGCGGATACGGATATTGGGATTATCACCGGGTCGCCCTGTGGCTGCAACAACATCCACGCCGGCAACTTTACCTTGGAGGAGGTTACTTACGCTGGGAGAGGACGCATCCTTCAGTTTTTCGGGAGCCACTGTTGCTACTGCGGCAGTGATGTTCCCTTTTTTCTGTGTAGAGTAACCGGTGACAACAATTTCATCTAATTGAGCCATGTCCTCCTGCATCGTTACGTTCATTGATCGGTCAACGACTACCTCTTTGGTTAGGTAACCGATGAAGGAAAAGCGTAAGGAGGCCTTGCCGGAGCTAACAGTTAGGCTAAATTGTCCGACTTCATTACTCTGCGTAGAAATTTTTTCATTGCCCACTTCCGAAATGGTGACACCCGGCAGGGGGATGCCTTGCTGATCTTGCACTGTTCCTACGACTTTCATTGTCTGTGCCCTAGAAGCATGAACTAGAAATACAAGGAATGTGCAGAATAAAATAAATTTACTCTTCATGGTTTTTAGTTTAGTTTTGATAAATCGGCCGCCGCAGGGGCATCTGTTATCGTAGTCCTTCTCTATTAATTAGTTGATCAAACTATACACCACTCAGAATACAACCGATAATGAGCGTATAGGCTAACAATGATAATCGTAAAAAAATAGCATTCAAAGCGACCGGAAAACACAATCGATTGCGTAAAAAAGCACAATCGATTGCGTAATTTGATGTTTCTCTAAAATTTTAGTACAACGTTTGAAATGCAGTTTTATCGCGGTTTTTGAACGAAATCTAAAACTTGTTTCGCCCTGTTGTGCAACATCTTGCTCTTGACGTCTCTAATTTTATCCCATCCATTGCAACGGATTATTGATAACCAATTGGGTTTAACCACCCCATAAAAACAAGGAGACCAAATTATGATGAAAACTTTTCCACAAAGGATTCTACATGTACTTTTTTACCATTTTAAATCGATAAGCCTGTTATTGGCTTGGCTTTTATTCTCTGTGGTATCCGCTGAAGCCCAACAAGGGATAACCGTAAAGGGTGTGGTCATCTCACAGACAGATCAGGCTCCCCTGTCTGGCGTAGCCGTCAAAGAAAAGGGAACAACCAATGGAATCAGTACGGACGACAAAGGGCAATTTGTGCTATCAAATGTTAAGCCCAATGCAACACTTACCTTTTCTTTTGTAGGCTACGTAACGCAAGAGCGGGTAGCACAGGCTCAAGAAGCAATTCGGGTGGAACTCGTAGCTGATATGGCTAATTTAGATGAAGTGGTCGTGGTGGGGTATGGAACTGTGCGTAAAAGAGATTTAACAGGTGCAGTTTCTCAGGTAAACACACAGAAGTTGGAAAACGAAGTGCCTGCGCAGTTGACAGATGTATTAAGAGGGAATGCTGCGGGAGTAAATGTGGGCTTCAGCGCCCGCGCCAAGGGAGGAGGTAGCTTACAAATTCGGGGTAGAACATCGCTAAATGCCGGGACATCACCGCTGATTGTAATGGATGGAGCCATTTATTATGGCGCATGGGAAGATATAAATCCTAACGACATTGAAACTGTGGATGTTTTAAAGGATGCGAGCTCTGCGGCTGTATTCGGAGCAAAATCTGCAACGGGGGTTATCATCGTCACTACTAAAAAAGGTAAAGAGGGAAAGCCGCTCATTAACATAAGCTCAAATGTCGGACTTGCTACGATGGCCGTTAACCAAAAAGTGTTCGATGCGTCTAGTTTCACGACATGGCGTTCTGATTACTTCAGAACGAGTAATCCGAAGGCCGAACCTTACCGATATAACGACCCGCGAACATTGCCCAGCGATATCAGCGTTGAAGAGTGGATGGGGTATGACGGAGCCAGTGGTGATCCTGTTCGCACTTGGTTGCGGCGCCTTAACATGCAGCCTGTCGAAATTGATAATTATATAGCGGGTAAAAGTGTAGATTGGTATGATCTCGCTTTTCAGAATGGACTACGCCAAGATCACAATATTAGTTTTTCAGGTAAGAATAAAGATATCTCTTATTATGTTGGAGCAGGATATTTAAATAATGAGGGGATCATTGTGAACGATCAGTATAAGACGATACGAACACGAGTCAATATTGAAGCGAATGTAACCAAGTTTCTGACGGTTGGTATGAATACGCAGTTTACTACTAAGAATGAAAGTGCAATCCCATACAATTGGGGCGCCATTACAAGCTTATCACCTTGGGGTAGCCGTTATGATGAGAACGGTAATCTGATGTGGCGGCCAAACAATGAAGCAAGCGGAGGTGTCAACTTGGGTTACGATGCTTTCTTTACCGACCGTTTATACCGAACAAATAGTTTGAATAGCACTATTTTTGGTCGTGTTAAACTCCCTTTTGGCATTACTTATCAATTGAATTTTACACCTCGTTTGGAGTTATTGGACCAATATAATGCACAAAGTGCAAAGCACGAAGAATGGGCGGGGTTTGGTGGTAGGGCGTCCAGAAGGCAACGGGAGACTTATTATTGGCAGGTGGATAATTTGTTAAAATGGGACCGAACTTTTAACGACATACACCGCTTCGATGTGACATTCTTAGTCAATGCGGAAAAGTTCCAACGCTGGGATAATACCATGACCAACGAAAATTTCGATCCTACGGATGAATTGGGATATCATGGTATTGGATCGGGAATAAAACCGATCATCAGTAGTAACGACCAATATAGTACCGGTGATGCCTTGATGGCCCGCTTGGTATATTCGTTGAAAGACAAATATATGTTCACCGGTACCTTTCGGCGCGATGGTTATTCTGCTTTCGGACAGCGCAATCCACGGGCCAATTTCGGCTCAGTGGCCGTAGGTTGGGTGTTCTCGGAGGAGGCGTTTTTTAAAAGTAAGTGGTTTAATTACGGGAAATTACGCTTCTCATGGGGTAGTAATGGTAATCGTGATCTGGGAGAAGACGGCTTATATAATGCGATCGCTGATTTAACCACTGGAAAGTACTTATATGTTTTGCCTGATGGAACAGTTATTCAGGCAAGTCAGCTTTGGGTGAATAGGATGCAAAATAAAAATTTGCGATGGGAACGGAATACGTCCTATAACGTGGGGCTTGATTTTGCTTTGTTTAATAATGTATTGGACGGTACGATTGAAGCTTATCAAATGAATTCAACGGATTTATTGGTTAGAAGAACCTTGCCTAATGTTTCCGGTTTCGACTGGGTGATGGATAATCTAGGAGAAGTGCAGAATCGTGGTTTCGAAATTACCCTCAACTCGAATAATATGCAGAGAGACAACTTTACATGGCGTACTACATTCAATTTCCAATTAAATAGAAATAAAATTTTACACATCTATCGCAACTTCGATAGCAATGGTAAGGAGGTAGATGATATCGCCAATAAATGGTTTATTGGGCATGCTATTGATGCCATTTGGGATTGGAAAGCGCTTGGGGTTTACCAGCTAGGACAAGAGGAGCTTGCAGCGAGGTATTCTTTGGTACCCGGAGACTACCGCCTAGAAGATGTGGATGACGATGGACGATTTACGAATGCAGATCGACAGTTTTTGGGGTATACCGAACCCCGATTTAGATGGTCACTTCGAAATGAATTTCAGATTTATAAGAATTTCTCTTTCTCCTTCATGATGTATTCGCTGTGGGGGCACAAAACTTCTTTTAATTGGTTGAAGAATAGAAATGGCTTTCCAGATCGGATGAACTCCTATGATTATCCTTACTGGACGCCTGAAAATCAATCAACGGAATGGGCCCGTATCGGTTCTAACGAAGGCAGCGCAACGGGTTTCAATGTCTATCGCGATCGGTCTTTCATCCGCTTGGATAATGTGTCGCTAGCCTATAACGTGCCCAGTGCCTGGACTGAGAAATACAAGATACGAAACTTAAGGCTTTATCTAAATGTGCGTAATGCTGCTCTATATACCAAAGAATGGCAATTCTGGGATCCGGAGTGGGATCCAAACGATGGTGCAGGGCCAACTCCACGTACCTTCACTTTTGGACTCGATGTAACGTTATAAAATTGCCTTTGATCAATCAAGAGATTAGAAGAGTTGGAGATTTAACAAAACTAGATGAAATGAAAAATCGTATTAAACCTTTATATATTGTTGTTAGCCTATTTGCCTGCATGCTACCGCAAGCATGTAAGAAAGAGTTTTTAGAGCCTAGGCCACTGTCATTCTTTACACCGGAAGAAACCTTTAAATCAGCGCAAGGTTTGTGGGCAACCTTAGTTTCTTGCGAGCGAAATATGCGTATTGAGTTTTTTGGCGATGCGCCTCCAATCGTTACCGAAGGTATCTTTTCGGAAATAGCAGTAGAGGGTACAACCGATAAGCCGGGCCCGGCGCAAAATCTCGATTTGGCTATTACGCCGGATGCTGAGTTGAACCATACCGACTATAATAAAATCGGTTGGTACTGGAATGAAGGATATCGTGGTATTCGCTATGCCAATACGGCCATTGTGAATATTGATAAACCGACGGACTACGCCTCGGAAGCGGAACGCAACCATCTCTTAGGGGCTGCTTATTTTCATCGAGCCGCTCGATATTATCGATTAACGCAACAATTTGGGGATGTTCCTTTGATTCTTAATGTATTGGATGAACCTAAATTGGATTTCTACAGTACCAAACGAGAAGTCATTCTTCACAAAATGAAGCAAGATCTTGAATTTGCACAAGAATGGGTGCCTGATGACGTGAACAAAGGACAAGTTACCAAGGGAGCGGTGAGTCATTTATTAACGAAAGTAAACTTGGCTTTAGGCTTATTTGATGATGCCATTGCTTCAGCCAGTCGCGTTATTGATGGCGGTCGGTATCGGCTTATGACCGATCGCTTCGGTACCGACGCCGGTGATCCTACCAAAAATGTGATATGGGATTTACATCGACCTGAGAATAAATCGTTAGCTTCTAATACCGAAGCGCTTATGCTTGTTATTGACCGTCTGAATATCGACGGAAATTTTGATGGGGGTAGTCAAACCATGCGAAACACGGTTCCTTTTTGGGCCAATTCAGGAATTGTTACGCCAAGTGGCCGTGGTGGTACTTCGGATACAAAGGGGATCGAAATTGACCAGGTAACAGCCTATGGAAGAGGAATCGGCCGTTTACGTCCAACTTATTATAGTCAAAAGGGGCTTTGGACAGACGCGAACGATCTTCGACATGCACCCGGTAATTGGATGGATATGGAAGACCTCGTTTACAATCACCCCAATTTGAAACGAGATAATGACCCTTATTATGGGAAGCATCTTCAGCTGCGTAACGAAGCCGGGAAGTTATTGTCGAGCGACACGATTCGCCAATGGTTTGGATGGCCCCATTACAAACTGTACATAGAAGATCCGAATCGCGTACAACCTGCCGGCGGAAATACGGATTGGTATGTCTTTCGGTTAGCAGAGACTTATCTGCTACGTGCGGAAGCCTATTTTTGGAAAGGTGATTTGGCAAGTGCCGCTAACGATATTAACAAAGTACGTATACGGGCGCAAGCCGCTCCCATTTCGGTAGCAGACGTCAATATAGGAACCATCTTGGACGAACGTGCACGCGAATTGTATTATGAAGAACCGCGGAAGACAGAATTGACACGCATTGCTTATATCTTTGCGATGACCGGAAAAGTGGCAGAGAATGGGAAGTCATATACCTTGCAGGCTTTTTCAACAGACAATTACTTTTATGATCGTATTTTGGCCAAGAGCGATTTTTATAATAAGGGCGTAACTACCAATTTGGGGATTACTTATAAAATTAGTCCGTATCACGTATTATGGCCTATTCCGATTAGCGCTATTAACGCCAATCCAATGGGGCATATCAATCAAAATCAAGGTTATGCGGGCTCGGAAAGCAATATTCCACCTTTGGAGGAAATCCCGGCTGAAGGAAATAATTAGTGGATGTCATATAGTTGATTTTATGAAGAAAGACCTATATTTAAAGAGAAAACTAACCAAGCAGTGATGAAAAATTATCTTTTATTGACGTATTTATTATGCTGTTTTACTTACGGTTTCGCACAGCAGGCCGTTAGGAAAGATGGTGTGCTGAAGTTAATGGATGCAAAGGGACACTATTTACTGGGCTATCAGTATGAAATCTTAAGCCCTCCCCCCGGAGTTGACGCGGCGTTCAAGCGAGCTGGTTTTATCCATCCTCTTAATACTTTGTCCGGAAAAACATTGACACGCATTCAGCCATCCGATCATTACCATCATTTTGGATTATGGAATCCTTGGACACGAATTGCTTATAAAGGCAAGGTGTACGATTTATGGAATATTGGAGATAAACAGGGGACCATCAGATCTCAAGGGGTGGAGGAAATAAAAAGTAAAGGGAAGACGATTGGGTTCAAAGCCAAACACGCGCATATTATATTCCCACAGTCAGAAAAAGAAGTGCAGATTTTGGACGAAAGCTGGGAGGCGCACATTTCACCTATTGATGATAAAAGGTATAGCTGCGATTTGACGTCAACACTCCAAGTCGTTGGACAAGACACCGTCGTGTTAAAGGCATATCGTTATGCTGGCCTTGGCTTTCGCGCAAGTGAGCAGTGGACTAATAAGAACAGTAAAATCATTACTTCAGAGGGAAACGACCGTAAAACAGCCGATGGCTCTTTAGCACGTTGGGTAATCGCTGAAGGAGATCTTGATGGATCATCTGCAGGGCTCCTTTTCTTGTCTTCTCCTGAGAATTATAATCATCCGGAGCCCATTCGTGTATGGCCGGAACAAGAGAATAAAGGGAGAGGGGATGTGTTTGTAAATTTTTCACCAACTAAAAATAAAGATTGGGTGCTAGTTCCCGGGAAGAAATACATACTCCGTTATCGAATGATTGTATTTGATGGTGAAATGGAACCGACAGAAGCGGAGAAATTTTGGAAAAAATTTACGGGGCAGTAGAAAATAGTTAATTGGAGTTAGTAGGGAGTAGGGAATAGTTAATGAGCCGATGAGTTAATTAGCCGATGAGCCAATGTGATAATGAGAGGCTAGCGCGACTGAAAGCTCGTTAATTATTCGTAAGTGTTTGCTTTTTCGGTACTCATGGGGCTCCCTACGGTCGGTTAGCCGATGAGTTAATGAGCAGATGTGATAATGAGCCAATTAGCTGGTTTAGGTTGATCGTTAAGTCGTGCTTAAAGCTTATTGCTTATAGCCTACAGCTTTAAAAGCTGAAGCTACTTAGAGTTCTTTAAAATAATGGAGTTTACAAGGGAGTGAGATAAGCTTTGGCTTGCGGGACTGATGCGGATTTTTGATCATATCAAGAAGTAGCGAACCTGCTTTGACGCCAATCTGGAAAGGTTGTTCTTTTAAGGAGGCAAGCGGTGGTCTTTCGAAATGGCTAAAAAGAGGCAATGCACCATAGCCGATCAGTTCTGTTATAAGATATCGATTGGGGAATTCTGTACGTAGGCAGGTCATAATATCGAGCATCAGGTAGTCTTTAAACAATAGCATCGCTGTTGGTGGATCCGTTAGTCGCATAAGCTTTCGTAAGACCTTATAGTTATCGGTTGTTGTTAGATCGCTTTCGCATATCAATTCTTGATCAGGAGATAGACCATTTTTAAGTAATCCGTCACGATAGCCGAGGTATCGATCCCGACTGGTTGTCCAATGTGATGGTCCGTTAATAATGGCAATACGCTGATGGCCTCTCGATACAAAAAGGTCTACGGCGTCTTTAGCGGCGTGGTATACATCGCTACTTACACAGCTATAGGTTTCATTGACAGGTTTTCGTGCAAAAAACATGACGGGTATCCCCGCACGTTCCAGTTTTCGCAAATGATCGAGGTTGCTTGTCTCTTTCGACATGGCAATTAACAATCCATCAATGCGGTTGCCCTGCATCACTGACACGAGTTCTTTTTCGCGCTGGAGGCTTTCCTGATTTTGGCCTATCAGTACAGTGTAGTGCGCTTTGGATGCAACTTCCTCAAAGCCATTTACGGCATGTATGTAGAAATGATCGAGCAATGTGGGAACGATAATGCCCAAAGTAAATGTTTTTTGCTGCTTAAATTGAATGGCTGTAATGTTTGGCGTATAATCAAGCTGCTTTGCCATGGCCAACACACGCTCTTTGGTAATGGCTCCTATATTTGGATGATTATGCAGGGCCTTTGATACCGTCGATATGGATACCTTAAGTGCTTTAGCGATATCTTTAATCGTAGCAGGTTTATTAGGCATGACTAGAAATTTAAAGTTGACGCAAAGAAATATATATGTTTTGGAAACGCTTAATTTCGGTAATCTCTTTTTTACGACATCGTTATCGTTAATTTTTAATGACATCCGTGGTGTAAAACCGTTCGGCTATACTTAATATTGTGGATCATGGAGGATGTTCATGGCTATCTTCGTCTAGCCTCGTGTTAAGCCAAACATAGACTATCAAAAATGAAACCAATGTAAATTGTACTATATTTATGAAAAGGCTAATAAGTATTCATTTGTTCCTCTTCTTGTGTTTACCAACATTCTTGAAAGCGATGCAGACCATCGTTTGGAAGGATGTAAAAGTGCTGGTTTATACCAAAAACGGTAAGGGCTTTGTTCACGACAATATCGAAAACTCCAAAAAAGCCCTACAGGAGATAGCAGCCTCTACAGGCTTCAAGGTTGATTTTAGCGAGAATCCGGCAGATTTTACGGATGAGAGATTAAAACAGTATGATGTATTAATCTTCTCTAACACAAATAATGACGTTTTCGATAACGACAAGCAACGGCTTGCCTTGATGCGCTACATTCAGGCGGGTGGTGCTTTTGTCGGCATTCATTCTGCATCTGGAACCGAGCGTAACTGGCCCTGGTTTAAACGCTTGCTAGGTGGGACTTTCGACTGGCACGAACCCGGACAAGCCTTTGATGTACTGCTTATCCAGCAGGATCACCCTTCTGTATCGCATTTGCCTGTTAGATGGAAGCGAGCAAAAGATGAATGTTATTATTTAAAGGAAATGGAGGTGAATCTGCAAGTGATTGCGGTTAATGACCTCAACACAATAGATAAAGTGCGCGAACGAAGACCTATCACCTTCGGTAATAAGTTTCCATCCGTTTGGTGTCATGAATTTGACGGTGGACGGGCTTGGTATACGTCATTAGGACATCAGAAGGAAGATTATGATGATGCTGCCTTTCGGAAGCATATTTTGGGAGGCATCCAATGGGCTATAGGCGAACAAAGGGAGCGAGACTACAGTAAAGCTAAGGCTCAACGTGTTGAAAGAGCGATTAACCAGCTTGCTAAGTGATGGAAAGATGAAAAAGCCAATCGAATTATAGAACTAAATATGATAAGATATGAACAAAAACCAATTAAACCGTCGTTCATTCATTAAAAAATCGGCGAAAGGTTCTGCTGTATTACTTGCAGCAACGGCGTTTCCAACAATTGTACCAGCTTCTGTTTTTGGAAAAAATGCGCCTAGTAATCGCATTCATATAGGCCAAATAGGCTTTGGTAGAATAGGTATGACGCATGATCTGCCGGAAGTAATGAAACATGATTATGTACATGTAGTGGCTGTTGCTGATTTTGATAGCAATCGACTGAAGCAAGGTAAAGCCTGGATAGAAAAGAAGCATACGGACAAATTTGGAAAATCTATTGATGTAAAGACCTATGATGATTACAAAGACTTAATTGCTGCAAAGGATATAGATGCTGTTGTCATTAGTACTCCCGATCACTGGCATGCACAACCGGCTATGGAAGCCGCGCTGGCAGGTAAACATATTTATTTACAGAAGCCAACGGCTTTAACCATTGCCGAAGGTAGAACCATGGCCGATGCGGTGAAAAAATCAGGGGTAGTCTTTCAACTTGGAACGCAACAACGGTCCATGAACCCTTGGCCTCAATTTAAACGGACCTGCGAATTAGTTAGAAATGGCCGTATCGGTGAACTTAAGCGAATCCAAATCGGATTGCCCATCGATCCTGCCGGAGGCAACACAGCGCAAATGCCGGTTCCCCCAAATTTAGATTATGACAAGTGGTTGGGATCGACTCCTTATGTATATTATACCAAAGATCGCGTCCATTCTCAAACGGAAATTGACGGCGAACGGCCGGGCTGGTTGCGCTGCGAGCAGTTCTGTGCCGGCATGATTACCGGTTGGGGCGTTCATCACTTCGATATAGCACATTGGGGCATGGACCAGGAACTCGGAGGTCCACTTGAAGTTGAGGGAAAGGCGGAGTTTCCGACAAGTGGTCTGTGGGACGTACATGGTAAATATGAGATTCATGCGCTTTATCCCAATAAGGTGCAAGTGGAAGTGCGTGATACTTTTCCGAATGGGGTTCGTTTCGAAGGGACGGATGGGTGGATTTTCGTTTCCCGTGGAAACGTTGGTGTTACCGCCACCGATCCTACCGCTTCCGCCAGCGGTGAAGAAAATAAAGCTTTCTACGCAAGTGACAAAAAAATATTAACTTCGAAAATAGGACCTAATGAGATACATCTTTATGAAAGTCCTGAACAACATACCAATTGGCTCGAATGCATTAAAAATGGTAAAGAGACAATTAGCCCGGTAGAGGTGGCGCAACGTGTTGGCTCGGCTTGTATCGTGGCACACACAGCCATGAAACTGGGCAAGAAGTTAACCTGGGATAATAAAACAGAACGTTTTATTGGTGACGAAAAGGCGAATGCAACCTTCGCTAGACCGCAGCGTTTTCCTTATGGAACTAATTATGTGAAAGGGTGAATAAATTCAGAAGTAAAAATTCAAAATTAAAAATTCAAAAGCCTGCCTCCCGGAGGGATGGTAAAAATGCCGAAGGGCTCATTGATACCTTAAAAAACTAACAAAGCATCAATAACCCCGAAGGGCTCATTGATACCTTAAAAAACTAACAAAGCATCAATAACCCCGAAGGGCTCATTGATACCTTAAAAAACTAACAAAGCATCAATAATTCAAAAGCAAAAAGCGCGACGCTTTAAAAGGAAAAACAAATACTTGCTAAAATAGGAAATTCAAATGTTTAAAAACAAATTTATGAAGGCTGCGGGACTGCTGCTACTGGGTGGAGCAATGGTTGCCTGTAATAACCAGTCGAGTAAAGAAAAACAAGAGAGCGATGCGAATGCCATCCGCTTAATTACACTGGATCCCGGACATTTCCATGCCGCCCTGGTGCAAAAGTCTATGTATCCGAATGTTGACAGTGTGGTGCATGTATACGCACCGGAAGATGGTAAAGATCTAAAAGCGCACTTAGCTCTAATTGAGAGTTATAATACGCGAATGGAAGATCCAACTCATTGGAAAGAGGAAGTTTATACCGGTACGGACTATCTTCAAAAAATGATAGCAGATAAAAAAGGTAATGTAGTAGTGCTCGCCGGAAATAACCAAAAGAAAATAGATTACATTACCCAATCTATTGACGCCGGATTGAACGTGCTGGCCGATAAACCGATGGCCATCGATGTAGCAGGTTTTGAGAAACTGGAAAAAGCTTTTGCCTCAGCTAAAGAGAAGAAGGTCTTGCTTTATGATATTATGACCGAACGCTTTGAGATTACAGCTACCCTGCAAAAAGAGTTCTCTCAAATTTCAGCGCTATTTGGCGAATTGCAAAGGGGTACGCTTGACGAACCGGCCATAACCAAAGAAAGTGTGCATCATTTTTTCAAGAATGTATCGGGTAAGCCCCTCATCCGCCCTACATGGTTCTTTGATGTGAATCAACAGGGAGAGGGTATTGTGGACGTGACTACGCATTTGGTCGATTTAGTTCAATGGGAAGGATTTCCGGAACAGGTAATTGATTATAAAAAAGATATTAAGCTGTTAAATGCTAAACGTTGGCCAACCTGGTTAGGTGCCGCACAATTCAAGAAAGCAACGCAAGAAGAGTTTCCCGATATGCTGAAAGGTAACATGAATGAGAAAGGCGAGTTGGGGGTTTTTGCTAACGGCGAAATTAACTATACGATTAAGAATGTGCATGCAAAAGTGGTGGTGAAATGGAATTTTGAAGCTCCTGAAGGTACCGGCGATACCCACTATTCTATTATGCGTGGATCAAAAGCGAACTTGATCATTAAGCAAGGTAAGGAAGAAAATTATAAGCCCGTTCTCTATCTGGAAGCAGTAGGGGAAGAGCAAGCGGACTTCGAGAAAATTGTACAGGAAGCGGTTGCGCAAATTGCTAAGCAATACACCGGTGTAGCTGCTGAAAAATTGAAAGCAGGTTATTATAAGATTAATATACCGGAAGTGTTAAAGACTAATCACGAGGAGCATTTTGGGCAAGTGACCAGTAACTACCTAAGTTATTTGAAAGAAGGTAAACTGCCCGACTGGGAAGTGCCTAATATGATCGCCAAATATTATGTAACTACAAAGGCCTTGGAATTGGCCAAGAAGAAATAAATCTAGATAATGAACCCGAGAAGAAATTTTTTAAAGAAAAGTATAATAGGAGCAGTAAGTGCAACACTTGTAGACGGCGTATATAATAGTGTCGAAGCTAAACCACTTGGAGGAGCGCATGCGAAAGACGAACCTTTCAAACTTGGAATTGCAGGTTATAGTTTCGTTAATTTTAACTTAGATCAATCGCTGGAGATGATGAAGAAAGTAGATGTACACTATTTGTGCATCAAGGATTTTCATTTACCATATAATAGTACAGCCGAGCAAATAGCGACTTTTCATGCGAAACTGAAAAGCTTTGATGTTACCGGTTACGCGGTAGGACCTATTTATATGAAAACCAGAGAAGAGATTGATAAAGGTTTTGATTATGCTAAACGGGTTGGTGTAAACTTAATTATCGGTATCCCTAATCATGAAGATCTGGCGTATGTCGCCGAAAAAACAAAGGAATATGACATTCGCTATGCCATTCACAATCATGGACCGGAAGATAAGCTTTACCCAAATGCATCGGTAATTTATGATTTGATAAAGAATTTGGATCCACGATTGGGCATCTGCTTTGATATGGGACACAACAAACGGGACGGTCGCGATTCGGTAGCGGACCTGCAAAAATACAGCAAGCGCATTTTTGATATGCATTTAAAAAATGTCACCGCAGCAACAAAGGACGGTAAAACCTGCGAGCTGGGGCGTGGGGTGATTGATATCCCCGCTTATGTGAAAATGTTACGAAAAGTAAACTACACAGGCTCTTGTAGCTTGGAGTATGAAAAAGATATGAAAGATCCATTAGCTGGTATAGCCGAATCCGTTGGTTATTTCCGGGGTGCCTGTGATGGAACACGTTAAGGTGAGCTCGTAGTTAAGTAGGAGAGTCGTTAAGTAGTTAAGTAGTTGAGTCGTTAAGTAGGGTTTTATTAGTGTTGAATTATGAATGATGAGCGATGAATGGCTTTAATTAGTTTGTAGTTAAGTAGGAGAGTAGTTAAGTAGTAGCAGCAGCACAAGCCTATAGCCGACCGCTTACAGCTTACTGCCTACAGCAAAACTAAGCTTTCTCCAAAAAAGCCTTTTGATAAGCCAAAGGGCTTTTTTCTGTTATCTGTTTAAAGTATTTGTGAAAACTTGCGAAGTTGTTGAATCCACTTTCGTAACATAATTGTTTGACACTCATTTTATTCTCAATCAGTAATTTACAGGCATGGCCAACGCGGATTTCCAAGAGAAAGCGAGAATAGGTTTTACCTGTTTTTGCTTTAAAATACCTACAAAAAGAGTTAGAACTAATGCCGGCGATAGCTGATATATCTTCTAAGCTAATCTTTTGACGAAAGTTAGCTAAGGTGTAGTCAAATATGCTGTTGATTCTTTTTTTCTCTTCATCTTGCAAGTTTGGATGAAAGCCAATGGATGAAATCAACCGATAAGAGGAATCGGAAGCAATTGCATGTAGGGCCTCCATTAATAAAATAATCCGTCGGGTTCCTTCCGAATGAAGCATTTGTTCTAACAAGGTACTTACTTTCTGTTTAGCTTGCCCTGTTACCTGAATGCCCCTTCGTGCCTTTTCGAGCAACTGCTTAATGGCTATGTTTTCGGGAAGTTCCAAAAAGTCGCGACCCCAGAAGTGTTCATTGAAATGAGCGACTCGAACATCGGCCCGATCCTCATTTTGCTCATCAAAATAGTGATCGTCAAATCGCCAATAGTGGGGTAGCTGAGATCCAACCAAAACGATATCCCCTGAATGAAAGTGATTGATTTGATCTCCAATAAACTGTGTTCCTTTTCCTCGGTAAAAATGAATGAGTTCTACCTCCGCATGATAATGCCATCTATTATTAATATAGGGAACAAAGTCCTGGCGGACGCTGAAAGATTGCGTAGGTGCCGTACTTAGCTTGAGTAATTGAGGTTTCATTATTTTACATATTAGGTGATTAACGTCAACTGCTTAATGCGAAACAATATCCAATCTATTCAGTTGTATGGTCAGCTAATCAGGCAAATATAAAACAAATATGCTAAAATAGCTTAATGATTGGCTAAAATGAGCAAGGGATTTAAAAAGTGAAATTCCTTAATTTGTAGTTGGCTTTACCAATAAGGATAAATTATTTTGATTAAAACTGAACCTAATATTATTTTATGTCGAAAAAAGGTGTGCTGATACCCATCATTTTAGTTACTTCATTGTTCTTTCTATGGGCCCTGCTTCATAACTTAAATCCCATATTAATTCCACACTTGAGAAAGGCCTTTGCCTTAGACGATCTACAGTCTTCATTGATCGACACATCTGCTTACATAAGCTATTTCGTAGTAGCTATTCCGGCGGGTTTATATATGCAACGGTTCGGTTATAAAAAGGGAGTTTTACTTGGATTGATTCTTTACGCGATAGGAGCACTCCTGGTTATTCCTGCGGCCTCTGAAAGGAACTATATCTTTTTTCTGTCGGCTATTTTCGTCATTGCAGCAGGGGCAACCTTTCTGGAAACGGTGGCTAACCCGTATATAGCCGTACTAGGTGATAAGGAAACCGCCACACAACGGCTAAATTTTGCTCAATCGTTTAATGGTTTGGGCGCCGTGGTAGCACCTATTTTAGGTGGTAGATTCATTCTTTCAGGGATCGAACATAGTCCCGAAAAATTAGCCGCTATGAGCCCCGAGTCGTTGAATTCGTATTTACAGTCGGAAGCCGATACGGTGAAAGTACCCTATCTTGTTATCGCCGGTATTGTAGTCGCCCTTTTACTCTTATTCGTTGTCACCAAGCTTCCGGAAAGTCAAGAGGAGGAATCGGATGGTACGCACACTGTTGGGACGAATTTTTCATTGAAGATATTTAAGCATAAGCATTTTTTATGGGCAGTTGTCAGCCAATTTTTCTACGTGGGTGCACAAGTGGGCGTCGGTAGTTTTTTTATACGCTATGCTAATCATGTGACCGATATGGGAGAAAAAAATGCGGCCTATTTGTTTGGATCAGTAGCGATGGTTGGTTTCATGTTAGGTCGCTTCAGCGGCACTTTCTTAATGCGTTATATTAAACCGGCTAGTTTATTGGCGGCTTATGGTTTGTTATGCACTTTGCTATTGTTGGTGGCCGTGTTTAGTTCAGGCACCGTGGCTTTGTATGCACTTGTTGCCGTTCCTTTTTTTATGTCCATTATGTATCCAACCATCTTTTCACTCGGTATACAAAATCTTACAAGTGAAGAAACAAAGATTGCTTCTTCCTTTTTGGTGATGTCAATCATTGGTGGGGCTGTTGTTCCTTTGTTGATGGGGCTCGTCTCCGTTGCGGCAAACAGTATACAAATTGCTTATCTGGTTCCGTTAATATGTTTTTTGGTTGTCTTTTACTATGGATGGAAAGGGTATAGGATCTAGGTAGTTCAATAGCAGTTAAATGGTTGAGTAGGGAAGTAGTTAAATAGTGATGAGTGATGAGTGAGGAATGATGAGCGTTGAATGAGTGAATGGGCCTTTTTACCATCCCTCCGGGAGGCAGGCTTTTGAATTTTTACTTTTGAATTTTGACTTTGCAAAATGAAAACATACGCATTGGCACTTGATCTCAAAGAAGATGATCATCTAATAAAAGAATATGAGCAGCATCATCGGGCTATTTGGCCTGAGATCAGGGAGTCGATTTTAACAGCGGGAGTCATCGATATGCGCATATACCGATTGGCTAACCGTTTGTTTATGATCATGGAGGTTACGGATGATTTTAGCTTTGATAAAAAAGCGGAGATGGACGCAAACAATCCGAAAGTACAGGAATGGGAAGCTTTAATGTGGAAATACCAACAACCGTTGCCACAAGCAAAAGAAGGTGAAAAGTGGTTGTTGATGGAGGAAATTTTTAAATTATAAGGCTTTATGCTATAGGCATATTGGCAAAAATAAATCGAAACAAAAAGCTGATCGCCCAAGGCTGACAGCTGATCACTGGAAATGACAACAATACGAAAATATTTGCAAATACATCCATCGGATAATGTACTGGTGGCGTTGCAGGACCTGCCTGCCGGTGAATCAATTCACTTTAATGGTGATAGTTTCGTGCTACCTGGCGCGGTAGCTGCAAAGCATAAATTCACGATAGAGGAGATGGCACCGGAGCAGGAAATACATATGTACGGCGTTCTGGTAGGAAAAACGAATAGAGCAATCGGCAAAGGAGAGGCAATTACCACCGAAAACATTTATCACGCAGCAAACGATTTTAAACTAGGGAAACGAAAACTAGACTGGCATAAACCGGATGTTTCCCGCTTTTCAAACCGTAGCTTTCTTGGCTATCATCGTAGCAACGGAACAGTTGGAACAGGAAATTATTGGTTGGTTATCCCCTTAGTTTTCTGTGAAAATCGGAACGTATTGGTAATGAAGGAAGCTTTTGAGGAAAAGCTTGGCTTTAAAAAAGCCAAAAGTTATGAACCGGAAGTAGAGCAATTGATCTCGCTCTATAAGACCGGTGCCTCCATCGAGCAGTTATTGTCGGTGGATCTGCGGGATGTAAAGGAATCGCACCGGCATCACAAGCTTTTTCCGAATGTAGATGGCATTAAATTTTTAAATCATGATATGGGTTGTGGTGGAACGCGCATGGATTCAGATGCTTTGTGCGGTCTGCTAGCAGGTTATATAACGCATCCTAATGTAGCAGGTGCCACCGTCCTAAGCTTAGGCTGCCAACATGCGCAGGCGAGTATTTTGAGAGCCGAGATTGCAAAACGTGATCCACATTTTGATAGACCCTTATATGTTTTTGAGCAACAGAAAATCGGATCTGAAAGTGTGCTGCTTCAGGAGGCCTTGAAGCATACTTTCACGGGTCTGATTCAAGCTAATCAACAAGAAAGAAGGCCGGCAGGTTTAGATAAGCTGTGTATCGGTTTAGAGTGCGGTGGATCCGACGGGTTTTCCGGTATTTCAGCGAATCCTGCGCTTGGTTATCTATCCGATATGCTGGTAACCTTAGGCGGATCTGTTATACTTTCCGAATTTCCGGAGCTTTGCGGAGTAGAGCAGGAGCTTAGCGATCGCTGTAAAGACGAGGAAACAGCCCTTCGGTTCATGGAATTGATGAAAACTTACAATGCGAAGGCAGAGCAAGATGGCAGTGGTTTTTATGCCAATCCTTCACCTGGAAATATTCGTGATGGTCTGATAACCGATGCGATTAAATCCGCAGGCGCAGCAAAAAAAGGAGGAACTTCGCCGGTGCAAGCGGTGATCGATTATCCGGAATTAGCCAACACACCTGGATTGAACCTTTTGTGTACGCCGGGAAACGACGTAGAGAGTACCACGGCCGAGGTGGCAGCAGGGGCGAATGTTGTACTGTTCACGACGGGTTTAGGTACACCTACGGGCAATCCAATTGCGCCCGTCGTTAAGTTGTCGACCAATACAAAGACCTTCGAAAAGATGCCAGACATTATCGATATTAACTGCGGCACGATCATCGAAGGTACAGAAACCATCGAGCAGGCTGCCGAACGAATTTTGGATTTTGTAATAGAGGTGGCCAGTGGGAAACAAGTGCCTAAAGCGGTGAAATTAGGGCAAGACGATTTTATCCCTTGGAGACGGGGGGTGTCTTTATAAGGTGTAAGGTGAGAGGTATAAAGGGGCTGAAAGCTGAATGCTGAAGGCCGATAGCTAAAAATAAAATATGATGTTTGATTTAACTGGAAAAAAAGCGATTATTACAGGAGGGGGAAGTGGTATCGGAAGAGCAATCAGCTTGTTGTTTGGAAAGCAGGGGGCTGAAGTGCATATATTAGAACTTAATGAGTCAGCGGCTTCGGCTGTTAGAGACGAGATTAAGGAAGCCGGTGGGAAGGCTTTCTCTCACGCTGTGAATGTGAGCGATCAAAGCGAAATGCTAGCGGTTGTGCAGGGAATCGGAGCGGTGGATATTTTGGTGAATAATGCCGGTATTGCTCATGTCGGCAATTTAGAAAACTGTAAAGTGGAAGATTTCGAACGTGTTTACAGTGTGAATGTCAAAGGAGCTTATAATGCTTTGTTTAGTGTTATCCCCTTGATGAAAGAGCGAAAAAAGGGTGCCATTCTGAATTTGGCATCAATTGCCTCACAGGTTGGTATTACTGATCGATTTGCCTATTCCATGAGCAAAGGTGCTATTGCTGCGATGACATTGTCGGTTGCTCGTGATTATATTGATTATGGGATACGCTGTAATAGTATTTCGCCGGCAAGAGTACATACACCTTTTGTGGACGGCTTTATTGCTAAAAATTATCCGGGCAAAGAAGAAGAAATGTTTGCTAAATTAGCCGCTAGCCAGCCCATTGGACGGATGGCTAAACCGGAGGAAATAGCCTCGTTAGCACTTTATCTATGTTCTGACGAAGCTGATTTCATTACGGGCAATGACTATCCAATTGATGGAGGCTTTATTAAGTTGAATAATTAACAGCTTTCTGCTTTCAGAAGTCAGCTTTCGGCCAATTGAAAACGAATTAAAGCTGAAGGCCGATGCCTGATAGCTAAAAGCTAAAAGCTAATAATAATATGAAACTAATCCGTTACGGTGAGCCTAGCCGTGAAAAAATAGGTGTACAGATAGAAGAAAAAAATTACGATGTATCCGCTTTCGGCGGTGATTTTAACGAGCAGTTCTTCCAAGAAAATGGATTGGCTCGCTTAGAAGAGTTTATAAAGGCAAATAAGGAAACCTTAGTGGAGGTCCCCGAAGGAACGCGACTGGGCAGCCCGATTGCCAGGCCATCAAAAATTGTCTGTATTGGTTTGAACTATCGCGATCATGCAGAAGAAACCAATGCGAAGATTCCTGCCGAACCCATCATATTTATGAAATCGACCACTTCAATGGTTGGACCAAATGATGCGATCGTTATACCGAAAGGTTCTACTAAAACGGACTGGGAGGTCGAATTTGGTATTGTCATTGGAAAGAAAGCGAGTTACGTAGAAGAGACAGCAGCCATGGATTATGTTGCTGGTTATGTATTACATAATGATGTCTCTGAAAGAGAATATCAATTAGAGCGCGGCGGAACATGGGATAAGGGAAAAGGATGCGATACCTTTGCTCCTATAGGTCCTTTTTTGGCGACCCAAGATGAGATAAGCGATATAAATAATGTCCGTTTATGGCTCAGTGTTAATGGTAAAGTTGTTCAAGATGGCAATACTAAGAATCTAATTTTTAAAGTACCATTCATTGTTTCGTATATTAGCCAGTTTATGACCTTATTGCCTGGAGATGTTATCTCTACAGGAACACCGGCAGGAGTGGGTCTCGGATTTAATCCACCCGTATACTTAAAGCCTGGGGATATAGTGGAGTTGGGAGCTGAAGGTCTAGGCACCTCTAAACAAGTAGTAAAAGCTTATGAAGCGCATTGATTCGCATCAACATTTTTGGAATTATAATGCTGTGAAAGATGCTTGGATAACAGACGACATGGCCGCTATCCAGCATGACTTTTTACCTACGGATTTGGAGGGCCTTTTGCAAGCCAATGAAGTCGATGCTTGCGTAGCTGTACAAGCTGATCAGTCTGAACAGGAGACTAACTTTTTGCTGAATCTGGCAAAACAATTCTCGTTCATTAAAGGCGTAGTGGGCTGGGTCGATTTGAAAACTGCACATATCGAAGAGCGTTTGGCTCATTATAGTCTGTTTCCCAAATTGAAAGGATTCAGGCATATTTTGCAAGGAGAGCCCGACCCTCACTTTATGTTGAGTCCATCCTTTATCCGAGGTGTGGCAGCATTGCACAAATTTGGATTTAGTTATGATATATTGGTTAAACCTAAGCAATTACCTGCTGTCATTAAGTTCCTTACGCATTTCGATAGTGAACAACGCTTTGTAATCGATCACTTAGCTAAGCCTTACATCGCTGCTAAAAAGACAGAACCTTGGGCAACCGAGATGGCCCTATTAGCGCGTCATAACAACTTATATTGCAAGCTGTCGGGCATGGTGACCGAAGCGAATTGGAAGCACTGGAAGATGGATGATTTTTCATTTTATATCAATCATCTCTTGGATACGTTTGGCCCTTCCAGACTTATGTTCGGTTCCGATTGGCCGGTTTGCCTGGTGGCGGCCCAATATGAACAGGTTGTAAGTTTGTTAGATAAGCATCTCGGATCGCTAACATTAGCGGAGCAAGAAGCGATATGGTATAAAAACGCAGAGGAATTTTACAGACTTTAATTAGCTGTCGGCTATCGGATATCAGCCATCAGCTAATTTCGCTGAGCAGAAAGCTGAAAACCGAAAGCTGATAGCTCAAAGCTACAACAAATGGATTTAAAACTTAAAGATAAAATCATCATTGTAACAGGGGGAGCGAAAGGTATTGGCCGAAGTATAGCGGTGACCTTAGCAAAGGAAGGGGCTGTACCGGTTATTATTGGTAGAAAAAAGCCCGACAATGATACCGTTGTGGATGAAATTATTGCGCAGGGTGGACGGGCTTTCGGTGTGGAAGCCGAATTAACCCAAGCAGAGGCCTGTAAGAATGCTGTGGAGCAGACCTTAAGGAAGTTCGGTAGAATTGATGGGCTGGTAAACAATGCCGGACTGAACGATGGAGTCAGTTTAGAGAGTGGAAATTACGAGTTGTTTTTGAAAGGACTTCATAATAGTTTAGTACATTATTATCTTATGGCGCATTATGCGCTACCTTCACTCAAAGAGCATAAAGGGGTGATTCTGAACATTAGCTCAAAAACGGCCGAAACCGGACAGGGAGGAACATCCGCCTATGCAGCTTCCAATGGAGCAAGGAATGCACTGACGCGGGAATGGGCTGTCGAACTATTGCCTTATCATATTCGAGTCAACGCCATCGTCGTAGCAGAATGTGCCACACCTCAATATGATAGCTGGATACAAACCTTAGACAATCCAGAGGAAACGCTTAGACAAATAACAAGCAGAATCCCACTGGAAAATCGAATGACTACGTCTGAAGAAATTGCAGCCATGGCCGTGTTTTTATTATCGCCCCAGTCTTCCCATACAACGGGGCAATTAATCCATGTAGACGGCGGTTATGTGCATCTCGATCGCGCCGTAGGCGCCGGAATTTAAAGATCGCTTTTACTGAAATAGGAAATGAGGAAATTGGTAATTGGGGAGTGGTTAACCGCTCCCTTTACTATTTTATTACTTCTCTGCTATTTATTCTATTTGAGACAAATAGACGAATCATTGATACAATTTGTAGAACAATAAATTTGCTTGCTTAACCGATTAAGCTTAATATTGTATCATTATAAGCCAAATATTTTTCTTCTTACTAATCTCCTTGATACGGTCACAGAAGCAGTTTGCTTAAACGTTTAAAGAGAGACTTGCTAATAAAATTACGATAAACAGAATTAGAAACGGGGATATTTAAAACACATTTGTTTAATCGATTAAGCTAATGAAAAACTTATGAAACAATCATTCAATTCAGGTTAAGCTCCTATCGAAAGTTTGAGCTTGCGCCCGATAGGAGCGAATAACGAACCAATTAGAAAACTTAACTCATTATGCTAATGAATTTTTTACAACGACTCGCAGCATGGCGCTGTAGAGGAGAGACTCTTTTGCCTATACCTTTTATACGAGCGTTATGTGTAGGCACATTGCTCATTTACCTGATCGGTGCACAAACTTTCGAAGCGCATGCCCGTCAGCAAACCCGAAAAATCATTGGTCGTGTACTAGATGAAGCGGGGGAACGGTTGGCCGGTGTTAGTGTGTCCGTAAAGGGCATCGCCGCCAGCACGCAAACCGATTCCTTGGGACGTTTTGAAATGGATGTGCCCATTAACACAACGCATTTGCTATTTACATATGTCGGAAAAGAGGTTTTAGAATTAACGTTGACGAGTGTTCGTGAGTATACGGTTACCTTAAGCGATGATGCGCAAGCACTCGAAGAGGTGGTTGTTTCAACTGGTTACATGACCCAAAAGAAAGCGGATTTAACAGGAGCTGTCAGCTTGATAAAAAGAGCAGATTTTACGAAAACACCCAGCGCCAATGTGATGCGATCCCTCCAAGGTAAAATTCCGGGCGTCCGGATCACAACCGATGGTAACCCGGCCGAAAACGTAGGTATCCAGGTTCGCGGAGTTACTTCCTTCAATTCTGCGCCGGCGTTGATCGTACTTGATGGACAACCGGTAAATATCAATCTTCGGGATATCAATCCTAATGATATTGAATCGATTCAGATCTTGAAAGACGCGTCATCCGCTTCTATTTATGGTGCGCGTGCAGCTGGGGGTGTTATTCTGGTAAACACAAGGAAAGGACAAAAAGGAGGTACACAGATCACCTATGAAGGTTATGTCGGAACATCTAAGATTACCGGTGTACCAAAAATGCTCGATGCCGTTGGTTATGGGCGTGGCCTATGGCAAGCTACTGTTAATGATGGGGATGATCCGTCTACTGCGATACGGATTTATGATTACGATTGGAACTATGATAACAATGGTGTCCCGGTACTAAACAGTGTAACACCAATTCCGTGGTTAAATGCGGCTCAAACAATGCCTTCATCAAACACAAATTGGTTTAAGGAAGGGACGAGGGAGGGGATTCAAACCAATCACCAGTTGACAATAACGGGGGGAGGTGAAAAATCGACTAGCCTCTTTTCTTTGAATTATTATAACAACGAAGGTACACAGCTTACTTCATATTTTAAACGTTTGGCAGGACGCTTTAATAACGAATACCAATTACTCAACGGACGAGTGACGATCGGCGAAAATTTAACGCTTACCCATCTGCGTTTTCGGGATGTCAGCCGAACTTACGAATTTTTAGTTATGCCTCCGAACATTCCGGTGTACGATAACAACGGAGCTTGGGGTGGTGTAGCTATGCCGTTAGGCATGGATGACTTTAATAACCCAATCCGTGACCTAATGCTTAATAAAGATAACATTGGAAATTTTATGAAGGTTTTGGGAACTGCCTATGCTAATGTGAAAATATTAGATAACCTGAACTTTAAAACACAATATGGTGTCGATTACAGTATGTGGTATGATCGAAATATCCAGCGGAAGTGGGAAGAGGCAGGGGGCAAAAGCAGCAGTTTAAATGGGGTTAGACAAAACAACTGGCACGATATCGGTCAAACCTGGACCAATACCTTAGTCTATAACTTGGAGTTGAATAACAATCGCTTCGATATCTTAGGAGGTATTGAAACCTATAAATTTACCAATGAAAGTGTAAATGTATATCGCGAAGGGATTCTGCTGGAAGACCGAGCTTATGCCTATCTATCTACTGCTACGGGAGAAAGAAGGGACCTCGCGGGAGGGGGAAACGAACGGCGTATTTTGTCCTTCTTTGGAAAAATCAACTATGCTTATAAATCCAAATATCTGCTGTCGGCCACTTTTAGACGTGATGGCGCCTCCGTTTTTGGAGAGAATAATCGATATGGTAACTTCCCGGCTTTTTCAGCGGGATGGAGATTAAAAGATGAAGCATTTTTGAAACAAGCTGATTTTTTATCAGATTTGAAACTCCGCGCCAGCTGGGGTAAAAATGGTAACTCACAACCTGTTTTAACGGGGAGATTCACCGATATTTATGTTCCGGATGTGAATGGCACCTCCTATGCAATAGGCGGGAATCCCTCAGGTAATATTCCATCTGGTTACAGAAGGAGTAGTTTGGGGAATCCTGACCTCAAATGGGAAACAACAACGCAGACCAATATAGGGGTCGACTATGCGTTTCTTGATAATCGCTTATCGGGGTCCTTTGATTGGTTTACCAAAAAGACCACGGATATGCTTTTTGAACCGCCTTACATTGCAGCCTTGGGAGAAGGAGGTTACCGGTGGGTGAATGGAGCCAATATGACCAACAAAGGTTTCGAATTTTTGCTCAGCTGGGGGGAATCAAGAAATGACTTTTCATACACGATCACAGGGAATTTTTCGGCCTATAAAAATGAAGTGCACGATGTACCAGCAAATGTTCGCTTTGCTTATGGTGGAAATGGCTTAACGGATGATATTATTGGTCGGCCGTTAAACTCGTTATACGGATTGGTAGCCGATGGTATTTTCAAAACCCAGGAAGAAGTTGATAATGCGCCACAACAGCAAGGAAAAGGGGTCGGTAGGATTCGCTATAAGGATCTCGATGGTGACGGCGTGATTAACGAAATTTATGATCGTACATGGATTGCGATTACCGATCCTGATTTAATGGCAGGCTTAAATTTCGAGGCGCGTTACAAAAATTTCGATATAACCTTTTTCCTTCAAGGCGTATTTGGGAATGATGTTCGTAATACGTGGAAAGAACTAAGCGATTTCTGGAATATCGGAGTTCAGAATGACCGGAATCATCCCAGTCGCATACTAGACGCGTGGACACCTCATAACCCGGACTCAGACATCCCTGCTTTATCTAGGCGTGATGCAAATGGAGAAAAAAGGTTATCAACCTACTTTATTGAAAACGGATCTTATATCAAGTTGCGAACATTAGATATCGGCTATACATTCCCTCAAAAGTGGATGGATTCTTGGCACTTAAGCAGACTTCGACTTTACGTATCAGGTCAAAACTTGTTTACGCTGAAGAAAACTTGGGGAGATGACCGGTTTACAGGGGGAGATCCCGAAAATCCGGGTTTTGGTTACCCAATGCCAAGAACATTATTTGTAGGAGTTAATGTGACATTCTAATCTTATTATGATGAAAACAGTTCAATTGTATATAACCCTGACTTTACTGATCTTATCAGCGGGGTGTCAGAAATTTTTAGAGGTCGACACCAAGGGTGTTTTATCGCAAAGTCAAGCAGAAGACCCTGCTCAAATAGAAAGTTTTGTAGTGGCCGCCTATTCACACATGTCTTCGTTGGGATTTGCAGACACACACAATCCCTGGATTCAATCTGTTCGTTCAGATGACGCTTATAAGGGAGGTGGTGGTTTGAGTGATCAAACACCGTGGTACGAAATGGAAACCTTTACCGGTGTAACACCAAACGTCGGCAATAACGACGGTCCTTGGTACCGCGGTTATGTTGGGATTAGCCGAGCAAACATTGCTTTGCGTTTACTGAATGCGGTAGATGCGTCCACGTTTCCAAATAAGGATCAGCGAATCGCAGAAATGAAATTTCTACGCGGATGGATCTACCTTGGTATGAAACTAAGATGGAAATATGTGCCCATAATTGACGAGAACACACCTTCTGACGCAGTAGTGGTAGAAGGTATTTCGAATCGACCGGATGGCATGGCGAATGATTTGCCTTTATGGGATTGGATTATTCAAAATTTCGAAGATGCGGCAGCTATTTTGCCTGAGACCCAAGCTGAAAAAGGTCGACCAACAAAATATGCGGCACACGCGCTAGCTGCAAAGGCCTTGCTTTTTAGAGCATACGAACAAAACGATCGGCATCAAGTGATTAACATTAACAAGGAAACGCTGCAGAGAGCATTGGACCACTTAGATGCAATTATGGCCGTAGACGGGGCTGTTTATGATTTACAAGCGGACTTTGGAGATAATTTTATGATTGAATTCGATAACGCTACCAAGGAGGCGCTTTGGGAGATACAATATTCCATTGATGACGGCACAACGGATGGTCATATCAATCGAGGTAATGAGCTCAATGCTCCCTGGTGGGCGCCATACTTTACCTGCTGCGACTTCAATAAAGTTTCACATACAATGATCAATGCTTTTAAAACAGACGAAACGGGTTTGCCTGATTTCCAGAACTACAACAATACGGAAATGAAAGGCAATACCTATGTTGAATTTTTTAAAAGTCATGAATTTGATCCACGATTAAGTCATACAGCTGCTATACCAGGCTATCCCTGGAAATACGATAATAATTTATTGTATCAAGAATCAGGGTCACGCGCTCCTTTCCAATATGGCTACTTCAACTCCATGAAAGAACAGGTTCATCCCGATTGCGACTGTATTTTTCGGCCATTTTATGTAATGAATTCGATGAATGAAAAAGTTATCCGCTACTCCGAAGTTTTACTGTGGAAGGCCGAGGTACTTATCCAGCTCGATCGCTTTAATGAAGCATTGCCATTGATTAATCGTATACGCCAACGAGCCGCGAACAGTACACAGCGCTTGCATAAACCGGATGGTTCTTTGTGGATGGATTATAAAGTGGAAACGTATAAACCTGGGGTAAACGTGACCTGGACAAAAGAGTTCGCTTGGCAGGCTTTGATGTGGGAAAACAGATTGGAATTTTCCATGGAGGGGCGACGCTTTTTTGATTTGATGCGATGGGGACAGTTAGAACCTGTTATGAATGCTTTTATTAATAAAGAGAAAACGCGATTTGATTGGTATAATCAAGGGCGCTTTACCGCAGGTAGAGATGAATTTTTGCCGATCCCCCAAGCGCAGATGAATTGGTCTAAAGGTAGTTATAAACAAAATCCCGGCTATTAAACTATCATATTATGAAAATAGTACTTATATATATATTCTCGCTGTCCGCGCTCTTTTTTACCGGTTGTAACGATCGCGATATGCTGGAAAGAAAAGATGGAGTAAGTTTACCTGCCGTTGAGGGATTAACTATGCAGCGAGTAGATGATAAGCATGTTCGCTTAACATGGAATATTCCAGACAATATTCCAAACGAGATAGAACTACCGGTCAACGTTTTTGTTGAAGTTAAGGAAATCGTTAACGTGACTAAAACGCTTCCTGTTTTCAATACGACATTGTCAAACGCACCTTCAGAATTCATTTATGAAATTCCCGATATTGCTAAAACTTACCATATAACCATTAAGCTAAACGGTTCGACAAAAGTAAAAGATGTAAACTATTCAAGTAATATCTATTCTTTAGGCCAAACGGCGGTTATTGCCGAAGGTCAGTGAGACGGATTGTTGAAGAAATGATAAAAAATAAATGGCTTTTATTTGTTTGTTTAAACGATTAAGCTTACTATTGTAAAACCAAAATGAAGATAACCGGCAATCGGTTTCCAATTATTAAACTAATGCTTTTATGAACCTTAAGAAAAATATGATGAAAAAATTTCTGGCAGCGCTAATCGGTCTTTTCATTTATTCATTTACGTACGCACAGCAACAGGGCGCATTCAATGGTCTCGACATGAACATGGGCACGCTGTCCAAGTTATCGGATGCCAAAACCCGTTCAATTAGTCCCGAAAATTTTTCCGGTGCTAAAGGAAAGGGCGGTATGGCAGATCCGGTTAAGCAGGCAGGTCAGCGAAATGTAGCGAATTCCGCCTCTCAGGCACGTGACTTAGGTCTTGGTTGGAAAGTGAATCCTTATATTACTATCAATGGAGGCGAGACCTTCACGATTGCTGAAATGGAAGGCCCAGGGGCGGTGCAGCATATCTGGATGACACCTACAGGCAATTGGAGTTACTCTATTATCCGTTTCTATTGGGATGATGAAACGGAGCCTTCTATTGAAGCTCCGGTTGGTGCTTTTTTCGGAATGGCTTGGAACGAATTCGCTCCGTTGAGCTCTATGGCAGTCACGGTGAATCCGGGTAGTGCCTTTAATTGTTATTGGAAGATGCCGTTCCGAAAAAAATGTAGAATTACGGTTGAAAATATTAACAGCGAACCCATGAACCTGTATTATCAGGTAGATTATACGTTAACAGATGTAGGGGAAGAGGAGGCTTATTTACATGCACAATACCGCCGTTCAAATCCAAATTCAACTTCGCTTCACACCATTTTAGATGGCGTCAAAGGAAAAGGTCATTATGTAGGTACCTACATGGGCGTAGGCGTAAACAATAACGGCTGGTGGGGTGAAGGCGAGATTAAGTTCTTTATGGATGGCGATAAAGACTTCGCTACTATTGTAGGTACGGGTACCGAGGATTACTTCTGCGGTTCTTACAATTTTGAAAATAAGAAAACACATCAATATCAGGAATACTGCACGCCCTTCGCCGGTTTGCATCAGGTGATCCGTCCAGACGGTGTCTATCAAGCGCAACAACGCTTTGGCATGTATCGCTGGCACATTATGGACCCAATCCGCTTCGATAGTGATCTGAAGGTGACGATTCAAGACTTAGGATGGCGTTCCGAGGGACGATATTTACCGCAAAAATCGGATATTATTACCGTTGCTTTCTGGTATCAACGCGAGCCCCATGCTCGTTTTCCGAAATTACCGGCGAAAAACGATTTGGAAGTTAACTAAGATGAAAAGAATGAAGCAGCGTATTATTGTCTCAAGCATACTGGCTCTTTTTAGTGTTGCTTGCAGTCAATCGTCAAAAAAATCAGATAAACAAGCAACGATAGCCTCTAAAGAAATGACCACCTATAAACCCGGCTCGTTCGGTTATGATATTGCCTTTTTATCTAAACGGGATAGTGTTATTGTGCTTAAAGATGTGCACGGAGATGCGCAGGTGGTAGTCTCGCCCAAATATCAAGCAAAGGTATTTACCAGTACGGCAGATGGAGAAAGGGGTAGAAGTTTTGGCTGGATCAACTACGCTGCTTTTGATAAGAAAGATGAGCACATGAATGCTTACGGAGGCGAAGATAGGTTATGGTTAGGGCCGGAAGGCGGGAAGTTCTCTTTGTTCTTTGAACCGAAAAGCACAATGGAGTTTGCTAATTGGCATACTCCGTCGGCAGTAGATACAGAGCCTTGGGAAGTCAGCGCTTCCAATGATAGAGAGGTAACGCTTCATAAGCAGACTGCGATTACGAATTATGCCGGTACTGAGCTACAAATCCAACTTTCGAGAAACATCGAAATTCTTGAAAAAAAGGATATCGAGCAAGTACTGGGACTTTCTTGGAGTGAAAGCATAAAAACAGTAGGTTTTCGAACAACTAATAAAATCCTTAATCAAGGTGACAAAGCTTGGGATAAGCAAAGTGGCGCACCTTGTCTATGGAGCTTAGATATGTTCACTCCGACGCCTAAAACCGTCATTATAATTCCGTTTGAGAAGGAAGTTAAGGGTAAAATTGCTACTACGGATTATTTCGGAGAGATATCAAAGGACAGACTGATCGCAAAGGATAGCGTGCTGTTGTTTAAGGCTGATGGAAAATCGCGAGGGAAGCTCGGCATACCTCCTCAACGCGTTAAGCCAATTGCAGGCAGCTATGCTGCGGACACGAAAGTGTTAACCATCACTTATTTCGATATTCACCCGAAAGCAACTTATCTCAACCAAGAGTGGACACCGGATAAGGACCCCTTTACCGGCGATGCAATGAATGCTTATAATGATGGTCCGTTAGCAGACGGCAGTCAGATGGGGCCTTTTTATGAAATTGAAAGCGTATCACCGGCTGCTTTTTTAAAGCCTAAAGAAGAATTGACACATCACCATTATGTCTTTCATTTTACCGGCGAGGAAGAGGACTTAGACACCATTGCGCAAAAGGTGCTCGGAATATCGTTGAAGGAAGCGAAAATTGAGTAGGAAATCGTAAAATGGTTGAGTAGGAAAATAGTTAAGTAGTGGATGCCTGTCTGCCGGTAGATTGGAATGAGGAGTCATGAGTGAGTTGTGGCAGTGGCAACTGGATTATAAGAGTGGCAGTAGCACGTACTGACAGGGTTTTGAATTTTGACTTTTGACTTTTGAATTTAACACGATTAATAAATGAACAACTATCCCAAAATAGGAATTAGGCCCATTATCGACGGCCGCTTAGGAGGTATCCGCGAATCATTGGAAGAAACGACTATGAATATGGCGCAGGATGTGGCTGCTTTATTTCAGTCAGAGTTGCGTTACCCTGACGGAAGTCCGGTGCAATGTGTGATTGCCGATACTTGTATCGGCGGCGTAAGGGAGGCCGCCGATTGTGCACAAAAGTTCGAAGCCGAAAATGTCGGTGTTTCTTTGTCTGTAACACCTTGCTGGTGTTATGGTTCAGAAACAATGGATATGAATCCCTTGTTGCCGAAAGCAATTTGGGGTTTCAATGGGACAGAACGCCCTGGTGCGGTGTATTTGGCAGCTACCCTTGCGGCCCACAACCAAAAGGGACTTCCAGCTTTTGGTATCTATGGCGAGGATGTACAAGATATGGGAGATCGCTTTATTCCGGATGATGTAAAAGAAAAACTGTTGAGCTTTGCACGCGCGGGTTTAGCAGTAGCCATCATGCGCGGAAAATCGTATTTAGCCATTGGTTCGGTTTCTATGGGCATAGTGGGATCAATCGTTGATGCTGACTTTTTTCAGAATTATTTAGGCATGCGTAATGAATACGTTGATTCGTCAGAAGTGCTACGCAGAATTCAACTGAATTTGTTTGATCAGGATGAATATGAACGGGCGCTAGCTTGGACAAAAAAATACTGTAAAGAAGGTGAGGATTTTAATCAATCTCATAAAGTAAAATCGCGCGCCGAAAAAGATAACGATTGGGAATTTGTAGTGAAAATGACCCTTATTATCCGCGACCTCATGATCGGGAACAAAAAGTTAAAGGATATGGGCTATGCTGAAGAAGCACACGGGCATCATGCCTTGGTATCGGGCTTCCAAGGGCAACGCCAATGGACCGATTTCCTGCCGAACGGCGATTTTTCAGAAGCATTGCTGAATTCTTCCTTCGATTGGAATGGCAAACGTGCCCCCTTTATAGTAGCTACCGAAAACGATTCGTTGAACGGGGTGTCCATGCTGTTTAATTACTTATTGACGAATAAAGCGCAGATTTTTGCCGATGTCCGAACCTTTTGGAGCCCGGATGCGGTTGAGCGTGTTTCGGGTTGGCGGCCTACAGGTGTTGCTCAACATGGCTTTATCCATTTAATTAACTCCGGAGCCGCTACGCTGGATGGCACCGGTAAACAGAAATACGAAGGAGAGCCTGTGATGAAACCACATTGGGAAATTAGCGATGAAGAAGTGGAAGCTTGCTTAGCAGCGACCACTTGGCATCCGGCAAATCTCGATTATTTTAGAGGAGGCGGCTATTCGTCCAAATTTTTGACAGAGGGCGGTATGCCGGTTACGATGTGTCGTTTAAATCTGGTGAAAGGTGTAGGACCGGTATTGCAACTGGCCGAAGGGTGGACTGTCGAGCTTCCGGAAAATGTGAATAGGTTACTGGATGAACGAACGGATCGCACATGGCCAACTACTTGGTTTGTACCGAAAACCACAGGAGAAGGCGCGTTTCGTGACGTTTATAGTGTAATGGCTGCTTGGGGCTCCAACCACGGCGCTATTAGTCATGGACATATCGGTGCCGATCTATTGACGCTGGCATCCATGCTTCGGATCCCTGTTTGTATGCATAACGTTGAATCCCCTCGCATTTTTAGACCCAGCGCCTGGAATGCCTTTGGTATGGACCATGAAGGTGCTGATTACCGCGCCTGTGCCAGTTATGGACCACTATATAAATAAGCCATGTTTATGAATAAAAAAACAACAGGGTCGCTTTTCCGAACCAAGGATGGTATAAACTACCTCGTTCCTTTTATGTTTATCTGCAGTCTTTTTTTGCTATGGGGCTTTGCTCATGGTTTATTGGACGTGTTGGATAAGCACTTTCAGGATACGCTACAGGTTTCTAAGGCGCAATCCGGATTTGTCCAATTTTCCCTTTATATCGGTTACTTGGCAATGGCCATCCCTGCGGGCATTTTTATGAAACGTTACGGATATCAAAAGGGAATTATTCTGGGACTAACCCTTTTTGGGATAGGAGCGTTTTTGTTTTATCCGGCAGCAAAATTTGAAGCTTTTATTCCCTTTTTGCTAGCCTTATTTGTAATTGCTTGCGGACTGGCCTGTTTGGAAACAGCCGCGAATCCCTATTCTACCGTGTTAGGCTCGCAAGAGGAGGAGTTTGCAGCACGGCGTATCAATATTTCCCAGTCGTTCAACGGACTGGGGTGGATTTTAGGACCTTTGATGGGTGGTTTGTTTATTTTCGGTGCCGAACAACAGGACGGCGCCGAAAAATTTGATTCGCTGGTAAAACCGTATATGGGCATCGGCTGTGTGGTTGTAGTGGTCGCTGTTATTTTTATGTTGATTAAATTACCCGATATTGAGGAAAAAAGCGAGGAAGAGTCTGAAGAGAACCCGAAAATGGGCCGACTGTTAAAACATCCTGCCTTTATTGCTGCAGTAATTGCTCAGTTTCTTTATGTGGCCGCCCAAACTGGTGTTAATTCTTTCTTCATTAACTACGTAACGGAAGAAATTCCAAACGTAACAGGCCCGGTCGCTAACATGATGCAACACTTAGGTTATTTTGGAGAGGTCTTTATGCCGAAGAATGCAGAGCAGGCAGCCTCCGTAATTCTTGCAATCGGAGGCATGGGCTTATTCTGGATAGGGAGAATATCCGGGGCGTATCTCATGAAATTTCTAAAACCTAAAAAATTGCTGGCTATTTATGCGCTTATTAATACAGCCTTAATGGTTTTCGTACAGTTAGCATTAGGTTGGGGCTCTGTTATCGCCTTATTTAGCTGCTACTTCTTTATGTCTGTCATGTTCCCAACTATTTTTGCTTTAGGAATCCACGGCTTGGGGTCGCTTACAAAAAAAGCATCCTCTTTTCTTGTTATGGCAGTAGCAGGAGGAGCCTTTTGTCCACCTATTATGGGCGTAGTTGCCGATCATTCAAGTATGTCTGTAGCGTTTTTCATTCCGATGCTATGTTTTGCGTTCATTGCTTGGTACGCGATCTGGGGGGTCGGCAAAATAGAACATGATAATGAGATTATCTTGCATCATCATTAATACGTTAAGTAGTTAAATAGTTGAGTGGTTAAATAGTCGACCAACTGTTCAACAACTCCTGTCTGAAAGGCACAACGAATAACCGGTAACTAATCACCAATAACGAACAACAAATAACCAATGGCCTATAGCTTACTGCTTATGGCATAAAGCTGAAGAAATGAATTCCAATTACTGTATAGGTGTAGATTTTGGCACGGATTCCGTGCGCGCGCTCATTGTTGATGCGCATTCCGGGGAAGAGATAGCTGCCGCCGTACACCCCTATCCGCGTTGGCGAGACGGTTTGTATTGCAATCCTATTCGTAATCAATTTCGTCAACATCCCAAAGATTATATAGAAGGCTTAGAACAAACTATTAAGGCTTGTCTGAAACAGGCGGGCAGCGTGGTGCGTGCTAATATTCGGGCCATTTCGGTAGACACGACAGGGTCGACACCTGTTGCAGTGGACGCTGCCGGTACGCCGCTAGCCCTTTTGCCGGGCTTTGCCGATAATCCCAATGCCATGTTTGTTCTTTGGAAGGATCATACCGCGGTAGAGGAGGCTGCTGCTATAAATGCTTTAGCAAAAAAATTTAATATCGATTATTTGAAGTATGTGGGTGGAATATATTCCTCTGAATGGTTTTGGGCTAAACTACTCCATGTAGTGAAGTCCGATGAAGCGGTGTATAAGGCATGTTATACTTGGGTTGAACATTGCGATTGGATGCCTTTTTTACTAACAGGTGGAAAGCACGCTGATCAAATCAAAAGAGGGATCTGCACAGCGGGACATAAAGGGCTCTGGTCAAGTGAGTATGATGGATTACCTTCTGATGATTTTTTTGCGACACTTGATCCTCGTTTGATGAAGGTGGTAAAAACTTATCCCAAAAGGGTTTATACTGCTGACCAACTGGCCGGAAGCCTAAGTGAGGAATGGGCTGATCGTCTGGGTTTATCCACACAGGTTTTAATCGGTATTGGGGCCATGGATGCGCATATGGGGGCTGTAGGAGGGCAGATAGAACCTTATTTTCTAAGTAAGGTGATGGGAACTTCTACTTGTGATATGTTAATCGTGCCGCCCCATGAATTGGGACATCGGGTTGTAAGAGGAATCTGCGGACAGGTAAACGGCTCGATCATCCCGGGGATGATTGGCTTGGAGGCCGGACAATCTGCTTTTGGGGATGTATATGCTTGGTTTAAACAACTGCTTTTATGGCCTGTACAACATTTGTCCAACTCCAATTCTGCAGACCCAATCTTAACGCGCCAGCTGTATGCTCGTTTACAGGACCAATTATTGGACGGACTTGCAAATGAAGCTGCTAAACTAACTTTCGACGAATCGAGCGAATTGGCGGTTGACTGGTTAAATGGGCGAAGGACACCGGACGCAAATCAGCAATTGAAAGGTCTTGTTAGTGGCTTAACTTTAGGAAGCAGCGCCCCTAGTATATATCGTTCATTGGTTGAAGCAACCTGTTTTGGTGCACGTAAGATAGTAGAACGATTTCAAGAAGAAGGCATTCCGGTAAAGGGGCTAATTGGTGTAGGGGGGATCGCTCAAAAATCGCCCTTCATTATGCAAATGTTAGCTGATATTCTAGGAATGCCACTTAAAGTGCATCGATCGGAGCAAACCTGTGCACTTGGCGCTGCTATGTTCGCGGCGACCGTAGCGGATATTTATCCTTCTGTGGAAAAAGCGATGGAAGCGATGGGGCCAGGATTTGATCGTGTCTACCATCCGAATATAACATATACCGAATTGTACGAAAAGCGTTATCAGCGATATAATCAGTTAGGCGTTTGTATAGAAAAGGCTTAACAGCCAGTTTTAAACCTAAAAATATGAATTATGCAACAGAAAAAAGATCGGCGGAACTTTCTTCGTAATCTCGCATTGGGAGGAGTTGCCGTAGGTGCGGCACCTTCAACGCTCTTTGCCTCTACCAATGAAAGCCCTATAGAAAAGGAACAGCAAAGCTGTAGACAATTCACGAAGGAGGAGCATGACCGAGTATTCAACGGACCATATGTTGGTCATCACCTCGATAAGATTGCTTTTCCCATTGGTGGAATCGGTGCCGGTATGTTCTGTTTGGAAGGCTCCGGCGCAATTTCGCACGTCTCCATCCGTCATAAACCGGAGCTGTTTCATGAACCTACCATTTTTGGCGCTGTAGCCATTAAAGGTCGAGCAAACAGTGCGAAAGTGTTGGAAGGACCGGTGCCGGACTGGAAGCTTTTCGGTTATAAGGATTATGGTGGCGGTAGTGGTGGTACAACTTATGGCCTACCTCACTTCGAGCAAGCTGAATTTTTAGCACGGTTTCCTTTTGCGGAGATCCAGCTACGTGATGATAAGTTTCCGTTACAAGTACGACTGGAGGCGTGGAGTCCTTTCGTTCCTTCTGATGCCGATAATTCCAGCCTGCCGGTTGGTGCTTTAACGTACCGATTCATTAATACTTCACAAGAAAACCTCGAGGCTGTTTTTTCTTTCAACAGCCGAAACTTTGTAGTTCAACCGGAAGGAGAGGGATCGATAAAGAAAATACAAAAAGGCTTCCTCCTATCGCAGGCTAAAACAGAGGGTAAAAATAATTTAGCGACCGACTTTGCCATTTTTGCAGATACCAGGGACGAGGTAATTGTTGATTATTGCTGGTTCAGAGGAGGCTGGTTTGATCCCCTAACCATGGTGTGGAATACCATTAAGGATGCCAATGTAAAAGCGGTAGATCCTATTGACAAGGATGCACCTGGAGCTTCCCTCTTTATTCCTTTTCAATTAGGGGCGAATGAAGAGAAGGAAATCCGAATCCTTATGGCATGGTATGTGCCCGAATCAAATGAGAAAGCAGGGCAAGCCATGCCAGACGACAAAACAGGCAAAGAAGCTTGTTGCACTACACCGGCCGCCTTAGGTATGGGGGAAGATAAGCCGATTCCTACAAATTATAAACCTTGGTATAGCCAAAGATTTAAGCATATGGAGGAGCTGGTTGACTATTGGAAAACCAATTACACAACACTTTATAAAAACACGGCCTTATTTCGGGATACCTTTTATGCTTCCACTTTACCGCCTGAAGTATTGGAGGCAGTAGCTGCTAATTTAAGCATTTTGAAAACGCCGACCGTAAGAAGACAGCACGACGGTCGTCTTTGGGCCTACGAGGGAATCTTTCCGCATAACGGTTGCTGTGACGGGTCTTGTACGCATGTATGGAACTATGCGCAAGCATTGCCTCATCTGTTCCCCTCCTTGGAAAGAAGCTTACGACTCACGGAATTTTGTGAAAATCAAAATGCAGAAGGGCATCAGGGCTTTCGAGCTAATTTGCCGATCAGTCCGTTGAAACACGATTTTCACGCTGCGGCTGATGGCCAATTGGGCGGGATTATGAAAGTTTATCGAGATTGGCGAATATCGGGTGATGATGAGTGGATGAAAAAGCTTTACCCGATGGTACAAAAGAGTTTGGATTATTGCATTCAAACTTGGGATCCCAACGGCAAAGGGATCTTGGAAGAACCGCATCATAATACCTATGATATCGAATTTTGGGGCCCAAATGGTATGTGCACAAGCTTTTATTTAGGAGCACTGAAGGCACTGATCGAAATGGGGCGCTATCAAAGGAAAAATATGAAACGTTACGAGACTTTGTATGATCGCGGAAGGGCCTATATGGAAGATCAGCTGTATAATGGCGAATATTTTATTCAAAAGATACAGTGGACAGGTTTGAAGGCCCCGGATCCAACCAAAGCGCAATCCTTTCATACACAGTATACACCCGAGGCCATCGAAATATTGAAAAAAGAGGGGCCAAAGTATCAATATGGTACAGGCTGTCTTTCGGATGGTGTAATCGGTGCTTGGATGGCGGCGATGTGCGGATTGGAAAATCCGTTAGACCAAGAAAAGGTAAACAGCCATTTACGTGCGGTGCATCAATACAATCTCAAAAACGATTTAACAGATCATATCAACCCACAGCGACCGACTTATGCGATGGGACATGAAGGTGGTTTGTTGCTCTGTACTTGGCCTAAAGGAGGCATGCTTTCGCTGCCTTTCGTGTATAGTAATGAGGTGTGGACAGGTATCGAGTATCAAGTAGCTTCGCACTTGATGCAGATCGGTGAAACTGATAAAGGACTTGAGATTATCAGCGCTTGCAGAAAGCGGTATGATGGACGTATAAGAAACCCATTTAATGAATACGAATGTGGAAGTTGGTATGCCAGAGCAATGGCTAGTTATGCTTGTTTACAGGCAATGACGGGAGTGCGCTACGATGCAGTGGACAAAGTGCTTTATATTGATTCCAAAATCGGTGATTTCTCTTCTTTCTTGTCTACAGACAAAGGCTTTGGATTGGTGAGTTTAAAAAATGGTCAGGCAAAGTTGGACGTTGTTTATGGTGAAATACCAGCGAAAGAAATTTCACTATCAGGTAAAAAAGTGAGACTTGGTTAAAATAAAGGCATATGCATTTAAATCTTTTAAGCGGTTTTTTGGGCAGTGGGAAAACTACGGCTATTAACCATGCATGCAAATTATTGCAGATGCAAGGATTTAGAGTAGGTGTTATTACAAACGATCAGGGAACGGAATTAGTAGACACCCAATTTATGGCTCGAGAAGGCATCCTCACTGAGGAAGTGACGGGAAGCTGCTTCTGTTGCAACTTCGAGTCGTTTACTCGTAATATGAATCAGCTGCTTGAGCAGCATCAGGTTGATTTGATTTTTGCGGAGTCGGTTGGTTCTTGCACGGATTTGATTTCGACGATTCTTAATCCTTTACGTCGATATTATGGTGAAATCAAAATAACCTTATCTGTTTTCGCCGATGCGAAGCTTTTGCCTATAGCTTTGGGACATTCCCGAATTTTTAAAGATAGTGTAAATTACATTTATAAGCGTCAACTGGAGGAGGCCGACTTGCTGATCATCAACAAAGTAGACCTTTTAGAGCCAACCGAATTAGCTGTTTTGATTTCGTTGATCAAAAAAGAATTTCCCGATAAGCAGGTGGTCTTTCAAAGCTCCTTACAGCGTGAATCTATTCTGAATTGGTTGCAGAAAACGGAAACATATGAGCATTTTAAGGAAAGAACATCACTTTTTATTGATTATGATATATATGGGAAAGGTGAGGCAGCCCTAACTTGGCTTGATTACAACTTGGAGCTGGTTTCTTCGGAAGGGCGTGCGGGCCACGCTGCTGAGCTATTGATTAGCATGTTAAACAGGATGATTCGCGAGCGCAATTTGCCTATAGGACACCTGAAATTTTTAATCGAAGGCGGAGAAGAGAGTCAGAAATTAAGTTTTACTACCATGGAAACAGCGGATTTTCGTATACAACTATCAGGCAAGCTTGACAAGCTTCGGATGCTTATAAATGCACGCGTCCAATGTCGGCCTAAATCGTTACAAGGTATTGTCGATAAAGCTTTACAGCGGGTTGCAAAACAGAACGGTGTAAAAATAGCCTTGCTGAAGACAAGTATATTTGTTCCTGGATATCCCAGACCTACACATCGAATCATTACCTAGATCATTATTGATTAGTAAGAAATCCTTATGAAGATAAAAAGAAATACGGTGGTGAGCTTGCGCTATAGAATGTCAAATAGCAAGGGTGAAATTCTTGAAGATTTGATGAATGGCCCGGCCATTGAATATCTCTATGGAGATGGAAAGATTGATCCACAATTAGAGCAGGAGCTGGCGGGTTTACAAAAAGGAGATCAAAAGAAAATTACGCTCGAAAAGAATGTAGGGAAAGGTCTTGATGATAGTTTTGAGCTGGAAGTGATTATCGATACGGTCCGCTTAGCTAATAAGGCGGAAATTGCAAGCGGCCTGCATGAGAAACTAGTCAACTGCGACGAAGACTGTGTTTGCTATAAATCATAAAATAATGAAGTCTTTTATTTTTTTCCTTACGTTTTTCTGTTTGCTGCATATTTCATTAAATGCGCAAGATCGTTGGATTAGACCGAATGATGTACACGATGTGGCGAAATGGGGAATCCGGCAAGGCATTGTTTTCAGTTTATGGCCCTACGGTCTCGAAGATGCGCATGCGATTTACGGTGGTGGTCCTAGGGGATTGATACGTGTTGGCGTTGAGCGAAGTGGAAAAATTTATCTACTTAATTTTTTAGCTATTGAACCACTTGTAGATGGAAAGATCGAATTTAGCGAAATATCGCCTTCATCAGTTGATAACCGCTGGGGGAAGATAATGTGGGCAAGCGATCACCCCAATCCCACTGCATTTTATCCAACGGCTAATTGCCGTGGTGTTATTAGTCACCCTGATGACGCTCGTCCCGAGTTGGAGGAATTGTCTATTTATGTATTCCTGGAAAAATATCACTCGGGGGCGCATCCCTACTTAAAACTCTCGATTCGAAGTGATCGACCGGATGAATTGGCTATTCAGTTATTCAATCGGGAGGATAGTAAGCAAATGGATTATTGCAATATCACAGCGACGATGGGAAACTATGCACGACTACGATCGCTACATTTAAAAGAAGGCGCGATTGATTCCCGAGTGCTCTATAAAGGCTATAATGGAATAGATTTTATCGAAAAGGAAAGCTATCCAGCGAGCAGCATGCTCCGTAGTCTTGACGGAAGTTATTTCGCATTTGCAACCGGTAATGAAGATATACAAGCCTTAAAAGCTTGGCCGGTTGATTCCTTGGCGAAAAGCAAATTGGGCTGGAGGTATCGCCCACCCCTGAAGTTTACGCAATACTGGCGTAGCGAACAAAACAATGGAAGTGATAATCGTTTAATGGTAAGAGTGAACGGCAGGTATCGTTATTGGAGCGGTGGAAGTCGGGATTCTACCCATTACATGAAAATCCCAGGAGGGGCAGCCTTTGAAAATTTTGAACTGCGCCAACCTTATCAATCCGGTCAAAAGATATTTTTTGGAATATCAGAACGCACACCTCAGGAAATTTTGGACAGGTTTTAGTCCCGTTATTGAAGACAATAATTAATTGGAATTTGAGATTTAATCGTTTAAACAGTAACTTGCGAACTAAATCTTCTGATAAGATTCTTTAAGCTAAATCATTATTCACGCCATTATATGAATAAAAAAGTTTCGTTAAAGGACATTGCCAAGGCTGTAGGAGTTTCTACCGCTTTAGTTTCTTATGTACTTAATAATAAGGAAAAAGAAGCGAGAGTAGGCAAAGAAATAGCCGAAGTGATTCGTAAAAAGGCAATGGAAATGAATTATCAACCAAATCAGTTGGCGAAAAGCTTGAAGAGTGGAAAGTCATTTACGATCGGATTGATATTGGCGGATATTTCCAACCCCTTTTTTGCAAATATCGCCCGCACTATAGAAGATGAGGCAAAAAAATATAATTATACCGTTATCTTCGGTAGCTCAGATGAAAATGCTGAAAAATCCCGAGATTTAATTGAAGTATTGATTGAAAGGCAAGTTGATGGGTTTATTATAGCACCCACAGAACGAACGGAGTCACAGATAGAGAGCTTAAAAAAAGCCAATATCCCTTTTGTCTTGATTGACCGGTATTTTCCCAAAATTCAAACCAATTATGTGATTACCGATAATTTTGGAGCTGCCTACAGGGCAACAAAGCATTTAATTGATGCCGGTTTCGAACGGATCGGTATGATAGCTTATAAAAATGGGCTTATTCATATGAAAGAACGGGTAAGGGGATATAAACAGGCAGTTAAAGATGCTGCATATGGAAAAGCCTTATTAAAAGAAGTTACTTATGAAATGGGTGAAGGCGAAATACAGGATAAAATTGACGAATTAATTAACGGAAAGCAAAAAATTGATGCGTTGTTTTTTGCTACCAACACACTTTCCATTCATGGCCTGAAATATTTAAACCGCAAAAAGCTAAGAGTACCGGACGATGTGGCCGTGGTCTGCTTTGACGAGTGTGACGCATTTGATTTTTTTTATTGTCCGCTAACTTATGTGAAACAGCCTTTAGTAGAGGTAGGACAACAGGCTGTCAATATTTTACTCAAGAAGATTAATAATCCGGAAAAAGAGGAAGAACAGGTTTCTTTAGCCTCTGATTTTGTTATTAAAAAGTCAAGTGCCAAGTGATAGGTCTCAAAAGTTTAGGGATTGGTCTCCAAATTCTTCGGCTACATCTACTTCTTCGCTAAATGCTTACGAAGCTTACTAATTTAGCTTGTGATCAGGAAATTGACGACTCAATAAGCGGCCTCGTCATAAACAAAAGGAGGAGTAACATGAAGGCTCACATAGAAAGAAAAATCATACGTTGGATACACATTATATTAAGTATTCCAATACTCGGCTACATTTACGGGCCGGTGGCAGCACTAACATATCCGGCTTTAGCCGTAAAGTTTGTATTCTTACCCATCATTATTCTTTCGGGATTCTGGCTTTGGAAAGGGAGTCTTGTCAAAAAGTGGATACGCAAAAGTGCCGATCGTAAGCGGGTGCTAAAATAACTCAATACTATGCTAATATAGTTTGATTGAATCTGCTTTGGGATGTGTATTTATGCATAAACCAAAAATTATATTATGAGAACCCTTCTATTAAATCTACTATTCATTGGATATCTTGGAGTTTCGATTGCGAGCGGACAAGGCAGCACTGAAACGCCCCCATGGGCGAAGGAAAGCCAAGAGCATAAAGATCAGCGTCTGGCTTGGTGGAGGCACGATCGCTTTGGGATGTTCATCCATTGGGGATTATATGCTGTATCGGCAAGACATGAGTGGGTACAGCAGATAGAACAACGGAGTACTGAAGAATATAAGGACAAGTACTTCAATATATTCGATCCGGATTTATACAACCCAAAAGAGTGGGCAGCGTATGCAAAAGAGGCTGGGATGAAATATATTGTACTCACCGCAAGGCATCATGAGGGTTTTAGTTTATGGGATACCAAGGTAAGTGATTACAAAGCACCGAACACGCCTGCAAAAAGAGATCTTTTGAAACCTTTCGTCGAGGCTTGTCGCGAGGCCGGCTTAAAGGTTGGCTTTTACTATTCGCTAATCGATTGGCACCATCCGGATTTTAAGGTAGACGGTACGCATGCTTTGCGCAATAAAAAGGAAGCCCGCGAGAGCAACAGTAAGCGCGATATGAGTAAGTATCGGCAATTTATGAAAGACCAGATTACCGAGCTGCTTACTAACTATGGAAAGATCGATCTTTTGTTCTATGATTTCTCCTATCCAGGTCCGGATGGTAAGGGACATGATGACTGGGACAGCGAAGGGATTTTAAAGCTGACCCGCAAGCTACAACCCGAAATTATCGTGAACGACCGATTAGATCTAAACGATACGGATTGGGGCTGGGATTACAAAACACCGGAGCAGTTTATGCCAAGCAAATGGCCGGAGGTGAATGGTAAAAGAGTGCCGTGGGAAACCTGCCAAACGTTTTCCGGTTCGTGGGGCTATCACCGCGACGAAAATACGTGGAAAAGCACCAACCAGCTGATTGCTATGCTGATTGAAGTCGTAAGCAAAGGCGGAAATCTATTGTTAAATGTAGGGCCAACTGCCAGAGGGTATTTCGATGATCGGGCTACTGATCGGTTGGCTGGTATGGGCAAATGGATGAAATACAATAGCCGGTCCATCTATGGATGTACGGCCGCCCCTGAAGCATTTAAAAAACCTGATAACTGTTTTCTGACCTACAATCCGGATACCAAGCGTTTGTACGTCCACCTATTACAATGGCCGTTTAAAACACTGTATTTACCCGACTATAAGGGCAAGGTAAAATATGCGCAGTTTCTGCACGACGGCTCCGAAATTAAGTACACCTCGCGTTCGTCTGCCGCGTCCGGTGCACACACAACAGCAACAGCCGGTGAAAACGATCTCATTGTGGACTTACCGGTGGTGAAACCGAATGTGGAGATCCCGGTTATCGAATTGATCCTCGAATAAAAAAATGCGACCAAAAGGTCGCTTTTTTTTTTTGCCCCTTATATCGTCTTTTACCATTCCCCCTTCTTCAATCTTCTATAAGACAAATTGGCGAATTATTGATACAAATAGAGTATTTAAAGAATTGCTAAATCGTTTTCTTTGAATCCTGAGTCATGTTTATGCAAATAAGCGTGATTCAGACACTAGCCGTGCTAAACCGTTTTAAATTATTAATGCTAACTGAACAAAATTAATGTGCCAATAAACTTAAACAATTTCTTATGAGGAGGAATACGCGCTTTTATTCTGAGTGGCTGCTCATCAAATTGCCTTTGATGAAAACACTGCATCCACCATTTCTATTAAAAAAACCGAGCAGCTATTTTTTGTGCTCAATCATTTGTATTCTTTGCTTTCCTTGGAAGAATACTTATGCAAAATCAACGTTCTTTGCACCGCCAAATTCACACTTAGAAGCACAGCAGCGGGAGATTATTGGCAGTGTAGTAGACGAATCTGATTTACCATTGCCCGGTGTAAGTGTGAAGGAGCAAGGAACAAGTAATGGTACATCTACTGATGAAAAAGGGGCTTTCCGTTTGATACTACAGAAAAGTAACGTCATTGAGATTTCATTCGTTGGCTATATGTCCCAAACTATAAATATCGGTGATGATAAAGAAATACGAATTATGTTAAAACCCGATGCCCAATCTTTAGAAGAGGTGGTGGTTACGGGCTTTGGATTATCACAAAAGAAAGCCTCGGTAACGGGAGCGATTTCGACGATCGGTTCAAAAGATATTGCACGTTCTTCAGCGCCCAACGTTTCTGGTGCGCTCGTCGGAAAAGTTGCTGGGTTGAATACGAGGCAAACTGATGGTAGACCTGGTTCGGGTACACAAATACGAATTCGGAATATGGGAAATCCCCTTTATGTGATCGATGGTATGCAGTCAGATCAAGGGCAATTCAATAATTTAGATTTTAACGATATTGAATCTATATCGGTATTAAAAGACGCTTCTGCTTCTATTTACGGCGTACGAGCGGCTAATGGCGTAATAGTTGTGACTACTAAAAAAGGTGCTAATAACTCAAAAAACACGGTATCTATAAATAGCTACTTTGGTATGCAGGATAATTTTAAATTTGTTGATCCTGCTGACTCCAAAACCTATGTGCACAATTATGTACAAGGTGAAACGTTACGCGGCACCGATAGACAATATTCCCGCGAAGAATACGATAAGTGGATGGCAGGAACGGAGGTAGGTTACCAAGGTTTCAATTGGCTCGATTTTATTTGGGAAAGTGCTCCCCAGTATTACTTGAATGCTAATTTTAGTGGTGGAACGGACAAATCAAATTATTATGTTTCTATTGGACGCTTGCAGCAAGATGCCACTATCAAAAATTACGGTGGTTTTGAACGGACCAACCTGCAAATGAACTTGGACAGCAGAATTAATGATCGCTTTAAGGTTGGTTTTCGTATGAATGGCCGTCTGGAAGAACGGGTGAACCCTGGTGTTCCGGGGGGAGACGACTACTGGTTGCCTCGATTTGCTGTTCTTCGTAATTTACCTACGCGCCGTCCTTATGCAAACGATAATCCACTATATCCACAACGTCCCGGCGACGATCCGCAGACAAATTTTGCTGTTCTGAACTACGAGCGGTCTGGTCGAATGACAGAGAACTGGAGGCATATTCAATTGCAGGCTAACGCCGAATACGAAATCATGGATGGTCTTACGGCAAGAATGCTGGGTGGCTATTATTATGGGAATCGTAAATTTGACAACCAAGAGTATACCTATCAGCTTTACCGCTATGATCCTGCGACAGACAGCTATCCCGTGGATTATTCCATGGACGACCCTTATCGTGAACGAATTTATGAAGAGATCGAAGAGATTACATCGAATGTCCAATTGGATTATAAGAAAACTTTTGGAGACCATAACATCAATACAATCGTGGGATTCGAAACCATTCAGCGCAGTGACCCACAAGGCCAGATTGTCAGCAGACCAACAGCTAACAGTTTGAACCTGATTAGTTTTGATGAATTGCGGACATTCAACGACAGAGGGAGGAATACGCAAGCACGTATGGGAATTATGGGACGTTTCAATTATGATTTTAGAGGTAAGTATTTGCTGGAATTATCGGGTCGCTATGATGGTTCCTGGAAATACCCTCCAGGACACCGCTGGGGTTTTTTCCCATCGGCCTCAGCTGGATGGCGGATTTCAGAGGAGGAATTTTGGAAAGGTCACGGCATTCATGATGTGATCAATAATTTGAAAATCAGAGGTTCCTATGGTACGGTTGGAAACGATGACGTCAACGGCTACAGTGCCTTTGATTTCCTTGCAGGATATAATTTCAGAAATGGTGCCGGTGCTTCAGTAATAGACGGCCAATATGTGATCGGTTCGCGTCCAAGAGGCTTACCGGTGACTACTTTATCGTGGACACGATCCCACATCTTAGACGTAGGTTTCGAAATGGAAACCTTAAAAAATCGGATGACGGCTACGTTTTCTTATTTTAATCGCTTAACGACGGGCATTCCCGCAGCGCGCTATGATGTGCAACTGCCTTCCGAGCTCGGCTTTGGGTTACCTAATGAAAACTTAAATTCAGATGTTATTAGAGGAGTAGATGGGATGTTGCGCTGGGCGGACAACATCAACGACTTTAATTATAGTATTGGCGGTAACTTTACCTATGCGCGCTTCTACGATTGGGAGCAATACGACAATAGGAGAAGCAACTCGTGGGATATGTACCGAAACAGCATATACAAGCGTTACGGATACCTTAACTGGGGATTGGAAGCCATTGGACAGTTCCAGAGTTGGGAAGAGATTGCCAATTATCCGATCGACAATGATCGGCGCGGAAACACGACCCTCATGCCAGGAGATATTAAATACGCGGATCTCAATGGTGACGGGGTAATTAACAATATGGATGAACGTCCAATTGGTTACCGCGAAGATGCTACACCGATTTTGAATTTTGGTTTGAATTTCGCTTTTAACTACAAAGGATTCGACCTGGCCTTCGACTTCTCGGGTACGGCATTCTCTTCTTGGTATCAACGTTGGGAACAAGCTGTGCCATTCCAAAACAATGGTAATAATCCGACTTTTATTTTTGACGACGCCTGGCATTTGGCTGATGTTTGGGATCCCAACAGTGAATTAATTCCCGGTAAATACCCTTTGGTACGTTTGAATCAAGGCGACCATAGCAATTATTGGGGTAGTACATTTTGGAAAAGTAATGTAGTCTACGTGAAGTTACGAAATATTGAGCTCGGCTATAACCTGCCCAAAACGTGGTTAAGCAAAGCAAAAATTTCAGGCATCCGTGTATATATGATGGGGCAGAATCTCTTTGCCCTGACAAATGTGCAAGGGGTCGATCCCGAGCAGCAAGATCAGAATGGCTTGGGCTATCCGACCATGCGTATGTATAATTTCGGTTTAAACCTTCAATTCTAACACATGAAAAAAAGATGTTTTTATATAGCAATCCTCGCGGGCGCTTTACTAAATAGCAGCTGCCAGGATTTTCTTGATCAAAAACCCGATACCATATTAACAAACGACCAGGTTTTTGGTGATCCCAACTTAATTCGTTCAGCACTCGCAGATTTTTACGATCGCATCAGCTGGGGGCAACGGCCTGGAGGAGGACAATATGATTATACCGTATTAGATGAAGCGATTAAGTATGATTTCGACCAGTTTAATAGTTTTGACCGTAACCGTTGGCGCGTTTACGACTATGGGCTCATCCGAAGTTTTAATCAGTTTTTACAAGGATTGAACGAAACAGATGCCCTGACCGATACCGAGAAAGCGCCCTTGATTGGAGAAGTACGATTATTACGTGCCTGGTGCTATTTCAATACGTGTCGAACATTGGGTGGCATGCCCATAGTAGGCGATGAAGTTTTTGATTATGTGCCTGGTGTAGACGTTACCGCTTTACAATTTCCAAGAGCGACGGAAGCGGAAATGTACGATTATATTATCAGTGAGTGCCAGGAGAGCGCTGAACTGATGAGCGGAGACAAAACAACTAATAATGCACGCGCCAATAAATGGACGGCAAAAATGTTGGCAGCTCGGGCAGCTCTATATGCTGGTTCCTTAGCGAAATACAACAACATGATGCCGGCGCCTATACAAACAGCTGGTAGAGAGGTGGGAATTGAATCGGCAAGGGCTAATGGTTATTATGAAACGGCTCTTGCAGAAGCTACAGAGGTGATCGAACAAAGCCCATACGAACTTCAAGACCGGAGGCCGGAAGACAAGGCGCTCAATTTTTATGAAGCAGTATGCGTTAAAGAGGCCAATACCGAAGTTATTTGGGCGCGTGACTATATTTTTCCTGGGCAAACACATGGTTTTACAGGAGCGAATCTCCCCACATCGATGGCACAGGATGCCAATACCAGCTATTTGTCCATCCTTTTAAATTTGGTCGAGGAGTTCGAACCTATTAATACAACAACGCCTGGCCAAGGTAGTAAATTTGAGGTCGGTAGTTTCGGCGGAACGCCGCAGTTTTTCGAAACGGCAAGTGAATTATTCGAGAGTCGGGATCCACGGTTAGCGGGGACGGTATTATATCCGGGGTCTACATTCGCAGGCGCCGAGGTAGTTTATCAGGCCGGGCAATTGAATAGAGAGGGCAACGCGTGGATGAAACGAGAAGGTGCTGCCAATAGTACGGCGAATGGTCAGTTGCTGACTTCCGAAAATGGGCCGATTTTCAATTCTGCCCTTCGGCTAGTTAATAAGACTGGTTTTGGTATCCGCAAATTTTTAGATGAAACGCCTGCTGCCGGAACCATTGGTAGAGGGTCAGAAATGTGGGAACCCCGTTTCCGCATGGCAGAAGCTTACCTGATTGCAGCTGAAGCGGCCTTTGAATTAAATGGTGGTAGTAATGCCGTCGCCTTGTCGAATATCAATGCCGTGCGTGCACGTGCGGGTGTACAGCCATTGACAGTACTTACTTTTGAAAATATCGTACATGAACGGCGCGTCGAGTTCGCATTCGAAGATCATCGCTATTGGGATCTGTTACGCTGGCGGCGTGCGCATATTGTTTGGAACGGGAATCCACGTAATGAACAAGCCGGCAGAAGAGGCTTGTGGCCTTATCGGGTTGTCGCATCAGGGGATCCTAACAATGGCAAGTGGGCATTCGAGGTACGGAATATGGATTTTATTTATCCAAATCCTTTGTATTTTGAACTGCGTCATTATTACAGTGAATTGGATAACGGTTGGTTAAATAACAACCCGAAACTGGTAAGAAACCCCTATCAGTAACATAGTTTAACTAAAGAATATGAAAAAGTATTGTATATATAGCTTATTAATTTTCGTGACGCTCCTTGCGGGTTGTGGAAAAGACAATTATGATGAACCCACCTCTACATTAACGGGTCGAATCGTTTATCAGGGAGAACCTTTGCAATTGAAAGGGACTAATGAGAGCGTACGCGTTCAGTTATTTCAGGATGGTTACGACTTTCGGACGCCATTGGACGTTTTCGTCTCCCAAGATGGCAGCTTTTCCGCTAAATTATTTGACGGACACTATAAATTGGTTACCAGAGACGGTAATGGTCCCTGGCTTAATACCCGCGATACCACGGAAGTGGAATTAAGAGGGACGGCTTCCGTGGATTTGGAAGTAACGCCTTACTTCACCATCTCTAATTCATCGATCTCCTTGAGCGGTAATGTGATGAATACCTCTTTTACGATTAATCAAATTGTGGATGCCGCGCAGATCGATCGGGTAATGCTGCTCCTCAATACGACCACCTTCGTTGACGAAGTGGCTAACGTTGTACGAGCCGAATATACGGGTGATGATGTTCAGGTCGGACAGATGGCTTTAAATGTGGATTTTTCAGACGAGCCTGACGCGGTCAATGGACGTGCGCTCTTCGGGCGGATATGCGTTTGGCCAAGTGGTTCTGATCAAGGAATTTACTCACCAGTTGTTCGCCTTAGATAAAAATTGCAATGATGTTCTATAAATCCTTAATTGTCGCATCCTGTTTAAGTCTATCGATCCTAAATCCGACGAAGGCTATTGAGGAGGTTACCAATGTAAGCCGCCCCGATACAAGTGCATCTAATAAGCATTACGTATCCAATCGGAAACCGCTGCGATCTGCTTATTTCGTTAAATTGCCTGTGGGTTCTATCCAACCAAAAGGTTGGCTTCGGAAATACCTGGAATTACAGCGTGACGGATTGACGGGACATCTCGGGGAAATCAGTGCTTGGCTAGCAAAGAAAAATAATGCCTGGTTAAGTAAAGATGGAAGTGGGGATCATGGCTGGGAAGAAGTTCCTTATTGGTTGAAAGGTTATGCTAATCTTGGCTATATTTTAAAGGACGAACGGATTATTCAGGAAGCGAGGATCTGGCTTAACGCCGCGTTGGAAAGCCAGCGAGAAGACGGTTACTTCGGTCCATTGATTTTAAAAGATGGCAAACCCGACCTCTGGGGCAATATGATTATGCTGTGGTGTTTACAATCGTACTACGAGTATAGTCGTGACGAGCGGGTGCTATCTTTTATGGAAAAGTATTTTGCCTGGCAAAATCAACTTCCGGAGGAGAAGCTACTCAAGGATTACTGGGAGAACAGTCGGGGAGGGGATAATCTCTATAGCATTTATTGGCTTTATAACCGAACACAGGGAAAGGAATGGTTGTTGGACTTGGCAAAGAAAATCCACCGAAATACGGCCGATTGGAAGCAGCAACATAACCTTCCGAATTGGCATAATGTGAATATTGCGCAATGCTTCCGTGAACCCGCTACTTATTATTTGCAAACTGGCGATCCGAGTGATCTCGAAGCTAGTTATCGTAATTTTGATATTATCCGCGAACGTTTCGGCAATGTACCAGGGGGCATGTTCGGCGCAGATGAAAATGCGCGGGAAGGCTATGCGGATCCACGACAAGGAGTTGAGACCTGCGGCATGGTCGAACAAATGGCCTCCGATGAAATATTAATGGGAATAACCGGTGATCCTTTTTGGGCAGATCATGCCGAAGAGGTTGCTTTTAATACCTATCCTGCGGCCGTAATGCCTGATTTCAAGGCTTTACGTTATATTACGAGTCCGAATATGTCCATCAGTGATAGCAAGAACCATCATCCGGGCATTGATAATAAAGGCCCCTTTTTAATGATGAACCCTTTCAGTTCGCGATGCTGTCAACACAACCATGCACAAGGATGGCCTTATTTTGCCGAGCATATTTTTATGGCCACACCGGATAACGGTTTGGCGGCCCTGCTTTTTGCGGAAGCTGTTGTGACAGCAAAAGTGGCAAATGGACAGGAGATTAGCATTGAATCGGCCGGGCATTATCCTTTTGATGATCAGATTTCCTTTACCGTACATACAGCAAATGGGGTAAGTTTCCCCTACTATATACGGATTCCAAATTGGTGTAATCAAGCCAGTGTACTGGTTAATGGTAAAAAGGTGCAACAAGCCTTTAAAGCGGGTTCTTATGTTAAGATCGAGCGAACATGGAATGATGGCGATAAAATTACCTTAACATTGCCCATGGAACTTTCTATTACAAAATGGAAAGAGAATAAGGGAAGTATCAGTATTAACAGAGGACCGCTCACTTATTCTTTAAAAATCCAAGAGCAATATATCAAAAAAGACAGCAAGGCCTCTGCCATTGGGGATTCTAAATGGCAAGATAATGCAGATCCTGAAAAATGGCCATCTTTTGAGATACTGCCTAACTCGCCTTGGAACTACGGAATCGTGTATGCTGGCCAGAAACCAGGAGAAATAATAGAAGTAATAAAAAGCGAGTGGCCGGAGGATAACTTTCCTTTTACGCCTGACCATGTCCCGGTAAGATTAAAAGTTAAAGGTAAACAAATTCCGGAGTGGAAAATCGATCAATATGGGTTAACGGATGTATTACCAGCCAGTCCGGTACAGGTGAATACGGAGGCAGAAGAGCTAGAACTTATACCCATGGGGGCAGCAAGGTTGCGGATTAGTGCTTTTCCGGTGATTAAGTATTAGTTTTAAGGGATTAGCTAATAGCTAACAATGGATATACTAAAACAAACAATACAATAGAAGATGAAAAAAAACATCATTTTTAGTGCGTTAATGATCAGCTTAGGCCTCCTGTCAAGTTGTGGAAGTGGTGCAGATAAACAGGCCTCAGCGGAAAAGAAACAAGGTTTAAGGGCACCTGCTTATCCCTTGATTACGCATGATCCTTACTTTAGTATCTGGTCTTTCGGAGATACGCTGAATGCACAGTCAACTAAACACTGGACGGGCGAGGATCAACCACTTGTAGTACTGGCTCAGGTGGATGGCAAAGTATATCAATTAGTGGGCAAAGCAATTTCGCTTTTGGAAGATGTAGTGCCTACCGCACAGAAAAAACCTTATGAAGTTCACTACACCTATGCAAATCCGGGAACGGGTTGGGAAGCAACTGATTTTGTCAATCAGTCTTGGGAGGCCGGAACAGCACCTTTTGGCGATAATTCCGTGGATAATCCGATGAAAGCCGCATCACGTTATGATAAGGAAATTTGGTATAAAAGGGAATTTACTTTGGACAAGCTTCCAAATGATCCGAAGTTACTGATTAGCCATGACGACGCGGTGCAAGTTTTTATCAATGGCGTATTGGCTTATGAAGACCCGAATTTTATTCTAGATTATGGACAAAGAGCTCTTTCGCCCGCGAGTATAAAAGCACTGAAGCAAGGTAAAAACACTTTAGCTGTACATTGTCGTAATGATCGGGGTGGCGCCTTTATCGATGTCGGTTTGGTACAGGAACGGAAACTGTTGGATACCGAATTGGCAAAACAGACGTCTGTGCATCTAACGGCGACACAGACTGAATACTCCTTTGATGCCGGCGGCGTAGCCATTGATTTAACTTTTACTTCGCCTTTATTGATGGATCAATTGGAAGTATTGGCTAGACCCGCATCCTATCTAACTTTTAAATCAGTGTCGAAAGACGGGAAAGCCCACGATGTAAAAATCTGGTTTGCATTATCGGGAAAAGTGAGCGCTGATAAAGCTAAACAGGAAGTGAAAGCAGCTATAGAAGATCATGATCAACTACTGGTACAATCGGTGGGGACAACGAGTCAGCAAATATTAGGTAAAAAAGGAGATAATGTTCGGATTGATTGGGGAAAAGCATATATCGCGACCACGAAAAAGGCTTCTATTAAATCAACTCCAAACAGCTTGCAGGGTTTTGTCGCAGATATTGCAAAAAAGGGTGCTTCTTCTGAAGCAAAAATTGGCGCTGCATCCGATATGCTGATCGGTGTGGAGATGACCTTAGGGCAAATAACGGATGCAATCTCAGAACATTTGGTGATTGCTTATGACGATGAATACTCGGTACAATATTTCGGAAAGAATTTGCGCCCGTGGTGGCGTCGGGATAATAAGACAAATGCCCTAGATATGATTCAAGCTGCGGAGAAAGACTATGATCGTTTAATGCAGGCCTGTCAATCTTTCGATGAAAAATTATCGGCCGATGCTCAAAAGGTAGGCGGTGAGCAATATGCCGACTTATGTAACCTTGCCTATCGACAAGCAATCGCTGCGCATAAAGTAGTAGCAAATACCAATGGGGAATTGTTGTTTTTCTCGAAAGAAAACTTTTCAAACGGTTCCATCGGAACGGTGGATGTTACCTATCCTTCTGCGCCGCTTTTTATTTTGTATAATACGGAGCTTGCGAAAGGTTTGTTACGTTTTATTTTTGAATATTCGGAAAGTGGTAGATGGAAGAAGCCGTTCCCTGCCCATGATGTCGGAACGTATCCTTTAGCCAATGGTCAAACCTATGGAGAAGATATGCCGGTGGAAGAGGCAGGTAATATGATTACCCTTACCGCCGCTATAGCTTTGCGGGATGGCAATACGAATTTTGCGGAGAAACATTGGGAAACCCTGACCACTTGGACTGAATTTTTAAAGAAAGAAGGACTCGACCCGGCAAATCAGCTCTGTACCGATGACTTTGCAGGACATCTCGCGCGCAATGCTAACTTATCTGTGAAAGCGATTATGGGAATCGCTTCTTATGCGAAACTAGCAGAGATGCTAAAAAAAGAGGACGTAGCAAAAAAGCATTTCGAATTAGCGAAACAAATGGCCGCCCAGTGGATGAAATTGGCCGACAACGGTAATCATTATACCCTTGCTTTTGGCCAAAAGGATACTTGGAGTCAAAAGTACAACCTCATTTGGGATAAGCTGTTGAAATTGGATATATTCCCTAAGGAAGTGGTAGAAAAGGAAATTGCTTATTACAAGACAAAACAGCAAACATATGGTTTGCCCTTAGATAGTCGAAAAACCTATACAAAATCTGACTGGATTTTATGGACCGCTACCTTAGCGGATGATACGGATTTTGAGACGTTCGTAAGCCCGGTGTGGAAATTTGTGAATGAAACACCGGACCGTATCCCCTTGAGCGATTGGCATGAAACAACCGATGGTAAGTCAGTTGGTTTTCGTGCACGATCGGTGGTAGGCGGCTATTTTGTGAAGATGCTAGAGAAGGAAATGTTGAAAAAGTAAACAGCAGTCGACAGTCCGTTTGAAACGAAGTTTTAACTCTTAAAATAAATTAAATCTGAAAGCTGATTGCTGAAGTCTGACAGCTAAATTGAGACAATATAAAGAAAAATTGACACAGTGCTAATTGGTTTATCGTACGATAATCATTTCCTTTGGTTGGAAGATTTTTTATCAAACGACAAACCAATTAGCAAATCGATATGAAGCTATCAACATTATTACTAGGTATTTCATTTATTCTCGCCGGAGGATGGCTGACGGGCTGCTCGTCAACCAATAATAAAAAAGAAAATGAACATACCGAGGAAGCTGCGGAAACGCGCTGGTCGACAGAAGACGCCAACGAATGGTATGAAAAGCAAGCTTGGCTTGTGGGCTGCAATTTTAGTCCAAGTACGGCGATTAATCAGCTGGAAATGTGGCAAGCGGATAGTTTTGATACCTTGACTATCAATAAGGAATTAGGCTGGGCGGCGGATCTAGGCTTTAACACAGTTCGCGTATATCTTCATGATTTACTTTATGAGCAAGACAGTGCGGGCTTCTTGAATAGAATGGAAACTTTTCTGGCAATTGCCGATAAGCATCATATCAAACCACTTTTTGTATTTTTCGACTCTTGCTGGGACCCTTTTCCAAAATTAGGAAAGCAACGCGCCCCAAAACCACATGTCCACAACTCGGGATGGGTGCAAAGTCCTGGTTCGGAAGTGTTAAAAGATAGTACCCAATACCCTAAATTGGAACGCTATATTAAAGGGGTTGTGACGCATTTCGCCCAAGACAATCGCATTTTAGGTTGGGATGTTTGGAATGAGCCCAATAATCCCAATAAAAGTTCTTACGGAAAAGTAGAATTAGAGAATAAGGACAAGTATGTTTACGAGTTGCTCAAAAAAACCTTCGATTGGGCGCGTGCTAGTCAGCCAAGCCAGCCCCTAACGTCTGGTTTATGGGATGGCGGCGACTGGTCTGATTCAACGGCACTGACCGAAATACAGCGTTTGCAATTGGAAGCGTCAGACATTATTAGCTTCCACAATTATGAAGATCCCGCATCTTTTGAGGCGCGCATTAAGCAGTTGGAAAAGTACGGGCGGCCTATATTATGTACAGAATACATGGCCCGGCCAAACAAGAGTACTTTTGAAGGTAGTTTGCCCATTGCAAAGAAATATAATGTAGGGGCTTACAATTGGGGTTTTGTCGATGGGAAAACACAAACCATTTATGCATGGGATAGCTGGTCTAAGTCTTACGACGCGCCGCCTAAGGTTTGGTTTCACGACATTTTAAGAAAAGATGGCACACCTTATAGTAAAGAGGAGGTTGCCTTCATCAAATCGCTTACTAAAGCAACAAATTAATATTTTATTCACATATAAAAGAACGCATGACACGTAACTTGATTTTTGGATCCTTACTTTTAATTAGTTCGCAGTTCGCTGTGGCGCAAGACGCAAATTGGAAGCCTGTTGGCGATAAAATCATGTCGCCTTGGGCAGAGAAAGTAAATCCGAAAGAAACGCTACAAGAATATCCAAGGCCGCAGCTTGTACGGAAGGGCTGGCAAAACTTGAACGGCCTTTGGCAATACGCCATAACTTCGAAAACAGAACAAAATATACCAAGTAATTTCCAAGGACAGATTCTTGTCCCTTTTGCCGTTGAATCTGCTTTATCAGGCGTTGGAAAAACGGTTGGTAAAGATCAAGCTTTATGGTACAAAAACACCATTAAATTAGAAGCCGTAAATAGCAAGGAAGATGTACTGTTGCATTTCGGAGCAGTAGATTGGCAATGTGAAGTATACGTAAATGGCCAACAAGTGGGTAGTCATCAAGGTGGTTTCGATCCATTTTATTTTAATATCAGCAAATACCTTAAAAAAGGAAAGACACAAGAGATAGCGATCCGAGTGTGGGATCCAACGGATGAAGGGCCTCAACCACGTGGTAAGCAGGTGAAAAATCCGGAAGGTATTTGGTATACGCCCGTTACCGGTATATGGCAAACTGTTTGGCTGGAAAACGTTCCAAAAACCTATATAGCTCATACAAAGCAAACTCCGGATGTCGACAAAAAATCGCTAACATTCTACGCGCAAGTAGAGGGCAGCCAAAGCGGTGATCAGGTTAAAGTGCTTGCACTGGATGGTGATAAAGTTCTGGCTGAACAGACTGTAACGGCAGGGGCAGAAGCAAATTTATCGGTCCCCGGCGTAGAGTTATGGTCGCCATCGAACCCTAAACTTTACGATCTACGCGTATCGGTTCTTCGGAAAGGAAGGGTAATAGATGAGACGACAAGCTATTTCGCCATGCGTAAAATATCCATGGCCAAGGATGGTAAAGGTATTCAGCGGTTAATGTTAAATAACGAGTTCGTATTCCAGTATGGCCCATTGGATCAAGGGTGGTGGCCCGACGGTTTGTACACGGCCCCAACCGACGAAGCGCTATTGTTTGATATTGTAAAGACAAAAGAAATGGGCTTTAATATGATCCGTAAACACATTAAGGTAGAACCTGCTCGTTGGTACCGTTACTGCGACAGTCTTGGTTTGCTGGTATGGCAGGATATGCCAAGTGGCGATTTAGGCGGTAACCGTTGGGACAATCATCCAGGGCAGCTCTCAGGGTATAACTTGGATAAAGAACGTTCCGCTGAATCAGAAGCCTATCACAAGAAAGAGTGGAAAGCTATCATGGACGCTTTGCATAACTTCCCCAGTATCGTTGTGTGGGTTCCATTTAATGAAGCTTGGGGACAATTTAAGACCAAGGAGATTACCGAATGGACTATCCAATACGATCCGTCACGTTTGGTTAATAGTGCCAGCGGAGGCAATTTCTTGAAGACAGGACATATTTTGGATATTCACAACTATCCTGATCCTTCGATGCCCGACCCAGCATTATTTGGCGAAAAACAAGTATTGGTACTGGGCGAATTTGGTGGTTTAGGTTTGCCAATAGAAGGTCATACCTGGCAGGAAAAAAATAACTGGGGATACCAAAGCTTTAAAAATAAAGAGGAGCTTTTAAAGCGTTATACTAAACTGATCGAAGACTTAAAACGATTGATCCCATTAGGATTATCGGCTGGTGTATATACTCAAACAACGGATGTGGAGGTTGAAACGAACGGAATGATGACTTATGATCGTGAAGTGATCAAGATTCCTGAAACACAGTTGAATCAACTGCATCAGACGCTCTATCAACAGTCTATACAATAAGGGTTATATTGAAAAAATGGGACTAAATCGAGATGAAGAATCAAATTTAGTCCCACCTCATGAAGACAGATATGAAGATAAAATACTATGTTTATTACATTTTGGGCTGTATAGCCCTTTCGTGTAATAACCCCGCAAGAGAAAACAACGCAAATGAGCACAGCGTAAAAGAAACAACAGCGTTTGATAGCCAAATCGATGGTAAAGAAGCGAAGCTTTATACAATCAGCAATGGAAAGGGATTAACCGCAACACTCACGAATTATGGTGGCAGAGTTGTCAGTTTAACCGTACCGGATAAAGATGGTAAGCCTGTCGACGTCGTTTTAGGTTTTGCGACAGCGGCGGAATACAAGGCCTCTTCAGAGCCATATTATGGTGCTACGATCGGCCGTGTAGGGAATCGGATAGCGAAAGGGAAATTTGAATTGGATGGAAAGGCATATAGTATCTTTACCAATAATGGGCAAAACACCTTGCATGGCGGAAAAAAAGGGTTTCAGGATGTAGTGTGGGATGCAGAACATGCAAGCGACTCTTCACTTGTTTTGCGATACCGTTCACCCGATGGTGAGGAAAATTTTCCAGGAAACTTAGAAGTTAAAATAACCTATCCCGCCACCGCCAATAATGGATTGCGGTTTGATTACGAGGCAACTACTGATAAACGCACGCCCGTTAATCTTACGAACCATGCTTTCTTTAATCTGAACGGGGAAGGCTCGGGCACCATTAATAATCATCTTTTACAAATAAACGCAAATAGATATACACCAGTTGACAGCACCCTGATTCCGCTGGGTAATTTAGCTTCTGTCAAGAATACGCCCTTTGACTTCACAACAGCGCAAGCCATTGGTAGCCGCGTAGATCAGGACAATGAGCAATTAAAATTCGGAGGTGGGTACGATCATAATTTTGTACTCAACAAAGGGAATAAGTATGGTTTAGCAGCTACTGTTACGGGTGATAAGAGTGGCATTGTTATGCAGATCTTTACCGACGAACCGGGATTGCAGTTTTATGGAGGCAATTTTATGAAGGGACAAAATACCCTGAAAAGCGGCGTGAAGGATGACTATCGAACATCTTTTGCTCTAGAGACTCAGCATTTTCCGGATGCCGTAAATCAACCGGACTTTCCGTCGATCATTCTGGACCCGGGCAAGGTCTACAAAACGACTTCGGAGTACGTCTTTTCCGTTACTAAATAGGGTGTAGAATGCGTAAGTTCCTCCTTTTTTCGCTGCTCTGTTTTGCGCTCGAATGTGCTGCTCAAGAGCCTGATCGATATAGCAATCCGGTATTCGAACCTGTACTGGCAGATCCATCCGTCATAAGGGATCCAAAGACGGGTTTGTTCTATGCATTCGGCACCGCTGACGACTGGGGAGATGGAAAAGGGCCGCGATGGGTACCCATGTTGCAATCAAAGAATTTAACCCAATGGCGTTACGTGAAAAATGCCTTGCGGCAAAAACCGCAATGGAAAGAAAAAGGAGGTGTTTGGGCACCGGATGTAAATCGAGTAAATGGGAAATATTACATGTACTACGCATTTTCTACTTGGGGAGATCCTAACCCCGGTATCGGTTTGGCAATTGCTGACTCCTTAAATGGAGATTTTATAGATCAAGGAAAAATATTTCTCAGCGCAGAGGTGGATGTGCCAAATTCTATCGATCCATGCTTCTTTGAAGATCGAGGTAAAAAATACCTTTTTTGGGGAAGTTTCAGTGATTTACCAACACAAGGAACTTATGCCATTGAACTTAGCGAAGATGGTAGATCGGTTGCTGATATCCACAAAAAAACAAAAATAGCAGCTGGCGATTGGGAAGCGGTTATGATTCATAAGGAGGGTGATTACTACTACTTCTTCGGTTCAAAGGGCTCTTGCTGTGAAGGCTTAAACAGCAAATACCATGTGCTTGTTGGAAGATCAAAGCATTTACTAGGACCTTATCTAGATAAAGAGGGGTACCCAATTACTGAAAGAGGACGAGGTACTTTACTGATTCAAGGGAATGACCGGTTTGTAGGAACAGGGCATAATGCCCGTCTTATTCGCGATGACAATGGGCAGGACTGGTTCTTGTATCATGGTTTCAATGCCCGGAAAGGAAAGTTAAGCAATGGTACGGATCGTCGAGTTCTACTTATGGAACCTTTGTTTTGGAAAGATGGTTGGCCTGAAATAAAAGGGCAAGGAACTTCTTCTGTCAAACAAAGGGCTCCTGTATTTAAATAACTCTTTCTCGTGCTGTTTTAACAGCTATTTACCTTATTTTATTCCTACTGTTAAAAACCTAAAGGAATTCGAATCGACTTGAAGGATGGGCGGATTTCCGCTATGCTCGAATTTAAGATCAATAAATGCTGTTTTTCGAGGTGCAACCTGCTCATTTTTGAAATGGGTATGAAATACATAATGCAAGTTACCCTGCTTGTCTTGAATAAGGTCTCCATGGCCGGTGCCATCTTCCCCAATTAATCTTCTACTTATAATGGGATTGCCTCGATGCTTTTTCCACGGTCCCATGGGATGCGATGAAGTGGCATAACCAACGGCATAATCGGGGTTTCGAAAATCATTGGCTGAATAAAGAAGATAATAAAGTCCGGCATGTTTAATAACGGTAGGTCCCTCCGTAACAGGCCAGCGCGCGTCGGATGTGTTTTCCCAAGGTTCATCAGCACGAAGGCATTCGCTGGCAGTTTCCTCTTTAATTTGACTTAAATCATTTGACAATTCCGCACAGTAGATTCGATTGCCGTCATGTAAGCGCACAAAATAGAGATAGGCTTTGTTTTTATCAAAAAATATAAACGGATCGATTTGTTTGGTAGGTCCATTGAGGGCGCGTTTTGTGTCTTGCGTAAAAGGACCAAGTGGGCTATCGCTGCTAGCGATCGCAATTTGTTCGTTAGCAGTATAAGCCATGTAAAACCTGTTTTTATATTTAAAGACCTGCGGCGCCCAGAAGCCCATCGTGCCGAATGTATGGTCTTTATGCAAAGCGTAACCGTTACGATCGCGACCAACAGGACCTGTCCAGTTTTCGAGGTCTACGGAGCTATATACTTGAAAACCATCAGGTGCTCCAGTACCGTACAAGTAGTAGGTGCCATTGTCATAGAAAATGTGAGGATCAGCTAAAGTAAGCGGTGCGGAATGGGTGCTCGCATCTTCGATCTTAGGCCAGCCCTCCCGATAATGGATTCGCTTGATAAGGGCTACACGTCCGTAGCCATCTGGTTTGCCCGTGTTGGGATTGATGGGAATGGCATGATAAGCGATAAAGATATTGCCCTTCGGATCGCGGAAAATGGAATTATGCCCCGGAGCCAGCCATAAACTATCCTTTTCAAGCAAAACGCTTCTATTCGAATGATTGTTGGAACCCAATCGTTCGAAGGGCCCGAAGGGGTTTCTTGCACGAGCGATCATCACCGCATAACTGGCTTGAGGCCCACAGCAATTATCACCTGAATAATAAAGATAATAATAGCCTTGGTGGTAATCTACCCATGCTCCTTCAATTAATTTATCGTATTGTGCTTCTTGTTCCGGATGCATAACGTCAATCGATTTTGAGCCCTCACGAAATGCTGACCAATCATCCGTCATTTCTTGCACCTTAATCGGCGCATGACCTGACCCCCAATAAAGTAGTTTCTTTTTGGTTTTAGGGTCTATAAAGGCCATAGGATCGATATTCACAAACCCTTCTCCACATAACAAAGGTTTGCCCGAATCCTTAAACGGTCCAGCGGGGTGTTTAGCGTAAGCGACACCTAGGCATTTTCCGTTCCCCGATTCGCCGGAATAAAAAAGCACAAACTGATTTATGGCACTATCAAATAGCACGTGAGGAGCCCAAAAATCGCGATCCGCCCAGCTTGGTTTTTCGGGGAGAGCGTCGCCTAAAATAGTCCAATTTTGAAGATCTTTGGAACGGGCCACCTGGATATGGGCTAGTTTATCATCGATATTGCTATTGGTTGCATAAGCGTAATAAAATCCTTCAGTGTAAATAATGGTTGGATCAGGAAAATCTTTATTGATGATCGGGTTCTTGATGGCCTGCCCGAACGAATAATGGATGAACAAAATCGATAGAATCGAAAAAATAAAGCGCCTCATGTAATAATTGGTTATTAGACCTCAAATAACGTAAAATGAAAGGAAAAGTGGCTCATCCGATTGTATCAAACTTTCGACAAATTATCTTTCGCTACATGTCTCGCCCAGGCCAGGTAGCATAGAAGCGTTAAGAACGGGTACTATCAACGAGCATATCACCACTTAACCAATTATTAATTTATTTGAATATAAATAAGACCTTATTTGTCTGTATCCGAATGAGATCCGAACAAGGTCCGAATAAAAGCTGACTAAAGTCCTGTTTTATTGATAGTCATTCATACTAAAAGTCAGATGCGACCTTGTTCGAAATGAAAAGAAATATTAAGTTTGAATTAGCCATGATAAAAAAACTAATCAGCGTATTCCTGTTTTGCCTGTTCGTAAAACTACTGTATTGTCAACCTTATTACTTCAAGCATTATCAGGTTGAAAACGGCCTTTCTAATAATGCGGTTATTTGCAGCATGCAGGATAGTAAAGGTTTTATGTGGTTTGGTACACGCGATGGTCTCAATCGATTCGATGGTTACACCTTTAAGGTCTTTAACCACAATCCACAGGATTCACTTAGCTTAGGAAATAACTTTATACACAGCCTGTTTGAAGATCGCCTCGGGAATATTTGGGTTGGGACCGACTTAGGAATCTATATCTATGATCCACTTACGGAGAAATTCAGCCACTTTGTTCATCATCAAGACGCGGCGATCGCTCATATTCAAGCAGACGAGGAAGGTAATATCTGGTATACGGCCTTTTCATCCTTAGTCCGATACCAGACCCAAACAGGGCAAATTAAGAACTTCGGAAAGCTAGGAATGAGTTCAGTAGATGCAGTGTCAGTAAGTAAAACGGGTGTATGGGTCGGCTCTAGCAATGGTGAAATTAAGCTGCTTGAACCTAAATGGGAAAAGACAAAACGCTTTGAAGTTTTCGGAAAACAATCGTCCATCGGTTCGAGACCGGTTACATGTCTTTTATGGGACGAGAACAAAGAAAGGCTCTGGATCGGCACGGCTAAGGAAGGACTAAAGTTATTATACCCGCTAGACGGATCCTATCAGGATCTATTAAAAAAAAGTGAAAATCAACTGCCCATTTATGTGCATGATATCAAAAGGACGGATGAGGGGCAATATATGGCAGCTACTGAGCTGGGCGTTTTCATCTACGAAGATCGACACAAACGCTTTGTACATTTAAAAAAGGAAGATAATAATCAATGGTCCATCAGTGATAACGCTGTTTATACTATTTGTCGTGATACCGAAGGCGGTATTTGGGTTGGCTCTTGGTTTGGAGGTGTCAGTTATTATCATAAGCAGCATACTTTCTTTGAGAAATTTTTCCCGCAAAAAGGAGAGAATAGTCTTATAGGAAGTGCTGTTCGTGAAATAACGGCAGACAGCTATGGAAATTTATGGATCGGAACGGAAAATGGTGGATTAAACAAATTGTCGCTGACAAGCGGAAGATTTGAACATTTTTCGGTTCAAGGTAAACCTCAAGAACTATCTTCTTCCAATATTCATGGCTTATTAGCGACTGGGGATACTTTATGGGTGGGAACCTTTCACCAAGGCTTAAACCTTATGCGTATATCCACCGGCGAAGTTTTTAAACAGTATACTGCTTCCAATGCGCCATTCCATTTGGGAAGTAATTTCATTTATACCATGTTACGCCTCCGTTCCGGCGAAGTACTATTGGCGACAGACAGAGGAATCTATGAATATTTATATGAAAGAGAGGGGTTTCAACTTGTACGTAATTTTCCGTCGAATATTTTTTATACATCGCTTTTTGAAGACCGGGAAGGTACGATTTGGGCGGGCTCTTGGCGAGATGGCTTATACTTTTACAATCCTAAAACAGGTAATAGAGGAAGGTATAGTCATCAACCGGGCAATATCGCTACGTTGACAAGTAATCGTGTGACTTACATTACGGAAACAAAAGACCGACAGCTCTGGGTCGCTACCGAGGAAGGGCTCTGTCGCCTGGACAAGTCGTTGGGAAAGTTTAAGCAGTATCAATTTCCTCAATCTATGCAAAGCCTATTGGTATGTACAGTACAAGAAGATAATCATGGGGACCTTTGGATCAGTACATCAAAAGGCTTGATCCGTTTTAATCCGCGCGCAAATACCAGTCGTTTTTTTGGAGTTGCAAACGGGCTTTTAAGCGATCAATTTAACTATAATTCCGTTTATAAAGCACAAAATGGTATGTTATACTTTGGTACCGTAAAGGGTTTAATTCGTTTCAATCCGCGGCGATTGCAAGACAAATCCTTTGTACCACCCGTTTATTTTACCGGATTTCAGGTTTATAATAAAGACCTGACGATTGGTGAAAACGGCTCGCCCTTGAAAAAGTCGATTACGTTTACCGATACCATCATTTTAAGACATAACCAATCTACCTTTAGTATCGACTTCGCTGCGCTTAGCTATACATCTCCTGAAATGACAGAATATGTTTACAAGATGGATGGCTTGGATCCCGACTGGACCCACCTTCAGGCAAACCGAAAGGCTTACTTTACTGAATTACCACCCGGCGAATACATTTTTCGGGTTAGTACAATCAATAGTTTAGGGGCCCGTATCGGGAAGGAGGCAATCTTATCCATTCATATTTTACCGCCATTTTGGGCTAGTAAAGCGGCTTATCTTTTATATACCGTATTGATTATAGTATTAATCTATTATATCGTAGGCTCCTATCACCGCCGTCTGCGGGAAAAGAATAGGTTAAAATTGGAACAGCTTGCACATAAAAAAGAAGAGGAAATGTATCGCGCAAAAATAGAATTCTTCACGCAAGTTGCACATGAAATAAGAACACCCTTGACCCTTATAAAGGGACCTATGGAGAAAATTATTAAACAAGTGGACGAAGTGCCGACTATTCGAAAGAATTTGTTGATAATGGAAAAGAATACCAATCGTTTGTTGGAGCTATCGGGGCAACTGTTAGATTTTAGGAAAACCGAGGAACAAGCCTTTGTGCTCACTTATCAACATCTTGAGGTAACACAATTTCTAAAAGATCAAGTAGAAAGGCTCGGTCCAACAGCGATGGAGTTGCGTATAAAGATTAAGTTAGAAGTGTTAAAGGAGGAATTATGGGTATATGTTGATGTAGAAGCCTTAGACAAAATGTTAAGCAACTTATTAAATAATGCCCTTAAATATGCGGCTAGTAAAATTGTTATTCGTTTACAAAAGGAAGAACTCTTTTTTCGAGTCATTATCGCTAGCGATGGAGAACGAATACCTCCCCATCTACAAGAGAAAATTTTTGAGCCCTTCTACCGGATCAAAGGGAATACGAAATCTGTTGGTAGTGGTCTGGGCCTAGCTTTAGCGCGTTCGCTTGCCGAAATGCATCGAGGCAGCTTGATTTTAGATATTAAGAATAACGAAAACTTTAATACATTTGTATTATCGCTACCACTTAACCATAAAGAATCTGATCTATGATAAATACCCTACAAACCACTACAAACAAACCTGCTTTGCTGCTGGTAGATGATCACCGTGAGATCTTGGATTTTTTAGCAGATGATCTGCAGGAACATTATCAAGTATTTACCGCTAATGATGGACGAGAGGCTTTGAACTTTTTAGCGGATGAAAGTGTACAGCTCATCATCAGTGATATTATGATGCCCGTAATGGATGGCTATGCTTTATGTGAGACCGTCAAATCTACCGTTGAATACTGTCATATTCCCGTTATTCTACTAACAGCAAAAAATACGTTGCAATCCAAGATACAAGGGCTGGAACTGGGTGCGGATGCTTATGTCGAAAAACCGTTTTCTCCAGAGTACCTGCAAGTTCAAATTGCCAATTTGCTGGCCAATCGGAATAAGTTGCGCGAGTACTTTGCATCCTCTCCATTGGTACACATAAAAACGATGGCCCATTCGAAGTCAGATGAATTGTTTCTCGAGAAATTAAACGATTTGATTCATCAGCGATTGGAAAATCCAAATCTAGACGTGGAGCATTTAGCCGACTTAATGTGTATGAGCAGGCCTACCTTATATCGGAAAATTAAAGCAATATCTAACTTAACCCCGAATGAACTGATTAATGTTGCTCGACTTAAGCGGGCTGCGGAATTGTTGGCTGAAGGCGGATTGAAAATATATGAGATAGCTGAAATGGTAGGATATAGTTCGCAGACCCATTTCGGTAGGAATTTTCACAAGCAATTCGGCGTTTCTCCTTCAGAATATGTAGAGAATCTTAAACAGCGAAACTAACCGTTTTTTTTTCTTGTAGGAACTTGTCAGTATGTTGATTGCTTAAGATTCGTCTGAGTGCAATTGAATGGGTATTTGGAAGCTTCTTGATACAGCTAAATTGACACAATATGCTGAAATATTGATACGCTTCGTTTAGCATTAACAAGCATGCAGCACCTACCTTTGGTTATCGACGAGGGAGTTCTTCGCTCCTTTTTTACTAACCAATGAGAACGTATGCATACTAGTCAATTGTTAAATGGAAAGGGCAGTGTAATGAAGGTATTCTTTTTACTGATTTTCTTCATCTGCCTTTCGGTTTGCCTGTGGGCGCAAACCACCATCACCGGCTTAGTCCGGGACGAATCAGGCGCACCTTTAGCCGCCGTAAGTGTAAAGGTTAAGAATACAAATACGGGTGTTTCAACCAATCAAGAGGGGCGATACCGTATTGAAGTTCCCAATCAACAAGCCGTTTTGGTTTTTTCCTATGTTAGCTATACCACACAAGAGGTTGCCTTACAGGGAAAGGAGGAAATAAATGTAACCCTCTTGCCTGAAGAAAATTCGCTTGATGAGGTAGTAGTAGTAGGATATGGTACACAACAGAAACGGGATTTAACGGGCGCCGTTTCGGTGGTAAAAACGTCTGAATTGACAAAAAGGCAAGTAACAACCATGGGAGAAGCGCTTCAGGGACTGGCGTCGGGTGTTAAAGTGCGCGGAGCGGGACGGCCTGGAGCGGAAGCCAGAGTGGAAATTCGTGGTTTGAAAAATTTAAGCGGTACCAATCCACTCTACGTGATTGATGGAATGATTACAACCGCCAATCGGGATTTTAATCCCAACGACATCGAGTCCGTACAAATTTTGAAAGATGCTTCTGCTGCGGCAATTTACGGTTCGCGCGCTGCTAACGGTGTAATCATCATCACAACAAAAAAGGGAGCCAAAGGGCCGATGAAGGTACAGTTCTCGGGAACAACGAGTGCGCAAACTACACCTCGCTACAAGTTGGCGCAAACAGAAGAGTTTGCCAGACTTAATTATATGGCCTATGACAATGCAGGAGCTACTAGACAAGATTTAGATTTAAGTCAAAATACCGACTGGCAGGATGCGGCTTTCCGCACAGGGAACATGCAAGATTTGAATCTCACTTTTTCGGGCGGTGGAGAGAGTGGTAATTACCTGGTATCGGGGAATTATTTCAAAAATGATGGAACCGTAATCAGCACCGGGTTTGATCGCATAAGCTTTCGCGTAAATACACAAGGTACAAAGGGTATTTTTAGTATCGGTGAGAACCTAGCAATCAGCAATGCAAAAGCTGATGAAATGTCGGGCAACCCTATTGCAGATGTCGTACGGCTTTTGCCCACCATTCCGGTATATAACCCGAATAACCCGGGAGGATATGGATATGGTGATGAACGGAGGGCGCGGACCTTTGGTAGCAATCCCGTGGCGATTGCTGATTTGGATGATCGGTATAACGAAAATCTACGCATTCGCGGAAATGTCTGGTCTGAGTTGAAGCCGGTTGAATTTCTAAAGTATCGGTTTAACTTAGGTTACGAAACTAGCAGCGATCATTATGCCCATTTACGAAAGCAGGGTAACTGGTCCTTAAATCAAGAATTTCAACCTTCCATCGCCGATGAATATCGTGCTCGCTTTCAATCGATATTAGTAGAAAATACGCTAGCATTTAATAAAGACTTTGGTAAACATTCGGTCAACGCGGTAGTTGGTCAAACCTATCAACGGGATTTATATGCACGTATCTCCGGGATGAAAAGGAATTTAGTCCCTGATGGAAAGGGCGGCTATTACAGTGAGCTCGATCAGGGAAATGAGCCGCAAGCAGGGGGGTATCGGCAAGAAGCTATTATTTTATCTTACTTAGGGCGTATTGAATATAACTACGATAATCGTTATTTATTAAATGGTGTTATCCGTCGCGACGGAAGTTCTCGTTTGGGTCGATCCAATCAATGGGGAAATTTTCCCTCCATATCAGGAGCTTGGCGAATCAGTAATGAAAAATTCTTTCAGAAAGAATGGGTTAACGATTTAAAGTTAAGGGCTAGTTATGGACGGCTTGGAAATAGCACGACGAGTACAGACCTAGCTGGAAATAGTAGTGCCAATTATTGGGATTACTTAGCGGTTATCAACACATTTTCGACTATCGCCATGGGTCGTGATCAGTTGATTTATCCCGGTGCTACCCAGGTCGCGCTGGTTAACCCTGACCTTCGCTGGGAAACCTTGACGCAAAAGAATTTCGGTGTCGACGCTACGTTATTCAATAATAAAATTACGTTAACAGCCGAATATTTTATTGCCGATACGAAGGATGTCTTAACGGCCATGCCTATTGCATTGACAACAGGCCATGATGGAAGACCACCAATAGCCAATGCTGCAAGTCTAAAAAATACCGGTTTTGAACTTTCTTTGGGTTATAATGAAAGCAGCCGAGAGTTTAAGTATTATGTAAACACCAATATTACGACGCTCAAAAACAAAGTGACAAGCTTAGGGTATGGTCGGAACAACATTTTTGTGGGGAATACCGTCACGCAAGTCGGGCAATCTGCCGGTATGTGGTATGTGCTGGAAACGGATGGGCTTTTCCAATCCCAAGAGGAGGTAGACAATTATAAGAATGCAGAGGGAAGAGTTATACAACCTTCGGCCAAACCAGGTGATATACGGTTCAAAGACCACAATGGTGATGGACAGATTACAAATGATGATAAATTGGTGCTAGGATCTCCTTGGGCAGATGTTGAACTGGGAATTAATCTAGGTGCTTCTTATAAGAACCTTTCTCTTACCATGAACTGGTTCGGTGCTTTCGGCGCTACGGTTTACAACGGTTATCACAGCTTAGTAGATCGTTTTGATGATAACTCCAATTATCGCGCCGGCATACAACCCTGGACGCCTGAAAATCCTAATACAGATGTGCCAAGAATGTACTACGGTTCTACGTTGAACTCGCGCGGAGACACCGACCGCTGGCTTGAAAGCGGTAATTTTATGCGTCTTAAATACATCAGTTTATCATATACACTTCCTGAAAGCTGGTTGAAACGCATTGGCTTCCAAAGCGGACAGGTAACACTTTCGGGACAAAACCTGCTGACCTTTACCGGCTATAAGGGGCTCGACCCCGAGTTTAACAATACGAATATATACGAACGCGGGTTTGACAATTTTAGTTATCCAAATCTCAAGACCTATTCGCTGGGTTTGCAATTTGGATTTTAAATTTAATTAGGATACATCATGAAAGGCTTATATATATTGCTCTTTATCTCCCTTTTAACGCTTTGTGGAAGTTGTAAAAAGGATCTATTGAATATAGAAAACCCGAACACACCGACGACGGACGTGTTCTGGAAAACGGAGGAGGATGCCCAGAGAGGTGTCAACTCTATTTATGCTATGTTTTATAAACCGGCTTTGTGGTCGAGATGGATATACTTTCGATTGGATCTTACTTCTGACGAAGGATTTAGCAAAAGTCCTTGGATAGAGTTAGGCGATTGGACGCGATTTCAATATGTGAATTACAATTTCGGCGAAGGAAATGTCTTCACTTGGAAGGATACGTACAAGGCTATCTTTCGATGCAATCAAGTATTAGATAATGTGCCAAATATCACTTTTGCCGACCAGGTAAAAAAAGACAGAATATTAGGGCAGGCTAAGTTTTTAAGAGCATTACATTATTATTACGCGGCTTTATTATGGGAGAATGCTCCGCTGGTTCTCAAAACTTCTAAGCCTGATGATTTGCCTCTTCAAAGCACCTTGGCAGAAGTTTGGGCGCAGGTTGAAAAGGATTTAAAAGAGGCCCTGGAAGTGCTCCCGGTTGAATGGGATGACAATAATGTCGGACGGCCGACAAAGGGTGCTGTCAACGCTTATTTGGCAAGGGCATATATGCAACAGCATAAATGGGCAGAAGCTAAACAAGCCTTGGATTATTTCTTTACCGGTGAAGGTAATGGTAAATATAGCTTGGTAAGCGATTTTCAGGACAATTTTACCCACACTAATGAAAATAATAGCGAGTCTGTATTTGAAATTCAATTTTCGGACGTAAACAAAACACCGGAGGATGCCGATGGCCCCGGCCAAATGATGAGCAGTCAGCGTGCACAATTCTTCGCGCCAAGGAGTATCGGTTGGTCAGATGGTCAGGCGCGTTACTGGATTGTAGATGAGTTTAAGAAGGAAAAAACAGTCGACGGAAACATTGATCCTCGACTGCGTTATACCCTATTCTATCCCGCTTTGGAAGCGGATTTTGGCGATAAAGTATATGGCAGAAGTTGGCAATGGGACGCGAATGAAGCTTGGTTTCGTAAATATGCCCGAGATTACTTTCGCGATAACGAGGATTACTATGCGCAAAATAATTTCCGTATGGTACGTTATGCTGATATCTTGTTGCTCTATGCAGAGGTCTTGAATGAGTTGGGAAGTACAAGCGAGGCGATTACCTATGTTGATCAGGTGCGGAGCCGTGTAGGATTACCAAACTTGGCGGTTAATCATGCCGCTGCAACACAAGATGCCAATGCTTTTAGAGAACGACTGAAGATGGAGCGGGAATTGGAACTATGTGGAGAAAGTGTGCGCTGGGCAGATTTGAAGCGTTGGGGTGATTTGGAAACGCAAGAGAAGGTGGCAGCTGTTGCCGAGCGGGATCCGGATTTTAAGAATTTCGTGGTTGGTAAACATATTCGTCTGCCAATTCCGCAAATCGAGGTGTTAAATAATCCTAACTTAAAGCAGAATTCGGGATATTAATCAGCGATCAAATCAATGAGAGGTGCCTTTCTTCTAGTGTTTCTATTTTGCTTTTGTGCAACGCAGATATATGGACAGCCTATTGTTTGGGATCGGGGCTCGATGCGAAAAGTATCGGCCCCGGCCAAGCATTACACGAGTTATCCTAGAATGATTGAGCTGCAGGATCAATCTTGGCTATGCATTTACGAATCGGATGGGAATATCGTATGCGCTGAAAGCGTGGACAAAGGCAATTCGTGGAAAAGAATCAGTATTGTAGCAGAACGTAAACCGAGCGTGAATATGTGCGTTCCGAGCATGATTCAGCTGAAAGATGGTTCACTTTTAGCTATGTACAACCCAAGACCAACAAAGAATAATACGGAACATCACTTTGAGATCAGAACAAAAAAAAGCAACGATCTGGGATTAACCTGGCATGATGAACGTTTAGTTTATCAAGCGGGAAATGAATTTAAAAACGGCTGTTGGGAACCAGCTGCTATACAATTGCCAGACGGAGCAATCCAACTGTTTTTTGCTAACGAAGGTTTGTACTTAAGCAGCGATGAACAGAATATCTCGCGATTTACATCCTTTGATAATGGCTTAACTTGGTCTAAAGTGCCAACGATTGTAAGTTTTAGAGCTGGTTTTCGTGATGGTATGCCGGTACCCTTACTAATTGACGATCATAGGTTGGCAATTGCAATCGAAGATAATGGAATGCAGCAATTCAAGCCCTATATAATTTATGGGAATGCAAAGAATGATCGAGCTTATCCGGTGCTGGCTAAGGATTCGAATCGTGCTTATGCCTTAAAGCATAAGCTGGCAGATACGATTTATGCAGGTGCCCCATATTTGTGCCGAACACAAAACGGGCTAACGCTGCTTTCCTACCAAGGGACCGAAGGGCGAAAAAATAAAATGAAATATGCTGACATGAAAGTAGTGGTCGGAGATCGGTTTGCTGCTAATTTTGAGCATTGCACGACGCCTTTTCTTATTCCTCCAGATAAATCGGCTTTATGGAATAGCCTAGCAGTTACCTCCGATGGTACTGTTGTTGCCCTGACGGCCACCAATGCCTTTGGTAAAGGTCAAACGGAAATATGGCTAATTAAAGGGCAACTAAAACATCGGGAGCCTGAAAGGTAAAGTAAAGATTGGTAAAATTGATGTTGCAAATGGAGGGAAATTTTTGTTTCGCTTAAATATTTATTTTAGCTTTAACACTTCTAGTAGGCTGATAAGTATCTCGTTCAATACAAAATCAGCTAAATAACAAGGACGAAGAATATCCTGATCTATTTTAGTCGATATTTTAAGCAAGCTAAACAATGAATAAAACCGACAATAACAATTCCCGAAGAAAGTTTCTGAAAAAATTGGGTGGTTCTGCTGTGCTGGCAGCAGCAAGTCCGAGTTTATTAAGTGCAGCAACGAATTTTGCCGATAAGCACGTTCAAATCTTAAAGAAGCGGGGGAGAGTACCTGCTAATGACCGGATTAATATTGCAGCAATAGGTTTGGGTATTATGGGGTTTGGCAACCTAAAAGCGGCACTAAGCAGAGAGGGGATTGAGCTAGTTAGCGGGGCCGACTGCTATGACGGACATTTACAAAAGTTAAATGAGTTGTATGGTAGCCATGTTAAAACAACGCGTCACTACGAGGAGATTTTAGATGACCCGGGAATTGATGCGGTGATCATTTCTACACCGGATCATTGGCACGCCCGGCAAGCGATCGCTGCGATGAAAAAAGGGAAGGCTGTATACTGTGAAAAGCCGTTGGTGCATAAAATTGAAGAAGGCGAAGCTTTGATTCGGGAACATCGGAATACAAAAGTAGCCTTTCAGGTAGGAAGTCAATGGGCAAGTTCTATTGTTATTCATAAGGCAAAAGAGTTATACCAACAAGGAGCCATCGGAAAGCTGAATTTTGTGGAAGTTTATACCGATAGATTCGATGCAAAGGGCGCTTGGCAATATTCCATTCCACCGAATGCTTCAGAAACTACATGCGACTGGAGAACGTTTCAAGGCGGAGCAACGGCGCTTCCTTTTGATCCGGTACGTTTTTTCCGATGGAGAAATTATCAAGCCTATGGTACAGGCATGGCAGGTGATTTATTTGTGCACTTGTTTACTCGCTTGCATACCATTACAGGCTCGTTGGGGCCGGAGAGAATTTATGCAACCGGAGGGCTGAATTATTGGAAAGACGGACGTGACGTGGCGGACTTGATGTTGGGGTTATTTGATTATCCTGAAACGCAGCAGCATCCCGCTTTCAACCTTTCTTTACGCGTTAACTTTGTGGATGGTTCCGGAGGGGGTGATAGCATGCGCCTTGTAGGTAATGAAGGAGAAATGGTTTTGGATGGAAATAGTGTCAGTATTCGAAATAAAAAGCTTCCACAAGCACCTGGTTACGGAGGTTGGGACACTTTTGAAACTTTTCCCGAGAAAGTGCAACAGGAATTTGTGTCTCAATACAATGAGAAATATCAGGGCATCAGACCACAGGTATTATCAGTAGGCGAAAATATTTTTCAGGCGCCCAAGGGTTACGATATGCGCGTGGACCACTTTGATGACTGGTTTAATGCTATACGGACTAAAGGTGTTGCCATAGAAGGTCCTGAGTTTGCCATGCGAACCGCAGGACCAGCTTTAGCGGCGAATATCAGTTATAACGAAAAGCGGATCGTCCATTGGGATCCAAGTCAAATTAGACAGAAGCAAAGTTCATAACTTCTCTGCATTTGTCAGTTAGCCATTGAAAGCCGGCTGCCTCAGCTGGCTTTTCAAATAATTTGGAGCCCATACCTACCGCACTAACACCTGCTGCAAACCATTTGGAAATACTATTTTCATCAGGATTAACTCCACCTGTAGGCATAAAAAGCATGTCAGGAAAAAGCGGTTTAATAGCTTTTAGAAAGTCTGGGCCTAAACTGCTTCCCGGAAACAATTTTACCAGGGGTGCTCCTAGAACTTCTGCGGTATTGATTTCTGTAGGAGTCATGCATCCGGGTATCCATAGAACGTCTACGTCCAATGTAATTGCAGCAATTTCCGGCTTCACAATTGGACTTACGATAAAATCAGCTCCCAAGGAAAGGTAGTCTTCAGCCTGTTTCGCCGACTTAATGGTGCCTATGCCTAGGTGTAATTCCGGTAATTGCGCGTCGCGAAAAGCTTTCAATTCTTTAAAATTTACCAAGGCTTGACCACCTCTGTTAACAAATTCAAAGACGCGAATACCGCCATCATAACATGCTTTCACGGTATCTAAACATGTTTGCAGGTCATCATGGTAATAAACCGGAATGACTGGATATTTTTTTATTTGTACAATACTTTCTTCAATTGTTTTCATTTGGATAAAGTAAAAAGTAAAAAGTAAAAAGTAAAAAGTAAAAAGTAAAAAGTAAAAAGTAAAAAGTAAAAAGTAAAAAGTAAAAAGTAAAAAGTAAAAAGTAAAAAGTAAATTTCACTAACAACTAACAACTAACAACTAACAACTAACAACTAACAACTAACAACTAACAACTAACAACTAACAACTAACAACTAACAACTAACAACCAATAACCAATAACCAATAACTAATAACTGCCGTCTCCTAAATCACCTTTAACGAATAACTTTTTAAAGCCGGCAGAAGTTGCTATGTCAATTACCTCCTGGTTTTCTTTTCCTGTAGTAAGCGCGCGAATGAGTCCGCCCATAAAGGCGTCCCCGCTTCCAATCCGATCGATCACTTCATTCGTCTCTAGTGTTTGTGATACATAATGCCCCTTTTGAGTATGATAGGTGCCATAGAAAAGATTGTGGGACGGGTTATCCATGAATCGGAAAGTATAGGCTATGTGCTTACAGTTTTCGAATCGCTTGAACACTTCTTGGGCCGATTGATTGGCATGTTCCACATAAGTTTCTTTCGTAGTGTTACGATCAAGGTCGGGATCTATGGAAGTGCCCAACATGGTGTTGGCTGCCCAGATGTTACCCATAATGACATCGCAATAATCGACTAAGGAAGGCATTACGTCGATAGGGGACTTGCCATAGTTCCACAGTCTATTTCTGTAATTCAGATCAACCGATATAATAAGCCCCTTTTTCTTGGCGGCTTGTAGAGCCTCTTCGCAAACGGCGATCATGTTTTCATTTAAGGCTGGAGTAAGGGCCGTCCAATGGAACCAGTTGTGGCCTTCCAATACATTGTCCCAATCAATGTCTCCAGTTTTAAGCGCGCTGAATGAAGAATATTTCCGATCGTAGACCACTTCTCCTTTGCTAAGCCCATTGGCCGACAAAAGGAAATAAAGGCCTAGCCGATCACCTGCAAATCGGCATTGGCTAATGTTTACGCCTCGCTCCTTTAGACTGTTAAGAGCTTGGTTTGCCAACTGATTGTCGGGCACACAACTTATGTACGAGACTTGCGCATGCATACAGGCTAAAGAAGAAGCTACATTTGCTTCCGACCCGCCAGCGTAAATAGAAATGCCTTCGCTTGCATTGATAAAATGACCGGTCTGTGTGCTGACCCTTAGAAGAAATTCGCCAAAGACGGCTATCCGATTACCTTCGTTTAAACTCATGAATTAAATTTTTTAAGGCAAGCCTAATGATAATAGATCATGACAAGTATCTTGCTGGAAAGCATAGCTGTTGTGTCTTGTCAAGAGTGGCTAGTTTTTTTGTCGAAAATAGTTATTATTCCCGTGTATAAAAATATCCATTCCTTTTAAAACTACGCAATCGATATCGTAAAATCTTTTCGCAAAATAATTGAAATCGATTTTAATTTGCTAAAATTGAATCTTAATAGTTCATTATTGATTCTTGCCAAAGACAACTGAGCCCTTTATAAGCTGTTAAATTCTTTGCAAGGCATCTTTTTGATGAGTTGATATAAAAAGCTAAGCAATGAATAAAACTTCACCTTTTTCTTTAGAAAATAAAGTTATTGTTATTACCGGTGCAACCGGTGTGTTGGGTAAACACTTTTCTTTAGCCGTAGCCGAAGCTGGAGCAAAGGTGGTTGTCATGGGTAGAAATAAAGAACGCGCCGATGCGGTAGTTGAGCAAATTAAGGGTGTTGGTGGTGAAGCAATTGCTGTTTTAGCAGATGCGATGGATGAGGATCAAGTGCTTCTTGCCAAAGAGCAGATTTTGCAGCATTTCGGAACCATCGATGGTTTAGTGAATGCTGCAGGTGGTAATATTCCAGGGGCGACTATATCGCCTGATCAGAATCTTTTTGATGCCAAGATAGCTGATACAAAAAAAGCAGTTGATTTAAATCTTTTTGGTACAGTGATACCTACGTTTATATTCGGGAGAGTAATTGCAGAGAAGGGAAGGGGTTCTATTGTGAATATCTCCTCTCTTTCGGCACATCGACCTATAACCCGTGTATTGGGATATACAATGGCCAAAACTGCCATTGAAGGTTTTACGAAATGGATGTCTGTAGAGTTAGCACAACGTTATGGTGATGGTGTGCGTGTGAATGCGATATCGCCGGGTGTTTTCCTCACGGAGCAAAATAGAACTTTACTAACCAATGCCGACGGATCGTATACAGATAGAGCAAATCGATTCGTAAATGGAACTCCTTTTGGCCGATTGGGTAATCCCGAAGAGTTGAAAGGAACCCTGGTATATTTATTAAGCGATGCTTCTGCTTTTGTGAGCGGAACAAGTATTTTAGTTGATGGTGGTTTCAACACCTATTGTGGCGTTTAAATTCCGGGTATTTAGTCTTTAGGCGCGGGCTCTGGAAATCACTGTTGGCTATCAGTCGTTGGATAGCTGTAACAGCGGTTTATAGTTTAAGTTTCCGCCTAATAGTCATATCATTTAATTTAATCTAAAAAGAACTATGAAGTTATTACAAAGTTGGCGTTGGTATGGACCAAATGATCTGGTGTCCTTACAAGATGTAAAGCAGGCAGGTGCTACAGCGATTGTAACGGCTCTTCATCATATTCCACATGGAGAGGTATGGCCGCTAGAGGATATTAAGGAACGCAAGCGGATTATTGAAGCAGCGGGACTTACCTGGGCCGTAGTAGAAAGCGTTCCGGTACATGAAGCCATCAAAACTGATCGGGAGGACGCAGAAAAATACCTGAAAAACTACATACAAAGCTTAGAAAATCTTGCAGTCTGCGGTATTAAAACCATATGTTATAATTTTATGCCCGTGCTCGACTGGACCCGTACCCAGTTGGATTTAGTAATGAAGGATGGGTCAAAGGCTTTATATTTTGATTGGACAGATTTAGCGGTGTTTGACTTGTTTATTTTGAGACGGAAAGGGGCGGAGCATAATTACCCAACATCGATATTGGAGAAGGCGAAGGAGCGGTATAGTACAACCAATCAGGATGTATTAGCGAAGTTGAGTGAAGTTGTTTTGATGGGCATTCCTTCCGAAGACCCAATCGGCTTAGGTGATCTACAAAAGAGTATCGAAATTTATAAAGAGATTGGTACGGATGGCCTACGTAAAAATCTGCTTAAATTTTTAGCGGCTATTTCGCAAGTATGCGAGAAGCATGGAATTCATATGACCATCCATCCGGACGATCCTCCTTATCCCATCTTGGGCTTGCCGCGTGTAGTTAGTAATAAGGATGATTTATTGTTTTTGATGAAGGAAGAGCCTCGGGAATTTAATGGCCTTTGTTTCTGTACCGGTTCTTTGGGAGCCGGTATAAGCAATAACATCCCTGACATTTTAGAATCGGTCAAAAACCGAGTTCATTTCGCGCATTTGCGGAATGTGAAAAAAGACGAGGAAGGTAATTTTTATGAAGCAGACCATTTAGATGGAGATGTGGATATGTACGCGGTTATGAAGATTCTTACAGAGGAAAATCAAAAGCGTGAGCTGCCCATTCCCTTTAGGCCCGATCATGGACATCAAATGCTTGATGATTTACATAAGACCTCGAACCCTGGTTATTCTGCCATCGGAAGGTTACGTGGCTTGGCTGAATTACGTGGTTTAGAATTAGGGATACTCGGAAGTTAATTGGCTATTGTGATAGATTAGCTAATCATTTTATTATTGATATTAAGTAGGGAATATGAAAGAATTTCTTGACGAAGACTTTTTGTTACAGTCGGATCTGGCGGTGCGTTTATATAATGAGTACGCGAAAGACTTACCCATTATTGATTATCATTCCCATTTACCCCCGGATGTTATTGCTGCTAATCAACACTTTTCGAATATCACGCAAATATGGTTGGCGGGTGATCATTACAAGTGGCGAGCACAGCGGGTTTTGGGAATCGATGAAAAATATATTACAGGAAATGCGTCCGATCAGGAGAAATTTAAAAAATGGGCTGCATGTGTGCCCTACACGGTGAGAAATCCACTTTATCACTGGACGCATATGGAACTAAAAAACCCTTTCGGTGTTCAAGAAATACTAACAACAGAGAATGCTGATCGGATATACGAAGTAACTGGCAATAAATTACAAGATCCGGCGTTTACACCACGCGGCTTACTTACACATTTTAATGTGGAGATGGTAGGAACAACGGACGATCCGCTCGCTAATTTGACTGAACATGAGCAAATTGCTGCATCTGATTTCGCTACCCGAATATTACCCTCTTTTCGTCCTGATAAGGTATTCAATTTAAGTGGTGGTGATACGTTCAGACAGTACATTTCCTCGTTAGCAGAAGTTTCGGATGTGGTGATTAAAGATATCGACTCGTTGTTAGAAGCCTTGCAGAAGCGGGTGTTTTATTTTCATGACAAGGGTTGCCGCATAGCTGATCATGGCTTGGCTCATATGCCAACGATTCACTTTAACAAAGCTGAGTTGGAAAAGGTCTTCAAAGAAGTTTTACAAGGAAACGATTCGAAAGCGTTGGCTAGTCAGGACGCCTTTACAGGATGTGTGCTTCAAGCTTTGTGTAAAATGTACCATCAACAAGAATGGGTACAGCAGTTTCATCTGGGTGCTTTACGGAACAACAATACACGATTACTTAAAGAGCTGGGACCCGACACCGGATATGATTCAATAGGTGATTTTCAGCAAGCATCTAATCTTTCTGCCTTTTTGAATTTACTTGAGAGCGAAAACCAGTTAACAAAGACTATTTTATATAATTTAAACCCTTCTGATAATGAGGTATTTGCATCTATGACGGGCAATTTTCAATCAGGAGGCATTATTGGTAAGATACAGTTTGGTTCAGGCTGGTGGTTTTTAGATCAATTAGAAGGAATGACGAATCAAATGAATAGTTTATCAAATATCGGTTTGATTGCTTGTTTTATCGGTATGTTGACAGATTCAAGAAGCTTTCTATCATATTCACGACATGAGTATTTTCGCCGCTTACTTTGTAATCTGTTTGCCTCCGATATAAACAATGGCTTACTGCCAAAAGATATCAATTGGATCGGTAAAATTATTAAGGACATCTGTTATTATAATGCCAAAAATTATTTCCCTCTATAGGACACAAGATAAAGAGGTTTTCCGCCGACCTCTTCATCTTTGTTATACCAATCGCCTGCTGGAAGCCCGCTCATGAAGTTGGGCAGCCAGGTAAACGGTTTGCTTTTCCTCCTCGTCTGTACCTTCGATAATATCAATTAATCGGTTAGCGGCGGCTTCACCTATTGCAATTGCGGGTTGATAAATAGTGCTGAGGGGTGGGTGTAATGAATTTGCAAGGCTTGTATTGGTGAACCCAATGAGTGCCATATCTTGTGGGATTTGATAACCCATTTCCTGAAGTATAGAAATGCTGGAAGTGCTGATTTGGTCGCTTAAGGTAAGAAGCGCTGTCGGCGGGACAGTTAAAGCGCTGAGTTTTTGCATCGCTTGGTGAATACTCTCTTCTAATAGGGCTGTAGTCTGTAAATTACAGGGTTGTATATATTCATCCATCAATTCAATCCTATGGTCACGTAATGCTTTTTTATAACCTTCCAAGCGTTGAATATTAATATTTAGACTTGTGTTACTATGTAATACGGCAATTCGCGTATAGCCATTTTTTATAAGATGTTCGGTTGCTTGGTAAGCGGCGTCCAGGTTATTGATACTGACTCTTGGAACGTCCAGTTCATCGCTATATCGATCAAATAAGACAATAGGTAATCCTAATTGCTGAAATTTTTTTAAGTGGTCGACATTAGGCGTTTCGCAAGCTGGCGAAATGAGTAAACCGTCAATCGAGCGACCATAGAGTACCTCAGTACATTTTATTTCTTGTACGTGCGATTCCTTACTTTGCATGATCATGATACTGTAGCCCCGTTCATTGCAGGCACGGTCAATACCATTGAGCATTTGGGATACAAAACTGTTGTCAATGGCACATATTACTACTCCTATGGTGCGACTTTTTCCCTCTTTAAGGCTTTTGGCGAGCGTATTAGGTTGATAGCCAACCTGCTCGGCGTAGGCTATCACCCTCTTTTTTGTGTCTTCCCCGATTTCGTAACTGTCTCGGAGCGCCTTAGAGACGGTTGAAGTAGATAAGTTCAACGCTTTGGCTATATCTCGTAAAGTCATAATAGTGATTATCCTAGCTGATTATAGGTTAATAATTCGCCATTCTTTTGGGTAATAGTTGTTTACCCGATTCGGTAGTATTTTCATCCATCCCAAGGGATGTCCGTCATAGCAGGCTAAAACCCAGCCCTTCACTTCTGTTGTTAACTGAATATCTGCTTTTCTTAAATATTGCAAGGCGGTTTCTAAAGAAAGCTCAATGCGAGGTATTTGATTACTAATAGCTGTACTTAAGGCAAGCTCGTGATGTGGAAGTAATTCTTTTTTTGTAAGCCTTCCTACGTTTGTTCCAGCCTTTTTCAGATACAAAACATGTTGAAGTGCTTTTACATTTAGTTCGTGTTGTGTCGGAATAATAAGTATATCGTCCTTAAAAAGGAGTCCGGTAAATTCGGTTTCGGTTTTTATCCAATTCTTTAAATATGCTTTATCTAATTGAGTCTTTTCGATTTTAATTTTTTTCGTATTAAAAGTGGGCTGATTTTTTTTCTTACGGAAACAGGCGACGTAAAAACCTTCGCCTCTCACTTTGTGTGGATAAAAGCGATAACCATGACATTGAAACTTTGGAGATCGTGTTTCCTCTATTTGCCAAGCAAGATCATGGGGGATTGGAATGGATTGCATATCATGATTGGCAACCAACCAATCTGCGATCTCTTCGTTTTCTTCTATAGAATAGGAACAAGTGGAATAAATCAATATGCCATCTTCCTTAAGAGTGGAAAGACTATCTGATAGAATTCGCTGTTGCCTTTGACTGCACAAATTTACTGTTTCCTCAGACCACTCACTGATGGTTTGTTCGTCTTTCCGGAACATGCCGGAACCTGAACATGGAGCGTCAACCAGCATGAGGTCGAAGAAACCAGGTAACCTGTTAAAAGACTGTGGATCATTATTAGTAACCACAACATTGAAATTTCCCCATTTTGTCAAATTATCTGCCAGAACGTTAACCCTGGTTTTTATAATTTCGTTTGAGACTAATAAACTATCAGGGTGTAATACGCTATTTAATAAAGTACTTTTTCCACCAGGTGCAGCACATAGATCGAGTGCTAAAGAGGCTTTCTTATCTATATTGAGCGAGCGAATAATATGGTCGATAAACATAGATGAAGCTTCTTGAACATAATATGTGCCTGCGTGAAATAGCGGATCTAATGTAAATATAGGGCGTTCATTCAAATAATAACCTGTAGGACACCAAGGGATGTGATCTTTGTTTTCAAAAGCTTTCGTCCATTTTGTCGGATTGAGGCGTATCGAGGTGATCTGTTCCTGCTGCCGATGTATACGACGGAATTCCTCCTCGTCAATTTGGAAGTCTTTCTTTAATGCTGTGATAAGCTTAGAAGGCAAAAAATTGCTCATAGTATTTACAAACCTAACATGAAATTATGAGATTTAGAACATAAGCGATTAAAAAAGAACATTGAATGGCTCAATGATTAGGGTATCGTGTAATCATTTTTTTCCCGATTTAATGAATGTTTGTCTGATGAAAGATTATTATTATAAAAAAAACGGTTTGATTTCCAGTTTGTTGTAAAAAAAGCTATTGTCCGGGGCGCGAAACATTTGGGGGAACGGGGGAAATTCGTACCTTTGCCATCCCGTTCGGAAGGCGGGCGTTCCGCAAACGAAGGGATGCGGTTGTTTTTTGAGGTACGGAGGTGAACGGCAGGAAGGAGGAAAAAATATTTTAAAAAAATATTTTGGAGAAAAGAAAAAAGCTGTTACCTTTGCACTCCCAATCGGGAGAGAGGGGACGACGGAACGGGCGCGATGCCCGGGAAGGTGAAAGAAAAAAGCAGGAAGTA
>NZ_LR027856.1 GCF_900607235.1 Olivibacter jilunii | reverse complement strand
GAATAGACTGCATATATTATGTGGAGAGCCGTATACAGCGAGAGTTGTACGTACGGTTCGGGGGAGAGTTCAGGGAAACCTACCGATAGTAATATCGATAAGGCGTCAGGAGCTTATCCCACGCTATCTGCAAAATGTTCATGATTACGGTAGCGGAGAAAACAAATTAAAGTCCCTTATGTGTGGAATTTCCCAACAGCAGACACAAACGGCCTTTGATCTTTGCAACGGCTTTGCACAGGTGGGCGCAGCTGCATTGAATTGATGTTTTAACTTAAACGGAGGCGCAACCGTACAAAGAGCGCGGTTTTATTATGAAATCGATAGATGAATTAACAAACACGGATAAAGCCAAATTGATACATCAGCTTTTTCCCGAAGAAATAGCACCTCTTTTGGAATATACATCATCCTTTTGCGTTAGGTTATCTGAAAATAGAGCAGTTTACGAAAGCGAATGGAGTAGCAAAAGTATAATAACATTTAGTTTTTGGCTTCATCTTGCAGGGGAAACGGAAAAACTCATTAAACGTTTGAAATACGATATGATCAAAAGCCGACATGTTTTTGCAGAACAATTGTGCTTTAACCATAACGCTATCTTTTTTAATGAATGTTTGGTGAGGTACGCTAATGAGAAGAGCACCAATGACAAATTTAAAAAGGCCGTAGATTTGCTGTATACCTGAGAACTTAGAACATATCAATTTTTAGTCCCCTTCGATTTTTATCGAAAATCAAGGGGCTTTTTTTGCCCCGCCTTAAGTGCCTTTTATGTTCTTTAAGCATTGCGCAATTCAAATGTCTAGTATTCTTAGTAACTTTTTAGTCCCCCAATTTAGTTTTGATTAGTCAAAACAATCACTGGATAAAATCTAGAACCTAATTTTGAAAATCGATTCGTCATAACTATAGGTTATTTTTTCGATAATATTTTTCAAAGAATTTGAAGCTATCAAATGTTTATCGTAACATTGCAATAAATAATTTTAATTATGGGTTTAACTAGAACAGAAATATTTACCGACGAACAGAATAAACTAGCTGTTCTATTGAAAGCGATGGCCCATCCCGCCCGTATTGCTATTTTGCAATACATCATGGCCTCAAAAACATGCATCAACGGAGATCTAGTGGAAGAACTCGGCTTGGCGCAGGCAACCATTTCCCAGCATTTGAAAGAACTTAAAACAGCAGGATTAATACAGGGTACTATTGAAGGAGTTAGTGTATGTTATTGCATCCATCCTGAAAATTGGAACTTATTGAAAGAAACCATCGGGACTTTTTTAAAAGGTTACATCGTTAGCAACGAGTGTTGTTAAAAAAAATTTATGTTAATATATCGTTAAATTGCAATATTATGAATACGAAAGATCTAATGAACTGGGGCGAGTTCAAAGCCCAACTGACTAAAAATGAGGAAGCCACCTTACAGTTTCAATATGCCGATGATAAATGGGTAGATGCTTCTTACCATATCACAGAGATCAAACAAGCTCCTATTACCTCCGTAGACTGTGGAGGCGTGATGAATGCTTGGACGGAAGTAATTGTGCAGCTTTGGGAACCCCAAACTGGCGACTCAGAAAGAGCAATGACGGTAGGCAAAGCCCTGTCGATTGTAGCGTTGGTAGAAAAATCTCTTCCGTTAAATCCTTCTGGGGTTGTCAAGATAGAATTTGGTAATTCGGAATTTGACACCCGCCAAATGTACCCAGGTGAGTTGATTTTGGAAGGTGAAAGCCTCATTGTTAATCTTATCCCTGATGCTACCCAATGTAAAGCCATCGGTCGTGGAGGCAGTTGCGGCACCAATGATAAAGGCGAAGAGTGCTGTGCGCCGGTTCAGGAAGAAGAAAGCAAAAGCGAGATGGTCAATTTAGCGACCGTTCAAAGTTGTACACCGGGGTCAGGATGCTGCTAAAACTATAGACCGACTAATGGAACTAAGAACAATGAATGACACAGACTGGCCAGCTGTAAGAACTATTTATCTACAGGGGATAGCTACAGGCCAAGCTACTTTTCAAACAGAAGCGCCGAGTTGGGAGGATTGGGATGGATCGCATCTCAAGCATTCCCGTTTTATAGCAAGTATTGATGGGCACATCGCAGGATGGGCGGCGCTATCGCCTGTTTCAAGTCGTTGTGTTTATGCCGGTGTGGCGGAAGTAAGTGTATATATACATGAGGATTATCGCGGAAAAGGCGTGGGTAGTTTTTTGATGAACGCACTCGTAGAAAGTAGCGAAAAACAAGGCCTCTGGACACTTCAATCGGGCATTTTTCCGGAAAATGAAGCGAGCATCCGCCTGCACGAAAAGCATGGCTTTCGGCAACTAGGTTACCGGGAAAAGGTTGGAAAGCACGGAAACACTTGGCGTGACACTACATTAATGGAACGCCGGAGTAAGACAATAGGAATTGATTAAATAAGACAAAAAAGCACAATGAAGAAGATATTGGTATTATGTACCGGCAATAGCTGCCGGAGTCAACTGGCAGAAGGTTATTTAAGGCACTTCGCTCAGGGAAAGGCAGAAATATACAGCGCGGGTATTGAAACCCATGGTGTCAATCCAAAGGCCGTACAAGTGATGAAAGAGGATGGTATTGACATCTCCGGGCATACCTCCAATCTCGTGGATGAATACAGCCATATCGATTTTGACTATGTCATTACCGTATGCGATAATGCCAGGGAAAGCTGCCCGTACTTTCCCACCAAAGCGCAGAAGTTCCATCATAACTTTCCCGATCCTGCAAAAGCCGTAGGTACTTCCGAAGAAGTTCTTAATGAATTCAGGGCTGTAAGAGATCTGGTAAAAGCCTATATGAAAGACTTTATTGAAGAACATGTAAACGATGAAAGATATGTCAGCAAATAATTGTGCACCGGCTACCGGCCGCAAAAAACTCAGTTTCCTTGACCGTCACCTAACCTTGTGGATCTTTCTTGCAATGGCTATCGGCGTTGGTATGGGCTATTTTATACCTTCTACCGCTTCCTTTATTAATTCTTACTCAAGTGGTACAACCAACATACCTTTAGCCGTTGGGCTCATATTGATGATGTACCCACCGCTGGCAAAAGTTAAATACGAGAACCTCGGTAAAGTATTCAAAGATGTAAAAGTGCTCAGTGTATCCCTTATACTAAATTGGGTAATAGGCCCGCTCCTGATGTTCTTTTTGGCCATCACCTTTTTAAGGGATTACCCTGAATATATGATCGGCCTGATTCTGATCGGCTTGGCGCGTTGTATCGCTATGGTGGTGGTTTGGAATGAGCTTGCCGAGGGAAACCGCGAATACGCAGCGGGTCTCATAGCCCTCAATAGTATTTTTCAGGTATTGTTCTACAGTGTATTCGCCTATATTTTTATTACGGTACTACCTCCTTTATTCGGAGTTGAAGGGGCTGAAGTAAATATCACCATCGGTGAAATAGCCAAAAGTGTTGGTATTTATCTGGGGATTCCTTTTGCGATGGGAGTAATCAGTCGATATGTGCTCATTGCATTGAAAGGTGAAAAATGGTTTCAGGAAAAATATGTTCCTTTTATATCACCCATTACCTTGATTGCCTTGTTATTCACCATTGTAGTTATGTTTAGCTTAAAAGGTGATTTGATCGTACAGATACCCATGGATGTAGTAAGGATAGCCATACCGCTGGTAATCTATTTTGCCTTTATGTTCATATTCAGTTTCGTAATTGCTAGACGTTTTGGAGCCGACTACTCAAAGAATGCTTCGATCGCCTTCACAGCAACTGGAAACAATTTTGAGCTTGCAATTGCGGTGGCGATAGGTGTGTTCGGGATCAATTCAGGCCAAGCCTTTGCCGGGGTTATTGGTCCCTTGGTAGAGGTTCCCGCCCTGATCGCCCTTGTGAACCTCGCATTCTGGTTCCGAAAGAAATATTATACCAAAACAGTGCTTTCTTAAGTATGGGCGTATCAAATAAAAACTACGATGTGATTATAATCGGAGGTGGGCAAAGTGCGCTTGCCTGTGCTTATTTCTTGCGACGTACCGGATTGAGCTATATTCTTCTCGATGAGCAGGACGAGCCCGGAGGAGCATGGCAGCATGGGTGGGAATCGCTTACATTGTTTTCACCGGCTGCATTCAGCTCTCTACCCGGTTGGTTGATGCCTGAATCTTCCGGTAAGTTCCCTTCAAGAGCCGAGGCGATTGCCTACCTGAAGGCTTACGAAGAGAAATATAAAATACCTGCTGAGCGACCCGTTAAAGTAAAGAAAGTTGCAAAAATCGATAATGGGTATACACTTAGTACATCAAATGGCGCTTATTTCTGCAAGGCGCTTATTTCTGGAACAGGTACTTGGGGCAGCCCTTTTGTTCCGAACTTGGAGGGGCTTGGCTCCTTCAAAGGAAAGCAGCTCCATTCGGCACATTATACCAATGCAAAGGACTTTCAGGGTAAAAAAGTGCTGGTAGTGGGCGGAGGTAATTCCGGTGCCCAGCTATTGGCCGAGATTTCGAAGGTAGCGAATACGGTTTGGTCTACCCTAACACTACCAACATTTCTTCCCGATGAAGTAGACGGCCGGGTGTTATTTGACGTTGCTACTGCCAAGTATCAAGCCATGAAAGAAGGTAAACCTCTTGATACGAAACAATATGACCTGGCAAATATCGTGATGGTCCCATCCGTGGTGGAGGCTCGCGAACGGGACGTGTTACACAGCAAGGGGCGTTTTATTGCATTCACGGAAACTGGCGTGATCTGGGAATCTAACGAAAGGGAAGACTTTGATATAATCGTTTGGTGTACCGGATTTAAGTATGCCACTAAACACCTGAATGAATTGGGGATAACCGGTGTCGATGGGCGCGTAGTTACCGAGGGTACACGTGCAAAGGAGGTAGCCGGACTATGGCTCGTAGGTTATGGAAACTGGACGGGCTTTGCCTCTGCCACATTGATAGGAGTAGGAAGATCTGCGCGTGCCACAGTAAATGAACTAAATGAATATCTAAACCATTAAAGAAAATGAAAATTGCACTTTTTTCCGACATCCACGCTAATCTACCCGCATTGGAAGCATTTTTTGAGGACCTTGAACACCGGCAGGTAGATGCGGTTTATTGTTTGGGCGATTTGGTAGGGTATAATATCTGGCCCAATGAAGTAATCGATGAAATCCGAAAAAGAGGTATTCCTACAATTGCAGGGAATTACGATTTTGGTATCGGTAGAAGCAGTGACGACTGCGGTTGCGCTTACAAAACAGATGAAGAGAAAGCGATGGGCAAAATTTCCATTGCCTATACCAATGAAGCCGTGAAGGATGACCAACGCGCTTATCTCCGCACCTTACCTGCACATATCCGGTTGGAGTTTCAGTTGAACGACGATAAAATGGATGTGCTTTTGGTACATGGAAGTCCCAGAAAAGTGAATGAATATCTTTTTGAAGACAGGGAGGAAAAAAGCATGATCCGAATTATGGAACAGGCAGGAGCTTCCGTGATGTGTTTCGGTCATACCCACAAACCGTATCATCGTATCCTTTCGGTAAACGATGAAGATGGCGGCCTACGTTATTTGCATGCCATTAACATTGGATCGATTGGAAAACCGAAAGATGGTGATCCCAGGGGTGGCTACGTAATACTCACGCTTAATCCCGATAGCAGTATGAGAGAAAAAGAAAGTATCACCGTTGAATTTGTTCGTTTTGAATATGATGTAGAAAAAGCGGCGAAGGCGGTAGAAGATAGCCCTCTTCCAAACGGATATGCAGATATGTTACGTAACGGTTAACTAATTTAAGCTAATGAAGATTGCACTTTTTTCAGATATCCATGCCAATCTGCCTGCTTTGGAGGCGATGTTTACAGATTTAAATAAGAGACAGGTAGATGCGATTTATTGCCTAGGCGATCTTGTCGGTTATAACATTTGGCCAAATGAGGTAATCGAACTTATTCGTTCCCAAAAAATACCCGTCCTTGCAGGAAACCATGATGCCAAAGTTGGCGTTTTGGAGGCAAAGGGGGCTATCGAAGCCCTTGGTAAAAACTATGCTTACCACCTGATTAACGATGTTAATAGGAAATATCTTCGTGATCTACCGGCACATATACGTTTAGCATATAAAACTGCAGATGAAAAATTTGATGTCTTAATGGTGCATGGCAGCACCAGGAGGAACGACGAGTATGTATTAGTCGATACCCCAGAAGAAGATGTTTTAGCGATGATGACAGAAAGCAATGCTTCTATTCTATGTGTGGCCCATTCTCATAAACCATATCACCGCGTGCTTAAGTCAGCGGCTGCTAATTATCTACACGTTATCAATACCGGTTCTGTAGGAAAACCTAAGGATGGGAATCCGCAGGGATGTTATGTTTTGTTAGAATTAACAGCAACAACATCTATGCGTGATCCCGAGACCTTAAACGTCGATTTTGTTCGTTTTGACTATGATGTTCAAGCGGCAGCAAATGCAGTAGAGAATAGCCCATTGCCAACTGAATTTGCAGACATGTTGCGCAAAGCTTATTAAATATCTAAGTAGCTATGACAGGCTATAGCCAATAGAAAAAATAGCTCATGTAATCGGTCGTTAGTTTCACGATCTCTCTTTGTTGTTTTTGGCTATAATAATGAGATAACATGTTATGTCGAGAACTCTTGTGTAATTGTAATTAGGATCATCCGTGAAGTGAGTCGAGGTGTTTTGAATAAGCCCATATATACACCGCAATAAGAAGTATCGAAATTATCATTAGAATTACACCAAAAATTGTCCCTATTTTCTCCATTTCTGTCATATCTCGTCTCTTTTTTTTAGATGGTCGTCTTTTATTGGGAGAAGCCGTAACTTTCTTAGCTTGATTCTTATTCATTTTTGTATGCCAATAGCCTCAACGCGTTAAATACTACAACCAAGGTAGATCCTTCATGTGCTACTACGGCCGGACCGATGGAAGCTATCCCGAGAATAGTTAATGGAATCAGAACCGCGACGACACCGAGGCTGATCCATAAATTTTGTTTAATGATACCTTTTGCTTTACGGCTAAGCCCAATTGCAAAAGGAAGCAAATTGAGATTATCTCCCATTAAAGCAATATCGGCAGTTTCGAGCGCAACATCCGACCCCGCGGCTCCCATTGCGATACCAACAGTGCTATTGGCCATTGCAGGTGCATCATTAACCCCATCTCCTACCATCGCTACATTCTTTTCCTCCTGCCTAAGCTTTTTTATTGCATCAACCTTCTGTTCTGGAAGCAGACCTCCCCAAGCGTCAGACAGGCCAATCTCACCAGCTATAGCATCAGCCACTTTTTGATTATCCCCAGTTAACATGACCATACGACGGATGCCAATCGCTTCTAGACGGGACAAGGTCGCTTTTGCTTCCGGACGGGGTGTATCCATAACAGCAATCATCCCTATGTAATCGTCGTTCTTTCGTATTATCATGGTAGTATTACCTTGACCTTCCAGTTCCTGTACTTTTTTTACAAAGGGGTCCGCCGGTTTTTTTGCATCTAATGTTTCAAATAGGCTTAGGTTGCCAATGTATATTGTATCTCCTTCTAATTTCGCTTTTACTCCTTTACCGAGCACCGCTTCAAGACTCTCCGCGGAAGGGATGTTTGTATCATTGAGCCTTTTCATCCCGTCCTGTACAATTGCTTTTGCCAACGGATGGTCGCTTAATGCTTCTACTGCTATTGTAATCTTGAGCAGGGTTTCTTCATTGATACCTTCAGCGGGAAAAACCGCCGTAAGTTTTGGCTTACCTTCCGTTAATGTCCCTGTCTTGTCGAAAGCTAAAGCTGTTAATGTTCCCAAGTCTTCCAGTGGTTTTCCTCCTTTTATAAGCACACCACCTTTTGCCGCTCGCGCAACGCCGCTGAGTACCGCACTGGGCGTAGATATTGCAAGGGCGCACGGACTGGCAGCTACCAACACGGACATCGCTCTATAAAAACTGGCGCTAAACGTTTCGTCGGTTACAAGAAATGCAAAACACAGTGAAAACACTAAAATCAGGACAGCAGGTACAAAAAGTTTTTCGAAACGATCTGTAAATTGCTGCGTGGGCGACTTTTGTGTTTGCGCTTCATTAACCATTTTAATCATCCGGGAAATTGTTGAATCACTGGCTTCCCGACTTACCTTCACTTCCAGTGTACCGTTTCCGTTAATTGAACCTGAGAATACTTTGTACTTTGCGTCAAGTGTAGCGGCTTTATTTATATCTATCTCTTCCTTCTCAAATGCCAGCTTATCGACGGGAATACTTTCTCCGGTAATTGGTGCCTGGTTGACCCCGCTGGTTCCTTTAACTACAATACCATCTGCAGCAATTTTGGTATTGGGACGAATAACGATAATGTCGCCAATATTAAGTTGTTCGATGGGAACTTCTTCAATTTTATCAGCATGTTTTCTAAAGGCGGTTTTTGGTGCCAGATCGGTGAGTGCAGCTATTGATTTACGTGCCTTTTCTAACGCAAAGTGTTCGAGTGCGTGCCCTAAACTGAATAGAAATAATAAAAGAGCACCTTCTGTCCACTGTCCAAGTGCCCCAGCTCCGGCGGCGGCCACTAACATTAAAAAATCTATTTCAAATTCTCCTTTAGAAATAGCCTCATAGGCTTCTTTAGTAACATAATAGGCTCCGAAAATATAAGCTCCGAAAAGGAAGCAAAGAGAAACCCATGGAGCGAGACCTTCTAAAAAGGATAAACCAAAGCCTATCCCTAATAATGTCCCTGAGATAACGCTAAAAACGAGTTCAGCGTTTTTGCCGAATATACTCTCGTGAAGGTGATCATGCTCCTTTGACTTACCCTCTTCATTCTTTTTATCGACGTGTTTATCTATCCCATCGCTTTTCTGTCCGATAAGTTGTGCATGCTCATTAGAAATTATTTTAACTCCCATAGCTGTTATTGAGCGTTCAACTTCCTTTTGATTGATTTTATGATGGTCGAATTCGATATACATTACCCCGGTTCCCGAAACGGATACCATCGTAAAACCTTCGATTCGCTTCAATTTGCTTTCAATGAGCCGTGCATGTCTTACATGTCGAACACCGTCTGTGCGTATCAATAAATGCCCAAATTTTTCGGTAAATGTGGCTCCCGCCTTTTTAGCTAAGCTTTGTATTCTATCGATGGAGATAACATCGGGGTCATAGTGGAAACATAATTGAGCTTTATTTTGCTCATTTTGAGGTTTGAGATGTATCTTTTCAATCCCATTTCTACCTTCCAGCAATTTTATTAAACGCTCAACGCAACGATCCCGTTCATCAGGGATTTCGGGAAGGAGTATGTCTAAGTTTATTTTTGTTTTTTTCATGGTCAGCTTTATTGGTTTTGGTACTTGATCCTTCTTTGCTACAATAAGGGATATAATTTAAATATATATAGTACAAAGTTTCAGTAACATTTGTTGCCTCTTTATCGCCGGAATCGTGAAGTGCAGGATAACGCATTATCCCGCCTTACTATACCTCTTCTATTCCTCCTCCTCACTGTTTTTCATTTTTGACAGCAGGTCATAAGCGCCGTTAACTACTATTTTGGTAGAGTCAATATTTTTCGGCAAAGTAACTTCTACATACCCCGCCTCTGATAGACCTGTCGTTACTTCGACCAGTTGGAAATCGTGCATCTTTTCAGCAGGAGCATTTTCAGATTTCACATTTCTTACATCCTTTTCAATAAATATATATTTTTTGCCTAAGTAATCTACCACTCCGTCTTCGGGAAGTGCATTTACCTCATTGTTACCCGTCTCAATAAAAGCCTTAATATAGGTGTTGGGTATCAGGCTCTCACTTTGGATGGTAGCTAAACAGTGTACCGTCACAGTTTTATCCGGATCAATTTCGCGCCCAACTAAAATGACCTTTGCTATTCTTTCCTCTGCCTCATTATTTAATGTAAATCGCACAGATTGGCCTTTTTTTACTTTCGACACATCTTTTTCAAAAACCTTAAGTTCTACATGAAGGTTGGCGTTATTGACAATTTCGAACATTACGTCATTGGGCGCGACAAATCTGCCTACATTAGTATTTACCTTAGTAACGTAGCCGTTAATCGGCGCGTAAATATTCATCGTGCTCCTGATATTTTCCGCATTCAGTGTGGTAGCATTGATATTTATCAATTTTAAACGCTCTTTAAGGGCGCTGGTCCTCGATAGCATTGTCAGATATTGCGATTTTGCCTGTTGCACGGTTTTTTGCGCATTGACGTTTTGCTTGAACAATTCCAACTGTCTTTTGTATTCGGCATCGGCGAGCTCCAATTGGCTGTTACTTTCCAGGTAGTCCTGCTGCAGCTGGACATAGTCCTGATTTTCAAGAACGGCAATAACCTGGCCTCTGCGAACTGAAGCACCCTGCAACAATGAAGTAGATTTAACGATACCTCCAAACTGGGTTGTAATGCTATAAAGGTTTTCGGGCGGGACGTCTACAAATCCGTTTACTTTCAAAACACCGCTAAGTGATTTCTTTTCGATGGTTCCGATCTTTATCTGTGAGCCTTTATATTGAGCAGGAGAAAGTTCGACAATATTGGAATTTTCTTCTTCGGCAACTGTTGTTTCCGGCTCCTGTGTTTCCGTGGTTTTGGTTCCACACGAAGAGAACAGCAGAAGAATAAGTACTGTTGCTGCAAGTATTTGTTTGATATTCATGTTCTTTTTCATTGCTGGATTATTGATTTAAGCCAATAAGGTATTGTACTGTATATACGGACTGATTGTATTGATTAAGTGCCTGTAAGTATGCAAAACGAATGTCGGAATAAGTCCGAAGAGCTACAGAAAACTCAAGATAACCGATTTCGCCATTTTGAAATGCAACTTGTGCCTGCCGCAAAATCAGATTTGCGTTCGGCAGTGCACTGTTCTGATAATAGTCAATGCTCTTCGAATTTTTCAATAAATCTTGGTTCGCCTGTTGAAATTGCGATTTCAGATTTGTCTGAGCTAAGTCGTATTGTGATTCCGCTATTTCTTTCTGAATCTTTGCCGTCTTAATGCGGTTAGCAAAAGGTTTATAGAAGATTGGCAATGCTACACCTACCTGTACTCCCTGAAATCGCTTTCCCGCATCGAACACAACTTCTTGTCCGTTCACATTCTGTGAACCGATTATGGATTGGTTAAAGTAACCTAGTGTAAAGTCTGGGCCAGCTTTCGCTTTCTCTATACCAATGCTTTTATCTGCTATCTCTATCTGCTGTTTTTGCATAGAAAGCCACGGATTTTCACTAACACTGCCTGTATTACTTTGCCAATGTTCTTTTTTTAATTCGCTTTCTGAGATTTGGATGCTGTCTTGTGTATTAAGGAGCCTTTTCAGCTCGGCCATGTAGATCATAATATCTGCTCTATTTTTTTCGAGCTGATTGAGAACTTCATTCCGCTGGGTTTCAGCTGTTGTTTTTTCCAACAAGTTAGTTTCCCCTGTCTGGTAACGGAGGGATGATGCCTTGAGAAAATTATTAAATATAGAATCTTGGGTATGATAAAGCTTTTGAAGTGAAAGAAAATACGCAAGTTGTCCGTATGTGCTTTTGACTTGGTAGATTAATTCATTTTCGGTAACGTCGAGATTAAGCTCACTACTTTTAAGCTGGGCATCGTAGAGTTTGCGCTGCTTACTAAATAAGAAAGGATTCACAATACTTTGACTGACGGAGATATTATTATCTCGTTTAATTGTATTCATTTGACCATATTGAAGGTCAAAATTTGTTTTCCCAATATCAATTGAGGTCACGCGCAATGCTCTTTGTTGATCGATTTGCAATTCTGCTGAATTCACCATTTGGTTATTTTTAAGTGCTATCTCAATTGCCTCTGCCAATGTTATCCGTTGGGAAATTGAAGATGGTTCCTGTGCTTTAGAATTATAAGGAAACATCCAGAACGCCAAAAAAGCAACCACCGCAGTTCCTTTTACTACATGCTTTTTTAGTTTGAAGGACTCAAAATAGGTATACAATACCGGCAAAACCAGCAGCGTTAGAATCGTTGATGTAATCAATCCGCCAATAACAACTGTTGCCAGCGGCTTTTGAACCTCCGCTCCGGCTGCTGTAGATAATGCCATGGGCATAAATCCTAAAGAAGCAACGGTCGCGGTCATCAGGACTGGACGGAGCCTAACCGCTGTCCCTTTTATTACAATTTCTCTTAAATCCTTTATTCCGGACTTTTTCAACCGATTGAATTCGGTTATTAATACAATTCCGTTTAACACGGCAACTCCAAAGAGCGCAATGAAGCCCACTCCGGCCGAAATACTGAACGGCATTCCTCGCAATAAAAGGGCAAATACTCCACCGATTGCAGCCATTGGAATGGCCGTAAAAATTAATATAGATTGTTTTATTGATCCAAAAGTGAAATACAATAATAAAAGTATCAGCAATAGTGCCACAGGCACAGCAATAGATAAACGCTGGCTGGCGGCTTGAAGATTTTCAAACTGCCCCCCGTAGGTAATGTAATAGCCGGTTGGCAATTTAATCTGACTGCCGATTTTCTGTTCAATTTCTTCTACGACACTTTCAATATCTCTTCCCCTAACGTTTAGGCCTACGATAATTCTGCGTTTCGTATCTTCCCGTTGTATTTGGTTCGGACCTACTTCAAAGTCTACCGACGCCACTTGCGACAACGGGACTTTTTCACCATCGGGAGTTGATATAAACAGGCTGCGAACGTTATCAATGTTCTGTCTGTATTCTTCATCTAAACGAACTACCATATCAAAACGCTTTTCCCCTTCATATACCAATCCTGCAGCCTGACCTGCAAAAGCGGCATTTATGGCCTGGTTCACGGCTTCAACATCTATCCCGAAACGGGCAAGCTGGTCGCGATCTACCTTGATAACAATCTGAGGGAGACCGCTTGCCTGTTCGATATATAGATCAGTAGCTCCTTGGACTGTTGCAACGATTTTGCCTATTTTTCGTGAGAGATCAGTTAGGTGATCCAGGTCATCACCGAAAATTTTAATTCCTATGTCCTGTCGCACACCTGATATAAGTTCATTGGAGCGTAACTGAATAGGCTGCGAAAAGCCAAAAGTTACGCCTGTGACCGGTTCTAGCGCCTCTGCCATTTTATCAGCTAACTCTTCCCGATCAACCGCACTTACCCAATCTTTTTTATCCTTTAAAATAATGGTTAGGTCAGTGGCTTCCATAGGCATTGGATCTGTCGGAATTTCTGCCGCGCCTATTTTTCCTACTACCTCTATCACTTCAGGAAATTTGTCGATGAGTATAGCAGAAGCTTGATTGACTTTATCTATCGTTTGGCTGAGAGAGCTTCCGGTAAGCAACCTTGTTTCTACCGCAAAATCGCCTTCTTCGAGCGTCGGGATAAATTCACCTCCCATACGGGTAAAGGCAAAAACACTGAGGCCTAACAAAACTGCTGCTGTAAGTACTACTATTACACGATTGCGAAGCGCTACACGGATCATCGGATCATAATACTTATGAAAAAAATCCATCATACGATCCGAAAAATTGCGCTTATGGCTAATCTTTTTGCTCAATATAAGTGCTGACATCATCGGTACATAGGTAAGAGAGAGAATGAAAGCACCTAAAATGGCAAAAGATACTGTTTGCGCCATGGGACCGAACATTTTTCCTTCTATACCTACAAGTGCAAGAATAGGGAGATACACGATTAGAATTATAATCTCACCGAATGCAGCCGCAGATCGTATTTTTGAAGCCGATTCATAGACCTCACCATCCATTTCTTTTTGCGAAAGTTTATTTGGATTCCTGCTTAAACCGAGATGATGCATGGTAGCTTCAACAATAATAACAGCCCCATCAACGATTAATCCGAAATCGATGGCTCCAAGGCTCATTAGGTTTCCACTGACGCCGAATACGTTCATCATCGAAATGGCAAAAAGCATTGAAAGAGGTATAACAGAAGCAACTACAATTCCGGCCCTGAGATTTCCCAGAAATAGCACAAGTACAAAAATGACTATTAATGCGCCTTCAATCAGGTTTTTTGCAACGGTCCCGATCGCCCGGTCAACAAGCGCACTGCGATCCAAAAAGGGCTCAATGGTAACGCCCTCGGGAAGTGTTTTGTTGATACGTGCTATCTTCTCTTTTACCTTACTTACGACTTCGTTTGCATTTGAGCCCTTAAGCATCATTACAATGCCTCCCACTGCTTCCCCTTGGCTCTTTTTCGTGGTTCTTGTCAATGCGCCATACCGAATAGCATTACCAAGTTTGACTTCGGCAATATCTCTTATCAGTACGGGTACTTGCTTTGGGCTTTTCCTTACGACAATTTTTTTAATATCATCAATACTTCCAACTAGCCCCTCACTTCTAATAAAGTAAGCATTGGGCTTTTTATCTATATATGCACCACCTGTATTTTGATTATTACGCTCCAAAGCACTAAAAACATCATTGATGCTTAGATTATAACTATTCAGCTTATCCGGATCAAGCGCAATTTCATATTGTTTTAACAAACCTCCAAAACTGTTTACTTCCGCGATACCCGGCGTTCCCAATAATTGTCTGCGTACAATCCAATCTTCGATCGTGCGTAATTCTCTTGCATCGTACCTCTCTTCATAACCGGGTTTTGCATGCACTACATATTGGTAGATTTCGCCGAGACCAGTTGAGATCGGAGCGATCTCGGGTTTACCTACATCCGAAGGAATATTGTTACCTGCTTCGGTTAATTTTTCGTTCACCTGTTGACGGGCCCAATAAATGTCAACATCGTCATGAAACACGATGGTCACTACTGAAAGGCCGAAACGGGAGATCGAACGTACCTGCTCTATTTCCGGAATAGTTGACATCGTTTGCTCTACTGGAAAAGTTATTAGCCGTTCCACTTCAGGTGTTGCAAGTGACGGACTTTGCGTTATCACCTGAACCTGGTTATTTGTGATATCAGGTGTCGCATCAATAGGTAGCTGCTTTAACGAATATAGCCCCCAGGCAATCAATCCCAAAGTCATCAAAGCAACAATCAGTTTATTCTCTATAGAGAACTTAATAATTTTATTAAGCATATCTTATTTGAAATGAATTAAAGCGTGTAGAATCATTCCAATAATCGCTAACAGCAAAATCACTGAAAGTAGAAATATACCAACTACCCTTAGGATCTTTATCCATTGAGGTTGCTTGTAGTTTTTTCCTGAACGACCTACGCTTTTTGCTGGTAATGACCTATTCTTTTTAGTCATAGCCTGAGCAATAATATTATTTGATTTTTGTAATTAAATGGACAGACCAGCGTCCATATACGCACAGAGACGTGCTTAAGAAATCACTTTAGGCGGTTGCCATACATTTATATGGACTTCCAGGCATTTTCCGGGAGTATGCCAATTATGAGATTCAAGAACAATAGGATCGGGACTGACAATAATGTAAGCCAATTGCTGTATTGAAGGTGTAGCACAACATGTACATTGACAGAAAGGTGTACAGCTATCTTTGTGATCCTGATTTTTCGATGAGGCAATAGAAAATTCTGTTCGTTTGTGAAGACTGGTAGTCGCAATTTTATCTGTACAGGGCATCATTACCTGAACCAGTACTATTAGTGCACATATATAAGATAACAGCTTCATTATTTGCAAATATATATATATTTATATTACGTAACTAACTTTCCAGTTTTTATATGATATTATAATGGCCTGAAAAGTTAGTTATTTTCAAAAAACAAGAGACGACTACGGCAAACTCCGCTTCATTTCTTAATACTTTACTTCGCTAAATTTAATATTCGAAACGCCCCTCTCAATACAATAGCAAAGACGATTGTACCAACGATCAGGTCCGGTAAACGGGACGCAGTAATGAAAACCAATATACCTGCCAGCATAACACCAATATTTATAATTACGTCATTGGAAGTAAATATTTGACTAGCTTTGATGTGTGCCTCGTTACTCTTAGTTCTGCGAAGGATTACAAGGGAAAACGCATTCCCAATCAAGGCCAATAGCGAAATAACTACCATCATTCCAAATTCAGGTGTTTCTCCAAACCCCATGAAACGTCTGACTACCTCCGAAAAACCTAAAACAGCAAGTATTATCTGAAAGTATCCACTGGCTTTTGCAATTTTCTTTTTTCGGAGGATTGTCCCACCAACGGCATATAAGCTGAGTCCATACACGAGTGCATCAGCTAACATATCCAAGCTATCGGCAACAAGCCCCATTGAATGGGAAATAAATCCTGTTATGATTTCGAGTACAAAGAAAAATGCATTGATAATCAGTACATATAAAAGTAGCTTACGTTCTTCGCGCTCAGAACTAGCTACCGAGGTGTTATCTGTTTCTTCAGTCGAAATGAAACGATCCCCTAAGCTCAGCTCTTTAATGGCCATGGCTATGCGATCGATATTTCCGGTATGTGTCACAATCAGTTTTCTCTCCGGAAGATTAAAATCGAGGTGAATAAGCTCTTCAACCCCGTCTAATTTCATGCGGACCATTTGCTCCTCTGTTGCACAGTCCATGTTTTTTATTTCAAAAGTTGATTTTTTCATGGCTATAATTTTATTTTTAAACCACCGTTAACAACGAACCCATCGAGTGGCGCATATATATCACGGAATATTGGCCTTGTAACTGTTCCAGTATAAATACTGTCAAATCTAGTTTGCCGGGTATCTGTAAAGTTCTCAAAATTGACAAAAAGAGAGAAGCGTTCCCATATCTTTTCAGCCATAAAGCCACAGGTCCAATAGGGTTTTCCTGTGGTGCAGTCACTGAGGGCCTGACGGCTATAATAATAGGCTTCCAGTCCAAGCTTCCATTTATCCTCGATCTCATACATGAGGACATTATTCAACCGGTGGCGAGCAGTCAATGGATTCTCTCGCTTTTGTGTTCCTTCACGGAGCCAGGCGTCGGTAAAGGTGTAACCTATGAACAGTTTGAAATCACCGTAGCCCAGCTTTACATTCGTCTCCCAGCCCTTTGTATCCACATAACCGTCTACATTTACCAGTTGCACCGTTCCTGAACCGGTAAATTCTGTAAGTAATGGATCATTGATACGGGTATAAAAAAAGAGCTGGTTTACGCTCAGGCTTATATTCTCGAAAAGTGTAGTCCTATAGTTGATATCATAGCTTGCACCATAGGACCGCTCCAGTTTATTCGCCTGCGGACTAATCGGCAATACCGAACGGAACTGGATTCGCTCTGTCTCTTCTGTGAATATGGTAGGCGTTTTATAACCCAGCCCTCCACCCAAACGGGAAGTCACCTGGGGAGAGACCGTAAAGAGCGCAGAGATCCGTGGCAAGAACACGAAACCGTAATCGATCACATAATCCCCGCGGATGCCCGTTTCCAATTGCAACCAATCCGTAGTCTTAAAGGTATTCTGAACAAAACCTCCGAATGTGTTTTGGTCATAGTCTCTTTTCTGAAAGCCATCTTTTGGGTATTCGCTGAAATTGTCCGTGTAGAGATTGATACCTGCTACCCAATCTGCTCTTTCGCCGTTGTTGTTGTAAGCGACCTCCGAATAGATTGACCATTGTTTCCCGTCAAACACATAATCGGGAATAGTTATGGTCCTGTTGAAGTTGTTGACCGAGTTCTTGATGGTCAGGCCACTGTTTTCTGTGAACCGGTGATCCAGGGCGAATTGAGTTGAGAAACGGCTGCTTTTGTTCTTTTCAAAATAGCTATGGACATTATCCCCTTTCCCTTTTATGTAAAGGATATCCCCGCCTGTACGGTCTTCGAATATGGTGTTTATCCCGAAGTTCATGGTTGTTTTCGGGTTGAAGTATACGAACAGCTTCGGGTTGAGTACGTACCTTTCCGTTTTGGGAATCGCGGTAAAACCGGTGCTGGAAGGATTGTAGGGCCTGCTGGAATTACGGGATGCAAATACCGTGAGACCTACCTTTTCAAACTTCTGTCCATAAAAACCGTTGATGTCCAGGCCCCCGGCAGAAGTACCGTTCAGCAGGAAGCGGAGTTCCCTTTCCTCCGTGGGTATGTTCGATACCAGGTTGACGAGGCCGGCAATGGCTCCGCCACCGTATAAAGTGGAAGAAGAACCTTTAATGATCTCCACCTGCTTCAGGTCCAACGGCGGCGTCTGCAACAGGCCGAGCCCTCCTGAGAAGCCGGCATATAAAGGGAAGCCGTCTTTGAGTATCTGTGTATAACGCCCATCAAGTCCCTGGATACGGATGCTGGAATTGGCAGAGGTGGCCGAAACCTGTTGCGTTTGGATACCTGTGCTTTCATTGAGCATCATACGAATATCTCCCGGCTTCATATTGCCCTTCTCTTCCAGTTCTTCCCCTCCGATAAATTCAACACGCGTGGGAATGTTCTGTATGGTACGGGTACTCCGGGTCGAAGAAATAACTACTTCCTCCAGGTCTTCGTCCGTTGCCTCAAGATAAACGATAACGGTATCCTCAGAGCCGGGAAAATACAGTGTATCCCGCTGTTCCTCATAACCTAATTTCCTGAATAGGAAAACATGCCTTCCCTCGGATAAACCAGTAAGGGAAACAGTGCCCTTCTCATCGGTCGTTCCACCTTTGGTTGTTCCAATCTGTAACACAGTAGCTCCTGTAAGCGGTTCTTTTGTCTCCGCATCTTTCAGTATAGTTGTTAATGTATGCTGGGCCACGCACAGGTTACCTGTACAAAGCCATAGTATCAAGCCTATAGCTTTATTCATTCTTAAATCTTTGTGTAAATATAAAATACGCAGCCTTCAGGGAAGCTACAACTGCAAAACGGCGAAAATATTATGCGGCTTTAGGAGGTTGCCAGATTGTTCGGGGAAGTTCCAGCAAAGGGTATTCCTGATAGGAGAAAGGTTGTTGGAGAATTGGTGACAGTTCTTTGATGACCGCCATTATGGCATTTGGCAGAACTGCCCCGCTACAGACTCCACATGCGAAAAAAGGTGAACAGGGACAGATCGATCTGTGGTCGCGCTCTTCAGCAGGCTTTTCCCTTTCGGCTAAGCTGTAAGTTTCATCAATACAGCAATTATCTTCCGCCCCACAGGGTACAGCGGATAAAACAAGTACATAGATGGAAAACAAATAAACCAGCCATTTCATATCCCAAAGATAAGGAAGTAAGTGAAATAATGCATAGTAGCTATTAACATAAAAGCGGACATAGAAAAAAATAATCTAAAATTCCGCATCTTTTTCTTCCATTCTCCGTCATCTTTCAAAAAATTAATAGTTATGAGTGAGAAAATGAAAATAACCATCTACGAAATGGGTGAATGCTGTTCTACCAGTTTGGTGAATTTGCCGGAATCGGAGTTTTTCTTGCTTTGAAAGTGAATCTCGGAAAAGACGGTTTAATAATTGTGAATTCGTTCGCTCATACAGAAACATAAAAAATTCCATATATAGATAAAATTTGGTATAATAGTGTATTATTAAAGTACGATTGATTTAATGCCATTTTTAAACAAAAAAATCGAACTTTAGGATAGGTTGTTTTATTTTGATGTAATTTGACCGTATCTGTTAAACGAATTAAATACAGGTGTTTATAGCGAATATTGGTCGTTCTGTCATCTCCCCCTTCAGGGTCACCGGGCAGAGTGAGGTAATCTCAGCGTGATGGGGTTTACTCGAGCTGGCCATACACAATAAAACGCAACGGTGCGAAGTAACCTTGGTATAAAGGAGGATTTGGACACCGAAATTCCACAAAAACTTAACCAGCAATTTTTGTCAATTATGTAAGCTGGTGGTACTGTTTTTATAGAAGGTGGCGGTACTCTTATCAACAGTTGTTTAAAAAAAATTTACAAATATTAGCATTTGTTTCAATATAAATTTGTGGCATACCAAGTAAGACTATTTTTGAAACCCGTAAGAAAGATCAAGCCGAATAACCGGTCGATTACCGGAAAATATTCCAGTGCAAAGAATAAGAAGAGTCAATTTATAGGTTTTAATTGCGACACTTTTTATAGCGGTTTTAATGAATTTACTATATGTTCTGGACAGAAAGTCCGGCACTTTTTTTGTTTTTATCTTAAAAGCGGCTTATGAGTTGGAACAACAGGATATATTCCCCTGTATCGGGGGGCATTTAACATCCCCGTAACTACAGAATACACAGCAGTCCCCTTGTAGGGGTTTTAAACGTTCGTGACAGTTTTCGCATTCGTAAAAGTACTGACAAGCCTCTGTGGGCATGGACTCTTCCTTTGTATATTGACATAAAGGACATGTGATGGTGGATTGAAGAATTATGCTTTTAGTTATCATCTGTCTTTATGTTTTTTACTTTATAACCGGTTTCATTCTCTATTGCGACTGACAACTGTGCTGGAGATATCAGTAATCTATCAAATTTCACAATGGATTCACCTTTGTCATAAGAAGTGCGAACTTCCTGCACACCTTTCTTTCCCTGCAAAGCCTTGTTGATATGGCCCTCACATGCGGCACAGCTCATTCCCTGTACCTGAAGCACCGCCATGCTAATGTTTTGACTATTGATTACAACCTCTTTTGTGGAGCCTTTCTGAAGAAATGAGGCATAATAGGGAAAGGTTGACAATAAAATGGAAATAGCGGTTATAATCCAAAGGAAAGTTTTTGATTGCCACATACCTCTCTTTTCTTTACAGCCACATTCGTCTTTCTGTTCGGGTTTATACGCACGGTAGAATGCAAAAACCAAAATCAGTGCTGTTGCACATAACAGATACGGCCTGATCGCAGTAATCCAACTGAACGCCGAAACTGCCCCCATTGTTCCTCCCACAATCGCCAGAAACGGAACTATGCAGCAAAGGGAAGATGTCAGGGCAAGAAAAACCCCGGACCCCATAAGCGCTTTATTGCTTCTTATCTTACTCATGCTGTTTCGGTTTTTAAATTGATCTGATTAATGGTCTTAAAGAACGGGCGTAATAGTTTGAGATGCTCCCCTCTTAGAGAATAGAAGATGGTCTGACCTGTTTTACGCGATTGGATGACGTTTCCATCTTTCATCTTCCGTAGATGTTGTGAGATAGCAGGTATACTCATGCCCAGAATATCGCTCAGGTCGCAGGGACATAGCTCTCTTTCATTTTCAAGCAGGTAAAGAATCTTCAATCTTACTTCATTGCCGGCCAGGGACAGGATACCTGACAGCTGTACAAATGACTTTTCATTTTCTGTAATTTTTTCACGGCAACTGTTTATCTGTTCCGGATTAGCATGCTCGCGTATACAAATGTTCTTTCTTTCCATGTCCTATATCTGAATTTCAAAGGTAATGGAATATTAGTATTTAAGCAAATTCTTAAATACATAAATTTAAACCACACCCATGCAATTATTCCTTTTGTAATCTTCGATGCGACGGTTGTCAACATCTATCATTAATTTTCATGGTGATACCTGCATTGTCAGGAAGAAAGGAAATCTCGTCAATTGAATAGATTATATGACTACGACTTAAGTGAAAGTTATTTTGACGATACTGCTTATTAGGATATCGATCTGTCCCATTTGTCATATAGAGTACCGCCACCTTCTATAAAAATAGTACCATCAGCTTTAATAATTCACAATTTTTCTTAAATCGTCCAAAAAACGGTTCGATATTCTTCCCCTAGGGTCTACCTCAGGGGAAAGATTCAAATTAAACGAATCTTTCCCTTTTTTTATTGCGTCTAATTCGTTGTTGATCAGTAAATAAGCAATAAGTCGAACAGGATGGTTAAAAGGGGGGCTGGAAAAAAATATCTTCCGGAAATAGGCTCGGACGGTTTGAGGGAAGAGCCTTGAGGTCCTTTCTTCGTTACAAGCACTCTTAAATTATAATATTTAAGGCGACAATGAAAATCCCCGACACTTCTGGGTATCGGGAATCTTCTTTAGTGAAGCTTTTCAGAAAGCCTCTTATTTGAACAAAAGTTGTTTTCCTCCTATTGTACCAATTGAACCGAAAGCTCATTAAGCAATCCTTTTGCATCGTTGAGATCTTGATTCCAAGTCTGGTTAGGTTTCGTAATCTTCAATTTCTGGATGGCCGTTTCCAACCGATCTAAGTTAGCTTGGTCTCCCTTATTTTCCAGTGCTCGTTTCACAACTTGAATCTTCGCATAGTCTTGAAGCCCCTCCAACAGTCGCTCGTAACGAATCGAGCTTCTAGCATTTGGGTAGACGATATAGGTATCGCCCGCCGGCCAGGTACGGAAACGGGAATCTAACAATGGATTTTCTACCCAAGAATTGAATGCCCATCGTAACATACCGTCAAAATTCGCTGCTTCTGCAAACCACGCCACGAGGACAGATTCCGCTGGGTCAGAAAATGTAAACTGATTGGGAAACGCATTACCGCAATAGATATAAAACGTCGTGTTCAATCCCCGTGATTGACGGTCTTTTAGATCTTCTTCCGAAAATGGGTGTCCCATTGCAATACTAACATCGTCGCTATTCGGATAACGTCGATAAGTTCTTTGGTTATCAGCATAAGAAACACCTAATTCCGGTGACACTTTTTGTAATAAAGTCAAAGCACCGTCCACTTCTTCCCTCGTACGTTCATCAATGGCTATATTTGTTTTTTCCAACCACCCCTTCCCCCGAAGGTGTTCTACGAAATCTTCTAAGAACGGCGTCCATAATTGCTCAAATATAGGTGTACCCGGTTTAGCCTCGACATTTACCAATTCACCACTTGTTTCATCATTATAATGGATTTCATTATTCCAAGGGATGATGGAATAACAATTTATCATCTTGTTAACACCAAGATCCAGCATAAACTGCACCCATTTATCAAATACGCTGTAATCATACTTCCAGGAACCATCCTTTTGCTTTGTCCATATAATCATATCTGCATAAGGGTCAAATGTCTGCACATTCCAAGGATCTTTGTTAAGGGTCGCAGTGATCACTTTCTGCCCGACGTCTGCTAACATCTGCATCTGTGGTTTCAGCGCTTTGAAATGTTCCTCCGACCACATTTCGAGCCCTTCTACACGTGCTACTGCCGATGGATGTTGCCATTGATCTAAATGGTAAGTCCATTCCGATGGCTTAGGCAGGAGCTTATCTATAACATGTAAAGAGAGATTCAGTTCTTGCGTGGGTACTTCAGCAGCTTTCACTTGTACCTTTGCCGTATAGTAACCTGGTTTTGCGTCTTCCGGAATACGTAATGTTACCCAAACTGGCCGTACCTTCTTTGCTTCGAGATCGAAAGAGTTCAGATTATCTAACATATCGGGCGACAGAGACGAGGCGAAATCTTCCGGCTTACGATGACCACATCCCCCGGCGTACTCATCTGTCATCACATAACGAACAAAATGGGTAGACGCTATATCCGATGGCAAATCGCTGCCGCTTTCTGCACGAAAACCTGATACGTCCACTTGCGCACCGGCAATTTCAGCATTTGTCCATAGTAATATTTGAGCAGAGACACGCTCTCCTCTCCACCCTGTCACAGACGCTTGCTTTTCGACGGCGAAGTCAGGAGCTATGGACTTCGGAAAACGTTTATCAATCGTCACAAAAGAAGCGTGTAATCCATTTTCTACTTTAGACCAATCAGACAATGTATCTGCCGTCGGGTCGGGTAATTCCTTAAAGTTGACCAAATCCAAAGGAGTTCTCCGCTCCTGTTCTTGTTGGTTTTGGCCGCATGCAGAAGTCACTCCAATGAGGATAGCACCACATAGCATACCTTTTAATTTTTGTGTTTTTAAGTTCATAATATGTCATTATTCATTGATGCCAACATGACTCCACCCAATACCGTTGACGGAGTTCTAAGAGATAACCTGACATAAACTTCGTCAAAAAGTCCAGCAGATGCAAATGTTGCTGAAAAACAATCGATTGCATAAAGTTACTCGCTTGTTTTTAAGGAGCTTTACAAGGTAATGAAAGAGAAGGGCGCATACCATATCATTCCACAGCGCTTACCTGCCGATAGGCTGGCGTCTCAGAATTATTCGGGCAAGATTGGATCGATTTCCGAAATTTTTACCGACATGCGTATTACCCCCTTCGGGAACCTGCATTCTCGAAAAACACTCAATAACTTACTGGGCACCGGTCGAACACAGGTCGAAGAGACCGGCTCGTTTACGAAAGAACACCTTCCAAATGAACACGTTTTTATTAGAACAGGACATTCCTAAATGTGATGTCTGGATAAAACCTTTTCGTCTCAGAAAAAGCTAGCCTCTCTCCTCTCCCTGTCCTCTCCCCTGCGAGCCAACTTGAGCGGCACTGAAGGTGCACTCGATTGGGAATTTCCCCATGGAGCTCGCAACGAGTACCCATTAAGTTCCGACCAATATTAATCGAACCACCGAAGCCATCTTCAAGAGAGGTATAAGCGCGGGGCTCGACGGCATGTGTCGATTTATTATCTATATTGGAGGCCTGCGTATTTAGGGCCTCTTTTTGATTTTTAAATATTTTCTTCTTTTGGGAAGAGTCTTTGGCCGACTGCCTACCTACTGGGCAAAGCCCTCCTTAAACGCCTATATCTAGTTTTGTATAAGAAAATGAGTGTAGAAAAGTATATTTGACTTTGACAGAAATCTCTGAAAAATGGACGATGCTTATTCATAATTGAGACATCATCCTAAATCAGTCCTTAACTTTATTTGTTGGGATAAAGGAACCGTAAAAACTCCGGGAACCATTCTTCAAATGCGCCTTTCAGAAGCTCATCGTTTTTCTTTCTAGGTTTTTTGCTATTTGGATAAATATTTTTTGACACAAGGCAAATACAAGAGTTTCAGAATTTTATAATCTTTACAACCCAGCGATTGGATCATTATAAGCTGCAACGCATGAAGAAAATCTATTCTGTGCGTTCTAATAAAAATAAAGAAATGTGATAGGCGCCCTTGATAAACCCTTTACCGATGTTGCTATTCTTATAAATGAAGCTCGCCATAATTGCATATACTAAATATCCCCTGTTGCCTCGTGCAGTAGATTTAAAACCCAAACAAAAACACCTATCAAAACCATCGCGGATAAAAGGACAAAGGAAAGGATAGCGAATCCGGTCCAAAAGCAAATTGATAAGAAAATCGTCATCTTTTTAAAAAATTTCATTGCTGCGCATCAGCTAATGATAAGACAACATTAGAGCAGAAGACCCCTACCGGAAATCGATTTAACCTATGCACCGCTATTTTGAACATAGTTGTCGCGTTTTTTGAAGGGAAATCGTTGTATAGGCCTAACCTCATTAAAGCCTGTTATGAAACGAGGAATCATATTAATCTCTTTTTTCCTTTCAATTTTCGCTTGCGATAAAGAAGATAGGGAGGACAAAGAATGCATGCTACTTATGTATGTGCCATTACCTTCCCTTGAAGAAGTTTACGGGTGTACCGATACTCGCTATGCATTTCATATCGATCTAAAGGAAACACATGAATTAATCCGAACGAAGCATACTTATGATGAAAAGGTAACAGGGAGCTGTCATCCAGCCATCGATTTCGAGAAATATGACCTGTTAATAGGAAGAAAAGGACTAAAATCAGGCAATCATTCAATAACGTATGAGTTAAAAAAAAGCTGTACGGGAGAGGAACGATTAGTTGTCACCTTTCATCAGGATATAAGTGCCGTAGCGGCTACTGTCACTTATCATGTCTTATTGCCAAAGGCAGACAGCAATCGAACAATTGCAGTCGAAACAAAAATAGTATATTGATAGGCTGTCCATCAAGTAAACGACCCCATGATTAGTCCCTAATTTCATTTTCGTTAATTTCTCGCTTGATACGTTCGTTTATATCAATATGGGTATTCCTGAAAATGAAGACAGTCGTCCCATATTCACGCGCGTAGGGGTTGGTTACGGAATCAGCCACAAAGGTATCGGCAAAAAAGGGACTGGTTTCCTTTAACTCCTCCTTTACCTCTCTGTAATTTTTTACACGTATCAAATGAACATACTTTTTATCCAAATTTATCCAATGAAGATAATCGGCATTGAAGGAAACGGCAGTCACCTCCTTTGTCTTCTTGTAATAATTGATGGCACCTGCTTGTCCGTAATTATCGCAAAGCACCAGTGTATGCTCTCCTTTCGGAAGCCTTGAAAAAGCAAGATCAACCTTGTTTGCCAATTCCTTCCATCCCAGCATATCAGCAAAATCCTGCGGTAGAAGGTGATCTTTACCATCCTCCCACCTAAGCAAGCCTAAAGCACGATAGGTCGCCTGATGCGCCAAGATATAGGCCGGAGTCTTATTCGGGAATGCAGTATGGTACATCGGTATAAAAAACAAAAAAGGGAGCAAAACGCAGGCAAAGCGTAAATTATTAACCTTAGTGCTTCCTCTTTTTAATAACTCTCCCAGATAAGCGGATCCAAAAGCCAAATAGATAGGATATAAGCCAATAGCATAATATCCTTTAGCTTTTAAAGCAATAAACACCATTAAGGTGATACAAAAAGACCAAAAGAAGACCCGATACTTTTTAAAAGGAGCATAGAAGACCAATGCATAAAAGGCAGCAAAGAGAACAAACAAAGAACCTAAAAAATAAATGACCTGTTCCTTCAAAAAGCCTACTCTACTGACATTAATCAATTGTGTATCCGTTAATTCTTTTAAATGATGATATACGGGAAAGTGGTGCTTATATTGCCACCAAAGATTTGGCGCGATAAGCAGTAAGGTTAATAAAGTGGATATATAAAAGGATGGTTTAAGGAAAATACTTCGTTGCGGGGTCAAAAGCAACGCAGGAAAAAGTCCAACCAGCAGGAAAATTATATTGTATTTATTCAGAAAGCCTAAAGCGAAGATAAGTGCGCCCGCATAAAGCCATTTGCTATCCGCCGAATTGATATATTTCAAAAAGATGAAGTAAAAAGCCGTCCAGCAAAGCACATCCAATGAATTGGGTTGATAAAGAATATTCAAGCGTAAAAGAACAGAAAAAAGTATGGCCGTAGCAGCCAATATCAAAGAAAAAAGATTTCCCTTAAGCTCTTCGACTGCTTTCCAAACAAATATCAAGGTGAGGGCTCCAAACAGAGCCGGAAAAAATCGAATCCAAAATAGGGTGTTACCCAGAAAATAAATTATTTTTGATATGATAGAGGTGACCGGTGGAACAGATAAAAATCCCCATGCTAAGTGGTTTCCCTGATCGAGGTGCAAAAATTCGTCACGATGCAATTCGTACGTTGAATTTACCAAAGCATATTGCAATATAAACTTCAGTAAAACAAAGACAAGCAATATGCCATTTTTTTTATTCATCGATTGAGTTTAAGCGGATTAGAATTTATTACTCAAACTTAATCAATTTCCGGCATTAGTAATATTTCTCCAGTTGACTTTAATGAAATCCTTAACAAAAAATTAAAACTAAATTAATTAGTAATACTGCGTATTTTATTAGTATTTTTGCTCTGAAGCGATACGCAAATTACCCTTTATTTGTCGTGTTTTAGCGCATAGCTCCTTAAATACGATTATTTATTTTGTAAAGCGTTATTGGAAGGAAACGGGACCCTTTAATTGATACAGCCATGGATAAAATTGAAGCATTGAATATCGTGAAAAACATTTATACCGAAGCTGACCGGACCGGCAATATGCTGCCGATATTTAATAGTTTGGCAGAAGATGTAATCTTCCACTCCACCATTCCGGAAGGCACACCCATAAGCGGAATTTTCAAAGGCAAACAGAATGTCATTAATTTCTATAAGAATCTGCTGCCTTCAGTAGCTATTTTCCAAAAATTGACCCCTTCCGTTTTCGTTATGCGAGATGACAGGGTAATTGTCGTGGGAGAAAACATCTTCACGCTTGTCAAATCCGGTGAGACCTATCACAGGCCTTATGTCAATATTATTAGTTTGGTTGATCGCCTCATCACGTCGATTATCTTAATTCAAGATTTCTCGGGATTTAACAAGCTTTATCAGAAAGAGATAAAACGCTGTTAATTTTTATCGACCGGACGGACCCAAATAGCTTATTATAGATTTCTGGCGAGAAAGCGGTTTCTTCGTTTTGCTTTTTGTAGAAAATATTATTTCTTTACACTACGAAAAACACATGTCAGATTACCCTATACATAATCAAATGCTTCCCAGTCAAGATAACGTTCAGCTAGCGCATGCTGTAGCTGCAGCCATTGGCATTGATCCACAGGTTTATGCTTACTACGATGACAATAGAGAAAATAGTCTCCATATCCTAAACTGCATCGACCCAATGGATCCAAAAAGTAAGATTTACTGTACGATAGGCTTATCAGATTACCCCAATGAAATAGAAATGATCAAGGGCGTGTTAAAAAACATCCCAATTGAATTGATGATAGCAGGTAACGAAAGTAGCGATAAATGGGCAAATATATTATCGACGGCAGGCTTCTTCGTTACCAAGAACAAGTGGACTTGTCAACCCGGCACCGTGTTTAAGAACATGATTGATATGTACCATAAGGGCACCCATTTAAAACATTTGCTTTTTGTGGAGCCGGTGATGTGGCAAGAAAAGCTTGAGCAAATGAAACTCTCCAACAAAAAGGTTCATTTCTTATTGCTAATCCCCATTTCAGATGCCGAATGTAAATATCGGGAGAAACATGGTTTCGATGCGCTTGAAAGCATCTTTATGGAAAAAGAAATCGATATTACCAATCTCAATAGGCTATCCGTTTTATAATTATTTTACCGGGGATATGTTGGCAACAACGGCCTTCTATTTTCGAAAAGCCAGCCCTTTCTCTTCGAGCTTTTGTTTAAGTTTCGGGATCGATCCAGGTCCCATACCATGCAGGCTAAGAATTTCCTTTTCACTAAAGCTTGCCAATTTACGCAAGGTTGTAATGCCTTGGTTTTCCAAGGCCCTTCGGGCAGGTGCAGCAATTGCAGCAAGAAAATCTTCGGTTACCGCGCGTTGCTGTTCGCATAGGGGACATACGGGGCAATCGCTACTTTTATAATACTGATGTCCTTGGTCGCAGGTACGAAGTGTTTTGCTTTGTTTAACCATAATCTACTATTGATGAACAAACTACACTCTTTTCGAACGCATTGCTTTTACTATTTTTAATTGCTTATCCTTGCAGAAATAAGCATAGTCGTCCGAGTCGACACCATACAAAGTCACCTTTCCTTCTTCGTTACTATGAATGCCCCATCCATAGCGCTTTGCTAAAGGAGAAGATCGCAAGCAGGCCTGTCCCTTGGAAAAAAAATCCGCTCTCGCAGCAGTCAGATCGCCTTTTAAATCATTCTTCCAGACAAAACATTGAAACAAGATATCATCAGAGGTGTATTGATAAGGATGTTTCATAATCAGATCAAACTGCATGTTGGCAATCGTTTTGCCGGATTTTTTCTCCGGAGGAATTTCGCCCTTTTTTGCAGTACAATCATCCGCTACTTCAATGAATGTATTTTTGTAATTTGTGGTATGTGTTTTCATTTATTAATTACGATACCATTGCTTAGGAACGCCCAATATTAGCGGAAATAGACAATACCCCCACCTACCATCAGATGATTCTCTTTCTCCTTCCTGTTTGCATCACTAAGGTAGCAAAAAGGAAGGGAATTACAATGGATGGATGAACGCCTAAAGGTTCCCTTTCTTCAACTCTTCTACAGCAAAAGCAGCCGCTCTCGCCGTCATGGCCATATAAGTAAGCGAGGGATTAACGCAACCCGAGGAAGTCATGGCAGCGCCATCTGTTACAAAAACATTAGGTGCATCCCAAACTTGGTTATGAGCGTTTAACACGGAGGTCTTGGGATCTCGTCCCATACGGGCCGTACCCATTTCATGAATGCCTTGTCCCATGGCAAATACACTACGGTATCCCGTTACTTCTTTAACCCCCGCAGCTTCGAGCATCTCTTTTCCTTCTTTTATAATATCATCAATCATCAATTTTTCATTCTCTTTAATTTCTGCATCGATTGCCAAAACCGGTAAACCCCATTTATCTTTCCGATTTTTATCGATATATACCCTGTTCTCGTGATAAGGTAAAATCTCACCAAAACCGGTAAGGCCAATCGACCAAACTCCCGGTTCGCATAATTCTTCCTTCAGCCCCGCCCCAATACTCAATTCAGCTATAGATCGTTGCCATGCATCCCGACCTGCTCCACCTTGGTAACCATATCCTCTAATAAATGAACGTTTATCATCACCGATATTCTGAAAACGCGGTATGTACACGCCATTTGCTCGTCTGCCATAGACATATTTATCCTCATAGCCTTCTACAATCCCTCTAGCTCCGTTACCTAGTGTATGATCCATTACGTTATGCCCTAATTCCCCCGAACTGCTACCCAATCCGCCTTCCCAGATATCCGTCGCAGAGTTCATTAATACCCAAGCGGAGTTAAGTGCCGATGCATTTACGAAAATGACTTTAGCGAAATACTCATAAGTCTGTCCATTTTCGGCATCTAGAATCCGAACACCTTTGGCTTTTTTCAATTCCTTATCATATAGGATCTCCATGACAATCGACCACGGCCGAACGGTTAAATTACCCGTCTTGACCGCCGCAGGTAAAGTAGACGACTGTGTACTAAAATAGCCTCCAAAATTACATCCGTTGCTACATTGGTTTTGGTATTGACAGTTAATCCTTCCGGGCAGCGGTTTCGTGATGTTGGCAACTCGACCGATAATCATCGCGCGCTTATCGCTATAGTGCTTTTTAATACGAGCTGCTACATCCTTCTCTACAACATTCAGTTCCATCGGTGGCAAAAATTCGCCATCGGGTAAAATAGAAATCCCATCACGATTACCGCTTATACCGGCAAAGCGTTCCACATAACTGTACCAAGGAGCGAGGTCTTTATAACGGATGGGCCAGTCGACCGCAATCCCATCGCGAAGATTAGCTGTAAAGTCTACATCGCTCAGACGATAGCTCTGCCGTCCCCATATCAATGATTTTCCTCCTACCTGATATCCCCTAACCCAATCAAAACGTTTGACTTCTACATAAGGATTATCAATTTCATTGACTAAAAAATTGACATTACCTTCCGTCATAGGCCAATAACGAGCCTGTATAGGATGCTCATGAAGCATTTTTTGACTTCTATTATTACGGTATGGGTAATCCCATATATCCTTTGCCGCAAAGCCATAATCCTTTACATGCTCTACATTCCGGCCACGTTCCAACATCAGCGTTTTTAATCCGCTCTCTGTAAGTTCTTTAGCGGCCCAACCACCGCTAATGCCTGACCCAATAACAATGGCATCATAATTTTTCTCTGTCATATATGTGTTTTTAGTATCCGACGATCATAACGAAATCTTTTACAAACAGCAGTGCCAACGTTGGCTTTACCGAACATCTCAATTAACTGATTGTTGTGTGAAAGACTCGCATAAATATTTTATATTGGTTTATTAAACAGACCTTGTCATTATCCAAACATAAATAATTCCTCGCTAAAGCGCAAATAGGAAGTAATTTATTTCATTCAGTATAAGCTTCATGATACTATTTACATGGAGAGAAAACAATTTAACGAAAACACCATATAACGACAAAATCCATCGTTTTTTCGTAAATTTGTGATACCCTTCTCCTCCTAAACATTCTCAGTAAATTTTTGGCCTTGCATTCCACGTCAAATCCACGTGAAATCCACCTTTAGTCCACGTTAGATCCACCTGTCATTCGGTATCCCTTTGGTGTATACCCGTGTTTCCTTGCTTTTCTATAGAGCGTACATAGCACGGATAGCGCACGAATATCACAGGAATGGAAAACGAATAGAACACGACTGGAAATAAATGAATGTAAGGCTAATTTCATTTATAGCTGTACTCATAAAAATTTCTTAACACATGCTACAACATTTTCCTACCTTGTACGTCTAATGCATTAAAAACTATAGGAATGTTCAGTAGAATATTATTTATTATACCAATTTGGTTGATTTTAGATTTTTACTTTTTTCAATCGCTAAAGTCAGTTACGCAAAATCTATCAAGTGCCACTCGAAATGGAGTTCATTGGGCTTATTGGCTGTTTGATCTTGTGTTGATTTTAATCGTACTCTTTTTAATATTTATAAACCCAAAACTGCTACCGGCCAAATACATCTTTGTACTCGTCGGTTTTGTTTTACTTAGCTTGGTTCCCAAGTTATTAGTACTTCCTTTCCTCCTCTTGGAGGATATCACTCGTTTAGGAAGCTATGCATGGAATTTCAAGAACAACATCCCTTATCCCGAAAGAAGAAAATTCATTGGTCAAATTATACTTGGCGTTAGCGCCGTCCCTTTCCTTGCCATCATTTACGGGATGTCTCGAGGTAAATATCAATATAAAGTGCATCATCATACCTTATATTTCGAAGATTTACCCGAGGCCTTTGATAACTTTACCATTACACAACTATCCGATATACATTGTGGCAGCTTCACGGATCACGCCTCGGTTAAAAGAGGAATAGAACTAGCAAATGAGCAGAAAAGCGACTTATTGGTTTTCACCGGTGATTTGGTAAACAATGAGTCCATCGAATTGGATGAATGGCAAAGTTTATTTGCCCGATTAAATGCTCCCTTTGGTGTCTATTCCATATTAGGTAATCACGACTACGGCGACTATACCGAATGGCCTTCTCCGGATGCAAAGGCAGCCAATTTGAACCGATTAAAGACCATGCAAAAAGAAATGGGTTTCCGTTTATTGCTTGATGAACATGTCAAATTGGAGAAAAATGGTCAATTCATCAACTTGGTTGGTGTACAAAACTGGGGTAAGAATTTCGCGCGCTATGGCAATCTCGAAAAAGCGATGTCTACCGTAGATCGTGATAGCTTCACGGTCGTATTATCACATGATCCTACTCATTGGGAAGCTGAAATTTTACGGCACCCCATGCCGGTTCATCTAACCTTAGCGGGCCATACACACGGCATGCAATTCGGCATCGAAATTCCCGGTTTCAGGTGGAGCGCTGTTAAATATATTTACAATCAATGGGCAGGCCTATATAATAAAGGAAAGCAATATATTAACGTAAATCGCGGATTTGGTTTTATAGGCTTTTCAGGAAGAGTAGGTATTTGGCCTGAAATCAGCGTCATTACCTTAAAGAAAAGAACAGTTTAAGCCGCTACACTTTCAAAGTGACCTCGATTACACAAATCCGCGCGCTAAGTTTCAAGTTAGGTGGTGGTGGATAACTACCGGTATAAAATGTAAGGTAAAAAATTCTTAAGAAAGCTAAAACGATTTAATTATATTTGAAACCGATAGAAATAGCTATAACCAAAAAAACCGTCATGAAACTAAAAACAGTTACCTTACTTCTTTTATGCTCTTCATCGGGCCTAGCAGCAGAAAAACAACTGGCTGACTATGTCAATACTTTACAAGGGACTAATTCCAAGCATGAGCTTACTCGAGGGAATACCTATCCAACAACAGCATTGCCATTTGGTATGCATACTTGGACGCCACAAACCGGAAAAAATGGAGACGGTTGGAAATACCAGTATTTTAAGAAAACCTTAAGAGGCTTTCAACAAGCGCACCAATGCAGTTCATGGACAAATGATTATGCTGTATTTTCTTTTTTTCCAACGATTGACAGTCTACAGGTAGACGAAGAAAAGCGAGCGACGGGATTTTCACATGAAAATGAAATTGCCAAGCCCTATTACTATCAGGTAAAAATGGATAATCATATCCAAACAGAAATGGCTCCAACCGAGAGAGGCGCGCATTTGCGCTTTTCGTTCCCAAAGGGACATAAGGCGTTTCTAGTGCTTGATGGTTATACGGGTTATAGCTTGGTTAAAATTCTACCCAAAGAAAGGAAAATCATTGGCTATGTACATAATGGTCGCGGATTTAAAGAGGGTTTTAAAAGCTTCTTTGTGGCCGAGTTTGATCAGCCGTTTCTTGATTATGGTACGTGGGAGAACAGGAAAAACACGACCGATGCACGGACTTTGGAAGCAGAAGGCGATGGAAAAGGTGCTTATTTGGTGTTCAAATCAGGTGCAACTGTACAAGTTAAAGTGGCCTCTTCTTATATCAGTCAAGAGCAGGCTGAACTTAATTTAGACAGAGAACTGGGAGATGATAAAAAGCTGGAAGTAACCAAAAATCGTGCGGCTACTGTCTGGAATAAACATTTGGGAAGAATTAAGGTGGAAGGAGGCAGTGAAGAAGACAAAGCTACCTTTTATAGCTGCTTCTTCAGAGCAAGTCTTTTTTCCCGTCAGTATTTTGAGTATGATAAGGATGGTAAACCTTATTATTTCAGTCCGTATGATGGAAAAGTGTATCCGGGCCATATGTTTACGGATACCGGTTTTTGGGACACGTTTAGGGCACAATTCCCTTTAAATGCGCTTCTCTATCCAACAATGCATGGCCAGTATATGCAGGCGCTACTTGCCGCTTACGAACAGTGTGGTTGGCTACCCTCCTGGTCTTTTCCCAGTGAAGCAGGAAGTATGATCGGCAATCATGCCATTTCGCTACTAGCCGATGCTTGGGCTAAGGGTATTCGTACATTTGACCCTAAAAAAGCACTGGAGGCTTATTTACATGAGGCTACTAACAAGGGACCATGGGGGCCAGCCAATGGCAGGGATGGCTGGAAGGAATATTACCAGTTGGGTTATGTCCCCTATCCGGAGGTAAGAGAAGCTACTGCCAAAACGTTGGAATACGCTTATGATGACTTCTGTGGTTACCAACTTGCAAAAATGACCAATCAACCCTTTTACGCGGACATTTTTAAACGGCAAATGTTTAACTATCGGAACGTCTACGACTCCAAAACCCGATTTATGCGCGGAAGAGATAAAAATGGTAACTGGAACAACAATTTTGATCCCGCCGAATGGGGTGGTCCTTTTACTGAAGGAAACGCCTGGCACTGGGTTTGGTCGGTTTTCCATGACACAGAAGGACTGATTAAACTCTTAGGTGGAGATGCCAACTTTATTGCTAAATTAGACTCCGTATTTACGGAACCGAACCGCGTGAATGTAGGCACTTATGGCGGCTTGATTCACGAGATGACCGAAATGGTAATGGCGAATATGGGACAATATGCTCACGGCAATCAACCGATTCAGCATATGGTATATCTATACAATTACGCGGGTCAGCCCTGGAAAGCGCAGTATCATGCACGGGAAGTTATGCGCAGGCTATATAACAGCACAGAAAACGGCTATCCTGGTGATGAGGATCAAGGACAGACCTCATCGTGGTATGTATTAAGCGCCCTCGGTTTCTACAGCGTTTGTCCCGGAACTGATCAATATGTCCTGGGAAGCCCGGCATTTAATAAAATCACCATTAGTTTAGAAAATGGGAAAGAATTCATTATTCAGGCGGATAAAAATAACGCAGACAACGTATACATACAAAAGGCCTCTTTAAACGGGCAGGACTATTCGAAAAATTACCTCACCTATTCAGCTATAAACAATGGAGGCATCTTAGTATTGGAAATGGGTGCAAATCCAGATAAGGAAAGAGGTGTTCGTGAAGAAGATAGACCGTTTTCTGTTAGCAACTCATTTATCGAAATGGAATAAAAAAGAGAGGTTTCACTGATTGTTAAATACCGTATATTTTGCTATTTTTGCGAAACGGAAATGATGCCTTCCGACTGAACCGCCTTAAAAAAGCTGATGGCGTCTACTAAAATAAAAGGAATGCGATAGACACTTATATGCGGTCTATTAGAGCCTATTTTGTAGACACATAGCTTTGTATACCATGATAGATAAAATTTTCTTGCTTGAACAGGTTCGCGTTTTGAAAAATCTACTGCGGTGGACCCTTATTATCCTCCCTGTGTCTATCGCGATAGGGAGCATGGTTGCCCTGTTTCTTTGGTTGCTTCATCTTTGCATCCATTTTCGTTTCGAGCATCCTTGGTTACTTTATTTCCTCCCCCTAGCAGGTTTGCTTATCCATTTTGCTTATAAACTGTACGGAAAAAATGCCGAACGGGGTAATAATTTAATTATCGACGAAATTCACGAACCGGGAGGAGGTATTCCGAAACGTATGGCACCTTTGGTTTTATTGAGCACAGTTGTTACCCACCTCTTCGGAGGGTCTGCCGGCAGAGAGGGTACGGCTGTACAAATTGGAGGAAGTATTGCGCAAGCCTTTAGCAAATGGTTTGGTTTAAACGACAAAGAAACTGGTATTCTATTGACCGCTGGTGTAGCTGCAGGTTTTGGTGCCGTATTTGGTACACCACTAACCGGTGCCATCTTTGCGCTCGAAGTGTTAACCATCGGACGCATTCAATACCAAGCCGTTTTTCCCTGCTTAGTGGCAAGCCTTATCGGCGACCTTACCGTTTCGGCATGGCAGGTCCATCATACGAGTTACCGGATCGATGCAATTGATATTCCAAATTATTTTGACGCCTATTTCTCGTTGAACCCTTTGCTGTTAATAAAAGTTGTAATCGCCTCAATTGCCTTTGGCTTAGCCAGTTTATTATTTGCGCAAATGGTCCATAGGATGAAGCATCTTTTCCTTAGCGTTTTTTCTAAAACATGGATTGCGCCTATGGTGGGTGGGCTAACGATCATTCTCTTAACATTTATTTTAGGTAAACCCGATTATTTGAGCTTAGGTGTTGATGCGGAATATAATGGCGCGATTACCATCCCATCCGCTTTCCAAGCTGGCGGGGCTGATACCTGGAGTTGGCTGTGGAAAACCATTTATACCAGCGTCACCCTAAGCAGCGGCTTTAAAGGTGGCGAAGTGACACCGCTATTCTATATTGGAGCAACCTTGGGAAATACCTTATCAACGTTATTAGATGCACCCGTCAGTCTTTTTGCTGCCTTAGGTTTTCTGGCCGTTTTTGCCGGTGCCACCAATACTCCCCTAGCTTGTACTATTATGGGCGTTGAGCTGTTCGGAGGAGAATATGTACTCTACTTCGCCATCGCTTGTTATACGGCTTATTTTTTCAGTGGACATAATGGAATCTATAGTGCACAAAAAATTGGCATAAAGAAATTAGACGCTTAAGAGACTAGGGCTGATAGTTATCCTGATAAAGGAAGCGTAAACCATAAAATAGTGCGGGTAACACTACACTCCCATGGTTCTCTTCATCAAAACGCCTATAATGCCATCGTAAGGTTGGTTGTGTCGTTTCTTTGAGCATATCAGGCAATGACAAGCGTTTTTCATGGTTTGGATTTATGTTTTTTTCCATTCCGGCGCTGGCGACGAATAAACCAACGTGATCAAATTGCGATCTTTGCAGAATCTCCTTTGCTTCTGTCAACAATTTGGAATCATCCCACCATAAACTTGGATCGATAGCTAAATAATCGGAAAATAATTGGGTGTGTTTTAGAAAGATATTGATGGTTGTTAACCCGCCAAAAGAATGGCCGATGAGCACGCGTCTTTTGCTCGTACGAAATTGGCTATCCACCAAGGGAAGCAGTTCTTTTTCAAGAAAGGAGACAAAGCGTTCTCCACCACCGCTATTTGTTAAAGTGGCATGTCCACGCTCGCTAACTGCCGGTGTGGGCGTCAAGTCCCGGGTACGATCGGTATTTTCAATCCCAACAATAATGGCATCGGGTTTACGGCTACGGCCTCCGCGATGTAAGGCGGCCTGTACTCCGGTTACGGTTAAAAAATTCAGTTCGGCATCCAACACGTAAATTACGGGATAATGATGATTGATTGCGCGTTTATCGTGGTAGTTTTCCGGCAAATGAATCCAAATAGATCGTTCTTCTTTCAATTGCCGGGAAACAATTTTATTCTTTTTCCCAACAATTAAAAGACTATCGTTCTCCTTTGCCTGCAAATCCATCATAAAGAAAAAAAACACAAATAATGTATGTATGGTATATTTCATTCTACAACAACTTTAAATATGTTCTGTTTGTTCCAGACAGCATATAATAGTCGTTTAGGCTCCCCTCCTTTCCATCACTCCGATCTATTCTTCTATTTCTATGCGCATATCACGAACACGCGTCTTAAATTCAACTGGTTGGTCAAGGTTCTTTTTCGCGCTTGTCTTTTTTGATTTCTTTTTAAGCTTATTGATCCAAATAATCGTACCGGTTACAGGCAAACTGGTAGCTATTAAGCAACCGATAAAATAAAGAATTTTGGAAAAAGTGCCGTAGATATCTCCAAGATGCAAAGGTTTAATGGAAGCAACGATGCGTTCGTTCAGTGGTTTATCACCAAATCGATCGACTTTAATTAATTCACCGCTATATTGATCAATCACTACTTTATCCGTCGCAGCAGGCGCAAAAAAACCGGTTTTGTTCTTATAAACTACAGCCGAAGCAGCCTCATCTGCCGGTAAGCTAATCCGAACGTCTCCTTTATAGGAGAGTTGCGCATTAGCCAAAGCTATATAATCCGCTATTTCCAAAGACCGCTGGTTTTGCCCCTTAAGCTCGGATCCCGGGAATTTTTCATTCCTTCCACCGAAAACCTTTGCACCCATTACATTGCTTACCCCATCACGATACCATTCAAAAGACCAGCAAAGGCCCGTCAATGCCATAATGGTTAACAGGATAAATGAATAGAAACCTAAGGTATTGTGCAAATCGTGATTAAATCGTTTCCAATTGGAAGTTTTAATGGTAAATCCCGGTTTCCACATTTTCCATTTTTTCATCTGCTTCCATTTAGCAGGAGCCCATAAGACCAATCCGGAAATTTCGAGTATCAGAAAAACCAACGTAGCAACTCCAACAATCATTTTACCAACTCCTCCCTCAATGAGTAACCAGCGATGCGCTTGCATCATTATCAAAAAGAATTGGGATGATGCATGTTGTGTTGTCCCCTGTATTTCGCCGGTGTAAGGGTTCACGAGATAGTTGGTACCTCTATTGCGGCCATGTCCACCGGCCTTGCCCTCGCCACTTTTACCTTCTTTTCTGTCCTGCCTAGGCTTTTTCGCTAATTCTTTTTTTATTTTGACCGGTTGAGTTGCAAAGGTCCAGGCTTCTTGCGGATTGTTCGGTATGGTCACGGCTGTAACACGCGACTTGGTTTCCCTCGAAATCTGTGCAATCAACTGATCTACCGGGATCAGTTGTTGCCCGGCCTTCGGTACGACGTGGTAAACCTCCCTATTCAAAAAGCGGGTTATTTCATCCTTGAAGGTATAAATCGTACCCGTAAGACATACTATAAACAGTATCAATCCACTAGCGATACCCAACCATAAATGAATATCACCAATAAATTTTCGCAGGGTGTATTTTTTCTGTACAGTCCTTTGTTTAGCAATCATAGCTCAATGGTTAAGGTAAAAGTGATCTCCGGTATTCGTTTTCAACGAATACCGGAGATGTCGACAAAGCTATTAAAGTGTTAATTTTGTTACCGAATTGACAGATTCTGCCTGTATTACTAGACCAGCCGTTGCGCTGGCTGTCGTTGGATCAATCACATAAATTGTAGGAGCCGTTGTATCGGTTGTCACCGGAAAATACAACTTGCCTCCATCGGCAAAAGGAAGACCTGTGGCTGTTATTTGATCTTTCGATGGGAAACCATTGGTTAACCAGGTGAAGGATCGATCTCCCATTTTTACGATCGCATATTGCGTTGCAGGCGTATTGGTATCGTATTGAACACTATTGTAGAATTCGAGTAAATAGTAATCCTCTGTAATATACCATACTTTTCTAAAGCGATAACCACCTGACTTTTCTTGGATATTGAAATAATAATCCTGATCAAATGTTTCGGCACCCCGATTAATGCGTAAAGCGCCAGCCGGTTTGGTTGTTGTACCATCATAAGAACCGGAGAACACATATACATTCCCCTCTCCATCTTTGGCTATTTGTGAATAGTATTGGGATTTAAATCTTCCGGAACTGTAACTTAAACGATCATCCCGATAAATTCGCTTTACATTCAAATCGGCATCCAACGCCGCCACCCAAACGCTGTCCGGGAAGTTTACCTTGCCAGTGCTACTTCCTCCACCTGAACCTTCTTCTTTCAGCCCCGAAGCTACTACCCCTGTTAAGAACTCACCGTTTCCTAAATCAACAATGCCCGAAAAAGTGGCTATATCTCCATTTCCTGTAAAATTGGTTGTATTGATGGATTTTTGGGTGAGTTGACTGCGATTGTTCATATCGATAAAGTTGAAAGTAGAACCAATACTACCATCATCTAAAGTCTGTCCACTTACGCCTGTTAACACATAATGGTCATATGTCCCATAAGTAGTAAACCGCGAATTAATCAAAAATTCATTCCCAACAGGTGCCAAGGAACCATCCGATGCTAAACCATAGGTAACGCCAACGCCCGGATTCCCCTGCGCATAATAAAGACCAACGGTGGCCTTTGTACCATAATTTACCCAAGTGGTATAAGTCGTGAGCAGCTCCACACCATTACCTGTAGTAGTAATGGTATCACTATGGTTGGTTAAATCATCCGCTGTTAACAAATAGGTCGCTGTACCGGTTGTAGCAGCAATAAAATACTTTTGGCCATTAAAATCACCGCCCCCGGTATCGGGACCATCACTTTTACTGCAAGCTGTAAGGCCAAACACCGCCAGACCAAGCAACCAACTATTTTTTTTAAAGGTGTTGAATTGAATCATGTTCATGAAAATTGAGTGTATATATTTCTGTTAATGTCTTTTCACTAAGAAATAGCGCAACTTGAGCGCAAAACTTCTGCCCGGTTTCTGTAAGCTATAGTTATCATAAAGCATTTCATTGGTGAAATTGCGTGCTTCAAATGCGATATTGTAGCGTCCGTTCTTCATCATATAGCTCATATTAAAGTCGTGCGAAAGTTGTTGAGGTAGTTCGAGCTTCGTATTACGATCGCCCTGGCTTTCCCAATGCAGGTAAAACTGGCCAATGAAGTTTAGGCTGTAGCCTAAGGAAAGCACATTACCCTTGCCGCAAAAATCACGAATAAAATAAGCAGCGTCAGCATTTCCAAAGAAATAAGGCACATTCGGTACCCGATCGTCATAAACATTACTTAGCTGTGTGCTATTTTCGGAAACCAATTGTTCTTTATTGCGCATATTCTGATAGGTTACATTTCCGCCAAGCGAAAAAATGTCTCGATAATAATAACGAAGCTCGGTGTCTACACCAACGTTACGCACTTTGCCGTGGTTGCTGTAAGCCGCCCCTCCCAAGCGCTGATCAATTAACCGACGGATATAATCATTAATATCCCGATAATAACCTGCTACATCTACATACAGATTATGATCACTCGTGAGTTGCTTATTGAACGTCAAACCCAGATTATAGTTATACGAATTCTCTGCCCGTAACGAAGCATTTCCCGTCTCCAGCACCCCATCGCCAAACAACTCGTTCTCGGTAGGCAAGCGGTAGGCTTTTTCCCAGGACACTTTCAACTGCAAGTGTTTATGTAAAAAATAAGTACTGGCAATACCGTATCCGGTAGTATGATAAGCTTTATCAAAACGAGCGTAAGAAAAAGTACCTGAAGTCCTGGAGGTATCAACCGGCCCGGTAATGTTTTGGGTGTAATGCTTCATAAAAACTGAGGTTACCCATCTGCGTTTATAACTAAAGCGGTAAGAAGCACCAAAGATATTTTTTCGGTTCTCCCTTTTAATCGTATCGGCTGCCGATATCGGATCAAGAATAGCCACCTCATCTGTGTTTTGCCTTTTATAACCAGCTATTACATCGCTAACCGAGAAGGAGTGCATCTCATTGATGCGATAACTTAAATTGGCCGTAGCCGAGGCATTTTTGTTACGGAACTCGCCTAGTGTATGCACACCCGACTCTCCTTTTGAAGATTTTGCCCACGAGTTGCCCAACCAATTATATTGACGAGCAGCGGTATCTATATTTCGATTGTAATTACTGTTGTAATTTGCTGTCAGGCGTAGGTTCAACCCGTCAACAAACAGATCTTTTTTCTCATAGGTCAAAGATGGCAGTATGGTCGATGCCCTTCGCTCCTTTTGTCCATAGACAATTTTCATAATATTGGCATGCTGGATATCCGCGTGCTCCTGCCCTAATGTTAAACCCAACAATAAGCGATCGGCCCAGGGTTTCTTCACAAAGCCGATCTTCGCCATAATGGTTTCATTATGATAGGTATCATGAAAGCGGCGTACCCATTGGTCCTCTTGGTTACCGTTGGGATATTGCACCGTCGTAAAAACCCGATAATCGTTATCCGAGTAATTCTGAAAAGCATTCAGTTGGAATGTGAGGCCTTTAGGTGTGGTATGCCCTAAACTAATATTCGATTTATGTGTATTAAAAGAGCCGTAGGAATAGGACGCATCTAAATAGCTGTTTGCACTTTGATTGGTGACAATGTTAATGACACCGCCCATAGCATCTGCTCCAAATTCAATCGGTACTACCCCTTTATACACCTCAATACGATCGGCAATATTAACGGGAATATTATTCAATTGAAAAGCAGAGCCAAAACCCTCCATCGGCACACCGTCCATAAACAGCTTCACGTGTCGCCCGGTGAATCCATTGAGGAAAACCGACATATTGGAGCCGGTACCGCCGGTTTCTCGTATTTTAACCCCCGAAGCCCTATCTAACATATGACCTAAATCGAGGGTTGAATTATATAAAGACTTCGCATCTAGTGCCACCACGTTGTAAGGAGTTTCTCGCACTTCTTTGATGGCTGATTTTCCAATAACCTCCACTTCGTTGAGTGCCATCCGCGCATCAGGTTTTAAGGTAAAAGATAGATTTTGTTGTTTTCCTTTTCCAACGTGAATTTTGATCGATTGCGTTTCATAGCCTAAAGCCGAACAGGTGATCTCATAATCGCCCGGATATAGATGCAAAAAATATGAGCCATCTTCGCTTGTTATGGTATCGAATTTGGTATACTTTACATAAATACCGGCCTGCGCTATGGGTCGACCGTTTTTATCTTTTACATGGCCCGACAAGAGAGCACTTGGCTCTTGCGCTCGTGCCGCTTGGAAAAAGAAGAAAAAAAACGAAAGGTAAAATAAAAATCTTTTCACGTATATCCTTAATCTTTGATTTGGTTGAGCATCTTTACCATTTCATATTCCTGTATCGGAATTGGTATTTAGACTTATTTTAAATAATTTCGCTCAAAAATAGAGAGGTCGTAAGAGATTGGATGACGGAAAACGGAATAAAAATAGCGCAAAAAGAATTATGTATATTTATTCTAAATTAATAGAGTCAGAAACCGTAGTTTGTGATATAAGGCTGGATAATGCTTACAATCAGGAAGAGTTAGTAACAGAAAGCCAAGTCAATGAAACAAGTGAACGCGCCGATATCCAAAGTAAATCTCGCTACAGCTCAGGCTTTCTGATGCTGGAAACCTATTTTTCGATTCGGAAAAAAGTTACTGATCAATTTATTGTTGAGGGCGAGCATATTCAACTTAGCTTCTTCTTGAACGGGAAATCGCGCATGATGGAGCCTTTACAAGACTCCTCGTGCGACCTTGATATAGGGATAATGCGAAGGAACTATTTTAAAGACTATCATCGCAACTTTGACATGCGGGGAGGGAATGAGGTAAATTATGTCGCCATTTACCTATCGAGCGACTTTTTTCGCAAACTCGTAGAAAAAGAACACTGGGCGGCTAAAGATTCCCTCGTGCAACGTGTGTTGAAGAGGGATGAAAGCGGTTCGAATGACGAAATTTGTGCCATTAGCCTCCCGGTTCTGAAAATATTGCAAGAGTTGTTTCGATCAACTTATGACGGTTTACATCAACGTTATTTTATAGAGCTAAAACTGAAAGAGCTTTTATTTCTATCCTACGTAGAACATACTCAACTGGATACTACTTATAAAGGATTAGAAAACACGTTATATACAACGCTTGAAAAAGTCAAGGCATACCTAACCACACATTTCGACAATCCGCCTACTATCAAACAACTTTCCCGGATGTTCTCGTTGAACGAGCTTAAATTGAAGCAGGGTTTCAAAAATCTATATGGGACAACCATTTACGCTTATGTCATCCATTTACGTATGCAACAAGCTGAAAAAATGCTACTCGAAGATTATTCCGTAAATGAGATGTCCTCCATATTGGGCTACCGCAGCGTATCCCATTTTATCAGTACCTATAAAAAGCATTTTGGATATACGCCAAAACAAGCACTGAAAAGAATTTCACAGTCGCTCCCCCTGTTTGTTGCCTTCTTAAACGGTTGTTTAGACCATAGTTTATAAGCTTGCAAAGAAGCAGAAAATGGGTTAATCCAGTGCACCAAACACCTTCTTCAACAAGGACGTACTTCTGAACGCCGCATTATCGCGCACACCTTTTTCCTTTTCGGCAACCATTTTAAATACACCATTAAGCGTTTCTTCCGTTACATACTGATTCAAATCAGGGGTAACATTTTGTTTAGTGATGCTGTTATATTTGGTAATGATTTGATTCCATACTTTATCGGCACCCACCTTTCCTAACGAATTTTCAACCTTTGGTTCAAAAGCCTGGTACAATTGTGCAGATGTTTTTCCCTTTAAATAGCTGGTGGCCGCCGTATCCGTACCTAAAAGAATCTTCTTTGCATCATCAAAAGTCATGGATGTAATCGCATTAGCAAAAATAGGCACGCCTTCAGTCACGGCATCTTCGGCCGCTCTATTCAATAGTTTAATTCCCTGATCAGCCAAGCTTCCCATACCCATCATTCGTAAAGTGGATTCTACTTTTTGTAGTTTTTCAGGTAGTAAAATCTTTACCAGATTATTCTTATAAAAACCATCTTCCGCTCCTAATTTTTTTATACCTTCTTCGACACCTATATTAAGCGCTTGCTTTAATGCACCCGAAACATCAGTGCTACTTAGTTTCTCCACCGCGCTATTATTGCTGCTCGTTGATTTATTCGTGGTGCTACTATCCGCATTTTTCTGCTGCTCTACTGCCTTTTTAACTTTGTCAAAAATGCTTTGGGCCTGTAGATTAGATGAAATCGCTAAACTGATTATTAAGAGTAGTAAAACACTGCTGACTTTCTTCATTCCTTTTGTAATTACGTATTTCCTTAAATATGGCTTAAATATAAGAAAGTTCTTCACCGAATTTTAATATATTGCTTCGGTTTTCCGATAACGCTATGTTCGAGATTTTATTTGAACACATTAACAGAAAAATTTCGCTTCAGGAAGCGGAAATGGAACAATTAAAAACTTTTTTCATTCCAAAAAAATACCGCAGAAAACAGTATGTACTCCAACAAGGAGATCCATGCAAATACATCGTATTTGTAGAAAAGGGCATGTTGCGATCTTATCAGGTGGACGACAAAGGGAACGAGCATATCGTTCAATTTGCGCCGGAAGGCTGGTGGATTAGTGACAGCTACAGTTTTTTAACGGGTACTCCCGCTAGCTACGATATTGATGTATTAGAGGAAGCAGAAGTTTTGCTTATTACGCAACCGGCGATGGAAGAGATGTTACAAGCGATTCCGGCAATGGAACGCTATATGCGTATCCTGATGCAGAATAGTCTAATCAGCATGCAACGTCGAATTGCCTGTACACTTACTACACAGGCAGAAGAGCGATACCTGGGCTTTATTGCCGAAAATCCCCATATCGGCCAACGAGTACCTCAACATATGCTGGCTTCCTTTCTTGGCATGACTCCTGAAACCTTAAGTCGGGTTAGAAAACAATTATTGAAGAAAAGTTGATTGTCAAAGTAGGTAATACGTAGAAACGGGATATAAGTATCAGGACGTAAGACTCATGAGGGGAGGCTTCTACTTAAAACGTATAACTTATCACATAGAACGTACAACTACCTCCCCCCTCTTGATCTATATCAATCCTATTTCTTATTTCATATCAACAGAATAGGGCTCCATTTGTCTCTACCTTTGTAGTACAAAACGAAGGAAATATGAATACAAAACAAACGATTGCTATTGTTGGAGCCACCGGACAAATGGGCTCTGCCTTAGCGAAGAGCTTGGCAGGGAGTTCTTATCGTTTATTACTAATGGGAACAAACCAGGCCAAGCTTCAAGATTTATATCATCAATTGAAAAAGATAAATCAAGAAGTGGATAGCGACTGGATTTTATGCCCCGTCGATGCCAGTTGGGAAGCTGATATCATTGTTTTGGCGGTTCCTTATAGCGCAGAGAAGGATTTGGCGGCCAAAATCGCACCGGTGACTACGGGAAAGATCGTTATCAGCATCTCAAATCCGATAACACCTGATTTTCAGGGATCACTTTTGCCCGAGCATACCAGTGCAGCGGAAGAACTGCAAGCTCTTTTACCCTATTCGAAAGTCGTGAAGGCATTTAATACCACCTTTGCAGCCAATTTTGGTCAGCCTGTATTTTCAAATCACGTGGCTGATTGCTTTTTAGCGGGTGACGATGAGGCCGCTTTAAGCCAGACGGAAGCACTGGTGAAAGAAGTTGGTTTTAGGCCGGTGATTGCCGGAAATTTGAGCAAAAGTAGAACATTGGAAAATATGCAGATTCTGTTAATGCAACTGGGAATAAAAAACCATTATAATTGGCACGCCGGTTGGAAAATTTTGCATAATTAATTAAGCATCAAAATCTATATAAAACAAGCTGTTAAAGCTTATAACGTAAACTTAAAACGAATAAAATGAAAATTGCATTAATTGGCGCCACGGGATTTGTTGGCGAAACTATTTTAAACGAGTTATTAAATAGAGGGCAAGAGGTAACCGTCTTGCTGAGAGATCCTTCTAAATTAAATACACAGGATGAAAAGCTGCACATCACCCAGGTTGATGTACTTGATACAGAAAATTTTGTAAAAGCCATCCAAGGTTTCGACCTTGTGATCAGTTCTTATAATGCCGGCTGGACAAATCCAAACTTGTACAATGATTTCTTAACCGGCTCAAAAGCTATTCAAGAAGGCGTAAAAAAAGCTGGCGTAAAGAGATTACTGGTAATTGGAGGTGCAGGCAGCCTATATGCTGCTGAGGGTTTACAGATCGTTGATACACCCGAATTTCCGGCTGAGTGGAAACCCGGCGCTCAGGCCGCCCGTGATTACTTAAACATCCTAAAACAAGAACAAGATATCGACTGGACATTTATAAGCCCTGCACCTGAAATGCACCATGGCCTACCGAGAGAACGAAAAGGTACTTATCGAACCGGTACTGATTATCCTGTTGCTGATGAAGCTGGAAGAAGTTGGATAACGGTAGACGATCTGGCCGTAGCCATTGTTGACGAAGCTTTAAATCCGCAACATATTAAACAACGCTTCACGGTTGCTTACTAAACATGAGGGTTTGTTCAAAAGGATAGTATAACTTAACAATTAGCTAAAACGAAAGGTCTCCAACCGGGGAGATTGAAGACCTTTACTAACCAATTATAAACCTAAATTATGATGACACAAAGATAATAAGGAGCAGGTACATCGCAAAACTTTTTTTGGGGTTTTAACATATTTTAACATTCTGCTAAAACATTTTAACAACCTATTTTAGTCTTAAAAATCTACGTGGTAATCCTTTCTAAAAGGCTCTCCTTTCCATGCTTTTAACATGGTCCATTCTTGAAAAGGAGCCGACCAAAAAGGATGCGTCTCGGGTAAGCCTAAGGGCAAGAAAGATAATGATGTTAAATACATACTTCCTGTATTACTATAACTGTCTGCCAAACCACTTTGCCTATCCCCGATAATTCCTAAAGTTAGCCAACCATCCTTTGTAAAGCTCTCCGGAATAAACACCCGCTTCTTCACAGCTGTTATTGCACTCCTCACTTGTGCAGGTGTAATCCAATCAGGCAGGGCATCTTCTAAGGCCAGTTGCACCAAAGGCTGAAAAATGGCCGTACGATAGGTTGCCGATCTTCCGAAGATTGGATACGTTCCTTCCGGTGAAATCATGCGCTCCAAAAATTCGGCATATCGTTGCATGCGTTTATACGCCCGATCAAATTCGTCCCGCGTACGGCGCCCCTGTTTCACATTTACTCGTAAAATATCCACCAGCATGGGTTGAATAACATAACTATTATAATAATCGAAACTAAAAACCGCTCCATCACTATACCATCCATCTCCCTTGTACCAAGTCACGATCTTCTCAATAGCATAATCAATTCTTTTTTCCTCCACATTTTCACCTATTTCCAAAAGAAAGCTTTCTATCATAGCGGCAAAGAGCAACCAATTACTTTCGTAAGGCTTTATGCGTCGAAGCTGCTTAAATTCGTGGATTAATTGTTGCTTAGTACCGTCGCTTAGCGGTTCCCACAATACCTTCGGGGCCTTCACGAAAGCCTGTGCTAAAAAAGCAGCATCCACTAGGGGTTGAGATCCTTTGTCCCAACTTAGGTAATCTGCGCTTTTCGGATCAACTCCCTTTGCAATACTATCCTGCAATTGCTTCTTTAATCGTGATTGGATTACTTTTTCATTGGCATTCACCTCCTCTAAAGCAAGCCAGGGCCCCATACCAACAGCTAAACGACCTAAAGCTTCTAAATATCCGACTCCTATATCGCGGTTATCCCATATCGGACTGACCCGCATATCCATATTTTTTCGTAACAGGCCTTTACTCATATTGTCAAGTACCGGACTCGCTATCTTATCCATTAACGAGACCCAATAAGCCCGATCGCGTGAGCCATTGATCGACGCTGTATCGTTATTTATTTCAGTACGAGCAAGTAAGGTTGAAGGTTTATATATACCAACCAGTCCGGCCAGGGACAATCCTTTTAAAAGGCTTCTTCTTTTCATGTTAAGTCCGTATACGGTTATCCTCCAAAAATAGGTATTTAATGAACATATTCTAACTCAACAGCAACCTTATGGCTGTTTTTAAGCAATATACAGTGTCAATCAGTATGGTTGTGTTTTTTTAAAGCAATGACCTGAAAACCTATGCCGCAAATTTTGCAAACTTAATATCTGTTATGTAAGTTTGGTTACAGAAGATACCATGCAGATGCCTTGGCTTTTTAAAAAGATCGACCATATCCAACTCATTCTTTTTAGGATATTTTTTGGGCTCTTGGCTTTGCTGGAATGTTGGGGGGCTATTGTAACGGGCTGGGTAAAGGAAACCTTCGTCGACCCTAATTTTACATTCCCCTTTTTTGGTTTCGAATGGACCCAATTTTTATTAGGAGATATCATGTACCTTTTATTTGTGGTACTCGGATTATCTGGGCTCTGTATCGCAATCGGTTACCGTTATCGGGTCAGCATTCTCCTGTTTAGTTTGGGTTGGTCGTTGGTTTATTTCATGCAAAAATCAAACTACAACAATCATTACTATTTAGTGATGCTCATTGCATGGTTTATGGTTTTTATGCCGGCGAATCGCGCACTTTCACTGGATGTTAGACGAGGACGTACAAAAGGTCAGCAAAGCATGTTTAATTGGCAACGCTATTTATTTGTTACTCAATTATTGATTGTATACACTTTTGCCGGTATTGCAAAGTTATATCCCGGTTGGTACAATGGACAATATTTGCATTTACGACTTTCCGATTCGTCAACTTGGTACCGTACACATTTTTCCTGGAGTCATTTCGCCGACCTACTTTCTTCTGAAAATTTTGCACGACTATTATCCTGGCTTGGCATTGGCTTTGATCTACTGGTAATACCCCTTCTATTATGGAAACCTACACGTACTATTGCATTTATCGCCGCACTGCTATTTCATATTTTCAATTCAATCACTTTACACATCGGTATCTTCCCTTATTTTGCTTTAGCATTAGCTATATTTTGTTTTCCACCTGAATTAATTCGAAAGCGATTTGGACAATATTTGACGAATAATCCATATCGTGTCGTTTCATCTCCTCCCCGCCCTTTGAGCAAATATTTATTGCTTCTATTGGCTTCTTATGTACTCTGGCAACTCTATTTACCGTTGCGCCATCACCTAATAGCAGGTGACGTACTCTGGACGGAAGAAGGCCATCGCCTGGCATGGCGTATGATGCTCAGACGAAAATCCGGGCAGATCACATTTTACGTTGTTAATAAAGAAACCGGTAAGAAAGAACAGATTCGGTTAAACGAATACGTAATGCCCCATCAACTACACCTTGTCAGTACAGCCCCGGATGCTATTTGGCAATTCGCCCAGCGCTTAGCAAAGGAATATAAGCAAAGAGGACAAGTAGTTTCGGTATTTGCGCAAAGTATGGTTTCCGTAAATGGTAGCCCCTATTACCCATTTATTGATCCCACCGTTGATTTAGCGGCAACTTCCTGGAGATATTTTTCCCACCAACACTGGATTCTGGACGCCCCCGAAGAAATTTACAAGAAAAACACACCCATACCGGAATATTTCCTGCCGCAAATTCGAGCGTATTAACAATCCATCCGAACCTTAAATCAACAAGATCGCAATCCGCGAATCACCGTATTAGCTTTTATATTTGCACGGTGTTGTATAGACATTCTACTCATTTATGCTAAGGTTTTTATTTGCTTCGTTTTAGCCAGCAAATTTGGCGAGATTTGTTGAATCGTTTTTTCTGAAAAGTCTAATACATGAATCGTTGCTGTCGATTCGGACTCACTTAGTTTACACAACATGTTTGCTGATTTTCTTTGTGTGATTCCTGCTTTGAAGACATAAACGTTTATTTCTTTTTGAGGAACAGCCAATAAAGAGGAGTCAAGCGCTAAAAAATCAGGCGTACCAATGATAACATAATTAAAGTGTTGCTTAAGCGTTAAGAGTATTTCTTTTAACCCTGCCTTCGCAAAAAAATGCTGCAAGCTCCCGTAGTCATTCAAGCCGGATTCGCCTTTCACGTCGCCCGTTCGAAACGTTTTAACAATATTAACCAGTACCGGGCCTTCCGTTTTCTTCTCCATCGTTTGACAAAGCTGATTCTTTATACGCTCAGCGTTGCCAATAAACTCAATAAAATCGTATGTATATACGTTATCCATATATTGTCGATCAAATTGATTTGAGAGATTTATATGAAGCACTTCATTTCCAAGCTTCGCCAATAAAGCTCCAAGTTGTACACTTATTATATATTGTTCTTTTTCTGCCTCAACAGAGTTAAAGACAATAAGACTTGGCTTTTTTGCTAAACGTTCAACTTCTTGAATGAGTTCTCCGTAGTTAAAGGCAACAAGCTCTTGATTTACATTTTTATTTAGCTCCAGCTTACTGCTTTCTGTTCGAAGCGAGATGTCAAGGTCTTCGAGCCGCTTTACAATGGGGGATTTATACCTTCTAAAAAAGCCAATAAAAAAGGGTATGATCCCTACAAAAACAGCAAGCAACAAAACAACCCATAACCATTTCAATGCACTGTTGGGAAGTAATATGTACCGAGAGATCTCGGCGGGTTGCACCGTTTGAATCTGAGGTGCTACCAATGAATCCATTAAATCACTTACTTGTGTTTGACTTAATTTTTTTTGATATCGCTCAAGCTGATCTGAATAAATCTCCGTGATTGAATCCCGGCTATTGAAAAGGGCGATGAGTTTTTCAGAAGGTTGCCGCGTATAGAACCTTTTACGCTGTGGGACTCTATTTGGCTTAAGGAGCTCCCTTTTTTCAGTGTCCAGTTTGTTAATAAGATCATCTCGCGAACGTTCAATTGGGATAAAATAAGAGGTATCGTATTTCGATTTTTCTTTATACACCTGCTGTAGCTTAGCCAACTCTTCATTATACGATCTAATCTGTTGTTCTAAAGAAGCGTTATTGATGAAATACGCCGGTAATTGGTTAAATTGGTTAAGTGGAGTTTTCAAATATTTTAAGATCGCTTCTATTTTTCTAATGATAAGCTGCTTGTTGGTCTTTGAAACTTTATTGGCCCCATTTTCATTAATAGGCCGTAATTCACTTCGTTCAGCACGTAGTTGCTCTTCAACCTGCGTATTTAATTGTAAAAGTTGTTTATTGGTCAGCGATAAACTATCTTCTAATTGCAACAAGGCACTTTTACTTGTTATCACTTGTTTCACTTCAGTTTTATTGCCAAGCGTTACACGCGCCATCAGGTACGTATAAATCACTCCTCCAATAAGAAGTAGACTGGCTAATGATAAAATTAACTGCTTTCTGTTACGATAAGCATCAACACTTTCCTTGGCTATAGTTATTATTCTCTTTCTTCTATTCTTCTTCTGCATTACGCCCCCTTTGGAGCTTAATACGAAATAAAAGGAATCCTAGTGTAGGTGTGTCGATATTGTATAGTAAACAGTATACCAAACAGTGAAAAAATGAGGTATCCACATGAGGAAATCGCTTTAAAAAAAGAACGATTTTTTTAATCAACTTTTTCTTGGCAAAAAGTTGAACAAAACCCAAGGCTGTGTAGGCTACCTTGCAACTGATGGCAAAGCATCAACGGCACGTATTGGAGCCGTTTCACTTCCTCAATCCGCTTGGATACTGCACAATGAGCAGGAGTGCAAATGCTTTGCTGCTCGTTGCTGCGGTATCCTCCAAGGCCGCTTTTCCCACGCACAAGGCTATATTTAGGGCTGAAGATGTAATACATTGGTTAAAAGTAAAAGCCCTCGTTCTGCCAAAATATCGCCTAGGAAATTTGCGGTTTGCACGTTGATGCACTGCCGTTGTAGCAAAGTTCCAAGCGATGAGTTTTTGCGTCACTTTTTGCGGAAAAAAGTGACTAAAGAAAACGTTCCTTTAATATAAACACTTTCATTTGTGTGTTAAATCGAAACTAAAGCGTTCAGCAGAAAAAGTAGTTGTCATCCTTTAGCGTTATAAGTAATTTTATAGATGGTTCCCTGCAGGTCATCGCTTACGTACAAAGCTCCATCCGGACCCTGGGCCAATCCGCACGGTTTATGTTGACTGGGGCCCGTCGGATTTTTCAAGTCGATTCCTGCAAAATCGTCCGCAAAAATCTCCCAATTCCCTGTCGGCTTACCATTCTTGAAAGGCACGAAGGCGACACAGAAACCCTTATGCAGTTCCGGCGATTGATTATGAAAAGCAATAAAAGCGCCGTTCCTATATTTCTCAGGAAACATAGTCCCTGTATAGAAGAGCATCGCATTTGGCCCCAGGTGTGCTGGAAATGCCAGGGCGGGCTCCAAGTACTTACTATCACCTTCTTTTTTACCATCCCCTCCAAATTCGGGAGCCAGTAATTTTTTATGCCGAATATGATCGTAGTAAATATAGGGCCAGCCCGCATCAGCCCCTTTTTTTAGCTCATATAACGTTTCAGCGGGATAGGTAGCCGAATAGGTTGCATCAAAATATTGCGGAAACTTTTCATGAAAATTGCCCCGGCCATGCTGTAAGGCATAAAGTGAATTGGATACATCGTTCCATGCAAATCCCATCACCCCCTTTAATCCCGTTGCATACTGTTCACCATCGCTGTACTCCTGATTTAACTTATCGGCGTCAAATCGCCAAATACCTGCTACGGAATCTAGTAAAGGACAAGATTTCCCGTCTTTTGTTTCGTCTGCACAGGCATCTGAATAGGAGGCAACTGCTACATATAAATTCCGTTCCTTATCAATCACCAGCGGTTTTGCACCATCAATGGCATGCGCAACCAACCCTTTAACTATAACCTCAGGGTGGTCCACATCAGTCACCTGCTGATTTTGATCGAGCTTATATCGATATACAGTTGTGTTAGATGATGCATACAGATATTTTTGATCGACTAAAATACCTGTGCCGGTATAATCACCAAAAGCGACTGTTTTGTCGATCGTCCCGTCACGATCCGTGTCTGACAAACAATAGATTCCCTTTCCATCTTTTAAATTATTCAATTTAACGTATACATCGCCTTGCTGACTGACCGCAATGTGACGCGCCGCGCCTAAAGAGTCTGCAATAACAGTAGCCGAAAAACCCGGTTCTAGTGTAAGTTTGGCTGTTTTCGGCTCTTTCTTTGCAGGTGATGAGCAGGCAAGACAAGCACTTACGAATGCAAGCACACTCGTTTTTTTTACAATTTTTTTAAACATTGTTTTAGCTGTTGTTTTAGTATTAATCCGACACCTAATCATTGTAGGTTATTGAATGTAAAACTAAAAATATCGAGCAATTTCCGCCTAAGTGCTTTGTATCTTTTGTGTTGCACTCATTTGGATGGATTTATTTTAGTATGATATCCGCTTCAGCATGAACCGATTGTTTTTTTTTCGACCTTAACTTATCCGTAAAAAAAATAAATATGGCAAGGAGGAGAATTAGACAAATGGGGGTAATGGCGTAAGAAAAATAAATTAGTATAGATGACCACCTCACACCCGGTAAGCCGAATTCTTTAAATAAAAGAAGCGCTACACTTCCGAGATATCCAACAGAATCGCAGATGTATACAAAAAAACCAGCATTTGCTTTCAGCTTAAACAGTGCAATAATTCGTTCAAATAGGACTGTTTGTACCGGTGTATAAGCCAGGAACAGCCCAATTCCTAATAACATCATCCAAGAGTAAGCATTTAAGTAATGCATTTGAAAGAGCAGTGTACCGGTACCACTCAAAAGCACACCAAAAACCATTAATATGAGTGTGCACAGAAAACCCTTGTGATTATTTCGTATAAAGGCAATCAAACCCACTGACAGAATCACAACTATACTACTGATAATCTCGGTGGTGGCAAAAACAGTCCCCACGTAGCCTGGTTGGATTTCATCCCAGATCTCTACCGAAAAATTATCACGGAAATCACGCATAACGGTTAAAAATGCATATACGACAACGATTGTCACTACTCCGACACCATAAAGTGCCATCGTATGCTTCCTTGTTTCTTTATCCATGGGTATTCTTTCCGTTCGCAATAGTCGGTCCTTTTCGTTAGGTACGGGAATAACGGCAAGCATCCATACAAATAGTAGAAAAAAGGGAAAGAACAGCGCACCAACAATAAAAGGCATCCAAAATTCACTAATGTGAATTTGTTGTTGTATAAAAACGTATATCGTTTTGAGTACGCCGGATGCCACGATGATACTTATGTTTAAACCGAAACCTAATAATTCCGTAAATCGTCGCCCCTCTAGAAAGCTAAAAACAATCCCCCAAATCATCCCTAAAGGGAGCCCGTTTAGAAATAAGCAGATAAAATTGTATGGAAAGGGAACAAGGGCAAACAGCAATAGGCTGAGACCAGCCGCTAGAATAAGTGAAATAATCAGCCAAACACGTTGGGCGCTTTTTAGCTCGGCAATTACCTTGATACCGATAAACTTGGACAACATATAGCCAAACACTTGCGCAATGATAAGAACAGATTTATAGTCCATACCAAAAAGACGCAAGCCGTCGTAATGACCGGTATTGAAAGGTTTACGGAAAGCATACATGCAAAAGTACGCTCCGAAAGCGGCGATGGAACACCATAAAATAAAGGCAATATCCGATGTGCGCGACAACCAGGTTGTCACGTTACTTTTCTTTGTATTTTCCATTGTGTATTGACGATTCGTACCTAATGATCGAAGAGTTGCTGAATACTGGCTTCCGTGTAACCTATTCCTGCCGTCATGCCCTTTCCTCCAATACAAGTACGGATGTGGATGTCATCTGTTACATTTATTTCCACAATATTCTTCTCAGGGTGTTGCGGGTAATACCCTGCCCAGCTACCGGCGATTTGTTGTACATCGAAATTGACAATACGTTGCGCCTCATTAAGCATCAACCGATTGATGTAAGAACTAATTTGAAAGCCTAAATCATCCACTTGATTCGAATCGGCATATTCATGTGAATCACCTATAATAAAACTTCCGTCAGTTGCCTTTTTGAATAGTATATGAATACCCCATTTTTTAAGTTCAAGATAATGCTCGGGCGTGCCAATTTGGTTAAATGAGGGACAATACATTTCAAAACTTTCATAGCGTCTAATGGTCAATCCTGTCAAAATATTACCTTCCAATTCAACTTTCGGCATTGGAACCGTACGCAGCATCTGTAATTTACTAACCATTTGTCCGCTGGCACTGAAGATATCCGGAAAGAGTAGTTTAAACTCATTGCCATTACAGATCACCAACTTAGCCCCCAAGTAAGATGTGCCATTCGATCTTCTTACGCAAACACCTTCGTTTAATTGCTCGGCACCAATTACCGGTGCATTATAATTAAGTGTTAAATTTTCAAACCGCGATTGCATATAGGCATGTACTCGATGAATCATCTTGTTGGGTTCTAAACTTACTTCTTGAGGAAAAAACAGCGCTTCTTGCACGTAAGACGATCGAATAGCCGGGTATTTTTTCAGCACTTTATCACTGCTCAGCAAATCACAGGCATATCCTACAGTGTCATAATGCGTCTTTAGTTCGTGAATAAGTTGTTGTTCGTCTTTATCAGAAGCAATGTAAACACTTCCATTATTGCGCACCGAAATATCAAATTCTTTCTGGAGTGCTTGATAAACTTCAAGTCCTTTTACACCATACCAAAACCATTGATCCACCATGCCAGAAGGTACGGCCTGACCGAAGTTTCGCACGGTTGCGCCTACAGGGTAGCTATCCTTCTCGAGTAAAAGCACTTTTAATCCTCTCAGAAGCGCATGGTAAGCATGAAAGGTTCCCAAAATACCACTTCCTACAACAATAAGATCAAATTTTGCTTGCATTGTTTTAATCGATAAAAAACCAATTCCATTTATAAGACAATTATAAACATTGTTTATTATAAATAAACAATGTTTATGTTAATTTTTTGTTAAGAATAAAGAACTAAGTCATGTTAATCCGTAGGAACATTGATGTTAATCTGTTTCGGTTAATAATAAATGGTTTCGTATCGGCTCGAGCCATCTTCGTATAAGTCCAATATAGAATATGCGGGCGGGAAATCATCCAAAACGCCATTCCACCAATTCCCCGAAACGGCTCCGCCACAATAATAACAGACACCCAAATAATCCACTTGGTCTACATAATGTACATGGCCGCTGAGCGCAACTTTAACTTTGCCACTTTCCTTGAATATTTTTTTTACGTCCATTACGTCCACGTGTTGATCCCCCCCTGGGAAGCCGAGTTCTTTGGCAGGTTTACGTTGTGCGGCATAAAGTAGGGGAGTAACGGATATAATAGGTACGTGCGAAAAAATCAGTACGTGCATATCTTTCGGTGTATTTGACAACTGATCTTTTAACCATTCGAGTTGCTCTTCTCCAAAAGTATAGCCACCCTTATCAGTTACATAATGAATACTATCCAAGGCAATAAATCGCCATCCCCCCTTATCAAAAGTATAATATTCACCAGGTAATCCCAACTTCTGCTTAACCCATTGTTTTCCATAATACGCATCGTCCTTTGACGTCCCGTATGCTGCATGCTCCGAAGAAAGGTACCAGACATCGTGATTACCGATACAACTTTTGACCGGCAGATGATTGTATTGAATAACTTCATCCCAGGCTGTCCAAAGGTTGGTTACCTCTTCCTTTGTTTTATTATTCATGTCCATAAGTGAATCACCTGTGTTAATAATCAAGTCCGGCTTATCACTTAATGTATTTACATCCTTTAACACTTTGGCAAAGGCAGCTTTTGGATTAGCTTCGTTAAGCAAATGGATATCTGTAAGATGCGCAATCCGCAGTGCCCGTTTTATGTTTTTCTTATTTTTCTCAGCGGCAAAAGCGCTTAGATTGGCAAAAGCAAGTAAAGAAGAAGCCGACAACAAGCCTGCTCCTTTTAAAAAATTTCTTCTTTGATAATTCATAAGAGATAATGAATTTGCTTACTATTTAATCAACCACATGATATCATTCTGGGTATCAGAACCCTTGAATTGTCGTTGAAGCGCTTCTTTTAAATTCGCTTCGTTAGTACTATATTCCGCAGTGGGATAAGCCCATCTTTTTGGTATTTCATTGTTATTTGCGTTTGCAGGCCCAACACTGAATGTTGGAACTCCTGTGCGTCTCTGTTCAAAGAAGGCCTGTTTTCCGGAGTTTTCGAAGAAGGCTACATATTTTTGTGTTAAAATTTGCCGAAGACCATCTTCATTATTTCCCTTATAGGGATTGCCCGCTAAGAATGTACTGATTTGATCAGCAGGCACACCATAGAATTTCATGGACTCTTCGATACCTAATTCAAAATGTTCCGCAGCGTTGCCTGCCGCCCATCCACGATTAACACCTTCGGCCAAAGCAAATTGAACTTCTGAGGCTCCGAGCTGTATGGCCGGAATACCGGAAGGGGAAGCTATCCAATAATCAAAATTGATCATCGAAAGTTGGCCCTCGGTAGCCTGCTTCAAGAGTGTGCTTTGTAGATCACCGGTTTTTCCTCCCTGAAAAGCGGTAAAAGGATTATCGGGATCAGCACGGAGCCCTTCTGCCGGAAGCGCCTGAATTAGTAAGCGCGGATCTCTGCTTTCCTTTAGAATATCTACATATGTAGCGCCTAACGTATTACGTGCATCTCGCTTAATGACGATACCATCTGAAGGCCATAAAGGATACATGTTGATGGTGTTGTATAGTAACTGAAAATTATCCTGATTGGATAATATAAGCGGAAATTGTGATGGATTGGCCAATAGCTCGGCAAAACGTTCTTTTACACGTAAGTCAGGCGTATCATCCGCACGCTTACTCAAATCCATCAATACCCTCAATTTAAACGAATTCACCAACTTGCGCCACTTATCAATTTGCCCGTCATAAAAAAAGTCGCCTTCTAACGAAGCGCCCTGCGCCGCGTGCGCCTCAAGCTCGGTATTAGCCTCCTCTAGCCAGTTCAACACTTGTGCATATACCGCTTGCTGTGTATCATATTTGGGCTGAAAGTTGTTGTCAGCCTCTCCTTTAATAGCTTCTGACATCGGTATATCACCAAACATGGCCGTTGCCCGGCAAAAAAAATAGGCTTTGAAAAATTTAGCCATACTGAGATAAACAGCACCGAGTTCACCGGCCTTTTGCGCCTCCACTTCCATGCGATTTACGTCGCGGAGTGCGCCATATGCCTCCTCATAGGATCCGGTAGTCCAATTATAAGGCTGTCCGGCATAATAGGCCTCATTCTGCGTCATGTATTGATTGTGACGCTGATCTTGGCTCCAAGGCGCATCGGAAGCACGCATCAATAATCCGGTGAAAATAAGTTTAGGCGCGGGGTCATAAACGGCGGCCGGATCTTTTTGTAGATCTTCAATTTTTTTACAGGCACTCACCATGCAAGCTAGCAGCAAAATGAGCGTTATTGATTGGAAGGTTTTCATTAGTATATTTTTCGGGTCCATGGAAGTATTAGAAAGTTGCATTGAGGTTGATGCCAAAACTCTTGACAGATGGCGTCTGGTAATCAGAACTAGAACCTGTAAACTGATCCAGATCCATATTTTGCGTCCCTTTGCCTGTAAAATAGAACAGATTGCGCCCGACTAAAGAGACACTTGCCGTATCAAAGAACTTGGTCCGTTTGAGAAAGGATGACGGGAAGTCATAGCTCAACACAATCTCTCGCAACTTTACAAAGGTTCTTTTCTTCGTTGCAATGGGATCGGATTGATAATAATTGGTCGCCCACGCTTGCCATAATACCGGAATATCATTTGGAGCGAAAACACGTGTGTCAGAAATTACATTCCCATCTTGATCGGCATTCAATTGACCGCTGACGATTTTTACGCCGTCCGTCATAACACTACCTTTATACCCGTCCACATCTCGATTTTGCCAGTCCTTTAAACGGTACTCATTGGCAGATTCCGGATGAGTGCCCGATCCCCACTGTTTGGCGTCTTGTACATTCTTTATCAAACCACCAAATCGGCCATCGAACATAAAACTTAAGCTAAAGGCCTTATACTTGAAGGTGTTGTTAACACTGACAGCCCAGTTATTATCGCTGTGTCCTATTTTCGTCATATAAGGATTATAGGCAGGTAGACCGTTTGTCCCTACAATAAGCTTCCCTTCATCATCCCGTTGGAAATCTTTTATATAATAACTGTCCCATCGTTCGCCGACATGGATATTTCCATAACGATTTTGCACGCCGTCAATTTCATGTAACCAGGCATGATTCGTCGAGGCATTGACAAGCACATTCCACGAGAAATTATCACGGGCAATGGGCGTACCATCTACACTTAACTCCAGCCCCTTGCGTAAGAGCGTTAAACCATTTGTCTGTCGAGCACTGACACCCGATGTTAGGGATGTAGCAAGCTCAGTAATCCGCGGCCCTTCTAAATTTCTAAAAACAGCTGCATCTACGCCTAGTCGTCCATTAAAAAATCTAGCCTCAAGCCCTAGCTCAAATGTCTTCACACGTTCCGCCAACAAATCAGGATTAGGCAATACACCGGTATAATTAACGCCGGTATAGGTATTTTCCCATCTCCCATAATTACTATAAAAGGGTAACAACTTGTAGATATCGTACTGGGCATCTTCGTCTACAAAATCACTGGCAACGTCTGCGTAAGCACCGCGCACTTTCAAGGATGTTATCGCTTTGGGCATGCTAATCATTTCGGAGATAATAGCACTAAGAGACGCCGATGGATAAAAGTAGGTGTTGTTTTTTAGGGGCATAGTGGATGATTTGTCAACACGCCCGGTCAAACTTAAATACAATAAACTCTTGTAGTCGAGATCAATAAAACCATATACACTTCCAACCTGTCTGGAAGCCCTATCGTTAGTGGCAATGGTAGGCATAACCGAATTACTCAAGTCGTACACTCCCGGTACTGTTAACCCACGGTCAGTCCGTGCAAACAGCGATTTAGCGCTCACGGTTCGCAAGTTCCCGAAAATGGATCCCGTGAAACCAACATCTTCAAAAAACCGGTCTTGATACTTTAAGGACGCTTCCGTATTGTTTTCCCAAAAGGTATCATACGTTTCCTGATAGCCCCCCACTCTACTTCCACCAATAGTGTAGCCATATAAGTTGGCTGATATCGGGATTTTAATTGTGCGATTCCGGTTCCAAGTACTAACACTCGTACGAGCATTGAAAGACAGCTTCTCCGTTAACTTATAGTTCATCATGATATGTCCATAAATATCATCTTTATCATAAGTTCGCAGGTTTTCATAAGCTGTCATCCAAGGGTTATCGTAAATCGTATACTCTCGATTATATTGTTGTACATTCTCTTTGCCCGGTTGCCAATAATTTCGGAGATCATTAATATCGTAATCCGCGCCTCCCCAAAGCGTTAATATATAAATGGGACTTTGCGGACCATAAGCTAAATTCGGATAGTTGGGTGAATATTGTTTATTATAATTGATACTCGCATCAAAGCGAAGCTTACTGCCGGCATTAATACCGCCAGAGAGATTTACGTTGGTTCCTCCTAATTTTGTGTTAGGTGTCGTGCCTTTCTGAAACATCTGGGATGCCGACAATCGGAAATCTCCCCGATCTCCTTTAGTGGAAATAGCCAGGTTATTTGTACTTAATAAACCATTTTCCAGAAACTCCTTTAAATTGTCTTTTCCTTTTGCCGTCCAAGGCAATGGCACCAGTTCGCCGGTTTGCGGGTCAAGCGGACTGTTATACTGTGTAATCAGTTGCCCCTCGAAACGCGGCCCCCAAATATTGTAATCATTATCATTAATCCCGCCCCCTCTACCGTCTTTAAAAGCATATTCATAATTGGAACCGGGACCGTACGCTGTTTGAATTTTTGGTATCGCATTATAACCGGTCTGTAATTGGGTACTCGAATTAAATTCGACTTGAAAGCCTTTGTCTCGAGCCTTGGCACGTTTTGTAGTAATGACAATCGCACCATTTTGCCCTCTGTTACCATATAGAGCGGCAGCATTAGCGCCTTTCAATACAGAATACGACTCAATATCATCAGGACTTAAATTCCAGGAATCTGTATTAATGGGCATACCATCAACTACAATTAACACATTATTACGCCCTCGTAAAGTAATACCGGGGTCACCGAAGAGATTGGTGCTTGGTGTGATCGTGAGACTGGCAACCCGACCTGCCAAATTGGAAATAGCACTCGGCTCACGCGCTTTTACTAAATCCTGCCCTTTTACTTCCTGAATAGAATAACCAACCGCCTGCTTTTCCTTTTTAATACCTAGTGCGGTAACGACTACTTCATTTAGACCCTGTTGATTAGGTGCGAGGGCAATAATAAGTTCTTTTTTTGTATCGACAATCATACGCTTGGTCAAATAGCCAATAAAGGCAATCTGTAGCGAGTCAGCTGAATTTGCCGAAACATTAAAATTTCCATTTTGATCGGTTGACACCATTTTTCCGGTGCTCATGTTACGAACGGTCGCGCCGGGAATGGTTTCGCCGGTCAGCGAATCGGTTACTTTTCCGCTGACTACGGGAGATTGCCCGAAGGAATAGCCATAAAGAACCGTCAACAGGAGTAATAGTATTGATTTCTGCCGTAAATGAGATGAAGGTTGAACTAACATAAACAAACTTTTAACATTAGGTGTTTTTAAACACAACAATATTAAACTTTGTATATTATTAGTAAACTATTTAAATATTAAATTTTGGTTAACTCCAAACATAGACCAGCTAAAAACAAATCAAACTACTAAAAAACAACCATTTAAAGTTATTAAACCGAAAAACAAAGAGTAAAAACCGGCACTTGCCGTTACTTAACAATTGTTTATAAAAAAAGCCGTTCTTTGCAGAACGGCTCGGTTTTAAGACAGATTTAGCGGGCTAGTAGCCAGGATTCTGTATTAATTTCGTATTCAATCTCATTTCGCTGGTAGGCACCGGATAAATGCGATAGGTTGGTGCTTGCCCTCCGGGATTAAATCCCCAAGCATCTTCAAATTTACCAAAGCGTATCAAATCATTCCTTCTCCAAGCTTCCCAAGCAAACTCCCTTGCTCGTTCGTCTAGAAGAGTTTCTAAAGTAATACCCATTACTTCATCCGCGCCCACACGCCTACGGATCTTATTTACAAGTACATCTGCCGTTTGTGATTCACCTTTCACGGTGGTTGCCGCGGCACCTCGGAGAATCGCCTCGGCTTTCATTAGATAAACATCCGCCAAACGAAATACCGGCACATCATTGTTAGAATCACGATTGCTGGGATGCGTATTCTTATCGGGGTAGTACTTTATTGAACGTACACCGCGGGCTTTGCCAAGTTCATCATTGCCGACGTCCATCGTAGCTTCCAAACGTAAAGGCATTTCGGGCGTAAATTCCAATTGCCATTGAATTTCTTTCCCTGGGTCCGGCCCGCTATAGCTTGCATCTAAGCCTTTATTGGTTGTTTTGACCAAAATCGGATTACCATCAAAATCTACTTGTTTTCCAGCCAGCCAAGTCTCATTGCGTTTGTCGCCCGCTAGATTAAACAAACGATAGAAATCGGCGATAGTGCTTAAGGCAATACTCGGTCTAAAGGGCAAATCGTATTTGTCTTGTAGAGCTGTATGCAATCCGAATCGTGAGAATTGATTTCCCGGAGCCACATTGGCATCATAAGGCACTGCAAAGATGGTCTCGCTGTTTGGACCATTATCCGGCATGAACAAGCTTGTAAAATCGCTCATAAGTGAAAAATTTGATTCAGTCAGGAGCTTATCAGCGTACGCCACCGATTCTGTATATTTCGGCGTACCCGTATAATATTCGGCGTTTAAGTAAAGTTTCTGCAGCATTACATAGGCTAGCCAACGAGTTGGACGACCATAAGTCAACATACCTGTCTCGACCGATAAATCAGGAACCGCAGCCAACAACTCCGTTTCGATAAAATTAAAGACCTCTGAACGACTTGAAGTAGCTGGTTGTTCGGATGAACCGAAAGCAATCGAAATGGGTACATTTCCATATAAATCCATCATAAAAAAATAGAAAAGCGCTCGCATAGTCCGAATCTCCGCTAGGGTTTGTCTCTTCGAATCACTCTCTACTGCATCTTCGAACAGTGCCAACAGCCGATTACACGTTTGGATACCACCAAAGCCCCATTCCCAAACCGCTTTAATCGTTGGATGGTCCGGATTCCAATTATGTTTATGCAGCATCCTATATTGCCCACCATCATCATAATTCCCATCTCTTGCAGGGATAATAGCTTCATCGGTAGAAAGTTCCTGCATACGCCAATAGTTAACAGCATAACCAGACCTCAGCTGTGTATAAATGGGTCCTGTTGCAGCCACAAAAGCTTCCGGTGTATTTGGAAAATTATCAGGAGTCAGCTCCGACTCAACAGGTACGTCCAGCTTCGTACAGCTTGCAGCTATCATCCCAATAAACATGGCGATTAAAAATATTCTTTTTTTCATCTTGTATATCTTTAGTGCAATACAACCATCATTATTTATCATATTGCTGTCTACTTTATTGAACATTAAATTCCATTAAAAATTCACGTTTAAACCCAACATGAAGGAGCGAGTTTTGGGGTAATAATTGCGATTATCAATTCCCGGCTCTATCCCACCCATGCTAATCTCAGGGTCAATTCCTCGATAATTTGTAATAACAAACAAGTTATTAGCACCCACATATATTCGAATCATACTTTTGTCCTTCTTAAAGTTATAACCTAAGGTCGCGTTATCTAAACGCAGATAACTCCCGCTCTCAACAAAACGATCCGACAGCAAATAGGCATTGTTATCATTAATAGGCTCCTGCTCATCTAAGGTAAACTGTGGTATATTCGTTTGCGTAGCATTATTAGGCGCATTCATATCGGCTAGGGTTGCATTGATAATTTTATTACCGGTAACTCCGCGGAGAAAGAAATTTAAGTCAAAACTCTTATACTTAAAGGTATTGTTCCAACCATAAATCAGTTTAGGTTGCGCTTTACCGATATAATAAAAGTCGTTTGACGTTGGTGCAGTTGTTAAGTTCCCATCTTTATCATAGAACTGCGATACACCCTCGGCGTTCTTTCCGGCATAACGCCATGTATAGATGGAACCCAATGCATAACCTTCTTGTACACGCTGCGAAGCATTCCCCGATTGTCCTCTACCTCCTAAGTAAGCGGTTTGTATCAGCGGCAATTCAAAATTATCATTGCTCAGTGATGTCATTTTATTGCGGTTATGCGCCAGGTTAATAGCTGTTGTCCAGCTAAAACCATTTCGGTTAACCGGAGTAGCCTGCAAAGCGAGCTCGATTCCTTTATTGGACATTTCACCGGCATTAGCTGTCAATTCAGGTACAAAATATTGCGTAGCTGATACGGGATAAGTCCATAGCAAATCGGAGGTACGCTTGTCATAAACATCCACCGAACCGGAAAGTTTATTGTTAAACAAACCAAAATCCAACCCGATATTAAGTGTAGCTGTTCGTTCCCACTTTAAATCGGGGTTTTCATTTTGGAAAGGTCCAATCGCATTAACGAAGCGACCGTTATAATAAAAACGCCCTGTACCTGCATAAAGGAATCTGGATGTAAACACGTTGAATCCTTGTGAATTGCCGGAAACGCCGTAACCGGCACGTAATTTCAGGCTACTGATAACCGGTAATGCTTGCATAAACGCCTCCTGATCAATTAACCACCCTAAGGATACCGCTGGGAACAAACCCCATTTATTGTTTTCGCCAAAGGCCGATGATCCATCTCTTCTTAAGCTGGCCTGTAATAGATACCGGCCTTTATATTGGTAGTTTGCCCTACCGTAAAAAGAAATGAGTCTTAATGTCTGAATTCGCTTGGTACCATAATCGACCGGTATTTCGTTTGAATCGCCCAAACCCGGGTTGTTATAAGACAAACCATCCGTCACAAATCCCTGGTTAGTAGTTTGAAAACCATCTCCTAAACGATCCTCTTGCCAAGAATAACCAGCTAACAGTTTTACGCCATGCTCACCGAAGCTACGATTGTAATTAAAGAACGACTCCAGGATTTTTTTTGTATTACTAACGGTATTTCGGATAACGCGTCCGTTTAGATTCTGCGCTAATCCTGAAAATCGGTTATAATAGACATTACTGTCAATCCGTTCATCTTGATAAGACACATTGGTGGTAAAATCGAATCCTTCGAGAATAGTTACTCTCGCACCACCGCTTGCCAAAAACACTTTTGTTTTTTGACGGATATCATTGTTATCAATAAGTGAAACAGGATTCAGATAGCCGCGAGTTACTGAAAAGTCTTCGGTATAAGAGCCATCCGGTTGTTTTACAGCAACTGTTGGCAAATAGGTCAGCATATTGCTGTATACCTCATTGGGCACCAACTTACTATCTGTGTTACTATTGGTAATATTTAAGTTGAGCTTTAAGCGATCGTTAAAAGCGTGTTGTTCCATATAACCTCGCACAATAAATCGTTCCATGGAAGTGCCTTTAATAACCCCTTGATTATTTAAGTAATTTACGCTGGCACCATAAGAAGAGTTTTGACCACTTCCACTAAACGACAGATTGTGATTATGGGAAATACCTGTGCGGCTTACCTCTTCTTGCCAATCCGTATTGCTCCCATCATCTTGGGCAGCCGTTTTACCATTTTCACCAAGGTAGGCACGCAAATCTTCACCACTTAACATGTCAATGGTGTTGGAAATCTGCTCGGCTGCCACATAGGTACTATAAGAAAGCCGGGTAGCACCCGCCTTAGCTTTCTTAGTGGTAACCATAATTACACCATTAGCTGCCCGAGAGCCGTAAATGGCTGTGGAAGCCGCATCCTTCAATACGTCAATGCTTTCGATATCATCCGGCGCTACCAAATCGATGGAAGCACCCGGCACCCCATCAATTACATAAAAAGGCTCTTGCGACCCTGCGCGCAAAGTAGTTGGGCCTCGAAGAATTACCGTGGGTTTTTCATTTGGATTACCGCTTCGGGTTATGTTTAAGCCCGCAACTTTACCTTGTAATAACTGCCCGGGCGTACTAAAAACCCCGGCGTTGAACTCTTCGCTACTTACCGAGGTAATTGACCCGGTAATTTCGCGCTTGCTACTTGTACCATACCCAACAATAACGACCTCACCTAAACCTGTTGCTTCTTCTTGCAGTTTAACACTTAATGTTACCTGTTTTCCTGCACTCAGCTGATAATTCCGCAGTGTGTCCGATTGATAGCCTATATAGCTAAAGACAAAGTCATAAGGACCTCCAAGCGGCATCTGCATGAATTGAAATAGTCCTTTCTCAGATGTGCTCGCTTGAAAACTCTTTCCACTACTTTGATTAATGGCCTTCACGCTTACCCCAATAAGCGGTTGGCCCAGCACGTCCTGCACGATACCTGATACCATGGGTTGCCCCTGCCGCGCATAAACATGCTGACAAAGCACACAGGTAATCAGCAAAATGCTTGTTTTTAGTTGCTTTAATACATTCATTTTGAAATTAATTTAATTAAGTGTTTGATATGGTTATGGTATTTGTGTTTTCCCTTTATGGATAGTAAATCTGTTGCCCTGATTTGGTTCTAGTGTTAGTCCGTTTAACAAACAAATATTTGCCAACACATTATCAATCGGTTCGAGCTGCATATTAATTTCGCCGGTATAGCTTATATGTTCAATTTTAAGCTTCGGCTCAAGTACGATCTCCACTTGATAATTTTCAGCCAACACTTGCAGCACTTCATTCAATTGCATCTTATTGAAATGGAGCGTAAAGCCGCTTTTCTCGAAAGAACGCATTTCATTGTCCTTATTCCGCTTAGAAACAAGCGTAACCGGAATTTCTCGTTGTCTTAGGCGGTTAAAGGTGAAATGTTGACCGGGTAATAAAATTTTCTTCCGAAAGTTTTTTGATAATTGCAAAGGCTCTATTTGAATTTTGCCCGTATGCAGTTTCACATAGGTGTTTTCTCCTTTGCCCAACGTGTTAATGGTAAATGAAGTACCCAGTACGGTTGTTTTCAATCCTCCTGCGTAAACACGGAAAGGTTTCTGTTCATCTTTCGCGACTTCAAAAAAGGCCTTACCACTTAGAAATAACGCTCTTTCTCCGTCATTAAATTTCTCTAAATGCTTTGCGGAACTATGTGCATATAATACCATCCATGAAGAATCCGGTAAGCGCACACGGACCGCCTTTTCTGTTGTGTTGTTATAAACTTTCCATTGCGGTACAGTGTTGAGCGATGCTACCTGCGGTTTCTGTTTTTTTTCGGTAGTCGACGATATATAGGATCGCCAAAGAACAATCACCGTTAGCAAAAGCAAGAAAGTAGCTGCGGCCGCATATATACCCGGCCAATACACCTGTAGGCGCTTATTGACACGAGACGAATCATGTTTTTGCAATCTGTTGGATATAGAAGCAAATAGCTGATCTGACTTCTCTTGTCCAAGTTCCTCCGGTGACCGGAAGGTCTCCCATTCTCGTTCGGTAAAGTATCTTTTTATCGAACGTGTTGGCCAACGCCATATAGATCGTCTGATATCTTGTTTTCCCTTCATATACAAACAATACGTTTGCCGGAAGGGAGTCCCTTGATACTTAACAATTATTTAACATTAGTATGAACAGCTATTTCAATTCAGGTAAATCAAAGGAACAGGGTATACATATATTGCTTTAACCGGTTCAATACTTTTGTAATATGTCCTTCTACGGTTTTCATAGAAATGCCCATCATTTCGGCGATTTCTTTATGACTCAACCCTTTCTCTCGGCTTAGGTTAAATATAAGTCGACGAATCTGTGGCATATCGGACAGCTGGTTATCAAAAAGCCGGATTAAATCTTTAGCTTCTATTGCTTGGACGAGGTTATCGGTAAAGGGTGTAGCGGCGCAAACTCCTTCGTGCTTAGTGCGCGTTGCTTCCTTGCGTAGCTCATCGATCATAACTTGACGGGCCATATGAAACAACTGCAACGAAAGATCTATATGACCATTAACAGCTGTACGGCATTGCCAGAGCTTAATAAAAGTAAGCTGCACGACTTCCTCCGCCAGAAAGTCCGAATTCGTCTTTTTTTTAATGAAGAAATAAAGCTGTTGATGGTATTGCTTATAAACAGCATTAAAGGCGGTCCAGTCGCCTTGCTTTAGCTCTTCCGTTAACTGCATGGCCTCAAAATTAAAATGCCACTTTTAGCTCAACCCTTATTATATGTTAAGCTTTCATTAAAGGCATCGTTCGGTTTATAATTGGTGGTGCTTCTTAAAAATTGTATATGATAAAAACGGCTTAGCGAGCTCTGTATATATTTACCAAAATCTAGCGTAAATGACGGATAGTAATAAAATAGTAGTAATACTTAAAATAATAGTAGACGGCTCCAGCTTAAACATCGCTTTGTCAAGAGAAAAGGCTTTTGGACTGATTTTCGGGCCGGCTAAACTTACACCTATCATGACAAGTACCGTCGTAAAGAAAGACCAACCTAAACATATAAAAAAGGGTATCTCATACACGCCTTCGGAGTTTTTAAAAGCTGAATATAACCATGTTTCAGGTCCTAGCAGGGGTACCGCCAATTGGTTAAAGAAAATAGAAGCAGCAAAGCCGGTTAATATACCGACTACAGCGGCCGCGCCACTGGTACGCTTCCAAAACATACCCAACAAAAAGGTGGCCAGCACACCGGGACTGATAAAGCTTGAATATTTTTGCACAAAAGTATAGCCACCCTCTCCACTTATACCTAACAGATCATTCCAAGTAAACGCAATACTTAAAAGCATCGCAACAACGACAGCAATACGACCCGTTCTCACCATACGCTCTTCGTCAGCACGTTTATTCAAATACTTCTTATATACGTCCATGGTAAATATGGTGGATATGCTATTAGCCTTTCCCGCCAATGAAGCTACAATAGCAGCGGTTAAGGCCGCCACCGCCAGCCCCTTTAGCCCGGCAGGCAGAAATGTCAATATAGACGCATAGGCAGCATCTTTATTCTGTCCTTCCATAGCAGGCAGCATGCCATTTTTGTATAATACATAAGCGATGATTCCAGGCAACATAACAATAACCGGCATTAAAATTTTAAGCAAACTGGCAAATAAGATCCCCGTTCGCGCGGTTTTTAGATCGGCCCCTAAGGCTCGTTGCGTAATATACTGATTGCAACCCCAATAGTTTAAGTTACTGATCCACTGACCCGCTGCATACATACCAAATGCCGGTAGGATTAAATATTTGTCAACATACTCCTGTGGGGCCCCGGCGGTAGGTTTTTTAAACATTAAATGGAAATGATCCGGAGCCTGCTGCAGCAAGACATTAAATCCAGCGAAGGCGTTTTTTCCCAATCCGAAATTCTGGCTTACAATGGTTAAAGCCATATAGGTGGTTGCTAAGCCTCCTATTATTAGCACGGCAACCTGTATCGCGTCGGTATAGCCGATCACCTTCATGCCCCCTAAGGTGATGAAAATGGCAAACAAAGCTAACACCATCATAATTTCGTGAAAATAAGCACCGCCTAACAGTCCATTGATCGCTAGCGCACCTAAGTACAGGATGGAAGTTAGATTAACAAACACATAAAGAAATAGCCAGAAAATCGACATAATAAGCGCTACTTGCTCATTGTAGCGCATCGTTAAAAACTGGGGCATGGTATAAATCCTGTTCTTGATATAAACAGGCATTAAAAAGATCGCTACCAATATTAATACGGCCGCCCCCAACCATTCATAGATAGCTACGGCAATACCGGCAAAGAAACCGTCACCACTCATTCCTATAAACTGTTCGGCTGAAATATTGGAAGCAATGATCGATGCGCCAATGGCCCACCATGTAAGTGATCCTTCTGCCAAAAAGAAATTTTTGGTACTATTTGCTTCGTTTTTCTTCTTTTTCTTATAAATCCAATATCCGTATGAAACAATTATTACCAAGTAGAAAGCAAATACGAGATAATCCCAAAAAATGAGTTGATTTGGCATGGATAGCGTTAAATAATTTGGATGAATAAGTTCTAAGAGGTTCAATTTCTTTCCCTCATCCTATCCAATGCCCGTTGTTTAGGAGGGCATTGGATAGGATGAGGGACGGTCATTTTTGTCTCTTCACTATTGTCAAAGACAAACATATAGAAATTGGATTGATATTACAATGATGGCGCTGCCATAATTATCGCACAACAGCTAATTTATAACTTCAGCTTTGGAGGCAAATACTTGGCTACCAGGTCTTCATAATAGGGTTTTAGTTCCTTCCAATTAGGGGGTACCGGACTTTTGGAATATAAATCGTACGGATTAAATAAGTTAACCCAATAGAACATCTCCTGATCATGTTTATTCAGCAAGTGATCATAGGCATGCTCTCGATGCTGTGCATAGAATGAATGATAACGTAACATGTACAAAGCGCTTTCGGGCAAATAGTCTTTCATCATCTGATAGATGTATTCGTCATGTCCCCAGGAGAGTTGCACCTGATCTAACCCACAATTGGGTTCGTAAATACCATATTTGGTATTAAACGTCTCGTTTTGAGAATCGGGGTTATATTTAAAAAACTCCGAATAGACAATTTTATCCGAAAAAGCGCAACCTACCGGAAATGTATCACCGACAACAGCCCATTGTGGCTCGCCGAATAGACAGAGTACTTTTCCCAAATCGTGAAAGAGCCCCGTTAGCACCATCCAATCGGGATGGCCATCTGCTCGAATCGCTTCCGAAGTCTGCAACAGATGTTGAAACTGATCCAAATCGGTATCGGGATCTGAATCGTCTACCAATTGATTTAAGAAATCAAAGGCTTCCCATATCGGCATCTCCTTTTTGTTGAATTGCAAGAATTCCTTCTTTTTGTTTTCAACAAACTCAAAAGTTTGATACGTATGATTTAACCGATAAAATTCTTTCACACTATCGCGAGCCGGTTCTTCGTAATTTCGATATTCCTCTTTTGTCTTTGCTGTAGCGATCGTGTCGGGATCGGGGTAACGACGCAGCAGATCATCCTCCCAATGTTCTAAATCTGTAAGTGGGTTATGATTAACCATTGAATTCGTTTGATTGTTCATAATATTAGTTGTTAGCTGTTTGTTATTGGTTACTCGTTATTAGTTGCTTGTTATTGGTTATTGGTTATTGGTTATTCGTTATTAGTTATTAGTTGTTCGTTAGTTGCTTGTTATTGGTTATTCGTTGTTGGTTATTGACTATTAGCCATTGTCGTTGATATTAAGCAAAGTCCTTACCAAAGAGCAACTTTATATCTCAACTATTTTGCTATTAAACTACTCAACGACGCATCGTTTACCCAAATTTGCAATATTTCCTTTAGGATAAATCGCTTTTGATTAGATATATTTACTTAATCGTTTACGTAAAACCAATTATATAAAGCATAGATATGGCAACCATCGGGATGAAGGAACTGGCAAGGGAACTGAAATTATCAACTGCAACGGTTTCTAAAGCACTTCGCGATAGCTATGACATCAGTGAGGAAACAAAACAACGGGTTTTAAAACTAGCTCGCGAGTGGAATTATATTCCGAATGCCCACGCCAGTAGCTTACGGGGCAAAAAAAGTAAAACTATTGCTGTTGTTATCCCCGAAGTGGCCGATAGTTATTTCGCACAAGCTATTAATGGTGTAGAGACAGTAGCCCAAAAGGAAGGCTTTCATGTACTGGTTTATTTAACCCACGAACAAGTTGAAAAAGAAAATCTCATTTTAAAAGAGCTTTTAAACGGGCGTGTCGATGGTATTCTTATTTCAGTAACGAGTCAAAGTCAGGATGTGACCGCTGTAAACAAACTCAAACAAGCGGGCATTCCCGTAGTATTTTTTGACCGTGTTTTAGAGGGCGTTGGTGATGGACAAATTATCACGAATGATTTTGAAGCAAGTTATAAATTAACAGCACATTTAATAGAACAGGATTGTAAAAACATCGCCTTTCTTCTTTTCTCTGAGTCACTGAATATTAGCACGCAACGCATGAATGGCTATAAAAGCGCGCTTCATCAATACGCCCTTAGTCTACAAGACAAAAATCTCTTAATATGTACAAATCAAGATGAGGAAAACCGAAAAGCCATCCATCAACTGCTACAGGCAGAGAGTCGTCCTGACGCTATTATTGCCTCTGTTGAAAAACTCATTCTCCCTACTTATTTGGCCTGCGCTGAACGCAACCTAGTTATTCCCAACGATATAAAAGTAGCCGCCTTTTCTAATTTGATGCATGCAAGCATCCTTAATCCGGCCATCACGACCATTACTCAACCCGCTTTTGAAATGGGAAAAGTAGCTGCGGAATTGCTATTGAAGGCATTAAAAGGAAAGCCTATCGATCAGGACGAGTCCAAAATAGTGCTACCTTCTATCTTGGAAATCCGAACTTCTTCCAAGTTGTTTTTGTAGCTGGAATTCAGCATTCACAGGAGGGATAATTTTTTTTAAAAAAAAGTATACTATTTTAGTAGACTTTTTATATATTTGTTCCGTATTCAATTTGTCTTCTCTTCTCATATATATTAGGTTTTATAATTGGTTAGCTCAGCGTATCTGCCCATCGGATGCGCTGATTTTTTAAAACCGTAACGAACCACTTAGGCGTAATCTAAAGTTATTTGATCTTTCTTGTAACGGTTAATAGAGCAGTGATAGCTACGTCATCCCAAAGCAATAAACAAAGAAATCACTTTGTTTATTGCTTTGAGAACTTAACTTTGCGGTAAATACCCTTATTAAAGAGGGTGTTCTCAAATAAACTGGTACGCCATGAAGACGATAGAAAATAATGCTTTTTACTTTTATTGGGTTACGTTGCAAATCATGTATGCCAATATGAAATAATTGTAAGATTTATGAACAGCATAGAGAATGTAGCCAATAAAATACAAACATTGGATATTAAATCAATGAATTTAATGGACTATAAACCGACCGTCAAATTCAAAGATTTTGATCTAGCTCCTTACCTTTATAAAGGCTTAATTCTTAAAGAAAAAGAGTTTAAGGAAAACATGGAACGTGTTGACTGGTCGGTTTATAAGGGTACAGCGGTATCTCTGTTCTGTGCTATTGACGCAATTATCCCACAATGGGTTTACATGTATATAGCCGCTAAGCTGAGCAGTTTCACCGATCTCATTTCCTGCAAACATCAACGTGAGTACCTGATGGATTTATGGATAGAAGAAATAAAGAAGAATGATTTTGAATATCTCAGGGGTCAAAAAGTAGTTTTAAAAGCCAATCCCCAAATTCCGGAAGCTATTTATATTGGTGCCACCAACATTTTGCTTACTTACCGTGTTAAAGCTTTAATGTATGGTGAAATCGGCATGCCCAAAGTTGTATTCAAACAAATTGATTAAACATGAATGTGTTAATATTTAACGGAGCCCTGGAAAAACGGAACACGGGTACTTCCAAAACCATCAGTAATTACTTTCACAACCGGCTAACGGATGCAGGAGCTGTGGTCACGGAATTTAATCTTGCTGATGCCGGCATTCCTTTTTTTGATCTCAGTCTTGTCAACATACCACAATCGGTGAAAATCATGACAGGTATTTTCACGGAGGCCGATGCCCATATCTGGCTGACTCCTTTATATCATGGCGGTATGACCGGTATTATGAAAAATTGCTTGGATTGGCTGGAAATAAGCAGTAAAGCAAATCCACCATATCTCACCAACAAAACAGTCGGACTGGTATGCTGGGCTAGCGGTGGCCACGCCATGCAGGGTATTAATGCGATGGATGCAGTTGCCAAGTCGCTTCGCGCTTGGACACTGCCCTATACGATCCCCGTTGTACGAAACGATCTTTTCCATACTGATGGAAACTTACACCCGCTATATAAAGAAAAATTTAATCTGATGAGCCGCTTATTATTGGAATCGTCACATAGTATTTCTGCCCGCCCGTAAGTGGCGGGAGATCACGACATGCAAATACGTTAGTGGATCTCGCATAAACTCGTTAAAATACTATTTCATAGTAGCCAATTTTTCCAACAGTAAGTAACGATCTCGGTGTTTTTCTTTTATCGCTTCGGAAAACGTATCGACGTGCATAATGGTTGCAGCGTTGCCCTGCTGGATAGCCGGCCAGGCAGGCACCCCTAAACCATTTGGATCGCCGGATTTAATAAAATTAGCAAAATAAGCCTGCAATACCGCTGATACTTTATAATCGTCGGCTTGCCAGTCGTAAACCCTATTGGTTGGCAAATTGCCTAGTGCGTATTCTATTTCAGCAGAATGCACCGCTCCTTTTGACAGTGGTATCCGCTGTTTTTTTGCCTCTCCCCCTTTTATCACCCCGCCGGCCAAACCAGCTACCGCGTCGCCCATTTCCGCGCGCATTGCCGGCCTGGGTCTTGCATAAAGATAGCGATATACCGGGTTTTCTCCTGTTTGGCTGTGTAAATCTGACCAACGCCAAGTGCCGTAGGCAATAAATTGATCGCCCGCAAAATCAGTTGCTACCCGCTCTACATCCTCATCCGTATCTATCTTATAAACAGCAAGCAAGGCTTCGGCATCTTCTCCGAATCGCTCTCTAACAACTTTTGTGAAGTTCTCCCTAGTTGGCTGCAAACTCCCTAGCAAGGCCCGATAGTTCATTTCTTCCGAATTCCATCCCACTAATAGAGGCACCTTAGCCTGTTCTCCGTCCTTGAAAACATCCGCCGGATTTTTTTGGAATAAATAACCATCGATGTTCACACCAAAATTTGCATCCGGACGAGCAGTCGCTTCTAATAGCTTATCCACCGAAAGTGCTCGTAAAGCCTCTAATGACGGAGCGCCTATTGCTGATGCAAAGGCTATACCTTTCTTTTCAGATTCAGCTAGAGTAGGTAAAGGTCGGTTGCCAAGCAGCGAACCGCTTTCACCGATTGCTGCTCGAAAGAGCCCTTTTGATAAAGGTGAAGCCATTTGAGCACTGACTGAAAAAGACCCTGCGGACTCACCCGCGATCGTTACCTTATTCGGATCGCCGCCAAAAGCAGCTATATTCGCTTGTACCCATTTTAAGGCCGCATATTGGTCCAGTAAACCGTAATTTCCTGAAGCCTTAAAAGGAGACTCTTTACTTAGCTCAGGATGGGAAAAGAACCCGAATATATTTAAACGATAATTAACAGTGACTGCCACAATACCTTGCCGAGCCATGCTTTCCCCGTCATACCGCGGTTCTGAACCATCGCCTGCCATCAATCCGCCGCCATAGAAATATACCAATACCGGCAGTTTCTCCTGAAAAGTTTTCGTAGGCGTCCATACATTTAAGTAAAGACAGTCCTCACTCATGCCATTTGATCGGAAATTCATGTCACCGAATATTGGGCGTTGCATGGCACGTGGGCCGAATTTATCGGCTTTCCTTACACCTTGCCATTTTTTCACGGGCTGTGGTTCACGCCAACGTAAAGGACCTATGGGAGGGGCTGCAAAAGGAATCCCTTTGAAAACATAAACTCCCGACTCATTAACGCCTTCCAACACACCGTCTCTAGTGCTGACTTGCAACTCTTGTGCATTCAATCTATCTTCGACAAGCACACCGGCGATACTGAAAATTAACATAAAAGTAAATGCTAAAAGCTTCATGGCAATATTGATCAGTTTGTAGGAGTGCAATTTAGTTAATATATGCTAAAGCTCAAACGAAAAATCGCAGCTACCAGCCCTTCAAGCTTAATGTACCTAACAGCTAACCCCTAATCGTCCATACTCCTAGTCTAAGCTTTGCTCGAAACCATAAATAAAAGTTCTTATAAAAGGTAGCTCAATACATAGTGAATTTCTTGCTTTAGCTTGTTAATCATTGTTTGAATTTGCTGCAATGTTAAGTCGCCCGTTTCTATTTCATACGCAATTTTATGCATTGCGGAAAAGCCCAACATAAGTGCTGTAGCTCGAATTTTATGCGCAGTATGCTTTATTGCATTAATATCGGCCTGATTATAAAAGGAGTCTACCTCCACTATAGATTCTCGAAGCGCCTGTTTCGCGACTTCGATGATTTCAACAGCGTCTTCTATTTTTACATTTAATACTTTCGACAAACGCTCGCCAAGATTCGCCAGGTTTTCCGGCTTCTGCTCAACACACGTTATCAGTTGTTTTTGTTCCTCTGTCAGCCACCTTTCTACAATGCTTCGGAGGGTATCTTGTAAAACAGGTTTACTTAAATAGTCATTCATTCCGATAGCTAAACATTTTTCCTTTTCGCCGTTTAAAATACCGGCAGTTAAGGCAATAATGGGCACCTCCCTTCCATCATTTAATGATCGTATGCCCGTGGTCAGATCAAAACCATTCATCTTAGGCATTTGCAAATCGGTGATGACAAGATGCGGTTTAAACTTTTTAAACAACTCCAAAGCTTTCTGCCCATCACCGGCCTCTAAAAGTTTTGCGTGCGGAATAATATTATTAAAATAAGACTTTAGCAAAAGCATGTTAGTTGAATTGTCTTCAACCAATAAAATGGTAACATCGCATAACAACTGGCTGTCCGACGCGGTAAAAGAAGACCTTTCAGCTTCCGAAGGCTGGTCAGTGTCTACCAAGGTCAACAACAAATCGAAATAGAAAGTACTACCGGTTCCGGTTTCACTTCTCAATTTCAGTTGGCTTCCCATTAAGGAAAGTATCCTGTTGGAGATGGTTAATCCTAGGCCAGTTCCACCAAATCGTTTAATAATGGATGAATTTTCCTGCACAAAGGCTTCAAATATTTTCTCACGGTTCTCTTCCGCTATTCCTATTCCCGTATCGGTAACGGAAAAACGGATAATCACTTCTTTCGCTGAAAGATGTTGTTCTACTTGAATATCCAAGTCAACACTTCCTCTTTCCGTAAATTTCAGTGCATTGCTCAATAGATTAAAGAGCACTTGACGCAACCGTTGACCATCGGACAAAACCAACGGGGGTAGCTCGGGAGATAATATCAGATTAAAGTCGAGTCCCTTTTTATTTGCTTGATATTTTAATATTTCAACAACCTGCTTTGCCAGCTTAATGAGATCGACCGATTCGAGCACTAAATCAAGCTTTCCCGACTCAATTTTAGAAAGGTCCAGGAGATCATTTATCAAATCGAGCAAAGATTGTCCGGACTGAAACACCGCTCGCATATATTCTTTTTGTGCTTCACCCAAAGGACTCTTTAATAACAAGTCGGTAAAGCCAATAATTGCATTCAATGGTGTTCGCATCTCATGGCTCATGTTAGCCAAAAATTCAGACTTAGCATTGTTTGCGATCTCCGCCTGCTCTTTGGCCGCCTTCAATGCCCTTTGCTGCTCTTTTTGTTGAGAAATATCCTGAACGATCGTAAGGATTTTCTTTTCTCCGTTTACGTCTGTAAATGCGACACCGGTAACAGAAACCCAAACCCGCTTTCCATCCTTTCGAAGATACTCCTTTTCATAGTTATCAAAGCGTCCGTTCTTGTGGAGTTGCTTAAGTTGTAGCTTATCTGCTTCGTGATAGGCTCTAGGTGTGATATCCGAAAAAGATAACCGAAGTAACTCGTCTCTCGTATATCCGGTAAACATCGGAATTGCCGGATTCACTTCCTGAAAAATACCAGTCTGATATTCAACAAGCGCAATTCCAATAGGACTATTATCGACAATGCTCTTAAATTTTGCATTTAACGCCCGCAGTTCCCTTTCTGCAATGAAATTTACCGTATCATCTCTACATAAAACGATGATCTTATCTCCTTCGAAGGGGACCACGCGTGCACGATAATACTTTTCCTGCTCATGCAAGATTAAGCTATAAGTAAATTCGACCAATGAATCAGTACGAATAGACTGTTCAATCTTTTCTTCGATTAATAGCCCCAGTTTTGCAGGAAAAATATCTTTAAAGTTTTTACCGAGAAACAGATTTGGTTTGGTATATAAATCCTTTTCATGCGATTTATAATCCAAAAATTCACCATCCCTACTTAAGACAAACAATAAATCCGGAATGCTGGTTATCAGTGAATGCGCATAACTTTCGCTCCGTCGCAAATTTTCTTGTAATTGCTTTTCTTTGGTGTTTTCCAAATGCGTACCATACATCCATAACGGAGCGCCCTTATCATCCCACGACAAGATCTTTCCCTGCACGAGCATCCAAACCGTATGTCCCGCTTTATGTATCATACGCATTTCGCACTGATAGATGTCCGTTTCTCCCGAAAAATACGACTCCATAGCATTCTTCGCCTTATCAAAATCCTCGGGATAAATAAAACGCTGAAAGGCACTCCCTGTTATTGGCTGCACCTCCATCAGCTCATACCCTAAAAACGCCGCCCATTGCTCATTAAATAAAATCTCGTCTGTCTGAACATTCCACTCCCAAGTACCTAGGTTAGCACCCTGCAAGACGTACTTCAAGCGTTGCCGCTCTTTTATCAGATTGTATTCTGTATTTTTTTGCTCATGAATATCTTGTATTAATCCATAGGCACCAATACATTGCCCTCCCTTGTACAGCGGAATTCCAATGAAGCGGATCCATCCTTCCAATCGACGGGATGAAAGAATGGAGAATACCTCATCCATACGTCCCTCTTGATCGCGATTTGATTGTTTGAGCTTCTCAAGAAGATATTGAAAACGTTCCTTCTCCTTTATTAGGCCACAAAACGCATTGACAGACAGTTCATTCTCTTTTAAACCAAAAATTTCTCCTGCAAATTTGCTCAAGTGAATACTATTTTCTCCGAAGTTGATGTCCCATTGACCAATCCGAGCGGCTTCATTTGATTTTTCCAGCATTCTCTTTGTACGATCAAGTGAGCTCAATAAATTTCTTTTCCAATGCTCGGCAATGACAGCAATAAAGAAAATACAGATGATCACTCCGACAGTAGATACAAATAAATGTATATCGCGCAAATGCGGTGCAATAAGATTTGGAAAAACATACTCACTTTGAGAAAGAAGCGTAAAAATAGTTAGAATGAAAAGGATTACACCGAACCACCAACGTGTATTTTTCCTATTTCCGAATAATAGTACAAATATCAAGGGAGGTAGGGCAAGCCAAGACGTGATTGGGGAGTTTAATCCGCCGGTAAAATACATTAACGGAACAAGCAGACAAAAAGTAATAATAAAAATCAAAAAATGAATTGCATACTGTATCCGAATCTTTCGTTTCCGTATTAACCATCTAAAGCAAGTGATAAACACTAAGAATACAGCCAAAAAACTGACCAGCAGCACGCTCCTCAATAAACTGAATATAACAAAGTAGGTCGTTGTCAGCAACATGCACAGATCCACCAAACCTGTCAGCATTTGCTCCTTGGAAAGAAAGATTTCCCGCAAACCTAAATTAGTTTTCAACTGCTCAAAAAAACCTTTCATAAATTGGCGCTGCAAATAATCCGTATGTTTTTCTATTAAAGATAATACAATTCATCACATTTTCATCGTGTCAAATTTATTTGATACTTTTTTGATTTCTGTTGTTTCTCTAGCTAGTACTTCCCTAGAGAAAAAGAATGGTTTACACCTGTTTTTAGTTCGATGTTTAAAACTATCCAAAGACTAAGCCGATTGACTGTTATAAATTTGAGCTATACAACTGATGAATCATTTTATTTCTTGAGATAAAGCACGGCTATTCTGATTTTTTTTTTAAACAAACGACATTTTAGAGAGAAAGATTACTAATTGTATCATTTTTTTTCTATCATTACAGCTTTCACAGAATTACTTAACCTTTACGCATAATAAAATGGAGGAAATTGCCAATTACATCAATAATATCATCTGGAGTGACGCTCTAATTGTACTGTGCTTGGGAGCTGGAATTTACTTTTCTTTCAGCACGCGGTTAGTCCAACTAAGATCGATCAAAGAAATGTTACGTTTACTATTTGGCAGTAAATCTTCCGATCAAGGAGTTAGTTCATTTCAAGCTTTTGCCATTGCACTATCGGGGAGGGTTGGTACAGGTAATATTGCAGGTGTAGCTACAGCTATTGCCATGGGTGGTCCGGGAGCTATTTTTTGGATGTGGGCTATCGCTTTTTTAGGCTCTGCTTCTGCCTATATAGAAGCTACCCTCGGTCAACTTTACAAACGTGAAATCGATGGGCAATATCGCGGTGGCCCGGCCTACTATATTGAAAAGGGTTTGGGCATAAAATGGTATGCCGTACTCTTCGCTATTGCTACCATTTTCAGCACAGCGCTTTTTCTTCCCGGTGTACAGAGCAACAGTATCGTCGTGAGTGCGTTCCACGCTTTTGAAATACCTCAATACCTTACCGGATTGATTGTTGTATCGTTATTAGCACTCATTATATTCGGCGGCGTTAAACGCATTGGAAAAGTAGCTGAGTTCGTAGTACCTTTTATGGCAGGCGCATACATTTTAATGGCCGTAATTATTATAGCATTACATATCAAGCAGGTACCGGATATGTTTATGCTTATCATCCGTTCTGCATTCGGGACAGAGCAAGCTTTCAGCGGCATATTTGGCATGGCGGTTGCCTGGGGTGTAAAGCGAGGGATTTATTCCAACGAAGCTGGCCAAGGCACGGCTCCTCATGCTGCAGCAGCTGCTGAAACGAAGCACCCCGCTACACAAGGTTTGGTGCAAGCTTTTTCTGTGTATGTTGATACTTTGTTCGTTTGCACAGCTACAGCATTCATGATTCTCTTCACAGGAAAATACAATGTAAAGAGTCCGTCGGGAGGCTTCCTAGTCGAAAATCTACCAGGCGTTGAAGAAGGTCCTGCCTTTACACAACAGGCGATTAATGCCCACTTCCCGTCTATGGGTTCAGGATTTGTCGCTGTCTCTCTTTTGTTTTTTGCCTTCACAACGATCATGGCTTATTATTATATCGCTGAAACAAACCTCAGTTACCTGCTTAAAAGAACTGAAAAAAAATGGATGCTTATGCTATTGCGGGTCCTATTTTTAGCAGCAACCTACTACGGATCGATAAAAACTGCTAAATTGGCCTGGACTTTAGGCGATATCGGCGTAGGACTGATGGCTTGGTTAAATATTATAGCGATCCTTTTATTACGCAAACCTGCACTCAAATTGTTGAAAGATTACGAGGAGCAGCGGAAGAGAACGAAGGAACCCATATTTGACCCGGAGAAGCTGGGAATTGATCGTGTTGATTTTTGGATGTCGAGGAATCAGGGACATGAATCCAAATAGCAATTGTTACGAATAGCACTTGTTTTGTTCCTTAAGCGCTAGGATATGTATCTTTGCAACCTTCACTTATCGAACACAAACGGTATATCAATTAATGGAGCAAAAGCTATACACGCTAAATTTCTGGTTGCTTTGTTCAAGCTCACTTTTGTTTTCGGCGAGTTTCAACATGCTGATACCCGAACTACCATCGTACTTAAGCAGTATAGGAGGAGCAGAATATAAAGGATTAATTATAGCATTATTTACGTTAACGGCAGGGATTTCAAGACCCTTTAGTGGTAAACTCACTGATACAATAGGACGCGTGCCCGTTATGGCGGTAGGCTCAAGCGTTTGCTTTATATGTGGATTTCTTTACCCTATCTTGAGCAGTGTTTCCGGTTTTTTATTCCTACGCTTATTGCATGGCTTTTCCACGGGCTTTAAGCCAACCGCTACAGCAGCCTATGTAGCCGACATCGCTCCTTCTTCGCGATGGGGAGAGGCTCTTGGTATTCACGGGTTATTTTTTAGTACGGGTATGGCCATTGGTCCTGCTATCGGCAGCGCCATTACAGCGAGTTATTCAATAGACACGCTTTTTTACTGCTCCTCTCTCCTGGCCTTTCTTTCCATTGGCATCTTACTTAATTTGAAAGAGACATTAGCAAAAAAACAACGCTTCTCCTCGCAATCAATTAAGATCACAAAAAACGACATCATCGATTTACGTGTGTTTCCAGCAGCTTTTGTGACCTTGCTATCCTATTTTGCTTATGGCACTATACTTACGTTGATTCCGGACTGGAGCGAGTATATCGGCTTAAAAAATAAGGGGTTGTTCTTTATGGTCTTTACCGTTTCTTCTTTACTGATTCGCTTCGTAGCGGGAAAAACATCTGACAGATATGGCAGAACAACGATTATTACGATTGGCCTTATCGTTCTTATTATTTCCTTATCCATCATAGGTTCATTTCAATCGGTACCGGGCTTATTGATCGGTTCGTTTATCTACGGTATTGCAACCGGTTTGTTATCACCGGCAACCAATGCATGGACAGTGGATTTAAGCAACCCGGCTCATCGAGGAAAAGCCATGGCAACCATGTATATAGCGCTCGAAGTAGGGATTGGCATCGGAGCTCTCTGCTCCGGTTGGTTTTATCAAGATCGATTAACGATGATCCCTCGCTTAATCTTCTTAGCAGCGGGAATAGCCGGCCTTGCCTTGCTGTATCTAGTTAAACGGCGTTATAATCAAAGACAAGAGGCTCATTGATGGCCGGTCTTCAACCGAGCGTATGGTAAGCAAAAGATAATGTCATTGTACAATTCAATTTCGTAAATAGCACGCATTTTACCTAAGTTTGTTAAACAACAGCAGAAAAAATGGAGGATCAATTAAAATTTCCCGTCGGCACTTTTCAAAGGCCTGAAATCATTAGTAAAGAACAGATAGCTGATTATATAGACATCATTGAAACTTTTCCGGAACGGCTTGCCGCAGAAGTAATGCAATTGAGTAATGAGCAATTAGACACCCCTTATCGACCAGGGGGATGGACCATAAGACAAGTGGTCCATCATTGCGCTGATAGCCATGTAAACAGCTTCGTGCGCTTTAAACTAAGCCTAACGGAGGATACGCCTGTCATCAAGCCTTATTATGAAGACCGTTGGGCCGAATTAGCGGACGCAAAAAGTCTGGCAATCGAACCTTCTCTGCTTTTATTAAAAGGATTACATAAGCGATGGGTGGTATTATTAAAATCGTTAAAGGCAGACGATCTGAAGCGAACTTTTATCCATCCCCAAAGTGGCAGAACATATGCCTTAGACGAAAACATCGGACTTTATGCATGGCATTGCAACCATCATTTAGCGCATATAACAACCCTTAAGAGCAGAAGAGGCTGGTAGCGTTCACACCGTAGCCAAGAGACGCTCATGGATTAAAAGAAAAATTGTTTCAACATGAAAATATTCCAACAAGAAATACAGATTCCTCGTAAAAGGCGTGGTTTTCATCTTATTACGCCATCGATTATAGAGGCAGTTCCAGGCATTCGGGAATTTCGATCAGGAATGTGCCAGGTATTTATACAGCACACGTCGGCCTCGCTAACTATCAATGAAAATGCTGACCCAACGGTTAGAGGTGATTTTGAAACTTTTTTCAATAAAACCGTACCGGAAAATGATCCGGATTATATGCACGATTATGAAGGCCCGGACGACATGCCGGCGCACTTAAAGGCCTCTATATTGGGCAGTTCAATTTTAATACCAATTCGTCAGGGCGAGTTGGCCCTAGGGACCTGGCAAGGGATTTATTTATGCGAACATCGTGACCACGCAACACCGAGAAACTTAATTATTACCGTCTGGGGTGAATAATTTATGCGTCTCTCCGTCTATAAAAACGGTTCCTTCTCCCTCAAATTCCACGGCCCGCTCTGCCTCTTTCTCACCCAAGTAATAGGTATTGTTACTCAGGGTTAAATCTTTCGGATTGGTCGATATCAAGGTCGATGTCGAACGATTGGAAGTATCAGAAGCAAGAGTATTTTTGATAATTTTCAACTGCTGGGAACCAGCGTCTTTGATGCACACGGTTGAAGAACGTATTTTATTCGCTTCAATAACAACATTCATGGCCTCATTATGCACATACAAAGCGTCACTTTTATTGGCAGATATTTCATTGCCGGATAAAACGGCTCCATTAACTTTCCATAAAGAAATACCTCCTCTAGGAGAACTACTTGATAAAACATTATCTTTAAATATGAGTTGACCACTCATATTTACATTGATATTACCTTTTAGATCGTTCGCTAAAAACACTAAACTATCAACCATAATTCCGTTTGGTATTGCTAAATATCGAATATTATTGGAATCAAGCATCAATTTTTTAGCCTTCAAATCAGACAATAACCGTAAGCCGGCAAAGGTATTTTTATATAAATGGATTTGCCCTTGGCTTCCTACGATTTCAGCAAAATTATCGGCATTGTTGTTAATCACCTGAACTGCATCACAGTCCCGAAGATAAACAGCTGGCCGATTACTCCGATTCGATTTATTATTTCGGACCATGATATTTTTGAGCCCCACCAATGTAGCGATACCAGAACCGTCCCGTGTCTTTTCACCTTTTACCCATCCATTATCATAACTCGTGTTGCCTTCTATAAGGGCCGCTAAATTTATTTGCCTCGATATATCCGGATTATTAATATCGATTGCATCAGCTGCATTAGCAAAAATCAAATTATTTGTAATTTGATACGTATTTTCAAGTCCAACGCTTCCAAAGGCTACCTGAATACCACTCATTCCGTTATGGCTGATCTTATTCCGATTAAGGGTAATGTTCGCACAGCTGTGCAGAAAGACACCGTTCTCGCCATTGTGATGAATACGATTTTCATTGATGGTTACATCGCTACACGTTTGAAGGCGAATGCCGGTACCCCGTTGGTAATAATTGGGACTTTTTCTCGGCATTCCATAATAAGCCAATTCGGCATTTTCTATATTGATATTTTTACTGCGAAACAAATAAATACCGGAAAAAGAATAAAGTTTTGTGGAATCGCCAAAAGCGACCACGTCTTGAATCGTTATGTTCTCAGCATTATCCAAACGAACGGCCTCTCCATAAGTAAATGCGTTGAAGCGAAGGGACAAGCCTTTTACCTTATTACCGTAAAAGAGCGGATGCTCCGAATACTGTTTCCCCATGGTAAAGTTTTCTGCGCTATCTGGCTTGATCTGTTTCAAAGTGCCCAGGGTATGGACACTAACACCACTTTTCAGCTGCAAAGAACGTACATGGTAAATTCGCTTCGCCAACTTTATGGTATCTCCAGGTTTCGCTTTATCTATTAACGATTGTATAAATCTTGTATCATCATCTTCTATTTTTGTTCTTTTTGTCTGTACACTTTTCGTTTTTTTCTTTTCTTGACCTAAACCCGTATGAAAGTTTAACACCATTGATAAAAAAAACAGCGTTACGGCTAATAATCTATTCATGAATTCGCTTTTTATGTAAGTATCTTATCGTGAACGCAATATACTATTATTTTCTATAACTGAGTAATGTAATTATTATTTTAATTTCATACGAAAAAGATTAAACAATGACATTAGCACTACATTTCTAATGGTTTTTTAATACATGCTATCCTTATGCCTAAGCACAGAGGCTACTTCGTTACACGGTTTTGGATTCACAAGCCCGAACGGCTCTAAAAACCTCATTGTCTAAGGCAGGCAGATAAAAAAATGGATTCTGGTCAACAAGTGAGTAAAATATTGACCAAAACATCAATATACCGCAATCCGATGCGTTCGTTGTTTATATGGAATCTTTTCCTTGCTCGCACTTCTTTGAAAACCAATACTTTTTGAGACTTTGACGGGCATGTGGCAATCAATACAGTTATCTTTGGCAAGATGTAACGCCTTTTCATCCAATGACGGATGCTTTATCTTTTGATGGCATTGCAAGCAAGTCTGCGAATAGACAGCCAGGTCAGGGCTTAGGTTAGTGTGTGTCTGATGGCAACTACCACAATCCATATTGCTAAGTTTATAACATTTGCTGGCCATTAACAATTGCTTTTGTTTACCATGAACATCTGGATCTTCGCCGGTATAACTCGTATACTCCGGTAAATTGTTAATCGTATCTCCGGGCTTAAAGAAAAAGGTCGAGTTCAACATTTTCAAATTAGTACCCGAATGGCAAACACCACACATATCGACTTTTTGTGAACGGGATAATTCTTGATATTTGACCATATATTTAGCTTCCTTCTCGTTGGGATGTTCTTGGTGGAATTGCACATGTTCTGCGGCCGGCCCATGGCAACGTTGACAATCGATCCCCGCAATCAATGAATTTTTAAGAAACTCTTCTTCCTGTTGAAAGTTCGCAGAAGCGATAATTTTAGACTGCACAAAGGAGCTATGACACTCCAAGCATCGCGTAATAATAGCCCTACCAAAATATATCTGCTCGGTGGGAAATCCCGGGCTGTTAACCCATTCATGTTCGGGAACGAGGTAATTCAAGGGCATTTGCATCAACTTATTCCCGTACCAAAATGCGAACGTATAGGCGCTTTTGCCCGCACCAAAGACCATGGCTGTTCGCTCTTCTTTCACGTTTTCTCCATTTACGTAAGCTACTTGATATAAACCGTCTGCTCGCTTCTCAACACCTACCTTGGTCTTCTCGTTAAACACGTATACGTTCTCCTCTAGTCCCATGCTATCTGTAGCAGAGGGCGTGTGTAATTCTTTACTGGTATTGAAATGTGCATTATGAAGATAGTTTTGAGCGATATCATTATGACATTGCACACAGCTCGTACGATTGGCATATTTTTTACCACGTACATCACCCGATTCCTGCTCTGTACATTGCACTATGGCAATTAATAGAGACACGCCCAAAAAGAGAATGGCAATAAGCTGTTTGCGGTTCAATTGGCCTGTTAGCATGTTGTTTAGTCTTTATTCCGATGGATTCATCGCTTTGCATTTGCTCGAAACGCTTGGGAAGATACGGATTTCATGGCATATACTGCAAGTCCGGTTTTTGTGATAGCAAGGAAAAACAGAAGCAAGCTGTCAAATAGTCCGATAGTTAGTTCCTAATAACCAATGGAAAACGTATTTTTGCAATCAACAGTAAAGGTTTAATTTTGACATTTTGTATTCTAAAGAAGAAGCCTCTAAATTAAAACAGTCTTTTTGGACCACCTTTGGGCAATACATGGCTTCCGTACCCTCGTCGGAAGGAATGAAGATAAATTGGATCAACTACAAAACGGGTTTTAAGCATCTATATTTTAAAATGGATGCTGGCAAAAAAGAAGCCTATATCGCTATTGAAATCAACCATCCGGATATAGGAATACAGGAACTGTTCTTTGAGCAGTTTAAGGAATTCAAAAAGATACTGGAAGGATACTTGAATGAAACTTGGTCCTGGAAATTGCATACGGAAGACGAGCACGGAAAAATCATAAGCAGAATATACTGCCAAATTGATCCTGTGAGCGTATTTAACCAAGCAGATTGGCCAACCTTGATTTCATTTTTTAAACCGAGAATCATCGCGCTGGACGAGTTTTGGAATATGGTTAAGGATAGTTTTGAGGCACTGAAATAAAATCCCTCGCATGTCTCCTTTAAGCCGTATGTCTACGAAATTCACATAACATAAAGGTTACATTTTAGCTTTTCACATTTGTCTCACAAAAGCTTATCTTTCGAATCGAATTCGCATTGATACCTGGTTGACACTAAATGGTATCAGCTTACTGATAAACTAATACAATAAAAATAGAGTACAGAACCTTTTATGTGTATTTGTTATTAAACGCACAGGAAGGTCTAACCGATTAAAAAACATGAATTCAAAAGACGTTTCAAGAAGGTTATTTCTCAGGAAGGCAATGATGTTATCTGCCGCCGCTGCCGTTGCGCCTACTATCTTACACGCCAATTCTTTCGCCCCAATAAAACGCGCCAAGGCGAGCGAAAGGGTAAATCTAGCCTGTTGCGGCATAGGCAATCGGGGTGGCGAGATCATTCAAGCACTTTATAGCACCGGTTTAGCAAACATGGTTGCACTATGCGACGTTGATATGGGCGCTCCCCATACGCTAAAAACCTTACAACAATTTCCGGACGTGCCGCGCTTTAAGGACTTCCGTGAAATGTTCGATAAAATGGGAGGCCAAATTGAAGCGGTTTCCGTGGGCGTACCCGATTTTTCGCATTTCCCAATATGCATGGAGGCGATGGCTCGCGGTATTCATGTATACGTAGAAAAGCCAATGGCAAGAACATTCAATGAATGCGAGTTACTGATGAAAGCTGCGGATAAATACCCTAAAGTAGTAACACAAATGGGCAACCAAGGCCATTCTGAAGCAAACTATTTCCAGTTTAAGGCTTGGGTTGAAGCCGGTATTATAAAAGATGTAACGGCAATCACAGCGCATATGAATTCTCCGCGCCGTTGGCATGGCTGGGACACGAATATCAGTGCACTGCCGTCTGCCGAACCTATTCCGGAAACGCTAGACTGGGATAAATGGCTTACCACTAGACCTTTTCACAACTACAATCATGATTATGTAAATGGACAGTGGCGTTGCTGGTATGATTTTGGCCTTGGAGCGCTGGGGGACTGGGGGGCACACATTCTGGATACAGCGCACCAGTTTCTAAACCTAGGGCTACCTGAAGAAGTAAACGCCATTAAACTCGAAGGCCATAATGATTTCTTTTTTCCGCAAGCATCAACACTATCTTTCAAATTTCCGAAGCGGAAGAAAATGCCTGCGCTAGAGATTACTTGGTACGATGGTGTAAACAATTTACCTCCCATTCCGGAGGGATACGGTGTTTCGGGATTGGATCCGAATATCCCACCGCCAAGTACAGGAAAAATCGAACCCGCCAAGCTTAATCCCGGTAAAATTATCTATAGTAAGGAACTGACCTTTAAGGGAGGTTCGCACGGGAGCACCTTATCCATTATTCCGGAAGAAAAAGCGAAAGAAATGGCGTCAAAATTACCGGAAGTCCCCATCAGCCCGTCAAACCATTTCAAGAACTTTTTACTGGCCTGTAAAGGGGAAGAACAAACTCGTTCGCCATTCCATATTGCGGGCCCACTAAGTCAAGTACTTTGTTTAGGTGTATTAGCACAACAGCTAAACACGAAATTATTGTTTGATCGTGACAAAAAGGTGATAACCAATAACAAAACCGCGAACGAGCTACTTGTAGGGCCGCCGCCAAGAAAAGGCTGGGAGGATTATTACAAAGTGTAAATTTATGTAGAGGGTGTCTGAGAATTGTTACATATACGAACATAGAAGACACCCTCCCTTCATATATTACTTTTTTGGAAAGGTGCTTGCGCCCTTCACTTCTTCTATCTGTTCAGTGTGTCTTAAACTATGCCCCGCTATATACAAAAGCATCCGGTATGCATCGGCGTATTCTTTGGCGGGTGTAATGGTTAGGTGATTTCGTAAGTCGTCAAGTGGCGTATTCTTAATAAAGTCTAATGTAATTGCACGTTGTTTCTTGAAATCGTCCAACACTTTGGTCAATTGATAGGATTGTTTGTCGGGCTGTAAAGGTTCAGGTGCTTTAAATTTCTGCGTTCTATTCTGCATCATACCAATCACATCACTATCCGTGCCCTTTAATGCTGTACGTTTTTCAGGATTGGCCGGCTGCTTCATCAAATCCTGCACCATACCTAAAAGCATATGTTCTGTTTTGGTAATGTGTTCAAGGCATTGCCCTATAGACCAGCTAGCGGTATCTGCTTTGAAGTTTACTTGTTGTTCGCTTAACCCGGCGACGTCATTAAACAAGCGAGTTTCCGACTGTTTAAAAACAGTCAGCAACGAATCTTTCGCGTTATCCGTTGCTTTTGCCGCCTCTAAGACAAACAGTAAAAAGGCGATCAAAATAATTGATTTTTTCATTGGAGTAATTTGTTTTATGTGTTTAAACTTCCCTACCTACTATCGGTAAATAGGTGCTATCTATTCTTCTCCGCTGAGCGTTGACTCAGATTTATAAGTATATTGTATGGTTTTTAATTTGGCATCTGAGCGTTACTTCAGATCAAAACAGAATAAATAATTTCCACCTCGCGTTTGACCGCCGAAATAACACTTTAATAAGTCAAAGTTATGCAGAATTCATTAAATAACGGAGGTGAAAAACGACAAAATCAGGGTGTGGAATAGACGAATAAGCATATTGCACAAAATAACACAAAGTGGTTGATTGCGACAATATTACCGTTTATATTTGCGTTATTAAGCAAAAACCAATTAGAAAACAAACAATCTTAGGTCATGAAACACATATCGATCCTGATTCCCGAAGGACACACCAGTATCACTAACATTGAAGGCACGCACCAGATTTTCTCAGAAGTAAACGAATGCTTTGTTCGAGTTGGTAGACCCCCTCTTTTCGACATTAAACTGGTTGGGATTAACCCGAATGCCAGCCAACGAAACGGTGTGTATACGATTAAACCGGATCATCTTATAGGAGAGGTAAGCAAAACAGACCTGATCATTATTCCCGCTATGCTGGGTGATCTGGAAAATGCGCTCAAGCTTAATGCGGCCTTTATTCCCTGGGTTGTCAAACAGTACATGCAAGGTGCCGAATTAGCTAGTTTTTGCGTCGGCGCTTTCTTTTTGGCCGCAACGGGTCTATTAGACGGCAAACAATGCGCAACACATTGGCGATTTGCCAACCAGTTTAGACAGCAATATCCGAACGCAAGGCTCGTTGACGATAAAATTATGACCGAAGATCGTGGAATCTATACAAGCGGTGGCGCTTATTCTTATACTAACCTACTCTTATATTTAGTAGAGAAACATGCTGGAAGAGAAATTGCTGTACTGATTGCCAAAACGTTTATGATCGACATTGATCGATATAGTCAATCACCTTTCATTATGTTTAAAGGGCAGAAGGAACATGAAGACGATCTGATTATTAAAGCCCAGGAGTTTATTGAAAAAAATTTCCAGGAAAAAATAACTGTTGATCAACTGGCAGACATGCTTGCTCTCGGACGTAGAAGCTTGGAAAGACGGTTTAAGAAAGCAACCAGCAATACAGTAACAGAATATATACAGCGGGTAAAAATGGAAGCTGCAAAAAAAGAATTGGAAACAAGTAGAAAAACGGTAAGTGAGTTGATGTACGAAATTGGTTATTCCGACACAAAAGCTTTCCGTTCGACCTTTAAAAAAATCACCGGTTTGTCTCCGATTGAATACCGTAATAAATATAACAAGGAATCTATTGTTCTTTCTTAACGAACCAACGTTCGCTAGAAGCAATAGCGTCACCAGCGATTAAGTAGAATGGAGAAGAAATATAAAACGCTGAAACCCTATAAAACACCCTACTCAAACCCGATTACACTGGTAAAAGGAGAAATCGTACGACTAGGAAAAGAGGAAACTGAAGAAAAATCCTCCTCGTTACGCCATATCTTCTTCGAAAAAATAAACCACCAGCATAACCGCCTTATAAGATCCGATGTTTTTGGGGGTATGAGGAATCCTACCGTCGAATAATAGCGAATCTCCTGCACTCAAAAGGACACTTTCCTGTTCGAATTTATATTCGATTTCGCCGGATAAGATATACTTATATTCAAAAGCCAGTGTTTCTACCATTGGTCTTGAAGCATTGGGCTCTAGTTCCAGTAAAACAATATCAACCGTTGAGTTTTTAATATTTCTGGTGAAAATTCGGTGATAGTGAAACCCGATCGCTTCCTCTTTTTCAAAATGGCTATACTCGTCCTTTTTCTTTATCAGAATTGTCTTATTGTTTTTGTTGACACCGATATCCTTAAAAAAAATGTTCAAATCAACATCCAAAGATTTGATGATTTCAATCAACACCATCAAGGAAGGGATGACGCGGTTATTTTCTATTTGCGATATCAGTCCTTTACTTACCGAAGCTCTGTCAGCTAGTTCCTGAACGGTAATTCCTTTATTCTTACGTCGTTCTTTGATTTGATTGCCTATTTGTATTAAAATATCGTCCTTCATTTAGACAGCTTGTTATACTTGATGATGTAATGACTACAAATATATCAGAGCTTCCTGTCTATAACAAATGACAATAAACTATTTAGACTAAAATATTTTTAGCCGATCACCGATTATGTATAGCCGTATTGTGTTGCTTCCGAGCAATCCAAGCACCGGTACTCCAGAGAGGCCATATAATAAGCAGCGGATGTAGGCAAAGACGTAATAACCGTAAAAAATCACTGTTTAAACCAAAAGCGTCCGCATGGGTTAAATACTGCTGGAGGTTCCCCGGAAAAATTAGCAGGAAAAACAAAGCGGTTAACCATCCTATCGGCACTTGTTTTGACACCCAAAACAGCAATGCAATACCAAGCAAAATCTCCACTGCGCCCGATAAATTGACGACTAAATCGGGATCTAATGGTAGCCAGGAAGGTACTTGTGCACGGAATGGGATATGTAACCAAGTGAGGTGTCCGGTACCTGTAAATAACAAAAGCAATCCTAATAACACCCTGAAAAGACGCTGTGTTTTAGTTGTTGAGATCATAATTTAAGAAGGTAAAGGTGAAAAAACAGGTGCATAACTGTTACGCAACCTCAAGACAAATATAAATATTTAGTTGATTATCAACAAGAAATGCCATATAATTCAAAAAAACATGCTATGCAACGAATCCACTTCAATCCAATTGGCTTTATGTATAGGATCAGTGATTGGTGGCTGTTCCGGAAGAAAACATCCTTTTAGCGACCGTAAAAATTCCCACTGCGATTAAGCCTACTGCTAACCCAATTACAAATTCTTTGAGAATGGATGGTATGTTCGGCAAAATATGGTGCAAATATTCAATATTGTGAACAAAGATACCACCTGAAACCAATATAAGGGCGATTGTACCAATCACACTCAAGAACTTGATAACCAAGGGGAGCGACTTAACCAATAAGTGCCCAAGCGTCGACCATAATCCCTTATCATTGGAATACTTGATTAACCTGTACCCCGTGTCATCCATCCTAACAATGAGCGCAACGATGCCATAAACTCCTATGGTTGCCAAAAGAGCTACAACCGAAACGGTTAAAATTTGGATGGTTAGACTTCTATCTAAAACAGCACCTAATGCTATAATTACAATCTCTATTGAAAGAATGAAATCGGTAGTGATGGCGGATTTAATTTTTGCTTTTTCAACATCTCCATTTTTTTCTTCACGTTCCTCAATTACCTCATGTCCCGGCTTCTTTCGATGAAAAAAGTACTCAACTATTTTTTCAGCACCTTCAAATGCTAAATAAATGCCGCCCAACACCAGGAATACTTTTATCGCAATGGGAAAAAACACATTTAAGGTCAATGCAATTGGAACAATAATGAGCTTGTTGATCAAAGAACCTTTCGTAATAGCCCACAGCACCGGTAATTCACGTGTTGAAAGAAAGCCCGTCGCTTTTTCGGCATTGACTGCTAAATCGTCGCCCAATATACCGGCTGTTTTACGCGTTGCTATTTTACTGGTTACCGCAACATCGTCCATCAATGAAGCTATATCATCTAAAATCGCAAAAAAACCTGATGCCATATGTGTTTGTCTATAAAGCTATAAAAATATAAATTAAATTCAATTCTTGGTTAACCAATATTAGGCGCGAGCTACAACTTGCCTCATCTCGCCCATACGCCGAGGATCTTTTCGGACAACCATTCATCATAATGAAAATATGGCGTTCTATTACCTTTAAAAACAAACACCTTTTAATTCTTTCAATTAGAAGAAACAACAAAAAAGGGAAAGATTCGTTTTGAATCTTTCCCTTGTAGCCCGTAGGGGAATCGAACCTACTTACTATTAATCTATTTATCAGAATTTACAAACTTCCTTTTTCCTAATTCACCGAATCACTCACTGGTTTGAGATACGTTTTAGCTGCAATTGCTATTGTGGCAAGACGTCAAACTCCGCGCAGAATGAAATATTAACGGTCAAATATACAAGCAGTAGAAAGAAAAATAATCTTTTCATTTTAAAACGCGTTTAATTTAATCCATTCATGAAGTGTCGTAAACGGCTCCGTTGAAATTTCTTTAGCCATTTGAATTGAGGCGTCCGTATCTGGCCCCATATAGGTGTAAGACTCAAAATAGGCTAACAGCTGCGCCACTCCTTCTGCTCCCTCAAAGAAGCTGGAAAACACCTGAGCAGGAACTTGATTGAAGGTGTATTCTTTTCCATTAGCTTTAAAAGCTTCCAAAACATCATTGAAGCTATTTAATTCGGCCGCTAATGGCAAATAACTGCCATTCCCTACTTTTTTGGGATTTAAAAACGCTCCTGCAACTACTTTTCCCAAGTCGCTAATATCTGCCATGTGAATTACTTTCTTAGTTGGGTCGATGGGTAAGGTCCACCCAATAGAGCCGTCTTGTTGCCGCTGTGGTGCTGTGTGACCTTTGAAGTTTTGAAAGTAAAAGGGTGGCTGAACGAATGTATAATTTGCAAATCCTGCATTTTTTACTAATTCATCAACTTTTGCTTTTCCTGTAAATTGAGGAACATAAAACTGACCGTTACTGATTTTTTCAACGTTTGGTAACGTTGACCAAACGAAGTGATTCACATTAGCATTTTTTGCAGCCTCAATAGCCGTGTTTCCTTGTGCCAATTCATCGGCTCCTTCCCAAAAGTTAGTAACCACAAATACCCCGTGAGTATTTTGGAAGGCATGAGTTAATGATTCACGGTCCATTAAATCACCTTGTACCACGTCATCAGCCTTACCTTGATATTTATCCGGGTTTCGGGTAATTGCTCTAACTTTGAAAGAACCCTCCTTAATTAATGCATTTACGACTCCTTTTCCTTGTAGACCAGTCGCACCAACGACGGCAATTATTTTCTTTTCCATCTTGAATGTTTTTAAAGATTAACTATGCTACAAAGATGAGGGAGATGAACTGCATTCACCTATAAGGTAGTTTAAGAAAGAGCCTTAAGGTAGATTAAGATTTGACAATCTTATTTCGGATGGTACTAAGGAACTCCGGCGTTACACCTAGATAGGAGGCAATTTGAACGTTAGAGATACGATTAAAAAAATGGGGAGACATTTTTAAAAAGTCGAGGTAACGCTCCTCCGCGGTGGAACTAATATTTTGTAGGATTCTCCGATGAGCACTTATCAGCGCATTTTCTGTCAGGACTCTGAAAATTCGGTTAAATTTTATATTATCATCAAAGAGTTTGATCTGGTCCTCCTTTCCTAATTGAAGGACGGTCGAATTCTCCAAGGCTTCTATGTATAGTTTACTTGGCTCTTCCGAATAGAAGCTGCCAATATCCGTAATCCACCAATTCTCAATAGCAAATTGCAAATTGTATTCCTTCCCTTTTTCGTCAACCATGTACATTCTGAAACAGCCCTCAACTACGAACGTATGATGCTTACATATATCGCCTTTTTGAAGGATAAAATGCCTTCGTTTAACGCTTCGCTCCTTAAAAGCTTCTTCCACGATAGACTTCTCTTCTTCATTTAAAGGAAGGAGATTTTCGAAATAGTCTATTAATGGTTTTGTCCTCATTTTCGAATTCCTTACAACTCTCAAATATACGCGATAATCTTCTGTATGCAAGGATGTCAAGCATCTTTCCATCAACTCCTATAAATAGTGTTTTTAAGCATTTTATGCTGGAATTGTCATAATTCGTCCATATGGCTTTGTATAACTTTTTTATATTTCGTACACATATCTATTACACTCATTACCTTCATGATTTTTTATTAACCAAATAAAGTGCACATTGTATAAAAGCAGATTATAGCGAGGCATAGTCGACAGGGATGGCGTTGCCCCGCATGGAGAAGAGGCCCAAAACATCGGTTTGATGTACCTTGAAAAGGTGCCTTTTAATGGAGCGGGATATCGAACCGCCCAACTCAATAAAGCATTAAATTTTATTTTGATAAACAAGAGGGAAACAACAAAAAAGGGAAAGATTCGTTTTGAATCTTTCCCTTGTAGACCCTAGGGGAAGGATATCGAACCTCTTTTTAGAAGATTTGAAGAGAATTGCTGGTTAAAGCAAATTCCTCGAATCGTTAAGGGATTATTATTTAGAATATTATTTGTTATCTATGACAAGGGGTCTGTAAAATGAATTGCACCACATCTTAATTCGCCGTCCCATATGTCAACATCAATATAAATTACGCTCTTTATTTTAAAAATTGAAAACGAGACTTAAAGTAAATCGCTCAATTTTTGGGGTTCGTTTTTTTTCGGCAGTGTACCTTTTTCAACCAGTTGGGTAACGACTTCATCAAGAAGCCGCATTTCCAAGCCGCGCTTTTTAGCGAGTTTAATATCTTTTTTGAACTTTCCTGTTTGTTCAAGCCGATACATTACGAATAAAGTTCTTTCCTGAAATCCTGAAGTGTGGTCTTGGTTGTCTTGCCCGATTTAGCCTCTTTTATCGCTTTTTTAGTATCTTTATTGTAACGGGGTTCTTCAAGCTCTACAAAAGGAAGTGTTTTAAAGTATTCATAGAATACTTTTGCCTGTTTGCTTCGCTTATCTAGTTTTATCGTGATTTCCATTATCCTCACATTTAATGATACTAGTTCAAAGTTACAAAAATAAATAGTGATTATACCCAAAGCGGATTTTCAGTATTTTATATAACACGTATTATACACTAGTCTTTTACCGGATCCCTTATATAGAAATGAAAATTTAGGCCACAGATTTTTATTCGCATAAAAAAGGAGATATCCATGTTAGTCTATCCTGTAACCTCTCTGTTTTGCTTTGATATGAGCGAAAAGGATTGTCGAAACTTTTGCTAAATACCTTTAATTGACATTCATTGGTGAAGCAATAAAACTAACGGGCTGTAAGAAATATTTTCGAGGATTTTCCAAACGAGAGAAGATCATTAAACTTTCTGGTGTAATAGCTCTGTATCCTGGAAGATACCAGACAACAATTTGGACAAGCACTCCCTTTTTGTGTGCTTTGCACGTTATTATTAAGCCTATTGATCTGGTTATCTACAGAAATGACCCAGAACCTGTTGTCACGGGAATTGAAGATTATTTTGGTGGCATTCATTAATATTAAAACGAATCCAGATGCTTGATCTCATAGCTTTTCCATCAAAGGTGGGGAAGAACCGACACTCTCTCCATCGCTAATCACCCGGTCGGCGAGAGCCGCCATTTGTTTCGCGCCCTCTTAGTTCAGGGTAACGACCGCAATGATCGTTGGGTTTATTTCTTTAATACGGTCGATTTGATCCTGAACAACATCTACTGTGATGATTTCATGCTTCTTTATTATTTCGGCCAATAAGCCGGACTGAAGGTAATATAGTGGTTTTTTCAGTTTCTGTTTTCATGCTCTTAATTTTTATTACGTTTCATAGCTGAGGTCTTTAGTCCCGCACACGGCTTCCAGGGATACGAATGCCCCTGAAAGTGTTTAAAGGGCAGGCTGTGGTTCGAGGTATTTCCTTATCTTTGGTCTCTATGTTTGAAATTTTCGAAAAATATCTTCGCGAGTCTGCTGACATTTCTGAACAGGATATGGCTATTATATGCTCATCCTGTACCATCAAAAATATCCGTAAATGGCAGCCCATCCACAATGAGGGCGAAGTTTGGAAGAGCATGTGCTTTATCGCCAGCGGGTGTTTCAGGCTGTATCGCTATGATAAAAACGGGACCGATCACACCGTGCGGTTTGGTATTGAGAACTGGTGGATGACCGATCCAGAGAGCTATAATTATGAACGCCCTTCCGGATACAACATTGAGGCACTCTCTGCCAGTACTATTATCCTTTGGGATAAGGCACAGTGGGATGAATTATTGCAGGCCATCCCGGCTTTAAAGCTATTTTATGAACGGCTTATCATGAAAGCTTTTGAGACCAGCCAACAACGTATCTATTGGCTCATCAGCGGATCAGCGGAGGAAAGGTATTTAGAGTTCCAGAAAACCTATCCAACCGTTTTCAATAAAGTACCTTTACATATGGTGGCGTCCTATCTTGGGATTTCCAGGGAAACATTAAGCCGTGTCAGGAAAGAGCTTACCAAGCCTACTAAAGGAAATTAACTGTGCGTTTTAACTTAGTGATGCACTACGGGTCATCCTGGAGCATTTCTTATCCCTCCCGGCTATAGCAGGGGATGTAAATTGCGGACAGGGCTGACTTTTTCCAATTGTGAGGCAATATACAAAATAGTTGATTCGGCTGACCAGCTGCCAACAATCTGCACATTGATTGGCATGCCCCCGCTACTTGTCCCAAATCGCATAACGATACCCGGCAGGCCCGTTATGTTTAAAGGAACAGTTGCACCCTGTAGATAGGTAGCATCAACTTTTTGCCCTTCAATAATAAATTCTTCCAGCCCGTGTTTGTAAGCGGGTATGGGTAAAACCTGTGTAATCAACGCATCGTAACTCTGAAAGTAGCCGGCAAAGCCATCCCTTATATTTTCTGCTGCCTGTTCTGCCTGTATATATTCTTCAACAGAAACATCGGGCAGGGCCAACATTGTTTTCGCCATTTTATAGATTTCCTTATCGCTTCGCCCTGCGACTGCCTCCCTAAAGGCGGGTTTCATTTCCATAGTATGCAGGCGGTTAAAAACATCAAGTGCAAAGTCCTTTTCCAGTGCCGGTATCCCTACGTGCTCAATCAGAAATCCTAAATCTTTTAAAGCTTCTGCCGCTGCTTTTACAGTGGACGCAACTTCAGGGTCAACCGGCCCGAACCCCGGCCCGGTCATCCATCCGATGCGAAGTGGACGGTATGGGGAGTGGATGATGCCTGCATCGAATGGTATTGTACTGGACGAGAATGCGTCTTTTCCGTCAGGCCCGTAAAGCTGGGCAAAAGACAGAGCAAGGTCCCGGATGCTGCGCGCCATCGGGCCCACATCCCAAAAACGGCGTGGTGCCCTTGGCCAAATGCCTGTCATCGGAATCCGCCCATGTGTTGCCTTAAGCGACACAATACCCGTCTGGGCAGCAGGCCCCCTTACCGATATGGCCAGGTCGGTACCAAGCCCGAGTGGTGACATTCCGGCTGCAATCGCTGCTGATTCCCCACCGCTGGATCCTCCGGGGGTACGGCTAAGGTCCCATGGGTTATTAGACCTGCCACTAAGTAAATTATCGCTCTCAATCCAGTATGAAAATTCTGGCAGGTTTGTCTTGGCAATTAAAATCCCTCCGGCGTTCCTCATCCTTGCCACGGTGGTCGCGTCAGTGGCAGGCTGGCGCCCTTTAAATATTGGCGAACCACGCTGGGTCAGTATGTCCGCAGTATCGATAGAATCTTTGGCCGTAAAAGGAACCCCGTGTAACGGCCCCAGTGTGTCTCCCCTCATTACAGCTTCTTCAGCTTTTTTTGCCGCTTCGATTGCGCCGCCAGATACAGTAACCACCGCATTTACTACGGGATTAAGCTGCTCTATACGGTCAAGATGTGCCTGTATAACCGCTACGGGAGATATTTCCTTATTGCGTATCATTTCCGCAAGTGTGGTTGCATCCTGATAAAAAATCGGGTTAGTGTTTACATTATGTGATTCCATATAAAATTTGATTTAAGTTAAAAATAACGGGTTGTTGTTTCAATTAACTATTACAAAGTTCAGTAATCCAGTAGCTTATAAACGAAGTCAGATGACACAATTGCAAATTGACATTTGTCACAACTTTTGCATCACGGAGGGATGGCCCTTATTGCCCAAATACCTTTTTTAATTGGCTGGCAGCATAATCTTCGGCATCCTGCGCTTCCAGAATAATAGCGCCAAAACCGAAAAACTGGTGGGTAACCCCCTCATAATGGCTGCTGTATGTTGTGACCCCCGCTTCATTTAATTTTTCAATCAGCAATAGATCCTCACTCAGCAGCGGGTCTATTTCTGCTGTAATTACGGTAGTTGGCGGCAGGCCCCTTAAATCGGCTGCAATAAGATTTAGCCGGGTTATCTTTGGCATCAGCTTTTTTTTGATATACTTTTCATTAAGCCATTCCATCAGTGGCTTGCTCAGCGGCTTCACATTTGCATTTTTAAGATAGGATGGTGTTTGAGTATCTGTACCAGAGATGGGGTATATGGAAATAACCCCTTTTGGTAGCATTATTCCGTTACCCCGCGCCTTGACAGCCGTTGCAATGGCAAGGTTGCCTCCGGCACTTTCGCCTACAAGGGCTATATCGTTTGGATTACCGTTTATGGATGCACCATTTTCTATAGCCCAGAGATAGGCTGCATATGCGTCTTCATGGACTGTAGGGAAAGTATGTTCCGGGGCTAGCCTATAGCCTACTGAAATAACGATAGCACCTACTTTCTCAGCGAGAATATTTGCAGATGCGGCATAGGCTTCAATACTTGCAAGTACGAAACCGCCCGCGTGGAAGTAAACGATAATAGGCATGGCCGCCTTCTTGTTTTTCGGCGTATATATCGTAATTGGCACCGTACCTCCGTCAACCTTGATGGTTTTCTTTTCAGTAGTGATATTATATACCGGCTGCGGCATATGGTATTCGTGGAGAAGGTCCCGCACAGCATCACTCATGGTATGATTTTTTCTTGCCTCGGCCGGGCTTAGCGAAAGTATTGGCCTGTCGCCATAACTCCCCAGTTTTTCAATAACGGCCTGCATCTGCGGCCTGATATTGGGAGCCCAGTCAGGCCTTGGCCCTTTTGGCCTGATATTGGCAACTGTATTGGCTGCGGGGCTAACGGGTGTCGCTGATATATCCTTTCCGCTGTCAGGGATATGCCCGGGTTTACAGGCATTTAAAAGTAGTAAAGGTGCGGCTACAGCCATTACAATCATTTTATTCATACGGTCTAAATTTAGAGTTGTTGAAGTATTTGTACAGATACGCCATCCGTATGAGAGATCCCGTACGGATGGCGTTACCCAGGATGGAGCGCTTACGTGCACCCCATCAGAAAATTTGCTTAAAGGACTAGACCCAAGGCTCACCATTACCAAATGACCAGTCTGATCGATCCACATATACCATGTTGATCATAATGTCATCAGGGCGGACAGAAAGCTTACTTGTAAGCTCATCGGCCAAAAACCTGAAAAAGGCCAGTTTCGATTCGATGTTGTTTCCGACTGTACTGGTTACCTGGATCAGTAAAAATTCGGGTGACCTGTCAAAACCAAGAAAATGCTGATCATAAATCAGGTTTTCGGCGGGGTGCTCATTGATAACGATAAAACGGTCACCCTCAGGTGCTTTTAATACGTCAACGATTCCTTTGTAAACGATATCGGCCAATCCGGCGCGAAATTCTGCGGTCCTACCTTTAAGTAGGTCAATGCGTGCAAATGGCATAATGTTCTTTTTTTTAATTAGTACTATTTGTATTTAATTATAAATCTTTTTGAGTGATTTACTGAGACAAAATTAGGTGCATGCGGAGGGTATAAACGAAGTCAAATGGCACAATTTGAAATTGACATTTATCACTACTTTTTAAAAATTCCGCAATAGGAATCGCGCCGCACTTTTTTTAAACCGCAGCAGAATCAAGCAGCCAGGAGGCCAAATTTTTTTGGGGGACGGGGATGGGGCTTCGGATGTGGCCTGATCCAAATCCGTTATATTTTTACCACAATTTTTCCAACGTGCGAATTGGACTCCATGAAACGTGTCGCTGCAACAATTTCATCTAATCCCAACGTTCTTGATATGACAATATCAGGCTTGCCGCTTTCAATTCCATCGCTTATAAATGCAACAGCGGATTGCAAAACTTCAGGGTTGGCGAGCACATCGGTCGCCGAATAGCCCTGAATAACAGGGCGCCCGAACAGGACGTCTAATAATGGGAATAGTGTGGGTTCCTAGCTGAGCGCACCATAAACAAATACCTGCCCGAATTCTGCCACTGCTGAAACCAAACTGGCAAATGCAGGCCCTCCCACAGGGTCAATAATTATATCGGCTCCCTTTTCACCGGTTATACTGCGGATCTCCGCGGCTATATCCTGTGTTGAACTTACGATTACATGTGCTGCACCAACTTTTAAAAGAGCTGCCTTTTTTGCCTCGTTACTGGTAATAGCGATGGATACCCCACCCCTCAAATTAGTTAATTGGATAGCGGCAAGGCCGGCGCCGCTGGATGCTGCATTGATTACGACAAATTGGTTTTCATGGACTTTAGCCAAGTTGATGAGCAGGCCATACATTGACAAATAGCTTGTCCACACGGACGCGGCTTCTTCAAATGATAATCGTGCGGAGAACTTATGCAGGGTGTGAGCGGGCAAATTAACCATCTACCCATACGTTCTGTAATCACTTAGCGAAAAGATTTGAAGTATATTTACGTTATCGCCAAGCTCAAATCCTATCACTCCAGGCCCTATGGCATCAACGATGCCGGCAGCGTCATAACCCAGTGTTGAAGGAAATACAGGTGTTTCAATGTAATATCCCTGCCTTTACATTGTGTCTGCGCGGTTCAGGCTAAATGCTTTCACACTGACCCTGACCTCATTTGGGCATGGCATAGTAATTTCAACATTTTCGATCTTTAATACTTCAGGCCCGCCAGTCTGGCTGAAACTGACAATACGTGTTGTTTTTAAATTGCTATTCATTTTATATTGTATAAATTATGGTGCAATTTTACTTTTTATTTATCTATTTTTGTACGTACATACCCATGTACCATACAATGGGTATGTACGTTATGACAAAAATTAAAGAAAACTCGACCAATAGCATAAACCGCAGGATGCTTATGGAATGCAATCTGAAGTATGCCCTTGACATCATGGGCGGCAGGTGGAAGCTGCTGATATTGATGCAGCTGGACAATGGTAAGCTTAGGTACAGTGAAATCAAACACAAAGTCACCAATATAACCGAACGCATGCTTACCCTACAGTTGCGTGAGATGTAAAGTGATGGATTGATTATACGGATGGTATATCCCGAGATTCCACCAAGGGTTGAATATGAATCCACAGAAATTGGAAAGGACTTGATGTGTATTTGTACAGAACTAGATGCTTGGGGTACAAAACATAAGCTGACAAACGTTGCTGAAAGTAAGATTCAATTAAGCATGTGAATCGAGAAATTTATTGCATGTTTCAAATGAGATGGTCACGATTTAATCTTACAGTTACGATTATTTAAAAGACGTAACAGAGATTAGACTCCTGACAATGTAAACAAAGATCATCAAAAACAAGATGGGCATATTGGAACTTGCCCAGCATTTAGGAACCGTATCACAGGCCTGTAAAGTGATGGGCTATTCGCGTGATAGCTTTTAGAGATTCTAGGAACTTTATAACCAGGCGGCGAATTTGCACTTCAGGAAATCAGCAGACGCACGCCTATTGTAAAGAACCAAGTGAAAGAGCATGTAGAAAAAGTCGTTGTTGCAATGGCAATAGATCTTCGATGGTACGGCTCCAACTTTTCGTTGTATCATAAACATAATCCTTTACCTGTTGCAGATTAGAATCTCTAAAAAAAGAAGATCAAGTTTGGCAAGGTCAATGAGTTCCACCTCAAACTTTCCAAATTGACTTGCCTGTCTCTCTATCCATTCTGCCATATCAGAACCTTTCCGATTATCCCGAACGGTTGAAGAGATTATTTTTAGCTTTTACATGTCTATTAGTTTTTATTAAAAAGGTCGGTTCATAACCAGATTATAAGAACTGTTTCATCGTGGTTTCAAACGTTCTTTTTGCCATTTTTTCTAACGGCCATTTTCTAACCACTTCCGACAAAATCTCTACCCCAAAATGTCCTTTATAACCTGTTTTTTGAATGGCTTTGATAAATCCTTTCACATCCCATATGCCTTCTCCGCAAAGTCGGCGACGGTGCAAGGTGTCTTGCCACAATGGTGAAATAGGATAGCGGTCAGCGTCGTTTAATTCTACGGATTTGATGTATTGAACAGGGGTCTGTGCAATTTCATCATATGAAACGCCACCTCTGGTCATGTGCCAGACGTCAATGATGAAACCACCATTTTTGTGATTGGCACCTTTAGCGATGGCAATTCCGGTCTTCAATGTCCTGATGTTGGTAAATGGCATCATTTCCAGAGCGATATTTGTGCCAACACGTCCTGCCTGTTCCGACAATTTTCCAAAAGCGTCGATCAGTTGCGGCAGTTCCTTTTCATCTTCGTCGTTTCCGTTAGTGCCGTTGATTTTAATGCTGACAGCATTCAACTCCTCGGCGATTTCCAGCATACTTTTGAATTTCACATCGGACAGTTTCTTAGTTTCGTTAGAAGCATCCCAGCCCGTTAATTGTTCAATCTCCACTTTATGAATGCCGTTCGAAGACAGGATATTCTTCATCTCCTTCAATCCCAGTTTTTCAATATTTGCCAAAAGGTCAGCGTGAACAAGCCCCATTCCTTTATAACCCGCTTTTGCAGCGGCCTCTACCCGGTATTTAAAGTCAAACGGACTGACTTCTGTGGGACCAAATGGATACACATCGCCACTCAAGGTAAAATAGGCGGCCAACAATTCTATTTTATTTTCCATATCTTTTTTATTTTGACTTTCTCTTTCTTTCTGATCTTTATCGATTCTTTCTGAAATCGTGGCGCGTGAAAGCAGCGGTGTTCCCAATGCCAACCCCAGAGTAGTAAGACCGGAAGCTTTTAAAAAATCTTTTCTTTTCATTATGATTGATAAATTATACTACAAAATTAGTCTGCATAATCAATAAAATATTGTAATTTTGTTTCATTTATAGGTATAAATATTTTAAAAATGAAAATTTTAAACCAGTTTGATCCCTTAGTGATTGAAGATGCAAAGGAGGCAAACTTTACCTGCGCGCACCATTCTCATACTTATTATGAATTAGTGTACATCCATTCGGGTAACGGCATCCATCATTTGAACGAAGATAAAATTAGCTATGAGTCCGGGGATCTGTTTTTGATTTCTCCCGGTGAACACCATTCCTTTGTGATAGCGGAAGAAACACACTTTACCTACATCAAATTCACGGAAAGTTATTTTGAAAGTAAGAAGCATCTTGCCCCCGATGAATTTAAGATTGGATCACCGGAATTCCTGATGGAGATGAAATGGCTGAAGGAAGTAAAGATTGTGATCAGTTATCCTTGTAATGAAATCCTGAAATCCACGGTAAATAATTTAATAGCTTATAGCAAGCACCGTTCAATCAGCAGTTCTCCAATCGCATATTATCAGTTGCTAAGTATTTTTGGGATGATCAAAGAAATCCTGAAGGAGAGGAAAGTGTCCTTACATAAAGAAGAATTTAACTTCGAAAAGCTTATCTCTTTTATCCACGAAAATATTTACGACAGGGAAAGAATTGCTGTAAGGGTGATTTCAAACTTTTTCAATATTTCTCCAACTTACTTCAGCAACTATTTTAAGCGACATTTCGGTATTCCCTATCAGGAATATCTGAATCGTTACCGCGTTTCACTGATAGAGAAAAGACTGGGCATTGGCGGCCTAAAGCTGAAACAGATTGCCGATGAGTTTGGTTTTACTGATGTCAGCCACCTTTCAAAAACTTTTAAAAAAATAAAGGGTTATTCTCCCAAAAGGTATAATATTAACCTAAGCCATCCTCGATAATTCAACGAATGTGAAATAGCTAAAACGAGGCTAATCAATTGCAAATAGATATTATATCATTAGTGTTCAATTCTCTTGCTGAACAGTACCTGTTCTACAAATAACACAAGTATATACCCATTAAAATTCTATACGTCACCGCTCCGATATTTTGGCCTTACCTTATACGGATGACAGTTCGGCAGCCATAAGAGAGAAAAGTTGAGGAATTACCGAGGTAGTGCCAATGAACAATGCGAGTAAGGGTTGGTTGTAATAGTTGTTGGCAACTACAGCACCGTAAATAATCGACATCAACCAAACTAACCGACGATAAATCTCAGTCTTGGGAGATTTATTATTTCGATCTTTTGTTTTAATTATCCTACTTTAATACTGATTTTCACCTCGCTTTCTTGAGGATTTTTATCTGATCTTGTAATTAAAAACATCAAAGAACGACCTGTAAAGACCGTTAATTCTTTCCAGAGAGCTGTTGTTTTTCTTCTTCGCTTAGCTCCTCATATCTTGGATAATCCACGTAACCTTCTATGCTATAACCATAGTACGTTTCACGGTTTCCCGGATGTAACGGATAATCATGTTTAAGACGCTCCACCAGATCAGGATTTGAAATCAAAGGCCTACCGAAAGCGGCCAGATCAATCAAACCTTTTGTGAATAATCCCTCTGCTTTTTCTTTAGTAAGAAAACCCGCAAAAATAATATTCCCCGAATACCATTTCCTGAATTTCTCTATAAAGTCAAAATGGTCGTTGTATAACAGCCCTTGATCGTGCAGATGCACATACGCCATATCTCGTTTCGAAAATTCATGGGCAAGATATTCATACGTTTGTTCAATCTCGGAAAATAGCGACATATCGTGTTGTGTGCCGTAAGGCGATACGCGAATTCCTACTTTATCTGCTCCAATTTCCGCAGAGATGGCACCAATCACCTCCAACATAATACGTGTACGGTTTTCTATAGAACCTCCATACTCGTCATTGCGTATATTCGTGTCTGGATTTAGGAATTGATCGATAAGGTAGCCATTGGCACCGTGTATCTCTATTCCATCAAATCCTGCCAGCATCGCATTTTTTGCCGCCTTTACATAATCTTGTATGATTTCCGGGATCTCTGCTTTTACCAAAGCTCTCGGCATTGATACCTGCACGCGGCCTTCCACGCCATCTTCAATGCCCCACGCTGTACTGTCTTTAGCCAAAATTGCAGATGGTGCCAGTGGTTGAAAATGGTTGGGCTGATTAGATATATGAGAAACCCTGCCGACATGCCATAATTGAGTAAATATTTTTCCTCCTTTAAGATGCACCGCATCGGTAACCAACTTCCAACTTTCAGTTTGTGCAGCGTTGTAAATTCCCGGAACGTATAGATAACCCATTGAATTGTCTGAAATAGAAGTTCCTTCTGTAATAATCAATCCTACAGACGCTCTTTGCTGATAATATTGAGCGTTCATTTCTGTCATTATTCCATTTTTTGAACGCGTACGTGTCATTGGAGCCATCACCATTCTATTGGAAAGCTCAATATTTTTTATTTTAAATGTTTCGAATAGCATATAAATTCTGTTTTTTTATACAAAAGTAAGTCAATTAACCCTATTTTAAATGTATTATCATTTCATTTATTGGTAATATTACTTCACCACATTATTCCTTTTTACAGTGAACTGTTTCAATGATCATATGGATATAAAGGTGTTGCTTTGATCCTATCTTTGGATTTTTACGCAAAATAATTCCAAACTATTGTTTCGTATAGCTTCCAATTATTATTTTTCAGCTACTTCAGCAGGCTTCTTATTGTGAAAATATTTTCCACTTACCTTATTTACATCAGGTGTAGACTTTATTACTTCAATAAAACCTCTGCGCTCATTTCACCAAAATTATTGGTAGCAAGCGGGCTGTCTCCTGTTACGAGTTTTCTGTGCGTGTGACAGGCTCCGGAGATGTCTATGTTTAAAATCTCAATACCCAAAGCCTCTAATTTTTCACCATAAAACCAAGGCATCTCTCCAGGAACATACCCAATAACAGGTATCTGGGTATCAATGACATCAGGAAATGATATGATCTGATAGTCTTTGTACGGAAAGTTTTCAGGAGCTTCGTTATATGCCGCCGCTAATAGAGCTGCCTTTCCGTGGCAAATCGCCAAAATATATTTGTCCTGTTCTATAGACCAATGGGTGACTTTTTTCAGATCATCGCTTTCTGGCAAGCCCAACATTGCGCCGTGACCGCCCTGTAAAAATATAGCAACGTATTCTACATCAGATTGCATAGCACCGGTAACAAAATCTTTTAAACTTTTCGGGTTTTCAAACTGCGATTAATATTTTTCAAATATTACTTTCACAGCCTCGTCTTCAGAAGGCATTGCCCACATCTCTATGGCTACGGGAGCTCCTGTCGGGGTGAAAATATCGGCATCAAATCCGGCTGTTGCAAGATGCAGCATCGGCACCAAGGTCTCTACAGGATGATTTCCGGCAGAAAACTTCTTCCCGTTTTGCATCGTCATATAACGTTCTTCGGTGCAGACTACCAGTATTTTCTTGTTCTTATCCTGATATAAGACAGATTGAGCAAGGGGCTTCTGAACAACAAACCGAATTTAATGATTACAGGGATAATTTAGACAAGTAAACCAGATTTAATTCTTCCACATAATAAGATTTCCAAGTGGCACACCTGCTTTCAGGAACATTTTAGCAAATGTGTGACGTGCAATATGAAAAGTTACTTTCTATTATGTAATATTTTCCTCTTCTTCTATTAGTTTCTTTACGTGCCTTTTGTAAATAGCATTGTAAGGAACGAGAAAAACATACTACTTTCGTTTAACACCCCTTTATTTCTCAATAATACGTTTCGGAATTTCCAATTATCGGAAGTTTGAGGCAACGGTTGATTTTTTCCTTCTGCATATGATCCATCGGTAGCTACCAATGAAATGCCGTATGTTGCTCCATTTCAACTATTGAATATCAATATAAGAAAGCCTGTAAAGCAACTCAAAATAAAGAGTTCCTTTACAGGTTCGTATTTTGAACCGGGACGACTTTAGAAACATTAACTTTTCTACATCCTCTTTTAAAAGATATCTATTGTCATCAGTTTCTTCCATGCTGATTTCATAATCCTCAAAAGGTGTTTGTCGAATCAAGCCTTTCTTAATCGCCAATTCCGCCAAATCAATAACCGGAATCGTATAAATCCAAATCGTGTTATGTTTACATTCCTTATCTATGCGTAGAAAGAAGTCGAAGTCCCTGGCAAAGTCTGAGGTAAGTTCCCGAAACGCCATATCCTCCCAGTGTAAATAAAAACTAAACAAAGTCGTTTTGTCACTCCAAATTTGACCTTTAATCAAATACACATTGCGATTAAAAAAGTAACGGTTAGAATATCGCTAATTCAGATATACAATAATTTTTCTGGAATTAAAGTAACAAGATGATATTTTAAAGATCACTTTCTTGAAGGCACTATTGCTATCCCGATATTAATAAATGAACTTCTTTCAGAATCATATTTAGATTCATTTCCCTGATGATCTTCAAATCGGTACTTGCGCATCGCACTCAGACCCCCAAAAGCTTCTAACTGAATCACATTGGTGATTTTATAGTTGACAACAGGGCCAACATTTGCTCGGAAATACTTCAATCGATCTGGTTCCGATCCTATGTAGTTATCACTGGTTGACACATTAAAATTGGCTCCATTTAAACCCGTTCTCAAACCTATCTTCCATTTATTTGCGGCGTCCAACTGATAGCCATAATCAATAACCGCAGGTAAAAAGATGAGTAGATGCTGCCGGCCCTTTTCATAGCGCATCTGAAAGCCGGGTAAAGGTAAAGGTGTCCCCAAATTGGTTGTATACACGAATCCACCACCAATACTAGTGTAGGGATTAAGGCGCTTAACCGCCATAAGGGACCCCTGCATGATATAATCGTCCCAACTTAAGCTTTCTTTAAAATCACTTGCTAATGTTGGAGATAATCTTGCTGTCAGCGTCCAATTATTCTGTAGTTGGTGTATTGCTATAAAGTTGTAACTGATCCGATGAAAGTCACGCTCAAAATCATTTCCCGAATCAGCGTCGAACAGATTAGCCTCGACAAAACCATAGCTTAACCCGTTTACGATAATTGTTTTATTATTTTTTAATACCTTAGGAAAATTGACATAAGCGCCAAATTCCCTAAAACCTATTTTCGTATTTCCGTCAGCGTCTTTAATTCCCGCTTTAGGGTAGCTAAAATATTCCACACCTGCCAATTTGAGGTCTTGTGCCATTAGATCTGAACTTGTTATCAAGATCATAAAAAAAATAATATACTTCATATAATTTGAAATGTGAACAGTTATTAAAGTGATTAAGCAGTGGCAGTTTTCTGTTTTTCGCCCTTGGAGAACTTCTCTTTGAGCTTTTCGACCACCATATACACAGCAGGAACAATAAAAAGGGTCAATAAAAAGGAACTAGTCAACCCCCCTATGAGCACCCAAGCCATACCATTTTTAAACTCAGACCCCGAACTTTGAGATAGGGCAAGCGGGAGCATTCCCAGAATCATCGCGAAGGTGGTCATAATAATAGGTCTTAAGCGTTCCTTACCAGCCTCAACCAGGGCCTCGGTAATAGTAATTCCCTGTTCTTTAAGATGATTAGCAAAATCGACAATCAGAATACCGTTCTTAGTTACCAATCCCAACAACATAATCATACCTATAATGGTAAAAATAGTCAGCTGATTCATGGTCAGTGCTATAGCCAGTAAAGCGCCTATTAAGGCTACCGGTACCGAGAATATCACTACAAAAGGATAAATCAGGCTTTCATACAAACTAACCATAACCATATATACCAACACAATCGCTATTATTAGAGCAAAGGCTAAACTGGTAAATGCTTCGGATTGGTTTTTGGCATCTCCTAGAAACTCTACTTCAATTCCTGAAGGCAACCTGATGAGGCCTAATTTCTCTTTTATCTCTTTCACAATATCTCCAGTAGGTCTTCCAACTGCCGAAGAGCTAACAGTAATTGAGTTTTGCCTATCAGTACGTTCCAATATTTCCGGTTCACTTACTTCCTCAACATCGGCTACCTGCCAGAGCTTTATGAATTGTCCATTTTTGTTGGTTAAGGACAAATTACCAACCGCATCAATGTTTTGTTTACTAATTTGATCAAGCTCAACTTTAAGCTGATAGTTTTCATCTTTTTCCAAATAATCGATCTTGTCATTTCCATTAAAAGCAAGCTGAATGCTCTGCGTTACGTCCGGTAAGGTAAGACCTAAATAAGATATTTTTTCCCTGTTAGGGGTAATGCTAATTTGCTTTACCAAACCTTTCGTACTGAAACGGACATAATCAGAACCAGCAGTCCGCGACACAAGATCTTTCAATATAGATGCAGCTTTGTAAACACTGTCTGTCTGTGTCCCCTTAGCAACTACTTGAATAGGGGCTCGTACCCCTCCTGTAATACCCGTAGGAATAATGGTTACCTGCAAACCAGGAATTTTTTCAATGGCTTCTCTGGCCATCGTACCAAATTCATCGGTGTTGAAATCCCTTTCTGTTTTATCAACTAGTGTTACCGAAAGCTCGCCCACATTTTCGGCATTTCCCTTGGCACCGGTTTGGGTACCTACAACAGTATATACGGTCTTTACTTCAGGGTATTGGAGCACTATTCGTTCTGCTTCCTTGACTAGTAAATTTGTTTGTTTAATTGGCATATCCGCAGCCGTTTCCAATTGAATAGCCAACTCCCCCCTATCACTGCTTCCAGTGAAAGATGCACCAATAAATCCGGTAGGAACAAGCGCGATACTTCCGATCATCAAAAGGAAAATGACGCCAAAAAGGTACCGTTTATGCGATAAAACCCAGTGTAACAATGCACCATACCTTTCTTTCAAGCGATTCAAAAATGCTTCAAAACCCGTTATAATACGTCCCCATAAGTTTTCCTTGTTAACATGTTCAAGTCGGGCAAATCGAGATGCGAGCATGGGTGTAACCGTAAAGGCAACCAGTAAGCTCATTAAAGTCGACACGACAACCACAACAGAAAACTCCCTTAATATATTGCCAATTAGACCCCCAGCAAAAGCCATCGGCAAAAACACCACTACGTCTACCAGCGTAATGGCGACAGCTGTAAAGCCAATTTCGTTACGCCCCTCCAAAGTTGCTGTTCGCTTGTCTTTTCCCATTTCCAAATGGCGGAAAATATTTTCAAGCACCACGATACTGTCGTCTACCAGAATACCTACTACCAAAGACAATGCAAGTAATGTCATCAGGTTAAGAGAGAACCCCATAGCGTACATAACGATAAACGTAGGAATCATGGCAGAAGGAATAGCAACCAAAACAAAGAAGGAGCTGCGTAAGCTATGCAGGAACAATAACATGACAAAGCCGACAATCAGTATTGCCAAAAAAAGATCATGCATTACAGCATCTGCCGATTCCAACGTATATACAGACTGGTCTGATGCAATTTGGTAATCAAAGCCCTGATTAGCATATATCGTCTTCAATCCATACAATACCTCTTTAATCTCTTCACTCACCTGCACAGCATTTGCATCGTTAGTTTTAAAAATCTGAATTCCAATACCAGGATGTCCGTTGATCCGATTGAGTGTTTCCACCTGCTCCTGCCCATCGATAATTTCCGCCACATCTGAAAGCAAGATACGGCTACCTGATCCGCTGTCTCTGATAACCAATTCATTCAGTGTTTTTAAATCTTCAAAATCAGCATGAATAGAAATTGAAAGATTCTGCTTATCGCTACTAATATTTCCTCCAGGAACGGAAGAGGTATTGGCTGAAATAAGCTGATAAACCTGTTTAGCAGAGAGCTGGTATAATTGAAGTTTCTCATTACTTAACAAAATTTTTATCTCTTTGCTCTGACCGCCGGTAATGATAATGTCTCCAACACCCTTGACATTGCTAAGTTTAGGTTTTATATCCTTATCTATCAATTCATATAAATCTTTGTCATCCAGATTTGCCTTAGCAGATAGATTTAATATAGCAAAATTATCTGTACTAATCCGGTTCACTACCGGGTCTTCAATGTTGTCAGGCAATGTAGATTTGATTTGATTGATTTTTCGCTCAATATCCTGTTGGGCTAAAATATCATCCACATCAGCCTTTAAAGTGACAGCAATTGACGAAACGTTTTGAAGAGAGCTGGATGTAACAATGTCAATACCCTCCACTGTACTAATAGCTTCTTCTATCGGTTTGGTGATCTTTTGCTCAATTTCGGACGGTGAGGCCCCTGGCAATATCGTCTTAACAACAATATTGCCGGTAGAGAAACTTGGCAAAAGGTTATAGTTTAAACTTGTATAGCCAATTATTCCGAAAAGGATCAAAGCAACAAATACTGTTGAAATGAGCAAAGGTCGTTTAATTGATATTTCTGTTAAAGACATGGTTGTTATTTATTAATGATGTTAACGATATTGCCTTCCTTTAAATTAATTTGGCCGGCTGTAACAACCTGCTCTCCTTTAATCAATCCTGAAAGTACTTCCACACGGTCTTCCATCGAAACTCCGACTTTAACTTGCTTTGTCATGGCCCTTCCGTTCTCGACGACATAAACGTAAGGTTCAGAAGCGTCTGTCATCAAAGAAGATTTAGGTATTTGAAGTACTTTTTTTCTGGCAATAGTCTGAAAAGCTACATGGACATCGGTGCCACCTTTTAGCTCAATCCCTCCTTTATCCGTTATCATCAAATCGATCTGGTAATTATGATTAATATCGGCTACAGGACTGATATAAATCACCTTTCCCTGAAACTTACGCTCTTTAAAAAGAGTAGAACTGATCTGTGCTAGCTGACCAAGGCTTAACTGATACGCTGTATTTTGATCAACAAACACTGTTGCTTTTAAGGTGTTGATGTTCGTTATCGTTGCAAGAGGGGTGCCCGGATTGATAAACTCACCTTGTTTCACATTATGAGCAGAAACAATCCCGCTCACTGGTGCTACAATGTTTGAGTTGGCAATTTGTTGTTGGATTAGCGCAATGTTTTGTTGAGCATTTTCTTGAGAACTCAGCGCGTTTTCATAACTGTTTTTTGCAGCCAGCATGTTTACCTCCAAACCAGCTTTATGCTCATATAAATCCCTAGCCCTTGTATAATCATCGAGTAACTTCGCTGCATTCAAAGAAGCCGCTTTAAAGCTCGTCGATGCTTCTTGCAAATTAATTTCCAGTATCCTGGTATCCAGCTTACCTAGCACTTGGCCTTTACCAACTTTTTGGCCTAATCCAAGATTTAAGGAAGAGATTATTCCACTGGCCTGAGCATATAATTTTACTTCATCGGACGGCTGAAGGGTCGCAGGATAATTGACGTTTATTTCCAAAGGTTGAATTTCTACGTTGCTTACTTTTACGGCAACTGGCACGTTAGATCTATCTACAGGTGTATTGGCCTTATTAAGCGCTTCTTTGTTGTTAGCAAGTACTAAAATAATAAGCAAAACAATGCCTGATACAATACCCAGGGGTATAATGATGTTTTTCATTTTAAAACTATATGATTAATTTAATGTTTATAGACTAATTGATTTGACTGATAAATTCTGGCAATTTTCCTATGGACCGCTGATAATCGAGCTTTGTAATCATCAATTGATAGAGGCTACTTACATAATTGCTCTGGGCATTCTTGTAGGCCGAGTCATCGTTCAGGTAATCGGTTAAGCTAACTACACCATGCTGATACTGATAGTCGGTCACATCTAACAGTTTTTGCGCTAACACCATATTGTCATAATTACTTCTATAACTTGTGTAAGCAGTTCCTACCGATGTTTTGGCATTTTCAAAAGCCAATTGTAAATTTTGTGTATTGAAATCGAAATTGGCTAGCTCGTTGTTAAGTTTAAACTTTTCTTCTTTCACTTTGCTTCTTCTTTTCAAGCCAGTAAAGACAGGCACCTTTAACGAAAGGCCTACGTAAGAAAAACTATTCCAGTGATCAAAAGCCTGCGAGAAATCATTGTTCAACGACTGAGTACCGAACCTGCTTACTGCACTTAAAGTAGGGAGGTATGCCGCTTTGCTTGCCTGCAGGTTAATTCGCTGAAGATCTATAGATTTTTCATTTAACTGATATTCGGTAAGTAAGGATAGATCTAAAACATCTTGCATACTATTACTTACAAGCAGTTCATAATCCATATCTGCTTGCAAGGTTATATCATTGTTCATATCCATCCCCATTGAGTTTTTAAGTGCATTCATGGCAAGCTGTTGTTTAGTAATTGCGTCTTCAATCTGGTACAAAGTGGTATTCAAATTAACCTTTACCCTATCCACATCTTTTTCGAGCACTGTTCCATTTTTATATTGGTGATGCAATACATCCACCATTTTCTCATATTTATTTTTGTTCTCAAGTAACACTTGAAGTTGTTCCTTAAAAATCATTACCTGGAAATAAGCCTTAGCCGTATTGTACATCAACAGCTCTTCATTTTGATGTTTTTGTAAGTCAGTCATTTCCACGTATGGTTTATTAGCTTTGATGCCGGCAATTTTTGATGCATCGAAAAGCGTCTGACTGATATCAATTGAAGCATTGGTATTGTATTTTGTCCCGAACTGTGCTTCCGTAGGATCTGGACCAAATATTCCTGCTGGCAATACAGTCGTTTGTAAGCGCATATTGTCCATAGTCGTAAATGAACCCGAAATTTGCGGCAGATAGTCTGCTATAGCCTGTTTTGATTTTTCCCTTGCAATAGCGACATTGGTTGCGTTTATCTGTACAGAAGGATGATTGGTAAGCGCAAACTCCACGCACTGGGTTAAAGTCATCTTTGTCTGGGCCTTTCCACTGAGCACGATAACCAATAAAAACATAGAAATAAAATACTTCATTGTATTGTATCATATAAATTATTGGTGCAAATGACGTAAAGCTTCTCCTTGTTTAAAAGCATTTATTTTTAGAGACGGGCAAAATGGTTCGTGAAACAGGCAAGTAATAAGATTAACTGTCTGTCCGCTTCACATTCATTTATGCCCGTTTAAGCGAAAATTGAATTAAATACCTTTCTAAAATGCGTAGATTTACACTATGAAGAAACAGAATTGGGCCTTCGGTATTGTCATTTGCCTGGGCTTATCATTATTAGGGCAGTCATTTAGAATGTTGCGAAATGAAGAACTGGCCTTTAGTTTTGTCATACAAAACTTGTTATATAATTTTTCTTTTGGCTTAGGCTGTTGGTATCTCCATCAGACTTTATTGCGTCAACAACAAAAAATCCGATCGCAGTATTTGTCCTATCTTTTTTCAACGATCAGTATAATCGGGATAGGAGCCACCGTTTTTCTTTACGATTATCTTTTTATTGTTTTTTTTGGCGAAGGAATGAAACTTCCTGAAATTTTTGGGGATAATAAAACGATTAATCTTTTCGTCAGGGGTGTTTTGGTAAGTGGTTTCACATTTTTTATACTTTACTACCTATTATTACTATATGAAAAACAGCAACACAGCCTAGAGATTGAAAAGTTAAAACAGATACAATTAGTGGCCGACATCTCTTCATTAAAGGAGCAGTTAAGTCCGCACTTTCTATTTAACACATTAAACACCCTTAGTTCCCTTACTCAGGAAAAAAGTGTAAAGGATTTTGTCTCTGAACTTGCGAATGTATACCGATATATGTTAGCCTACAATAAACAGAATAAGGCAACTTTAGAACAGGAGCTATCCTTTATGGAATCTTATCTATATATCCTGAAGACACGCTTGGGCGATGCTATAAATATCGAAGTAAAGGTTGATTCCGATCTGATAAAACATCGAATTCCACCAATGACTTTACAACTGCTTATTGAAAATGCCGTTAAGCACAACATTGCTTCCCTTAATAGTCCCTTACAGATCAAAGTATGGACAAAAAGTCCTGATCAACTTATCGTAAGCAATAATTTCAGACCCAGGAATTCGACACAATATTCAAGTGGAATAGGGTTGAGTAATCTAATGCAACGTTACCAATTACTGTTTGGAAAAGATATTCTTATCGAAAAAACATCGGAAATATTTATTGTAAAATTACCCTTATGCAACATATAAAAGTTTTAATAATAGAAGATGAAATCCATGCCTCCAAAGAATTGCAACGAATCCTTCTTAAAATTGATCAGGAGATTTTCGTTCAAGCTATTATTGATAATATAGAAGATGGTGTAGCCTTTTTATCCTCGGAAGACCAACCGGATCTGATATTTTCTGACATACAGCTGGCAGATGGTACATGTTTTGATATTTATGAACGGGTGGAGGTAAAAAGCCCTATCATATTCTGCACAGCCTATGATCAATACTTATTGGAAGCATTTGATACCAATGCAGTTAGCTACTTATTGAAACCTATAACCGAGGAAAAAGTCGCCAACGCACTACAAAAATTTGAGAAGTTAAAACAGGTCTTTGAACCTCAAAAAACGAAAGCCGCTATTGGTGAGTTATCGCAGCAGTTAAGGGTTCCTTATAAAACAGCCCTACTGGTAGAGCAGCGTGGAAAGATCATCCCATTGCAGGTTAAAGACATAGCTTTTCTCTATCTGGATAAGACAGTTACAAATATTTACACCTTAAATCAGCAGCATTTTTATATCTCCAGCAGTTTAGACGAATTGGAACGCACATTGGATCCCCAAATATTTTACAGGGCGAACAGACAGTTTATTGTCAATAGAAACGCTATTGTTGATGTGGAACGTTTTTTTTCGAGAAAGTTGATCGTTCATCTGTGTTATAAGGGACCTGAAAATGTTTTGATCAGCAAAGCAAAAGCTTCAGGTTTTTTACGTTGGTTGGAAGGAAATTAAATAAGGGAGGTATTGACACCTCCCTTATTTAAATGATTATTCTATTAAAAATTTATCTGACTATTATTTATCTGACTATTACTGTTGTAGAACACCTTATCCCAGGCGAAGCAACAACCACAGGAGCTGGATGGGTTGCCGCTACCACAGCTCCAATAGCAACTGCTGCGATTGCTACCGGAGCAGGCGCAACCACTACCGGAGCAGGTGCAACCACTACTGGCCGTGGAGCAACCACAACTGGCCTTGGTTTGACGACCACTGCAGAGGATCGATGCACTGTTGTTGTTCGGCTAGTACGGTGAACAACGGTTGTCTGAGCTTTTAATTTGTTAGAACCCAAGACCACCAGACCTAATGCTATAAAAACGAATTTTTTCATGATTTTACTGGATTAAATTTCAGTTATTATTCTTCTCTTAAAAGAAATCTTCTATACGTTTAATGAAGTTCCTTAAAATGTTCCTTCATCATCTCCTTATTTTCCTTTTGGTGAGCAAGGTATTTTTGATATTGCTCGTCTGTCAACAGCATCTTTAAAGACTTGTTCCGCTCTTCACCTACCGTTTTCATTTTTTTTAACTGCGAAAGCTTATTGCCGCCCTCACGTTTAATCTGTTGGCTTTTAGATATAAAGCTTTCATTAACCGATAATACTTTCGGATATTGATCGGCCGTTAGTTTTAACTGACTGTTCAAGGTGTCAGTCAAAGTTTTGGCAATAGCTGTTTTTTCTTGCTGCGCTTGGGAATGATTGGCAAACGCTAGTAGCGAAGCCAAAGATAATGAGAAAAGGAAGGCTTTTAATTTTCTTTTCATGATGTTTAAATTTTAAGATTACTGAATTGTTTATTTATTATTAAGACTTGTGAAATATTTCAAATTCTTGTTTCTAGCCATTAAACGGACAAATAAGCGACTAAAACGTCCATAATTCAACTTCAAACCATAAATCATTCATTGTAACTTGCACTACTTCTTATACCCAAAGTGATTGGATCTTTTTCTTTCTCCAAAGATAAATTGGAGTTTACCATCTGTTTTAGAAAATATGCATGAAGCGGGCAAATTTGGATCTCAACAGTCCATTTCAATTACATGAACTATTAGCTATTTATTTGCTCCTATTACATAACCAATGGACGCAATGGCATTAAGCCCACGAACGGATGTAATATTTCCAACCGATTCAAAGTTAGTAGAATGAAAATAAGCAAGCTGTGTTCCAAAAAGTAAACGTTTGCTAGGCCTTATATTGAATCCTACTCCTGACTGTAACAATGGAGCTGTCCTACCTTTTGTGTTAAGATTAATGTTACTTGGATCTTTGATTCTCCCCCATTTCGCAGAAATATAAACCGCCCCCACTCCCAGCAATGCATACGTTGTAATTTTGTTTTTTTTAAGAAAATTATATTTCACACCTAAGGTGGCCGGAACAATGCCCCCGCCCTCAACCCTTAAAGATTCCCCCGCAAGATCAATTTTTTGAGGACCTTTCAGGAAAGAGAGGTCAATAAAACAACCGACTTTATCGCTCACCCAGGAAGTAACATTAATACCTAAATAACTATTTGTCCCGCTCATATCCATATAACTCTTATCTTCACTACCAGATTTTGCAGACCCAAACATAAAAAATAGCCCTGGTTGAAAACTGATCACTAATCTTTTTTTCAATAGGATGTTATTTGCTGAATCTGCCAGCCTTTCCATTTCCGGATCACGTGCAATGGTAAAAACCGAAGAAGTAGTTATGTAGTTGTTTGCCAGCCCCTTCAAATCCTTGATCAGCAATAATGTATCGCTCAGCGAGGAATTCCGTACACTGGCAATTTGTGTATTTAAAGCTGTTTTTATCCTGTCGCCTGTATGTTTATCCTCTGTACTGGTTAGAAGGTATACTTTGTTACGGTTTATTCTAAAATTAAGGTACATATCATTAATAATTGCATGGATAAAGTCTTGGTCATTCTTTAATGAAGCCGAATCCGAACCCCAATTTTTTTTAAACGCCTGAGGGAATACAATTGCGGCATTGATATCACTTAGATGTGTTTTAATTGACCTGTAAATGATTTCCGTACTTGACCCATTTTCATGCAAAACAATGATTAATGGTAAATTAACTGGGAATTCTGTTGTACGACTCGCATTAAGCAGGTAATTTCTGCTGTGCCCATTTATGTTTCTGATAAACTCGCGTTGGGCATAACATGGAAGGGTAAATAAGGCAAATAATAAAACATGAAGGATCGTTTTTATTGAAAAGTTCTGCATAATCTTTTTGTTATCAACTATACCGTTATATGAAGATGGCAAAAGCAGCACATGAGAAGTTGAAAATTTGCTAAAGCCTGCCCTATAAGCAGGCATTTAGCCGCATTTAAAGGTTATTCTCATGAACGCTTGTACTTCGTTGAGAATGGACCCCGATGGAAATTATCTTAAATAATAGGTAAGGGACAGTGCTATAGCCTGGTTGCGTGCACCATTTAGATAACTATAATAGCCTGCATTATCTATCACTTTCCCAAATCCGTGCGAGTAGTTAATGGATAATTTACTAAACGGAAGGTTGAAAGCTATCCCTCCTGTCAATCCCAAGTCCATTTTGTTGAATTTATCGTAATCCAGCTCTCCTACACCGTAATAATAATTCGTCCCCACATTATAATTTGCATCCATCAGAAAACTAAAATATCCCCCAGCCACAAAATCAACAATACTTTTAGTGTGAATGTTCAACTTCAATGGCAATTCTAGATAATGCAGTTTGTAGTTGACAGACCTATAGGTATAGCGGTCAATAAGCTCATCTATCTCAGCACCCTTTTTTGAATACAGCAATTGAGGTTCGAACGAGACCTTTTTGCTAAGCGGAAGGCTGTAACTGATCCCTAAATGGTACCCAAGCCGGAAATCAGCATCTACCGATTGAGTATTATATAAACTTGTCCCTTGTATACCAAAAGTAAAACCAAGATGAGGTTCGTGTATACTATAAACCGGGATTGAATAGCCGTTTTTTTCTCTTACTTGGCACTTCACTGCAACAGAAGCGACCATCAAAAGGATGAGCAATGTTATTTTTTTCATGGTGATTATAGTTTATTATTCATTAATGGATAAATTGTTGAGGTTTATGGTAAAAATGCCTCCGTCGTCAAAGATCACTTTTGCCTCTTGTTCATTCATAAATTCTACCTTACCATGGTAGGTATACATCAACTTTGAACCCTCGTAATTTTTCGTTAAAGTAAAATCCGTGGTCCCTTTATAAATCTTGTCCGTATCCTTTGAAAGATGTACGTCATGAAGGTCACATTCAAAAGTAAAATGGTAACTTTTGTAGCTATTTACAGCATAGAGAGATCCGCTCCTCCTATAATCACCGTTGTATACCTGGTCATCAGCCTCACTATTTGTTCCAGATATACTGAATTTTAGCGCAATATCGTGCTCATATAGTCTTTGACCCGCAAATTCCTCATTAGCTTCCAAAAAGTATTCAACCAGCCCAGTATTGCTACAAGGCACCTGATACTTTTCAGAATAATAATAGGTGTAATCTCCGTAGTGAAAACGACTATCTCCTTGAACGGTGTCCGAATGGCTATATATTTTATCACATGTTAAACGATCGACCATTAAATTACCGGCTAAAGTCATGTTTGCCACCATCCCATAGGTATGATACGCCAGTGAAACTGCAATGGCGTTCTGTGCATCTAAGTAGGCGTCATCTGGGTCTATGACAACCGTGTTGACTTCATCATCGCAAGCATTTAACATCAAAGATGACATAAACAACGACCCAATAAGCAAAATTTTAATCTTCATATATTGTTGAATTTTGATTATAATCTAAATAGGTTTATTGTGGTGTTGCAACTTCTTTTCCCACTAATTTGAAGACCATCTTATTATCGACATAATCTTCTTTATACCATAAGTCATTACTTCGATAATAGACTTTACCCTCTATTTCGACGCGGACAGCTTCTGAAGGAAGCTCCGTAACGAATGTCTCTGCATTCACATCATGGTTATTTGTTCGGGAACAGGCAGTATCCGCCTTCACTTTATCGTCTTTGTAATAGACGCCATCTTTGTAAGTGTAATGTGGGGACTCCTGATAAAAACTGGATGTATAAACTACAGTTGGTCTATTAAGTCCGTAGTAGTAAGGCCCATAATACCAATATGGGCGCGGGGCATAAACTATCGGCCTAGGAACGATAACTGAATGACTATGCCTGACCAGAACCTGACCTTGCATATTCTTAAATGATCCTAAGAGGAGTATAGATCCAAGAAGAAATTTCCCGATAAACCTAAATTTATTATTTTTCATAATACTGATTATTTGTTCATTGCTCAAATATCTCCCGGATAAAACGAATGTCATACAAATTTTCACACGAAACGGGCAAAATTTAAGTTGAAGCAGCCCTTCCAAATATTGGATACTTTTAACTCTATTTGAAACCGGAATATTTCATAATGGGAATCCAAATCCTGCATTTATAAGAACTAGTGGTAAAAATTTAAGAATATAATTCTGCTGTATGCAGCTATTCATAATGACTATTATTCGCCGATACGAATATTAATAGGTTATTCATTTTCTTACGTGAATTTTGGCATCATCAGTTCAGCGCAAGTATTTCCGTTCCTTATGTTTAAGGGAAATCTTATTTTTTGGGGAAATTAAAAATGGGCAATCGCATTAAAAAAACCTTTGGGCCTTCTAGGTCCTTTCATCTTGTGCTGTATTGGTTAAAAACGATTTCACCATTGGTTTCGACATGATCAGTATAAGAAATTCTTAACCGGCATTATCTTGTATGCATGGTCAAAGTTCAATTAAACTACAAAATCTACACTTGGTTTCGGTATCTTGTTAGAGGGTGATATAATACATGACGAAAATCATGAATCTCGTTGACGCAGATCATCGTACCTCTCCGGATCAAGCCTTATCTTTGTGAAATAGGCAGTGAGCGATACCAATCATGATGAGTAAAGTAAGAGAAAAGCTTTGGAAATTATTGTTTGATTGAAAAGTTTTATCAATCATCATATAAGTTTAATCTAGCTCTCTTCATTTGCTCTCGGGATAATGAGAGCCAACATTAATTGTACATTGTTATTGGTTCACCTATAAAAAAGAGCAAAAAAAATTACCGCACAATATATTGAATATATATAGAATCTTAGCTTAAACCATGACGCATAAAGTTATTTCGATTGTACTTGGCGGTGGCCGTGGAAAAAGGCTATATCCTTTAACCGAAAAACGATCCAAGCCCGCTGTTCCCATTGGAGGTAAATACCGTTTGGTAGATATCGCGATATCCAATTGTTTGAATTCTGGATATAACAGGATATTTGTCTTAACACAATTCAACTCTGCGTCGCTTAATCAGCATATAAAAAACACATATAACTTTAGCTTTTTCAGTAACGGCTTCGTTGATATTTTAGCTGCCGAACAGACTTTAGAAGGTGACCGATGGTTTGAAGGGACAGCAGATGCTGTCCGACGGATAGATAAATATTTACAGGGAATTGACTATGACTATGTACTTATTCTGTCCGGCGATCAATTGTACCAAATGGATTATACTCCGTTGATAGATTTTCATATTAACAAAAGGGCAGACATAACAATTGCCACAATTCCTGTTACCGGAAGGGAAGCCTCAGGCTTTGGAATATTGAAGACTAACGAGAACCATCGAATAACCTCTTTCATCGAAAAACCTCAAAAGGAAGATTTGGGTAGTTGGGTTTCAGAGGTTTCCCGGGAAATGCACCAGCAAGGGAGAACATTTTTAGCTTCGATGGGGATATATGTATTTTCGAAAAGCTCATTGATATCCCTATTGAAAGAAAACCAAGGTATGGATTTTGGTCAAGAAATCATTCCTTATGCAATCAATAAACTAAGGGTATTGAGCTTCGAATGCACTGGTTATTGGACAGATATTGGGACTATCCGCTCTTTTTTTGAAGCCAACATCGGTCTGACCGATGACGTTCCAAGCTTTGATCTTTCAAAGGAAAAAATATTCACCCGTGCTCATTTATTTCCACCAAGTAAAATATCAGGAACCATATTGAGCAATATCATTTTGGCTGAAGGATGCATCATCAATGCTGAGAAGATGGAACGCTCAATAATAGGTTTAAGATCAAAAATAGGTAAGGGAACTGTTATTAAACGTGCCTATTTAATGGGCATAGATAGTTATGAGAGACAGAAAGATGTTACTAAAATAACGGATACACAACAACCGCCACCGTTGGGCGTAGGAGAGCGATGTTACATAGAAAATGCTATCCTAGATAAAAATTGCCGTATAGGTAACGATGTGTTTATTCAAGGCGGAAATCATCTATCCGATGCAGATTTTGAATCTTATAGCATTCGAGATGGAATCGTGATTGTGAAAAGAGACGGTATAATAAAAAATGGCGTTAAGATAGGCTTGCATAGTCAACCAATGGAAATGTAGAAGCCACTGAATATTTTATATAGAACAATATACAGGTATTGCAATGATTAATATTTAAAATAAAAACACCTTAAAGTAAATGAAAAGATTAGAAAAAAAAATTGCTTTGATCACAGGCGGTGCCCGTGGTATGGGCTCCCAACATGTAAGACGTTTCGTCGAAGAAGGATGTAAAGTATATTTTACAGACGTCCTTTCAGAGGACGGTGAAGAATTAGCTGCGGAAATAGGCGTTAATGCAATTTTCATTTCACAAGATGTATCGAAAGAAACAGAATGGACAAAAGTTATAAACATCATTGAGAAAAACGAAGAAAAATTGGATATCCTAATCAACAATGCTGGAATTGCCATAGCTAATACGATCGAAAAAACATCTCTGGACGAATACATGAAAATTGTTAATATAAATCAGACTTCTGTATTCTTAGGTATGAAACATAGCTTAATGCTTTTGAAAAAGTCGGCTAACGCTTCCATAGTAAATATTTCATCTATTGCAGGTATGGCCGGATCAACAGGTAACGCGGCTTACAGTAGCAGTAAATATGGCATTCGAGGACTTACACAATGTGCAGCCATAGAATTTGCGCCATTTGGTATACGTGTCAATTCAGTTCATCCTGGTGTTGTGTCTACCCCTATGATCGCACAGGATGATAACAAAGAAATTGTCGACCGATTGGCAAAAACAATTCCTTTAGGAAAAATTGGTCAACCTAATGACTTAACGAATGTGGTTCTTTTACTTGCATCTGACGAGGGAGCTTTCTGTACTGCCAGCGAATTCGTTGTTGACGGTGGAAGTCTTGCAGGATTCTAATTTATCTAACATGCGAATACTAACTTTGATATCATTACATAGTGCATACTACATGCTTCATCAAACGACCAAATTCGGAGCCATTTTAATACTATCTTTTCGTTCCAGTAGGCAGACTCTAGTATGCTAGATATCGAAAATACCACTAATGAAATGCTCGCGGACAATAAACTGATAATTTATCAATTACTGGTACGCTTGTTTGGAAATAAAATAGAGAATTGTCTGTATAATGGCTCATTACTCGAAAATGGGTGCGGCAAATTTGCTGATATCACGGAGTTAGCATTAATAAAAATAAAAGAACTTGGCATCTCACATGTATGGTACACAGGCGTTTTGGACCATGCCACATCGTCGGATTATAGCTCTTTTGATTTATCATCAGATGATCAAAGTAACGTCAAAGGGCGGGCCGGATCACCATATGCGATCAGGGATTATTATAATGTATCACCCGACCTAGCTACGGATGTTACAAATAGGATGGTCGAATTTGAAGAGTTAATTAAAAGAACCCATAATCAGGGATTAAATGTTATAATAGACTTTGTGCCCAATCACGTTGCAAGAAATTATTCTTCAAAATCTAAACCGGCCCAGTGTTCAGATCTTGGCGAACAGGATGATAAATCAAAATCCTTTAGCCCAGAGAATGATTTTTACTATATTTTGGATACAGTATATCGTTCACCTATTTCATCTTGCTATAAATCTGCTTATGCGGGGGAATCGCCTGCCAAAGCATCTGGCAATGACGTTTTTTCCGCTACTCCGGGGCTTAATGACTGGTATGACACTGTCAAACTTAACTATGGCGTAGACTATCTTAATAATAAAACACCATACTTTGACCCGATCCCGCCATTATGGAAAAAAATGATTAATATATTGGTCTATTGGGCAAAGAAGGGTGTAGACGGATTCCGTTGTGATATGGTTGAGATGGTACCATTAGCCTTTTGGTCATGGTCTATACGTCAACTGAAATATCAATTTCCAAATTTAATTTTTATTGGAGAGATTTACAATCCAGCGTTGTATAGTGATTACATTAAAGTAGGAGGTTTTAACTTCTTATATGACAAGGTCGGACTGTATAATGAACTAAGAAATCTAATTGAGTCACCAGATATGGGAGATGTGAGGAAGATCACGTCAATATGGAAATACCATACACCAGGCATATCGAATCACATGTTACGTTTCTTGGAGAATCATGATGAACAACGAATTGCTTCTACTTTTTTTGCGGGTAACCCTTGGTTTGCTAAGGCGGCAATGGTGTTATTATCAACACTCTCATCAGGACCAATCATGATGTATTTCGGACAAGAAGTAGGAGAAACGGCAATTGGAGCAGTAGGATTCAGTGGAGATGACGGTCGTACAAGTATTTACGATTACACCAATGTGCCGCATCATCAACGTTGGATGAATTATGGAAAATTTGACGGGGGACGGCTTTCAAACAGTGAAAAATCATTAAGATTATTCTATAAAAATTTATTCGTAAAAGCTTGCCAAAATCCTGCAGTTAAGGAAGGACAATTTTTCGAACTTTTAAATGGTAATAGCTGGTCTGAAGGCTTTAATGGAAAGACGTATGCTTTTTTGAGATACACGGCAGAAGAACGAGTACTTATTATAGCCAACTTTGAGCATGGAGAAAAAAACGTACGTGTTTTTTTCCCAGATGAGATCTTAGAACTTTTTGGTCTCAGAAAAGAAAATGAACTATTACTTAAGGATTTACTTTCAGACAAGCTTATATATACATCAAAAATGGGTGATGGAATATATTTAAACTTTGTTTCGACAGATGCACTTATTTTAAAATTCTAAAATAAAAATATCATGACTAAAATCAAGTTACCTCCAATTGATGTTCCATTGGCTTTGTCAGCGTCTCGAAGGCCTGCAATAAAACAGCTCGCAAAATTGGCACTAGATCTTAAATGGTCTTGGAATCATCATGCAGACGAAATTTGGCAAAGTTTGAATCACGAACTCTGGAATAAGACCCATAATCCATGGTTGATGTTACAATCATTTTCAATCGATCCGTTAAAAGCAAAAATAAAAGATCGCGAATTTCTAGGACATGTTCAAAAGGTCGCAGATGAAGCTATTAACAAAAGCCTTTCCACGTCTTGGTTTGATACCGTCTACAAAAAGTCTTCTTTAGATTGCGTTGCCTATTTCAGTATGGAATACATGCTCACAGAATCACTTCCGATTTATGTTGGTGGACTCGGGAACGTAGCGGGAGATCAATTGAAAGCAGCAAATGATTTAGGGGTACCGGTAGTAGCAGTTGGATTGCTCTATCAACAAGGATATTTCCGTCAAGAATTAGGAGTTGATGGCCGCCAATTAGTCTTCAAACCCTCCAATGATTCCAGTCAATTACCTATAGTCCCGGTTCGAAAAAAGAACGGAGAATGGTTAAGAATTAAATTGAATTTTTCAAAAGATGAACTTTGGATAAAAGTTTGGCAAGTTCAGATTGGAGATCTTAGGTTATTTTTACTAGACACTAACGATGCGGCAAACCCTCCTGTTCTCCGAGGCATTACGAGTGAAATATACGGCGGCGGCATGGAGTTGCGCATACAACAAGAAATTGTGTTAGGAATAGGGGGCTATAAAGTATTGAGAGAACTTGACATTTATCCGCAGGTCTGTCATTTGAATGAAGGACACGCGGCATTTTTGATTTTGGAAAGGGCTCGTGTATTTATGAGCGAAAAAGGTTGTTCCTTTGAAGAAGCTCTTTATTCAACCCGGGTTGGCAATTTATTTACAACACATACAGCGATAGCAGCAGGGTTTGACTACTACACTACGGATTTACTGAATTTATACCTAGGCAGTTACATAACTGATGAATTATGTACAGACGTTCAGACCATCGAAAATTTAGGAAAAGTTCATCCAAACGATCCAAATGAAAACTTCGGAATGGCCTATTTAGCAATCCGGGGCTGTGGCGCTATTAATGGGGTGAGCCAACTACATATGCAAGTTAGTAAACACCTTTTTTCTCCTTTATTTAATAGGCTGCCGTTAGATGAAGTTCCCATTGGTTTTGTCACAAATGGCATACATGTTCCAACATGGGCATCAAGGGCAGCAGATGACTTTTGGAAAAAAAACACCTCAAATTCAAACCATTGGCATAGTTCAGAGGAAGATATCTCAAAAATATCAAATGTTTCAGACACAACTTTTTGGGAATTTAGAAATTTACAGCGTGCTGATTTAGTGAAATATATAAGAGAAAATGCAGCTAAGGAAATGTACTTGAAAGATACATTCACCCAGCGAAGCACACTAGGGGAATCTTTTTTTGATCCAGATGTCTTTACAATCGGATTTGCTAGACGATTTGTTCCTTACAAACGCAATAGCCTACTATTATATGATGAACAGCGATTACTAAATATTATAAGAAATCATAAAGCACCTGTTCAAATCGTATTGGCGGGCAAGGCCCCACCGTTTGATGGGGGTGGCAACGATATGATAAGACACTGGGTTGAATTTATTAGGCTAAATAAATTGGAGACAAAGGTTATATTCTTGAGCGATTATGACATTGCATTAGCGCAGCAAATGATCAAAGGTGTTGATGTTTGGTTGAATACGCCACGTCGGCCCTGGGAGGCATGTGGAACTAGTGGAATGAAAATTTTGGCTAACGGCGGGCTAAATATTTCGGTCTTAGATGGTTGGTGGGCTGAAGCTTTCGATCCCGCTTATGGATGGTCAATAGGCGATGGCAAGGAATATTATGATAATGGCCAATCCGACTATTTGGAAGCAAATCAACTCTATGACCTTTTGGAAAAAGAAATATTACCTATGTTCTACGTAAGGGACGAAAACGGTATACCTACAGAATGGATAAAAAAAATCAGAAGAAGCATGAGTGATCTTACTTTGCAGTTCTCCGCCACCCGTACGGTAAAAGAATATACGGAAAAATATTATGTGCCCCTTTCACAACGGTATCTTTCTAGAACGTCCAAAAATAAAGAGGATATACAAGTAGATATTTTACAAAAAAAGAGCTTAATGGAAGAATGGAATGAGATTGCTTTTGATGGCGTGACAATAGAATCGAGTGGAGAACGTCACACATTTCGTGCATCCGTCCGATTAGGCGAAATTGATCCGTGTTTGATCTCTGTTGAACTATATGCTGACCAGAAGGGTAATTTACACTCGGAAAAGTTACCGATGGGGTTAGAAGATATTGATAACGAATCTAAATATGCCATTTTTTATATAGAGGTTAATAATAACCGGCCTACTACGGATTACACGGCAAGAATTATCCCTAATTTTGAGCAACTAGATACTAATATCCTTGAAACACATTTTATCAAATGGAGCAATTAGGAATAAGCAATTGAACTAGCCATTAATTGATTTGCAAATATTAGACTTCAATAGTTATAGGAATTCAATCCGTAATTGTAAATACTACGATTAGAATAACCTTTGATGCCAAAAAAATTCTCTATACATAAGTGACACCTGTTTATAAAATTAAGGGTTAATAAATGCATAAGAAATGACTAACCTAAAAGAAGTAAGACATCGAATTCAATCAGTCAGCTCCATAAAGCAAATTACTACCGCTATGAAAATGGTATCCACCTCCAAATTGTTGAAGGCGAATAGTAGTATAGTGCGATTACGTCCGTATGCTGATAAATTTAAAGAAATTATGTCTAGAGTTGCAACCTCTCTTCATGACAACTCATCCACTTTCTCAGCGGAACGAATTCCTACAAAGGTATTAGTGGTAACCGTGACTACTACCAAAGGTCTTGTTGGAGGTTTCAATTCTGCTATTATAAAGGCAACTAATAACCTAATCCGGAACAAGTATGCAGAGCAATTTGAAAATGGTGAGGTAAGGGTTTTAACTATCGGCAGGAAGGGGTACAATTACTACAATACGAACCATTACCGTATTATTGATAACTATGTCAATTTATTTGATGACTTGTGTTATGATAAGGTATTAGACATGACCAACAATATACTTACTGAATATAAAATCGGTAATTTTAATCGAGTAGATATGGTGTATAACCAATTTCTGAATCCATCTGTACAAATCTTGACTGTGGAGCGGCTTTTACCTTTTTTGTATTTGCCAGAAATTGAAAAAGATATAAAACCCAATGATTCAGAATACATTATCGAACCATCCGAAACAGAAATAGTAGAAAATTTAATCCCAAAAGCTATTACCCTTCAGATTTATAAGGCATTTCTGGAGTCAAATGCTTCCGAACACGGGGCGCGTATGACAGCTATGGATAATGCAAGTGAAAATGCAGACGTATTGATTAAGGAGCTTCGAATTAAATATAATCAGGCGCGTCAGAATTCTATCACTAATGAAATTCTGGAAATTGTTTCTGGAGCCGAAGCACTGACAAGACGTTAGATTCGGTTTGTTTGAATTTTTTATCAATAATAAATTAAGACCACAAAATAGTGTGTCATTGTTTGCTCGTTAATTGATAAAAAGTTCAAAAATTTCTCTTTCCACAAAAAAAGAGGCGTTTCTATTTTCTAAATTAAAGTATAAAAACACCAATACTATTTTGTGGATAACTATCTTCGAAATTCTTGTGGAGATCCCACAAACAAGAAAAACTTTGATGCAACAAATAAATTTGGATCTAGTCTGCTGTAGACCTGGCTCTTTTCTTGAAGCTGGGCCAGGAAAATAAATCATTACGATGATTTAACCATAAATAAATAAGTTACAAAGTAAGTAGTTGTGGAAGTATAAAGGCAAAAATGTCCGCTCCAGTATAGAATTTGCCCGCATCGCAAACTTATTGCATCAAGATCAAGCAAACATTTCATAAATTTCTTTAACGAAAGTTTATATGCACACCGGGACCTTGAGCGTGGTTCTCCCGCCAAAATCATTAAAATGCATAGAATGACAGCAATTGTTATATGGTATTTAATCGTTATGAATGAAAAAAATATTGGTTATCGGAGATAATAAATCGAAAAATTTGAGAAACATAATTAAAGCACAAAATTTATCGGAATCTGGCGTGTATTATACCGAAAGTGTAAAAGATGGTGTTGATTTAGCCTTACAAGATCCGCCAGATATAATCGTATTTAACAGTGTGATAACTAGGTTAGATGGTAAAGATCCTTTACATATACTGCAAGAAGATGAGCGGTTGAAAAATGTCCAATTGTTTTTTTTAAAAAGTTATATTGAGTGGTATGACATCCAGAAAGACATGTTTCCAGGAACAAATGATTGTTTATCGAAATCCATTGAACCGGTTGAACGTCTAAATTTTATAGAAACTAAAATCGGAGAGAATGATATTAGGCAAAGATATGATCAGTTTCTTAACGGAGATCCACCCATTACTAACGATTTAACTGACAAAGATTGTATCATCAACCTAATAAAGTATAGTAACACTAATAAGTATACTAAAGGAGAGTCTATTTACTCTGAAGGAAATCGGCCTATATATGTTTTTTTTATTATAAAGGGGAAGGTTAAAACCTTTAAACGAAATGGGGATGGTAAAGAACTCATTTTAGGAATATTCGGAAATGGAGATTTTCTAGGTCATGGAGCTATGATCCAAGACAATGCTTATAATGAATCTGCTGAAGCGCTTGAGGACACAATGATTGCTATTATAGCAAAAAGTGAATTTGAAAAATTGGTCTGCAATAATTTACCTGTAATGAAAATGTTCATTCGAATTTTAGCTAAAGAAGCAGATCTTCAGAAACAACAGTTAGTGGCTATTGCCTATAATTCACTACGAAAGAAAGTTGCAGAAGCTTTATTAAATCTAAAACACGAATATCACAACACGGAAAAAACTCCTTACGTAGAGATTTCAAGAGCAAACTTGGCGTGTATTATCGGAATAGCGAAAGAGTCATTGATACGTACCCTAAGTGATTTTAAACATGAAAAACTGATCACTATTCAGGACAAAAAAATTCTGATTTCAGATATCCGCAGATTGGAGTGTATGCGTAACTAGCGCCATCTCCAGACCTTTAGCAAAAATTGATATCACTACCCTTTACGTTATTTTTTTCATTATTCTTAATTGTCGCTCTTAATAAGAAAAAGCATTATTGAAATCTTCACTACATGTCCATTTACTCGATATCAAATAATACGTTTGAAATTATGATAGTTTTTAGATTTCGGAGAAGTTGACCACGCGATTGCGTGGCAAACTGACCACCTAATTTGGTGGCGAAGCTAGCTGGGAGCTGTAGCAGTTTTGTAATCAAAAGTACTAATTAAAAAGTATCGATTCTGTTTTTATTTTCGGTTATTATGGCACGCTTCTTTCTCATGGATTCCCCGTTTAGTTCTATCCGGTGGGCATCGTGTACGATACTGTCCCATGATAGTGTCTGCAATGGTTTTGTCCCCGATCAATTCACACCATGCACTGACTGGCAGCTGGTATGTTATTGTTAATGATAAAGCAACTCTACCGCCTTTTTAAATTTCTCGTTCGTAGACTTATTTTGAGCATGTTTAACAATACGGTCATTTAGGAATAGCGCAGTAGGGGTATAGCACAACTGACTTGAAAAAACAATGCGGCTTCTGATCATATCGATATGGTATTCTTTTATTAGCGTTGCTGTTTGTTCCAAAAGGCTAAACCAATAATCAAACGGAAAAAAACTATTTGTAGCCCAATCTTTAGCATATTCTTCTTTATGCCGTTTAAAATCCTCACAAAAAGCCAATATTTCATCCAGTGAAAGCGGTATTTCTTCGGGGAAAAGTGCATGTAGCATTTTTGCTTTGTCCTCGTTCGTAAATTCAACTAATGGTTTCATAATCTAAAGCAAATTAAGGCATACAGCTTGAAAGCTGTATGCCGACTTAAAAATCAATTATCTAAATCCTTAGCGAATGTTTTTGCAAAATAAATAGCGCTTGCGCTTATATATCTTTGCCAAGCTCCTTCACTGGACGACCAACGGAAACCGCATTTTTTAAGTTTCTTGCGAACTTCAAAACTTGGCGTAGTTTCAAAAAACAGTTGCAAGCGATTAGCTTCCCTGTTTTCAAAAATGCGAACGCCGTTAATAACTTCATTAAAAGGCTTCCCTTCCCGTTGCTTTTGCAATTGACGTATGCGGTCTTTTATCCGCTTTATATTTGCATTGTTATTACGGAGTGAATAAGAAGCAAAGCCGATTTTCCCCATCACATCAGGCGTGTTTATCTTTTGCCAAATCTCTTCCGTTGCATGGGGCAAGGCCAAGAAACCTTCTTTGCTCTTCTGTTTAATAAACTTATTGGCAGCTTTCATAAAAGCCTGGCTATGTTCCAAGCTTTTTAATTTCTCTTGAAGTTTGTTTATTGCTTCGGGGTCATCGGAATAAATAGCGGTGTTGTTTTCGATAATCTGCGCCTTTTCTTCATAATATCTGGCCTTATCCATTTTTTCAAAGGATTTACCAAATTTATTGTGGATTTTTTGACGGTAATTCCGATCACTCTTTTCACTGTGATGACCGATTAAAATAGGTTGTCCGAACGGTATTGCTTTGGATATTTCCGAAGCCTGATTATATAAACTTTCGGCTTCCTTTTCGTTTTTTATCGCCTGTTTTTGGGCATTTTCTATGCGCCTTTGTCTGCGCTGTTCAAAATCATGTTTCATAACCTGATTGCAAATAATTTTTTATCATTCCTGTTATCCTTATCCCTGTTGACAGTTTCACTCCCGTATTTTGCACGTATTTCGTCCAATGACTTCTTTCCACCTTTGGAAACTTTATACTCTTCCGTTCTGAAATACCAAGCCTGTTTTTTCGGTGCGAAAAAGTAACCCGCTTCTTTCAGCGTTTTCCTTACGGGATAGGTTATCCCTGTTACCCAAATCCAATACCCAACCAGTTCGATAATGATTCCGTCCAAATAGATGATCTTTTCAATGGCCTGTCTGTATTCCTTGGAAACCTGCATTTCATTCTCTGTTTCTTCATCGGAAAGATCAGCCCCTTTAATGGTTTTGGCAGATGCAAAAGCATATTCTTTGTTGATCTCCTGCATGGTCACTGTATCTCCCCCTAAATCGGGATGGAATTGTTTAGCAAGCTTCTTGTACAGGGCTTTTATTTCCTCTAAAGTTTGGCAGTGGTTAAACCATTTCATAACGTGTATTTTAGTGGATAAATAAGCGTCCCCGCAATAACAGGGACGCAAAACGGAGATTAAGCAGGAATAAGATTAATAATGTCCAAATCCACATCCCTAAGCTTATCAGTGCAAAAGGTTTTAACGTCCTCAGCTACCTCTTTGATTAATGTAGGGTTCTTGGTGGTAAAGGTTTTGCCTTTATCATCCTGAATGGTCAGCAAACAACCTTGAAAATGATTATTTTCTGTTTCTTCCTCGTTGTCCTTTAGCGACACCTCAAATTCTTTAAGGGTGGTAATAATGGCAGTCAGGTTATCCCTGTGCCTGATTTTGCGGTTCAGCTTATCGCCCAATTCAATATGACGTTCTAAAATTGCCTTTTGCTCCGCAATCTTTGCAGCAATGGAAGCTTTTAACTCCTTCTTGGTCGGTTCGGACGTAATGGTTTCTGTTTTTGGTGCTACTTCCTCTTTCGGTTGTTCAGCCTGTGCAGGTACAGTGCTTACCGATTCCTTTGTTGCTTCGCCTTTAGGTTTGTCGTCAAATCCCTTGCTTAATGGCAGTCCATTTGCTTTAGGCTGTTCGCTCTTGTTTTCTTTAGTTACTGCTGTAGTGCTTACTTTTCCGTTTTCTTTATTGTTTCCGATTACTGTAGTTTTCATGATTTCTGTTTTTTATGATTTCAATAATTTCGTTTGTGTAATTTCCTTTTGGGGCAGGGCGAAGGCAAAACTGCTCCGGTTTGCTGCTAGCTCAATGGGGGGGCTTCTTCCTTTAATTTTCATACTACCTAACATTTTAAGTCCATCGGGCGCAGGGGCCCTCCGGCAATTGTTAAGCAGCCGCACCTTAATAGAATCCCCATCCGTGCAAGGCTTTGCCGAAAAAAATACTCTTTTCCTACGTGGGCTGCGAGGTGGGGAAAAGGAAGATTTTTTTCGAGCAAACCCGAAGGGTATGCCTTGCTCGGTTGGGGATTGTTTAATTTATTTGCTAACGAATCGACGGGGGGTACGCAAAACTCCAAGCGTTGAAGGGACTAAAAGGAAATAAAGGGAGATAACACATATCGGACAGGCAACCGAATGGTGAGGAACAGGGCCGCCTGTTGTAAAAAAGGGTAGCAGTTCTTTAGTTCCAAAGAGCTGCTACCCGTCCAAAAAGATTTTATATAAAAAAGGAGTAAGCGTAGGATTATTCGCTTATTTTAGTGTAGGTAACTGTTTCACCGTCATCAGAAGGCCATTGCATAACTCCTTTATCGACATCAAAAGAAAGAATATTCACACCGCCCCTTAACTGGCCGACAATGCGTAGTGTGGTATCGCTGGCCTGAAAATCAGCAACTAAAACAGAGCCTGTTTTTCCCTTGTTCCAAACCCCTGCAACCTTATTGGCAGGACGGTTCGGGTCGTCTTTCTTCGCGTTGCTCCAATGGGCTATGGTCTGCACGTCGAATTTTCCGTCGTCCGTTGGCTTGATTTCTACCGTATCCCTGTAGTAATCAAAGGTGGATTCGCTTTCAGAAGCGTATTTTCCGGCAATGCGGTCTTTAACTTCTGATCCCCTACCGGAAGATGAACACGAAAAGGTAATCGAAGTAATGACCAATAAGGAAATGAATTGGAAGTTCTTTGGTGCTTTCATATCTGATTTTATTGGTAAGACACTCAAATATAAGCATCTATAAAAAACAGATCAACGGTTTCTTAAAAAAACAAAACTTTCCGCAACAAAAAAGTCCGGCATTTATGTGCCGGACTTTAATAACAACTGAAGGAAGCTTATTTACCGTTTTTGATGGTGGTAACTTCATTTCGGATTTCCTGTGCAAGACTTTTAAGTTCCTGCAAAGCTTTGCGTAAGCGTGTTCCGGCAGCGCCGTTGCTTTTGTTATAAAACTTGTCGGCATCTGCTTCTGCCGAAGCAATGATGTTCTTTAATTCTGTGAATTTTTCCATAGTTATTTATTTTATTTGAACAATAAGTGATATTCCGTTTATTATAACAGAGTCAAAGTAAACGAATTAGCCCCTATCTGCCAAGAGCTACGCCTTCATTCTGGTTATTTTCCACGGTTTGCCGAACCGTTTGACCGGATTGACTGACATTTTTTTGGATTTCTGGTTTCAGAAATTCTTCCCGTTTTTCCGGCTTTCCGTTTTCCAATGTGAAATTAATTTTCCCCCACCTTACAGCAGCTTCTACAAAAACAGAAAGTGTTTCACCGTCTTTTCTCTCGGCAGTGACCAATACACGGTTTCCGTTTTTTATGCTGGCATAGACTTTTTCAGCTTTTTCCGGATCTTCAAGTCCTTTGATGTTATATTTATCCAAAGATTCTTTAAGATCAAATCCATAATTGGGAACATGGTATGTTTTAAGTTCATAATTCCCGTTCCTATCTCTTGGTTTATCGGTATTTAGCATAAGCCATGCCTGGTAGATAATTCCATTGGAGTTTAACAGGTCGTCACGAAAAACCGCCCGTTTCTGCACCATATTTCCGGCCTGTTCTTTGTTAAAACCCCTGCCTTCTTCAATGTAAAACGTTTGGGGGGTCGGGTTTGCGTAATAGGCGGCCTGAAAAGTTTTGGCAACGAAATTTACTTTTCCGTTCTCCATATTGGCAACCATATTTTTATGGGCAGGATCTTTTCCAATGGAAAGTTCAGCGTTCCCATTCTGTTTTTTGAACAGATCAATAGCTTCATTCACATTGTCCAGTTTTTTGACCATATTTTTGCCATCTTCTCCTTTGGTAATGACCATATACTTTTGTCCCGGTTCCAATGGGTCAACTTTGTTATGGACTGCCTGAAAACTGTTCCAATAATAATAATCCGATTGGGCAGACTTTTTGAAATTAAGGGTATAATCAATCTGTCCTTTTCCTGTAGCGGGCATGCTATCATACGCTTTAAACTGTGGTACGCCAAGACGCATGTTTTCTTCTATCTGTGCGATGGTCTTTTCACTAAAGCCAAGGCTTTTTGCATCTTCTTTTCTATCTTCTAAATTGTTCAGATTCATAATTTTTAAGTTTTAATGTTAACGATTGGGTTAAATGTGCATTGATTGTTTCCTGTACTGTTCGGTCTGCGGAAAGTGGATCACGTACTGACGCTCGTTCACGTATTCGTTTTGGGCCTTATTGTTCTCCAAGAAGTTTTCTATACTGTATGGAACATTTTTGCTGTCCCTTAGCAGAAATGAGCCTTCCCTCGGATCAGCCTGCATCTGGTAATCCTGTCCATCTTTGGCGGTAAACTTTACCGTACCGCCTTTTTCGAGTTCATTGATTACCATATCCCTCGATAAACCTTCGATCCCTGATTTTCTTGAGAAGTCGGTCAATATTGCTTTTAAATCGTATGCGAAAGCAGGATCGAATACCATGATTTTTATGTCCTGATTTTCAGTTTTACCATTAAGATCAGCCTGCAACCACCTTTGGACATATTGGCCGTCTTCATTTTCAAATGTTTTTTTTATGGCCTGCCCGTGTAAAAGCTTTACTGCATCATGTAGGGATATCTTACTTTCATTGTCGATGGTGTATTTCAAGCGTCCCTGAGCATGTTCATCAATAAGAGAGATTTCCAAATGGGAAATTGCTATCTTTCCCGGCTTTTCGGCAATAAGGGCCACGTTCAGATCTATCCTTTCTTTTCCGTTCAATTGGGCCGTGAGCGGTAATGTGAACTTTTCTTCTTCCGTGTCCAAGAGATGACCAAGTTTGCCCGATAAAGCGGATAATCCTTTTTCCCTAAACTGCCATTTCAAATATTCCAGGCTTTTTTCTTTCTCTCTCTGAAAATCCCTGATATGTTTCGGTTTGTCATACAGACGCTCTGTCAACGAGATCAATAACCGTATGAACCTGTCCGGATACAGTTGCCTGCGCATGCGCCTTGTTATGGAATTTCCAATACCAATAAACGCCCTTTCTTCTGGGCTTGGGTTTAACGAAAGTCTGTATAACCCATATCTTAAATGATCGTACTTACTCTTTAACACGGCACGGGCAGCGCCATCACCCAAACCGCTAAAGTTCAGACGAGTCTGCTTTTCCTCCCAATTGCGCCATATCTGTTCTGCCCTGTTCATAGTACTTTCCGTTAGCGGCTTTTTAGATCATTGTTTTTTAACAATACCGGTTCACCGGCTTTTAGCTTAACCTTGATTTTCCGGACTTTTTTACTGATCACATTCCGTGCAGCTTCCATTCCGGCACCTGCTACCTGTGAAGCTATGGATTGATCAAGGCCATACATACCGATTCCCGAAACGAAGTTGCCCGTACCAAGATTGGCCGCTTCTGTGAGAACGGCCTGTGGAGCGTCGATCCCTTCCATCCCGTCAAGGCCATAAACACTAAGATTAACTGGCACAATGGATGTCCCAAAACGGATGTTGCGGATGTTCAGCAATACACGCTGATTAGCAATCCGGCAGGTGGCATACAGGTAGAACCCTTTCGGCAGGTGTTGGCCATTGATCACGGTGCTGTCCTGTAACTGAAGCCTGACCGTTGCCCCCTGTGATACTTTCTGTTTGTCGGTAATGATGGCAGGTACAGCCTTAAAAGTACTGTCTGGTTCACTGTTTCCTTCTCTTTCACTCTCCGGAAGCCTATCTTTTATCCGTTGGGGGTGCTGAATGTCTATGATGGTCTGCAAAAGGGTGTTCAGTTCTTTCATTTCCTCATCGTCCGTACTGTCTTTTTTCATCGTTTCCATCAACGCTTCCAAACGGTCTATGTCCCTGCCCATATCCTCATGTTGCGGCTCTACTGGGTTTGGTCTGGTGGCTGTTGTACCGGTTTCTTTTTCCGGTACCTTTTCGGGCCTGTTTATTTCTTCTTGGATAGCTTTTAATTTCTGATCAATTTCGGCAGCTTTGGGATCTTCCTGAACGGAAAAGCCCATCTTGGCAACCATATCGGCCATACTGTTTTTTTGGTTTCCCGTATCCGGAGCGGCCTGATAAAATCCCATTTTATCCTTTGGCTCTTTCTTTTTCTGAAAAGAGGCATTGGGCAACTCCATGTTTATACCCTTCACTTTGGGTTCGTCTTCGGCCTTAACGCCTCTCCCGCCACCCATTGCGTAAAAAGCAAACGTCAAAAAGGGCAGCACTAAAAGTGGCATAACAAGGAAAACTTTTCTCGTGTCTTTCAATTTTTCCATAGTGATAATTTATTTGGTTTCACAAATCATTTAAGCCCCCGCAAAAGCAGGGATATGCAGTAAGTAGCGATCAGCACGCAGAACAGGGCGAGGCCCAGCATCAAAACCCACTTGGGCAACCGATTCACCCTGTTTTCAAGAAATGAGGCAAGACGTTTCTGTCCGTTAACGATCTTTGATGCGATCCGGGATGCCTGTTCATCGTTTAAATCGGATAACCTGTCCTGCCTGTGTTTTCTGAAAAGCTTCATTGCACAAGATTTTGGTTCTCGATTATTTCCCAGTTCTGTATTAAAAATCCATGCGGATTGTCATCTGTCTGCTTTTTTAAGTCTCTTATCTGACCTTTGGTAACAAGCCGTTTTGTTGCCGTACTGGTTGAACGAGTGAGTTTTTGGCTTGCGTAGCAGACAAATGAAAAAGGATAACTGTCGATATCAAGGACCGTACTGTCAATTTCTATTTCCTCCGATATGTTAGCGCTGATTAGGTTATTGTAATACCCCGATTCTTTCAGGTTGTCATACTGTCTTTTGGCGGACTGATCGGCCAGATAGAGGGCCTTGGAAATACTGGCCTGAATAGCCTTATCATCCGGTATCAGGTTAAAGAAGTATTGGTGGAAAGTACTGATATGATCCCGAAGTTCTACAGGCAAATTGCTTTTCCTGTCTGTTGCCATAGCCTGTAGAACCTTCCCATTGTAGAGTACATATATGCGCCCCTGTGCCGCATTTACGAACTGATAACTTTTGTAAACGTAATAATAACCTATCAGCACGTTGGCTATGATCAGCATGATACTGAACAGACGTATGTGCCTGAACGCTGTGTCGATATTTTTGAACTGTGTGAACATAATTTAAAGTTTTATCTGAATTAGTTGCCCGAAAGCCTGTCATGAAGATAGCCGCCCGCATGTCCCATAGCCCTGCCCACGGCACCATGTCCGCCTGCACCTTCCTTTTCTCCCGAATAACCTTCGTTGAAATGTTTTCCCGCCTGTAGAATGTTGGAAGCTCCCTGAGCGGCTCTTCCGGCACCGGCACTCATTACGCCTCCGGCTGCCATAGTCGAAGTAGATACGATACTTGTTACCTTTTGCAACAGGGCATTGGCCCCACCTGCCTGTACAATATAATTCGCTACATTCGGGACGGTAAAATAGCCGCAAATCCCAATTAGCATAAAGATGAGATAAGCGGTATCATAGGTACTGAAAAATGTATCACCGGACTGCCCGATCTGACTGATGTCTATCTTGAGCATGTTCTCCTGTATCTTGCCCAAGATACTCCCGAAGATATTTGAAACGGGCAGCCAAAGGAAGACATTGATATACCTTGCCATCCATTGGATAAGGGATTGCTGGAAACCGTCAATGACCGAAAGGCCAAGCACGATCGGGCCGATTATGGACAGTACGATCAGGTAGAATGTACGGATAGTATTGATGCAGAGCGAAGCAGCGGCAAAAATGACCTGTAGCACTTCGCTCATCCATTGTTTGATGGAATTGCGGAAATTGTAACTCTGCTTGTCCATCCAGAACCTGATATCATTGCCGATACCTTCCCATAAGCCACCTTCACTACTTTTGCCGGATTCTTCGGGATGTGTATACTTATACCATTCGGAACGATTTCCATTTCCATCTTCTCCAACGTAGATGTTGTAGAGGTCTGAATTCTTTACGGCTTCTTCTTTCTGCTTGAGAAGTGCTTCAATGGCATTGTTACTTCCCTCAACCATTCCAGCCGTGGCAGAGACGGTCGGCTGCAAAACCCCGTTCATCAGATCGATCACGGCAGGGAAGAACATAATGGCTAGGCCAAGACCGAAAGGCCGGAGCAACGGATAAAAATCTATAGGCTCGGCGGCGGCAAGTTGGCGCCAAACACGGCTGGCTATATAGATGAGGGCGCCAAAGCCCGCTATGGCACGGCCAACGTCGATGAGTTTTCCGCTTAGCGGCTGCATCTCGTTGCGCACGCTGTCCAGTACAGGCTGCATACCGCCTAGGGTCTGGGTAATGTCCGCATGGCTGGCCTGTGGCACCAGCATGGCGAAAACGGACAACAGGCAGGCAGCGATTATAGTTTTCATAAGTCATTCCCTTTCTTAAAAAATTGTCCGACACCTATTATATCCTTTAATTCCCTGTTCCGCTGCGCTGCAAGAACACTTCCCGATTCATTGAATTTCCTTAGAAAAACAATTTTGTCCTGCATATCGGCATATATACGATCGATCTGGGCAAGGCGTTCTTCATCACTCATCCTTAACTGGGCATCGGTTATGACCATAAGCAGGTCGTCCAGATTATCTTTCGCCTGATCCAGCAATTTTCCATACACCCTGCCCATATATTTTAGCTCACCGGGATTGAATATCCCCGAACTTTGGAAGCGGGACAGTGCCGAACGGTATTCAGCATTGATCTTGACCTGTGCTGAAACGATATCGGCAATACGGCCATATTTCTTTACTTCGGGACTGACGATCATCAGCCCGCCAATGAAGACGGAATGAAGCGAGAAGTTTCCTTCGGAAATGTCCTTTATCGCATTATAGCCGTAACTGATAATGTCATAACCGGCCTTCATCTGATTGAGGATACTTTTGAACTGGCTAAGTTTTTCAGCGTTCAGGATCAGTTGCTGGATTTCCGTGGATTGGGCCGCACCACGAAAGGGCGATATCAGCAACGGGATGCAGGCCATCAGTAGGATGAGCTTTTTAATGATCTGTTTCATAAATATTCCTGATTTGGTTAGTGGATTTTAGTTCAGCATTTTTCTGATCCCGCAAAGCGGACACCTCGCCCGTAAAATATTTGACAAAGGCAGACCTGTCACGCATAGAATCATATACCCTGTTCAGTCGGTTGAGCCTTTCGTCTTCTGTCATTTCGACTTTTCCCGATGTGATTACAAGCAGCAACTCTTCCAGATCCCTGTTACAGCCATCAAGAACATTATCCCTTACTTTGCCGATATAGCTCTGCTGATCGGATGAAAGAATACCGTTTCCGTTGATCCCGTTGAGCATTTTATGGATCAAGAGTTGCATGGCAATGGTTTCCGCTACTTTAGCATTGTTCCGGATAAACGGGCTGGCTATCTTGAGGGAGCCGATAAAAGCACTGTGCAGGTTAAATTCACCTTTTGTAAATCCCTTAATGGTTTCAAGGCCGGCGCTTGCTATGTTAATACCGCTTTTGACGTAACCAAGATATACCTGTAGCGCTGCGATCTGATTGAGCAGGTATTTTTTCTGCGTTTTTTTCTGGCTAAAGAACTCCCCGAAGGTCTGCGCATGGGTTTGTGTAACGGTAGCCGAAGCAACTGCCGTTAATACAGCAAAGCCAAGAAGACGTCCCGCCCGCCTCCTGATCCTGTCTGCCTTGCGGTTTACGTTATTCATCAATTCCATAAATTTCTTTGAGGGAAACTGTTTCGTCCAATGAGGTTGCCCGTTGGACACTTAGTTTGATATTTTCACTGTTGAACTTTTTCAGGTCTGCAAGGTTCTGGTCGATCTTGTCTGCCGTAGTTGCAATAATCTCCAACCGCGCGGCATCTGACATCTGTGTCTTAAAACTGTTTACGACCAGAAGCAGTTCATCCGTATTCTTGACACTTGCGTCCAAGATCCCCGCATAAACTTTCTGCATGGTGTCGAGTTCTTCGGGAGTGAAATGTTTGTCCCGACCGAAAAGGTTCCACGCCCATTTATATTCGGTTATCAGTTCCACCTGTTTTGCAGTAAGGTCTTTAAGGCGTTTATAGTAGGTAATGGCAGATTTGATCTCCCAAAGCTCCTGATAATATTTGCTGTAAAGTTCCTTTTGCTTTTCCGTCCAGCCTGCTATTTCAGCAAGTTTCAGTTTCGAAAGCTGGTTTTCGATGGTCTTTTGGGCATTCTGTAACCAGATCGTCTCGTTCTGCAAACGCTGTATCTTGAGGTCTACTGCCTTGATTACCCTTTTGACACCCGTGCGGATCACTTCCGCAATGGCGATCTGTGCGCTGGCTCCCTTTGGCACCCCAACAAAGAGGGTAGCCGCACTGATGGGCAGCATGATCATGTACTTTTTCATAAGACTTTTAATTTTGTTTATCATGTCACTGTGTTTTAAGGTTTGTGCCGGATTATCCTGTGCCTTCCATTTCCTTTGCAAGCATGTCAATTCCTTTCTGCATGCTGCCGTAGCGCATGGCGTATTCCTGGACTTTGGCTTTTTCACTGGCTTCCGTAGTGTAGGTTAGGTATTCCCTAAGTGACACTTCTGTACGGTAAACCTTGCTGTGCCCTCCCAGACTGATAAAGACTTCCTTGTATTTCCTTTTTGGATCATTGGCCCTGTTCAGGCTTAGAACCAAAGCCTTTTCTTTGTCGTTGAGGCCAAGCAGGTCCTGTATGTCGTCAAATCTGTTCTGGTATTTGGATTGGTCAAGCAGGATCTTGGTATCACTATTGTTGATAATCGCGTTCTTGACAATCGGTGAAGAAATCACATCCTCGACTTCCTGTGTAACCACAATTGGCTCGCCATAGAACTTTCGCATGGTCTTCCAGAGATACCGGATATGCTCGGCCATGTTTTCCTTAGCGATCGCTTTCCATGCTTCCTCCACCAGTACCACTTTACGGATATGCGGGATCTTCCGCATTTTGGAAACGATCATTTCCATAATCGTAAGCGTGACCACACCAAAGAGGACGGGATGCTCCTTCAAATTGTCCAGTTCTAGCACTATGAACCGTTGGTTTAATATATCGAGGTTCTCATGCGCGTTCAGGAGATAGTCAAATTCACCCCCTTTATAGTAAGGATTCAGTACATAAAGGAAACTTCCCAGATCAAAATCTTTCTCCTTTACCTGCGTCTGTTTCAGTACCTCTGTATATTCGGAAAGCAGAAACTCATAAAAAGAGTCGAAACAGGGAAAGATGTCGGTATTATTGGCCAGATAATCGTAATACAGTGTCAATGCATTGGATATGGCAACATACTCTGAACGCCTGTAAGGTTCACTTTCCTTTTTCCATAAAGTAAGGAGCAGGGTTTTAATGCTCTCCTTCTTTTCGGTATCCGGACGGCCACCTTCAGGGAGATAGAAAGGATTGAACCGGATCGGATCTTCTTCTTTATAGGTAAAATAATAGCCACCGACCAGATCACATAATCCTTTATAACTGTGGCCGATATCTACGATCATGATGTGGGCGCCCTGTTCGTAGTAGCTCCTTACCAGATGGTTGGTGAAAAAAGATTTTCCGCTGCCACTGGGCCCGCAGATGAATTTCGAGCGGTTGGCAATCCATCCCCTGCGTTGTGGCTCATCACTTATGTCCGAAAATACGGGACGGCCTGTAAGGCGGTCACCTAGCCGGATGCCGAATGGGCTAATGCTGTCGCGGTAGTTTGTTTCCAGATTGAAAAAACATACAGCCTGCTCGCAGAACGTATCAAAGGTATCATTAACGGGAAAATCCGCACCCGCACCGGGCATTCCGGCGTACCATATCTGCGCCATTCCATCCGTTTCCTGCTTGGCCGTGCAGTCCATCTGGGCAAAGGAAGAAATAACCTTGTTTTTCAGTTCACGGTCTTCTTTCCTGTCCGACCATGCAAGGACATTGAAATGCGCTTTTAGCGGAAGCCGCTGCTCGGAAACAGCTTCGTTAAGAAAATCATTTACCGCACCCATCGCTACAGCGTTTTCCCGGCTGTAATTGGAAAGGGACTGCAACCGGAGTTTTTTTGCCTCCAGTTCTTTAATGGTCTGTTGGGCATCACCAATCAGGATGTATTGGTTATAGATATGGTCACAGTCGAGAAGCTGGCCCAACGGACTTGCAAAACCTATACTGAACTTGGTTCGGTCTGTTGAATATTTATCATAATTTATACGGCTACCGCATAAAGCTGGAAGGTTTTCAGTATCACTAAGCGTGTAAAGACTTGCGTATTTACCGCCAATCTCCAGTCCGTTTTCAAGATTGATGTCCCTGATAAGCGGGGCTTCATTTCCGGATAGCAGAAAACAGTAACGTTCAATGATCCCTGCCTTTGTAGCAGTCCCTGCCAGTTCCTCCGTACCAAGTCTTTTAATACTTATAAAGCCACTGTCTTGCAGGATCCGTTCAAACTGTCCGGCACTGTCCATAAAATTCTTAAAAATGGTTTCATTTATGGTCTGTATTGGTACAATGGTACTGCGAAGCAGGTTTGTATAGGCAGATGTTGCCGGTCTGCGGCCATCTGGTTTTTTGGTGAGGAAGAGATAACAGGAGTGGGACATAAAGGGCCGTTCGTTGAAGAAATGTTCACTGGAACGTGCAAGAAAGCCTTCTTTTCCTTCGTAATCCGCCTTATAACTGTCCTGTAAAAACCAATCTTGCTTATGCAGAACAGTGTGGTTCTGCAAGACCCTGACCGCTTTCACAAAAGTCTGGTGATAGGCGGTGTAGTCTCTGTCCGAAAGTGTAAATATTTCGGGAAGTACAAGTTCATAGGCCACTGTGATATCTCCCTGTTTACTTAGGATACAGTCACGCTCCACCTTATAAATGGGAAATATATTGGTCGCTTCGGCTATCATATTTTTGTTTTTTAAGGTTAATGTCCGGGATATTTAAGGGAAGTGAACATCCTGCGTGACCGGAAGCGGATAGAACGGGGAAGCCTTCTTTTTGCCATGTACTTCATCAGCCCGTGCGTTCCGAAACGGTGGCTCAAATAAGAGATAAGGGAAAAATGTGCCCCAACGAGCAGGATGATCAACGGGAGAATGATTATTAAACTGATGCCGAGGACATACAGTATGGCAAATAATATCAAGAGGGCAACCAGACCAATGGCGAGGTAAATAATATATTGCGCCCTTAGTCCTTTGAATACAATAGGTTGGGAAACCCCTTTATTGATAGGATATACACTGCCCATAACCACCTCCATTCAGACACCAAAAAATGATTTCAGTACCGTTGCCACCACAACCAGAAAAACACAGCTTCCAAACCAGCTTGCAGCAACTTTTCCGGTATCGGGTTCCCCATTGTTCCATTTATTAAAAACTTTGATCGCCCCGACCACCCCCATGATGGCCCCAATAGCATACATCAGATCGGTGCCGGAATCAAAATAGCCTTTTACTTTATCTGTAGCCGACTGTATGCCTGCTTCTCCGTCCTGTGCGAAAAGGGATAAGGTGGTAAGAAACTGATAGGTAAAGAAGGTGTATAATGCCAAGAACAATTTGGCCAATGCGTGTTTTTTTCTGTTGATGTTCATAACAAAAGATTTTAGATGGTGCAAAACGGTTAAACCCAAAGACTGTCCAGTTCTTTTTTTGAAAGTTCAAAAGGGATATGTTCCAAGAGAAATTCACGGATCGCCTGCTCATTTCCCTCTGTACGGATCTCTGATAGCCGGGGCTTAAATCCATCGAGCAGGACAAGGAAATCCGCTTTAGTCCCTTCTTCGTCCTTTACGATCTGGAAAAGCTGTTTCATCTCTTCCAGCAGATCGGGAAGCGCGCCAAGCATTTTCTCTTTTTGCTGGGCTTTCTTTGGGGCAAAGGAGAGTTTGTCCATTTCCATCAGGTTTAATCCCTCCGGTAAACGGGGGGTTCCCATCAGCGTGTCTTCTTCGCTTTGGACAGGTAAACTTTCGGTTTCTTTTCTGCTCTCTTCCGGTTTTCGTTCTTCGGTCTTTGATTTTTTTCCGGTTAGGAAGTTTTTAAGCTCTTTCCTGTAGAGGAGCAGGATCACACCAATATACCATAAAAAGGTGAGCAATGTGGCAGCAAGAAGGAATTGTTGCCATGAGATGTGCTGTAACATAAAACTTTGCTTTAGGGCCGCACCCCATTGTACGGCCTTTATGGAAGCAAAGTTTCAAAGACTTAAGGCGGATGTTTGACAACCTATTGGGGAGTACCCAAAAATAAGTACCAATAAGTCAACGGTGTCGATCAATCTTATTGTTATTTGTTATTGAAAATCTTAATAATTAACCTCACATCGGCCTTTACTCAACATCCGGTATTGGATGTAGCAATTTTAAGAGCCGTTACATAATCTGGGTACTGATGTTGATGTCAACTCCGATTAACGGCTGCTGTTTTGGTTGTCATTTTAATCTGTGTCGGTGTCATTCCATATCTCACTTTGAAAGCGTTGGTAAAATGTGATAAACTTTCAAAGCCCAATTCCAGATAAATATCAGATGGTTTTTTGTGATGGCTTTCCAACAGATAATGCGCTTCGGATAAACGTTTGTGTTGTAGCCATTTTCGTGGCGGTATCCCGAACGTTGTTTGAAAATCCCGTTTGAATCCGGCAAGACTTCTGCCGGTTAGCTGCGCAAATCTCTCAACCGGAACATTGAACCGGTAGTTCAGCAACATAAATTTTTCCAAATCCATCTTATACGGTTCGGAAAAATCGAAAAGGATATATTCAAGTCCTGGCATTGCCTGCAACAATAATTCAATTGCTTCTTCTACTTTTAATTGCGCCAGAGTTATGGTAATAAGTGTTTGTGGCTTATCGCCATAAGGTAAAATAGATGTAAGAAAGCCTTTTAATAAATCGTTTTGCGGAATAAACACATTGAGTTTCCCTCGGTATTTCTGATTGATTTCGATGGAATGTTTTAAGGCAAAATTTCTTAGCACTTCTTCCTTGAAAACGATGGTGACGGTTTTATAGTTATCGCCTTCGAACGGGGATTTTACAACCTTTACCATTTGATTTTTTCTTATCAATACTATGTCGTCAGCACAGGTGACAATTTTTTCGGAAGCGGTTTCCAAAAACAACTGTCCCGATAATTGAAATGTCAGAATGGTATCAGCAAGGAAGCCGTCCTTCTCCCGCTTTTTTTCTGTATGTACAGAGAATACCAGATTTCCCGTTTCGATATATTCCACAGTTTTCATTCTTTAAAAATACTCATTATATGTCAACCGGCAATCCCACCATTCCGGCGCTTTCATTCCAAAGTGTTTCTTTTGCGTCTGTTGTTTGTGCTAATTTGGACGGATTAGGAAACATAATTTTCCCTTTGACAAGCGAAGCATAAAATTTTCCCTTCGGAACCACTACTTTACCTAAAGCCAATTCCGCAAGTGCTTCGCCTGCCCGTTTCACACTGCCCACATAAAATTGTGATTTAAATAGGCCGATAAAACGCATGATGGGCGGAAAAACAACCTTCATCATAAACTTTGCAACCGCAGGCTGATTCCCCCCCAATGCAGTTCCAGAAGTCGCACCCGGGTTATAGGCAATTGTCCGGATGCCTTTTTTTGCAATTAAATCAGATTCTGCAAAATATTTTGCCGTCAATAAATTACAAAGTTTGGAAGCTGCATACGCCTTCATTCCCTTGGAGTCTTTCGGGTTTTTAGGATAAGCAAGGGCATTCACGTCAAGGGTTTTCGGTCCGAATGGAAACAGTGCCGGGTCGTGTGTATCACTCGTTGTAAAAATCAGTTCACTATGTTTAGACATGTTTTCCCACAGCAACCTTGCCAACAAATAATGTGAAAGATGGTTAGTGCCAAATGTAGGTTCGAAGCCGTCAATGTTCGGCGTTGTGTTGTTGCCAAAATTGGCACCTGCATTCAGGATTAAAACATCAATCGGTATAACACCAATTCTTTTTTTTACGTCGTCTGCAAACTGGCGGACGCTCTTTAAAGAAGCTAGGTCAAGCGGCAATATTTCGGTTCCTTTAGGCAGCGTGCGATTTTTAACACGCACTCCGATAAGGATTAATGTGTCCGCCTGGTCTACTAGATGCTTCAATGCTTCAGCTCCAATACCGGAAGTGGCCCCTGTCATTACGATTACTTTCATATTTTATTGTTGTTTAACTATGAAAGCAAATTTATCTCATATACATGGTATTTATTTGCTTGTAAAGCTCAAATTATTTATGTGTATAGCTCAAGATCACTAAGTTATGTAAGAAAATTCATGATTTCGCCTTTAACGGCTCAATAAATAATTACATCTACCCATAAATTGATCGCACATTTTGGTCACGAATAAGCTCGAAATTTGTAGAGGCAGCGCGACTAATTTTATTACCAACATCACAGAATCCGGTACGCCAACTTCAGGCTCCATAAAGGTGAGGGCAAGAAATTCCTTTGGATTGGGAGAGCGATTAATCTTAGGGGTATCTACCTTAAATACTACGGATTAAAAATCTGTTTTGGGTTTTAAACAAGTCCGTGAGGATCATTGACGGACTTGTTATATAATACGAGAACGATGTTTTACCTCCATGTTTATCGCCGTTCAGGTCTGTAGGCGTCCTCATCATCCAATTTTTGGACGATGGCTTTTCCCATATCATCTATAAACTTAGTTCGGCTTAAGCGTTTGCGCTGTTTGATCTCGGCGAACCTTCTGTAAGGGCGCCCGATCTTCACATTGAATACGGTTTCCAGCTTGCGGACAATTTCGCCTATTCCGGCCTGACCATTGTTTATCTGGCCTGTACAGTACCATCCATAAGCTGTTTCAAGCAGGTTGATGCTTTCTCCTGTCCATGTCATTTCAGGGGAAGCAGATACGCCTACCTCTTCCGTTTTTCCTTCCAAAAGCTGGCCGAGATATCTAACCAGATATTCATTGCAGATGATTTTTCCAATCAGGTTATCGGCAGGTACGGAAAAACGTTCGTCATAATCCGCCCTGTCAACCGCACAGAGCCATGAAGGTGGTTCTGGAACAGAACGCAGGAACAACAGATGGTCAAGATGGCCGTAACCGGATCGGTAATAACTGTAAAGTTCACGGTTGTCTGTGTAAAATTTTTCAATCCCTTCGAGCAGATAACGGTAATACCTGTTAAGCTGTTCGGCAGTCCCTTCCGGCCTGATAAGGTTTATTCTTTGCCTTTCGGCAAAGTAAAGTACCTGACTGACAAAGAGTGGCTTTTTGTACTTAAAAAAGGTGATTTCCTCCTGCTGGTTTTCAAATGCATTCCCTACTATATGCTCCTTTAATTTTTGGAGATAAGAACGGGCAATCAGCAATTTCTTTGCGGTTTCCTGCCTTGCAGTCAATTCTTCCTGTTCGGTGATTGCCATTTCATCCGAAAGTTCCCGAAAAAGCATGTCGGAATAATCTAGTATCGTTTTCATACGCAAAACTTTTGGTTCTTCACAAAGACCTTAAAATTTTCGGATGAAATAAAGTGGCAAAGGTGGCAAATTGGGATTTAGTAGGTTAATCCAGGGATTTTATTGCTTTAAAAGCAATCAGATATGCAAAAAATTAATAAACGGGTGTTAAATGTCGATATCGGCAAAAAAGTCCCTAGGCTGTACTTTTAGGGCGCGTAGAATCTTTACAAAGGTCTTCATATTAAAGTTTTCTCCTTTTTCGTAACGCAAGTACTGGGAACGGGCTATATCATGTTCGATTGCAAATTTTTCATAATTGGAATATCCTGCCTTTATCCTGAGTGCTTTTAGGCGTTCTCCCACCTCCTTAAAAAACGGATCATTAACAGGTTCTGTTTCTTGTTTTTTTTGCGACATGCAACAAAATAAAACATAAATTGAGAACGATATTACCTCTAAAAAGATACCACTTATTTAATACATCTAAAAGGATACCACTAATAAGTGACAATTTATTCTTTAATTTTGTGGTTATGGATAAAATGTTTCAGGTTGAAATATCCGAAAAGCTGGAATGGGAACAGATGCCGCTTAAATCGCTGCCGTTAAGTAAGGGATTTATACAGGTATGTGGCAAAGCCGGATGGCATACTATGGCCGATTTATTCAATGCCGGATCGGAAATAATTGCCGCCCATCCTAAAATAACAGACCTGTGGTTTGAGGAGTTGCTCTGTTGCTTAAAAAAAGAGGGGCTGTTGTACCGGCTTAAACCGTGATTATTGGTATTTGGAATTAATATAGTCTATTATTTCCAAGAGGCATTCCCTTACCTTATTGATGGTTTTTTGGGAAGGAAGGGTGTTTTTGCTGTGCAGGCTCCGGAGCGAGATAATACCCGCTTTATCCGTTCCGATAAAATCATTGATAAAGTGGAAAAGTTTTTTCTTTGTCTGCACAAAAAGCATTTCTGTTTCCATCAGGACACGGAAAAAGAAAAGGAGCTGAGGGACAGTAAAGGCAACTTTGAAATGATACCGTCCCGTTTTCGGATCAATTACCCCCAAAGGAAACCTGAACCATAATTTGCGTATTTTGGAATATTCTCTTTTTTTTATTTTGATGTATTTTATGATTTCATGTTTGATGGATGGTATGTCGCTGTCCGCTGCAAGTTTCCTCATCATAGGGATGGCGCTGAACATATTAAGATAACTGATCCACTGGTCCTCTTTTCCTGCATCTTCTTCAAGGCCATCGATAGATTTTTGCATTTTGCCCGTAAGGAAATGATAGAAAGGACTGAAATTGAAATTATGGGTAACAAGCTGTTCAATCAATTCCTGTTCGTAACGTTGTGAATGCTTTAGATGGATGAGCCGTGCCGGAAGCTCACTTACCAGACGGAAAGCATAGAACCAATGCTGCCATTTGAAATAGCTTATGACCGTACTGTCCAGAAAGCCTAAGAAATAATTTTCCAAAGTAATGATCAGGAGCCTGTCAACACGGTTTTCCTTTAAGGTTTCCATCAACAGGAAAAACCGGTTTAAGTAAGTCTTCTGCCTAAGGAAAGGGATGAAGGAGCAAAGAGGCCGTGCATCCTGAAATTGATCGGGATAAAATTGGTACAGCCTTTCCAAAAAGATGATGCCCCTGTTGAGTGTATAGTAATAAACTGCTACCCTGTAATTGCCCGTATCTTTCAGATCCCTTGACTTTTTTTCTTTTTGAAGACCCGACCATACTGTCTCTAACAGTTCGGTAACATTGACCTGGTATTTACTTACCAGCGTGCATTTGCTCAAAGGATCCCGGAGCGCCATTTCATAAATAACGTCTTCCAGATCCAAAAAATTCCTTTTAACCTTTTGTTTCAGCGAGACGAAATCTTCTCTCCCTAAAGACAAAAAGGAGTCAATCAGGCCCAATAGATCGTCGGGCCAAACAATTTCGTTTGATCTGGCATACATTTCAGGCAGGGATTTAATTTAACGTGGGTCTAAAATATTCAGGACATACTCTTTATATTTTCCACCTAAAGGAAGTTCTTTTTTGCTTTTAAGTTTGACCATACCTTCGCTTATCATGTCGATCATTTTTACGGAAACGATATAGGAACGGTTGATCCGGAGAAAACCATCTGATGGCCTAAGTTTCGATTCCACTTCGTTCATGCCCATGTAGGCAATCACAAATTCATTGTGCTTGTGAAAGACCACATCGTGGTCCCTTGCCTCCACATAGATGATGTCGGAGAAATCGATTTTCTTCAGGCTTCCCCTCTGCATAAACTTGACGAAGATGTAATCATTTTTAACGACCGGAAGTGCTAAAGTTTTCTTTAAGATCCGCTCTTTTAAGCGTTCCACCGCCTTTGCAAAACGGTCAAATTCTACAGGCTTCAGCAGATAATCCACTGCGTCCAGTTCGAAGCTCTGGATGGAATATTCTGAATAAGCGGTACACACCACTACCTTTATCGTAGGGTCAAGCCTGCGCATCACCTCGGTGCCGGTCATTTCGTCCATTTCCATATCAAGAAAAAGGGCATCGACCGACATTTCCTGCGCCATCTTCAGTCCATCTTTTGGTCTGGTAGTCGATCCTATCAACCGTACATCCGGTATTTTTTGAAGGTAACGGGCTATCTGTCCCAAAGCGGCAGGTTCATCATCTATGGCGATGCAGTTGATCATATTGTCTCTGAATATTTCGAGCTAAGAAAGATCGACCAATAGCTCTACGGTGTAAAATTCATCCTTTATGGTATGTGTAAGCTTGACCTTTTCCTCTCCGAAGGCTCCTATGAGCCTTCTTTTCAGGTTCTTTAAACCTATCTGGCTGCCGGAACTGTTCACTGCCGCTTCAGTCCTTCTTTTGTTTGAACTGTAGAAATAGATTTTATCACGGTCTGACACGATCCTGATCTGCATGGGCCTAGTGGGATCGGAAAGATCCCCGTGTTTATAACCGTTCTCGACCAGTGTGATAAATAAAAGGGGCGGGATGTGGTGCAGGTAAGGATCTCCTTCGAACTTATAACTTATATGTTTTCCCTTTCCAAAACGGGCATTATTGATTTTCAGGTATATCTCCAAGTATTCCAGTTCCTTATGCAGTGGCACCAATTGGCTGCCCTCCGAAGCGCTGTCTACTGAATAACGCATCATCAGCGAGAGCTGGTAGATAATTTTGGCAAGAGATTCAGAAAAGCTAAGCGCCTGTGTATAGATAAAATTCAGTGTATTATGCAAAAAATGGGGATTTATCTGGGCCCTTAAAAAAGCCTGTTCATACAGGAATTTTTCTCTTTCTGTCTCAAAGTGCGTAAGTTCCATTCTCCTCCTGAACTGCACTTCCTGAAACACCCTCATGACAAAATAGTAAACCAGTGCATAGCTGGTATATTTGATATACATGGATGAGACATTACGCAGATACAGCCAGATATTAAAAGGTACACCTTCATAATACAGTTTGATACCAAAGAATGGAAAAACAAAATATACAATATAATAAACCGTATAGGCAACCAGCATGAACAACAGGATCACTGAGCCTATGGTCTGCCACCAGTTACACTTTTTTTCTCTCAGAAACCGGAAGAGAAAGAAATTTGAGTAAAACGTACCTGCATAAAGTACGCAAAGCCCGATAATATGGATATACACAACATTTGATATCTTGGGGCCGTTATACACGTAGGTGATATGGATATATACTACCCATATTAACAGATGAAGAATAGCTGGATGTTTTCGCAAAAAAGTGACCATACACCGGGGACTTGATGGTTCTTCCTCTATTATTAACGAGCTAAGCCATTTCTCACAACGAAAAAGACTTTTTTCACACAAATATACTAAACTTCCCATAGTATTACCTTTATTTCTCAATTAAAACACCGTTATCCAGAAGATCTTCCATATTGTTGCGCCGGGCCATCGGAACTGTTAAGCGTGAATTTCCCATATACACGTTATAAATATGATGGTATCTCCAATTTTTTATTTCAAAACAGGCATAATCCTTTTTACGGAGCAGAAAATAAAGGTCATCTGTACTAAAAATGGCATAATCCCTTTCATTGAACATAACATATCTTCCCTTTGTCCCTTTGGGCATGGATTTTATTCTTATCTGTTCCGGTACCGGATTGATTATTTCGGCATGTCTGTGCAAATGCAGCCATCCGTTCCATTGCCACGGTTTTTCTTTTACGGTATCTTCAAGATATCCGTACAGCCGTTTCAGTGCCATCTCTACGAAAGTTGCCCGATCGGTTGATCTATCGGGTATGACAGGTGGAAAAAAATCAAGGCGGGGCCGGTATTTCCAGCGTCTTGTTGAAATTACCGGATAGATCGGGGCTTCAGTTAAATAAGCTGCATAGGCGGCACCTGCCCGTACCCTGATCCGTTGATAGAGGAACCTTAAAAGGATCAGGTTCCGGTTTTCGGAATGTCCATTTGCGCCTGTATTTCCGTCAAGGTAAACCAGTATGTTTTTTCCGGCCCTTAGTTCACGGCACATTTTCAGCAGCGCATTCTCCCTATTTGCATTGATCAGGTCGAAGCCGAAGCTTTTAAGATTCTCCTTTCCGTATTGCTCACTGACCATTTGATCTTCCTTCTCAAGCCCGTCGCCCGCGACCAACAGGGAAAATGGGACTTTCTCTTTCACAAACAAATGGCCTATCAGGCGGAAAGAGCCGCTATGGAACGTGGCTATTATTCCTGGTCGTTCCCTTAGATCTTCCAGTGTATATTTTCCGGAAAAGTTTAACATTACCTCACCTTTTAGGGCGCTTGGCTTCTGTTCCTGGTGGGCAAGCTGCTGGTTCCGCATTAAAAGATCAAACAGGCGGCGATGCTGCCTATAATCCAGTTCAGGCAAAAAGTTCCTGAAACTTGCGCTTACCATCTGGTACTTGAACCATAACGGGGTGTTCAGAAAGAAAAACCCTTTCTCCAGACCTTCTGTAAGATCAGCTGTGTTCATATATTTTGGAATTAGGCCCGGTAGCTCACTACCGGGCAGATAAAAGAAATCGGAATTTTCTCCTTTGCTAAAATCCTTCGTAAGGTATACACTTGTCATCCATTGTGGCAGCCAATAAAAGTGCTTCCATTGCCATCAGGCCAATAGGCTTACCCAGTATCTTGCGTATTCTTGATTTCGCTTTAAAAATCGGTTTCATGATCTTTATTGTTAAAATGAACGATAACCTACTCTGATCAGGGTTTTCGGTTTCCCCCTACCTGTGGCCACTAGGATTTTAAACGTTGTTTCCAATTTCGGTGGATACCTGCCTAAAAAAAACTAAACTGACTTGAAAGGCGGTTTTCGCCACGTGAAAGTAGCGTTTGGAAACGTGAATGTTTTTTAGGGCTTAGCAGTGCTTTTAAAAGGGATTTTGTTAAATATTTTAGTAATTTCTTGTTTTTACTAAAATTCTTAGCTTAAATTTGTATTCTAATCTAATGTGTTTAAGGTATGGTAGAAGGAGAGCGCAGCATCATCCACATGGATCAGGATGCTTTCTTTGTGGCCGTTGAAGTAAGGAAAAACCCCAAATTAAAGGGCCTTCCTGTCATCATCGGGGGTACGTCCGACCGTGGTGTGGTTTCGAGTTGCAGTTATGAGGCAAGGAAGTTCGGGGTGCATTCGGCCATGCCCTCCCGCATGGCCAGACAGCTTTGTCCCCATGACGTATTCATTAGGGGAAGTATGGATGAATATAGCAAGGCAAGCCATGAAATCACTGACATCCTCATAGAAAGGGTACCGTTGCTTGAAAAGGCAAGCATTGACGAGCACTACATCGACATGAGCGGGATGGAACGTTTTTTTGGCTGCATGAAGTTTGCCCATGAGTTAAGGGAAAGGATCATAAGGGAAACGCACCTGCCGATTTCTTTTGGTCTTTCCGTTAATAAGACAGTAAGTAAAATGGCTACCAATGAATGTAAGCCCAACGGTGAAAAACAGGTAGGAAAAAAGGTTGTACGGCCTTTTTTAAATCCATTGTCCATCAAAAAGATTCCCGGACTTGGCGAATCCACTTTCGTCAAACTTTCGGAAATGGGCATCCGGCAGATCGGAAAATTAACAGAAGTGCCACAGGAAAGGATGGTGAAGATTTTAGGTAAAAACGGTATCTCCCTTTGGCAAAAGGCGCACGGAATTGACAATACTCCTATAGTCCCCTATAGGGAACAGAAATCCATTGGCACACAATCTACCTTTGATGCCGACACAATGGATGTCCCTTCCATTAAAAACCTGCTGCTGGCAATGGTCAATCATCTTGCCTTTGAACTCCGGCAGAAGAAAAAGTTAACGGCCTGTATAACCGTAACCGTTCGTTATACCGATTTTCAGACGGTAAGCAAACAGGCAAGAATCCCTTATACCTCTTTGGACAGTGTGCTGATCCAAAAAGCAAGGGAACTGTTCGATGCACTGTACGATCGCCGGATGCTCCTGCGCCTGGTGGGCGTAAAATTATCCCATCTTGTCGGTGGTTTTGAGCAGATCGAACTTTACAGCAACAGGGAAAAGCTTTATAACCTTTACCAGCAGATGGACAAGATACGCAACCGTTATGGCGTGGATGCCATTAAGGTTGCCCAGATCCTGGATACAGATTACTAAGGTTATGTTTCTCAATGTCCATTCATATTACAGCCTGCGTTATGGCACGATGTCATTGGAAGACATCGTGGAAACATCCGTTAAACTGGGCATTACAGAAATGGTGCTGACCGATATTAATAATTCATCGGGCTGCATGGCTTTTATCAGGCTCTGTAGAAAGAGCGGGATACGTCCCATCATCGGCATGGAATACCGAAAGGACAATAGGTTATTGTACATCGGCATTGCAAAAAACAAAGAGGGCATGCGGGAACTGAACGAGTTTCTTACCGAACATAACCTGAACGGAACCGCATTACCGGAAAGAGCGCCTGTATTTAAGAATGTTTATATTGTATATACCTTTTCCAACGCGCCAAAGCAGCTTGCCGACTATGAACGGATAGGCATCCGTCATTCGGAACTGCAAAAACTTGTACGGAAAGACCTGTCAGGCATCAAAGAAAGTCTGGTGATCCTGCATCCTGCGACCGTAGCGGACAAGGTACAGTACCGCCTGCACGAATATCTAAGGGCCATTGACCTGAACACCTTACTGAGCAAGGTAGAAAACAGTGACAAATGCCTGCCTGATGAACATTTTGTATCTCCGTCGGCCATCGGGAAAATGTTCCATCACCACCCGTATATCATTGCCAATACCAAAGCCTTGCTGTCGGATTGCAGTACCGATGGTTATGTGTTCGGAAAACTGAACAAAAAAACCTTTACGGGAAGCAAACATGACGATATGGCCCTGCTTCATAAACTGACATGGAACGGTATGGCGCATCGCTACAGGGCCAGTGATAAGAAGGTGATAAAAAAGATTATGGATGAACTCAAGGTCATCGATGATCTGGATTTCGCCGCTACGTTCCTGATCGTCTACGATATGATCCGTTATTCCACCAGCAGGGGCTATTACCATGTTGGCCGTGGCAGTGGGGCAAACAGTACTGTGGCCTATTGCCTCCGTATTACAGACGTTGATCCCATCCGGCTCGACCTGTACTTTGAGCGTTTTCTCAATCCCAAAAGAAGCAGCCCTCCGGATTTTGACATCGATTATTCATGGGACGAACGGGAAGACGTACAGGATTATATTTTTAAGCGTTACGGAAAGAACCATACGGCACTTCTCGGAACCATGAGTACTTTCGGGGACCGTTCCATCATCCGTGAAATAGGAAAAGTGCTTGGACTTGCCAAGTCGGAGATAGACAGCTTTACCGACAACACGCAGGATACGCAGAACAGGGATAATGCTGTTTTTAATAAGCTTATGGCAATCTATACGTATATGAAGGATATGCCTAACCAGCGGAGTATCCATGCAGGGGGCGTACTCATATCGGAAGAACCCATAACCTATTACACCGCATTGGATCTTCCGCCCAAAGGTATGCCGACCGTACAATGGGATATGTACGAGGCCGAAGCCATCGGACTGGACAAACTGGACATCCTTTCCCAACGGGGGATCGGCCATATCAAAGAAGCGGTAAACCTGATCCTGCAAAACAAAAAGGAAAAGGTGGACATCCATGATGTGCGTTCATTCCTGGTCAACGGAAAGGTGAACCAACAGTTAAAATCGGGGGATACCATCGGCTGTTTTTATATCGAAAGCCCTGCCATGCGGCAACTGCTCAAAAAACTCTGCTGTTCCGATTACCTGACTTTGGTGGCAGCAAGTTCCATTATCCGTCCGGGGGTCGCCTCTTCGGGCATGATGAAAAACTACATCTATTATTTCCATCATCCGGAGAAAGTGGAATACCTGCATCCGGTCATGCAGGAGCAGTTAAGGGAAACTTATGGTGTAATGGTCTATCAGGAAGACGTGATCAAGGTCTGCCATCATTATGCGGGGCTGGACATGGCCGATGCGGATGTGTTAAGGCGTGCCATGAGCGGTAAATACCGCTCGAAAGTAGAGTTTGACAAGTTGGTGGAAAAATTCTTTCTTGAAGCAGGGAAAATAGGAAGGGATGAAGATATTACCAAAGAGGTTTGGCGGCAGGTGAGCAGTTTTGCGGGTTACAGCTTTAGTAAGGCGCATTCTGCGAGTTATGCAGTGGAAAGCTACCAGAGCCTTTTCCTGAAATCTTTTTATCCAATGGAGTTCATGGTTGCCGTGCTGAACAATTACGGTGGGTTCTACCAGAGGTGGCTATATGTACATGAACTGAAAAAGACAGAGGCAATAGTCCATCTTCCCTGCGTAAACCACAGTGAAGAAAAAGTCGGCATCAAAGGCAGGGATGTTTATCTTGGCCTGATCGGTGTTCAGGGGTTGCAGGACATCTATATCCAGCTTATTCCCAACGAACGGAAACAGAACGGCCCGTATAGGAGTCTGGAAGATTTTATCCGCAGAACCGGCATCACTTTGGAACAGTGTATTCTGCTGATCCGCTTGGGGGCCCTACGTTTTACGGGAAAAACAAAAAAGGCATTGTTATGGGACGTACACGATTATCTTGGACATTCGACAAAACCATGCAATGGTTCGGAACTCTTTTCCTTGCCTGTTAAAACTTATCAGATGCCCGAACTCGCAGATGATCCGTTGGAAAACGCTTATCAGGAACTGGAACTTTTAGGATACCCTTTAAGCCTTTCCATGTTCGACCTGCTAAAAACAACATACAGGGGCGACATTATGGCCGCTGACCTGGGCAGGCATGAAGGCAGGATCGTTAAAATGGTAGGGAATTATGTATGCGAGAAAACGGTGCATACCAAAAACAACAAAAAGATGTGGTTCGGCACGTTTCTGGACGAGGAAGGCAATTTTTTTGACACCACCCATTTTCCCAACAATACGCCTGTATATCCATTCCGGGGGAAAGGCTGCTATCTGATCGAGGGAAAGATAGTGGCTGATTTCGGATTTCCGAGCGTCGAGGTGACAAGGTTTGCCAAGCTGCCTATAAGGGATAATCCCGTGACGGCATAAAACATCAAAAGGCGAAATGCTCGAGGGCTTTTAATTCAGGATCAACAAAAACATAAAACATAAGGAGATGAACTCCGAAACTATAAGCCTGCAAAAAAAAGATGCGTGAAAGACGTTTACGATCTTCTGGTTCCAGTTTCTTTTCAAATGCTCCATCGGTAATGTTGGCCCCAAAGAAAATTGTAAACAGAAAAATTGGTACAAATAAAATCTCGATCAATAGCTCTGTAGTTGCATGGGAGATTTCCAGTACCTTAAAAATGGAAAGGTCGGTTATCAGAAAAATAAAAGGAAGTGCGGCAATAACCGAACAGAAGAATTTTTCCCAAGAATTTTTCCCATTCCTTCCACGGAGCAATTCTTCTCCAAAAATTGTCTCCAATCCTTTTGTGCCTCCACGATACCAGTGTATTCCAAACCATGATACAAGGACACCAAAAACCATACAGGGCAAAAAAAAGAGAAAAACAATTATACTTTCAGGCATTATCTCAGATTTAGGATTTAATTCATCAGATTTTCGGTTACAACAATACAAAAAATCCGAATTTTATCAAAACAGGTTCCAACTGGTCTTAAAAATATGCTCACCTACACATAAAATATGATATTTAGAAATCATTTTATTGACTTACTCATCCTATAGTATAAGAGTTGTATTTCGTTTATGTTGGCGATTTGTTTCTTTATCAATCTGAAACCATTTCTTTCAAAAAAGCACCTAGCTGTTAAACTAACGTTAGATATCAATTCTGTGTGCCCCTTAGATATTGCCTCTTTTTCGATTTCTATATAAAGTTTAGAAGCAACGCCTATGCGCTGAAAATCCTTTTGAACATAAAGAAGATCAATATAACCCGTTTTATCAAGTGTACAAAAACCTATAATCTGCCCGTAATAGTCGGCGACTAAAACCACTTGATCTTCGAGTATTTTTTGCCAGCGTAGTCTGTTTTCTATACCGGAAACCCAAGCATTAATCTGTTCTTCATTATAATCTGTTCTGCAAGTTCGTTTTATTGTATCTACAAACAGCCGTTGCATTTCAGTCGTTTCACTAACGCACCCTTTCCTGATCATTATTCCTTCCAAAGATGCCATTGTTACTATAAGTTAGATATAAAAGGATGCCCCAACAACACTTGGGAAGCGTTATCAGGGCGATCAACCTAAACCTAGCACAAAGGTAGGTTATTTTTATTATAGATACTATCTTTGTGGTATGTCCGAAAAAAGCCTTGGGCATTTAATATTACCTGAGAAATAAAAAATAATAAGATAGCTGTAGATCAGACAGCTAATTGCCCTATCTTTCTATTGAAATGTATAGCTATTCATAACGTAATTTGATTTTTTGTCCTAATTCAACAAATAAAACATGGAATAGAAACCTGAACCAATACGATATCGTTTGACCAAAATCTGTTATTTGAAAAAAATTAAGTTTAGGAAACAAAGAATCTTTATTGCTCCTAAATTTGACTTTGAATACATATACCTAAATTCGAACAATTAACTTTGTCGACTTAATACTAATGAGAACTGCTATAGTAAACGGAACCTAAAGCCTGCCAAGCCCCGGCGAGATCGGATATTGTATTTGCTGCGGAAGCCAGATGCAAGCTAAATGTGGAGAAATAAATACCTGGCATTGGGCGCATATTAGTTTAAAAAATTGTGATAGCTGGTGGGAACCCGAAACCGAATGGCATTATGAATGGAAGAACCATTTTCCACTAGTGAACCAAGAGGTCATTCATGTAGATGATGTAACAGGAGAGAAACATATAGCAGATGTCAAGACAAAAAATGGAATCGTCTTGGAATTCCAGAATTCACCTATTACTCCTATTGAGATAAGAAATAGAGAAAAATTTTATAAAAACATGCTATGGGTTATCAATGGGGCAGAATTTAAACATCATTTCGATTTGATCGCAAAGTTACCAAGTCCAAAATCCCAAAAAGTTAAAAATTGCAGAAAGGAATATGGAAACTATGGGCAATTTGTTGTGTGTGATGTACTCATAAACGGCAGATATAAAAAACATCTCATTCACGCTGTAGAAAAATATTTGAATGGCGACAACTCGAATTTGTTTCTGTTTCATTGGAATCACGAAAGAAAACACTGGAAGGTTGCTAACAAAAGAAAATTCATTGATTTTGGCGGAGAATACCTCTATGAGCTAAAAAAATATAATGATGAGCTAGAATGTGTAAAATTGTGGGAGAAATATGAATTCATAGACCGAGCTCTAAATCCCAACTAAATTCATGCTCGAATCAATTCTTATCCAATAAAAGCATTTTTTTGCTTTTCCTTGTATATTGACAATATCCTATACCACTTTCTTCTGCTAATATTAAATCATTAAATTTGTAATATGAAGAAAAAATTACCTGACAGCCTTTCAGAAGCAAAAAAAAAGGAGATTGATCAAATAGTTGAGGTGATTAAAGAATTTGCCAATCCCGATAAGATTATCCTATATGGTAGCTATGCAAAAGGAAAATATGTCGAGCAAGTATATGTAAAGAAAGGAATCAGGTACTTTTATATCAGTGATTATGATTTGGTAGTTATAACAGATAATACAAATATAAAGGAATATGAATTGGCTAACGAATTAGAAAAACGCCTGAAGGCCAGACCAGACATCAATTTCTTCATGTATGACATTAACCATTTTAATAATGGACTGCAAACTGGAAACTATTTCTTCGTTCCTGTTTATGAATATGGTATTTTGCTTTATGATGCAGGGAAAACTGAACTTGTTAAACCCGGGTCACTTTCGAAACAGCAGATTTACCAAAATGCTAAGACAAATTACGATTTTTGGATAAACAACAGCGTTGAATTTTATGATTCGGCTCAACATAAATTAAAAGGTGGTACTAGACCTAGTTTGGTTGCTTGGTTTCTTTTTCAGGCGATAGAGTCGCTATATAGTGCTCTGTTATTGGTGTTTATGGGAGACAAGCCAAAACTACATAATCTGAATAAATATAGGCGTTCGGTTTCAGGAATTTCTGAAGTATTGGATAACATTTTCCCTGAGGTCAAAGATAGCTATGAAAGGAAACTATTTGATTTGCTTAATAGAGCTTATATTGGTGGTAAATATAAAATGGATTTTGACATTGCTTTGGAAGATCTTCAGGAACTAAATAGTAGAATCGATAAGATGATTAAAATTACAAAAGAGATATGTCTCAAACGTATTGAGGATCTAAAGTAAAACCTTACTCTTCAAAGGTAACGAGTTCAGACAACGATATTCCCAACGCATCTGCCAAGGCTTTTAAAGTAAGTAATGAAGGTGCTGTTTGACCTTTTTCGATGCGATGGATTTGGCTATAATCTACATCGGACAATTGTTCCAATATTCGCAAACTAATCCGTTCTCCTTTTCTTATCTTTTTTCCTTCACGTATCGCTTGCAAGTGTTTTCCAAATGCCTTCAAGAATTTTTCCTCTTCTTTCGTCATACACAAAAAGAGGATTTACCTAAAAATTATTTGTAGGACTATTTGCATACAATTATTTTATTACTAACTTTACATCAAAAAGTGACATATTCTCATTTTCTGAAGCATTAAGGGACGATTGAATCAGATAAAAAGGAATATGTTATACAAAAATCTTATACGAACCAGATTAGGCGCGGGTTTTAATTCCTTTGCACGGGTCGGTCCTTTAGTGCTCAGCAATGAGAGAAATAAGCCTGCGCCTTTTTTTGGTTCTTTCCGATCAACCATCTTAATTCCACTTTTTAAAAGCAATTTTTTCAATTTAACCTCTCTCGTAATTTCTGCCCCTGAATAATTTTTTCTTGGAAGTTTATACCAATTTATAACATTTAACATTCCAATCAACTATAACTGTATAGGAAAAAATGAACTTAACCTTCATAATGGCATTGCTATGCCCATATCATAAAAATATCCATCAACTTAACGATTTGTTTCATGTTACCGCCAAGGCAAAGCAGGCTCAATTGCGACATAAAAACGAGCCTGCCGCCAACGCGGTATTTATCATTTATCGCAACAACTTACATGCAAAAGGGAAAGGAGATCGTAAACCATGAGATCTTTCCTTACCCTCATATTAACTTTGACTGTTTTTAGTGCCTTCGCACAACAATACACGTTAAAAGGTAAAGTACAGTCTGCTTCGGACGATGCACCATTAAGTGGAGCAACTGTAAAGATTAAAGGTTCGGCTCTCTCCACACAAACGGATAACGTAGGTAATTTTTCTATCCTCACCAACCAAATATCGGGAATATTAACGGTGTCGTACATAGGTTTTGACCATAAGGAAGTCCCCTACGATCATGCAAAGGAAGATACTTATGTTATCACCTTAGAACCGGAACAAAGTTCGCTCGATGAAGTACAGGTCATTGGATATGGTTCCGTCTCAAAAAGGTTCAATACGGGAAGTGTTGTTTCGGTATCTGCACAAGAAATTGAACGGCAGCCGATCAGTAATCCTTTAGCCGCTCTGGCAGGTCGTGTACCGGGCATGACCGTAGTTCAGGAAAACGGTAATCCGGGTTCCAAATTCAACATACAGATCAGAGGACAGAACAGTATCAGTCAAGGAAGTGAGCCTTTATTCATTATAGACGGAGTACCGTTTCCAAATAATTCAATCGGGCCTATTGGAAGTTTAGCTAATTCGGGACAAAGCCCTTTCGCCAACATCAACCCACAGGACATTGAAAGTATTGATGTGTTAAAAGATGCCGATGCTACAGCGATCTACGGTAGCCGTGGTGCAAATGGCGTCGTTCTGATTACCACAAAAAAGGGAAAGACCGGAACAACAAAAGTAGATGCGTTATTTAATCAATCCATCGCTAAGGTTCCAAAGAAGCTAGATTTACTGAATACACAACAATATCTAGCGATGAGAAGGGAAGCGTTTGCCAATGACGGCATTGAGCCAACGGCTACTAATGCGCCTGATCTAGTGTTGTGGGACACAACAAGGTATATCGATTGGCAAGATTACCTTATTGGTGGAACAGCACATAATACGAATGCTAATCTTTCCTTATCAGGTGGGAATGAAGGCACACAGTTTATTGCAAATGCTAATTACAATCGCCAAGGGTCGGTCTTTCCCGGCAGTTATTCAGAAAATCGTGGAAGTGCCCGTTTCAATATAAGTCATACATCTTTAAATAAACGGTTTAAAGCATCAATAACGAGTAGTTATAGTACCGATAAAAATGAGCTACCAGTAAATGATCTTACCTTGAGTATATTGTTACCGCCCAATAATCCTTCTTTATTTGATAGTGAAGGCAACCTCAATTGGAGCGAAAATGGTGGAACCTTTAGTAATCCTGTTACATACCTTAAACGCAAAAATGTAGCTGTCACTGATAATTTTCTGGGCAACCTTAATATTCAATACGAATTAAGCAGAGGGCTAAACATTAGATTATCTGGCGGTTATAACCAGATCCAGTTAAACAGGACTACAACAAACCCTGTTTCTTCACAAGATCCAAATAGATCTAGTTTGGTTCCAACGGCAACGTTCTCCAATACTGTATTTAAAAGCTTTATCCTAGAACCACAAATAGAATACTTTAGAGATTTGGGCAAAGGAAAATTAGATATTTTACTAGGTACTACCTTACAGCATGATAACAAGAACCTAAGTTCCATTGACGCTGAGGGATTTCCAAGTGATGCTTTAATCGAAGCAACAGCATTTGCTACAAATGTCACTGCACAAACCTCTAAAGTTGAATACCGATATCAAGCTCTTTTCGGTAGGATAAATTATAACTACAATGGACGATATCTAATAAATATAACAGGCAGACGTGATGGAAGCAGCAGATTTGGGCCTGATAAACGAATCTCAAATTTTTCAGCAATTGGAGCAGCATGGATATTTAGTGAAGAATTGAAATCAAATATCAAATTTGACTGGTTAAGTTTCGGAAAGATAAGAGGTAGTTATGGAATAACAGGAAATGATCAGATCGGAGATTATCAGTACCTTGATGATTATAGTGCTGTAAGATATCCCTATCAAGGAGCAATTGGATATATCCCATCACGGTTATACAACCCTGACTATACTTGGGAGAGAAACAGAAAACTAGAAGCTGCCCTTGAGCTTGGCTTTTTGGACAACAGAATACAGATTACAACGAATTGGTTTCGCAATAGAAGCAATAACCAATTAATTGATTATAGCCTTCCAGCCCAAACTGGTTTCTCTTCAATACTAAGGAACTTTAATGCACTGGTACAGAACATTGGTTGGGAGTGGATGATTTCTGCCAATCCTATAAGAAAAACGAATTTTAATTGGACTATTTCTGCAAACTTAACAGTATCACGAAATAAGTTACTGGAATTCCCGGAACTGGAATCTTCTAGCTATGCCAATACTCTTGATATAGGTAAACCTTTAAATATTGTTAAGTTACTACACTGGACGGGCGTTGATCCAGAGACGGGTAATTACACATTTGATGGTACATCAAGACCTGTTGATCAGACTATAATTGCGGATTTCACACCCAAATATTTTGGGGGTGTTAGCAATAACGTCACTTATAAAAACTGGGACTTTAATTTCCTTATTCAATTCACAAAGCAGAACGGGGTTAATTATCTGACCAACTTTATTAACAACACCCCCGGACTTTCATACAATCAGCCGATCGAGGTATTGGAAAGATGGCGCAATATTGGAGATGACGCTACCATTCAGAAATTTACGACAACTGGCTCAGGTATTATCTCCTTTAACAACTATGCAGGGTATTCTGATGCACGAATCAGCGATGCATCTTTCTTACGGCTAAAAACCTTGAATATTTCATACAGCCTACCCAATTATATAGCTTCAAAATTGAAATTATATGGCCTGAAATTTTTCTACCAAGGACAAAATCTTTGGACAATTACCGGATATAAGGGACTTGACCCAGAAACCAGTACTTATCCGTTCCAGTTACCTCCATTATCTACATCTTCATTTGGCATCCAGTTTTCAATATAAAATAAAATGAAAAAGATATCAGCCCATATTATTCTGCCTTTCTTGTTGTTACCAATGTTATTATCGTGTGAAAGGTTCCTAGAAGTTGATCCTCCTAATGACAGGTTAGAAACATCTACAGTTTTTTCAGATAGCACCTCTGTTGCACTGGCAATAAGCGGTACATATAGTGACCTAATGGGAACTAACACCGGATTCCTTGCCTCCATGATTCAATTCACTTTCCTTTCATCGGACGAGCTAACGGCGAACAATTCAAGTGCCTATGCCCTGTCCTTTCTTACAAATAATCTCCTTCCCGATGACAGAACTATCAATCGGATATGGATGGATTTATATAGAAAAATTTATCAGTTGAATCAAATGATTGAAGGAATCGAAAATTCCTCGTCTATAAATGATTCCGCAAAACATAGATTTATAGGCGAAGCAAAGTTTTTAAGGGCATTTTTCTTTTTTTACACAGTCAACTACTGGGGGGATGTACCCTTGACCCTAACAACAGATTACAGAGTAAATGAGATAATGCCCCGCATACCTTCGGAAGAAATCTATGGCCAGATTATCAGAGATCTTAGTGATGCCATAGATACACTTCCGGACTCTTATCCTAGCACTGAAAAGGTTCGTCCTAACAAATTAGCTGCTGCCGCTTTATTGTCAAGAGTGCAGTTATATCTTGAAAACTGGCAGGAAGCCGAGAGTCTTTCGGATCGACTTATTTCATCTGAATTATACTTACCCTTACCTACTTTGGCAGGTACATTTAAAAAAGAAAGCAGGGAAACCATCTGGCAATTATATCCGGCAAATTCAGCAAGCCAGGAAACTTATGAAGGTCTCTATTTCATCCCAACATCGTTAACAGACAATGTTATTCCGTTTTATCTGATTCCCGATGAATTATATGAATCTTTTGAAAACGAAGATGAGCGGAAAGTTCAATGGATCGGGTCAAAACCTTCTGCTGGTAGTTACCATTTTCCATATAAATATAAAGCAAGAACGAAAATTGCAACACAAGAAGTTTCAGAATATACAATCGTATTGCGCCTGTCCGAACAATATTTAATTCGGGCCGAATCTAGAACACATCTTGGAGACTATCAAGGAGCAGTTCAAGATTTAAATGTCATCCGGACTAGAGCTGGTCTTAACGAACTGCCTGTTACGCTGTCTGAATCTGAGATCTTCGAAGCTATCGAGAAAGAGCGACGTCACGAGTTATTCTGCGAATGGGGCCATAGATGGTTTGATCTAAAACGAACAGGCAAATCTGAAGCAGTCCTTAAACCGGTTAAAGGTGACAATTGGCAAACCGGAGATATGTTATGGCCGATCCCTCTTAGTCAACTTTTAGCAAATCCTAATTTAATTCAGAATGAAGGTTATTAAACAGAATACCGTGAAACGAATATGTTTTTTGGTGATTTTGATATGCTCTCTTACTTTAGCTGTCAATGCACAGGAAGCATCGGGGATAAAACCCTTAAAGGTAGGCGACTCAGTTCCAGAAATCATATTTAACAAGATGATAAATTATGAAACGGAAACCGCTAAACTATCCGATTTTAGAGGAAAGGCAATAATATTGGACTTCTGGGCAATCTGGTGTGTTCCATGTATTACGTCATTTCCCAAACTTCAGAAATTTCAGGAAAAGTATAATCGTGAACTTAGGATACTATTGCTCTCCCGTCATGATGAGAAAGGAACAATAGATTTTTATCAGAACCGCCGTCTTACTTTACCAACAGCTTTTTATGACCGACAAAAGGATACAGTTATTGAACAGCTTTTTCCTCATTATGAAATCCCTCATTACATCTGGATAAACAAAGCCAATAAAATATATGCTATTACAGATGGTTCTGAGCTAACGGAAAGCAACGTAACTCGGTTTTTAACTGACCAGTCCTCGACACTGACTCTTAAAAATGATTCGGTTAAGTACGCGGATTATACAGGTGCGCCTTTAGATTCAATTGTGCGAGACAAGTACGGAATCAACAAAATCAGTATCAATAAAGGGATTATCTTTCAGTCAATGATTTTAAAATATGATAAAAGATTAAGCTTTGTTGAGCTAAATGGATCTGGAGAAGATGAGCATAAGTACTTGTCTTTACAGAACCTTCCTCCTTCGATCATGATGCAATATGCACTGGGATACAGGGGTTCAAAACAGAATTGGCGTTTTTATCTAGATTTTAAAGACACGTCGCTATATATACCACAAAATAATATTTCCTCACGAGAAAGAGAAAAGTGGAATGAAGAACACTGTTTCACCTATAGGATCATTACTAATAAGAGAGACAGTTCATCCATTAGAAACATTATGCGCAGGGATCTTGAATATACTTTCGGGTTACACACTTACAAAAAGAAGATCAAAGTGCCATATCTGGTATTACAAACTGTTGGAGACACTGCCCGTCTTTCCCCTAGATCATCAGACAGCAGCAGTTATATTTATACGATATACAATATTACATTAAAAAATAGGCCTATTGAAGATCTCATAACGGGTGTTCGAAGATACCATGTGGGGGACGAATTCAAACTGAGGCAGCAACGGACACTTCTTATTAAAAATCGCACAAATATTAAGGGTAACATTGATCTCGATATCGGCAACATTAATATAACAGATTTTGAAAAACTAAATCAGGAGCTGAGAAAAAACGGCCTAGAATTAAAAAAGAAAGTCGGTAAAGTCTCGATGATTGTAATTACCGATAAATAACAGGTGTTATTCACGACAAATAAGTTATTGTCCATAAAGGTATGGACAATAACTTATTAAATGGAAGAAAATTCAGCTAAAGGCGGAATTTTGCTTCGGTAGGATTCTCAGAGTTGCCTACATAGGCACAAGTATCCTGTAAGGACCCGGGACATGCAGCAGATGCGCTTGCCGTAGAATGAAGACCTGATTGACCAACAATTGTCCGCCGATCATCTTGCAATAAATTTTTTGCGTTTGAGGAACCTACAAACGCTCCGCCCACAGCCACTATGGCTGCTGCGACGGTAAAGAATTTTCTGAGCATGGCTCTAAATTTTAGTTTAATAATTCCGTTCTTTTCAATTTTCCGAATAGCCGAACGGCTTTAGCTGTTTGGAAATTATTTTGACTACTATATTACTACTAGTATACTTTCATATAGAACAGAGTTTTTGAGCATCCATCACTACTCAATAAACATTTTCTCTGTTGGATTTTCACGGCCGCCTACATAAGCACAAGTTATATCACCATAATCACAAGGAATTTCGGCGCTATCGGTTGAGTGCAGACCTTCCTAACCAATAAATATCCAGCGATTTTCCTGCAATAAATTCCTGGCATTTGACGACCTTAGAAATGCTCCGCTAATAGCCACTATAGCTGAAGTAACGACAAAGATTTTTTTTAGCATGGCACTAAATTTTGATTCGAAATCTGTTCTATATATTTTACCAAATAATTAAATGTCTCTAGCTACGTGGTTATTATTTCACTCATATCCTTCTAATATCTTTATCCTATTCATGTAGCTGCCTTCCAAAAAAATAGATGCTATTACAAGTAAAGTGAGGAATATATTCACGTATAAATGTTGTTTCCAATTTAAAAGGTTCTCAAAAAGTCCCATACATGCACACGGAAGATAATAGGCTTCTCTTTCCATTAAAAAGACATAAAACGTAAAACTAGCCATGATATACAAATAGGTATATAGGGCAAATCGTCTGGTTTTCTTTATGAGGAGCAAAAACCCAACTGCGGCTTCTACAATCGGAACGATCCATGCCAATATCCTAGCAAAATGGTATAAAAATGGGCTTTTGGATATTTCATTTGAAAAATCCGAAAAATCAGCGGCTTTTGCCATTGAGGAATACAAAAAGAAACTCATCAGCAAAATCAGAATTAGCCATTGAATAGCGTTCTTTTTCATAGACTTGCAGATTTTAAACCTTTATTCATTCCGTTAAGGCTATATATTTTTAGCTTTTGGGGAAAGAACATATAAAATTTTCCGTCTCTAACTTTGAAACTCCATATTCGTTCTTTATCCTCGGTAGAGAATGCATAGCTCCCGATGTATTCAAGTTCAGGTAGCGCATAGACATCTATCACGTTTGTTGCTGCAAATTCACGCATTGTTTCATTATCTGCCCTGACATCAGAATAGATATATATTTTGCCTTCTGAAACGGCGATTCCTTTATTTACATACCTAAGTGGGCTACCATTAGTAACCACACCACTATTTCCATTTTTTTGTATGTTGGTTTTAATAGTATAGTGGCTGAAAGTATCAACGGTATGCCCCCTCTTCACTACATTCAACAGAGTATCTAATAGATAGATGTGGTTGGCATAACGTGTGACGTATAAACATCCGTTCTTCCCGTCACAGTCAAAATAACCACCTGTTATCAAACCTGCGTCTCCGTTAATTTCCGTAACCTCATTTTCGTTAAGAGCAGTATCATGAGTTAGATTGTATCTGTACATGAGCTGATCTCCCAACCCCGGTTTAAATTTCCGCATAGCAATGGAAGTTGATGAATACCTTACGGCCCTTGTAAAAGGTTCGTTTGTCTTATGGGAAGAAACCGGAACTCCACGCTTTGAAAAAAGCGTTATTTTCTTTCCAAATCCATCAAAAAGGGCAAAACCGAGTGAGTCCGCCTGAATAGACCAACCATTTTTTAGTTTGCCTATTATCTGAATATCCAATACCAATTCTTTGGTCTTTCCAGGCCCATTGGAGATATACAATTGTGTGATTTTTTTGGGGTCTGAAGTAAAGAAATAAGCGGTATCTCTATCCAAACCAGCGAAACCTGTAACGTACTTTGGAAGAGAGTGTTCGTAAACAGGAGCTGATATTCTACCCAAAAAAGTCCTCTTGAAACCATTGTTGTCTTTGTTTGGTTCGTTACTGAATTTCCAAAGTCCAAATACAGTTAAAAAGGCTAAAACAATCAATGTAACTGAAATAGCTATCCTGGTCTTTATGACGCGATACTTTATCGCTTTTTCATTTTGTGTATATGTATTAACAAGATTATTAAGATGGGTTATGAGCCGATTAATGTCCCATCTTTCTTGTGGATCGGGAAAAGTACACCCTCTAATAATTTCCTTTACTTCAGTTGTGATCTCCAATGAATCTACATTTGAAATTTTGGCTTCTTCGTTAAGAGAGAACGTTTTATTAGGATGTTCTCTACTGGCTAAATAATAAAGCAATCCTCCTAAGGAAAAAACATCATCAGATTCTTTTGGAATATGGTTATTAGTTTGTTGTGGCGACATATAACCGTATGTTCCGCTACCAAAAGGTTTTGTTCCTGCCTCTGCCTGAGGGTATGAAAGTTCAAAATCTGTTAAAAAGACACTATGGTCGCCTTCCCTTATAAAAATATTTTTAGATGTTATGTCCCTGTGAAGATAACCAGCTTGGTGTACTTTCTTTACTTCCATGACAGCCTTTATGTAATAAGGAAGAAGTTTTTCAAAACTGTTGGATTTGTCTTTTAAAAGGGCATCAAGCGACACCCCTTCAATGTATTGGCTTATAAGGTAACAGTAACCGTCCTGCTCTACATAATCTAAAATGTTTGGCAAATTCAGCCTCCCTTCCAGATATTCTGAAACCTTCTGTTGCCACAAGAGCCGATCTCTCATTTGCCTGCCATGCAAGTCTTCCGTAGCCCAAGGTCTGGCCTGTTTGATAAAGACCCATTTCATTTTAAACAAATCCAGACCTTTTAATATATTCCCCTTATAACTACTAGCTATTAACGATATAGGTAGATATCGTTTTTTGATAAACCTAGATATTTTCTTTTCTTTCCAGTATAAGCTATTGGGAAATAGCTGATAAGCATTTTCTACAGACTCATATATAAATGGAAGTAAATGTTCTTCGCCATTGTATTCGGTATTAAGTTTACTAAAGGCAACGTACACAATGCTACCCATACGGATACATCCCGGAATAAATAACCCGTCATATTTTTCGCTTATTTTGGCAAGATCTCCTGCCACGGTATTACACAATTCAGGGTTTAGTATAAAAATCATCAAAGCTTTTCCAAACAATGTTAGCGGAAAAGCATTATTGTTGATCCGGTTATGCTGAAGCTGGTCTTTTATCAGAACAAAGGCATAGTCATTTTTGGCAAGGTAGGCTAATACTTCATCCAATATCTGTTCAGCGTTCTTTAAAGGAATAGAGAGAAATATCATCCACTTATTATCATGATCCGGTTTCCCGTGAACAAACCAAACACCATCTTCACGATAAGGGATTCCCCATTTATCCAAAAGGAAACCGTAAGACTTAAATTTCGTTTCTACTTTTGATATGAATTGGGTTGCTTCCATCTTCATGATTTTGTACAGTAAAGTTCGGGAAGTGGACAACTTTTTTAGCTATCCATTTCGGAAGTATCTCTTCCCTAAACCGGACAAATTCTATGTCTGAAAACATACAGGAACTATGTCTGATTTCAGACAAAATCATGCATAGCAACCAAGAGAAGGCAATGTATTAGGCTCTAGCAATTGAGATTAGAATAGGATCTATTTTTTGATGTTATAGAAATATTTTCGACCGATATGGAGATATTCGGCCTGCTGTTCTAGCGTGAGCCTCCTCCATAAACTGGGGAAATTTTTTACAAAATAACTGTACCGATCGGAAGCTGTTTGTTTTCGCAACATGATCTCTCTTTTCCTACCTTCCAACCATGATTCTTCATAAATTTCCAAAAGCATACGGTACATCTGTGGGTTGTTCCGTGCAACAGTATCTGCCCGCACAAGATTTAAGGAATATCCAGTTGTATTGGCAAGTACTTCTATACTTTCTACGGTTTTAGTTCCGGTTAGGAAACCATTTCCGGGAATAATGAAACCGCAATCAATGAACCAAAGGCAATGTTCCTCTTCATCATCGCTGACCACACCCTTTAACAGACCTCTGGATATATAATAGAGCATTGAAGCGGAATAACCGGAAGTATATATTATACCGTTTCGTTTAAAGTGAACACGATTAAAAAAAAACTCCAATTGATTGATCGTTTTTTCATCTGCTGACTTTAAGGTCAATAGTTTTTTTCTTAGTTCTTCCATCATTGATAAAATTTCCATAAAGAAAAAATTATTTATTGATAAAAGTGGGTGGCACATTTTTCATGTTTGCCACCCAAAAAAATCACGGCAATAAATCTATAGGGACATAGGCATGCCTGAACTGCTTTCTTCGCCTCCTTTTTCTTTGTTTTCAGTTTTTGAGCTTTCGGATTCTGCATTGAGTTTTTGCAGTTCAGTATTCATCAGATTTAAGACATCCTCTTTAATCCTTATATAGTTTTCCTGAATATCCTTTAGACTGACCTGCTCTACCCGTGGTATAGGTTTGTAGCTCATTTCTTCATTTTTGATCGCTTCATGGTCATTCTGGATTTCAACGTGAAAAATTTTCTGTGGAATCTTACAATCAGGAGTATCAGAGACTACGCCAACAAATTCACCGGAAGACAAAGTTGCTATTTTACTGGCGGGAATGGCAAAGTCCAATTGAGTAGATTTGGATATCGAGGTATCACTACTGTTTATGCTAAGGCTTTGTCTATCCTGTACTATCTTCCCAAAAATTTCGGACAACTTCTTTGCCGTATTTCCTGTAACCTGACCGCTTATAATATTCCCAACAATGCTTGTAATCACATCAGCCTGTTCCGCTCCATAATCCTTCTTTAACTGCTCGTAATTTTGCACTGCTAGGGTGGTGGACACTAAATTGGATCTGGCTGTGGCCAAAAGTTGGGGCATGCCTGCTGAACCGCCAACATAAATCGTGGGAAATTCATCGAAAATCAGGGAACATTTCAACTGTTTCTTTCTGTTAACAAGCTTTATCATTCTGTTAACGTAAAGGGAAAGAACCGCCCCGTAGGTCTGTACCTTTTGGGGATTGTTGCCCATTGCTACAATTTTGGGTTCATTGGGGTTGTTAACATCCAAGGTGAAATCGTTGCCGCTTAAAACATAGTACAATTGTGGTGAAGACAGCCTTGCCAGTCCTATTTTAGCACTTGCGATCTGTCCTTCAAGTTGCTCTCGTGCTTTCATTTGAAGCGCAGATATGAAAGGATTGATCAACACTTTTATTTCTTCTTCCGTTTGCAGGACTGCAAACAACGGATCATAATCCTGCTGCATTAATTCTATGGCATGCGGCAGTGTACAATATTTGCCATCTTCATATTTCCTTAAAAACCAGATAATGGCTGTTAAGAAGTTGATTGGACTTTCTACGAAAAAATCACCCTCTTTCCAGTCCCTGTTCAGCCCAAGCATAATGGTACGGCTTGCCTCTGTAGCATCCGTTACATCTTCCATGCTCTGGGGATCTAAGGGGTTACATCTATGGTAAATGGTATCGAAGTCAATAATCCAAAATGTGGGTTTTACAGTATAATTATTTCTGTACTGTAGAAGCTTATTATAGGCTATTTTCGTAAGATCATCGAACTTAAAATCGTAAAGAAACATACTGAATCCTTTACGGATATGCTGATCGATAACATGCCTGATAACGAAATAGCTTTTACCTGCTCCCGGAGTACCTGCCACCAACAGGCCACGAAAAGGATTGATAAAATTGATCCAACTGTCCTTTATCTTATCTTTAAGATGGTATTTAGCAGGAAGGTTTATGGAATACTCGTTCTCTAACAATCGCTCTTCCTGTGGGAAGGTTTCGTTGTCTGTATTGAACACATCGTTGTTAAGCTTTTCCTTTATAATCCTTGAAAGATAGGTTCCACCTGTAAGGATAAGAAGGTATCCGATTGAAGTCACGAGTATATAAAGTATGGCTATTATTTCGATCCTGGTCGGGATAAAAAAACATAGAATACTGACGAAATAAAGAATCAGTCCTGTGATCAAATATGCTACAATGGTTCTAACCTCCATCTTTTCATCTTTCTTCCCTTTTGCTCCCAATAGGAATATAAAAAGCAGTGCTAAAGCCGCTAATTTTGGGAGCAGGATACCGGAAAACAGTCCTGTTCTTGAGACAACAGCAATGATCCGGTCACTGATCTCTGTTGTCCATCCCCAATGCCCGAATGCCTTATAACAGCTTAGGTAGAAATGTATCGCTAGAATAAAAATGCTGATGAGACGTGTAAAATCGAGGGTCTTACGCAGCCCTTGTATGTCTTCTCCTGTGTTCATAATTGCCTTGGTTTTGGTTTCCGTTTTCTTTTCTTCTGCTTTAGGTAGGGATTAAAATGAGGATGTTCGGGGTTCAGCAGTTCCAAGAGCACCTCTTTTGAGGTAGATATTAGCGGATGTACTGATAATGTATTTTTTGCCCTTGACATTAATTTTAACTTTTGTTTAGGCTTCAGGTAATTGGTCAATGTAGCCGGAGCTTTTAGATAGGTTCTTATTCTATCCGTATCGCTCAATAGCTCTTTGAGCCTTTTGGCACTGTAATCTTTTCCAAGGCTACCTTTTCCAAGGCTACTGCCATTAAAAACGCATTTATGGCGGTGATCCACGAAAGTTGCACCGTATATAAATCCTTCTGTATTCTGGCGGAAGATCAAGGCTATTCCATTCTTTTTCAGTTCCGAAAGTAGGGTTGTCTTAGTCAACCGCTCGTATCTGTTTAGTACCTGATCTATCCGTTTTTTGAGGTCATTTCGATATGGCTTCCTTTTTTCAGCATTTTCCTCAAACTTTTTTTCCAGTTTGTTCAGGATTGGTTTATTGTAAAAACTACTCGCCTTGATCGGGACGCCGATTTTGTTACCCTGCGAATCCAAAATCGAATAGAGGAGCCCTTTCTTTTTGAACATTTCGCTATCCTCATGTCCTCTGTCCGCTGTCACATTAAATTGACCTAAGACTGCATTATATTCTGCCAAAGAAGTAAACCTGTAACTGTTCATCACGGCAGTGACCACATTACCTATCGCCCGTTTGGTAGGCAGTTCACCGTATTTTGCTTTATTTGTATCGAGAGGCTTTATGGACTGATCTACTCTATATTTTTTACTTTCGGCAGGCATTAACCCAAACTCTTCTTCGATGGATTTTCTTGCCTTTTCGGATTCCATTTTTCCTATGTTATTCAGATTGATCGGTGTGCCGTCCCGTTTGATGCTGACAGTTGCGATATGGAAATGATGGTGCGCTGCATCGCTGTGTCTGTACACCAAAAAGGGCTGCTCTCCAAAACCGATCCGTTCCATATAGGCAGTGGCAATCCGTTGCATTTTGGCATCGTCCATTTTCTCACTGGAATGGAAGTTCAGCGAAATATGTAAGGCATTCTTTTTTACGCTAGGTCTTAGGCGGTTTAGGTGCTCAAACCGTTCAGCTTTGTTTTGAAAATTGAGTTCTTCGATCTCTGTGGCGAAACCGTTTGCCAAAATGAGCCTCGCACTGCCTTCTGTAACCTTTTGCTCGTTATAATGCAGTATTCCCTTGATACTTTCGCCGATTATGATCTTTGCAACCATTTCTTAGCTAGTTTTGAAACGATATCTAACAGTTCATCTATCTTGGGTTCCAGTTGCTTATATATGCTTGCTGTTTTCAGGGCATGGAAGGCCCGTTCTCCATTGCTTTGACTTGTGTGAAAGCGATGTGTCTGTTGGTTAATATTGATTCCGATTGCCTTAATTTCCTTGCGGATTAGGGCAAGTTCCTCCATTGGGCCATTCATGGAAATGTCTCTGTGCAGGTAAGTAATCTTGCGTTTGGCAAGGATTTTTCTCACCACTTCCCCTATGCTTTTGCAATCACTTTCTTGCCGGATCTTCTCTAGCTTATTGAATTCACTCTCTGTGATCCTTAGAATAATTGGATGGCTTAAAACCTGCTCTTGATCTTTGACTTTCTTCCTGGGCATATCATACACCTATCAGAAGTTCAGACTTTACGAGTTCCGAGTAAAGTCCCCGGCCTTAAGGACGGCAAAGAGGTTTTCGTATACGAAAATACATCTTTGCTGCCCACCCTCGTGGGCCATAATTGACCTGCCCAAACGTAGTCTAAACTTTGGTTATTGAATTGTTTTTGATCCTGATTTACCTTGAGCTAATTGGGGAATTGCCTATAATTTTCGCTGGTATCTTCGGGTGAATGGAGTGGGATAAAAGACCGGAGCAGTTGCCTGATCTTAGTACGGGTATTTCTTACGGGCTTGATAATAGGCTTTAGGTCTTTGGGTAGATCTGCGCTCCTAATGTTTTCTTTATATGTGTTCCTTTTCATAACTTTGACTTTAATTCAGTCAAAGTTGGGGTGAACGTTTTGGGTTATTTGACAACCAGTTGGGTAGTGGTTAGAGATTTTTGAGTGGGTTGAGTGCAATTAGATTTAGGTTATATCTTGAAAGTGGTGCGTGAGATATAGCAGTGGAAAGCCCACAGCGAAGCGAGGACTTAGAAGGAATAGCCAAGACTGCCGACAAGTAGGACACGCTCCAAGTTATCAGCAGCCTAAAAAAAATATACATTCTTAAAGAAAACAGTATTTAGGAATATATATTATAGGTATGGCTCTTTTGGCGTTACATAAATGTTTTCGGGCCACAATACCATTACACTTTCTGTTTTATGTGCTTCGCCATAGCTGAATAAAAAATATTTCTACGGTTTCTGATTTGTTTATGAATTTCAGGCTGTTGCATTATTCTACTCGCCCTTCTGGTGTATGAAAGATAGTTACTCCCGGCTTTTAAAGGCAAGGGTTTGAAATTAAAATGGTAAAACCCTTGTGCATTCTTAACCAAAATCTTTTTTTTCTTAGGAACTTTCTCCTTGTTAAGGTTAATATTATTATAAATTCTTTTTAGTTGCCGGGGAAATAAAATTAGATCTCCGTCATGGCTATAACGCCTTTTGTCAGCTCTATTCACTTTGCGCTTTAGCGAGGTAATCATCCTTCTGTAATACTTTGCTAAATTGGCGGACTTTATTAACGTACGATAGCCGTAAAATTCGAATCCCAAGTATGTTAATGGTTTGCCTGGATGCTTACCATCGTCGCCTATGAGTGTAGATGTTATTCTGTTAATTCGGGGACTAATCTGCTTTATGCTGAATAAAAACTTCTCTGTTTTATCCGTGCTGATTTCGACATCGCTTTTTTGAATTTCTTCGAGAACAAATTTTTCAATCTCTGTTGCTTCTTCGGGTTTACAAATAATCATTATATCGTCTGAATACCTCCTGTAAAATCCACCCGCTTTATTGACAATATTTTCCAATATTACTTTATCAAACTCCAACAAATATAGGTTAGCCAAGACAGCACTAATGGGCAATCCTTGCGGTATACCGACAGGTCTATTCTTTTTCATAAACGGCTGTTTATAGACTTTCAAATCCCTATTTTCGATTGCTTTCTTGAAATCATCAATTGAAGAAAAAAAAGATTCCACTCCATTATATTTCCGTATCGAAGCTAATTTCTTTTCATCAAAACCTGAACGTCTACCTCTTTTCTGAGGTTCCACCCTTAATTCATCTTTTAATATATACCTGAAATTAGTAGCTGCGTTGAAAACGTTGAAATGTGCTTGATTCAACCTTTCAACTTTCAACAAATCGCACCATGCTTTTTTTAATCTTTTGTGATTAAGTTCGCTAAAGAAACTTTTAATATCAAACATAAGAACAATACATCCATCAGAAGCCCTTCGCTTTATTTCCTCAAAAGCCTCATACGCAAAGTGAATTGTACTTTTACCATGCGAATTCTCATCATCGTATTCCACAAAATCTTCCTCTTCTGCCTCCTCGACCTCTATTTTTCTGTACGCAATCACACAATCAGAAAGTCCTGGATATAGCTTCAATTCATCTTCATAAAGCTTTAAAAGTTTCTCAGCGTAGCAACCAAAGATCATAGCATCAATATGCGTCGCATAATGTAGTGGTCTAAGCTTAGCAGTTTGTTTATACTCATTTCCTTTTTTGAAAGAATGTGCTCGTCCTCCACCAGGGATTTTTTTATATTTTCTTTCTTTAATTACAGAATGAATCAAAGGAAAAAAGCCATGTCGTGCCACAAATTTTTCACTATGAACCTTCGAATATATCTCCTGATAACGTCTGTAAACATCAATTTTAGGTGTAATATGGATGTAGCCCCTGCTTTTTAGCCAAGAAGGTCTCTTATCAAATGGTGGTATCATAAAGTAAGCCTTGCAGCATGGTGTAACGGATTTTTTTGATAAACATAACTTACGTCTCGGTAAGGCCAGCACCCAATAACTGAGTCACACTAACTTTTCCAATGTCATACACAGTTCAATGTTTCACTTAATAACACCAATAATGATGATAGTTAACATATTTATATGTATATTTGTAAATTGCTGCATTAGCACTATAGAAGATCCTACGGCTTATTCAGTGATTCTGCTACTCGTGAGAGTGCTTGATATCCTGAAAGCCCTAACTGGTCAAATAGAGCATATACATGACAATCTCGTTCCTGTTGTCCTTTTCATACAACAGTAAATTTTTCATCGAGAGAAAAAATATAACTCCTTCTGAAAAACTTTACGGCCTAACTAAACGTCTATCGTCCTCATGCCGCAAGGCTATCTACAAATATAATAAATTTATGGCTTTTATTGTTATTTTTACTTATGGAATCTAGACTTTTTAGCATAGGTGATGTTGTAACATTAAAAGCGCATCCTTACATCCCTGAATGTAGCGAAATCGTCATTAGCGGCGACCACATAATGCTTCCTCCCTTAATGGTAATAGTGGAAATTTACAAAGCTAAACCAAGTTTTGGCGGAAAGAAAGTTGACACTTTCAAATATAGATGTGCATGGTTTTCTCCGAAGCCTTATAAATTTATATACGCTGAAATAGAGGAAGAAGATCTGAAACTAATTGCCAAATGTACTTCTTCTATCAACAAGAACATATTAAGTCGGGGTGATAAAATCGTATTTAAAACAGCCTCTATAGAACTTGGGAAAAAGAAATCCTTTTTAACCTATGACGATAATTCTTTAAATAACGGGATTGGCAGCACCGTAATTAATTCGTTGCTATCTTTTTTACCTCCTATATTGCAGGTAGTAGATCATCAGCCTCATAAAACTAAACACGCACTGAAAGACAAAAAAGACGCTGATATACGGCATGTACCATCGTTAGATATAAAATTTAATTTTTTTGATCCTACAAGTGATAAAGTTTCAAGTAATGTTCTTCCGATAGAAGCTTTAGAATTAATCGAAGAAGTTAACCCAGAAACAATCTCCACATTGACTCGTTGCATTAAACGGTCCGGATATCTAACCGTCAAAGGCACTAATACAAAAACGGTATGTAAGCCTCGAAACATCGCTTCTCGGGGTGGCTACTACTTTCTTAGAGCTTATGATTACCTATCAAATAAAGTTGAAGAATTTGAAATTATCCCTTCTAATACCTTTACCGTTTCAAAAACTCCTTTTTTGGAAGAGGCTCCTCAATTCGACATTGTTACAACACCAACCGCCGCCACAACGCAGTATATAAACCTTGAGATAATTGAGGTTATCAAAAAAGCTGCTTCTACATCGTCCTTTATAAGGATTAAATACAAGAACCGTAATGATCAGTTGTCCCTTCGTACAGTTAAGCAATTCGAAATTGTTGAAGTGACGGAAAGTACTTTGAACGTTGTTTATTTAATAGGATATTGCTTATTGAGACAAGATCGTAGGAGTTTTCGAATAGATCGTATCCAAAATGTACAAACTTTGGATTTAAGTTTTAAGTAACTTTGATGCGCCATATCAGCTTCGGAAGAATTCAAGTGTAGCTTTGTTAGAATAAACTAACCATTTCTTTATAGTTACTATTTATTAAATTATTGGTAAATTGGGGTCACAATTACCTAATATTATGACCTTGATTGAGTATTTAAAATCACAAGCATCCAAAAACACGCAAATAGGCGATTTGGCGAAAGATGCAATAAATGACAGAGAGTTACCCCATAAGGTTTCCGAAGACGAAATAATTTCCTATTTAGAGTATAAAACTAGTATTAGGGGAACAACTGGTGTGTTTAAAGAATTGATGCGAGATTATAAGAATCAAAAAGAAAGCATTGCAGACCCTACAAACCTCGAAATTAATTTTAAGCCCATGAAGTCGGAACAATGGTCTTACTTAAAGGAACATTTCGCATCCGATAAGGCGATAACTGTAGGTAAGCCCGGACAAATTTACAGGGTTTTCGGAATTAATACAAAATGCTCCCAAGCCCTACGTTTCGATATATATACAACCCGAGACTTAGACGAACTTTCAATATTACCTGTGTCACGTATCTATAAAGGAGAGCTTACCAAGGAAGTTTCCCTAAAAGAAGCCATTGAAGCTCTGGAATCATTAATATTTGACCATAATAGACAACCAAGAGAACCTAATTTCTCAGAAATGATGGAATACCTCCGTAGCCAAATTTAAAATTGATTTTAACAAATTAGACCTACTTCCATGCAGTAGCATTATTATCATTGACTATTTCATTGTTTTTGTGTCGTAACTAAAATGCGGTTAATTGGAATGCTTATTATCGCTTAAAGGAAACAGGAGACCTGTTCAAAGGGGTTTAGGAAAAGGCATTGATCTAAATAAAACTGTAGAAAAATTTAAGGAAAAGTTTTAAGTCCTATAGGATGTTTTAAGCTTGAATAGCAAAAAATAGGGATCATAAGACCCCTGCATCTGAAAAAGAATAATAGCCTTCACTTGAAAGGATGATATGATCTATCAGCTTCATCTGCATCAGTTCACAAGCATCCGAAATTTTACCTGTTAGCATTCTATCACTTTGACTAGGTTCCAATTGTCCGGTTGGGTGGTTATGAGCAATGGCTATTAATTTTGCGTTGGAAAGCAGTGCGGGTGAAATTAGCAATCGTAGATCTACAATGACCATATCCACCCCACCGTCTGCTATTTTTCTGTATCCAATTGCATTCAGCCTACTGTTGAAATATATTGCGTAAAAGCTTTCCCGGATTTCAATTTCATCTATATTCCATATCTCTCTAAAAGCCTGACAAAGTTTGTCCGATGAGTTGACATTTTTGAAATGCGAAGGATCGAGTAATTCGTTTTTGTGATAGGTAAGACGAAGTTCGTTGGCGATGAATTGATTTTTCATGATGATTTAATTTGAAGTGAAAAGAAAAATTAATTGAGGCCAAAGCGGTTACGAGCCTAAGCCCGACTGAGAAAAGAAAAAGCAAGCAAAATGGCGAGGCTCCGTCCGGAACGGATGGATACCCGTTTTGTGCAGGTTTTTCTTTGAAGTGGGTGGGGTTATGGATTGGGGACTGTCGGGCTGGCGAAGTAACTTTGCGTGCTAATTAATTTGTATAGGTTATATCACCTAGTTAGATAACGAAAGATGCCAAAAATCATCTGGAGCTTTAAAAGCTTTTGCTTTTCACGATGTAATGACCGTAACAGCAATAAAATAAATTTTTGATATTTGGATTTAATATCGTAATATTGCGATATTAAATAGAAGATATGGGACTTACAAAATCAGAAATATTCACAGACGAACAGAACAGGCTGGCATCACTGTTTAAAGTTTTGGGACATCCGGCACGTATAGCCATACTTCAATATATTATCAATCAGAAAGCCTGTATCTGTAATGATCTGGTTGATGTATTGGGACTGGCACAGGCTACCATTTCACAACACTTAAAGGAGCTGAAAAACATCGGCATCATTCAGGGAACAATTGAGGGGAAGTCCGTTTGCTACTGCATTGAGGAAAAGAAATGGAAAGAAATACAAAATCTGTTTAACCTTTTCTTTGAACAGGATGTAAAAGTTGGACAATGCTGTTAACGGCATTTTTTGTACTTTATAACATCGTTATATTGCAATATAACACTAAATATTCAGTTTTAATCTATGTATCATGAAGCTATCAAAAATCAAAGAAATCTTACCGGCATTGGAAAATGTTGAATTTCAGTTAACAGACGGGACGCCTGTTCCCGAACATTTCCACGTCACAGAAATTGGAATGGTTACAAAACATTTTATTGACTGCGGGGGAACCATCAGAAATGAAAAGATCGTCAATTTTCAATTGTGGAATGCCCATGATTACCAACACAGGCTGAAACCTGCCAAACTATTAAACATCATCCGGTTATCCGAAGAAAAATTAGGGATTGAAGATGCAGAAATAGAGGTAGAATATCAACGCGAAACGATCGGTAAATACGATCTTGGTTTTAACGGGAACCATTTTGTGTTAAAAAATAAACAAACGGCCTGCCTGGCTAGTGATGCATGCGGCATTCCTGCGGAGAAGCAAAAAGTTAAATTATCCAACCTGAACAGTGCCTGCTGCACACCAAATTCAGGATGTTGCTAAATGGAAACAAGGCCAATTACAATAGATAATTTTGCTGAAGTGGCAGAAATCTACAGGCAAGGGTTAGCTACCAATATAGCCACTTTTCAAAACGATCTGCCCCAATGGGAAGAATGGGACAGAGGGCATCTCGGCTTTTGCAGGATCAGTATTTATGAGCATAACAAGATGATCGGTTGGGCAGCATTGACACCTGTTTCAGGCAGATGTGTTTATGCAGGGGTAGCAGAAGTGAGTATTTACATAGGACAAGACGAAAGAGGAAAAGGTTTCGGTAAACTATTACTGCATGAATTGATCGCACAGAGCGAAATAAACGGCATCTGGACTTTACAATCGGCAATCTTCTCTGAAAATCAAAGCAGCATCAGACTACACGAAAAGTGCGGTTTCAGGCTAGTAGGTTACAGGGAGAAAATAGGAAAGAAAAACGGTGTTTGGAAAGACAATGTACTAATGGAGCGTAGAAGCAAAAGCGTTGGAACAAATTAACAGGTATCAAACCAAATAAATTATCATGTATTCAGCTTTATCACAGACAATAGAAAAATTGAGGCGACAAACAATCAGCGAAAAGCGTAAAACCCTATTAAAACCGTTGATTGATTTTGTACAACAAAAAACAAACGGGCAGCAGGATATAAATATCAATTTCATCTGTACCCATAATTCACGTAGAAGCCACTTATCACAGGTATGGGCCCAAACAGCCGCCACATATTTTAGCATTCCAAATGTATATTGTTATTCAGGTGGTACAGATGAAACGGCACTGTTCCCGAAAGTGGCAGAAACATTGACCGATCAGGGCTTCAATATTTTCAGGATAACAGAGATCAATAATCCTGTATATGCCATTAAATACAGTGACAACGCTTTACCTATAATCGGTTTTTCCAAAAAATATGATAACCCTTACAATCCTGTATCGACATTTGCCGCTGTTATGACCTGTTCACAGGCAGACAATGGTTGTCCTTTTATTCCCGGTGCGGAAAAAAGAGTGTCCATCAACTATGAAGACCCTAAAATTTCAGACAATACGCCGGAACAGAAAGAGGTTTATACAGAAAGAAGTTTACAGATCGCAGCAGAAATGTTCTATGTTTTTTCGGAGATTAATAAATAGCCGATGCAACCAAAACTTAAATTCCTTGACCGTTACCTTACCCTGTGGATATTCCTTGCTATGGCTTTGGGAATTATGTTAGGGTATATTTTTCCGAACATTTCCGATCTCACAGATACTTTATCCGTAGGCACTACCAATATTCCCCTGGCAATAGGGCTTATACTGATGATGTACCCTCCTTTGGCAAAAGTAGATTACACATTACTTCCAAAAGCGGTTAAGGATAAAAAAGTAATCGCAATATCCTTATCGCTCAATTGGGTAATCGGTACGGTGCTGATGTTCGGCTTGGCTGTTTTGTTTTTAAGGAACGAACCGGATTATATGACCGGCCTGATATTGATCGGGCTGGCAAGATGTATCGCAATGGTAATCGTATGGAATGACTTGGCAAAAGGCAACAGGGAATATGCAGCCCTATTGGTAGCACTAAACAGCATCTTCCAGATTCTTACTTACAGTTTTTTGGTTTGGCTGTTCATCAATGTACTGCCCAATAAATTAGGATTGGCCAGTTTCAATGTAAGCGTGTCCATGCAAGACGTGACTGAGAGTGTACTGATATATCTAGGTATTCCTTTCTTTGCAGGTTTTATAAGCCGTTACTTCCTGACCAGATTAAAAGGTATAGAATGGTTTAACCGGAAATTTGTGCCGATAATATCACCGATCACATTGTACGCTTTGCTGTTCACTATAGTGTTGATGTTCAGTTTGAAAGGCCATAAAATATTAGAATTACCAATGGATGTGATAAAAGTAGCAACTCCCTTAATCATCTATTTTGTATTAATGTTTTTTGTGAGCTTCTTTGTCAACAAATTATTGAACGTTCCTTATGACAAAAACGCATCCGTGGCATTTACAGCTACGGGTAATAATTTTGAACTGGCAATAGCCGTATCTATTGCTGTGTTCGGCATTCATTCCCCACAGGCATTTGTGGGCGTCATCGGCCCATTGGTAGAAGTTCCCGTATTGATAGCACTGGTTAGGGCCAGTTTATGGTTGAAGAAGAAATATTACAAATAAATAACGAAAAATAGTTTCTTTCCCAGATGACAAAACTTTTAGGTACCACCCTGAAAGTTGTCAATGACTCGTATAAACTTTTGGCACCATTGTTTTTCAAGACAATGAAATAATATGGCTAAAAGACTAATCGAAAAAAGAAATATTACACCCGAACAAGTAGTGAAAATTTTGAGTAAAAACGGCATACAAGTTAATGAAGACCAAGCAAAAATAATTTTGGATTTTATGTATATTTTAGCTAAATTAACAGTAAATCAATACTTTAAAAAATATTAGCAGAATCGTTTACTGTAAAAATTTTTATCATGATCTCAGCATATCTTTATATTCGTGTAAGTACAGACGAACAGGCCAGAAGGGGGTATTCTTTAAGAGAACAGGAAGAGAGACTTTTGCAATATTGCCATCTAAACGGTATAGAAGTTTTAGGCATTATCCGTGAAGACCATTCTGCCAAAACATTCAACCGTCCAGAGTGGCAAATGCTATTGGTTCAACTGAAGAAAATGCGTAAAACCGCTGTTCAGATACTTTGTGTCAAATGGGACAGATTTAGTAGGAGTATAGAAGCCGCATACGAAATGATCGGTGTGTTAAGATCGCTAAATACGAGTATAAATGCTATCGAACAACCTGTTGATGTATCTATTCCGGAAAATAAAATGATGCTTGCTATATATCTTGCTGTACCAGAGGTTGAAAATGATAGAAGGGCCCTGAACGTGTTTTATGGAATGAGAAAAGCTAGAAGAGAGGGTCGTTGGATGGGATCAGCGATTAAAGGTTATATCAATAGGGTTACTCCTGATGGAAAGAAATATATTATGCCTAAACTGCCTGAAGCAGATATTATGAAATGGATTTTTGAAGAACTTTCTAAAGGTGTTTATGCTGCTGAACAGGTACGTAAGATGGCTAATGAAAAGGGGCTTCAATGCGAAAGGAACAATTTTTGGAAAATTATCCGGAATCCTGTCTACTGTGGTTACGTGGTTGTACCTGCTCATAAAGATGAGGAAATGGAATTAGTCCGGGGACAACACCAGCCGATTATTTCTGAAAGTCTTTTCTATAAAGTCCAAGATATATTAAACGGAAACAAAAGACCTTTGGCAGTTAAAATTGTCTCAAAGGATATGTTACCGTTAAGAGGATTTCTTGAATGTCCCAACTGCCATAGAATGTTGACAGGCAGTGCATCAAAGGGGCGGCATCAGCATTATTACTATTATCACTGTTCGTCACCGGATTGCGGAAGCAGGTTTAAAGCTGAGGATGTGAACGATTATTTTGAAAATCATTTATTGCAGTACAAACTTGCGTCAGAAGCGGGAGAACTGTTTAAAATGGTTGTTATGGATGAATATAAAAGCTCAAGACGTGAAGAACTTGACGAACGGACTTTACTTTACAGTAAAATAGAAGAACAGGAAGAAATATTGGCTAATGCTAGGCGCAAGCTAATGAAAGATGAAATCGACCATTCCGATTTCAAAATCATCAAAACGGAATGCAATGAGATTCTAAAAAGACTGGAAGTGGAATTGACCGAACTACCCACATCCTCGGAAAACCTTCGAACTATTGAAAACTTGCTTGACATAGTTATAGTAAAGTATTCTAATATAGATATACATTATAAAAATGCTGGTATTGAGGAAAAGCGCCGTATCATTGGTTCGATGTACCCCGAAAATCTATGTTTTGATGGAACAGGGCATCGAACCGCTCGGCTTAACGAAGCACTGTCTCTTATTTTGCTGATTAACAGTAAATTAGAAGACATAAAAAAGGGGAAAGATTCTTTGAATTTGAATCTTTCCCCTAAGGTAGCCCGTAGGGGAATCGAACCCCTGTTTCAAGAATGAAAATCTTGCGTCCTAACCCCTAGACGAACGGGCCATCATTGCTTTCTCCGTTTCGGGACTGCAAAAATACATCTAAGATTTATAATTCAAAAAAAAATTTAAATTATTTCCAAACCTTCGCAATAGCCCACTTATTATCAACGATTTATTTTTCTCCTGCCTAATATTTGCACGCTTACCGGGCGTATGTTTTAGCAAGTTCTCTGAGCCATTTAATATGCTTTAAGCGGAATTGATTGTCTAAAAGCCGCCACTTCCAATTTATTCCTGTTGTTGCCGGTGTATTCATTCTTGCCTCTTTGCCCAAGCCAAGCACATCTTGCATAGGGATAATAGCCAACTTAGCGACAGAGGCATAAGCCATTCTGATCATTTCTTCATGGATGTTAGCGCCCTTAACCTTATGACCTTGATAATACTGCAAGCGATCTTTTCCTGCTCGATCAAGCTCTTCCTGGTACCAGCCAACGACCGTGTTGTTATCGTGTGTGCCTGTATAAACAACACTGTTTATCGAATACTGATGAGGAATATGAAGCGAGTAAGGCGCATCCTCTCCAAAAGCGAACTGTAAAACCCGCATCCCCGGGAGACCAAGCCGGTCTCGCAGTTTGTAGACGCCTGGACTTATATCGCCCAAGTCTTCAGCTATTAACGCAACGGCTCCAAGCTTTTCTTTCACTAATTTAAAGAGTTTCTCACGTGGCCCAATTTTCCAAGTGCCCTCCACGGCATTTTCTTTAGATGCCGGGACTTCCCAATAATCATAGAAAGCTCTGAAATGATCTAAACGAATGGAATGATACCACTCGAGATTTTTTTTAAATCTGGTTAGCCACCAAGCATACTTCTCTTGCTCGTGGGCTTTCCAGTTAAAGGTTGGCATTCCCCATAGCTGTCCTTCGGCATTAAAGTAATCGGGAGGTACGCCGGCAACTCCGCGCAAGTTTCCGTTCTCGCCTAAATTAAACAGGTGCCGGTTGGTCCAAACATCAACTGAATCGTAATTAACATATATCGGAAGATCACCCAACAATTGGATTGACAATGCTTCGCATTGTGCTTTCAGAACTTTCCACTCGTTAAAAAATTCATATTGTTGCCATTTCAGCTCCAAGAGGTCCACCTTATACTTCTTTGCAAGATCAGCGAGGGTTTGTCTATCTCGTAATTTCAATTTATCGGGCCACTTATACCAAGGTTGTCCCTCTTGCTGTTTTTTCAGTAAGAGATACATTGCAAAATCATCTAACCAATCACGCTCAGTCCGCATGAAACGCTCAAAGCCTTCCTGATAGCTATTTCGCTTCCCTTCAATAAAGCGTAAAAATGCTGCATGAAGCAGCTTTTGTTTGCTTGCTGAAACTTCATCATACGAGACTTGGGAATGCATAGGTAGCCTTGCATCTGCCAATTCCTTAACCGTTAGTAAGCCTTTTTGAACCAATACTTCCGGGCTGATTAAAATCGGGTTCCCTGCAAATACCGAATAAGCGCTGTAAGGAGAATAATATTCCTTCGCTCCGGTAGGATTTAATGGAAGTAACTGCCAAAAGCGTTGGCCCGCACGCGAAAGCTGTGAAGCAAAGCGTTGAGCCTCTGGCCCTAAATCGCCTATACCGAACGCAGAGGGGAGAGAAGTGAGCGACAACAAAATGCCAGCGGCTCGCGTTTTCTCACTTCCATTTACATGCAAAACTGTTAGCGGCAAACGGTTCCTAAACAGATCAGCCAAATGCAGCGCCCGCTCTACTTGTCCATTTTCATTATTTAATACATCAACAAAATCGATGGGAATATCTTCAGGCCAGTCGATCCTGGTGTCTTTCCAGTTAATATCCTCAATTGGACAAGCTTGATCTATACATAACTCAGCGATATATAAAGGGATAATGGCAATACTCCATTGTTGGCCGAATCGACGACAAAAAGCTAGTATATGATTCCGATACCGCCCTCTAACCTTCAATGGCAAATAAAGTCCTTGCTCAAACAACTTAGCGTGCTGTGATCGATAATGGAGCAGCTTTACGATCATCGCCATTTTTATATTGCCATTGGGATGTTCGCGCCAATATGTGAGCAAATCAATATCTTTCTTCTCAATCGACTTTAAAAATCGGTAGCGTAGCTTGTAGTCAACCTTGCGTCTGTTGTCGGGATCAACAAAACTAAGGTCTTGGTATTCCGCACCTTGGTAAAAATCCGGGACTCCCGGAGCTGTTGTTTTTAACAATACCTGTCCCAGTGAATTAAGCATTCCATACCTATCCACTTCTTCCAATAGCGATGCCCATAGCGGCCATAAACCTGCTTCCTCATCGAGCATGGAAAGAGCAAAATTAATACACTTTTCTTCGTATTCCTGATCTGGTTCCGCCCAATCGCTATGCACTTTCCCTTCTCTTAGTGCCTTTTCCAGATAGGCTGATAACCTTGTAGGATAATCCTCACGTTCTTCTTCAATGAGTGGATAAGTCGCCAATAACGTTTGATAAATAAAATAGCGGTCATTCACTTCAGGAACGACGATCTGCCTTGACTTTACCGCATTCTCCAGATTCGATACCGTTGTCTGCCATTTTTTGGGCAAACAGCTCAATGCTTGCAGTCTAGCCCGCGCATCCTCTCCGCGCTTGGTATCATGCGTGGCTGTTCCGTTCATGGCCAGCGGCCAATGTCGCTGCCGTTCTTCCATCTCCATATGGAAAGCTTTTTTTGAAAACCCGAAAGTTGACAACGAACTCCCCACTTCATTGTGGCCGATAAAGCGGTTATACGTATACATCAGCGTATCTTCCACACCTTTTGCCATCAAAGGGCCGGAAAACTGCATGAGTCGTTGATAAAAATATAATAGCCGCTCGTTAAAACGTTTATTATTGTTTTTCGGCACTGTCAACAGGAGTTCTTCCAAAACGTCAAGCGCAGCAATGAGATTTGGCTTGTTAGCTCGAATAGCCTGAAAAAGTGCTTTTAATTGCTTTCTTTCGCTTGACTCTAATGGAAAGCTGTTACCATAAAATCTATAGACTGGACAAAAAATTAGGATGGAAGAGATCGCTTCTTTCAGCAGGGTAACATCAAGCGATTCGAGTTCCACATCCGATAAAAACTTAGACCGTCGAAAAAATTCAAATAGATTGGCGGCCTCACCCTGCATATGTTGGTGCAAAATATAAGACTTCTTTTCTATCGTCTGTTGACAAATATCATCGTTATGACGACCAACCACTTGGTTGTAAATTTTATTGAAAGCACGTTCCCTGTCTGCGGTGAAAAGTTTGTTTGAAAGGGCTAAATAATCGTAGCCGGAAGTCCCTTGGATAGGCCAGACGGCCGGAAGCTTCTCCTTATCTTCAAGAATCTTTTCAACAACAATGTATACCTCGGGTCCTACAAGCTTTCTTAAATCGTACAAATACTTTTCCGGATCGAAAAGTCCGTCAATATGGTCTACACGCAAGCCTTGAAAGCAGGCCTCGTCAACCATTTGTTTTATGAATTGATGTGTTAGCGTAAATACATCATCTCGTTGCACTTGTGTGCAGATCAAACTATTAACTGTAAAAAAACGACGATAATTAATTTTTAAATCCGTTTCCTCCCAGCTGCACAGGCGGTAGTATTGCTGCTCACATACCGCGATGAGTGCCTCCTGGTCATGATTTATCTGCTCAAGTAAACGTTTCAATCGGCTTTGCACTCCCGGCGCTTGCGTATATTTATTCCATTCATCCAAAAAGTTCAGCCATGATGTTTCAAACCCCGACGCACTCCCTTTTCTTGTTTGTTCTGCTTTATCCAAAGCACTTTTCGCTGATTTTGCTTCATTTGGACTGCGTTTGAGTAAACGATCCATTATTGCTCGATAGGCATTCAAGTTTACAGGATAAAGCTGATCATAGTAAGCTAACCATAATTTGCTTTTCTTCCATACCAATTTAATTTCCTTTTGATCGATGGCTTTTTCTAAAGTCGACCCTAAGAAGGGCACCATAATAGCTCCCTGAAAAAAAACATTACCGAGCCCGGTATCAAACACATTGGCAAAGGGCGAGTTAGTCCCCTTTTCCATAACATCCATTAGCCAAGTGTTTGCATCATGAAAAGCCATATGATTAGGAACAATATCTTGTATCCACGCAAGTCCATGCGCTTTACATTTTGCCGTGAGTGTTCGCAATTCATCGAGCGTTCCTATTTCCGGATTTACTGTAAGCGGGTTTATGACATCATATCCATGGGTACTTCCAGGCACCGCTTCGAAAATGGGAGATGCATAAAGACTTTTTACACCCAAAGCTTGCCAATAAGGAACTAATTGCAGTGCATCTTTGAAGGTAAATCCTTTATGGAACTGAACACGATAAGTAGCTACAGGATTAAAAACAGTATACATGTTATTTGCTTGTTTGGTAATAAATAGATGCGCTCTGCGGAGCTAAGTGCAAAATTGGTGGGCTTGGTATTACAAAATCGTTCTGGAAGAACCGGGAATCAGAAGTATCAAAAATTTTAGCACTGGGATATTGCAGAAAGTGATCCTTTCTTTCTTGGATCTTATCACTGAAATTAAAATAAAAAAATAACGACTCCCGATCGGACCATCGATTTAACAGCAAAACACCTGAATCGCTGCAGACCTCAACATTTATATGCTTACGGTCTAATCGATGCCATGCTTCGTATTTCTTTCTTAATTGAATTAATCGTTTATAAAAGGTAAAAATTTCCCGATGGTTCGATTCATCTAAGGCTGACCAGTTAAGCTTCGACTGTTCATAGGTAGCCACGGCCATTGGATCAGGAGCATCTTCTTCGCCATGAAAGTCCTTAAATTCAGCACGTCTACCCTTTCTTACGGCCTCTGCAAGTTCTTCATCGGTATGACTGACGAAATATAGGAAAGGTTTTTTCTCCCCATATTCTTCCCCCATAAATAACATAGGAATATAAGGGGACGCCAACACAGCAGTAGCCATTACCTTCTGCAATCCCTCACTGTATAAGGCACTACTGCGTTCGCCCAACATACGATTGCCAATTTGATCATGATTTTGAGAAAAAACGACAAACTGACTTCCACTAGCTTCGGACGCTTTATTGCCGAATGTTTTTTTTCGATGAGGTGAATACGTCCCGTCATAAACATACCCATCGCGAAAAGACTTTGCCAAGTGAATTAGCGGTTCGAAATCGGCATAGTATCCGTTTCGGGGCTCGCCCACGGTAACTCTCAAGGCATGATGAAACTCATCGATCCATTGCGCATGCAGTCCATAACCGCCCTCGTTTACCGGAGTTATATAACGGACATCATTTAAATCGCACTCGCCGATAAGGTAATACGGCTTTCCACTGACGGCTGAAAGCTCATCCAGCTGTTCACGCATGGCTGCCAAAATATGCTTTGCTCCGTAATCCTTGATAGCATGTACGGCATCCAGTCGAAGTGCGTCAATATGAAAATCGCGAAACCACATCCGCATATTCTCAAGAATAAATTGCCGTACGCCATCGCAATAAGCATCATCCACATTGATGGCTTTTCCCCATGGCGTATGGTATTTATCGGTAAAAAAAGGCCCATATGATTCGAGATAATTCCCTTCCGGTCCGACATGGTTATAAACGACGTCTAGAATAACGGCTATCCCTTTGCGATGACAGGCGTCAACTAAGCGTTGCAAAGCGCGCGGCCCACCGTAACTTGCTTGGACAGCAAAAGGAAAGACACCGTCATAGCCCCAGTTTCTTTCACCGGGAAATTGGGCTACCGGCATGATCTCAATCGCGTTTACACCTAATTCAATTAAGTGATCAAGCTTGCCGACAACCCCGTCAAAAGTTCCATCAGAAGTAAACGTACCCACATGAAGCTCATAAATAAGATAGTCTTCCAATGCCAGGTTATGCCATTGTTGGTCTGACCAATTGTGTTTGCTTAGGTCGATAGCCTGAGAATACCCATGGACGCCCTGAGGCTGAAAACGAGAGGCAGGATCCGGCAAAGCGGATTCCTGATCTAAAGCTACCTTGTATAAGGTACCATCTTTTATTTTTTCGGTATTGGCAGACCAAAAACCAAAGCCGGCCTCCTTCAGGTCGATTACGTCACCATTTTCGACATGTACGCGGACTTCCTTACTACTCGGTGCCCATACTCCTATTGTGGTTTGACCGGTATGAATATCTACTCCAAAAGCATTAAAATTAAGTGATCGGCTCATAATATAATCGTGAAGTTAACCCTGTAAAGGGGCATGAAAAAGAACAACGGAACGCCCGGCCACTTTGATGACATCACCCGGTTGATAACCATTCTCATCTTCTACCTGTGCATCGTCGGTATTTAATACTTTAGTCCACTTACTTCCATATTTTTCATTTGGAAGCTTATAATCAATCGGCTCATGATGAGCATTGAAGATTACATAAAAATGATCGTCGTAAATTTTATTGCCTTTAGGGTCTACCGACCTAATCCCTCTACCATCTAGATAAACCGCGAGCGATTTAGCAGTATCATTATCCCATGCTTCGTCCGGCATAATATTGCCTTCCGGCAAAAACCAAACGATATCTTCAACACCGGCACCCTTTATCTTCTGTCCCATGAACCATTTTCGGCGGCAAAAGGTTGGATGGCTTTTTCTTAAGTTTATTAATTTTTTGGTAAAGGCTAACAAGTCCTGATCTGCCTCTTTCCAATTATACCATGATATTTCATTATCCTGGCAATAGCCATTGTTGTTCCCTTGTTGTGTACGTCCCAATTCATCGCCACCCAATAACATAGGAATACCTTGAGATAAAAACAAGGTGGTTAAAAAATTCCGTTTTTGTTTAGACCGCAACGCCAAAACTTCCAAATTATCAGTCGGACCTTCTTCTCCACAGTTCCAAGAGCGATTATGGCTCTCCCCATCGTTGTTATCCTCGCCATTGGCTTCGTTATGTTTTTCGTTATAAGAAACCAAATCATTCAGAGTAAAACCGTCGTGCGCAGTAATAAAGTTTACACTGGCTGTGGGTGTTCTGTAATCATCCCGATACAAATCGGAGCTACCGGTAAATCGAGAGGCAAATTCACCTAATTTACTTTCCTCTCCGCGCCAGTAATCGCGTATACAATCACGATATTTTCCATTCCATTCCACCCAGCCTGCAGGAAAGTTACCTACCTGGTACCCCCCTTCTCCGATATCCCAAGGCTCTGCAATCAACTTTACCTGCGAGATAATTGGATCTTGGTGGATAATATCAAAAAATGCGCTCAGCTTATTTACGTCATGAAACTCGCGCGCTAACGTTGATGCCAAATCAAAACGGAAGCCGTCAACACGCATTTCTAAAATCCAATAACGAAGACTATCCATAATCAGTTGCAGCACATTTGGCAGGTTGGCATTCAAAGTATTTCCGGTACCGGTATAATCTACGTAATAACGACCATCTTCAGTAAGCCGATAATAAGAGCTATTATCAATGCCACGAAAACTTAGCGTTGGCCCTAATTCGTTACCCTCTGCCGTGTGATTGTATACTACATCTAAAATCACTTCGATACCTGCTTCATGTAGATTTTTCACCATCTGTTTAAACTCTGTAACCTGCTCACCATTCATGCCACTGGAGCTATACTTTACATCAGGTGCAAAGAAACCTATCGTATTGTAGCCCCAATAATTGCTTAGGCCAATATCCTGGAGATGCCAGTCATTTACAAAATGGTGAATGGGCAAGAGTTCTATGGAAGTAATTCCAAGATCTTTTAGATATTGAACAGTTGTGGGATGACCGATAGCTGCATAGCTACCTCGGATATTATCCGGGATATCGGGATGTGTATAAGTGAACCCCTTAACATGTGCTTCATAGATGATGGTCTGATGGTACATAACATTAGGCTTTCGATCGTTCCCCCAATCGAAGGAATCATCGATAACAACCGATTTGGGAACATATGGGGCACTATCTTGTTCGTTAAAACTTAGGTCTTTTTCACCATCTTTGATATTGTATCCAAAAATAGACTCGTGCCACTTGATAACACCGGCTATTGCCTTGGCGTAGGGATCCATCAAAAGCTTATTTGGATTAAAGCGATGTCCTTCATCCGGTTTATAGGGGCCATGGACCCGATAGCCGTATTTCTGTCCGGGTTTCACATCCGGAAGGTAGATATGCCAAATATCATGGGTTCTTTCTTTGATAGGTATTCGTTCTTCATTGGCATCTGATTGATCTGAATCAAAGAGGCAAAGTTCAACGCCTTCTGCGTGTCTGGCAAATAAAGCGAAGTTCGTTCCTTTGCCATCATAGGTGGCCCCTTGCGGATAGGGACTACCAGGGTAGACTTTTCGTTCCATAGTTTTTAAATCTCATTATATCTGTAACAAGGATTCTGCGTAAGCTTCTTCGATATCCTGCAAATAATTGCCGTGGTGACGAACTTCTTAAGATATCGACTCTCATTGAACAAGCGTATCGGGCTTTTGTTTAGGGAATACGGACTACTGGGGCGCTTTTTTTTTCAACTCCCGAAAGGTGTTCAATTCTATATCACCTTCAAAAAAAAACGCCTGAACAGCATGTTCAGGCGTTTGTATTATTTTTAATAATATTATTAATATTTTGCAGGAACGCCGCTCTTTACGGTCGACTTAGCAATAAATTCCCGCAGATCATCATTTGCTTTTTCTAAATCCACCTGCCGCATGTAAATCATATGCCCTGTGCGATATCCCTTAAAAGACATTCTATCCTGAAACTTCCCGGCAGGATCCATTTGCCACAAATTATATTTAGCATTAAAATAGTCGCAAGCACCGTCATAATAGCCGGATTGCACCATGACATGCAGATAAGGGTTTTCTGCCATGGCTTGTTGTAGATCGTTGCCTGTATGATCATCACTACGATCCCAAGGATATACAGAACCAAAGACATTATACTTTACGTCGGTTTTGAAATTCAGTTCGTTGCGAACATAATAGTTGATTGCGGGAGTAAAGGAGTGCATCCAGGAGCTAAGCTCAGCATTATAGTCCGGCCGCTCGCCCCCATCTTTTTTATCTTTACCAAGATAGCGCGAATCCAAACGTCCAATGGTTAAACCTCTATCACGCAACAGTTCTTTCCAAAAAAACTGAGTAGATATGTCGAAATTATTCTGAAGTATTAACTTTTCCGATATCCCTGCATATCGCGCCATTTTCGACGCAATTTGTTGTTTCTCGGCCATCGGTACCGAACCACCTCGCGTTACCGTGGGCAACAATTCGTTTACGGTGAATTCTTCAACTTCAGGCAGTAATTGATCCAAGTCTTTTTGCTGCATATCGCTTCCAAGCGCCTTATGATACCAAGCCGTAGCCGCAAAATAAGGGAGCCGCAAGGCAAGGTCTACCGGCCCTTCTCTTTTTAATCCGAGGTCGGTTGGAGACACCAAAACGACTCCATTAAGATACATCCATTGCGCATCCTGAAGCTCAAGTGCCAAGCCCGATACACGCGTTGTTCCGTAACTCTCTCCAATTAGATATTTGGGAGACTGCCACCTATTGATTCTGGTAACAAAGGTATTCAACCAGGCAGCCAAGTATTTGATATCGGCATTTACTCCGAAAAACAGTGACTTATCTGTTTTTTTATCCAGAATTCTTGAATAGCCGGTGTTTACAGGATTAATGTAAACGATATCGGCTACATCTAAAATAGAATAGGGATTATCGCGCATCTCTCCATATGGCTGCACCGGATAGCCCTCATCATCCAAAGTCAGAATCCGCGGTCCTGTATAACCAATTTCCATCCATAAGGACGCCGAACCGGGCCCTCCGTTAAACGAGATCACCAAGGGTCGATGCTTTTTGTCGTTTACGTCCGATCGTTCATAATAGGTATAGTTGACCGTTGCAATGGCTTTGCCTTCGTCATTCCATATCGGCTGCATACCGATGCTTGTATTATAAGCAATTTTGCTCCCTTTAATGACGGTGGTATGCTTCGTGGAGATAACCGTATCGGCCGGTGGATCCGGTTGCGCAAAGGATTTACTAAAAAATAGATACAGGCATAAAGCAAGTAGACAGATTTTTTTCATGTAAGCTGATTTGATTGCTATAAAAATAGCGATTAGTTCAAAAAGGCTGTGTGTTCTACAACAATATTACAAACTATCTTAACACCTTTGGTCACGAAGCAGCTTATTCATACTTAATACTGCTCGCTATCATTCGGAAATTCTACGGCCTTCACATCTGCGATGTATTGTTGAACCGCGGAGGTAATCAGTTGATCAAGTTGCAAATACTGGCGAACGAATTTTGGTTTAAAATGCTTATTCAACCCTAATAAGTCATGAACAACCAGCACTTGTCCATCCGTTGCCGAACCTGCGCCTATACCAATGGTTGGTATACGCAAATGATCCGTTACTTCTTTCGCCAGTTTGGCGGGAATTTTTTCTAACACAACGGCAAAACAACCCAACTCATGCAAAAGTTGCGCATCTGTATTCAATTTATGCGCTTCATGTACACCGGTCGCCCTTAAACCGTAACCACCATACGTGTTTATCGACTGAGGCATAAGTCCGAGATGTCCCATTACCGGTATACCGGCATTGATAATTAATTTGATAGCTTCTTTGATTTCTATCCCGCCTTCCAATTTCAGCGCATGGGCGCCCGTTTCTTTCATAACCCGTACGGCTGCTTTTAGAGCATCATATGGGTCTCCCTGGTAGCTTCCAAAAGGTAAATCAACCACCAGCATGGCTCGTTTGATTGCCCGGGAAACTGAGGCGGCATGGTATATCATCTGATCTAAGGTTATTGGTAACGTGGTATCGTAACCTGCCATTACATTGGCAGCCGAGTCACCCACTAAGATTATATCAACACCCGCTGCATCTAAAATACTTGCCATGGTATAATCATAAGCCGTTAATACCGAAATTTTTTCACCGGTAGCTTTCATCTCTAAGATGCTATTTACCGTAACTTTTCTAACTTCTTTATGTATCGACATATAGCAAAGGTAATAATAGGTAGGTATAGTTGACCACTTTTTCTTTACCTTTGCCCCTATGTTATCGATTACTGAAGAGAATTATCTGAAAGTATTGTTGCATATTGCAGAGGACAGCAATGGCCAACAAGAAGCTGGCACGAATCAAATTGCCTCACAGCTTCACGTGCGACCTGCTACCGCCACAGATATGCTAAAGAAATTAAAGGAAAAGGGCTTAGTAGATTACCAAAAATATGGCAAAATCTCCTTAACGGATCAAGGACGCGCTCATGCAATTGCCGTGGTGCGAAAACATCGCCTTTGGGAAACGTTTTTATTTGATAAATTAGGGTTTAGTTGGGACGAAGTACATGAAGTTGCTGAACAACTTGAACATATCAAATCTGAAAAACTGATTGAGCGATTGGACAAGTATCTCGGTTGTCCACAATTTGATCCTCATGGTGATGCAATTCCCTCTGCTAAAGGGGTGCTGGTTACAGAAAAAAGAAAGACCCTGGCAGAAGCCACGTTGGGAAGCAAGAAAAAGGTAAATGCAGTGAAAGATAACAGTCCTGAATTTTTACAATATGTCTCTCAACTTGGCATAGCTATTGGTGACCCCATCCTGATCAAGAAGCGCTTCGCTTTTGATGGATCAATGGAGATTGAAATAGATGGGAAAACGACTACCATTTCGCAAAAGGTTGCCGAGAACATTTTTATTAAATAGATTAAGATAAAGAGTTATGTCTAACGACATTAATATAAGGAATAAAAAGGCTTATTATGAATACCATATCCTTGAAAAGTATATTGCCGGTATTCAATTATTGGGAACCGAGATAAAATCGATCCGGCAGTCCAAGGCGAATATAGGGGATGCGTTTTGCGCGTTCTTAAATGATGGCTTGTATATTCGGAATATGCATATAGCTGAGTATTCACATGGCTCCTTTTATAATCATGAATCAAAGCGCGACAGAAAACTTCTGTTGACCAAAAAAGAGTTAGCTAAATTAAAAATTAAAGGGGAAGAAAAGGGCTTCACGATAATTCCGCTAAAGATTTTCGTAAATGAGCGGGGGTATGCGAAAGTCGAAATTGCACTTGCTCAAGGGAAAAAAGATTACGACAAAAGGGAAAGTATCAAAGAACGGGATACAAAAAGGGAATTGTCACGAACTTATAAGCTGTAACATCGGCAACCACGCCTTTGCATCCTGACGGCGCACAGGATGTAAAACCTACCAGGCCTGATCGCCTACAAGCGGAACGAATCGAAAGGTATCAAGTTCGATCTTCTCAAAATCTTGTTCACCTGTACGAATAACCGTCACCATTTTTTGTGTCTTTGCATCACCTACCGGGATAACCAATATACCTCCAATGGCTAATTGTTTTAACATGATTTCGGGCACAAAAGGTGCACCTGCTGTTACAATAATTTTGTGATAAGGAGCATATTGAGGCAATCCTTTTGAACCATCTCCTAAAAAAAAGTGGGCTTGGTATCCCATGTAGGGAAGCACTTTAATAGTCCTATTATAAAGATTAGTTTGCCGTTCAATGGTAAAAACTTCGGCTCCAAGTTCGAGTAAAATACATGTTTGGTAACCTGAACCCGTTCCAATTTCAAGCACCTTATCCCCTCTCCTAATATGCAACAGCTCCGTTTGATAGGCTACCGTGTAAGGTTGAGAGATTGTCTGTCCGTCGCCTATAGGAAAAGCGATGTCTTTGTACGCTTGTGTCCAAAAGGTCTCATCAAAAAAAAAGTGGCGTGGCACCTTTCCAACAGCGCTCAATACTGCCTCATCAGCAATACCTCTTTTTCTTAATGTTTCAACCAGTTGCTTTCTGGCACCTTTTTCCCGATAGTTGTCTACAAATTTATAAGCCATTACTCTTCCAAAAATACGTTTGTTTTGGCATTAAAAGAAGCTCGTTTGGATGGTCTACTCCTAATTAATTCAGGACTTGGGTATTATTTTTTACTTTTTTGGCGCATTCGACAAAATCTTCATATCTTTCTAGCGTCTTTGGATCGTTAAATGTAATAACATGAGGAAAGTACTTTTGGCCTTAGTATTCTTTAGTATAAGTTTTCCATTGTGTGCGCAAATTACACGTATTGATACGCTAGCATACAAACCGATTCATATCCCCCAAAAGCAAGGACCTCGTTTTTCCGAGTTTTTATATTCAGTTGGATTACGAGCCTTCGCCTACGAACAATTCCCCAAAATACTGGACCAAACTACACGTGAACATTTTTATTCATCGGCATTTAATGGTTTATTTTTCAAGTTTAATGACAACCAAATAAGCTACCGAATCGCCGGCTCGTATTTCGACAAAGATGTTTCGCTCAATGGCAATTGCATCAATTGCAGTGGCAACGGAAACTTAAAAAACACAACCATCAAGATTGGGTTTGAAAAAAATATAACCTATACGCGTTTACAGCCTTACTTTGGTCTGGATCTCGGTTATACATACCAGAAATACAAAGGCTCATACATGAATGGCAGCGATATAAACGTTACAAATGATGCTGTTATCGATCGGAAAGATGCGATATTGGCATCTCCCTTTATCGGCCTAAAATTTAATATTATCCCTACAGTGACCATAGCCGCCGAGAGCAACCTAACCGTTGCTTACAGTTTTCAAAAGATAGAAATTGCCCACGATGAAACGACTGAAAAAAGACCAACTGAAAAAGGTTGGGAGTATTATTTCGGCCCTGTTGGCATCCTGAGTGTACAATTTAATTTTGGCAATCTATATTAATAAGGATCCACATCCAGTTGCACAAAAACTCCTTTATTTGCCTTGTTACTTTCAAAAGTGATGAGTAGCTGGCGAAGAGCCGTCTTTACTTTTTGTATACTGGTTCCATCACGTTCGACTTTAATCAGCAGGGTATTAATAAAATAATTTCTGATGCGCGAAATGAGTGGCGTTTCGGGACCTAAAACCCGATTACCGAAGGCCTCCTTCAGTAAGGTACCCAAACGTTGGGCAGCATTATACGCCTCGTTTTGATCTTTGTGTTTTACGTCAATCTTAATCAATCGATAAAAAGGTGGGTAAGCATAATGTTTCCGCTCTTGAACCTCAGTCATAAACATCCCTTCATAATCATGATGTACGACCTGCTCGAGTACGCGATGCTGGGTTGCGTAAGCCTGTATAATAACATTTCCTGCGGAACTTCTCCTTCCGGCACGACCGCTTACTTGCGACAACAAAGAAAAGCTTCTTTCAAAAGCTCTGAAGTCGGGATAATTAATCAAGGCGTCTGCATTGATAATTCCAATAACGGTAACCTTACCAAAGTCCAATCCTTTTGCTACCATTTGGGTACCAACAAGCACATTGAACTGCTGCTCATCGAAGTCGGTAATTATCCGTTCGAAGCTATCCTTCCCCCTTGTGGAATCCAAATCTAGACGGCCGATTTTGGCTTCCGGAATCAACATGGACAGTTCCTCTTCAATCCGCTCCGTGCCAAAACCTTTATTCTCTAAGTGCGTGGATCCGCAAGCAGGACATACCTGGATCTGCTCTTCTTTAAATCCACAGTAATGACAATGTAATTTACCTGTACTCTTATGAAAAGTTAAACTAACATCACAGTTTGTACATTTCGGAGTGTATCCACAAGTGCGGCACAACAGCATCGGGGTATACCCTCTTCTATTCTGGAAAAGAATTACCTGCTCTTTATTATTTATTGCCTGCTTAATCTCATTTAATAACACTTCACTGAAATAAGACTGCAGTCGCTTATCACGACCTTCTTCCTTTAAGCTCACAATACGGATCGTCGGAAGCTTAGATTCACCATATCGTTGCGACAAGGTCACTAATCCATATTTGTTTGACTTGGCATTGTAATAGGTCTCAATAGAAGGTGTAGCTGACCCTAACAGCACTTTTGCATGATGTAAATGTCCAAGATAGACCGCTGTGTCCCTGGCATGATAACGAGGGGCGGGATCGAATTGCTTAAAAGAAATTTCGTGTTCTTCGTCTATAATGATCAAGCCCAGGTTTTGAAAAGGTAAAAAGACGGCCGATCGAGCACCTAAAATTACTCTAATCTCGCCCTTTAAAACTTTTTGCCATACTTCTGCCCGCTCATTATCATTAAAACGGGAATGATAGACCCCCACTTCCTGTCCGAAGTATATCCGGAGACGTTCTACTATTTGTGAAGTTAAAGCGATTTCGGGTAGAAGATACAGGATCGTGTTTCCTTGTGTAAGCGCCGCTTCAATAAGGCGAATATATAGCTGGGTCTTACCGGAAGCGGTAATACCGTGAAGTAACACGACGTCTTTTTCTAAAAATTGACGCTGTATTGATTCAATCGCCTCTTGCTGCGCTGCACTTAAATCAAAACCGGACTCCACGAAAACATCTTCACCATATAACCGGCTTACAACGCGCTCCTCAATGATAAAAACGCCTTTATCTATCAAAGCCTTTAAGGCCGACTGCCCACAGCCGCTTGCTTCCAATAATTCACTCTTTGCTATGTGTTCTTGTCTTTTACGCAACTGTAAATAAGCTAATACGGCATCTTGCTGTTTAGGGGCACGCTCTAAACTATCCAAAAGCAGATGCCGCTCCTCGCCCTGATCAAAAAAGGAGCTGAGAACGACGAACGCCTTTTTCTTTGGCTTGTAACGTTCCCGCAGCTCTTCAGATATGACAATGGCATCTTTATTAAACAGGCTTTTTAATATAGGGAACACCGTTTTTTGTCCTAACAACTTCATGATGTCGCTCACCTTCAGCTCGCCGGCCAAATCAAGAGCATCCAATATTAGAAATTCTTTATCATTGAGGGAAGTTCTGTCTACCAAAGCCAATCGATCGGATGCCATTACTTTCGTCTCGGAGGCCAGTTTGAAAACGGCCGGCATGGCAGCCTGCATGACCTCGCCTATATGACACATGTAATAGTCGCTCACCCAATCCCAAAGCTTCAACTGATCTGCAGTAACGACCGGTGAATCATCTAAAACATCCAATATATATTTCGCCTCATAGCGTTCGGGTGCTTTTGATGATATAGCATAGACAATTGCAGCGTATATCTTACTTTTTCCAAATTGTACGATAACCCTTTTCCCAACAGCCACCGACGACGTCAGTTCATAAGGTACACGATAAGTGTAAGTTTTCGAAATAGCTAATGGCAGTATAACATCAACAAACTTTGTAGTTCTTTCCTGTTGATGTCCTTCCGCCTGAAGTTCTAACATAAATAATAAGATTATAAAAATGTGGAGCCAACTACCTCCCTTTCAGGGTAGCTAAAAACAAACTGGCCCAACCTAAGATGAAGGCCAATCCTCCCAAGGGTGTTATAGGCCCCAAAATATGTGTGGCACTGATTCCTGTTAGCTCACGTGTAGATAACAAATACAATGAGCCCGAGAAGAAAAATATACCGATTGTAAAAGCAATATAGGAAAGATTGATCAATATGTTCTTTGCGCGCGAAAAAGTAGCTAAAAAGAGAAGGGCTAACGTATGGTAAAATTGATAGTTAACGGCCGTATGCCAATTATCCAGGCTCTGGTCGCTTATTCGACCCGAAAGACCATGTGCACCAAATGCCCCCAAAACAACCGCTATCATCCCAAAAAAAGCAGCTGTAAGTATAATACGTTTGTTCATGTAGTCAGTTCAGTTTTATCCGCTAATTTAATAAACCTATTACATATTCGCTTGGTGCGATGTTAATTTTTTAACTTTGCTTATATCCCATGAGAAAGCTAATAATAATTACCAGCATATTATTCGTTGCAGTAATTGCAGCGGCCATACTATATTTTACAAGTTTACAAAGTAATAGTCGCAATCAAAACAACGCTTTGGCCTATATCCCGGCAGATGCCGCTTTTTTGGTATCTTTCCAAAACGATAAGTCTTTCTATAACATCTTCAACGATTTTAAAATCTTTGAAGCAATCCTTGGCAAGGAAACACAACATGAACTTAGCTATCTACATAAACAGTTTTTAAAGAGTCCTGACTTTTCGGAACCTACGACGAAGCAAACGCTCTATTTTTCTTTTCATCCCACAAAGGACCGCATCAACTGGCTATTGACGATTCCTTTTAAAACAAAATTGACGCCCGAAAACGCCGCCTCAATGTTGCAGAAAAACCTGGAAGGTGTGGGAACAATTACAGCCGATTCAACATCTTCTTATCTCTATAGCATTAAAATACGAGCGCTTGACAATTCCTTTTACGTCGCCTTTAGATCAGGAGTAGCGTTTTTCAGCCATCAACGTGATTTAATTGCTCGGGCCACAGACGATAAAGCGACACATCTATCGGCCGATTTTCTTCAAGAATTAGCCAAAAATGGGCATAAGAACGACAATTCCATACTTAACCTTCATTTGAACCATAGCGAAGTGTTTAAGTTCGTTAATAACTTAATAAGAACAAAACCGGGCAATAACATACAATTATTGGAAGGACTGAAGGGCATGTCATCGCTGAATATGAATTTCAAAAGTGATGCCCTCATGTTTAGCGGGTTGAGTAGTATGGACCATGCCATGGCGAAGGGTAATTACCTATCGATCTACGCCAAGCAGTCGGCTGTAGAAGGCGAGCTGAAGCGAGTGCTCCCGGCAAACACCGCAGCTTATGCCGCCTTTGCCCTTTCTAACTATAAGGGCTTCCATCAAGAATTGACTGAACTGCTAAAAAAACGCAATCAATTAAATCGAATCAATGACCAACTAGCACTGATAAAGTCGTCTAAAAAAATCGATCTCGATACAGCCTTATTAAATCAGTGGGGCAATGAATTCGCATCGATTGAGTTAACCACAAGGGAAACTTTAGGAATTATTAAAGTGAAGGACTCACTTATTTTCGAAAGAAATATGGAAAAACTCACCACTGCCGTTACAGAAGATATACGCAGGTTCGACAATTCCAATCTATTGTATTATTCGTTTGGTGATCCGATGCTTCCCTTTCAACGGCCATACTTCACCTTAATCAATAATTATTTAATTTGTGCGAACACCATTAGCACGCTTCAGCAACTCAGAAAACAATACGAAGAAAAGCAACTCTTAATAAATACCATTCCCTTTATAGAATTCAGCCGACTGCAGGCAAACAAATCTAATGTCACGTTCTTTATTCATAACGAAAACGCAAAACTGAATATCAAGCGACTTTTAAAGCCGGCATTTGAGAAGGTGTACAACGATACGGCAAATTTCAATTTTAAAGATTTTCAGGCATTTTCTTTTCAACTGAGCGGATACAATGGGAATTTCTACAGCAATTTAAGCGCAAAATATCTTTCTGCTGATAAGTCGAATTTACAAGCGGAGTGGGTTGCCGATTTGAGCAGTGAAATTGCCTATCCCCCCAGCGTTTGGACTTATACCGACAGTACGAACTTTATTGTTACGCAGGATAAAAGCAATAGATTGTACGCCTTCTCAACCGAAGGTAAAGAGTTGTGGAGAACTGCTTTGTCAGGACCGATCCTTGGGCCTATTTCCCAGCTTCCTGATAAAAGTTTGGTTTTCAACACAGCGGAACGACTGTATAGATTTGCTCCCAATGGCTCTCCTATGTTTGGCTTCCCCATTGTGCTAAACCATCCCGCAACGGCTGGTATGACCCTATTTCGTGTCAATAAGGATTATGAAAAAATATTCATTCCAGCCGAGCAACGGATTCTTGGCTATGACAGTAATGGAAAAGAATTACCCGAATGGAAGAACAAAACTGTTAAGGGTCATATTTTATTTAACTTGAAAACGGCACTTTTAGAAGACTTCAATTATGTAATAGCGCTGACAAGCAGTGGCCAGGTCTACTTATTCAATCATAACGGCAATTTAGTTTCGTTACTTGAAAGCACCGGCAACGATGTTTTTCGGAATAACTTTGGCGTAGAAACAAACCCAAGCGACCAATCTGAATCACGAATTGTTACAACCGATACAAGCGGCATGCTAGTAAGTTTTTACTTCGATAAAAGACAAACCAAAACGAGCCTCGGAAAATGGACGGAAAACTTTCATTTTGCTACTGAAAACATACAGGGCGACAGCATTCCTGAGCTTATATTTGCTGATGATCGACAGCTTTATGCCTACTCAAGTAAAGACAGTACGCTCTTATTCAGTCATAATTTCAATACCGAAATTGCAGGACCTCCCTTATTTTTTCCGTCAGCCAACAAAACGCATACCATTGGTATAACCACTAATGCCAAGCTTTTGTACGTATTTGAAGACGATGGCTCAATCGCTAAGGGCTTTCCGTTGGAAGGGTATGCTCCGTTCTATTTTGGCGGATTGAAGAACGATGGACATAGGTACGCGCTAATCAGTAAGGATGGCCGTAAATTAGCAGCTTATAAGTTAGACTAAGACTTTAAGTGCTTTTTTGGCGTGGTCGGAATAAAATCTTTTAAGTAAAAAGGTTCAAAATACGCGACATCTTCGAATGCCTCACAGTGCCACTTTCGACAAGATTCATCAACAAGATATTTTGCCGAGTTCAGAAAATTACCGGACACTACGACCGTTTCGTTTCCTTCAAACAGCGATGAAAATTTGTTAGCGCCATCACCAAAAAGAACAATCTTTTGTTGTCGCTCCGAGAACTCCTCAAAAGAATCCGCGCCAATAATCCGAGCCTCAACAGGTCGGATTTGATTCCCTTGCCCACTGTAGATGGCTGAGTAAACTTCCATCCTTCGTGCATCAATCATTGGACAAAAGAAAAGATCCGATTGTCCGCTCGTTTTAGCAACCGTTGAGCTGAATCCTTTAAACATCGCTTCCAAGGTATCAACAGCAATTAGCGGGATGTCTAAGGCAAAACAAATGCCCTTTGCCGTGGACACGCCAATACGCAAACCCGTATAAGATCCTGGGCCCTTACTGATTGCCACAGCATCCAAATCGTTAATTTTACAATTCGCTTGGTTTAAAACCTGGTGAATAAAAACCGTTAATTTCGAAGCATGAATATTAGGTTCATGCCGGTCTATAGAGGCTCGCACTACCCCATCAGTGCTTAGCGCTACAGAGCAAACCGATGTTGCCGTTTCAATATGTAAAATATTCATTTTCTAAAAAACATTCAAGCTATTCCGTCAAGGTACAGGATCATGTCCATGCCCACCCCAAGGATGACATCGGCCAATACGTTTTAATGTCAACCACCCACCTTTAAATGGGCCATGTTTTTTAATTGCATCTATACCATACTGAGAACAGGTGGGTGTATACCTACAAGTTCCGGGAAATAAAGGAGAAATAAATAATCGGTACGCTTTGATTAACATTAAAAAAATGAAACCTATTATGCTTTTAATTCCCCTTTGCCATATGATGCGTATTATATTCATGCTGAATTTTCGCTAATGCAATCCCCATTCGCTTATGAATAGTTTGATAATCGAGGATTTCCTTGCCTATATATTGGAAAGCAAGCAATAGTTCCTCCTCATGGTGCGTGATAAAAGTATGCAGAATATGCTTTTGTAGCCTATACGCCTCCCTGGTACGTCGCTTTAAAAGATTTCGGTCAACCGCTCGTTTAAAACGACGCTTTGGAACGGAAACAACAATTTGAATAGGATGTGGAAGGTGTTGGCTTGGTAAAAAAGAAATTCTGTATGGGTATAAAATAAAGGAAGAACCACTTTGAAAAAGCTTCGTTAGAAGTTTTTTGTTACAAAGTCGTTCTTCCTTTTTGAATGTGTATCTCACCATAAATACCAAATGCTATTTATTATACAGCGAAACCGGCGCTGGCTTCGGCGTAAAAAAGCAAGGTACCGGAGAAATAAACTTATGCTTTGTGACGACGTTCGTCAGAAACAGTCAATTTTTTTCTGCCTTTTGCTCTTCTGGAAGCTAATACTCTACGACCATTAGCAGTGGCCATACGCTCCCTAAAACCGTGCTTATTTCTTCTTTTACGTTGCGAAGGTTGAAATGTTCTTTTCATTACTATTAATTTTATATTTTTAAGCTGCCCCTGTATTATGAGGAGTAGCACCCTATACATCTTTCTGTTCTTAAAACAAGATCGCAAAGGTAAGGCTTATTCCTTAATATTCAAACCTAAATAAATTTATTTTTCATGCAAAACAATGGCTTCTACATAGAAAATGAATTTATTTTGCTCTTTTCCGCTATTTGAAGGCTATTTTATAGCGGAAATATATTATTAAAATAGATTCCTATACTGGCTATCCATACCTGTCGAGCTGAAATATGTGAGCGAAAAATACCCGGTCGATCCGTCATCAAATTATCTTGCCTGCTTTATTTATATTATCTTAAGCGCCGAGCAGGATCTTACACCGTCATCATTATCTACCAGGCTGGAGCCGGCGGGCAATGATGGGCTTTTATCAGTCCACTATGCGTCTTGGGTGCTTCAAAGTATAAAAAACATCAATTCTTAGTTTTTAATATATCCCTGATTTCTGCCAAAAGAACTTCCTCCTTGCTAGGTACAGGCGGTGCGGACGGGGCAGCTTCTTCCTTCTTCTTCAACGAATTAATTCCCTTTATGATTAGGAAAAGGGCAAAAGCAACAATAATAAAGGAAATTACCTGCGACAAAAAGTTGCCATATTTAATTGCCGTCCCCGGAATCACCAGTTCAGACAAATTTTTCAAATTGGCGGCCTCCAAAGCCGGGGTAAGAATAGCGGGTGTAATGATATCTTCCACCAGGGAACTTACGATTTTTCCAAATGCTCCTCCGATGATAACACCGACAGCTAAATCAACCACATTGCCACGCATGGCAAATTCTTTAAATTCTTTTGCGAAACCCATATTTCGTGTTTTTAGTTCAACATTTCTGTAACACTAAAGTAAATATTTTTGTTTATTCAAATAAAAATTTAAGCAAATAAATAGTATTTTAATACCAAAGGGATCGCCTTATCGTTTAAAAAATCTGTACTTTTGCACCAAAGGGTGCTGATCATAAAGCAATAATGTACCCATTAATTTGATATGCTAAAACAAAGTTTACAGCAAAAATTACTTCAAAAATTATCACCGCAGCAAATCCAGTTCATTAAGCTGCTGCAGGTACCAACGGTATCATTGGACGCCCGTATTAAGGAAGAGCTTGAGGAAAATCCTGCACTGGAAGACATGAGCTTAACGAACATGAACGAACCGGCAGAAGAATACCCCGACAAAGATCCCGAGGACAATTATAATGAAGAAGAACAAGGAAGTGAAGGGGACGAGTTTAACGTAGATGATTACCTGCAAGAAGAAGATGTTAACGATTATGGAAATAATCTTAACAATAGCAGCGATGATGAGGAAGACCGAAAAGAAATGCCCATTGCTATTCAAAATTCTTTTTTTGAAAATCTGCAACAACAACTTGATTTGCTGGCACTGAACGACAAAGACTTTTTAATTGGCCAACAGATAATCGGCAGCCTAGACGACGACGGTTATCTTCGGAGACCTATACTATCTTTAATAGATGACTTGGCATTTTCACAAAACGTCATGGCAACAGAGGAGGAGGTTGAAGAAATTCTAAAAATCATTCAAACATTTGATCCTGCCGGTGTAGGCGCCCGTGATTTGCAAGAATGTCTACTAATCCAACTCAGAAAAAAAGATCAGGACAACCCCGTCATTCGGGAAGCTATTTTAGTGGTAGAGAATTATCTAGATGAGTTTACAAGAAAACACTATGATAAGCTTGAAAAAGCGTTGAACATCAATTCCGACGAATTAAAAAAAATTGTAGATGAAATTTTAAAGCTAAACCCAAAACCTGGTGACGCCGGATCTGCTTCTGAAAAGCAACTGCATATTATACCTGATTTTCATATTACGAACAATGACGGTATACTGATTCTTACGCTGAACGCGCAAAATGCCCCCGAGCTGCGCGTAAGCCGATCGTATCAGGAAATGTTCGAACACTACGACAAGGCAGCGCAAAAGGATAAAAAAATGAAGGAGGCTGTTCAGTTTGTAAAACAAAAGCTCGATTCTGCAAAATGGTTCATTGATGCTATTAAGCAGCGTCAACAGACCTTATTGAAAACCATGAATGCGATTATGAATTATCAATACACCTATTTTCTGACGGGTGACGAGCGTAACTTGAAGCCAATGATCTTGAAAGATATTGCTGATAAAATCGACATGGATATTTCAACGGTTTCGAGAGTAGCCAATTCAAAGTATGTTCAGACAGAATTTGGCACTTTTTTATTAAAGTCGTTCTTTTCAGAGGCCATTCAAACGGATAGCGGTGAAGAGGTATCAAATAAGGAAGTTAAGAAAATCCTCGAGGAGTGCATAGCTAATGAAGACAAAAGAAAACCTTTAGCCGATGAAAAGTTAACGGAGATTTTGAAAGAAAAGGGTTATACAATTGCTCGCCGGACAGTAGCCAAATATCGCGAAGCAATGAATATTCCAGTTGCTAGGTTGCGAAAAAAGCTTTAAAATCACCCGTGGCATAGGAAAAAAAACTGGCTTCGGGAAACTAAAAGCATGCTTTAAACACGATTTAGAATTCAAAAAAATATCATTACATGTCTAAGGTTAAAATAGGAACTGTTCAAATGAGCTGTGTAGCCGATAAAGCTACCAACTTGGCAAAAGCCATTGAACAAGTAAAAGTGGCAGCGGAAAAAGGGGCACAAATTATATGTTTACAGGAGTTGTTCACATCACTGTACTTTTGTGATGAAGAAAACTATGATAACTTCGTCTTGGCTGAAGCAATCCCGGGACCATCTACCGATGCATTGAGTAAAGTAGCAGCCGAATATCAGGTTGTTATCATCGCTTCACTCTTTGAAAAAAGAGCGCAGGGTCTTTACCATAACACAACCGCGGTAATCGATGCAGATGGAACCTATCTAGGCAAATACCGCAAAATGCATATTCCGGACGATCCGGGTTTCTACGAAAAATTTTACTTTACTCCCGGAGACCTCGGCTACAAAGTTTTTAAAACGAAATTTGCAAAAATAGGCATTTTAATTTGCTGGGATCAGTGGTATCCGGAGGCTGCTAGAATCACTGCGCTGATGGGTGCTGAATTACTTTTTTATCCAACGGCAATTGGTTGGGCTCTTACGCAGGATGCGGGGACCAATGAAGAACAATATAATGCGTGGCAAACGATACAACGCTCGCACGCTATAGCAAACGGCATCCCGGTGGTTTCCGTTAACCGCGTTGGAATTGAGGCGGGTGTTCGTTTTTGGGGAGGTTCTTTTATTGCCAACCCTTTCGGTGCTTTAGTTTATAAGGCCTCGCATGAAGATGAAGAGACGGTTGTAACGGAAGTCGACCTCAACCAATCTGATTATTATCGATCCCATTGGCCATTTTTGCGAGACAGAAGGATTGACAGCTACGAATCGATAACAAAAAGATTTATTGACGAAGAGTAAAATGAATTACCCTAAAGATAAAGGCTATTTTTTTCCTGCCGAATGGCATAAACATCGGGCAACATGGTTGAGCTGGCCGCATAAGGAAGCTAGCTGGCCGAGCAAAATAGACACTATATATAGCCCCTACTGCAAATTCATCAAGGCGATATCAGCAGGAGAACAGGTATGCATCAATGTCGGGAGTGAAAAGCTAAAACAAGAGGCTACAGAACAATTAGAAAAAGAAGGCGTTGATCTAAGTAAGATTTCGTTTTTTGACCACCCCACTAATGATGCTTGGTGCCGCGACCATGGGCCTGCGTTCCTGATCAACCCGCATGCAGACATACCCAAAGTCATTGTAGATTGGGGATACAATGCCTGGGGCGGCAAATATCCGCCTTTTGATTTAGACGATGTTATACCTACCCTTATTGGGAAAGCGTTAAACCTTCCCGTAGTTCATCCACAAATCGTCATGGAGGGTGGTTCAGTAGACTTTAATGGTACAGGGACCTTATTAACGACTACATCTTGTTTGTTAAACCCAAATAGAAACCCGCATCTCAATCAACATGAAATTGAAGCGTATCTCTATCAGTATTACGGTGTGGAGCAAGTCCTTTGGCTGGGAGATGGTATCGTTGGAGACGATACAGACGGACATATTGATGATATTACCCGTTTTGTGAATGATAGTACCGTTGTTACCGTAATAGAAGAAAACAAAAGTGATGAGAATTATGCTCTTTTGCAGGATAATTTAAATCTTTTGAAGGAGATGCGTTTACTCAACGGAAAACAGTTGGATATCATCGAATTGCCTATGCCCGCTCCTGTCATTCATGAAGATCAGCGCTTGCCTGCGTCCTATGCTAATTTTTATATCAGCAATGCAGCGGTTGTTGTGCCTACCTACCGTGACAAGAATGATCAAAAGGCACTGGATATCTTAGCTGATTGCTTCCCACACCATCATGTAATCGGTATTGACAGTACGGATGTAATATGGGGGCTTGGTAGCTGGCATTGCCTTAGCCAACAAGAACCGGAAGTATAACATGGCAACTAATAAATAAATAATGAAAAGGCGTCTCTTTATTAAACGATCATCGGGCTTAGTAGCAGCCATAGCTGCGACTCCTATGCTAACACAAGCCGGCATTAATAACCATATCAGTAAAAACATGAGCAAAAACAAACAGGAAGTTATTACGCACTACGTTCTTTTCTGGTTAAAAAAAGGACTATCTGAAAAAGAAATTAATGATTTCACCGGATTTTTCGAAGAACTGCGAAAAGTGCCGAATATCAAATCGCTCCACTATGGCAAAGCAGCAAATAGCACACCACGAGATGTAGTGGACAATAGCTTTACCTATAATTTATTGGTATATTTTAATTCGCTTGAAGATTTGGAGACCTATGGAACGCATCCAATTCATTTGAAAGCAATTGAACAATACAGTCAATATTGGGAAAAGGTGGTCGTACATGATTCGGTTCTTAAATAGCTTTTTATTTTTTTCGCGGATATGATAAATTTTGCGTATCTTTGTCCCTCGTGAAAATTGAAGTAAGCGGCTTCATATCCTTATCGATTTTAACCGGATTTATTCCGGCACACCCATTATTTTTTATTCATATTAAAAGTCTATCGGCCTCTAAAGGCCGTTTTTTTTGTATGGATGATCAGAAGGAAACAAAGAACATAAATCAGTATATAAAAAATGAGTAATTACACTAAACTGCCTGCAATTTTACTTTTAGAAGATGGCACAGTTTACCATGGTAAAGCTGCCGGAAAAATTGGCACCACTACCGGAGAAATCTGTTTTAATACCGGTATGACAGGTTACCAGGAAATTTTTACGGATCCTTCTTACTTTGGCCAAATCATGGTAACCACAAATGCGCACATTGGTAACTACGGAACCGCTGAGGAAGAGATCGAGTCAAATCAAATACAGATTGCAGGACTTGTTTGTAAAAATTACAGTGTGCCCTTTAGTCGTAAACTTGCAAAGGAATCAATACAGGGTTATTTCCAGGATGGAAATTTGGTTGGAATTTCGGATGTTGACACTCGCGCACTCGTAAGACATATCAGAAATAAGGGAGCCATGAATGCTATTATTTCTTCTGAAATACTAGACATTGATGCACTCAAAGCAAAACTGAAAGAAGTGCCTTCTATGGAGGGACTGGAACTTTCGACACAAGTGTCTACTAAACAAGCTTATCACTTCGGGGATGAAAATGCTCGTTACCGGGTTGCCGTACTTGATTTGGGCGTAAAGAAAAATATACTACGCAATTTTTGCGATAGAGATGTATATGTCAAAGTGTTTCCTGCTAAAACTACGTTTGCCGAAATGGAAAGCTGGACTCCTGACGGCTACTTCATTTCCAACGGTCCCGGAGACCCTGCCGCAATGCCATATGCACTGGAAACCGTTAAAGAAATACTAAAAGCCGACAAACCTATGTTTGGCATCTGCTTAGGCCATCAACTATTAGCTTTAGCTAATGGAATTAGAACAGAAAAAATGTTCAATGGTCATCGTGGCATCAACCATCCTGTCAAAAACATCATCGCGGATCGATGTGAAATCACAAGCCAAAACCACGGCTTTGGGGTCGTAGCCGATGACGTGCGTAATTCGGATACAGTTGAAATTACGCATGTTAACTTAAACGACAAATCGATTGAAGGGATTCGCGTAAAGGGGAAAAAAGCATTCTCTGTTCAGTACCACCCGGAATCGTCGCCAGGCCCACATGATTCAAGATATCTTTTTGACGATTTCACAGCCATGCTGACAGCGTAAATTAAGGTGGTTTAATTTTGTTATTAAGCTGTAAAAGAATATATTTGAAATAGAATACGCTTCGTGTAAAAAAGACACGAAGCTAGCTCAAACCCATATTAAAAAAAATTCAAAATGAGTTCAATTATTGATGTACATGCGCGGCAGATATTAGATTCGCGCGGAAACCCAACAGTAGAAGTAGATGTAACAACTGAGAACGGTTTCGTTGGACGTGCAGCTGTTCCTTCCGGCGCGTCTACGGGAATGCATGAAGCGGTAGAATTGCGCGATGGCGATAAATCAAGATATTTAGGGAAAGGGGTATTGAAAGCTGTCGAGAATGTAAATACTAAAATCGCAGAAGCTTTAAGAGGTATCGACGTTTTCGAACAAAACGCGATAGATAAAATCATGATTGAGCTGGATGGCTCTGAAAATAAAGGAAACTTAGGTGCGAACGCTATTCTAGGCGTCTCTTTAGCCGTTGCAAAAGCCGCAGCACAAGAAAGTCGTCAACCCCTATATAGATATATTGGCGGTGTGAATGCAAACACTTTACCGATCCCAATGATGAATATTATTAATGGCGGATCGCACTCCGATGCACCTATTGCATTTCAAGAGTTTATGATCATGCCTGTTGGTGCGCCCTCTTTTTCTGAAGCGCTTCGTTGGGGAGCAGAGGTCTTTCACAATCTAAAGTCGATCTTACACGATAGAGGCTTGTCAACCGCGGTAGGCGATGAAGGTGGTTTCGCTCCGACCTTTGATGGAACAGAGGATGCGATCGAGACGATTCTAAAAGCGATCGAAAAAGCCGGTTATAAACCAGGCGATCAAATTTGCTTGGCGCTTGATTGTGCTTCATCAGAATTCTATAAAGATGGTCAATATGACTACACAAAATTTGAGGGAGATAAAGGGGCCGTACGTAGCAGTGCAGAACAAGCGGACTATTTGGCACAATTAACAGAGAAATATCCTATTATTTCAATTGAAGATGGTATGGCCGAAGACGATTGGAATGGCTGGAAATTGTTAACCGAGAAAATTGGTGCAAGAGTTCAATTAGTAGGCGATGATTTATTCGTTACAAATGTAAAACGCCTTCAACAGGGAATTGACAACGATACAGCGAACTCTATTTTGGTGAAAGTAAATCAGATAGGTTCTTTAACAGAAACTATCGATGCGGTTAGCTTAGCACAAACGAATAGTTACACATCAGTTATGTCGCATCGTTCGGGCGAAACTGAAGATAACACTATTGCAGACTTAGCAGTTGCATTGAACTGTGGACAAATCAAGACAGGTTCAGCATCCCGTTCTGATCGGATGGCGAAATATAATCAATTATTACGTATTGAAGAAGAGTTAGGCAGTAATGCTAAGTTTTTAGGAAAAAGCTTCAAATTTGCTAAATAAACAACTTTTAGCAGTTAATAAAAGACCTGTAATCAAATTGATTGCAGGTCTTTTTTATTGTAAAATTTTATGCTTAGGTTTGCGAAGGAAAGGAGCACAGACATGAAACAATTAATCAACATTGCTAGAAACAAATACATCATTGCAACTATCGCATTTATCGTCTGGATGCTTTTCTTTGACCGAAATGATATCACTTCCCAGTACAAATATCAATCGCAGTTAAAAAACTTAAAGGATGAAAAAGAGTTCTATATACGGGAAACAGCCATCGTGAAAAAAGACTTGGAGGAACTTACCTCCAATCTTACAAGGCTTCAAAAATTTGCGCGAGAAAAATATTTGATGAAAAAAGACAACGAAGACATCTTTATCATTGAAAATAGCAAGCCTAGCGAATAGGCTTACTGTTTGTGCTCGTTCTCGTCACTGTACCTTTCTTACAACATACCCCCGCAAACGGAGACTACCTGACCATTTATATAAGAAGATAAATCTGAAGCTAGAAATAAGCAAGCATTTGCGACGTCTTCTGTTTCTCCTGCACGCTTTAGCGGTATATTTGCTTCCCAACCTTCTACAACTTTCGGGTCCAGTACATCGGTCATTTCTGTTCGGATAAATCCTGGAGCTATTACATTGGTTCTTATATTACGCGACCCCAATTCCTTTGCCATTGATTTGGAAAAACCAATGATTCCGGCCTTGGACGCCGCATAGTTTGCTTGCCCTGCATTTCCCTGCACACCAACTACTGAACTCATGTTTATGATAGAACCTTTTCTAGCCTTCATCATAACCTTCGAAACGGCCTTTGTTATATTAAAAACAGACTTTAAATTAACATCAATAACCTCGTCCCAATTTTCTTCTGTCATACGCATCAACAAACCATCTTTGGTTATACCGGCATTGTTCACCACAATGTCTATAGTACCAAATTCCTTCACAACATTACCTATAAGCTCCTCTGCTTCATCAAACTTGGATGCATCTGAACGATATCCTTTAACCTTCGTACCAAAGGATTGCAGCTCCTCTTCCAGCGCTTGCCCTTTTTCAACTGAAGACAGATACGTAAAAGCCACATTGGCTCCCTGTTCGGCAAACTTCTCAGCTATTTTTCTACCAATACCTTTGGACGCACCGGTCACCAATGCCGTTTTTCCTTCGAGTAATTTCATTCGTTGTATTCTTAAAATTTTAGACGCTAAAAATAAGATATTCCTGACAACTTTGGAATAAGCTGCCATTAATTTATTGTGAGACTGATTGCATGCAATCGTGAACTTGCAAAACCTAGCGAATGGCTAATATAAAATGGAGCTAGTCTAGAACAGGTATTGGGTTCTTATCTTGATCGATTGCTACGAAAGTGAAAGTTCCTTTTATAGCGATTTCGCGATGTTCTTCGTACATCTGCTCGACAAAGATTTCCACCCCTATTTTTAAACTTGTACGTCCTACTTTTTCTACTTTTCCAATGAGTTCAACAATGGTACCTGCCGGTATTGGCTTTGTAAAATCAATCCGGTCAGAGGAAACAGTGACCAATCGCTTTCTACAAAAACGTGTTCCGGTAATGAAAGCAACTTCATCCATTAAAGCCATAGCCGTTCCACCGTATAGTGTATCATAGTGATTCGTTGTATTAGGAAAAACAGCTTTAAAAATACTTGTCTCTGATTGTTTTATTTTTTCTTCCAGGGTCATTTTATAGTTCATTCGTTTCTATATATTCTTGCTTCAACGCTTGCAAGCACGCTGCGCAGAGACAATTATCGTATCGTTCACTTATATATTGTACCTCATTGACAGACAGCTCCACGGCGCTGCATTGACATTTGGAATACGAGTTTGCCCGACATTCGATCGAGGTGCCACAACGTTCACAGAGAATAATTTCATGTTTGACGAAAGTTGATTTCAAGGTTTCCAAACTTAGATAAATTGCATTTCATATGCAAGATGAATACCGTATATAAAATTGATTATTCATCATGGGAAAAATTTACCTAAAAAAGCTCCCAAGATGATTCTTAGGAGCTTTTCCATTTTTTTGAGAGACCTATATACGAATAAGCGCTTTCTGACCCTAAGAGCCGCAGGTTATGCAGCCTTCTTCCATTGAGCATACCGCTCCTGTTGGAATATCGTCCGGAACTGATTCTATTTTTGCAGGAATAACCGGTTCCATATTCTTACCTGCTTGATTTTCAACTGTAAACTTAACTGCTTGCGTAGCCGCTTGAGTGCGCAGATAATACATACCTGTCTTAAGCCCCTTTTTCCATGCATAGAAATGCATAGAGGTTAATTTCGCCGTCGTAGGTGTATTAACGAATAGATTAAGTGATTGCGACTGGCAGATAAAGGCACCTCTATCGGCAGCCATATCAATGATGTTTCTCATTTTAATCTCCCAAACAGTCTTGTACAATTCCTTGATATCTGCAGGAATTTCGTTGATGTCCTGAATAGATCCATTGGCCGCAATAATACGGTTCTTCATCTCATTATTCCACAAACCGAGCTCCACAAGATCACGTAAAAGATGTTTGTTAACAATTACAAATTCTCCACTCAATACCCGACGGGTATATATATTAGAGGTATAGGGTTCAAAACACTCATTATTACCTAATATTTGCGAAGTCGATGCTGTCGGCATCGGTGCAACCAGCAACGAATTTCTTACACCGTGTTTCTTAATTTCTTTACGTAAGCCTTCCCAGTCCCATCTACCACTATCCGGTTTAACATTCCACAAATCAAACTGGAATTTACCTTGTGAAAGTGGGGAACCTTTGAAGCTCTCGTAGGGGCCTTCTTTCACTGCCAAATCTTTCGAGGCAGTCATTGCTGCAAAGTAAATCGTCTCAAAAATATCCTTATTAAGTTGCTTCGCAGCCTCGCTTTCAAAAGGCATACGCATTAATATAAAGGTATCTGCTAATCCCTGCACGCCCAATCCGACAGGGCGGTGACGAAGATTGGAATTACGGGCCTCATCCACCGGATAATAATTATTATCAATAATACGGTTGAGATTGATGGTCACTTGGTACGTGATATCAAACAACTTTTGATGATCGAATTCACCATTATCTACATATCTCGGTAAAGCAAGAGAAGCCAGGTTACAAACAGCTACTTCATCAGCCGACGTATATTCTATAATTTCAGTACATAGATTGGAACTCTTGATGGTACCGAGATTTTGCTGATTCGATTTTCCGTTAGCCGCATCTTTATACAAGAGATAAGGGGTTCCTGTTTCAATCTGGGCATCCAAAATAGCAAACCAGAGATCCTGTGCCTTTACTATTTTCCTAGCCCTTCCTTCACGCTCATACTGCTCATATAGTTTTTCAAAAGCCTCTCCATGGCATTCTGCTAGGCCTGGAGCTTCATCAGGCGAAAACAAACTCCATTCGCCATTCTCTTCCACGCGTTTCATGAATAAATCCGGCACCCATAGGGCTAAAAATAAATCGCGTGCCCTTAATTCTTCCTTACCGTGGTTCTTCCGCAAATCGATAAAATCATAAACATCTGCGTGCCAAGGTTCAAGATATATAGCAAAGGCTCCTTTACGTTTACCACCACCTTGGTCAACGTACCGAGCGGTATCATTGAAAACACGTAACATGGGGATGATTCCATTACTTGTGCCATTCGTACCACTGATATAGGCTCCCGTAGCGCGTACGTTATGAATGCTTAATCCAATACCACCTGCACTTTGGGAAATCTTCGCTGTTTGTTTCAAGGTATCATAAATTCCCTCGATACTATCATCTTTCATAGTCAACAGGAAACAAGATGACATTTGCGGCTTCGGTGTACCCGCATTAAACAGTGTGGGTGTTGCATGCGTAAACCAACGTTCACTCAGCAAGTCGTAGGTTTTGATAACACTTTCGATATCATGTTTATGAATACCTACTGCTACACGCATAAATAAATGCTGTGGTCTTTCGGCAATTTTCCCATTCAGCTTTAACAGATACGACTTTTCCAGCGTTTTAAATCCAAAATAATCGAAACTGAAATCCCGATCGTAAATAATATGGCTGTCTAGCTCCATGGCATTCGCCTGAATCACCTCGTAAACATCATCTGCTATTAACGGAGCTGGCTTTCCTGTTTTCGGGTCGATGTAATGATAGAGCAAGCTCATCGTTTCCGAAAAAGACTTAACTGTATTTTTATGTAAGTTGGAGACGGCAATTCTAGAGGCCAATAAGGCATAATCCGGGTGTTTAGTGGTTAAAGACGCAGCTGTTTCAGCAGCCAAATTATCCAGCTCTGAAGTGGTAACCCCATCGTATAAACCCTCGATTACCTTTCGTGCAACATCAATAGGATCCACTAAATCAGGATTTAAACCGTAGCACAGCTTTTCAATTCGTGCCGTTATCTTGTCAAATTTTACGGACTCGGAACGTCCATCTCGCTTAATTACATACATATTTTTCTCCTTTATTAGCTTTTAGCTGTCAGTATTTAGAACATTTTCTTTTTTCCAGAAACCGATTTCCGACTTCCGATCGCTGATGGCTTTAATTAAAAATCCTCATCCAAAGAAAAGCTGGCTTTTCCTTTTTCTCCGGTAACGCCGCTCTTCTGATAATCTCCTACACGTTTCTCAAAGAAATTTGTTTTGCCTTGCAGGGATATAAGTTCCATAAAATCAAATGGATTAGTAGCGTTATAGTATTTGCTATTACCAAGTTCTACCAACCACCTATCGGCCACAAATTCGATATACTGCTTCATCAAATCGGCGTTCATTCCGATAAGTTTAACAGGCAAGGCATCCGTTATAAACTCTTTTTCAATTTCTACTGCATCAATAATGATCTCCTGTACGCGTTCTTTCGGAAGCTTAGCTTCCAACATACTATACAATAAGCATGCAAATTCGCAATGCAAACCTTCGTCACGTGAAATCAATTCATTACTAAATGTCAAACCAGGCATCAACCCTCTCTTTTTTAGCCAGAAAATAGCGCAAAAACTACCGGAGAAGAAAATGCCCTCCACCGCTGCAAAAGCAACTAGGCGTTCAGCAAAAGAGCCATTTTCAATCCAACGTAAAGCCCATTCCGCCTTTTTCTTAACACATTCAACCGTTTCTATGGCATGGAATAACCGATCTTTTTCAACGGGATCTTTTACATAAGTATCGATCAGTAGAGCATAAGTTTCAGAATGAATATTCTCCATCGCGATCTGAAATCCATAAAAGCTCCTAGCCTCCGGCAGTTGCACCTCGCTCATAAAATTTATGGCCAGGTTTTCGTTCACAATCCCATCACTCGCCGCAAAAAAAGCAAGAACATGCGATATAAAATGGCGCTCTCCATCATTTAGGTTTGCCCAATCCTTTAAGTCGCCGGATAAATCAATTTCTTCAGCCGTCCAGAAACTCGCTTCGTGCTTTTTGTACATATCCCAAATCGCCGGATAATTAATCGGAAGGATTACAAATCGATCTTTATTTTCTCTTAACAATACTTCATTTTCTTGGCTCATAGTTTTACGTTTTATGTATAGGCATTTATAAAAAGATAATCGTCCTCACGGCTAATCTCCTTTACCCAAAGAAACCGTCAATTAAAATTTAATAGAAACGATGATTACTTATTCAGCGGAAATCTAGTACTTGTACCGGCTTTTGAAATGCTTTTAAACCAGGGAAACAGCTTAGAAAATGGTTACAAGCCCGTGCTTTATTGGAAATTCATTAACAACATAATCGCTGACTAAGTATTTCAAAGAACATATCCTTGATCTTCTAACAAAGATAATCTTTGAAAGCTTCGAGCGTTAATCGAAGTTTTGCACAATGTGTTAGTTATTCACACACTTAAAGTGAAATGTCAATTCCAATCTTTTTGAGAAGCATAGAGGCATTGAAAATCTTACAAGCGCCTTCTTTCAACTTATAATCGAAAACCATTTCCCCCTCTATCACCTGTATATCGAAATGATAATTTTTCAAATAGCCGGGATTGGTGTCTTCTAATTTCGCTAACTGAAGATCATGAGTGGCAACCATACCAACCCCCCGGTCTTTTATTAGCTTTTCTATAACTGCTTTAGAGCCTAAATATTTGTCAACTGAATTGGTGCCTCGTAACATTTCGTCCACCAAAAAGAAAGTGTTCTTTTGCGTATTAACCACTTTTAGAATCATATCCAATCGATCTAGCTCTGCCTTAAAGGTTGAAGTACTTTCATTCAATGAATCCCGGATACGCATGTAGGTAATAATATGCATTACTGAAAGCTCTAAATGCAGCGCACAAACGGGTGCCCCGCTAAGCGCTAATACCATATTGGCGCCTACTGTTCGAAGAAAGGTGCTCTTCCCCGCCATATTAGACCCGGTGATTAAAGCCAGACGATGACCATCTAAAGAATAGTCATTTGGCACAGAACTGACCGTAGGAATGAGCGGATGTCTTAGACCTTCGGCCTGCAGGATATGAGCATCGGTTGGTATAATACGCGGATAATTCCACGAAGGATCATTAATCCTTATAAAAGCAAAACTTACCAAGGCCTCTAAGCAAGCCAATTCATCAAACAACTTTGCCATCTCATAATGATGGGTTTTACGCCAATCCAAAATGGCGAAGACTTGCCTAAAGTCCCAAAGGAAAATACCGTTCAGAAAAGTCGCTACCAGTATGTTTAAACGGTAGTCCAGTTTGTTAATCAACGATCCGAGCTCTCTAATGCTTTGTGATATGGTCTTCTCCCCTTCCTTTTGTCCTTTAGACAGCAAACCGTCTTTTAGCAAATCGGCTTGCCATCCTCGACGTTCAACGCTTTCATATACCTTTCCAAAACGTTCCAGTAAGTTTCCCATCCGACCAATACCAGCGGCGATCTGTGAAACCTTTCCGGCATAGGCCATCGTAAGCAAAATATTAAATATAAACAAAAGCAGGGCAATGTTTGAAAAAGGAGTCCCATAAAAGAACGACAAGGCAATATTTATTGACAAAATATAAGGCGCTACCTTTGTATAAAAGCGCAACAAGCTATTTCCAAAATCGGCATAGGGTTTATTCAAATAGCTGACCAGGGTATCTTTGAAATTAGATTGTTCTTTTAGGGCGAAAACTAATCGAGCTAAAAAGTTCAACCCCCAAGAAGGATCTTCTTCGAGTTCTTTCACCGCTTGCTGGCGATCTGCAATCTCTTTATCAGTTGCTGCGACAGACAACCAACGAGCTAGCATACTTCTCCCGTCTATTGTCGCAGCCCGATTTATTCTGTGATAAATTGAATTGATTCCAAAAACATCTAAATCACTGGTATATCCATGTTTATCATTAATAAATTCGGCGCCATCACTATAAATGCTCGTCGTCCCAGCTTGGCAATTCAACTCATTCTCTACTATCGTTAAATCATCTTCTGCTTCCTCCTTATCTTTGGTCAACTTACTTTGCTTCGCTACCAGCCACATAAATACAATGAGAATCAGAAAAGAAGATATAAGCGTCAACCAGACACTTTCTGATTGTACCACCTTAAATAAAACTACACCTCCTCCTAGAATTAATGCTAATCGGGCGAAAGATAGCCGATTAATAATACGATTAAAGCGCTTGATTTTATCTTGTGTCAGCTGGCGTTTTTCTTGGTAAAATGCAACAATAGGGGTATTCATAGCTTTCTAAGATAAGGCTTAAAATTGAATTACCGATAGGTGAAATAAAAAAATCCCGAACTGCAGCTAACGGTTCGGGATGTAAAAAAACCAATATCGGCTCTATGTACGTCTAGAATTTATAGGTAAAACCAGCTCCAAAAATTTGCTTAACCTGTAAACCTTTTCCTTTGTAATTCACACCGTCCCTTTCTTTTGGAACATCCGTATTATCATCATAGATCATTTGAACGCCGGCATTCACGGAAACAAATCGATTGACCTTCATGAAAATATTGAGCGTATAATCGACATCCACATTTTTTGGGTCTTCTAAATAGTTAGAGTATAAGCGTAGGATATTTTCTATGCCGATATTTTCCATGATATTTTTACGATAGTAAGCGTCAAAAGAGGCACCAAATTCAAAGCGGCTTTTTTTACCTGGATCAACTCCAAAGGCCCCTTGATCTGCAAGTTCCTGATTAGTTACAAAAACAAACCTAGGGGATGCAGGTGATAAATTGAAACGGAAATTATCCGATTCTTTATAGGCAATACCAGGGCCAAAACTCAGGTACGCAGGTGCCAATCCGGCAGAAATTAACGCTTCTCTGCTTCCATCCGCATTATAATTGTATCCATTTGCAAACTGCGAGTTGAAATTCATAAAGAAAGTATATAGCCACTTAGGCGCAGCCTGATATCCCAATAAGCTGTTTAGTAAAATACGGTCATCATTCTTCCGCCAGCCTAAATCTTTTTGTTTGGTCAAACCATATGCCGCTAAAACTTTGTTATCCCAGCTCCATTTATCTTTCTTATAGTTGAAATCATAGTTCAGCACTAAGTTGGCCGATAAGGAATTTATTCCTCCTGCAGCCCAGTTGGAAAACGTGCTCTGATTGATTAGAAATGTATTCTCACCATGAATTTTCCAAATAGAATCAGGATTTGTTTCTTGTGCATGTAGACAACATAAAAGTGACACAAAAAGAGATGTTAACAGTACGACTTTTTTCATCGGAAATGATTTTTAGGTGCGCTTAGACTGGCACCGATGGTTTAACAATTGTAAAAACGCCCGAAGCAAACGCCCCTAAGCCTTCACATTAATTAATTTTCCGCAAAATTAAAAAATAAATATATTTATTATTTATAAAAAAGGGATTTGTGTATTAATATCCTTTATTTTGTGTATTAATTTCCAATTGTACGAAATTTAACATCGTAAAAAACGGCATATAAAACGCTGCACTGCACGCAACACTTGAATACAAATGAAAATCACCTTGCTTTGTATAGGAAAAACGGATGAGTCATATCTAAATACAGGAATTGACAAATACCTGCAAAGACTTAAGCATTACATAAATTTCTCGATGACTATTATCCCTGATATTAAGAATACGAAGCATCTATCCCCTGATCAGCAAAAAGCCAAGGAAGCTGAACAAATTTCAAAACAACTGAACGCAACAGATACGATTGTCCTTTTAGACGAGAAAGGAATGGCTCCCCGGTCGATTGATTTTGCTAAGTATTTAGAAAGGCACATGTTGAATGGAACCCAGCATTTAGTCTTCATAATTGGCGGACCCTACGGCTTCGATAACAGCCTATATGTCCGTGCTCAGAAAAACAAGCTTTCTCTGTCCAACATGACTTTTTCTCACCAAATGATTCGCCTATTTTTCGTCGAGCAGTTATACAGGGCGTTTAGCATTCTTCGAGGCGAACCTTATCATCACGAGTAATTTTTTACTTTTTTATGGAATTTTTGATGAGTTTTCATCAAACAAATGAGGGAGTAGAACACTTAAGTAAAATAACCCATCACAAAGCTACCAGGTTTTCACCATTTTGTAAAGGAGGATCTCATGAAATTACCAAGCACAAGAAAATATCACTATAAGGGAATCAATACCGGTAAAGAAAGTCAAAATATGTGGATAATGATTGTAATTGGCATTGCTTTAGCCGCATTGATTATTTTCATTCTTTAATCAGCGATTACCTTTAAAACGTAACGGGGGCCTAAAAAGAACACCCCCGTTTATTGGATGCAGATCGCTATTTCGCGAGCTCTTCTCTTTCTACTTTTTTATCCTCCCCTACAGCTTCAGCATCAAGCGGAGCAGGAGCTTCTTCATCAAACAAAGGAAATCCCTTTAAAATGACAAACCAGTTAATTATTTTCTTAATATCGGAAGAGTATACACGTTCTTCATCGTGATCCGGCGCAACTTCATTAAAAAACGCACGCAACTTGTCACCGCTATCTTTCTTTGCATCCGGCAACGACGATAGACCTTTCATTTTTTCAAAAATGTCGATAAGTTTAATATCGTCTTCCGTTCCAAAAATGGTTATATCTTCCAAGGAAGCCATTTTTGCAGTTGATATATTAACAACAATCTTCACACGTTTTTCATCCAGGCTTTCCAAAATGAAACCTGTTTTGTTTTGTCCTATCAGCTTAAATAAACCCGGACGTCCTGTGACGGAAACTATTCCTCTTAAATTCATCTATATCCCTTTTTAAAACGTTTACAATATCACTTATTCCTCAATGACTTCTACACTTAAAATTTTGTCTCCCTGACGGATGTCATCAATAACATCGACATTTTCGACAACCTTGCCAAAGCAGGTATGATTGCGATCCAGGTGAGCGGTATTATTTCTGCTATGACAAATAAAAAATTGCGATCCACCTGTATTTCTACCGCGATGAGCCATCGATAATACACCGCGATCGTGGTATTGATTCTCTCCATCTAATTCACAGTCGATCGTATATCCCGGCCCCCCTGCTCCCGTACCGGTTGGGTCTCCTCCCTGAATCACAAAATCAGGAATCACCCGATGAAATACCGTACCATCATAAAAGCCGGATTTCGCGAGTTTAATAAAATTTGCCACATGTCCAGGTGCATCTTTATCATAAAATTGCACCGTCATATCACCTTTCTCAGTTTTTATAATTGCTTTACTCATATCAGTATTATTAAATGGCAAAGGTAATCATTTGATCCTTTCTCTTTCTGTAATTTTATTTATTTATTGCTGTGAAGGGATTAGATAGGGACGATAATATACTAATCGTAAAACTTCCAGCTAACGCCGAACCGCATGCCGGCAGGAGCCATCGGATAGCGCCTTACGGTGTAATACCCTCTTGAGAAGAGTCCCTGACTGGCATTATCATATCTCAGAAAGAAATTTGTTCTTTTTAAGGTTGCTGTCACCCAAGGATCCACAATCGGATAGCTAGAAAACTCAATTGGTGTAATCTCGTTCCCGTTTGCATCTACACCTCCATAATAGGGCCGATAAAATTGCCCTATGTTGATTGCATAAGCAGGCGCAACATAAGGGGTGTTAAAACGGATGTCAAAACCAATATTAAGATTGATTACTTTTACCAAAATGGTATTATAATAGAAGCTATGCCAAGTATAAAACTCCGGTGTCATCAATATATCGTTGTAATCTGATTTTTGGTATACAACGTAATTATCAAAATGCAATTTGTCAAAAAAAGTAAAATCCTTACCTAAGGTCAACTTCAATAAATTGATGGGCGATTCGTGTTGAGCCACTTCAATAACCCGTAACAATTCGGATCGATGATCCGGGTTGTCAACTTCTTTGTAATACGTATAGTTGTTTATTAAAAAGTACTCAGCTTTTGCTAAAAAACGAAAACGGGGATTTTCATAAGCAGCCGATAAGTTGGTTGTTTTGATTTTATCTAATCGATCATTATTGTCCCATTTGTGGTATGTATAGTTTACAGACTCTGCAAGGTATTCCGGTGATTGATTCTGAAAATACCCTGCGAGTACGAGTCGGCCAACGGTATTGTTATACAGAAGATTAGCTTGTGCTCCATAATGGAAATCCCCAAAATTCCGCCCGGTAATTATCTGTCTAAAGTCTGTCGTAATATTTACACGATCACTAAAGCGATACCCCAATCCAGCTTTTAAAGTAATGTTTTGAAAAGACATGTCCCGGTACCGATTGGAAGCAAGCGTATCCTGAACGCTTAACGAGTCTCGCCCTTGTTTATAAAACATAAGATCATGTTGCAACCCTAAATCGAGTTTTACCTCATTTTTAATAAATGAAACGGACTTTCCACGCAGCGAGAAACTATAAACAAAGTCATTGGTAATGGTTGTCAACATGGTCGAATCATTGGTTAAAACAGATTCACTAAAAGGCAATGCTCCATTAGGATCAGCTTCGTTCTTGAAGAACTTGTATTTCTTACTATTGAGTTTCAAACTATGTGCCACTGACATGGTTGGCAATACTTGTTGTTCTTGCGTTCCTTTATTAAGCGTATCGAGTCGACCAATAAACATGCTTTGTCGTAAAAAAAAGCTGTGATCTGTCCAGGTATTTCTCGGACGTTGTTCTCGTTGTTGACTTAAGCGTACCTCAAAGGATTCAGGATTCGAATTTTCCGGCTGTACCCGGAATATGCTATCGTTTAGAATTGAGCCATTCTCTGTAGCGACGAGCGTATTAAATATCAACGCTGATTGCAAGTTGTACCGCAGGTTAGGCGACTCATACCAAGTATAAATTGCAGGCTGTATATCGTTGTAACGCTGATTTTGATAAAATCCTCGTGCTAAAGATGCGTTAAAATTAGCGCCAACACTCCAATTTGGCTTGATATTCTGACCTATTTTTGCACTAAAAACCTGATCTCCGGTAACAAAATACAATTCGGAAAAGGGTGATCGCGCCCTGTAAAAGCGAATAGAATCAAGCGTCAAAAGATAGCGATCCATAGCGGTAAACCCCGTTCTGAAACCAATTTCTGTTGTAGGAGAAAACAGTAAATCACGCGTAGCTAACCCATAGTTCCCAAGATTCATTGTCGGACTTTTAGGCTTCGTTTGGGGATTGTAATATTGAAACCCCTTTAAGGTTGTATCCAGTGGAACCGTAAATGTCCCCTGTTTCAAACGATCTAAAGTTGTATACCGTATATAAGACGCATTGTAAATAATCGAGTCCTGTTGTGCCTCTTCCGCTCGACGAAGCGAATCCAAATCGGCGCCCCACTCCTCTTGCTCTTGAGCAAAGCTATGACCGGCGAAAAGACACAAAACAAAAAGGAAAAAACAGGCACGCAAATGCTTAATCATTCTGGCAAAGCTAGTAATTCTTTTAAAATTAACGTCATCTTTGGTTCTGCCGTTTTAGCTACCTCAATGATATCTTCGATTGATACGACTTCCAAATTTTCATGAAAACCCTCATCCGTAACTACCGATACAGCAAAAACCGGTAAGCCCATGTGATTAGCCACAATAACCTCCGGAACTGTACTCATTCCTACAATATCGCCACCTATTAGGCGCATATACTTATATTCAGCACGAGTTTCCAGATTAGGGCCAGCCGTAGAAACATAAACGCCTTTATGCACTCGGATGTTACTTTCCGCCGCAATATTTAACGCTTTTTGTATAAAATCTCTGTTATAGGGTTCGCTCATATCCGGAAAGCGAGGGCCAAGATCATCGTTATTCGGACCACGTAATGGACTTTCAGGCAACAAGCTAATATGATCATCAATAAAGACAAGATCACCTTTCTTTATCGCTGGATTTAATGATCCTGAGGCATTCGATACGAACAACTTTTGTATACCGAGCAGCTTTAGAACACGTACGGGGAATGTAATCTCTTGCATATTATAACCTTCATAATAATGAAGTCTACCCTGCATTGCTACTACCTTTTTACCGCTTAAGGTACCGAAAATCAATTTACCCGAATGGAATTCAAGGGTAGAAACAGGAAAGTTCGGAATATGAGCATACATAAGTTGGTGCTCAACCGCTATATCTTTCACGAGACCACCTAAACCGGTTCCTAAAATAATGCCCACTTCGGGTTTAAAATCTCCTATTCTTTGTTCAATATAAGTAACGGTTTCTCCTAATGATCTATACATATAATCACTTTTATCTTTTAAAAAGGGTTATTTACACCTGCTTGCCAAATACTTGATCTTTAATTAAGTTGTCGAAACTTGGTCCACTCGCATTATGGTGAAATTTCGTTTCTATCGGTATATAATGTAAAGGCAAATCTTCAATATGCGAGCGCAGTTCCGGATCTCGCAAACGCATGGCATCTTTCTCTGTCGTTACGATTAAACAATCGCCCAATGATTGCCAATACCTTTTTATCTTAAGTAAATCACCAGCTGTATAACGATGATGATCCGGAAATTCAATCATTTTCAATACGTTGCCTTTTGTTGTTAAATAATTGCAAAACGGTGTTGGATTGGCAATACCCGTCATTACTATTAGGCGGGCGTTTATTGGAAAAGACTCTTTTTCATCCGTCATCAAATTTACTAAATCGCCATATTCAATATAAGAGAAAAATGTGGGGAGTTCTCTTTCTAATTTTAGTAATTGTAGGCATCGCTGCCTATCCGTTTTTGAAAGTGCCTCCGGCGACTTAGTAATAACGATAATATCAGCGAAATTTCGTCGCATAAATAAATCTCTATAATTTCCGGCGGGGAGTACCCATTTGTTTTCCTGAAGGCTTTCAAAATCGAACAGTAAAATACTAATGCCTGGCTTTAGTCTTCTATGCTGAAAAGCATCGTCTAAAACAAAAATATCGTGGCTTGGCATCAGCTGTCTCAATCCCTCCACTCTATCCTCGCAAACAGCGACTGTAACGCATGGAAATTTTCTTTTAAATTGCAACGGCTCATCCCCTACTTTTTCAGCCGTACTGCCTCCCTGCACTTCGAGGTACCCGGTGCTTTTCCTTCCATAACCTCGACTTAGCGTCGCTATGCTTACACCGGCAAATAAACGCAAAAGGTATTCAGTCATCGGGCTTTTACCTGCCCCACCAAGTACTAAATTGCCAATAACAATGACCGGTTTATCAAAACCATAACTATTTGCGAAACCTCGGTCGTAAATAAAATGTCTGAAAAATAAGATAGCGCCATATAGCCAAGAGAACGGAAGTAATAAAAGGCGCAGTTTTTTCATCTGTTTTTTTCGATACCAAGTAACAAAGGTAATAAACAAACGGTTAAATACCGATTTCAATTGCAGAGCTATCGGGCTTTTGGTACCTTTGCCAAGTATCACACAAAATAAAAATATATTATGTTAAAAGGATTTTTTAGTGTCCCTACCCCTATAAACGAGCCGGTATATGCCTATGCTCCCGGAAGTAAGGAACGCGCTTTATTGCAAGAAGCCTTGCGTACTGCAAGATCGCAGGAGGCGGATATTCCCATGTTTATAGGTGGCCAAGAAATAAGGACTGGAAATAAGGGCGAGTTAAGACCTCCGCATGACCACAAACACTTATTGGGATATTATCATAAAGGCGGCAAGAACCACGTAACCGACGCCATTAACGCTGCTTTAGAAGCAAAGAAAAATTGGGAAGATTTGCCGTGGGAACATCGGGCTAGTATCTTCTTAAAAGCCGCCGATTTAATAGCCGGTAAATACCGTTACAAGCTAAATGCGGCCACTATGTTAGGGCAGTCAAAAAATGCATATCAGGCAGAAATCGATTCAGCTTGCGAAATCGTTGACTTTCTCCGATTTAATGTGAAATATATGAGCGAAATCTATTCGCAACAACCTCCTGTTTCTTCTGATGGCGTGTGGAATCGCGTAGAGCAACGGCCTTTGGAGGGATTTGTATTCGCATTAACTCCCTTTAACTTTACTGCAATAGCGGGAAACTTACCTAGCTGTGTTGCTATGATGGGAAATGTGGTTGTATGGAAACCTGCTGACACGCAAATCTATGCAGCTCATTTGTTAATGGAAATTTTCCACGAGGCAGGCGTACCGGCAGGCGTTATCAATTTGATTTATGCACATGGGCCGGATGTAGGTGAGGTGGTCTTTAATCATCCGGACTTTGCCGGCATACACTTTACCGGATCTACTGCCGTTTTCCAAGAAATATGGAAAACGATTGGGACAAACATCCATAAATACAAAAGTTATCCACGTATAGTTGGTGAAACCGGTGGTAAAGATTTCATTTTAGTTCATCGATCGGCTGATATAAAAGCGGCGAACACCGCCATTGTTCGAGGGGCTTTCGAATATCAGGGCCAAAAATGTTCAGCGGCGTCACGCGTGTATATTCCACAGTCACTATGGCCTGCGCTTAAAGAATTAATGACGAAAGATATCAATTCCTTTAAGGTAGGACCTACTGAAGATTTTTCAAATTTCATCAACGCCGTTATTGACGAAAAGTCTTTCGATAAGCTTACAAGATACATTGATCAAGCAAAATCAGATGAAGATGCAGAGGTAATTATCGGTGGCGAGTACGATAAAAGCGTTGGCTATTTCATTCAACCTACGGTAATCCTTGCCAAAACACCGGATTATGTAACTTTAAAAGAAGAGTTGTTTGGCCCGGTACTTACTGTTTACGTCTATGAAGACGAAAAATGGGAAGATACCTTACGATTAATAGATCAAACTTCGATTTATGCCCTTACCGGTTCTGTTATAGCACAAGATCGTTATGCCATAGCGCAAGCCTCTGATGCATTAAAAAATGCCGCAGGCAACTTTTATATAAATGATAAATGTACGGGCGCTGTGGTTGGCCAACAACCTTTTGGAGGTGCAAGAGGTTCCGGTACGAACGACAAAGCAGGCTCAATGATCAATTTATTACGTTGGGTTTCTCCACGCACTATCAAAGAGTCATTTAACCCACCAACGGATTATCGTTATCCGTTTTTGGAACAGGAGTAAACTAAAAAAGAAGGGATCACTTTGCGCAAGTGATCTCTTCCTATTGTATGCTAAAAAGTTAAATACCTAATTCTACCTGAAAAACCCCTCCCCATCGATTTCCCTTACCATCAAGCGCAAAGACTCCCTGCTTAGTCTGATAATTCACATTCAGTTGAAATTTGATCCGATGTTGATGTAAGTATTTCGTTGCGCCTAATTCAATAATTTCGGTTTCTTGCTGGTAATCCCCGATGCTTGCCCCGGGTTCCAACCATGAATAGCGTCCAGCCAGCTCATAATTGCTCTTGAATAAATAGGATATTTGTTGATTGATACCTTGGCCGTTAAAAGCATAAGCCGATTCGCCTGCTTCATTATAAGTAATTGCTTTATCCACGGTACGCTTTATGTACTCGAACTGGTATGCCCAACCATTATATTTAAAAATAGCATCTGCGAAATAGGTTTGAAGGGTAACAGGTTCATATAGATAATACCCAATCTGCCCACCACTCCTCGTTGTACCCACATTTTTACTATAGCCACCGCCAAATGAAACCTTTGGCGTTCTTTCCCGCATCAAATCGCCTTCGGAATAGTCGCCGTCATCAGTGAATGCCCCTAAAGGTAATAGTTCCGCACGCCCCGTGTAAGCAAGCCCCTTGTCGGTATTATTGGCAACACGACCTTCGCCTGTGGTTATAGCACCTTTTAAATGATAGACTGCGGTTTCACCTATCTTATTTTTATAGTAAGCCTTTATGCCGAAGTCGCGATCGATATTCATCGCAGCATTTACGATTGACCGATCGGCAAATTGCAACTGACCTGACGAATTAACTCGCTGCCGATTGCCAGGCAATTTATTTAAGCCAAAAGCTATATAAAAATTAGGGGTAAAGTTATAAAAGACAACCGCGTCACGAACTATATTTGCAACACCTGTATCATCGAAGTCTTGATCTCCTCGAGTAAAGGCAAGCTGAATGGTGTAAGAGAATTTAGGTGAGTATAAATATCCATCCACTCGCATACGGAGGCGTCTAACCCTGGCATCAAATTCCCGAATACCAAGATTATCTCCATCAATTGTTGATGCACCTAATCGATTTTGCATTCTGAAGCGAAAATTCATGTAGATTGTAGAGTCACTAGACTTAAACTGCAATCCTTTAAAATTTTTTAATGTAGGAAACTCGTCTCTCTCCCGCTGTGCCAATACTTCATCTACACAGAAAGAGAATACCATAAAACACACAATACGTGATAGCCGAATTATTTTCATCTTTATATTAAATAATGGTTACGAAAATATAGACTATATGTTAAGAAAACGTTAACAATAGATTAAGTATTTTGCAAAATCCGATTTATTAATAGCAAAGTAATATACAAATTACTACTCAAGTCCGTAATTAGTGAAAGAAAATAACGAATAAGGTTTAAAAAGCTGTATTTTTGCTCGCGTAAATTTTTGATGTAGACATGACACAAATCGAACAAATAGCCCCGACAGTAACCATGCAATTACGCCAAGCGGTTCTCTATCCGGAAAGTTCGATTGAATCGATCATTCTGGATGAAGATGACCTGGGCATTCATTTTGGTTTATACGATAATAACGAACTTATCGCTGTCGTATCGTTATTTGTGAGAGGTGAGGAAGCGCAATTCCGAAAATTCGCAACGGATAGTAGATATCAAAATAAAGGCTACGGGTCGACCCTATTAAATCACATTTCTCAATATGCTTATCAACAAGGATCGAAGATCATTTGGTGTAATGCACGCATTTCGGCTGTTCCCTTTTATAAAAAGCATCATTTTGTTGAGATTGGCGAAATTTTTAGAAAGGGACAGATAGAATACCTAAGAATGGAAAAAGCGCTGACAGAGAATTAATTGTTTACGACAAGCTTGTAATAATCAACCGTATAGAAGATGACTAAGAAATTTTTATTAATGTTTGTTTTTTTTCTCTTTTCAGTCCATGCATTTGGACAGAAAATACTCGTATGGTGCCCACCGACAGCTGAAATTGGCACTGGCAACGACAAGTTACGGGGAATTAATTTAAATATTGTATTTTCTGATCTGAGAAAAATCACCGACACAACACGTGTGGAATGTTCATCACAGGACATAATAAATCATATAGCTCAAGGGATTATGACTTCTTACCCTAGTGCAATTATTAATATATTAGATACAACCCAGTTTCATTCACCTGCAGAAAAGAATAAGATTACTGTCCGAATTGCTATAACAGCATATCATTCGGCCTCAGGCACTGATGCATCATCAGCTATTGGTAATAGCGAAGGTGATTTCAGTTGGGGGGCCTTACCCAAAAACAAATGGAATTCCGTCGCTGGATTTCATGTTGTTATCGAAGACAATCGGACAGAAACTAGCAAAACACTTACACGGAATATTGCGAACATTGTTTCGAGACCCAATATTGGCGGATCACTTACGGCAAAAAAAGCACTTTTCGAAGCCTATAATGAAGCAAATAGGGAATTACTTTATTTTATCGAGAGTACAATTCAACCGAATTAGTTGCTTGATAATATTCTTTTTTCCTAGTCAATATCTTGTTATTATCGAAGACTTAACATGAAATGAAAGAGTTCAAGCAGTATTTTATTATTCCCGCAAACCCTGAGGAGGTTTATTTAGCATTGACTATGGAACAGGCTATTAGGTTATGGACTGGCGATGAAGTAAGCATGTCCAATACGCCGAACTCAGAATTTTCTCTTTGGGATGGTAGTATTACCGGAAAAAATTTGATTTTGGAAAAGGACAAAAAGTTAGTCCAACAGTGGTATTTTGGTGATCAAATGGAGCCATCCATCGTTACGATCAAGCTTCATCCCCATAAAAAGGGAACATCTCTCGAACTTCTTCATACAAATATTCCTGATACAGATTACCAAGACATTGTAGAAGGATGGCAACAAGTATATATGGCTTCTTTGATTGACTTTTTCGAAGGTGAATAAGCTTCATGTAATGACAACTTGTATTTGTACCTGCTATAACGGTCTGCCCCCCTTCACTTAGCGCTCCTTAATAAGAGTCATATAGCCATTTCCTAGAACATAGAACGGAAGGTCTATATTTTTTACGATAATGATACAGTATGGAGGAATACGTGTCTTGCTTTCGACGGCACGCTTTGTTTTGGGAAGGGATATAATAAGAAAGGCCGCCGTGCAATGCACGGCGGCCTTCTGTAAAGATCGGCACCGACCTACTCTCCCACATGTTACTGCAGTACCATCGGCTCTGGCGGGCTTAACTTCTCTGTTCGGGATGGGAAGAGGTGG
>NZ_LR027855.1:149820-315005 GCF_900607235.1 Olivibacter jilunii | reverse complement strand
GCGGTTTTTGTGAGGTATTTTATTCTTTAAATGTAATTGTATGGAAATATTTTTTTACTTCTTTTTGATTTTTGTTGCTTTTGTGCTGAAGTGTTCGTTGTTTTTTAATGTTTTTTGCTTATTTGCCTTTTTTTTTAAGATTAGATTGTTTGTTTTGGATAAATCTAGCAAGAAAGCCGAATTCACTATTGACTTGCATCTGTTGCCATTTATCCTTGCTCCGAAGTTTATAATGGCATTCTAATACTTGTAGCGTATCCTTGCTTTTAATCGCATGTGCTGCGATCGATCTACTATGAAAGCTGGTGCAAAAATTTTTGGGTCTCCTATAATCATATGCTTATTGCTAAATCCTAACCTACGGGCACAAGGTCTAAAAGATAGCTGGGTGGGACGCCAGGTCCACCGGATTTTTAATGACACAGCTTCTGCCGCGGAAAAAAGCTTTACGGTTTATCCCACTTTTGGCTATGCGCCCGAAACGGGGATAGAGCTGGGGGCTTCGGCCCTTCAGCTATTTCGTGCTAAGAACGATTCATTGAACAGGTTGAGCGAGCTGCAGGCGTTCGCTTTCTTTACTTTTAAGGCTCAGTATGGCTTATGGCTTGATAATGCGATATACGGCGACAAAGACAAGTGGTTTTTGCTGGGAAGAACGCGTATCCAGCGTTTTCCTCTGTTTTATTATGGTATCGGGCCTCGTACCGGAGAATCTAATCATGCGGTGGTGGACGCTTTTAGCATTGCCTTTAAGCAACGTGTTTTAAGGAAAATCAGTAAGGATTTTTTTGTTGGCCCTGAGGTTGATTTTCAACAACTCACCGATGTGTCTTTTAATCGACCTGCTTCAGGGGGGCCGATGCTTCCCTTGGGAGCGGATGGTTCGTTAAACCTCGGACTGGGTGCGGCTTTGGTTTATGACAATAGGCATAATGTGTTAAATGTAAGGAAAGGGTTCTTTGGGGAGCTTTCTTTTTTGAACTACAGCCCCTCGTTGGCCAGTGATTACCGCTTTAATAGTGTTAATTTAGATATACGGTCTTTTCATGTGCTAAACAAGCGCAATACCCTTGCTTGGCAGCTTTTTGGCAACTTTGTCCGTGGAGATGTACCCTTCAACCTGTTAGCCCTGATGGGGGGCGATATGCTGATGCGTGGCTATTACCAAGGTCGGTATCGAGATAAGAATATGTTAGCCTCACAGGTTGAGTTTAGAATGTTGCCGTTAGCGTTCAGTAAAAGGGTAGGAGCGGTTGTATTTGGATCAATGGCAACGGTAGGTCCGAGCATTGACGCGCTTAGCTTTTCCAATCTAAAATGGTCAGGTGGTTTTGGCCTTCGTTATTTACTCTTTCCAAAAAAGGATATTTATATCCGCTTGGACATCGGTTTCACACAAGAAGGCGCCGGTTTCTATATTTTCAATGGAGAGGCTTTTTAGGATTTTTTTTCATGCGGGTAAACAAAACGAATTTCCGGGCTGTTTTCTTTATACATCCGATAATAAACTGTATATGGAGCAAATGAGGATCCCTGAGGAAATGCTAGTTCATTTCAATTATGAAGCGAAAGATGTACCGCAAACGGTGCGGGAACTACGTCCCATCATATTCCAGGACGGAAATGATTTTTGTTGTGTGTTGGGACCTGATATGAAAAAAGGCATTTTTGCATGTGGTTTATCGCCGCAGGAGGCGTTGAAGAATTGGCAACGTAACTTAGACGAACGGATAAAGAACCATTCCGACAATGATGAAGTAGCTAATTATGTTGTAGATGCATTAAAGGCTTCAAACAAAAAGATTTGGTGACGATCTTTTTGAATGGCGGTAATACATAATGAACGCGTTTATAATAATAATAAAGGACATAACTACATGCTATTAATGTTGTATGTAAGATCGGATCTGCAGGCGATATGCACGGAACAATGCAAACAATTATAATAATAGCGGGTTTTTTCTTTGATTTGCAATGTCTTTAAAAAGATTCTCTTAAAGACGGCTAAAAAAAGAAAAAAATGCTTCTTCCAATTGGAGATGATAATCGGGATCGGAAGACGATCCCCTTTGTAAATTATACACTTATCGCTATTAATATATTCGTGTTCGTTTTTTGGCAACATTTCGGTAATAATATTTATTTCACTTTTGCTTATGCAACGATCCCCGCGGAAATATTAACAGGTAGGGATATTATCACTGAGAGTCAGCTGATTGCTGACCCCTTTACTGGAGATGTTTTCGAGCTGCCGGGATTACAAAAAACACCTGTACCGGTTTTTTTAACATTGATAACTTCCATGTTTATGCATGGCGGCTGGGCCCACTTGGGAGGGAATATGCTGTATCTCGGTATTTTCGGCGATAACCTGGAAGACCGTATGGGACATATCAACTATTTGCTCTTTTATCTGCTAACAGGAGCATTAGCCGGTTTGAGTCATGTGTTCAGTACTTTTATTCTTGGACAAGATCTACTGATTCCCAGTTTAGGTGCGTCGGGCGCCATTTCCGCTGTATTAGCAGGATATATGGTTTTGTTCCCGCGAAGAAGCGTTTACGTATGGATTTTATTCGTTGTGATCTCCGTGCCGGCTTTTCTGGCGGTGGGACTATGGTTTCTTTTCCAAGTATCAAATGGTCTTGGCGCGCTAGGTGGGCAGCAAGCGGGCGGCGTTGCCTATGCCGCCCATATTGGTGGTTTCCTTTTTGGCTTATTGTTGATAATGCGATTTGTAAAGAAAAAGAAATTTAGAAAGAGGGTATAAAACCAATATCATCCAAAGCAATCACACCGGAGGGCGACTGATCAAAAATAAAGGAGATGCTTTGCAGATTATTTAAATCGAATGAAGCGCTGTTTTTTTTCAACCTGCTTAGATCAAAGTAGAAGAAGTCGGGTATCGCTTCGGCATCTTCGTTTGCATTGAGAAAAGCATATTTTGTCAATTTTTTCTGTATCTGCGGTTGTAAAGGGAAACAGTTGCTCAACAAAAAATGAAGCCGATTTCCTGAACGGTCTACCAATTCTATTGTGAAATCAATGGGCGGCATTTCTTCGATATTTTGCTTTTGTTTTTTCTCTTTCCTACTTGCATCCTTTTCTTGTCTTTTCTCTCGGTTACTCTTTTTCCCCTTTGTTAGGTGAAGCGAACTTTCGTCGCTTGTTGTAAGGTTGAAGACAAGCGCCTTATCTTCTGTTGCCAAATGGATGCTGTCATTAAAGTTAAATGTATATCTACCAATTAGCTTCTTGTCATCTTCCAAATTCCACCCTATATAGGCTACACGTGAGAGATGATCTCCCCACATTAGCTTATGTTGTGCTTCTCTCCACACACTTAAATTCGTTGCATTTATATTTACACCAGGTATGGTAGCTGTCGTCAGATTCAAGTCTTCTTCATAGCGTGCCAGGAATATGGACTTGCTTGATTCATACTGGTTAAAATAGATTTGTTCGGGAAGCCAATCACGACCAGATCGGTAGTCCATAAATAAAGGTGTATAGGCTGTCATACCTCTTAGATGTACGTCAAGGAAGGCGCTAATATAAACCTTGGCTATTTGTTCCTGATCTTTTGCCTCCATGACGTTGGTCATGTTAAACTGGTTGATGAAAGGTCGACTAGCGTCATATTTACCCCAGCTTGTATTGAACTGCCCATGGTTGGCATGATGAACATACAGGCCTGCCTTAAAACCTTGATAAGAGGGATTGTATTGAATACGCTTATATGTACTTAGTCCTCCATACGACTGCATATCCATATCGTGTGTTCCCTGTATTACAAGATAGTTGATGTCTTGAAGGGGGGCTAAGATGGATGCAGGTTTGTATTGACCATCTACGGGCGCTATCGCTACATAAGCTTTGATGGAGAAGTTAAAGTCGAACTTCTCATTTGCATTATCTGGAAAGCTGGGTAGACTATTGAACAAGGCGGCATGAGACATCGCTTCACCGCCACGTGAGTGGCCCACTAAGGCGATGTTATTCATATCAACGCGCCGATAAAATGGATTTGATGGATCTTCATTCCATTTTTTCCACAGTTCCAAGTGTTTTAACATTAACCATCCGCGTGTGCCATTTTCTTTTTCCAAACCACCTCGGGGCATATCAGTAAAACTCCCATTCAGAAAATTCTCGTCAACGGATGCAACGATATAGCCTTTGCTGGCAAGTAGTTCGCCTAAGTAATCATAGCCACTTTCTGACCAGTCTTGCGCCAGATGATTTCCATGTACAATCAAAACAAGGGGAGCAGGCCCTTGTAAGTTGTTTGGATACCAGACCATCGCGTTTAATGGAAGTGCCGTTTCATTAAAACCGAAATACCAAGTACGCAATTTACCTGAAATACCGGTCCAAGATTTTAACAAAAAGGATGCGTCTACAGTAGGGGATTTTATGGTAGCATCTTTGCCATATATTGTACGATGTTTATCGTTCCCCGATCCATAGCTTAAAAAGGAAACCTGCCATTTACCTCTCTGCGCTGGATTGGCTGCCTTTATGGTTGGGGGAAGTTTTGCCAGTAACTTGTAATTTTTGATGGACTCGACCCTTCTTCCGGGATATAGAAAAAGAAATAAACCAAGTCCCAAACCAACAAGTCCCAGACCAAAGACCATAATAGCCGGTAATTGCCTTTTTCTTGTATGTTGGCTTTCTTTATGTTGCCTCCAATAAGATAAGGCACCAAAAATCAAGGCAGGGAAAATAATAACGAAGCCGATAACGATCCAATTGTATGGCCAACTCAGTCGATCAAAAAATAAAATAAAGAAAATAACAAAGGCGATGGATTGTCGAAAATAGCGTGGGGTTTTTGCGGCAAGACCTATGGCAAAACTGATGATAACAGCAATGACATAAGATGCGATAACGTAACAAAATAGAGTGAGCAGATAATAACCGAATCCGACAGCCGATAGGAAACCATCAATTGTATTGAAAGCAAAAAAGAGCAATGAGACAAGGAAAATTCCTATCCCGCTGGCTTTGAGCGTTCGATTATTTGGCGTGAAAAATGCAATTGCTTTTTGGAACCAATTGCGGGTTCGTTTCCACCAACTATTAGGATGCTGTTGTATGTTTTGTTCCATTGTTTAAACCAACAAGTAAAAAATTACAAATCGCTTGATATTAAGGTGTAAACGAAGGTACAAAGCTTTTCCAATATAAAATTGTATGAAATTAGCCTCCCGTATTGCTTATAATTTTCTGTATTGATTGGGAGTGAATCCTGTTAGCTTTTTAAAAATTTTCGTGAAATGGGCTTGATCCGAAAAGCCGCAGCGGTAAGCAACTTCAGTAAGTGTGGCGTGCTGCGATTTCAGTAGGATAAGCGCTTTTTCGACTTTGATCTGGCGCAGATATTCACCGGCTGTACAGCCAAAATAACGAGCGAAATACCGAGAAATTGTTACCGGATGTACTTGTAGATAGTGAGCCAATGTATGAAGGGATAATGGCTTATCCCATTCGTCATACAGGATCGATTTAATTTTTTTTGTCCATTCAGGAAAAAGATGTTCCCTTTTGTTGGATTTACCGTTTAGTGTTAAACAAAGCTGTTGAAGCGACAGGGGAGTATCCGCATCATTTAAGTAAATTTCACGCATAATCTGCATGAGGCAAGCGGTATTGATTGATGGCTGCGCTTCGAACATAAATGATTCATCCGGTATCAAGATATCATAATTCTTGAAAAAGTCAGCGGTTAGTTCCATATTAAATATCCGCGTTCCCTGCACATAGTTCAGGTTTTGATGTGGTATTCCGGGATAATAGTACAGACTAGTACCAGCCATTTGTATTTGTGTCCCCTTTTCTCTCAATTCCCTGCTGCCTCCAGACAAAATATGTGAGAAATGTGGGTTACTATGGTAATGCCATTCGGATGACATGCCTGGCTTAAACGTTGTTTCACTTGCTATAATGCCGTCAAATATCAATTGTTTCACTTTTTCACCGACATAAGTGCCTATTTCAAATCGGACGGGAGGACAAGCCAGCATGTGGAATCGGAATTAATGTTTATTATAGTATAGACGGTGAAAGTGCTGTGTTGTTACGCCTAATTAACTTCATTTTATGAATCCTTTCATCTCTGTGCGATTGCAAATATTCATCATCACAACAGATATTCAATGCTTCTTATAAACCTTGAATCTCAGATGGCTAAGTGATAAAATCGTTAATTTTAATTATTCCGGCCAACTACATGATCGTTCTTCATATCCAACAGCTTAATAGCTGATGCTGCAACGATTCCACCTAGGGTGTACCAAGCTACCGTGAGAATTTTACTAACCATACTTTTATTGATTGGTGCGTCGTTTAATCCCAAAGGTTTTGTAAGACCGATTGCTCCAAGTCCGGCGGTTAATCCGTAACCTGCGCCTCTCCAGAACAAGCCCTGTGAATCGCCTTTCCCAATAGCACTGTAATACATGGTATTACTGGCAAGATCGCTTAAAAGCGTAGTTGCATACAATTTTTTTCCGGTTGGAGGTGTTATGCCAACAGTCCGACTGGTTTTCTTGATAGCTTCCTGACCGACCTTGTCGATTTCCGGCGCTTCTTTAAACAGTTTTTTAGCACTTTCGTGAATGATATTTAAAATAAGGGCTCCTGCTAACCCCCCTAACATGTTAATTGCGAACTTCATATCGTTTTCTCTTTTATCTTCGATGCATTATGACCAGCTACCGTCAACCGATCGCTTATCCCTAAAAGAACAAATGACGATAGATAATGTTGTAAATGCCTTAAATTTCATGCGTGAGAATGATGCTAGCCAAGCAAAATTCATCAATAGCTGCCTATTGGTTGAGTCGACTATTTCTTTATAGGCTTATTCCCTTTACATTTGCAAATATGGATTCAATTAAACGACTATGCGGTGCGTCAACCTGTTTTCTCTGTAATCAAGTTAGCGATGAAATATTTAGAGCGATTAAGGCCAAAGGCACCCAAGGTCAAATAGCTAAAGGCCAAATACTTTTTAAAGAAGGCGATAAAGCTGATACCATTTATTTTATTACAGAAGGTTGTATCAAGACCCATATGAAATGGAGCGAAGATCGGGAATTTATACTCCATTTTAATCGGCCAGGCGAAGTTCTGGGATATCGGGGAATGGGAGGCGACTTGAAATACCCAATTTCCGCAACTGCCCTCCAAAAAAGCTACGTATGTTCGCTTAGCCTCGATTCCTTTGACCGCTTGTTAGATGCTGACCCGGCTTTCGCCAGAAAATTTTTGAACTTTCATATTAATGAATTACGCGACGCCGAAAAAAGAATGCGTGATTTAGCATTAATGGAAGTGAAGGGAAGGGTAGCGAATACGGTTATTACCCTGGAAGCACAATTTGGCTGCGATAGCCTTGGATTTATTGCAATTGAACTAAAGAGGCAAGATTTGGCTTATTATGCAGGAACGGTCTATGAAACCTTCTTCAGAATGCTCAAACAGCTGGAGGAAGAGAATACGTTCGAATTAAATGGAAAGAAAATTAAGATTTTAGATAGGAAGCTATTACAAGCCTATTGTACCAATTAAACACTATCAGATTGATTCAAAGGTGATTCGGACTGTGATGTAACAAAAATTGATGGAAAGATTTTTTAAAATATGATATAAGTCATATTTTTGCATCAAATTTATAACATGTCAACTAAGAAGTCCGGAATTCCTATTTCCGTTTCCTTGTCATCCACTTTGGAGTCGGAGGCCATTTATCCTCAGCAAGTAAGGAACAAGAAAAGATTAATCATGATATCTTGTTATGCCGTAGCTGTAGGAGCAGCCATCAGTTTAATTGCTCGTTTTTTAGTCTATTTAATCAGTCTAATAACCAACTTATCGTTCTATCAAAACTTATCATTTCATGAGGTTTCTCCTGCCCATAATCAATTGGGAATGATCGTCATCGCTATACCTGCGTTGGGCGGCATTATTGTAGGATTAATGGCTAAATATGGGTCAAAGGCAATTCGAGGTCATGGTATTCCCGAAGCCATGGAGCAAATTCTGACGAATGAGAGCAAGATACGTCCTACTATCACTTACCTAAAGCCAATTTCCTCAGCAATAGCGATAGGAACCGGTGGGCCTTTTGGTGCTGAAGGGCCGATTATTGCTACCGGTGGGGCTTTAGGTTCGACTTTAGGTCAGTTATTACGCATCACGCATACAGAACGGAAAATTTTGCTTTCAGCAGGAGCCGTGGCAGGAATGACAGCCATATTCGGGACACCGATAGCGGCCATTTTTCTAGCGATTGAGTTACTCCTTTTCGAATTTACACCTCGTTCCATTATTCCTGTAGCACTGGCCTGTATAACGGGTGCGGCAGGACATCACTTATTATTCAGCGCCGTTCCTGTGTTTTTCAGCGGTGCCAGCATCGATGTGGTTTCGAACGTATCGATTTTCTTTTATAGTTTAATGGGATTGCTGATCGGTTTTTTGGCAATTTTAGTGACCAAGTCGGTTTATGCGGTTGAAGATTTGTTTGAAAAATTGCCAATACATTGGGTATGGTGGCCTGCAATTGGTGGAATTGCTGTAGGACTGATTGGTTATTTTTTTCCTCGCACACTGGGCGTTGGTTATGAAAATATTACGGATCTCCTTTCGGGTAAGATGCCGCTGTATTTTGTTCTGACGTTGTGTGTTTTTAAATATCTTTCCTGGGTTTTAGCCTTAGGTAGCGGTACGTCAGGCGGGACATTAGCTCCGTTGTTAACGATTGGAGCTGCTTTAGGCGTGCTAATTGCCATGGTCTTTAAACATTTAATGCCCGATTTGGATATTAACCTGGCCCTGGCTGCTCTGATTGGCATGTCAGCCATGTTTGCAGGTGCATCAAGAGCCTTGCTTACTTCTATCTTATTCGCATTGGAAACGACCGGTCATTTTAACGCCCTTATTCCCTTGCTTGCTGCCTGTGTTGCTTCTTATACGGTATCCTATCTATTTATGCGCAATACAATCATGACTGAAAAAATTAGTCGACGCGGTGTTTTAACCCCTGATGAATATGAACCGAATTTATTGGAAATGGTTAATGTTGGCCAAATCATGCAGCAGGTAGCTGTGACCGTGTTGGAGACAGTAAGTATCCTGGAAGCACAAGATTGGTTCAATAAATCGACGGAAAGACCCGATTATTTGATCATTGTTAATGAGGAACAACAATATGTGGGGCTTATCTCTACAAAAGAGCTATATAAATTTACCGGCAATGACAAAACACAAGTAAGTACGCTAATTGAAAAATCGGTTAAGCCCCTTTATACAGATAACAGCCTACGAGCTGCATTGAACGTTATGTTAACAGAAAATAAGCACTGCCTTCCGGTCATCGATAGAAAGCGTGAAATAGCTGGGCTTATTACCTATGATCGATTGCTCAACTCTTTTCAAGAAATATCGGCTAAAAGTGAACGACGGACAATTAACATTTCACTCCGAAGAAGAGGGCTTAAATTTATCGCTAATCGTAGACGACCAAATCATGTTCGATAAGTTGCTTTTCCGATTAAGATTGTAAAAAAATACAACTTTTTGTATTTATAACTGTTCCTAGATACAGTTATCGTTGATTTATAGTAGGGAGGAGTTATGCCGGAATTACCCGATTTAGAGGTTTTTAGTAGAAACCTTACGAGAATCCTTAAGGGGAAAAAACTGGAACGGATACATGTTCATGAGCATAAAAAAGTCAGTGTTCCGGAAAAAGAGCTCAAAGAAGCTTTGGAAAAACGTGAATTAAAGAAAGTATATCGCTTAGGAAAACAACTTTATTTCGATTTCGGAAAAAATACGTTATTATCTCTTCATTTAATGCTTCACGGTAAACTGGTATATACCAACGAAGAAAACCCTAAGTATGCCCTATTATCCTTGAAATTCGAAAAGGCTCAAACGCTCTTCATAACAGACTTTCAAAAGATGGCCCATATTCAGCTAAATCCGAAGCGGACAGCGTCGGTAGATGCTTTGTCGGATGATCTGCATGCGGAACGACTGTATATGATCCTTCAAAACAGCAAGGCAACTATAAAAACACTTCTAATGGATCAACATATAATCGGTGGTATTGGAAATGCCTATGCGGATGAAATTCTTTGGGAGGCAAAGATTGCACCGCAATCTATCGCCAATAAAATACCAAAAGAAAAAGTAAGCGAATTAGTGGAAAGTATTAAAGAAGTTTTATTGCAGGCGGAAAAAATGATATTAAAAGAACACCCCGATATCATAAGCGGTGAAATTCGCGATTTTATGAAGGTTCATCGTGTGAAGGCCAAAGAAGATCCACAAGGTAATCCGATCCGAACGGAAAAGATAGGCGGCAGAACTACTTATTTCACAGATCGCCAACATGTCTACGCTTAACTCAAGTGCATCGATTGATATTGTATAGAGCGGGCAACGCTTACTTAATTAATGACGCTTTTAATATTTTAACACAGTGAACTAGCTGAGGATTAACGAGTAGATTAATAAAGGTCTTTCGTTTCTTTTTGCTCCCAGCTTAAGAAAGGCGCCTGTGATTCGTTAATTTGTCGAAATTCGAAGGGAATTCTTCTTTCTGTTCCTGTTAAATTTATTTCTTCATAAATAAAAGCATCATCAAAGCCAGCTTGTGCTGCTACAAATCTTGTCGCCGCATAGACTACACGCGATGGCCGCGCCCAATAGATCGCGCCTAGGCACATAGGGCATGGTTCACAAGAAGCATAGAGTGTGCAGTCATCCAATTGATATTCACCAAGGTGTTTGCAGGCATCTCGTATAGCTACAATCTCCGCGTGTGCGGTAGGATCTATAGTAGATGTCACTGAATTGCATCCTTTGCCGATTATTTTGCCGTCCTTTACAATGATACACCCAAAAGGCCCTCCTTTGTTCTGTTTAACGCCTGTTACCGCTAAATCAATTGCCTTCTTTAAAAATATTATATCGTCTTTTGAAGCCATCATTAATCATTACCTCAGCTAATTTACAATTTTTTGTACGTCTTTCGATTATACCCTACGAATGATATATTGATCATTATTCCATGCTTACTTCCATTTTCCAATCTTTGGGTTGGTTGTTCCAGTATATGCTTACGTGCTCGTTGCTTTTATGCCTTAGAACCTCCAAGTTGATTCGTAAACTGTCTACTTGGATACCACTTAGTTTTATCCAGCTTAGAAAGCTTGGCAGGTAAGGTTTATTAAAACGAATAACTTTTTTGTCAGGAATAATTTCTAAACCAAGCAATGATTGTAGCAACAAGAATACCGAAGATACGGACCACGCCTGCGGGGAGCAGGCTACCGGATAAGCCGTTGGCCCTTCACCCTGACGTCTTTCAAAACCACAAAAAAGTTCAGGTAATCGTTGAAGAGGAATAAAGAGCGAAGCGTCAAACAACGCAGTTGTTAATCGGGCTGCTTCAACGACAAAACCATATTTTGCAAATCCACTGGCTATCAGCGCTACATCGTGAGGCCAAATAGAGCCATTATGGTAAGACATCGGATTGTATCTCGCTTCATTTGCTGCTAATGTGCGGATACCCCAACCAGCAAATAGATCGGGATGGAGTAAGGTTTTTACAAGTTTTGATGCCAAATGTTCATAGGCAATCCCCGTAAACAGCGCATGCCCCGCATTCGAAGTGTTTATCATACATGGTTTTTTGTCGCCATCCAGCGCTAAAGCAAAGCACTGCTTCTCTTCGATCCAAAACTGTTCGTTGAATTTTTTTCTCAAGTCAAGGGCACTCTTTTTCAGTTTTTGTGCAACGGCTGTTTTACCTAAGTCGTAGGCTATATAGGATGCGGATTTCTTGGCAGCATATACATACCCCTGAACTTCACATAAGGCAATAGGGCTTTTGGCCAGTGTACCATCAGCATGTGATATGGCATCAAAGCTATCCTTCCATCCTTGATTAGTCAATCCTCTTTCCGCTTTATGTTGATACTCTACAAAACCATCACCGTCAAAATCACCATAGTTGTCGATCCAATTTAAAGCAGCTTCAATGTGGGGCCATAATTGCTTCATTGTGGAAAGATCGCCTGTGCGTTGATAGTAAGCGCCAGCTAACATAATGAAAAGTGGGGTAGCATCAATTGTTCCGTAATATTTTTTAAAAGGTAATTCGTTTAACGCAACCATTTCGCCATTTCTCATCTCATGCAGTATTTTTCCTGGTTCAGCATCTGAAGCTTTGTCTTCTTGTTCGGCCTGATGTGCGGCAAGAAAGAGCAATACCTCTTTAGACAATTGTGGGGCGAGCCACAATGTCTGCCAAGCGGTGATGATGCCATCCCGTCCGAAAGCTGTATTGTACCAAGGGACACCGGCGTAAGGATATTTACCGTAAGGTGTTTCTGCCATTAAGGAGACTAAATCAGCCTGTGAACGATTCAGCCAATGTGTAAATTGCTCGTTGCTCGTTTCAATAATAGGGAAGTATGCATTTTTATGCTTTAACCTAGGTATCAGTTCGTCTTTTGCCGTTCCATAGGCGATTTTCGGTTGCGATGCTCGTCCTGTTTGCTCAAAATGAATGGCGTATTCCAGTTGACCGAGACCTTTGGCTGCTAAGTCGAGTGGAAAATGAAGCAATTGATGCGCTAAATCTGCTTCAAATGGCTGCGAAAAGTATATAATCGCCTTCCTCCTAATATGGTCCAGTCCCTCATAGCTGATCACCAGCTGCCCATCCTCACTTTTGGTTAAGGGCATAAGTCGTCCTCTTGCTTTGCGTTTTACACCCCGTACTTCAAAAATATCGGCAAAATCACCCTTAATAACTAAAGACAACTTAACAGAACAGGGATGATCCAGATAGTTTTGAATATCCAGTTTTTCATGAAAAACCTCATCTTTTAAAAATTGGCTTCGATGAATATGTAGCGAAGCAGCGGCGACCTTGATACCATTTAAAGATGTAAACCCGGGATTGCTCAAGTCGGTAGACAGTGTCTCGTTCTCTTCCGTAATGCTTGAGCTGAGTAAATCAAGGGGCATTCCGTTAAGTAACAGATGTAAGTGGTTAATGAAGCGTGTATCCCGATTATATATTCCTTGAATTTGGTTGCCGCCGGAATCTATATTGCCCCAACGGTTAAGTATAGCAAAGGTATCGCAATGATTTAAAACGTTAAACTTCTCCTCGTAACTTTCCATAGTTCCAATATTACGCTGTTAATTTGCTGTCTATTGAATCGAATTTTTTTGAATGATGACTTACAGATATACGATGCCTATTACATAATAGTTCGTAATTACGGACATAATCCTGGGCCATTCTATCTGAACTAAAGCGTTCTTCAAATAAACGTCTAATGATTCGTGGATCTAAAGCGGACGCTTTTTCAATGGCATATGCAGCTTCTTCGACCGAGGAAACAAGATAGCCATTTTTTCCATGTTCAATAATCTCAGGAACAGACCCATGCGCATACGCTATGACCGGAGTACCGCAAGCCATTGCCTCAATCATAACCATTCCGAAAGGTTCCGGCCAGTCGATCGGGAATAATAACGCTTTGGCTTTTCCAAGGAAATCATTCTTCTCAGATTCCCCGATCTCGCCGATATATTCTACAAAAGGCTTTTGGATCAAATGCTTTATATGATCATGAAAATAGGATAGATCCGCTTTATCGATTTTTGCTGCTATTTTTATTTTGCAGCCCGCTTTTTCTGCAATTTCGATAGCTCTATCAGGCCTTTTCTCCGGCGATATTCTGCCAATGAATGCCACGTAGTCGTCTTTTGTTTCAATTGCTTGATACAAATCTTTGGGAAGACCGTGATACACAGTATCCATCCATGCTGCCTGCGGTAAAGGGTTCCGCTGACTGTTTGAAATGGAGATGATAGCTTGCGTGTCGAATTTATCGTATAGTGGTTTTAACTCAGGTATATCTAAGCGGCCATGTAGTGTCGTAATACAGGGCCTTTGTAAAAGTTGTGAAGCGGGAAAGTGAAGATAATCTGTGTGAAAATGTATAATATCAAATTCATGTGCGCGTTCAATCACTTCTTGTAGCTGTAAGATATGAAAGGCTAAGGGATCGATTACTTTCGGGTTTAAACGCAGTGCTTCTTGCGTATGACTGACAAGTTTCGCACGAGTTACCGAATCACCGGATGCAAATAAAGTGACCTCATGGCCATGATCTACCAGGGCTTCTGTAAGATAGGAGACAACCCGTTCCGTACCGCCATATAGTTTAGGAGGCACAGACTCAAACAATGGGGATACTTGTGCAATCTTCATAGAACATATGAAATTAATAAATTAATAATGACAAGAATGCGTGTGTTTACTCTTTGTAAGAAGTGCAGATATAAGAAAGGCTTGTATTTACAAGCCTTTCTTACTAAGAAATTTCAATAAGGCGAGGTGCTTTTTTCTTTGCTTCCTCTTTTTTTGGAATGGTTAAACGTAACAAACCATTTTCGTATTGAGCACCTATTTTATCTTCATCAACGACGTCTTTGGGTAAAGTAAAACTGCGTTGGAATGACTGATAACTGAACTCCCTTCGGCTGTAGCCGTCCTGCTTATCTTCTTGCTCATGCTTTTTACTTGAAGAAATGGTCAGGGTATTGCCATCAAGCTCTACCTTAAAGTCATCCTTGCTCATGCCGGGAGCTGCCATTTCAACTTCAAAATTGTCATGGGTTTCCCGGATGTTTACCGATGGGATTGTTGTTTGCGTGGATGAATAATTGCTATTGTTCCAGTCAAAGAGATTGCTGGCAAAAAGATCATCAAAAAATGCCGGAAATGATGGAAAATTACTTCCGTTTCTTTTAATCAGTGACATAAATAACCTCCTTTTTTAAATTTAATTATTTATTTACCAAGAAAATGAAACTATTTCTACCTAAAGCTATCAAGTAATATACCAAATCGTTGTATAGGCGATCTTAGGTCAATTTGGCGGCTTTAGGTAGTAAGGCAATTACGTTGAAGGACAATTTGACATGTGGAACGGCTAATATCTGATAATGTTTATGTTGCGTTCATCCGTTCTTATTTATAATTTTATCAAATGGAAAAACTAAACTGGCCAATTATAACGCTTTTTGTAGGAATATGCTCCTGCACAGGATCTGATCATTCGCTCGTACCTATAAAGGGTACTTGGAAATTGCTGTCTGCCACCGTCGTTACAGGCAAAGACAGCGTTACGACCGATTATAGCAAAGGGACAAGTATGATAAAAATTATTAACGATTCTCACTTCGCCTTTTTAAGACATGATGAAAATACACCTAAAGATTCGTCCCATCATTTTGACGCCGGCGGTGGTAGATATACGCTGAAAGGAAATGCTTATACCGAATATTTAGACTTTTATGCTAATCGAAATTGGGAGGGTAATACCTTTAATTTTCAAGTTACTATTCTTAATGATACACTCGTGCAGAAAGGAACGGAAAAGGTGGAAAGCGAAGGCATTAATCGTGAGATTATCGAGCGATATGTGCGTGTTCAGTAGAATCTTCCAAACAATTGCAATCACACAGTTAGGAACATTTTAGGCTAATTTGATTCGTATGTCTACACCGTTCTTATCGATCCAATTTATGGTGTTGTTGGTTGCTTCTGCTTAAGTTTAGTGATCAATGAAAGGGATAAATTAGTCTCCTTTGCGATTTCAGCATCGGAAAAGCCGTCTTTTTTCATTCCTCTGGCAATAGCCATTAGTGTTTTGATGAAAGGATGAGCGGGATGTACACTGTTGTTGGTTATAACAGATCCTATTGTTGAACTTACCATAACAAAATCTATTTGGTACGTTTCAAAGGTAAAGCTTTAGGATGAGAAACCTAAAATGGCATTTTGTATTTGTGTTTTTTTTGCGTAAAAATGTATATGTATGTGAAGATGAGTGAAATAACTGTGGAAAAGCGGTCCCTGAATCAATCATTACAATCAACACTTACGGTGATTTTTTAAAGGCTTATCGAATAGATTTGGAGCATAATAATCTATCTTTGTTCTCCTGGGCAATACGCTACATGGGGAATTACAGGTGATATTTAACCATTTTACTAATATAAAGCTGCATGAAACACTGTTTTTTTTACGGATTAGCCTTTCTTTTACTTAGCTGCAAATTGAGCGCGCAAACTGACAAAAGTTACGTCTCCGACGACTTTACCATTAAAAAGGTAAAAGATAATGTTTATGAACACACCAGTTATTTGTTAACAGACGATTTTGGGAAAGTGCCCTGCAATGGTATGATTGTTTATGATGGAGGAGAGGCCATTGTTTTTGATACACCAACCAATGATTCTATAGCCGACATTTTGATTGATTGGGTTAAAGATAGTTTGGATTGCACAATAGTAGCAGTTATTCCAACCCATTTTCATGATGATTGCTTAGGCGGTCTGGCGGCCTTTCATAAGAATCGAATTCCTTCTTATGCTAGCAATAAAACAATAGCTTTTGCCAAAGCAAAAAACCTGATCATGCCTCAACATGGTTTTCATAAAAAACTCGAACTAAAAGTAGGTGAAAGAAAAATTATTGCTGAATTCAATGGTGAAGGACATACGAAGGATAATATAATAGGTTATTTCCCAAGTCGAAGAGTTATGTTTGGAGGTTGTTTGATTAAAGAAATGAATGCTTCAAAGGGATATCTGGGAGATTCAAACGTGGAGAGCTGGTCTGAAACGGTTATGAAGATTAAACAAAAATATCCTGAAGCAGAGCTAATCATTCCGGGGCACGGAAAATCGGGAGGTCAGGAATTGCTCGATTATACCATAAATTTATTTAAGCAATAGGACGCATTCATCTATTTAAGAATCTTTCAACTTTTAGAACAGCCTTTTAGCTGTTGCAATGGACTCGGATTCCAAATAAAATCAAATTTGGTTTTACTAATAATATTAGTAACTTTGCTAAAGTTTTTGGTTTTATGGTTTAGAATCCTGATGCGTACATTATCAAATAGAGCAGCTATTATTGCCCAATTGCAAAAGGATATCCTTCTTTTAGAAGGGTTCAAGCCGACATTAGACGATTCAGGTTTTCATGCCGGGCTTGAACCCATAAAAGAGGCCTTTCCCAACGCTCGTTTTCCCACGGGAGCGATACATGAGTTCATCAGTATGTCCGATGAGCAGGCTGCCGCAACCAGTGGATTTATATGTGGGATTTTAGGAAAACTTATGCAGCAAAGAGGCCTTTGTGTTTGGATTAGCTCTTCACCAACACTTTTCCCTCCGGCATGTAAACTATTCGACATCCTACCTCATCATCTTATATTTATTCACCTGAAGCGAGAACGTGACATTTTATGGGCGATGGAGGAAGCTTTAAAATGTAACCGACTAATTGCTGTTGTAGCAGAACTACAAGAGATTAATCTTGTGGCCTCCAGGCGTTTGCAACTTGCGGTAGAACAAAGTCAGGTCACAGGGTTTGTTTTTCGTCATAAGCCTAAAAATTTAAATAATACAAGTTGCATTTCCCGATGGAGTATTTCTCCGCTGGCTAGTGGGATGGAGGAGGACGGTATACCGGGAATTGGATTTCCCCGTTGGAAGGTCGAGCTGCTTAAAATACGGAACGGACGACCGGGAAGTTGGCAGATGGAATGGAGCGCTAATTCCTTTAAATTAATAACAAAACCGAAATATTCTGTGCATGAGCGATTATTGAAAAGGGGGTGATATGCAACAACGTTTTGTTTTCATATGGCTTAAGTATTTAAAAACAGATTGGTTTAGCATTCACAAACCGGAATTGAGTGGAAAAGCATTTGTGCTAGCAACGCCTCAACGAGGACGTATGGCTATCACAGCTGTTAATCGTGAGGCGATGACACAGGGAATCAAAGTGGGGATGGTAGTGGCAGACGCAAGAGCTATCTGCCCCACTTTACAAGTGTTGGACGACCGGCCTGATTTATCTGAAAAGTTATTGAAAAGCTTGGGTGAATGGTGCCTTCGTTACACGCCTGTAGTTGCTATTGATTCACCTGATGGTTTAGTTTTGGATATTAGTGGTTGTGCACATCTATGGGGAGGTGAGAGTACCTATCTCAAAGCCATTAAGATGAGCTTTAAAAAACAGGGTTATCACACACGGATGGCAATGGCAGACACAATAGGTGCGGCATGGGCCATAGCTCATTTTGGTTGGGAAAATGCAATTATACCTCCGGGGGAGCAGAATACAGCTTTGCTTAGGTTACCTCTTTCAGCCCTTCGTTTATCTTCAGATTTGCTTATTCTCCTTCAAAAGCTTGGACTATATAAAATTGCCGATATTATCCATTTCCCCTCTGCTTCTTTAAGAAGACGCTTTGGAAATGAAATAGGCATTCGTCTTGACCAAGCGTTGGGTCATGCATTAGAAAATGTGCAGGCAATACAGCCTATTCAACCTTATCAGGAGCGTTTACCTTGCTTAGAACCCATTATAAACGTTAGAGGGATTGAGATAGCCTTGAAAAAGCTATTGGACGGATTATGTGATCGCTTGGAGCGAGAGGAAAAAGGATTACGTACCGCATGTTTTATGGGATATCGTGTCGATGGTAAAATCGAAAAAATTGAGATAGAAACTAGTGCAGCCTCTCGTCATAGTCAGCATCTTTTTAAGTTGTTTGAACTTAAAATAGCTACAATGGAGCCTGCGCTTGGCATTGAGTTGTTTACTTTGGAAGCTAAAAAAGTAGAACATCTAGTAGCCGAGCAAGAAGTGTTATGGATAGAACGGGCCGGGGTTGGGCATGTAGAAGTGGCAGAGTTACTTGATAAAATAAAGACTAAGTGGGGTGATCATTGCGTAAAGCGTTATATACCGGAAGCGCATTATTGGCCGGAGCGTTCGTTCAAAACAACAAGTTCCTTACAGGAAATGCCAGGGATGGAATGGAGTCTAATACGGCCACGCCCCATCAGAATACTCACTAAACCGGAAAAGATTGAAGTGACTGCCCCCGTTCCTGATTATCCGCCCATGCTTTTTCGCTATCGAGGAAAAGTACATACTGTTAAAAAGGCTGATGGCCCTGAACGTATCGCTCATGAATGGTGGCTGGAAGACAACGAACATCGGGATTATTATTGTGTTGAAGACGCAGAGGGGCAACGTTATTGGCTCTTTAGGGTTGGACATTATAATGAAGGTAAATTGAACATCTGGTACCTTCATGGTTTCTTCGCTTAAGTGCATAAGCAAATGGCTGATTATACAGAATTACAGGTTACTACAAATTTCAGCTTTTTACGTGGCGCATCGCATCCGGAAGAGCTGATTGAGCAGGCAGCCCTTTATGGTTATAAGACCTTAGCAATTACAGACAGAAATAGTTTGGCAGGTATTGTGCGAGGGCATGTGGCAGCAAAGGCAAAAGGTATACGGATCATTCCGGCTTGTCGGTTGGATTTATTGGATGGTCCGAGCTTATTGGTCTATCCCACCGATATGGCTGCTTACGGCCGTTTGTCAACATTGCTCAGTACAGGCAATTTAAGAGCAGAAAAGGGAGCGTGTCATTTGTATAAAATGGACGTATATGCATTTAAAGAAGGTATAAAATTCGTCATTGTACCGCCTGATACGTTAAATGATGATCTGAATTTTGAACGGCTATTTATACAAAACGTGGAAGAGTACCGTATAAAATTAGGCAAGGATCTTTATTTGGCCATAACCAGATCTTATACAGGTGATGATATGAAAAAAATATATCGCCTTTCTCAACTTGCAAACCGATATGACATTCCCCTGATTGCAACTAATGACGTGTATTATCATAGCCCCGATCGCCGTGAGCTGCAAGATATTTTGACTTGCATACGGGAGAAATGTACTATTTATAACGCAGGATTTCGTTTACACCAGAATGCGGAGCGTCATCTCAAATCCTCGGAAGAAATGGAACGTATTTTTAGGCAATACCCGGATGCTATTTTACGGACTCAGGAAATAGTTGAGGCTTGCCAATTTTCATTGGATACATTAAAATATGTTTATCCGGAAGAAATTACAGAGGAAGGACGTAGCCCACTGGAAGAATTAACCCATCTTGCATGGTTAGGCGCTAAAAAGCGCTATGGTGAAACAATTCCTGACAAGATTAAAAGAAATATAGCGCATGAATTGGGGTTTATTGAAGAGATGAATTATGCTGCTTATTTTTTAACTGTATATGATTTAGTCCGTTATGCGAATGAGCAAGGAATTTTGTGTCAAGGACGTGGTTCAGCTGCTAATTCTACCATTTGTTATTGTTTGGGAATTACGGCAATTAATCCCGAAAAATTCGATTTATTATTCGAACGCTTTATTTCTTCGGCTCGAAATGAGCCTCCGGATATCGATGTCGATTTTGAACATGAACGCAGAGAAGAAATTATACAATATATTTATCGCAAATATGGAAGAGATCGTGCGGCCATTGTCGCTACAGTCACCCAAGTACATGAAAAAGGTGCAATCAGAGACGTTGGTAAGGCCATGGGGCTGTCAGTTGATACCATTAACCGTCTCGCGAAGTCGATTTGGGAATTTACACCTGAATGGTTTGATGAAAGACATATAACCGAATACGGGTTTGATGCCAGGGATCCCCATCTTCGAAAAGTTTTACAGCTTACGCAACAATACGTTGGTTTTCCTCGTCAACTTGGGCAGCATACGGGCGGCTTTGTCATTACCCAGGGAAAACTTTCCCACTTATGTCCAATCTTGAATGCCCGTATGGAAGATCGTACTTGCATCGAATGGAATAAGGACGATATAGAAGCGTTGGGTTTTCTTAAGATCGATGTTCTGGCCTTAGGAATGCTTACCTGTATCCGGAAGGCTTTTAATTTAGTTAAGCAGCACAAAGGTATCGATCTTTCATTGGCGAATATTTCAATTGACGAGAAAAATCCTAAAGTCTATGCGATGATCAGTCGTGCGGATACAATTGGTGTATTTCAGATAGAAAGCCGTGCACAACAATCCATGTTGCCACGTCTCAGACCTGAAAATTTCTATGATTTAGTAATAGAGGTGGCGATTGTACGACCGGGTCCTATCCAGGGAGATATGGTACATCCCTTTTTGCGGCGCCGTAGAGAAGAAGAAGCGGTGGAGTATCCTTCTCCGGCGCTTGAAGAAATTTTAAAAAGAACGTTAGGTGTCCCGCTCTTTCAGGAGCAAGCCATGAAAATAGCCATGGTGGCAGCGGGTTTTACGGCGGCAGAGGCCGATGAATTACGTCGCAGTATGGCTACATTCAAGGCTAAGGGAACTGTTACAAATTTTGAAGAAAAGCTGATCCAAGGTATGGTAAGAAACGGATATACCTTGGATTTTGCTAAGCGGATTTTTAAACAATTGGAAGGCTTTGGAAGCTATGGTTTTCCTGAGAGCCATGCCGCCAGTTTTGCCCTGCTTGTCTATGTTTCTGCCTGGATAAAATGTTACCATCCGGAAGTTTTTGCTTGTGCACTGCTTAATAGCATGCCTATGGGGTTTTATCAACCCGCTCAAATTGTAATAGATGCAGAAAGGCATGGCGTTACTGTATTACCGGTTGATGTGAACTATTCTTATTGGGATAATAGCTTAGAGGAAAAAATAGGCGAGTTTCATGCAATGCGGCTCGGTTTCCGTCAGGTGAAAGGTTTGCGGGAGGATGAAGTCGCTGTTCTAATTGACGCTCGGAAAACAACTTATACTTGTATTCACTCTATATGGAAAATTGGTGTGTTGCAGGTAACTTTGGAGAAACTGGCGGATGCTGATGCCTTTCAGTCGCTTGGCTTGGACCGTCGGCAAGCTTTGTGGCAGATATCGCTGCTGCGTCAAAGGCCAAAGGGATTGTTTATAGATCAAGGTCTTGAATACGAATCTAAAGTACAGATTGAATTGCCAAAAATGACCGCAGGCGAGCATGTATTACAAGACTATGCTTCCATGTCTTTGTCTTTAAAAGCGCATCCTGTAAGTTTTGTGAGGGAAAAACTACGCCTGCTTCATGTGTTGCCGGCTCAAGATTTAGCTGAGAGGAATGATGGTGTTACGGTAAAGGTTGCGGGTTTGGTGTTAGTACGGCAACGCCCCGGAACAGCAAGTGGGATCTGCTTTATAACATTGGAAGACGAGACTGGATGCAGCAACCTAGTGGTCTTTCAAAAATTATTTGAGAAATATAGAAAGGAAATCCTCAGAGCTAAATTGCTAATGGTAGAAGGAAAGCTTCAACGCGAGGGCGAGGTGGTACATGTTATTGTAAGACGTTGTTTTGATCTTTCAAGATTTTTGGGTCTACTAACAGCTCATGAAACTAATAAAGAATTGGGCCCCATCCATGATAAAGAAAGTCAAATTCAGAATATTTCACAGAAAAAGATCTTTCCTGAAGGAAGGAATTTTAAATAGAAAAGCCCGGCTTTTGGGGATACCGGACTTTTCATTTTTTAATCAACCTAAACCTACTCTTTTAGAAACAAAGGCTATGCCAAAATTCTTATAGAATGTCATATGTGAACCATCTCGGTAGCCAGCCCCGTCTACTCTAATATCTTACGGTTTATTTTCCAAGGCGATTACAATAGTAAACATTTTATGCTATTTTTAGGACACCTGCAAAAATTTGCCAAATTATAACGTTTTTTACTTGTTGTCCATAATAGCGCGATACCCTTATCCTCAAATTCAAAACATAATAAAAATCCCTAAATCGGTTAAAAGGAAACATATTTGCTCTAATCAATAGTGATGTATTAATGTGTTAATATATAACCGTATGAAACTGCATAGATTTGATCGAAATGCCTTAAAGGAGTGGAGAGATACAGGATATAAGCATGTGCATTTAACTCGGTCAGAAAATGTCGGTTTAACAGAGGGCTCCGAGAAACCTTTTATCTTATTGGAACCTTACTTAGACGACCGCGAAGCAAAGAAGTATGGAAGTGTAGTAGCCCTTACCTCAGCGGAAATAGAACAAATTATCCAAGATGATTCAGGAAAATATTATAAATAGATGTTTAACTATATAAATGGAGTAAGTTATGGCTTTAGTAAAAGTAATAGAAGTGATTGCTTCATCAGAAGTGAGTTTTGATGATGCTATAAAAAATGCAGTGAAAGAAGTCACAAAAACAATAAAAAATGTTGACTCTGTATATGTAAAGGATTTCAAGGTGCATGTGAAGGATGATCAGATAACAACATATGGCGCCGTTTGTAAAGTCTCCTTCAGAATTGACGAGGATAAGAGAAATCAGTCGCAATAAGCATTCATAAAATGGAGGTGTTATGCCAACTATTTGGAAAACTATGTGTAGAAGGGAAACGTCTTCCTTAAAAAATTGTTTACTTCGGTGGACGGTTTTTGTATATAGGAGCAATATGTTCTGATTAGTAACCTTTTTTCTTTGATAAGTTCTTGTTTTTAGTTATACTTCCTGCTGAAGGAATATACTATGGTGAAAAAAAGCATATTGAATTTTAAGATCAATCCGCCGGTTTTTTACTGCACCATCGGGTTCGTGTTCTTAAGCATCTTACTTTGTCTTATTTTTAAAGATTCGGTGGACGAATGGTTCACTAGAACGCAGTATATTATAACGGACAACCTCGGATGGTTTTTTATTATCACGGTGAATACTATTTTAGGTTTCTGTTTGTACTTGGCCTTCAGTAAGTTTGGAAATATAAGACTTGGTGGTGAAGAGGCAGAGCCTGAATTTAGCACGGTTTCATGGTTTGCCATGCTTTTCAGCGCAGGTATGGGAATCGGAATTATGTTCTTTAGTGTTGCTGAACCGGTCTCTCATTTTGCAAACCCTCCCAGGGAAGTATTAGACAGTTCTAGAAAGGCTATACAAGCGATGGAATACACAAGCTTGCACTGGGGTTTGCATGCATGGGCAATCTATTCAATTGTTGGTTTGGCCCTCGCTTTTTTTTCATTCAATCACGGGTTGCCGTTAACGTTTAGATCCTTATTTTATCCCTTTTTAGGCGAAAAAATTCACGGTTGGTGGGGACATGCAATCGATATCTTTTCTGCCATTGCAACTTTGTTCGGCCTTTCTACTTCACTGGGTTTGGGCGTTCAACAAATGAATGCCGGCTTGCATTATTTATTTGATTGGAATATGGCGATATCCACGCAAGGGATACTAATTTTTGTCGTGACATCAATTGCTACATTATCGGTTGTTTCAGGCCTTGACAAAGGGGTTAAACTCTTGAGTAATGGAAATATGGTTCTCGCTTTTTTACTTATGTTGCTCATTTTTTGTTTAGGACCAACTTTATCTATACTGAAGAGCTTTGTTCAAAATGTAGGTACTTATTTGGCAAATCTCGTGGAGATAAGTACTTGGAATGACGCTTATCAGGAAAGTGGATGGCAAAATAAATGGACAGTTTTCTACTGGGCGTGGTGGATTGCCTGGTCGCCATTCGTCGGAAGTTTTATAGCGCGTATATCAAAAGGACGTACGATTAAGGAGTTCGTTTTAGGTGTTTTACTAATCCCCGCGTTATTAACACTTTTATGGATGACTATCTTTGGAGGTACCGCACTTCATATGATCTTGCATGGAGACCTATCCATGATAACGGCCGTAAATGATAATATTTCAACAGCCCTATTTGTTTTTCTGCAAAAAATACGGTTAACGGCTATTTTGTCAACTATTGCTGTTTGTTTAGTTGCTTTTTTCTTTATTACTTCCTCAGACTCGGGGTCCTTAGTTGTAGATAATATAACATCTGGAGGAAAGGAGCATACACCAGCTTTGCAAAGAGTGTTTTGGGCCTTCTTGCAAGGAGGTATCGCTATTGTACTACTCTGGGGTGGAGGATTGAATGCCTTACAAACTGCGGTAATCATAGCAGGGTTGCCTTTCGCTATGATTATTTTGTTGATGTGTTATAGTTTACTTAAAGGCTTAAGTGAAGCGCATAGAAAACAGTTGAAAAAACAAAGATTGCATCAAGAAAAAAGCTATAAGGAAATTGTACAGGGATTGTTGGACAGCAACGATCCAATTCATGATAGAGAATAATGATAACAAAAGACAATAACAATGTGTTGATCGCAATGGATATGTCGGAGATGGACCAAGTGCTCGTCAATTATCTCTACGGCCTTTTGGATGTGTTATCTATAAATAAGTTATTTTTTTTACATAATATCCGTCTTCGTGAATTACCGAGCGAATTTAAACACCCATCTACTTTGTCCAAAATAAAGGAGCGCGTAAAGGAGCGAATAAAGCGTCAGTTGAAAGATGTAAGGCTAGCTTCAATTAGCCATGAGATACGTGTAGAAACTGCGGAGTTCAGTGAAAATGCTTTTGACCAAATAGCTAAACATGAGCGGATCGATTTGGTGATTTTAGGAAACAAGCAACATTTAGAGGGAAGTGGGGCACTTTCACAAAAACTCACACGGTTATTATCTAGCGATATTCTTTTAGTTCCAGAGACCGTATTTATTCAACCAAAGCGTATTTTGGGTACAATCGATTTCTCGAAATATAGTAATAGAGTTTATACCTTAGGAGAGGCATTTAGTAAAGGAATACCGGACGGTCGGTTTTCCTGTATTCACGTAGCAAAAGCGCCCGTTCACTTTTTCCTTGGATTGAATCAATCCGAAATTAATAGGCTCTTGCAAGAAGAAACCGAAGCGAAAAAGTCAAAATGGTTAAGGCAGTATCAGATAGAAGGCAAGATAGAGACTGTGCGGGCAGATGGCAAACACATAGCTTCAGCCATCCTTGCCCACGCTCAAAACTACAAGATGGATATGATAATTATGGGTGTAAAAGGAAGTTCAAGCCTGACCAATCTTTTTGTTGGCGGCGTTACAAATGAAATCTTTCATCATGAAACAAATGCCGCTATTTTAATCTTAAAAGATTATAAAGTCGAACAGAACTAACATTGGTGTATTTCAGAACGCATGCCACGTTTGGTTAGGATATTGAATTTGAGATCGCCTGGAGTATAATTCCGCATATATAGGCTCCATAAGTTCCGACCGCATAGCCTAAAACCGCTAATAAAACACCTACCGGAGTCAAATAGCGACTAAAAGCCGCAGCGACAATGGGGGCGGATGCGGCACCACCAATATTGGCCTGGCTTCCTACGGCTACAAAAAAGAAAGGAGCACGGATAAGACGAGCAACCAGCAACATAATGGTGATGTGACTCAAAATCCAGATAACTCCAACTAGAAAAAACTTTGGGTTATCAAGCAGTGCTTTTAAGTCCATGCTCATTCCGATAGTAGCAACTAGAATATATAGAAATAGCGAAGCGATGTTGGAAGCACCATCCTGTTCTAATTTACGTGCTTTTGTAAAAGATAAACCCATACCGAAGGTAGTAGCGATAATTACGAGCCAAAAAAAGCTGCTGGTTAGCGAATATTGAGCAGTTTGTGGATAATGGACTTCAAACCATGGAGCAATATAATCGGCAAATAAATGGGAAAGGCCGGTGGCACCGAAGGCTACTCCTAATACGATGATCCAACTTGATATCCCCGAAGATGAGTTTGGTTGGCTAGCGTGTAACTCTTCCATTTTTTCTTCTAAATCGGTGATGGCTGAGTTATCGGCCCGTAGCCAGCGATCGATCTTTTCTTTCTTTTGAGCACCATATAACAATAGCCCCATCCAAATATTGGCCACCAGTACATCTACAGCGATCATTTGTGCAAAAAGAGTCTTGCTGGCCCCGAAAACTTCAAGCATAGCTGCTTGATTGGCACCGCCACCTATCCAGCTGCCGGCAATAGTAGCTAAACCGCGCCAGGTTTCTTCTTCTCCGAAATGTAATATGTCCGGAAAAATAAATCCCACTACCATGAAGGCTAATGGGCCGCCTAGCATAACGCCCAAAGTGCCGGCAAAAAACATAATAACCGCTTTGGAGCCTAAGCGTTTGAGACCTTTTATGTCGATGCCAATGGTAAATAAAACTAAACTGGCTGGCAGTAAATAACGAGATGCAACACTATATAAAGCAGACTTTTCTCCTGAAATTAAATTAAATGTATTGAATAAAGCAGGAACAAAATAGCATAGTAGCACTGTGGGTATAATACTATAAAAGCGTTTCCAAAAAGGTGCTTGTAGTTTTGAAGTGTAAAAAACCAAAGCCAATACAGTCATTAATAGACCAAATACGACGGCATCGTTTGTTATTAAGGGGCTTGTACTCTGTGTTGTTTCCATCAATGGGAATAAGCTTTACTAGTTTTCAATATATGGTTCTATGGTGTCCCATGCCGGACTTTTTAATCCTAAACCTGGACTATTATCAACCTGGATTTCTCCATTAATGCATGGAAAAGCAACAAATGGATCGTTCGTGACACCTAAATTTCCGTCAAGATCAATAAATTCAGCCAAACTTCCTAATTGTGCGCCGGCAGCGGTTGCACATGATGTTTCAGACATGCAGCCAATCATCGTACGAAGCCCCTTTTTCCTAGCGGTTGTTAACATAGTATACGCCTCCCGGATTCCGGCCGATTTCATGAGTTTTACATTTACACCATGGTAAAATAACTCAGCATTGTCTATGTCCTTTAAGCGCTGAATCCCCTCGTCTCCAATAATTGGTAGGGCGCTTCGTCCTTTTAGCCATTCCATTGCGTCAAAGTTATTTTTAGGCATGGGTTGCTCCACAAAGATGACGCCCTGCGTACTCAACCAGTCAATTAATTTGGCCGCTTCTTCTTTATTTGCCCATCCCTGATTTGCGTCAATATATAAAGGTTTATCGGTTACATTTCGTATGGCTCGGATAATTGCTTGGTCGTCAGTTGTGCCTAGTTTGATTTTTAAATAATGAAAATCTTCCGCCTCGGTAACTCGCCTCGCCATAATTTCAGGGGTTTCAATACTAATTGTCTTTGCCGTATGGAGCTTACTGTTGGATAACCCGTATAATTCATGAATGGACTTACCTGTTATTTTTCCCCACAAGTCATGCAACGCCATATCCAATGCTGCCTTAACGGCAGGATTGCCTGTTTGCCTATTGTCTATATAGGATAAAATCGGGTCGATTGGTAAGGGAGAGCGAAATTGCGTCAATTCCAGCCGTTCTATGAAAGAAGTGGCGGTGTCTAAATTTTCACCGTAACGGGGAGGCATGGATGCTTCTCCGAAACCATCTATGCCATTATAGGAAATTTTGACAAGCATAATCGGAGTTCCTGTCCGGATGTTATCCGCAATTCGGAAAGGATATTCCATTTTTAAAAAATAGGGTTTGTAAGCTAGTTGGAGCATTTTTACAGTGAAAATACAGAGTTTAGTGAGTGTCGTTTGTGTTTTTTTAAGTCAAGATTGCTTGATTTGTTTTTTATTTAGGATTGCGTATAAATATCGATATTTTTTTGGAAAAAAACAGCTTATGTTATCAAGAGAAATTTCGCTTTATTTTAAGTTTTCTTCGATTTGTGCGCTTGCGGCTCGTTTCGTGAGTAATCATTATAAAATACGCATTTGTTTTGAACGGAAATTCAAAACAAATGAGGTGTTTTCTTATAAATTACTTGAAGTGAAAAATTCAACAAACAGAACATAATTTTGATTCTAATTGGATTTTAATGTTTTAAATAGGTTTTTGGTGTAAAAATTGCTATATTTGATAAGTAGTGGCAGGGTGGGAGCTGCCCTATGTAAGATACAGAAACATTTGATAACGCTAAATTAAATTGAGATGGTAAATTTTGTTATGCTCTTATTTGCAGGGCTTTTTGCCGATGTGAAAGGACAAGAAAATACCGGGGGATTCATAACCGATCAAAATGGAAAGTACGTCGTTTATCATCAAGAGAAAGCAATAAAACTTGACGATAAGCAGGATTTTCAATCGTATGTTAGTGAATTTTTTGACAAGAAAGCTGTAAAGTTGAACGCAGAAGGTCAGGAACGTGTAACGGTGGAAGGCAAAACGGCTTTAAAGAGACATGCTACAATTGGAAACTATGTGGCAGGAGCGGTAAATTATAAGCTGGTTTTTGAGAAAACAGGGGATGGCTATCGGTATTGGTTTACTGATTTATCTTACCAACCCTATATCAAAGATCGTTATGGCAAAGTGGTTCCTGCCAAAGTGAAGCCAATTCCGTTGGAGAAAGATATGACAGACATTAATCAGGGAAGCTGGAACAAACAACGTGAATATGCTTATCAAACCATAAGCACATTAGCTGAGAATTTTAATAAACATTTAAATCGGATTGATCAGCCTACCGTTGTGAATATTCCGCAGTAGCAGCAAGTATTACATTTTCAAATAATTGAAAAGCCAGATTCAGCGTACGAATCTGGCTTTTTTGTCAGTATAGACTGTCATACTGACCGTGTATGCTTTTTGGAACATTGCTTGTTGATGACTTTTCGTTCACCATTCAGAAATTATTAATTCAGATATATTATGCAAGAAAAAGGAAACATCTCAATTCATACCGAGAATATATTTCCGGTGATTAAGAAGTTTTTATACTCCGATAATGAAATATTTTTGCGGGAGCTGGTGTCAAATGCTGTTGACGCTACACAAAAATTGAAAAGATTGGCTTCTTTGGGCCAATATGCCGGCGAAGTAGGCGATACGACGATCGAAATTTCATTTGACGAAACGGCGAAAACGATTACGATTTCTGATAAGGGGATCGGTATGACAGCCGAAGAGGTGAAGAAATATATTAATCAGATCGCCTTCTCCGGTGCTACCGAATTCATGGAAAAGTTCAAGGAGGCTAAGGATGCTAATGAAATTATAGGTCGCTTTGGTCTTGGCTTTTATTCAGCCTTTATGGTGGCTGATAAAGTAGAAATTCAGACCCTTTCATATCAGGATGGCGCACAGGCTGCTAAATGGGTCTGTGATGGTAGTACTTCTTATGAAATTAGCGAGGGCGAAAGAACGACCCGCGGCACTGACGTAATCTTATATATTAATAAGGAATCTGAAGAGTTTTTAAACAAGGCGAAGCTAGACGGCATTTTAAATAAGTATTGTAGATTTTTACCGGTTGCCATCAAGTTCGGAACAAAAACAACGTCGGAACCGGACGGTGAGGACGAAGAGGGCAAACCGAAATATAAATCTGTTGAAGTTGATAATATTATCAATAACACAAATCCAGCGTGGACTAAAGCCCCTTCTGAGTTAAAGGATGAAGATTACCTAAATTTCTATCGCGAACTATATCCATTCTCCGAAGAGCCTTTATTTTGGATTCATCTTAATGTAGACTATCCTTTTAATCTTACCGGAATCTTGTATTTTCCAAAGATTAAGAACGATTTCGACTTACAGCGAAATAAAATCAAATTATTTTCGCGTCAAGTCTTTATCACGGATGAGGTGAAAGATATCGTTCCTGAATTTTTAATGCTTTTGCACGGTGTTATTGATTCGCCTGATATCCCACTGAATGTTTCGCGAAGTTTCTTACAGGCTGATAGTAATGTAAAGCGTATCAGTAATTACATCACCAAGAAGGTTGCTGATAAACTGAGCGAATTATTTAAGACTGATCGCAAGGGCTTTGAGGAAAAATGGAAAGATATTGGCCTTTTCGTAAAATATGGTATGGTTAGCGAAGATAAATTTGCGGAGAAGGCTAATGATTTTGCATTGGTTCAAAATGTAGACAAGGAATTCTATACCTTAAAGGAATATGCCGAAAAGGTAAAGGATATTCAAAAGGATAAAAATGATCAGGTAATTTACTTGTATGCAAATGATGCCGCTAAACAAGATAGTTTTATTTCAGGAGCTAAAACGAAAGGCTATGACGTATTATTATTGGATTCTCCGATCGATGGACACTTTGTAAGTTATTTGGAGCAAAAAACAGAAAAAACACAGTTAAAACGCGTCGACTCAGATGTATTGGATAAACTAATCCAGAAGGATGAAACAAAAGAACTCGCCTTAAGTGAAGAAGAAAGCACAACGGTCAAAAGTCTTTTTGAAAAAGCAATTAAGAAAGATAACATGCAGGTTGAGGTTACTGCCCTAAGCGTCGATGAGATGCCTGTAACGGTTACGATGGATGAATTTATGCGAAGAATGAAGGATATGGCACAGAATGGCGGCGGTATGAGCTTCTATGGCAATTTACCTGACAACTATAAGGTTTCGGTTAACGGTAATCATCCGCTAATCAAGCGCATTTTAACGTCTTCAAACGACGAAGAGAAGGAGAATTTGGCAAAACAAGCTTTTGATTTAGCACTATTATCTAATGGTTTGTTGACAGGGCCTGAATTGACAAATTTTGTTAAAAGAAGCGTGAGTTTAATTGATTAGCTTGACAGTCTTATTTAAATACTAGGAAGGGCGCCGGTAAAATGGCGCCTTTTTTATGTTGGAATTAATAATAAGTTAAACGAACTACCTCTGCAATTTTTTTTGCTAATCGGATAACTTGTCTGCAATATCCATATTCGTTGTCGTACCAAACATAGATGACCAACGTTTTGCCATCGTCCGAAACGATAGTAGCCGGACCATCAATAACACAAGTGTGGTTATTTCCTATGACATCACTACTTACCTGCTCTCTCGATATGGAATAATCAACTTGCTCCGATAAAGGACCAAATAAAGCTTCCGTTTTTAAGATGCTTTCAATCGTTTCTTTTACCACACTTTTTGATAACTGTAAATGTAAGATGGCCAAAGAGCCGCTTGGTACAGGTACGCGAACCGCATTGCCGGTCAGCTTTCCGTTCAGCGTTGGAATTACTTTGGAAATCGCTTTCGCAGATCCTGTTTCTGTAATTACCAGGTTGCTAGCTGCAGCTCGTCCGCGTCGTTCTTTCTTATGGAAATTGTCCAAGAGGTTTTGATCGTTTGTGTAGGCATGAATCGTTTCAATATGTGCCTTTTTGATCATGAAATGCTTGTTTATCATGAGCAGGACCGGCGCAACAGCATTTGTGGTGCAGGAAGCGCATGAAAAAACGCTTTCTTTTTTAAAGTCAATTTGGTGCTCATTGATGCCGGCAACGATATTCGGTATGTCGTCTTTCCCCGGCGCTGTCAAGAGCACTTTGGAAACCCCTTTGGCACGAAGATGTTTTCCAAGCCCTTCCCGGTCCCGAAAAGCGCCTGTATTATCGATTAATAATGCATTATCGATTCCATATTGCGTGTAATCAATGGTTTCCGATTCGGTGCCGGTAATCAGTTGAATAAATTGGCCGTTGATGATTAGGGCTTTTTTTTCGCGATTAATACTGACAGTTCCTTTAAAATCTTTATAAATGGAGTCGTATTTAAACAAATCAGCCCTTTTCTGCAAATCGCCATCTTGAAGGCCGCGTACAACGATTGCGCGAAGACGTAGTTGTTCGCCCTTCCCGGTTTGTGATATGATCTCTCTGGCTAACACCCGACCTATCCGTCCGAAGCCAAATAAAATCACGTCTTTTGGTGTTAGTTTTGCTTTATTTGAACCTATGTGCTTTGCCAGTTCCTTGGTAATGAAATCGTGTATGGAAGTGTATCGCTGATGTTGTTCGATCCACTTAAGCGTCAATATACCCAAATCGATTCGACTAGGAGCCAAATTGCTCGTTTTAATGGCCTTTGCGAGCTCTAATGTCTCATAAACGGAAATGTCTTTTTCTGTTATGTCGCGCGCGTATTGATGAATCGCAAGCGCTTCACTGCTTCCAATGTCGAATAATGGCCTTCTAAAAAGCATGAGTTCAATAGAACGTTCAAACGAAAGTTGTCCTACAGTAGTGATTAGCTGTAAAGCTGCTTTTTCTTTTTCAATCCAATTTTGAAATTCCGTTTGGTTTTGATTTGTCATTTTGAAATTTAATAAGGTTTATTTTTGACAAATCTATAAATTATTGTGATTTAAACCGATTGTTTTTGTCAATTTGATAAATACTGTCGGGTAGGCGGAATTAATTTTCCGTAAGACCGGAGGTATGATATTTGACCATCTTTCAATTGTAAACAAAAAAAGCAGCCAAAACGGCTGCTTTTCATATTTTTTACGAATTAAATTGAAGTATTTATCCTAGATAAGACTTCAATATTTTACTCCGTGAGGTATGGCGTAAACGTTGTAAGGCTTTATCTTTGATTTGTCTTACGCGTTCTCTTGTAAGGTTAAAGGTCTCACCAATTTCCTCAAGAGAAAGTGGATGATTGGATCCTAAGCCAAAGAATAACACGATGATTTCGCGCTCACGTTCCGTTAAGGTTGCTAATGAGCGTTTGATTTCCTCAGAAAGTGATTCGTCTATCAAATTGCTGTCTGTATTTGGATCATGATTCTCCAATACATCCAATAAAGTGTTTTCTTCTCCCTGAACAAAAGGTGCGTCCATGGAAACATGGCGACCGGAATTGCTTAAGGTATCAGAAATTTTGTCCACCGTAGTTTCTAAAATATCCGCTAACTCTTCAGGTGAAGGCTCGCGTTCATATTCTTGTTCGAGGCGCGAAAAGGCCTTGCTGATTTTACTTAATGAACCTACCTGATTTAACGGTAAACGAACGATACGTGATTGCTCTGCAATTGCTTGTAAGATAGACTGACGGATCCACCAAACAGCGTAAGAAATAAATTTAAAACCTTTGGTTTCATCAAAGCGTTTAGCTGCCTTAATCAATCCTAAGTTTCCTTCGTTGATAAGATCTCCAAGTGTTAGTCCCTGATTTTGGTATTGTTTAGCTACCGAAACCACGAAACGTAAATTGGTCTTAGTTAAACGCTCTAAAGCAGCTTGATCGCCCTCCCTGATTTTTTGGGCAAGTATTACTTCTTCTTCTGCTGTAATTAGGTCAACTTTACCAATTTCATGCAAATACTTATCTAACGATTGCGATTCACGGTTAGTAATCGACTGGGTTATTTTGAGCTGTCTCATTAATTATTTATATGCCCCTTTCTTTAATAAAGTGTGCAAAAGTACAAAAATTATTTTTCTTATTAACGAATGAAAAGCAAAAAAGTTGTCTGATTTTTAGGGTTTTATCCAGTTTTTTTTGCAGTATTTCTATAGCAAAAAACGAGCCAAATCAAACGTCTGGCAGTCTTTGTCACGAAGGTTAAGAGCGCTGCTTAGATATTATGAATCAGCTGTGACAAAATAGCTTTTAATTAACTAAGTCGTTACATAAATCATAGCGCTCATGCCGTCGAAGGCGAAAAATTATTATATGCATCTGCTCGATCGTAAATAGCAAGTAGTGTTGTTTTTGTCTGCGTTTTTATGCTTGTTTTTATAATAATATTGCATATTCGATTACTTATCTGTATTTTTATTTCGCATGTAATTGTCGCCATATTGTATAGCCTGAACAAACTCAAATTAAATGAACCAACGCTACTATTCGCTGGATGTTTTTAGAGGAGCAACGGTCGCCCTCATGATTCTTGTTAATAACCCCGGAAGTTGGAGCTACGCTTTTTCGCCCTTAAAACACGCACCTTGGCATGGTTGTACACCAACAGACCTGGTATTTCCTTTTTTTTTATTCGCAGTAGGTAATGCGATGTCTTTTGTGATCCCAAGGTTACGAACGCAGGCAGGCAAGGTGTTTTGGAAAAAGGTATTAAAGCGAACCATTCTTATTTTTCTAATAGGTCTTTTACTTAATTGGTATCCTTTTGTACAGTGGAGTAACGACACTCTTTTGTTTAAATATTGGATAAACCCGATTAAATCCGATAGTGGTATACGAATACTAGGTGTATTGCAGCGAATAGCACTTTGCTATTGCTTCGCATCTATCTTAGTGTATTTCTTTAAAACTAAAACAGTCGTTCTCATAAGTATTTTTATACTGCTTTCTTATTGGTTGATATGTATACTTTTGGGCGATTCCGACCCTTATAGTTTGCAGGGCTGGTTTGGTACAAAAATCGATGTGTCTATATTGCAGATTGCCCATATGTACAAAGGGGAGGGCGTTCCATTTGAGCCCGAAGGTATTGCCAGCACGTTTACAGCGGTTATCCAGGTTGTTATCGGATTTTTAGTGGGACAATATATACAAACCGGCACGAAAGCCATTGAAGGACCAATGCCTATCTATCGTACAGTCAGCACCTTGATGGTTACGGCTGCCTTGTTAACACTTGGAGGAATGACATGGGGATTGGCTTTCCCTATTAATAAAAAAATATGGACGAGTTCCTATGTTCTTTATAGTAGCGGATTGGCGATTACAGCTTTGGGCGTATTAATCTGGTTTGTAGAAATTAAAGGGCATAAAAATTTCGTTACGAAATTCTTTGATGTGTTTGGCAAAAATCCATTGTTCATTTTTGTAATGAGTGCGCTAATACCTAAAACACTGTCGTTAATGCGAATTGAAAATGGGTTTGACGAAACAGGTAATCCCATTTATACCTCGCCATTACGGTGGTTTTATACAGAAATCTGCGCGAAATTTCCCGGGCCTCCGGAGATTGGATCTTTTGTGTATGCTATTTGTTTTCTTTCCTTACTATGGGCTGTTTGTTACGTGATGGACAAGAAAGGAATTTATGTGAAGGTATAGCGTATTAGTCTCACACCCTCTGCCTTATGCCTTTCTTTTTTTGCTGGTAATTAACAGCATCAGTGCGGTTAGGCATCCATTTAGTAAAATCAGCTCAAATCCAACGGTATAACCAAGTGATTTTTTTAGCCAAGACTCAATGAGGTAGGAAAATACAGGGGAGATGAGGCAGATATAGGGAACTAATTTATCTTGTACCGATCGTTTAGATAGCATGCCAAAAGCAAAAAGTCCTAACAAAGGACCATAGGTATATCCTGCTGCAATGAAAATTGCGTTTACAACGGAGTCATTGTTGATTAGTCGAAAGAAGAGAATCACCACGAGCATGAGAAAAGAAAACACAAAGTGAACGATGTTCCTTGTTTTAACCAGTTTATGGTCGTTGGGATCTTCTTTTTTATTAAAGTTTAAAAAATCGACACAAAAGGACGTAGTAAGCGCTGTAAGGGCCGAGTCGGTTGTAGCAAAGGTAGCTGCTGTTAGTCCGAGCATAAAGATAATACCAGGTACAATAGCGAGGTGATTAAGGGCTATTTCCGGATATAGATGGTCCGGTGTTCTCAATTGGGCGATATCAATGTTGTTTTTGGCTGCATAGATGTATAGTAACGCACCGACAGACAAAAAAAACAGGTTAATAAATATGAAAATTGTTGTGAAGGTGAGCATATTCTTTTGCGCTTCGCCTATGGTTTTCATACTTAAGTTCTTCTGCATTAAATCCTGATCTAGACCGGTCATAGCGATGGTAACAAAAACACCGCCCAAAAATTGCTTCCAAAAATTCGCTTTACTTTCCATAAAGTCTTCCCAAAAGAAAATCTTTGAATAACTGCTATTCTTTACTGTTTCGATCGTTTCGAAAAAATTCAGATTTAAACTGTCGGCAATAAAATAAATCGATAAAACTACGGAAAGCAGTAAAAAGAAGGTTTGCAATAAATCTGTGATGATAATGGTTTTTAGCCCCCCCTTATGGGTGTACAGCCAGATGAGCAGTAGGCATATGATTATGGTAAGGGCGAAAGGAACATGCCAAGCGTCAAAAATAAAGCGTTGTAATACGATTGCTACGAGATAAAGCCTAAAAGCCGAACTGATCGTTCTCGAAATCAAAAAAATCATGGCGCCCGTTTTATAGCTATAAAATCCAAGTCGGTGTTCCAAGTATGAATAAATCGAAACGAGGTGCATTTTATAATAAAGAGGCAAAAGCACGAACGCTATCATGATAAAGCCGACCGCATTGCCCAATACAAATTGGAAATAACCGAAACTACCGTTTCCAACAGCTCCCGGGACCGATATGAATGTAACACCTGACAAAGCTGTACCTATCATTCCGAAAGCTACTACATACCATTTAGAGCTCTTGTTGGCGATAAAAAAGGTGGCATTGTCCGATGACTTTCTGGAAGTTAAATAAGCAATTAAGATTAAAACCCCAAAATAAATCAGAAGAAAACTAAGTAAGGTAATAGGCGACATAATTCGAAAGACGTTTTTGCATTTACATTATGTGATTTTAAATCGCTAGGACTGGTTTTATAGGTGCAGCATGTATTCTATAGCTTTCCTTACACTACCGTATTTTTCCAGTAATTCATTCGCTTTTTCCTGGTTAACGCCTGTTTCTTCCATTATAATACGAGTGCCTCTATTGAATAGTTTGGTGTTGGTTAGCTGCATATCCACCATTTTGTTTCCCTTTACTCTGCCCAGCTTAATCATCACCGAAGTACTTAACATGTTTAGCACGAGCTTCTGTGCCGTTCCGGCTTTCATGCGCGTTGAGCCCGTAACAAATTCAGGGCCTGTTATTACTTCAATCGGAAATTTGGCAATTTCTGCCATTGGTGTATTTGCGTTGCAGACTAGGCAACCGGTCGTAACTCCAGCTTCATTTGCAGCCTCTAACCCTCCAATTACGTAAGGTGTCGAACCGGATGCTGCGATGCCAAGCACTACATCTTTATTATTAATGCCATGTTCGCTCAAGTCTTTCCATGCTTGTCGTTTGTCATCTTCTGCAAATTCTACCGCCTTTCTGATAGCGGTATCACCGCCGGCTATTAATCCTACAATCCAATCAAAAGGAACACCGAAAGTAGGCGGGCATTCAGATGCGTCTAATATACCTAAACGTCCACTGGTGCCTGCACCGATGTAAAAAAGACGGCCACCTTATTCCATTCTTTCAACCGTAATTTTTACGAGTGCTTCGATCTGAGGGATCGATTTTCTTACCGCTTCCGGTACGGTTTGATCCTCTTGATTAATATTGGTTAATAACTCGTTAACCGACATCTTTTCCAGGTCGTTGTAGTAAGATTCTTTTTCAGTTGTATTCTCCATCGTTATTATTAACTATTACAGTCAAAAATCCACACAGCTAATATATGCATTTTTATGCGTTTTTATGTGTATAAAACTAAAAAACATGCATACGGCTATTTCAACAGTTCATCTATTCTTTCGAAACGATATCCGTTATCTAATAATGTGTTTATTAAGCTAGGTAATCTATTGTAAAATTTGTCCTTCCTATGTGGTCCTACGCCTAAATGAATTAACATAATAAATCCCTTCAGTTCATGTATGTCTTGTTTCATAAAAGAAAGAACGGACTCATATATGACTTCTGACGAGCGATATCTTTTACCCATATCGGGCGTTGTATAGTCAGCTGTTGTCAGCGTTCCGGGCGTAAAGTTAATTAATTGTAATCCATGATTACTAGTCCATTCACTTATTTCTTTATTGTACCATTCGTATGGGGGTAAGAATAGGGGGGCTTTGGTTTTATCAATGCCAAATCTTTTTAATTTGTAATAAACCTTAGAAAGATCTTGATCGAAAGTGCGCCGATCAATTAATAAGCTGTCTCTGTTTGTCCAGTCGCAATAAAGCAAATGTTGGTCTGAATGGGCACCGATATAATGTTGATCTTCCAGCATTTTCAAAATCAATGGCTCGTTTATTGGATTGTCCAAAAATCTGCCCGTTAAAAAAAAAGAAGCTTTAATGTTCTGCTGTTGCAATTGGCGAAGGATAGTTGTTGCCCCTTCTGAGAATTCGTCGGCCGAGAATATTAAAGCTATCTCTTTGCGACTACAATCACCTCTGACTATAGCGCCATAGCGATCCAAAACTACTTTTTTCCCGGAGTTCCTCCCTGTAACTCATGTTCTTTGGCTGCCAATAAATAAATGAGTGACGCACTTCCGTCCATGGTGGGCTCATTTGTACTATAATCACCATAATCGTCGTGGTAGACTGCTAAGTCGGATTGGAACGCTTCGTATTCATCCGGGTCTACCAATTCAATACCGATTAGGTTATTGAATATGTTGCTATATACCGGGCCATCTACCAGTCCGCCATCGATAGGGAAATTTTTTAAGTGAGTAAATGCCGAGTGTGGATCTGTTGGACTATCGCCATTGCGGGGTAAACCATATACCATACTTGTTCCCCAGGGATTGCATCCGAATAGCCAGTCGATATTTGACTGTTCAAGTTCTGTATAAGATTCGTCATCTGTCAAGTTTCGATACCATAAACATTGGATAGCAAAAGAAACCGTTAAGTTATTACTGCACCATATAAAAGGGACTCCTCGAAAAAAAGCGTTTTGTTTTGCTCTCGTCCAAACTTTCTCGATACCTTGCCGATAGTAGGAAATTAGCTCTTCCCGATCTTTTCCATTCAATTGTTTTGCCAGTTCATAATGGCCTAGATTGATAAATGGATACCATTGGTAATGTGAGGCTGTGTCGGTTTCAAGCCATGGCGTTATTTTCTCTTGCCTCGCGTATTGTAGCGCTTCGTTCTTAAATTTAATATCACCTGTTACTTGTAAATTACTTGCCGCAGCTAATTCCATATCATCTACCCAATTGTCTTCGGCATAAATATAGGGTGATTTTACAGAAACGGTCTGTGTTACTCCCGGCTTTATTTTTGCGAAATCATATGCGCTTTCGGCTTTATTTCTTAATTTATAAGCGTAGCTTTCATCTACATGTGTAAATAATAAACTGCCGAGATTGAAAGCACTCGTAAATTTAGCAGCCGTCGAGCTGGTGCCGGTTGTATTGTTTAGAAATTTTCCTCTTTGTTGGGCTTGTCCATCAATGAAATAAACGGGTCGCTCATAGCCACGGCCGTAAAAAGGATCTTCAGCCGGCATCCGCATACCGGCATGGTCGCGATCATCTGCAATTTGGTTGAACATGAGATGTGGTTCGGGATGCATTTTGAGCAACCAATCTAATCCCCATTTTGCTTCATCCAATACATCCGCAATGCCATTGGGACCGCTGAGCCCGTTCGCTCGTTTTTCATCGATAAAAACACCCGGAAAATCCCGATATGCAGCTAACAAGTGATAGATCGCATTAGCTGACGTAGTGGAGTATTGTAGGTAGTCTGACGCGTCGTGCCAGCCCCCTCCAACATCAATCTTCGTGCTATCAGGTAGACCCGCTTTGGCGGCATATAAGGTAAAGCCGTCATGTGTGTGGCAACTGTCTTTTAGAAATGGATTGAATAGCGTCCGCTGCTGACGCATATAGCGAAGCACAAAATCAGCCGTTCCTTTATATACATCGGGCGCTACCCGAAAGACCGGTGACTTTCCTGAACCTGCTACAATGTAAAAGCTTCCCGTATCCGCAAAGTTAGAGAAGTTTAGCCGATAGCTCTGCTTAAATGGACCGTATGCGCCATAGTCTCTGCCTACATCGGATGTGAATACGCTTCGTTTACTGCGGGCGTCTATCAAACTAAAAGAATCAATACTTTCTTGATTTAAAGAGCCCCAAACGGCTACTTTTATACTTTCTGGACTATATCCCAATTGATTGATGCGAATCACGGTATGCTGATTTTGCCGTATTTTTTTTGATGCGCAAGCAAAGCAAAAGCCAAAGATGGCGCAATAAAAGATAAGCTTTTTCATCTTCTAACGCTTAATTTTACAATTTTTCCGTCCATTGTACTGACTACGATATGTTTTTTGTCTAACGGCAACAAAGGATTTATCAAACAATTGGAAATTTTATGCTGCCAAATAAGTTTTCCATCTTGGCGTTTAATGGCCGTTAACAATCCGGAGTTGCTTGGAACCCAGACGATATTATTCGACTCCTCAATAGCTGTAGGGGCCAACTCGTAAGGTAATTGAAGGGACGATTGCCAAACGATTCGCAAATCATGAGCCTTTGTCGATACACCGATGAGCTGCCCGTCCATTGTCTTGGCATATACCATTGAACGATCTGCCGAAAGTCCAATGCTTTCACGGACACGGTAATTATCCATTTTTTTTCTCCAGATTACTGTTCCCTTAGTTGCGTCGAGCGCTGTCATATAACGATCGGGAGCGACAATAAAGATGCGGTTATTGGCGCCTACAGGATAGCAGGCAGCTGGCGACAGCATTCTGTTTGAGGCTCCATTGCTCCAATGCCAGCACGTTTTTCCCGTTTTTAGATCCAATGCATAAAACTCATTTCCCCAAGTGCCGAAATAAATTTTGTTTTGATAAATCAGCGGTTTAGCAGATATATAGCCTTTTAATCCTTCAAATGACCACTTTATTTTACCCGAGCGGATATTGATGGCTCTGAAAGTGCCGTCCGACCCACCGATATAAGCAATGCCTTTGTGGACCACGGGAGATCCTAGCACGGCTTTACCTGTTTTGATTTTCCATTTTTGCACCCCGTTTCGTAAGTCGATACCGTAAATATAACTGTCGGATGAGGCAGCAATTACCATGTCTTTCCAAATGGTCGGTGTGGCGTATATTTTTCCCTGCGTTTGAAAAGACCAGAGCTTCTTTCCACTGTTTACGTCTAAGGCATATATTTCGCCAGATGTATTCCCGGTAATCAGCTTTTTTTTAGCCAAGGCAAGCCCTGAGCCTATATCGCTCCGGTCTTGGAAACCCCATACTTCCTGTATCTGTTTAAATTTCTCATTCACAGCATAGGAAGGTCGAGGATATACATCAATGTCCCTTTCAAAGTGGTGGTTTTTCAAGAGGATAGTTAACCAGGGTGATTGAGTAAGACTGTCTGGATTTCGTTCTTGGTAAATAGCTTTGCCGGATGATATGCGTACTATATTATAACCACCGGTGCTTCTTTTTGCCCGTAGGTTCGAACGTCCCATTACACCTGGAATACCTTCGAAATCATAAGCTTTATTGACGTGGCCGTGCCCACAAAGAAAAAGTTGTACATTATGTTTTTTGATACGGTCTATCGCCTCGTACCAGTTATTGAGGGAAGAATCCTGTGGATAATGATTGACGTAGATCAGTGGTAAATCGTCATTCAGTTTTAATACGGAATCTAGCCAGACTAGGTTTTCTCTAGGTATCTGCCCGGGTCCCATGCGCATATTTGGTCCCGAATTGGTGCCGGCAAATCGATAACCTCCATGGGTGAAATAAAAGGTTTCTGAACCGAAAACCTGCCTGAAGCTATTGCCGCCACTTTCTGACCAGTTCGCATCGTGATTGCCGGGAACAACGTAATAAGGAATATCTATGCTGTCCAGTATCTGTTTGGCAAGCTTAAGTTCATGATCCGCTCCGAATTCGGTAATATCACCCGAAACAATTACAAATTTTAAGTCTTTATTTTTATTGATATCTGCAACAGTTTTTCTTAAATCTTCCGCACCGGTTTCGCTCCCAACATGTGTGTCGGTAACATGTGCAAAATGAAAATCCTGTGCATAGGTCTTTTCAACAAAAAGGAGTAAAAGAAGGATGAGTATTTTTTTCATCACTTATAGTTGTTTTTGCACCCGGATGACGTCATCGGGTATGATGAGCGATTAATACAGGGGCTATTCGAAATCCGGATATAGCAGATATTTCTTTCTCATTTTTTTATAGATTTCAAGCTCCGGTTTCCAGCTTTCCTTGATCTCATCTTCCGTCATACCGGCCTTAATTTGTTGTATGAGTTTATCATTGCCTGCCAGTTTATTGAAGAATTCGGGGCGAGCGAAAAATTGGTCAGCAATACCTGCTTTTTTAAATAGCTTGTAAAAATCCAATACGTATTTAAGCGTAAAAGTTGAACTTTTGGGGTCTATATCGCGCAAATCAAGTCCATAGCATGTTTTATCCTGCTGTTCAACGTGGGCACTCATACCAGGCTTGGAGCCCGGAGTGAAAGTGAATTTGCCGAAGGAAGGATCCGGGTAACCCAATACCTGAAAGGGCCAATCTGTGCCTCTTCCTACACTCACGTCTGTAGCCTCAAAGAGGCAAAGAGACATATACAAACGAACCGAGACATCGTTCGGTAGACTGGGGGAGGGGATTATGGGTAATGAGTAAGGTGTTTTATGATCCCAGTTTTTCAAGGATATAACGGTCAAATCGCATTTTTTTCCTTTGTCCAACCATCCTTCGCCATTGATCATTTGAGCCAATTCACCGATCGTCAAGCCATGAATCATTGCTATTTTGTGAAAACTGATATTAGACTTAAATTTATCATCCTTTCTTACCGGGCCGTCTACTTGATCTCCATTTGGATTTGGACGATCCAAAATGATTATTTTCTTTCCATGGTTTGCACACAATTGCATAACCTGATGCATAGATGCAATATAGGTATAGAACCGAGCCCCCACATCTTGTAGATCGAATAACATGATATCGATGGAGTTAACGATGGAGTCAGCTTTTTTGTTTTTTCCGTATAAACTGTATAATGGCAAACCTGTTTTTTCGTCTACCTCATTGGAGACCTTCTCACCACGTTCAATACTGCCCCTAAAACCATGTTCCGGTGCAAATGCAAATCGAAGATCGATCTTGTTTTCTAATAGCACATCTACCAGATGCTTTTTATCCGGCCCAACCACTGAGGTTTGATTGCCCATTAGTCCGACTTTTTTTCCTTTTAGCAATGGTAAATAAGCTCCAAGCTGATCAGCGCCGGTAAGAATTTCATCCTTCGTAATGGCTTGGCGACTTTCTTTTTGTCTAGTATCCCGCTTGCCTTGCGAACCTTGCGTGCAAGATGCATGTAAAAGAGCGAGGAAGGAGAATATAAAGGGGAGAAGTTGTATGCGTTTCATAGACGTTTTTCTTAATTAAGGACTGTTTATGGTATTTCGGCAAAAGATATAAATATTTTATCTTTTGCCGAAATGGTGCCTATATAAATGGAATCGGCTTAACGATTACCAGCCGGGATTTTGTTTAAGCTCTACACCTTGATCTGCGTATAGTTTAATTTGATCCAATGGAATGGGATCGAGATAAACCTTGTCATTGTTGAACGCTCGATAAGCTTGTCTTGCCGCAGGTATTATATAACCTTCTTCAGCACCATTCTCAATAACCACATTTGAGAGGTTCGCATAATCCGTTTTGCGGATCCAAGCACCTCTATTGATGTCCGGTCTGTTGAAATTATCTGTATATTCGAGTTTTTTCCAGCGCCTTAAATCGCTTAACCTAAAGCCTTCCATTGCCAGCTCTATGCGTCTCTCTCTCCTTATTTCCCATAATATGCCACTGACCTGTGGATCTCGTTTGGGATCATCATACACGATACCATTTACTGCAGGAGAATTTCCTATAACCTGCAAGTGTGGAAGATTAATGCCTGGTCTGTCCCGAAGTACGTTAATTGAAATGTCTAAATCGTTTTGAGTCAGCGAACCTAGTTCAGCAGATGCTTCAACATAATTCATCAAAACCTCGCCATATCGTATAACAGGAGCATCTGTAATATTTGAACTAGAGAGGCCTTCGTTTGCGTCCTTTAGCGACTCGTTTAAAAACTTGTGAACTATGTAGCCAGACGTAGAATAGTTTGCATATTTCAATGCGGGATCGCCGTTTAGTCGAATTTGTGTGGCAAAGGTTTCGTTGATTCTCGGATCCCGATCGGCCATGACATTTTGAATGGTCTGATCACCTTTATACTTAGAAGACTGTGTTATAGGTAGACCGTCATTCATCAGATAACTTTCAATCAAATCCTTTGAAACGCCCGTTTGAGATTCTCTGTTAACATAACTCATCAAACTATGGGTTATCTGAGCTTTATCATATTGACGGTAAAGTATAATTTCGGGATTTCCTGCCAAACTTACCGAACTAAACAAATTACGGTAATTTGTATTAACGGAGTATCTTCCGCTATTAATAAGCTCATAGGCAGCCCATTTTGACGCTTCTAAATATTCGGCCGCTTTAGACTGATCAATGTTGTGATATTTGAGAAAAGTGCCTTCGAATAAAAACACCCTCGACATAAAAGCCAAAACTACGTCTTTATTTACTATTAAGCCTTTTTCTCCCGTACTTCCATCTTCGGTTCGCACATGTTCAGCCGCAAACTTAAAATCGGCTAAAACGTTATCCATTACTAACACTCTGGAATCTCTGGGTTTATAGAGTTCAGCTGCATTTTCATCCAACGGCTGATCATACCAGGGCACATCGCCAAATGCTTTGACCAAGTTAGCGTATTCCAGTCCACGGAAAAATCGACCCACACCCGTCCAATGATTTATTGCTTCCTCAGGCATTGGAACTCGTTTTATACGATCAATCAGAATATTTGCTTTTCTCACGTTGACAAAAGACCAACCACCACCACTAGGTGGCACTACTGAGGTAAATGTGGCCGGATTAGTCGGTGCAAAATCGTCATTTAATGATTGACCCGAGAAATATCCTCCCCAGCTTAAATCGAAACCACTTGCGTATCCTTTAAAATATAAAGGATAAAAGCCCCAAGTGAATAGTCTTACATTACTTTCACTTGTCCAGAAAGTTTCGTCTGTAGCTGTGTCAAGGGGAAGCTTTTCTAAAAAGTCTTTTTTGCAACTTCCCAGGGTTAGGAGAAATAAAATAAAATATAAGTGCTTTTTCATGTCTTTTCGATTATAATGTGACTTGTAGCCCAAAAGAAATTGTCCGACGATAGGGATATACCCGGCCGAATGAAGTTTGATCGGTTTGCTCGTCGGTATAATCAACTTCGGGATCGATAGGCATTCCTACATTAGAAAACTCAAATAAATTTTCGCCGCTAAAGTAAATTCTTACATTTTGCAGCTTGATTTTTTGTACTAAGCTTTTGGGTAAAGTATACCCGAAGGTTATATTCTTCATTCTAAGATAAGAAAGGTCTAGCAGGTATTTGGTTTGTGTGCGGAAATTGAATGAATTATTGCTTTGTTGTGTGTTCACAATCCGAGGATAGAAGGCGTCCGTGTTTTCAGGGGTCCAGTAATCAGTTTGGTGAGCATAGAAGGCTTCTATGCGATAGCCTGGTATGAATAATGGACCCGAAGCCCAGAAATCACGTTTGCCAACTCCCTGAAAGAAAGCATCAAAATCGAAACCTTTCCAGTTAGCACCAATGCGAAACCCATATTGGTACCTGGGAGTGGTATTACCGATTACTTTCAAATCACCATGATCGTCTAGCGTGGATGAGCCAAAGTCAATTTTGCCGTCACCATTTAAATCTTTATATTTTATATCGCCAGGCCCAAATTGGAACCAAGACGTGGCATTATCTTCGACACTATTTAAGGGACCTTGTGTAGGAATTCCTTCCTTTAATACCCATTTTCCGTTTTCGTCTTGACCGTTAAAGTCGCCTTCATTAAAATAACGATCGGTTTCTAAGCCCCAAATTTCGCCAATAGTTTTTCCTTGATAGTTCGAGTTTATCCCATTTGTGGTGTTGGCAAATTTGGTAATTTTCTCCTGAAAATCGGATAAATTTCCGCTTAAATTTAATTGTAAACCATTGCTGAACGTATGACTCCAGTCAATAGCCAGCTCCCAGCCAGTTGTTTGGAGTTCACCATAGTTCCGTCGAGGTGCGCCCGCTCCCAGTGTACTTGGAACCGTGATACCAGCGCTTAACATGTCACTGGTTGTCCGCTTGTACCAATCGAAAGAGAATCCGAGACTATTATCAAAAAAGCGTGAATCGATACCAAAATCCATCGTAGTAACAGTTTCCCATGTGAGAGTTTGTGATACAAGGGATGGGGTGCCTACTGTTAACATATTTTGATCTCCCATCCACCATCCTGAAGTAGCAGGGGTCATTAAAGGTAAGAAGGGGTAAAATGAACTGGGATCACTGCTTCTTACAACAGCTTGGTTGCCGATTGACCCATAAGATCCACGAAGTTTTAAGAACGTGAAATAAGGCGCAAGTGGCTTGAAAAATTCCTCTTCTGAAAGTACGTATCCTGCCGATAAAGAGGGGAAAAAGCCGTATTGATCATTTAGCGGAAACCGGGAAGATCCGTCGTATCTTCCATTTAATTCCAAAAGATATTTGTCTTTATAGGCATAGTTAATTCGACCAAACACACCTAAGGTTGACCAATGACGATTGACTCCATTGGCAAATTGATCGCCCGTTGCGTATCCGAGTTCAGGTAAATTAGGATCCACTATTCCCATTCGTTTTGACAGTTGTTCCTGCTCTTTGAATGACTCCACGTCACCACCGACTATAAATTTGAAATTGTGATCATTTATTTGCTTGTTGTAGGTTGCGAATAGCTTTCCAGTATTCATATTGTTCCAGTTAGCGTTGTACTGGACATAATCGTAAGCGGGCGACTGGTAGTTTTCCAAATAGTTAAGCGTTCCGGACCAGAAATCTATTGCTGATGTACCACCACCGATATACTTTAGATGTTGGTTAGTAGAGGAGTATGTGTAGTCGAAATCAATGGTAAAGCCTTCAAAAGGGTGTAATGTTAAGCCTGCTGAAATTCTCGCAAATTGTTCTTTGTCTTCATTCATTTGCCCCTGCTCTGTTTCCGTTAAAGCACTTCTAAATGGTTTACCTTCATAAGTTCCATAAGGATACGTAGCTGGCCATCTATACAAATAATACCAAGGGCCATAGGTTGCGGAAGAAAAGCTGAAGGGGGTTTCGATATTTGTACTGGTGAATAATACCTTTCCTCTTGCGTCTACCCAATCATTGATTTTTGAGTTTACCCCCACTGAAAAATTGTATCTGTCAAATTTATCTGGTTTAACTTTCAAAACCCCATCTTGGTTTTGGTAGCCTAAATTTAGGTTATAACTAGTGTTTTCTCCGCCTCCCGTAAAGCCTATATTATGTCTTTGTTGAGGTGTCCAAGTTTTCATATATCGCTCATTAACATCCCACGGACGGTAAAAGAATAGTTTATTGTCCCGAACTTCGAAGTCCCTTCCCATTACCATTTCGTCATCAAGACCTTTTCCATCCCCGTACGCGCTGACCCAATCCCTGATTTTCTGTATGCCCAATTCATCGTAGGACATACCAAGAACGGTAAATTGATTGATATTTGGGTTGTTTGCCTGTCGACGCATGGCCTGTAAGACCATTTCCGCTCCTTCCACAGCTCCCGCGATCTCGGGTGTTTGCGTAGGGGTTTGCCAACCGAAATTGTTGTTGTAAGTTATACGGTTCGGTGTGTTCTTTTTTCCCGATTTCGTGGTTATTAAAATTACACCCCATGCACCTCTAGCTCCATAAATAGAAGCGGAAGCAGCGTCTTTCAATACAGATATATTCTCAATATCTTCCGGATTGACCATCTGTAAGTTTTGAACCTCCACATTGTCCACTAGAATCAATGGTTGGGCGCCTTCTCCGTTCAGCGATCCTGAAAGTCCCCGCAAGCGTATTTTCGGATTTCTTCCGAGATCACCGCTCGCAGTTGTTACAGTTAAGCCTGGTGCCGCGCCCTGAAGAGCCCGACCGACATCCGAAACTGGACGTTGACCAATTGTTTTCTCAACGTCAATGGTTGATACAGCTCCCGTCAAGTTGGCACGTTTTTGGGTTCCGTATCCTACTACGACGACTTCATCCAAGGAGGTTTCGCCCGATTGGAAGACCACATCAATTAAGCTGCCATCACCAACCGCGATCTCTTGAGGGGTGAACCCGATATAAGAGAATATTAGGGTTTGCCCTTTTGAAACACTGATAGCATAGCGGCCATTTTCATCCGTTTTAGTCCCTTGGTTAGTCTCTTTAATAAGAACAGACACACCAGGAAGCGGTAGTTTGTCGACCTTCGACGTGACCTTTCCCGTGATGGTTTTTTCCTGTGCCAAGAGGAGGGCTGGCACAAAGAATAGCCCTACGAAAAATAAAAGTAGTTTTCGTTTCATTTTGGTTGCTTTTAATGGTCAATTATGTTGATTATTTGAGTTTTTTCAAGCTATACTGGTTTGGTTTACACATTATTTCAATCTTCCGATTCAGCTTAATTGGTTCTGCTAAGGAGTAATAAGTTCGTCCTCCCTTTTGGTTAACATTACAAGATTACAAAATAAAAATAACATATGCAACATTATGCGTATTCTTTAATAGTTTTTACATAAAAGTGCATTTATATATGTGTTTTATGCAATAATGAGCTTTTTTTATTTTGTTTATGTGTCTTTTAGGTTATTGAAGTGTTAACATTTGCGGATTTGTGCATTATTTTGGAATAGACAGAATAGAGAGGTTCCAAAAAGCTTTTCAATAATAGAAGACAGGAAGCATATCAACAAAAAAGGGCATGCTATTGCATGCCCTTTATCATTATTTGAAACAACCTATGGTTGATCCCACCAAACCGGTTCGTTTAGATAAGTGGGGCTTTCCGCATTTGGATTTGCTTTTCTTACTTGCTCAATGTTAAAGTTGATCTCATAACTTGGCACGGCAAATCGTCGCGGCCAGTCAGTAGGACTAGGGTAGGCTTCTATAAACACATGGGAAGGTCTTTTGAAGCCTTTATAGATACCAACTGTTTCGTTATAACTTCCTGATGCATCTGTACAATAATTCATTCGTCTCAAATCACACCATACCTCCGGAGAGTAAGACAAGGCAATATATTTTTGAATCATAATGTGGCTCATGGTAAGGTCGCCGGCATTTTGGATAACTGATGAACTACTTAAAAATTGTTCAATAACTGTTGGCGTAATTCCCATGATTGACATATGGGAACGAATACCTGCTTTGTAAGCCGTAAGGGCTTCCGCCGATTGGCCTAGCCGAAGTCGTACTTCGGCTTCAATGAAACGCATTTCAGCATTAGTCAAAAGAAGCCCTTTACCTCCTCGTTGGGTATACCATGAACCGGTTGACAGTATACGTTGTCCCGCCTGCGGCTTAGCAGGATCCATCCGAAGTTGAACGTATACTGAATCTTTGTTGGAAAACCTGTCACTTGATGCGGAGTAATTATAGCTCGAAGGACCGGCTTTTGGCAGATCAGATGACATGTCGACGAATTGAGTACGTACTAATTGGCCTTCTCGATTTTCCATTCGAGGGATGAGCAGATCCATTCGCGGATCCTCCATGTTATTGTTGCCTGTAGGTGCTCCTGTATAGTTATTTGAAAGATAGTCATAGTAAAGCTTTGTTATGCGGCCGGTAGAACCAATATTTACATATTGTAAAGCTGCTTTGCTATTGTCTGCAACACCCTCTTCGTCTACATACTGCATAATAGAACTCTGCTCATCCGACTGGGGAGCGGAGGCTAAAGCATCTAGAACTGCTTGCGGATTGTAGTCCGCTTTTTTTGTGAGGTGGTTTAAAAAGCGAGCTTTCAAGCCATAAGCTAAGCGAATCCAATTCTCCACTTTGCCGCCATTTAATATATCTCCTTCGGCTAAATCAGGAGCCGTAATTTCCTGCGATTTTTGAAGATCTGCTATCGCTTCGTCTAGCAGAGCGATTACTTTCCCTTGCACATAGGCACCATCATCAAACCTCGGGGTTAAATTGCCTGGTATGTCGAATTCATCATAGGGTAACATGCCGTAAAAATCGGCTAAGTATCCAAAGCCCCAAGCTTTCATGATTTTGGCGGCACCTATATAATGATAAGCGCCTACTTTCTCTGATGCTTCAATGAGCGGTTGTATATTTACCGCTGTGTTTACGTACCACGATTGCCAAGGCCAATTAGCACTGGAGACGTTCGAGTACCATCTCGTCAGATTCCAGTTATTGTTGTTTGCGTAGGTAACAGCCAGCTGCTGTGCTAAAAATGCAACCCGTGTACCGGCGCTCTCGTAACCATCAGCGAATTGTGCAATGATGGGTGGTAACCGTTGTTCCGGAGCGGGTACGGTGGAATTAGGGCTACTTGGATTTTCATTTATATCCAACCATTTCTTACAGGAGGTAAAAACGATTGACAAAAGCAGAATATATACAGACTTTTTCATTTTTTTTGATTTTAAAATCTTACGTTCAAACCGAGTGCAAATCCCGCGGTGGCAGGAACTCCGGCATAATCAATTCCTACCGAGCCCGAGCCTACCACTCCTGCGCCTGCAGCGCTTGTTTCCGGGTCCATACCTGAATAATTGGTAAATAATAAGAGATTCGTTCCTGTAGCTGTAATTGTTGCACCTTTTATCCATGATGCTTTTTTCAAAAGGGTTGCAGGTAAAGAATATGCCAGCGCAATAGAGCGGAGACGAAGCCAGTTCACGTTTTCTATGAAAAAGGGTACGTTATTGGCATAAATGTCGCGGTAATATTTTTCGTTTGCAACAACTTCGCGCGTTACGGCTTCATATTGCCCGGTTTGCGGATTTAGCGATTGACCGGTAAAAGTGACCGTATTACCACGATTTTCGGTCAGTTTGCTCATGCCGTTTACTGTTAATAAGTACTCGGTAGCATTGTAAATGTCCCCACCTCTACGGAAATCAAATAGGAAAGAGAAGCTCCAGTTTCTGAAGGTAAAACTATTATTAAAACCTCCAATAAAATCGGGTTCACGATTGCCGATATATGTAGTGGTAGAATTACTAGTTAGTGGATATCCTGTGTTCCAGTCGAGTAATAGGTTGCCGTTAGCGTCTGTTTGCCATTTAGAACCACTTATCCCCATGAAATCACCATTTCCGAAAGAAGCCGCTTTGCCGTTTCCTACCTGTACATCAGTTACATATAAAATAGGTAGCGAACCGGGTAGTTCTTTTACAACACCATTGTTGTGTGAGAAGTTAATGGTAGCATCCCATTTGAAGTTTTCTCGCTTTATTGGTGTAGCGTTTAACGTGATTTCGATCCCCTTATTTTCTAAAATACCGGTATTCACTGAACTTAAGATATACCCGGTTGCATTACTCACACGCGGCGTTAAGATCTGATCAACACTTTTGTTTTTATAATACGTGAAGTCGAAGCCGAGTCGATCGCCCAGAAATCGTAAATCTGTCCCAAATTCGACCGACTTGGTTGTTTCTGGTTTTAACAAATCGTTTCCTCGAGACCAATAATTTCTATAACCACCTCCTATTGTTAATTCAGGTCCGAAGAGATACGTTGCGGTTTGATAAGCAGCAGCGTCTTTGCCCACTTGTGCATAAGAAGCACGTACTTTTCCAAAAGATAAAAAACGATTTTGTGGGAGTAGCTCTGTGAAAACAAAGCTTCCACTTATAGCAGGATAAAAGAATGATCTGTTTTGTAAAGGAAGAGTTGATGACCAATCGTTCCTGCCTGTGAAGCCCAAATAAACCATATTCTTATAAGACAGCCTGAAATCACCATAAACACCAACCAATCGCTTTCGATTGATACTTTGAGTATAATATTTGTTTTCGTTGGAAGCGTTATTGATATCCACGAAGCTTGGAATTTCGAATTGTTCCGCTCTCCTTGAATTGGAGGTAAGCTTGGTGTCTTCTGTAGTCGTTCCTAAAACCAAACTCGCGTCCCAATTCTCAAAAAACGTTCTATGAAAATTCAACATTAAATTTGAGTTGATGTAATTATAAGCCCGATCTGTTTCCGACAGCATCCCGTCTTGCCAAGCAAGTTTTACACTAGATCCGGGAGCAATAAGGCTTCTAAAGTTAGTAGTGTAATTGTCAATCCCCAATCGATAAGTTGCGTCGAACCAGTCAGTGATTTTAACCTGTGTATAGGCAGTGGCAATAAGACGGTTGTTACGGTCATTTTGTGGATTCTTATTGATAATCCAATATGGGTTGTCCGTGTTATCTTCAAGCTTCACGTCAGGAAGAAGCAATTTATTAGAGCCATCCGGATTTATCCAGTCTTTCATGTTGGCATTTAATGGCCATGATAGCACACTTTCCATATACCCACCACCACTGGATCCCCAAAGACCACTCCCCGTAAGCGTTTTCTGTGACTTACTTACGGCGTAAGAGGCGTTAATACCAAAAGTGAAAATGCCTAACTTTTGTTCGCCATTAAAACGTACGGTAGAACGCTTGAAGTTGGTAGTTGGAACAACCCCTGATTGGTCTAAATTAGAAGCGGAAAGAAAGAAATTTCCTTTAGCGCTGCCTCCGGAAACATTAAAGCTGTTATCATACGCTCTAGCCGTTTCGAAGAAATTGCCAAGATTATCATAGATTGTTTCACCGGTTGTAAACTTATCGCCCCAAGACAAGGCCGTTTGGTCTGAAAATTCACCGCTATAATACGAACCCTGTTTGTACAGTTTTTGCTGCTCGGGTAAACGATTAACCCAGTTCGTCATAAATCGTGAAGTGACGGAAGCGGTAGTAGAACCTTCTTGTCCTTTTTTTGTCGTGATGATGATGGCGCCTGCCGCAGCTCTTAATCCATACAGTGCCGCTGCGGCCGGACCTTTTAATACAGAGATAGATTCAATATCTTCCGGATTGATGTCCATTGCCCGATTACTATTTGTAGTTGAGATATTTACAGATCCATCAAATGCACTATTGTCTCCCTGTCCTGTCGAATTGTCCATAGGCATTCCATCAATAACAAATAATGGCTGATTATCCCGTTCTAGCGAAGTTCCGCCTCTTAATACAATGGATGAGGAAGCTCCGGGTGCTCCGCTTGAATTGGTGATGTTCACACCAGCAATTTTACCGTTGAGTGAGTTTATGATGTTGGGATCTTTATTTTTAAGCAACTCTTCGGATTTGATGTCTTGTGCGGCATAACCTAAACTTCGGACTTCACGTTTGATTCCCATAGCCGTCACAACCACTTCATTAAGATCAGAACTGGTTGATTGTAGCGATACACTGATTACATTGCTTGTGCCTACTGCTGTCTCCTGTGCTTGGAAACCGATATAAGTGAAATGCAAAATTTGACCCAAACTTGTTTCAATACTATATAATCCTTCACTATTCGTTTGAGTTCTCGTGCTCGTACCTTTTACGCTCACAGTAACCCCTGGAAGTGGTTGCCCTTGAGAGTCTGTTACCTTTCCGGTAATGGTTTTTTGTTGCGCCAGTAGGTGGGCAGAAACAAAAAACAATCCCAGCATAAAGAGGAGTAGTTTTCTTTTCATGTTTTGATAATTAGTGGTCGATATATGGATTAATAATAATCTAGTTACCGGTAAATAGTGCACTTACGAAGCAAGTCCCAGCTTGCACGCTATATCTCTATTATTCCCTTACAGTTTATTGGTTTTATAAATGTTGCGGATGAAAGCCGTTTTCAGTACAAGAATATTGAGAATTTCTATGTAATGCAAATTTATGCGTTATTTTTTTTATTACTTATATAAAAGCGCAAAAAAAGAGCATGTATGATTCGGTTGTTTGCAAATAGCTACTACTTTATAAGTACTTTGTAAAGTAAAGCGGTATTTAGTGCGTTGGGATGTATGGAATAGGTGACAAAAAATAAGGTGCCCATTACCATGGGCACTTTATTCTAAAATGCTGGGTCTGCGGGGGTATTAGCGTTGTTGTCCCGTTCAACAAACGGATAGGGAAAGAAGTTTCTTTTCATTTCTGTTTGTGGACGGTTAAACCTTCTCATATCTTCCAATTTTAAACCTGACATAAAAAGCTCGATACATCGATGCTTATAGATTAGTGTCAAGAGCTCTTCTTCACTATAAGGGCCTGTTAAGCCAGGCATCGCGGCGCCAAGTCCATAAACATCATCGTTTGGCCTTTTTGTGATCACCTTGTTTAGCTCTATCAAAGCTAAATCAAGCCTAGAAGTCCGGGCATAGGCTTCGGCCTTAATCAAAAGCATTTCGCCCGGTAAATAGACCGGTATTGGTGATTCATTGGTGAACCAAAATCCTTTAATGCGTACAGCCGGCGGTGCGGGATTGGCGTTTTCAATATAAAATAATACGCGCTGATCGTTGGGATCTGGATAGAGAGCCTCCGGTAGCCCTAAATGTTCGTCCTTTGGTTGAAAGACATTGTTTGTGGACGTAGCAAATGTGTAAATCGGGTTCGGAGAAACATTGTCATAGGCAAATACCGACACCTTTTTTAGGTCCACCTGACTGGCCGCGCTCAATGCTTCTTCATAATCACCTATATACAATGAATAACGAGCTTTTAGTGCATAAAGTGTATTTTTTATATCGATACTCGCTGCGGGAATGTCCTGCAAAAATGCATTACTGATCGAGTCCGTCTCTGTGAAAAGCAAGGCGCTATCAACACTGCTAATTGCCATTCTATAACCTTCCATTCGGTCGACAAACGAAGCGTTGCGTCCCACAGTTGCCGGTACCTGTTCCCAATTCATCGCCAAGTCCCCTAATGAGAGGGCCTTCAAAACCGTTGTGTAAGCGATGATGCCACTAGCTCGATTTTTATCAGCTAACTTTCTCGCGTTTTGTATGACGAGATTGGCATCATATATGATTTTATTACTGCTTGTCCATAGACCTGCAAGCACGGTGTTCGTTCCATCTACTGTAGAACCCCCGGTGCTTAACTGCAATTCAGGAATGTTTCCTTCATTTCTAAGTAAAAGTTCGTTTGTAACGAAGCCGTTAGCTGTTACTTTATTATAGATATTGCTTGTCCTTAGGTAACTGTAAGTACGTTGCAAGCCGATACTGATATCTGTTAAAGCTTGGGATGACGATAGGGCTTCTTCGTTTAATGCTCTCGAGGGATCGATATAATCTTTGGTACACGATGAGAGTGTGAAAATTAGCGCTAATCCATATCCATAATAGAAAAGACGCATGCATATGCTGTTGTTTTTTTTCATGTCGATATTCATACTGATTAAATACTGCTATTGATGGAGTTTATAATTTTACCTGTACACCTAACGTAAACGTTCGGGGGATCGGAATAGCTCCGAAATCGATACCACGTAATATGGTGGATTGCCCACCGGCATTGACCTCTGGATCATAACCTTTGTATTTGTCAATAGAGAACAAGTTTCTACCGCTCGCACTAATAGTAAAATCCTTAAAAAACTTTACTTTACCCAAATTGTAGCTTAGTGAAATTTCTCTCAATTTGATGTAATTACCGTTGTCAATTCTCCATTCTTCGACTGCATAAACACCGGCTATATAACCTCTTGGTAGCTCACCCATTTGTTCCTGTTCTGCTATTTCGCCGCTGCCTACACCTTGTCTGGTTCGCCAATCAGCATTCCAGACATCTACACCCTGTACGGCATCAAATTGCATATGTAAGGATAGCTTCTTGTAGGTAAAATCGTTTACAAAAGTAAGTGTATAATCCGGGTTCGGATCACCTATAACTTTACGTAAAGGAGTGCCCATAGGTAAGCCGTTCGCGTCGCGTTGGGGCGTATATTCTGTTCCATTTTGGATGCCTCGTTCAATTAGCGGAATCCCTTTGTCGTTCAATAATAGACTGCCATCAGGATTTCTAGCGAAAAAGGTGCCGTAAAAGACACCGATAGGTTGACCGTCAATAATGGCTACAGGTGCTCCGGGGTTAGTGCTGAATAACCGTAGGCCGCCAACATCCAGTGCTTTGTTTCGGTTCCGGTTGTAAATGACAGAAGTATTCCATTCAAAGTTGGTGTTTTTAATGGGCGCGCCATTCAGTACCAATTCGATCCCTCGATTTTGTAAGGAACCAACATTATCGAGAAAACTTGAAAATCCGGTGGTCGGAGCTTCCACTCGGGATATTAATAAATCCGTCACCTTTTTGTTGTACCAGTTAAAGCTAGCACCCAATCGATTGTTAAAGAAGGATAGATCGGCACCTAATTCCAATTCAGCCTGACGCTCGGGTTTAATGTTCTCATTTGCGAGAGTGGCGCTCGAAAAGAGGGAAACCCTGCTTAAAAAAGTTTGAGAGGAATAGGCATTGTATCGGTCGTAGGCCCCAATGCCGGTTAGATTTCCTGATTGGCCGTAAGCCGCACGCAACTTGAATAAATTCCACCAATTGCTTAGCGATGTGTTTTTCCAATAATCTGCAGACGATAACACATAGCTGCCACTACCTTTTATGTATACTTGCCTGCGATTGTCCTCACCAAACACGGAAGATTCATCTACGCGGACGGCACCGGTTAAAAATAGATGATCTTTATATTTGAAATTTTGTTGAAAGTAAGCCCCGCTTACGGAGTATTCGCTTCTAATATCCATGCCGGGCAAAATTGTGCTGGCGGCGTTAACCGTTTCGATAAACGGTGCTAAACCTCGCCCATTAAGCATGTTATAGTTGGATTTTTCATATTGATAAGAAAAGCCCAATTGAGAAGTTGATGTTAGTACATCAGAAAACGTGGCGTTATAAGTCGCATTAAGTTCCTGATTGATCAAAAAAGCTGAATTGCTAGCGACACTGGCATAGCCGTTCTGAGTTGGGTTCAAGTTGCTTCCACCTCCCCAATAATCGGGATTAACGTTGTATGTATACGGTGGTATATATGTTTTTCCATTTTGTCCGGTGTGGTCCACGCCTAGGGTGTAGTCGATCGAAAGACCTTCGACGGGCGTAAGTTTTAGGTTTAAATTGCCTAAAATGCGGTTCACTTCCTGACGTTGCTTAATGTCCTCAATAACTGAAACGGGATTTACTCGACCTCTTTCTCCAACCGACTTTAAGTTTCCATCAACATCTCTTGTGAATAGATCGTGGTAGTTGGCAATAATGTTGATAGAGTTCAAAGGGGAGTAAAACGAATTTCCATCTGGTTTTTCGTCCGCTCCACTATTTATATAGTTTAATCCTGCACTAAAGGAAATCCAATCGGCTAACTTTTGATCGATGTTAGTTCGCAGACTGAACCGTCTAAAGTTTGTGTTCTTAACAATGCCTTGGTTATTAAAGTAGGAGGCTGATACATAATATTTCGTGTCGTCTTTCCCACCGGCTACAGAAAGGTTGTTGTCGGTACCGCTTGCATTTCTGAAAATGTAGTCCTGATAATCATAACGGTTAACCGGAGAAGTGGTTATAAGTGCGGTATTCAGAACGTCTTGAGTTTCCGTATCGACGGATCCGCCAAATTTGACGGATGACTGATTTACAGGGACTTTTTTTCGTAAGTTACTGTTGGAATAGCTGGAAGAAAAAGTCACCACGGGCTTACCTAGCGAACCTCTTTTGGTGAAGATTTGTACAACGCCTGCATTCGCTCTCGAACCATAGATTGCTGCAGCCGCAGCACCGTTCAGTACCTCGATTCGCTCAATATCGGCTGGGTTAATATCTACTAGTCGATTTTGACCGATCGTTCCGACAAAATTGCCGCCATCGTAACCGGTTTGCGTATTGGTTACACGGGTCGTATTATTATTGACAATAATACCATCAACAATATAAAGTGGTTCAGATGAGGAATTGACAGAGCTGATTCCTCTTAGTCGTACCGAGATTCCGCCTGCAGGGTCGCCGGAGTTCTGAGAAATCTGAGCGCCTGCCGTTTTTCCCTGCAGCGACGATAAGACATTTCCGCTTCTGCCCTTCGTAAGATCATCGCCTTTTACGGAACTGATGTAACTTCCCAATTGTTTTCGTGTCGTTCCCGCTGAGGTACCGGTGATAATGACTTCGTCTAGCCCAACAAGATCAGAAGATAAGCCGCAATTTAACAGGTTTTTGCCGGTTTTTAACGCTATTGTCTTCGTTTCACTCTTGTATCCTGTATAACTAAAAACAATAGATTGTTGACCGTTCAGATTGTCAACGTTCAAAGAATACTTACCTTCCGGATCCGTGGAAGTTCCTATAGTTGAATTTCTGATTTTGACAGAAACCCCTGCTAACGGTTGCTTGCTTGCTTCATCCACTACACGCCCAGCTATAACGGATTGCTGTGCATAAATGGCTTGGATGAAAAAAAGGTAGATAAAAAACAGTAATTTGATTGATTTGGTCATAAAATGAATCATTAAATGTTTGTGAATCGGTTGATTGGGATTGTTGCTTGCATAGTTATGTTCTTGAATTTTTATCCCGCAGTTTATTAGGTGTTACTAGCTGTATTTAAGCTTATTGGATATACAAGTATAAGAAAAAAAAATAGTTATGCAATGTTTTGCGTTTTTTTAATATTTATATGTATAAACATGCATTTAGGCTATAGAGGTACCTGATTGCCATCATTGATATCGAAGTGTTATTGGCATTCTATCTCAATGAAATGTGGAGGCGTTTTTTTTTCGTATTTTGGGAATAAGGTGTCTTTCGACTGATAAGGATGCAAAATGGATACACTAAATGGAAAAAGATATCCTGCTCTCAGAAAACTAGTCTTCGGAGATCGAATTTTTGATCCGCTGAAACAGGAACGAAACCGATAGCTTGCTGCCGATAGCTGAATCTTACCATAAAATAGTTGGTTACTGTTTTAAATTGAAACCCTGCTGATTAACATCATCGCATTATTATTTTGTGATAAAAATATATATTTACAAGTCTTAAGGAAAAAATTAACCAACATGCTAAAAGAAGAAAGACAGGCTTTTATAATGCGCGAAGTAAACCTGCACAATAAGGTTCTATCATCCGACCTCAGCGTTCAACTGAATGTATCAGAGGATACCATAAGAAGAGACTTAAATGAATTGGCTGAAAATGGGAAAGTACTAAAAGTATATGGCGGAGCCCTATCTAAGTCCTTTCAGTATCCGTTTCAGGATAACGAGGTTTATGCGCGGGAGTCAAAAAAGACAATTGCTCAAAAAGCAATAACCCTTATTCAGGATGGCATGGCCGTACTGCTGGGAGGGGGGACTACGATGTTGGAACTAGCGAGAACTTTACCCGAAAAAATGCAATGCACCTTTTTTACGATCAGCCCCCTCGTCGCTTTGGAGCTGGCAGAACGGTCAGGCGATGATGTGATATTAATAGGAGGTAAACTAGCCAGAAGCACCAATGTAACGATTGGTTCTCAAGTGATTAATCAGCTATCGGAAATCAGGGTTGATCTTTGTTTATTGGGAACTAACAGCCTATCGGTTGAAGATGGTGTTACGGATTCGGATTGGGAAGTTGTTCAAATTAAGAAAGCGATGCTCCGCTGTTCACAAAAAACAGGTATTCTAAGCATTGCTGAAAAATTGAATTCAGTACAGAAAATGAAAGTCTGCAATGTGAATGCCATCGATTACTTAGTGACCGATTTGGATCCTAAACATGAAAGCTTAAGTCGATTTTCGCAAATAGTAAAGGTAATTTAGCTATTCTAATGTTACTTTAATCCATTTTTAATCCGTTTTAGGTAGTTTAGTGTAACAAAAGTCAATGTAACGTCTTTATTTCTCACATTTTTTGAACTTGTGCAGCCATTTGACTAATATTGTTATACCAAACCAAACTAAAACAAATTGCTATGAGTACCGTTATTGCAGAGTTAATCAATAAGGAGGATATTCGGAACTATAAAATAATCGATGCACCCGAGAGCCACGTAAGTGAATTGCGTTATAAATTGCAAAGTGCTGTAAGATTAGGAAATGAATTTAAATCGAAATCGGTCATTACTTTTAATACTACCAGTGGGCCAAAAAGAGTAGAAACTACCGTATGGATGTTAACTGATAGTTATTTGCAATTGAAAAACGGAATCATGATCCCACTCAGTAGCTTATTAGACCTCGATTATTAGTACGGTTATTATATATATAAGAAGCAAATGGTCTTTCCGGTTTGTTTCTTATATATAGCTACACTAGCTAACCTGTGTTTTTTATATTCCTACCTTTATCACATAGTTTCTCAGTAAGATTGTCAATTAGTGTTAAAATTTTCTTCTTCGAAAAAAAAGAGAGAGACTTGTCGTATATTGCGACCAAATATTGGCGGTAGAAGATGGACACACACGTACTTCACAGATTTTTAGGGCTTTTTATCGGATTGTCATTATTTATAAGTGCCTGCAAAAAGGATAATCCGGACACAAATCAAGGTAATTCTACACAGACACCCACAGATGATCGCGTCGCGCTAACCAACGACTCTATTTTTCTGTATGCGAAGGAAATTTATTATTGGAATCAAAATTTGCCAACCTATGATGTTTTTAACCCAAGGCAATATACTTCCAATGCTGATAAATTAAAAAATTACGAAGCTAATTTGTTGTCAATAGCTCAATATTCCACGTCAAAATACGACATACTTACGGTCAACAATACAGACTATACAAAATTCTCTTATATCGAAGATGTATCAGGTAACAGTGGCGTCACCGCTGGCGTGAGAAACTTAACCAATAGTGTTAATTTAACAGGGCAAGGAAACGATGTCGGTATTTATGATATTGCAGCCTATGGGAGTGATACGGATTTTAAAGTGTTCATCCGCGCTGTTTATCCCGGATCTCCTGCCGCCAGAAGTGGCTTGACTAGAGGCGCTTCTATCACTAAAATTGATGGAGAAACAATCGGGGATGATTGGGATCGTGATTATAGTTACATATCGCGGTTACTGGGTGATCCTTTTTCTATTCGCTTAGAGGGACAAAAACTGAGCGGTAGCTCTTATTCCATTTCATTGAGTAAGCAGACTTATAATAGTAGCCCCGTCTATAAAGACACGGTACTCACTATCAACAATAAAAACATAGGCTATGTTGCTTATGCTCGCTTTTCGGATGAGGAAAATTCCTTTGATGTTCTTGATAATATCTTTTCGGATTTTGCAACAAAGAATGTTGAAGACTTAGTCATCGACTTACGTTACAACGGAGGCGGTTATGTTGCTACTGCCGAACATTTGGCTAATCTAATAGCCCCTAGCGGTACAACGGGGGTTATGTTTGTTGAGTATTATAATCAATTGATGCAAGAAGGGAAAGCGACTATACTCAAAAATCAACGCGTACGTAATTCTAATGGAGAAATAATAGGGACAGATACCTATGCTAGTTACAGTTATAAGCCGGAAGCAACGGGCAACACTGTTAATTTTAAAAAAGCGGGAAATCTTAGTAACGTGAAAAATATTGTTTTTCTTGTTACTAACAATACTGCTTCCGCCAGTGAGTTATTGATTAATTCGCTGCGTGGTTTAAGCTCTTTAAATATAAAGCTGGTTGGAACAACAACTTATGGAAAGCCTGTAGGATTCTTCCCGGTCCGGCTAGAGAGTGTGTATGATCTATATCTGCCAAGTTTTTCTTCAAAGAATGCAAAGGGGGAAGGGGATTATTATAATGGCTTCAAACCAGGAACCGATATACCCGGAAAGGAAATGCTTGATAATCTTGGACAGGATTTAGATAGCTTTAGTGAGTATGATTTTGGGGATCCTAAAGAGCTTTACCTGGCAGAGGCTCTGAATCAATTGGGAGTAACTGCAAGCACGACTAGTAGTGGTCCTTTAATGAATATTCGCTCCAAACAATCGAATAATACCACTCAGAACCTGATGAAAAATAAACGTTCTAGTAAAGAATTTAAAGGTATGATAGAGACGCGTGTGAGATAAAATTGTAGGAGCTCTTTGTTCTAAATAAAATAGGTGTTTACATAACTTTATTTTTATCTATCTGAATCTGGCTTGAGAACTTATTGTCAATATTTCGTATCACATTCAATATAGCATCTACCGCCTCTACATAAAATTTCGGATTAATGTTTTCATACGTATCGCTCGGTTGATGATAATCTTTATGATCTTCTACACCGAAATATAAGAAAGGGATATCTTTGGCGTTAAAAGCCCCTTGATCGCTTTGGTTAGTCCAATCGTCGTGCCCTGTGTTAGGATCGTCATGTCCTAGCAGAAGCTTTACTTTTACTTCATCCTTTATATCTTCTACATATCTCCTTAATTGAGGATATTTGTATGTACCACAGACATATAGCTCGTTTTTATCATTATGCGAAATCATATCCATGTTGATATTGAGCTTTATTTGATCTAACCGAATAGGTGGGTTTTCAACAAAAGCCTTGGCCCCGCGTAAGCCCATTTCCTCTGCATCAAAGGCTGCAAACACAATCGTAAAATTGGGTTTATTTTCACTGAAATAAGCAGCGAACTGTAATAAGGCGGCTATACCCGATGCATTGTCGTCTGCGCCATTATAAATGGAATCACCTACTTTACCCAAATGGTCGTAATGTGCTGATATGACAAGAACCTCTTTCAGTTTGCCTGGAATATAACCTATTATATTTTTCCCGCTATAAGACGTCCCCTCTTTATCATCAAATTGAAAAGTTTGTATATAATCTTCACCTTGTGGGAAATGTTCCAAACCTAGGCTTTTAAATCGGTCGGCAATAAAAGCCGCCGCCTTTTCCGCACCTGCTGTCCCCGTTTTTCTGCCCTCATATTCGTCGGACGACAATACTTTTAGGTCTTTCAATACTTGTGCATCTTGTCGTTCTGCATTTTCTTTAACACTTGCACAGCAGCTAACACAAAAAAATAGTATCAAAAAGGAAAATCGATGAAGAATAGTAAGCATATTGATGCATGTTTTATTACAAACATACGAAATAGTTCTTAAGGGACACCCAAAGTATAAAAGGAGGGTTTATTTTAACTTCTTTCTCCGCGAAAGAAAAGAAGCAAAGAGCCGACCGTAGGGAGTTCATGAACACCTTTGAAAATAATGAAGTAGTGAATAAAATCGCCGCTTAAACTTAGTGCTTATCACACTTCTCGCATGTCCACTGCTACCACACGGGATACGCCTTGTTCCACCATGGTTACTCCATATATAATATCCGTACTGGCAATAGTCCGCTTGTTATGTGATACAATAATAAACTGCGACTGATTGGAGAATTTCCGGATAATATTATTGAACTTATCGATGTTCGTGTCATCCAAAGGAGCATCTACCTCGTCGAAAATGCAAAAAGGAGCTGGCTTGAGCAGATATAAGGAAAATAGAAGGGCCGTCGAGGTAAGCGTTTTTTCACCACCTGAAAGCTGGTTGATGGATAAAGGACGTTTCCCTTTTGGACGTGCCATAATTTCTATATCGGATTCAAGGGGTAAATCAGGATTACTCAACACTAAATCACAGGAATCTTCTTCATTAAATAAGGAGCGGAAGACGGTAATAAAATGTTCACGCACCTGAGTGAAAGACTCCATAAATTTATCACGAGCGGTATCATCTATTTCCTTAATGGTATCCAATAAAGATGTTTTAGCATCGAAGAGATCTTTACGCTCTTTTTGAATAAACGTATACCGCTCGTTCATCTCTTGATAGGCTTCCATAGCCATCGAGTTAATGGCGCCAAATTCTTCCAGCTGTTTTTTCAGTTTTTCGGTCCGATTCCTCAACTCTTCTTCGCTTTCAATATGATCGGGCAGCTCGTTATCCAGTAACTCGTTGATATCGATTTCAAATTCAACGGCCAATCGTTCCTTTAGTGCGTTCAAATCGAGCTTTAGACTGTTCTTCTTGTCTTTTAATTCGTTGGTTAGCAGCTCTATTTGATCTTTCCGTTTACGGAACCCCCCGATTTCTTCTTCTTTTTTATTGATATTGGCGCGCATGGTATAGTACTGCTGTTCCGCTTCTTGTAAGCCCTTTTCCAAAGCCTCTTTCTGCGCATACATGGCGATTAGATCCTCATCAGAATGATCCACATGCTGTAAAGTATCTTTAATGGCCTCCTTTACCGCTTCGTATTCCGTACTATATTGGGTAATACGCTTTTCTAGATTTTCATGCTGGCTCTCTCGGTATTCTAAATCTTTATTGATACCGGCAACTTTATTTTGTTGTTGATGGTAGCGTATATTTTCTTGATTATAGGCTGACGATATGGTGGTAAGTCGTTCTGAAATTTCATTAAAATTTTCCTGAAATGCAGTTAGCTCGTTTGCCTTATCTATTTTGCTCGCTGTTAAGGATGCCAAAGCCGGCTCTGCTTGTGCAAGTTCAGCTTGGATCGTGCGGATTTTTTCTTCGATATCCTGTTTTCTATTCTGGCTATTTTGTATGAAAGAGAGGTACTGCTCTTGCTTCGTTTTTACAGAGATTAATTCATTGCTCAGGCGGTTGAGTTGTAGCTTGGTCTCTTCAAGCTGACTTTTTTTGGTGTTTGCCTTCAGATCGTTCAATAAAGCCGTCTCATTAACAATATCCAATTGGATTTTTTCGAGATGCGTCGTGAGCTGCTTGATTTCCTTACTTAAGTTATCGAGGTTCTTCGCTCTACCGATACGCTTGCCCTCAAACAACCCTACCGATCCACCACTCATCCCCAGTCGAAATTTTGCAAACTTACCGGTTTTGTGCAGGATGGTTAATTGCGTATCGGGTAACGGTGTCTCTAAATCGCTTTCATCTTCCGTTTTTAGAATATATACATCGTGTAATAGTAACTTGATCAGTGGAAGATAGCGCTCTTCTGTATCAACAACAGATAAAGCAGGGATAAACCGTTCATCTGATAGGAGGTCTAATCCATTGCGAATGTCCGGCTGTGTAATAGCTTCCAAAACGAAAAAGCCGGCACGACCGCGTGATGCGCTCCCTAATAATTTAATAGCTTTAACGGCCTCTTGACGTTCATTAACCACATAATGGTTCATTACAGGTTCGAGAAAGTTTTCAATAGCCACTCGATATTCTTCTTTACAGAAGAGCACATCAGATAGGAGTGGGTAAGGTTTTGCCCAGCCCGCATTCTTTCTTAAGAATCGGATAGACTCCGGAAAACCTTCCAAATTATCGACTAGTGATTTGGTTAGGTTGTACTCATTTTGTTTCGCATCTAATGTGCGGTTATCCTTTATTACGGCCTCTTTATAGGATTGGATAAGGACTTCTTTATTAGCTATTTGCTGTTGCAGCTCTTCTTCATAGGCTAATGTACCATCATATTCCTCCTGCAAAGCGTCAACACGTCCCTCTAGTTCATCAACTACCTTAGAAAATTCGTTTAGCTCACTTTCTTTAGCTTCTGTATCAACGATATTTCGTTCGCTTTCCTGGCTTAGCGCGTCTTTTTGGATGTGCAGAACGGCAATTTCTTTTTCTAATTTATAGATGTTGTTCTGAAGTTGATTGTTTTCATGTACAAAAGCATCTAGTTTAGTCTTGGCGGTTTGCTGTTGCCCCCTCAGCTCGTCCACTTCCTGTTTCTGTTCATCAAGTGAAATCTTGATTTCATCTAATTTTTGTTGCTCAAGTAGCTGCTCTTCGTTTAAACGCTTAATATTATAAAGAACGTGATTGATTTGCTGTCTGTCGTTGGCCAGCTCTTTACTCAAACGTTGCTCCTTATCGTTTAAGTTCTTTAGCTGTTCATTTTTGACCTTCTTTTCGCTTTCATAAGCTCTTATCTTGGAGGTGTACTCATTGGCCGCTTTTTGTTGAACCGAAAGATTTTTCTCTTCCACTAAGCTTTCCTGTTTGAGTTTTTGGAGTTCGGCCTCAAGTGTGTCCAATTGCGTGACAATAAGGTTCCGTTCGTCTTCTTGAGCACTGTGTTGTTCATCTAGGCGCTCAAGTGCTTCGCGAAAGTTACTGATCCTAAATGATGCCAACGATACGCTCAGTTCTTTATATTGGTCTTTGAGTTTATAATAGCGTTCTGCTTTTTTTGCCTGATTTTCTAAGGTTTTTAAGTTTTTTTCAATCTCAAAAAGGAGATCTTCTACACGACTTAGATCTGCTTCGGTGTCCTTTAGTTTATTAAGTGTTTGTTTTTTCCTAACCTTATATTTCGATATACCGGAAGCCTCTTCAAAAAGTGCCCTTCTGGAATTCTCTTTGTTGTTAATAATCTCATCGATCATTTTCAGTTCAATGATGGAGTAAGAGTCGTTTCCAATTCCGGTATCCAAAAACAAGTCAGTGATATCTTTTAATCGGCATTGTACATCATTTAAACGATATTCACTCTCGCCTGTCCGATATAATTTACGGGTAATGGTAACCTGAGAGAACTCTGTTGGAAGGATGTTTTTGGTATTGTCAAAAGAAAGTGAAACTTCAGCTAAATTAGCCGCTTTGCGCGTTTTAGTGCCATTGAAGATGATGTTTTCCATTTTTTCAGAACGGAGGTTCTTGGTGCGTTGTTCGCCCAGTACCCAACGAATCGCATCAACCACATTGGATTTTCCACAGCCGTTCGGACCGACAATTGCCGTAACACCTTCATTGAAATTGATAGTGATTTTATCGCCAAAGCTTTTAAATCCTTTAATCTCTAAACGCGTAAGTTGCATGTATTTTGTCCAAAATTTGAGGCTGCGAATTTAATGAATTGAACCAATTTATCTAATTTTCTGCTATCTTTTCTATTCGCTTTCGATTTTTTCTGTCTATTTAAGTGTTTTCGTCTACTTTCTTTCAAAGTGAAGAAAGTAGACGAAAATTATTTTCTATCTTTAATCCATGGAAACCATTCTACCCTTTATCATCGCTGCAATTGTTTTTGGCTATCAAATATATGCTAATTTCAAAAAAGAGCAGGAGAAGGCCAAAAAACGAAAACCGTCGCATCGTCCACAAGTAGATGAAACACCGTATAAACCATTGCAGCGTGAAATACTTCAACGTGAGCCACTGTCGGAGCCGGAGCTGATCCATCCCAAATCTGAAAAACACATCACTTTTGAGGATTACTCCGGGGTTTTAGAGGTAGAAGAAGTGAAAAGGGCGAAAGAAATTCATAAGAAACACGAACATGCATACAAGCGTTTGGAACCTTATAAAATAGATGCCGGCAGCGAGGAAACCAATCCCTATGGGGATTTCGATTTAAGGGATGCCGTTATTAAATCCGCTATTTTGAATAGACCGAGGTATTAGTGACATACTAAAGGCACACGAATAAATCTTCGTGCGCCAGCAATAAGTTTTTGTTCTAATGAAGATAGTTAAAAACTTAAAACTTAGTTCTTAGAACTTACAACTCAAAAACCTATGGATCCACTAAAACAAACTGATCAGCGTCTTGTAAAAAAGGTAGTTTCTCTCTAATCCGTTTTAAATCGTCCGGATAAAGCGTGAAGGTATAGAGGTCCTCGTCCTCCGGTTTATAATAAACAACCCCACCGTCAGGTGCAACACAGGTAGAGGCTCCTGAATGATAAACCTGATTTCCATCGTAACCTACACGATTTACGCCAATTACGTAGCATTGGTTTTCAATCGCACGAGCAGGAATAAGGGCTCTCCAATGTCCTATCCGCATGTCCGGCCAACTTGCTATATATAGTAGGATATCATATACGTTGTTAAGATTTCTGCTAAATGCCGGAAAACGGAGATCATAACAGGTTTGCAAACATACACGCCAACCATTTATTTCTACAATGACGCGCTTTTTGCCCGCTGTGAAAACCTTTTCTTCACCAGCCATCGAAAATAAATGTCTTTTATCATATTTATGGAATGAACCATCGGGCTTCATCCAAATAAAACGATTGTAATATTTGCCGCCGTCTTCTATAATGAGGCTACCTGCTACAACGCAATTGTACTTTTTTGCCTGTTCTAACATCCAATAGATTGTTTGGCCGTCCATTCTTTCCGCACATTTCTCAACATTCATGGTGAATCCGGTATTGAACATCTCCGGCAAAATAATCAAGTCGGTTTTTTCCTTCAATGAGGAAAGACGTAATGCCAAATTGGATAGGTTTTTCTCTGTGTTCTCCCAAAAAAGATAGGCCTGAAATATTGTTATTTTTAATGGTTTCATTTAAAGTAATTATTCATTTTTCGTTAAGGATATCCTTTATCGTCTAATGAATAGGTTAGTGATAGTCGGATGTCTTTAGTACTAACGATGCACCGTAATATACTAAATTAACGAAAGTTTGTAAATATCTTAATTTCTCAATTAATCTTTTTGTTCACTATTTAGTGTATGATACTGAAACGCCATCAAAGCCAAAAAAAGCGTGTTATTTAATTCGTGCTAAATTTTCAACGGCTTTTTCCAAGGTTTCGTGTTTTTTTGCAAAACAAAATCTTATATAGTGTCTGTCCAATCGGTTTTTGTAAAACACGGATAATGGAATAGTTGCGACGCCATAGTTGACCGTCAGTTCCTTTGTAAAGTCAAGATCACCTTTGTCGCTTATTTTATCGTAATTGGCTAACAAAAAGTAAGATCCCGATGCAGGAAGTATCTCAAAAGGCGTTGAACGGAGCGCATTGACGAAAAAGTCCCTCTTCTCCTGGAAGAATTTGCTAAGTAAGAGGTATTCACTTTCGTCCATCAAGAAATCGGCCAAGGCATATTGAACGGGGGTATTTACGCTGAATACCAAATATTGGTGAACCTTCCGAAATTCAACGGTCAGTTTTTCAGGAGCAAGACAATACCCAATTTTCCAGCCGGTTATGTGAAACATTTTTCCAAAAGAAGAGATTACGAAGCTGCGTTCCCGTAGTTCGGGATAACTTGCTACACTAATATGTTTCTTGCCATCAAATACAACCTTGTCATAAACTTCATCGCTAATGATAAATATATCCGTTCCCTGTGTAAGTTTTATCAATTGTTTCATATCGGCGTCAGTTAGCGTAGCCGAGGTAGGATTATGCGGTGTATTGATAATAATAAGCTTTGTCTTATGTGAAAAGACCTTCTTGACATCGTCCCAATTGATATTAAAGCTGTTAGGCAATAAAGAAACAGTTTTTACCATTCCTCCACATAAATCGATTGCAGGCGCGTAACTATCGTAACAGGGATCAAAACAAATCACCTCGTCATCCGGTCGAATAATACTGGCAATAGCGGTAAATATGGCTTGCGTTGCACCTGCTGTAATGGTGATTTCCTTGTCTGGATGATAAATCGCATGCTGTTGCTTTTCCACCATCTCGGCTATTTTTTCACGTAGCTGCAAAACCCCTGGCATAGGAGCGTATTGATTCAGTCCCTTTTTCATATAAGTTTGGGTTAAATCAATAAGCTTAGGGGAGCAGTCAAAATCAGGAAAACCCTGCGAGAGATTGATTGCTCCATGCTCATTGGCTAAGGCAGTCATCGTGCTGAAAATAGAATTGCTTACGTTAGGAAGTTTAGATAGAACGTTGATCATAAGGATGTGATTCAAGTTTGTTTGTTTTGTTTAACTTTTTTTTAAATTAGTTGTTACTGGTTAAAGATGACATTGTTTATCCGAGAACGCTATTTTCTCAACAAAATAAGTCAAGTGTACAGTATATTCTTGTAAATTGCAACGTCCTAAGTATGCCATGTAACGTTTATGGCAGAAACTGTGTAAGCTCATTGTTGTAGTAACACAAAGGAACAAATTTTATATACGAATAAAATATCCATGTATTACAGGCTATTCAAACACGGATGCAGATAAAAATAAAGTGGATATTCCATATGGCCATAAAAAACAGATTATTTACATATGAAATATAACAGATTTTTGATCTTATTATTGTTTGCCATCGGGTTCATTTCTTGTAATAATCCAAAAAAGCAAGGAGGTGTTCCCCGAGTTGGATTTATCGAAGCCTTCGAAGATGCTACTATTGGCGATGCCCGCAAAGGTTTTATAGAAGCCCTGGCAGCAAGTGGTTTTAGCGAACAAAATAAGACAGTAGAAATCATCGCAAAGAACGCGCAGGGCGATATGGGAGCCATGAACCAAATAGTAAGTTATATGCAGTCGGAAGAGGTGGATTGTATTGGAACCAGTACAACCATGTCAACCTTGGCTACTGTGCAGCGAATAAAAAACATCCCGATATTCATGTGCGTTACCGCTATGCCGCAAATATTGGGACTGATAAATGAAAAGAAAAAAGGGCCTGATAATCTTTTTGGTGTCGGCGAAGATCTGAATTATATCGACACATCCTTTGCTATTATTCAACAAGTCGTCAAACCAAAAAAAAAGGATAATCTACGCATTGGTATGATCTATAACCAAGCTGAACAGCAGTCAGTTGACGCCTTTAACCGACTGGATAAGTTGGCGAAGCAAAAGCAGGTTGAACTAATCGCCTTACCGCTAAACACTTCCGCTGATGCTCAGCTAGTCGTGCGTGCACTCTTGAAAAGAAAAATAGATGCTTTTTTCGCTAACCCCGACAATACTGTTTTCGCAGCTTTCGAAACTATCTTAAATAATTGTAATGAGCGTGGAATTCCGGTTTTTACAAGTGAAGTCGGACTGGTAAAAAGAGGGGCTGTAGCTGCTTATGGTGCCGATATCTATCAATGGGGATACCAGGCAGGGCAAGAAGCCGCTAAATTTCTGAAGTCAAAGAAAACAGATAAGTTAACGGTTGAAAAAGTCAAGATAAGAAGAAGGGTATATAATGGAGCCGCAGCGACTCGATTCGGACTAACATTCTCGGAAAATTTCGAAAAGCTATAAATTTTCTTCAACTGCATGGATTTTTATTTCGCTGCTATACTACAAGGTCTATGTTTTGTACCCATGGGGTTGGGGATCTATCTAACGATGAAGATTTTCAATTTTCCTGATATCACTACCGATGGGAGTTATACGCTGGGCGCAGTAATATGCGCGTTGGGTATAAGCCATCAGCTATCCCTTTTTATACTAGTCCCGCTTATTCTACTGGCAGGTGCCATTGCGGGTAGTTGCACGGCACTTATTCATACGAAGCTAAAAATTAATGCCTTATTGGCGGGTATTTTGGTAATGACCGCTTTATATTCTGTTAATCTTACCCTGTTGGGACGTTCCAACATTCCGCTCTTAAGCTACAAGAATCTTTTTTCCATCACACTGGTGCAAGATGCTAATTCCAATACGTTCCTGATTGCCGGTACGGTGGTTGTCATACTAGTCGTTATACTCAACTATTTATTGCGGACTGACTTCGGCATTGCGATGCGAGCCACAGGGAATAATGAAATCATGGTGAGATCGCTGGGGGTAAACACCTTCAAAATAAAATGGATTGGCTTGGCGATTACGAATGCATTGGTTGCTTTTAGCGGTTCGTTGATTGCCCAGTTTCAGGGTTTTACTGACATCAACATGGGCATTGGGATTGTTATCAGTGGTTTAGGTTCCGTAATGATTGCGGAAACTATTATCAAATTGCTGCCCACAGATAAAGTATGGATTAATCTCGGCATGGTCATCATTGGTGTGGTTATTTTTCAGTTAGTACTAGCCTTTACATTAAGTCTGGGTATAGATTCTTCTCTTCTCAAACTGTTTACCTCTTGTTTTGTGTTACTAATTGTTGCTTTGCCTCAAGGTAATTTTCTGAAAGGTTCGCTAAAACGTTGATTATGCTGGTTCTCAATAATGTAAGTAAAACTTTTTTCCCTAATCGGCCGAATGAGATCCGTGCGCTGGACCGTTTGTCTTTTACCGTGTCCTCGGGGGAATTTGTGTCCGTAGTAGGCGCAAATGGATCTGGTAAAAGTACGCTGCAAAATCTAATTGCCGGTACGATCTGGGCTGACAATGGCGAAATTAGATTAAATGATGAATTGCTAAATCAAATGGCAGATTACCGGCGGAGCCGATGGATAGCACGGGTTTTTCAGAACCCATTGCAAGGTACTGCTCCGGAATTGAGCATCTTGGACAATTTTAGATTGGCTTCCCTGCGTGGAAAAGCGAAAAAACTTACTATTGGCGTCAATACCGCTTTTAAGGAGCGGGTGAGGGAGCAGGTGCGGTTACTCGATATGGGCTTGGAAAACAAAATACATCAACCAATGGGTTTACTAAGTGGTGGGCAGCGGCAGGCTTTAACTTTGCTGATGACAGTTATGAGCGATGTTAAATTGCTGCTTTTGGATGAACCCACCGCTGCGCTCGACCCACGATCTGCCGCTCGCGTTATGGAGTTGGCGAGCAAGCTAATCGCAGATTATCAACTTGCAGTACTATTTATAACCCATAACATGAGAGAAGCTCTTAGCTATGGCAATCGCTTGGTACAGCTATCGCATGGTCGAATCAAGCGAGATTTGTCGAACGAGGAGAAACACCGGTTAAAGCCGCAAGATTTATATGAATGGTTTAATGAGGATTGAATAAAACTTGTATATTCGCCCTATGTTGAGCGCTCGAGGTATAAAAAAGGCATACGGTAACCTCCAAATTTTAAAAGGCGTTGACCTGGAGGTCAGAAAGGGTGAGATTGTTAGCATCGTAGGAGCCTCCGGAGCGGGCAAGAGTACTTTCCTGCATATTCTTGGATCATTAGATATGCCGGATGGGGGTGAGGTGGTGCTGAATGGAACTGAGTTGCCCAAACTTTCTCCCAATAAATTAAGCGCCTTTCGGAATAAACATATAGGTTTTATTTTTCAATTTCATCATTTGCTTCCTGAGTTTACTGCCTTGGAGAACATTTGCATACCTGCATTCATTGCCGGGAAAGGAAAATCTGAGAGTGAAAAAAGAGCAAAACAATTGTTAGATATCCTTCAGGTAGGAGCCCGAGCAGACCATAAACCCAATGCTTTATCCGGTGGCGAACAACAGCGAGTATCCGTAGCACGCGCCCTGATGAATAATCCATCCATTATTTTAGCCGATGAGCCGTCGGGCAATTTGGATTCGGAAAATGCCGAGGCCTTGCACCATCTTTTCGTACAATTGAGGAATGAATTGCAACAAACTTTCGTTATAGTAACGCATAATGAACACCTGGCTGATATTTCGGATCGTACTGTGCACATGAAGGATGGTTTGATTGTTTAAAGTTATAGACGGACGAAGGTATCCTTAAATTTATGCTAAACTGATTTTGATGAATATTTTGATTACTGGAGGGATGAGTGCGCTCGCACAGAAACTTGCACGTGTATTTTCTGCGGAGGATAAGGTGATATTCGGTGATAATGTAGCTATCCCTGATTTGTTAATTGCAGGAGGAAGGTATGTAGTAATACCATCCGGCAGCAGCGCATCGTTTAATCACGAACTATTAAAGGTGGGTATCAGCAACGAATCAGACCTTATAATTCCTTTGAGAAAGGACGAAATCGTACAGCTTGCTGCATGTAAAGATTTGTTTGCAGAATACGGAATACAATTGGCAGTACCGTCGCACCGACTTTTAGAGATCGTTGAATTTATTGTCAACCCGGGCAAAGATCTGAACACAACGGTTTTACTCAAAGGCAAAATAGCAGGTCAAGGAGAACCGATTGAAAGCTTGGAAAACGAGTCGGGCGTATGCGTAGTCTCAGACGGTGGGGAGGAACTCTTTTTTTGTTGTTTGGCATAGCCAGGGATGGCTTATTCTGTAACTGAAAAATGCTTACGTATAAAGATCTAGATCAGAACAAAAAGGCCTTTATTTTCGAGGTAGATGATGTGCTCTATCCGGAAAAGGATTATCTCTTGCAGGTATATTATCTGTTCGCTCATTTATTGGAATATACGGAAACAGTGCCACCGGCGAACGATTTAACTGCTTTCATGAAAAAAGTATATGAGCATCACGGGAAAGAAGAAATTTTTCAACGGGCAGCAGCTGTGTTTGGAATCGACGCAAAGTATCTTGAAAATTTTAAAAGAATCCACGTAAATGCTCAATTGCCGCTAAAATTATTACTCTTCGAAGAGGTAAAACATTTACTATTGGAAATCACGAAGGACGAAAAGAGAATTTTTGTTTTAACGAAGGGAAATCCGTTGATGCAACTGAATAAATTAAAGCAAATTGATTGGGGCCCCTTAAGTAGCTATATAAAGATGTACTTTTATGATGAGCTTGCCTTACAGGGAGTTACCGATCCGCTTGAGTATCTTCTTCGTGATAATCATCTTCGTTTGGAGGACGTGCTTATCATTAGTCGGAACCGGGAGCCTACTGAAGAGATTCTTAAAGCAGGAATTGATTATCTTCCGGTCGAGTCATTGTTGAAGACCGACCGGCACTAATGATCAAAAGATTTTGTACATTGCAGCTAATTTCAGGTAATCGTCTAAACGATTACTGATCCGCCTACAAGAAGGCTTTTAATTCTGGTATTTTATGAATAAAGGCAAACAACCAACGATTAAGGAAATCGCCAAACGGTTAAAGATATCCACCTCAACTGTTTCCCGTGCGCTTAATGATCATCCCAGCATCGGGTTAATTACCACGATGCGAGTAAAGAAATTAGCTGAGGAATTGAACTACGAGCCGAACAGAACCGCAATATTTTTCAAACAGCGAAAAACATTCACTATAGGCGTTATTTTGCCAAGTTTATCCGAAGCTTTCTTTTCTGCGGCCATAAGTGAAATTGAGAATTTTGCGAATAGCCGCAATTACACAGTCATTCTTGGCCAATCATTGGATGATCCCGAAAGAGAGCTGAAAATTATCAATACCATGAAAGTGCATCGTGTAGACGGAATTATCCTTTCTTCCGCCAAAAACACACGCGAATTTGAGTATATTGAAATATTGAGAAATGCAGGCATTCCGGTTGTTTTTTTCGATTGCGTACCCGATTTGGTGCAGATTAACGCTATTGTTAGTAATCTGAAAACAGGAATGAAGGAGGCCATTGATACATTTGCCTCCTGTGGGCATCGGGGGATCGCCTTTATCAATGGACCGGCCCATTTACCCGCAAGCAAAGAAAGAGAGGAGGCATTTATTGATGCGTTGGTTAATAACGGTATTCCCTTAAATCGCGATTATATTGTTTATACCGATTTGTCGGAAAAGGGAAATACCGATGCAACACTGCAATTGATTAACTTAAGTGAGAGACCCTCCGCTGTCGTTTCGTTTAACGACTATGTTACCTTGGATGCGATGAATGCGGTGCGTAGCAAAGGATTGACGGTTAACCAAGATATATTTTTTATCAGTTATGCGAACTACCCCATATGGAAATATATGGAAAACCCACCCATGGCTTCCATTGAGCAATTACCGGGAAAACAGGGAGCGCTTGCAGCTGAAATGTTATTCGAATTGATAGACAGAGATACCGAAGAGAACGCCGATGATTCAGGCATTAAACAGGGTCGGAAAATAGTATTGGAATCAAAGCTGGTAAACCAGCATGTATAGCGCTACGTTCCGGGTTATTGTATAATCAGAGCCAAAACGTTGATATTCGAGAATGAATTATCTTCGAATGAAAGAAAGCTATAGCTAATTGCTAACCATAAACGCTAAACTTATGAACCTCGATTTTAATATAAACGAAGATGTTAACAAGCAGGCTGTTTACGAACTGAAAAGTCGATTAAAAAAAGTTTTTTTAGGTGGCGGAGAGACGGCAAGCAAAAAGCAGCATGAAAAGGGTAAAATGTTGGCTAGAGAGCGGATTGAATATTTGCTCGATAAGGATCGACCTTCGTTGGAAATAGGGGCGCTGGCGGCAGACAACCTCTATGAGGAACAGGGAGGCTGCCCCTCAGCCGGTGTAGTGGTAGTGGTGGGTTATATTGCCAATAGGCAGTGTGTCGTGGTAGCAAACGATGCTACCGTCAAGGCTGGTGCCTGGTTCCCTTTAACTGCCAAGAAAAATCTTCGCGCACAGGAGATTGCTATGGAAAATCGATTGCCCATTATTTACCTGGTAGACTCAGCGGGCGTTTACTTACCCATGCAGGATGAAATATTTCCCGATAAAGAACACTTTGGACGCATTTTTCGAAACAACGCGCGCATGAGTAGCGAGGGTATTGTACAAATAGCGGCTATTATGGGATCTTGCGTAGCCGGTGGAGCTTATTTGCCGGTGATGAGCGACGAAGCGATGATTGTAGATGGTACCGGCTCCGTTTTTCTTGCGGGATCCTATTTGGTAAAATCGGCTATCGGTGAAGAGGTGGACAACGAAACACTTGGCGGTGCAACGACACACTGTGAAATATCCGGGGTGACGGACTATAAGCATCCGGACGATAAAAGCTGTTTGGACAGTATCCGACGTATTATTGAAAAACTAAGCGCTCCTTTAAATAGCGGATTTAACCGGATAAAGCCCGTACTTCCTGCACTTGATTCAAAAGAAATTTATGGTTTACTTCCGAACTTGCGAGAAAAACCTTATGACATGGCCGAAATCATACAGCGCTTGGTAGACAATTCGGAATTTGATGAATATAAGGCTTTATATGGAAAAAGTATTTTATGTGGTTTGGCTAGGGTTGACGGCTGGGCAGTAGGGATTGTGGCCAATCAACGGAAAGTAATAAAAAATAAGAAGGGCGAAATGCAGATAGGAGGGGTTATTTATTCAGACGCGGCTGATAAAGCGGCACGGTTTATTATGAATTGTAATCAGAAGAAAATACCACTTGTTTTTTTACAGGATGTAACCGGATTTATGGTTGGCAGTAAATCCGAACAAGATGGAATCATTAAGGATGGAGCAAAAATGGTGAATGCAGTCGCAAATTCGGTCGTGCCAAAATTTACCGTTGTGATTGGAAATTCCTATGGGGCCGGAAATTACGCCATGTGTGGTAAAGCTTACGATCCCCGCTTAATATACGCCTGGCCATCGGCAAAAATTGCTGTGATGGGAGGTGAGCAGGCAGCAAAAACCTTGTTGCAAATTCAAAAAGCAACACTGAAAGCAAAAGGGCAAAATTTAAGTGACCAAGCGGAGGCTGATCTCCTAGGTGAAATTACGGCTAGATATAATCGACAGACTACTCCCTACTACGCAGCCGCGCGTCTATGGATAGATGGGATTATTGATCCGCTAGACACAAGAAAAGTTATATCGATGGGGATCGAGGCCGCTAATCAGAGTCCAATTACGAAAGCTTTTAACGTGGGGGTTATGCAGGTGTGAGGTATCGGGTTTAGGTGGGAGATGGAAGGTTGAGGTTTGAGGTGTAGGGTGTAAGCAATGACGCTTAACGTCTACGGATAACAGCAGATAAGAAATTTACAAAAGGAAAACGGATTGCTTTGATGTAATCAGTATCTTTGTGTCGAGAAAAAATAGAATTTACATGACTGAAGAAATAGAACACGTTAAGTGCTTAATTATAGGTTCGGGACCAGCAGGATATACGGCCGCTATTTATGCAGCGCGCGCTGACTTAAAACCCGTTATGTATACAGGTATTGTTCCGGGTGGACAGCTAACGCAAACTACGGATGTTGAAAATTTTCCAGGTTATCCGGCGGGTATCATGGGTCCGGAAATGATGGAAGATTTTAGAAAGCAAGCGGAACGTTTTGGTACCGATATACGGTTTGGTTATGCTACCGGTGTAGATTTTTCAGGGCCGGTTCATAAAGTTGTCATTGATGAAATCAAAACAATAACGGCCGATACGGTAATTATAGCAACTGGTGCTACAGCAAAATGGTTAGGTTTAGATAGCGAGCAAAAGTACAACGGATTTGGTGTTTCAGCTTGTGCGGTATGTGACGGATTTTTCTTCAAAGGTCAAGATGTGGCTATTGTCGGAGCAGGAGATACGGCAGCAGAAGAGGCTACTTACCTTGCTAAATTGTGTAGAAAAGTACATATGTTGGTTAGAAGAGACGAGTTTCGGGCTTCTAAAGCAATGCAACATCGCGTTTTCAATACGCCAAATATAGAGATACATTATAATACAGAGGCAGAAGAGATTTTGGGAGACGGTAAAACTGTTAATGGATTGCGAATCATCAATAATCAAACAAAGGAACATCAAGTATTGGATATAACAGGTTTCTTCGTAGCAATAGGCCACAAACCGAACACTGATATTTTCAAAGGATGGCTGGATATGGATGAATCGGGTTATTTAATTACAAAAGCTGATAGTACCCAAACGAATGTTGAGGGAGTTTTTGCCGCAGGTGATGTTCAAGACCATATCTATCGGCAAGCGGTAACGGCTGCAGGTAGTGGCTGTATGGCTGCGTTGGAAGCCGAGCGATATTTAGCAGCTAAAGAGCATGCCATTATAGAAACTGCTGATTAATAAAGTTTATTTTGCTATAGACAAAAGGCGCTTAGGCGCCTTTTGTCATATATCTATATTTTGTTCTATTTCGACACCATTTTTAAACCGATAATTGAAGCGATTAGGGTGAAAATAAAAAATAGACGCCAAAAATCAGAGGGTTCTTTATATAGGATGATCCCCATAATAACCGTTCCTACAGCTCCAATACCCGTCCATACAGCATAACCCGTGCCAATCGGAATATCCTGAATCGCTTTGTTAAGAAGAAGAAAGCTCAGCGTGATACAAATGAAAAAACCGATGGACCATTTAATGTTGGTAAAGTTATTTGATAACTTTAAACAGGAAGTAAAGCCTACTTCAAATAGACCCGCAATAATTAGATAAAACCAAGCCATAGTATTTTGTTTTTTGTGTTGGCAAATATCCGTAATAGGATACAGCGCTTTTTTTACATATGTTAAAAAATAATTCAATCGAAAGTTACCGATTCATTTTACGCCTGATTCTGCTCAATGTAACCTGACTGACGCCTAAGTAAGACGCAATATAGCCCAATTGTACCCGTTGAACAATAGAAGGAGATAACGTAATCAGTTCATTATAGCGCTCGGTTGCGGTTTTCGATTGGGTGCCTATCAGCCGCTCTTCCGTTTTTACCAGTTCTGAGCCAATCAGCCGATTAAAAAAATTGGCGATATCTAAATTATTTTCGCAAAGTGTTTTTACGTTACGATGGCTTATTCTTAATAGTGTGCTGTTTTCTAATAGCTCGATGGTTTCGTATCCCGGACTTTCATTAAAAAAGCTGTTATAAGACAACAGCACATCGGTTTCTAAGCAAAAGCAGAACACGGTTTCTTTCTCTTCGGTTTGTATATATACACGTGCTATCCCTTGCAAAATAAAATATAGATACGGTGCTGTGCGGCCGGCTTTTATGATGCTCGAACCTTTCTCATAATCTACTTCTTCCAACTCGTTGCAAAATAAGCTTAAAGAGGGTTCAAGCAATCCTAAATGCATCATCTTTTCTCTTAATGCTTGATCATTTGCCATAATCTGTTGCGATAATCTTAAATTCTGTTCTTCTGTTTTGCTGTTTACCCTTTTCCGTCGTGTTGTCGGCAATCGGATTATTCTGTCCGTAGCCTTTATACGCCAACCGGGTTTTGTCTATACCTTTACTCAGTAAATAAGCGTAAACAGCAAGCGCCCGTTTTTCCGAAAGTACCTGATTGGCTTGTGCGGAGCCTGTATTATCGGTATGACCTGTTATCTCTATCCGGATATGTTTGTTATGTTGTAGTAACTGAAATAACTCCATTAGGTCGCTTTCTGATGTAGGAAGAAGCTCATAACCGTTGGTAGGAAAGAAAATATTATTTAAAATGGCGGATCGTCCTGAACTAATTCGTTCTAGACCGACTTTGACAGCATAAATGTCTTTTTCTGTGAGCGTGTCTGCTAAAGCGAAATGTTGACTGTAAAATAGATATTCAGGATGCAATACGTGCAACGCATATTCACTTCCTACCGGGAGCGGTACTAGAAAAGTACCATCGAGGTAATCCACTTCTGAATAGAATGTTCGCTTCTTGTTCTTTAAATCGGTCAGCTTGACCGCTGCTTTTACGGCATTACCGGTTGTTTTATCAAATACGCGTCCTTTAACATAGGCAACAGCAGTAGGTCTTAGATGCTCAGTCAGGAGGCATGTATATATGTCAAGTCCGCCTTTGCCACCCGGTCTTTCAGCTGCGAAGTAAGCGGTTGAGCCATCTAAACTAACAGTGAGCGCACGTTGCTCCAGGTGATCATTAATAGGTGTACCCATATTGACCGGAGATAGTCTATTCCCTTCATGATCAAGCTTACTGATAAAAAGGTCTTTATTACCGAAGCCCGGCCATCCGTTAGAGGCAAAATAAAGTGTTTCGTTATCAGCATGGATAAAGGGTGTGCTTTCGTCAAACGATGTATTGACCTTGTCACCCATGTTTTGCGGTACTCCCCAAGAGCCATCTTGCTGAAGGGTGCTATACCAGATATCGTTTCCTCCAAATCCTCCTTTGCGGTTGCTAACGAAATACAGTGTGTTTCCGTCCGGACTAATTGCTGGCTGTGCCTCCCAAGAACCGGTATTAATTGGTGAACCTAAATTATGAGGGATGCCCCAGGCACTGCCTTCCCAATGGGATATGTAAATGTCACAACTTCCCTTACCGTCGGGTTTATTGCAGCCCGTAAAAAACAAATACCGTCCGTCGGGAGAAATACAATGCGCTCCTTCACTGTATGACTCGGTATTAACTTTTCCCGGAATGGGAAGGGCCTGTTTCCATGCGCTATCTTGATATTGACTGACATAAATATATTCTAAACCGCCCTTTTTTTGACGCGTAAAAATAATAGAAGAGCGGTCGGCCGTCAGCATAGGAAAATATTCATCATCCGCTGAATTAATTGAAGCACCCATGTTGTGAATATTTAGCAGCTGAGTGTTTTTGCGCTCGCTTAAACTGAAATTGCAATCCGCTAAATATTTTTGCGCAATAGCCTTCCGTTGATTAGTCTGTGTTGATACCTTGCTGAGGTAAGTTGTCAAAGCTTGTTTGGATGCCGCATAAGCGCCTAAGTTCAGCAAACTTTCGCCTAGTCCAAACCAAGTGGAGGGTGTTAAATCCGAAGCTAGTTTGGAAACCATCTCATAATGTTTGGCAGCTTGTTCAAACTCTTTTTGACGCAGATATATATCCGCTAATTGCTGGCGTGCAGTAATGAAAAGACTATCGTCGTTCAGAAGCTGTTCCAAACGTATAGTGGCATTGGTAAAATCATTTCTGCTCAAAAATCTCGCGGCTTCTTCAAAAAGTTTTTTTGACTTGCTTGTTGAAGGATTCAGCTGCTGGGCACCCAGTTTGGAGCAAAAAAAGGATAAGCTGTTATAAAATAGGCAAAATAAAAAAAATAGGCGCATACAGTGAAGATATCTTAGCATAGGCTCCAAATCTTACACTAAGATATAATATTTTATGCCTTTTTTGTTTTTTGCTAGGGGATATTAAGATACTTATGGGTTTGCAAAGAAATTTCCCACTTGGGGTTTTCCTTTACATAGTCAATAATAAGGGGCGTCATCTGAGCCGCTTTAGACCACTCAGGCTGTAGGTATAACTTCCTGCCGACGGGAATTTGGGCAGCATATCGTTCAGCCCATTCAAAATCACTTTTGTTAAAAACGATTACTTTTAGCTCGCCGGCAGCCTCAATAACGTCGGGGAGTGGTGCCTTAAATTTCTTGGGAGATAAACAAACCCAGTCCCAATGACCACTTAATGGGTAAGCACCGGAGGTTTCAATGAAGGTTTTAATGCCCGCATCTTGTAATCCCCTGGTTAAGTAGTCCAAATTGTAAATCAACGGTTCGCCCCCGGTAATCACCACGGTTTTGGCAGGATATCGCGCTGCGTTTCTTATGATATCATCTGCTTTTGTTAAAGGATGTAGTTCAGCATCCCAGCTTTCTTTGACATCGCACCAATGACAACCCACATCACAGCCCCCTAAACGTATAAAATAAGCTGCCTTTCCTGTGTGATAACCCTCGCCCTGAATCGTATAAAATTCTTCCATGAGCGGAAGAAGCGTACCGTCTGCTGGAACCTGTTTTGACATAATGGTGCAAAGGTAACTATTTTTTTCATGTTGCTTGTCAACCCCTAGTAATCTATACGGAAAGCACATTGTAAGGACGTTTTTTGCCACTATGTTCTTTGGTTTGCTAAATTTTATCAAGAAATCTTCCCCTAGGGAATTTTGAATGCCATTAAGAATTAACAAGTGATGAAAAAGGTTGAATAAGAAAAACGTTCCTTAATATAAACGCCCAACTGTAAATAAAAAAGCTGTGGAGTCCCCTCCACAGCTCAACCAATTATCCAAACACGATGGCTTAAAAGCCACTATCATCAAGAGCGAACACCACTTTGCGTTCTTTCCATTTTCCATTCGTAAAATCAGGTATTTCGACTGATTTGTTCCCTTCGGCTAAGGATAATGTCGATAATGGTGTAATAACACTCATGCTAACAGAATCGTAGACATCAATTGGTGTTTGTCTGTTTTGTTTTACCGACTCAATAAAAGCATTAAAAACAAACCAGTCCATTCCACCATGCCCCGCGCCGGCAGCATCATTTGCATATTTAGCCCATAAAGGGTGATCATATTTCTTTAACCACTCGTCGGCTGCATCCCACGCATGTCCCTTTGCCGATTTACCTTCGATGTATATGCCATTATTTAAATCCATCCACAAACCTTCCGTACCCTGAACCCTAAAACCAATTGAATAGGGGCGAGGTAAATGAACATCGTGCGATAATAACAGCGTCTCGCCATTGGCACAATTGATCAACGTTGTCGTTACATCCCCATTTTTATATTGAATTTTTGCATTAGGATGTCCGGGAGATGTTTTTTGTACGTAATTTGCTAATCCTCTTGCCTTGCTCGAAAAGGAAACCATATTGGTCATTCGATTTCCGTGGTTAATGTTGACGTAGTGCATCAGAGGACCCAAGCCATGTGTTGGATAGAGATCCCCATCTTGATCAATGTTGAATTGTGTACGCCATTGCGCCTCACTCATTGCCTTGGCCCCATATTCCACACCTCCACCATAGGGTTGCTTGCCATTGTTAAAAAGGACCTCCCTTAAGTCATGCTGATAACCACCTTCTAAATGAATCAATTCACCAAAAAGGTTTTGCCTTACCATATTAAGAACCGCCATGACATCTCGTCGATAACAAACATTTTCCAAGGTCATATAAGGCTTTCCGGTCTGTTCCGACGTTTTTACAACTTCCCAATGGTCGTCAACAGTTAGGCCGGCAATAACCTCACAACCTACATAAAGCCCAGCCTTCATCGAGTCCACTGCCTGATCTTTATGAAATTGCCAAGGGGTGGCTATCACAACGGCATCTAATTTCTCTTTTTCAAGCAATTTTTTATAAGCATCCACGCCACCGGTATATTCTTTCGGCAATTTTTTATTTGCCTTTTGGAATTGCTTTCTGCAACTTGCCAGTGATTCTTCTTGAATGTCACAGATGGCAACTACATCGATATCCTCCCTTCTTAAGGCCAGGGCCACATGGTTTCTTCCTCTTAATCCAACGCCAATAAAGGCCAGGCGTATTTTTTTATTATTTTGAGCAAAAAGCGGAGTATCAGGTAGTATACTTGTTGCAGCCGCTGCAATGGAGCCTGACTTTATGAAATTTCTTCTATCCATTAGGTGTTCTTTTGATTATTAGGATATTGTTCGGCGTCTTCATAAATTAGAATGCGCTCTCTTGAACAAACATAGAAAAACATTTTTAATAAAATCCTATGCAACCGATTGCTCTATTTTCAAAAAAATTGCGCAATCGGTTGTGTTTTTAATTATGTATGAAGTTGTTTTTCATTTTCGCATATTGCATCAAATTATAGAGAAACTAGTTTTAAGACGATATTAATTTTCAACTTCAAGTTTTTATACACTTAATGATAGACATGCCAAACAACAAGGCCGCTGAATTTTTGCCTATTGTGAATTTTTTTGCGATTAAAGGTAAAGCCGTTGATATAGAACCTTTCGGTTCGGGCCATATTAACGATACTTATAGAATATGCACAGACTTGGAAGAGGGACCTAATTATATGCTACAGCGTATTAATAATCATGTTTTTAAAAACGTTGAACACCTGATGCAGAACATAGCGTTGGTATGTAATCATATCAAACATAAATTGATCGGACAAAACGAGAAAGATGCCGAGGGAAAAGTACTTACCCCTGTTCCTACAAAAAATGGCGATCTTTTTTTTAAAGATGAAAGGAATAACTACTGGCGTATATTTATTCTTATAGAAAACACGAAATCGTATGATATTGTAGAAACGATACAGCAAGCGAGAGAAGGCGGACGTGCATTTGGGAACTTTCAAGCAATGTTGTCTGATTTGAATCCGCTTGATGTTCATGAGGTTATACCGAATTTTCTAAATATAGCCAGCAGGTTAAGAGATTTTAGAGACGCTATTAACAAGAATATGGCTAGTAGGGTAGATGAAGTTCGATCAGAAATCGATTTTATACAGGAGCGGGAAAATAAGATGAATACCATTTTAAATATGGCAGCAAAATCCCAAATTCCGCTTAGAATTACCCATAATGATACTAAATTTAACAATGTGCTTTTGAATAAAGAGGACAAAGCACAATGCGTAATCGATTTGGACACCGTTATGCCCGGTTATGTAGCGTATGACTTTGGTGACGCGATCCGAACGATTATTAATTCAGCCGCGGAAGATGAGGCTGATCTTGATAGGATAAAACTGAACATTCCTTTGTTTGAAGCTTATACGAAGGGATACCTGGAAACAGCGCACCACTTTTTATATCCAATGGAAATTAAGTCTTTGGTGGATGGTGTGTTATTGCTTCCTTATATGCAGATGATCCGGTTTTTAACGGATTACCTTAACGGAGATACCTATTATAAAATAAGCCATCCTACACATAATTTGCAACGGACAAAGGCTCAGATGAGATTGGTAATTGAGATCGAAAAGCATGAAGAATTGTTGCGAGATCTTGTGAAAAGAGAGGCAAACGTTTACCTTAGCTAAATTAAAAACTGCCATGAGTCTAGAAGTTCCCTATATACCTTCATTGGATAGCACCGCTACAGGAAACGCCATTCGTTCCGTATTTTCAATGATAGAAGCACATGCCATTGCATCCCTAAACTGGAAAGAATATTACTATGTACCAAAGGTAAGCTTCAAAATCGCCTATACGGATGAAAGCATTTTATTATATTATGAAGTGTTCGAAAAACATATCCGTGCAGCCTACCTCCATAATAACGAACCGGTATATCGGGATAGCTGTGTCGAATTCTTTATTTCTTTTGATGGCAGTAATTATTATAATTTCGAATTCAATTGTATTGGCACGATGTTGTCGGCATACGGTAGTCAAATCATGGAAAAAAGACAACTGGCTTCTCAAGATCGCATTGGTAGTATTTATCGAGACACCAATATCCATGCAACACCTAATGGCGTGCAATGGGATCTAGTGGCGAATATTCCTTTTAGTGTTTTTAAGGAAGATAGCATTAACTCATTAAAGGCACGCGAATGCCTAGCGAATTTCTATAAATGTGGAGATGATCTGCCTATTCCGCATTTCTTGTCTTGGGCGCCCATTGATCATCCTAAGCCAAACTTTCATCTACCGGCCTTTTTTGGCAAGCTTCATTTCGCATCCTAATCGATTAGAACATTAATCCGGCCCGTTTTCCATTTCGAAAACGCGGTCAATCTTAAGATTTTGTTTGTCTTTTCCTGCCTGCACCGCCAATTGATCACAGCGTTCGTTTTCGGGATGGCCGGCATGTCCTTTTACCCATACGAATTTGATTTGATGAAGTTTGTACACCTGTAGAAACCGTAACCACAAATCCATATTTTTTTTCCCCGCAAAGCCTTTTTTCAACCAGCCAAACACCCATTTTTTTTCAACAGCATCAATAACGTATTTTGAATCTGAATAAATGGTGACATGATGCCCCGGCTTCTTTAGTGCTTCTAGTCCAACAATAACCGCCAGCAATTCCATTCGGTTGTTCGTGGTCTTTCTAAATCCTTCAGATAATTCTTTATAGTATTGTCCGGCCCTGAGAATTACCCCATAACCTCCCGGTCCCGGATTTCCACTGGAAGCCCCATCCGTAAATATTTCAATCATTGAGGCAAAGATAAGGATAGAATCGGGGATATCATTCAGCTAAGTTCTTAAAAATAGTCGTTAATACTTGATTGCACAGGGCAAGTTGGTCAGGCGTAATATTCACCAGTGCCTCGTCCATGGTTTTTTCCGCTTGTTGCTTCGTTTTATTTTGAAGTATTTGTCCTTTGTGAGTAAGAAAAATACGGTTAACCCTCTTGTCAAATTTATCAGGAATACGAACTACTAGGTTGAGCTTCTCTAAATTGTCAATCAGTCGTGTTATACTTGGTTTATCCCGGAAAGATTGAGAAGCTAGTTCTTGTTGCGTTAAGCCATCAGCACGCCAAAGTACATCTAAAATGGCCCATTGCTCTATGGTAATTTGGAGACCGGCCTTTTTAAAGTTCTTTAGCAGGCGACGTGCTAAAGCAGTATAAGTAACGCCGGTTAGTAATTTTACGAGTTCGTCTTCGTTTAACGCTGTCTTATACATGTGCGTCTTTGTTTATCGCAATAAGCTTATCAAGATACGCAATTTACCGCTGTTTTGTTTGGCCGTCGGAAGAAATGGCGTTCAAACAAAAAAACAAAGAATTAATCCCTGAACTGCTCCTCTAGTTTTTTAAGCTTGTTGATCAGCTCTTCCAGCCGCTCACTTTCCTTTTTTATGTAAACTTTCATTAGCACAAAATAACATATCAAAAACCAGATAATGGTACCAATAACAAATAAGACGAGGGCAAAGGTTGATACGTAAAAAGACATTTCGATTAAGTATAGAGCCAATGCAATGGATAAACTAATGGTATAAATCGTGTAATTTCGGGTGTTCAATCGGTAACGGTGCTGTTTATACGCTTGCAAATAAGCGATATAGGCTTCCGGCTTGTTCAGTAAACTCTCGCTGCTGCTGATAGATCGATAATCCTTTATTTGGATTAACATATAGTATACTAAACAGGTAATGACAATGAACATTGATAGTAAAGTCGTCCACGTGTGGAACCGGAAAGAAATAAAAATATAGATTGTTATCAGAACGATGACCGCAATGCTAATAACATGGCTTAAAAGTTTAGCAGTATACTTGTTTTTCGTCTGTTTAACTGTATTTAGGATAGCATCGTAGCTAACACCATCATGTTCCTGCTGCACGTGCCAAAGCTGTTTTAATTCATTAAAATCTTTCATGGCGATTATATATTTCTGTTAGCTTGCTCTTAATCCGATGTATTTTTACCCGCAGATTTCCCTCCGAGATACCTGATATTTCGGCGATTTCCTGATAAGGCATTTCATCTAAAACCATTGTGATAATAATTCTCTCATTTTCTTCTAGTTGTGATATACACTTGTATAGTTGATTTACCTGCTCTTGCTTATCGGAAACATCATCGGCTTTGGTTTCGATAATCCGTTCGTTAATTTCGTCGGTGGCTTTTCGCTTTTCAACACGCAGATAGGATAAGCAGGTGTTTACGGCAATTCGATAAATCCAGGTTGATATTTGAGATTGGTTTCTAAATCTATCAAGATTTTGCCAAACCTTGATAAAGGTTTCTTGCATAAGATCATTTGCAGCCTCGCTATCTCCGGTATAACCATAACAGAGGTGATACACCTTTCTGTTATTTTTGTCAAAAATATCCTTAAATAGGGCCTCTTTTCGCGTCATTTTCTTAGCAACTAAGGTTTAGACTAATGGAATTAGTCCGTGTTACAATTTTTTGTCTTTTTTACCTTGGATTTTTTAGGCAATCATTTTTTATCGTTGGTAAAATTACATCTATTTATTGGAAGCTTAAGCTAAATGGTTATTTTTGTGGAATTGCGAACTGCTTAATGTATTATATGAAGTCAAAATCAGCCGTATTTTTTACCCTAATCACTGTAAGTATTGCCGCTTTATTATATGCTGTCGATTTTATTTTTAACGTAATTCCCCCTCAGGTATTGTTTTTTTTTAGATGGCTTGCTATAATCGGTTTAATACTATACGGATTTAGGAAGAGAACGCTAACGACATGGATTTTGATTTCATTGGTCATTGGCGCAAGTATCGGACATGATTGGCCGCAGGTAGGGATGGCTTTACAAGTGGCAAGTAAAGCATTTCTTAAGTTAATTAAAACCATTGTGTCGCCTTTGATCTTCGCAACTTTGGTTTATGGTATCGCAGGACACTCTGACATAAAGCAAGTTGGTCGGATGGGTTGGAAGTCCTTGTTGTATTTTGAGTTGGTTACCACCATCGCTTTGTTTATCGGCTTGGCTGCTATTAATATCAGTAAAGCGGGTATGGGAATTATTCCTCCCGCAAATCAGCATGAGGAGTTGCCGGATGTCAAGCCACAAACCGTAAACGATATTATTCTTCATATTTTTCCCGAAAATATTGCAAAATCAGTAGCGGAAGGTGAAGTATTGCAAGTGGTAATTTTCAGTGTGATTTTTGGTTTAGCCTTAATTATGGTACCCGAAAAAAAGAGGATGCCTATGGTAAATTTTACCGAAAGTTTATCAGAAGTCATGTTCAAATTCACCAATATTGTCATGTATTTTGCTCCCATCGGCGTGGGGGCGGCTATGGCCTATACGGTGGGGCACATGGGGCTTGGCGTTCTGGTCAACCTTTTTCAATTACTAGCCACGCTCTATGTTTCGCTTATCGCATTCATTTTGTTGGTATTATTGCCTATTGGTTTAATAATCGGTTTACCAATTAAACGTTTTATCAAAGCCGTTGGCGAACCGGTATCTATTGCCTTTGCTACTACCAGTTCAGAGGCGGCCTTGCCAAGGGCCATGGAAGCTATGGAAAGCATCGGTGTACCGCGTAAGATAGTGGCCTTTGTAATGCCTACGGGGTATAGTTTTAATCTAGATGGTACTACGTTATACCTTTCCTTGGCTAGCGTCTTCGTCGCCCAGGCTGCCGGGATTCATTTATCCTTTGGAGAACAATTGCTGATGGTTTTTACTTTGATGATCACCAGCAAAGGTGTTGCGGGTATTCCTCGCGCGTCTTTAGTGATTTTGATGGGAACGGCCGCCTCTTTTGGTTTACCTGTTTGGCCCATTTTTATTATTCTGGGCATCGATGAATTAATGGATATGGCCCGAACTTCAGTTAACGTGCTCGGAAATTGTTTAGCAGCTGTGGTAGTAGCTAAATGGGAAAACGAATTTAATCCGAATGCCGTAAATGAAGATATCATGGATACCAAAATCTCACCACACGACGAAATAAAGCCCTAGTCAATTTTATACATCAGGAACAAAACAATACTTTTAAAAACTATATACCATGAGTGAACGCTCTAAAAAAATCTTCCTTTATATCTGTATTATTGTGCCTTTTTTAGGTTATTGTATTTTCTATTATAGTAATATGATAAAAAACGCCCCGTTCCGATTTTCCGATTTTGAGTCTGTTGAATTCAATTATGGGACACCCGATCATATGCTAAACAAGTACAACTCCAAAACCCAAGAATATCAATATATGAATCGGAGGGATTCTTTAGTTAAGAGTACGCTGAAACTACGAAAAGATGATTTACTTTATTTACATCGAAAGGCAACGGAATATGGCTTTTGGAACTTTCCGGACGACATGACCAATAAAGCTGCAGGTGTGGATACCACCAAAAATGTGGTGCGATTTTTTCTGAAATTCAATTACAAAGAGAAAAGTAAGCAAATGCTTTTTGATTCTAATTTTGATGGGGACCCTAAACTTACTGAGGCCGCCAAAACTATGGTAAGCGAAGTGCGGCGTATCCTAACGGATGCAGAAGACAGAAATTAAATGTTGCTCAGTGTTTCTGTAGCTTGCATGAGAATCGAGGCTGCCAGCTTGGCTGTGCGATCATCTATATCGTATAGCGGATTTGTCTCTGCTATACCTATGCTTAATACTTTTTTGCTATTTACTATCTGTTGTACACAGGATGAAAAGACGAAGTCGGGGTATATCCCATTATAGGAAGTCGCACTCACCCCTGGAGCAAATGCAGAAGCAAACACATCCATGTCTATACTTAAATACAGGAAGTCGTTTTCCGCTATAAACGTGTTCAGCATTTCTTGTAGAAAACCATAATTCATATAATGAAAATCGGAAGCTTCTATATACCGGACTCCCAACCGCTCCGCTATATTGAATAGATGCACCGTATTACTCGTCTTCTGAATGCCTAATGCCAAGTAGTGGAATGGTTGGTTTTCGATCCGGTTGGTTTGTGCGATCTCCCAAAATCCGGTACCGGAGCTTACACCATTTTCGTCCGGTTCTCGGAGATCAAAATGTGCGTCGAAATTGATAATTCCAATAGATTTGGAAGGGTTGTTCACGAATTTTTGGATACCACGATAGTGTGGTTGAGCCAGCTCATGCCCCCCACCTAGAAGAATCGGAAAATTTCCGGATGCGAGAAGGGAGGTGACAGCGTGTGCTAAAAGATCTTGCGTAGTCTCCAGTGCCCCATTCGGGCATTTTATGTCACCAAAATCATATAAAGTGCGCATCGATGGTTGCAAAGGCAGGTTGCTAAGCGCCCTTCTTATATGCTCCGGGCCTTTAGCGGCACCTTGTCGGCCTCGGTTCCTCCTTACCCCTTCGTCGCAAGCAAAACCTAACAGGGCGATACCATTTGGTGTCAAGGGTATTTCCTGCTTTAGCGATTGAAGTCTCACACATTGGTGCCATCTTAAATGATTAGGACCGAGACCATCTACGCGTCCATGCCACCAGTTGTGTTGCGGTTCGTCATACATTGTGTTATTGTAATATAAGTTTTCCATTTTTCCAAACTTTTGACGATTTCATACTTCCTTGATAATACAATATCTCCCGATAATCTGAGGTAGAATAAGCTTGCATATCGGCAAGCTGTTGATCAGCAATCCTGCCCCGGTTTAGTAAGTTCAGCGCATAAGCAGCGCGATAGGTAAGCCCCGCTAGGGTTTCTGCCATGGTCAGCTTTTCAAAGGTTCCTAAAATGGAGGCCTGCGTCAGCAATTGTCCCATCGGAGCTGAACCGGGATTCCAGTCGCTTGCGATCGCTAAACCTGCCCCCTCATCCAAAAGTTTGCGGGCAGGGCTAAAAGGAATCCCAAGTCCTAACGAGGCTCCCGGTAAACAGACGGCAACAGTGTTCGACTGAGCAAGCAAACTTATTTCCTTTTCACCACTGTGCTCCAAGTGATCAGCTGATCGAGCCCCGAGCATAACGGCTATCGGTACCCCCCCGGGGGTGAATTGGTCCGCATGAATCGTAATCTCAAAACCTTTAGCTTTTACTTTCTTTAAGAACTCTTTTGCTTCCAAAGGGGAAAAGGCAGATTGCTCAATAAAAATATCGAAGCGCGCACTAAGTTTCTCTTGCTCAATGATTGGAAGGAGTTGCGTTACTATATTGTTGAGATATTCGTCCCGACTGCCATCAAAATCAAGGGGGAGGGTATGTGCTGCCAAACAGGTTGGTATTAAATCTACCGGAATAAGTTTATCTGCTTGCTTGATGGCCCTCAACATCTTCAGTTCGTTTTCATTATTCAGGCCGTATCCGCTTTTGACTTCCATGGTTGTTGTTCCACGGCTTAAAGCTTCCGTCGATCGCCGTACTATACCGTCAACCAGCACCTGCTCGGTAGATGATCGACAATGTTGGACGCTTTCCCATATACCACCTCCTGCCTGCGCTATCTCAAGGTAGCTTTTCCCTGCAACGCGCATGGCATAGTCGCGAGCCCTGTTGCCTGCATAGCAGATATGGGTGTGACAATCGACGAACCCCGGTATAAGCGTTAGCACTGAATCCGTTTCTTCTATCACTACATCGGGATAAGCGCGGCGAAGGTTGTTGAAGGTGTCAACAGCAACGATGTATTCGCCTTTAATTAGAACGCCTCCTTGTTCCAGAATTTGCAGTTGTTCATCCTTTAAGCTACCCTTAATTGGAAGACCTGCCATTGTTACGATTTGTGCGAAAGGACCTATGATTTTCATGAATATATTTTGTCTCACCAATTTTTCAAGTTAAACTTCCTATTGCACAATTCAGCTCGCTCATAGCCTGCGTCTACGTGCCTGAATATGCCCATTGCCGGATCGTTGAACAATACCCGTCTTAAACAAGCGTCAGCCCGATCCGTACCGTCCGCCAAAACAACCATACCGGCGTGCTGTGAGTAGCCCATTCCCACACCTCCTCCATGATGAAAGGAAACCCAGGTAGCCCCACCGGCGGTGTTGCTCATAAGGTTTAATAAAGGCCAATCAGACACGGCGTCCGATCCGTCGAGCATTGCCTCTGTCTCACGATTTGGCGACGCCACTGAACCACAGTCTAAATGGTCCCGGCCAATAACAATCGGCCCCTTTACTTTACCACTACGTACCAAGTCGTTAAACAGCAAGCCCGCTTTCTCGCGTTCACCCATTCCCAGCCAACAAATACGAGCAGGCAGACCTTGAAATTTTACTTTTTCACGGGCTTTCAACAACCAATTACGTAAACCTTTATTTGCAGGAAACGTTTTTATCAGGGCTTCGTCTGTGGTATAAATATCCTCCGGATCTCCCGATAGGGCAACCCACCTGAAAGGGCCTTTGCCTTCACAGAATAAAGGACGTATAAAAGCAGGTGTGAAGCCCGGGAGGTCGAACGCATTGGTGAGCCCGCCTTGTCTAGCAAATTCACGTAAATTATTTCCATAATCGAACGTGATTGCCCCCTTTGCCTTCAAGGCCAGCATAAGTCTTACATGTCTGACCATACTTTTAATTGACAACTCCTTGTAATGTGATGGGTTAGCCGTTCTTAATTTAAGTGCTTCTGAAAGTGAAAGGTTGTGAGGAATATAGCCATTGATGGGATCGTGGGCAGAGGTTTGATCGGTTAATATGTCCGGTATTATTCCGTGATCCAATAGTTGTTGGAGTAGATCTCCCGCGTCACTCACTAAGCCTACAGATAACGGTGTTTTGGATGATTGAGCCGCTCGGGTCCAATGAACCGCCTCCTCAAAAGAATCCGTCATTCGGTCTATATACCCGGTCTCGATCCTTTTCTTAATCCGAGAAGGATCTACATCAGCTCCTAGGAAAACAGCCCCCGCCATGGTGGCTGCTAAAGGTTGGGCTCCACCCATACCGCCAAGTCCTGCGCTTACTAATAATTTTCCCGATAGGTTGGCATTGAAATATTGCGCAGCACAGGAAACAAAGGTTTCGTAAGTGCCCTGTAGAATGCCCTGTGTACCTATATAAATCCAACTACCCGCCGTCATTTGACCATACATCATTAGTCCCCGGCTCCGAAGTTCATTGAAATGGTCCCAGGTCGCCCAAGCAGGAACTAAATTGCTATTAGCAATTAAAACTCTTGGTGCTTCGGGATGTGTACGTACGACCCCAACAGGTTTGCCTGATTGAATAAGCAGCGAGTGATGTTCATCCAGCTCTAATAGAAGGGTAATTATTTGGCGAAGTGATTCTTTATTTCTGGCAGCTTGTCCAATGCCTCCATATACCACGAGTTCTTCAGGGTTTTCGGCTACTTCCGCGTCTAGATTATTTAACAACATGCGTAAGGCCGCCTCGGCTTGCCAATTTTTGGCATGCAGCTGATTTCCAACAGGGGCCTTGTAAAAGGGATGTTGTGCATATTTTTCAAGAAAGCTGGAACTGTTCATAATCTTTATCATTTAGGTTTATTTGGTATTTTAATGCCACTTCGTTCGCTCGAGCAACAAACTTGCCACTGGCAATTAAGTTTTTTAAGTGTTGTATATCCGTTGAGAAGATCCGGTCTTCCTCCGCATAAGCAACCTGCGATCGCACGAAGCTATGACATGCTTCCAACACGGAGGTTGAGCGAATAGGATGCCTAAAATCCAAAGCTTGGGTAGCATATAACAGTTCGATGGCCAAGATGTATTCTAAATTCTCGATAACCTTATTTAGTTTTCTACCGCTAATGGATCCCATTGAAACATGGTCTTCCTGTCCTAAAGAAGTGGGAATACTGTCGGCACTGGCGGGAAAGCACAAGCCTTTATTTTCGGAAACCAGGGCTGCGGTTGTGTACTGTGGAATCATGAAGCCTGAGTTCAGCCCGGCATCCTTTATCAATAACTTCGGCAGTCCATAACGGCCTTCGATAATCAGGTAACTTCTCCTATCCGAGATGTTCCCCAATTCCGCTGCTGCTACAGTAGCATAATCTAAGGGAATTGCTAAAGGCTGTCCGTGAAAATTTCCACCACTTATTGTATCCAACGAACCTAAAATTACCGGATTGTCTGTAACTGAATTTAATTCGATTTCTGTTAATTGTTTTAAGTGAAGCCAAGCAGTACGCGATGCCCCATGCACCTGAGGGATACAACGGAGTGAATAAGGATCCTGTATTCGGTCACAATTGACATGTGATTGAATAATTTCCGACTCCGCTAATAAAGCCCATATTCTACTTGCGACAAAACGGTTGCCCGGAAAGGGCCTGAGCTCATGAAGACGCGGATCAAATGGTTTCGAAGAACCCATCAACCCTTCTAAAGACATAGCACCGATAAGATCAGCGGCATCTAAGGCATTGTGAAAACGCGCTAAGGCATGAACCGCATGGGCTGCAATAAATTGAGTGCCATTGATAAGTGCCAAACCTTCCTTTGGGCCCAACTGGAGGGGTTCGATGTTTTCTTGCCTTAATACATCGCCTGTATCGCTCATGCGTCCCTTGTAGTAAACGTTACCTAAACCAATAAGTGGTAAGAATAGATGAGAAAGTGGCGCCAGATCACCGGAAGCGCCAACAGAACCCTGAGCGGGTACGCAAGGGAGTATATCTTTTTCGATGAACCAATGTATCCGTTCGATGGTCGACAACCTGATACCGGAATAGCCTAAACAAAGCGCATGTAATTTAATGATAAGCATGATCTTTGAAATTTCGGTAGATACGAACTCGCCAACACCTACAGCGTGGCTCATCAATAGATTGTGTTGCAGTTTGGCCGTGTCTGAGGCTGATATTAACGTGTCGCACAAAGGACCGAAACCGGTGTTAATGCCATACACTACTTTATTCTTATCTACGATTTCGTCTACATAGGAGCAGCTTTGCGTAATATTGGATATAGCCTCGTTTGTAAGAATACCTTTCAGATTACCATTAGCCAGTGCTAACGCTTTTGCAACGGTTAGTCGATCAATTCCATACTTAAATACCATAAACATAAGATTTAATGTGCAAGTTGCATGTCAGCCAGTATGCATTCACCAAGCGGTTTCGCTTTCAACGCGTTTTCCAATTTGCTTAGGCGTTCAAGAAAGCCGGTAAGACTTTCCTCTTCGGCTTCAAATGCCGACATAATAGATTCGATGCTTTTCCAGACCGGTTTTATGTCGTCTAACATTTTCCGGCCGAGTTTGGTTAAAGTGACAACCTGTTTCCGCCCATCCTGTTTGTCACGTACGCTTTTTACCAACTTTTTCCGGCGAAGATTGTGGATCATCTGACTAACGGATGAATGCGAAATCTGTAGACGATTGGAGAGGTCAACCAACGAAATGTCTTCCGTTTTCGAAAGAATATAAAAGAAAGAAAACCAGCTTGTGTCAAAAGGAATTCCCAGCTGCTGATAAACGCTGTTTAATTCGCTGATATAATATTCACTCAATCTTCGTAAGCGGCTGCCAAATATGAGATAGCCAGGGGTTCGGTAAAAGTCCATAATTGATTTGTATAAGTACTTATACAATTATACAATATTGTATGATAAAAAGCAAGAGGAGAGGGGATAGGTAGTCGGGTTGTTGAATAGAGTTTTAGTGATGAATGTTGCCTGCCCGCCGATAGGCAGGAGTGATGAGCGATGAATAATTTTTTTTTGTGCGTGGAAAGTTGACAGGAAGCTTAAAGTGTTGAACATAGGATATAAGACATAGGACATAAGACATAGGTTTTGACACTTGCCTGCCTGCCGGTAGGCAGGTGTCTTGATACTTCATACTCGATACGGCTCGCAACCCACAACCAATAACCAACAACCAATAACCAACAACTAACAACTAGCAACTAACAACTAATAACTAATAACCAACAATCTCTTGCGAGTTTGAAATATAAAGCATATCTTTGCGCTTCAAAATTTAAAACAAATATTAATATCTAAACAATTAACAATGTACGCAATAGTAAATATAGCCGGACAGCAATTCAAGGTTGCAAAAGACCAGCATCTTTTTGTAAACCGTTTACAAGGGGATGAAGGCGCTAGTATTGAATTTGACAATGTATTGTTAGCAGAAGACGGTGGCAAGTTTACAATTGGAACTCCAAGTGTAGCTGGTGCTAAAGTTTCGGCTAAGATTTTGTCGCATTTAAAAGGAGATAAAGTGATTGTCTTCAAAAAGAAACGCCGTAAAGGATACAAGAAGAAAAACGGACACCGTCAGCAATTTACGAAAATCCAGATAACAGATATTACTCTTTAATTGATTTTTAAATAGACGGCTTGGCCGTCATAAATAAAGATAAGATATGGCTCATAAAAAAGGTGCGGGTAGTTCGAAGAACGGTCGCGAATCACATAGCAAAAGATTAGGTGTAAAGATTTTTGGCGGTCAAGCTGCGATCGCAGGAAATATTATTGTTCGTCAAAGAGGAACCAAACACCATCCGGATAAGAACGTAGGAATGGGTAAAGATCACACTTTATTTGCTTTAGTAGATGGTAAAGTTGTTTTTACCAAAAAAGCAAATAACAAATCTTACGTATCGGTAATTCCAGCTGAAGTTAAAGCAGAAGCTTAAGCCATTGCGCTTTTAGCTTTAAAATATACAAAGCCGCAGGTAAATATACTTGCGGCTTTTTTTTGATCTGTCTGTTAAAGTGAAGCCTTCAAAAGGAGTCTTCCACTTTTGTAAAACTTTTGTTATTAACCGAAAAGACCGCAGGCCTAACCGCTTTTATACCTGCAAAATCTTAACTTATCCGTATTAAATGTACTTAAAACGATTTTATTAGTTGCTGAGCGACAGGTGTTTGTATCTTTTGTTTTTGGATTTTTCAGCTTGGTTTGTGTGTTTTTTCAATGAAATGTAATATATGTTGATAAAATTATCGAAAAAAGTATAAAATGTTGCAAATATTGAATAATTTTTCTTTAATTTGTAAACATTTATAATTGTTAATTTTAGCTATTAAAAAATAAATTTATGTGTGGAATTATTGGTGCATTTGACCTAAAAGTAAAGTCTCAGGACTTGCGTGCCCAAGTGTTGGAGATGTCGAAGAAGATTCGCCATCGGGGGCCTGATTGGTCAGGCATATTCAGCTCAGACAAAGCGATATTAGCCCATGAGCGATTAGCCATCGTAGATCCAAAATCAGGAACGCAGCCTTTGTATAGTGAAGACGGAACAGTTGTTCTTGCAGTTAATGGTGAAATCTATAATCACCGTTTACTTCGCGATCAGCTTCCAAATTACAATTTTTCCACAAATTCTGACTGTGAAGTTATCTTAGCGCTTTATAAAGAAAAGGGTGTTGATTTCTTAGAAGATCTAAATGGTATTTTTGCCTTTGCTTTGTATGATACAGAGAAAGACGTCTATTTGATAGCACGAGATCATATCGGTATCATCCCGTTTTATATGGGTTGGGATAAAAGCGGCAATTTCTACGTGTCTTCCGAGCTGAAGGCCTTAGAAGGTATTTGTAACCGCATACAGGAGTTTAAACCTGGTCATTATATTTACAGTGCGCAGGGACAAGAATTACAACGTTGGTATAGAAGGGATTGGGAAAGTTATGAAAGCGTTGCAAATAATGAATCGGATATCGCCGCGTTGCGAAAAGGATTGGAAGATGCCGTTCATCGGCAGATGATGTCCGACGTACCTTATGGCGTCTTATTGTCTGGCGGTTTAGATTCATCCATTATAGCGGCTATCACTAAAAAATTTGCGTCCAAGCGAATTGAGTCGGACGACAAGGAGAATGCCTGGTATCCTTCGTTGCATTCCTTTGCGGTGGGATTAAAAGGTTCTCCGGATCTAGCGGCTGCACAAAAAGCGGCTGAGCATATCGGTACAATTCATCACGAAATTCATTTTACTATACAAGAAGGCTTGGATGCCATAAGAGATGTTATCTATCATCTGGAAACTTATGATGTAACCACGATCAGGGCGTCTACTCCCATGTACTTATTGGCACGGGTGATCAAGTCAATGGGCATTAAAATGGTGTTAAGTGGAGAGGGATCTGACGAGCTTTTTGGAGGTTATTTGTATTTTCATAAAGCACCGAATGCAAAAGAATTTCACGAGGAAACAGTCCGTAAGTTAGGTAAACTTCATTTATACGATTGCCTTCGCGCCAATAAATCACTAGCGGCATGGGGAATTGAAGGACGTGTACCTTTCCTTGACAAAGAGTTTATGGACATTGCTATGCGCCTAAATCCAGCGGATAAAATGGCAGGAAATGGCAAGATGGAGAAATGGATATTGCGAAAAGCTTTCGAGGATTATTTGCCGGAAAGTATTGCATGGCGCCAAAAAGAGCAATTCTCTGATGGGGTGGGATATAGCTGGATTGATACGTTGAAAGAACAAGCAATGAATGCGGTGTCTGACGAAGAATTAGCGAATGCTAAATATCGTTTTCCAATAAACCCACCGATGTCTAAAGAAGAATATTTTTATAGAAGTATTTTCAGTGAGCATTTTCCTTCCGATTCGGCGGCCGCATGCGTGCCATCGGTGAAGTCAGTAGCTTGTAGTACGCCGGAGGCGTTGGCTTGGGATGCCTCATTCCAAAACTTGAACGATCCATCGGGTAGGGCGGTGTCAAGCGTACATAACGAAAGTTATGACAAAGAAAAGGCGGCTGTTTAACAGCTTATCGTAAGATTCATTTAAAAAAAAGTAGTAATAGGTGCCTATTACTACTTTTTTTTAAAATGAAAAGCCAATACTAACAAAAAATGAGGTGAAAATTTTCGTATCGATTAATAACTTAGCTCGTCTGATACAGCTCATTAATACTTTCTGCGTATATTTTTTCAATGACCTTTCGCTTAGCTTTCAGTGTTGGTGTAAGCTCACCGGCATCAATACTAAAAGGCTTCCTCTTTACTTTAAATGACCGAATACGCTCAAATTTGGCCAGTTCATTGGATAGTCTTTTGATATCCTGTTCTATCCAATCGATAATAGCAATATCTTCAATGAATGGATCCTCTTGATTAAAAAAACTTTCGCGAAGATTAAAGGTCTCTTTCAATAACTCTTGATTGGGAACAATGAGTGCGGTTAAATATTCCCTGTTGTCACCAATAAGAAAGATTTGCTCGATTCGTTTACTTTTCAGGTACGTATTCTCTACCGGGGTGGGATATACATTTTTTCCGTAGGCATTAACAATCATATTCTTGAGCCTATCAGTGATTTTTAAATTTCCTTTATAGAATTTTCCAATATCACCTGTATGGAACCATCCGTCGCTATCGATAACATGTTTGGTTTCTTCCGGTTTATTCCAATAACCTTTCATAATGCAATGACCACGAATGATGATTTCGCCTTCTTCGGTCTCAAGATTCGGATCAAAGCTAGCGTGACTTTGTACGGTATGTATCTTTAGGCTTTCAATGTCCTGAATGGCGATTTCTATTCCGGGCAGCACCCGTCCAACCGTTCCGTAAACTTGCCTGTGGAATTCCGTGACGGCTACCACCGGCGAGGTTTCGGTAAGACCATATCCCTCTAGAATCTTAATTCCTATGTTTCCGAAGAACTCGCCCACATTCTGGGGCAATGCACCTCCGCCGGAAATCATGAATTTTAGCCTTCCGCCTGTTTTTTCTTTTATTTTGTTAAAGACAAGCCGCTCGGCCAAATTATATTGTGTGGTTAAAATCGGTCCGGGTTTTTTGCCTAACTCTTTTTTTTCTCGATATTGCTTGCCTGTACCCAATGCCCATTTAAAGATGGCTGCTTTAGCACCTCCGCTTTGGGTGCCATTTTTCATCGCTTTGTCATGTATTTTTTCCAAGAGCCTCGGTACGGCGCATATTACTGTCGGCTTTACTTCATACATGTTTTTGGCCAACAGATCAATGCTTTGGGCATACGCTATTTTTGCTCCAAGTGCTAGACACACGTGATAGGTAGCTGTACGTTCAAAGACATGAGATAAAGGAAGAAAAGAAAGAAATGTATCATGTTGGTCTACTTCCAAAATTTGATCCAAACAAGCCCTCACGTTATTAGTTAGGTTTGAGTGGGTGAGCATCACACCTTTAGGTGTGCCCGTGGTGCCGCTGGTATAAATCAAGGTGGAGATGTCCGACATTAAAATACCTTCTCTTGCACTCGCAATATCTTTTTCATAAGCTGTACGTAAAAGTGCTCCGTCGTGAAGGATCTTGGCGAAAGGCACTACGCCTGCTTGGAGCGTCAGGTTTTCGGTATACTTTTCGTAGCCATCGAATGTGGGTATAATACGAATTAATGCCTCACAGTTGTTCGCAATCTTAAGTATCTTTCTCAGTAGAAAGGGTGTATTTACGATAATCGTACGCGCGCCGGAGTCATTCAAAATATATTCTGTGTCCGATTCGGGAAGCGTGGGGTATATCGATACGTTGACAACACCAATTTGTTGTAATCCTTGATCAAAATAGACATAGTCAGGACCATTTTCAAGTAAGAGAGCCGCCCGATCGCCCTTTTTAAGACCGATAGAGAGTAAGTATGCTGATACCGCCTGAATATGATCAAGAGCTGCTCGATAAGAGATTTCTTTCCACTGATTGTCTTCATGATGAATTAGAAAAGTCTGTGTGTCGGGATGAATATGCTCCACTACATTTCTGAGCAAGCCCGGAACCGTCATATCTTTAGTGATAGGATTCATTTATTCTTCGGAATAATTGTGTCTAAATGTAACTTATCTAAGTTTATAACAAAACGCAAACATAGATAAAATGCTTGTCATTCACGCATAGGCAATGAAAAATTTGCTCAAAAGGGCAATATCGGGACCATTTATCGTTGCAGGGAGCAATCGGTTTTCTGATAAGAAATTGAAAAAGCAGACTTGTCGTCGGTGAATTGCCTTCCTGTTTGCTGGTTTACACTAAATGGCTTCTGTTTAAGTTGTTCACCCTGCAAAAGAAACACCGTACGCAGCGTGTCCTTTATTCCTTCTTGTGCAAAGTGCCAGACCACATCTACGGTGTCTCCACGTTTTATACCGGTGAGGGTGCCCGTTCTACTGTCTTTTTCAAAAGGAATCCAACTGTATTTTCCGGTTACCCTATTACCTAAAATGGACAGATTGATAAACGTTGAGTCTTTTGAGGATGTCCCTTCTAACCGGAAGAAACATAGTTCTGTCGGTCTATGACTTGTATCTACAACCGTTGTATCGCTCCGAAAACTGCTGTCGGCCCAATTAGCATGTTTTTTTCCTTCAGGTGCCTGGTTACATGCCGTTAAAAAGATGCTTACTGAAATGATGCCTAAGCCCAGTTGCGTAATTAATGTTTTCATATATTGATTTTACTGAATTCTGAAAATAAAGATATAAAATGCCTTTGATATCTTACTGCTGTAATGCGCCTTTTGTTTGACACAGATATTACATACGCTAACCGTTAAAGTTTATCTTTGTTTAATAAACACACTATGAGGAAGGTTAAACAGATGACCTCGGAAATACAAGCATTGGTGAAAGAGCAAGTATTTGATGCAGTTTGTCAATATATGTTTGATTACTTGTTTTATTCTCCGAAATTTCCCTTACGTTCAAGTCAGCAGGAGCTATTGGCACGTTCCAGACAAATCGAGTTTTCGGTTTTCGATTCCTATTTTGATCATCAGGAGCTTTTGGTTAATGCATTTGCTTGGGGAAATGGTGATCAACTTGTACTACTAACGCATGGTTGGGCTTCTAAAGCAGCTGATTTCTATTATCTAATTGAACGTCTTTTGTCCAGTTCACGCTTTACAGTAATCGCATTTGATGCTCCTGGTAATGGTTCTTCGCAAGGAAGGTTGACTAATCTCTTATTATATGTTGAAAGTATTCGAAAAATAACCAGGCATTTTGGTATCCCAAGCGTTTTAATTGGTCACTCTCTAGGTGCAATGGCCAATATCATCGCTTACAAAGATTTCGTCGTAAAACCAACATTGTTGGTCAGCCTAGCTCCGTTAATTGATCTCGAAAGCTACTTTATCACCCAAATGACAACAGCTAATGTGCCAATTGATGTGCAGCGACAATTTTTCCGCGATTTTAAAAAGTCGTTTGATATTGAGGTTAGTTATTTCAACCTGAATAACCTTTACAATTACGCCTGTGAAAACCACTTGCTTTTTTACGATCGTCTTGACGAAATCTCACCATTTAGCTTTATGCAGGGATTTCTGCAAAAACATGGCGATATCAAACATAAAGCCTATGATGGGACCGGTCACCATCATATGGTTAAGAGCGAAGCCCTAATTAACGAACTGCTTGAACAAATGAACAGACTTTTGTTATCATAGCGATTCCGTCACCGACTGCTTTAGTATGTGAACTGCTTCTGTGAGCTCATTCGTGTTGAGGTCTCCAAAGCCTAATCGCATAGCCGTTGTCAATTCATTTTGGTAAAGTAAGGTTTGCGGCAAATGAAGGCCGTATTTTGCACAGTTTTTGCTAATTCGCATCAGATTCAATTCTTTTTTCCACAAAGACCATAATGCTAATCCTCCCGGTGGAGATTTGAAGGAGGTGTAATCACTCAGTTCATTCTTTAATAAGGTAGACAGATGGGTACAACGCTGTTCGTAAACTTTAATCGCTTTTTTTAGGTGTCTATGAATTTCTCCTTCCGTTAATAACTCGCCCAGTGCTTGTTCCATTAACATATCGCTTTGTCTGTCAACGATTCGTCTGAAACGTCCGATTTCTTCTATCAGGTTTTGCGGGGCAATGATGTAACCGGTTCGCAAACCCGGTGCGAGCGTTTTGCAAAACGAGCCGATATATACAACCATGCCTTGACTGTCAGCACTGGCGAGGGGTAATACCGGACTGCTCGTATAATGAAAATCGTAATCGTAATCGTCTTCAAGAATGATAAAGCCATATTTACTCGCCAAATTGAGCAATTCGATTCGTCGTTCAGCACTTAACGTAACCGTAGTCGGATAATGATGGTGTGGTGTTATATATACCATCCGTACAGTTTCTTTTTCACAAAGCGCTCGGATGGCTTCTACAGAGATACCCTCCTTGTCTACCGGCACAGCATGTAGTTTTGCACCAGCCTGTTGAAAAATCATATTGGCGATATAATAGCTGAGGTTTCCTACAACAACCCGCTCACCGGTATTAATGAGGACGCTGGATGCCAAATAAATGCCCATGTGTATACCGCGTGTCGTCAATATATTCTCTTTTTTTATGGGAAGGCCGCGTGAATTGTTCAGATAGTATGCCAAACTATCGCGATAATATTCGTTGCCTTCCAAATGAGAATACCCTAAATGTCTTACACTCGTTTTTCTTCTTAGTACACCTCCGTAAATTTTCGCCAAACGATCTAAAGGAGCTATTCGCGTATCAGGTAGACCATCGCTGAAGGCTAAGTGGCAAGTCGATAATGCGATCGGTCGATCCAACAGGATGCGCTGTTTAAACGAGAAGCCGGTTTTTTTTGGATAGCTGGCTAAATAATCACTGTCATATTTTATAGGATCAGGCAAGTCGTTGTTAAGACGGTTTCGAATAAAGGTGCCTTTATTCGGAATGCTCTGCGTCCAACCTTGCGTATACAGTTCGTCATAAGCTGCAATAACCGTTTTTCTATGCACACCAAGATCTTCGCTAAGCGCCCGACTTCCAGGTAGTTGTGTGTCGGTAATTAAAACGCCGCGTTGAATAGCATTGATAAGTTGCCGTGCAATCTGTAGGTATATGGGTGTATTGCCTTGCTTGCTCAACACAATAAGACTTTTAAAAGGAATTTTAACCGGACTACTCATGAAGTTAAAACTGGACTATATGTATCGTCCGGCAAGATACTACTTTTGGCTAAAATTCAATAGCAATGAAAGATTTATTATACGATATCGTAGCAGACGATTGCGCTCATGCCAAATTTCTAAACACGTTATCGCTAATGGAAAACAGTGGCGCCTGCAAAATATCAGCAATTAAGGACAACGCGTTACTCAATTTAACCCTACTCAAACATGCAGCCGAAGAGCATAGGCACGCTTATCATCTAAAAAGGCAGAGTCGTAAGTTAGGGACTTATTGCAATACTTATCAGACACATGAACTGTTGGCGCCCATAGTGAGCAAACAATATCTTGATAGGCTAAATTTAGACGTATATCGATACTTTAAGGACGTCTTAGCCGTTTCTCCTGATCGTTTACGCTTTTATGCCTACCTAATGGTGACTTACATCATTGAGTTACGGGCGGATGAGTTGTACCCACTCTATCAGGAAGTGCTCCTGCGTCATGGAAGCAAAGTTAATGTCAAGGCGATTATACAGGAAGAAAAGGGGCATTTAGAAGAAATGGTCAACCAGCTTACCGAATACGATGGAGAATGGCGACAACATGCATCTTACCTCATCATAAAGGAGCGGCGTATTTTTTCAGATTGGATCAACCGGATAAAGCAAGATTTGTATGAAAGCGATGGATCTGTACATGCTTAAAGCTTTATCAAAAAGGAAGGACGAAGGTTGTCTCCGGCAACTAAGGGTTCCCAATGGTTTGATTGACTTTTGCTCCAATGATTATTTTGGCTGGTCGAGATCGCTGGCTAATAGAGCGTTTGTCGACTGCTTACAATGCGATGGATCATTTATTATAGGATCCACTGGCTCACGCCTAATCTCCGGTAATAGTTTGCTGGCAGAAGAGGTAGAGGGCCAGATTGCCCGGTTTCATCAAGCAGAATCGGCTCTTCTCTTAAACACAGGCTACTTGGCTAATCTAGGACTTATATCAGCGCTCGCTAAACGAGGCGACTTCATTGTTAGAGATGAATGTGTACATGCATCTGCTGTTGATGGTTGTCGTCTCAGTTTGGCAACCACCCTTCATTTCAAGCACAACCAGATAAGCGATCTACGCAGGAAGTTGGAAAAATATCGCAGTGGAAAGTGTTTTGTGTTAGTGGAGAGCCTTTACTCCATGAACGGCGACTTTGCACCTCTTAGCGATTTAATTGACGTATGTGATCGGTACAATGCGTTGCTGATCGTTGACGAAGCGCATGCAATTGGTGTATTTGGAGGCGGATTGATACAATTGCTGGGATTGGAAAAACGTGTTTTTGCACGCGTCGTTACGTTCGGGAAAGCACTGGGAGTACAGGGAGCTGCTATTTTGGGAAGCAAGATATTGCAGGACTATCTTATTAATTACTGCCGTCCCTTCATTTATAGTACGGCCGCATCCTATTGGCAATTATTAGCCGTGCGACTAGCTTATCAGCGTTTGGCGAGGGCAGCATGCGATCAAGCTTTACTTCAAGCAAAATGCTTGCTTTTTAACCAAGCATTGGGAAGGGAAGTGCGAGGCCCTTTTCTCAGTCCAATACAAATTATCTATGGTAAAAGTAACCAGGAAGTAGAGCAATGGAGCGAAATACTGCAGCATCATGGTTTCGATGTTTCTGCAATAAAAAGCCCTACCGTGAAACCAGGCCGCGAATGCTTACGGGTTTGCCTCCACAGTTATAATAAAGATGAGGATATCATACGCCTTGTCTTCCGTCTGAAACAGCTAATTAAAAATGAATAACGGCATTTAATGCGGTTAAAGTATGGTATACACAATAACCTATTTTAAGAAAATGAATGAAAAAAATATCTTCATCACGGGAATCGGCACCGGGGTGGGAAAAACGATTGTCTCAGCGGTATTGGCATCTTATTGGAAAGCCGACTATTGGAAGCCAATTCAGTGCGGAGACTTAGACAATACAGACAGTGAACGAGTCAAGCATTTGGTAAATGCGGAATCGACACACATTCATCAAGAGCGATTTCGGCTGCAATTGGCGGCTTCGCCACATGAGGCGGCTGCTGCGGAGAACATTGCTATTCACCCAGATGATTTTCAACCACCTTTTACTGCCAATCGGTTGATTATTGAAGGGGCAGGTGGCTTGCTCGTGCCTTTATCAGGTGATTTCTTTATGATTGATTTAATAAAGCAACTTGGTGCAACAGCCATATTGGTGATAAGAGACTACTTGGGCTGCATTAACCACAGTCTTCTTTCCTATGAAGTTTTACGTAGAAAAGAAGTTCGTATAGGGGCGCTGGTATTTAATGGCAATATGAATAAAGCTTCCCAAGAGGCGATAGAGAGTCACGTTTCCGAGGAGATTCCTATCATCCATGTTCCTGAATTGAGTTCAATAAATAACGAAGCGATCCGTTACAGTAGCTTACACTTATCGATAAATAGTAAAATAAAAAAAAATGAATCAGCAAAATAAAATTCGCAACGATTGGTCGATCGAAGAAGTACGCCGTATCTACCATATGAGTTTGTTGACTTTAACTTACGAGGCGGCACACATTCATCGCCAGTGGCATGATCCGTCTACAGTTCAGGTTTGCACCTTACTATCAATAAAAACAGGAGGGTGCCCGGAAGATTGTGCATATTGCGGACAGGCCGCCAGGTACCACACCAATATTAAGGTTAAACCATTAATGGACGTAGGCGAAGTGATAGCTTGTGCTAAAAGGGCAAAAGAGTCTGGATCAACACGCTTCTGTATGGCGGCGGCATGGCGTGAAGTACGGAATAACCGTGATTTTGATAACGTATTGGAAATGGTTAAAGGTGTGTACGCCTTAGGGCTGGAAGTCTGCTGTACCTTGGGGATGCTAACGGCTGATCAAGCAAAACGCTTGCGGGAAGCTGGCTTGTCGGCTTATAATCACAACCTCGATTCTTCAGAAAATTATTATCAGGAGATCATAAGCACGCGTAATTTTAACGACCGATTGAATACCTTGGAGTATGTCAGGCGAGCTGGCATATCGGTCTGTTGTGGTGGAATTATTGGTCTAGGAGAATCAGCAGAGGATCGGATCGCCATGCTTCACAAACTGGCCACTATGCCGAGCCATCCAGAATCGGTGCCGATTAATGCCTTAGCTCGCGTCAGTGGTACGCCATTGGCAGATTTGCCAAAGGTGCAGATATGGGAAATGGTACGAATGATTGGAACAGCTCGTATTTTAATGCCAAAAGCGATGGTACGGCTCAGTGCAGGTCGATCCGAAATGTCTACAATCGAACAAGCCTGGTGCTTTCTGGCAGGTGCTAATTCTATTTTTACAAGTGAAAGCGAGGAATTGTTAGTAACACCGAACCCGAAGCTGACGGAGGATAGAGCAATGTTTGAGTTGCTGGGGCTTCATCCATTCTCCTTAAAAGAAAATCAAAAATTAGATTTAGGTTAACTTATGAATCATGAGACAACACTCTCACAGCGTGATGTAGCGGCTGTTTGGCATCCCTATTCACAGCTGCCGATAGATGGGCCTCCCATCGCTATTGTTGAAGGAAAGGGCGTCTACCTTTATGCAGAAGATGGGCGTTCCTATATCGATGCGATATCTTCTTGGTGGGTTAATTTACATGGACATGCGCATCCTTATATTGCGGAGCAACTTTATAAGCAATTGCACAAGTTGGAGCATGTGATATTCGCCGGTTTTACGCATTCGCCTGCTATCGCGCTAGCCGAGCGCTTATTGAGCATTTTACCGGACAACCAGCGTAAGATATTTTATTCCGATAATGGGTCTACTGCGGTTGAAATAGCATTAAAAATGTGCTTGCAGTATTGGCATAACACTGGACAATGTAAAAAGAAAATTATTGCGCTGAAAGACGCTTACCACGGTGATACCTTTGGCACCATGTCGGTGAGTGCAAGAAGTAATTGGACAAAACCCTTTGAAAATTATCTCTTTGAAGTTATCTTCCTGGAAGTACCAAACGAACTCAGTCTAAAAACAATTAAAGAAAAATTGTATGCTATTCGGCAGGAGGTTGCTTGTTTTATTTATGAACCGCTTGTGCAAGGATCGGCAGGCATGAAAATGTATGAAGCTAGTCACTTGAGTGAGCTGTTGTGTTTCTGCAAAGAACTCGGTATTTTACTTATACAAGATGAAGTATTTACGGGCTTCGGACGAACCGGAAAGCTCTTTGCTGCTGATTATTTGCACACACAACCGGATATCATGTGTTTATCGAAAGGCTTAACCGGCGGTACACTTCCCTTAGGTGTCACATCGTGCACGGAACCGATTTATCACGCTTTTTTATCAAATGATCGAACGAAAACGTTGTTCCATGGTCATTCTTATACAGCGAACCCACTAGCATGTGTTGCTGCATTGGCAAGTTTAGACCTGCTGCTTAAAGAGGAAACCCGGCTTTGTATACAAAGGATAACAACACGCCATATCGATTTTGCGCGATCCATTAGAGGGCATCGCAACGTACAGACAACCCGCTTTTTAGGAACAATTCTGGCTATTGAATGGCGTTCGGACGATGTAACGAACTATTTTAACCCCTTAAGAGATCAACTCTACGATTACTTTTTGCAAAAAGGGATCCTAATGCGACCATTGGGCAATGTGATTTATCTATTACCCCCATATTGCATAAAGGATGAAGAACTTGATTATATTTATGCTACGATTCGCTTGGCGCTGGAAGAGGTAGGGTAGAGGCGTGGAACTTGTAAAAAATTTAAGAAATTATATAATGTCTTCTTCATTTTCTTTACCGAACTTTGTGTGAAATCGCTAATAACAATGGATATCGCTGACATGAGATTATTCGTTAAAAATATGGTATGCAATCGCTGTGTGATGGTGGTCAGACAAATTTTGGACACGATGGGCATTCAACCCGTATCGGTAAGTTTAGGCGAGATCGCATTAAAGGAGGCCCTACCTAAAGAACGGTATCACATGTTGAGAGAGGAATTGACTGCGGTTGGATTCGAACTTCTTGATGATAAGAGGCAAAAATTGGTTGAAAAGGTGAAGACCTTGTTGATCGAACGGATACACAACGTTGACGAAATTAACATGAAAGTGAACTTCTCCGTTTTTCTCCAGCAACAGCTAACGATTGACTATAACTATCTTAGTACTTTATTCTCGCAGACAGAAGGGCTTACGATTGAGCAATTTATTATTTTGCAACGTATTGAAAGAGCTAAAGAACTACTTGTATATAATGAGCTGACATTGAGTGAGATCGCGTATAAACTGGGTTATAGTAGCGTTCAACATCTATCTACGCAGTTTAAAAAAATCACCGGGTTAACACCCTCTCATTTTAAGCAAATTAAGGACCGGAAAAGAAAACCTTTAGATCAGGTATAGGGTTCGGCATATGAAAGTGAAGGGGCTTAAGTTTTGATTACTCAAACCGTCCGCTTGTTTGATGCAAATTAAGTATGCTATCCTGATTCCTTTTATAAAGCGGAGGATAAGTCTTCATCCGGTAATACAACAATTCCCTCAAGTGTTAATTCATCTTCGTGCAGTAGCAAATCTTCAATTGCCAATACGTTATCTTCATGCAAAGGAGCTTCTTTTGCATTACTTTTTAGTTCTTCAACAGGATAGTTTGAAATAGCAAAAACCTGGGTGTTATTCCTCTTAGCTTTTGGTATCAATGCGGTATACCCGTTGAGCTTCAGCCTTCTGAGTAAATCTATGCTAAGTAACTGTTCCATAATCGGTTTTTTTTGAAAATATGTATATTCATCTTCAATAACCTTCACGAATCTCTATATTGCTGTTCCTAAGTGTAGGATTCATAAGGTTTTTTTATATTAACCTTTGAAAAGATAAAATGTTTGATTAAACACGCGATGCAATGTTAAACAGCTATGAAGAAAAAGCCTATCGGGAAATGCAGGATTGGAAGCAGCGTATGTTAAAAGCCCCTTCGGTTAGCAGCAAACTGACAAAAGGGATTCAGACAAAAATGAATGCGCTCATTCCCGAAAAGATCCATCAAGTTATCACGGTAACAATCGAGAAAATGGTGAAAGCGGTATTGTTCGGCTCACAGTATACAAGCTCTACCATAAAAAAGGGAAGGTCATTGCAGTTGCAGGAAGCATATGTAAAACGGGTAGGTAGACATTATAAAAATGCGGCGACCATCGAAGGTGCCGTGACGGGAGCAGGGGGGATTTTAATGGGACTTGCAGATTTTCCCGCTTTTCTGGCAATCAAAATAAAGCTGTTGTTTGAGATCGCATCTATTTACGGATTCAATGTAAAAGACTACAAGGAGCGCTTATTTATCTTATATGTTTTCAAAATTACTTTCTGCAGCCAGCAGAAACGAAAAGAGATCTTATCAAGAATGGAGAATTGGACAACATTTATACAAACACTTCCATCCGATGTGGATCATTTCGACTGGCGGGATTTTCAGCAGGAATATAGAGATTATCTTGATTTGGCAAAATTAGCACAGCTAATTCCTATTATAGGGGCTGTTGTAGGAGCTGTTGCTAACAATAAATTAACCGAGCAACTGATGACAGTGGCTATGAACAGTTATCGACTGCGTTACTTTAAGCAAATAGATCGACTGGAAGCGGGGACTTAACTAGCGCTTACTACTCATTAAATAAGTAATGACACCAATTATTACAACCCCTAACGCCGACTCTGTCGAATGGAAAAACATGAGATACAATAGGAGCGTAATTAATAAGAGAAACCCAATAAAAAGAGCACCTCGTTTTATGCCCATACTTACTGATACAATAAGTGCTAATATGTAAATCGGTGCAGCAATCCAAAAAATGATCATGTATCAAAAATACAGTAATGCTGTAAATTTTATGTTAAGTGAATATTAAGAAATATTCAGGAAGAAGCCGATACTTGCCATGGACAAGTCTCTTCGAGTTGCCGCAACTTTATTTCGTCTGTTAAGTCGAGCCTCAGCGGAGTGACAGAGGTATAATTATTTTCGACAGCCCAGCGATCCGTTCCTTTTTCCGCAGGTTCTAAGGGGGTAACGGTAAACCAGTAGTGTTTTCTTCCCAAAGGATCCGTCCCGGGTATAATCGTTCCGTCGTAAAGCCGCACTGATTGTTTTGTCCAGGCGATCCCTTGGGGATTACTCGGAAAGTTAACATTATAAAGGCTTAAGGTTGTACGTTGTAACAACTGCTCAAGCACTTGGTGTACATGAGGAGCTAATAAATCAAAATCAGGTTCTGATTTGCCTACCGGTGTACTTAAGGCAATTCCTTTAATGCCTAATAAGACAGCTTGCTTAGCCGCTGCAAGGGTCCCTGAATGCCACATCGCATTTCCCAAATTGGTCCCCATATTAATGCCTGATAAAACAACATCAATGTGGTGATATAAATGTGTTCCAAGTGCAACACAGTCTGCCGGTGTTCCATTGACGCGATAGGCGTTAATCCCAGGGAATTCAACAGGTGATTTTTTGTAAGATAAGGGTCTTGAGTGAGTTACTGCATGTCCCATGGAGGATTGTTCCACATCAGGGGCTACTACGGTTACTTCTCCAAAGTTGGCTGCAATTTTCGCTAGGGCCGCAATGCCCGGACTGTATATCCCATCGTCGTTCGTTACCAATATTCTCATAGCTAATTCCTCTTATTCTTAATTAGCAAACATCTAAGGCTCTTTAATGTTTTTAAAATGTGCCATTGATGCACTAATACTATATGAAGGAAACCATATTGATTTTGCATAACCCTAAAGCGGGTGATAAAGACCACCAAAAAAATGAATTGGTAAATGCAATAAAAGAAGCGGGATATAATGCGATTTATAGCTCGATACGACAAAAAAAATGGCAGAAAATCGATAAGGCTATTGATATCATCCTAATCGTGGGGGGTGATGGAACGGTGCGGAAAGTGGCTAGTGTTTTACTTAAACGAACATGGTTGGATAAGAAGCTATTATTAAGTCTTTTGCCAATGGGTACAGCTAATAATGTCGCCTTAACATTAGGTAGTCCGGATAACATAAAAAAATTACTAAACCGTCTGGCAAAAAAGAATATCAAAAAAGTAGATGTGGGCGCGGTTGATTTAGGCGTTGAGCAAAATTTCTTTTTGGAAAGCCTCGGTGTTGGTTTGCTACCTAAACTCATGCGAGAAATGGAAAAGATAAAAACTGATAATCTGGAAAGCAAAGAAGATGAAATTAGTCTGGCATTACATACGCTGTTGACGATTAGTTTAAGTTACGAAGCAAGACAAGCTCATATCACTATTGACGGAAAAAAAATAACAGGGAAATACTTACTTATAGAAGTGCTCAACATTTGTTCAATAGGCCCCAATTTGAAGCTGGCACCTGAGGCGGATATGACCGACGGCCTGTTTGAAGTCGTCTTACTGGAGGAGGGCCAACGAGACGTTTTTATCGAATATGTAAAAAATGTGGCATTGGGAAAGACAAAAAAAGGGCCCTGGAAAATTATAAGGGGGCGAGATATTCAAATACAATGGGATGGAACGTGGATACACGTAGATGATGAATATGTTCAATTAAAAGACAAAACAGACCTCCTCGTGGAGGCCCGTCCGCAAATATTGGATTTTCTGAGCTAATCCCGCTATTTAGATGAGCGTTTCGCAGGTGAATCGTTTTATTCTGAACATTCTTATGACGTCAACAATAATATCACGTTTATATTCAATCCGGAACACCTTATCGCTGTCTTCGAGATCAAAATTAAATCTGCCATCAGGGTATTGCTTTTTAAGAAGCTTAATAATATGGTCAGCATCTTTTTTATTGGTTACATCCGTTCTAAATACAGAAATTAAGTTGTGAGGCGTTGCCGATGAAGGAAGATTAATGACGGGTTTAAATTTTCCTAGTGTAAATGCTTTCATTATAAAATGTTGTTAAATGGAATGCCTTAGCTTTTCTGTTATAAGGTCGAGACCCGATTTTAACAATTGAATCCCACCTATTTCATTTAATTTCAAAATTGCTTGAAATAATCCTGGACAGCCCTTCCTAAACGGATTTTTATCCCTTCAAAACGGATTTATTAGTCAGGGTAGCAATAACGTTTTCCTTGCTAAATAGGTTGGATTTCAAATTTAAATTTTCTAAGTTTGATGGTATCTTGTGGTAATGGTATTACCCTTTTCAAGTCTTTCGAGACGCGTTTTTTATGGAAGAAATAGTAGCACCATCCTCCTTTTCACTAAAAGACAATTACCTCATAAGCGCGGATGAATTGTCGGAAAATATTCTATTTAAGTCAGCGGGCATTGAGATTTTTTCGCTGAAGGGATTGAAAGAATTGGAGCTTACTATCAGCGACTGCCAAGAGGAACCTAGCCTTAATATGTATTTTTCGCTGCAAGGAATCTCTTCTGCCAAACCCATATCTTCCGGACAGGAATATCACGTCGAGCCGAATCGGCATATATTGGGTTATATGCCTAACTTTGAGGGGGATTATTCGTTACGCGGAAATCGGGTGGAAACATTTGGGATTTGTATGCAAGAACCTTATTTCGAGCGTTTGATAGCAACGGACTTGCCATGCCTTGAGCGTTTTTGGAACGAGGTGCACGCAGGGAGGGAAGCGGATATCTCCCGTGGGCCCATGCCAATAACCCATCAACAACACACGGTCATTAACGAGATTCTAGCATGTCCTTATGTCGGTCAAATGCGTAGACTGTACTTGGAATCCAAAGTGACGGAGCTATTTTTTTTACAGGCACAGCAAGCCGAGTCAATGCCTGAACAGCCTTTTTTGTTTATAAAGCCTGCTGATATAGAACGCCTGCATGCAGCCAAGCTATTCGTTCAGCAACATATATTTGATCCGCTGACATTAAAACAAATAGCTCGGGAAATAGGCTTGAACGATTTCAAACTAAAAAAGGGATTCAAGCAGCTTTTCGGATGTACCGTTTTTGATTATTTAATGCAATGCAGAATGGAATATGCAAGGCAAATCCTATTAGACACCCATAGCACCATTGCAGAAGTTGCTTACACCTTAGGATACGCCGATCCTTATAACTTTACAAAAGCGTTTAAGCGATATTTTGGTTACCTACCGAGCCAATTATAAGGTACAGCTTAAAGGTGGTATCCCTGGCTCTTCATTTCGGATGCTTTAAACAGTATATACCTATCTTGATCCAGTGGATAATCCCAGCACCCCATTCGGTGATGTAGGTTACCTCCAAAACCCGATTTGAACTTGAAGAGGCCATACATCGGATGCGCGGGATCGGGTCGTGGTGATACACCGAAAAAGTCATATTCTTCACAACCCCTGCTTTTGGCAATTTGCATAGCCCTCCATTGTAGTGCATAGGTGGCCATATAGTTCCGTTTGATAGACGATGACGCACCATACAGATAAGTTCCGCGCTTGTTACTAAGAACTAAAAACATGGCCGCTAGGGGTATCCCATCTACTTCTGCTACCAAAAGTTGCACTTCGGCAGGGGATGCACTATTTTCGGCCCTAGCCTTCAACACAGAACGAAAATATTCAATACTGTTCAGATGAATATTATTTCTGATTGCAGTTTCCCGATATAAAGCATACCATACATCAAGTTTATCTAAACCTACTTCTCGAATATGCACACCCTTTCTACCAGACAGATTAATATTGTAACGGGTTTTTGGCTTCATGGCCGCCAGCAGCGCCTTCGGTTCTTTTCTGAGGTCAAGAAATATTGTATTTGATGGCAAAATGTCTGAATTAGACTTTTTGAGATTCCAGTGTTGTGTACTAATGTTTAACCTAAATTCTTGATATCTCTTTTCCGGAGGACCATTCCAATTACCATACTTATCGAAATGTTCCGGGTCTGTTGCCCATTGCGATTGCCAGGCAAGATCGTAACGTATCGTAATGCAATTCTTCGGCAAATAAGAACGTAATGATTCAGAAAATTCTTCCAGAAATTTTCCTTGGTTTTCTTCGTGAGGCTCAATTTCAGGCCCATAGGGAATATAAGCAATTGTATGCTCATTATCGATATGTTGAAGTAAAATAAGGACGTCTGTTTCTATATAGGCTGATTTTCCGGTGGGTGAACCATTGAAAATAGATGGTTTATTCACTTTGAAGTTAATAGCTAAACTAGCGATCCCTTGTTGTTGTTTTACTTCTGACCAAAATGCTGTCTGCTGAATGATTGAGGTTTTATAAACGTGCTTGATTTCTTTTTTCTCCAGTCCGAATACCATTATTGTTTTGTTTCTTTTATTTCCTCATCACTGATCTCGATCAGCCGTTCTTTATAAAGAGCACCAATAGCTTTTTTGAAGGTTTTTTTACTTATCTTAAGAATCTTATATACTTCTTCCGGCGAACTTTTGTCTCCTAGCGGTATACGTCCATTTCGTTTTTTCAGCAAATCGATAATCATCTCTCTGCTATTAAGAATATGTTCATACCCCAAAGGTTGTAAGGATAAGTCTATTTTTCCATCGGGGTATATTTTTTTAATCCAGCCCTTTCGTTTATTTCCGATACGGAGATTTTCAAACACTTCATTCGCATATAAGAGCCCTATATGCCGATTATTTATAATTGCATTATATCCCAAATCTGTTTCTTCTGAGATAATCAACTCCACCTCATCTCCAACTTCGACACTAAGTTCATCTCTATCAATGTATTTGTTCAATCTTGAAGAACCCACCATGTGGTTGTTCAATGGATCTAGATAAATGTGAATAAGATAACTTTTTCCCTTAACCATAGGCCATCTTTGTTCTTTTTTTGGGACGAAGAGGTCCTTTTCAATGCCCAGATCCATAAATACACCATTTGGAGCTTCGGCGACGACCTTTAATAAGGCATAATCGCCTACTTCTGCATAAGGTTTCTTGGTAGTTGCGGTTAATGCCCCTTGTTTATTGGTATATACAAATACCGTAATTTCCTCCGCATCTTTGGAAATCGGTGATAAGGTGTTTGTGTGGGGTAAGGAGACGATGTTCGATTCGTCATCCGAAAGTGTATATTGTAAATTGTCAGAGCCTACAATTTTAAGCGTATTTAGTTTTCCAACCTTGATCATGTCCAATTCTTTAGCCTTTAGATCGCAAAGGTACTAAATTTAGCTTTAGGCCGAAGCTTTACGTGCTACCTTCACCGGCCCCGTCAATTTATTGAACCTGGTAGGCGATAATGTGATTCTTAAAGAAAGTAGGAAGATACAGCTGGCGCGACGCGCGATCAAAAGCGAAGTCTGCTGTATTCATTTTTTCGGCTTTAGTATCAAGAAGTGTAGTTACTTTTCCATCTTTCGTGACATAGTAGAGGACACCAATCCATGCGCTCACCAAAAAGTTGTCGCCGTCTTTTTGCAAGCCGTCAGTAGATTTTTCCATTCCCTCTGCAATTTTATCGGCTTGTTTGTTTTTATTTAAATAGAAAAGCGAACCGCTATCTAAAAAATATAAACCGTTGTCTGCCGCAAAGAGGCCATTGGGGTTTACGAGACCGTCCAGAAAAACTTCAACTTTGCCATTCTTATAGCAGTAAATTTTTCCACCCTTTGAATCGGATACATAGACGATTCCGTGTGGATCGATTGTAATATCGTTTAGCATACCAACTTGGGGGATTTCAATTTTTTTTAACACTTTATTGTCGGGTATGTCGATAATTACCAGTTCTTTTAAATCTGCCACATAAAGTTTGTCTTTAAATTCGCCTAATCCTTTAGGTGAATTGAGGCCGGTAATCCATTGCGCATTTATAATTTTTCCGTTACGATCTAATTTTGCGATGGACCCATTGCCGTCTGTTGCTGTGTGATTGCCGGGGCCTATTAAGCTTGCATACAGGGTGTTACTTTCTTCTGCAATCAAAACAGATTCAGGAACGTCCAGATGATCTGTTTGCCATAGTTTCTTTAAAGCAGGTTGAGCTAGTAAGTAAGAACTGACTGAAAGAAAGTATACGAAGCTAAATAAGGTCTTTATCATCACAATTTATTGTTGGTAATCGTTTAACAAACTTAGTAAAATTTAAATCGGTGTGCAATGGTCAGTTTTCAGCAACCAGCTTTCGGTTTTATAGTAAGCCTTAAGCTATACGCGGTATGCTTTAAGCTCGCAGGGTCCACGCCATTGTCACATTGTCACATTGGCTAATCGGCTCATTGGCTAATCAACAATTTAACCACTCAACATTCTCAACGATCTGAATGCCCTAGATCTTTACCCGGATTAACATGATCCCGAATGACTTGTTTCAGCGATTTCACCTCAGGGAAACCACCTGCCCGCTTGCGGTCGAAAATTTCCTGATCGTCAATTCGTATTGTATAGCGTCCACTGACATCACTCGGTTTTAGAAGTACACCCTCGAGGTCTTCGGTGAAGGTGGTAAGAATTTCCTGAGCCATATAAGCCGCACGCAAAAGCCACCCACATTTAGGGCAATATTCGATGATTATCCTAGGTTTCATATATTTTTTTATTTTCAATTAATCTTCTATATGGGGTATCTATTAAACATAAGGATGATACGACTGACCCCTAATCCACTCGTCTTGATGAGATTTTTTCGAACGAATATAATAAAATCAAAAAAATAGAGTTAATGATATGTTAGTGTTTAATAACTACAACTGGTTTGTTTTTTTTTTATGTCTTATAATCAGTGAGTTAGTTGATTTGTGTTTCAAAAGAAAAATTAAACACTTATTTTCGCACAATCTCTGAGAAAGGTAGCTGAATTAGAGTGGAATGTTCTTACTAGCGGGGGAAAATGCTGAACTAACTTAGTCGCATTGTAAATGTAAAGAACGATTGTGTATTCTTAAAATAGAAATATGATAGGAAAAAACATTCGAACAATACGTTCAGTCGGATCTAAAGTTTTATTTCTGGCACTTTTGTACTTAGGTTGTGTAAATATAAGTTTTGCGCAAACAAAATATATAAACAATCATAAATCGATAGCAGATTCGCTTTCAAAAGCTTACGGGATACCTTCGTCGGTAATTTTAGGTATTGCTATCCTGGAGTCCGGAAACGGGCAAAGTAGGAATTCTAAATTATTGCATAATCATTTTGGTATCGTAGGCTCTAATAAACTAAAGCAAACGCACGGTATCAAAAGTCGATACAGACAATATAGTTCGGCAATGGGGTCATTTATACATTTTTGTAAACTGATTTCCGGTAAGTATTTTTATTCCCGATTAAAAGGTACGGACGATGCCTCCAAGTGGGTCGATGCTATAAGTAAATCAGGATATTCCACCCATCCTCAAACATGGAAAACACGTATTCTAAAGACCATCTCAAGATATAACTTATGATATATTAGATGTCTTTATGAATGCTAATAAACGTGTATTTCAGTTTATTTTCTTTAGCCTACTTCTTTATCTAGTATTTTCATATATCAATATTGCCTATCGTAAAAAGTGGGAACCCTTTGATCGTATTAATTTAATTTCCGATGTAATTGTAAAGCCACGAGAGAATGATGCGCTTCACCAAAATAGATACACGTCAGGAAGCAAGAAGGTGAAGCAAAACAACGACGAGAAAAAGAATGACTCCCTTACAATGCATTCAAATGCTTCAATAGATGAAGCATTTATGACCGCAAGTGATAGCTCCAAGGAAAAGGTAATTGTGTCTGCCGAAGCACTTCCCCTAAACCTGAATCAATCTGACATTATTTCCTTTAACATAGACTCCGAAAGTGTTGCCTTATCACGATTTATAAAAAAACTCATTGCCTTGAAAAATGGCAAAAAGACGAAGGTGAGAATCGCTTATTTAGGTGACAGTATGATTGAAGGCGACTTGTTATCCCAAACGTTGAGAAGTTTACTGCAACAGGCTTATGGGGGAAGTGGTGTCGGTTTTGTTCCTATAGCATCGCAGGTTGCCCAATTTAGACGCACGGCTATCGCGTCGTCTTCCGCTAACTGGAGGGATTTCAACTTTAAAAATACTAAAAAGCAAGATTTATTTATTTCCGGCCATGTGTTTTTTTCATCTGGAAACGATTGGGTTAAAATCAAAGATAATACCAGTAAAGATACCTCAATAGTGCTAGGTAAGTATCTGTTACACGGACCGGCAACAGACAGCGCATCGGTGGTTGTTAATAAAAAAACGATGATGCTGGAACGGACATCACTATTTAACCGTACACTCGTAGCCCATAATAAAGATAAATCCATTGTTGTTTCCTCTGCTGACCGGAAACTCCCACTATTTGGCTTGAGCTTCGAATCAGATCAAGGTGTTATCGTAGACAACTTTTCATTTAGAGGCATTTCAGGTTTGGAATTAGGGAAGATTAATGCAGATTTGCTCAAGGAAATCAACGAGCAAAACCCTTATGATTTAATTATTTTTCAGTACGGTGTAAACGTCTTATATAAGCCGGATGACACCAATTTTACTTGGTACAAGCGAGCAGCGATTCCAGTTGTTAAAAAAATGAAGGCATGTTTTTCTAAGGCCGATGTGCTTATCGTAGGAACTGGCGACCGTGCTTTTAGGTATCCCGAGGGCTATCAGTCAGCGGTAGGTATTGAAGCACTTATCAAGGAACAGGCCGCACTGGCGAAACAAACGGATTGTGCTTTCTTTAGTCTATATGCAGCAATGGGAGGCAAAAATTCGATGGTAAATTGGGCTACGCAAAATCCCAGTTTAGCGAATAAAGATTACGTGCATCCCAATGCGTTGGGCGCTAAATTGTTGGCGAAGCATCTATTTGAGGCAATTAATAAGCAAGTGAAGAAATCTGAAAACACAAATTTAAATGGAACTGATTAATATGGATTGGAAATTAGCGCCCATTGAAATTGATTTTTCTGCGCTTGCAAAATCGTTTCTGTATGATCCGAAAAATCCCTTGCTCTTTAACAATGGTTTCTTTGTTTTTTTCTTTGCGCTATTTATTATACTATATTACATTTTTAGAAATCGTTATGCCATTCGCCGTTATATTTTTTGTGGCTTCTCGCTTTACTTCTTTTATAAAGCAAGTGGCTATTTCGTTAGCTTAGTTGTCATTTCTGCAATTGTCAATTATTGGCTTTCACATGCGATTTATAAACGCCGAAGTCGCCGGTATCGGCTTTCCTTGCTTGTCTGCTGCATTTTTTTCAATTTAGGATTGTTGTTTTACTTTAAGTATACGAATTTTTTCTTATCCATTAGCAACCAATTCTTTCATACTGACTTTAGTGCATTGAATATTTTATTGCCTATTGGAATCTCTTTCTATACTTTTGAGAACCTCAGTTATAACATCGATGTATATCGAAGGGATTTTAAGCCTGCAAAGAAATTCAGTGAATATCTGTTGTTTTTGTCTTTTTTTCCAAAGTTAATGATGGGCCCGATCGTAAGGGCGCACGATTTTGTGCCACAAATAAATAAGCCTTATTTTTTACGGGATGAAGATTTTGCTAAAGGTTTTTATTTGATCATTTCGGGCTTAATAAAAAAGTTAATCATTTCGGATTATATTACCCTGAATTTTGTCGACTATGTCTTTGATGACCCGTCCCGTTATACCGGACTGGAGAATCTCTTTGCCGTTTATGGATATGCTATCGTTATTTATTGTGATTTCAGCGGCTATAGCGATATTGCAATTGGAATTGCTAAGTGGCTTGGCTTCAGTATTCCACCTAATTTTCTGTCTCCTTACCAAAGTAGCGATATAACAGAGTTCTGGAGACGATGGCATATTTCACTCTCGTCCTGGTTACGCGATTATTTGTATATTCCTTTGGGTGGCAACAGGAAAAGCACTTTTAGCACCTATTTATTCTGTCTGTTGTTTTTCGTTGCTGTATTTTTTGGTAGCAAACATCTATTAGGCCTAAACAATCAGTACGCCGGCATTTTATGTGCAGGTATTTCAATCGTATTACTGATTCCTGGCTTAATAAAATGGAAAATGTCTGGTGTAGCAGCCAATATGAACTTATTAACCACGATGTTGTTGGGCGGATTCTGGCATGGAGCAAGCTTTAACTTCTTAATTTGGGGAGCCTTACATGGCTTAGCTTTGGCTTTACATAAGATTTGGATGCTGATAACGGGAAAATGGATGGACGGGCTAAAGAATACTTGGCTCTATCAAACGCTGGCAGTACTTGTTACCTTTCATTTGGTATGCTTTTGCTGGATATTCTTTAAGGCTCCTGATTATGACACATCAGTAGTTATGATTTCAAAAATCGCTAATGAAGTTAGTTTCGACGTCTGGCAAGGCTTTTACGCTAACTATAAAACCGTTTTGGCGATGATGTTGCTGGCCTTAAGTATTCACTTTATCCCTGATAATTTTGCAGATGAGGTTGTGGAGGGATTCGGCCCTATCTCATTGGTAACCTACCTGATCGTTTTCTTTTGCTTTTTAATATTGTATGGCCTCTTCAAATCCGCAGAACCGGTTATGCCTATCTATCTGCAGTTTTAGTCGCTAATTTAGACAGAGAAGGTTCCGATGCGGTCGAAAGGTACTCATTATAACCTTTGGCCATTGCATCGAACAGAAGAGCTCCTTGCATGCTATATGCTTTTTGCTGATAATGAATTTTATCAGCTTGCAATAAATTATTTTTCAACCAAGCAAGGGAAGAACCTGCCCCCCCGGTAATGTCAAACAAATCCCAAAGGGGAATGCCCATTTTGTTACAATAAAATTTTAAGGCCAAATTGAGTCGTTCAATCATGGGATTACTACGGCCATTCTTGAATGATTCAGCCGTTGTTGTAATAAGTATGGACGCGCGTGGGTCGATCGTTTGTATTTTGGCTACGGTTTCAGCAACTTGATTAATGTAAATTTCTTCCGTCATTCCATTGTAAAAAGCCTCATTCGTTCCCATGGATAAGATATATAGATCGGCATTTAGCGCAGGAAGCTGCTTCCAAAATAAAGGTTCCTTATTGTATTGCTCGTAGCGTGCGCCATTTACACCGATGGTATGAAATAGCACACCCGGATTATTTCGCTTCTCCAGTGAAGCACCGAAGAAGCTGGGAGTCGATGCTAAGGGGCTTATATTAAAGCCCGTAGCAAAGTCCTTCAGTAAGATTTCCTTGGTTTCTAAGCCGTCTGGCGTCGATTGATCAATGGTGTAGGTATTCGCATCGTTACCTATGGCACGAATATTCCATGATCCTTGACTCACGAAGAGTTTAATATAGTCAAAAGATTGTTGTTTTGCCTGTAAGTCAGGTTTTAGTGACAACCTAATCAAGCCCTGACTATGGATTTTTCTTAAGCCAAATCCGGAGATGCCACTAGCCGCCGGTGTACGTTGATGACTTATTTTACTTGGTAACCACCGGGTAGAAGTTGAACTGGTAATATCCAGTGGACCGTTGGTCCGAGCGACTTGATAAGGAAAAACCAAACCTCGTCCGGCATCACCAAAAAAATCCTGTAGCCCCGCCCGTACTTCTCGAGAAATAATATCCGGCTGTATATGGGAATCGCCGATTTGTACAATATTGACACGATGTCTTTGGCCAGCCCTCAAGGCTAGGAGTTTCTGATAAAACGAAGATAAACCTTCGACATTTGTAATGGTATCCTTTGCAGGGTTGATGAAATTAAAGGATTCATTATATCGTTGGGTTGGTAACCTTTTTAAAACTAAATTATGAATGGTGGTGGTTGATATCTTGTTCGCTCTTGGCTGATTTGCAGTCTCAATTGCTCCTGCCGAAATCGATAGAAGATATAAAAATAATATATAGTTCATTTATGCTACTTCTTGTCTTGTCTTTTCACTATACCTTAAACGTTATCTTTCGTTCTTTTGGTATGCGCCTTAAGCAAATGCAAAAAGAGTTTTATTAAAAATTTTGACAAAGGTATAAAAAAATAGTAAATATAATCTATTGATTTTCAGGTATAAGTGTTTGTCTGCTTAAAACTACTTATGGAAAACTGTCATTACAGTGATCTTATAGATAAATGTAAATTGTCGAATTTAATCGCTCAAGCTATGTTAAACCCTAAATTAAGTATCCTGACAGGTTCTTGGTTAGATCTTGTTTTTGAAGGCAGAAATAAGTTATATGGTGCTTACGTAATTCGTAAGAAGGCACATCACGATCTGTCGAAAGCGCTGCTATTTGGCATCTTATCTTTCTTAATAACAGTAGGCGTTGTTGTCGGAATTGCTCATTTTAAAAAGGACGCCACCTTTCAATTGATTTCAGATAATGACGAATTGGTTTTACAGGAGGTACCGCTCGAAAAAAAGGTGGAAGTTGTACCTCTGTTGCCGAGAGAATCCCAACGGCGTTCGCGGACAGACCAGGTAAAAATGACGGCACCTAAAGTGGTACCACATACGCAAGCGGCGGAAGAACCTCCCACTATGGAAATGTTAAAAAGCGCCAATCCCGGACCGACAACGATTACTGGCGATCCAACTGCAGCAATAACTATCGATACAAAAGTAGGAGCTATAGATGAAATGACCGCCATCACAGAAGGAGGGGAGACGCAAGCAGTTTTTGTAAATGTAGAAGTAAGCCCTACATTTCCGGGTGGGATAAAAGCATTTATGGAATACGTGGCTAGAAATTACAAATTTCCTGAAGAGGCTAAATCTCACGGTATTAATGGAAAATTATTTTTAAGTTTTATTGTAGAGAAGGATGGTTCCCTTACTGATATACAGGTATTGAAGGACTTAGGATTTGGCACTGGACCGGAAGCGGTTAGACTATTGGAACAAGCACCTAAATGGAAACCTGGGATTCAAAATGGACGACCTGTGCGTGTTCGATATCAATTACCTATCGCTTTGCAGATACGGGAGTAGTAGAGTAGTTGGGTAGGGAATATTTTAAATTAGCCGATGAGCTAATTTGCCGATGTAATAACCGGCAAAGTGAGCTAGTTGCATTAGCAGTCGCAGTAGCACAAGCTTAAAGCTTACTGCTTATAGCCTAAAGCTTACGGCTTACCGCTTATAGCCTAAAGCCCTATGGCTAATGCCAACATAATCGCTGGTTAATAAAAAGATTTTGACTAGGTTTGTGATACATAAATTGAAAAATGAATAAAGGCTTTGCTACCTATTTTTTTGCAGTGGTTTTATCTTTCTTTGTAACGAATGCTTTAGCGCAGAACTACACTGAACAGACCTTGGCGCAAAGAGAAGTTTATAAACAAGCTTTTCTGACAGATGAACATGCCCCTTTGAAGGAGAAGGATTTGAAGGATCTCCGTTTTTTTGGACCGGACAGTTTATACAAAGTGACTGCGGTGCTTACTTTTATCTATGATGACCAACCGTTTATTATACCCACCTATAGCGGTAAGGAGAAAAAGTATTTACGTTTTGCTGAAGCTCATTTTAAAATCAATGGTACGCCAGTAAAACTCACGTTGTTTAAAAGTGTGGCTTTAATGGATAATCCGAAGTATGCCGATTACCTTTTTCTCCCATTTACCGATCCTACAAATGATGAGGAGACATACGGAGGCGGAAGGTATCTGGATTTAAAGCGAAGTGACATTAAGGGCAATCAGCTAACGATCGATTTTAATTTAGCTTATAACCCTTATTGTGCTTATAGTGAAGGGTATAATTGTCCGATTCCACCGTCAGAAAATGCGCTTTTAATTCCGATAAAAGCCGGTGAAAAAAGGTTTGTGGGAACGCATAAGAAAAAAGAAACTCTAAAATGACTGTAAATAATTTCTATCGTATTACCCTTCTTTTTTTATTGATAGGCACTAGCTCTGTCCATGCCCAGCATAGACAAGTGGACGTAGGGCTAAATTTAGAAGGGATTACTTACCCCTTTGCTGAGCACTACATTTCGCTTGTTAATCAGGGGGAGCAACTGCGTATGGAGTATATGGATGTAAAACCTGCACAGGCTAATGGCAAAGTTGTAGTACTGCTACACGGAAAGAACTTTAACGGTGCGTATTGGGAACAAACAGCAAAGACGTTGGCCGATAATGGATATCGTGTAGTGATTCCGGATCAAACAGGCTTTGGAAAGTCATCCAAGCCTCAACGGATACAATACAGTTTCCAACTACTTGCAAAAAACACCAAGGCTCTTTTAGATAGTCTTGGCATCTCTAAAATCTTTTTATTGGGTCATTCCATGGGAGGAATGTTGGCTACTAGGTTTACACTTATGTATCCCGATTTGGTTGACAAGCTGATATTGGAGAATCCAATTGGTTTAGAAGACTGGAAAACGGTTGTTCCATATATAAGTATAGAAGAATGGTACCACGACGAATTAAAGCAAAATTATGAGCGCATAAAAGCTTATCAATTACAATTTTATTATGATAACAAATGGAAGAAGGAATACGACCCTTGGGTTGACATGCTTGCAGGCGTTACAAACAACATCGATTATCCACGTTTAGCTTGGAATTCTGCCTTACTGTACGATATGATTTTTACCCAACCGGTATGTTATGAATTTGCAAATATAAAAGCATCTACTCTTCTGATTATCGGACAAAGAGATCGCACAGCTCTTGGAAAAGCAAAAGCACCGAAGGAGGCCCAACAAAATCTCGGCAACTATCCCGAACTTGGCAAAAAAACCTCAAAAGTTATTAAAAACGCAACTTTAGTTGAACTAGAGGGGATAGGACATTTACCGCATATAGAAGCTTACGATCGGTTTATTGATCCTTTAATAGAATTTCTTGCAAAGTAATAGTAAAGCGGAAGAAGAAAGCAGGTACTTATACTATAAATAGAAGCTTAAATCGCCCTTTCCCTGCCGGATGACATCAAACTCGCCCGAAGTACAATCAACCACAGTTGAAGCTTCGTTGCCGCCATAACCGCCATCAATGACCAAATCTACTAAATTTTGGAATTTTTCATGGATAAGTTCAGGATCAGTTGAATATTCTAGAATTTCATCCTCATCATGAATAGAAGCCGAAACGATTGGATTTCCCAATTGCCTTACAATTTCCCTGGCGATGTTATTGTCGGGTACCCGTATACCGACGGTTTTCTTGTTTGAACTCATCAATTTAGGAACTTGATTACTTGCATTGAAGATATAGGTAAAAGGACCGGGTAAGGATTTCTTAAGCAATCGAAAGGTCGCTGTATCGATGGGCTTGGTGTATTGAGCGATATCCGTTAAATCATAACAGATGAAAGATAGATTTGCTTTTTCCGGCTTGATTCCTCTAATCCGACAGAGCGTTTCAATCGCCTTTTGATTCGTTATATCGCATCCAATACCATAGACGGTATCTGTAGGATAAATAATAATCCCACCTTTTTTAAGCACGGCAACAACTTGCTCTATCGCACGTTCGTTCGGGTTTTCGGGATATATTCTTATAAGCATGTTAAAAAGTAAAAATTCAAAATTAAAAAGTCGAAAGCGTACCTGCCAGTAGGTGCTACTGCTACTACTACCGTCACTTTCAGCCATAAGCTATAGGCAGTAAGCTTTAAGCTATAAGCATAAGCTTTAAGCCTACACAGTCTATGCCATTGTCACATTGGCTAATCAACGACTCAACCATTCAACTACTTAACTACTCAACATGAATATATAACCTCCGTTGAAGAAAAAAGTTTTAATGTCGGGGCCCAGGAAAATTAAAATACACGTTATAAGTTGGATTTCGCAGTAACTTATAACGTGTAAATAACTAACTGTCTAAAATTCTGCGTTATTTGGTGTTCTTGGGAAAGGAATTACATCCCGTATATTGGTCATGCCTGTTACAAACAGCACCAGCCTTTCAAAGCCTAAACCAAAACCGGAATGAGGTACAGATCCGAATCGGCGGGTATCCAAAAACCAATTCATATCCTCTATTGGGATATGCATTTCTTTCATTCTGTTTACCAGCAGATCGTATCTTTCCTCCCGTTGTGAACCGCCAACAATTTCTCCAATTCCAGGGAATAGAATGTCCATAGCTCTTACGGTCTTCCTTCCTTGTTCGTCCGGCTCGTTCATTCGCATATAGAAAGCTTTGATGTCTGCCGGATAATCAGTGAGAATAACCGGTTTCTTGAAATGCTTTTCCACTAAATACCTCTCGTGCTCTGATTGAAGGTCAGCTCCCCATTCTTCTATTAAATACTTAAATTGTTTTTTCTGATTGGGTTTGGAGCGTCTCAATATATCAATTGCCTCTGTATATGTAAGTCGCTCAAAATCATTATCTAAACAGAAGTTCAATTTAGCAAGTAAATCGAGCTCGGAACGCTCCGTCTGTGGTTTTGATTTTTCTTCTTCCTGCAGACGATTTTTCAAAAAATCCAACTCTTCGCTGCAAGTGTCTAAAGCATAACGAATTACATGCTTTAGTAATTCTTCTGCCAAATCCATGTTGTCTTTAAGCTCATAAAAGGCCATCTCCGGTTCTATCATCCAAAATTCAGCAAGGTGTCTTGTTGTGTTTGAATTTTCTGCCCGAAAAGTAGGACCAAAGGTGTAAATGTTTCCGAAAGCCAAGGCAGCTAGTTCACCTTCCAATTGTCCGGAGACGGTAAGATTGGTCGACTTTCCGAAGAAATCTTCTTTGAAATTGATTGATCCATCGTCGTTACGTGGTGGATTATCAAGATCTAAGGTAGTAACTTTGAACATCTCACCGGCCCCTTCAGCATCTGATCCGGTAATAATAGGGGTATGAATATAGACAAAACCTCGCTCGTTAAAAAAACGATGAACAGCAAAGGACAGCGCATTTCTGACCTTAAAAACAGCATTAAAGGTATTGGTTCTGAAACGGAGATGAGCGATTTCCCGAAGAAACTCTAAACTGTGTTTTTTAGGCTGTAGCGGAAACTTTTCGGGATCGCTATCACCTAGGATGCTTATTTGGCTTGCTTTCACTTCTACGCGTTGTCCTTTTCCAAGCGATTCGATCAAAACACCTTCTACTGAGACGGCCGCCCCTGTCGTAAGACGCTTTAATGTACGCTCGTCCGTGTTTTCATAATCTATAACAACCTGAATATTACCTAAACAAGAACCATCGTTAATAGCCAAAAATTGATTGTTTCTAAAGGTTTTAATCCATCCCTTTACAATAACCGTTTTTCCAAAATCTGTGCTGTTTAAAAGTTCTTTTATCCTTGTGTGTATCATGTTTCTAATTCAAATAATAGGTACTTTAACAATAAACCTCCGAAATCGCTTCCGGAGGTTTATCATATGAAATACGTTGTCAGTAACCAAGCACTAAGAAAGTACTTTAGTTACTAAATCAGCCGCTTCCTTCAGCTGAATTGCTGAGAATACCTCAAGTCCTGATTCGTCAATAAGTTTTTTAGCTTCTTCTGCATTCGTGCCCTGTAAACGAACAATAATAGGCACAGGAATATTGCCAATTTCCTGATAAGCATCAATGACGCCCTGAGCTACACGATCGCAACGAACGATGCCTCCGAAAATATTGATGAGAATAGCCTTTACATTAGGATCTTTTAAAATAATATTGAATCCGGCTTTGACTGTTTCAGCGTTGGCAGTACCACCAACATCTAAAAAGTTCGCAGGTTCTCCACCGGCAATTTTAATAATATCCATGGTAGCCATTGCCAAACCGGCACCGTTTACCATACAACCGACATTTCCATCAAGTTTAACGTAATTCAAATTGGAGCGTCCGGCTTCTACTTCTGTCGGATCTTCTTCTGATAAATCACGCAATTCAGCATAATCAGCGTGACGGTATAATGCATTTTCATCCAAATTGACTTTAGCATCAACTGCTAATATTTTGTCATCGGAAGTTTTTAAAACCGGGTTGATTTCGAATTGAGAAGAGTCTGTCGCTTCGTAAGCTTTGTAAAGAGCTGCTACAAATTTAGTCATATCTTTAAAAGCCGCACCGCTTAGTCCCAGATTGAAAGCAATTTTTCTTGCTTGAAATCCTTGAAGTCCAATGGAAGGGTCTATTTCTTCTTTTTGAATAAGATGAGGTGTCTTTTCAGCTACTTCCTCAATATCCATACCACCTTCAGTAGAATACATGATAATGTTGCGTCCGCGTGATCTATCCAACAAAACACTCATATAGAATTCCTTGGTTTCGCTAGCTCCCGGATAGTAAACATCTTGTGCGATAAGTACTTTATTTACCTTTTTTCCGGCAGGACCAGTTTGAGGAGTTACTAGTTGCATACCGATGATTTCTTTAGCTTTTTCTCTAACCTCATCAATATTCTTTGCAAGTTTAACACCGCCGCCCTTTCCGCGGCCTCCTGCGTGGATCTGTGCTTTTACCACAACCCAATCAGAATTATAATCTTGTTTTAACTTTTTCGCAGCTTCTACCGCTTGTTCAGGGTTATCGGCAACGATACCTTCCTGAATGCGAACTCCGAAACTCTTCAGTATAGCTTTACCTTGATATTCGTGAATGTTCATTATTTAAAGAATTTTGCTGTAAAAATAGTATTTTATATTGTATATAACAATGGAATAACGGGCTAAAATGGAAGTTTAATTGTGGAGTAGAGGAGTAGTTGAGTGGTGGAGTTGTTGAGTAAGGAAGATTTTAAATTAGCCAATGTGACAATTAGCGGATGAGCCAATGTGATGATGAGCGATGAATAATTTTTTTGCGTTGCCGGTTGCAAGGAACTTGAAGTGTAGATTGAGTGATGGAGTAGTTGAATCGTCAAGCTTAAAGCCTACTGCTTAAAGCTTACGGCAGGCTTTTGACTTTTTAATTTTGACTTTTTACTTTTCTTACAAAAAAGCATCAATATAACGTTTTTTAATTTTAACGGACTCCGGTTTCTTTAGAAAGTTTTTGTAGCCTATTGCTGTTTTTATTGCCTTAATAGCTTCTACTCCGTCATAATGGCTTCTAATCTTATTCAATAAAAAAGTGTCGTTTTGGAGTAAATCGCTTAGGATTAAACGGCCATCTTGTAAATATTTTTTTATAAGGTTTGCGAGTTGCTGATTCGTATAAACGTATAAAGGATAATTGTAAATTTCTTCATTGACCTTTTTTGACAAGCTGTTGATCCATAGTGCTTGTTCATCACCGATAACAATAATCTTATTATCTCTTACTTGTAAATGTTTGATAAAGTGGATGGCTTCCTGACGTTTTATCATGCCATACTGATGGGCATCTCGTAGTGTATAGTCTATGCGATCAGCACATAGATAGGGAAGGGGCTGTTCTAAAATATCAAATTTAGTATCTAATAGGTCTTCCACTTGATAGCCATGTTTCTTCAGAATTTGAGGGATATCCGATTGTGTTAAAACAGTTTCGAATAAACGTTCATGGTAACTTTCCGTATCATCTTCCATAACATAATCGCCCACATGGGAAAAGGCCGTATGAGATAAATCATGTAACAAACCTGCCACTTGCTCCAATTCCGATCCTCCCAATAATTGAATCAGATACATAACACCAATGGAATGTTCCAACCGTTTATGGTGTGCTTGGGGATTTATAAGGAAGATGGCACCACTTTGATGAATGAAGTTCAACCGTTGCAAAACGTCTGTTTTCAATAATTCCTCTTTAAGCGGCGATACCTTGATATTCCCATAGATTTTGTCAATCACTTCCATTTTTTCGATGCTAAAAAAACTATTTATGATTGACAAATATACTAATATTTTTAGTATAATCAAGTCGTTAATTTAGGATATAGGATATAAGACATAGGACATAGGAAGTAAGACATAGGATAGAAAGTCTTGATACTTGATACTTGACATAGGACATAGAAGTTAGACATAGGATATAAATCCTGATACCTCATACCTTTGCCCTGATTCTTGTTTCCAACTGCTATCGATCAACTTCGCCCAAAACGATGTCAATAGATCCTAATATGGCAATAAGGTCGGCGATGAGAATGTTTTTTGATAGCTCCGGTAGAACAGATAAGTTATTAAAACTAGGCCCCCTGGCTTTTACACGTCTCGGAATGTCCAACTTGCCATCGGTTATAAAATAGAAGCCGAGCTCTCCCTTGGGATTTTCAGCCCTTACATAATAGTCTTGCGCTTTTGGAGATACTTTTTTAGGGACTAAGCCACGGGGATCAAAATCAGGTGTTCTTTTTAAATCTTTCTGTAATCTTTCCAGACATTGTTCAATAATCTTAACCGACTCAACGATTTCATCAACCCTCACTTTATATCGATCCCAGCAGTCGCCTTTCTTGCCCATTTCACCTTTTCCAATGGGAATATCAAAATCGATCTCCGGATATACCGAATACTCGTCTACTCTCCTAAGATCCCATTTTAAGCCTGAAGCACGGAGCATTGGTCCTGAGCAACCATAATTGATTGCTACTTCCAGCGGCAAAGCGCCAATATTAGCGGTGCGTGAGATAAAGATCTGATTGTTTGTTAAAAGCTCATCCAGTTCAACTAATTTTGGTTTAAAATAGTGAACAAATTCTTTGCATCTTTCTTCAAAACCGACAGGTAAGTCGTAAAACAACCCGCCGATCCAAATATAATTGTAGAGCATCCTTGATCCTGATGCCCATTCCAGCATATTCATAATATGCTCGCGGTCTCTAAAACACCACATAAAAGGAGTGAAGGCGCCAATGTCAATGCCATAGGTGCCAATTGCAATCAGGTGCGATGCAATCCTGTTTAATTCGCAGACCAAAACACGGATATATTCAATTCGTTTAGGAATCTCCTTGTCTAAACCAAGCATCCTTTCGACGCCCATTACAAAAGCATGACTATTATTCATAGAAGCTAAGTAGTCCATGCGATCGGTAAAAGGAATGGTTTTTCCATAATTCATCGACTCGGCATGTTTTTCAAAGCAACGATGAAGATAGCCCATGTGGGGAACAACCTCCTTAACAATTTCACCATCTGAAATAACTTCCAAACGTAGAACGCCATGTGTAGACGGGTGTTGGGGGCCGATGTTAATAATCATTTCCTCCGGGCCTAATTCAGACATTCTTTTTTCGTAAGCGTTTAAAGCAGCTTGTGTATCCGTATTATTCACTAATTTGTTGTTTCGAAAGAAGGTTAAATTTTTTGATTCAATTTATTGGAATGCCATGGTAGCTTTCCGCGTCTTGGTAATCTTTCCGTAGCGGATACCCACTCCAATCGTCAGGCAGTAGAATACGTCTTAAATCGGGATGGTCATTAAAGAAAATACCTACCAGGTCATATGCTTCTCTTTCGTGCCAATCAGCTGTACGCCAAATTGTGCTAACGCTGTCAATCGAAGGCAATGTCGATCCTTCACGAACGTTATCCAATTTTACCTTTAGCGTTAACTGCGTTTTATAAGGAATTGACGCAAGATGATATACAACACCGAAGCCCTCATTAACGCCATAGTCGACTCCTGAAATGCAGGATAGAAAGTCGAACCAAGTGTCCTGGTTCTCTTTGAGTTCTTTACAGACAGCCCGCAGAAAGTCCCGATGAATCACCAAAGCAGGTTGTAATCCTTGCAATTCTTCGTCCACAATACATTCATTGCCGAAGCGGGACGTGAGTATGTTTTTTATTTTCGTAAGATCCATTTGTTTATCAAGGTGCTAAACGATTAATCGCCCATCCCGCACTCGAGGTATTTTTGCTGTATAGAATTCGGTCGTGTAACCGGTTTGTTCTACCTTGCCAGAATTCTATTGTAGAAGGTGTTACCTTATAGCCGCCCCAGTGTGGAGGTTTTGGTACAACCTGGTTTTTATATTTTTCGGAAACCTCTTTAAGATTTTCTTCCAGGAATACCCTGCTCGGAATAACATCGCTTTGAGGCGAAGCCCAGGCTCCCAATTGACTGCCGACCGGTCTACTATGGAAATAAGCTTCCGAATTGGCTTTATCCACTTTTTCTACGGTTCCCTTGATACGCACCTGCCTTTGTAGATCGGGCCAAAAAAACACAAGGGAGACCATCGGATGAGTGGCGATCTCTTTGGCTTTTTGACTATTATAGTTGGTGTAGAAAACGAAGGCGCCATCTTCAATATCTTTCAGCAATACGATACGAGCGCTAGGTGAACCATCAGCATCTACTGTTGCTAGTGTCATAGCATTGACCTCTATTACTTGGGCGTTGATAGCCTGTTCAAACCATTGCTCAAATTGGCGAATGGGGTCTTTGTCAATGCTATCTTCAGTTAAGGATGCCAGTCTATAATCCGTTCTAATATCTTCAATATGTAATTCCTTATCCATAGCTTATAGTTCTTTTACAAACTTAAAAAAAACGTAGCCATTTATTCACCTAAACATACATAAACTTTCTTTTATATGAGAATTAGATGAGGGAAAATGGAATGCCAATATAAGATATATATCAAACCAGGGGATAAGAGACACCTGCCTACTGGCAGGCAACTCGTAAGACATCGGACACCAATAGACACCTAATACCTAAAAGCTAACACCTAAAATCTAACATCTAACACCTAATACCTCAAAGCTAAATTTCGGCCCTATATTTGATAGGATTATATTGATTTTACGAATAGAAATTTATTTCTCATGCTTAGCAATTTCAATCCGCAACAAGGTAGTTTATTACTTTCCGAACCTTTCATGCTAGATCCAAATTTTCAGCGCTCTGTTGTTTTATTGTGTGAACATAGTGACGAAGACGGATCGGTAGGTTTGGTATTAAACCAACCCAGCTCCCTTTTATTGAAGGATGTAATGTCCGATATGCCAAACGCTGAATATCAACTGTTCGTAGGTGGGCCTGTGGGGCAAGATAGTATACAATTCATTCACAAATGTTATGATCGTTTAAACAGTGGCATCGAAATAAAAGAAAATTTATTTTGGGGTGGAAATTTTGAGGCGTTGAAGCTACTGATAAACGATCGTGCCATAGGATTGGAGGAGATAAAGTTTTTTATTGGATACTCCGGTTGGTCAGGTGGTCAGTTAAATAAAGAGCTGAAGGAAAACACGTGGATGATAGGGAATAGCTTTGATCCCGACATTGTGTTTGTTAATGATGAAGAAAATTTATGGAAAGAGGCTGTTATTAGTTTAGGACCAAGGTATGCCCATGTAGCAGGTTTCCCTCAGAACCCCATGTGGAATTAGTTTTTATAAGACATAGGAGAGTAAGATATAAGATGTAGGCAGGTGTCTCGCTACCTACGTCTCTAATCAATTCTCCCGCTTCAAGCCATATTTTTCGATTTTGCTATAGAGATGGCTGCGCTGAATTTCAATATCATCGGCTGTTTTCGATACATTCCAGGCATTATTTTCTAGTTTGTATTTGATATATTCTCTTTCCGCATAGTCCTTATATTCTTGAAAAGAAGAGAATTGATCAAAATGATTTAATCCATTAATACTTCCGTGATGGTTTGGCTCCGGCGACGAAATAGTTGCACCGTTACCTATGCTGGTGGTTACTTCCGCGCTTTCCAAAACAGGCCCGCCGGGATTGGCATAAGCATACACGTCTTTGTCGGTAATCGATTTATCGCTTAAAATGATAAGTCGCTCTACCATATTTCTCAATTCACGAATATTCCCGGTCCAAGGAAGCGATTTTAACGCATCAATAGCACTGCTCGTTATCTTTTTAATAGGCATGCCATAATCTGTACAGATTTCTTCACAAAACTGTTCCGCAATGATGGGGATATCCGATCGTCTCTCTGAAAGAGGAGGGACGTGTATTAGGATGACACTTAGGCGGTGGTAAAGGTCCATACGGAAATTACCTGATTCGATTTCCCTTAATAGATCTTTATTTGTTGCCGCTATTACACGGACATTTACTTCGATTTCCTTATCGCCACCCACCCGTGTTATTTTATTTTCCTGCAAGGCTCGCAATACTTTTGCCTGAGCAGATAAACTCATATCACCAATCTCATCCAAAAATAATGTACCTCGATCCGCTTGCTCAAATTTACCGATCCGTTGCTTAACAGCAGATGTAAACGATCCTTTTTCATGTCCGAATAACTCACTTTCGATTAATTCCGAGGGGATTGCCGCACAATTCACTTCAATCAGGGGAGAGTTGGCTCGATTTGATTTTTCATGAAGCCATCTAGCCACCAGTTCTTTACCGCTTCCATTGGCACCGGTAATCAGAACTCGGGCATCTGTTGGTGCCACACGATCGATCGTTTCTTTTATCTTCGTAATAGCCTCTGATTCACCAAGTATCTCCCTGGTTTTACTTACCCTGCGTTTTAATACTTTTGTTTCGGTGACCAGCGTTCCACGTTCCAGTGCATTCCTTACTGTGATAAGCAGCCTGTTTAAATCGGGTGGTTTCGATATAAAGTCATAAGCCCCTTTTTTGCTCGCTTCAACGGCTGTTTCAACCGTACCATGCCCCGATATCATAATAAACGGAAGGTCCGGCTTAATAGATTGTGCTTCTGTAAGCACTTCCATTCCGTCCATTCTCCCCATTTTGATATCACATAATACCAGGTTGATGTTGTCTCTTTTGATGATTTCGAGACCATCGAGGCCATTATCAACATCGGTGACCTGATAATCTTCGTATTCTAAAATCTCCCGCAACGTGCTTCTAATCGCCCGTTCATCATCAATGATTAATATTTTAGCCATAAGTGTCTATTGCGTCAAAATCGCAATTTTATGCTGTTTAAGTTCTAAAAAAAAGCAAGCCTATAAGCCGGGTTCTGTCCTCAACCGAAGTTGAGCTTCTATCATTTATCTAGCCTTACAATCACTTGTAAGGTCTAACGACCTACCCATTCTGAATCCGCCTAAAAGGCGAAGAGAGCGAGCAACCCTACGTTCAGAACCTATTTGGTCTTTCAATTCCCGGGGTTTACCGCAATGTATGTCGCCATACAAGGCCGTGAGCTCTTACCTCACGTTTTCACCCTTATCTCGATAGCAATCGAGACGGTTTATTTTCTGTGGCACTTTCCGTTCCCGGGTTTAACCGGGACCTTCCCGTTAGGAAGCGAGATGCTCTATATTGCCCGGACTTTCCTCCTCACAAAGTGCGGCGATAGAACGGCTTGCATCATGCAAACCTACTATAAAAATCTCAAAATAAGAAATGGATTGACCAGTATTTAGTACAAAATCATGCTGTATTTACGATCTTGAACCTATCCAGCCTATTTCTTTCGTACTTCCTCCAGTGTGATGGCCTAATTTGTCGCAGCGCAATTTTTTAAATGAACAGCCACTTCTTCCGTGCTTACAAATCCCAAGTCATTGCCAAAAGAATTTCCAACATAGGTTAATATATAAGCGATTTCCTGATCTGTTAAAGTAGGGTTGGCCGGCATTTCTGTGTCAAATTTCCGATTCTCAATGGTTAGTTCTTCGTGTAAACCGTATTTCACGATACAAGGTAATTCCTTTCGCATCGTATATAAAAAGGTGGTATCTGTTAGGGGCGGATATAGATTGCCGAGACCTTCACCTTCTGATCCGTGACAATTTGCACATTTTGTGGCAAATAGGGATTTCCCATTCGTGAAAAATTGCGCCTTTTTTATTTCTTGCTCCCCCTGACAAGCATTCATGACGGAAGCAATCAAGGCCACCAAGAAGCCCGCCCACAAAAAGCTATTTCTCATGCCCACCTTTATACTCGCCTAGTAATATATCCATGTCCTGCATCAATTGGGCCACTTGATTATCGTCCGTTCCGTCATAAGCTCCACGTATTCGCTTTTCTTTGTCAACCAAAATAAGCCATCCCTGGTGTTCAAAGCCTCCCGGAGCTTGCGCGTCTTCCTTTGCATAAACCATATACTTATCGGCAATGCCATAAATGTCTCGCTGAGTACCATGCACAAATTGCCATTGATTTCCTTTTACACCTAGTTTATTGGCATATCTTTTTAAAACCCAAGGCGTATCATATTTTGTGTCAATACTATGTGAGAGAATTTTTACTTCCTCATTTCCTTGATACTTATTCAGTACCTTTAATAAGTTTTTGCTCATCACCGGACAAATGCTGGGGCATGAGGTGAAAAAGAAATCAGCTACATATATGCTGTTGTCAAAATCTTTATCTGTTACGATCGTACTGTCTTGATTAATAAAAGAAAATGTAGGAATGGTTTGATATAGCGTATCCGTTACAGTTTTTCCATCTACTTCTTTCGTCACCGGTTCCCGTTCACCAAGAATAGGTAAACGTTGCTGTCCTTTTTGACCACACCCCCATACGAGTAAACTAAGGACAAAAATTAAATACTTGTTCATACTGTTATGATTATTTTTAGGCAATGGATAGCCTACCGCTTCATGGTAGGTTTATTGCCTACTTGTTGTTAAGGTTTGTACTTGGAAAGAATCTCACGGCTTTCACTTTCGGCCGTTGCAAACTTCTCTTTAAGCGCCTTTATTTTTGCCAGTTCGTTTTGTAAATAGGATGCCATCTCTTCCGCTTTTTTGTCCTCCTGAGCGGGCTCAAAATTATGCATCCAATCGGTCATTTCTTCGTTTGCTTCGGTCAGTTTTGATTGTAACTTAAGCAATTTATCTTTCTCTTGTGCAGTATCAAGTGCTGGATTTACCTGTTTTAGACTATCCATTTTTGTGAGTAGAATGCCTACTTTTAAATTGTCGCGCACTAATGCGCCCATTTTTGGCATAATTGAATCATGAACAGCGATCACTTCTTCTTGTAACTGTAAATTTTTGTTGCCGGCGTTATTGCATGACGACGTGACAACACCTAATGTTAGTGAGAGGAATATATATAATTTCATTTGTTATATGTTGTTTAGTTCTGACAAATCCGTGAATTAAGTTTCCTATTAAATAGCTGTGGGCATATAGAATTCCGCTTCTTTTGTGGTATCAACCTTGACAATGCCTGCCAATATCATGTTCACTAACAGTCGTTGCGTTTTTCTTCGCGATAATTTTAGATGTTTACAAATATCTATCAGTGCAACCTTTTGTTTTTCATTCAGAAAAGTGAGTAACTGTTTTTCTTTATCGGTATACGTAATCAGTACCCCTTCTGATTCTCCATGTCTTTTCAATACATCCACTACTACTTTTCCTGCTAGTATACTTTTATCTTTTACACGTATGTAAACCCACCATTTGCCATCATCTCCCAAGGCGTAATGTGGTTTTACGTCGCTTTCAGGTATTTCGGCGATAAGAACCAGCTTGTCGTCAACAAATGTTTCATCAAATTTGATTTCGACCGCCGGTTTACAATATCGATAAGCTGCGCGCTCTAAGATAAATCGCTCTTCGTCTTCGTTTTTTACACCGATTATATGGCCGTCATCAGCAACGCCGATAAGCAATTTTCCACCTTTATTATTAGCAAAAGCAACCAATGTCTTTGCGATTTTGTTTTCATTGCTGATTTTATTCTTAAAATCGAGTTGTTCACCTTCACCTTGTAGTATTGTTGCCTTTAGCCTCATTTTAGTAATGTAAATTGATTAAAAAACGGAATTTCAATGCTCATATAGGATTTTCAGATGCTAAAACATAGGCATTAGTATGCAACCGTAGGTTGTTCCCTATTATATTTTAGATTTCTCACATAAACTTCATTCATCACCTTTGCACAAAGCTCCCCATTTTTATCGACGATATCCAGCATAAATTTCTGTATAAATTTACCGGTCATATCCAGTGTTTGCTGCGCCTCTTCGATTGCATCATCAGTTAGCTGGATTTGGAAATAAAGCGTTCCGCGACCGGGTTTTATGTAATCAATAGAAGCACTCTTTAGCCATACCCGTGTTTTGTACCCTTTACGTCGAAAAATCTGATCGAACAACAACGCAAAAAAAGGATCGGCGGCCGCATAAATCGTTCCCCCAAATATAGAGGAATTATAATTTTTGTTCAGTATGCTATATAGAATCTTTACATCAACACCTTTAAAATCTCTATGAAATCTCTGAACCCAAATTCGTTGAAAAAGGAGGGGGGGATATAAACGCATTACCCATTTTAATGTACGCTCTGAGACCTTCATGTATTAGCTAAATGCGTGTTTGACATCGCTAGCGGAAGTAGCTTGAGGCTAAGATAAAAAGAATTTTACATTAGCCATAATTTTAAATAAACTATCTAGGAGGAGTTGTATAAAATGAGGGTTTTCGTTCTGTCTCGGGCAAGGTGAAATCGGGGGTAAATAAAAGTCTAAGCAAATTTTAATTCAATAAAATTTATATTTTAGCCCCGTATTTTCAATAGACCATTCTTGATGATAGAACAGCATAATAAACAACAAACCACTAAAGTTTGGTTGTTGGTTTTGGTAGCTTCCCTGGGTTATTTTGTAGACATCTACGATCTAGTTATTTTTTCAATCGTTAGAGTACAAAGTTTTAAGGATATAGGGGTGCCATTGGAAAATATGCGTACAGACGGTGAATACGTTCTTAATATGCAAATGATCGGATTATTGCTGGGAGGCTTACTGTGGGGAATTATCGGTGATAAATTTGGCAGAGTAAGGGTATTGTTCGGGTCAATTTTGCTTTATTCACTGGCCAATATGGCCAATAGCTTTGTGAACGATATACATAGCTACGCCTGGATTCGTTTTATCGCAGGCATTGGCTTGGCAGGTGAGCTGGGAGCCGGAGTCACCTTAGTTAGTGAGAGTATGCCAAGGGACAAAAGGGGATATGGGACGATGCTTATAGCCGGTATCGGTGTATTAGGAGCCATAGCAGCCTTTTATGTTGCTGAACATTTCAACTGGCGAAATGCTTATTTGGTTGGTGGTGGTATGGGGCTATTGCTATTGCTGATGCGTGTTGGAACTTTCGAATCAGGAATGTTTACCGATACCGCACAAAAAAATGTTTTAAAGGGAAAATTCTTCATGCTTTTTGAGAATAGAGAGCGCTTCTTGCGGTATCTTTATTGCATGCTTATCGGGTTACCTATTTGGTTTGTAGTAGGTATACTGATTACGCAGGCGCCCGAATTTGGCGTTGCCTTGGGTGCTACGGAAACACTTAGTGCGGGTAAGGGAATTATGTACGCTTACATTGGTATTTCACTCGGTGACATCTTCGCCGGGTTATATGCCCAGCTGACAAAGTCGAGAAAGAAGGCGGTATTTTTCTTCCAACTATTGATCATCATCAGTTCGCTGTGGTATTTAATGAGCAGTGGTATTACCGCTCAAAAATTCGTTTGGTTAGCCTTTTTTATGGGTTTCTCGGTCGGATATTGGGCTACTTTTGTTACGATAGCCTCCGAACAGTTTGGCACTAATTTAAGAGCAACGGTTGCTACCACGGCACCTAACTTTGTCCGTGGCGCACTCGTTCCAAGCACTTTTTTATTTGAATGGTTTGTCCATCGCTTCGATATTATCATTGCGGCAACCATTATGGTTGTTTTATTGAGCGCCATTGCCATGTTCGCACTAAGCCAATTGAAAGAGAGCTTCGATAAGGATTTGAATTATTTGGAAGAATAGCTTATAGCCGATAGGCTGTCAGCTATCAGCCTATCGACAGGTTTTAGGGTGTAAGGTTTAGGGTGTGTTAGACTTAGGCCAGTGCCCACTCTCATTGCAACTGCTATTATTCAACAACTCAACGACTCAACCACTTAACTATTCAACTATTTTCCAACTTGTGCTTTGAACCAAACTTCCTACGGCTTGTCCACCAAAATAAGGGAGGAATCAAGAGCGGAGCAAATACAAGGGTACTGGTTAAGCCACCAATGATGACAGTTGCCAATGGACGTTGAACGTCCGATCCAATACCGCTGGAAGTGGCTGCCGGAAACAAGCCAATGATTGCGACCACCAGAATGGTCAATACCGCCCGCAGCTGTCCCTTTGAAGTAGTCAATATGACGGCCTTTTGTTCTTCAATAGGCAACGCATAAGTAGAGAGGTTACTAAAGTTTCTATTGAGTGCCGACACGATCAATACGCCTGCCATTACAGAGATTCCGAAGATACTGACAAAGCCTACACCTGCCGAGACATTAAAGTAGTAACCCCTCAGCAATAGCGCTACAATGCCACCGCCTAAGGCAAACAGAATACAACTCATCGTGAGCAAGGTATCCTTGAAGTTTCTGTAAAGCAGATATAGAAAAGCAAATACGAGTCCAATGGTCAACGGAATGGTAAACAACAACTGTTTACCGGCTCTTTCCAGATTCTCGTATTGTCCTCCATAAATAAGGTCGTATCCTTTTGGAATATGCACTTGTGCACCAATTTTTTTCTGTAGTTCTTTTACAAAACTCACCTGGTCTCTTCCTTCAATATTCGTTCTAACGGTGATCATGCGTTTGCTTCCATAATGATAAATATTGGTTTGCCCTTCGATAAAACCGATTTCAGCAAGCTGGCTCATCGGGACCAAGTTACCGGTTGCTGAAGTGACCAATAGATTTTTTAACGCATCAATGTTATCTCTATACTGGGGTAAATAGCGAACAACAATATCATAGCGTTTCGTACCATCGTATATTTCAGAAATGGTTTTGCCGCCGATTGCGGCCTCGATCATGTTTTGGATATCGGAAATATTAATGCCAAACCTTGCAGCATTCTCGCGGTTTATATTAACGGCAATTTGCTCCTGCGGTCCCTCTTGTTCGATATTAACGGATTCGCTGCCTTGCATATTTCTTGCAATATTTGCGATACTATCCGCCTTTTGCCGCATAAGATGCAGATCGTTTCCAACGATGGATACCGCGAGATCCGCCGCCGAGCCGGTAACAATTTCCATTACCTGATCAATAATGGGTTGGCCGCTGGAAAAACTAACGCTTGGCAAAGCTTTGGATAGATCAGCCTTGATGTTGTTAACCAAGGTCGACTTCGCTATGGTATCACTCCAAAGCTTATAGTCTTTGAGCCCGACCAGAATTTCATTTCTATTAGCGGGGAACGGATCGGTTCCGTCGTCGTTGCGCCCTGTTTGCGTAATAACAAAAGCAACTTGCGGATACCTGGAAATTACCTTTCTAATGAGTGGTGCATATTTCGCATTTTCCTGAATATTAATACCGGATGGAAAATTACCTCTTAAAAAGATGGAGCCTTCGTCTAACGAAGGTAGAAACTCTGAGCCTAATTTAGCACCAGCTAGAATACAAATAGCAACCAGGAAAAAGCCTACGATTACGGTGCGCTTATATTGCGAAATAAACTTTTGCAAGGTTTTGCCATATAACTTCTCCAGAAACTCCAATAGTTTGTTACGATGTTCTTTCAATGGTTTCTCTTCGTTGTTCAGCGCTTTGTGGTAAACAAAGGAAATCAACACTGGGATAATTGTGAGCGCTGCCAACATGGAGCCTATTACTGCAAACGCCAAGGTTAGGGCCATTGGTGAAAACAGCTTTCCTTCAACCCTTGTCATTAATAGGATGGGCATGTAAGCCAAAATAATAATGGTAACCGAAAAGAAAATTTCCCTACCTACTTCCTGTGCCGAAGAAAGGGTGATTTTAATGATTCCTTCCTTCTTTTCTTCAGCTGTGGCGGTTCGATACTTTCGAATGAGATGCTCCACCATGACGCAAGCTCCATCCACAATAATTCCAAAATCAATCGCTCCGAGCGAAAGTAAGTTCGCAGGAATACCGGTTAGGCGCATCAGAATGAAGGCGAACAAAAGAGAAAAAGGAATTGTTAAGGCTACTACCAACGCGCTACGCACACTCCCAAGAAAAAAGATGAGGAGGATGATTACAATGCTTATCCCTTCAAAAAGTGTATGTGCTACCGTCTCCAGCGAGTGATTGATGAGAAAGCTTCGGTCATAGAGCGGCCTAATACGGACGCCCTCGGGTAGATCATGCGCCTGTACCTCCGCCATTTTTTGCTTCAAAAGCGCCAAAGCATCACTTGGATTTTCATAGCGACGTAAAAGCACAACACCTTCTACGCCATTGCTTACATCTAAACTGCCTGTTGTGACGGTATAACCTAAAACACCATTGGGGGGAGGAGGACCAACCTCAACATTGGCGACATCCCGTACAAAAATGGGCATACCATTTACTGATTTCAATACGATGTTTAAGATGTCATTCTCCGATTTGATAGCCCCTAGGCCTCGTACGGCAAAACCTTGGCCACCACGGTTTATAATATTTCCGCCGGTGTTTTGATTATTATTATCAACGGCTGTTTCAATGTCTGCTATACTTAGATCGTATTTACGCAGTTTTTCAGGAGAAGCAAAAATATGGAACTGTTTCATCGGACCACCGAAAGTGGTGACATCAGCAATGCCTGGCGTTTGTAATAAAGCCGGTTTAATAACCCAATCCTGTAAGTCGCGTAGTTGCGTTGGCGTAAAACTCGGCGGCGCTTCTACAACGTAGCGCATGATCTCACCAACGGCAGTGGAGAGTGGTGCCAGCTCGGGGGTGACGCCATCAGGTAACTCAATAGAACCCAAGCGTTCCATCACCTGTTGACGGGCGAAGTAGTCGTCCGTACCATCTTTAAAGGTGAGCTGTACTACACTCAATCCGAAGATAGTTCTACTTCTCCGATCCAGCACATTGGGAGTGTTTTGCAAAGCGCGTTCAATTGGAACGGTTACTTGCTGTTCTACCTCCTCCGCCGCTCTTCCCGGGAATGGGGCAACCACAATTACGTTGGTATCAGCAATATCTGGGTACGCTTCTATTTTAAGTTGCGTAAAGCAGTAGTATCCTACTGCCATGAGTATGATACCGATGGCGACTACGGTCCAACGGTTTTTTAATGAGAATATTAATAAATTCCTGATCATTTTTCTGTCTTTGTTGGCCTTTAGTTGCAACCTGATTGCTCAATTACTTTCATGGTGTTGATAGCTAGATCATAAACTATTATTCTGACCATTCTTTCACATCATGAACGATCACATAGCCCGATTGAGTAACGGTGCGCAATGACTTAAGTACTTCTTTAATCTTTTCTTCGCTGTCAATAAAAGTGATGAGCAAGGGCACCTCGTCAAAACTGAAAAGATCATTAGGCCTACTTAGGTGACTGCCCTGTAGATAACCCAAACTTCCGTTAAAAGCAGTAGCGCTTTTTACCTGATGTTTGATTAGAAATTGCATAATAAATTCATAAAGAGGTTGACCTCCTAAAAATTCGTTTTTGTTAATGAAAATCTGTGCCTGTACCATGCTTTTGTTATTAGTTATTCATTGTTACGGTTGTCAGGAATAACCATTAATATCCGAAGGAAAGCCCCTTAAGTTGGATCGCTCCTTTTGTTACTACCTGGTCATTTTTTTCTAAGCCTTGCAAGACGACCAGGCGTTCGCCTATCTGTTGTCCTGTAGTTATAGTTTGTCTTTTGAATACACCATTACCTGCAACGATAAAAACATAATCTTTGCCATCTACTGTTACTAAGGATTCTTTGCTGACGGTCATATGGTTTCCAACATTCTTCAGATCGAACAGCACCTGTGCAAACATGCCAGCTTTCAGTAAGCTACTATTATCAAGCAAGCTTATGCGCAGCTTAACCATTCGCGTGGCGTTATCAACCACATCTGCAATGTCTTCTACCTGTCCTTTGAAAGTTTTATCCGGATAGGCAGAAAACAACACCTCGCAAGCGGCTCCCTCATGAATATTGCTAATTTGGTTTTCCGGAATATCGCATATCACGTATGCTTTACCGGCCGGTGCTTTTCGAAGCGCAGTCGGATCAAAACCGCCTTGTTTCAAGTTTGCTTCATACTGAATGAGTGATGCTTTTTCATTAGCGAGGTTGCTTTTTTCGAGGGAAAGTGCTGTCTGCGCTTCCAATACATCACGGCCCGTTGCCGCCCCGTGGTTCAATAAATCTGAAGCTCGGTCCAATTCGATTTCTTTCTGTTTCAGATTAATTTGCTGAATCTGATGAATATTGGTTTGGTGTTGTGCTAACGCCGTATAACTAGCGGCTAAGTCGGGATTGTCAAAAAGTACCACATTTTGGGATGCACCGGCTACAGAAGCTACGACGGTGGCGGCAATTTTTCCCGGAGCAGTATACGAGGCGGTTACAGAACCATCATAAACCGGCTCTGTTTGAAAGAAGTGCCTCATTGTACTATCCTTAAAGCTGATCGTTTGCCCATTATTACTTAAAATGGGTGCTTCAATACGTTCCAGTTTACTGTCTTCATGCGAAGCGCATGCTGTCCACAAGAAGGTGGATACTATTACATATAAAATCGGTTTCATCGCTAAATAATTCGTTTGTTTATTTTATTTCGGCTTGTTTTTTCGTTGAATGATCAAATCAGCCAGCCAACTGACCGATTAAGCCACTTGCATACAGTAATTGAATGTAACTTTGCCTGTAGAGTTGCAAGGCATCATAATATTGTTGTTGTGTTTCGAGCCAGCTACGTTGTGCTTCTAAAAAGTCGATCAGCGTGGTACCTCCTCGGAGATAGGCATATTTAACGTTGGCTAATATATGCTCTGCTTGTTTAAGCAGTCCATCCGTAAATTTATGCGTGTTTTGTCGTTGTGTTTGATAACTGGCATAGGCTGTCATCAATTCTGTTTGCGCTTTACTTTTTATCGCTGCATATTGTTGTTCTGACTGATCCTTAAGGATATATGCCTTTTTGATTTCACCCTGATTTCGGGAAAACAAGGGAAGGTCAAAGGTTACGGTAAAGCCTGCATAATTAATCGTGTTTTGTGGGTTCCACATAAATCCAAATTCAGGAACGGGTACCGCGAGGCTTCGTTGCAGGGAAATATTCTTATTAGACACATTAATCAATGACTGCGCGGCTCTTATGTCGGATCGATTAGCAAGTGCCTCTTGCAGTAGTGAGTCCAAGCCTAGATCGCCCTTTAAAGCAAATTGATCTGAAATATCGATATCATTAACTTGCGATCCGATTAAATAACTGAGTTCCATCAGTCGGTTGCTCAGGTCCTGTTCAGCGCTTTTAACCTTTAGTTCATATTCTTTTGCCAAGAGTTGCGTGCGCATAAAATCGGTTTGCGTTATCACCTGGTTTTTAAGTCGCACCTTGTTAATATCACTGAGCGAATCGATATTACTTTTGGCTATTTTCAGAATATCTAATTGCTTATGAGCGGTGTAAACTTCCATCCATTTGGAAGCAACCTCCGCAAATACCCCTCGTTCTGTTTCCTGATAATTCTTATTCGATAAATCAATTTGCTCTTTTGCTAAATCAATTTTTTTTTGGCGCTGACCTGCCAACTGAAAGGGTTTGGTAAGTGTAAAAAGCGATTGACGATTCAACGGATCAGACCACGAGGTACGGGGTGCAAAGTTTTTGCCTTGCGTGAGCTGAATGGTTTCATTGTGAAAGGATGGATTAGGCCGTAATGCGGCAGTGGTGCTGTCTGCCTGCGCTGCCTTAATTTGATAAAGCTCGGTTTTTAAATTTGGGTTTTGCGTTTTCGCAATATAAAGTGCCTCCCTTAAGCTAATGCTTTGCGCATTGGCTGCACCTAAACCATAAAAGCACAAAACTCCAATCATCCAAAAAAATCTTTGCATAATCATGATATTATTTCCATGCAAAGTTGGAAAACGTGTGTCTGACGAGCGGTTAGAAAGCTTTTATATTTTTATTAGAAAAATATTAGAAGGGGTTAAGTAGTTAAATAGTTGAGTAGGAAAAGTCCCGTGCGGGCTTAAAGCATACTGCGTATAGCTTAATGCTTACTATAAAGTCGAAAGCTGATTGCTGATTTCCGATGGCTAAAAAGTTGTAGTGGCACTGGCTCATGCCTCAAGCGTACTGCTTAAAGCCTATAGCCTATTAAACATGCGGTAACTTAACCTCGAACCGAGTGCCGCTACCTAAGATTGAAAATACACTTATTTCTCCATGGTGAAGATTAATAATCCGTTGAGAGAGCGCCATGCCAATACCATGACCGCTGGAGTGATTTTTATTCTGCCCTCTATAAAAAGGGATAAAAATTTTATGCAGGTCTTCGTCGGAAATACCGGTGCCGTGATCAATAAAATCAATGATTGCATGATTATTTTGGTAGGAGATCTTCACCTCGCAACTTTGATCTTCCGAAAATTTACATGCATTTTCCATGACATTCGTAAAAGCGACCTGTAGAAGATAGTTGTTTCCACTAATGGTGATTTCGTCTTCGCCGTCCGGAATCTCCGTGAAATCAATTGTAATATGATAGGAAGGAGCCTGTTTTTCCAATTGATGCTTTGCGTCCAATAGAATCTCGTCGATCCGAAGGGCTTTGAAGGATATTTGGGTGGGATCGTAACTTGCTTTTGCAAGATCCAGTAAGCTTGTTGTCAGCTTAGCTAGTGTTTGTGCATCTTTAAGAGTTAGTCGAATAGTCTGTTGATATTGTTCAATGCTTCTTGGTTTGTTGGAGGATAGTTCCAGTTCTGTGATGATCGTTGATAAGGGCGTTCTCACTTCATGAGCAATATTGGATACAAACTCTTTCTGGGCGTTGAAGGATTTCTCCAATCGATTAAGCATTTCGTTAAAAGTGATCGCTAATTCTGCTAATTCATCTTTGCCGCTGCCAACGTTGATTCTGGAATCTAAATTGCTGGCTGTAATTTCCTCCACATTCTCCACCATATCTGAAACGGGTTTTAACGCTTGTTCTGCTGAAAAGCGACCGGCAACGACGATCAACAACAGGGAGAGGCAGAAGGCAATAGCTAAATATTCCAGTATCGTGTTCAGCTTTTCTTCGCCATAACGATCGATTGCGGCCGCTGTAATGATATAGGTTTTATTGCTGTGTGTAAGTGTAAAAGCCGTAACATAGTAGTTATTGTATTTGTACCTGATTTCGCTATTTTTAACAATTGAGTCGAGCAATTGGGGTGTTTCTTTTACAATGTCTTTGTTCTCGGCATCGTGATAGATGAGTCGATACGATTCATCATAAATAGCCACCTCTTCGTTAATTACCCTTCGGGTATTATTAGCATATATCGTTTGCAGCACTTCCGGTTTGATATTCAGATCGAACAGAAAATAAACTTTTGTAATGGCGTGCTGTTTGATCTGATTGTAAAACTCGTCTTTTTGATCATTTGCAAAGGAAAGGTAAAAGAACAAAGCGAAGACTAAAAGGACGCCGGCCGACAGAAGCGAATATAAGAGGGTTAATTTATTCCTGATTTTCATCTCGATGCTTATTCAGTCTTGAAAATAAACCCCATTCCCGGTTTGGTATGTATATATTTTTCTTCAAAAGCTTTGTCAATTTTGTTACGCAAATAGTTGATGTATACATCAATAAAATTAGTCCCCGTGTCAAAAGTGGTATCCCATACTTTTTCTGCTATTTCAACGCGCGGGAGAACTCTTCCTTTGTTGCGGATCATATACTCTAACAGTTTGAACTCTTTCGGCGTGAGATTGATCTCAACGTTGCCCCGTTTTACGATCCGCGTATGTAAATTCATTTCCAGTTCGCCCGCCTTTAATATAGCAGTACTTGCTGAATTGCTAGCGGAGCCCCTTTTAAGCAAAACCCTGATTCTGGCCTCCAATTCTCTAAAATCAAACGGCTTAACCAGGTAATCGTCAGCCCCTGCATCAAAACCTTCCAATTTATCGTCTGTTGTTCCTAAGGCTGTGAGCATAATAATAGGCAAATCCGGGTAGCTTTCTTTAATCTCGCGGCATAGATCTATGCCGTTGATTTTAGGAAGGATAATGTCCATAATAATCAGGTCGTAAGCCTGTTGCCATACCAGCTTTTTACCCAGTATACCATCATAGGCCACGGTAGTTTTGTATCCCAGTTCCTCCAACCCGCGTTGAAGTAATTGAGCAATACGCGATTCGTCTTCAATGATAAGAATATGCATTATCCCGGGGTTTATTCGTTACAAACTTAACTAAAATTTGGATTTGTGAATAGTTGAGTTGCTGAATCGTTGAGTAGGTTTTATTCGTGTTGAATGATGAATTTTGGGTTGTGTCTGTGAGATTGGTTAAATGGGCGAGTAGAGGAGTAGTTGAGTAGGGGAGTTATCAATTAGCCAATGTGATGATGAACCGATGTGATGATGGGCTGGTGCGACCTAATGCCCGCAGCTTATAGTGTACGGCCATATTAGTAACAGTAGTTTTGCATTGGCACTAACCAAAGTTGATATCCGAAAGCTGATTGCTGACAGCTTAAGGCTTATTGCCTATGGCTTATAACTTGACAATTAGCCAATTTGATAACCGAACAAAGAGAGTTCAGAATACCTCCGAAATAAACAGAGAGTAAATAATAATGTCGTGGGAGCTAAAAGCTCAGGGTCTATGACTTACAGCTTATAACAAAAAAGCCCTCAATCGGGGAGATTGAGGGACTTTTACTAACCAATTATAAACCTAAATTATGATGACACAAAGGTAAACTGATTCATAATGAATTACAAGTCGTGCCGATCGTCTTTTGTTTCTTGAATTAATTATATCTTGATTTTCAGTCATTTGCTACATATCGGTGATAAACTTTGACTGGAAATGATAAACGTTATATCAATGTATAGTGAAATCGTTCTTTAACGACTCCACAAAGGGATCTTAAGGGGTAAATTTCGAATCCATATTAACTATAACATAATAAGAAAATAATAGGGACATAATAGGGACTTTATAGGGAAAATTCCTTAAAATATATCTATGAAATAATAGCTATTTATTTTTTTATGATAAACACTGGGTAAAAATAGGTATATTCGTAGGAACAACTATAAATCAAATGATTATGGCGATTATAAAAAATGGCATAAACGGTTCTTTTTTTGGCAAAGTAGGCAGTGTTATTGGTTACGAATGGAGAGGGATACCCGTAATGCGAGGTTTGCCCAAAAAGCGTACATCGCCTCCCTCAGAAAAGGAATTAGCGAATCGTGAGCGCATGCGTATCATGCAGAAATTCCTTCAGGATAGCAAAAATTTTATTGATTTAGGTTTTCAACTTGAAGCGAAAGCAAGGAATATGTCTGCATTTAATGCCGCGATGAGTTATAATAAAAAGTACGCAATAACAGGTAGCTATCCTGATCTCAAGATCGATTATGAGAAACTTCTTGTTTCAAAGGGTCTACTAATTACCCCAACCAATCCATCCGTTGCCTACGTCGAAGGTACGCTTCATTTTAAGTGGGATGCGGTGGCTGCGCCTACTAAAGTACGTACACTTTTATTTGCCTTCACAGAAGATCGGGAGTATATGAATGCCAGCTACGGTCTTGTTTATGGCGATTCAGGAGAAGACTTGTTGGAGTTTGATTTATCTGAATCAAATTATCCGAATGCGGTAAGAATTCATTCGTATATCGCATTTATAAATGTGATGAACGATGCCATATCCAATAGCGTTTATTGTGGCGTAATAGAAAGCTAAATCCTTATCTTTGCCGCATGTTTAGTAAAGAAGAAATTGTCGCTTCCTACCAACAGCTTCAAGATACTATCTGTAAGGGCTTAGAGGAAGCGGATGGGAAAGCATTTTTTGAAGAAGAACGTTGGACACGAGAGGGTGGGGGTGGCGGACGCACCCGCATCATACAGGATGGAAACGTAATCGAACGGGGAGGAGTGAATTTCTCCGCGGTGCACGGTAAGTTGCCGGAGAAAATAAAGGCTGCTTTTGATGTGCAGGAAGACGATTTTTTTGCAACGGGTGTTTCTATTGTCATTCATCCCAAAAATCCTTGGGTTCCTATTATCCATATGAATATCCGTTACTTCGAACTAAATGAGCAAACAAGGTGGTTTGGAGGGGGGATAGACCTAACACCGCATTATGTGATTCCCGAAGATGCTGCGTTTTTTCATAAACGATTAAAAGATATCTGTGATCAATTTCAAACGGATTTTTATGCTCGGTTCAAAAAATGGGCAGATGATTATTTCTTTATAAAGCACCGCAATGAAACACGTGGTATTGGTGGCATTTTCTATGATCGTTTGCAACCCGATAATAGCAAGCTAAGCTATGATCAACTCTTCGAATTTTCCAAAAGACTCGGCGAAGGTTTCGTACCTATTTATGCGGAACTGATCAAACGAAATCAAAACAAAGCTTTTACCCCAAACGAAAAAGATTGGCAGTTTATCCGGAGAAGCAGGTATGTTGAGTTTAACTTAGTGTATGATTCCGGTACCAAGTTTGGTTTGGAGACCAATGGACGGATTGAATCTATTCTTATGAGTTTACCGCCTCAGGCAAATTGGGTTTACAATTTCCAGCCAAAGACAGGTTCCGAAGAGGAGAAAACACTAAGGCTTTTAAAAAAGGATATTGACTGGGTAGGAAGCCATTAGTAGCATGGCAATAGGAAAGAAAGGAATGCCACTTACCAAATACAAGGCGAGACGGAATAAACGGAAAAACGGCAATCTTCGTTATTGACACCCCCGTGTCACGGTGGTCAATTCTCAAAGATTTTTATTATTTTCGCAAGCACTAAAGCGAAACTTTTTTTTAACGGACTAAACAAGTATGGCTGACGAAACAGAAAATGACGATAATTTGGTGCCGGCTAACGACCGGATCATACCTATTAGTATAGAAGAGGAAATGAAATCTGCCTACATCGATTACTCGATGTCGGTTATTGTTTCAAGAGCCCTACCAGATGTTCGGGACGGCTTGAAACCCGTCCATAGAAGGGTTTTATATGGGATGTTGGACTTAGGGGTTACCAGTGGAAAACCTTATAAAAAATCAGCTCGTATTGTAGGGGATGTATTGGGTAAGTATCACCCACATGGCGACTCGTCTGTTTATGATACAATGGTACGGATGGCCCAGGAGTGGAGTCTCCGTTATCCACTGGTAGACGGCCAGGGAAACTTTGGATCCATTGACGGAGATAGCCCCGCAGCGATGCGTTATACGGAAGCCAGGTTAAAGCGGATTGCCGAGGAAATGCTGGCTGATATAAATAAAGATACCATTGATTACCAATTAAACTTTGACGATTCGCTTCAGGAACCAACGGTTCTGCCGACCAAAATTCCGAATCTATTGGTGAATGGTGCATCAGGTATTGCCGTTGGTATGGCAACCAATATGGCACCTCACAATCTGAGCGAGGTAATTGATGGGACAGTCGCTTACATTGACAATCGTGACATTACCGTTGCCGAGCTTATGCAGCATATTAAAGCGCCTGATTTTCCTACGGGAGGCGTTATATACGGCTATGCAGGAGTACAAGATGCCTTCGAAACGGGGAGAGGACGAGTTGTCATGCGCGCTAAGGCGGAGATAGAGGTTTCCAAGAACGATAAAGAAACCATTATCGTAACCGAAATTCCTTACCAGGTTAACAAAGCGGAAATGATTAAACGGACCGCAGATCTTGTTAACGAGAAAAAAATTGAAGGAATATCTGCTATCCGGGATGAATCGGATAGAGATGGTATGCGCATCGTGTATGATATAAAAAGAGATGCAAATGCCTCTATTGTATTAAATAATCTTTTCAAATATACTGCCTTACAGACTTCCTTTAGTGTAAACAATATAGCACTGGTGCACGGGCGACCGATGTTGTTGAATCTTAAAGATATGATTCATCATTTCGTGGAGCATCGTCATGAAGTGATTATACGGCGTACCAAATTCGAGCTGGCTGAAGCCGAGAAACGGGCACATATATTAGAGGGTTTATTGATTGCTCTTGACCATTTGGACGAAGTTATCCAATTGATACGTTCTTCCGAAACACCGGAAGATGCACGCGTTGGTTTAATGGAAAAATTCGGTTTATCTGATATCCAAGCGCGAGCAATCCTTGATATGACGCTCAGAAGGTTAACCGGACTGGAACGTGACAAAATCAAAGAGGAATATGCGGAATTGATGAAAACCATTGAGTATTTGAAATCCGTACTGGCGGATGAAGGACTGAGAATGAAAATCATCAAGGACGAATTGCTGGAAGTCAAAGAGAAATTTGGTGACGAACGTCGTTCGCAGATTGTACACTCCGCAGAAGATATGCGGATGGAAGATTTTATCGATGATGAGGAAATCGTGATCACCATATCACATGAGGGGTACGTGAAGCGTACACCATTAACGGAATACCGCTTGCAGGCGAGGGGAGGAAAGGGCTCTTTGGGGTCTACAACGAAGGAAGAGGATTTTACGGAGCATATCATTACTGCTTCTGCCCATAACTACATGCTCTTTTTTACTGAGGCAGGTCGTTGTTTCTGGTTGCGGGCATTCGAAATCCCGGAAGGTACCCGTACGTCTAGAGGAAGAGCGATACAGAATATCATCAATATCCCGAAAGAAGAGAAAATTAAAGCCTATATCAAGGTGAAAAATTTGAAAGATCAGGATTATCTGGAGAATAATTTCATCATTATGTGTACAAAAGGCGGCACTATTAAAAAGACATCATTAGAAGCGTACTCGCGGCCAAGAGCAAATGGTATTAACGCTATCAATATTAATGAGGGTGATCAACTTTTGGAGGCATGTTTGACAAACGGTAACAGTGAAATCGTAATGGCGTTAAAATCAGGCCGAGCTATTCGCTTTAATGAGTCGACGGTGCGTCCAATGGGAAGAACAGCTACGGGCGTGCGTGGCGTAACGCTTGCGGGGCTGGATGATGAAGTTGTTGGCATGATTAGTGTTAATACAAATGATGCGACGATATTGGTTGTTTCTGAAAAGGGTTACGGAAAGCGGACGGATATTGACGATTATCGCGTAACAAATAGAGGCGGTAAGGGGGTTAAGACCCTTAATGTAACTGAAAAGACAGGGGTGCTGGTGGCGATCAAGGATGTGACCGATAATGACGACTTAATGATTATTAATCGGTCTGGAATTGTAATTCGTATTGCAGTTAGTCAGCTTCGCGTGATGGGAAGAGCTACGCAAGGTGTTCGCTTGATTAATTTGAAAGAGAATGATCAGATTGCATCCATTACAAAAGTTGACCACGATGAAGTAGAAGGTCTTGATGTCACAGAAACTAGTGTAGGGAATGATGCGTCGACAGAAAACGAGGGAGAAGTCGATAATTCTACAAGCGATAAAGGCCAAGACGAGACAAACGAATAGGCCTGTTTAGCGAGGTTTCAGGTAATATGGAATAACATATTGCCTGAAATTGAAGTGTTTAGTGACGGATAAGTGAGAAAGGATAACCAAGGCAAATGTAAACCTTAAATTTGAGTAGCGGCAAACATCCTGATTGACAAGCGATGCGAGCTTTAAAAAAGAACATATTAATGAAAAGTGATCTATATAAACATATCATCACTAGTACTGTGCTACTTGTTCTCTTCTGTACGCAACTGAGCTGGGCTCAGTCTAACCTTAAAGAGGGGAACAATAATTTTGCCCGGTATACGAAATCGGGCGATATTAAGGATTTGTTAGAGGCCAGAAAGTTTGCTGATCTTGCTTATAAAGAACGTAGAGATTCTGCTTCTTATAATAACACCTTGCTAAGGGGCCTTGTTTACAGCAGCTTGGCGGTAGCTGATTCAAACCGAACACAGAAGTATGTGAAAGACCCCATTGAAGAAGCCGAGTTCATGCTAAGCAGGTTGAATGATGAACAGCTGAATTACGAAAATGAGGCACAGATCAATTATTTGAAAAAACGGTTGGCGGCGGCTTATTTGATCCGAGCCAACCGTGCGCTGACGAATAATAATTACGAAGAGGCTTATGATCTTTTTGAAAAGGTCAATGCCTATAACAGTACGCCGAATACAAGACATAATTTGGCTTTATTAAGTGAGCGTTTGGATCGGCCGGATGACGCTGTTAAGTTATACAGTGATTTTATTGAGAATAAGTCATCTGCTAAACCTAGCTATATTCTGACTTTGGCTAAAATACATCTAAATAAAGGCGATAATAATGCCGCACAAAATGTATTACTGAAAGGACGGGAATATTTTCCTACCAATAAGGATATTCTTTTTGCTTTATTGAATCTTTATGCCGGTAACGGTGCTTATGATGCCATTGTAGTATTAGCCGATGAGGCGATTGCTATGGAGCCCGAAAGCGTTAATCTGAACTATCTGATCGGGTATGCTTATGAAATTACGGGCGACCGCGAGAAGGCCGAAAGTTATTATAAGCGGACGTTAGAGCTTGACCCCGATGATTATAATAGCAATTATGAGCTCGGTTTGCTGTATTTAAGAGATTTTGTAAAAGACCCCTCCGATTTGGAAAAGCAGTATGAAGCGCAACAATATTTATTAAAAGCAAACGAAATAGACCCGAATGCTGTTAATGCTTTAAAGTCTTTAGCTGTGCTATTTGATAAATCAGGAAACAGTGTTCAGCTCGAACGGGTGAACAGTCAGTTGAATCAAATGAATATGAACTAAAGCTTATTGCCTAATGAAGCGCCTAAAATAAGCTGACCTGGGAAGAGGCTTTGAAGCTTAACAAATAATAATCACTAAGAACACAAATTATAGAAAAATGAAAATTAAATCAATTTTATTAGCTACACTTTTATTGGGCTCAACCGTTGCCTTTGCGCAGAAAGGAGAGCTTAATAAAGCAAAAAGTAAATACAGTTCATTTGCTACCCTTACCGGTGGTGCTGTGGAGAATGTGCCGGAATTGGCAATGAAAGAACTGGGTGAAGCTAAGGAAGCTATTGATAAAGCCGCCACGCATGAAAAGACGAAGGATTTGCCGGAAACATGGACTTACTTGGCTTTGATCAACTCAGAGTATGCCATGATCAATCAAAAGTCAGGAAAGGCGGCAGAAGGGGAGGCCTCTTATAAGGCAGCGGGTGATGCTTTCTTAAAAGCAAAGAGTTTAAACGAAGGAAGTGATGATAAGGAATTGAAGGGAAATATGGACAGAGCTGGAAGCTTATTGGCCAATTACGAAATAGGTAACGGTGTAAAAGCATTTGAAACAAATGATTTTGCTTCTGCTTACACAGCCTTTAACAATGGATTGAAATATATGCCGGGGGATTCTATTTTAACTTTATATGCCGGTATTGCTGCTCAAAATAATCAACAATACGATGATGCGATCAGTAAATTTAAGACGTTAATTCCAAAAAGCTCGGATGCTTACCTCAATTTATCAGATGCATACCTAAAGAAAGGCGATACAGCATCGGCGGTTAAATACATCGATGAGGCAGCTACGAAGTTTCCGGATAGTGCAAAGATTATCAATCAGAAAATTGTGTTGAATATCACTACCGGCAATAGCGAGAAAGTAATTAAGGATATTGAATCTCAAATGGCTGCGGATCCGTCCAATGGGGAGCTTCCTTTCTTCTTAGGTTATGCATACGAATCCACAAAACAGCCTGATAAAGCATTGGAAGCGTATAAGAAAGGTATTGAAGCGAAACCGGATGACGCGCGTAACTATGGTGCAGCGGCAGCTATTATTTTAAATAAGGCACGTGATATATACAACGCAGCCAGCAGCATTCCAACAAATAAAGAGGCGGAATACAAAGCCAAATTACAAGAAGCCTATACTTTAGCTGATACAGCGGTACCTTATTTGGAAAAGGCTACTACGCTAGATCCAAAAACGAAAGGTTATTGGGAAAATATGCGTTTTTATTACCAGTTAAAAGGTGATGAGGCTAAAACGAAGGAAATTACGGATAAATTAAATGCGCTTTAAGAAGCTGCATTAATCACAAAAAAAGCTGTTCCCCATCAGGAACAGCTTTTTTTGTGATTAAAGTATCAAGTATCAGGACACCTGCCTACCGGCGGGCAGGTAAGTATCAGGTATCAGGACTTCCTATCTTATGTTTTACGTCCGATGTCTAACATCGCGTAATTCATCACTCATCTACAAACTAAATAATCCCCTCATTCAAAAGATCATGTAAATGGACAATACCATCATATTGATTATTGCGGACTACCAGTAATTGGGTGATATGATTGTTTCGCATCATATTGAGTGCATGAACGGCCAGCTCATCGTATTGAATCACCTTGGGGTTATTGCCCATGATATCTTCGGCCTTTAATTTCCCGATATCCTGATTCGACTCGAGCATTCTACGGATATCGCCATCGGTGATAATCCCACTTATTTTTTTATCGTTCACGACGGCAACAGCACCTAATCGATTTTTGGTTATTTCCACCAGGACAGCTTTAATAGGCGTATCACTTTTCACCTCGGGCTTTGCATTCTGGCGCGCTAAATCGGTTACTTTGAGATATAAGCGTTTCCCTAGCGCACCCCCCGGATGATACTTAGCAAAGTCGTCATTTGTGAAAGATCGACATTCCAGAAGACAAATAGCGAGCGCATCGCCCATAGCCAGCTGGGCCGTTGTGCTGGTAGTTGGTGCCAGGTTCAAGGGACAAGCCTCTCTGGACACGGTCGTGTCCAGTATAAAATCGGCTTGTTCAGCCAAATATGATTTTGTATTTCCAACCATTGCGATTATCTTTGCGTTGGAATTTTTAAGCAGTGGTACAAGCACTTTAATTTCCGGAGTATTTCCGCTCTTAGAGATGGCTATTACAATATCTTCTTGTTGTAGCATCCCTAAATCTCCGTGAATGGCGTCTGCCGCATGCATGAAAATTGCCGGTGTTCCTGTAGAGTTCATGGTGGCAACAATTTTCTGTGCGATGATAGCACTTTTACCTATTCCTGTAATAATTACGCGGCCCTTTATATCGAGTATGGCATGTACGGTGTTGATAAAATCTTCGTTGATATTTTTTGTCAGTTTACTGATCGCTTCGGCTTCTAATGTAAGTGCGGAAATGGCAATATTTTCAATGTCGGATTTGGTTTTCACGGATATTTTTTATTAATTTTAGTAAGAATTAAGGCAAATTTATGTTATTTTAAACATTAATAGACATAAGCCTTTCTTTAATTTTTCGGAAGGACAATGGAGATAGAAAAAACATTATTTGACAATTTGCAGAATTTTTTTGGTTTTGATACTTTCAAGGGAGATCAAGAGGCGATAATAACCAATATTCTGCAAAAGAAGGACACGTTTGTAATAATGCCAACCGGTGGCGGAAAATCAATATGTTATCAGTTACCGGCGTTAATGAGTGAGGGAACCGCTGTTGTTATATCCCCATTGATTGCACTGATGAAGAATCAAGTAGATCAATTAAGGGCATTTGGAGGTGCAGATAGCATTGCTCATTTTCTAAATTCATCGCTCAATAAAAGTGAAATTACAAGGGTTAAACAGGATGTACTGGATGGGAAGACAAAACTTCTATACGTAGCACCTGAATCCCTCGCAAAAACAGACAATATTGAATTCCTGAAATTAATTACCGTTTCGTTTGTTGCTGTCGACGAGGCACACTGTATTTCGGAGTGGGGACATGATTTCAGACCTGAGTATCGCAAGATAAGGCAGGTAATCAACGGGATAGGGGAGAATATCCCGATTATTGCTTTGACGGCTACAGCCACCCCGAAGGTACAATCTGATATACGGAAAAATTTGCAAATGAATGATGCGACCTTATTCAAGTCCTCATTCAATCGGCCTAATTTATATTACGAGGTACGACCTAAGAAAAATGTCGTTAAGGAAATTGTAAAATTTATAAAAAATAACCCTTCCAAATCCGGTATCATCTATTGTTTAAGTCGTAAAAAGGTGGAAGAGATCGCCGAAGTGCTTAATATTAATGGTATTTCCGCTCTTCCTTATCACGCGGGTTTGGATGCAAAGACAAGAGCTGAGACACAAGATAAATTCCTGATGGAGGATGTCGAAGTTATTGTAGCAACCATTGCTTTTGGTATGGGAATTGACAAGCCGGATGTCCGTTATGTTATTCACCATGATATTCCAAAAAGCATGGAAGGTTATTACCAAGAGACAGGCCGTGCCGGACGCGACGGAGGGGAAGGCGTTTGTATTGCCTTTTATTCGGAAAAGGATATCGAAAAATTAACTAAATTCATGAAGGATAAACCGGTTTCTGAAAGGGAAATCGGTACCCAAATATTGAAGGAGGTGATCGATTACTCCGAATCCTCTGTGTGTAGGAGAAAGCAGATATTACATTACTTTGGCGAGAACTTCAATGAGGCCGGCTGCAATAACATGTGCGATAATTGTAATAGCCATCGTACGCAATTTGATGCTGAAGAATCGTTGCATAAGACTTTATCCTTTATCAAAGAACAGGGAGAAAAATTTGATGACTTTCATATTACGAATGTGATGATCGGTCAAAATAACCAGCCTGTGTCTTCTTACAAACATGATATTCATCCTTTTTTTGGTACTGGAAAAGAGCAAGGGGTGATCTATTGGAAGTCTTTGCTTAGGCAGGCGGTATTGAATAACTATTTATACAAGGATATTGACAATTATGGATTGCTAAAGTTAACCAAAACGGGGGCAGACTATATTGAAAACCCCTATAGTGTTAAGTTTTACTTGAATAATCCAATGGAGAAAGCAGACGAAGAAGGGGATGAGACACCGGCACAGAGTGGAGGTGCTTTGGATACACAGCTCTTGCAGATGCTTAAGGACCTGCGAAAGAAAATTGCAAAAAGTAAGGGACTTCCTCCATTCGTTATTTTTCAAGATCCATCGCTGGAAGAAATGTGTACGCATTATCCGATAACTTTAGACGAATTGAAACAGATCCATGGAGTAGGGGCGGGAAAGGCTGCTAAATTCGGGAGTCAGTTTGTTTCGCTAATCAAAAGCTATGTTGAGGAGAATGATATTGATCGTCCGGTAGACTTGGTTATTAAAGGAACGGCTAATAAGTCGGCTTTAAAGGTTTCCATTATTCAAAATATTGATAGAAAGATCGGTTTGGATGATATTGCTTCTGCTAAAGGGCTGTCATACGAAGATGTATTAAAGGAGGTGGAATCCATTGTTAATTCGGGTACCAAATTGAATTTAAACTACTTTATCGATGAAATGATTGATCTTGACCGTCAAGATGAGGTTTTCGACTATTTCCGTACAGCTGAAGTTGACTCTATTGACGTAGCACTAAAGGATTTAGGAACCGAAGACTATACTTTTGAGGAAATACAACTCATGCGAATTAAATTTATGTCTGAGTTGGGGAATTAGTCGATAGTAAAAAGTCGAGTGGTTGAATAGTAGATTGATATAGTTAGCGAGTAAGGATTAGCCTCGTGCGAGCTTACAGCTTATAGCCTACAGCTAGCTTGCGTCTTGTGCAACTGACAACTTAAAACTTAAAACGAAAGAAATGACAATAAACACAATAGCTGGGATCAAGCATACGGATTCCGGCAATTTTTTTCTAATGGCAGGCCCATGCGCCATCGAGGGAGAAGACATGGCTTTGTCGATAGCAGACAAAATTGTAGGCATTACTGACAAACTGAAAATTCCTTATATTTTCAAAGGTTCCTATAGAAAGGCAAACCGTTCCAAATCTGATTCTTTCACAGGAATAGGTGATGAAAAGGCATTAAAAATCCTAAAAAAGGTACGGGATACGTTTGGCGTTCCGGTTGTTACTGATATTCATGAAACACATGAGGCCGCGATGGCCGCCGAGTATGTGGATGTCTTGCAAATTCCTGCTTTTCTATGTAGACAAACGGAATTGTTAGTCGCTGCCGGAAAAACGGGTAAAGTGGTTAATATTAAAAAAGGACAGTTTTTATCAGCTGATTCCATGCGGTTTGCGGTTGACAAGGTTATCGAAACCGGTAATCAACAAGTAATATTAACTGATAGAGGGAATACCTTTGGCTATCAGGATTTGATTGTAGATTTCAGAGGAATCCCTACAATGCGATCGTTTAACGTTCCCGTAGTGATGGATTGTACGCATTCATTGCAACAGCCGAATCAAGCATCCGGCGTAACGGGAGGAAAGCCGGAACTGATTGGCACCATAGCCAAAGCGGCCGTAGCGGTAGGCGCCGATGGCTTGTTTATTGAAACGCATCCCGATCCTGCTAACGCTAAGTCGGATGGAGCTAATATGCTGCACCTGAATTATCTGGAAGATTTGTTAATACAACTGACCCGAATCAGGGAGGCGATTAGGTAGCTATTGTTGTTGCTGGTTTCCCATCAAGTTGGTATCTTCATAGCCGGCTATAAACAGGGGATCGCGTCTTTTTACTGCGTTCGTTTGCTCGAATAGCTTTCCGTCTTCATAGTGAATGGATACACGAACGGAAAGCGATTGATGGCAATTACCACGGAAAGTACCTTTAACCGGTGAGCAATCTTTGAAGTTTCTTCCTATTGCTAATTTAACGTGATAATTGGTTACCCATGTGTTATTGGTTGGGTCAATACCGGCCCATCCAAACTGTGGTATATAAGCTTCAACCCAAGCATGGGTTGCACCTTCACCGCGCATCCCGGTTTTGTTTGGACAGATGTAACCACTTACATATCGGGAAGGGATCTTTAAAGTTCTTAAGATTTGAAGCATTACGTGCGCAAAATCTTGACAAACGCCTGCTTTGTGCTGTAATATTTCGTCTACAGTCGTCTCAATGTCCGTAATACCCTGAACATATTTGAAATGTTTAAAAATGTAACTGCTGCATCGTTCGATGGTTTCAGCAACACTTAAACCTTCGTTTGTCAATTTAATTACAATCCCGTCGATAAGGTGTTGATTCCGTATTTTTTCCGGTTTTGTCAGTTCAATTAAATTCAAATTGTTAGTTGTTTCATGATGGAGTTGTTCAAAACCGCTATGAAAATTTACCTGAATTAGATTCGATGAAGTGGTGCGAACTGTTAACTGATTTTCGATAATAAGCTCCTGATGCGGATGTAGGATTGAAAAAGTAGCGACTTTATTTTTCCAATAATCTGTATAAATATGAAGGATCGGGGAGAAGCTGATGTTGAGTTCTTGATTCAACAGCTCTTGCTCTTTGCAGATGAAAGGAAAGATCCGTATCTCATTAATGCTCTCAATAACCGGATTTTCGTAGGTGTACCTGGTGATATGGGAAATGGTGTATATTGCCATGATGAATCTTTTAATAGGAAAAAAATAACAGTTTGAGTTTGGCGTTGAAGTCTTGTAGCTTACGTTTAAGCTCTAAGAAGAAAGATTGGATATCCGTGGATGGTAGCGATGCGGGATCCATAAAGCGTATGCGACTGTGAATTCGCCCGAAACTTCGTAACAGTTCAGGTACTTCAGGATTGGTGTTTTCCTTCACAAGTACGGCTAACGATCGTTCAATCTGATTTAGGCAATACAATACCGAATGTGGAAAATCCGCATTAAAGATGACCTGATGGAGAATTTGTTGATTGTGTTTGGTGCTTCGATAGGTTTTTAGATATGCTTCATAACCCGCAAGAGATAAGAGGAGAAATCTCCAACTGGTGATATCAAGTTCCTTGTATAAATCGTAGTTATGAAGCGCACATTGTTTATCGGTTAATATAAGAGTTTCGATTCCTCTTTCAACAAATTTGCCGAGCTTCATGACGTTCCATCCGATTCCTCTTTGCATCGTTACATCTGCAACACCTGCATACATCATGCTGTGCTTTAAAAATAAATCGATAATCTCCAACGCGTCTGCACTAGCAAGTTTTAGTTTTACGAAAGGCCGGTTGATAAGATGATAAATGGAATTAACTTCTTCCCAAACTTCTCGAGTAATATGGTCTTGTATACCACGGGCATTTTCACGTGCTTTTTGAATGATGTTCTTCGCGGAATTTTCGTTGTTGTTATCTAACAGCAAATAATGAAGTGCCGCATAGGTGTCGTTTTCAAATACCTGAGCCTTATCCTCCGGTAAATCAGTATATACCTGCAAAATCGGTTTCCATGTTCCACTGTTGATGTTCTTATCTAAAGAATAGATATAATGAGTTCTGGCAACACGAAGCATTTCTTCAACGCGCTCCATATATCTACTTAACCAGAATAATGAATCTGCAATGCGACTTAACATATCGGATGATTAATTAGTCAATAATCCACGTGTCTTTACTACCTCCACCTTGCGACGAATTTACAACAAGCGACCCTTCCGTTAAGGCAACGCGAGTCAAGCCTCCGGGAACTAATTTGATTCCCTGTGGACCGTATAAGGCATAAGGGCGAAGGTCGACATGGCGAGGTTGAATCTTGCCATTAATAAAACATGGAACCGTACTTAATTGAATAATGGGCTGGGCAACATAATTGCGGGGATTTTTTTCAATCTCGCTTTTGGCTTTTAGCCATTCTCGTTCGCTGATCGCGTTTCCCATAATCATACCATAGCCGCCCGATTGATTGGTGTTTTTTATAACGAGGTTATCTATATTTGAAATAGCATATTTAAGCACTTCCGGATCACTGAGCTGATAGGTAGGAATGTTGTTTAATATCGGCTCTTCATTCAGGTAATATTTAATCATTTCGGGGACATAAGCATATACTGCTTTGTCGTCGGCTACGCCGTTTCCCACTGCATTGACGATAGCCACATTGCCTTTCCGGTAAGTACTCAGTAAACCAGGCACGCCAAGTAAGCTGTCTTGCTTGAATACGAGTGGGTCCAAAAACTCGTCATCCACTCTTCGATAGATGACATTTACCTGTTTAAGACCTTTGGTCGTTTTCGTGTATACTTTATGATTATCGACTACCAAATCCCGGCCTTCTACAAGATCAACGCCCATTTGTTTTGCCAGGAAGGTGTGTTCGTAATAAGCCGAATTAAAAATCCCAGGTGTTAATATAACTATATATGGATCAGATACTTGAGAAGAAATCAAGTTAAGTAAAACTTCATGTAAGAGCGTAGGGTAGTGGGTAACGCTCCGAACATTCGATGAGGATAAAATATCAGGAAAAATTCGCTTCGTTACTTCACGGTTTTCTAACATGTAGCTCACCCCGGAAGGCGTACGAAGATTGTCTTCCAATACATAAAATTTGCCATCGCTTCCGCGTATCAAATCGATCCCGGAAATGTGAACATAGATATCGTAAGGGACCCTGATACCGTAAGCTTCTCTGGTATAATGTGGGCAACTGGCAATTAGCTCCGCAGGAACGATACCGTCACGTAATATCTGTTGTTCATGATAAATATCCTTTAGAAATAGATTTAGCACTTTTAAACGCTGAATAATGCCCTTTTCAATTTCTTCCCATTCAGCACCCGTGATAATCCTGGGGATAATATCAAAAGGAAAGATGCGCTCAATTCCTTCATTATTGTTGTAAACTGTAAAAGTAATGCCTTGATTTAAGAACAATTCTCCCGCTAAACGATGCCGATTGCTCATGCTATCCACGTCAAGGTTTTTAAGCATCGAGAAAACATGACTATATTGATGACGGATGTTTTTAGAGTCATACATCTCATCCCAAGTATTTTCATGATACACATATTCGTTCAGAAAATGATCATTTGACATATATTCTTATTTTTTGCTAATTTTAAGCAAATAAAATCGCATTTGCAATAAAAATATATCAATATAAGCCGAAAAAAATTGAAATAATTTAAAAATATCATTTTTCTTACGTTTTTCATTTAAAAATTAAACTAAAAAATATGTGAAAAAAGCAAATACACATACAGAATTGATATTGTATTTTTTTACTTATTAAAATCATTAAAACATAATAGATAATAATAAAATATTTCTAC
>NZ_LR027855.1:0-149809 GCF_900607235.1 Olivibacter jilunii | reverse complement strand
TATCACATTATTTTGGCATAAAAGCAGTTATACATTTTATTTAAGCAATATAAAATATGCACAAAATAATAAAAATGCTTTTATAGTAGGAATTTTAGTTGTATCTGGTATGTGAGGAATAGTAACTGCCTGCAATTTATGATATATTTATCGGCCTGATTTTCCGACCACACTTCATAAGTAATCACAGATTTTTGTAAGGTTATCAACAGCTTTATTTGTTAGCACATATTTAGCCATTTCTCTTTATCAGAGTAAACATTAAAAGGCAAACTATTTTATCTTATAATTTATATTATGTTAAATAAAAAGTTTTCCCCTCGCCCCATATTAACATATGGTTGATATTTTGTAACTTTGGCCTTAGTTAAACTAATCTTCTATATTTTCACAGATTCCTATGAGAGCAATTGCCGAGCTTCCGCATAAAGAATGCAAAATCAGCATCTTTTCCATGAATCAAAAGTTTATTATTAAATTTGAGCAAGGTTCTCTTGAACAAGTTTACAAGATTACTGAAATGGATGTTACGGACGGCGTAAACGGTGTTTTTCAAATACTGGACGAAGAATTTGTGCAGGCTATCGTTGCACGCTTTGCTACTATGCGTGCAGATTTTAAAAAGGCTTATGAACGTCATGAATATTAGCTATAAACGATAAGCTATATTTTGTGACTCTCTGTAGGATTTTCTTCTTGATCGCCTCAGATCATCCTTTCTGCTCCTATCCTTCCTCAATTTCTTCTTTTCTTTACTATGTCAAATTCATTAATAAGCAGCTTGTTATGATTTGTTTTTGATCGAAACCGAATTATATTTTGCTTTCTTTGCGATCAAGGGCTAACATCTCGATCTTTACGGTATCAACTCTTTATATAAAAGACGTTAAATATATTATTTTCAGGTAAATATAGTTGTAAATAAAATATTATTTGGTGATCAAATAGATCTAGTACTAATTTTGTAGGCCTATTTATAAGCTATAAGCCATATGCTCTAAGCCGTAAGCTTATGGTCTACTCAACTATTCTACTACTCAACTATTTAACCACACTGAGCAATTGATCGACCACCTTCGGGACACCGATACTAGCTTTCGCTGCAACACTTTGAATTTCTGAATCCACTCGATTAAGTTGATGAGCCTCGGGATCGATTAAAATCTTTTGTGCATAATGAGGCGGGAAATTTATCAGACCTGCCGCCGGGTATACTTGTAGCGACGTACCTATAATCAGGAGGATATCAGCCTTTCGGCATTCATCAATAGCCGTTTGCATCATTGGAACGGGTTCGCCAAACCAAACGACATGAGGTCTTAGTTGGGAACCCCTGGCGCAACGGTCCCCCATTTTTATCTCTGTTCCCTGTATGTCATAAATCAATAATGGATCAAGAGAAGATTGTGCTTTTGTGATTATTCCATGGAGATGGATAACATGTTTTGATCCTGCCCGCTCATGCAGGTCATCAATGTTCTGGGTAATTATGGTGACCTGAAATTTGCTTTCTAATTTGACAAGGGCTTGATGAGCCGCATTGGGTTGTGCATCCAGCACGGCTTTTCTCCTGATATTATAAAAATGTTGTACTAATTCGGGGTCTTTTCGCCAAGCTTCGGGAGTAGCGACGTCTTCTACTTTATATCCTTCCCATAAACCATCCTCACCGCGAAAGGTCTTCAATCCACTTTCCGCCGATATACCTGCTCCCGTGAATACGACAACCTTCATGCCTGATTATTTGTAGTTTGGCTTGCTTATGCTTAGTTCATGAGGTACGGCAAGAAGAGGGAAATGCTTTTTCGCCCATTCAAATCCTCCGTAGAGAATAATTCCATAAGCTAAATTGCCCAGCAATAGATTCTTTTCAAATGGAATGGCTTTAATGTAACAGTCGGTAAAGCCCTGGGCGTTTAAGGGATATATTTGACCACTTATCCAGACACCAAAATTAGTGACAATCCAATGGATTAACACCGAAGCTATGGTCGCTCCGAAAACACGCAAGGTCGTCACTTTTTTTATTAGGCTACCAACAAATACCATAAGTGCGAAAGCAATATACACGTACACAATGCCCTCATAAAATAAAGTGATTTTTCCGTAATAACCGTAATTAACGATGATATCGGAAATAAAAAGTGTTAACAGGGGTGTAAAATAAGCAGCCCACCTATTGCGAAAATAAGTTCCTGCAAACAACGCGGTAGCTCCAATGGGTGTGAAATTGGCCCAGTCTCCAAATTTACCTACATTAAGAATCCGCAAAAGCGCGGTGCTAACGATGATTAAAATGAGCATGGCATTCCGTGTGTTGACTCTGCCGGTTTCGCTTGTGTTCATACTTGAATTATTTGTCTACAAACTTAACTAAAATGCGTGTTATTTACTAATTTAGTTGATCAAGACGTAGGTGTCAAGTACCAGGATGTAGGTATTAAGATGTAAGTATCAAGTATCAGACATAGGAAATCTTAGATCTTGTGTCTCTCATCTTATGTCCTATGTCCTATGTCTCTTATCACAAATAAACATATCCGATCTTAAACATGCTCGCATAGTCGTCCGACTGCAAATTTCTCGCTGTTTGTGGAATCTCAATTTGAATATGCTTATCAACAATCTTCCAGCGAAGCTTGACTTTTGAACCTACCAGGCTTATATCATGTAGTTTGGCGTCCTCTTTTAATGGCAATTCCAATTTAGCGGGTAAGTTCTCCCCTCCCTCTTTGTGTAAAATAAAAGCATAAACGGTATTTTCCTCCCTATTTTGTGTAAAAAAAATATTGCCGATTGAATAAGGAGCAATACTATGCGAAGCATAAATGCCTTCTCCGTATTTATTTATCCATTTTCCGATCTCCTTTAAACGCTGATAGGCTATAGGATCCCAGTCTCCTTTGGGCCCGGGAGCTATGTTGAGTAGGTAGTTCCCCCCTCTTGATACTATTTTTATTAGATTGTGCACGATTTCTCTCGCCGGCTTATATTGATCGTTCGGAACATAGCTGAATGAGTTGCCCATGGTCATGCATGATTCCCAGGGAATATCGAGCGGCTTGTTGGGGATCGACTGTTCCGGTGTGACATAATTTTCATATTCACCCGGGACAGTTCTATCTACGATAATAATGCCCGGTTGTTTTTTGCGCGCCATGTTAGCGATTCTTGGCATGTCTATGTCCTGTTCTGTTTTAATGCCTCGTTGCCATTCGACGGTAGTATCTACAGTCGCTAATGGTCGCACCCACCCCCCGTCTAACCATAGGATGTCAATTTTACCATAGTCAGTCATTAACTCGCTAATCTGGTTGTAAGTAAAGTCTTTGAATTGCTGCCAGCGATCCGGATACTTTTTTGGGTCATAGTTGACATTTCTATCTTTTGGCGGGAAATAAGGCCACCAATAATACGGTGTATGCCAATCAGGTTTGGAAAAGTAGGCTCCTATTTTGAACTGATCTTGTCGAAAAGCGTTAAAAATCTCTTTGGCTACATTGGCACGAGGGTTACCTGAAAAAGGTGATTTGCTATCGGTAATCTTATAATTACTTTGCTTTGTGTCAAACATGGCAAAACCATCATGATGCTTGGTGGTGAATACCACGTACTTCATGCCAGCTTCCTTCGCCGCCAGAGCCCATTTTCCGGGATTGAAGTCAATCGGATTAAACTGTTTCTGTAAATCTTCGTAGGCCTTAACATATTCATAATAATTGGCTGCATGTGGGCCCCGACGTTGCGTCCACCCTTCGTCTTCGGGACAAAGGCTCCAACTTTCAACAATTCCCCATTGACTATAAGTGCCCCAATGCATAAAAAGGCCAAATTTCAATTCTTGCCATTCAGACAGGTTTTTCACGACCAATGGATCTTTCGGCTTAATATAATTGGCCGATGTGTTATGTTCCTGGCCGATAGCCTGGGTTCCGAAGTATAAACTCAGTAACCCCACTAAAAATTTTTTCATATTATATGATATTACAAGTTATTTTCAATAGCACCAACATTTTCTCGGTAAAGATCTAATGGTCCGTCCAACAACAGCGCAATAACTGTCATTTGCGGATCTAGACGATCTTCCGGTACGGGTATATAGGTTATCCCCGGTACTTTGCTCCAATATAATTTGTTGTAAATCAGTGGTGTTAATAAAGTGCCCTCGCCCACAATTCGCGCACGTTGTATTGTGTTTCTAAGTCCTTTAATAGCTATAGGGCCGGTTGGTTTGCCTTCAATAAACAAAAATAAGGTTTGTTTATCTTCCGATAAAGCACTAAGTCCGGTATAGTGCCCTTCCGGAAGGCCGCTCTTCGCATGGTACAGCGCTTCGGCATGCTTCGTTATCCAAGCTTGCAAAGAAGGGTTTTCAGGTAAACGATAATTGTATCCATCTGCTGCTAACTGGCTGTTATCAAAAAGATTATTGCCTGCATTGATGTTGTTGATAATTGTGTGAATCTGCTGGCCTAAACTTGTTTCAGGGCGTTGTAAATTCTCGTGAGCGATTTTGTTCAGTTGCGGCGTACTAAGCTTCAATGTTTCAGCAAGTTGAACGGCTACAACAGTAGCATCCTTGTCTTCCGCGGCGGCCGGGATGTCAATAGCTAGTTGTTGCCCCTGTTCTTGGAAAGAAATATTTCCTTGGTGGCCTAAAATGCACACGGTGTTTACTTTAGACGTTAAGCCATTGATATATATTGTTTTATTGTCCTTTTTCTCGAGAAATAAGTAAATTGTTTTATTGTCTTTCGATAAAGCGGATTTTCCTATGAAATGACCGTGCGGCAGCCCTTCTCGGGTTCCGTAAATGGCTTCCTCGTTTTTTTGTGTCCACCGACCAAGATCTTTCAAAATGGCAATTTGTTCAGTCGGGATACGGCCATCCGCCTGTGGGCCGATATCCAAGAGTAGGTTCCCTCCCATACTAATGCAATCAATCAAGGTTCGGATAATCATATTCGATGATTTATAATGCCGGTCGTACGGCTGATAACCCCAAGAATCGTTCATGGTATAGCATAATTCCCAATACGGATTGGATGGTTTAAGCACGGGTACGCCTTGTTCGGGGGTGTCATAATCGCCATGGCCTGTTAATCGTGCATTGACTATAATATTTGGATTGTGTCTTCGAAGATTTGCTAATATACTTTCAGCTTGCCATTCGCCGGCACTATGCTCCCAATCGCCATCAAACCATAATAAATCTGGGTCGAAGCGATCCGAAAGCTCTTCCAGTTGGCCCATCATGTAGTTTTGATATCGTTGCCATCGGTTTGGGTCGTCTTTTAAGTTGTATCGCTTTCTGAGGCGAGTGAAGACATCATAATCGTCTTGGCTCCAGTCGGGCAAAGAAAAATAAATTCCTGATTTGATCTCTTTTCTTTTCAGCGCCTTTAAAAAAGGACTGAGCACGTCACGTTTAGCCGCACCGTGCTTCTCAATCGTAATAGCCTTATCAACCTTACTGTCCCATAATGCTACACCATCGTGATGTTTAGAAGTGATAACGGCATACTTAGCACCGCTGAGAGAAATGAGATCTACCCACTCTTCCGGCTTGTAGTTTGATGCCGTAAAGCCCTGCAATTGCCGCATATAGGCTTCATGATTTAAATAATTATTGAAAAAAGACCATGATTCGGAAATACCATTTACCGAATAGATTCCCCAATGGATAAATATACCCAATTTGGCATCCTTAAACCATTCCATTTTTTGCTGATTGGTTGTTTGCTTTTCCTGCGCAGATGTGGAAAGAAAAAGAAAGCACGCTAAAAGCTTAACGACTATATATTTTATTGGCATAAGTTGTGGTTAGATTTTAATTTTTTTGATAAAGATAATCTATTTATCATTTTAGGCAAAGAAATTGTATCACGGATTTAAAAATACGTTAACTTTATTTTTATTTACTCCTATGTACATTATATGAAAACAGTTGTACTCCCTTTTTATGTTAAACTGGCCTGCGTCTTATTGAGTATCCTATTATTGGGCTACCTGGCGATTTTAGGACATACCATTTTGGCTCCATTGATCTTTGGATTTTTATGCTCGGTTTTGCTGTTGCCGCTGGCTAATCTTCTGGAACGCAATTTTCAAATGCCTCGTTCCGTATCTTCGTTGTTATCATCCATTGCGCTGGTCATACTCATTGGTGCGGTGTTCACCTTGTTAGGTACTCAGCTTTCGTCTTTGGCAAATGATTGGCCGGCTTTTAAGCAACAGCTCTTGAAATCAGCAGCTGACCTGCAGTTTTGGATTTCCGATACCTTTCATGTAAACAACAAAGCACAGATTGACTATATCAATCAAGCTGCTTCAAAATCACTTAGTACCGGGACTACCTTGTTGAGCAAAACATTGATGTCCTTATCGTCACTGTTTTTACTGTTGCTATTCTCTTTTCTTTATACGTTTTTTATTCTTTTTCATAGAAGGTTGATTGTTAGGTTTTTAGTGAATTCATTTAAAGAAAATCATAGCCCTGTTGTGTATGAAATTGTCTACCAGATCCAGTATATTATAAAACGTTATGTCGTGGGACTTTTTTTACAAATGCTGATAGTCACTATTCTGGCGTGCTTGGCATTTTACTTTATTGGCGTAAAGTACAGCTTCCTCCTAGGGTTGATTACAGGCATTTTCAATATTATTCCTTATGTGGGGATTTTTACCGCCTTAGTGATCACGGTTCTAATCACTTTTGCTACCTCGACAGCAACGAATGTCCTTTTTGTTGTGATTGCATTGGTCGTTATTCATGCAGTAGATGGAAATTACATTATGCCGAAAATCGTTGGCTCGAAAGTGCAAATTAATACCTTGATTGCCCTAATTGGTCTCGTGCTGGGCGAAATGCTTTGGGGAATTACCGGGATGTTTTTATCAATACCCATCATTGCCATTATGAAAGTGGTTTTTGATAGAATACCGGAGCTTAAGCCTTGGGGCATGTTGTTAGGAGACGAAAGCAGTGAAGAAGGTAGTTATATGAAGATCCCCAAGCGAACACGAAAGCAAAAAATAGAGAATCTGTTAGATTGAGTAAATGGGATGTCATATTTGGCGTCGTGTAGACAAGATTTAAAACTTATCCCGTCAGTTACCGTTTATTGTTAGTAACAAATAAATTTACGTAAATGGCACATAAAAGGAAGTTAGGTTTAACAGCGTTAGAGGTTTCCCCTATTGCTTTTGGAGGTAATGTTTTTGGATGGACTTTAGATGAAACAGCATCTTTTCAGTTATTGGATGCATTGATAGATGGCGGCTATAATTTTATAGACACTGCCGATGTATATTCCAAATGGGTTCCGGGAAATAAAGGTGGCGAATCAGAGACGTTTATTGGGAATTGGTTATCGAAACGGGGAAAACGCGATGATGTAGTGATTGCTACCAAGTTAGGTGCTGAGATGGATAAAGACAGAAAGGGGCTAAAAGCCGCTTATGTAAAAGAAGCGGTAGAGGCTTCGTTGAAAAGACTAAAAACGGATTATATTGATCTCTATCAAACCCATTATGACGATGAGGCGACGCCTGTTGAAGAAACTATGGAGGCGCTAAATACCCTTATTGAAGAGGGTAAAGTACGCTATATCGGCGCCTCTAATTTCAAGGCTGCACGTATTGCTGCTTCGAACGAATTTGCAAGAAAAAACAATTTGCAGCCTTATGTCAGCATCCAACCCCTTTATAATCTATACGACCGGCAGACGTTTGAGACGGAGTATCTTTCGTTGGTACAGGATCAAAATCTGGCCGTGCTAAATTATTATGCATTGGCTAGTGGCTTTCTTACCGGCAAGTATCGAACGGAAGCTGATTTAGGCAAAAGCCAGCGAGGTGAAACGGTAAAACAATACTTGAATGAACGCGGTGAAAGAATTCTGGTTGCCTTGGAAGAAATCGCCGCCAATAAAAGTGCAACGAAGGCGCAAATAGCCATTGCCTGGTTGCTCCATAAACCTTTTATTACCGCGCCTATTGCCAGCGCAACCAATGAGAAACAGCTGCATGATTTAATTACGTCGGCAGACATCGCACTGAGTTCGGAGGAAATAAAAATATTGGATAACGCAAGTAGTTATTAGGGAGCAGTTAGCAGGGAGTAGTTATTAGGGAGTAGTTAGCAGGGAGTAGTTATTAGGGAGTAGTTAATAGGGAGTAGTTATTAGGGAGTAGTTAATAGGGAGTAGTTATTAGGGAAATAGTTAATAGGGAGAACTTTTTTCTTATCTGTTACCTAGCCTTTAACTAGTTCCCTAGCTCCAACTCACCGGTTCACTGTTCCCTACTCACTGTTCCCTTGTTCCCTATTAACCGGTTCACTGTTCCCTTAAAGTGCTTGAATGTACTGATGAAACAATTGAATCGCTTCTCTTTTTTTATCAGTAAGCGCAAAGTCGATAGCGTGATTAAGGTAATGAGCGATATCAAAATCGTCCCTTTTAGGCAAGTTGTCGATAACCTTATCTCGATTATCCAATCCGAATTTCATTGATTTATTGAAAAGTTCAATAAAACTGCTCGGTAAAGATTTGTTAGCGGCCCATACGGCGAAAGCAAAAGGTAAACCCGTAAAGTTCATCCACTCAGCTCCCATATCATAAACAAAAGGAAAGCTTTCCTTTTTTCCAAACGTCCGATCACCTATTTCGACGAATGCATCGGCATTTTGGTCTTCCGTAAGTTCAACCGGTTGTTTCCAGTAATTTTTTAACAGTACGCGAGCAAGGTTGTTAGAAGTGCGTGACTGCTTATCAAGTCGTAGCGTTTTTATTTCGTGAACCGGTTTGTTGCTAAAAATAAATACTGAATTAACTGCGCCGGTAGCGCCGATACAATAGTCTGAAATAATTTCATATTTCGGTATCTGCAATAGAGCGGCTACCGGTACCAAGCCTACGTCCACCTGACAATCAATTAGCTTTTGTGCGCAGGTACTTGGTATATCCAAGCTTAATTCTATTTCATCAATCAGTGGGGTGTTTTTTATACCATAGATAAATGGAGTCGTATTTGTATAGGATACGGCTGATACTTTAATTTTGTTCATGTGTTAATATAAAATGCTATTCGACGTCCTGAAGCTGTGCTAAATGGTTTATGTTGTAATGATCTTCAATCGTAAAGGTACCCTCATTATAGGAAACTAAATATAGAGCCGTATTCATATGAGGAAAGTCGTCCATTTGAGATAAAGGTTTGTTTATCAGTAAGCAAAGTAGAATACGCATCGCGCGACCGTGCATACAGATAAGCACATTGCGTTCATCGGGTTGGGAGGTGATATAATCCATAGCCTTTTTTTGCCTTTCCTGTACTTGATTAGGACTTTCGCCTCCTTCTATGGCGATATCTAATTTCCCTTCGCTCCATTGCTGCGTAATCGAGTTGAAACCTGTGATAATGTTAGTGGATTGCTCTTTACCTTCGTAAATTCCCCAACTAATTTCATCCAGTCCTTCGAGCTGTTCCCAAGGAATACCTTGATTAATAAAATTAGCGACTGTTTGATGGGTTCGGATTAGGGTAGAGGTATATATTTTATCAAATTTTATTGCTTGGTAAGCTTCATAGAAAGCCTGCGCCTGTTGATTTCCCAGGTCATTTAACGGTGTGTTGACACCCCTGCCCTGTACTATTCCCTGTTTGTTTAAATCGGTTTCTCCGTGTCTGATTATATAGAATAATTTTTTCATTAAAATGATTTGTTCTTTATCGGTGATGAAGCTTGCATAAATTATTCATTTTTCTTCGGTATATGGCAATTTATGCAGGTTTCATTCAAGTAATTTGTTCTTTAGTAGTTCAGGATAAAAGTATCAAGACATCATCCAAGCCTGATTATGGAGTAGTGAGCAAGTCTAGCGTCCCATTCCCTTACTCCCCAAGTCCAGTGATCTTGGGAACCGGTTAGCCATGAACAAGTCTAGCACCCCGTTGCCTTACTCCCTATTCACTTGTTCCCTATTCCCTAATTCAACACCGGCAAGCTGTAATAGCTTTTTTTAGGATTGCTTTCTTCGAACTGATAATCCTGATAATCCGTAACCACATTATATAAGGTGTCACGTTCAATCGGATGCCGTCCTACCTGCTTGATCAGCTCAACCAGTTGCTGCGTACTCATGGCTGGATTTTGCTCTTCAGCTCCTGCCATTGAATAGATTTTGGTAGTATCATCTAAGGTGCCATCTATGTCGTCCACACCAAAGCTCAAAGACAGCTGCGCTGTATCTCTACTGATCATAGCCCAGTATGCCTTTATATGCTGAAAGTTGTCGAGGTAAATGCGTGCTATCGCATAATTTCTCAAATCTTCGATGACCGAAGATTCAGGAATGTGCGACATTTGATTGTCTTTGTTTCTAAACTTGAGGGGGATAAATGTTTGAAATCCGCCTGTTTTGTCTTGCAACTGACGCAGTTGCTCCATATGATCAACGCGGTGATGAAATGCTTCTATATGGCCATAAAGCATCGTTGCATTTGAATACATGCCCAGTTTGTGCCACTCCTCATGAATGGCCAACCATTGTTCTGCATTACATTTATCCTTAGCGATCTGGTCTCGTATCTCCGGATGGAAAATTTCCGCTCCGCCGCCCGGCATGGACTCCAATCCCGCCTCCTTCATCATGCGCATACCCGTAGCGTAATCTACTTTTGCCTTCTTAAAAATATAATGATATTCAACCGGTGTCAATGCCTTGACGTGAAGTTGTGGGCGATGTTTTTTTATAGCAGAAAACAAATCCATATAAAACTGCATATTGTATTGCGGGAGCACCCCTCCCACTATATGGACTTCTGTAACCGGTTCATTATCATATTTTTTGATGGTTGACAGCATGTCTTCCATGCTTGCTTCCCATCCTTCTGACCGCTCTTTAATTAAACGCGAATAGGAACAGAACTTACAGTCATACACGCATAAGTTGGTCGGTTCTATATGGAAATTCCGGTTGAAATAGGTGTAGTTGCCATTTTTTTTCTCCCGAATATAATTTGCTAATACGCCTAAATAGCCTAATTCGCCTTTCTCGTAAAGTACTACCCCTTCTTCGAAGCTTATGCGCTCATTGTTAAGAACTTTTAATGCTATTTCTTTTAATTCTGCATCTAAATGGGGATCATCGATGACCAGCTGTAACCTATTATCTGCTTCCATACACAAATATCTTACCGACAAACTTAGATAAACTTGGCTGGATATGCAAACATGTAACCGTCTCGTTAAAGTAAGATTTACGGGCTGTAGGCTTTCCGCGGTAAGCGGTAGGCACGTATTACGTATAACTTACGACTTAAAACTCGCCTCAAACAATTTTAAAACTCACTTGTTTGTTTTATTGGAAAGATTGAGGTAGCTTTAAATCAACAAATAACAACCTCCGTTTTTTGTTCTAATTTCTTGAGTTATGGATACATTAAAGGTAGAGCCCATTGTTTTGCGTAAACTAACCATTGAAGACGCGGAAATCTTCGACAATGTCTATACGAGACCGGACCTGTTCTGGAAAATCAATATCAATGATGAAGTTGGTGATGAGACGGTCGAAGAGTTTACTAAAAGAATGCTTTGGTTATGTAAGTACATTTATACGATTCGGTTGAAAAATGAACCGGAAAAGGTAATCGGCTGTTGTGTGTTGTATAACTGGAATAAAAAGAAAAAAGACATTTTTTTCGGAGGTTCTCTATTACCGGAATATTGGGGAAAAGGAATTATGCCTGCTGCTTTCAATCAAATGATCGAGATGGCGAAATATTGTTTGGGCGCTTCCTTTATAAAAATATGCATTAATGAGGATAATCAGCCGGCTACTCGAATGGTAGAGAAGCTAGGTTTTTTTAACGCATTAAAAGAGGAAGAATTTGTAACCTATACCCGTCCCATCGATCTACCGGCCTCTACGGCTAAGTTGATTCATAAGGATAAGGGATTTCAGCAAGCAATTTAATGTGAGTGATGCCTGCCTTCCTGTAGGCAGGAATTTTGAATGATGAACGAGTAGTGGCGGTAGCACCTACCGACAGGCAGGCTTTTGAATTTTTACCATCCCTACGGCAGTCAGGCTTTTGAATTTTTACTTTTTACTTTTGAATTTTAAAATAAAATGTATATTTGCGCCATACATTCAACAATGTATTGATCAATTCCTCTTTAAAAGAGTCTTGATTTATAAAGAAGTGGCGAGAGACCGGCTCTAAGACCCACTGGCAACCATCCGAAGCGTTCGGAAAAGGTGCCAAATCCTGTCCCAGATAAATGGGAGCATATAAATGAATAAGACAATGAAATCGCATTCAACTATCAGCACATTCAAGTCCGGTGCAGTACTTTACCGGCAATCATTCGATCATACCTTCACTGGCAAAAAGCAGTCTTTTTCTTATATACATTGCTCTTGCATGTATATGTGCTGTTGTTAAAAAGAACACTCTTTTTAACCGATGCTAAACATACATCGTTTGATGTATTGTATGTGCATACGTCTACACTAATAAACAAACGATTAAACACTTTAAAGAAGAATCCAATGTCAGCTAAAAATCTAAAATTTGATACTTTACAAGTCCATGCGGGACAAGAAGTAGACCCTGCTACTAATGCACGGGCGGTTCCTATTTATCAAACGACTTCCTATGTCTTTAACAATTCTGAGCACGGTGCGAATTTATTCGCTTTAAAAGAGTTCGGGAATATATATACGCGAATCATGAATCCGACAACGGATGTTTTTGAAAAGCGTATTGCGGCGCTTGAGGGAGGGGTAGCAGCGGTTGCGGTGGCCTCCGGACAGGCAGCACAATTTTTGGCCTTAACAAATATTTTGGAAAGTGGTGAGAACTTTGTGACCGGTTCCAATTTATACGGCGGCACCTATAACCAATTTAAGGTGTCTCTCAAACGTTTGGGTATTGAGGCGCGTTTTGCAAAAAATGATGAGGCAGCCGCTATTGAAGCGCTTATTGACGATAAAACAAAGGCTATTTATATTGAAACAATCGGTAATCCAAGTTTCAACATCCCCGATTTTGAGGCGGTTGCCGCAGTGGCGCGAAAATTTGAGCTTCCGCTGATTGTTGATAACACCTTCGGTGCCGGAGGTTACCTATTTAAACCCCTGGAACATGGGGCACACGTGGTGGTCGAATCGGCAACAAAATGGATCGGTGGTCATGGAACTAGCATTGGTGGTGTAATCGTTGATGGTGGCAATTATGATTGGGGCAATGGTAAATTTAAGCAGTTCAGCGAACCTTCCGAGGGATACCATGGCCTGGTATTTAAGGATGTGTTCGGTGTAAATGGGCCTTTTGGTAATATACAGTTTGCAATCCGCGCCCGTGTAGAAGGACTGCGGGATTTCGGTCCGGCCCTCTCCCCTTTTAATTCATTCTTATTGCTTCAGGGATTGGAAACGCTTTCGTTGCGTGTACAACGACATGTTGACAACGCACTAAGTGTAGCTAAATGGTTGGAGCAGCATCCCTTGGTCCAATCGGTTAATTATCCGGGTTTGGAATCACATCCGGCGCATGCTCGTGCTAAGAAGTATCTACAGCATGGTTTTGGAGCAGTATTGTCTTTTGAACTGAAAGGCGAAAAGGAAAGTGCAACAGCTTTTGTGGATAGTTTGCAGTTAATCAGCCATTTAGCCAATGTGGGTGATACAAAGACGCTGATTATTCAGCCTTCGGCTACAACCCATCAACAACTTTCGGATGAGGAACAACTGGCTGCCGGTGTTACGCCAACAGCCTTGCGCTTGGCCGTTGGTATTGAACATATAGATGATATAATAGCTGATTTACAGCAAGCTTTCGAGAAGATTAAATAGAAAAATTTAACAGCGCATTTGGCGCCTATTATATATGAGTATCCATAAATTCAATTATAATAAAACCTTCCGGCTTGAAAACGGGAAGCGATTGAAGGGTTTACAGATAGCCTACCATACCTATGGTCGATTAAATACACGTAAAGATAATGTGGTATGGGTTTGTCACGCGCTGACTGCAAATTCGGATGTGTTCGACTGGTGGCCCGGTTTGTTTGGGGAAAGAGATTTGTTCAATCCGCAGGAACATTTTATTATTTGTGCTAATATTATCGGATCTCATTATGGGACAACCAATCCGTTGACAACCAACCCAAGTACCGATCAACCTTATTATTTATCTTTTCCGCAGTTCTCCATTCGGGATCTGGTGGCGGCACATGAGCTTTTAGCGCAGCACCTGGGCATTGATAAGATTAAAGTACTAATTGGAGGCTCGTTGGGCGGGCAACAAGCCATGGAATGGGCTATTATCCATCCTGATCGGATTGAGAATCTTGTCTTATTGGCTACGAATGCCCAACATTCGCCTTGGGGCGTTGCCTTCAATGAAAGCCAGCGGTTGGCGATCAGTGCCGACCGGACCTTTTATGCGAATAAACCTAATGGCGGAGCGAAAGGTTTGAAAGTAGCTAGGAGTATCGCCTTACTTTCTTACAGGACTTACGAAACATACGGCGCCACGCAACTGGAAAGCTCGGATGAGAAAATAGATGATTTCCGTGCCTCTTCCTACCAAAATTATCAGGGAGAGAAATTAGTGAAGCGCTTCAATGCCTACAGTTATTGGTTTCTGAGTAAGGCCATGGATGCCCACAACGTGGGAAGGGGTCGTGATGGCGCAGAGAAGGCTTTGCAGCATATCCGTGCAAAAACGTTGGTTATTGGTATTACAAGCGATATATTATTTCCTTTGGATGAACAAAAGTATTTGGCCAAACATATTAGAAACGCCAAATTTGCGGCCATCAACTCCTTTTATGGACATGACGGATTTTTGATCGAAACCAAGCAGATCAGTAAAGAAATCGCTGCTTTTTTGAAACAAAGTTATCCCAATCGTTTGGATAGAACCTTGCAACCACTTATTTAATAATATATAGAGAAGAAGATCTAACAGAACAATGAGTAAAAAGCTTACACTAGGATTGTTTGGCTTTGGCGTGGTAGGCCAAGGCTTATACGATATCATTAAAACCAAAAAGCTAAACCTGGAAATCAAACGTTTTGCTATTAAAAACCCCGACAAAAAAAGAACACTACCCCTGGAATTATTTACTACCCAAGCAGATGAGCTATTGGATGACGTGGAGATCAATACCATTGTAGAGCTCATAGACGACGCCGATGCCGCTTTCCATATCGTATCGAAAGCCCTAAAGAACGGCAAAAACGTCGTTTCAGCTAATAAAAAAATGATCGCCACACATTTGGAAGAGCTGGTAGATATTCAGCAGGCGTATGGAACGAGTCTTTTATATGAAGGGGCGGTATGTGGTAGTATTCCTATTATCCGTAACTTAGAGGAGTACTACGACAATGAGCTACTCCATTCCGTTTCCGGTATTTTTAATGGGTCGTCCAATTACATATTGTCCAAGATCTTTAACGAGCATATGGACTATGACACCGCGTTAAAACAAGCACAGCATCTAGGTTTTGCTGAAACGGATCCCATCTTGGACGTAGGTGGTTTTGATGCAAAATTTAAACTTGCTATTGTTGCTTCTCATGCGTACGGATTATATGTGAAACCGGAAGAAATTCTTAACATTGGTATCGATCAATTATCCGATTACGACATTCGTTTTGCACGGGAGAAAAACTACAAAATTAAATTAGTGCCGACGGCTAAGGAAATTGGAAATGAAAAAGTAATACTCTACGTAATCCCTAAGTTTGTGAATGAGAAAAGCATTCTTTATTCTGTAGAGAACGAATATAATGGTGTAGTGGTACAGGCTGCGTTTGCCGATCAACAGTTTTTCTATGGAAAAGGTGCCGGAGGGCATCCAACCGGTTCAGCTGTGCTGTCAGATATCGCCGCTTTACGGTATGACTACCGCTATGAATATAAAAAGCACCTGGAAGCAACCCAGTTGAATCATAGTAATAACCATAAGATCACCGTATACCTACGGTATAATGATGAATCTATTTTGGAAAAGCTAAACTTTCTAAAGGTATCAGAAAGACACTATGCCCGCGAATTCAAATACATTATCGGTGACATTAATCTGGAGTCTTTGATCGCCAATAAGGACTTATTGGCCGCCGATAAGGGATTTGTGGTTGAGGTACCTTAGGTTAGTTGTTAGTTATTGGTTTTTAGTTATTAGTTGTTGGTTATTGGTTGTTAGTTATCACTAATAACTAATAACGAGCAACAAATAACGATTACAAATGCTGCGCAATTACATAGCCACTTGCCCAGGCCCATTGGAAGTTATAGCCGCCTAGCCAGCCGGTTACATCAACGCATTCGCCACCGAAAAAGAGTCCGGTGCATTTTTTGGCTTCCAGGCTTTTCGAAGATAACTCTTCCGTGCTGACGCCTCCACGCATTACTTCAGCTTTGTCGTAGCCCTTGCTACCTGCCGGTTTCACTTCAAAGCGGTGAATCACCTGTTCCATTAGTTTCACGTCCTGTTTGCCGACGGATGCGATTTTCTTATCGATAGGTAGAAATTTGCCTAATGCTTCAGTAAACTTCTTAGTAAAGTGATCTTGCAATAGCTGTGCAAGGAGTCGCTTCCCCCCTTTTTCGCGTTCTAGCTGAATTAGTTGGGCAATGCGTTGTTTCGGGAGTAAGTCGATCCAAATCAGCTCGCCCGGATTCCAATAGGAGGAAATCTGTAAAATGGCAGGGCCGCTGAGGCCCCAATGCGTGAATAAAATATTTTCTTCAAAGCTTGCTCGATTGTTCCAGACTTTACTGAAAATCGAATTGCCCGCCAAAGCACTGAACCATTCGGCATCCTTTCCGGTGATTGTCAGCGGAACCAGTGCCGGTGCTGTGGCGGTCACGGCCAAGCCGAATTGCTTTGCTATACGAAGCGAAAAATCGCTAGCCCCCAATTTAGCAATAGGGAGTCCACCGCTGGCCATAACCACCTTGGGAGCCTCCAAGCTTTCCAAACGGTCTTTATGATGGAACATGACCTGAAAAGATCCGGTTGCCGGATTCTTTTCGATAGATTTAACCTCAGCCTCTAAAATCACCCGTTGCCCCAGTTCCTTAAGTAAGCGTTCAAATACAGCCACCACATCTTTAGCCTTGTTGGAAGTCGGAAACAACTGTCCTAAGGTCTTCTCCTGCCCTGCAATACCCTGTTGCTCAAAAAAATGGATGGTATCATCGACGCTCCATTGATGGAGTGCGGCAACACAAAAGTGTTCATTTTCAGAGATGAAATTAGTGGGAGCTGTGTATAAATTGGTGTAATTACAACGGCCCCCTCCTGAAATCAATATTTTGGCGCCTAACTTGTCGTTTCGTTCCAGCACTGCTACCCTTTTGCTTAAGTAACCAGCCTGCACCGCACACATGAGACCGCAGGCACCTCCACCTATGATGAGGACATCATATTCCATGGAAAATAATTTTAGTCAACAGATAACACACGTTTCTCGTCCCAGCTTCGTTCCGCCAATTGTAATAGATAAATCACATCCCGAGCCTGCTCAGCCGTTACGGCTAATTCTGCTTTTCCGAGAATGGCATCACGCACATTTTCGTAATAACCCGGATAATTTCCCTTTTGGCTGCGAATCTTTCTCCGGTTATTCGGTTCTTCAGCCGTTGTATTGAGGATGCCCCATATTTCTTCCGGTTCTTCGCCCCAATTTGGTAAGTCGGCCGGTGTTTTCCCCTCCCGAAGTGCCGCTTCCTGTGGATCGACACCCGGTTTTACAAAGGCTCCCTCCGTTCCATAAAGTGCAAAACGGGGCGTTGGTTCTTTTACCAACATACTTCCTTTGAGCGAAACCTTTATTTGCGGGTAATACAATAAAACTTCGAAATCATCCACCGCCCCTACTCCTTCCCGCATTTTACGTAGTGACGCAAAGAGTGCTTGCGGTTTGCCGAATAATTGTAAGGTCTGATCGATGAGGTGTGCTCCAAGGTCGAACCAAATCCCCGAACCGGGTAGGTCGTCCTCACGCCAGGCATTCGGCCGGAGGTAGTTGCGGAAACGGTCATAGCGGATTTCCATCGTTACCAATCGCCCGAGTTCGCCACTAGCAATCACGTCTTTTACGGTCAGGTAATCGCTATGCCAACGAGCGCTATGGAAGACGGATAATAATTTGCCTTGGCTTTTCGCTATTGCAATCAGCTCGTTTGCTTCTTCCAATGTATTGGTAAAAGGTTTCTCCACCACCACATGTTTGCCTGCCAATAGGGCCGCTTTACAAAGACTAAAATGTACATCGTTGGAAGTAGCTATCACAACCAAATCGACTTGCTTATCATTAAAGATATCCTGTACATCGGTTACGATGTTTACGTCCGGATATTTAGCCCGTAATATATGTTGCTGTTCTTTCCGACGGGCATAGACTTTTGTTAATCTTAAACCTACTACGGAGCTTATAAGAGGAGCATGAAGCACTTGTCCTGCCATGCCAAAACCGATCAATCCTACATTGAGTTGCATGGGAGACGAAGATAGGGAATTGAGGAGAGATGGGCAAGGGTGTAAAAATAAAATGGACTGATCAAACACCAATCCATTTTATTAAAATTAAAGTAAACTTAAAAAATTATCGCATTACATATGAGCCGAACGTAAATCCGACTTTTACGGGATTAACACCTACCGGTGTAAAATATTCAAGCCCTAAGTCTCCGGATTGATACAAACCAAAAACATACATTTGCCCATTGCTGGTATAATTTTTTGCATCACCAAGCACTAAGCGGGCAATTTCAGGAATATAAGTTAAGCTATAAGGTTGTTCGAAGCTAACGTTACTTAACGTGATATTTTGAACTGTCTTACTAACCAAATCTAAACTACAGAAGGTGTTTTTTCCATCATTGGTCCGATTACTACTAACCAAATATGCTTTTTTAACGCCTGGTACTACCACAATTTTCTCTGCTCCAAAGCTCATTCCTTCAACTTGATCATTTGCTGTATTAACAATATATAATTTAGAAGGTTTAGAAATTTGACTACCATTATAAATAGCAGAAGCATTTACATATAAAACATTCTTAGTCGTATCAGCAGCTATTGCGCTTATATTCTCTGCTACAACAATATCTTTTTCAATAGTTAATGTTGTAGGATTTACTACAGATATATGGTTGTCGTAAGTTCCTCCGTTCAACGCATCTCTCCATCCAGAGTTGGTTACATAAATTTTTCCATTAGTAGTTGTAAGTTGTTCTGGGCTTTTACCAACCGCAACACTATTTATGGAAAAACTACTCGTAGTATCAATGGCAAACAATTTATTTTCTCCATGGCTAGTAGCATATATTTTTCCTTTATGAGCCAGTAGATACCTAGGTAATGATATGTTTATCACCTTTAATTCCGATCTCGTTTTGGCATCTAATACAACAACCTTGTTTGCATCAGTAACGGAAATATAAACCTTACTTCCATATACTAACAAATCGTTTGCCCCAGAACCTAAATTTCCAGTGAAAGCGCTATTATTATATTGATTTGTTCCATAGCTATAGAATCCTAAATTAGAGGTCCCACCAAAGGCCCCCTCATTTAAAACGAACATTCCGGTGTTTTCAGGAAGTTGATCTATGGGAGCAACATCGTCATCACTGTTACTACACGCTCCCAGTGTAAGTAAGGTTCCGGCTAATAAGCTTAGGTAAAGAGAGTTGATTTTTGTCTTCATTTGTTGTTTATAAGGTGAATTTTTATTGTATGCTTGTTATAACGGCTTAACAAGTAAAATTGCTACTCTTAAGCTGAAATTTAATTGGTGTGTATATTGTCTTAGATCTATAAGCTGATATTTTCCTTCTGTTGACAAAAATAGCCATTCGGGATGATTATCCAAAAGTAATACTTGCCAGGCTTTGATTTTGTATGCAAGTTTATGAGTTTTTTGTTACCTTAGTTGCACAAACCTGAATACGGATGAAAATACTGCTCCCTTTCTGCCTATTGTTAATTTCTTATAAAATCTATGCCCAACCGATGGATACCCTATTTTTAAAGAATTTAATTGAAAGTCATCCCGAACTTTTTAAAGCTGTTCTCGATGATCCGCAACGAAAGCAGGTGCAAATTCTTTATACCCAAATAGATCGCGATAAACATAATAAACCACATTTTACTTCTTTTAGCTACCGATTAAATCCTAACTGGTATTTCTATCCCGCCAGTACGGTTAAGCTCCCGGCATCTATCTTCGCCTTAGAGAAAATCAATGAGCTGAAAATTAAAGGACTGGATAAAAATACCCCGCTGAAAATCGATAGCGCTTGGGAAAGACAAACAAGGGTTGAGATCGACTCTTCCTCCGCCAATGGACTGCCCAGTATCGGGCATTATATCAAAAAAATCTTACTGACCAGTGATAACGATGCCTTCAATCGTCTTTACGAATTCTTGGGACGGGCTGATATCAATCGCCGCTTGAAGAAACATGGGGCCAGTCATAGTCGCATTATCAATCGCCTAGCGATTGGCGATAAGGGTGAATGGGCGAAACATACGAACCCAATTACTTTTTATAAAGATGATCTGCTTATCTATCAACAAGCGGCCCAATACGATCCGCAAGATTACCCCTTGGATCTACAAAATCTAATTCGTGGTAAAGCTTATAGGGATGCCAATGACAGTCTCATTCATAAGCCCTACAGCTTTGAAGGGCTCAATGCATATGCGCTAGCCGATCAGCAGCTGATCATGAAAAAACTGCTTTTTCCAGAAGCCTTCCCGAAGAAAGAACGATTTCATCTGAGGGATGAAGACTATCGCTTCATCTACTACTATATGTCGCGTTTTCCACAAGAATCCGATTTTCCTAAATATGACAGCACTGAATTCTGGCCTACCTATAGTAAGTTATTGTTTTTCGGTCGGGAAAAAGGTGTCCATCCGGATGGTCGTATCCGCAGTTTCAATAAGTATGGTGATTCCTACGGCTACAATATCGACAACGCTTATATCGTAGATTTTAAAAACGGTGTCGAATTCCTGCTAACAGCTGTTGTGCAATCCAACAATAACGAAATCTATAATGATAGTGTTTATGAATACGAAGAGGTCACCTACCCTTTTCTGAAAAACCTAGGTAGGTTGGTTTATGAACATGAGCTAAAACGGGAAAAGAAGGTGAAGCCGGATTTGGGAAAGTTTATTTTTGGTGAATCGTTGAGTCAGAAATTAGCCGATTAGCCAATGTGATAATGTCGGCTTACTATCGCGATAGGTAGTTTCGCGTTTTAAGCGTACTTACCATGATTTATACCTTGTAAATCGTCAATTAGTCGAGTAGTTTTTATACGGCTAATGATGGTTCAGTAATAGTGATAAAGCACAAACCAACGAATAACCAATAACTAACAACCAATAACTAATAACCAACTAATAACCACAAACCTCACAAGGCATAATATTATTATTGCAGTTTAAGACATTGAAGTCGACGAACTCAGTGATGCCGGCGATTTTTCCGCGTTCACTATGTTGCCAGATATCCCACGGGCGATTGATATAATCAGGTTTATCCTCACGCTCGTAATGTGCAATCCATAAGGGGTATTTATCAAACTTTTCACCCAGGTAATCGCGGTAAAAAGTAGTATAGGTATAAACAACGGGACGGATACCGTAGTGGTTGTGCAGGGTATTCAGACAGTCTTGTAGACGCTTTTTCAAAACTGTTTTATCGGTACGATAAGTTTTTTCGATATCAACAACGGGAGGCAAACAGCCTTCCAACCTTCCCACTCGTTTAATAAAAAGTTCTGCTTGTTTTACACCGTCTTTATTCGGATGAAAAAAGAGATAGGCACCTCGTTTTATACCGTGTGCCTTTGCTTCTTGCCAGTTGGTTTTAAATTTTTTATCAGTACGCATCCCCATTGAGGCGCGCATATAAACGAAGGAGATATGAATATCGCTATCCTGAGGCATACATAAAGCATCCCAATCAATTTTACCTTGATATTGGGATATATCGATGCCGTGTGTATGGTATCCTGCTGGTATTTTAATGCCGTAATGCGTGCATTTATGGAATAGAAAATGGTTAACGACTGCAATGCAGGCTAATGCCAATCCACAGCACAGGGCTAATATCCATTTCCAGCGAGTGGGTCTTTCGCTACTCTTTTTCTTTCCTTTTCTTCTCTTTCTTCTAGTCGCACTCATTTATAAGCTGGCCCTCACCATTCTATCTGCGCCATGTATATCCTGTTTAAGTAGGATATTTTTGAATCCCTTTTTTGTTAGTAAATCTTTTACTTCCTGCCCGAAATTTCGATTGATCTCAAAATAGAGCTTCCCCCCTTTTTCCAGATGCGCTAAGGCGAATGCGGCAATCGTCTCATAAAAGAGTAACGGTGCCTGATCTTCCACAAAGAGAGCCAAATGTGGTTCAAATTGTAATACATTCGGATGCATTCCCTTCTGCTCGCTATTGGTGATGTAAGGCGGATTACTGACAATCACGTCGAATTTAACCTCTTCTGCAAAGATAATGTCCCATTCCAGGATATCGGCCAGCATAAAGTGAACAGGGCATTGGTTGTCCGCTGCATTCTGCTTTGCTACGGCCAGTGCTTCAACCGATACATCCAAGGCGTAAACCTGTGCTTGATTAACATACTTTTTAATAGCAATTGGAATACAGCCCGAACCCGTGCCTATGTCTATTAGTTTAGGTTCCGAGCTATTGGACAGTTTTAAATCCTGAATGATAAGATCTACAAGTTCTTCGGTCTCGGGGCGAGGAATCAAGACATGTTGATTCACATGGAGGGATAATCCCATAAAAGGTGTGTGTCCTATGATATACTGAACCGGTTCACCGGCACTTATACGGCTGGCGGCATCTTCTAGCTGGTCCAGTTGCTCGTCGTTCAAGCTCATGGATTTGTGAAGGAGTAAGTCTCTTCTGCTATACCCCAACAGATCCTCCAACACAATCAGAAAGATGCTTTCCGCTTCGGTAGCTTCGTATAAAACAGCTAATTTTTCTATGAATCGTTTTTTGACGGCTTCGAGTTGCATGGCATTCAAAAGTAAAAATTCAAAAGTAAAAATTCAAAAGTAAAAAGCCTGCCGTGAGGTATCAGGTATCAAGACACCTGCCTACCGGCAGGCAGGTAGATATCAAGACTTTTTTAGTTGTGCGTTGCGAGTTTTCTTCCTGTCCTATGTCTTCTTGCTATTTCCCTGTTCCACCACTCAACTATCCGCACTTTAAACTTCCTAGCAATGCACAAAAAAAACTTATTCATCACTCATCATTCCTGCCTACCGACAGGCAGGCAACATTCATCATTTAAAACTCCACTCAACATAACATAAAACTGTAAAAAAAATCGGCCTATTGATCGACAGCTACTAAAATTCATTAGGTTTGTGCATGCCTAATCACGAAATCTATATGCGGCGTTGTCTGGAACTCGCTGAGCTCGGTCAGGGTAGTGTCAGTCCAAATCCGATCGTTGGCGCTTTGGTTGTACATCATGATACCATCATTGGCGAGGGATGGCATCGAAAATACGGAGAGGCCCATGCCGAACCGAATGCTATTGCCGATGTTTTTAACCGTTATCCAAACGCTGCTGATCTATTGAGAGAATCGACCGTCTACGTTACTTTAGAGCCTTGCTCCCATCATGGGAAAACGCCCCCCTGTGCCGATCTGCTCGTCAAGCATCAAGTAAAACAAGTGGTTGTTGCTTGTAACGATCCGTTTGAACAAGTAAACGGTCGTGGTATTGCCAAATTGCGTGAAGCGGGAATTGACGTACTTGAAGGTGTGCTGGAAGAAGAAGCAAAATTTGTAAACCGTCGTTTCTTTACTCGGGTGCAGCACCAACGACCTTATGTTATACTAAAATGGGCAGAAACAGCAAATGGTTATTTTGCTCCTAAAGGTGAAAAACAGCAATGGATCACGGGCTCCGCTGCACAGGTGGTCAACCATCGGTGGCGTAGCGAAGAAGATGCGGTTTTGGTAGGAGCCAATACGGCGTTGATCGATAATCCACAACTGACTGTCCGCCACTGGTTTGGAAGAAATCCCAAACGGATCGTTATTGATAAAGAGCTTTCGCTCCCACCTCATCTTCATTTGTTTGATAAAGAAGCGGAAACAATTGTATTCAACGCGAAAAAAACCGATTGGCAAGACAGACTAAAGTTGATTGCGTTGGAAAATTTCGACTGGTATTTGCCACAAAATATTCTATATCAGCTTCACTTGATGGATGTTCAATCACTTGTTGTTGAAGGCGGTATAAAAACGCTCAATCTATTTATAAAGGCGGGTTTGTGGGATGAAGCGCGTGTGTTTAGAGGACAGGCTTATTGGAAGGATGGTTTAGACGCTCCCCGTTTGCAGGTTATACCTCAAATCAAGGAAAACATAGGGAATGATTCACTTACCGTTTATTTTAACAAATAGAGATGCTCTTAGTCCTTTTAAGTGTTTTGTGCAGCGTCACGGTATCGGTGATTATCAAATTGGCTAGGCGCTATTCGGTTAACACCCTGCAAATGATTGCATGGAATTATCCGATGACTGTCTTATTGAGCTACCATTACCTGAAGCCCGATCTAAGTAATTTTTCCATCGCAGAGGCGCCATTAATAAGCTATTTAGCATTGGGATTATTACTACCCTCCCTCTTTATTATCATTGCGGGATCTATACGCTATTCGGGCATTGTGCGAACGGAAGTGGCTCAACGTCTGTCTCTTTTTATTCCACTCCTGGCTGCATTCTTTATCTTTAATGAACATCCAAGTGCTACCAAACTTTTTGGCGTAGCCATCGGATTAGCGGCCATCGTATGCTCTATTAAATGGCAGAAACGCAATCAACACAGCCTTACAAGCAAAAATGCCTGGCAGTATCCGCTGATGGTATTTTTCGGTATGGGAATAATCGATATTCTTTTTAAACATATTGCCCAATACCAAGCAGTTTCGTATAGAACTTCGATTTTTTTGGTTTTCGTACTCTGTACCTTGGTGTCGTTTTTGTACCTCGGCTTTTTAGCAAGCACCAAAAAGGAAAAATTTTCGCTTTCAGGAACCCTTTGGGGATTGGGGCTGGGACTTTTTAACTTTGGAAATATCCTCTTTTATATGAAAGCTCATCAGGCTTTACCAAACAATCCTTCTGTTGTGTTTTCAGGAATGAATATAGGTGTCATTGTTGTAGGTGCAGTTGTTGGTTTATTCCTGTTTAAGGAGAAATTAAGTACTTTAAACAAAGTTGGATTGGTATTGGCAGTGATCTCAGTAATTATCATTGGCCTATTATAAGCTTTAAGCGAATTATTATTCATGAATTTATTTGAAGATACCTATAAAACGATTGAAAAACCGGCTGAAGGTCTGTTCAAGGACAAAGGAAGTAAATTTATTGCCTATGCCTACCCTTTTAGTGATCCGGAAGATCTCAAAAATGTGATAACCGAAGTGAAAGATCTCCATCCGAAAGCACGACATCACTGCTGGGCTTACCGTTTAACAACAGATCGTTCCGTATTCCGCTTAAACGATGATGGGGAGCCTTCCGGTACGGCCGGTCGCCCCATATTAAATGTACTTCTATCGCATGATTTGACGAACCTAATGGTAGTGGTAGTACGTTATTTCGGCGGTACACTGTTAGGCGTTCCAGGATTGATCAATGCTTATAAAAGCGCTACACAAGACGCCGTCAGTCAGGCCCGGATAATAGAAAAAACAGTCAATGACGTATATGAGGTGAGTTTCGATTACATGCAGATGAATGATGTGATGCGCATTGTTAAAGAAGACGATCTAATTGTGCAGCAGCAGGCTTTCGATAATAACTGTTCACTGACTTTTGAGATCCGCCAAACACAAGTCAATCATACCTTAAGTAAATTACAACATTTAACGAACGTAAAAGTAAAATACCTGCGAACCACCTAGCATATGAAGATGACGGATACCGATCTTATATTGAATGCCGATGGCAGCGTTTACCACTTGAATTTATTGCCTGAAGATTTGGGCGATACCATTATTACCGTAGGCGATCCTGACCGTGTTGGTCAAGTAAGCAAGTACTTTGATCGGATTGAAGTGAAGAAAGGTAAACGAGAATTTATTACACATACCGGTTATGTGGGACAAAATAGGCTGAGTGTTATCTCAACAGGAATCGGCACAGATAATATCGATATTGTATTAAATGAGCTCGACGCTTTGGTAAATATCGATCTGCGTAGTCGTACAGTTAAATCGCAGTTACGATCATTGAATATCATAAGGATTGGCACATCAGGTGCCCTACACAATGATATTCCTTTAGATTCCATTTTGATATCCACTTTCGGTATCGGGCTCGATCCGCTGTTGCATTATTATCGAAAAGAAGAAGCTGCGGTTGAATTGGAATTGCAGACGGCCTTTCAAACGCATTTATCAACCCAATATATACATCCCTATGTGGCTGCTTGTTCCGACAATTTGTTGCATCAACTGGCCAAAGGCGTTCCGCAAGGAATCACTTTGACGGCTCCGGGGTTCTATGCACCGCAGGGGCGAGTTACACGTGCAGAACAACACCAAACGAATTTGTTAAACAAGCTTTGTTCCTTCCGTTATAAGGGAATGCGCATCGCCAACTTAGAGATGGAAACAGCGGGTATATATGGCTTAGCTAAATCGTTGGGCCATCAAGCGATTTCCGTAAATGCGATATTGGCAAGTCGCTTAGAGGGCGTCTTTAGCAAAGAACCGCAGAAGACCGTTGAAAAGGCAATACGTTTAGTATTAGCGCATTTCTAAGTCCCGGATACGACTTTTAGCTAATAATCCACAGGTAGCTTCTTCATAAAGTCAGCCACTGGCATGTGATCTGATTTTCTGAAAGGACATTTTAGATCAAACAACTTTTTAATTCTTGATACCCTGAAGTCGCGATACTCATGGCGAAGGTGGCACCAAGCGATGAGATGCCAGCTAAAGGCGTAAAAAATAAGTCCGATTGCTTCCACTTCACGACAACTTCGCTCACCATTTTCCTTTTCATAATCGATACGCAAGATTGATTTATTGGTGATGGCATGCTGAATGGTGGATAAATATTCAAAATCATTTTGGAGGCGGGATGGAATTTGTAATTTAATATGCTCGTTCAGGAACTCCAATTGCTCTTTTTGTTGACCTCGCATTACATTTTTGACTTTGTTTAATGCTGCGGTATAGTGTTTTTGTATAGAACGATCAGCGAAACCCGCTAGAAAACGTTCCATAAGGATCAGTGCATTGGCTTCGTCATTTGTGAAAGATATCGGTGGCAGAAAGTAGCCTTGAACAATATAATAACCTTTGTTCGCTTCAAAACTGATAGGAATACCTTGCTCATTAATTGCTCGGATATCTCGGTAAACTGTTCGGGTGCTAATTTCAAATTTTTCCGCGATCGCCTCTACTCCGACATATCTGCGTGACTGAAGTAACGTTACAATACCAAAAAGTCTGTCGATTCTATTCATGTGAGTTCGAGAACCTAATTCTAGAAAAAGATTGACAAGTATAGAAAAAAGTCATTTAAGATAAGTAAAAGTTTATCTTTGAAATTTAGCCAATAGCGATGATTAAAAGTTTAACCCGGCACGACTATGAACGTGTCATGGAGATTTGGGAAAGTGCGGTAAGAGCGACTCATCATTTTCTTAAAGAAGAAGATATTTTGTATTATAAAGAACTGATTTATAATAAATACCTCGACTCAGTAGATTTATACGGTCACATCAGGCAAGATGGCATACTAACCGGCTTCATTGGGATCTCCGGCCAAGCCATCCAAATGCTATTTATAGATGCAACCAAACGCGGGATCGGAATAGGTAAAAAATTAGTGCAGTATGCCTTGGATGAAAAGGATGCAAGAACCGTTGATGTCAATGAGCAGAATCAGCAAGCGGTCGGCTTTTACAAGCATATGGGTTTTGTGGTTGTCGGCCGTACCGCTGTAGATGATGCAGGAAAACCCTATCCCATCTTAAGTATGGAATGGGGAAATGTTTAATAATATAAAAAAAGTGTCTAAAAAGTCCATCACCATCGTTCCTCGCAATGACCTTCGAGTCCTACAGAGCGAGGATATAACTAAATCGTCCTTTGGGCTCCTTTGTTTTTGTTAAAAAACTGACCGCTCGCAATGACACTTTTTTTAGGTGTTAACTACCTTTTAAACACTTTCTTACATTGTTTTACCGTCAACAATTATGCTTGTTTTGCAAGCTGTATATTGCTCACTAATTTGATGTCTTCACCAAGAGCAAGGCCTCCTGTTTCAGTTAGTGCATTGTAAGTAAGACCGAAGTCCTTACGGATAATTTTTCCGGTAATTTCAAAGCCCGCTTTGGTATTGCCGTAAGCATCTTTTTCAATCCCGCCAAATTCAGCTTTAAGCGTAACAGGTTTAGTTATTCCTTTCATCGTTAAGTCACCCATTAATTCAAATTCATCATCCCCAATCTTTCTCCAAGAAGTGGAGTTAAACGAAATTTCAGGATGGCTATCTGCATCAAAAAAATCACCGGTTCTTAAATGGTTATCGCGATCAGCATTTTTAGTGTCTATGCTTTTTACATCAATTCTAAAATTCGCTGTTACCTCTTCAAAACCATCTGTTGCTGTCGCTTGACCGTCAAATTGATTAAACGCACCGGTAACGGTGGAGATTACCAAATGTTTGATCTTGAACTGTACATCCGAATGTACAGGATCTACTACCCATGTTGTTGCCATATTTTTAAATTTTTAATACATTTCTGTCTTGATGAATCAAAGATAAATACTTTAATATTAAATTAATGTTTAAACATTTATTGTGAAATTGCTATGACGGTTTAGTCATTAGGTTTTAGGTGTTAGGCATTAGGCATTAGGTTTTAGGCTATAAGCAGTAAGCTTTATAGTAAGTTTTAAGGTATAAGCTATAAGCAGTAAGCTTTAAGCTATCGGAAATCAGCAATCAGCCCATGATAACGTTAGCTAATCATCCCATTGGCTAATTGGCTAATCATCACATCGGCTAATCATCCCATTGGCTAATTGGCTAATCATCACATCGGCTAATCATTCATTGGCTAATTGGCTAATCATCACATCAGCTAACCGACCGTAGGGAGCTCATGAATGCCTTTAAAGTGAACACGAATGAATAATTATCCCATTGACTAATAAACTACTTCCCTACTCCACTACTTAACTACTCCACTTCCCCCTCCCCAACTCTTCTTTAGAATAATTTTTAATAAGAATTGTATTTTCAGGTTTTAGTTCTTTTCTTTGCAGAAATTTAGATAAAGTCCAAATAAGAATGAGACCGCTCTCCTACCTAACTGTTTTATTTGTCACTATTCAATCCTTATTTCTACCATCAATTATTCAAGCACAACAGATTGCTAACCTAAAGGGGGTGGTGTTGACCGCTGACGGTAAAGGTGCTGAAGGCGTTTCCGTTACCTTAAAAGGTTTAAATCGTGGCGCATCGACCGATGTTGATGGACACTATGAGATCAAGCAAGTCCCTTTCGGCTCTTACACACTTCGCGTAACGGCCTTAGGATTGAATACCCAAGAGTTGCAAATTAAGGTGGACGACCTTGAAGTGGATGTACAGACGATCATCTTAACAGAAAGTGCCGCCACGCTCAGCGAGGTGGTGGTTAATGGTGTAGGCGCTAATCCGTATACGAGAAGAAAAAGCAATTTTGTCTCCAAACTACCGCTTAATAACCTCGAAAACCCCCAAGTTTATACGACGATTACCAAAGAAGTGCTGAGAGATCAAATAGTCACAAACTTTAACGATGCGTTAAAAAATAGCTCAGGATTAGATAAGCTATGGAGTTCGACCGGTAGAAGCGGCGATGGGGCCGCGTACTTCACCTTAAGGGGCTTTTCTACACAGCCAAATTTGATTAATGGAGTTGCTGCACTGACCAATGGCGATTTAGACCCCGCTAATATCGAGCAAATAGAGGTGGTCAAAGGGCCGTCGGGCACGTTATATGGTGGAGCACTGGTTAATTTCGGAGGTCTGATCAATATCGTTACTAAAAGACCCTTGGATACGGTAGGTGGAGAAGTTTCTTACACCATAGGCAATTATGCTCAACATCGGGCAACCTTAGATTTGTACGGTCCGCTCAATCAAAAAAAGAATCTATTAGGACGTGTAAATGCGGCATATCATAAGCAAAACAGTTTTCAGGATGCGGGGTTCAGGAAATCATTTTTCATCGCACCTTCACTGGAATATCGAGCTACTAGTCGATTGACTTTGAACTTAGATGCTGAATTATATCATTATGAAGGAACAAACCCGCTAATGATTTTTCTGAATAGAACACGACCTCTCCATGCAAATACACCGGACGAATTACAATTTGATTATAATCGGTCATATACACATGATGATGTAACGTTTAAAACCCCTACAATTAATCTAAGAGGACAAGCTTTGTATAAGATATCCGATCAATGGACATCTAGAACCCAAGTCAATTATAACCGAAGAAAAACCGATGGTTATTATCAGTATGTGATGTATACGGATGTTGATAATGAACGGTTAGGCACCATTGCAAACGACACGATATTGAGCCGTTATGTTACCAAACAAAACGCAGTAAGTGAAGTGATTAATATTCAGCAGAATTTTACGGGCGACTTTAAGATTGGTGGTTTACGGAATCGTTTGGTTTTTGGTTTAGACTACCTAAGACAGGTGAATAAAAATAATAATGCTCCTTATATTGTTTTTGATCGACTGAATTCGAGTATTGATGATCCAAATTACTACAATTACAATAAGGAGGCAATTGATGAGCGACTGGCCGCCAGTACCGGTTCTTATACCTACAATCGCGCCAGCAGTAATGTATACGGAGCTTACTTGTCTAACGTACTTAATATAACCGATCAGTTGATCGCCATGGCGAGTGTGCGCGTCGATCGCTTTCAGAGCGGTGGAACGGAGAACTTAAATACAGGTGTGGTAACGGGCGACTATGGACAGACGGCTGTTTCACCGAAATTTGGTGTCGTGTACCAAGTGATCCCTAACCAAATATCGATTTTTGCCAATTATATGAATGGCTTTCGGAATGTGGCTCCGGTTACGCAACCGCTCCCGGATATACCCAATACGTTTAAACCGCAGCAAGCTAATCAATGGGAAGGCGGCGTTAAATTGGATGTACTGGATAATCGATTGAGCTTTACTGCCAGTTACTATGATATATCCGTTAAAAATATTACGCGAACTGAATCAATCATCAGAGATGACACTACATACAACATCACCGTTCAGAATGGTACACAGTTGTCACGAGGCTTTGAATTGGACTTAACTGCACGTCCGGTAGAGGGCTTGAATATTATTTTCGGCTATAGTAATAATACCAGTAAAATTACCAATGCCGATGTGAATGTTAATGATCGCCGACCTGTTTCGGCAGGCCCCAAACATTTGCTTAATTACTGGGTTAGTTATCGTTTTCATCAAGGAGCAATTAAAGGGATTGGTTTAGGTTTCGGCGGCAATTCTGCCAGCGAGAATATTATTACCAACGATTTGCTGACCGGTACTTTTACTTTGCCGGGATATACGGTGTTGAATGCCTCTGTTTTTTATGATCATCCTAAATTTAGGATCGGATTAAAGATGGATAACTTGACTGATAAGGAATACTTTAAAGGGTGGACAACGATCGAACCGCAGATGCCGAGAAGCTTTTTGGCTAATTTAACGTATAAATTCTAAATATCGGGTTAATGGCACATGGTAAGACGAAAGCAAAGAAGAAAAAAGGAGCGATCAAAAAAATCGCTGCATTTCTGCATTTATGGCTCGGTTTGATTTCAGGCATCATTGTTTTTATTGTAGCCATTACGGGTTGTCTTTTTGTCTTCCAACATGAAATTAGCAACCTGATTCATCGCGACAAGTTTTATGTTGAAGTGCCGGAAAACGCAAAGGTGCTGCCCTTAAGTAGTTTACAAGCAACTGCTGACAAAGCGCTGGGCAAGTCGGCAACCTATATCACAAGCTATCGCGCACCGGAGAAAGCATGGGAGTTCATGTGTTATGAGGCGGGCAACCAACAAGCCCTCACCTTTTTCGGCGCCATTAACTGTTACGAATCCGTATTTATCAATCCCTACACCGGTGAGATTACCGGTCGTATTGATTACACCAGGGAATTTTTTACCATTGTGAAATATATCCATTGGAGTTTGCTGCTGAATACACCCTATGGTCAGCCAATCGTAGGATATGCTACACTCCTATTCGTCATTCTTTTAATAACAGGTTTAGTATTATGGTGGCCTAAAAATCTAAAAAAATCGAATGTCAATAAGAGCTTCAAGATCAAATGGAAAGCAGGATTTAAGCGCCTGAATTACGATTTACATAATGTGCCCGGTTTTTATGCCTTGCTAATTACACTGATTTTGGCATTAACAGGAATGGTTTGGGCCATGAAGTGGTTCGAAACGGCGGTTTATGTAAACGCTTCGCAATCAACCACACCACCGCCCTTTGTTACGAAACAGTCGGATACCACAGCAGTCGCCGTACTTTCCCCATTGGATGTTGCATTCGCTACGGCCAATAAGGAATTTGATAAAGGGTATGATCGTATTGGTTTATCACCGGCTTTCGGCAAAGAAGGTGTAATCTATGCAGCTGGTTATCGAGGCGCAGAGCTCTATTATAACACAGACGAAATACAACTAGATCAGTATACAGGGAAAAGACTTTATCGTCGTAATTACGCAGAGAAAAACAATGGTGAGAAGCTTATTGCTATGAATTACGATATTCATGTAGGCGCCATTTTAGGTTTACCCGGGAAAATCCTCGCTTTTATCGCTAGCCTAATTGCCGCTTCTTTACCGGTCACAGGCTTTATTATATGGTATGGCCGGAAGCGAAAAAGCAGGCCGGCCATACCACCAAAAGGAAAACGATTTACAGTACCAGCTGTAGACCTGCGGTAAAGCCTACATTCAGCGCTTGATAATCTTTGCTGTTCTGCTTGTCCCAAATTTTCATTTTAACCAGCTTTTTGCCATCCTCATTATCAGTATTGATGTAATTAATCGATGGACCGCCATATAGATATATATTAGGTCCTATTTTGATGGAAGGTAGAATACGTAAACCATTTTTATTAAAGTAATTGCCATCAAAATCAGTTAGCGTGATGGATGAGATTTCAGCAGCTAGCCTAAAGTTGGTTCGATTTAACAGATTCGCACCGATACCTCCTTCTACGCCGTAGCGAATGGCCTCATATTGCGGATTGAACCCAATTCCGAGGATTCCATATAAAATTTGGCCACCGGAGCGGAAGCTGGCAAAAGTCGACAGATCTTCATCTGTTCCAATGCGGATACTCTTTTCCCCATTTTTCACGATATTCACCAAGCCGAGGGTATAATCGCTGCTATCCGCGATATTCAGCACCCCGAATTGTATGCCCCTTACGTTTTTTGCTTTGTTGATGACCCCAGCTATTTGGACACCCTTTACGTTGTCAGCCTGATTGTAAAGTCCTGCCATCTGCACACCATCCATTTGCTTGCTCCTGTTGCTTACACCACTTGCTTGCAAGCCCTTGGTAGAAATCGCTGTATTGAGCACACCGCCCAATTGTAGATGAACATTTCCCCTACTTTGGTTGAACAAGCCCGCAAATTGATAACCCTTAGCTGCATCGCCTGCTAAATTGACGGCACCGGCTAACTGTACGCCATGGAGCGTGCCGGAAACCTGGTTGAATACACCGGAAGCTTGCAATCCGGAAGCATTGCCCTTAACAATTCCGGCAACACCATATAATGCGAACGCTTTCTCTCCACCAGATAGACCTGCTATAGCATGTAAGCTAATGGTGTTGCTATAATTGGCTGCTTTGCCACCATGGGTACTTAATGGATATATGATGCCTACGTGAGCAGGGCTATCTTCTTGAGCAGAGAGGTTAAAAGATCCTACTATTAATAAAGTAAGTGCCAGCAGGGTCTGTTTGTAGCTAAATAGTTTTCTTTCCATAAATCTTGTCATTATCTTCGTTTAACTAATGACAAGCTAGCTAGACTTCCCCCCTATTCTTTTTAGAAAAAAGCAACACCCAATTCAAGTCCTACCCACCATTTAAAGCGTTCTTTGTTTAGAAGGTATGGATATCCGGCCGAAGGAATGTCTTGTGCGTTTTCAATAACCTGTTTATTCTTGCTAAGGAAATTAATCGTTGGCGCAACGTACAATTTTGTTTTTTGACCTAAAGAATAATTGTAAAGGATATTCATCTTAGTCCAACTGCTCACGTTTTCATAGACTGATCGGTGTAATTGCTGGCTCAAAAGTTCTACCGCAAAATAATTATCTTGATTTCTTCTTCTAAACTCATGCCCCAATCCGAAGCCCGTAGCAAAAGTTTGCTCACCATTCCAGCTTCCGTAGCCCGCAGAAAGAATGCTGTATAAATTTGCGTTTCCACTTTTAAATGCCAGATTGGTATACAGGACCTCATTACTTGATACACTCAGTCGTTTCATTCCGTTTTTTGAAATATTAACCAATCCAATGCTGATTCCCGAAGAGGTATCAGCCATATTTATTAAACCAAATTGTAAGCCGTGGTTCGTTTTCGTCCTATTGAGAATTCCGGCAATTTGTACGCCCCTTAGTTCCTCAGCATAGTTCATTATGCCGGCCAATTGAACGCCATTTGCATGTTTTTTAACAAAGTTAAAGACGCCGGCGGCTTGAAAACCCTTTAAGCTATCAATAACCGTATTATAAATTCCGGAGAGTTGAACCCCCGACATATTACCCCCTACCATATTGACAGCACCCGCCGCCTGAACATATTTCACGTGATAGCGATCGATATTGAATATTCCAGCCAACTCTACGCCATTGACTCCCGCGGTGTAACCACCAATGAGATTAGCCGAGAACTTGTTGACGACCTGACCACTCATCATGCCATGTGAGCTTAAGCCGGGAGTTAGCGAAACCTGTACGGGGGTATAGGCGAAAAAGTTTCCCAGATTTAATGCATTTAGCTTTTGTTTAGAACTTAAAAATAAACGAGCGAGCGCGGTATTGGAGACAGATTCTTCCCCATCTCCCATATATCCATAATGCCCACTACTATTGATGTTTTTTCCTAGGTTGACGGTAGGCAAGAAAACGGTGGTGGTATCTTTGTAAAGTTCTTTGCTAACCGTTAAAATCATGGGATTTCCGTCCTTGGTTTTCAGCTTTAATTTAAAATAACCCTTTCTATCGGTCATCGTTCCCACGAGTAGCCGTTTTTCATAAACGCTGGCATTATGGATTCCTGCTCCGGTTTTTTCATCCACTACATAGCCTTTAATGGTATATATTTTTTTTCCTTCGCCCAATTCTTCAGGCATGAGCGTTAAACGAAATGGAGCCGGACGGATAATTAAATGATTCGGACTCTCTTGATATTCGTAACTATCACCCAGTAATGTATTGAGTGCCGTCTTTACGTCGCCATTGAAATGCTGGATGCTAACCAAACTGTCACTTCGGATAATGCCGCTGCTATAAGAAAAATGAAAGCCACCTTGCCTTCCGATATCTTCCAGTACGGTTACAAGTTTTTGTTGGCTCACATGAAGTTTAACCGGCTTAAAAAGATAGTTTTGACTAAAAGCGGTGAAACCCGCTAAAGACAATACGAATGTCAATAGCAGGCTTTTACAAGAATGCAATAATTGGTTCTCCAAGGGGATAGCGATTATGTTATATTATAACGTTTCTTTTTTTAATATAATTGTTTTACCATTTTTTTCCATTTCCAATCGTAATGTTTTACATAACGTATGCAAGATGCCGGGTAAAGAATCATTGTCAAAGGTAGTAGTTATTGGCAAATTGCCTGTGGCTATATTCTCCGGTACAATCCGCACTTGATAAACTTCGTTGAGTACTTCTACAAATCGCCACAAAGGGGTCCCGTCTAATTTAAACATCCTACTTCTGTAGTAGTCATACAGTTTATCGTGTTGCTTTTCCTGTTTAAGGCCCTTTTGTTCTACCATTGCAATGGCTTTTTCGTCTGGCTTTAATTTGATAATTACATCTTCTCGACTTACTTGAACAGCTCCGGTCTCCACAATAACCTCCGTCAATTTTCTGTTGCTTTTTACATTAAACGAAGTGCCCAGTACGTTGATCGTCAAATCTTTTACGGCTACATTGAAAGGGCGTTTCTTGTCGCTGGCCACATCAAAAAAAGCCTCCCCCGACATATATACTTTGCGTTGGCCGTTAAATAAATCTTCGGTATAGCTGAGTTTAGCATGACTGTTAAGTGTTACAACGGTTCCGTCCGGTAAAGTATCGGTTAGGGGCGTTTCATTAGCCGTCACCTCAATGCTATGCAAATACGGATGCTTTGGTGCTATAATGTAAAGGTAAATACCTGTCATTAAACCCATAACCGCTAGGATGCTTGCCGCTACCCTTAACCATCCCGTACCCTTACCTTGATATTCTTGAAGATGTGGTATTGAATCGCCCTCGTCGACATCTTCTGGGGGTCTTTCAAAGCGTTGATCTCTCAGCAGTTGAAACCTTTTCCATGCTATATCTTCGTCCATAGGTTGCTGCAACGCAAGCTGCTTGCTGGTATCCCAAATCAATTTGAATTGTTCAAACTTTTTCCGGTTGGCCTGGTCCTCTGCAAGCCAAGCTTGTACATCTTGATCTTCCTCAGGAGATGCTTCCTTAAGAAGGAATTTTATAAGTAATTCATCTTTCATTGCCCGAGAAATAATTTTAGTAAACAATAAACCATAAGCGGCAAATAATCAGCCAATTCCGTCCGTAATATTTTCAGTGCCTTTCCCATTTGATTCTCCACGGTCTTAATCGATATCTCTAGTCTGTCTGCGATCTCCTGATACTTTAACTCCTCAAAGCGACTCATCTGAAAAACTGTTCGACATTTTTCCGGTAATACGTTTAAGGCCTTTTGAAGTTCCCTTTTTAGTTCGTTTTCATGCAGCTGATTAGCAGTATGTTCGTAGGTGAAATCATTTACATAAGTAATATGATCTTGGTGTCTTTGTTTTACCTGCCAATGCTTAATGGTGTTCATGCAATCATTGTAAGTAGCTCGATATAGGTACGATTTTAGTGAGCTTCGTATGTCCAGATTCTCTCTTTTTTCCCAGAGTTTTAAAAAAAGTGATTGTACGATCTCCTCTGCTGCAACGGCATCTTTTAAAATTGTAAAAGCGTAAGCATGTAGACTATTGAAGTGCTGTTTAAAAACATTTTCGAAAATTTCTTCATTCCCCTGTTGCAACAGGTTAAGCGTGACGTTGTCGCTCTGCATATTTAATTGTGTTAGCATATAAGCTATATCAAGTCAAACTTAGATAAACTCGCTGTCATATACAATTCTTGCGCGTATCCTAGCACGTTTATCATTTTCTTCCTCTATTTTTTTATGAAATACCGATAACCTTCCTCATTCCGCTTCCCTTCTTTGCTACTATGACAACCGTTCCTTCATCTACCCCTATGGCTTCAATTATTTTTTTATTAGGGAAATAGTTGAGTGGTTGAGTAGAAAAGTAGTTTATTAGCCAATGTGATGATGAGCCAATTAGCCAATGTGATAATTATTCATTCGTGTTCACTTTAAAGGCATTCATGAGCTCCCTACGGTCGGTTAGCTGATGTGATGATGGGCTTTTGTGGGCTTAAAGCTTACTGCTTATAGCTTATACCTTAAGGCTTACTATAAAGCTTACTGCTTATAGCCTAATGCCTAATGCCTAAAAGCCTAAAGCCTAATTCACGCCTGCTTTGCTAAAAGTAATGGTATATGGGTTACATAAGCCATCCGCTCGGTAATGTCTGTTAAGAAGAGGCTTTCAAAAAAGTTTCTTTTCTTCTCAATATGGACGATTAACGAGATGTCATGCGACTTGGAGAACTCCAATATTTCCCTTACAATATCAATTTCGCTGATGGCATAGTACTTGGGATTGTATCGACTAATTTTTTCCTTTACAGCGGTAAAATTATGATTGTGCAAGGTTTGTAGCGGTATGCCTTCGCTTTCATGACTGAGCACGTAGAGTTCGAGGTGGTTATGGAAATGCAAAGGATTCAATAAATTGGTTATTGTTTGCGCCTGTTTAGGATCTTGCAGATCGATCACCGATGCGATTTTAGTGATAGGTGTAAGCTTTGCAGACTCGGGCACAATTAATAGGGGCCGGTTGACAGTTTTAGCGATCTTTATGGTATTGCTTCCTATTAGGGTTTGCTCAAGTTTACTTTTACCGGTTAAACCCATCACCACGTAGTCCACCTGATATTTGTTGATTAAATCATTGGTAAGCTCATCCAAATCACCTTCTTTTGCTAAGTAGGTCAATTCGGTGTCCGTATGTTTTAAAAATTTCAGTTCATTAACCAATCGCTTTAAATGCGTCATCGATTCCTCTTTGGTTTCGTGTGTTTTATTTACTACCAACGGACTGCTGGGAATTGATGTAATACTCGGCAACTTATTGAATAATAATATACGTGCGATTTTCAACTGCTTCGCTAAGATAGCAGCGTATTTCGCAGCATGTGTGGCTGCGTCAGAAAAATCCGTTAGTACTAAAAGCGTCTTCATAAAATTAAATTTAAACTCAAGCGCTAACACTTAAAGCAATATACTAATAAGCTAAGTTAATATGCAAGTCATCCGATTAAATTTCCGCAAAAGTATGATGAAAAAAACTCCGGTCAATCAGATACAAAAACTGTATTTTAGCTTCCATATCCGTTGAGGGCATGATAGATCGCTTTATTAAATTTGTGTTTTTTGGAAACATTTTTGTCGGTATTCTGGCCATCGCCTTATCGCTGGAAACCGCCGTTCAACTTGCCATTCCTTTTAATAATACAGCTTATTATCTGCTTTTGTTTTTTGCAACGATGGCATACTATACATATGCTTATATCAATGTAACAGTAAGCAGTAGACATAACAATCCGCGCACCCAATGGTATCAACAAAATATCCGATTTGCTAAAGGAAACTTAGGATTTTCCATTTTGATCAGCCTACTGCTTGCTTTAGGGCTGATTTGGCAAAACATACAGTCGTTGAGCTCCCTACATTGGATTTATTGGTTGATTCTTATTATTGTACTCGTTGCAATTATTTTATATTACGGACTTTTACCCCGATCATTTATGGCGCTGAATATTCGAAATTCGGGTTTATTGAAGGCCTTTATCATCGGATTCGTCTGGGCATGTTGCGTCAACCTTTTTCCTATTATTATGTTGAAAATACAGCACCCGCTAAATTCGGTCGATCCCTTTCTTGTGCTATGGCTTTTTGTTAAAACCTTTATGTTCTGTACGGTAAATGCCATCATGTTCGATATTAAAGATTATGCAGAGGATGCCAATAAGCAATTAAAAACGTTTGTCGTGAGATTTGGTCTTCGAAATACAATCTTTCAGCTATTAATTCCATTGCTATCCGTAGGTGTCCTATCCATGGTCATTTTCGGCTATTATAGGCATTTTAGCTTCATTCCTTTAGTGATCAATATTTTCCCTTTCGCCTTATCTTTGGTAGTGGCTTATTCTATGCATAAGCGGCATCGGATACTTTATTACCTAATTGTTATTGACGGTTTGTTACTGGTGAAAGCAATTTGCGGAATATTTGCCATGCAATTTGTGTAACAATACGATGAAGAATAACTATGATAATATTGCGCCCTTATATGATAGGTTAAGCCGATTGGTGTTCGGGCGGGCGCAGGTCAACGTTCAATTAGATCTGATACACAGCATTGCAGCGGATAGTCGTATTTTGATTGTTGGAGGTGGATCGGGATGGATACTGGAGGCGCTGGCCAAGTTACATCCCGAAGGTTTAACGATAACCTATGTGGAAATTTCAGAAAAAATGTTGCGAATGGCCCGAGATCGTAATTGTGCTAATAACAAGGTTGTATTTGTTGAGCAAGCCATTGAAGATTTTGAGGCACTTCAAAATTCTTATGATGTGATCATCACTTCCTTTTTGTTCGATAATTTTTTGCGACCAAAAGCGGAAAAAGTATTTGGTCATTTGACGAGATTACTGGCAAGCGAAGGCCTCTGGCTTTATGCTGATTTTTATCTTGATCCGAATAAGAAAAACGGCTGGAAAAAGGGAATGCTCAAACTTATGTATAAATTTTTTGGGTATCTGTGCCAAGTTGAAGCACGCAATCTCATCGATATGAGCCCCTATTTTCAGCGCAACCGGTATCAGATGCTTTTCTCTTCCCTACACTATGCCGGTTTTATAAAGGGTATTGTTTATAAGAAATCCAAAACTGGTCCCGAATAAATAGCTGTTGGTAGAATTAGTGCTTAAGTTGGTGTATTCTATTTCGCAATTCGGTAAATGTCTTTTATTTTAGTCCGGTTTCCATGCTGTGAATTAACATATTTTACATGATTTTTTCGTTGAGTTTAAAAAAAGAAGTTATAAAACAGATTGCTTGTTTCCTACTCGCACTCATCAGTGTCTTTACGGTACATGGCCAAAAGGCAATCACCTTGCAAGAGCGTGTCAATCCTACGTTGTCCCTTTCCGTGAGCGAACTACCCGACCGGATCTTATTTCAGGACATGCGTACAAAGGCTATAGTGAATGAATTATTGGTGCCTGGAAGAGGTGTAGGCGGTTTGTTGACCTTTTCGCCGGACGGACAGTTTTTGGTAGCCTCGGGGAATGACGGACAAACCACAATTTACGCACTAAGTAGAGATATCATACGCCAGCTTGCGCGGCTTCCTTTTAAAACGAAATTGGCTGCTTTTAGCCCTGTAAAAAAAGAATGCGTATTTGTTCATTCCGTGAAAACTTTTAATGCAAGAATGACCAAGTATGATACAAACACATGGAAAGCGATTGCGACTAGGAATATTGCATCCGACATTAATGCGGTCGGTATCAGTTACGATGGTAAGTTGATTGGATTTACAAACAATCGGCTTATCCAGTTATTAGATTACGAGTCGCTAACCAAAGTAAACGTTAACTGGGAAAAAGAAAAGCAACGCTTATTGATCTTCCATCCCAACAAGCAAGAAATAGCAAGTGTAACGGCAGAAAATAACATACAGATTCGCGATTTTCAAGATACCTTAATTCGGGAAATCAAAACAGGCTCATCAAAAATTACTTGGTTGGGTTACGATCGTGTCGGCGAAAATATAGTTAGCGTTGATGTGGACGGTCGCCTATCCATTTGGAATCCCGTTCAAAAAAACAAGGAGCAAGAACTATCAAATATTTTTACTCCTCCAGGTTTTACTAAAGATAATAATATACTCATAAAAAAAGAACAAGGTTGGACAACAGTTCCCATAGACATAGAAGCTTCACAGGAAATACATGATCGCTTGTCTTCTTCTAAAAACCATGAAGGGAAAAGGCTGAAATTTTTGCCACAACCCATCATTGGGTTCAAGCGAGAAGCAGGTTTTATTGTAGGTGCGGGCGCTACGATGATTTGGTACCCAAAGACCGGTCATGCTTCCCGATTTTCACAACCAACCATCTTTGCTCCAATTGTCAGTTACGGCTTCAATGGAAAGCAATTGGCAGTGGGCGCTTATATGGAAGCTTACTATAAAGAAAAGTGGTATTTTACGAACAATTTCTTGTTTACAAACAATGCAAAAAACTATTTTTTCGGCATTGGAAGAGAAAGCAACGATCGTCATAAAACGGCCTATGTTTCGGACAATTTTGTGTTAGAAGGATCGGTGAGCAGGATTTTATCCGATCAGTTCTTTGTAGGAATTAACTATAAATTGAGAAAAGATAATGAATTGGATTTTGAGGAAAAGCCCACGTCCAATTTTCACGGCGGCCAAGGAGGTTGGCTTTTTGGTATCGGTCCTACCCTACGCATGGACAAGCGAAATGATGTTCTATTTCCCACAAAGGGAAGTAGGTTAGAGATTAATTATTACTGGTTTAATCAAGAAATTATCAGCGATTATCAGTATCAGGAATTGAAATTTGATTATCGGAAATTTATACCTGTAGATTGGCTTGTACAAGGCGATGTATTAGCTTTCCAAGGAATGTTTAACGCAACGTGGGGAGGTGAAGCTCCTTTTTATCAGCTGCCTTATATAACCGCCGATAGAGCATTTAGGGGCGTTTGGCGAAATTTATATATCGCAGAGCAGGTGTTTAGTGTGCAAGCGGAGTATCGATCTTACTTTTCAAGCGCCGACCGTCGCTTTGGATATGCCATTTTCGCCGGTTTGGGAGATGGTGCAAAAAATTTCTTTAAAGATTACAAAGCCTCCATTAAGGCATTCTATGGTGTTGGCTTTAGGCAACAGCTTATTCCAAGATATCGATTGTATACCCGTGTCGATTTTGGTTTAACAAGTAAGGGCGATTTTGGCGCTTTTGCGGGCACCGGTGTTGCGTTCTAAAACGAAATTTTAAGGGAAGGATGATGCAGCAACTTAAAATATTGATTCACAAGCAGTGGAAACGTTTTGCTGTTCTTTCCCTGTTTGGTGTATTTTTATACTGTTTTGTTTTTTTTATTTCTTATGTGTCTAATCCGCAGGAGGCGGTATTTTACTTTGGTAGACGCTATGGTTTTGTTATAAATGCCATCCTTTTTATAACAGAAAATGTATTGTCGTACTTTTTTCTAATTTTTTATATTATACTTCCGGTTATTCGCGAAGGAAAATGGAAAAAACCAATCCTCTGTTTTATTATCCTCTACCTTATCAAATTTAGCTATGGATATTTTGATTCTTTGGAAACCAACTCCATGCATTCGGTTCGTCATATACAAGACTCCAAAACGCTCATTCCGGAAGATAGCTTTGCATGGTTTATGCTATGGTTCATTGTGTTTTCCATTTTTGATATACTCATTTGCATTGGCGCGTCTTTAACCATCGAGTGGTGGCATCGGAAAAGGCAGCAAATAGTTTTAGAAAAGCAAAGGGCACAGGCCGAATTGAGCGCTCTTAAACATCAGATTAATCCTCATTTTTTATTCAATTCCTTAAGTTTTATTTATTCAAAGAGTATTCGACTCGATGAAGATCTGGCCAAGGCTGTATTGTTGTTGTCTGATATTATGCGCTATGCTTTAACCGTAGAGGAAGATAAGGAAGGAAAGGTGGTGCTCGAAAAAGAGATTGTACACTTGCAGAACATTATTGAAATTAACCAGAAAAGACTCAATAGTCGACTGAATATTAAGTATGACGATCAGGTGAAGAATAAGCAACTCAAGATTATCCCGTTAGTTTTGATAACCTTGGTAGAAAATGCATTTAAGCATGGCGATTTGTTGGATGTTAAATATCCACTGGAAATCAACTTGTTAGAACAAGACCAACATTTCTTTTTCTCCATAAAAAATAAAAAGGGAGAAGGACGCAAGGAACTTTCGAATGGTATAGGCTTAAGTAATATCCGGCAGCGGTTACATTTAATCTATGGAGATAAACATCGCTTTGTAGTGCAGGAAGATAAAGCGACATTTTCCGTATTATTGCAAATTCCGATCGAACAATAGTTTTAGCCATGATAAAAGAAGATACCCGCCAAAGGATGAGCTGCTTTGTAATTGACGATGAAGAACACGCGATTGATCTTTTAACACATCATATCGGAAAAGTTCCATTTCTGGAGCTAGTTGGCTCGTCTACGGAGCCAGTGAGCGCTTTGTCGGCAATCAAAGCAAAGCCGGTTGATCTACTTTTTTTGGATGTGCAGATGCCCTACCTTACCGGAATAGAGTTACTTAACGTCCTAAATATGGATGTACAAGTTGTTCTCACAACAGCTTACACGGAGTATGCACTCACGGGCTATGAATTTGCTGTTGTTGATTATTTGCTTAAACCTATTTCCTTTGACCGATTTTTGCAGGCTGTTAATAAAGTTCAAAATCATCAAGATAACAAAAACGAAGTTGAACTACCAGGTAGTCCGTACCTCTTTATAAAAACAGATCGCAAAGGAAAACTATTTAAAATAGACGTAAGTAAGATTGTCATCATTGAAGGACTTAAAAACTATATTTCTATCTATTTAGATCATGGCGAACGAATCATTGCATTCATTACCATGAAGGAAATAGAAAAGCATTTAAGCAAAACGGCTTTTATGAGAATTCATAAGTCCTATATTATCGCACTAAAGCATGTTCGTGCGATAGAGGGAAACCAAATTAGGTTAGCTTATTATCCTCAAAGAAGTATTCCTATTGGAAACATCTTTAAGGACGCTTTTTCAGCTTGGCTAGATAAAAAGACCTTGTCTCGTTAATTTGTAGGGACTACGTCCAGTATATCAAGTATTTCCTGCCAATTATTAGCGCGAAGATGATGGGTTATACCGGCATTATGACCAGCGCTAAACAAAATGGGTTTTCCTTTGCAGAAATCCAGATTCTTACAATAGTCATCAATCATAAAGTCGGTATCAATAATACTTTTGTCTCCGCAAAAAATGATGTTGTGCCAGTGAATAAATGGAAAATGTTCAGCAAGCCATTCCTTCTTTTCAAATAGAGAAAGTGGAAATTCCATCGCGGCAGAAACAATGTAAACTTCATATCGCGTCTGAAGCCTCCTTACAGCTCCCACTGCTCCCGCCATTACCGGTATCGTTCTAAAAAAACCCGGTGTATAAAGGTATTTAAATATAGATCCGTTTGGCAAAGCTTCCGCCTCGGGGACATTATGGAAGATGTCCTTCGTTAAACGCTTTCCATATTCCTGCTCATAATAATGTAAATACTGACTTTCCGTGTCGGCTAAGACGCCATCCATGTCAATAGCAATTGATCGTTTTTTCATATATTGCAATTTAATGCAACAAAAATACATAATATTTGCAATTTATTGCAATATATTTTTATTAACTTTGCATTAAATTGCAAAAAGATGATCAAAGCAGAAAGGCAACAGCGATTAACGGAGCACATAAAGAACAAACAGTCGGCGCAACTGAAGGAGTTAAGTGAGTTACTAAATGTTTCGGAAGATACCGTGCGGAGAGATATCAAGGAGTTGTCCGACCTAGGAATTGTGAAAGCTGTGCGGGGAGGTGCCATTGCTCACTCGCCGGTTCCCCATCACTATCGCGATCGGGAACATTTACAACTGGAACAAAAGCGATTAATTGCTGAAAAAGCGTTAAATTTTATTGAGGATGGACAAGTAGTGTTTTTTGACGGGGGAACATCAAGTTTGGCGGTGGCCGCTGCCCTCCCCCCCGAGCGGAACATTGTTGTTGTTACAAACAGTTTTCCCATTGTCAACGCATTGGAGGATCACCCCTTAGCAGAAGTTATATTTTTAGGGGGGCGTTTAAATAAAGGTGCCTTTACGACTGTCGGTGCTGATACCGTAGATGCGATTCGTACGATTAAATCAGATCTGGCTTTTTTGGGAATTTGCAGCATTGATTTAGTAGCCGGGATCACTACGCGTGATTATGATGATTGTATTATCAAGCGAAATATTGTAGCCAATGCGAAATATGTAATAGCCTTGTCAACCGTTAATAAAATTGCTACGGCCGAACCTTTTTTCGTAGGACCGGTTCATTCGATCGATCTGATTTTGACCGATGCAGAACTCGACGCTACACTGCAAGCCGCGTTTAAAGATGAAGGCGTTTCTATACAGTAGAACCGATAGCGTATATAAAACGCTACAATAAATGTAATGAAGACTCTTTTGGGATCGGTCATGCCGAATTGATTCCATGACGTTTTATGGCCTATTTTAGATAAATCAATGCATTTTTATTGCTTTTTACCATTTTTTTTAAAAAAAACTGTGTTTTTAGCTCATTTAAAGCGATTTGGTACGAAAAATGTGGTTTGTAGCCCATTAGGGCAAGATCATCTTGTCGTCAAATTATCACTTAAATAAAAAATTACTACAATGGACAAATTTGGAAAGTTAAAAGAGCTTATTAGCTCAGTTGAAGTTGATGCCGACAAATTCTACAACAAAGGAAATGCAGCTGCCGGTACACGGGTACGTAAAGCAATGCAAGAGTTAAAGAATCTTGCCCAAGAGATTCGCAATGATGTTACCTCTATCAAAAATTCGGGTAAATAATCATTAAAAAATTATTACCTATGAAATACCGGAGCCCGAGGAAATCGGGCTTTTTTGTTTTAAGCATTAGGCTATAAGCTTTAGGCAGTGTCGACTATAAGGGCATTGGTACAAGGCCTGCCTACCGGCAGGCAGGCAAGTATCAGGATTTCCTATCCCGTGTCTTATGTCTTATATCCGATGTCTTTCATCTTATGTAGTACCAACGATTCAACAGCTCATCCACCACTAAAAACCCTACGATACTACTCATATCTCAAAGCTTCTATAGGGTCCAGTGCTGCGGCTTTTACCGCAGGATAATAACCAAAAAAGACACCGGTAATAACACAGACAAAGAATGAAATGACGATTGATGATTCGGAAATCAAGATCGGCCAATGAACGAGACTGGATATCGTGAAGGAGGCTATAATTCCAAGTATTGCTCCCATTACACCGCCTGTCATGCTAATAACGACGGCTTCCGTTAAAAACTGCCACAAAATATCCCGGCCACGAGCCCCTATTGACAGCCGTAATCCAATTTCCCGTGTACGTTCTGTAACCGATACATACATAATGTTCATGATACCAATTCCGCCAATGAGAAGTGAGATACCGGCTACTGCAGTCAATAAGGAGGTCATCATGCCGCTTGTTGAACTGAGCATTTGTATAAGTTCGGCCATGGTGCGTACTTCAAAATCATTTTCAGTACCTTCCCGAATACGGTGATTTTCTCTTAAGACGGTTGTGATATGTTCCATTGCTTGATTTGACAAAGCTTCGTTCGGTGTTGCTGCATAAATATTTTGAAGATAGGTTGTAGCCAAGATACGTTTCATGACGGTTGTATAAGGAGCAATGATGATATCATCCTGGTCCTGTCCGAAAGTATTTTGCCCTTTTGCATTAAGTACACCAATAATCTGAAAAGGAATTTTTCCAAAACGGATAATCTGGCCCACAGGATTCTCGTTTTCTTTGAACAAATTATCAACAACGGTTTGGCCTATTAAACAGACCTTGGCAGAAGCCTTCACTTGTTCTTCCGTAAAGTTTGATCCATCCTTTATACTTAATTGGCGTATCTGTAGGTAGTCGCTGGAAACACCTTGTAGCGATGTTGGCCAGTTATTGGCTCCCCGAATTGCCTGTCCGCTACTGGAAACACCAGGTGAAAGCGCGTTAATTTCACTTACCTCCTGCTTGATCTTGTTAACGTCGCTAAGGGTGAGCGATTGCACACTGGCTGCGCCTAGACGAACACCGCCCGGCATCGGACTGTTGTTGTAAGGCATAATCGTAATCATATTAGAACCCATGCTTGAGAAGGTATTCTGTATACTTTGTTTGGACCCTTCGCCAATAGACATCATGGTAATCACAGCGGCGACACCAATGATAATGCCCAGCATGGTAAGAAAGGCTCTCAGTTTATTCCTTTGAATCGCCCGGAGCGCTATGCGTAATAAATTGACGTAATTCATAAATTGAATTTTCTGCAAATGCGTTAATAATCATCATTTGTCGGTAAGGCAGCCAAGGCCTCTTTAGCGGAACGAATCGCCGTATTTGGTGTATCTCGTTGAATCTTTCCATCCCGCAATAGGATGGTTCGGCTGCTGAATGATGCAATGTCAGGTTCATGTGTGACGAATACAATGGTCTTTTGTTGCTCTTGATTCAACTCTTGCATCAAGGTCATAATTTCGTACGAGGTCCTCGTATCGAGATTTCCCGTTGCTTCATCTGCTAAGATCATCACAGGCTCATTCACTAAAGCTCGGGCAATAGCCACACGCTGTTGCTGCCCACCTGAAAGCTGGCTCGGCGTATGATCATACCGGTCTTGCAGTTTTACCATTTCCAGTGCATGCATCGCTTTTTCCTGCCGCTCTTTATGAGAAATGCCGGATTGGTACAATAAGGGTAGTTCCACATTTTCCAATGCCGACGTTCTAGGCAATAAATTGTAGGCCTGAAAAACGAAACCAATTTTATTGTTTCTCAATTTGGCTAATTCATCCCGATTTAAACTTTTAACATTAATTCCATCTAAAAAATACTCACCCGAACTCGCTTTGTCCAGGCAGCCTAAGATATTAAGCATGGTGGATTTACCCGAACCACTACTTCCCATGATCGTAACAAATTCACCCGTATTTACATCGAAGTTTACACCTTTCAAGGCACGTACCACCTGCGATCCGACGAGAAACTCTCTTTTCAGATCCTTAATATTTAATATCGCTGCCATTATCGTCTTCTCCTTGGTGTCGGCAAGAAAGGGTTTGACCCCATATTTTCCGGTGTACCTTGTCCGGTACTCACAATAGCTGTTATAATGCTATCTTTGGCGCCTACCCCTCCTTCTACCTGAACCTTTGTATTATCATTAATGCCTACTTTGATGGCCTGCCTAAACACTTGATTTCCTTTCAGTACCCATACGGCATTCTGGGCCGTATCGGCGGCTTGGTTTTCGATGAGTCGATACGGTGGTGTAACCTGCCCTGGTTCGATGGTGAGTTTCAGGGCACTGACAGGAACTGTAAGTACGTTGCTAGCTTCTTTTGTGTAGATCGTTACTGTAGCGGTCATACCTGGTTTTAACTTCATATCAGCATTACTGGTTTCAATAATCGTTGTGTACGTGACAACATTATTGGAGGTACTGGGTTGTAAACGAATTTCAGAAACTTTGCCTTCAAAAGTTTGATCGATATAGGCATCCACCGTAAAAGTAACACGATCACCCATTTGGACATCGCCAATATCGGCTTCGTCTACTTTGGCCTGTACTTGCATTTTGGTAATATCTTTGGCTAAACTGAATAAAGTAGGCGTATTAAAACTGGCGGCCACTGTTTGCCCAACGCTGACACTTCGATTAAGCACAACCCCATCAATTGGTGAATAGATTTTAGTAAAAGATAAATTCTGCTGCGCCGATCGCAACTGCGCCTTAATGCTGTTGACACTTGCCTGCGCCGTTTCATACGAATTAGTTGCCAGATCGTAAGTGGCCTTGCTGATCGCCCCTACTTGGAAAAGCTCCCGTTGGCGATTGAAATTGATTTGCTGATAATTAAAATTACTTTGCGCCTGCGCCAGCTGTCCCTTGATTTGATCAACCGTTGCCTGCATTAAGGTCGGATCTAGCTCCGCTAATAGTTGACCTTTTTTTACCTGCGCGTTGTAGTCGGTATAGATGCTGGCTATAATACCGGAAACCTGCGTTCCCACGGCTACCGTGTCAACCGGCTGAATAGTACCCGTTGAGGTAATGATGGATGCAATGGGGCCTTTTTCAGGCACTGTTGTTTCAAAAGCTACTCCGTTTTCCTTTTTCCTGCCGAAAAAGAAATAAAGTAAAACAGCGAGCATTAAAATCAGGATACCAATAATGATTATTTTTTTACGATTCATATATATAATTCAAGAGTTTGCACTTATTGTTGATTTTCCAAAAAATCGCCCTTGTAGAAATTGAATACATTGAGCGAAAGCATGGCACTATATTTTGCTTGCGTATATGCTTGTAATGCTTGTATGTATAGATTTTTTTGCTGTATATATTCTACTGTATTAGCCGATCCTACACGTAATTCTTCACCTGCTATCCGGTATGCTTCCTTATTATAATTTAACTGTTCGGCGGAGGCATCGTATTGACTATATGCATTCTGCGTGTTGATGTAAGCCTTTTCCACTGTTTGTGAAAGAATAGTTTTTGTATTCAACAGATCAAGCTCTGCTTGTTTAATGGCAATATTGGACTTTGCTACATTGGTTTGATTAACCTTTCTGCTGAACAAGGGGATGGTCGCAGTAATGCCGATTTGTTGATAGAAATTATTATCAAATTGCCTAAAGGTACCTATATTGGTGCCGTTGTTGTAATTGGTGCCTATCCCGCCATTCAGAGATATAACCGGCAAATAACCCGCTTTTGCCTTTTTGAGATCGAGCTTTGAATTTTCGATATTGAGTAAGCTATTCTTTATCTCGGGCCGCTTGTTTATTGCGTCCTGGATCACTTCATGTAACGAAGGAATGGCTGCAAGGGCAAAAGTCGTATCGGCTTTTACAATATCGAAAGCGCTGTCCACCGGAAGCTGAAGCAATTGTTTCAGGGTAATTTTATCTTGTCTTTCCGCATTCTTAGCACTGGTTAATGTATATTGATCAGAAGCTAGTTGCGCCTGCAATTGAATTAAATCTTTTTTCGCTGCCGCACCGGCCTTATACTGTTGATCCATTTGTTCAGTTTGCGCTTGGGATGTTTGTACCAGGTCCTGCGCATAAACAATGGTTTCTTTATCAAGCATAATGTTGGTATAAGCTTGAATAATCTGTAAGTATAAGTCGTTACCTGCCTCAGAAACGTCCAAATCAGCCATTTCAGTAGCTAATTGTGATTGGCGAATATCGGCTCTTAGGGTTCCCCCATTAAAAAGCGTTACGGAAGAGTTTAAACCCGCACTTCCATTTAAATTGATCGATTTACCGGTATCCCCCCAGGCTGTCCCGTAGTGAGTCGCATTCTGTGAAGCTGAGGCATTTAAATCGGGCAATACAGAAGCTTTGGCACTGATGAGGTTTTGATCCGCACTTTGTTTGGCCAAACGTAAATTATTGAGGGTTATATTATGTTGTTGGGCATAAGCCAAGCATTCTTTTAAAGACCATTGTTTGATATGCGTTTGTTCTTGCTGGGCATTACCAGCCAATGTGCACGATATGAGCGCGAAAAAACTCATATATTTTAACCATCTAATTGCCATATTTCATGTTTTGGAACGGCACAAAAAGACAAGCTTTACGAGATATAAAAAAGCTTTCTAGATTGAAAGGACGGTATGCTCGACAGAAAGTGTTATTTTGCAGATAAAACCAGCATTGTTAAATTGTGTTGTCTAAAAAGGCGTTAAAAGATGATTTTGTCGGTTTGGACGAGAAAATCTGACTCTCTATCGGTTAATCTTTACAGAGTTTGGGATATCCCTTAACATTGTAAGTCAAATGCGAAATAATGGAGAAAGCAAATAGAAGAACACTTGGTATTATTTTTACGCATATTTTGTTGTGGGTACTGTTAGGGTTTACCCTACTCGTTTATCCTCCACTTAGTTGGGGAATTAAGTTACCTGCTGCATTTTGGATAAAGCATGTCAGCATTATCTTTTTTTTCGTTGTTATTTTTTACAGTAATTACCTGCTCTTTACCCCTAGACTCCTTTTTAGGAACAAGCGATTGCTTTTTCTTATATGGTTATTGATTGCACTTTTCTTTGGGCAAGGGCTTGCCCTTTTACTTGAAAGATGGCTGGATTTTCAGGTAATGATGGCGAATGCAAGACAGCGGCCGCCAAAACATGAAGAACTTATCGATGGTTTCACTTTGATGTTCAGTTTACTGGTACTGGGAATAAGTACAACAGTGGCAGCCGTAAGACAATGGCAGCAAGAGGCACGTTTAAAAGACGAGTTGCAGAAACAGCAGATAGCATCCGAACTTTCTTTTCTTAAAGCACAGATCAACCCACATTTTTTCTTCAATACACTTAACAATATTTACGCTTTATCGTTTTCCGATGTGGAGCTCTCCCGAGAGGCCTTGCATAAATTATCGAGAATGATGCGTTATTTGCTATACGAAACAGCGCAAAACGAAACTAGCTTAGTAGAGGAGTTAAAGTTTTTGAAAGATCATATTGAGTTGATGCAATTACGGTTGCATGTCAATAATCAGGTAATCTATAAGGAGCCTGTTTTGTCCCATGATTACAAGATAGCACCGATGCTGTTATTACCCTTTGTTGAAAATGCGTTCAAGCATGGTATTAGTGCAACGAAAGCAAGCGAAATACGGATTGAAGTCTCGGTAAAGGACCAAACTTTACACTTAAAGGTAAGCAATACCTTACAAGAGAAAACAAGCAATCCTTTAGAAGAAAGCGGTATCGGTTTACAGAACACAAAAAGACGCCTTAATTTGTTGTATCCAGGCAGGCATCTTTTAACAATTAACAAAATTGCCAACGATACCATTTATCAAGTCGATTTAACACTTATATTATCATGAACTTGAATTGCATTGCAATCGATGATGAGCCGCTAGCATTGGGGCTAATTAGCAACTATATTGAGAAAACGCCTTTTTTAACGCTGGTAGGCTCTTATGGTAGTGCAATAGAGGCTTTGGATGTATTAGATAAACTTTCCGTCCAACTGATATTCTTAGATATTTATATGCCTGAACTAACAGGAATGGAATTCTCGAAGTTAATGGCACAATCAAATCAAAAAAATACCTGTCGAATTGTATTTACAACTGCTTTCAATCAATTCGCTATCGAAGGTTATCAAGTTGATGCGCTTTATTATCTATTAAAGCCGTTCAATTATAATGAATTTTTACAGGCGGCTAACAAGGCGAAAAGTTACTTTGAATCAATGGAAACGTTACCAGTCGACCAAGATAAAGGTAAAAAAGAGCGTTATCTATACATTAAGTCGGATTATAAACTGATTCGGATTGATTTGAATGATATCGCCTATATCGAATCTATCAAAGATTATGTAAAGATCCATCTGCTCAATAAAGAGCAAGCTATCAGTTCGTTAACAACTTTAAAGAGTATCGAAGAACGGCTTCCTGAAGCGGATTTTATCCGCATACATCGTTCCTTTATTATTGCCGTTAACAAAATAGATGCGTTGGGAAGAAATAGTGTATATGTTGGCTCAGCAGAAATACCCGTTGGCGATCTGTACAGAGAATCGTTTAAAAAATTATTGAACCAATGGGCTTAATTCTCCATTATACAATCATTTTATAACCTACTGCACGAACATTTACGATAGAAATACGATCATCCTTTTGTAAATAGGTCCGAATTCGACTAATAAATACGTCTAAGCTTCTGCCAGTGAAGAAACGATCATGAGGCCATACGGCATGGATAATATCTTGGCGGTGAATGACTTTATTTTTGTTTTCGTAGAGCATTTTGATCAGTTCACACTCCCTGAAAGACAAATTAATTTCCTTCCCTTCCCGATGCTTCAATGTTTGTCGCATACTATCCATGGCATAATCACCGATATGTAAAAAGCGTTTTTGATTTTGCCATTGATTACGTTGTACCAAGGCATTGATACGGACTTTCAGTTCTTCCAGACTAAAGGGCTTACGTAGGTAGTCGTTTGCCCCTAATTCAAAAGCGTTAACAACATCTGCTGTTTGCGTTCGGGCCGTTAGAAATAAAATAGGAGTTTCTGTATCCACTTCCCGTATTTTTTTTGCGATTGCAAAGCCATCCAAACCGGGGAGCATCACATCGAGAATGACGATCTCCGGCTTCATCTGATAAAATAATAAAAGACCTTGCTCCCCATCTGAACAATGGTTCACGTCAAATTCAGCAGATCGCAAATTATCAGCAATAATAAGTCCCAAATCGGTTTCGTCTTCGATTAATAAAAGTGGTATCATATGTTCAGGGGTAAATAAATAGTAAAGGTGGTGCCCTTGCCCGGCGTGCTAATAACCTCAATTTGTCCTTTGTGTTGGGTGATTACTTGTTTTACATAGTGTAATCCCAAGCCAAAACCCTTCACGCGGTGGATATTACCCGTTGGCACTCGATAAAATGGCTGAAAAATATGTTTAATATCGGCAGAAGCAATACCAATGCCGTTATCAGCAATACTCAATACCCATTGCCCATTCTCCATTTTGCTGATTACCCGAATATTGATCGGTTCGACGGTATACTTAATCGCATTATCTAATAAGTTGTTAACGGCATTAACAATATGCATCTTATCAACATTTATTAAGGGTACCTCTTCCTCTATCGATAAGGTGACTTGATGTTGATTGATGAGTTGATGTGTCTCCACCAATTGTAGTAGTAGTTTGTTGGTGTCCACCGGTTCGGGGTGTAAATGCATTCCCTTCTTCTCTCCTACCGCTAAATGCAAAATTTGATCGATAAGGTTCGTAAGGTGCGTCGCCGATCGATGCGTCATTTGCAAATATAGATCGGCTTTTTGCTGATTATCTTTTAACCTCAGCTGTTGCAATGTCTCAGTTGCCGCTAAGACAGTCGCTAGAGGCGTTTTCAGCTCATGCGTCATATTGTTTACAAAGTCGTTTTTTATATCCGCCAGTTTCTTTTGCTTAAAAATGGTGTAAAGCAAATACACAAGACACCCAATCGTAAGGCTTGTAAGTGCAAACGACGAAAGGAGTGCCCATGCCAGGTGCCTAAAAATCCACCAAGTAGGCGTTTTTAGGTATAAGGACAGAAAAAGGTCTTTGGAGGGATCAAGCATCATCGTTGTCGCCTGTATCGGAAAATCAACGATCACTTTTGGATTGGTTTTCCCAAAAGGTACGGAGAAGTGATGACCTCGCAGTGAGCCATTTCGATCTGATCCGGAACGCATAGCTATGCCAAAAACCGGTCTGGTGAGGGTGTGTAGCCTAATCGGTTCAGCAGGTCTCGCCGGTAGCGATCTCGTTACGCTTATGGTGGTCTTTGAGGAACCGCTCATTTTAAATAAGCGAGGCGTTGGCCCAACCATACCGGCTTCAATGCCTTTATCATCCACTCTCTTCGCTTTCAGCGTATCAAGAAAAAATACATTCTGTAAATCCGGACCTAATTTGTTGCGATACCTTTTTTGCAGTGCATGAAAATCCATATGCATGAGAGCAACAGGAAATACCCCTTGCATCGGTAGCGAATCATGTGCAAGCGTATCGTTTGCGGCTATCGCCGTTGCGGGCACACCGCTTATAGCCAGTGCAGCAACTCGATTCTTTTCGTCTGCCTGTTGATAAAACAGCTGCCTAGCCGCGGGAAAGCCGCCTTGTTTTAAAGAGGTATATGCCTCTGGATAAGCGGATCGAAACTGTAGCTCGCGTTCCTCCTGCATGCTTTCGAAGAGTAGGCGCTCGGCATAAGCAATGAAGTTCTCTTTCTCGTGTTGGTAATTACCAACAAGCCAAAAACACTGAAACACAATGGTTACTAAACTGGCCAAGGTAATTAATCCCAATAGATAACGGTGTTGTTTAGACATGCATTTTAAAATAAGAATGAGGCAAAATTAAGAGTAACTCAGTGTCAATGGGTTAAGCTTAACTATTTTTAACAATATGTAACAGTATTTAACACTATTCCTGCACACCTTTGCCTCAGTTGAGCAAGCGAGTTTATGTTTTAAGTTCATCTCGCCCTCTTAATTTGATAATCACTTGATTTATGACGATAATAAAACCCGGACTTTTAGGAACGAAGCTTTTTATTTATTCCTCTTTGATTTTTCTTCTGGTTTCCTGTACGAAAGATGGTACCATTAGCTTGAGCAATACCAATGATAATATCGGCGCAGAAATCGTGGATAGCATTACCGTTCGCACGGCTACCTATCAGCTAGATCCGCTACCCTCCAACGGGCAGGGAGTCCTATTGGTCGGTCATATGAATGATGAAGTAATGGGTAATCTAACGGTCTCCAGTTATTTCCGAATCGGCAATTCGGCCATTAGTAATGTAACTTTACCTGATGACGCGGCTTTCGATTCATTGTCACTTGCCTTGCCGTATCAAGGTTATTATTATGGCGACACTACTTTAACTCAATCTTTTAATCTTCATCGGGTCACGGAAGAGATCGAACTTATTGACGAATCCAATGCTTGGGAGGAAGATGAAAAACCCGTATTTGCCAGCGGTTCTACGCTATTTACGAACAGTGCATTTAGCTACGATGCTATCCCTTTGGGATCTGTCAGCTTTAAACATCGGCCTAAGACTAAAACTTATTCCAAGTCGGATACGGTGTTTGTCAAAGCGAATCAATCATTTGGGGAAGATTTATGGGCAAAAATAAAAAGTGGCAGTAGTCAGGTTAGCAATTCCGAAGAATTTTTGGAATATATAAAGGGCTTTGTATTAGTGCCCACTAGTAAGACTTCTATGTTAACGGCTTTCGCCACCGATTCAATTTTAATGAAAGTCTATTATTCCTATACGCGGAATACAGATGGTAAAAAAGTGCAAGATAGCTTAAATATGAAAGTGGATGATGGCAGCTATCAATTCAATAGCATTAAGGTTGATCGCAGTCAAAGTCTTATCAGCGCATTAAAAGCCGACACCGAAGCTGAGCTGCCCGGCACTGAAACAAAACAGCAGGTTATGTTGCAAGGACTGACCGGTTTGGTTACCAAAATTCAGTTTCCTTATCTCTATGAATTTGTTAACCGGAATGACGTCATTATCAATAAAGCCGAGCTCACCATTGAAACGCCGCCCAATTCACATATACCTTACACACCTCCTCCTAGCTTAAATATGATGCTGGCTGACGAGCATGGTGTGCCCAAATCCTTACTAACCTCCAGTTATGAAACCACTACACAAGTTGCCTATTTGGCAAACGACTTAAGTGGTGGTGTTGGTAATTCAAAATACACCTTCAACTTAACCGAATATGTAAGTAATTATCGAGGGGCAATGGAAGACAAGAAAAGCTCCTTGTATTTAACGATACCTGTAAGTGATCTGCTTACGAAAGTTGACCGGCTATTGATTGGCAAAGGCGATGGTAATTCGCCGATTAAGCTTCGCATATTATATACTAAATACTAATAAAAAATGAAGACTAGATTTATTAAATTGACCATGATGTTTCTCGTGCTGATTACCGCTGCTGCATGTAGCAAGGATCAGGAAGATGATGACGATGAAGAATGGGTACGGGGTGTTGATTTTGACGGACTCCCTAGAAGTGGTGCAGCCAGTTTTATCATTAACGACGATGTTTATATTACAACAGGCTACGGAACCAGCAGTACTCGTTTCAATGATACTTGGGTTTATGATGTGGGAACGGCTACCTGGACGGATCGGGCCAGTTTTCCGGGAGAGGCCCGTAATAACGCTGTTGCCTTTGCCATTAATGGAAAAGGTTATGTGGGATTGGGTACGAATGGAACAAAAATGTTCAATGACTTTTATGAGTATGACCCTCAGCAGGACACCTGGACCCCCATCGCACCTTTTCCCGGTACAGCTCGATATGGCGCGGTAAGCTTTGTAGTCAATAATATCCCCTATGTTGGTTGCGGACAGGATGTTGATGCACAGGATTATAACGATTTCTATACGTATTCGCCGAGTAGCAACAGTTGGACGAAAGTAAACAGTGCGCCGGAAAAAAGAAGTTTTGCCTTCAGCTTTGTGATCAATAATGTCGCCTACCTCGGAGGTGGGACCAATAATAAAGCGTATGTTTCCAGCTTTTATGCCTTTGATGGACAAAACTGGATTGCAAAAGAACCGCTCAGCGGCAGAACGGACGACTATACATATGATTTGCGGCGAAACTTTCCGGCGGTTTTTGTCATTGGTAGCTACGGATTTATAACGGGAGGAACTAATAGCTCTATACTAAGTTCAACCTGGCGATATGATCCGTCGGTTGATTACTGGATTGAACATGACGATTTCACCATAGATGGTGCGTCTTCCCGGCAGCAGGCGGTCGGATTTTCATCGGGTGGTGTGGGGTATGTTGTCGGTGGAAGAAGCGGAAGTACACCATTTGATGATATATGGAAATTCACTCCCGATTTGGTGAAGCATCCGAATTAGTTAGAGTTGAGTGGTTGAATGGTTGAGTAGTTGAATAGTTCGGTGGTTGACTACCAGTACTATTTACCGTTATGACTACTTAACCACTCAACCCATATCTTACTCCAATTCTGCTGATTTTGCCCAAATATTGATGTCGCCGTCTTGTGCATAGCGGTCGATGGCACTCAGCTCTTCTTCCGTAAACGCTAAATTGTCAATAGCGCCGGCGCAATCAATCACTTGTTCCGGTTTACTGGCGCCAATTAAAGCTGACGTCACTTCATTTTTTCTCAACACCCAGGCAATAGCCATTTGAGCCAATGTTTGTCCGCGGGCGGCAGCAATGTCATTCAATGAGCGTATGTTAGCCAGATTACGTTCACTTAGGAAATCGGGGTTTAAAGATTTATGTTGGTTGGCGCGACTATCCTTTGGAATATCCTTTAAATATTTTGTTGTCAGCATCCCTTGTGCCAAAGGCGAAAATACGATGGAGCCCATTCCGGTGTCTTCTAACGCTTCCAATAAACCATCCTTCTCAATCCAGCGATTTAGCAGCGAATAACTTGGTTGGTGGATTAGACAAGGCGTTCCCAATTCGCGCAATATAGCTGCAGCCTCTCGCGTCCTTTGGGCATTATAGGAAGAAATTCCAACGTACAGCGCCCTGCCGGAACGTACAATGTGATCAAGAGCCATCATTGTTTCCTCCAACGGCGTATTTGGATCGAAGCGGTGCGAATAAAAAATATCGACGTAGTCCAAACCCATACGTTTTAAACTCTGATCACAGCTTGCAATGAGGTACTTCCGACTACCCCATTCGCCGTAAGGACCTGGCCACATATCATAACCCGCCTTAGAAGATATGATCAGCTCGTCACGAAGACCGGCAAAATCTTCTTTCAGAATCCGTCCGAAAGCAAGTTCTGCACTTCCGGGAGGCGGTCCATAATTATTCGCCAGATCAAAATGCGTAATACCCAGATCAAAGGCGGTTTGGCAAATGGTTCTTTTTATGTTATGTGGCGTGTCATCGCCGAAGTTATGCCAAAGACCTAGCGAGATGGCGGGAAGCTTTAAGCCGCTGCGTCCACAGGTGTTGTACACCATCTGTTTGTATCGATCGGGATTTGGAGTCCAATTCATTTTCGTATATTTTATGCTTGTTATGGAAGGCTAATATATCATTTGTTTTATAGAAATGATGTCGTGAAATTGCTCATAATAAAATTAGCATAAAAATTACACGGCACGAGGCTTGTTTAGATCGAGTCGCGTCGCGAAGCCATCACTTGTTTCCTTTTTTCCTGCTCTTGCAGTATTCGTTCCAGATGCGGTTTAAATTCCTTGACCAGTTGCTCCTCTGTGATGTTAGTGGCTTTCGGATCTTGCAATAACTTAAACCAAGGTTTATCTCCCTCATAGTCGTACGACCCAAAAACAATAACAGGCGTTCCTTCTGCCAATACATGCTGGTCTTTCTCTACGACCCACTGTTCGGCCCAATCATAGAGCCACTTGGCATCATTTTCCAATAAACGTAAACAAGAATGCGAAGCAGGATAACCCGGCATGGTGTACTGATGCCAGCCAATTCCTTCCTTATTCCGGATATTGAAGTTCCATCGAAGGAGCCATTCGTCGTCCGCCGTACTTACATGCTCCTCCGCCTTCCAGTTGGTAAAAGAAAGTCCTGTTTTAGTAGGGTATTTCTTACTGCCCATGCTACTAGGGCCCCAACGGATAAGCTGTCCGTTTTCATAAGCGGCAAAAGCCTGAATCGGGTAAGAAAAAAACACCATTTTATCAACAGGCTTCAGCTCTTTTACCGTTAAGGGAAAAGGCGTATAGCTATTGATATCGGTTTGTACAGAATCAGGAATAAGCAAGGAATCGACATTATTAAAATTATTGAAATCAATACGGTTCAGTGCTAAAATAACGTGCTGTTGCTGCGCAGTGTACCGTTTTTTAAAACTTTTGAATGCGGTGTCATTATCCTTGATAACGAAAGTTTTATACCCTCCTGAATAAAGGTTAATTTTAGGTGTTTTACGTTCAGGTTTACCTACATCAGTTTGATCGTTTGTTTGTCTATTTTCGCTGCAGGCTATTAGTAGTCCCATAGAAAGGGTTACAACTATCCAATGAACGTGTTTTGTCATACTCATTTTAATTTGTTTAATTAAGTAACAGCCATTTTGTGAAATTGTGTGAAGGTGTTGTTTATTTGAATAAAGGGTAAGGGAATGATGGGATCATATATATTTGGTTTGACGATTTAAAAAGAACCTTTTTTATTAACTTAAGTAACAAGCTACTATTCGATACTCAGTAAAAATTAGCTAAGTTTGAACTATGATTTCTGAAACTACCTATCTCGCTGCAAAAATGATTTCCGCGACATTGGAAAAGTATTTTGCTGAACAGGCTGAATATCAAATGGGAGCGTCGGAAAAGCGCTACCTTCCGAAGGCTAATATCATTGAAGCCGTCATTGATGCAGCGTTTTGGGCCAGCCTACGACGAGAAGAGGGGTATTCACCAAAAATTTCGATTGCGCTAATGGCTTCGGATAATGTCGTGCAGCCATTACGTTTTGCTAATCCGGTACGATTTACCCCCCATAATTTGGTGAAGCTCTCCCCTGCAGTTATTCAACCAAGCATTCATTTGGGCGTTTGGCATGAAGAAGACAATCTGTTTATTTGGGGAACCACTCATGATATTTCCGAATGGTGTTTGGTTTTGGAGGTCATAGAACCGGGACTTTTAGTGGTGAAACATAAAAGGCACGAAGGGTATGGAAAGTTTGTCAATATTGCCGTGCTAAAAGGTGATCAAATTAAAATGGTAGATGAGCGTAATTTAACCTTAAACGGTTATCCCGATTTGCTAGCCTCGCTATTAGGTATGCCGTTACCCGATGCTATTGACGATTCCGTCAATATTTTGGTGGAGTTGGCTGTTGCGATGCGCAGACATAATCGAGGTGGACTATTACTGGTGGTACCCACTCATCAAGATGAATGGAAAGAATCCATTGTACATCCCATCGGTTACTCCATTGATCCGGTGTATTGTGCCCTCGGTGAATTAATCTCAAAACAAGCGGAGGACGAATCGGGAGGTGTTTGGCGAGAGGATATTCTAAGAACGATTGATGTGATCGGTGGATTTACCGCAATAGACGGTGCTACCATTATTACTAAAAATTATGAATTATTGGCCTTCGGAGCGAAAGTAGCCCGAGCAGCGAGAAACGCGCCGGTTCCCAAAGTACTGATCACCGAGCCGGTGGCGGGGCAGGAAGCTGAGATTGTCGATCCGGTAAAGATCGGCGGTACGCGCCATTTGGCAGCTGCGCAATTTGTGCACGATCAAAAAGAGGCTATGGCCTTAGTAGCTTCGCAGGATGGACTTTTTACGGTTTTTGTTTGGTCCGAAACGCTGCAAATGGTTCACGCGCATCGTATTGATACGTTGTTGCTGTAGTTAAGGAGATCAGGTGTGAGGTTTTAGGTGTAAGGTGTAAGGTGTAAGGTGTAAGGTTTTAAGTTTTAAGTAGGTATCAAGACTTTTTTAGTTGTGAGTTGCGAGTTGTGGGTTGCTGGTTTTTTTCCTGTCTTATGTCCTATATCAATATTAAGCTATAGGCGATAGGCTTTAAGCAACACTATGCAAAAAATTCATCGTTCATCATTCCTGCCTACCGGCAGACACTCATCACCCATTCATATACTCAACCTACCCCAAACTTGCTTTCAATTGTTCCAATAAATCGTTGGTACGCGTGGCCTTCACTTTCATCTTACGTACTTTTGGTCGTTTACCTTTTGCTCTTTCCTTGATAATCTTAAGCAGTTCGTCTGTGTATTCGTCTTTGTAAGCAGAAACATCGAAAGAGGTGCTATGCCTATTCACGAGCTCGAGAGCCATATCGATTTCCGCTTTCGTCAATTTTACATTTTGAGGGATGTTTAGTTCCTCGGGTGAGCGTATTTCCTGTTCAAAGCGAAGCTTATTAAGGATCAAAATATTTTCTTTTGCCCGAATCATACAGAGATTTTCGCCTGCACGCATAACAAAGGTCGCAAGCCCTACCATGCCTGCCTTCTCGAGTGCTTTTACCAATAGATGGTACGCCTTTTGTCCACCCTTTTGCGGCTCAATGTAATAGGGAGTTTCAAAATACATGCTATCCACCTCTTTTTCCTTTACGAAGGATTGGATATTGATCATTTTATTTTTTTCAGGACTTGCCTCCTCGAAATCCGTATCTTCCAGTATGATATAATTGTCATTCAACATATAGCCTTTGACGATATTTTCCCAAGCTACTTCCTTTCCGGTGTTTTCATTTACCCGTTGATAGCGGACTCTGGAATGATCCTTTCTGTCCAACATGTCGAAGTCCAGTCGACTTTGTTCTGTAGCACTAAATAATTTAACCGGTATATTTACTAAACCAAAGCCGATAGCGCCTGTCCAAATTGCTCTCATATGCTAATTTATTACAATCTTATTACAGGAAAATAACAGTCGAGATTGTGTTAAGTTTGTTATTAATAATGCTTTTAAAATTGTTTGCAAAATCTTATATTCGGGCCAATATTTTTGGAGTATATCAAAAAAACGCAATTATATTTCCATTTGGTTCAGTTTTTGTTTAATGCGTTTTGATTTTATGACAAAAATTTTTGTATAAAAGTATTAAGGAAGAATTATGTATTGGACATTAGAATTGGCTTCGCATCTAGAAGATGCACCATGGCCGGCAACAAAGGATGAATTAATTGATTATGCTATTCGTTCCGGTGCACCAGAAGGCGTATTGGAGAATCTGAATGAAATGGAAGATGATGGTGAGGCATACGAGAGTATCGAAGAAGTATGGCCTGATTATCCTACTAAAGACGATTTCCTTTTCAATGAAGATGAATACTAAGGTTTTATAGGGCGCCGAGATTTGTAATTTTGGATCGGCGCCTCTTATTTCAGGTCATTTTGTCAGTATCCATCAAACTAACCCCTGGGCTAACATCGCATCTGCAATTTTTACAAAACCACCAATATTCGCTCCCTTTTCATAATTGACATAACCATCCTTTTCTTTACCGTATTTGACGCATATACTGTGTATATCATGCATAATTTGCTTTAGACGTTGATCTACTTCTTTACGAGTCCAGGCATAACGTAAGGAATTCTGAGACATTTCCAGTCCCGATACGGCCACACCTCCGGCGTTAGCCGCCTTGCCAGGGGCAAAATAAATATGTTCTTTATTAAAAACGGCGATGGCAGCTGGCGTACAAGGCATATTCGCCCCCTCGGCTACGCAAATACAGCCATTTTTTGCCAATTGTTTTGCATCCTGCTCATCCAATTCATTTTGCGTTGCATTAGGTAAAGCGATGTCACACTTTATACGCCAGGGCTTCTCATTCGGATAGTATTCGCACCCGAATTTTTCAGCGTATTCACTAATTCTTCCCCGCTCCTTGTTCTTTAGGTCCTTAATATAGGCTAAACCTTCCAAGTCAATACCTTTTTTATTGTAAATGAAACCATCCGAGTCCGATAAGGTTAGTACCTTTGCCCCTTCCTCAATACACTTTTCAGCGGCGAATTGCGCCACATTGCCCGAGCCGGAAATGACGACGGTTTTGCCCTTGATCTCCTGTTTCTGTTGTTTCAGAATCTCCTCTACAAAGTAAACCAAGCCATAACCGGTAGCTTCCGGTCGAATTTGACTTCCGCCCCATTCAAAGCCTTTACCCGTAAGTACACCGGTAAACTCACCCTTAATGCGTTTATATTGACCAAAAAGATAACCGATCTCTCTTGAACCGACACCGATGTCGCCCGCAGGAATGTCAATATCGGCTCCGACATGCCGATAAAGTTCTGTCATGAAACTCTGACAAAATTTCATTACTTCATTATCTGATTTTCCTTTTGGATCGAAATCCGATCCCCCTTTTCCGCCTCCCATTGGCAAACCCGTGAGACTATTTTTAAAGACCTGTTCAAAAGCAAGAAATTTCAAAACACTTAAGTTAACTGAACCATGAAAGCGCAAACCACCCTTATAGGGGCCGATGGCACTATTCATTTGTACACGAAAACCACGATTTATTTCCACCTCGCCCCGATCGTTTAACCAAGGAACCCGAAAGATAATGACGCGTTCCGGTTCGGCTATGCGCTCCAATATCTTAGCGTTTCGATATTCTGGATGTTTTTGCAAAAAGGGAATAATGGTTTCAGCAACTTCCTCAACTGCCTGTAAAAATTCAGCTTCCCCTGCATTTCGCTTTTTGATATCTTCAATAAACTGCTCTTTTGATAGATCCATATAAAAAATTGCGTTAATATAGTTTTAAATGATTGCAGCTGAAATGTAAGGAAATTTTGTCAAAAGCAAAGCAATCATTGAAATTATCGTCGTTTTTTCATCAAAAAGATGATTTTATAGTGAATATGTTAGTTTTTTGATTCCGGTCGAATTTAAAATACTAAAAATATTAGTATATATTTGTGATGTAAAATGAACGAGATGGAGCAAAATAAGCATATCATCCACATGGATCAGGACGCCTTTTTTGTATCTGTTGAGATGCGTAAAAACAGCAGCTTGACGGGAAAGCCTGTTATTATTGGTGGTACCTCTGATAGAGGAGTGGTTACTTCTTGCAGCTATGAAGCCCGTAAATTTGGGGTACACGCAGCCATGCCCTCCCGTATGGCAAAACAGCTTTGTCCACATGCTATCTTCATAAAGGGTAATATGGACGATTACACCAAAGCATCACAGGAGATTACGGCAATTTTGGCGGAGAAAGTCCCCTTGTTCGAAAAGGCGAGCATTGATGAACATTACATTGATTTAACGGGCATGGATCGCTTCTTTGGTTGCATGAAATACGCGCACGAATTGCGACAGTTGATTATAAAAGAAACGGGTTTACCGATATCTTTCGGCTTATCCATTAACAAAACGGTATCGAAGATGGCGACGAATGAATGCAAACCGAATGGAGAACAAGAAGTGCAATCTCGGGATATACGCTCTTTTATGGATCCCCTATCTATAAAAAAAATCCCGGGATTAGGATCCGCTACCTACATCAAGTTGAGTGAAATGGGAGTTCGTTATATTCGCAAGCTTATTGAGATTCCACCCGAGATGATGTTTAAAGCGATGGGACAAGCTGGCCTGACCCTTTGGCACCGGGCAAATGGCGTCGACCCCACACCGGTAGTACCTTATCGAGAGCAACAGTCAATCGGAACACAGCGTACTTTTGCAGCCGATAGTATGAACATCGAAGTGATTAAGGAACTTTTAGTAGCGATGGTGACCAGCATTGCCTACGAGCTTCGACAAAAACATAAGTTAACTGCTTGTATTACCGTTACCATCCGTTATGCCAATTTCGAAACGGTTACAAAGCAGGCAAAAATTGCGTATACCTCGTTGGATCATATATTGATATCGAAAGCCAAAGAACTTTTTGAAGCCGTATACAATCGCCGTATGTTACTTCGATTGATCGGCGTCAAATTATCCCATTTGGTAGGTGGGCACGAGCAGATTCAGCTTTATTCAGCCTCCGAAAAGCATTATAGTTTGTATCAGGTGATGGACAAGGTACGCAATCGGTACGGTGAAGAGGCTATCGGCTTAGCTTCTTCTTTACAGTTGGATTGGTAGTATGTATTTGAATGTTCATAGCTCTTACAGTTTGCGTTACGGTACAATTGATTTAGATGTACTTATTGAAGAGGCGCGTAAGCTCGGCATTTCTGAGATAGTCTTAACCGATATCAATAACTCTTCAGCGAGTATGGACTTTATCCTGAAGGCACGAGTTGCAGGAATACGTGCCTTGGTGGGAATAGAATTCAGAAAGGAGGATCGGTTACTGTACATAGGCATCGCCCGGAACAGGAAGGGTATGAAAGAGCTGAACGATTTTTTAACCTATCACCAGCTCTGCGATTTGGTATTGCCGGAGCGAGCGCCTGTATTCGAACAGGCCTATGTGATTTATCCCTTCAAGGCAGTGTCCTTTATGCTGGCGGAACACGAATATGTGGGTGTACGACCGCAAGATATTAACCAGCTTTTCCGATTGGATATGGCCCTTATTCAACGGAAACTAGTGGCGCTTTATTCGGTTACATTTCAGGATAAAAAACATTACCGGCTCCATCAGTATTTAAGAGCGATTGATCAGAATACATTATTGACTAAGGTGAACGAAATCGCCATTTGTCAAGAGACGGAGTCTTTACGCCCCTTAGAAGAGTTACAGCGATTATACAGCGGTTATGAATATCTTTTGGACAATGCCCATCAACTTTTAGCAAACTGCTCTACCGATGACTACCACTTTGGTCGATTAAACAAACAAACATTTACCGATAGCAAAGCCAATGATGCTATTTTGCTGGAGAAACTGACCTTAGCAGGTATGCATGATCGTTATGGCTCCGGAAATATGCAGGCAAAGCAAAAAATTGAAGCCGAGCTTGCAGTGGTTAAACAGATGGATTTCTGTGCCTACTTTCTCATCACCTGGGACGTTATCAATTATTCCAGAAGTCGTGGTTTTTATCACGTAGGACGCGGATCCGGGGCAAATAGCACGGTGGCTTATTGTTTAGGTATCACCGATGTTGATCCCATTGCCCTGGATCTATATTTTGAGCGCTTCTTAAATTCAAAACGAAGCAGTCCGCCCGATTTCGATATCGATTATAGCTGGCATCAACGGGAAGAAATACAAGCATATCTGTTAAAGCGTTACGGTATTGCTTATACCGGGCTGCTGGGCACCATCAGCACCTTCAAAGGACGCTCCGTCATACGGGAAATTGGTAAAGTACTTGGGTTGCCAAAGAGCGAAATCGATAGCTTTACCGATCCTACACAAGATGCAGTCAATCAAGACAACCCGACCTTCCGGAAAATCATGGCGGTTTACGAGCTAATGGATGGGATGCCAAATCAACGATCCATCCATGCCGGAGGGGTATTGGTAAGTGAAGAGCCGATCACCTTTTATACGGCTTTGGACTTGCCGCCTAAGGCCATGCCGACAGTACAATGGGACATGTATGCAGCCGAAGCCATCGGTTTAGATAAATTCGATATCTTGAGTCAACGCGGCATTGGCCATATCAAGGAAGCTGTTGAACTGATCCGACAAAACAAGGGGAAATCCGTTGATATTCACGCTGTCAAGTCTTTTCTGATCGATGAGCAGATCAATCGGCGTTTAGGCGCGAGCGATAGTATTGGCTGTTTTTATATTGAATCACCAGCGATGCGCCAGCTTTTACAAAAGCTCCAATGTCGGGATTACCTGACTTTAGTCGCTGCCAGCTCGATCATCAGGCCCGGCGTGGCCTCGTCCGGTATGATGCGAAACTATATTTATTATTTTCATCATCCGGATGAAGTAATCTATTTACACCCTGTTATGAAAGAACAGCTAAAAGAAACCTATGGCGTGATGGTGTACCAGGAAGACGTTATTAAGGTATGCTATCATTACGCCGGATTGGATTTAGCCGACGCCGATGTGCTCAGACGGGCGATGAGTGGTAAATATAGGAGTCGAGATGCCTTTCAAAAATTAATAGATAAATTTTTTCTCAGTGCCAAGACTATCGGTCGAGACGAAGCAACCACTGAAGAAGTGTGGCGCCAAATTTCCAGCTTTGCCGGCTACAGTTTTTCCAAGGCCCATTCCGCTAGCTTCGCCATAGAGAGCTATCAAAGTTTATACCTTAAGACCTACTTTCCTCAGGAGTTCATGGTTGCGGTATTGAATAATTATGGGGGGTTCTATGCGCGCTGGTTATATGTGCACGAGCTAAAAAAAACCGGTGCAACCGTTCATTTGCCCTGTGTTAATAACAGCGAAGAAAAAGTGACCATTAACGGACGCGACGTTTATTTGGGTTTAATAGGTATACAGGGACTTAATGAAGATTTCATAAAATTGATTCCCTGCGAACGGGTAACAAACGGGCCTTTTCAAGATTTAACCGACTTTATTAGGCGAACCGATATTGGTTTAGAGCAACTTGCTATACTGATTAAAGTTGGCGCGTTACGTATTACCGGGCGCACGAAAAAAGAGTTGCTATGGGATAGTCATTTATACATGGGCGGATCAGTCAAACCAAAAAGGGATAAGGAGTTGTTTGCCATCGTTAATAAGCAATACACAATGCCGGTACTTCCGGATGAACGTTTGGAAGATGCCTACCAAGAGCTTGATTTACTAGGCTATCCCTTGACGCTTACGATGTTTGATATGCTTAAAACCAGCTATCGAGGCGACGTAATGGCAAAGGATTTGCTGACACATGTCGACCAAACGGTCAAAATGGTCGGTTTATATGTGTGTGAAAAAACGGTACGCATGAAGAACCAAAAGAAAATGTGGTTTGGTACATTTTTAGATGTCCATGGAAACTTTTTCGATACCACCCATTTTCCAGGTCGTACGCCCATTTATCCTTTTAGAGGGCATGGTTGTTATCTCCTATTAGGTAAAGTGGTGGAAGACTTTGGCGTGCCAAGCATTGAGGTGGAGAAATTTGCCAAACTGCCCATTCAGGATAATCCTATTTTGGGGTGAAGTTGAGGGGGTAGTTAAGTTGTTGAGTAGTTAAGTTGTTGAGTGGTTAAGTTGTTGAGTAGTTGATTTGTTGAGTGGTTAAGCCGTTAAGTTGTTGAGTAGTTAAGTCGTCGAGTAGTTGATTTGTTGAGTGGTTAAGTTGTTGAGTGGTTAAGCCGTTGAATTTCTACCGACTATTTCAACTATTTCCCTACTCAACTATTTCCCTACCCGACTACTCAACTAATTCTCTACTCAACTACTTCCCCTTCCATTAATCGATGGATTAGCTTGGGATGTTGATTGGCATAGCTCATGATGAGGTGCATCATATAATCGTTGGATGGATAGCGGGTTAAGGTGTCTTTTATCTCTTCAGGATGGTTGATATCACTTTCATAAGCAATGTATCCGATGCCAAAGAGCTTGCCTTTTTCTACCCAAATACAACTTTGTTCGTCTTCTGTGCGACCTTTATCAAGAATTATGAAGGAGGGTAGCATTTTCGCTAAATTATCTAAAGCGGTATACATGCGCTCGTTATAATTATCCTTATTCTCCTCTCCTATGCAGGCTCCCAAACAGCCACCATTTCTGTGGTTCAAACAAGCACCTTGCACCTTTTGTATTCCATTCAATTTGGGGCAGAGCCGATGCTCCTGGATCAGTCTGTTAACGAGGTTGTAAGCTTCAATCACATTTCCAAAACTGCAAATAGCCTGTTGAAAGCGTTGATGCTTATCAATAGCCACACGTATGTAGCCTTTTTGATCCTCATAGCTATATAGCCCATACTTGGGTTCAAAGCGTTTAAGGGCCCGGTTGTTTTCAGGCCATAATCTTTTGATTTCGACTGCCTCGAGCAAAAAAGCTATCAATTCTGTTCCGCAGCTAACAAAGTCAATATCATAAATGCTTCGCATGAAATTCTGACGCTGCGGGTTAGGATTTTGGCCTGAAAAATGAGCAGATACTCGTTTTTTGATGTTTTTTGCTTTTCCAACATATACCACTTTTCCCTTTTGGTTTTTAAAGTAATAGACGCCGGGTGTTTGAGGTAAGCGTTCAAAATTTTCCTTGGGTAAGTTAGGTGGCAAGGCCTGTTCCTTCGACGCTTTTTTAAGCATAGCCTGTATAGCGTCCGGGCCTTTCTCGAGCAATAGGGAGAACAAAATCCCGGTGGCAGTAGCGTCTCCACCTGCGCGGTGACGATTGGTTATGGAGATATTCAATTGCTGACAAAGTTTGCCAAGACTATAAGACGCGAATCCCGGTAATACTTTGCGACTTAACCGGACCGTGCACAATTTTGGGGCATTCCAACTATAGCCACAAAAGGCCAGGTGATGCTTTATAAAGGAGTAATCAAAGTTTACATTGTGTGCAACAAATATCCGGCCTTCCAGTAGTTGGTAGACAGTGGCGGCTATTTCTGCGAAGGTGGGTGCATCTGCAACCATTTCATTACTGATGCCTGTTAATGCCGTAATATGAAGTGGAATATGCGCTTGCGGATTGACCAGTGTTTCATATCTATGGCATATACCGGCACCATCATGGATGCAAATGGCGATTTCGGTAATCCCATGACCGGCCGCATGTCCCCCGGTAGTTTCAATGTCAACAATAGCATATTCCATGAAAAGCAAATATACTAAAAAAATTAGTACACAAAAAAAGAAAAAATTTGTGTATCAAAACATTTTTGTCTAGGTTTGTCTATTAGATTACTATACTTTATTATTTTGAATAATATGGATCAACACTTACAAAAATCGAAATTAATTGCATCGTTTATTTCTTCCTTATTAAAAAACAGCATGCGAATGCATGTGCAAGTCATCTGCTGCTAATTAGGCGGTACTCACCCTATATTAATCAAATTAACTGACAATTTCTTATGAATTTACAATTACTGCGGTACGTAGGCATACTGCTCATACTGTTGCCTACATTAAATTTTGCCCGGCAACGTACGCTTACAGGAACGGTGCTGGACGAAAACACACAGCCCATTGCAGGTGCATCCGTGCTGGTTAAGAATACCACGCAAGGAACCCAAACAAAGAGTGATGGAACATTCTCTCTTGAAGTAGCTGACAACAGCGTTTTGGTGATCTCTTACGTCGGTTATCAACCAAAAGAAGTGGTGGTTGGTGACGAGCAAAAGATCCAAGTGAGTTTAGTGCCTGATAACCAGCTTTCTGAGGTGGTGGTTACTGCCCTAGGTATTAAACGGGAGAAGAAAGCATTGGGATATGTCGTGCAAGATGTGAGCGGCGATGTGCTCAACACCCGACCCACCAATGCACTGAGCGCCATTTCCGGTAAAGTGGCAGGTTTACAGATTATACCCTCCGGCGGCAATATGGGAGGATCAACGCGTGTTTTGCTTCGTGGTATAAAATCCATTACCGGTAATAATCAACCGCTTTACGTTATTGATGGAACCCCTATTGACAATGCCGATTTAAATACCGCTTCCACCATTGGGGGAAGTGCCGGTAAGGACGTAGGGAATATGATACAAGATTTAAATCCGGATGATATTGAAAATATTTCGGTATTGAAAGGTCCTTCCGCAGCGCTTTACGGAAGTCGTGCAGCCAATGGCGTTATTTTGATTACAACGAAAAAGGGAAATAATAAGGAAAAGACTGAGATTAGCCTGAATACAGGAATTGAATTGGAACAAATAGTACGTTTGCCAAAAAGACAAAAACTATACGGACAAGGTTATAGTACCGAGTTTCCGCAGGCTACGATTAATGGCACAACGTATAATATTGTTGATTATGCTGCCGACGAAAGCTGGGGCCCTCGTTTGGATGGCACACCCGTTTTGCATTGGTATAATTTAGACCCCGGATACCCCGAATATTTGAATCCTGAGCCTTGGCTGTATCCCGAGCACGATGTCAATTACTTTTTTCGCACGGGTATTGCCAATACCAATAATCTGGCGATCGCAGGAAGCAGTGGGAAAACAAGCTATCGGCTATCGTATACCAATAAGAATGTCCGCGGAACTGTTCCAAATGCCAGCTTAGGACGTAATACATTGAGTTTTTCAGGGTCTACAGGACTGGGAAAGGTAACGATTTCCAGTAATCTTAACTACGTTAAAAATAACTCAACGGGTAGACCTTGGACCGGTGCTTCCAATCGGAATATTATGTTAGAGGCTTTTCAATGGGGAGGTGTGCAAGTCGACTATAAGAAGCTGAGCGATTATAAACGACCCGATGGAACCCCTAGACCGTGGAATCGAACCGGCTATCGCGATACACCGGGCGATCGTGCTACGCGTTTTATTGATAATCCCTATTGGTCGGCTTATGAGAGTTACCTGGAAGAGAGCCGCGACAGGTTATATGGTAATGTCGGGGTGTCGGCTCCTATCAATTCGTGGCTTAATTTGAGTGGTAAAGTTTACGCAGATATTTATCAATATCAATATCAAGATCGTATCGCAGTGTATTCCCGCTCACAGTCTATGTATCAGGAATATAGTAATAATTTCCATGAATTCAACTATGAATTTCTGGCAACCGCCAATAAACAATGGACCGACTTCTCGCTATCCGGTTTGGTTGGTGGTAACATTCGGGATGCGAATCGTCGCGTCAGTGATCTCCAAACGGGTGGACCCTTAGTAGTTCCGAATTACTATGACTTGCGGAATTCAAGTGGTATCTTAGCCAATAATGGACATGGTTTATTTAGAGAACAAGTGTATTCGATCTTTGGCAGTTTTTCTGCCGGTTGGAAAAATATGCTCTATTTAGACGGTACCTTACGGAATGATTGGTGGTCTACCCTACCTACTAACAATAATTCTTTTTACTATCCATCGCTCACAAGCAGTTTTGTTTTCAGTGAATTGGAAGGAATAAGAAACATTCCTTGGATTGACTACGCCAAATTCAGATTGGGCTGGGCGGAAGTCGGTAACGGTGCAGCACCCTATAGCTTAGCACAATTATATAGTTCGTTACCTGCATTTAATGGCCAACCGTCTTATACGCAGCCTGATATCATGAACAATCCCAATTTGAAACCCGAACTGACTAGTACTTGGGAAACGGGATTCGAGTTTCAATTGTTTAAAAATAGATTAGGCTTAGACGTTACCTATTACAATAACCGTAGTAGAAACCAGACAATTGCAGTTCCGACTTCCGATGCTTTTGGATATCAACAGAAATTCTTAAATGCAGGTCTAATAACCAATAAAGGATTTGAAGTAATCCTAACCGGAGCACCGATAAAAAATGATCGTTTCGAATGGAATAGTTCAGTCAACTGGTCGTTAAACCGTAATAAAATCGCCCGTTTATATGAGGGCATCAGTACGCTCGAGCTAAACAATACACTGGTGTCATTAGTAGCACAAGAAGGAGAATCCTATGGACAAATCAGAGGTTATGACTTTGTTTATGCTCCTGACGGGCAACGCGTGGTGCAGGAGGACGGTACTTACTTACGTACTTCGCAAATGACAGATTTAGGAACTGTGCTACCTGACTATTTAGTAGGCTTTCAAAACAGCTTTAAGTATAAAAACTTTACACTTGGATTTTTAATCGACGCACGTGTTGGAGGGCATTTCTTCTCGCAAACCTATAAAGTAGGTATGTACGCAGGAATCCTGGACCGTACTGCTGCCAATAATATCCGAGAAACGGGTATCGTAGTAGATGGTGTAAAAGCGGATGTACAGTTTAATCCGGACGGAAGTTATAACGTAACGAATACAAGGCCAAATGATACGCGGATTAGTGCACAAACCTGGGCACGTAATGAATATAACGGGCCCACCACCTTTAGTGTTTTTGACGCCACATTCGTGAAGTTACGGGAGATTACACTCGGGTATAATTTTCAGCTGAAACCGGACGGAGTAATCAAAACGTTGGGTATCAACGCTTATGGCCGTAACCTTTGGAATATTTATACTAAAAGTAAATACATTGATCCTGAATTTACCAATAGCGGAGGTAATATACAGGGGATTGAAGGAGGAAATCTACCAATACCTGCCACCTACGGTTTAAATGTGAACGTTAAATTTTAATTTGAGAAGACAATGAATCTTTATAAAAATATCTTATTTCTCCTTCCCCTAGCGTTTTCAGGCGCTTTGATCTCCTGCTCTGACGAGAAGCTGGCGGAGATCAACGAAGATCCCAATCGCCCGGGAAATGTTCCTACACCAACGATTCTGTTGACGGCGGAGAAACAAATAATGGACAATATCAGAAACGAAAATTTTTCGTTACGTGGAACGATGCTTTTCGCCCAATATTATAGTCAGAATATCTACACCGATCAGTCGCGTTATGATATTCCACGTTCTTATTCCGACGTCTTTTGGGCTAACTCTTATAAGGCACTGAATAACTTGAACCAAATTATCAAGTTAAATACCGATGAGCTGACAAAATCGGTGGCAAGTGCCGGAACAGCTGGTAGTAATGCGAATCAAATTGCGATTGCACGTATATTGAAAGCTTTCACCTTCCATTCCCTGACGGATGTTTTTGGCGATGTGCCCTATGAATCCTATGGAAATAAAGACCCTGAATTTGAAGCGCTGCAACAAAATCCCGACAATTATACGCCGGTGTACGCGTCACAGGAAAAAATATATGTTGATATCCTAAATGAATTAAAGGCGGCAGGCGATACCCTGTTGAAGTATAAAGGGCAAAATACTTTCGGCAGCTCGGATATTATATACGCAGGCAGTAATGAAAAATGGGCTAAATTTGCGCAATCACTTCGGTTACGCTTGTCTACGCGTATCCGTGTGAAACTTCCGGCTGTTTCAGAAGAACATTTTTCGGATGCCTTGGCAAAAGGTGTATTTACGTCCAATGCAGATAATGCCGCTTTTAAATATTCCAGTGGTGCACCAAATGAAGCCCCCCTCTATCGAGCGACCGTTACCGCGAATAGAAAAGATTTTGCGGTTTCGCATGTTTTGGTAAATGTATTAAAAGGAGAATTAGGACCTTTTAAGACGGCCGACCCGCGTCTACCGCGTTACGCTTTACCTAATGAGCGCCAAATTTACATAGGTCAGCCTTACGGATTACCTTTGGAAGCAGGAGGTATTAATGGGCCTACTGCCATTAGCTTACCAGGAGCCATTGTGAATGCGCCCGACTTTGCGGAAGTCTTACAGGAGTATGCCGAGGTGGCTTTTTTAATTGCCGAATACAATAACTGGGATGATGCAAGCTACCGAAAAGGTGTAGAAGCTTCTTTAACTAAATGGGGTATTGATGGTGCGACTGCGAAATCATATGCTGATGCCTTGCCGGCGGCGAACAAAGAAAATGTCTTAACGCAAAAATACCTGGCTTTGTACACTCAAGGCTTGGAGGCTTGGTCAGAAATCCGTCGTACCGGTTATCCTATATTTTTAGTGAAACCTGGAGATGTTGTTTGGAGTAGGCAAACGGAGAACGGAATCGTCAACTATACGTTCCAGCCTATTTTCGGAAACGGCATTCCGAAACGCTTATATTATCCGAATAAAGAGCAAAACGTTAATCGTGAACATTATCAACAAGCCTTGGCACGTCAAGGCGATGACGTGATTACAACAGCGCTTTGGTGGAATAAGTAATCAATCTTAGTGCATGAACCGTATAGTAGTGTTACTAACTACTATACGGTTTCTTTTATCTTCCTTCCTCTCCCACCCACTTGGTCTTTGGTCGCTACTTATTCGCTACTTTACCGCTAAAAGTCCACTAAATGGTGGATAAATGCGGATATAACGTGAAGATACCGTGAATATACAGTGTATGGACCCCGAAGGAGGGTCGAGCGAAGTGCCTCTTTTTATGGGATCAGGACTGGTGTTTGAGTTTAAGATTCCCACACAGCTCTTCAAACATTTCACCCGGTTTAACGCCTATGGCCAAGGCGATAAGATATAATTCCTCGATTCGAACATGCGATTTTGGATTAATGGAAAGCTGGCTCAACCGATAAGTACTCAAACCCGTCTTTCTGGAAACTTCCGCTTTGTTAATTGATCGCTTTGCCAAATATAAACCCAGTGCTGTCAAGTTCTATGTTCTCCTTTATTTTCCATAAAATTAGTTTAAGAACGTTTAGCTAGTTAAAGTATTTGTAAATGGATGTATTTTACCTATTTTTGTAGAGAAAAAACAAATATTTTGAGCTGGTTAAATGGTTGAGTAGGGTCTTAAGTGATGAGTGTTGCCTGCCTGCCGGTAGGCAGGAATGATGAACGATGAATTTTTGCGTAGCGAGAAAGTTTAAAGTGTAGAATAAAGCCTACAGCTTACAGCCTATAGCCTAACATGGACATAAGACAGGAAGAAAGCCCGCAACTCACAACTCGCAGCTCACAACTAAAAATAAAACCTAAACATATGGAATTACATGAAAAACTAAGATTTCTACGTTACGCCAATGATTACAGTATGGCCTATGTGGCTTACAAGTTGAAGCTTACTAAAGAAGAGTATGAGCAGCTGGAGTCGGGTGAAAAAAAACTAACAATAGAACAAGCTAAATTGGTTGGTATACTTTATTCGATGACCAGTGATGAGCTAATGGGGCCGCACCTCGATCTGGATGAAGAAGTAAGCTGGCAGAATTTGGTGACTGATGATAACGTGAGGCAAGGACATTCACCCACTTTAGAGGAACTTAAAAATGAGTTGATTAATATTAAGGAGCTACTTCAGGTTTTAGTAGAGAAATTGACAGAAAATGATAGTAGTACCTACTATAAAGATCGATGATATTACTAATAAAATAAAGTTCACCGCTTCCTGCCTACCGCAGGCAGGCAAAATTTACAGGAATGGTAATGCGTCCGGTGCTGGCTGTATCACTTCAAGACTTCTTTAGCTACTTTATCATTTCCATCGATACGATGTTTGTATTTCAAACCTAATATCTTCGCCAATAGTGGATAGATATGAATATTCTCAAAGGCACCGATCGTTAAACCTTCTTTAAAGGCGGGTCCCCAAGCGATGAAAGTAGCTCGCATTTCCGGTGTTTCATAGGGGTCAAATCCATGTGCTCCGGGATGTGGTTTCTTATTGGAAAAATAATAAGGTGCTTTCGCAACCAATACGATATCGCCTATTCGGTGATATTTGTCCTCTTTTTTTCCGTAATGATAATTGCTTGGTACTTGATCACTTAGATAGGCATCAAACTTATCAGACTTTTGAATGGATTGGTAAATCGACTGAAGGTTCTTTTTGTCTTTCACATGTATATTTACAAGTGTGCCATTTGAAGCAATGATCACTTGCGTTGTATCGACTTTAAAAGGTAATGGCAAGGGTTCGTCTCGATTGATGGCCTTCATACCATGATCAGAAACGAAAATAAAACTGACAGGAAGTCCCGTTTGTTGTACGGCGATGTTGAGGGCATTAACGGCAGAATCAATGAAGTGCACCGCTTTTTTCGTCTCGGTTGCATCGGGGCCATAGAGGTGTCCTGCATGATCGACTTCGGGGAAGTAAAAATTAATGAGGTGCGGACGTTTTTCCGATGGTAATGATAGCCAGTTCACAACAGTCTGTATGCGTTTTGCTATTGGAATCTTTTCATTGTAAGCATAATAATAAGACGGCAACATTCCACCAATAGCTGCTTCCGATCCCGGCCAATAAAAGCTAGCACTCAGTAAACCCTGTTGCTCGGCAAGTGTCCAAATGGGGATACCGCCATACCAAGCCGGATTCTTGACGGCCTTCGCATTTGACATGCTATATCTTGCTTGCATTTTCGGGTCGTAGATATTATTTCCAACCAAGCCATGATGCGATGGGTACATGCCCGTTACGATTGTATAGTGGTTGGGAAAGGTAATGGAAGGAAATGACGGAATCAGTGCTTTGGCACTTACGCCACTTGACGATAGTTGTTGTAAATGAGTTGCCTGGAATTTTTCTGCGTAATCATACCGAAAACCATCGGCAGAGATCAGGATTACATAGGGTTTGTCTTGTTGCTTGGCTACATTTTGACGATTTGGAACTGATTTTTGCGTGGTGTCTTGGGCATGCGTAGGTGACACCAAAAAAACAGCTAATGCGACACCTAGCAAATAAGAAAAAACTCTTGTTACCATGACGCGATTATAGGTATTTTACTTGACTTAAATGTTAGCTGAAGGTTATTTTTAGCTCTAAGGTGTTAGGTGTAGGTATTAGCTATCAGCTATCGGTCGTCGGCTGTCAGCTTAGGTGTGTTTGTTGAGTAGAAAGCGGGTTTCTGACGGTCATATAAAGAAATTCGTTCGCCGACAAGGGAAAAGTCAGAAACTTGACTATCAATATAGCGTAGCCTGTTACCGACGTAGATTATTGTGTTATCAAAATGTTTTATTGACCTGTCGAAATGATTGATTGTGCTATCGAAGTTGAGTATAATGGTATCGAAATACGGCATTTCGGTAGCGGAATACGTAATCGTGCTATCGAAATGATTGATTCCGCTACCAAAGTTGAGCATCAAGGTATCGGAGTACGGCGTTTCGGTAGCAGAATACGTCATCGTGTTATCAAAATAATTGATTCTGCTATCAGTGTTGAGCATTACGATATTGAAATACAGTGTTTTGCTAATGAAATAACCCATTGTAATACCGAAAATAGCAATCATTTTTAGATGCCTTCAGGGAAATTGCTTTTAAAAGATAACGTTTATTTTAACTAATTTTTTCATTTAATATAATGTTCTTTATCCTTGATGATAAAGAACCAAACAACCGAGAAGCTAGCTTCGAGCTCATGAATACCTTTTAAAACAAACACAAATGAATAATCAAGGCTCTGTAGGCTACCTTGCACCTGATTGCAAAGCATTCATGGCGCGTATTGGAGCCGTTTCACTTCCTCAATCCGCTTAGATATTGCGACATGAACGATAATGCACATACTTTGCTGCTCGTTGCATCGGTATCCTCCAAGGCCGTTTTTCCCAACACACTGGCTATATACAAAGCTAAAGCTAGTACGTCCGGTTAAAAGTAAAAGCCTATCGTTCTACTAAAATGCCTCCTCCAAAATTTACAGTCAGCACTGGGAGGCACTACCGCTCCTGTAAATTTTGCCTGCCTGCGGTAGGCAGGAAGCGGCGATTTTATTCACTACTTCATTATTTTCAAAGGTGTTCATGGACTTCCTACGGTCGGCTCTTGGCTTCTTTTCTTTCGCGGACCTTCCCGTTAGGGAAAGCTTGAATGCCTTAAAAAACGAAAACTTAATGAAAAGAAAGAAGTCAAAATAAACGTTCTTATAATATATACATCTTCATCTATTAGGTTAAAGGTGAATTCCTTGCAGATTCCTTTGTTAAGTTAAGAGCTGATTTCTGAAAGTTGTTGTAGCTCTTTTTTAGCTAAACACGTTACGATATAATAGATATAAACACCTTATTATGGAAAGAAAAATGTACCTTTTTGTTTTTTTTCTGTCTCTCTTTTGCATCGCTTGTGATAAGAGTGATATGGACTATGAAAATGACTATGAGCAGAGTTATAAAGCTTGGTTGGATTTTAAAGAATCGAGTAATAATTCTTATAGATATGTGGTAAGTGGAGCTACATGGGCAGGTGCGGCATGGGAAACAACTATTACCGTAAACAATGGAGAAGTAACGGGGCGAGATTTTCGTTATACTGTTTTTAATGATATCCGAATGCCAGCAGACGGTTGGAATTTAGAAACTGCTCAGCTAATGCTTGATAGTTTATCAAAGAGGTATCAGGGAAACACCGAACATTTACCCAGTGCAGACAGTATGCTGAAAATGCTAACATGGTCCGAGAATCAGGCTAACTTAAACAATCACGCAAATACGGGCGGTGCACTAACTTGCACCTTGGACCAAATATATGAAAAGGCAAAGAGTGATTGGTTGAAGAAACGGAATAATGCTCAAACCTTCTTTGAAGCAAAGAATAATGGTATCATTTCCTCTTGTGGATTTGTGGAGGACAATTGCGCGGACGATTGTTTTAGGGGGATTACGATAACTTTGGTTGAAGGGATTTAATTCTGCCCCAAAATAATTTTCGGTATCAATGAGGTAACGAGAACCAACATCTATTCTAGAAAAGTGGACCTTTATAAATAGATTGATTATCTCTTTCTTGGATTTTGTGTACTCGTCTTATGAGATCGGCCTAAGGGTATACTATCTTTTCACAGTTTGAATCACAATCATTGATATCGTAATCCTAAATTCCAGTCATTCTCGTATGATTTTGCGAAGCTAGTTTACGTGGCTCAATAACAACTAGATATTTGTCTATAAAACGAAAAGCCGTCTCAAGATTCTGAGACGGCTTTATGTGAAGAAAAAGTATGTTCAATTTAGAAACTAAATTTCATACCAAAGTTCCAAGTAGTACCGTTTCCAAAGAAAACGTTATTGCTTGTATTGATTCCTTTATACGTCTCGGTTCCTTCTTCGACTGGTCTTGCTGAAGTCATTTCTGAAAGATAAACTCTGTCAAATATGTTATTTACGTTTAGACGTAAGTTTAAAGCAGTTTTGTTAAAGCTTATACGATAATTTAAGCCTGCATCTACAAGGTCATAATTTGGAAGTTTGATGTTATCTTTAGTAACCACATCGGCATATAAATTTGAATAGTTCCTATAGTCGGCATCAACTGATAAACTGCTTGTTATACGATACGCGACGCCTAATCCGAAGGTTGTCTGTGCAGCATCGCCAACTTTTCCACCCTTTACATCAGTTACTTCTTCAGATAAAAGATTTAAACTTTCATCGTATGTCCTTTGTAATGCATTGTCATCATATTTCCAGTCACCAATGGACGCAAACCCTCTTAGGTCAAGTTTTGGCAACGGTTTTGCAACGAAGTCCAATTCAAGGCCTTGATGCAATTGGCTTAATCCAGAGTTGTTTGTGTAGATCAACTGCCCATCATCATTTGTATCTGAAGTAGTTGTAACTCTATCTTTCCATGATGTTCTGTAGGCGTTCAAATTTGCACTAAAGAATGTGCTGATGAATTTGTAACCGAACTCAACGCCGAATATCTTCTCGTTGCTAGTCAGTGGATTTACATCATTACCGAAGTTCAAATAAATGTTATCGTGGTACGGTTGTCTTGAATAATACCCTGTGTTTCCAAATATGACATGATTTTCCGTAATATTATAACTAAGCCCCCCTTTAATATTGTAACCGATATTGTTTACTTTTTCTGACTTTTCATTTTCTTTCGTGTATTGAAATCTATCCCATCTCACGTGAGACTGATTAGACAATGCGCCTTGTAGGAAAGCTGAAAAGTCTTCGTTTGAATACTCGATCTGACCGAATAAGCCACCGTAAGTTATTCGCTCATCATAATCGTAATCAACCTTTTGATTATTGTCTACACTGTTTGTTAGTGCTTTCCAGGGATTAATACTGAATGTTTCAGTTACGTTATAACCGTTAGGGTATTGCATATTGTCATTGATATGCCAACCAGTCAAACCCATCAGGTTGGTTAGCATTCGATAATGAGTACCTTTATAGGTTCTTACATCAAGACCAAGATTATAAGTTAGATTTTCGTTTATCTGCCTGTTGAAATTAGAAACCAAACCATACCAAGCGTGATTATTTACGGAAGCCCGAATAGCATAGGCGCCATTATTGAAATCACCGATCCCTCCTTCAATAGCTTCGTTATTTGTTTTTATAGCATTGAAATCGATATGGCCACTTGGTGTATATTTTTTAGCACTGCTGCTTCCCCAGTTACCTGTGCCGCCACCGCGTCCCCAGGATGCATAAGCCACAGTTGATAAAGTCGATTTTTCGTCGATATTGAAATCCCAGTTCAAGTTAACTACGGGTTTATGATAATAATTAGTTCTTTCACTAAGATAATCTCCACCTAGGAAGCCATAGTTTGTATTGTATCTTTTTCCATTTTGAAGATAACTCGATATACTTTTGGTGAAATTTTGATCGTGTTTCTGAGGGGCTCCGAAAATCAAGAAGTTAAAGGCATGTTTTTCGTTAGGTTTGTAGCCCAGCGAGAAAAAATAATTCTGTCCATTTCCTCTCGTTCCTTTGTTATAACCGTCTCCTGCCCAGTTTGTCAACATAATACTTGCTGCCCACCCATTTTCTGATAAACCGGTGTTATAGGCAAGAGTTGTCTTTTGGTAATTGTTATTGCCAATCAGTGCTTGAGCAAAACCACCTCGGGTTAGGTCTGTAGACTTTGTAACGATGTTAACTGTTCCTCCGACGGATGAAATGGCTAATTTGGAGGAACCTAATCCTCGCTGTATCTGTAATGCATTTGCCACATCAGCAAGGCCTGACCAGTTAGACCAATACATGTTACCGTCTTCCATTCCGTTTATGGGCTGACCATTTAAAAGAAACGCGGTATTCGTTTGATCAAATCCACGAACAATGATTCTAGAATCGCCATAACCTCCTGCTTGACCTGCCACGTAAACTGAAGGAGTATTTTTCAGGAGTTCTGGGAATTCTTGATTTCCTGCTTTCTGCTGGATTTCTGTAGTGCTTATAGTAGATACTGCAATTGGTGTTTTTCTATCCTTTGCCAAATCTATTAAACCACTTCCTATCTGTACAATCACTTCGTCAAGAGATTGTGCGCTTTGTTTTAGTGATATAGTACCAATGTCAGTAGTCCCAGATGAAAAGTTGACTTTTTCCACGTCGTAACCTACATAGCTAATTACAATCTCACCCGATTCCCTAGTTGTACTTAACGAGAACTTTCCATCAACGTCCGTAGAAGTTGATCGTGACGTTCCGGTAATTGATATCGTTGCCCCGGCTATTGGGTTTGTTCCGTCGGTTACAATCCCTTGGATAGCTTGCTGCGCAAAAGAAAATTTGGTATTAATTAGCAAGAACAATGCTAATAATAGCGTAGCCTTACTGAAAAGGTATTGGCTACGTCTTAATGATTTGAAAGAAAGTAAAAACTTCTTCATGTGCGTTGAATTGATTGAATAATTTGTTTTTCGGTACAAAATTAAATAGCTCGCGAGGAATAATTAGCAGGTTTTGTGTTAATTTAATATTAAGTTAATGTTACTTGATGCTTGGGTGTGAATAATTTACAGATCGATCTTGCGGTATCCAATTGTTTTTGTAACTGTTTAGAAATCTATAAAGTCTTTTCTGATTTTTAATTGTTTATTGGTTAAAATTGTTTCGAATTTTCGAATGTGGATTGTGGATAACTTTTTTCAAAATCACAATCATGCCCCCTGTGGTACATGCTTTAGGTAATGGTAAATGTAACAAGAGCTGTTGTCTGCTGTCGGAAATAAGCTATCAGCCTGATTAGACTGCCTGCCGGTAAGTATATACTGTTGCTGTTGTTACTAGTAAATCCCCTACCCAACCACTTAACTATTTGCCCACTCAACTACTCTACTACTTCAACTATTTCCCTAAGGTAAAAAAATGCCGACACAGCCCGGAAATCTTCTAATTCTAAGAATTTTTATTAGGTTTGCGGAAGTAATACTTGTTTGACAAACACGTTCTTGGCTTGTTCAATGGGTATAAGCTAATTGTACTATCGAAACGAATTAATTTTTATAAGAATGAATTACGACATCATTGTAATTGGAAGTGGCCCGGGAGGCTATGTTGCAGCCATCAGAGCTTCACAATTAGGTTTCAAAACGGCTATTGTTGAACGCGAATCTCTTGGCGGTATCTGCCTTAACTGGGGTTGTATCCCAACGAAAGCTTTACTTAAAAGTGCGCAAGTTTTTGAGTATCTGAATCACGCGGCTGACTACGGTATCAAAGTAGAGGGCGGTGAGGCTGATTTTGGCGAGATTATTAAAAGAAGTCGCGGCGTGGCCGATGGTATGAGTAAGGGTATCCAATTCTTGATGAAAAAGAATAAAATTGATGTAATCATGGGTACCGCTAAGATAAAAAAAGGCGGTAAGATTGAGGTAAAGGGTGGTGATGGTTCTACTAAAGAGTACACGGCCAAACATACAATACTGGCAACGGGCGCCCGTTCGCGTGAGCTTCCGAATCTTAAGCAGGATGGAAAAAAAATCATCGGCTATCGTCAAGCCATGAACTTGGATAAACAGCCTAATTCATTAGTGGTCGTAGGATCTGGTGCTATCGGTGTAGAGTTTGCTTATTTTTACAATGCGATCGGAACGAAAGTAACGATTGTTGAATATTTAGATCGTATTGTACCAGTTGAGGATGAAGAAATCTCTAAGCAGTTGGAACGTAGCTTGAAAAAAAGTGGCATCAATATCTTAACCGGTGCTGAAGTAACGGCGGTGGATACCAGCGCTTCGCCTAGCAAGGTGAAAATCAAAACGGCAAAAGGTGAAGAAGTGATCGAAGCGGAGGTTGTGTTGTCTGCCGTAGGTATTACTCCGAACATCGAAAACCTTGGTTTAGAAGAAGTCGGTGTAAAAACTGATAAAGGCCGGGTTGTTGTAGATGATTTCTACAAAACTAATGTAGAAGGTGTATATGCTATTGGTGATATTGTTAAAGGACAAGCCTTAGCACACGTTGCTTCTGCCGAAGGGATTACCTGCGTAGAAAAGATCAAAGGTTTACATGTTGAACCAATTGATTATAATAATATTCCTGGATGTACTTATTGCTCGCCTGAAATTGCCTCTGTTGGTTATACAGAAAAAGCCGCTAAGGAAGCCGGATACGAAATTAAAGTGGGCAAGTTTCCTTTTTCAGCTTCAGGTAAGGCAAGTGCCGCGGGTGCTAAGGATGGCTTTGTAAAGGTTATTTTTGATGCGAAGTACGGCGAGTTCTTAGGAGCACATATGATCGGATCCAATGTGACGGAAATGATTGCCGAGGTAGTGGCCGCCCGCAAACTGGAAACTACCGGACATGAAATTATTAAAACCATACACCCACACCCTACGATGAGTGAAGCTGTTATGGAGGCTACAGCGGATGCTTATGGTGAGGTAATCCATTTGTAGGAGGTTGAGTAGTGAAATAGATAAATAGTTGAGTAGGATAAATTCCTACTTAACTACTTAACGACTCAACTACTTGACTAACTGATATCAACCTTTATGAAGAAAATCTTATCTATTGATGGTGGTGGGATTCGAGGGATCATTCCGGGAATGATCTTGGTTGCTTTGGAAGAAAAACTGAAGCAAAAGACGAACAATCCCTCAGCAGCTATCGTAGATTTTTTTGATTTTTTTGCCGGTACGAGTACCGGAGGTATTTTGGTTTGCCTACTGCTCTGCCCTGATCAATCAGACCCCAAACGACCTCGTTTTTCTGCCAAAGAAGCTTTGGAAATGTATCTAAAATATGGTCACGATATTTTTAGAATGAGTTTTTTCAAGCGCATTACCTCAAGCTTGGGTTTAACCAGTGAGCGTTATAATAGTGCTACATTGGAAAGTGTGCTGCAGAAATATTTTGGAAAGACGCAGTTAAGTGAACTCATCAAACCTTGTATCATCTCTGCTTATAACATAGAGCTTAGGAAGACACATTTTTTTAGGCAGCAGACAGCTATTGAACGGGGTGACGTGCGTGACTTTTATCTCAAAGATGTTTGTCGGGCTACCTCTGCCGCACCGACTTATTTTAGTGTCGCCGAAATTTACTCGTTATCAGGAACACGGTACCCTTTATTAGATGGCGGTGTTTTTGCAACAAATCCTGCTTTAAGTGGTTTAGTTGAAGTAACTCGGGCATTTAATCAAACGAAAATCAATGATATTCATATTTTTTCTTTGGGAACGGGGCGATCGAGAAAATCGTATAACTTAGAGCATTTTAAAAAAAGTCGGGCTATTTCCATGGTACCGGCTCTAATTGACATCATGATGAGCGGTGTGGCCGAAAGCAGCGACTTTTTCCTTCACCAGCTGTTCCGGTCGTCAAACAAGGAAAAAGATTATCTGCGGATCGAACCGGAAAATCTCAACAGCATTCAGGAGAGTTTAGATGCTGCAGAGGAATCGAATATGAAACGTTTAATTGCTTTGGGAGACCGTACGGTGAGTGAGAATCATTTAATACTGGATGAAATGGCTGACTTCTTAATCGAAGAACAAAAGAAGAATGGTTCCCATGAAAAGCCTTGGAGTTTTTTGAACAGAAATTTATGGTCTTGAGGGATGAAATATAGGCTTTAGGCTTATGCAACTAATAACTAATAGCTGACAACTAATAGCTGACAACTAATAACTAACAACTAGCTAATAATGGCTTTAAATTACGTTTGGATAGCCTTCTTCTTAATTGCTTTTGTTGTCGCGCTTTTTAAGCTGATTTTTCTTGGAGACCAGGAGATTTTTCAGGCGATTGTAAATGGAACTTTCGATACGGCAAAGACAGGCGCCGAGATTTCCCTGGGCCTGATCGGTTTAATGTCTTTTTGGCTAGGCATCATGAAAATTGGCGAAAAGGGCGGCATGATTAACATTTTTGCTCGTTTAGTAGGGCCTTTTTTTAATAAACTTTTTCCGGAGATTCCTAAAAATCACCCGGCGTTGGGTTCGGTTTTGATGAATTTCTCGGCTAATATGTTGGGCCTTGATAATGCGGCGACACCGGTAGGTCTAAAGGCTATGAAAGAACTACAGGAACTGAACCCAAATAAAGATACGGCAAGCAATGCGCAAATCATGTTTTTAGTATTGAATGCGTCAAGTTTGACACTCTTGCCAATTACCATCATGGCTTACCGGAAGGAAGCAGGAGCTATAGATCCGTCCGATGTGTTCATTCCCATCCTGCTGGCAACCTTCTTTTCTACTTTGGTCGGTTTGGTAGTGACCGCTATTTATCAGCGTATTAACCTGTTCAATAAAGTTATCATAGCTTATGTGGGCGGTCTGACAATCTTGATCGGCGGACTCTTGTACTACTTTTCCACGCTGAGCCAGGAAGAAATCAATGCTATATCGCAGGTTGCAAGCAATGTCATTCTCTTCACGGTAATTATTTCATTCATTGCCCTAGCCTTCTACCGCAAAGTGAATGTTTTTGAATCATTTATTGAGGGGGCTAAAGAGGGTTTTGAAGTTGCTGTAAAAATTATCCCCTATTTAGTAGGGATTTTGGTAGCTGTAGGAGTTTTTCGAGCATCCGGTGCGATGGACTACCTGGTTCAGGGCGTCAGTGCAATTGTTAGCTGGGCGGGTTTGGATACGCGCTTTGTGGAGGCGCTTCCTGTCGCTTTTATGAAACCGATGAGCGGAAGCGGTGCGCGTGGATTGATGATTGATTTAATGCATGCCAAAGGTGCCGATGATTTTGCGTCGCGCGTGGCTTGTGTCATTCAAGGAAGTACGGAAACAACTTTTTATGTGTTAGCAGTATACTTCGGATCAGTGGCCATTAAAAGAACGCGACATGCTTTACCTGCTGCTCTCTTAGCCGAACTCGCAGGGATAATTGCAGCCATTATTATCGCTTACATCTTTTTTGGATAGTAAAAAGTAAAAAGTAAAAAGTAAAAAGTAAAAAGTAAATTTTCACTAACAACTAACAACGAATAACTAACAACTAACAACGAATAACTAACAACTAGCATGGCGGAAGTAAATGTAACAGTTACCATCGGAAAGGAACGGTATAAAACAGAAGTCAGCAATGGACGAAATATCGTAATAGCGGATGAACCGGAGTCTATGGGAGGTACTGATCAGGGATTAGGACCGAAGGAATTGTTACTTTCGAGTTTAGGTTCTTGTACGGCTATTACATTAAGGATGTATGCCGATCGAAAGCAATGGGATTTGCAGGAAGTTATCATAACGGTAAAAATGGAGGTAGTACCAAGCAGTCATCAGCAAACGACTTACATAAAAAATCATATTAAATTGGTTGGCAATTTGGATGATGACCAACGGCAACGGCTGCTTCAGATTGCGGAGCTCTGCCCGGTACATAAAATATTATCAAATCCAATCGTAGTTGACAGTAATTTGGTTCCCTAATAGTTACGTGGTTAAGTGGGGGAATAGTTAAGTAGTTAAATGGATTGTATTGGAGCCCCTGGCGGGGACGAATTTTGATTTTTGGCTTTTGAATTATTACGTTTGCGCGTGCAAGCTTAAACTTGGAATATGACTGATATGGCAATGAAGGAACAGTATTCTCCGTACGTGAGCATTACGCGAGACGAATGGAAATTACTGAACGGATCACTGAATTTCTCTCTTTCAAATGAGGATATTGGAAGGTTACATGCGCTGAATGAGCCATTAAATATGGAAGAGATTCAGGAAGTTTATTTCCCGCTTTGTCATCTCCTGAATATCCATATTGACCACGCACATAAGCTTTACGACGCTGAAAATGCTTACTTGAACAGCGGACGCAAACGCTCGCCCTTTATTATTGGTATAGCAGGCAGCGTGGCGGCGGGTAAGAGCACCACCGCACGCGTATTACAAAAGGTCTTGTCTTTATGGCCCGATAAGCCAAATGTCGCTTTAGTAACCACTGATGGCTTTTTATATCCCAATAGTGTGTTGGAACAACGCGGAATAATGAATCGAAAAGGCTTTCCGGAAAGTTATGATACGAAGAAGTTAATCAATTTTCTGGCGGATGTGAAGGCGGGCAAGGAAAGCCTTCAAGTGCCTATTTATTCGCATCTTGAATATGATGTGATGCCGGATCAAATGCAGGAGATTTATAATCCCGATATTGTCATTGTGGAGGGGATCAATGTCTTACAAGTAAATTTGAGCGAAAAACACAAAGGACCGCAGGTTTTCGTGTCTGATTTTTTTGATTACTCCATTTACGTGCATGCTAACGAAAAAAACTTACTCGAATGGTATGTGTCTCGATTCAGACAATTGCAAACAACTGCTTTCCGGAATCCTAATTCCTATTTTCATAGATACGCCAGTCTTTCCGAAGAAGAAGCTATCGCGCGAGCAAATAGCATTTGGGATCTCATCAATAAACCAAACCTTATTAAAAACATACTGCCGACGCGCTTTCGCGCTAATCTTATATTGGAAAAGGGAAGCAATCATTTCGTAACAGGCGTCAAATTACGGAAGGTGTAGTTGTCGGTTGCGAGCATGAATGATGAGTGATAAATGATGAGTGATGAGTAAAGAGTGAATCGGCAGACAAGCTTCAGAGCATTATCACATTGGTTAATTATTGATCTCAGCTTTACATTAGGCTTTAACCTATAAGCAGTATGCTTAAGCTCGTACAAACCGATCATCACATTGGCTCATTGGCTAATTCCCAATTTTTAGTACTTCATTTAGCACAATGTTTTTGATAAACTGCGATTGCGTTTTTCCCAAATTGGTTAAGGTGAACTGTACCTTATACTTGACAACATCCTTTTGTACAGCCAATACCTTTAATTTCATACTATTTTCGAGTACTTCATTGCTGTGTTTGTTAAGCAGATCATTAAGACGCTTTTTGAGGTCCTCCCGGTCCATGGTATGGTTAATGGCTAATTCAAATTCGACGCTCACCTTGCGGGAGTTCTGAAAAGACTGGTTGACAATGTTTGTCGTAAAAACAAAGTTATTAGGAACCATGACAATATCATCATCATCATTATTGATAACAATATTAACCAGGGTGATGTCAATAATTTGCCCTTGGTACTCGCCGATCTTAACATAATCACCCAATGTCAATTGATCAGAAAACATGATAATTAAACCACTGATCATATTCGTGATGTAATCCTTAAAAATAAGGGCTATAGCCGCTGCAACGATGGTGATACTGGTTAGGAAATCTCTGGGGTTGATTCCAAAGGCCAACATCAGACTAAAAATAATGACGACGGCGTTGAGCACCGAGGCAATGCGGTTAATACCTAATACGAAGCTACCGCGCGAACTGGTATGAAAGTAAAGAGAGCGTCGTTTATACCAAGACAAGAGGATGATTCGGACAGTTGAAATGATGATATTACTGGATAGAAAGACATTCAAAGCATACACCAATCGTTGTAAAACCCTCTTGTCGTTATAGTAGGACTCATACTCTATTAAAGTGTATGTTATCGGAATGAATACAAGGATTTTGATTACCAGTATGAGCAAGTCTTTTTTCAGATGAATGCTACGTTGTATATATTCTTGTTGACTATTCATATTTTCAATGATGTATCTTTTTTTGCAGATCGCGTTGAAAACTAGCTGGCAGCTTGCCGGTATGTTTTTTAAAAAATCGAGTGAAGTAAGCAGGATCTTCAAAGCCGATTTTCCAGCCCACTTCGCGAATCGGGAGCTGCGTCCAAAACAGAAGGCGTTTCGCCTCCAGCACACGCCGTTCATCAATGACCGTTTTAGCGTTTGTCCCTGTCATTTCTTTAACTACATCATTCAAATGGCCTGCCGAGATAAACAATTTAGATGCATAATCAGCAACTTTCGTATGGCTAAGAAAGTCTTTTTCCACTAAAGCTATAAATTGACGCATTAAGGTACTATAGCGCTTCCGACCGGTGATATGGGTATGCGGACTGACATAGCTTTCTGTTTTTTCCAACAGCGCCAGTAAAAGTTGAGCTACAACCGCTCTATTCTGTTTAAAGAGTGTATATTCTTCCTCGATTAATGCAACAAAAGCCAAAATTCGTTCAAGTTCATGTTTCTTTAAGGATAACAGATTACTGCTAAACTGCTGTTCCCAGTGATTGTCTGCCGAATAAGAAAATAGAAAGTCGCCTTTAAAGGTAACCAAGTACATTTCCGCATTACCCGGGTCAACTTCATAATGAACCTGCCCGGGGCGCATAAATAATAGCGCAGCATCTTTCGCTTCATATTCTTTGAAATCGATAAATTGACGCGTCGTTCCTTGACAAAGAATGATCAAGGTATAATGATCGTGCCGATGCGGAGCCGTGGTTTTTTCATAGCGGTCGTGACCATAGCTTAATCTTTTGATATCGAATTCGTCCGAATATCCTTCACCGGTACTCGGTACATTATATATCGGAATGTTCTGCTTTACCATTTTTAAGCTAGTTTTACAGTGCAAAGTTATTAAAATCCATGAAAAGTACCATTAATACCTTGTTTTGTTATGAAGGAGCTACCGCTCTAAACTTACATTTGTACAACAAAGAAGAAGTTACCCAAAGGTATCACTTGTTTGTTCTCTCGATCTGCGGCAGATAGGAAGAGATCGGTAAATGCTAATTGCTTGTTTATGGCGGATATACCCGATCTCTCAATCTCACTACGTTAGGTTTGAGTTGGCATTAAGAAACATTAAGACAAAAAGATGCAAGGAGAAAATCAATTAGTCGAATTACACGTAACCGGCATGCATTGTAATAATTGTGCGCTCTCCGTACATAAAATGTTGGAGAAAAAAGGTTACCAAAACGTTTTCGTGAGTTTTGCAAATGAGGAAGTAAAATTTACAGCCGATAAGGGACTGAACGTAAATAATGTAATACAAGATATTGAAGGTTTAGGTTTCAAGGTGCAGCAGGAAGAACAGGGCTTTGTGAAAGAAGGTTTTTTAGGAAAAATAGAACATAAATTTATTTTTAGTCTATTGTTTACTTTGCCGCTTTTCCTGCACATGTTTTTACCTTTTCATTGGCTGCATAACCCCTATGTTCAATTGAGTTTATGTCTTCCTGTATTTGTTTTAGGATGTGCTTATTTTGGAAAAAGTGCTATTAATTCAATCAAGGCAGGTGTGCCCAATATGGATGTCCTGATATTTGTTGGCTCTACGTCGGCATTTATCTACAGTATAATAGGTACTTTGTTGGGCTTAGGGCCTAATTATATGTTCTACGAAACAACAGCTACCATTATTACGCTTGTACTTTTAGGAAATGTATTTGAAAAGCGATCGGTAACACAAACGACTTCGGCCGTCAAAGATCTGATGAAAATCCAGGTCGACAGCGCCGTCCGTATTGTAAACGGTCAAGCCGAACGCGTCGATATAAATCAATTAAAAATTGGTGATACCTTATTAGTCAATGAAGGCGACAAGATACCGACCGATGGTGATATTGTATGGGGAGACGCATCTGTGAACGAGTCGATGTTAACTGGCGAAAGCATTCCGGTTGAAAAGGGAAAATATGATGCGGTTATTGGTGGAACCATACTTGAACGAGGTAGCATTCGAATGCTGGTGACGAAAGTGGGTAACAAAACGGTGTTGGCACAAATCATTGATTTAATGAAAAGAGCACAGGCCGCAAAGCCACCCATACAACGCTTAGGTGATAAGGTGGCGGCGATTTTTGTACCGGTGGTAATTGGCATCGCATTATTAACGTTTGTCCTTGCATATTTTGCCTTTGATATAGGTTTCCGTCAAGCCCTATTAAATGCCATTGCTGTGATGGTAATCTCCTGTCCTTGTGCCATGGGGTTAGCCACACCAACCGCAGTGATGGTTGGCCTGGGAAGAAGTGCTAAACAAGGTGTGCTTATAAAGGGCGGTGATACGGTAGAAGAAATGACCAATTTAAAATATATGGTGTTCGACAAGACGGGGACATTAAGCACCGGCAAGTTCAAGATAAGGGACATAAAAAGCGAGCTGAGTGATATAGAGACCGCGACGCTGATCCATGGTTTAGAAAGCTATTCGAACCATCCGATCGCCAAGTCACTTGTTAATGCATTTGCCAACCGGGAAAAGAGAAAGATCGTTTTTACGCAGGTAAAGGAAGAAAAAGGATTAGGGATAAAAGCGATGGATAGTGAAGGGCACCGCTATCAAATTGGCTCAAAACAGCTTGTAGAAGATAGCAAGGAACTTGGCAACTATGATGTATTTTTATTGAGGGATGACGAGCTGGTTGTCAGAATCGCAATCGACGATGAAATTAAAGCAGGAGCAAAAGAGCTTGTACAGACTTTGAAGGGACAGCAGATAATACCGGTCATTTTAAGTGGTGACAGAAAAGAGAAATGCGACGCACTTGCGGCGTCGATAGGAATTACAGAAGTTTATGCCGAAAAGTTACCCCATGAAAAATTAGAATTGATTGAGTCATTAAAGCAAGGAGGTAAAGTAGCAATGGTTGGAGATGGTATTAACGATGGTCCGGCGCTTACAACAGCCGATGTAGGCGTCTCTTTAGGCGATGCAAGTCAGGTCGCCATCCAATCTGCCAAAGTAGTATTGTTGAACAACGATTTGCAATCGATCACGACTTTACTTAAGATAGGTAAGCATACGTTGCTTACGATCAAACAGAACCTTTTCTGGGCATTTTTTTATAATATTTTTGCAATCCCTTTGGCCGCATTTGGTTTTTTAAGTCCGATGTTAGCAGCACTAGCCATGGCTTGCTCGGATGTAGTGGTAATTGGTAATTCCATCCGATTGAAGTTTAAAAAGCTATAAGCGAATGCCAAATAAAAATGCCCCAGTGTTTCCACTGAGGCATTTTTATTAATTAAACATTCCTTTTACTTTATCGATGATACTATCCCCTCCCCCTTCACTATTTCCCAATAAGGATTGCATGTCGAAGTTGCCATTTAATAGGCCTTCAGCTTTGCCTTTTAATGCATCAGGTAAATTGTTGTTTACATAATCGAGCACAACTGAAGTTGCTTTTTGCGCTAATTCGGGGGAAAGACCTACTTTCTGAATCAGCTCGTTTACTAATTTTTCCATGCCTTTTGTTTTAATGTTGTCAATAGTTTTTTGAAAACATTTGAGGAGCTTATTTGTTTGCTCTCATTACATTATTTGGCTAGCTATATTTATCGATTATATGCGCTACCTGTTTCAGGTAACTTCCTCCGAAGACATTGGCATGGAACAATAGAATATAGAGATTCCATAAATCGATTCGTTTCTTCCAATCCTTCTCCAAGGGAAAAACTTCTTGATAAGCGTCATAGAAAACTTGATCGAATCCACCAAAAAGTTGCGTTAATGCAAGGTCCATTTCGCGATGTCCGTAATAAACTGCCGGATCGATCAGGAAAGGTACCCCTGCTTGATTGACCATATAATTTCCATTCCAAAGGTCTCCGTGTAATAAAGCGGGCGGTTCAGTGGGGAAAAGAGAAGGCAGTCGCTGGAAGAGTTGTTCGAATTTATGATGTAATATTTTGTCTATCAGCCCCTTTGACTCACTTCGTTCCAGTTGTTTTTTTAAACGCTCTTCAATGAAAAAATCTGACCAGGATATATGCGGTCGATTATATTGAGGTAATGAACCTAGGTAATTGTCGTATTCTAAACCAAAATAATCGTGGCTGTTTTTATGGACAAAAGCGAGCATGCGGCCTAGATTCGCTTGTGCGTTCTTACTATTATCGCCTTTTTCTATCCATGGCATAAGCAAAAAAGCATCCCTATTGAATTGCCCTGCTATCAGCAGCTCCGGTACTACGGCTCCGCCCACACGTTTTAGCAGCTTTAAGCCTTCCCGCTCCAATACAAATATATTCGGCAGGGTATCGGCATCATTGATTTTAATAAAAAAAGATTCCCGGTGCCCCTGGATTTGATAGCTTCGATGGATATCACCTCCGGATACCGGTAACATATGGAGGATTTGAAAGCTAGTGCCGATCAACTTACTTATGACTTCCTCTAAGTTTTTTATAAAATCAACCGATAAAAACATTTTTTGAACTTGTTGAATAAACCTATGGATAAATGTATGTAAAAAGGAGAAAATAAGGTAGGGGTTTTAAATTTTATGTGATTTTGATAGTTTTAAAAGAACCTTTTCTTTGTCACTTTTATTCGTTATTGTTTGTTTTAAAAGGTACTCATGCTACTTCGTGGTTTCCGCAAAAAGTGACGCAGAATCTCGTCGCTTGGAAATTTGCTACAAACAGTGTGCATCAAGGTGCAGACCGCAAATTTCCTAGGCGACATTTTCCAAAGCCAACGAATCATGCGTTTAACCAGACGTATCATTTCTTCAGCCCTAAATATAGTCCTGTGCGTGGGGAAAATCGGCCTTGGAGGATACCGAAGCAACGAGCAGCAAAGCATGTGCACCATCGTTCATATCGCAATATCCAAGCGGATTGAGGAAGTGAAACGGCTCCAATACGCGCCATGAATGCTTTGCAATCAGGTGCAAGGTAGCCTACAGAGCCTTGATTGTTTGGTTCTTTATCATCAAGGATAAAGAACATTATATTAAATGAAAAATTATTTAAAATAAACGTTCTTTTTTGTAAGACACGGTTTTGCCGGAGAAAAAGTAAAAGAGATGGTAAATATTCTGGTTAATAATTTATCTTTGCCGTTTAATACGCATTATTGCCTACATGAAGCACATTCGCAATTTTTGTATCATTGCACATATCGATCACGGGAAGAGCACCTTGGCAGATCGTTTATTGGAGTACACCAATACCATCACACAGAGAGAGGCGCAGGCGCAGCTCTTGGACGATATGGATTTGGAACGTGAGCGTGGAATTACGATTAAGAGCCATGCCATCCAAATGAATTATAATTATGATGGACAGGACTATGTTCTTAACCTGATTGATACACCCGGGCACGTCGATTTTTCTTACGAAGTGTCCCGTTCGATTGCCGCCTGTGAAGGAGCTTTGCTGATTGTGGACGCTTCCCAAGGGATTCAGGCACAAACGATCTCCAACCTGTATTTGGCTTTGGAACACGATTTGGAAATCATTCCCATTCTGAATAAGATGGATTTACCGGGAGCAATGCCCGAGGAGGTAAAGGATCAGATTGTGGATTTGATCGGTGGAAAACGCGAAGATATTATTCCTGCGTCGGGAAAGACAGGGATGGGTGTTTCAGACATCCTTCGGGCAATTGTTGAGCGCGTACCGGCACCCGTAGGTGATCCGGATGGCCCCCTCCAAGCCTTAATTTTTGACTCCGTCTTTAACTCCTTTCGCGGAATTATGGCTTATTTTAAGGTAGAAAATGGGGAAATTAGAAAGAATGATAAGGTCAAATTTATCGCAACAGGTAAAGAATATACGGCCGATGAAATAGGAACGCTGAAACTCAACCAGGTGCCGAAAGACGTTATTCGTACGGGAGATGTAGGATATATTATCTCCGGTATAAAAGAGGCACGTGAAGTTAAAGTGGGTGATACAATTACCCATGTAAACCGTCCGAGCAAAGAGGCAATCAAAGGATTCGAAGAGGTTAAGCCCATGGTTTTTGCCGGAATTTATCCGGTAGATACGGAAGATTTCGAAGAGTTAAGAGAGAGCATGCACCGATTGCAGCTGAATGACGCTTCTCTCGTATTTGAACCCGAATCATCAGCTGCCCTTGGTTTCGGTTTCCGATGCGGTTTCTTGGGAATGCTCCATATGGAAATTATTCAGGAACGTTTGGAACGGGAGTTTGATATGACTGTTATCACAACGGTTCCAAACGTTTCCTACATTGCTCATACGACCAAAGATGGTGAGATAAAGGTAAACAACCCCTCTGATTTGCCTGATCCCAGTAAATTAGAATTTGTAGAAGAACCTTTTATCAAAGCTAATATCATTACCAAGTCGGAGTTTGTCGGACCTGTTATGTCACTCTGTATCCAAAAAAGAGGAGTTATTATTAACCAGAGTTATTTAACTGCCGATCGTGTAGAATTGGTATTTGAAATGCCAATGGGTGAGATTGTATTTGATTTCTACGATAAACTGAAAACCATTTCGAAAGGGTATGCCTCATTTGACTACCATCAAATTGGCTATAGGCAATCGGATTTGGTTAAATTAGACATTCGATTAAACGGAGAACCGGTAGATGCGCTCTCTTCGCTTATTCACCGAAGCAATGCCTACGAGTTCGGAAAAAAGATTTGTGAGAAATTGAAAGAGCTTTTACCAAGGCAGCAATTTGAGATTGCCATCCAAGCGTCTATAGGAGCTAAGGTTATCGCGCGGGAGAATGTACGTGCCTTGCGAAAAGATGTAACGGCTAAATGTTACGGAGGGGATATTTCACGTAAGCGCAAGCTGTTGGAAAAGCAGAAAAAAGGTAAGAAAAGAATGCGCCAGGTTGGAAATGTGGAAATTCCTCAATCGGCCTTTATGGCGGTGTTGAAATTAGATTAATCTTTGGTTATTTGTTGTTCGTTATGAGTTATTAGCTGTGTAATTAACTGCATTATAACCAATAACGAATAACCGATAACTTATAACTAATAAGAAATGCAATTACTAGACGGTAAACTTGTATCTGAGAAGATTAAACAGGATATTGCTCGGGAAGCGGCAGAGTTTTTGACTTCAAACGGTCGGAAACCGCATTTGGTGGCGATTTTAGTAGGCCATGACGGTGGTAGTGAAACTTACGTAGCCAGTAAGATGAGAAATTGCCAGCAAGTTGGTTTCGAATCCACTAATATTCGCTATGAAGATGATATTACACAAGAGGAACTCATTAAGAAAATAAAAGAGCTCAACCAAGATGATGCGGTTGATGGTATTATTGTGCAACTTCCTTTACCGAAGCATATTGATCCGGAAGTGGTGACCGAAGCTATCGATCACCGTAAGGATGTGGATGGCTTCCATCCAGTTAATTTAGGAAGGATGCAGCGGAACCTTCCCTGTTTCATTCCTGCTACTCCCTACGGCATTATGCTTATGTTAGACCATTACGGCATTCAAACTGCGGGTATGCATGCGGTAGTTGTAGGAAGAAGCAATATTGTTGGGAGTCCGATGAGCATTCTATTGGCACGTAACGCACAGCCCGGCAATTGTACCGTGACATTGACACATAGCCGTACTAAGAATTTAAAAGAAGAAATTTTACGTGCTGACTTAATTGTCGCCGCTATCGGTAAAAAGAATTTTGTTACAGCAGATATGGTGAAAGAAGGTGCTATCATCATTGATGTGGGAATCAATCGGGAAATAAGCACGTTGACAAAATCCGGCTATAAACTGTTTGGAGATGTCGATTTTGAGCGGGTATCGTCTAAGGCTTCTTATATCACACCCGTACCCGGAGGTGTTGGCTTAATGACGATTATTGGATTGTTGAAAAATACACTTGCAGCAGCTAAGAAAGAGGTTTATCGTTATTAGTTGTTCGTATTAGCTATTAGTTATTAGTTGTTGGTTATTAGTGATCGGTTGATCGTCGTTACGAAAAAAACTGTAGAAAAAATAGGACCATTTAACAACTCGACTATTTGACAACCAACCATAACAACTCGACTATTTGACAACTAATATTAGTAGTAACGGGTTCTACAAACAATCTGGCATTTTTATTGTTATGTCTGAAAATGTAAACAAAAACAATTTATTCAAATGAAAAAATTAAGTTTATTAGCTGTCTTGGCGTTGGCATTTACATTCGCGGCCTGCAATAATTCCTCCAATAGTGGTGAAGGTACTTCGGATACGATTGTTGCCGATACAACTACACTTGGCGAGCACATAGATCAGGGCATTGACAGTATGAAAGAAGCTGGAGAAGAAGCAAAAAGCGATATTAATGCTGCTGCAGATGAGGCAAAGGCGGATGCTAAGACGACCGGAGAAAATATTAAAAACGACCTGAACGCTGCGAAGGAAGATGTAGGTGACGCTGCTAAAGCTGCCGGAACGGATATTAAGAATGCAGCAAACAAAGTAGCCGACAAGACGAAGGAAGGTTATAATAATATCAAAGAAAGCTTGAAAAAAGATAGTACAAAGTAATAATCGGTATTTTACATTTATAACCAATCTATGGGGCACTGATTCAGTGCCCCATTTTATTTACATAAACGCGTCAACTTCGCGATAGGCTTCAATTAACCGTTGTTCGCCGTCCTTGCCGCTGCCGGAGACACCATGTTCCATTCCGACAACACCTTTATAACCCTTCTCGTAAAGGTATTTGAATATGTTTTTATAGTTGATTTCGCCCGTGGTTGGCTCTTTTCTGCCGGGGTTATCTCCCGTTTGTATATAAGCAATTTCGCTCCAGGTGCGTTCCATGTTCGCTATTAAATCGCCTTCATTCCGTTGCATGTGATATATATCATACAGTATTTTACAAGATGGGCTATTTACCGCACGACAAATAAGATAGGTTTGGTTGGAAGTACGCAAAAATAAGTCGGGTGTATCGCTCAAGGGTTCCAGCACCATGACGATGCCATGCGGTTCAAGTATTTCTGCGCCCTTCCGTAGCGCGTCGATAACGTGTGCTGTTTGCATATCCAGTGATAGATTTCTTGCAAAATCGCCCGGCACAACAGTAGTAAACTTGCCGCCGCATCTTTTTGATATCTCCACCGCTTCATGACAACCCTTTAAGAAGATGTCGATGTGGTCTTTTTTTCCTGCAGCCAAGGTGTTTGCACCGTTTCCGCCCTTATTTAAGACGAATACTCCCATTGCCATGCCCAACTTTGCTAATAAATTACCTATTTTTTCCTGTTCCTGCGGCGATCTACCCGACATACCATTGTCTTCAATACCCCGAAAGCCTTGATCGTACATAAACTGAATCTGATCTAAAAAATTATTGCCTGCCAGATTCTTAAACATACCATCGTGTGGTCCATAATTTAGATTGAAGGTTTTTGCGGCTTTGTTAACCGTTTGCGTGGACGCGTTGCTTGTTAGCGAACTACCGGCAACCAGTGCGCCTGTAGCCATTAATCCTTTCTGTAAAAATTCGCTTCTTTTCATCTTTTTTGTATCAAGTATCGGGTATCAGGTATCAAGCATGATGTCCTTCTCCCTTGTTTTGTTCTTAGATCTTTTTCCTATGTCTATAGTTAATCCTGTGTCTTATGTCTTCTATCTATATCCTTTATCTTCCTCTACCAAAAATTGCTTAAATCCATTGGTCATGGTGTCCCGCACATTTCCTTGCTGATCATGATAAATAATATACGCCTCAAGTGAAGGGCGTTTTGTTACAAAATTAAGAGCATCTGTTAAACTCATCGCCATTACCGCATTATCATAGCCATCAGCGGTTATTGCATCCTCTGCATAAAGCGTAACACTTATTAGTTCGTTATCCAGTGGAAAGCCCGTACGCGGATCAATAAGATGCGAAATTTTTTTGGATCCGTTTTGTTTGAACTTTCGATAGTTCCCCGAGGTGGTGATGGCGCCTTGACTTAGTGCTACGACATGTCGAATAATCGGTTCATCGTTATTTTCGGCAGGACCTTCGATGCCAATTTTCATAGCACTACCATCTTTCTTTTTGCCATGAATACGCAGTTCTCCCCCTATTTCGACAATAAATGATTTTATTCCTTTTTCTACCAGATAATTTGCCACTTTGTCGACACTATATCCTTGGGCAATGCCATTCACATCTATCTTAACACAGGGCCTTGCCTTATGGAGGAAATTTCCTTTCAATTTTAATTTAGTATAACCAATGCACTTTTTAATAGCGGCAATTTCCAAGCTATCGGGGTAATGCGTTATTGCCTCATGGCCAAAACCCCAGGCTTCTACTAGCGGGCCTACGGTAACGTCAAATAAACCCTCGGTTTCCTGAGCTATTTGTAGTGATTTTTCGATAACCTTGCGAAAATCAGCGTCAATGGATATCCCTTTTTCACTGTTGTTAAATTGGCTAATCAGCGAGTAAGGTTTGTAGATCGACATGGAGCTATCAATGCCTGCCAGTAGGCTATCAATACTTTCTTTTCGAATACTAGGTAAAGGACTGTAGTACGTGATTTGATAGCTAGTACCTTGAGCATAGCCCGTTATCCGATGTTTATCTTCTTCGAGGGAAGGTTCGGAGAAAGAGCAAAACAAGCATAGCATAAACAGGGAAAAAGAAAGCTTTTGCCAAGTATTAGTCGTGCTTGTTTTGCTCATAAGATGCCTATGTTATGCTTTTTCCCAGTGAAATAACCCCGGTTGAGCTACAGGATAAAGGCCATTTTCATCTGGTAATATTTTTGGCTTAGCATCCCAAGCTAGCGTTTCGGGCATGAGGGAATTGTTGGCGTTTAATGCATCGTCCCATTTTATTACTTGACCGGAATAAGTAGCATAACGCCCAATAATGCCGGTAAGGGTGCTTTTAGCGCCATATTCCGCATCCCAATGCTTATACTCCCCTTTACTGATCGTTTCGAACAACTCATCGTGTTCTGTTTGATAGGGATTTGCCTGGCCTTTTGTTGGGTGATTAAACAATAAGTTGCCTTGATGATCCCACAGTTTACCTGTGTTTCCCGCTGATAAATAGGCCTTTCCTTTCGTACCAAAGAAAGTTTCATCTACTCGGTTCTGCGTTCCTTCGAAATGCCGGCATTGACTGTAAATAACCGAACCATCAGCATAAGTAAGTTCAATCGAATGATTATCATAAATTTCACCGTATTCTTTTCCGGTACGCCAAGCCCGGCTTCCTGTACCCTGAATAGATACAGGATAAGAACCTTTAACCCAGTTCGCAATATCGATATTGTGAACATGCTGTTCTACTATATGATCGCCGCAGAGCCAGTTAAAATAAAACCAGTTACGCATTTGATATTCCATTTCAGTTTGTTCCGGCTTGCGCGGTCGTACCCACACCCCTCCACTATTCCAGTAAACCTGGCCGCCTACAATGTCGCCTATTTCACCGGCATGTATACGTTTAATTGCCTCTCTATAATTTTTTTGATAGCGGCGTTGTAGACCGACAACGACATTTAGTTTTTTCTTCTTTGCTTCTTCAGCAGCTGCCAGTACTTTCCTCACACCAGGTGCGTCGACGGCTACCGGTTTTTCCATAAATACGTGTTTTCCCTGTCTGATGGCTTCTTCGAAATGAGTCGGCCTAAAGCCAGGTGAAGTAGCAAGGATAACAACATCCGCCAAGGCAATGGCCTTAGCATATGCATCAAAACCGACGAATTTATGATCTTCCGGTACATTGACCTTTTCTTTGAACTTTTCTGAAAGATCTTTGAAACTGTTATCCAGTTGATCCCTAAATGCATCGGCCATAGCGACAAGTTGAATGTTGAATTTGGTTGAAAGTGCCTGAGAGGCTGCTCCTGTGCCTCGTCCTCCACATCCAACCAACGCAATCTTAATGGTATCATTTACGGAAGAATGTCCCATGAAGGGAATGCTACTTAACATCGTGCTGCCGGCAATGACTGCGGAGGTTTTTAAGAAATCCCGGCGCTGTTGATGAAGATTTAATTTATTCATTTCGGTTTATTGTTTGTTATTATATCTGTTAATTGATTATTTATCTGGTATAGGCGCTTGGTTGTAGTAAGCTTCAATTTCGGCTTTAGCAGGCTGGACAGCGGGTCGTACCAAGCGAAAACCGACAAAAGGTGCTTCCGGAAACCACCAATTGCTTTTTGGTATCTGTGGATCCAATTGTTTCCAGGCCGGATCGGAAGCAAAGCGAGCTGCCGAGCGCAATGCAGCCGCTTCGTCGTCGTAGGCGCCGCCACGTACGCTGTGGGGATATAACTTAGTTGGTTTATTTACCGGGTTTTTAGCCGGTGACGACGCATAGAACTGCTCATCATATTGATCGTAGGTCCATTCCGATACATTGCCATGCATATCATATAATCCCCATGCATTTGGCTTCTTCTCTCCTACCTTATGTGTCGTTCCATTGCTGTTGTCCGTAAACCATGCATATTCGCTCAGCTTGCTCGCGTCATCTCCAAAAGTATAGCTTCCTGTACTACCGGCCCTGCAAGCATACTCCCACTCTGCTTCAGTAGGTAGTCGATAGAATACCCCGGTTCGTTCATAGAGCCATTTACAAAATTGTATGGCATTATAGTGGGTCATGGCGATTGCCGGATGTCCCTCTTTACCCATGCCAAAAGTCATGTCTAAGTAAGGTTTTGTAGGACGGGTAACGGCATCTACATTGGCCGGAACTTTTCCATCTATGCTTTGGGTCACTTCGTAATCCTTATAAAGGAAAGGTTCGAAAAGATCCCAAGTAACCTCGTAAACACCTATCCAAAAGGCATCTAAGGATACTTCGTGAACAGGCTTTTCATCAGGATTTCCATTTTCGCTTCCCATTTTAAAATCTCCTTTCGGAATGGCCTTCATCGGAAAGCTAAGTTTGGTTCCGTTGATGGCTTGCGTATAGTCTGCTACTTCTTGGGCGGAAAGAGTGAAACTTGTGAATGTTAGAATGGATAAAATGGCAAGTTTTCTATTCATTTGTTGTTTTAATTGGCTCTGCTTAATTAGTTTTGCATTGATTAGTCCACTAAATAAGTCATATTTTGGAAGATATACAAGAGTTATATGAAATAATTGTGTATGCTGAACACTTTCGGTTACATGCAATCGGTTGTGTAGGTTAGGTTCAACACAATGCGACCGAATAACTGTTAATAAGTTGATTCGAAAATATAAAGGATATGCCCAGCTTTAAAATAAAACGCATTTATGATGAACCCGATAAATCGGATGGTTATCGGATTTTGGTTGATCGGCTATGGCCACGAGGTATTAAAAAAGAACGTGCGCAAATTGATGAATGGTTGAAAAATTTAGCACCTTCAACGGACTTGAGGAAACGTTATCATCAAGATGCGGAAAGTTGGGATGAATTTAAAAGAGATTATTATCGAGAGATCAGTGGCAATAGTGAATCAAAAGAAATCATTAACGAGTTAAAGAAGCATGAAGTGATTACCTTGCTTTATGCTGCTCATAATAAAGAACATAACAATGCAAAAGCCTTAAAGGAATATTTAGAGGCCTATTTTTGAAAAAATATTTGTCTAAAATGTGTAGGAAATAAAAGATTTTATTAGCTTTGCATCGCTTTTAGGGAGCATGCCTCGGTAGCTCAGTTGGATAGAGCAACGGTTTTCTAAACCGTGGGTCAGGGGTTCGAATCCCTTCCGGGGTACATAAGGTCTCAGTGAAAACTGAGACTTTTGTCATTTAAAAGGGATGCGAACAGAAGGGTCGGTCGGGTTCGAACACTTTCTCGGCGGGTCGAGTGCGGGCCAACAGGGACGCCGACAATCCCTTCCGGGGTACATAAGGTCTCAGTGAAAACTGAGACTTTTTTCATTTAGCAGGGATGCGGACAGAAAGATTATAGACTACACACCGCCTGAAGTTGGAGATTTTCGTCTATGTGTTATTTCCTGAAAACTAAAAGATTTGCCCGATTTTCTTTCGCTACCCCCTCACTTAATTTCCTTAATAAATGCAGCAGCGATGCATCTTTATACACGTGATAATAAGATAATAGCGCGCTGTATAGATCATAAGGATAATAGACGGAAAAATGACCGCCATCATCAACATCCAGGCTAATAGCTTTATCGGTAATTTGTTTAAACGGCCATATCGAACCAGGCTCGACAAAGCCTGCAAGGTATTTAATGGATTCTAATATATTTTTAGAATTTCCATTGTCCGTATTGTAATGCCATAAGTCAATGCCAACTTTACTACCGACCTTTGCCAAGGTTATCAACGCATGCACATTATACAAACTGTAATCGTAGGATTTAGTGCGGTTCAGTTCGTATATCTGCCGACCCATTGAATCGATCTGGGTGTCAAAAAACTTTTTGCTATCGCTAACTATTTTTGTCGCTAGTTGGTTATCGCCGGTATATAAAGCATAATAAGCCGTTTGGGCAGCATACCAAGTTCCGTGATTGTTTTTCTTCTTCCTTTCCTCTTTTCCAATTTCACTGGTTAACAGCCAATTCAAAAAGGTATTGAACCATACTTTCAGTTCCCTTCTTTCTGCTTCTTGGAACACATCAGCTCCTTGAAGCATCTCTTGAGCATCAATCACCAGTATGAACCATCTCGAATCAATAATGCCTGTGGGCGTGCCCACTTCTACACCTGGTTTACACTGACCAAAATTCAAGTTGGGATTCATTTTGGTTTTAGGATTTAAGAACCACGTCCTAATCAATTCAGCGGATTTTTGTGCATATCTTTTATCTTTTGTAAAATGATAAGCAAGTGCCAATGTATGAACTGAGACCGACATTTTGCGAAGCAATGGTTTATCAGACACTTTTTCGGTTTCGGGGTTTGTCTCTCCATCTTTGGTGATATACGATAAACTATCTTTAGCGTTCGGATTAGGCCAACTGTACGGCGACCAACTGTAATAATCATGTATATCTTTGCTGGCTGGCATGGGTGGATTATCTGTCACCGACAAGGCCTGAACTTTTAGCGTCAGATCCGCATCCGCTATAAGCCGCTTTAAAGAGGCCACCTTCGATTGTTCAAGTGCCTCGTCTGCTATTTTTTTAATATTCATAACCTCCTGGCTAAAAGCAGGGATATGGCAGAGGATGCAAAGAGTGTATATTAGTAATTTTCTAAGTAGATACATTGCGCTCTTTAAAGGTAATTCCTATTTCTTCTTCCACCATAGGGAGATGGCATACAGCAAACAGTGTTGTCAAATTTGAATAATTGACCAAGGAGCTTTACCCTTGGTCATCTTATGGATGTAGTTCACCGTATGATTTCTTGTCAGAATAAAACGAAAGAAGGTAATTATTGCTAATATATATAATCTTTTATTGCCCTCCAAAGAAGTAATAATCGGCCAAAAGGCCGATAGTGCTAATTATCGGCTTTTTGGCCGATTATATGATTGTAAAATTCCAACAAGTGCCAGTAATCAGGACAGTTTTGGTAATTGCCCTTGTAAACACTAATAGCAGTATAGCAAGCTTCTAAAAATTTTTTTGTATTAATAACCTTCGCCCACGGTTTCCATTCTACTTCAAAGGGTGGCGGATTGCTGTCAAAATATTCTTTAAGCTCTTGCGGTGTCATAAGGGATCTTCAAAAAACAGCCAAAAGTAGTAAAAATATTCACCTTCTCTCCTTTTACGAAGAAATCGAAGAAAATTAAATGGATTTTCCTGTATAACGAGTTCCCTTTAAACGGTATTAGTCCCCGTTAATTTGCAATGAAAACTTCGATTTCGACAAGTCCGATCTCAATGGATGGTTTTACTTTTATAGATAAAATATAGGAAGAATTCTTTATTTTCGCCCCTATATGGAAACAGTTGTCAGTGGAATCCGGAGCACCGGAAAATTACACTTAGGAAATTACTATGGCGCAATTAAGAACTTTATCAAAATGCAGGAAGAATACAACTGCTTTTTCTTTATTGCTGATTTACACTCATTAACAACCCATCCTACTCCCGATAACTTACATGGCAATGTGAAACAGGTTGTTGTAGAATATTTGGCAGCGGGTATCGATCCTGAGAAGGCCACCATTTATGTTCAGTCGGACGTACCGGAAGTTATTGAATTATATCTCTATTTAAATATGAACGCGTACTTGGGTGAATTGGAACGAGCTACCTCTTTCAAGGATAAAGTGCGCGCCAATCCGGATAACGTTAATGCGGGATTACTCACCTATCCTGTCTTGATGGCGGCCGACATTCTATTGCATAAAGCCACCAAGGTACCGGTTGGAAAGGATCAGGAACAGCATTTGGAAATGACGCGTACCTTTGGGAATCGTTTTAACAGAATGTACAAGCATGATTATTTTCCGGAGGCTTTTGCTTTTAGCTATAGTCATAATTTGGTGAAAATACCCGGTTTGGATGGTAAAGGAAAAATGGGTAAATCAGAAGGAGATGCTAATTGCATCTATTTATCAGATAAGCCGGAGGCGATTCGTAAGAAAGTCATGCGTGCCGTCACCGATAGCGGTCCAACGGAGGAAAATCAAGTAAAGCCCGTAGAAATACAGAATTTATTTGACTTAATGAAAGTTGTTTCATCTGCTGATACAGTTGCGCATTTTGACGACCTCTATAACAAATGCCAGATACGATACGGAGATTTTAAGAAACAGTTGGCAGAAGACATGGTAATAGCTACGGAACCCATGCGCTCACGAATTGAAGAGATAGAAGCTGATACAGCGTATATTCGAAGAGTTGTCGCTATGGGTGCGGAAAAAGCGAGGGAAAGTGCTAAAAGAACCATCAAGGATGTAAGGGAAATCATTGGATTTAAAGAGTTTTAAGAAGACAAGAGCATAAAGAGGTTGGTAGATAAAGCAACGAATAACAAATAACTTGTAACGAATAACAAAAAATGCATATAGCGATTGTAGGAAATATAGGCGCAGGCAAAACAACTTTGACCGGTTTGTTAGCTAAACACTTGGGTTGGGAGCCGCAATTTGAAGAGGTCGAAGACAACCCTTATCTAGAGGATTTTTATAGTGACATGAAACGCTGGTCTTTTAATCTTCAAATCTTTTTTCTCAATAGTCGCTTTCGCCATATTGTTGAACTGCAAAAAAGAAACGCTAACATTATTCAAGACCGTACTATTTATGAAGATGCTTATATTTTTGCCGAGAACTTGCATGACATGGGATTAATGACCACGCGCGATTTTCAAAACTATAGTAATATATTCGAGAGTATCGTTTCTTTTATTAAGGCTCCTGATTTATTGATTTACCTAAAGGCTTCAGTCCCCACCTTAGTTGATAATATACAGCTTAGGGGTCGTGACTATGAAGCAGGCATTCGCTTGGATTACCTTTCTAAGCTGAATGACAAATACCAAAAATGGATCAGTGGTTATAAGGAAGGCAAGCTGCTTATTCTGGATAAGGATAAGTTGGATTTTGCGAATAATCCGGAGGATCTTGGTTTTGTTATCCAGGAAATTGAAAAGAATCTCAATGGATTGTTCTAACAGATGCAAGATATAAAGACATAAGATGCAAGACAATGAATGTTTGTGCATCGAGTCTGGTTACTTTTATCTTACTACTTGATACTATAGAAAATGAACATTATAGGTATTATTCCCGCGCGTTATGCGTCGACACGGTTTCCAGGCAAGCCATTAATAGATATTAACGGAAAAAGTATGATCCGGCGGGTCTATGAACAGGCGCTTAAGGCTTCTTCCCTCAAACGTGTGGTGGTAGCAACGGATGACGAGCGGATCGCTCATCATGTGCAAAACTTCGGCGGTAATGTAATCTTAACGGCAAGTTCGCACCAAAGCGGAACGGATCGTTGTGCAGAAGTGATTGCTAAAGAGAATTCTTTCGATATTGCTATTAATATACAGGGAGACGAGCCTTATATAGATCCCGCCCAAATCGATTTGCTGGCGAGCTGTTTTGAAGATAAGGAGACGCAGATTGCGACACTTGTGAAGGAAATAAGAGACCATGAGGAGCTGTTTAATAATAACAGCCCTAAAGTGTTGCTAAATATGGATCGAGAAGCGATCTATTTTAGTCGCGCGACCTTACCCTTTTTAAGAGGAGTTCCGACAGAAAAATGGCTTGATCATCATAAATTCTATAAGCATATTGGTATTTATGGATACCGTTGCGAAATATTAAAGCTTTTAACGGCACTTCCGATTTCGAGTCTGGAAAAGGCGGAATCCTTGGAGCAGTTACGCTGGATAGAAAATGGTTATCGTATTAAAACAGCGGAAACGCTGGTCGAAACAGTAGCTATTGACGAACCGAAGGATCTGCATAAAGTTAAACAATTAAAATAACGAAGGAATCCAGTGTATTAAACTATAAATAACGATCTACTACCCTAACCCGTAACCTTGGCTGTAATAGGAAATCTAAATCCGAATCAGATCAATTTAAAGTGCTAACGAGGATTCCAGATTACTTCTTGCGTATTGCTGTCTTTGGCAATTTTCCTTGCTAAAACAAAAAGATAGTCGCTTAGACGATTAAGATAGATAATAATACTTCCCGATACTTCAGATGAAGCGGCTAAATGAACAACAATACGTTCTGCTCTCCGGCAAATACAGCGCGCAACGTGTACATGTGAGACGACGGTATTGCCTCCGGGAAGTATAAAGTTCTTTAATGGTTTAAGTTCATGGTCCATGCGGTCAATCGCCCTTTCCAAAAATTTAACATCATCATTCGCAATATTGTATAGTTTCATTTTTGATTTTTCAGGATCCGCAGCGAGTAAAGCTCCAATTGCAAAAAGCAAGTACTGTATTTCTAATAGTTCATCTTTCAAGTCGTTACTTATTTCATAGCTCCGAATTAGGCCAATGTAAGCGTTCAGTTCGTCTATCGTACCATAACATTCCACTCTCAAGTGATGTTTTGGTACCCTGGTACCTCCTATCAGGGAGGTCAATCCAGTATCTCCGGTTTTTGTGTATATTTTCACTTTACGTTGGTTAAGTTCATTGTTTTGATGATCATACATTGCGCGTGCCTGAAAACTCCAAGTAGACTTACTTAGAGGAGACGGGCGTATTAAAATAAGCAATGCAATCGGTTAGATTCCTTCGAAATCAGAGCCCTTTTCCTTTAGTGCTGCTAAGCGAGGAGATACGTTCTTAATTTCGGGATTTGGATAATCATCTTCTATCAGACCATCTCTCATACGGACAATACGATGGGCGTGTTGCGCGATATCTTCCTCGTGGGTTACCAAGACAATGGTATTACCTTTAGAGTGAATTTCTTCCAATAAGCCCATAATTTCAACGGAAGTCTTTGTGTCGAGATTTCCAGTCGGTTCGTCTGCGAGAATAATGGAAGGATCATTTATCAAAGCACGGGCAATCGCTACACGTTGCCTTTGTCCGCCCGACAATTCGTTAGGTTTATGATCCACACGGTTTCCCAAATTTACACTTTCTAACGCTTTCTGAGCTTTTTCAATTCTTTCTGTTTTACTTAGGCCAGCGTATATTAAAGGAAGTGCAACATTGTCCAATGAGGTAGAACGGGGCAGCAGATTGAACGTCTGAAAAACAAATCCAATTTCTTTATTGCGTACTTCTGCCAGTTCATCGTCTGTCATATCACTTACTTTTATACCATTTAAGACATATTCGCCCCTTGTGGGCGTGTCCAAGCAGCCTAAGATATTCATCAAAGTAGATTTGCCTGAGCCTGAAGGGCCCATGAGCGCAACAAATTCGCCCTTATTAATTTGAAGGGTTACGGATTTTAGTGCGTGAATGGTCTCGGCTCCAATGACATATTTTCTTCCTATTTCTTTGATATCTATGAGCGGTGATGACATAAATTGTTAATGATATATAGATGAGACTTCGAAAGCATTCTTTTGTTACACTAAATATCGGAATTTAAGTGGGCCTTAAATAAGGCGTGTGTATGATCTCTAAGTGCGTCAGTATCATCAACGCCAAAATCCTGCGTTTCTATTGGTTTCAGTACTTCTATCAAACAACGACCGGGCCGGCTACCCGTAGCTCCTTCATCCCATAGAAGTTTCCATAGATTATGAATAACTATTGGAAGTACAGCAACTTGATTTTCGATGGCCAACCTAAAAGGCCCGTTTTTAAATGGCTGTAAGACGGGGGGATAGGTGTCGTCTATTTTCCCTTCGGGAAAAATGATAATGCTTTTACCTTCTGCTAATTTTTGTTGAGCTGCTTTAAAAGCTCTGTAGGAAGATATCTTACTATTTCTATCAACCGGAATATCAATCGTCTTGAAAAACATACGAGTGATCGGGTTCTCTAGCAGTTCTGCCTTTCCCATAAATAGAATATCCTGCTTGCAGAGGATTGCTAACGCCGAAATATCCAGAATGGAAGTATGATTTGAACAAATAATATATGGGCGGCTCCAATCCATATTTTCGGATATTTTGATCCTAAAATAGAATCCGCTTAGAAACGTACTTAGCCAGGCGATTTGTTTACGAATACGGCCTATCAAGGAGAAATTTTTTTGCTGATTTTTTGCCGCTGCCCATAAAACCGGATAAAACAGCACAAAAAAAAAGACAACCCAAAAAATATAAATTCCTAAATGTATTTTTTTTAATAACCTTTTAAACATAAACCGTATAAGGCCAAGATTTTAAGATGCTTTAGAATCTTCATTATCGCCTCCGACTGCTGTACGCTTATTTCGAAATTTATCGTTTCTCTTTTTGAAATTTGATCGTTTCTTTTTCCTTTTTTTGTTCTGGATAGGAATAATCTGTGGTCCTTCTCCGATAAATTCAGGAAGCTGAACTTCTTCGATTGTCCTGTCCATCATTTTTTCAATAGACAATAACTTTCTGAAGTCTCTGTTATTAACAAAAGTAATAGCCGTTCCTGTTCGCTCTGCTCTGGCCGTTCGACCTATGCGATGAATATAGTCTTCCGGATCACCCGGCACATCGTAATTAACGACCAAATCGATTCCCTCGATATCAATTCCTCGTGAAAGCACATCGGTGCCCACCAATATATTTAATTTTCGGTTTTTAAAATCAAGTAAAATTTGTTCGCGTTCGTCTTGCTGCAAGTCTGAGTGAAAAGACCGGACCTTCAGGTCATTTTTAAATAACTCTTTTTCTAGAAGCTTTACATTTTCTTTCGTGCTACAGAAAATAATAATACTATAAAAACTATCGGTAGATAAAATATGCTTTAGAAGCGTTACTTTCTGTTCATCGAAGGTTCTGTAATATTGTTGTTTTATTTTTTCGGCAGGTTGAGAAATGGCTATATTAACTTGTTGCGGATTTTTCAGTAAGGCCTTTGCGAATAAGCGTATCTTCTGTGGCATGGTTGCTGAAAATAGCAACGTTTGTCTTTGTTCCGGCAGTTGCCTCACAATCCTTAATATGTCGTCCTTGAAACCCATGTCCAGCATACGATCCGCTTCGTCCAAAATCAAGAAGTCTATTTTTTCCAACCGAACAGTGCTCGATGACATATGAGCTATAAGTCGCCCGGGGGTAGCAATAACGATATCTACCCCTTCTTTTAATGAGCGCCGTTGCTGTTCATAACCAACACCATCTCCTCCACCGTATACGGCAATTGATGTTATTCCCGTAAAATAAGCCAGGCCTTGAATCTGCTGATCAATTTGTAAAGCCAACTCACGCGTCGGCGCTAAAATGAGCGCACTTATTGATGGCCGATCGTCATTTTTGCAAATGGCATCCATTAAAGGTAATAAATAAGACGCCGTTTTTCCGGTGCCGGTTTGTGCGCAGGCTATAAGATCATGTTTCTCCGCGATGACAGGTATTGCTTGCTGTTGGATGGGGGTGGGTATCTTGAAACCCATACTCATGAGCCCCTCTAAAAGCCTGTCATCAAAATTAAATTCACTAAAATCCAAAATGTATCGTTTTGATTATGACCGTAAAAATAGTAAATTATTTTGATAAGCTATTGGCTTTAGGTATTAGGCCATAGGTTATAAGCTATAAGCTTTAAGCTTGTGCCACCGCAACTGCCACTTTTTAGCTATCGGCAACCAGCTTTATATTAAGCCTCAAGTTATAAGCAGTAAGCTTAAACGTATACAAGCCCATCGTCCCATCGGCTAATCATCCCATTGGCTAATTATCACATCGGCTATTCATCCCATCGGCTAATTAACGACTCCCTTACTTAACCATTCAACAACTCAACTACTTACGATATTTGCTAAGAATTAATCAATATATGACAAAAAAGACCAAAAAAAATTCTACTTTTGTACCCCGTACAAGAACATGCTGTAATTGCATTACATAAATAAACAGCAATAATTTCCATTTTTTATATCATGACCAAATACATCTTTGTTACGGGCGGTGTTACTTCATCTTTAGGTAAAGGTATTATTTCAGCTTCATTAGCAAAACTACTTCAAGCGAGAGGATACCGGGTTACTATTCAAAAATTTGATCCATACATTAATATTGATCCAGGTACCTTGAATCCCTATGAACACGGCGAGTGTTATGTGACTGAAGACGGTGCGGAGACCGACCTTGACCTAGGGCACTATGAGCGATTTTTGAATACACCGACATCACAAGCTAACAATGTGACAACCGGTCGTATTTACCAGCATGTGATTGAACGGGAGCGTGCGGGCGACTATCTTGGTAAAACGGTTCAAGTGGTACCTCATATCACCGATGAAATTAAACGTCGGATGCGTCTGCTGGGCGAGACAGGAGAATACGATATTGTTATCACCGAATTAGGAGGCACCGTAGGAGATATTGAATCGTTGCCATTTATAGAAGCGGTAAGGCAATTGCGTTGGGAACTAGGCAACAATGACTCGCTGGTAATCCATTTGACTCTTGTGCCTTATCTTGCTGCTGCGGGCGAACTCAAAACAAAACCAACCCAACACTCGGTTAAGATGCTATTGGAGTATGGTATACAGCCTGATATTTTGGTGTGTAGAACCGAGCATCGTATAGGTCATGATATCCGGAAAAAAATTGCCTTGTTCTGCAATGTAAACATTAATGCTGTTATTGAATCGGCTGACGCCTCATCGATTTATGATGTTCCGCTTTTAATGTTGAAAGAGCAGCTTGATAAAACCGTACTGGCGAAACTTAAGCTTTCCAATAAAAATGAACCTGATTTAGAGAACTGGAAGGCCTTTCTGGGAAGAGTGAAAAACCCAACCGCAGAGGTTAAAATAGGTTTGGTGGGTAAATATGTGGAGCTTCCGGATGCATACAAATCAATCAATGAATCCTTTATCCACGCAGGCGCTCAGAACGAATGTAAGGTAACGGTAAGAAGCATAGCTGCAGAGAGTGTTAATAACGACAATGTTGAAGAGAAATTAAAGGGCTTAGATGGCGTATTGGTGGCTCCCGGCTTTGGAGAGCGTGGCTTGGAAGGCAAAATTGCTGCTATCAAATATGTGCGGGAAAATAATATTCCGTTTTTTGGTATTTGCTTGGGCATGCAGGTAGCGGTGATCGAGTTTGCAAGAAATGTATTAGGATTGAAAGATGCCAATAGTTATGAGATGGATAAAAAAACCAAACATCCGGTTATTAACTTAATGGAAGATCAAAAAAATATAAAAAACATGGGAGGAACTATGCGTCTTGGGGCCTATCCCTGTGAGCTAAAAAAAGGTACCAAAGCGTCTGCCATTTATGGGAAGCAGCGTATCAGTGAGCGACATAGACATCGTTATGAATTTAACAATGACTATCTAAAACAGTATGAAAAAGCGGGCATGATTGCATCGGGTATCAATCCGGATAATAATTTGGTGGAAATCATCGAACTGAAAGACCATCCATTTTTTGTGGGTGGACAATTTCATCCGGAATTAAAGTCTACAGTAGCAAATCCTCACCCACTTTTTGTTAACTTTGTGGCCGCTTCTTTAATAAAAGCGGGGAAACGGTAACAATTTGAAATAAATATAGTCAATTTCAATAAATATATTTTAGACTGATTCAGTAATATTAAAAGATGGATAGAAATACCTTTACTGGCCTGTTCCTGATTATGATCATCTTGGCAGGTTCGGTATTTTTTATGAAACCCTCGGAAGAGGAGATTAAAAAGGAACAACAGCTACAGGATTCCATAGCGCAGGCCAAAAGTCCTGAAACAAAAAAAACGACGGATAGTCTTTTTGCAGCACAACAAGGTTTAGAGGCCTCTACAGTAGATTCGACGCAAATGTCGGGTCCTTTTGGTGGCGCGAAAGTAGGAAACGAAGAACTTATTTCACTTGAAAATGAATTTATCAAAGCAACAATCAGTACAAAGGGTGGCCGCGTTAAATCTGTTGAAGTAAAAGGAGAAAAAGATTACCTTGGAAAACCTTTGGTATTATTTGGAGGTGACAAAAATCGCTTTGGTTTACAGTTTTCAACGGCCGGTGTCAACATTAATACGAATGACCTTTATTTTATTCCGCAGGCTAAAGAGCCCATTGTGGTAGAGAATACGGATTCGGCTTCTTTGGTTATGCGACTGTCTTATGCTGAGAATAAATATATCGACTATGTCTATAGCCTGAAAGGTAACAGCCATCAGTTAGGATTTACCATTGTAACCAAAGGTATGCAAGATGTGGTGGCTCCTACCGAGACTAAATTAGTACTGAATTGGCAAGCCGATCTTCCGCAGAAAGAAAAAGATATGAAGGATGAGCGGAATCGTTCGACCGCTTACTTTAAGGAATTTGACGGCGATGTTAATGAATTAAGTACCACCAAGGATGAAACAAAGGATGTAGGAAAAACTGATTGGATATCCTTTAAGCAGCATTACTTTTCTAATGTCTTGATCGCAAAGAATAGCTTTAATGGAGGTACGCTTAAGGTAAGCACTGTTAATAGTGACGAAATTGTAAAATCGTTTGCTGCTAATATGAGCCTTGATTTTAACAGACAGGACGTTAATACGTATCCAATGTCTTTTTACTTTGGACCTAATAAGTTCAGCATATTAAAGGATCAAGGACACGATTTGGAAAAGCAGATCAATATGGGTTGGGGACCAATGAAATGGATCAACCGCTTTATTACGCTACCAGTGTTTAACCTATTGGAAGGCTTTAATTGGAACTATGGTCTCATTATTTTGGTGTTGACGGTATTATTAAAGATTGTACTTTCTCCGCTTACCTATAAGTCCTATGTTTCGATGGCTAAAATGCGGGTACTGAAGCCTGAAATGGATGAGATTAAAGCAAAGGTAGGTGAAGATAACCAAACATTATTACAGCAGGAATATCTTAAACTCTACAAACAAGCCGGTGTGAATCCGATGGGAGGCTGTATTCCGATGCTTTTACAAATGCCTTTCATGATCGCCTTCTTCTTTTTCTTTCCTAATCTTTTTGAACTGAGGGGGGAAAGTTTTTTATGGATGAAAGATCTGTCAACCTACGATTCAATAGTTAATTTTCCGATGATCCCGATCATCAATATAAATCACATTAGTTTAATGTGTATATTGATGACTTGTGCCACGCTACTATCCACCTGGTATAACAATATGGTGTCCGGAGCAACAGGACAAATGAAATATATCGGTTATTTTATGCCATTAATATTTTTCTTTGTATTGAATAGTTATCCTGCGGGTCTTAATTATTACTACTTCTTATCGACCTGTTTAACGTTTGTAATACAGTTCTTCATTAGACAATCAATTAATGATGAGAAGATACACGCGATGATACAAGCCAATAAAAAGAAACCTGAGGCAAGTAAAAAATCAACCTTCCAAAAAAGAATGGAAGAGTATATGCGTCAGCAACAACAAGCGGGCAAAAATAAAAAATAAAATTTTGCACTTGAAAGAAATCGGAAGGCGCGTTTCAACGCGCCTTTTTTGTTACGGTAAAAGTGTTTATATTGGGTGCTTAAGGTGCTTATATGGAAACAGGGAAATTACTTGAGGCGATTATTCGCAATGCGATTGATGGTATTATTACAATTGACAACAAAGGGATTGTAGAGTCAATCAATCCGGCTGCTATGGCCTTATTCGGTTACTCCGATAACAGCGAAATCATTGGTAATAATATCTCGATGTTAATGCCCGAACCCGACCGCAGTCGGCACGATTCATATATCCACAATTACCTGACGACCGGTGTAAAACATATTATAGGAATAGGTCGTGAAGTAAGAGGAAAACGTCGAGATGGGACGACCTTTCCGTTTCGTTTAGCAGTAAGTGAAGTGAATTATAAAGATCGGAAAATCTTTACGGGTTTTATTCATGATCTTTCTAAGCAAAAAGAGGCTGAAGAGAAATTGAAAGAATATACCGCGGAACTAGAGATGAAGGTTACAGAACGAACCAAGGATCTTATTAAACTGATTGGTGAGTTAGAGGAAGCTAAAGCGGATGTTAGCCTATCTTTAGAAAAGGAAAAGGATCTTAACCAAATGAAATCCCGATTTGTTTCTATGGCTTCTCATGAATTTAGAACTCCCCTTAGCTCCGTACAACTTTCAGCATCTTTAATTGAAAAGTATCTGGACAAACATGATTTTGATAATATTACCAAGCATACGAACAAAATTAAAGGGTCCGTTCAATTGCTTACGAATATTCTCAACGATTTTCTATCCTTGGAACGTCTGGAAGCAGGAAAAGTCACTGCTGTTGAGGAAGAAGTCAATTTAATCAGATTAGCAGAAGATATTATTGAAGAAATGCAGCTTTTGGCAAAGCAGAATCAACATATTGTTTACCAGCATACCGGCGAGATTGGCAAATTTCGGATCGACCCAAATCTTCTTAAGAATAGCATTCTTAATCTCATTTCAAACGCTATTAAATATTCGGGTGAAAACACGTTTATTGAGTTTAATAGCGAAATAAACGGAGATTCCTGTATTATTACGATCAAAGATAATGGGATAGGAATTCCATTTGATGAACAAAAAAACCTGTTTGAACCCTTTTTTAGAGCGAATAACACAGGAAATATTCCAGGGACGGGGCTTGGATTGAATATCGTAAAGCGATACGTACATTTAATGAAAGGTGAAGTAATGTGTAAGAGCGAAGTTAATAAAGGAACGACTTTTACATTGATCTTTAAAAATTAATTAGTTAATGGTTTCATGTCTTTGGTAAGCAGATAAAAAATAGTTTTCATGAAAAACGTATTGATCATTGAAGATAACGATGATTTTAGAGAAAGCACAGTGGAGATTTTGGAACTGGCCGGGTATCGGGTGTTTAGTGCTACAGAAGGCAGATCAGGTGTTGAACTGGCGCTAAAAAATAAACCTGATATTATACTTTGCGATATTATGATGCCTAACCTGGATGGTTACGGTGTTTTGTTCCTGTTAGGAAAGCATCAGGAAACTGCAAGCATTCCCTTTATTTTCCTTACAGCAAAGGCAGAGCGTGCCGATATGCGAAAAGCAATGGAAATGGGGGCCGATGATTACCTGACGAAACCTTTTGATGATGTAGAATTGCTTAATGCGATCGAAACGAGACTTAGAAAGAAGGAGATTACTGATAAAAGGAAGCCCTTGCATATAGCAAGTGAAGAAGATCAAAATCATCTCCTCAACGATTTGCATCTTAAAGGAAGGGCAAAAAATTATAAAAAAAAGCAGAGCATTTATGAGGAAGGGGATAAACCACTTTATATCTACAAGGTTAAATCCGGAAAAGTTAGGAGCTATCTCTTTTATCATGATGGACGCGAATTATCTACTAATATCTTTACAACGGGGGATTACTTTGGTTATGAGGCACTTTTGGCACACGAAAAATATTCTGATAATACCCAAACGATTGAGGAAACGGAACTATGTTTGATTAATAAGGATGTATTTTTTGAGCTGCTATACCAAAATCCGGCCATTGCTCAGAAATTTATTGGTTTACTTTCTGAAAACATACGGGAAAAGGAGGAGCAATTATTACGGTTGGCCTATCACACCGTACGAAAAAGGGTTGCCGATGCCTTGGTGGTTGTATCGAAAAAATTTTTAGGAGACCAAAATGCCGACGAATGTGTGATCCGTATTTCCAGGGATGATCTGGCAGCCCTCGCGGGAACAGCTAATGAAACGATTAGCCGGACCTTAGCGGATTTTAAAGAGGAAAAATTACTTTCAAAAGAGGGGAATGCAATTCGTATTCATTCCATTTCTAAGCTGAGTACCATTAAACAATAATTATTGAAGTGTGTTTATCCTGTCATACAAAAAAGTAATGAATATTACTTTTTTGTATGACAGGATTCATCGTGTTCGTGCTCGATTCAATTTAGCTTTGTTTAGGCGCTATAAAAATAGCGATAACGAATCAGCACTATGAAAGCCACCGCTTACAGTATAAATGTCGATGAAAAAGAACACCTTGTTCGATCAAATGCCAAAACGCATGATTTAACGCTTATTTCGAATGCGTTGAATGCTTCCACTCTACCTTATTGCGCAGGAAAGACTGTTATTATTATTTCCGGAACAGATGTTTTGGACAAGTCCTTACTTATTTCTCTCAAACAAATGGGCGTAAAGAATGTGATCACCCGATCGAAATCAACTGCCCATATCGACTTAGCAAGTGCTGCGGAACTAGGTATTAAAGTAGCCAATAATCCCAGCAACGATCAGTCGATTGAAAATACAGCCAAACAGACCATTCACAATTTAGATTTATGGGAGGCTGGCCGCTGTGTCGGCCGTGCCTGTTGCTGTCATGACTGCATTAGTACGAATAAACATAATACAGAAGAAATCTAGCAAAGTAGTATGGAAAAGCAATTGATCAACTGCGCGAAAAAATATAATATAGCTGCACCGCGTTATACGAGTTATCCGACTGTCCCATATTGGGTAACTACTGATTGGACAGTTGACCAGTGGGTATCAGCTATGCGAGTTGCCGCTAATGTGGCCGGTGAAATCAGTTTGTATATACATCTACCCTACTGTGAGCGATTATGTACCTATTGTGGTTGTAATACACGGATTACAAAAAATCATAGCGTTGAGAGACCTTATATCGATTCGGTACTTCAAGAATGGCAACTGTATTTGGCACAAATGAGCGTAAAACCAAAAATTGTAGATCTTCATTTAGGAGGTGGAACCCCAACTTTTTTTAGTCCGGAGAACTTAAGCTATCTCATCAAAGAAATTATCCAGTATGCGCATGTTGATGAACATGCAGCTTTTTCTTTTGAAGCCCACCCTGCAAATACAACACGTGAACACCTGGATGCATTGTTTGCGCTGGGGTTTCGACGTTTAAGTTTAGGAATTCAGGATTTTGACGCCGAAGTGCAACGTATAATCAATAGAAAACAAAGCCCTGCGGACGTTATTCGTGTTACGCAAGAAGCAAGACGAATCGGTTATACATCGATCAATTTTGATCTTATTTATGGCTTACCAAAGCAATCTTTGTTGCGGATTAAAGACACCATTCAAATGACTATCGCTATGCATCCGGATCGAATCGCTTTTTATAGTTATGCGCATGTTCCATGGATGAAACCAGGGCAGCGCCTATATACGGAAGATGATCTGCCATCGGATGAAGCAAAATTGGAACTCTATTATGTTGGAAAGGAGATGATTGTAAATGCGGGCTACATAGATATTGGCATGGACCACTTTGCTTTTCCGACCGATAGTTTAGCACTTGCAGCTAGAGTAGGTAAACTTCATCGCAACTTTATGGGGTATACCGATATCAGGCCTTCCCTCCTATTGGGACTGGGTGTTTCGGCGATCAGTGATGTAGGAACAGCCTACGCCCAAAATGTAAAAACAGTAGAAGAATACCGAGGCATGGTCGAAAAAGGACAGTTTCCGCTTCAAAAAGGCCATTTACAAACGGAGCACGATCTTTCCGTAAAAAAACAGATACTTCGCCTAATGTGTGAAGGTAGGCTTCCTTTGTCTGACGTACAAGGTTCACCGGGAGTTCTAAAAAGGCTAAAACCGCTTATTGCAGATGGTTTAGTTTTACTTGGAGCAAAAGAACTGATTGTAACAGATCTTGGTAAGTCATTCCTACGCGTTATTTGTATGGCTTTTGACGAATATCATCATGCTGAAACGGCAAATAAACCATTATTTAGTAAAGCTGTATAAGATATGACCCCGCTTAAGGACATACAAAAGGAACAGCATTGTTTCCATTGTGGTGACGTAGTTGTAAAAGCGAATTATGAGGTTGACGGCCATGATTTCTGTTGCTTAGGTTGCAAAAGCGTTTATCAGGTATTAAACCAGCATAAACTTACGCATTATTACAAGTACAATACACATCCAGGCATCTCCGTCCGTAAAGATAAGAGCCAGTACTTTTATTTGGCAGATGAAAGCATCGCAAATAGCTTGTTGGACTATAAAGATGATCATATAGCCGTCGTTACTTTTTATGTCCCTACTATACATTGTAGTTCTTGCATATGGTTATTGGAAAAACTTCATAAGCTTCATCGAGGTATAACCAACACACGTGCCGATTTTCTACGGAAAGAGGTACGTATTACATTTTGCCACGACATCATAAAACTAAAGCAACTAGTTGAACTACTCACAGAAATCGGTTATGCACCGATCATTACCCTGAAAGACACATCGTCGAAAAGGAAGAAAAAAGACAGCAATAGACTGGTGAGAAAAATAGCTGTTGCGGGTTTTTGTTTTGGCAATTCAATGATGATCAGTTTTCCGGAGTATTTTGGACTAGGGACTTTTGAGAGAAACTATGCCCAGCTATTTGGTGTTGTCAATTTGCTTTTTACCTTGCCCATTATGCTCTATAGCGGGCAAGATTATTTCGTTTCTAGTATTAAAAGTATCCGGCAAGGGCGTCTAAACTTAGATATTCCGCTCACTTTAGGTATAATCGTTCTTTTTCTTCGCTCTGTGTGGGAGATTTTAACTGGCTCGGGAGCTGGGTTTTCCGATACACTTTGTGGCTTACTATTCTTTTTACTGATTGGGCGATGGGTACAACAAAAGACGTATCATCATCTTTCATTTGAAAGAGACTACCGATCTTACTTTCCGGTAGCGGTTACCAAAATTGATGCAGGCGAAGAAAAAACAGTGGCATTGTCCGCGTTACAGGTTGGTGATCGTATTTTGATCAGAAACAATGAAATTATTCCGGCAGATGCGATTTTGTTAAAAGGAGCTGCCTGTATTGATTTCAGTTTTGTCACTGGTGAATCAAACCCTGTTGATAAAATACTTGGCGAAATTATTTATGCAGGTGGCAAACAAACCGAACAAGCAATTGAATTGGAGGTGGTGAAACCCGTGTCACAAAGTTATTTAACAAGCCTTTGGAATGATCAGAAAAATAAGAAAGGGCAAGTTTCCTTTCAATCGTTCAGCAATAAAATCAGTCGTTATTTTACACCCATTCTCTTATTGATTGCTTTTATAAGCTTATTTTTTTGGTTTTACATAGGCGAACCCAGGCGAGCATGGTCGGCCTTTACGGCCGTTCTCATTATCGGTTGTCCCTGTGCACTGGCTTTAAGCTCACCGTTTACGCTATCAGCGGTACTTAGCGTTTTTGATCGGAATGGTCTATTTATGAAGGATACCTTGGCTATTGAAAAAATGGCGGGGATCGACACGCTGGTGTTTGACAAAACAGGGACCATCAGTACGCTTCATCAGGAGGAACTCCCATTCAAAGGTAGCTTGCCAGCTACGGAAGCATCCATGGTGTTTTCTGTATGTCGAAATTCCAACCATCCACTCAGTCGTAAAATAGTTCAATCATTACAGGGTACTTGCGAAATGTTGCCGATAAGCTCTTATGCTGAAATACCGGGAAAGGGAATACGGGCGATCATAAAAAATAAGGAAGTTTTAATCGGAAGTTATTCTTTTGTTGTTGGTACCGATGAGCAGTTCTATAAAGGGCCTGGCACCTATGTACGAATTGGTGGACATGTAAGAGGTGTTTTCTCCATGGAGCAAAAATGGCGAGATGGACTGGAATCGCTTATCAAAGCACTCAGCAGTTCGTACGAACTACATTTGTTATCAGGGGATGTTGATCGAGATTCAAGCGCCTTATCGTCTATTTTTCCTCAGCGAGATTATTTGAATTTTAATCAGCTACCGGCCGACAAGTTGCATTACATAAGCGGCTTACAGCAAAATGGAAAAAAAGTTGCGATGATCGGTGATGGTTTAAATGATGCAGGAGCCCTCAAGTGTGCTGATTTAGGACTAGCGGTGAGTGATGATGTTAATAATTTTTCACCGGCTTGTGATGCCATTATGAGCGGAACATCTTTTAGTAAGTTCTGTCGGTTTCTCGGATTTTCAAAAAAAGCAATGCATATTATTTACTGTAGTTTTGCTATTTCCCTTCTATACAATATAGTGGGTATGTATTTCGCGACACAAGGCAATCTATCGCCCTTGTTAGCTGCGATTTTAATGCCTTTAAGCACCATCACCATTATTAGTTTCACCAGTTTGACAACCAGGCTTTATGCTCGTAAATATACTTTGTAATGAGCGCAATATTCTTTTTGATAGCTTGTAGTGTGTTCATCGCGTTATTCTTTTTAGGCGCTTTTTTTTGGGCGAATAAGAATGGACAACACGATGATACCTACACCCCGGCCATACGTATTCTTTTCGAAGATGATGTTATTTTCGATGGGCAAGAAAACGAAAAAGGGGTAGATGAGAGCGAATTAAATAAGTGATAACAATCACCTTTTAGTCCGATCAATATCACTCGTCGGCTATTTGGACCATCGTACTTTTACCTCCGTAAAAATACTAAACTATGCAGCTTGAAACATTCAATTACGATAACAAAATTGTAAGAAATTTTGGTATAGCCACTATTTTCTGGGGAATTGTAGGCATGTCTGTCGGACTTCTCGTAGCAGTACAATTAGTCTGGCCTTTCATGAATTTTAATACACCCTTTACAACCTTCGGAAGAATACGACCTCTACATACCAATGCCGTTATTTTCGCCTTTGTCGGTAACGGAATTTTCATGGGCGTCTACTACTCCCTACAGCGCCTTCTCAAGGCCCGTATGTATAGCGATTTATTGAGCCGTATTCACTTTTGGGGCTGGCAATTGATTATTCTCGCAGCCGCGATCACTTTACCGCTCGGTTTCACCACTTCACACGAATATGCTGAGCTTGAATGGCCAATTGACATTGCGATAACGCTTATCTGGGTCGTATTTGGCATCAATATGTTCGGAACGATTATCAAAAGACGCGAGCGTCATATGTATGTTGCCATCTGGTTTTATATAGCAACCTTCGTAACGATTGCAGTGCTTCATATCGTAAACTCCGTTGAATTACCGATTGCTGCTTGGAAAAGTTATTATTTATATGCAGGAGTACAAGATGCACTGGTACAATGGTGGTATGGCCATAACGCCGTGGCTTTTTTTCTGACAACACCCTATTTAGGTATGATGTACTATTTTCTTCCAAAAATGGCGAACAGACCGGTTTACTCGTATAAACTAAGCATACTCCACTTTTGGTCGCTCATATTTATCTATATATGGGCCGGGCCACACCATTTGCTGTATACCTCTTTGCCAAGTTGGGCCCAATCGTTAGGTGTTGTGTTTTCAATCATGCTGATCGCTCCAAGCTGGGGCGGTATGATTAATGGTTTATTGACCTTGAGAGGTGCTTGGGATAAGGTACGTACGGAACCTACTCTAAAATTTATGGTGGTTGCGCTAACTGCTTATGGCATGGCAACTTTTGAAGGACCGATGCTCTCTTTAAAACAGGTAAATGCAATTGCGCACTTTACCGATTGGATTGTAGCACATGTGCACGTAGGTGCATTGGGTTGGAATGGTTTCATGACCTTTGCCATTTTATATTGGGCTATTCCGAAGATATATGGCACGACTTTACACTCTAAAAAAATGGCTAGTGTGCATTTTTGGGTTGGTACCCTCGGTATTCTCTTTTATGCCATACCAATGTACTGGGCCGCGGTCGTTCAAGGGCTTATGTGGAAGGAATTTACGCCAGAGGGTGTGTTGAAATATCCCACTTTTCTGTCGACGACTCTACAGATCCTTCCTATGCATATGTTGCGGGCAATAGGTGGTGCTTTATACCTTAGCGGTGCTTTACTAATGACCTATAACCTTATTCGTACCATGCAGAAGGGGAAATTAATTGCCAATGAACCGGCAGAAGCGATGGCGCTTCCTCCCGTCCATACGAATGAGAAATCAATTCATAGAAGACTGGAACGTAAACCGGCACTTTTTATGGTCATTGCCCTTATTGTTATACTGATCGGTGGTATGGTTGAAATGATGCCAACTTTCATGATTTCATCGAATGTTCCTACCATCAGTAGCGTGAAGCCCTACACGCCTTTAGAACTGCAAGGTCGGGATATTTATATCCGAGAAGGTTGTGTTAATTGTCACTCACAGACCGTTCGTCCCTTTCGCTCAGAAACCGTTCGATACGGAGAGTACAGTAAGGCGGGCGAATTTGTCTATGACCACCCCTTTCTTTGGGGATCAAAACGCACAGGGCCCGATTTGCATCGTGTTGGTAAAAAATACCCAAATAAATGGCACTATGACCATTTGCTAGATCCTACCCTCACCTCACCAGGGAGTATTATGCCTCCTTATCCCTGGTTGATCAATCAAAAAATAGATACGGCGAGTACCGCTGCAAAAATTACAGCCATGCGTAAATTGGGCGTTCCCTACCCGAAGGAGTATGAAAATTACGCAAATAAAGACCTGCTACAGCAAGCGAAATCTATTGTAGACGATTTGAAACAAAGTGAGGTAGACGTGCTAAATGACCGAGAAATTATTGCCATAATAGCTTACTTACAACGGTTAGGTACGGATATAAAAGTAACTGAAAAATAAATATTTAAATATGTTTAAGCAAATAATAGATTTAGGAGGAGATGAGTGGTATCTTATCCTCTCGTTATGGATCTTCTTTGTGTTTTTTGTTTTTGTGGCCATATGGCTGTTTCGCATGAGAAAGCCATACAGCGATTACATGAGCCAACTTCCACTGGAAAATGAAAAAATGGAAAACGAACAGGTTTTAGATTAACGATCAGGTATGAATAACTTATTATTACAGATAAATAATGCGACGTCCGAAAGGGGCTGGGGAAGCGGAAATATCCATCAGGATGTTTTACTGATAAGCCTGTTAATCGTGGTGTTGACGGTGCTAATTGCGGCGATCGTACTAAATAAGGCGTTTAAGACGATTGTTCATGTGATGATGCCTGAAATTGAGGCTGCTGCGAAAGCGGCTACCAAGGCTAAACAAAAGGAAAAGCGTGCGCACTTAAAACAATGGTGGAATAATGTAATGGGATTACGTCCGCTTTCGGAGGAAGAAGACTTAGTAATTGACCATGCTTATGATGATATCAGGGAATTGGATAATCCAACACCCGCCTGGTTTATGGGGCTTTTTTACGCTACCATGGTATTTGGTGTCGTTTATTTATCCGTTTATCACGTTTTTGGTTGGGGGATGAATCAGAACGATGAATATAAGAAGGAAATGCGCGTGGCCGAACAAGAGCGTAAAGCCTATTTAGCGAGCCAAGTAGACAATGTGGATGAAAATTCCGTTGAAGTAGACAAAAGTCCGGAGGTAATTGCCGAAGGAAAGGCGATCTTCGATCAAAACTGTATTGCTTGTCATGGTGCCGTTGGAGAAGGGGGAATCGGTCCGAATCTCACGGACAATTATTGGCTTCATGGGGCTAGTATAAAAGACGTATTTAAGACCATAAAACGCGGCGTGCCCGATAAAGGCATGATCGCTTGGGAGCAGCAGTTATCACCTTCTAAAATAGCACAAGTAGCCAATTATATTTTATCACTTCAGGGTACCAATCCGCCAAACGCAAAGGCTCCCCAAGGAAATCTTAATGAACAGCATCAAAGCGCGAATTGAGCGATATGCTAATGAACAAAAGAACAGATGAAACAAATGGCCTTAGCAACCAATACACAAAAGAATAAGAGGCGCTGGATTTATGCAAAAAAGGTTACCGGTAGACTTTTCAGCTATCGACAATATGTCGGATATTTCCTGTTAACGCTGTTGTTACTAGCTCCCTTTCTCAAAATTGAGGGTGAACCTTTTTTAATGTTCAATATAATTGAGCGCAAGTTTTGTGTTTTCGGAGCGGTATTTTATCCACAGGATTTACACATTTTTGTATTTGGCATGCTGATAGCCATGGTCTGCATTGTGCTTTTTACGGTTGTATATGGGAGGGTTTGGTGTGGCTGGGCCTGTCCACAGACTATTTTTATGGAATTGGTTTTCAGGCGCGTTGAATATTGGATAGAAGGTGATGCCAACGAGCAGCGGCGCTTAAATGAAGGGGATTGGACCAAAGAGAAATTGATGAAAAAAATAAGTAAACATACCATGTTTTTTCTTATTTCCTTCGTGATTGCTAATTTACTTTTGAGCTACATTATCGGTATTGATATGCTTTTTTCTATCATAACCGAACCCGTACAGAATCATCTCGTCGGTTTTATTTTCATTATGCTGTTTACGCTCGTATTTTACGCGGTATTCAGCTTTGTTCGCGAAATTGTATGCACAACGATTTGTCCTTATGGACGATTGCAGGGGGTACTTCTGGATGAGCAGAGCATTTCCGTTGTCTATAACTATAAACGTGGGGAACCAAGAGGGCCTATTCGAAAAGGGCAAGAAGCCGACTTGCGTGGTGATTGTGTGGATTGTCACTTATGTGTGCACGTATGTCCTACCGGAATAGATATCAGAAACGGGATTCAGATGGAGTGCGTTAATTGCACCGCATGCATTGATGTGTGCAATGGAGTTATGGAAAAAATTCATCGTCCAAAAAATCTAATCGGTTTTTATTCACAGAATGAGATTGAATTTGGATCGGCGCAAAAGAAAAATAAACGTGCGGTTGCTTATAGTGCGGTTCTGGTTGTACTTATCGGTGTATTTTTGAGCTTGCTGATCACTAGAAATGTAGTAGACGGAACCTTGCTACGGGCAAGCGGTACAAGTTATATTTTCAGAGATGATGGTACTGTTACCAATCTGTATAATATGGAGCTTACAAATAAATCGTCCAAGGATATCCCTTTTGATCTTAGCTGCGTTGATAAGCATTTTTCAGTTCAAGTGCTTCAAGCTAAAAAGGTATTGGTACCAGGTGAAACGGTACGGTTTTCCCTATTCTTGATAAGACCTAAAAAATCTATCAACGTATATAAAACCGATGTCGTAGTAAATATTAGTTCTGAAGGGAAAATCCTGAAAAAAATGAGGACCAATTTTGTCGCACCGCCCGCAGCCTCACGTAAATAAAGATTGTATTAATAATTAGGGTATGAATTGGGGAATGAGAATCGTTATAGGAATGGCCATCGCCATGTCATCCATCGTTGCTGTTGGAATCTATATGGTCAACCAAGACACAGACACGCTTGAAGAGACAGACTATTATGAGAAGGGGTTGGACTATGAGCGTGTCTATAAAAAGAAGGAAAATCTTGTTCGGTATCAACGAAAAGTTACCTTGAACGTCGTGAGAGATAGTTTGGTGCTTTCTTTTGCAGAAGAAAATAATAAGGGAATGGTCGATTTTATAAGGTCATCCAACAGATCTTTAGACCAACGTATTCATTTTATTACATCAAAGTCGGTCTACCGTCTCCCAATTAAAAACCTGAAAAAAGGGGTATGGCATATTAAGCTCGATTGGGAAAGTCAGCAGCGGTCTTACCTCCAGGAAGAGCAATTATATTTGAACTAAACTTTAAATATTAAAGTATGATTCTTGCTTTCTTTATTGGAGTAATTTCAAGTGTTCATTGTGTAGGCATGTGCGGACCTCTTATGTTCGCTTTACCGGCAATGAACGTATCGTGGGCAAAGCAAGTAGGTATACATCTGTTATATCAGTTAGGAAGGATTCTCACTTATGGTCTTTTGGGCTTTGTATTGGGATTACTTGGAGCTGGCACTTTAATACGGGGCTGGCAACAATATATGAGTCTTGTTACCGGCATTATCTTGCTCTTATTTGCCCTGTATTATTTTTTACAGCGGTATGGAAAAGGCTCATTTTCATATGGAGGCACTTTTTGGCAACCGTTGTTCAATAAAATGGGCTATTGGATCCAACGTCCCGGGGGACATTTTGTTGTAGGTCTGTTGAATGGCTTGCTTCCTTGTGGAATGGTTTATCTTGCTTTGGCAGCAGCTTTGAACACGGGGTCTCCTGTTAATGGGTTTATTTTTATGGCATTCTTTGGTTTAGGAACAGTTCCCCTCCTACTCATCGCTCTTGTTTGCGGTCATTATTTTCGAAAACGAATTCGTTTGAATTTTATCGGATTGATTCCATTCTTGTTTCTTATAATGGGTGTCTGGTTTATTCTTAGGGGGGCAAACTTAGATATAGCCTACTTGAGCCCACTACTCTATCCAAAGTCAGGAACAACGCTGTGTCATTAAATTACCCGCGAAATATACGTTGAAAAAAATTCCGTTTAATACCTACATACCAGTCTTCTCCCCGTTTTTCCAAGGCATATACGTTAATATAATTACCCTGCCCGGCTGCTCCATGTCCATTAGATAGATCAAAAGCATGCCGGTGATACGGACAGATGATCTGTTTATTTTCACACCAGCCTGCGCTTAGATCTGCACCGGCATGTGGGCATTTGTAGCTTGTAGCAAAAAGTTCCTGTTCGTAGTCGATCAAACATATCGTTTTTCCTCCAATCCTAACTTTTCTAATTGTGTTTACGGCAGGGAGCAAATCCGGACCTATCTTGTGCCAATAAAGCATGGATTATTCGTTGTTGGTTGTTAGTTATTAGTTATTAGTTGTTAGTTGTTAGTTATTAGTTGTTAGTTATTAGTTGTTAATTATTAGTTGTTAGTTATTAGTTGTTAGTTATTGGCTATTAGTTATTAAATTTTGTGTTTAATTTTTTATATTAGAAGTACGAATCCATATTATCTCTTGTCCATTTTCAGTATTGTCGGATAAAAATCAGTTTTGTTGCCATCAAAAGTAATATTTCAATGAAAGTTAATGAAAAATTATTAAACAGACTAAGGGAAGCTTTAATGGATATCCCAACAATTAAGGAAAAAACGATGTTTGGGGGCATTTGTTTTTTAGTAAACGATAAAATGTGTATCTGCGCGAGAGACAATCGATTGATGTGTCGCATCGGACCAGCTGTTTATGAGGAGTGCTTAGAAATACCTGGCTGTGAACCTATGGTACACGGAAAGCGTTTGGTGAAAGGTTACGTTTTCGTCTATGAAGAGGCATTTAAAGATCGAGCTGCTTTTGATCATTGGATCTCCTTATCATTGAAGCATAACGAAGCGCTGAGTCGACAACAATAAGCAAGCAGTAATTGCTACATTGTATTTAATACCCGATTTAACTAAGTTTGCACTATGTTAATTGCTGCAGAAAAGTACTCGAAATTAATCAAGGATGAAGCAAAGCGCTTAGGTTTTGCTTTCTGTGGCATTGCCAAAGCTGATTTTTTGGAGGAAGAGGCACCGCGTTTGGAAAAATGGCTAAAGGAGGAAATGCATGGCGAAATGTACTATATGGAAAACCATTTTGATAAGCGATTGGATCCTCGTCTCCTTGTGGAAGGTGCTAAGTCTATTATATCGTTAGGTTTTAATTATTTTACTTCTGATATACAGATAGATAAAGATTCTCCAAAGATATCCAGATATGCTTATGGCGTCGATTATCATACGGTAATTAAAAATAAACTTAAGTCGTTACTGCACTTTATGCAGGACGAGATTGGGGAAGTAGGAGGACGGGCATTTGTGGATTCGGCTCCGGTGCTGGACCGTGCTTGGGCTAAACGTTCGGGTTTAGGTTGGATTGGCAAAAACAGTAACTTAATTAATAGAAAAAAAGGATCTTTCTTCTTTTTATGTGAACTGATAGTTGATATTGAGTTGGATTACGATCTTGCTCCCACAAAAGACTATTGCGGAACTTGTACGCGATGCATCGATGCGTGCCCCACGGAGGCTATTGTTGCGCCGCAAATTGTAGATGGAAGTAAGTGCATCTCCTACCTGACCATTGAACTTAAGAACGAGATTCCTGATCAGTTTGTAGGTAAAATGGACAACTGGATGTTTGGATGCGATGTATGCCAAGATGTTTGTCCTTGGAATCGTTTTGCTGAACCTCATACGGAAGAGTCCTTTAAACCACATCCAGACTTATTGGAGATGACGAAGAAGGATTGGGAAGAAATTACTGAGGAAACTTTTCAACGCGTTTTTAAAAAGTCTGCCGTCAAGCGGGCAAAATTTTCGGGGTTGACGAGGAATATCCGTTTCCTGGGGAAAAGTTAAGTCGTTGAGTCGTTGAGTGGTTTCACTTCGACTACTTACCTATTTTCCTATTTGACTACTGCTCTTGGCGCACCGGTTGAGTTGTTAAGTCGTTGAGTGTTTTCGCTTCGACTACTTACCTACTTACCTACTTACCTATTATCCTATTTGACTACTCAACTTTTTACAGATTCGCTTAATCAACCCCGGACCTTCGTAAATAAATCCGGTATACAGCTGTACCAAAGAAGCACCGGCTTCCAGTTTTTCCAGCGCATCTTCTGCACTGTGTATACCCCCTACTCCGATAATGGGAAACGCTTTGTTTGATTTTTCCGACAGATAGCGTATTACTTCCGTAGAACGCTTGGTTAAAGGCTTTCCGCTTAGCCCACCTGTTTCCCTAGTTAAGTTGATCGGCGAGCGGAGCCCCTCTCTGTCAATGGTTGTATTCGTAGCAATAACGCCTGCAATTCCTGTAGTGGTAACAATTTCTATAATATCATCCAGCTGGCTGTTTGTTAAATCAGGAGCTATTTTTAAAAGAATCGGCCGAGATATGCCATTTTTAAGATTACGTTGCTGTAAAGTGTTTAAGATATGCATTAACGGTGCCTTTTCCTGTAGATCCCGTAACCCAGGGGTATTAGGCGAGCTGACGTTTACGACAAAGTAGTCGACCACATCAAAAAGTGCATCAAAACACAAAATATAATCATTTACCGCTTCTTCATTAGGAGTTAGTTTGTTTTTTCCTATGTTTCCACCGATAATGACTTCGCTCCTTTTTTTCAAAAACTTTAGTCTCGTTGCAGCAACGTCGACGCCTTGATTATTGAAACCCATTCGGTTGATCAAAGCTTCGTCTGCCGTTAGTCGGAACATGCGCGGTTTGTCGTTACCGGATTGAGGTTTTGGAGTAACCGTCCCAATCTCAATAAAGCCGAAGCCTAGATCCACAAGTTCATCCACATATTCAGCGTTTTTGTCAAAGCCTGCGGCTAAACCGATCGGATTTTTAAAAGTTAAACCAAAAACTGTTTTCTGTAGACGAGCGTCTTCATAATTAAAAGCGGCTCTGATCAGTTTACTGCCTCCCCAAATTTTATTAGCTGCTTTTAAGCCTCCCGTAACATTATGATGGGCCGACTCAGGATTCATTAAGAAAAATAGCGGTTTAACTAGTTTATACATGGCGCAAAGATGATGAAAATTAGGCAATGAAACAATTGACTGACTGAGGCAACGTAAAAAAATCGTACTTTTGCACCCGCAATGATAGCTATTAATAATTTAACTTTCGAAATAGGAGCCCGAGCATTGTATGACGATGCAAATTGGCATATAAAACCAGGTGATAAAGTAGGCCTTATTGGCGCTAATGGAACAGGAAAAACAACGCTGCTGCGCATCATAGTAGGCGAATATACGCCAACGTCCGGAACCATCTCGATGGCAAAGGACTTGAAGATCGGTTACCTTAATCAGGATTTGCTTTCTTACGAATCGGAAAAGAGTATTCTCCATGTAGCCATGGAAGCATTTGAAAGACAGAACCAGCTGCATGCTGAGATAGAAACCTTGCTGAAAAAGATGGAGACGGATTATAGCGAGGAATTAATTCATAAGCTTAGCGATAAGCAAATTGAATTTGAAGCATTGGATGGATATAATATTGAATACCGGGCCCACGAGATTTTAGCGGGCCTGGGATTTGATGATGAGCAACAGAGCCGAAAGCTCTCGGAATTTTCAGGTGGATGGCGAATGCGTGTTATGCTGGCTCGTATTTTATTACAGGCACCTGATATCTTGTTGCTGGATGAACCGACCAACCACTTGGATTTACCTTCCATTAAATGGTTGGAAGCTTATTTGCAGGCATTTGAAGGGGCCATTGTCATTGTTTCGCACGACCGTTATTTTTTGGACCGCGTTATTAATAAAACAGTAGAATCTAGAAAAGGAAAGCTTACGCTATATGCAGGAAACTATAGTTTTTACCTAGAAGAGAAGGCTTTGCGTAACGAGATTCAGGCTGGCCAATTTAAAAATCAGCAAGCTAAAATTAAACAAGAAGAACGGTTGATAGAACGTTTCCGGGCTAAAGCGAGCAAGGCAAAAATGGCACAGTCACGTATAAAAGCGCTTGAACGGATGGAACGTGTGGACGATGTGGATGACGACAACCCCACCGTCAATTTTAGCTTCAAATTTAGCAAACAATCCGGCCGTCATGTAGTCCGACTGGAGCATATTACAAAAGCTTATCCCGGTGTGCCTATTTTGAAGAACGCACATGCAGTGATTGAGAAGGGCGATAAGATTGCCTTAATCGGTGCAAATGGAAAGGGGAAGTCCACCCTATTACGTATTATTGCTAATGCAGATAAAGATTTTGAAGGAAAGAGTGAAACCGGTCATAATGTAACGACCACCTTTTTCGCTCAGCATCAGTTGGAAGCGCTACATTTGGAAAATGAGATCTTGCAGGAGTTACAGGCATTTGCCCCAAAACACACGGAAACAGAGTTACGCTCCATTTTGGGATGCTTTCTATTTACAGGTGATGACGCCTTTAAAAAAATTAAAGTACTTTCCGGCGGTGAAAAGTCGCGTGTGGCGTTAGCAAAGGCATTGACAGCGGATGCAAATTTTCTGATTCTTGATGAGCCTACCAACCATTTGGATATCCAATCGGTTAATATCCTCATCCAAGCACTTCAACAATACGAGGGTACATTGATCACCGTTTCGCACGATCGCTTCTTTTTAGATAGTGTAGCTAACAAGATCTGGTACATTGAAAATCAGGAAATAAAAGAATATCCCGGAACCTATAAGGAGTATGAAGAGTGGCAGTGGAAAAGACCGATAGTAAAAGAAAAGCCGCTGGTAAATACAACTCCTAAGAAAGAGGAAAATAAAAAAATTAATACTTATCATGCAGAAACGCCGGATAAGCACAAACAATTGCAGAAGCTGAATAAAGAATTGAGTGTTTTAGAAGAAAAAGTGGGGGAATTGGAAAAGGAGGTTACAGCTATTGAAGAGCAATTAACCGATCAGGCTTTGTACAATAACCCGCAACAATTAAAAGAAATTAATTTACGCTATGACAGCAAGAAAGCGGAGCTCTCTCAATTTCAGCAGAGATGGGAAACGCTGGCCGATGAAATTTTGACACTAGAAGGGACTTAAATCGGACTATTGTATCGAAATTCTTGTAAATTAGGCGGCACTAATACCAATTGATACATGAGATTTTCTTTAGGCCTCTTCTTTATGCTTGTTGTATTCAATGCAACACAGGTGTCTGCGCAGAAAAAAGAGAAAAAACGGGTTCGAATGGAACGCTCTCCGGAGCAAGACCTTCGATACGAAGATGTAAACTATTTACCCGTGATAAAATCAGTTCAATTTTATCACGCGAAGGAAGAACAATCGCTTCCCCTGATGACATTGGGTGGAGGAGATCAGTTTTTTCTTTCCTTTGATGATTTGCGAGCAGATAATCGTACTTATTATTACACAATCGAACACTGCACCTCTGACTGGCGTAGTAGCAATCTTTCCACTATTGAGTATATCGATGGCCTTACGGAAGATCGCTTGTATGATTATAAAAGTTCCGTTAATACGCTCCAGGCATATACGCATTACGAACTTCGATTTCCTAATGAAGGCAGTATGATGCCGAAGCTGCCCGGCAACTATCTCCTAAAGGTTTATGAGGATGCGGATAAAGCAAGATTGATTTTAACCAGAAGGTTTTACGTTTTAAGACAAGATGTAAGTGTGGGTATTAAGACACTTCCCTCTTTTAATGTGATAAAAAGGAAGGAAAACCAAAAACTAAACCTTGAGATCAATCTGGGTAACATCCAACTTAATAACCCTTATCAGGATATCAAACTGGTTGTAAAGCAAAATCGTAGGGATGATGTGCAAGAAGTACTGACGAAGCCAATGTTTGTAAGGGACGGACAACTTATCTATAATAATAATGCGACCTTAGACTTTGATGGAGGAAATGAGTTCAGAAATTTAGATTTAAGAAGTTTCCGTCTATTATCCGGTCAGATCAGTGCAAGCAGCAAAGATAGCATACGGCGAATGTCCGTTATGTTGGATCATGACCTGTCTCAAGAATCTTATAGCTTCTCTTACGACGAGGATGGAAAGTTTTTTTTGCGTAATAGCGATTTTGAGAATAGTGACTTTGAAGGCGATTATGCAGCTGTGACTTTCACCTTAAAAACGTCATCGCCTCCTGCTGCGAACGAAAAGATCTACATTGCCGGATTATTTAACAACTTTGCGACAGATGGGACTAACGAAATGAAATATGATCCGGATCAAAAGCAATGGCAAGGAGAGCTGCTTCTTAAACAAGGGCTTTATCATTACACTTATATCAGCAAGATAAATGGTAAAGAACAGTTAAATAGGTATGATGGACATCATTTTGAAACAGGCAATACCTACGATGTATTTGTGTATTATCGGAAGCCGGCTACACGCTGGGAAGAATTAATCGGATTTGGTACCGTAAATACATCCAGTAAGGGGCCGATTCGCGATTAATATCTTGTTGGGTTTACCTATCTTTGCGGCATGAACAAGAAATTTGCAAAGGAATCATTCACTATTATGAATGAACTGGTTTTACCAAATGATACCAACACGCTTAATAATTTGATGGGCGGAAGGCTATTGCATTGGATGGATATAGCCGCAGCTATATCCGCTCAGAAGCATTGCAATCGGATTGTCGTAACAGCGTCCGTTGATAACGTATCATTTCGCCATCCTGTTAAGTTGGGAGATGTGATTAGTATAGAGGCAAAGGTTACGAGAGCTTTTAATACATCGGTTGAAGTGCAGCTTCAGGTATATGCCCAGAATATTCCATCTGGAAGTAGAATTAAGTCAAACGAGGCTTTTTACACTTTCGTAGCAATTGACCAGAATTCACGTACGATTGCGGTTCCCGAATTGGTGCCGGAGACAGAGGAAGAAAAAGAATTATTTGATGGTGCTTTACGTCGCCGCCAGTTACGTTTGATACTTGCAGGGAAGATGAAACCCGAAGAAGCCAGTGAACTATACAATTTCTTTAACCAAATAGGCGCTAAATAAGGTATATGGTTTAGGATATAAGGTTAAAGGTAAAATCTCTTACACATTTACCTTTATCCTCCCAACCTTCTACAATTAGCTTCCAAGCGCTACGATACGATCGAACTCTTCTGGTGCTAAGGGCATCACGGATAAACGTCCCTGTCTTACAAGAGCTATATCCTGCAACTGCTCATCGGCTTTTATTGTCTCCAGCGTGACAGGCTTCTTCAAGGTTTGAAGCGGAGCCAGATCTACAACAACCCAACGTTCATCGCTGGTAGTTGGGTCTTGGTAAGCTTCTTTCACAACTTTCGCAATTCCGACGACTTCTTTCCCTTCATTGCTATGATAAAATAACACTAAGTCGCCCTTTTTCATTGCTTTCAAGTTATTGCGCGCTTGGTAATTTCGGACGCCATCCCAAAAGGTTTGCTTATCTTTTAAAAATTGTTGCCAGCTATATTTAAAGGGTTCTGATTTAACCAGGAAATAATTCATATGTAATAAAGTCTATCGCTGCTGCGAACTTACGTAAATTCACTTTTTTTCACAAGTGCTCATTTTGTAGTTCAAGATCGCTCCGCTAATGCTTCAAATTAGAAGAGATATAAAAATAAAAAGGAGCGCCGCAATGGCGCCCCGTTTAAAAGAACAAGAAATTTCTAATATTAGTGTCCACTATCTCCGTCAATTCCGTGCGCGTGTCCATGCGACAGTTCGTCTTCGGTAGCCTCACGTACATTTAAAATCTCGATATCGAAATGTAAATTTTGTCCGGCCATCGGGTGATTAAGATCGACAACGACCGCTTCGGGACTAACTTCTACCACGCGTGCACGGAACTGATTACCCTGATTGTCTTGCAAGGGAAGAATTTCACCAACCGGAGGAATGCCCGATTCTTTAAACATATCAGCAGGAAGCTGTGCAACGGCACTGTCATCTTTTTCACCATATGCATCCACTGCTAACAATTCAAAATCAACGGTGTCTCCTTGCTTAAGACCTTCGATATTCTCCTCAAATTTTGGAAGCATCATTCCTACTCCATATAGAAACACAAGCGGATTCGATTTGTCTGCCTCTTCAACAAACTCTTTTTCTCCGTTGTTGATGGTGTGCAATTTGTAAGTAAGCGCTACTACGCTGTTTGGTGTAATGGTCATTTTTATAAAATTATGGAAACCTTCTTGTTAGGCCTCCTGTTTAAGAATTAAATTTTCTACGTCCTTTAAATTATCAACTGGTAAACTGCATGTATTGTTTTTACAAACATAAATTAGACTACGTTCAGTAACTCTATTTCTTAAAAGTGGCAGGTTCTCCTCTACGCCGCCCAAAATAACTTTATTGGGACTATAAATCTTTTGATCGATAGCGATCCGTAAATCATTTGATTGCGGTCCGGTAATCGCTATTTCATGGAAACCGTACACTTCTTCAAGTAAGCGGATTGCCCAGTTGGAGTATGCAGACCCATAAGTTCTAATCTGTGGAAAAACATTAGCCAATAACTGCGCTGCAATTTCCTTATAAGTTGAATCCTCAAAAATTACGCCTAACTTATTTAGTTGATGTGCCATCACTGAATTGGAGGATGGAATCACGTTGTCCATTATTTCAAATTTCCGTGTAATCAGCACTTCTGTTAAGTCGGAGGTATAGTAAAATGCACCGGCCTGCCGGTCATAGAATTGTGCAAGTGTGTAATCTGCCAATGATTTAGCTTGATCCAACCACGCTTTATTAAAGGTTACCTCATAAAGTGCGATGAAGGCCTCAATAACAAACGCATAGTCATCCAAAAACGCCGTTATCGTTTTAAAAGGAGTTTGAGGTTGATGTAAAAGTGTGCCTTCCTCAGTGATCAACTTACGAAGAATAAAATGCGCATTTCGTTCTGCTACGGTAAGGTATTCCTTCTTATTGAATGTTCGATAAGCATCTATATAAGCTTTTAACATCATGGCGTTCCAGCTTGTCAATATTTTATTATCGAGGCCGGGACGTATACGCTGCTCTCTGTAGTGGCGTATTTTCTTTTTGATATCTTTTAAATAAGTTTCCCACTCCTCTTTACTGTAGCCGGCTTGTTCTGCCAATTTGTCTGCATCAAGCCTTGTTTTCAGTACATTCGTTTTTTCTTCCGGCCAGTTACCTGCTGCTGTTATTGAAAAATACGAGATGAATAAATCGGCATCTTTTCCCAGCAGATTGTCGATTTCTTCTTGTTGAAAAGTATAATACTTTCCCTCAACACCTTCGCTATCTGCGTCCAGTGCGCTATAAAAGGCGCCTTCTGCTGACGTCATTTCACGATCGACCCATTGAAGGGTCTCCTCTACCACACGTTTATAAAGCGGCTCCGGTTTTTGCAGATAAGCCTCGGCATATAAGCTTATGAGTTGCGCATTATCGTAAAGCATCTTTTCGAAGTGTGGGATATGCCATTGTCCATCAACCGCATAACGGGCAAAGCCGCCACCTACCTGATCGTATAAGCCTCCGGCAGCTATATGTTGCAGTGTAAAATGCGTATGCTCCAGTATATCCGCGTCATTTGCCAGGTGGCCGTAACGAAGAAAGAATAACCAGTTGTTTGGCAAAGGAAATTTAGGAGCCCTTTTGTAGCCTCCATCTATCGGATCGAAAGTTTGCTGCCAAGGTTTTACGATCTCTTTTAGATCATCTTCACTGTATTTCTCGGGAATCTTACTGATTCTGAAAGTTTCGCTTTCCGTGATTCCCTGTGCCAGCTTTTCAGCATATTCGATTGCCGTTTCCGGTTCGTTTGCCCAAAGTGCCTGCACTTGGTTCAATACATTTACCCAATCGGCCGGCCGAAAATAAGTCCCGCCATAAACCGGTCGACCGTCCGGAAGGCAGATGCAATTTAATGGCCAGCCACCACTGTTTGTCATCAACTGAACGGCAGTCATATAAATCTGATCGATGTCGGGCCGTTCCTCCCTATCCACTTTGATAGAAATATAGTGACGGTTCATTACTTGGGCAACCTCTTTGTTTTCAAAACTTTCTCTTTCCATCACATGGCACCAATGGCACGCGGAATAGCCAATGCTAACAATAAGTAATTTGTTTTCGGCTTTGGCTTTACTTAAAGCTTCATCTCCCCAAGGATACCAGTCAACCGGGTTATGTTGGTGTTGTTTAAGGTATGGAGAGCTTTCGTTTTGAAGGTGATTTGCCATAATAGATGTAAAGGTAGTATTATAATGTTATTTTATGATTATTAATGGTTTTTCTTTTTGCTGACCTTCTTTAGATCGAATAAGGATTTCGTCTTAAAATAAGGTCACTTCGGTGAAAACAGTTATCTTGCGAATTATATTGATTGATGGTCGGATGTATTAACTTTTTTCGGTCTCGACGGACGACCGGCTTTTTCATTTTTTACGTTTTTAACTATGCTGATTTCACATATCGAAATTTTTAGATTTAGTATCAAAATGGAGCCTTTTGCAATCGCGACAGGCACGATGGATTATGCTCAAAACACCTTGATAAGGATACACACAGATGTAGGATTAATCGGATACGGGGAATGTTCAGCGTTTCCGATGATTGTTGGAGAGACACAAGATACCTGTTTAACGCTTGCGCGGGACTTTAGTCGCCTATGGAAAGGTAAAAATGCACTTTTATTAGAAGAACGGATGAACGAGCTTCATGCCTTTATTGCCAAAAATTCTACAATAAAAAGCGCGTTCGATATGGCACTATACGATTTAGCCGCTAAGTACGAAAATAAGCCGCTCTACAAATACTTACAGGGCATAGTTCGGCCCATAACAACCGATATTACAGTGGGCATCGCTGCTCCAACCATTATGGCAGAGAAAGCGTTGTCTTTTGTTAAAAACGGCGCATCCATTTTAAAAGTAAAGCTTGGGAAGAACCCTGAGGAAGATATTTTAAGAATCCAAGCAATCCGTCAGGCGGTTGGAGATGATATTCCGATACGTTTAGATGCCAACCAGGGTTGGACTTACGAAGAAGCGTTAAAGGTGCTTGGGGCTTTAACTAGTTATAACATCGAGTTTTGTGAGCAGCCCATGCGGTCTTATGATGATCATTTATTGCCTTTTTTAAGGGAAAAGGTTCGTATACCGATTATGGCAGATGAGAGTTGTTACGACCATTGGGATGCCGAACGTTTGATAGGGACAAAAAGTTGCGATGCTATTAATATTAAATTGGCTAAATCGGGCGGTATTTTTGAAGCACTGAAAATTCACCGGGTTGCAAAGCAACACGGTGTTCCTTGCATGATCGGCGGTATGTTGGAAAGCCGCCTGGCATTAGGAGCAAATGTACATCTCGCTTATGCCTGTGAAGGTGTTATATACCATGATATGGACACTTGTATGATTGGTCATCTTGAAGATCCCATTATTGGAGGGCCTCACTTTGATGCCTACGATATCAGTCTCGAGGAAAGTCCGGGAATAGGTGCAGAAGTAGATGCGGCATTTCTGGAACGCTGTGAACGCTGGACGGTATAGTGTAAACAGCAAAAGCCTTCTCATGGAGAAGCTTTTGCCGTTTTTTTATCAAAAGACGATCTTTTCCGGTCCGGAAACTTTATTTATATGACATTCACAGCGTCCGCCGCTAATCACAAAGTCGGTCTTCTTGACTTGTCCACTACTTGGATGTGTACCACTGACGACTACCGTATCTCCCTCCACACTAAGTGCACTTTTGTCACCATCAGATGCAATCATATAAAAGGGATTTGCAGCATCAGTTGACTGTTCAGCGCCACTTGGAAGTTTTTTGCCCGTAGCTTTAAGCGTAACGGAAAAGTCTTTCACCTGAAGTGTATCACCTTTACTATCTGTAAAAACTACGCCGACGGTTCTAAATTCCATCGTACAGGGCTTCGGCGGACAATCGGCTTCTGCCTGTTGATTCTTTTTAGCTGCACACGATAATAGTACAGCCAAAGAAGCGGTTAAAGAAAATGTTATTTTAAGAGACATACTTAATTGTTTTTTTTAAAATGTGTGGTGAGCCACATTTATAAATCGAGTAATATATTTGCTTTCTTATTTAGGATAAAGATAAAAATTTAATTGATAAAAAATAGCTTTATCCTTTCTTGATAACGTATTGGAGAAACAAGTGCTACACATGTTCTGTGTATCTTGTCATTTTTCAAAAAAATGCTTTAGTAATGGTGCCACAATTAGTAAATTGCGCAAAATCTACGTGTATTATGACATATTTTGAGAAGCTGTCCGCTATCCGTAAACAGATGTCGGAGCAGCAGATAGATGCTTATATCATTCCTTCATCAGACCCACATATTAGTGAATATCTTCCGGATCGCTTCAAATGCATCGCTTTTGTTTCCGGTTTTACAGGTTCGGCAGGGACATTGGTTATCACCCAGGATTTTGCCGGTTTATGGACCGATTCGCGCTATTTTGTACAAGCCGACGAACAGTTAAAAAGCAGTGGATTTGAGTTGGTAAAGCTGAAAACACAGGGTACTGCCGAATATATTGAGTGGCTTGCGGAACGTTTAGAACCGGGGAATACCGTTGCATTTGATGGAAAGCTTGCCTCGGTTTATATCGCTGAACAACTTATTAATCGACTGCAGCCACGCAAAATTTTGATCAATGGAACCGTTGACCTGTTAGATAAAATTTGGCAAGACCGACCCGAGCTGCCTAAAGAAAGAGCATACATTCTTGAAAAAGAGCTTGTTGGTGCAACTATTACGGAGAAAATATCGAAAGTAAGAGCGGCCATGCAAAAGTTTAATGCCAGTTACCACTTGGTTTCATCTTTAGATGATATAGCTTGGATTTTTAATTTGCGGGGAAGTGATGTCAAATGTAATCCGGTGGTTTTAGGTTTCGCCCTTTTGGAACCTATAAAAACAACTTTATTTATCGATCGTAGCAAGTTAGACCAAAGCGATAAGACAAGGCTCGAAGAACAAGGTGTGGCGGTTGCCGAATATGATACACTGGAAGAGGCGCTTAGTCAATTGCCTGCCGGTGAAACTGTTTTATTGGATCCCAAACGGACATGTTATGCCGTATATACGCAGATTCCGCAATATGAACGTATTATCGAAGCGCTAAATCCCAGCACAAAACTAAAGGCATCTAAGAATGATATTGAAGCTGAACATACAAGGCAGACGATGGTTAAAGATGGCATTGCCCTTACCAAATTTTTCAGGTGGCTTGAAGGGAGAATTGGGAAAGAAGAACTTACTGAGATTAATATTGCTGAGAAATTGCTGACATTTCGCAAAGAACAAGAAGGCTTTGTAAATGAGAGCTTTGACACCATCGCTGGTTACAAAGAACACGGTGCGCTCCCCCACTATAAAGCGACGGACGAGAGTAATGCTTCCTTAAAAGGAGAAGGACTGTTACTCATTGACTCGGGCGGACAATATACAACAGGAACGACCGATATTACACGGGTGATCTCGTTAGGAGCTACAACAGATGCTGAACGTATGGACTACACATTGGTGCTGAAAGCAATGATTGAAGGGAGTACTGCCATTTTTCCAAAAGGAAGCAAAGGGTATCAAATAGATGCTATTACTAGAAAGCCCCTTTGGGATAGACTGAGAAATTATGGCCATGGTACCGGACATGGCGTTGGTTTTTTTCTAAACGTTCATGAAGGACCACATGTGTTCAATACGGCCAATATAGATATTGCCATTGAGGAAGGAATGATTACTTCCATAGAACCTGGTTTATACCGTGAGGGTCGTTATGGTATACGAATCGAAAATTTAGTCTTAAGTATCCGCGATCAGGAAACTGAATTTGGTGAATTTATGGCTTTTGAGACGTTGACATTGTGCTATATTGATACGGGTTTGGTTGATAAAACGCTGTTGGATCAAAAGCACGTCGATTGGTTAAACCAATATAATAACATGGTTTATGAACGCTTATCTCCCCATTTAGATGAAGAACATCGGCAATGGTTAGCCCATAAAACACAAATCATTTAAATATGCCACATACTGCGCCTGTTAAACAAGATACGCCCGCCAGAGCCTTTGAACGTTTACTGGAAGTTTTAAATACATTGCGTTTAGAGTGCCCTTGGGACAGAAAACAGACCATGGAATCGTTAAGGCACTTAACGATCGAAGAAACCTACGAATTAGCGGACGCTATTTTGGATAAAGACCTGCCGGAGATAAAGAAGGAATTGGGCGATCTGATGATGCACCTGGTGTTTTATGCCCGTATTGCTGAAGAAACGAATGATTTTGATATTGTAGATGTCCTTAACAGTGTATGCGACAAACTTATCAATAGACACCCACATATTTATGGAGATATTGAAGTAACAGATGAAGAAGATGTAAAACGTAATTGGGAACAGCTGAAGTTAAAAGAGGGAAACCGATCGGTTTTAGCAGGAGTTCCGAAAAGTCTGCCGGCTTTGGTGAAAGCCTATCGAATTCAAGATAAAGCCAGAGGCGTTGGCTTCGACTGGGAGGACAAAAGTCAGGTATGGGAAAAAGTGGAGGAAGAATTAGCGGAATTTAAAAGTGAACTGGATATCACGAAAAGTGAAGCGGTCGATTTAGAGAAGGCGGAACAGGAATTTGGTGATCTTTTGTTTTCGTTGATCAATTATGCTCGGTTTTTAGGTATTAATCCGGAAAATGCATTGGAAAAAACGAATAAAAAATTTATACAACGCTTTAGCCATCTCGAAAAAAGGGCACAGGAGGATGGAAAAAGTTTAAAAGATATGTCTTTGGCAGAAATGGATGTCTACTGGAACGAGGCAAAACAACAATAGGTGTCTATTTAAATCTAATGGCCTTAATAGGTGTGATTCGGCTTACTAAACCGGATGGAACTAAAAGGGCCAATAAACACAATAATGTTGTGCCGATATTGAGTAGCATAATTTCTTGAATACCAATGTCGATGGGGACATATGAAATATAGTAATCCTTTTCATCCAATTTAAACCAGTGCGTATAGTACTGTAAAACACATAGACCGATACCCAATATATTTCCAAGTAAAAGTCCCAGACCAATAAGACGAAGTGCATTATAGAGAAATACTTTTCGAATAGATAGGTTGGTAAGTCCTAGTGCTTTCAATATCCCGATCATATTTGTTCGTTCGAGAATGAGAATTAGCAAGGCAGATATCATATTAATACTGGCCACTAAAATCATCAGGATAAGGATAATTTGCGAATTAATATCAAGTAACGCAAGCCAATCAAAAATTTCAGGAAATTGAGAGACTACAGTGACCGATAGTAGCTGAATGGGTAAAGCATCCAATATTCGCTGATTTATTTCTTCTACTTTTCCGAAATGGCTTGTCATGATTTCATAACCGCCCACTTCGTTATCCGACCATTTATTTAGTCGTCTTATGAGTGATAGGTCGCCAATTACATAGGTTTTATCAATTTCCTCAACACCTAAGTTATAAATACCCACGATTGTGAACTTCCTTTTTCGCAACGGTTCTTGAACAAAGTACATGAGAAAGTCATCTCCGAGTTTAAGTTTAAGCCTATTAGCAGTATAACGCGAAATAAGTATTTGTTGTTGCGCAGGTATGCTATCCGTAAAATTGATTACGTTTCCTTCAACCAGTATCTTGCGCAACTTTTCCTGATTATAGGCGCTGTCAATCCCTTTCAGCACAACGCCTTCTATTTCGTCTTCAGCATTAATAATTCCCGGCTTAGTAGCAAACGCATTAAGCTCTTTAACACCGGCTATTTTTTTAATTAGTAGCAGGCTGTCGGTTCGTATGCTAAAGGGTGAGCTTTCGTATGAATTGTTCAAGTTGTGTTTATAAATAGTAATATCGCCATTAAAGCCTCTTTCTTTTTCGATTATACTTCCTTTGAAGCCCTTTAAAATGGCAATAGCTAGTATCATTACGGCTAGTCCCAGCATGATACCCGCTATTGCTACTCTCACGATTAGCCTAGAGTACTTGCGTGCACCGCTTTTGGAAATCCTATTTGCTAAGTATAAGGGAAAATTCAAGTCTGACTATATATTTTGTACCTTAGCAAAGGTAAAGATTGAAGTGTTTTTAAAGAAACGTAAACAGAAAAATAATGCGAATTATATTTATGGGCACTCCTGAATTTGCAGTTGCTTCTTTGTCAGCGCTGTTGGAGGCAGGAGAAAATGTGGTAGCTGTCGTTACGGTAGCGGATAAACCGGCAGGAAGGGGACAAAAGGTACAAGAATCAGCAGTTAAAAAATTTGCTTTATCAAGAGGTATTCCTGTTTTACAGCCCGATAAATTAAAAGACCCCGATTTTATCAATGCTTTAGCCGCTTATCAGGCGGACTTACAAGTGGTGGTAGCTTTTAGAATGTTACCGGAAGTTGTCTGGAATATGCCTCCTAAGGGAACGGTAAACCTGCATGCCTCTCTCCTTCCTCAATATCGGGGTGCGGCACCAATAAATCATGCAGTGATGAACGGAGAGCGAGAAACAGGCGTCACTACTTTTCTTTTACAACATGAGATAGATACAGGTAATATTTTATTGAGTGAACGCGTGTCCATTGAAGCGGATGACACTGCCGGCGACATACACGATAAATTAATGTATGTGGGAGCTGAATTATTGGTTAAAACGGTGCAACTTATTAAGGAGGACAAACATCACGAAATACCACAAGCAAGTATTGCCGATGAACAGAAATTAAAGCATGCTCCAAAGATTTTTAAAGATGACTGTAAAATACAATGGGAAAGGCCGGTTGAGGAGGTGTATAATTTTATTAGGGGACTGAGTCCCTACCCTGCTGCTTTTACGGTATTTCAGGGTAAAACTTTAAAGATTTTCGCTTGTCGTCCATTGAAGGGACCCGTACCACCGGAAAAGGAACCTGGCAGCATCGTGACCGACGGTAAGCATTACTTACGATTTACCACACGAGATGGTTACTTAGATGTACTCCAACTTCAATTAGAGGGAAAGAAAAAGATGTCCGTCGAAGAATTTTTAAGAGGCGCGCGATTTGAGTGATTATCTCGGAATTTTTATAGAGAGCAGTAATGACTAAAATTACGCTGCTCTCTAAATTCATGACCGTTACTCTTCATTTAAATCGGAGGCAAGTTGCCATTTCCCCAATTTTTCTTGTAAACTTTTGGATAGATGGTTGAAGTACCTTTTCTTTTTGTATCCCATCACCCAATAAATACCATGTATTGCATTCGTTAAGAACATTTCGTCGGCCTCATGCAGTATCTCAGGGCTTATTTGTGCCTCAACCACTTCGATGCCGTACTCATTAGCCATTTCGATGACAACTTTACGCATAACACCTGCGATACAACCTTCGCTTAAAGCCGGTGTATATAATGTTTTGTTATACCAAACGAAGATGTTAGAACTCAGCGATTCGCAGAGAAACCCGTCATTATTTAGGATAAGAATATCATCACAACCTAAGCGTTTTCGCTCTATACCGGCCAATATATAAATAAGTGCATTATTGCTCTTCAGATGAGAGAGGCTGTTAATCGACTTTTTATGCTCTCGATAGACATCGATGATTACCCCTGTTTTATTTAGCCGATATCCATCATGATCAAGCGGATTTGCTTCCAAAAGATAATTTGCTTTGTTCGTTTCAGGGCTGTAGAGACCTGCTCCTGCCCGGTAGACGTTTAACCGAATTCTAGCATCTGCCCCCAGTTTATTTTTTCTAACCAGCTCTGCCGCCTTTTCACGGATAAAATAGGTGTCAAATTTTGCAAAACCTTCTAAATGGAGAAGTTCCATACTGGCTTGAAGTCGCTCAACATGGTACTGAAGAAAACGAATATCGCCATCTGTCCAACGCATGGTTTCAAAAATTCCGTCTCCATATCTTAAACTTCTATTGCTACTTTGTATAGCGGGCTGATTTTCCAGCATCAAACTTCCGTTATGATTTATATATCTATCGTTCATTGTTTAATTTAACGAAAAAAAAGGGAAAAAATTCTGTAAAAAATTACTTGCTTCGTTCGTACTGCACGTAGGATTTCCATTTATCTAAGCATATGGCGAAGTCATCCGGTAAATCACTTTCAAAGTGCATGAGTTCTTTACTTTTAGGATGTGTAAACCCTAAGCTTTTTGCATGTAGGGCTTGACGGGGTAAGATGGAGAAGCAGTTGTCTACAAATTGTTTGTACTTAGTAAAAACAGTTCCTTTTAAAATTTTATCACCGCCATAAAGTGTATCATTAAATAAGGGGTGGCCAATGGACTGCATATGCGCCCGGATCTGATGTGTTCTGCCGGTTTCCAGTTGGCACTCGATGAGTGTGACATAGCCTAGACGCTCAAGAACCCTATAATGCGTGACGGACCACTTACCTTTATCTTCATTTTCGTAAACCGACATTACACGACGATCTTTAAGGCTTCGGCCAATATATCCGGAAACTGTACCGTTCTCTTGAAGGTCGCCCCAAACTAATGCTAAATACTTACGCTGAATGGTATGGTCAAAAAATTGCTTGGCGAGATTTGTGATCGTCCACTCGTTTTTAGCAATGACCAATAAACCGCTGGTGTCTTTGTCTATCCGGTGCACCAGCCCCGGTCGGCCATCGTTACCTGGTAGCTGAGGTAATTGATTAAAGTGATAAACCAACGCATTCACCAGTGTCCCTGTGTAATTATTGTAACCTGGATGAACCACCATCCCCGCTGGTTTATTTACGATTAGCAGATCATCATCTTCATATCGAATATCTAAGGGAATATTTTCCGGGTAAATTTCAGTATCTCTTGGCGGATGAGGTAATACAACTGTTATTAGATCGCCAGGTTTTACTTTGTAACTGGATTTAACCGGTCTATTATTAACCAAGACATTCTCTGCTTCAATGGCATTTTGCACCCTGTTTCTAGAAGCATTTTCAACACGGTGCATAAGGAACTTGTCTATGCGCAACAGCGTTTGGCCCTTATCGACCACTATCCGTAAATGTTCAAATAAATCCTGTTCGCCGTTATCTTCTATGTCGAATGCTTCTACTTCTTCTGCCATGGTGCAAAAGTAAATATTATTTAGTTTTCATAAGTAGTCTGATAAAAATAAGCTTTCCGTTCAGACTTTTTCTTTTACTTTAAGGAAATTTCTTTGCATTTTAGCGGTTGTATCCAACAGGCATTAAACGAATAGAACATTCATGTCATATCTTAATAGCAATATCCGGTTAGCCATCGTGGATGACCACCAGATCGTTATCGAGGGTCTTAAAACGCTCTTGACAAATCATAGCGAGATTGAAGTTGTCGACTGCTTTATAAGTGGCGCAGAGTTTATGGCGTTTTTAACCGGTCATGAAGTGGATGTTGTGCTGTTAGATGTCATGTTACCGGACGGTAGTGGTATCGATTGGTGTAAAGAGATCAAGATTAAAGCTCCAAATGTCTCTGTGTTAGCGCTGAGTAATCATGCCGAACGAAGTTTTGTTATGAAGATGCTGCAAAATGGAGCAAGTGGTTATTTGTTGAAAAATGTATCGGTTGACGACCTCGTTCATGCGATTAAGGCGGCCTATAAAGGTGAAATCGCTTTTAGCAGGGAAGTAAATGAAATTATTGCCAAACCCACTCTAAATGAACTTAAAGGCCCTCCGCAGCTTACGAAAAGGGAGAAACAGATTCTGTCTATGATCGCTGAAGGAAAGACAACGGCTAATATGGCTGAAACACTCTTTCTTAGCCCTTTAACCGTGGAAACACATAGGCGGAATTTGCTGCAAAAATTCGAAGTAAAAAATGTGGCAGAGTTGATCAAAGAGGCGCTTCAGCAAAGATTATTATAAAAAAATGTTCTTTTTTTTGAGAAAAAGTCTAACTTTGGGCTCCCAATAAGAAAAGTATAACGACTCCGTAGCTCAGTTGGTAGAGCAACTGACTCTTAATCAGTGGGTCGAGAGTTCGAATCTCTCCGGGGTCACCACAGGGGAAGCCATTTTTCTAGAAAAAATGGCTTTTTCTGTTTATAAGGGCAGATTAGATTGTAATGCTTCTAATTTGGACTGCAAAGCCACGGTATTAAGTAAATGCTTTTCCCCGTATTTATCGTTTAATGGAACGAAAGGCGCGGACGATGGTATCACTGATGTTTTGGGCAATCTGTCCGTTGGTGTCGAAGCGGGGGTTGAAGATGGTGATATCAAAACCTATGATTCTTCCGGTGCATAAAAGTTGGTTAATAAAATATTCTGACTGCTCAAAATCAAGTCCGCCGGGCAAATGATATTCTACTGCAGGGTTTAGCTCATCGGCTAGTACATCCGTATCAAAATGCATCCAATAGCCATCTAGGGAGGAGTCAAGGTTTGTTATTACAGCAGCTGCAACTTGTTCTATCCCCTCTTTTTCTATGTTTTCCAGATCATAGCGAGTGATGGTGGTATCGCGAATATCCTGCGAGCCATATTTTTTTGTCTCTTCCCAATCCCGCTGACCGATATGAATCACGTGGCCATCCTCTACATAGGGTTTTATGTTGTTAATGTTGGTGAGTATGTCCGGTCCGCGACCGGTAACAATTGCTAGATCCATATCGGCCACTTCGCCGGTCACCGACTTTTCGGGTTCGTAGAAGTCTGCATGCGCATCGATAAAGATCAGCCCATATTTACCGCGGACTTTGAGGCCAGACATGATACCTAGAAGAATGCTGCAATCACCGCCCAATATCAGCGGGAAGCGGCCTTTGTCAAGCAGTAAATCAACGGCTTTTCCGAGTTTGATAGAGAAATTGCGAATTGATACTGGATTAAGACAACGAGTGTCAGGATCTCTTTTGTCGCTGTACTGCGCATTGAGGGTAGCAAGGTGTAGTACAGGATGTTCTTGCTGTAGCTGCCAGCCGAGGCCAGCTTTCAACAGGGCGGCTGGCAAATCTTGCACGCCATTTGTACGGAGCCCTAATATAGAAGGTGCCGCTAGGATCTGTATGTCGAGGTTTTGTGTGCCCATATACGGGATATTATGTGCAAAATTTGTTCCAGATCATCTCACAGATCAAGGTCTATTTTTCAATGTCTTTTGGTGTGGTTTTTTAATAAAGAGAAGCTTTTGTGGAAATAACAAAAAAATAAATGCCATAAATCTATACTAAAAGAAATAGCCCCTCTGGGAAAGGGGCTATTCTGCTAACCAATTATAAACCTATATTAAACTGAGGGGCAATATGACAAACAAAATGATATTTTTTTATTTTATATCGTTTTGTTGATGCAAATATAGTAAAAAAATCAATTATCAAGATATTTTTTGAATTTTTTTATTTTTTGTTGTGAATATTCGTTTGTTTTTTGCTTTATTTTTTTCATAATAGATTTTTATCGTATTTTTTTTAGATGTTTTTTATTTAAAAATTGCTATAATATAT
>NZ_LR027854.1 GCF_900607235.1 Olivibacter jilunii | reverse complement strand
CCACCTCTTCCCATCCCGAACAGAGAAGTTAAGCCCGCCAGAGCCGATGGTACTGCAGTAACATGTGGGAGAGTAGGTCGGTGCCGATCTTTACAGAAGGCCGCCGTGCATTGCACGGCGGCCTTTCCTGTTTTGATGCCCATCGGTTTGTAATCATGTCGGAGCAGCTTATCGTAAGCCGTCAAAGTTACCGCCGGCCGCGGAGAAACTTCCCATGTGGCAGGACTTGAATCTATTAACCTGAAAATCCTTTCCCAGTTGATTATAAAGGAAAAAAGGATCGGCACGGAATTGATGCCAATGCTGTAATAACTGCTTTTCTATGAAATCAATTTTCTCTTGATAGCTTTTCGTTAATTGTTGATAATAAGTGGATCCGGATTTGCTTACTGTGTTTTTTAAGCGGTATATATATTCGAGCAAATTATAGCAGGTAGTATATTGACCACATGCAATTAGAGCGGCAAGGGTTTCTTCTTCTTGTGATTTTGCATCAAACCATAAAGTTGTTGGCATTTCAAAAGCTGCCTGAGCGACGATCTGTTGAGCTCGTGATGGAGTTAAAAAAGGGAGATTTTTTCTGTTTCGATTAAAATCGTTCGAAAAAGATAAGTCATACACATGATTGGTTTTGATTTTGAACCGATACTTATCGCTTTCATAAGTTTTGTTGTATAGAAGATAACGTATCCGTTTAAGAAAAACATCATTGTTCAATATCAATACAGAAGCGAAACGTTCTTTGATCATTCTATAAATAACTACAATAGGGGTAGAGCCAAAATGTTCGAAAAGATTGGTAACAATATCAGACGAGAAGTTCTTGTTTAGATTTAAGCCCCCTAGGCGGTTCGTATCGCCTTCAATGAATTTCCGTAATATAGCCAAAATCAATAGAAAACATAGTGATAATACACATATTGTTGTTCCTATCACGACATTCAACTGTATACCACCTAATTGGAAACCTAGCGTTTTACTAATCATTATTAGTCCGAAAAGGAAAAATAGACACAGTATAACAATTAAGTTATTTATGGAAATAGCTCCGATTCCTTTATAGTTTTTATTCTCTTTGGGTAATTTATACGGTTCCATGTAATGGCTGCCCACATCATTAATTAACATTAGATCAAAAGGTGAAAAGGCCGTTTTCTTTTTGATTCTTCTCTTTTGTGCATCCAGCATACTTTCCAAGGCTTGGTTATCGGTTATTCCTCCATCCATCATTCCGATTTTGAAATCATCGGCTAATTTTTCCTTGGAAAAAGCCTGTCTTAATTCCATAATAGAAGGTGTTTTTGTGAAATCGGCAAGTACGTCGTCCACTTTAGCTTGACCAAATAACTTTACCAATTCACTCCGGCTTATTTCTTGTAACGCTATAGATAAGCCATCAAGTAAATTACGTTTATTTAAGCTTGTGAGTTCGCCTGTAGCAGCGATGGGCAAATCTACATAGGTAAAGTCGTCAGGAAAGATGACAGGTTCGAAGCCAGCGGGAAAACAAGATGATGCGGCGAGCAAGTCTGCTATCTTTAACTTGCCTGCCGTTGTTTGTCCCAACTTTATATTAAAATTCCCAAATCTAAATTGGATATCCTCATGTGATTTAACATCCATTTTCATTTTAACCTGTTGCCTAAAAACCAAACCTCGATAAAACTCAGTTGCATTAAAACAAACCTCTTCTAAATGTTTATTATGATCGTTAGGATGTAAATCTGACAATAGTGCACGTTTGAATAATAGATCGTCGTACGTAAGTGCAAAAGCATTGATAATATTTCTTCGCTTATACGGGTTATCTGTCCACTCCTTATCGTTATTTAATTTTTCAAAAACAACATTCATTAAAGCCATTCCGGACAAATGCTCGGTTAAATTTTTATAAAATTCTTTAAACGATCGACCTTGTGCTACGTGTAATGCATAGAAGGCATTGGTTATCGAGCCCCCTGATGCAGAAGAAATAAAGGTTACATTGTCAAGTAGTACTTGATCGTTAAGCGTATGAATAACATTCAGGTAACTCAAAACTCCTAAACTAAAAGACGCAGCCCGAAAACCACCTCCCGAAAAGGCTAAGGCTATATGATCAAAAGGAGTTTCGCTAATCATCGGCACCTCATCTTTCTTGCTAGTTGTGTTTAACGCATTTGGCATGTTTTTTATTTCAGGTTTCGAATAATACATATATAGGGGTTAATTTCTCTCGCAATGATCTTCCATTGCTTATCGAGTCGAATTAACTTCTTCCTGATAGAATCACTCTCGTTCCCTCCAACCGTTAACACGTAATTGCCTTTGGCATCGGTTCCCCTTTCGACGACAATAGCAGAGTGCGATTCATAAGCCTTGTTCTTTTTTGCAAATTCAAAATCATAACGCTTGTTACCACGATTATGATGAATGATATCACCAAGACCAGGTTCAATAGCTTGATAAGGGTAAGCACGGAAAACTCCGGTATCTTGAATCGCATTTTGGATGGCGGCGTGAACAAATCTCGCATGCGCCGGGTTAAACAAAAATTCTTCTCCTGTTGCGCCAGCCTTCTTAATACACCAAGAAATAAATATAGCCGACCAAGCCGTTGTCACACCAGGAAAGGAAAAGCCTAGGTCTGTCCAATACTTACGTATCTGCTTCGATAATTCTACATCACTCTCGCTCTCGAGATGATAGCTGTTATATTGCTCTTCGGCAATTGTAACTAACTTTTTAACGTACGCCGTAGCCATTTTTTTATTTAGAATAACAATGTTTTAGTAAAAAAGTCAACAAAAACTGCCTGCCTAAGAACATTCTTTGACGTCCAGATTCATTGTATAACAAAATTACTAAATTTATTAGTATTTTAAAACAAATATTAATTAATAAGTTTTTACGTGATATTCGTGTAACATAGTGATTATAATGTGCTTTTCTATTTTTTTGCTAAAAATATTAGTATATTTACCTCGAAGAATATAATAGTTGCTATGAATAACAAGGTAAGTATCAATAACTATAGTGTAGAGTCAGCTGGCATTACGAAAAGTTATAGGGAGGCGATATGTGAGTTGATTTGGAATGGATTCGACGCAAACGCATCCCTAATCAATATTGTTTTTAAACCAAACAACATCGACTATATAAACGAGATACAGATTATCGATAATGGCACAGGGATCCCTTTTTCCACATTGCATCAGACTTTTGGTTCATTTCTGGATTCTGTAAAAAGAGAATCGTTCAGCCGATCCTCCTATATACGTGGCAAAAAAGGAAAGGGGCGATTCTCCTTTATGGCTTTAGCCATGCAAGCTGTATGGTCCACTACTTTTTTTGATGAGCAATCTAAAAAGATGCTTGATTATGATATAATAATAAATGCGGCTAATAAGGATATTTATAAAGATAGTAACAGAAGAATCTCAAAAAGGAACAAAACGGGTACCATCGTGACCCTGTCTAATTTATTTGGGGTTTCCGGTTATTCCTTCAGCTGTTCTGCATTTTTGAGCTATTTGAAAAACGAGTTTGGGTGGTTTTTACTTCTTAATCGAAGTAAAGATTTCAAATTATGCCTGAATGACAGCCCTGTCGAATATGACGATATAATCGCCGACAATGAAGTGTTTCATCGGATAATTACCGACACACAGAATATTGAGTACACATTTAGAATTACGTATGTCCGGTGGTATGAAAAGATCGGCGATAAATTTTATTACTATTTTTTAAACACCGCACAAAAGGAACTTTTTAAACAGCTAACATCATTTAACAATAATGCCATTGGCTTTTATCATAGCGTTTATGTCGAATCGTCATTCTTTGATGACTTTACACCCAGTGACGGAGTGAATGCAGAACGCTTATTTGGAGCAAATTTAAATAGCAGAGTATTCAAAGTACTTATAAAAGAACTGCAACAAATTGTTGCCGATAAGCAAAAAAGTTTTGTTAGATCAAAAGGGGCTGATAAACTAATTGAGCACTTCGATCGTAAAGGTGTTCTTCCAAAGTACAGAAACAATAAGTATGAGCAAGAAAAAAGAAAAGATTTAATGGCAGTTATTAAGGAAATATACTGTATACAACCCAAAATTTTTAAAGGCTTAAATGAAACCCAAGAACGAACGAGCGTTGCTTTTATCAATTTGTTGCTTGAGTCCGACGAGCGGGAACATATTCTGTCTATTTTAGATGATATCGTCAATCTTACTCGAGAAGAAAGAGAAAACTTGGCTATATTGCTAGGAAAAACCTCTCTAAACCGTATTACAAGAACGATTAATTTGATTGAAAATAGGTTTGTTACTATCGAGTTATTAAAGAGGATGGTTTTTGATTTAAAGCAGTTCACTACAGAGCGGGATCATATTCAGCATGCGATTGCTGAAAATTATTGGTTGTTTGGTGAGCAGTTTCATTTAGTGACGGCGAACGAGAGTTTTGAAAAACTACTTTCCAAATACCTTTATATTCTTGATGGTGAAGGATCAGGAAAAATGAATGCGATGACAATGAAGGACCGGGAGAAGAACAGGCGGCCTGATGTATTTATTTGCAGACAGCGAAGCATTCCCGATCCTTTTTATCAGGAGGAAGAATTGGAGGAAAATATCATGGTTGAGCTCAAAAGACCTGCAGTTGTGATAGGTAAGCAACAGCTAAGGCAAATTGAAGACTATATGGATTTTGTTAGCCGACAGGATGCGTTCAATTCGCAAATGAGGCAATGGAAGTTCTTTGTGGTGAGTAATCGGGTTGACACATATATATTGAAACAGTATGAAGAATTTAAGAATAGGGGCAAGCGGTTTTTAGTTAAGTCTTGGGGTAATCTGGAGATCTTTGCCATGACCTGGGATGACATATTTCGCGTTTTTTATACAAGGCATAAATACTTGCTGGATAAATTGGACTTTGATAAAGAGGCTTTAAAGGACGAGCTACAATCAAAAGGAGTTGTATTAACTGCCGCAACAGAACTAAATCCTTTTGTAGCGTGTAAAAACAATGCCTGATTCCAGCTTATGTGTGCACTTCATTAAAGTTTTCGTTTTTTCGATATTTGATCCTAAAGTAGTAGGCAGAAAACATGGTAAGCAATAAGCCTAGAGCAGAAAGGGCTAGCACGCTGTTGGAGAAGAACGACACCCAACTTAACTTGATTTTTAAAATTTCTTTGGCGAAGAGTATGCCCACACTGCCGACATAACCGAAGGTGTCTGCTAAGTATATAAGAAAACCGACATTTCCGGTATGCTTAAAAGTAGCAATTATTCGTTCAAAAAAAATTGCATTAAATGGAATATAGACCATATAGAGACCCAGGCCCGTCAAAAGCATCCAAATAAAGGGGGAAACTTGTTGGAATAAAAAGCAAATGGTGGAAATACCGGCTAGCAAAAAGCCCAATGCCACAAACCCATGCACAAGGATAAGTGCCCGATAATTGTTTTTTATAAAAACCATACTGCCGATAGAAGCCAAAACAATTAATGTAATAGGTACTTCGGTCTGTGAAAAAATGATCGGTTGATTATAAAAACCCATTTCCTTCCACATTTCAGCGCCGAAGTTGTCCCGAATATCACGGAAAATCGTCGCGAAGGTATATATCAGCAAACATGTTGCCAGGCCGGGTAAAAACTTTGCCGAAAATAGATGCCGTTGCTGTCTATCCATAGGTCTTCTTTCAGTTCTTTGTAGTATGTCATCCTGATCTGGCAAAGGTATCTTTTCCATTAAGTGTACCAGAAAAACAAGAGGCAGGGCAAAAAGAAGTCCGGTAAAAAAGGGAACCCAAAACTCAGATAAACCAAGCGCTAACATAATCCATCCGCCGGCAGAGCGGGCGAATCCTGAAGCAAAGATAAAACTGACTGCCAAAGCGGCGCCAATGAAATCGGTTCCTTGTCTTCCCTCAACATACGAGAACACAATTCCCCATAAAAGTCCCAAAGGGAAACCGTTTACAAAGAGAAAAATGGCATTATACGGGACGGGTGTAAGCGCGAAACCAAGCCAACTTAACCAAGCAATACCTGTTAGCGAAAGAATAAGTTTGCTTCTTATCGCTCGTTTTAATTCAGCAATATATTGCACACCATAAAATTTAGCCAACATATACCCTAATACTTGACTAATCACGAGCACAGTTTTATAGTTATAACCGCCAACGGTTATTCCTTCAAATGTCGCAACCGTGAATGCCTTTCTATAGCCGAAAATTAGCGTATAGGCCGAAAACACGACAAAAGCCGTGAAAATGTTTATAATCAATTTACTTCCTTTTAAATGTTTTGGCCGTAAGAAAGACATTATTCCTCCTAATATAAAGCAATATAAGGATTGTCCGATTATTTTCGATATATGGTGTTATGTTTGTTAATGAAGTCAGTCGACGGACTTAAATAATAATAATTTTTCAATACTTGGGTAGTTTTATCTAGTTGCATTGGCTATCTTGCGAAGTTTTCCAAATTTCGCCAATCCTTAATAATTGAAGGTTGACATTATGATTACCTTAAATGTTTTGCAAACGCTTGTACATTATAGCTTACATTTTCTCTTTCCCGGATTACTTGCGAGGTTGTTTTTCAAGAAAGAGTGGAAAAAGGCTTGGGCAATTATGGTAGCTACAATGCTCGTTGATCTAGATCATTTACTTTCAAAGCCGATATTTGATGCGAATAGATGCAGTATCGGGTATCATCCGTTGCATACTAATTATGCTATTGCGTTTTACATGATGCTACTTTTTTTTCCGAGAACTAGAATTGTGGCGGTTGGTTTACTTTTTCATATGCTAACAGATTATCAAGATTGTATATGGACAGAGTTTCTTTCGCGTTAATCTTTAATGTCTACCAATAACTCCTTAGGGTGTGCTGCTTTACGTGCGTGTAAACCAAGTATTTGTGGTATCTTTGTTGTTGTAAAGTGGGATAAAAAAGTTGGCGATATGGGTAAATTTAAACTGCATAACATTAATGTAGAGGCAACCAAGAAAAAGCTGAAAGGAAAGGTATACGCCCTATCCAAAGAAGGTCTAGAGCAATTATTTAACAAAATTGACCAGTTAAGCGTAAAAAAAGGTGTTGATCAACTCGGGCTTGAAAAGTTTATAAATCAATGCGCCATTTTCGCCGCAGGCTCAGGCGTTATTAGCGGAATAGGCGGTGTGGGCGTTATGGTTATTGGGGTACCCTTGGATACGATTAATGTTTTGGCTCAACAATTTCGCGTTACATTAGCAATAGCTTATCAGAAAACAGGAAATTATGAATTTCGATTCGATGATTTTTTTAAGTTACTTGCCGGATCGATAAAAGGAGAAGCAAGTATAGTGGTTACTAAAACAGCAATGGAAGAAGTTGCTCAAAAATTGATGATCAACATGGGGACAAGAGCTTCCAAAAGACTGGTACCTGTTGTGGGAGGGATTATCGGGGGCACCGCAAACTACCTCTATATAAAACGAGTAGCTGAGCATTTAAGAAAATAGGAGTCGTGCGTTTTAATCGTTGAAACTGTGCAATTATTGTGAATTAAAAAATAAAAAAGTTTTTATTCATTTGTAATGAATTTTTTTCAACTTCAATTTTATTATTAGAAATGAAAGCTCTACCCCTGTGGTAGGGCTTTTTTGATTCAATTTGATTAGATCTTTATGTTTGCTTTAATATAAGAACCGGACGATTCGAATTGTGAGCTATTGCATGCGTAATACTGCGATGCGTTATTTTCTTGAAAAAATTGTACTTTCCAGGTAGAGAGACTATTAAGTCGACATCTTTTTTTTCTGCAAACTCTAATATCCCATCCAATATATCATCATTGTCCGTATAATCGACCGAGAAGTTTAAATCCGGTAGTAATACAGAAAGTTTATTACGGTCTTCCATTAAATCGCGTTGCTGTTTTTTTATGCTGAATACATGCAATATCAACTCATCTTTATAAGTTGAAAATAGCGGATGCCGGAAGGCTTCAAGACGGTTCAGTTCTTCGAAATCCATAGGTAATAATACTTTACGGATTTTTCTATAGGTTGCGTTGGAAGGAACGACAAGTACAGGGATTTTACTAATTGTTACCAACTCGATAAGATTATCGTTGATATATCCTTCTTTGCTTTCCTGGCTATTACCTAATATGAGTAAATCGGGTGATTCTTGCCTGATAAGTTGCACAAGGGCTCTAGCGAGTGGTAACTCGCTTATCGCATGATCTATAGTGACCTCTTTTAATACACTATTGGCTAGCTCTTTGGTCACTTTATCTAGGTACTCAACAGATTCCTTTCGGCCAGCTTCCAGCGTATCGCCATCTAGACAGAGATATTCTGCGGTAGATATAATGGGTTGAAAAACTGACGTATAAGTGCTTTTTAGCAAGATTAGCCGAATAAAAGAGAGGTTTTGATGAGCAGCAGATACATACCGCAGCGCATTTTGTGTCCCCGAAGCGTAATCTAATGGAATAAGAATCGTATTCATACCCGTTTTAACATTTACATAACCATAAAGGTAATTCTTTTGTTTGTCAATGATTATCGAAACAAAGTAAAACAATATGGATAAAGGTTTTAACGAACGGGTAGTCTGAAAAAGTTGATCGTGGAAATTGCTAAGTAATAGAAAGCCTTATTGGTTGCGACGAGTTATGATAAAAGGGTGAAAAGATGTTAAGAACAATAAAATCGGTCTATGCTATTTCGATATAATTTCTATCTTTGCCGCTGGAAAGTTGGCAGAGTGGTCGAATGCGGCGGTCTTGAAAACCGTTGTCTGTAACAGGACCGGGGGTTCGAATCCCTCACTTTCCGCTAAACAGCAAAACCAGGCCATAGCCTGGTTTTGCTGTTTTTAGACTTTATAAATTTGATCCGATAAAAGTTGAACAATAACAAAAGATAACATGAACGATTTTGCCTTCAATGCCTGATAACTATTTGAGATATTGAGTGTACAATAAGGTTTTTTTACTCTATTGACCTTGGGTGTTCTTATGATGTTTTTTGGGAGCTCTATCGCGAATTTTAAGTGCGTTTAATAATTCTCTTCTTTTAGCTACGCATAAAAAAATGCTACCCTTTTTGTGTAGAAAGGAAATGACCAATGTGTCGCCATTTTTTGCCATTGCTTGTAATTTGGGGTCTATGATTAAATCACCACAATGACAATCTTTAGAATTATAGATCATAAGAACAAATAGCAGAGAACAGGCTATTAGCCCATATAGACTTATTTTGCCCAAGTTCTTACTTGATGTAGCCGTTTTGTGATTCATAATGGAAAACTGGTTACACAGTAAAATTACAGTTAAGATTCTTTTGTCTCAACAAAGGATTAGTTTTTCTCTTTTTCTAGGTGTGATCGTATGTGAATATATGTGTAAATAAGAGAAGTAATGTGTTCTTTGTTGACTGGCCGACGCTCAAACGCGATACAGAATTTAAGATTTTTTTTCAGCTGACATACTGTTGTCACTTGGTCAAAATACTTTTGCTTAAGTAACTAAAAGCAATATATTATGGATACAGTAACATCAGCACAGGTAATTAATAAGGATGCTTTATTAAGGCATTGGCTCGGGCATCGTAATCTAACTCGACGCGTCATTGAAGCTTTTCCCGAGAAAGAACTTTTCGGTTTTTCTATAGGCGGAATGCGTCCATTTTCCCAATTGGCTATTGAATTATTGTCTATAGGCGGCCCGGCAATGGAATCCATTGTAAAGGACGAGCCACTTCCCTATAACGAAGAGGCACTCAGATTAATCACAAAGGAGCAAATACTGGCAAAATGGGACGAACAAACCGACGTTATTACCAGGTACTTTAATCAACTTCCTTTAGAACGGTTTTCGGAAACTTTCAATTTGTTTGGCCAATATGAATTTCCCATTATTGATGACATCTTTTATTTTATTGATAATGAGATTCACCATCGAGGTCAAGGTTATGTATACTTAAGAGCTTTAGGTATAGAACCTCCGATGTTTTGGGAACGTGACTAAGTATTAAGCCCTTCAGCAATCATCTTTGATTTGAAGGGCTTTGCCTTCCTCGTTGATCTTTGCCAGATGTTTAGTCAGCAGAAGCCTAGCTTTTTCTTTTAATGTTGAAGGTTCCAGTATGGTGGCTTTATCCGCGAACATTAGGAACCAGCGTACAAAAGCTTCTTCAACATCGCGCACTTCAAAATTCATGATTACTTTGTCAGCATGTCGTTCTTCCGAAATAAAACCATAAAAATTGCGGTCCCATTGGAGATATCTGGCCATATCTTTCTCAACAGCAAGTTGGACCTTCGTGACGGGTTGTTGCTCCTTCGGTGTCAGGTAAAAGTCCAATGGTTGGTGCTTTCGTTCAAAAGGTAACTCGGTGTTTTTGATTTCTTCTATTCGATCCGTCCTAAATTGCCTATAATCTTTTCTTAAGTGGCAAAAGCCGATTACGTGCCATGAATGATGCTGATGAAAAACACCAACCGGTTCTATGAATCTGCGTATCGCTTCGGGCGCATCAAGTGCCCGATAAAGAAGCTCAACTTGCGTTTTCCTAGCTATACTTTCAAAAAGAGTGGCTAATGCATGTGGCGCTTTTTCACTGAATTTAATTTGCAAAGGTTGCATAACCACTTGCGATTCGATGCTTGATACCCATTCCTTATCAACAGTCTTTAATGCGGTTTTTATTTTGTACATCGCCGAAGAGAAATAGTCACGGATGCTTTTATCGCTGAATTTCTGCATCAGTTTTTCAGCCGCTACTAAGCTGGTCGCTTCTTCCTTATTCAACGATAAAGGAGGGAGACGATAACTTTCAATTAAAGAGTAACCAACACCGGCTTCACTATAAATCGGAACACCGGAAATTTCCAGTGCTTTTATATCCCGATAAATGGTCCGTAAGCTTACCTGAAACCGGTCAGCTAATTCCTGTGCTTTGACCACTCGTTTAGACTGCAGCTGAATAAAAATGGCTACGAGCCTATCAAATCGTTTGAAGTTTTCACTATCCATCTTTTGATATTAAATAAAATGGTGGATTTTACTTGCATAGATAAGTAATTTAATCAAAAAGAGGAGTGTAAAAGTAAAAAAGTTGAACTGGGATAAAAAATGCTGTGAATCAGAATAAATATTGGCAAGTAGGTCAAAGCGTAGGGATGTTTTGGCCCATATCGCCTTCAAAATGAGAAAAGGCATTGTGACAATAGAGTTTTTGATAAATAATATTTGTTTATTAAAGAAAATTGCTACCTTTACCACATTATGAGACAAGAGAGTGTCAAATATTTTACCATTGTTATAGCGTAAACTTTCAAGGACGCTATTGTTAGCGCTACCGTTTCGTGTAGCCTATATTGCATACTTTTTATTCTTTTTTGCTTATACACGTACGAGAAAGGTATTAAACCTCACCTTAATCCTTATCGACGGCTTTATCAAATAATCTTGTAAGCGGAGTTGATTTTCGGGGTGTCTAATAAAGTCTATAATTGCTGTTGAGCGTAAACCAGAATAATTGTTCTCAATACATCTTGCATGTATTGAGAATATGTAGAAAGCCTGTGAGGTGCTGATATCTTCGGTAGCTGCACTAGGCAAATTAAATGATTGATAAATTTTTTTGCAATCTTGAAATGGAACAGGAATTAATTCAAACAATTGTTGATTTTTTTAAAAATAATGAGAGGCAAGGACCCGGATGCGAGGAAGCTACGCTAAAAGCATTAGGTTTGGTAAGCGAGAGCCATTATTTTGAACATATACTGGATATTGGCTGTGGAACAGGAGCACAAACGATGACACTCGCACGAAAAACAAATGCACAAATTTTTGCCGTTGATTTATTGGCTGAATTTTTAGATGTGTTGACAGAACGTGCTACGCGATGGGGCTTGCAAGATCGAATAGCTGTACACAAAACATCTATGGACGATCTCCCATTTCCAAGGAATTTTTTTGATATGATTTGGAGTGAGGGCGCAATTTATCATATTGGATTCGAAAGAGGATTGAAACAGTGGGGCACGTTGTTGAAAAGAAGGGGGTACTTAGTGGCGTCCGAGATTTCATGGACAAGTAACGAAAGGCCTCAGTATCTTACCGATTATTGGATGGCAAGCTATCCCGAAATCGATTTGATTTCGAATAAAATGAAATTAATCGAAGATTGCGGCTATATTCCCGTTGGATGTTTTACACTACCCAATGCCGGATGGGACAACTATTACCATCCAATTATCAAACAGGTTGCTTTATCGATAGCTCAACCAATAAATGATTCGACAAAAAAATCGTTCATGGAAACGATCATCGATGAACTTATCATCTACCAAAGATACCGGGAGTTTTATAACTACGTGTTTTACGTGATGCAAAAAAAATGAAATAAAATCGTTTCTAACCTTTTACGGAATCAAGTGCGATTCCGAGAGGATGCCGGCAGCAAGACTGCGAGTCTTGCTTTTGTAATGCCTCGTTGTTGCAATATGACAATTCAATGTCTCAGAACTGAGAAAAATCCTTCAAATTTGTACGATGGGAATTACGAAAGAAACGCAACAAAAGATTGTTGATGCTGCCATTATAGTATTTAATGAAGACTTTTCTGCTCCCTTAGAGCGGGTTGCAGAAAAGTCTTCGATAACTAGGAGAACACTTCATCGCTATTTTAAAGATAGGGAGGCGTTATTGGCCTATTGTGAGAAAGACATGCAGCAAAACTGTAAAAAAGCGATGAACGATGCTATGGAAAGTTCAGATGTGCCGTTAAAAAAACTGGAAGAAATGCTTTATGCTGCTATCGACTGTGGCGCGAAATACGCCTTTTTCCACAAACTTCATCACCGTGATGGTCACAGACACAATCAGAATGATCGAAACTGTGCGACTTACGAAGCGATTAACAACCGTTGCCGGCAATTGATTTTGCAGTTACAGGAGGATGGTTATATTAGCAAAAGACTGACAGTGGATTGGGTTTTGGCTTTTTTGACTAGTGTAGTAGCCACGACAATAAATACCGGGCTTTTGGGTAATCAGACGAAGATAAATTTAAAAGAATGTGCTTGGTTTTCATTCAGCAAAGGAATAGGGGTATAAAAAAATTTGCCTATATATGTCTCGATTTTGAGACATTTTTATTGATGATTAATCTCAATAGACATAATAAGTGAAAATATAAATAAATGATATGGAAAAGAACAACAAACACGACGTTATAATAGTCGGTGGTAGCTATGCCGGCCTTTCGGCCGCTATGTCCTTAGCTAGAGCGATAAGAAATGTACTGATCATTGATAGTGGTAAACCCTGTAACCGCCAAACACCCCATTCCCATAATTTTTTAACGCAGGACGGTAAGCCGCCGAAAGTAATTTCATCTATCGCTTTGGAGCAAGTGCTTGCGTATGATACCGTGAATTTCTTGACGGATGAAGTACTATTTGCCGCCGGGAAGAATGGGGCTTTTTTTGTTAGAACCGCTTCCGGCAAGCAGTTCGAAGCAAGCAAACTTTTGTTTGCTACCGGGTTAAAGGATATACTTCCAACCGTGAGTGGAATAGCAGAATGTTGGGGAATCAGCGTGATTCATTGTCCTTATTGTCATGGATACGAATATAGAAATCAGTCGACGGGACTGTTGCTAAACGGCGAATCTGTTTTGGAGAAGGCAAGGCTAATTCGTAACTGGGCTTCAGACCTTACGGTACTTACTAACGGGCCATCTACTTTTGATAATGCGGACAAAGAAACACTTTCCAGAAATAACATACAGTTGATAGAAAAGCCGATAGCTTTGTTGAAACACTACAAGGGTCAGCTTGACCATATTATATTTGAAGATGGTACTGAAATTTCTGTTAAAGCGCTTTACGCACCCCCTCGCTTTGAACAACAAAGTCAAATTCCGAAAAATATAGGTTGCGCAATAACAAGTACCGGTCATATTGAAGTCAATAACTTCCAGCAGACTTCTGTCCCGGGAATTTATGCTGCAGGCGATAATGCTACCATGTTTAGAAGTGTTTCTGCAGCTGTAGCTGCCGGCTCGATTGCAGGAGCGTTTATAAATCACGAATTAATAGGAGAGGGGGTGTAGATTACGATATAAAGAAGCACTTTTTGAAAAATCCCGTAAAACCGTTATTTAAATGCTCCTTCCGTGTCTTAGGGTATATGTCTATGAACAGATTCTTATTGATAAGTTTGCTGCGTTTAAAATTTAAAGGAAGGACTTTCTGTTTTTCGGGGCTAAAGAAATAGAAAGGAATACGAATCCATTAAAATAGAGGCTAAGAAATTTAAGAGAATTATTCGCCTATTATACTTATATAAAGGCAAGCTTCCGGCAAAAGAGTGAAATAAATATTAGAGAAGTCGATTCTAAAATTGACACAAGTTCTTAAAAGAATATTCCCAAACGCGTAAAAAGATGTCGTATGTTTATGAACTGATTACCGGTTTTAGAACAGTGACTAGCAATGGTTGTTTGACAAGTTTCACGCTCGTGGAGGTTTGATTCGGCAGTAGGTTTATTCCGCATCGGAAAAGAGAGTAATAACCCGAGCGCAATCATTATAGGCGTTGTGCGGAGTGAAAGAGTGTTATAATTCCTTGTACTGGTTTCAATTTTGATGCGAGCGTTGTTGCGAAGCATAATAACAATATTTCCAGTAGTGATCATAAATATAATGCCTTTTTATTATCTTTCTAATTTTCAACAATTTATGATTTTTTATTTATTGAATGAGTGTTCGAAATCGGACACAAAGTGTCCGATTTCGAACTTTTATCACTTTTTCTAAATCTGAGAAAAAATTGCTTATGTGTATTTTATACACTATCTTTGCGCTATCATAATTTAGGTTTATAATTGGTTAGTTAAAAGTCTTCAATCTCCCCGGTTGAAGACTTTTTTATATTAAAAGCTATAGTGAGGCCGCGAAGATTTGTGTTATATTGTTGATTTCCTTGTCACTTAAGTGTTTTCCGGATTGTATAATGATTTGGTATTTGAAAGTGACGGATTTTCCTGCATCCAAAGAAAAGTTCAATTCTTCTTTTCCGTTACTCATGGCTTTCTGCCCCAATGGATTAGCTGCAAATAAACCATAACCCCTAGCGTGCCAATAGGTGGGATAGCCTACGTTTTTCGGATGGTCAATGATCACTATCGATATCGCTTCACGCCCTATTTTTCCATCCAAATTGACCCACCTACCACGTGTACCCCATACCTGATCACCCTCTTTTCCCTCACTACTACGGTACTTTCCGGTGACTTGGTTATTATCTAGCTGCGCAACTTCTGTGATGTTGCCGTTAGCATCTGTGAATTTGGCTGACTCATCTGAAGGATGTTCCAACTCCCGTGCCAAGCGAATTCCTAATAACCCTTCTTTGTTGTCTGTAAATAAAACATTTTTTTTCAGTGCTGTTAATGTTGTAGTGAGCTCGATTGTACGTCTACCACTGTCAGTAGAAAATAAATACTGTGTGTTCTCTTGTAAGATGGGGCTGCCGGTTGGTTCTTGCCAATATTTCGTTACTTCCAGTAAAGCATGGTCGTTCGCAGTCTGAATCTTATTAACTTTGGCATGCTTAATGGTCCCGTATTGATTCTTTTTATCCGAAGGTATAGCGGTCGAATTGTTCCAGAAATCGAGACCATTTACGTCGCCGTAATTAAACCATAAACCGACATGGTGCGGATGATCCACCCGCTCCCCGGGTCTAGGATCGAATGGCCATCCTCTTGTGATAAAAGTACCTTCTGACGATCTTATAGGATAGAGTACCGGCTTCATCAATTCATCCGGATAAATATACGAGGTGAAAATCCGACCATCAATGCTAATATCTATTCTTTTTTCCTTTTTGTTCTCAACAATAGAAAAGCCTTTTTTTTCAACTTTGAAGCTGCTAACTAAGGCAATGCCAATAAACGCTAAAATGCTGATTTGTTTATTCATGACTAAGAATTTAACCGACCACGACTTCTTGTTTAGCGTCATCAAAGGAAACTCTTTTGCCTGTCTCCAATGCTATTCGTGCCATAATATTGGCCACACTGTGATTGTAACCGGCTTTAACAGATGCATTTGGTGTTTTTCTGCTACGTACACACTCCATCCAGTTGAGCATATGAAGCGAAGTCATTGGGTCGCTTCCAGTATTGGCAGCTGTTTCTATCTTAGTTGCGTTGGACAAGGTAAATGGTTGAAGCAAATTCGCTTGCATGCCCATTTCTGCAGCCATTTTAGCCGTTAATCCTCCCTCATCAGTCACTTGATTGGTGTCAAGATTTAACATGCCTGCATTAGAGTAATAAAGCTCTTTAATGCCGCCCGCCGAATTTGTAAAACGCGAGGAATAGAGCACCTGGAAACCTTTCGTTGGATCGTTCGCCGGGCCGTAATCCATGACAGCTGTAACCGTATCCGGATTTGTCCTGCCATCGTTCCACATGTAGATCCCCCCGTTGGCTGATACACTACGCGGATGTTCGAGCCCGGTAAACCAATGGACCGTGTCAATTTGGTGAGACATCCACTGGCCAAAGATGCCCGATGAATATGGCCAAAACAATCGATACTCTAAATATTTTCGGGGATCCCAAGCAACCTTGGGTCTGTTCATTAAGAATCGGTTCCAGTCCGTATCCTGTTCGCGAATTTCTTTAATTAACTGTGGCAACCTCCACCGTCCCGGTTGATTTACATTCCAGGTCATTTCTACCATTTTTATATCGCCAAATTTACCTGATCGGATGTATTCATTGGCTGAAATATAGTTAGGAGCGCTTCTTCTTTGCGAACCCACTTGTAAGATTTTTCCGGTTTCATTGACGGCCTGTAGCACAACTTTTGCATCTTCCAAAGTTTCAGCCATCGGTTTCTCTACATATACGTCTTTTCCATTACGTACAGCCTCGGCTGCCATCAGTGCATGCTGAAAATCCGCGGTACTAATAATGACGGCATCGATATCTTTTTGTGCGTACATTTCGTCATTGTTTCGATAAGTCGCGATCGACGTGCCCGCTTTTTCCTTTATAAAAGCAACGGCCTCATCTCTCCTTCTATTCCAAATATCGGATACCCCTACAAATTCGAAATTTAGTTTTTTAGAATGATTCATAAAACTCGGAAATAAGGAGCTTTTAAAACGATTTGAAAACCCTACAATGGCAACGCGAACGCGGTCGTTTGCTCCCAAGATCCTCCCATAGCTTTTTGTGCTGAGTCCCATTGATGAAAGGCCTATTATCCCCGCACCGATTGAAGCCTTCTTAATAAATTCACGCCGGGAATTTTCATTTTTTTGTACCATAAGTTTATTGGTTAGTAATAATTAATATTGATCAATTCTCAGACAAGAGCATTCGCTCTTTTATTTTCCTTTCGTAGACTAATAAACGCGCTGTAATGGTTCATAATTTTTGGTATACCTAACGAAAGCCGTCTAAGTATAGCGATTCAGTAGTCTTCAATACAAGTATAATAACCTGTTCTCTTTAAAAAGAATATTCCGTGTGAAAAATCTACGCAAACGATATCGTTCATATTACCGGGGGATTAAGCAAAGATCACGACTTTGTTTGGCACCGAATTCTTCTAAGTCTCTAAGTCAGCTTGTGTGTAAAAAAAGTATGACAATTTGGGATTAAGGTGTTTAAACACTATTTTTGTTGAATCATAATTTAGGTTTATAATTGGTTAATGAAACCTTCAGTCTCCCCGGCTGAAGGTTTTCTTTTTGTCTATCTGTAGTCATTAAGAAAATTGGATATTCAGATTTCTACACTTGTCTTGTTCAGCGAAGACTTGCCTCGATTTGATACGCAAACGGCGCGAAATAATGCTGAGAGGGAGCGAATAGCCATACACTGTTCTTTTTTGTACTACATATTTTGATTAAATTTTGCATCTTGCATAATGGAAAAGTCGAAACCAAATACTAAGCACCTTGCATTTGATTTGCCAAAACTCCATAACTTAACCATGGCAGATCAAGTAGAACTTAAGCTGAGAGAATATTTTAAGAAAAAGGCCTTTAAACCAGGCGACTTATTGCCTAAGGAGTTGGAAATCGCTGCTTCATTAGGTGTTAGCAGAAACATTGTTAGAGAAGCACTCAGCAGATTGAAGGCGCTTGGCCTAATTGAAACAAAAAAGAAGCGCGGGATGGTACTGGCTGAACCCGATATTTTGGGGTCTTTTGAAAAAGTGCTTGATCCATTGATTATGCCCGATAGCACCCTTTACGACATTTTTGGACTACGACTGGTTTTAGAAATGGGATTAGCTGATGTTCTATACATGTATAAAACAGATCAGGATATACAAGAGCTTGAGAAAATTGTAACAAAGGAAAAGCCTGACAGTGAAAAATTCAGAATAAAAAATGAGATAGCTTTTCATGGTAAGCTTTATGCCATGACGAACAATCATACGCTTATGCGTTTTCAGAGCCTGCTTTTGCCGTTATTTGACTATGTGGTTGCCTTTGAGAAAGATCACTATAAACCTGGAGGAGTGTCTCATGCCGATCTGTTACAAATTCTACGGGAGGGCACTGTGGAAGATTTTAGAAAGGGGATGCGTCTCCATCTTGAGCCGCATTTTGCTTGGTTAGAGCATCTCAAAAATAAGTAAGTGGGCGAACGACCGGCATAAAACGAAATACTTAGATCGGATTTACAGCTTGGCTCTTATGGATATAAGTGTAGCGTTTCTTCCAACAGTAGATCCGACTCCTATTAACAATTTTTAACAAGTACCATGCTAAACCATTCTTTTCCGTTTGACTCTATACGTATAAATAAAGTGATTATTAAAATTTATTGAGTATGAAAAGAATGATTCTAGCTTCCCTGCTATTCCTCAGTATGGGAACCATCGCATTTGCCCAGCAAAATCATCGTAAGAGGGAATTTAAAATGGCAGAAGAGAGAGCAAAAAGGCAAACCGAGCGACTTGCTCAAGAACTTTCTCTATCAGAGGAACAGAAAAAAGAGATCTATGCCATCAATTTGGATAATATGAAGAAGGTTGATGCCGAGCATAAAGAACTTATGCAAAAAAGTATGAAAGAGCGAGATGAAAAAATAAGTGAGCTCTTAACGGAGGCACAAAAATCAACCTATCAGAAGCTTAAAAAGGAAAGATTTCAGAAAAGGAAACATCGTGAATCACATAGGGGCATGGGGAAGTCTGCAGAAGAAATCCCGCAATCATAGTTGAAGTCATAACATAAATCAATGGCTTTCGATCAGAAAATCGAAAGCCATTGATTTATGTTATCTGTATAGTTGACAAAGTCAACTATATTTGGCTATATTTGTAAAAAAAGCTCATGCAAACAAGCATCATAGAAGAAGTTCGTGTATTTAATCGTTTCTATACAGATTTTATAGGCTTATTGAATCAGTACTTACTTGACAGTGCTTATTCTTTGACAGAAGCAAGGATAATATACGAAATATTTACAGCAGGAAATATACAGGCATCGCAGATTATGGAGATCATGCATATTGATAAAAGCTATTTAAGTCGGATCTTGAAACGATTGGAAAAGGAGGGGATTATTGAAAAGAGGAAATCAATACAGGATGCTCGAGGGATAACGATCACACTTTCGAAAAAAGGAAGACAAGTTTTTGAGCACTTAAACCGGGCTTCGAACGAGCAGGTAGAAAAGCTGCTAACTCCACTTAAAAGTACAGAGGCTGAGGCCTTAGCTTTTCATATGAAAGCTATTGTGAAAATCCTGAAAGTACATTCATAGTAATCGTATAAATGAATAGAAACATAACGATCAGAACCAACTTATTGCCAGGTGATTTAGGATATATAGCTTATATGCATGGACAGCTATATGCTCATGAAATGGGCTACGGATTAAATTTTGAAGCATATGTTTTGGAGGGCCTGAGCGAATTTGCTAAACAATATAATCCTGAAAAAGATGGTATTTGGATTTGTGAAGATGCCGGTAAAATAGTGGGATTTCTGATGGCCTTCGTCCGACAAGATAAGGTGCAATTGCGCTATTTTATCTTAGCGCCCGCCTATCGAGGTTTGGGATTAGGTAAAAAATTGATGAATTTGTTTATAGAATTTATGATGAATAACAATTATAAAAAGGCCTATCTATGGACAACCGATGAACAATTATCTGCGATCTCACTCTATATGCGTTATGGCTTTGTATTAACTGAAGAATTCTCTTCTGAGACCTTTGGTAAAAAACTGATAGAGCGCCGCTACGATTTAAATTTGATGGTAGTTGAAGAATAATCATAGTTGTTTACATTAAATGAATAACTGTGATTATTCTTGTTCCTATTGAATAATACAAACGGACAAGCGCCTCCATTTTTTATCGACCTGTGCTCCTTTTTCCCGAATGTGAGAAATTTTTCGTTGCTTTTGTCGTTCTTTTGGCTTGTTAACAATCCGTTAACAATGTTTAAAGTGTTGTTTATCAAATTATTACTTTCATTTTTTCGTAGGAGCCACTTGCAAGCCTTGTAAATCACAAAATTATTACAGTTGTTTGTGGTGTGAATGTCAAGGCGCAATAGTTTTGAGATTTGTAAAGAACCTAAAATAAATAACATATAACCTAAAAATTATATTATGAAAAAAACATACATTTTATACTAAAGCTAAATCGTTTTAATTATCAGTTATTGTATTGACCTAATTTGTGAAGCTTATCAACCTTGCTGGAATCGTATGGATGTTGTCATCATACTGACTGATTATTAATTCACCACCGAAAATTAAAATTGAAAATTCAGTTCACTGGGTCTGCTATGGTTTTTCCAAAGCAGAAAATGAACCATATGGCCAATATTTAAGTGATATAACCTAAATAATACATTATGCCAAAAACAATGCATGTGAGATGGTATTATAAAGTAGCCATTTTCTGTTATAGCATTCTTTTCACCCTAAGCGAGGGATCTGCAATGACTATTCAGGATAGTCTAGCCGTGGATAGCGTTAAGGCCTCTATTGACACGGTGCATCGAGAAACATCTGCCGAATTTACCGATCGTGCAGTGAAAACCGTTGGATCTACTATGAAAGAACTTACCGTATATCCTGCTGTGTCGCTTCAGCAATCTTTGAAGGGACAGGCACCGGGACTATACATTCAAGAGACGAGCGGAGAGCCTGGAAGTCTTCAGCAAATGTATGTACGAGGTGTTCCTATGCCCATACTGTCGGCAAAGGAAATCTATCAATCACAACCTTTGATTGTATTGGACGGTATTCCACTAATTGGAGAGCATTCTTTCGCTTATGATATCAAACAATATGATTTCAATCGAATTGGTCCGGCAACTAACCTGCTCACCAATATTGATATGAATAATATTGCTTCTGTACAGGTATTAAAAGATATGGCCGGCATGGCCTTATATGGTCCAATGGCTGCAAACGGAGTAATTTTGCTGACTACTAAACAAGTAGGGAGTAAACGTAAGATAAGCGCCAATGCTTACTTCGGATTTGCACAAAGGCCGAATGTGACGACGATCAATGGTGAGTATGAGAATGCGTTTCGGCAGCAATTTTACGATCTATATACGACAACAGGTAAATATTCCGCCGATGACGTCTATCCGCTATATCTCAGCGATTCATTGAATATGGATTACTATGGTCCTTCCAATTGGACAGACACCTACTATCAAAATGGCTTGCAACATGCGATTACAGCCGATATCTCAGGAGGATCGGATCGCGCAAATTTTAGATTTTCGCTAGGCAATTTGCGGAATGAGGGAATTGCAGATGGAACTGGCTTGGACCGCTATAGCGCTATGTTTCATCTGAATATGAAGCCGTTGAAATGGTTATTGTTTTCTGCCATGATTAATGGGAACCGTTTGGATAGACAGCGTAATCACAACATGCGGGATCGTTTTGCTGAAATCGGGTACATGCCCGATTTGCAGGCACCTTTGGCACCCAATAATGACGTCTATAGTCAGTATACAAGTCAGTATGATAAAGGTTTTGATAATAATTATACTAATATCATTCAGGGTAACGCCAAATTGGTATTCGACTTTAATAAATTCAAGTACACCACCCGCTTAGTAGTGGATTACAACGAAGGTTATCGTGATATATTTTATCCACGACCTTTGTTAGAGGGAAACAGTTATGCCTCTAATTACTATGGTTCCAACCAGCGGTTGATTTATGACAATTTCGCGAGTTTTGACTGGCAAATAGATGATCATCAGCAACTTTTTCTGCAGGCAGGAAACGTCTTGCAATGGGATACCTATAAGTATAATTACGCCTATGCCTATAAAGGGGTAAATGATTTTATCAAGCTAAATTTACTCAATTCCGATCCTAATAGCGACGACTATTTGTTGCCAACAGCCTTTCCGCGACAATTAGTTTATAAATTTCTAGATCGTACCAAGCAGAATCTGGTTTCTTTTTATGGAAAAGCTTCCTATAAATACGATGCTTATACCCTGTCTTTATTACTGCGAACCGATGGCTCATCGAATGCACAACCTACTAATCGCTGGTTGTTTACACCCGCACTTTCATTGGGATGGAATATCAAAGAAGCTTTGCTGGAGAACGATCTACGGTGGTCAACTTTCAACATGCGTCTAAATGCAGGCCGTTTAGGGCGACTGAATGCCTTTGACAATTTTTCACAAGGGCCATCGTATACGGCTGACGTGACTTTTACCGGCAATGTAACTACACCTGGATATAATGCTTTTGCGGTTTTAACGAGACCGTATAATTTTGGCTGGGTAGGCTATGGCATACCCTGGGCCTATACAGATCAGTTGAACCTAGGGCTTGATATCGGTTTGTTTAAGGATCGGATTACCGCGTCAATCGATGGTTATATTAAGGAAGATAAGAATCAACTTTTAGGTATTCCCGCCTATGCAGAATACGGTTATAATCTGTCGTACGAACCGGGAATGACCGTACGAAATACAGGAGTCGATGTTCTTTTGAGTGGTGAAATTCTAACGAAGGCGAAACAGAAATTAGGTTGGTCATCTTCCCTCAACTTTAATTTCAACCAAAATAAGCTGAAGGCTCTGCCGAGAGGTTTGGACAAGCTGATTATCGGTAATCGATTACTTCAAGTTGGGGCTCCTGTAGATCAATATTGGTTGTTCATCAATGATGGTATATATGCTGCCAATCAAGACGTACCACAAGTAGACGGTATTACACGCACGTACAACGGAATTACCCTTCAGGGAGGCGATCCGAACTGGCGGGATTTAAATGGCGATAACCGAATAAATGACGAAGATAAATCACTGATGGGGAATATCTTTCCGAAAGTAGTTGGTGGATTTAATAACCAATTCAGCTATGGAAACTGGTCGCTCGGCGTTAATTTCTATTTCAATTTAGGAAGAAAGGTAGTTAACGAAGAAATGGCTAACCGTTTTAACTTTATTAATAGAGAAGGCGTTGTTGGTGTTACTTCTATAAAGGAGATTACCTTTTGGGAAAAGCGAGGTGATTATAGTAAATATCCGCTTTATAATCCCTGGAGTACAGTCATTCCATACCACAGTAATCAAGATCTTTTCCTCGAAAACGCTTCATTCTTAAAATTGAGAACGGTGTCGATAGGATATGACCTGAGTGATTGGTTAAAGCGGAGATCTTCAAAGATTGATCATTTATATATCTATGGGACTGTGAATAATATCTTCACCATCACCCCATACAGTGGGCGCGATCCGGAACTGATCAATTACACAGGATACGACTCAGGGTATGGTATGGCTATCCCCTTAACTTACACCATTGGACTCAAAGTAGATTTATAACCTAGCTAAATAGTGATATGATTTGGAGAAATAGAATATATAGAAACGTGCTAACGCCGCTCTTCCTAACAATTTTACTGGCATCTGGCTGCAAAAAGATGTTAGATGTGGATTCGACGCGTGTGGTAAATGAAGAGAATATGTGGAGGAATATGGAAGATTCCAGAGCGGCTCTGATTGGTGTTTACGGTTTGGTCCGGGCTGCCTTGGCTGATTATAACGCTTATTGGATTTACGGTGACGTTCGTGCCGGTGATTTTGTTGCACCAACGCGGCAGGATCTAAAAGCAATTATCGCGAACCAACTGACGGCTTCATATCCTGCAATTGAAGCCATGTCAAATTGGAGAAGATGGTATGCTGTTGTTAATGCTGCCAATGTTTTTTTGGAACGTATTCATGAGGTCAAAGAGAATGACGAGCGTTATTCCGATAATAATATGACTGTCGATATTGCACAAATTAGATTTCTAAGGGCCTTCGCGTATTTCTATATGGTTCGTGTTTGGGGGGATGTGCCCTTAATTATTTCATCTCATGACGGTGACTTCCAAAACAAAGCCCGTGATAATCAGGACAAAGTACTCACTTGGGCAGAACAGGAAATGTTAGCTGCAGCTGCAGACCTACCCTATCTCTATAGCTTAAGCGATGAACAACAATTAGGCGACTATTACAATGAAAGTGCTGGTCGCTGGTCCGGCGCACTCGCGCGTAAACTTACAGCTTATGCTTTGCTTGCGCATTTAGCGGCTTGGCAGGGAAATTATCCCGATGTGGCCACCTATACCAAGTTTATTATGGATAATTATTCCAAAGGGCGTATGGGATATACAAGCACAGGCGATTTGACCAATGCAAACGGTTTTTTCTTCGGAAAAAGAGATAATCATCTTTTCGGTTTTAATTTTGACTGGGGGCATGTAGACGCCTCGTTTACCGGGCATTTAGAAGAACTTACGCTTGCTGCCCCGGTTGTAAACAAAAGTGTACCGGATATCTACTTAACAAAAGATTCCATCTTATCTGTTTTTAACGAAATTGGAGACGAACGATTTAGTTTAGATACCTTAGGCAATCCCCTTACTGAAAACTATTTTACCAACTTCAATGGTAAATACCCCATTTTCAGTAAAGTAAAATGCATCATGGGCGGTTCAACGGCTGATCCTAGTTTCCGAATCTTTTCAAGTGCCATTGTTTTAACTCGATTGGAAGATATTACGCTGTTAAGAGCTGAAGCACTGGCGGTGTTAGGCGAAAGAAATGAAGCCGTTGAACAGTTAAATGTAATCCGTGAATTACGTGGACTTGATCTGTATAATGAAACAGTCAATGGCAGTCTGATCGACGCCATTTTTAAGGAGCGAAAACGGGAGTTGATAGGCGAGGGGCATCGATGGTATGATTTAATTCGCTATAACCGCATTCGCAATAACGATCCTGCATTCACGAAGCTTATTAATGAAGGGGGAATTTATTGGCCTATTAACAGGTCATTACTATCACAGAACGATCAACTGGAACAGAATGCTTACTGGAAATAAGTATAATCATATGAATAACGTTAAGAAAGCTTATTTTTTCTTATTGGCATTAGGTATTATGAGCCTTATGTGGGCTTGTAAGCAAGAAGACGGCTATTACGATCCGATTATTGCCGATAAAGGGTACGATGGGGATGTTTACGATTATTTAAAAAGTAAACCAGGTGTTTATGATTCGCTGTTAAAAGCGGTAGATCGTTTACAATTGGAGCGTACGTTGCGCGATAGCGATATTACACTTTTCGCTTTATCCAACGCAAGCTTTCAATTGGCCCTAACCAATTTGAATAACCTCCGTAAACTAAATGACCGCCCGAGTGAATATTTATCAAGCGTCGATGGCAATCAGTTGGATACCATGCTTAGCCAATATATCATTCGAGGTAAATATATTTCTGATTCACTCGCTACGCAGGATGGATTACGACTATATGGCGTAAAATACGGTTACCCTATGCATGGGCGATTAATTAAGACCACATCATCCGGTTATGTGAATGGTGGCCCTACCGTCATTCAAATAAGTGACACAAAAAGAAGCCAATTTGAGCGTAACTGGGTATCTACCACAACGGGTTCAATTAATTTGAAGACCAAAAACGGAATTGTTCATGTAGTGAGTGCCGATCACGTTTTTGGATTTGACGATTTCGTTAGCCGTTTAACCTATGTCCCCCCACCTCCAAACTTATTTAAAACCATTGGAGGTAAAGACACTGTTTCAAGGGAAAATAGTGGCGGACCTAATGCTGTGGAAGCATCAAAATATGCGTTTGATGGCAATCCTGAGACTAAATACCTAATCGGTGATATGGGAAGCGTATGGTTGCGTTTTGAATTAAACGAAGCTGCTGCAGCAAATGCCTACACCATTACATCGGCAAACGACTTCTCGGAACGAGATCCAATCGACTGGAGCTTGAAAGGTTCAAACGATGGTACAAATTGGACCATCTTAGATTCACGAGCGGGCGAATTATTTGATCAGCGATTCCAACTACGTGTATTTAGGATTTCCAATAAAGTGGCTTATAAGTTCTATCAATTGGATATTACCCGTGTTAGAAGTGGCGGTACGATGCAGATGGCAGATTGGAGTGTCAATAGAGAAGAAGTCAAGTAATCAACAAATAAAGATACCATACATGGATAATTTGGTTAAAAAAGTAAAATTACAATGGGGCAATCCCCTGTATTCTGTGTTGGGAATCATGATAGTAGCCTTTGGTTTGCAGGGTTGCGAGAAGTTATATGATTTACCGGAAGAGCAAGAGTTTCTGAGTCCGAACATCAACTATCCCAGTCAGATTTTTGAGCCGATAATTGGACGTACCAGCGAACTGGGAGCTCCAAATACAGATAACTCTACCAAACCATTAAAGTTTGAAATCGTTAACGCCCGATATGGTGATGGGCGTCCGGTAACGGATATTTTTCAACTACGGCCTACCTATGTGTGGACGGGGGAGTACACAGGTATTGAAACTTCTCTGGAAGAAATTGAAGCAAAGCGAAAAATAGAAGAAAGACCCTTATTTGAGGTTCAGGAATCCGGGAAATTCGTGCTTTGGGGGGCATCGACTAACGAGTTGATCACTCCTAGGCCAGCAGATAGCAGTAATCTCGTGCAAGACAGACGTTACTTTGATTTAAAAATAACGAATGTAGGTGGAGAGCGAATTATCCGCGATTTTCAATTGATTCCTTGGCGGGAGCTACCATATGAACCAAATAATGACATCAATCGGTATACCGGAGGTGTAGCACCTGATCCAAAAGATCCCAGGAACCCTAATAAAAGGGACTACATCCGTCCTTCACTTACAAATGTCATCGGCGCAGAGAGCAACCGTAATCTGGTAACTAATGATGATCAAAAAGATGTGGTTGTTTATATCCGTCCTTTTGAAGGTGGCAATGGGCATAACCTGCGTTTCTCATTTTGGGCTCCGGACTCTACGGCAATCAATCCTGCTAAGTTTAATGAAACGCGTTGGAACGATTTGGTACATGGCTTTAATCGGGTTAACACAACTGAATATGTGCAGTACGACGTGGCATACCCTATTCCCTTGACAACAGTGGCTACAAAATACACTACAGGTGGTAGTGCAAAATTGGAATTTGCTTATTCAAGATTAGGTTTTAATAACATCCGTACAACTGCTTACATCGGACTTAATTTTAAAATTTTTAGAGAAGGTGACTGGGAGATCATCTTCCACTTCAGACGCGAGCTTCCAAAATTCGAAGACGAATAAATCAGAATAGGAATCATATGAAAAGTTTTACGCATTATCTTATACGCTATATTACCGGTAAAATGTTATCGGTAGCTAAGCAAACTTTTTTGACGGTAACCCTATTCTTGGTAAGCGGGTTATTTTATCAACTCTATGCCCAAACAGTCGTGTCCGGAGTAGTTTACGACCAGAAAAAAATTACCATTCCGGGAGTAACTGTTATAGCTGGAAATCCACCTAAGCCCTTGGCGTCCACAAATGGAAGAGGAGAATTTAGAATAAGCGTTCCGGATGGTTCAACCCTGGTATTCAAATTCATGGGATACATAGAAAAGAGGGTAACGCTTAAACCGGGACAAACAACGGTAAGTGTGGTGATGGAAGAAGATCAAAGTAACTTGGAGGAAGTGGTGGTCAGGGGATTTGTCTCCCGCTCGAAGCAGCTAAGTACAGGGTCATCTGTCACCATTAGCGGAGACGAAGTAAAAGATGTTCCGGTAGCCAATGTGGAGCAACTACTACAAGGAAAGGTGCCGGGACTTAATATTCAGGTAAACACGGGAGCCCCTGGTTTTCGCGGATCTACGCAAATTCGGGGTCTTTCTACGTTAACGGTATCGGGGAGTGGCAATGAATCTTTCCTTCAGCCTACCTCACCCTTATATGTAATTGATGGTGTACCCTTAGATGCAGATGGTGCTTCTGAATTTGGTTTTCAACAACAAGGGCCTGGGGTAAGTCCTTTATCCATGATTCCACAAGAAGATATTGCCAGTATAGAGATCCTGAAAGATGCGCAGGCTACTTCCCTTTACGGTTCTATGGCCGCTTATGGAGTAATTATCATCACAACGAAGCGTGGTAATTCAGAAATCCCTCGAGTACGGTATACGAATAATACCTTTATGAAAGCGCCACCTGCCTTAAGAGCTACATTGGGAGGAAATTTGGAAAGGCAGTTGAAGATTCAGCAAATCTTGGCTAATGCAAGAGGCGAAATTAATCTTGACGACTTAATAAAAACGCCGTTTTTGTCAGACAGCTTAAATGCCTATTATAATAATTCAACAGATTGGCAGTCGCTTTATTACCGTACTACTTATAATCAAAGCCACAATATAGCGATAGATGGTGGAAATCCAACCTTCAACTATAAAGCGAACCTTGGTTATTTTACAGAAAAGGGCGTTATCAGAAATACCGGATTCGACCGCTATAGCGCCAACCTCCGTATGGAGTATGCACCGAATGAGAAATTTAAATTCACTGGACAGATCAATGCGCAAATAGGTAAGCAAAATAAAGGAGATGGGGCCGGACTATTACAAACAGGTGTCGCCGATGGGGGAGCAACGTCCACTTTAATGCCCGGGCCTTCCTTCTATCAAGCAAACGCCGATTATGTTGGGTCTTTACGAACAAAAAATAATAATGACGTTCGTGTCATTCGACCCGTCGCCGAAGTGAGTTATAGCATTTTTCCCGGCTTTCGTGCAACCACCTTTTTTAGCTACGAGTTTAAGTCGTCTAATGAAGATACCTTTACACCAGCGGCCGCTAATAATCAGTTTGCTAAAGTCTATGCTTTTAATGGCCGTGAATCAAACCTTTATAGTCGTACCAATTTAACTTATGCCAAAACCTTCGGGGATAACCATAATATTTTCATCAATGCTTTCAATGAGATTCGCAAAGGCGATCGTCAAAACTCCATCACGCAACAAGAACGTACTCCCAACGATCAATTTCAGGGGCCATTGGGTTTTGATGGCTATTACTCACGAGGAGGAGGAATTTTGACTAATTTCTTAGACGAACGTGCGGTGTCTTTTGCTTTAGCTACTTCTTATGATTATCAAAAGAAATATGTCGTGGACCTATCTTACCGATTGGATGGATCGTCAGGGAATGGTTTTGACAACCTATACTCCAAAAACCCAGCTATTGGTCTACGGTGGAATTTTGATAAGGAGGAATTTTTAGACAATTGGGATTGGCTAAATATGGGGGCTTTACGCTTAAGCTGGGGTATTAATGTGATTCCGAATGGCACACTCGAAAGAATTTATGGAAAGTATGATATTACGGGTAATTATAACGGGCAGCAAGGGATTGGGTTAAATTTTGATCAGATTCCCAACCCGAATCTAAAACCAACCACCACTACACAGTATAATGCCGGGCTTGATTTTTCTTTATTCAATAATAAAGTAGATGTAATTTATGACACCTATTATAAGAAGGTAGATAACTTATTGTTTGAAGAAAATCTTTCGAATACTGTTGCTTTTGGTAAATTAATTAGTAATGACGCCGGTATTGTGAACTACGGACACGAACTATCGTTTACTATCCGCCCCTTATCGCCCAGTAGTCCCTTTAACTTAATGGTTACGGTCAACGGAGCCTATAATCGGGATGTGCTGCTCAAATTGCCTGCACATTATGGCGGACAGTTTATACGGTTCGAAACCAATAGTGGCAATCGGGAAACTTATTTACAACACAATGTATTTCGTGTAGGCACGCCATCCCTTTCCAATTATTTGTTGATTAACGAGGGGGTATACGCTACAGATGATGATGTGCCTATTAATCCGGCTACCGGACTACGCTATAGCGTTAACGGAAGACCATTCCGCGCCGGTGACCCGATCATTAAAGATCTAAATGGGGATTATGTGTTGGATGCGAATGATTATGCACGTACAGGCAACGCCTCTCCCTTGTTTACCGGCGGTTTGGCAACCAATATTACCTACAAAGGTTTTGGTTTGAATATCAATGCTTCTTTTACAGCAAAACGTACGATTTTAAATAATGCCTTAGCCGATCGTTTTAACTTGATGAAGAATCCATTTGGACTTAAGGCCGTTATTCCGTTAGATGAATTCGATATGTGGCGTCAACCTGGTGATATAGCTAAGTATCCTTATGCCTATGACTATAGCCGTATTGAAATTGTTAACCCTTATCGCTATGACCAAACCCTTTGGGCAGAAGATGGCTCCTATTTAAAGATCAATAATGTTGTGTTGTCCTATATGTTTGATAAGAAACTGGTTCGGAGTTGGGGCATTAACAATTTAAGAGTATACGTATCAATGGATAATGTTTACACTTTTAGTGGTTATTCAGGTCCGAACCCCGAAAATGTAACGACCATGGGGCGCGATATCTCCGAAGGTTATCCTGTACCACGTACCTATAATATTGGATGTAATTTAGAATTCTAAACCGATCGTTATGAGAATGCTTAATATAGTAAAGATGAGTAAAATAGGTTTGTTGATAATGCTGATTATAACGGCTTCAGCATGCAAAGACTATTTAAATGTGCAGCCCTTAGATCGGCTTACAGGTAATAATTTTTACCAAACAAAAGAGGACGTTGAGGCAAATATTGCGAATATGTACAGCACATTTTTTGATAAAATCAACGAAAGCTGGGTTATCGGAGCGATTGGTGAGGCGCGAACAGGCGAAATTGTAGCCAGTCCGGGAGGCAACAGTTACAATGAAAGAAGAGTAGTAGAAGTGTTGGGTAGAAATCAATTGCTTACGGCAATCAATAATGCTCCCTATGCAGGTTTTTATAACTATTATCGCATTACGGATTGGTCGGGTTATTATCGTGTTATTCAAAGCGCTAATATATTAATAGACAAATTAAATGAGGGCATCGCCGCGCTAAGTACTTCGGATACGCAACGGTATTTGGCCGAAGCAACTTTTATCCGCTGTTTTACTTATTTCTGGATGGTACGGCTATACGGTGACGTTGTTTATTATACCGCTCCTTATCAGGCGGATCCCCTTCCGAGAGAGGATATGGTGTCTGTCCTAAATAAATGTATTGCCGATCTAGAGCCGCATAAAGATAATATGCCCTGGGTGTTTCCTGATGCGGCACAACGCGGAGCACGAGCCAGCAAAGGAAGTATCGTTGCACTCCTTATGCATATGAATATGTGGAACGCAGGGTTTGATCCAGGGCGTGCCACAGCTTACTATCAAAAAGTGACTGCTTTAGGTCAAGAGTTGGTAAATAGCGGTGCTTATCGCTTGCTTGACATGGATGATGATGGTTGGGCCGCTGTAACGAAGGGGCGTTCGGAAGAGAGCTTATTTGAATTTTACCGAAGTATAAATTACGGCGATAACGTCTCTAATTTAGCACCTTTTGGCGATCATTTTTTGCGCTGGCCTTATAAATTCCCCCGATTTAATAATCAGTTAAGTCATTGTTACTATCTATCAACCTACATGCAAAAGCTGTTTCCTACAAGCGATGCAGATAAACGTAAAGATATTTGGTTTGAAGACATGTTGGCGGATAATGGACAATTTGTAGCAAGAAAGTTCGGTTTGAATGTTTATGCTTCCGGTAATGAAGATGAAAACCCGGATAATACTTTTTTGATTTTCCGCTATGCCGACGCCATATTGTTATGGGCGGAAGCTTTAGCCAACTTAGGTAATGAAGGCCAAGCGATTGAGGCGGTGAATATGATCCGTACGCGGGCTGGAGCCTCTTCCTATGCCGGCATGAGTGGCACTGCATTGAAAGACGCCATTTTTATGGAACGTAGTAGGGAGCTCTTTGGCGAAGGGCACCGCTACTTTGATTTGGTGCGTACACGACGTATTATGAGCTCTGCATGGCTTGCATGGCCGCTTAACCAAGATCAATTTACGCGGAGAGCTTGGACCTGGCCTGTTAGCACAAACGCACTGGTAAACAATCCTTATATGGTCTTGAATGAATATTGGCTGCCAGGTGGTGGTGGAAATTAATCATATGTTGTAATAAAGCTGTCTTTAAAATGAAAAATTCTTGCATAAGATCAATCAAGCATATTGCTTACTTCTTGTTGACACTCTTAATTGTCACAGCCTGTAATAAAGATGATTATTATACAGATGGAGGTTTGGCTAATCCCCATTTTAATGGCACGATTATGCAGTACCTTGATTCTAAACCCATGGAATTTGATACCATCGCGCAGATTGTCCGTTTAGCGGGATTGGAAGAAACTTTTAATACAGAAGAGTTCACATTCTTTTGCCCTAGAGACCGCGATGTCAAGGAGCTGATTGGCGATTACCGCAACGGCGGAGCGAATACAGAGCTCTATACGTTAAATCGTGACACGATAAAAACCTTAAGCGATGTCGATTCTTTGATTTGGCGCAAATACATGCTCCGTTATATGTTCAAAGGAAAAAATCTGCTGGCAGACTATCCGCAAATTGATTTTAATGTCCTCAATATTTATCCGGGACAAAATTATTATGCCTATGATAATTCCGTATGTAATATAGGAGTTGTGTTTAACGACGCGGTGAGCAGCGATGGAAAGTCGGTGTTAAAATATATGGGCTACCGGCAATTACATATCTGCTATATTCCGAATTTGTCTTATCCGGATGTTTGGATAGTTGCTAAAGTAGCTTCGTCTGATATACAGCCAACAAATGGTGTAGTACATGCGCTGGACTATACTTCTTCGCTATTCGGTTTTAATTCATTTGAGGTAATAAACGATATCGTTGAAAGCAAGCGATAGATGAGAGTAGATTAAATTAAAAAATAACATGATCATGAGTTCAACTATCTACAAGTTTAAAGTTTGGTATACATTCTTTTTCTGCTTTTTCGCTCTCGCTTGCACAAAGGAGGCAGAACAGTTCAGTGAACCTTATCCCGATGGAAAAGCAGCTTTAGGAATTACTGTCGATCGTGCTAAAACGCCCTCACCAGCTTCCGGATTACCGGGCATAGAAGTGAATATTGAGGCTAAAGGTTTGCTTCCTCATAAGGATCAACTGGTTTTCCGATTTAATGGTGAGCAGGCCGAGATTAAAGAAGTGACGGATGCCGGAATTTCAGTAGTGGTGCCTGATTATGCCAGTACGGGTATTACCACCATTTCCGTGGGCGATGTGGTTGTCTTTGGGCCCGAATTTACCGTGGAAGGTAAAATTAAGATTGATCCGACCTTTGTTGCGACACAAGGGGCAAATGGTGCGGTTGGTGATATTTTATTTACAAATAATGAGAAAATGGTGATCGTAGGCGGTTTCACTAACTACAATAATAAAGGGATTATCCGTCCCATTAACCGCATTGCACAGGCCTTTTTAGACGGCACTTACGATGCAGGCTTAAAATCAGGTACCGGTGCCAACGGCTATATCAGTGCCATTACACAAGTTAACGATAAATATTTTATTGGTGGCAGTTTCTCCGGTTATGCACAGCGAACCAGTAACATCAGCAATTTAACGATGCTTAATAGTAATGGAAGCGTTGATACGATGGGCGTGCATACATGGAGAAGGCCTGATCAAAATGACACCATACAATACTTCCCCCGATTTAACGCAGGTTTTGACGAAGGTGGAGTTAATCGTATCTATAGTGAAAATGGCAAGCTGTTAGTGACCGGTAGTTTTCGTTATTATGTCAGTCGGCAATATGATAAACCGAATTTCTTAGAGACCCGAGATACCATTATCGTTGATAGCACAGAAGTGAGACAGTTTGCCCGATTGAATTTAGACGGCACATTGGACAAAACCTATCGTTTTGATACCGGTACTAACAAAAGTTTAACAGGTGGTAACGGATCCATAGATACCTACTATCATCAGGAAGGTCTATTGAAAGGTAAAATGTTAGTCTTTGGCAATTTTAACCAGTTTGATGGCGAACCTGCTAACTATATCCTTCGCTTAAATGCTGATGGTACCATTGATCGAACATTCAATGCAGGCGGTGCAGGTTTTGATTTTCAGACCTATTATGCCAGCTATAATAACATAACCCATAAATATGTGGTATGTGGCAATTTCAGAACCTATAACGGGCAGTCGAGGGTAGCCATGGCCATGCTAAACGATGATGGTACATTAGATGAAGCCTTTGTTCCAAGGGTATTCGAAAACGGTTTACCTCGCTTTGCTAAACAGCTTAGTGATGGGCTGATCGTAGTAAGCGGCACATTTGTTAAATACGATGGTAAAACGAGAAATAGTTTCATGGTGCTGAATCCCGATGGTAGTTTGGCTGCTGGTTATAATGCCGTCGGAACCTTTAGTGGCGACCTATACAATGTATTTGAAACGGAGTCGGCCGATAAAAAACGAGCCTTATTGTTAATTGGTAGTTTTTGGCAGTTTGATAGTAAAGATGCTGCTAACATAATTAGGGTGCTTATTGAATAATTAGTGCTAACACGAAGCCAAATTAGAAAACATTATGATGGAATTAAAAAAGATATTTTTAGCGACAAAAAAGGTGCTCCGGCCCTTATCTGTATGGAGCGTATTAGCTATTTTGTTAACTAGCTCTTGCCAGCAGGAATTTGAGAAGACAATTCCAGACAAGATGCATAATGACTCCGTTGATGTAACTTATGGTAAGCCAAAAGTTTTATACATCATAGCAGATGGTATAAGAGGACAATCAATACAGGCGATCGAGGTCCCTAATATCAATGGGTTATTAAACCACGCTATCTACTCTTGGGTTTCTTTGGCTGATGAACAAGCAACACAGCCGGGAACTAATTGGGCTAGTTTGTTTACAGGGGTGGCAAAAGAGAAACATGGGGTGATAGATAATGATTTCAGTACCAATAACTTTGATACTTATCCCTTAATTTATGAGCGAATAAAACAAGCCGATTCAACCACGAATATTCGCGTATTCACTACCTCAAGCGTGTTTAAAGATAACTTAACCACTGATACGGATGAAAGTCAGCTAGTTGCCGACGACGATGCGGTCAAATCTGCGGTAGTTACCGCTCTGCAAGCGGAAAATGTAGGGTTTATTACTGCGCACTTCAGCAATCCTGATAAAGTTGGTTCGGCCGTTGGATATGATGTGTCAAAACCAGCTTATCGAGAGGCTCTTGTAACTTTTGATGCTGCTGTAGGCGATATGCTAAACGCATTAAAAGAAAGGCCAACCTATCAAGAAGAAAGCTGGCTCATCGTTGTTACATCAAGTATCGGGGGCGAGTATCCTTTATCGGAGAATGATAATACCGTATTTAGCAACCCTGTGGCAAACACCTTTACCATATTCAGTGCGTCTCGTTATAACAGACGGTTTGTTAGCAAACCTTTTATCGGTAACCGATTTCAAGGTGATTTTGCCCGTTTTCAAGGGCAACGTCATGCCGTACTGGAAATGGGTGATAATACTGTTTATAATCTGGATACCGGCGCTTTTACCATTGAATTAAAAGTCAAGAAGAATAAAGCAATCAAGAACATTTACCCAAGTGTGCTCGGTAAGCGCCCCGAATGGTCATCGGGATGGGCCTCCAATGGTTGGGTTGTTTTTTTGGAGAACGATTATTGGATGTTCAATGCACGTGGAACCGGTAATGGCAACCAAGTGAAAGGAGGCACACTAGCTGATGCCAGTTGGAGCAGTGTGGCGGTAGTAGGAGTTGTGCGCGATGGAGAACGCTTTGTCCGTACTTACACCAATGGAGCTTTTAATACCGAAGCTAGCATACAGGGTTGGGGTAATTTAGATACGAATGCACCGCTAAAGATCGGTTACATTAACGGTAATGGCCATGGAGAACCAGACGTTTATGTGGCCGATGTGCGTATTTGGAAAGCGGCTTTGCCGGATGACGTGATTGCACGCTATGCCTGTGAAATAGGTGTCGACGAAAATCATCCTTATTATGATTATCTGGCCGGTTATTGGCCCGTAGCCAATGACACAGATGGTACCGTCCGTGATGAAGGGCCTTTTGGCAATCATTTAACAATGACATCAGACGATTTTAGTTATGATCGGTTAAATGAGTATCTGTGTGCGCCAACTACAGCCGACTTAGGTTCTCAGGTACCAAGAACTTTTGATGTACCGACACAAATCTATACATGGCTTAAAATATCACGGCAAGAGAATTGGCAGCTAGATGGTAGAACTTGGTTAGATCAATAGACTGAACCTTTTCAATAGAACGATTTTAACGATGGAAAGATATGAACAAAAGATACAAACTTACTAAACCACTTGTGTTTATTGCTTTGCTTTGCACGATGTCAATTTCCTGTAAAAAGGAGGGACTGGATAGTTTTGCATTAAACCGCAATGTTGCTACGACAGTATCTGCGGGTGAAATCGCAGGTGAAATCGTGAAAAATAGTGATGAAGTGACTATCCCGATAAAAGTTACTTTATCATCCCCGGCGACAAAAGCTTTTCAGGTTGGTCTGCAGTTAAATGCAGATACAGTGATCCAATTAGTAGAGAGCGGTAACTTGACCGATGTCTACGTATTACCTTCAAATGCGATTACCTTACCGAACGCGGTAGATATCGCTTATGGAGCTAAGGAAGCTACTTTTGAGGTGAAAATCGGCCTTTCCGGCCTCGAGCGCTTTTTTGGCCATAAAGTAGCATTAGCTTACGACTTGGTTAATCCCGGTAAAGGAAATACGATTGGTTCAGATAAATCAGGAATAATTGTTTTTAATACCAACGATATTCTAAAGGAAGAGGATATCCATTACGTGTCTATTACAAACGGAGGTGGCACGGTGTTGGAGGTGCGCAATCGAAGGAATTATAATGTTACCTCTGCCGGGATAAATATTCCACTGGGAATTAGTTTAGCAGGGACACCTGGGAATTTCTTTACGGTAACAACCGGTGTCAATACAGATAGTATAGCAAGCTTAGTTGGCCAGGGTATTTTACCGGAAAATACCATTGCCCTTCGTCCGGATCAATATACACTTAATGAGACCTATCAGGTGGGTAGTAACCTCAGCCGCGCTGCTATGGATTTAATTGTTCCATGGTCTACCATTGAAGAAAATGCCGATCGTACTTTGGCATTAGTTGTTAAGTTAGTGGCAACATCTAGGCATCTCTTAGATCCAACGAAAAGTCATGTTGTTGTGCTTGTCCATCCGCAATATGTAAGAGAAGTAGATGTAACTGCTACGGGTACCTTAAGTGTAGACCACGATAATTCAAATGCCAATGAGAACGCGGCAAAACTGATTGACAACAACATTAATACGAAATTTTTACAGCCAGGTTTTGTGGGTAGCAGTTGGTTTCAGCTAGCTTTTTCGGAACCACAGCTTATCGGTGCATATACAATTACCTCAGCAAACGATGCTGCGGATCGAGACTTAAAAGATTGGAATCTGCAAGGCTCGGACGATGGGTCGATCTGGATCACTTTAGATACGAGAGCAGGGGAGACCTTTGCGAATCGTTTCTTAACCAAGCGTTACGATTTCGAAACAGCAAAAGCGTATAAATATTATCGATTGAATGTTACCAATAACAATGGCAGCGGCGTTATTCAGTTGGCTGAATGGCGGCTTATTCGAGTTCCATAGCGGACGCGTGTTCATGTTATCGACTAATATAAAAAAACAAAGGAATAGCTATTGATTATGGAAATACAATTCAGGAATTTGCTGGGGACAATTTTCCTCGCTGTAACACTGTGTGCGGGTTGTAAAAAGGATGAGAAAGAGATTGCACCTGAACCAGAGGGACCTAAGCCTACCGCAAGCTTTACAGCTTCGCAGGTAGCAGATGATGATCCGTTTACTTTTGATTTTGAAAATGAGTCAACGAATTTTTCAGTCGTTCGTTGGGAGTTCGGAGACGACAGTAGCTCTGTCGAAACCTCACCGGTACACACTTTTTTAAAAACGGGAACATTTACCGTTTTAATGCGTGTAGAGAATGAAGAAAAATACTGGGCTCAACGGGAGAAAATTATCCAAATAAACCCAAACCGATTGATGGAAATGGACACCCGTCCTACGGGAACCGGAACCTTGGATTTGGCAGTTAATACTGGAGTAAATTTAAGCGAAGTCAGCTGGTATAACGGAGCAACGGCTACAGGTACTCCTATTTCCACTGAACGCGAAGTCAGCATCCCTGTGGAGACAGGAAGGTTTGATTATTATACACTACAAGGAAAAACACCTAAAGGATCGGTTTTGCAAATTACGCGGTTGTTAACTGATTTGGGCATTGTTAGAGACGTAACGGCAGATGGCGTGCTTTCTGTTTCAAGAGATAATAATGGCGGGCCCGATGGGGGAGAGGGATCGAAGAAATTGGTGGACAATGATATCACGACTAAATTTTTGCAGTCGGATTTCTCGGGTGATCTGTGGTTTCAGCTGGAATTCTATAATCCTGTTGTGCTAGGTGGTTATACCTTTACATCAGGCAATGATGCAGATGGTCGCGATCCGCTTAATTGGCGTTTAGAAGGATCAAAAGACGGTAGCAATTGGACCGTTTTAGATAGACGTGAAAACGAAGATTTCCCCGGAAGGAGAGAAACAAGGACCTTTACTTTTGCTAATTCAACCGCTTATAATTTTTATCGTATATATGTGACGGCGGTGAATTCAGGTTCCCTCTTCCAACTATCCGAATGGCGGGTATTATCGTTGCCGCAAACTTAAAAGTTAATGCTTCAGATTCCTAAACAATCTTGATATGATTAAAAATTTCGTTTCTCGCGTTTTGCTGTATTTATTGCTTTTTAGCCAGAGCGCTATTATTGCAAACGCGCAGGATAGCGTGGAACAAATTTTAAAACCACTTGAGGCTTGGGCCAAAGAATATCCGTCAGAAAAAGTACACTTACATATAGACAAGCCTTATTATATGGCCGGTGACACGATTTGGTTTAAGACCTATACTGTCGTGGGAGCATATCATCAACTCTCTTCGTTAAGTGGAGCCGTTTATGTCGATCTTATTTCTTCAACTGATTCGGTAGTTTCTTCACTTAAGTTACCACTCATTGCCGGTATGGCTAAGGGCAATATTAGTTTGCCTGTAGAATTAAAAGCAGGAAACTATCGTTTAAGAGCATATACGCAGTGGATGCGGAATGCTGACAGCGATTACTTTTATGACCGCATCTTATACATCGGTGCCATAAGCCCTTATGGAATTCAAACCCAAGCAACGTTGCAATTTGATGAAACGGAAGACAAAAAACTTAGTGGGATGCATATCCGGTTTTTTGATGGAGAAGGGAGGCCCCTGGTCGAAAAATCAATCGAATACTTCATACGCACGGAGAGCGAGTTATTGAACCAGCGAAAGGGTAAAACGGATGAAGAGGGACGATTAATGGTGCCATTGAGTGAAAGAAGTTTACGTGATTCAGTTACGGCTTTTATTGTAAGCGAAATTCGGCTAGATAAAGAGAAAGTAGCGACAAGCATTTTTCCGATAAATTTACAATATGATCGGGCCGATGTCCAGTTTTTTCCTGAAAGTGGTGATCTAGTGGCGGGTGTTCCCAATCGGATCGCTTTTAAGGCAATAGGTGTGAATGGCCTGGGTGTCGAGATAAAAGGTGAAGTGTTGGATGAAAATCAGCAAATTTTAACAACATTTAATAGCGTGCATGCGGGTATGGGGCAGTTTATGTTTACTCCCGAAAGTGGAAAGCAATACAAGGCTCAAGTTGTATTTCAGGATGGTAGCACAAAGCAGCTTTCGCTTCCCAAGGTAAAGACTTCCGGATATGTGCTGTCGGTGTATTCACAGGCTGCAACGGATACAGTGCTTTTACGTATTATGTGCAGTAACGATCGATTGAAACAACCGATAAGTATTGTTGCACAAGCAGATGGAGAAGTGTTTTATGCAACTGATTTAAGCCCTAATCGTCCACTAAACAATTTATATGTGCCGTTGACACAAGGTGTTTCAGGAATTGTCCAATTCACTTTGTTTAGTCAAGGGCAAGCTTTGAATGAACGGATTGCTTTCATAGAGCGTAGCGATAATTTAAATATATCCCTCGCGAATTTAAAGGATAGTTATAAGCCAAGAAGCGAGCAAAACTTTAACTTGAGCGTGCTCGACAATGAAGGACTGCCAGTTTCAGGAAATTTTTCCTTAGCTGTTACCGATGAAAGTCAAGTTCCTGTTAAAGAAGAGCAAGAAACCACCATTCTCTCTCAATTATTATTACAAAGTAATTTAAGAGGATATATCGAACAACCAAATTACTATTTTACCAATATAACTGATGAAAAGCGTGATCATTTGGACCTGTTGCTGATGACGCAGGGGTACCGCCGTTTTATTTGGTCGGATTTGCTGGCCGACAAGTTGAAAAAACCGATTTATCCTCCCGAGAAAATGGTATCCTCCATTAGCGGGAAATTGCTTACGCTCCAAGGTAAACCGGTTGTTAATGGTAAAATAACGTTGCTTTCCGTGGCTGCAAATATTACACTCGAAACTATTACAGACACAGAAGGTGTGTTTGTGTTTGACAGTCTATTTTTAGCCGATAATATAAAATTTACCATACAAGGGCGTTCCGAGAAAGGGAGTGATAAAGTCGAACTCGTTTTGGAAGGGATTCCAAGTTTAGGCGTAACCTATAATAAGAATACAGCTGATCTATCACTAAATATTAATCAACAACTTGATACATACTTTTCGAGTACAAAAAAACATGATGATGCATTAGCCAAGGTGGGACTTGAAAGTAGGCTCATTAAATTAAATGAGGTCATTGTAAACGCCAAAACGGCTAAATCATTGCCGCGATCTTATAATCTTAACGGTCCGGGTAGAGCTGATCAGATAATATCAGCGAGCGAGCTAGGGACTTGTCCAACGCTAAGGGCCTGTTTGGAAGGACGCCTACGAGGCGTTGTGTTTAGAACAGAACAAACTAGCATAGGGCCTGTCACTTTTCCTACCTCTACGCGGGGTGGAAAAATGCAGGTTATTATTGATGGGCGCATACTTGATCTTCATAGCGACGGAGATTTACAGGACTTGGTAGGTATTTTTGAACAAAATTTAATAGATCCTACTCAAATTTTAAGCTTGGAAGTACTGCGATCACCCTCGCTCACTAATATATATGGAGGCGGGGCTGCTACCGGAGTCATCTTAATCAATACTAAGGGATGGTCACCAACGGAACGTACCGATTATAGTACGAAGCTCTATGCGCCGAAAGGTTTTACATCAACGCGTGAGTTCTATTCCCCTAAATACGGTGTGTCAGAAAGAGCGGATATCTTGGCTGATCAACGTAGTACCGTGTATTGGAGTCCGGTAGTATCGGTTAATAAAGAAGGTAAAGCAAGTGTAAGCTACTTTAACACCGGTAACGAGGGTAAATATCGAATAGTAATAGAGGGAATTGGTGCTAATGGGCAACTGGCGAGAGGGGTTTTTCACTATCAAATAGCGAAATAATATAAAAAAACTTGACAAAGTGTATTTTGTACACTATCTTTGTCTCATCATAATTTAGGTTTATAATTGGTTAGCTAAGGTCTCCAATCTCCCCGGTTGGAGACCTTTATTTTTTAGTCAACACTGCATTAATTTACGAAGCATTCTTTTCTAAACCTTTACTTCTTAAACCTTTTAACATTTTGATTAAAACCGGAGCGGTAGCGATAAGGACAATTAAGAAAATGATTTTCTCCAAATTGTTTTTTATCCATTCATTTTCGCCCAACAGGTAACCTGCTGTTACTAAAACACCCACCCAGATAAAACTACCGGCAATGTTGAAAATTGAAAATTTTCGTAGGTCCATCTTCACTATACCGGCCACAATTGGAGCAAAAGTCCTCACAATAGGCATAAATCGAGCTAAAATGATGGCGCCGCCGCCTTTCTTCTCATAGAATTCTTGCGCCTGTACGATATACTTCTTTTTAAATAAAAAGCTGTCCTTTCGTTTAAGAAGTACACTTCCCGAGCGTTTGCCTGTCCAATAGCCTAAGAAATTACCTAAAATGCCTGCGATGGATATTAATAAAATCCAATATAAAAGACTCCATATGGAATCTACATCCGGAAGTGTATTGTTTGCTAAAATCATCCCGGTTATAAAAAGGAGCGGATCGCCGGGAAGAAAAAATCCGAGTAAAATCCCTGTTTCTGCAAATACAATAAATAATAAAAGATATAAGCCTCCGTTCTCCATGATCCACTCAGGATTTGTGAGGTTTTGGAAAAAATCAAAAATTTCTGTCATGAACGTAACTTCTAAAAATCAGTTTTCAAATAAGCACCATGGGTCAAGAGAAGTAGTTTTACGTTTTCTCTGAGCGTTAAAAGTTTCGCTTGTTAAAATAATTTATATAGAGAGAGAAAATCGTAATAGAATGGTTTATACCATATTGATGTATAAAAAATCGAAAGCGGATGTATAGGAGTTAGTATAGATTCCTGAAAAGAACTTAAACAATTCAGTATGGTATTTCTATATTCTTTGTGGGCTTGTTTTTTTGTCTGCCGGGAGGGTGTTATTACATCATCAAGGGCATAGTCCTGTATAACGAATCCGCTAAACTGATTTACGCTTTGAACAGGTGTTTTATTATAAAAGAAAAAAGAGCTTAATAAGAAACTGGATACGCAAATAAGGATTAAATAAAGTTCCCTTTTGCAAACAATTTTTTCTCTCTGGAGCAACATTCCTTTCTAACGCAAATTTTATACGCTGCGAATATAACAATACTTTATGAGATTATGTTTGTATGCGTGAATAGAACTGTCTAATAATCGTCGTACTTGCACACGGTGCCAGGCAGTAGCTGGTTAATAGTTAATGTAAGGTTAATGACGGTTCACACTCGTTTTGTAAAGAATCATCTGATGGCAAGTCGTTACTCACAATTTACTAAGTACTTGCAATTTTATCTAGAATGCTTTTTTTTGTAAAGCAATCAAACAAAAAACGGATTTAGAATGTAGTCAAAATGTTACGGATTCCGGGTTATTCCGGAAAGTCGATTTCGCCTTCGGCAAACTTACATAACTGATCAAGCATGTCGCTTAGTTTTGTACCGGATTCTGTTAGTGAATACTCAACACGTTGCGGAACTTCGTGTATGTTATTACGACGGCGAATCAATTTGTAATGTTCAAGATGTTTTAATCGATCTGCTAAAATATTATCGCTTATGTGCTTTAAATCTTCTTTTATGCTCGAAAACCGAGTGTTTCCTTCTTCGATGCTGAACAGAACATCAGTCAGCCATCGTTTACTTAATAAATGTAAAAGTTCATTCAAGGCGCATTTTTCCTCTAGATAGGTCTGGTTGTAATAATTTGTTGAGCTCAGTTTTCTCATAAAATTATTTTTGAAAGCTAATATAGGGTTTTTGGTAGAAGTGGCTATGATAGTAGCTGTAACAAAACCGCTAAGAGTATTTATTTTCTTTATAACACACATATAAAATAGTAGACAAAAAATGAAGTACAGAAAACTTGGAGAGACAGATTTAAACCCTTCAGTTATAACTTTCGGTGCTTGGGCCGCCGGGGGATGGATGTGGGGAGGAACGGAAAGAAAAGATGCAATAGATGCCATCAAGGCTTCCTACGAGTTAGGTGTAAACACGATTGATACGGCACCGATTTACGGGCAGGGAACAAGCGAAGAAATCGTAGGCGAAGCCATTCAGGGATTACCGCGCGATAAGGTCTTAATTCTTACGAAATTTGGCATGCGATGGGATTCGATACAGGGCGACTTTGCCTTCAAAAGCAAGGACAATAGTGGGAAAGATATCGATATTTATAAATATGCAGGTAAAGAGAGCATTGTGAAAGAATGTGAAGACAGCTTGCGTCGGTTACGAACCGATTACATTGATCTTTACCAAATTCATTGGCCTGATAAAACCACAGCCATCGAGGAAACGATGGAGGCTGTTGCCCAATTGATAAAAGACGGGAAGGTTCGGCATGCCGGTGTTTGTAATTACAATGTTCCGCAAATGGAAGAAGCCGAACGTACATTGAAACTTGCTTCTAATCAAGTTCCGTATAGCATGGTGAAGCGGGATATTGAGCAAGGGATTATTCCGTACTGCCAGCAGCATCATAAGTCCATTATTGCTTATAGTCCACTAGAACGTGGCTTGTTAACCGGTAAGATGAAGCCAGGTCATATTTTTGGTGAAGGGGATCATCGTGCAGGACTTCATTATTTTCAAGAGGAGAATTTAAAAAGAACAAATGCGTTTCTAGAAAGTATCAAACCCTTGGCAGATGATAAACACATTTCTTTAGGGCAGCTTGTTCTCCTTTGGACATTAGAACAGCCAGGCATTACCATTACCCTGGTCGGGGCTAGAGATACGCAGCAAGCGGTTCAAAATGCAAAGGCTGTCGATAGCACGATTTCAACCGATGAACTTGCATTTATTACGGAGAAATTGAGTCAGTTACAGCTAGCCGTCTAATGATGTTAATAACGTCTGTAGTAAAGATCCCTACAGACGTTTACTTAATTAGGTGTTTTAACCGCAGATTTCCTTGAAAATGTAGCTTATTTGCTCTACAAATTTTTTGGTATGCAAACCCGAGGGATCTAGGTCCGGATCCAAAATAGTAAGTGTCATTCCGGCAACTTTTGGACTATCGAGCAAAGGAACAAGTAATTCCACTAATTCTTCGTAAGCCAAACCATCAGGGCTTCTACTGTCTACTGCTGGCATCAACTTATCGTTCAGTACATCGACATCAAAATGAATCCAAAAACCGGACAATTCTTCTTTTTCGACATGATTTAAAAAGGAGGCAACACAAGATTGAATGCCCCTTGACCTTAGTTGGTACAATGGAATATAAGTCGCCTTTGATTCAATAATGGCCTGCTCATACCAATCTACGTATTCTCTATTTCCCACGCACCAAACATGTTGCTCGTCGATGTAGGGTTTCAAACTTGATATATTGGTCATCTTTTCGGGCCCACGACCCGCAGCGAAAGCTGCCGCCATGCCACCTGCACCGCCAGTTTGCGATAAAGAAGGCCAAATAAAGTCAGTATGGCCATCTAAATAAAATAATGCATGGCGGCCCCGTTCAGCCAAAGCTAATAACGGCCCCAGTAAAACGCTGCAATCTCCACCTAGAACGAAAGGGAATACGGAATCTTTAATTTCCTTTTCAAAAAAACGCTTTTGAGTAAGTGCATAATCGACGATAGCATCGGCATTGCGAACCCCGCTTTCCTTATCTAAATTCATCGTGTAGGCCGGAGCCTCAAGCCTAGTAACCCGTATGCTGGGAATGCTGTCGTATAAACCCCATTGTTTTAACCAATTGGGTAACATCCTTACCCCCGGCTCGTGCCCCGGATAAGGTTCTTTGAGCCCTAAATTAGAAGGACATTCAAGAATATAAACGTTTTTCATTGAATATTCTAAGCGGTAATGAAGTTATGATGTTATCATACAAATCCATGTCTCTTTTGTATTTGCTTACTTAAGTTAAATGTAAATAATATTAAGTTTGTTTTTTATGGTTAATTATTTTAAAATTGTATAAAGCCTAAAAATCTGTATTAAACTGACTGTTGGGTATAAAAAAGAGATGAGAATTTTTTATTTCTGCCATCTGTCAGGTTAGCGGGCGATGAACTAGTATTTAGAAGCTGTTTTAAGAACTGGTCGTTTTTATTTAGGCAGTTACTGGATAATGATACATAAATATAATTGCTCCTCAAGCATAGATGGACATTGAAAATCAGGTAACTTTTCAAATCAGCGTAAATTGAGTAAGATATAATGAATTACGGTAAAAAAAGATGCTTCCTTTTCCTGCTATTCTTAGCCGTAACGGGGAAGGTGTTGGCACAAGCGATTCCTGTACCAAAATCACACTTTGGATTTTCAATCGGTGATGATTATCAACTGGCAACTTATCAACAATTGGAAAAATATTTTCAGCTGATCGACAAACTTTCGGATCGGGTACAAACGTTGGAAATCGGGAAAACCGAAGAAGGGCGAAGGCAGTATATCTGGGTGATTTCATCTCCTGAAAATTTAAAAAAACTCAGCCGATATAAGGAAATTTCACAAAAAATGGCACGCGCCGAAGACCTTTCCTGTGAAGAGGCAAAAAAACTAGCCATGGAAGGTAAGCCGGTGGTATGGATAGACGGTGGGCTGCATGCCAATGAGACGGTTGGCACTCATCAGCTGATCGAGACTTTCTATCAGTTAGTTAGTCGCAATGATGCTGAAAATAAAGCCATATTGGACGGCGTTATTATTCTACTTTCGCAGGTAAATCCGGATGGACAAGAATTGATGAGTACCTGGTATATGCAAGAGCAGGATCCCAAAAAGCGTAACATGCATATCCCGCGATTATATCAAAAATATATCGGGCACGATAATAACCGCGATTTTTTCATGATGAACATGAAAGAAAGTACGCATATTGCGCGCCAGCAGTACATTGAATGGATGCCTCAAATCGTTTATAACCATCACCAACGCGGACCCGAAGGTTCGGTTTTAGCGGGCCCTCCTTACCGTGATCCTTTTAATCACGTATTCGACCCATTGATCATAACCGGCATAGACGGTGTCGCGGCGGCTATGAACAATCGGTTAAATGCGGAGAACAAACCTGGTTATACACGTCTAAGCGGCTCTGTATTTTCTACTTGGTGGAACGGTGGACTAAGAACAACTCCTTACTTTCATAATATGATCGGGATATTGACCGAGATTATTGGCAATCCGACACCCGAAGAAGTGCCGGTAATACCAACACGTTTGATACCGAATAATGCAACTCCCAATCCGGTTACCCCACAAACTTGGCATTTTAGGCAGTCAATTGACTATTCACTTTCGTTAAACTACGCCATCTTGAATTATGCGCAGCGGCATGGAGATGAACTGCTTTATAATATATACCTGATGGGGAAAAATGCCATAGAGAAGGGACGTAGAGATAATTGGACACTCTTGCCACGTTACGCAGATTCTATTGCAATGGCTTATAAAAGAGACAAAGGCGAGAAGCAATTAAAAGGCGATACAATTCCTAGGCACTACTATGAAGCTGTTCTGAAAAATCCTGCCTTTCGAGATGCACGGGGTTATATTATTCCAGCTGATCAATCAGACTTTCCTACAGCGGTGAAATTTGTTAATGCGTTAATCAAATCAGGTGTACTAATACATAAGGCAAAGGCAGATTTTTCTGTGGGGTCAAAGCGCTACCCTGCAGGGTCTTATATCGTAAAAACGGCACAAGCCTTCCGCGCGCATGTGTTGGATATGTTTGAACCGCAAGATCATCCGAACGATTTTCAATATCCCGGTGGCCCACCGGTAAAACCATATGATGCAGCTGGATGGACTTTAGCGTTTCAGATGGGAGTACGCTTCGACCGAATAACGGATGCTTTTGATGGGCCATTTGAACGTATTGCTTACGGTTTGTTACAAGATCCACCTGTCAAAGAGCTTGCTTCTTCCAAACAGGGGTATTTGTTGGATGCTAACGTAAATGACTCCTTTACCGCCGTTAATGATTTGCTGAAAGAAAATATAAAAGTTTACAGAACACAGGCCGTCACGGAGGGAATGCCTGCCGGTTCTTTCTATGTAGAAACAAAAGAAAGTGCTTTATTACAGAAAGTGGTGAGTAAGTATGGTGTCATGGCTAAAGCAGTTTCTACAAAGCCAAAAGATCTTTTGAATATCAAACCCGGTCGAATCGCTCTGTTCGATTATTACGGTGGCTCCATACCTTCCGGTTGGGTGCGTTGGATCCTGGAACAATTTCATTTTGATTTCCAGCTTGTTTATCCGAAAGATATAGACAAAGGTCAGCTGCACAGAAGATTTGATGTTATTTTGTTCATCGGAGGTGGAATGCCTCCTTTACCAACTATAAAGAATAGCAGTCGATATCTACGAATGCCATCAAAAGAGGAGGTACCCGTGGCTTATCACCATATGTTGGGAAGCTTAAGTGTAGATAAATCTATTCCTCAACTTAGAACCTTCCTGAAGGAAGGAGGTAGGATTGTTACCGTCGGCAATGCAACTAATTTAGCCTACCATTTTAAACTGCCCGTAGAAAATGCCTTAAGTGTAAAAAACGATAACGGGGAATCGATGACCTTATCAGGTGATAAATTCTATATACCCAGCAGCATTTTAACGGTTCGTGTTGATACCACGCAGACACCCAATTTTGGCATGCACGCTTATGCTGATGTGGTTTTCAACAATAGCGAAACATTTCGGATCAAAAATGAGGGCTTGAGTCAAATAAAACCTTTGATGTGGTTTGATACCGATAAAATACTTAAAAGTGGGTGGGCTTGGGGACAGGCATATCTTAAAGGAGGTATTGCTGCGTTTTACACCACAGTAGGAAAGGGCTCTTTTTACGCTTTTGGGCCGGAAATTACCAACAGAGGGCAGGCACATGGTACTTTCAAATTATTGTTTAATGGGTTGTATAAGTAGTGCGCGTAAGTGTTCAAAAATCGTTTTGCTTTAATCAATTATAAAAATGTATACCTTGCTTCAACAAACTCTTATTTTAATCTCGTTTTAAAAAAAAGAAAATAGGATTTAACATAAAGTAATTCGTGAAATCGGTCCGTTGTTTCGCTTTTTTCTGAGGATTATTTTGTGGCGGATCAAAAAATAGTATATTTGGTTTCTCCAATTATATAACCATGACCAAAAAAATACGTGATTTAACGTCTTTGGTTCACCAAATGGCGATTACTAATACCGAAGGTGTCTATATTGAGGTATTTAATATTTTATTTGAACCGATTAGAAAATTTTCTTTCGGTTTTCTGAAATCATGGGAATTATCAGAAGAAGTGGCAAGTGATGTTTTATTCATGCTGTGGGAGAAGCGCCAGCAACTATTGGAGATAAAGAATGTGAAGCATTACGCTTTTGTAGCTGCAAGAAATAAATCACTGAATGTATTGAAGCAACATACGGGGCGCGAGCTACTGTCACTCGATGAGGTGGATTTTGATATTCAAATAAATACGCCAAGTCCTGAAGCTATATTTATTCAGGGAGAGATGAAAGCAAAACTAGAACAAGCTATTGCTTCTTTACCAAAGCAATGTAAATTAGTTTTTCAACTGGTGAAAGAGGAGGGGTTTTCCTACAAAGAAGTAGCTGATATTCTAGGGTTGTCCACAAAGACGGTGGATGCACATTTGGTAAATGCCATGAAAAAATTAGCTCATATTCTTAAGGCCGAATTTAAGCTGGCATAATCCGTTATAACCTTCAACCATTTCGTCACTACTCTACTATCCGCGTTAAGCAATAGGGTTTGCAGTATGTTAGTACTGTTGCTACTGTCATTATCGTGATTCAACAACCCAACAATTTCCAGATCGTTTATACGCAAAAGTCATAGTTTCATTAGGGATTATTCAAAGATTTCTTGTCTATAGTGAATATATAAGTTATAAACCGTATACGATTAAATCATTTTCATGTCAATTTTGAAACCTTGTATCCAACTATTATGGATGACTATAACTGTACTAGCATTCGGTTGTAACAACGAAGACAGAAACGACCAAACCGGCGTTGACTGGCCGGTATATGGGGGGAACAATTTTGGGAATCGGTATTCGCCACTTAATCAAATCAATACAGAAAACGTGCAATACCTCAATGTAGCGTGGGAGTATCAAACGGGAGAAAACAAATCAGGTGAACGACCATTCGAAATCCAATGCCAACCTATCATAGTAGATGGCGTTTTATACGGAACCACGCCTCAATTGAAGGTTTTTGCACTAAATGCTGCAACAGGAAAAGAAATATGGGTTTTTGACCCCTTTAAAACAAGCGAACCGCAATATCATGCCAATCGAGGTTTGAGTTTTTGGGAAGGAAAGGGAGCGAAGCGCATTCTTTTTACTGCCGGCTCCTTTCTTTATGCGATAGATGCCTATACAGGTCTACCTGTTACTGAATTCGGCGAGGCCGGGAAGGTAGATCTACATAAAGGCCTAGAAGAAAATTTATCACATGATATAAGTAACCTATTTGTAATTGCCACATCACCTGGTATTATCTACAAAAATACCATTGTTATGGGATCGCGCGTTTCAGAATTTGGCGATGCCGCTCCTGGACATATACGTGCGTATGATGTATTATCGGGAAAAATTAAATGGATTTTCCATACAATACCCCAACCGGGAGAGTTCGGTTATGATACCTGGCCGAAAGATGCCTATAAAAAAATAGGTGGGGCAAACTGCTGGTCGGGCATGGTGTTGGATAGCAAAAGAGGGGTTGTGTATTTGGGAACGGGATCTCCGTCCGTTGATTTTTATGGAGGAGATAGACATGGCGCCAACCTCTTTGCTAATTGTATTTTGGCTTTGGACGCGGAAACCGGGCGTCGTATTTGGCATTTTCAAACAATCCATCATGACCTTTGGGATCGTGACTTATCGAACCCTCCTAATTTGGTAAGGGTTAAACATCAAGGTAAATTAATAGACGCTGTTGCACAAGCAACAAAAGACGGAGTGATTTATGTGTTAGATCGTGATAGTGGGAAACCACTTTTTCCGGTAGAAGAAAGGCCTGTACCTACCAATGGGGCCATGCCAGGTGAGCAGCCTTGGCCTACACAACCATATCCTGTAAAGCCTAAGCCCTTTTCCAGGCAATTTTTTACAAAAGAAGATTTCAATGATATGACAATGGAAGGCTACCAATTTGTTAAAAAGAGATTTGAAGAAACGCGATCAGGAAATAAATTTATACCACCAAACAGTGCAGGTTCAATAATTTTTCATATAGGAGGAGGTGCGGAATGGGGTGGAACAGCTGCCGATACCGAAGGCATATTGTATGTTAACGCAAACGATATGCCGTGGGACTTAAAAATGATGGACCTGGCAACCGGTATGGCGCAACAAAAAGAAGAGAAAGTAAGCAGAGGCAAAGCGTTGTATCTGGCCAATTGCGCCGTATGCCATGGTGTTGACCTGAAAGGCAGCGGGAATAAAAGCTACCCAAGCTTATTAAATATAAGCGAACGTGCTAATAAAAAAGACATATTTGATATTATGAATACCGGTAAAGGAATGATGCCTTCGTTTCGACATATCAATGTGTCGAAACAAGCGGCCATCGTCAGCTTTTTACTGAAAGACAATATAGCCGCCCAATCAGAAGACTTACATCAACAGTCAAATTTAACAAATAAGCAAGCTGACGAAAAAAGCGTATTTCCGTATGTCGCCCCTTACGTTAATAACGGACAGGTCCAGTTTCGTACACCTGACGGGTATCCAGCTGTAAAACCCCCTTGGGGAACTTTAAGTGCAATTGATCTCAATTCAGGAGAATTTTTATGGCAGGTTCCACTGGGTGAATACCCTGAATTAAAGAGAAAAGGAGTGGCTCCAACCGGCACAGAGAATCATGGAGGCCCCATTGTCACAGCGGGGGGCTTGCTTTTTATTGGAGCAGCGCAAGACGAGCTCTTTCGCGCCTTTGACAAAAAGTCCGGAAAGATTCTTTGGGAGTTTAAATTGCCCGCCGGTGGTTTTGCTACTCCGGCTACCTATGAAGTTAACGGAAAGCAGTATGTTGTAATTGCTGCAGGCGGTACAAAATATGGAAAAAAACCAGGTGGCTCATATATGGCATTTGCACTTCCCGATTAACTTCTTTGCTGTTAGGTATATACGTAGTCGCCATTGTTGTAGTAGCGATGCAAACGTTAGCTGTTAAGTTGACAAATAGTTAGGTAGTTATAGAAATTGATAGCCACTGCTTTTTAATATCAAAAGTTATTAGGGAATTTTTAAAAATTTATTGTCTTTAATAGTAAGAACCAATAAACAGAACGAAAGACTAATCATAAACCGCAAGCTTTAAAAAATGGCATGCAACAGGGTGAATAAATGTATTGTTAACTATTATAAATTAATAACTATGACAAGATCGGAATGATAAAAAAAATGAGAAGTGCGCCAACACCTCTCATTTGACTCCTAGAACTAGCTTAACACTATTCTTCAGATTTTTTAACAATTATGACCAAAGCTATGAAAAAAAAAGAACTAAACGAAAGAGTTCTTCCTGGAAGACTTTTTGTTTACTTTTTTACAAAAACCAAATGTTTATTACGTTTTTACTGTTTTTTTCTTCTCTTGCTTTTTTCTCTAAACAGTATAGCCAACACTGATCATCAAGGCGAAAAAATTGATCTGGTGGTGCAAAATGTAAAGCTCAAAAATGTGTTTCCATTACTTGAAAAAAAGGGTAAAATACGGCTTATGTACAGCGAAGAGAACGGCGTTTTCGAAAAGCCGGTTTCTATCAGTGCAAAAGATATGCCTGTTATGGAGGTGCTGGCTCGTCTGCTGCTTAATACTGATTTAGAATATATGGAGTTGAAAGACAACCTTGTCGTGGTGAGGAATAAGTTGCATCAGCAAAAAACAATCAGTGGGTTGGTCAAAAGTGCTTCCGGCCAACCGCTTGCAGGTGTAAGTGTGTTAGTAAAAGGGGCGCAAGGGAAAGGGACACGGACTGCTGCTGATGGTTCTTACACACTTGTCGTCTCAGCTAATGCCGTCCTTGTATTTACCTATCTGGGTTATGTCTCACAGGAAATCAGTACGACCGCGAAAAATAGATTGGACGTTATATTGCAGGAAGATGCGCAACAACTGGGTGAAGTTATTGTAACCGCCTTGGGAATTAAGCGCGAAAACAAAAAATTGGGCTACTCGGCTTCTGCTGTTGATCCTGAACAGTTAACTGAAAATCGGACAACTAATTTTGGGAACAGCTTGTCGGGAAAAGTGGCGGGATTAAATGTCTCTCCTTCTCCAACTGGACCTGGAGGCTCTTCCAAAATTCGTTTAAGAGGACAATCCTCATTTGGAGGCAATAACTCGCCTTTGATCGTTGTAAATGGAGTACCGATTAATAACGCACCGCAAGGCGGAGCAAATGGAGCAAGTGGCGGTAATACCGGTGAAATGAATACCGATTTAGGAGACGGTCTACAGAGTATTAATCCGGATGATATTGCCTCGCTTACGGTATTGAAAGGAGCGGCTGCGGCCGCGTTATATGGGTTCAGGGCTAAAGATGGAGCGATAATTATTACAACAAAATCCGGGAGCGATCAACAAGCCGGAATCGGGATCAGTTACACCTCAAGCTTTCAGGCAGACCAACCATTAGATTATACGGATTTTCAATATGAATATGGTCAAGGTGAGTATGGTATTCGCAACGTAACCTTAGCGGACGCTAGACGAACCGGTGTCTGGAGCTTCGGTCCTCGATTTGATGGCCTCCCTATGATGCAACATGACGGGATCGAACGCCCTTACCTTCCTTACAAAAACAGGATTAAAGATTTTTACGATATGGGTAGGACTTTCACCAATTCGTTAGCCGTTTCGGGAGCTAATGAGAAAGGTAATTTTCGAGTTTCTTTTGCTAATACCAAAGCGAATAGCATTGTTCCTAATTCTGATTATAATAAAAAAATATTTAATATTGGCCTTAACTATAACCTTAATAAAGAGCTTTCTGTTCAGGTAAATGCCAACTACTCCAATGAATTTAACAACAATCCGCCTGTTGTTAATCAACAAGCTTTTAATGTTAACCAAACCGTTTATACGCTTGCAAACAGCATTGATATGAAATGGTTGGAAAATGCTTATAAAGACCCTGTCACCGGGAATGAAATCAATCCCGCGCGATTTACGGATAGAACCAATCCTTATTGGTCTATTAATGAGCGCTTTGAGACACAAAAGCGCGATCGTTTATTCGGTAATATTTCTTTGCGTTACCAGTTTAGGCCTTGGTTGTGGGCTCAGGGACGGGTGGGACAAGACTATTTTACCAATGTGCGGCATGCTAATCGGCCAACGGGAACGGCCATGCTTCCGGTAGCACCCACCGGGTTTAACGGCAATTATTTTCAAAACACCAGTACCTTTCGCGAACGGAATATCGACTTTTTGGTTGGCTTGAACCACCAGATAGGTCACTGGGGAGTCGATGCTACTTTTGGTATGAATTCAATGGATCAGAAATCGGAGGGAATGGGAACATCTGTCACCAATTTCTTTATTCGCGATCTTTACACAATCGATAATGGGCAAATAAAGAATCCGGTTTACTCACTGTCACACAAAAGAGTCAACTCCGTTTTCGGTACGATAGACTTTTCTTTTGATGAGTTTTTGTTTTTAAACCTGACCGGTAGAAACGACTGGTTTTCTACGTTAAATCCGGCCTCCAATAGCGCATTTTATCCTTCTGCCAGTACTAGTTTTGTTTTTAGTCAAATTTGGTCATCTAAACCTACTTGGCTGGATTTTGGAAAGTTTAGAGCGTCATATGCTGAAGTAGGCGGCGATACCAATCCATACACCAATAGTCTTTACTACAATATTGAGAATAATCTCTTTAATGGCGTTCCTTTAGGTATTATCACATCAGCCATAAGTCCCAATGCCAATCTACGTCCTCTTACCGTCAAGGAGACAGAATTTGGTATTGATTTTAAGCTTTTTGACAATCGTTTGGCGGTAGACATCGCCGCTTACAACAAGTTAACCGAGGATGAAATCTTAAATGTCGATATCTCCAACGCATCGGGATATGGGCAGACACTTGTCAATGTTGGTAAACTACGAAATCGGGGACTTGAAGCGTCTATTACTGTAACTCCGGTTCGAAAGGAGCATATTAAGTGGGAATCCATCGTAAATTATGCGTACAATAAGAGTAAAGTATTGCAATTAGCGGATAACCAAACTCGTTTTGACGTAGGTACCGGTGAGTATATTGGTATCGTTTCCCATGAGGTTGGCATGCCAATGGCCTCTTTACGCGGGGTAGACTATTTGCGGAATGCCCAGGGAGAAATTATCACATCGAACGGTCTCTTTTTACCCGGAAGCATTGTAACTTATGGAAGCGCTATACCACCTCATACCGGCGGATGGCTAAATACAGTAACCTATAAGGGTATCCGCTTTTTTATGCAAATCGATTTCAAGGCGGGCCATAAAATGATCTCGAATTCAAACTTCAACTGGACGCGCCATGGCCTGCACAAAAATAGTTTAGTCGGCCGTGAAGGAGGTGTTGTTTTTGACGGTGTAAATAACGATGGTTCACCTAATACTACTGCTGTGGAAGCGGAATTGTTCTATAGCCAATATCGCTCCGGAAACATAGCAACCCCCTTTGTTTATGACGCAGGTTTTATACGTGCGCGCACACTTTCCGTTGGATACGATTTTAGTAAGTTTTTGAAACATACCTTTATTAAGTCGATTAATGCCAACGTATTTATCAACAATCCTTTTATTATCCACAAGGCAGTGGATAATTTGGATCCGGAAACACAGTATTCGGCATCAGATCTGAATTCCGGATTAGAAACACATGCCTTGCCAACCACGCGTACTTATGGACTGAATCTCAATGTTAATTTTTAAATGAATTCATTTTATGAAAAAGATTTTAGTACATCTTCTAATGACGGCCGTTTTGTATGCCAGTAGCGGATGTGATAAGAATTTTGAAGAGATCAATACAAATCCTTCGCTGGCGAGTGATTTAGAGCCAGCTTATCTTTTCTCAAATGCACAACGTTTATCGGCTATTGCATCTTATCACTACCAGGGCGAAATCGTGCAACAAATTAATACACCTTACGGGGGACTTTTAGCAGCAGGGAATCGGAATATTATAAATGATCAACACGCTAGTGAAGCCTTTAATGCCATTTACACAGGGCCAATTAGATACTTAATTGAGGTGACCAATAAAACAGAAGGAAAAGAAGAGCAACACAACTTGTATCACATGGCACGTATTTGGAAAGCGTATTGTTTTCAGCTACTTGTGGATACTTATGGCGATGTGCCTTACACGGAAGCCGGGCTGGGGTATACACAAGCCGATTATTTGCCTAGATATGATCCGGCGGAAGCGATATATGATGCGATTATGAAAGAATATATCGAGGCAACAGATGCCTTGGATCCGACCAGATCGAGTATTGGTTCTGCTGATTTGTTTTACGGAGGTACAATAGATCGTTGGAAGCGATTGGGAAATTCTCTTTTGCTTCGCCTAGGAATGCGTTATACAAAAATAGACGAAGAAAAAGCGAGATCGATCGTTGCTACAGCAACTGATCCTGTGAGGGGAGGTGTTATGCAGTCGAATGAGGACAATGCGCTTATTCAATTTAATGCCATGTATACAAATGGTACATCAAACGCTTTATTAGGAGGAGAGCGTGCCAATTATTACATCGGCAAGCCGTTTGTGGATTTTTTAAAAAATAATAACGACCCGCGACTTCGGTATATAGCGGTGAAATATGAATTACCTGCGAATCCGCTGGCAACTGCCGGTGCTGCTAATACAAATCCGGCAGATCAACAGGGCATGCCTTATGGTTATGACGAAAGTTCCATTGAAACGGCACCGGATTATCCAGGCAAAATAGGATCAGCATGGGAGTATTCTCAGTTTAACCGTTCCACGGTAATGCGTATAGACGCACCTGAATTCTTGATCTCTTTTTCACAAACACAGTTGTTATTAGCGGAGGCGGCTACTAGGGGATACCTTCCTTCCGGTAATGCGCAACAATATTACGAAACCGGTATTAGTGCGCACATGGAGCAGGCGCCTTTATTTGGGAATATGCCTAGTATTACCGCAGAAGAAAAGGAAGTTTATCTTCATAGTCCGAATATCGCTTTTACATCAGAAAGAGCGCTTGAACAGATTAATGAACAATATTGGGTCAGTTCCTTCCGAAATTGGTCAGAAGCCTGGGCGAATTTTAGACGAAGTGGCTATCCTCGGCTTAACCCTGTAAACTTTCCTTCCCAAGACCCATCGATCCCAGGTGCCGGAGGATTTATTAGGAGGCTTGTATATCCACTGCGGGAAATTTCTGTCAATGCAGTGAATATACAGGAAGCAATTAACAGAATGGGGGGTAATAGTTTGGGAACACACATTTTTTGGGATCAAGGTAATTAAAGAAATCACAAAATCTAGGATAAAGTAATAACCGGAATTATGAAAAATATCATTCAAGAAATCAAAGAACAAACACGTATTGCTGAATGCACACAACGACAAAAAGCATTGGTAGAAAGTAAATCACTCCCAAAGGAAGAACCTAGACGGGATTTTTTAAAAAAAATGGCATTGGGTGGCCTAACTCTAGGTGGTTTAGTGAGTTTGCCAATAGAAGAAACCTTGGCGCATACAACCTCACGGGTAAATAGAAATTCGGCACCTTCAGATTTAAAGATAACTGACATGCGTTACTGCGTAACCCGTGTAATGGGACGTACAGCCATCATTCGTATTGATACCAACCAAGGCATCTATGGTTTGGGCGAAGTGCGTGACGGTGCAGATGAGCGCTATGCTTTATTTTTAAAAAGCAGGATAATAGGCGAAAACCCATGCAATGTAGAAAAGATATTCAGAATGATTAAGCAGTTTGGAGGAGATTCACGACAAGCAGGAGGCGTTTGTGCCGTAGAAATGGCCCTATGGGATATTTGTGGGAAGGCCTATAATGTTCCAGCCTGGCAGTTGTTGGGTGGTTTATACCGAGATAAAGTGCGGTTGTATGCTGATACACCGGAAGCCAGCTCAGTGGAAGAACAGAAGAAACTCATCCAGTATAGGATTGAGGAACAGGGTTATACCTGGCTAAAGATGGATGTATCCATAGGAGAACTTAGGGGCAAACCCGGCACCGTAGTAAACAGTAAATTCTGGGAAAATAACCAAGGACGATTAGCGCAATGGGGAGATAATAATTACATGGCGTATGCTAATCGCATGCATCCCTTTACTCAGATTCAGATAACAGATAAAGGCCTGGAAGAACTTGCAAGGATTGTAGAAAACGTGCGCGGTATGGTTGGTTATGATGTTCCCATATCGACGGACCATTACGGCCATTTTGATTTAAATAATGGTATTCGTTTAGGCAGGGCATTGGAGAAATACCGATTGGCTTGGTTGGAAGACGTGGTGCCGTGGCAATATACTGAACAATGGAAGTCAATCACGGAGGCAATAGAGACCCCGACCATAACGGGGGAGGATATCTATTTGCTAAGTAATTTTAAAAACCTAATCCACAATCGAGCCGTAGACTTAATACACCCGGATTTAGCCTCTTCGGGAGGTCTTTTAGAGACAAAAAGGATAGGTGATTACGCGCAGGAATTCGGAATAGGTATGGCCATGCACCAGGCGGGTACGCCTATTTCTTTCATGGCTAACGTACATTGTGCCGCCGCTACAGAAAACTTTTTGTCGCTCGAGCATCACTCGGTCGATGTGCCTTGGTGGGAAGATTTGGTAAAGACAACGGATGGAAGAAAATTAATTGAAAAAGGTTACGCTAATGTGCCTTTAAATGCACCTGGACTCGGGATTGAGTTAAACGACGAGGTAGTAAAAGAGCATTTAATCGAAAAGGATAAATCTTATTTTGAACCAACGCCACAATGGGATGACCGAAGGTCCCATGACCGCACTTGGAGTTAGTTAATTTGTTTGTTGTTGAATAGTAAAATCGTTGGGTGGTTATACAATACCACTCAACAACTATACTATACAATGTCTTTACATTAAGAAAAAAATAAATACGCCTTAGGGAGTTTTAACGAAACCATTGTCTTTATAATTGAGAGCGTCAATTGGTATGCGTAAAGATACTCCCGAATTTTATGAATGACAATAGAATCATTGTGCTATTGACCCGTAAGATGGCGGGCGAGATTAACGAATTAGAGCAGGAAGAGCTAACGAAGTTGTTAAGTGAGAGTCCTGAAGCAATATACTATGACGAATTTGTAAAAGAGTTATGGTCGCAAGATACCGTTCAAAATAGCGATCCGCAAGCATTTTATCAAAGGCATAAGGCAAAGCACCAGCACAAATTCGATTTTGTTGCGGAAAAAGATGATGAAAATTCATTTAATACCAAGCTGGAAAAACGATGGTCACTTAGGAGAAAATGGTTTTTTTATAGTGCTGCAGCTTCTGTAATAAGTGTCTTGCTGATTGGTTTTTTTTGGCGTCGATATTCTGACCAAGATGCCTTGGGTAATCGAATCGAAATTGTGGCGGAAAAGGGCATACGTAAGCAGTGGATTTTGCCTGATGGTACTAAAGTATGGTTAAATGCAGATAGTCGTTTATCTTATAATGATTTTAAGGATGCGAGGCGTCGTTTGGTAAGTTTGGAAGGAGAAGCGTACTTCGATGTGGCTAAAGATAGAAATAAACCGTTTATAATCAGAACCGAAGAAATATCTATCCGGGTATTAGGCACGGCGTTTAACGTAAAGGCTTATCCAAAGGAACAGAAAACGGAAGCTACATTGATTAAAGGTGCGATAGAGTTATCTGTCAATAAGAGGCCGAAAGAACGAATAGTGTTAAAACCGTCAGAGAAAATAGCTGTAATAAATTCTAAGCAGGCAATGGATAAGCAACCGAATTCCGTAATTGTGACAATAGGAAATTTATCAAAAGTACACGTGGAGGATAAGGAGTATATTCAGGAAACTTCTTGGATTGATAACAAGCTGATCTTTAAAAATGAAACGATGGAGGAGTTAATTCCAAAATTGGAAAGATGGTATAATGTGAATATCCAGGTCAGTGCTCAAAAAGTAAAGAGTTATCGTTATACAGCGAACATTGCCGGAGAAAATATTACCCAGTTGTTAAATGCAATGCAGTTGATTAAACCATTTCAATATAAAATAGAAGATGATGAAATAATAATCTATTAATATATGGGATGACGGGAAGTGTACACACTTCTAACTTATTCCTCCATGTATGTCTAGGCCTTCGTTAGCCGATACACTGGGATTTTTAACCACAATGTCCTATGTTATAAAAAATAAAAGGCGCTATGAAAATAGTTTTCTATAGATGCTTTAGTGCCAGGTTTATAATTCTTTAACAGCTACTCGCAAAAAGGCTCACATCGTTTTACTATTAAATACAATAATTTAAACAAACAAATCCTTTTTATGAAAAAAATTATCTTAAGCTATTTAGCATTTGTTTTTTTTGTTTCAACGGTATTCGCTCAACAAGTTGGATCGTCTCCTGAATATATCACCGCATTAACTTCACAGTGGAAGGGCGAGCGGTATCCCGATGGACGTCCAAAGATTCCTGATAATCTTTTAGAAAGATTAAAAAAAATATCCATGGAGCAAGCTTGGGGATATTTAAGAAGCCAGAAATATAATAACCAGTTTGAAGCCAATTGGGAGCTGATTATGTACCCTGATCAGGTAATGGTCGGAAGGGCTGTTACGGCGCAATATATGCCTGCCAGACCCGACCTTGTCGAACAGATTAAGCAGCAGGGATTGAAAGAAAAACGATCTACTCAAGGAGGTACAAATACTTGGCCCATTGATGTACTCGTACCGGGTGATGTGTACGTTGCCGATAGTTATGGTAAAATTATCGATGGAACATTGATTGGGGATATGCTTGGAAATACCATTTATACCAATTCAAAAAATGGTGTTATATTCTGGGGTGCCGTACGAGATATGGACGGGTTAAGTCAAATAAAAGGTTTCAACGTATGGGCAAAAGGACAAGATCCCTCGTATATCATGGAAATGACCTTAACAACTATTAACGCACCCATTCGGATTGGCAGAGCAACGGTACTTCCGGGAGATGCCGTTTTGGCGAATAAATATGGAACTATATTTATTCCTTCGCATCTTGTAGAGGATTTAGTAATCAGTTCTGAATTTACCATGCTAAGAGACGCTTTCGGAGCCCAACGATTAAGAGAGAAAAAATACCTCTCCGGACAGATCGATAGTAAGTGGACAGACGATATTAAAAACGACTTTATCAATTGGTTGAAAAACTTATCAGGTGACGAACTGCCAATGTCTAGAGAAGAATTGGATGCCTATTTAAAAAATCGGGATTTTTACTAAACTGCTTTCGGACAAGTTAAAGGAAAAAAATGTATAAATATCTGATAATATCGGCTATGGTTTTGATGAGTTGTTCAAATAAGGCTAGGCAATCTAATCAGTTAGCCGTTAAGGAAGCTGTAGAGGATTTTCGTCAAACCATGCTTCATCCCGATCAATCGAAGTTTGAGGCATTAACATCGCCACTGCTAACTTATGGACATTCGAGTGGTTTAATTGAGGACAGAGAAACTTGTATCGCTTCTATGGTGAATGGAAAATTCAAATTCTTGCAGATTGATTTAACGGAGGAAAAAATTGACATAGAAGATAAAACAGCGATTGTAAGGCACCATTTCTTTGCCCGTACGCATGACGCGGGTAAGTCGCCCGGAACAGTTAATCTGAAAGTACTCCAGGTCTGGCATTTGCATGAGGGGCACTGGCGTTTACTGGCCAGACAGGCTGTGCGAATATAATGGCCTCTGTCAGAACGTATATACACAATCGGGCGAATTCCCGTTTCTATAGTATTCAATTATAAATTCTACTCTAATGATTAACACATTAGCTCCCTCCCGCTGGTATCGAATTATTCCGATTGTCTTTATCACCTACAGTTTAGCTTATCTCGACCGTGCTAACTTTGGCTTTGCCGCCGCCGGTGGTATGGCAGAGGATCTGAAAATTACACCTAGTATATCATCCTTGTTAGGGTCGCTTTTCTTTCTCGGTTATTTTTTCTTTCAGATACCGGGAGCACATTATGCAGCACATAAAAGTGCAAAGAAATTAATTTTTTGGTCGCTTATCCTATGGGGTATTCTGGCAACAGCCACAGGCATGGTTAACAATGTAAACTTACTCATTGTTATAAGATTTATGTTAGGTGTGGTAGAAAGTGCGGTAATGCCCGCTATGCTTATTTTACTAAGCCAATGGTTTACAAAAGAAGAACGTTCAAGGGCAAATACCTTCTTGATACTCGGAAATCCGGCAACAGTTCTTTGGATGTCGGTACTTTCAGGTTACCTTATCCATGCCTTGGGTTGGCGGTGGATGTTTATTCTACAAGGCGCACCCGCCATAGTTTGGGCTTTTGTTTGGTGGAAAATGATTGACGAAAAGCCAAACGAGGCAAACTGGCTAAATACTGAAGAGAAAAAGAGTATTGAGAGTCGTTTGCAGGAGGAACAGCGAGCTATAAAGCCGGTAAAAAACTATTTAGAAGCATTTAGATCAAAGACCGTTATCTTATTATGCCTTCAATATTTCCTTTGGAGTATGGGCTTATATGGCTTTGTCATGTGGTTGCCTTCTATTATTAAAGCAGCTCCGGACATGGATATTGTGACAACGGGATGGTTATCGTCGGTGCCATATCTGTTAGCGATTGTGGCCATGCTTGCAGCCTCCTATGCTTCTGATAAAAGCATGAATCGAAGACTCTACGTTTGGCCTTTTCTATTAATCAGCGCTTTAGCTTTTTATGGTTCTTTCCTTATAGGCACCACTAACTTTTGGCTTTCGTTTTCTTTGCTGGTAATTGCGGGTGGATCTATGTATGCTCCTTACGGACCTTTTTTTGCGGTAATCACCGAAATTTTACCCAGAAATGTATCAGGGGGGGCGCTTGGTCTGATCAATAGCATGGGAGCCTTAGGTTCTTTTGTTGGCGCTTACATTGTTGGATATCTAAATGGAGTTACACATGGTTTTGGGGCTTCTTATATTCTGATGGCAGGTACATTGTTGTTATCTTCTATCTTGACACTAATAGTCATAAAACCCGTCAAAAGTATCTAAAAGGCACAATAGTAAGAATTAGAAAAAAGGCAAGTTAAATTGAGGTGACCTGTAAATAAAGGCAGGCCTTACTTCTATTGTAAATATTTTTATTTTATTTGTTAGATTAATCTAACTTTTATAGTTTTGTGATTCAAATTACAAACAATAGGTATATATGAAGCACATAACCCTTTTTCTCTTTCTTCTCTTGACGAGAACAGTTATTATAGCGCAAACGGATACTGCAATAGAAGGTCGTATTTTCCATCTTGGCGCACCATTAGAGGGTGCTACAATTAAAATAGAGAATACAAAAAGGGGGACTGTAAGTGACAGTACCGGCCAATATATTTTTGAGGGGTTACCTGATGGAACATATCGGCTTTTGGTTAGCCGTTTAGGCTTTGTGAGCCAGTTGAAAGTTGTTCAGGTTGCGGGTCAACAGGATATTAGGTTGGATTTCAATATGGAGGAAGAAGAAGGTGGATTGGAAGAAGTGGTGATTACCGGTACGATGAAAGAAGTGAATAGATTGGAAACTCCCGTTCCTGTAGAAGTATATAATCATAACTTTTTTAAAAAAAATCCAACGGCAACGGTATTCGATGCGTTGCAAATGGTAAACGGTGTCCGTCCACAAATAAATTGCAATGTGTGCAATACAGGTGATATTCATATTAACGGATTAGAAGGTCCTTATACTATGGTTCTGATCGATGGTATGCCTATTGTAAGTGGTTTATCAACCGTTTATGGTTTGTCGGGGATACCTTCCTCTCTTATAGAGCGGGTGGAAGTAGTAAAGGGTCCGGCTTCTTCCTTGTACGGTTCGGAGGCGGTTGGAGGGCTGATTAATATCATTACCAAAAAGCCTCAACAGGCTTCAAGATTATCTGCGGATATCTTCGGAACAAGCTGGCGGGAATACAATGCAGATCTTGGTCTTAACCAATCTATAGGTAAGAAGGCGAATGTATTGACCGGAGTAAACTATTTTAACTTTACCGATAAAGTAGACCATAACCACGATGGTTTCACGGATATGACGCTGCAGAATCGAATATCCGTTTTTCAGAAATGGAATTTTAACCGAAAGGAGAATCGCTTGCTCTCGCTGGCAGGAAGATATTTATATGAAGATCGTTGGGGAGGGCAAACAACTTGGAATAAATCGTTTAGAGGAAGTGACAAAGTGTATGGCGAGAGTATCTATACTAAAAGATGGGAAGTTTTGGGGAACTATCAATTACCCGTAAAGGAAAAAATGTTTTTTATGTTTTCTTATAATAACCATGATCAGAACTCAGTTTACGGTGATGAATGGTATTTGGCTAAACAGCGCATTGCTTTTGGACAACTGACTTGGGATAAGCGACTGGGTAAACATGATTTATTAATAGGTGCCGCCTTGCGATATACCTACTACAATGACAATACTGCGGCGACTGAACTAGTTGGAGACGACGGCGAAATCATTAATGACGCCAGTAAAATGACTATGCCAGGTGTTTTTCTGCAGGACGAAATAAAATTGGCCGATAAACACAGTTTATTACTCGGCATGCGCTATGATTATAACTCGGATCATGGGGATATTTTTACGCCGCGAATGGCTTATAAGTGGAGTATAACGGACAATGATATCCTTCGATTAAATGCCGGAACAGGCTTCCGGGTTGTTAATCTCTTTACAGAAGATCATGCCGCCTTAACGGGCGCTCGCGATGTAGAAATTGAAGGGGATTTAAAGCCCGAGCGGAGTGTTAATGTGAATTTGAATTATATTAAGAAATTACAACTTGGGGATGGAAATCTATTGAGTTTTGAATCATCCGCATGGTATACCTACTTCAACAATCGGATCTTACCGAATTATGACTTGGATCCGAGAAAGATCATCTACAGAAACCTGGATGGCCATGGTGTTACACGAGGTATTAGTCTAAATGCAGATTTAGCGATGTATAATGGTCTGAAATTAACCGCCGGTGGTACTTGGATGAATGTTTTCAATAAAGAAAGAAATGAGGCTGGGGCAATGGAGAAATTCCGTCCCATCTTGACCGAAAATTGGACGGCTACCTGGGCTTTGTCTTACCATATTAAGACGCTGAATCTGGGAATAGACTATACAGGAAATATATACGGCCCGATGCGCCTAGCTTTGCTGAGTGAATTAGATCCTAGACCGGAGTATTCTCCAGTATGGAGCATTCAGAATATTCAGTTTACTTGGCATGGAGGCGACAAATGGGAAATATACGGAGGAATTAAAAATTTATTAGATTGGACGATTTCGAAAAGTGTGCCTGCCATAGCCGAAGGGGAGGGGGCAGGTATAAAATCACCGATTGCGCGATCTTTTGATCCATTTAATAGAGGGGTGGTTTACGGCAGTGATGGCCGGATTGTGCCAACTTCAGATAATCCATATGGTTTACAGTTTGATCCTGATGGTTACGCGTATGGACCAAACCAAGGGATTAGAGGATTTCTTGGTGTCAGAATCCGTATTTAACGAAGTCGTTGAATAGTTAAATGGTTGAGTATGGAAATCGTGAATGAGTCGCCCAACTCACGTTAGCAGAGAAGAAGGTTCAGTGCAACTGAAGGGCGACGGTTGATCTCTGATAGCTAAAGAATGAAAAAAGGAACAGTTTTATGTTTGCTGGTTTGTACCATCGTGCTAAGGGTAACCGCATTATTTGCAGTACCCTTAGATACGGTGTCTTTTGATCGATTGCCCTATCTACAACAAAAGCAAAAAAGATTGGTCCTTATATTAATTGGTACGGATTGGTGTAGGTACTGCAGAGCGATGGAGCACTATCTCGGGGATGATTGGCCAATCGGTATTAAACAAGGGTATTATTTCCTTCAATTGAATGCGGAACAGAAAGAGCCTATAAAATTCAATAAGAAGACCTTTCACTATAATCCAAATGGAGCCTCGACAGGCTTACATTCGCTGGCGAGTTATCTCGGTGCTGATGAAGCAGGAAAGATTTCCTTTCCAACCATTTGCATACTGAATGAAAAAAATGAATTACTGTTCCGATATAATGGTTTTCTTCGAAAAAAAGACCTCCAACGTATTATGATAGAGATTCTACCGAAGTAAAGCTGCCTTTGGATTCCGGTTCATACGGTTTTCTAAAAAATGTTTTTATGTCTTTTATTTGTACTAAATCTAAATAGATGTATATTTGTTGAAACCTTAGCCTCACTTAAGCAAGGCTATGTTCACTACATTAAACGAATTAGATTCATGAGAATTTTAAAAGCTACCTTATTAGTATGTTTATGCTTCTTCACTTATATACAAGTGCAAGCGCATGCTTTATGGATTGAAACTGCGACCTATGGCAAATTGGGAACGGCCCATGACGTGAAGGTTTTTTACGGGGAATTTGCCCTCAATGAACGGGATGCTCCCGAAAAATGGTACTCGGATGTAAAGGATTTTACGCTTTGGCTTGTCGCTCCTGATGGAAAAAAGAGCCAGTTAAAAACGATTCCGGGGCAAGCGTATTACAGTAGCAGCTTTACCCCTGAAAACGAGGGCGTATATACGTTAATGGTAAGTCACGAGGCGGCAGAACTGGGGGGTACAACCAAATATCACTTCGTTTCTTCTGCCTATGTAAGTATTGGCAAATCCAGTAAAGTAGACGCTGGTTTAAATGAAAATGGATTAAAGCTATATGCTGATAATCATGAAATTTTTGCCAAAAACAAACCGGTTAAATTATTTGCTTACTTGAATGGGAAACCCCTTGCTAACAAGCCTGTAAACGTGGCCTCTCCTGAAGGATGGTCGAAGGAAGTGATGACAGACGAAAATGGTATGTTAAGTTTTCTCCCTTTGTGGCCAGGTCGCTACGTGGCTGAAGCGCAGAATTTTGAAAAAGTAACCGGAAATCACAACGGTAAAGATTTTGATGCAGCTTGGGTTGGATCAACTTTTTCCTTCGAAGTAAAATAAGTCAGCAGGTGTCTTCTATTGCTTTCAAGATAGAAGACACCTCTATATTAAATTGAATAGGCAATCAGGCCCGCATCCTTTAATTCGTTCCAAACACACATATCTACGCGTTGATCAATCATTGCTCTATTTCGTTCAACATGGTGTGGTTTGGAAGTGTTTAGCGCAATGCTGTTAATGCCAGGTAGCTGCAGGCCAAACTGAACACAAACAACGGCAGGTTGAAGTTGGTGTCTTTTACAGATTTCGAAAAAAAGCGTACGCCATTGATGCAGTTTCTGTCCTCCTTCTGACTCCCTGTTCACGTAACAGTAATTATAATAATTACTTCCCACTAAAAAGCCGCCGTTGAATACAGCCGAGTTAATAACGGTAACTCCTTTGTTTGATAACTCAATAATAAAATCCACTAACTCTTTCGGATGATGATGCACGGTTAAGCTATTTGCAATCATCACCCAGTCCAGTTTGATTAAAGGACTGATTCGTTGGATAATCCTCCAGTTTTTTGCACCAATGCCTACCGAATGAACTTCGCCTTTTGCTTTCAACTCATTAAGTGCCTCGTATGCTTGTAATATTTTCTTAAAACGCTGCTCTTCTTCTTTGATACCGTCCGCTGCTGCCAAATATTCGTCAGGATCATGCACAGAAACCATCTGAGGTATAAAACCGTTAAGCAGCTCGTTACCCTGATAAAAGCACTCCAATATACCCTGGTAGCTTATCCTTTGTACGGCATCGTGCCGAATATCTTTCCACACGTCTTTCTCAAAACTTGGTTGCTCACCTTTAGCTAAAGGAATACGATACCATCCAAGTTTATTGCTAATCAGTACTTTTTCATTCGTTAAGCCAAGCTTTTTTAAACTCGTTCCAAGTGTTTCCAAAGCTAAGCCGGCTCCATACTTTCCCGCACAGTCAAATACGGGGATTTCTTTAGCGTTTTGCACACATGCCTTGACAATTTCATGCTTAGTTTCAATATCTAATGCTTCATATAGGTTGCCTAAACTGCTTGTACCGTAAATAAGACGTGGCAATTTTATCATAACTAAAAAAATAAATGTAATGTATACGTTTACAAATTAGCTGCATTTTAATCGTATTTTATTAAAGGTTCTTAACATTTAAATTCAGGATTTTAGCAAATTTTAGACGCAAAGCTTTTTGCTTTTGTAATTTTTTATTGTCTAATATTTAGATTTTGATTGAAAAAGCCATAATTTAGCTCTATAGATTAAGCTAACGATAAACCTAATTCATGTTGTTACCAAAACTGCAGAATGAGCGTGTTTTATTGCAAAGGATTGCAAAAAGTGATGAACAAGCTTTTAAGTATCTGTTCTCCGTGTATCATCATGAACTGGGTGCCTTTGTACACTCCCTATTAAATGATCGAGAAAGCACCTTAGAAGTCGTCCAGGATGTTTTTTTGAAAATATGGCTTCACAGAGCTAAACTTCCAGAGATAACCAACTTTACATCTTATTTATTTATTATTGCCAGAAATCATACCCTTAACAAAATAAGACAACTTACGCAGACACAAGAGAAACACAAACAATACTTAAACGCGTTGGAAAGCGAGATTTTATCTGAATCTGAGAGCCCGAACGACCCATACGAAGCGCTCGATAAAGCGTTGAGTAAATTGCCACCTCAGCAACAGCGTGTTTTTGCCTTAAGACAGCAAGGACTAAAAAATCCTGAAATTGCAAGTGTTCTCAATATTTCTACAGCATCAGTTGCTAAGTATCAGCAATTGGCTATGCAGTCGCTCAGCGAGTTGGTGAAGGTACATCACTTTATTTTGCCTTTATTATACATGCTTTTTAACATCATAGATTTGGGGTTTCATAGTCTATAAAGACCTTCATTTACTGTTCTGTATTATTTTTTAATTTTTTTTAAATAAGACATCCATAAATGGATGTTGCCGGTGTCTTTATAAGAAAACTAACTAATAAAACGGATATCCGTTTTAAGACGCCTATATGAGTCGAGCACGAATTACCTTTTTATTTGATAAGGCGATGCGTAAAGAAATTACGCAAGAAGAACGCTTGGAATTATATGAGTTGCTAAGTGACAACTCATCTAAAAAGGTAGTTGAAGACCTCTTTTTACAGGCACGCCTAAGCTTCGAGCATGGAAAAACTTTCTTTAATGAAGAAGAATCATCCCAAATGATTCATAAAGTGCTTGGAGGTAAAGAACAACCAACAAATAACACGAGGAGGGTTGATGTATTAAAGTGGTTAGTTGCCGCCATTGTTCTAATCACATTTAGTGTCGGAGCTCTTTTTTATTATGACCGAAAACCGAGTCATATACAACCTGTGACTTATGCAGAAAAAGATGCAATCAAGTCCGTACGCAACCGAGCGACTTTGCTTTTGGGTGATGGTAGTCTAGTTGATCTGGAGGCCATTGACAATAAAACGGTTAAAGAGGGGGATATTACCATTAGTAAGACGAAGGATGGACAATTAGTTTATCATGCGGCAAAAGCGAATGCCACAGGGGAGATTAAACAAAACATACTTAGTACGCCACGGGGCGGACAGTTCCAAGTTCAGTTGCCCGATGGTACACATGTTTGGTTAGGTCCAAGCTCTTCTTTAAGCTACCCAACCCGGTTTGAGGGTGCAAAAAGGGAAGTTCGCCTCGAAGGAGAGGCCTATTTAGAAATTGCTAAAAATAAGGAAATGCCATTCGAAGTACAGACAGTAGATGCTACTATTCATGTGATGGGAACGAACTTTCTGATCAGTGCTTATGAAGATATGGAAGAAATAACCACTACACTTGTTGAAGGAAAAGTACGGGTGTCGGCAAAAGATAATTCGTCTCGGACCCCCACCGCTAAAATTCTCAACCCTGGTCAGCAGGCGCGTATAAATAAACAGACCAAGGCAATTTCACTAAAAAATGTCAACCTAGAAGATGCTTTAGCCTGGAAGAACGGTTATTTTGTCTTTCACGGTGATGATATCCAACAAGTGATGAAAACAATTGCCAGATGGTATGATGTTGATGTCACATACCAGGGTGACCTGACAGGTGAGACATTTATTGGTACTGTATCCAAATTCGATCGAATAGAAAAATTATTACAAACGATCGAGCTAACCGGAGGTGTTCATTTTAAAACAGAAGGGAGGAAAGTTATTGTAATGAAGTAGCCAAAAGTATAAAAAGGAAAAAGAAGCTATCAAAGGCGGTGCAACGCCTTTGATAGTACAGGCATAATGCCAGATTAAAGATAGAATCAAATTACCAATTCTTTAACCTAATCAAATGTATAAAATAAATGCTGTAATATGGCATAAAGGACAGACCTATGCCAAATTTAAACCTATATTGATCATGAAGTTATCACTTATCTTGATCTTAATTGGTCTATTGGAAGCAAAGGCAACGGCCTTTGCTCAAAAGCTAACGCTGCATAAGAAAAATGTTTCACTTCAAGAGGTTTTCGACGAAATACGTAAACAGTCGGGCTATAATGTACTATATACAGCAAGCGTTTTGAAGAATACAACGCCAGTGAATATCGATTTGGAAAACGTATCGGTGACCCATGCAATAGACGCTTGTTTGGCCAATCAGGGCCTGAGCTATAAAATTGTCGAGAAGAATATTGTTATCTCTAAAAAGAATTGGGCTGTTGTCGCCCAGGAAGAGGTAACTTTGACCGGAAAAGTCACCGACAATAACGGGAAGGCGCTCGCCGGTGTTTCTATAAGCATAAAAGGGCTTAATAAAAGAGGAACTCAAACAGATGAACAGGGTTTTTTTACTTTAAAAACGCCTCCGAACACGACGTTGGTAGTTACCTATATTGGATTTCAACGCCAAGAATTAAAGCTTGTAAGCGGGCAAACTACCGTGAATGTCCAACTCGAAGCTGAAGATGCGGCATTGGATGAAGTTGTTGTAGTAGGGTATGGTACGCAACGAAAAAGCGATTTAACCGGATCGGTTTCCTCGGTTTCCGCCGAGAAAATAGCGGCTTTTCCCGTAGCAGGTACAGCTCAAGCACTCCAAGGGCGATCGCCCGGTGTGGCTGTATCCAGCGTCAATGGAGAGCCTGGTAAAGCGCCACGCGTGCGAATTAGAGGGGGGACTTCGATCAATGCCAGTAGTGATCCTCTTTACGTAGTGGATGGTTTTGCCGGAGGAACGCCGCCCCCTCCCGAAGATGTAGAATCTGTCGAAGTACTAAAGGATGCATCAGCAACTGCTATCTATGGATCTAGAGGGGCTAATGGTGTTATAATGGTAACGACCAAAAAGGGAAAGGTTGGGCGTCCTATTATCGACTTTAATAATTCTTACTCCATTCAAAAGATCGGTAAACGACTCGACCTTTTGAATGGACAGGAATTTGCCGAATACATTAATGACGTTTACAGAAACAGTGGTAACTCAAATGTTCCATATTCAGACCCTTCGTCATATGGTGAAGGTACGGACTGGCAAGACCTGATTTTTAGAACCGGAGGATTGATCAATAATCAATTATCGGTTTCAGGAGGAAGCGAAAATATCCGTTATTATACCTCACTTAGTCATTACGGGCAAAAAGGTACAGTGATCAATTCTGACTTTAGAAGGCTTTCGGGAACTTCTAATTTAGACATAAAGGTATCTGATCGGGTTCGTTTAGGCACTAAACTTTTTTTTATTAGAAATGACCTTGACGGTGTGCGAACACAGGAAACAAGTAGTGGAACATCCGGAGCAGGTGTAATTTCAGGCGCGTTACGCTTTGATCCACTGCAAGGAGTATACGATGCAAATGGAAAATATACGTTGAAACAAGTGGGCGACCCTCATGACAATCCGGTAGCAGTTGCACGCGAAAGAAAGAATGAGCAAATAAACGATTTGTTTCAGGGAAATGCCTATGGAGAACTTGAGTTATTACAGGGATTAAAGTTTCGAAGCACGCTGGGGGTCCAGATCAGTAATCAACGGAATGGGAGCTATGTGACGCAAAATTTGGTAGAGGGACGTAACTATGGTGGTTCTGGAAGTATTATAGGCCGCAAGAACACAAATGTAATCAACGAAAACTTCTTAACCTATACCAAGAGCTTCCAAGATGTCCATAACCTTGAGGCAATGGGCGGTTATTCATATCAATCTTCCAGAAATGAAATGTGGGAATCACGCAATCGGAATTTTGTGTCTGACAATTTCTCATTTTGGAATTTAGGAGCGGGTTCGAACTACCAGAATGCGGCTTCAGAGCTAATAGACTGGGTGATGTCCTCTTTTTACGGAAGGATAAATTATAACTTCAAAGGTAAATATTTGCTGACAGTTACGGGCCGGTACGACGGCTCATCTCGATTTGGTGACAATAACAAATGGGCATTTTTCCCTTCCGGTGCCTTGGCATGGAATATCAGCCAAGAACCGTTTATGCAATCGGTGAAGGCAATTTCAAATCTTAAAATTCGAACCAGCTATGGAGAAACCGGAAACACCGAAATAGGCTCTTATATGTCATTGGCCCGATTTTCTCCAACGCTTGCGACTATTAATGGAACACCAATTAAGGCGGTGCGGCCAACCAATGTCGCGAATCCTAATCTTACATGGGAAACTACCAAGCAAACAGATGCAGGTTTAGATATTGGTTTTCTGAATGGTCGGATCAATCTCTCTGTAGATTACTATTATAAGAAAACGGTTGATCTGCTTTACGAAGTACCCCTGCCGATATATTCCGGTTATACGGTTTCTCTGCAGAATATTGGAAGTGTAGAGAATAAAGGTTGGGAATTCGCGCTCAATACAACCAATGTTAAGGGCGAAAACTTCACTTGGACAAGTGATTTTAACATCACTTTTAATCGCAATAAGATTCTTCAATTACCTGGAGGAGATATTCGCTATAATACGATCCCAGGTCATATGTTGTCAACTGAATCCCAAATTCTTCGTGTGGGCGAGGTAGTGGGCGCTTTCTATGGATGGCAATTTGATGGATTGTATCAAGAAGGCGATGATTTTTCTGCGGCTCCTAATAAAAAGCCAGGAGATGTCAAGTACCGCGATATCTATGGACGTGATGCTAATAATAACTTAACCGAAGGTCCGAATGGTGTTATTAATGCGGATGATCGTACCATTATTGGTAATCCCCATCCGGATTTCATCTACGGTTTTAATAACGATCTGCGTTACAAAAACTTTGACCTAAATATCTTTTTTCAAGGAAGCCAGGGTAATGATATGTTAAACATCACTCGAATGGAACTCGATTGGATGGCCGGAAAGGGAAATGCTACCAAAGATGCATTGAATAGATGGACGCCTACCAATACAAATACAGACATTCCTCGGGCAAGTGCTTCGAATAATCCAGAGGTCTCATCGCGATGGGTTGAAGATGGCTCATACTTGCGGTTAAAAAATGTAGCCTTGGGTTATAACTTTCCGAAGTTTATGCTAGGTAAGCTACAGGTGAGTAAACTAAGGATCTATGCTAGTGCACAAAATATATTGACGGTCACAAACTATAAAGGTTATGATCCGGAAGTAAGCTTTCAGGACTCAAACCGAAATGTCGGACTTGACTATATGGGATATCCAAATGTCAAATCCGTTACCTTGGGGATAAATGTTGGATTTTAAGTTAATGGAGAAACAGACAATGAAAGAGTTTTCGAAATATATTTTTTTGTTCGTATTGTTTATTGCTTCCGCTTGCACTAAGTTGGAAGAAGAACCGGTAAGCATTTTAGTTCCAGGGCAATATTTTAACACCGAAGCGGATGCAGAAGCAGCTGTGATGGGATCTTATGCCTTGCTGAGTAGCGATAATTTCTATGGTAGACGGTTAACCATGGTGTTACAGCTACTGGGAGATGATATTGACATTGCGGATATCGGAACACAATCCAGTCGCATACAGCTGAATGGTTTTACGCACGATGCCAGCAACCAAGATATACTTGCGGTCTGGCGCTTGGCTTATTTGGGTATAGGAGCCGCTAATGCCGCAATCGACGGCATCCCGAATGTTCCGATGGATGAAGGAAAGAAAAATGCACTTATCGCCGAAGCGCGCATGGTGCGAGCCCTAAATTATTATCATTTAGTGCAATTGTTTGGTGATATTCCTTATATAGGGCAATTTGTTACAGATCCGAATACGATTAAAGATATTAATAAAACTCCTGCCAGTGAAGTATATCAGCATATTATAGACGATTGCGAATTTGGTATAAGTTATTTACCCGATGCCTTTCCGGGTAACATTAAGTCAAGAGCTACTAAAGGGGCTGCCCATACGCTGTTATCTTCCGTATATATGGTTTTGCAGCAATGGGACAAAGCAGCGGAGCACGCGGAAGCGGTTATTAATGATGCCGGTAAATACCATTATGGTTTGGTAAATGACTATCAAGATTTATGGAAAGCCGATCTTGGTCATCAATTGGAGCATGTCTGGGTCGTGGATTTTATGGGGGGGATCACTGGAGAAAATGGTACAAATCAGGATTATACAGCTCCTATGACCGGGGTTCGCGACGCGGATATGCTGGGTTGGAGCGTCTTAGTTCCATCTCCAGGTATGTATGGAAGTTTTGATAATAATGACTACAGGAAAGAAGTGAGCTATTTAACAGAAACACCTATAAAAGGAGTGATGACCCCTTATCAACAATGGCGATGGCCACGCATACATACGGCTAAATGGTGCTTATATCCAGGAGCTAATGCCAATGCAGAGGGGGCCGACTCAGATATAAAACATGTGATTTTCCGTTATGCCGAAATTCTCTTAATGGCTGCAGAGTCACTCAACGAGAGTAACGGTGGACCCACCGCAAAGGCTTATGAATATTTGAATGCGGTTAGACAACGCGCCCGTAACACACCTAACGGGGTAAGAACCTTCCCAACGGATATCCCGGTTGGGTTAAATCAAGCAGCATTTAGGGACGCAGTAAGAGAGGAGAGAAGAGTAGAGCTAGCCTTTGAATGGAAGCGCTGGTACGACTTGAAGCGTTGGGATATCGTTGTGGAGGCCTTTACAAAAGAAGGCGCTTATGAAAAAAGAGAAAACATAAAACCATCTCATAAACTATTGCCTATTCCACAGGAAGAGATTGGTAGAAATGCAAATCTCTTACCACAAAATGAAGGTTATTAATATAAGACGAAAGCGAAAATGAAAAATCGTTTAAATGGATATATGCTGTTGTTTTGCGTGACGGTTTCGGTAAGCGTCGCGAAGGCACAATACACTCTTAAAAAAGACTTTATCGAAAAGAATCTAAATGAAGCGATAAAGCAAATAGACTATTTAGGTTCTAACACTCCAGGCGAAAAACTTCCACGAACTTATGAAGCAGGGAAATCAATATCATCCGGTACGGGATGGTGGACCTCGGGATTTTATCCAGGTACACTTTTGTATTTATATGAGTACAGCGGTAACGAGGAACTCCTGGATAGAGCAAAACAGAAGTTGAAATTACTGGAAAAGGAAAAAAACAACACGACTACCCATGATTTAGGCTTTATGCTCTATTGCAGTTTTGGTAATATTTTACGCCTTACCGGGGATAGTAGTGCTTACAAGGACGTTCTTTTGACCGGAGCCAATTCGTTAATTAGCCGCTTCAATCCTGTTACTAAAACAATCCGTTCGTGGGAGGGGTGGACTTATCCGGTAATCATCGATAATATGATGAACCTCGAATTTCTGACGCAAGCCAGTAAAATTAGCGGTGAGAAAAAATATCAAGATATTGCCATTACCCATGCCAATACCACGATGAAAAATCATTATCGTAACGATATGAGTTGTTATCATGTAGTAGATTACAATCCGCAAACAGGCGACATCGTGGCAAAAAAAACAGCGCAAGGTGCCTTTGATGAATCAGCATGGGCACGTGGGCAAGCTTGGGGTTTGTATGGTTATACAATGATGTATCGGGAAACCAAACGGAAGGAATACTTGCAATTTGCGGAGAAAATCGCAACATATATCCTAAATCATCCAAATATGCCGGATGATGGCGTACCTTTTTGGGATTTTAATGCGCCTGATTTGCCGGCAAGCAGCCCATATGCCAGTCAATATAAGCAGTATCGTGATGCTTCTGCCGCAGCTATTATCGCTTCAGCCTTACTGGAGCTGAGCACTTATGTCAAGAATACCAAGGCGAAGGAGTATGTAAATGCAGCTGAGAAGATGCTCGTCAGTCTTTCATCGGATTCCTATAAAGCTCCTATTGGAAGCAACGGCGGTTTTATTTTGATGCACAGTGTCGGCTCTATACCTCATAAGAGTGAGATCGATGTGCCCTTAACCTACGCAGATTACTATTATGTAGAGGCCTTGCTTAGATACCGAAATTTGTTAAGGAATTAAGACGAAGGGGAGGAAAATCCCTCCCCTTAGCTTGTTAACGCGAAAGTCATTTGTCTACAATTGCCCTAAAAGTTAGGTTAATCCTTGCTTCAACTAATTTTGGCACCTTGGGTAAGCTATGTTGCCAATGATCTTGTATGGTACCTTTCATGACCAGAAGACTTCCCGGCAATAAATGGATTTTAACACGTAGTTTTCGATCTCGATAATGCCGGAACAGAAAAGGTCGCGATGCTCCAAAGCTTAAGGATGCAATGGTTGGATTCTTGCCCAATGACTTTTCGTTATCTCGATGCCAGCCCATGCTATCGGTTCCATTTCGATAATAATTAAGCAATACCGTGCTAAATTTAATATTCAAAAAGGTTTCCACCTTCTCTTTCACAAGTAATAGTTCAGGAAACCATTGCTGCGGTTTCATCGTTATGCCCGAATAACTATACGGTTTGTAGGTATCGCCGTAAAGAGCCGTCAGACGCGGTTGCAAGATCTCTTTACCCATAATTTTAACAGGCTCCTGACGCCAAGTTGTTTTTTGTTTAAGTACATCAAATAGATGATGCTCTTCTGATCGCGTGAAGAAATTTTCATAGAAATAAACTTCTCCATCCTTTGGCAATAAATTTCCATGCATAGTCTATGGTTTATTTCTCTACCTGAAGTTCCGCCCGAACAGCTTCCCAGCCAATAATCGCTTGCTTTCTCGAACTCCCCCAATGATAATTGCCTGTGTCTCCGGTTGATTTAATTACACGATGACAAGGTATCAACAAGGCTACCGGATTCGCCCCAACGGCACTTCCTACTGCTCGTGAAGCTAGCTTGTTGCCAGTTCGTTCAGCCAATTGGGCATAAGTAGTAAGCGTGCCTGTGGGAACTTGCAAAAGTGTTTCCCAAACTTTAATCTGGAATGGGGTGCCTTTTAAATGTAATTTAATCTCTTTTATTTTGCTCCAATCTTGATCAAAAATAAAGAGTGCATGCTGCTGGAAATTGTCAACCAGCTGCTGATAGCGTGCATTTGGAAAGGTAGATCTCAAGGTATCAAATCCGATACCCCTTCCTTCATCTGCAAATGCCATATAACAGATTCCTTTATGCGTAGAAGCCACGATGATATTACCAAATGGACTCTCGGCAAAACTATAATTGATCGTTAGCGAAGCACCACCATTTTTATACTCGCCAGGTGTCATCCCTTCGATGTTTATAAAAAGATCATGTAATCGGCCAGTACCTGAAAGTCCGCTTTCGTATGCAGTGTCGAATAGCGTCGAGCAATTTTCCTTAAGCATATTTTTGGCATGCTCAATCGTAAGATATTGTATGAATTTTTTAGGCGAAACTCCTGCCCAATCCTGAAACATTCGCTGAAAATGGAATGGACTCAAGTGGACATGTTCGGCGATTTGTTCCAAACTCGGTTGGCTTTTGAAGTGTTCCTTGATAAATGCAATGGATGCTGCGATCCTATTAAAATCTATTTGCTGTTGCGTTTCCATAAACAATCTATTTTCTTCAAAAGTAGTCAAAGCCAACCGGTGACGAAACCCGAATCTTGCGCGTTTAATAAAATTCAAAAGTAGAAATTCAAGACTAGAAAATCAGAAAATTCAGCGCATAATGCGATGTTATTTATCAAGGTGTTGCTTGAAGAATAAAATATTTCGGTTCAACACGTCCTGCATGGGGGTTGGTTGAATAGTTTCATACCAAGGGTGTTTTCGTCCAAAAACATGATCGGATGAAACGGTTACCATAACCGCTCTGCCATTGGCTTCTTTTAAGTTGTATGCATGATTTAAAGGTACGTTTATATCTTCGGTACCATGACAAATCATCCAGGGGATATTGATAGAGGAGGCAGCTTTTATAATATCCAATCGTGTGCCATTATTTAAATAATCCTCATACAATTGGTAATTTAGTGGCATTTTTTGTCTTGTACGACCATTTACATAATAAGCAACACCCGTTTGTTTCCAATCGCTTATTTTTTCTTTTGGCCAATCGCCCCAGGGTGTTTTACAGAAGGCAATTGCCGACCAGGTTACGAGTGCTTTGATCCGAGCGTCTTCTGCCGCCTTGATCACACTGATGCCACCGCCCATACTATGGCCGATTAAGCCGATGCTTTTTTTGTCGATGCAACGTCCATATGGATTGCAGTTATTTTGGACCCAATCTATTACCTGTTCAAGATCATGCAATTGCTTGGTGTAGTTGTTTTCACTAAAAGCAGTTAAATCAACAAAATTCTCCGGTTGATCCGGCGAGGTGCCATTGTGAGAAAAATTAAACTTTATAAAGGTAAAGCCGGAAGCAAGGAATTGTTCAGCGATCAGATCGAAGTTGCCCCAGTCTTTGAAGCCGTTGAAACCATGTGCATATATAATGGCGGGTTGATAAGGCCTTGATTCGTTGAAAAAAATATCAAGAACAATAGGCCTATTATTACTACCTCTGATCATTATATTTTTCACTTTTGCCATGAGCCCCCCTTTTAATCCTATAAAGTTACGAAAATTGTGATTAAAGCGGGTAGGCGTTGAGGTGTGGTGAATAAAGTTAGGCAAGAGAATTAGGTCGCTTTACGCCTAATTACCTTAGAAATCCCTGAAATCAGTTAGTTATTAACCATATCCTTTCTCTACTTTTGTTCTGCATAGTAAAAAGAGAAATGACCTTAAAAAATCGATGCCTATATGTGCTGCTTTTTTTTAGCACAATTAGTTTGAGTGCTTGTTTTGAAGTGATTGAAGAGATCAACGTTCATAAAAATGGTTCGGGAAATATGACGGTCACATTAAATTTGAGTCAAAGCAAGACAAAGCTTTCGTCTGTGATGCTATTGGATAGCATAAACGGTTATAAAGTTCCGGATAAGGTTCAAATCCAACGAAATCTAAACGAAGCCGTTGCGATACTGAAAAAAACGCCGGGAATAAGTAGTGTTAAGCATCGGGTAGATTTTGAGAATTTTATTGCCTTTGTCAGTTTTTCTTTTGAAAAAGTAGATAATCTGAATCATCTCAGTAAAATCATTTATGAGAAATTAAAGATAAAACCCACTGGAAAGTCTTTATACAATTTCGATACGAGAACACAATTGTTTTCCCGCAACTATACTTATGCACAGGAGGCCAAAAGTGCTTATATGAAGCTTAAAGAAGCTGATAAGCAGGTGTTTAAGAATGCTTTATATACCTGTATTTATCGTTTTGATAGCGTTGTTAAGCAATCAACCAACAAACAAGCAAAACTATCAGGTACAAAGAAAGCGGTTATGCTTCACACTTCTATATTGGACTTGATCAACGGCAGGGCCAATATTACCAATCAAATACAATTAGTTAATAATTGAGAACAAAAATATGCAGAGAACTAAACTTTTATTGAGCTTTCTAAGCCTATTCTTTTCACATAATATAATAGCACAACGGCTTGCTCCGAGGATTCCGAAAGACGCTTTCGTAGTGGCGACTATTAATGGGCGCAATTTTTTTGATTTGATAGGTATCGATCAATTTAATCGGTCGAAAATAGGACAGGCACTGATTGCCAAATTGAATAAAACAAATAATGGCAATCTACAGGGATTGGAAGATTTAGGTTTTAACCTAAATGCGCAGGTATATATTTATAGCACCAAAACAGATAGTATACGTTACTACGGTATGTCAATCCCCCTTAGGAGTAGTACTAAGGTGGGAGACTTCCTGAAAACTCTTGGTCAGCCCCAAAAGCTTCAGAATGGTCATTGGATTTTAGATCTTAACGAAAAAAAACAATTGTTGATCTGGAATGAGCAAACTCTTTATTTACTTAGCGGAGAGTTGCGAAACAGTTTTTTTGAAGATGAAAAGACTGCTGAAAAATACGGAATAGTAAATAAAAAATTAAGTGATGAATATGATGAAGCTGCGCTTGATCCGGCACCCTTAATGGACTCAGTGGATGTCGAGTGGGACGCTGTTGATTCTTTGAATAAAGATGACTTCCCCTTGGATTCAACTGCTGTAGACAGTTATAATTTGGCCCCACCTGTGGCAGAACATGAAATAGCTGATGCGGCTCGCGACTCAATGTACGATGCTTACTATGCAAGTATTGCGGCAGATGATTCGATAAAAAGCAGATTGTTGAAAGAATGGCTGTATCAGGAGGCTGTACGATTGGTCGAATCGCAAGAAGCATTCGGTAATCCGTCTTTTAAAAAATCGTATCGGAAAAATGCAATGGCAAGTCTTTGGCTTAGGGATATCAATGAACTCTATCAAGATTTGCTGCCTGGTGTGCATAGCGCTTATGCTTCTCTTCTGGGGGTAAAGACTGAAAAAGTTGGCACTGGCTTTGAAAGCGCTAATGTTTATTTAACCTTTGATAAGAACACTGCAACACTTGATGGCTCCATAGGGCTTTCGAATAACCTTGCCGAAGCCTACCGTAGGATATATAATCGGAAACTGAATAAAAGGTTCTTTAAATATTTGAGCAAAGATGCCATTGCCTATACATCAGTAGCAATTAATACAGAGAATTACTTAAAAGAGCTGCCAATATTAATGCAACAATATTACGGTAATTTGCTTGGCCGATATGAAAAGGAAATAGATCTAGGGTCTTCTATATTTTCACTTTTACTAGACGAAAAAGCGATTGGCAAAGCAATTAAGGGTGATGGTATCTTCGCTTTAACTGCTATAAAAGAACAGGAAGTGAAATATACGACCTACGAGTATGACGAGGATTATAATTCCGTTGAGGTTGAAAAGACTAAAAAAGAGAGTATACCCGCATTTTTGGCTATGTTTTCTTCTACTGATATGAACCTGTTCAAAAAAGCACTTGCCCTTGGGGTTGCTAGGGCCAAACTGACGGAGAATGAGGGTATTTATACAATTAGCGGACTAAAAGGGCCGCTGGAAGTTCATGTTTTATTAAAGGACGGTATCATATTCTTTGGTACGGCACTAGATGATTTACGGAACATTCAATACAATCGATATGAAAGTGACTTATCTTCCAAACACAAAAAATTGCTGAACGATAATAAGTTTACTCTTATTTTCAATAGTAAAAAAATGGTGAAGGCAATTAATTCGTTGGAGATACCCGCCACCAAACAAGCCTTGGCGCTACAAGACAAAATTCAGGGCTTAGGCGACTTTTATTTTACTTCAAAGGGTGTTAAAGGTAAAAAAATGGTTGGCAGCTTCCGGGCCGAACTTCCAGGCTCGAAGAGAAATGCCTTACAATATATATTGGATGTAGTCGAAAGTACGGCTTTTAGACCTTAATTTATTAGTAAGTTTGGGTATGAAGAAAAAAGTACTGATCGGTGTGTTGGCTATTCTTGGCGTGGGATTAACATGTTGCGGTTATTTGGTATATCGTCAAAAGCAATCTTACCAACAGTACATCCCAAAAAATGCGTCCACTTTGTTTCGTGTAAATGTGGATGCATTATTACGGTCAATAGCTTGGAATGCGGTTTTAAATCCCGGATATTATTTTGACTCAGATAAGAAAAAGCACAAGAAATCTTTTGATTTAGGAGATTCGGGACTCCATATTCCGGCTAATATCTTTTTCTTTACGATAGAGCCTGATGACGCCACATTTTTCTCGGTATTCAGTATCGATGACTTCGATGAACTTCAATGTTATACGAAAAACATATTAGGTATTTCGAAACTTCAGACTGTGGATTCACTTGTTTTCCAAGGAACTGCATTTAACGGAAAATTATGCTTGATGTTCACAAAAGACCGGTTAGCACTTTGTGTCTCGGCTTCCAAGGTAGAGAAATTCAACCTGCTTCGGAGCCTTATCCGGCAGGAGGGGAGCATGACAACTGTTGAGCAGTCGCCTTTTTACGAAGCAATTAAAACACAACATGAGCTGGTCTATACAGACGGCGCTTCGATTATAGATGCGGATTTTGGACGGGGATCCTTATCACTTAGTGGAGATATCAAAACGGCTTTGGTTAAAGGTGTAAAGCGCTTATATCCAAAGCAATTTGAATCGAATAGCTTAATCAAATTCTGGCTAGCAGCAGACATTACGCCGCTATTGGCGCGGCAACGAAAATTTTTTGAAAAACATCACATCCCTGTCGATACCTTATTACGCTATTACGGAACTTATATGGATCTGGAATGGAAAAAGAATCTTACTCTTCAGCAGGATACGATTATTACTTACGACTATAATGACAATTTCGAAAGGGTAGAGCAGCGAGTAGTTCGCAAAGAACGTGTCCCCGAAATCTATCTTTCGTTTCAAGCATCACCCCATTTAGCAAATTATCTCCCGAAACAACTTTTTTATAAGTTTCAGCACGAAAGCCGAGCTGATCGTTTGTTCTTTGGCACGGGCAGAAAATACCAACAAAGTAATCGTGATCATCTTTCCAATGATTTTTTTTATTTATATATAGACAGTAAAGGTTTGAGGAATCAAGGAAACTATCCGTTGTTACCCCCATCTTTTAAGCGTCTTGAAAAAATGGAATTTAGCGCTCAAAAGTTGGCTGATGAGCATATTCATCTAGACGGAAAATTGCATTTTGAAAATAGCTCAGTCAATGGCCTGGTACAATTGCTTCGGGGTAATTAAATTAAACCTTTCGCAGCCTATCCGTCTCTCTATCTTGCGCGAAGTCTTTTTTCAGCAGATATAATACCGCAAGGGCTGCTAGCAGCAAGAGGAGTGTCATTGAGGCAATCAACTGCTTCTTTGTACTTGGAAATATCGTATTTAATTGCATAATCAACGATATCAGTGATAAACCAATGCCCGACCCAAAAAAATAAGACGTAGTGTTGACGCCTGAGGCCACGCCCTGGTGGTCAACAGGGATTTGATTTAATGCCATAACGGTTAAGCTGGGGATTGATATGGCCATGCCCGCACCTGTTACGCAGGCAATCGAAAATACCAAATAAACAAATAAATGATAATGCATGCTGACGATTAACAGTAATGCTCCAAAAAACATCAATGACATTCCTAATCTGGCGATACGAATAATTTTAAAACGTTTGATTAAACAGGGCAATAGAAACCTGGATATCAAAGCGGAACCGACGCTAAAAGGAAAGAGTAGTAAGCCCGCCTTGGCAGCTGAAAATCCCAAAATTTCCTGTAGATAAAAGGAAAGAACAAGTAAATAGCTGAGAAAAAAAGATCCCAGTAGAAAAATTGCTTTATTGCCTATTTGTACATTGCGGCCCTTAAGTAGTGCAAAGTTTATTAAGGGATTTTTGTGATGTCGGGATCTTTTTATAAAATACACTAGGCTTAAAGTTATTAAGCTTAGCAATACAATAACCTGAATTGGTTTGTAGATAAGCGTTGGAATCGCGTGTATAAAATACGAAAGAAGAACAATGCAAAAAGATAGTATGATACCCGATAAAAAATCCGGTGGGATCGTATCGGTTGTTTGGGTGTCCGATTCCAATATGATAAAGGCTAGGATCAAGCTCATACTTATAATGGGAACGTTTATAAAAAAGATCCATTGCCACCCTAAGGAAGAAGCAATGATGCCGCCTAACGACAACCCACAGCCCGATCCAATGGCAGCGAACGAACTGAATATACCCAGCGCTTTGCTTCTAGCAGCCTCAGTTACAAATGTATTTGTAATGATTGCCATGGCGGACGGCATGAGAAGGGCCGCACCTAAGCCTTGGATGGCCCGAAAAAAAAACAAGAATTCGAAGGAGTTTGCTTTGCCCGCGCCAATAGAGGTTATTAGAAATAACAAAGCACCGGACATAAAAACTTTCTTTCTTCCCCAAATATCCGCGAGCTTACCGCCTATAATTAGAAATCCGCCGTATAGAAGAACATAAATGGTTTGCAGCCATTGTGATTGCTCTTCTTTTAGATGAAAGTGTTTTTGTATTAGAGGGAGCGCAAGATTCATGATGGCAAGGTCCAAAGCTTCTAGAAAAACTGCTGAACAGGCAATAAATAATATAATCGAATTTTTGTTTTTCATAAGCAGTGTTCTGATGCAAAAGTATGTGTTTTAAATTTTAAGTTGTTTTAATTGTTACTTTTGGGTAAATTTTCTGTTTTATTTGCTATATATAGAATATTGATCTTTTAATATGTCGTTTACTTAATGGAAAAAGAACAAGGCGCGAAAGCATCGGTAAATTTGGATGCAAAGGATTATGAGATATTGAAACTTTTGCAGGAAAATGCAAAGTTGACAATTCGAGAGATAGCACATAAGATTCATTTGAGTGCTACGCCCGTTCATGAGCGGATAAAACGCCTGGAACAGAACGGGGTTATTAAACGGTATACTGCTTTGTTAAATCATCGTGCTCTGGGAGAAAGTTTAACAGCCATTTGCTACGTTTCGTTAAAAGAGCACACCAAAAAGGCTGGCGCTCTTTTCGTTCAGGCCATTGCTGGCTTAGAAAGGGTCATCGAGTGTTATAATATCTCAGGCGAGTTCGATTTTATGCTGAAAGTCATTGCATCAAATATGGCGGACTATCACCGTTTTCATGTTGATGCATTAAGCGAAATACCGGGAGTTGGTAATATTCAAACAGTGTTTGTGATGGACGTTATTGTAGAACGGGAACGCCTACTCGTAAACAGCTTCATGTAATCAGACATCTTTAGTTTTTGTGTCTAATTTTTTCTTCAAATAGTCAACAAAGGAAGGGCTTACTTTATCTTCTTCCATATTACTTAACTCCAGCTCAAGGGCTGTTGTACTTTTCTGTATTTCAATCAATGAAATAATAAGTGATATAGTAAAGAAAATTAAACTGAGTCCGAAAAGCAGTTCGGCCCAAAACAACCATTTCAAAAATATGAATAGCATACATACAACACAGGCTACAAAGCTTAAAACACCATAGGCCTGCATATATTTAATCAAGCGTAATCGGTAGCGTAGATTTTTTATTTGACCATGAATGACACCACTTCGATTGTTTTCGAGATATTTGGCATGTAAACTTCTCACTAAGCTGGCAAGCGCTAAAAAGCGATTTGTGTACGCTAACATAATCAGGCTGATAGCTGGAAACAGCAGGGCGGGTGTGGTGATCGTAATCATTATTATTGTGTTTTTTTCTATACTAAATTGCAGGCTTATTGTTTTATAAGCCTTGACTCCTCTAAATCTAGATTGTGTTCCAATTGCCTAATGACATGATCATCATACTTTTTCTCTTTACGTAATTTATTAAGTCCTTCTCTTCGATGGGTGATTAGTTCCAACATGATCCGTCTGTATAACATCCGAACAGAAATCAGTTTTTCTTTCTTCTCCTGTTCTTGCAACGAGCTTTCGGTGGCGTCGATACTACGCTGTAGCTGTTCCTTGATTCGTGCGATGGTGGGATGTTCTTCCATCTCACGATCATACTTCCTGTCAAGATATTTGATACTTGATTTGGCCAATTGAAGACGAATGGCTTCCAACTGATCTTCCGTTGGAACATATTCATCTATCTCTTCAATCTTTAAAAGTTTTAGAAAAAAGGGCAAAGTAAGTCCTTGGAAAACCAAGGTGATAAGGATGACTACAAAAGTAATGAATAAAATGAGGTTGCGATGAGGAAAAGCTTCACCATTTTCAAGTGTAAGTGGTATAGCTAATGCAGAAGCCAACGATACTACGCCACGCATGCCTGCCCATCCGATGGCAAAGGGCAATTTAAAGCCGGGGCTTGTTTCTTTATCGCGTATTCTTTTGCTGACAAGGCGGGGTATAAAAGCAGCTAAATAAACGAGTGTAAGACGGAGTAAAATTACGACGGCACTAATAATTAGCGCATATTGAATCGCCTCTTTCTTAGAATAACCCTCTAATCCATTTACGATCACGGGAAGTTCTAAGCCAATTAGAATAAAAACAAACCCATTTAAGAGAAATCCGACAGTAGCCCATACTTCGGTGGCTTGTATCCGCGTATGATAGTTTAGGAAGTCTTTGGATCGAAAAGACAAGAACAGACCGCCACTTACCACGGCTAGGACGCCCGACCACTCAAAGGATTCGGCCACAAGGTACATGAGGTAAGGAGCTATTAATGTGATTGGTGTAGTTATATTGGACGATTTTGCTAAGTAGCGAAGCACGAAGTACAAGATATGAGCAATGACTAAACCAACAACAACACCCATTATCGATAACGTAGCAAATTCCAGAAGGGCTTCCTGCAATATAAAATGTCCGGTTAGAACAGCCGCTAAGGCAAAGCGAAATACCGTTAATGATGCTGCATCATTTACAAGGCTTTCTCCTTCAAGAATAGCAAGACCTCTTTTAGGCATGGTAACTCCTTTTAACACGGAGGTAGCAGCTACGGCATCAGGAGGTGAAATGATGCCCCCTAATAAAAAACCCATGGCAAGTGTGAAGCCAGGGATAGTCATAACAGAAATATAGGCGACAGCCAGAGAGGTGAATAGTACTAAACCAAAGCCAAGTAAACCAATGGAACGTCTCCACTTCCAAAACTCATTCCAAGAGGTATACCACGCTGCTTCGAAAAGCAAAGGTGGTAAGAAAATCAGAAATACCAAATCCGGGTTGATGCTTATCGCCCGTACGCCGGGAATAAAACAAATTCCCAAGCCACCGATAACTAATAAGATAGGATAGGAAATTTTTAGGCGTTGACTTAACAAGTACAACATGGCCATGGCGAAAAATAAAGCCAATACTAAAAGCAGTTTCTCATGAATCATGTAGTAAAAATAAAAAGAAATTTCAAGGAAGGTAGGGGATGATGTAAGAACCGTTGATCGGCATGATGCCGCAATCGGATTTATATTGGCGCAAGAAATTCACTTACGCCAATATACGTATCTTCTTAATGCAAGCTTATTTCTTTCGGAAATTTATCGGCAATTAAATTTAGATTAATATTGTGCTCTAAGTAAGCTTTTAATCCATCTAAAACGGTGGTGAAACCGCCTGTATTGTCATTCACCGCCTGTACCAATTCGTTCCCTGTCTGCGGGAATCCGTAGTTTTTAATAACAACGTAAGTCCTGTTTTCATCGATCGCCGTAAAAAGAAAATCTACGGTTGTTGCGGGCTCGTTCCATACAATGGATATTTTCTCGTTTTTAATTAATTCTTTTACCGTAACATCGCTTGAAACGTTGTACATTTCCCATTCCCAAGTAACAGTCTTTCCCACTTCTAACGGTCCGCTCGCTTTCGTAAACCAAAAGTTCTTAGTGATAGCCGGATCAATGAAAGCTTGGTAAACTGCTGAAACAGGTCTTCTTATAAGCATCTGGACTTCAACTTGCGCTCTTTGATTTTCCATAACGTTTTTATCTATAATTCGGTTAATATTTCAGTATACTCCTTTTCCATTTGGTTATGTACACCCCAAAAACCTGCCGGTTCGCGTCTTTCCAATCGAGCAACAAGAATGCCAAGATGGGTATGCCAACCGCTAGCTACGCTGATGCGTGCTTCGACAGCTTCTAAGTGACGATGGGTTAATACTAATAATATCTTTTTTTCTTGTTTGTGAAGTTCGAACGTCACTTCCGAACCATCTCCCCATGTAAAAGTCAATAGATAGGGTGGTGTACACTGAATTACCGTGCCACTGAAGCTATTGCCGTGTTCATAACACTTATATTTGTCGGGAGGTGTCTCTTGATAGGATGATAGATTGGCGTGAACAAAATGTAAATTGACCTTACCGCCAACTTTTAAGTCCATTTCGCCGCTGGCCAGCCACTTTTCTCTTTTATCAGATTCAGTAATGTAAGCCCATACACGTTCAATGGGGCCTGGCAGTAAACGCTCAAAGCGAATAGTGCCTGGCGCAATGATTTTTCCATAATTTTCCATATTCGTATCATTTTTGTTTTAATTCTTTTTTACCAATTGAGCATCCTGCCTAACTTGATATCATAGGTTCTAGATAAGAAGACAGCTAGATCCAAATCATAGACTAATGAGCGCTGCTCGTGTTCATTTTTTTAGAGATCTATTCGTTGTTTAAAAGATCCTCTAATGTATCCAAGCGATCATTCCAGAACGTACGATACTTTTCTACCCACTCCGATACCTCTTTTAATGAACGCAAATTTGCGTTACAAAAGCGCTCCCTGCCTTTCTGATGAATTGTTATCAAGCCACATTCAGTAAGAATGCGGATATGCTTTGAGACGGCCGGCCGGCTAATGTCAAAACGGTCAGCCACCGTATTCAAATTAAGTGGCTGTTTAGCTATCAATTGAATAATTGCACGTCTAGTAGGATCGGCTATTGCCTGAAATACATCTCGTCTAGTTTCCATGTGTTTATTTATATGTAACCATTTGGTTTCAAATTTAAAAAGAAACCAAATGGTTACCAAATGTTTTTTACTTTTTTACTGATTATTTTTGTTTTGACGGATGCAATGTAATAACAGACGATCTATATATTCGTTTTTTACCCTTAGAATGTCGCTTTTCTACCCGGTTAGCTATCCGATTACCTCCTACCTTTGTAATAAACACATTGGATTATGTTAGTTGACAAAAAGAAGTTGTCGAATTCATTAAAGAAAACGTTCGACACGTTTATAGAATCGATCTCAAAGTTCGATCGTCAGGAAATCAATCACCAACGGAATATGGGTGAATGGACAGCGGGACAAGTGGCCGATCATGTCATTAAGGCTACTGGCGGTTTACCTGATAGCCATGTAGAGAAGCCAGTACGCGAAGTGGACTTATATGTGAAATCCTTACAAGATATTTTCCTAAACTTTGAGATAAAAATGGAGTCGCCGGATTTTATTTACCCGGAAAATGGACCTTTTAATAGAGATGAATTGATAACCGATCTTGAACTTAACAAGCAGCGATACGTTGATATTATTCAGAATGAAGACCTGAGGGTCGTATGTTTAGATTTTGAATTTCCAACTTATGGCTTTCTTACACGTTACGAATGGTTGATGTTTATACAGTTCCATACCCAGCGACATAACCATCAATTGATGCAAATATTTAAGGGCCTTTGACAAAAAGGCGCTAAGCTATTCATTAGCGATAGGTTAGCGCAATGAAATTACGGATTACGAAGATACCAGTCACGTATAATCACTTTAATAGATGAATCTTTTTCGTTTACGAGCTGCTTATAACTGAATATGTCGCTTTTTCCATTTTGACCTCTATAGTGATAAGGATAGACCATTTTCGGTTTAAATGCAAGGGTGGCTTCGGCAGCTTGCTTAACGGTCATGGTGTAAGGTAAGTTCATGCAGAGGAAAGCAATGTCGATATCCTTTAACTCACGCATTTCCGGAATATCTTCAGTATCTCCGCTTATATAAATACGTTTGTTGCCCAACGTAATAATATAACCATTTCCCCTACCTTTTGTATGAAATGCGTCAGCGGATTCAGGGAGATTATACATAGGTACGGCCTCGATTTTTATATCATTTAGGTCGACAGTTTCACCGTTCTTGATCAGATGCGATTGTTTTCTTAACTCGTCCGGCAATTGCTCGGCAACAACAGGGGGAACAATGAGTATTGATCTCGAAAGATCAAGATTTTTTAGACTGGAAATATTGAAATGATCACCATGTATATCTGTTATAAAAATAAGATCAGGGCTCTTTACTTTATTTAACTTTTCTTTTTCTGTGCTTGGATCAAATAGAAGCGTTTTTTCCTTCCAAGTTATTGCAAAAGTTGCGTGTTCGATAGGGTAAATGGTAATATCGTCAATTTTATCTTGGGCTTTGACCGATCTGAGTGCTGAGAAGCAGATGCATATAAAAAAGATATATTTAATCATTTTGGATTAGCTTTAATTTATTCTAAACTTAGAAAAAATACATGGTATACGCAACTAAACATGCATGCTTTTCTTAATATTAACAACGCGATATCTTAATAAAGGTATAATACTTGCTGTGTACATTTGCATTAGTCGGAATGGAATTTATAAGTTGATGTGTTATGACAAATGTTAGGAGGCAGCCAGTACTACTGGGAAGTTTGATAGATGATGCTTTTAAAATTAAACCTTTACCTGCTCCAAGTGGGAAATGGCCATATAGATTGAAGTTAAAACAAATTCTCCCGGAAATCGATGAACAGACAGCCACCATGAGCTTTCATGTGGTTGGAGATACCGGAAGTATGAAAGAAAGGACATTTCAGCATAAAGTGGCCCGAGAAATGACTAAGCAGCTTCTTGCAAAAAATAACTCGTGTACACCCGTTTTTATGTTGCACATGGGTGACGTCGTATACAATTACGGTGAGGCAAGCGAGTATCCGGCGCAGTTTTTTAGACCATACGAACAGTACCCGGCACCCATATTTGCCTTGGCGGGTAATCATGACGCGGATATCAATCCGGAATCTTCGGAGGGATACGATAGTTTAGAAGCTTTTACACAGGTTTTCTGCGCGAAGACAAGTGACAAAATTGCTTTCTCCGGTGGAAGTAATCGTTTCAGTATGATACAACCTAATGTCTATTGGACTTTGGTTACGCCGCTGGCTAATATCATTTGTTTATATGGGAATGCTACCAAATACGGCTTTATCACAGAGCAGCAAGAAGCATGGTTTATCCAAGAATTATTGTCGGCACACACAGAGCGTCCTAAAAAAGCCATCATTGTTTGTATTCATCAAGCTCCCTACTCGGCTGATACGAATCATGGCTCCAGTTTAAATATGATAACTTTTTTAGAACGCGCATTTCATGCAGCGGGAGTCAAACCGGATCTGGTGCTTAGTGGTCATGTGCATAATTATCAGCGATTTAGTAAACGATACGCCGATGGTTCTGTGATTCCTTATGTAGTATCTGGGGCAGGGGGATACGCTGATCTGCACCGCATAGCTGAACCGGGTAATCCTTTAGTAGTAGATAATTTACCTATTATGAGACAGGTGCAACTTGAAAATTATTGTGATACCCATCACGGTTTTTTAAAGATTACACTTAGCAAGCAAGAAGTAGGTATACTGATTTCATGCGAATATTTTACCTTCCGGCAGGACGCACATGGGGATGAAGCCACATTATTTGAACGTTTCTATGTGCCTGTTAGCTATCCCGAATATCAAGTGTCAATCCATTAGCAAATTCAGGCCTTCTATAGATCGGTTCAGTTTTTTATCCCAAATGGCCTGTTGCGCTCTATTCATCATATGCTCAGTCTCCGCGTCATACCGGAGCTGCATTGCCTGGTATTTATTGGAGACTTTATTAAAAAGAGTAGCGGCCTCCTGCTTATAATGTGAGGTGTATTTTCGTGCATTGAGCCGGCTAATTAATTCATGCTGCATGAGTAAACCTATTTTAAAATGACCCTGTTCATGGTTTAATACTTCGGCGAGTATTTCAGGTGTTTTGATTTTGTCGAATTTTATCCAAGACTCTCTTGGGTTTATATCTAAGAAAACGTGAAACGTGACTTGATAAGAATCTACGCGTTTAAGTGTGGTTGATTGATAGCCGATACGTAATTTCACATGCGATATAAAGGGACTTTTTGGATCCGCTTTGCCTTTAAAATCAGAAATCGTCAATTGACGATATCCTTGGGCGTTTGCTTTATTGCAACTGGATAAAACGGTTGCAAATAATAAGAGTGAAAGTGAGCAGATATATACGAGATTCTTCAACATAAAAAAGAGATCAATTTGCGTATTAAGCAAATGTAGTTAAAGCGCGTTAAACGACAATGATTCGGCCGAATTATAAAAGCAGGTACATATTTCAGCTGCGGCATTGATGACGGATAGCATAACTATGAAATAATAAAAAGGGCAGTAAGATTGAAAGAATAATTTATGAGGTGTGAATATTTTTCTCACTTTTTCTCGTTTTGGAAGTAGGCGATATACAATTGTACTTTAGCTTTCAAATGATAGGAGGTGTATCTCTATCTTTGTGATGAAAAAACTTTTTGCTGTAAATAACTGTAATACTGATTTTTTAGTATTGTCAATACCATTGTCGGAGAGATTTTAATCCAACCGTAGCCCAAAGTAGGTATTTAAATGCCTATTTTAGAGAAGTGTACGCCCGTTATATATAACGGGCGCTTCTCTTTAAAACAAAAAATATATAGATCCAAAACTTAATACATATAGGGCTTTATTGTTTTTTTTCACAATTTTTCACACAAAAACCGCATAGAATCATCATTAAATTATCATTTATATAATTATAACATAAAAAAGTAGAAACTATTATATACTTTTGTACACTCCATCCCAAAGATCCGGATGGATTCGTAGAAAAGTAATTGGACGTTCTGTATCGCGCTGCGATACCACGACATAAGATCTTCTACAGTTACGGTTGGATACTTTTAAGTGTAGAGAACCACCTGCTGATTCGTCAGTAGGTGGATTTTTTATTGAAGCATTTCCAGTTCTTTCAAAATTCTCTTGGTTATCTCTTTCCGGCATTTAGCAAACTGCTTATTTATGGTTTTTCGGTCTTTGATGAGACGAGTAGCGAAAAAATAGACATTTTTTTGCCGTTTTTGCTCTACATAACCAATCCACCAACCGGTATCCTTACCACCGTCTATTGTCCAACCTGTCTTTGCTCTTAATAGATAATTTGCTGTCTCTTCTTCCACCATCATTTTTTTCAGAATCCGGTAAGATCGTCGTGAGAATGGTAGTTTCTCCTCGTAAAGATTGATTAACATCTCAACCTGATTCGCCGGAGAAATGGCAAAAGTCCCATAATTCCAAAAGTCAGGATCATTGATCGACACGTCAGCATTTCCGTAATGGCATTTGATGAGGTAATCTTTGTATGTCGCTTTTCCTACTTTTTTCGCTAATTCCCGATATACCCAGCCTGCAGATACTTTGAAAGCTTCTTCCATATCCATGTTATGATAAATATCTGGCCTATAACCATATTTAACCGTGTCAGTTGAACCGGGCCATGCGACGATTTCTTTTTCGCTTTTTACAACACCGGATTCCAGTAAAATAAGTGTATTCAAGATTTTAAAGGTCGATGCCGGTAATGAAGGTTGATGACTATCTTCAATGTCGCTACTTATCCACTTTTTTTGATTATAGTCGTATATGGTGATACTGCCGGTAATATGGCAATCTTGAAATGGTTTTTGCAGGGATGACTGGCCATATGAAATGTAGAAACAAAAAATCAATATGGATAACGATAGTAGCTTTTTTTTAATCATAAAACGAAATTGGTTAACAACTATCGGATAAAGCGAGAAACGTTCTGCCCGATAGTTGACACACTGTTTTGATGATGACAAAACTAGCCAAATTTCTGACTAAAAGAAAGTAGCATACTCTTCAATTGCCCCTGAAATATGCTAATTCTTAAAAACTTCTTAGAGCTTTCTCAATGTCTCTTCTACGCTTCCGCAGTTAAGCATTTTGTCTCCAAAGTATGGGTTTTTAATACTTTTTGTCGGACTTAACCAGTTGGCACCTTTGTCATTGAAGGCCATGGGACAATGTGCTACATAAAACTCGCCTGTTGCTACACCATGTGTTTTAATAAGTTCTATAAGTGCATTACTTAGTGAAGAGAAAGCGTCTCGCTGGCTGTTAATATTTTCTGCTGATAAAACTTGTGAGGCAGCTTCTTGAAGATCCTTAGCGCCGTCGACATGTTTACCAGCTTCTTCTACTAATAAGCCAGCTTCCTTTGCTTTACTTATGTCGCCGGCAACGAGTGCCTCCTGTAAAGCAAGATAATGAGGATAAAGCGCATCCAATGCCTCATTTTTTGTTTTAGGAGCTTGGGGATTGTCTCTTTCTGCTACTGTTTGATGCTGACTATGATCATTCTCGGTTTTTGATGACTGACTTTCCCCGTTGCAGGAAGCCAGTATAAATAAAGCAGCTAGCGCCGCTATACCAATTTTAAAATCTGTTGTTTTCATATTGTTTTGTTATTTTATTAGTTATTAAAATAGATCCGTTTTTTAATGCAGAAAAACATGGATAATCGAACATAGTGAGCGCATAAATACCATTGAAGTGAAGTTAATAAAATTCGTTTTTACTGACTAATTAACAAGCGCTCCTTTCTTTAATACGTACTCGCTATACAAAAGGTAAGCTCCACTCACTACAACCTTTTCTCCAGGGGTAAGACCGGCAATAATTTCAGTGTCGTCAAAAGATTCAGTGCCCGTTTCGACAAATCGTGGTTCGAATTTCCCGCCACCACTAGCTATCCACACATGGCTTTGATTCTCTTCGCGGATGATTGCCTTGCTGGGCACCATTAGAACTTTGTTTTGTTCCCCCTTTGGTAACAAGATGGTGGCCGGCATACCAACTTGCAATAGATGACCTTTGTTTGATATTGAGCCTCGTAGTTGCATAATTTGGGTGTTGCTCTGATAATTTGGGGTAATAAACTGCACTTTCGTTGTCAGTAAATTATTTGGGTCACCGTTTGCAAGCACTTTCAATTCCTCTCCTTCCTTAATATATGCTGCTTCTCTTGGATAAATATCAGCTTCCACCCACATCGTGTCGTAGCCCTCTAAGCGGAGTATAGAGCTGCCTTCGTCTAGGTATTGGCCTTCGGTAACGAAGAGCTCCGCTACAATGCCACTGCTTGGCGCATAGAACGTTATATAAGGCGATGATTTCCCATCCTTAAGCAGGGAGGCTAATTGTGATTCAGTTTGTCCATATAATAGCAGCTTTTGTTTTGCAGCTTTAAAGATATCGGCGAATCGTTGATCGTTGGAAAACTCGATTGTTTGCTTATGGGTCATTAGGAATTCTTCTTGTAAAGCTAGCAGTTGCTCACTATATAATCGGAAAATTGCCTGACCTCGTTTAACGGGAATACCGGTTTCTTTAATGTATAAATCCTCAATCCTGCCTGCGTTTCGGCTGCTGATATAGTTTGTTTGTTCTGGATTAACGGTAAGCCTTCCACTTATAGCCGTGTAATTATTTAAACTACCGATACCAACAGCCATGGAGGTTATATTCGCTAGTGCTTGTTGATCAGCACTTAAAGTGAGAAATTTATCTTTATTGTTTTTATCAAATGGTACTAAATCCATTCCGCAAACGGGGCAGGTGCCAGGATGGTCCTGTACAATCTGCGGGTGCATGGGGCATGTAAAAGTAGCTTCGACTGCTGTTGTCTGTTGCCCCTTTTGCTTGTTGCATGCCACCCATAAGAGTGAAGGCATTGCTGATGTCAACAATAAGACCTGTATAAATTTTTTTCTATTCATATGTGAATGATTAGTCCTTGTTAATGGCCGCATAGATATCCATGAATACTACTCCTTTCGTCTTAATGTATTTATTCACCGTTGGATAACTCATTGCCAGGTGTTTTATTTGCTATAATAAAATCTTCGCTGTCTACTAAATAAGCACCGTGTTTGGCAATTTGCCAAGACGCGATATGTGTGAGTATCTGCACCTTTTCCTCCGTACGAACTCCAACTTCTACCGGGACAGGAAGGAATGTGTTTGCTTCTTGTTTAAAAATAATACTTTTGTTTCCCAAGGATACTACGGCCGTTTTAGGCAGCCAATAACCATGGTTTTCCGTAACGGCAATGGTTCCCGTTAGAAGTTGACCTACCGGGAATTTGCTGTTTTTTAAGTATATTCTTGCCACAGTAAAATTTTCGCCATTATTGAAAGTTGGCTGGATAAGACCAATAGTCGCTTGATATAATAGATCAGGGTTGTCTACACTTTTGAATAATATTTTTTTGCCTTTATTAACTTTGAGCGCCCAAAAAGGCGGAATAGCAAATTCAGCTAGCAGTTCATTGTTTTTATAAATGGTAAAAATAGCTTGTCCGGCGGTGACATATTGCCCTTCGCGCATCAGTAAGGAATTCGATGCCTGCTGCTGACCTGTATTGGTAGGAGCGCTGGGAGTAGGAGTGGATCCCATATTGGCCATGGCGCTTTCCTCCTTCGTTACAGAAGTCAGACTGCCCGCATTCGTAATGGGCACCGTTCCATTTTTTTCGACAATATAACCGCTGGCAGGACTGTAAATCGGCACGCGATAGGCTACCTGTTTGCTTTTAATGAGCTGCTGTATCTGCCCAAAAGTCATTCCTAGATACTGAAGCTTTTGAATAGCAGAAGATTGTAGTTTCTGTTCTTCCGATTTCTGCAATAACAAAAGCTCCCGTTGCGCGGCTACCAGTTCAGGAGAATATATTTCAAAGAGTAGCTGCCCTTTTTTAACTGGCTGAAAGTTATATTTCACATATATATGTTCCAGCCGACCAGCTACCCGGCTGCTGACAGCAGTATTATTTTTGCTGTCATAGTTCACTCGCCCTGTTATGTGTACCGGGAAAACTTTCATGCCCGCTTCTGCTTCCACCGTAGCTGCATGGGTCACTATTGCTTGATTAGTAGGCCTTGTCAGCTCACGGATACCCGAGTCTATTTGTGAATGGTCATGCGAAGCTGCGTGACCTGTTTCTCGTTGTGCTGACGAACAACCTAAAGTAAGCAAAAACAGGCCCAAACTGTATAAGTTAATTAAAGAGTTCCTTTTCATAGTTTGCAATCATTAAATACAGCTTTAGTTGCTCATCTAACAGGGTGTTTTTCATCATGTTCAGTGCTTCCCAGTCTGCCAGTACTACCGGAAGATCTTGTTTGTTTTCGCGATAGGACTGAAAGTTAGTTTCCATGGATCGTTCAAGTGCCGGGATTATCTTTTTCGCAATTCGATCAATTCGTTCCTTCATTGTTTTGATCTCTGCCTGCATGCCATATAACATCCCTTGGCTCTCCAACAACATGCTTTTTCGCTCTGCTTGCATCGCGTCAAGTTCAAATTGCATAGCCTTCGTTTCGTTCTTATACATTTTACTGCTCCAAGGTGCAATCGGTATGCTTATCATTCCCATTACACTATATGCGTTGGGCATCATTTTTCCTAAAGGGCTCATGTGATCAAAACGGATTTTGAAATCAGGTTTTCTTTCTTGTTTCATCGCATCAATCCCATACCGCATGGTTTGCATATCGGCATTCATCTTTTGTATGTCCTGTCGACGTGTCGCTAGTAGTAAGGTGTCGAGGAGAGCTACAGGCTCAAAAGTGGGAGTCGAGTTGGTATCAATTTTGAATTTGATATCTCCTGGAACGTTCATCAAGCTATTAAGCCAAGCCCTAGAACGTGCAATTTCTGCTTCTTGCATGCGCAACATATTCCGGTTCTCTTCCAGTTGCGCATCCGTTTTAAATACATTGCCCAATTGCGATTGGTTATATTCATAGCGTATCGCTTCCAGTTGTTTCATGCTTTGAATGATCTTCTCGTTATCGTTGAGCAACTGTATGCGTTTTTCGGCAATTAGCCACGTATAGTAGAGGCTTTTTGCTTGCGCTCTCAAATCGTTGAGATTGACTGCCCGTTTGGCTGTCTCTGAAGCGCCTTGTGAGGCAATATATCTACTATTTGCCTTTTGCTTGCTTGGATTAGGGATCTCCTGTTCAATGTTAAACATAATCGAACCTTTGTCACTATCTTCCATGATTTGCTGCCCGGGATAAGGTGTCATAAAGGTTCCTGCGCCTACCATAGGTGCCATCCATCCAGTTGATGCCTTGGCACGATAGGAAAAGCCCTTACTTCTTAAGTCGTAAGCTCTCAGTTTGATGTTCTGTTGCTCGATACGTGTTAAAATAGTGTCTAAAGACAATATTTCAGCTTGTGCCGTTTGCCCACGAGTTTTATTAATGAGAAAGCAAATTATCATACTTAACAGTATGACTCGCTTTTGGTATGTCGATATTTTAATGCTTCGCATCATAAATTTCCAATTTTCCATATTTGCGTAACTCGTATTCTTTGGTCATTAAAAATATGAGTGGTGTAACCAATAAAATATGTGTCGAAGAGGTAAGTACGCCGCCAATCATTGGTAGTACAATCGGTCGCATGACGTCCGTGCCCACCCCTGTTGCCCACAACACGGGTAAAAGTCCGAAAAGCGAAACGCATACTGTCATGATTTTCGGACGAAGTCGTTTTGCTGCACCCTGTATGACATATGTTCTTAAGTCCTTGTTTGTGATAGTATCACGGCTATTGCCTTTTTCTTTTACCAATTGTTGCATAGCATCATTGAGATAAATGACCATCACAATTCCCGTTTCTACAGCAATACCAAATAAAGCAATAAACCCCACAGCTACGGCCACAGAAAGATGAACTCCCCAGAAATAAATCATATAGGCGCCACCTATGAGGGCAAAAGGTATAGTTATTAGACTTAGAAAAGCCTCTCTTAAAGAGTGAAAAGCGAAATACAGAGCGAAAAAGATAATAATGAGTACAATTGGTGCAATCCATAATAATGTTTGCTGTCCGCGTATCAAATTCTCGTATTGTCCACTCCATTCCAAAAAGTATCCCGTTGGCAGAATACCTCCGGAAGCATTTAGTTTTTCAACAGCTTCTTTAACCGTGCTTCCTAAGTCGCGGTCGCGTACATTAAACATAACAGCTCCACGAAGTAAAGCATTATCAGAAGTAATCATCGGAGGGCCATTTTCGAAACGAAGATTGGCCACCGAACCTAACGGTACGTTGCCGAAAGAACTACTTTGCAAAGGCACTCTATTAAGTTGGGCTAAACTATTTCGATAATCTTGCGCCAATCGAATATTGATACTGAACCGCCTTCTCCCTTCGATGGTTTGGCCAATAGTTTCCCCGCCGATCACACTTTCTATCGTTTGATTTACATCGTCAACAGTGAGTCCGTAACGAGCTAAGGCATCACGTTTGATGTCAATGGTGAGGTATTTGCCGCCCGTCACCGGTTCCACATATAGATCCTGAATGCCCGAAGTGCCTTCCAGTGCGGCTTTAACTCGCTCGGAAACCGCTGCAATGGTGTCTAGGTTTTGTCCGAAAACTTTGATGCCGACATCCGTGCGGATCCCGGTGGACAGCATATTGATGCGGTTGATGATAGGTTGAGTCCAACCATTTACTACGCCGGGAATCTGCAATTTCTTGTCCAGTTCCTGAATTAGTCGATCTTTTGTCATCCCTTCGCGCCATTGGTCCTTTGGCTTTAGCATGATAATCGTTTCAATCATACTTATAGGTGCATTGTCCGTTGCTGTATTAGCCCTCCCTGCCTTACCGAGTACTTTGTCAACTTCGGGGATGCTTTTTATTATTTTATCTTGCACTTGGAGGAGACGTTTTGCTTCGCTGTTGCTGACATCGGGAAGTGTAACCGGCATGAAAAGAATACTCTGCTCGTCGAGCGGGGGCATAAACTCGGTACCTAATTTCTTCAAAAGAGGAATGGTAATTAGCAATGCTATCATATTAATGGCCAAGGTGGTCTTACGCCAAGTGAGTACTTTTTCTATGATCGGCTCGTATATTTTCTCCAGAAACCGGTTGACAGGGTTTGCCTGGTCGGGTTTGAACTTTCCCTTCATAAAGAAGGAAATCAAAACCGGCGCTAACGTGATAACCAATAAAGCATCTACCAACATGATGAAGGTTTTGGTGAAAGCTAAAGGATGGAAGAGTTTGCCTTCTTGCCCCGTAAGCATAAAGACGGGCAGGAATGAGGTAATGATGATGATAGTTGCAAAGAACACACCTCGACTGACTTGCTTGCTGCTTTTAGCGATAATTTCAATGCGTTTCTGCTCCGATATCCATTGCGGCGTACGTTTAAATAAATTTTTTATCCAGCTCATGTTATTATCTTTTCTTGTTTTTCATAGCGTATTCCTCTGCGAGGTGTTTGTAAGCATTTTCACTCATAATGATCCCATTGTCGACTATGACACCGATGGCTAAGGCAATGCCTGTCAAAGACATGATGTTAGAGGAGATATCGAAAGCATTCAACAGGATAAAGCTGATAGCTATAGTAATGGGGATTTGAATGATAATACTCAACGCACTTCGCCAATGAAATAAAAAGAGTATGACAACCAGTGAAACAACCGCCATTTCTTCAATAAGTGTATGCTTGATTGAATCTACCGATTCCTGAATTAATTCGCCACGATCATATATAATATCAAATTTTACACCCTCGGGTAACCCCTTAGCTACCTCTTTCATTTTTTCTTTTACACGTTCGGTCACAACAGCCGCGTTTTCACCATAGCGCATCACTACAATACCACCTACGCGCTCACCCTCTCCATCTTGATCAAATATGCCCAAACGCGCTTCGCCGGTCATTTGTACGACACCGACGTCTGATAAGTAAATGGCGTTACCTTGCTGGTTACCTATAGGTATACGTTCAATATCTTTTACAGACTGAAGGTATCCGTTGGTCTTGATTATATAACCGACGTCACTCATTTCAAATTTTCGTCCCCCGCTTTCGTTATTATTTGCCCTGATCGCATTAATCACTTGAGCAGCAGAGAGCTTATAATACAGAAGCTTATTAGGGTCGATTGTTACTTGATACTGCTTTTGAAATCCTCCGAAAGATGCAATTTCACTTACACCGGGAACATTCTGCAAGGCAAATTTTACATACCAATCCTGAATTGCACGTTGTTCCCCTAAGTCGATATTGGGGGCCTCTAAGGTGTACCAAAGCACATGTCCCACCCCCGTACCATCTGGGCCTAAACCGGGCGTAACACCGTCAGGAAGGGTATTGCCTACTGTGCTGAGCCGCTCCAGTACTCGCTCGCGTGCCCAATATATATCCACGTCGTCTTCAAAAATGACATAGATAAAACTCATGCCGAACATCGAACTTCCTCGAACGTATTTGATTTGTGGTAAGCCTTGAAGGTTAGTCACTAACGGATAGGTAATTTGATCCTCGATCAATTGAGGTGAGCGCCCCATCCATTCGGTGAACACTATTACTTGATTTTCAGATAAATCAGGGATGGCATCGATGGGGTTCTTCTTTACGGCAAAAACACCCCAAACAAATAGACCCAAGCTTAGAATTAATACAATAAAACGGTTGCGTAACGACCAGTCGATAATGCGATGGACCATGGCAATATAGTTATGAATTATAAATGATGAGTTATAAGGGAAAAATAGCCGTTTGCAGAACTAATGCCAACAGCTTATCGAATGGAAGGTTTAAATTAGGTATGTGCAATTCAGCCTATACAGCCTCGTATAAGCCTTATTGGGTGGGGCATGGCTAACGGGATGTCCTGTGATTACATTGATCACAGGTTTGTGCATCGAGACGTCATAAGCAGGCGCTGGTACAATCGCTTGAAAAAGTTTAAATTGTTTATAAACAACTTGAGAAGCTTGGTGTTTTTTCTCGAGTTTAACCTGCTTGTGTTCTTCTTTGCAGCAGTTTTTCTCGGAAGCTTGTTTGCTTTTATTCATGCCGCAAACACCGCATTTGCTCATATCCTTTTTCCATAAAGAAGTTTCCACATAACGATCCATGCAATAATGGCTGTATGTGCTGAAACCTGTGGCAATGCCGAGGTACACAAAGGTTAATATGAAAGCAAATAACTTTTTCACTTCTGCAAAGCTAAGAAAAAAAATATTGGATGTTTTATATTACGAAAGAATGGATTTATATAATTTTTTAAAACGCTTGGATACGAAGGCTGGAAACAGCGTACTTAAAATGATCTATTGATTTGGCAACCAATTCTTGTAAAAGAGTAATTGTGTGCTTTTTTGCTTTGTTTAAAGTATATTGCTGTCTATATTTACCTTTTTAAAAGCTTTTCGTATGATAAAATTAGGACTCCCTTTCTTTTTTATTGTTTTTTTTCTGTTCAATAGCGTTTTTGCGCAGCAGCATGAGGACTCGCTTTATATTCGGGCGCATTATACTAAAATTGAGCGTTATATTCCTATGAGAGATGGCGTTAAGCTGTTCACATCAATCTATATTCCAAAAGACACAACCAAAAAGTACCCTTTTTTGATTAATCGTACACCCTATACAGTTGCGCCTTATGGGGAAGATAATTACAAAAATACCTTAGGGCCAGATCCCTTGTTTATTAAAGAGGGTTTTATATTTGTTTATCAAGATGTAAGGGGAAAATGGATGAGCGAAGGCGTTTATGAGGATATCCGACCGCATATCAAAGAAAAGAAACAAAAGCATCAAATAGATGAAAGCAGTGATACCTTTGATACGATCGACTGGCTATTGAAGAATATTGACCATAACAACGGGAAAGCCGGCCTCTATGGAATTTCTTATCCTGGTTTTTATTCAACTGCGGCCTTACCTGGTGCACATCCGGCATTGAAGGCCGTTTCTCCACAAGCACCGGTAACTGATTGGTTTAGGGGAGACGATTTTCATCATAACGGCGCGTTGTTTCTGGCAGACGCCTTTAATTTCTACAGTAGTTTTGGTGTTCCAAGACCAAAACCGGTTACACCGGCGAATGCTCCACAGCGAGTTAAATTTAATATGAATGATAACTACGGTTTTTTTATGCAAATAGGTGCTCTGAAACATGTTAAAGAGCGTTATTTTGGAGATAGCATTCGATTCTGGAATGATCTTATGGAACATGGAACGCTGGATACATTTTGGCAAGCACGCGAGATTGTTAACCACTTAGACAATATCAAGCCAGCGGTTATGGTTGTAGGCGGTTTTTTTGATGCGGAGGATACATATGGTGCCCTTCATACCTATAAAGCGATCGAAAAACGCAGTCCGAAGGCAAATAACCGGCTCGTCATGGGGCCTTGGTTTCATGGAGGTTGGGTGCGGTCCAAAGGTGACTTTTTCGGCGATATCCATTTTGGACAGGAAACTAGTACTTGGTACCAAAAGAATTTGGAATTACCCTTTTTTACTTATTATTTGAAGGGAGTAGGTTCGTTTGATGCAGCAGAAGCAACTGTTTTTGTGACAGGAACTAATAAATGGAAACATTTTAATACTTGGCCTCCGAAAGAAAGTACCAATAGAGAACTTTATCTGCAATCTAACGGTAAATTAAGTTTCCATAAACCAACAGAGCAGCATAGTTTTGACGAGTATGTAAGTGATCCCAATGCTCCGGTTCCTTATCAGGACGGAGTTAACCAATCAAGGAGTAGAGAATACATGATCGACGACCAGCGTTTTGCTTCCAAAAGGCCTGATGTCATGGTTTATCAAAGCGATATTTTGACCGAAGACATCACGTTGGTAGGCCCTTTAATGGCGAAATTAAAAGTCTCTACCTCCGGAACCGATGCAGATTACGTGGTGAAATTAATCGATGTTTATCCGGATGATACGCCAAATTTGGAACCTAATCCGAAAGGAACCTTACTAGGTGGTTATCAAATGCTAGTTAGGGGCGAAGTTCTGAGAGGAAAATTCCGTAATAGTTTTGAGAAGCCCGAACCTTTTATACCGGGAGCGGTTACGGCGGTCAACTATACGCTGCCTGATGTGGCACATACATTTAAAAAAGGGCATCGTATCATGATCCAAATCCAAAACTCGTGGTTTCCTTTGGTCGATCGTAATCCGCAGAAATTTATAGATATTTATAAAGAGGCAGAGAACAAGGATTTTCAGAAAGCCACTCATCGGATTTATCATGACGAAAAGCATCCTTCCAGTATTACAGTCGGTGTATTATAAGAAAAAGAGGGTCTCCTACCATTTGCTTGAAACAAATATAGGAGACACCTACTTCAGTTTTTATTCTGTAAGCTGTTTTGCGAAATTCTTATTTCTGTTTCGGCTATCAAATTGCTCTGCTAAATCGCTAGCCTGTTGATAGTAATACTGAAGCAAGTCGTTCACTAAATAATGTTGTTTTTCGTTGTATAGAGGATGCTCAACAGGAAGCTCGATGGGGGCGGTTTGGTCGGAGGAGAGTTGTTTTAAGCCTTCTGTCATATACTTTGCAAAAAAGAAAGTACGGTTTCTGTCGCTTTCTAAACTCCATGGTAGATATTTTTCTACATATTGCCATGCCAGCGATTCATCTACATGGAACAGGTAGGTAATAAGTTGGCCGGTAGGTCGTACTAAACTGGTATCGCTGATTGATACTAAAGATTCTTCCGCCAATTTAAATTGTTCCAAGGCAATCTCTTTTGCACCGTATTTTATGCCGTAATAAGCCAAACTGCAATGGGTGACAAGTGGCACATGTGCGCAGGAATACTGCTTTGCCAATAGAGGTTGCGCCTTATCGTAAGCTGCCCTAAAATCGCCTACATTTAACAGTGCTAACACTTCGGTATCCATTTCACAGGCTTGACAATCACTTAAGTTATCCCGCGGGACGCTATTTACTAAATCGAGGTAGTAACGTGTTCGCTCTACATCCTTCTGGTCTAAAGCTTCGTGCAATTGTTTAGTATAATATGCTCTCAACCCGTAACCTTCTGCTTCTATACGTCTTTTGAAATCAGCAAGTATTTGCTCTGTTTGTTCGAGACTGACGTCGGGGTTAGAATACACTTCGTCAATAATCCATTTATATTTCCAAAGGAGTTCTTCTGCATCGAATAAATCCGGATTATGATCATAAGCATCTAACAGCCATGTAAAAGTGGGAATAAAGTGTTGCCGATCAGCTAGTCCCCATTCTGCATCTAACAAGTCGATTCTCAGTTCGAAAGCCCATTCCACGTCGTCGTTTTGATCGGCTAAACGGATTGCCTGTAAATAATGTTTAATCCGATCTTTGGAATGTGGAGGGAGTTCCTCCGCTAAATTTAGTAACTTTTGTATCTGTAACGTGTAACGCATTTCTGTCAATTAAATGTTTATAAAATTATCAATCCCCATAATCAGCATATTATGAAGTCCTTCATTGAAAAGATTCATTTCTTTATCACTTACCGGATATTTGCCTAAAAGAAGTGATTGGACATATAAAATATGAACAATCGAATTAACTACATACGAATCTTTAATCGGAAACACAGCCTGAATCAAGCTATTGTCGGCATTGAAACATAATTGTGGTTTTGTTTCATTCGTCCGTGTAAATGCTCCTAATGTGGCTGCCAGGGGATTGTTTGCAGATGCTTTGATATGGCTGCTTTTTCCTGTATGGTTCACATTCGAGGCGATGTAGATTGCCGGAATATCGGTTGGTTGAAAACGTTTAACGGTGACTTCACAATTTAGAGTCTCTAGAATTTTCCGCGCTTTTTCGGTGAAGTTCATATAGGCGTTTGCTGACACCTCGTCCAAATCCCGGAAACTCTTCAACAAATGAACAGGAGAGATCTCTTCAATGGACAAAGCGCTGTCCAATCGTTGCATTTTTTTTAATAATTCTTCTTCAAATGTATAAGCCGCGTTGAGGACCATCAATCCCTGCGGCTCGGCAATTCGTCTTAATTGCTTAAAATCGTCAATATTGGCCGTGTAGTAAATGTTTTTCTGGTAGGTTCTAATGCTTTTAAAACTTCTTATCCCTTTGCTGGTTTCAAAAGGTAAATCATCCATGAATGCTTTCAGTAAATCGACGTCTTCTGCCGCAATCGCTTTTAAGTGAAGGTAATGCGTGCTGATCAGCTTATGATAGATAGCAGGATCAACCACCCCGATCGTTTTTAGATAGGATTTAATACCTTCTGCAATTTCCTTCTGTGTCGCCTTCAGTTCGCCGTTCACCATAAGAGACTCTCGTGATGCAGTGGCACTTAATCCATCGGTATTAATAATACAGCGGATGAAGAATGCCCATTTCGGAAGCAGTCTACAGTCATCCTCGCTCAAAAACATACGTTTTAGGTATAATTTGTGTTGCTGCTTACCGCTGAATTGTGTTTTGTATGGCAGCACGTAAGCGACGGCCTTTAATTTTCCACTTGGAGCATCTATGCGAAAGGCATCGATAAAATTAGTATGAAAAGTGCTTTTACCCAACTCAAGTAGCTCGTCTTTCGTGTAATCATCGTTTAACCACTTTCCTGTATGCTCATTAATTAAAATAGCCTCATGGCCATTCCTAAGTGTAATCGGTATGGGGAGTAGATCTCCATAAAAACGAAGATTCTTTTCAAAGGCCGAAGTTGTAAATAGATGTGCCCATTCTTTTTTTGCCTGTAGAATGATACGCGTACCAATCGGTCGTTCTTCTGTAATCCTTTCCAATTGATAGGTTCCATCGGCTTTGCCTGTCCATCGAAGCACTTTGTCTGCCAACGCTGACCGCGTCTCTAATATAATTTCGTTGCTGACAACAAAGCAGGACAACAGACCTATACCGAATTTACCGATAAAATCATTCGCTTCAAATGCTTCTCGCTTGGAGCTTTCACCGATAACTGCAATGAATTTATGGATTTCATCCTCTTTCAGACCAATGCCATTATCTTCAAATATTGCTTCATTGCGCTTTTCGTTCAGGTGAACCTGTATACTGCCAATATGTTGTTCGTCCAAAGTTTTGATCGCCGTAATGGCGTCTACACCATTCTGTAAAAGTTCGCGAACAAAGGTATTGGGGTTGCTATATAGGTGTTCAGACAATAGGGAAATCATTCCCTTTAAATTCACTTGGAATAAATATGATTGTTGTTTATCCTTCATTTGACATCATCTTCTATTACCACCCACAATTTTGATGGCGCGTTCATGTCCCTTTTCTGCTGCTTGCTCAAACCAATACATCGCATTATCTTCATTTTCTTCTAGGCCGTCACCCATCAAGTAGCAATTGCCTAATTCATATTGTGCAGCAGCATACTGCTGCTCTGCTGCTTTTTGTAACCATTCAATACCTTCTTCCTTATTCATGGCTACACCTTTCCCTTTCAGCAAAAGCTTTCCTAATAGATATTGAGAAGGAACATTACCCTGTTGTGCCGCATTAAAAAACCATTTGTATGCTTCTTCCGGTTGTTCACTTACTCCATTACCATTTAAGTAACAATTTCCCAATCGGTACATGGCACCAATGACGTTCTTGTTCGCTGCCATCTCGTAATACTTGAAAGCTTCGCTCATACTATAATCGATGCCTATACCGTACTCATAACAAACGCCTAATCCTTCTGCTATTACATCCTGTTCGGAAGCTTTTTCATAGAATGCAAAAGCTCTATCCGCTTCATTTAGATTATCATAATCCCATAAATAATAATCTCCGAGTTCTACATAGGCATATGGATAACCCGCATCTGCCGCTTTGTTAAGCCACATAATTGCTTGTTCAGAATTGATAGGAACCTGTTCGCCCAAGCTGCCATGCATATAATATACCCCCACTTTATATTGCGCGAAAGCGTAGCCTTGTTCGGCAGCTTTTATCATAAGGTTTAAGACCTTCTCAGCATCGAAATTTACACCATATTCATATTCGTAACAAAGCGCTAATTCTACCAACCCACGGGGATAACCGGCATCGGCTGCCTGTTGATAATAATACAGTGCTTGATCGGGGTTTTCTTCTACGCCGAGACCATAACGATAGCAGCGACCGGTTTCATAAATGCAATTGACTTCCTGAAGCTCAGCCCCCTTTTGAAACCAATAGAAGGCTTGTTCGGGAGCTTTTTCTCCATCATTATAGCCATTTTGTAGATATTGGCCGTAACAGTACATCGCGTAAGCACTATTCCCTTCGGCTGCTTTGCCAAATAGTTCAAAAGCTTTTTTATAATCTTGAGCTAAGGTACCATCTTCATACATGAACGCCAATTCTGTTATTGAAAAGGGGATGTTTTGCTCGACTCCCTTTTCAAAGTAAGCCTTTGCTTTTTCTATATTTATTTCTCCGGCTATACCATAACGATACATGCGTCCCGCGTTACTATAACCGTATGGATGGTCTTTTTCGACGGCCTTTTCATACATATCTAAAGCTGTTATAGCGTCTTTTTCACCGTCCGGGCCGGCACCGATTTCATAAAGATAGCCTAATCGTACGTAAGCATAAGGAGCATCTTTTTCTTTAGCGGCTTTTTGAAAAAGCTCAAAGGCCATTTTTTCATCCCGCTCAATTATTCGACCTTCTGTATAAATCTCTGCTTTCTCAATAAGTGCATCTAGCGACCCTCCTTCTATGGCTTCTTCTAGCAGACGAAAGCCAATAGCCTTCTCTTCCCAACCTTCAACATAAAGCCTGATAAGAGCTAAACGGTAAGCAGCGTAAGCATTGTTGTACAAATATCCAAGAGAAAACCAACGAACGGTTTCAGTATAGGCTTCTTGGGTATAAACTTCCGGAAAGGTGTTGACGCCAAGATAATTCATCGCTTCTATAGAACCTAGGCTGGCTGCTTCTTTCCAGAGCTTCATGGATGCTTCTTTATGCGTATTGTCTAGCATGTGTTTTATAAAGGCGACTCTAGTTAATGAAAACGCAGAATAATCGCTCTTATATGATTGTTCAAAAACCGATAGCGCTTCTTCCGGCTTCCCAATCGCCTCTAAGTAACTACCTTCTAAAATCAATGCATTCTTTTTTATCTTTTTGTCACTGCTGCTTTTTAATTGCTCAATAACAGCAGGCAGAAATTCAAACTGCTTCTCGTTCAGTTGGATATAGGCTTGATAAAGTACACTCCAGTCACCACTATCTTCACGGAAGAGCTGACTGGCTCTTTCTTTGTCTTTTTCTGTATTGATTCCATAGTAATAAAAATAAGCTGCAACCGCTTTGGCCACGGGAACATTTGTTTCAATAGCTAAGTTGAGATAATAATGGAATTTAGCATTGTTACGATACATACGACGGGTCTCATTGTATTGGAAAGCAATTTGCGCATAAACCTCTGTATGATGGATAGCGAGTGCACTTAAAATCGCCAATATCTTATCCCAATAAAATGCGTAGTCCATCTCGTCTAACTCATATGAGGCTTTAAAGTCCAAACCTTCTGAAAAGAGCTCTTCATATAAGTCAACGACTTCCTGTTTTTGTTGGGGTAAATTATGGACAGCTATTTCCAAGGTGGCCAGTCCTTCAAACCAGGTTTTTTGATGGTGTAGTGACGAACGATCATAAACTTTTGGATTGAGCGAGTTTTGGCTGATGTTATTTAGAATAGTTGAATATTGCTGTTCTAATGTCATATTATGAATGAAATTAATTTAAATAGGTGTTGCGAATATGCTAATAATTAGCGTAAGGAAACTGGATTTATTGTTTATTTTGACTTAAAAAAAGCAAAAATCCCTGATTTCAGGGGTGCTATTAATTTGGGTCGTTATTACTTATCATTAGTGTCAAAACACGGGTGTCCAGTATCAAAACAATTGTCTAAGTAGCAACGTAATACTTCAAATCTATAACTTAAAACTTAATGCTAATAAATAGCCTAGATCTTGCTTGCAGAAACAGGGGCCCATTGACGCCGGTTGTTGATAACAAACAGTAGATTAAATTTTTTTAATTTAGAGGGTGATATATTGATTTTTTTATACACATCCCAATAAAAACGAAGAATATGGAAATATCAGAGGCGTGTGAAGAGCACGTAATTTTTTCAAAGGATTTGTTTACAACATTCTACCGTGAGACTTTTCCCTCGGTTGCTAAGTACATCAGTAAAAAAGGTGGAACATTGGAGCAGGCAAAAGATATATTTCAGGATGCGCTCGTAATATACTATGAGCAAATCGTATGTAATAGACACCTTATCAAAACTACCGCTCCAGCCTATATTTTCGGTGTTGTTAAACATCTTTGGAACCATCAATATAAGCTTGGACTTAACCATGAACCACTATCGGCTGATGTAGAAATGATGGATGAAGATACAAATAGACAAATGTCTGATGAACGTTTGCTGGCCTTGCTGACAAAAGTCGGAAACCGTTGTCTAAATTTGCTAAAAACTTTCTACTATGATAAAATCTCCATGGGAAAATTAGCCAAACAATTTGGCTTTAGCAGCGAACGTTCGGCAACTGTCCAGAAATTCAAATGTCTGGAAAAAGTTAGAGCTTTCATTAAAGAAAAATCGCTACACTATGAAGACTTCCTTGAATAATGTGTATTTACTCGATGCTTATTCACATAATGAGCTGGATACAGAAGCACGGTTGCTATTGGACGCGCGACTAATAATAGATTCAGCGCTAAAAGATGATTTCTTTTGGCAAGAGAAAACGTATAAGCTTATAAAAAAATATGGGCAACAGGAATTGCGTAAACAACTAAAAACGGTAGAGCACGATTTTTTTCATAATCCTAAACATAAAACCTTAATTCAGCGGATTAAACGCTATTTCCAATAGGTTGATAGGGGTTGGCCGGATTGAAAAACAGGAGAGAAAGAATTAGCCCATATGGAGGACGTTCTGCCGATTGCTAATTACACAACTAAAGACTAATAACAGATAAAATATGGATTTTAGAAAATTTGCTGTATCCCACTATGGGATGAGTGGGAATACCTTTGACCAATATGAAAGGTGGTTTAACCGGAATGTCTATGCTTCCATGACACCGTATATAACGGAGGAACGGCAGCTGAATGTAGCACAGATGGATGTATTTTCCAGGTTAATGATTGACCGTATTATCTTTTTAGGTGAAGCCGTAGATGATCGAGTGGCTAACATTATTCAGGCCCAATTGCTTTTTCTGCAATCAACCGACCCTCATAAAGATATTCAGCTGTATATCAACTGCCCGGGAGGTTCTGTCTATGCGGGGCTAGGGATTTACGATACCATGCAGTATATAACTCCGGATGTCGCTACAATCTGTACAGGTATAGCCCTTTCGTTTGGCGCTGTTCTTTTATGTGCCGGAACCGATAAAAAGAGGGCGGCGTTGAAGCATGCTCGGGTAATGATTCACCAACCTTCGGGAGGTATGCAAGGAACGGCAGCTGATTTGGAAATTAATGCACGCGAAATACTCAAACTTCAAAAAGAGCTTTATCAAATTATTGCCGACCATAGTGGCCAGTCTTATGAATGGGTACATACCTCTTCAAATCGCGACTATTGGATGACGGCGGAAGAGGCCAAAGGATATGGAATGATTGATGAAGTGTTAGGAAAGGTGATGTCTTGATACAGAAGCTAATGTTTATGAGCAAGCTTGCCTGGCCATCGGAAGGAGTACGCAAATAAAAAATCCTGCTAGCGGTTAACCTAGCAGGATCTCAGTTTAATATATATGGTTTAATATATATTCTATTGAACTCGACCGCTTTGACGGTCTTTCTTTCGACCTATGGCATAACCACCGGCCCCGCCGATAGCAGCGCCAATTGCCGCGCCTCGTAGGCGTTTATCCTTATCTATTAGCGCTCCCATAACGGCTCCTGCTCCTGCGCCAATTGCAGTCCCTTTGGCGGCGTCACTCCACCCTTTCTTTTGGGTACTGGCTGCCACAGGAGCCGTATTTGATTCACTAGCTTCGTAATACTGGCTCCCCTGTTCCGGCTCGCTATAACTTGTATTCCTCGCTGCCTGGGTCTCCATCTCTTGTGCTTGCAATTTCTCTTGCTCTAGTTGTTCTTTTTCAGCGATTTCTGCTCTTCGAAAGCTGTCCAATGCCAAACTGTCTTTCACTTGTTTAAGAGCCGCCGCTTTCGCTAAGGCTTCTTCCTTCGCACTATTATTGTTACATGCTGTAAAGCCGATACTGGCCATTAAGCATAAAGCGATGATCTTATTCATAATACTTTATTTGTTCAGTGTTTCTTATAACATGAATAGCATAGAAAAAATTATGCCAAAACTTTATGTAAGCATAATAATTTACGCTAAATAACATTAAATCAATAGTATATCTTATAAGGATAATGAAGGTGTTTATACGGTTTGTATAGTTTAACAAGCAAATCTTGAGGTACTTGTTTTCCAATTTAATTTTATACCTTTACCCCTCACTAAACCCGAATTGTTTTGACACTGGAAGCTTTTAAAGATACATTGATTTTGGATTATCCACCAAAAGAGCTTTCTGTTCACCTTCAAGCATTATGGTACGATGCAAAAGGAGAATGGAACTTAGCTCATGGTTTAATTGACCATCTGAATGACGCCAACTCCGCCCACGTACATGCTTATCTCCATCGAAAAGAGGGAGACTTATGGAACGCTGCGTATTGGTACAATCGTGCGAAACAAGTAATGCCCCAAAAAAGCTTAGATGAGGAATGGGAAGATCTTTTTTATCGATTGAACTAACAGTTGACCCTACTTAATTGCACCATAGGCGGCAAAGCATAAGTTTTTGTGAAGAACCTCAACATGGCGAAATCCCACTTTTTTCAAGAGATCAAGTTGAAAATTGAGAGAACGGGGGCTGTCTTCTTTTTCAATATAGTCGAGTACGTTATCCCTATAGTTTTCACCGCCCATATTAACCAAGTAATTACCAAAACGTTCATTGTATACAAGTTGTTGAATGGCGGTTGTTTCCTGAACAACAAGATCCGAAATCCACAAGCTACCACTTGGTTTCAATAGTTGATATAACTTTGTAAATACCTTTTCCCAATCTTTATCGTCACGTAAATGATGGAGTACAGCGGCAGCTATTATTGTACAATAATGGTTCTCTTCTAGTGCAACAGTGCGGACATCACCCTGAACGAGCGTTGTATTTCCTGTGTTAATTGCTGTAACACGCGCATATGCTCGGTCTAGCATCGGACGACTTAAATCCAACAAAGTGCAATCGAGAGGCGTCTTTTTAGATAAAAGCTTTAAGGTGTAGTTTCCGGCACCACAACCAATATCTAAAACTGTTTTTAAATTGGGAGAATGGGCGATTATGCTATCAACAATAAGCTCCATGCTAAAGGTAGCGTCAATGGTAGTGGCTTGACCAGTCTCTAAATTGGAAAAGCGTTCAACGTCTTGGTCGAAACGTGCTTTGATTTCTTGTACCGTGGATTTGCCTGAGAAGTTATTCATATAATGTTGTTTAGTAAGGCAAATCTATCAATCTGTTTTATGCTTTAAAAATACTATTTTTTATAATTATTGATACCTTTGAGGTATTATGGAGCTAAGGCATCTTGTATACTTTAAAACAGTCGCTGAACTTTTACATTTCAGTAAAGCAGCGGAACGTTTACACATTTCTCAACCACCGCTAACGAGGCAAATAAAAGAACTAGAGACAGAATTGGGTGTGCTACTGTTTCATCGAAATAATAAACGAGTTACCTTAACTGAAGCGGGACGTTACTTTTTAAATGAATGTGGAGAACTTATGCAGCGGCTTGAGCGAAGTAAGCAGCTGGTGAAACAAATACACGAATCGGTAAGCGGCGAGTTTCAGATCGGTTATATCAGTTCAACCCCATTAAGCGGCCTTGCTAAAATACTGCAACAATTACGAGTCGAATATCCATTGTTAAAAACGCGTCTATACGAACTTTCTACGGCAAAACAGATAAAAGCACTAAAAGAAGGGAAGCTGGACGTCGGAATTCTTCGTGCACCCATTGACTCCATTCATCTAGCGGTAAAATCATTGTGGCAAGATCCCTTTGTACTTGTATGTGCTGATGATCATTTTGGTACACAAACGGAAGATTTAGCAAAGATTGATTTCATCTCTTATAATAGTCGTTATGCTCCGCACTATCATCAACAGTTTGTAGCTTGTTGCCACCGGATGGGCTTCGAACCGCAAGTCGTTCATGAATGTAATAATATGCACTCCATGCTGAGACTGGTGGAGCATGGACTTGGTATCGCTTTAGTTCCTGCGTCCATTAGAGGTCAGTACCCTTTTCTTCATGTAAAGTTTATTGAGTTAAAAGGTATCGCTGTGTATACAGAAATTGTTATGGCTTATCATCGCCGAACGGAACACCCCGCGTTGGAGAGCTTTAAAGAGTGCAGTAAGTTTTTAGCGGTCACTTAGCTGTTCATGAAGTTGTTGGACGAGAAACGTGGTAACAGTAGCACTAACAAGTCATTGAATGACTCGGTGAATGTTAACGGTACGACTTTCCTGTCTTAACGAATCCCAGCGGCATGAGGGTTTGCTTTATAGCGGAATTTATAATATGTTTACGGCTGCTAAGCGATATAGAACAAAGGCAGAATCGGTTCGAAGCCGATTTACGGTTGAATAGAAGCGTAATATTCAGCAAATGTGTGGATCGAAATAATTTATAAATTCTATCATATACAATGGAAAGAAGAAGTTTTATCAAAAGTACCATGGCCCTTGGTGCTGGTTACTACTTAAGTAATAACCTTGCTTTTGCGCAGTCCGAGAATTTTCCGGAAGTAAGGGTGGCAGAAAATATGCGCAATTTTACCAGTGAAGCTGTTGAAAAGGTGATAAAAACTTTTCAGAATAAAGTGAAAAACAAGGAGCTTGCTTGGCTTTTCGGAAATTGTTTTCCTAACACCTTGGATACCACAGTGTTTTTTCAGTCGATCGACGGAATACCTGATACATACGTTATAACCGGGGATATCGACGCGATGTGGCTTAGGGATAGCAGTGCCCAAGTATGGCCATATTTAGCACTGGTGAAAGATGATAAGCCATTGGCTGATCTTATCGCCGGCGTGATCAACAGACAAAGTCACTACATTTTAAAAGATCCATACGCTAATGCGTTTTACGACGATCCCGAAAAAGTTGGCGAGTGGGCAAAGGATAAAACTGATATGAAGCCAGGGGTACATGAACGCAAGTGGGAAATCGATTCGCTTTGCTATCCCATTCGTTTAGCGTATCACTACTGGAAAGCTACAAAAGACACCAAACCGTTTAATGATACGTGGAAACAGGCTATACAGAATATTCTAAAAACCTTTAAAGAACAACAACGAAAAGATGGAACAAGTCCTTATCATTTTGAAAGGGTAACAGGCCGTGCTACAGACACCCTACCTATGGACGGCTATGGATATCCGGTAAATCCTGTTGGACTAATCTGTTCATCGTTTCGTCCGAGTGACGATGCAACTGTACTTTCCTTTTTAATCCCGTCTAATTTCTTCGCTGTGGTCTCTTTGCGTCAGGCGGCAGAGATGTTAAAGGCGATTCATAACGATAACATTTTAGCCAAAGAGCTGACAACACTTGCACAGGAAGTAGAAGACGCTTTAGCTAAACATGCAACTACGAAGCATCCAAAATATGGCGAAATATTCGTGTTTGAAACAGATGGTTACGGAGGACATTTATTAATGGATGATTCTAATATTCCGAGCCTTTTGTCCTTACCTTATTTGGGTGCGGTGAAAGCGGATGACCCACGTTATGTGAATACGCGTAAGTTTATTCTGTCTTCTGATAACCCTTTCTTTTATAAAGGAAGTGCAGGAGAAGGAGTGGGAGGACCACACATCGGTAAAGATATGATCTGGCCAATGAGTATTGTGATGCGTGCGTTGACGAGCTCTGATGACAAAGAGATTAAAGCCTGCATCCAAACACTACAAAAGTGCCATGGAGGCACTGGTTTCATGCACGAGTCATACCACAAAGATGACCCTAAAAAATTCACCCGCTCGTGGTTCGCTTGGACAAACACTTTGTTTGGCGAATTGTTATGGGAAACCTTTGAGCGTAAAAAAAGCTTGTTGAGCTAAGGTTCAACTCTCTTTTTTTGTTGTAACTAAAATGTTTTAGTTGTTTCTGTAACAACTAAAACATTTTTAGTATACAATTAAATTACTTATTTTGGCATATCCCATTGTTAACTGTAATGTTCGATTTTAGTAAAAAAAATGATTGGAAGGAGGTAGGAGACGGAATCTTCCGGAAAATTCTGTCCTATAATAGCAAAATGATGATGGTTCGCGTACGTTTTGCAAAAGGAGCTATTGGTACCGTTCACCAGCATATCCACACACAATCTACTTTTGTTATCAGCGGGAAATTTGAGTTTAATATCGGAAATGAAAAGAAAGTCATCGAAGCAGGTGATACTTGTCTAATGCCATCAAATGTTTTACACGGCTGCAAATGTTTGGAAGAAGGTGAGTTACTGGATGTCTTTACGCCATTGAGGGAAGATTTTCTTTAAAAAGTTTCGTTATCCCCCTTTAATTTTTTGCTCATGATTTTGTCTTCCATTAAATATCCGGAACCGATGTCTATGTCTTCCGTCCCAATTAGTTCAAAACCTAATCGTGCATAAAATTTTTCCGCTTCATTGTGCTTGTTGACATTAAGTAATAATCTTTTATCGCCCTTGTTTAGCGCTATTTCTTCTACAGCCCTCATTAGTTTTTTTCCAACACCTTTGCCTTGTGCTTCCGGTAAGATGTAGATCTTATGGATTTTGGTTTGTAGCGCATTTTTGTAAGCTGATTCATAAGAAATAAAACCTAGACACTCGTTTTCTTCAGCTGCTAATAAAAAATGATGATTCAGTTCAGTCATTTGCCGTAATAACGATGTTGTACTATACATCATTTCGAGCATGTAACTTATTTGCTCAAAAGAAAGAATGCTACCGAAGGTTATCGGCCAAGTTTTATGAGCGATCTCTTGAATTATATGGATATCGTCGATTTTTGCTTTCGTAATATGTAACATGTGGGTCTTTTTCGCCCCGCAAAAATAAGTAAAATGCGGTTAATAGTCATATCTTAAAGAAACACCTGGTCGAAAGTAATCCGAATGTTAAATGCACGTTATCATTTCATTATGTTTTGTACTTTAACCGTTTTTCTTAATACTTTTTAATCCATAATTCTTTCTTTTATAAGATAATAAGATGTGGAAAGTTACAAAGTTTGCCATAGCAGGTGGTGTTGGGTTCACTATAGACTTTTTGTTTACTTGGTTCTTTAGAGAACAGATCGGATTGAATCAGTATGCGGCCAACGGTATTGGTTTTTCGATGGCTGTGCTGAATAATTTTTACCTTAATAAATTTTGGACATTTAATAATAAAAGCAGTGTGAGCTTGCAATTCGGCTATTTTATTTTTTTCAGCTTGGTGGGATTAGCTTTAAACACGTTTCTTCTATTCTGTTTTGTTCATTACTGCAAGCTCAACTTCTATCTCAGCAAGTGCCTAGCTATCGGGTTGGTATTTATATGGAATTTTTTGGTAAATAATTTCATAACATTCAAAGATCAATAGACTTTTAAATAGTGTCAATGATGCATATATATCAGCGTGGATCGACTAATCTGGAAGAAAAAGCCTACTATATTGTAATATGGATTATCGCATTTATAAGCATTTTTAGTTTATTTGGAGGTGTGATGGAGCCGGATGGAGCGCTTTATGCATCCATTGCCAAAAATATGCTTCTTTATAATGATTGGTTGAATTTATATGTTAGGGGACAGGATTGGCTCGATAAACCACATCTTACTTTTTGGTTAGCTGCCAGCTCTTTTAAACTGCTGGGAATAAGTGGATTTGCTTATAAGCTTCCTTCTTTGCTCTTCGGGTGGCTTGGTTCTTATTACCTATATTTACTGGGGTCAAAACTTTATAAGAGAAGGATTGCCCTAATTGCAGTCGTTATGTTCATGACCGCCTTTCACGTTGTCATATCAAATTTTGATGTAAGAGCAGAGATTTACTTAACTACGTTTACCTTAGCGGCAGTTTTTCATTATTACATAGCTTATCGCTCGTTATCTTATCATGTCATTCCCGGTTCGTTCTTTTTGGCTTGCGGTATTATGGTAAAGGGCATTTTTGTAATCATTCCTGTTTTATCAGGTTTTATATGTTATTGGATAATTACCAAACAATATCGAGAATTCATCAAACTAAAATGGTGGCTCGCGCTTCTTTTAGTTGGCATTTTCATCCTACCCGAACTATACGCGCTGTACATTCAATTCGACATGCATCCTGAGAAAGTGATCTTTAATCAACAAAATGTTTCAGGTATCCGCTTTTTCTTTTGGGATAGTCAGTTTGGACGGTTTTTTAATACAGGGCCTATAAAAGGGAAGGGGGATGTCAGTTTTTTTCTCCATACTACTTTATGGGCCTTTTTACCTTGGAGCGTGATCTTTTATATAGCGGTGTTTAACAAGCTGAAGAAGCGGTCAATTATAGGAAAAAAGAAAGCGACTACTTTAATAATTAACAGCAATGCGCTCGTAGCTTTTCTTCTTTTTTCTTTTTCTGAGTTTCAATTGCCGCATTATATCATTATTGTTTTTCCTCATTTCGCACTCTTTACTGCTTCTTATTTATCTTCCTTGAAGCACAAGAAACTGAAAGCAATTTCTATCATACAACAGGTCATTTTTGTCTTAGTATTAGTGCTTTTAATCATGATTGCATTCGTGTTCGACGTGCCATTTAAGTTCTTATTTGTTGTTTTAGCTCTGCTTACCGGAACGATTGCCTATATCCTGTTTTTTCGGGTTAGTGTACGGAACTTAGTTTGTCTAAGTGCCGTGTCAGCGGTCATCTTTATGCTATTTGCTTATGCTTTTTTTTATCCGACTTTATTGCGTTATCAAGCGGGTATGGTCGCTGGTAGATGGTTGCAAAATCATCATCCAAATGGGCCAGTGAAAAGTTACCTTGGACATCGCTTTTCCTTCGATTTTTATGCACCTACTAAAGTGGAATATGTAGACGATATTTCCCAGCTTAAATCGAAAAGCGACAATAAGCAAATCGTTTTTCTTCCTACTACTAATGTACCCGATTTGACATCAAAATACCAGGTTAAGATACTCAAGAATTTCAGCGATTATCATATCACGAAATTGAAATGGGGTTTTCTCAATCACAAAACAAGGGAAAAGACGTTAACGAGCTTTTCCTTGGTGGAACTTCGCAAGATTCAGTAAGTTTGCTTTATGGATACCAATATGTTTGTAGAATTGACTGTTGTAAATGGCAATTATCCTTGGGACCTGCTAATGCTGGCAGATCCAAGTAAGTCAGCAATTGAAAAGTATCTATACGACAGCGATTGTTATATTGCCCGGTGTAATGAAGTTGTCATAGGTGTAGCGGTCATAAAATCACAAGATTCGGAAGTTTATGAACTTATGAATATAGCAGTTTTTCCTGCGTACCAAAATAGGGGATATGGGAGCCAAATTTTAAACTCGCTTATAGAAATTTTAAAAAATAAGCAAGCCAATGTATTGGAAGTAGGGACAGGGTCTTTTGGATATCAACTGAAATTCTATCAAAAATTTGGTTTTAGGGTAGACCAAATTAAAACAAACTTTTTCTTAGATAACTATAGTGAACCAATTTTTGAAGATGGGCTACAACATAAGGATATGTTAATACTGCGTTTAACGCTATAAAGGATGCCTACAATAGCGTAGGCATCCTTTATCTAAACAACCTTATCAATTGCTGCGGCCAATTTCCGATCTTTTTCAGTTATAACATTTCCTTGATCATGTGTTGAAAGCCAAATTTCAACTTTATTCCATTCGTTGGTCCATTTCGGATGATGGTTGGACGATTCTGCAAGCAAAGCTACCTTTGTCATAAAAGCAAAGGCATCCGAAAAGTCTTTAAACTCGAACCGTTTATATAAACTATTGTTTTCTTCTTTCCACATAATCAACGTTTTAGCTGATAAACAATCCGAATTGATGTTTTGTTTGGCTAATTACCACCCACCACCTAAAGATCGATATAGCTCTACCATCGCAACTAATTGAGCCTTTTTTATTTGTGCTAGTTCAAGTTCGCTTTGTAGCACATTACTTTGAGCGGTAATAACCTCAAGATAGTTTGCCATGCCTGTATTGAATAATAAGTCTGCATTGTGAATGGCGCTTTGTAGTTTATTAGTACGATTCAAGGCAATGGATTGCTTTTCTTGCAGCTTGTTGAGTGCAATCAGTGCATCGGAAACTTCTCCTACTGCGGTAATCACTGATTGTCTAAACTGGATAACGCTTTTCTCATGATTAATAGCGGCCAACTCGTAATTTGTTTTTAGCTGTCGCCGTTGTAAGATTGGTTGCGCAATTCCACCGGCAACTGTTCCAAAAACAGATGCTGGAATATTAAACCAATTACTCGCTTTAAAGGAGTTAACACCCGCTTGTGCACTAATCGTTAACGAGGGATACATACTTGCTCTTGCATACCGTTGGTTGGCACGTGCGGCCATAACGGCCAATTCTGCTTGCTTCACATCCGGCCGTCTACTTAGCAATAGGGAAGGGACGCCGGTATTGATTTTTTCCGGAATTTGGATATCGTCCAAGGTACTTTGCGTAGCTATACCTTCCGGTAGTTTACCACTTAAAATGCTCAGCGCGTTTTCCTGTATATTAATCTGTTGTTCAAAATCGGGAATCAATGACGCTGCCGCTAAGCGCTGTGCTTCTGCCTGTTCTAAGCCTAAAAGCGTAATCTCGCCTACATCGTATTGCTGTTTGATAATATTTAAGGTACTATCGTTCAAGGCAAGATTTTGCCGTGCAATTTTTAATTGTTCCTGCAACATAAGCAAGTTATAATAGCCCTGTGCTACATAAGAAACAATTTGTGTTTGAACCGCTTTTTTCGCCTCCTCTGTTTGCAGATAAGATGCAAGGGCTTCCGCTTTTTGGTTCTTTATTTTGCCCCATATATCAGCTTCCCATGAGAGTGCTAGCGTCGCATTATAATCCTCTATATGGTTAGTTTTCAGAAACTGATTCAAGCTGACGCCATTTAAGCTGTTGTTAGATGGATTGGTACTGTTGGCACCCACCTGTAGACTAACATTCGGTATATATCCAGCTTTTGCTTGCTTCAACGTAGCCTGCGCGGCATCGATATTTTTTATGGCCAACTGCAAGTCCATATTGTGGGCGATAGCCGTATCAATTAACGTCTGCAAAGTCACATCATTAAAAAAATCACGCCATGGAATGAAAGCTATACTGGTTGAATCATCCGATGGCACTTCAGCATTTCGGAAGTTGGCAGGGACGGGGGCTTCGGTTTGAATGGCCTTGTCCGTTGTTTTGCAGGCGAAGAAGAATGCCTGCAAAACAAGAATTATAAGGAGATTTGATTTACTGTTCATTGTTTAGAATATTGTTATCCTTTATGATTATTAACTTAAAGGAATGGTATCGGCTACTGCTTCCTTATTCTGCTGATCATTCGAGTCACGTGGTATGACGCTTGGCTTGCCCGATACTCGCTCTTGCAAAGCTTGGAAGACAATGAAGAGGACGGGAATAATAAAGAGTCCCAAGATAACGCCTGACAACATCCCGCCGGCCGCGCCGATACTGATTGAGTGATTTCCCTGAGCTGAAGGTCCATTCGCACTCATCATCGGTATCATACCGACTACGAAGGCTAGTGAGGTCATGATAATAGGCCTCAACCTTAATTGAGCAGCTTCTAAAGCTGCCTGGCCGATTGGTTTACCTGTTTTACGGCCTTGTACGGCGAACTCCACAATCAATATGGCGTTTTTGGCCAATAAACCGATAAGCATAACCAAAGCTACCTGTACATAAATATTGTTAGCGATACCAGTCATACCAATCGCTGCAAATACACCAAAAATACCTGTAGGAATCGATAAAATAACAGCTAGAGGAAGGATATAACTTTCATATTGGGCGGCAAGTAAGAAATATACAAACACCAAACATAAAAGGAAAATAATGGTAGACTGTCCTCCGGATGTTATTTCCTCTTTGGTCATCCCTGAAAACTCATAGGAAAAACCGGAAGGAAGATACTGTTTAGCCACTTCTTCTACTGCTCTAATAGCATCACCGGAACTGAAGCCGGGATTCGGCATAGCATTAATACCGATGGAATTAAATAAGTTGTAACGAGAAGCAGTTTCCGGTCCGTATACCCTGTTCAATTTAACCAAGGTATTAATCGGCACCATTTCACCCATTCTGTTCTTTACAAAAATTCCGTCCATAGATGAAGGTTCTGCTCTTTCAGTTTTATCGGCCTGAACCATAACACGGTAATATTTTCCAAATCGATTGAAGTCGGATGCCTGTGAGCTTCCGAAATAGGCCTGCATGGTTTGCAAGATATCTCTCGTGCTCACGCTTAATTGTTCGGCCTTTACATCGTCCACTTGCAGTTCATATTGTGGGTAATCGGCGCGGAAAGTAGTAAAGGCAACCATGATTTCCGGACGTTTCATCAACTCTCCGATAAAGGTTTGTCCTACTTGACCGAATTTGTCTAATTTGCCTCCTGTCCGGTCTTGTAGTACCATGTCCAAACCGTCAACATTACTGAAACCGGGAACGGTAGGAAAAGTAAATACGAAGAAGTTAGCACCTTTTATAGCAGCTAGTTTTTGACTAACTACGCCCATAATGTCATTGATATCCTTTACTTGTCCGCGCTCTTCATGGGGCTTTAACAAAATAAAAGCAACTCCTGAAGACGGACTTGTTGCTTGGGTTAAGATATTAAATCCTGAAATGATATTAAGCGTCTTTGTAAAGGGTGTATTTTGCAAGTGCTGCTCAGCTTCTTTCAAAGCATTTGTAGTACGTTCTAAAGAAGCACCTACAGGCATAGAAAGGGAGATGGCTATAAATCCTTGATCTTCTGAAGGTATAAATCCTGTAGGTGTTCTTCTAATCATGAAAATGGTTACTACCAAAAGCGCTGCTAAACCCGCCATACTAAACCATTTATAACGCACCAAAAAACGTAAACTACCAACGTAATTTTTCGTTAGTCTGTCAAAGCTAGTATTGAAGCCTACAAAGAATTTATCTTTGAAGCTTAGTTGTTGTTTCTTCTCTCCGTGATGAGTTGTATCCTTCAAGAAAAGCGCACATAAAGCAGGGCTAAGTGTTAAGGCATTAATTGCGGATAGCACGATAGCAATCGCTAATGTGAAGGCAAATTGCCTATAGAATACGCCGGTTGACCCCTCCATAAAACCAATAGGTAAAAATACCGCAGACATTACTAATGTAATCGATATGATGGCTCCCGTAATCTCACTCATCGCGGAGGTGGTGGCTATTTTGGGTGGTAAATGCTGGTGCTCCATTTTCGCATGGACAGCTTCTACCACTACAATCGCATCATCCACCACAATCCCGATTGCAAGCACCAGCGCAAAGAGTGTCAGTAGATTAATGGAGAAGCCGAATAACTGCATGAAGAAGAACGTTCCGATAATAGCTACCGGTACTGCAATAGCAGGAATAAGCGTCGATCTAAAATCCTGTAAGAAGATAAAAACCACTAAGAACACCAAAACAAACGCTTCGATCAGTGTATGTTTCACCTGATCGATGGATTGATCCAATGAATCCTTTGTGTTGTACAGTACCAAATACTTCACGCCTTTAGGAAAATCTTTTGCCGCTTTCTCCATAAATTCTTGAATGGCGATCTGTATTTCGTTGGCATTAGAGCCTGCCAATTGCATCACACCGATATTGAGGCCTGCTTTTCCGTTAATACGTGTATGGCTGGCATAAGTATATGCACCTAGTTCAATTCGTGCTACATCTTTAAGTCTGAGCACAGAACCATCTGCATTAGCGCGTATAATGATATTCTCATAATCGCTAGGTTGATTGAGCTTACCTTTATATTTTATAACGAATTCAAAGGCTTCGCTGCTACTTTCACCAAATTTTCCCGGTGCAGCTTCCACGTTCTTATCCTGTATAGCAGCCATCACTTCAGCGGGCGTCAGCTTGTAACTGGCCATTTGATTTGGATTCAGCCAAACACGCATCGAATAATCTTTACTACCACCGAATACTAAGGCCTGACCTACGCCAGGTATACGTTTTAATTCCGGGATAATATTGATCTGCGCATAGTTCGTCATAAACGTTTGGTCATAGGTCCCTTCATCCTCTGTATAAAGGTCTAACACCATGATTAAACTGTTCTGCTGCTTCGCCGTGGTAATACCTGCTTGAACAACTTCAGCCGGTAATTGACTGGTGGCCTGTGCAACCCTGTTTTGAACATTGACGGCTGCTTGATCCGGATCAGTACCTAGTTTAAAATATACGGTAATCATTAACGATCCGTCATTGCTGGCAGTTGAGCTCATGTAGCTCATATTTTCGACACCATTGATCGATTCTTCCAACGAAGGGGCCACTGCCCGAAGAACTGTTTCGGCATTGGCGCCGGGATAAAGGGCCGTTACCTGTACGGCAGGTGGAGCAATATCGGGAAACTGTTGCAAAGGGAGTTTCACAATCCCGATTATTCCAAGAATTACGAGTAGTATGGATATAACCGTAGCTAATACCGGTCTTTCAATAAATCTCTTTAACATGATTATTTGTTATATGCTGTTAACTTAAGACTGTCTGCACTCAATTTCTGAGGGGCGATCACTTGTCCCTCCTGTAATAAGTCCATGCCTTTGTATACAATGTTTTGGCCGTTTTTAAGGCCGCTTTTTACGAGATAGTTGGCACCGCTCTTACCTACCACCTGAATGGCCTGTTTGTTCACTTTGTTACTATCGTTCACGGTGTAGACGAAAATTTTATCCTGCATTTCCAAGGTCGCCATTTGTGGCACCAGCAATACTTTGGAATGCTGTTTACCTAATCGAATTTTACCGGTATTTCCTGAACGAAGTAATCCTTCTTTATTTGGGAAGGTCGCCCTTAAGGTAATAGCTCCCGTGTTTTTATCGAACTGGCCGTCTACCATATCGATTTTTCCTGGCTGCCCATAGGCTGTCTGATCAGATAATACAAGGGTTACAGGAGGCAAGTTCTTTATCTTTTCTTCCAATGTAACACCTTCGAAATTGTTTTTAAAGTCTACAAAATCGTTCTCGCCTAAAGCGAAATATACATGAAGCTCGTGGATATCGGATAATTCAGTAAGCGCCTGTGCATCCGCCGGACTTACCAAGCTTCCTTGTTTTTTTAACAAACGTCCGATGTAACCTTCAACAGGAGCGGTAATAAGCGTATATCCCAAATTAATTTTTGCGCTTTCTACCCCGGCCTTTGCTTGCTGTAAATTGGCTTTAGCACCATTTCTGGCAGCAATGGCTGTTTTCAATTGAAAATCTGCTAATACTTTGTTGTTGACTAATCTGGTTTTTTTCTCAACCTCGAGTTCTGCATTTTCCAAAGCGGCTTCTGCGGCATGAAGATTAGCTATGGCCTGATTCAATTGTTCACGATAAGGGCGATCGTTGATCTTAAATAGCGGTTGCCCCTTTTTCACTTTTGCACCTTCATCTACATAAATCGCGTCAAGCGTTCCTTCTACTTGAGGCCGTACCTCTACGTTGACGGTTCCTTCAATAGAAGCAGGATATTCCTGAAAAACGGTCTCTTCACCAGAATTAATAGTAATTACAGGCAACGATGGAGGAGGCGGAGCCCCTTGTTGTTGCTGTCCGGAAGAACAACTATATAAAAAAATAGATGATGCTATGATGGCAAGTCTATTTACGTTATTAAATAACTTAACAACGTTAAATAACGGGTTAAAAGTTTCAAACGTCATGGTGGAAAATAGATGTTTCATTTTATTTATATATGTATAATATTTACAAATGTCCGGAGAGTGCTTTCTCCTTTTTAACAGTGTTAAATGATTTACGATTGTTATTTAATGAGTAAAAAAAATTAATCGACTAACGATCGGGTTATGCCATATATGGCATCTTTAAGAACTTGTTGATTTGTTTCTTCTCCATTTCCTTTATTTACCATATTAATAGAAATCAAACCATGTATAATAGACCAATAGGTAAAATATTTTCTGCAAACCATGTCGTCATCAGGTTGTTTCGCTTTCATGATCTCTTTGATAACATCACTGATGAGAACCGCATGTGAGTCGAAACATCGAAACGTCTTTTCCATTTCGCAACATTGGGTTCCAACCCCGTACATAAGCTGATAAAGCTCTTTCTCCTCAAAAGCAAAATCCCAGTATGTTAGCCACATGGCTTCAATCTGTTTCCCTAAGTCAACTTCTTGATCCCTTGCTTCTCTTACCCTTTTTGCTAACATAAAATACCCTCTACCGGCAAGTTCTGTTAAGATAGCTTCTTTATTAGCAAAATATTCATATATCATTGGGGCTGTATACTCTATTATATCAGCGATTTTACGCATACTCAACGCTTGCCATCCTTCTTCTTTAACTATTTGGAGCGATGCGTCAAGAATTTTTACTCTATTTTCATCTTTCAACCGCTGAATACGCTCTTTACTTCCCATGTCTTAACCCCCTAAAGTTATTTAACAGTGTTAGGCAAACTTCGATATTATTTGTGAATTTTAATGACATGAAATTGTCATTAATTATAACGTGTTGATTTGTAGAGTATTTTAGCATATTTTTATAATATTAAACGAACAATTTTTACAAATCGTTTTTGATAGCGATTATCAAGTAGTGTTTCCGTTACACAACGTATCTTGCCTGAAGAGGCATGAATAAAACGTAGAGGTTCCCCTTTATCGGATATGACAATACCTATGTGACCTATTGACTTTACCTTTGGATTAGTACCTCTAAATAAAATGACATCACCGGCTTGCGCTTCAGTGAGTGGTACTTGTCTTCCCTTGCTGTTAAAAGCAGCTGAGCTACGAGGAACAAGAAAGTGGAAATTACTAAAAACATAATTGACAAAACCTGAACAATCAAAACCTTTTTGTGGGCTGCTACCGCCAAATCTATAAGGCACGCCCAAAAACTGTTTGGCAAAAGCTACGATAGCTGCGGGTGTTATTTCTTGGCGTGTGGTGTAAAAGGAGTAGACCGATTGTTTTTTATCACCTCGCCTTGCTTCAGAAGGAAGGCACAAAGAGAAACTTAGCAATATGGTTAGACAAAGAGGCTTGTTCATAATAACTAGCTAAATTGTAGCCTGTCATAAAAAACCTGTCTGTTATTTGTCAACACGTGCTGTATTTCTTCGCTAGTTCCCATAAAAGGTCCTGAACCTTGAATTTTGATTGTCGACATAGCCGCAGCAAATTTTCCGGACTCTTCCAACGTGCCTCCCTTAATTTTCTTGGATAAATAACCGGCCATATAGGTGTCTCCACATCCGGTAGCATCCGTTACTTGAGAAGGAACATATGCAGGAATGGTATAAAATGTATTTTCTTTGTAAAGAACCGATCCCAAACTGCCTAAGGTAATAACCACCTCTTTGACACCATGGTCGGCCAAAATTTTTGTGCCACTATAGATATCTGAGGTACCTGTAAGCGCTTCCATTTCAAATTCATTGGCTTTTAAAATATCTATGTGTGGAAGAGCCTCTTTCTTATCACGCCAGTCGGCATAGTAAACTTGGTAATTTCTTACGATGCGCAGATAACCCTGAACGTCCAGGGAAACCATTCCCTTTTTTGAAAGAAATTTGATGACTTCTACAGGGATATCATTCGTTAGTAAGGGGCCTAAGTGGAAAATCTTAGCCTCTACATCTACTAAGTGCTCAACCGTGAATGGATCGGCCTCCTGTAAGACTCGTTGCGTACGATGATCCTGATTTTCATTGTATATATTTTCAAAGTAAACAGTCTTTTTCGTCGGAACGGTTTTTATCGACAAACCTTTGTCTTGCAGCGCATCGACGATATACTTCTCTGAATCAGCCACGGCAGTAACCAATGAAAAGGCAATATCCATGTTCCTAATGGCATTTGAAAAGTAAAAGGAAGTTCCTCCTGGCATATTTTTGGCAGCATTGCTCGTAACAACCTTGTCTAAAGTAATATGCCCTATACAACAAATATCAAACATGTTTACACTCAAATTATTCGTATGGAATAGCATTCGACAAATTCCAAATGCTGACAAAGGTAATTATTCGCTAAAATAATCAGCTATTTTTTTGGTAAATAAGTTGACACGTAAATACAGCGGATGGGTGTAGCCATAAACGAACGACCGATTTCCGGTTTGTTTATTGGAAAAAAAACATTAGTTTCGTCCTAGATAAAGCCAAGGTTATAAACCATTTTGATGGTCTTTCTTAAATCCAAGCCTAACGAATCAAATTTGATGGAAGCAAAAAGTGACATGCAGCTGCTTGTTGGGATTCGAAATCGGAATTCAACGGCATTTGACGAATTGTTCCATAAGTATTACAAACTACTTTGTGGCTATGCTTATTTGTACCTGAAGGAAGAAGAGGAGTCGAAGGATATTGTACAGAATTTATTTATAGAACTATGGGAAAAGAAGCGTTTTGATAAGCTTAATGGCGATGTTAAAAGCTATCTCTATCGTGCAGTACATAATAGGTGTTTGAACTATTTACGGAATACAGAAACAAGAGCTCGAAAACAATCAGACTATGAGAAACTGAGTGAAGACAATTACCAGATGCAAGATAAGGAAATGTTCGAGCAGATTTATAAAAAATTGGAAGCTAATCTGAACGACTTACCAAGGCAAAGAAAAGAGGCCATCAGCTTGGTTTATTTGCACGATAAGAAATACCAAGATGTTGCCGAAACAATGGGAATAAGTATTAATTCGTTGAAAACTCATTTAAAAATCGGCTTAAAAAATTTGCGTGAAAAACTAAAAAAAACTACTAAATATTAACCTGAATTTGTTTTATCCGTGTATTAGTAAAAAATGGTAAGCGAAGAATATATACGAAGGCTCTATGTGGAGAAAACAATGGGAGTAATCAGTGATGATGACGACCGTTGGTTACAGGAGGAGCTATTGCAACATCCGGAGAGCCTGGAATTATGGAAAAAGCTAGAAAATGATTTGGATACGAATGGCCTGAGGCTATTTACGGATAAAATAGATATTTCGAAAGACTTAGCTACGGTGAGAACTCATTTAAGTGAGCAATCAATCTCGATTTCAAAAAGAAGAAGGTTGTCGTATGCCGCGACTGCCATTTTACTGCTGGCTGGTGGTATTTTTTTCTCTTTATATCTAGTTAATAAGGACAAGATGGATGCCGCTTTGTTAGTAAATGGCGGACAACAGAAAGCGGACACGAATCAGGTACAGTTATTGGTGGGCGACCAAGAAGAAGTGGTAACGTTGGATGATGGTCACACCATCTTGAATGTAGCAGGGCAACAAGTGCGGAAAGAAGGCGAAATGTTGATTTACAATAAAGATATCGCAGGCAGTAAAACAAATACTTTAGTGGTACCACCAACAAAAGACTATAAACTTGTACTGGCTGATGGTACAAAAGTTTGGCTAAATTCTTCATCCGAGTTAAAGTTTCCAATGACGTTCTCCGGAAATTCCAGGGAAGTCTATTTAAAAGGTGAGGCTTACTTCGAAATCGCCGAAAAGGCCGATCAGCCGTTTATTGTGCATACAGATAAAGCAAAGGTGAATGTGTTGGGCACCAAATTCAATTTAAATGCCTATGCTGAAGATCATGTCATAACGGCTCTTCTCCAAGGTAAGGTGCAAATGGAAAGCCCAAATGGTACTAGTTTATTACTTTCTCCCGGACTGAGCGGACGCTATAGTAAGAAGAGCGGTTTTTCACAGGAAAAATTTGATCCCCTTACTGTACTGAGTTGGAAAGAAGGTGTTTATTATTTTCATGGAACCACCTTGTTGGAAATCAGTGAAATGATCAATCGTTGGTTTGATTTACCGGTAAATTTTGAGAATGGTGAACTGAAACATATTCGTATTAGTGGTTTACTTGATAAGAAAGATTTAAAGGGCTTTTTGCATGATTTGAATACGACAGCGGGTGTGCGTGCTATGGTAATAGATGGTACCTTACATTTTAGACTTTAAACAATAGGCTTTACGCGATAAGCAGTAGGATAGATTACTTTATTACATTCAACTACTTCGCTACTTAACGATCTTCGAAGTGAAACGGGAGTTTGTTAATAGAGAATAGCTCTTATTTTCTGATCATTATTTCCAACTACCTACTCCCCATTAACACAAAAAATTAATTTTCTTTCACCCATTTTAAAATGCTTGGTGTGTTTATAGTGAATTAGCTAAAAACCATTATAGACATCAAACCATGTATCAAAAGAAAAATCAATTTAACCGATTTTGTCGATCTATAGCAAAAGGCTTGTTGATTGCAGGCCTGCTATTTCAGATGGAACTATTTGCGACCCCTTTATTGGCTCAATACAGGGTAAGCATTAAAAAGGAGAGCATCAGTCTAACCGATCTCTTTAACACGATCAGAAAACAGACGGGTTTAACCGTATTTTACAGTGAGGAAGTACTCAACGACAAAGAACGAGTATCGGTTAATTTTAACAATCTACCATTAGATGCGGTGTTAGAGAACCTGTTTAAAGACAGAGGAATTCAATATGAGATCAGAAGGAATAAGGTGATTGTATTGGAAAAGCAAAGTTCAGCAAATGGGCTTATGGCCACTTCCAAACAAGAACAGAATACCGTAAAAGGAAAAGTGCTTGATGAAAAAGGACAAGCTTTACCAGGTGTTTCTGTCCGAACAAAAGGTAGTCCGTCGACAGGTACTTCTACGGATAGTGATGGCAACTTTGTGATCAGCGCTGCTTCGAACGCGACCCTGATTTTTTCGTATACGGGTTACGCCACACAGGAAATCAACGTCGCCGGTAAATCAACTATACGGGTTACCATGACACCGCGAGAGGCAGCTTTGGATGAGGTAGTGGTAGTCGGATATGGCACTGTTCGTAAAGGCGATTTAACCGGATCCGTTTCATCGGTAAAGTCAGAAGACATTACCGCCTTACCGTCAACCAATGCCATGCAAAGCTTAACGGGAAGAAGTGCAGGTGTGCAAGTAGTGCAAAGTTCAGGAGCACCTGGTGCCAGTATGAATATACGCATCCGTGGAGGCAATTCCTTATTGGGTAGTAATGAACCGCTTTACGTGGTGGACGGTTTTGCACTTTCAGGTAGTCCTACTATTCTTGATCCATCGGATATTGAATCGATGGAAGTATTGAAAGATGCGTCTGCAACGGCCATTTATGGTTCTCGAGGAGCAAATGGGGTGGTTATTATTACAACTAAAAGTGGAAAGAGAGATGTTAATCAGGTTACACTTAACAGTTATGTCGGATTTCAAAATGTGGTAAAAAAAATAGACCTTTTAAATGCCCGACAGTTTGCCGAAATCGCTAACGAACGGGCCCGTAATGATAATGCTGCTCCATATTTTACACAAGAGCAAATCAATAGTTTTGGTGAAGGGACCGATTGGCAGGATGCCATCTTTCGTACGGCTCCAATTCAAAATCACAGTCTCAATATCGCGGGCGGAAATGATAGGACCCGCTATTCAGTATCGGGAAGTTATTTCGGTCAGGATGGTATTGTTATCAACTCAGGATATAAAAGAGGGTCGCTGCGTTCCAATTTAGAGCAGGAGGTGTCTGACAAATTTAAAGTAAACTTAAGTACCATATTGAGTCGTACCATTAACAATGCCATCACAAATGATAATCAATCAAGAGGGTCCGGAGTAGTTTCCGCTGCTTTAGTCGCACCACCTACTGTGCCTGTTTATGACGAAAATGGCAATTATTCCAACGTGGTGCCTTATTCATTTAGCTCTAATGCGGCGGAGAATCCGGTAGCTTTAGCCAAAGAACGCGTAGACAGAACAACGGGAAGCGGCGTGTTAGCCAATCTCGGGCTACAATATACCTTTATAGAAGGGTTGACACTAAAAGTTTCTGCTGGTGTAGATTATGCCAATTCCAAAAGAGACTATTACTCTTCCCGCTTAATCAGGTCAACACCGGCAGGTAATGCTTCTACCAATTATTTCACAAGGACAAACTTCTTAAATGAGAATATTTTGAATTATGCAAAGACATTTAACGATCATTCCTTGGATTTAATGGCGGGTGTTACTTATCAATCAGAGGTGGCAAGTACGAACTCATCGGGAGCTAGTGGCTTTATTTCCGATATATTGCAAAATAATAACCTTGGATCAGGAACAGTCATTGCTACCCCAACATCCGGTATTGACGAATGGAAGTTGATTTCCGGTTTATTTCGGGCAAATTATGTTTATAAAAATAAGTATCTTTTAACTGCGAGTATAAGGGCAGACGGATCCTCTCGTTTTGGGGCCGGTAGTCAATGGGGTTATTTTCCTTCAGCGGCTTTTGGATGGCGATTGAAAGAAGAGGAATTTCTTAGCGATGTCAACAGTATTTCCAACTTAAAACTACGGGCCAGCTGGGGACAGTCGGGAAATACCGCAATCTCTCCCTATGGCTCGTTGAATGTGCTTTCCGGTTTTAATATTATTCTTGGAGATGCGTTGAACACAGGCTTTGCACCAGGAAATACCCGGCCGAATCCGGACTTAAAATGGGAAACTACCACACAAAGTAATATTGGCTTTGATTTGGGCTTATTTGACGAGCGTTTGCGCCTAACGGTTGATTACTATATAAAAAACACAAAAGACTTGTTAGCCAACGTCCCACAAGCAACCTCCACGGGTTATCAAAATCAAATGCAAAACATTGGTCGTATTCGAAACAAGGGTCTTGAATTCGAGTTGGGAGGCGATATATCCCGAGGAACCTTTAAATGGGACGCCTCTGTTAATTTTTCAGCTAATCGAAATAAGGTAATCGAACTAGCTAATCATGCGGATGTATTTGGATCCGGTTTATCTATTCCACTTAGTATTAGTCCCAATCTTATCCGGGAAGGTTATCCGGTGGGTGTTTTTTATGGGTTCTTGGAAGATGGCTTGAATGAACAGGGGCGTATACAATATAAGGACTTGGATGGCAATGGTGTAATTAACAATGAGGATAGAACAATCCTAGGCGATCCCAATCCCGATTTTATTTTTGGCTTCAATAACAACCTAAGCTATAAAAATTTTTCATTGAATATCTTTATTCAGGGAGTGCAAGGAGCCGATTTGTTCAACTTTAATCTGTCAAACCAGGCCAATTCTTTCAATTTCGGAGAAAACCAGATCGCGGATATATTAAATCGCTGGACACCTGAAAATCCAAATCCAAATGCACCATATCCAGCTATCAGCGTTGGTTCCAGCTTCCGGGAGTCAAACCGCTTTATAGAAGATGGTTCCTTTATTCGGTTTAAAAATATCCGGTTGGCTTATGATGTCCCGTTGAAAAGTAGCAAGATTAAATCTTTACAATTATATGTAAGCGGACAAAACTTAATTACCATCACCGACTATTCCTGGTATGATCCCGAAGTAAGTAGCCGAACAGCTAATTCGCCCACTACATTGGGTATAGACCAAACCAGTTACCCTGTGGCAAAAACCTATACCATGGGGCTGAAAGTAAGTTTTTAAATAACAAAATATTAAGGTTCCAACAAAAATTATGGAAAAAATGAAAAAGCTCTTATATATATTTTCGATCATTTTATTTGCTGCCTGCAGTAAAACTTTGGAAGAAGTTCCGATAGATCGACTTTCAGAAGAAAATTTTTATCAGACGGCCCAAGATGCTGAAACTGCCGTTAATGCAATTTATGCGCCATTTCGAGAATTGGGCTATTATGGAGGCTTTTATATGTTACTAACCGAAGCTTGCTCGGATTACGCGAACGGAAGAGGTTCTTTTGGACCTGTCAGTGAGTACAATGGTTTGGACGGTGCCAATATCGGTCGTGCAGAGACTATTTGGCGATTTGCTTATCAATCCATCTTAAGAGCAAATATTGTATTGGAAAGAGTGCCGGCTATTAATATGGATGAAAACAAGAAAAATCAGATACTGGCAGAAGCGCGATTCCTTCGGGCCTTGGCTTATTTTGATTTAGTTAGGAATTGGGGCGGGGTACCGTTAAGGCAATCTTCCAATGACCCAACAGATCTGCCTCGGAGTACCGAACAAGAAGTCTACGACTTCATTATAGCAGATTTAAATACAGGAATTGCGAATCTGCCTGCTGTAGCAACAATTCCTGGAAGACCGACCGTAGGGGCGGCAAAAACGCTGTTGGCCTATGTCTATTTAACGTTAGCGAATTGGGAACAGGCACGTAACCTTGCTAAGGAAGTAATGGATGAGGGAACATACCAATTGGTACCGGTTTCTACAGTCAACGACTTTGAAAAAGTTTTCGGTGCTGATGTAGTAACGAGTGCTGAAGACATCTTTTCTTTCAAATACTCTTCTTCCGGAGGCCTGGGTTTCCAATACCTCGTGTATATACATGGTGAGAACACACTTTACGCGCCATTTGGTTTCCGCACCATCTATGCGCGCGAAACCTTTCCGCTGATTGCCAATTGGTCGGATCGTGATTTGCGAAAAGAATTTAATCTGTATGATTCGTATATTCACCGGTCAACAGGAGCACTAGTCCAGCTGCCTGGCAATGAGCCCTATCAGTTTAGAAAGTTTAAGGACTTAGCTTCGGTGGCCGTTGACGCTAGTGCAAACGATATGCCCGTGCTACGCTATGCCGATGTACTATTAATTTATGCCGAAGCCGCAAATCAATTGGAGGGAGGTCCCTCTGCTGAAGCTTATGAAGCGTTGAATAAAGTTAAAAGACGTGCGTATGGGGTAGACGTCAATACACCCAATCCGCAGGTTGATTGGGCAGGATTAAATCAACAATCTTTCCGCGATGCTGTTTTTCAGGAAAGGGCATATGAATTTATGGTAGAAGGCAAGCGATGGAACGACTTAAAACGCTTGGGTAGAGACCAGGTTCGTGCAGTAATCCAATCGGCAAAAGGAAAAGCGATTAGCGACAGCCACTTTTTATGGCCAATTCCTAAAGTGGAAATGGATAATAATAATGCCCTAAATCCGAGTGACCAAAATCCCGGTTATTGATAGTAATAAATTATATGAAAATGATAAGAAATAGAAGTTCTTACTACCTCTTGGTATTACTGATTGCTTGCATTCAATTGCAGGCGCAAGCTAAGGATTATGATATTTGCATTTACGGCGGCACTTCTGCCGGTGTCGTCGCAGCCTACACAGCAGCTAAAGCCGGGAAATCGGTGGTGCTCGTTGAACCGGGAACGCGACTGGGCGGAATGAGTTCCGGTGGTTTAGGTTATACCGATATCGGTAATAAATATGTTGTAAAAGGTTTAGCGCTCGATTTTTATCGCAAGATCGGACAACACTATGGGAAATTCGAGCAGTGGATTTTTGAACCCAAAGTAGCTGATAGTATTTTTAGGGATTACATGCGAAAGGCTTCAATTGACATTGTTTACGAGCACGTTTTATCAGCGGTCGAAAAGAAAGGAACCCATATCGCGCAAATTTTGGTAGCACCAATAAAAGGCACTGATGGCCAGGAGCGCGCTATAAGCGCCCATGTGTTTATTGATTGTTCCTACGAAGGTGATTTAATGGCAAAATCCGGAGTTTCTTATCATGTAGGTCGAGAAGATAACCAGGTTTATGGCGAAACGCTTAATGGAGTACAGCTGATGGACGGCCATCAGTTTCCCGATGGGATTGATCCTTATCAAATTCCCGGTGATAAAAGTAGTGGACTCCTGTGGGGAATCAATGACGAAGTATTAAAAGCGAATGGAACCGGTGATAGAAAAGTACAAGCCTATAATTTTCGAATTTGTTTAACTAACAATCCTGCCAATCGGATAACCATTGAAAAACCACGTAATTATGATCCCAAACGATATGAATTATTGAAAAGGTGGAAAGAGAAATATCCTTGGAAGTCTTTAAATGACGTATTTATTTGGAGTAGAATGCCTAATAACAAAACCGATATAAATAATCGGAACGGTTTTTCTACAGACATGATCGGGATGAATTGGGATTATCCGGAAGCCGATTACGCGAGACGGCAGGAAATCATTCAGGCCCATGAAGATTATACCAAAGGGCTTCTGTATTTTGTCGGGCATGACCCATCGGTTCCTGAATTCATTCGGAATGAAATGCTAGCTTGGGGCTATCCGAAAGACGAGTATACGGAGCACGGGAACTGGAGTCCGCAACTTTATATACGGGAAGCAAGAAGAATGATCGGTGAAGTAGTGATGACACAACATCACTGCCAGGGGAGGGAGGTGGTAAAGGATGATATCGGCTATGCGGCTTACACGATGGATTCTCATAACTGTGATCGACTGGTGGTTAATGGTATGGTTAAAAACGAGGGAAATGTAGAAGTAGGTGGTTTTCCCCCCTTCCCAATTTCCTATCGCTCAATTGTTCCGAAAAAGACAGAAGTATCTAACCTCCTGGTACCTGTTTGCCTTTCTGCTAGCCATATCGCCTACGGGTCCATCCGAATGGAACCTGTTTTTATGGTACTAAGTCAGTCAGCCGCTTTTGCCGCCTGCTTGGCAATCGACGGAAAAAAAGCTATACAGGACGTTTCTGCTCACGAAATAAAGGCCTTATGGAAGAATAATCCTAAGGGTGATGGCCGTAAACCGGACATCTGGATCAATAGCATGGAGCGGAAAGATGTGCAGCTAACCGGCAAATGGGAAGAGGAAAAGCGAGGTGGTTTTGGATCGAGCTATTTGATTTCGACGGATAATAGTCAACGAAGTACGGCTCGCTTTAAGTCTTCCGACCTTAGTCCCGGAAACTACGACATTTATACTTATTTTCCGAAAATCGAAAATTCCAGTGCACAGCTCTTGTATACCGTGTTTGATGGTAAGCAAAAAACAGCGAAAACACTGAATTTAGCGGATATCAAAATTGAAGGACAGACTTCCGGCGAGTGGGTTTGGCTGGGTAATTATTCAATAAAAAACAGCGAAGCCAGCTACGTGGAGATCAGCAATGAAAAAGCCAGTGGAAAAATAGCAGCCAATAGTGTCCTGTTTGTTCCAAAGGAATAAATTTAGTCTTTGGCGGGCAGTATGATATGCTTGATTGTATTTATTTAAGTTCTATCTTTATCTTGAGTAAATATGATTGTCTATTTCCCATATGAACAAAGCTAATCAATTAGCTGTTAATGGTTTCCATGAGGCCTTTAAAGCTTGTTTTTTTATACTATTTATCTTCTTAGCGGTTACGGTAAGTGCGCAGAGCAGCTTGAGAACCGAGCGTTCCAGAAACGACTCGTCGTTGTTAGCAGATACTAATATGCTTTCTACCGGCGATTATTTGGAGGGCTTGGAACGTGTGTATGAAACCTTAAACAAGGTGCCTACCGTAACCGCCTCTTTTGGTCGTATTCCGGAAATAAAAAGTAAGCTGGCTGCGGATGACTCCACCATCAGTTTATTGAAACAACGTTTGTCTTTAAACGTTCGAACATTCAATCTGCAAAATTTGCAGATGTTCAGAACGCTATTGGATGAGATGACCGATAATGCAAATGGATACAATGACATTATCCTTTCGTATGATAAAGATTTAGATGGCATTAAAAAAGAAATAGCGGCGCTTAGAAAAGATACAGTCATTCGACAGATTTTTAGAACGAAGGCGCTTCGCGATTCTTTTAGTGTTCAAATAAAGGCGCTAAGATTAAAAAGGGTCGGAACTGATAGCATCATTCGAGCGGCCACAAACACGCTAAACGGCCTGCGCGCGCATGTAGCCACCAACGAACTGGCAATCCAAGAGCTCTTATACCAAACCAATGTGCAACTAAAGTCAATTGGTCCAAAGGCCTTTCTCAAAGAGAAACGTTATTTGTGGGAAAAGCGATCGAGTACAACGGATGCGAAGTATCCGGAGTTTAATCAAATGTTTGATAGTGAAAAGAAAATAAATACGTATTATTTCAAAAACACAAGAAGTAACCGGGTGCTCCTACTCTTTACGGGTTTATTATTCTTTGTATGGGTGTTTTATAACTTCAAAAGCGTTAAGAATCATGGGAAAATGGATATTTTGGAAGATCTTAATTTAAGGTTATTAACCCCAATTCCTATATTGTCTGCCTTTACCTTAATATTTGCCCTTGCACCTATTTTTGATTTACAGGCACCGGCCTTGTATTTAGAATTTACCCAATTTTTATTACTGATTATACTTACAACAGTATTTTTAAAAAGATTACCTCGAGAGACTTTGCTATCATGGGGCATATTTGTCATCTTGTTCATTGCGCTGTCTTTAGTGAGGTTATTGGGTGTTTCTTCTCAGGCACAACGATGGATGATTTTATTGATCAACTTAATGTCTACTGCCTTTGGTGTGATAGCGTTGCGTAAATTAAAGCCTATTGCGGGGAATTATCGCATATTGGTTATAGCTGGAACATTGTATATGCTATTTAATGGCTTAGCTATTATAGCCAATATGTTCGGAAGAACCACCCTTATGCAGATTTTTTATACAACCGGTGTATATGCGCTATTACATACGGTTGCCCTCATTGTAGTCGTACGTCTAATTACCGAAGCCTTTCTTTTGCAAATTAAAGCCAGTAGGATGCGTAAACGTTACGCCGATCACTTCGAATGGGAGGGGATTGCCAAAGAGTTTTCAACCATTATATCTTACCTTGCGGTTTTCATTTGGTTTGTATTGCTGACAGCTCACTTAGATATTCTGGAATTCTTTAGCGAAGTTATTGGTTCGTTTTTAAGCACACCACGCAAAATAGGGAGCTTCTCTTTTACCTTTGGCGGTGTTTTACTATTTCTTGGAATTATTTGGACGGCTAACTTTTTGCAGAAATATGTTGCCTACTTTTTTGGCGAAACAGGGGATGATACCATCGAAAATGCCAACGCAGAACACTCCAGGTTGCTGATTACCAGATTGGTATTGCTTATTGCCGGTTTTTTATTAGCAGTTGCAGCATCGGGTTTGCCAGTCGATAAAATCACCGTAGTGTTAGGTGCTTTAGGTGTGGGTATCGGCTTAGGCTTACAGAGCATAGTAAGCAATTTTGTTTCCGGGATTATTTTGATTTTTGATCGTACGATCCGCATTGGCGACGTTGTTGAATTAGGAAATCGAAAAGGAAAGGTAAAAGAAATAGGTATTCGTTCAAGCACTTTGTTAAGCGATGATGGCGCCGAAATTATCATACCAAACGGTGATATACTTTCTAATAATATCATCAACTGGACCCTAAGTAATAATAATATTCGCGTTAGCCTAACGGTAACTATTGCCAAACCATTTAATAAAGAGGAAATTGTAGAGATGATCAAAACCATCATTCTGGATAATGAACACGTGTTTAAGCGGAAAGCACCGAGCGTTATTATTAATCCGTTGAATGGAAAATGGTCAACAGTCAAAATATTCTTTTGGTGTAATCTCAATAATACAGACGCTCCCAAGAGTACGATCAGTGAGGCTATCTATCAGCAACTGGCAGAGAAGGAGATTGAAACACTTTAAATAAAAGTTAGTATGGGATAGGTTGCTTTTAGACGATACAACGTAAGTGGCGCCGGCATTTCTTTATTAAATACAGCCAGATAATTTGTTTTAATTTTAATAAAAAGATACTTTCGTTGATACTATGAGCAAATCGTTAGAAAATAAAGAATTTGGTGTCAAGCAGATTGCACGTTTGGCTAATGTTTCAATCGCTACTGTTGATCGTGTTTTGCACAATCGCAAGGGTGTATCGGAAGCAACCAAGAAGCGGATAAACGATATCATTAAAGAGTTCGATTATAAGCCAAATATTATTGCAAGTCGATTAGCATCAAAGAAAGTTTCAAAATATGCCGTGTTAATTCCTAGTTCTACAGAAACGGATTTCTGGGAGGCTCCGCTATCCGGTATTGATAGAGCCGCCAAAGCATTAAAACAATACGGCATTGTGGTATTGAAATTTTTTTTTGACCTTAATGATAAACAATCGTTCCTAAAGCAGGTCGATTTAATTCTCGAGGAAGCTGTCGACGGGCTATTAGTGGCACCATCATTTGTCGAAGAAGCAATACAATTAACCACACGCTGCAATGAACGCAAAATTCCCTATGTTTTTATCAATTCGGATGTACCCGGGCAGAACAGTGTCTGTTATATCGGGCCGCATCTCTTTTGTAGTGGCTATCAGGCAGCGCAATTGATGGATTTTGCCGTCAAAACGGGCAAAGTATTATTGATAAACGTATCAAAGGAACTCGATCAATACCACCACCTCCTTCGGAAAGAGGAGGGATTCCGCGCTTATTTTGAAAAAAATAACAAAAAGCTTCAAATCTTAAAGCTGGATATTAAACAAACAGATTCTTCTTCCATAGAAGATGCTTTAGATAAAGTTTTTAGCGAGCAGAAGGGGATAGAAGGCGTTTTTGTAACAAACTCCAGAGTCTCTGCTGTTGCCCATTATTTCGAACGGAAGAGCATTGTTAAGGTGCTCATCGGATATGATTTCTTAAAAGAAAATATTAAATACCTCGAATTAGGTATCATTCAATTTTTAATCTGTCAGAAGCCTGAGGAACAAGGTTATAGAGGTATTATGACACTCCATCGCTATACAGATCTGCACGAACGGCGAATTGAAGATCAATTTATGCCCATTGATATTGTAACCAAAGAGAATTATCGCTTCTACCATAATTAATAACCTTGAAATTTTTAAAAACAATTTGCATTTGAAATATCTTTTCGTAAATTGCGGTAACGTAACCGTTATTATAAACATTAGCTGAGTATATTTATTGGGAATAGAATAGAAGTTATAAGACAGCTTATTTTATCATTAAAAGTATTCGTGTACGTACACGTTGTATAAAAATAAATTATGAATAGTATTCCAAGAAGAGACTTTATCAAAAAGGCAGCTATTTCGAGCTTGTCAATCAGCCTGCTCAATCTTCCGCTGACTGGCAAAGCAAGTTTCAAAAATGTGAATGGAAAACGGGTAGGAATCATTGGTTTAGATACATCGCATAGTATTGCCTTTGCCAAAGCCTTAAATGCGGCTACACCGGATGCAGCATTAAAGGGCTATCGAATTATTGCTGCCTATCCTTATGGTAGTAGAGATATTGAAAGTAGCGCCAAAAGAATAGCCGGTTATACGCAAGAGATCAGCACATTAGGAATAGAAATTGTAGATTCTATTGCTGATTTATTGAAGAAGGTTGACCACGTATTATTGGAAACTAATGATGGTCGCCTGCATCTCGAGCAAGCTATTCCCGTCATCGATGCCGGAAAAACTCTTTTTATTGATAAACCCATGGCCGCTTCCTATCGCGATGCAAAGAAAATATTCGAATACGCGAGGAAAAAGCGAATTCCGGTATTTTCCGCTTCTTCTTTGCGTTATGCCGAGCATATTAAAGAAATAACGGAAGTGAAGTCGATTGGCGATGTCACGGGCGCAGATACCTATAGCCCTGCTACCTTGGAAGCCACACATCCTGACCTGTTTTGGTATGGCATACATGGCGTGGAAACGCTTTATGCCGTGATGGGAAGGGGATGTAAATCAGTTACCAGAACTTCTACACCGGACACTGACATCGTGGTAGGTACTTGGAGCGATGGACGTTTGGGAACTTTCAGAGGGATCCGAAAGGGAAAACGTGATTTTGGGGGGACTGCTTTTGGCACAACCGGAATCCAGTTAATTGGCCCATACAAAGGTTATCAACCCTTATTGGAAGAAATCGTGCAGTTCTTTGAAACAAAACGGCCCCCTGTTCAAGAAGAAGAGACACTGGAAATATTGGCCTTTATGGAAGCTGCTGATCTAAGTAAAAGCAGGGCAGGGGCCGCCGTCTTTCTGCATGAGATTATGCAATAAAATGAAGGCAATGGTAAAACGTGACTATAAGAGATGGATACTGGTGGGACTATATCTAGGCTTCGCATTTTCGTTAAATGCGCAGGAAACAACATTGTTTAATAGCCAAAAAGAAAAGATATGGAAAAAAATTGCTCCCTATTTTAGCCCACCACAAGAGTTTAAGGATAAACAAGATTCACTTCGACCACTCAACATCTTTTACAATGGCGATAGTGTATCCACCGTGCAAGACTTCTCAAAGCGCCAACTGGAAATAAAAAAGCGCTGGGATAGTCTGATGGGAAATTGGCCGGCCTTACTCAAGAAGCAACAACTGTCAATTATCGATACCAATGAAAAAGAAAGCTACTTTGAGTGTGAAGTGAAATTTTACTGGACGCCAACGGAGGAAACAACCGGCTATTTATTGGTGCCAAAAACCAAGGGAAAGAAGCCGGCAGTTATCACCGTATTTTATGAACCGGAAACGGCTATAGGTAAAGGAAAACCAAATCGTGATTTCGCTCTGCAGTTAACAAAAAGAGGCTTTATAACGTTATCTATTGGAACTTCAGCCACTTCAGAAAGAAAAGAATTTTCCCTGTTTTATCCGAATATAAAGCATGCGCAGGTACAACCTTTATCCATGTTGGCTTACGCAGCCGCTAATGCCTATTATGCATTGGCAAACTTTCCGGAGGTTTCATCCGATAAGATAGGTATTATGGGACATTCCTTTGGTGGTAAATGGGCCATGTTCGCTTCTTGCTTGTTCGATCGTTTTGCTTGCGCCGTATGGTCAGATCCGGGAATTTTATTTCAGCATGATCGTGAATCGATCAATTATTGGGAGCCGTGGTACCTGGGTTATCATCCAAAACCATGGCGAAAACGCGGCTTGATAAGTAAGGAAAATCCGGCTTTTGGATTATATCCCTGGCTTATTAAGAATGGATATAATCTGCATGAGTTGCATGCACTTATGGTACCGAGACCTTTCTTAGTGCTAGGAGGTGCCGAGGATCCGCCGGACCGATGGCACACATTAAATCGGATCATAGCACTAAACCACAGGTTTGGCTATGATAATCGTGTCGCTATGCACAATAGGCCTACACATGAGCCGAATAACGAGGCAAATGAAATTGCTTACTTGTTCTTTGAATATTTCTTGAAATAAATAAAATCTTATATGTAAACCACAAACTCAGAAACTTAACCTTAAAACTTATGAGAAGAAAAAATTACGCTCTCTTTCTTAGCGTAGTATGGATGTTACTTCTTGGAGAAGAAGTAATGGCACGTACTCAGCAAACCAACAGGTTGAATAGGCAAGATTTTATTGATGTAGTCGGTAACGTAACCGCTTCCGATGGATCTCCGCTACCCGGGGTCAGTGTCAAGGTTAAAGGTGGGGTGGCAGGTACTTCAACCGATTTAGACGGCAAATTCCAACTCAGGCGTTTGACAGGGAAGGAGACACTCCTATTTACTTTTGTAGGATATAAGCCACAAGAAGTTAGTTTGCTGGGACGGCGATCTTTACAAGTTCGTTTGGAAGAGGACTTTACCAGCTTAGAGGAGATCGTAGTGATTGGTTATGGTACGCAATCGCGGAAAGAACTTACCGGTTCCGTATCTTCTGTTAAGGCTACTGAATTGCAGAAAGTGGCATCTGCTTCTTTTACAGGCGCTATCCAAGGCAAAGTCCCCGGGGTTACGATTAGTCAAACAACGGGTGCCCCGGGTGGTGCAACTTCCGTCCGCATTCGTGGTGTTGGTACGACTGGTGGGAATGAACCTTTATACGTAATTGATGGATTCCCAGTTGGCGGTGGCGGTATGACCGTCGGTGGAAGTACCGATCGAGTTGATGGAATGTCAATCGTAAATCCAAACGATATCGAATCGATTGAGATTTTAAAAGACGCGGCGGCTGCTTCTATATATGGCGCTAGAGCGGCAAATGGAGTAATATTAATTACGACCAAAAGAGGAAAGGAAGGGGTAACGACAGCTGAACTAAATGCATATGGTGGTTTGCAGCAACTGTGGAAGAAGCCACGGTTTTTAAATGCGGAAGAATTTGCCACCTTGGCTAACGAATTATATAGTAACTCGAATATGACCCCTAATCCCGAATGGGCTAATCCTGCTTCGTTCGGTAAGGGAACCGATTGGATTGAAGAGGTGTTCCGCACTGCTCCTTTACAGAACTACGATGTGAATGTAAGTGGCGGATCTCAAAAAGTGCAGGCGGCTCTTTCTTTAGGCTATCGGGATCAACAAGGGACTTTAATCGAAACATGGAGTAAGCGATATACGGGTAGAGCCAATGTGGATGTCAATGTGAGCAATAAACTAAAATTTGGAGGAACCTTGGCTTTTGCTTATACCCATAGTAAAGGGCAGCGCAATGAAGATTTTCGGCTGGGTATCTTTAACCTTGCACAACAATTTTACCCCACACTGGGTTTAAGAGACGTCGTTAACGGTTCTTCAGCCTATTATTCTACCCAAGGTGACAACCCCATTCTCCGCGCAGAGTCGATGGAAAACTTTCTGAAAAATATGCGGATGTATGGAAATGCCTATGGAGAATATGAAATCGTCAATGGCCTGAAATGGCGGACGAGCATTGGCATTGACGCCAATAATAATAGAAGCACCACTTGGGAACCTAAAGTTGAAAGAGGTCATTATCGCAACTTACAAGCTATTTTGGGAGAGACGTATACGCAGGGATTGAATTGGTTGATAGAAAATACCTTGTCATTTAATAAGGCCTTTAATGAGCATAATATTTCAGCGGTTATTGGTCAAACGGCACAAAAAAACACGAACGATTGGATCGGTGTAACGGCTAGAGATTTCCAGAACGAGAATCTTCAGATTATCAATGGTAGTGCCGAATTAGAACGCAGAGCCAATGGCACGGGATCCGTATATTCCTTGGCCTCTTACCTGGGCCGCATTAATTATACTTACCGAAATAAATATCTCTTCTCGGCAAGTATTCGCCGGGATGGCTCTTCTAATTTTGGTCCGAATCATAAATGGGGAAACTTTCCTTCTTTCTCGGCAGGATGGAATATTTCGGAAGAAACGTTCTTTAAGCAGATCAAAGCGATCAACTCATTGAAATTAAGGGCCAGTTGGGGACAGTTAGGAAACGACGCTATTGGCGCCTTTAGCTATGCGAGTACAATCGGATTGGGAAGAGTGGGCGATAATTATGTGCTAGGTCCGGATCAAGGCTTAGCGATTGGCGCAAGTATGATCCGCCCGGGAAATCAAAACCTAAAATGGGAAACGAGTGAGCAGATTAATATCGGACTTGATGCCTCCTTTTTAAATGATCACGCGTATCTGACCGCAGAGTATTATATTAAAGATACGAAGGATATGTTGGTAAGTTTACCGGTGTCGATGGAGGCAGGTTTTGAGAGCGCACCATCCGTAAATGGTGGAAAGGTTAGGAATAAGGGATTGGAATTACTACTGGGATATAATGGTAACAGCGGCGAATTTAAATACGATGTGAGCTTCAATTTGGCAACACTGAAAAATGAAGTATTATCATTGGGGACGGGTCGTCCTATCACTGGACCAACAGTCGGTTTTACGAGTATGAGCTCATCATACACCGAAGTTGGCGAGCCTATCGGATATTTTAGAGGATATATAGTAGATGGAATCTATCAACAGGATGAGGAAGTGAATAAAGCACTGCAGCCGAATGCACAGGCAGGCGATTTTAGATTTAGAGATGTAAATGGGGATGGTGTATTGTCTGATGCGGATCGTGTCAAGCTTGGAAGTCCTTGGCCGTCGTTAACATATGGTGCAAATATGGATTTTTCTTATAAAGGATTCGATTTGAATATTTTGTTACAGGGAGTTGCAGGGAATGAGATTTTTCATGTAAACAAATTTTCGACCTACCCGATTAAATACTTTGGAGGGAGTGGTGTCATTAATGCATCGGCGGAGGTTCTAAATCGATGGACACCCGAGAATGGCGGTAATACGGTTCCAAGATTGACTTATACCGATGCCAACGGAAATTATGCCAATGTTTCTTCTTTTTACATTGAAAAAGGAGATTTTCTTCGCCTACGCAATGTGACCTTGGGTTACAGCTTGCCTAGCGGTTTATTCGCCGATGAGGGTTTGATCAAACGGATTCGCGTTTATGTGAGCGCTCAAAACCTACTAACCTTTACACAATATTCCGGCTTCGACCCGGAAATCGGTAGTACGAGTCCATTGGCTTCGGGTGTTGACGACGGGGTATATCCTATACCAAGAACGTATATGTTAGGACTAAGAGTCGGACTTTAATGAATGACATGGAGTTACATACTAAAAATAAAAAAATGAAAACAACCTATATACTCGGTTTTTTAACCTTTTTCATTTTGATGTCTTGTGGCGATAAATTTCTATCCCTATCACCAAAAGATACATTAACAGAGGAAAACTTTTACCTTAACGAATCGGATGCACAGGCCGGTTTAAATGGCGCATATGGTATGTTACAGCGAGAGGAAACCTTTAGCAATGTAAGAGATGCAGCGGATGTTGAATGGGCAATTGCAGGTGATATGTACGAGATGGATGGAAGTGCTAACCGAATCGAACTACACACCTTGGCTTTTCCCGCAACCAATACAATTCTAAGAGATATGTATATGGGAGCTTACCTTGGTGTAAGTAGAGCAAATATAGTAATTAATAAGGTTAGCGCTATGGAAAATATCGCTGAAGAGTCCAAACAACTTATCTTGGGGCAAGCAAAGTTTTTACGAGCTTTATTTTATTATCGGCTGGTTACTTATTGGGGAGGTGTACCGCTAATTACTGAAATCCTAGATGCTTCTTCTAATTTGGAAGTATCTCGTGCAAGTGCCGAAGAGGTTTGGGCATTAATTGAATCGGATCTTTTGGCGGCAAAGACCGCTTTGCCGAAGACCTGGACAGGTAATAATGTTGGAAAAGCAACAACAGGATCGGCCCTGGCTTTGCTTATTAAAGCCGCTTTGTGGCAAGAAAAGTATGAAGATGTGGTTGGCTATGGGGAAGAGCTGATACAGTTAGGTGTTCACGGCTTGGTACCCAAGTTTAGAGATGTATTCAGCGAGGAAAACGAAAATAATGAAGAGATCCTATTTTCTACGCAGTTCAGACCTTCGCAAGATAGTGAAGGGAACAATTTAGTGAAGAGAACAGCACCCCGCGGTGCGCCTTCTGAATTTACCGGAGGAGCTGCCTGGAGCAATTTTGTACCACAGCAACACTGGGTAAATACATTTGAAAAGGATGATCAAGGCAAGATAAAAGATAAACGGTATTGGGACGTAATTATCGGTCCGGGAGAACCTCATCAAAATATGCCTGCTTTTGTGATGCCAAATGAAGTGCCGACAGGTTGGTCGAAAACGGGATATATTGTAACGAAGTATTGGGAAAAACCTACTATCAACAATTCGGGGATTAACGCACCGATCATGCGTTTTTCGGAAGCTTTATTGAATTATGCCGAGGCTCTCAACGAAATTGGAAGAACGTCGGATGCCATAGTACAAATTAATAAAGTCCGCGAACGAGCCGGGTTGGACCAGCTTTCGGCTGGTCTAGGAAAGGAAGAAACCCTAGATGCAATCTTTAAAGAAAGACGGGTGGAATTTATATGGGAACCGACGGGTGGATTTTCAGATCTCAATCGAAGAGGTCGTTTCATCGACTTTATAAGGAAGGAAAGACCGAATATTAACGACTTAAATGTTGATCAGAAACCTTGGTTACATACCCGACCCATTGTATTCCCGATTCCAAGAGAAGCATGGGATCGCAATAAAGCATTAGAACAAAACCCAAATTATACATTTTGAGTTAATCAATAACGGAGAGCGAAATTATGATGAATCAATTCAACAAATCCCGCCGATCTTTCCTGAAGTCGGCCGCAATCGGAACCTCGGCTATTACCTTTGGCGGCATCTTGCCAGGCTTTTCTGCGAAGAGTTATGCGAATATCGTAGGTGCAAATGAGAAGGTCCATGTCGCGATGATGGGGGTAAATGCAAGAGGGCTGGCATTAGCAAACAATTTTTCTAGTCAACCAAATTGTGAAGTAGTTTACATCTGCGATGTTGATCGAAGGGCAGCGGCTAAGTGTATCAGTCAAGTAGCTAAAAACCAATCCCGAGAGCCGAAAAGTCAAGGAGATTTCCGAAAGGTTTTAGATCGGAAAGAGGTAGATGCGATGGTCATTGCAACACCCGATCATTGGCATGCGCCTGCTGCTATTTTAGCTTCTAAAGCAGGAAAACATGTGTATTTGGAAAAGCCATGTAGCCATAATCCATACGAGGGTGAATTATTGGTGAAAGTTGCGGAAAAGTATAAAAATGTGGTTCAGATGGGGAATCAACGCCGATCGTGGCCAAATGTAGCTGCGGGAATTTCAGACTTACATAACGGCATTATCGGAAAACCTTATTTTGCAAAAACTTGGTATACCAATAATCGACCCTCGATTGGTATCGGTAAGAAAGTTGCCGTACCCGAATGGCTGAATTTTGATCTTTGGCAGGGCCCGGCACCTCGGAAAGAATATAAGGACAATATATTGCACTATAATTGGCATTGGTTTTGGCACTGGGGTACCGGAGAAGCACTAAATAATGGTACGCATATGGTTGATTTGGCGCGTTGGGGACTGAAAGTTGATTATCCAACCAAAGTGACTTCCGCTGGAGGAAGATATCGTTATCAAGACGATTGGGAAACGCCTGACACGCAAGTGATAGCCTTGGAATTTGGCGAACAAGGTACCATTACATGGGAGGGAAGGAGCTGTAATGGACGCACCATAGAAGGAGCAAGCGTGGGTGTCATTTTTTATGGTGAAAATGGTGCTTTACAAATCAATGGTGATAATGGTTATGCCGTTTATGATCTTCAGAATAAGTTAGTAAAGGAAGTAAAAAACAGCAAGGAAATCGATACGAGAAATCTTACAAATCCTTCGCAGGCTCTCGATGCACTGCACATTCAGAATTTTTTTGATGCAATAAAGAAGGGAACGGATTTAAATGCAGATATAGTAAGTGGACACAAAAGTACCCTGCTGGTGCAACTGGGAAATATCGCGCAGCGTGCAGGTGGCCTGTTAAAAACGGACCCTACCAATGGGCATATTTTAGCGAATGAAGAAGCGCTTCAATTCTGGAAACGAAGCTATGAAGCAGGCTGGGAGCCTACGCTGGATTAAATATTTAAGGACCGGCAGATATATTGCCTATTGCAGAAAGATTATAAAGACAAACAATGAAAACAGTAACTGTAAGTACGTTGACCAAGAAAGATACCACGATTTCCATTCTGATTATTGGTTTAATGTTTTTTATATTTGGTTTCGTTTCCTGGGTAAATGCGATCCTTATTCCTTATTTTAAGATTGCCTGCGAGCTTACGCATTTTCAATCATATTTAGTAGCCTTCGCGTTTTACATCGCCTATTTTGTCATGTCGGTACCCGCTTCCTATTTATTGAAAGCCCTGGGTTTCAAAAAAGGCATGATGGTCGGCTTTTTTGCGATGGCTTTGGGAGCGCTGATATTTGTGCCTGCAGCCCTCAGTAGAACCTATGGCATCTTCTTGTTAGGCTTATTTACGATCGGTATCGGCCTGGCCATTTTGCAAACGGCAGCGAATCCTTACATCACGATCTTGGGGCCAAAAGAACGGGCCGCTCAACGCATCAGTATCATGGGGATTTGTAACAAAGGCGCCGGAATATTAGCGCCGATTTTATTTGCTGCCGTTATTTTGAAACCAACAGATCAGGCCTTATTTGAACAGTTAACACATATGGGAGTTGCCGAACGAGCGCAAGAGCTGGATGAGCTGATACGAAGGGTTATTGCCCCGTACACGGTTCTTGGAATAACGCTTGTTTTAATTGGTTTGGGCGTGCGGTACTCGCCACTTCCTGAAATCAATACGGAAGAAGAGGATGAGCAGGTAGCAGCGGCGAATAGTGATAAACATAGCATTTTTCAATTTCCGCATCTAATTTTGGGCGCTGTGGCTATATTTATCCATGTCGGCACGCAGGTAATTGCAATAGATACGATCATTAATTATGCAGGCTCTATGGATATTCCCTTGTTGGAGGCGAAAGTTTTCCCATCTTATACCTTATTTGTCACCATCTGTGGTTATTGCTTAGGCATTATCTGTATTCCCCGGTGGATCAGCCAGGTGAATGCATTACGCATTTGCACCCTTCTTGGAGCTGCCTTAACACTCTTAATAATTTTTGCTCGGGGAAATGTGTCTATATTAGGCCATCATACCGACATATCGATATGGTTTGTCGTGCTATTAGGCTTCGGCAATTCCTTGATATGGGCCGGGATATGGCCATTGGCACTCGATGGATTAGGGCGATTCACTAAATTAGGCGGTTCTTTATTGATTATGGGCCTCTGTGGTAACGCTATTTTGCCCTTAGCTTACGGTTATTTTGCCGATGCTTTTAATCTTCGAATGGCTTATTGGGTCTTATTTCCTTGTTATTTATATCTTATTTATTACGCAGCATATGGACATAAAATTAGAAAGTGGTTTTAACTTAAAGGCCGGTGTATCGGCATAATTTTATATGACAGAAAAAACAATAAAAATTTATAGTGCAAAATTGATTAGCCCGCAACGAGTGATAGACCAAGCGATTGTGCTTATTAAAAATGGGAAAATTGCGGATATATTGGAGGAAGATATAGAAATACCGAATGCGATTCATATAGATGCAAAAGGCAAATATCTTTCGCCAGGGTTTATCGACTTGCATATTCATGGTGGTGGTGGTGCAGATTTTATGGACGGTGAAGTAGAAGCCTTTCTCAAAGTAGCAGAAACGCACGTGAAATTTGGTACGACGGCGATGGTTGCGACAAGCTTGACAAGTGATAAGGCAAATCTCCTGAATACATTGAAGGTTTATGAAGAAGCACATCTCAAAAATAAACGTGGTGCGGCATTTTTAGGTTTACATATTGAAGGCCCTTATTTTTCGATGAATCAGCGGGGAGCCCAAGATCCGCGGTACATTCGAGATCCTGATCCCGATGAGTATCGCGAAATTGTGCAATCATCTAATGCGATCGTCCGCTGGAGTGCCGCACCTGAAAGAAAAGGAGCCATCGAATTCGGCCGTTATCTTCGGCAACATAATATTATTCCATCGGTTGCCCATACAGATGCGATTTATGAAGAGGTAGTGGAAGCCTTTGAAAATGGATACACCTTGGCGACCCATCTATACTCTGCAATGTCAAGTGTGACACGGAAGAATGCCTTTCGCTATGCAGGTGTAATAGAAGCTGCCTTTCTGATTGATGAAATGGATGTCGAGATCATCGCCGACGGTGTACATCTTCCCGCACCTTTGTTGAAATTAGTTTACAAGATTAAGGGTCCCGACAGGATTGCTTTGATCACGGATGCAATGCGTGGAGCTGCTATGCCTCCCGGCCCTAGTATTTTAGGTAGTAAAGAAAATGGTTTAGCGGTTATTGTTGAAGATGATGTGGCTAAGTTGCCGGATAGAAGTTCATTCGCAGGTAGCGTCGCAACTGCTGATCGTTTACTCCGAACCATGGTGAACGTAGCGGAGGTACCTTTAGTGGAAGCGGTAAAAATGTTAAGCTATACACCTGCACGCATTATGAATGTGTTGGATCGAAAGGGGTCGATCAGCGTAGGGAAAGATGCAGACCTGGTAATTTTTGATGCCGATTTTAATATTCATTATACCCTTGTTAACGGCGTGGTTCTTTACGAAAGAACCTAATCTATCTTGTTTAACAAAAAGGCGATCAAAGATTGCCTTTTTGCCATTCTTCAACAGCATAATTAGCGGCACGTGCGGTAAGCGCCATATAAGTCAATGATGGATTTTGATTGCCTGTGGAAGTCATACAGGCACCGTCCGTAACGAATACGTTTTTGCAATGATGTAATTGATTCCATTTATTTAACAAGGATGTGTCCGGGTCGTTCCCCATGCGTACACCTCCCATTTCATGCACTTCAAGTCCCGGATTGCGATTACCAACCTCTTTTTGGTCTGCTGTCTTTATATTTTTACAGCCAGCTTTTTCTAACATAGCAGCACCCTCTCGCAGAAAGTCGCGCATCAACTTTTCATCATTTTCTGTATAATCAATGGAAGTGATTAACAATGGTACACCCCACTGATCTTTCGTTGTTGTACTTAATCGAATATGATTGTCGTAAATCGGCACCGTTTCTCCCTGCATCATCATAGATATCGTCCATTGGCCAGCTTCGGTGAGGCTATCTTTTAAGTGCTGACCAATCCCATTTGCCGACTTATTCCAACTTGATCGACTGGCATTGAAGGCAATCATATAGCCTCTTAAAAAATCAGTTTCCTGTTGGTAAACGTTTCTAAAAGAGGGCATAAAAACCTGTGTTGGCCTTCTACCATAATAATAACGGTCTTCAAAGCCCTCCATCGTCGCCGTTATTCTTCCTCGGTAGTTATGGAAGGCGATATACCTACCCATGAGACTATTAAGATTTCCTAAACCTTTCGGGAATTTACTTGATTTGGAATTCAATAAAATAAGATTGCTGTTCAAGGTAGATCCATTCACAAATATTATATGGGCATTATAGATCGTTTCCTTCTTCGTAATCGTATCAACGGTTCTTACGCCGGTAGCTCTTCCCAACTTTTCGTCGTAAATAATGGAATGGACAACGGTATTTGGCTGGATGGTCAAATTTCCCGTTTTCTCAGCCCAGGGAAGGGTAGAGGCATTGGAGCTGAAATAGGCACCGAATGGACACCCCCTTTGACAAAGTGATCGGGCCATACAGGTTGCTCTTCCCTGTCGTAGATGGATGTCTTCCGGTTTTGTAATATGGGCACATCGTCCTATAATTACGGGTCGATCCGGAAATTCTTGTTTAATTTTATCCTTAATATGCAGTTCCACTGCATTCATTTCGAAAGGCGGAAGGACCTCGCTGTCAGGCAAGTTCTCCAAGCCGTCTCTATTGCCCGAAACGCCAATAAATTTTTCGACATAACTGTACCAAGGCGCAAGGTCAGCGTACCGAATAGGCCAATCCGTTGCAAAACCATCCCGTTTGGGCGCCTCAAATTCGTAATCGCTCCAGCGCTGCGTTTGCCTTGCCCATAACAAAGATTTACCGCCCACCTGATAACCTCTAATCCAATCAAATGGCTTTTCTTGAATGTAAGGGTGGAGGTCGTCACGAATGTAAAAATGTTCGGTCGACTCATCAAAAGCATAATGTTTGCTGATAATCGGATTATCTTCAACCATTTGTCGCGTCTTGTTATTATGGTGCTTAAATTGCCACGGATCCAGCATAGCCGTTGGATAATCCTTTACGTGTTTAACCATCCGCCCCCTTTCTATTACCAATGTCTTTAGTCCTTTTTCACAAAGTTCCTTGGCTGCCCAGCCTCCGCTTATACCGGAGCCTATTACGATGGCATCGAATGTGTATTCTCCTGTATCCATACGTGTATCCATGTTAATGGTTCACTCTCTCCTTTTTAATATCGTCTTTGCTTATTTGCTTTCCTTTAGACGCAAACTTCTTTCGTACATAACTTAATACAATCGCTAAATCCTTGTCATTAAGAAAGGAAAAGCTCGGCATTTCATTTTTTCCGTGTAATATCAAGCGAATGAATTCGGCTGTTTCTCCTTCAACTACTTTGTTATGCAGAAGCGAAGGGTAGGTCCCCGTAAGACCACGACCATTGGGTTTATGGCATGAGGCGCAGTAATTCGTATAGAGTATTTCTCCCTCACTTCGCATCTCTTTAGTATTACTTGCGATTTTTGCTTTTAATACAAGGTTGGCAGTTGATATGCTTTTGTCTACTTTCTTGATTTGTAAAATGCGATCATCATTTTCTTCTGCAAATCCATTGGGATTCCAATCACGATTACTGGTGGCCATATACACTGTTCCGTCAGGGGACGCGTATACGGCGCGGATGCGACCGAAGGTGCGTTCAAAAAAATGATAAACCGTATCGGCCTTCGTCCCTTCTTTGTTTAACGGAAGCGCATATAGGCTATTACCCTTTAGGGTTGCCAATAGCAATGTATTTTTCCATTCGGGAATTTCAGCTGATGCGTAATAAGCTAAACCTGCGGGTGCGATGGTCGGTGTCCAAGCATGTAAGGGCGGTGCTAATATAGAATCCTGGGCAAATAATCGTTCTTCTTGGCTGTCGACGTATCCGGCTATTTTAGGCCAGCCATAGTTGCCACCCCTTTGGATAATATTGACCTCATCGTCTGTGGCATCACCATGGTCGGAATTATATAAGATCCCCTTGGGACTAAAAACAAGTCCCTGTGGGTTTCGTAAACCCCAAGCCCATACTGCGTTGTTTGGAAACGGGTTATCTGAAGGAATGCTTCCATCTATATTAAAGCGCAGTATCTTCCCATTTGGAGAGGCTAAATTTTGCGCATTCTCATTTTGTGCGCCGTCGCCCGTGGCTATGATCAATTTACCGTCCGGAGCTATAGCTACTCGGGCCCCAAAATGGCCTTTCCATGCCGGATATTCCAATATCGTTAAGGGGTGAACCAATGTATCTGTTTCATAGGTGTAGCGAACCACCCTTGAAACATGAACTTGATCACTTTTACGCGCAGAATAGGCAATAAAAACATAAGGAGTTTCGGACATATTTGGATGTGTTACCATTCCCAATAATCCAGCGGTCCGTTCACGGTAAAGGTTCGGTAGCGTAAGAAGTGTTTTGATATGACCTGATTTAGCATCTATCTTGTTAACTTTTCCTGATTGCTCTGTAAACCAAATTTCATCGTCGGGTCCGCTGGTAATTTCCCACGGTACATCTAAGTGACTCGCTACAATATTTACACTTACATAGGTTGAATCCAGCAGGAAAATAGGTGCTTCTTCCTCTTGTTTATCTGTATGCTTACAGGTAAAAAAAAGAAATATACCGTAAATAATGAGTAGCCACGCAATGCATTTTTTTTTCATCTTATCTGTTCATAATTTAAATTTCGATAGCTTTTTGCCAGGAATGCGCAATTAGCCAGGCACCTGCTACCGTCGGATGAACACCATCCCATGACCAATGATTATCAGGAGCAATCTTACGCGCCTCATTAAATATCGCTTGATAGGGTATAAAAGCAGCCTTAAATTGTTGTGCTAATTCTTTGACAATTGATTGGTAGCTGGCAAACTCAGGATGCAGTGCCTCATACGGACTTCCTTTGAAGCCAGGCTGATACCATGGCTCGCCGATAATTAACTTGACTTGCGGTAAGCGGGCTTTAGTTGCTTTCAAAAGTTGCTCATAGGATTGGCGGAAGTCGCGAGTGGTTCCTTGGTAGCCTTTGGTTTTTGTATGCCAGAAATCATTAACACCAACCAATATGCTTAATACGTTTGGTTTTAATTTTAGGCAGTCTTCTTCCCACCTTTCAGCTAACTGATACACCTTATTGCCACTTATACCGCGGTTGTAAAAGACCATTGGTTTATCAGGATGATCAAATTGAAGTTGAGAAGTAACCAAGAATGCATATCCCGAACCGAGTGCCAGGGGATTATTCATCGAATGATCATTTCTTTTTCTTCCGGCATCGGTAATCGAATCTCCCTGAAAAAGTATGATATCATCTCTTTGAAGCTGAATGCTGGAGGAATTATCGATTAATTGGTTAGCTTTGCATAAGGCATCGGCTATCGGCAGTGTCGTAAGTAAACTAAGTGATGCTTTCTTTAGGAATGAACGTCGGGAAGCTGTAATTTCTTTTTTCATGATCGCGATGGTTGATGAGTATAAACTTAAAGATGATAGGGTTTCCTATAAGCGTAGTGCAGGTATTTATTCGCTTCTTCGTGATTCGTGAAGACTTCCTTTTGCGGATCCCAGGTTAATTGTTGCTTCTTTTCCAATGCGATATTAGCCAAATGTGCAAATACCGTAGAGTAATGCCCTTCCTGTAGTGGACAACAAGGCTCCTTTCTTGTTTGTACACTATGTAGAAAATCGCTTACCATGTTTTCGGTAATATCTAATGAATACCCTTTCGGAAGATTTGCTTGTGTTAAGTCAAATGACTCATCTTCTAGGTAATGATCCCATTTCTGAAATTGTCCTTCGGTAGTATGGTAAATTCGATAACCCCGATCACTAACGTACATCGTTCCATTCGTACCTCTGAATTCCAGTTCGCCATAAGGAAAAGGTTTGCCACTTGATCCTTCGTAAATACCTAAGACAGCTAATGTGCCTTTTGATAACTCAAAGCAGATTTGCATGGTATCCGGAATGGTACGGTCGTCATCAACAACAAAATTACCTCCCATGGCTGAGACGGCGATGGGGGCGGTTTCCCCTAACATCCAACGCATCAAGTCTGCATAATGCACACCCCAATTGGCCATTTGACTCGAATAGTCGCTCCACCACCTAAATTTATAGGGTGCAATATTATATTGGTAGGGCCGATAGGCCCGGGGACCAAGCCATAAATCCCAGTCAAAATCGGATGGTGGGATTTCCGGTTTTTGCTTCCCGATGCCTCGGGGGAATAAATTATTAAAGGTGTAGGAACGTGTTAAGGTAATTTTTCCCAAGCGACCCGATTGCACAATCTCAGCCGCTTTTTGATGTACGATAGAGGCTCTCCGATGCAGACCAACACTGACAATACGATCGCTCTGCCTTTGGGCCTCCAGCATTTTCTGTCCTTCATAAACCGTCATACCTAAGGGCTTTTCAATATAAACATCTTTTCCTGCTTTGATCGCGTCGATGGTTTGCAGGGCATGCCAATGATCCGGTGTAGCAATACATACAGCATCCACATTTTTGTCTGCCAATAGATCCTTATAATTTTTATAGCGTTTCACCTGCATAGGGAATTGTTCGCCCATTTGCGGTATTCTTGCCCCATTCTCTTCTTTAAATCGCTGATTAACTCGACTATCATCTCGGGTTAAGTAGGGTTCATAAATATCGCACAGGGCTACAACTTCACAATTTGCTTGCTTCATAAAGCTACGCAGTAATTGTGTCCCTCTATTTCCAACGCCAATAAAGCCCATTTTTACTTTTTTGGTATTAGCCAGCGAGGGGATTGATAGATTCATCAACCCGGCTACGGTTGCTAAGGTAGCTGTGTCTTTTAGGAAAGATCTTCTGGATGTTTGCTTTTCCATATGTCAAGTTGTTATTTGAACGTTTAATGAGATGTATACATAAAGCGTGCGTTTAAAGCAGAGAACTATAATGTTCAGCGCTTTCAAAAATACCACCACTTGTTGCATAGAAATCTTCATTTAAATAAAACACGCCCTGCTTGATTTTCGTCCAGTTCGCGTTATTCTTAGGATGATAAGTGCACATCTTTTCCCAATTAATATAATTCACATCACCATTGGTCTCGATCAGCCCCATGCCGATATCAGGGAAAGGAAGCACCCTACACGCTAGATTTTTATGCCAGTCTACCAGAATAGGATTAACCGTTAAATCAGAACAAGCACAGGGGATTCCTTTTTCCCAAGCAGCTTTTGCGATTTTTATCGACATGCTAAGCGTTTTTGCAATTCCTTTTAGTATAATAGCCCGATATCCTTTCTGTATAGCAACAATTGCCCCCTGTTCATCATGAACGCTTTCGTCAGCACCAATCCGTATGGGCACATCGGAAATGTCTTCTTCATTTGATTCCATAAGCGGTTCTTCGTACAATAATATTTGCTTGGCAGCGCCAATAGATTCAGCATGTTGCAAATACTTTAAAAACGTTTCTTTTTTTTCGTATCGTCCATTGGCATCCATGGTATAAAGTACTTTACCGTCCTTGGTATGGGGAGTTCGATAAGCTTGAAGTGCCTGATGAATTTGTGTTAACCGTTCTTGATCATGTTGTAACATCGTTTGTTGATCGCCTGGATAACCGGTTTTGATTTTGAAAACAAAATAACCCGATTGGGCGGCTTCTTTAATCTGTTCCAAGGGCATACCATAAGGAATTTGGAACATGACTGCCAGCCGATCACTTTTACTGGATAGTGCCGACTGATACGGTGCCGGAATAAGCGCATCGAAAGTTTCTAGACCATGTTCGGCAGCAAATAATAGCCAAGCTGCATGGTCAATGCCCACATAAGAGTTTAGTATAAAATTAATATGCAGATCGGCTTTGTTCGTGATGGATTTTCCATTTGAAATCAAATCAGGGAATATTTTCTCCTGTAAAGAAATGGGATGAGTAAAAGGCGTTTCCTTAATCAGATTTAAAGTGCTATTAGTCAATGCATACATCAAAGCATTACCTTTTGTTTCGCCATACTTAACAAATAAATCGGCGTCTCCATATAAAATACTTTGATTAGACAGGCCGATACTTTCTAAACTGGAAGAAGCTCTTAGTTTGGTGACAATTTGCCATAATTCGGTGAGGTAAGCCCCCTTAAAGCCAAAGGGACGAATCAGCTTCTCAATTTCAAAAGCACTATCGGTTTCAATAATTTGTATCGTTCTATCTTTTTCCATTTGACAAATCTTTAATTAAGAAATCTTGGAGAAATGTGTGATCCACTAAATCCGGATAGGCATTAAAAATGCGATCAATTTCTTCCATTTGTCCGGCTGAAAGGTCTTCTTCAGGATCCAAGCACCAACGACCGGGTAAAAGGCCCTGTCTTCGTAGTACTTCGTGTATTCCCGGGATACAACCTTTAAATTGATGGGCTGAATCGAATATTACCGCATTCATGTCTGTTACTTGCACACCTTTGGTAAGTAATGCCTGAACACCGGTAAAGTTGGTTCGTTTACACGTTTTTATTTCTTCCAGTAGAGCCACCGCTTTGCTTGTAAAAACGGCCCAGTGTCCCAGCAATCCGCCAACAAATTCTTTGGTAACTAGCTTGCCATTGATGGGAAAAGCGTAGGTGGTTAATAAATCGGCGACAATATTATCGTCGTTACCCGTGTATAACGCAATGTCATCTTTACGGCTTGAATGACATAGCGCGCGCACGACATCCAGGGTTTGATAACGATTGAATGGGGCAACCTTAATGGCCTCGAGATGCTTTATTTCGGCAAATTTTGCCCAAAAATCATAGCTAAATATGCGGCCACCCACGCTTGGTTGCAAATAAAAGCCGATAATAGGAATTATTTCCGCCACCTCTTTTGCATGCAACAGGATTTGATCTTCACTCCATTCGTTTAGTCCGCCAAGACTCAATAAGCCTAAATCGTAACCATATTTATTGGCTAACTGCGCTTCTTTAATGGCCTGTTCGGTGCGGCCACAGATCCCGGCAATTTTTAAAAAAGGATAAGGGGGACGATTACGCTCAATTTCGTCCGCAGCAATAGCTAGCACTTTTTCATATAAATTGACATGGGGTGATCGTATTGCAAATTGCGTGCTATGGACGCCTATGGCTATTCCACCTGCGCCGGATGCTATATAATAGCGCGTCAATTGACGTTGATAGAATTCATTTAGAGTCCTATCGGCGTTCAGCGCTAGTGGATGCGCAGGAATAACGGTACCCGTTTGTAAAAGCGATTTCTTCTCAGCTGATAAATATTGAAAGCTCATGTGATAATGTTGTTTGGTCTTAAAATCGGCCTTGTCTTTCTTGAAAATGCGTCGGCTTTTCGATGGTTTTTCCGCCATGATTTAACCAATTAGCGGTGATCTCGATCATTTGCCTTAAGGTTACTTTCGGATAACCGAATAACTGATGGGCCGCTGATGCATTGCTAAGAAGGGCAGTTGGCTGAGTTTCGTTAATAAAACGGGGAGTTTTGTTTAATAAATTACCGAATTGGTTCGCTAACCATTGAATAGAAACAGTTTCCGGCCCCGTGACGTTTAAAATTTTAGCGGGTACGGTACAGTGGAGCAAAGATCTCAACGCAATCTCATTGGCATCTCCTTGCCAGATGACATTTACATTCCCCATACGAAGATCAATAGGTTTGTCTTCCATCACTGCTTTGGCAATTTCCAGTAGAACACCGTATCGTAAATCAATAGCATAATTGAGGCGATAAATCAAGGTGGGAATTTGATATTTCTCAGCAAAGAATTGGAAGATCCGCTCCCGTCCGAGGCACGATTGTCCATATTCCCCAATAGGTTCCGGACTTTGCTCTTCTGAGCATCCTCCTGCAGTTACCAATGATAAGGGGTAGACATTTCCGGTAGAGAATATAACCATACGCGAATTTTTGAAGCGCTCGGCTATTCTACCTGGTAAATAGGTGTTCATGATCCAGGTAAACGGTTCTTTGCCCGTCGTTCCGAATTTCTGTCCTACGAGGTAAATAATATGCTCAACGTCCGGAAGTGACTGTAAGTGATCTTCGTTTAAGAGGTCCGCCGTAATGGTTTCGACGCCGCTTGCTTGAAGCAAATCCCTGCTTTCCCCATCTGAAAATCGGGATACTGCAATCACTCGTCGGTCTTTACCGGCAAGTTTGGAGGCTACATGCGCCGCTTTTGCCATACTTGGTCCCATTTTTCCACCAGCACCCAAGATCATAATGTCACCATCTATTTGAGACATATCTGCGATTAAGGAAGCTGAAGGCTCGTATAGCTTTTGTTCTAATAATTCTAAATTCTGCATCATCATTTTATTTTAAGAATAATTCATTGGCATTGCTGATAGCCAGCATAATTAAGACAATCAAACCTATAGAGGCGAAAAAATTGGTAGGTTTTGTATTGACAAGCGTCCCCATAATGTGGGTATCATTCGATATAACAAACATAGCGATGCCAATGAAGGGCACGAGGAATATGGTTACACTTTGAGCAAATACAATAAGCTCCAAAGGAAGCTTCCCAAAAACAATGGCAATGGCACTTCCAAAAAGCATAACCAAGGCGATAAAAAAACGTACTGCTTTGGCATCCAACTGATAATCAAAGCCAAATGCGTCTGCTATCAGAGTGCCACCAAGCGTCGCGTTTCCAATTAAGGAGGAGAAGGAAGCGCCAAAAAGTCCCATCAAAAATAAGCTGGATGCGTATCTTCCAAATAACGGCTCAAGTGCCCGCGCCATGTCCGAAGCATTATTCACGGGTAATTTTTCCGCATGCAAAACGGCCGCTGCACAGATCATGACCATAGCGCTCATTAGTCCCAGCATAATAATGCCTGTCATACTTCCATTTCGATGGCCGTCCGTAGCCAATGTGTTTTTTTTACGTTCCTGCACTAAATAAGATTGGTAAAATGCACCAACAATAGAGAAGCACGAAGCAAAAAATGCGATAACGAGACCGATTGATCCCGCGGGGAGGGAAGGAACGAATCCCGTAATAATGTCCTCAACAGAAGGCTTAACAAAGAACAAAGTGACGATAAACGAAAAGAGCATTAACGCAATCAATAGAATCATCAACCTTTCCAATATTTTATAAAAACCGCGAAAAAATAACAGCACGATTCCAATGATGTTAAAAAGTATAATCCATATAGGAATAGAACTATTATTGATTTCAGCAATGGAAATCCCTACGCCGATGGCATTTCCGGCTTGGAAGGACGTCGCTACTAAAAATAGCCCTAAACCGATAATTATAGCGGAAATTTTACCCCATTTTTTACGGATCACACCCAATAGCGATTCCTGTGCAGCGATGCCGATCCGCGCACCCATATGAGTGAAGATCGCCATAAAAAAAATGGCTAAAACCACAATCCATAATAAAGAGAAACCATAATCTGCACCTAGTTTAGAGGTAATTGTCATTTTGCTCGGACCGAATACAAGCGCTGCTGTAATAACTCCGGGACCTAAAGAGGCAAACCAATGCTTGAAATATTGGGTACGTGGCTTGTGGTAAGATGTAGAATTGGAGATTATTTCTTGATTTGGCATTTTATTATGTCTATAATTAATATCCTTCGTTTTGTACCAAAATACCTGCTGCCGATTGATCAATCTGACGTTGAGGAATGGGAAAACGCTTCATATAGGCTTGTGGCTTAAGTGTAACTTTTACGGGTGTTTGGTTTGCGTGATTAAATAATCGCTCTTCTTGTTTCATAACTTCTTCAAATTTTCCAGATCGAACCAGGTCAAACCATCGCTCATTTTCGTACGCAAATTCGAGCTGCCGTTCCAGAAATAACACATGGAAAAAGTCTTGCTCATTTGTAATTGATGCAGTTGTGTAGTTGTGATCGCTATTTCCAAAGGCCCGTTCTCGTATTTTATTAAGTGCATTCAATGCTTCTTGTTGTTGCCCAAGATGATATAGCACTTCGGCCTGCAGGAGTAGAATATCGGCATAACGCAAAATCGGTAAATCGAGTCCTGATTGCCCTTGGGTATGTGGCACGGCGTATTTATTGACATAGGGATACCAAATAGGAGGTACATTAGGTGTGTTTGGCGGAATCCACCATTCCGTAATGGTTGGGCTTTTGCGCCTATCGCCCTCCACATAATTCTTGTGTAGGCTCCAGGAAGGCAATGCAATTTCATTTCCGCGCGAGGCAATGCCAATAACGCCTGAATTCGGCAGAAATGCCGTGGATAAATTATGGCCATTCGAGCCGTCAATGTAGTTCAATGAAAATAGTACTTCCGTATTGTTTTCTGATGCAATCTTCCATAAGGAGCTAAAATCACTTACCAAGCTAAAAGAAGAGCCTGCTTCCTTAAAGAAACGATCCAATTGCGCTTTAGCAAGATCCCAATTTTGTTGGTAAACATGAACCTTTATCAGTAAAGCGATGGCCGCCGCTTTATTTGCTCTTCCATTCTCAATAGCGTTTTTCAGGGGAAGTATTTCAATCGCTCGTTCAAGGTCTTCTATAATCAAGGCGAAAATTTCGTCTTCGGCACTTCTACCGATACTAGCTGCTTCTTCAACAGACAGTATGCCGGTAACTTTGGGCACGTCGCCAAATAGCCTAACCAGATCAAAATAAAATAGCGCACGCATAAATTTGGCTTCTCCTTCAAATTGTTCTTTTTCACCTGAAGCATAGTCTGTCGGTTTATCCAAGTTAGTTAGTACTGCATTTGTACGGAAAATACCGTTATAGGTTGTTTCCCAAAAAGCAGCGATTAAAGGATTCGTAGCATTCACAGATAACATATCCATTTCGGGAGTCCCTTCGATTAAGGTATTCGCCGATAGATATAAGTTATCAGTTGGTACTTCTAAAATTTGATAATCGGTTGGTTTTCTTGTTTGTAATCTATTATAGATACCTAATACAGCTAGATCAATATCATTGGCGGTATTGTAATAGTTTTTTTCAGTTAACACCGATTCAGGAACAGGGTTTAGTAGACTGTCGTGGCATCCGCTTAGCAAAAATGCAAGAGAACATAGCGTATAGAAAATCTTCTTCATGTGACTAGAAATTAACATTTAGGCCTAATGTGAAAATTCGATTAACAGGTTCTGAACCACTATTATAACCAGGAGTACTATTGATTCCGTCGATTTCCCCAGCTGTATAACCTTCCGGGTTATAGCCGTGAAAATTTTTATCGGTAATCATAAAAAGGTTGTTGATGGAAGTGTAGAGCCGAAATTTTTTCATTTTTAGTTTGTTCGCAAGGTGTTCGGAAAAAGTATAACCGAAGTTTACGTTGCGAACGGCAAGAAAAGAGGCATTTTCGATATAGATACTGGAATTCGCCTGAAATTCCAATTGACTTAACGCCGCTGCAGGCATCTTTCCGTCGCCCGGCTCCTGTTCCGACCACCACTGCCCTTCTACTAAGGAGCGGCGCATTGCACCTAAGACATTGCCTTGGTAATATTGGTTCTCGAAGTTATAGATCTTAGCACCCAATGAAGCTTGAATGGCAATGCTGAGATCAAAATTTTTCCATGAGAAATCGTTCACCAAACCCAAAATAGTTTTCGGCATATAACTACCTAATATCACCCGGTCTTCGGGGTTAATGCGCCCGTCATCATTGACATCTTGATATTTCGGATTTCCGGGTTTGGATCCTGAAAGAACGGGGGTATTAGCTACTTCTTCCTGATTTTGTAAAACACCTATGGCTTGATAACCATAATAAGAAAACATGGGTTCTCCCAGTCGCAGCAGCCAGCTCATACCAAAACGATCCGTATATAAGCGCTCGGAAAGCCCACCCAGATCAATAACCTTGTTCTTATTATGAGCAAGATTGAAGGAGGTCGACCACGAAAAAGATCCTCCTTGAAAATTTCGAGAAGTCAATTCCAGTTCGATCCCTTGATTGCGGATTTTTCCAATATTCGTAAGCCAGCTTGTAAAGCCGGTAATCGCAGGAATAGATACATTGTACAACAAATTAGAGGTGGTTTTTTGGTAATAATCCACGGTAAGATTAAGTCGGTTTGCCCATAAGCCCAAATCAATACCGAAATCATATTCCTGCGTTTTCTCCCAGCTGAGTGACGGATTACCCAGGGTAGTTTGTACCTGTGCATTGGAAAGCTCATTGTTTGGCGAATAATAAGTGTTCCCGATTTGGCCTAGATAGTCAAAATTGCCAATATTAAAATTTCCGGTCGAACCGTAACTTGCACGTAGCTTTAAATCACTTATGGCAGAGAGACTTTTCATAAATTCCTCTTGCGAAACTCGCCAAGCAAGGGATGCCGAAGGAAACCATCCCCATTTATTATTTGGTCCAAAACGCGATGAAGCGTCCGTTCGCATGGAAGCGGATAATAGGTATTTGTCTTTATAAGCATAATGAACGCGAGAGAAATAGGAAACGAGTCCCCATTCTGTTTTAGACGTCCTGGTTTGGGCGGGATCGATAATCGCATTATTTAAGGTATGGATAATGTCATTATTGAATGACCCGGGTACGGCCCCCATAGCCGATGATCTGGAGGTTGCTCTTTGATAAGATGCTCCCAGAATCGCATCGAAGTGATGATTATTAAAATCCTTATTATAACTTAATACGTTTTCATTCAGTAAGTTAATGGTTCTGGAGTCACTAGCTGTACCAATGGATATGCCATTGGTTGAACCCCAAGTGCTTCGGAACCGATCGGAAGAAGAATAACTTATGGTGGTTCCTATGGAAGATTTTATTTTGAGCCCTTTGGCAAGATCGATACTGGCATACATTTCGCCTATGGTGGTCATGGCATCGTCAAAGTAGAAAGAACCTTCCATAAATGCCATGGGATTCGTTTGGCCGGATACGACGAGCCCCCAATAATCACGCGCTTTTGGATAGGAGCCATCTGGGTTTTGAACTGGCACAAATGGCGGATATTTGACCAAGTCGATCATCGCATGGGGGGATAAGCGATTACGTGTATAATTGGGATTAAGCATCAGCCCCATATTCACGCGATCGTTTACCTTTACATCCACATTTGCTCGCGCACCGTAACTTTTAAACCAGGTGTTTTTCAATGTTCCTTGCACATCTTTTATAATGGCTGATGCATAGTATTTTACGTTTTCGGTACCACCACTTACTGATAGATCGTAGTTCTGGAAAGGGGCAGGGGATAAGAGGGCATCTTGCCAATTGGTATTGGCATTGTTTCTTAGCGCATCGCTAACCTGATATTGAGGAGGGCGTCGATTGTCTCCCCAAACGGGAATACTGGTATCTCCACCAACATAATTAAATTCCCGGTTTTGGTATCTAACAGCGTAAGCGTAATATTCATCTTTATCCAGCCAATCATCGTGTCCCATGGCTGTCGAAACACCGCCATTTGCATTGATGTTAAGCACCGGCTTTCCCGTTTTTCCACGTTTCGTAGTAATAATAATTACTCCTCCCGCACCTCTCGATCCATAAATGGCAGCAGAAGAAGCATCTTTAAGTACTTCGATCGACTCCACATCATTCATATTGACATTGGCAAACGAGCCGCCGGGGAAACCGTCGACTACCACTAAAGGACTATTGCCTGCATCAATGGACCCTGAACCACCACGGATACGTATCAGCGGCGCCGAACCGGGAGCACTGCGCGTTTGCGATACGTTAACGCCCGCTAGCCTACCCTGGAGAGCGGCTTCGGGTCTAGCTAAGGGAATCTGGTCGAGATTTTTATTTTCCAGTTTTGACACGGCCGCTGTGACCGAGGATTTTTTCATTGTTCCGTAACCGATAACCACCACTTCGTCCAATGCGGAAATGTCTTCTTTTAACGTAATGGTTAAGTGTTGCCTTCCATTCACTTTATGGTTTTGACTGAGGTAACCTATCAACGAGAAGGTTAACGTAGATCCACTATTCGTCATGATACTGAAATGGCCGTCAAGGTCGGTAGTAACGCCCGTACGGTTAACGGTGTCCCGAACGGATACACCGGCCAAGGGTGCATTTTTTTCATCGACTACTTTTCCCTGCATACGAATGGTCTGGGCAGCCAGTTCGCCGATGGTGGAACAGGCCATTAACAAAAAAGCCAAGATTTTTGATGTTAGGTGATTTGTCTTTTTCTCCATAATTTAAGTTTTAATAAGCACCACTTTCGACCTACACCTACAGGTTTAAATCTGTAATGTGTACGTACACGTTAATATCGCAAGCAATTATTCATAAGTAATAGTCTAATGAGCAATATAGTCCCGCAGAAAGAGTTTATAATTTCGGTTACGTACCCGAAGATAGAAATTTAAAATTTACTTATCAAATATTTTGTAAATTTTTAAAGTAACAAAGCTCAGAGGATAACTGATACTTTACGGAGTCGGTCTACAATAATCTATTTAGAATAGAATTCTTTGAAACTTTCCATTTTTCTACTTGTTTTTTTATTGACTTGCATAAGGTTAACGAGTAAACTATAAAAAAGGAGGTTGTGATGTCACTTATTAGAAGAAGTAGAAGTGGTTTTCCTTCCCTGTTTGACGACTTTTTTAACAGGGATTTAATGAATTGGGACAGCGGCAATTTTTCACCGAACGCTACCGTCCCTTCGGTAAATATCAAAGAAACGGCGGACAATTATGAGGTGGAAATGGCAGCGCCGGGAATGAATAAGGATGATTTTAAAATTGAGCTCGACGGTAATCTGTTAACCATCTCTTCAAGCAAGGAATATGAAGATGAAAAAAGGGATGACGGATATGCGCGTAAAGAGTTTAGTTATCGATCGTTTCAACGGAGCTTCAATTTTCCTAAAGATGTAGTGGATGAAGATAAAATTGAAGCAAAATACGAAAATGGCCTATTGAAATTAACGATTCCCAAAAAAGAGGAGGCTAAACGAAAGGGACCCAGATTAATTAATATTTCTTGATTTCTATAGCCACCGACAGGTGGCTTTTTTATACCTTGTGGTATTTAACCAATTTTTACCCCATAATCGATCATAAATTCCTCTTTTTTTTCTTTTTTTAAGTGTTTATTTGCTTCAATTGTAAACTTTTAATCCCCTATTAAACATCTTTAAAGGCTTTTGATTCCATTTTAATAGCGAACATATCAGTTTGTTAGACTCCGCTTTGGCAGACCGGTTGAACAAAATATTGAAGCGGTATTAATTGGAAGAGGTGTCCTTTATTTTTAAAGTAAATAAACATGATAAATAGGATTGTTGCGGCTCACATTTGGTTTGTTTTGTTCGTTCATACGGATTTAGTGAAAGCGCAGTCCCCCCCTGGCCGGGACAGGCGATTGTTATCTATCGAAATGGTAAAAAGGAAAAAATTAAACGGGGCGATTTATTGATTTTTGCTGCTGAAAAAGATGACTGGATTGTTATGGTCAAAGATGGTACGAATCCCACATTATTTAACGCGAAGAAGTGGCCAACTGAATAGCCGGTTGCTTTATTTACATTTATTTACGAAAGATTCGTATTTGAATGAGAAATTATAAATTATAAGTTAATAAATTCATTTAAAAATGAAAAATTGGACTACACTATATAGTCGCAAATATCAACGGTGTATAGTAATTTGTGTATTTCTGTTCGGAATGACCGCACATGCACAAACCATGGATGAAATGTGGGAAAGCCGTTCGAGCGGTAAAGAGCACGCCAACATCCAGTGGTTTAAAGATGCTAAATTCGGTTTATTTATCCATTGGGGGCTTTACTCGCATTTAGGAGGAGAGTGGAAAGGGAAACGATATTATGGGAGTGGCGAGTGGATTATGAATCAAGCAAAGATTCCTGTGAGGGAGTATGAAGCCACTGCTGCAACTTTTAATCCCTCCCGATTTAATGCGGATGAGTGGGCACAACTAGCTAAAGATGCAGGAATCAAATATGTGGTTATTACGGCAAAACACCATGAAGGCTTTGCCATGTATGATTCTAAGGTCAGTACCTTTGATATTGTAGATGCAACGCCTTTTAAACAAGATCCAATGAAATTATTGGCTGATGCGGTTCGTAAACGGGGCATGCATTTTGGCTTTTACTACTCGCAATTTCAGGATTGGCATAATCCAAATGGGGGTAAAAATACCTGGGATTTTGATGAATCTAAAAAGGACTACCAAAAGTATTATCGGCAAAAGGCGATTCCGCAGCTAAAAGAGCTGATGTCTAATTATGGGGATTTAAGTATCGTTTGGTTTGACACGCCTGGTGGTTTGAGTAAAGAGCAAACGCAGCAGTTTATCGATAGTTTACGGTTGCTGCAACCGAAAAGTTTATTCAGTAGCCGAGTCGGACATGGTTTGGGTGATTATCGGGATTATGGCGACTCTGAAATGCCTGCCATGCCCATTAATGGTGCTTGGGAATCAATTTATACCCATAACGACTCCTGGGGTTACATGAAGCATGATATGAATTTTAAGACACCCGAAACGATTATTCGATTATTGGCCGAAGCTGCATCTAAAGGGGGGAATCTCATGCTGAACGTGGGTCCTGATGGTTCAGGTCGTATTCCAGCTTATTCAGCTCAGTTTTTACGGGAAACAGGGCGATGGTTACAGGTTAATGGCGAAAGTATTTATGGCACTACACAGGGCTTGATTCCTCAACAACCCTGGGGTGTAACGACATCAAAACCAGGAAAGCAATACTTACATGTTTGGACCCGACCCCGTAGCGGGAAGCTGCTGATTCCAAATGCCAATATGCAGGTGCAAAAGGTATACGCTTTGGCTGATGGGCAGCCTGTAAAATGGCATAAAAGGGGAGACGCTATTTGGATCGACTTACCCATAACTTTATCTGATGCGAAAAATACTGTATTTGTATTGGAATATGCGGGAGAAGCGCCTACCTATAACAAGAACGCGCCCATCACCATTTCCAACCAGTTTGACGAAAATGAGATAAAAGCAGCCTTTGCAAAAACGACGGGCAATGCCCGTATCGAAAGCTTAACCTACAGTCATTACTATGGTGATTGGAAACATACCAACTGTGTGGTCGGAATGGCTGATAGGGAAAAAGATATAATCGAATTTGACACGCAATTAATGGAATCCGGCAACTACCGGATTACGCTCGAATATGCCTGTGAGCCCGAAAGCGCTAATCAGGAGGGAACATTATCAATCAATGGACAAAACTTTTACTTTAGAACTTTACACACGGGTAGTTTTGATAAAAAAGCACCATTGCTCTTCGTTCGGCATGACGTGGCAACGATTTCAATAAATAAACCGGGACGGTATACTTTGGATATAAGGCCCTTAAGCGGTAAAAGCGAATTATTTAAACTAAAGGCTGTGATAATAAAACCGATAGATTAAAGAAGATGACAAAAACCATTTTGTACCCCTAAATAGAACGAAAATTACCCTTAGAGATTGGAGCGAATTGAGACTTTTGTGCACAAACCTAATGATGGCTAACCGCATAAACTAAAAAAGATGAAGGGTAAATTTACAAGAGGACTATTTATAGTACTATTATTATTTCAAACTTGTGCTTTGAGCTTCTGTGCGCTGGCACAGGGAAATAGCACCGTATCTGGTAAAGTGACAACGCCTGATGGACAAACTGCTCCGGGAGTAAGTGTCAGGGTTAAAGGAAAAAATAAAGGTACAACAACAGATGCTAACGGGCTTTACCAATTACAGGTGGAGTCTCAAGATGTGCTGATTTTTAGTCAGGTTGGTATGGCAACGAAGGAGGCGACCGTCAACGGACAAAAGCAAGTTAATATTATATTACAGGAGCTCAGCAATCAAATGGACGAGGTAGTCGTTGTGGGTTATGGAACGCAAAAGAAGGTAAACTTAACAGGTGCCATTGCTTCTGTAGATGGCGATGTGGTGAATAAGCGAATTGCTACTAATCCGACACAGTTGCTTCAAGGCCGAATGCCCGGTTTGCGCGTTACGCAAGCCTCCGGCGAAGCTGGAAATGAGAACGTGAATCTGCAAGTGAGAGGCTTGGGTTCCTATGGGGCCTCCGCTTCGCCACTGATTATTGTAGATGGTATTCCGGGAAGCCTAACAAATCTGAACCCGCAGGCCATCGAAAATGTTACGGTACTAAAAGATGCGGCTTCAGCTGCTATTTACGGAGCTAGGGCCGCAAATGGGGTGATACTGGTTACTACTAAGCAGGGGAAGGCAGGTAAAGCCAAGCTGACCTACGATTACAATATCGGCATTACCAAGGCGTCGTCGCTGCCGGATTTTGTATATAATTCAGTCGATTACATGAAGTTATATAATCAGGCTGCTATAAACTCGGGCATCACGAATTCCAATGCGATGTTCAGTCAGGAAATGATTGACGCTTATGCAAATGCCACGGATAAAAATTTATATCCTGATTTTAACTGGTTAGATGCGGTGTTTAAAACAGTACCGGTACAAACGCATAACCTATCACTTAGTGGGGGAGGAAGTGGAACAACTTATAACGTTATTCTTGGCTACGTTGATCAACCGGATATTATGGTTGGGACTTCTTTCAAAAAGTACAATTTACAGATAAACCTGAACGCGAAGATCAATGAACGAATTAATTTCGGATCCAGCATCACCTTGAACTATGGAGACCGAAAATATCCGAGGAATGGGAGCGAAGATCAATTTCTATCCACCATTAGTCAGTCACCACTCTATGGCCCTTACCTGCCGGATGGCAGTGGTCGTTATACCTCCCGAGCCTATCCTTTCCAGTCACCTAACAAAAATCCGGTAGCTGTGGCGGAAAATGCCTTAACCAAGTTAAACAACTATTATATGCAGGGCAATCTTTTTCTGAATGTTAAATTGCTGGAAGGATTAGAGTGGAGAACAAGTGGTGGCTTGAATTATAGCTTTTCTAAAAACTATACTTTTAAGCCGGTCGTTGAACAATATCTCTGGTTTGCGGGGCCGAATGATGCATCAAGTAGACTTCTCGATGTTGGCGGACAAGGTCTGACGGTTACGGACGATAATAATGTATATCCCGTAGGTTATACCCAACTTACTTATGATAAATCGTTTGGTAATCATCATTTAAAAGTGCTAGCCGGCACGCAAGTAGAATATAATAAAACCCAGATGCTTTTAGGTAGTCGTTTGCAATTCCCTAGCAATGAAGTACCTGAGCTAAATGCCGGTGGTGCAGGACAGCAAACAAATGAAGGTGTCACAGAAGAATGGTCGCTCAGATCTTATTATGGAAGAATAAATTACGATTACAAAGGGAAGTATTTATTAGAAGGAAATGCGCGTTACGATGCTTCTTCCCGCTTCCCTAAAGATTTGAAGTGGGCGTTTTTTCCTTCTGTATCAGGAGGTTGGCGTATAGCTGAAGAGGCTTTTTACGGAGATGGATTAAAAGCTGTTATGAGTGACCTCAAGTTGCGGGCATCTATTGGTACCTTGGGGAATCAGAACATCGGTAATTATCCTTATCAAACGGTGTTGAATTCGTCTTACGCTTATCCATTTGAAGAATCGTTACAGCAGGCTGCTCGTCAGGAAGCCATGGCAAATAATCGCATTAAGTGGGAAAGCACCACTGTTGTCGATTTCGGTGTTGACCTTGGTTTCTTTAACAATAAATTAATTGCCAATTTTGATTGGTACAATAAGGTTACTTCTGATATCTTATCTTCTTCAACCGCTTTCCCCGCTTATATTGGCTTGGCGGCGCCAACGGTTAATTACGGAGAATTGAGGAACCGAGGCGTAGAGCTTGGTTTACAATATAGGGAGACCTTTGGAGAAGTTGCGTTGAGCTTGAGTGGAAATATTCAAGCCAATCGTAATAAAGTGATTAAATATGGGGCCGAGCGCATTCAGGGAAACACGATTATCCGTGAAGGGTTGCCCTATGGAAGCTTCTACTTGCTGCAAAACATCGGTATCTTTCGCTCGCAGGATGATATTACTAATGCTCCTGTTCAACAAATTCCTGCAAAACCAGGCTACTTGCAATTTGCTGATGTCAATGGTGATCATCAAGTGGATAATAATGATCGGGTAGTGGTTCCAGGTGCGTTTCCAAATTTTGACTATTCTTTTAACGCCTCGGCTACCTGGAAAAATTTTGATTTGACCGTGTTTCTTTTTGGGTCACAAGGACAGAAGATATTCGTAAGTGAGTGGGGGATTGTTCCATTTCGGCAAGGCGGTGTATTCACCCGCGATTGGATGGAGGATTCCTGGACGCCTGAAAACCCGAATGCAAGCTTACCAATAGTGGGAGCCGAGGGCACGCCAGCCGCCAATAATGTTAGAACTGCTTCGACCTTTTTTCTTAAGGATGCATCTTTCTTACGATTGAAGAATGTCCAGCTCGGATACAACTTACCGGCAAGCATGCTAAGTAAAATCGGAATCAGTGGTCTACGAATCTATTTTGCAGGAGATAATTTGTTGACTTTTTCAAAATTCCCTGGTTTGGATCCTGAGCGTGGTGTATCTTCCGGCGGGGGAGCTACTTCAGGAAGATATGTAACGCACCCGCAGAATAAAGTATTTGCATTCGGTACTAGTATAACCTTTTAAAACCTGATGTTATGAAGCTTACATTAAAAACAATATATATTACTTTGGTTACGCTTGCAGCACTTAGTCTAAATAGTTGTACAAAAGACTTGTTGGAGAAGGATCCAACCGATAAGATTTCGGAGCAGAATTTTTGGAAAACAAAAAGCGATGCGGATTTAGCGTTGGCAGGTTGTTATGAGTTCCTCAGTAGAGGATACAATGCAACATCCTCCACTGCAGCTCGTGGTGGTTGGGGTGGCGCTTCCATGCTCTGGGATGGGCTTTCTGACGATGCCTTCGTCCCCAGCAGTTCCAATAGCTTTAATGTGATTTCCCGGTCGGGAATAACGCCTACAACCGGCGGGATGCAAACGGAAGGGTATGAGATATCCTATCAAGCGATCGGTGCTTGTAACCGCTTACTTGCCAATATCGATAAGATCGCTACACTGAGTGAAGAGCAACGCAATATATATAAAGGCGAAGCAAGGTTTATCAGAGCGCACTACTATTTTTTACTTACTCGTTTGTATGGCGACGTTCCTTTAACGCTGCAACCATTAGGATTAGATGAAGCAAGTGCTATGTTGGCTCGAACGCCAAAAGCAGCGATCATTTCTGCCATTTTGGAAGACCTTGATTTTGCGATTGAACACCTACCTAACACTTCTTATAGTGGACATGCGGTGCGGGGATCTGCTTTAGGGTATAAGGTCAAAGTACTGCTCACCAATAAACAATGGGACGCTGCTGCCAACACGGCGCAAATAATTATCGACGAAAAAGTATTTTCTATTTATCAGGGAGGTTATCGGAATCTCTTTAGAAAACCCGGCCAAAATAATAATCCCGAGATTATGTTTTCAGCAAAGTTTCTGCCACCTAATATGTACAGTCCTGCTGACATGATGTATTCTTACTTGAAGGCCGTGCAACCTTTATACTATTTGGTAGACAGTTACACATGCACGGACGGTAAGCCTATTACGGAATCTCCTTTGTATGATCCGAGTAATCCTTATGAAAATCGAGATCCGCGTTTGAAAGCATCCATTATTTATGAAGGCGTTTGGCGCGGGACAGATGCTTCCTCGGCCTTTGATCCCGTCTTTGAGAATGTGTTGGGCGGTTACCTGCCGCGTAAATATATTAACGAATCAAAATGGCCAACCAGCTATGCTACGCAAAGTGATCAAGATTGGGTATTTTTACGTTATGCCGATGTATTGCTTATGTACGCTGAGGCGAAAAATGAAAGCAGTGGACCCGATCAGACGATTATCGACGCACTGAATCAGGTCCGTTCTCGTTCCGATGTGAACATGCCCTTGTTTAACCTCAATGATAGTTATAGTCGGGAAGAACTTCGAGAAGTAATCAGGCAGGAACGGCGGGTTGAACTTGCTTTAGAGGGGCAACGTTATTTCGATTTAAAACGTTGGGGGGTTATCAAAGAAGTTATGGATACGATCCAAGATCCCGATGGTGCCGCAAGATTATTCCAAGCGCGTGACACGTTATGGCCGGTTCCGCAGTCTGAGGTCGATATCGCCCGAAGTTTAGGGAACGAGGGCTATAAGCAAACACCCGGTTTTTAACTGTTAACCTTATGTAAGATGAACAAGTTCGGACAATTGGCACGGATAATTTTACTCTCCATGAGCTTGGTACTTCCACTACAGCTTTTAAATGCACAAATACCGGTTGAGAAGGGTAAAGAGCGAATGAAATGGTGGACAGAAGCCCGATTTGGCATGTTTATCCATTGGGGCGTGTATGCCCAATTTGCTGGTGTTTATAAAGGCCACGAACAGGCAAGAGGTGGCGCTGAGTGGATTATGAACCGTTGTAAAATTCCGGTAGCCGAATACCAGGCTGCTGCTAAAAAGTTCAATCCGGTGCACTACAACCCGGATGAATGGGTAAGAATGGCGAAAGAAGCCGGTATGAAATATTTGATTATTACCGCTAAACACCATGATGGATTTGCCTTATTTAGAACTGCTGCCAGTAAATGGAATGTAGTGGATGCAAGCCCTTATGGCCGCGATCTGTTAAAGCCTTTGGCAGAGGCCTGTAGAAAATATGGGATTAAGTTAGGCTTTTATTATTCCCAGGCCCAAGATTGGAATAATCCCGGCGGATCGGCAGCCAGAAAATTAATGCGAGAAGGATGGCCAAACCCTGATTCGGCTCGGATAGATGCATATACCTTAACTCATAAAGGGCATTGGGATCCTGCTCAGGAAACGGTTTCGTTTGATGAGTATATCAATAAGGTTTCTGTGCCGCAGGTAAAAGAACTGCTTAGTAATTACGGCGATATTGCGATACTGTGGTGGGATACACCAACGAATATGACGGATGAAGCGGCGCTTAAATTACAGGAACAACTTAAACTGCAACCCCATATTATCACGAACGATCGGTTGAAAAGACCCAACTTTCCGGGAGATACGAAAACCCCCGAGCAAAAGATTCCGGACTTCAGTGAACTGGATGGAAAGTATTGGGAAACTTGTATGACCATGAATGGGACTTGGGGATATCGAACTTCTGACAATAACTGGAAATCAAGCGAAACCCTTATCCAAAACTTAATCGATATTGCCTCTAAGGGAGGAAACTACTTGCTGAATATCGGCCCTAAGCCCGACGGTACTTTCCCCAAAGAAAGCATCGATCGGTTGAAAGCAATCGGTGATTGGATGAAAGTAAATGGGGAAGCTATTTACGCAACTAAGGCTAGTCCACTTGCTCCATTGAATTGGGGTAGATGCACCATGAAAGAGACCGGAAATAACACCATTCTTTATTTATCTGTATTTGACTGGCCCTCGGACGGGAAATTGGTTGTCCCTAAATTGAGAAACAAGGTGCTATCTGCGATGCTTTTGGCCAACGGGCAAATCATAAAGGCGGGTAACAAAGGGGATACGGTCTCAATAGCTCTTCCTTTAGAAGCACCTGATAAGGTGGCGACTGTTGTTAAACTGGAGCTAAAAGGTCATGTGGAGGCTGTAAAACACGGATTACCTGCAAAAATGATGAAAAGTGGTGCATTGGATTAAGTGGTTGATCGTTGAGTAGTGAAATGGTTGAGTAGTTAAGTGGTTAAATGGTTGAGTAGTTAAGTGGTTAAGTGGTAAATGGTTGAGTAGTTAAGTGGTTAAATGGTTGAGTAGTTAAGTGGTTAAATGGTTGAGTAGTTAAGTGGTTAAATGGTTGAGTAGTTAAGTAGTTAAATGGTCGAGTAGTTAAGTAGTTAAATGGTTGAGTAGTTAATACATTATGTTTAGGTTAAAATATTGTTTATTATATACACATTTTTTTATAAGTTTCTTTTTAACCGCTCGTAGTCAAGAAACCCGTCGTATCGATAAAAGTTGGGAGTTTCTAAAAAGTGATTTAGGCGGTATTTGGGAAGCCGTAAGACCCGTTGGGAAAGGCAATCCGGAAGCGGTGCCGATTTGGCAGCAGGTTGACTTACCGCACTGCTTCAATGCAACTGACGGGGTCGATCCGGATGTAAATTATTACCAAGGTCCTGGATGGTATCGGAAAAACATAAAGGTTGATAACCCTTATCAAAATGGGCGGACGCGTTTGCATTTTGAAGGCGTCGGACAAAAAACGGAGGTTTATGTTTATACAACAAAGGTAGCTGAACATATCGGTGGCTACGACGAATGGGTGGTGGATATTACGGATGCGGTAAAAACCTTTACCGCAAACCCCATCTGTGAAAAACAATTTCACGGACAGGTTCCTATCATTGTTCGAGCAGATAATTCCCGTGACCTGGAAATGATTCCCTCCGATCTATCCGATTTTAATCTATATGGGGGTATCTATCGGCATCTTAACCTGCAATATATACCACAAGCTTCCATTGATAGGGTTTTTACTAAAGTGAGTGTGGATCCTCAAGGTAAGGAGGGTTCGTTGCACATCAGCGCACGGTTCTTGCGTGATGACGGCAGCCGAAATTTAAAAGTAGATATCCGTCTTTTAGATCCACAAGGGGAACAGGTGGCACAATTTGAAAAAGAGGTATCGACACAAATAAAAGAAATTGATTTAGCTTGCCTGAACGTTAAGAAGCCGATTTTATGGAGTCCTGCCCAGCCGTCATTATACAAGTTAATCGTGACTGCAAAAACAGGAATGGATAGCTGTACGGTAGAAGAAAAAATAGGATTTCGACATTTCGAGTTTAAAAAGAAGGGGCCATTTTATCTGAATGGAGAGCGTTTGTTACTACGCGGTACCCATCGGCATGAAGATCATGCCAGTGTTGGGGCAGCCATGACGGATTCCATGATCCTTAAAGAAATGCAACTCATGAAAGAGATGGGGGTTAACTTCATCCGATTGGGACATTATCAACAGTCGAGGGTTGTTCTGAATGCCTGCGATAGCCTCGGTATGCTGGTTTGGGAAGAAATTCCATGGTGCAGGGGTGGCCTGGGAGGAGAACAGTATCAAGCGCAAGCGCGACAAATGTTGACTAATATGATCGAGCAGCATTATAATCATCCGTCCATTATTATCTGGGGATTGGGAAATGAAAATGACTGGCCAGGCGATTTCTCAGTATTTGATAAGGAGAAAATTAGAGCCTTTATGAAGGAGCTGAACGATCTGTCTCACCGCTTAGATCCATCAAGAAAAACAGCTATTCGGCGCTGCGACTTTTGTAAAGATATCGTAGATGTTTACTCGCCGTCTATCTGGGCTGGTTGGTACCGAGGTTTGTACACTGATTATAAACAGGCTTCGGAAGAGGAAATGAAAAAAGTCAACCATTTCCTTCATGTCGAATGGGGAGGTGATAGTCATGCACGCCGACATGCCGAAAATCCGGACAAAGCCTTAGCGAAGATTACAACAGGAGATGGGGTGGATGAAAGAGCGGGGGATGCGTCGCTGTATGGTGGGGCAGCGAGGGTTTCAAAAGATGGTGACTGGAGTGAAAGTTATATCTGCAATCTGATTGATTGGCACTTGAAAGAACAGGAAAATATGCCTTGGTTAACGGGAACAGCTTATTGGCCTTTTAAGGACTTTTCTACACCGGTGAGGCCGGATAATCCAGTACCGTATGTGAATCAAAAGGGTGTTGTAGAACGTAATTTAAATAAAAAGGAAGCCTATTATGTGTTCCAATCTTATTGGGTTAAAAAGCCAATGGTACATATTTACGGGCACACTTGGCCAACGCGCTGGGGTGAACCGAATGAAGAAAAAATGATCAAGGTCTATTCCAATGCAGAAGAGGTGGAGCTTTTTGTTAATGGAAAAAGTATGGGAATTAAAAAAAGAAATGTACAAGATTTTCCTGCCGCTGGTTTACGATGGATGGTGCGGCTTCGTGAAGGTGAAAACCATTTTAAAGCCGTAGCAAAAAATGGAAAAGAGATGGTGAGCGATGAACTTAGGCAAAACTATCTAACAGCAAAATGGGATAAACCCGTACGAATGAACCTACAGGAAGTCGACCGTGAGGGCGACATTGTCACCCTTCAGGCTGATTTGCTGGATGCGAAAGGTGTCCTGTGTTTGGATGCCCAAAATTGGTTACACTTTTCAGCTGTGGGTGATGGAAGTTTGATCGACAATCAGGGAACCTCCGATGGCTCGCGGAAGGTGCAGGCTTACAATGGTCGGGCGATGATTAAAGTGCGCCTAGCAAAGGGGAAATGCGTAGCTAGCGTGCAGTCGGAGGGGATGGAAACGACTTTTGTGAACTTGCAATAGTTAAATCGTAAAGGAGTAGGGTCGTTAAATGCTTGAGTAGTAGAGTAGTTAAATGGTTGAGTAGTTTAGTAGTTGAATAGTGGGTGTCTACATTTTAGCATGGCGCGATCGAACACTTAATAAATACAAAGGAAGGTCGATGACGATTTGAATCCAAATTTGAGCGTGGGATAATAACCAAATAGAAAATGAATAAACCTAAGATCTCTCTTTTTGTGTTCGCAAGCTGTGTCTTTGCCACATTAATGGGTAATACGCAAGAGCAAGAAAAGTTACTAAAATTATGGTATACGAAACCGGCATCGGTTTGGGAAGAGGCCTTGCCGTTGGGCAACGCCAAAACAGGGGCCATGGTATTTGGGGGTGTTCAAGTAGAACGCTATCAACTGAACGACAATACCCTTTGGTCGGGCTTTCCTAATCCAGGGAATAATCCAAATGGCCCCAAAATACTCCCACGGGTACGAAGGGCCATTTTTGACGGCGACTATGAAAAAGCGGCAAGTTTATGGAAGCAAATGCAGGGTCCCTACTCGGCTCGCTATTTACCGCTTGGCGACTTATTACTCGATTTTCATCGTCCCGATTCATTGACTACTTCGTATCAACGCGATTTGGATCTTGATAAGGCCCTGTCTACGATAAAATATACTTATCGTGGGGTAATGTATACACGTGAGACCTTCATCAGCCGACCTGATAAGACGATGGCTATACGAATAACAGCGAATAAACCGGGTGCAGTCGCCTTTGATGTCGCGTTAACAAGTAAATTGAAACATCAAACAAAGGCCACTCGTCATGATTATTTGATACTTCAAGGGAAAGCGCCCAAATTTGTCGCAAACCGTGAATATGAGCCACAACAGATTGTTTATGACGACAGGGATGGCGAAGGTATGAACTTCGAAATACATGTGAAAGTGCAAGCAATAGGCGGTGAAGTAAAAACGGACGACAATAGATTGTGTGTTTCAGGAGCCGATTCGGTAATACTTTGGCTAACAGAAGCAACGAGCTTTAACGGTTTTGATAAATCGCCGGGTTTGAACGGGAAGGACCCCGCCGTAGAAGCGGCAGCTTGTATGGAACGAGCTTCAAAATCAAGCTATCAGGAAGTGAAGTCGCGGCATATAGCGGACCATGCGGCACTCTTTCGCCGAGTGTCTATCGACTTAGGGAAAGATCCGGAAGCTGTGCGATTACCCATTGATGAAAGAATGTTACGTTTAGCAGAAGGGAAATCGGATAATGCGCTACAGGCTTTATATTATCAGTATGGCCGCTATCTATTGATCGCTAGTTCTAGGCCGGGAGGGAGGCCGGCAAACTTACAGGGAATATGGAATGATATGGTTCAACCGCCTTGGGGGAGTAATTATACCACCAATATCAACACCGAAATGAATTATTGGTTAGCAGAAAATACCAATCTCTCCGAATGTCATCAACCCTTGTTTGATTTTATGAAAGAATTGGCAGTTAATGGAGCGGTGACAGCTAAAGTGAATTATAACATTGACGATGGATGGGTGACACATCATAACTCCGATTTATGGGCAAAAACATCGCCTCCCGGCGGTTACGACTGGGACCCCAAAGGCATGCCTCGGTGGTCGGCATGGCCTATGGCAGGTGCTTGGTTTTGTACGCATTTGTGGGAACATTATCTCTATACCGGCGATAAAAAGTTTCTCAAAGAGGAAGCTTATCCTTTGATGAAGGGAGCCGCTTCTTTTATGCTACATTGGCTTATTGAAGATCCCGGTAGCCATTATCTTATTACTAACCCGTCAACTTCACCTGAAAATACGGTTAAAATCGCTGGAAAGGAGCATCAGTTGTCAATGGCTTCTACCATGGATATGGCAATCATAAGGGAATTGTTTAATGCCTGTATTCGTTCTGCCGATATTTTGGGAAGTGATAAAGATTTTAAAGAAAAATTGATAATGGCTAAAGCAAAGCTTTATCCGTATCATATCGGCCAATACGGACAATTACAGGAGTGGTACCAAGATTGGGATGATCCAGCAGATAAACATCGGCATATCTCTCATCTATTTGGTCTTTATCCAGGTAATCAAATAACCGTACTCGGCTCTCCGGAATTGGCAGCAGCAACCAAACAGTCGTTGATTCACCGAGGCGATGTGAGTACTGGCTGGTCAATGGCTTGGAAAACCAACTGGTGGGCTCGCTTACAGGACGGAAATCATGCTTACAAGATTTTGAAGGATGCGTTGCGTTATATCGACCCGAATGAAGAAAAGGAACAGATGAGCGGAGGTGGTGCATATCCGAACCTCTTCGATGCACATCCACCGTTTCAAATTGACGGGAATTTTGGCGCAACCGCCGGCATGACCGAGATGTTATTGCAAAGCCATGCCGGAGAAGTTCAATTGCTGCCTGCCTTGCCAGACGCTTGGCCAGCAGGCAGTATTAAGGGCATAAAGGCACGCGGAAATTTTACAGTTGAAATCAATTGGGCAAATAGAAATTTAACACGTGCGCTTATTCGTTCGGAATTGGGGGGGAATTGTAGATTAAGAACACCTATTCCGGTTAAAGTGTTGGAAACTACCGGTCAATCTTTGAGAAATGCTTCTCAAAATGAATTATTAATGAAGCCTGAAAAACCACGCTTTGAGCAAAATGGGCAGGCTTCTTTGCAATCCCTGAACTTAAAAGAAACCTATGTAATAGATTTTCCAACGGAAAAAGGGCGAATATATACGATTGTGCCCTTGTAAAACTCATTTGAATGAATAATATACGTTATTATAAACTTTTATTTTTTCTGCTCATAACATGCTTTAAAAGTTACGGGCAGGAAATTAATTGGACGGAAGTATTGCCAGGTGTTTGGAAAGGCGTCGTAGGGAAGCCTGAATCTTATAACTTATTAACTGCCGCTGGTGTGACGCCCCGGTCGGAAGCAATTCGAAAGTTGAGTAATACTTCATTTCCGTTCGTAATGGCTGATGTTTATGGAGGTACGGTGGATGGAAAAACCTACCTGCGTTTTCCTTTGGATTCGTTGGAACAACTATTTGGTTTCGGTCTTCACTTTCAGTCCGTGCATCAGCGAGGGAAAATTTTGCGATTACATGTCGACCATTATGGAGGGGTAGATAATGGCCGAACACATGCACCTACCCCTTTTTATGTTTCTTCAAATGGTTATGGCGTTTTTATCAATAGCGCACGTTACTTGGATGTATACGCTGGTTCTGCAGTGCGAAAGGATAGTAAACACCCCCCTCAAGCAAAGGATCGCAACGTTGATAAAACCTGGACAGCACGACCTTATAGCGATGCGGTTGAAATATTGGTCCCTGCTGCGGGTGTGGAGTTTTATGTCTTCGGTGGACCGACACCCTTGGATGCCGTTCGTCGATTCAATTTATTTAATGGGGGTGGTGTATTGCCGCCTCGCTGGGGATTAGGTTTTACCCAGCGCGTCCAACGACTGTACAATGCTGAAGAGGTGGAAGAGGAGGTGAAAGCTTTTGAACAAAGGGGATATCCTTTGGATTTTGTAGGCTTGGAGCCCGGATGGCAAAGCAAATCATACCCTTGTACTTTTGAATGGGATCCAAAGCGCTTTCCCAATCCAGAAGCTTTGGTGCAAAGATTGCTAAAAAAAGGTGTCCGAATTAATTTGTGGACGAACCCCTATGTTTCTCCCGCGTCGCCGATTTTTAAAGAAATTAAACCTTTTACCTCCTCCCATACGGTATGGGTAGGCTTGGTGCCCGACTTAATGATGGCGCAAGCTAGAAACACCCTCTTTTCTCAATGGCAACGAAGCCAAGTCGATATTGGCATTAGCGGTTATAAGATAGATGAAGTTGATGGAGGCGATCACTATTTGTGGCCTGATGTGGCATCCTTTCCTTCCGGTTATGCTGCCGAACAGATGCGGCAGACCTATGGCGTGCTTATGCAGCGATATAGTACGGGCTTATATAGAAAGGAGAATAAGCGCACTTATGGTTTAATACGAGGATCCAATGCGGGTGCGGTATCATTCCCTTATGTTATTTATAACGACTATTACAAGCATGAAGATTTTATTACCGCATTGGTAAATAGTGGTTTCGCCGGCGTGCTGTGGACACCGGAAGTTCGTGCTTCCAAGAGTGAAGAGGAATGGTTACGGCGTTTCCAGTCGACTATTTTTTCTCCGATGGCCATGATTAATGCCTGGGCAAGCGGCACAAAACCCTGGTCTTTTCCCGATGTGGAGGCGCACGTAAAAGAAGCAGCACTTTTGAGAATGCGCATGATGCCTTATTGGTACAGCGAATTTGCTAAATATCATTTTGAAGGAACGCCGCCATTTCGCGCTATGAATTTAGAAGAGGGTTTTACGCTAGGGGAATCAAAAAAGGTAGTGACAAACGATCTGGAAAAGAATCCTTACGCAGAAGCATATCATCGAGAAATTAAGGATCAATATATGGCGGGTGAATATCTTCTGGTGGCACCCATGTTTACGGGGCAGACGAGCAGAGAAGTGCTATTGCCGAAAGGCAACTGGTACGACTTTTACACGGGGGCATATGTAGGCAATGGCGAAACCATCACCGCCACACCGGGCTTAGATAAAATACCGGTATATGTGAAAGATGGAGGAATAATACCATTCATGCCTCCTTTGCTACATGCACCTAAAGCTGGTGAACAAGTCGCTATTGAGGTTAGGCACTATGGTAAAAAAAACGGTGAATATGATTTATACGAGGATGACGGCGAAAGTTATGATTATGAAAATGGAGAATATAGTTTTAGAAAGATAAAGGTTGAACGTGGGAAGGAGGGCAATTGGGAGGGTTGGATAGCACCGCCCGAAAAAGGGAAGCCAAATACGATCGAAAAGGTAACGTTTAAATTCATGACGCCATGAGGTATTTAGACTACATGATCTATGTATGCTTGCTGGTGGGTAGCTTGTGCGTATCGTGGGTAGACCTGGCGATCGATACGTCTTATGAAAAAGAGGCGGAACAAATTCTAGGCAAGCAGATTTTACGGCGAGCAGCATGGGCTATGCAACAGCAACCGGTAACGATTACAGCGGAGCAATCGTCAAGAAGCAGCGGGGGAAAGCACGATTTCTTTTCTGAAGGTGATTATTGGTGGCCTAATCCCGCGGATCCAAATGGTCCTTATATACAACGTGATGGTATGACAAATCCGGATAACTTTGTCGCTCACCGCAAGGCAATGATCCGCTTTAGTCAGATAGTAGGTGCCTTGGCTTCCGCTTATCGGCTAACTAATGACGAAAAATATGTTATGCATGCCTTGAAGCATCTGGAAGCATGGTTTGTGAATCCTGAAACGCGGATGAATCCTAATCTTTTGTACGCACAGGCAATTAAAGGACGCTTTACCGGGAGGGGCATTGGTATCATTGATACCATTCATCTCATGGAAGTTGCACAGGGAATTTTAGTCATGAAGGATGCTGCGGTTTTTTCTAATGGACGGCTAAAACAATTTAAAGCATGGTTTTCGGCTTATTTAGCGTGGCTGATCAATCATCCCTATGGTAAGGATGAAATGAGTGCAGAGAATAACCATGGGACCTGTTGGACAATGCAAGTGGCTTCCTTTGCGAAGCTCGTGGGTGATGAGCAATTGCTGGATTTTTGTCGCAAACGATACAAGACGGTTTTGTTACCTAATCAAATGGCACAGGATGGTAGCTTTCCACGTGAACTTAAACGTACCAAACCTTATGGTTATTCGCTTTTCAATCTGGACGCCATGGTTATGTTATGTCAAATAGCTTCCATACCGACGGATAATTTATGGGATTTTCAATTGGCAGATGGGCGTTCGATAAAAAAGGGAATGACCTTCATGTTTCCATACATAAAAGAAAAGGACACTTGGCCCTATGCAAAAGATGTGATGTATTGGGATTATTGGCCGGTTGCACAGCCCGCTTTATTGTTCGGTGCGAAAGCCTTCGACGAGAAGCTTTGGTTAGCCACGTGGAAAAAGCTCGATCATGAGCCAAAGGTAGAAGAAGTAATTCGAAATCTACCAATTCGAAACCCTATTATTTGGTTTAGGTAGTTGAGTCGTTAACTGGTTAATAGTTGAATAGTTGAGTGGTTAAATAGTTGGGTTGTTAAATGGTAGAATAGTAAAATAGTTAGTGTGGGTCGAAGACGATTGCAGAAATCTGATAACGGATAAAATAATGAGAAAACGAAATTACCTTTTATACTTTCAAGTCTTTAGTATTGCTTGTATGCTGAACACTGCGCTGTATGCACAGGACGTGGGTGACGAGGGAACAAAAATGTACAATGATCCAAAGATGCGGGATATCACAGCTATTGAAGAGGCGAAAGCGGGGTGGTGGACCGCCGCCATGCGTAAACACAACCAACGGATTGCTTGGTGGCGGGAAGCCAAATTTGGTATGTTTATTCATTGGGGAGTTTATTCGCATGCAGGTGGCGAATGGAAAGGCAAGGAAGTGGGCGGTTATGCGGAGCATTTGATGCGTAAGGAGAAGATCAGTCGACGTGATTACTTAGCTTTGGCAAAGCAATTCAATCCGGTACATTTTAATGCAGAACAGTGGGTACTGGCAGCAAAAAAAGCCGGGATGAACTACTTTATCGTTACAGCCAAGCATCATGACGGCTTTGCAATGTATAATACGCAATATTCCGATTTTAATAGTATAAAGCAAACGCCTTTTCATCGTGACCCCATGGCCGAAATAGCACAGGCTTGCCGCAAATATGGTATGAAATTCGGCTTTTACTATTCGCACGCTTTTGATTGGGAACATCCGGATGCGCCCGGTAATGATTGGGAGTACCATAATCCCGGTGGTGATAAATTGATCGGAGGTGCCGATTGGTATGATAAGCATCCGGGATGGCTTCCGAAAGCCCAACGATATGTAAATGAAAAGGCCATTCCACAAATTCGGGAGCTATTGCTTAATTACCACCCGGATATATTATGGTTCGATACGCCGCACAAATTACCTTTCTCGGAAAATCTGCGTATTTTGAAAGCAATACGAGAAACTGATCCTGAGGTCGTCGTTAACGGCCGCCTCGCGCGTAGTACGGGCGGAAATTTTGGCGATTACTTGAACACGGCCGACAGACCCGCGGAATTTTATCCGGTAAAGGGCGACTGGGAGGCCATTCCTACTACCAATGAATCCTACGGATACTCCAAATATGATCATAGTCATAAACCCGCCTCGTTCTTTATCCGTTTATTGGCAAAAGCCGCTTCAAGAGGAGGTAACCTACTCATGAACGTCGGACCAATGGGGGACGGAGCCTTTGATCCAAAGGATACGCGGATATTGGATAGCATTGGAATTTGGATTAACAAGAATAAAGAAAGTATCTATGGATCAACTCCCACAACTCTACCTGTTCAATCCTGGGGCGTAGTTACGCAGCGCGAAGATAAATTATACTTACATGTGTTCAATTGGCCAAAGGACGGAAGGTTACTGGTTGGAGGTCTGAAAAACGAAATCCGGCGAGCATATTGCTTAAATAATCAGAAAAAAAACTTCGCTACAGCGCGGATCACCTTAGAAGATCTCGCTATTGAGCTTCCTGCTCAGGCGCCGGATCCAGTTAATAGTGTAATCGTTATTGAATTGAAAAATAAGGTGTTGTCGGTAGATAACGCCCGACTTTTGAATGATCATATTCCAAATCGTTTACTTGCCTTTGATGCTATATTGATCGGTAAGGAATTTAAGTATGGCGATGGGAAGTCGAACCGATACTATGTTGATGGATGGAAAACTTGCAAACAAAAAATGTACTGGCCAATTCGTGTCATCAAACCTGCACCTTACCGGTTAAGGATAAAATATAGTGCTAACACCCTAGGTAGTTTATACGAGATCAGTATAGGTGAAAAGATGTTAAAAGGCGAAACCAAAAAGAATAAACCGAACGAAGATTTTGTAATAGATGACTTAGGGGAAATCGCACTTACTGATTCACGGTCTATGCTTGAGCTCAAAGCTGATCGAATAGTGGGAGATGAACTTATGAAACTGTTTGAAATTCAGTTAATACCTATTAATCCTTAAAAAACTAGTTATGATTTTTATATTCGTCAATACCCGTCAGTCAGACCTGAAACAACCGAAGCGAATTGCATCCCAATGCAGTGTTGCAATTGCATGCCAACTATTGTTTTACTATTTGTTCCTTCCGCACTTGTCTTATAGCCAAGTAATCCCAAAAGAAAAAGAAATGTGGCAATTGGCTGAAAGACAATCCAAATTAATGATCAAGGAGTTAGCGACTGTTCACCAATCAGATACCTCCTTGGTTTCTCCCCGGTCGCTGTCAGAAAAGGGGGATTTAATTGTGGTAAAGCGAAGCGATTGGACAAGCGGTTTTTTCCCGGGTGTGTTATGGTATCTTTACGAGTATACGGGTAACCAAGATTGGAAACGGGAAGCCCGTAGGCTTACGACTATGATAGAAGACGAACAATACAATGGCAGAACGCACGATATGGGCTTTAAAATCTATTGTAGCGTCGGTAATGGTTATCGCTTAACAGATGATCCGCATGATCGGGAAGTACTTATTCAAGCCGCAAAAACCTTGGCAACCCGTTTTAATCCAAAAGTGGGTTGTATACGCTCTTGGGATCATAACAACGATAAGTGGGATTTTCCTGTTATTATTGACAATATGCTCAACCTAGAGTTGCTGTTTGCAGCTACCAAGCTCACGGGCGATTCTTCTTTTTATAAAATTGCGGTCAGCCATGCAAATACAACCATGAAGAACCATTTTCGCGCCGACTATAGCACCTACCATGTTGTTGATTACAATCCTGAAACGGGTAATGTGCGAAAAAAGAATACCCATCAGGGATATCGCGATGAATCGACTTGGGCAAGAGGTCAGGCTTGGGCTTTGTATGGATATACAATGTGTTACCGCGAAACAAGAGATCGCCGTTATTTGAAACAAGCTGATCATATAGCTAAATGGCTTTTCAGCCAGCCTAATATGCCAAATGATTTGGTACCCTATTGGGACTTCAACGCTCCACAAATACCAAATGAATCCAGAGATGTGTCAGCCGCTGCAGTTATGGCTTCTGCATTATTGGAACTAAGTGGTTTTAGTAAGGAACGCAATGCATACCGAGAAAAAGCTACACGCCTTCTAAACAGTTTGATAGACCACTATACCACTAACATAGGTAGGAACCGCGGCTTTATTCTCATGCATAGCACGGGTTCTAAACCGGCAGGAATGGAGGTGGATAAGCCTTTAAGCTATGCCGATTACTATTTTTTGGAAGCGCTATTAAGAGCGAGAAAGCTAAAGTAATAACGCATCCAATTTGTTTTGGCCAGATCACAAAACAAGCTCATTGTTTCTAATATATTCCGTACTTTTACGCTAACCAAATAGTGTTAACCTAGTATTCAATCAATGAAATGTTTTTTTGCGAAGCCTTTGTTGGTAGTGATTAGTCTTTTAACAAGCTTCTATATTTTGGAGGCAAAAGATATCCGATTTTTACATCTCGACGTAACTGAAGGGTTATCTCAAGGAAGTGTATTTGCGATCGTACAAGACTACAAGGGTTTCATATGGATCGGTACACGAGATGGTTTGAATAAATATAATGCACGCAAATTTATTGTTTATAGAAACAATCCAAAAGATACTACTTCATTAGGTGATAATTTCATCCAGTCGATTGCAGAAGATAGCAAGAAACGATTGTGGATCGGTACAGGAAATGGCCTTAATCTGTACGATCGTGCACTTGATAATTTCAGAAGGATTCCCTTAGCTAATGTTGAAACAGCAAGTTCTCCAAGCGAACCCGCGGTCCATTTTATTATGGAAGATCACGACCATCAGGTGTGGGTGGGAACCAATCAAGGGCTCTACCGGATTAAGGAGGATACGCAAATTGTTGCGGAACTGGTTTTTAATAATATCTCTGTAGACATCGGTGACGAAAAAAGATATTTTAAGAATATTCGATCAATTTATGAAGATAGTGAACATAAACTATGGTTTTGTACTGATGAAGGTGTAGTTTCCACAAGCTATGTGCCCCCTTATAAGAAGCTTAGGATTAACCGCGCTTATCCAACTTATGCAAGGTTAACGGAAGCGCGTGACCAGCGTGCCGTAGCCATTTTGGAAATAAGTCCTCATGTTTTCTGGATTGCAACAAAAACCAACGGTATAGCTGTGCTGAATGAAAAAACAGGCGAGATTAGCTACCACAAACATATCGAAGGCGATCCATACAGTCTGCCTAGCAATGATATCCGATCTATTACCAAAGATCGGAAGGGAAGACTGTGGATAGGAACATTTAATGGCTTAAGCTTATATGAACACGGACGGTTTAAGAGTTTTCACGCTAATGACAATGACGAGTACAGCTTAAGCAACAATTCTATCAGGCCGATATATCAGGATAAAAGGGGATCCATATGGATTGGAACTTACTTTGGTGGCCTGAATGTGATTGATAATGATATACCGGCTTTTAAAAATTTTGCCCATCAACCTCATAACAATAGCCTAAGTTATAATGTAGTAAGCTCTTTCGCCGAAGATGGTATGGGCAACCTAATAATCGGAACGGAAGGTGGCGGGATAAATTACTTAGATAATCGTCAACTTAAATTCAAACATGCTAAATACCAAGCAGGGGAAGCGGGAAGCCTGAGTCACAATAACGTGAAATCGCTATGTATTGATCGTGAAGGTAACTTATGGATTGGAACATACGATGGAGGCCTCAACTTAAAGCGGAAGGGTGCAACGAATTTTGAACATATTAAGCATAACCCAAACAATGATCGTTCACTTTCCAATGACAATATATATGCTTTAGCTGAAGATAGTAAAGGAGACTTATGGGTAGGGACTTACGGTGGCGGTTTAAACGTTAAGCGTAGAGGTGACCGAACGCTTTCTTTTGACAAATATAATCTAGAAAATAAAAAGCTCTCCTCTAACATGGTTCGATCCATTTATGAAGACTCACAGGGAAATCTATGGGTAGGAACACAAAACGGATTAAATCTAAAACGACGAGGCAGTGACTATTTTCAGACTTTTGTTTGCGATCCCAATAATCCTAAGTCTATTAGCGGAAACGACATCATCAGTATACACGAAGACGGCTTGCATCGCATTTGGGTAGGAACTTATATGAATGGACTGAATTTATACCATCCCAATGATAACAACTTTACGCACTTTAATGCAAATATGGGACTGCCCGGAAATAATATTTTCGGAATCTTGAGTGATGACCATCACAATTTATGGTTAAGCACCAATGCGGGCATATCTTGTTTTAATCCGAATACAGAGAGCGTTCGAAATTACAATACCATCGACGGATTAATTGGTGATGAATTTATTTACGGGGCGTATCATAAGCTGGCCAATGGTACCTTAGCTTTCGGAAGTTCGGCAGGGTTTACATTGTTCGATCCGGACAGTATCAGTATCAATTATTTTGAACCGCCTGTAGTTTTTACGGATTTACGCCTGTTTAATAAGAAAATAGTGCCGGAAAGCCAAAGTGTCATCGACAAAGATATTTCTTTATTGGATGAGTTGGTCCTTAATCACAAGCAATATGTCTTCAGCGTTGAATTTAGTGTTTTGAATTATATACATGCTGATAAAAATAAATATGCTTATTTGTTAAAAGGATTTGATAATGACTGGAACTTTGTAAATACACCCATTGCCACCTATACTAATTTAGATCCCGGGACTTACGAATTGATGGTTAAAGGAACCAATAATGATGGGATTTGGAGCAAACCAACAAGCCTTATAATTCATATTTTGCCGCCACCTTGGAAAACTTGGTGGGCCTATGGTCTATACCTATTACTCGTAAGTATAGTCGCCTATTTTGTAATCCAGTTCCTTAAAGGAAGAAATCAATTAAAACACGAATTACTACTGGAGCACCTCGCTTTGGAAAAACAGAAAGAGATACACGAGGCAAAGCTTAACTTTTTCACGAACATATCGCATGAATTTAGAACGCCGCTTTCTTTAATTGTAGGGCCTATTGAGCGTTTGCAGGAAGAAGATTTGCCAACAAATGCGAAGCCGCTTTTGCATAATGCTTATAAGAATGCAAATAGATTGCTGAATTTAGTAAATCAATTACTCGATTTTAGAAAGCAGGAGAGTGGCCATCTTGATTTACAGATACAGAAAACAAACCTTGTGCGGTTTGTGGAAGAAATTGTAAGTAATTTTCTATTCCTTGCGGCAAAAAAAAATGTTCAGATTACTATTGAAAATAAAATAAATGATGGCGTCGATGTTTGGATAGATCATGAGCAGATGGAGAAGGTGCTCACCAATTTACTTTATAACGCCTTTAAGTTTACCGATAGTGAAGGGCGGATCAAGGTACAGATCGAAAAAAAAATAGAAACGCCGATATACCCATCCGGAAACTGTATTATCGAGGTTTGGGATACCGGTTGCGGTATTCCGGAAAAACATCTTCCTTATATATTTGCTCAATTTTATCAGTCGAAATCCTATGAGGATCAAACCCACACCGGTTCTGGAGTAGGTTTAGCATTGGCTCAGGGTTTGGTGAAAATGCATCATGGAAATCTTTCCGTGCGAAGTAATCTCGCAAAGGAGTTGAATGATTTTAACACGGTATTCCGAATTGAATTGCCGCTAGGGAAATCACACTTCAAAGCAACGCAATTATTAGCAAATGAAAACAAAATGGAGCTACACAAGGTGAACGATTTAAACGATGCGCTCTCTTGCGACGCAAAAGAGGAGGAAGTAGTTGATAACTCAACTAACCAGTCGGTCGTGCTGATTGTAGAAGATAATGTAGAATTGCGACGATTTATTGTGGGAAGCTTGCAGGATAAATTTAAAGTACTCGAAGCTGGAGATGGCTTGGAAGCTTGGCCGATTGTTGAATCAATACAGCCGGATATTGTGGTAACAGATGTAATGATGCCTACATGCGATGGAATCAGCTTACTTCGTAAGATCAAAGGAGAAAAAAATACGAATCATATTCCCGTCATCTTATTAACGGCGAGAACCGCAGACCCCTATATGATGGAGGCTTTCAAGGAAGGTGGAGATGATTACATTACGAAGCCTTTTAGCTTTAAATTGTTGGCGTGGAAAATTGCCAATATGTTGGAAAGCAGAAAACGACTTAAAGAGAAGTTTGTTCAGGAGTATTTATTGCAACCACATAAGACTGATGTTGTGGAAACAAATAGCTTTATGGACGATGTGATCACAATTGTAGAGGAGAATTTAAACGATGATAACTTCAGTGTGCACGCATTGGCAAGCGAAGTGGGAGTCAGCCGCACGGTGCTGTATCGTAAAATAAGGCAACTATCGGGCTTGAATTTAGTGGAATTTATTAAGGTTGTACGTCTTAAGAAAGCAGCACAGTTGCTTGAGACGAATAGCGGGTTAACTATTAGTGAGATCGCCTATAAAGTCGGATTTTCTGATCCGAAATATTTCAGTAAATCGTTTAAAGCTTTTTATCATAAATCGCCAAAAAGGTATATAGAAGACGTGATGGAACAAAAGAGCAAACTAAACATGATCTAAATGTAAGGTGTTCTATAAGCAAGTTATTAGACTTTCCCGAACACCTTACATCTTCATCTGATCAATTTAGTTATTTACTAACTTTAAAGCCCCTTCACTGTAACGTTGGCCCGTATTTGGATATTTATCCATGAGTTTCTGTATCTCGTCTAAATCAGACTGACTAAGATGAACGTCTACGGCTTTTGCATTCTCTTCCAAGTACTTTCTTTTTTTGGTGCCTGGAATAGGGATCATGTCTTTTCCTTGTGCAAGCACCCAAGCTAAAGCCAATTGAGCAGGTGTAATTTGCTTGTCGTTGGCCATTGCAGCAAATTCGGCTGCTAACGACTGATTATTGGCGAGGTTTTCACCGCTGTATCTAGGTAAGGTTTTTCTGAAATCGCTTTCGTCTAAACTGTTGACATCCAGTGTGTTGGTTACCAAGCCTCTGGCGAGCGGTGAATAGGGAATCAAACTGATATTCAGTGCGCGTGCTGTGTCTAAAATTTCACCTTCTACATCCCTGGTCAATAGCGAGTACTCACTCTGTAAAGCCGCGATCGGGTGTACAGCATGGGCTTTTTTCAAGGAACTTGCCGAAGCCTCGCTTAAGCCAAGGTAGCGTACCTTTCCTTCTTTCACCAATTCAGCCATGGCGCCGACGGTTTCCTCTACGGGAATGTTTGGATCGACACGATGCGCGTAATAGAGATCGATGGTATCGATCTTAAGCCTACGAAGACTATTTTCTACTGCTACTTTTAACCAAGCTGGAGAGCCGTCAAAATAGGTGCCCGAGGCGGCGCTAGGGCCTGCTTTACCATCTTTAAAGCGGAAACCAAACTTGGTAGCGATAAAAACTTTATCGCGATTTGGAACAAGCACCTTTGAAATAAGCTCTTCGTTTGCGCCGTTTCCATACATATCAGCTGTATCCCAGAAGTTGATACCTAAATCAAGCGCTTTATGTAAGGTTGCTATACTTTCGTTATCGTCGGTTGGGCCATAAGCAAAACTCATCCCCATGCAACCAAGTCCTATAGCAGATAATTGGGCTGTTGTGTTACTTAAATTTCTGTATTCCATATGTTATGTTTTTTTAACAAATTTAGGATGAATAAGATAGGCTGTCCTATACTAATCAAACGACTTATTATAAAATTCACACATGCACATACTGTTCTCTGAAAATGCCCGGTGTCATCCGCGTTTGTTTTCTGAAAAAGTTGTTGAAGTACGGTGGATAGGAAAAACCTAAACTATAGGCGATTTCCGAAATGGTCCAATCTGAATGAATGAGAAGTGCCTTTGCTTCTTTAACTAACCGTTCGGCAATATGCTGCGTGGTTGTTTTGCCGGTGATTTCTTTCACTGAACGATTTAAGTGATTTACATGCACCGAAAGAATGTTCGCGTAATCTTGTGCAGAGCGGAGCCCCAATGTCCTTTCTTGACTATCGATTGGAAACTGCCGTTCTAAAAGATCCAAAAATAAATCGCATACGCGTGAAGCGGAAGAATGTGGTAAGTAACTTCGTACAGGTTGCATTTTCATCGCTTCATGAATAATCAATTGGAGATAATTACGCAGCAGATCGTATTTATGCACGTAGTTAGTGGTAATCTCCTCCATCATCTTTTCGAAAAGCTCACTCACAGCCCGACATTGTGCCTCGTTTACAAAGAAAACGAAGTCGCCACCCACCTTAAACAGCGAGAGCTGATTTAAAAGAAAATGTGGGCTGTCAGTTTGTAAAAAAGACGCCGTAAAGAGGCAAAAATAACCTTCCTGTTTATCACTGATTGCTTCCCATGAATAGGGAACGGTAGGATTTGAAAACAGCAAGGCAGGGCGATCGATATCTACCCACTTATCTGCATAGTAAAGTCGTCCGGAACCAATGATTAGTGAGATTTTATAAAAGTCCCGCCGATTGTATGGTGTAGATCGAAAACAATTCTCCCGTGTAAATACATTAAAGTGGCCCAAACCATTGGCATTATTGGTTGAAAGGCCAAATGGATTAGCCCGTGGGTTTCTATTATAAAAGTCTTGTAAGCTCTCTGCTTTATTGATCATATTTGTTCTCCGTTCCTCATTACTAACGAAAATACGAAGATTATAGTCTTTTGTCAATTAGGCAATAACACGCCCAACCCATCTTTATGAAAGTCCTACAAAGCCTACGGCTTACAGCTAATTACCAGCTAGTTCCTTCTGCTCAATAGCTTTTCCAATCGAAGTTAGACTGGCTTGGTCCAGTTCACCCCAAAGCTGTACCCACTCGTTGCTTTCTTCCTTTCGAATTTCTGCTAGCTGCTTGTCTTTATCAAAACAGCTATAATAAGGTGCGCCATCACTTGTTTCCAGTTGATCCACGCGTAGTGTTTTTTCCGTTCCTTGAATATGAGCCTTTATATTAAAGGAGATGTCCGCTGTATCTGCCATAACAATCGTTTTCTATCCTATTTGAAAAACAGTTAATATATTATATTGTTTGTATATTAGTATAACCGTGCTGCGGATTTGAAAGACCAAACATGATATACTAATTTGCATGAACGTAATAATCCACGAAAAAAAGTGGCTCCATATAGGCCTATTCTTACTTATCGGTATATTGGGTTTAGGGGTGCTGAAGGCTTTGATACCGGCTGCCTTTCTAAAAAAAGTGACCGGGACGGTACAAGAAATACAGCAAAAGTATAGTGCTGAGGGAGATAAAAAGTTAATCCTAATTTCATTTAAACAACAACCACTGCTTAAACATAGCTATGTAAATAAAGACTATCTTCCAAGCCCGCAAGTGAGTGAAATTAAAGAGCAATCGCAACTGGTAACTTACATATCGAGGAATGGAGGGGATCGTTTTTATGGGCTTGAATTAACTGATGGTACGCTTATACAGTCGAAGCGATGGGATTTATTGTCAGCCTATTTAAATCATTCTTTCGTGATTTTTACGTTAATGGCAATTCCCATTGGACTTTACCTGATTTACGGAAAGAAATTATTACAGTATAAACGTGATTGGATAGGATTTGCTATCTATGCCCTTACGCTGGCCTTTGTTTGGGGAAAACTGCATATTTTCTTGATGATATTACTGGTAATTGGCTTAATTCAAATAGGAAAAAGACTTTCAAAGCAAAAGGATGAGCAGGTGACAAACGACATCGATCTACCTGCTCAAACCTAAATTAATTGTTTTGCCATGCCTTCCTTAAGAACCGTAGCCAATTGCCATGACATATCTTCACAATATCGTCGGCTGTATAGCCCCGGTCAGCCAGCTTTTCATTGAATGATTGTAGGTCGGCAATCGTCTCCAAATCATACGGGCATTGCTCTTTCCCAAAGGCACCATCCAAATCTGATCCAATACCGACGTGGTTGCAATTTCCGGCTATTTGACAAATGTGATCGAGATGATCTATCAATACGTCCAGATTGCACTGCATCTCTTTCGGTGTGGAAATGCCACGCTGCCAATTGGGAACCATCATCCAAGCATCTAAAGCGCCACCTATAACGGCCCCTCGTTCAATCAGCACTTTTATTTGTTCATCGCTAAATTGCCGATTGTGATTAACCAACGCTCGGCAATTATTATGGCTCGCCCAAACAGGTCCATTGAAATGATCCAATGCCTCCCAAAAGCTATCATCACAAAGGTGTGTTGCGTCCAATATGATGTTGAGCTTCTCCATTTCTTCCAATAATTTACGCCCTTCGGGTCCCATAAAGCCTGTTGCATCCGTCCCTTGGGCATAACGACCAGGTCCGTAATGTGCCGGGCCTACCGCACGAAGCCCACTTTGCCAAGCTAGGTGCAAATGCTCAGTGGTGATTAGAGAGTCCGCTCCCTCTAAACTTAAGATGTAGCCAATCACTTTCTTTTCGGATGGAGTGCCTTCATCCTTCCATAAAGTGACATGCGCTTCCAATGACGTTAAATTGTTTATTTGACGCATCTCACCTTTGGCCTCCATGGCCTTGTACCACGCCAATTGCCCTTGCGTTTGTGCCCAGGCCTGTTCAGGCGAATGCCATCCGGGTAATGGATTATCGGGTGCAACATATCGGGCAATTTGAGTGGCTACTACAAGGCCTATATGGCCTTTCCGCAATTCGGGTAAAGATACCACCGCCTTCCCGCGGTCGGGTTTATCAGTCAACCCTTCTTCTCGTTGGTTGATTTCCTTAACAGATTTGGTTAAATCTCGGTTCCATTCCAAGGCATTCATGCTCAAATCAAGATGGGCATCTATAATAAACATAGTATGTCTTTAAATTGTAAGTTTTCGTTTCCTGGCAATGATCTGCCACTCGCCGTTCCACTGATTATCTGTAACCGCAAATGCGGTATCGTATAAAGCAACTGTCGGACAAATGTGATACGGTATTCCGTACAGAACATCGCCAACTGTATAATCGCCGGTATCGGAAACTTCTATAACAAGATGTTCCTCACTATGCGATATAGCACGGGCCTCCGGCGCGTTTATAAAAAACACTCGTTTACCCAACTCATTTTCGGAAGCAATAGCTTTATGCCCTAAGTCTAAACAGAGCCTTTTATCATCTATAATTGAGATAACCCTACTAAGGACAAGGGCTGCTATTTGAAAGGGTTGCTCCGTGAAGAGATTTTGATAACCCTTATCCCAAAAGATAAAGGTTCCGGGACTACATTCTACGTCGTCTCGCTCGCTCGCAGCATGAATCGGAAAGGTTGGTGTCCCGCCTGCAACAATGATGAGACGCCGTTGGTAAAGCGCATTTAATTGTACAATAAGTTGCTCGATTTCCGTGAAGTAGCGATGGCATTGATTTTGACGTGCCTCTAGTGATGCTTCATGAATATGGCCATCATAACAGTGTAAACCTAAAAGTATTAAATTCGATAGCGATGAACATTGTTCGGCAAGAGCAGAAACTTTATCGGTTTTAATACCGGTACGGTTCATGCCTACATTGATGTCGAAATAAATATTTAGGTTGAAGCTTTCAGCAAAGGCCACCTGATTTAATTGGCTGGCAATATCAAATTGATCAACCAGGCAGGCGAAAGACGTATTGGGAAATCGCTTTACAAGCGCGATAAAGCGATTAATATTAGGTCCGACAGGTTGGTATGCCAGTAATACATCCTGAACGCCACAATCGCCTAACAGCTCTGCTTCCGCAATTGTGGCGCATTTGAATTTGTTGATACCTGCTAGTTGCAAAAGCTGTATGGCGTCAGCCGATTTGGATGTTTTGATATGCGGGCGAAGCTTGTCGACTGATTTAACCATCGACATCAGCAGCTGAATATTATTTTTTACAAGCTCCGGGAAAACAACAAGTGCAGGTGTCGATATATCTTCTACATTGCTAATTCTATATGTAGAGGCTATTTCAGTTTCCATATTATCAGATTAGTAGATTGGCCGATTCTTATTCTATTTCAAACAGTGCTTCTACTTCCACCGGAATATTGTCGGGTAAACTTCCCATACCGACGGCACTCCGTACGCCGATACCGTTTTCTTCGCCCCATACTTTTGCAAATAATTCACTGCAACCGTTAATAATATAAGGATGTTTCTCAAAATTACCGGTACAGTTTACCATGCCCAATACTTTAATAACACGTTTTACTTTATTAAGGCTTCCTAAGTTCGTTTTGATCGTCGAGAGCATCGTTAACCCTACCTGTCGCGCCGCCAGTTTACCGTCTTCCATATTGATGGTTTCCCCGATGCGGCCTATAATGAGACTTTTATCGTCTCGGACAGGGCCATGTCCCGAAAGATAAAGATACTTTCCATCAATTAAATAAGGCTTATATACACCTAAAGGTGCCGGTGCAGGAGGTAAACTTAACCCAAGTGCTTCAAAATTCTTATCAGCGTCTATAAATTCCATGTTTTTATTCTTTTGTTATTTAGTACGTCTATAAATGTAGGATATTGTTTCTATTTGGCAAAACCTTTCAAAGCGATATGCTCTAAGCCGTAAGCCATATGCCTCTTAAATAGCAAAATAAGAATAAAAATACGTGTCGCGTACGATTCCATATGAACTTTTTTCAAGTAAATGACAACTTCGTCATAAAAGCTTAGTGCTTACTGCCAGTTGCTTACCGCCAACATCAACTTGATTTTACCATAAATAAGTGTAAATTAGACGAGCTAAATTATCCTATAACACTTGAATATGGTATCTAGAAGAAAATTTATAAAGCAATCCGGCCTAGCCGTTGCTTCTGCTATGGTAAGTAGCCAGGTATTAGCCGCATGTGGTAACAAGCGTCCTCAGGAAGCGGAAATAGGCTTGCAATTATACACAATGCGTGATGAGCTTGCGAAAGACGCGAAGCAAACGATCATGAAAATAGCTAATATCGGTTATGGACATGTCGAAACTTTTTATGATTACGGTACAGAAAAAGGCTCCGGCAAATATTGGGGCTTAAGTACCGAAGAGCTAAAAAATGTGTTGGCAGACAATAATCTGCAGACCTATAGCGGGCACTATCAGCTGAATAATTTTCTAACAATGGGGAAGGGGCAAGAGGACGAGTTGAAAGCACAAGCAGATATTGCCGTTAAGCTTGGTCAACGTTATCTAATTGTTCCGGTACCACCCTTTAATCTTATCGATAAGTTAACGCTTGAAGACTTTAAATTTATGGCAGAACAGCTGAATAAAGGTGGTGAATATTGTAAAAGCTTGGGACTTAAAATTGGATACCATAATCATTTTTGGGAATTTAGAAGCTATGGACCAGACAAAAGAACAGGATATGACGTACTTGTTAGCGAAACGCAACCTGACTTGGTTGCTTTTGAATTGGATATGTTTTGGGCAATAAAGTCCGGCGCTCATCCAATAGAACTATTTGCCAAGTATCCTAAGCGTTTTGAAATGTGGCATGTAAAGGATATCGATAAATCAAAACCGGATGTTATTGTTGGCGAGGGAAAAGACTCACTCCCTTCAATGGATATCTTAAAGGACATCAAATTTGCAGAAGTTGGAACAGGAGCAGTAGATTACAAGGCGATCTTCAAAAAGTCGGAGGAAGCAGGTTTAAAACACTTCTTCGTTGAGCAGGATGGTATTTACATGGAGAACCATTTTGAAAGCATCCGATTGAGTTTTAATTATATTAAAGATAATTTGATTGGGAAATAGTTAAATAGTTGAGTGGTAGAGTAGTTGAGTCGTTAAGTGGTAAAGTAGTAGAGCTGTTTAGTGATTCGGCAATAAATAATAGAAAAGTAGTAGGAGCCGTAGCACCAACTATAACTTTGCTAAGTGATATAAATGAGGCTGACAGCTGATTTCCGATTGTCTAAAGCCTACAGTAGTTTACCCGGAATCCGTTCGATCAACTCCGTTCCTAATACGATGGATTCGTGCTCATAGACGGGATATTTACTTTCAATGAGCTGAATTAAACGATCAGTCGCCACCCTGCCCATTTCAAAGGCAGGTTGGCGTATACTCGAGAAATCGGTGCTGAATAAATCCAGTACGTCACTGTTTGAAAAACCGGCTATAGCTGGCATATAAGCCTTGTCGCCATATTTTTTGATTGCCGTTAAGCAACCAATACTGAGGCGATCGCTCGCCACGAAAATCGAATCGGGTTTTTCATCCATCGATAAAAAATATTGAACGGCAGCATCCACCTCTTTTTGATTACTGCCTCCATGATGACAATACGTAATGTTAGCCTCCTCAATAGGAATACCATTTTCTGTTAGCGCCTCTCTATATCCCGCTAACCGTTCCTTTGTAATAGAAAGATGGGGTGCATTCGCTAAATGAGCGATCTTTCTGTAACCTTTTTCTATCAGGTGTTGAGTCGCCATTTTTGCACCATTTCGATTATCGGAAGACACTTTGTGCGTGGCTAGCCCATCATAGATGCGATCAAAAAAGACAATTGGTAAACCGGCATCATGGAGTTTCTTAATATGATCAAAATTGGTCGTTTCAGCGGATAGAGAGATGAGAATACCATCTACTGATCGGTTTGCTAAATGTTTGATATTCATCACTTCTCGGTCGTACGAGTCATGCGTTTGCGTAATAATGATATTATAGCCATTTTTATACGCAATGGATTCGATACCGTCAATTGCCTGCGAAAAAAAGCTGTTTGCTACCTCGCAAACCACCACCCCGATGGAATAACTCTTACGTTGTTTTAAGCTTAAAGCAATCGGATTTCGTTTATAGTTGTTTTGTTCGGCATAGGCCAATACCCTCTTTTTTGTTTCCGGATTGATCTCATAACTATCACTTAAAGCCCGGGAAACGGTAGAAGCGGATAGATTGAGTGCTTGAGCAATGTCTTTTATTGTTATTGGTTTAAACACATTTAGCTTTTTTGAATATCAAACTTAGCTAAAAATGACTTTAAATGCAACGATTTCCAATAGCTTGGTCGCGATTTTTGTTAATTGGAAGATATCGTGACGGTTAGGTGCAAACGATACCGGTATCGTTTGCGCTAATTTTCTTGTTTGGCTTTTCCATCTTTGTTTAACAATTATGTAAACTTGCCGGTAAACGCTTACAACCAAATTAGAAATCTTAACGTACCAACTGAGAAATGGAAAAGAAAAAATTACTGCTTCTGCTGTTTTGTAGCCTGTTGTTGTACGCTTTCACCAAAAGACAACCTACTACCCTATGGATGATGGGCGATTCAACGATGGCTATAAAAGATGCCGATAAGTACCCTGAGACGGGCTGGGGCGTCCCTTTTGCCACTCTATTTAAACCAAGCGTGCGGGTGAGAAATATGGCAAAAAATGGGAGAAGCACGCGCTCGTTTATTGATGAAGGTCGGTGGCAGGAAATCTACAATCAACTCAAATCGGGCGATTATCTTTTTATTCAATTCGGACATAACGACGAAAAGGTGAATAAGCCAAAGGTAGGTACGGATATAGCCACATTTAAAGCCAACCTAAGTATGTTTGTCGAAAAAGCCCGCGAAAAAGGGGCTGAGCCGGTGTTGTTGACTTCTATTGCACGACGCAATTTTGAACAGGGAGTTTTGGTTGATACACATAAAGGTTATCCGGCGGCAACTCGGGAGGTGGCGGATAGTTTACAAGTGCCCCTAATTGATCTTACCGAGAAAACAAATCGCTTGTTAACTAAATTGGGTGAACGGAAGTCCGAAAAACTCTTCCTCCACTTAAAACCGGGACATAAAAACTATCCGGAAGGGGTTGTCGATAATACACATTTGAATAAGGAAGGAGCGATGACTGTTGCCAAATTAGCTGTGGAGGGGATAAAAGAGCTAAAGCTCAGCCTTGTCAAAGAGTTTAAATAAGATACATCATGGGAAGAGCTTTAAGCAGTATTGTTTTCTTAATTATCAGTATGGCTTATGGGTTAGCATCGGTAAAGCAATCGACAATCGTTGTAGCAGAGGATGGTTCGGGAGACTTTAAAAGCATTCAGGAGGCTTTCAATGCTGTTCCGGATTACAGCAAAAATGTTACCACTATTTTGATAAGACCCGGTGTCTACAAAGAACGTCTCCTTTTAAAGTCCTCAAAGCGGCGTGTCAAATTATTGGGAGAAGATCCTCATAAGACCTTGTTGACCTACGATAATTTTGCTGCCAAACTTAATCCGGAAACAGGAAAGAACTATGGCACTACCGGATCTTCTTCTTTTTTTATAGAGGCGGATGATTTCACCGCTGAAAATCTAACATTTGCGAATTCCTCCGGACCCGTGGGGCAAGCGGTTGCTGTTAACATAACCGGTAATCGTGTAGCCTTCAAGAACTGTCGATTCTTAGGCTTCCAAGATACACTTTATACAAAAGGGCCCCAAGATGATAAAAGCAAGGAAAGTTTGCAATACTTTGAAAATTGCTATATCGAAGGAACGGTAGATTTTGTTTTTGGCGCAGCAACCGCTCTTTTCATGGAATGTGAATTGCACAGCAAAGGTGATGGCTATGTGACGGCAGCTTCTACTCCACAAGGCAAATCCTATGGTTATGTATTTATCAACTGCAAACTAACAGCGGCAAATGCTGCCATTTCTGCGGCTTTAGGACGACCTTGGCGTCCTTATTCGAAAGTGGTTTATATTAACTGTGATATGGGCGAACATATTCGTCCTGAAGGTTGGGACAATTGGGGAAAAGAAGAAAATGAAAGGACCGTTTTTTATGCGGAGTACAATAGTCAGGGCGCTGGCGCAAATTCCGACAAAAGGGTCGATTGGGCTAAGATTCTGAATAAGGAAGACGTTGAGGAATATACTAAAGAAAAGATATTAGGTGATTGGGCTCCTTTTAACCGTTAATGTTAATATGGTCCTATAAGCGTAAACCGTGTTGTATACGGCCGTATCAATCAGGGGAATAATAATTTTGCATACATCCGAATGCCAACGTTGGAAAAATGGAAGGTTTTTAGTAATATTGAACCTGATAACCGATTATGCCATTAAGTTATATCCTATGATGCAAACAACCTTTCTACAGAAACGTGCATATATCCTTCTTTTATTAGTTGTGTTCATTTACTCAGCAGTTAATGCGACCGGATCGGATTCATACAAACTTTGGTATGATAAGCCCGCGGCCCATTGGAACGAGGCCTTGCCTATCGGTAACGGTCGGTTGGGAGCGATGCTATTTGGTGGTGTAAAGCAAGATCATCTGCAGCTGAACGAAGAGACCATTTGGTCGGGCGGACCGGGAAATAATAGTAGCAAAGATTTGTATTCGACTATGCAGGAAATACGGCGTCTGTTATTTGCAGGGAAATACAAAGAGGCTCAAGACCTTTCGAATAAAGAAATGCCAAGGGAACCGGAAGCAAACAATAATTACGGTATGTCCTATCAACCTGCGGGTGATTTATGGATTGATTTTTTACATGAGGGTGAAACAGTGGCATACCGGCGCGAATTAGATATTGCTGATGCGTTGTCTACGGTGACTTATAGAGTAGGTGAGGTAACCTATAAAAGAGAGTACTTAGCCACAGCTCATGATCAGGTAATAATGATGCGCGTGACCGCTGATAGAGCAGGAAGTATAAGCTGCAATTTGAAATTGAATACGCCGCATCTCATACATCAACAACATTTTATTGGCAATCGAATCTATGTAAACGGCACCTCGGGAGATAAGCAGAACAAAAAAGGTCAGGTTAAATTCTCAATTGCTGTAGAACCGAAAGTAAAAGGGGGGACGCTACAAGCAGAAGGAGAAATGTTGCGTGTACGTCAAGCGGATGAATTGACGGTGTATATAGCTATCGGAACAAATTTCAATAATTATCATGATTTGGGTGGGGATGCCCGCGAACGGGCTGATGATTACCTAAACACCGCGTTGAAAAAAAGCTACAGAAAAATCAAATCAAAGCATGTAGAAGATTATAGGCGATACTTTGATCGTGTATCGTTAGACCTGGGCCAAACAGTTGCTATGAATAAAGCAACTGATCAACGAGTGGCGGATTTTCATTTAGGTAATGATCCGCAATTGGTGTCGCTTTATTTTCAATTTGGCAGGTACCTGTTGATCTCTTCTTCCCGTCCAAGCACGCAGCCTGCCAATTTGCAGGGAATCTGGAATGATAAATTATCACCTCCTTGGAGTAGTAAGTATACCGTTAATATTAATACCGAGATGAATTACTGGCCTGCCGAGGTAACCAATCTGAGCGAGATGCATGAACCTTTGTTTGCTATGCTCGAAGATTTATCGGTTACAGGAAAGGAAAGCGCCTGGAACTATTACCGTGCTCGGGGTTGGAACATGCATCACAATACCGACATATGGCGTGTTACGGGGATTATCGATGGTGGTTTTTATGGTATGTGGCCAATGGGTGGAGCGTGGCTTTCGCAACATATTTGGCAACACTACTTGTTTAACGGAGACAATGCCTTCTTGGCTAAATATTATCCGATACTGAAAGGAGTAACGCAGTTTTATGTAGATGTGCTGCAGGAAGAGCCGAAGCATAAATGGTTAGTCGTAGCGCCATCGATGTCACCCGAAAATTCTTACCAATCGGGTGTAGGTATCTCAGCTGGGACTACTATGGATAATCAACTGGTTTTTGATGTCTTTTCAAATTTTCTGGAAGCAGCACATGTTTTGCAGGTAGACGAAGATTTTATGGACACTGTAGCTAGTAAACTAAAACGATTGCCCCCAATGCAGATCGGTAAACTCGGACAGTTACAGGAATGGATGGAAGATTGGGATCGCGCAGATGACCGTCATCGGCACATATCTCATCTCTATGGATTATACCCCGCTGCACAGATATCACCTATTCGGCACCCTACTCTTTTTGAAGCCGCTAAGAAGTCACTTGTTTTCCGGGGCGACAAATCAACTGGTTGGTCTATGGGTTGGAAAGTAAACTGGTGGGCAAGGTTACTGGATGGCAATCGTGCTTATAAATTAATAGCTGATCAACTGAGTCCTGCTGCTAATGATGGCAACGGCGAAGCAGGCGGTACTTACGCTAATCTGTTAGACGCACATCCACCTTTTCAAATTGATGGAAATTTTGGTTGTACCGCGGGAATAGCTGAAATGCTGATCCAATCGCATGATGGTTGTTTACACATTTTGCCAGCTTTGCCCGATCAGTGGCAGAATGGTGAGGTGAAAGGATTGAAAGCCCGAGGTGGCTTTATTGTGGACATAGCATGGAAAGATGGTAAGCTACAAAAGCTGAAGGTACATTCTCGACTTGGAGGCAATTGCAGAATCCGGATTGCTAGCGCGAAGATGGTCGATAAACTTGCTGTAGAGAAAGCAATAGGCGAAAATTCGAATCTCTTATATAAGGTACCCGAAATTAAAGAACCAATTAGTCACATAGGTCAATTAGCGGCAAATTATACGGAAGAATTCGAGGAATATGATTTACCAACTAAAAAGGGAAAGACTTATTTTCTCTTAAAGTAAGATACTTGTGAAAGCCCATTTACATTCTTGTTCCATTCGAGCTATATCCGATATAGGTACGCACTATAGAAACCGAAGGAATACCCAATGGGTAGCGGAGATATACCGAATGACAGGTGGATATAACGTGGACTAAAGGTGGACTTGATGTGGACTTAACGTGGATTTAGACAACTTGATACCTTTTAAAAAAATGAGATACTAATTGTGAATGAGAAAGGATTTACAAAGATACGAATAATTACCCCATTAAAATTGGTTCAACTTCCATTTTTTATAGGTCTTCCTTACTTTATCTCCCCAATTTCCATACCAAGCATAGCCTACGCGGCGCTCGTTTTCAATAGCTGAAAGTGTCTGACGAGGTACACCATCGCGTCCGACAAATAAAGGTTCTTGCTGCTTTAAATCATAAAAGCGAGCCCAGCAGTCGGTTCCCGGTTGGTGAACCAGTACACGATCTTTTCCACTAGGTTGCGTTGAATCTTCAATAATTACAGCTTCTTTATTCTCAATTTTATGATCGGCAAACCATTTCACACCAGTTTCGATTGCTTCTATTAATAGAGGTGATTTTGGCTGGTCCATTAGGAAAAGCAAAACATCACTAGACTCAGCAGCAGCAAGCGAAGGTAATTCATAAACCCTCGCTTTTGCCGGTTGTAACCTATCTTTATCATATTGTGCTGCCCAGATTGTTTTTTGTCCGTTTATTATAACCTGCGTTTTCAATATACAATCGACACCCAAATAAAGTGCCTTTTTTGCCTTTTGCTTATAGTCTTCTCCAAGAATACCAAAGCTGTTTGTTGCTGCCACAATGTCTTGCATAATCCGCAAGACATTGATCATTGCGCGATCATTATACGTGATTTGCGATCGATAAAGATGGGTGTCGGGATAATACTGCGGCCACCCTCCATTGGGATATTGAGCTTCTATAAGATAATTAATGCCTTTTTTTGCCGCACTTAAATATAATTTATTCTGCGTTTTCTCATACGCCTTGATCAGGTAGCGGATTTCGCTACTGGTTGCATTATTATCTATCGTAGCATCCGTTAAATCTTTTTGTTCCTCAGCAAGCGCAATTTCTGATGTCGTAAATACATGCTGATAGTCCACTTTTTGTTTGTTGAAAAATTTGGACCAGCCACCGCAGCTTCTTTGTAATAACAACATGTTTTCAGCCGTTGGATCCGTTTTTTCCTGCTCCTGTACAAAACCAAAGGAGCAGAGCAAAAAAATTAAACTAAGCCACCGAAAACATTTCAACGCAAGCATACTTATTTTTCTATTCTAAACCAGTCGTAATCGCCCCATCCGGAATCGTTGATTTGGGTTGAACGGGTACTAAAAAGGCCAACTTTTGCGCCAATCCATTGCCCGGGAGTGGCCTTAAATAAGGCATCAATTTCTATAAATGTCTTGCCATCTTCGCTATAGCTAAACTGACATTGCGCGCCGGCATTTACACGGACACGAAGGTAAAGCGTATTTGTTTTTATTTTCGAGATAATTCTCTCCTTTTCTGTTGCACCTTTATGTGCATCTTTCGCTTCTCCGTATACCAGCGCTATGCCGTCTTGCCCGTTTTTTAGACTTAAATGGGCATAACTTTGCCCCATGATAATTAAACCGGTTTTTTCATCCTTTATTTTCTCATTCGGTGAGAAAGTGACCTTTGTGGTTGCTGTAAATACTTCCGTGGGAAATTTTTGTAATAATATATTTGGAACATCCCATAAATTGCGGGCGCTGTCCGGAGCCTGCTGTGTATAAAGTCGCAGTACGCCCTTTTCAGGATAAAAGAACGACCAAGTGGCCTTCGGATTGGCTTGCCATTGCCATTGTTTGCCCATGGCTCGATCATTGAACTCATCACTTTCGACAGGTGTTTGTATAGGATAGTTTTTTCCCACATTCGGTTTTTGATGGGATAAAACCGGTTCACCCGTTCCTTTTCCTTCCACATCTTTCCCTATAACAGGCCAGTCCTTTACCCATTTCATGGGTTGAAGATGCACCACTCTTCCATAAGCATCTTTATCCTGAAAATGAAGGAACCAATCTTCACCTTTCTGCGTGTCTACCCATCCACCTTGATGAGGCCCATTGATGCTTGTATTCCCTTGTTCCATGGCTACATGCCTTTCGTAAGGGCCGTAGATGTTTTTTGAACGTAGTATGAGCTGCCAGCCCGTGGCTACTCCGCCAGCTGGCGCCATGATATAATAATATCCGTTCCGCTTATAAAATTTAGGTCCTTCAATCGTAGGATCTAAAGCATGCCCATCATAAACAATCGTACCCTCGTCTAGGTTTTTTGTGCCATCAGCACTTAACCTCTTGATGGCTATGATACTTTTAATACCGGCGCGACTACCGGCATATGCATATGCAATGTAAGCTTGGCCATCGTCATCCCACAAAGGGCAAACATCAATCATTCCTTTACCTGCTTCAACAAGCACCGGCTCCTCCCAATCACCCCACGGGTCTTTTGTTTTGATCATATAGATGCCAAAATCAGGATCACCATAGTAGATATAGAACTCACCATTATGATGACGGATGGATGGTGCCCAAACCCCGTTGCCATGTTGCGTTTTTGAGAAGTGATCAAAGGGCGGCTGCCTTTTTAAGGCATGTCCAATAAGCTGCCAGTTTACCAAGTCCTTCGAATGTAAGATTGGTAAACCGGGAACGGCATCAAAGCTGGAAGCTGTCATGTAAAAATCATCACCTACCCGAATGACGTCGGGATCGGAATAATCGGCGTCAAGCACGGGATTCTTATAGGTACCGTTGCCCTGATCGGCCACCCAAACCTGCGAGACATAAGGCTTGTCTTGCGCTGTCGATTTTATGAGGGAACAAACTATTAACAATAAGGATAATAAGCCTGTGTTTCGTAGCATTTTCATGTTTACTTGTTAGTTGTCGGATTCCAAGGATCCTGGTAATTGAATATCTGCTTAAGCGTATAAGACTCTATGTCTTTTTCTGTCAGCTGTTTACTCCATTTCACGCGAGCTGCTGCATGAGCTCCCGGTCCTTCACTGTGGAATTCTGCATAATAAGCAGTTGATTCGTTTGCCGGGTTACGCCAGTTGTCCCATCCTTGCGGAAGGATATGTGGACCCATATGGCAGCGTATAAAGACTGTCTTGGCATAAGGGCGCCAAGGTCGGCCAAGATACACCTTCGTTGCTTCTTTATCTGCAGTAAGCTTGCAATCTAAAAAGACAAAGCCGAAGGCTTGCCGTGGTGTTGTGGATGCTGCTGTAATATACGAGTTACTTAAACTATGAATAGTACACCGTTGAAAAACTGCAGTAGCCTGTCCAAATATAAAATCGGTGGTTCCTTCAATATAACAATTGACGTAGTATTGTCGACTGTTTTCCGTGGCTGTATAGAGTGTGTCTTGATTCCCCAAGAGCCTGCAGTTTTTTATGACAACCCGATCCGCTTCCACATGCAAAGCCACTGCTTGGCCAACGCGACCCGCTGTATTTTGTATTGTCAGTCCTTCAGCGGTAAAATCATTTCCCTGCACCAAAACCGTATATGAATTATAGGTTGTAAAGGCTTTTTTTCCAAAGGCATCAACCGTATCCGTATAGGGCTTCCCGGAATAGTCTGCGTTAGTAATGATTGTTTGCCCGGTACCGTCTCCAATGAAAGAAATATTCGTTTTCCATGACGGGATAACTATCTTTTCTCTATAAACACCTTTTCGGATATAAATCCGAACCTGTTGCTGTGATAAGTCGCGCACGGCATTGACTGCTTCTTGAATCGTACGGAAGTCGCCATCGCCCTCTTGGCTAACAATAAAGCGATCCGGATAAACGGTTTGGGAAAAAATCGAATGATGAAATATACAGCCGAATATAATAATCAATAGTGCGATCCTCTTCATAATATATAGGAAGGTTATGGATTTTCTGATTGGTCCGTAGAACAAGAATAGGGAGAATTTTTATAATGCTAGCAGGGCAGAACGATAATTTTTACGCAATCGTTTCCGGGATCGATTGCGTAAATTTCAAGTGATGCCAACGTTGGAAATACACTGGGATAATTCTATACTTGCGAATCAGATGCTAAGCAATTAAAATCACAAGCCAAAATTAATACTAGCTAATCAAAATGATGCAATTACCTAAAAGAATCAGCAGTTTTTTTATTATGTTTTTTTGTCTGACGGGGATTAACTTATCCTTTGCGGTTGGACAAAATGGGACCGTTACAGGAAAGGTGGTCGATAAAGAAGGGTTACCCCTAATTGCTGTCAGCGTGTTGGTGAAAGGAACCACCACTGGCACCAGTACAAATAATCAAGGAGAATTCAGCTTAACACTGCCTGCGATGCCAGCTACCTTGGTTTTTAATTATGTGGGATACAAAACCCGGGAGATACCAATTGATGCACCAAAGAGATTATCAAATGTCGTGTTAGAAGAAGACGCAACTAACTTGGATGAGGTAGTAGTAATCGGCTATGGCACGGTTAAAAAAAGGGATCTCACAGGAGCAGTCACTTCAGTCGCGCGTGAAGAGCTAACAAAATTACCTACTACGAATGTAATGGAGTCAGTACAAGGAAAAGCGCCTGGAGTAGATATTGTGCGACAAAGCGGTTCTGCCACATCCGGTGTAAGCATTACTGTGAGAGGTAATCGCTCCATTACCGCTGGCAATGGACCACTCTTTATTGTTGACGGGATGCAATATTCCAGCATTCAGGATATCAACCCCAATGACATTGAAAGTATGGAAGTGTTAAAGGATGCCTCTTCCACTGCCATATATGGTTCAAGAGGAGCGAATGGTGTGATCATTGTCACCACCAAGCGAGGTGTATCCGGTGCTCCTAAGGTTTCCTTTAATGCTTATTACGGCGTACAAAACGTGGCGGGATATCCGCGCGTAATGAACGGACAGGAATATGTGGCTTTACGTAGGGAAGCTTATCGTACTACGGGTGTTTGGAGCAGTCCGGCCGACGATGCCAAAATATTCAGTAATGAGCAACTCAGTTTTATCGAAAACAATGTTTCTACCGATTATGCGGATATGTTATTAGGAACAGGACATCAACAGGATTATCAGCTAAACATTTCCGGGGGTACGGAGAAACTGAAATCTTACTTCTCGGTTGATTTTTTCAATGAAAAGGGACTATTCGAAATGGATGATGCCAGACGCTATACCGCTCGGTTAAATCTTGATTACCAAGTGGCCGGTACACTTAAAGTGGGAACGCAAACCCAGTTAACTTATTACGATCAAAACAAGCGTGCCGATCCGCTTAATCAGGCAAATAAAATTAGTCCGCTGAATACACCCTTTGACACAGAAGATAATTATATTATTTACCCCGGACAGGGTGGAGCCATCAACCCCTTGGCGGATGAGCAACCAGGCAATTACAAAAACAATGTAAAAACACTCCGTGTATTCCCAACCGTTTTTGCGGAGTTTAAACCCGTTGAAGGATTGAGTATTCGCGGTAACTTTGCAGTAAATCTTTCTAATTTACGCGATGGTTTATATGAGGGTTCCTACTCAATTCGTCGTAACGGAGCGAATTCACGCGCTACCTATGTGACAAACAATGGGTTAGGCTATAACTGGCAAGCAATTGTGAATTACCAGAAGACTTTCGGTGAACATGATTTCAGTATAACAGGTATCAGTGAATACCTTTATAATGATACCGAGAATGCGACAGCGCAAGGGGAAAATCAATTATTAGACAATAATTTCTTTTATAACCTTGGTTCGAATACGCAAAACCTCGCTATAACCAGCGCTTATACCGAAACAAAACTACTATCGTATGCCGCTCGGGTAAATTATGGTTATAAAGGAAAATACCTGTTGACACTAACGGCACGGACGGATGGTGCTAGTCAGCTGGCTGTAGGGAACAAATGGGACTTTTTTCCTTCTGTAGCGGGCGCTTGGCGTATCGTAGATGAGGGATTTATGAAGGAGCAATCGTTGTTTAGCGATCTTAAATTGCGAGCAAGTTATGGTGTTTCCGGCAACTCTTCAGTCGTTGCTTATTCATCGCAGAGTACGCTCACCAGAATCCCTTTTGCTTATGGTGACGCGTCTGCTCCTGGATACGGTTTTCCAAACAATTCACGAAACCCCCAGTTAGGTTGGGAAAAATCGGCTAACACCAATATCGGGTTGGACTTCGGATTGTTCAAAGGAAGACTAAACGGTACCTTAGAACTCTATCACACCAGTACGAGCGACTTATTGCTCGATAGAATCCTGCCACCTACTTCCGGCTATTCTTTCGTTACACAAAATATTGGTAAAACAGAAAATAAAGGTATTGAGTTTATGTTAAATGCGGCTCCAATAAGCAACAACCAATTTAAATGGAACAGTACGGTATCATTTACCAAAAATATTGAAAAGGTGAAAGAGCTGATCGATAACCAAGATGTGATCAGCTTGGATGCTCGTTACGTAGTTGTTGGCTATCCCGTTAATTCTTATTTCGATTATGAAAAGCTCGGTATCTGGCAACTAGGAGAAGAAGAACTAGCGGGTCAATATGGTCAAAGACCCGGTGACATACGAGTAAAAGATCAGAACGGCGATAACGTGATTACCGCAGATGGTGATCGCGTAGTAGTAGGCTCGCAAGTGCCTAAATGGAGCTTGGGTTGGAACAACGATTTTAGCTATAAAAATTTCGATTTAAACATTAATGTTTTTGCGCGCATTGGACAAATGATCAACGCCAATTACCTGACCCGATACGATCCCCAAGCCGTTGAAAATAGCACAGCTGATATTAGTTACTGGACACCCGAAAATCCTAGTAATCAATGGCCACGGCCTAATGCCAATTTAAGTAGAACAAGTATGCTCTATACTTCTACCTTGGGTTATACGGACGGCTCTTTTGTGAAATTGAGAAATGTAACCCTAGGGTATACTTTACCCACTTCCGTGACGGATAAATGGGGCTTAGCTAAATTGAAGGTATATGTGTCGGGTAGAAACTTGGCGATGTGGACCAAAACCATTAACGGATACGATCCGGAGCGTGGAGGCGGTGAATCAGCTCCCTTAACGCGCTTAATTGTGGCAGGTATTAATGTTAACTTTTAAAGGCTATTATAATGATTGTACATACTAGATATAAAACAGTTTTAATCGCTGCTTTTTTATTGGCAGCTGGACTAACTTCATGCAAAAAAATGCTTGATGAGGAGAACCTCAGTGGTATTACCGACGAGACTTTGTATACAACACCTAAAGGTTTTGAGACCTTGGTTAATGCCGCTTATAGTTATCAACGTTGGTGGTATGGTAAGGAGCGTGGCTATAATATAGGAGAAACTGGTACCGACTTATGGACCAATGGTGCGGGTGATGTATATCCGGATCTTACGACCTATCAAAATCTTCAAGCAACCAACGGCGCCTTACAGGAAGTATGGTCTAATTTTTACAAGGCCATTAATGTATGTAATGCCGGTATCGCAAGAGTCGGAAATTCGGGGATGGATCAGGCACTGCAAATACAGCGGACAGCGGAATTTCGATTTCTGCGCGCCTTCTATTACTATCACATTGTAGAAACCTGGGGAGGCGTCCATTTGACAACCGAGGAAACAGTAGGTGTCGTTACAGAAGCAAGGAAATCGAGTGTCGATGATTTTTACAACTTAATTATCGAAGATTTACGTTTTGCTGTTGATCATTTAGCGCCTACTACCGCTGATTATGGGCGCGTAACAAAGCCAGCTGCGGAGGCGTTTTTGGCACGTGTATACTTAACCAGAGGGTTGAATGCCGAAGCGGGTGCTTTAGCTAAAAAGGTAATTAGTGATTATGGTTTTGCTTTACTGCCTAATTATGCTGACTTATGGAGAATGAACAATCTCCAAAATAGTGAAATTGTTTATGCCGTTAATTATTCTTCTAATCTGAACGATAATGACAAACAGGACGATAATGTTTATCCGGATGGAGATAATAGAGGGTCAAATAGTGCCCATATGCTTTTCCTGATGAAGTATGATGATCAACCGGGAGTGATTAGAAGCTTGGAATATGGTCGGCCTTTTAACCGTTATCAGCCATCAAGATATTTATTATATCTTTTTAATGAAAACATCGATAGCCGATTTGAAGCCTCTTTTCAGAACGTATGGTATTGTAATCAACCGAATGCGTCGGGAAGACCTGCAGGGATGAATGTTGGCGACACAGCCGTATTTATTTCAAAGTATACGGTTCCGGCCTCGGTACGTGCAACAAAAAATTACACCATCTATGATGATGGCGATATTTATAATACAGATGGCTCATCGAAGAATCGGCTACGTTATATTTCACTTAAAAAGTTCATGGATAACACCCGAGGAAGTATAAACGAAGCGCAGAGTGTTCGGGATGCTTTTGTTATTCGCTTAGCCGAAATGTACTTGATCGTAGCCGAAGCTGCCTTTAAAACCGGCAATAACGAGGAGGCCGTGACTTATTTGAATATTATTCGTGAACGTGCTGCAAAAGAAGGACATAAAGAAGAAATGGATGTTAACGCTGCTGATGTAACGCTCGATTTTATATTAGAGGAACGGGCAAGAGAGTTCGCGGGAGAGCAGATGCGATGGTTTGACTTAAAACGTACCGGAAAATTAAAAGAAAGTCTGCAAAAATACAACCCACATGCGATTACTTATTTCAGAGATTATCATATGCTTCGTCCAATCCCTCAAAACCAATTAGACGCCGTAACCAATAAAAGTGAATTTACTCAAAATCCGGGATATCAGTAGCAGGTGGTTGAGTAGTTGAATAGTTGAGTAGGGAAGTAGTTAAGTAGTTGAGTTGTCAAGTAGGGAAGTGGTGAATTAGCCAATGTGATGATTAGCCAATGTGATGATTAGCCAATGTGATGATTAGTCTTTATACTTACCTGCTTACCGTCAGGCAGGTGTCCTGATACTTATATCTTGATTACTCAAATTAGCCTCCAGCATATTGCCTATTGCTTAAGGCTTAAAACTACGCAATCGTTGCCGGCAACGATTGCGTAGTTTTTTACGAGATCTCTTGAGGGGATTTCTTTTTTATCCATGTATCTTGTAGCTATCAACGAGCCAATCATAGCTTTTTGATTAACCAATAAATCCACAATTTCTATTAACTTATTAGAACCATTATGACTAAAAAATTATGGACGCTTTTTGGGCTCTTATTTTTCAGTTATTGCTCTTCGTTTGCCCAAACAAGATCAATTACCGGAAAGGTCGTCAATACAGCGCAAGAGCCGCTACCTGGTGTAACGGTAGCCGTAAAAGGAACAAGTACAACTACAAGTACAAATGATGTCGGAGCGTTTAACATACAGCTGCCAAATACGCAGAACCCCGTGTTAACCGTTACCTACCTGGGTTACAAAATGCAGGAAATTCCTATTAACGGACAACAAACCCTCACAATTACTCTAGAAGAAGATGCAACAGGTTTAGACGAGGTGGTCGTAGTCGGCTACGGGACGATGAAAAAAGGAGACCTTACAGGTGCCGTCGGTTCGGTCACTTCCGAGACTTTAAAAGCTCGTGGAACTACCTCTGCTATGGCTGCTTTACAAGGCTCTGTTCCGGGGGTCGATATCAGCTCCACCTCAACAAAACCCGGCGGTGGATTTAATATCCAGATCCGGGGGCAAAACTCGTTAGCGGGTGGAAGCCCTTTGTATGTTGTGGATGGCGTAGTGATGGGCGATATCAATTTTTTAAATCCAGCCGATATTGAGCAAATTGACGTTTTGCGTGATGCCTCTTCGACAGCCATCTACGGTTCGCGCGGCTCGAACGGCGTTGTTATTGTGCGAACAAAGAATGCTGGCAGTAATCATGGTTCGCGAATGTCAGTGACTTACGATGGTTTCTACGGCATTCGTAAAATTGCAAGATTACCGGATTTTATGAGCGGACGAGAATGGGTAGACTTCCGCACGTCGGCCTACTATACTTATAACACCAATTTAGGTCAGTATGAATTAACGCCCGCTAATAGAAATTCTGTTTTACAGCGAAGCCCGCTATTGGAACAACGTCTATTTGATGAAGATTATGAAGATTGGCTTGCTTTGGGTACACAAGATGGGCATCAGCAAAATCATTATGTAAATATTGGTGGAAGCTCAAGTGATCTAGCTTATAATCTCGGTTTAGGTTATCAAGATGAAGAAGGTAATTTTATCAACGAAAACCTAAAGCGATACAATATGAAATTGAGTATCGACCACCGGGGATCCAAGTTTTTTTCGGCAGGAGGTACCATTAATTTATCCCATACCGTTACTAATCAAGGAAGCCAGTACGGCTATCGCGATATTATGCGAATGCCCGTTATCTTGCGTGCGTATGATGATCAAGGTAATCTTATTCAACAACCCGGTATTGCCGCATCTATTCAAGGTAGTGGAAACTTTACGAGCTCACCCAATCCACTGCAAGAGATTAATAGCGGTAATCAAGAGACTAGACGGTATGACGTGTTAGCAAGCGCCTACGCGCAAGTAAACCTGTTTGATGGATTCTCTATAAAAAGTACCATCATGCCACGATTTACCCGTGAGCGAGTGGGACAATACTATGACGTTGTGCCAGGTAATAGGAACCAGAATGAGGCTTATCAACAAAATGATGAAAGTTTGGAATATACCTGGGATAATCAAATAACCTATAATAAGACCTTTAATGATAATCATCACTTAAATGCCACCCTTATAAACAGTTTTTATAAAACTCGATTTGAAAGAATACAGGCCGCTACCCAGAATTTACCTTACGATTCTCAGTGGTATAATTTATTTACAGGTAACTTAATGCGGGACAATTCACTAACTTCATATAACGAGTCTGGTTTGATCTCTTATGCCGCACGTGTTAACTATGATTATAAAGGAAAGTACTTAGTTACCGGAACAATCCGTTATGACGGAAGCTCTAAATTGGCCGACAAATGGGCCTCTTTTCCTTCCTTTGCACTAGGTTGGCGCTTATCAGAAGAAGAATTTATGAAGGCCGATTGGCTCTCCGATTTAAAGGCTCGATTTAGTTTTGGTTACTCGGGAAACAATAACGGAATTAGCCCTTACGGATCAATGCAAACACCGATTTCGGATGAATTGATATGGTATGATTTTGGCGATGGTAATGCAGTTTCCGGCCTCCGACCAGGCTATCCAGTCAATCCTGCAATTACGTGGGAGAAGACACGGGAGCTGAACTTCGGACTGGACTTTGGTTTTTTCAATCAACGACTTTATGGATCACTTGATGTCTATGATAAGTTGTCCGATGGCTTGTTAATGAGTAGATCGTTGGCTATTGAATCGGGTGTTGCTACCATGACAGATAATATTGGTTCAGTAAGCAATCGCGGAATTGAAATTTCCCTAAACTCAACCAATATCCGTACGCCTAATTTCCAATGGACTACCTCTCTGAATTTCGCTCATAATAAAAATGCCATCGAATCTCTTTATGGTAAAAAGGAAGATGTAATGGGCGAAAAAAGGTTTATCGGACACCCTATTGAGGTAATTTACGACTATCGTGTTGTAGGAATTTGGAAATCGGATGAAGTGGAGGAAGCTGCGCGATGGGGGCAACAGCCGGGTCAGGCACGAGTAGAGGATATTAACGGTGACGGCATTATTACAGCGGCTAACGACCGGGTAATTTTGGGTAGTCCTAATCCTAAATGGACTGCCAATCTTCGCTCAACTTTTAATTACAAAAGCTGGGATTTATCAGTTGATTTGTTTACTCGTCAAGGGATTTTTGTACAGGATCGATTTTTGGAAGAATTTGGCCCAGGTAATACGCAGCGTGGAAGACCTAAAATTCGCTTCGATTATTTCGTGCCTCAAGGGATCGATAGATACGATTGGAATAATTGGGGTACAAAAGAAGACGGATCTCCCTCGGCTACTTGGTCACCTACCGCTGGAAACGAAAACGGGAAATATCCGGCTATTAATAACGCCGGACCATATTATGGCAGTAACGGACAATATACTGACGCCTCTTTTGTAAAAATAAGAAACATTATCTTGGGTTACATGCTTCCAAGCAAAATGTTGTCGAAAGCGAAAATAAGTCAGTTACGCGTATACCTTAACATACTTAACCCATTCACTTTTACCAAATACGAAGGTTGGGATCCGGAATATGCAACTACCTCCTTACAGAACGGTAATGGTCCAAGTACAGTTACTTATCAATTGGGTGTAAATCTTAAGTTCTAATTTGATTATTGACGATTTAATATAACGATCATGAAGCGTATTTTAATATATATAGTTCTTACATTGTTACTCAGTGGCTGTAAGAAATTTTTAGAGGAAGATAATAAAGGAGGGATCACGAACGAAGAGTTCTATCGAACCGAGGCGGGTTATGAAACTTTAGTAACAGCCTCTTATTCATCCTTACGTGAGACGTTCCGACTAACTCCCTGGTTGCTGGTAGCGGGTACTGATATGTATCAACGAGCGAGAGGTACGGGTGATCGATCTATTCAGGAATACGAACAACTTTATGCCACGGATTCCTATGTAAAGGACTATTACCAACTCTGTTATAAAGCTATTCAAACTGTTAATATGGCTATTTTTTATAATGATATAGCCGAAATTGACGCGGAGAAAAAAGCAACTTACCTAGCTGAATTGCGCTTTTTGCGCGCTTTTTATCACTTTCTTTTGGTGGAGCAGTTTGGCGGGATCTATATTAATACAGAAGCCACTTTTGAACCGCGATTAAATATGCCGAGAAACAGCTTGGAGGAATGCTATACCTTTATCATTGGCGAAATGGAAGCAGCCCTTCCCCTTGTCGGAACAGCTAAGGCGCGAGTAAATAAAACAGTCATTAACCATTACTTAGCGAAAGTGCATCTCACCAGCGCATGGGACCTGAAACAAGCGGCTGATTTTGAAAAAGCAAAGACTTATGCCTTGGCTGCGATAAATGGCAAAACAATTAGTATTCCATTTGAGCAATTATGGAGCCCTTATAATGAAAATAATGATGAGATCATTTTTGCGATACAATATGATTTGGAATCCATTGCTTCCAGTACGGACGGAAACAATCAACAGGGTATTTTCGGTCCCTACTTAGGTGGATCCGAGCTAAATCATAAATACATGAGTGCTCAATTATACCCTTCCTGGAATTTACATACTTTTTATGGAGAGAATGACGCTCGATACGATGCAACTTTTATGCTAACCATTTATGATCAATATTTTGATTATTATGATGCCAGCAAAGATAAATCCAGCATCTTGATCAGAGCCTATTATCCGCGCGTTTGGGGTAGAGAATATACAAGCGCCGATTCTTTAGCGTGGGCAAATCAACACCAGGGACAAATAGCAAGTAATTTCCGGTATTACCCGTTTAAGTACGATGAAGAGGCTTATAGAGCCTTCTATGACGCGGATATGAGTACACCGGTTATTAAAAAGTTTGATAGTCCGCAAACTCGTACCATATTTCAGCAAACAGCCAGTGTGCGAGATATTGTATTGGCACGTTTGGCCGAAACCTACTTCCTTTATGCAGAAGCTTGTATTGGATTGAATGATTTCGCCAGTGCAGCAACTTATGTACAGGCGGTGTTGGATAGACCGGGTAATGCAAAAGACGGCGGACGGTTAAGTCCGAACATAGATATCGCCACAGCCGCTGGCCAAAGTCAGGCACTTGATGCTTATCTGATTGAAAGTGCGAAAGAGTTTGCGGGCGAATATTTAAGGTGGCCGGAGTTGAGAAGAACAGGGAAATTGAAAGAATTTTGTGCCAAATATAACTATGATATCAAACGGATTGGAGTCGATCGCGCCTTTAGAGGACCAGACGGTCAAGATAAGATTTTGCGACCGATTCCACAGGACGCTATTGATCTCAATGAAGCGGAAATCCAACAAAACCCAGGATACGAAGCCAGATAAAAAAACAGCGCAATCGTTATCGGTAACGATTGCGCAAATAAAGACCTTTAAATGTTTGAAAAGATTAGCGGATAGCCTTAGAATTGTAGGGGCATAACCGATTGATACCTTGATAATGCTTTATGAATAAGATACTGAAAACTGTTATACTCTTAATTTTTACCCATGGGGCATTCGCCCAAAAACTTGCTGAACCAACTGTCTCATTACCTACTTTTAAAAAGGATACGGTATCAATCACTGCTTTCGGAGCGATTTCCGGTGGACGTCATTTAAATACGGAATCGATTAATCAAGCTATTGATCAAACACATAAGAAGGGTGGAGGCGTGGTCTTAATTCCTGCAGGTGTATGGCTATCGGGGCCTATTACCTTAAAGAGCAATATAAACTTGCATTTGGCCGCTAACGCGTTGCTGCAGTTTACAAAAGATTTTTCGCAATATTCCTTGGTACAGACCAGCTGGGAAGGGATCCCGCAGATGCGGAACCAATCGCCTATATGGGCCTTAAATCAGCAAAATATAGCGATTACCGGGAAAGGGGTTATTGACGGAAATGGTGATGCTTGGCGAATGGTGAAAAAAGCGAAAATGACAGAAACGCAATGGAAGAAGCTTATAAGCTCCGGAGGCGTTCTTAACGAAAAAGGAGATATTTGGTATCCTTCTCAGAGTTCTTTGAAAGGAGCTTCTTATAAGGATCCCGGACTTGTGGAGAAGGGGAAAAATGCACAGTTCTATGAGGAAATAAAGGACTATTTGAGACCGAATATGATTTTGCTCGAGAAATGTGAGCGTATTTTACTGGAGGGTGTAACATTTCAAAATTCAGCTGCTTGGAATATCCATCCCTTAATGAGCGCCGATTTAACCATACGGAATATTAATGTACGCAATCCTTGGTATTCCCAAAATGGAGATGGCTTGGATATTGAGTCTTGTAAAAACGTACTGGTGGAACAAAGCACCTTTGATGTAGGTGATGATGCTATCTGTATTAAAAGCGGCAGAAATGAAGCGGGTAGGGAACGTGGTATGCCAACGGAAAATCTGTGGGTACGGAATTGTACGGTTTATCATGCGCATGGTGGTTTTGTTGTGGGAAGCGAAATGAGCGGCGGTGCGAAAAATTTATATGTTGACAATTGTACGTTTATCGGAACCGATATCGGTTTACGATTTAAAACGACACGTGGAAGGGGAGGCGTAGTAGAAAATGTATATATCAATAACATTTTCATGAAAGATATTCCCGGAGAGGCTATTCTGTTCGATATGTATTATGAAGCAAAGGATCCGATCGTGTTAAGTGGAGAACATCGGGAACCTCCTAAAGTGGAATTTTTGCCTGTTACTGAAGCAACACCGCAATTTAAGGATTTTTATATTAATAATGTGGTTTGCGATGGGGCAGCTAAAGCGCTCTTTATCCGAGGCTTACCTGAAATGCACATAAAGAATATTCAATTGACTAGGCTTGACATGGTTGCTAAAGAGGGCATCGATATACAGGAAGCATCCAATATAAGCCTGCGCGACGTAAAGTTGCAGGTTGAAGATGCTTCTAAGCAAATTGCCTATATTTTAAACAGCAATGATATAAAGCTGCATCAGCTAGAAGTGAAAAATGCAAATATCTTTCATCTTCAGGGCGAACGTACTTCTACAGTTGATGTGCAAGGCTTGACGGGAGCTCAACCGGTTATTAAAGCCGATTTTGGTGCCAATAAAAACGTTATAAACATTAATTAAGATAAGGAATGGATTGGATTTTTAAGCGGCTCTTGTTGCTATCGCTCATGATAAGCTATTTTAATGTACAAGCACAGGAAGTAAAATATAGTGAGTTGATGACGCAAACGGCTATGCGACTTTGGCCTGATGCTTTTACACTGGAAAAAAATCAGCCGGCTAAATGGAGTTATGACTTGGGGGTAATTCTAAAAGGAGTAGAAGGGGTTTGGAAGAATACAGCGAATAAGCGCTATTTCGATTATATCCAGCATAAAATGGACCATTATGTGCAGGAAGACGGTACCATCAATGCTTATAAAATGGAGGATTATAATATCGACTTCATTAATAACGGAAAAATCCTCTTATTTCTATATCAGGTAACTGGAAAAGAAAAGTACTTAAAAGCAGTCCGGCATTTAAGAAAACAACTTGATACACATCCACGAACCAAACAGGGTAGTTTCTGGCATAAGAAGATCTATACACATCAAGTCTGGTTAGACGGCTTGTACATGGGACAACCTTTTTATGCGGAATATGCAAAGCTGTTTAACGAGCCGAAAGCTTTCGACGACATTAGCCGTCAATTTGCTTTAATTGAAAAGAATACGCGTGACGAAAAAACGGGTTTATTATACCATGGTTGGGACGAATCGAAAGAACAACAGTGGGCTAATAAGGAAACGGGTCGGTCACCAAATTTTTGGAGCCGTGCGTTAGGATGGTACGGCATGGCCTTGGTAGATGTACTGGATTATTTTCCTAAAAATCATTCCGGTAGAGATACGATTGTAGCTATTTTGAATCGTTACGCAGATGCAGTTGCCAGGTTTCAGCAAGCGAATGGTCTTTGGTACCAGGTGACCGATATGCCTAGTAGAAAAGGAAACTACCCAGAGGCTTCTGCTTCATCGATGATTGTCTATACTTTAGCAAAAGGTGTGCGTTTAGGATATTTACCTGCTAAATTTTTGAAAAATGCTGAAAAGGGTTATACGGGTATTTTGAAAGAGTTCATTGAAAAAGATGAACAGGGCAATGTCAACTTAAACGGCACGGTGAAAGTTTCCGGTTTAGGAGGAAAACCCTATCGTGACGGCTCCTTTGAATATTACATGAGCGAACCGGTCATTCAAAACGACCCGAAGGGGATCGGTGCTTTCATACAATGTGCAGTTGAAATGGAAATGGTCCCTAATTTGAAATTCGCTAAAGGAAAAAAGGTGCTGTTGGATTATTATTACAACCATGAAACAAGGAAAAGCTTACTAGGGCAGCAAGAACGTTATCATTATACCTGGGAAGAGCAGGATAACGGTGGTTATTCCCTGTTAGGGTACATTTTCCGTTCCTACGGTGCAGTTACTGATTCATTGGGAGTAAAACCTACAGAAGAAAATCTTCGAAAGGCCGATGTATATATCATCGTAGATCCTGACACCGAAAAGGAATCTGCCCATCCAAATTATTTGGCTACTCCTGAAATCGATGTAATTGTTAAATGGGTTAAAAATGGAGGAACACTTGTATTGCTTGGAAATGATGCCGGCAATGCTGAGTTTACGCATTTTAATGAGCTTGCAGGCCATTTTGGTGTTCAATTCAATGAAGACAACCATTTGATGGTGAAAAACAATCAATTTGAACAGGGAGCCGTTCAAGTCGATAAAAGTAACCCTATATTTAAAAGGCCCTATAAATTGTATATCAAGGAAATCAGTTCACTTCGCGTTTTTGCTCCTGCCACACCAATCGTTGGAACAAAAGGGTTAAATATCATGGCCATTAGCAAATACGGCAAGGGAAAAGTGTTTGTGTTAGGAGACCCATGGATATACAATGAATATTTAGATGGAAGGAAGTTACCTGCAAAATACCAAAATTTTCAAGCAACACATGATTGGGTGAAATGGTTAGTGAAATAGTTAAGTAGTTAAGTAGTGAAATAGTTAAGTAGTGAAATAGTTAAGTAGTGATAGCATACAGGTTAAGTACCATTGGTGATCGTATTTAAGAACTACTCAACAACTTAACTACTCGACAACTCAACATAAAGCAATAAAAATGGAACGTTTAAACAATAAGTTTTTGCAAAAGGGTACGTTACCTGTCGAGGTTGAAGTGCCCGCGGCCAATTGGAAGGAATTGCCGGTAAAGGTAATACAGTTTGGTACGGGCGTATTATTAAGAGGTCTGCCTGAATATTTTATTGACAAGGCAAACAGAAAGCAGGTATTTAATGGAAGAATCGTTGTGGTGAAATCTACGGCAAGTGGCAGAACAGATAGCTTTGAGGAGCAGGATGGCTTATATACCCTTTGTGTAAAAGGAATTGAAAACGGAAAAGAAATCGAAGAGATCAGTATTAATTCTTCCATTAAGGAAGTATTAACCGCTTCGGAAAATTGGGGAGAAATATTACGTTATGCAGAAGAACCGCAATTGCGGGTAGTAATATCGAATACAACGGAAGTAGGTATAATGTATGATAAAGATGATAAGATTACATTGAACCCACCGCATAGCTATCCAGCTAAATTATTGGCTTTCTTGTATAAACGTTTTCAGTACTTCGGTGGTGATAAGGAGGCGGGAATGGTTATATTGCCAACAGAATTAATCTCAGACAATGGAAAAAAACTGAAAGAAATTATAGTGAAATTAGCTGAGCAACATCGGTTGGAGGCGGCATTTTTACATTGGCTTGAAGATGCCAATTATTTTTGCAATACATTGGTGGACCGGATCGTACCAGGAAAGCTTCCCTTCGAAGAACATCAAAAAATGCAGGAGCGTGTAGGATATCAAGACGACTTAATGATCATGGCGGAGCCTTTTCGACTTTGGGCAATAGAGGCGAAGGATCCGAAAGTTGCGGAAATTTTATCATTCAGTACTGTGGACGATGGAATGGTCATCACTTCAGACATAAGTAAATTTAAAGAGTTAAAGTTACGGCTGTTAAATGGTACGCATACCTTTTCGTGTGGATTAGCTGTTTTAGCTGGTTGCGAAACTGTAAAAGCAGCCATGGCTGATCCTCTTTTAGAAGGCTTTATAAAAAAACTACTAATGGAGGAAATTGTTCCAACCGTTGTGTCTCGCGGTGGTATCGAAAACGAGGAAGCCAAGCTTTTTGCCGAAAAAGTGCTGGATCGTTTTAGAAATCAGTCACTCGACCATAAGTGGATTAACATTACATTGAATTACACGTCTAAAATGGAAATGCGTAACGTAGCGCTTATAAAAGGATTTTATGATGCAGTAGGTGAGGCACCGGAGTTTATGGCCATGGGCTTTGCAGCTTATATACTTTTTATGAAGGCGAAGCGCAGTATTGACAATACCTATAAAGGTTATACTAACGAGAAGGGGTATTATACCATTAATGATGAATATGCCGCCTTATTTGAGGGACTGTGGAGTAAAGAACCGGAACAAGTGGTTGAAGCAGTTTTGAATGATCAACGCATATGGAAACAGAAGCTGACACTCCCCGGTTTTCAGGAGAAGGTACTGCATTATTTACGTTTATTAATGGATAATAAGGTTAAAGAAGTAATAAAAGAGGCTGTTAATAACAAAAAATACAATCAGCTTAATTAGGTTATGGGAGCAAGGGTTTTAAAGATACATCCGAAAGACAATGTATTGGTCGCGCTGCAAGATTTACAGCAAGGAGAACAAATCGTATATCAGTCGGAAACATATCTGCTGAAGGAAGATATTCCGGCAAAGCATAAGTTTTATACGCAGGATTTGGAAAAAGGAGCGGAGGTTCTCATGTACGGAACGCTCGTTGGGAAAACACAATATCCCGTGAAGGTGGGGGAACGTATGAGTACGGATAATCTAAAGCATGCGGCTGCAGCTTACGCATTCCGACCCTACAATTACCATTGGGAAGCCCCGGATGTATCCAAGTTTGCTAATAGAACTTTCAATGGATATCACCGGTCTAATGGTGAAGTTGGAACGGCAAATTACTGGTTATTTATACCTACCGTTTTCTGTGAAAACAGAAACCTAGACGTCATAAGAGAGGCATTGCATAATGAATTAGGGTATGCCGTGACAGATAAATACAAGAGGAAGGCGCGCTTACTGAAGGAATGGTACCGACAAGGTAAGGACCTTGCTTCAGTTGATTTAGATTTGCAGGAAGCATGGGTCCCAACCGATCGGGTTTTCAAAAATGTAGACGGCATTAAATTTCTGAACCATCAAGGTGGTTGTGGTGGTATTCGACAGGATGCGGCGGTATTAAGTAAGCTTTTGGCAGCTTATGCCGATCATCCGAACGTGGCCGGTGTAACCGTGCTCAGTTTAGGATGTCAAAATTTACAGGTGCAGGACTTTTTAAATGACTTAAAAGACCGTAATCCAAACTTTGACAAGCCGCTTTACATTTTCGAACAGCAGCAGTCTAAAAGCGAAGAACAAATGGTTACGGAAGCGATTAGACAAACGTTCATAGGTTTAGCCGAAGCTGATAAATTGGAACGGAAACCTGCACCGCTCAGCAAGCTTACACTCGGTGTGAAATGCGGAGGCAGTGATGGTTTCAGTGGTATCTCTGCCAACCCTGCTGTAGGCTACTGTGCTGACCTACTAGTAGCACTGGGGGGGAAAGTTTTATTAGCTGAATTTCCGGAACTATGTGGGGCCGAGCAAAATTTGATAGACCGCACAAAGAATGAAGAGGCTGCAAAAAAATTTATAACCCTTATGGGGGCCTATAGCCAAGCGGCCGAAAATGCCGGTTCGGGATTTCATATGAATCCTTCTCCCGGAAATATTAAGGATGGCTTGATTACGGATGCCATTAAAAGTAATGGTGCCGCTAAAAAGGGTGGGACAGCGCCGGTAGAGGATGTGTTAGACTACACGGAACCAGCTATTAAACCGGGTTTAAACTTGGTTTGCACCCCTGGTAATGACGTAGAAGCAACCACGGGTAAAGCAGCCAGCGGAGCAACACTGATTTTATTTACAACAGGTTTAGGAACGCCCACAGGAAATCCCGTATGTCCGGTAATTAAAGTCGCCACCAATTCTTCGCTCGCTTCTCGTATGGCAGATATTATTGATATTGATTGCGGTCCGATTATTTCCGGTGAAAAAACCATCGAAGAAATGGGTGAGGATATTCTGGAATATTGTATTCGGGCAGCAAGCGGTGAGGTGATTCCCAAAGCAGTGCAATTGAATCAAGATGACTTTATTCCTTGGAAGAGAGGGGTGTCTTTGTAGTTGCTAGTTATTAGTTGTTAGTTGCTGGTTATTAGTTATTAGTTGTTAGTTATTGGTTGTTAGTTATTAGTAGAAGCAGGCATAAAGCGTACGCCTACTGCCTAAAGCTCACGAGTATGAAAAAATTCTTAGATAAAAATTTCTTATTAGAAAGTAATACAGCGCAAACATTATATCATGAATATGCGGCGAAAATGCCCATTATCGATTACCATTGTCATTTGTCCCCTCAACAGATAGCCGAGGATGCCCGATTTGAAAATATTACACAAGTATGGTTATATGGCGATCATTATAAATGGCGGGCAATGCGTACGAATGGTGTAGATGAACGCTATTGTACCGGCGATGCCAGTGATCGGGATAAGTTTTTAAAGTGGGCTGAAACTGTACCATATACCCTAAGGAACCCCCTTTACCATTGGACGCATTTAGAATTGCAGCGGTATTTTGGCATTGATAAAATACTGGACGCTAGTACTGCTGAAGAAATATACGATGAAGCGAGCGATTTACTTAAGAAGCCGGAATATAGTGTCAGGAATCTATTAAGGAAGATGAATGTAAAGATTGTGTGTACAACAGACGATCCGACAGACAGTTTAATATATCATCAACAGCTAAAAAAAGAGGGCTTTGAAATTCGGGTACTACCTGCCTTCCGGCCAGATAATGCGATGAACCTTTCTGTACTGTCGAAATTCCAGCAGTATGTAGAAAAATTGAGCCGCGTTTCGGGGGTAACTGTTCAAAATTTTGATGACTATTTGCAAGCGCTGAAAGTTAGACACGATTATTTTGCTGAAAATGGATGCTGTGTGTCAGATCATGGGTTAGAGGAAATTTATAACGAATCCTACAGATTAGAAGATATTAGAACCATCTTCTCCAACGCATTGCAGGGTAAAGTTATTTCTGATGAACAGCATAATCAATTTCGATCGGCCATGCTAACCTATTTCGCTGAATGGGACCACGAAAAGGGATGGGTGCAACAGTATCATTTGGGTGCACTTCGAAATAATAATTCAAGAATGATGCAAAAATTAGGTCCTGATACGGGTTGGGATTCTATCGGTGATTTTTCGCAGGGAAGGGCTCTAGCGGGTTTCCTTGACAAACTGGATAGTCAGGATAAATTAGCTAAAACCATCCTGTATAATCTTAACCCGGCAGATAATGAATTAATAGCGACCATGATTGGCAACTTCAACGACGGTTCTTCGGCCGGAAAGATTCAATTCGGCTCCGGTTGGTGGTTCCTTGATCAGAAAGACGGTATGATCAAACAGATGAATGCGTTGTCGAATATGGGACTGATCAGTAAATTTGTCGGCATGCTGACTGACTCGCGAAGCTTTCTGTCTTATCCTCGTCACGAATACTTTAGACGAATCCTTTGTAACTTGTTCGGCGAAGAAGTCGAAAACGGTGAGTTACCTGAGAATTTACCTTGGATTGGCAAAGTTATCGAAGATATTTGCTATCATAATGCCGCTAGTTACTTCAATTGGCCTACAGAGGGGTGAGGGATAAGGTGTAGGGTGTGAGGTTTAAGGTATAGAGTATAAGGTATAGGGTGTAGGGTATAAGTATACGGTTTTAGGTATATTAGGGGATAAGGTTTAAGAGATGAGGTGTCAGAATAAGATTTTTTCTTGATACTTACCTGCCTGCCGGTAGGCAGGTGTCTTGACACCTATATCCTAACCACAGAAAGCCGACTCTACGCTAGGATTATTAGCCAAAATTTAATATCATTGTAGCTGAATAACTAACGTAAGGAAAACGTATGAATGTGCAAACGTTTTCTTTTAACCTAATTAACATTTATTGCCATAAATCATGAATTCTAAAGAGACAATAGGTAAGTACAGATGGACAATTTGTACACTGCTATTTTTTGCTACTACGATCAACTATATGGACCGTCAGGTGCTTTCCTTAACATGGAAAGATTTCATTGCACCTGAATTCAAATGGACCAATAATGATTATGGTAACATAACAGCTTTGTTCTCTATATTTTACGCGATATCTCTTTTGTTCGCTGGTAGATTCGTAGATTGGTTAGATACAAAAAAAGGTTTTCTATGGGCAATAGGAATTTGGTCGATCGGTGCCTGTCTTCACGCATTTTGTGGTATTGCAACGTCAGGGTTGTTAACCGGCAAATGGTTCGTAGGGTTTGAAGGCGCGAAAGAGGCACTAGCCCTCGTTGGCGATTCTGCAAAAATTATATCAATCAGTGTCACGCTTTTTATCTTTGCTCGACTTGTATTAGCGATAGGGGAAGCGGGTAATTTTCCGGCGGCAATTAAGGCGACGGCTGAATATTTTCCGAAAAAAGATAGAGCCTTTGCTACCAGTATTTTTAATGCGGGTGCAACGGTAGGTGCACTTGCGGCTCCTGTTACCATACCGTTTATAGCCGAAGCCTATGGATGGGAGATGTCCTTTATCATCATAGGCGCTTTAGGGTTCATATGGATGGGATTTTGGGTGTTTATGTACCATAAACCTGAGGTACACCCACGCGTTGGAAAAGCGGAACTCGACTATATTCAGCAAGATTTAATAAACGATAGGAAGTTGGTTGACTATGTAGAAGAAACAACCGATAAAGCTTCTTTCGTTAAATGTTTGAAATATAATCAGACATGGGCATTTGCCTTTGGTAAGTTTATGACTGATGGAGTTTGGTGGTTTTTCCTCTTTTGGACACCTGCTTATTTAAGTTCCGTATACGGTATGGATTCTACACAAAGTGCCTTACCTCTTTTTGTTTTATACCTTATTACCCTGCTTTCTATAATTGGCGGTTGGCTTCCAACTTACTTCGTCGATAAAAAAGGGATGAATCCGTATGAGGGCCGTATGCGATCGATGTTGATTTTTGCCTTTTTCCCTTTGTTAGCGCTGTTTGCTCAACCTTTAGGACATATAAGTTATTGGCTTCCTGTAATTATTATCGGTATAGCTGGTGCAGCACATCAGGCTTGGTCTGCCAATATTTTCACCACCGTAGGTGATATGTTCCCCAAAAAAGCTATTGCTACGATTACGGGTATCGGCGGTATGGCTGGAGGCGTGGGTTCTTTCTTTATTAATAAGGGTTCCGGAATGCTCTTCGATTACAGCAAAGAAACGGAGATGTCCTTCATGGGTTTTCATGGTATTGAAGCTGGTTATTTTATTATATTTTCCGTTTGCGCGGTTTGCTATATCATTGGCTGGGTAGTTATGAAATCGCTAGTACCTCGATATTCGCCTATTACGGATTTATAGTTATTGGTTGCTAGGTTGAATAGTTGAGTTGTCGAGCAGTTCTTAAATGTGATCGCCACTCAACTACTTAACTAGTATAAAAACTCTACTAATCCCAAAAAAAATTTATGTAATCTATGTTCTTTTTATGAACTTTGCGTAAGAATTGGATATTGAAAAGAGAGCCAAACTACACCTGCTCTTATCGTCTTTGGCTCAATTTGAACCGATTCGTTAAGTTTATTAAATAAACGTGGAAACTCATATACTTCCTGCTACTGCGTATAATCGCAACCGTGTCCGTTTGGCTGTATCTCTTTTTTATTTTTGTCAAGGCTTGGCTTTTGCCTCTTGGGCAAGTCGTATTCCGGATATTAAAACTAAACTTCATCTTTCTGACGGGCAATTAGGTAGCTTACTATTTGCACTACCGCTAGGCCAATTGGCTACAATGGCGCTCTCCGGTACCTTAGTAACTAAGTTTGGCAGTAAAAAAGTGTTAACCGTAGCTGCCGCTTTATATGTGGTTGCACTTACTAATTTAGGTTTAGCTTCTCAGGGTTGGCATTTAGGTGTTTCCTTATTTATATTTGGAATCATCGGTAACATGTGTAATATAGCAGTAAATACACAAGGGGTTGCCGCAGAGAATCTTTTCGACAAACCAATCATGTCCTCTTTTCATGGGGCTTGGAGTATTGCAGGGTTTACAGGTGCTTTGGTAGGCCTATTGATGATCAATCTACATATTGCTCCTTATCTACATTTTTGGATTATCGCAGGCCTGGTATGGATAAGTATCCTAATCAATAATAAGTTTCTTGTAGCAGGGGTAGGACCGGCCAGTACTACTAAAAAGAAATTATTCTCCAAACCTGAGGGGGCTTTGCTACAATTGGGTGTGATAGGCTTCTGCAGTATGGCTACTGAAGGGGCGATGTTTGATTGGAGTGGCGTATATTTCAAAGATATCGTAAAAGCGCCGCAGGCATTGGTACCCCTTGGCTACGCGTCCTTCATGGTGATGATGGCTTCAGGGCGTTTTATTGGAGATCGGCTCATTGCTCGATTGGGTAGAAAAAGGGTTTTGCAAGTGAGTGGCGTATTGATATCATCGGGTATGTTCTTGGCGGTGTTGTTTCCCTATATTATTACGGCAGTAATTGCTTTTATGCTGGTAGGACTAGGAGTCGCAACCGTTGTTCCTACGGTCTATAGTGTTGCCGGGAGAAATGCTAAAGTATCACCGGGAATTGCCTTAGCAATGGTATCGAGCGTGAGTTATCTTGGTTTTCTTATGGGACCACCGCTCATTGGTTATATCGCTGAATTAGCCAGTTTAAGGTATTCTTATGCAGTTATTGGCGTGTTTGGATTGGTGATCACGTTGTTGGTTGCTAAAATAAGGGCTATTAATCAGTAGTCGCACCTTAATTCCGTTTCTTTTAATCTCACGGGCTTAAGTATAATCGGGGGAGGGTGTTAAAGGAAAGATTTTTTTTATCAACTTTTTCTTGGCAAAAAGTTGAGCAAAACCCAAGGCTTTGTAGACTATCTCGCAACTGATGGCAAAGCATTCATGGCGCGTATTGGAGCCGTTTCACTTCCTCAATCCGCTTGAGTATTGCAAGACGAACATGTGTGCAAATGCTTTGCTGCTCGTTGCATCGATATCCTCCAAGGCCGTTTTTCCCACACACAGGGCTATATTTAGGGCTGAAGAAATAATAATACGTCCGGTTAAAAGTAAAGTCCCTTCGTTCTGCCACAATGTCGCCTAGGAAATTTGCGGTTTGCACGTTGATGCATTACCATTTAAAGCAAAGTTCCAAGCGACGAGTCTTTGGTTACTTTTTTCATCACTTGTTCGTTTTTATGGCATTCAAGCTACTTCGTGGTCTTCGGAAGAAAGTGACAAATTAAACCTTCGTTTAATCTAAACAATCTATTGAACATAAAAGTGGTTGCCGTAAGGAGAACCACTTCTTGGCAATAGTTTTTTGCAATACATCTGCATTTTATGTTCTCTATTTTTAGTGTTTGAAAACACTTACCGCAAACTTGTTAACTTAATATAAAATTAAAATGAAACTAAGTTGCTATTAATATTATTCGTTTAAATTTGTCATTTACTAACACTGCCCATAGGAGTACGTTTGGGAGCTAATGATATAAAAACAAAAATAAATGAAACGTAGAGATTTCTTTAGAAATACCGCATTTACCGCATTAGGGGCTTCCGTATTATCCCCGTTTCAATCAATTGCCGGCAATCGGCCAATGAAAAACCCGTCGGTAAGGAAAGCCAAGAATATTATTTTTATGGTGAGCGATGGGATGAGTACCGGAACCTTAAATATGGCTAACTTACTGTTGCAAAGAAAGGAAGGTAGACAAAGTAATTGGTTATCACTATATGAAAGAAATGAGGCGGTTCGAGCGTTAATGGACACAGCGTCCGCGAGTTCTTTGGTGACTGACTCAGCTGCCGCGAGCTCTTCTTGGGGAGGAGGGGTACGTGTTCCGAATGGTTCATTAAATGTGAATGCTGATGGTTCTTTTAATAAACCTATCCTACAAAAATTTAAGGCTGCAGGTAAATCGGTTGGTTGTGTTACTTCTGTCCCCATCACCCATGCTACGCCTGCCGGTTTCTGCGTAAATAGCAATAAGCGCTCAGATCAACCCGGTATTGCACTTCAATATTTAGACTTGCGTTTTGACGTCATGATGGGCGGCGGGCTTGAATTTTTCAGTGCCGATAAAAGGGAAGATAAGCAAGACCTTTTCGCTAAATATCGACAAGCTGGATTTATGGTATTTCAAAATCGGGATGAAATGAATACCCTTTCGGATAAGGAAGATCGTCCGATATTGGGTGTCTTTTATGCCGACGGTTTACCATATGCGTTGGATCGAGCGAATGATCCCACACTAGCATCAACAACGCCAAGTTTGGCCGAGATGACTAAGGCAGCGATTAAGAAGTTAAAGAATAATAAGAATGGTTTCGTATTACAGATAGAAGGAGGAAAAGTAGATTGGGCTGCTCATGCGAATGATGCAGGAGCACTTATTTATGACCAATTGGCCTTTGATGAAGCAATAGGAGAAGCAATGGCTTTTGCTTTAGCTGATAAGGAAACCTTAGTGGTTTTGACCACTGATCACGGTAACGCGAATCCAGGTCTGTTTTATGGGGAACAAGCGAATAGGAATTTCGACCTCATTCAGTCGTTCAAACATACAAATGACTGGATTCTAAACGGAACGGATAAAAGTTATACGCCATCGAGGTTGATTGAGCGTATCGAATTTGCGCAAGGCTATTCGATCACGATCGACGAAGCAAACGAACTGTTGAGCCATTATGAGACGCTTGATGGAGATGGCCTTTATAATCCACGCAAACTTCCATTTAGAAAGCTAGCCCAAATTCAGGAGAAACACCTTTCCGTCGGTTGGGGTTCAATGGATCATTCTGCCGACTATGTTGAACTTGCTATGTATGGTCCTGGAAGTGAACAACTTAAACCCTTTGTTAAAAATATAGAGTTGCACAACTTTATGCTACAAACTACGGGAATCTTTGTTTAGCAGGTAACCTAACTGCGTTTTATTTTGTTATATAAGGGAGATCGTTTATCTTGTATCGATAAATATATACACAAGATGAGGATCGCTTTTTATAGTGCACAACCATACGATAAATCTTCTTTTGAAGAAATGAACAAGGAGAAGGCTTATCGTTTTCTTTTTTTTGATATCGACCTCAATGAGCAAACGGTAAAACTTGCGGAAGGTTGTGATGCGGTCTGCATTTTTGTAAATGACCATGCAAATGCCAAAGTGCTTGAAAGGCTCGCTGGCTTAAACATTAAAATCGTGGTTTTACGTTGTGCAGGATTTAATCAAGTCGATTTAGAGGCCGCTCAGCGCTTTGAAATCAGCGTATATCGCGTCCCCGCCTATTCGCCGGAAGCAGTCGCTGAACATGCGGTAGCTATGATCTTGACGCTAAATCGAAAAACACATAAAGCTTATAATCGAGTGCGGGAAGGTAATTTCTCCTTAAATCGTTTAACCGGCTTTAATCTGCATGGAAAGAAAGTAGGTGTGGTAGGTTTAGGAAAAATAGGACTGGCATTTTGTAAAATTATGCATGGTTTTGGATGTGAGCTCTTAGGGTATGATCCGGTCGAGTCGACTCATCCCGACTATATTATAAATGTGAATTTTGAGGAACTCCTGTCAAAAAGCGATATTATTTCACTCCATTGCCCATTAGTGCCGAGTACTAAACATATGATTAAGGAAGAGAGCCTTGCTTTAATGAAAAATGGTGTTATGCTTATTAACACCAGCAGAGGGGCCTTAATTCATACTACAGATATTATTAATTCTTTGAAAACCGGAAAAGTGGGACATTTAGGTATTGATGTATACGAACAGGAAGAAAAGTTGTTTTTCAGGGATTTTTCGGAGCATATTATTGACGATGATGATATTTTGCGATTAATGAGCTTCCCCAACGTACTTATTACCTCACATCAGGGTTTCTTTACAACGGAAGCGCTAGCCGAAATAGCGTCGATTACCTTGAAAAATCTAAGGGACGCAAAAAATGGTCTAAAAACGAACAATTCATTAACCTAATAATGAATTGACATAGATGTTTTTGACAAGATGACCTTCGGTAACGAATAATGTCTTTTTTTATGTTAAACGAAGGTTTTTTAATCAGATTCTTTTATTTTTTAATTTATCTCAATTTACCTTGATGCAAAGTGAGTCAAACATCAAGGCTGTCCGGTTCGCGCTAAAAATTCGTTTCTCAACCCACCGTTCTGCGGAGTCGCCCCAATTCACAATTCCTTCCCTTCGCTTTTTCGCATAACGTCTTTTCCACACTTCTAACAGAATTTTCTTTACGCCCACCCTAGAAGAATTAATATATAGTCCATTTTGTTAAAATTTGTTAAAATTTTAACAGCGAATGTAACCATTTGACTTTTCCATAGTCTTATAGTTGGTTTTTGTTTATATTGGGTTTGTCAAGCCCTGTGGTTCCCAAATCACAGGGCTTGTTTTTTAAACTGACAATCATTGTCATCAAAATGTTAAACAGCAAAAAAAGATTTGTCAAAGTGTATTTTGTACACTATCTTTGTATCATTCATAATTTAGGTTTATAATTGGTTAGTTAGGAAGCCTTCAATCTCCCCGGTTGAAGGCTTTTCTTTTCTGATTTAATCCAGTTCAAACGAAAATTCATCGTAGTCTTTTGTGCGCCAAGCTAAATGTTGTGTCGCCGGCGAAATGGCAAATAAAGGAGAGAAGGTTTTTACTTTGATGGTCTTTCCATCCGGTAAAAATTCCAATATACGTAACCATCCGTCACCACCGTTGCCATGCCAACCACCTCCCAAGGCCTGCGCGTTAAAGGTCATTTGCTGTACTTTTTTCCCACCGGCATTGGTATCTGTTCGGAAGCCGATATGGGCTCTTTCATCATCAGGTGCACCAATATGGCCGGAAAAAACTAAGACAATATTTTTTGAAGGTTTTACTAACTTTTCCCACACAGCCTTTCCATAATTTGGATTTTGCAATTTGTAACCTTCTGATTCTATGTGTTCGTTTTTCGCATTTAGATAGGAGTGTGTAAGCAAGACAACCCGATGTTGTGCATAAGCGGGTTTATTGACTATTTCTTTCGCCCAAGCTAGGGTACCATCGTGCGGTGCAAATTCAAGCACTAAAAATAAGTATTTGATGCCTTTTGGGTCGCTAAATTCATAAGCCGCGTTTGTTAAACTTGGTTTACCGTCAATATCGTAACCAACTTCCTTCAGTAAAGCTTTTGACAATGGATTTTTATCGAGTGGGAAATACTGATTATAGTTGGTTTCGCGATTTTCTGCACTTTTAATGCCGTAATCATGATTGCCTGTAGCTGCAATATAAGGCACTTTGCCATCTAGTTTATTAAAGCCCTTCGCTACCGAGCGCCATTGTTCAATACTTACTTGATTACCATTTTTGCCTTCGGGGATCCATATATTATTCTGTTCAACCAAGTCGCCCGTGCACAGAACCATTTTAATATGTAAGGGATCTATTTGTTCGCCTATCCAACTGGTCATCAGGTCAAAAATAGCTTGATTACGACTAAATTTCACATACGTTTGCGGGTCGGGTAATAAGATCATTGACCATGAATTGCTATCCGTTAGCGCAGGGGGTTGATAGGAGTTGTTTTGTCCGTAAGTCTCCGTTCCAAGGTGGAATAGAATAAAGCTAAATACCCAAATTTTTAAAATAGATTTCATAAGTAACCTCCATCTTTTAAGATTTTTGCCCATAATTGATAACCTTCCATACGTAAATGTAAACCATCGTGCGTCAAGGAGGCCTTCAAACGATTGTCTCCATCAAGAAAATGCGGATATAAATCGATTAATTGAATGCCCTTTTCCGTGGTTAGCTTTCGGATGCCTTCGTTTATGTAAAGAATATGTTCGTCTTTACCATAGTGGTTTTTGAACTTCTCAAAAGTACTGTTTACCGGTAACAGAGTTTGGAAGTAGATGTGGGTTTTGGGTGAACCTTTTTGTATTCGGTCGATTATTTTTTCGTAATTATTGAGAATAACGTCGTCCGGTATATTTCTGGATATGTCGTTAATACCGATGAGCACGAATATCTTTTTCGGTCTACCGGCAATCACATCATCTAGTCGTTCAAGGACGCCAAACGTTATGTCCCCGGAAATACCTCTATTACGCGCTTGCGGGATTTGCAATAATTCATTCCAGTCTGTTCCTGCAGTAATGCTATTGCCAAGGAAAATGATGTCTGACTTAGCTTTTGGAAAGGATTTAAATTGATCAACGAGCAGGGGGTAAATGGCCGGGCGATAAGTGCTATCCCAACCTTGCTGAGCTTGTGATTCTAAAAAGCCCATGAACAGCAAATAAGCTATTAAAAGTGATTTCAGCTTGTACATAGTTATATTTAATGCTTAATCTTTGGATGACTTTTATTAGGGGGGATACCCCATTCTTTTGTGATATAGGTAGATTTTGTGTCGTCGGCATCATGGCAATAAACGGTTAAGGCATCATGCGCTTCCCAGTATTGTTTAACCGTATACCCATCCATGTCACCCGCGTGTATGCCTTTTTCTATTTTCTCATCATCGGGATTTACAATAAGTTTGATACCCACCGATTCGTTCATCATTTCCAGATCCCCGCGACTGTTGCCACCTACTAATAGGGGGCGAGCCTTGATAAATGTTTGAATGGCTTCCGCTTTACCCCCGTCTTGCGGAATGGGGCAAACCAACTGATTAGTTACTCTGCCGTGACTAACTACCGACTTTACACCTAGTATGCGTTCTTCCGGGATGCCAAGGTTTTCCTTTACAAATTGCTGATAGAGTAGTTCCGGCGATGCCGAAAGCACCCAGATTTCGAATCCATAGTGTTGTAGATTTGCGAGCAATTCACGCATTTCCGGGTAAAATTTCGGCCGATATTTTTCATAGAAACAGTTTTTTCCAATTGCATTTACTGCATCTGGCGTTAAGCCCGCTAAAAAAGCAATGCGATTTTTGACATAGTTGACGCCTACATTGTCTCCATGCAACATTGCATCGATAATGGCCATTTTCGCTTTAGATAAATTGTCTACCTTTTTTGCATAATTCTCCTTGGCAAACGCGTAAATTGCTTCGTCAGCTAAGTAATAAGGAGATTGTCCAAAGAGTGTTCCATCACAATCGAAAACAGCAACTTTTCGCTCCTTGATAATTAAGGTCGAGTTAAGGAAACTTTCCAACTTTTGATTAACCTGGTCTGTCCAACCGTGGATTGGCCGATAGGTTTGCGCAAAAGAAAAGGTAAATAAGAAAGAAAAGCCTCCGATAAACAGGGCTTTCTTGATTTTGTTTACTACTAACATCATCGGGCTTACTTTTTGCTGAGAATGTCAAAAAGCAGCTCAGGTTCATTGGTGGTGATGTATTCTACTTTTTGATCGAGCAAACTTTTCATTTCCTCTGCGTCGTTTACAGTCCAAACGTTAACTGTTAAGCCGATCTTGTGGGCATCCTTAATCCATGATGGATTTTTTTTGAAAACATTGTAATGGTAATCGATGCCTTTAAACCCATCAGCTTTTGCTTCGGCCGGACTTAAGTCGCCGTTAAGATAGGCTACTTCAGCTTTTGGAGCCAGTTTTGCTAGGTGTTTGCCTGCGTCGCGGTCGAAGGTAATATAGTCTACCCATTTTTCGGCACCTAATTTTTTAACAAGGGCAACAGACATTTCCGCAGCCTTCAATACACGTTCCTTGCCTAATTTGGAAGGTTTCAACTCAAAGATCAGTTTTGTCTTTTTCTGTTTCATACCCTCTTTAAGATAGGCCTCAACGGTTGGAATAGATTCGCCGTTCGGATGCTTTTTGGCTAGTAATTCTTGATATGTTGCAGTCTCTATATCGATACCGTAAAAATCCCTATCGTGATTTACCACCAGGATATCATCTTTAGTTAAGTACACATCGAATTCGGAACCGTAGCAACCGAGTTCAGCCGCATGATTTAATGACGCAAGGGAGTTTTCCGGTAAACCGGCCTGTTTCCAAGCTCCTCGGTGTGCAATAACCACGTTTTTATTAAATTGAGCATAAGTGCTTTGCATAAAAGTAAATAAACAAATTGCAGTGATTAAAAAAGATTGTTTTTTCATTGTTTTTGTGTTGTTAAATATGCTTGCAAACAATTGAGCAAATTACAAATTATCCATGATAATAGGCGAGTTTGCTCGGATTGCTTTGTGTTATATAAATGCTATCTTTATGTTAATTCAATAATTTGGATTTTGTTCAAGTTTCGAATTCAGATCCAACTCTTTTTGCGCAATAGGCCACCAATAATCTCTTGCCGGATTGAATTTTCTCGTCTCAATAATGTTGCTTTGCCACGTTTTTATAGGGGCATTCATAACAACTTCGGCAATTTTCCAACGTCTTATGTCGTTATAATAAAGCGCTTCTCCTGCAAACTCAATCCGTCTTTCTTTCCTGATGAGTTCGCGCATTTCTGATTGACTTTTATTGGATGGAATTTCCGGCATACCGACACGTTTTCGAATTTTGTTTAGGCTTTCGAGAATGGCAGGATTGCCTGGATCTATTTCATTGAGTGCCTCTGCATACATCATCAATATATCCGCATATCGTAGGACAATGAAGTTCGTTTCTGATTGCCCGGACTTTAAATCAGATTTATCTTTTGGTGGTTTTTCTGCGTCATAAATGGAATATTTTTTCATCGCGTAGCCGGTCTGTTTATAATAGTCGGCACTTGCAACTTCTCCCTTAAAAAGGGCCCCAGGGTATACGACTGTTGCGGCTAGTCGGGGATCACGATTTTCATAAGGCTTTGCAGGATCATAGCCGGCGCCAGGGTCGGTAATAGGCAATCCGTTCTTCATGTCGTAAGTATCCACCAAATCTTGAAGTGGTGCATTCGAATTATATTGTGTATTGATCAGATCAAATGAGTGTCCTTCGTCAGGAAATAGAAATTGTACATCGAAAATAACTTCTTTATTGTTTTCGTTTTCGGGAAGGAATAATTTCCTATAGTCTTCAAACAAATCATAGCCTGCCGCAGGAGCGAGGTCTAATACAGCTTTTGCTGCATCTGCAGCAGCCTGCCATTTTTCGGAACTATTGCTCGGATTCAAAAGAGGGCTTGCTTCGTAGAGGAGCACACGCGCTTTTAGTGCCATGGCGGCGCCTTTTGTAGCTCTTCCTAAATCTCCACCTGCATGTTTTACCGGAAGTTTCTCAACGGCCGTATTTAGATCAGCTATAACCTGTGCAATCACCTCTTCTCGGGAATTCCGAGGCATGCTTACTTGTGTGTCCGGATTTGGTGCTTCCAAAATAAGGGGCACTCCACCATAATAGGTAGCCAGTTCAAAATAATAAAGCGCTCTTAAGAAATAAACTTGCCCCTCCATGAGGTTCTGTTTTTCAGCATCGAGCCCAACATCGCCCACTCGTGCGAAGAATGTATTAGCACGTCCTATACCTTGATAGCATTGTGCCCAACGATTGGCAATAATTCCTTCTGTACTGGCGGATTGCTGGCTACGTCCAATCGCATCGTAGCCTAAGGTACCGCCACTATAACAATAAGCGTTAGGAGTTGCGCCTTCTTCCCATAAAGGAGTGGCATCTCCTCCGAACAAACCATTACCGGTTAATACGGCGTAAATGCCGGTTAATGCTGCGTTTGCAGTAGCTTCTGTTTGCCAAAAATTGCTTTCGGTATACTTGAAATCGGGTTCCCTGTCTAGAAGATCCGGGTTACATCCCGCCAAAACAAGCATCGTGTAAATGGCGGCTATTTTATATTTTTTACTTTTCATTTTTTTGTCTTAAGATGATTTTAGAACGTTACATTTATGCCACCACTAAAGGTTTTTAACATCGGATAATGATATAAAGAGCTATAATTGATAATCGTTTCCGGATCGAAATCTTTGTATTTAGAAAAAGTCAGGAAATTTTCTGCATTTACAAAGACGCTAACCTTAGCGATATTGATTTTTGATGTCCATTTCTGAGGAATCAAGTAGGCCAACTGTACGTTTTTTAAACGCAAATACGAGCCACTTTTTAGCCAAAAATCAGATTGGAGAAAATTGTCCTTATTGCCCGTACTTTCCGTCACAATGGGTAATCGGGCTTGCGTGTTTTCAGGCGTCCAGGCATCAGTGAGCCATTCGGTTGTGGCACCTGCTCCGTTGTTGAAAGGATAAGCTAGGTTTGCCATCGGGTAAATTCTAAGACCGGCTATGCCTTGAAAAAATGCGCGAAATGATAAACCTTTATAATCGATGTTAAAACCGAATCCGTAAGTATACTTCGGAATAGCAGACGATTCATCCAAAGCTACTCGATCTTCACCGTTTATAATATTGTCGCCATTGATGTCTTTGTATTTGATGTAGCCTGGCCTAGTTGCGTTGCTTTGAAAGGCATGGTTGTCAATTTCCTCCTGATTTTGGAAAAAGCCGTCCGCTTGCAATAGGTAGTGAGCGCTAATGGGTAATCCTTCTTTTGTTATGGTTGATAAATTAGTGTCGAAATCGTAAAGAATTTGGCCGTCCAAATCGATCACTTTATTTTTATTGTATGCTACATTACCCTGTATTCCATAGCTTACTGCGCCTATTTGATCGCGATATTGCGCCGTTAGTTCGTATCCCGTGTTATCTACGGTGCCAACATTTCTCTTAGGTCCTGTTAAGCCTACTTGAGAGGGGAAGTTAACTGTTCTTAAAATACCAGTCGTATGCTTTTTATAAACATCTGCGGTTAGATTTAACTTGCTTTGCATAAGTTCGATATCAAGGCCCCCATTGTAGGTCGTTGTTGTTTCCCAAGTTGTCCTTGGATCTGCATAAGCCAAAGCCGCGGCACCCGGAGCTAATAATCCACTCGGCCCTCCGAAACTATAATCTTGCTTAAGTTCAATGTTGTTTTCATAACTATATAGCTCGACAGCCTGATTTCCTAAGCGGCCAACCGAGGCGCGTAACTTTAATAAATTGATGGTATTTGAGTTAAAGAAATTTTCCTGATCAATACGCCACCCGGCTAAAATGGAAGGGAAGAAACCCCATCGGTTTTCTTTGGAGAACCTGGAAGAACCATCGTAACGAAAAGTCGCCTCCAATAGGTATTTGTTTTTATAATCGTAGTTCGCTCTTCCAAAATAGGATATCAAAACATCTTCGGTAGTTTTTCCGGAGATTGCGTTCCGAATGCTTCCTACACTCAGTGCCGTTAAGGTTTCGTCCAAGTATCCCGTCATTTCAGCAGCAAACTGTCCATTGCTGAAGTAATCATAAGCAGAGCCTACCATGATCGCTACATTGTGCTTCTGCTTAAACTGTTGTTTCCAGTCTAATGTGTTGTAGAAGTGGAGATTTAAGTCATTGTCGTCCGTTTTATTAGATCTTGGCGCCGTAGCGGGGCTGTTCCAATTGGTTGGTTTCAATGTCTTTGGATTGAAGCTTTGCACTTGCGGGGTAAATTGAGAAAGGAGACCATCATATTTGTCTGCACCAAACTTGATGTTGTAGGTGATGTTCCAGGGCAATTTGTATTCTCCGAAAACGGAGGCTAAAAAGCGCTGAACGATTTTTTTGGAATAACCGGTTTCGGCAATCATTCGCGGATTCTCCCAATTGTTTCTGCCAGGCGTAGATAACCAGGAATTGCCGTAACGACCATCTGCAAGTCGATCTGTCAAAATGGGTAGTGTGCGACTTAAATATTGGAAAAAGTTATTTCCATAAAAGGGTTGCTCATAGTTTCGATAATATCCGTCAATGGATGCGCCCACTTTTAAACGTTGCGAAATATTGATGGATGCATTGAAACCGAGCGAATAACGCTTTTCGTTATCAGAGGGCCCGATAATGATACCATCTCTGTCTAAATACCCCAATGACAAGCGGTATTGATAGGTGTCCGAACTTCCACCAAAGCTCAGGTTGTGCTTTTGTATGTTGCCATCTTTTAAAGCGATGTCAAACCAATTGTTGGCTGGGTAGGTATGAGGATCTGATGCCATTCCAGCCTGGTATTCTTCAATTTGACTGTCCGAATAAACGGGGGCCTGTCCTTGGTTGGCGAGTGCTTGGTTTTTTAAACGCATGTATTGAATCGGATCCCAGATGACGTCGGGCATTCGTGTAGGATTTTGAATACCGTTGTAATAATTATAATTCACTTGTGATACCCCAGTTCCCTTTTTGGTCGTAATTAAGATAACACCGTTGGCAGCTCTTGATCCATATATTGCGGCTGATGCATCTTTCAGTACCGTTACGGTTTGAATATCATCGGGATTTAGTTCGTCCATCGAGTATTCGATGCCATTAACCAGAACGAGGGGGTTATTATTGCTAAGTGTACCCATGCCTCGAATCCTAATTTCCGATCGATCAATTCCCGGTTGACTTTGGCCAAGTCGAACGAACATTCCAGGCATCCCTGCTAATGCATTACTGATGTTTGTAGTTGGCGATCCTTCTTTTTCCTTCATATCCAAGGTACTGACGGAACCTGTTACATTTTCCTTTTTTTGCGTACCATATCCAACGACGACAACATCTTCTAACAAAGTGTTCGCTGATTCTAAGCTGATTGAAAGCTTTGTTAAATTACTTGTCACATTCAATGTATAGGGTCGATAACCGACATATTTGAAAATTATGCTGGTATTAGCATTAACTTTAACAGCAAAATTCCCATTCGCGTCGGAAATGGCAATAGCTTTATTGTTGGCAACGATAGATACACCTGGTAACGACTCTTTCGTGTCTATGGCTTTAACAGTACCTTGAATAGTAAAGGTTTGTTGACTATAAGCCGTGGCCGCGTATAATAGGAACGCTAATAGGCACCGAAACCTATAATCGGCAAAGATCAAACTTCTTTTTTTTAGTGGTCTGGTTTTAATTTTTTTCATTTGTTTTTTCTTTTATTATGAACAGGCTCTACCCTAAGCGAGAGGCATGACTAATGATTTCTTCTTTTTGTTTTCTGAAAATTACGTAGGTTTCATAATGTTTCATTTGATGTAAAATATTGATTGAATGAAAAGTGTGTCCTTGAAACGAAAGCAAATGATTAAGGATGTTCCCGAAATCATATAATAGTTGAATAATTAAAAAGGCTTTCGAGCGGTTTATTACCGCCGATCAAAAACCGTAGCGAATACCTATTTGTATTTGATAAGGATTTCCGGACGGATTAATGACGCCTACATTGGTATTCACATTATAGTTGTAAACATTTAATGTCGGATCAAAGCCTCTGATGTTATAAATATTCTGCTTTCCCAAGGTTTTTTGTACGCCCCAGTCCTTATTGAGTAAGTTCGCTAAATTGAAGATATCTCCGGAAAGCTCGATATACTGCGATTTGTAAGTCGTAAATCTCTTGGTTATCCGCAAATCCCAGGTTCCGTAGAATCCATTGGTACCACCATTCCGCTCGGCGATCTGTCCGATGCTCTGTTTAATGTATTCCTTTAAACCGGCATCTGCCTCCGGATTATCCAAAATCTGTTGAATGGCATTCCGATAGGCTTGGGGCACGTTGTTATTATTCGGATCGAAAATATAAGCTAAGTCGTTTGAGTTAACAAAATCACCATTTACGTTTCCGTTAACGGCCAATGAATAGCGTGTTCCGCCTATTCCCGAATAGCGCAAACCGATACTGATGCCATAGAAGGTGGGTAACGCTCCATATATTACTAACTTGTGGCGGAACTGCGTATTGGAATAAGCCATTCTACTTAAATCACGTGGATCGCCCGGCGTCATTAATTCTAAGGTAGCAGTATTGGCAACATCACCATTAAAGGAGGTGTTATCTTTGCTATCGTTCCAGGTGTAGCTGAACGATAGGACGCCGTCTTTATAGTATTGATAAGTTCCATCGAGAACAACGGCATATTGGTTGATCTTTCCTTCGCTATTCAGTTCCAACACCCTTCCTAGTTTAGTTGATTTACGCCCGTTCTGCCAGTCGGCCGATCCATTCGCGGTGTTAATTGTTGATGCCGGAACGTATACGCCTCTATTCGCTTCATTGGCAATGCGAAAAAATGGTTCGTCAACCATATTTTTATCGACATACATATAATTGTTTCTCGCTAAACTGGCATATAGACTTAATCCTAGTTTTAAACGATTGGTAATAAGCCGGTTGTATGAAATGTTTCCTTTATAAACGGTAGGTATCTTGGCATCGCTTCCGTTCATGTTAATAGTAGAAGTAGGACTTATGCCTAATTGCTCAAATAACTCATATCCTGGTGCGGTACTTGGATCTTGTCTATATTGTGGAAAGTTGGGCGTAATGCCAAGAGGCGCACCGGGAGCGTTACGCTGAACATCAATGGTTGCCACCTTTGTCCCGTCGAAAACCATGTTATTGATCATGGCATAATTGTTAATGTCGGATCCAAAAATGCCGGCGCCAAACTTAAGGATATCCCGTTGTTGCTCGTTAATGTCCCAGGTAAATTGAATCCGTGGCTGAAGGATAAAACTATTTAAGGCATTGGATGTATTTAATCCCAGCTCATCATAAACCAGTTGATTGAAATTCGGTTTATTGATGTAAGATGTGTAGTCTGCCCGGATACCGGCCATCATGTCTAAGCCCTTTCCGAGCTTGGTTTGCATCTGGGCGTAAAGTGCGGCAGTCAAAATATTTTGCTTAACGCTGGGATCGTCTTCCAAAGCAATTTCGCGAGCATAACGATAAGGATCTAAATTATTAAACTCTTCCAGTCCTGTGAAATAGAAGCGCCCGTTCATTTCACTGCCGTATAGCGACTTCATATGGGTATACATGATGTCTGTTCCAAAAGTGTAGTTTATCTTTTCGGTATTGTAGTATAAATTGTCAGATAACTGAAATACGTTGTTGTAAAAATATTCCGGTATATAGCGCTGTCCGCCTAATTGTATATCGGTTAAAACTTCTTTTCCATCAATGGTTGAACTGATATTTTGAATGATTGCTCTCGGGATACTTTTGCCGGGAAGCTGTTCATTGGGAACAGAGGATTCGGAAGTGTACAAATGCTGTGCTTTGAGTTCATTGGTGATTTTGGGACTTAACACAGATCTCAGCGTTGCTAAGAAACTGTTATCGGATGTTTTGACGGAGCCATACACTTCATATAGGTTGATTTTGGAATTATCACCCAAACTATGATTGTTCTTGTCATAGACAAAATTTTCTCGTAGGGTGAGCAAGTGTTTGTTGTTAAGTTGCCAGTCAACACGCGCAAAGATGGCATCGGTGCTCCGCTTTCGGTCGAAAGATCCAAATTGCTGCGAACTGGCAACACCATATTTATTTCTGGCAATATCTAAGAACTGATCAAGCGTTGATTGGGTTACATTATACCGCTTTTCATCTTCGGGTGAACGGATGTCGGCAACTTGGAAGGGTCTGGCATCCGCTTGATGATCCCAGGTGACATAAAAATGTGCTTTGTCCTTTACAATCGGTCCTCCCAATGAAAAACCATATTGGTAAGTAGAGAATTCATTATCTTGCTTATTACCACGGATATCGTAGGGACTGGATAACCAGTCGGCCCGTGCAAAGCCAAATGCGCTTCCCGTAAAGGTGTTGGTTCCGGATTTGGTCACCGTATTAATGGTACCACCGCCACTACGACCATAAGTTACATCATATTGATTGGTTACAATCTTAAATTCGCGTATCGCCTCCATGGAAATAGCATAGGAGCCGCCACGGCGATTGGCGGTACCGCCTGAAGTTGGGTTACGAGACGTCATGCCATCCAATGTAAAGTTGGTGGAAGATGCTAATTGTCCGGCCATACTGTTACCATTACTCATAGGGGAGAGGTCTATCAGGGAGGTGAAATTTCGGCCATTTACCGGTAGTTTTTGTATATCATTCCCCGTAACGGAAGTTGCAGCACCAAAGTTCCCTACGGTATTCTTAATATTAGATGCACTGATTTCGACTTCATCCATTTGGACGGATTTACTGGCTAAAGAAATATTGAGACGTAAAATATCTCCCTGATTGAGGGCATAACCGGTTTGTTCATAGGCAGAATAGCCAATATAAGTAACTCTAATGGTATAAGGTTTACCTAAGGGCAGCTGCTTAAAGTTGAACTGGCCGTTGCTGTTCGTTGTTGTTGTGTTGGTAAACCCCGTAGATTCATTTTTTACGATTACAGAAGCGCCGGCGATCGGACTTTGGTTTTCTCCTTTTACCGTACCGGTGATAGCCCCTTGTGTTGTTTGCGCCATCAGGTGCCCAAAACTTACTGTACTTACAATAAATGCAAATAACAGTAGACAAATGTTGCTTTTCATAATTTTCATTAATAATTTGTTCTTAATGGCCATGAAACTTACCCTTCCGCCAAAGCAAAGGCATAAACTATTACACCGTTGGCCATGGCAGTCTAAGTAAATTCATTTAAATACGTGTGTCTAAAAGCTAGACACTTTATGAAGCTGTGGTACAGCCGGTTTATAATGTTATATATATGTTATTAAATTGTTAGCTAACATTGAAAAAGGCACGCGTACACCTTCTATCAGGCATACGAACAAAATATTACGTGACGATTATATAAACAACATAGGCCAGGGCAGCGCCAATCAGTGGACCGATAACGGGCACCCAAGCATAGCTTGCATTAAATCCTGCTTTATTTTTTATAGGCAGAATGGCATGAATAATCCGAGGGCCTAAGTCGCGGGCCGGATTAATCGCATAACCGGTTGTTCCTCCAAGTGACAAGCCGATCACCCACACAACAAAAGCTACAGGTATTGCGCCGATGGATCCTAAACCTATTGGTGCTTTGGTATCATCAATGGCGATCTCACCATCTTTAAAGAAAAACACAGCGATAATAAGGACAAATGTTCCGATAATTTCGCTGATTAAGTTGATAGGTAGATTTCTGAGAGCAGGCGAGGTACAGAATACGGCTTGCTTGGCACCTGCATCTTCGGTTTCATCAAAATGGTCCTTATACATGAGCCATACTAAAAAAGCGCCGGTCATTGCGCCGATAAATTGTGCCAGCACATAAGAGCAGGCGGTAGCCCAACTTAGATTATCGCTTAAAATCATTGCTAATGTAACTGCTGGATTTAAATGTGCCCCACTATAGGGGCCTGCGATAACTACGCCTGTGAAAACCGCTAATGCCCAGCCGGTTGTGATTACGATCCAGCCGCTACTGTGTCCATTGGTGCCTTTGAGTACCACATTAGCGACGACGCCTCCACCTAATAAGATCAGTATCATCGTGCCTAATAGTTCAGCTATAAAAGGTGTCATAATTTAGTTGTTAACTTCTAGTTATTGGTTATTAGTTATTGGTTATTAGTTATTTGTTGTTCGTTATTGGTTATAAGTTATTCGTTATTGGTTAGTAGTTGTTAGTTGCTGGTTGTTAGTTATTTGTCGTCAATTATTTGTAACCGATTGCGAGTTCCTTTTTCAGCCAACAAGCTAATTCCGAATGTGTTAAAGGCCGGATAAACTCACCTCTTCGGTTGTCACGCCGGCTCATTTATCGACTAATTATCACATTGGCTAATTGGCCGATTGATTTTCCAATCTTGCCCAGGCTTTCGCCGCTTCGACAGCGCGATGCCAAGCTTGCATACGATTTTCAATATCGATTTTAACATCTGGTTTAAAGGTTTTGTCGATTTGCCATTGATCTTTCAAATCATCCATGTCTTTCCAATAGCCAACCGCTAAGCCTGCAAGATAAGCTGCTCCGATAGCCGTAATCTCGGTGATTTTCGGTCGTACGACCGCTGCTTGCAAAATATCTGCCTGGAATTGCATAAGCAGATTGTTGTTAGTAGCGCCACCGTCTACACGTAATTCGTGGATTTCTTTTCCTGCATCTGCTTCCATAGCCTTTAATATGTCAACTGTTTGGAAAGCGATTCCTTCCAACGCGGCGCGAGCAATGTGGGACGCATTGCTACCTCTTGTCAATCCAACCATTGTCCCTCTAGCGTAGGAATCCCAATGCGGAGCACCGAGACCCGCAAAGGCAGGAACTAGATATACACCGTCCGTATCTTCCACCTTACTGGCTAAGGCCTCCACTTCTTCAGACGATTTAATAATGCCCAGACCATCACGAAGCCACTGTACGATGGCCCCGGCAATAAAAATGCTACCTTCTAAGGCGTAAGTCACCTGGCTGCCGATTTTCCATGCTATGGTAGTCACCAAATTATTCTTTGAAACGATTGGTTTGTTGCCGATATTCATCAGCATAAAGCAACCTGTCCCATAAGTGTTTTTTACCATTCCTTCGCTTGTACATAATTGTCCGAAGAGTGCAGCCTGTTGGTCGCCTGCAATGCCGGCTATCGGAATGCGATCTGTCAGTATTTTTCCTGCGGTTTGTCCATAGATTTCGCTCGATGACTTAACTTCTGGAAGCATGCTTGCGGGTATTTCAAAAAGATCCAACAGTTCTTTATCCCATTGCATGGTTGAAATATTGTATAGCATCGTACGGGATGCATTTGTTACATCAGTAACATGCTTTTCGCCATCCGTCAAATTGTATATAAGCCAGCTATCAACGGTACCGAAGAGGAGCTTTCCGTTTTCGGCCTTTTCTCTCGCTCCATCTACGTTATTCAAGATCCAACGGATCTTTGTTGCGGAGAAGTAAGAGTCTATTAATAATCCGGTTTTCTTTCTGATAAGCTCCTCATAACCTTGTTCTTTAAGTTCGTCGCAATAGGGAGCGGTTCGTCTGTCTTGCCAGACAATGGCATTATAGATAGGTTTGCCGGTTTCACGATCCCAAACAATTGTTGTTTCGCGTTGGTTAGTAATTCCGATGGCCGCTATATCTACTGATTTAACTTCTGCCTTTACCAGGGCCTCGGCGATAACGGCTATTTGTGAAGACCAAATTTCTCGCGGATCATGCTCTACCCACCCGGATTTAGGATAAAATTGTGTAAACTCTTTTTGCGCGATGGATACAATCTCTCCCTGGTGGTTAAAAATAATAGCACGAGAACTTGTTGTGCCTTGATCAAGTGAAAGTATATATTTGCTTTGGCTCATATTTTATTTTATAATGTTAGTTTGTATCGACTTATTATTGTAAACCAATAAGGTAACCTTTGGCAAGCGTGTCAAATTCCATAAGTTGTTCCTTTATCCAATTTGCATCTTTCCCTAACTCACTGGCCATTATTTGGGCAACGGTTGGGGCCATTTCTATAGCAGCTTTTGCATCGAGAAAAAGCATGCGTATTCGCCTAGCCAGCACATCTTCAATCGTACGTGCCATTTCTTCGCGGATAGCCCATACTACTTCTGCTTTAACATGCGGATAGTTGACATGCAGCTTTTCTCCCAATCCATTTTCTTCTGATATCAGGCTTTTGATTTTTTCGGCATCTGAGCCATAAACGGTCCAATGACCTTGTTCGTGATTGCTTATGTCTGCACCATGAATTCGGATGTCGACTGTTTTACATGGCTGAAAAGCGATATTGGCGGTTTTAATGGCTTGATTTACGGTGTCTTCCGCCATTTTTCGATAAGTGGTCCACTTACCGCCTGTAATGGTAATTAGTCCGGAATCGCTGACTAGCAATTTATGGTCACGTGAGATTTCCTTTGTGCTTTCTTTGCCGTCTTTAGGAGCCGCCAATGGTCTTAAGCCGGCAAATATACTTAATGCATCCTTTCTGGTTGGCCTGTTGTCAAGATATTCCCCCGCAGTCTTTAAGATAAAATCTATTTCTTGTTCAAGTGCTCTTGGTTCTAGGCTGTGTTGATTAAGTGGGGTATCCGTTGTACCCAGCACTAGTTTGTTATGCCAAGGGACGCCAAAAAGAACCCTGCCATCACTCGTTTCAGGAATCATTAAGGCGCTCTTTCCCTGGAGAAAAGAACGTTCTATTACAATATGAACACCTTGGCTGGGCCTAACTAGCGCTTGATGTTTTGGCTGTTCAAGCGTTAAGATTTCGTCTACAAAAACACCGGTGGCATTGATAACCACTTTAGCTTTTACTTTATAGGCTTCCCCACTTTCTTGATCGAGAACCGTAAAACCATTTGTCTTTCCTTTTTCGTCTTTATTTAAGCTGACTACTTTGGCATAATTCAGCAGCGTGGCTCCAAACTGTGAAGCCGTTTGTGCAAGATTGATCGCTAAACGAGCATCGTCGAATTGTCCATCGTAATATTCTATACCACCTTTCAGGTGCTTGACTTTTACGCCTTGTATACGAGTGGTAACTTCTTTTTTGGACAGAAGGGACGACCTCCCGATGCGATATTTGCCTGCCATCCAATCGTAAATCTTGAGTCCTATTAAAAATTTCAGTTGCGCAAACCAGGTGTAGCATGGTATGACGAAACTTTGCGCATGTGCCAAATGAGGCGCATTTTTGAAAATAATTCCCCTTTCCCGGAGCGCACCGTAAACAAGCTTGATATCACCTTGTGCAAGATATCGTACACCTCCATGAACCAACTTGGTGCTTCGACTGGAAGTACCTTTGGCGAAGTCTGCCTGTTCTACCAGTAGCGTCTTATAACCTCGGCTAGCCGCATCGACTGCTATGCCAAGGCCAGTTGCTCCACCTCCAATGATGGCGATATCCCAAAGACTGTTTTGACTTAGCTGCCCTAAACTAACGTTACGGCTGAATGTGTGTTGGAGAATGGTGTTTTCTTGCATGTGGGTGCCCAATTTAGCTATTCTTTCTTTTCTTATCAATTGGTTTGTATAGCAAAGTTAAATCATCCTTTTAAGAAATCAAAAATAATCTTTCGAAATAATTTCGAAATAAAATGAAACAACTTGCTATTCTTGTGTATTCAGGCAAAAAAGTTAAATTAGCGCAAAATAAATGCTATGAATAGTGTAGAGCGTCATCAGATTATTCTTAAACGACTGCAGGAAAAAGGGTCTATCAATGTGTTGGATCTAGGAAAGGAACTCGACGTGTCGACTGTAACGATCCGAAAGGATTTAAAATTGCTGGAAGAAAGACAGATGCTTTTTCGTACCCACGGAGGTGCTACCCTGAATAATCCCTATACAATTGACCGATCCGTGGTTGAAAAAGAGAAGTTGCAGTCGGAAGAGAAGGCGCTCATAGCAGAGATGGCAGCATCCCTGGTGGTACCCAACGATTCTATTATTATTGCATCGGGGACGACTGTGTTAGCAATGGCGAGGCATATTCACCCGCAGGGAAATCTAACCGTCGTAACATCAGCTCTTCAGGTTGCAATAGAATTAAACAGGCATTCGAACGTAGAAATTCTTCAACTAGGGGGCATGATGCGATCGAGTTCAGCTTCCGTAGCAGGACCGTATGCCGAAAAAATATTGGAAGATTTTTTCTGTAGTAAACTATTTCTGGGAGTAGATGGTATCGATCCTGACTTTGGGTTGACTACTACCAGTGGATTGGAAGCGCATTTGAATCGTAAAATGATTGAAGTGTCCCAAAAGACAATTGTATTGGCCGATTCCACTAAATTTGGCCGACGCGGTTTTGGTAGAATCTGCGGCTTTGATGAAATTGACGAAATCATTACAGATAAAAACATCCCATCCCATATGCTGAAGGAACTCGAAGGCAGGGGGGTGAAGGTGACGATTGTAGAATAGTTAAATAGTTGAGTAGGGAAGTGGTTGAGTAGGGAATTAGCCAATGTGGCAATGTGATGATTAGCCGATGAGCCAATGTCATGGACCGTGCAAGCTTAAAGCTTACTGCTTATGGCCTAAAGCCTAACAACTAATAACATCCATCCCTCAAAATAAAAATCATACCAATTTTCTTCAAATAAAGAAATGTGGATTAATCCACCCTGTGTTGAAAATTATTTACACTGATTCTAAATGTTAAGGTGCACCTTTGCACTTACCCTCTATTTACAACAAAAAATAATAAGGCTATGATAAGAGTTATAAAATTCGAAAAAGATAATTGCGCGCCTTGCAATATGGTGTCAGAATTTCTAGATAATAAGGGTATTAACTACGAAAAAGTAAACCCTTTTGAGAATCCCGAAGTAGCCATGCGATTCAGGGTGCGAACGGTGCCAACCGTTATCGTAACCAAAGAGAACGAGGAAGTGAAGCGTGTCATCGGTTTCAAGCCTGAGGAATTATTAACCATTAGCAGTCTGCAGCAAGCGTAGATAAAGATCTTCGGTTATGCAACATTGGATCTATTACGATAGTAAAACCGGAAATGTAGATCGATTTGTGCATAAGTTAGAGGCCAGAACGGGTTGGTCCATCCGACGAATTTCTGAAAACCTGTCGATTTCTCAGCCGGGCCATCTTATCACATTTACTACCGGAAGGGGTGAGGTGCCCGTGGTAACAGATAAGTTCATGCAGCAAAACCATGATTTGATAAAGACGGTTTCTGCCAGTGGAAATAAAAATTGGGGACTCAACTATGGCAGAGCGGCAGATACCGTTGCAGCGATCTATCAACTCCCCGTATTATTTAAGTTTGAACTCTCGGGCAGTACCGATGATGTTCAACAATTTATTAACAAGATAAACGAATACCATGAATACCACAGTAACAAAGAATGCGAACATAGCTAAAAAGTGGATACTCCTGAATAACGAGATCATGACGAAAGATGACGACGATTTTCGCCTTTATAAGGATAAGGAAGCGGTAAGGTCATACTTTTTGGATTATGTAAATAAGAATACGGTATTCTTTTATACCTTGAAGGAAAAGATAGATTATTTGATTGAAAACAAATATTATATCAATTTCTATGCGCATTATTCTTTCGAGCAAATGAAGGAGGTATACGACTTTGTGTATGCGAAAAAGTTTAGGTTTCCTTCTTTCATGAGTGCTTTTAAGTTTTTTCAAAGCTATGCTTTACGAGATGATAGCGGTGAAAAATTCTTAGAGCGTTATGAAGACCGCGTGGTATGTGTTTCCCTTTATCTGGCATCGGGCGATTTGAATCGCGCGTTGGAGTATGCTGAGATATTGATTAATCAGGAATACCAGCCCGCGACACCTACTTTCCTCAATGCCGGCAAGCTACGTTCCGGTGAACTGGTTTCTTGTTTTTTGGATGAGATAGGCGATAGTTTGAGTGGTATCAGTTATGCCATTGACGAAGCGATGAAGCTGTCTTCTATTGGAGGAGGAGTCTCTTTTAATATTTCTAAAGTGAGAGCCCGCGGTGAAGCCATAAAAGGCGTGGAAGGACGTTCGAGTGGTGTTTTGCCGGTGATGAAAATAATGGAAGACACATTTTCTTATGCCAACCAATTGGGGCAAAGACCGGGAGCAGGGGCTGTTTATCTGAACGTTTTCCATAGCGATATTGAAGAATTTTTGGATTGCAAGAAAATCAACGTGGATGAGAAGTCGCGCATCAAATCCTTGTCAATCGGTGTTATCATTCCGGACAAGTTCATGCAAATTGCAGAACACGATGAGGTTTGCTATCTTTTCTACCCGCATACGGTCTATCAGGAATATGGTCAATACCTAGATGAAATGGACATGACCAAAATGTATGATGAACTGGTGAGCAATCCGAAAGTGAAGAAACGCAAAATCAATGCACGTCATTTACTGATTAAAGTTGCTCAAACACAAAAAGAAAGTGGCTATCCCTACCTCTTCTTTAAAGATAATGCCAATCGAGGGCATGCATTGAATGGGATTGGATCAGTGAAGTTTTCAAACTTGTGTACGGAAATTATGCAACTGTCAGAGGTTTCGGATATCAACCCATACCATGAAGAAGATACCATTCGTTACGGTATTTCCTGCAATCTAGGCTCGCTTAACATTGCTACCACAATGGAAAACCGCCGCATAAAAGAAGTCGTAAAAACAGCAATGCGGTCGTTGACAGTCGTATCCGATATGACAGATATTAAAATGGTCCCGACGATACAAAAAGCCAATCGCGAACTACATAGCGTAGGTTTGGGAGCCATGAATTTACACGGTTTCCTTGCTAAGAACTTTATTACCTACGAAAGCAAAGAGGCGCTCGATTTCTGTAACGTATTCTTTATGATGGTAAATTTCTATTCGTTGGAGTGTTCTATGGAAATCGCCAAAGAGCGGGGCGTGACATTTAAAGGTTTTGAGAATTCGGATTATGCCAATGGCGCTTATTTCGACAAATACATAAATAATGATTATTTCCCGGTAAGTGATCGCGTTAAAGAATTATTTGAAGGAATAACAATCCCGGACCGTGCTGCATGGGAGAAACTAAAGCAGGATGTTATGCAACATGGCGTATACCATGCTTACCGCATGGCCATTGCTCCTAACCAATCTACTTCCTACATTATGAACGCAACAGCTTCTGTTATGCCGGTAGTAGATACAATAGAGGTTCGGGAATACGGCGATAGCACGACCTATTATCCTATGCCTTATCTAAATAACGACAACTATTTTTATTATAAATCGGCCTACGATATGGATCAAAATAATGTGTTGCGTTTGATATCTGTTATACAAAGGCATGTGGATCAAGGTATTTCAACTATTTTGCATACCAATTCGAAAGATACAACGAGAGATTTAGCTAAGTACTATATATATGCTCATAAAATGGGATTGAAGTCACTATATTATACGCGTACGAGAAAAGCTTCTATCGATGAGTGTATCTCTTGTTCGGTTTAGTTTTTAGTATCAAGTAGCGAGTAATAGGTATCAAGTATCAAGTAGCGAGTATCAAGTAATAGGTATCAAGTAGCAAGTATTAAGTAATAGGTATCAAGTAGCAGATAGCAACATAATAAAAGCGTCAGCTAGGAGTCCTGATACCTGTATCTTATGTCCTTATACTTGCATCTTACGTCTAAATAAAAAATAATGAATCAATATAAAGCAGTCAATTGGAACACGCCTGAAAATGAATATGTTGGCATGTTTTGGGAGCAAAATATAAGGCAATTTTGGATCGATACGGAATATATTCCCTCGAAAGATATCGATGTGTGGAAGAAGCTCACCCCCGAAATGCAGGAAACCTATAAAAAAGCGCTTGGAGGTTTAACTTTGTTGGATACCTTGCAAAGCCATACAGGGATGCCGAAGATCTTGGATCATATCGATGGACTGCAGAGTAAGGCTGTTTTGTCTTATATGTGTATGATGGAGGCGATCCATGCGAAATCTTATTCGACGATCTTCACTACAGTAGCGAGTACACCTGAAATCAATGAATTATTTGAGTGGGTGCAAGACAATAAGTATCTCCAGTTTAAGGCTGCTACGATTGATCAATATTACCGATCATTAGATAAGAAAAAGGTAAGTAACGAGGAATTGTATATGTCACTTGCCGCTTCTGTTTTGCTTGAATCGTTTTTGTTCTATAGTGGCTTTTTTATCCCACTATGGTTAGCGGGGCAGGGACAAATGGTGGCAAGTGCGGATATTATTAAAAAGATTGTTGCGGATGAATCCATTCACGGTGTTTTTGTAGGGCTTTTGGCACAAGACATCTTCCGAAAATTATCGAATCAGGAAGAAGTAAAGAAAAAGGTTGTCGACTTATTGATGTTGCTCTACGAGAATGAGTTAAAATATACCGAAGAGATTTACACCGATGTCGGCCTTACTGCTGAGGTAAAAGAATATGTACGCTATAATGCCAACAAAGCGTTAATGAACTTAGGTTTTGAAGAGCTTTTTGAAGTGAAGGAAGTCAATCCAATTGTGTTGAACGGATTGAACTTGGAAACAACGCAGCACGATTTCTTTTCAAAAAAATCTACAAATTACGAAAAGGCTACGCAGATCAGCCACCTGCACGATGAAGATTTTGCGCCGGATTTAACTTTACCTGTTTAGAGAATTGGAGGGAGTAGTTACTATTCCCAACTAACAGGTCTCTATTAACTATGGAAAAACCGAATGGCCAAACATTTGTTATAAGATAAAAAATAAACATCATGGCACATAGAGAATATCTTTTAACAGAGAGTGATTGCACGAATATTGAATTTTCCGAGCGTGTGATATCGATAGGAACGGGTACTTATATGATTTATAAAGGCGTTCGTGAACTTTTTAAGAGACCGTTGTTAGCTCTTGGTCAGGTAGCGATCGGCAGTGCATTATTATACCGAGGCGCAACAGGTACATGTGACGTGAAGCGATTGATCGAAAGGGAATATGAACATCCCGAAAAAGCAGAGTTTGTTTAAAGAAAATTTTATAATGAAAGCAAAGGCCCTATCTGTGTCTATCAGCAGGGCCTTTATTATTTTGCACACACCTCGCTGCTACAGCAGGTTTCTTTTTTGAATGATGGATCTTTTATTTCAGAAGCGTCATGAGTTCGTTTTGATCAGGTTTTTACTTTTGAATTTTTACTTTTGAATTTAATTATTACATACTAACGCCGGCTTTTGGCGTGAGTGGCTCGGGAAGTGGGGATTCTCCTAATATTTCCTTTAAATCAATCTCGATATTTTTGGCAATAGTGGTCATGGGTGTATCATTGGGCTGCCCTTCAAAGGGATCCTGTATTTGAATTGCGATTTGCTCAATGATTAAAAAGATAAAAGAGATAATGATGGCTAGAATAAGGGTAGCGTAACCTAGCTCTTTAACCATAGCAAGGGGTATCAAACAAGCAAAAGTGTGTACCAGCAACCACGAAAAATAACCGTAAGGTACAGGAAAAGGGGTGTTTTTTATCCTCTCTGCTTTTCCTAACTCGTCGGTCAAATTTTGCAGAATGGTTTCCAACTGGACGAGTAAGTAAGTATTAAGCCTCCCCGACTCATTCAGTTCAGTTAGTTGTTTTAGATTCATCATTAAAAGCGTATTCGGCACATGTCTTTTGCTCTTGATCGTGTCATAATCTTCGGGTGATAACAATCGATTTAAATGTTCCGCACCACCTTGCCTCCTTAGGTGTTTACCCATGGATTCGACAAAACCAATTTGTCTATAAATCAATGTGCGTGCAATATCGGTATTTTCCTTACCTAAAAAGCCCACCACTTCACGGGCAAAGGTTCGGGAGTTGTTGACGACAGCCCCCCAGATGATTCTTGCTTCCCACCACCTTTTATACGCAGCGTCGACACGGAAACCCATCAGAATCGAAAGAGCAGTACCCATGATGGCTATTTCAGTTTCCGGAATGGCGATTCGCCATCCGAATTCTATATAGCCAATGCATACAATAATTGATAACAATAAGTAAATAATGATCCATTTAGCAATAAGCCGAAACATATGGGCGGCTCGGATGTTGGTTTCTACAATCATATATTATGTATAAATACTATGCGCTTTGAAGGTGTGGCCATATCGAATAGGGTAACACTGGAAACGGACTATTGTTTTTTAGGCGTCGCAGTTTCTTGCTAAGATAATAAATGAAAATAAGTAGGGTAATTGGGATAGAAAAACCTTCGTTTAATACAAATACCCCATTATGCGCTAAATAGATTGCCGTAGAAAATTAGCGTGTGAAATTAGGCTAATAAAAAAAATTTATATTAGGTTTGTACTGATATAAAAAATTTATGATTCAGTTTCTGAAAGATAGTACCTTTGCCGTAAATGACGTCATCAACCGGTCGTGGGATGTGTTAAGAAAACACTATTTCTCTATTGCCGGACTTTGTTTACTGCTTTTTTTAACTTCCAATGCCTCCGGAATCTTGGCTTTCTACTTTCGCGATGTTAGTCGCGTATTGAGCTCGTTTATGGCATTTGTTTTTGTGGTATTGTATTTCGGTATCCAACTTACATTATTCAAGTATATCTTTCATGTAGTGGACGATGCAAGGGAACATGTTTCATTACAGGATACGATTCCAACAACAAAAGAAATTAGCTATTTTTTTATCGCGATGATAAGCTTAGTGGCAATGATATTGATCGCTTTCGCCATATTAGCGGTTATTATACTGCCGGTTATTTATATTTTTAATAGTACGGAACATGCGGTCGATTTATTTACAATCTTATCTGTAATCTTTCTTATCAGCTTTATGATGCGGGTTGCTTTTTACCCCTTTTTTATTATCGACCGCCACGAACGTCCGTTTAAGGCTATTCGCCTAAGTTTTGCCATTACGCGGGGTAATTTCCTGAAATTATTGCTTCTATTAACTTTTTTAACCATTTTGCATTTGTTGTCGATTTATTTCAACTATCGGTCGTATCCCATGTTGTCGGCAGCTTTGAGTTTAGTGAACTCCTTTTTAGTTGTTCCGCTTTCCAGTGTTGCTATCGCATTGGCGTATCGGCAGATGATGAGAGAATACAAAGGGGAAGACGACCCAACGTTTATTAAAAATATTATTTGATTGGAATCAACCGTTAACTGAAAGTATGGGATTAAAAGCTGCTCTAAGTAAGCCTTTCGCTGCACTTGTGACTAAGAAAATTGATCGATGGAAATATCAAGCGGCGACCGTACAAGAAAAAGTTCGGGAGCAATTGGTATCGGCAGCGAAGAACACGACATTCGGAAGAGACCATCATTTTTCAACGATTCATTCATACGAAGATTTTAAAGAACAGGTGCCTGTTCGGGATTACGAAGGTTTACGACCCTATATAGAACGGGTGGTGGCGGGAGAGTCTGCCGTATTGTGGCCAGGGAAACCACTGTATTTGGCAAAAACCTCAGGAACTACCTCTGGAACAAAGTATATTCCGCTTACACGCGAGTCGATGCCGGAACACATAACAGCGGCTCGAAATGCCTTGCTAACTTATATCCATGAAACAGGAAATACATCGTTTGTTGATGGAAAAATGATCTTTCTTCAGGGAAGTCCGGAGTTGAAAGAAAAGAACGGTATAAAAATTGGACGTCTTTCGGGCATTGTTGCCAATTATGTACCTACTTATCTTCAAAAGAATAGATTACCCACTTACGAAACTAACTGTATAGATGATTGGGAAACAAAAGTGGATGCAATTGTTGATGAAACGTTAAAGCAGGACATGCGGTTGATCTCGGGCATTCCACCCTGGGTTCAAATGTATTTCGAACGAATTTCCGATAAAACAGGAGGAAAGAAAATTAAGGATGTATTTCCAAACTACAGCCTTTTCGTATATGGAGGGGTTAATTTCGAGCCCTACCGCGCCCGATTGGAGGACATGGTAGGTAAAGGTATCGACTCTATTGAAACCTATCCCGCTTCTGAGGGGTTTATTGCCTACCAAGACTCTCAAACAGAAAAAGGTTTATTGCTCCTTTGTAATGCCGGAATTTTTTACGAATTTATCCCTGTGGAAGAAATCTTCCATGAAAAACCGACACGGCTTAGTCTTGGACAAGTCAAGTTAAATGAGAACTATGCCTTGATATTAAGCACGAATGCAGGCTTATGGGCTTACAATATAGGGGACACAGTAAAATTTGTTTCATTGAATCCTTATCGTATTGTCGTTACCGGGCGTATCAAACATTTTATTTCAGCCTTTGGAGAGCACGTGATTGGCGAGGAGGTTGAGTTTGCACTCATGCAGGTAGCCAAAGAAGAAGGCGTTGAAATCATCGAGTTTACGGTCGCTCCGCAGGTGAATCCACCGGCAGGTGAATTACCTTATCATGAGTGGTTCATCGAATTTGGAAAGCCACCGGTTGATATGGAGCGCTTTAGATTAAAGGTAGATCAGGCATTACAGCAAAAGAACACCTATTATTTCGATCTTATTGAGGGAAAGGTTTTGCAACCACTGGTCATTAGGATCATGAAAAAAAATACTTTTGTAGACTACATGCGATCTTTGGGGAAATTGGGTGGACAAAATAAACTGCCTCGTTTGGCAAACGACCGATCGATAGCGGAAAAAATAGAAGGCTATATTGTTTGATACAAATAATAATAACGCACAAAATGTAACATTTGGTTTCTTTAGAGAAGCTTGTAATTTAATAACAGATCCCTGATTTAAGGGAAGCAAATTACTTACAGATGAAAAGAATAGCAATATTGGGTGCGACGGGAAGTATAGGAACGCAAGCTTTGGAAGTAGCTCGGGAGCATTCGAGTCTTGTTAAAATAGAAGTACTTACTGCTGCAAACAATGCTGAATTGCTGATCAAGCAGGCACTGGAGTTCCTGCCAAAAACAGTCGTAATAACAGAAGAAAGCAAATACCAGCACGTTAAGGAAGCATTATCTGCAACAACAATTGAGGTGTTGACAGGTTGTAATGCGTTAAATGATGTGGTGAAAGGCGCTTCTATAGACATGGTTTTAACCGCTTTAGTTGGGTTTGCCGGTTTAGAACCAACTGTGTCGGCAATTCAAGCAGGAAAGGACGTCGCATTAGCCAATAAGGAGACATTGGTTGTTGCGGGGGAGCACATTATGTCATTGGCCAATCAATATGGAACCAAAATATTGCCTGTAGATTCGGAACACTCAGCTATTTTTCAATGTTTATCCGGTGAGTCACTTGCTTCAGTTGAAAAAATCTATCTGACTGCATCCGGTGGCCCGTTTAGAGGAAAAGATCGAAGCTTTTTAGCCCATATTACAAAACGGGAAGCACTGAAACATCCAAATTGGATAATGGGGCAGAAAATAACGATTGATTCTGCATCCCTAATGAATAAAGGTCTGGAAGTGATTGAAGCCAAATGGCTGTTCAATCTTTCTATCGAGCAGATTGAGGTTATTGTCCATCCCCAATCCATCATACACTCTCTCGTACAGTTTAACGATGGATCATTGAAAGCGCAATTGGGATTACCGGATATGAAGTTGCCGATTCAATATGCGCTTTTACATCCTGGCCGGCCCACCAATTCTTTTCAGCGATTTGATTTTATGGACTATCCGCAGTTGAGTTTTGAGAAACCGGATTTAGAAACTTTCGCAAATCTTCGACTTGCCTACCATGCAATTCAACAGGGGGGTAATATGCCATGTATTCTAAATGCTGCCAATGAAGTGGCTGTGGCAGCATTTTTGAGCGACGAAATTGGATTTTTGGAAATGAGTGCGATTATTGAAGAGACGATGACACTAATACCTTTTATTCTTTCTCCGTCCTTAGTAGACTATGTAAGCATAGATAGGGAAGCCCGTAAAATTGCGAGTGATTTAGTAACAAAAAAGAAAAAAGTATATCAAATAGAAAAATAAAGAATGAGTGGATTAGTTATGGCGGGCCAACTATTGCTTGGCTTGTCAATTTTGATTGTTTTACATGAGCTGGGGCATTTTTTAGCGGCCCGAGCTTTCGGAATAAAGGTTGAAAAATTTTATCTATTTTTTGATGCTTGGGGCGTTAAACTTTTTAAGTTCAATTATAAGGGTTGCGAGTATGGTATAGGTTGGTTGCCTTTGGGTGGTTATGTGAAAATTGCCGGAATGATCGATGAATCGATGGATACGGAACAACTTAAAGGTGAGCCGCAACCTTGGGAATTCCGATCCAAACCGGCGTGGCAGCGACTTATTGTCATGCTGGCAGGCATTATTGTCAATATCATCTTAGGCATTTTCATTTTCTGGATGTTAACGCTTCGTTATGGGGAGACTTTCATCCCAAATGATAAACTGACAGATGGTTTGGCGCCCGGTATTATCGGAAAGCAAGTAGGCTTAAAAGCCGGAGATTTAATTACGGCAATTGATGGAGAAAAGGTCGTGCGATTTGAAGATGTTAGGAGCCCAAAGGTGTTGTTAGGTAATACCAAATTATCGGTATTAAGAGATGGACAGACAGTTGACCTTATTGTTCCCGGCGATATCTTAAATGAAGTTTCAGATTTAGGTATAGACGAATTTGTTATACCTCGGTTTAGAGTCACGCATATCGAAAGTTTGCAAAAAGGTGGAACCGCCGAAAAAGCAGGGTTGAAACCGGGCGATAGTCTAATCGCTATCAATAATCAGCCGATCGTGTTTTGGGATCAGATGTCAGACGCCTTATTGGCAAACAAAAATAAAGAAACCAGTATAGTGTTTTGGAGAGCTGGTAAAATTGATACCGTGCAGGCAACGATAGATCCGGAAGGTAAGTTGGGTATTGCCGCGGGTCGTGATATTAGTCGGATTCCGCAAGAGCAGATTAAATACGGATTTTTAGAAGCACTGCCGATTGGTGCCGGTAAAGCATGGGGGTCTTTGACAGACAATGCAAAAGCTTTGGGCAAGGTGGTAACGGGGCAGGTGAAAGCGAATAAGGCCCTATCCGGGCCCGTTGGTATTGCCCGTATGTTTGGCGGAGAGGTGGATTGGGTGAAATTCTGGAGTTTGGTGGGCTTGCTATCGATGGCCCTGGCCTTAATGAATATTTTACCGATTCCAGCTTTGGATGGTGGCCATGCTTTATTCTTAATCGTAGAGATGATTAAGGGTAAGCCGCTAAGTGATAAATTCATGGAGCGAGCGCAAATTGTAGGATTCGTAATTATCGTTGCCTTAATGATTTTTGCGTTAGGAAACGATATTATGAAGGCAATGGGGGATAAACTTCCTTGATAATCTGAACGATAAATAAATTTTTAAAATTTATTTGGTGATTGTTCTATTTAGCAATATATTTGCATCCCGTTCACGAGGGAATGCCCAGGTGGCGGAATTGGTAGACGCGCTAGTCTCAAACACTAGTGGGAAACCGTGCCGGTTCGATCCCGGCCCTGGGTACTAAGCGGGATAATGCCCGATTTAAGAGAGGGTTGCTCATAAAAAAGCAACCCTTTTTCTTTGATTTTCAACAAGTTATCTTCAAAGATCGGGTTTATAAAAGTGGTTCTAAACATATTGCTACCCCATACCAGATTATCTTTGAACACACCTCTAATCAGCATATGTTTTTGGGTGATATTACTTTTCTCATAAATCTGATAAAGGTTCGAAAGTTCAGGAAGCAGACGCTGGATAATGTCATCACTTGTGTCAATCTTCGGTTTCTTTTTTCCTTCTAAAGAGATTTCTAACAAGGCCTTTTCTTCTTTGAATTTTTGAAACCATGTTTTATATGTGCTGGCTTCAATTTCATTATTCATAAGCCGTTCTTCTAGTTTGAAGATCTTTTCGTTTATGTTTTGAAGAGCTTGAAGTTTTTGGTTCAGTCTTTCCTGCTTTAGTTTTAGAGGTTCAACCAATAGCGCTTTTGACGTTTCGATAAGAAACGTGATTTGATGAGGCTGAAAGCTTAGCGCCTTTAAAACCTTTTCAAATGTTTCATGTAATAGCGGCCCTTTTAAATTGAAGTTTGTATGTTCTATGCATCTGTAATATAAATAATATTCTTTACGCCCTTTTGTCCATCCGGCGGTCATCTTTTTTCCGCACCAGCATTTCAAGACTCCTCTTAAAGGGAAATCCTCCGCGGGTTGCACTCTTGTCCGTCTTTTACCAGCTTTTAACATATTTTGAACAAGCCAGAATTCGGCGTCTGAAACGATAGGCTCGTGTAAAGCTTTAGCATATTTTTCGGGTTGATCTTTAAATGCCGGCACCTTGATTAGCCCAGCGTATACGCAATTTTCTAATATACTCTGTATAGCAGACTTACCCGTATGATGAAAGCCTAGCGGTTTGACGTTTTTATGTATAATATAGAGTGGAATACCCGATATATAATCTCGGAAGATTCTTTCAACGATTAGGGCTTGTACCTTATCAATTTCAATCAGATTTCGTTTCGTTCCATCTATTATATTTTTGTAACCAAAAGGAGCTCGTCCCAGATAACGGCCTTTTTCTTTGGCATTTCGGATCCCCTGTTTAGTTCTCTGGCGAATGTTAAATAGCTCTTTATTGGCCATCATATAGTCAAATGCCCTCTTCATAAACACATCGGGATCAGATGTGTCGAGGTCAATACGTTCGCTTGTCGATAACACTTTTACACCGTATTTTCTTTCGAGCTCTGCAATCTTCATTAACGCTTCCGGTAAGTTTCGACTGAACCTGTCATGATCTAATACTATCAAATATTGGCATTCACCTTTATATTTCTTTAGGTACGCTTCCAATGCTTTATAGTCTGGCCTATCAAAAGTATAGCTGGACTCTCCGTTGTCTTTAAATAAGCCTATTATTTTTAGCTCATTTTTTGCGCAATACTGTCTTATGGACGATTCCTGATATTCCAGTGATTTAGATTGGTCTTTTGAACTTAGGCGCATATAACCGATAGCATTCATAGTTGTTCCTCCAAAATGATCTCTACAATTAGGTTAGCTAGTAAAGTTAGGAAAATTTTGTCGTTCTCATTAAGGTTTTTATTGTTAATGTGTTGTTTTTTAGGTGTTGATGAGGTGTTATCCACTATCAAAATGGGGTTGGAGTAACTTTCTTTCTTCTTTATATAACTCATAAAAATTGATTTATCAGTGGGGAAATGTTGCTACAGTGCTGACGATTTCTGGACGGCACAAGGTGATTTAAAGTTGGATTGGCTTATCGAGTAAATACCTTATGAAATAGGCAGCGTGATAGCAGTAAGTAAAATCAGATTTCTGCATAATTTCGACTTCTTGCTGATCAGAGATTCGATTTTTGTTGGCGAAATCTCTATATCCGAGTAAGGGATGCTATTTCAGACTAGTACTCTTTATGGACGTAAATCTTACTTGATTTCGTTTTGTTATGAGAAGCTTTATAATCGATATAGCCGCTTTCATGAAGTTGTCTGAGTGCCCTATAATAAGTGATAGAACTTTGTATTTTAGCATCAGGCATCAATTCTTTGCTACCAATTGAAATGGGGTTATTGAATCCGGTCTCTATCCACTTACGGAAAATTGCCATGTACAGAGCAATATGAACAGTACCCAAAAAAGGATCCTTTTTCGCAGTGACAAGAAAATTCAACAGCACATTTCTTGATTTTTCCATAATGGTATCAGATTGATTTGCCCCTTGAACGGGACAGTTTAATTATCTTGCCGGCCTCGTTATCCTTTTCAGTGACATGCTTTGTCGTACGGACTGGTTTATTGGTTTTTTGGCGTATAATATCCCCATAATCCAGATGTTTACCCCGCCGGTTCTTTATGTAAAGTGCTCTTTTCTGAGGGTCTGTACTTATAAAAAGATCAATGGGCTTCCCATCAAGCTGAACGGTAACCTTTTCTTCCTCACCCATCTTCAAGGCCTTTGTTATCTGATCTTTTATTTCCTCGGTAAAAGGCAATCTCTCCAACTGTTGCAGAAGATCAAAACCATAGGCTGGTGGGAATTCCTTTATCCTGAAATTTCCGTTATTATCTTTATCCGTGAAATCAAGCTGCTTCCATACCGTTACTGAAGAACCCATTGACCCTACTTCTTCCAAAGCGATGGCTTTTCCTTCCAGCAGTTTCCGGGCCTGTCGTGCGTTTATCCGATAGCCATCTTCACCTCCAAAAATTTGTTTGCGGATATGCGAAGGTTTCCTCTCATCATAGAGGGATGCGATGTAATCTTTTAACTGATAATTTCCATTTACTTCCCTGATAATGTTAAGACTATAATCCATCCGTTGGGTGTCCGATACATAATAGGAAATCGGCAAATGAAAGGCGTGCTTTCCATGAGCTATCTCGCGATCGATCTTGCTGTCAAGTCCCTCAAACCCCATTTTCCTTACGGTTACTTTCAACTCGTCTAGATTCCCGGCTATCCGCGTTTTCAGTTTAGCAGATCTGCCGGGCGCTGTCAGGTAAGACCAGAGCCTACGAAAAAGTCTTTGCAACCTATTTGGATACAGTTTTCTTTCCATCGCACTTTTTTCCACATGCAATATCCGCAGGGTAAGTTGCTCTTCCCGGTTTTCACTTCTGCCATAAAGGAGGCTCAGTTCTTCCAGAAAGCGCAGCTTATCCACGAGAAACGGCCTGTTTCCCACAAGGCTGCCAGGGAAGAGTTTTTCAAATCGCTCTTCCCTCGACTGCCATGCCAGCAGGTCCCTTTCCACCCTGTTTATTGGTTCTTCCATCACTAAAAAATGAAATGATCGCTAAACTCCCTGAGCTTTTCGTTTTCTTTCTCTTTTCTGTTCCTGTTGCGGGGAGGGAGTATTTTCAGTTTCCCGGCTCTGGGTCTGTGATTCCGCTTTTTTTTTACCGGCCGCCAGGTTATCCTCCAGCGAACCTTTTTGGGAAAGGAGCATTGGCTTCTGGTTCTCATCATAGACGTTAAGTTTTTTATAGCGTGCGTCTACTTCAACATAGCGGGTAACATCCTTACCGACGGCATCGACAAAAACAGTAGATTGCCTGTTACCTTTTTTAAGGGAACTCTCCAACGTCGCCATTTCAGCCTCGTTCTGTAAGGCCTTAATGGGATATTCCTTTAAAAGTTTTCCCAGATCAAACTCATTTTTGCTTCCCAGTTTTTTTATTTTCCCATTTCCAAACTGGTCCTTATCCTGAAAATCGATATAGGACCAAGCTTCATACTTTTCTTTTGACCTTGTGGTATGTTCTTTTCCCACCTGACGGCCTTCCAACATATTGACGCCTTCGCGGAAAGTATAGGTATTTCCCAATTCCACACGGAAGCGCTGTTTGAGTATTTCACCATCTTCTTTTTGAACGGAAAGGTCATAACTATTAAAGAAATACCGATCCTGTGTATCCGATTTTCTGAAATTGAGTTCCGCAGAGAAAGTTTTTCCACCAAAGAATTCTTTCTGGTAATCGATTTTGAACTCTTTTTTACCCGAGATGATATTCTCTACGAGATCTCTTTCAGGGATATCACCAAATCCGGCATACATAACCTGAGTTTTCAGGAATTCTAAATTTTCAATGTTCATGATTAAACTGTTTTATGGTTAAAGAATTAGTTTATTCCGATAGGGGGCGGACCGTTTTTACCAGTTTACGGTTTTTGATTTTGAGTTCCGGGTTCCGTCCGCCATTGGACTCAAAGAGTTGAATCACCAGATGCTTCCTGTCGGGTATAGTGAACTTCCGGAATACCAGAACAAAATGCTGTGACGCTTGGCCGGGAATCCTGGAAGGTTCGGCATACCGGTAGACCGGATGGATCTCAACCTCCTGCGTCGCGGTTCGCTTTGCCCGGCTGTCATCACGAACAAAGACCCTCAGCTGGTCCGTATCGAAATCGATATTCGAATTATTTTCAATCTTTGCCTGGAAATAGAACAGGTCTCCGGTTGAATAAATCCCCATTACCGACAGATTGATACCGAAGGCATCATCGTTCATGCTGGAAATGGCCTTCTTCCGTTGTGTTACCAAAGCAGCCGTCTTTTCAAGAACAGCTGCGTTCGGTCCGCCGGATACGTCTGTCAGGCTACCCGTAACATCGCTTCCTTTGTAATTGATGTTCAGCTGATATGGGTTATTACTGTAGTTCAGCACATAGGAGTAGAGCTTCCCGTCGGCTGTAATAACTGTCAGGTTGGTTTCTTCAAAATCTGCAATTGCCGCTTTGATCTGCAAGACATTTTCAACGCCTGCTGCCTTTTGGGCAAGCAGATCAGGGCTTCCCCGGTCAACACTGATGACAGCGTAGGGATACACTAGATTGGTGGTCTTGTTATCGGATATTTCCAAGTTCATGGCCTCAATGTCCGTTTGGGCAATGGCCGGAATTGTGGATATAAGGAGAAGTCCTGCTATCGCACGCACTATTATCTTTTTCATCTTGCAGGTAATTATTGTTTATTAATCTAATTATTCAATCTTTCTGTTCCCGATCTTTCAGCAATACCATATCACCGGCTTTCAGGTCGACTTCTATCAGTTTGAGTTTTTTAGTGAAGAGACTTTTGGAGCCTTCGATCGCAGCGCCCATAGCTTGGGTTTCAAGGGAAGTACCGATTCCTGTCATTCCCACTCCCTGTACCGCCCTTTCTCCCGATTGTCTGGAAACATCTCTTGAAATAGCTCCATGGATATGGATGCCGTTCATTCCGTCGGCTCCGAACACCTCTAGGTTAACCGGGAAAATCGAGTTCCCATACGAAATGCTTTTTATCGTGCAGTTCAGACGTTCACCACTTAACGCGGCCTCACCGAAAACAAATGTATTCCTGGGAACCTGCACTCCATTGATGACAACCTCATCTATCAGCCGGAATTTGACCGTGGAGCCGCTCACAATGGTCTGATCTTCGTGTATAACCGCGCGAATGGCGTTCTGCTCTTTCCGTTCCTGAACTGGTTCCATTGAATAGAAGCCGCCCTGACTTCTGGCTACGACGGAGTCAGGTAATTTCCCGTTGCTTCTGCCAAGCAAGGTAACAGAGGCATTTCTTCCTGCCGCCAGAACGGGATATACCTTACCCCGGTTCTGAACGGATTTTTCAACAAGGCGCTGCTGAACCCTTTCGGGGTGCTGGATATCGAGAATGGTCTCCATCATACTGTTCAGTTCCCCCATTTCAGGATCTTCGGTACTGCTATCCGATTGCATTTTTTCCAAAAGTCCCTCCAGCCGGTCTACATCACGTGATTCCAGAGTCGACTCTTTTGGGGGCTGAGCGGACTCAGCTACCATTGGATCGGGCGCATTGAGTGTGCGGTCCAGCTCGGCAAGTTTGTCGTAAACTTTCTTTTCGCTTGCGCTATATCCGTCTCCGTTAGAATAGGGAGTACCCAGAGGAGCGCGATAATAACCCGTTTTACCGGTCGTCGCTGATTCATCTGTGCTGTTATTTTCATTATAATAGGGATCGCGTCGCTGCTGTTGGTTCAGTTTGGCCGAATCCGCTTCGGCCTGTTGATAATAACTGAATTTGTCAAGCTGTTTGTCCTTAAGCTTTGCAGCGGGAAGATCCGGATTCAGCCCGCTTTTTGCATCCGGTTGCCCAGCAGCTATTTCGGCAGCACTGCCTCCACCGAGTACCCAGAAGATCAGAGTAACGAACGGCAATACCAGGATGGGAAGCGCAGTCATAAAGCTACGTTCCTTGAGAAACCTGGAAGTTTTTTGAGAATTTCCCATAGACAATATATATTAGTGGTTAAAAAAATTCATTCGCAGATTCTTTAAAAGTGGTCGAGGTCAACTTGGGAAGCCTGTATCCTTGCTTCCTTGATCCTTTTCCAGGCTGTCGCTATGAAATCAACCGGTTTTCCAAGTTTGTATGTCCGCTCGTTCTTTTCTATCCCTATAAAGGACCGATTTTCGAGTATGGCAGAGACTAGGAAGGAGCCGCTTCCACAGGCATTGTCTAGGACGATCTCTCCAGGCCTGGAATAAGTCCGGATAAGCCATCTTCCCAGACTTATGGGTTTCTGGGTTGGATGGAACGAGCCGTCTTTTTCTGCAGTGGTGAAATAAACCCAGTCGGAAATATCCTCTTCCTCATAAAAGAGGATATCCGTGGGATAGCGACTGCCGTCTTCACTTCCTATGTACGCACCGCCATACTTTCCGTAAATGTCCGAAGTGTTTTTCTTCCTTAACCCACCAGTATAGGGTTTGCCTATAGTTTTCTGGGGATTGTATACTGGGCTTTTTCGGTAAAATATGCAGATATCCTCATGTTTCTTCAATGGCTGCCTTGAAGCATTCAGAAAGTTGGATGCCTTGGATTTTATCCAGACAATCTTATAGCGGAACCATTCAGGGTTGCTTTCGATCAGAGTGGCGGTAAACCTGCCTTGAGAGGTAAGAGCGATCACCCCGTTGGGTTTCACCACTCTTCTGTACTGCTCCCAAAGCCGGTCCAGGTCGATCTGCTTATCCCATGCGTTACGGGTCATTCCATAGGGTAGGTCACATAACACCATATCCACTGCTCCCTCAGGAATTATTTTCATAACTTCCAGGCAATCTCCTTTAATAATACTGTTTAGATGCAACTCCATAATCGTCCTTCTCTTTTATATCATTCCATATTTTGCAGCAAAGCTCTGGCGCTGTCGATCAGTCCCGGACGGTTGCGCTGTATACTATCTCTTTTAAATCTTCCTGTGACCGTATTATCCAAGCTGTCAAACCAGTAAAGAAAATCCTTTGTACGCCGGATAATGCCCGTATCGGTAGATTCCTGTTTTCTTACCGGCTGGAGATTCACGCTGTCATGCCGATTTTCAAGCATATTGAGTACGGTGTGCTGCGCAGGACTACCGGACATCAGTCGGAGATTCCAACATATGGCGGCTGCGAAAAAGCATGCTATCAGTATCTTTTGTGTTCTGGGAGAAAGACTCCCGAATGTGCGTCCCATAAAACGCGCCCACTTCAATTGTAAACCTGTCAATCGATCCGCAAATTTCTGCGCCGCTTTTTCCCGTTTTCTGCCCGCTCCTCCGTTACTTATCTTCATCATTTACCGTTGTTTTACGCTTATATCCCTGTTCTCCGTTACTGACCAGTTTTCGATCAGAAAACCGTGGGAATTGAGGTTTGATCTCTTCACCTCCCGTAGTCTCCCTTCGGTCACCAGGTTCCTTAGCGCCACAGTGGTGGGGCGGGTAATTTCAAGCCTAGCAAAGCACCTGAAGGTATAGGGATAACCGTTGTTGCTTACTTGGATACTATCAATCGTGATCCGCTGGGTCACATTTCCTGAGATGATGTTAGTGTAAAAACCACTTTCCTTCAGATTTTCATACTCCCTTTTTGCTGACCCGTCCGCCAGATAAAGTGCCCTTGATATACGGGACTGGATCAGTCTGTCATCAGGCTCAAGCCAGAAAAAGTATTCATGGAAAGTGCGGATATGGTCGCGGATCTCTGCGGAAAGGTTTTCCTTGCGGTCGGTTGTTACTGCTTCCACTACTTTTCCGGTCGGCAGGATCAGCACTGTTTCATTGCGGCTGCTTTCGACGCTTATGCTCCTGTAGATTGTAAAGCAGGTGATCGCGCTACTGCAGCACGTTATCAAAAAGCAGAATAGCCTGAACTGCCGGAAAGTCGTGTCTATATTTTTTGCTTTAGTGAACATCATTTCAATATTTTATTTTCCCGAAAGTTTGTCGTGCATCCATGCCCCATTTTTGCCTAGGCTGCGTCCGATAGAACCGGAAATTCCGGCACCGTCACTCTTTCCTGATCTACCCTCACCATATTGACCAGCTGCATGTATTATATTGCCAGCTCCCGACATGGCACGTCCACCAAGGGTACCTGCGGTGTGAGTCGTCGCAGACGCGGAGCTGGTCATAAGACTGGTGACTTTCTGTAGCATTGCGCCTCCACCTCCAGCATTGACTATATAGCCCGCCACAGATGGAACTGTGAAATAACCCACGATGGCAATAATCATGAAAATCATATATGCTGTGTCAGTACTGCTGAAAAATGTATCGCCCGCATCATGGATCTGCCCGAAGTCCAGTTCCAGCATTTTCTGCTGAATACGGCCTATTATCGTACCGAACAGGTTCGCCACGGGTAACCATAGATAGACATTGATGAAACGGCTGAGCCATGCGACTAGGCTGTTCTGGAACGAATCAAACACTGCCAGACCAAAAACCAGGGGGCCAAGTATGGAAAGGACTACCATGTTAAAGGTCCTTATCGTATCGATGCATAGCGATGCGGCCAGGTAAAGCACCCGGAGTACTTCTGACATCCATTCCTTGATTGAGTTCCTGAAATTGTACTGCGCCTTGGACATGGCAAAGCGGATATCGTTGCCGATGCCGTCTAACCAGTCTTCATTCTTGGAAGTCTCTCCCTCATGCGTATATTTGTACCACTTCTCTCTGTCCCCTTGACCTTCCATACCGACGTACATTTCCCAATATTTGCTTTCCTTGATTGCTTCCTCTTTGGCTTTGAGCAGGGCGGTTATGGCTTCATTGGAATTTTGGACCATAACTTTGGTCACACTGACGGCAGGTTCCATAACCCCGTTTATGATGGCCAGAACTGCAGGGAAGTTCATGATGGCAAATCCCAGCACGAACGGCCGGAAAAGTGGAAAGAAATCAATGGCCTCTGCATTGGCAATATGTCGCCATACCCTCACAGCGATATACCACAGTGCGGCAAAGCCCGCAATACCCTGACCTACGGATATCATATCCGCGCATAAGGGCATCATTTCCTGATATAGGTCGGAAAGTATGCCGTGGAGTCCATTGACCTCTCCCTCAAACCCCTGAGCGAACGCGAGACAGGGGAGAAGGAGCATCCCAACCGTGGAGCTGAAAAATTTCTTTCCCTTTTTCATGGTCTGACCTTTTGATTGATCCCGTAGATATCCCCGACTCCGAGCACATCGTTATTCTCTCGGTGACGTTGCGCAGAAAGAACCGAGGTTCTGCTATTAAAATCACGTAGAAAGGCAAGCTGGTCCTGCGTACCTTCATAGATTCCGTCAATCAACTCCAGCCGTTCTTCGTCCGACATACGTAGCTGGCCGGCAGTGATAACTAAAGCAAGATCATCCAGGTTCTTCAGGCTCTCACTGAACAGCTTGTCATACACCCTTCCCAGATAGGCAATTTCATCGGCATTGAAAGTACCGGCATCCCGAAAGCGTTTAAAGGATGCCTTATATTCCCGGACGATCGTAAGCTGGTCGCCGATGATCAGCCCTGTTTTCCGGTAATTCCTGACGACAGGGTTTACTTTCAGCAGATTGTCCAGAAAAACGTTATGAATGCTGAAATTTCCCTCTGAGACATCTTTTACTGCCTGATAGCCGGAACTGACCAGGCGCCAGCCGTCTTCCATATTCTTCAGGATACCGTTCAGAGCCTCGAGTTTCGTCACGTTCAGCAGCAGCTGTGTAATTTCCTGGCTCTGCCCCCTAGCCAGAGGTGGAAACACCGTCAGTGCCAGGACAATAAAAACGACAATTTTACACTTCCCCATTTTACTCTTCATTTGTTGTTTTGTATAATTCTTTCACTTTCTCTACCGACTTAAGTTCTTTGGTGCGGGCGGCTACCAGAAGGCCTGTTTCTCCGGAGAAATAAGCTGAAAACTGTTTGTTTTCCTGCATTCTCCGGTATAGCTCATCCAGGCGTTTAAGCCGCTCATCATCCGACATGCTCAGCCCGCTGGCGGAACTGAGGTCGGCCAGTTCATCGATCAGTTCCGCACAGTCTTCCGTCAGCTTTGTAAAAACCGAGGATACATAGTTCATCTCCTGCTCATTGAATATCCCCGAAGCGCTGACGTTGCCAAGACATTTACGTCGCATCCCAAGGATTTCAACCTGCATGGATATGATTTCTGATATCCGCGCATAGTCTCTAATTTTGGGGTTGAGTCCGAGAAGCCGGTTAAATACGTCATTGTGGAGATTGAATTCCCCGTTGCGTATGTCCCAAAAGGTATTCAGTCCTGTACGGGCTATTTCGTATCCCTTTGCGAGTACTCCTTTATAAGCTTCAAAAGCCGCGATCTGCTGAACGAGATACTTTTTCTGCGTTTTCTTCTGTGAGAACCACTCCGAGAAGGTTTGCGCGCAGACCCAAGAGGAGAGTAATCCCAAGGTTGCAGTTAACATTATGGATTTTCCATTCATCCTATTATATTTTTCTTATCCTACTTTGTTTTTTTGGCTTATTTAAAACCATATTCATCGCCTGCTTACAATCGGGTATTTTATGGTTGCCCTGTATATTTTCTATCTTTTTCTCGTTTCCGGTCTCGCCGTAAATATTTTCGGTTCTGATGGTCATTTCTCTTACCTGAAAGCTCTGCGTCCTTGAGTAATCGACATTCATGTTCAGATGGATTGAGGAATATTCCGGATCTGCGCTCCAGCGCAGGTAGGTTGAGAAAGACAATCCTTTCTCCGTGCGGGACTCGGTTCCTGCAATAATACCATAGATATAATCCATGATACTTTCACGGAATCTGCCCGGACACCCCGCATTGGTTAGAAAATAACCTTCGTAACCTTTCGATTTTAGCAAGCGATCAAAACCATCTATATTTTCAAGCAGTCTTTCCAGATCGTTTCTCATCAATACTCCTTTCAATTTTTGATTCCATAAAGCTGTTTCACGCGGTCAATGTCGCCCCGGTCCCGCGCGCGCTGCAGGCTCAAAAGTGTATTCCCGCGATTAAACTGCCGTAGGTCCGACAGGTTTTCTTCCATCATCTCCTTTGCTGCGTTGATCGTTTCAAGTCGCTTGGCATCGCTCATCTGCGTGCTGAACGCCTGTATTACCAGCTCTACCTGATCGAGGTTTTTAACACTCTGTTCCAGCATCCCGTTATAGACTTCCTCCATAAAACTGAGCTCGTCCGGACTGAAATGGTCGTCTTGCCTGAATAGTTTCCACGCCCTTTGGTATTCATTGACCATATCGACCTGCAGCTGCACCATGTCACGCACCCGTCCGTAATAGCTGATCGCACTCTTCACTTTCCACATTTCATCGAAATAGTCTGCATAGAGGGTACGCTGCCGCTCCGTCCAGTCGGTGATCTCGTCCAGTTTAAGTTTTGACAATGTGTTCTCAATGGTTTTCTGCGCATTCTGCAGCCAGATGATCTTGTTCTGTTCACGCTGGATCTTAAGGTCGACTGCTTTGATCACGCGCTTTACCCCTGCCTGTATTACCGCAAGGATAGCTGCAGGAACAGCTGCACCCGTGCTCCGCGGAAATAGAACAAGGACACACAGTGCCGTTCCGATAAATAATTTTCTGATCAGATCCATGTTCATTCCTTTCTTTTACTATCTTCTACCAGGTGCCGTATCCCTTCCTCCATACTGCCATATTTTCTGGCATACTCAATCACTTCCACACGTTCCTTTCCTTCGGTCGTAAAGGCATAATATTCCTCCGGGCAGAGTTCGTTGCGTAGAACCTTCATCACCTGACCGCCGAGGTCCACAAATATTTCGCGGTTGTCTCGATTGACGGACAGGAGCTGCGTTCTGCCTTTTTCGGAGAACCCGAGCGTATCCTGCAGTTTATCGAACTTGTTCATGAACTTGCGCATGTCGAGCAGGATTTTGATGTCGGCATTGTTAATGATCGCCTCCTTTATGATCTCCGAACTGATCAGGTCATCGAGTTCCTGTGTAATGACCATCGGAATACCGTTGAATTTACGGATGGTCTTGAACGCATATTTCAGGAATTCGGCCATGCCCGATTTGGCGATAGCTTTCCATGCCTCGTCAACCGTAAGCACCTTGATCACTCCGGGAAGTTTGCGCATCTTGGAAATAAAGAGCTCAACAATCGTGAGTGTTACGACCGGAAAAATCGTGGGATGATCCTTGATATTGTCGAGTTCCAGCACGATGAAAGGCTGGTCAAGCAGGTCGAGATTTTCCGTGGCATTCAGCAGGAAGTCAAATTCACCCCCGCGATAATATGGTTGCAGGACGTATAGAAAGTTGTCGATATCAAAGCGGGTTTCCTTTACCCTGCTTTCTTCAAGTGTATGGCGATAAGTGTCCCGTAGGTATTCGTAAAAAGTATCAAAGGAGGGAAAGATGTTTTTATCGGACGCCAGAAGCCGATAATAACCGCTGATGGCGTTAGATAGCGCGACATATTCTGAACGATTGAAGCTCTCATTTTCCTCTTTCCATAGGGATACGAGCAGGGCCTTAAGGCTTTCTTTTTTCTCGGTATCCAATACCTGACCCGCAGGCAGATAGAACGGATTGAACCGGATCGGATCATCTTCGGTATAAGTGAAGTAATAGCCTCCCAGCATTTCACACAGTGCGCGGTAACTTGCGCCAATGTCAACCACCACACAGTGCGCTCCCTGATTATACAGCGAATGTAGGATGTGGTTGGTGGTCATGCTCTTTCCGCCACCACTTGAACCGCAGATGAGGGTTCCCATGTTCGAAGTGATTCCCTTTTTTCTCGGACCTATGAAAAAGTCCGTAAAAACAGGACGCGCGCTCAGCCGGTCGCAGAAACGGATACCCGTACCGGACGGGTCGCTTTGGTAATTCGTATCGACATTGAGAAAACATGCAGACTGCTCGGCAAAGGTGTCGAAACACTCATTCAAGGGAAGATCGGCAGCATTCCCAGGGATACCCGCCCAGAACAGCTGAGCCGCACCAACCGTTTCGAGCTTGGTAGAGGCGTCGATCCGCGACATGGCCGTAGTTACCTGGTTACGCAGATCTTTAAGCTCCTCCCTGTTTTCGGCCCAAACGATCACGTTGAAATGGGACTTGACGGGGAGGCGCTGCTGTCCGATCGCCTCGTTCAGGAAAGCGTTGGTCGCTTCCCACGCAATGGCGTTCTCTCGTGAATAGGCTGCCAGAGACTGCAAGCGTAACCTTTTCTTTTCCAGTTTTACAATCGTTTTCTGTGGGTCTTCGAGAACAATGAACTGGTTGTAGATATGGTTACAGGGCAATAGAAGTCCAAGGGAAGAGGCAAAACCGACACTGAAACTGCTCCTGTCCGTACTGAACCTATCGTAGGTAATCCTGCTTCCGGACAATGACGGCAGGTCTGCTGCATCTGAAAGCGCATAGAGTTCAACGCGCTGTCTGCCTATCTTAAATTCTTCTCCTTCTATCTGAATGTCCTTTACAATCGGGCTATCCTCTTTTTCTGATAAATAACAGTAACGCTCAATGATACCCGCTTTTTTGCCTGTGCTGAGCAGATCGTCATCCTTTAATCGCTGCATTGAAGCAAGACCCGAATCATTGATGATCTGTCGGAACTGCTGGCAGCTGGCAGAAAACTCCTGCAACATCCGGTCATTTATCAGTTGCTCGGGAATAATGCCTGGACCGATCAGATGGGACGCCATGGAAGAACCGGGTTTGCGTCCCTCGGGCTTCTTGGTGAGGAAGAGGTAGGCCGTATGATCGAAATATTTCCTGCCATTAAAGTGGCGCGCAGCTGCGTCGGTCAGAAAACTTCGGTTGTCATGTGGATAGCTGAACGACTTTTCAATGACCCAGTCCTGTTTGTGCACTACGCAGTGCTTTGGAAGTACTTTTATCGCCTTGATCCATGACTGGTGCAGGGCTTCGTAATCTTCACCTACCAAGGTGAACAGTTCTGGCAATTCCATCCGATATCCGATGGTAATATCTCCTTTTTTGGATATAATACAGTTATGTTCAACATCCATGATGGGCAATACTTCTTCCAACCACTTTTCCATTTTCACCATTGCCTTATTATTTTATCTTCAGTGATGGGGATATTGAACCCACACTGAATTCTGTTCAGTTTATGAAGCGGAAACCGGTTTCTTCCGATTCCGACTGTTTATTATTTGATATGTTTCGCTCTTCTTGACTTTGTCTTTTGTCTCTCTCCGATAGCAATCTCTTTTTCGATCTGGTTTCTGCGTACGATTTCGGGCAGCGCGGTATCCTTCAGCTGGGTTACCCTGGCAACGTGCCGCATCTGTAATGGATATTTCCGCATAAAATACAAGTCGTCCAGACCCAGACTCCTTGCCACACCCAGCGGATCAAGGTGAATTTCATTGGGAAGTGTAACAAGTACTACATTTTCCGGCAGTCTGGTCGGTGCCGCCGGTAGGTATATCCGTTCACCACTTCCGGTATGGAAATAAAAGTCTATCTCTTTACCTTCTGAGCTGCTGGGGACTGACCGCAGATTGATAATCTTTCGGCTATCATGGACGTGACGTAATACTCTTTCATTCCAATCTATCTCGAAGTCATGCCCTCCGACGTGAATGACGGGCAGTTCCCCGTTACGTCTGCGTTCAAGCATACCGGGGTCTGTAAGCAGTTCCGTATCCGTTCGTCCCCTAATCTCCGCCTCGTTCAATCCGCTCAGCTTTGCCATTCCTTCAGGGTCAAGCACGGTCAGCGGTGGAAGGCGGACAAGCGCGAAAAGGTCATCAATACCGGGGAAATGGCGGGCAATGTTGTGGGTCTGCTGGTCATACCAGAACTGGTACCACTTTCCTTCATAGGTCATATCCTTGAATGATATGGTATTGTCCGGCCTATCGACCTGACGCAGTTCGTCCTTCATTACATCGACCGTGAACCAGCAGTTCTCCAGGTAATATTTCGGTAGTCCTCTTTTCATATTCGTCCTCTTTTCTGATGAATCATCTGTTCCATAAACCGGAGTATTGTTCATAGCTTTCTTTTATACTGTTTTCTCGGATTGAGCTTCAGATCATCGCTGTATTTCTTTACGAAATGGTTTTTTCTGACGGTTTTGACAAGCATTGTTTCCTTTGGGTTGATTTCAACTGCATGTTTCATCTCATAGATATTGTTGTCATTCAGCAAATATGCCCAACAGTCACAGCGGCGGGCGGCATAACCGATCGGGTCCAGGTTCATCGGGTGGGGTATTTCCAAAAGACGTAATCCTCTGGGAATTTCCGTCAATTTACCGGCATCGGACATGGTGCCATTTTCAATGTCCATAAACCCCTTTAACAGCCCATCCCACTGCTCGAATTGATCGAAATGAAGCGTACCGGTCTTATCGCATGCCTCAAATTTTTCATTCGCGATATCAATGAAATATGGCTTGTGTGCGATTTCCAGTATAGGAAGATGACCGTCAAACCGATCAAGTATGGTTCTGTCCACGAGCTGCACAGGAACGCTTTGATGTTTGCACTCGAGATTAAATGCATAAGCATATGCCGAACCCTCTTTGTAACCGGATCTGAGTAGATCCGTGGGGATGCATATATGCATTATCCTGGTGTACAGACTGTCACTGAAGCTCGGATTTTTGGCAATATTCCTTGTTTTTCTATCATACTCAAAGGCGAAGTAGTTACCGGACTCCAATCCAGCGAACGAAATTGTATTACCGGGATCTCCCAGCTCAATAAGATGTTGACGGACAGTATCGATACCGAAAACGGTTTGGTCGATAATAATCCTCGGCATGCCGGTTTCCTTCAGTGTGACCAGCGATTCACTTATCTGGTCCGAGGGATATTCTTCGGTTTGCGGACCGGAGCTCCCAGAGCTGATCTGTATCCGTGTGCGAACGGAATCTATCTTTTCGCGGTTGCCTCGGACAATGTCGCTCAGAATTGTCCGATCGGGAGAAAATCCCCATCCGGCAAATGATGCGCCTTCACCTGAAAATTTTCTCAGGGACTTATACCATCTGCCGAAGCGGTGATCGGCATATCCTATCGGGTCCATAGCTTCCATTTTTGGAATTTCGATGATTGACAGGTCTTTCGGGATTTCCGCCATCGAATTGATATTCGGTATGACAGGAACTCCTTTCTGGAAAAAGCCGAGAAGGTGATTATCAACCTCGGTGAAATGGTGAACGGAAATGGTAGCGGAATGGCCCACGCCTGTCAGTTCGCCCTTTGAAACGTCCACCTCATAACTTGTGGCGGCGATACTGACAGTCGGAAGTTCACCGGACAGCCTTTTTTCCATATAACTGTCAACTAGCAGAACACCCGCATCTATTTCATAGCTCCGTTCATTGAAAGTGTCAGCATACTCGGACCCCTCTTTATATCCCTTTTCCAGCAGGCGCCTAGGGATTTTAATGAGTTCAAACGGCGGTATATCGCTCATAGGGAAGGCACTGAGGTTTCCTACATTCTTTGAAGCCGCATTGTAGACCAGATCGTAATGTCTTTCGCGTCTTTCCATTTCGGCAAACGGAATAATATTGTGCGGATTATCGGTCTCAACAAGCTGTTTACCTGAGATATCAATATAAAAAAGTGCCTGATCAATAATGATGCGTGGTAATAGCATTACATTCTCCTTCCTTTTTTTCTATCCTGTTTGACCTGTTGTTTTTTCAGGTTCTCTTCGATCATTTCTGCAATGGGCTTTATTTTTTCCAGCGGAAAAATCCGGGCCTCCATCCGCTGCTGGATCGGGTATTGATCCAGTAAAGCCAGCTCGTCACCCCAGTCTTTTCTGCCCGCGCCGACAGGGTCCAGTTTAGATTCATGTGGAAGGGCCACCAGAACCGTATTTTTTGGATACGCAGTGATATTTTCGTTGATGTCCACCAGCTCATGCCTGTGGTAGTTGTAGGCAAAAAGTAAAGATGAATCACGTGCTTCTTCGGTACGGTTTAGATCAATTGTCTTCCAGAATTGATCAGTTGCCCTTAATTGACCCATGCGCAGATCAACATAATAGTCTCTATCAACGATGCGGATAACCGGAAGATTCCCTTCATGTATCCTATGATGGATCATTTCGTGGCTGCACTCGATGTCTTTGTCCTTTTCCGGCAATTTTTCTACCGGTACGCCATATTTAAGCGACATCCCTTCCGGATCAAGCTCGACCATTTCAGGCAGATGGATTTTGATCCGGTCTTCAACGCCCTCTTCGAAATAATTGATTGGCTGGCTCTCCCTGTCAAAAACAAAAGAATATCCCTGTTCCTCTTTTTCCATATCACAGAACTCGATCACGGAGAGGGGGTCCTCTTTTTGCCTTAGTACATCAAAGGATACATCGATCTCATATTCAAATCCGCCGATATCGATTGTGGGAAGGTGACGGTGTTTAAATGTCAATGGGTATTCTTCCAGTTCCGCCAGTGTTTCTCTGTCAACCAATCGGATATTACACTCCCGGGCATGCTCCATGTTAAAATTCTGCGCATAGTCGGAACCTTCTTCATATTCTCCATAGATAACTGCCTCTGGAATATTGATCTTTTGGATTTCGCTTGGTGTTTCCCCATCCGTTGCCGGGTCAATCTGGAATTTGGCCTTGTCGATTACCGTCGAATAGTAGCCTGATCGATCCTGTAAGCTATCGAAATGGATCTCATTGTCGGGATTTCCCACCTGTATGAAGCGTCCGAAAATAGGATCAATCCTAAACAGGATATCGGCTAAGAAAATTCTCTTTTGCTCTTCCATCTTTCTTTTTTGCTAACGGTTAACATTTGGACTACCGGTTCTCTGCCTGAATATTTTCCTGCTGTTTGACCTGATTACCCTAGGTATTCTTTTGCTGGCCGTCAGTTTCATTAGGCCATGTGGCCCATAGGTTTCCGATAGCCTGTAAATCCGCATGACGGCAAGTGTGCCACCGCCGCCGGTAAGGACAATGCATATCAGCGAAGGGATACCGACCATATAAAGTATCGCGAAAAGGATAAGAAGCACAACGATCAGTCCTCCCAGGTACCAGATATACTGTGCTTTCAGACCTTTGAATTCTACCGGAGCATTTACCCCTTTATTGATTTCGTATACACTGTTTGCCATGGCTGTTTATAGTTAAAGGGTACTGTGTCATAACCGTACGGCAGAAGTCTTACGTCCTGCCGGTTCTTCTTCCTTTTTCAGAGGAATGACAGGTACTTGTACGTCCATATCTTCCCGTTGCTTTTTGTCGGAAACTTCCGTTCCTTCCTGGATCTTTTGTGTGGCTTCCATTTTCTTTGTCAGTCTTTCCTCCAGATCTTTTAACTCTTCTTTCAGTGCAGCGAGCTCTTCGGCCCGCTGGAAGGGCTTCTCCATCAGAGAGGCAAGGCCTTTGAGCTTTTCGTCCTGTTGATTATATTTTGTCTCCGATTTCTCGCGGAGTTTGCCGACACGGTCAATAGCACTGAGAAAATAGCGTGATGCGGTTTTCGGGTTATCTCTGTTGGGCTCTCCGCCCGAATACGTATAGCGTATTCCGGTAGCGGGACTTTCGGCGTAAAGTGTGTTAAAATACCGGTACGTCCAGCCATTTTTCCCGAAACCATTGGTTTCGCAGTGGTGGTGCACGTAAAGATCATAACCGTACAGCGAGCCGATCTGTTCACGGTCTCCCGAACCTCCTTTCGGTTTCCAGCCCGAATGGATTTTGATCAGGGCATTTCCAATGATTTCCGGATCACCCGCACTCAGGTCACTCAACTGAATAGGGTTCATTTTGGTGCCGTCCTTATCCCGGAGCAGATTTTCACTGTAATGTTTTTCATCCGCCCTGAGCTTTTCGAGCGTGGAACCGGTTTTTTCATGTTCCGATTGCAGGTCTTCCAGTTCATAGCGCAGCCGAGCCTGTTCCTGCCGGTGGGAGTGATGGAGGTTTTCCAGTACGGTGATCTTTTTCTCCACACGTGATTTTTCAAGTAGCGTGGTATCTCCGGACAGGATGGCAATATATTCCGAGAAGTTCATGCCGCTCTTCTCGTCAAAAGCACCTTCGTCGATGCTCCTTACCGAGAGACCGGAATTTTTCATCTGGCTGATGAACAGCTGTTTGTTCTTGAGCAGATTGAACTTGTAGTTGTCCAGGCTCTGTTCAACGGCATAAATGAAATTCTTGATCTTGTTTCCCTTGTGTTCCTTGGCGGCCACGTTACCCTGACGGGCACCACGGCCCACACGTTGGTCGAGATCTTTTGGTGTCCAGGGGATATCCAGGTGGTGAAGGGCCACCATCCGCCGCTGGACGTTCAGGCCGGTACCGGCCTTTTCGGTACTGCCTATCAGGATGCGTATCTCTCCGCTGTTCATTTTGCGGAAGAGCTCCGGTTTTTTCCGGTCGGTCCAGTCATGGATAAAAGTGATCTCATAAGCCGGAATGTGAAAATCTTCCACCAGTTTCTTTTTAAGTGCATCGTATACGTTGAATCCTTTATTGCCCGGTGTGCCGATATCGGAAAAGATGAGCTGTGTTCCCCTGAATGCAGCAGTTTCCCCGTAAAGCAAAGCAACATTGCGGGCACAGGTATTGACCTTGTTATCGGGATGGTCTTCATATTCCGGACTGATCAGGCGCATATCCACGGCCATCTTTTTGGCGTAATTGGTCGCAATCAGCATACGGGCCTTGTCTTCTGTATCTGTTAGGGGATCCCTACCGAGAAGCGTTCCGTCACCTGTCTGGGCAAAGCTCATCAGCCTGGCTATAAATTCTTCCTGCTCGGGTGTAGGCTTGATATTGACCAGCACTTCATCCACCTGCGGGCGGTCGAGTTTGATGTGTTCGGCTGTTTTGTAATCGGTAATATCATTGTAGAACAGGGCGAGCTCGGGCACTTTGATAAAATGGCGGAAACGTTCCTTGGCAATGATCTCATTGGTCACGGAGAACTCAAAGTCGGTGGTCTTCCGGGCATAAACGGCAGCCCAGCTGTCGAAATTTGAAATGTTCTGCCGCTGAAGTTCATTGGGGCGCAGGTATTTGAAGATCAGGTAAAGCTCGGTCAGGCTGTTACTGATCGGTGTGCCCGACAGGAAGGTAACGCAGAGGTCACTCTGGAACTTTTGCTGGAGGCTGCGAACCGCAAAGAGCATATTCAGTGCCTTTTGGCTACCTTCCGTATTCCCCAGACCTGCTACGCGGTCGTGCCGGGTAGAAAAGGTCAGGTTCTTGAATTTATGGGATTCATCGACAAAAATATGGTCAATGCCCATATCCAGAAAGTAAATGTCCTGATCTTTGCGGTTATCCATGCTGCGCTGAACTTCTGAAAGACGGTTCTGCAGATTGTTCTTCCTGATCTCCAGTCCTTTCATGATCTGCTTGCCGGTCCTGCCATTACCCTTTTCCATGGCGTCCAGGTCCCGCTCCAGATTGAAAAGCTCGGTCTGTAAAATCTGCTGCTGGATCTCGGGCGACTGCAAGATCTTTCCGAACTGGTCATGGGTCAGGATAACGGCGTCCCAATTGTTGTTGCGTATCTCATGGAAAATCCGCGTCCTTTTGGCCGGAACGAAGTCACTCTCAGTGGGGGCAAGTATTCGGGCGTTGGGATAGGCTTTCCGATAGGTAACTGCAATCTCGGCTACATTGGCCTTCAATGCCAGAATAAGCGGTTTATGCGCAATACCCAACCGTTTCATTTCTCGACTGGCGACTACCATGGTCAGTGTTTTTCCCAGACCGACCTCGTGATCAATCAGGGCACCCCGGGACTGGATAATCCGCCATATGGCATCTTTCTGGGAATTGTAAAGATCATGTATTCCCAGCGCATTCCTGCTGAGTCCCGGAAATTTCAGGTGAGTACCATCGAATTTCCGTAGGACGTAGCAATTGTAGAGTTCATTATAGGCCGTTTCAATCGCTTTTTTTTCGGTGCCCGGGAGCTCTTTCATGAACAACAGGAACCTGTCCCGTATCTTTTCGATCTTTTCGTGCGCCTGTTGGATGGCCTCATTGTCGGGGACCCGCACTTCCTTTCCCTCGGCATTGGCAATAGGGTAACTGAAGGAGGGAAAGGTGTTTTCCAGTGCATGTTCGAAAAGCGTGTAGCCGTACATTGTCCTGCCACTTTTGGGCTTGATCGCATACTCTTCGGTCACGGCCAGATTGGCATCTGGAATCTCAACCTTGAAAATGTCCACCGAACGGTAATAACTGACCGTTGCCGGTGTTCCGAAAAGCCCGGAGGCAAAACGGCTGTAGTATTCCTGCGGTATCCAGCGTTCCCCAAGGTTGAAATCCAGCAGTTCAAAAGAGATCTTTTCGGGCTGCACCTTTTCAATGGCCTGTAGACTGTCGGCAAAAAAAGGGGTTTCTGCCTCTTCTGATACCTGCTCCCTGGCGACTTTAAGTTTTGCAACCACATTGCCGCTGAGGTAGCTATCTGCTGTTACCCATCTTCGTTCTCCGGGTTCAAAATAGATATGACCTTTGAGTTCCGCGATCAGCAGGTGCTGCTCTTTTCCCGTAAGCTTTCCAATATAATCGAGATCGACGCCTCCCTTATCGTTAAGGCTGACCGCCAGCGCCTCTACCGGATCTTCTGTGTGAAAATCATGGTCCGCACCGAGCGGACCGTCCAGCATATCGGCCTTGACAAAACGGTCGTGTTCCCGTCGTTCCAGAGAGGAAAATACTTCGTGCGAATATACCGGATCCAGCGTCGCCAGCTGCCTGTTCTGCGCCGAATTGAGCTGTCCATGTTCGCTGGCGAACCGATCATACAGATTGTTGAGTTCGCTGCGGGCATAGCCGGTATCCTGTTCCGCCGATTCCAGCTCCATTAGTCGCAGGTAGCCGTCCCGCAGACCGATATAAGCATGGGAAGCTTCCAGTCTGTTTTTGCCAACTTCCAGTGGCTCAAAGCCCGCACGGTCCTTTCCAAAATCCGGCTTGAGCAAACGGACGATCCGCCCTTCGTATATAAGCGGCATCCCTTCTTTATGGAAAGGCTGCAGACCATGGAAGATATCCTCTTTTTTTTCAGACAGCCCAAAAGCTTTTTCCAGGCTCCGGTCACCCTCAAAACGGAAGGTATTGCCGTAAACCGAAAGAAGGTTACGGAGTCTTTCCAGTTCAGGGCCGAGGCTCCTACCGCTGTGCCACATCGAGCGGAAGGTGATCTCCCGCAGGTTGGAAAATAACCTGTACAGATATCTGCCCGTTTTTGCCTGCTGTGCCGTAATTAGCACAACGCTTTCATGGTCGTTTTCTTCGGGAGTCCTAATGGTGGCAATGATACGGGCCGTATCCGCACGCATCGAGGCCCTGTCCAGCTCGTTGAGGTAGGCAGCAGATCTGTCGGGAGCCTCCCGTGGTATATCGAAAAGCCCGAGCTGTACAGTTACCTGCTCCCTTTTACCACCTTCGGGCGGCGGTAAAAAGGTGAGTTTTTTACCCTCTTTTACAACCTTTGCCGGCTCAATGGGGTCGTGAACGGTTTCGTAGCGGCTCCTCTCGAATCTTTTACCGAAACCGTCCAGCAGAAGAGCCTCAAGGCGCCTGCCGATACCGCTGATCTCACCCTCCTGCAGGATCTTAAGATGCGCCTCGCCATACTGGTTTCTTCCTTCAACCATCCGGTTACCCAAAATGATATCACTATACTCGGCTATGTACCGGTTGAGCGTATAGCTGCCAAAGTCATTTTCCCGGCTCACGGTTTCCAACAGGATTTTATCCGTTTCCGTAAGGGCTTTCTTACTGTTGTTTTTCTGGACAATGATCAGGTGGGAGGGAGCGTCGGTATTTCCCGTATCCCGCATCAGGTTCTCAGGCAGCACGGCAAGGGTGACAAGATCAGAACGGGAGAATAAATGCTCCCGGGCGGCACGGTTCAGCGAACTGTTAAGGAAGGTGTCCGTACTGATATAGGCAAGAAGCCCACCGTCCCTCAGTTTATCGAGACCTTTGGCAAAAAAATAATTATGGATCCTTCCGGTAAGGTTTTTATCCGTTACCGTGGGATCGTACACCGAAAAGTTTCCGAAAGGAATATTGCTGATCACCAGATCAGCCCGGCCGTTCTCCTCACGGGAAGTTTCTTCCAGACCTTTTTCCTGAACCTGTACATTTACGGGAAATGTAGAGGCATATGCTTCCAGCACCATTGCCGTCAGCTGATCTTTTTCGATAGCTGTCACGCTTTCAAGCTTAGGTACCATTTTTACAGCACCGGCGACAAAGACGCCCGCTCCTGCGCTTGGCTCATAAATATTCCGCAGGCTGATACCCAGCTTGTCCATCGTTCCGTAAATGATTTCCGGAAGAAAGTCCGGCGTGTAAAAAGCGGTTAGGACGCTGTGTTTAAGGGAGGAAAGTGTTCTGCGATATTCATCCGGGGTAAAATTTTTCCTCAGTACCGTATGGAGATCATCTAGGAGCGGATAGAGCTCCCGGTCCCTTTCCGAAGGAATCTGGTCCATCCAGTCTTCGCGGTCCCTCCAGTCGTAGAGGACAGCTTTAATCCCCCCGAAGCCGCTGTAACGCGATAATACTGCTGCTTCATCCGCTGCAAGTACCTTGCCATTACGGTAGTCAAAAGCTATACGGATAGCCGCCAGGTTATCTTTCAGTTTCTCCTTTACATTGTATCCCATATCGCACTTTCCCTTCCATCACCAATGCTCTGGTTTATGATCCCGATAGATAATCCCCGACGGCGCCCGTAATTTCATACCGCAGGTAACGGTCTTCTTCCGTTTCCTCCGAAAAGGCATTTCGCTCAAAAATGTCGCGGCAGCAGCCGAGTATATTGATCAGCTCATAGGTGAGGATACCATCCTCACGCATGCGGTGAAAATCCTCCTCAAATTCCTCTTCCAGCACACGGTAGAGGTAAAGGAACGGGGATGGGCGCAGTTTCCTGGTCAGCTCATCCATACAGTATTCCTCGATGTACAGATCGGGTTCTCCCGATTCCTGCATTTCCCTGATCTGCGGTGCAATGGCCGACACACTTGAGTTCAGGTACTCCTTCAGCCCGCCTTTGTGCTGTAGGTCCAGAAAAAGGTCAACCCTGTTGTCCACCAGATAGCTGTATAACCGTTCCTTTAATATTTTCTGCATAAATCACTTTAATTGATCCCGAAAAACGAGCGGATAATCGTGGTTACCACAACCAGAAAGATGCAGCTTCCGAACCAGGCGGCCGCAACTTTATTTGTATCCTGCTCTCCCCCGTTCCATTTTTGATACACTTTGACCGCGCCGATCAAACCGATCATCGCGCCCACCCCGTACATCAATTTTGTTCCCGCATCGAAATATCCTCTCACTTCCGTATTGGCCTGTTCAATGCCATCCAATCCGCTCTGCGCTTTTACAGCTGCCACAAACATTACAACCAGCGCTGCTGTCATTACTGCACGTAGTTTTCCCTTTTCCATCTTTCTCCACTTTCCCATACTTCACTTGTTAAAGGTTAAATTCCTGCGCTTTGCCCCGTTTTCCCCTGCCGGATAGGGCAGGGGATGGAGCGGGCTTCCGTCAGCTTCCCTCTTTCCACAACCCATCTAGCTCTACAGCACTGAGGGGGACGGAACCGTATTTTTCCAATTCAGTATTGATCACGTTATTGATAGCAACCTGAAAAGCGTTGTCCCGGAACTGTGGATAGTCATCCAATAAGGTACCAAGCAATAAGCAGAGATTATCTTTGGAAAGGCTTTTATCAACAGCCTCCATTACGGTAATCCGAATCTGATTCGATAGTTCTTCGGCCGAAGCAAAGGCTTTTTCAGTTGACTCTTCATCCGAAAAAAGGTTGTGTACTTCATCCGCTTTCGTCGCAGACCCGCTTTCTGTATCAAAATCCTCTTCTTGTTCTTCGTTTCCTTTTCGCTTTCCGGAAAGGCAGCGCTTTAGTTCTTTCGGGTAGTACCGCAAGGCGATAAGCAGGTAATAAATAATCACTGCTATGAACAATGCCGTTAAATACTCTGACCAGGTGATTCCGTTTAACATAACTTTTTTGTTTGCTTCGTTTTGTTGGAACAAAGGTGGCAAGAGCAGAAACGGCTCAGGGATACAACTTTTGCTGTATCCTAAAATTGTATCCCTGTATCCTTTGTAGATCAGGGAATTATCTTTATATTATGAGGGCGTAAAAAATATGTGCCATTGGTCGTACATATACCAATAATCCATATGGTTCCAAAAATGGAATAAGTTATGGATTGGCTGGAAGTAGTAGAAAGGTTGCAAGGGGAGGATTTTTGTTCGGTGCGGAGCTGGGAAGTGAAGTACTGAGAAGTAAAGTCGACCTTAAATATAGTGATGTTATCTGGGGCGATTCATGATTAGATTTCGAGGGAAGGACTTTCCTGAACAATGTCTTTATAAACGTTTTTCCCTTTTTGGGAAAGAGAGTTGATATTTACAATAGTTAAAGCTAAAGCCGATGGAAAAATATATCTATCTTTTTCTCACGCAACTTACGGTAATCATCCATTTGTTGTTTATATTTTTTGTTGTTATTGGCGGTTTTTTTCTAAATAAAAGCTTATGGGTCAGGATTCTACATCCGGTCTCAGTTATTTGGGGTGTATACGCGGAATTATCGTCAGGCGTGCTATGCCCGCTTACTGCGCTTGAAAATTATTTCGGTTATCATGCCGGGCTTTCAACCTACGAAGAAGATTTCATTACAAGACACTTAGTTCCGATAATATATCAGGAGGACCTGACTCGGAATATCCAATTTGTTTTAGTGGTAATTGTTATTAGTGTAAATGCCATTGCCTACTCGCTCTACTGGAAAAGAAGAAAGTTAAGATAGAAATTCCATAAAACTGTCTGTAATCTATAAACTTGTTTGAAACCATACCTTTGCGCTGATAAGATATGCGATGGAAATAAACGACAACTGTGTCAAAGTTCAGCTGATCAGTACTATTGAAAGTTCCGTCCTTTATGGAAAGCACCGCTCGCATCATCTTTATCGTCTGTCAGGCCTTTTAACAATCCGGACATGTCCAAGCAGCGTTGAGCCACCACATGGATGACTTCCCCCGCTAGCTGTACTTTACCCGCTACCATAAACAGTTTCGACCGAAGGATTTCTTTCCGATACTGTTCAAAAACCTTTCCCCATATTACGAGATTGGCAAAGCCCGTTTCATCCTCTATGGTGACAAACAGGACGCCTTTTGCCGTGCCGGGACGCTGGCGTACGGTAATGAGTCCACAAACCTTTACAGGCATATCATTTTTCATAAGGCCCAGCTTTTCCGTTGGCACCACATGCAGTAAGTCCAGTTTTGCACGAAGAAAGCTGACAGGGTGTGCTTTGATAGAAAGGGCTGTAGTGGAATAATCATGGACTACATGTTCACCTGCGGTCATCAAAGGCAATTCGATCTGTCCTTCTCTGGCGCTTTCGGACAGTTGTCCTTCAAAAAGTGCAAATGGTCTGTCAGCCAATGCTGATATCTCCCACAATGCCCGCCTACGGTCAATACCGAGCGAGCGAAAGGCATCCGCGTCTGCAAGCCTTTCCATTACGGATAAGGATAGGCCCGCATCCATCAGGGAAGTTATGGAAGTATAATCTTTACACCGCGCTTTTACCAATATAATAGCATCTTCTTCCCGAAAACCTTTTATCTGACGTAAACCCAATCGTAAGGCATGCTGTTTGCCTCTTTCGCCTTCCAGCATATTGTCCCAATGGGAATGATTGATATCGATTGGCAGTACACTTACACCGTGTTTCCTCGCATCGATAACGATCTGGGCAGGTTGGTAGAAGCCCATGGGCTGGCTGTTCAGTAGGGAAGCGGCGAAAATATCCGGATAGTAGCATTTGATCCACGATGAAATGTACACCAGAAGTGCAAAACTTGCCGCATGGCTCTCCGGAAACCCATAACTGCCAAATCCTTCCAGTTGCCTGAACACCCGTCGGGCAAACTCTTCTTTGTATCCCTTTTTCATCATTCCCTCCACCAACATCCGTTCGTACTCCGATACTTTTCCCTTGGCTTTGAAGGTAGCCATACTGCGTCGGAGCCCATCTGCCTCTGCCGGTGTGAATCCAGCGGCTATGATGGCGATTTCCATGGCCTGCTCCTGAAAGAGCGGAACCCCGAGCGTCTTCTTAAGAATACTTTTGATTTCCTCCGAAGGATAGTCCTCCGGTTCCTCGCCGTTGCGGCGGCGAAGGTAAGGATGTACCATATCTCCCTGTATCGGTCCGGGCCTGACAATTGCTACCTCGATAACCAGATCATAAAATACTTTTGGTCTTAGTCTTGGCAGCATCGACATCTGTGCACGGCTTTCAATCTGGAATACACCCAGTGTGTCAGCATGACTTATCATCTCGTATACGTCAGAATCGTCTTGCGGAATGTTTGCTAAAGTGAGATCCAGGTTATAATGTTGTTTGGCAAGATCAAAAGCTTTCCGGATACACGTTAACATGCCTAAGGCCAATACGTCAACCTTCAAAAAACCCAACGCTTCCAGATCATCCTTGTTCCATTCCAGATTTGTACGGTTTTCCATCCGGGCATTGATGAGGGGACAAAGTTCATGGAGATTACCCTGCGTAATGACGAAGCCTCCGGTATGTTGACCCAGCTGCCTTGGAAATCCGATGTACTGATGCGTCAATTCGAGCACTTTCCGTAAATGCGGATCATCGGGATTAAAGCCCTGTTCAGCCAATCTTTCCAGATCGATATGGTCATCCCAATGGCTGCTGATAATGCCCGACAACCGGCCTACGGCATCCAGTGATAATCCCATCGCCTTTGCCACATCCCGTATCGCCCCTTTTGAATGTACCTGCGTTACCGTGGCTACAATTGCTGCACGGTTGCGGCCATATTTTTCATAGATATACTGGATTACCTCTTCACGGCGTTGATGTTCAAAATCCACATCAATATCAGGGGCTTCGTCCCGCGCATCGGACATGAAGCGGGCAAAGAGCAACCTGAATTTCGAAGGATTTACTGATGTTATACCAAGACAATAACAAACGGTAGAGTTGGCCGCAGAGCCACGGCCCTGACAAAGGATGCCCCTTTCCCGTGCAAAGCGCACATAATCATAAACAGTCAGGAAATACGAAGCATAATTCTTCCGTTCGATAAAATCCAGTTCCATATTTATGGTATCCCGAATGGCTTCAGGGATATCCTCTCCGAACTGTTCTCTGGCACCGTTCCACGTCAGGTAGACCAGTTCTTCCAGTGGTGTACGGCCATTTGGAGCCAGCTCGTGGGGATACACATATTCAAGACTGTCGAGTGAAAACCTGCATGCTGCTGCAATCTCTCCGGTATGATAAATGGCGTCAGGATACTGACGGAACAACCGTTCCATTTCCTGCGTCGGTTTAAGATAACGTTCTGCATTCGGATGCAATTTGAAACCTGCGGTATGAATGGTGCATTTCTCGCGGATACAGGTCAGGATATCCTGTAACTCACGCCGTTCGGGCACATGATAATATACATCGCCAATAGCAACCAACCCGATATCCAGTCGTTCACACAGTTGGTTGAGCCGGAACAGCATCTTGGCATCATCGCCCCTATAAAGACGTTTTGCTCCAAGATAAAGCGCATGTCCTAGCATTTCCCGGTATTCCTGAACGTGCTGCATATATCCGGTTTCTAGCTCAAATGAGAGGGTGAGTTTGTCGGGCGGAAGGACGATAAACTTCATGCCTTCACTATGTTGGTAAACATCAGTTCTATATAGATGACATTGGCCTTTCTCTGTACGAAGGTTGCCCACCGTGAGCAGTGTCGATAGCCGTCCATAAGCTTCCCTATCCGTCGGATAGGCCAATAAACTGGGCCCATCCAATAAGTCCAGGCGACAGCCTGGAATAAGACGGATGCCGTGTTTTTTTGCGGCTATATGTGCACGGACAATACCCGCTAAAGTATTCCGATCAGTAACTGCGATTTCGGTATATCCCAATTCCGCGGCCTGTTCCATCAGCTCATCCGGATGCGAGGCTCCCCGTAGGAAGCTAAAATTTGTGGTAACCTGTAATTCAATGTATCCCATAAGCTAGGCAAAAAAACCGTGCAGAAACCATTGGCCGGACTGGCTGCTCCCATAGTGGCCTGAGCGATATAACCAAAAACGTTGGCCTTTCTCGTCTTCGACATAGTAATAGTCCCGGTGTTCGCCTTTATCCATCCACCATTCCCGTTCGATACGCTCGGGGCCGTCTGCTTTTTTAATGGTGTGCATTTTCCCTTTATAGCGGAATAACATAGGTGGATAATCCGGTATGGGAGCGGTAACCGTAATCGGCTCCGGTGTAGATAGCAGTCGTGTTGGTCGTGGCCTGTCCGTTGGCCAATCGATAATCGGTTTTTCTTTAATGGAAGATGCTTCCTTCACTGACCGCTCCGGCCAATAATGCTGATCCGGCAAATAACGGGAAATTTCACAGGAACCATCCCTGCTTTTCAACCGATCCAACAATTCCGATACCGCTGTGTTTTCCAGACCTGTTCGACTGCTCCATATCGACTCCTGTACGGGATCGACATCTTCTGTTTTAGGAGCTTCCAGTATAAACAGTTCAATACCCAATGCCGGTTCTATCTGCGATATCTTCAATGCGAACAGATTAAAGAGATGCGGCACATTAGCCGTTGCATGGCTGGTGCCGATGCTGATCTGTTCCATTTTTCCGTCAATACGGTGGCACTTGAGCAAAGCTTCCCGCAACCCTTTTCCTTCGCCGGACAAGCGTTTGCAGAGATTTTCCAACAATTTCTGAAGAGCAAACTCTATTCCCTTGTCCGTACTGATCGGCTCCAGGCAGGGTAAGCGTTCTTCATAAGGGACAATTGGTTTTAGGGGCACAATAAATTCATCCTCATAGCCGAGAGCCTGACCCAACCGTAACAGGAATGTGTCACCGAAGCGCCTGCGCAGAACTGTACGCGGCATCGCGGCAAAGCTTCCGACGGTTTTCAATCCCAAACGTTGCAACCGCTCCAGCGTATGCGGTTCCAACCGCAATGCGATAGGAGGTAGGGGCATCAGGGCATCAAGTTGGTCACAGCTTTCAATGATCGGTTTTACCTTGCCAAAGCGGGCAATAGCCCAAGCGGTACCGATGGTATCGGCTATGGCCATGCGGGTATCATAACCGCGCTCCTTTAACCTTGAAACGAGAGTTTTCAGGTACTTCCGTTCGCCGCCCCAAAGATGGGCGCAGCCACTGATGTCCAGAATAAGACCGTCAGGTTCATCCAGCGCAACGATTGGTGTGAAACGTATACACCAATGACCGATGGCTTTAAGCAGTTTTTCGGATAGCCTTGGACGTTCATCGATGACTTGCAGCGATGGAAGGAAAGCCTTGGCATCAGCAACTACCATACCGCGGGTAACCCCTTGCTGTTCCGCTACCGGATTGGCGGCACAGATTACCATCCGGCCATGTACGGGAGCGGCAAAGACGAAGGGAACATCCTTCATTACAGACCTACGGACCGTCATCCAATCTGTGGTCAGGTGGTGAAACCATATCGAAGCAAATCGTCTTTTCATCATCTTTATCCTAAATGCTGAATCCGTTGCGACCATTTTTCTGATTGGCTTTGTTTGCGCAGCGGAATCAGTCCATCTGCTGACCACTCCACCCGCCATTTTCCCGGATTGCCGTTACGTACCTTTAGCAGTTCCACTTCCCAACGCGGAAAGCCGATTCCCGGCATGTTTTCTTTTAATTTGCTTGGTAGGGAAGTGATCCTCCACCGGGCAGCGCAGGCCGTGGAATCCAGCGAACGTGGATTATGCCGAAGTATAAAACCCGTAACCCTGCTTTTCTCTACGGCCAGTTGAAGACGACGTGATTGTACAAAATCGAGTTTATGGATCTCGGCAATAACTGCAGCGAGTCCTTCGCACTTAAGCGCCTCCTCCATTGCCCAAAGGATATCTTTCTCGTGTTTCATACGAACAAAAACGATATGTTCCGGCGTTACGCCGAATGTTTTAAGTGATGCAGGAAACAGCGCTTTGAAACTGCTGATCCAGATGCAGATACCACCATTCTTCATCAGATTGCCCAGTAACCCGCTCATAAAGCCACATGAAACGGCACTTCCTATCCGATCCGTACTGATAAACTCATGCACGCTTCCTTTAGGGAAAATGCCGTTCGGAAAAGCTTCTTCCATTGGTCCAAGGCCAATACTGTCCTCTTGGCTTTCTTTCGGCCTCACTCCCTGCCAGAGCAACATGTTCTTTTTCAACCTGCTTATCAACGCACGCTTATCTTCTGATATCTTAGCCATATCGTTACAAATTAGGACAACAAAACTAATACTAATAATATTAGTAAACAAGATGTTTTTGCCATTGCTTTTGGTTGAATAGAGAAACCATCTGTCAAGTATTGTAGGCATAATATTGAGTTTTTCTATTTATAAATTCCTATTTAGATCTTTAGCAAACAATATTGTTTAAAATCTTACCTAACCGTGCAAAAGCTGGCTGAGGGATGGTTTGGCAGTCTGTTTCAGAGATAAAGATATTGTTTCTTATGAGGGGGGCCAGAAAGGCTTTGATGCGGTAAATCAAAGAATATTTCATCCATAGTTTAAAATGATTGGCTAAATCGATAGTTTGTTATCATCTATACCAAATACTGTTTTTCAACACTCCCTGATCCATCGGATCATTTTTTCCAGCGAACGGATAGTAACCAGTTTATCGTTTTCCTCTGTTGGATAAGCATTGCTTCTTAGGCTGTTCGCAGAGATTTCTTCCTGATTTGCTGTTGCAAATATCGGAGCCATTGTTTCACAGACGTGGCTAAAGGATGGTGCATCGAGTAGTTTTGTCTGATCGGCCGCCCGCAGAAGAATACCGTACTGATCCACAGAAAGTTTGAGAATCACCTTTGTATTCTTTGTTTTTCGCGATAGTGGACTTTCTTTTACGGCCGGGACGGATGAACTTTCAATCATGGGGGTATACGGATTCCGTGTAAACCAGTTATGCATAATTCTATGAAGGGATTGATGAGTATTAGAGTAATAGATATCCCTTCGTATATTTATTTCCCGAAAATACTTTCGGCCATCAATGTTATTCTTTGCTCCTTTCAAAATCTTTTGCTGTAAATAGGAGACGAAATGTGCATGGTTGAAATTCATATTGATCAAAAATTCTTCAAGGGTATTGAAATGGGAAATTTGCTGTATAGCCTCCATAGACAACAGTCCCCCGAGCATTTCCTGCCAATAGTTCAATTGACCAAAGGTCACCTCTTTGTTTTCAAGAGTTGATATTGCAGATGGGATTACAATCCGATCAATGATGGGTTCATGTCTAAAAAAAGCCTTTTCTTTAACTTTCTTTAAAAGATTTTTCAGACCGCTTACCGTGATATTCCTGAATGTATCCGATACCGGCGAGTCATTATGTAGATAGTTTGGAAATCTCATTTCAATCAGAGATAACAGATATTCTACAAACTCCTCGGCATAGCAATTCAGTTCATAAATCCGCGGATAGGTTGTTTTCGTATGTTTCAGGTTACGTCTGACATGTTCCCGAAGCAGTACAAACTGAAGATGATACCGGTTAACCAAACGCTTGCATTGCCGCTCATTTTTAAGCGATAATAATTTTTGCAGAAATTCAAATGGCAGTGTTTCTTTATTTTCGGCCAATGTTCTGGCTACCAGTATAACTTCTTCCCGATTTAGGGGAGTGACTGCGGAACCCGCTGCTGAAAGTTTATTGATGATCAGGTTGTCCAACCATTTAAAAGAGTAAATCGCTCCCATATCCACCATATTAAGTAAAACCCAGAACTCAGGACAAAAAAAAGACTTGATTCCCTTTTAAAAAAGTGGATAAAGTGGTGGGATAAACCGCTTCCATACGCGAAATCAGGCAATCACGCACCTTAACACCAAAAAATTGTGGCATTGTTCGCCTCCATTTTTTTGGCTCCCTATTAAGTGCCATTAGGAAAACTCGATGGTCAGTGCGGAATTCTATCAAAATTAAACTCATTTTAGTAGAAAAAAAGAAAATATTTAACCAGGGTAAGCTAAAAGGTATTTTTTGCTAAAGCCAGTAGCCACTCGCTACTAAAATATTTAGTGTGGCTTAAGCCTAAAATTGCTCCCCTTAATAGAATTGTTTTGTAACCTCTTTACCGGTAACCAAAATAGATTTTTGAGCTGCTTTTAACCCTCTTTCAGTTACACTGATGGTTATCATGATGAAAAATTGAAGCCACTTTATACCACCCGAAAAACTGGCTTTAAATAGTGCTCAGCTGTAATAAAACCGTGGTAAGCTCAACCATTTTTAACTTTTGCCACTTGACGGATTTACGCATTCCGTTTTTATTAGTATCAACAGTTAAACCGTCAGAAGATATGCAGTTTGAAGATTTCTTTGATATTCTGGATAACAAGAGAATGTTGAAAAATGATTTCCGTCAACAGGTCAGGAGTTTATTGATGATCAGGTATTTTGAAAAGGGCGATTTATGGCAGGGAGAGCAGAATTCTGCGATGGAAATCCCCTTCGTCCATAAAGGGACTGCTGTCGGTTTTCGCCCGCTTGACGGGAAAAGGCAGATATGCAACCTATGGGAGCAAGGGGAGATAATCATTTGCGGGAATAATATTTTTGGAGAAAATAAAGACAAGGCAATATATGTTCAGTTCCTTGAACTGTCGTCTACTTATGTCCTGAACACCTTGGATATTATCAAACTTTGCAACAGGCACGGCGATGCACGGTTTATGGTGCAATATTTTTTGGCAAAAGCTTTTAAAAGAATGGAGGATCAAAATTATAGGCTCTCCTATCTTTCGCCGGAAAAACATTTGGACGTGGTTATCCGATCTACCGTAACCACCCATTTTATTGAAAGAGTAATTTTCTCTTTACTGCAAAACTCAATGCTATGGAAGAATTAAGGAAAAGACTGCGATCTCTAAAAACCGCTGATGAAAAGACTGTCACTTTATTGGAAAACCTTTTTATCCCAGTAACGTTCAAACGGAATTGGGTAATTTCTTATCCAACGGGTATTTCTGCGGCAAACCTTTATTATATCACAGATGGTCTGGTAATGAGTGTTATTTCGAAACCCGATGAAGACTACTGTTTATGGATAATTAATAAAGGTTTTATAGTGCCGGGGAACGGTTTTCTAACTGGAAAAAAGAAAGAAGAAGTTATTGAGGTACTCAATGATACTAAGGGTTACGCTCTGAATCTTTTACGGACAGATACCATTGCCCGTAATAATATCAATATGTATAGAATGTTGTTGGAAATTTATGAAGAAGCTTTGGTAGAAGGAGCAGGAAGGGAAATCATGTTGCGGATTAAAAATATAACAGACCGATATGATCACTTTCTTAAGGAGTACCCTGATCTGGCTCGAAAACTGACCATTGAACAACAGGCCAAGTACCTGCAAGTTGACAGGAGATATCTGTACAAGATTATTAAGTAAAACCACCTACCTTTATGACTGGTTTTCTCTGTATCAGACTAATTTTATTCAAATCGAAAGGCATTGTCCTCGAGGGCAATCTTATTTCTGACGATTCAATGCAATTTTTTGTATCTACTCATTATTACCAAAATAGCTCCGTAGTATTCGAGACATTATTACAGTTAAAAATACTATGGATACGATTATCAATAGCCTACGAAAAGGTGATAATGGACCGCGGTTCATAAAAAACCAAAAGTCTGTTCTATCCGGAGAATTTCTATTCGTATGCTCAAATCTAAACGCAGACAATGAAGATCCCAAACTTTATAAGCAAAATATCCCGATAGATATTTACAATATACATACTGGAATATATGAGGGAAGCTTTTACATTCCTTTGTCCGAAAATAAATTGATCAAGAGTTTTGTGTATGATGGTCAGATCTTGGCGGCTTTGTATTATGATAATGTACTGGTACGATATGATTTGAATTTTGATTCAGTTTCCTTTAGTCATAGACAACAAGAACATCTACAAGCCGAGGCTCTATATTAACAACAAAACCATATTTTTCCAGCGTTTCCTTAAACAGCTTAACATCGAATTTATTATTTATAATAAGGCCGTTTCTGGGATCTCTAAGGGATGAGTCATGAAAATCTATTACGATGTTGACAGGATAATCAATACCCGTTTCATTGATCAAAGGTTCGGCGTTAATGAAATATTTAAATAGGTTAAAAAACTTTTCTATAGGCTGATTTAAAACGCCTATAGAATCAGCCGTAAGTATTGTCCTTTTATTACACGATGAAGGTTGTAATATGTTTCCTGAATTCCCTTTCCTGACAACAACAGTTGGGATTGTCCGCTTTTCTATTCTGGCCTTAATAGGAAAATATCTGTTCAGATCATCAAATATTATGTTAAAAACAATACTATCTGGAACCCCATATGGCAGCTTTAAATTATAAGTTTTAACGTTATCCTTGTCGTATTCTTGACGGTTTGAATAATTTAAATAAGGGAAATGTCGAGGAAAAAATGGCAATGGAGACAGTTTTTTATTCGCATAACGCTTGTATACAACAGAATCTTTAACCTCAACAAACACTCTTTGGGAATTTATTGGTGCCATTAATCCTAACTTAAAGTAGGAAAATACAGTATAAAACATACCTATCGGAGTAAGCTCCAAATTCACACTTTTGATAAATCTGTCATCATCATATCTACTAAGTGATCCGCGGCCAAGTCCTCCATCCTTTAATGATGAGGACCAGATAACATTTGTATCATCTAATTTATCATTGCTTGAGCTATGGCTTCCACCAAAATCGTCTTTCAAAGCCAAGGTTGTTTTTTCTCCCGCAAGTAGCTTTTTTATATTGTGATCAGTCAATTCAGATTCACTGGTGAGCGCAATTATCTTCCTATCAGAATCAATTATTACCTCATGAGGTATAATAATATGTGGAAATGTTTTCTTAAGGATACTATCTTCTGTTATAAATGGTAAAGTGATGCTTTCATTTTTGGTAATTTCTGATCTCTTCAATAAGCTGTTTACCTTTTGAAGATCTTCAGAAGTAACCACTAATATCTGTATTCTATCAGCATATTTATCCTGAAGTTTCTGAAGTTTTGGTAATGCGTTTATACACGCTTGACAATAACTTGCCCAAAAATCAAGAATGACCAGTTTCCCTTTAAAATCGGAAAGTATGGTTTTACCTTTGTATTTGGTTGATTTTCCCAATACAAAGTTGTGAGGAATGGAATCTCCGATATCAATAGGACGTATTTTTTGGGCAAAAAGGCACTTAGTGCAAATTATTATAATAAAAAGTATTTTAACTGTTTTCATAGTGTTGATTTAGTATCCCGGATTTTGTGTTAAAAATGGATTAGATTCTATTTGCGATTGAGGTATGGGCCACAACATTTCAATTTTACCTTTTTGTTTCAGATTTATCCATACGTTACACCATTCCAGAAACAGTTCATTTTTTCTCTCTTTATCAATTTCATTAATTAGATTTTCATTATCCTGTGCTAAATCTGATAAACCGGCCCTTTTTCGTATTGTGTTAATGTCATTTATTGAACCCTTGATATTACCCATCTTTAGCCTTGACTCGGCTCTTATTAAGTATTGTTCAGCTAGCCTGAATACGACTAAATACTCCGTTAAGTTTTCACTTCTCTGGATTTTATATTTATAAGGAAAGTAGTATGTCTGGCTTTTGATTTCTTTCTTACCTATCCAGGAAGTTAATCTTAGGTCATCTCCAGAAAATGACTGAATTGTCTCATCGGTGAAATAATAATCTGGAATCGCCTCGTTGGTAAGAGATGGAGGAACCAATATCCGTCCAATATTAGTGTTGTAGGAAGGAGTAACTGGCATTAATTGCCATATCGTTTCTTTGCTGTTTTTTAAGAATATAGTTTCTGGATACTCTAATTGATATAAATTGCTTTCTATAATGATATCTGAAAACTGTTGGGCCTTTTCCCAATTCTCTAAAAGAAGATTGACTTTTGCCAACAATGCACATGCTGCAAAATAATTCGGTCTTATTCTTTCAGGATTACTATAGTCCTTGTTTAGAGCTCCTATTGCATCCTCTAAATCTGAAATAATTTGTTCATATATCAGCTTACTATCAGTTCTTGGTTCGATTGCATTTTTTTCGTAGTCCGTGCCCGAAATTAAAGGTACATCGCCATATAAGTTTGTGAGGAAGTAATAGCAAAATCCTCTTAAAAATTTAGCCTCACCGATAAAATTCTGTTTCACGGGTTCACTTAGACTATTCGAGTCATTCAATCCCTCTATTACGGCGTTCAGACTATAGATAGTCGAGTAGGTATTAGTCCACAAATTGGTGATTATGGAATTGTTTATCTGAATAGAGTTGTTTAAAAAATCAATAAGCTGCTGATCAGAAGCGGCAAAGGTTATTTCCTTAGCAGTTAACGATGTTGCAATCTGCATTTCCGCATTAAGTGTATGACTAATGGAAGATAGGTCACTATAAATACCGGAGAATACAGCGTCTACCGTTTGTTTATCATTATATACATTTGATCCAATCAACTGGTTGGGAGGTGTATCAACCTCTACAAATTTTTCGCATCCTGTAAAAATGAATGCTATTGTTATCAACCAAAAAATATTGAGTTTACTGTTCATTGTGTCAGGAGTTAAATTGTTAGCTGAAAGCCTAAAGTAACCGTCCTTAAAGGCGGTAAGACGACCATACTGTTAACTTCAGGATCATTTCCCTCATATCCAGTGAATGTTAAGAGATTTTGTCCCTGTAGATAAATCCGAAACCGCTGGATATTAAATCTATTTACCCAATTAGACGGTATAGAATAACTTAGAGAAGCATTTTTAAGACGTATGAATGAAGCATCGGTCATTACGCCATTCGATAAAAGATAGTTAGTTCTCGAAGAGGATGCTATTCCTGTAGTGCCGAAACGCTGAATATCTGTCTCTTCGTTCTGTGATTGCCACCTATCCTCAAAGATCACAGGCATATTATAATTCATTCCTCCGGCAAGGGCAGGTAAGGTATAAATGAAATTTCTACCTGTTTTCTTAATAAATTGGAAAAATATATTTAGTTCAAATCCCTTATACTCTATACTATTATTAAATCCCCCATAGAATTTTGGAGTAAGATTGGTAATGGCCGATTGTCCGGCATTGACATCAGCTGACCATAAACCTGTCTTTTGATCAATTCCATTATAAGGATATGCTTTCGCAATATTTAAGGAATGCCCGATTTCATATTTATTTGAATAGCTGGAAGCTTTGAGATTCGGAAATTCTAAAAGCTTATTTTCTGCCCTGGTCAGATTGAAGGAGGTTTTCCAAGTAAGGTTTTTATTTTGAATATTCAAGGTATTCACTTCAAATTCGAATCCCACATTTTCAACCAGTGCGGGAAGATTCCGAATAACTCCCGTAAATCCCGTTTGTGAAGGAAGGGAATATTGCAATAATTGGTTCCCACTTCTATTTCTAAACCATCCACCTGATAGTAAAATTCGATCCTTTAAGAATCCCAGATCTAACGCAAACTCCAGTTTTCGGTTGCTTTCCCATTTATACACGGCATTGAATAACCGCTGGGCAACTAAACCGCTAACTCCGCCGTAAGGATATTTAACACTGCCATAGGTATCCATAAACTGGTAATTACCTATTTTATCATTGCCCGTTAATCCAAAGCTGGCTCTGATCTTTCCAAAACTTAAAAAAGATACGTCGTCTTTAATGAAAGGTTCTTCAGTAAAGATCCAAGCCCCACCGATAGCGCCAAAGTTGGCAAACCGTTGGCCAGGGCCGAATCTGGATGAACCATCTCGACGAGCGGTAAGGTTTAGTAAATAACGTTTTTTAAACTGATAATTAATTCGACCAAAGACAGACTGATACTTATACAGACTGTACAGTTCACTCGTACTTATAGTTCCAGCGCCCGCAGAAGTGTGTAGGAGGGCTTCATTACTGTAATTACTTGCATTAATAGTTGTTCCTATGGTTTCTTCCTTCTGCCAACTAGCTCCCAATAATACATCTATTCTATGATTATCAAAGGATTGGTTATAGCTAATTTGTGGTTCTATAATCCAATTTCTAATGCGGGATTTCGCAAATTGGGATTGACCACTCGTCCGTGAGGCCGAAGGCACATAGGACGCCAACGGAAATAATTTTGTTTCTTCCAATTGGAGATAGGTGTATCCTGTATTTACTTTAACCTGGAAATTCTTACTAATTGAATATCCGAGACTCAAATTACTAACCATATTATCTGTTACCGAATTGATCGTCTGTAAAGTTTGAGCTATGGGATTGCTTCGGTTAGCAGAACCATTTTCATTCCATGCAAAAGAACCGTCTTCGTTATAAAGTTTTAGATTTGGAGCACTGTAAATTCCTGATGTAAGATCAAATGAAGGCAAATTGTTGTCATCATTCGAATAATTTAAAGTTAATGATGAGCGTAGTTTTCCGTTTTCCGAACGATGGGTGAAATTTAATTGCCCACTTCCTCTTTTATCAGCATCTTTATTTGGATAAACATTGGTTTCTCTTCTAAATCCACCGGTCAACCGGAACTGCGTGTTGATACTACCGCCTGATAGGGCCGCCTGAATGTCGGTAAGACTTGCGGTATTCCCGATCAGTACTTGCATCCAATCCGTAAAGCGCTCTTGGTTGTATAGTAAAAGATCAGGAGCATTGGTATTTGTAGGCGTAATGCCGTCATTGGCCAGTGCTTCTTTACGCATAGCCAAATATTGCTCCGTATTCATTAAAGGCATTGTGTGACCGACTTTGCTGAAACCGGTATAAGCGTTTAGGTCTACTGTGGTTCTTCCTATAGAACCTTTTTTAGTTGTAATAAGAATCACTCCATTGGCACCTCTGCTTCCATAAATAGCCGTTGCATCAGCATCTTTCAACACTTCAATGCTCTGAACATCCTGTGGATTTATACTGTTAAAAGGGCTTTGTGACCCTGCCGAGCCAGCTATTTGTGATAAACTTGTACTTAGCCAAGGTACGCCATCTATAATGTATAGCGGTTCATTCCCGTTTGCAATTGAGCTCTGGCCGCGGATCAATATATTAAAATTCGATCCTGTTCGTCCACTTTGTTGTGTTATCTCCACTCCAGGGATGCGTCCTTGTAAGGCTGCTATTGGATTCGCGACAGGTTGTCTCGCAATTTCGGCCGCTGTAACCTTACCTACGCTTCCGGTATTCAAGCGTTTGGTAGTTTGCCCATAAGCAATTACTACCGTTTCGTCAAGCTTGGAACTAAGTGGTTTAAGAATGACAGTTTTCAGTGTTTTTAAGCCGTCGTAAATCCTATTTTCCGGTGCATAGCCAATGTATGAAAAACGAATATTTACGCCCTTAGGTACAAATTTTAACCTGAATTCACCGTTCTCATCACTGTTAGTAGTTATATTAGTGCTTTCAATCCGGATTGTCACCCCAAGCAATGGCCTCCCCAAACTGTCCGTTATCTTTCCCCTTACGCTGTCTTGTTTCGTTTCAGTTTCATTCGGTTTTACGTTGAACTTCGGGACTAAAGTGATAATTTTCTCGTTTATTTTGTATAGAAAAGGTTGATCGGCAAAGACCCACGGTAGTACTTTTAAAATTTCCACCTTAGTAGCCTTAAGTGTTAAAGGCTTGGCCTGGGACAGATAGACTTCGTCATATAAAAAACTATATCCACTCTGCTTACTTAATTCTTCCAATACTTCTTCAAGAGGTGTGTTCCGAACCGACAAACTAACTTGCTGTGAATAAACTTTCGCCGATACCTGCAAACTTAAAACTAGCAATAGTAGGATATTTAGTTTCATTAAAACAAGGGTTCTAATCTGCGTTTTGCTTAAATTAAGGCCGTTGCTGCGTGTTTTTCGACGCAGTAATAGACTGATATGAATACTTTTATTCATACATTTGTGTTAGGTTAGTTGTTAAATATTTAGTGAAATGAATGTCTGCGATTGACCGATGAACCGGTAGTGTTGTCAGCACTTCCGGTTTTTATCGTAAAAGAAGTCTTTTATTCTACCATAAGCCTCCTTCCTTGCCAATGAAATTCTAAATTACTCGTCTCTTCAATAGTTTTCAATACAGTAGATAGTTTTACATTGCGCGGGATCTTTCCCCGCAATTTCCTTTTAGGCAAACTTTCATAGTCCACCTCTATATCGTACCATCTCTCCAGCTGCCGCATGACACTGGTCAAGTCAGTTCCTTTGAAGTAAAAGAAATTGTCTTTCCAGGCAACAGCCTCAGCTACCTCCACTTTCGTTATCTGTATTCCCTTGGTAGAAATCTGGGATTGCTGGCCTGGAATTAGTGTTTTGGGTTCCAGATGGGTGGTTGATCCTTCATTAACACCATAAACCCGTACTTTGCCTTCTATTAAAGTTGTTTTCACAGTAGATTCATCCATATACCCATTGATATTGAAATGAGTACCCAGCACCTCTAACTGCTGGGTAGCAGTTGTCACGATAAACGGAACCTGTCCCTTATTTTTGTAGACCTCGAAATATCCCTCACCCTTAAGTTCCACACGCCGTATTTTATCGTCAAAGCGTGTGGGATACCTTAAAGATGAGGCTGCATTGAGCCAAACACATGAACTGTCGGGTAAAATGACTTTATATTTGCCTCCCTTTGGAGTTCTTATTTCGTTATAGCTTAAAGATTTTGTAGTTTTCTTCGATTCGTTTCTTCTACTTACGATTTTATAGACTAATTGTCCGTCATCAGTTTTACTAATTCTGATGCCATCCTCTTCTGTAAGTTGCCCTTTTGTGGCATCGGTCAAATCTATCTCTGTTCCATTTGCTAATAAAAGGGTTGCCTTAGCACCACCTGGATCTACATCATGTTGCACAATCTGTTGCTTCTTTTTTTGGGGTTGCTGGTTTAAGTACAGGTAAGTGCCCATACCAACAAAAAGTAAAAATAAAGCTGCCGTCATCCATCGCGTAGCATTTAAAGACCAGACTTTAACCGTATTTCGCTTCGATTTACGATCGATTTGGACCTTCATATTTTTGGCGAGCCTGTCCTTGTTTTGAGTATCAAATTGTAGTTCCTCTTCTGGCAATACATCAAACCATTCTTCCACAGTTTGCTTTTCCTTTACTGTGCAATGCCCAGAAAGGTATTTGTCTAAAATCTGCTCTGCTTTCTTGATGTCCATAATATGGCCTTATACTTCCTTGTTGCAGTTCAGGGATTGAGGTAGTAGATAAAAATAAAAAAAATTGAATAGGTTTCCCGAATCTACGGATGCAGTAAAAAAGCAACGAGTATAAGACTTCCAAGACTATCCGCATCGATCTTAATCCTGAACTTCTTGAGCGTGTTATTGATCTGCTTCTTTACCGTTTTGTCAGATATACCCAGCTTTTCGGCAATCTCCTTGTAAGATAGATTCTCTTTTCTGCTAAGAATAAAAATTTCGCGCATTTTCGCTGGTAATTTGTCGATTTCACGGTCTATGAGAGCAGCCAGTTCACTTTCCGCCAGTTGTTCATTGAGCGAATCGGAAATTTCCGATAGTTTTTCACTTAATGAGAGCAGGTATTTCTTTCTATTACTGTTTGTGCGTAAGTGAAAAAGCGCTTGTTTCCTTGCTGCGGCATATAACCAAGATATCAGATTATCGATCTGTATCTCATTTTTTCTTTTCCACAGGGAAAGAAAAATCTCTTGAACTACATCTTGTGCATCTTCGCTATCAATTGAGATTACCTTGCTCACATAGCGAAGTATTTTTTCCCAATTTCGGTTATAGATTTCAGAAAAGGCACCATAATCCTCTTTTTTTAAAAGAGAACAGAGTTCTTGGTCGTTTAATGCGATATATTTTGCGGTTAGGATATGCATTTAAAAGCTAATCTATAAAAATATATGTAAAAAGGATCATTAGCCAATTTATTTTTGTCAAAAAATTAGTCATAAATTTTCCATGCTTGAAAAAACAATTTTCTTTACGGCAACTATTGTGGCAGACTCAATAAACGGTCCTATGGTATCAAGAGGTAAATTTCAATGAATTTGCCATTTTAGTTTTTGTCGGTTTTACGACAGAAACTTGTGTCTTTTACGACAATCCATGTCTCATTTTTGACAAAAGTTTTCGAAAACCGACACAAAAAATCATTTACTTGTTACCGAACTTTACTATATCAAACCAATAGCAATGAAGGTAACAGTTTTACAAGATCTAGGTCAAGGAGAAAGCAAAAGTAAGACCCAACGATATTGGGATACGGCTCGCTCATGGAACTGGCGAGAGATTATCATGGTAGGTACAGCTGGATTTGTTATCCTGCTGTTCGCCTATACCGGTATCAGCAAGTTGTTAGATTACGAGAAATTTGTGTTCCAAATGCGGTTGGCACCTGTACCCCTGATCAAAACAGTGGCGCCTATAATTGGGAGGGTTTTGCCTTGGGTGGAGCTGGCTTTGGCCGCTATGCTCTATTTTGAAAACACCCGTTATTTCGGCTATCGAGCTTCTCTGGTGTTGATGATACTGTTCGAGATATACATTTCATGGATGAAGATCGTGTCCATCAAGACAGGTATTCATCTACCGTGTACCTGTGGAGGTATTATAAGCTCTATGGGGTGGCTAACGCATCTCATCTTTAATGCCAGTGTAATCGTACTCTTGTTGTTATCTACTAACTGGTATAAGAAAATGCACGCACAAATAAGCAAATCTTAATTCAATATATTGTTTAACTCTTAAATTTTAGTATCATGAAAAAGCTAAGTTTAAAACCAAAAATCCTGCTTACTGCATTTATCCTCGGAGGAAGCATAGCAGGTGCAACTGAAATTGCTCAGAGAATAACAAGTTCACAGCAACAGACATTGAGTTGGCAAAAATATGACCGGGAAACACAGCAACCCGTTGGTTCACCATTCAATGATACTGAAGCTAACGTCCGAGAAGATCTTGGATGTAACGATGAAACGGAGTCTATTTGTGCTACCGGAACTGCTCCAGGGGTATCGACAACTATTTATTACAACGAAGAGGAATAGTAGTTGTGTGACTATTGGAAGTACACTTGGTACTTCCAATAGTTTAAATAGATATTCTAGGTATCCTTTAATACTAATATAGGATAGGTTCTCATTTCTTTTCGAAATGAAAGGCCCAGTCGCCGAAGTTTTTTGAAGACTGCTTCTAAAGTGAAGATTTTTTTCTCGGCAAAATCAGTATCTGAGGAAAAATCCAGGACAAAGTTCAGACGTGTTTGACATGCGTCTGCCGTTTCGTTTATAAAAGGTTCATCGAGTTTTTGAAAATTCATTGACAGAAATTTAAGCAGTTCTTCTAACGTGCTATTTTGTACTATCATTTTACTGGCCGAAAAAGAGATCATAGCCTCATTAGAAGAGGCAGTTGATAGAAGCTTATTGTTCTTTTTATCCATTGAAACTACCCAGCAAGGGATTTTAGTCATGTCAAATGAGACAGAAATCTTAAAGAATCGTTCTAAGTCGTTAAACATATAGTTTCTGAAAACAGAATCTGGAACAGGCTGGTCAAGGGACAGCTCATAGCAAAAGGTGTTTTCTTTTGCCCATTCATCTTTATCATCATACTTTGAACCAGCCAACAGATGCTTATTCTTTCCGACAGGCCAATAGAACTTTAAAGAGTCCTGCGTTTGAACTTTTATTAGATTATGTTTAATTCTTGGATTAAAAAAGCTGTATGCAGCCCAATATAACTGAGTAATGGTTCCGTTATATTGAAAAAATCTATCTGTTAGTCCTCCAGAAGATCGAACTGACATTCCACCATTTATACCATTAAAACGTGGAGTTATTATCGATCTATATTTAAATAATGAGTCGCCAAGATGAAAAGTTTCAAGTGGATTAAAAGTCATATTGTCCTTTTTTATATTTGCTGCTAGATTACGGCTTTCGTTGTAGAAATTAAGCACATTAGCCTCGGTAATATCTTTCCCGCCTGTAATAGCTCTAACAATGCCAAGACTGTCGATCCATATATTGTGCGGAAGAAATTTATGGGGAAAATATTTTGTTAACAATGTATCATCAGTTTCAACATTAAGACTGGAAGTCTTTATATCCTGATTTCTTTTTGAGGATAGAAAAGTAGAAATGCTTTGCGATTTTTCGTAAGAGACCGATAATACATTAAACTTTTGAGGCTGTTTTTTCTTTATCGAATCTAAAAGTGTAAGTTCTTTTAGGCAGGGAGCGCACCAAGTTGCCCAAAAATTAATAATCAGTAAACCGTTTTTATAAAGGTCCTTTAGTTGCAGCTTATTTTTGGACTGATTTATAATATTGTTTATTTCTAAATCAGGAACTTGATCGCCTATTTTTAATTCATTTTGACCGAAGCTCTTAATGGAAGCTAAGAGCAATATTATCACTACTGAGTGCTTTATTATTAATAAAAAAGTGCTGTTTTTAGATTTAGTAACCATTGTTTTGTCTTAAATTACGGTTATATATTATTTCGTTTTGTGGAATGGGAAATACATCGGACAGGCCATTTCGCCATGTAGATTTCGTTGAACCGATTATTTCGTCTAACTTTCCAATCCGTTTTAAGTCCATAAAGCGATGACCCCATTCTCCAAAAAATTCTAATCTTCTTTCATGAATAATTTCTTCCAGGTATTCGGCAATCGCTCCACTGCTCTGAAAAATAGATAACCCTGCTCTTGTTCTTATTGTGTTAATATCGTCTAAAGCTCCGATAAGATTGTTTTGGTGGGCTCTTGCTTCAGCACGTGTCAGATATTGTTCACTTAATCTTAAAGCCATAAGATATTCTGTTTTTGTGGTATTGTTTGTCCTGTTTTTATACTTAAATAAATAGTGATAACTAGCAGTTTCATCACCTGATATAATGGTATTTGTGTTGATCCAACTTGCTCTCCTTTTATCGCTTATATCAAACGCTTCATATAAAGCCGGATTTAATGTGTATGTTGGTATATTGGAACTGGATGAAGGAATAATTTGGGCAGCATCGCTAATATATCCGTTTTGTGTCCAAAACTGTAGAATCGCTTCCTTACTATTCGCTAGAAACACCTCATCCAAAGAAGACGTTAAAGAATATATTTTTGAATTGATAATCTCAGAGGCTTGCTGCTCTGCTAATTGCCACTGTTCCTGAAACAGATATACTCGCGAAAGCAATGCGGCAGCAGCCCACCTGTTGGCCCGAACCTTGTCATTTCCATCATATTCCTCAGCTAAACCTTTCTTAGCATCTAATAAATCTTTCGTTATCTGTTCATATACTAGTTGGGGTTCTGATTGTCGGACAACGGAATTTTCAGAAACATCTGTAGTAAGTATTAAAGGAATGTTTTCATAAAGATTTATCAGATAGAAATATGCGTAAGCTCTTAAAAATTTAGCTTCACTGGTTAGCCTTTGTTTAAAGAGAAGAGATATAGTTGATTCACTATCAATATTTTCTAAAATAGAATTACATTGATAAATAATAAAAAACAAATTGCTCCAAAGACTTTCATTGTTACTATTATTTACGGACAATTTACTTTGACTAAATTCTAGAATAGGTGTAGACGAAGAAGTATAAACATAGTCATCTACATACAGTGCCAAATGCTTACTTGCACCGTGAACTGAAGTGCTAAAATAACTATAAACACTTGTTAGGGCAGTAACAGCGGACGATGAATCTGAGAACACTATCTCGGCCTCAAGTTGATTTTGAGGCGGTGGTACCTCAATCAGATTGGAGCAGGAGCAAATGGTAATAAGAGAACTTAAAACCACGGGAAGTTTAGATATTTTTTGCTTTTTCATTTTTATTAAAAAGTTAGCTGTAATCCTAAAGCGTAAGATTTTACTGGAGGAATGTTTTTTGAAGATGCTGTTAACGCTCCCGACTCAGGGTCGAGAATTGCAGCGTTTTTATCCCAAAATGTAATAAGATTTTGTCCCTGAAATAAAATTTTAATCCCTTTAACTTTAATTTTATTCGAAATTTCTGATGGAAGACTGTAAGAAAAGGAGACGTTCTTTAGCCTTATAAAGGACGCGTTGAATATATTTGCAGATGAAGCACTATAATAGGAATCCCAAAGTGTTGTTGCTTTTGGAACATCTGTTTTTTCTCCAATTTCATTCCATCTATCGGTTGTTAATCTATAGTTATTATACACGAAAACTCCAGGGTAATACTGCAAGCCCCCTTTACTCACCTGCTTTGTAAATTGGAAGAAAATGTCAAATTGAAACTCTTTGAAGCTTAAAGTATTTCCAAAACCTCCGTAAAAATCTGGAGTGGATTTGCCAAGTGTATAATAGAAATAAGGTGTGGCAGATTCTTTTCCATCTTCACCAGCGTACAGAGGATTACCTGATTCAGGATCTACTCCAAGAAATTTATAACCGTAAAATCTATTAATATCATAGCCAAGTTCATATTGCATCGCATAACTCGATGTTTCAAAATTTTCAAATGACTTCAATTGATTTTTAGGTAGTGTGATGTTAAAGATTCCAGACCAATTGAAATTTCTATTTTGAATTATTTTGGCATTAAGTTCAATTTCCCAACCTTTATTTTGGATGACAGCAGGAAGATTGGCAAGATAGGAGGAGAAACCGGTTATTTGTGGTATACTATATGAGACCAGTTGATCTCTACTTTGATTTAAAAAATAATTGGTATTTATAAGGACACGGTCTTGGAAAAAGCCAAGCTCCATTGCTAATTCTATTTTTCTGGTATTTTCCCATCGAAAATTTGCGTTGGCAATACGGCTTGGAACAAGTCTCGGTAATCCTTGATATAATGTTGATCCAGAACTCCCATAAGTCGAAAGGTACTGGTAGTCGCTTATTTGGTCATTGCCTGTGGTACCATAACTTGCCCGTATTTTAGCGAAGCTAACAATAGGCAATGCCCATTTCAAAAATTTCTCATTACTTATTAGCCATGCTGCACCGATAGAACCAAAATTTCCAAATTTATTGCCAGGACCAAATCTTGAAGATCCGTCTCTTCTTAAAGTTCCATTAAGAATATATCGGTCTTCAATATTAAAAGTAACCCTGCTGAAGAATGATAAATATTTATACTGTGTATAATTATTGGTTCTAGCATTGATTTCACCAGCAGAGGCCAGATTTTCCATTAAACTTTCAACGCTAAAATTACCGGCATTAATAAATTGTGCTTTGGAAGATCTATTTTGGTATGTGCCACCACCTAAAATAGTGAACAATGTTTTATTGAGCTTTGCTTGATAAGTGATCTGCGGCTCAACAATAATAGATTCACTTGAGTTGATTCCGAAATTCGTATAGTTGACCGTACCGGGATATAAGGATATTGAAGGGAATTTTTGAACTTGATCGTAGTTTGTCCTTGTATACCCTCCACTTAACTTTAAGTCTAGTCCTTCAATTAGACTATAGTTCAGATTTATATTATTAATAAAGTTGTTAGTACTGTTTTTACTTTGAGCGTTTTGTTCAGCTAATATATTCGTACCAGCATACCAGTTATAGCTATTATCGTCATTATAAATTGGATAATGCGGTGGCAGCAATATATTTGATGAGAGATTGGTAACAGGATTTGGTAGTTTTGTTAAATTTTGACTATAGTTGTTAGAAAGATTGATTGAGAATTTTTGGTCTGTAGACCTATAATGTAAACTAGAATTAAATCCGCCTCTACGAAAGCTGGAATTACCAATTAATATGGTACTTTCTTTCCTGTAGTTGGCACTTATAAGAAAATTTATCTTATCGGTTCCACCTGAAAGACTTGTTTGTATGGAGCTGAAATTGCCTACATTACCTATAATATAATCAGTCCAATCCGTAGTTCTTGTTGTGTCCCATATTGTTAAATCTGGCGCATAATTAGGAGAGGTCGGATCGGAGGAAGGTATAAGACTATCATTTTGAAACGCTTCTCTACGAATTTGCAAATAGTCCTGAACATTCAGCAATCTAGGTTGATTAGCAATTTTGTTATAACCCTGAACAAAATTTACATCAAATTTCGTGTTACCAGCCTCGCCCCTTTTTGTCGTTATTAATATAACACCATTCGTACCTCTACTTCCATATATAGCTGTTGCATCTGCATCCTTTAAAATCGTTATGGATTCTATATCGTTTGGATTTAAATTATTCAATGGGCTAATAGATCCTGCTATATTTTCTATCCCCAATCTTGAACCTTCATTAATCGTTCCTCCGTCATACGGCACCCCGTCAATGATATACAACGGCGCCGTCCCAGCGGCAATGGACCCTTTTCCACGGATTTGGATATTGATATTGCCTCCTGGCAAGCCATTTGTTGTTTGCACGAATACCCCTGGCATTCTTCCTGATAGTGCAGATAGAACATTCGTCACCGGTTGTGACCCAATTTCTTTAGCGGTGATTGAGGAGACACTACCCGTGTTAAAGCGTCTGCTTGTCTCACCATAGCCGATTACAACAGCTTCATCCAATGTGTTTTCTTGGGGCGAAAGACTTATGGTATAGTATGCAGTTGATGAGATATCAAAAGAAACTTCCTTACTTTGAAAACCTAGAAAGGTGACATTTAATACTCCCTTACTTTTGTCTGTATTTATAGTAAAATTTCCGTTCCGGTCCGTTTTCGTCGAAGCGGCGTTTATTTGTATTGTAGCCCCCGACAGCGAAGAACTATCAACCGCCGAGTGTACACGCCCTGTTATAGAATGCATCTGACTACAAACAATGTGAGTAGAAAAGAGGATAACTAAAGAGAATAAGAGATTTTTCACTGGATAAACGCTCCTTTCTCTGATGTTATATTTCTTTCAGTGTTTGTTTGAAGTATAAAGACCGCCTTGGCGGCAGGCTCATGTCGCAATAGAGCCTGCACTTCCTTGGCGGCAAACAAACACAGTTCGTTATATTGATTGGTAATGGTGTTAATAAATTGGTTAGGGCATAAAAATCCCATTATGAAATTTAAATTCATTTCTTTTACTCATTAGGTTGGTTAAGAATAAATACGCTTTTAGGTATGATGTAAAAGAAAAATTTTTATACAGGGGATTTAATGATGTTCTTATAGAGGTTCTTAAGATTTGAACATTTCTGCTTAAATAATGGCATATTGAGGAGATACCTATTTTGCATAGCATTCTCCTTTCTTTTTTATCAATGGTTTTACAGTTTCTTCTTTAAAGGAAGTATATAAGGCAAAAAGAAGGTGCTTTAAATCCCCTTTGAACTTGACCGTTTCATTACGATCAGAAGTTTCGCTCTTAAGAGAGGCCAAAAGGTCTAGCGCTTCCTTTAGTCCATAACGGACGAAAAAACGTGTTAGGATATCTGCGGGTTGTGGTTGTTTGCCTGAAAGTAGCTTTATTAATTTATTGTCTATATATTGGTCATAGTTGAATCTCTTTTCAATGTGTTCGGCGGTCGGTTCTCTTTCAAAAAAAGGTTGGCATAATAGGGATTTAGATTCTTTTAAATTATGGTTTCTTTGCGGGATTTGGTGTGTTTTAAATGCGGCTTCGGTAGGCTGTATTTCGATTAACAATTTATTGCATCTTTCTAGAAACGAAACAAGGGAATATTTTCGATTGTCGCTGATTCCGGATTTTTCATCAATAGCGCAAATTGAGATAATATCATACAATAGCTCCGAATGAATACCGAAGGGATATTCATTAAAGAAATCTTTAATTGTTTGGTAGGCAAATTGCGATATTTGGTTATCAATGGTCATTATCATTAATCGTGATAACGAGCCTATTAGACTATGTGTGAAGGACTGGAAGCCCACCGCTGTCTAAGACCGCGAGGCTCTGGTAAGCCACTACTTCTTGCGAAATAGCTCCTGTCAGAGACGCAAGTGGGCTTCCGGCCCTATATTGATCTATAGAAACCGGACGCTTTCACTCACACTCGCAGGATTGAAATTTACCAGATTTCGCGGCGAGGCTCGAAAGCAGTCCTTACTTTAAGACTGCAAATGTACTATCTTTATATTTAGCATAAAAATTTATTGAACGGCTAAAACTCAGCTCATTCATAATATTAATGCTTATCTTACTTAAAAAATCCTTCTTAGATTTTTGTAATGCTAATATGATGAATTACATGTACCTCTGTGAATTTATTTCATTTTGTGTTTGTAATTTAGATTTTGTAACTTAGAGGAACAATTTAAATTATCGTTATGGAAACTAAGCTTGAACAAACAAAAATTTTTGCAACTATCGGGGCTAACCTTCATACAGTCAGAAACGCAAAGAAAAAGACGCTTGAAGCAGTTGCTTCTGATCTTAATATTACCCATCCCGTTCTTAGTAAAATTGAGAATGGTAGATATCCTGGTTTAAGTCTGGCCTTGCTTTTTACATTGTGTGAGTATTATGGGGTGACTTTTGAGCAAATTTTGGATATAAATGGTTCAAAAATTTTCAATTATTCACAATACATCAATCAACCTACTGGAAATCATACGTTAAACAATCAGATAGGTGATGGTTATGAAATTGCCATTAAAGCCTATAAAGAGCAAATTCAGCAATTGCAAGACCAAAATCAGCTACTAATAACTTCTTTGTTAGATAAACAACAAAAAAAATAACGATATTTAAACAAGTATAAATTTGAAGAAAATGTTAGACAAAATAGACTTAGACATCTTAGCCCTTACTATTGGAAAAAATATTTCAGCTTATAGAACTTTTCGCAAAGAAGCAATTGAAGTTACCGCACGTGAATTGAATCTTGACATTGAAACACTTCAAGAGATTGAAAAAGGAGCATTTTCAGGCCTCAACTTAAATCTGATCGTAGATATTGCAAATTATTTCAATGTTACCTTACAGCAGCTTTTAAATCTTCAGATTGTACAGGTTTTTAACCATAGTCAAAATGTTTTACCCGGAGAAAGAAAGGTAATTCTGAAAAATGAACAAAGAGATGGTTATACGTTCTATATAAATGATTTAAAGGAAGTTATTTTTCAAAAAGAAGAAAAAATAAAGGAACTTGAGTTGAAATTGTCCGAGTACAAATAATTTCAATCTTTTTGATAACTAAAAAAGCCATCCCAAAAGATGGCTTTCGTTATTATATCTATTATGAAAAAGATTACAACTTCTCGATTTCTTCAATGGGAAGCTTAGTGGTTTTTGCAATGAAGTCAAGTGCCAAACCTTCTTTTTTTAGCTCACGGGCAATATCAATAGCTTTCTTATGCTTGCCTTTTGCTTCTCCTTTTGCCTCACCTTTGCGATAAAGAAAATCTTTCTCTTCCTTAAAAAATTTGCTTACTGTTTCCATAGCTTTTTCAAATTGTTGTTCCAGACTGCTACGTAATTGTACAAAGATACGTAATTGCTTGAAATACCTGCTCTCTGCAAAATCTCCTGTTGTATGCGATTTCACGCCCTCGATAATCTCTTTTACAACAAGATAACTGTCACCACTTCCAAAGTTACCTAAAATTCCCAACATTTTTACTTCCGGATTGTCAGATTTTAGAAATAGGCGATAATTTGCTTTTCGAACGGAAATAAGCTCATAGCTAAATTTCATGTGGACTGTATCTATTTCCGTGGACATTCGTGGATCGGCATCCCCCAAAAAAACAACATACTGCCGTATCGGAAGACGATACCTGCGCGCCAGCATGGCGTAATACTCAAGCATCCGAAAAACCATATCACTCTCCTCTTTTACCTGAAATTCCACATGCAGTACAAATGTATTGCCCGCCACATCTGTTACTTTCTTTAAGGCGTCGGGCTTCCTTTCTTTTGTATGTTGAACATCATCCGGTAGCTCTTCACTTTTGACTATGTCTAGACCCAAAATCTCCTTAATAATGACGGGAAGGGTGATTTCAAGATTTTCTCGCAGTATTTTGTCGTATTGGTTTGTCTGCCTGCGGCTTTGGTTCTCCTTTTTATCGGGCATGTACAAAGTTAGGGATTTTTATGTTAGACGGAATAGATTTATCTATATTAGCTCTTGTTGTTAAGAAAAATATTACGAAGACGAACGGTTGGTGTTACGGCAAACGGTAAGAATAAAAGTAGACCTGATAAAAAATTTCTAAAAGTTTAAAGGTATGCTCATACATATTGCCTATAAAATGAAATGGAGAATATCAAGATAAACAAACTGGGACCTATCGGCAACGCTGATGTCAATTTTGGAAGTTTAACAGTCCTTGTCGGACCACATGCAAGTGGTAAAGGTATTTTACTCCAATTGATAAAATTATTGGTTGATAAGGAGCAGATCAGACAGACTATCGAGCAATATGGATACGTTTGGGGAACGGACGTCCACTCAATATTGGATCGGTACTTTGGTGAAGGTATGTCCCGCATATTGGGTGATGACTCTACTATAGAGTTTGATGGAAAAGATTGCCCGCTTGCCGAATTATTGCCAGAGGTAAACGATAAATTGAAACCTGCAGCAGAAACCTTATTTTATATTCCAGCTCAACGGGTGGTATGCCTTCAGAACGGATGGCCACGTTTCTTCACGGACTATGAAGACTCTGTGCCTTATGTGCTCCGGCATTTCAGTGAAACATTACGCCATTTTCTGGAAAGTAGTACAGGCCCTTCAGGTGATGTCATTTTTCCGCAAAATCAACGGTTAAGAACACCATTAAGGGATTCTTTTAATGATAGTATTTTTCACGATGGAAAAATTACTTTGGATCAGCGTGTTAAAAAGCGCTTCAAATTGAACGTCAGCGGTTCAAGTATTCCTTACATGGCATGGAGTGCTGGACAAAAGGAGTTTATGCCGTTATTATTGAGCTTTTACTGGCTCTGTCCGTCATCATTAGCAGGCCGAAAGGAACATGTTAAATATGTAATCATCGAAGAACCGGAAATGGGGTTGCATCCGCAAGCTATTGAGTCTGTAATCTTACAGGTGATCGATCTACTTTCGCGAGATTATAAGGTAATCATTTCGACCCATTCGCCTGTATTGCTGGAGTTTGCATGGGCTTTCCAATATCTGAAGAAATCAAAGGCTGGGGACAGTTTATTGGCTGAACTGTTTAATCTTCCTCTATCGGAAAGTGTAAACGAACTTTTTAAGGGTATCCTTAGAACAAAAACGATACAGACCTATTATTTCGATAGGGTAAATGATAAGGTCGATATTAAGGACATATCTACTTTGGACGCTGGCAATGCAGATCCTTCCGTAGCCGAATGGGGAGGCTTGTCTTCCTTTAGTTCAAAGGCCTCCGATATCATCTCAAGGGTAATGTCACAAGAAGCTTGAATTTACCAACACAATCTATTATGATATTCAAAAAAGCTGTTACCGCAACACCTGATATTCGTATGTGTTTCCAGAAAGGATTAAAAGCCTTAGGCGGCAATAGTCGGAAAATTTCTTTGGCAGATAATTCAAAATGTGAAGGAAGCTTGGATATTGACAACTGCACCCGCACGCTGTATCCTCAGAGCAATCGATGGGATTATTGCTTTTGCTACAGAAATGAAATTTACTTCGTGGAAGTTCATACAGCGAATACTACAGAAGTTTCTACAGTAATTCGGAAATTACAATGGTTGAAAGATTGGTTAAACCATCAAGCTCCAGAGCTTAACAAGTTAAAAGCAAGTAGCAGACATCCTTTTTATTGGATTCAGTCGTCAAAGTTTAATATTCCGGCTACTTCAAAACAATTCAGAACGGTTGTTCAGGCTGGGATTAAGCCTATCCCAGCACTAAAACTTCCATAACTATAAATGTTGAATTAGCAAAGCGTTATAGAAAATAGTATTCACTATAGAGGATCTTATAAGCTCTTTTTAGTAAGGTTGATTTTTCTAAGAATTTTATTTATCTGAGTATCGTAATCTTTTTATGCACAAAAGCCATCTTTTTATTGGATGGCTTTTGTTATTATATCTATTATGAAAAAGATTACAACTTCTAGATTTCTCCAATGGGAAGCTTAGTAGTTTTTGCAATGAAGTCAAGTGCCAAACCTTCTTTTTTTAGCTCACGGGCAATGGCAATTCCTCCTTTTAGTTCACCTTTTGCTTCTGGGCCGGACAGCTTGCTTCTCGACCTGTTTTTCACCACTGGGCCTTACATTCGTCTGTAGCCATTTTACTGACAGTCTTTTTAATAGAAAGGCCAAAAGAAATCGGCAGATGCGTTTCCTTTATGATTTTCTCCCTTAGTTCACGGGCAAATTTCATGCAACCGAAAAAACGTTCCATCCCGCTCATATTTATATAATGTTCGTCAATAGACGCTTTTTCCAATAGCGGTACTTTTTCTTTAAGTATATCCGTTATCGCATGGCTGGTCTTGCTGTATTCTTCTATGTTGCCCCTGATAAAAATGGCATGAGGGCAGAGCTGTCTGGCCACACGGGAAGGCATGGCAGAGTGTACACCATATTTACGTGCTTCATAACTGCAACTCGCCAAAACACCACGATCGGAAGTACCACCGATAATAACGGGAGCGCCTTTCAATTTGGGGTTTTTACGTACCTCTACTGCTACGAAAAAGGCATCTTGATCCATGTGGATAATATTTCGTTCTCCTGTTACCATACCTCACTTAAGTTAGATTTTAATCACAAATTTATACTAAAATATTTAGTAAATACAAATGTATTACTAAAAATAGACGGAATATGTGCCGTGAATGATCGAAAAAACCGTCCAAAACATTCACATGTAGAAAAGCGACATTCACATATAGAATCCTGTCATTCAAACCAAGTTGATTGAAATTACCTATACCGCACCCGAAATTCGACAACGGATATCCCAAGAGAACCTTATGGCCATAAGTAGGGCGTAACCGAAAACCCTTGATCAGAGTAGGCAATGGTTTTAAAAAATATCAAAAAAATGAAACGTAAAAGAGGAATATCATGGACAGGCAGGCTTTTCAGCGCACCGATTACGCTGACCGCACTGGCAATTCTCATGGAAGTAGCAGAAAAAAAAGATAAATGCATCCCTTATGAAGGGCTTTAGTAAACAGTTTCACTGCCCGATGGTATGTATACCGTCGGGCCAATTTTTCAGGTTATGGTTAAGGACAAGTTAATAATACCTGCCGGATTTTTTACTTCCGGCCATGAAAATAACCGTTTCGCACCGATCAGTTCATTATGGTACAAATTTCAGGTGGTGAGCGCGAGTTTCCACAATTTCCTTCCTTCCCTTGAATACCGGGAACATGAACCGAATTTCATAAGGCTGCTGGAGAACCAGAAACGGACGTATGCCGAGCAATATATTTCCGGCCTACCGGATAAGCTTAAAGTACGTTTCCACGGTTATACCTTACAGGACATCAAAGATAGGCCAGGCATTATCTGCACCTTTCACAGCGGGTCTTTCAGAATGATCGGGCATTATCTTGCAGAGAACGGTATATCCTTTGTACTGCTCGTTTCAAAAGACGGTTTACAACGGGAGGATGAACTGGCAAGCCGGAAATACGATGAACGTCAACGGCAGATGCTCGGCCTCGACCTAATAGACGCCAATGATAGCAACAGCCTGTTCAGAATAACCAGAGAATTGAGAAAGGGAAAAAGCATATTGATTTATGCTGACGGCAATACCGGAACAGGCGATGAGCGCTCCGGCCATAACCTGCTATCCATTCCTTTCCTGAACCAGCAGATCAGGGCAAGGGCAGGAGCAGCCTTTATTTCCCACCTCACTTCAGTACCGATATATCCCGTGATCTCTACAAGGCAATGGAAGTACGTACCCTGCCTGGATTTTTTCCGGCCAATTTTGCCTGATAAAAAGCTGAACAGACAGGTGTTTGCAGAACAGGCTATTTCACGAATTTATAAGTACCTCGAAAAGGCGGTGGAAAAAAAGCCGTGGCAATGGGAGGCATGGCTATACCTGCACGAGCACGCCGGAATTACAAACCCGATCCCCGAACAGGAGTCCTTGCCAATCCGAGCGGAGGGAAAGAAGAAAAGGCAGGTAAGGTTCAATGAGCAGGATTATAGCTTTTTCTCCGTCTACGGCAAGTATTTTCTTTTCCGAAAAAGCAATTACCAATGCTTTGAGATCGAACGTTGGCTATATCAGAGATTAATAGGGATTTACATGCAAGACTATGCCTATACCGTAGCCATGCTGAAGCGTAACCGCATGGGTAGTCTTGTAACAAATAGGGTGGTTTTAGAGATCCAATAAAAACATCATGCAATCAATAGGAACCTTTAAGGAACGGGAAAATGATTTTCTTTGTTCAATTTTTTATGGAAAGTGGCCCAATATCTTTATATTGTGGTATGATGAACCAAAAAAACCGGAAGATATGGTCGCTTTTTTCCGTAAACATCCATTCCTGTTCAATATTCTCTGCTGGGTAATCTATATCCAGTTTGTATATATCTATAACCTGCCCAAAATAGACCATGTCGATTATTTTCACATTATCGGACTCTGTTTCCTGTACGCAATAGTATTTTACAGCAACTTCTTTCTCTTTAAATTTATCGAAAACAGGAAAACCAATCTCGGTACCGTCATCCTGATGATTGCATCGGTCTTTTTGATCCTTGCAGCACTTGGCTATCTTGCCGTATATAATGTGTTCCCGTTATTCGGGATCAGGCTGTACTATGAAGGTGTCCCGTTTACAATCAGTCTGTACCTGCGTAACATACTTTCTCCCTATATTAAATACGCCAGCTATGCCATTATCCTGTACTTTGTGCTCAAATGGTTTGCCGATCTGGCGTATAAGCGCCGGATGGAAAAGGCCCATTACGAAATGGAGCGTGAAAAGTTCGAGTATGAACAGGCTTTTTTAAGGGCCCAGGTCAATCCGCACTTTCTGCACAACACCCTTAATTTCATCTATACCGAAGCACTCGCTCTATCCAAGTCTTTGGCCGAAAGTATTTACCTGCTTTCCATCATGATGCGCTACTCGCTTGACAATGCCATCAAGGGCAAACAATTGGTTCCGGTACACAAAGAGCTCGAATACCTTGAAATCTATCTGGAAATCAACAGAAGGCGATTTGGTGGCGGAAAACAGTTCCATTATGAATTCAATGGCGATCCCTATCTGCATTCAATCCCGCCATTGTCCTTTATAACGCTTGTAGAAAATGCCTTTAAATATGGTGACCTGTCAGATCCGATGTACCCTTTGCAGATCAAGATCGCGGTTGACCGTAACAGAATCTATTTCTACTGCACCAATAAAAAAAGAGGCGCCGGAAAATTGGATACCTCGGCCAACCATATCGGGCTAAAGAATGTGGAAAGACGGTTAAAAGGTGCTTTTAGAGAGCGGGCAACAATGACACGCACCGAGGAGGACAATACGTATACCGTTGAGCTGTTTATTGATTTTTTAGATAATCCCAAATAACCAGCTATGATAAACTGTATAGCCATTGATGATGAACCTGCGGCGTTGGAACAGATCAGCCGTTACCTGAAGCTGGTGCCCGATATTGCTCTGATCGGAACAACGACCAGACCCGTTGAAGGATTGGAAATGGCGGGTGAGCTGAAGGTGCATGCAATTTTCCTTGATATGGAAATGGACGAAATGACAGGTGTGGAGGTTATGCGCAGGCTTGATCCTTCGATCAAGGTGATCGTGTGTACGGCCTATACTGAATTCGCGATCGAGAGCATTGAACTTAATGCCGTGGACTACCTGTTGAAGCCCGTACAGTTTGACCGTTTTGAAAAAGCTGTGGAAAAGCTGAAAGAAAGGGTATTGCACAGAACATTGGAACTACCGGTAGTCAAAAACGATTACATCTTTGTACAGGTTGAACACAAGGGCAAACTGAAGAAAATAGATTTCAGTGACATCATTTACATTGCGGCAAGGGGAAATGATGTAGTATTCCATGCGCACGATGAATTTGTGGTATCTGCCATGCGTATGGATGATATTGAACCGGAACTACGCGTGACCGACGGATTTATACGTATACACCGATCTTACATTGTATCGATCAAAATGATTGATGTCATCGATGAAGGACTGGTAAAACTTAAAAACAAAAAAGCACTTAAAATCGGAAGAACATATAAGGATTATGTTTTGAAGACGCTATATCCACACTAATGCCATGATGAAAATATATGCCAGATCAAACCAATTAGCCTGTCCGGAAGATCTCCATGCACTCATAGATGAGATGCTGGTTTCGGAAGGTTACAGGGAAAATTTCACTTCCTATAAACAGGCGTTGCAGCAGTATTTTTCAAGTCTGGAAAATACTGATTCCGACATGATCTTTCATGGGGCACCAAGAAGATATATATTGGTTGACAAATACCAATCCAGTATGACCAACATATTAGAGAAATGGTGGACGAGACTTAATAAGGAAAAACTAAACGAAAATGGAACATTTGACTTGTGATCAGAATGTCGCTTTATCCGGAGATAGCGTTATAGACCATTTTGGACAGATCAGAACGATAAAACAATATTTTGATGCGCTATATGGAAAGATCCGGCATGTACTCGAAGGTAGTGATACGGAAAATCTCCACAATTGCATTTACCATTATCAATTGGATATTACCTCACTATTGGAAAAGACCGGCTTGCTGATAAAGACCATCGATGAGGGCAAGCTGCCCTTAAAGGCGAGAAAAAAGTACAGGTATGTCCTTTGGGTGGTCATAAAACGTTCGTTCAGGTTCATCGAATTGATCAAAAGTCGTTATCCCGATTATTTTGATCGGAACATGGCTATCCCGCAAATATTATATCCCTTTTATATGACCAAAATCCTCAAACGCTGGTTCAATATAAAAAAGTCTCTGCAGCATAATAAAATAGATCCCGGATTAATTGATGTTCTGAATGGATTTTTCAATGTTGGAAAGAATGGTGTTATGGATAGAAAGATGACCTGGCAGGATCTCTCTTATCTTGATATAGTATCATCAGAGGTCAGTTGGATAACCGACAAGGGGAAAACAGTGGAATACAGACAGGATATACTGCAGAACCTCTTCCGTCTCAATTTCAACCATCCTTCTTTCTTTTCCTATTATGTGCGTTATATGCATAACCAGATTCAGGGTGTTGATACTTATTTACAGGAACGGCGGGAATGGCTGGACTATCGCAGGAATTTAAGTGCATTTATTGTCTGCCGGGATATCTGTTATGATGATAGTATGAAAGATATCAGGACACAGCTGATGGAATATGTTATCGAGCAGATCAGGTACGTAAAAAAGAAAGAAAAGCTCCATAGGTCAACTATATTCGGTAAACTAGGTCGGGCGGTTTATCCTTATTATTTTCATGTGTCGCTGACTGTTTCACAACTGATTTTTCTTTTCCGCCTGTTTACCGAGACGGGAGTGGTTATTGTCAGGCACCGGAAAGACCTCAACGAGTTTCTGGTCAACCATGTAGGCACAACACGAAAAGACAATATCTCTATTGGAAGCATAAGGAGTAAGTATACCCGACCCGATAAAGACGTTGTGAACAAGGTCTCCGCGGTTCTGATTTCCATGTTGAATCTATTGAATGCGAAATATAAAACAAAATGATAGAAATATATTCCAATTGTTGGATTGATCATACCATAAATTATGAAAACTTATATTAGAACTCTTTTTTTACCGGTAGTGTCTTTGATTTTTACCATTGTGGCTTCCTGTGATACGAAGCGAAAGGAAAAACAAGCTGTTTTGGATTGTATGTTGGATAAAATCGCTGTTACCGATACATTAACGTATGAACTTTATCTGTCAGATCCTATCGAGGTATCAAAATACCAACGAGCAGGTCTAATGAATGACAGTCTTCTAGAGCCGATAAAAAATGTGAAGATAAAAGATGTGGGCAGCCCCCTCACAGCTTTAACGCACTTGGGTCGGAAATACAGCGTAGGCACTTCAAACAAGAAGTCGCAAAAGAATGTCGTCATGGCCTACGCTGTTGTAGAGAAGTTAACGGACTTGAAGAAAATTGGGCAGAATCACTATGAAGCAGTATATGAAACATACTTTACCGGTGTAACTCCATTTTCTAAATTATCTGCAAGAGATTATAATAAAAAGGAATTACACAAAGTCACCATTCTTTGGAAGAACAATGACTGCATTATATTAACGAAAAAATAAACTTGCCGATTTGATACAGAAAGTCTCGGATCACCTACCTGTATCGAAAACCTACGGACGGTATAACGGCGGAACTAAAAAAGCAGAGCTAAGTTAAAAGCCAATAAGTACTTTACCCACTTATCGAAACATAAGTGGGTTTTTCTTTTTTAAAGATAAAGAATGATCTTGTTTTTTCATATCTCAATTGGGCTGTAAACCTATTAATTCTTAGTTTATACGACCTCTTTCCGTTCGTTTTCTGCTAACGGAAACGGCCAAACCGTTCCGGTTTGCCTATCGGTGCCACGGCACTCCCCATGCGTCGTGCAGGGCAGCCGTCCCTTAGGAACAGCGAGCCTCTCTAGGTTGTACCCACCCGAAAGAAGTCCAGACCTTTTTGCTGCAAAGAACCCACACGGTGATGGAAATTTTCCGGCTTTTTGCGATGCAAATTTATACCTCTTCAGTCAGCAAGCCCGTTGCAAATGCCTGCAAAAAAATCTTCCTCTCCATTCCCGGAGAGTGTATTTTTTCTGGGCAGCCTTGCAGACTCGCCCCGCGCGCAAATTTTCGGCATCTATCAAAAAGCCGGGAAATGGCTTTAGCCCGAATTGGGTAGAAATGGATTTTTTAACACTAAAATTTAACGTTATGCAATTTCCAGCAAGACTGGTTTCCGATGCAAGGCTCAGGGAAACCAAAACAGGGAAAAAGGTTACATCCTTCACCGTGGCACTGAACAAAAGCTTTAAAAACAGTGAAGGCGAAAAGGTACAGCGCACCACTTATGTGGATTGCAGCTACTGGAACAGACCCAACATTACGGGCTATCTCACAAAAGGTTTATTGATTGCTCTTTCAGGCTTCATCACTGCCAATGCGTGGGTGGACAGGGATGGTCATGCGCGGGCAGGTATCCGCATGGAAGTGGACGATATTGACTTTCTGACTGGTAGCAAAAAAATTGGGCAGTCGGAAGAAAGTGAAGGGCAGCAGGAGGGAAAACAGGGGACGGAATCCGTGGAAGTCGTAGGGGAGAAGGACGATGACCTTCCTTTTTAGTCGGGATAGTAAACAGTGATGGACATTTTAATTTTTGAATCATGGCACATAACATTTTTTATAATGAGTTAACGGGACAGCATTCGTTTTTTTCGGTGAAAGAGAAAGCATGGCACGGATTGGGGCAGATCATTGATGGGTACCCAACAAGTGCAGAAGCCATAAAACATGCGGGGCTTGATTATGAAGTGGTGAAAAGCGCTCTGTCCGAACAGGGAAACCCTCGAATTTATCAGAAAGGGAGCTGAGGATGAAATTTCCACGGTATTCAAAAATGTCGTAAACGATGCATATGCGTATGCCATGACAAGCGATACACAGCAAATGGACACAACCAAAGGCACGCTGTTCGGTGCGTACAATGCTGTTACTGATGCGCCCGTACTGGATGTGCAATAAATATACCTGTAGCGAGGTATTAGGCGAGTGTTCTTTGAAGCCTATCATCAACCGACTTATCTGGAAGGGAAACTGGACAGGGAGTGTAGCATGTCGGTGA
>NZ_LR027853.1 GCF_900607235.1 Olivibacter jilunii | reverse complement strand
GGGGGGGGGGGGGGGGGGGGGGGGGGGGGGGGGGGGGGGGGGGGGGGGGGGGGGGGGGGGGGGGGGGGGGGGGGGGACAAAAAATGAAAGATATATATATCAAAAAAATAACCTAAAACTAATTTCTATAAAAAAAATAGAATAAAATTCCAGTTAAACAACAATTTTAAAAACCATAACAAAACAATTGCATGAAATAAAAAAGACTAAACAGTAAAAAAACCGTTATCAAATTATCCAAACACCGTAAACCAAACGAAAAAAATGAAATCGATTACCAAAATTTCTTCAACATTTATGTTTTGCGCCCTTGCCCTAGGTGCAAATGCTCAAGAGAATGAAACAAGTCCATTAGTCATAACCGGTTCGGCTGACATGTACTATAAGTACGATTTTTCCGGGTATAGAACGGAAAATGGGTATTCCAATATTCCTACCAGCTTTGCTAATGAGCAAAATTCTATTTCACTAGGTATGTTAGACCTAGCTGTCAGCAAAAAGGTGAATAAAGCTTCTTTTGTTGGAGAAATTTCTTTTGGCCCTCGCGGACAAGGTCAATCCATTGTTCCCGGCAAAGATGGCGATTCCTTCCATTTGCAAAACCTGTATGTTAGCTATGATTTTACCGACAAGTTTTCAATGACTGCAGGTTTCATGGGAACCTTTATAGGATATGAAATTATTTCACCTACGGGTAACTTTAACTACTCTACTTCCTATCTTTTTTCGACAGGCCCTTTTCAAAATGCCGGAATAAAGGGCACGTACACCTTTTCAGAGAAGGTAAGTTTAATGGTTGGTCTTTTCAATGACTGGAATCAATACCAGGATCTCAATGGCGTATCACATGTGGGGGCCCAACTTCACGTTTCGCCTGTAGAAGGCTGGGATGCATACCTCAATTTTCTTAATGGCCATTCGGCACCTGACGTAAGTGGTACCGGCACCATCTTCGACTTAACCACTTCTTACCAAATAACCGACGCATTCAAACTCGGTCTGAACGGTGCAAATTATAAGATTTCCGATGACGAAGGTGGTTATCACGGCGGTGCCTTGTACGCCCAGTACGCCTTTTCTGATGCCTTTGCCTTAGGTGCACGGGGCGAGTATTTCAAAAACAAGGACACAACGGTAGATAATGTAAAAACGGAAGGCACTTCGATTAAGGCTATCACTCTTAGCGGGAATGTAAAAGCGGGTCCTTTAACGATCATACCCGAACTCCGGCTCGACTCCGGTTCGGAGGAAATATTCTTCAAAAAGAATTTAAATACGACAAAAACAGCGTCACAGTTTTTAATTGCAGCTGTGTACGCATTCTAAAGAAAATAGTAGAAATCAACTTTAAGTACAATTATGGAAACAAATTCAATCAAACAATCGACACCCTTTCTGGTCTTGATTGCGGTGGCTATTGCCTCAATTTTTATTCAACCCGTCACAGCATTTAATGGTGAGGGCGTTTACAGTGGAGCTGACATTGCATGGGTAATTACGGCAGCAGCCTTGGTTTTCCTGATGACTCCCGGTTTGGCTTTTTTTTATGGAGGTATGGTGCATCGAAAAAATGTAATCTCCACGATGATCAAAAGTGTAGTTGCGGCCGGAATCGTAAGTGTAATCTGGGTTATTGTTGGGTTTAGCCTCTGTTTCGGTGATTCGATAGGCGGTTTCATTGGTGATCCAAAAACATTTCTGTTCTTTAATAACGTAATTTCCGGTGAACCTTGGGGCGGTGGACCTACGATTCCACTTTCCTTATTTGCACTTTTTCAGCTAATGTTCGCCATCATTACCCCCGGATTAGTAGTCGGTGCCGTTGCCGAACGCATCCGATTTACATCCTACATCCTTTTCATCGTATTGTTCTGTCTGTTTGTTTATGCTCCCTTGGCACACTGGAGCTGGCACCCCGAAGGCTTTTTAGCTAAGATGGGCGTGCTTGATTTCGCTGGTGGAACCGTGGTACATATATCTGCAGGCTGCGCTGCACTAGCAGGAGCATTGGTACTAAAACGCAGAAAATCGCACCTTGAACACCAAGAAGTACCACCGGCAAACATTCCCTATGTATTAATAGGCACCGGTTTGCTTTGGTTCGGTTGGTTTGGCTTTAACGCAGGGTCGGCACTGGCTGCAAATGATTTAGCGGTATCCGCGTTCGGCACGACGAATACAGCCGCCGCTGCAGCAGGCCTGTCCTGGATGTTTTTTGATGTCATTAAAGGAAAAAAACCATCTGTACTAGGTTTTTGTATCGGAGCGGTTGTCGGCCTGGTAGCCATTACCCCCGCAGCGGGCTTCGTAGCAATTCCGCAAAGCATTTTCATCGGCGTGGTTGCGGCCATCATTTCTAATCTTGTCGTTCAATGGAAATCTAAGTCAGCTTTGGATGATACGTTGGATGTATTCCCTTGTCATGGCGTAGGCGGTATGGTTGGCATGTTGTTGACGGGTGTTTTTGCCAGCAAAAAGGTGAATCCAATAGGTAACGACGGCCTCTTCTATGGCAATCCAGAGTTCTTTTTCACCCAATTGAAAGCGATGCTTATCGTTGTAGCCTTCAGCTTTGCAGTATCTTTCGTCATCTTTAAGCTGGTTAATTTGATTCAGCCACTTCGTGTTACTTCCGAGGAAGAAGAGCAAGGTTTAGATTTATCGCAACACAACGAAAACTATACACAGGGCACTTTGATTTCATCGCCAAGTGCCTAAACAACGATGCCTGATGCAGCCATTTTCTTTTGAAGAGAACTGCATCAGGAAAGAATATTTACATTTTTTTATTTTTTTTCTTGTTTCATAATAATTCTTACATATATTTGCGGTATCAAAAAGAAAAAATGAAATACACAGCTGCATATTGGTTCTTTGGTTACTTTTACTTTAGCAGTAAGGGCCGGGATTAATATGCATGTATAAAGAAATAAAATGTATAAGAAAGTCCCGGTTGTTCACCGGGACTTTTTTTTTGAGATTTAAAATGAGCAAAATAAGAGTAGCTATTCAAGGAACACGTGCTTCTTTCCACGAAGAAGCAGCTTTCAAATATTTCGGTCAAGACATCCAGACGGTGGAGTGCGAAACTTTTAAACATACATGCGAGGCTTTAAAGAAGAATGAGGCAGACTATGTTGTGATGGCCATCGAAAACTCCATTGCCGGAAGTTTGCTTCCTAACTACACACTACTGCACGATTATCACTTCCCGATTGTAGGTGAGGTCTATTTAAGCATTCAGCTTAACCTGCTAGCTTTACCAGGAACTAAACTAGAACAGATCAAAAAGGTAGAATCTCATCCTATTGCCTTACGGCAGTGTGCTGATTACTTGGAGGAACACCCTCAATTTAAAATAACGGAAGGTACCGATACGGCCTCCTGCGCAAAAAAAATCGCCGAAAATAAATTAACTGACACGGCAGCTGTAGCGAATCAGTTAGCGGCAAAATTATATGGTTTGGAAATCATTGATCGGAGGATTGAAACAAACAAAAAGAACTATACGCGCTTCCTGATTCTCTCCAAAGAAAAAACAGAAAATCCCAAAGCCAACAAAGCAACGCTGCTCTTTCAAACAGACAATAGCATCGGATCCTTAGCTCGTGTACTCACTTTTTTTGCTGAAGAGCAAATAAACATGAGTAAAATCCAATCGATGCCCGTATTGGGAAAGCGCAATGAATATGATTTTTATGTGGACATTGAGTGGAAAAAACAAAACAACTACGATGCAGCGATTCGGAAAACGCTCAAACATACCATTAATTTTAACATTTTAGGCGAGTATATAAAAAACGATAAGGTATAATAAACTAGGAATTATTAACAGCAATACAAAATATAATACAATAGAACAATGAAGCTAAATTTAGACATCTTGCCCTTAAGCTCATGGTTAGCTACCGGCAAAGAACCCTTAGTAATTGCGGGACCCTGCAGTGCCGAAACAGAAGAACAAGTAGTTGCTACGGCTCATTTGCTGGCTGCCACCGGCAAGATCTCTGTGTTACGCGCAGGCATCTGGAAACCCCGTACTCGTCCGGGCGAATTTGAAGGCATTGGAAGCATCGGCCTGGAATGGTTAAAACGAGCTAAAGAAGAGACCGGCTTATTGACCGCAACAGAAGTGGCTACCGCCAAACATGTAGAGGAGGCGTTAGCTGCCGGTGTGGATATACTATGGGTAGGTGCCCGCTCAACTGCCAATCCTTTTACCGTTCAGGAAATTGCTGATGCCCTACAGGGCGTCGATGTTCCAGTCTTAGTAAAAAACCCGGTTAATCCCGACCTGTCGTTGTGGATTGGTGCTTTAGAGCGTATCAATCGCGCCGGAATCAAGAAATTGGGCGCAATACATCGTGGTTTTTCTTCTTATGAAAAAACAGCTTTCCGTAACGAGCCTATGTGGGATCTAGCTATTCAGTTAAAAACGGTAGCCCCCGAACTTCCTATCATCAATGATCCTAGCCATATTTGCGGCACAAGAGAATTAATACCTTACGTAGCGCAAAAAGCAGTGGATTTGGACATGCAAGGCTTTATCATTGAGTCGCACATCGACCCATCGGTAGCTTGGACAGACGCAAAGCAACAAGTAACTCCAGCAGCATTAGCAGACCTCATTAACAACCTTTCCCTTCGAAAAGCAGAATCAAATGACCCCGTATTCGAAGATAAACTTGCTGCCCTGCGGAAAGAGATTGATGCTATTGATGATCAGATCATCAAAAAAGTTGCAGATAGAATGAAAATCGTTGAAAAAATCGGTGAATACAAAAGAGACAATAAAGTAACGATTTTACAGGTAAATCGCTGGGAGGAAATCATCGAGAAACGCAGCAAATTTGCAAAGGCCTTAAACCTGGAGGAAGACTTTACTGTTAAATTATTAGAATTGATTCACGGTGAATCTATTCGCAAACAGAATCAAATCATGAACGCCAAACCAGCAGTGGAGGCCTAATGAACACGAAAACACTCAGCGTATCGTATCCGAACGGGGCCATACAAGGCACCGTTCAATTAACCGGATCTAAAAGTGAAAGTAATCGCGCGCTTATTTTAAGCGCGCTCAGCAAAGGAAAAGTTCGCATCGAGAATCTATCCAATGCAGATGATACTGTAACCCTGAAAGCTGTTTTGGACTCGCTGCATACACCGCAGGAAAACCGAACAATTGATGTCGGACCTGCGGGAACGGCTATGCGTTTCCTTACCGCCTACCTTTCAACCATTCCGGGCTCCTTCGTATTAACGGGGTCTGAACGGATGAAACAACGTCCCATAGGTATCTTAGTTGATGCGCTTCAAACCATTGGCGCGCATATAAATTACATTGAACAACCAGGCTTCCCTCCTTTGCAAATACATGGTAATTTCACGCAACAGCAGGAAGAAGTCTTTATAAAAGGTGATGTCAGCAGTCAATACCTATCCGCTTTATTACTTGTTGCTTCGTTTCTTCCTAAGGGGCTTCGTCTAAATATCCTAGGCACCTTAACATCCAAACCCTACGTCGATATGACCTTGGATATGTTAAGAGAAACAGGAATTACTCATGAGTGGAATGAAAATAGCATTACAATCCGCAAGCAACCCGTACAAGATTCGATCCTACACGTAGAGCCTGATTGGAGTGCCGCATCTTACTGGTATGCCTTAGTAGCACTTGCGCCACTGGGTAGTTGCTTATTTTTACCCGGACTTAAAGATCGCAGTCTACAAGGCGATCGTGCAATTGCTGGAATTATGGCAAACTTTGGTGTTCGTTCCACCTTTGAAAATAAAGGTGTTAAAATTGAGAAAACGACTACATCGGACAGCAAACGGTTTTTTGATTTAAAAGAATGCCCTGATTTAGCACAAACCATTATTGCTTGTTGTGCAGCTCTGGGATACGATGCAAGCTTTACCGGTTTAGAAACCCTTAAGATCAAAGAGACAGACCGTATTTTAGCGCTTCAAAATGAATTAGCTAAATTTGGAGTGCAATTGCTTGAAGACAATCAAATTTATCACTTGAGGACATCAAACAAAGCGATGCCAAAAAGCACCGTAATAAAAACCTACGAAGACCATCGTATGGCAATGGCCTTTGCTCCGTTGGCTCTTGCTTTTGACGAGATTGTAATCGAAGATCCTGCGGTAGTGGGGAAATCATACCCCGCTTTCTGGGAGCATTTGGCAAGCGTAGGTTTTATATTAGATTAAGCAAGCGTCCTTCGAGAACATACAATTACTTTAACAAAAATTATTACCTATGGCAGGAAATTCATTCGGACAGAGCTTTCGTATTACTACTTTTGGAGAATCTCATGGAGATGCTATTGGTGTAATCATTGATGGCTGTCCTCCAAATATAAGTGTCGACCTTGATTTTATACAGGCTGAGCTCGATAAACGCAAACCTGGTCAGTCAAAAATCACCACCCAACGAAAGGAAAGCGACACCGTTAAAATTCTTTCCGGCATTTTCGAAGGAAAAACTACCGGCACTCCGTTGGCAATGCTCATTCCAAACGAAGACCAACGCTCGAAGGATTATTCTCATATTCAGGATAAGTATCGTCCTTCTCATGCCGATTATACTTATCAAACGAAGTACGGCATACGTGATTATCGAGGAGGTGGACGTTCTTCGGCTAGAGAAACTGCGGCAAGAGTAGCAGCAGGGGCTGTGGCCAAACTTTTTCTTAAAGAACTTGGTATAAGCATTTTTGCCCACGTGTCAGCCGTTGGAAATATAGAAGCCCCTAATTTGGGAGATCTGGATGTAAATCAATTAGTGGCTATTCGGGAAGCAAACATTGTTCGATGTGCCGATCCTGCTACGGCCAACCAAATGATTACTTTTATTGATTCCGTCAGAAAAGAGGGAGATACCGTTGGTGGCGTGGTGAGTGCGGTTATAAAGGGAGTTCCGGTCGGTTTAGGTGAGCCGGTATTTGACAAATTGCATGCCGATTTAGGCAAAGCTATGTTAAGTATCAATGCGGTTCATGGTTTCGAATACGGATCAGGCTTTAGCGGTGCAAGCATGCGCGGTTCAGAACATAACGATATTTTCGTTAATCCTATTAAGCAGGCGACTTCGCTTAAAACCTTAACGAACTTTTCAGGTGGTATTCAAGGCGGTATCTCAAATGGTATGGACATCAATTTCAGGGTCGCGTTTAAACCTGTCGCAACGATTATGCGTTCACAATCTACGATTAACCAGCAAGGAGAAGAAACAGAGATTTCAGGAAAAGGTCGGCACGACCCCTGTGTTGTTCCCAGGGCGGTAGCGATTGTAGAAGCGATGGCTGCCTTAGTAATTGTTGATCACTATTTACGCAATTTGAATTTAGGTCGTGCGTAACGATCTCTATCTATCGTCGTCATTTCAGTTGAGACCAGTGCGATGAATATAAACTAGAAAATTTCCAGCTTCGCACTGCCTAATCGAAATGACGACTTTTAACTTCTTTTTTAGATAATTTCCGGAAATTTATCAGGATTGGATTCATGCATCATCGAGTAAATCATCTCGATGATATCATCTACAGATGGTTTCGTAAAGTAATCCCCATCCGAACCATAAGGTGGCCGATGTGCTTTAGCGGATAGAGTACGAGGTTTACAATCGAGATGGAAATATCCGTTTTGCTCTTCCAAAACTTGTTGCAATATAAAGGCAGAAGCTCCGCCAGGAACGTCTTCATCTACTACCAACAGTTTGCTGGTTTTTGAGAGCGATTGCCCACAAGTATGTAGTTTATCAAAAGGCTGTAAGGTTTGTGCATCTACAATTTCAACCGAAATTCCCATTTCACTTAGTTCACCCGCAGCCTCCTGTACCAAGCGAAGTGTAGATCCATAAGAAACAACCGTAATATCGCTACCCACTCTCACCACCTCAGCGATTCCTAAAGGAACCGTGAAATCGCCCACATTGGCAGGCATTCGTTCTTTCAAGCGATAACCATTCAGACTCTCAATCATCAGTGCCGGTTCGTCCGACCGCAACAAGGTATTGTACATACCGGCAGCTTGCGTCATATTACGTGGTACACATACATGAAGTCCTCTCAAGCAGCCTAAGATCATCGACATAGGCGAACCTGAATGCCATATTCCTTCCAAGCGATGTCCCCTGGTACGAATAATTAAAGGTGCCTTTTGCCCACCCTTGGTACGATAACTTAAAGACGCCAAATCGTCACTCATTACCGTGAGTCCATATAGTAGATAATCTACATACTGAATTTCAGCAATTGGCTTCAGCCCTCTTAGTGCCATACCCAAGCCTTGTCCGATGATAGCCGTTTCCCGAATACCGGTATCAAAAATACGATGTTCGCCAAATTTAGCTTGCAAGCCTGCGAAACCCTGATTTACATCGCCGATAGCTCCTACATCTTCACCGAAAGCCAATAAACGCGGTTCACGACTAAAATTGGCAGCGAAGCAAGCGTTAAGCACCTCGCGCCCGTCTACCATTCTTGCATCTTCATCGTAAGCCACCGGTACCATCTCTACCTTATCCGGCGCCTCCGGCGTATCAGTAAATAGCTTTGAATTATAACGTTCGTAATTGACATTTTGTTGCTTTCTATACCATCGGATTAAAGCATCCTTTCCTTGGCTTTCTTGCCCCCTCAATTCTCTTAAAGCCTTTCTAATGGTACCGTAAATTTGCTTTAAATTCGGTTCTTTGATTGCATTTAGTCGATTAGCTAAAATTTTTGCCGACTTATGCTCAATCGCATTCAGCAATTCAATAGCCTTTGCTTTTTCTTCGGCAAAAGCGCCTATATAATCTTTCCAAGCTCTCACTTGCTCTTCCTTCACAAATTCTTTCGCCTGCTGCTCAATTATGACCAGTTCGTCTTCCGTTGCGATGGCCGATTCGAGCATCCATTTTCTCATCTGCACCAGGCAGTCATATTCAGCTTCCCAGTCGAGCCGGTCTTTTGATTTATATCGCTCGTGAGATCCGGAAGTGGAATGCCCTTGTGGTTGTGTCATCTCTATCACATGGATAAATACCGGAACATGTTCCTCCCTACACATACGAATAGCACGTTCGTAAGTTTCACAAAGGCCTGGATAATCCCACCCGCGCACTTTGAATATCTCATACCCTTCCCCCTTTTCATCTCGTTGAAAACCTCGCAATACTTCCGAAATGTCTTCTTTCGTCGTTTGGTACTTATTGGGGACCGAAATGCCGTAACCATCATCCCAAACAGAAATAGCTAAGGGAATCTGTAACACGCCGGCAGCGTTGAATGCTTCGAAGAAAACCCCCTCCGAAGTGGAAGCATTACCGATCGTGCCAAAAGCCACCTCGTTCCCATTGTTTGAAAAATGCGTTAAATAAGCAAGCTCCTTGTTTTCTCGATATACTTTCGACGCCTGCGCTAAGCCAAGCAATCGCGGGATTTGTCCGCCGGTGGTAGAAACATCTGCCGAAGAGTTTTTAAGTTGCGTTTGATTGACCCAACTTCCATCGGCATTTAGCTCGCGTGTAGCAAAATGGCCATTCATCATGCGACCTCCTGATGCAGGCTCCGCCTCAATATCCGGATGTGCATACATCTGAGAAAAAAATTCATACACATTTGATATACCGGTAGCAAAAGCAAAAGTCTGATCTCGATAATAACCCGAACGCCAATCTCCCTCTTTAAAGACCTTTGCCATTGCAATCTGTGCCACCTCCTTGCCATCACCGAAAATGCCGAACTTGGCTTTTCCCGTTAATACCTCTTTCCGTCCTAACAAGCTAGCTTCCCTACTCTCGCATATAATGCGATAATCATTCAATACTGTAGCTTTAAAATCTTCAAAGCTAAGTTTCGAGGTATCAATCGGATCCGTATATTTCAAGTGAGTATCTGACATATCAAGAAATCATGCTTAAAATTCAAAAGTAATAAAAATTATATAAAATTCTGCGTTATGCCTACAAACCCCAAAGCTATTTTAAAATTTCACATAAAGAACAAACAAAATTTCAGCTGTGCACATAAAGCATTATATCATAAATTAAATTGGTTCATTCTTCCGTAAAAGTAACATTATTAGTCGACTATAAAAAAACGGAATTGTTTCGCACTAGTTGGCACCATAAAATGAAGCGCTTCACTATCAAATAGAAACAAATATATTACTTACTTTATTGGCATTATAATTGCCTTTTATCATATTTTTGTTATAAATTTATGCGAAGAATTGAAGTTTGCTTGCTTTTGGACAGCACCGGCAAAGGTGCTGTAAAGCATAGGAAATAGATTCTTATACAAAAACAAAAAGATGAGACTGTCTCAGATAACGGCAGATTACTTCATCGCTAAAAAATGTATGCAAATGAAAAAACTATTAACCATTTTTACGCTTTTAGTGGCTTTCACAGCCTTCACGGCTTGGAAAGTAGATGGCAATGCGGAGTTTAAGTTCGAAAAAGAGACTTATGATTTTGGCAAGATTCCCCAAGGTAAACCCGTTTCGTATGAATTTAAGTTTACGAATGTAGGAACTGAACCTTTGATTATTACCAAAGTCGAGTCTTCTTGTGGTTGTACCGTTCCTAAGTACACAAATGCGCCGATAAAGCCGGGTGAAGCGGGATCCATCAGTGTAACCTTCAACGCAGCCCAGGCGGCACCTTTCAGCAAGTCGGTAACCATCCGTTCAAATGCAAAGACGCCGCTAAAGTCCCTTTATATAAAAGGAGAAGTAGTAAAATAAAGCATTTAATAAGAACAACAGGAAGCCGCTTCATAAACTAAGCGGCTTTTTTTGTTGATTTACTTTAGTAAGTTTGTATCAAAATTGCCAACAATATATTATGCCAACAATATCCAACAAGGGTAAGCGCATGCCCGCTTCCCCTATTAGAAAATTGACACCCTATGCCGACGAAGCAAAAAAAATGGGCAAAAAAGTTTTCCATCTCAATATCGGACAACCTGACATTGAAACGCCGGAAACCATGCTCAATGCCGTTAAAAACATTAACTTCAAGGTGTGGGCCTATACTCCCTCACAAGGAAATGCCAGCTATCGCGAAAAGTTAAGCACTTATTATAATAACATTGGTTATAATATCTCAGCAGATAACATTCTCGTAACCACCGGCGGATCGGAGGCAATTACAATTGCCATGGAATCTTGTTTCGATCCCGGAGATGAAGTGATTATACCGGAGCCTTTTTACGCCAATTATAACGGCTTCGCATGCATGGCCGGTGTGGAAGTAAAGCCAATTCCTTCCAGTATAGATAATGGCTTTGCTTTACCCAATATTGCCGAATTTGAAAAGTTGATTGGTCCGAAGACGAAAGGCGTTATCATTTGCAACCCCAACAATCCTACGGGATACCTCTATTCGCAGGAAGAGATGGAGGCACTGAAAGGACTCTGCCTTAAACACGATCTTTACCTTTTTTCTGATGAGGCTTACCGAGAATTCTGTTACGATGGTAATACTTTCATTTCTCCGATGCATATGGAAGGATTGGAAAATCATGTCGTCGTTTTTGATACCGTATCCAAGAGATATAGCGCATGTGGTGCTCGACTAGGCTGTTTAATCACCAAAAACCGAGAGATACTGGAAGCCGGTTTAAAATTTGCACAGGCAAGATTAAGCCCTCCCGCAGTTGCCCAGATAGCAGGCGAAGCTGCTATTGACACGCCACAAAGTTACTTTGATAATGTAATCAGTGAATATACAAAAAGACGAGATTTACTGGTAGAAGGACTGAATAAAATCCCAGGTGTCTACTGCCCTACTCCGGGTGGTGCATTTTATGTAGTTGCGAAACTACCAATCGATAATGCGGATAAGTTCTGCCAATGGATGCTGGAAGAATTTGACTATAATAACCAGACGGTTATGATGGCACCGGCAACCGGATTCTATTCAGATACCCGTTTAGGTGAACAGCAAGTTAGGCTTGCTTATGTTTTATGCCTGGAAGACTTGGCCAGCGCCATAAGTTGCATTGAAAAAGGACTGGAAAACTATCCGGGTCGTACACAGTAAGTTAAACTATCTCATTTTAATAAAGGCCGGATAACCATTCGGCCTTTGCCTTCAAATAAGACCAACATCTGTTGAACATTGCAGGCCTAAGCAATCACTTCCTTTCGCCCTCGCATTTTTTTTGATTCCGCAACTTCAGTAGCACTTACTTCAATGTAAATCGAGGTGCCTTTATTCGGCGTTGATTGAATTTCGCATACACCCTTTAAAAGTTGTGTACGGGAGAGCAGGTTTTTCAGGCCGAGCCCCTTTGACTTCGATCCCTCGACATCAAATCCCACACCATTATCTTCTATAGTAATTGCTAGTCTATTTTCTGTGGCTACCAACTGTACAATCCCTTCCGTGGCCTCCGAATGTTTTACCATATTGGCAACGGCTTCTTGTATCATGCGATACAATAAAAGTTCGTCGTCTTTTTTGAATTTTGGCAATGTACCAATAACATAGCAATTCAGTTCAAGTGAGGAGCTTCGAACCCGACGGCAGAACTCTTCTATAGCATAGGCAAAGCCTTCCTCAAGTACAGCCTCCGGTGCAAGGTTATGAGAAATATTCCTGATCTCCTTTAGAGCCGATTCGAGCAGGCGATTGACATCATTCCCTTCGGTCTTCGGCTCATTGACGAGCTCCATACCTAAGTGAAGTTTTGCTGCTGAGAGTATGCTTGCTACCCCATCATGCAATTCACGTGCAGTCCGAGCGCGTTCTTCCTCTTCGCCTCTCAACTTCGCTTCCAACAAACGACTTTCTTGCCGTGACGCTTCTGCCTTCCGTTTCAATTTGTTGATAAATCTGCTAAAAATAAAGAAGACGCCGAGTATCACCATTGCCAATATAGAAAGGATTATCCACTTATTTTTGCGTTCGAGTTCACGTTGCTGCTTGCTGATCTTGAGGTCTCTTTCTACCAAAGCTTTTTGTTTCTCCGACGCTTGGTACTTCACTTCCAACTCCTGAATAGTATGATGTGTTTCGCTATTAAGCAGCGAATCACTGAGTTGCTCATACTGTTTACGTAGGTCAAGTGCCTCTCGATATGATCCGGTGGCTTCTTTAATCTCCGCTCCGGAAAGTAGCAGTTCCATTTGCTGCGGCTTAGCAAGCTCATTTTCGGCAAGGGCCAACGCCTTGCTAAAATAAGTATCCGCCTCTCCATATCGCTTCATGTTTTTATAAACTGTCGACAGTCCGGCAAGTATGTACACCTCATTGCCTGGCGGCGCTTTTGCAAGTAGAGCTTGCGCCTTATCGTAGGTTAAAAGTGCCACTTCATACCTTTTTTGTCGACAATAAATGTCAGCGAGATTAATAAGCGCCCTTAGTTGCATAGGCGGATCAGTTAAAGACCGACCAAGCGCCAATAGCTCTAGGCAGTGTTTTTCAGCATCAGCCAGCTTACCACTCATAGCCTCCGCAACCAGCATATTGACTAAACTACTCCCAATGCCGGCCGAATCCTGTAATTCTTCAGCGATTTGATACGATTTTATGGCATAGCGCAAGCCCTTCGCTAAATCGTTCATATCAAGTAGCAATGAACTGAGGTTGTTATAGTATTTTCGTAAAAACGAGCTATCCTGTCGCGTAGGACGATCGATGTCCGATAAAATATTCAGGGCACTCATCAACATTTCAGAGGCTCGTTGCATTTCCCCCAAAGCCTGATATTGCAAAGCCATGTTATTATACGCCGCAGCAGCCCGTGGTAAATCCTTAAGTTTAAGGCTGATTGCTAATTGCTTTTTAGCCATAGCTAAGGCTTCATTATATCGAACCTCCTGGTACAAAAAGACACAATAATGACCAGCATACTGCAGCATTCCTTTATCAAATACCAGACGCTGAGCCAGTTTACCTGCCTCTTTAAAATAGAATTCGGCGGAATCCGCTGATCCCTGCTGCTGTTTCTCTTTCGCCAGATTAACCAGCATATATACGCGGCTCGTATCAGCTTGGCTGATTTGTCCTAGCGCCTTGGCCATCATGATACTTAATACAAATAGCAAAAAAAAGCGCTTTAACGTACAGATTCTTTTATAGGTAGGCAACAAAGGAATAACCGCCCGATTACCTGATACAGTTTCATTTTTGGTTTCCATTTAGGTGATTAAATTTCAAAACTAATTTAGAAAATTATTATGATAAAGGCGTATGTATCTGCTAAATACTCTATTCGTTCATGGCATCAATTTAACGCTTATCGCCATTTTTTGATACTTCATCGAATCCTATAAAAAGAGCTTGTTTAAAGGGTCATATTTGTTAAGCCCTTACGGGGGAAAACCAACTCAACTTAATTTAAATGGATACTTTAATCAGTAAAATATGGTATTATACCATACCCCTCTTTTCCCCGGCTATGCTCAAATTACTATTCTTCGGCTCCGTCGCAATTATATCAAACAGTCATTGCCTTTATGAATTACCGGGAAAAACGATTAAAATCCAGCAACGTATATATGGTAAACCAAAATTAAATTTCTTGATATTACACGATGACGAGAACACCGGAAAAGAAGCGGCAGAGATCTATTGCAGTTTAATTGGCGGCTCAATTACCGAACTCTGTTATGGCGAGGTACGCAATATTACGTTTAGGAACAAAAAGGGCAATTACGCTTTTGATCCGAATCAAATGTTTGAATCAACGGGATTATATAAAAGCATGCGGTTTTATAGCAAACAGGCCCCTACTGCCAAAGAAATACAACCAGTACGGTCCTTAGCTGATTCTTTACTCCAACGCTACAAAAACCTCCACACAAACTGTTTTATTACTTTGCATAATAACACCGAGGGCAATTTCAATATTAACTCTTACCTAAGCGGAAAGCTTAAAACTGTAGCGGATAGCGTTTATGTCAACCCACTTATGGACGCTGACGATCTGATATTCGTCACCGAAGCTAGCTACTATACTTATCTGCGGCGGATGGGAATAAACGTGGTGCTACAAAGTACCCAGGCAATAGACGGTTCGCTTTCGGTCTATGCGCAGCAACGTCGCATCCCTTATATAAATATTGAAATTCAGCACGGGCACCTTACCGAAAATCTTCGCTTAATATTGGTAGTAGAGCAGATGCTAAAACAATTAAAAATGATTTAACCTCTGCCAAACTTTAGTAAGGCATGAGCTATTTATTAATGCAAAAAAATGAGAAAGAAATCTTCAAAAAACAACTATGCAGAAATGTTCGGATTGCTGGGCCAGGTTAGACAAAAACGTGCGCTAAGAATTAAAGCCAACGATATGAGTTTGCAGCAGCGATTGCGTATTATTCAAATGATATTCCAACTGAGTGAAGAGCAGGTTGAAGATCGTAGCTTAGCCGAATAAACTGCTAGGCTACGATCCAAAAAATCGATTAGGTTAATTTCGTATTACACGCACCCTTTATTGAATACGGATAAATTCGACCCTCCGATTACGTGTCCTTCCCTTGACCGTTTGATTGTCAGCAACAGGCTCTGATTCACCTTTTCCACTCGTTTGCAAGCTGATTTCTGCGATACCATATCGCGTTGTTAATGCCCGCTTTACCGCTTCCGCCCTGCGCTCACTAAGGATCTGGTTGCTTTTATCATCCCCTACCGCATCCGTATGTCCTATCACCTGTATTTTGGCAGCCTGATCTTCGGCCAATATAGAGGCAATAAATTTCAAAACACCTTCAGACTCCGGAAGAATAGTTGCTTGCCCCGTGCTAAAAAGAATGCCGGTAGTGCTAAATTTTCCTTCTTTCTGTAACTTAGTCCGACCATCCGGCATACCTTTTGCAATTTTAACATTGCTTATATATACACCAACCTGTTCATCCTTATAAGGACTGCTCGACAGGCTGAAGAACACTTGATTAAATTCATTTTCGCCGGGTATTCCTTTTGGTACATCGTACAGCTTCTCGCCATTAAGCCAGATACGCAAGCGTTCCTTTTGGCCCTGGATCGCTATATGTACCGGCTTCCCGTACCATTGAGCTAGCTCAGTATGTTTTTTCGGCATACTATGAAAGTAGCGAGTATAAGCCTGATAGCTTTCCAAGGCGATATTGGCGCAATCAGCAAGCGGTGCCAGTTCAGTATAGAAAGATTTAACACCTTTCGGATCATTCAACAACGTATTGTCTGTAGAAGAAACATTACCCGAGGCCAATAGGCCAAACCGGAAAGATGGCGGCAACCAACCTTTTAAATCAAATTGCATAAGCAAATCAAATTCTACCGTAAAATCGGGTCCGAGTAGCTGATCATTACTACTGAGGCATACGCTGCGCTGGGCTAGTCGCAACCAATTACCCGGAATTTGATTGAGCTTTACAAGCACTGAACCCGCGTTGCTGTTCCAGCCTGAGGGCAGTTCACCATTCACATCGTCCGCAAAATCAGCTGCATAAATAATCGAATCTCCTGGCACAAAATCATATTTTGCAAAAGCCTTGATAAACGTGGTGCTGTCAGGCGTAACCTGTGTCAAAGATGCTTCCGGTTTTTCAGCAAGAACTTTCGTGTTTCCTTTCACGCTAGTGCCATCAATTGCTTTATCGACACCCTCTCCTACCACCTTATCGGCTTTGTTCCGTACTTTTTCTGTGGCCGTTTGTTCCACTCTGTTTTTGATTTTTTTAAAAAGGGACTGAGCTTGCGCGCTTGATCCTACGCCAAGACCTACGAGGTAAATACTCATCCCCAAACTTAGCCTTATTATTCCAAATGCATTCATGTTATTTAATTTATAGCTATCAAATTTACAGGCGTTTAAGAGTTTAGGTTATTATTTTCGACCAACTGCAGCATAAATGGATAAGCGCCTAATAACGTCGACTAAACAATCAAAATCCACACATCCTTTTATACGCATCTTCATCGCTTATAACAGCCATTCGTCGAAAAACTCCATTAACGAGCTGAGTGGATGGCTATACTTGCTCAAAAAAACATGAATCGCAATCAACTTTTCCATGTAGTCCTATTATTAATAGGCATCGTTTCAATTTCATCTTGTAGGAAAGATAAACTACCTGTAGATGAAGAAGTACAATCCGTTTTCGGGCAGCCGACTGCAAAACCAAAGGGTGAAGTGTTAGCTATAGGGGTATCCAAATCAATAGGTCCAGAAGGCGGTGTTTTGTCGCTCAACGATATAATCACCGTGCATGTTCCCGCAGGCGCAGTCGACAAGTCAACTTTATTTCAGATTCAACCTATACGGAATACATTAGACGATGAATCCATACATACGGGTTTCCGATTATTGCCCGAAGGCGTCCATTTCAAACAAGCTGTTCGCATTGCCTTTCCTTATGATACGGCAGATATATCAAATCCGGATACGCGTATGGTGGCCTACCAACGAAGTGATGGTGTATGGTGCGGAGTCCCTACGGTACTTGATAAAGAACGCCGACAGCTTACCGTAGAGACCACCCATTTTAGCGATTGGGTCTGGTTCGATTTCATTTCCTTACGAAAGGATAAAGAGCAGATCGGGGCCAATCAAGCGGTTAACCTGCAGTTACTGGAAATGGTTCTAGGATCACTTATGCCAGTAAACAGCATTGACAGCGTCCCTCTTGCGGCTTTCGATCCCATTGGGTATTCGAAGAGCATGAGCGTGAAAAACTGGAAAATCATCTCCGGCCCCGGCAGCCTGAAAGCAGAAAAAAATTCGCACGGCTTGATGGGAAATGCTTTATATACCGCTCCTGCTACAGTCACAAAAACCACCGATGTGGAGATTCAAGTAGAAATCGAAAGCAAAAACGGCTATATCAGCGACCCACTCGCACCCAACGGCCGGCGAAAGATGGAGAAACTCATTCTTATCACCAAAATCCGTTTAGAACCTAACAATTTTTTTTCTCTTAAAATGAATGGGGTAAGCTATGACATGTCTCATTTAGCGATAGCCGCCGTTCAAGAGAATCAGATCGTCATCAGAGGCACAAATCAAGCGCAATCGCTCGTGATAAACCTGCAATGCTTTGGTACGGCGCTCGGATCGTACGTTGGCGGTATGGAAAAGGGAAAATCCTTTATTGCACTCACACTTCCACGAAACGCAGGAGGCCTGAACAGTTATGTAAATGGGTATGACAAATGTCCCGGTTTTCAATATAGCGGTACAACCAACATCACCTCTGTAGAGGGCTTCATTGAAGGGACATTTAAGGGGACCGCGTATTACAGAGCACAGATTTGTGGGTTTAGCGATGCCAGAGAACTGGAAATTTCCTTTAAACTAAAACGCAACTGAAACTGATGAATTTTTAATTTAAATCACCATGAAATATAAACTGAATTACCGCAAGCTTTGCGCCGCCCTTTTACTGCTAACTGTTATACTGAGCCTAGCAATTGGATGTACGAAAGAAAATAATTTAGGGTCATTAGACGATAGTGACTCGAAGGCACCTGAAACGGGTTATGTTAGTGGAACTATAAAAAATGATAGGGGTATTCCGATGGAAGGCGTTCGCGTGCTAATTGATCACAGTATCTTTTTTAATTCGGATCTCAGTACAATTACCGATGACGAGGGAAAATACAAAATAAAAGTACCAGCCGGATCTTGGTACGCGTTTGCACAACACACAGCTAAATATAATGGTAAAAATTTTACTTTTTATCTCCATCCTGAAAACGCAGGTGGTTTCGGGAATGAAGGAGCCGTTCGTAATTTTGTTTGGAAATTATCGGGCGACATGCCACAGCCACTATCTGGTTATTATGGAGGATTAGTAACAATTGACAGCTTCCCAGGAGTCTACATCAATGTAAAGGAGATCGATTTCATATTTACACCACTCACGCCGCTCATTGACGGAAGTGAAGGTAAAATCCTTCATCGCATAAGTAAAGATAACCATCGCATTTTAGATGTTCCTATTGGCAAGTACCAATTAACAGCCCGCTATCAGGGAAAATCGTTGAAGTTCAGAACGTGGAACTCCGAGCAGGAATTTCAAGAGACCTACCACCTCGATTTCCTTCCTCAAGTGACCTCACAATGTGACAATTGTGCTAAAATAGAATATTATTGGGAGCCTTGATGATTGGCTCCCAAACAATAGCCATAGTAGTCTTCGTTATCCACAAAATATTCCATGGTTATTATAAAATAAGTTGTTTCATATTTTCCTGATAATGTTTGCCCACGTTTATCTGCCGGCCGTCTTCCATTGTTAAATACCATCTACCAATATCCCGATAGCAAGCATCAAGGTGTTCAATATTAATTATAAATGAACGATGTACGCGGATAAACAACGACGGATCCAACCTTTTTTCAATCGCACCAATACCAGAAGAGCTTAAATATTGTTTCATCGCGCAATGAATCACGGTGTAATCGCCAGCTGCTTTTAAATAGCAGACATCACGTAAGGAAACTCTTTTCAATCTTCCCCCTTCTTCAGCCAAAATGCTTTTCGGACGATCAGCCCAAAGCACCGCTTGGTGTGTTAGGCCTTCAAAAGCAGGTACCGTGCTAACGATCTGCAAGGCCGTATCGAGTTGTTTGTCATTATAAGGTTTTAAAAGAAACGTCGAATCTCTCCTATTTGCTAGCTGACTGACTCCACTATCGATAGCCGCTGTGTAAATTACCTTTGGCAGATGAGACGTAGTTTGCAAAAAATCAGTATCGTTAGCCTCACTCAACTGAATATCCAAGAAGAGCACGTCAGGTTCCAAGGCATTTACATATCGTATAGTTTCACATCGATTGCGACATTCTCCTACCACGCGGAATCCTGGACGACTGTTGATGTGTTGACGGATCAATTCCCGGTAACGAGACTCTCCGTCAGCGATTAAAATCGTTTTATTCATATTTAATATTATTTCTATGCAAAAACTAAAGGGAATAACCTTTCGACAGCCTATATGTCGTTGCCCAAAACTAGTACAAGGAGTTGGTGAATTTTAGCGCACTATTGCGGAGAAGAAGAATTCAGTAGTACTACTTAAATCCGTTAATCGGTAATGCACCCGAAAATTCAAGCTACCATTACCATTAATTTTGTGGAAGAAAAAAGAACAGAAATGAACCATAAAAACACTTTACGATCAATATCATTGGCGGCGGCCATCATGGTATGTTCAGCGGCTGGTAGACCGGCAGCCACAACAACAATAGTCGAGGAATCACCCTTTGGTAATCAGCACTGGACCATGCAGGCCGCAAGCATTCAGCCAGCCATCGACCTGAATGCTGATGGCAAGTTGGATACAGACTTAATGATCTTAATAAGGCCTTGCGAGCGCGATGATGCGGATCTATTTCGTGCAGATGGATTTATCATCACCCACAGAGGCGCTACCTCCTGCGAAGAAGACGAAGGCAAGGTCGAAGAAACCGGGACCTGGGCTTATAACCCGTCCACGAAAACACTGATTATGGAGCGATATGACGGCAGCAAACCCATTGAGGGCAAACTTGAAACTATTACTCCCAATAAAATCACCTTTGTTTCCACTCACCAATCGAGCAAGGGAAAGCATACTATACGAACCACCTATGTTGCTAAGAAGGTTTAAATACTAAGGTACATTCGCCAATACAACGACTAACATCAACAATACGCTAGTCGTTGTTTAAACGAAGGTGGCCGCGCTAAACCTATATACTCCGCTTTTTTTGTTATTTTGCCTACAAGAAAATACTATAAGATGATTAACGTTGGAATTGTGGATGATCATGCCCTTATCATCAGTGGCTTGGCTCATATGTTAAGCGAACAGAAAGACTGTCAACTAATTTTTACGGCCGGAACGGCTCAAGAATTAATGGAAGCCTTAACGCAGCAAGTACCACATGTACTCTTATTAGATATTGAACTGCCCGATGTTAACGGACTTGATTTATGCACGTTGCTGCAAAAGCAATTTCCAAGTATCCGAATTATAGCACTTACCAACCACGATGAAGTCGTTTATATAAAGAAAATGATGCGTAATGGTGCGCAAGGATATCTATTAAAGGGGACCGACAAAAACACGCTGATCACAGCTATCAAAATGGTATCTCAGGGCCAACAATTTATTGACAAACAGGTTGAAATAGCTGTTGTAAATCAAACAATCTCAGGCAAGCGAACAACCGTAGCGGTAAAACTGACAAGCCGAGAGCAAGAAATTCTCGCTTTGATAGCGAATGAGTATTCTAACCAGGAGATCGCCGATAAACTTTTTTTAAGCATCCGAACCGTTGAATCACATCGCCATAGTCTTAATCAGAAACTCAATGTAAAAACAATGGCGGGCCTCATTAAAGAGGCCTATTTACGTGGACTGATCTAACTGTCGGCTAAAGTCGATCGCAGCGCATTTATCCGTAGTGACACTCTTTTCTACCTTTACTACTTACGATGTCTAGGTATTATTGTATTATGCGTATTAAGGCAGTTTTCTGTGATCTCTTTTTGCCAGACATAGAATAGATAATTTATTCATAATATCGGCTTAACATACTACTTCTATATTTGGAATGATTTGACAACATAATAATAGAGTTCCAAGAAAAGGCTGGTTTGCATTGCAAAATCAGCCTTTTATTATTTTGGTTTTTCCGTGTACCACAATTTAGGAGAAGGGTAACAAGCATTAGGATAGATCACTTTTTCTCATCCATTGGGAAATCGGGTAACAATTAGCGGAATGCCTAGAACGTTTCTTGCAATCATCTGATTCATCTAGTACTTTTATGATAAATAGGTTTAGGTTGAGCCCCTCCGCGCTTCCCATAAGCGTTTTGGAGGGGCTATCTTTTTCTATTATTTGCGGTGCTGTCAAAAAAGCGTCTCACAAAAGTTGATTGCCGATGCCGGCATTTCTTTTAATATTCGTCCTAATCATAGTGGACGTTGAATTAATCTTTTGTATCTTTGTAACTTATGCAAAAACAGCTATTCACATATTATAATTTGGTGGTTGGAATGATTGCCTAATTCCGAGGGCTTGTTTCTAAAATCGCTGACTTGGTAATTCCTATATTACCAAGGGTGATTTATATGTTGCAAACCGTTCGGATGATAGAGAATTAAGCAATTTTATTTCATCATTTTAAATTATTAAGGTAGTGAATAACTTATCATTATATGGTTGGAACGACAATTTATTCCAACTAAAACAAAATTCAGCATATAAACATCTTTTTCATGGCCGCGTTTCGGCAGTAAACAAGACCAATTACGAAGTTATCGCCGAGCATGGTGTACTATTATGCGAACTAAGCGGTAATGTGCTTTATGGAAGGTCATCATTTGAACTTCCCTGTACGGGCGATTGGATTATTTTTCAACCCTTTGACGATAACAAAGGAATAATCGTTGATATTTTACCACGTAAACATACCCTGTACCGAAGAAAGAGCGGAACCGTATCTGAAAGACAGGCCATTGCATCCCATATCGATAAGGCATTTATTGTACAAAGCCTTGATGCCAATTTCAGCGTTCGCCGAATGGAGCGCTTTATGTTTCAGGTATTAGAAGAAAACATACAGCCGATATTAATACTCACTAAATCTGATTTGGAATTCAATCGTCACCAAGTCAATGAGTCGCTGAAACATATTGATCGCCAGATACCGGTATTTTTCACGAGTATTCTTTCTCCCGAAACAATCCTTCCTATACGAAAATTTGTCAGCCAGGGAGAGTCGATTGTATTGGTAGGATCGTCGGGCGTTGGAAAAAGTTCATTAATTAATGCACTGTGTGAACGGACGGTATTTTTAACATCTGAAATAAGCAAGTCCTCAGGTAAAGGAAGACATACCTCAACACGAAGAGAGATGGTCTTGATGGATGATAGTGGCATTCTAATAGACACACCCGGTGTAAGAGAATTCGGCTTAGCCTCAGACAATGCTGAGGCATTAGCAGATATGCTCGATGTTTCTGCTTTTGCAGAATCCTGCCGTTTTAAGAATTGTATGCATATCGATGAACCCGGGTGCGCCGTTGTTGAAGCTGTAAACAGTGGCATTTTAGAACCGGAAGTGTACAATAGTTATCTCAAATTGCGAAAAGAATCTTGGCATTTTTCGACTTCTGAATATGAAAAGCGTAAAAGAGCCAAATCTTTTGCTAGAATTTCAGATGAGGCTAAGAGGATAAAAAAACGTTAATTTTCTGATGATTAAATCCAGGTGTTTCTACTGTAAATACAACACCTGGATTAGCCAAGCTTCCTTATGTGTAAAACGATCTTCCCGGCCTTTGAAAGATTACGAATTAGTTTTATGTCCGAAGGGGTAAAATCCATAAAGTATTTATCGAGAAGGTGAATCTATGTAGTTGTTTGCAAAAGGGATGAACCCTATCCTTTTTGGCATATAAAAACTTAATATGAATAGTGATTACGCGGATTTATGTACGATCTTCGTGCCAAGTAGAGATACTCCTTTTCTTTAAAAAAGTGCGGAATATAGTATTAGCTTTATAGCTTCTTGTAGGATAAGAACTGTTGTTTTTTCTGCATTTGTTTTCTGTCTTTATCAATCGTGGTGTGATAAGACCCAATTTTTAGGTCTTATCATACCACAAAAGGTAATATGACAGACAGCGTTTACATATCAGAACATCTTACTAAACCCCAACTCGAGTTTTTGAAGTGCTGGACGACATGAGCGAAATTGACATTCCAAATCATTAGGGACGGTTGATTGAGGGAATACGCTTGCTGTGGGCTTCCAGAGGTGAGTGAATGCCTGGAGTGAGGTACGAACGAAAGGCGTGAACCGACCGGAGGAATAATAAGAACACTGTTTAAAGACTTCTTAGCATATACTTTTATCGCAAATTTATTTTAAAATATTTTTTTTTGATTTTGTTATATGGTAAATTTGCATAATGAGCGCTAGAAAGGATATATCACGAATCCTGCCCAAACATTTATTTTGGGATGTCGATCCAAAGAATTTAGATATTCAGGATGATAGTGATTTTATTATCCCTAGAGCTTTAATTGCTACAACCGCTGAAACATTTGCTAAAGATATCCAACCTTTGGAGAAGTTATATAGCAAAGTTCAAATCGTTAAGGAATTGCAAAGCACAAAAGAACGTATAAGTAATGAGGTGTGTAAACTTGTCGCTCGTCGTTATCATGTGAAGCAGTTTTTACGTTATCAATAATGTCTGCCATCTCTCCCGGTTTATTAAAGACAATTCGTGAATTACAGTCTTTCGAAAGCATTAAGGGTTCTGCCTTAGGCGGTGGCACTAATTTGGCTCTTCGTTATAACCATCGTATCTCTACAGACATCGATATCTTTTTTCCTCATATTATTGGAAAAGCAGGTTATGAAAAAATCAAAAAAGATGTCATGGATTTTTATGGTGCGCGTGTATTTGGCACCCAGTATCCATGCGAAATAGACGATCAGTATATTTTTCTTCGGTTTTTTATCATATGTGATGGGGAAACCATCAAGGTAGAAGTTCTTCAGAACATGAAAATGATGGGTGATATCGAAGAATTGGACGATATTAAATTGGTATCGGAACTAGATATTGCATTATTTAAGATGATGTCTGCAGCAAATCGTGCCACCCAGAAAGATGTCTATGACTTAGATCTTCTAACTGAAAAATTTACTTTAGCGTATTTGTATGAACAACTTAATAAAAAGCGGTCTTTATTTTCAGAAGAGTTGCATAAAAATATTTTTGACCTCGATGGCGAAATAAGCCCTTTAGATGATCCTTTAACTTTGTTGAAGTTTGATGAAGGCAACGCTCAAGACAATAAGTTAAGACCTCACCATTCCCAAAATAGAGTAGATATTGTAAAAGACCAAAAAAGTTGGCCCATAGCACGATCAAGCTGGCGAAAGAAAGTTCGCGTTCTTTTCGGCCAATTAAACATAGCTTTTCCAGGACCAGCATCATCAGATGTTGAATAAAATATAAATCTTTCCAGTAATCGGCTAGTATAAGCTTACAGAAGACAGAAGAAGAAACTAGGTGTCGTCTCAAGTGAATTAGTCACGACTTTTCAACATGTGAACGGATAAGTTTGCCTTCATTGTTGTGGTGTTTTATGTTATTCAAATTATTTCCTTTTGCTTTCAAAATCAAGATGTTTAGATTTTGAACCGTTTACATAACTAATTTATAGTTATGTTTTTGTGAGGTTTAGCGAGACCCTAAATTTTCAGAATTAGGGTCTCGCTGCAATTGGGAAATATAGAATGATCGGGAAGGCTTATAAATGCAAAAACCCTATAAATAGCACTATTTATAGGGTTTTGACGCGTTTTGTTTACTAATTTGTGGAGCCGGAGGGATTCGAACCCTCGTCCAAACATGGTACTGTATATGCTTTCTACATGCTTAGCTTCCGTTTAATTGTCGGGAAGTGGAAGGTCGGTCGCTTACCTATACCAGTTTCCGTAGGCACTTAATTTCGCCAACTCATCGTGCCGCTAAGTCAGCTAGCTTCGTTGATCGATGCTCCCGATGTTACAGCACGAAGCAGACTGCAACGGAACAAAAGCTATGCTAATTCTAAATTAGGCAGCTAAGGCGTAGTTATTTTCGCCATTTATAAGGTTGAAAGTTCAGATTATAGTGCTAGACTAACAACGCACTGCATGCTTACATAACCGTCTCCATCCTGTCAATTCCGGTCGACCCCATGTAATATATAGCCTACAAAGATATAAAAAATTTTGCTTTCTATCAAGCCTTCGTGCGTCCCCCCTCCCCGTCTATTTACATTAAATCAACCATAAAGACCCAAGCTATATTTTAACTGAACGATTCTATATTTCACAAGTTTATTTTGCAATTTTTCTTAGATTTATCCATTTTTTTATTAGATTAGTAGTTATATTAACTAATATACAATGGCAACATTCTCCGAAATCATCAAAGGAAAAACCCCCGTACTGGTTGACTTTTTTGCAGAATGGTGTGGTCCCTGCAAGATAATGGCCCCGATATTAGATGAAGTCAAATCGCAATTTGGTGATAAAGTCACCATACTAAAAGTTGATGTAGATAAAAATCCGAAAGCCGCGTCTAATTATCAAGTTCGAGGCGTTCCCACACTGATTCTTTTTAAAGAAGGGGAGATTAAATGGCGACAAAGCGGCGTAGTGCCACAAAATCAACTAGCACAAATCATCGACAGCTACGCGTCATAAGCACATAAAATAATGAGGAACAGGATATTAATTCTCGACGACGATGAGGATATATTATATTTTTGCTCTGTCGTATTTGAGGGCCTGAACTTTGAGGTAATATCGTCTCCTCACAGTAAGGATATTATCACACAAGTAGAACAGGCAGCTCCAGATATAGTCTTAATTGATAATTGGATACCGGGTATGGGGGGCGTAAAAGCAACACAAATACTAAAAAATACACCCCATTTAAAGAATATACCAGTTATTTTATTCTCTGCTAGCAGTAACCTACCTAGTTTGGCGGAAGAGGCGGGAGCAAACAACTACTTGAAAAAGCCATTTGACTTAAGCGAACTGGAAGACTTAGCTTTATCGCTCTTGCAAAAAAAAAGCATAAAACCTTGAAGTCTTACGGAAACAAAGCCTATAATGCTTTATAAGCATTTCATGAAATCAATCTTGCAAAGTAAAGTAATAAAGAATGTTCTTATATGACGACAAACAAACCTGTAATTAGCAGAAGCGAAAGCGAAATGATGGAATTAATTTTGCGCGTTGCGGCAAAAGACACAAAGATCCTCGGCGTTTTACAAGATGGTTCTCGATCAAATCCCAATGTAAGCAAGGATATATTTCAGGATTACGACATTATTTACGTAGTTGAAAGTCTTGAACCACGTTACCTAAATGCAGATTGGTTGGAGGTATTTGGCGAGCTTATGATTATGCAAATACCGGAAGACATGGAATTATACCCACCAACGCCTGAGATGGCTGGCGCATTTTCTTATTTATTGCAATTTAAAGATGGTAATCGCATTGATTTAACCATCGTGCCGCTCGAACGTTTGCACCATTTTACGAACGATAGTCTTTGTAAGGTAATTTGGGACAAAAACGGCCTTTTCAAAGAAAGGCCACTCCCTCCTGCTAGTGATGCCAGCTATATAGTAAAAAAGCCTTCGGCACGTTCGTTTGAAGATTGCTGCAATGAATTTTGGTACACCACTGCCGGCTTAGCTAAAGGCTTATGGCGTGGTGAATTGGTACTGGTTAAAGAATTATTCAGCCAAGTGATCCATGCTGCTTTGATGCAGATGATGGACTGGTATATTGGATGTCGTCACGATTTCACGGTTAATCCGGGTAAATTTGGCAAATTCTATGAGCGATACCTAGAAGGGGAAGTATATAAAAAGTTCTTAGCCACTTACTCAGATGCACATTTAGATAATACTTGGATTGCCCTCTATAAGACAATCGAGCTATTTAGGGAAGTTGCAACGTATGTAGCTCAACAATTAGGATATAACTACCGTAGGGATTGGGATCAAAATGTAACCAAATATTTACTGCATGTGCAACAGTTGCCAAAAAATGCCATGCGTATTTATAGTGAGCATCAAGACTAGAGAAATATAAATTCAACTCAAAGAAAGGCGCCTTGTCTAGGTTGCAGCATTGTAAGCCAGACAGATGTTTCTGTCATAAAAATAGGTATTTACTTCTGATTTGGATGCACACCCATTCAAACCCTATGGGATGTTGCGTAAAATATTAGTAGAAAATTTAGGTGCTTAACATGAAAAAAGTATTTTTGTAAAAAGCAATAAGAAAAGAGAATGCGGAACAAGATACTGATTCTTGATGATGACGAGGATATCCTTTACTTCTGCTCTGTGGTATTCGAGAACTTAGATTTTGAGGTTATATCATCTCCTCACAGCAAGGATATTATCGAACAGGTAGAAAAGGCTAATCCGGACATCATCTTAATAGACAACTGGATACCTGGACTGGGCGGTGTAAAAGGAACGCAAACCTTAAAAGCCACCTCCCATTTAAAAGATATTCCGGTTATTATATTTTCGGCTAATAGCAATTTACCTACTTTGGCGGAAGAAGCAGGTGCCGACAGTTATCTTAGAAAACCGTTTGATCTGGACGAATTAGAAAACTTAGCCCTTTCATTGTTGCAGAAAAAGGCATAACACTTCACTTGTATTTATGTCGTTCCGTAAGATTATTCATGTAGATATGGATGCATTTTATGCATCGGTAGAACAACGGGATAATCCAACATATAGAGGCATTCCCATTGTTGTTGGCGGACAACCGGATCAGCGTGGTGTGGTAGCTACCGCCAGCTACGAAGCGAGGGCCTATGGTATACACTCGGCGATGTCTTCCCGAAAGGCGCAACAACTCTGTCCACAGGTCTTGTTTGTACGCCCGAGATTCGAAGTCTATAAATCTGTTTCCAATCAAATACGATCAATATTTCATCGCTATACCGATATTATTGAACCTTTATCCCTTGACGAGGCTTATTTAGATGTCAGCGAAGATAAACTGGGAATTGGCTCTGCAATAGAAATTGCGAAGGAAATAAAGAATGCTATTAGAACCGAACTTCATCTTACAGCTTCGGCAGGTGTATCCACGAATAAATTTGTTGCTAAAATAGCGTCGGATATGAATAAACCCGACGGGCTTACTTTTATCGGTCCGTCAAGAATCGAAGCGTTCATAGAAGCCTTGCCAATTCAAAAATTTTACGGAATCGGTAAAGTGACGGCAAAAAAGATGAATAGTTTGCAAATCTATAAAGGAGCCGATTTAAAAAAGTTATCAAGGGACCATCTACTGAATCTCTTTGGAAAGGTAGGTAATTTCTACTACGATATTGTCCGCGGAATAGATGAACGTCCCGTTCAAACTTTTCGGGAGCTTAAATCAATTGGTGCCGAGGATACCTTTACAAGCGACTTAATGGAAGAACAGGAACTCATGACGGAACTAAAACTGATCGCGCAACGGGTGGTTAAGAGATTGGAGGCAAAACAAGTACTGGGCAGCACCTTGACACTTAAAATTAAATTTGCTGATTTCAAACAAATTACCCGCAATTACACCCATTCCAATCTCATCCATCTGGACCAAGTGGAAGCCTTTGGACTTGACCTTTTAAAAGCAGCACCCATAGACGGCAAACCTATAAGGCTGCTGGGGCTAACTGTATCCAATTTTAACATTGCTAAATCGGAAGACAATCAGCTCTCATTGTTCTAAAAGCTCGTCAGATTTTTCTAACATTAAGATCACTGTCTAAAAATAAGTACAGCTGTTCAAAAAATTAAATAAAATTTAAAAAGCTTATTTACAGATAGTTGCATTTTTTGGCTTAGCTATTGTAATTTGACTAACAACAATAAAAAGTTAAAAAATAAGAAAATCATGAAAAAGTTATTATTATCGATTACAGCTTTACTTTTTGCAACAGGAGCATTTGCTCAACAGGAAATGGGCTTTGGTTTAAAAGCAGGTGTTAACTTTCCTAAGTACAATTTCTCCAACAATGGAGAAAGTGTATCATCTACCGGTTCAACGACCAATTTCCATATAACTGCTTTTTTGGATGCGCCTATTGCGACTGATTGGTTTTATGTACAGCCTGGTATCTCTTTACAAGGAAAAGGCGGAAAACTTGAAGAAAATCAATTTGGCTCTTACAAACAGAATACTATGTGGATAGAAGTGCCAGTAAACTTTGTGGCTAAATTTCCAACTGCTGATGCAGGTAGCTTCTTCCTTGGGGCTGGTCCTTACATCGCTTTTGGTATTTCAGGTAAGAACAAATGGGAATCTAACAATGGCGGCTCTTCGGAAACAGACATTCCTGATTTTGAATTCGGAGGCGACGGTGCATTGAAATCAACTGATTTTGGTTTGAACTTCATCGGCGGGTTTGAGTTTACCAACGGCTTAATGATCCATGGTGGTTATGGCTTAGGATTGACTAACTTAAACGCACGATTCGAAGGAACAGATATGAAGCAAACCAATCGCGTTTGGACTGTTGGTTTAGGATTTAGAATCTAAACCGAACATTCTCTTCTAAAGAAAACGCTATCGAAGTTCGATAGCGTTTTCTTTTTATATTAAATAAACATAAGATTGTTTAATAGTCAAGCGCCACGCGGAACATAAGCGCTCCGACCGTCAAGTTGGTTCGACTATCAATCAATATGGCTGCTCCATTTGCTTTGTTGTCATCATATAAATCAAATGGAAGTACATCAGCGGTTTTCAACCGTACCCGACCAATATCGTTCAACTTAAATTCGTCAGCACTATGTTTTTCCAGTGTGTTAATATCTACATTGTAGACGATTTCTTGAACTTTACAACGAGATAATTTACTATTGTGTTGTATAAGATAGGTTAACGACAGGTCTAAAGGTCTTGTATCCATCCAACATAAATCGGCTTCTACGGTCTGTGATTGATAAGGTAAACTGTCGCTGTTTACAATGACATCCCCTCTGCTGATATCAATATCATCTTTTAAATGAATGGTTACCGATTGACCGGCAAAGGCCTCGTTTAGGTTTTTATCAAGCTGTTCGATTTTAGTGATTGTCGACTTCGATCCCGAGGGCAACACTGTTACTTCATCATGCACTTTAAAGGTCCCGCTGGCAACTTTACCGGCATAGCCACGGTAATCATGAAGCTCTTCTGTTTGTGGCCTAATAACCCATTGTACGGGCAGACGCGCGTATTCTACATCTAAATCATGGCTGACATCTACGTTTTCCAAATAATTTAACAAACTTTCTCCTTGATACCAAGGCATGTGTTCAGACTTTTGCACGATATTATCTCCTTTAAGCGCGCTCACGGGAATGTAATTGACCTGTTGCAAATTTAATTGATGAGCCAGTGCCTTGTATTTTGAAATAATGGCATCGAAAACCGTTTCACTATAGTCAACCATATCCATCTTATTGATACAAACAATTAAATGTTTGATACCCAATAAAGACGCAAGGTAAGAGTGGCGAATGGTCTGCTCCACAACGCCATTACGTGCATCAATTAGAATAATTGCTAAGTCGGCGGTAGATGCCCCCGTCACCATATTACGAGTATACTGTATATGGCCCGGCGTATCGGCTATAATAAATTTACGTTTTTCTGTCTGAAAGTATTTATAGGCAACATCAATCGTAATACCCTGCTCCCGCTCTGCCCGTAAGCCATCGGTCAATATGGCTAGATCGATACTGCCATCGTCATTTTTACGTTTAGAATTCTGCAATGCTTCCAGTTGGTCAGCCAAAATGGAGCCTGTATCATAAAGCATCCGTCCAATAAGCGTACTCTTGCCGTCATCCACGCTACCAGCCGTAAAGAATTTCAATATATTCATTTCTCTCTTTGTATTTTAGTACCTTTTGGCACCTTTTTTTATTTCCTTTATCTGCTATACTTACAATTGGCAACCATTAAAAATAACCGCCTTTTTTACGATCTTCCATAGCGGCTTCAGAAACTTTATCATCCATCCGGGCGCCACGCTCACTGATTTTCGATTGACTGATCTCGTCGATGATATCGTCAATTAAGGTTGCGCTCGACTCCACTGCCGCCGTGCAAGTCATATCTCCTACCGTACGAAAACGCACTTGTTTTCTGACGACCTTGTCTTCCTCGTCCATATTGAGAAAGGGTGAAGCAGCCATCAACTGTCCATTGCGTGTAATACAATCCCGCTCATGAGCGAAATATATAGAAGGAAGCTCTATTCCTTCCCTTCGGATGTAATTCCAGACATCCAATTCAGTCCAGTTACTAATGGGAAATACGCGGACGTTTTCGCCTTTGTGAATTTTCCCATTGTAAATATTCCATAATTCAGGGCGTTGTCGTTTAGGGTCCCATTGTCCGAACTCATCCCTAACCGAAAATATACGCTCCTTGGCACGTGCTTTTTCCTCATCTCTCCGAGCACCACCAATACAGGCGTCAAAACCATTTTTCGCTATGGTATCTAGCAGTGTTACAGTTTGAAGCGCATTACGGCTGGCATTTTTTCCTTTTTGTTCGATGACCTTTCCTTCATCGATCGAATCTTGTACATAGCCGACGATTAGCTTTTCGCCAATTCGCTCAATCATTTTATCGCGATAAATAATAGTCTCTTCAAAATTATGGCCCGTGTCTATATGTACCAATGGGAAAGGAAACTTCCCCGGTCTAAACGCCTTTTCAGCCAGACGAACCAACGTAATAGAATCTTTCCCACCGGAAAAAAGGAGAGCAGGCTTTTCAAATTGACCAGCCACTTCTCTCAGAATATGTATAGCCTCTGCTTCTAGCTGATCTAAATAATCTAAACTGTTTTTACTCATTTTAATTACATTATGATTGAGCGGCATGTAGGCCGCATTCTTTCTTTGATTGATCTTCCCACCACCATCGTCCCGCACGGAAATCTTCTCCTTCTCTAACTGCTCGGGTACACGGGGCACATCCAATGCTAGGAAAACCCTTATCATGCAAGGTGTTGTAAACGATGTGATTTTCTTTTATATAAGCCTTTACATCAGCCAAAGTCCAATCGAAAATAGGATGAAATTTAATGATCTGATTTCCTTCATCCCATTCGATGTTATCCATTCCTTGTCGATTAGCTGATTGCTCAGCCCGAATACCGGTAATCCAACAAGCATTACCTGCTAAAGCGCGCTTCAACGGTTCAATTTTGCGAATATAGCAGCATTCTTTCCGATTTTCAACCGACTCATAAAAACTGCTGGGCCCTTTCGTGCTCACCATCTCTTCCAGCAAGTTTTTGTCAGGATAGAAGGCGTGAATGGGTTTATTATAAATTTCCAATGTTCGATTCCAAACATAATAGGTCTCTGGAAATAACCTCCCTGTTTCCAGCGTAAATACTTTTATAGGTATATTATTACTGAAGATGATATGCGTTAAAGCCTGGTCTTCCCAACCGAAGCTGGTAGAAAAAACAATTTTGTCATTAAATTCTTTTGCCAAAAATGTTAACGACCCAACTATGTCTAGTCCCCTCAGCTTCTCTTTCAAATCGTGTAAGTCCATTTTGATTTATTTTTGTTCAGCTATTTTTTCTGAACCTCCTTAAAACTTTATCCAACAAATAAATGCGTCAGAAATAGTACAATATTTCTTAAGCTTACGATCAGGACAATGACACCAACTAATACCATAATTGTTTTTGCCGATATCCTATTAGAAACCTTAGCCGCAATAGGTGCTGCCAGTGCGCTTCCCAGAATCAATCCCAAAACAGCTTCCCAATGAGCACCCCCAAGCATGGAAATAAAGGTAAGGGAGCTTAATATAGCGATAAAAAATCGCGTGATCTTAACCGTTCCTAAAGAAAATAATGGATGTCGGCCACCTGCAATTAAGTTGGATAGTACGATGGATCCCCACCCTCCGCCAAATGCCGCATCAATAAAGCCTCCAAAGAAACCCAGTAAGCCAATACGCTCAATTTTTTTTCTTTTTTTATTTTTCTTGATATTAAAGGCCTTCATTAGAATAACTACTCCTAAAATACCGGTATACAAAGCTACTAAAGGTTTTGTATATGCGCTGTAATGCTCTAAGGATGAAAGTAGATAAGCCCCAATCACGGCTCCAACCACACCGGGAATGAGCAGCAACTTAAAAAGCTTCCAATTTACATTGCCCATGCGGTAATGCATCCATCCGGCAATACCATTACTAAGCACTTCTGATAAGTGTATTCCCATACTCGCCGGTGCAGGCGGTATGCCCATTGCCAGGGAAAAAGATGAGGAAGTAACTCCATAGGACATTCCTATTGCACCATCCACCATAGCAAAGACAAAGCCTGCTCCTAAAAAGTAATAGAATACAGGGTCAAGCTCCATTAAAAATGATTGGAATTCCGGCTCTTTATGCCAAAAAACCAAGACACCAATCGTCATCGAAAAAATTATAGCCAACCAGATAAGCCACTTAAAATTCCGACGAACACTTTCCGTTGGTTCCGATGTAACAAGCGTCGCAGTTACTGCATTTAATTTTTTGACTTTGTCAGAAAAATCCCCTTTCAGTTTCCCCCGTAAAGCACTCATTTGCTGAAGCGTTTGGTCAATTTCATCCGGTATGCTTTCAGCTAGTACTTCTTTTAATCGTTTAGCAATTGTGGGTGATTTACCGTTCGTTGATATTGCTATTTTGAGATCTCCCTTTTTAACGACAGATCCAAGATAAAAATCACAAAGCGATGGTTTATCGGCTATGTTGACCAGAAGCTTCCGTTCGTGCGCAGCTTTTCTGATCTCTGCGTTTAATTCATTGTTGTTTGTGGCCGCCACGATTAACTGAACGGCATCCATATCGGTCGGCTCAAATGCCTTTTGGAAGATTTGAAGTTGTGTGTGCGTTTCAGCAAATTGATATACTTCCGGAATGATTTCTTTCGCTACAAGCTTGACTTTTACCTGAGGACTGTTTCCAAGAAGTGCCTGTAATTTCTCCAATGCAACAGGGCCACCCCCGATTACGAGGGTGTGCAAATCGTTTAATTTTAAAAAAACGGGAAACAATTGATTTCCTATAGCGTTTTCATTGCTTGCAGCTAAAAGGGCTGCATCATTCTCCAATAACTGAGGCATACTCCTTTACAATCGATTTATATGATGGGTGCAAAGAAACCACCTCTCCGAATACCAATATAGCTGGAGCTGTAATCGTTTCCTGTTGCGCTTTATCTACGATGTTATGCACGTTTCCTACCACCAACTTTTCGTCCTGCGTTGAGCCTTTCTGTATAATAGCCACCGGTAATTTGTCCTTACCCGCTGCTTTAAAAATTTCTACGATTTCCTTGAGCTTCTTCAATCCCATGAGTACAACTACCGTCGCCTTTGTTTGTGCCGCTTGATAGACATCATGCGAAACCTCTCCTGAAGACGTGGTACCGGTAATCACCCAAAAGCTTTCACTCAGTCCGCGATGCGTAACAGGAATATGTTGCAGACCCGGAACACCGATAGAGCTGGATATACCAGGGATAACAGTTACCGGTATACGGTAAGCGGCAGCAAATTCAAGCTCTTCGTAACCTCGTCCGAAAACAAAAGAATCACCTCCCTTTAGTCGTACCACGTGCCCGAAATTCAAGGCATAGTCCACCATCAATCTATTTACTACCTCTTGTGAGTAGCTGTGATCACCTGAGCGTTTCCCTACATATACCTTTGTAGCGTTTGGTGGAATAAATTGCAAAAGTTCTTCACCAACCAGTGCATCATACAGTACAACATCCGCCCCTTGCAAAGCCTTTAAACCTTTTAAGGTGATCAGTTCGGGATCGCCGGGCCCCGCACCCACCAAGGTTATTCTAGGTGCGTTATTCTTTTTTATATCATTCATGATTGTAATACCGTCTCTCGTTTAGTTCTCGTTAGTTTTAAAAATTCCTCGGCCTGTTTAAAATAGGCCTGAGCAAAATTGGCAGAAGGTTCTTCTTTATTAATTTTCAACACCATTTCCGCGAAGCTTGTTGGAAGATCGATTTCACCACTGTCCACATATTTTGCATCAAAATCGTTGATAACACCGATATGCGTACTGCTATTCACTCCTTTATCCAACAACATCGCTTTTGCACTACTTATCAAGGTGCTATAGGCATGGTAAATGGCGTCTGACCAAGCGCCATTATCCAAGGCTTGGTTAGCCCAGCTAAGTTTCTCTTCTGCTTCCAAAAGTAGGGTCGCTACTAAATCTATCACCACGCCCGCACATTCGCCTACCCCAATAGCCGTCTTGAAGGTTTCCTCATGCCCCCAGTCTACAAATTCCTCCTCTTTCAGGCTGGAAAGATCTGCCAGCGGTTTCAACAATTGATAAAAGTAATCCTTCCCTTGGCGATCGTAATATTGCTGAAATCGCTCCCCCTTTTCCGCATTTGCCTTATAATCATCCAGTAAAGATCTTAAAACGTCTGTAGCGCGTTTTGACGGCGTCTTTATAACGCGCTCAGCAGCACGTCCGACACCATCCCCTACCGTTCCCCCACCAAGCATTACCTGTACAGCAGGCACCACCTTTCCAGCTGCCTTTAACGAACTACCGTGAAATCCTATTTCGGCAAGTCCGTGCTGTCCGCAGGAGTTCATACAGCCACTGATTTTGATCTTGATGTCCTTGTTGAAGACAAACTCGGGGTATTCCTCATACACGAGGTCTTCCAATACCGTTGCCAAGGTCATACTATTGGAAATTCCCAAATTACAGGTATCCGTACCCGGACAAGTAGTAACATCCGCTACCGAATCAAAACCAATTTTAGCAAAGCCGATTTTATTCAATGCGTGAAATAAAGCTGGTAAATGCGCTTCAGGCACGTATTTCAGCAATAAGCCTTGATTTTGGGTGATACGGATTTCATCGGCTACCAAGGGCTGAATCAAGGAAATGAATTCCCTTGCCAGATCCGTTTTTATATCTCCAATAAGCACTTTGATGTATACGCCATAGTACCCCTTCTGTTTCTGTTCAAATACATTGGTTTTTAACCAGTATTCATATTGAAGACGCTCTGCGTCCGATACATCCTCTAAAACTGTATTCACCGGAATATTCGGTGCTTTTACTGCATCAATATCTATTGGAAGTTGTTTAGCTTTGATGGCAATTTTTTCTTTTTCTATAAGCTGTAAGACTTCATCCAAGCCTAATTTTTGAATCAGGTATTTCATTCTCGCCTTATTACGGTTATTGCGTTCACCATACCGATCGAACACGCGTATAACAGCTTCAATGAAAGGAATCAACTGATCCTCAGGCAAGAACTCATAAATAAGATGCGCCAAAATAGGTTGTGCACCTAAGCCACCGCCTATAACGACTTTAAAGCCCCGTTTGCCACTTGGATCAATTTTAGGTATCAACCCGACATCATGCACATAACTGTATGCAGTATCTTTTTCACTGGATGAAAAGGCAATTTTAAACTTGCGCCCCATTTCCTGACAAATTGGGTTTCTCAAAAAATAATCGAAAGTAGCGTAAGCGTAAGGAGAAACATCAAAAGGTTCGTCCGGATCGATACCAGCTGTAGGAGAGGCTGTAACATTTCGCACGGTATTACCACAAGCCTCACGGATAGTCACATCATCGGCTGCCAATTTGGACCAAAGCTCCGGCGTCCGATCCAAACTCACGTAGTGTATCTGTATATCTTGACGCGTAGTTAAATGCAAATTACCACTTCCATATTCGTCGGCGATATCAGCTATTCTCAAAAATTGCTTAAAAGTCACTTTTCCAAACGGAAGCTTTATGCGTACCATTTGTACACCGGGTTGGCGTTGTCCATAAATCCCTCTAGCAAGCCGGAGACTTCTAAACTTTTCGTCATGAATAGAACCTTGTCTAAAGGCATGGATTTTCTTTTCAAGATCTATAATATCTTGCTCCACTACTGGATTCTCTAATTCCGTTCTGAAACTTTGCATCGTTTACCCCTTATTAAATGTTGATGTCGAGTTCATTTGTCAAATGCTCAACCTAATCGATTGCTAAAAACACAAAAAAACTTAAATAACATTAAAAAATCGTTAAGCCAAAAAACAGTATCGAAACGACTTGATAATATTTCCATTTAGCAAATATATAAAGTATACCGTATTAGTAGTATTAATTTTCGACTTTTTTTTAATTTTTACATTCAGCGCACTTATTGCGTGCCCTGAACACGTTATTCAGCATCGCTAATTTACGTAGCCCTAAACTAAACATTTCCCGGAGAAGAACCTAACAAAGAGCGCATCATTATATTATACGACCTTTCACAAAAAAATGGCCATAACCTCAACATACTTAGATTCGTCGTTGCAAATAAAGCGCATTTTATCTAAGTTTGAGCGCCTAATCCTGTATGTAGAATGCGGTGGGTGGTATCAAATGAAACAGATGAAACAAAAGAGCTCGATTTTATTGCTATGTGCTATCTATTTCTTTTCCTTTACAAATTTGGTGTCGGCAAAGCAACGATATCATTTAGATAATTTTATTGTTAAGGAGAATCTGATCAAAAATAACAAATTAGCCATTATCGCCTGCGATTCGCTGGATGAACCAACAGATAAGCTTAACGGTACGTTCCTATTTGTTATTAATGGATTTAAACAGCAGCTTAATTTTTCCGGAGGGGTCGCCATTTCTCCACAAGAGATTGATAAATCTTCTTTTGTCTTTCTTAAGCATCAAAATGAGCATGGTACGCATAGTAAGTTGTATTATGTCATGAAGAATGATGACGGGCTAAAGCCAATTAAAATCAGTTGGGTTTTCTTATTGTTGATTCCGCTTGTCATAATATTTATAGCAACTATTTATAAAAGGCTTATTTTGTTGGCCATCGTCGCGCTGCTGGCTTTTGCTTATTTCAATTATAACAAAGGACTGAGTTTCGAAGGTCTTTTTGAGACGGTATCTGCGGGGATAAGGAGTTTTTTCTAATATAAGTGTTACTTTGTAACATTGCTGTCAGGGCACAGTATCTATGTCTCTTTATTGTTATGTGCTGGACTTCAAAAGTAACGTTCCGTCGCCGATAGCTAACGCCTAACAACTTACTACTAATACCTAAAAAGGCATACCAATACCAAAGTTATACTGGATAAAATTATAAGGATCCGGTCCGTTGGTCAGTTTATAGTTTCGTTTAAATTCGCGACTGTTGAATAAATCGGTAATAACCCATTGATCAGCGCCTTCGAATTGTGGGTCTTTGACTTTAATACCTGCGTCAAAACGGAAAACAAAGTACTGCAGGTCAAACCGTAAGCCGGCTCCCGCCCCAATGGCCATTTGTCCCAAGAACTTATTAAACTTAAATTCACCGCCAGGGTTTTCAGCGCTCTCCTTTAATCGCCAAATATTACCGATATCTGTAAAGGTTGCCCCTTTCAATTTAGCACCAAAAAAATCATTCAACAACTTAAACCGATATTCAAAATTGCTGAAAATCTTAATTTCTCCCAGTTGATCAAGATTTCGGAGTCGATTTCTCAAGTCTTCTGTTAAAATCGACCGATTGTAGTTACCGGGACCTAAAGTTCTCGCCTGCCAGGCACGCTGATCATTCATCCCGCCCCCGAAAAACTGCTTTTCGAAAATCAGGAACTCTGAATTATTCCCAAAAGGAACACCTATACCGGCGTTTATGCGGGCCACAAACTGGCGTTCTCCCCCTAGATGCCTATATATCCTAAAGTCAACCTCCGTTTTAACATATTGCAAATACGGAACATTCAATATGGTATTTTGGCCGATATCATTCTTCTTAAAATTAATGATCTTACTGAGTAAGTTAAGCGTATTACCACTTAAATCCAATGCACCCCGGAAATATAAAAAGTTATCGTAAGTATTCAACCGCAAAGTATTGAACGTATAAGTATATTGGCTGCCAATACCAAAATAGGCACGGTCATTACTCTTCACATAAAGTTCGTAGCCATTATTCTGCAGGGAATCCTTGAACGCGTTGTCTAATCGTCCTAGTCGATATTCGAGGGATATTGGCGTAACACTGTGCAGTTTATATTTCGTATCATACCAGTTATAGGAGATCGAATTAATAATATAGCGATTACTATAGGTATTCAACTGATCAAATATCTGCCAGTTGGTTGAAAAAATCGTATGAGGCATACCATTTTTACCTACTAACGGGATACGAAAAGGAACGATCAATCGTGGAATGGATAAATTAGCGCCAAACTGTAAGTCGCGGTTCCAGATCCTGCTCCACAAAGGACCTCCGAGTTGCGAATCGAACAAAGCGCCAAAACGTGCTTTGATCTCAAGCTGCTCAGAACCGCCGAATAAATTTCGATTCGTATAAGTATTACCAATATTGAAACCACTCCGCCCCGAGGTGAATACATATTCACCTTCCACACGGTTAGACATCCGCTTCAAGGGCGTCAACTCATAATGAACAGTGAGATGCGTGGAGTCTTTTTTCTTATAGCTGGTTCTTATTCCCCTAAAGCTATTTAATTCATATAATCGATCATAAGTCAGGTTCTCCTTTTCGATGTCGAAGATATCGCCAATTTTGGGATAAATGTACCGTGCAAGTGGCTTTGGTCGAAAACGTTGTGTATAATCCTTTACCTCCAAGCCATGAGCTAACTGAGTGCTATCCGGTTTGTTTATTCCGACTTCTCCATCACTGTTTTTTATGACGACATAACTACTATCGATTTTAAAAACAGTGTGCCCACTCTTGCCCTCGGGATTATCGATGAAAAGCCTAAGATCAGCTTGGCTACTGTTCATATTGGTATCCACTTCAAACCGAACATATTGACGTAGATAATCGTAATATCCATTATGTTTCATAAGGTTATAGATTGACTCACGCTCCTTTACCAGAGTATCTGCATCGAAGCGCATACCCGGTCGCAATACAGGAAAGCGTGCAATATGTTGTTTGTACAATTTATCAACCTGTGGATCACCAATCTCATGCTCAATATAACGGATCTTAAAAACGCCTCCCTGCTTCACGTCGAAGTCAATTTCTGCCTTTTTACGTCTCACGTAAATATGGCTTTTGACTTCTGCATTAAAATAACCCTTGGATACCAGGAACCTTTCGATTTGGTTTCGGGAAATCTCAACTAAGGAACTGTCTAGTATACTGGGAGGTTCGCCGACATTCCTAATTTTATCCGTTCGATATTTTCCACCTTTACTGTTTGCAAAATTATAAATGAAGAGATTTATCTTAGAGTTCGGACGGATTTCCCGTTGAACATAAGCTTCAGCACCCTCTTTAAATTCTTTATTTATCCCATTTAACTTTACCTTTGTAACCAATGCCTGGTCATCATTCAACAATCTCGTGGATCTGCAAGACGAGAAAAATAGTGATGTGAGCACTATGAATACAAAAAAATACAAGTAAGATAATTGCGATGCTCTCAAAGTCTCAGCTTCAATTTGTTAAATCCTTACATCAAAAAAAGTTCAGAAAAGAACATGGTCTCTTTATTGTAGAGGGTTTTAAATCCATAACGGATTTTTTTCACTCAGATTATGTAATACATAGTATTTACTATACTCCAAAAGTAGGGCCAAAGATCGATATTTTCGGAGAGAAAATAAAACATTATCCCATATCGGAACGTGATTTGGAGGCAATTAGCACACTGAAAACGCCACAGGGAATAGTGGCATTAATAGAAACGCCAAGTGAAGTTGCCGTTCAGGAGGATGAATTACGGGATCAATTTTCTCTAGTATTAGATACTATTCAAGACCCCGGCAATCTAGGCACGATTATCCGAACGGCAGATTGGTTCGGCATCAAACATATTATCTGTTCGGAAGAAACTGTAGAATGTTTCAATCCAAAGGTGGTACAGGCTACCATGGGTTCTTTAGCACATGTTTCTATACACTACACAGACCTGCATGCTTTTCTTAAGGATGTCACGCTGCCGAGTTTTGCGACGGTGTTGGACGGCCAATCCATTTACGAAACCGATTTCGGCAGTGAGGGATTCATTATTTTAGGCAATGAAGGGAACGGTATTGCGCCCGATCTGATCAGCAATAAAACACAACGTATCACGATTCCAAGTTTCGGAAACGCTGAATCGCTCAATGTAGCAGTTTCAGCCGCTATATGTTGTTCGGAAATAAGCAGAAAAGATAATTTGCATAAAAGTTGAAAAAAATTAGTAAAGAAAGATAATTTTACTATTTTTGCAAGCCTAAACGGAAAGGGTCGGATGGCCGAGTGGCTAGGCTGAGCTCTGCAAAAGCTCCTACAGCGGTTCGAATCCGCTTCCGACCTCATTAAAAGATTTATTAAAGAATAAAAGCCATGGGAGTTACACGCTTAAAAAGAAAAGATAGAAGAAATAAAACCGTATCACGTTTAGAGGTACAATTCTTAAAGCTTGGCCGTAATATTGAAGTTGGAAGTAGATCGAAAGAGCCAAAAAATAGCCAAGTCACCAAAAATAATGCTGTTTTAGATAAACTTACTGCAGAAAGCAAATAAGAGGCTAATAACAAAATATTAAAAAAGACCTGAATTTTTATTCAGGTCTTTTTTCTTTATAAGACCAAAGGATGCGTAAATTATCAATGGACGAACTGGGGCGCCCCAGTGTTGACGAATTCAAGCAATTAGATAAGTTGCCAGTAACGGTTATACTTGATAGTGTGCGAAGTCTACATAATGTAGGATCTGTTTTTAGAACATCTGATGGCTTTGCGGTGGAACGCATTCTTCTCTGTGGAATTACCGGTACCCCTCCCCATCGGGATATAGAAAAGACAGCTTTAGGAGCTACACAATCTGTGGCCTGGCAATACGAAAAGAATATTGAGGAAGCGATAATTAATTTAAAACAGGAAGGAAAAAAAATAATCGCCATAGAGCAGGCAGAAGGCAGCACTATGCTGCATCGTTTCATCCCGGTAGCGGGCGAAAGCTATGCGTTGATCTTCGGCAATGAAGTAAATGGTGTTTCAGAAGAAGCAATGAAGCTGATCGATTATTGCGTTGAAATCCCCCAATTCGGGACCAAACACTCCTTTAATGTTGTCATTTCGGCGGGAATCGTTTTATGGGATTTCTATCGGAAACTAAAACTAAAAAGCGGCGACTCCTAGGAGTATCGCCGCTTTTACTATTAAAAAATCTTATGCGTATGACGCAATCGAATCTTTACTTTCGAGTACCGATTTCCCCATAAGAAATTCATCTACTTTCCTAGCACATTCGCGTCCTTCAGAAATTGCCCATACGACCAATGATTGCCCTCTGCGCATATCACCCGCTACAAACACTTTATCAACAGTTGTCTTATAGCTGCCTTCAGCTGCATTGACATTGCCGCGTGCATCTAAAGAAACACCAAGCTGTTTTAACAAGCCTTCATGTTGTGGATGTAAGAATCCCATAGCCAATAAAGCCAGCTCGCAAGGTATTTCACGTTCCGATCCAGGCACTTCTGCAAATTTAACCGGTCTGCCCAGGGCATCAGTTTCCCATTCCAAATCAACCACCAGTGCACCTTTTAAGTTACCATGCTCATCACCTAAAAACGCCTTGGTATTGATGCTCCAAAACCGCTCACAGCCTTCCTCATGTGATGTGGTATTTTTAAGAAGCATTGGATAAGTAGGCCAAGGCATCGCGGACGTGCGCTGAGCAGGCGGCTTAGGCATTAGTTCAAACTGCGTAACCGTTTTTGCTCCATGACGATTTGAAGTACCTACACAGTCAGATCCGGTATCACCGCCACCGATCACCAATACATTCTTATTGCTTGCTAAGATATCCTCTTCCTGATAGGCAGACTCACCAACACGCTTATTCTGCTGTTTCAAAAATTCCATTGCAAAATAAACGCCTTTCAGTTCTCTTCCGGGAATATTCAAATTTCTTGGAATGGTAGAGCCCCCTGCCAACACGATGGCATCAAAGGCTTTCAATTCATCGGCCGGCACATTGACGCCCACCTCCGCATTACATCTGAAAACAACGCCTTCTTGTTTCATCAGCTCAATACGCCGATCGATCACCCACTTGTCCAGTTTAAAGTCCGGGATGCCATATCGTAATAAACCGCCCGGTTTATCATCTCTTTCAAACACCGTTACCTCATGACCCGCCTTAATCAGTTGGGCTGCTGCGGCTAAACCGGCAGGGCCTGAACCAATAACCGCAACGCTTTTACCCGATTTAATAGCCACCGGTTTTGCTTTGGCAAAACCTTTTTGATAAGCTATTTCCGCTATGTGTTTTTCAATTTCTTCAATTGCCACCGGTGAGCGATTGATACCCAATACACAAGCCGATTCGCACGGTGCCGGACAAATACGCCCGGTAAACTCAGGAAAATTATTGGTTGAGGATAGTATTTCAAAAGCCTCTTCCCATTTACCGTCGTACACAGCGTCATTAAATTCAGGTATAACGTTTCCTAGCGGACAACCTGAATGGCAAAAAGGGATGCCACAGTTCATACAACGGGCAGCCTGTGTATTTAATTCTTCCTCACTGTACGTATGAACAAATTCTTTATAATTTTTAAGTCTCTCTTCAGGAGTATCTTTTGTGGGGAGCTGTCTTTCAAACTCTTTAAACCCGGTTACTTTTCCCATTTCTCTTACCTAATAATATTATGCTTCAACCAATTTCGTCTGTAAAACACGCTTGTATTCTTTCGGGAATACTTTTACAAATAGACTACGCTCGTTCTTCCAGTTACTTAGAATAGTTGAGGCTAGTTTACTATTTGTCAAATTAATGTGCCGTTTCAACAAATTAATAATTTGTGTTTCATCTTCTTCATCCAGCGGATCTAGATCAACCATCTCAAGATTGCAACGATCTTTAAAAGTACCGTTGATATCATATACCCAAGCAATACCACCGCTCATACCGGCAGCAAAATTACGACCTGTTTCGCCTAATATCAGTGCCCGTCCACCGGTCATATATTCGCAGCCATGATCACCAACTCCCTCTACAACGGTTGTTGCTCCTGAGTTACGTACTGCAAAACGTTCACCTGCCTGGCCGCATACAAACAAGTGCCCGGAGGTAGCGCCGTAAAGTGCTACGTTACCAATAATAATGTTCTCATGCGGAACCAGCTGACTGCTGCTTGCAGGATAAATTGCCAATTGTGCACCGGACAAGCCCTTACCTACATAGTCATTTGCTTCGCCCTCTAACTCAAAAGATAAACCTTTTGCGGCAAAAGCACCGAAGCTCTGTCCTGCCGATCCAACAAATTTGAAGTTAATGGTATTATCGGGCAGTCCTTCTGAACCATATATTTTTGAAACCTCGTTAGATAATAACGTTCCGATGGTACGATCTGTATTTTTTACATTGAACGTACCGAATACAGGTGTCTTACTTTCTAAGGCTTTAGCAGCTTGTTTCAACATACCCCAATCCAAAATCATATCCATGCCGTGATCTTGTGATTCGGTTTGGTATAGACTCTTACCGGATGGGTTTTGGGGTGCATATAGAATGCCGGACAAATCGAGCTTATTGACCTTCCAGTGATTAATATCTTCACGGACTTTAAGGAACTGTGCCTTTCCAACCATTTCATTAATGGTTTTGAAACCTAAGCTTGCCATGATTTCGCGCAATTCCTCTGCTAAAAATTTGAACAGGTTAACAATATCTTCCGGCTTGCCTGTAAACAACTTACGCAATTCCGGATCCTGCGTTGCAACGCCAACCGGGCAGGTATTCAAATGACATTTACGCATCATGATACAGCCTCCCGCAACCAAAGCAGCGGTAGCTACGCCCCATTCCTCAGCGCCCAATAAAGCGGCAATTGCTAAGTCTCTTCCCGTTTTAAGTTGTCCATCGGTTTGCAATACCACACGGCTACGGAGCTGGTTTTTGACCAAGGTTTGTTGCGCCTCGGCTAAACCAAGTTCCCAAGGTAATCCTGCATGCTTAATTGAGCTAATCGGAGAAGCACCCGTACCCCCATCGTAACCGGCAATGAGAATAACATCGGCATGCGCCTTCGCTACGCCCGCAGCGATAGTTCCTACACCCGCTTTTGACACCAGTTTCACATTGATACGGGCTGCGCGGTTTGCATTTTTCAAATCGAAAATCAGTTGTTTTAAATCCTCAATAGAATAAATGTCGTGATGCGGAGGAGGCGAAATCAGACCTACACCCGGCGTTGCGTGACGAACTCGGGCAATCCACTCGTCCACTTTATGTCCCGGAAGCTGACCACCTTCACCCGGCTTCGCCCCTTGTGCCATTTTAATTTGTAATTCATCGGCTTGCGTTAAGTAATTTGACGTTACACCAAAACGAGCAGAAGCAATTTGTTTGATTGCCGAACGCATTGAATCACCATTAGGCAATGGCTTATAACGGATCTCATCTTCACCACCTTCGCCTGTATTACTTTTCCCTCCTATTCGGTTCATGGCAATAGCCAGCGTGCTATGCGCCTCATGAGAGATAGAGCCGAAAGACATGGCGCCGGTAGCAAAGCGTTTCATAATATTTTCTGCCGGCTCTACTTCGTCTAACGAAATGGGAGCACGGTGTTTAGCAAAATCAAAGAGACCGCGTAAGGTGTACATACGCTCCTTCTGGTTATTGATATGCGCTGCATACTGCTTGTAAATTTCATAGTTACCGGTTCTACAAGCCTGCTGAAGTAAGTGTACCGTCGTGGGGTTAAACAAATGTGCCTCCCCTCTTCTACGCCAAGCATAAATTCCCCCTTCGGGTAACAGATTGGTTTTCTTTTCACTACGGAATCCACGATCATGCTTACTTAAAACTTCTCGCGCAATATCGTCCAATCCTAAGCCACCGATTCGGGATACCGCACCGCAGAAGTATCGATCCACAACATCTTTATGTATTCCCAATACTTCGAAAATTTGCGCACCATTATATGATTGCAAAGTAGAGATTCCCATTTTTGAGAATATCTTAAGCAATCCGCTACAAACAGCTTTAACGTAATTCTTAGACAGCTCAGGCCAAGTGAGGGATGTTTCGATCACACCTTCCTCTTTCAATGTCCTTATAGATGCAAGAGCCATGTACGGGTTAATAGCCGTAGCACCAAAAGCAAGTAAACAAGCAAAATGATGAACTTCCCATACATCACCTGCTTCAACCACTAAACCTACTGCTCCCCTATAGCCCGTTTTTATTAAATGGTGATGAACCGCCGATACCGCCAATAACGAAGGGATCGCTGCGTGTTGCGAATCAATTGCTCTGTCAGACAATATCAACACTTCAAATCCGTCGCGGACGGCGTCCTCGGCGTAACGACATAGACGTGCCAGGCCCTCTTCCAGTGAACCTTCTTTTCCGTCCGCCTTAAAATAGGTTTGCAATGTTTTTGCCTGAAAGATTCCGGTATCGATACTACGCAATTTTTCCAGATCTCTGCTAGTAACAATAGGATGCTCCAAAGCAACGCAATGGCAATGCATTTTATCTTCATCCAAAATATTTCCGGAGTTTCCGATAAAGGTAGATAAGCTCATCACCAAACGTTCCCGAATCGGATCGATCGGTGGATTGGTTACTTGCGCAAAATATTGTTTAAAATAACTGCTAAGATGTTGTGGATGTTCAGACAGTACAGCCAGGGGCACGTCTGTTCCCATAGAACCTACTGGCTCTTTTCCATCTAGTGCCATCGGAATCAAGATACCCTCGATATCCTCTCTTGAGTAGCCGAATATTTGTTGATATTTAAATACAGATTCTTTCGAAAGATAGGTGAAGGTAACACGCGGTTCTGCCAAATCTTTAATATGGATTTTGTACTTGTCAAGCCATTCGCCATAAGGTTGTTTAGTGGCTAATTCATGCTTGATATCCGCATCACTCAAAATTTCCCCTTTTTCCATATCAACCAAGAATATTTTTCCCGGTTGTTGGCGGCCCTTTTTAATAATAATGCTCTCATCTATTGGCAAGGCGCCCGCCTCCGATGCTACCACTACCCGATCATCATTCGTTACCGCATAACGAAGGGGTCGTAATCCATTTCGATCGAGCGTAGCACCAATGGTTTTTCCGTCTGTGAAACATAATGCCGCCGGGCCGTCCCAAGGCTCCATAATAGTGGCATGGTATTCGTAAAAGGCTTTGCGCAACGGATCCATTGAAGTGTTTCCATCCCATGCTTCAGGTACCAACATAAGCATCACGTGCGGCAGAGAACGCCCACTATGTAAAAGCAATTCTACCACATTATCCAATGAAGCAGAATCCGATAATCCCGGATCTACTACAGGAAGTAAAATATCAAGCTCTTCATCCGAAAAATAAGGTGAAGAAATAGACCTTAAACCGGCGTAGAAGCGATTCAAGTTTCCTGTAAGCGTATTTATTTCTCCATTATGAGCAACAATACGGAATGGTTGCGCCAATTTCCAGGAAGGAAAAGTATTAGTTGAAAAACGCGAGTGCACCAGGCCAAAGGCAGAAACCACCCGCTCATCCGACAAATCATTGTAATAAGAACGCACCTGATAAGTGGTTAGCTGTCCTTTATAAATAAGTGTTTTACTGGATAGGGACGGCATATAGAATTGCTCCTTTGCTTCTGCCAGCTCTTCTTTTATTCTTTTTACAAGTAATCGCCGAAGCACAAACAGTTTTCGGTCGAAATCTTCCGTATTACGAACCTCTTTAGGACGCTCAACGAAAAATTGAATAATGTTAGGCTCAGCACTTAAGGCGGTCACTCCCACTCCTTCCGGCGTTACAGGCACTTCGCGTACGCCGAGAAAATTAAGCCTCAATTGGGCACAGGAGTCCTTAATAAGTTCTCTGCAACGTTCGTTCAGTGATTCCTCCTTGGGTAAAAACGTCATCCCCACGCCGTAGTAACCCGGTTCTCCCAGTCTTATATCCAGCTTACTACATTCTTCCCAAAGAAACTCATGCGGTATCTGAATCATAATACCGGCTCCATCGCCGCTTTCCTCATCACAACCACAGGCCCCTCGGTGCTCCATGTTCTCCAACATCGTCAACGCGTCCTGAACCTGACGGTGACTTTTTAATCCTTTTAAATGAGCCACAAAACCAACCCCGCACGCATCATGCTCAAAATCAGAACGATACAATCCCTGTTCTTCCATATCTTCAACTGTCATTGTTATTGCTTAGTTTAAATAGATTGCTAAAATAACATTAATATTCGACAATATTAAATTTTTATTATTTTTTGTGATAAAAACTTGATGAAATATCTAGAATAACACAATAAACTTAAAAAAATCGTAAACCATGTTTTCGCAAGCGCTTCAAATATGAAAATGCATACAGCATAAAAAAAAACAGTCTGATCTCCAATGATCTAGCACTATTTCAATAAAAAAACTTAGTAAATTAAGTTTTTTTCCTATTTTTGCGGTGGGTAAGTCTTTTACGACCAGCTCCCTTTGAACTCCCCCAGGGTGGGAACACAGCAAGGGTAAAAGGTTGAGCGGTGCGATAAAAGGGGCTTGCCCTTTTTTTATTTCCTCTTTTTACACTTATCTTTTACTAAAATAGCAAATATTGGTTACTTTTGTTGCAATCAAAACCAAGTTTTAACAATAATATCTTATGAAATTTTTTATAGATACCGCCAATCTTCAGCAAATCAAAGAAGCGCAAGATTTAGGGGTTTTAGACGGAGTTACAACAAATCCAAGCCTAATGGCTAAAGAAGGCATTAGCGGTGAAGAAAATGTGATCAATCATTACAAAGCTATATGCGATATTGTAGATGGCGACGTAAGTGCGGAGGTGATTAGCACTGATTATGAAAATATTATTAAAGAAGGGCTTGCACTAGCAAAACTGGACGACAAAATAGTCGTTAAAGTACCTATGATAAAAGAAGGAGTAAAGGCGATCAAATACTTCAGCAGTGAAGGTATCAAAACGAATTGCACCCTTGTTTTCTCTGCCGGACAAGCACTCTTGGCTGCAAAAGCCGGAGCCACTTATGTTTCTCCGTTCATTGGCCGTTTAGACGATATCTCTACCGATGGCTTAAGCTTGATTGAAGATATTCGCCTGATATATGACAACTACGGCTATGAAACGCAAATCCTAGCAGCTTCCGTACGTCATGCCATGCATATTATTGAGTGCGCCAAAATAGGAGCAGACGTAATGACAGGACCGCTTTCAGCTATTTTAACATTGTTGAAGCACCCGCTTACTGATAGTGGTCTGGCTCAGTTTTTGGCTGATCATGCAAAAGCCGCCGGTAAATAGGCTATCAAGTATTTCCTCCGGATAGTCTTCCGCATAGGCTGTTCGTCCTAATTTTGCTCTGTACAAGCAAATTGTTTATAGTTACTTAAAGGACCTTCATTGATCGTTCCCTTAAGTAACTTCTTAGTTTAGATACTATGGATATTTTCGACATCGTCATTGTAGGCGGCGGCCCCATTGGTTTGGCTTGCGGAATTGAAGCCGAAAAAGCCGGGCTACGTTATGTGATTTTAGAGAAGGGTTGTTTAGTGAATTCACTCTTCAATTATCCACAGCACATGACCTTTTTTTCGACCTCTGAAAAGCTGGAAATCGGGGGCGTGCCCTTTGTATCCACTAATCCAAAACCAAAGAGACTGGAGGCATTGGAATACTACCGGAGAGTACAGCAAAAATTTTCGCTAAACGTTCGCTTGTTCGAAGAGGTAATAAACGTCACGAAAAAGGATGATCTGTTTACCGTCCAAACCATAAAGAATGTCTTTGGGGCAAAGAATGTGATTCTTGCTACAGGCTTTTACGACAAACCTAACTTGATGCAAATACCGGGAGAGAATTTACCGAAAGTAAAACACTATTATAATGATCCCCATTACTATGCAAATCAGCAGGTAGTGGTAGTAGGTAGTAGCAATTCATCTGTAGATGCCGCGTTGGAAACGTATCGCAAAGGTGCCAAGGTGACTATGGTGATAAGAAGAAATGAAATCAGTCATCGTGTAAAATATTGGGTGCGTCCGGATATCGACAACCGTATAGCAGAGGGTTCAATCAAGGCCTACTTTAATAGTTGTTTAACAGCCATTGAAGAACATGTGGTTCATATCGCTACGCCTGAAGGTCCGATTACTATTAAAAATGACTTTGTGTTAGCTTTAACCGGCTATCAGCCTAATTTTGACTTTCTGAAAAAACTGGGCATTAGGTTATCTCCTGATGATTTATTGATTCCGGAGCATGACGAATTAACAATGGAAACTAATATTCCACATTTGTACCTCGCAGGCGTAGTTTGCGGAGGCATGAATACACACCTCTGGTTTATCGAGAACTCACGCGTTCACGCAGAACAAATCATAAGACATATTAGCGGATAAAGCTTGAACTGTAAACAGGGAAAAGAAATTCGACATCTTTTTGAGCAATTTTTTTATTATTTTTGAACCTATGGAAGATGGTTCTCAAATAACGGAATTTGGCAAGGTCTTTATTTATCTGATCGTTGGAACGTTCTTGGTTCTCTTCACTTTATTGTTAGGAAAACTATTGTCTCCCCGTAAACCTAGTTCGGCAAAAAGCAGCACCTATGAATGTGGCGAAGTGGCGCGGGGAAGTTCGTGGGTTCAGTTTAACTCACGGTTCTATGTTATAGCCCTCGTATTCCTTTTATTCGATGTGGAAATGGTGTTTATTTTTCCATGGACAACCATTTTTGGTGCTGCTGATTTAATCCATGCAGATGGTAGATGGGGCTGGTATACCTTGGCGGAAATGTTCATATTCATTGGAATTCTATTGGTTGGTTTACTTTATGTTTGGAAAAAAGGCGATTTAGAATGGATAAAACCTAACCCGAGCCTCCCTTCCTTACCGGGTACAATCCCACTCGAAGTTTATGAGAACATTAACAGAGCGACTTATAAGCTAAGGCCATTTCAAGCAACGAATAAGACGGAGGATATACAGTCGGATAAACCGTCTGCTCTCGCTAAACCTGCTTTTAAACCTAAATTTGTAAAGAAGGATTCGTAATGAGTACAAGCACGCAAACAGATAGTGGTATTGTTGTAGCAAAGTTGGACGACCTCCTTAATTGGGCACGGTTATCGTCCATGTGGCCCGTGAGTTTCGGTATCGCTTGCTGTGCAATCGAAATGATGGGCGCAATGGCCGCTACTTACGACTTGGATCGATACGGTGTTTTTCCGCGGGCTTCTCCAAGGCAGGCAGATGTTATTATTATAGCGGGTACCGTTACATTTAAGATGGCTGATAGAATACGGCTTTTATATGAACAAATGCCCGAACCAAAGTACGTTATATCCATGGGGTCCTGCTCCAATTGCGGGGGCCCGTACTGGCAACACGGTTATCATGTAGTAAAAGGAGTAGACAAGATAATTCCGGTTGATATATACGTGCAAGGGTGCCCTCCCCGACCTGAGGCGCTGATTGGTGCATTTTTAGAACTTCAAAAGAAAATAGGATCGGAACACATTATTAACGAAAAAATAAACTCTTAAAAAATACAATTATTAGTTAAGCTACTCCTTAACTAAACACATCTATGGAAAAAGATTTTTATGGCGATTTACGCTTGGGCATCCTTGGTGGCGGACAGCTCGGACGCATGCTTATCCAAGAAGCGATCAATCTGAACATAAGTGTTTCAGTATTGGATCCAGACCGGGATGCCCCATGTAAAAAATTATGCGATCGGTTTGAAGCAGGATCACTAACCGATTTTGACACAGTTTATAAGTTTGGTAAGCAAGTAGATATGCTTACGATTGAAATCGAAAAAGTAAATGTAGATGCGCTGGAAAAACTAGAGGAAGAGGGTGTTGTCGTTTTTCCTCAGGCGCGTGTCATCCGCTTAATTCAGGACAAAGGACTTCAAAAACAGTTTTTTAAACAAAACGATATTCCAACAGCACCCTTTCAGTTGATTTCTTCAAAAGATGCATTAAAAGATTTAACCATCCCTTTTCCTTATATACAAAAATTGAGAAAAGATGGCTATGATGGAAAAGGAGTGCATAAAATTGCAGATGAAGCTGATTTAGCAAATGCCTTTGAGGCACCGAGCTTGATTGAACAATGGGTGGCTTTCGAAAAGGAAATCGCCGTCATCGTAGCGCGAAATGATAAAGGTGATGTATCGACCTTTCCAATGGTTGAAATGGAATTTAACGCAGAGGTTAATTTGGTTGAGTTTTTAATTTCCCCATCCATTTTACCTTTCGAAATACAGGAAAGAGCCGAACAGTTAGCCATAAAGATTGCAGAGGATCTTCAAATCGTAGGACTTCTTGCAGTGGAAATGTTCTTAACGCCGGATGGAAATATTCTGGTAAATGAACTCGCCCCCCGACCGCACAATAGCGGACATCATACAATTGAAGGAAACTATACATCGCAATTTGCACAGCATTTGCGCGCAATCTTCAATTTGCCGCTAGGTAACACCGCTGCACGTAGCAATGCGGTGATGATTAATTTGCTCGGTGAAGCCAATTATGAAGGACTGGCGATTTATGAGGGGCTTGAAGAGGTATTGGCGGAAGAAGGGGTTTATATACACCTCTACGGTAAGAAATTCACGAAACCTTTTCGTAAAATGGGACATGTAACTATTGTGAACGAAGATCGTGAAAAGGCGGTTACCTTAGCTAGAAAAGTACAGGCTACCATTAAAGTAAAGGCCTAAATAAAAATCAAATCCATTATTATGCAAACAAGTCAACTTCCTTCAGTAGGAATCATTATGGGCAGCAAATCCGACCTCCCCGTAATGGAAGACGCGATTAAAATATTAAAAGAACTGGGTGTTCAAATAGAGGTTTCTATCGTATCGGCGCATAGGACTCCGGAACGTATGTTCGACTATGCGCAAACGGCTGCGTCGCGCGGACTGAAAGTAATCATTGCAGGAGCCGGAGGGGCCGCTCATTTGCCAGGTATGGTAGCATCGATTACGCACCTGCCGGTGATCGGGGTACCCGTCAAATCTTCCAATTCTATTGACGGATGGGATTCCATTTTGTCTATATTACAAATGCCTAATGGCATTCCCGTTGCTACGGTAGCATTGAATGCAGCAAAGAATGCAGGCCTTTTGGCTGCGCAGATTTTAGCTACTGCTGATCAGCAATTGGCACAGAATCTTATCCATTTCAAACAAGAGTTGAAGAAGAAAATAGAAGAGACCGCACAAGAAGTGGAAAACATGAACTTCTAGACCGGAAAACAGCCATAACGATAATCGTAATGGCTGTTTTTCATTATTCAAAAAATTAAACCATCCAGCCTATCTTTTTGTGCTAGCTCCGGCACCAACAATTTGCGCTTTCTATTGTTCCATCATAGTATAAAAAAGAACAATCAATTCATTTAAGATTTATGAGTAAATTGAAAGACAAAGTGGCTCTAATAACCGGATCTGATTCCGGCATTGGTCGTGCAATCGCCGAAGCGTATGCTTCCGAAGGCGCTCATGTTATTATCACCTACCATTCTGACCGGGAAAGTGCTAAAGAGGCTGAACAAAAGATAAAGAAATTAAAAACAAAAGTTTCAACCTATCAATTGGATGTGAGTGATGAGACCAGTGTTCAATCGGTTTTCGGAAAGGCTGTAAAGGAATTTGGTCAAATCGATATACTGGTCAGCAATGCAGGCGTTAACGGCAGTAATATCCCCGTAGTGGAAATGGACACAGAAACTTTCGATACGTGTATCAAAACGAATCTGTATGGTGCATTCTATTGCTGTAGAGAATTTTTGAGGCTGCGAAAAAACAAACTTAAGGGAACTAAAATAATCATTGTCAGTTCTATCCACGAAGAAGTGTGTACAGCAGGCAATGCCGATTATAACGCATCTAAGGGTGGGGTTAGAAACTTCAGCAAAAGCCTCGCTTTGGAGCTGGCACCTAAAGGTGTGTGTGTTAATAACATTGCCCCGGGGATGATACTAACTCCTATGAACCAGCAAGCCATGGATAACAAAAAGGTACGGGAGGAGAAGGAGCAGCACATTCCCATCAAGCGTGCCGGCAAACCCGAAGAGATTGGCCCTTTAGCGGTATACCTTGCGTCGTCTGATAGTGATTATGTTACGGGAACGACTTTTACTATTGATGGCGCCTTAAGTATAAATTTGGGACAGGGAGCATAAAAGGCCTATATTACATTTAACTGACTGCCAAAGAGCTGGCTTTACAAAAATTTAGACTTATCTTTGCGCTTTATTTTTAAGATATGAGCAAGCACGGACGAATTTTAGTAGCTATGAGTGGCGGGGTAGACAGTTCAGTGGCCGCAGTGATGCTTCATGAGCAAGGTTATGAGGTTATTGGGTTGACGATGAAAACCTGGGATTATGCATCTTCCGGAGGAAGCACCAAAGAAACCGGTTGCTGTAGTTTGGATAGCATTAACGATGCCCGTGCTTTAGCAGTTGGTTATGGTTTTCCTCATTATATCTTAGATATTCGAGATGAATTTGGCGACTTTGTGATCAATAATTTTGTGGATGAATACCTGGCGGGAAGAACGCCTAATCCCTGTGTTCTTTGCAATACCCATATCAAATGGGAGGCTTTATTAAAAAGAGCGGACAAACTGGATTGCGAATTTATTGCAACGGGTCATTATGCAAATATTCGCTTACAGGACAGCGGTCGGTATGTCATATCCAAAGGCCGAGATGAGCATAAAGATCAATCGTATGTGTTGTGGGGCGTTTCCCAAAAAAATCTGGCTAGAACAAAATTTCCCTTGGGAAGCTTTACCAAAGCTGAAATCAGACAGATGGCGCTTGAAATGGGACAAGTAGAATTGGCCAATAAATCGGAAAGCTATGAAATCTGCTTCGTTCCGGACAACGATTATCGATCTTTTTTACGCCATCGCGTAGAGGACATTGATGAGCGTATAGGTGCTGGTAACTTTATCTTATCGGACGGTACGGTAGTGGGCAAACACGCGGGATATCCCTATTATACCATCGGACAGAGAAAAGGCTTGGGGATTGCTCTGGGACGTCCTGTTTTTGTTATTCAAATACTACCTGAAAGCAATACAGTAGTGTTGGGTTCAGAAGAGGAACTCCAAAAAGATACGGCATACGTCAGAAATATCAATCTGATCAAATACGAGCATATACCTGAACCGATGGAAGCAGTAACCAAAATACGCTATAAGGATGTCGGTGCCATTAGTCGGATTGTTGAAGAAAACGGAAGTATGAAAGTGGACTTCGAACATTATGTAAAAGGAATAGCTCCGGGCCAATCGGCGGTTTTTTATGAAGGGAATGATTTGTTGGGCGGTGGATTCCTCATGTAAATTTTAATGCAATTTTAATTAAAAAAATTTGGTGATCTTTATTTCCAATATTTAATTTGATCCATAAATTGATTAGACTGGCAACGAAAACGAAAGATAAAATCAACTAACTATTATACAAATAACGAACAATTTTATCTATGTTTGAGCGATAAAACAAAAAGCCGAAGCGTGTATACTTCGGCTTTTTGATCAAAAAGGCGAAGGCAGTTTGCTAAAACATGAATAAATCCCTTTATTTGCAAAAATCAAGATACTGAATGGCAAAGAACTTATTAATTGTAGAATCACCGGCAAAAGCAAAAACAATAGAAGGATATTTAGGAAAAGATTTTTTAGTTAAATCAAGTTATGGACATATTCGTGATCTGGTTAAAACGGATGATGCCATTGATACTGCAAATAATTTCGAGCAGAAATATGAAGTCCCGGCGGATAAAAAAGCGGTTGTTAGCGAGTTAAAAAAGCTGGCTAAATCTGCTGAAACTGTTTGGCTCGCGTCCGATGAAGACCGGGAAGGAGAAGCGATTTCCTGGCACTTATACGAAACGTTAAACCTAAAAGAATCCAGCACAAAACGGATTGTTTTTCACGAAATTACCAAGCCTGCCATTCTTAAAGCCATTGAACAGCCGCGAAAAATTGATTTTAACTTAGTAAATGCCCAGCAAGCCAGACGCGTATTGGATCGTCTAGTTGGGTTTGAATTATCTCCCGTATTATGGAAAAAGGTTAAACCCTCCCTCTCGGCCGGTCGCGTACAGTCGGTAGCAGTACGGCTGTTAGTTGATAGAGAACGGGAAATAAACAAATTTGAGCCCGAAGCAGCCTTTCGGGTTGTTGCAATCTTCTTTACGGAAGAAAATAAAAAAGAACTTTTCAAAGCGGAATTATCGAAACGATTCGCAACTATAAATGAAGCCGAAAAATTTCTTAATGACTGTATTCCGGCATCATATCATGTCAAAAGCCTAGAAACAAAGCCAAGCAAGCGAAATCCTGCTGCACCTTTTACAACTTCGACCTTGCAACAGGAAGCCAGTAGAAAACTTGGCTTTTCAGTAGCTAGAACCATGACAGTGGCGCAACGTTTGTATGAATCGGGAAAAATTACGTATATGCGTACCGATTCTGTCAATCTAAGTGATACGGCCTTACAGGCAGCCGAACAAGAGATCCGTTCTGCCTATGGCGATAAATATCATAAGAGAAGGCAATATAAAACTAAATCTGCCGGTGCCCAAGAAGCACACGAAGCGATCCGTCCTACCTATTTTAACCAACACACCATAGAGGGGGATCATTCAGAAAAGCGACTCTACGAGCTCATATGGAAACGAGCGATCGCTTCGCAAATGAGCGAAGCTGAATTTGAAAAAACTACCGCAAAAATTAATATTTCAACGCGTAACGAAGAGTTTACGGCTAGTGGCGAGGTCATGAAATTCGACGGTTTCTTAAAAGTCTACTTTGAGTCGACTGATGAGGAAAGCGAAGTCAATTTAGAAGAATCCGATGACAATGCACTTCTACCTCCTCTTAGAAACGGTCAGCAGCTCGGTTTAAAGGAAATGACCGCTACAGAACGTTTTAGTAGGCCACCTGCCCGCTATACTGAAGCAAGTTTGGTAAAAAAACTAGAAGAGCTCGGTATTGGCCGACCCTCAACCTATGCTCCTACGATATCGACTATCCAGAATAGAGGCTATGTGGTAAAAGAAGATAGGGAGGGAAAACAACGCGAATACAATGTACTGACATTAGGCCATGGTAAAGTAAATACTACTAAGAAAACCGAAATCACAGGAGCCGAAAAATCAAAACTATTTCCTACCGATATTGGGATTTTGGTTAATGATTTTCTAGTAGAACACTTTAAGGATATCGTCGATTTTAATTTTACGGCTACGGTTGAAAAAGAATTTGACGAAATCGCTAATGGACTGAAAGAATGGACCGCTATGCTCCACAATTTCTATGGCCCTTTTCATAAAGAAGTAACCGATACCATTGAAAACGCCGACCGAGCAAGCAGTGAGCGGATTTTAGGGACGGATCCACAAACGGGTAAACAGGTAAGTGTACGAATAGGCCGTTTTGGCCCTTTGGTACAGATTGGTTCGGCAGATGATGAAGAAAAACCGGTATTTGCCAGTCTGCGCAGCGGACAAATGATCGAGACCATCACTTTAGAGGAAGCCTTGGAATTATTTAAGTTGCCAAAAAAAGTTGGAAAGTACGAGGATAAGGAGATGACGGTAGCAATTGGCCGATTTGGACCATATATCCGCCACAACAATGCTTTTTACTCCTTACCCAAAGGAATAGATCCAATGGATGTAAACGAGACCCAAGCGATAGAAATCATTGAATTGAAACGAAAAAAGGACATTGAGAAAGTGATCAAGACCTTTGATGAAAATCCGGAGGCACGAATTGAACAAGGCCGCTGGGGACCTTTCATCCGTTTCGGAAAACAAAACATTAAGATTCCTAAAGATAAGGACGTAGACAAAATAACATATAATGATATTTTGCAATTAGCGGAAAGTGATAAGTCTAACACCGGCACCAAAAAGAAGGTACCTGCGAAAGGCAAAAGTAAAACGGCAAAGAAAAAATAGCGGAAGATATATGAAGAAGGACCTTCCTCCAAACGTTGTAGAAGATATATATGTAGCTGTTGTATTGGAAAGTGATTCGCCTACCAGCAGACACTGGAATGTTTACTTAATCAACCAAAAGGAAGAACCCATAAAGAATGTGCTTATCAGCAGCAAGGGCTATGGTTTGAAGGATGAGCGCGAAGTAAAAACTTCCGTATTACGCCATTTTATCGGAGATATAGAGGCAAAAGAGTTTGCATTAGTAGAAGCAATTGACGAACAGGTTTTCGGTTTAACCAATGAATATTTGCTGAGTTATTATATTGGTGGAACTATTTATGATAAGAAATTTATTTTCTTACCGGAAAGTATTGTTGACACCAACCTGATCCGTATTCCAATCATTAATAAACCGGGCATTTTAATTGGGATATAAAAATAAAGAGCGGATTTATACAATCTGCTCTTTATTTTTATAGACCCGCAAGCAAGCCTATACTTATACTATTTCATCACTATAAACATAACGAATTTCGTCTCGTAGGTTGTATTTTGAAGCCATTACCTCACCATATGCACCCGTTGTGCGAATGGCAATCAAATCCCCGCGCTTAGACTCCGGAAGCTCGACTTCCTTCCCGAAACAATCGGTACTCTCGCAAATAGGCCCTACAACATCATAGTTAACCGATCCGTCCCTCGTCTCTTCACTTAGCTGCTTAGCAGATAAATGCTCTATTTTGTGATAAGCTTGATATAAAGCGGGTCTCATTAATTCTGTCATACCTGCATCGAGAATCAAAAAATGTTTTTTAATACCATTCTTGACATACAAGACCTTACTAATTAAGCTTCCGCTTTGCGCAACCAGAGCTCTTCCGAGCTCAAAATGCACCTCTTGCTCTCCCTTACGCTCCAAAAATTGATCAAAGATTTCAAAGTAACGTTTAAAATCAACAATAGGATCACCATCGGGATCGGTATAGTTAACCCCCAATCCTCCGCCTACATTCAGTACTTTTAAACGATATCCACGCTCGTCAAACCAATTGTTAAACTCATTTACTTTTACACACAGGCTTTTGAAAACATTGAGATCGACTACTTGTGAGCCCACATGAAAATGTAGTCCGATTAATTCCAGCGAATCAAAGTTCCTGATAACATCCAAGCATTCATTTAGTTCCCAGGTTTTAATACCAAACTTGTTCTCGTCTAAACCGGTTGTAATATACTTGTGTGTCTTCGCATCCACGTTTGGGTTGATTCTAAGTGCAACTTTCGCCACCTTGCCTTCCTTCTTCGCTAAATCGCCGATGACGCACAACTCCTGTACCGATTCAACATTAAAAGCAAATATATCGTGATGAAGTGCAGCTATGATTTCTTTATCAGCTTTACCAACACCTGCAAAAACAATTTTATCAGGGGAAAAACCCGTTTCTACCGCCTTTAGTACTTCATTACCACTTACACAATCGGCTCCAATACCGGATTCTTGGATAATTTGTAAAACGCGTTCATTAAAATTCGCCTTAAGCGCATAATGTATGTGAAACTTGTACTTATCAGCCTCAGTAAGCGCATTATCTATTGTTGCTTGGAGTAGCTGTAAATCGTAATAAAAAAAGGGGGTTTCCTTCTGCTCAAAAGCAGCTATAATATCTCTGTTAAACATGTAATTCTGTAGCGTAAATCGCCATTATAATTAAAATAAACGATTGTGTAAAGAACGAAGCACTTCAACCTTATCTTCAGCGTTAATCAGCAATGAGATGTTAAAATTGCTGCCACCATACGAAATCATGCGCACAGGGATGTGTTTCACAGCGTCCAATACACGGGAAGCGTAACCATGCGTATTTAAACTGAAATCGCCGACGACGCAAACGATGGTTTGATTAACGTCAATTTCAACTGAACCAAAATCCTTTAATTCCCTTTCAATATCACTGAGAAAACGGGTATCATCAATGGTCAACGATACAGCGACTTCCGAAGTGGTAATCATATCGATAGGTGTTTTGTAACGCTCAAAAACTTCGAAAACTCTTCTTAGAAAACCAAAAGCTAAAAGCATACGCGAAGAATGAATTCGAATTGCGGTAATACCATCCTTAGCCGCAATAGACCGAACTTCTCCCCTCACGGCCCCCTCTTTACTGATCAAAGTGCCCGAGGCATCGGGATCCATGGTATTCAGTAGCCTTACGGGAATGTTATATCGTTGAGCTGGAAATACACTTTGAGGATGTAAAATTTTTGCTCCGAAATAAGCTAGCTCCGCAGCTTCATCAAATGTTAAATGGGCAATGGGCTTTGTACCCTTTACGATACGCGGATCGTTATTATGCATACCATCAATATCTGTCCAAATTTGGACCTCTTCCGCACGTATGGCTGCACCTATTAACGAGGCGGTATAATCGCTTCCACCTCGTCTTAGGTTATCAATCTCACCAAAAGCATTTCTGCAGATGTAACCTTGCGTAATAAACAACTGGTGGTCATTTGAAGCTGCTAATAAAGTCGACAAATGCTCGCCGATAAAATCAATAGTAGGTTCATTATCTTCATCGATCTTCATGAAGTCTAAAGCCGGTAGCAGCTTAGAGCGAACGCCAATTTCCGTAAGATAAAAATGATAAAGGGTCGTTGACAATAACTCCCCTTGTGCCAAAATAATCTTTTCTTCTATAGGTGTAAAAAGGTCATGGGCAAAAGATTCTATAAAGTTAAAATGATAATCGATCAGTTCCTTTCCATTTTCTTTACCTTCTTGACTTGTAAATAGCTCTTCAATAAATTCCTCATACTTCGCGTGCAAACCCTTAATTAGTGCTTCGGCCTTTCGCTTATCACCCGCTGCAAAAGCTTGTGATATTTCAACTAATGCATTGGTTGTACCTGCTACTGCAGATAAAACAACGATCTGTTTCTCTTCACCGGGTTGGATGATGTCCAGTAATTTCTTCATACGCTCGGGACTACCAACCGATGTTCCACCGAATTTTAAGATTTTCATTGAATGTTTAATTTGTTTTTATCGATACTATTCACTGTTTTTAGGTATCAATGAGCTCGCAAGCTCGGTTAACGGCGACTAAGCTTGTCTGAGCTAAAGTACCCCTCTGGCAGCTCAGCCATTTTTCGTCAGAATAAGTTATTTTTTAGTCGGCCTAACCGCTATAAGGGCGACTTTCTTGACCATGCGCAAAAATAGCAACAAAAAACCCGTATAAAAAGTCTTTTCATACGGGCGCCAAAGATACTCAATTTTATTATATCTATAATATACTTTCAGTTATATTTAAAAAAAAACACCATAACGCCCGATAGGTTTAATTTTTTTTATTCAAAATCGGTATTATCGAGCTTTTTCTTATTTATTTTCCATGTTCGTCGATGAGCGTTTGGATAATTCCATCGACAAGACCTACCCTAGGCACAACAATATTTTTTACACTTCCCCATTTCATAACATTCAGGAAGATTTCACAAGCCGGAATAATCACATCGGCACGGTCGTTATTTAATCCGAGAACATTGATACGTTCTTTTAGGGAAAAAGAATTTAAATATTCGTATAGCGACTTAAGTTTATTGAAAGATAAGGGCTTAGTTCCCTTTTCGTCGGCTAGACGATGCAACTTATTAATATTACCGCCGGTTCCAATGCCTATAATTCCTTTATAATTCTTGGTGTTTTCTTTTATCCATTCCTTCATTTCAGTCCAGGTTTCCTCGCTATCCTGATTATCTAGGATACGAATAGTTCCTATATTAAATGACCTCGATGCGCTTAAAGCTCCATTATTAAATACCGATAACTCGGTGCTACCACCACCAACATCAATGTATAAATAGCTTTTCCGTCTTTCCAATTGCTGTTCAACATGGCTATTATAGATGATACTAGCTTCTTTTACGCCATCAATGATTTCCAGGTTGATACCGACTTTTTTTATCTCTTGCACCAACTCGGAACCATTGACAGCTTCTCGCATGGCAGAAGTTGCACAAGCCATGTATTCACTAACCTTATAGACGTCCATCAGTGATTTAAACGCCGACATAGTTTTTATTAAATCTTCTGATTTTCTCTTAGAGATGTTCTTATCAATAAAAGCGTCGTCGCCTAAACGTAAGGGTACTCGAATGAGTGTATTCTTCTTAAAAGAAACTACTTGGCCATTCTCAATTATATCAGCAATTAATAATCTGATAGCGTTTGAACCAATATCAATAGCTCCATATCTCATATCTTTATTTATTCTTTTGTTTCAAATAATGGTAAGTATCCAGTTGGGCCCGATAACTCATTTCATTTTTTCTCTTCTTTACGTATCTGTTATCGTTTGCCGCATTAATTACCCTTGCTTTAGTATTATCGCGAAGTTGGAGATCAAGAATATCTTTTATTTCCTTAACCAATAAGGGATCTACTACGGGAAAGCTAACTTCCAATCGTCTATCTATGTTTCTGGTCATCCAATCAGCTGACGATAAATATATTTTTTCATTGCCATCGTTCCCGAAGATCCACACACGAGCATGCTCCAAAAATCTGTCTACAATACTAATAACCGTTATATTTTCGCTGAAACCTGGTTGTTGCGGAACCAGACAGCACATACCTCGCACAATTAGTCGGATCTTGACTCCAGCGTTACTAGCTTCATACAATTTCAAAATCATACCTTCATCAGAAAGGCTGTTCATCTTTAAAATCATATATGCATCCTTGCCCGCTTTAGCAAGCTCTATTTCCCTATCGATTAATTGATAAACTGCATTGCGCATTTCCAAAGGCGAAGTGATAATGTATTTATAGCCTTTGTAAAAAGATTTTTTTTCCAGTCCTTTAAAAAGCCTTTTTAGATCTGCCGTTATACCTTTATGAACGGTGAACATACTATGGTCGCAATAACTTCGCGCGCTCTTTTCATTATAATTTCCTGTTGCCAGATTCGCATAATACGTAAGTCTCCCCTTTTCCCTCCTGCTTATCAAACATATTTTGGAATGTACCTTATAAGCCAAAAGACCATAATGTACATGCACTCCACCCTCTTCCAATTTATTACTCCAGAAAATATTGGCTTCTTCATCAAATCGCGCTTTTAATTCAATCAGGCAGTTTACTTTTTTTCCGTTCTTTGCTGCGTTGATTAAGGCATTGATAATCTTTGAATTTTCGGCCAAACGATAGAGGGTAATATTAATTTCCACCACTTTTGGATCAATGGCAGCCTCTCGCAAAAAATGAATGATATAGTCAAATGACTGGTATGGCAAACTGATCAGATAATCTCTTTTTGCAATCTGGTTAAAAATGCTATTACTCAAGTCGAGCTCTTTTACTTCGAGCGCAGGAAGCGTCTCATACTCCAAGGATGGTCCTCCTACATTTGGAAAGGCTATGAAGTCTTTGAAATTGTGGTAACGATTGCCTGGAATAAGTACACCGTTGCTCAAATTCATTCTCGAAACCAAAAAATTCAGCATGTCCAGTGGGATCTCACTGTCATAAAGCAAGCGCATTGGCTTTCCCTTCGATCGCCTTTGAAGGCTCTTACTTAAGGCTTCGATAAATTTCTCACTTACATTGGGATCGATATCCAGTTCCGCATCACGGGTCAGTTGGATCGTGAAGGCTTCAATGGTATCGTATTTAAAAATAAAAAACAATTCATCAAGACAATATCGAATGATATCATCCAAAAGTATAATGAATTTCAATTGATTACTATGAGGAAGCACCAAAAAACGATTAATGCTTTTGCTGGGCACCTCCAATAGGGCATATCTGATTTTCTTATGATATGTTAACTTAATAAGGAAATAAATTCGGCGATCTTTTAATTCAGGGAATGGTTTGGTATTGTCCACATCCAACATAATCGGAACCAGATTAGGAAGTACTTTCTCTTGAAAATACTTCCTAACAAATTCTCCTCGACTAACGTTCAGTTGTTTTTCATTAATAATAAAAATCTTCTCTTCCGCCAGCTCTTTAATTATTTCGTGCTCATAAAGGTATTCAAACCGCTTTTCCTGTTTAACAACGATATTCTTAATTTCATTTAATACTTTCCGAGGGTTAAAGCCCAGGAGCTCCTTCGCTTTCGTATTTACGTTTGCCAACCTATTAAGTGTAGCCACTCTTACGCGATAGAACTCATCTAAATTGGAAGAGAATATCGAAAGAAAGCGAAGACGCTCTAGTAGAGGCACTGATTTATCCGCCGCTTCCTGTAATACGCGCTCATTGAAATATAACCAACTTATCTCTCTATTAATTAAAGGAGCTTTGCTCTTAAAAGATGCAGACATTTATCAGAATACCATTTATAGACAGCAAATTTTGCATAAAAATGTTAAGTACATGTTAAGTAAACATTACCTTTTATGAATCAAAATTAGGAAATTGCTGGTTTATCTGACGGTTCTGATGGTTTACTTGCTGTTTTGCTCGCGGTTGCAGGCGTCGCTTTTTTGGGAGCAGTTTTTGGCTGACTATTAACATTCGTTGCCGGCTTTGCGCTTGTTTTATTACCCGTAACAACTGCCTTCTTTTCCTCTTTAACGGCGGGTTTTAATTCTGCTTCTTTTTTCGCTTGGTTTGCAATTTGATTAGGAGTGACAACTTTTTTTGGTTGCGATACTGCTTTAGTGGCTGCTGATGCTACCGCCGATTGCTTACTATCTGTTTTAACGCTGCCAGTTGATGAAGAAGCGCTTCGCTGCGGAACAGCTTTTTTTACCGTTGTTGTTGCTAACGGGCTCTTTTGCGGGCTTGTCTTCTTGCTTGTGCTTGCAGGTGGCGTGGCGGCGGTTACCGGTTTTGTTGGAGTAGCCTTTGGAATGGGTAATTTTGCAGGAGCTACCGATTGAGTTTTACCACTAACTTTGCTAACCTCTGTCTTTCCAACCTTGTCATCCTTCACAGGCTCCTTTTTCGAAGTGTTGCTGGTTTTAGTTGCAGTTTTTACTTTCTGCTCTACTGCTTTTGCACTTTTTTCTGCCTTCTCTTTTGATTTCTTTTCTACCTTTTCTCCGACAGTTTTGACTTTCTTTTTGGAAGCCTCTGCTTTTTTCTTCGTTTGCCCTTTAGCACCTTCTATTTTATCCGACAGCTTTTCCGCGAGTTTCTTACTGGCTTTCTTAATATCTTTTGCCAAATCTTTCGTTTCATGCCCTAAATCATTCAATAGAGCCGTAACACGTTTAGTTAGCGATTTGGTAACTTTTTGCTTATCCGCTTTCTTTTGTTTTTTTGTGATTTTCTTAGCCATAACCGTTTATTTAAGTTATATAAAGCTAAGCAAATTAAATACCGGAAACAAAGGATTATTTATCCCACGATTTTTTCTCAAGTAGCTCCATTTGCCATATAATCTGTTCCTCTGTGATGGGATAAGGTTTATCTTTCCGGATTTGTTCATATACGGCATTAAACAAGCCCTTATAGTTCCCTTTAAGCGCCTCTTTATAAAAAATCTGTTTTTGATTAGTTTTATTGATAATAGTTAATAAGCCCTCTTGACCAACGGCTTCCAGTCCGAATTTTTCGTCAGTCGGCCACATCCCTTTGTCCAATTGTTCCTCTTGCACATCTGCTCGGTTTTTTTGAAAAGAGCCTTTTGTGCCATGTATCACATACGCGGGCAAGGGCTGTGCAACTAACAAACTTGCATGTGCAAAAACAGTAAGTCCGTGTTCATAAGTTAATACAAAGGTGAAAAAATCATCTACCTCTGAATTTTCTCTGTGAATGCTTGTCAGCTTGATGCTATCTTTAGGCTTACCGAACAGCGAGATTACCTGGTCAAGCAAGTGCGGACCTAAATCATAGGTTAAACCAGCGGCTGCCTGATTGATTTCTTTAAATGTTTTAGGACTCTTTTCTTTCCTATAACGATCGAAACGGATATGAAATTCAATTATATCTCCAAGCGCACCACTTTCAATAATTCTTTTAACAAGTTTGAAGTCACTATCCCATCTTCTGTTCTGGAACACCATTACATGCTTACCTTGTTCTCTGCCAAGATCAAAAAGCTCTTTCACTTCCTGACTTGTGGCAGCACAGGGCTTTTCGATTAGCACATGCTTTCCTTTCAGCAAAGCCTTTTTGGCATAGTCGAAATGTGTCTGGTTCGGGGTGTTTACCACAACCAGTTCTATATCCTTATCATCTAATAACTCATCAACGCTATCATAACTGATAATATTGGGGTATCGTTGCTGTGCCGTTTTTTTACTTCTTTCTACAACCGCTTTGAACTTAAACCGCGTATTTGTTTCAAGAAAAGGCGCATGAAATATTCTACCAGACATACCATAGGAAAGTATGCCTGCTATTACCGGATATTTTGACATATACTTATAAGTTTTATTGTTTAATAAAACGCTAAATCCCGTAAATAGTTTTGCTAATCGGATTAGCTTTTTATCTCAACAAAATTTCATCCTATTTCTAGGTTCTGTTAAAAAATACCGAGCCGGGGCCAAGGAAATATACAAAAGAAAAAGGTGTCTTTAAAAAGTTACTTTTTATCGTTATCCCGACTTGTACCTTTTAAGACACCTTCCTAAGGCACTCTGAAAAAGCTTACAGTAAAGTTTTTGTCTCTTCTATGCTTTTTTCAAGAACAGGAAGTGCCTCTTTCGCATATTTTCTCACACTGACATCTGTGGTGCGGGCTGCGCCCTCAAATTGGTGAAGAATAGCTTCCTGATTATGTAGCGAGTGTTTTAGAAATTCTTTATCCAATATGCTTGCCTGAGCAGAATCCAAGCCGGCAGGTAATTCCAATGAGTGCATAGCCGGGAAAGGAATCAGTACATCAGATTTGGTAGCCAATTCCTGAACTTTTGCTAACACATCTTTATATTGGGTGCTTAAATTTGTAGCTAAGGATTTTACACTCGCATTGCTTCCTCGCTGTGAAATGATATTAGCAAACTCTATTTCCTCATTCGCCAATTGATATACCGTACGATAAAATCTATATTCTTCGGTATCTGCTTTCGTGATGTTTGTGTAGTATAACTCTGCGCTGGCCTTATGTTCACCAACACTTGTACAGGAGCTCATCGATAAAACACATGCAAAAGTTGACAAGCCAAATAAAGCTATCTTCCTATTCATTTTTAATTTCTATTTATGTATGTACAGTTTTGTCCAGCAAACCTAACATAAAATTTTCCTATTATCAATTTTTATGTACAAATCCACTGTGAATACCACTCAATTATACCAAATTCCTTCCAGCGTTGACAATACCATATACCGTGCGGGTGAGTAATTTACCATAAATCTCATAATTCGGATCATCCGTACTCAAATTATGCATTTTTTTAATCGCATAATGTTGAATAATGACAAGAGGTAGAACGATTTTCTCTCTCGTAGCAATCGATTTCCTTTCTACGGGATATCGTTCCATAAGCATCGTGGTACCCGTTAATTTTAAAAAGTATTGCTTAGTTAACTCAAACTCTTCGCGAAGCATATTCCAAAATGTCCCAAACTTTTCGTCGTCTTTTAAATAGGCAGTGATATTAAAATTTGATTTCGTCATAGACATAATACTATTGTCAATGATTGTTTTGAACATACCGGAAGTATTATAAAGTTCTTGCACTTTATCCCACTCGCCCGAATCGTCTGCATTTTTAAGCGCCGTTCCCACGCCGTAACAACCAGGGACACTTTGCTTCAGTTGGCTCCAAGCGGTTACAAAACTGATTGCCCGTAGGTCCTCCAATCGTAATTCAGAATTTGAATTTCTTTTTACCGGTCTACTGCTGATGTTAAGAGATGACAGGAACTTCAATGGACTAAGTTCTTCCAGATATTTTAGGAATAAGGGGTGTTTCCTTAGCTCCATAAATTTATTATAGCTCGCTCCAGCCATACGATCAATCAACATTTTCTTCCCCTGACTGAGGGTATCGCCAGGTTTGGTTTTTATTCCTGAAGTTATACCGGCATTCAACAATTGCTCAATATTGTAATGTGCGGTATCAAAAGAGCCATACTGACTACTTATCGTTTGCCCCTGAATCGTTAATTGAATATGATCATTCGCTATTTCATCACCCATAGAAGCATAAAACCGTTGGGTTTTCCCCCCTCCTCTAGCCGGAGGCCCGCCCCGTCCATCAAAGAAGGTTAAATCGACATCGTATTTACGCGCCATCGCAGTAAGCTCCATTTTTGCTTTGTAAATAGACCAATTGGCCATTAGGTATCCACCATCTTTTGTGCTATCTGAAAACCCGAGCATAATTGTTTGCTTATTCCCACGGTGTTTAAGATGGGATTGATAAGCCTTATTGTTATAGAGGATTTCCATCACTTTAGCCGCACGCTTCAGATCATCTACCGTCTCAAACAATGGTACAAAATCAATTGAAAGCGTCTCTTTCTTCCAACCGTTCCATAGGAAAAGTTCCATAAGGGACAGAATATCTGACGCTTGTTGACAATTACTGATAATAAATCGATGGCAGGCCTTCGGCCCTCCCGACTGCTGGATTTTTTGAACAAAACGAATCGTTTCTACCATATCCAGAATTAAAGGATCCTTAATATTGTCTGTTGGTAAATCAGCCTCACGGAAGCGAGCGGACATAATCTTGTCTGCCTCCTCCAACGTTTCAAAATCTGCATCAATTCCTGTCTCTTCCGGATGAGCTTTGTAGAGGTATTGATATGTTTTGCGGAGGATGCTGCTATCCTGGCGAATATCCAAGCTCGAGAAGTAGGTCCCGAAAATTTTAACCTTCCGCAAAAGATCGTCCACAAGGTTCACAAAAAGACGGTCGTGATAGTCGGTAAGCACTCGTTTTACTTCACTTAAATTGAAGATGATAGCGTCTTTTACATTCTTTTGATTTTCCTGTGGGTTAAAGCTATTCTCGTAGAAAATTTCCTGCAAAGCTGCCATATACTTTTCCACTCCTCTGAAAGTAATACGGCGTTTCATCACTCTAAAATCCCGATAATAACACCTGAACAAGATGGTTCTCAACAAAGCAGAAACCTCTTTTGTACTTTCTGTAGTCACATTAGGATTTCCATCGCGATCCCCCCCCGGCCAGAAGCCCAACTCAACGATTTGTTTTTCCGCTTCCCTAATACAACCATTGGCATCAAAGTCATTATCCACCATACATTGTATATCCGAAACAACCGGGTAAAACACATGCTCCAAAAACCAGGCTAAGCTCCTGGCTTCGTCAATGGGAGTTGGCTTATTTTTCTGTAGGAACGGTGTCTTGCCTAATTGCTGTAACAATAAATGGATATCGTTAATGTCATTCTTTTTTAGAGCCCCTGTTAAGTCGGTGATAATACCCAACACTTCGCCCGGATAGAACTGTGTAGGATGGGCGGTAAGAACCAATCGCAGCGAAAAATCTTTCAACCGATTAACGATCTTATCACGTAATACGTTATTATTTTCAGCACGTTTAAATAAAGATTCCAAAGATCCGGCATCATCGGCCCTACCGGTCTTCGAGAAAGCGGCATCTTCTATCGCATCAAATAAAACGACCTGTCTTTCGATATATTGGATGATCCGGAAGAGTAAATCGAAGCGATCGGCCTTGTGAATATATTGTTCGTATTGTCCAAAAAAACTTTCAATTATTGCTTCGGGATCCATTTTATCATTTACTCCCTTTTCGATATGCGTTGAAAAGAAAGGTAATAAGGTCCCGGTATGCTTGACTTGATAAAATGGTAATGTTAAAAAAAGACTGTTATAGAGTTCAAAGCGTGTCAAGACCTCATTCTCATAAACAGCTTCTTTCTGACTTAGTTTCATAAATACCTCAAAGATTAATACGTGGTTAAAAACAAAAATTTATTGTTTTTTCAACAAAACGGCACAAAATACAAATAAATATCAAAACAATCTAAACTTAACTACAATTCACCAAGCAATTACCCTCGTTATGATAACATTTTTCAATTTAATTACTCAAACAATAAACAGCATAATGCGGTTAGTGTCTATGCAATAACAGGTACGATACTGATAAGTTTTGCTTGACGCTTTTTTATTACGGTTCTCAATAATATGGATAAAAATGCTTTACGCCGTTTAGAAAAAATAAAATGACTTTAATCAGTCAAAATATCTAAAGCAAAAAATAAGTCGGCCGGATTTTTGTATATTCGTCAGTAAATCCCAAAATGACAAGGGGAAAGTCATTCATACTATTATTACTGATTTTTTCTAGTGAAACAAACACAAGCTATTAAGACATTTTTATATAGTCAGTATTTTGCCGATGGTTTGCGAATTGCTTTTGGGGCCCTGGTTCCTGCTTTAATCTTTTCCTATTTAGGGGACATAAGAACGGGGATAGCTGTCTCTTTAGGGGCGGTAATTACCAGTATTGTAGATACCCCTGGCCCTACAAAAGACCGAAGAAATGCGATGCTGGTGTTAGTAGGCTTTATCTTTGTGATATCGTTTATCACCAAATTGATTAACCCTTTCGATGTAGCTGTTATCATCTTTCTGTCTGTCCTCAATTTTTCTATGTGTATGATAGCGGTTTACGGAACGCGGGCAGCTTCTTTGGGCACGGCCGCAATTCTAGTGATGATCCTTAATATGGATGATTTAAAGATGACTGCTGACAGCTCGCTTATGCATGCTGTCTATGCAACGATTGGAGGAGCTTGGTACATGCTTTTGAGCCTTACCTTAACTCAATTTCGTCCATTCAGACTTTCCCAGCAGGCCCTAGCTGAATGTATTCAAGATACCGCTGCTTATGTACGATTAAAGGCCAATTTTTATGATATAACCGTTGATAACGACAAAAACTACCAAAAATTGATTGACCAGCAAGTGATCGTTCATCAACATCAGGATGTCGTGAGGGAGTTACTTTTTAAAAGCAAGGCGATTGTAAAAGACTCTACGCGCTTAGGGCGCGTATTGGTCATTATATTTACCGACATGGTAGATATTTTTGAACGAACGATGGCTACACATTACGATTATGAGGCCATTCGCCATAACTTCGGAGATACAGATGCTTTAAGGGCTATTAGAATAACGGTTAACAGATTAGCCAATGAGATGGACAATCTGGCTTATCATATCAATGCGAATCATCGACCAAAGAAATTATACGATTTCAAATCGGACTTAGAACATATAAAAGGGGCAATAGATCGCGTAGAAAACACAGGCAAAAACACGGTAATCTTAAAAAAGATATTAGTCAATATCCGGGATTTAATTAACAAGCTCAACAACATTTATCAATACTTTGATACGCAGACCGCTCAATTTAACAATCAGGAAACAGATTTAACTAAGTTTTTATCACATCAGTCATTCAATCCGAAGGTTCTAAAAGACAATTTAAGTTTAAAATCGTCTACTTTCAGACATGCCTTAAGAATGGTGATTGTGATGATTGCAGCTTTTTTTATTTCGAAACTAATCCCTTTTGGCAATCATAGTTATTGGATTTTAATGACCGTCCTGGTTATTCTTAAACCGGGTTGGAGCTTGACAAAGCAACGCAATTATCAACGTATGTCAGGCACTATAATCGGCGGACTGGCGGGTATCGCGATTCTACTTGGCATTGAGCAAGAGATTGCCAGATTCATTTTTTTAATGATTTTTATGGTATTAGCTTACAGCTTCATTCGCATTAACTACATTCTAGGTGTCATGTTTTTAACACCTTACCTTTTACTTTTATATAGCTTTCTCGGCGTAAGCACCTTTGAAATTCTTCAGGAACGTGTGATAGACACCATAACCGGTAGTTTATTGGCTTTTACTTCCAGTTACATCATTTTCCCGAGTTGGGAAAGTAAAAATGTACAAACCAGTATGCGAAAGCTCCTTATTGCTAATTACAATTACTTAGTCAAAGCGCTGGAGTATATTATTGGTATAGAGGTAAGTGAGACTGAATACAAATTGGTTAGGAAAGATGTCTATGTTAATATGGCCAATATGACCTCGATTTTTCAGCGAATGATTACCGAGCCAAAAAGCAAACAAAAAAACGCTAAAGAACTAAATAAGTTCTTAATATATAATCACATATTATCCTCTTACTCAGTTGCATTGGTAGCTGTTGTCAAAAATGCTGCTCAGCAGTCACTCACCGCTGAACACATTAGATTGACACGAAAATCGCTTAAACAACTTTCTCAAACGATTTTGCAGTTTAAAATGACTGAAGACGATGAACCTTTTATCGAAACAGATATCAAAGTGGTTACTGCTTTGCCGGAGGATACGGGAGAAAACGAAGAAACAAAGTTAATAACAGAGCAAATTTCCTTTGTAAGCAAAATTACTCAAGATTTGAATAAAATATGTGAGCGCATGGATTTGCTAAAAGAAGCAGCCTAGCCCGATATTTTGTTGTTTTATCGATTCGGCATCCAAACCAACGACTGAGCAATAGTTTCGAAAGATTAGATTGTTCGCAATTATAAAAAATTTAAACTATTAGGGCCTTGGTTAAACAGTAAGTCAACAATACTTAAATTTGGAAGGAATCCATGCTTAGGTTCAAACACCTGAAAATACGGCTTGAATTCCTTGGCTTGATAGGTCTGTTTTGGGTGAATGCGGTTTCTAAAATCTTGAATACCGGCATCATTATCCAGATATGAGGTCGTAAACGTTAACGCCTTTCGTATTTTTAACAACCGAAGCAACATACTTGTCAGATCGGTATTGAAATCAAATAAAAATTCATATTTTTTTTCGTAAAATGGCGCGAAGTCATCCTCATAAAATTCAAAATAAGCTGACCGTCTGTAGGAAGTTTGCAAACTCATCCAATGTAGGCGTTGCCAGTCACTCTCATAACTTATCCGTACATCCTTCATCACCGTGTGTACTTTTGCACCCTTCCTAACAGGAATGATCAAGTCCAATTTACCATTTGGAGAGTAGATACTCGCCCTATTTCGATAGGTTTGCTTGGGGAAGTGTTCGAATTTTTCGACTAGAATTTCATCTCCGTCGGCGCTTAACATCTCGCTCACCGCAGCAATCGGAGCCAAATAAAAGCAGGGAAATAGTTTGTCTGTTTTCTCCATGATTTTGGAATTAAACCGCGAAAATACATATTAGCCGATAAATAAACTGCAATCTTCTGAAAAAGAAAAGACATGCTTTAATCAGAACTGCTTATAAGTTTGTAAAAAATTTCCTTTTCAAAATAAAGAAATCGGATATTTGCAAATTCTTTAGTAATTCGGTCTGGCTAAAATTAAGATGAACTTAGGGAATCGCATTGTATCTTTTTTTGTATTTATAATCTCTTTACTTCCCTTTTGGGTATTATATTGCTTGAGCGATTTTCTTTTTTTTATCCTATATTATGTAGTAGGTTACCGAAAAAAGGTGGTATACGAAAATCTATCAAACTCGTTTCCCTCAAAATCAGATGAAGAGATAAAGCAAATTGCCAAAAATTTTTTTGTTTTCCTCTCGGATATGATCATTGAAACGATTAAAATGAGGACGATTACGGCAAAAGAAGTGGAAAAGAGAATGGTGGTTCACGCCACACACGAAATTTACCGCCATTTAGAACAAGGAAAGCCTGTAATCGGTACAACCGCACACTACAGTAACTGGGAGCTGGGTATTCATCGATTGTCTTTGATGCTGAAAGACCCTTTATTGATCATTTATAAACCTCTCTCAAACAAGGGATTTGAACAAACATTTAACAATATACGATCGAGATTCAATGCCCAAATGGTACCGATGAAACAGACACTCCGGCAGATCCTTGCCTATGAAAACACACCACATATGAGTATGTTTCTCTCAGACCAAACACCTGCGCGTTCGGAATCTAGCTTTTTTACGCCTTTTCTGGGACAAGATACACTAATGTTTCTGGGGATGGAAAAAATAGCCAAGCGTACTGATTTTCCTGTTGTTTATTGCCATATTAACCGGATAAGGCGTGGATATTACGAATGCACCTTTTCTACTTTATTTGAAACACCGAAGGCTACGGATAACCACGAAATCACGTTGGCATATAACAAGTACCTCGAAAAACTGATACATGATAAGCCCGAACAGTGGCTATGGTCTCACCGTAGATGGAAACATAAACCCAGTGCATGAATAAAAAAGTAGCCGTCGTAATACTGAATTGGAATGGAAGGAGTTATTTGGAAAAATTCCTTCCCTCGGTTTGCGCAAGCACCTACCCAAATCTAGAAATAGTAATAGGCGATAATGGTTCAACAGATGATTCCGTTTCATTTATACAGACCGAATATCCGTCTTTAACGCTCATAAACAACAAGGAAAATTTTGGTTTCGCCGAAGGATACAATCGTGTCCTTGAACAGGTTGAGGCCGATTATTTCGTCCTCCTTAATTCTGATGTACAGGTCGATCCTTATTGGATAGAGCCTGTCATCGAACTGATGGAAGCAGACAGTAAAATAGGAGCTGCTCAACCGAAAATACTTTCTTTTTACGACAAAAAGAAGTTTGAACACGCTGGCGCAGCAGGTGGATTTATCGATTATTTAGGTTATCCTTTTTGTGCAGGAAGAATACTTGAGAAAACGGAAGTCGATCAAGGGCAGTACAATCATCCAAAAGAGATATTTTGGGCAAGCGGTGCAGCTTTTTTTATAAAAAGGGATGCCTGGAGAAAGGCGAAAGGCTTTGACAAAGATTTCTTTGCTCACATGGAGGAGATTGACCTGTGTTGGCGGCTGAAGCTCTTTGGGTATAGCATATATTATTGTCCGAAATCAGCGGTTTATCACGTTGGTGGTGGTACGCTGAGTAAGGAAAATCCATTCAAGACCTACCTCAATTTTAGGAATAACCTCGTTATGTTGCAAAAAAATCTGCCCTTAATGCAAGCAATATTCGTTATATTTATTCGTTTTTGGCTAGATTTCATTGCCCTGCTCCGTTTCATATCGGAAGGAAAACGAAAAGATGCACTTGCAGTCAGCAAAGCACATGTGAATTTTTTCAGGAATTTTCGAAAAAACGCTCGTAAAAGAAAACGAACCAAATCAAAAAAAGTATCGTCTGGCATCTATCGCGCGAGCATTATTTGGGCTTACTTTATACTTCAAAAGCAGAAGTTTACTGAATTGAATAATAAAAAATTCTAGAAAGGCAAACAAAAAGAGCGGATCGTAGTTTATAAATAAACCTTTTATAACAACCCATGAAGATACTTTTTTATATTCTATTGTTTTTACCATGCTTGTCGACGGCTTATGGACAAACAAGTTCACTCGCAGGAGCTTGGCAGCTTAAAAAAGACGACCTTCACCATACATTGGTTTTTGTAGACAACTACCTGTCTTATGCCTTATATGACTTAAATGGTAAAAAATTTATTAATACCTGGGGTGGCCCCTATAAGCAACAAGATAAACAGATCGTGGTATCTATTGAGTACAACGCTACAAAGCCCGAAGAAGTACAAAAATCACATACCTTTCAGTTCGATTTAACTAAAGACCTTTCTATTAATGTAACCGGCAACAAAGAAAATTGGCAACGAATAGATAGTAATGATGCGCCTTTGGCAGGCGTGTGGCGAATTACCAACCGAAAAGTAGACAACCAAATGAATGAAATGCCATTGAGGGATCGGAGAACATTGAAGATACTCAGTGGCACTCGGTTTCAATGGGTAGCAATTAATGTGAAAACCGGCGAATTTTCAGGTACGGGAGGTGGGACCTATAGCTTCAAAGATGGTAAGTATATTGAGAATATCGACTTTTTTTCCCGGGATGACAGCCGTGTTGGAGCGAGCCTGACTTTCAATGGGAAATTAGACAATGGTCAATGGCATCACAGCGGGTTGAGCTCAAAAGGAGCACCCATTTATGAAATATGGAGTCGCATGTATCAGTAGCGAATAGTGTTAGTAGATAAAGCTATGCACCGCCAAGCGATAACTATCTAATCCAAAACCACATAGAACCCCTTTACAATATTTAGCCAAATACGAATGATGTCTGAACGCTTCCCGCGCATGAACGTTCGAAATATGCACCTCGATAACCGGTGTTTTTATAGCAGCGATTGCGTCACCTATTGCCGCTGAAGTATGCGTATATGCTCCGGCATTTAAAACGATACCATCATAAGAAAAACCCACTTCATGCAATTTGTCGATAATTTCACCTTCATGATTACTTTGAAAATAAGACAGATCGATTGAATCAAAGTACCCTTTCAGTTCTTCGAAATAGCTTTCAAACCCTTTATTTCCGTATATTGAAGGTTCCCGCACGCCAAGTAAATTGAGGTTTGGGCCGTTAATGATTTGAATTTTCATCTTTATAATCGTTTTGCGCAACGCTTTTTAAGCAGTAATCCATGCAGGTTTCATTAATTAATAATAGCTTTGCATGAAATGTTATGACAGTATGCTTTACGGCAAAGATAATATTTTCATTAAAAGTTTATTCGTCTTTTCCTATTAAAACGCGACCCGCTTATGGGAGTAATATTGTTTGATGCCATCGTTGATTCGAGCAAGGTAAATGATTGCCTCAAATAGGCGGGCTAATTAATAAATTAATACTGATGAAAAACACGTTTCTCTTCATCTCCTTTTTCCTACTAGCAGGGATTATTATCACAGGCATTTGGTGGACGCCAATATATTGGTCGTTCATCATCGTTATACCCTTGTTCTTTCTCGGTCTCTTCGATGTTTATCAGTCAAAACGAGCCATCAGACGCAACTTCCCTGTTTTCGGTAGACTCCGTTATGTGATGGAAGGCCTCCGCCCCAAGGTACAGCAATATTTCATCGAAAGTGACACGGACGGACGACCTTTTAGCCGAATTCATCGTAGTGTGATCTATCAACGTGCAAAAAAAGAAATGGATACTACTCCTTTTGGCACCCAACTAAATGTGTATGAAAACAATTATGAATGGCTTAATCATAGCATCAATGCTTTACATATGGATGCGTCATGTGAAGATCCAAGGGTTATTATAGGTGGTCCCTCCTGTTCACAACCGTACTCAGCGAGCATATTGAATATATCGGCAATGAGCTACGGTGCCTTAAGTAAAAATGCCATCATGGCACTAAACAAAGGTGCTAAAATCGGCAATTTTGCTCATAATACCGGAGAAGGTGGCATAAGTGATTATCATTTGGAAGGTGGTGGTGATTTAATTTGGCAGATAGGAACAGGCTATTTTGGATGCCGCTACCCGGATGGAAATTTCAATCCGGAAGCATTTGAACAAAAGGTGAATCTCCCGCAGGTTAAGATGGTTGAAATCAAACTATCACAAGGTGCTAAACCAGGGCATGGAGGCATATTGCCTGCGGCAAAGCTAACGGAAGAAATTGCGCGTATACGGTTAGTTGAAATGGGCAAAGACGTTGACTCTCCCCCCTATCATCGCGCATTTAAAACACCGATTGAGCTATTAAATTTCATCCAACAGTTACGTGAGCTATCTAATGGGAAACCCATTGGTTTCAAGCTATGTATAGGACATCGAAGTGAATTTGTAGCCATCTGCAAGGCGATGACTGAAACGAAGATTTGCCCTGATTTTATTACCGTCGATGGTGGTGAAGGAGGAACAGGCGCCGCTCCCTTGGAGTTTTCCAACAATGTTGGGATGCCTCTAAGAGATGCCTTAGCCTTTGTTTACGACACACTTACAGGCTTTGACCTGAAGCAACACATTAAGATTATAGCTTCCGGGAAGATCGCCACGGGTTTCGATCTTGTTAAGAATTTCGCGCTTGGTGCAGATATCTGCAATAGCGCGCGGGGGATGATGATGGCCCTTGGCTGCATACAGGCTTTAGAGTGTAATAGCAACAAGTGTCCTACCGGCGTAGCTACACAAAACGCTCATCTGGTACGTGGCCTCGTAGTAGAAGATAAAAAAACAAGAGTTGCCAATTTTCATCAGCAAACAATAAAAAGTGCCATTGAGCTTATGGCAGCGGCGGGCATCAGACACCCCGATGACATTCATAGAGCTTATATCCATCGAAGAATTTCTCCGGATAAAATTTTGACTTATTTAGACAGCTATCCCTATATACCCAAAGGTTCATTACTCAAAAAGCCATATGCTAAACAATTTGAGCTGTTGATGACAATAAGTGATCCACATTCTTTCACACCAAACTTCAGCAATCTTAACTGGGACGAATTAGAGTGGGCAAGAAAACCGATGACAAACTGATAATATTGACATAAAGATAATATGGGCCCAATAGGTATTTTCGACTCCGGTTATGGAGGATTAACAGTTTTTAAAGAAATCAGCCATACGCTTCCTCAATACGACTACATTTATTTTGGCGATAATGCTCGAGTTCCCTATGGTACACGCTCGTACGACACTGTGTATCACTATACGATGGAATGTGTAAACCATTTATTTGATTTGGGTTGCCATTTAGTTATATTGGCTTGCAATACGGCTTCTGCAAAAGCCTTAAGGACTATTCAACAAAAAGATTTACCGAAACGCACAGACTTACGAAATGTTTTAGGTGTTATCAGACCAACGACCGAAATTATCGATCGCTTCACTATAAGCAATCACGTCGGTATTTTGGCTACTTCGGGAACGGTCAATTCAGCGTCCTACGTGCTGGAAATCCATAAGTTTTTCCCTCAAATTAAGGTGTATCAGGAAGCATGCCCCATGTGGGTTCCTTTAGTAGAGAATAATGAAATGGATTCGCCTGGCGCCCGTTATTTCGTAAAACAACATATCGATCGCCTCTTGCAACAGTCTACCGAAATTGATGCCGTCATTTTAGCTTGCACACACTATCCCCTATTGTTACCTACAATTAAGGAATTTATGCCAAAAGGTGTACAAGTGATTTCACAAGGAAGCATCGTAGCGAAAAGTTTAGCAGATTATCTGTATAGACATAAGGAAATAGAAGCTCTTTGTACAAAAAATGGCGCACGGCAGTTTTTTACAACTGAAAATGTTGAGAATTTCAAGGAAAAGGCCAGCATTTTTTATGGTTTACCGGTTGAGGCAGCACAATTTGACCTGACCCACAAAATACCTTAGCAATACAGTGTTCAGCAAGTGGGCGATTAATCGGCAAAAAATTTATCATGAAAATTCACAAAAAACAGTTCCTTTGTGGCTCTCGTGCAAGCGGTATAGAGCCAACGAAGGAAATCCATATTAAGCATTTCATCCGTTAAAAAGCCTTGATCAATAAAAACGGCGTCCCATTGCCCACCTTGTGCCTTATGGCAAGTAACTGCCATAGAAAATTTGATTTGCAATGCGTTATAATACGAGTCGTTTTTAATAGCTGCTATTTGCTCTTTCTTACTTCCCAATTCTTGATAGTCTTCCATTACCGAGTCGAACAATTTTCGCTGACTTTCTGTAGGTAAATTAGGAGAGTCTGTGTATAAAGAATCTAGTAGGACTCTACAGGATAAAGGCTCCAAATTATCTTGGTCGACGAAAGCCAAACTTACATCGGCAAACCGAAAACCATGTTGTTCATGTACATTACGAACCCGTTTTACAATTGCCATATCTCCATTAGCAATAAACTGCTGCGCATCGCTTTCTCCACTTGTCCAATAATAATTGTTTCGCACCACCATTACATGATCTCCTCCGGTCAATTCCTCTTCTCGATAGAGTATCCGGTTACGTATTTGCTGATTATATAAATTGGCACTTTTATTTGATCTACAAATAACCAATGTATTTTCGATTCCATATTTGTCATAAGCATAATGAAGCCCTTCGATAAAACGCTCACCCGTCATCCGATAGACATCGGCGAAGTTTCTTACCTTTAGTTTCGGAAAGTGGAGCTTTTTATTGCTACCGTCTAACCTAATTTGTTCGCGAATAGCGGTGGCATTACGCAAAATACCGGAGTTACTCGTTTGTCGCACCACCTCGGTCAATTCGCAGCTCATTACGTGATAGCCAAAATGGTCTCTTATATACCTCGGGTTTAAGGCGGGACTTTCCAATAATCCCACCGGGGGGAGCTGGGCGGTATCTCCTACAAACATAAGTTTGCAATTATCACCGCTTTCAACATAAGTTATCAGGTCTTCCAACAAGCCGGTCTTTCCGAAACCACTCTGCTCATTTGAAATCATAGAAGACTCATCTATAATAAATAACGTATTTTTATGTAAATTATCGGACAAAGTAAAAGACATATCCGGTGTGCCGGCGACTTTCTTTCGATAGATTTTTTTATGGATAGTAAATGCCGGTCTTTCTGCATAAGCACTCATTACTTTAGCTGCTCTTCCCGTAGGTGACAATAGGATCGACCGCATATTTAGGGCCGGCAATACACGTACCAAGGTGCTAATAAGCGTAGTTTTACCCGTACCGGCATAGCCCTTTAAAATAAAACAAGTCGCCTGTTGTTTAAAACTTAAAAAAGTGGCCAGTTCTTTAAATGCTTCCTTTTGCTGCGGAGTGGGTGTAGCGGGAAACGATTGCTCGAATTTGTTAATTATTTCCACATTCAAACCTAACACAAAAAAATGCTTTTTGCAATATCGTTTGTAAAGGGTACTTTTGCTAGCCATGAGTGAATTATTGCAAATAGAATTTATTGACGACAACTTCACCGTAGATAAAAGTGAGGATTACCAGTTATTAGTAAGACAAGGCAACCATCGATCACAAATGGCCATTTTTAGTCAGCAAAATCGCCTATTATTACTGCTCTCTTGGCAAAAAGATGTCAGGGAAGAGCGTGTCGACCAATTGTTGCACTTGGCTTATCAATCCAAAGTTCTATCAATTGATACGAATTACAAGATGTTAATACCTAACGAATTATACAATCCATCTCAAGAAGTATATTACTTAAATGCTTTTTTTTTAGACAAGGAAAATCATTCGTTATTAAGCAGTTATATAAAGCCATTCGCCGCGCAGTGCATCTACGGCATATCAAAAGAAGAGCAAAGACAATTACTTTTGAATTTTCCGGATTTCATGATTCAATCCGATAGTACAGCCATATTAAGTGCACTCGCAGCTATTGCTTCAGATCACAAAAACTATCTCTCTCTTAACTTTGGCGAAGGGTATGCAGACTTCTCTTACATCTCAGACGGGAAATTGATATACCACCATATGCAGCCAAGTCAGGATGCAGACGAATTTAACTACTTTCTATTGGCTATTGCCCAAGAATACAACATCAACCTTTCTAGTATATCAATAATAATTTCAGGTCAAATAGAAGTTGACGATCCAACCTATCAACGCCTGAAAAAATACAGTAATCAATTGTCTTTTTTGGATTTGTCCGGTGTAATGGAATGTAGCAATTTCAATGTACTGAAAAAGGGGTATCAAAAGTTATCATTATTCGGATTATTATGCGCATAATTGGTGGACGTATTAAGGGGGTAAAACTTTCACCCCCCACAAATTTACCGGTTCGTCCAACAACCGATCTAGCAAAAGAGGCCTTATTCAATATATTGGAAAATCGACTTGTATGGAGCGAAACGGACGCATTGGATTTATTTAGTGGCACAGGCAATATTTCAATTGAATTGGCCTCACGAGGCGTCAAAAGTCTTTTATCCGTAGACATTCACGGTAAATGTTGCACATATATAGATACTCAAAAGAGCAAATATCAATTGGAGCAGATGAAGATCCTTAAAGCAGATGTGCTGAAGTTTATAACCGGATGCAAACAATCTTTTGACTTCATTTTTGCTGACCCCCCTTATGATTTGCCACAACTCCCTTTGTTACCTAACATGCTCTTCGAGCATAAACTATTGAATCCAAAAGGATTGTTCGTTTTAGAGCATCCCACTACTAGAAAGGTGGATCAGCATGTTAGCTTTGTGGAGCAACGCGTGTACGGTTATTCATCATTTAGCTTTTTTGAACTTTCCTAGCGCGCTTTATATTCGAATTATTTTCGATAAGTTTGAGCTTAAATTGATAGCAATAAACATACACCACCATGAAGAAGCGAGTTGCTGTATTTCCCGGGTCTTTCGACCCTATTACTAATGCACACATGGATATCATATTAAGAGCCATTCCTTTGTTCGACGAGATCCATATCGCAATTGGATTAAATAGTTCAAAAACGCCTCTTCTAAGTAGTGATATGAGAAAAACAATTCTTGAAGCTATTTTCAAGGGTAAACCTTCAGTTCATGTTTCAAGCTACACCGGTTTAACCGTAAATTATTGCAAAGAGGTGGGCGCTTCCTATATTCTTAGAGGGCTTCGGAATGCAGCAGATTTTGATTTTGAGAATGCAATAGCGCAGAATAATCGACAACTTGAACCGACTATTGAAACTGTTTTATTATTTGCAAGCCCCGGCTTTGGGCATATCAGCTCCACCATTGTAAGAGATATACTTAAGCACCGAGGCTCTATCAAACATCTTGTACCAAAGGAAGTGCTAAATTATATATAGGCTTTTTTCTCAAGCACATCCTTAATAATGCCGTAGGTATTTGACAAAACATCGCCTACACGATCAGGATGGACCCATTGCGCATCCGTAATATCTTCACTTGTCTGAGGAATCAGTTTTGGCTTTTTGTTCACCCCCATTTCATACCAATTTGTCTTTTTAAGCACTACACTGCCTTTCATCTCATAAGCATGGTAAGATGATATAATTTTTGGCCCCAAATAGTCGACATGTATACCACATTCTTCTTCAACCTCACGAAGAGCAGCGCGCTTACTTTTTTCTCCCGGATCTATCTTTCCTTTTGGTAAATCCCATTTTCCCAATCGATGTATAAAAAGGATATCTCCATCTCCGTTCCGCACCAAGCCGCCGGCTGCACCGATTAACCTTACCGACCTTTTGATCATTTTAAGCATCGCTTTCGGATCTTCTACTAAAAGTAAAAATTTAGTGGCACTTTCAAGTGATAAACTTTTCTTAAAAAGTTTTACAAAATCAAAAGACTGTAAATCAATTTGTTGAAAAGCATCCAAGTAGCTAGGCGTAAAATCGGTCAAGAGAAGGACCGATTCGTTCATATAAATTTTATAAATTTGCATCATGAATCACAAGAGTGAGATTGAACAAAAAGTTGCTGAATTTTTATTGCAAATTAAAGCAATTAAATTACAACCTTCCAAACCTTTTACTTGGGCATCGGGTTGGAAGTCCCCAATTTATTGCGACAATCGCATATCATTATCACATCCTACCGTAAGAACGTACATCAGACAAAAGCTTTCTGAAGTTATCCAAGAAGAGTTTGGTTCTATCGGAATGATAGCCGGTGTAGCGACGGCGGGTATCCCACAAGGTGTACTGGTGGCACAAGATCTCGGCCTGCCTTTTGCCTATGTACGATCAAGTGCAAAAGAGCACGGACGACAAAATATGATTGAAGGAGAAATCATAGAAGGGCAACGGGTAGTAGTTATTGAAGATTTAATATCTACAGGAAAAAGTAGTTTGAAAGCGGTAGAGGCATTGAGAGAAGCCGGATGCGATGTAGTGGGATTAGTAGCTATTTTCAGTTATGGATTTGATGTAGCGGATGAAAATTTCAAAGCGGCTAAATGTAGGTATACTACGTTGTCAAACTACAATGCTTTAATAAAATATGCTTCCGAGAATGGCTTCGTCCATCATGAAGAAGAAGATTTGCTACGTGAATGGCGAAGAGATCCGGCAAATTGGGAACCTAAAACTGTATAGATTTTCGTAAAGAAGCATATCGATGACTGTTATAGAAAGCAAAAGCATTATCAATCAACCCGTAGAGAAGGTATATAACTTTCTTGCCGATTGCAATAATCATGAAAAACTGATGCCCGAAAATGTTTACAATTGGTCATCTACTAAAGACGAGGCAAGTTTTACTGTTCAGAATATGTCTAAACTTGCCTTAAGAGTTAGTGAGCGTAAAGAAAATCAAGAAATATCCATTGTACCTTCGGAAAAGGCCCCCTTTGATCTCACATTAAGTTGGAAGGTTAAATCAATTGACCCTAGCACCAGCGAGGCTGTTTTCACTATTCAGGCAGATCTAAACATGATGATGAAGATGCTTGCCAGCGGGCCTTTAAAGAAATTGACGGATTACCAGACAACGAAATTAAAAGAAGAATTGGAATCCTAGCTTGGGACACTCCTTTAGTAAAAAAACCTGTCTATTTTAGGCAGGTTTTTTTATATAGAGACAGAGATTTACTCCGCCATTTTTTCATATAAAACTTTAAAGAACAGACAGTTAGTCATTGAAACCAAATCACGTAGCGACAAAATGTCTGTTTTCGTCAAACTACTTTTGATGGTATTCGTTTTGATATAGTCTAGCAAATCCTTATAAGACTATTAATAAAACGAAAATGAATTTAAACAACTTTACAATCAAGGCGCAGGAAGCTATTCAAAAAGCCTCGGAGATTGCGGGTGGAAACCAACACCAAGCTATTGAAAATGCGCACTTATTGAAGGCTCTTCTTTTAGTTGATGAAAACGTTGTAAGTCATTTATTAAAAAAACTCAATGTCAATATAAATCGCTTGAACGAAGCCTTGGATCAACAAATCAGCGGTTTCCCTAAAGTAAGCGGAAGCAATATATATTTATCTTCTTCTACTAATACAGCTTTACAAAAAGCACAGGGATACCTGAAAGATTTCAAAGATGACTTTGTATCGGTAGAGCACTTATTATTGGGCGTCCTAAACGCGGGTGATAAAGCCGCTGCTGCATTAAAAGATCAGGGTGTCACGGAAAAAGACTTAAAGAAAGCCATCATTGAATTAAGAGGTAACACACGGGTAACCGATCAGAATGCGGAGGCTACATATAATGCCTTGAACAAATATGCACGTAATCTGAATGAATTTGCCGAATCGGGAAAGCTCGACCCGGTGATAGGACGAGACGAAGAAATTCGACGGGTTATCCAAATACTCTCCCGCCGGACCAAGAATAATCCAATCTTAGTTGGGGAGCCGGGTGTCGGTAAAACAGCAATAGCAGAGGGTATTGCCCATCGTATTATCAAGGGTGATGTGCCGGAGAACTTGAAAAGTAAAACGGTCTTTTCTCTAGATATGGGGGCCCTAATCGCCGGTGCCAAGTATAAGGGTGAGTTTGAAGAACGGTTAAAAGCCGTTGTAAAGGAAGTAACTGATAGCGATGGAGAGATCATTCTCTTTATCGACGAGATCCACACACTCGTAGGTGCAGGAGGTGGTGAAGGGGCCATGGATGCCGCCAATATTTTAAAACCGGCTCTGGCGAGAGGAGAGCTACGTGCCATAGGGGCCACTACACTCAATGAATTCCAGAAATATTTTGAAAAAGACAAGGCTTTGGAACGCCGATTCCAGAAAGTCATGGTAGACGAGCCCGACACACAAGATGCGATCTCTATTCTAAGAGGTATTAAGGAGCGGTATGAGACGCACCATAAGGTGCGAATAAAAGACGAAGCGATTATCGCTGCCGTTGAACTTTCACAACGCTATATTGCGGATCGTTTCCTACCGGACAAGGCCATTGACTTGATGGATGAGGCTGCATCTAAACTTCGATTAGAAATGGATTCCGTTCCGGAAGCAGTTGATGAAATCGAACGCAAAATCATGCAACTTGAGATTGAGCGCGAAGCAATCAAGCGGGAAAACGACACCCATAAAGTAGAAGAGTTAAGTCGCGAAATAGCAAACCTAGCCTCGGATAGAGACTCCTTGCGCGCCGCTTGGCAAAGTGAAAAATCACTTGTCGATAATTTGAACCATCACGTACAGCAAATTGAAGATTTTAAGCTGGAAGCCGAGCAGGCTGAAAGGGCGGGCGACTACGGAAAAGTTGCTGAAATTAGATACGGTAGAATAAAGCAGGCACAAGATGAGCTTGAAAAGTTAAAAAAAGAACTTGAAGAAAAACAAGGCACTGGTCGTATGCTTAAGGAGGAAGTTACCGCCGAAGATATAGCTGATGTGGTTTCCCGTTGGACGGGGATTCCTGTAAGCAAAATGGTGCAGAGCGAAAGGGAAAAGTTGCTTCATTTGGAAGAAGAACTTCATAAACGAGTTGCAGGACAAAGTGAAGCCATAGAAGCCATCTCGGATGCCATTAGAAGGTCGCGTGCAGGTTTAAGCGATAAAAGAAGACCGATCGGATCTTTTATATTTTTGGGAACAACAGGGGTTGGTAAAACAGAATTGGCAAAAGCGCTCGCCGAATTTTTGTTCAACGATGAACATTCAATGGTCCGGATTGATATGAGCGAATACCAAGAGCGGCACGCCGTTTCACGATTAATCGGTGCGCCTCCCGGTTATGTTGGTTATGATGAAGGTGGCCAGCTAACCGAAGCTATCCGCCGCCGCCCTTATTCGGTTGTGTTATTGGACGAAATCGAAAAGGCGCATCCTGACGTATTCAATATTCTTTTACAAGTTTTAGATGATGGACATTTAACCGACAACAAAGGACGTGTGGTGAATTTTAAAAACACCATTATCATTATGACCTCAAATATTGGTTCTCACCTGATCCAGGAAAATTTCAGTGAATTGAATGAAATAAACCGAGATGAGATTATAGCCAAGACAAAAAATGAAGTATTCGAGCTATTGAAGAAATCGATTAGACCGGAATTTTTGAATCGGATCGATGAAGTTATCATGTTTACTCCACTAAATCGTGATGAAATCGGTGAGATCGTTCGTCTTCAATTTAATGGGGTACAAAGACAATTGGCTGAAATGGGCATACAGCTGGAAGCCTCGGATGAAGCGCTCGATTGGTTAGCTCAATTGGGTTATGACCCTCAATTTGGCGCACGACCGTTGAAGCGCGTCATACAAAAACGAATTTTGAATGAGCTGTCAAAAGAAATCCTTGCCGGAAAAATTGACAAAGACAGTAAAATCAAATTAGATATGTTTGATCACAAATTCGTTTTCTTACAGGAGAATAGCTAATATTCATTTTTCAGGAAAAGAGAGTGTCTCCTCTTTGTCAAAGACAAATATTGCGAGACACTCTTCTTTTTTATTTATATATAGTATACGACTTACCTGTTTCTTCCAAAAGCATCGGAGTACTACCAAAATGACTTCGCTGCAACGACTCTTGTCACTATCTCTTTCCAACCACTACCCTACTTACCATTATCCTACTTAACTAATTACAAAATTCGTAACTTTACATTAATGGTTGATCAAAAGCTATCAAATAAAGGAGTCAGACGAAAGGTTCTTTTTGTCTTTATCTGTTGTTGTATTGCCCTTGCTCTGGCATGGACCATCAGCAAGGATGCTTTTAATCAAGTGCTATCGGCTGTAGATAATATTGCGAAGCCAAACGAAAAGATGCGCTTGGTTAGTAAAGTATCGCGAGACATTATGCAGCTCGATCAGTTGCAACGGTCTCAAGTATTGACTGATGGAGATAATTCATATGAACAGCTACAAAAAGAATCAAAATTAGTTTCTGCCTCCCTCGATTCGTTAAAGAATCTATATTCGCAAGACAGCAATCAAACCAAAAGGATCGATTCCATTAAAACGCTGTTGAAAGAACGTGACAAGCTTTTTAAGGCTTATGTTCAAGTTCGTGAAAAAATGGTTGACAGTCATGAGTTTTCTAAACAATTACAAAGCATTGGAGAGATTGTTCAAAACACCCCGAATAGCGATAGTACTGTTGTAACGAGAAGGAAAATTACGGAAACAACCACCATCGAACCGGGGGAGATAGTGAAGGCTGATTCGATGCAAGATGACCGCTCTTTCTTCGGAAAGATATTCGGATCGAAACGAAAAAACCCGCCCCGCCCGAATACGATTACGCAATCGAGACGGATCGTTAAAGAAGGTATTGAGGAACTGATAGATACAATTGCAACTTCAAAACAAGACAGTGCCATTAAATTAATTGATAGCGTCTTGAGAACCATTGAAGAAACCCAACGCGCACAAAGCGATTCATTTATAGACAGAGAAGTGGAGCTGACTTATGCAGGGAATCTATTGATCAGCAAGATGCTTAGTATACTGAATGCAGTGGAAAAAGAGGGAATGCTGCAGATGGAAAACGAGAATATGGGAGCCAGAACGGTGATGAACCATAGTTTGAGTCGGATTAATTTGGTGGTATTAAGCTTTTTAGGCGTTACAATTATTCTCGTCTTACTGATCTTGTCGGATATTAGAAAAAGTAATCGCTATAGGCGAGAGCTCGAAATTGCCAAAGAAGAAGCCGAATACCATAGTGCAGCCAAGCAGCGGTTCCTTTCCAACATGAGTCATGAGCTTCGTACACCTCTACAATCGATCATTGGTTATGCCGAACAATTACGGGACGAACACCCCGAGGATAGCCGTAAGGTGAACGTAATATATCAGTCTTCAGAACACCTATTGCAGATAGTAAATGAAGTATTGGATTACAATCGTATCAATTCCGGTAAATTTCATTTTAATAACCAGGATTTTTACTTGTCACAATTAATTGAAGAGGTAGTTGCAGCTATGCAACTACAGGCCGAAGAAAAATCACTGTCCTTAAATTTGAGCAAAGAGATTGAAGGGACGGGTTATCTATTTGGCGATCCTTTTCGGATCAAACAAATCCTTTATAACTTGCTTAGTAACGCCATTAAATTTACCGATCAGGGATCGGTTACCTTGATGGTTAGTACCGCCATAAAAAATGAGCTAACCGAATTAAGAATAACGGTTGAAGACACCGGAAAAGGTATTCCTGAAAGTGATATTCATCGAATTTTCAACGAGTTTGAACAAGCGGAAAACTCAAATTCCGGCACCCATTTTGGCAGTGGCTTGGGGCTGAGCATTGTAAAGACGCTATGCGAAGCCATGGGAGGAAATATTAGGATAAAAAGTCAGCTGGGTAAGGGATCCACATTTGACGTATTTATCCCTTTAAAAACGTCTACGTTAATCGAAACAAGTAGAGAGGAAAACAACCTGATCCCTATAAAAGATTTCACAGGAACTATTTGGGTAATAGACGATGATAGTTTTATCCTCGAGCTCTGTCACAATATTTTCAATAAATATAAAATCAACCATCGTACCTTCTCCGATCCGAATGATTTATTGAATACACCATGGGACTCAAGTGTTAGCATTGTCTTAATGGACATGCGTATGCCGGGAAAAACGGGCGTAGAATTAAATCATGAGTTACGGCCAAGAATCGAAGAGGATGTGAAAATATATGCCTTCACAGCTCAGGCATTACCGGAAGAGCGTGAAAAAATAATTTCTCAGGGTTTTGATGGTTTATTGCTGAAGCCATTTAAGGAAACTGATCTTTTGCATCTGCTTGGTTTACGTAAAACAAACGAAGAGCCCCTTAAAATAAAAAACCGGAACGATTTGAGAGATTTTGATTTTTCTAATCTGAAGAAATTGACCTACAATGACAGTAATCAGGTTACCAAAATACTAAACATTTTCATTAAAGATACGGGAAAAGATCTTATTAATCTACGCAATGCTTTGCAGGCTAACGAGAGAGAACAACTCGCGTTGATTTGTCATAAACTAGCGGGAAGAACATCCCAGATCGGCGGACAGAAGATAGCTATTAAACTTCGAAAGCTTGAGATTGACATCAGAAATAATGAATTCGACATTCTGGAAATTCAAGGGATTATAGATCAATTATACCGCCTATTGGATTATCTGAAAGAAGAGTTGCATAGCCGATCCTTCATCAATGGAACGGTTCTATAACCTTGAGAAATAAATTACGCGAATTAGGAAATACCGTACTTATCTAATTTATTATAGAGGGTTTTTCGATCTATATTTAAGACCTGTGCCGCCTTACTTTTATTATATTTCACCTGCTGTAAGACATCCATTATAAGCTGTCGCTCATGTGCCTCACTTTGGGATTTAAGATCAGCAGCCACATGCTCGGAATTCGGATGGCTTTCATGATGTTTATGCTGATTGATCGACAATACCATCTCATCCGGTAACGCGCTCGATTCCGCTGTATCACCCGGTGTCAATAGCACCATCCTCTTTATTACATTTTTAAGTTCCCGTAGGTTGCCGGGCCAATCATAAGCTTTGAAAATATCTTTTACCTCTTTAGAAAGGTGAACAACCTGTCGATTCAATTCTTTATTAGCTTTAGCTACAAAAAACTCAATAAACGTATCCATGTCACTTCCCCGGTCTCTTAGAGCCGGTACAATAATTTCGAATTCATTGATCCGATGATATAGATCTTCTCTAAAATTTCCCGATGCTGAACTACCCAATAAATCATCGTTCGTTGCGGCTATGACACGAACATCAACTTTAATTTGCTTATTAGCACCAATAGGCTGTATTACTCTTTCTTGTAAAGCTCTTAATAATTTCACCTGCACATCATACGACAAATTCCCTATTTCATCTAAAAACAGCGTACCGCCATCAGCCTCCTCAAATTGTCCTTTTTTATCCGTAAGTGCTCCTGTAAACGACCCCTTAATATGTCCAAACAGTTCGCTGGCTGCCAGCTCTTTGGAAAGGGTTCCACAATCAATGGATACAAAAGGTTTATTGGCTCGGTTGCTTTTTAAATGAATGGACCTTGCCACGTACTCCTTTCCCGTACCGCTTTCCCCCCTTACCAACACAGACATGTCGGTCGGTGCAACTAAATTGATGTATTCTTGAAGCTTTTTAGATTGGGTACTAACGCCTTTTACAAAGTCTGACGACTCTTCTTCCGGTAATTTTTTGGTGGTCGAAGGGATTTGTTCTTCACTATTATGGTTTAATGCATCTTTTAAAACCATTAATAATTCATCGGGGTTTACCGGTTTCGTAATATAATCAAACACCCCCAAACGCATGGCCCTTACTGCAGTGCGTACGTCATTGAAACTGGTCATGATAATAACAGGGATATTTAGGCCCCTGTTCCGAACTTCTTCCAATACATCCAAACCCGTTCCATCCCCCAGACGATAATCCAGCAACATAAGGTCAATAGATTCGTCCAATGATTTGACACTACTTTTGACATTGTACCTCATTTCAACTTGATGACCATTTTTTTTCAAAAAGCCTTCGAGAATAGTCGAAAAGGTAGTATCATCTTCTACAAGCAGGATTTTGGCCATATTTATTTGTCTTTATCCTCCAACGGAAACAATTCGTTTTTTAGTATATTACGTTAATCTACAAAACTACTATTTTTTCGCCGATTAGCACTTAATTATTATGAATTAGTTACCCATATATCGAATAATCGCATCTGCAAATTGACTCGTTTTAAGTAAGGTAGCCCCTTCCATCTGATTATAAAAGTCTATGGTAACTTGTTTTGAACGAATGGTTTTAGCCAGTCCTTTTTTAATGATTGATGATACCTCGTGCCATCCCATATAATCAAACATCATCACGCCGCTCAAGATAACTGATGAAGGGTTCATACTATCTGTATTTGCAAAACGAGGGGCTGTTCCATGCGTTGCTTCAAACACCGCATGCCCTTTAAGGTAATTAATGTTCGCTCCCGGAGCTATGCCGATTCCGCCAACAATGGCCGCCAATGCATCTGAAATGTAATCACCGTTGAGATTTAATGTAGCAATCACTGCATAGTCTCTTGGGTTTAGCAAAATCTGTTGCAGAAAATTATCAGCAATTACGTCTTTTATAATAACTTTCCCTTGCTGTTGTGCTTTTTGTAACGCATTGTTTGCAGCTTGTTCACCGTCGGTAGCCTTTAATCTTTCCCATTGAGTCCAGGTAAACACGTCTTCGGCGTATTCATTTTCCGCTAATTCATAACCCCAGTTCTTAAAGGCACCTTCTGTAAACTTCATAATATTCCCCTTATGAACTAAACTCACGGATGGAAGTTTCTCCTTTATTGCATATTCTATAGCTGCCCGTATTAAACGAACGGACCCTTCCTTCGATACCGGTTTTATGCCAAGAGCCGTCTCTTCTTTGAAGGGATAGTCCACACCAAACTGATTTGTTAGGTACTCTTTTAAAACTTGGGCTTCCTTACTGTCAGCTTCGAATTCAATGCCGGCATAAATATCCTCTGTATTTTCACGAAATATGACCATATCTACATTTTCCGGGTGTTTAACCGGTGAGGGGACTCCCTCAATCCAGGATAACGGGCGCTGGCAAACAAATAGATCGAGCAACTGCCGAATAGCCACATTTAACGATCGGATACCACCTCCAACGGGTGTAGTTAGTGGTCCTTTTATCGAAACAACGTACTCCCTCATGGCCTCAATTGTTTCCTCAGGAAGCCAGCTGCCAGTTTGGTCATAGGCTTTTTGCCCTGCCAAAATCTCTTTCCATTCGATCTGCCGCTTCGCTGCATAAGCCTTTCGTACACCTTCATCAAAAACACGAACGGCTGCATTCCAGATATCAGGCCCTATTCCATCACCGATGATAAAGGGTATGATTGGATTATCAGGAACGGTTAAATGTCCTTTTTCATTTATGGTTATTTTCTGTCCCATAACTTTTTCATTTAGTTGATCCCGGTAAGTTTCTGTTTCTTATATTCAATATGCTTCCTAAACCTTTGCCCATCCTCTGTAGACGAGTATAGCCCCGGTTTGTCGACATGGCACTCACCTCATCATAATTATCAAACACGCTAGTTGGTCGCCTACTCGGATAAATTAGTATTCTATTATTATTTTCATATTTCCGAGCGAGTTTTTTCGGTATACCGTCGAATTCTCGATTATAAGAGACTTCACCCGCTCTCGCCGAAACGAACACCAGTAGGTCGGTATCGCTTATATAGCCTCTAAGAGATGCCAGGTCGTCCCAATCAGTATGGTTAACAAACCGGATATTGCAATTGATTTTGCTTTTCTTGAGAAAGGACGTAACCGCCGACTCTGATCGGGCATTCGCAATGCAAACAACCGGTAACGTAAGCTCAATCGCCAATTGACCAACTTTTGTCAGCCAATAGGAGAACCCTTTTTCGTCTTCCGCCATTGGCGGGCAAACCAATGTGATTTTATCATTACTTACAAAAGGCTTACCGAAATGACACATAAAGATATTGATATCTGTACGGTTAAGAATACTTTCCGTTTTTTCTCCAACCATCTTTTCAATAATGCCAACCTGGCTGGGCCATCCAAGTAAAATACTATCCGCTATAATCTCTCGCGATGCCCTGCTAATCCCGCCGGCAATATTATAGTCGATCGTAGCCATCATATTCACTTCTATCTCACTACCCGAAGCATATTTAGCTGTAGAATCCAGATTTTTCCTTGCTTTCTTTAAATTAGCCTCAGCTAGTTCGTTATTAGGCACAACAGATAATATAGTAACCGGATGAGGTGATTTTTTGTTTTTAATCATTGTAGCGAAATCCAAAAGGATTTCCATATTATTCAGGTTGGCTATTGGCACTAAAATATGTTCATCCCGAAGCATATCCTTATCCTCTTCAACTACATCTTGCTCCCCCGCCAGGACCACTTTCTTTGAGGCCGATTCCATGGCAATAGAAGCAACTATACAGGTGATGAGTATCAGTACGATGGTTCCGTTTAATACATTTTCGTCAATTATATTATTGGCATAGCCCACCATAATGATAGCAAGTGTGGCAGCGGCATGTGCGCTACTCAATCCAAAGATCACCTGACGCTGCGCGCCACTATATTTAAAAGTGAGCTGAGTGAACCAAGCAGCTATCCATTTGCCACAAACTGCCACCACAGTCAGCGTGCCCGCCACGATAAGTGCTTCCGGACCTTTGAAAAGAACTTTGATGTCGACAATCATACCAACGCTAATCAGGAAGAACGGTATGAAAATCGCATTGCCAATAAACTCAATCCTGTTCATAAGTGCCGACGAGTGCGGAATGAACTTGTTCAAGGCCAACCCCGCAACAAAAGCACCAATAATCGGTTCGAGTCCGGATACCTCAGCAATAAAGGCGGCAAAAAAAACAATGAACAGAACAAATATATAATGAGATGTTTTTTCACTCTCTACTTTCTGGAAAAACCATTTGGCAATCCTCGGTACGATTCCAAACATAATGGCCAAAAACACGGAAAAAGAAAAAGTCAGCCTCATCAAAAATTGCTGATCAAGCTGTCCTTGTGATGAACCAACGATAACCGCCAAAATGATTAGAACAGCCGTGTCCGTTAAAATGGTTCCGCCGATGGTTATAGCAACTGCTTGATTTTTAGCAATTCCATAGCTATTTACCACCGGATAAGCCACCAGCGTGTGCGTAGCAAACATACTGGAAACCAATATACTGGCACCTACATCAAATCCCAGGATATAGTAACAAACCGGATATCCGATGGCAATGGGAATAAAAAAAGTATAAACACCAAAAACAATACTTTTATGCCTGGTTTTACGAAACTCATTCATATCCAACTCGAGCCCCGCAATAAACATAATATAAAGCAAACCTATTGTTGAAAATAGCTTGACCGCATCTGTTTGCGCTAATATATTCAATCCGTGAGGTCCAATAATAACCCCGGAAAGAATCAATCCTATAATACCTGGAATTTTAATTTTCCGCAATAAGATAGGAGCCAAAAGTATGATCAGCAAAATCAGGGAAAAGATCAGTACGGAATTCGTTAAAGGTGTTTCAAAGGCGTGGGAAATATGTTCTATAAAACTCTTGTTCATAAACTAACACTAACGACAATCATTTGCACTTTTTAAACAGTATGCCTTAAATATAGTTTTTTTCTTCCGAAGATAAAGGCCCCCGCAGGAATCTTGACTTGAAATACACATAAAGAATATTTAGTGAACCCTTTTTAATAAAAAAATCTATTTTGATTATTTGGGTATTTTCTTTTTTTTTGAGATCGAATTAAGCAGTGGATCAACAAGAAACTTTTTTGTAAATTCACCTGCAAATATCCATAAAATATGCCTTATAAAGAACGAGAAATCAACAAGCTCTATTATACCATGGGAGAGGTTACGGAGATGTTTGAGGTGAACGCATCGCAAATAAGATTTTACGAGCGCGAGTTTGATATTATCCAGCCAAAGAAAAACAAAAAAGGTAATAGACTCTTTACACCGGAAGATATCGAAAATCTCAAGATCATATTTAATTTGGTAAAGAACAAAGGATATACCTTACAAGGAGCGCGTGATTATTTAAAGGCGAATAAAAACCAAGCGAAAGAGAACCAACGGGTGATTGATTCTCTTGAAAAGTTAAAGCAATTTTTAATTGAGGTTAAGGAGCGCTTATAGCACTATCAGCCTTATAGGTCATCAAATTACTGCCGCTTAAAAACTCCATAAGCTTGTTAACCATGTTTTCTGAACCGAGAAAAATAGCCGAACGTTGATGAAGATGATCGGGAACGATATCTAAAATGCGGTTGGAACCATCGATGGCAATTCCCCCAGCCTGCTCTAATATAAAGGCCATCGGATTACATTCATAAACAAGCCTTAATTTCCCTTTCGGATAAGCTGATGATACCGGGTAGAGAAAGATTCCCCCTTTAATGAGATTTCGGTGAATATCAGCTACCATCGATCCAATATATCGGGATGTATAAGGACGTCCCGAATTTATATCTTCCTCCTGACAATATTTGATGTAATCTTTTACTCCTTGCGGAAAGTGAACGTAATTGCCTTCGTTTATTGAATAGATTTTACCCTCCTTTGGAATTCTCATATTAGGATGAGACAAACAGAATTCTCCGATTGACGGATCTAATGTAAAGCCATTCACACCTTTACCTGTGGTATACACTAGCATGGTTGATGAACCATAAATCACATAACCGGCCGCAACCTGCTCACTTCCTTTTTGCAGCACATCACTTATTAGCGGCTTGCCGTCCAAACTTTGCCGGCGATAAATAGAAAAGATCGTCCCTATCGCTACATTTACATCGATATTTGAAGATCCATCCAAGGGATCTATGGCTACTATATATTTGGCATTTTTTGATATTTCGGATTCAATATAGATGCACTCATCGTTTTCTTCAGAAGCAACTACGCAGCACTCTCCTCCGCTCCTTAAAGCCGCGATGAATTGCTCATTGGCATATACGTCCAATTTCTTCTGCCCCTCTCCTTGCACATTCGTTGTCCCTGCGTCTCCAAGTATATCAACCAATCCAGCCTTATTGACCTCTCTGTTTACTATTTTTGCGGCTATACCAATATCTCTTAATAATCTGCTTAATTCACCTTTTGCATACGGAAAGTCAGCTTGCTTTTCAATAATAAATTGACCCAGGGTCTTTACGGCTGTCATAATTTAGTCTTTAAAATTTACAATAAGAAACGATTTTTATTTTTAACAACAACAAAAAATTGCGCTGTAAAAATACTAAAAAAACAACACTTAGTGTAAAACACCCTAATCAAAATATGTGTACAAACTACACAAATTGTACACATACTGCATTGATAAAAAACAATTTACAAATAAAAAAACATCATCAAATAAATTTAAATTAGTGTAACTAAGAACCTGAAAGTTCAATCACTTCAAGATCTTTAATAAGGTTTTTGTCGATGCTAAAACGCATAAGTGTTCTAACTTTATGCCAACCTTGTTTGCCTGCGGCACCCGGATTTAAGTGTAAGCAATTAATTTTTTTGTCATATATCACTTTCAATATATGAGAATGTCCCGAAATAAATAGTTGGGGAGGATTTGAGTAAATAGTTGCTTTTACGCGAGGTGCATATTTATTAGGATAGCCGCCAATATGTGTCATCCACACATCAACCTCTTCACATCTGAAGCGTAAATCCTCCGGGTAACGTATCCTGACATCTTTATTGTCAATATTTCCATATACGCCCCTTAAGGGTTTAAAATCAGCTAATTTATCAACTAATGTAATGTCCCCGAAATCACCCGCATGCCAAACTTCATCACATGATGCGAAGTGTTTAAATATGGCATCGTCCAGATAGCTATGTGTGTCGGCAAGCAAGCCTATTTTTGTCATCCTTTTCCCTTTAGCGTTATAATTTCACCAGTTCTTTATAAAGTTTTGCCGTAGGCAATCCCATTACATTCGTATAGGAGCCTTCTATATGATCAACAGCAACCGCACCGATCCACTCCTGGATACCGTAAGCCCCGGCCTTATCATAGGGTTCAAAAGTCTTAATATAATAGTTTATTTGCTCATCGCTCAGTTCATTAAAATAAACCGCCGTCACCTCATAAAAGGATCGAACTTTCTCTATTGTTTTTAGCGCAACGCCCGTGATTACCTCATGTCTTCGCCCCGACAGCAACTTGAGCATCTTAAACGCATCATCATAATCAACCGGTTTCCCGAGAATCCGATCATCAATACTAACAATGGTATCAGCAGTGATTAAAATATCTTTATCCGATTTTAAACCGAACGCCTCCGCCTTCTTTGTAGCGATATACAGTGCAACGGCTGCCCCTCTCATGGTATCGGGATATGTTTCTTCAATTTCCTTTATTTCCACCTTGAAATCAAGTCCCAATGAGGTCAACAACTCTTTGCGTCTGGGTGATTGCGAGGCTAGAATAATATTCTTTTGATCCAAATTTTCCATAACTTAAAAAATTTCAGGCAATCGTTTTTGCCTTATACGCTTTTTATATATTGATCTGCATCCCAAGCTCCCTGTAGCTTTAAAACCTTCTCCATAATTTCTCTGACAACCCCTTCCCCACCGTTTTTGGCACCGATGTAGTGAGCGATTGCTTTAATTTCTTCTGCAGCATCATTCGGGCATGCAGCAAGACCTACTATTTTCATCACTTCAAGATCAGGAATATCGTCACCTATATATAAAACATCTTCCGGATGTAACTCCAACTTGGTCAACCAGTTTTTAAATACAGCGACTTTATCGCTAACACCCAGCTCAATATCCTTTATTCCCAAACCTGCTAAACGCTTTCTAACGCCCTCAGACTGGCCACCGGTTATCACTAGCAATGGAAAACCTTTCTTAACCGCAAGCTGCAAGGCGTAGCCATCGCGAATATTAAACCTTCTCAGTTGATGCCCTTCTTCATTAACCAATACAAGCCCATCAGTAAGCACGCCGTCTACATCTAACGCAAAGGCTTTAACCGACTTCAATTTTTCAAATAACATTCTTTCTTTTTACTTGGTTTCGTTCTGTTTGTCTTCCTTCCAATATTTGCGCACGATATCTTCACTAATCAGCTCATAAACTTGCTGCCAGTTGGGATGGGCTTTCAATAAATCCAGATGCTTACGAATAATATTCCCGTCATTCCTTACTGCCGGCCCTGTTTGCACTGCATTCGGATCATGACTTTGTATTTTATGAGCTGTCTCGCTAATTAGCGGTTTTAACAAATCAAAATCCACTTTCTTTTCTGTTAAAAAATCGTGAGCAATGGCATATAAATAATTACTAAAATTACAAGCAATAACGGCTGCAAGATGTAAGCATCGTCTTTGTTCCGAGTTATATTCGTGAATAATCGGCGACAATTTAAAGGCCATGTTCAATATCTCCTCCTTTGTTCTTTGATCGGAAAATTCCAAAATCAACGGCACTTTTGAGAAATCTAACTCTACTTCTTTCGAGATGGTCTGTAAGGGGTACAATACGCCGTACGATGACGAAAAGGGCTTTAGCACATCCATATCAGTACTCCCCGAAGTGTGCAATAAAATCTTGTTCCGTAAACGCAGCTCGGAAGCTACTTCAAGAATCGCTTCATCTTTAACAGCGATAACATATACATCTGCTTCGGTAGTAATGTATAGTAAGTTGTCGATGGGCTCAGCACCTATACCGTCTGCCAAATGTTTTGCATGATCGATATCGCGACTATATACTTGTTTAATATGGTACTCCGCTTTTTTCAGGGCAAAAGCTAAATGGGTCGCCACGTTTCCACTACCTAGAATAACTATCTCCATAAATTAAAGAATAACGGGGACTGAGATTTTCACTGCAGTCCCCGTGGGATAAAATTAACAATAAAAGGAAATAAATGTTTACACTATTTTTCCTTTTAATTCCTTGTTTCGCCTAAAGATTGAAAGCACAAAACCAATGGTCATAATGATTGTTCCACACCAGAAGAAGTTTATATAGGGAAACTCGATGGCTTTCATAACGATCCATTTTTTTTCCGGCAATGGCTTTTGGTAAATCATCAATTCCATACCTTTATTGGGAGCAATCTTTGTAAACCGCAAACGTAAACCCTGTTCCTCTACATCTTTAGCAAAATCAAAGCTATTCCCGTTTTTTATCAAATATTTTGGATCTGCTTGATATACTTCACCGGTAACTGCATGCACTTCTAATTGCAATGCAAAGAGCAAATCACCATTGGCTAAAGGCATATTTTGCAAAGTCGCATTTCTATTTACACCTTTGACTACAATAAAGCCGTTCTTATAACGCAGTGTATCTCCGATATTGACCAATTGCGTTGTTGGCTCTTCATATCCCTCATTCGGATCATGCCCTTCATGATTATGTTCCTGCTCTTGCGGATCATCTAACTTAGGAGCAGAAGTTACAATTGTATAAATGTCTTTTGTTATATAATGCCTTGTGCTCGGCGTTCCTATTAATCCCATTTTCGGATTTTGCTGCGCGTTGGGTGTTAACTGAAACTTTTCGATGACCTTACCGGTCTTCTCATCCTTGCGTTCGTAATTTACTTTATAATAAATATTAGGCATCGCAATACTATCGCCAATATAGGTGATTGTATAACCACCCATCTCAACCGGCTGGTTGATATATAAAAACAGATTTTCACCGGGTTTTTCGCGCTCCTCAAAACCTGCTATAGGAATGGAACCTCCGGCATTTAAAGAAACGACCTTATTTGTTGCAGCCGCAACCAATGCACCGATAATCAATAGTGCAAATCCGATGTGCGCTACTGAAGAGCCCGCCAACTTCCATTTTCCTTTAAAAGCATCTCCTAGTATTCTTGCATTGGCAACCAGCGCAAATACAGCTCCGAAAGACAACAACACGTAAATAAAATTGGTATAAACCTTTGTGAAATAGAGTAAAATACCGGTAACAACAAGCGAAACGACGAATGAAGCCAGCAAATTAGCATAAAAGATCTTCGGGGTAGTTTTTTTATATTTTAGAAACTGTGCGATGGCCGACAGAATAAGTACCAGGATCGCAAAAGCAGCTTGCCACTTATTGTAATGCGCTATCGCATCAACGGGCGGCGCTATCTTTGTTCCAAACATTGCATTAAAGACCGGAATTGATGTCGTAGCGATAATTTGGACACACGCCACTACCAAAATTAAAGCGCCAATAAACAACCAGAATTCCCTTGAATACGTTTCCTCATCCTTTTTAGTGATCGGTAGTTCTTTCCATCTACTAGCAAGGAAATAAACCATAAGGGCGAAAAAGGTCAGGTTAAAAACAACAAGCTGCCAGTACATGCCCAGATCGGTAAAGGAGTGAACAGATGTTTCGCCCAATACGCCGCTACGGGTTAAGAACGATGCGTAAATAACCAATACGAAGCTTATTAACACTAAAAAAGTAGCCGTAAAATAAGAATGCCCCGAGTTTTTATAGGCGACAATAACATGCACTGCAGCAATTAATGTAAACCAAGGTATAATGGAAGCATTTTCAACCGGGTCCCAAGCCCAAAATCCACCAAAATTAAGTGCTTCATAAGCCCAAAATGACCCCATAATAATACCGGCACCTAATACCATTACAGCGAAGAGAGACCATGGCAAGGCCGGCCGCAGCCATTCCTTATATTTCCGTTGCCATAAGCCGGCTATCCCGTAAGCAAAAGGAACCACCATAGAAGCAAAGCCTAAAAATAACGTTGGTGGGTGGATTACCATCCAGTAATTCTGCAATAAGGGGTTCAAACCGTTACCGTCGGCAATCATGCTAAGATAATTCGGATTAGAGAAAATAGGCGCTTCTAACGCTTGTCTCAACAAAATAAAGGGCGAGCTCCCCACTCGCTCACCTAAAACTTCGATTCCTATAAGCATGGAGGCCAAAACAGTTTGGCATAACATAATTGTCGTCATAACAGGACTTTCCCAACTTTTACCTCGAGCCACTACTACGAGCGCTAAGACAGCCTGCCAAAACATCCAAAGCCAAAAACTACCTTCCTGTCCTTCCCAAAAACTTGAGATTATGTAATATACCGGCAAGGTTCGTGAAGAGTGAGACCAAGCATAGTGATATTCAAATAAATGATTATAAATAATATAGAAAAGGCTACTTCCAATGCCAATTACCGCTATTATATTAATAAAAAAAGCAATACGACCTATTTTATGCCAAGATGCATCATCTTTATATCGGGTAGCGAAGCAGTAACTAATGCACGATAAAAGCGCTGCGCCAAAAGAAAGAATGATAAAAAACTGGCCGAGCTGGCCGGGAAGGAGGTTTTCACCTTGATACTGAATATCCATTAAATTTTATAAAAGTTACGATTAGGATTGGAAATACAACAATATTTTAAACATTAGTAGAAGCAGACTCCGTAACTTCTACCTGATCTTTGTTATACTTGGAAGGACACTTCATCAAAATTTTGGATGCATGAAACTCTTTTCCTACCATTTTTCCTGTCAAAACAATTTGCTCCGAACGTTCGAAGTCCTGCGGCTTGGATCCATTAAAAACAACTTTACATTCCGTACCATTATTATCAAGCATATAAAAAGCGAAATAATTGGCATTCTCCGTCGGGTTGTAGTATAAGGCTTTTGTTTTATTCAATTCTCCTACCACATGTATTTCTGATTCTGTCTTCTGCGCATCGGTAAATGTCGCATATGTACTGGAATCCGTGTAAATACTAATGATCATCGCTATCGCTACTGCAATAATTATAATACCTAAAATAGCTCCCTTCTTCATGTAATATTTCAGTTTTTTAGTGTTGTCTCTTGCGTCTTTGCCGGTTTATCATTCCGATATACCACTTCTCCTTGCACTAAAAACAGTGCAGATTTCTGATACAGATTTTGCGCAAAAATACTAAATACTAAATACATACAGGCAACATAGCAAGGGCAAGGCTTTATTAAGAATCATTCTAATCTACATTTCCGCTTCTTTTCATTTTTATCAGTGCCCGATATCGTTTATCAGCCAACCTTTTCTCGACCGAAGCTTTACTTCTTTTAGTAGGCTTCCGCAATTTTTGCACACTTGATGCAGCAGCGAGTATATGCAAAAGTTTTTCTTGTGCTGAGGCTTTGTTCTTAAATTGGGATCGATCCTTTTGGCTAATAATTTGCAACTTACCTTCGGATGACAATCGATTACTCAATTTTTGCCGTAGGTGCGTTTTTTCTTCTTCATTCCATAATTTACAAGCTTCGAAATCAAATTGTAACTCAACCTTCGAAGAAACCTTGTTCACATGCTGGCCACCGCTTCCTCCGCTTCTTGAAGTTTTATATTGAATATAAGGACTTAATTCATCTATACTGTGCATAATTACCCATTAAACCACAAAGATAAGCATGTAATAAATAATCTAGTGGTTTTACTACCATAGAGTTAAGTAATAACAGACATTAAACTACTTATTACTGTTCGTGAATACCAAGCATTTTCTCTAGTTTTGTGCACCCATGACAAAGAAGAATATTATTATAGCGATTGATGGTTATTCATCCTGCGGGAAAAGCACGGTCGCAAAGGCTTTAGCAAATAAACTTCATTATGTATATGTAGACAGTGGTGCCATGTACCGAGCTGTAACCTTATACTTTTTGCGAAACAACATTGATGTGACTAATGAAGAGCAGGTGCAAAATGCGCTTGAACACATCCACATCGATTTTCATAAAGAAGAAGGGGTAACCCATGTCCTTTTAAATGAGGAGGACGTCTCCGACGAAATCAGACAAATGCCTGTTTCTGAAAATGTGAGTACCGTAAGCGCTATAAAATCGGTCCGACAGGCAATGGTAAAACAGCAGCAGAAAATGGGTGCACGAAAAAATGTGGTGATGGACGGACGAGATATAGGAACTGCTGTTTTTCCACATGCGCAGGTTAAAATTTTCATGACCGCTGACCCTAAAATACGAGCTGAACGCCGGTACTTGGAACTAAAGAACAAAGGTGAAAACATCACACTGGAAGAGGTTTTCGAAAATATCGCCCATCGTGATTATCAAGATACTACGCGAAAAGAAAGCCCGCTGGTACGAGCCGAAGATGCTATTATTTTAGATAATACCGATATGACTGAGGAACAACAGCTCGACTTTGTACTAGATAAAGTGGGGAAAGCGAAAAGTTAGTTATAAGTTAAACGTTATGCGTTGTGGGTAGTTAAATTACTGATCGTTAGCGAACGCAAGATAGCCTGATCAACTTCTAACTAAATGCTGCGTTCTATTTGCTTTTTACTTACTCCTGATCGGCTTTTTATCGGCAATTTCCCGATCAGGCCACGATACCGCCCCGATAAAATCCCGATAACGTTTAGAAGAAAGAGCAGAGTTGGTTGCTCGTTTCGGAGACGTTACGCAGGGAAGCACTTAAGTGGTTAACCAGTGGCAGCACCATTAGTGCTAAGACGAAAAACCTAAAAACACCGAGCAGTAATACAGACTTTCTTATGAATCGCCTTTGCAACGCATAATGGACAAACTCTCTTGGTTAAGTTACCTGATAATCACCACTTTTTGCTAATAAAACTCATAATTTTTGCTTTATTTAGAAATAATTTTTGCACCTTTGCAGTCCTGATGAATTTCAGGAAAAGGAGACAAAATAATTAATGGCAAAAAAACAAGAAGCAGAAAAAGAATTAAAAGCTAAACAAGCTGAAATCCAAGATGCTGATTTAAAATCAGTTAAGGAAAGAGAAAACATTGAATCAGAAGCTGATTCGACGTTCATCGACGAAATCAAATCCAATACTTGGATCACACCTGAAGGCGACTTCGACTGGGATCAAGACGAAAAAGGTTTCGGAAATTACAGCGCAGACGAGCGTGCTAAATTAGAAGAGCAATACGCTGGTACTTTTAACTCCGTCAATAAAGGAGAAATTGTTGAAGGAACCGTGGTTTCCATTAACAACAAAGACGTGGTACTTAACATCGGTTTTAAATCAGATGGCTTGGTATCTCTTTCTGAATTCCGCGATCTACCTGACCTGAAAGTAGGTGATAAGGTAGACGTGTTCGTTGAATCACGCGAAGACGAGAACGGACAATTAGTTCTTTCCCGCAAGCGTGCTAAAACACAAAAATCTTGGGAAGCAATCAATGAAGCTTTAGAAAACGACACCATCATCAACGGTTACGTAAAAAGCCGTACAAAAGGTGGTTTGATCGTGGATATCAAAGGTGTTGAAGCTTTCTTACCAGGTTCTCAAATTGACATCAAACCCATTCGTGATTATGACATCTATGTGGGTAAGACAATGGAATTCAAGGTAGTTAAAATTAACCATGAGTTCAAGAACGTGGTGGTTTCACACAAAGTGCTGATCGAGGATGATTTAGAAAACCAAAAATCAGAAATCGTTGCAAAACTTGAAAAAGGACAAGTACTGGAAGGTACTGTTAAAAACATCACAGATTTCGGTGTATTCATCGATCTTGGTGGTGTTGATGGTTTATTGCACATCACAGATATTTCTTGGGGCCGTATCGAGCATCCAAAAGAAGTATTGTCATTAGACGAAAAGATCAACGTGGTTGTTCTTGATTTTGATGACGAGAAAAAACGTATTGCATTAGGTTTAAAACAATTGACTCCTCATCCTTGGGAATCCTTAGATCCGGCATTAGCGGTAGGTTCTAAAGTAAAGGGTAAAATTGTTACTGTTGCAGATTATGGTGCATTCTTAGAAATCACTCCCGGTGTTGAGGGCTTGATTCACGTATCTGAAATGTCATGGTCTCAAAATTTACGCAGCCCGCAGGAATTCCTGAAAGTAGGTGACGAAATCGAGGCAGAGGTGTTAACCTTGGATCGCGAAGAGCGTAAAATGAGCTTAGGTATTAAACAATTAACTCCAGACCCTTGGAAAAACATTGCTGAACGCTATCCTATCGGAAGCAAGCATAAAGCAGTGGTTAAAAACATGACTAATTTTGGTGTGTTTGTTGAAATTGAAGAGGGAGTTGATGGTTTAATTCACATTTCTGACTTATCATGGTCTAAGAAAATCAACCATCCAAATGAATTCACAAAAGTAGGTGAAGAACTAGATGTAGTTGTATTGGAACTTGATGAAGAAAATCGTAAATTAAGTTTAGGACACAAACAATTAGAAGAAAATCCTTGGGATACTTTTGAAACGATCTTTACGGTTGATTCTATTCACGAAGGTACCGTATTAAAAGTAACTGATAAAGGTGACATCGTAGCACTTCCTTATGGAGTTGAAGGCTTCTGCCCTAGTAAGCACAGCATCAAAGAAGATGGTAAAGCTTTAAAAGCAGAAGAATCCGCTCAATTTAAAATTATCGAATTCAATAAAGAAGCGAAGCGTATTGTAATTTCACATTCTCGTATTTGGGAAGATGAAAGAGCAGAAGCCCGTATTGAAGAATTCAATAATCGTAAGAAAGAAGCGAAAGCTGCATCAAATGCCGTTAAAAAGGTAAAAGATTCTGTTGAAAAATCTACCTTAGGTGATTTAGATGTATTGGCTCAGTTAAAAGAGCAAATGGAAGACGAAGAAGGTTCTAAGAAATCTAAATAAGCTTCCCTTCAATAAAAGTATGTGCCGCCCCATAAAAAGGGCGGCATTTTTTTTATAAATTCTTTAATGGTCATACCTACACTTTCTGGTACTTTTGGTAAATTAGAATCAAATTATCAGCACAATACCTTATGATAAAAAGACAGATCAACTTAGTTTTAATACTCATTATTATTTGCCCACTCCTCTCTTTTAAGTATGTTAAACCGCAACCCATCTATAAAGATCCTCGAAAGCCGATCAGCGAACGCGTCAAAGATTTGCTTAATAAAATGACAGTGGAAGAGAAAGTAGGACAACTTGCTACTTTATTAGGTTGGGAAATGTATACAAAGAGCGGTAAAGGCGTTACTGTCAGTACTAAATTTAAAGAAGCCGTGCAAAGAGAGCACATCGGCATGCTTTGGGCTACCCTACGTGCTGATCCATGGACTAAAAAGACATTAGAAACAGGATTGTCGCCTCAAGAAGCGGCGATGGCTACCAATGCTTTGCAAAAATATATGGTCGATAGTACACGTTTGGGAATACCACTTTTACTATCCGAAGAATGTCCTCATGGTCATATGGCAATCGGAACCACTGTTTTCCCAACTGCTATCGGACAAGCTAGCACATGGAATCCGACGCTAATACAAGAGATGGCGCAGGCAATCGCGGCGGAAACTCGCGCTGTTGGTGGACATGTGGGTTATGGGCCTATCCTCGATTTGGCGCGAGAGCCACGCTGGTCACGCCTGGAAGAAACTTACGGGGAAGATCCTGTTTTGAATGCAAAAATGGGAAGGGCAATGGTTACCGGTTTCCAAGGAACCGATTTGAGCAGTGGAAAAAATATAATCTCAACGCTAAAACATTTTACTGCCTATGGAGTACCCGAAGGCGGCCACAATGGCGGTAGTGTTACCGTAGGTCAAAGAGAACTTTATCAAAGCTACCTCCCTCCTTTCGGGGAAGCAGTTAAAGCGGGTGCTTTATCCGTTATGACCGCCTATAACTCGATAGATGGTATTCCTTGTTCTGCCAACCCCTGGTTATTAAAAGATTTATTAAGAAATCAGTGGAATTTCAAAGGTTTTGTCGTATCCGACCTCGGAAGTATCTCCGGTTTAGTAGGCAGTCATCATGTAGCAGCCAATGCCGCAGAAGCTGCAAGCCAAGCTATCAACGCCGGGCTCGACGCTGATTTGAGTGGTTACGGCTATGGCCGGGCCCTTTTGGCAGCAATTAAGGAAGGAAAAGTTACGGAGGCAACCTTAGACACCGCTGTGAGCAGGGTTTTATATCAGAAATTCGCTTTAGGTCTTTTTGAAAACCCTTACGTAGACATAAAACAAGTAAGTAGAACAGTACGAATTCCCAACCATATTGAGTTGGCGCGAAAAGTGGCGCAACAATCAATTATTCTATTAAAAAATAATGGAAATCTTTTACCCCTGAGCAAGTCTATAAAAAAATTGGCCCTTATCGGTCCTAATGCCGACAATATATATAATCAACTAGGAGATTATACGGCTCCGCAAGCGGAAGAAAACATTGTGACGGTATTAGAAGGCCTACAAGCTAAATTAGGAGCCGGCACCAGGATTGATTATGTAAAAGGCTGTGATATTCGAGATACATCGGAAATAGCTATCAGTACAGCAGTTCAAGCTGCCGAAGCTGCCGAAGTAGTCGTTATTGTCTTAGGGGGCTCCAGTGCACGTGATTTTAAAACTTCTTATCAGGAAACAGGGGCGGCGCAGGTAACTGCCACACAAGGAAAAATAAGTGACATGGAAAGCGGTGAAGGTTTTGATCGTGCGACGCTAGATTTGTTAGGAAAGCAATTAGAATTACTAAAAGCAGTTAAAGCGACGGGCAAACCGGTGGTGCTGGTTACCATTAAAGGACGTCCGCTAAATTTAAATTGGCCACAAGAGCATGTAGATGCCATTATAGATGCATGGTATCCGGGACAAGAAGGTGGAAACGCCATTGCAGATGTGCTGTTTGGCGATTACAATCCTGCGGGCCGCCTCTCCGTTTCTGTTCCTAAATCTGTTGGTCAGCTACCGGTTTATTACAATTATAAAAACCCCACAAAACACGATTATGTAGAAGTAGACGCTAAGCCCCTTTATTCGTTTGGTTACGGATTAAGTTATACCACTTTTGCTTACACCGATATTAGACATCAATTAACAGAAACACCGGATGATTTTAATTTAAGCATATCCTTTAAAGTAAAAAATACAGGCAAATATGCTGGTGATGAAGTGGTTCAACTTTACGTGCGCGATGAGATCTCAAGCGTAGTAACGCCTATTTTACAACTGAAAAACTTTCAACGGATTCATCTGAAGGCAGGAGAAGAAAAAAAGATGGAATTTGTTCTTCATGCGGAAGATTTAAAGTTATTAAATGCGCAGATGAAATGGGTTACCGAAAAAGGTAGATTTAAGATTATGATCGGTTCTTCTTCGGACAATATCCTATTGACAACGGATGTTGAATTGAATAAGGATTATAACTTGTAGTCCTTTCTATAAAAAGAGAGGGTGGACTGATGTGTCCACCCCTCAAACATTTATAGACCAATTTTAATATTTTCTGCTAATGGTTCGCATTAATTTACGTCCCAAAACAGTTTAGTGTTAACATTGTCTTGTCCTGCAACAGCTTGGTAATTCGTCGAATTATATACTTGCTCTGATGAGGGTAAATTAAATTTAACAGGAACAGTTTTCTGAATATCCGAATTTTGCACTCGAAATAAAAACGTTGGATAATCCAAGCGTCTTACTTCAGCCCAATTCTCAACGGGTTGCATCATATTGAAGTGCAACCATTTTTGATAGGCTATGAGCTCAATTTTATTTGTATTGCCATCCCAATTAACATTATTAATATATGTATTAATTTGTGTCGCAGTTGGAGCTGCCGCTGCAGGAACAAGAATATCATTACTTACTGCCCTAATTTGTTGAAAAAGCGCGATAGACTCTTTAATACCGTTTTCAAAAAAGGTCTTGGCGGAAGCCATATTGCCCGCTTTCAAGAAGTATTCTGCCAAAAGAAAGTTCACTTCTGAAGCTGAAATCAGCATACCAGGGAAATAATCGTTTCTTGAAAATGTTGACCGGTTATAGATGGCTATCGTTCCACCCCCGCTAGCAGCTGGTCCAGTAATCAAATTTGATTGAACGGATCCAGTCAATGACTGATCCAATCCAATATATCTTCCATCAGCCTCAGCTCCAGGTTCAAAAATAAAGGGAAGTCGAGGATCAAGATTGGCCAGCATATGGTCTATCATTACTTTTCCAGCAATATTTCCATTCCAACTTTCTAGTGCATCTTGAAAACCAGTAGCATTAATTCCAGTCGACGCATCAAAGACGTCTAGCTGTGCATTATCGGCATTGGTTAAGATCAATGATGAAAGATCATTCGCAATTTCTGCGATTTCCGATTGTGCTCTAGAGCTAAATTGCGAAGATGCCGAAACTCTAGTTAACATTCTCAAACGTAAAGAATTACAATATTTTTTCCAAAGTTCTACATCTCCATTATTGACCAGATCTTGAGAAGAAAAGTTTGAAGTACTCGGGACTGTGAGACTATTCAACTCTTCTTCAATGGTCGCAAGATCATCCAACATGGCAGTGTAGATGTCTATCGCCGTGTCGTATGGCGCATAAGAAATCGAATAATCACCTCCGTTTGAACTTAGCTTACCTGCTTGGCTCCATGGGATGTCACCATGCAAATCAACAATTTGTTGCGTCTGATCATAGAACAAGATCTTAGCTGTTAAATAGAAAATTCGTGTTTCTCCCTGTATTAAAGGATCTGAATTATTGTAGGTTGTTTCCAGTTCTCTAAATTGTGCAAGACCTTCATAGTATCTTGACCATCGGTCGTCAATAGCTGCCGCGCCAGGTGTTAATTGATTTGCCTCATTTGCCCAACCATCTATTTGGATATACCGTGCTATAGTAGGAAGTATGGTTACAAAATAATTACGGTAATCCGGAACTATAAGCTGTCGGTAACCATATATCATGCCCGCAAATTGTTTATCTACCGTTGTTTCTGTTACTTTTGAAGGATCTCTGTAAAATTCATCGAAAGATGACTTTTTGCATGAAGAGATCGATAATGTGGCTGTACATAGCCCTATGATAAAATATTTTTTCATTTTCTGTTAGTTTAAAAACTTGCACGTAACATTAAACCATAAGTTCTGGTAGCTGGACTTGTTCCCGCATTGGTTACCTGATCCATCCAAAAGGATCCTCCAGTCATTTGTTCAGGGTCCAGATCTTTAATAGATCTATAGATGAAAAACAAATTTCTACCGAATACTGAAAGCTGGAGATTTTTTGCTTTCAATTTAGATGCAATAGACGCTGGTAGCCTATAACCTAACGATAGCTCTCGCATTTTGATATAATTGTTTTTCTGTACATATAATTCATAGCGAGAATTCGAATATTGTGGACCGCCCCAGTTGTACGTATTTGCATAGTAAGTAACTTGCGAAATCACATTGCTATTAGGTGTACCATCAGCCAGTACACCTTCCATTAGCATTCCGTCGTGGTATATCTTTTGACCATTAGGACCAACAGTCCCTTCGAAGGCAACTCCTCTTTCACCATCTATGTAATAGCTAAGACCTCCATGTTCGGCATCCATATAATTTAAGCTTTCTTCCAATAAGCCACGACTGATCATCCAATTGATACCTGTTGGCATTACATGCCCTCCCCAACGAAAATCAATCAGGGCGTCTAATGTGAAGTTTTTATACGTAAACGTATTGGTTAAACCTCCTACGACCTTTGGCATAGCGTTCCCTGCTTTAACCCAGGTGTCGGCGTCTAATTGATACAGACCGTTATCCTGAACAATCTTATTCCCATTAGCATCCGTTGCAACAGGATGCACCATAATATCGCCAATAGGTTGTCCTACGTTGGCTACCAATTGAGCTGCGGCACCGTCATAGTCTCTCAGCGTTAACCTATCAGCACCCCCAGGCAGGGCCTCGACCTTATTTTTATTCATCGAAAAATTCAATACCGAATTCCAACGGAAGTTATCCGTTTGCACAGGAACTCCTGTGATTGCGAATTCCCAGCCTGAATTACGCAACGTACCTACGTTGGCTAAAATGGAAGAAGCCCCCGAAGTTATAGGTAAAGTATAATTCAAGATTTGATCGCGAACCTGACCATTGTAGTAAGTAATGTCAAATCCTAATCGGTTACTTAGTAAGCGAGTTTCTAATCCAAACTCAAATTCATATTTTGTTTCTGGCTTTATTCCTTCATTACCAAATGCTGAGGTAGGCACTAAAGTATATGTTACAGGTCGCCCCCCCTCTGCCTGAATGCCCAAACTTGTTTGCGTTAAACTAAGAGCACTTTGATAGATGTCAGGATAATTACCTACTATACCCCATGATCCCCTTAATTTGGCATAGTCAAAAACCTCAGGCAACTTAAAGGCCTCGTTTAGAATTAGACTCGAATTTACTGACGGATAATATAATACATTATCATCCGGATGCATTGTAGAAATGCGTTCCCTGCGTAATGTTCCTTCCACGAACCAGTAATCCTTTAAGTTAAAATTTAAGGTTCCAAATAACGCATCTCTCAACATATTTCTTCTATAGTTATATCGATCATCCCATCTAGCTAGATTTACCGAAGCGTTCAAGTCGAACCAATCTCTTACACTTAAACCGCCATCTGTTCTCCTTTGTACATAGGTATCCTCCGTTTTAGAAGCGGTATAGCCGAGCATAGCTCCTAATTTTACGTCACTCGTTATTTGCTTGTTATAGCTCGCTAATAAATCGGTATAGTATACATTGGCGTTTTGGTTTCCTAAGAAATAGGAACCTGTATTTGGATCTATTGAAATTGGCCTTTCTGTCGGATTTTTATCTTCTCGTTTCATAGAGGTCATGTCCGCTGAAATTCGTGCTCTAAGAGATAAATCAGGTGTTACTTGCCATGTATTAGTAAACGATCCGATTACCCTATTGGAATACTCATCCGACTGATTGGCCAAAGTGTTCCACATATAATCCAATACATCGGTTTTATAACCATTATAAGTAAGGTTTTCCTCTGGTGTCAGGCTTGGATTGGTCCCTGTCACATACTTATAACCTTGACTAGTTCTGTACTTATTCATATACCACTCAGGATTATCGAAAGTGGAAATCATTCCTGTAAAATTGTTAATTAAACGATCTGTCAAGAATGGCCGATTATGCGTATGTTGATTGACATAGTTGATTACCACGTCGGTGGTTAATTTATCCCAAAGTTTGAAGGATGTATTAAGACTGGCAATATTCCGTTTATTATAGGATTCCAAAGATGTCATCTGATTGTCTTGGCGCGTTAAGGAAAAACGCGTATTTGAGCTTTTTCCTGTATGTCCCAAAGCAAGGTTGAAGATGGTATTATTTGGATTATTAAAGAATTTACTATAAGCATTTTGGGCATTATAGGGGCGAATCTCGCCATCCCAAGAACGAATAGGCTGACCATCAAATTTAGGTCCAAAGTTTAAACTAGTATTAGCGACACCTCTTACACCATCAGGATAATAAAAAAACATATCCTCTGCTTGTCCAATATCTGCGTAGGAAACATCATATCCTGGCCCGCGCACATCCTGAAATCTAGGCAAATAGGCGATTCTATCCGCAGTATAGGTAGCATTGAAATCAACAGTGAAACCTTCAGCTCCTTTTCCTGATTTGGTCGTAACTAGCACAACACCATTCATCGCCTCCGAACCGTAAAGCGCTGCAGCCGAAGCGCCTTTCAAGATGGTGATCGATTCAATATCTTCTGGATTTAAATCTTCCAATCCGTTACCTCTCGCTCGCTGATCGCCCCAATAATCGGAGTTGTTAAAAGCTGTTTGGCGCATTGGGACACCATTAATGATCACTAAGGGCTGTGAACTTTTTGTGATTGAATTAATACCCCGAATATTAATATTAATACCTGAAGTCGCTCCACCTGGTGCCGCTGAAATTCGCACGCCTGGTGCTTTTCCGTATAATGCGCCAGCAAAGTTGGGAGAACCTGTCTTTGTTAGTTCCTGCGCACCTACAGTACTTGTCGCATATCCCAGTGATTTGGCTTCTTTTTTAATACCGAGTGATGTTACGACCACTTCTTCCAGTGCATTTTCATCATTCTGCATGGAAACGGTTAAACTACTTTGATTGGTAATCGCTATTTCTTGCGTGATATAACCGATCATCGAAAAGGTTAATGTTTCGCCTGAAGTCGCCTGAATGGAAAAATTACCTTTTGCGTCTGTAGAGGCTGCCTTACTGGTTCCTTTTACACGTACGGTGACCCCCGGCAAGGGGCCTTGAGCATCCGAAACGGTTCCTGTGACCGCTTTCTGTGCAAAGCTGCTGATAGTTATCATACAAAATAACACTGCAGCTAGTGCTCTTAAATAGATTTCTTTCATGATTTGATTGGTTTGTTAAAATTCGACTTAGTTGATTGATTCTTGATTAATTTTAAATTTAGATTTGGTTTTGACTTTATATCATAGGCAATTATTTAGCTTTTTAAAATCGATCGGTTCTTTCCATTACCAAGGTGGCTGCTCCCAATAACTCGGCTTCTTTATTTAGCGATGAAGACAAAATCGTACATTGCTCTGCTAACATGGGTATGCTAAACTCATTTACTGCTTGCTGTATCGGCGCCATCAGAATCCGGGATGCAACGGCTCCTCTACCACTTACCACGACGCCTTGGGGGTTCATGATGTGTATCAACGTAGCGATCCCTTTTCCAATAAGAAATCCTGCTTTCGAAAGTAAATTAACGGCTAATTGATCCCCTGCGTTAGCGGCATTTAAAATAACATCCACATCGGAAGCACCATCACCGGAAAACATGCCTTCCATTTTCGATGCATACCCATTTTGTATTTCTTTTCGGGCTTTTCCGGTCAGCACTAACAGCGAAGCATCAACTTCTAAGCAGCCTCTTTTCCCGCATACGCAAAGATTATTACTATCTGCTAAAGGGATATGGCTAAATTCGCCGGCAAAGCCACTATGTCCTCTAAATAACTTCCCATTCACAATCATACCCAAGCCAATCCCCCAGCCAACGTTTACCACCATCACGTCCTGCATTCCTCGGGCCACGCCGAAATTTAATTCCGCCAGTGCAATAGCGCTTGAATCATTGTCAATAAAGACTTCACAACCGATCCGTCTTGCTATATAATCGGCTAAGCTCTTGTCGCCCAAACCGAAGTGCGTATTATTAATTCCCCTCTCTGCGTTTACAAAACCAGGCATTGCAATTCCAATCCCCAGGATATCAACCAGAGATAAGGGAAGTCCTTCTATATATTCTTTGATAAAATTGATGAGATCATTCAACGATTCACTGGCATTTTCAAGATTGATTACCCTCTCGTCAGGCTCTTTAATCTTTTCATTATGCAAGTTGAATACGGCTATTTTAGTGATGAGCTGATCCACAGAAACCGCTATTATGTATTTTCCTGAATCTCTATTAAGCTGATATTCATGAGCCCTCCTACCACCTGTCGACTGTGCATATTGGCTATTTATTATCAATCCTTGTTCCTTCAGGAGGTTGACATTGCTTGTAATCAGAGGTAAGCTTTTACCCGCAAGCTTACTGAGCTCATTGATAGCCATCGGTCCCCGATAATACAGATACCGCACAATATCTAGCTTTAATGCATTTTGCTTTTTAGGCTTTTCTTCCACAACAATTTAGATTGATGTAGCAAACATAAGTAAGTATATATCAAAAAGCAATAGACTTATTAATTTTTTTATCAAAGTTTAATATACTTATATAGGTAATAGAATAAAAATGGCTTTTTTTGTAACAAAAACGAAGATATCTTAAAACGCTTTTTATTTCCTATCTTTGCCGCAATTGTAACAAAAAAGAAAAAAGCACTTATCAAATGGCACTTCAATGTGGTATTGTTGGTTTACCCAACGTCGGAAAATCTACTTTATTTAATTGTTTATCAAATGCAAAAGCACAAGCCGCTAACTTTCCGTTCTGCACGATTGAACCGAACGTCGGTGTTATTTCTGTTCCTGATGAACGTTTGAATAAACTAGCTGAATTGGTTAATCCCCAACGCGTGGTTCCCAATACAATCGAAATAGTTGATATAGCAGGCTTGGTGAAAGGAGCGAGTAAAGGCGAGGGATTAGGAAATCAGTTTTTAGGTAACATCCGAACAACCAATGCCATTATACACGTATTACGCTGTTTTGATAACGGTAATGTGATTCACGTAGACGGATCCGTCGATCCGATTCGCGACAAGGAAATTATCGACACTGAATTGCAACTTAAAGATTTAGAAACGGTATTAAAGCGCATTCAGAAAGTGGAGAAAATGGCTAAAACCGGTGGTGATAAGGACGCAAAAAAAACCTTTGATATTTTATCCATCGTAAAAGTGCATCTCGAATCCGGTAAATCAGCTCGGACCGCTCCCATAACGGAAGACGATTTTGAGTATATCGGTGATTTAAGTCTCCTCACCGTAAAACCTGTTTTATACGTATGTAACGTAGATGAAGCGTCGGTAGTTAACGGCAATGCTTATGTAGATCGAGTAAGAGAGGCAGTAAAAGACGAGAAAGCAGAAGTTTTGGTTATATCAGCGCAAATCGAATCAGAGATCAGCCAGTTGGAAAGTTACGAGGAACGTCAATTGTTTTTGGAAGATTTGGGCCTTACAGAATCGGGCGTACATAAGCTTATACGGGCTGCTTATAAACTATTGAACTTAGCTACTTATTTTACGGCAGGCGTGCAGGAAGTTCGCGCTTGGACAATCAATAAGGGATTTACTGCTCCGCAAGCTGCCGGTGTGATTCATACCGATTTTGAGAAAGGTTTTATCCGAGCCGAGGTCATCAAGTATGACGATTTTGTTAAGTACGGTTCAGAGAATGCCTGTAAAGAGGCCGGAAAGCTAAGTGTAGAAGGAAAAACTTATATAGTGGAAGATGGTGATATCATGCACTTTAGGTTTAATGTATAAGAATTGAAGACCGGACCCTCCCAATAAAAAAGGCTATCCCCATTTGCGAGATAGCCTTTTTTGCTCACCCGAAGACATTGTTGGCGTCGCACCTTCCCCGCACCTAAGGCCGCCAAGAGAGTGTTCGAACCCTGCCTGCCCTACTGTTCTCATCCCTTCTTATACACGAAAAGCCTCTCTCTCGAAAGGCTTTCTTTGTTCACCCGAAGGGATTGTTGGCGTCGCACCCTCCCCGCACTTAAGGCCGCCAAGAGAGCGTTCGAACCCTGCCTGCCCTACTGTTCTCATCCCTTCTTATACACAAAAAGCCTCTCTTTCGAAAGGCTTTCTTTGTTCACCCGAAGGGATTCGAACCCCCATCATCAGAACCGGAATCTGACATTCTATCCATTGAACTACGGGTGAAAAAATATTCGGCAAACATAGATAAAATTGTTATCATATGCAATCATAAAAACACCTCTTATTTAAATATTGAGATAGTAAACTGACAGTTAATCGATTAATATCATTTATCATCCAATTGGAGAAAAACTTTATTTTTTCTATGTTTGAATAGCTAAATCAGGACGGTAACCTCTATTATGTTATACGACAGGCCTAATCTTCTTTTTAAAAAACATGGACAATGGGCTCCTCTGTTTATAAGACTGGTTGCCGGGTATCACTTAGTACAGGGCGTAATTGATAATATACTCAGCCAGGCGCGGATGCAGGAGTTTATTTCCTTTCTAAATGCGCATCAGTTTCCCTATCCATGGGCAGCATATGTATCAGTATATGCTCAGTTTATCAGTGGGTGCTTGTTCGTGCTCGGATATTATCAACGCTTTGCCGCTGCTTTTATGGTCGTTAACTTTATTTCAGCCATCTTGATTGCACATATAGGGGATGCTTATTCCGATACTTTTCCCGCGCTATTTATGCTCGCTGCCTCGCTTTCTCTCTTCTTTAGTGGCGCGGGGAGACTGTCCGTTGATTATTATCGACACAGAATGGGCAAACACAGAAAACGCTCATTGTTTTGATTGATTGTTATAGTTAAGCATCTTGTTCCCGTATATAAAAGATATAATCGGTGCTTGGCAAGTTATGTCCGCATAATTTCAAATGCTGTCCAATTTGGGCACGATGATGTGTGCCATGATTAATGACATGGGCAAGAACATCCTCCAGTCGATTGGCAAAGGCCGTGCCTCTTGAATTTTTGTAGCTAACGGATTTAACAAAATCCTGCTCGTTCAATGTATTTAAAAAGTTTACCCAATCGGTATTATTCCTAAGCACAATGGCCTCCATCTCCATGATGTCCCAGTCTGGCCATAAACTCCCTCCAACGGTATTTTCCCCCTTACATCTTTTTAACCAAATTTGCTGTGCAACCAGTAAATGTGCCATTAGTCCGATAGCTTCATCACATTCCTTCGCTATTTTCAGCAATTCAATAAGTTTTAAATTGGTAGCCTTGTCATAACCAAAAAGTTTGATAAAATAGGCTGACATTTTCATCATATATTATTTTTTTACAGATAACAAAAATGAACATTCTAATACGATCAACCAATTTATTTCGAAGTTTCCGTCAATTGTAATTTTAAACTGCTACAAATAGGTAGACCGTATTTTCCTTACATCCTTGCATTTTAGGATGCGAAGGATTAATTTTATGTCCAAAGCGCATGACGAATATGCTACAAGGCCCTAAGACATATTGCTTTAAACCGATTCAACCGAGCAGTTTACATGAATGGGCTGACATTTCTTATAAGGAATATATGCCGGCCCCGAGCTTACGGGGGTATATATATTGCTATTGGGAATTAAAAAGCCTTGAAAGATTGTCGACACCTCTTCCCTACTATGTTGTTTCAGATGGATGTATTGACATCTTCATTGATGTACATACCCTGTCGGACATAGATATTATGGGACTTTCCAACAAATACCATGCTTTTTCGCTCTCCCACGATTTCCATTACATTGGCATCCGGTTTTTACCCGCAGCTTTCTCATCCCTATTTAAGTTCAACGCGAGCGAATTAACCGATTATTGCGAGCCGTTAAATTTTGTAAACCGAGAACTGCATAAGCGTCTGAACAATTTGATCGCTCGGCATTGGGAGGCAGCTTATCGCCAACCCGACATGGTTTTTAATCTCCATCAACTTATCGAACCATTTAACGCCTTTTTCAATCAAATAGCAAGGCAAGCGACTGAAGTCGACTTTCGGTTTAAACTGGCTTTCGATAAAATAGTAAATACAAGAGGTATCATTGATATTGAACACCTAAATGTACCGGTAAGCTCAAGACATTTACGGCGCTTATTCAAGTTCTATGTTGGCGAATCGCCTAAAGCGTTTAGTAAAATAGTGCGTTTTCAAAGTTTATTGAGCCTCAATCCTACTGTGGAGACACTAAAGACGGAAAAGTTTTTCTATGAGTTGGGGTATTACGACCAGGCCCATTTCATTAAAGAATTTAAAAGAATGTGTGGTTTCACACCGGCTAAAGCATTCAAATAAATGTCCGTTAAATGTCCGTTTTTTACAATGACTATATGAAGACAGTTCGCATCTTTGTTAAAAAGAGACGATATGAAATTCTTTATGACAGCTATTTTCATAAGCCTAAGCGGTTTATCTTCAATTAATGGTCAAACAAAAGAAACCAATCTGAAAACAATGAAACTGAACGCCGGTATTATTACAGACAAGATTCAAGAGAGCAAAACGTTCTACACTGAAATTCTTCAATTTGGAATTACTTTTGAAAACGATTTTTATCTTTTGTTGCATACCCCAAATGAATCAGCAGAAATAAGCTTTTTAAAACCTTATCACGCCAGTCAACAACCGTTATTTCATGATCCATTTAATGGCAAAGGCCTTTACCTGACGATAGAAGTAGATAATGTTGAGGAGATGTATCGACAATTGAAGAGCAAGGGGGTAGAAATAAAAATAGACTTGCGTGAAGAGCCGTGGGGTGATCGACATTTTGCAATTCAGGATCCCAATGGTATCGGAGTCGATATAGTACAGTATACCGAACAAAAAAACTAACCCGCATTTTTATCTGTCTGTCCGTTTTCAACACATTTTATGCAAACCAATATATTTTCTATTTTAGCTGAAAATTTGGCATTGCTAAAGATGCCCTTAAATTTTAAGGATAGGAAAACCCTTTTTAGGTAATACAAGTTAGCGTTTGTTATTGCGATCACCACTATGGAAAGCATACAGATAAATCGAGAGGCTTTAATTGAACGGTTTCCCGGCAAAGGAGGATGGTCATATATTTTGATTCCGGAGATATCGCCCGATTATCGTAATCATTTCGGACAAGTAAAAGTAAGCGGATCTATTGACAGTTACATGCTTGACAAAGTGATCCTCATGCCTATGGGCGACGGCAAATTATTTCTACCACTTAATGCCGGTATTCGCAAACAGCTGCAGAAGCAAGTAGGCGACACCGTACAGCTCAAAATCTATTTGAACAAATCCGCTCGGATAACAGAAACGGATTTCATAGAAATTTTAGCGGATGAGCCGGCTGCATTCCGGTTTTATGCTGCACTAGCGGACACGGAAAAGCAGTCATATCTCGATTGGATCAATGAAACAAAAAACGAAGAGGCGCAAATTGCTCGCATAGCCGATTCTGTAAACGCGCTTTATGAACGGAGCCGGTACGATAGGTCCGGCAAATAATTAGGCCGCCCATTTTTTATTCAAAAAATGAATGGACAACAAATTGCTCATAGCGTCCTATTGGCGTTACACCTGCATTCCCCTGTAAATTGAAAATATAAACTTCTAAAAGATATTTCAGAACTAGCAGCAGCGGCTATAACATACTGAAATCCCGTGCTTCCTCTCGTTTGTAATCCCTGTCTTTCCCAACGAATCTTCTTTCAACAAATCAGTGCAACACACGATAAAGGGAAAATGTGCGTTGAAAAAAGATGATATTTCGTAGAATGTACTAACTTTGGCGTACCATGTATATCATTAAGGTAAAAGGTGTAGCAAAAATTCCGGACTATGTACAGCTGCGAGATGAAAATTTTACGCTCTTAGCATATTTTCGTGTAGACCGACCGGATAAGTCGTTAGAAAAAATAGGACTGGGAGATAAAGCATCGTACATAATGAAAATAGTTGAGGAGTTACCTTTTGGAAAAATAAAAGAAATAGAACTGTAACATGATTCCAAGTACCGTTATCAAACTTAAAAATATAGATATCTATCAACAGAAGCATCTTGTACTGTCAAATGTAAATTTACAGATTGATTCGGGCGAGTTTGTTTTTATGATCGGTCAAACCGGCTCGGGAAAGAGTAGCCTACTGAAAGTTATTTATGGCGATCTTCCCATATCGACAGGAGACGGATTAGTTGCCGGCTTCGACCTTGGTCGATTACATGACAGAGACATTCCATTCTTACGAAGAAAACTAGGGATTGTTTTTCAGGATTTTCATTTACTGACTGACCGCACAGTTGAAAAGAATCTGGAATTTGTAATGCGAGCCACTGGTTGGAAAGACAAGAACTTAATAAGAGAACGTATGTTTGATGTCTTAGATAAAGTTGGTTTACGTTCAAAGTTGAAGAAGATGCCCCATGAATTATCCGGCGGTGAACAGCAACGGGTAGTAATCGCCCGTGCGTTACTGAACGATCCGGAAATCATTCTTGCCGACGAACCTACAGGTAATTTAGATCCTAATACATCAGAAGAAATTGTCTTATTGCTAAAAGAAATCAGTCGGGCAGGTACAGCCGTTTTAATGGCTACCCATGATTATCAGATTATCCGCAACATGCCTTCCCGCATTGTTAAAACAGAATCCGGTATACTACATGATAACGTAACCATTTCCTAGCGACATTTTGCTTTAGCTGCCTACTGACAATCGTTGACATAATGCGTCATTATGTTCGTATTGAGTAACAAAGACTGACAGACTGGCTGTCTGCTATGCATTGGCAGAGGTTTTGTGCTGAAAAAAATATTTTTGAACTGCTTTTTAGAATTATGGAAGAACAACGCAAAAAGGAAAATATTGAGGAAAATCAAAATCTCGAGAACAAGGATATCGCGGAAGAGTTGGAATCAGTGAATGAAGCGCGCCAACATACGAAAGCAGGTCTTAACGATGATGTAGAAGAGGCCGAAGCGGATGTAGAAGTGGAGCAAGAGGAAAAACTTCAGCAAGAATTGACAGAAGCCAACAATAAATATCTTCGTTTGTACGCAGAGTTTGATAATTATAAGCGCCGGACCTCCAAGGAGCGAGTGGAGCTATTGCAAACAGCGGGTAAAGAAGTTATCGGCGACTTATTGATGGTATTGGACGATTTCGAGCGTGCACGTAAATCAATGGAAAATGCGCAGGACATCCCTTCTGTAAAAGAAGGTGTCGAACTCGTTTATCAAAAGCTTAAGTCTATCCTTAACAGAAAAGGATTAAAAGAAATGGAGTCAGTTGGACAAGAATTTAATGCTGATCTACATGAAGCAATAACGCGAATTCCTGCCCCAACACCCGAGCTGGTTGGAAAGATAATCGATGAGGTAGAGAAAGGTTATTTCCTTAACGATAAAGTTCTGCGCTACGCCAAAGTAGTAGTAGGTAGCGAATCATTATAAAGATGGCAAAGAGAGATTATTACGACGTATTAGGTGTATCAAAAAATGCAGAACAAGCTGAAATAAAATCAGCTTATAGAAAACTGGCAATAAAATATCACCCTGATAAAAACCCAAACAACAAGGAAGCGGAAGAGAAATTTAAAGAAGCTGCCGAGGCCTATGAAGTGTTAAGTAATCCGGAGAAACGTCAACGCTATGATCGTTTTGGTCATGCCGGGAACAGTGCGAGCGGCGGTTATGGAGGAGGTATGAATATGGAAGATATCTTCAGTAATTTTGGGGATATCTTTGGAGGAGGCAACCCCTTTGAAAGTTTCTTTGGAGGGGGGCAATCACGCGGAGGAAGGCGAGCTGTAAAAGGAACGAATCTTCGCATAAAGGTAAAGCTTACCTTGGAGGAAATCGCAAAAGGCGTTGAGAAGAAAATCAAGGTAAACAAGCAAGTTGTTTGTAAAACTTGCGATGGCAGCGGTGCTAAAGATAGGTCTTCAACTTCTACTTGCCGCACATGCGGCGGTACGGGGAGTGTAAGGCGGGTGACTAACACCATATTAGGGCAAATGCAAACAACAAGTACTTGCCCTACCTGTAACGGTGAAGGAGTTGAGATCACAGCTAAGTGTACTACCTGCCACGGCGAAGGATTGGTACGTGGAGAAGAAACCATCAGCATCAATATCCCTGCAGGTGTAAGCGAAGGCATGCAGTTATCGATGAGCGGTAAAGGAAATGCCGCTCCTCGCGGAGGTGTACCGGGCGATCTCATCATATTGATAGAGGAAATTCCGCATGAGATTTTGAAACGTGACGGAAATAATGTTATATATGATCTTTATATAAGTTTCGTAGATGCCGCGCTTGGCGCCAGTATAGAAGTACCAACTATCGACGGTAAAGCGAAAATAAAAATAGATCCTGGCACGCAGGGAGGTAAAATTCTTCGTCTAAAAGGCAAAGGCATTCCAGAGGTAAATTCTTATCACAAAGGAGATCAGCTAATATACGTAAATGTGTGGACGCCAAAAGCGCTTTCCCAAACAGAGAGAGAGCAATTAGAAAAATTAAGAGAATCGCCGAATTTCAAGCCCCAACCCGGGAAAAATGAAAAAAGCTTTTTCGAACGTGTAAAAGAATTCTTCGAATAAGATGTTAGCATAAAATAAAAAAACGCCGAACGCAATGGTTCGACGTTTTTTTTTGCTTCTTGGTAACCACCTATTTTAACTTATGCCTGCCAATCTCTATACTGTCATTGTCAATGTTGACAAAAATAGACAAATAGTCAGTTTATACCGCATAATCGATTTTGTCATTTAAAAAACATACGATCAGTAAACGAGTAAGTTATATAATTATTGTAAAAAGCAAATAAAATTGCACTTTCTTTTAATTGTCATAGAAGTTTAAGATTGGTTGCTTATACAACTTTATACAAGCTCTACGTCATATTTGGCACATAAGTTGACTAATGCACGGTGAAAGTCAGTCGAAGCACTGACTATAACGTTAACAAATTTATATTAAACATGAAAAAATTATTTTTAACTCTAACTGCCGCTGTAGCACTAGCTTTTACAGCCAACGCACAAACTGAAAAAGGTAAACTCTTCCTAGGAGGATCTGTTGGTTATAATTACAACAAAGTGAATGGCACGGACCATTCAAACCAGAGTTTCAACATTGTTCCTAATGTAGGATACTTTATCAGCGATAATTTCGCAATTGGTACCGGTGTCGGTTATCGCTATGGTCAGTACTACACTGACGGTGCAAATGATGTGGATTTGAAAGTTAAGCAAGGAGCTTTTGTAGTCGCACCTTTTGCTCGTGCCTATAAAGGAAATGAAATGTTCAAATTCTTTGGTCAACTTTCTGTTCCCATGGCTTTTGGAAGCACAAAAGTAGATGGCACAAAAGTGTCTAGCACAACTAGTTTCGGAGCACAGCTTTCTCCCGGTTTAGCATTCTTTCCACATAAAAATGTAGGTATTGAATTAAGTGTACGTGGTCTTTACTACGGTAATGACAGGATTAAAGATGAGGCGACCGGATCTAAACAAATTACCAATTCTTTTGGTTTAGCTAGTGATTTCTTTGCACCTCAATTAGGAGTACAATTTTATTTCTAAACTTTTACGCAGCGAAACCAAAAGGGATGTGCAAAGCACATCCCTTTTTTTATATATCATATGTTGTAACAAATAAGCACCTCGCCTATCTAAACGGTACAAGATAAAATGCTCATGCTGTCAATCAACAACATCGTAAAGCAATATGCGGAGCATCGAGCCTTAGATGACGTGTCCATGCATATTGAAAAGGGCACCATCTTTGGATTACTCGGTCCGAACGGTGCAGGAAAAACTTCTCTTATTCGAATTATCACACAGATTACCGCTCCTGATAGTGGATATATAATGTTCAATGGTGATGTGCTCCAACCGGAACACATTAGCAAGATAGGTTATTTACCGGAAGAACGCGGACTTTATAAAAAAATGCAGATCGGTGATCAATTGCTTTACTTAGCTCAACTAAAAGGTTTGTCAAAAGAAGAGGCGAAAAAGCGAATCAAACATTGGTTCGAGAAGATGGAAATGCAGTCTTGGTGGAGTAAGAAAGTGGAAGACCTAAGCAAAGGAATGCAACAAAAGGTACAATTTGTTGCAACGGTACTTCATCAACCGGAGCTACTGATTTTGGATGAGCCTTTTTCCGGTTTCGACCCGGTAAATGCTGAAATTATAAAAAAAGAAATACTGGAACTACATAGCAATGGCACCACCATTATTTTTTCTACTCATCGTATGGAATCAGTAGAAGAACTTTGCGATAATATTGCGCTCATTAATAAGTCCAGAAAAATCTTGGATGGCCCGGTTATTGACATAAAAAACAGTTATCGGGAAAACAAATATAAAATAACATATATAGGCGCGCAGGTTATCGATCCAAATGATACGCTATTTACCGTGGAAAAACGACTTACGGATAATCATGTAACCACACTGTATCTAAAAATAGCAGAGGGAAAAACGATCAATCATATGCTCTCCTACCTAATCGCCCAGGTTGAAATACAACATGTAGAAGAAATCATTCCTACCATCCATGAGATTTTTATAAAAGAAGTAACGTCTATCAACGCCAACTAGCAGCATAATGAATAAAATAGTTCTTATTATACAACGAGAGTATTTAAGCCGTGTAAAAAAGAAATCATTTTTAGTGACGACCTTCCTCGTTCCCTTCTTGTTTATCGCTATGTACGCGCTTATTTTTTATGTCGCATTAAACAATCGAGAACCTATTACAACGGTTTATGTAGTAGATCAGTCAGGCTTTGTGGCGAACAAATTAGAAGACACGGAACATCTGTTATTTCTAAGCACAGATGAATCAATTGCTAGCTTGAAAAAGAAAATGGAACGTGGTGAAACAAGCTCGCTACTCCTGGTTGTCCCGGCCGGTGTGGCGACCTCCCAAACTGTTGAGCTATACGACACCGAAAAAAAAGGTATAGGTACCATCAACACGCTTGAGTCAAAATTAAATGACATACTAAGAGCGAAAGCTCTAGCTGACGCAGGAATTGACATAAATACCTTAAACGGTATAAAGCCGGCTGTGTCCATCAAATCAAAAGAACTTACGGTGGATGGAGAAAAGGACAGCCATGTTGGGACGGCCATCGGAATTAGCTTTGGCTTATCAATCCTAATCTACATATCCCTGTTTTTATATGGAAATCAGGTAATGCGTGGCATTATAGAAGAAAAGAGTAACCGGATTATCGAAGTAGTTATTTCCTCAGTAAAACCTTTTCAGCTGATGATGGGTAAAATTATCGGCGTTGGCCTGGTCGGAGTTACCCAATTTGTTCTTTGGATTATTCTCTCTGTAAGCTTCATGGCCGCAACCTCTGCCGTAATGATCAATTCTAAACCCGAAATGCATACGTCCGTTAAGATGCAAGATGGGGTTGGTAACGGTGAGGTAAAGCAGAACAATCAAGAAAGGCAGTCAAAAATGGAGGCTATTGTACAACAGATCAAAGCCATTGATTATCCTTACGTATTAGGTTGTTTTTTGATCTATTTCATTGGCGGTTATCTGCTATACAGTGCCCTATTCGCCATGGTAGGATCAGCGGTAGATAGCGAAACGGAAACCCAACAATTTATGCTGCCCATTATCATGCCGCTATTGTTTACCTATATGCTTTCTTTTTCCGTACTAATCAATAATCCACATGGTTCCTTGGCCTTTTGGTTAAGCATGGTTCCCTTCACCTCACCTATCGGTATGTTGGTTAGAATTCCATTTGGAGTCCCCGTTTGGCAACTATTGCTGTCAATCGCCTTGTTGGTTATTGGCTTTTTGTTAACAACTTATGCAGCCGCGAGGGTTTACCGCGTTGGAATTTTAATGTATGGTAAAAAGGCAAGCTATAAAGAACTATTCAAATGGTTTAGGTACAAAGGTTGAACGCTTTTTCGAACGCTAGTTTTGTCATTTTTGCAATTCCATTAGGAAACAAAATAAATAAAGGACAACTTTGCGCTATTTATTTTGAACACTATATAGATGAATCAAGAAACGCTCGATAAGCTAAACATACTTAATGAAAAAACAAGCGGTAAATATAAAGCGCTCCTTTATGATTGCGATGGAACTTTAGCAGACAATATGCTTGCTCATAAATTGTCATACAAAGAGGCCGCAGCTAAATATGGAATAAATTTGGACACCGACATTATCGATGAACTGGCCGGCTGGCCAACCAGACTTGTTGCCGATGAAATCAGTAGACGTTATAATGTGATGTTGCCGGATACGTTCTCCAAAGAAAAGACGGCAGTATTCTTCGAAAAATACATTGATACAACCGAACCTATCGCTTACGTTACTGAGCACTTAAAAGCAAATGCAGGCAATGTACACATCGGTGTTGTATCAGGAGGTACGCGCACTACCGTACAGCGGACGCTATCAGTACTCGGTTTGACAGACTACATAGAAGTGCTTGTTTGTGCCGGCGAAACGCCTAATGGAAAACCCTTTCCGGATCCTTTTCTCGCCGCCGCCGAAAAATTAGGAGTGGCGCCTAAAGACTGCATTGTTTTCGAAGATGGTGATCCTGGAGTAGCCGCTGCAGAAGCTGCCGGCATGGATTGGGTCCGAATTGACAAAATTTGATGTAAAGAATTCCCTGTTTAGCATCTGTTTTTAATGTTAATAAAGTTTACGCTGCCACAATAAAACTTCAGATTTTTTATAGAGATTTGCTTGACAGGTCTAGTATTAACGCTCGACACGCTAACCGGAAAAGCTATTTAACATTTTTTTACATTTATTTTAACTATTCATTTTAGATATTTACCGCATGTTTAGAAGAATTAAGAGTAGGTTTCTTCGTTACTTATTGATTTTCATCTATTTCGTCATAATCTTCTTATGTGCGATCGAGTTAAATTTTTTAGGTCTTTTCGGCTATTCCCCTACTGCACAAGATATTAAAGCACCTACGCTTCACGTAGCCTCCGAATTATATACAGCGGATGGTAAGTTAATCGGTCGTTATTTTAAAGAAAACCGATCCCCCGTAGTTTATGATAGTATTTCAAAAAGCATTACACAAGCTTTAGTCGCCACAGAGGATATACGATTTTTTAAACATAACGGTGTCGACTTTATTGCAGTAGCATCCAGTCTATTATCTACTGCACAAGGAGATAAACGCGGAGGCAGTACCATTACCCAGCAGTTGGCAAAGAATCTCTTTCGGACTCGTTATAATCAATCGGCCGGTTTATTAGGTAATATTCCGGGTGTTCGAATGCTAATCATTAAAATAAAAGAATGGTTTACAGCTATCAAATTGGAGCGTCGCTACAGCAAAGAGGAAATCCTGACAATGTATTTAAATACGGTGTCATTTGGCAATAATACGTATGGTATCAAAACGGCGGCAAAACGATACTTCAATCAAAACACCAATGATGTTACGCCGCCCCAGGCAGCCCTTTTAATAGGCATGCTCAAAGCAACCACTCTTTATAATCCGGTACGAAATCCCAAACGCTCTTTAGAAAGACGGAATATCGTCCTATCTCAAATGCAAAAGGCAGGCTTCATTTCACCTTCACAACTTAAACAATACAGGCAATCACCTATTGATCTAAGCTTAGGTACAGTAGATGAAGTGGGGAAGGAAGATTCTTATCTGCGTGGTGCGGTAGAGCGGTTTATCGAAAAATGGTGCGATGAGAACGGTTATGACCTTTACGAAGATGGGCTTAAGATTTATACAACCATTGATTCCAGATTGCAGCGCTATGCGGAGGAAGCAGCCTACGATCAAATGGCTGTTCTACAAAAAAGGTTGGAAAATACTTGGGGGAAAGAGCTACCATGGCGCGATTCCAAAGGAGAAGTAATTGAAAACTTTTTGGAAAATTTGGCAAAAAGGCTTCCAATTTACTCTTTTCTTGACAAGAAATTCAAGCACAACCAAGACAGTATTCTTTTTTACCTGAATCAACCAAAACCGATGAAAGTTTTCACTTGGGACGGTATGAACGAAGTTGAGTATTCCACGATGGATTCGCTTGCACATTATGCGAAAATGCTTAACACCGGCATGATGGTAATGGACCCTTATAGTTCGGAGATAAAAGTATGGGTGGGTGGTATTAACCATCAATTTTATAAATATGACCATGTTAATCAAGCGAAGCGCCAAGCGGGGTCGACATTTAAACCATTTGCCTATTTAACCGCCCTGGAACAGGGGATGTCACCTTGTGATAAATTTCAGGACAAGGCGGTAAAAATCAATTATGTTGAGAACGGTGAAGCAAAAACATGGGAACCGAAAAACGCCGATTGGACCTTTTCGGGCATCAATATGTCTTTACGCTGGGCTATGGGTAGGTCCATTAATTCCGTAACGGCCCAAATAACAGAAAAAGTTGGCTGGGATAATGTGGTAAAGACTGCCCACAAATGCGGCATAACCAGCCATTTAGAATCGGTGCCGTCGGTAAGTTTAGGATCAAATGACGTAACGGTTTATGAGATGGTAAGCGCCTATGCTACCTTTTTGAATAAAGGGAATCATGCAGAACCCATTTTGGTCAAGCGTATCACAGACCAAGATGGTCATTCTTTAGCAGAATTTAAACCAAAGACAAAAAGGGTCATTAGTGAAGAAATCGCTTGGTTGATGACTTATATGCTTCGCGGGACGATGGAAGAACCGGGAGGGACATCGCAAGCCTTATGGGAATGGGATCTGTGGAAAAAGGGTAATCAAATAGGCGGAAAAACGGGAACCTCTTCCGACTATGTGGATGGATGGTATATGGGTATCACGAAAGACTTAGTGGCCGGTGTTTGGGTTGGAAATGATGAACGCAGCATACACTTCCGAAATTCGGCAACCGGAGAAGGTTCGCGCACGGCCCTTCCAATCTTTGCTAAGTTTATGGAAAAATTATACCACGACCCGGAAAGCGGCTATACTTACGGCCCTCTTCCCGAGCCAACTGTGGCGATTACACGCGAATATAAGTGCCCAAGCCCGCGGATACGGATTCCGGACAGCACACGAGCAGATAGCCTCCCTCCCATTCTGAGTCCGATTTTGGAACCGCACAGTGAAGATGAGCTTCAACGAATCAATGAACAGCTTAAACAACAGCCGAATGAATAGAAGAAACCGAGTTTAAGTTGCGCAAATAAATTCTAAACGCTAAATTAGTATCCCAAATTGTACCTAAGCATCATATGAAGCACCTTATTCCGGCAAAAAAGAGATTTTACAAAACTATTTGGGCAATAGCCTTTACATTTTGTTTCATACCTACCGTTTTTGGACAATATTTTGGCCAAAATAAGATGCGATATAAAGCATTGGATTTTAAAGTAAAGCAATCACCCCATTTCGATTTCTATACTTATCTAAAAAACGATAGTCTATTAACTCGTTTCATGCAAGAAAGTGAGCTTTGGTACGAACTGCATCAGCAAGTTTTTAGAGATACATTTCTTCGGAAGAATCCCCTCATACTTTATAATAACCATCCGGACTTTCAACAAACTACTGCTATTGGCGGAGAAATAAGTATAGGTACGGGAGGTGTTACAGAAGGGCTCAAGAATCGCGTAGTAATGCCGATTATGCAAATCAATAACCAGACACGCCATGTTCTGGGGCACGAGTTGGTCCACGCCTTTCAATATCATTCCCTTATTGAAGGCGATTCAACCAAGCTGGAAAATATAGGAAATCTCCCTCTTTGGATGGTGGAAGGAATGGCCGAATATTTATCCGTCGGAAAAAAGGATGCTTTTACCGCCATGTGGATGCGAGATGCTTATTTAAATAAGGATATTCCGAGCCTTAGAGACTTAACAGAAAGCAATAAGTATTTCCCTTACCGCTATGGTCAAGCATTCTGGGCTTACATCGGTTCTACTTACGGGGATACAGTGATTGTGCCTTTCTTCAAAAACACCGCTAAGTACGGATATCAAGCGGCGATTAAATACACCTTTGGATATGACGAACCTACGCTGTCAAATTTATGGCGTACAAGTATCGAAAATGCCTATAAACCGCTTCTAATCGATACGGCTCAAGTACCAAGGGGGCAAATGATCATTAATAATAAAAACGGGGGTAATATGAATGTTTCCCCAACCATTTCCCCCGACGGTAAATACGTCGCTTTCTTATCAGAAAAAGATCTCTTCAGTATTGATTTATTCTTAGCAGATGCCGGAACAGGTAAAATCATACGAAAGCTGAGTAGTCGACAGAATAATTCGCACATTGATGAGTTCAGTTATATAGAAAGTGCAGGATCCTTTTCCCATGACAGCAAGAAATTTGCGTTTAGTGTGTTTAGCCAAGGGCGCACGAAATTGTTGATAGTCGACGTGGAGACCGGTAAAACACTTGCTACAGAAAGTATGGGAGATATCGGTGAGTTTGCTAACATAACCTGGTCGCCCGATGGAAACCTCGTGGCATTCTCGGGACTTAAAAACGGATATAGTGATATCTACTTATATGATTTGTCAAATAAGAGCTCGACCCAACTTACCAACGACTGGTATTCCGATTACCATCCTAGTTTTTCAAGAGATGGTAAAAAAATTGTTTTCAGTACCGATCGTTTAAGCTTAGAAAGTGGTTACGAAGGAGTTGATATTCCATTGGGCTTAGCCATTATCGATATAAGTACAAAAGAAATCCGGAAGATCGATATCTTTCCGGGCGCCAATAACCTGAACCCCCAGTTCTCGGCAGATGATAAGCAACTTTATTTCCTGTCAAACCGTGATGGTTTCAGGAATCTATACCGTTACACGTTTTCGTCCGGAAAAACTGAACAGCTTACCGATTATTTTACAGGAATTAGCGGAATCACCGAATATTCACCTGCTTTAAGTGTATCTGCAAACGATGATATTCTCTACTCATATTACCGTTCGCAAAAATATACCATCTACAATGCTAAACCAAGCGACTTTACGGCGAAGGAGGTACCAAATAACGAAGTAAATTTTAACGCAGCGCTACTGCCACCTCCTCAATCACTGGGTGTAGATGTAGTTAATAGTAACCTTCGAAACTACAATATTTTTCAGCGTATTGGTAAGTCGCTCATAAAACCGGTACCATACAAACCAAAATTTCAATTAGACTATTTACAGGGAAGTGGTGTCGGCGTAGCCGTTGGCAGTAGATATGGCGCGGGCTTATCCAGTGGGATCCAAGGTATTTTCTCCGATATTTTAGGACGAAATCAATTATTTGCCGGGGTTGCTATTAATGGGGAGGTATATGATTTTGGCGGTCAATTTGCCTATATCAATCAAAAGGGAAGAATCAGTTGGGGAGGGTCTATTTCTCATATTCCTTTTATGTCCGGATTGATGAGCTATGGGAATGAGGAAATTAACGGAAACACCTATTTTACGGAGAATACGGATATTATACGTACTTTCCAAACACAGATAGACGCTTTTGCCGCTTACCCCCTATCGAGAACAACTAGATTTGAACTGGGGGGCGCAGTAGCCCGCTACAGCTATCGGATTGATCGATTCTCTAATTATTACGACCCCAATACATTCTATTTCTTAGGCAGTGACAGAAGAAAATTATCAAAAGAAGAAGCGAGCAGAACCTATGGAGGTAATTTTAATTCTTTTACCTTGCAGCAACTAAATGCGGCCTTTGTTGGTGATAATTCTTATTTTGGTGTAGCTGCCCCTTTAAGTGGTTATCGGTATAGATTAGCTGCCGAAAAGTATTTCGGCGATTTTAATTTTACCGCCTACACCGCTGACCTGCGCAAGTATCACCGTATTAAGCCTATCTCCCTGGCTGCGCGTGCTTACACATACATGCGTGTTGGTAGTGGTGAGGATCAATTATATCCGCTCTATATAGGCTATCCATTTCTCATCAGGGGCTATGAATCTGCGTCATTCTACAATAATAACGGCAACGTTTATCAAGGGTACAATGTGAATCAATTGATGGGTTCCAGAATAGCGGTAGTGAATCTAGAAGCAAGGTTACCATTTACAGGCCCGGAAAAGCTGGCAGCCATTAAATCCGGGCTACTATTCTCTGATTTAAATGTATTTTTTGATATGGGACTCGCTTGGAGTGCCGGAGATAAGATTGCTTTCAAAAGTAATCCGGATAAAATTGGCGAACAGGTTAACCCAGATGGATCAACTGTTGACATCTACGAACGAGTTCCTGCTATGAGTGCCGGAGTCTCTTTACGGGTTAACATCTTTGGTTACTTTGTTTTAGAACCGTATTATGCTGTTCCTTTTAACAGAAAGGATCTAAAATTTGGTACTTTTGGTCTTAACTTCGCGCCGGGATGGTAAATTGTTTTAATTGATTTGACCTTACACCGGCTTCATGCACACTCATCATCACCAAGCTCTCATCGAGGAAAAGCGAAGAGGTTGTTGTGGATTAGCAACTAAATTATCTATGCCTAAACATAAACTTAGATCCTGCCAATCTTTATTTTTTGCTCTAATAAGACGTTCTTTTTGAGAACGCGTAAAAGCAGATAACACATTGAAGCGAGCAATACCTAACTCCTCTGTATCAATTTCCTCAAAATAAACCAATCTGGAAACCTTGGCAGCTGTATCAAAAAAAAGTTGCCTATGCTCCTTATAAAATGTCATTGTTTTAAACAAATCATCGGTTAATCCTACATGTAAATATTGTCGGTTACAGTCTGTCAATATATATACAAATCGCTTCATAACAAAATACACTAATATTTTTCGCTAATTGAATTTTATTTACTAACTTTATTGGCACAATGATACTAACAATTTTAGTAAAAACAAAATTATTTTAAAAATGAGCAATATCGCATCAAATCTTAAATACCTCAGAAGAAAAAAGGGGCATACACAACAGCAATTCGCTGATTTAATGGAAATTAAGCGTTCTCTTGTTGGCGCTTATGAGGAAGATCGTGCGGAACCGAAATACGAGTTGCTAAAAAAATTCGCATCCTATTATGAGTTAACTATGGACGAACTTGTCAATGAAAAAATTGACGATAAATGGAAGCCTACTCCGAAGGGTGATTCATCCAGTGTCCGTGTTTTAAGTATTACGGTCAATGAGGATGATCGTGAAAATATTGAGCTTGTACCGGTTAAAGCGAGCGCAGGTTATCTAAATGGCTATGCCGATCCGGACTATATTAGTGAATTGCCAAAATTCAGATTGCCTTTCTTTAAACAAGGAACTTACCGCGCATTTGAATTGAAGGGAGATTCCATGCTTCCTTTACAACCTGGTACGGTTGTTATTTGCGAGTACGTTGAAGATTGGTTTGATGTTAAACCCAATCAGACTTACGTCATTATTTCGAAATCCGATGGAATTGTTTATAAAAGGATAGCGCATAAATTTAAGGAAGAGAAAGGATTGAAATTGCTTTCGGACAACAAAGTATATGAACCTTACTGGGTAGAAACACCGGATATTTTAGAAATATGGAAAGCCAAAGCATTTATTAGTACAGAATTTCCAGAACCGACGGCAGAGCCAAGCTTAGAAACTCTTACCACCATGATGGCACAAATGCAAAAAACAATAAGTGGTATGAAAACCGAATAAAATACTGTTCATCAAACCGAAAAAACAATATAACAGATGAAAAACATAACGGTAATTGGTTCAGGAACCATGGGTAACGGTATTGCGCACACCTTTGCTCTTCATGGCTATTCGGTATCTCTTGTAGACCTAAATGAGCAGGCCTTAACAAAAGCCATAGATATTATACAAAGAAATTTAGATAGGCAGATTAGTAAAAGTAAACTAACTGAAAATGAAAAAATCGCTACTTTAAATAATATAACGACGTTTACAGATTTAAAAGGAGCCGTTGCCGAGGCGGATCTGGTCATTGAAGCGGCAACAGAAAATGAGGCTGTCAAATCGCGCCTCTTTAATGAATTGGACGACCTTTGTGCTGATGCTACCATTTTAGCTTCTAATACTTCGTCTATTTCCATTACACAACTCGCTTCTAACACAAAAAGACCGGATAAAGTCATTGGTATGCATTTTATGAATCCGGTTCCAATGATGCAATTGGTTGAAGTGATAAGGGGTTATCGTACGAGTGAAGCAGTTACCATTACAATTTTTACTTTGGCAGCCAAACTTCAAAAAACACCTGTCATTGTACAAGACTACCCTGGTTTTATAGCCAATAGAATCCTCATGCCGATGATTAATGAAGCAATTTACAGCCTATATGAAGGCGTTGCCGGTGTGATGGAAATTGATACGGTTATGAAGCTCGGTATGGCGCATCCAATGGGCCCACTGCAATTAGCAGATTTTATAGGTTTGGATGTGTGTTTAGCTATTCTAAAGGTATTACACGAAGGTTTCGGAAATTCTAAATATGCGCCATGTCCGCTATTGACCAATATGGTAGCTGCGGGCCATCTGGGAAAAAAATCAACTATTGGATTTTATGATTATCGACAATCTGATGCCAAGGAACTTATAGTTGCTAGCAGGTTTTCGAATTCGAGATTCTAATATTTTCCTGATTCACTGACTTATAAATTCTTCACTCCTTTAGATTGTTGAAAGGTAGTGCGTTCTGTCAACGGCTGGCTCATCAGTTTAGCTATCAAATCGCTCCAACTGTTTTAATAAAGTTGCGAAATCTTTAGGGTACGGGGCCTCAAAACTATAGTCTTTTCCATTTATAGAGAAACTCAATGCTCTAGCATGTAAAGCAAATCGTTTCATAATTGGGAGTTCTTCTTGTCCTTTACTTAATGTATAGCCCCGTTTAATCTGTGAGAGATAAACGGGTTTGCCTTTATAAAGACTATCTCCTACAATAGATGCATGTTGCGTAGCGAGGTGAATTCTAATTTGGTGCATGCGACCCGTTATTGGCCTACACTCCACCAAAGTATAATGCTTAAAATAAGCAAGCGACTTAAACCACGTTTCGGCTAATTTGCCATTCGCTTTATCAATGGTAACGTTTTTATTACCCAGATTCAGAATTGGAAGGTCCACCTTTAGGTCCTCAAAGATGTGAGTTCCCCCAATAATAGCATGATAAATCTTTTTCACTCTTCTCTTCTCGAACTCGATAGAAACAGAGCGATAGGTATCAGGATTTTTAGCAATTAATAATAAACCGGAAGTTTCTTTGTCGATACGATGACAAACTTGCGCGTCCGCATGGTATGACTTCGCCATTCGAAGTATGTTAATTTCTCGCCCCTCTCTTTCATCCAGCGATGCAATAAATGGTGGTTTATTTACGACGATTAGATTATCATCTTCGAAAATGATGAGCTGATTGAACTTCGGAAATTTAAAATTAAGCGCTTTTTCTTCCATAGAAGTGCAAAGGTATAAAAAGAGGACGACATGTTCGTCAAAGAGCGATCATTTACTTTAGGCTTAAAGTTCCGCCAAAGGTAAAGCAATGAAAAAAGAGGATCCTTTTTCCTTCCCTTGACTTTCTGCCCAAATCTTTCCACTATGAAGTTCCACCAAGGTTTTAACGATCGATAGTCCTAAGCCATTACTTCCTTCTTTGCCCGTTGGCACAGAACTTAGACGGGCAAATTTTTTGAACAGTTTCTTCATATCCTGTTCAGAAAGGCCTTGCCCTTGATCTCGAATTTCAATTAAAGCCTTGTTATCTACCTCCTTAGCTATCAAATTAATCGTTGTATCAGCATATGCGTATTTGGAAGCATTACTTAACAGGTTTTCAAATATCTCGCGTAATCGTGCTTTATCACCGGCGACAGGCCGTTGAATAGTATTTTCGAAAACTACCCGCTGTTTTTTTTGGTTGGCAATAATCTCAAAATCCGTCAAAAGATCTTTAAGCAATGAATCAAGCACACACGGCTCTATCTTAAGCTTCATTTCGCCATCTTCTATCTGCGATAAATTTAACAGATCGTTCAAGCTCGAAAGGATAAAATCGGATGATTTGATAATTCGCTCGGTCATTGCCTGCGTCCCTTTATTCTCCTTTGCCTCTCGCTGAATCAACTGCGCGTAAAGCTTGATGGATGTTAGCGGATTTTTAAGGTCATGAACGGCTGCGTTCATTAAATCAGTTTGTACCCGTACCGCATTGCGTGTAGCTAAACGAAATTTCAACTCATCCATTACTATGGACGCAAGACTCTTCAACATTTCCAACTGCTTCTCTGACGGATATTTAGCTGTAGGATGACTAACACAAAGTGCGCCGATTTTATACCCATCAGGCGTCTGAAGTGGCGCAGCAGCATAGAATCCGATACCAAGCGCTTTTAAATGTTCCGGATTTTCAAGTATCTCCGAAGCCTCTTCTATATTATTAATCACGGCTACTGTGTCCTGTAAAATCGCCCAAGAACAAAGACTATCAGTACGGTTAGTATAGCGTTCAAAATGGCCTGTAGTATCTGATTTTAAGAATACCGTTTTTTCGTCGACAAAGGATATAAATGCGCCCGCAACTTCAAAAAACTCCATAGCCAACTTCGCAATCTTATCGAACGCGTCTTCCGGCGGCGTATTCAGAATATCATACTTATACAGCTTCCGCAAACGGTCCTGCTCGTTCGGAGGAATTATATTGAGCCACTGACGATAGATTCCCATAGGTAGCAATTATGTCGTAAAACTATAATTATAATTTCAACTATCTTCTTTGAGATCATTGATATCCCTTAAGATGATTTTTTATTGACACAATTGCAAGATACAAAAAATGGGCGACCTCTTTTCGGTAAAGGAAAAATTTGTAAGGCTTGGATGACTTTACTTCCTATATATCCCGAAAATGAAAAGGATCAGGTAAAATTCGAAATCTCAAAGGGCGCCACAGAAAGATTAAATGGAAAAGGGGCTAAGCACCCCCTTTAGAAATATAATGAATTAGGCATCAAATTTATACCCAACTCCCTTTACGGTAGAAACATAATCATCCCCTATCTTCTCTCGCAGCTTTCGAATGTGCACATCAATGGTTCTGTTAGTTACCACAACAGAATCTTCCCAAATACTCTTCAATATTGTTTCTCTAGTATAAACTTTTCCAGGTTTAGAAGCTAATAAGTATAACAATTCAAATTCTTTTTTTGCAAGAACAATTTTCTCATCGTTCTTATATACCAAAAAGGTTTCCCTATCGATTACAAGGTCGGCGATTTCAACTTTATTTTCTAAAGTCTCTTCTCCTTTGCTGTTTCTTCTCAAAATTGCATTAATCCTGCTAATCAACGCCCTTGGTTTAATAGGCTTCGCGATATAGTCGTCAGCACCAACATTAAAGCCTGCAATTTCGGAATACTCTTCACTTCTTGCTGTAAGAAATACCATAAAAGTGTTTTTAAACTCCGGCATGCTTCTCATAATCCGACAAGCTTCAATACCATCCATTTTCGGCATCATGATGTCAAGTATGATGAGATCCGGGTTTATCTTCCGTGCCGTTGATACAGCTTCCTGTCCGTTAGTGGCCGTAAAAACCGAATATCCTTCACGCTTTAAGTTATATTCAATTAGTTCGACTATATCGGGCTCATCGTCAACGACTAATATCTTGTATTTAGCACTGCTCATGTTCAATAATTTTAGGTCTAAATTATGTACTTAATTGCAAATAAAAGTTAAGACAGTATTAACAAATTGTTAATGATCACCCATTGCTTGACATCTAGTTAAAATTATAGCGTTTTTTCCAAAAAATCTGCCAGTTTTTGTCCTCTTAGATTTTTAGCAACAATAATACCCTCCGGATTAAGCAGAAAAGACGCAGGAATACTTGAAATTTTGTATAATTCTGCAGCTTTACTATTCCACGCCTGCAAATCTGATACATGTGTCCAAGTTAACTGATCATCTTTTATTGCTTTCAGCCAAGCAGCTTGATTATTATCCAAGGACACCCCTAATATCGTAAAATTTCTATCTTTATAAGTATTGTATTGTTTTACAATATTGGGGTTTTCCTCTCTGCAAGGCACGCACCAGGATGCCCAAAAATCGACAAGGGTATATTTACCACGGAAGTCCGACAGCTTGACTGTCTTCCCTTTTTGATCCATTAATTCAAAATCGGGCGCTTTCTGCCCCACCATTAGCGGTTTCAATTCAGCCATATGGGTAACAAAATCTCGCACGGCAGCATTTTTAGGAAATTTATCCTTTATAGTGTCGGCATAGGCCATCATTTCCGCTTCGTACTCTGCGGGATCTAATGAACTTATTGCATAGAAGCCCGCTAAATTGTTAACATTTCGATTAGCGAAGGCCAATACCTCTTTTGAAAATTGGTCCAGGTTGTTTTTATATTTCACAAACAGTTCATCCCTAATCTCTTTTTCTTTTGACGGCTCCCTTTTTAATCGCATTTGAAATTCGCCTTCTATTTCCCTGGATATGGCAGAATAACGGGTATTAATTTCACTAAACTCCTTTATTTTGCTAGAAATTTCGGAACCAATAACTTCGTAATTTCCACTCGGATCTTTGATATTGGCCTTAAAGCTCACCTCTTCGCCGTTGGAAAGAACAAAAAAGTAATTATTTTCTCCAACTTTTAAATTGTAAAACTGCGGGATAGGTGCCGTTCTCCGAAAGCGAAACTTATTATCGTCATTCAAAAAAGCTGAATCTACAACCTCCCCTCCTTCATATAAAAAAACTTTTTTGACCTGATCGTTGTTGATAAGCTCGCCGTTCAAGACAAACTGATCCTTATTACTGCAAGCAGCCAAAACAAAAATACTTAGAGCTCCTAATATCTTCTTCATCCGTAAATATTTAGTTCAAATTCATTTAACCAACAAAAGATTTCGCTTTTTCAAGAGCAACGGTTAAACCTGAAGAATCCTTTCCTCCTGCTGTTGCATAAAAAGGTTGACCACCACCACCGCCTTTTATTTCTTTTGCCAGCTCCCTAACAATTTTTCCCGCATCCAGCCCACGGCTCACTAAATCATCCGATAATACTACAGTTAAATTAGGTTTACCATCAAAATCAGCGGCTAATACTAAAAACAGACCATTATCGATTGCCTTTTTTATAGCAAAGGCTAAATTTTTAACAGCATCTGCATTTGGTAACTCCACTTGCTCACCGATAAAACGCACTCCATTAATGTCAATTGCCTTTTCTACAAGCACCTGCCTTAACTGTTGGGCCTTTTCCACCAATGATTTTTCTACCTCTTTTTTCAGTTTACTGTTTTCCTGTAAAAGACCGGTAATAGCGGCACTCAGATCTTTAGGATGTTTAAGTAAGTTTTTCAACTCATTGATCAACTCATCCTGCCTATCAATAATTTCTTCTGCCCGTCTACCGGTAATAGCTTCAATGCGTCTTACACCTGCGGCAACGGCACCCTCGCTCAAAATTTTGAAGAAGCCGATATTTCCGGTATATTGGACATGCGTTCCGCCGCATAATTCTTTTGAAAAGTTTTCATCGAAAATTATCACCCGTACAAAGTCACCGTATTTCTCACCGAATAAGGCTGTCACTCCCATATCAATAGCATCATTATACGGTACATTCCTTCGTTCATCCAAGGCTAAATTTTCTCTGATTTTTGCATTGACAACTTGTTCAACTCTTCTTAATTCTTCATCGGAAACTTTAGCAAAATGGGAAAAATCAAAACGGAGCACCTCTTCGCTTACTAAAGATCCTTTTTGATTTACATGTTCTCCCAAAACTTGCTTTAGTGCTGCGTGTAACAGATGGGTCGCTGAATGATTACTTTGGATATCCCGACGCCGATCTTCAGCTACCTTCGCAAAAAAAACACCTTCAAGATGCGAAGGGATTTCATCAGAAAAATGGATAATCAATCCATTTTCCTTTTTCGTATCAACAATCTGAATCGTTTCTTTCGATGTTTCATGTATTAAAATTCCGGTATCTCCCACCTGTCCACCACCTTCCGCATAAAATGGTGTTTGCGACAACACTAATTGGTATTGAATCTTTCCCTTAGCTGAAACTTTACGATATTTAAGTATCTTCGTTTCGGTTGCTAAGTTATCATATCCTACAAAGTGTGTTTCTCCATCTTCACTTACGGTAACCCAGTCGCCCGTATCAATCGCAGTCGCAGCTCGTGAGCGCTCTTTTTGTTTATTCAACGCATTTTCGAATCCCGGCATATCTACTTTCCATCCCTTTTCCCGAGCCATCAAATCAGTCAAGTCGATCGGAAATCCATAAGTATCATATAATTCAAAAGCGAAATCCCCACTAACCAGCCCCTGATCAGTGTGATAGCTTTCAAAGCGCTGGATACCGGTTACTAAAGTTCGTAAAAAAGATAACTCTTCTTCCAAAACAACTTTTTGTACGAAATCCTGCTGTTTGTAAAGTTCATCAAATACGCCTTCAAACTGCTGAGCCAGCGGAATCACTAATGTATTTAAGAAGGGCTCTTTGAAATTTAAAAATGTATAAGCATAACGAACGGCTCTCCGCAAGATCCTTCTAATTACGTATCCCGCTTTGTTGTTAGACGGAAGCTGTCCATCTGCAATAGCAAACGAAATGGCACGAATATGGTCAGCCATTACGCGCATCGCAATGTCCTGCTGCTCGTTTTCGCCATATTGTACCTTCGCCGCTTTCGCAATTAACTGGATAAGCGGCTGAAAGATGTCCGTATCATAATTGGAAGTTTTGCCCTGCAATACACGTACCAGGCGTTCAAAGCCCATACCCGTATCCACATGCTTTGCAGGAAGAGGTTGCAAGGAACCGTCTTTTAAACGATTAAACTGCATAAAGACATTATTCCATATTTCAATTACTTGCGGATGATCAGCATTGACCAAGGTGCTCCCATCAATCATCCGACGCTCTTCGTCGCTTCTACAATCCACATGTATTTCAGAGCAAGGCCCACACGGCCCGGTCTCCCCCATTTCCCAGAAATTATCCTTTTTGTTTCCCTTCAGGATGCGGGTTGAATCAATATGTTCTTTCCAATAACCATAGGCTTCGGTATCTTCCGGTAAACCTTCCTCGCTGTCTCCTTCAAATACAGTAACATATAATCGGTCTTTATCTATTTTGTAAACATTGGTTAAGAGCTCCCAACTCCAGGCTATTGCCTCTTTTTTGAAATAATCACCAAAGCTCCAATTGCCCAGCATTTCAAACATAGTATGATGGTACGTATCGATACCAACCTCTTCTAAATCATTATGTTTCCCCGACACCCTCAAACAACGTTGCGTATCTACAACCCTTGAATACTTAATGGGAGCCTCACCCAAAAACAGTTCTTTAAACTGGTTCATCCCGGCATTGGTAAACATCAGGGTTGGATCATTCTTTACTACGATCGGTGCAGAAGGTACTATTTCATGTCCCTTGCTTTTAAAAAAAAATAAAAATGCTTGTCTTATTTCTCTACTAGTCATTCACTAGAATAATTAAATATGTTCCAACGGCTATCTTAAAGATGCACAAAGTTAAGCTATTTCAAGCACGATCGCTAACAGAATCGGCTCTTATTAAAAAAGCTGTCCAAAAACCACTTACCATGTGCTTCCAGACAGCTTACTAGACAAAATCAAAATTGATTATTTGCTTAATTCCGCATAATACTTATGAAACAAAGGAATGGTTTCAATACCTTTAAAATAGTTAGCGATATCATACTTTTCATTTGGTGAATGAAGATTATCACTATCTAGTCCAAAGCCCATTAAAACCGTCTTCAATCCTAATTCCTTTTCGAATAAGGCAACAATTGGAATACTGCCACCACCTCTACATGGAATCGGTGCCTTTCCAAAAGCCTCCTCAATTGCTTTTTCGGCAGCTTTGTAGGCCGTACTATCTGTTGGTGTTACAGCCGGTTCTCCACCGTGATGAGGTGTCACTTTCACTTTTACATATTTCGGAGCTAAGCTTTCGAAATGCTTTTGAAATAAACTCGTAATAACAGCAGACTGCTGATTGGGTACCAGTCGCATCGAAATTTTTGCTGATGCCTTTGATGGAAGAACTGTTTTTGCCCCTTCGCCGATATAACCACCCCAGATTCCATTAACTTCCAAAGTAGGGCGAATCCCCGTGCGTTCAATACTTGTATAACCTTTTTCACCCCATAGCTCCTCAACTCCAAGATCTTTTTTATATTCATCTTCATTAAAAGGAGCTTGGTTTAGTGCTTCTCGTTCTTCCGCACTTAATTCAATGACATCGTCATAAAACCCGGGAATGGTAATATGGTTATTCTCGTCATGAAGTGAAGCGATCATTTTTGCTAAGATGGTCGCCGGATTTGCCACAGCTCCACCATAAACGCCGGAATGAAGATCTCTATTGGGACCTACCACTTCTACTTCTAAATAGGAAAGTCCTCTTAAGCCGGTTTCGAGTGATGGGGTTTCCAAACTGATCATGGCGGTATCCGATATTAGGATAACATCAGCGGCTAATTTTTCTCTATTTGCTTTAACAAAAACGTCTAAATTTTCAGATCCTACCTCTTCTTCTCCTTCGATCATAAACTTGATATTACAAGGCAGTCCACTCGTTTGTTGCATAACTTCGAAAGCCTTTATATGCATATACATTTGTCCTTTATCATCACAAGCACCACGGGCAAAAATTTTGCCGTCGCGCACGGTAGGTTCAAACGGTGGCGTGTGCCACAATTCCAGTGGTTCCGGTGGTTGCACATCATAATGTCCATATACGAGAACAGTAGGTTTAGTTGGGTCTATAATTTTCTCCCCATAAACAATTGGATTGCCAGCTGTCGGGCAAACTTCTACATTGTCCGCACCGGCAACCTTTAGTTTTTCAGCAATATAATCGGCCGTTTTTAAGACATCGCTTTTATACTTTGAATCGGCACTAACAGATGGAAAGCGTAGCAATTCAAACAATTCATCCAAAAATCGTTGCTTGTTTGCTTCAATATAGTCTTTAATGTGTGACATAATTTATTGTGTTTGTTGCAAACCTACATAAAATCGGTTAAAATCCCATGTAAGCTCACGATGTCTCCATATTAGTTCCGTACTATATTCACACTATATCGGCTATATAGAAATGCAGGAAAACAAGAAGCGAAAGCGGATACATACTAAATGACAGGTGGGCCTGACGTGGAAATAAGGTGGACTTCACGTGGACTTGACGTGGATTCGAAAATTGAGATAGAAGATTTAAGATTAGATCAGGGAGACTAATACGAATCTAAGCCAATTCTATCAATTTACAAAATTCAAAGGATTGGATTTAAAGTATAAATATTTCGTAAACTCATCTTGCTTTTAATTAAGTTTGCATTGTCGCTTCCCAACCCTTAAAAGGGCTAACTCCGAATATTCTTAAGCGTTTTTTATCACAACATATACATATTGTAATGATTCGTTTCTTACAAATTTATTTAGATGCCTACCGTGGTTTATCCCGCCCGGCCTGGATGCTGGCACTTGTCATGTTTATCAATAGAAGTGGAGCCATGGTACTCCCTTTTTTAGGTGTCTATATGACAAACAAGCTCAACTATTCTATAGAAGATGCAGGAATCATTTTAAGTTGTTTTGGTATCGGCGCGGTTAGTGGCTCTTGGCTTGGCGGGTGGCTAACCGATCGTTTTGGGCATTTCAGGATACAAACGTGCAGCTTATTCTTAACCGCTCCACTTTTTTTCATTTTGCCTCAATTACAATCCATGGAATCACTGGCTTTTGGAATTTTCTCATTGAGTCTGATATCAGAGACTTTCCGACCTGCCAATTCAGTATCCATTACCCATTATGCGAAGTCCGAAAACATTACAAAAGCCTTTTCCCTCAATAGAATGGCTATTAATTTAGGTTTTTCAATTGGTCCTGCCCTAGGTGGTTTTCTGGCTTCCGTTTCTTATGATCTTCTATTTTATGGAAATGGCATCACCTGTTTAGTGGCCGGTATTTTGTTTTTCTTTTATTTCAAAGGAAAAAAGGGCCACCAAAAGAAAAGAGAAAATAACATTGAGCATACTTTTCCTCGGCGCTCACCTTATCGTGACACACCTTTTATGCTATTTAGCATTCTATGCACGCTTTACGCAATCTGTTTCTTTCAATTGCTTAATACGCTTCCCTTATTCTACCGTTCTGTCTATCAATTGAGCGAATCACAAATTGGACGGATACTCGCTTTTAGCGGTTTAGTGGTTTTTTCCCTGGAAATGCTGGTAGTGCATATTGCCGAAAAAAAGCTATCGACCGCAAGCGTTATTATAGTTGGCACATTATTATGCGGTGTATCCTACGTGCTTTTAAATCACCACACCGGTCAGTGGATATTATATTTTTCTATTTTCATTCTTTGCTTATCTGAAATTTTGGCTATTCCTTTTATGGCAACGGTTACTGCCAATAGAAGTGGCAAAAATAATCAGGGAGCGTATATGGGATTAAATGCTTTGGCGTTTTCGGGAGCGCATATTATATCTCCTTACATTGGAACGCATATCGCTGCTACTTATGGTTTCACTGCCTTGTGGTGGGGAACCGGAGCAATGACAGTAATCACAGCTATTGGGTTTTTATGGGTATTCCGGTTAATGAAGCGTTGAAAAAACACAACGCTTCATTGATGTTTGCTACCTCCGCGCTTGACTATACAGCAACATTTCCCTTTATACCTCCTATAAATGAAGGAATCTGTTCTAAATAATCCTTTTGACTGAGCAAACGAACAAAAGCACTGCCCACGATGGCCGCGTCTGCATACTGTAATGCATGATCAAAACTTGCCTGATCAGTAATGCCAAAGCCAACAACCAAGGGATTGCGAAGATTCAAGGCGTCGACGCGTTGAAAATAATGCGCCGTTTGTTCAGATACTACAAGATTTTTACCTGTAGTGGCATATGAAGATACCATGTAGATGAAGCCCGTGCTTAATTCATCGATTTTTCTAATACGCTCTTCCGAGGTTTGTGGTGTAATCAAGAAGATATTACTAATATTATATTTCTTAAAAACTTCTTGATAAAGCTCTTCGTATTCATACATTGGTAAATCGGGAACAATAACCCCATCGACACCCGCTTCCGCGCAAGCCCGACAAAACCTCTCCACTCCATACTGCAACATTGGATTTACATATCCCATTAACAATACCGGAATCTGTACCTCTTTCCTTAACTCTTTTAATTGGTTGAACAAAAGATCAAGTGACATACCATTCTTTAAAGCCTCTTCCGAACTGTGCTGAATTACGGGACCATCAGCCACCGGATCAGAATACGGGAAACCTATCTCTAAAAAATCAACACCCGATGCTTCCAATATTTTAGCTAACGCAATGGTACTATCTATATGCGGATAACCGGCAGTATAATAAATAGAAAGCAATTTTTTATCGCCCTTGTTATCAAATAATTGTTTTATTCTGTTCATTCTAGTGCTTTTTCTATGCTTATCTAAAAATTGAAATATTTCATATAATTGTCCAAATCTTTATCTCCGCGACCCGACAGGCATACAACTACATTATCCGAAGGTTTAAATGACATTTTTTCCAACTGTGCCAAAGCATGAGCACTTTCAATGGCTGGAATAATCCCTTCTAATCTGGTTAATAAAAGTCCTGCTTGCATCGCTTCATCATCCGTTATGCTCACATATTTTGCACGGCCGATTTTATGTAAAAATGCATGCTGAGGACCAATACCCGGATAGTCTAAGCCAGCGGAAATAGAGTAAGGTTCAATCACTTGCCCATCACTAGTCTGCATCAAAATAGTTCGACTACCGTGTAAAACTCCTTCTTTTCCAAGCACGGAAGTTGCTGCCGAGTGGCCGCTATTTACCCCTTTCCCGGCAGCCTCTGCGGCAATCAACTGTACCTGCTCATCGTCTAAAAAATGGTAGAACATTCCCATTGCATTACTTCCTCCACCTACACAGGCAATCGCATAATCAGGTGTTTCCCGACCGGTTTTTTCTAAGAGTTGGCTACGAGTTTCGGCAGAGATGACCGCTTGAAATCTTGCAACCATATCAGGATAAGGATGTGGGCCTACTACAGAGCCAATGATATAGTGCGTGTCTACCGGGTTATTAATCCAATCGCGCATAGCTTCATTTGTAGCGTCCTTCAAGGTTTTACTTCCTGACGTTGCGGGACGGACTTCTGCTCCCATCATTTTCATGCGGGCTACATTAGGCGCTTGCCTATTGATATCTATTTCGCCCATATAAACCACGCACTCAATTCCCATCAGTGCACATACCGTGGCGGTGGCAACACCATGCTGACCCGCTCCGGTTTCAGCGATGATGCGTTTCTTTCCTAAACGCTTTGCCAGCAAAATCTGTCCGATGGTATTATTTACTTTATGAGCACCTGTATGGTTCAAATCTTCTCTCTTCAAAAAGATATTGGCACTGTATTTTTCAGAAAGCCGCTGAGCCAAATAAAGCGGAGAAGGTCTTCCAACGTAATCTTTCAGCAGCTGCTCGAATTCTTTTTTGAAGCCATCTTCGTTCATAATTTCCAAATAACGAAGCCGTAGCTCCTCTATATTCGGGAACATCATTTCCGGGATGTACGCCCCCCCGAAATCCCCATAATATCCTTTTTCATTGACCTGATAACTACTCATTTTATTCTTTCAATTTACATTCTTTTTATACTGTATCCTCTATAAAAATAAGTCCACAATGGTAGAGGGGAACCAATTTGGATTTGTTGGAAGCACTCATCGTAATAAACAACAAGTCTGATTAAGGTGCATGTACTGCAACATTTTAACAGCGGCTACTAGAGAATATTGATCGCAGTAGCGTTAAATCCTTGAGTCCCGGACTTTCTTCAAATTTTGAATTTACATCAAGGGCATAAAGGCGCGGATCGTTTAAAGATAAGGCGCTCGCGATGTTTTCCGGACCAAGACCACCACTCAAAAAGAAAGGTTTTTCCAGTTTATATTGTTCGATTAGCGACCAGTCGAAAAGTTGTCCTGTTCCTCCGTATCCCTGGCTTTTCGTGTCGAAAAGAAAAAAATCAACTAAAGCTTCGTATGCGTCCAATTGTTGCCAATCAAAATCCTGCGAAATACCGAAGGCCTTAATAATCGGCACGTTTAAATCTTTTAAGGTCTTCACAAAAGCAGGGTTTTCATTTCCATGTAACTGTATAGCCTGCAAGTTGTAACTATTTTTTGCTGCCCTTATCCGATCGGTCGAATCGTTGACAAATACACCTACCTTTTTGACCGATGATAAAGCGCTCAAAAATTCAGGTGATAAATCAGCAATATAACGTTTCGATTGCTCATAAAATATAAAACCTAGGTAATCCGGCTTTAACAAAAGGACTTCCTCTATGTTTGCAGGATATTTCATGCCGCAAATTTTCAGCTTAGCTTGCATATCAATAAATTGCTTTTTCTTTTTTAACCAATCGATTAAAGCTAAGGAGCGCCTTTTTTGATAATAAAGATGCCTCTGCTTCATAATAGCAATCGGCAAAAGACTTACTTGGACAAATGGTTTGTATCGCTATAGCCGCATTGCACAACACTACATTTTTTTGCGCAAAGGATGCCGTACCATTTAAAACATCCATAAAAATACGTGCGGCCTCTTCAATCGTTTCTCCTCCATTTATTTCATTGGCTCGTACCTTATCAAATCCAATAGATTCCAAAGACACATACTGTTCTCCCTTGTTTCCAATCACCTTAAAATCGCCTGTCAATGATATCTCGTCGTAACCATCAAAAGCGTGCAGTATTGAATATCTCTTGTTGGTCTTCTGATAAAGATACCCGTAAAGCCTAGCTAATTCCAAGCTAAATACACCAACCGATTGGTAAATTGGTTCTGCTGGATTAACTAGCGGCCCAAGCATGTTAAAAAAGGTCTTCACGCCTAGCTCTTTTCGTATAGGAGCCACAGTTTTCATTGCCGGATGAAATAAGGGGGCATGTAAAAAGCAAATGCCGGCTTCGTCCAAGCTTCGATAAATTTCGCCAGGTTCATTTGTAAAACGATAGCCCAAAAATTCCATGACATTAGAGGAGCCGCATCCCGAAGATACTCCATAGTTGCCGTGTTTTGCAACCTGATACCCAGCTCCGGCCACTACGAAGGAAGCAAGCGTTGAAATATTAAAAGTGTTTTTTCCATCTCCCCCCGTTCCGCATAAGTCAATCAGTTTATAGTCTTTAAAATCTATTTTTAGACATAAGTCAAGCATGGCATCCCGGAAACCGGCTAATTCCTCTACCGTAATATTGCGCATACAATATGCCGTCATAAATGCCGCCATTTGTGATGAATTGTATTTACCGGAAGTAATATTGGTTAGTATTTCGTAAGCCTCTTCCTTTGTAAAAGTTTTACTTTCAAACAAATGTGTTAATATTCTTTTCATCTAATGTTAATTTTTATATACTGCACGCCATTTTTACCTTTTTAAAAGATAGTTTCGCGCAATTTTATTTGTGAAGAAACTAATCCAAATCAGTTTGCTTTAAGCCATAAAAAAAGGCTTGCGATATGGCAAGCCTTTTTGTTATTTCTTATTTAGATGCACTACAAAATGGTTTTGCCACGATTATCCCTCGTGCCACCACCAATTTATATGAGCAAATGTTGTATTCATACTTTCTAAAGCAAATATGAATAATTAGATTAATATTTGCAAATATTTTTGGCATTACACTTTAAGCTTTGATTAGAGGATTCTTTTCTTTTGCAAAAAGAGTAAACACTTTTTTATCCACCCAAGCAGGGAAAAATTTATTCATCCATACAGCAAGCTTTCCTTGAGTTGTCATAATCAAGGTGCGTTTTCTTGCGGCAATTCCATTTGCAATAAGTGTAGCCACTTCCTCGGCGGTCATCATCTTTTCTTCCTCCATACTTGTTTCTCCGAATTGCACGCCATCTTTATTAAGCGCCGTATTTCTAATGTTGGAGGCTGTAAAACCCGGACAAGCAAGCATTACGTGCAACCCGGTTTTTAAATTTTCTACGCGTAACGACTCCATAAAGCCATTCATCGCAAATTTAGAAGCTGAGTAACCCGTGCGTCCCGGTAAACCCCGATAACCGGCTATTGAAGAGACTGCTACAACTGAACCTTTAGATTCTAGCAATGCAGGCAATGCATATTTCGTACAATAAACCGTACCCCAGAAATTTACATTCATTAGATTATGTAACACGGATAAATCCAGGTCCTTGAACAAAGCCCTCATGCTCAATCCGGCATTATTGATCAGGACATCTATTTTTTTAAAGGTTAATAAGGCTTGCGCGACGAGTTGTTTACAAGACTCCTCATTAGCCACATCGCATTGAATAGCAACTACCTGAACATGAAATTCTTTCTCAAGATCTTGCGCAATCTGACATAAGGCAACATATTTTCGAGCAGCCAGCACCAGGTTAGCACCTCGTTTGGCCATTTCTCTCGCTAAAGCCAGTCCAATACCAGATGAGGCGCCGGTTATAATAATCGTTTTATTTGTCATCATTATCGTTATACGGCAGTAGGCACTTTTTTGTAAACTCAGTTTATAATCACGGAAATGACATTATTTTACGCTATACTACGTTCATAGGGTACTCTGGTAACGATGGATCGACCCAGTGTAACTTCATCAACATATTCCAATTCACCGCCGAAGGATATTCCCCGTGCTATTGTGCTAATTTGAACATTAAAATCCTTCAACTTTTTATAGAGGTAAAAAATCGTCGTGTCGCCTTCCATCGTTGCACTCAGCGCTAGGATGATTTCATGGACATCATTTTCACGTAAACGGCTTATCAGACTATCAATGCTCAAATCGGAAGGCCCAACTCCATCCATTGGTGAGATTAGCCCTCCCAAAACATGATACACTCCGTTAAATTGATTCGTATTTTCGATTGCCATTACGTCTCGCGTATCTTCAACCACGCAAATCAATCCCTTATCCCTTTTGGGGGCGTTGCAAATTTCACAGATCGCTTCGTCAGCGATATTATGACAAACAGCGCAATAGCATATTTCTGATTTCAATTTAGTTAAGGCGTCACTAAATTTAGTAACATCATCGGCAGGTTGATTTAGCAGGTGCAATACCAAACGCAAAGCTGTCTTTTGTCCTATACCAGGTAAACGACTGAATTCATTAACCGCGTTCTCTAATAGCTTAGAAGAAAAGTTCATAACACAAAGGTAAGCGAAAACTGACAGAAAAGTTCATAGATAAAAAGGTAAAAAATTTCATTACATTAGCAGAAAACAGTTTCTAGCGTATGAAGAGACTATTTATTACTGAAATATAAGCGTATGATAACAAGTGAAGACAAGATAAGAAAAGCGTTTGAGAATAAAACCTGGCAAGAAATTAAGGTAAAAGATTCCTGGCAGATTTTTAAGATTATGGCCGAATTTGTAGAAGGTTTTGAAAAATTAGCAAAAATAGGCCCCTGTGTTTCGATTTTCGGATCCGCTCGGACTTCGAGGGATCATAATGACTATAAAATTGCCGAAGCGTGTGCCCGTTTACTTACAGAAAGAGGTTACGGTGTAATATCCGGTGGTGGCCCAGGTATCATGGAAGCGGCCAACAAAGGTGCTTACGAAGCCGGCGGAAAGTCTGTAGGCCTGAACATTGAACTTCCTTTTGAGCAATTCCACAACAAGTACATTGACCGAGATAAGTTACTGGAATTCAATTATTTTTTTGTAAGGAAAGTTATGTTTATGAAATATTCCCAAGGCTATATTGTGTTACCTGGAGGCTTTGGAACCATGGACGAGTTATTTGAAGCCATTACGTTGATACAAACAGGCAAAATTGCTCGCTTCCCGATTGTTTTGGTTGGTAAATCATACTATGGCGGCTTGTTCAATTGGATAAAAGATAGAATGTTGGAAGAGGGGAAAATCAGTGCAGAAGACCTTAATTTATATCGCTTGGTGGATACGGCTGAAGAAGCTGCGGGCCATATATTCAAATTCTACGACAAGTATTTACTTAAACCTAACTTTTAACGAGAAGCTTATAAGCTTTATATTCGTTGCCTGCCATAATCGGTAACGAATATTGAGTTTCCAAACAAGGAAACAAGGTTGCATATTGAACAATTTTATCTATGTTTGTACATCACATAAACACACAGATCCCTATGTTCGGTTTTTTATCAAGCATACATTGGAATATCGAACCCGAGATTTTCCGCATCGGTGGATTCGGTCTCCGTTATTACACGTTATGCTTTATGTTGGCGTTTTTTTTTAGTTATGTAATATTACTAAGGATTTTCAAAAAAGAGGGAAAGCCACAAGACTTGTTAGATCAGCTGACCATTTATGTGTTTATAGGAACGGTATTAGGAGCTCGTTTAGGCCATTGCTTATTTTATGAATTCGATTACTACAAAAACCATCTACTGGAAATGATACTCCCTATTAGGAATGTAAACGGGCATATTACTTTTACAGGTTTCCAGGGTCTAGCAAGCCATGGCGGGGCTATTGGTATCATAATAGCTTTATTGCTTTATTGCCGCAAAACAAAAATAAATTTCTGGTGGATAGCCGATCGCCTGGTAATCGTTGCTGCGCTTTCGGGCGCCTTTATTCGAACCGGCAATTTTTTCAACTCCGAAATTATTGGAAAACCAAGTCAACTCCCTTGGTCAGTTATTTTTTCGCAGGTCGACAACATTCCTAGACATCCTGCGCAACTTTACGAAGCAATAGGTTATTTAATAATATTTATTTTATTATTAAACTTGTATAAACAAGGGAAACATGTCAAACCTGCTTTTTTGTTTGGCTGTTTCATGGTCTTGGTGTTTGGGCTCCGCTTTATAGTTGAATTCGTCAAAGAAAATCAAGAAGCTTTTGAAAACAGCATGGCATTCAATATGGGGCAACTGTTAAGCTTACCTTTTGTGGCTATTGGTTTATATCTCATTTTTAGAAAAAGAGACCAAACAGGCTTAAAGACTAAATAGGTGTTGTTTTTTCTATTATTCAATACAAGCAGTGATGAGAGAAGATAAAATAAAGACGTTTGAAAATATCTTGCGAAAACATGGCCTGAAAGTTACCCACCCGCGGCTATCAGTATTGGAGAAGATTTTCAACAAAGACACCGCGACCTCCCAACCCGATTTGGAAAGATCAATTGGAGAGGATATTGATCGGGTTACGCTTTATCGGGTTTTAAGCGCGTTTGAAGAAAAAGGTATTATTCACAAAATTTTCGATTTACATGGCACAGCCACCTATGCCCTTTGTTCAACACAGTGTAAGAGTCACGAGCATCACGATGAACACGTGCATTTCACTTGTTCGAATTGCAATAGTGTGTACTGCTTAGAGGAAATCACGTTGCCAAACATCAGTACGCCATCAGGTTTTACGATAGAGCAGGTATCGGTTAATGCCATCGGCATATGCAATAAATGCAAAACGTTAAAGGACGCTTCTGACGCCTAAATTTGATATAATTTTAGAACTATCGAGTAGTTCGAATGTTATTGTAATTAATAAGCATAAATTTTACCTTAAGCTAAGGCAATCCTATTTAAAAGCTGTTATATGTCTACAAAAAAAGCAAATGCAATTAAGCAGGTACTTTCCCAACTGATAGCCGATGTGTTCGAAAAGTCAGGAAATAAAGCCTTAAATTATAAACAAGTGTCTGCTAAACTAAATATTGCAGACCCAACTTCAAAAAACACTATATTATCGATCCTTCAAGAAGAGTCGAAATCAAAATCAGGTCTATTTAAAGAAGTTGAAACAGGCAAATTTACTTTGCGGGAGTTGCATACCTTCATCGTTGGCAAAGTAGATATGACAGCCGATGGTTCTGCTTATATTGTTACCGAAGATGAATTCGAAGAGGACATTTTTGTAGCGCCTAGAAAGCTTCGGAATGCACTGCATGGGGATACCGTAAAAGTTTACGTTTATGAAAAAAGTAGAGGCCGCAAAAAAGAAGGCGAAGTTGTAGAAATAATTGAACGATTTAGAAGTGATTTTACCGGTATACTGAGCATATCCAAACGATTTGCTTTCCTAATTGCCGATGACCGAAAAATGCTTCATGATATCTACATTCCTATTGAGGATTTAAATGGAGCGAAAGATCAGGATAAAGTCGTTGTTACTATTACTGATTGGCCGCAGGGCAGCAAAAATCCCGTTGGCCGTGTAAAGCATGTACTAGGGAAGCAAGGGGAAAACAACACTGAAATGAATGCTATCCTTGCTGATTTTGGTTTCCCTTTAGCATTTCCCACAGCGGTAGAGCAAGAAGCAGACAAAATAGAAGAGGTTATTAGTCCAGTCGAAATAAGTAGAAGGAAAGATTTCCGAAGCGTTCTAACCTTTACGATCGACCCAGCCGACGCTAAGGATTTTGATGATGCCATTTCTTTCCGAAAAATGCCGGATGGCAATTACGAAGTAGGTGTGCACATTGCCGACGTAACATACTATGTTCAACCGGACAGCGCCTTAGACAAGGAAGCATATGAAAGAGGAACGTCAGTTTATCTGGTAGATCGTGTGATTCCTATGTTACCCGAAAGGTTATCGAATAATTTGTGTTCATTAAGACCTAACGAAGATAAACTCTGTTTTTCTGCCGTATTTATCATCGATGATCAAGCTCACGTGAAAGAGCAATGGTTCGGAAGAACCATCATTCATTCGGACAGACGCTTTACCTATGAAGAGGCACAAGAGATTATTGAGAACAAGGAAGGCCAGTTTAGCGAAGAGCTTCTGATTCTCAACAAGCTCGCATATATTCTTCGTGATCGTAAATTTAAACAGGGGGCGATCAATTTTGAATCAACTGAAGTTAAATTTAAACTCGATGAAAACGGCAAACCACTAGGTGTTTATACCAAAGAGCGAAAAGACGCCCATAAATTGATTGAGGATTTTATGCTTCTAGCCAACAGAAAAGTGGCGGAATTCATAGGCAAACAAGGCAAAGGAAAGAATAAATTGCCTTTTGTTTATCGGAGTCACGATGCGCCCAATGAAGAAAGTTTGGCATCGTTTGCACAGTTTGCCGCTCGCTTTGGATACAAAGTCAGTACTAAATCAGAAAAAGAGATTGCAAAATCTTTAAATACGTTAATGCACGACGTTGAAGGTACCAAAGAACAAAATGTCCTTACTACCTTGGCCATCCGATCAATGGCAAAAGCCATTTACACTACAAAAAAGCATAGTCATTACGGACTGGCTTTTGACTATTACACACATTTCACTTCACCTATCAGAAGGTACCCGGATGTGATGGTACATCGTTTATTAGCGCACTATCTAGCAGATGGAAAGGCTGTAAATGAAGAAATGTACGAGAAGATGTGTACCCACGCATCACAAATGGAAAAGAAAGCGGCAGATGCGGAGCGCACTTCCGTAAAATATAAACAAGCGGAATTTTTACAGGATCAGATCGGCAGTGTTTATTCCGGCATTATTTCAGGCGTCACAGAGTGGGGAATGTATGTTGAAATCGAAGAAAACAAATGTGAAGGGATGGTGCGACTGCGAGACATTACAGATGATTTTTATTCGCTTGACGAGAAGAATTATGCTATTATTGGCCAGCGCAAAAAGAAACGCTATCAGCTAGGCGATGAGGTACAGATAAAAGTGAAAACGGTCAATTTAGCAAAACGTCAGATTGACTTTACACTCATGAGTTAAGCAGAAGTTTCGCTTTTAAGGCAAAGATTTCTTTAATAGTAATACATGAAAGGTGATGTGAACTAATTTTTCTATCTTCGTGTCATGCATTCTATAGCAGCATTACAGACTATTATTGGCGAGGCCTTAACAGAAAGAAATTTTCCAGACAATCCAAATACCCTATACGAACCGATCAAATATTTTTTGGCAATCGGAGGCAAGCGTTTAAGACCGGTTCTCACTTTATTGGCAGCTGAATTATTTGGGGCAACAATAAAAGAAGGCCTTCCAGCGGCCTTGGCTATCGAAATGTTCCATAATTTCACCTTAATGCATGACGACATTATGGATGAAGCCCCACTGCGACGAGGACAGGAGACCATCCACAAAAAGTGGGATATCAATACCGCTATCTTATCCGGGGATGCAACCTTGATTCGGGCATATCAATTGCTTGCTGAGTGCAAACCTGAGTTGCTTGCTGAATTGCTGAAAGTTTTTAACAAAATGGCTCAGGAAGTATGCGAAGGCCAGCAACTGGATATGGATTTTGAAAAACTAGCGACGGTAACCGAAGAAGAATACCTCCATATGATTCGTCTAAAAACGTCCGTATTATTGGGTGCGGCTTTAGAAATTGGGGCCATTCTGGGAGGAGCAGACAAGCAGGATCGATCGAACATTTACACTTTTGGCGTTAATATAGGAATCGCTTTCCAGCTACAGGACGACATATTGGATGTATATGGAGATCCTAGTAAATTTGGGAAACAGGTTGGGGGTGATATCATTGAAAATAAAAAAACTTATTTACTTATCAATGCGCTACAATTAGCTAAAGGATCAGATAAACAAGAGTTAATCCATTGGACTGAGATTAACGAATTTGATCAGCAACAAAAAATAGATCGCGTAACGGCCATATACAACGATCTTGGCATAGAAAAGTTAGCTCATAAGAAAAAAATGAGTTTTGCTGAGCAAGCCTATCAAGCCTTAGAAGCAATGGCGGTCGCACGTGAGAAAAAACTTTCTTTAATTGAATTTACCGAAACCCTGTTGATTAGGGAGCACTAATAATTTACTTAGAAATTCGTTAAAAATAGGTTAAGCGACCTTTTTGTGAGGTCGTTTCTTTATAAAAAAAACGGTAAAAAGATCGGACTTAGACAATCATAGACCTTATATAAATCTTCCTTTATATGGTTTACTTTTAGGCACGATTTGTTTACATAAAATTAATTTACAAGAAATGAAGGAGTTACTTTAAATGAACGAAAAAAGGTAAAATTAAATTTGTTAAAACGGATGGAGTTTGTACTTTTGTCCCGGAAAGTTGGCAGAGTGGTCGAATGCGGCGGTCTTGAAAACCGTTGTCTGTAACAGGACCGGGGGTTCGAATCCCTCACTTTCCGCCAAAGCAACATCAACCCGGCAATAGCCGGGTTTTGTTGTTAATAGGCTTTTGTGAGCTTGCTCAAACAAAAGCCTATTAACAACAAAGTGTGACGAACGCAGTGAGTCGTTGATGTTGCTTTGAAGCCCCCCCGGGGATCACCGAGCAAAGCGAGGTAATCCCTTTTGTGAGCTTGCTCAAACAAAAGCCTATTAACAACAAAGTGTGACGAACGCAGTGAGTCGTTGATGTTGCTTTGAAGCCCCCCTCCCGGGGATCACCGAGCAAAGCGAGGTAATCCCTTTTGTGAGCTTGCTTAAACAAAAGCCTATTAACAACAAAATGTGACGAACGCAGAGAGTCGTTGATGTTGCTTTGAAGCCCTCCTCCTGGGGATCACCGAGCAAAGCGAGGTAATCCTGGAAGGAAGGCTTCAAACAAAAAAAGGGAAACGTTTTTAGTTTCCCTTCTCATAATTAAGAATGAATGGTTGTTTAAACTACCCTTTAAAATATCCAATTATGATATTGGCCAATTCTTCTCCGATTCTTTCTTGCGCCTCGTTTGTTGCAGCACCAATATGAGGTGTTAGCGATACTCTTGGATGAGTAAGTATTTCTTTGCTTGGCGTCGGCTCGCTATCAAAAACGTCAAGACCTGCAAACGAAACCGTCCCATTATTCAATGCTTCGATTAAAGCTAATTCATCAATCGTACCACCTCTAGAGGCATTAACAATACCTACCCCATTTTTCATCAGGGCAAATTCAGCTGTACCTAAAACCGGCTTATCTAAGAAAGGCACATGCAAGCTAATAAAATCTGCTTGTTTGATCAGTTCATCAGTACTTACCTGTTTTACCGGCACATCAACAGAAATACCACCTGATAACGTTAAAGTTAACGCCTTGGGTATAGCCACAAAATCACTGGCAATAACATTCATACCAACGCCCAGTGCTACTTTTGCAGTTTCCTGACCAATACGGCCAAAACCAATTACACCTAGCGTTTTCCCCTTCAGTTCAACCCCCTTTCCATAAGCCTTTTTTAATCCGGCAAAATTCGTATCTCCTTCTACAGGCATTTTGCGATTAGCATCATACAGAAATCGAACACCATTATAAAGATGTGCGAAGACAAGCTCCGCTACTGATTGTGAAGACGCTGCAGGAGTATTGACAACGGCAATCCCTTTTGATTTTGCATATTCGACATCAATATTATCCATGCCTACACCCCCCCTACCAATCAATCTTAGATTTGGGCAAGCGTCGATTAAATCCTTTCTGACTTTGGTTGCACTTCTAACCGTTATGGCATCATAAGCCTGTAATTTCACAGCTAACTCATCCTGAGGGATATGGTTAGTATCAACAGTAAATCCAGCTTTTTCTAACAATTCCTTTCCTAGTGGATCTATACCGTCGTTTGCTAATAGTTTCATACTATGATATTCTATCTATAAAAATTCATAAAACTCCTGCTGTCCATGTTGACAAACAAGGAAATAATTTAAACATAGCATAAAGAATTTGGCAGCAATTTTATCAAAACCTTTATCTATATGCCATTCATCATTAATTCGGGCAGTTATGTTCACTAAGCATTTTTCTCAGCAAACTCTTGCATCAAATCAACTAGTGTATTAATACTAGTAATAGTAAGCGCGTTGTAAATAGATGCCCGGAAACCACCTACGCTTCTATGTCCTTTCAGCCCGACTAACCCGCGCTCTTCCGTTAGGGCAAGGAATGATTTTTCCAGTTCAGCGTTTTCCATAACAAAAGTAACATTCATTCTTGAGCGATCTTCTAGCTTGGCTGTTCCCTTAAACAATGGATTACGATCGATTTCATCGTACAATGTTCTTGCTTTGATAATATTCTCACGTTCGATTTCCTCTATACCCCCCTTCGCCTTCAGCCAACGGAGATTTAATAAGGAGACATAAATAGCATAAACCGGCGGTGTATTATACATAGATCCGGCTTCCGCATGTTTACGATAATCAAATATTGATGGGATATCCCTACCGGTTTTTCCTAAAATATCGTTTTTAACAATAACGAGCGTCACTCCCGCAGGCCCCATATTCTTCTGTGCCCCTGCATAAATGAGTCCGTAATCAGCAACGTTAATCTTACGACTTAAGATATCGGACGACATGTCACAGACTAATGGAATAGGCGACTGTGGTGCTTCGAAGAGCTCAGTTCCATAAATTGTATTATTAGAAGTATAATGAAAATAAGCCGCATCCGCCGGTATCGTATACTCCTTAGGAATGTAGGTATAATTCGCATCTTTGGACGAAGCGACCACCTCAATAGCTCCGAATTTCTGAGCTTCTTTATAAGCTTTTGACGCCCAGGTTCCTGAGTCTAAATAAGCTGCTTTTCCATTTTGAGGAAGTAAATTCATCGGCACCATTGCGAACTGTTGGCTAGCCCCCCCCTGCAAAAACAACACCGAATACCCATCGGGGACAGATAATAAATCCTTTACTAACGCCTCAGTTTCTTCTATAACGGCTTCAAAGGCTTTGGAACGATGGGAAATTTCTAAAATGGATAAACCGGAATTATTAAAATCAATTATTGCTTGAGAAGCTTCTTGGAAGACCTCTGAAGGAAGTATGCATGGCCCCGCACCAAAATTGTGTTTCATTATTCTTTCTATAGATTTAAAAAATGAGCATTAATTAACAATTTCACTTAAAATAGCTTTTTATACTGGTATAGCAATAAATCATTTTATTCCTCTATAAAAATGCCTTCAATGGCAGAGGAGAATTAAACAGATTCATTTTACATGTCAATGCAGTAGATACTGCATATAAACGAATTCATCTATGTTTGGCAAATGTAAACTTTTTATAAAAAAAATTCAAAGTTTTTGAGGTTTTATTGTCAAAATAATGACAATCTTTTCGTTGGCTTAAATAGATAACAAAATTAAATTCTGTATTTTATCCAAAAACTAAAAAGGGGCCATCGGCCCCCTTTACATTTTGTATTGTCTTTAAACGGCTTTTCTTGTTATCGACACGTCTTTAAGTTGTTTTATGGACGCCATTTGATCATCTGCGCCAAAAACAGTATTACCAGCCACCAATACATTGGCCCCCGCTTGCAATAAAGATAACGAATTTTGATGGTTTACACCGCCATCAATTTCTATTAACAGATTTGGATTTCTATCCTGAGCAAGCAAACGCAATTCGCGAATGCGCCGGTAGGTGCTCTCTATAAATTTTTGCCCCCCGAAACCCGGGTTCACGGACATCATACAGACTAAATCAATATCTTCAACAATATCGCTCAATTGGGCGATCGGTGTGTGAGGATTAATCGCTACCCCTGCCCGACATCCCAATTCTTTAATCTTTTGTATAGTGCGATGCAAATGGATACAGGCTTCAAAATGAACGGAAATGTTGTTCGCGCCAGCCTCCTTAAATTCGTTTAAGTAACGATCCGGATCTACGATCATCAAATGCACATCCAAAGGTTTAAGGGCGTGTTGCTTTACGGCTTTTACAACAGGAAACCCAAAAGAAATATTGGGAACAAATACACCATCCATAATATCTACATGGATCCAATCAGCGTCGCTTTTATTGAGCATTTCAATATCGCGTTGAAGATTAGCAAAATCGGCAGACAAAATTGAAGGAGCTACTAAATGTTTCATTGGTAAAATCTTTTGTGAAGGACCAAAACGGTAGAAAAGCAAAAGCCATTGCTAAATGCTCAAACGCAAAGAAAGCAATGGCTTCTAGTATTTAACTATTGTTCTTGTTTATTTTCCGGTTCCTGCTTTTTTTCGGGACGAGGCAAAAGTGCTTTTCTGGAAAGCTTCAATTTACCTTGTTTATCGATATCTAACAGTTTAACCTTAACAATTTCACCGACTTGAAAAATTCCTTCCATGGTTTCATAACGTTTCCAATCGATCTCAGAAATGTGCAACAATCCATCTTTACCCGGTAAGATTTCGACAAAGGCACCGAAAGGCATAATAGATTTCACTTTGCCTTCGTAAACATCGCCTACTTCCGGTTTTGCTGCAATCGCTTTAATGCGCCTAACAGCGTCATCGATAGAAGTTTTATTGTCTGCAAAGACTTGTACGATGCCCTTACCTTCAATCTCCTCGATCGAAATGGTAGTACCGGTTTCCCTTTGCATTTCCTGGATGATTTTGCCTCCGGGGCCGATAATAGCACCAATAAACTCTTTATCAATTGTTAAGCTCACAATGCGCGGAGCGTGTGGTTTAAAATCTTCACGAGGAGCTTCGATCGTTTTGAGCATCTCGTTTAAGATATGTAAACGTGACTCCTTAGCTTGATATAGTGCTTCTTTTAGAACCTCCCATTTCAGCCCATTGATTTTCAAGTCCATTTGACAAGCAACGATACCTTTGCTAGTTCCAGTGACTTTAAAGTCCATATCTCCCAAATGATCCTCATCACCAAGAATATCACTTAATACCGCATACTTACCTGTTTTTTCATCCGTAATAAGTCCCATCGCGATTCCTGATACAGGCGCTGTGATTTTTACACCTGCATCCATAAGTGCCAATGTTCCGGCGCAAACGGTAGCCATAGAGGACGAACCATTGGATTCCAAAATATCAGAAACAACTCGTATCGTATAAGGATTTTCCTCTTGACTAGGCAGCACTTGTTTTAATGAACGCATCGCCAAGTTACCATGTCCAACCTCTCTACGACCCGGGCCACGATTTGGTCTCACTTCACCGGTGGAGAAACCAGGGAAATTATAGTGTAGGATAAATCGGCTATAGCCGTTAATAAATGCACCATCGATCATTTGCTCATCTTCCTTCGCCCCTAGTGTGACTGAAGTAAGCGACTGCGTTTCACCCCGGGTGAAAATTGCCGATCCGTGTGCGGCAGGTAAATAATCGACTTCACTCCAAATAGGTCTCACGGTACGCACATCACGTCCGTCGAGCCGTATACCTTCATTAAGAATGAGGTTTCGCACAGCATCATATTGTACGTCATGGAAATATTTCTTTGCTAAGAATACGGTTTCTTCATCCACATCTTCGCCCAATGTAAGGGCAAAAGCCTCTGCAATGTCAGCAAATTTGGCTGATCGCTCTTTTTTAGACAAACCGGATTTAGCAACGGCATACACACTGTCGTAAGTAGCTGCGTAAACACGTTCTTTTAATTCCAGGTTACTAGGTTCGTGGTTGTAAACCCTTTTCTCAAGTTTACCAACCATTTCTGCCAATTCGAGTTGTGCTTGTACCTGCACTTTAATAGCCTCATGGGCAAAAGCAATGGCTTCCACCATTTCTTCTTCGGAAATCTCCTTAGCCTCGCCTTCTACCATCACAATATCGTTGGCCGAACCTGCAACAATAAATTCAAGCGTAGCTCTCTCCAAGTCACTTAATAATGGATTAATTACGAATTTACCGTCAATTTTTGCTACGCGGACTTCCGAAATGGGTCCGTTAAAAGGAATATCGGAAACAGCTAAAGCTGCGGATGCCGCTAATCCCGCTAATGCATCCGGCATAATATCTTTATCAGCTGATATCAGTGTTATCATAACCTGTGTATCTGCATGATAATCATCAGGGAATAAAGGGCGCAGCGCTCGGTCAACCAAGCGTGAAATTAAAATTTCATAGTCGGATAAGCGTGCTTCTCTTCGCAAAAATCCGCCGGGAATGCGACCGGTTGCCGCATATTTTTCTTGATAATCAACAGATAGAGGTAGAAAATCAGTTCCTGGTTTTGCTTCTTGAGCGGATACCACGGTGGCTAAAAGCATGGTGTTCCCCATCTTAACCACAACGGAACCGTCAGCCTGTTTCGCTAATTTACCGGTTTCAATTTCGATCTGACGGCCATCGCCAATATCGAATGTTTTTTTAATTGCGTTATAACTCATGTTTTCGTTCAGTGATGCGTTGGTCGTCTTAAAAAACGCATCCATTTTTAATTATTAGACTCTTATTTTGCCACAAAGGTAAATAAAAAAAGCCATCACTTTATAGTGTGGCTTCTGTAAAATGTATAGGGATTTGACCAATCGGACCCTCATTATAACTATGGGCTCGATCGGCCATAAAAGCTTCTTAATATTTGTATTTGCAATTAAAATCCATAACGTACACCTAATTGGAATTGGTAAGGATTTCCTGAAGGATTCACAATGCCTGTATTGTTTACACGGTAGTTATACTGTTGCGTTGCTGCATCAAAACCAGTCAAGGCATACAAAGCTTGATTTCCTAAAGATTCGTTTGCTCCCCAAGTCTTTTTAAACAGATTAGCGACATTAAAAATATCACATGATAATTCCAACGAGTGTGTTTTGTAGAGCATAAACTTTTTTGTTACCCTTAAATCAATCACTCCATAGAACCCATTAACACCGCCATTTCTCTCTGCAATTTTACCCGAATACTTGTTGATATAATCCTTTAAACTTTGGCTTGCTTCCGGATTATCCAATAAAGCTTGTAAACCCGTACGTATCTGTTCGGCAGTGCTCGGGTCGTTCCGATCGAAAACGAACGCTAAGTCATTGTCATTGGTAACAAAGTCACCATTGGTATTACCACCAGCCAGAAGACTGTAGCGGGTACCTGCAACACCGGAATAACGAATGCCGATATTGAAACCATGGAAACTAGGTGAGGTACCATAGAAAACCACCTTATGCCTAAACTGACTGTTCGAATAACTCATCACGCTAAGATCACGCGGATCATCTTTCACCGGAAGGGATAAGGTCGCTGAATTTGCCACATTTCCATTATAAGATGTATTATCCTTGGTGTCATTCCATGTATAGCTTACCGATATCTCTCCATCTTTAAAGTATTGATAGGTACCGTCAACCACCACCGCAAATTGATTTACTTTCCCTTCGCTATTCAATTCGAGCACGCGGCCAAAGCGATCACTAATTCGCCCGGCTTTCCAATCGGCAGCTCCATTAACGATGGCCCTCGCCGGTACATACACGCCACGGTTATCTTCGTTACTTAAGCGAAAAAACGGATCAGCTACCATATTGCGATCTACATACATATAGTTGTTTCTTCCTAATGTAGCATAACCTGTCACACCTACTTTCAGTTTATCGGTGATAAAACGGGTGTAAGAGATGTTCCCCTTGTAAACAATTGGAATTTTAGCATCCGACGAATAGGTATTAATGGTTGGCACCTGGTAGTCTGCATAAGTCGGAATAGTAGACGGGTCATTTCTATAGGCAATGAAATCGGGCCTTAATATAGAAGCATCCCTTACATCCACCGTAGCAAAATGTCGACCATCAAATGTTAAATTATTAATGGTCATGTAATTATTGATATCCGAAGCAAAGACACCTGCTCCTAGGCGAATATAATCCCTATGTTCCTCATTAACATCCCAGGTAAACTGGAAGCGTGGCTGTATTACAAAAGATTTCAACTTATGATCGGTACGTACGCCTAAGGCATCGTATAATTCCTGGTTTAAAGGTGATTTTGGATAATGCCCGTAATCCACACGCAAACCGGCCATCATTTCCAGACCTGTGGCTAACTTTGTTTGCATTTGTCCGTATATACCTGCATTAAAAATCTTTCCAACAACAGTTGGGTCTGCTACCAAAGGGACTTCACGGTAGAACGCATAAGGAGCGAGATTATTAAAGTTCTCTAAAGCCGTAGCTCCGGGGGTAGTCTCCGTTGCCGCTGTTGGCCTAAATTGGAAACGTCCATTCACCTCACTACCATATAATGATTTGGCATGCGTATACATCAAGTCGACGCCAAATGTATAATTGATTTTATCGGTATTATAATAAATGTTATCGATCAATTGAATCACATTATTTGTAAACCCTTCTTGCGCAAAGCGATGGCCACCTAATTGAATGTTGGTGAACAAGTTGTCTTCGCCAACCTGGGAAGCCACGTTTTCAACAATAGCACGTGGAATATTGGCTTCCGGTAATTGACTACCCGGACTACTTTTTTGATAGGTATATAAGTGTTGCACTTTCAGTTCATTGGTGAGCCGAGGACTTAGTGTTGTACGTAAAGTAGCCAAAAAGCTATTATCAATATTCTTATCATCTCCATAAGACTCATACAAATTAATTCGCGTGTTATCGGCTAAACCTAATTTATTTCGGTCGTTGGTATAGTTATCACGGATTGTTAATAAGTTACGATCATTCAACTGCCAATCAATACGGGCAAAAACAGCGTCGGATCCTCTTTTTTTTCCGAAAGAACCGTATTGTGGACCAGCACCTAAACCGTATTTTGAACGACCGATTTCGACAAATTCATCCAATGTCGATTGTGTAACATTAAAACGTCTTTCATCTGTAGGGGAATTGATATCTGCAATAATTAAAGGTCTTGCGTCCCGCTGATGATCCCAAGCTACAAAGAAGTGAACCTTATCTTTAACAATGGGCCCTCCCAAGGTAAAACCATATTGATAAGTAGAAAAATCATCATTGCGTTTATTGCCACGGATGTCATAAGGACTCGATAACCAGTCGGCACGCATGTAATTCCAGGCACTACCACTCAGTGTATTCGTACCAGCTTTGGTTACAGCGCTGATAGTACCACCTCCAGCGCGCCCCAATGTAACATCATATTGATTGGTCACAACTTTAAATTCGCGTACCGCTTCAATGGAAATTGAAAAGGGTGCACCGCTTCGACTGGTTGTAGATCCCGCCGAGGTGGGATTCTTCGAATTCATCCCATCAATTGTAAAGTTGGTTGATGAGCCCAATTGCCCGGCGATGCTTCCTCCACTTGCCAAGGGCGATAAATCGGTAAGGGAAGTAAAATTCCTCCCATTAACCGGCAAGCGGGTCACATCCTTAGCACTAACCGCGGTTGCCGCTCCAAGATTCTCAATCTTATCCTTCAAACCGGTGGCAGCAGTTATTTCTACCGCATCTAAGTTTTGGGAAGATTCAGCCATCTTTACACTAATACGAACCACATCTCCCTGATTGAGGGTATACCCTGTACGGATTTGCTCGCCATAACCTATAAATTGTACACGTACCGTATAGGGTCCTCCCAGTGGCAGTTCTTTAAAATTGAAATCACCGCTCGTGCTGGTAGACGTTTTTGTCGTAAATCCGGTTGATTCATTTCGCACCTGAACCGAGGCACCCGCTATGGGTTGATCGGTTTCGTCACTGACTTTTCCGGCGATAGAGGCTTGCGTAGTCTGTGAAAAGATCGGCTGTTTAGCAATTAAAAAAATAAATAGTAGAAGAATTAGCTGTTTCATCTCAATTTTTTGCGATATAGTATTCGACAAAACTATTCTCTCTGTGTTAATTCTTTAATGCTTTTATATTAACAAATCATCAGCGCGATTTAGACGAGTCAGCTCTTTTGGCTGTTTACATCAGTATAACCCCTCAAGCACTCAGCAGGATCCGCTGCCTAGTTTCTCAACCGATAACCTCTTACTTTCAGCTAATTCGTATCAGAAAAATTAGCGAGTTATGCAACCTTTTAGGGTATTTCTACGTCTTAAGGCAATTAGTTCAAAACATCGATTCAAGGCAATGAAAATACAATGGCTCTCAATTTTTTTTCTCTCCCTTAGTAACTATGCACTCGCTCAACAGACGGGAACGTCAGTTCTTGAAAAATTTCTTCAGGAGAAAGACTTTTTAAAACTAGAAGCAAGCTACAGACAACAAAAGGACACGCTTTCTGAACTCAATAGCCTATATTACGGAGCATTTATTGACAATGCTTCAAACCGATGTACACAATCTGCGAAAAAAATTGAAAGTCTACTAAAATACCATAAAAGTGAACTGACACCGCAGACTGCACCTCCATTATTAAACGTACAGATGGACAATTTCGTTAAATTGAATGCGTATCGCAAAGCGGCAAAAGTGGGCGAGCAAATCCTTGCTTCTTATAGCACTTTTTTAGACTCAGCCAAAGTTGCCGATTTGAAAAATACAATAAAACTATGGCGTGCACTGGAGAATGTCCCCCCTCAGCAGATTACGAAAGTAGAAAGTCGTGTAAAATGGACGAGAGACAAAATAGGGTTAATGAATATTCCGATCCGCATAGGAAATCAAGTGAGCGATTTCGTGTTTGATACAGGCGCGAACTTATCTACTATTAGTTTAAGTTATGCGCAAAAGCTGAAATTGAAAATCATAGCAACAAGCATCGATTTGGGAAGTAGCACTTCCATACAAAACCAAGCTATGCTCGCCATTGCACCAAGTATTTTTATTGATAAAACTGAGTTAAAAAATGTGGTTTTTTTAGTTCTTCCTGATAAAAACTTGCAATTCCCTCAACTCGACTTTGCTATTCACGGGATTATCGGATTTCCGGTAATGAACCTTTTACGGGAAGTACAAATTGCACGAGATGGCCAATTTTATATCCCTCCATCTGTTTCTAACAATGTTGGTCAAAACCTATTCTTAGACGAGCTAACTCCGGTTATTCAATTGCAAGTAGGAGATGACACCTTACTTTGCCACTTCGACACCGGAGCAATGAAAACAGAGCTCTTTAAAAAATATTATGATGCTAACAAATCAAAAGTGGAAAGCGAAGGCAAGATCGACAGTATCGGTAGAGGCGGCGCAGGCGGTGTGCATAAAATTGAGGTCTACAAAATACCTTTGTCAACTTTTACTATTCAGGGCAAAAAAGTGGCACTTGCTAATTTGCCGGTGTTAACCGAATCTGTTGGCGACTTTGATGCGCATTTTTATGGCAACATCGGTCAAGACATTATAAATCAATTTAATAAAATGACTATCAATTTTCAATCTATGTATATAGACTTCAATTAACCAAGTCCCCAAAAAAACAATAGCTTTATAGTCCTCCAATTGCTTATTAACAACCCTTTTGTTAAGTTTGAAAAAGATGAAAGCAGATAACTATTTAGTTGACTTTGGTGACCTTGATCCCATCACTTATATTCACCTACGAACCGCAAGCGGCTTAAGTGCCAAGACATTGGAAGCAGCTCAAATAGGATTGGCAAACTCAATTTGTTCGGTAATCGCGTTAGATATCGATAATAATCAACCGGTGGGTATGGGGCGTATTATTGGCGATAAAGGATGCCATTGCCAAATCGTTGATATTTGTGTACTTCCCTCCCATCAGAAAAACGGATTAGGTAAGCGGATTATGAAGAAACTAAAAGAATATATAGACAATGCATTGCCTGCTTCTTGTTATATTAGCTTAGTGGCAGATGGCGACGCTTATAAGCTATACGCTCAATATGGTTTCGAGGAGGTTTGGCCTACATCACGAGGAATGGCCCTCTTAAAAAAATAAGTATTTCCGCATAGTATGAAAAGAATCCTGATCTTATTATTGTTATTAAATGGCTTAATTGCTCGATCACAAACAAAAGACATTCTTCCTTTTACGTTGACTTCTTCCGGACACCTTGTGATCGAGGCAACGGTGAATGGCATTAAAGGAAAATTCATCTTCGATACCGGTGCCGGCCTTCATCTGTTTTTTAAAGATTTCGCCAAAAAGCTGCAAGTAAAAGATTCTTATAATATCTTCGTCGCTCATCGGGCAACCGGCGAAGCTATAACAACACCAATTTATTATGCCAAAGATTTAAGGATTGGCAATCAACTATTCGAAAATCAAATTTACAGTACGTTCGACTTAACGCTGGATGGGATTGATGGTTTGATTTCACTTCAAGCTTTTCAGAATACTCCCATTACCATTGACTATAAAAATAAGACAATCTCTTTAGGCGAGCTGGATATAAAGGATAAAAAAAAGTATATTGATATTCAAATAGCAAACCATGCAGATAAGGCTTTAGATATTTTCACATATGTAACATTGAACAATAAGATAACGATCCAAGTGGCGCTGGATGCGGGAGCGGGTCAAAACTCATTTTGGATTCACTCAAAATTCATGAAAACACTTGAATTAGATAGCAATCAGTTTGAGAGCTATGCTAAAAAAAGTGAATTTGATTCACTTAAAACCAATCGATTTTTTATCGGTTCCATTGAGTCAATCAAAACAGCAAATAATACCGCCCATATAAAAGCACCGAAGGTATCTTTTGTAGAAGGTCTGATTTATGAAGGTAAGACCAGCATTGACTGGTTGGGCAAAAAAATAGCCATTAGTCTTCCTGAAAAGAAGATTTTTATTCTAGAGTAAATGCCGCAATATTCATAGCTATCATCAATGTATCAACTCCATTCAACCGATTACGTTTTGGTGGTATACAATATAGATTATTAACTACGTGACGGACGCGACGGGAACAAGGAGCATATTAAGGCAACAAACACCAATAGCAATATATTCGCTATTGTCGTTATGCTGTATGCCTGAAAGTAGGACGCTTCGGCCTCCCTGTTGTCTAACACACTGAAAAACAATCCGCCAACAACACCTACACCTAGAGCAATCGAAATTTGTTGAACGGTTAAATAGAGGCCTGATGCTGCGCCTGCAAATTGCGAAGCAATGCTCTTAAGTGACAGGGTGAACATGGTTGGTAGCACCGAACCACAACCCAGTCCATAAACAAACAACACGGGGAGAACTTTCATCGTCTGCAGATTACCGTCTCGTAGCACCAAGAGATGCAAGAAAAGAGAACCAATCATACAGGAAATCCCTCCTATTAACACCCATTTACCAAAACGTTGTACCAGTTTTATTGAAAGAAAGGAAGCAATGACATATCCGAGGCCTTGGAATACGAAATAAAGCCCGGTCATTGAAGAACTTACATGAAGGCCCTTTTGAAGATGCATCGCGTTGATAAGAAAGTAAGAATCTTGCACCATATAATAAAAAATCGCAGCAAATAACCCAATAGTAAAATACTTGTTACTAAATAAATCGAAACGGATCAGTGACTCCTTCTTTATTCTCATGCAATGACGTTGATTATAAACAAAAATCAAGAATATCGGTATGGACAGAATCAATAAAAAGATGCTCCATTTGGGCCAATTTAGTTCGCGCCCTTGGATAAGCGGATAAATAAAAGCGATCAAAGCCAACATAAGAAGCACAACCCCGGAAAAGTTAAAGGTTGTTTTCTTGTGCGTTTGAGCAGTCTTATCTATTGATGGCCTCTCTTTGTCGTTATACAGAAAACGATAAGCCATATAAGAGGCAACAAGACCAATTGGAAGATTAATCAAGAATATAAGACGCCAGCCAGCAACAAAGAAATGGGTATCTGGTAATACACCGCCCAAAAATTGTCCGATGACGGATGCCGTGCCCGCAATACTGCCATAAATACCTAGAGCTTTCTCTCGCTCTTTGGGATCCGGAAAAAGCACCGGTATAAAAGCGACACCCTGAGGGACCATAAAAGCAGCACTTATTCCTTGCGCCAATCTACTTAGATTTAACTGCCAGGCATTTTGAGCAAAGCCGCAAGCACAGGAAGCGATGGTAAAAATTAAGATACCCGCAATGAATACACGCTTCTTTCCAAAATAATCACCAGCCCTACCTCCCGTTATAAGAAACGACGCATAACCAATAACATACAATACGATTACCAATTGAATATCACCGTCCGATCCTCGAATCCCCTCTTTAATGGAGGGTACGGCAACGTTTACGATAAAAAGGTCGATGACAGATAAAAAAATCGCTGAGGAAACAATGAGAAGGAGAAACCACTTATTATTCATTTTATTCATATAACAGTGTTTTGAAGCTTTCTATTTTGTATGTTAAGCCTATTAGATTGCTCTTATTTACTTATCTTTAGAAATCGAAAGTGAGGGATTTCAGCGTATTACACAAGTAGTTTGGTAAGCGATACTAAGTATGGAAAAGAATACTATTATTGATAATGAGCATCTTGAAAATGAGAAAAAAACAAGTTCGAAAGAAAATAACTGTGCCGTGACAAATGTTTTTAAGGTAATTGGAGGAAAATGGAAGGTTTTGCTTATTAATGCTATTTATAGTAACTGCCCTAAAAGATTTGGAGAATTGAGACGGGAAATGGAGGACGTTACGCAAGCAACATTAACCACCCAGTTACGCGAATTGGAGCGTGATGGCATTATTTGCAGAAAGGCTTACGCTGAATCACCTCCACGTGTCGAATATAAGTTAACAGATCTTGGAAAAACACTTATGCCTGTTATCCGGTCGTTGGAAGATTGGTGGCATGCTTACACCAACTGTAGGGACATACACAATGAATAACACCTCAACCTTTATCGGCTTAAGTAAAAAACGATGCACCTAAAACTGAATCAATGCGATTATATATGAAAAGATTTCTGACTCTTTTGATGGTGTTTACTATCTATTCTTCCTTTACAAAAAAAGAAACGGTATGGTTAGCCTTGGGCGATTCCATTACCTATTTGAACGATCATTTAAACGAGACGGGCAATAGGGTCCATAAAGGCTATATGACTTATGTTACCGAAAAAAAGCCGTCTCTTCGTTATATTAACCAGGGGCATAATGGATGGACTGCTGTACGTATAGCCCAGGAGATTGAAAACCTCGGATTGGTGAAAGCAGATGTCTATACTATTTTTTTAGGCACGAATGATTGGTGGGCGGGGCTCACACTTGGTTCATTAAAGGACTATCAGCAAGGAACAGGAAATTCGACTGTATTTGGAGCATTTAAAACAATAACCGATAAAATCAAACAGTTAAATCGCAAAGCGGATATTATTCTAATTACTCCCATGCAACGAACAGATTTCGTCTACATTAACGATATGCATAATAATGCCTGGGGCTCTTACAAAGAGAAAAACGGACAGCATTTAGAGCAATTTGCCAACGCGATCATTAGCATCGGTAAACTGGAAGGATTCAAGGTAATAGATTTATTTCATAATAAGCAACTTGATTTAGCAAATTTAGTCCATTATAAAAGACTTAGGGATAAAACTAACGGCGCCTATAAAAATTTCAAATATCCTGATTATATTAACATTCCTTTTAATGCTGACGAAGATGAATACCCTTATCCGCCCCAGTCTATTAACATGACCTACGATGGGTTACACCCTTCGGACCGAGGCAATCAGCTTATTGCGGAGCAGTTATTAAGTATATTTAATGATCTGTAATAATCTCTCGCACAGAGCATAGTAGCTGTTTTCACGTTGTATTTTTTAAAAAAGAATCAACATTACCAGCCGAAAATTGTTCATAAGCTAACAACATCAATCAAAATAGTATGGACCAAGTATATAGTAAAGAACAAATTCAGGAAATTGCCGATGCAAGGCTCAATCAGCATAAGCCTGAACTTTCAAAAGGTAAACCATTTTCTTTCGAAATAGAAATCGGTAAAAGAAAATACAACGTCTCTTATCAACAGGATGACGAAGGTATTTGGAAATTTACAGACTTTAAAGAGGCTTAACGTATAAGGTCGGGGTTAATTGTTGCACAAACTCCGTAATGAAATATTTTGTTGGCAGTTTAGCAAAGGTGTTAAAATGCTTTATAAAGCATTTTGCTTGAATTCGACAGTTTGATGCCTTTGACTGAACCGGTACCCATAAAGGTATAAGCCATGCCAACAATTTTTGCATTCTTTGAAATTAAGGGCGCCTCAAAGGCTTTTTCATTATTTACATGAAACTGTAATACTTTTCCGTCCGATCTGCAAGCTACTTCAACCCAATTTGAAAGATCAGCACCAAATTTGGATAGATCTGTATATTTGCCCGAGATCACGGAATCGACTGTCATTAAATTCAAGTCTGACACACATCCTTTTATAGAAAGTGGAATGGCAATGGGCATTGCATCAGTGATAAGAAGAATATGAGAAAATTGACAGGCAGAACTGCCGTCATTAAAAGCATTTTTAACTTGAACTTCAAAAGAAAAATCACTCACTGAAGTAGGTTCAAAGTTTCCTACATTAAAAAATTTGACGACAGGTGGATTCGGGAGTAAACTTATTTTAGACTGTTCGACAATCCTAGCGGGTATACTTAGCTGGTTTTTATTGAGGTACCACTCTTTCTTTAAATAGATAGGTATCGGTTTACGGTCAATCGTGGCTAGCCAGCCATCAGTAGCAACTAGCAAAGGATGTTCCTTAACAACTTGGTCTCCAATGCTCAGCTTCGCGGTGTAATAACCCGGCTCATAATAAACTGCGGTGTGTGTATTTCCGTCCTTAGGAACCTGAACTCGTCGGTTTGCATCCCAAGTCTGCTGTATAAAGACCGAATCAACGATTGCCTTAGAAGCATCGTAAGTAAAAATGACCGAATTGGGAATACTTCTTGTGAGTGGTTTGCTACTAAAGGAAAAATCTTTTTCAGATAATGTAAAATGACTGGTTTTTGCCTTTTCTTCTTTTCTGTTCAAAAACGAAAAAATCACAAATAAACCAACTAATACCATTAACGACGAAAATATCAGCCTTGTTCTGAACTTTGAGGCATTCCTTTCTTTAGGCGGTGATGTTGGTGTCTCCTGCTTTGTTTGTTCATCATATTGTACCACAAAGGCTCGCCAATTTTCATAATCAATAAAATTCACAAGTGCATCTAACGTCGATATTGCCGGCTTTCCGTCATAACGGACCCTTCCCCAAACGCGTTTTAGGGTACTTGCGCTTAATAATACATTTGTTTTCTCGTAGATTAGATTGCTCAGTTTTTCGAAATCAGCGTTAGACCAATGTGAGCCATCACCCCAACCGACTTTCTTTTCGATCAAACGTAAACAAGCCAGCCTATATCTATCTTTATTTTCTATCATTTATGAAAAATGGTCGTATTTGAACAAGGTTGAACGAACTTGAATCGATCTTGGTTCATTCGTCCAATTTTAATCTTAATAAATTGGCCTTCATAAGACAAAGTTATTGAAAGATACCAATTTATGCGTAATATGATTAGAAGTTATTTTAAAACCGCTTGGCGAAATATCATCAAACACAAAGTGCAGAGCGCCATCAACATTTTGAGCCTTTCTTTGGGCATTACTTGTTACCTACTCATTTCGCTATGGCTATCGGATGAACAGGGCAAAGACAATTTTCACGAACAGCAAAGCAAACTTTACACTACCTACATAACTTCAACCGCTGACGGAAAAAAAGAAGCCACCTATGCCAGCCCATTTCGCGGTAATGGCACAGAAGTTACTTTGTTACTGGAAGATGCAAAAGAGCAAATTCCTGAAATAGAGCATCTTTCATTTTATATCGCAGCCTATGAATTACCATGGGGGCACCTGGAAACTTTTCAGCTAGGGGAAAAGAAAGTGAAATTAGCCGGTTCACGAGCAAGCAAGGATTTCTTTAAAATGTTTAGCTTTCCATTAATTGAAGGCGGGGCTGAAACTGCGTTGGACAACTTATATGGTGTTGCCATTTCTCGAAAAATGGCAGAAATCTTTTTTGGAAGTCCACGGGAAGCAATGGGAAAAAGTTTACGTTATGAAAATAAGTACAATTTTATTGTGACGGCGGTATTCGAAAATATTCCGAAAGAAAGCTCGCTTCAGTTCGATTACGTCTTTAATTGGGATGCGCAAAAGCGCTTACTGGAATGGGCTTCCAATAATATTTTTACCTATGTTCAATTTAAAAAAGATACTAATATAAAACAGGCTGAGAAAAAATTATCGCTACTGCTCGATACGAAATTGGAAAAACGAATAGGTATTCAAACCAAGCTGGGTCTACAACGATTTGGCGACCAATACCTGTTCAATCATTTTGTTGAAGGTGAACCAACCGGTGGACGTATAGAATATATACGACTATTTAAAGGGGCAGCCATCTTTATTCTCCTTTTGGCGTGTATCAATTTTATGAATTTAGCTACCGCCAGATCAGTAAAGAGAGCAAAGGAGGTAGGGCTTCGAAAAGTAGTTGGTTCGAATCGGACGAGTCTGATAGGTCAATTTTTTGGGGAATCCATCCTGTGTTGTGCTTTGGCAACAATATTGTCCGCTATACTTTTGTTAATTTTATTACCAACCTTTAATGGGTTGACAGGTAAAGAAATGGATTACCCATTTTTTCAACTTTCTTTTTGGATTGAAATCATCAGCCTAGTTCTTATAACAGGTATCATTGCAGGCATGTACCCTGCCTTATACTTATCTTCACTTAAGCCTATTCAGATCGTAAAAGGCATTAACTGTTCAGGAAAAAAAGCCATTCTGTTTAGAAAGACTACCACTATATTTCAATTCAGCCTCTCCTCTTTACTGATTATCGCTACAGTTGTTATTTCCAATCAAGTATCTTTCATTAAAAATAACAATTTAGGTTATGATCGCGAAAATTTGCTCTATGTTCGCATCGAAGGCGAGCTTTCTAAATTTGATAAATATTAATTATTTAAACAGAAAGCATCAAATTTACCTGGTATTAGTATGATTGATCGGAGTTCAGAAGCACCTCATGAAATGAGCTTCGAAACCACTACACCCATTGATTGGCAAGGGAAGCCCGACAATGCTTCCGTAGCGTTCAAGCCAGCTTCTGTCGGTTTTGACTTTGTCAACTTAATGAAGTTAACGATTACAGAAGGAAGGAATTTTTCAAGAAACATACAAACGGATTCTGCTGATGCTTTTTTGGTAAACGAAGAAGCCGTAAGGCAAATGGGATATAAAGATCCTTTGGGTAAATGGGTATCGGCCTGGAACAAAAGAGGACATATCATTGGTGTTTTAAAGGATTTCCATACGGAGTCTCTTCACGACCCAATAAAACCCCTAATCTTAGACGTAAAGGAATATGAGTATTTTGGTTTTATTATTGTTCGCACCAAACCTAATCAGTTAACGACCGCCTTGGCGAATCTGGAAAAAGTATATAATGAATTAAATCCAAACTTTCCCTTTATGTATCAATTTGCCGACCAAGAGTATGAAAACATGTATAAAAGTGAATTAACCACGTCGAGACTTGCTATTATTTTCGCGATATTGGCTATTGTAATTTCTTGTTTGGGGCTATTAGGCTTGGTAACATTCTCAATTGAACAACGTATCAAGGAGATAGGTATAAGAAGAATTATGGGAGCTACTATAAGTGGTATCGTTGGATTACTTTCCAAAGATTTTTTGAAGTTGGTCGTTATCTCCCTTTTTATTTCGATACCCCTAGGATATATATGGATGAACAAATGGTTAAATAATTTTGCCTATAGCATTCAACTCCGGTGGTGGATGTTTTTTATAGCAGGAATGGCTGTGCTTATAATTGCATTGCTTACCATTTCCATTCAGGTAATTCAAGCAGCTAGCGCTAAACCGGTGACGTCTCTGCGTGAAGAATAAGATTCCGATCGGTTAAAATGAACACATTAGCAAGTGTATCCACAATCTGTTTAAACAAAGAAGCCATTACGTTACACGTAATGGCTTCCTCGTTCTTTTTACCAAAAGTTATTTTATAATATCTCTCAGTTCCAAAGCTTTGATAATTGCACGGTATCTTTCGATATCTTTCTTATACAAATAAGACAATAAGGAACGACGTTTACCTACCAACTTCTGCAAAGCTAACTGAGTGGAAAAATCTTTACGATTCTTTTTCAAATGTTCAGTTAAATGAGCAATACGTTTAGTAAATAATGCTACCTGTCCTTCGGTAGAACCCGTGTTCTTAGCATTTCCTGCAAATTCTGCGAAAATCCCTTCTTTGTACTCTTTACTTAAATACATTACCTGAATAATATTAAAGCGTTAATAAAAAAATTAATTGGCTGCAAAGGTAGTACAAATACGCCTGCTTTCCAAATAAAGCAGTAAATAATTAGAAATCATTTACTGCACAGTTCTACCTAAATTGTCCCTTAAGACTGAGAAATGCTTGATTAAGCCAAAATTTTCGCTATATTAGCGGGAATGATTAATAACTATGCTCGCTTTGAGAGCGAATTTAAAGTGCGGCCCGATGATATAGACATGTTTCAGCATGTGCATAACAGCAAGTATTTTGACTATGTATTAGCGGCGAGGTATGAGCAAATGGAACTATTTTATGGTATGACCATGGAAGAGTTTATGGAACAAGGCTTTGGGTGGGTAGTGCGTACGGCTCATGTTAACTACAAACGTCCGCTAAAATTAGGGCAATACTTCATTGTTGAAACAGGTGTAGATGAAATGAAAGACAAAGGATGTGTGGTAACTTTTGCTATAAAATTTAAAGATTCAGGAAAAGTTTCCTGCGATGGCTGGTTCGATTATGCGCTGATTGATCTCAAATCAGGGAAATCAGCCTTCATAACGGAGGAAATGCTGGAGAAATATTCGATTTAGCTATCTTGAAATTGGCTAATTAATAATTAGCCAATTGTTGTTTTTCCATCTATTCTACCAAAGCCTGTTCGATCAGTTCTGTATAAAAATCGGTTTCCTGAAGACCTGCAGCCCTAACTTGCTGTGGTATAAAACTTGTTTCGGTTTGCCCTGGAATCGTGTTGATTTCAATGAAATAAAACTTATCGGTTTCTCTTTCAAGAAAAAAATCAATGCGAACCAATCCTTTACAGTTTAATCTAATATAAACTTCCTTCACCAATTGCTCTACCCGACCTTGCTGCTCATTCGTTAAATCAGCCGGTGTAATTTCGTTTGTAAGCCCAGGGATGTATTTAGCTTCAAAATCAAAGAACTCCCGTGTAGTGATGACTTCTGTTGCCGGTAGTACTTTTAACCCTGCTTTACTATTATAAATACCTACAGAAAACTCCCTCCCGGAAACAAATTCTTCTACTAGAACCTGCTTCCCCGCATTCTCGGTACCCAATGCCCGATCAATAGCTGACGAAAGTTCGTCAAGTTGCTTTACTTTCGTCATACCGATGCTACTTCCTCCTCCATTTGGCTTTACGAAATAGGGCAGCTTCAGCTCATTCTTAACATTTATTTCACTAACCGCTCTCGTGGCAGGGGAAAGGCAAACTGATGGAGCTAAATATAAACCGTCAATTCCCTGCAATAAAGACTTAGTATAAGCTTTATTCATTGTCAAAGCCGACGTTAGTGTATCACAAGAAGTATACTTTAGTCCGATCATATCCAAATAACCTTGTAACCTTCCATCTTCACCAGGTGACCCATGGATCATAATAAATGCCAGGTCAAACTTAACGAGGCCGTCTTTAAGGGATAAGGTAAAATCATTTCGGTTTACTTCATGTTTAATCCCCGCATCATCTACATGGTACCAGCTTTCAGGAGTTAATATTATTTTATAAACATCAAATCGACTCGTCTGCAGCTTCTGCTCAACGAAAGCGGCACTTTTTAAGGAAATTTCTATCTCACCCGTAAATCCACCGGTAATTAATGCTATTTTTGCGCTCATATATCAGTAAAGTATTACCAGCAAAGATAATTGAATATTGTTATCTTTATTCATCGTCTTACAAGAATTGGCATACTTTTTACGTATTAGAATTAGGCTAAAAATTCAACGAGGACATCTTAGATGAACAAACTTTTTCAGTACTTAAGAACCCAAACATTCAGAAAGAATCTAATCATCGCCATTATATCCGGTGTGATTTTCCTTCTTTTACTTTTTTACAGCTTAAGGTTTTATACACGTCACGGAGAATCAATAGAAGTTCCAGCGCTAAAAGGGATAAGCATAGAAAATGCTATAGAAAAGCTGGAAGCCCAAGGCTTCCGATATCAAGTTGATTCTGTTTACCAAGCAGACAAGCAACCAGGATTAGTAATAGAACAGGATCCAGACCCAGGGACGAAAGTTAAATTAAACCGGACACTTTATTTAACAATTATTACAAAAAACGCTCCCGAGGTCCAGTTACCTAATTTGACAGAAATGGCACTCCTGGAAGCCATTTCTACGTTGAATAATTACGGCTTAAAATTGGGAGATACTATTTATATACCGGATATAGCTCGTGATCGCGTATTAGATGTTAAATATGCAGGACAAAAAATAAATGCCGGTCAACCAATTCCAAAGGGTAGCAAAATTGACTTGGTTCTTGGGAACGGAATGGGTGATAGCGAAGTAGCCGTGCCTAATCTGGTTGGATACACCCTTGATGAAGCTATATTCTCGCTAAAAGGGGCATCGTTAACGTTAGGAACTGTAAAATATATGGGGCCCGTTGTAGACAGTGCTAGCGCGCGCGTCGTTAGCCAAACACCGGAAGCAGATACTTCTAACATGAAAAAAGTGAGCATTGGCACACCCGTAAACTTAGCTTTGAGCAATTAAATCTTTACAATTGTTAAATATCGCAGCATGGAGACAGTTCCTACACCAAAGAAAAGGTCAATAGGCAAAAGGATTATTAGCGTCATCATACTAATTGCTTTGTTGGCAGGTAGTGTTATTGCATATACTTACTATAAGAGATATTTTGCACCTAATGTAACGGAATCAGAAGAATATCTATATGTTAGAACCGGGGCTTCCTTCGATAATTTAATGGAAGAGCTGGGAGAGAAAAACATCTTGGTGGATACCGCCAGTTTCCGGTGGGCTGCAGAGAAAATGGAATATCCATCTCGCATCAAACCGGGAAAATACAAGTTAAAAGGAGGCATGAACAACCGATCGCTAATTAATATGCTGGGTGGTGGATTCCAAGAACCTGTAAAATTACGTTTTCAAAACATTCGATTAAAAGATCAGTTTGCCGGCTACATCGGCACCCAAATAGAGCCCGATTCCTCTATCCTTATCACCTTGTTGGACAGCGACACACTAGCCGCTAAGTACGGATTCAATACCGATAACTTCTTCACGATGTTTATTCCAAATACATACGAAATGTATTGGAATATCTCGGCCAATGACTTTTTTGACAGAATGAATAAGGAGTATAATAACTTTTGGACTGAGGAACGCAGGAAAAAAGCTGAGTCTATTAACTTAACCCCCATCCAAGTCAGTATATTGGCATCCATTGTAAAAGGCGAGGCGTTACATACGGACGAAATGCCTAAAATAGCAGGCTTATATTTGAACAGATTACAAAAAGGCATATTACTCCAAGCTGATCCCACGGTGATTTTTGCTACAAATGATTTTACTATTCGGAGGGTACTAAATAGACATTTACGCACAGACTCTCCTTATAACACTTACATTTATAAAGGTTTGCCGCCCGGGCCGATAATGATGCCAAGTATTGCCTCAATTGATGCAGTTCTTAATTATCAAAAGCACAATTACATTTACATGTGTGCAAAAGAAGATTTTTCGGGTTATCACAATTTTTCAACTAATCAGGCCGAGCATTTGATTAATGCAAGGAAATTTCAACAAGCTTTAAACGAACGAAACATCAAAAGATAAACATGTTAACCTTCGAAACCCAAGTAAGAGTGAGATATGGTGAAACCGATCAAATGGGCTACGTCTACTATGGCAATTATGCCGAATACTATGAAGTAGCGCGGGTAGAAATGCTTCGTAGCTTAGGCACTTCCTACAAAGAAATGGAAGCGAGAAGGGTTATGATGCCTGTTTTAGATTTAACATGTAAATATATTAAACCGGCAACATACGACGAATTGCTAACTATAAAAGTGTCTATTCGAAGTAAACCGTCTTTACGGATTAAATTCGACTATGAGCTTTTTAATGAAAGCATGGAGTTAATCAACACAGGAGCCACGACACTTGTGTTTATTGATATGGATAAGAATAAACCGTGCCTGCCTCCGCAAGACTTTCAGAATCGATTAGCGCCACATTTCGAGGAGGGTAAATGAGTTGGTTACACCGAAAATTGCTAAACCTAAAGCCCTACTATCTTTTTATTGAGTGGACGAAGGTCGTCGTGCTCCCTGGTTTTGGCAAATTACCTCTTTATACAGTAGGCCTTTTCTTTTTTCAGGAAATTGCCAGGGAATCACTTCTAAACAAAGCTTCCTCCCTGGCCTACTCTTTTATGCTGGCCATTTTTCCGGGTATCATTTTTCTGTTTACACTTATTCCTTATATCAAGGTATTCATCGACGATTTTCAGGAGCAATTATTAGAATTTATGCAGATGATTTTACCTGAAAATGCATACAAAACAATTGAATCTACTTTACTGGATATCGTTACTAATCAAAATAGCGGATTGCTCTCATTTGGTTTCCTTATGGCTATGATTTTTGCCACTAATGGTATTCATAGCTTGATGCGAGCTTTCAATAAGTCTTCCTTGGTATTGGAAAGTAGGAGCTTCGTAAAACAGCGACTGGTTGCACTCGCATTGGCCATTATGATTATTATGGCATTGACTATAGGGATGGGTATCGTTACGCTGGCATCCTTTATTATCAACCATTTAAAAAACACCATTGAAATTACCGGTGGTTTTTGGACTTGGCTTATCGGAATTACACGCTGGATTATATTATTGGGCATCTACTTTTTCACACTCAGTATTCTTTACAAATATGGCCCCTCTTCCTCAAGAAAGTGGAGCTTTTTTAGCCCCGGAGCTACTTTAGCTACTGTCTTAGCCGCTCTTACATTTTGGGGCTTTGCCTTCTACATCAATAACTTTAACACGTATAATAAACTCTACGGTTCAATAGGGACGCTGATCGTCATCATGATCTGGTTATACCTAAATTCGCTTATCTTGCTAATCGGTTTTGAACTCAATGCGAGTATCGCGTTGTCCAAGCAGAGTATAAAAATAGTAAAACCTCGATTTAACAGCTTTAAAACCGAGGTAAAAGGTGAAAACAAATTTAAATAACGCACGTAACGGCGTAAACTATACCGTAGATTAATTCGTTTTCTCCAGCGCGGCCTTTGCCTCTTTTTCTCTTTCCTTTGCTTGCTTTTTGAAGAAGCCTCTGAACAAGAAATTATGTTGAAGTGCTTCCATGTTTTGATTTAACTTATCAGTACTTTCCTCCAAATTACACATGGTCTGCTTCATGGTAACCGCCATTTCCTGATCATTTAAAAGCGCTCCTAACGTGTTATCTTTACTGTTCATCTTTTCGCTTGCCTTGGTAAGATTTGCGGTCAAAGCTGCTGCACTCTGCGTAACTCCTTGTAACTGCGCGGCTGAGCTGCGTAGGCTTTGGTAAACACTGGTATCCGTTAAAATCTCATTAGCTAAAGAACCTTCCGTATTCAATTTGGTAGTAAAAGCATTTAAAGCACTAGATACTTTAGCTGTATTCGCAGCGGTCTGTGTCAGACTCGCCATGATCGCCCTTACCTGAAGAGCCATGGTTGAATCCGTGAGGATAGCACCAATTGTTCCTTCCCCGTTAGCTATTTTTTCGCTTAACTTCTTTACATCGCTGGTAATGGCAACCAGATTTTGATTGTTCACCTGTAAAGTAGCCATCATTTCTTCTGTGTCAATACTTTTTACCGATTGCAGTAGATCACCTTCTTCAACTACCGCAACGTTCGGACTCCCCCCTTGTATAACAATAATCTTATTCCCGATAAAACCTTCAGAACTTACACGAACTTCTGCGTCTTTACGGATATAATCCTGTGATTTTTGCTCGATATTGAAATCAATCTCTACATGCGAGTTCTCAATTAACTTGATATTCTTGATGGTTCCGATTTTGACACCGGAGAAATAGACGTTGTTCCCTGCTTTTAATCCTCCGGCGTTAGTTAATATTGTTCTAAGCCCAATAGTTTTTGTAAAACGCTTTTGATTTCCGCCAAGAACGAAGATTGCCGTAACAAAAAATATAATCCCTAATAAGGTAAACAAACCTACAATAACCGACTTTTTACTATCTGAATTATTAGCCATATACTATGCAATAAAATTATAATCATAAAATGCTTTGACACGTGCGTCATCCGAATCAAAAATATCATTGAATCGGCCTTGTCGTTCAAACTTTCCGTCCAATAACATAACAATACGATCACCAACCTCTTTTGCACAGGTAAGATCGTGTGTAATAATAATGGACGATGTTTTATATATCTGTTGTACTTCGTTGATCAGATTATTGATCTCTGTACAGGTTATCGGATCTAAACCAGCTGTCGGTTCATCATACAACATAATATCCGGTCGCAAGATTAAGGTCCGAGCTATACCTATTCGCTTGCGCTGCCCGCCTGATAATTCGGACGGCATTTGATTCAACGCCTGCAATAAACCAACGGAGTCCAGCACTTCACGTACCTCTCTATCAATCTCCGCTCTCGTTAACGAACGTTTATTTCTAACAAGAGGAAATTCAAGGTTCTCACGCACGGTCATGCTATCGTACAGCGCGCTGTTTTGAAAAGAAAAACCGATTCGTAACCGCAAAGCCATTAGTTCTTTTTCATCGAGATCTCCTACTTCTTGTCCTAAAACATTGACTGTTCCTTCATCTGCCGAAAGCAAGCCCGATACAATTTTTATCAATACTGATTTGCCGGTACCTGACCGCCCTAAAACCACCAGATTCTCCCCTTCAAACAACTGTAAGTCTACACCTCGCAACACATGTAGATCTCCGAACGATTTACGAAGTCCTGAGATATTGATTACGGGATTCTGGTAATTAATATGAGATAGCTGCTTTTCCATTCTTATCCACGTATACTTTGAACAATCATTACAACTAATTGCTCCTCAATAAAAATGAGAAACATGGAAGCGACTACCGCTGCGTTGGCTGCTTTCCCTACACCTTCTGTTCCCTTGGAAGAGTTATACCCTTGGTAACAACCGACAATGCCAATAGTAAAACCAAAAAAAGCAGCTTTTATAATTGCCTGAAAAATATCCAGGAAAGTTACCGTTTCAAACACTTGATCGAAGAAGCTTATAAAGCTAACGGATTCATGCTGATAGACATTCAGAAAGGATCCCATAAGACCAACAAACCCTGTATAGCAGCTTAAAATAGGAATCATAATAGTGGTAGCCAGCACCCTACTCACGACTAGGAATTTAAATGGATTAGTTCCCGAAACTTCCATCGCATCGATTTGTTCTGTCACCTTCATGGACCCCAGCTCTGCGCCAATGTTAGATCCTACTTTCCCTGCAGCGATTAAGGCCGTTACCAAAGGCGCCAATGCACGTACAATGGCAATAGCGATCAGTGACGGTAGCATGGCCGTCGCACCGAAGTCTTCTAAAGATGGTCTCGATTGATTTGTAAATACAATACCGGTAATAAAACCAGTCAAAGAGATCAGTGGTAAAGATTTTACACCAACTTCATAACATTGATTTATGATCTCCTTAAATTCATAAGGTGGCATAACTAACTCTTTGAAGAATCGCATGATAAAGTGATGTACATTACCCAGCTGAATAAGCTTTTGGTCTATTTTCTTAGAAATCATTAGTTCTATTTATCAGCTATGGGCACAAAGGATGCCAAGTGCCTTTTTTTGCAAAAGTAGTTTTTTATTGAATAAATTCCTGATTTAGTAACATAAAAGTTAATCCTCTTTTGTCTTTTTTCCTTTTATGATATTTTCGTGAATTTTTTAATCTTTGTTCCTTCGTGTTAATTCTAAAAGACTTACTTTTAAACATTCGTTTGATATCTTTTGAATTCAACTGTTACATTTTTTTTACTTTTTAACCATTACTTAACTAAATTTAAATCTATGACCAATAGAAGGAAATTTATTCAAAATTTGGCTCTTGGCACCTCCGTAGCACTAAGCTTTCCTAAAATCGTCGCTGCTGCCGGTATAAAGGGAACATCGATTAACTTAAACGTAAATGATGTCATTTTGTTTCAAGGAGATTCCATAACAGATGCCGGTAGAGACAAAAAGAAGGAGCAAGCCAATGATCCTGCAACGCTTGGAAACGGCTATTCCTTTGTTGCTGCCTCACAGCTATTGTTAAAAAGAGCTTCGCTTAATCTTCAGATTTTTAATAAAGGCATTAGTGGCAACAAAGTTTATCAATTAGCAGATCGATGGGACGATGATTGCTTAAGGTTAAAACCGAACGTATTGAGTATTTTAATAGGAGTAAACGATTATTGGCACACCCTTGCTAAAGAAAATCCCTATCAAGGAACAATTGACACCTACAAAAAAGATTTAAAAAGTTTATTAGTGCGAACAAAAAAAGAATTACCTGAAGTGCAACTGATCATAGGCGAACCTTTTGCTGTAAAGGATGTTCGGGCAGTAACAGATGAATGGTATCCTAAATTCAATGAATATAGAATGGCGGCAAAGGAAATCGCCAATGAATTCAATGCTGTTTTTATTCCCTATCAACAAGTATTTGATGAAGCGATCAAACAGGCTCCAGCAAATTACTGGACGGGCGACGGTGTACATCCCAGCTTGGCAGGTGCGGCTCTAATGGCTCAAGCATGGCTTAAAGCAGTCGGCCTCTAGTTACTTTGGATGAATAGCCATTGATCAACGGATTTACCTAATTTTACCGATTAATGACTATTCCCGATTTTAGATAAACTCGTTTGATTTAAACCATTGGCCGTATGGCTTAGCATATAAAATGACACCTTCTCACATCACGTTAAACTCTGTGTTGGATAATGATTTTTACAAATTCACTATGCAACATGCCGTGTTTAAATTATTTCCAAAAGCTAAGGCAAAGTACGAATTCATCAATCGTGGAAATCACCACTTCCCTTCCGGCTTTGCAGATGCACTTAGAGCCTCCGTTAACAGCATGGCAGGTCTACACTTAACTCGCGAGGAGAAAAAATACCTAAGAGATACCTGTCCTTACCTCGACCCCACCTACCTCGACTTTTTACAAGGCTATCGTTATGACCCTGATGAAGTAATAATATCGCAGGAAGGTCCCAATCTGTTGGTTAAAATTACCGGGTATTGGTATCGAACCATCTTATGGGAAGTGCCTATCATGTCGCTGATATCCGAGCTCTACTATAAACTTAACCACCTTCAAGGCGATCAAGATGAGCAAATTATTACAACAGCAAAAAATAAGATTGAACAATACAATAAGTTGGGGGTAACCATTGCCGAATTCGGCACGCGTAGGCGTCATGCTTATCATACACATCGTTTAGTTGTACAAACTTTAAAACAATACGGTAATACCAGCTTCATCGGAACCAGCAATGTGCATATGGCTATGCTTAACCAAACCAAACCAATAGGTACGCATGCACATGAGTGGTTTATGTTCCATGCAGCTAAATATGGCTTTAAGATGGCTAATGGCTTAGGGTTAGAGCATTGGGTTAATGTGTATAGAGGTGATTTAGGAATAGCGCTTTCAGATACTTATACCACCGATGTATTTTTTTCTCAGTTTGATAAAATGTTCACTAAGCTTTTTGATGGTGTAAGACATGATAGTGGCGATCCCCTTGATTTTGCCGACAAAACTATCGCACACTATAAAAGTAAAGGGATAAATCCCATATCCAAAACCATCATTTTTTCTGATGGACTTAACTATGAAAAGGTCGAACGAATTGCTAAACATTGCCAGGGAAAAATCGGAATATCTTTTGGTATAGGTACAAATTTCACAAATGATGTAGGGCTAACGCCCATGAATATTGTTGTTAAAATGACCGAAGCGTACCCGGAAGAAGCATACTGGACACCGGTAGTAAAGCTTTCCGACGTAAAAGGCAAATATACGGGAGACCCAGATATGATTGAATTGAGCAAAACTATCCTTGGCATCAATGACTAACTAGGTCCTAAGTTTATTATAATGAATCAAGATGTTTACGGAGCTGCCCTGTTTGACTTTTATAAAACAGGAAAAACTGCACCATTGATATTACATAATAATTACGGTGAAGATGAGGAAATGCCGGTAGATCTATTCTTTAGAGAAGAAGAGGAGTTTCCTGAGCTGGAATTCATCGCACTTTCATTGTGCGATGGTGTTGTATTAGATGTAGGAGCCGGAGCCGGCAGCCATTGTCTCTACTTACAAAATAGAGGTTTTGAGGTCACCGCCTTGGAGATTTCGAAGACTGCATGCGAAATCATGAAGGATCGGGGAGTAAAACAGGTGGTGAACGCTAATATTTTCCATTATAGAAAGAAAAAATTCGATACGATACTTTTTCTAATGAATGGCATCGGTCTGGTGGAAACCATACATGGCTTAAAACAACTTCTTATTCATTGTAAACAGATTTTAAAGAAAGGCGGCCAATTATTATTCGACTCATCTGACATTGCTTACTTGTACGAGGGCCATATCCCAGCCGCTGGGGCTTATTATGGAGAGGTGAAATTTCAATATGAATATAAAGGCCAAAGAGGCGCTTCATTTGGATGGTTGTATATCGACCAAGATACGCTCATCAAAATTGCCCGGCAAGATGGCTGGGTGGTTCAAATACTATACGAAGATGAAAACGACCAATATCTTGTCCGATTGTCGCTCCGCGATTAATTTTTCAATAGACGCTGAATTTCATCGAGTTTCATTAAGGCCTCAACAGGAGTTAATGCATTGACATCCAAGTTATTTAACATATCACGGATTTTGACTAAAATCGGGTCGTCAATTGAAAACATTTGCAGCTGGTAAGCCTGCTTCTGTATCTTCTTCATGCTATCCTTAATATGTTCGCCACCTGTTCGTTCCTGTTCAAGCCTTTTTAGTATTTCGTTAGCCCTCACAACAAGCTTGGCAGGCATGCCCGCCATCTTAGCAACATGGATTCCGAAACTATGTTCGCTACCACCGGGAACGAGTTTACGAAGAAAAATAATTTTATTATTTACTTCTTTTACCGAAACGTTGAAGTTCTTTATCCGATTAAAAGTATTTGTCAGTTCATTCAGCTCATGATAGTGCGTCGCAAACAAAGTTTTTGCCTTGGCAGAAGGGTGGTTATGCAAGTATTCGGCAATGGCCCAAGCGATTGATATCCCATCATAAGTACTTGTTCCACGGCCAATCTCATCTAGTAAAATAAGGCTTCTATCGGATAAATTATTAAGAATGCTGGCCGTTTCATTCATTTCGACCATAAATGTGGATTCACCTGATGACAGATTATCAGAGGCTCCAACCCGAGTAAAAATCTTATCTACCAAACCAATTTCGGCATGTTTTGCCGGAACGAAACATCCCATCTGTGCCATTAGTACAATTAAGCCTGTTTGTCGTAATAGAGCAGATTTACCCGCCATGTTGGGTCCTGTTATGATAATGATTTGTTGACTGTCACTATCTAAAAACACGTCATTGGTAATATATTCTTCACCAATCGGCAAATTTTTTTCGATCACCGGATGACGCCCGCCCTTGATATCAATGAGTTTACCATCGTTGATGATAGGCTTCACATAATGGTTCTTATGAGCAATTGTTGCAAAGTTCAACAGTACGTCCAGTTGAGAAATTAAATTGGCATTCAGTTGAACGGGCTTTATATAGTCAAGCAGCGAAGCGAGAAGTTCGTTATATAAACGATTTTCTATGACTTGTATCTTATCTTCCGCTCCAAGAATCTGTTCTTCATATTCTTTTAACTCATTGGTAATATAACGTTCTGCATTCACCAGGGTTTGCTTTCTTACCCAATCAGCGGGTACCTTGTCTTTATGGGCATTGGTCACCTCAAGATAGTACCCAAACACATTATTAAAAGAAATCTTTAAAGACGGGATACCGGTAATTTCCGACTCGCGCTTCTGAATTTCAAGTAAATAATCTTTTCCTCCGAATGCAACCTTACGTAAGCGATCAAGCTCTGCATCCACTCCATCAGCAATTACATTCCCTTTAATCAATAACACAGGAGGCTCCGATTTCAACTCCTTTTCTATCCGATCGCAAATTATTTTACAGGGGTTTAATTGCTCTGCAATCACATTTAAGGCCTGAGCGTCCGCAGTAGCCGTCAGCTCTTTAAGTCGTCCGATAGCTTGCAAAGCTCTTTTTAACTGAACCAGTTCCCTCGGATTTGCTTTTTGCAGTCCGATTTTACTTATCAATCGCTCCAAATCACCGATCTGTTTAATCTCTTGCGTCAGTTGTTCCCGTAGATCGGCTCGTTTTAAAAGGTACTCCACAACCTCTAATCGCTCCGTAATTGGTCGTTTGTCTTTTAAAGGCATAACCATCCAACGTTTCAACAACCGGGCGCCCATTGGAGATGAAGTACTGTCCAATACGTCGGCTAATGTAATGGCATTTTCATTAGCTGAACCGATCAATTCTAAATTACGGACGGTAAATCGATCCAACCACATGTAACGATCTTCCTCAATCCGTGCAATGTTAGAGATATGCTGTAAGTTCCGATGTTCCGCTTCGTTCAAATAGTGCAAAGCAACCCCCGCCGCTACAATAGCAAGATGCATACGGTCAATTCCAAATCCCTTTAGGGAATTAACTTCGAAGTGCTTCAGAAGCGTTTCTTTCGCATAATCGCCGCTATAGGGCCATTCATCTAATGTATAAGTGTAAAATCGATCGCTGAACTGATCTACAAAATCGCTATAAGAACGTTTCGGCAGGATAATTTCACTTGGCTTAAACCCTTGCAACAATTTATCAATATAGTCACCACTTCCTTGCGCAACTAAAAACTCACCTGTTGAAATGTCTAAAAAGGAAACACCTATTGCATTCTTATCAAGATACAAGGAAGCTAAATAATTATTAGCCTTTTGTTGAATGATATTATCATTGTAAGATACACCCGGAGTTACCAATTCTGTCACTCCCCTTTTTACAATCGTTTTTACAGATTTAGGATCTTCCAGTTGATCGCAGATTGCAACTCGCTGTCCCGCCCTCACCAGTTTCGGCAGATAAGTTTCTAATGAGTGATGAGGAAATCCGGCCAATTCGGTTTCAGAAGCACTGCCATTACCACGCTTAGTTAAAACGATGCCCAATATTTCCGCTGCTTTAACGGCATCGGAACCAAAGGTTTCATAAAAGTCACCGACTCTAAATAATAACAAAGCACCGGGATATTTTGCTTTGATACTATTGTATTGCTGCATTAATGGAGTTTCTTTCTTTGCTGTCTTTGCCAAAATCAACTTTCTTTAGGGGCGTAAAAATAAAATAAAATTGGGAATTAGCGGCCGCACTTCGCCGCTATATTTGTTTTGTTACTTATTTACCAGTCCTCTTCGTCCGGCTCTATTCCTAGGATGTTATTATAAACCGCTTGAAGTTCGGAGAAAGCATGCATATCATTCGCTTGCTTCGCTACGTCCATACCTCTTTGATAGGTGGCTATCGCATCATTTTCCCTTCCCAATGACTCATATAGTTTACCAAAATGGTAATAAGTACCGACATAATCCGGCCGCTTATCTACAAGTTCCTGAAAATAACGTAAGGCTTTAGTCGAATTCTCCCTTTTAACGTACTCTGTAGCAATTGCATATAAAATAAAAGGTTCATCAGGACTTGCCTCTAGAAATTTAAAAAGTTGCTCCAAACGGTCATTGCTCATAGATTCAGCGGTTAAAATTTAATTATTATGTGATTTTTCCTATCTTTAGAACTTTAGAAGCCAAAGATAAAAAAGTACGGTTCTTTTCACAAAGACAGAAGATAACTTCCTCTATCATTGGTTCAAGCGGGGAATCAATTTATTATTTAAATGCAGCAATTATGAAAATACTCGTGTGTATCAGTCATGTTCCGGACACTACGTCAAAAATCACATTTTCTGAAGATAAAACTTCTTTCAACAATACAGGTATTCAATTTATCATCAATCCCTATGACGAAATAGCGCTCGCCAGAGCGATCGAATTAGCAGAAGGAGGTAAAGGGACTGTTACGGTAATAAACATAGGCGAGGTAAGCACTGAGCCAACCATTAGAAAAGCACTAGCCACAGGAGCAGACGATGCTGTGCGAGTTAATGCCGCACCACGCGATGCCTGGTTTGTAGCCAAACAGATTGCAAACTATGCAAATGGAAAGCAATTTGATTTGATTTTGACAGGTCGTGAATCTATTGACTACAACGGAGTACAGGTAGCTGGTTTTTTAGGAGAGTTTCTTAACATTCCGTCCATTTCTATCGCAAAAAAAATTGATATTCATGAGAAAACGGCATTGGTAGAACGTGAGATCGAGGGCGGTAAGGAAATTATTTCCAGTCCCCTACCCTTGGTTGTCGGGACTGCAGAAGGCGTAGCAGAACCGCGCATACCGAATATGCGAGGCATCATGTCTGCTCGCACAAAACCGTTGGAGGTTATTGAAGCCATTGAAGTGGAAACACTAACCAAAATAGTGCAATATGAAAGTCCTGCTCCAAGGGGAGCAGTTACGCTAATAGATGCGGCCGAACCTGAAAAATTAATTGAACTATTACATACAAAAGCACGTGTAATCTAGTATGGCATTAAAAAGACCCATACTTTGAGGTAAAACCATATACAATAATTTAAATCGAAAAAAGATGTCGGTATTAGTATTTGTAGAGAATATAGAAGGTGTCTTTAAGAAATCCGCACATGAAGTGGTTTCTTATGCTAAAGCCATCGCGAACACCATTAATCAGCCCTTAGTTGCACTTTCTATTGGCGATGTAAAGGATGAAAACCTTAAAGGACTAAGCAAATACGGCGCAAATAGAATATTAACTGCTAATTCAGATAAACTTAAATCTTTCGTAAATCAAGCTTATGCATCCATTATAGAAGCAGCCGCGAGGCAAGAAAATTCGTCCATTGTTGTGCTATCCAATTCGTTCAGTGGCAAGGGATTGGCCCCGCGGCTGGCAGCAAAACTCGTTGCTGGTTTAGCAAATGGTGTGGTGGAGTTACCAACGATTGAAGGCAGTATATTACGTGTTAAAAAAACTGCATTTTCAGGCAAGGCATTCGCGGTCACCGAATTGAATTCAGCTGTTAAAGTTATTGCCTTAAATGCAAACGCCTTTGAATTAAGGGAGAGCCCTGTGGACGCAGAAATTGTTGCATTTGAAAACCAGCCTTCTCCCGATGATTTTGCCACTGTTGTAAAAGAAATTATTCGTGCCACCGACAAGGTTTCTTTACCCGAAGCAGAAATTGTGGTATCAGGAGGCAGAGGATTAAAAGGGCCGGAAAATTGGGGTATCATAGAAGAATTGGCCGAAGCGCTCGGGGCTGCAACTGCTTGTTCGAAACCCGTATCGGATGCAGGCTGGCGTCCCCATGCCGAACATGTCGGCCAAACCGGCATTGCGGTAAGTCCCAATCTGTATATCGCTATCGGAATTTCAGGCGCCATTCAGCATCTAGCAGGGATAAGTTCTTCAAAAACAATAGTAGTTATCAACAAAGATCCGGAAGCTCCTTTCTTTAAAGTGGCAGATTACGGTATCGTAGGAGATGCCTTTGAGATCGTTCCAAAAATTACAGCAGCAGTCAGATCATATAAAAATGGCTGAAATTTTCGATATTAGCTACTTCTTTTGATAAGGAGGTATCGTACTCTTTTGGACATGAGGAGACTGAATTTTATTATAAAGAAAAAAATTTATATTCATAAAGCGCTATTATAAAAAAAATAGCGCCGCTATGAAATGCTTTTTGCATATTTGCCTGCGAGAAATGAATAAGATCAAGTTAGAAATAGTAGGATTATCTTACAGCCAGACACAATCCGGGGCTTATGCTTTAGTATTAGGTGAAGTTAATGGCCGCAGAAGACTTCCTATAATTATCGGAGGGTTTGAGGCGCAAGCGATTGCCATTGAAATCGAGAAACTTACTCCCAGCAGACCTCTTACGCATGATTTGTTCAAAACTTTTGCTTCTACATTCGGAATTTCCATTCATGAAGTCATTATTTACAATCTAGTTGACGGAATTTTTTATGCAAAGTTAGTTTGCAATAATGGAAAAAAAGATATCGAAATAGATGCCAGGACCTCCGACGCTATCGCTCTGGCCATACGATTTGATTGCCCAATCTATACTTATGAGTTTATTCTTGCATCCGCAGGAATCGTTATTGAGGGAAATGATTTTGTGTTTTTAGAAAACCTGGAAACCCCTAGAGAGGAACAATCTACTGTGGCAGAAAGCTCGAAAACTGCCTATGCATCCTACACCGACGATGAACTAAAAGCAGCACTTCAACAAGCACTTCAAGAAGAAGCTTATGAAAAAGCGGCTAAAATACGTGATGAAATATCTCGAAGAAAGTCGTCATAATTCGAAAAGAAATGCAACATAAGCTGAGCTTTACATAAATATGTCTATAAAACTTAGATTGACGCTCATGAGCTTTCTACAGTTCTTTGTATGGGGAGCTTGGATGATTACAGTTGGCGTATATTGGTTTCAGCATAAACAATGGTCCGGCAGTGAATTTGGGGCTATTTTTTCTACACTAGGAATCTCTTCTTTATTTATGCCGGCGTTAACCGGCATCATCGCCGACAAATGGATTAATGTAGAGTTTCTTTATGGCATTTTGCACATTCTATTCGGGTGCACGTTTCTGTACCTACCTCATGTACAAGATCCTCAAACATTCTTTTGGGTGATTTTGATGGCCATGTTATTTTATATGCCAACAATAGCCCTATCTAATTCAATTGCATACATTCTGTTAAAAAAACATAAGTACAATGTAATTAAGGACTTTCCTCCTATTCGTGTATGGGGTACCATTGGTTTTATTGCAGCTATGTGGATGACGGATCTTACCGGCAACAAGGCCTTAGGGGGGCAGTTCTATATTTCCGCCATCGCTGCAATTACGTTGGGAATTTATTCTTTCACCCTCCCTCCTTGCCCTCCATTAAAATCGAAATCTGAAAATGCGTCTCTTAGTGGGCGCTTGGGATTAAATGCCTTTAAGCTGTTTCGTAATCCAAAAATGGCGCTTTTTTTCACCTTTTCCATGTTTCTAGGCGGAGCATTACAGCTGACAAATATGTACGGAGACGCTTATCTATCCGATTTTGGTAAAAATCCAATCTATACTGATTCTTTTGTAGTAAGACATTCCACTATCATATTATCCATTTCTCAAATTTCCGAAACAATCTTCATTCTAGCCATTCCCTTCTTTCTACGACGTTTTGGTATCAAGCAGGTTATGCTGATCAGTATGTTGGCTTGGGTATTGCGTTTTGGTTTATTGGCCTATGCTGATCCGATAAGCGGACTTTGGATGATCATTCTGTCCTGCATAGTGTATGGAATGGCTTTTGATTTTTTCAATATATCGGGATCTCTTTTCGTCGAAACAAGTACGGGAGCTAATATCCGTTCATCTGCTCAAGGTTTGTTCATGATGATGACGAACGGTTTTGGCGCTATCCTCGGAAGTTCAATCAGTGGCTACGTGATTGAACATTATTTTACCGAAATGGGTGGACAGATGATGTGGCAAGAGATCTGGATTTGTTTCGCTGCTTACGCGCTTGTGATCGCGTTCTTATTTTCATTCCTCTTTAAGCACAAACATGACCCCTCGGCCCTGGAAGAAATGAAAGAAATGACAGGTTAATCCTTATTGGTTAACCCGTTGCCGAATTGCTTCATAAATAATTACACCCGCACTTACAGACACATTTAAGGATGCAATGTCGCCAAACATGGGAATCTTGGCTAAATAGTCGGCATTCCGTATGATACTGTCAGATATACCCGTATCTTCTGCTCCCATTACAATTGCTGTTGGTGACTTAAAATCGGGTTTATAAATAGTGTCTCCCGTTTTTTCAGTACATGCTACAACTTGTAAACCGCTCTCTTGAAGGAACTTTATTACTTGCGTTAAGCTTTCGTGACGGCAAACGGCGATTTTATATAGAGCTCCTGCGGATGTTTTAATAGCGTCCGGATTAATCTCAGCCGATCCCTTAGTCGGAACTACCAGCGCATCCACCCCGGCACAAGCAGCAGTACGTGCTATCGCGCCAAAGTTACGGACATCGGTAATACCATCCAATATTAATATCAATGGCACCTTCCCTTCTTCGTATATAGTTGGAATAACGTCTTCTATTTTTTGATAGGTAATCGGCGAGATAACGGCGATGACCCCCTGGTGATTTTTCCGGGTTATACGATCGAGCTTCTCTATCGGAACTTGCTGATAACTGATATTTCTATTACGTAAAACATCTTTCAACTCTTTAAATAACTCGCCGGTCAATCCTCGCTGTATAAATAAAGATTCGATTTCCTTTCCACTATCAATAGCTTCAATTACCGCTCTAATACCAAAAACCATTTGATTGCTTTCCCTTTTTATGGGTTTTGAAAATTGACGCATGCTTATGTAAATTAGGCGTGCAAGTTACCAAATATATTCTCAATATCCTTTTTTCATTTTTATGATATATTTAATTCATTTTAGCCGCAATTTTCATACCGTAGATTCATGAGAAATCTCTTGTTTCTTTCTTTCCTAAAATTGTTAAGCACATCTAAACTAACATATAAAAAGTTATTCACATTAGTTTTAAGCAATTGATTTTAAAATACTTTACGCAATGATTAACATTTTATTCACATCATTTGTGAATATCTAACAGGCTAACGAGAACAGATTCAATGCTTAACATTTTTCGTTATTCACTATTGTGAGAAACTCAAGCTCAGAAGGGATTATAAATTAAGTACATTTGTGCTATGAACTCCGAAAACGAAAATTATTCATCAAGAAATACCGCTAAGAAAGGAACTTTTGCCGAGCGCAAAAATCGACTAGGGAATATGGTTAGTGGCCTTGGTAAGCTACCTCCTCAGGCAGTGGATTTAGAGGAAGCTGTTTTAGGAGCACTTATGGTTGAAAAAGATGCGCTATCAACAGTTATTGATATTCTGAAAGTAGACACTTTCTATAAAGATGCGCACCAGAAAATCTTCGAAGCCATCGTCAACTTATTTCAAAAATCTTCACCAATTGACTTATTGACGGTTACCGCTGAACTCCGAAAAATGGGTGCACTGGAAATGGTCGGGGGAGCTTACTATATAACACAGCTGACGGACAGAGTTGTCTCTGCCGCTAACATTGAATATCATGCTCGTATTATATCTCAGAAGTATATACAACGAGAATTGATTAAAATTTCAACCGAAATTATAAACAATGCTTATGAAGATACTGCGGATATTTTTGATTTGCTCGACACCGCAGAAAAAAGTTTGTTTGATATAGCTCAAAACAATTTAAGGCGAGATACCCGCAAGATGGACGATATCATGCGGGAAGCGGTTAATAACTTAGAACAGTTACGCGACAGAACGGATTCGCTTACTGGAGTTCCCTCAGGCTTTACAGCATTAGATCGTATTACTTCGGGTTGGCAGCCATCCGATTTGATTATTATAGCTGCCCGTCCAGCTATGGGTAAAACGGCATTTGTTCTAACCTGTGCACGCAATGCGGCTGTGCTGCATGATAAACCTGTCGCCGTTTTTTCATTGGAGATGTCCTCTGTACAGTTGGTCAATCGCCTTATTTCCGGTGAAACCGAAATAGAACAGGAAAAACTCAAAAAAGGAACCTTAGCAGATCATGAATGGACTCAGCTCCACTCACGGATCGGAAAATTAACAGAGGCCCCTTTACTGATTGATGACACGCCGGCACTGAATGTATTTGAATTTCGAGCCAAATGCAGGCGTTTAAAAGCACAATACGATATACAGATGGTGATTGTGGATTATTTGCAATTAATGCATGGAAAAGCTGAAGGGAAAGGCGGTGGAAATCGTGAGCAAGAAATCGGTAGTATATCACGTGCGCTAAAATCGGTGGCGAAAGAGCTTAATATTCCGGTACTGGCCCTTTCCCAATTGAGTCGTGCAGTTGAAAGTCGTCCGGGAGCCTCAAAAAGGCCTATGCTATCTGATTTACGGGAGTCTGGGTCTATCGAACAGGACGCCGATATGGTACTGTTTTTATACCGACCGGAGTATTATGGCATGACGGAAGATGAAGAGGGCCGACCAACTGCCGGTGTAGGGGAAGTCATTATTGCTAAAAACAGACATGGTGAAACGACCATTGTACCGCTGAAGTTTGTCGGTAAATATGTTAAATTCCAAGATCTAGAGGAAGATTTCGGTGGCGGGTCATTTGCGGACTCAGGAACTATGACTGATGATAATCCTTTTTCTGCCGGTATGATGCCATCGTCAGAATTTGGGAATATGGGCGGAATCATTACGCGTCCCTCCAGAATGAACGACATGGATGACGAAGCTCCCTTCTAGTTGTCAAATAAGTAGTAGTTTAGTTGTTAAGTAGTCGGTTGCTATTTCCAACTTAACTACTTCCTTACCTAACTATTTTTCAGTTTAACTATTTCCTAAACTTATCTTGTAAACTCTTCAGCATATCTTCTGTGATAGGGCCACTTTTCTTCTCTTTAGCCTTATCTAAATGTTGATTACCGCTATAGGGTTTATTTCCCCCATAGGGCTTTGTTTTCGGCTGTATCGCTACATCTGAGGCATTTGAAGGTTTAACGTTAGCGCCTCTATTATGTTGTATATTGCGGAAATCGGTCCATATTTTTTCTATACAGCGCTTGGTATATAACGGAAAGTCACCTTGCATCATCCAGGAATAATAGCTTGGCTCTATCTTGAACACTTCCACTACGCTTTTGCCTTTATGCTTACCAAAACTGAAAACCTCAACGCCATTCTCATCGTAAATGATACGGCCCGCAAAATCAACCGGTCTATTTAAATTGGTAAATCGGTGAAGCGCGTCTACATCGTTCTTTACAGGTATCGATTTATTGCCGCTTTTGTCTTCCCATTCAACGCCGTCATAACGCTGCACTTGGGCTAACAACACTTCATAGGTAGCACGAACATCAGCTTCAGCACTATGGGCATTTTCCAAAGTTCTATCACAATAAAACTTATAAGCTGCTTTCAATGTACGCTGCTCCATTTGATGAAAGATATTCTGAACATCGACGAATTTTCTGTTTTCAATGTCAAAATTAATTCCCGCTCTTAGAAACTCTTCCATCAGAACAGGGATATCAAACTTATTGGAGTTATAACCGGCCAAATCCGTATCCTCCAAGAAATCAGCAATTTCTTGTGCAACTTGCTTGAAGGTTGGAGCGTCTTTGATGTCCTCGTCGTATACTCCGTGTAAAAGTGAAGAGCTTAATGGAATGGGCATCTCCGGATTTATACGCATGGTTTTTACCTGTTCACTTCCGTCTGGCATCGCTTTAAGGATTGAAATTTCTACAATTCTATCCGAAGCAACGTTTACGCCTGTTGTTTCTAAATCAAAAAATGCCAATGGGCGTTTTAGGTTTAAGATCATTTCTTCTTTTTTTATGAATTCCTAATTTACTTTATTGGTTGGTAGAAAGGGATCATGCCTGGTATATCTATTAGCAAGAACATCCATTTATCCAAAAAAAATGATGCCTAATACAATTCCTATAACCATGATCGCATATAGCAGTAATTCGTTTTTTGCAAACTGCTTATATTGCGTCCAAAAACCAAAATTCTCTTCGTCTTTCTCTTTCATTTATTTGACCGCTCCTGCTCTTTTGAAAGATTTGTAATACCAACCGTCCTTTAAATTGCTTATAATAACTCCCTTTGAGGTTGAAGCATGAACGAATCTGCCATTATGCAAATAGACTCCTACATGATTGATGCTCGAACCTCCAAAACTAAAGAAAACCAAGTCTCCTTCTTTCAGCTGCCTTTCATATTTTCTTTTAACGGCATTTGCTTGATCCTCCGAACTTCGCGGAAGACTTTTACCATAAATCTCACTTATCAGTATCGCCGCAAATCCCGAACAATCTATACCGTTTTTTGTTGTTCCTCCATAAGCGTAAGGAGTACCAATCCAATCGTTTATAAAGCGATAAAGCTTTTCATTTTTCAGTTCACTGGTTTCAACCCCCAATAAACCGGCATAGTCAGTAAGCAGGTTCCCTGAGCTAACATAAAATCCGGAAGTTCCTGAAACATCTGTTAAAATATCTCCCTTCTTTCGATGATAGTTTTCACGTTTTAGAACGGACGATGTAGCTCGCCGTCTGCTCAAACAGCTTGTCAACATTCCCATCAGTATAATCGCTAGCAAAATAAAGGTGATATTTTGAATCGGAAGCCGCATGTATTGTTGTTAATGTTCAACAAAAGATTCTACTTCTTCCACATCTACTTCTCCTTCATTGCTTATATTCAGCAGCCGAACGGTTTTTATTTCGTTTACGAGTAAAGGGTCGTATTTAGCCCGTACTTTAACATAATTCTTCGAAAAGCCGTGCATATATCCTTCTTTTACGTCACTTTCGAAAAGCACTTCCATCTCATTGCCTAACTGACTAACATAAAATGCCCGTCTTTTCTTTTCAGAAAGGATATGTAACATTTTGCTTCTGTCCGATCTGGCACTCCCCGGCACTGCCCCTTCCATTTGTGAAGCTATCGTATTTTCCCTTTCTGAGTAGGTAAAGACATGTAGATAGGAAATGTCTAGATCATTAAGAAATTCATAGGTTTGTAAAAAATCTTCCCGTGTTTCGCCGGGAAATCCAACAATGACGTCTACTCCTATACAACAATCCGGCATTAAACTTTTAATTCTTTTTACCCTTTCAGCATAGAGTTCTCGTTTATATCGTCTACGCATCAGCCCTAAGATCTTATTAGATCCTGATTGTAAGGGCATATGAAAATGGGGCACGAATCGCTTGGACGAGGCTACAAAATCGATGATTTCATTACTCAGTAAGTTGGGTTCAATGGACGAAATCCGAAAACGGTCAATCCCATCGACCGCATCCAACGCTTTCACCAAATCCAAAAAACGATCTTCCCGCTGGCCTTGCCTAATACCGAAGTCACCGATATTAACTCCTGTCAATACAATTTCCTTTACACCCGATGCAGCAATATCTTTGGCTTGTTTAACCAACGATTCAATGGTTCCACTTCTACTGGCTCCGCGTGCAAGTGGTATGGTACAAAATGTGCAAGAATAATCGCAACCGTCTTGTACTTTAAGAAAAGTTCTTGTTCTATCACCAAACGAAAAAGCCGGAACAAACACATTGGTTTCCTCAATAGGTGCATTATGTATAATTGCCTTTTTCTGTTTGGTTAAGTCGTTAATATGCTCAATGATATTGAACTTTTCTGCTGCGCCAAGCACCATATCAACTCCGGGAATTTCGGCTATTTCCCGGGGCTTTAATTGCGCATAGCAACCCACAATAGTAATATAAGCCTGAGGAGAATATTTCAAAGCCTCTTTTACCACTTTTCTGCACTTTTTATCAGCATTATCCGTCACCGAACAGGTATTGATAACATAAACATCCGCTCTTTCGTTAAAAGGCACAGTTTGATAACCTGCATCCTGAAAAATCCGTCCGATAGAAGAAGTTTCAGAGAAGTTAAGTTTGCAGCCAAGGGTATAAAATGCTACTCTCTTATCCATTTAATTAGTTTTTGCGTTCAAAATGCAAGATGAATGCTCCGTCAAATGCGCCATGAAAGTAAGGTCCATATCAATTCAATCTTACATTAAACAACTTTGTTGTGCACCTTAAACAAGGTTTTAAATTGTCAGCGGCAAAAATACGTTTTTCTTTAGGCTTATTATAGGAACTGTCTCAGTTTTTATATAAATGCAACTAGTTTCGATACAGTTATGACAAATATGAACAGCTATTTACAAGTAGTGCTATCGTTCTTCAAGACAACCGTACAGGCCGTCCTATAGCTTGCAAACAACGCACCGTAAACCTCGCGACTTGATTGGATATCCTCGCAAAAATAGCTAAGTTTGCAAGGTCTACAATGCATCTCTACAGGAAGTAACGTTGCAATGTATAATCAGGCATTTTCAATGGATACTACACAAATACTTCGAAGGGCGCTTAATTTTGAATTCTTATCGAAAGAAGAAGGTATATATTTGCATCAGTACGCCTCAACTGCTGAACTAAGTTATGTAGCCAACGAGCTTCGAAAAATACAAGTACCTCACGGAAAGGTTACGTGGCAAATTGACAGAAACGTAAATACAACCAATGTTTGTATTGCTAACTGCAAATTTTGTAATTTTTTCAGGCGACCCGGGCACGAAGAAAGCTATATTACGGATATAGATACCTACAAGCGAAAAATCGAGGAAACGATACGATACGGTGGAGATCAGCTGCTGTTACAGGGCGGGCACCATCCCGATCTTGGCTTGAATTTCTACACCAATTTGTTTAAGCAGCTAAAAGAACTATACCCGACCATAAAACTGCACTCGCTTGGGCCTCCGGAAATCGCTCATATTGCTAAATTAGAGAATATGAGTCATATCGAAGTTCTCCGCGCCTTAAAAGAAGCCGGTTTAGACTCGCTCCCGGGAGCCGGAGCAGAAATATTAAATGATCGTGTTAGACGTCTGATTTCAAAAGGCAAATGTGGCGGAAAAGAGTGGTTAGATGTAATGCGGGCCGCCCATCAAATTAATCTCCCAACTTCAGCCACTATGATGTTTGGACATATTGAGACCGTCGAGGAGCGTTTTGAACACCTTGTATGGATCAGAGAAGTCCAAAGCGAAAAACCGGAAGGAGCCTATGGCTTTATTGCCTTCATTCCATGGCCTTTCCAGGACGACGGCACGCTATTAAAGAAAGTAAGAGGAATCACCAATAATGTAAGTGGTGAAGAATACATCCGTATGATTGCACTGAGCAGGATTATGCTTCCCAACATAAAAAACGTTCAAGCCTCCTGGCTGACCGTTGGCAAACGCGTGGCGCAGCTCTGTTTACATGCCGGAGCTAATGATTTTGGATCTATTATGATCGAAGAGAATGTCGTTTCAGCTGCCGGCGCTCCGCATCGATTCACGTCGCGCTCGATACAAGATGCGATCAAAGAAGCTGGCTTCGAACCGCAATTGCGTACACAAAAGTATGACTTCAGGGAAATCCCATCAGGTATTCAAGAACAAATCATCGACTATTAATTAATAGGTTAACGTTTCATGGAGAACATCGTACAGCATATTGAGGCATTAATTTTTGCTTCTGAACAGAGCGTGGAATTTTTTGACATTAAGCAAATTATTCGAGATGCCTTAGACTTGGAGCTATCAAACGAGGACGTAGAAAATGCAATTAAGCTTATTGAATCAAAATACGCTGACAGCGCATTTGCCATTCAACTGTATCATATTAATAACGGCTATCAATTTTTAACGAAGAAAGAGTACAATAAAATTGTTAATCAACTTCAGATCCATCGATCTAAAAAGAAATTGAGTCAAGCTGCGCTTGAAACGCTGGCTATAATAGCTTATCGGCAGCCTATAACCAAGCTTGAAATAGAACAAATAAGGGGAGTGAGCTGCGACTATTCCATACAGAAACTATTGGAAAAAGACCTGATACAGATCAGTGGAAAATCTGAAGCTATTGGGAAGCCGCTCTTATATTCGACAAGCAAACTATTTATGGACTATTTTGGGATCAATTCAACGGCGGATTTACCGAAATTGAAAGACATCTTAACTGAAGAACAAAGTATAGGAGAATCAACGGAATAGCTTCCATTTTTTTGTATTATTTTTTCAATAAATTACTTGACTGTTTTAAAATCTTTGTAATTTTATCAGCACAAAACCAAACAATATAAAACAAGCGTAACTAGTAGAATTGGAAATGAAAACGCCAAAAAAGACAGACAAAAAAATTGGATCAAATAATCCAGCAAAAAAAGCGGGTAAATCAGGTATCAAACCTAATGATTCAAAACCAACAAGACGTTTTGACGATGAAGATGAAGATGACTTCGATTTTAATGATTTGGATAACTTTGACAATTTCGACAATTTTGACGATGATGACGACTATTAGTCTTGTAATCACCGTATTATAAAATATAAAGCACTTAGTATTTATGCTGAGTGCTTTTTTATTAATGTTTTGGGGAAAGAATGATAATCCAAGTAAACGACAAAAGGCAGGAAAAGCAGTTTCTAGATGTTCCTAAAAAAATATATAAAGATGATAGCAACTGGATTTGTCCATTAGATAACGACATACGCCAAATTTTCGATCCTCAAAAGAACAATTTTCATAAGCACGGAGAATGTGCGCGATGGTTATTGCTTAAAGATAATCAACCCATTGGAAGAATTGCGGCTTTCATCAACCATGAGAAGGCCTATAAATCAGAATGTCCCATAGGCGGTATCGGCTTTTTCGAATGTATTGATAACCAAGATGCAGCTGGTAAATTATTTGATACTGCAAAGAAGTGGCTAGCAGACAGAGGGATGAGGGGCATGGATGGTCCGATTAATTTTGGCGAGAATGATAACTTTTGGGGCTTATTAGTAGAAGGATTTACCCAGCCTTCCTATGGCATGAATTATCATAAGCCCTATTATCTAAACCTTTTTCTCAGTTATGGCTTCAAAACCATATATGAACAGATTACAAACTATTTAGAAGTTAATAAGCCATTTCCTGAACGTTTTACTCGGATTGCTAATTGGGTGATGGAAAAACCGGGTTATACCTTTAAACATTTCGAGAAAAACAACCTACAAGTTTTCGCAAAAGACTTCATGGAAATTTACAATGATGCTTGGGAAAACTTCGAAAATTTTCAGCCTATTAAAATGGAAACGATCCTCGAATCGTTCAAGAAAATGAAACTGATTCTAGACGAACGTTTAATTTGGTTTGCCTACATCAATAATGAACCTGTCTCATTTATTTTGATATTACCGGATGCCAACCAATTGATTAAAGACTTCAAAGGTAAAATGAATTGGCTAAACGGCATTCGATTTTTATTGAACAGACGTAAAGTAAACAGGATGAGAGCAATTGTGATGGGAACGAAAAAAAATTATCAAAAGCATGGACTTGAATCCGCTCTTTTCATAAAGCTGAAGGAATATGTCCTTCCTCTCAAGAAGTATAAAGAACTGGAACTTTCATGGGTTGGCGATTTCAACAAGGAAATGCTGGCTATCCATAAAGCTACCGGAGCCCAATTTGGAAAGAAACACGCTACATTACGATATGTGTTTTAACATAAGCACGTTTCCATCACTTAGCATAAAGCTTTCTTAATTCCTCGTAAAGTTCGATTACCTTCTTTTGTAATTCGATTACTTCGTTATTTCTTTCCTGCAACTTCTTATTGGCTGCTTCTAAGTCAGAGTTATATTTCTTTTGCTCATCAGCATCATTGAAATTCAAAAGCTGCACCACTGTCATGTCAAAAAGTTTGGCAATTTGTTGAAGCCTTGAAAGATTAATATCGGTTATACCGGTTTCAATTTTAGAAAAAGCAGGAATAGATATGTCTAATCTTTTAGCAACATCCTCTTGGCTCCACCCATTTTGATGTCTTAATAACCTTATTTTTTTTCCTAAAGATTTCATTCGTAAAAAATTTGTTTTTTAATGGCCTCATGACTGTCCCGGTAGGTAGAGTTCCGCACATGATCAAAATGAGTTATTATCACCATCTTTTTAATTTTCATTAATCATGTAGACATTTCATTCGACTATTATTTTCACGTGTGTTAGCTTGACCCATAGACAAAGAGTATACAAGAAGAAGTAGGTATTAACCAATTGTAGCACTTACTATATCAAATATATATATAATTTTTAAAAATTAAAAAACTTATCTGATAAGTTAACTAGATTTATACCGCCAAAATTCCCTGAACTCATGAATAGCACATTTTTACCTTGAGGATCCAATTGGCTGATATACCCTTCTAGATTCTGTGCATCGTTAAAATATATTATATCGTCTCTATTAAAGGCTTTCTTTATAGTTAACGCTTCGATTGGCTTAATATTTTTTTGTCTGAAAGAATTTTGATCAATAAATACAACGGCTTCATCAGCCTGTTTCATTGTATCAAAATATTCTTGTAAAAACTCCTCATTTAGGCTACTAAACGTATGTAGCTCGATAATCGCTACTAACTTACTATTCGGATATTGTTCTTTTACTGCATCTATGGACGCTCTAACTTTTGAAGGCGAATGTGCAAAGTCTTTGTAAACAACGCTTCCGGCATAATCCGCAACATACTCCAGTCTCCTTGCTGCACCCTTAAAACTACCAATCGCCTGATAAAAATCTTCTCTACTGATTCCTAACCACTCACAAACAGTAAAAGCGCCTGCCAAATTAGAAAGATTATGCTTTCCAAATATTTGTAAAGCGATCTCCCCTTTGGAAGTTTTAAGATAACTTACTCCCTTATTAATGGTAAACTCAGGCAGCTTATACCCATGTTTATTGATATTAGAATTGTTATTAGAAACCAGATTCTGCACTTCCTTATCATCTTTATTATATACGAGCGTACCCTTTTCTTCTATGCTTTCGATAAAGAGCTTAAATTGTTCGACATATTCCTGATAAGTTGGGAATACATTAATGTGGTCCCAAGCTATACCACTTATCAGAGCTATATTTGCGTGATAAAGTAAGAACTTAGGTCTTCTATCAATAGCTGATGCCAAGTATTCGTCTCCCTCAATAATGATTAACGGCGCATCCTTTGTGATCTTAACCATCGTTTCGAAGCCCTCCAGTTTAGCCCCAACGACATAATCAAACGATCTTCCTAACTCCTTGAGAACGTGCATAATCATCGAGGTGATCGTAGTTTTTCCGTGGCTACCTCCTACAACGACCCGTGTCTTGTCTTTAGCCTGTTCGTAAATGTATGCAGGGTAGGAATAAATTTGTAAACCTAATTCCTGAGCCCTGACAAGCTCCGGGTTATCTGCTTTAGCGTGCATACCCAACACTACAGCATTAATGTCTTCCGTAATCCTTTCAGGATGCCAGCCTAATTGTTCAGGCATTAACCCATTCTTTGTCAGATTAGTTCTTGAGGGCTCGTATATGAAGTCGTCGGAACCACTCACCAGATAGCCTTTATTTGCTAATGCTATGGCCAAATTATTCATAACACTTCCGCCAATAGCTATAAAATGGACACGCATGTTATTTTCTTTTATGGTTTTGTTCAAATTTTGCGGCAACCCAATGATCTTTCACTTTTTTCTCCAAAAATTTCAGATTCAGTTTAATAGCAGCTTCTTCCAGTTGTCGTAGATCGTCTCCTTCGTAAAAACCACTAAGAAGAAGCTGACCATGGGGTTTTAAAACCGCAGAATAGGTCGGCAACTGATCGAGCAATATATTTCTATTGATATTGGCAAGAATCAAATCATATGGTTCTTGCGGAATTACTTCCTTTGATCCACAGTATATCTTTATAGCGGGGACCTGGTTTAGCTCAATATTTTCTTTTACACTTTCATAGCAAACGGGATCGTAATCAATTGCCACCACCTCCTCTGCACCTATTTTGGCAGCCAAAATCGCGAGTATACCGGTACCACATCCCATATCAAGTACACGCTTTCCTGCTACATGGCTATCCAATAAATACTCCATCATGAGTGATGTCGTTTGGTGATGCCCTGTACCAAAAGCCATCTTCGGATCTATAATAATCTCATATTCAAAATCGGGTTTAGGTGCGTGAAAGGTAGCACGAACATAACAGCGCTTATCAACCGTGATTGGCTCAAAGTTGCTTTCCCAAACTGCATTCCAATTTTTCGGACTAATCTCCTGAACGCTATAAGATACTTGAAAGTTTTCCGGCAAGGTAAGTAGTAAATGCTCAATAGCAGCCAGGTCCAATGAAGCACTAGCGATATACGCTTTAAATCCTGAGAGCGTATCCTCAAATGTATCAAATCCAAGAGCGGCTAGGTCATTAATAAACAGGTCCTGTTGCCACTCTTCACCTCCCACACAAACAAAAGTAAGTTCACTATAGTCCATATTATCGAAAAAAAAAGGTCTCCACATTTGATCAATCGGAAACCTCTTTGAAATGATAGAATTAGTTAAAAACCTTTACTATATCAGTAAAGTCTCTTGATTTTAATGAGGCACCGCCAATTAAGCCACCATCGATGTCAGGTTGTGAAAATAAATCCGGAGCATTTTTGGGATTACAGCTTCCCCCGTATAGCACACTGGTTTCATCCGCTACAGCTGCACCATATTTTGCTTCAATCTGCTTTCTAATGAAAGCGTGTACTTCCTGTGCTTGCTCCGGGCTTGCAGTCAATCCGGTACCAATTGCCCAAACCGGCTCATAAGCTAGGATTATTTTAGAAAAGTCGCTTGCCGACAGATGGAAAACACCTTTCTCTAATTGCGTTTTGATAACATCAAAAAAATCACCGGATTCGCGCTCTTCTCTTGTTTCGCCTATACAAAAAATCGGGATCAGGCCATGTGTAAGTGCTATATTTACTTTCTGTGCCAGTAACTCGTCAGATTCGCCGAAATAAGCCCTTCTTTCAGAATGCCCTAATATTACATACTCCGCGCCCGTCGAGCGTACTTGCTTTGCTGATATTTCCCCTGTGTATGCACCTGCATCTTCCTGATGTATATTCTGAGCACCCACAGACACATTTTCACTCTCTTTTGCTAAAGAAGCAATACTATGTAAATGGATAAAAGGACTGCAAACAATTATTTGCTGATTACCAATAACCTCATCTTTTACCATGTTAGCCACTTCTGAAAACAGGCTTATTCCTTCTTGGTAATCCATGTTCATCTTCCAATTACCGGCAACAATTTTTTTTCGCATGATTGATTAAATTTTGTTATTTCTTTGTTTTATTGTTATCTCAAAAACCTTACGTAAGATGGATGCTTCAATAGGGTCAAATTTACAATTACGCCTAGCAAAAACCAACTCTGCGGTCTCAAACATTTTCTCTAATTCATAAACACCTGCATTTTCTCCCGCGCCCCAAGAGAAATCGGGCACAAAGGTAGGTGGCACTTCGCCTCCAAAAATACTTGCAGCAACGCCAACTACTGTTCCGGTATTGAAAGCTGTATTAATAGCGCACTTTGCATGATCCGCCATTATCAATCCACAAAACTGCAAACCCGTGTTGCGGTAAGCATCCGTTCCGTAATGATATAGTTTTACGTTCTTATAGTTATTTTTTAAGTTTGAATTATTGGTATCTGCGCCCCAATTACACCACTCGCCCATAACACCACTGCCAAAGTATCCTTCATGTCCTTTGGATGAATTTCCCCAAATCAAACACGTATTTAATTCTCCCCCAACACGGCAACCCGGGCCAACAGTTACATTGCTGTATATCTTGGTACCTAATTTAACCTGCGAATTTTCTCCTAAAGAAAAAGGTCCACGAATCAAAGCCCCTTCCCATATCTCACTATTTCTCCCGATATAGACGGGTCCTTTCAGCGTGTTTATGGTACAACATTCAGCCGATGCACCTTCCTCCAGGAAAATGGCGTCACCCAGCAACTTAACTGTTGAACTTATATTTGCAGAAGTTCTTCCCTTGGTTAATAGGTTAAAATCTTTTATTATTTCCGCTCCATTTTGTAAAAAGATATCCTCCGGATAACGGATAGCAGTATAAGCCTGCCTATAAACAACCGGTTTATAAGCAGCAAAGTCATTGACGCAAGCTTCAGCTAAAGCTCTTATATCTGTTTTCGCGGCTATAAATTGTTTGTTTTCAATTAACTTTTCACCTACTTTAAGCCCATCAAGTGCGGCACATAACGTTGCATCGGGGCAAATACCTCCATTAATGATCAAGACATCTCCCACTGTTATTGATAAAGGATATTTCAGTTGCAGATAGTCGGCGCTGAGATACGAAACCGATACGTTCATCCACCTCGTCCATTTTTCAGCAATAGTTAACGTTCCGACTCGGAAATCACCTATAGGTCTGGTTAAGCTTAAAGGATAGAGATTAACGCGTTGTTCAGGATTATCATATAAAACAATGTGCATAAATTCAAAAATTAGTGGTTTGGTGCTCCGCTAGTATAGGGCTAAAAATAAAAAAAGTCCCGATAAAATACCGAGACTCTGTTTTATTATTAAACCGATTTTACTTTTTATTGTAACGGTTACGGAACTTATCAATACGTCCTGCAGTATCGACCAATTTCATCTTACCAGTATAAAATGGGTGCGAAGTGTGGGAGATTTCTAGTTTTACCAAAGGATATTCCTGACCATCTTCCCATTGGATAGTCTCTTTCGTGTCGATACAAGACTTAGTTATAAAGGCATAGTCGTTTGACATGTCCTTAAACACCACTAGTCTGTAGTTTGATGGATGCAAATCTTTCTTCATTATGATAACCGTTTACTAACATCTTGCCCCTTTGTCATTTTACAGTCGTGGTAAATAATATCAAGGGTTAACGATGTATATATTTTTAATTGTTAATTTCGTTTAAGGCTGCAAAGATAGTTATTAAAACAAATCAAACAAAATATATCGACTAATTTTTCCACATTACTAAAAATCAGCCGCTATTTTTCTTTTCCACGCAATGAGCAGTTTGGTCATCCTACTGTATCGTTTTAAGCCCTCAGGCTGATTGTTTAGCTGCAGATATTCATTATAAAACTTGGAACTGGCATGGGTTAAAACACCATCGAACCGCCGCCAGTAAGCTTCTTCTTCCTTTGCATCATTCAATACAGCGGGATCAATCAATTTCAACATATTGAAATATGCATCTCTATCCTGAAAGGCGAGCTGGTTAAGCAACATAAAGACGGCATTATAATAGGCTGCGTATTGAAATAGCAGATCCTTGCTTTCAGTACACAATATAAATCCGATTAAATTAGCTTCGTCTTCAAAGCCAATACCGGCCTGATGACCAAGCTCATGGCAGGCTGTAAAGGGTTTTGAAAAGATCGGCATTGAGGTGTTTACTTGTGCTTCCTGAGTAAAAGGATTGAAATATCCCGCCACACCGGTATAATTTACTTGAAGATTTGTAATGGGACTTTTAATTGTTGGCAGATAACTAAAAATGTAGGGTTGGAGCGTACTATTGCTTGCTATAAGATTTTGAGCTTTTAGAAAAATTGCTTCGTTTGATATTTGCAGATCGGTTTCTTTCAATTGTTTCCTAAAAGAATTGGCCCTTTCGATACATAAAGCAGTAACTTCTAAAAGCTCACAAGATTCTCCGATTTCCATTTGCAGTCCCATCCTTTTTTCAAGCGGTAATCTGAAATAATTCATTCCCCAGAAAAGATAAAAGCAGACCATTAAAACAAAAACCATGTTTAGAGCCTTTAAAGCACGTACAAGAGCTGTCGAATAATTTTTTCGAAAAAGGTTGACAACTATTGTGATCAAAAAGACGAGAAAGACCAAAATGCCGAGAAGGTACAAGCAATCGCCTAAGCTAAAAGGAATCCATGCCGTTATAGATTGTCCGACAATAGCAAATACCGGGAACAGCTTCCCACTGTAGAATCGCTCTACGAGGCTATTATACGTTGATAGCCACCAAAAAAGAACCAGCACGGCAACGAGCACTGTACTTCGCCGAATTTGCTGAACGACTTTTTCCCCCATTCTTAAAACGCGCTAATTAGCTCTCTTGGTCAAAGTAGAGCTTATAAAAATGCTTGCCTCTTTCTTCATCAAAACCTTTCTCAATATATTCCCGTTTGCCGTGGATATAGACATGAAAATTTTTATCTAACTTTAAGATAGATTTGAAAATCTTCGATTCCTTTTTAACTGCTTGACCGGAAATTTCGAAACCGTCTCCTATTGTTAGGTCGTGCATCTCTTCAAAGTTTGCTTTATAATCTCTGAACATTGTGATAGCTGCCGGATTACCTAGTACTTCTTCTGTAAACTCATCTAGCTGAAAGACTTCCTTTTCTTTAAAATACGCGGCCGAACGGTTTAACAGATCAATCTTGTCTGCCTTTTCCATTTCAAAGGCTTCTTCTAATTTCTCGTTTACAAAAGCTTTACAAACTTGCATTAGATTACCTGTCTGATGAAAACTGTCATTTCTGACAGTTACTTGCATGAAGTCATCTTTCCAATAGACCGCCTCATTTTGTCGATTCGTTTGGTCTACCGCCAACACTTTGTAACCTTCTTCTTTTTCTGTATCAACAATTAAACAACCTTTATCCAATTTGTGTATGTTGATGGCTTCTTCTTCGTAATCTACTTTAAAAGCGCCATGCTCCGGATACACTTTTAAATAGGTTTCTTTCGTCTCCGATTTAAAGATGCCAACACCTCGAAGTCTCTCTCCTTCCAGCTGTACTTCTTCGAACTGCACGACATAGACCTCTCCTGCTTTTATTTTCGGATGGCTGGAAGACTCGTACAGATGCTTGGTAACCTGCTGGCTCATTGAATGAAAGTCGAGCTCCCCTTCAAAGAATAGGTGCACAAAATGATAAAGTTCATTCAGCTCCCGTTCACCGCTATTATGGCTCAATCGATACACTTCATTCACTTTCTCGAAAGGCGTTAGAAAATATTGCATTAACAGTTTCTGCAATAGCTCGTCCTGAAGAGTTAACGGTTGTTCCGAAAGAATGTAATGCTCATCTAAGGCCTTATTTCCTACACGATGGATAGATAGTTGCGTTAAAGAAGCTTCAAAGAATGATAACATAGTTTTTTGATAAGACGAGGACAAAAATAGTATTATTCTTTTTTCAAGAAGAAACGATGCATAAATAACAGCTGATAAGCTATGCTGTTCGACCAATATTCCCAATTATGGGCACCAGGTCTCGTTATATAGTCGTGTTCTATATTTCTATCCATCATTTTCTTATGAAGCTGTTCATTAACGGTATAAAAAAAATCAGCCGTTCCACAGTCGATAATAATAGCCAACTTATCAGGCATTAGCAGATGTAGTAAATTAGTAACGGTATGTTCTTCCCACGATTCGGGATGTTCCGACAGAGCCCCTAATCGTTTTGATAAATCCCAATTAGCAGGAAACGGCCGAATGTCAACGCCACCTGACATACTTCCTGCCGCACCAAATAAATCTTGGTGTCTGAATGCTAAATAAAGCGCCCCGTGCCCGCCCATGCTTAGCCCTGTAATTGCTCTGCCATTACGAGATCTTACCGTCTTATACTTCTGATCGATAAAGGGTATTAATTCCTTCACGATATAAGTTTCATACTTGAATTGCGGGTCAATTGGACTATCTAGGTACCAGCTGCTGAAACCACCATCCGGGCAAACAATGATGTATTGATAATTATCCGCTAGTTCTTGAATAGCCGGTACTTTTGTCACCCAGTCAGCGTAATTGCCACTGTATCCATGAAGCAAGTAGACAACGGGCAGCGCCTTTTCTCCATTATATACTCGTGGTGTTATAACAACTGCTTTGATCGTTTTCTTCATTGATTCACTTGTAGTAAGAACCGTATCAACTTTCGCAGCATAGGCTGTGAAGACAAGAAAACAAAAACTTAAGGATAAGAATATTCTATGCATATGTGATAATTTTAATATAATTTATCGATAGCCGCTTTAAAGGTATTGCAATGAGCGTCAACAATATCTTTAATATGTGTGGAGTATCCACCTCCCATACTGACCTGTACAGGTACTCCGAAACGCCTACAATATTCAAAAACGATTTCATCTCTTGTCTTGCATCCCGGTTTACTTAGCGATAGCCAACCTAATTTGTCTGTCTCCAGAACGTCCACCCCTGCCAAATAAAATACGAACTCAGGCTTCACCTGATTAAATAAGGCTTCTAAGTTCTTTTCAAGAATCCCTAAGTACTCTTCATCTCCCACACCCTCCGGTAAACCGATATCCAAATCGGAATGCTCTTTTCTAAACGGAAAATTACGTTGACAATGCATTGAAAAAGTAAAAACGCGTTGCTCACTTTTAAATATATCAGCCGTTCCATTTCCTTGATGCACGTCCAAATCTATTATCAATATTTTTTTCGCCTTCTTTTGCGATAAAAGATAATGAGCTCCAATAGCCTGATCGTTCAATAAGCAAAAGCCTTCTCCCCAATTGCTTCCGGCATGATGAGTACCACCGGCTATATTGAACGCAATTCCATCTTGTAACGCATGGTCGCAACACTCAATAGTCCCCTGAACAATACTGATTTCCCTATATACCAGCAGCTTACTTAAAGAAAAACCTGTTCGCCTTATCTCTTTTGTGGAGAGATTGAGGTTTTTAAGTTTCTCCCAATAAGTGATTTGATGGGCCAACGTAATATAATGTTCGTCTACCTCATGAGGCCTAAAAAAAGCGTTTGGAAGTACGGTCCCCTCATATACAAGCTGTTCAGGTATTAATTCATATTTCAACATCGGAAAACGATGTCCGACAGGCACAGGATGAACATACAGTGGATCAAATGCAATCTTCAGCACTTTAATTTAATTGACAAACTTAAAAAGCACTAAAATAGTAAAATCGGTGAACTACAAAATAATTGGATCAGAATCTTACTTTCTGCTTAAAAAAGTACGCTTCTGTGTGTTGGAATAATTTAGAATGCTTCGTATAATAGCCAATAGTATAAGAATAATCCCGAACGCGCCTACATAAATTAACGAATGAAAATAAGGATCTGCCTCTTCAAATCGTTTCATTAAAATCCCGTATATGCCCCATATAATAATCAGCCCGTAAAATATGTTGTGCTTAAAATAGACAGTAACCGTTCCTAATACAGCTGCTGTCAGCAATAGAGCATAACTTACGTAAAGATCTACTGCCGGATTTGCTAGCCATCCTAAAGAAACCAACCATGCCGCAAAATTGGCTAAACAAGCAATCGTTATCCAGCCAAAATAGATACTCAAGGGTAATTGGGTAATAAAAAGTGAAAGTTTTCCCTTTTGGGGAATCAGCAATTGAAGGCGTTTGGCCATATAGTATAAAGTAAAAAGCTGAACCAGTAATAATACAAGTGATAACCCTGGTATATCGTTTAACCAAGTATATACCCAGGTTGCAATAGCCAGTTGATTGATGCTAAAAGAAAAGCCAATTTGGAAAACCTCTTGATTCGTTACAAATTGTTGCTGTTCCGAAAAAGCTTTTATCAAATGAACGATCAACATGAGGAACAGAGCGGTATAAATGACAGACCAAATAGAGAAAGTGAACGCGGCCGGTGTTATTCCGGATTCATATTTAGCAGACATTTCGCCCATCGTGTATCCACCGATGTCTCGTGTTTGGCCTAACATGGATATTAGAAATGCGAAGCAATAACTAATGAAATTAATAATCGCCAACTGCCTAATGTAACGCATAACAAAGAGTCTTTTATACGCTAACAAACAGACCCGTAGAAAGTTCAAATGGCTTACGGTAAAAGGGCAAGTAATTGTATCAGGTATCTCTCGTCTATTTCATCAAAATCAGCCAATCGTTCACTATCAATATCAAGCACACCGATAACATCCCCACCCTGTCGCCTTACAGGCAATACAATTTCTGATTTTGAATAGGAACTACAGGCGATATGGCCGGGAAACTGATCTACGTCAGGTACAATCAATACACGGTTCTCTTTCCAAGCTGTGCCGCAAACACCCTTACCCATTTGTATACGTGTGCACGCTACCGGCCCTTGAAATGGTCCCAACACTAATTCATTATTTTTAATTAGGTAAAAGCCGACCCAAAAAAAATTGAATTGTGCTTTAAGTGCCGCGGCCATATTTGCCAAATTGGCTATTAAATCTTGTTCGCCTTCTAGCAAGGCCTCTACCTGTGGTAACAAAGATTGATATTGACTCTCTTTTGTGCCTTTCGCTATAACTAAATCTTCTGCCATGTTTGTTTTTGCTTTCTTTTCGGCACGAAATTATTTATTTTATGCTGCTTTCCCTAGAGAGGACTGCTATCTAAAAGCAATATTTATCTTAGCCCCCGTTATATTCTCAATCATTGGTTTAAAAATAATAGAAGCATTTTCTTTCGTCTTACCTAAAACATTCATCTCCTGCGCATTTTTCAGCAAGCGCTGCTCCGCCAATTGATAAATACCTTCAACTAGATTCTGCGTATCACCCGGTAACCACGCTCCCGAGATATCATAAACTTTGGATCGCTTATGATCCAAACGCACATAACAGATCTCGGGTTCAGGCAAATAGATAGTTACCGAATCCGAGCCATTTCTAATAATATCTTCTTTCTTTACTTTTCTCAAGTCTATACAACCGGCCACCTCTCCTACCGCTATGAAAAGCACACGCTGATCGGGAAAAAAATAACGTAATTCTTTTCGTTCAAGGACATCCTTCATTGAATATTTAACCAGCTCTAATTTGCCAATATCGGTAATGCGCTCAACCATTACATCGTCCGCCACCTGTACTTTTGAAGGTCCCAGATCAAATTTGTAATAGATAAACCACCCCGATACTAAAAGTACCGCAATTAGCAACAAAATAACGATAGTAGAAATTGTTTTCCTCAACATACTTTTTAATGCTTGAACAATTGTTAACCTAAAAGGTTTAATAACGCATTAGCAATCATATCTCTTGTGACTATAGGATTGCATTATCCCGCCGCCATACGGTTTATAACTTATCTAGCTCTGTAAAACCGTTTTAGTAAAAAAGAAAAATGAATAAATCTACAAGCGCAATTTCTTTCTTAGCATATTTATCACTAATATTGAATTCTATATAACTTCAGAAAGCTAAACAAGACTACACTATAAATCGGATGAAAAGAAGAGCAGCAATCAAAAGCCTTTTTATCATAGCAGGAGGTATTGCTATTTTACCGTCCTGTTCGGGAGAGGCTGGAAAAGCATCCATTCAGTTGAACAACTTGGATATCAATGCTAAGCAAGAGGATCTGTTAGCTGAGATTACAGAAACAATACTTCCTAAAACAGAAACTTTCGGATCCAAAGAGCTGAATTTACATCTCTTTGTGTTAAAGATGGTGGATGATTGCCACAATAAAGTGGATCGAGATAGCTTTGTCAAAGGACTTGATCGCATAGATATCCTGGCAAAAGAAAAATTTTCAAAAGAATTTACAGTATTATCAGCTCAACAACGCACACAGTTATTACAATACATAGCAAGTAGTGAAAAGGAAACCGATGAACAACGTTTTTACGATATTACAAAAAAACGAACAATTCAGGGTTTCTTAAACTCTCAATATGTAATGAAAGATCTGAAGCAATATGAACTGATTCCCGGGAGATATAATGGGTATGCCAAAGTAGAAGAATCAACTGATAAATTAAGCTAAAGGAAGTACAAATGTCAAACATAAATATTGATAGCATAAAGGAACGTACATTTGATGCTATTGTTATCGGCTCCGGAATCAGCGGGGGCTGGTCAGCCAAAGAATTAACGGAAAAAGGGTTAAAAACGCTGGTGTTAGAACGTGGAAAAGATGTCAAACATGTGGTAGATTACCCCACCACCAACATGTATCCTTATGAATTTGAACACCGGGGCGAGGTTCCTTTAGCAATCCAAGAAGCGGCACCTATCGTAAATAGATGTTATGCTTTTCGAGAGGATGCTATGCATTTTTTCGTAAAAGATAACGAGCACCCATATGTACAGGAAAAACCTTTTGATTGGATTCGAGGCTATCAGGTGGGCGGAAAATCTCTTTTGTGGGCACGACAAACGCAACGGTGGTCCGACTATGATTTTGAAGGCCCTGGCAGAGACGGTTTCGCAGTAGACTGGCCAATCCGATACAAAGATCTAGCGCCATGGTATAGCTATGTCGAAAAATTTGCCGGCATTTCCGGAAATCGAGATGGTCTAAAAGAGCTACCGGATGGTGAATTTCTTCCTGCCTATCCACTAAATGCCGTTGAGGATTATTTTAAGGGTGTCTTACAAAAGAAATATCGCGGCCGACATGTTATCAGTGCACGTTGTGCGCACTTGTCTAAACCCAACCCCATCCATATAGAACAAGGTCGGGTACAATGCCAAAACCGGGTTCTTTGCCAACGTGGATGTCCGTTCGGCGGTTATTTTAGCAGTAATGCTTCCACGCTTCCATGGGCACAAAAAACTGGGAACCTAACATTACGGCCATTCTCAGTCGCCCATTCCATCATTTATGATGAAGAGAAAGGTAAAGCAATAGGGGTCAAAGTTATCGATGCGAACACAAAAGAGGAAATAGATTATTTTGCAAAGATCATTTTTGTGAATGCAGCCGCCCTAAATACAAACCTTATTCTCCTAAATTCGACGTCAAACCGCTTTCCAAATGGTTTAGGTAATGACAGTGGCCTATTGGGAAAATATGTAGCCTTTCATAACTACAGCGCAAGGATCAGTGCCGAATACGATGGAATGAAAGAATATAAAACAGATGGGAGAAATCCAGCCGGTGGTGGCTATATTCCTAGATTTAGGAATGTTCATAAGCAGGAAACGGATTTTATTAGAGGATATGCAGCAGGATTTTCCGCTTACCGGTCACCTAACCGCGATATGTCGGGTTTAGGAGTAGATCTTAAGGAACAACTATTAAACGCTAAACCGGGCCCTTGGCGTGTTGGGTCTCATATGATGGCTGAAACCATTCCGAAAGAATCAAATTATGTAGCTTTAGACAGTGATAAAAAGGACGCGTGGGGCATTCCGCTGCTTAAAATAGCTGTTGATTATGATGAAAATGATGCAAAAATGAAAGCGGATTACATTGAGCAAATGACCGAAATGTTTACTACCGCCGGTTTCACCAATATACAAGCAAATACAGCCGGACAAGCGCCTGGCTTAGATATCCATGAAATGGGTGGAGTACGGATGGGAAGAGACCCCAAGACTTCTTTGCTCAATAAATGGAATCAGCTTCACCATTGCAAAAATGTTTTTGTTACAGATGGAGCGTGCATGACTTCCACATCTACTCAGAACCCATCGCTTACCTACATGGCTTTCTCAGCTAGAGCGGTTGATTTTGCTGTTAATGAAATGAAAAAAAATAACCTGTAAAAAAATTTGTTGGGGCACGTCGCCTTATATTGCAGCGCTTCTGCCCTAACAGATCATCTCTCCTCCATTGGCTACTTTTAAACCTTCCTGAAAACTTTCTGTCATAGTACTAAAGAAAATAATTTCGTAAGGTTAAAAAAGCAGACGATGAAAACACTGAATAATATACGCATATTACTTTTTTCCCTTAGCTTTATATTTATTGTTGGCTTTGGTAAAAAAGTAAATGCACAACCTGGAATAACTGTATCATTCCAGCAGTTTTACGACGAACTTTCGCCCTATGGAGAATGGATCGATGATCCTGACTACGGATATATATGGGTACCGAATGTCGATCCCGATTTCCAACCTTATGCAACCAACGGCAGATGGGTAATGACGGATTATGGTAATACCTGGGTATCTAATTATGATTGGGGCTGGGCACCATTTCACTATGGAAGATGGAACTATAATAGACGATTTGGATGGTGCTGGGTACCTGGTTATGAATGGGGGCCCGCATGGGTAAGTTGGCGATCAGGAGGTGGTTACTATGGCTGGGCTCCCTTAGGCCCCGGTGTAAGCATCGGTATAAACATTAACATTCCCTCTTCATACTGGATTTTTGTTCCGCAACGCTATATCTTAAGTACTTCCATACACCGCTATTACGCCCCGAGAAGAACCGTTGTAAACGTTTATAACAGAACAACGATCATTAACAATACCTATGTATATAATAATCACCGATATTATTCCGGTCCAAGAAGAAGTGATATTCAACGCATTACGCGATCTTCTGTACCGGTACATCGTATAAGTAACGCAAGTAGACCAGGGTCAGGAAGAATAACAGGTCGGTCGCTGGAAATCTATCGACCAAATGTAAGTAGAAGCAATCAGGCAAGACCAGCTAGGATAACTTCCGCTGACAACATTCGGTCGAGTGCAAATAGATCGAATGATAGAAAGACCGATAACTTTAGGGGCGGATCAACGACTAGGCCATCTAGTCGAAACGGAAATATAGCGAACCGGGCATCGGGTCGTATAGAGAGAAGTCCATATATTAACGGAAATGAGAAGACCGAAAGACCAAATCGTTCGAGCGTTGGGCCGTCAAGAAATCCTAGTAGCGAAACTCGGATAAGGGAAAATCGCTCGCGTATACAAGAGGCGCCAAATAACATAGAACGACCTGGAAGAGTGAGAAGCAGTGCCGGCAGTGCCCGATCTAACGGAGACAATGCACCAGGCGTAAGGCGTTCTGAAAGACAACAGCACACACGACCAAGTGGTCCTTCCAGAATGCCAAGAAATGAGCAACCACGGATCCAGAGGAGTGAACAACCGCGATCGAACGCTCCCTCAAGGAGTGAAAGGCCCTCTAGAGGCCAAGATCGCCCGGAAAGAATTTCAAGAAATATCAGAGGATAAAAAACAGAAGGCCCGCATATCGGGCCTTCCTATTTAGGGTTTAAATCGTTCAAGTATACGTTTGCCGGTTTTAACCTCAATACCTTTTAGCTCAATATATTTAACGTCAGGCTTCCAAAAAGTTCCGCCATCACCGATTCGGATAAATATTCTCTCAAGTACGGATTCCTTACCATCAATATTTGCGTAGACACGATAGCTTCCTTTTGCGTCCTTCTTTAATTTCAGTGGTAACTTGCTATATGCAACGGAACGAACGTCATAGCTACCATCGTTCAATTTTTTCGTATTAATACCGTAAGCAAATTTTCGCTGAATAAAATTTAATTCCTTTCGTATGCCCCCTTCCGGATAACGGATCCAAAAAGCATGAATCGGGCTACCTAAATCGAGTCGACCACCTTTATCCACATTTAACGCATAACAAATGGTATTTGTGTTGGGGTCCCGCTGTATATAAAACAGCAAATGTTCCACATCCTTAGGTATAGGAAATGAATCGATATAAGCATGCGTATCTTCATATGCTGCCGTAGAAGCATAAGTATTGGGCGAGTATGTTGCCAGCCCAACACCCAAAAGAAGTGCATAAAACAATGATTTAACTATATTTATATTCATAAAGACATTTATCTGATCTGGTTATTAGGAGGCATTTTTTTAAAAATCCAATAACGCTGCAATGTGTAGTTAAAACCAATCGACACTAAGATATCTACTAACACCCGGCTCATCCTATAATCAATTTGCCCAATCTCGGTAACCAAAAAGGTGCCGGATGATTTCAACAGAATACTTCCACCTACCATCGAAGCAAACTTTAACAGTTGGATAAGTATTCCCTCATTTCTTGCCCTTGTTTCTTTTCCACTAAATGTCCAGTTTCGGTTGACTGTAAAATTAACAAGAGCGCCTATTATCCCACCAATAACAATCGAAATAGTATAATGTATGTACAATAATTCCGTACATAAAATCATCGCTCCATAATCGACCAAACCACCTAAAAAAGCCGAAAACTGAGCCTTAGCAAAGGTACAGAGACTACTTTTCCTTAACATTAGGGGAAGTGCTTTTTACCGCCCGTTCTGCTATATCACGGGTATCACCCAAACGCAGTAATTTTCTGGTATCAACGAGGTTAACAATAAATAAAATGACAACCACGAGAGCCGAAAACACGTTAACAGCTCCTGCATACAACACTTCCAAAAGAAAGATTAGGCTAATAATTCCTCTAATTTCCGTGGGCCCAACGGTACCTGCATCGATGGTATATTTATCCGTAATTTTATAGCGCAGTTGTGTTATAATCATCGCCCACCCATATAAGGCTACGAAAAAATAGGATAAAAGCTCATAGCCTTCTCCTAAATAAATAATAAAACCAAGCCCCATAATAACGGTATTGATCCAATCCATTATAATATCCAACGAGAATCCATACCATTTTCTCGGAATGTTACGATAATAAGCAATTCGGCCATCGAGTGAATCTCCAAACCAATTGACGAACAAACCGAGAACTCCTAATAAAAGATAAGAACGATCGAGGTAACTTGCAAGTACAAAACCTCCCAAAACCATTACCCCTCCAAGGAACCCAATACCAGTCAGTATATTAGGTGTTATAAAATTCGGGATCTTCGTAACTAAATAAGAGATCGCACGTTGCTCAACACTTCTTAGAAGGTTAGTACGCTTTCTATCTTTAAAAAGACTCGCTTTTTTTCGATTTTCTTCTTGCACCTGATCATGCTTTTTTCCAAGCATGTCATCAGTCGTTTTATTTCCTTTCATAAGTTCATATCAATCACACAATGCTCAAAAGCATTCATGAACGGCTGTTTTTAACAGTTGCAGGAAGTCGCTTAGCTATTTCGCCTTTTTTCTTTTTTCAAAATTAGAACCGAAAATGAAATCCCATAACGGAGAACTTACGCCATATCCTTTGTCGGCATCCTGGTAATGGTGCAGCATGTGGTGCTGTTTTATTCGTTTCATAATGCCGCTTTTGAAATTATAATGATGCATGGCATAGTGACCAATATCATAAAAAAGATATCCGACAATAAACCCGGGAAAAAACGCAGCCATCTGAATATTACTAAAGAACAACGTAAACAAGTAATATAGGGCCAAAGCAAGCGGAATACTAACGGATGGTGGCATTACCAATCTTAATTTATCCATCGGATAGTCATGATGCACACCATGAAAGATGAAATGCAGCCGTTCCATGATTTTTCCCTTAGGGGGCAAATGAAAAACGAAGCGGTGCATTACATACTCTGTAAATGTCCAAACAAATAGGCCGATAGCAAAATATCCTAAGTAAAATCCAATAGATACATTATAAGTCGCAAATGCTTTCCAAGAGAAATAAACAATAACCGGCACAAATAATATCAAAGGCACCGTAAAATGCACCTTTGTTAGCGGTTCAAGCAAGTTGCTCTTAAACATCCTTACTGATTCCTGCGAGTTAGAAACATAATTCTTTGCCATGATAATTCGCTTGATAATATAACTTATCGGTTCGTGTAAGAGCCGACAAGAATAGACAAAAATAAACAAAAAAGCGTCGTAAAACGATTAAAAATCAAATTTAACCCGCGCTCGTATACCCCATTCGGAAACATTTGGGTTTTCCAAATATGTAAATCTTCTAATTAAATCGACTCGAACCAATTTAAAGATATTAGCGATGCCGACACTTCCTTCAATATAAGGTTTACTTCCTAAGGTATACGTAATAGGTAAGCCGTTTTCATCCATTGAAAATTTATACACTGAATTGTTATAGTTCGGATTGTTTTCATTTCTTAAACCGCCCCACAACCCTTTAAAGCTGACTACCTCGCGCCACTTCAAGCGCTTAAGTAACGGAATCTTATTGAAAATAAAACCATTAAGATAATACTGTACATTAACAGCCGCATAATGATCACTCACAAACTCAAGGAAATTCATTAAGTTATAAGAATTCAATTGGTACGCATACGTCTGATTCGCCCGATGAATAGCTAAGAGCGGAAAAGGAATGTTCTCACCAAAAATATATCCACCTTCCAATGTGACATCAGAATAACCAAATTGCGATAAATAAACTCGTTTAAAGATATTGGCACTAAAGTTATGATAGTCATTAGTACTATTGAAAACGTTCTTTAAGCCCATATTATATCGCAGTGTGAATATTGGATATTTATTGAATATAGGGATACGATAAACCTTACCTTGATAGAATTGTTCGTTTGGAGCATAACGAAGCTCGACATTTACTTCCGATGATGTCAGTTCATTCACATTAACTAGATTGCCATTAGCATCTTCGCGCTGATAAATCAACACGCCCGCGGGGCGTTGACGCCAATGTGTAAAGCCGACTTTATAGGAAAATCTGCTTGGCAGCTCATGTACATATTCGAACTTTGCAATATCATTATAAAGCCATCTATTATTATCACCCCGTTTGAATGAGAGTAAGAAATTGTCTTCCTGGACAAATTGCAACTCCTGTCCCGGAATTTTGGTATCGTGTTGATAGCTCGCTTTGAAATAATGTAATGGAAAGGAATATACCGACTTGTTATTAAGTGAGTAAGTGGCACTCAAAAAATATTTCCATTTTTTATCCCGGAAACCGTAAGCGCCGTAAGTTTCAAAGAACATCCTTTTACTAAGATCCGTGGTAGTCCGACCGCCCAAGCGTAAACGGAACCCTTCCACCGGATTAAAGCTATAAAAGGTGCTTGCCGGTCCCATTTCAAACTTACCAAATGACTTATACCCTGCTAATAGCACGGTTCCCCAATCCATAATACGCCGAAACGACTTAATCGTTTGAAGGGTATCCACATTCTTGTATATACCGACTTCACGTAATTCAAGAGGCATATGGCGTACGCCTTTCCAATACTCTTCTGTAGTTTTCACCTCCGGATTATAGGCAATTTCTTCATCCGGGCCTTTGTAAATACTATCCGGTTGTGACTGCCCGATTAAATATTTTTGAAAAGATACAGTTCGCTCCCCTAATATACCACCTCCTTTATCTCCCAAAGCGAATTCCATTGTAAGTGTGCTTTTACTTAAATGATACCGACCGTCAGGATTTTTGCTATATTCAAGTTTTGCCTGTAAATCCCGCATAAAGTTTAGATTGATATCTTTATTTACCGTCAGGTAGGCATTCTGTACGGCATAATTACCATCTAACGTGATAAATAATTTCCCTTCAAACAACATATCTGCTTTATTGCGGGGCACGAAACTCAACTCGACTAACCATGGCTTTTCCGTTTTTACAGTATCGCTGATAAAGAACTTATAAAAAGTAGGGGAATTATTTGCGATAGGACTCAAAAACAAATTGGTTGTGATAGAAATATCGTTATCGTAAATATTGATATCCTCGTACAATCGATGCAGATAATTACTTACCCCATCATTATCAATAAAATGTGGGTCGAACTCTGCTTTCTTATCGGCAAGAATATACCGCTTTTTCTTATAAGGATTTTTACGGAAATAAATGTTTGACAATTTCTCTTCCATATAAGCAGGAAGCACGTTTTTCCCCCCAATGGCGTTAGAATCTTGCTCTGCGAATAAAAATTGATAATTTCTAAATATACGTTTTTCTTTAAATTTATCAGACAGATTACTTAATGCCATTGATAGTTTGCTGTATTCCTCAAATTGAACGAAATCATAATTTTCCATTTGATTCTCCTTCTTATGAGCGATTACCTGTCTTATCAGTTCAACTGCCGGATTATTTTTATTTCTATACCTACCTTTCTTGCCGGTAACAACCACTTCATTTAGCATTCTGGCATCCACTTTCATCTGGACATTTACGACTTGGTCCTCTCCTGGTTTAATATCTTTCTCTACCGTAACGTATCCTATATACGCAAATCTAAGTTTCGAATAATTACCGTCTATCTTGATACTAAAATGGCCTTCATCGTCAGCTGAAGTTCCAATCGTGGTTCCAGGTATTAAAATACTTACATAAGGAAGTGTTTCTTTTGTTGCAGCATCAGTTATCACACCGCGTACGATAGTCGTTTGCGCATGAACCTGCCAGCCAAGTAACACGAAAAAAAACAATAAACAAAAACGGGTATATTTTTTGTGGATCTTTGCGATATTTACTTTCACTTCTTAATTCAATTAGTTTAGATGTGTAACACCTAATTTACACTGCAAAATAAAGGATTTCATTTAAGACTATTGTGGTCAAAAAGTCAAAAATTGGAGCCTTCACAACAGAGATTCACTTATTTAACAAGAAAATAAAATACTATTTCTACATCTCTGTAAATCAGAACAAGCTTATGCAGAAAGATAAATTACCATCAAAGATGATAAAAGAATCAACGCTAAATTACTTTTTCAAATAAGCGATATCGCTTGTATTGTTGACCGTTTATTTGCTCAATAGCATGATTCATTAGGTAATTGTCTTCCAACATCCAGGAACATTCGGCGTACTCAACTTTCGTACCTTCGGCGTTCTTGATTAATGTTCCGTATAGGCAAGCTTCAATACCCATTTTGCGATAGCCGTCGATAACACCCAGTAATAATACACGTACACCTGTTACCTTTTTCAGCCCAAATAATAATTTAAAAATTCCTGTGGGAAAAAGCCGGCCACGTTTTATCTTAATCAATATTTGGTTGATATCCGGAATGCCTAGCGCAAATCCTACCATTTTATCTCCCTGCTCCGCAATAATGCAATATTTGGGGTCTAGAATTAATGACAAATCTTTTGCTAAAAAGTTGAACTCTTCATCAGTCATAGGCACAAAGCCGAGGTTCTTATCCCAAGCACTATTATAAAGCGCTTTAATCTTAGGAATTTCTCGCTTCAGATTTTTCTTGTCAATCTGTCTGATCTTTATATCGCTTCTTTTCAATCGGTTTTCCAACGCACCCAGCAATCGCACAGATCGGTCGTTCAAATTATTCCGAATAACAAGATAAGCTAATAAGTCCGTAAACTTTTTCAAGCCAGATGCCAGTAATAACTTTTCGTAGTATGACTTATTATAAGGCATCATAGCCACCGGTGGTCGATCAAACCCTTGCACCAAAAGTCCACAAGAGTCGTTGGTTGATAAGTTTATCGGCCCAATTAACCGGTTAGCTCCCTTTTCTTTAAGCCAAGCGATACTGTGTGATAACAGGGTGTCTACAACAACCTGATCATCTATGGCATCAAAAAAACCAAAGAAGCCATCATTCGCTTGTGTAAAGGCGTTATGATTTGTATTATAAATGGCAGCAATCCGCCCTACAATTCGCTCACCTTCGTAAGCCAAGAACAATTGGATAAATGAATGATCATGAAATGGGTGTTTCCCCGGCGTGAGCATGTCACGCTGGGCGATAAACAGTTCCGGCACATAGTTCTTGTCATTCTTGTATAAATCGTGAGGAAAATCTATAAAGGATTTTAATTGACTCTTGGACGAAACGTTAACTACCTTCATGTAAAATAAATGCTATACCTATCTTTTTGGTTTTATGCTATTTTAACGAACTCGCTGGTTAAAGTCTCACGATATGCCTTTGTTAACTTGCTAACTGCCTCATCGATTTGGTTGAAGGTATGTGAAGCCATCAAGGAAAATCGAATCAAAGAGTCTTGTGAAGCCACGGCAGGAGATACTACAGGATTAACAAAAACACCTGCTTCCTGCAATTTTTTCGTTATTAAGAATGTAGCATCATTGTCACGAATGTAAACCGGTAGAATGGGACTTTCTGTTTTCCCCAAGTCAAACCCGTTTTCCAACAATTGTCTTTTGGCATATTCGGTATTTTTCCAAAGGTTCTCAATATGTTCGGGTTCGGATTGAATGATTTCAAGAGCTGCTAAAACACTGGCTGCTGACGCTGGTGTCATACTAGCACTAAACATTAAGGACCGTGCTCGATGCTTCAAATACTCTATCGTGTTCGCATCACTTGCTAAAAAACCACCTAATGACGCTAGCGACTTACTGAAAGTTCCCATAATGACATCGACATCATCTGTCAGGCCAAAATGCGAAGCCGTTCCGGCGCCCGCTTCACCGATTACGCCTAAACCATGTGCATCATCTACCATTACTGCTGCATCGAATTCTTTTGCAATGGAAATCAATTCGGGAAGCTTGACGAAATCGCCCTCCATACTAAACACACCGTCAACAGCAATTAATTTAACAGCCTCTTCAGGTAATTGGCTTAATTTATTGCGTAAATCGGACATGTTATTATGTTTATACTTAATAACTTTAGAGAATGATAAACGGCTTCCATCTATAATAGAGGCATGATTACAATCATCTAAAATCAAATAATCGTTTCTTCCGGTTAAACACGAAAGAGCGCCAAGATTAGCCTGAAATCCAGTACTAAATAAAACAGCCCCTTCTTTACCTACGTAAGCAGCAAGTTTCGCTTCTAATTCCTCATGAATATCAAGCGTTCCGTTCAAAAAACGTGAGCCGGCACAGCCCGTGCCATATTTTGCGGTAGCCTTTTGAGCAGCTTCAATAATTTTTGGGTGGTTGGTTAATCCCAAATAAGAATTTGAGCCAAACATGAGTACTTTCTTCCCGTTGATGACGACTTCCGTGTCCTGTCCAGACTCGATCGGTCTGAAATAAGGATAGAGGCCTTTCTCTTTTATCACCGCCGCATCTTTAAAATCTGCTATACGCTTGTCAAAATTTCTGCTCATTTAATTGAAAATTTAAAACCCGAGGGTTCATCTACTTTTTAACACAGTTATATTATATGTATATTTTGCAGGTTATTCCCAATCGATTTTATTACCTGCATAAATCGATCATGCTCCGGGCTCTTCAAGCTATTGAACAAAACTTTTTCAAGATTCACTATTTTGTCTTTGATAAGTCTTGCCAAAGCACGCCCCTTGGGTGTAAGCATGACGCAATTTTTTCTTTTATCAGCTACATCTGTAGTTACTCGGACCAAATCTTCCTTTTCTAAATTGGAAATAGTCCGAAGTACCGACGATTTATCTCTCCCGATCTCATCTGCAATTTGCTGCTGCGGAAGCCCCTCCTCCGGTATACTAAACAAAACAGGCAGCTGTTCTATCCTCACTTCGATTCCTTGAGCTGACAAATATTGATTGGCTTTGTTTCGCAACAACTTACTCAGGTTATCGAGGTGGAATATGGCTAAATCATCATTATTTTTCACCTGATTCATCTATTATAAAAATCGTTTGTATGTCAACTAATAACGCCACAAATATCAATTCAATATTAAATTTAAAAAAGGTACATATGTCGCCAAAATTGGTCATTTTTTCTGTATAAAATCTGCTCTCATCTCAATCTTAAAGATGAAATTTATTTAAAAATCCTGCCTATTTTTAGGTTAAACCAACATTTTACAGCTATTCTTCATACAGCAACACGTCTAAAATTCTGTATTTTATTTCGCTGTAAGATTAGGTTATGTACATTGTTTTGTTAATATAAAATTAACAAAATCTTCGAAACTGCATAAAAATTTATTTTATATCAACGAAATATTCCTTAAACGTTAATATAATACACACTATTATTCGCTTATTTTCAACCAATTACAGACCAAAGCAATATAAAAGACTAAGATAAAGAGTATAGAGATAGGAAAAAGTTATCAACAAAAATAATCGTTGCGTTACCAACAAATTTGACATTAACATGAGTATTCTACATTAAGCGATCGTCTTCCTGTAGCTTGTTGGATTGACACCTGTGTACCTTTTAAAATATTTTCCGAAAAAAGACATATCACTGAAATTCAGAAAATCAGCTACTTCTATGACAGTTAGAGAGGGTATGCTCAATAAGCTCTTCGCTTCCATGATTACCATTTCCGCGATAATAGCGCTGGCAGTTTTGCCCGAAACATCTTTAGTAACTTCCGATAGGTACTTGGGTGTTATAAAAAGCTTTTTTGCATAAAAATCAACACTTCGTTCTTCCTTAAAGTTATCGGCTACCAACTTGGTAAAGCGAAGCATAATGTCTTCCTTTCGTGACACCTTTCGGTTCTTCTCTCTTATGTATTTCCTGTACAAAAAAGCATACTCATACATAAAGGTTAAAAAACTGTGCTTCACGACGGCATCGTTCATATTCGCATCTTCCGCATGATTGCGCAATAACATAACTTCAATTAAGTTATTTAGGATTTTGATCTCATGTAATGCCAGGTTATATAAGGGCATACCTGAAACGGATAGGTCGTATACATCCTGATGGAACTCTCTAATATTTGCATTAACCAAAAAAGACGATTTATACAGAATAGCATAAAATTTGCAGTCATCACTAATAGAAATCAACCGTTTGATCATATTGGGAGCAAATGCCAACAGATTGTTTTTTTCCAATCGAAAGTGCTGCAAGTTCAAATTAATATCTATAGATCCTTCATGGACCATTAATACAGCAAAGAAATCAGACTTAAAAGGATTAAAAATATCATAAGGCTTAAACTCCTTTGAACTTAACAGGCGTTTATTGATATGAAAAACAATAAATTCTCTAGAATCATCTTCAGAAAGATGGTGCGAAGTGATCTGAGGTGATTTCTTTTTCATATATACAGCGTAAGTTAGGCATCTCGTCTTTTCCGAAAAAAACTACAACAACAAGCTGCGGGTAACTTTTCTATCGAACGTTATCCAACCGGGATAATTTATTGTTTTATTCCCAATAGCAATAGTTGGTTTTAATTTTATGGTTAACACGCTTTCTTGCTTGGCATTTTTCCCTGAAATGAAATCTGATATTTCCTGCAATACCGATCCGTTGGAAAGCAAGCCATAAACATTGGCATCAATTAAAACCGGAACCTCCACTGATTCACCGGGTTTCACTTTTATTTGTTGATTAACCAGTCCGGTAGCTAATTCTTTGTCCTTCATAAGGAGTTGATATTGAAACTGATTAATCCCGGCTAAATTAGTGGTAGGATTAGTGATTTTCAAATGCAATATTCCCTTCAAAGGTATTTCTTTCCGTAACATACCCATCGCCACGCCGCCCATACTGCGGGTATCAATATTTCCCGACTGAAGCATTTTAACTATATCTGCACCTGCCAGAAAGACACTATCTACGCTTTTCACTTCATATTTACATTTTTCCAAAGCCTTAATTTGCTTGGCCTGTTGATTAATACCACATGAAACGAATATTGGAAGCAGTATCGCTAAAAATAACTTGTTCATTATAAAATTTCTTGTGTCACCTAACAGCAAAAGTAAGTTATTGGGATGACAATTAAGGTTAATATTTGTTAAACGGGATCGTAGAAAGACTTAAAGGGCTAATCTAAATAGGCTCCTTGCCTCACCAGCAAAGCTCTGTACTTATTAAAAATAGCAGATTTAGAAACAAATCCCATATAACGATCATTATCATCCAAGACAGGTAGGATCCAAATATCCTCCCGGTCCATTTTCCTCATAACATCATACATATTGGCGTTCATTCTTACCACATCTAGAGGAGCTTGAGCCAGCTCTTTCATCGTTTTATCCGTTACCTCCTCTCCCATCAGGATGCTAAATAAGCGTTCGCTGTATATGACGCCCAGTAATTTCCGATTTTCATCTACTACAGGAAAAATATTTCTTTTGGTATGAATGATATCTGACCGCCGATCTACCGGTTTTTCATCGGGATGTAATACAGTGAAGTTCGTTTCCAAGACATAGCGTAGTTTCATCATTCTCAAAACCGTTTTATCTTTATCTTCATGAGAAAGCCAATCACCGTGTATGGCTAAATTTTTTGTATAGATCGAATACTTAACTGTGGCACGATTAATAAAATAAGAAATAGCCGATACAATCATAAGAGGTACCATTAATGTATAGCCTCCCGTTATTTCAGCGATCAAGAAGATAGCCGTCAACGGTGCATGCATAATGCCACTTAAGGCGGCGGCCATACCGGCAACAATAAAATTGGCCTCTGTAAGATAAGTTAACCCCGTAAGATTGATACCGTGGGCAAAAACAAAACCCAGAAGTCCTCCCATAACCAAACTAGGTCCAAAAGTTCCGCCATTTCCTCCACTATTTAGCGTAATAAGTGTACCGAAAGATTTAGCAAAAACAGTTATAAGACTATAAACAATTACCATCCAGCCCACATGCTTATAATCAGAAAAGATACTGTTGGCCAGCAATGAATTGGCTTTACCAAGTAAAAGCTGCTGAATGGCGATGTATCCTTCTCCATATAAAGCGGGGAAGACAAATATTAACACCCCTAAACTAAGTCCTCCCAACCAAACTTTATGATAGGGATTCTTTACAGCGGAGAACCAAGTTTTAACCCAACCATCAACTTTGGTAAAATAAATGGAAAACAATCCAACCAGCCCGCCTAAAACTACATAAAAAAATAAGGCAGGCAGAACCCACTCATCGGATACCAAGTAAAATAATGGCTCACTATATAACACTCTCGATACTACCGATGCTGTTGCGGCAGCCATAAGTAAGGGGATAAAGGCGGGAATTGAAAACTCAGGCAATAGAATTTCTATTGCGAACACCATACCTGCAACAGGACTGTTAAAAGCCCCGGCTATACCTGCTGCAGCACCGCAGGCCAACAACATCGTTACTTCACGATAATTAAGTCCAAAAAACCGTGCAACATTGGATCCAATGGCCGAACCACTATAAGCAATAGGAGCCTCCAATCCTGCCGATCCGCCAAATCCCACGGTAAGAGCAGATGTGATGATTTGAGAGTACACATTATGGTTTTCAATCCGACTCGATTTTCTGGAAATGGCATACAGGATCGGTGTAATGCCATGCTCAAATTTTCCTCTACGAATAAAGCGACGAACGTAAATAACGGTTAGTAATATCCCAATGAGGGGGAAAAACAGGTATAGATAGTATTTATATTCCGACTGTACATCATTCTGTAGAAATGCAGCAATTCCGTGAGTGAGCGCTTTCAAACCAGAGGCGGCTAAACCACCAATTAGGCCGACAACGACCGCTAAAATCACCAAAAAATTCCGATTGGAAATTTTTTGAATACGCCATTGGTTGATTTTGTAAATAATACCCTTCCTTGCTTCCAAAATACTACTTTGTTTTTATTACTCTAATATAGTCAATGAATGCACTTCTTTTATGTATTCTTTTAACATTAGCAGCGTCATTGCTTGGCACAATAAGTTTTAGCGGCTGTTCTCCTTTATTTAACCTGGCAATCACTTTATTGCTAAAACCCCAATCAGACCGCTCTCCACCTCCCCTTTGGGGGAAAACCACCCCTCCTAACGACTGTTTTACACTCTCCAGACTTGCTAGCGCACACGCTTCACCTGTTCCTATGTCTCCATTTCCATTCGCATAACGAAAGTCAATAGCGTAAAGGCCGGTATCCGCAACATTAACGATAAAGGTTAACGAATCGTTTGCAGGGAGCGCCAAATCGATGAAGCCTTTACCCGAATATCCCTTTACCTTTTTTTCTTTTGATATTTTTCCAAAACTTTCTATTTCAATTATTTGTGCTGCTTCAGGTGAATATACGGTATAGGGAGCGCTTGCAAATGATTCAACACCTGCGGAATCGACTGCGATTATTTGATATTCTGCAAACTCGTTTTGGTTGATGTTAATCTCGTTTTGATCAATTAATGTTTGTACTCTTCCGTTTTTGAGCACTTTATAATTGACAGCATCTTCAACGATACGCCATTTTAGCTTACCGTTATCATAACGAAGGGCAGGCATATCTATTGCAAAGTAATTGGGTGTTGTATGAATTTTTCCCTGCGGTATTTGATTGTCTCCCAATACAATTGTTAGCTTATGTTTTCCTTTGATATTTCCTGGAAGAAAGGCTTCTTTTAATTCATCGTCATCAAGTTTGATAGACGTAATGACATTACCGTAACCACTTAATGTAATATCTAAGCTTGCATTCCGATATTTAAATCCTGTTAGCTTTCTTTCTCCCCGTAGCTTTTTAGGTATATACGGACGTAATCGAAGTCCGTCGGGTTCAAATTGAAATCCGAAGAAGACTTGATAGATCAATCCCAGATTTCCCGCTAGACTACTTAAGGCTCCGTCCTCGTTGGCTAAAGTCGGTTCATAATTCCCGTTATCAGCTCTGAAGTTTGCCTTATTCGTAAGATACATCGCTGCCGCTCTATATATAGCCGCTAAACTGGCTAAGGCGGATTGTTCATTGTATACCTTCGCAGCAGCCATAGCGACATAACTTTGTACAAATGGCCAAATAGCATTATTCTGATAAGTTGGGATAAAAGTTGTCTGCGGATAAATGCAAGCTGCCCCAAATGGCAGAATAGGCATATTTTCCACCAGGACTTTCTGTCGTTCAACATCAGCAACATTGAATAAAATAGCCAAGGCATTCCCTAATGCATCCGATCGTTCCGAAGGGAGTTTGTTTACGCTGCCATACAGGTATTGTGCATAACGCGATTTATCATCTATCCAAAGGTGCCTATTTATATTGGTTTTTAAGCTGTCCGCCCAAATTTTATATTTACTACCCTCTTTGTTTTTCGACATCTGTCTAGCCATAGCAGAAAGACTACTTAAAGCGCCGTAGTGTATTGCATTCGTGCTTATGGCCATAGACTCATAAATATCGGTCGGTTGCATCCATTTCGGATAACTCTGCTCGCGCTGGTTTAAAAAACTAGACTCGCCGTGCATAAGTCCGCTATTGGCGTCGAAAACCAACAAACGGTCTTCTTCAACGATATTTTTTGCAATTCGATAGCAATTTTTCAACCAGCTTATATCACCGGTGACTTTGTAAACTTCCCAAGCCGCAATTACCCACAAAGCTCGGTCTGTTGAAATAGGGTATGCACCGCCCGTTCCCTCACTTTGTGCTAACTGCCCATCATGAATCTGTTGCATTAAATTCTTCTTTGCCAGTTCCGGTGCAATTGCTGCCAATGAAAGAATGATGCTATAATTAACATGATTCCAATTATTTGTGCTCCCCTTCTTTTTCAGTTGCAAAGTGCTATCTCCTTGCACTTTCTCCAGAAGCTCTTCTATCGCCATATTATGGAGCGCATCTAACAGTGGGTAAGGCGATGAGTAAATCGGAAATGAGCTGATATCTCGAGTTAATTTCCAAGTATTCTGATTACTTTTTCTATTAGAGTGGTTAAAGGTCAAAGTGATTTCATAGATATGATCTCCGTCATGGTCTTTCATTTCCAATTCAGGATGATTGACCAAATTATCAAAATCCCATAGAAGAGGTTTGATATTGCCAGCAACATAAACGCGGTTGAAATCTTCTTCATAAATTTTTAGCCCGTTAAAATTTGTATAAAATCCCTCTTTTTCAAATGCTGCAAAAATTTCCGTTAGGTCGAGCTTGATTTTCACTTTTGTCCCCGGAGCAAGGTAGGTTCGTGGAGGTATACTCGTTTCATCCTTATAGGGTTTACCAAATTTAACTGAAACAATCTTCTCTCCTGTTTCTTCAGGTAGAACAACAACGGAATGATAAATCCCCGAAGGAAGCTCATTATCTTTTCCGTTTATACTAAACTTAAAATTTATGCGCGGACTAAGCGTATCGTAGTACAGGCTTTTGTAGTTACTTACCAGTTCTGTCGGAGATATCGCCTTCGCTTCAAACGAACCCTGGACAACTCGATCTCCATACAGTGCAAAAGCCTCCGATTGGAAAATTTCGTTTTTATTGAAATTTTTACCACATGATAGTAAGGCAGATACGGTGGCAACAATAAAGGTAAGATACTTAGATCTTCTATTCATTTTATTATAATAGCTTGATTACCCAAGAGATGATGGCTCTAACGAAGAATGCCAGCGTAGGTAAGCAGATCTCAAAAATTTGCTGCAAACCTAAGTAAAATTCATGTACAATCAAACCCATCAAAATTTGTTAACTTTGTTTAGCATTGATTTCAATGTAGCGTTGAATAGCATTATTGAGACTAGCAAGCGCTCGTATTGAAAATCTGCTCTACAAATCAAAGAGCTTCTATCAATACAAGTCCTTATAAAAAAAGTTTTAAGAATATTCGATTACAGTACCTTACTTATGTTTAATATAAGCTCGGATTTCATCTACCTTGACTATTGCGCAACCACACCGGTTGACCCCTCTGTCCTACAGTTAATGCTGCCTTATTTCAGTGAAACCTACGGGAATGCCTCCAGCATATATCATCGCCTAGGAAGAAGATCTGCCGAAGCGGTTGAAATTGCCCGAGAACAGGTTGCAAAGCTGATCCACGCATCTCCTAAAGAAATCGTTTTCACATCGGGCGCTACGGAAGCAATTAATCAGGCGCTTAAGGGAATCTTATATTATTATCAACACATTGGTAAGCATATTATTACATGTTCCACGGAACATCCTGCCGTTTTAGATACCTGTACTTTTTTAAGCAATCAAGGTGCCGAAATTACGAAGTTGAAAACCGATCATCTTGGTAACATTTCAATAGATGAGCTGCATCAAGCCATAAGACGAGATACGATCTTAATATGCCTAATGTTTGCAAACAATGAAACAGGCGTAATTCACCCGATAGAACAGATTGGTACCATTGCAAGAAAACATAACATTCTATTTTTTTGCGACGCCACGCAAGCAGTGGGCAAAGTGCCGGTTAACGTTGTGGATCAAGGTATAGATATGTTGGCACTAAGTGCACACAAAATCTACGGCCCTAAAGGGGTCGGGGCTTTGTATATTAAGCGGCGAAATAACCCGATCCAAGTAGGGGCTCTTCTCCAGGGCGGAAAGCAGGAGAACAATCTCCGTGCGGGCACCTTAAATGTTCCAGGCATCGTTGGATTGGGTGCCGCAGCCGAAATGGCAGACCGCACCCAAAGAGAGGAATCTGAAAAATTAAAACAACTTCGGGATTACTTGGAAACTTCCTTGCTTACACTACCGGAAACATCAATAAATGGTGATAGCTTGAACCGGTTGCCCCATGTCTCTAATATCTGCTTTCGCTATATAAAAGGCACCGAAATCATGGCGCAACTACCGCAGCTCGCATTGTCGGCAGGCGCCGCTTGTGCCAGCGGAAGTAGAGAACCTTCTCATGTACTCCTGTCCATGGGACTGAAGAAAGAAGAAGCGGAAAGTGCTCTCCGTTTCAGCTTGGGAAGATTCACAACAAAACAACAGATCGATTATACGATCGACTCTGTACGAAGCACTGTAAGCAAATTGAGAACTGCTTCGCCGATTTGGAATATGCATGAAGCAGGTTTAATATAAGAAAATATATTATCAATTAGACTGAAAAGCTCTCACCACAAGCACAGGTGCGCGAGGCATTCGGATTAATAAAATTAAAACCTTTACCTGTTAACCCATCGCTATAGTCCAACTTTGTACCGGCCAGATAAAGAAAAGACTTAATATCCAATACAATTTTAACGCCCTTATCCTCGAAAGCTTGATCGCCCGTGCGTTCCTCATTATCAAAATCAAGCTTATAGGTAAGTCCTGAACAACCACCACTTTCCACAGCAACCCGCACAAAATATGATGCATCATACTTTTCCTCACGAAGAATCTCATTGATCCTATCTTTTGCCTTATCTGTAACAGTTATCATATCATTAAAATAAATATTTCATCAAATATCGCGAATCCCCCATAAAATAAAAAACCGATTGCCCAAGGCGAACGGAAAATGACAGGGATTAGACATCAGCTAAGCCTTTGTTAATAAACTAATACGATCATCGGCAATGTAAAATAATGGTGATTTCTCGATGGAATTTTATATTTTTCGGATATTTACCGACAAATCAATCCAACATGGTGTATAGAGTGTATTTAACAATTATCCTAAACTTTATCTGTCTTTGCTCATTCGCCCAGAAAAGACCGTTAGACCATAGTGTCTATGATAGCTGGCAAAGTATAAAATCACCAAAAGTAAGCCTTGACGGACAGTATGTCTTATATAGTGTTACTCCTCAAGAAGGAGATGCTCATCTTTTTATCACAACCCCATCAGGAGAAGTAATTTTGAATGTGCCAAGGGGCGAAAATGGGGTATTCACTAATAATTCGCAATATGCGGTTGCAGCGATCAAACCATCGTTTGCCGAAACGAGACAAGCTAAAATAAAGAAGAAAAAGGAAAAAGAAATGCCTAAAGATTCGTTGGCAATTATCTCCCTTCTTGACAAAAGCATCTACAAAACCGGTAATGTGAAATCTTTTAAATTAGCGGATGAGTCATCTGAATATATAGCGTATTTGGAAGAAAAAGAAGCTTTAAAAGCAGATAGCGCAGAGAAAGACAATAAAAGCAAAGACAAAAAGGCTGACGAAGCAGGAATATTGCATTTGCGCAACATGGTTACCGGGCAGGAAGAAATTTTTGAACAAGTAACTGATTATTTTTTTGATAACATTGCTAATTTCTTAGTTTTTGTTCGATCAGAAAAAAAAGAAGCTCCGGTAAATAATGCCGGTCTATTTCTTTACGAGATCAAAGAGAAAAAGCTCAAACAAATAAGCAAAGGACGGGGGACTTATCGGCAAATAACCTTTGACCAAAGCGGTACGCAACTAGCCTTTGCTGCAGAAAAAAGTCCTGAAAAAGCGCTTCAGAAACCATACAGTCTTTATTATTACACATCTGAGCGGGATACTGCCAATGTAATTGCCAGTATCAATAGTGCTGGGATGCCCACCAACTGGAATGTCAGCGGAGATGGCAATTTACGCTTTAGCAATAACGGCGAGAAGCTCTTCTTTGGTATTGCGCCAATCCCCCGAGTAAAAGATACCACAATTGTCGATTTTGAAGTAGCCAACGTGGACATTTGGAACTGGAAAGATGATTACCTGCAACCGCAGCAATTGGTAAATCTAAAGAAAGATTTAGCTAAAAGCTATTTGAGTGTAATCTATCCAAAAAGAAACAATATTGTAATACCCCTTGCGTCTTTAGACATCCCCGATATAGATTTAACGGATGACGCCGACAATATTTATGCCTTTGGAAGTACCAACGCCGGAAAAAGGATTGCTGCGCAATGGGAGGGCAATACGAAGCAGGATTTTTATTTAATCTCTACAGTAGACGGAAGCAAGGTAAAAATCGCATCCGATATATACGGACAAGCCCATTTATCGCCGCTGGGAAAATATGTCGTTTGGTACGATATGGCCACCCAGCAATGGAACGCATACGATGTGGGTACGCGTTTTTTGAAGATATTGAATACCGATTTACCGGTAAGCTTTGCAGACGAAGATAATGACTCACCTACTTTTGCCCGACCTTATGGTATCGCCGGCTGGACAGCAGAAGATAAAGAGGTATTGATTTACGATAAGTATGACATCTGGAGCTTCGATCCGCAGGGAGATGATAGACGACTATTGACAAATGGTGCAGGAAGAAGCACGAAAACTACGTTTAGATATGAAGATATTGTTCCAAAAACCGGAGCAAGAAAACACGATAAATCTATTATCATCAATACAAAGGAAGCGTTCTTGGTAAGTGCCTTCAATCACATCAATAAAAATGGAGGCTGGTTTGAAACTAACCCTCGCAACAAAAGGGATCCAAAAGAGCTCATTATGGCTCCTTACACATATAAAAATATATTGGCGGCTACCGATAAAAAACTGATTATCTATACGAAGGAAAATTACGAAGAGTCGCCCGATCTATACGCGACCGCTTCGCTATTTAAAAATGAAACGAAGTTAAGTGCAATCAATCTGCAACAAAAACAATACAATTGGGGCACTGCCGAATTGGTAAAGTGGACAACGCCTGGGGGGCATGAAGCGACCGGCATTCTATATAAACCGGAAGATTTCAGCGAAGCGAAAAAATACCCAATGATTACCTATTTCTATGAGAAATTATCAGATGGTTTACACACCTACATCCCTCCAGCTCCGACTCCTTCACGGCTAAATATAAGCTATTTTGTGAGCAATGGGTATCTAGTGTTTGCTCCGGATATTAGCTATGAAATTGGGCATCCCGGAAAATCCGCCGAGGAGTATATTAACTCCGGCGTCAAAGAACTGGCTAAATTCTCCTGGGTAGATGAAAAGCATTTGGGAATACAAGGACAAAGTTGGGGTGGTTATCAGGTAGCGCATTTGATTACACGCACCGATATGTACGCTGCAGCTTGGGCAGGCGCTCCTGTAGTTAATATGACGTCCGCTTATGGGGGTATCCGATGGTCTACTGGCCTTAACAGGCAATTTCAATACGAAAAAACGCAAAGTCGCATAGGAAAAGATTTGTGGGAGGGTTATGATCTCTACATAGAAAATTCGCCACTCTTTCATCTTAAGGCCGTTAAAACCCCCGTTGTAATTATGGCTAATGATAACGACGGTGCCGTTCCATGGTATCAGGGAATAGAAATGTTCACTGCGCTTCGCCGTCTCAATAAACCGGTTTGGCTACTTAATTATAACGGAGAAGAACATAATTTGGTTAAAAGACAAAACAGAAAGGATATTCAAATCAGAGAACAACAGTTTTTTGATCATTTCCTGAAAGGAAAACCAGCACCTGTTTGGTTGGAAAAGGGAATACCTGCTACCTTAAAGGGTATTGATTGGGGCTTTGATCTGGTCGATTAAGCTAAACAGCAACTCTCTCCAACGTCATCGAGTCATTCTCCAAGAGGTAAGGTTAAGGTGGGACGCTATTACACAGCGCCCCACTTTCTTATAAACTAACAATTTGTACCTTGGGGGCAGCTTCGAGAATCTTTATATCCATCTCTGCTTCATACTGTTTAAAATTTTCTGCAAAAGCTTCTGCTAACTTATTGGCTTGAGCAAAATAAGCCTCCTTATCCCTCCAACTGTCTCTTGGGCTTAATATATCACTCGGTATATTCGGACAGCTTCTTGGATAGGCAAGTCCAAAAATCAAATGCGTTTGGTAATCAACCTCATCCAAGTCACCCCGTAGAGCTGCCTGAATCAAATTACGTGTGTGAACCAAAGGAATACGTTTACCGACGCCATAGGCGCCTCCTATCCATCCCGTATTAACTAGCCAAACTTGAACTTGATGCGTTTTTAGTTTTTTGCCAAGTATAGCTGCGTATTTTGCAGGATGTAGGGGTAAAAAGGCCTTTCCAAAACAGGCGGAAAACGTAGCGGTTGGTTCAATGATGCCAGACTCAGTACCGGCCACTTTAGCGGTATAACCGGAAATAAAGTGATACATCGCTTGCTCAACGCTCAATTTCGAGATTGGTGGCAAAACGCCAAAGGCATCCGCCGTGAGGAAGAATATATGTTTTGGGTGTTCAGCTATTGCCGGTTCAACGGCCCCTTTAATAAAATGAACCGGATAAGCCGCCCGCGTATTTTCCGTTTTGCTAATGTTGTTATAATCGGGTATGCGCGACTCCCCTAGCATGCAAACATTCTCCAGCAATGTGCCAAATCTTATGGCATTAAAAATTTGTGGTTCTTTTTCTTCGGCAAGTCCAACACATTTGGCATAACAGCCACCCTCAAAGTTGAACACCCCCTCTTCACTCCATCCATGTTCATCATCTCCGACTAACATTCGCGCCTCATCAGCAGACAAGGTTGTTTTACCGGTTCCTGATAAACCAAAAAACAAGGCAGTGTCGCCTCTTTCCTTACCTACATTTGCCGAACAATGCATAGACAAAATACCCTTTTCTGTTGGCAGCAAATAATTTAGGACTGAAAAGATACTTTTTTTAATTTCTCCGGTATAACCTGTTCCACCGATGAGCACCACTTGCTCCGTAAAATTAATAATAACAAAATTCGCACTTCTTACACCATCCACCAGTGGAATTGCTTCAAAACCGGGAATTGCCAAGATGGTCCAGTTAATGGATGATAATGGTTCATTTCGAGATGGCCGCATAAACAAATGGTGAGCAAAAATATTCTGGTAAGCCGACTCCGTAATCACTCGCAGTGTTAAACGATGGTTTTTCTCTGCGCAGACATATCCGTCGCGCACGTAAAGGTCGATGTCCTTCATATAATGCATCATTTTAGTTAATAACTGCCCGTAATACTTCGCCTCCAACGGTTGATTGATATCTCCCCACCAAACGGTGCTCTTCGTTTTATCATCATGCACAATGTAACGGTCTTTAGGTGATCTACCTGTAAATTTCCCCGTGTCCGCAACCAGAGCACCGCATTCTGTCAGCACACCTTCGCGATTCAATATAGCATGTTCAACTAAAGCAGGAACAGATAATTGATAAAATATTTTTCCTTTCGGATAAAATTTTTGATTCCCTAAATCTAGTGGTTCAGAAATAGTAGAGTTCATATAAATTTGTTTTGTTGAAATTCCAGGTCAAAACTAAGCATTAAAAAAGATTAAAAAAATTCAAAAATAGCTAATAATCAACACATTGTACAAAATACACTTTCAATTCAAGTACTATAGCTCCTTAATACATAAGCACTTATACAAAAAGAACACCTATTTATTTTTTTTATCATTTTATTAAAAATATCAGCTAAACAAACAATGTATTTAATAAATCCTAAAAATTATACAACAATAAATGTCATTAAAACAAATAATGCCATATGAACCAAATACACCAAAACATGCTTTTAACTTTTCATTTAATTTTTTTTATTATATTCAGCAATTAAAGAAACAAGTTGAAAGATCATGAATCTATATACCATCGAAGCCGGACTATTTAAATTGGATGGTGGAGCTATGTTCGGAGTAGTACCGAAAAGTATATGGCAACGTACTAATCCACCGGATGAAAACAATTTGTGTACTTGGGCTGCTCGACTTTTATTGATAGAAACCGGTGACCGGTTAATCTTGATAGATACAGGTTTAGGTGATAAGCAAGATGCCAAGTTCTTTGGTCATTATCAACCGCATGGGAGCAAACTCGATGACTCATTGGCAAAATACGGATTTCAAAAAAGTGATATTACCGACGTACTGCTAACTCATCTTCATTTTGATCATGTCGGAGGCGCTGTCGAAAGACGAGCTGATAGATTAATCCCGGCCTTTGAAAACGCTACTTACTGGACAAACCAAAAACACTGGCAATGGGCAATTTATCCCAACGATAGAGAACGAGCGTCGTTTTTAAAGGAAAATATTTTGCCTCTTCAGGACAGCGGCAAACTACAATTTATCGAAGAAAATGAAAAAACTTTTTTCACAAAAGAAATCCAAATTCGATTCACCTATGGCCATACGGAAGCCATGATGTTACCACAAATTAGCTATAATGGAAAAACCATTCTCTATATGGCTGATTTATTGCCTTCCATTGGACATATTCCGTTGCCTTATATCATGTCATATGACATGTTTCCCTTAAAAACACTGGAAGAGAAAAAAACGATACTAGAAGAAGCCTTTGTAAATAACTATATTCTGTTTTTAGAACACGATCCGTTGATTGAATGCTGTACACTTAAACAAACAGAAAAAGGATTAAGGCTCGATAAAACCTTTAAATTGCAAGACATTTGGCGATGAACTTTTAATGGTTGTCATTTAAATTTTCCTTTTTACGATCATCCTGAAAGTCTTTTAGATTCGTTTTATACCAGAATGGAACATTTATATGGATAGCCGCTTTCGCTATTACATAAGCAGCAGTTGGTGAGGTTAGGCATATGAAAAACATGATGCCGAGCCCTTTTAATAGTACCTCAATGTTATTGAAATAAAATACAGCCGCAGCGATAATCAAGAGCACGCCTAAAGTTGAGTTTTTCGTAACAGCGGACAGTCTACTATAAAAATCGGGCAACCGTAATAAACCGATTGCCGAAACGAACATGGTAAAAGAACCAAGCGTGGCTAAAATGGCGCTGATAATTAAGGTTAAATTGTTCATTACTTTCTTTGGTTTACAAGATAATAGGCGAATGATATGGCCCCCAAAAATGCGATCAGGGAAAAAACCAAGGCAACGTCAAAAAAAATGAGTTTGTCCGTAAACATTACATATAAGACCAGTAACCCGATTAAATAGGCAGATATTAAATCGAGAGCAGATAATCGGTCTGCTATGCTCGGCCCTACAATAAATCTATATAAAGCGAGTAAAACTGAAAGAGCAAGTAAGCAGACACAAAACAACAAAATATATGAAAAAATAGTCATTGCTTCTTCGTTTTGTTTATTTTCTTCATGACTTCATTGTCGCCCTTTCCTGACGTTTGGATCGTGTTAACGCCTTTCGAAAGGGCTGCAATCTGAAGCAGTCTCTTTTCAAATCCTTCCTGCATATATTGCTTGAAGCTTGGCAACGATCCTCCCTCCAGATAAATGGTGTGCACAAAAAAGTAACGCTTATCGTCCGAAATTCCAACGATCAAAGTGCCGGGCGTGAGATTTGAAATATTAGTGAGAATCATTATTTCCATATCGGAATGAAGCGATAAAGGTACCTTTACTACCGCTGGTCGTAAATTGATCCTTGGCGTAATAATCTCTTTTGTTAAACGCACATTGGAACGAATAAATTCTTTAATGAAGTATTTTAAAAGATACATTAGCTGGATTACCAGTTTAAAATAGCGCCGTTGAAAAACGGATAACAGTCCCCAAAAAACGGTATAAAAAAAAAGAAAAGCTAACAAGGCGCCACCCGCCGTTTCCGGAACAAAGGTTATTTTCTCAAGTATCCAATAACTTGCGTAAAAGCTTACCAATAAATGTATAATAAATAAAATGAACATAATTTCTCTTAGCAAAGTATGAATGCGTACTCAGATTAAAAATTCATTATCGCTGCATAACCGCGTTAATATAGCCACTCGGTGTCAATACCTGCTCGGCGGCTCTTTGTGTATACTCAATCAGCCATGATGGACTGAAGCTGATCCATAGCGTTACAAGAAACAAAAAAACGCTTGCGATATATACTTGGTAATATTCTTTCATAAAAACACGTTCCGTGATCAATTGTTCCAATCGCGTATCGAATTTTGTTAAAAAACATTTTCCCCAGATACGCATCATCGAGTATAAGGTTAATAAACTGACTATTAATAGCAGTGCGACAGAACGATAATCGTATACAGAGAGGCCGGCATCCACTAACATAAACTTACCCCAAAAACCCGAAAATGGCGGTATACCTACCAAGGTTAGTGCGAGTACAAAAAAAAGAAAAGACAAGCGCGGAAAGTGATCGTATAAACCATTAATATCTTTCACGCGATAAGAACCTCTGGCCTTTCCTATGATACCAACCACAAAAAAAAGGTTGGTCTTAACCAGCATATGATGCAGTGTGTAAAAAATAGCCCCGGCAACCGCGGCGGGTGTATATACCGCTAAACCATAAACTATAAATCCAATTTTGCTTATTAAATTATAAGCCAGCACTTTTCTTATATCGCGCTGAGCAATAGCTCCGAACACGCCCATCAACATAGTAAGACTAGAAATAATAAGTATAAAAACCTGCAAATAATGATATTGTTGTAGAGGAAACAATAAAGTAAACGTTCGGATCATCGTATAAACGCCTACTTTCGTTAGTAAACCCGCTACAATAGCCATAACAGCGATAGGCGACGTGTGATAAGAAGCCGGTAACCAAAAATAAAAAGGAAACAGCGCCGCCTTAATCCCAAAGCTTGCTAATAACAAAACCGCTGCTAATTGCGTCACAGTTTGAAGAGCAGGGTCCCGTAAGCTTTCTGCTAAGGCTGCAAGGTTGGTATTACCGGTTGTACCATAGAGTATACCGATAGCTAACAACAAGAACGATGAAGCAATAAAATTGATGATTACATATTTAATTCCTCCTTGTAATTGATCCTTTTTACTACCTAGTGTAATAAGCACGAACGATGATATCAACATAACCTCGAACCAAACATATAGATTGAACAAATCGCCCGTTAAAAAAGCCCCTGATATACCTGCCAACATAAACATAAAAGCGGGGTAAAAACCGATTTGCTTTTTTCTCGTAGGCATTACGGAATCGGAAAAGGAAAAGAGTGATGCACTAACGGCGAGTAAAGCAGTCATAGCGATCATTAGTCCTGCAAAACGATCGACAAAGAGTGTGATACCAAACGGAGCCTCCCAACCACCAACTTGCATGGTTAAAAACTCCTCACGGGCCAATACCTTTACCAATTTTACGCCGCTGATTAGTGCAATCACCGTCGAAATCAAAACAACCGCCCGTTGAATGTTGACACGCTTATAAAACAACAAGCATAATATTCCACCCAACATAAAAATTAAGAGCGGCGTTATCGTAAGGTAAATTGAATTGACATTAAACATCATCCGTATCTGTTAAAGCATCTAAATTATTGGTATGACTGGTTTGGTAGATTCTTTTAAGTAAAACGATTACAAATGCCTGAACACCTAGGCTAATAACAATAGCCGTTAGAATAAAAGCTTGAGGAACCGGATCCGCCATATTATCTAAGGGCACCGCTCCATCATTTCCTGAAACAAATGCAGGATGGCTGTCTACCAAACCGCCGGTAATTAATAAAAACAGATTACAGGCATTCCCAAACAAAATAACCCCGGCAATCAGTTTCATAAAACTTTTGTGTAATAACAGGTAAACTCCGGCCGCAAATAAAAAACCCGTCAAAACTGAGATTCCTATGATCATAAACCTATCTGTTAAAAATGGCAAAAGCAATTTTTAATATCGCCCCGGTGACAGCCATATAAACGCCAATATCAAATAAAAGAACTGAACTTATTGTGCCTATCCCCTTTACAGTGATATCGCTCCATAGCGCATAAAAAAAACCTTCACCGAAAATCATTGACAAAATGGCGGACGAAAAGCTAAGCAACAACCCTATTCCCGTTAAAATCATTGTATCAATCTTATAGGTTTGTTGCGTTTCCGGCACGCCAAAAGCAATCATATGAAAAATTAATCCGATCGATAATACCAAAGCCGCAATAAAGCCACCTCCCGGACTGTCATGCCCTCGGAATAGAAGATATAGCGAATACACGAGAAAGATGGGCATAAGTACTTTAACGGCAGCTTGCAATATCGCAGTCTTCATAACTTGTCCTCCTTCGATTTTAAATTAATTAGTGCAACAACACCAAGCGCAGTCATACTCAATACAACCATTTCTCCAAACGTATCAAAAGCCCTAAAATCAACCAGCATGACATTTACAACATTTTCTCCATGGCCTCTGGGAACACTATGCTGAATATAAAAATCTTTAAGTGCAGGATTTAACGGGTATTGCTGTACGCTGATGAGTATACATGTTATGATAATGCCAAAAGCAATGGAAACACCCGCAATCAATACTTTTCTTGGCTCTAAGGGAAAGCTGGCACTTTTCGGCATTCGGTTCAATACGATCGTAAAAATCACCAACGTGATCGTCTCAACTAAAAATTGCGTCATGGAGACATCAGGAGCACTAAAAACAGCATAAAATAAAGCGATTCCATATCCCACGAGGCTCAAACAAACCAGGATACGCAAACGGGAAGAGGTTCTTAAAATAAACAACGTGCCTGTAAAAATAAGAAGTAAAGGAAAAAAGGCATAAACCTCTGAGAATGAACTTTTCCAATTGTCGAAATGAATTTCCGAAAAAAGTTTCCCCTCCATGTAGATCCAACTCAGCATGACAATAGGGACAACGAATATCACCTTTAAATACCGCGTCAAAAAGCCATGCTGAAAAAAACGAGTTACTACATAGGTGAAGGATTGCAAATGATGTAAAATAGATCGGTATGCATGATCCAAAGAAAACAATTTTGTTATCTCCGCCAATCTCCTAAACTTGCTCTCTCCTACATAAAAGGCCAATCCTATTAACCAGGTTATACCACTCAATATAAAAGCGGTATTAAATCCGTGCCATAATGACAAATCGATTTCCCGAGCGCCACGCTTGTTCATGGTTGTCTCAGCGGCAACTGTAAAAAACGACTCAAAATGAGCGCCCCCTATACCAAACAAGAGTCCCATCAGCGACAGGAAAACAGGAGGACCCCACATTATAACAGATACTTCTTTAACAGCTTGCGATAAAACCGACTTACCGAAAAAAAGATCATAGGTTAATTTCACTGCTAACATAAAATAAATCGCATTGGTAATAATAAAAACGATCAGAAACCAATACAGATACTCTTCACCTCCCAATAAAGCTTCATATAGCTTCTCCTTTACAACAAAACCCAAGACCGGTGGCAAACCGGCGAAAGCTAAGCCGGCCAACAAGGCAGCACATGTGGTAAAAGGCATATTTCGATATAAACCGGACAGCTTTCTCAAATCTCTTGTTCCCGTTTGCCTATCTACGTTGCCGGCAACGAGGAATAAAGCGGCTTTGTAAAGTGCATGTACTGCCAGGTAAAGTAAAGCCCCTTGCAAGGCTAAGTCACTACCAACACCAATCAAGGCCATCAATACCCCAAGGGTACTGATGGTTATAGATGCCAAGATGCTTTTTAGGTCAAAGGCTTTCACTGCCTTGATCGCTCCCAATACCATAGTAATTGATCCAATGGCCAGCAAACTGACTTGCCACATGATATCGGTTGAAAAAACCGGATTCAGACGCATTACAAGAAAAACCCCAGCCTTAACCATGGTCGCCGAATGAAGATATGCACTAACAGGGCTCGGCGCTGCCATGGCATTAGGGAGCCAAAAATGAAAGGGAAATTGGGCCGACTTAGTAAAACACCCTATTAGAATAAGCAGTATGATCGTACTCATTCCTGCCAAAGTCTGTCCATTTTGGATAATCGCCGATAAATGAAAACTTCCGCATTGATGACCGAGTAGTAACAACCCGACAAATAGAGCAAGACCACCTAAATTGGTAATCAGTAAGGCTTGTAAAGCGGCTCTTCTTGCTTTTTTTTTATGATTATTATAACTAATTAAAAAATAAGACGATATACTCGTCATCTCCCAAAAAACATAAAGTAGAATAACGTGATCTGCGAGAACCAGCCCTAGCATCGATGCCAGGAATATGAATAGATAAAAGAAGAAACGATTGGCTTTGGGCTTCCCTTTCATATACTCAATGGAATACAAAAGAATAAAAGCACCAAAAAGGCTGATGAGTAAAGCAAAGAATAAGCTTAGGCCATCCAAGTAAAGACCTATATCAACCTTTAATTCAGGCACCCAAGAAACTGCCTCAATTACTTTCTCTCCTTGAATTACAGGTTGGATATACGTGCACAGGTAAATAAATACACCAAAGACACCTAATGTACCTAAAGCACCCGGAATTGCAGGCTGATACTTATAAAAGAATAAGAATATAAAGCTTAAAACAATGATTAATGATAAAATTAGGGCCATATTGTATATAAGGGACTAACATAACAACAGCAGACAAGCCATTTTGTTAGTCCCTAAACACAAATTAGTCCCTACATACGCTCGGGGACCTGAATTCCAAGTAACCTCATCGCTTTTTGTATGACGGTTGCCGTTGCTGCTGATAGGTTGAGCCTAAATTCTTTTAAGCTCTTCTCTTCCGCTTTTAGGATAGACACCTCGTGATAGAATTTATTATAAAGTTTGGCAACTTCATAGACATAATTGGCTATCACTGCAGGGCTATAATCCGCCGCAGCGCCTTTAACAATGTCCGTAAATTTCGCTAATTCTTTAATCAAGTCCCGCTCAGATGCTTCCAAACTCATTGGCTGCACGCTAAAAGGAGTAGTTCCATAGTTGCCCTTTGTTAAAACCGATTTTATACGTGCATGTGTATATTGAATAAAAGGTCCGGTGTGCCCCTGAAAATCGATGGACTCATTGGGATCAAATAGCAAGCGCTTTTTTGGCTCCACCTTTAGAAGAAAGTACTTCAAGGCACCCAAACCAATCATTTCATACAGCCCCCCCTTCTCCTCCTCCGAGAAATCATCCACTTTTCCCAGCTCTTCAGTCCTTAGCTTCGCCGTATCAATCATTTCCGCCATTAAATCATCAGCGTCCACCACGGTCCCTTCTCTCGACTTCATCTTTCCTGAAGGCAAATCTACCATGCCATACGAAAGATGATAAAGACCTTCGGCCCACGATTTACCTAGCTTCTTCAAAATCAAAAAGAGCACTTTAAAATGATAATCTTGCTCGTTGCCAACCACATAAATGGAGTTGTCCATACGATAATCATCGTATTTTAACTGAGCGGTACCCAGATCCTGTGTAATGTAAACGGAGGTACCATCTCCACGCAAAACAAGTTTTTGATCAAGGCCATCGGCCGTTAAATCAATCCAAACAGAATTATCTTCTTTTCTAAAAAATACACCTTTAGATAAACCCTCTTCGATAATATCTTTTCCTAAAAGGTATGTGTTCGATTCATAATAAACTTTATCAAATGTTATCCCCATCTTTTCATAGGTTTCTTCAAACCCATCATAAACCCAGCTGTTCATTCGTTTCCACAAATCTATTACTTCATCATCTCCGGCTTCCCATTGACGAAGCATCTCTTGTGCTTGCAACATTAAGGGAGCTTCTCTCTTTGCCTCTTCTTCACTTTTTCCCGCCGCCTTCAGCAAATCCACTTCCTTTTTGTATTCCTTGTCAAAAAGCACATAATAATTGCCAACCAACTTGTCACCCTTTAGTCCGGCCGATTCAGGTGTTTCTCCTTTGCCGTACTTCTCCCAGGCAAGCATCGACTTGCAGATGTGAATACCCCGATCATTAACCAAATTAGTCTTTATAACCTCATAGCCGGCCGCCTCAAGAATGGCTGCAACCGAAAAACCAAGTAAGTTATTACGCACATGCCCTAAATGAAGCGGCTTATTTGTGTTTGGCGAAGAATACTCTACCATTACACGTTTTCCGTTTTTCGGAATTTCTCCAAAATCCGGTTTTGAAATTTCTGTATCCAGAAGCTGAAGCCAAAAACTATCCGTCAAACTTAAATTCAAGAATCCCTTGATCACGTTATATGAAGCTATTTCAGCAGCGTGGGCAACCAAGTAATCACCGATTTCGCTTCCTGTCTGCTCGGGTGACTTTTTCGAATATTTGGTGAATGGAAAGGTTACAATAGTGACTTGTCCTTCAAATTCTTTTCTGGTTTCCTGTAAGTTAACTGATTTTTCATCAACTTTTACTTGATATAAATCTTTTATAGCTTGAACTGTTAATGATGCAATAAAATTCATGCGCCAAACTTAGAGAAAATATCGGAATTTTATATTTAAAAAATAAACGCTAATTTGCAGCAATGCATAGCATATCCCGATATGCTGATGCATTTTGGAGTCTATCGGTTATGAACACCCACCGGGTCAAACTATAATACCTAGTAATATAAACCACACATGAAACCGCTCATTAACGTCAATTCAGAAATTGGCACGCTTCGCAAATTACTTGTTCATAGTCCCGACAGTGGATTGGGACAAGTCGTGCCCTCTAAAGCCCAAGACTGGCTTTTTGAAGACATTGTCCATTTAAACACTTTACGAAAAGGAGAATACGACTATTATATAAAGTTATTATTGTACTTTTTAGACGCTCAAAAAATAAAAGGAAAGCTAAAACATATTGATACACCGGAACAAGACCGTGCATTCTTTAAACCGGATGCGAAAGCATTCCATCGCTCCGACAAAGTGATTGAAGTACAATCACTGTTGGCAGACATATTGGAAGATCACAATGTTAGAACTAATCTTGTCGCAGCAGTCTGCGCCATCGAAGGCTGTAATTACCGATTGCAGCAACTCTTGTCAAAAAAAGACCCTATTAAATTAGCCAAAATTATTCTGTCCGGATCACTAGACGACGAACATATGATTTTTGCTCCCATCCCCAATCTTATCTTCACCCGTGATCTAGGCATCGTTATTAACCGTTTTATTTTGCTCAATAAGCCCGCCAAAAAAGCGCGGGGCCGTGAAAGCATGATCATGCGGTATATATTCTTCAACCATCCTATATTTAAAGACTTTCAGGAGACTATCCTTGAAATTCCCGACCCTATACAACATTTTCTTCGTCCCGGTGAAGACGAAGAAAAGCGCGCCACATTGGAGGGCGGCGATGTAATGGTGGTTAGTTCTAATCACGTCCTTATTGGCTGTAGCGAACGGACATCTCCACATGGTGCCAATGAAGCTATTAAGTTGTTTTTTAAACATAAAGTAGTAGAAAAGGTAACGGTCATTAAGATCCCTGCAAAACGCGACTTTATGCATATTGATACGATTTTCACACAAGTAAAACGTAATGTATGGGCTGTTCTGGCATCCGTGGCTAAACCTACCCCAAGTAAGGACGAAGAGCCACTCGATTTCTTTACGGAACCTGAACAGCAAACAGCGGAAATCATTCAGTTTTATAGCGATAAAACCCTGAAACCAAGACGTTTTCCATCATTGGAAGAACTTTTGGATGATATAAGTAGAAACGACTTAAACAGTACGGAAAAAACGCAATTTATCTATAGTGGAAACAACGTCTTCCCTTTTGACGCGCGCGAACAATGGACAGACTCTTGTAATTTACTTGCTTTGAAGGAAGGTGTGGTATTAGGTTACGACCGAAATGATAAAACTATTCAAGCCTTTTTAGAGAAAGGTTTTCAGGTTAAGGAGGTTGCCAAAGTCATAGAAGAGTTGGAACTTGATATCCTCCATATTAATCAGATAGAAAACACGCTTATCCTCTTACCTTCGGCGGAATTGTCAAGGGCCCGCGGCGGCTTTCACTGCATGAGCCTGCCTTTGCTACGAGATGACATCCACTAAAACACTTTCCTATGAGCCTTACCAGCCAGATTATGATGATTAGACCCGTAAACTTCAATTATAATGAAGAAACGGCCGTAAACAACAAGTTTCAGCAAGCTACACCAAACGCTGATGTACATAGGCTTGCCTTAGCTCAATTTGAAAGAATGGTTTCCTTATTGGAGAAAAACGGTGTGGACGTACAGGTAATTGAAGATACACGGGAAACATTTACGCCCGACTCCATCTTTCCAAACAATTGGATATCTTTTCACGAAGATGGCTCTGTTATACTTTATCCAATGTTCGCCGAGAACCGCAGAAAAGAAAGAAGACAGGATATTATTGACATGCTTTCGAATAGTTATGAAATAAAGAATACGATTGACCTCACTCACTTTGAGCATAAGCACCTCTTTCTTGAGGGCACGGGCAGCATGGTACTTGATCGGCATCATCATATTGCATATATGTGCGCATCTCCAAGAAGTTCGACGGACGCTTTATATGAATTTTGCAAACAAATGCATTACATGCCGTTAATATTCGATGCCGTGGATAAACACGGCTTCGCTATCTACCATACCAATGTTATGATGTGTATAGGCAATAACTTCGCAGTAGTTTGTGAAGAAGCGATAAAATCGCTTGATCAAAGGGCTCAGGTGATAAAAAGCTTGGCACAGACGGAGAAAGAAATTATTGGCATATCGCTCGACCAAATGGAGCATTTCGCAGGTAATATGCTGCAAATAAAAAACAAATACAATGAGTCACTGTTAATCATGTCTGAACAAGCTTATTTGTCACTGAATAAAAAACAGTTGAAATGTCTGGAAAAATATGCACAGTTGCTTTATTCCCCCCTTGATGTGATTGAAAAGAATGGTGGGGGAAGCGCTCGATGCATGATGGCCGAAATATTTTTACCTCCTAAAAAAAGCCTTATTTAACAAACTAATAGACTTCTTATTTTCTTGACATCAATTTTATAAAAATCTGATGCTATATATCGATTTAAAATTACATTTTTGCAAAAATTTTAACTAAGATAAATGCAAAGCTATCAGGAATTTCTTGACCTAAGTGTTGGTTTTCCGCAAGACGGATTTGACATCATTGATGATGAGCTCTATTTTCATGATTTAAACTTGATGGAAATGATAGAGACATATGGTACCCCTCTAAGGTTTACCTACCTTCCCATTATCAGTAAAAAAATCCAACAGGCGAAAATTCTCTTTCAAACTGCTATTCTGAAAAACAACTATCGAGGATCTTATAAGTATTGCTATTGTACAAAGAGCTCGCATTTTAGACACGTTGTGGAAGAAGCCCTTAAAAATGACATTCACCTGGAAACATCTTCTGCTTTCGATATGCCGATGATCGATGCCTTGGAAAAAAAGGGAGTTGTATCGAAAGATATTACAGTGATTTGCAACGGTTTTAAAACTTTCCAGTATAAGCAATATATTGTAGATATGTTGCACGATGGGTTTAAAAACATCATACCCGTGTTGGACAACAAGGAGGAGTTCAACCTTTATGATGACGAAGTTGAATTAGACGAGCCTTGTAACCTTGGTATCCGAATTGCAGCCGAAGAACAGCCCGACTCGCAATTTTATACGTCTAGATTGGGAGTCCGGATGGAGGACATTCTTGATTTTTACAACAATAAAATTGTTCATAACCCGAATTTCAAAGTCAAGTTGTTGCATTTCTTTATCAATTCCGGTATTTCTGACACGCCTTATTATTGGAACGAGCTCGAAAAGTATGTAACACTTTACTGCAAGTTTAAGAAAATAAATCCTGATTTAGATACCTTAGATATTGGAGGCGGTATGCCTTTTAAAGATTCATTGGTACACGACTTTGATTATGAATACATGGTTAACGAAATCGTTAATCGGATCAAAGAAATATGCGCATTGCATGAGGTAATGGAGCCGGATATCATCACTGAATTTGGCAAGTATACGGTGGCCGAAGCCTCAGGCATCCTTTATAAAGTGTTAGGAAGAAAGCAGCAAAATGACCGCGAAAAATGGCTGATGCTCGATGGTTCTTTCATTACAAACTTGCCTGATGTTTGGGCATTAAATCAGAAATACATTCTTTTGCCGATCAATAATTGGGATTCGGAATACGAACGCGTCAATTTAGGTGGTATTACTTGTGACGGACAGGACTATTATAATCAGGAAGCACATATGAATAATGTGTTTATGCCAAGAACCCGAAAAGTACAATATTTGGGCTTCTTTCATACAGGTGCTTACCAAGAGGTATTAAGCGGTTACGGCGGGATACATCATTGTTTGCTCCCTTCTCCCAAACATGTGATCATTCGTCGCAATCGTGATGAAACGTTCAATTTTGAAGTCTTTGGAGAAGAACAAAACTCTAAGCAAGTACTAAAAATATTAGGTTATCATTAATCATTATAAATTAGCTGGAAAATAAGCCAGCTAATTTATAATTCTTTTAACGATTCTGAGTCGATGTGTATACTTGTTTGATTCTCTTGAAAATATCCCGGTATTATCAATCTGATCAATTTTTACTCTTCCGGATGCGTGGATAATCTCAGACTCATTTAATAATATCCCTACGTGGATAATCTTTCCTTCGTCATTATCAAAAAAAGCCAGATCTCCTAATCTTCCTTCCTGAAGGAAGTCGACAGTCTTTCCTTGTTCTGCCTGCTGCCAGGCATCTCTTTTTAGGCGAACACCAAAATGCTTATAAAATAATTGGACATATCCTGAACAATCAATTCCAAAGACGGATCTGCCGCCCCAAAGATAAGGTGCGTTCAGATAAAATCTAAGCACATCTTCTGCTTCTTGTTCAAAATCTTCCAAATCGGGTAATCGAGATAGCCCCAGAAAGAGGTAATCAGTATCATTAATACGGAAGCTATCGTTGTCCAAAAAAGGCAACGTGCTGCCAGGCAACAAGTGAAGGCTTTCCTCCTTACCCAACTTTAGTAGCATCGCATGGGTAGATAAGTCTGCTATCGGCTGTTCTTCATTTTGTATAGCGTTAAAGTCTTCCGCTGACAGCGAAACTTGCTGCCTCCCGTCAATCCACCCTTCGTAATCATCGTATCCCATTTTAACATATAGGTACTCGTCTTTTTTTTCTAAAACTTCAAAGACTTCACCAAACAGTAATTGAGAAACAATTTCGCTTTTATTGCCGCCTTCAGCCCGTACCGGTATGACGGGTAAATTACAAATTCCATACACCATGGTACACACAAATCATTGTATATGCAAACTTAGATAAAATGCCTTTACAATACAATCGGTTTTGCACACATAAACACCAAAACTTTCATCTATCTCAAATGTTATATGTTAACAACACAAAGCGATTATGATAGATTCATCATTAACAATAAGGACACAGCGTATTTTAATCGCTGTTGAAGACAGTAAATACTCTGAAAAAGCGGTTCGCTATGGTTATCACTTAGCCCAAGCTTTCAACGGTGAGGTAGCCTTGGTACATGTCATCGATCCGCCAACAAGCAGTACTTATGGGGCTGTCGATCCAATCATGGGTGTCAACCCGGTTTATATACCTGAAATTAACGAGGTGCAAGAGCAAGCATCAACAGATTTATTAAATAGATTAGCCTCGCTTTGGCCGAATGGCGAACAGCATGTGACAAAAATTAGTAAGTTGGGTCAACCGAGAAAGGAGATATTGGAAGCCGCTAATGAGTGGCAGGCAGACTTAATAGTGCTCGGGACTCATGGAAGAACAGGATTCGATCATTTTATCTCAGGAAGTGTCTCTGAAGGAGTGGCAAGACACGCGATTTGCCCTGTAGTGATCGTTCCTTATAAGGACGACGATCATTAAGAACTCATTTATGAGGAAGAGCAGCTAACAAATCGTTACCTGCTCTTCTTCGCTTGTCACTAGCCTTCGGCGTGCAACCAAGCCTTTTTAGCCAGTAATTCTTCCTGGGTTTCACGAACATCCTCGTCATCTACACAACAATCTACCGGGCACACAGCCGCACATTGCGGCTCATCATGAAAACCCACACATTCCGTACACTTATCTGATACTATATAATAGATTTCATCTGATAAAGCTTCCTGAGCTTCATCAGCATCCAATGTGGTCCCATCTCCAAAATCAATTACTCCGTGCAGCTCGGTACCATCAGAAAAACGCCATGCCATACCTGCATCGTATATCGCATTATTAGGGCATTCCGGTTCACAAGCTCCGCAGTTAATACACTCATCAGTAATTTTAATTGCCATTATCTTCTTAAAAAATCCGTTTATACTTTATTTTTGCAAATATTACTTTTTCAACAATAATCTACAAATTTAGTAGTTTTTTGTCAAACATGGTAGTATTTTTATTGCAAATATAACATTTAAAAAGTTTTTCCACTTTGAAGAATCACAATTTGACAAGCCATCAACGCATCGCCGCCTTTTCTGCACTGGGCAACTATATGGAAACGGCGTCAGATAGCTTACACGCAATCATCGAACAAGCAGGATATCATAACAGTTGGTTTACACCGGCTAATACAAAAAAGGCACTCCATGCTATTGCCAAAACGCTGGTTAAACCGGTCTTAGCCGACTGGATACAACCTTACTTGCCTGACATCGATCCCATGTCCGGAAAAACGGTGGGACTGGTTCTCGCAGGGAATATACCTTTGGTAGGCTTTCATGATATATTAACAGCGTTAATAGCAGGTTTTAAAGTTCAAATAAAACTGTCTTCTGACGATAAGTACTTGATTCCACATCTATTGGACAAGTTAATTGAATTTGAACCGGCATTTAAACAACACATTAGTTTGGTAGACAGACTTCAGCGTTTTGACATGATTATTGCAACAGGAAGTAATAATACCGCTCGCTATTTTGAATACTATTTCAAGAATGTACCTCACATTATTCGAAAAAACAGAAATAGCGTAGCTGTTATTTGGGGTGACGAAACAAAAGCCGAACTGTCAAATATCGGCTACGATCTCTTCGACTATTACGGCTTAGGGTGTAGAAATGTTTCTAAACTTTATTTTCCTAAAAATTATGAAATCAGTTACTTCTTTGAAGCTATCGAAACCTTTAGTACGGTTATCAATCATCATAAATACCATAACAACTACGACTATAATAAGTCAATTTATTTGGTAAATGGCGACAGGCATTACGATAATGGCTTCCTCTTGCTTAAAGAGGATCAACGCTTAGCATCTCCATTAGCTGTAGCTTATTACGAACACTATAATGATATAGAAAGTTTAACCGCACAATTAAATGAAAGAAATGAAGAAATCCAATGTATTGTAACTAACAGAAAATTGACCACCATTGCGCCATCCTTTTCTTTAGGTAAAAGTCAGGAGCCTGCATTGGACGATTATGCTGATGGTGTTAATACTTTAGCTTTTTTATTGAGCAACAAATAGGGATGAAAAAATAAAGCACTATACGAACGCGCTCATTCCGGTAATCGCCCTCCCAACAATAAGGGAGTTAATTTCTTTGGTCCCTTCATATGAGTAGATCGCTTCAGCATCGGCAACGAAACGAGCCACATCATGCTCCAAAAGGATACCGTTCCCGCCCATCACTTCTCGGGCCTGTCCTACGATGTCACGTGTTCGTAACGAGCAAAAAACCTTTGCCAAGGAGGCGTGCTCATCCTTTAATTGCCCGGCATCCTGTAGCTCAGAAAGGCGAAAAACCAGCGTTTGCATAGCTGTTAAATTAGAAAGCATCTCCACTAAATGATTTTGTATTAATTGAAAAGAAGCTATCGGCTTGCCAAACTGCTTTCTTTTCCGGGTGTAATCGAGCGCGCTCTCATAAGCCCCACGTGCACATCCAACCGCCATCCAAGCCACCCCTGCACGGGTCATACGCAATACATTGGCCGTATCTTTAAAAGAATTAGCGTGAGGTAAACGGTCTTTTTCTTCAATTACACAGTCCTTTAAAGTGATTAGCCCATTTTGGACAATTCTTAATGCCATTTTCCCTTTTATTTTTTCGACAGAAAAGCCTGGTGTATCTTTTTTCAAAATAAAGCCCTTCACCTGGCCATCATCCAAATCGCGCGCCCATATAACAATAAGATCAGCAAAAGTTGCATTTCCAATCCATTTCTTCTGCCCGTTCAACACCCATCCCTCCGCCGTTCGCTTACAGGTTGTCGTTAAACCACCGGCGGCACCTGAACCAACTTCCGGCTCTGTTAAGCCGAACGCACCTATCTTCTGCATTTTATTCATCTGCGGCAACCACTCTTGCTTTTGCTCTTCAGAGCCACACAAATAAATCGATCCCATTGCCAAGCCGCTCTGAACCCCGAAAAAAGTTGCTATGGAAGCATCTACCCGAGCCATTTCCATGGCCAATACACCCTCCATTAAAAATGATTTATTCGGACAACCATAACCGTTATAAGTAATGCCCGCCAAACCAAGTTCGCCAAATTTAGGAATCAGCTCAAATGGGAACTCGTCATGCAACCAGTATTTATTCACCAAGGGTTTTACTTCTTGTTCCATAAATTGGCGTATTCGGAGTTGCAAAGCACGATCTTCTGCACTTAATCGGTCGCTTAGCTCATAAAAATCCCCATTAATCGGAGGTAGCTCTTTCTTTTTCCCGTCGCCGTCCATCATTTTCAAAAGTCCCTTCAACTGATTATCATCTAATTTTGAAAAACCATCCATCACTTTAACGAGGTCAACTTTTTGGGAGATTTTTGATAACTGATCAAAATCAATATGCTTGAGCAAACGAAAGGCTTCTTTTATTTTAGTGAACGTATTTGACATATTTTTAGGTTTTAGAATATGATAACAAAATAAAGAAGAAAGTGTTTAACATCTCACTTTTTTCCATTCATAAAGCTTACCGCAGATTAAAGAGGTTATCTACGCCTAATAATCTCTTACAAGTAAAGCCCTCGGCGTATTTAGCTCCGATATACTTGCCATATTCTCTAGCCCGAGCTTCGATTATATTTAAGAAGTCCGGATTAGATATATAGGTTTGCGGCTCTTCAACAGCATAATCTTCATTAAAAAACTGCGATTTGAAAGCACGAATACTTTCAATCTTCTGATCCCAATAATCACTCACATCTACAACAATATCCGGCTTAATATAATGATCTTGGATGAGCTGCAATAGAAGCCTCGGACGATGAGGTTCCTGATAGGTTTCATCTACCTTTGTTTCGATTCGTCGCAGTCCCGATAAAAAGCAAGCATCTGTTATTAATTCACCCGCTCTCCCATGATCAGGGTGCCTGTCATATAAAGCATTTCCAATGATAATCTCAGGTTGATATTTTCTAATGGCTTTTATGAGTTCAAGTTGCTCATACTCTTCATTTTTGAAAAAACCATCTCGCAGGCCCAAATTCTCTCTAGCACTCAGTCCAAGTATAATACTTGAATCCGCAGCTTCCTTCGCTCTGCTCTCAACGGTGCCTCTTGTACCTAATTCGCCTCGCGTCAGATCAACTATACCCACCCTTTTTCCTAGTGCAACATGCTTTAAAATAGTACCCGAACATCCCAGCTCTGCATCATCGGGATGTACAGTAATTACTAATATATCTAATTTCACGTGTTATTATTTTATATTACCTAATGTGCATTTATTACAGAAACCGTTCTATTTTCCGAATCAAGCGTCTCGATAAGGGCTGCGTAAAACTATAAAAATAGTCAACAACACGCCCCTCTCTATCGATTAGATATTTATGAAAGTTCCACAGCGGCTTGCTATTGATTCTGCCATTCAACAATTTATCGCCAAGAAACTTGTACAATGGATGGGCATCAGGGCCCTTCACTTTGATACGATCATAAACTGAAAAACTTAACTTTTGCTCAATACTACAATAATGCTGCAATGCCATACCACTCAAACGCTCCTGACTTCCGAAGTCATTCGAAGGAAAGGCCAATATTTCAAAGCCTCGATCTTTATAGCGTTCATAAAGCTTTTCCAATTGTTGATATTGGGGCGTAAAGCCGCAAGCACTGGCTGTATTTACGACTAATAAAACCTTGCCTTGATAAATGTTAAAATCAACCACGGAGCCATCAGGCTTCATTGCACAAAATTGGTATATAGCATCCATTAATAGAAGTAACGATTGTTGTTGGCGTAGTTCCGGATAATAGTTTCTATTTCGCGGTCTTCGTCAGGGTCATAGGTATTCTTTAAATTATGACCAAATATTTTCGCCACAGACTGATAAAAAAAAGCAGATACTCCACCCCTTAGCTCTTTCACTAGCTCGTAGCTGGAATTACCCGTTTGTCTATTGATAAGTTTTATTAATATTTCCCCTTGAGATACCGACATGTTTTTTATCTCTCGGTTAAACATCGCTTTAATCTCTTTCTCGCAATCTTTGATAAGCCTTTTTTGATCCTTTTTTTTGGGCGTTACCGCTAGATCGCGCTGTAATTTATCATAACGGTCTTCTGCAAATTTGGCATACGGAAGTACTTTTAAGACATTATACTTTAAGCGATTATATCGAGCTCTGTCTGCCGGTGTTTTAAAAATCCGATAATCGGTAATCACGACCTCCCTCAATAAAATCCAAGGTATCCGTTCACCGTCAACAATGGTTGTTGGCAACATAATTGGCGTGATATTTGAGGCATTGTTAGAAGTATTAGCTAAACTATCTTTATTAACCTGCTGTGCCAAGCCCTCTCTACCAAAAAAAAGCAGTAAATAAATTAACATTAAACGTAAAAATTTCATAGATTTAGCTCTTACTAAACTTCCAATAAAGTTAAATAAAAATTGACGACTAATACAATTTTTATTAAACCTTCCGAGACATTTACAATCTCAAAGGTAGGAAATAAATTTTTTGCATATAGAATAGATATTTACGAAATTGAGGACCATGAAGGAATTAGTGATTGATTTAGAGGCTGAGAAAAAAGAGATCTTAAAACGGTATCGGGCGTTATTGCGAGCTTGTAAGCCCACCTTGCAAAAGGGTGACAAGCAGATGATCCGGAGGGCATTTGATATGGCCTTGGAAAACCATAAAGATATGCGCAGGAAATCCGGAGAGCCCTACATTTACCATCCAATCGCTGTTGCCCAAATTGCGGCTGAGGAGATTGGGCTGGGTACTACTTCCATCGTTTGTGCTTTATTACACGACGTGGTGGAAGATACCGATATTACTTTAGATGAAATTGAAAACAAATTCGGCAAAAAAGTAGCTAAAATTATTGATGGCTTAACCAAAATCTCAGGAATCTTTGATCCGAATAGCTCTATACAGGCAGAGAATTTCAGGAAGATGCTCCTTACCCTTGCCGATGATGTACGGGTGATTCTAATTAAATTAGCGGACCGACTGCACAATATGCGAACCATGGAATTCATGGCCCGTGATAAGCAGCTGAAAATCGCTTCTGAAACAAGCTATCTATATGCACCTCTTGCCCATCGTTTAGGTTTGTATGCTATTAAATCGGAGCTGGAAGATCTTTCCATGAAATATACAGATCCTGATACATACAAGTTCATTGCAAGAAAATTAAATGAGAAGAAAGCGGAACGGGAACGTTATATACAGGAATTTATTGGCCCTATTCAGGAAATATTGACGGAGCAGGGAATTAGAGCCAGTGTTTTTGGCCGTCCTAAATCCATTCATTCTATTTGGAATAAGATGCGGAAAAAATCTATACCTTTTGAGGAGGTATACGACTTATTTGCAATCCGTGTTATTATTGACACAACACAGGAAATGGAAAAGGCAGAATGTTGGAAAGCCTATTCCATTGTCACGGATCTATACAGACCTAATCCTGATCGATTGCGTGACTGGATCTCTTCACCTAAAGCAAACGGTTATGAATCTTTGCATACCACCGTTATGGGACCCAAAGGTCAATGGGTTGAAGTACAGATCCGCACCAAACGGATGAATGAAATTGCAGAAAAAGGCTTTGCTGCACATTGGAAGTATAAAGAATCAAACTCCGATAGTGGTCTTGATCAATGGATACAGAAAGTAAGAGATATTTTGAGTAACCCTGAATCCAATGCCTTGGACTTTGTTGATGACTTCAAAATGAATCTCTTTTCAGATGAAATATTCATTTTTACCCCGAAAGGAGCCCTTATTCAGCTTCCTTTAGACGCTACCGCTCTCGACTTTGCTTTTGAAATACATTCCGATTTAGGCGCAAGTTGTATTGGAGCAAAAGTAAACCATAAACTGGTACCCCTTTCACATAAGCTTTCCAATGGTGATCAAGTGGAGATTATCACCTCCAATAAACAAACACCCAAGGAAGATTGGCTGAATTTTGTTGTTACGGCAAAGGCTAAGTCAAAAATAAAATCTGCATTAAAAGAAGAAAAGCGGCGCATAGCGGAAGATGGAAAGGAAATCCTGGAAAGGAAACTTAAATCGATTAAGATTACCTATAACACCGATAATCTCAATAAATTAAGCTCGTTTTTAAAGCTGCCATCTACACAGGAATTGTTCTATAAAGTAGCTAAAGGTGAAATTGACCTAAAACAACTGAAGGAATTTGCAACGGCTGAAAAGTCAGTGGATACTTCAAGCGGAGCCAGTACTAAAATCGAACAACATGTTGACGGCTTACTTAGAAAAGTAGACAAAAAGGATAAAGAAACCTTATTGATTGGCGATGATTTTCAGAAACTCGATTATACACTTTCGGCTTGCTGTAATCCTATTCCGGGAGATGATGTATTCGGTTTTGTAACGGTTAACGATGGTATAAAAATTCACCGCACGAATTGTCCCAACGCGTCTAAATTAATGGCCAATTACGGTTACCGCATCGTGAAAGCCAAATGGACCTCTCAACAGGAATTAGCGTTCCTTACCGGTTTACGCATTGTAGGTATTGATGATGTCGGATTGGTTAACCGGATTACTACGGTTATTTCCCAAGATTTTAAAATCAACATTCGATCGATTACAATCACCAGTAATCAAGGTATTTTTGAAGGATCGATCATGGTGTATGTAAATAATACGGAGCACTTAGATAGCTTGATCAAAAAACTAAAGCAGATTAAAGGCATTACGGGTATTACACGTTTTGATTCAGAGGGATAACGGTAATGGGTTAAATGACCGACAACTGACACCTGGTAACTAAGCACCTAATAGCTCCCGGCTACGAGCTCACATGCTAGCTTTATAAACTGAATGTCAAGGATAACCGCGAAGTTCTTATATACTTTTGGGTTATTTGCATATAACAAGCAATTTAGCTAAGTTTGTACATAATTAAGGATTATTATGTCTACAGCAGAAACAACAAGTATGGTCAGAAAGATTTTCGAGGCATACCTCGAAAATAAAAGCTTGCGCAAAACTCCTGAGCGCTTTGCCATCTTGGAAGAGATATACTCAAGAAACGACCATTTTGATGTGGAATCCCTGTATATCCACATGAAAAATAAAAAATACCGAGTGAGCAGAGCTACCGTTTACAATACATTGGAGCTTTTGGTATCTTGCGACCTGGTGACGAAACACCAATTCGGTAAAAATATGGCCCAATTTGAAAAATCATATGGGTATAAGCAACACGATCATATTATCTGTATCGAATGCGGTAAAGTTGTTGAATTCTGCGACCCCAGAATTCATCAGATACAAAGCATGATGGGAGAGCTTTTAAAGTTTGACATCAAGCATCACTCATTAAATCTATATGGGGTTTGCAGTGAGTGTAACGAAAGCTGCCCTAAAACCGAAGCAAACCAAAGCCGAAATAAAGAGGTTGTTTCAGTTTAGCAATGTACTGTATAATACAATATTTCGAGGTGTTCAAAAAGAAGCATTTCAATTGCTGTCTGTTATCAAAGAAGTGAGCTATTAATTAAACGCTTTATTAGCTCGAAGATAACATTCTTTTTGAGCACCTTTTTTTTGTTTCTCCTATAAATTATTAATTAAACGACATACAATAACAAATCATGATGAAAGTCGATGTGCTTTTGGGCCTACAATGGGGCGACGAAGGTAAGGGTAAAATTGTGGACGTCCTAACGCCACAGTATGATTTAATTGCCCGTTTTCAAGGCGGACCGAATGCCGGACATACACTGGAATTTGACGGGCAAAAATACGTACTGAACACCATTCCCTCCGGCATATTCAATAAAAACACGTTAAATCTAATCGGTAATGGCGTCGTTATCGACCCCATTATTCTCAAAAGAGAGCTTGAAAATTTAAAAAAAAGCGGGTTCGATCCGCTTGCAGAAGGAAAATTGGTGATTGCTCGTAGGGCACACCTTATATTGCCTACGCATCAATTACTCGATGCCGCTTCCGAAAGTAAAATGGGAGCTGGAAAAATTGGATCCACCTTAAAAGGGATTGGACCAACTTACATGGATAAAACCGGGCGCAATGGCATACGTGTGGGTGATACTACCTTACCCGATTTTGAAGAACGCTACCAAAAGCTCGTCGAAAAACACAAAAGTATCCTTTCACATTATGGTGAGATTCCCAACTTTGACGAAAGAGAACAAGCTTTCTTTGAGGCTATTGAATACCTGAAAGCTATTCCTCATGTTGATAGTGATCAATTGGTCAATAATTATCTAAAGGATGGTAAAACGGTATTGGCAGAAGGAGCTCAAGGGACACTATTGGATATTGATTTTGGTTCCTATCCTTTCGTTACGTCTTCTAATACTACAACTGCCGGGGCATGCACCGGTCTAGGTGTTGCGCCAAAAAATATTGGTCAGGTCATTGGAATTTTCAAAGCCTATTGCACGCGGGTGGGTGGTGGCCCCTTCCCTACGGAATTGGAAAATGAAACCGGCGAAAAGTTGCGTCAAATCGGACATGAATTCGGAGCCACAACAGGCAGATCCCGTCGGACAGGCTGGATTGACCTTCCTGCATTACGCTACGCGATCCAGCTGAATGGTGTAACTGAATTGGTGATGACCAAGGCCGACGTATTAAGTGGATTTGAAGAAGTGAATGTATGTACGCACTATATACATAATGGAGAAAAGATTGATTACATGCCATATGACATCAATACGTTAAAACCTGAACCTGTTTATGAAACCCTAAAAGGGTGGAATGAGGATATTACCGGTATCACTTCGGTTGGTCAAATCCCTACAGCATTAAAGGAATATATTCAATATCTGGAAAAACAATTAGGTGTCAAAATAAAATATTTATCAGTAGGCCCTGATAGAATGCAAACGCTTATTTTGGATTAACCGAGATGACATCCACAGAATATCAGATCGATGATATTGTTAACTTTACAAAGAAAGCCCTTCAATGGGCTTCTTTATTTAATACAGCCTGCTGTTTGGTCAGCCAGGGCGAGCATGATGACGCCTATAGTAAATTTGACGCACTGATCGCCGCAGATGTATTACATGACTTTAAAGATGGTCACGAAGATAGCTTTCAAGCTTTGCAGGCATTCATCAAGGATCATCCCGCGCAATGGATTCCCGGATTTTTAGCCTATGATCTGAAAAACGAAATAGAGGCCCTACATACCGCCCACCCAAATGAACAGGAAACGCCTAACGCCTATTTTTTCGTACCGAAACATTTGCTACATATTAAAGGCAATACAGTTACAATCCAAAGCGAAACACCATCCGAGATTTATAATGGAGTCGTAAATACCCTATTCGTTCCGCCTTCTTTTGTTTTCACAGGAACTGTACAGGCTAAAATGTCTAAGGAGAATTACATAAATGTATTCCAAAAATTACTGCGGCATATTCATCAAGGAGATATTTACGAGGTGAATCTTTGTCAGGAATTTTTTGCCGAAGATGTTGTCCTTACACCAATAGAGGCTTTTCTTCAATTGAGCGAACTATCCCCCACCCCTTTCTCTGCTTATTTCAAAACGGGGGAGCATCACATTATATCGGCTTCTCCGGAAAGGTTTCTGGCGAAAAGAAACCGCTTGTTAATCTCGCAGCCTATTAAGGGAACGGCACCTCGTGGAAAAACGGAGGAGGAAGACATTGCATTAATCAACAAACTTAAAACTGATGGAAAAGAAATCAGTGAAAATATCATGATCGTAGATTTGGTACGAAATGATTTAACGAGAAGTGCTGAACCGGCTTCTGTCAAAGTAAAGGAGCTGATGGGCGTTTATAGTTTTAAACAGGTACATCAACTTATTTCTACGATCACTGCAGTGGGGAGAGAAAATTTAGAGAATACAACTGGTATTCGGAATACATTTCCCGCAGGTTCAATGACGGGCGCTCCCAAAGTGAGCGCGATGCGATTAATAGACAGGTATGAGTCTAGTCGAAGAGGCCTATATGCTGGCAGTATTGGTTACTTTGCGCCTGATGGAGATTATGACTTCAACGTCGTAATTCGTTCCCTTTTATACAATGCTCATAAGAAAAGGCTTTCCTTCCACGTTGGCGGGGCAATAACTGCCGGAGCAGACGCCTTGACCGAATACGAAGAGTGCCTGCTAAAAGCGCGGGCTATCCTGGAATTGTTAGGTACTCAAATTTAACCTTAATCATAAACATGGCCGCATCCGTCGTCTCTTCATCCCTCCCGCAAGCTAAGACACCTTACTTTTTATAATACCGCATCGCTTCCGGAATCAGTCTTTGAATATCAGCAATACGCCTTTGATCACTAGGGTGTGTACTTAAAAATTCAGGAGGTTTCTGTCCGCCTGCCCGGGAAGACATTCGTTGCCAAAACGCCGTCGCTTCATTCGGATTATATCCTGCCATCGCCATAAAGGTTAATCCCATTCGATCGGCTTCGCCCTCTTGATTTCTCGAGTATTTTAGTAATGCCACTTGGCTACCTACACCATATAACTGGCTGACAAGGACTTGTGTTAATTGAGATTTTTTGGATGTCGCTAATCCCACCCCGACGCCAATACCTTGGGCAGCCATCACATTAGAGGCCCGTTCAGATGAGTGCCTTGCAATTGCATGCGCAATTTCGTGCCCCATGACAGTAGCTAAACCAGCTTCGTTTTCCGTAACCGGTAAAATTCCTGTGTATACAGCTACTTTACCGCCCGGCATACACCAAGCATTCACTTGTTTGTCGTCAATTAAGTTAAACTCCCAACTAAACTGGTATTGATCAGCATATCCCTGCTGTTGTAAGTAAGTTTCTACGGCCCGTGCTATTTTACGGCCCACATTCTGCACCAATTGCGCATTAGCTGTACCTTTTATAACTTTGGTTTTCGGGTCGCTTAAAAGCTCGCGATAAGCAAGCGTCGCCTGTTGTTGCATCGTTTTATCGTCTACCAAACTTAATTGCTTTCTTCCCGTTAAGGGTACGGTAGAACATGCTGCAAAAAAAACGAGTAAAAGTAATGAACCAAATAATTTAGTTTTATTCCAATTCATAATGATGATTATATTTGAAAAATACAGCAATTGTTGTGCCGATATGACGACTTTACGTATTCTTCTTTTTAAACAATGTGATTTTTGATTCCTTGCCTTTCAGTAGTCGCTCAATATTCTTTTGGTGTGTAACGAGTATAAGCGCGCAGATACACATACCATATAATAACAACGACTTATAGGGCGTTTGAAAAACAAAAACGATGCTAAAAGGAAAAGTAAAACCAGCTAAAATAGATCCCAAGGAAACGTAACGGGTAAGCATCAGCACACAGATAAAAACACCTACACATAATAAAGCTGCTTGTAAATGCACGGCCAGTACCATTCCAAATAATGTCGCAACCCCTTTCCCGCCCCGAAATCCGGCAAACAGAGGGAATAAGTGTCCCATAACGGCGATTACCCCTAACGCAAGTTGGTAATTAATAAAGAGTACAGAACTTGTAGGTCCGGTAATGGAAACACCGATAAAGTAAGCTAAATTTGTTGCAGTCCACCCCTTCAGAATATCGATAATCATAACAGCAACGCCGGCTTTGGCACCTAGGACCCTGAACGTATTAGTAGCTCCTGCGTTTCCGCTGCCATATTCCCTTACATCTACGCCATAAAAAGATTGTCCGAGCCAAACGGCTGTTGGTATGGATCCAAAAAAATACGCAACCAGAAGTGCAATAATGGCATTAATCGATGTCATCGGGTACAATGATACTAAAAAGGAAAATCTTATTAGTAAAAAATCTTAACTTTAGTTAACAATCTGAGCTTTCAAACTCATATCAAGGCTCTTAACGGAATGCGTTAAAGCGCCTATAGAAATATAGTTAACGCCGCAATCCGCAAATTGTTTAGCATTTTCAAGGGTAATGCCTCCAGATGCCTCTGTTATAAACCTTCCGTCAACTAAATTCACCGCACGCTTTAACGTTTTGAAATCAAAATTATCCAATAAGATCCGATCAACACGACCAAAATCAAGTACAGCTTGAAGTTCCTCCAAATTTCGGACCTCAATCTCTATCTGGATTGCTTTTTTCAAAGATCGTTTATATTCATGTGCAGCCGATAAAGCAGCGGCAATTCCCCCTGCATAGTCCACATGATTGTCTTTGATCAATATCATATCATATAGGCCAAAACGGTGATTAACACCTCCGCCTATACGCACCGCCTCTTTCTCTAAAAAGCGAATTCCCGGTGTCGTTTTTCGTGTATCAAGCACTTTTGTCTCTGTGCCTGCCAACAGCTTCACAACCTTATGAGTTGTTGTTGCAATACCGCTCATCCGCTGCATCACATTAAGTACTAAACGTTCTGCTATTAAAATGGAATGAATACTGCCTGCTACGAATAAGACAATATCACCAACGGCAACTTCACCACCATCGTTCTGTTGAATGGTGATTTGCAAGGAGGGATCTACTTCGCGGAAAATAGCAACAGCTACCTCTACCCCTGCTAAAATCCCGTCTTCCTTAATTATTAACTTGGCAATTCCCTGCTTTCCGGACGGAATGGTAGACAAAGAAGTATGATCGCCATCGCCAACATCCTCCTGCAGCGCCTGCTTTATAAAGTCACTAAGTTGTTTCTTATCTATTGTGCTCATATTGTAAATCGGCTCCAAACCTAGTGAAAATTTCGTGAATAGAAAAAGTTTTATAACGCTCTTTGACTGTCCTATGCAATGATGAATTTGTTTCGATATTATTTTACCACATCAATACGTATGTCCGTAATTAAAAATTTAGAGTTGAAATTTTTGAGAGACAGGGAAACCCTAAACTTCTCGGTGGAGGAGATCAATTCGACGACAGCATAACGGTTACTGGCATTTGTTTCCATTCTATGAAGAATTTTTCCACTTCTAAATGTATGTCTGTCAAAAAAATTGTGAAGTAATATTTCGGCCTGGTTTTTTGAATAGGTGTTACTTTCTTCCAATAAAGAAAGACTTACCGTACTGGACAAATAAAAGGATAACTCCTTACTGTTCCCGGTTCTAAAGCAATTTGTAATATTATCAATCAAATCGTCTATACGGGAATAAACAACATGAGACTTTAGGTTGGTAAAAAAAAGAAGCAATATAATACACGCACTTTTCATCATCCCGACAGATAAGAATTTAGCTCAATTACGTTAACACTTGCAATTATGTACATTTTATAGCACGATACTTTCTGCTGCATATTGCAGCTAAAAGCATGCCATTTTGTCTATTTTTTTGTCAAGGCACACCTATTTACCAATATTTAAAAAAAATTGAGCAAAGGATCATTTTTTGTATTAGGTTTGTGAAAAGAGAAAACAAAATAAAATAAAAGAATAGCAAAAATGAAGAAAGCAATGCTCATAATTCTTGACGGTCTTGGTTACGGCAAGAATGATGATTCCAATGCGGTAAAAGCCGCCAATACACCCTTTTTAGATCATTTATTAAGTTCATACCCGCACTCCAAACTGGAGGCGTCCGGTGAAGCTGTTGGTTTACCGAACGGACAGATGGGAAATTCAGAAGTAGGACATATGAACTTAGGTGCTGGCCGTATTGTATATCAAGAGCTTGGCCGTATTCATAAAGCGGTAGAAGATGGCGAACTAAATCAAAATACTATTCTTCAACAGGCATTTGCCTACGCCAACACTGAAGGCAAATCGGTACATTTTATCGGCTTGGTTTCTGACGGCGGAGTTCACGCACATACCAAACATCTTCGCGGTTTATGCGATGCAGCTGAAAACGCAGGCTTAACGGAAAATGTCTTTATCCACGCCTTTTTAGACGGTAGAGATACTGATCCACACTCGGGTGTAAATTATATTGCCGAATTAGAAAAATATTTGGCAGGTCGCCGGGCAAAGCTTGCCTCTGCAATCGGGCGTTATTATGCAATGGATAGAGATAACCGATGGGAAAGGGTGAAAGAAGCCTATGATCTCCTGGTTCACGGACAGGGAACGGCAAGCAAAAATCTGATTGATGCAATTCATGCTTCTTATGCGGACGGCGTGACTGACGAGTTTGTAAAGCCAATTGTCAAAGTCGATGAAACAGGCAAACCATTAGCAACTATTCAAGAGGGAGATGTAGTTATCTGTTTTAATTTCCGAACAGATCGTGGGCGTGAAATTACGATAGCGCTAACTCAAAAGGCCTTTCCTGAGTACAATATGACGCCTTTGAATTTAAAGTATATTACAATGACGTCGTATGATGAGACCTTTAAAAATGTGGATGTGATCTTTCAAAAAGACGATATTACCGAAACTTTGGGAGAAGTACTGGAAAAAAATGGTAAGACGCAAGTACGTATAGCCGAAACAGAAAAGTATCCGCACGTAACTTTCTTTTTTTCAGGCGGCAGAGAAACGGAGTTTGTTGGTGAATCAAGAATATTGATCCCTTCTCCAAAAGTAGCAACCTACGATTTGCAACCGGAGATGAGTGCACAAGGTATTGCGGACGCTATTTGTAAAGAAATGGAAAGCAATCATCCGGATTTCGTTTGCTTAAACTTTGCAAACCCCGATATGGTTGGCCATACGGGTGTCTTTAGTGCGGTTGTAAAAGCTGTTGAAACGGTGGATAATTGCACCAAACAAGTAGTGGAAAAAGGTTTACAAGAAGGTTATTCTTTTATAATCATTGCTGACCATGGAAATTCAGAATATATGATAAATGAAGATGGTTCACCTAATACCGCACATACAACCAACTTAGTACCTTGTATTCTAATTGACAAAGATTACCGGCACATAAAAGATGGTAAATTGGGTGATATAGCTCCGACTATCCTGACGCTGTTAAATATTTCGGTTCCTCAAAAGATGACGGGTGAAGTACTCGTTTCCTAATAAAACTAAAATTGCACAGACGAGCGATGAAAAAGCGAAAGCAGTGACCTCAGCTGTGCAATTTTTTATTAACTTCGCCCCTGTATTGGAGAATCTCAGGTGTTTATCTTTCGCATGAAATATTTCCCTTCCCTCACACTACCTATGCTTGCGCTCTTTATGGGCATATCTTGTTCGTCGGACAATGGAGAAATGAAGGTCACTCATCCCCCCTACTTCGACTTGATTTCCTATTTTAAGCAAGAAGCACAATTTTTGCAGAAAAAAAATCCTTTGATCCTTAAAACCGTAGGTAAAAATGAGCAGCGCGAACAAATGAAGCTAAGGCTAGGCGACTGGCAAAGAGAATTTGAGCTCTTTTCCTCATCTGATATCAACAAGCCGGATTGGCTGCAAAGTTATCGGATCGATTCGGCAGACGGAAAGTTAAGTTACCGTGCGAAGGCGCCCCGGCTTCGAACAAAGCAAATAACCATTTACAAGGATCCTAAAGGTACGGTTAGACACATTCAAATCCTCAACGGAGAAAAAAATTGGCTGTATGAATCGTCTGAACGACTTGATTATTTTCCAGATTCCCTTTATGAGATAGAGAAAGAACAGTCTATCCGAATAATAGGTCGCAACAATTATATCATTACCGGAAGAATCTTATAATTACCAAAAAGCAAAAGGCCTTAGCACTGTTGTGCTAAGGCCTTTTAAAGCCTGTTAATTAGCTATTTAGACAGGTTACTCTTGTAAATCTTCACCTTCTTAATTTCTTTTGCTAAATCTTCTCTTTTAGCATTTGCGCTCAACACGTGCTGTAAATCGTCTATACTTTTTTGATAAGCTTCAGCAGCTTGATCTTTGTCGTAAACAGCGGTAGAATTAGTTCCTTGCAATATCCCTAAGTCGCGATAGGCCATTCCTCTACTTTGGTAATAAGACAAATCATCCGGATTAAGTCTTATAGCATTGGTAAAATCATCGATACTTGCTTGTAACATTTTGCTGCGCTCAGTTTCATTCAATTTACTCTCACTTTGAACAGCTAAGGTGTTCCGTGCTTTGCCTCTCCAATAATAAGCTGAAAAGTTATTTGGGCTCTGGCTAAGAAGTTTTGTAAAAGAAGTAATGGCCTTATTATAATCCGCACATCTGATCTGCGAATATCCCAACATGTAAGTAACAAGTGTATCCGGATTTTTCACTTTTTCTAAAGCATTTACTGCCGCTTTAAAATCCCCATCCATAATCGCCTTATTTCCCAAACGAACGTAGGGATTACTGGATGACGATTGTGACTGAGCGGCTACAGCGCTTACGGAAAAAATAAAAACTCCCAGTAACACCAACTGTTTCATTGATTTACCAAAATTCATAAATTGATAGCGTCTAATGTTCATTAATTAAATTTCTTTTATTCCTTGGGAGGCTATTATGACACCTTGCATAAAGCCTAAAGGTTTATCCCTCTCTAAGATAGCAATCTCATTGCCATTTCGACACAAAAATAAACTAAAAAATGTGTATTTTATTGTATCGCATTAAATATTATTCATTTACAGGCTTTTAAATTTTATTGTAGTATCATTGCATTTATAAAAGATAACAAAGGGCATGACCTGAAAATATGACACAAATGCTAAAAAAGATTGCATAAATAGATATTGGCATAGCGCTTGCAACAATACCTATTCAGTTGTTTACAGAATAAAATAAGCAGGCAGACTGTCATTTTGACCCAAAACCTGTTACAACATAAATATAAAACATACAAATGAGCAAGTTTGATCTATTTGATTTTAACCAAGCATTACCAATCATAAATGAGGACACGGAATTTTTTCCACTATTTACACAGCAAGATGAGGACGATATGAGTAGTGAAGAGTTACCCGAAGTTCTATCCATATTACCTTTAAGAAACACGGTATTATTTCCGGGAGTGGTTATACCGATAACCGTAGGGCGAGACAAATCCATCAAACTAATAAAAGAAGCCTATAAAGGTGATCGCGCCATTGGTGTAGTTGCCCAAAGGGATATGTCAATTGAAGACCCTTCATTCGATCAATTGCACACGGTTGGAACTGTGGCTATGATCATAAAAATGCTGCAGATGCCTGATGGTAACACGACAGTGATCATTCAAGGTAAGCAACGTTTTAGACTCAAAGAGGAAATACAATCGGAACCGTATATCAAAGCTTCCATCGAGCGTTTTATAGAGGAAAAAGCGAAGAAGGAAAAAGAATTCAATGCACTAATTTCTTCTATTAAGGAATTAGCTTTACAAATCATCAACATCTCGCCGAACATACCAAGCGAAACAGGAATAGCCATTAAAAATATTGAAAGCTCTTCTTTTCTAATCAATTTTATCTCTTCCAATATGAATGCTGATTTAACATTAAAGCAGCAACTATTGGAAATGAAGGATGTTAAGGATCGGGCAAATAAAGTGCTTGAACAGCTTACCGCCGAATTACAATTGTTAGAACTAAAAAATCAGATCCAAAACAAAGTTCGGGTTGACCTCGACAAACAGCAACGTGATTATTTTTTGAATCAACAATTAAAAACGATTCAAGAAGAACTGGGTGGCTCAACGCCTGATTTGGAAATCGAGGAGTTAAGGAAAAAATCCCTGGAGAAAAAGTGGAGTAGAGAAGTCGCAACCCATTTCAAAAAAGAATTGGATAAATTAAGCAGGATCAATCCAGCAGCGGCCGATTATTCCGTTCAGCTCAACTATCTCGAGCTCCTGATCGATTTACCTTGGAATGAGTTCAGTAAAGACAACTTCGATTTAAAACGTGCCGAGAAGATTTTAGATAAAGATCATTACGGGTTAGAAAAAGTAAAAAGACGTATTATTGAGTACTTAGCCGTCTTGAAGCTTAAAAGAGACATGAAAGCGCCAATCCTGTGCCTCGTGGGCCCTCCCGGCGTTGGTAAAACTTCATTAGGGAAATCTATTGCTAAGGCCTTAAACCGAAAATACGTTAGAATGGCGTTGGGGGGTGTTCGTGATGAAGCAGAAATCAGAGGGCATCGAAAAACCTACATAGGAGCAATGCCGGGCCGAGTAATCCAATCACTTAAAAAAGCCGGCACTTCAAATCCCGTTTTCGTCTTGGATGAAATCGATAAAGTCGGAAATGATTTTCGAGGCGATCCCTCTTCGGCACTATTGGAAGTCTTGGATCCGGAACAGAACAGCGCTTTTTACGATCATTATGTAGAGATGGACTTTGATCTTTCCAATGTCATGTTTATTGCTACTGCTAACTCTTTAAGTACTGTTCAGCCAGCTTTATTAGATAGAATGGAAATCATTGAGGTAAATGGTTACACAATTGAAGAAAAGATTGAGATCGCAAAAAAACACCTTTTACCTAAACAACGTGAACAGCATGGCCTAACGGCAAAGGATATTTCTTTGAAAGGTAGTGTAATAGAAAAGGTAATAGATGAATATACCCGTGAGTCCGGCGTGCGCGGCCTTGAGAAAAAAATAGGCGCTCTGGTGCGCGGTGCGGCAACCAATATTGTTATGGAAACGCCTATAGGCCCTAGCATCAGTCAGCAGGAAGTTGTTGATATTTTAGGTGCTCCTATTTATGACAAGGATTTATACGAAAGTAACGATGTAGCAGGCGTTGTAACAGGACTAGCATGGACTCAGGTAGGCGGCGATATTCTTTTCATCGAATCAAGTCTGAGCCCCGGTAAGGGAAAACTTACACTGACTGGAAATCTCGGAGACGTAATGAAGGAGTCAGCAGGCATAGCGATGGCTTATCTACGAGCACATGCGGCAGATTTTAAAATAGACTTTGATCTATTTGATAAATGGGACGTGCATATTCACGTACCTGCCGGAGCGACTCCCAAAGACGGTCCTTCTGCGGGCATAACCATGCTCACTGCTTTGGCTTCGTCCTTTACGCAACGCAAGGTGCGCGCCAACTTAGCGATGACCGGTGAAATTACCTTGCGCGGAAAGGTCTTACCGGTTGGAGGTATCAAGGAAAAGATTTTAGCTGCTAAGAGAGCTAATATTAAAGATATTATACTTTGCAAATCTAACAGAAAGGACATCCTGGAAATTAAAGAAGATTATATAAAGGATCTGAACTTTCATTATGTTAACGAAATGAAGGAGGTGGTAGATCTCGCTCTCTTGAAAGAGAAAGTAAAAAAACCTTTGGATTTTAGTATTAATAGATAAGAGAAGTCAAAAGTCAAAAGTCAAAATTCTATACAGCAAAAAAGCTATCGAATTCAATATCCGATAGCTTTTTTTACTTTTTAATTTTTACTTTCTACGGCCAAATTCCCATATTAAGGTACGAGGTAGCGATTTTATCAATCGAACTTACAAAAGCAGCTGTCCGTAAAGTATCAATTTTATTGTTCGCATTTCGTATTCTTCTTATTTCATGGTATGACCGGATCATGGTATCTTCAAGACCTGAGTTTACCAACTCCAGCTCAGATGCACCTTTTACAATCACACTTCGTTGATCCGCTGTTAGTGTAACGCCTGTAACAGCCTCTACCATATTTACAATATTTCTATTAGCGGTTTCTTCATAACGTTTATCCATACGTCCAAAAGCAACATGCGAAAGGTTCTTCAACCATTCAAAGTAGGAAACGGTCACTCCCCCTGCATTGCAGTACATATCGGGAATAATAATGCCACCGTTTTTTGTAAATATTTCTTCCGCTTTAGGCGTGGTAGGGCCATTAGCCCCTTCAGCAATTATTTTTGCTTTAATTTTGCCGATGTTATCTTCGGTAATCTGCTTTTCTAAAGCAGCCGGCACTAATATGTCACAAGCTTGTTCAAGACCTTCGCTTGGATTAGCAAACTCCTTCTTCGCTTTTTTGTAGCCCAAAACTGTACCGGTATTCCTTCTATGCTCTAATATGGCGTCAACGTCCAATCCATCTTCATTATACAAGGCACCGTCGTACTCACATATTCCAACAATAATAGCACCGTACTCCTCCAACACCTTCGCTGTGTTATATCCTACATTACCAAGTCCCTGCACAATAACTCGTTTACCGGCTATGCCCGGCGTTAAACCCAGCGCCTTCATATCCTCCGCTACATCCACACATTCCCGAATCGCAATGGCAACACCTCTACCGGTTGCCGCTTTTCTACCGTCAATACCGCTCAGGGAAAGAGGTTTACCGGTAACACTTCCCAGTGCGTCCAGCTGCCCGGGATTCATGGTTAAATAAGTATCGGCAATCCAGCTCATTTCACGTTCGCCGGTACCATAATCCGGTGCCGGTACATCAATAGCAGGTCCGATAAAATTCTTCTTTACTAATTCTACCGTGTATCGCCTGGTGATTGTTTCTAACTCGGGTACCGAATAGTCTCTCGGATTGATGCAAATTCCCCCTTTCGCTCCTCCAAAAGGCACGTTAACAATTGCGCATTTATAAGTCATTAACGCCGCGAGCGCCATCACTTCATCTTCGTTCACCATATCACTGTAACGAATCCCTCCTTTGGTAGGAGATTTATGATGAGAATGTTCTACGCGCCAGGCATCAATAACTTCCAATTTACCATTCGCTCTACGGATCGGAAAGCGGAAACGATAAACACTGTTACAGGCTTTAATCTGATCCAACAAGCCTCTATCATGGTTGGTAAATTGAGCGGCATGATCAAAGAATTCGCAAACATCGTTAAAGAAACTAAACTCTCCCTGTGACTTACTTGTAGCCATAATGTAATAATTAATAATTGGTTTCTCCCTTAAGAAGCACCTAAACGTGCTAGCCTATTTTATTTTTCTTATTTTCCAATCGGCTAATTTTACGATCAATCGTGAAGAGATATATAATAAATCCGAAAAATATCACACAAACCACCGCAACCACTACATAAATCTTGCCCGAGCTCCGCATAACATCAGCCATCTCTACGTCGTTTGACGACTGTGCAAAACTATGAAAAAAGGATGTCAACCCTAATAGAAACAAAAGAATTAGCTTCTTCATATCTTTTAATACAAATTATTATTTTATTTTAAATAAAAATATCAAAATCCTATATTCCGTATACTTTTAAACGCTTTTTACCGGCGTCCATAAAACATAAAAAACCTTCTCGTCGAGCACAATACATCAGAATTTTGTCATGTTTCATCAAGAAAAGCTCATTTGTATTACGCCTCGTGTTCAATTAAACGGTAACGATACCTTAACGAGGTAATCCATAGACCAATAAGCATCCAGCCCAAAACAGCGGGGTAGAAAACCGCACGCATCGTACCATCCATATCTAAATTACTAAAGGCGGGGTTCCCCCCATTCCCCGGATGTAATGAATCGGTAAGACGTGGAAGGATAAAAAGCAACACGATCATAACAGGAAAGGCGAAAATATTGTAAATCGCCGAAATCTTTGCGCGCTTCTGTTCCTCATCTAATGCATTTCTCAACACCAGGTAGGCCAGGTACATTAAGGTCGCTATTGCGCTTCCATTTAATTTTGGATCATTCGGCCAGGGTTCGCCCCAAGTAACATTTGCCCAAAACATACCGGTGATCAAGCCAAATCCGCAAAACACAATTCCCACATTCACGCTTTCAACGGCTAACAGGTCATGCTTAACCTTTCCGGATGAGAGGTATTTAATACTGTAGATAACCGAGATGAGATAGAGTAATATCATCGCAAACCACATTGGAATATGAAAATAAGTATTACGGATCGTTTCGTGGAGAATGGGCAGCTTAGGCACCGGAATCAAAAAACCAGCAAGAACCGAGTAAAATACAAGTACTGCTCCTAAAATTTTCCACCAATAAGCCTTCATGTTGAATATATATATTTGAATACAAGCGTTGTTTAGTCTTTCCAAATGTAAGGAAATAACAATAAAGATACCGTAATGACGATTAAGTTTATAGCCAATAGCACCCCAATCTCATCATAGCTGACACTTCTTTCCAAGCCATCCATGGCATTTTTCGACAATTTAATCAACACAATAATAACGGGAATTAAAACAGGAAAACTAAGAATAGCCATCAACGTACCGTTACTTCCTGCTTTTGCGCTTATACCCGAAACCATGGTAAGCGTGGTACCGAAACTGATACTTCCGATCAAAATCGTAATGAAATAAAGGGTGGGATCTCCTATTTCATTTTTAAATATGGTACTATAAGAAAAAAATGCTACCGCTGCTAGCAGTAGCATTAATAGCATATTATAAATGATTTTTGATAAAATCACCGCTTGAGCACTTACCAAAGTATAATAGTAGAGGTGCCTTCCTTTGCTTTCTTGGGTAAAACTTTTAGCTATAGCATTGATAGCTGTAAAAAGTAATATGATCCAAAAAAGTGCATTCCAGATAACCGGATGAACTGATTTAAACGCCTGATAACAAACAAATACAGTCGAAACCACATAAAGCAGGATACCATTTAGTGCGTATTTAGATCGCCATTCTAATCTGATTTCCTTTTGCAGAAGTACATTTACTTGCCTGAATAGATTCATTTCGGGCAAAGATACTATTTAGTTGTCAGTTATTAGTTGTTAGCGAATCTTAAAAAGCTCATCGCTCAACTCACAACTATTATGCTTTATCCACTTTCGACCGAGCTTCGTGACTCAATCCCTCGGCATATTTTAAGCCCTTCTTTGTTAATTTCTTCGCCTCTTCTTTATACTTATCAGCTTTCTCCATCGCATCATGTCGAGCGTCGTCCGCCATTGTTAATACTCGTTGATATTCTTCCTTTGCGCGATTTGCCAGGTGGGAAGCCCGATGCAAACCTTCTTCAGCCTGGGCTTTCAATGTTTTACTTAATCCATTTACGCCATCTACGGCCTTGTTTAGCGTTTTACGACCTTCCGTTGTCCCAAACAAATAGTAAACTGCCGCTCCGGCAGCTAATCCTGCTAATGCAAAAGCAACGAACTTAGCTGTTTTGCTTCCTTTTTTTTCTTTCATTTCTTCTTTCATAGTCATATCCCAACAACAACTTGATAAAAAAAAAGTTTGAAGTGCCTACAAATCGTTTATTGTTTTAACCGGTATATCCTTTTGAGCAGTTGGTTCATGTAAAGGCTCCCCGCTTTGAAACTGGTATCCTTTATTACCTAAGTTCCATAACATGGGACTCAGGAAACGGATAGCCGCTTCGTATCCCTGTATGGTGGCAGCGAGATTACCGGTATCTTTGGAATTCTTTGCTTCATTTTCAATTTCGAAAGGTCCCTCGAAGCCCTTTTCGCGTAATATATCAACAAATGCCCGCCAATCCATATGGTCTGTACCGCCAAAACCTGGAAGCATCGCTTCGTAATGATGGCGATCCCAATCACTTACCGGCTGTGATACTCCCGCTCTGGTTGCCAAAGAAGCCTCCACCTGGTGCATAGGATACATGCCGCCCCATTCGATCCGCCCTTTCGTTAAGAGGTTTCTAGTTGTCTTTACATGTATTCTGTGAATACGCGTAATATCGCTCGCTGCAATAACATCAACCGGGTCGGTATGTTGCCAAATATCATGAGAAGGGTCGTAAATTTCGCCGTGCGCTTTACTCGGGATTAAGGTATACATTAATTTACGAGCCGCTAATACCCCCGGTAAATTATTGTAAGTGGAGGTATAGGCTGCCGAACGCCATCCTTCCATCGGGCAATTTTCATATAAAATTGTTACACCTAGGCTTTCTGCATAACGAACAATTGGTTCAAAAACGCGTTTATATTCGTCAAGATTTTTTTGGAAACCATTTTTCTGCACTCCTAATTCATGGTTATAGCCAACAAATGTTCCCACTTTAACATTGTTGGCATTTCCACCTAGTAAATAGGCTATCCGGATCAACTTTAATAGGTGATTCTGGTTCTTTACCCGCTCTGTAGGATCGCCGCCAATCATATTTTCAAAAGCACCCAGTGAAAGTTGTAGACCTGCCGCATTGAATTTATCGATGAGATTCTTTGCTGCGTCTAAATCAAAGGTCTCGTATTCAAGGTGCGTGGCTGTGTGGTCCTTTCGAGTGCCATCTTTTCTGAATACGCATAGGTCGATTCCCTGTGCACCAACGGTCACTGCTTTTTCAATGAGTTCATCTATACCGAGCTTGTCAAAAGCAGAGCTCATCAACCATATCGGGTTATTTAAATTGTTCATCTTGATATATTATTAAAATTAAATATTTTATACAAATTGTCGCTAGTCGGCTGGCGATCGATTTTATTTTGTGAAAAGTGAACCTGTTAGTAGTGATTTTCCAACCCAACAAAACACGACTCAACAACTTAACTACTTCACGACTCAACTACTCCTCCGCTCACCACCATCCATCCAATACACTTCACACCAAGCTTTCAATTCCTTTAGATCAAGCTCCTCTCTAAAAAGACCATAAACAGTGGAACCCGATCCGCTCATGGCAGCGTATATCGCGCCTCTTTCGTATAGCATGGATTTTATCCCTCTTATTTCCGGGTATCGATGAAAGATTCCCGTTTCAAAATCATTGAAAAGGTGCTCTTTCCATTGTTCGACTGGCAATGTAATTCGTTCACGAAGGTTTTTACTTTCCCTTGAGGAGCGTACACTTCCATAGGCTTCTCCTGTAGAAACGTGAATAGGAGGCTTAACCAAAACAAGTTTGTATGCTGATAAATCAATTGATATTTCGGTAAACACATCGCCAATCCCAGTCGCAAAAACAGGCTTATTTCTGATAAAAAAGCTACAATCGGCACCCAATGCGCTGGCATAGGACTCCATCTGTTCGATACTTAAATTCAGTCGAAAATACCGGGACAGCAATTTAATCAAGAAAGCGGCATCCGCTGAGCCTCCCCCTAAACCAGCTCCAATGGGTATTTGTTTGTGTAAATAGATACAAACAGGTTCTAAATCAAAATCCACAGCAAGTGCTCTATAGGCACGAATACAAAGATTATCCTCATCGTTATTAGGTATACCGATACCCGAAACCTCCAATTTCAATGAGGAGGAAGGCACTATTTCTAGAATATCAAATAGTTTAACAGGATAAAAAACAGTTTCCAAATTGTGGTAGCCATCAGGTCTTCTGTCCAGCACCTGCAAACCTATATTTATCTTGGCATTTGCAAATGTAATCATGCCACAGAATTAACAATAAAAAAGGGGGATTGCAAATTTTATTAGCTGTAGGCCATAGGCTATAAGCAGTAGGCTATAAGCTTTAAGCTCGCATAGGCCCCAACCATTACCACATTGGCTAATTATAACATTGGCTAATTAATTTACCGTCAACTATTCAACGACTTAACTACCTAACAAATACACTAAAAAAAACGTCGTTGTTTAATAAGGGTAACATAGCCCTTAAAGGTTTCCATTTTACCGGTTTCCATTTTGATGCGGAGGACATAATAATAGGTACCTTCATTCAGCGTTCCACCATTCCAGGTATTACGGTAATTTTTCATTTGATAAACTTCGGCACCCCAGCGGTTAAAAATAAAAAGCTCATTTTCTTCGAAGAGCTCCAAACCGGTAATTTCGAACACATCATTCAGACCGTCTCCATTTGGAGAGAAAGCGTTCGGTATACGAAGTGCCACCACATTAGTTGAAGCAGTAGCTGCATTATTACCGATATCGGGATCCGGTTGTGTGGCCTCCACTTCCGCATAATTTTCCACCGTCCCTTCCCGTTTCGTTTGCGTACGGATACGAAGTTCTGCACTTTTCCCTGAGGATAAACTATCCGGTTTCCAGGTTAGTTCGTGCGTCGAAGGCGAATAGGAAACAGCTCCGCTGTAAGGACCAAGGATTTCATTAAATTCCAGTGAAGGAGGCAGTATATCCCGCACGCTTAGATCCGTCGCTGTATGCGGCCCCTTATTAACAATCACCAATTGATAATCAATGGTAGATCCTAATAAAGCAACGGAACGAGATGCCGATTTAGCGATCTGCATATCGACCTGTTTATCCGGTCCATGGGGTTCAATAATCACTTCCACAGCATCGGATATTTCCGACTCACAACCACCATTAAGTGCAATAACCGTATAAATACCCGCTTCCTGAACGACTAATTTTTCCTCATAAAATCCATTGATCGGCTCATTGTCCTTAAACCAAAGAAAGCTTAGAGCGCCTTCGGCATGTGCATGGAGCGTTACCGACCCACCTTGCACCAAGTGCGCGGTAGGCCGGCTTTGCCCATGACTGTTAAAGGCTAGGTCGACAAATAACAGCAATATGAGAAATGCTTTCTTCATGCAAAAAAGTACCTTATTAAGATCCCCAACTAATCCACTGTAATAGTCGGTTTACCTGGTTTCGGAGTTACCGTAACTACAGCCGGTGTGTTAGAATTGGCAGAACACCCCCCCTTAATAGTGATTCCACTTGCTGATTGACTTGGATAGGCTACCGTAGCCGAGAAAGAATATTCGCCAACTCCAGTGGCGTTCATGGTAAAGGTATTTGTTAAGGACAGTCCCCCTGTATTATTAGTTTGGGCGGTGCCTATACTACTAATAGGAGTGACGGCAATGCCGTCTTTGGTGGCGCTCCAATTATAAGCTAATAATACATCAGTAGGTAACACGTGACTCTCTTGGGTGGTTGTCGAGGCTGTAATGACTGATTCTGCTGTGGTACCCGAAGCTTCAGCACAATATGAAGAAATTAAAGGTGTTAAATCTAGAATCAAATCAGGTAATCTATAAATTTCGACTTCATCAGAAAGATCACCACTACAGTTTGCAGGGTTAGCAGATAGCACGTATGCCTTATAAAAGTGCGATCCCAAAGTCGTAATATCACTTGCTGCACTCAAAGTCAAAGCAACATCGGTCAGTGAAGACGTGTAAGTCAATTCAACAGGGCCAGCTCCAATAGGATTATCGGCTCCATCAAATTCCTGCCATATGACACGGTCGCCCGCCACCAACGTATGGCCACCGACGTAGTTCAACGTTGCAGACGCTGTGCTACAGATATAAATGTTAACGTCTGCAATAGATAATAATGGTAATCCACAGATAAGGCCTACGATGACGCTTAACTTTGCAAAAAAATTCGCTTTTTTCATAACTCTATTTATTTAATTTTATTTGATGTTTATTTAGTTTGCTGTTATATGTGGTGGTGATGGTTTAGGGTGTATTTCAACAGAGAAACTTATTTCTGAACTTACACATCCGTTAGCGCTTTTTACTTTCAGTATACCCGAATACGTTCCAATAGCTGCGCTTCCAGGAATGCTCAAATTGATACTATTGGGTGTCAGCATTTGATTAACCACATTGATAAAATCTGTCGGCGAATCAGTCCAAGTGATACTATAACTTGTTGGACTATTAGTGGTGGTAGTATAGGCTATAGACACACTAGTCTCGCCTTGACACATGCTGGCTAGGGGAGATAATGTAATGCTTGGCAAGGAATTAGCTACTACGGCAACCTTTACCCGCTCTGATTCTGCAGGACAAGCACTATTCCAGGCGGCAGCTACATAAAAAAAGGCTGTATCGCCTTCTGCAACCGTTATTGGAGGCGTAATATACGGACTACCTTCTTGTAATAATGTACCATCATTTACTTGGTTATACCACCTTAAAACACTACCTGAGCTTGTTGGCGCAGCAGTTAAAGTCGCTGTCTGCCCATAACATACAGCCTGCGCCTGCGGATAAGCAATCGGTACAGTTGGTTTTGCAGGAGTGCGTTGGATTTCATGAATCCGAAAATCTGTAAGTAAAGATACGCCGGTTGCAACAGCGATTTCAATTCTATCGAAAACAGGAGTTGACGATAAAGACACTGTATATCGCTGTCCGGAACGAAGCAACCCCAAAAGATCTAGCGACAACAGACTACCAATCGTTCCTGTATTGACAAGTGTGTTTCCGCTATATAGATTAATTGTTACATTGTTAAAAAGACTCAATTGTAAAAGGGAGGATGGAAGAGAGAATGTGATGGTCGCGGCATCCCCTGGGTTTGATAAATTCGAAAAGTAGGCAGTTTGTGTAATTGTATAACCCAGCCCCAAGAGCCCTCCAGTCAATGAAGAATATGTTGTTAAGTTGTTGTCAACTGCGTTAAGTGGGTTGCTTACCCCTCCCCCTAAAGAAATTCCAGTACCTCCTACTGAAACACCCAAAACATCAGCGCAACGTTTATTAACAGGTTCATAAAACGCATAGTAAATATCTGCGGTGCTGGACCCAAGAAGTGCAGGTGCGCTCAAGGTAACGCGAACAGCGTTAAACGATATATTTCCAGTAACCGCCAAATAAGTCGTTCCGTCAATAGCAGTAAAAGAATTTGATGATGACGCAACTTCATTTCCATCAGTGTTTGCTGTACTTCCACTGTAAGTTTTAAGAGTAACACTTCCTCCTAATAATGAGCTCGCTACGTTAAGTTTAATATAAATAGTCGTGTTCCCTGCAAACGTCCTATCAAAAATCAATTGTTGCCAAGCTCCACCAGAAGCAAGTACTGCTGACGAAGCCGACAATCGTGTGAAATTTGACAAGTTACTTGCATCAATCGAAAATGTAGGATTTGTGACGGATCCGCTTCCAACCGTTCCAGTAGTTCCATTCCTTTGAGCATCCGCATACACCCTTTGCCCATACCCCTCCCCTCTTACTCCAAATAACAAGAGTAAACACAAAGCAAGTGCTTTAAAAATCGAGGAACGGAAAAGGATTGAGTACATGTGGGCTATAGGCGTTTGTTTAAGTTGAAAATTCTAAAAATGGGTTTAAGTTTCTTTAAGGCAATGTCTCCTACGTGTGACAAAAGACGTAAAAAGACTTTTCACTTAGGTCGTTCAGTTTGTGCAGGATTTGTGATTTAGCTGAATAGTTGAGTAGGGAAATAGTTAAATAGGGAAATAGTGGCAGTGACAGCAGCAGGGGCACACTGAGCGGAGTTCTAGGCAGTGGGTTAGGGAGGCAAGCTTAAAGCTTATTCCTTATAGCCTAAAGCCTTAAGCAACAATGGCACACTGGCCGATTGCTGAAAGCTGACAGCCAATAGCTAATTGAAACAAAAAACCCCTATCTTTACCGCCATAACATTTCATATAAAACAATGCAGCAATATCTCGATTTAATGCGCCATGTATATGAGCATGGTGTCGATAAACAGGACCGTACCGGAACGGGAACACGAAGTGTATTTGGTTATCAAATGCGTTTCAATCTGCAAGAAGGCTTTCCTTTGGTTACCACCAAAAAACTTCATCTTCGGTCCATTATTCATGAGCTGATTTGGTTTTTGAAAGGCGAGACTAATATTTCCTATTTGAAAGAAAATAAAGTGAGCATCTGGGATGAATGGGCAGATGAAAATGGCAACCTCGGCCCGGTGTACGGCTCACAATGGCGCTCTTGGCCTACTCCTGACGGCAAGCATATTGATCAAATTGCGCAAGTTATTCATCAACTGAAAAATAACCCCGATTCGCGTCGAATCATTGTTTCAGCCTGGAATGTTGCAGAAATTGAAAAAATGGCATTGCCTCCTTGCCATGCATTTTTTCAATTCTATGTTGCTCCACCTAATAAGGAAAAGGGTCAAACCAAAGCACAGTTATCCTGTCAGCTTTATCAACGCAGCGCAGATATATTTTTGGGCGTACCTTTTAATATCGCCTCCTATGCCTTATTGACTATGATGGTAGCACAAGTTTGTGATATGGAAGCGGCCGACTTTATACATACTTTAGGTGACGCACACCTTTATAGTAACCACCTAGAGCAAGCAACACTACAATTAACCCGTACCCCTAAAAGTCTACCCAAGTTGAAGATTAATCCTGAGATAAAAAGTATCTTTGACTTTAGGTATGAAGATTTTACATTAGTAGATTATGACCCCCATCCGCATATTAAGGCAGAAGTGGCGGTTTAACCAATTGAACCATGATTACATCCATTATTGTTGCAGCATCAAAAAATAACGCAATCGGAAAAAATAATGAGCTTCTTTGGCACATGCCCGCTGATTTAAAGTTTTTCCGTAAAACTACGTCGGGCCATACCGTCATCATGGGAAGAAAAACCTTCGAATCTGTCGGGGAAGCCCTTCCCAAGCGCCGTAATATTGTTATTACTCGTCAAGCAAACTTCCAGGCTGACAATATCGAAGTAGTAAACTCACTTGAAGAAGCCTTGGCTGCATGCGAACATGAAAAGGAAGAGATATTCATCGTAGGTGGAGCTCAAATATATGAGCAGGCGATGTCGCTAACCGATAGGATTTACCTTACTCGGATTAATCACGATTTTCAAGACGCGGACACTTTTTTTCCTGAAATAAATGATGAAGAATGGCAATTGGAGGAAGTCGAACATCATGAAAGTGATGAAAAGAATCCGTACGATTACAGTTTTTATCTATATTCTAAAGTCAAAAACTAGTTTTAGCCCTCTTTCAAGAAGAGATTACCGCCCTTTTTCCCTAACTCCTAATAGCTAAATGCTAAGAGTTAAGCAGCGAACAATTTTCTCGCAATAAACCCTTTGTTTATTTAAAAATTTCATAGCTTTGCCGTTCTTAAGAAAACTTAGATAAATTGCCTTATTATATGCAAAAAAGAATAGCATATTAAAAAGGTGTTTACCGGTCTTTCATCAGTCAATGAGGATCGGGGTTAACAGATGGGAATGTATACAACAATTATTACATAAATTACAACACTAAACAAAGATGCAAGGTAAAGGCCTAATTAACTTTTTTGTAATACTGATATCGATTGCGTGCCTGTATTCACTTTCATTTACTTTTGTAACCCACAAGGTTGAGCGCGACGCAGTTGCTTATGCAAAAGGTGACCCCGTAAAGGAACGGGCTTATTTAGATTCAATGGCTACCGTAGATGTATATAACCTCGGTTTTGCCAAGTTCTCTTACCAATACTGCAAAGAGCGTGAATTGGCATTGGGATTGGATTTAAAGGGCGGGATGAATGTTACAATGGAAATCTCTCTGAAGGAATTGATCAGTAATTTAGCGGACAATCCAAAAGACGAGAATTTTAAAAAGGCTTTGGACAACGCCGAAGCTCGGAGCAAAGACAGTCAAAAAGACTTTGTCAGCTTATTTGGAGAAGAGTTTAAAAAGTTAAATCCAAATGGAAAATTAGCTACTTTTTTTGCTAATAAAGACAATGCCGTTAATAACATCACCTCCAATTCAAGTGACGGCGATATCTTGGCTTTCCTACAAAAAGAGTCCGGTAGCGCAATTGACCGTTCTTTTAATATTTTACGTACACGTATTGATAAGTTTGGGGTTACTTCTCCTAATATTCAAAGGCAGCAAGGCACGAATAGAATTTTAATCGAGCTCCCCGGTGTAAGCGATGAAGATCGCGTACGTAAACTTTTACAAGGATCTGCGAAATTGGAATTCTGGGAAACTTATGACAACTCCGAAATTTTCCCATTATTGGAGAACATTAACCGAACATTGGCGTCAACATTAAAAGCAGACACTAAGTCTACTTCTTCGGTGACTGCGGCTGACACAAGTGCGAAGGATACTACAGGGGGTCGTTTGGCTTCATTAGGCGGCAATAAGGCAGCAGGAAGCGATTCGACCAAAAAAGACAGCAGTACAGTAGCTTTAGAGCAAGCGAAAAACCAAAACCCTTTATTCGCTGTATTGAGTCCAAATATCGGCCAGGGCCCACAAGGGCAACAAATGTTGGGTCAAGGACCTGTAATTGGCTATGTGTTACAGAAAGACACCGCTTTGGTTAATTCTTATTTTAATAGTGCTGAAATAAAAGCGATTATACCAGGTAATGTAAAATTATTGTGGAGTGTGAAACCCGTTTCTAAAGAAACGAAGATGTTTCAGCTTTTTGCAGTGAAACCAACGGGGCTTAATGCCGGTCCGGTACTTACCGGAAACGTGATTGCAGATGCACGCGCCGATGTTGATCAGCGCACCAATAATCCGCAAGTAGAAATGGTGATGAACAGCGAGGGCGCTCGTGAGTGGAGAAAAATCAGTGCAGCAGCAGCCGCAGCAAATCCAAAAAAAGCAATCGCAATTGTATTAGACAATACAGTTTATTCGGCACCTACCGTACAGGATGAAATTCCTAATGGTGTTTCTTCCATTACCGGAAACTTCACCTTCGAAGACACACAGGACTTAGCCAATGTTTTGAAAGCAGGACGTTTACCGGCCCCAGCTAAAATCGTGGAAGAAGCTATTGTTGGCCCTACCTTAGGACAAGCGGCAATTGATGCTGGTATCAATTCGTCTGTTATCGGCTTAGTAGTAGTACTTATCTTTATGATTTTCTATTACAACCGCGCTGGCTTAGTTGCTAACATTGCCGTAATCTTCAACGTATTTTTCATCATGGGAATCCTTGCCTCGTTGGGGGCAGTGCTAACGCTTCCCGGTATCGCAGGTATCGTATTGACTATGGGAACTGCCGTAGACGCGAACGTTCTTATCTACGAGCGTATCCGTGAAGAGTATGCATTAGGTAAGGGCGTTAGACAGGCAATTTCCGATGGTTATAAACACGCAATGCCTTCTATCTTAGACTCACAGATAACTACTTTCCTAGTCGGTCTTATTCTATATATCTTTGGAACCGGTCCAATCTTAGGCTTTGCGACCACTTTATTGATCGGTATTATCACTTCTTTATTTACAGCCATCTTCATTACGCGTATCATTTTCGAATGGATGATCAAGAAGGATATGAAAATTTCTGTTTCTTATCCATGGAGTGATCATACCATGAAGAATGCGAATTTCGGATTTGTAAAGAATCGCAAGAAGTTCTATGCTATATCAATTGCATTAACCGTTATCAGCTTAATCTCTGTTTTCACGAAGGGTTTCAGCCTGGGTGTGGATTTCTCAGGTGGTCGTACTTATACGGTTAAATATGAAAAAGCGGTAAATCTGGAAGAGGTTCGGGATCATGTAAACGGTACATTTGGCGTTACCAGTGAAGTTAAAACTTTCGGTGGCGATAATCAATTACGGGTAACCACACCTTATCTGATTGATCAAACGGATGATGCAGCGGACAAACAAGTTTTAGATAAGTTGAACGAAGGACTTGCAAAAGTGCAGAATAACTCTTACCAAATTGTAAGTTCACAAAAGGTTGGCCCTACTATCGCCAATGACATTAAAATTTCTGCAATTTATTCCGTCATCTTTTCAATCATTGTAATCGCATTGTATATATTGATCCGGTTCAGGAAGTGGCAATATAGTGTATCCGCAGCTATATCATTAGCCCATGATGCGATTATCTTGCTTGGTATATTTTCCATATTCGATGGAATCCTACCGTTCTCGCTCGATTTAGATCAGCACTTTATCGCTGCTGTATTAACGGTATTAGCTTATTCTATTAATGATACAGTGGTCGTGTTCGACCGTATCCGTGAATACTTGCGTGAGCACCGAGCTAAAAATGAGCCATTGTCACATGTCGTTAATACGGCAATTAATAAAACGCTTAGCCGCACCATCATTACGTCGTTAACGGTAATATTTGTTTTGGCAGTACTTTTTGTGTTCGGTGGTGAAGTAATCCGTGGTTTCTCATTTGCTATTTTAATCGGTATCATTTTTGGGACCTATTCTTCTATCTTCTTAGCGGCACCAATTTTTGCCGACTTGCAGGGAGACGGTGAAGAAAAAAACACAAAAGAAATCGCTTCGACAGAGCGAGGAAACTTAAAGCCAGCGAAAGCATAAACCCCAGCTGTATTATAAAAAAAGGGAGGTGTTTAATAAAAACACCTCCCTTTTTTTGCTATCATCCCTACCTCCCTCACTCCTACGTCATTTTCGATTTTTTACTTTTTAATTTTTAATTTAACACAATATATTTGTCACACTAAATATTGTTATGCAAAAAGAACCATACAACATGTATTCATTTTTACTCGATCGTACAGCGCGCCGGGTAAAGCAATATGCACAGGCAACGTTCAGCAATAAAGGCTTCGATATAACTTTAGATCAATGGATGGTTTTAAAAAATCTCTATGAATATGCAGATCTGACACAGAAAGAATTAGCAGAACGTTGTGGTAAAGATCAACCCACTTTGACCCGCATCGTTGATCTCTTAGCAAAGAAGGAACTGGCAGAACGTAAAGTTCATCCAAATGACAGAAGAAGTTTTATCGTGCATCTAACAGATAAAGGGATTTCGAAAGTGGAAGAATTATCGCCGCAAATTAAAGAAATACGAACTAAAGCATGGGAAAACCTTAACGAAGATGATTTTCGACAGCTAGAGCGGATATTAAATAGCATTTATAATAACTTAGAGCTCAAGTAGCCCTTAAAATTAACAGATATGATTACTACAGATATATGTATAATAGGTGCAGGACCTGTTGGTTTGTTTGCCGTTTTTGAGGCAGGTTTATTGAAAATGCGTTGCCACCTGATAGATGCCTTACCTCAGGTTGGTGGACAGCTGGCTGAAATTTATCCACATAAACCCATTTACGACATTCCCGGTTATCCCGCCATCAATGCGCAAGAGCTTATCGATAAACAGATGGAACAAATCGCTCCTTTTCATCCAACTTTTACTTTGGGAGAACGTGTGGAAGCACTTGAAAAACAACACGATGGCTCCTATATGGTCAAAGGCAATGAGGGGACCAACATCCATGCGCAAGTGGTAGTAATTGCGGGAGGGTTGGGTTCTTTTGAACCGCGTAAACCTGAAATAGAAGGTTTGGCCGACTTTGAAGGCAAAGGCATCTATTATATGATTAAAAATCCGGAGCAATTTAGAGATAGAAAGGTTGCTATTGCCGGCGGAGGTGATTCAGCTTTGGATTGGACTATATTTTTAAGTGAAATTGCAGAAAAAGTCACCCTCGTGCATCGGAGCGAAAGTTTTAGAGGTGCACCCGATTCAGCGGAAAAGGTTTTCAATCTTGCTAACAGTGGTAAGATCAACTTGTTGTTATCACATAATTTAATTCGGGTAGAAGGAAGGGGCCACTTAACAAAAGTTGCCATGATTAACAAACAAAAGGAAGAGATTTCTTTAGAAACAGATGCACTTATACCACTTTTTGGTTTAAGTCCAAAATTAGGACCAATCGCTCAATGGGGCTTGGCAATCGATAAGTCGGCCATAGAAGTGAATACGACTGATTATTCTACCAGTATAGAACGCATATATGCTATTGGCGATATTAACACGTATCCGGGCAAACTAAAACTGATCCTATGCGGTTATCATGAAGCTGCTTTAATGGCGCAAGGTGCTTTCAAATACGTGTACCCTGATCAAAAGCTGAACTTTAAATATACGACGGTCAACGGTATTCACGCATTTTAGTTTTGGTTAATGGGTTAACTCAAATAGTACCACAGCAAAAAAACAAAGCGAATAACAACAACTAATAACGAATAACTAATAACTAATAACCAATAACTAATAACAAATAACGAATAACAAATAACCAATAACCAATAACTAAGAATACCTAGGCCAAAAGGCGTCTTTGATATGTCGGATATTATATTTTTTATCTTTATTTGCAAAAATAGAAACGATATCGAANACTAATAACTAATAACCAATAACTAATAACCAATAACCAATAACCAATAGGGAATAACAAACAACTAAAACAAACAATTAACAATGATTCATATAACTGTAGAAGATAGAACTGGTTCGGTGGAAACCATAGAAATTCCCGAGGATATTAATTTGAGCCTAATGGAAGTGCTAAAGGCCTCAGAATACAATATACTAGCCACCTGTGGAGGCATGGCATTGTGTGCTACCTGCCACGTAGAAGTATTGTCCGGAATGGAACAACTTCATGAAGCATCTGATGATGAATTGAATATGTTGGATACACTTCCTGATGCTGATGAAAACAGTAGACTAGCCTGCCAAATTCGATTAAATGAGCAATTGGACGGCCTTCACATAAAAATCAAGGGGTCGTTGGACTAAGAATCCATTGAAATAAGTCCCAAAAACTTCACCTCGACATATGTTTAGTATTTTTGTATAACTAAACGAGCTAAATTATGGTCAAAATCACCGAATGTCCACGGGACGCGATGCAAGGAATTAAAGAATTTATCCCAACACCGGATAAAGTCGCCTATTTAAATCTATTGTTGAAAGTAGGGTTTGACCGCCTGGATTTCGGTAGCTTTGTCTCTCCAAAAGCAATACCTCAACTACAGGACACCGCGGCCGTTTTATCACAATTAAACCTTTCAGATAGCAGCACTAAATTACTCGCCATTGTTGCGAATGTTAGAGGAGCCAAAGAAGCCAGTGCCTTTTCTCAGATAAGCTTTCTTGGCTTTCCATTTTCTGTTTCTGAAACTTTTCAGCAACGCAACACCAACACGAGTATTCAACAGTCTCTCGCAAATGTGGAAGAGATAATAACGATCTGTAAAGAGTTTGGCAAAGAACCATTGATTTACTTATCAATGGCATTCGGCAATCCATACGGTGATCCTTGGTCTCCCGAAATCGTTGCTATTTATGCAGAGTTATTAGTAAAAAAGGGAGTCAAACATTTAATGCTTGCCGATACTATTGGTGTGTCTACTCCGGAAAGTATTCAAATGCTTTATCAAAATCTAAATAAGCATTTTCCTCATATTGATCTGGGAGTTCACTTACATAGCACGCCCCAAACTATGTTAGCGAAAATACAGGCTGCTTATAATAGTGGGTGCCAACGTTTTGATACGGCTATAGGAGGTTATGGCGGATGTCCGATGGCAAGTGACAAATTGACAGGAAATATTGCAACGGAGGTATTGTTATCCTTTTTACAAGAGCGAAATATCAACAGCCAGGTTGATCAAACAGCACTTTTAAAAGCTCAACACTATAGCAGTCAAATCTTTCACGGCCGTAGTAATTGAAATAATAAATCAATAAAAAAGGAGGTCAAGACCTCCTTTTAACTAATAGATTGTGATAAGTTAATATTTATTTAACTGCATCAACTACTGCTTTGAAAGCATCAGGATTGTTTAACGCTAAATCCGCTAAAACCTTACGATTTAAACCGATATTCTTAGCACTTAACTTACCTATCAACTGAGAATAAGAAATCCCATGTTGACGAGCACCTGCATTGATACGTTGAATCCATAATGCTCTAAATTCTCTTTTTTTGGTTTTACGGTCGCGATAAGCATATTGCAAACCTTTTTCTACCGTATTTTTAGCAATGGTATACACCTTGCTACGTGATCCATAATAGCCTTTTGCTAATTTAAGGATCTTCTTTCTTCTTCTTCTCGAAGCTACTGCGTTAACCGAACGTGGCATAATAAATAAATTTAGTTTGGTATAAGGCGCTATGTTTTCTTAAGTATTCAGTCAATAGACTTACAACCCAATACCCGGTTAAAAATTTTGTTAAAATAATTACTATTTACCGATCCCAAGCATACGTTTTACATTGCCTAAATCTGCATCTGATACTAAACCGGAACGTGTTAAATTACGTTTACGTTTAGTGCTCATCTTGGTTAAGATATGGCTTTTGTATGCATGTTTTCTCTTAATCTTACCGGTTCCAGTCAGGCTAAAACGTTTCTTAGCGCTGGAATTGGTTTTCACTTTTGGCATAATCTTATCTGTTATTATCTATCTATTAGTCTCTTGTTAATAGGTCTCCCGGCGCAAAGCCCGGCGACTCTCTACCCTTGGGGTTATTTTGTTTTCGGATTTTTTGGGGCAACAGTGATAAACATCCGCTTTCCCTCTAGTTTAGGCAGTAATTCCACTTTGCCAATTTCCTCCAAAGCCTGTGCAAATTTCAGCAAAAGAATTTCACCACGGTCCTTATATACAATAGCTCTACCTTTAAAATGTACGTAAGCGCGTACCTTTTCTCCAGCTTCCAAGAACTTAATGGCATGCTTAAGTTTGAACTCGAAATCGTGCTCATTCGTATTCGGGCCGAAACGGATTTCTTTAATGACCGTCTGTTTAGCATTGGCCTTAATTTCCTTCAGCTTCTTCTTTTGTTCGTAAACAAATTTACTATAATCGACAACCTTACATACAGGAGGATTTGCATTTGGGGAAATCTCCACCAAATCAAGCTCCAACTCGTCTGCTATGGCTAAAGCCTGTTTAATCGGGTAAACCCCTTGCTCCACATTTTCGCCAACTAAGCGTACTTCCGCAGCTCTAATGTGCTGATTAATTCTATGGTCGGGTTCTTTCTTTTTAAAAGGAGGACGCGGCCCCCTCATTCCTGGTTTTCCTAATGACAAATTTTTTCCTTAATTTAAACTGTTATTTCTTCAATTAATTGCTTACTAAAGGCTTCTATAGTCATGCTACCAAGATCGCCTTCGCCATGTTTTCGAACAGAAATCGTGCCATTTTCAACCTCTTTTTCGCCTACGATGAGCATGTAAGGTATTTTCTTGACTTCCGCATCCCGTATCTTTCTGCCTACTTTTTCGTCTCGCAAATCAATCAACCCGCGAATATCGGTATTATTTAACGATTCCAAAAGTTTTTTTGCATATTCTTCATATTTTTCAGAAACAGGCAATATGATAAACTGTTCCGGGGTAAGCCATAGCGGAAACTCACCGGCGCAATGCTCGATTAAAACGGCGACAAAACGTTCTAGCGAGCCAAAGGGTGCGCGATGAATCATTACCGGCCGATGTTTCTGATTATCACTGCCTGTGTATTCTAACTCGAACCGTTCCGGCAAATTATAATCGACCTGGATTGTACCAAGTTGCCATTTACGCCCCAATGCATCTTTGACCATAAAATCCAATTTCGGGCCGTAAAAGGCCGCTTCCCCTAACTCGGTCACGGTTTTAAGCCCTTTCTCTTCAGCAGCTTCTACGATAGCCGCTTCAGCAAGTAGCCAATTTTCTTCACTGCCAATGTATTTTCCCTTATTTTCAGGATCTCTTAGTGATATCTGTGCGGTATAATCATCAAAGCCTAAAGCTTTGAATACATAAAGGACAAGATCAATAACTTTTTTGAATTCGTCTTTTACTTGATCCGGACGACAAAACAGGTGCGCATCATCCTGCGTAAAACCTCTTACACGAGTTAACCCATGTAATTCTCCGCTCTGCTCATAACGATATACGGTACCAAATTCAGCAAAACGTACCGGAAGATCTTTGTATGATCGGGGTTTTGTTTTGTAAATCTCGCAATGGTGCGGACAGTTCATGGGTTTCAGTAGAAACTCCTCTCCTTCTTGCGGTGTACGAATCGGCTGAAAAGAATCTGCTCCATACTTTTCGTAGTGGCCAGAGGTAACATACAGGTTTTTATGACCAATGTGTGGTGTTACAACCGGTTCATATCCTGCCTTCATTTGTGCACGTTGCAGAAAGTCAACCAGTTTCTGGCGCAATGCGGCTCCCTTGGGAAGCCACAGAGGTAAGCCCATGCCTACTCTTTCTGAGAACGCGAACAATTCCAATTCTTTGCCCAATTTCCGGTGGTCCCTTTTCTTAGCTTCTTCAATCATATGAAGATAATCGGCTAATTCGCTTGCCTTAGGGAAAGTGACGCCGTAAATCCTAGTTAACTGTTTTCTGCTTTCATCACCACGCCAATAGGCTCCTGCCACATTGGTTAGTTTGATGGCTTTTATAAAACCTGTATTTGGGATGTGTGGCCCTCTACAGAGGTCTGTAAAATTGCCCTGGGTATAAAAGGTTATGGATCCGTCCGCTAAATCCTTTATCAAATCCAACTTATATTCATCGCCTTTTTCGGTAAAATACGCTAGCGCATCTGATTTGGATACTTGCTGCCGCACGTAATCAGATTTCGTACGTGCCAATTCCAACATCTTATCCTCAATTTTTTTAAAATCGTCCGAAGAAAAAGGCCGATCACCAAAATCGACATCGTAATAAAAGCCGGTTTCGATAGCTGGTCCAATACCAAATTTAGTCCCGGGATATAGCGCCTCCAACGCTTCTGCCATTAAGTGGGCAGAAGAATGCCAAAATGTCGATTTGCCGTCTTTGTCATTCCAAGTCAGCAATCTTACAGATGCATCTTTTTCAATAGGTCTGGTCGCATCCCATACCTGTCCGTCAACTTCGGCAGCTAAAACGTTACGGGCTAAGCCCTCAGAAATTGATTGGGCAATTTGCAAAGAAGTGATTCCCCTCTCGTACTCGCGAATGGAACCATCAGGAAGTGTGATTTTAATCATCTACAACTATGATTTTAATGTTCTAAAAAATATTGTTTTCTAAATCACCTACAATGTGATTTTTGTGACGACAAAGATATTAAAAAGTAAAAATTAAAAAGTCAAAAGTCAAAATTAAAAAGTAAAAAGTCAAAAGAGCGAGTTGGTTCATTCTTGTGATTTCTGCCAGCAGTTTAATGCACAGTCAAAAATACGCTTAATAAAAAAAGTCCGGCATTTAAATACCGGACTTTCAACCAAATTATCCTGTTGCTTATGCCCTTTAAGCAACCTCTTTCGACTAAACCGCTGTCGAAAGTTCTTCACGCAGCCGCTTGGCTACCACTTTTTCTTGTCCCGGCTTTAGCATCCAAGCAGTTAAAATCAAAGAAGTATCCTCAGCTCCACCTACTTCTATAGAAGGTGTTCCATTCCGTAAACGTTGCTGTAATTCCTTGCCCGATATTTTCACCTTTTCTGCATTCCAATGGATATATAGCGTTGGTGTCACATTTCCCAAAGGAGGCACCTTCACCTCCGTCGTAACACCTTCAACCGCTTGCGCTGCCGTTGCGATCAGATCAATTTGAGCCTGTTGTAAGTTCCACTCTTGTTGATGATCAAGGTTGATAAACTTCTCTAAGGCAACATACATACCTAAAATTTCTTCCTTATTCACTTTCATCCCTCTGCCAATATTAAACCCACGTGGAGGCATATGTAATCTCGCTGCTTGTATAAAGTTCTTTTTACCCATCAATAAGCCGGCACTCTGCGGTCCGCGGATCGCCTTTCCTCCAGATACGCACACTAAATCAAAGCCCATTTCATGAAATTTCCACAAGTTGGAAACAGGTGGTACGTCAGCCGCGATATCAATCATGGTGGGAACACCATGTTTTTTTGCAATCGAGACCCACTCCTCGTGCATGATGCTACCTTTGTCAGCCTGTACGTTAAGAAAGAACATCAACGCCGTTCGTTCATTAATGGTTTGCTCAAGCTCTTCCCTCGTTTCTACCATCACAATTTTACAACCCGTATTTTTAAGCGCATGGGTATAAACAATTTCATGCCCTTTTTGACAGATCACCTCCGACTTCATATCGGTTCCCATTAGGTGGGGTAACTGAATTGCTTTTTCTTCGTCAAGGCCCGTTAATATTCCGGCCAATCCCAAAGTCATAGCGGAAAAACATCCTGCTGTTACGACGGCAGATTCCGCATGTACCAAACTCGCAATTTTTTCACCTACTTTATCTTGCAATTCATCCAGCATGCAAAAATCCGTTGCACTGTAGTTTATCGCTTCCAGTACTTCCGGTCGCATAAGGGATCCCGTCATAGCAGTATAGGTTCCGGCAGCGTTGATAAAAGTACGTACGCCCAATTCTTTGAATAGCTCTCGACCCCGCCGCTCCTTATCCAGCCATAATAATCTATTCCCGTCTACATAAGGGGTGATGAATCCACCGGCAGGCAGCATCGACAAATATTTTAATAGTTCTCTTCTTCTCATGATAAATTCTTTTTAATTTTTAAGCTCGCTAACCGTTTTAAGCGCACCGTCAGGAGTAGCTAGTGGTTTATTTTGCCAATAGGAAGCTAACAATGATCCTGTGATATTCATTAAAGGCCCAAAGATGGCAGGTGCTAGTCCCACTGTAGCTAGCTTACCCATTTCCTTTGCAATACCGGAGGCTAGGCCTCCATTCTGCATTCCCACTTCAATTGCCATGGTTCGGCAGTCGCGCTCAGACATACGGAAAAGTCTACCGCAACTATAGCCTAAGAAATAACCTGTTAAATTGTGTATTAAAACGAGCAGGATCAATTGCGGACCAATATGGAGTAAACTATCTCTACCGGCAGCTGTAATGATGGCAATGATAATAGCAATACCTGCCATCGAGATTTTAGGCATAAATGCGTCTAACCACTTTACTTTGCCATGAAATAGTCTATTGAATAACAAACCGGCACCTATGGGTAGTATAACCATCTTCAAAATATCCCACATCATGTCTAATAGGTGGATTTCTACAAATGCACCGGCTAATAGCTTCATCAGCGTCGGAGTTACCAAAGGTGATAGTAATGTTGATACCGCTGTGATCGTAATCGATAATGGTAAATTGGCCTTAGCCATATAAGACATCACATTGGAGGCCATTCCATTGGGCGAACAGCCAATCAGAATAATTCCAGCTGCTATTTCCGGAGAAAAGCCGCTTACATTGGCCAGGAAAAAGCCAACACAGGGCATAATGATGAAATGACTTACTACACCAATAAAAACGCCCTTTGGATGCTTAATCACCCCCACAAAATCGTGTACGCTCATGGAAGTCCCCATGCCGAACATGATCAGCTGTATCAAAGGAGTGATCAGCTCAGCCAATGGAAAACCGTTAACACTTACAAAGTGTTGGGGATAGCACAGCGCCGCCGCAACCATTGCAAATATCATCATTGAATAAGCATACCCTTGTAACGACTTAATGGTCCGAAAAGATAAGGCCGTTGCTAGCAAACATATAATAAGGCTCGGGCCCCATACTGATTGCTTCTGGGTCCAGTAAGCCCATATGGCCAGGATTGCCGTCACCATTGCAATCAACAAAGTGACTTTGTAAAATGAAAATTGCCTCATATCAAATATTTAGGTTCATTATGTTTACCAGGTTCTTTTTTCCATTAGTTGATCCAGCTGCTTCTTGGTAAGCCTCACCCGATCTTCTTGTTCCTTTAACCAGTTCAGAAAATCAAGTTTTATCGGATCATCCCACTGGTTATCGATCTGTCCTACACTGTATTTCCCCGCTTGAATTCGATCTTTTCCAAAGGCATCCCTCAATTGGATAAATTCGGCAGTGACGATGACCTCTTCTGCCAGGTGGGCCGGTATAAAAAGCACCCCCTCTTTATTACACAACACTAAATCTCCAGGTAACACAATCGCTTTGCCGATACGTATCGGTGTATTAAGTCCCATTAACATTGATTCCTCTAAAAAAGACGGATGGAAATCACGTACAAAAGCATTGAAACCTTTTATGTCGGCTAAACCATCAAAATCACGTGCTCCGGCATCAAAAACTACGCCCTTACCGGTACGCTGAAAGATGGTGGTTCCCAGGGTTTGTCCAATCAAGGTTCCACCCGCTACTTTCCCGAAGCCATCAGCGACGTACACATCTCCTTTTTGCAGTAGCTCAATGGGCCACGCATTGGTGCTTCCTTTAAGGCCTTTCTCATGCCCGCGCTCTAATATGGCATCTTCTATATCGGGCCTCCTTGGCATATACGCGGCCGTTACAGCGCGCCCTGCAAAGACCTCATTTTCACGAATCGCTTTCCACCCATCCTCAAATTGATTATAATAGCCCGCATTTCTCAGAATGGTCCAAGCATCATCAAAACCAATACGCTCGGCTCTTAAAAGGAGTGAATCAGGAATCTTCGGGCGCCCATCTCGGTAACGCTCCCCTTTCCAGGAGGAAGTTAGAAAACGAAGTTCTTCTTTTGTTATTTGCTGAGCTGCGCCGGTAGTAACAAAAAAGAGCAGCATCATAAGCATAAAAAAACTTTTCCTAACGTACATTCTGTTCATGTTAAACATAGGCTATGCAATCCATTTCCACGAGCGAATCACCGGGCACCCCGCCATAAGTCGCCACGGTAGTGCGTACGGGCGGTTTACTGCCAAATCGTCCTTGATACACCTCATTCATGGCCTTGTAATCTCCAAGATCTGCCAGATAGACGTTGACTTTCAGCACCTTTTCCATCGATGATCCTGCCTTTTTTAGTTCCGCTTCCAATTCTTTTAATACATGATCTGTATGTGCTTTTATATCACCATCGAAATGTGCCCCTTTACCGGCCACAAACACTAATCCGTTATATTTGGTGGATCCCGAGAATAAAGGCACATTGTCCTGCTTAGTTATATTGAAGGTTTCTTTTGTGGCCGACTTGCTTTCAGCTCGAAGCATGGCATTAGCTCCTAATAGACCTACCATGGAGGCAAACAATCTTTTAATGACTGATCTTCTTTCTGTTTTCATAATGAATAAATTTGATTGTTAAACTGTTATATGGTTTTTGTTAATGTTCCGTTTGCTTTTTAGCAACGACTATAGGGTTAGCGATCCCATTGAGATCGTATACAATCTCTCCACCTCGCACGGTCATTTCACAGGCTAACTTCTGCTTTCCGTTGATCTTGTATCCTGTATAATCAAAGTATCCGAAATTTCCATTAAGTACATTCAGAATAGCAATATCAGCCTCTGCCCCTACACTCAGACTACCTAGTTCCGGTCGTTTTATTATTTGAGCGGGTTGCCAAGTACTGGCGGCAACTACCTGCTGCAAGCTCATTCCCATTACCAAACACTTAGACATCACGCTCAACATATCCTTCATCGCATTATTCATACTGCCTGTATGGATATCGGTACTAATAGCGTCCGGATAGAAGCCTTCTTTGATAGCTGGAATTGCCTGGCTAAAGGAAAAGCTAATCCCTCCGTAGCCCACATCAAAATACCGCCCCTCCTTTCGCGCTTTCCATGCAAAAGGCTTCACTTTCTTTTCAGTGGGATCGACAATTGATTCGCGCCCTTTGATCTGTGCAAAACAATGGGTTAAAATGTCACCTTTTCTTAAATGGTTCAGGAGCAGGTCTTCCAAAGGTAGTGGTGGTATACTACCACCGAAGTCCACCATAACCGGCAAATTACCCGCTTGCTTCCCCGCTTCTACGGCATGATCAACTATTGTCCAATCCGGGCCTTCAAAATGAGCTACTTTGAAGCCTACGATATAAGGGTGGAATTGCCGAGCAACCAAAGCGGCCATTTTTGGATCGGTATCCTTTAAGTCCTGCTCATAAGCACCACCGCGCATTCCTTCACCAATAATGTTTAAGAAAGCAAGTACGCGGGTTTTTGAGTGATCTATTGTCTGATCCTTATAAAGCTGAAAATTTCTCCAACCGGGACTTCCGGCATCCACGACCGTGGTAACGCCATTGCGAAAAGTAAAGCCGTCCGGTGGAATAGCCGTATAACTATTTCTCAGGTAACTATGCGGTTCGGTCCCGAAAAAATGATGCGCGTGAATATCGATTAAACCAGGTGTTACATACAGTTTTTCCGCGAGGACAACTTGTGTAGCCTTTCCTTGAATATTTTTAGCCACCTGGACAATTTTCCCGTCCTTAATGGCAATGTCCATTACTTCATCGATACCATTCTTCGGATCGATGACGTGCCCACCTTTAATAAGTATCGCGTAGTCTTGCGCGCATAATGTTGCGCTAAGAACGGTTAGCGTAATAAAAAATATGATCTTTTTATACATAATGCTTCTGCTGATTAGTTCGCGGGATCCCACCATACACGACTGGTTAAGGCATTTGTTCCTCCTTGCCGTTGTTTTGCTTCATTAAAATTATCGCGATTGTAACTTTCTTCAGTTAGTGGCACCACAAAACGTCGGGGGATGGTTCCTCCTGTCAGGTTTCCCGGATAGTTAGTCGGAGTCAGGCTGGGGTAACCCGTCCGGCGCCAATTAGCAAAAATTTCATATTCATCTTGTAAGAATAAGGACACCCATAATTGGGTATAAATCTGTTCAAGCTTTTCTTCGAAAGTGCCCTGATTATTAAATGGGTGTTGTGATAAGTAGAAATTAATCCGAGCTTCACTGATCTCCCCATGTTGACCAAATAAACTCCATTGATGCATTGCTGCGCGTACCGCAGCTTCATAAGTTTGCGCGGGATTACCATCATACCATCCGCGGAGAGCGGCTTCCGTGAGTAATAAATTCGTTTCGGCATTTGTTAAAACCAAATGAGGGGCATCGTAACGTAGAATCGTGTTTGGATTCGGTTCCGAATAACTTGCAAAATCGGCAGGAAATGAATTAAAAGCAGCATTGGGCATCCCCTTTTGAATCGCTGAACTGGTGTCCGCTACATAGGTACCTGTTGCGTTACGTACCCAGACGACAGCAATTGCATTTAATCGCGGATCCTGCGTCTCTTTCAGATGATCAATAAAGGTTTTGGCCAGTTTACCCCCTTCTATATTATCCACCGCTTGCGGATTGAGATAATCCGTATTCAAAAGAGCTGTTGCAATGAAATTACGCTGTGCTACTTGCGATCCATCTACATATTGAATGCGTGCCAAATCGTTATCATTCATAACTACGCCTCCCGCGATTGCCTTTCTTACCCAACTTTCTGCAAGCGTCGCATCTATCTTTGTCAAACGCATGCCCAGGCGTAACATCAATGAATATGCAAATTGCCTCCATTTCGTAACGTTTCCGGCATAAATCAAATCGCCATTGCCAAAAGTTGGTAAATCCGGATCCAACGTATTGGCCGACTCTTCCAATTCTTTCAATAAATCGTTATAAATCGTGGCTTGCACATCATATTTCGGTGTGTAATTTTGGTTACTAGCACCAAAACCTGCTTCGGTATATGGAACGTCGCCATATAAGTCAGTAAGCCTGTGAAATATTAAAACCTTCCAAATACGTGCAATAGCCAATTTATTAATGTCTTCGGGATTGGCGCTTACTGCATCGATCACTTTTTTTATTTCAATAACGGCTGTAGAATAAGCCTCCCAACTATTGTATGAATAGGTTTCATTAAAATATTTATCGCCTGCGGCGGGTACTTCTTTATAGGTAGCCGTCTGCTGCATCGATCCGCCAATTGTTAAATAAGCAGCACCGACATAATTGAAACTCACACCATCTAATAGCGCCTTCGTAAACATGTATTCAGGCACCACCGTGGTTGAAGCGTTTGGGTTAACATTCATCTCTTCAAAACCTTTATCGCAGGCAGAAAAGAAGCAGAACAACGAAACCGCTAACACATGTAGAAATAGCTTTTTCATATCTTTTGGTCTATTGATTAAAATTTAACAATTAGGTTGATACCGAAGCTCCTCGTTCTGGGAACGCCAAATGCCTCTAATCCCTGTGCATTACTGTTAGTATAGCTAGACTCAGGGTCGAAATACTTATTTCGCTTATCGTGATATAAAGTCAATAGGTTCCGTCCGACCAAGGAAATAGTGGCACCCTGTAATTTCGCCCATCGGAATTTTTCTATCGGAAGATTGTAGGATAAAATAACCTGTCTGAGCTTTACGAAGTCGTTGTCAAACATAAACATGGAGGTATAGAACTTGTCATTATCATAATAGGTATCAATGTCTTGAGGGGCCCACGTTTTACTGAATGGATTACCTTCGGGGTCAACACCGGTCACTGTTAAACCGGTTTCACGTCCCGGTAAGGTTTCTTCCGGCAATCCAAAACGGTAGGCATACTGATACATATTGGAGTACATCATACCACCAAACTTCCCGTCGATCAATACATTCAGCGAAAAGTCCTTATAGCGAAACGTATTGTTCAATCCCATAATTAAAGGAGGAACACCCTGACCAATCTCTTCGAGCGGGCCTCTTACCGCATACCCACTTTCCGGATTATATACCACTTGACCATTTTCGTCTGTTAGTTTCCGATAACCCCACAAAGCGCCATAAGGCCTACCTACCACATTGCGTATACTTCCTCCGCCAACACCATCGCCTACTACTATAGCATCTAACCCCTCCGCTAATTGTTGAATTTCACTTTTGTTATAAGAAATGTTATAGGTGGCATCCCAACTGAAATTTTCCTTTTTGATAGGTGCACCACTTAAGAGTACTTCAATACCCCGATTATTTAACTCGCCTACATTTAATAAGGCTCGATTATAACCGGAAGCTTGAGAAATGTTGGATTCAACAATATCATCGGTTGTTTTTCGATTATAAAAAGTAAGATCAGCCCCTAGACGCCCATTGAAAAACTGCGCATCAAGACCAAATTCGTAAGTGGTAGAGGTCAAAGGTCTTAAGCCTGGATTGTTAACTAAATCGGACGTCAATTCCTGTACCGGCCTTCCATTATGTCCTCCCTGTACCATGGAATAGGATTCGTTCAATATATAAGCGGTCGGTGTCGCACCACCTACCTGTGCCCATGAGCCCCGTAATTTCAAACCACTTATGGATTTGGGAAAGCTCAGTGCTTCTGATAGAACAAAGGTTCCTCCTACCGATGGATAGAAAATACTATTGTTTTGCGGACTTAATGTAGAGAACCAATCTTGTCGACCCGTGAAAGTTAAATACGCTAAGCCTTTATAACCAATGTCCGCTGATCCAAAAATTGAGTTAATACCCGTTTTTTGATATAAAGGGGTGGTTGTTAAAATATTTAAATTCGTATAGCTGTAGAAATTAGGCACCCTGAATTCACTTCCCTCAATCGTTGTCAGATCGTACTCATTCCTTTGTATATTTCCGCCGGCCATCGCGGACAAGCTGAAATCACGGAAACTTGTATTGTAATTCAAGGTAAACATGTAATTTGTTTCTGATGAGGTCGCTCTTAAGCTTTGATAAGCACCTAGGGGTCTAAAAGCGGTTCCTGTGGGCTGTATAGCTTCGAATTCTGAATTATAATAGTCTCTACTCGCGCTTCCCTTGATAAAAAGATTGTCGAGAATATCGTATTGAAGACTTCCCTGCATAATATATCGGTTCTTTTTATCGTGATTCCGGTAACGATTTACGACAAACCAAGAGTTTGGTGCTTCAGCCACCGGATTCCACCTGACTTCATTTCCCTCAGCATCGTAACCCGGTGCCAGCGACATGATGTCAACTGTATTTGCTAACATATATACAGCCCAAGCGGGATTATCATTTGCATAACCAACTTTAGGACGGTTTTTTCCTTGATCATAATTATATTGTGAAACGGCTTCCAAATGAAGCTTCTTGCCGATATTGGCATTGACCGATAAGTTGGTAGTTAGTCGTTTGTAAGTAGAGTTCGGTACAATCGCTTGCGCATCCGTGTTCGAAACACTCGCACGATACCGCAGATCTTCACTCCCTCCGTATAGTGCTAACGAGTTTATATAAGTCTGCCCGGTTTCATAAAATTGTTGTGGATTGTTTTTTTCAGGCGAATAGGGTCGTTCTACGCCATCAAATTGCACATAGGGCTGCCCGTCCATCCTCGCACCATAGGATAAACGGCCGGTTGCAATCGCCTCGTCCTGTGTGGTAGGCTTTCGTCCATCAATCCCCTGTCCGTATTCATACTGCCATTCAGGGTACATGGAAGGACGCTCAAAGGTAGAGGTGCTATTAAACTCAATACCTAAACCTTTTTGTGCTACTCCTTTTTTTGTAGTAATCAAAATTACGCCATTTGCGGCTCTCGATCCATATAAAGCAGATGCCGGACCGCCTTTTAAAACGCTGATACTTTCAATATCATCTGGATTGATACCCGCTATTCCATCGCCACGGTCAATATTCCAACCCATTCCTGTCGAACTTGTGCTACCTCCCGGTGTCGAATTATCCATCGGCATTCCATTGATCACATACAGCGGTTGATTGTTTCCGCTCAATGATCCGTTACCCCTAATAATCACCCTACTCGAACCACCTGGGCCGGTAGCCATACCCGAAACATCAACACCTGCCACTTTACCTACCAAAGCATTAGCGACATTCACTTCTTTTGCCTGCGTTAATTGGTCACCGCCAACTTCGGCTACCGAATAGGCCAACGCCTTTTTTTCACGTGAAATCCCTAATGCGGTAACAACTACTTCACTTAAGGCTTGATTATCTTCTACTAATTGTACATTTACTACATGACGACCGCCAATAGCTACGGTTTGCCCCACATAGCCCATATAGCTAAATTCTAATTCACCTGTCCCTTCCACTTTTAATTGGTAAGCACCGTCAGCCCCTGTTACTGTACCCTTGGTACTACCCTTTAGGCGTACACTCACGCCCGGGATCCCCTGCCCTTGCGCATCGGTTACGAGTCCCTTTACCTCTATTTCTTGATTCAGACCAGGGATGGATTTACCTAAAACAATCCGATTCTCGATAACTTTGTACTGAATGTTTTTGGCTGTAAGAAGCTGATCAAGCACTCGCTGCAAAGACTCTTGCTGCACTTCGATGAATACGCGCTGCGATAAATCTATAATTTGTTTACTGTAAATAAATTTAATGGCTGCTTTCTCTTCAATAAGCTTTAACGCCTGTAATAAAGCCTGCCCTTTTACGCTTAAATTGATACGTTTAGAAAGATCCAATGTGCTCTCAGGTTGCTTTGCAAATGTTTGGACGTGGATGGCCGTAAGTATAATTATTAGTCCAAGCAGACAGGATCGAATGGTTGTGGATGTCCTCGGGTTGATTCTCATATAAATGCTGTTTGATGGTTAAAATGTAGGCAAATAGCGCCCATGACAATTGCATATATCGATATTTTAATAATTTAAAATATCACAACTGTCGTTATGTAACTATGTATTAATTATTAGTTAATAATAAGTTGTTAAGTTTTCATATGGATAGTAATTAGGGTCATGAATGATTTACTTTTTTATTAACCTGATGCGATCTCCGGAAATCTCATATTGCAGGTTGAGTGATTGACTGATTATTTCCATAATGGAAATTAAGTTTAGCTGATTAAAGTCGGCAGTCAATGTATAACTTTCAAGTTTTTTATCCTGAAAATCAATTTGGACATTGAAAGTACTGTCAAGCAAGTGAGCAATATCTTTAAGTGGCTTATCTTCAAAAGACATACTCCTCTTTTTCCACATTTTCACTGACGAACGCGATGTTTCTTTTGTTTTAACTAAATGGGCCTTGTGTTTATTAAAATGTACTTTCTGATCAGCTACGAGCAGAACCTCTCGGCTACCTTGCATCTTTTCAGCGACGCTTATATTTTCATCGACGCGACTGACAGCTACCATACCTGTTACCACAGAGACCTCTTCTTCTGCATCGCCTGCGCTCCTTATGCGAAAACTTGTTCCAAGAACTTTGGTCAACAACGATCCACTATTGATAAGAAAAGGTTTGTTCGGATCTTTGGCTACTTCAAAAAAAACGTCACCCCGCATCGTTACTTCTCTTACCCCTTGTTGAAAAGTGCCGCTATACTGCAGCGACGAATGTGGCGCTAGCCAAATCACACTTCCATCCGGCAAATGATGCTTCAGTATGGTTTTACTTTCATTTTTAACCAGTACCACCGGATCTGTTTTAAAAATTTTGTCCAATTGGCCACCCAACAGTAGCCATATGAACGCGATTAACACAATTGCTGCAGCGGCGGCCCAAACGCCGGTAGAGCGATTTTTACGATGTACTTTCTTAAAAGGCGCGCCCTCACTGCCATTATGGAGAGACAGACCACTTCTCCTTTTGATATTATACAACATCCGTGCTTTCAAAAGGCTATTTTTCCGTATTTGATCGAATTCTTCGGCTGATAACGAGTTACCCATCGCATCGTACCACGCCTCCACTAGTTTCACTTCCTCTGCATTACATTGCTTATTAAGGTATTTTTCTATTAAAGCCTCGGAAATTTCGCTCTTCATTTTATAGTATATCTTTTATTTATAATAGCTTCCATTTGTATAGTCGGCCCAAAGCCCTTTATCCCCTACGCCGTTGTAAAAAAAATTATCTTTTTAAGCTACAAGCCAAAATGGTTGCGATATTAGAATTAAGGAAAGGCTTTCTTTGGTCAATTTTCTTTAAAAATTCGTGTTACTTCTTCCACAAAACCAACGTCGACTGTAGGGAGCTCATCGCTTCGCTCTTGGGTTTTGGTCACCCTTAAGATCGAAACAAAAGGCGAAGAGTTCGTTTAACAACGAAATTCTAAACATATCTAACATAAATAATACAGCAATAAAAGATGAAACGAATAAAGCTTCATAGCTACTTTCAGCCTACTTAATGCTTTGGTCAACTGGTTTTCAACCGTTTTTTCCGATATGCCAAGCAAATCAGCTATTTCCTTATTACTTTTAAACTCTTTTCTGCTTAGCTCATAAATATAACGACAGCGATCGGGTAGTAATCGAACATGGTTTTCAATTTGATTTTGTAACTCGTTAAAGGCTAGCCGTGTTTCGGTAGAATTATCGTAATCCCTAAAATTGCCTTTGTAGAATTCTTTGTAATTCTTTCTAACTATTTCCTTTTGTATAGCACTTATTACCAAGTACCTAACAGATGTAAAAAGATAAGCAGCAACGGAACTATGAATCTGTATTCGTTTGCGGTTCAGCCATATACTAGTGAACAGATCCTGTACAATTTCCTCTGCTAACTCAGCCTTTCTTAACCGTCTCAGCGCCTCGGCATATAATTTATACCAATAACGATTGTATAGCTCTTCAAAGGATAATTCGCTCCCGTCTACACAGGCATGGAAAAGTTCTTCATCAGAAAACTTTGTTAAATCTTTCATAATCAAGCTTTAAACCATAAAAAATTCGTTACGTCACCATGCTTCCTTATGAAGTCAATGATATTATTTGCATTATTATTTTTAACCAAACACGAAGGTCCCGCAACGCTTATATGATAAATAATTGGTCAGCGTATTATTTTTGTAAGACTATAAAATGAGTTAAACAAACTTAGATAAATTGCTTTTTAAATGCAAATTACTTTAGCTAGATTAGGGAAATCTCTTTTAATATATACACCTTCATCTATAGGCCAAAGGCGAATTCCCTGTAGCTAGATAAATAATTCTACATTTTTTTGCGAGTCATTAATGACAGAAGATACTACTTCCTGATCTGGCAATACAAAAAATGCAGAAAGCCCAAACGCTTGGGAACGCCGGGCTTTCTGCTTTTATCCAACCTAAACCTTGTTGGTAGAACAATAAGTTGAAGAATTTGTTTTACGAATCGTTATTTATATGTCACAGAGGTTAATAGTAACACACGACACTAATAACCAGAAACAAATAACTAACGACTAATAACCAGATAACTACAACCGCTTAACACGGATATTTTTAAAATGTACCTCTGATCCATGACCCAAAAACCCTATATGACCGGATTTTCGTTTAAGTCCCGGATGATCGAGTTTATCTAACGTACCATTTTTTGATGCCTCGGCAATGTCACCTTCTAAAATAACGGTGCCATTTAGCGTGACTTTGATCTTATTTCCTTTTACGTAAATCTCTTCTTCATTCCATTCTCCCACCGGTTTAAGAAAGCCTCTTTTAGCAGGAATTACCCCATAAACCGATCCGTGGTATTGATATTTCTTAAGATCTTTATAAATGTCCGCTTCATTATCCAATACCTGAATTTCCATTCCTTCATACGCCGCGTTGCCTTCTAAAGGGGCCCTGATACCAATGCCATTATTCGCTCCGGGAGTTAGACGAAAGCTAAAGCGATAGATAAAATCACCAAACTCTTCTTTTGAATACAAATTACCTCCTGAGTCCTTAACGGGATAACAAGCCAGCGTTCCTTCGTCACTGATTGTGTAAGCAGTTGTATTCCCTGTCCAGCTATCTAAGTTCGAACCGTCAAACAGTACTTTGAAACCAGCAGCCTTTTCTTCATTGCCTAAAGTAAAAATCTCTTTTCTAGGTATTTCCTTAATATAGATGTCCCGATAGGCGACTTCAGTTCCATGAGCTTGTAGTTCTATCTGTTCAATAGGAAAAATGGGTTGACTTCGATCCCAGTAATTTTCTAAGGTAACGTTATCAGTTACTAGCTGCCCATTAAGATATACTGTCACCTTATCGCCTTTCATAATAATACGAAAGGTATTCCATTCTCCCAGTGCATTATCCGCTACTTTAAGAGGTTTGCTTTCGTTCTGTTGGTTATTATAAAGACCACCGGAACCTACTTGGGCTCCAACGTTTACGCGGGAGGTATCCCAAATCTGGACCTGAGGTGTTCCCCGAAGATAAATACCTGCATCACCTTCCTTACCAACGGTACTCAACTTCCAATCTACCAGCATTTCGAAGTCACCATATTGTTTAATGGTTGCAATATTATCACCTTTTCCATTAAAGTAAAGCACCCCGTCCTTTACATACCAGCCACGCCGCATCAATTCATCAGCCTTTTGCTGAGCGACAGATAGTTCCTTCGCACTCATTTTGGCTCGCTTAATGGGATTTTCTACTAAACCTTTCCAACCTGTTAAATCTTTGCCATTGAAAAGTGACACAAAACCACGACCCTTGGGTAATTCATTGATATGTTTAATTAAGGCTTGTTTTAAATAATCGCTATCTTGTCCGCTTAACGCGTCTACCGTTTTATTCAAGATGGCGCTCACTTCTTCACCATAGAGGCTAGGATTTGATAATGCGATGTTTAACACCGCCATGGCTGCAGCGGATTTCAACTCCGGGTCGTCTAAATATTTTCCGGCAAAGATGAGTGCATTATAAGTAAAATTATTGCTCAATGCACCCAATATCATTCTTTTTTGCTGCGTATTTTGTGCAACTCCCATAGCATCCCTTAGGAGTAATACTTTTTGCTCTGCCGGGAAGTCGCTTTGTGCGGTCAATCGTACAATACCGTTTAAGATCTGATTCAATTGCTTTGAGTCGCTTGTCGCCCGACTCAACTTGATTAATTCAGGCAACGCGTCATGATCATTCCAATTAGCGAGTGCTTCAACTGCCGCAGCTTTTAAGTTCGCATCATTTCCATCAAGTACTTCAACAACCGGCTGTAGAGCTTTACCTTCACCTATTCCTGAAAAAACGTTCAAATAAAGCGTTTTTCCGTTCGGATTTGCCGATTGATAACTGGCCAATAATGATTGGATATCCTGCTCCTTTTGTGGACTCCCCTGAACGGCCGCAACTATAGCTTGCTGTACTAATTTTATCTCGTTTTCGTTACCTGCTGTAGATAATAAAGAGGTTAATGAGGCAAGATTTTCGGATTTCGAAATGGCGGGCAATGTATTATATGCAGCATCTCTTACCGTCGGATCACTGCTTTTCAGCAAGGCAGTAACTGCGGTGAAACTTTCGTTTGCGCCTCTATTAGCTAGTACTTGCATAATTGTCACCTGATCTGCCGGTACTGCTGTAGCTAAGGAAGTCACTAACTTACCCGTTAAACCTTCGCCTTTCAATGTAAGAAAGGCTTCCTTTACCGCTTCTCGCTCTTCTTGGTTGGATTCTGATAATAACTTCAACAATTCAGGCGTACCCTCTACCCCTTTTAGTTTTCCATAGGCTTTAATAGCCGTAACTTTCACAAGGGTATCATCACTCTTTAGGGCTTTTTCAACAAAAGGAAGTGCACTATCGTCTGTTGTATTTGATAAAGCTTTTATGATAGCTGCTTGCGTTTCGGGATTCGCTTTTTTTACTGCTTTCCCCCATTTTTCGACAGCAGCGCCATTTAAATATGGCTGCGCTAATTTTAAAGCGGCAATGCTGTATGCTTTCTCCTTATCTCTAGATGCTTTTACCAAATCCGGAACATATTCGGCTCCGTAAATGTGCGTTAAAATATTAAGCCCTGCAATGCGCGTAGGTGTATGTTCATCATCTACTTTCAACAAAGTTTTTGCTACTTTTTCAGCTAGCTCCTTATTCCCTTTGAGGAGTAGGTTATTTGCGTAATTAATATAAGAAGCGGTCGCTTTTGATTCATCATAACCGAAGTTAACCTTTTCAGCTGCAGCCCTTAAAACTTCCTCAGAAGATGGGTCAGCCAATTTTGCTAATGCATAGAGCGCTGTTTTCCTAACCGTTAATTCCTCTGCGGTGGCAAATGAAACAATGGTGGGCGCTGCAGGCACATAATCGGCATCGCCAATAGCTTCCAGTATGTAGGTTATATTTCTTCCTTTTGCAGACGGTAACGCAGCCATAAGAGCTTTTCCCGCCTCATCGGAACGAATTCGTGCCAAAGTCCGTGCAGCACGATCCCCTAAATATTCATCTTGTAAATACGTAGAAACGGCAGACACGGCATCGTCTTTTCCTGCATTAGTGAGTAGATTCAGCACGTACCCTTTATTATTTTTATCCTGCATTTTCCCCAAGGCATCCAAAGCGCCCTGGACAAATTTGGAACGCATTGACTCCTTTCCATTCTGCATAACAAAATAGGAATAGCTGTTGGTTGCATATTCGATTTTTGCGTTGTCCCCGCCTTGTGGCTTTAAAGATAAAAGCAGTGCGCTGATATCAGCAGCCGTAAAATTGTCTAATTGGGCCATTGCAGCATTCAGCTTATCGGCATTCTGAGCGGGCTGTGTGGCTAACAAATCTGCTATTTTGGTCGTCGCTGTACGCCTATCATCTTGCTGCGCAAAAGCCGGTGGGTTGGCGAGCATAAAAGCAAGGATAGAAGCATATATATAATTCTTCATATTGGTTTTAATAGTTCGTGATAATTAAATACATTAGATAGTCCATGGGCCACGCATCGGTTGGTCAATTAAACGATTGGCCGCTTCATCATCAACAAATAACTGCTTATCTGGATCAAATTTTAAGGATCTACCTAACCTTACAGATGCTAAACCCATATTTACCAAGGTGCAAGAACGATAACCATTATCCTCGTTTAATGCAAATTTCTGTCTCTTTTTCACTGCTTCAACAAAGTCGACCACTTGCTCTTCCGGTTCGGGGAATGTCGCTAGTTTACGTTCCATGTCCGGGATATCCGATTTAAACCCGGGATATAATTTACCATTAGGCCCATCGATATAAGGCACATCTTTATCTTTCCCTTCACCGTCGAGGATAATTTTACATCCATCAGCATAGGTATATTCAATTCGTCGCCACGTGCCAACTGCGTCGCTGTGTTGCTGTGGAGCGTCTACTTCAACCGAAATCGGGCTTTCATTGTCCTTCCCTAGGAAATACTGTATTGGATCCAGGTAATGTTGTCCCATATCACCTAAACCGCCTCCATCATAGTCCCAATAGCCCCGGAAGGTTTGATGAACACGATGTGCATTATAAGGTTTGTATTGAGCAGGCCCCAGCCACATATCGTAATTCAATTCGCTAGGCACTTGTTCAGGCGTCAAATTCTCTTTTCCGACCCAATAGAATTTCCAATCAAATCCCGTATGTCTACTTACAGTAACTTTCAGTGGCCAGCCGAGCATACCGGAATCCACTAATTTCTTGATCTTCTTTACCGGAACAGCCATTCCGTAGAAATTATCCTTAAATCTAAACCAGGTGTTTAATCTAAAAATCCGCCCATGTTGTTGCACAGCCTCTTTTACACGTTTACCTTCTCCTATTGTACGCGTCATGGGTTTTTCACACCATATATCTTTTCCGGCACGTGCAGCTTCAGCGGCCATGATACCATGCCAATGAGGCGGTGTGGCGATATGAACGATATCCACTTCCGGAAGTTGAATCAATTCACGGAAATCTGACAGTTGCTTAACACCACTATCATTCAGCTGTTTCATGGCTATCGCTAAATGTCTGGTATCAACATCACAAATAGCAACGGTTTTGGTGCCGGCATAGGAAAAATGACCGCGTCCCATAGCTCCAACACCAATAATACCTTTTGTTAGGTGGTCACTCGGAGCCAAATATCCCTGTCCTCCCAGTACAAACCGCGGGACGATGCTAAATGCTGCCGCTGCTAGGGCAGACTTCTTGATAAAATCCCTTCTCGAGGTACTTTTTTCTTTCATTTGTGCTTTAATTTTTGGTTTCAGGATCCTCTCTCAAAAAATAAGTTCGATTTAAGAAAAATCCATTCGATTTGTTGTTTTAAGTATTGACTATGCTTGATGATTTTCTCTGCAATTAAAAGTCTCTTTATTACTCTCTATTTAATTAACCGGACAGACAAAATGACCTTTTTTCTCGGAGATACTATCGTTTATCCGATAAATGAAGGACATGATCAGTGGCACCAATAAATAACCAGATGGCTCATAATACCAAGTTTGATTTAGCTAAATATTGCAGTTTAAGATCGATAAAATGATGATGTTCGACCAAAATGGCTGTTAATTTAATAATAAAATAATAGGATTGCCAATTTATTCATCACGCAAACGGTTGCGTTAGTAAAAAGCTTTCCGCAAAACGGCTAAGCTCTTAGGAACTGCTGTTAATGGGTCTTCTTTTCCTTCCATCTCTAATGAAATATAGCCTTTAAAATTCACTTTACGCAATATGCCGGCGATCCGTTGATAATCTAAATCTAACGTATACCATTCTCCACCTCCGTAATAGGTCTTCGCTTGAACAATGGTAGCATAAGGTGCTAACTGTTCGAACTGACTATACGGGTCGCCGGCAAAATTACCGGTATCCAGATTTAGTCCCATGGCCGATGAGCTTTTTAAGGCTTCGTATATTCGTAATAAGCCCTCAACCTGTGTCGTAAGTCCCCAATGGTTTTCGATGGCCAAAATCACACCCTCCTGCTCTGCCTTTATCAGGCATTCTCCCGTCGCATCTATTACCCATTTAAAGGCATCATCATCGGTATATCCCGCTAAGGGCGTTTCCTTTCCTTTTACGGCCATCAACTCGTCAAAGGTTCCTGCTGTGTTCCATCGACCTGAGTTCAACCGGACACAAGGGATTCCCATCTGCACAGCCAGATCGATGCAGTGCTTGGTATGTGCGATGTTCTTTTTTCTGTCTTCTTTATCAGGTGATACAAAATCCTGATGAATCGATAGCATAGGTAAGGCCAAACCACTTTCGAAAGCAAGACGCTTTAATTTATTCATATATCCGGTAGTTTCGTTTTCCATTTGACGATGTAGTATTTCTACACCATCAAAACCCAACGTCGCTGCCTGTTCAATTACCTGCTCAATGGGAAACTTTTCCTTTTTAAAATGCCAATACGAATACGTGGATACACTGATCGGATTGCGCTTAACATTTGTCGACTCCCCGATAGTTGATTCAACTTGATTGTATGGGCTAATCAGGGCTCCCAATCCAGCCATCGAAGCTTTCTTCAGAAAACTTCTTCGATGTTCATGCATACTTTTTATCATGATCTTTTAGTTTAAAAATGAGGTGTCTCCTATGTTTGTTGTAAGCACCTGTAGGAGACACCCTTATCGGTTAAAAATAATCTACTGATTCTGTTTCAACACATCTGCACCCATAATATCAATCTGTGCTTGCGGAATCGGAAAATACTCATTCTTTCCAGCCGTAAAACTAGCACCCTGTAGATAGGTTCGTTTTTGCTTCTCTTTTTCAAGATAAGTATTTAATGTTTCAGCAGCAACATGCCAACGTACTAAATCGAAAAAGCGATGTCCTTCCAATGCTAACTCAAGCCTTCTTTCAAATCGAACGGCTTTTCGTGCGTAATCCTGACTTGGAAATGATGGATACTCTCTTATGACATAAGTGGCTGCCGGTGTGCCATCATCTTTTGTTACCACTTCATTTGCTGCTCTTCGCCTGATTTGATTCACCAAATCCAACGCGCTAGTGAGGTCGCCATCCTCCACCGCAATTTCTGCACGCATTAACAGGACGTCGGCATATCGTAAGGCGCGATAATTATTTGAATTTGCCCTGGGTGATTCCGCTCCGGCATTATCGCCATTGGCCGCAAAGAATTTTTTGAAAGTATACGGACCGGCAAAACTTTGATCGCGGATCCAATTTCGTCCCGGATGAATCCCCCAGTTAAGGAAAGGAATACCACGTCTACCAACGGTCCAATCTAAACGAGGGTCCAAATTACCTGTGTAGGGTTCAAATGGATCAGAAGAAGCTAAGCCCTCATCATTCTTAACATCGACATCATTAAAATTGTCCAATAACGGCAAGCCACTTTCATCGGTTTTGAAAGCATTTACTAAGTTTTGAGAAGGCTGAAAGAAACCGCAACACCCCCCTGGTCCAGAGCCATAGGGAAAATTCAAATTATCGCCCCAAAAGCCGTTTTGTCCACTTCCTCCGTCGCCAACAGACATTTGGACTTCCAAAATCGATTCAATATTATTTTCGGTTGCCACTTTAAAATTATCATGAAAATTACTTACTAATTCAAAAGGACCGTTATTGATGATATCATCCAATAGCGGTCGAGCCGCTTCATAATCTTGTTGAAACATATGTACTTTAGCAAGCACTGCCTTTGCCGTCCATTGACTTGCCCGCCCTACATCTTTCTTTGTAGCTGATAAATTATCTACGGCGAATTGTAGATCAGCTTCAATCATAGGCCAAATATCTTTGTCATTTGGCAAGTTGATAAAGTCCGTGACGTTATCGTCAACGTAAGGCACCATATTCCACATCTTCTTTGCTTCAAAATGATACCATGCACGTAAGAAGCGTGCTTCCGCTGTTGCCTGTGCGACCTCAGCCTCTGTCATATCGGTCGTTTTCTTGATTAACTTAAGCACATCATTGGCGCGAGAGACGCCATCATATACTGTAATCCATTTTTCATTAAAGGCAGCGATATCCGGTTGACTAACATAGCGTTCAATGGTTGTTATCTGCGCCTGATCGCCCACATCGCTTCCTTTATAGGCGTCATCAGATGCCACCGATCCATAAATCCAATTGCTAGCTGACGATGTGAATGTATAACCGGAACCTACCCCGTCCAACAAACTATATGCGCCAATTAAGACGGCATCAACGCCCGACTTCGTAGCCAGCAATTCTTCATTTGCTAAACCTAATGGTTTCTTTTCCAGAAAACTTTTACCACAGCCCTGCATAACGCAAAAGGCCAACAGTATATATATCGATAAATTTGATCTTTTCATAATATGCTTTTTATTCCTTAGAATCCAACATTTATTCCTAACTGATACATTTTAGCTAATGGATAATTCCCTTGGTCAACACCCAATGTAGTGGTACCTGGCGTTGAACCCACCGATGTGATTTCAGGATCAATACCGGAGTAATCAGTGATAGTAAACAGGTTCTGCCCTTGCACATATATCCTAGCACTTTGCAATCCTAATTTCTGTAAAAGATCAGCAGGAAAAGTGTAGCCCAGGGTCAGATTTTTTAAGCGGAAGTAAGAACCATTTTCAATAAAATAGGATGATGGTTGTTGACTTCTACTATCATTGGCATCCAATATCGGTAATACGGCATCAGGATTTTCAGGAGTCCATGAATCATTAAGCATGCGTAAGCTGCGATTACCGGCTTGGTTATTGAAATCAACCCATCGTTTTACCATGTTTAGAATATCATTTCCCTGAACCCCTTGAAAAAATGCAGAAAGATCAAAATTCTTATAACCTAAATTAATGTTCAATCCATACGTAAAGTCGGGATGCGGATTTCCAATAAAAGTGCGGTCATTATCGGTAATTACGTTATCTCCATCTAAATCTCTATATTTGTATTTCCCCACTGCGGCATAACCGGGATACGCAGGGCCATTCGCTAAATCTTGCTCATTTTGATAAATTCCATCGATTACGTGACCATAAAAGGAATACAAGGGTTGGTCTACGGTTGACCGTGTCCAAACATAACTTCTGATATTCGGACCTAGCAAGATAGCAGATTCATTGTTGTTCAACTTAACGACCTTGTTTTTATAAGCCGAAATATTAGCACTAATACCATAGGTGAAATCTTTGCTTGTATTATTCTGGAAGTTCACTGCGAAATCAATCCCCTTGTTGTTCATTTCGCCTACATTAACAAAGGGCACGGTTGCCGTTCCTTGCGTTGCAGGCAATGCCAATTGGTATAACATATCGGATGTGGTTCGATTATAAACATCCAAATTAAAGCCAAGCATTCCCTTTAAGATCGTCATATCTAAACCGATATTGGTTTGCGTCGTGGTTTCCCATTTTGCATCAGGATTTCCGAAAGCATCCGTATCAAATCCGGGCTTAACTGCATTGTTTGATCCGTTAATGGCATAAGAAGATAAATTAAGCGAGGAGCGATAAGTATTAAACCCGTTATAGTTCCCGATTTCTTGGTTACCGGTTTGTCCCCAGCCTGCGCGAATCATCAAATTATCCAACCATTTTAATTCCGACAAGAAGCTTTCTTGAGAAATCCGCCAACCGCCGCTAAATGCGGGGAACGTACCATAGCGGTTATTACTACCGAATCGACTCGAGCCATCTCTTCTTACAGTCGCTTCCAGCAAATATTTATCCTTAAGGCTGTAATTCACTTTTCCAAATATTGAAAACAGCGCCCATTCGTATCGGCTACCACTATTGTTGATCCCGGCTGTTCCCGAATTAAGATCCATAAAATCCGGATCCTCCGAAAAATAGGTTGTCCTGACTGCTGAGAAGTCTTCACCGAATCCTTTTATTGCTTCGGTACCCGCCAGAATATTTAGGCTGTGTATATCATTAAATACTTTTTTGTAATTTAATGTATTCGTCCACGTTAAGTTGATATCATTGATATTCGCTTTAGTCATGGAGTTTGCCGCCTCAATTTCCGCCTCTTCCCGATCCATCAATACATAATTCACTCGGTTGGTGTTCGTATAGTCAAACCCTAAGCTTGTACGACCGGTCAAACCCTCGATAATATCCACTTCCGCGAAAACATTGCCAAATGCTCTCAACGTTTTGGCTTGATTGTCTTTTGTGCGATATAACTGAGCAAGTGGATTAGTCGCTGGTCCTAAGCCTGCAGCTCGCGTTGCTGCAAAATTCCCCATGATATCGTAAACAGGTATAATAGATGGAATCCGATAACCGTTTCCAATGGGATTGCCATCTTGATTGTTGGTTGAACTTGCTGTTCCATTATTGTAATAATACCCTTTATTCTGGGTATAACTTACTTCCAGATTTTCTCCCAAGCGAATGATTTTCTTAATATTAAATTCGGTATTGGAACGAAGTGAATACCGATCGAATGATGTATGTTCCAACACCCCTTCCTGGTTTAAGTAATTGAGTGATAAGGCATAGCGACCCTTATCGGATCCTCCTGTAGCTCCTAGGTTATATTCTTGAACAATGGCTGGTCTTAATATTTCTTTATGCCAGTCAGTGCCTTCCTTATTAGCCCGGACAATTTGATAAAAATTATCCGCGTTATAACTGTACAAGGAAGGATCAACACGGGGATCTCCCTCGAATAAGCCATAACTGGAGCCTGCCAGGATATAATCCGGTACAACCGGATTGGGGCCGTTACCATACTGTTGATGCGATGGATTGCCATTGGTCAGGATGCCTGCATTTCGACGTTGCGTCCATAGCAGTTGGCCAAATTGCAAGGGATCTTTAATTAGGCCTAAATTTACATGACCGGTTTGTACCCCTACCCGTGTGTCAAAAGTTATTCTGGAATCACCGGCACTCCCCTTTTTGGTGGTAATGATAATGACACCGTTGGCTGCACGCGACCCGTAGATGGAGGTAGAGGAAGCATCCTTCAGTACTTGCATCGATTCGATATTATTTGGATTAATGCTATTCAATCCACCTTTCGTTGGCACACCGTCAATAATATAAAGGGGATCGTTATTATTGATGGTGCTAAAGCCACGTACCCGAACAGTAGCTTCACCACCAGGTGTGTTATTGCTGGTTACGGTAACACCTGCCGCCCTACCCTGCAATTGTTGTGCTACGTTAGGCGCCTGAACTTTAGTGAGTTCTTTAACATTAACGACTGAAACGGCACCCGTAATATCTTTTTTAACCTGGGTTGAATACCCGGTTAAAACCACTTCTTCCAAAGTGTTTAAATCTTGATTAAGGGTTACATTTAAGCTAGTTTGATTACTAACGACAAGTTCACGGGCCTGATAACCAACCGAGGTAAATACAAGCACATCACCTTTTTTTACAGACAAGGTAAAGGTACCATTTACATCGGATGCAGTTGCCTTACTGCTTCCTTTTACGCGAATGCTGACTCCCGGGATGGGATTGGGCGGTTCCGCATTATCATTTACAATTCCTTTAATCACAAAATCTTGCTGTTGATGGAGCGAGTAATTACTCGCAACCACGAATGAAAAGTTAAATAGACAAAAGAGAAATAAAGTTCCCATGTAGGTCCATTTAACGCTACGGGATCTAAAATGTGTTTTGTTCATACGGTTTGAGCTTATAAGTGATAAAATGTTTGAATTGAGTTTTAGTACCGAACTTTCTTGTTGCTTAATTAACCTCCTTTCTTAAAATCAATAAATAACAATGTATTTGTGTTAATTTACACGATTCAAACTCACTCAAATGGTTTTTATGGACATAGCTGTTCATTGGAAAAGTTATTTCCTTTTAACCCATATCATAAAATCCTTGTTGAACAATCAGCAAAACTTCGAATACGACATTTTACTATTGCTTTATCCCGTAGTCAATACCAGGCATAATTGGTTATATCAGTAGAATCTGACGAAAACAAATATAGCGATTTTATCATCGCATGCAAGACAAATCGCTTTTATCCAACATACGGTTATCTTTTCCTATATGTTTATTGGTGGAAACTTAAAAACATAAAGTCTACCGCAGAAAAAAAACAGGTCGGGGCGTTTTAGCGCTGCTCCGACCTGTTTTTAAATTATTACCATCCAGGATTCTGCCCCAACTTGGGATTCCGATCAAGTTGTGGCTGCGGAATCGGCCATAAATAATTTTTCGGATCTTCAAAGCGCCTATTCCATTGCGCTTGCAAATACCCTTCTGGACTGATACGGAAAGAACCGCGTGACAATTCAGGAAACCATGTGGCTTTTACTCCTTCAATGGGTGCAGCCAATCGTTCACCCTCTTTCCACCTTCTTACATCAAAATAGCGCTGTCCTTCCAATGCCAACTCCACACGCCGTTCGCGCCGGATTTCTGTGCGAACATCCAGGCCGTTAGCGGCCATAAAGCCTAAATCCATATGAACCATACCTACCCTGTCTCGAAGAAGATTTATAGACCTATCTAAATCTTCCTGGGTCAATTTCCCCTGCTCAAAGCGGGCTTCCGCATACGTCAACAGAACCTCAGCATATCGTATTAAATGAATATCATTGTCGTCCCTTCCAACCAGTCCAACAGCTGAAGGTGTCACATATTTCTTATAATAATAACCTGTCGTAGTCATACAACCACGGCCATCTTGATTGAATTTCGGTCGCATGAAAACACTTGGATTATCGTTCTCATTAATCGGTCTGCCGTCATAACGCCCTCCCCAGGTATCGCCTGGAACCAAAATCGTTTGCGTCATTCGAGGATCGCGATTTCGAAAAATACTTTCGTAGGTACTATCTTGGTACATAGGCGATTTATTGATTGGCAAACCGTCGGTACATAGGTAAGAATCCACCAACGAGCGTGTTGGTACAAAACGTGCCGACTGATCGGGTACTTGGATCTCCCTACTAAGGTTATGCATAATGATATCCATTAGATGTAGCCGTGCAAGGATGGTCTCTTGGTTACGGCCGTTGGCCAATTTACCGGCATTGGTGAACAATTCCCAATAAGATGTTGCTGGATTACCATTGCTATACAAGCGATACACACCCAAATCCATTACAGCTTTCGCCGCCTCTTCAGCTACATCGTATCGCCCTTCCGCCAAGGCAATACGTGCCTTTAAAGCAAGTGCGGCTCCTTTATTTATTCTTCCTAAGCGATTACCTGTCGGAATTGTCGGTGACAGAATGGCTGCCGCGCTATCTAAATCTGCCAATATAAAATCCACGACTTCCTCACGGGGCGTACGTTCTCCATACACCTCTTCATCGCCAAGCTCTAAAGGCCTCAAAACTAATGGAACATCGCCCCAGAAAGAAACGACGAAACTATAGGCAAGCGCTCTTAGTACCCTGACCTCCGCTGCCAGCAGCTCGTTCGCGCCAGGGCTTGTCTCTGCTGCAGTTCGATAATTTGCCAGAAAAGTATTAGACTCACGAATGTCTCGATACATATTACGCCATTCATCATTTACTGTCGGTTGTGTAACCGGAAACACTCCCGAACCGATATCCTTATATTGATTTGTAGAAGGCCACATGGTGTTCTCGCCCATATTCTCCATATCAACAGTATTCTTTGCTTTTACCCGTGAAAAAATAGCCGTCATTGCCATTTCGAGCTGCTCTGTATTTTTCCAGTAGCGCTCATTCGGTATTGCATCCAAAGGTTCACGGTCTAAATAATCTTTACATCCGGTAATACTGAAAAAACATACCAGTATCCCTGTATAGTATACGCACTGCCTGATCATTAAGCTCTTCATTTTTTAACTATTTTTTTGCTATCGAAAATTTACGTTCAAGCCTACAACAAACGTTTTTAGTTGTGGATAAAAATTAGCCCCTTGCGCTACCGGTGCTTCAGGATCGTACCCATAAAAGAAATCGGTCAAAGTGAAAAGATTTTCCGCCGACACATAGAAGCGCAACTTACTGGCTCTAAATTTTTCGGTAATCCGACTCGGTAAGGTATAGCCCAACTGGATATTTTTTAGTCGCAGATAAGCTGCATTCTCTATCCAATAAGATGACAACCGGGTGTTATGTTGTCGATTGAATACAAAACGAGGATAACTTGCATCTGGATTTTCAGGTGTCCACCGGTCTAAATGCACTCGCTGAGGCATGGCGCTATTGTTAATGAAAGGATGCCTAGCGGAACCGGTTAACCAACCATCGGCCTTGCCCACTCCTTGTAAGAAAAAACTGAAATCAAATCCTTTCCAAGCTAGATCTCCCCTAAAGCCGTACGTATATCGTGGAATATCACTGCCTAATACATGTCGATCCTTACCGACCGTAATGGCTTCATCTTCCGGGCTAGCTGGGCGATAGATCAGATCTCCAGGAGCTACCAAATCTCCTGCCTGAAACGGAAATTTCGGCACATATTCTCCATCAATCAAGTCGAAATCGTCGATTTGAGCGATACGTTCTGCAATAAAGCCATATAACGCATCGATAGGATATCCCACTAAACGCACGCGGTCACTTAGGTTTTGGGCATAATCGTCTAAGCGCGTAATCTTGTTCCGAACATCCGATAAATTGAGATTAACGCCATACTTGACTTCACCTATTTGATCGCGCCAAGCAAGGTTAATTTCCCAACCCTTATTTTGTACTGCGCCGGCATTTTGGGAAGGATAGTTTGTCCCCATACCAATAACATCCGGCAATGGCGGATTTAACAGAATATCGTTCGTATTATTTATAAAGTAATCCGCAGTCACGTCGAAACGTCCCTTCAGCATGGTTAAATCCAGACCAACATTGAATTTTTCGGCCTGTTCCCAGGTGACAATACGGTTAGCAAACTCCGTTTGACGATAACCAATACGCGGTTGGTTTCCGATAGGATTATTGGATCCAACTTGTGCAGGTTCCAGAATAGACATATAGGGATAATAGAGATCGGTATCCCCTCTTCTTATACGATCATTCCCTTGCGTACCATAAGAAATCCGCAGTTTGGCAGTTTGAAAGGTCGTTCGCCATTTATCAAAAAAATCCTCCTCAGAGAACACCCATCCTGCTGAAACTGATCCAAACCAATTCCAACGTACTTCCGGCGCAAAACGAGAAGACCCGTCATATCGAAAATTTCCTTCAAATAGATATTTGCTGTCATATGCATAGTTTGCCCTTCCAAAAAAAGACTGCAATGCATATTGATAACCACTGCTGTTATTCAATGGATTATCAACGCCAAGATTCAAAGACGGAATATCTACCGGGAGATTCTGTCTACTTGCTGTAAAGCTATTATTGATATTCTCTTCCTGTGAAACTCCCAGTAAACCGTTTACTTCATGTTTTTCGTTAAAAGTTTTCGTATAATTCGCCGTACCAATAAAGGTCTGATAGAGATTCGTATAATCAGTCACATTAATGGAGTTTGGATAGTTCGTTTGATAAATAAGCTCATTATCATCCGGACTATAATAGTTTATAGTCGAACTTAATACAGTTCGTTTGGAATTCGAACGAACCAATCCATATTGTCCCTTAATATCCAAACCATCAGCAATCGTTAACGTCGCGCTTAAATTGGCTGTCACTTCCTGCGAACCGAAGTCATTGTATCCTCCATCATTTGCTATCGCCACTGGGTTAGCCTGACCGCCATGATAGCCCCAGCTACCATTTGTAAAACGAACCGGTACAAGGGGTGTGATACTTGTTGCTGAAGCCAGTAGGGCGCGTCCTCCATCACCTCCGGCGTTGCTTTGTACATCGCGATCAATGTAGCCCACATTAGCATCTAGCTTCAATCGGTCAAGTAACGTCGTATTAATACGGGCGCGAACATTATGCCTATTTGCTTTAAATTGATCGCCAACCACAAGACCTCCTTCACCTAGGTAACCATAAGACAAGAAATAGCTCATATCGTTGCCTCCACCGTTAATATTGACATTATGGCTCTGTTGTGGCGCATTGTCTTTGTAAATTTCTTCTATCCAATTGGTATTGGCGAAATAATTCGGATCGGATCCATTGCGGGCAATTTCAATTTGCTCAGCTGAGTAAACGGGTGTTTGCCCTGCATTTTGCGTAGCTTCGTTATGGAGTTCCATAAATTCAGGAGAGCCTAAAAACTCCGGTAAAGCCGTTGGCGTCTGTATACCATAATAACTATTCAGCGAAATATTGGGTGGCGTGCCTTTCTTTCCGGTTTTGGTAGTGACTAATATCACGCCGTTTGCTCCTCTAACACCGTATATCGAAGATGAAGCAGCATCTTTCAATACCGAAATGCTTTCGATGTCATCCGGATTCAAAATATTAAGATCGCCTCCGGGAATCCCATCTATGACCACTAAGGGTGATGCATCTCCCCAAGTACCAATGCCTCTTACTCGAATGGACGGTGCGTTTCCCCCTGGAACTGTGTTTGTATTCCTAACGGTAACTCCGGGTAGGATGCCCTGCATACCGCGACCAACATTAGTAATTGGCCTACTTTCTAAGTCTTTAGCGGTCATAGCAGTTACCGCTCCCGTTAGATTGATTTTCTTCTGGGTGCCATACCCCACAACAACAACCTCTTCAAGCGATGCTACGTCTTCTTCTAAGAAGACATTGAAATTTGCATCATTTCCCGTAATCCTCCGTTCTACTGCTTGGTACCCCATAGAAGTAAACACCAAAATATCGCCCTGGTTAACGGACAACGAGAAATTTCCATTTTCGTCCGTCGTCGTTCCTCCTTGGCGATGTTTATTACGGACGTAAACCCCAATCAGCGGATTTGCAGGTTCGTTCGTATCAAATACACGCCCATTCACAGTAAGTACGGAATCTTGTGTAGCACCAGTCCGGAGCGGTACGATGGCTCGAGCCTGAATTCTGATCTGATTACCTGAGACCATATAACTTAGGCCGGCGTCTTTCAACACCTGATCCAGTGTTTGTAGTAAATCTTTGTTCTTTGCATTGATATTGATTTTTTTACCAGCGACAAGCTTATCGCTGTAAAAAACAGCGTATTTAGTCTGTGTTTGAATTTCTTTAAAAAAATCGCTTAATGCACCGTTTTTAATTCGAACACTGATTTTACCTTGGGAGTACGAGTTAGCATGCACTACCATGACGTTAATGCAAACTAAAAATGCAGCCAATTTTAACATTCGAAAAATTTTAATGACAGTATTAACCTGCTTGGGTGGTGATTGGCAGGTGTAAAAAAAATTCATACTTTAGTAGATCGATTAATTAATTATTCCAGTTAATTTTTTGTAAACGGGGGGGTGTTGCAGCACCTTCCCTATTTGAATTTTTGGTTGATTATCCTACTTCGTCTGGATGTATACCCTCCTTCCTATTTGATTGACAGTATATTTTGAAACATCAAATACATTTTGCAACACTTCAGGCAATGTTTGAGTCAGATCCAGGCTCCCTGAAAAGGTTTCATCCTCGATGGCTGGCTTGGGCAGCTCAATTTCCGCATTATAGAAACGCTCTAATTTCTTTAGCATCTCCTCTAAGTTCATGCTATTCAAAAGCAATCTCCTATTAGTCCATGAAATCGAGCTTTCAGAGGCCGGTTGAATCAACAGCTTTTGTCGGCTTTTTCCGAAGCGAGCCTCTGTCCCCGGTTTTAGCATCCGGCGTTCAAAAGACTGATTTCCATTTGGTAACAACGCGATATTCCCCGTCAATAAAAGCACCGACACATAATCATCATCGGCATAAGCACTAAGATTGAAACTCGTACCAAGTACCTGTATTTTCATCACCTCTGATAAGACAAAGAAAGGTCTGTTGGCATCTTTAGCAATCTCAAAATAACCCTCACCTTCCAGATAAACGGCTCGGTCTTTTTCGTTAAATTTTTCAGGAAACGTTAATATGGAGCCGGCATTCAGCCAAACTTTTGTTCCGTCTTCCAAAACGATTTCACTCCGTTTTCCGTAAGGTACGCCAATTGAATTATAACCCACCTGCTCGTTTTGTGAAACATGCTCTTGTTTTACAAATTGTTTGTAAACAACCAATGTATCGTGAAGCACCCGTGTTTTTTTTTCAGCGTTGATAAATTGCACATCATCTGATTTCGAAAGGTATCCTTTATTAATAATCGCAACCTTTTGAATATCAACCTCTGGTATATTGACATGATATAAGTAAAGAGCAGCACCGATCAGAAAAAGCACGATAGCGGCCACCAAGCCTTTTCGTAGAGAGGGAGTTGTATTTTTCCGAGGCTCAATCGTATGGTGAATTTCATGCCAAAGCGCTACATTTTCCTCTTCCGAAAAAGATGCATTCTTGACGTTTTTTACTGTATCGACAATCGCGTTGGCCAAAGATGCCTGCTTATCATCGCTAGGCATGTTCACGTCTGGTTTATCCTCATTCAAAATATCTTCGGCCTTTTTCTTTCCCATTTAAGATTGTCTTTTATAGGTAAGAGTAAAGCAGTTAATTTTTATAGACTAAATTTTTAATTTTTTTTCAAAAAAACGATTTAATATTTGACAAATAATGAGACGCATACTATCATAAAAATTTCAAGTTTAGCTTGTAAATCGTTATCTTGTTTGCGTCCTTTCATCGAACTTTAAAGTCAAGAATTTCTTTTGAATTAAACAACCACCAGCCTATTTTAACAAGACACAGGACAAGACATGCTAGGTACTTTCTTCGGGGTGAGTCCAGGGTGAGTCCACATTGGGTCCAGGGTGAGTCCAGGTTTTTAAGGTAAAAACCTGGACTCACCCTGGATGGCACATAGATAGTATTTGTAGTAAATTCGAAGCAATTACCTGAAAAGTACAATTATGGTGTTGGGATGGATTACAGAGGGGAGAAGAGATCTCAGAAGCGATTAAAAACACTTAGACAAATCTAAACAAATTTATTGCTGGATCAATATAACTAAAATCAAGAAGCAGCTAATAACGAACATTAGATAACAGAAGGCAAAATACCTGCACTAGTGGTATGTCTTCTACATGCTCTCGCAATTGCTTGATTGCACGATATATTAAGGTGCGACAGCTCGCGATAGAAATATCAAGGATACTTGCTATTTCCTCATATGACAGCTCTTCATTAAATTTCAGGTAGATGACTTCCCTTTGACGTGCCGGCAGTCGTTTGATCAGCTGCTGAAGCTTAACAACAAGCTGCCTATCTTCTTCCTTTTTGATCCACACCGTTTCGGGGCTCCATTCCAGATCAAAGGGATAATCGATCCGTTCCAAGAGCGCTTGACTTCTATTATCCTTTCTTAATCGAGCTAAAACATTATTCCGCAAAGAAGTAAAAAGATAAGAAAGCGGATTAACGTCTGGATTTAGCTTGCTTCGATAATGAAAAAGATTAACAAATAGATCATGTAGGCAGTCTTTGATAACATCGCGGTCAGCATGATATTTCATGCCGAATGCAAAAAGCCGATCGGCATAAAGCTTGTAAATATTTTCAAAAGCTCGGTCGTTGCCTTTGATAAATGCTTTCCAAAATGCTCGCTCGTTTAGATTATCCATCTCTAGATCGAAATTCGACTATTCATCAAACAGGTTGAAAAAAATATTCGGCCAAAATAGCAAACAAAAAATCCTCAGATATTACGTTAAGGTTATGTTTTTATTAATTGGTTATCTATCGGTCTTCATAAAACGCTCAATCTCATTTTGAGCCCTTATAGCGCGCCGTTTAAAGCTAAAGATACTTTCTGATTTGACAACAGAAAGTATCTTTGTAATTTATGCAATCTTTCAACTAACTTAGAGCAGCTCCCACTTTTTCCAATAGAAGCTTGGTTTTCTTTATCCCTTCGTCTTCACTCAATTTACTTCCTTCGTACTCTATGCCTACATGCCCTTTATATCCGGCATCTTTCACAATTTTCATCATACGCAGGTAGTCAATCTGCGTTTCATTACCTTCGTTATCGAAATCATGAGTTTTAGCGCTTACGCCTTTGGCAAATGGCATTAAGTCTGTAACGCCCTGATAACGATCATATTCGTAAAAATTACCAAAGTCCGGTAGACTTCCGCAGTTCTTTTTACCCACTTGTTTCAAAACAGCGCTCAGCCATTGTCCATCTGAAGACATACCACCATGATTCTCTACGATCACATTAATTTTATGTTTAGCCGCAAACTCGCTTAGCCTTCCTAAACCATCAATGGCAGCGCCTTTCACCTCTTCTGCAGAGCCTTTCCCGGCAGCATTTACTCGTATTGCATGGCAGCCTAAAAACTTAGCCGCTTCCACCCATTTATAATGATTCTCCACGGCCGTCTTACGTTCCGCATCGTCAGGTGCCCCCAGGCTTCCTTCTCCATCAACCATGATCAATACATTCTTCACGCCATTATCTTTCGATCGTTTTAACATGTCTTTAAGGTAGGCTTGGTCTTTCGCTTTGTCTTTAAAGAACTGATTTACATATTCTACAGCAAAAATGCCATATTTCTTTGCCGCAGTTTCCGCAAAATCTAAATTATCCATTTGTTTACCAAATAACGTCTTATGCAACGACCATTGTGCCAAGGATATATCAAAAAAATACTTCCCGTTGGTAGATGCGAAAAGGTCTAGTGGTAAATTAGATAAAGCGGTAAGGCCTAAAGCTCCTGCCCCCATTTGCTTTAAGAATTCTCTTCTGTTACTCATGATTTTTTGGTTTGTATAGGCAGGCAATTTAGAAAAAAAAGAGGAAAGATTTCTATTGCCGAAGAATATTTAATGCCAATTACGAACCTTAGGCTTTACGTTTACAATCTTTTATTCAGAAATAATGTACGTTAATTTTTACAGATTACTTGCCCTATAAAAAGCACAAAAAACTGATAGGGAGACTTTTCTATTAAAGAGAGCCGACGACGGGGATCGAACCTGCGACCTACGCATTACGAATGCGTTGCTCTACCAGCTGAGCTACGTCGGCTTTTGTAAGACAAAAATAATATGGAACGCCTAATTGTCAAATCATTTTTACAAACTATTTATACGTTTCCCCATCCATTAGCCAACACATCCGCTAAGTGCATCGTTTTTATGGGAAGATTTTGCTTATCAATATAGGCCTGAAGATGCAATAAGCATGAAGCGTCTGTTGAGATGATGTACTCAGCATCCATAGCAAGCGCATTATTTACTTTTTGTTCAGCCATGGCAGAAGATATTCCACTAAATTTAACTGCGAAGGTTCCGCCAAAACCACAACAGGTATCTTGGTCGCGCATCTCAACAAGCTCCAACCCATCTACTTTTGCCAATAGCTGACGCGGTTCTTCTTTTATTCTACACTCCCTCAAGGCTGAGCATGAGTCGTGATAGACCGCTCGCCCTTCCAATTCTGCTCCAAAATAGTCCTTTTTTACTATATTTATTAAGAAGTCTGATAGTTCGTGTATACTTGATTGAATGCTACGGCACTTATTATGCACCATTGAATTGGTAAAAAGATCATTATAAGCATTTTTCACCATACCTGTGCAAGACGCCGAAGGGGATATTATATATTTAGCTTCCGCGAAATCGTCGAGAAATTTATTGCCAATAACCTTAGCCTCATCCCAAAATCCCGCATTGTAGGCCGGCTGCCCACAACAGGTCTGTTCAGGGTTGTATTGTACTTTACACCCTGCCTTCTCCAACACTTTAATTGTGTTAAAAGCGGTTGTTGGATATAGTTGATCAATAAAACAGGGTATAAATAAGCTTACTTCCATAGGTATTCCATTTGTTTCAAAGGTAATAATTGTTTTTGATAGGTTCTATTCCGGTTGTCAAAGCCGGTGTCCTCCAAGGCCGTTTTCTCCAGCCCTTAAGTCCTTATTGGCTGCTCGCAAAAGCTCTCCGTTCTACTAAAATGCCGCCTCCAAAATTTACAACTAGCACTGGGAGGCACTAACACTCCTAAATTTTGCCTGCCTGCGGTAGGCAGGCAGCGGCGAGCTTTCTTTGCTTCTTTCTTTCGCGGAGAAAGAAAGAAGTTAAAATAAACGTTCCTTTAATCTTAATACACTCTAATTCAACGAAACATTCTCTTTATTATTCTGACGGAGAAGTCGAATCAAAAAGAACATACCTATGCCGAAGAACAATGCTAACGATAATGCAGAATATCGAATGTTTTTTGTTTGTTCTTCGATAAAAGCAAAAAAGAAAAGCCCAATGACAATGGCGAGTTTTTCCGTTACATCATAAAAACTAAAAAAAGCCGTTGTATCCTCTTCTTCACGGGGTATTAATTTGGAATAGGTGGACCTAGACAACGACTGGATTCCTCCCATGATAAGTCCTACTAATGCTGCTAAGATGTAAAATTGCATCTCTGTTTGTATCAAATAAGCGCTAAAACAGACAACGATCCATAACAACACGGCTATGATCAAGACCCGTACATTACCCAGTCTTTTGGCCAACGTAGACATAAAAAAAGCGCCTAAGATAGCTACCAATTGAATAATCAGGATCGTGGCAATTAATTTCGATGCTCCCAAATGCAATACTTTCTCGCCAAAAGCAGCCGCTACCAACATCGTTGTTTGCACGCCCATTGCGTAAAAAAAGAAAGCGCCTAGAAACTTTTTAAGATTTTGCAATCCCTTAATTTTAATCCACACCGCGTTCAGCTCATTAAAACCGCTTCTTAAAATATGTGTATTTATTTTGTTTGGCTTCACTTTTCCTGATGGTAGCTTCTTGAACGGTATTTGAGAAAAACCCATCCACCAGAGCCCAACCAATAAAAATGAAAGACGAGGGGCAAAAGTAGCATCCTGAATACCGAACCATTCCGGTTTAAGAACAAATACGAAACAAATGATCTGTAATAAAACACTCCCTATATAACCATAAGCAAATCCCTGGGCACTTACCCGATCCTGTTCGTCAATGCTTGCTATCTCCGGCAGGTAGGAGTTATTGAAAAGCACACCCCCTATATAGCCCATCGCAGCAAGCGTACTACAGATAATTCCCCACTCTAAAGTATTTAGTTTAAAGAAAAACAGTCCAATACAGGAAAGGCCTCCCAAATAAGTAAAGACTTTCATGAATGACTTTTTGTTTCCTCTATTGTCGGCAATTGCAGAAAGAACAGGCAGTACGATGGCCATGATCAAATAAGCACAGGCAAGCGAGTAATTTGCTAATGCGGTATTAATAAATTGAAAGCCAAAAAAATTAACTTGATCACCCTTATCCTGCGTAGTAGTAATCGCCGTGTAATAGGCTGGAAAAATGGTAGAAGTGATTACCAAATTATAAGCGGAGTTCGACCAATCGAACATGGCCCAGGCCCTAATGGTTGATTTATCGTTTAGTTTCATTCAAGTCGTTTCCTTTACCACAAACCTAATATTTCTTTTCCAAATTAAAGGCAAGCACTAGTCCCATTTAAACAAGAAGAGCCGTTTCATAGATAGAAACGGCCCTCTTGTTCAAGCGAAGTATGAATTAGTAACCTTCATTTTGCTTTAAAGTTCCGCTACTTTGATCGATCTGATCTTGCGGTATTGGGAAATATTCGTTCCGTGAACTAAAGGTAAGATTACGGTAAGATTGTAAAAATCCACCTTCAAATCCCGAATAGCTTTCAAGCACATCCTTGGCAACGCCCCATCGAACTAAGTCAAAGAACCGATGTCCCTCCATAGCTAATTCCAATCGACGTTCAAACCGCACCGCGTTGCGAGCGTATTCTACACTTGGAAAGGAAGGATAAGGTTTTACATCGTATTGAGCAGCTGGTGTATCTCCTATCGAAATCGGCGCTATTGTAGCCGCCCTTGCTCTAACTGAATTTACTAAGCGAAGTGCTTCACTTAAATTTCCCAATTCAATTTGACATTCGGCCGCCATTAAAACAACGTCAGCCAGTCGAATTAGGTTCACGTTCAGATCATTAATGTAGGCTGCACCGGAAACCGTATGTGAAGGGAACTGCGCGACCGGAACCTGATTCTTCTTGCCCACAAAGGGACCTGCATAACTAGCCAAACGAATCCAAGCATCACCAGGCATGGTACCATAATCCAAATAAGGAACTCCTCGCCTACCAACCGTATAATCCAGACGAGGGTCAAAACGTAAATTAACGTCTAATTGGTAATTATCCTTTGCGGCCCCGCTCAAACCAAAGTCCGACTTGTAGGGATTGCTGCGATAAGATCCGTCTAAATACGGCAAGCCTTGTTCATTCACTTTAAAGGCATTAACCAAGTCGAAGGTTGGCTGGAAGAATCCGCAGCAACCTACCGGTGAAGTGCCATACAGGCCACTCAGCATATCACCTACATTGGCGTTATCTCCAGTTCCGTCTGGACTAATAGCATGTTGGACAGCAAAAATAGATTCCGGACCATTTTCTGTTGTTACATCAAAATTATTCTCATAAGGCATGGACGTAATATCTTTTCCTGCCATTACATTTGTAAAGTGCTGCAGAGCTTCTGCATATTGTTTTTGGTACAACAATACTTTCCCCAAATAGGCTTCAGCCGCCATTTTATCTACCCGACCAACCTGTCCGTTTATTTTTTCCACGGGTAGGTTTTCCACCGCAAACTCAAGATCAGCAACAATCATTGGGTATACATCGGTATCATTTGGTTTAGTCTTCGCCTCATCCGGCGGTGTATTTTCGTCCACATACGGGATGTTTTTAAATACTCTTACTAGGAAAAAATAATAATGAGCCCTTAACATACGTGCCTCGCCTTGAATTTGAGCAGCACGATCGGCGCTAATTGTCTTATTTCCAGCTTGATCAGCCGCTAACACCCGCAATGTATTGTTACATCTAGCAATTCCCTCATAATAACGGGTCCACATAACAGAAAGGTTATCGTTGGTACTTGTAGGCTGATATACCTCAATAAGATTCATGTTAGGCTGGTCAGTACCATCACTTCCCTTATGCGCGTTATCAGAGGCTACCTCCCCAAATAACCATTGGCTTGGTGCAGAAGCATAATTTCCCCAAGTCCCATCCTGATTACCATTCAAAAGTGCGTAGGCCCCAACTAGTAAGCCTTCCACCCCTTCACTACTTATCACCTGCGGGTCTGACAGCTGCCCCTGGGGAACTTTCTCCAAAAACGACTTACTACAAGAGCCTAGTGCTAAGAGAGAAATACTTATCAATATTGCAATTTTATTCTTTTTCATCGGATACATTTTTTGTTATTAATCTGATAACTTATAGGCCTCATCAGAAACATTAATTATTAGAAGCCAATATTTAACCCTATCATATATTGACGTGGTACCGGATAAACACCAAAGTCAACTCCCAAAGCTTGAAAGGTGCTATTGGTTTGTGAGACTTCCGGATCAAGGCCAGTATAATTTGTGATGGTAAATAAATTCGTTGCACCGAGATAAACGCGGAATCTACTGATTTCAGTATTGGCTCCAAAAAGCGTCTTCACAGGAAAGTTATAGCCTATCTGAAAATTCTTCATTCGGAAAAAACTTCCATCCTGTACATAATAACTAGAGGAAGCATATTCAAAATCTGAAGCCCCTTGATAAGGCGAAGGTGTCATGCTGCCGGTATTTGTTGGACTCCAAGCGTTTAACAAACGAGTACTGGTTTGCCCAGCGAAAGTCCCGAAATCCGTAAAATAACGCGTCGCTTCATATAAGTCATTTCCTTGTGAACCATTAAAGAACATTTGAACATCAAAATTTTTGTAGGCAGCATTAATACCTAGTGAATAAACAAAATCAGGATGTGGGCTACCAATGACATCACGGTCTTCTGGACCGATGGTTCCGTTTCCACTAATATCTGCATACTTTGGTCCCCCCACACGTGCACCAGAATAAGTCGGGCTATTCGCAAGATCCTCTTCGTCTTGATAAATACCGATCATATTGTAACCATAAAACGAACCAAAAGGCGCGCCGTCTTTCAAAATAGTGGTTTGCAAGCTTCTAAAATTCCCATATACCTGCTGCGTTACGGATGGCGCTAAAGAAACCACCTCGTTTACGTTTCGCGATATATTTGCTGTAACATCCAACGTAAATGGTTTTTGTTGACTTCTGCCATAATGATATCCTAGCGACAATTCTACTCCTTTGTTTTGCATATCACCCACATTCACATAAGGAGAAGTTCCTAAACCGATCGCAATGGCAGGCAAAGGCAATTGATAAAGCATGTCGCTCGTTTTACGGTTATACCAATCAAACGACCCGTCAAAATCACCATTCAATAAAGTAAAATCAAGTCCTAAATTGAGCGATTTCACCTCTTCCCATTTGATACCTTGATTACTGTAAGCATTTTGGTAAATACCCGTTACAAATGAGCTTCCTCCCATCGGATAAGAAGATTGCGCAATAGTGGAAGAAAAGCGATTGAGGTATTGAAAGGTTGGAATCCGCTGGTTACCTGTAACTCCATACCCTGCACGGATTTTCAAATCAGACAACCAAGTAGCGTCTTTCAAAAATTCCTCTTCAGATAGCCGCCAAGCTGCACTAGCTGCAGGAAATACCCCATAAAGATTATCTGGACCGAAGTTAGACGAACCATCACGACGTACAGTTAAACTTAATAAATAACGGTCTTTAAAAGCATAGTCGGCCTTACCAAATAAAGAGAATAGGGAACCTACGTTACCTAAACTGTTATTGCTAATATTAGAGCTTCCTTGACTTAGATAAAGATAATCCAGGCTATTTAAGATAAAGAAGTTATTCCTACCTCCAGTTAATTGTCGACTGCGGCTTTTAAAAGCCTCTGTACCCAACAATACATTCAAACTGTGGTCATCACCAAGTTTCGGTTTATAATTCAAAGTGTTTGTCCAAGTCCACTCGGTATTATATCCTTGGTTTTCTGTCAAGGCGTTGTTAAAACTTCCTTCCTGAAATTCCGGATTAGGATAGACAATGTCAATATTGCCCCAGTTTTCATAGCGAATACCAAAACTGGTGCGCAACATCAAACCCTCAATAATGTCGTATTCAGCAAATGCATTACCAAAAAATGTATTACTTTTCGATTTGTCATCCTTAGCTCGATAAGATATGGCCACAGGATTCTCTCCATTTCCCAAAGCACCACCTCGAGACCCGGCAAAATTCCCCATAATATCATATACAGGAATAATATTTTGTATCCTGTAGGCAAATCCGAGCACGCTTCCTTCTCCCTGATAATCACCAGAGACATTAACATTAGATCCTATGCCATAATTCTCTGTATAAGAATATTGCGCGTTTTCTCCGATGCGTAATTTTTTATTAAATGCACTAAATTGGGTGTTGGATCTAAAATTAAAACGTTGGAAACCGGTATTAATCACCACGCCTTCTTGTTTAAAATACCCGCCGGACATTGCGTAGGTTGCATCATCCGACCCACCGCTAGCACTAAGTTGATAACTTTGCATAGGAGCAGACTGCGTCAGTTCTTTGAACCAATTGGTTCCCACCTTATTTGCTTGAGTAATCTGGTAAAAGGTGGAGTTATCACGCGAATAATTATATAGAGCAGGATCCACATCTGCAGCAGTAATTTGGGCGCCAACTTTTCCTCCAGCTAATAAATAATCCGGTAATACTGGGTTATCTCCAGAACCATACATCCTACCCCAGGCACTGACTGGATCTAGGCCTGCATTACGATAACCTTGATAAAGATTTTCTGCCCACTGTTGTGGATTTAACATATCTGGAAAAGCGCTACTTCTAGCTTGTTGAACACCGTAATATGCATCTAAACCTATTGTCGCTTTTCCTTTAGTACCCTTTCTTGTAGTGACAATAACAACTCCATTATTTGCACGTGCTCCATATATGGAAGCCGCCGAAGCGTCTTTCAATACCTGCATACTTTCGATATCGTTCGAGTTCAACCAACCTAATTTTCCTTCATAAGGAACCCCATCAATTACATATAAAGGGTCGTTATTATTGATTGTACTATAACCGCGGATGCGTATCTGAGGTGTTGCTCCCGGCGCTCCATCAGAAACGATTTGCACGCCAGTGGCTTTACCTTGTAAGGCTTCAACTGGGCTCGCAGCAGGCTGGCTTTTCAATTGTCCAATATCAACCACCGCAACGGCACCTGTCAAGTCTTTCTTACGTTGTGCGGAATAACCGGTAACCACCACTTCGTCCAAATCGCTCGTAGTTGATTGCAAACTGATGTTATAAGTTGTCTTCCCACTGCTAACACGAACTTCTTGACTCGTATAACCTACATAGGAGACAACTAATATGTCGTTTGCCTTCACGGTTAAGCTATACTGCCCTTGATTGTCTGTTAAAATACCATTGGTTGACCCTTTTACTAAGACACTGACTCCTGGCAAAGGCGCATTATCCGTTGCATCGGTTACTCTACCTACAATTTTCAGTTCTTGTCGATTCTGAATGAGTAAGATCTTTTCATTTTCTACCTTATAATTAATATCCATCGGAGCCAATACCTCCTCCAACACATCCGCCAAGTTACTTTGCAAGCTTCCCACCTCCACTATTCGATGGCTTTTTAATATAGAAGGACTGTACACGAACTTTACTTGAGATTGGGTTTCCAAATTCTCTAAAAAGTTCTTCAAGGTCATCCTCTTCTTCGTTATGTTAATCGTTTTTTTCAAAGCTCCCTGTGCTTCGGCTGTATGGGCGTAGGCACTTAAGGTTCCCACCGAAATAAGAAGCGCTTGAATAAAGGATATTCTCATCGCCGTTTTTGTTAAAGCAATAATTCGTTCTTTTTTCATAAATTCGAAAAATTTTGGTTTGTGAAGGGCCGGTTTTAAGCACCGACCCTGAATCATGATTTAATCTCCGACCGGCAATACCCCCATATTGCCGGTCTTTGTTTGGTTTAGTCTACGTTGTGTTCATAAGCGATTCATGTTTGGTTTTCGTTTTATTGATTGGATTTATTGGATTTCAATTGTTTTACCGATTATATGGTAATTGGTTTCTGTAACATTGCAAACGAGATTTAGCTGATCAAACAACTCCATACCACTCAAATCTCCTCGAAATGTAATCTTCCTGACAGCTGGTCTTACACGGATATCGATATGATAAACATCACTTAATTTATTGGCTAAGTCTGCTAAACTGATTTCTTTAAATACGACCTCATCAAGTAGCGTTCTTTTCGTCTCAACAGGAATGGGCCTTTCTACCAACGTTTCACTAAAGCTTCCTTTTTGCTCGTCCAATATCGCTCGTTGATTCATCGTTAAATTCAAGGTCTTCGGTGTCTCTATTATTCGTCGTACCAAATTATTTTTAGCACTTCGTATTACTTGTACCTTACCGGTGTACACAATTACTTCGTCTTTACCCGCTCCCTTGCCCGACTGGATTTTAAAACAAGTACCTAATACCCTGGTAATCATTTCTTCATGAAATACCTGAAAAGGATTAGCGGGGTCTCCCTTCACATTAAATAGTGCGTCACCGACTAATGAAACTTCTCGTTTATTAAAACGAGTAGCATATGTTAGCTGCGCTCCTTTGAAAAGCTTAATCCGCGTTGAATCCGGCAAGGAAACTTCCAATGGTTCATCATTCGGATTTATAACTTTCGTAATGAAGCTTTCCTTTTTACTCACAAAGTCCGGTTCAACGGGATTGCACTTTAATCGATTGTAAACCCAAACCGAACCTACAATTAACAGCACCGCGGCTGCGGCTGTTGATATATAAAATCTACCGAATGGCCTAATCACCGTCGATCGACCTTTTTTTTTGTCCTCCCTTGGCTGCGTTTCCTTGTTAATCTTATCCCATAGCCGATCTTCCAGTTCTGCAAATTCGACTTCGCTTAAATTTAAATCGACATCGCTATCTAACAAATCATACCAACGACGAACGGTTTCCTGCTCCTCCTGTGTGCAGTTACCTTTTAAATAGCGCTCCAATAAACTTTGAAAGGCTTTACGGCTCATAATGATGCTGGTTAGTATAGGCCTTATAAAGGCTTTACATATCTATAGTAATACAACTAAGCCATACCCCTAAATTTTTTTAATTTTTTTTTATTTGGTTGAGACGTGGTGTGGTTGAGTTGTTGAAACGTTGACTGGTTGAGTCGTTTAGTGGTGAATTGTAGAGCAACTATTTCCCTACTCAACTATTTGACTACTTAACGAATTAGCCAATGTGATAATTAGCCAGTATAATCTTGTGGTAAGGATCTGAGCAAGCTTGTTGCAAAGCCAGGGATATGCAATAAAAGCTGATAGACGATTTCCGGAAGTCGTTCTAGCAGCAAAATAAAGCAGAAACAATAAAAGTTATAATAATCATATAATCCTTCAGGGCTAGGCGCATGGCTTTTAACGATTGGGTAATATGGTATTCTACTGCCTTTTCGGAAATTTTTAATTTCTGTGCGATCTCCTTCACCGAGTTATATTCCAGGCGACTTAGCACAAACACTTCCCGGGTTTTACGAGGCAGCATATTAATTCCTTTTTCTATCGAGATAGAAAGCTCCCGAACCGCTAACTGCTCTTCCAAGCTATTCGCACCGATCTCACTATGCGTCTTTTTGTATTCCGCATATTGATCAAATTGCAAAACGTTTTTTAGATAATTAATGAAGCTGAATCGAACAGCCGACATCAAGTAAGCAGATAAATTGTTTATTTCAACTATTTGCCTGCGCTCCCACAGGGATATGAAAATATTTTGGATTAATTCCTCTGCTAACTCTTTACTGCTTGATTTTTTGAATAATTGTAAAAAACACACTTTCCAATATCTCTTATAAATCTCTTTGAATGCTCGGTGGTCATTTTCCTTTATTTTCGTTAGTAATTCAGCATCCGTAGAGTCGCAGTATTCCATATCGTTTATAAAGTGGTTAGCACAAATATATAAACAACATTCAATTAAGCAAACAAACTCGGTCAATTGTATGCTAATGTGATTATTTCACACTTATTTTGTAACAGTGTGTTTCTGTGTAAAGGGGACTGTACTCTTTATTCATTCCATTAGAGATAATACTTACCGCTGTTAAATTTTATTTTTCCGCCATCAACTAAATTACGGATACAGGTGATTCGATCGCTTTCATCTCCCGTTTTCAATCCATCGACCAAAGCATCTAAGGTCAAATGATTAGTTGATAGCAGGTCTATGATCTCGGCAACGATTAGGTCTTCTATTTCTTCTTCCTTTGCTTTCTTCTGCCTCTTCAGGCAATAATCGCATATCCCACAAAGCTCCACGTTTTTCTCTCCGAAATAAGCTAACAGTTGTTGTGATCGGCAAGCATCAAGCTGTAAAAAGTTGAGTACAGACTGCAATTGCTCCTCGCCTATTTTCTTTCGTTCATCAATGTGCTTTTTGTCAATATGTAAATGCTGTGAATCGCTTCTTGGTTGCAAGAACTGGATCTGTGGTTTATCTGTCTGCGATAAATAACTGATAATCTGATACTGTTCCAGCTGCTTTAAATGGTTAAGCGTCTCATGGAGTGAGAGTCCCCCTTTACGGGCTAAGTCCGCCTCACGAAATAAAACATAATAATCAAAGGCCCCGCCATAAGCACGTAACATGACTTTGATAAATCCATCCAGGTTGGCATGGGCTACTTGAAAACTGTATAGATCTTGCGATCCCACTTCGAAGCGAAACCGGGAAGGTAAGTATACATTTTCTGTTACTGCGAGCCATTCATCGCGTTCCAAAAACTTCAGCGCACTAATTACTTTTAAAGGTTCTAACTGGTACCTTTTGCAAAAAGTGCCTATATCAAAATCAAAGCACAGATATTGTCCCGCACCATACGCCAATTGAAAATAATTTCCCAAGTGATAATAAATTTGGGTGATTTCCTTGGTTGTGGGAAAGCTTAACTCAAAATTTCTTATTAGTCGCTCCTTGTCTTCTTCATTATACAACAACACCGCGTAGGCTTTCTTTCCATCCCGTCCTGCTCGCCCAGCCTCCTGAAAATAAGCTTCCAATGTATCCGGAATATCCATATGGATTACGAAACGGACATCAGGTTTGTCAATACCCATACCAAAAGCATTGGTTGCTACAATTACCTGTGTCTGGTTTTGTTTCCATGCCTCTTGCTTTTTCGATCGTTCCGGGGTCGACAACCCGGCGTGATAAAAATCGGCTTTTATGTTTTCCATCAACAGGAAACGGGTAATTTCCTGCGTTTCCCTTCTGTTTCGGACATAAACGATACCACTTCCTTTTATTTTTTTTATGATTTTGACTAAGCGGCCGGTCTTATGGTTTTCAGCAATCACCATATAGGCCAAATTTTCCCGTGAGAAACTTTTGACGAATACGGCTTGGTCGGTCGTTTTTCTAAATTTAAGTTTCTCCTGGATGTCATTTACTACTTTAGGTGTGGCAGTAGCCGTTAATGCTAAAAACGGCACCTGTGGATGTAGCTCACGTAGTTCAGATAAATGAAGGTAAGGGGGTCTAAAATCATATCCCCATTGTGAAATACAATGAGCCTCATCAATGGCGAATAAATTGACAGGCATATACCGTAGCCGTTCTTTCACGAGCTCGTTCATTAGGCGTTCAGGCGACAGGTATAAAAATTTTATATCTCCATACACGCAGTTGTCCAATGCAATATCTACTTCACGTTTGGTCATACCCGCAAATATTGCTACCGCTTTTATGTTTCTTGCTTTTAAATTCTCGACTTGATCTTTCATTAAGGCTATCAAAGGAGTTACAACAATGCAAATCCCTTTCATTGCCAGTGCAGGAACTTGAAAGCAGAGCGACTTACCTCCGCCTGTAGGCATCAACGCTAAGGCATCATGGCCAGCCAAAACATGGTTTATAACCTCTTCCTGAAGAGGTCTAAAACGCGAATAACCCCAATACCGTTCTAGAATTTCGTGTATAGACATAGCGTTTAAGCTATTTAGCGCCCCAAACATAAGCAAAATTATCCTTTAGACAGTAGAATTCGATATTCAATCGCTCTGCATCTGCCCGCCACCTATCAATCGTATGCCGACTATTAGACCCATCTAGTATAAGAAGCGTGCTTTTTTTCAAGGTGCCCAACAAGCTGTCTAACGGTCTTTTCGGATTGTTTCGTATCAACAACCAGTCAGGTGCGGTAGCGATTGGATGGTTCTTTCGACCGTCTAAAATCAGCAACTGTTTCTCCATAAATTGAAGATGATTGTTCGTGATGGAAATATCGTTAAGATGGAACTTCACTGGTTCTTTGATAAAGGATAAATATTGAATCGATGAATAAGCTTCAAGTGCCGGTATTACGGAATATTGGATAAACGCTTGTTGTATCGAATCGGCATTGCTGTAAAGAATTGGTTTTGCACCATTTATAAGCCCTATAGCCATTTGATCATTGACATTGAAGATGATGAGTCGGTTACTGTTATGCTTAGACCATAATTGCTGATTGACAATCAGTCCTAAAACAAGAATACTTATAACTGATACATAAAACAACTGCTTCCGGGAAAATTGAAAAGCTAGTACCAGCGTTATCATAACCAGGTAAAGCATCAGGTATTCATAGCTTGTTAACCAAATCGACTTCACGGTAGCTAAAGGCCATTGTTCTATACGAACCAATACCCGGTTAACAAAAAGAACGAATTGCTCTAATATATCAGCCATACCATAGGTGAATTTGTTTAGCGGCAGCATTAATAATAAGAAACCAGCGTAAATAAGGAGGCTAACCGGCAAGGTGATAAACAAGTTTGCCGGCAAAAAATAAACAGGAAAGAGATGAAAATAATAGAGCACCAGTGGGAAATTCGCTAATTGTGCTGCGCAAGACATCGATACATATGACCAGCCTTTATTCGCTAGTTCATATTTAAACCTTACTAGCTCTGATAAAAGAGGCATCAACCAAATGATGCCAAGAACCGCCAAATAAGACAATTGGAAACCTACATCTCTCAGAAATCCCGGGTTGTACAATAATAAGAAAAAGGCAGAGGCGGCTAGGTTGTTATATCCATTACCGGCACGTCTCAGCGTATTGCCAATAATGAAGATACTGATCATAAATGCCGCTCGGAGAACAGATGGCGCAAAACCTGTTAGTAATGCGTAAGCCCATATAAAGAGTAATAATAAAAGAAGACGTATATATCGCAACCATCCGCCTTTATTCATCCATTGTAAACAAAAAGCAAACAAAGCGAAGACAATTCCAACATGCATACCGGAAACGGCCAATATGTGTATTGTGCCGGTAGCGGAGAAGACCTTTATCAGTTCCTTCTCCAAGGAAGCACGGTACCCTAAAACTAGCGTAGCGAGAAGTGCCGCAGACTCCTTACTCTTAAAATACCGATTAAACTTCTCGACCATTTTTTTTCTGGTTTCGAGCGCGTAACCGATTAACGGGTTTCCCGTTTTACGACCGGTCTTGCTCAACGCATCTGAAGTAAGAAACGTTTCGTGCCAAATTCCCCGATGAGACATATAAACTGCGTAATCAAATTCATGGGGATTATAAGGTTGCCTGAGTCGTTTAAAGTTGCTAAGAATACGAAGCTCATCACCATAATGGAGTAGTAAGTCTCTCTCCTTTGTTTTAATTTTCAGTAAAAGCTTCCCTCTTACCGGCTTATATTCATCTTTTATCTTCACATAATTGATTGTCATTTCGGTGCTTATAATTTCCCCTTTCACCTTAGGTTCACCGGATACAAAACCAAGCAAATGATTACTCTGATAATGACTGAAATGCCTATGGTCGATAACCGGGTTGCTTTTCCAGTTTAGCAAAACTCCAAAGCAAATAAGTATTGTCAAAAAAATTATAAAAGCAGGTCCATATAAATATCGCACCTTCCACTTTGTTCCAATGGCAAGACCAAAAAAACAGGCAATTAACAATAGACAAGCAATTAGTATGAACCGATACGTAAGAATTGACAGGGGTATGAAATAGGTTATTCCAATTCCGAGGATGAGGGCAAGCAAAAAAGATACGAATGGCGCCTGTGTATGGTAATTGATGAATCTAGACATCTCAGTTTAAAATTGAAAGCGTAGCTGCATTTTGATTTCTGATTTGCGATTGCCTTCAATCTTATCCAAGCCCGAACCCAGCTCTTGGAGCGTCGGATAGTGGCTAGCCGCATAACGGCACCAAAAATCCATACCCCTCCTGATTCGACAGCGCAGATTGAGATAATAACGTATCCCTTTATTGCTGTAGAATGGAAACGATGATGCATATAAAACATCATTCTCAAAGGCGTATATGCGCGAATTGTAACCATCTGTTTTAAATAAAGCGACACGGGCATTACCTGAAAACATACCTTGAGGCTTATAAATCACATCCTGATAAACCAGGTAGCCTTTTTCGGCATGTGCGGCTTTTTTATAAAACCCGTATTCAAACCGGTTACGGAAAACGATGGTCGAGCTAACCTGATACTGTGCTTCAGCCCTAATTTGTTGTCGCTGAACCCGGTCTAGCGCGGCAGTGGGGTGTATCGAATCGCCATTTTCAGCTTTATTCCGAAAACGGTAACGAAGCAGATATCTTAGCTTTTTATTGGGAGTAAGAGTCAATTGTGTAAACAGATCCTGACCATCCGATGGTGCGTCTACTCGGTACCTTATCCAAGGAAATTTAAAAGCATCTGCATAAGCCACCCATAGTACTTTCTTATTGGGTTGAAAGATAAGTCCGGTATAGAATCCTTTTTCATTTACTGCACGGCTCCCTTCCGATAATCCTTGGTTATAGAATGCATGATAATTCTTTTGGTAATCTCTGTACTGCAAAACCAAGGACAAGTCGTGTGATAAGGACGAGATAATACCATTTGTATACGCTAAACCGCTACCAAAACTATGCGCTACTTCTCCAAAGAGGTACATATTATGAATATAGGTATGGTAGTATATACTGGCATTTGATAAATCGTTTCCGGCAAATGCATATTGATTGTATAAAAGTGTCCGAGGTCTTATTATACCTGACAGCTTGGTATAAAACACATTGCCACCAATAGTAAGTGAATTTCGTTGATACTGAACATTGGTACCAAATAGCAACTGCTTTAAATTGTGCCTGTTCGATACCTCGTTAGGTGTTCTATGTAAGCCGTTTTCAATAATAGCGCTATAATTAGCTTTACCGGCAAGACTATCCACGAAGGTAGCGCTCAATCTTTTATAAGATATAAAAGGCGTAATGCTCCACTTTTTTACTGAATAGGTGGCTGAGATCCCGCGAAAAAAAGAAAACTCGTTAGCTGATGTATAGGGACGTAAACCGATGCCTTGTCGCGCCACATGTTGAACCAGTGCCCCCTTTCCGAAACTAACCCCTGTCCATAAAGCAAGTCCTTGTCCAAACTGTAGAGAATAGTCGCCAATAACAACATGCTTCCATCGTTTGACGTTCTGTAGATAAAGGCTTCCCGAATAAAAGTCAAAGCCAAGGCGCTGTGCCCCGTTAAAGAACTGTTCACCTGCGTCCTTTTTCATGTTTAACGATAGTTGAAGTTTTTGCGGAACCGTGTAACGATATCGGCCAAATAAACGATCGGCACTACCCAGATATCTCGACCTGTTTAGATCCTTTATGGCATAGCCGTTTTGCTTCTCTAGGATGCGTCCATATCGAAACATCAAATCATGTCTTCCGCTACTTAGAAACTCTTTTGCCGGCATATTCCAATTCGACGACGGCTCTACCCGAACAAAAGGTAGCAGGAGCCGTACCGTCTCCACATCCAGCCCGTCCACCGCTTGCAGTTCATATACCGTCAGATAAGGCCCCGCTAGTTTACGATGGTTGATAATAGCAGCTACCTGCAAGGGTGACAAAAAACGAAGTTCGCTTAATTCCTCGTTGCTTGTTTTATTAAGATCGATCGGATGTTTCAAATAGTAGTTCCATCTCTCTGTAAGCTCCATATAATCATAATCTTCTGTGAGATCATCGGCCATGGATTCAACAAGCTGTTCGATAAGATCGGTATTTTCCGTTTGGCAAAAAGTGGCCAGATGGGATAACAGAAATAAGAATACAAAAAAGACCGATTTAGAAAGCATAGGCAAGCAATAATTGAGGGGATAACCCGAGTCGATGGTGAATCACCGTGGCTAAATCCAAAATCATTTTATGATATACAAAGCCAAACCCACAAAATTGACTAAACTCATTTAATCCGATTCCACCTCGAAAGCTCATCCAGGAAATGGGTTTATATTCAAGGCCTGTTCGGAAATCTACCTTATCTCGATAAAGAACCTTCTCCGAATCGGCAGTTATAAGTAAATTCGGATGAAATTGATAGCTGGTACCTACGCCGATTATCACCGGAATAACGGAATAAGCGGAATAATCATAAGAAGCATATCCAGGGTTTGCAACGCGGGCACCGATGACCCAGAATGGTTTTACTTGAAATTGTAAACCAACATCCGCCGAAAAAGCTTGATTTCTGCCATATTCCCTCAGCTGCAGTTGATGGTAATTTAAAGCAAGGCCGATGGACAGCTGAGGGCCAAAACGTTTAGCGTAGCTAAGATTTGCCTTCAACTCGCTATAAGCATCCTTAATCCCATAATTTGAAATATGAGAACCAAATACACCCAATTTTGTGGGCACTGCCAATAGCAGCCCCTGCGTGCGTATATCTGTGTTTAAAAAATGTTCTTGGTGATAAATGCCTGCTCTAGATGCAGTCATTGAACCAATGCCGGCCACATTGGATGTCAGCCCTTCAACACCTTGCAATGCATTTCCCGTACCACCCATAGCACAATATCGGGAAGCCGGGTAAACCTGGGCTGAGAGGTTGATAGCGGTTAGTAATAAAATTAGGTTTAAGAAGGTACCAAACATAGCACCTTAAAGATACTTAAACCGAATATTTTAACGTAGTTAGCCTTTGATAATGAACAAACTGAACAAAATTATTTGATAAAATGTTTCTCCTGTTTAAAAAACTCTTCAAGGGCAATGCGATCCGTTTTGAACGTCAAATCCTCTATTTTAATGTCTTCCAACTTAATAAGTCGAAAGGCCTGAAAAACATCCCCTTCTGTCTCATCAAAATCAAAAGCACATGTTTTAAAAGTTAGATTAAAAGGCATTTTATTGCGTACACGATAGTAAACGGAGATAATCTGACTATCATTAAAGTAAGAATGTTCATAAAAGTCGGTTGTATAAATATGATCTAATACCTCCACCTCTACCAAACATTCTTCCATATACTCCCTGCGTAAAGCGTCTCGCAATCCTTCTCCATATTCCAGTCCACCTCCCGGAAATTTACTAAAACGTTTACCATACTCTTGTTCATCACTGATCAGGATTTCGCCCTGCTCTGTCACAAGGATACCATACACCCGCACGTTAAATGGATACAATGCCTGCATGTTCTATTATTATTTCTTATAAATCGATGAAAGATCTTTAATTTCAATATGCTTAAAATCGACGGGCTGTCCCTCGCTTTGGAGTGCAATATAGCCACTTTTCAACAGTTTGCCATCGACTTTAATCGTTGGGTCATAACCATGTGCTACATCACCTCCAATCTGTGGTTTAGCATATTGTAGTACGGTATCCCCTTCAATAATATGGGTCACTAAAGAATCGCCTAAAACGATTAGCTCAGCATGAACCCACTGATCCCCATCGTACGTTTTTGAAGTTGAATTAAGACAATGCGAATCGGCGATTTTCCCTTTATATACGACATGAGTTCCCGGCGAGCACATATTACCGGTTGGCCTGGGCTTTCCATCCCCCAAGCCCCCCAGGAACTGCATCTCTACTGAAATAGGCCAGTCTTGCTCTTTTGGCATAGTACGAGGGTCTTGCGAATGGAACATTACTCCACTATTACGTAGCGTATAAGACGGAGCCCCTTTTTGTAACTCACCAACAAAACGATATGCTAATTTAAGGTGGTAATAGGCATAAGGGATTTTATAATATAAATGCCCGAATTGATCATTGAAATCGCCATATTGATCATATCGTACTTGTATGGTACTATCCCTTACCCGAAATGTATTCCCATAATTTTCGCCGAACTCATGATGATGAATTTTCACCATCCAATCATTGATATCCTTTCCGTTGAAAAGGGAGACCCATTCTTCTTTTTTTTGTTCATCTTCGCTTTCGGTTGCCGTATTCGATCTGCATCCCGCTGTTACCAAAATCCCCAAAAAAAGCAATGGAGCAATTATTTTTTTCATCCTGTTATTTTCTTTTTGATGGTTGATGAGAGCTCGGGTAAATAACCGAAGCGACAGCGAAGCTCATTGACACCTAAAAATGTAAATACTTGTCAATTGCCCTGTGTGTCCATTATTATTTACATCTCGGTTTCATCTGTATATAATTTTCTTTTTAAAAGTGATGAAGCTATCAGATTTATTCATCCCCTATGTGGTTTGAATAAACTATGATGAGCTCATAATTCAAATTTGATGGGCTGAAAATACGAAATTTAAAATATTCTATAGTATGCTAATCCCAATTCTCCAATTGCCGTATTAATTGAACATCAAAAGCAACCAAATTATTTTAATACAAAATCATCCCTCACCTTATGAAGCTCATATCTATTTCGTATCTTTATGCCCTTAAATATTTCATGTGCAAATAATTTGTCCTTTAAAGGCCATATGGAATATCCAGGTTATTTCATCTGTGTTTGTATTTGGCAAACATAGATATTCATGGGATTTTATATATTAACCTATGATAGCTTGCAATCTGGTAAAACACTATTGAATAGCACATTATCCAATAAAAAAATAGCGAGGAGATTTTGGATTACTTACAAGGATTGAACCCTTCACAACGGGCAGCAGTAGAACAAACAGATGGCCCTGTTATGATTGTAGCAGGAGCTGGATCGGGCAAAACGAGAGTCATAACCTATCGAGTAGCCCATCTAATACAAAAAGGCATTGATCCATTTAACATTTTAGTATTAACGTTTACCAATAAAGCCGCCAAGGAAATGCGCGAGCGGATCATGAAAGTAGTTGGAAATGAAGCTAAAAACATTTGGATGGGTACTTTTCACTCCGTATTCGCTAAAATCCTTCGTGTGGAGGCTCATCATATTGGCTATCCTGCCAATTTCACTATTTATGACACGGACGACAGTAAGAGCTTGATCCGATCGATTCTCAAGGAAATGCAGTTAGATGATAAACTGTACAATGCAAACTTTGTATATAATCGGATATCCGCGGCGAAAAACAACCTGATATCCGCTGCAGAGTATCAAAAGAATGCACAAATACAGGCTGAGGATCAATCGGGCGGAAGGGGTAATCTAGGTCAAATTTATCAAACCTATAGTCAACGCTGCTACAAAGCAGGTGCAATGGATTTTGACGATTTGCTTTTTAAAACCAATGTCCTGCTGAACCAACATCCGGAAGTACTTTATAAATATCAAACAAAGTTCAAGTATTTAATGGTTGATGAGTACCAAGACACCAACTTCTCACAATATCTGATTGTTAAAAGGCTAGCGGCAATCAACGAGAACATCTGCGTAGTGGGTGATGATGCTCAAAGTATTTATGCTTTCCGGGGCGCGAATATCCAGAATATTTTAAATTTTGAAAAAGACTATCCGGACTTAAAAGTTTTTAAGTTGGAGCAGAATTATCGTTCTACCCAAAATATTGTAAATGCCGCCAATAGTATTATCTCGAATAATAAAAATCAGTTAAAAAAGAACGTTTTCTCCGAAAACGAAACGGGCGACAAGATAAAAGTTGTACGGGCTTTCAGCGACAATGAAGAAGGAAAAATGGTAGCAGAAAATATTTTGCAAGACCGTTCCTTGCAATCGCTGCGTTTTAAGGATTTCGCCATTCTCTACCGTACCAACGCACAGTCGCGCGCCATGGAAGAGGCCTTACGAAAACTTAATATACCGTACAAGATATACGGAGGCACCTCCTTCTATCAAAGGAAAGAGATCAAAGATTTAATAGCCTACTTTCGACTTACTTTTAACCCCAACGATGAAGAAGCACTTAAGCGTGTCATTAATTATCCCAGACGGGGCATAGGTGACACCTCGGTAGAACGCATCTTTATTGCTGCAGATCAACATCAAAAAAGTATTTGGGAAGTCATTACCACCCCACAACAGTATTTGGACGGACGTACGGCAGCTGTTGTATATCCGTTTGGTTCCCTCATCCAAAGTTTCCAAGTGCTGGCGAAGAACAACAGTGCCTATGATACCGCTCTACATATCGCACAACATTCCGGTATATTGAAAGATCTCTATGAGGATAAATCCGTTGAAGGCCTAAACCGGTATGAAAACATTCAGGAATTATTAAATGGTATTAAAGAATTCAGTGAGCGTGAAGATATAGCAGAAAAAGGCCTAGATGTATTTATGCAGGATATTGCGTTATTGACAAATGACGACAATGATAAGAATCCGAATGCTGATACAGTATCACTGATGACAATTCACTCTTCGAAAGGGCTGGAATTTCCGCAGGTTTTTATCGTTGGACTTGAAGAAAACCTCTTCCCTTCGCAACTTGCCCTGAATTCACGTACGGAATTGGAAGAGGAGCGTCGGCTATTCTATGTGGCGATTACACGTGCTGAGAAGAAGCTGACCTTATCCTATGCAACATCGCGTTATCGTTGGGGAACGCTCAATAATTGTGAACCGAGTCGGTTTATAGATGAAATAGACCCCAGATACCTGGCACTGGATTTCAGTGCTCCTACAGCCTCTAAATCCAGCGGTGATGATGTTTTTGGTAAAGCAAGGACAGCTTGGTCGCAACCGCAATCACAAGACATCTTTACCAAACCCAAACCGAAAGTCGTACCCAAAACCACTTCCATTTTACCAAAAGCGCATCAACCCAGTGCCGGTTTCGCACCGTCTGATACCAGTAATTTGCAGGTGGGGATGGAAGTAGAGCATGAACGCTTTGGATTTGGGAAGGTAATTAATTTAGAAGGTAATAAACCGGACATAAAAGCAACTATTTTTTTTAAAGAATTAGGACAAAAGCAATTGTTGCTTAAATTTGCAAAACTTAGAATTGTTAATAATTAGGTTGCGAGTTATGTGTTGTGAGTTGTCAGCGATATCAGATCGGATATCTTCTTACTGCTCGCAACTAACAACCGGCAACTGGTAACTAAAGAAAATATGGAATTTGACTATAATAGCACACGAAAGAGATTAATATTGGCAGAATATGGCCGTAATGTTCAAAACATGGTGGCTTATATCTGCACCCTCCCCACGAAGGAAGAACGCAACCGGCACGCGCAGGTTGTCATCGACCTAATGGGCTTTTTAAATCCGCATTTAAGGGATGTATCGGATTTTAAACATAAACTTTGGGATCACTTGCACATTATCTCCGATTTCCAAATTGACGTAGATTCGCCTTATCCCAAGCCTACGCCAGGTGCTATACATGCAAAGCCGGAAACGTTGAATTATCCGCAGCATCGCATTAAATACAAGCATTACGGTTATATCATTGAGTTAATGATTGAAAAGGCCAAGAAGATTGAAGATCCGGAACGTAAAAAAACAATGGTACAGGCAATGGCCAATTTCATGAAAATGGCCTATGTAACCTGGAATAAAGATTCTGTCAGTGACGACCACATCGTTGACGATTTGAAAGAAATGTCAAATGGTCAATTAGTGCTCGATGAAGATGTGAACTTAACTAAACTGGAATTCAAAACACCGCCTCCAGGTAATCGCACAAAAAGTAATACTAGCAGTAACCAGCAAAGTGGTGGCGGCCAGAAAAACCGGCAGCAGCAGCATAAAAATCAGAATAATGGCGGTAACAAGAAGCGTAAACGTTTCTAAATCGCTATCCACATATTTTTAACAACCGGCCTGTATCTAACGATGTCAAGATAAAGGCCGGTTTAATTTTTATCGATTAGGATAGTTGAATGAATGCATTTGAAATTTACGGTGGAAAACCGCTGAAAGGAGAAATCACTCCGCAGGGAGCAAAAAATGAGGCGCTCCAAATATTATCAGCTGTATTGCTTACGCCCGAGAAAATGACGATCAGCAATATACCTGACATTAAAGATGTTAACAAACTCATCGAGCTTTTAGGTGATCTTGGAGTAGCTATCGAACGGATCAGTGATGACACCTATACATTTGAAGCAAAGAACATTAATATTGATTACTTCCAGTCAGAAGAGTTTAAAACTAAGGGAGGAAGCCTGCGCGGTTCTATTATGATCGTTGGCCCTCTACTCGCTCGTTTCGGCAAAGCTGCCATTCCTAAACCAGGTGGAGACAAAATAGGACGAAGGCGGTTGGACACGCATTTTTTAGGTTTTGAAAAACTCGGAGCTCGGTTTCATTATGATCAGGACAACCATTTTTTTAATATCGATGCGACTAATTTGCACGGAACTTATATCCTCTTGGATGAGGCATCCGTAACCGGCACGGCAAATATTGTGATGGCCGCTGTTTTGGCAAAAGGTACAACTACGATTTATAATGCCGCCTGTGAGCCCTATTTGCAACAGCTGTGCAAAATGCTCAATCGTATGGGCGCTAAGATTTCCGGTATAGGCTCCAATCTGTTGAGCATTGAGGGGGTCGACTATTTGACAGGAACGGAACACCGTATGCTTCCCGATATGATTGAAATAGGTTCCTTTATTGGTTTAGCCGCGATGACCGGGTCAGAAATCACCATTAAGGATGTTCATTTTGATGAGCTAGGGATTATTCCGACGGTTTTTGGTCGACTAGGGATAAAACTGGAAAGACGGGGCGACGACATCTATATTCCGGCCCAAGATTCGTACGAAATTGAGACCTTCATAGACGGTTCCATCCTCACCATCGCAGATGCACCTTGGCCAGGTTTTACGCCTGACTTGTTAAGCATTGTACTTGTCGTAGCTACACAAGCCAAAGGGAATGTGTTAATTCACCAGAAAATGTTTGAAAGCCGCTTGTTCTTTGTCGATAAGTTAATCGACATGGGCGCACAGATTATTTTATGTGATCCTCATCGCGCAACGGTCATCGGCTTGAATAAAGCATTCAAATTACGGGGAATCGAAATGACTTCACCCGATATACGTGCGGGAGTTTCCTTGCTGATCGCCGCCCTATCCGCTCAAGGAAGATCCGTTATTTATAATATTGAGCAAATTGAACGTGGTTATCAACACATTGATAAACGGCTCCTGGCGCTCGGCGCTCAAATCAAACGAATTGAAGGAAAACCACTGCATTGAACGATGTAAGGTATAAGGCGTAGGGCTTAAGGTAACCTTATACCCTCTACCTTATACCTTATACCCTATACCTCATACCCGCTTAAGCCTGACACCTCCTCTCATCTAACCAGCCGAAATAGCATTGATAATATCATATTGGGTTATGATCTCGAGCTTACCGCCCTCATCTTCCACCAATACGGCGTTATTATCTTTATTGATAAGTGATGAAAGTCGGTCAATTGAGGTATTGAGATCAACAAAAGGAAAAGGTGCCGTCATAATCTGTTGTACCTTTCCGGATTTCACACTTGGATTTTCCAAGAGTGCGTTCAATATATCCGATTCAGTGACTTTGCCGACCACCATTCCTTGTTGCGTAATAGGAATTTGTGATATATTGAGCGTTTTCATTGTATTAAACGTCTCGATTACAGACTGTTCTCCATCTACTGTTATAATCTCCTGTGGTCCCCTTTTCTTTAAAATGCGTTCCGCTGTCAATTTCTTGTCTTTAAGGAATCCTCGCTCCCGCAGCCAATCTTCATTAAACATTTTTCCCATATAACGGGAGCCATGATCATGAAAAATGACAACTACTAAATCCCCTTCCTTTAAGCTATCTTTTAACTGCAATAAGCCAGCAATGGCCGCGCCAGCGGAATTTCCAACGAAAATACCTTCCTGCCGTGCAATTTCGCGCGTCATCAACGCTGCATCCTTATCCGTCACTTTTTCAAAATGATCGATAACATCGAAATCAACATTTCGAGGTAAAAAATCTTCCCCTATCCCTTCGGTAATGTAGGGATAGATCTCGCTCTTATCGAAGACGCCTGTTTCCTTATATTTCTTAAACACCGATCCATAGGTATCAATGCCCCATATCTTGACGGCTGGATTTTTCTCCTTTAGATATTTCCCAGCGCCACTTATTGTGCCGCCTGTTCCAACACCAACCAATAGATGGGTAATTTTTCCGTCTGTCTGTTCCCATATTTCAGGGCCGGTCTGCTCATAATGCGCGTGGCTGTTGGAAAGATTGTCATATTGGTTTGGTTTCCATGCATTGGGGATTTCTCTCTCAAGTCTGCTCGAAACGGAATAATAAGAACGGGGATCTTCAGGCTCGACATTGGTCGGACACACAATCACCTCTGCCCCAAAAGCGCGCAGTGCATCTATTTTTTCCTTCGACTGCTTATCGGTCGTCGTAAAAACACACTTATAACCCTTAATAACTGCCGCAATTGCCAAACCCATTCCGGTATTACCCGATGTGCCTTCGATAATCGTTCCACCTGGCTTTAACAACCCGGCGCGTTCCGCATCCTCAATCATTTTGATAGCCATTCGATCTTTGATCGAATTACCTGGATTAGTTGTCTCTATCTTAGCTAATACAGTTGCCTTAACATCTTTGGTTAGCTTGTTTAACTTTACCAAGGGTGTATTACCGATTGTCTCCAGAATATTATTGTACCACATTCTCTACAAGTTTAATAGATTATATACAAACATAGCAATTTATAATAGCTAACAGAAATCGGCTTTCAGCTATCGGATTAATGCCGACGCTTGCTGCGCGCTGGCAACGGGACTAAAACTTCAAATGTTTCACTGTCAACCCGTTATTGATCAACTGTTTTAAAGAATCGATACCAATTTTTAAGTGGGTTTCAACAAAGTTTGCCGTTACGGACGAGTCACTTTCCTGCGTCTTTACACCTTCCGGAATCATTGGTTGATCAGACACCAACAACAATGCACCCGTCGGTATTTTATTAGCGAATCCAACTGTAAATATGGTAGCAGTTTCCATATCTACCGCCATTGCCCTTAAAGATTTTAGGTATTTCTTAAAATCCTTGTCATGTTCCCAAACTCTCCTATTGGTTGTATAGACAGTGCCGGTCCAATAGTCTAAACTATTATCCCGAATAGTAGTGGATATCGCTTTCTGAAGTGCGAAAGCAGGTAGAGCGGGCACTTCCGGAGGTAAGTAATCATTAGAAGTCCCCTCTCCACGAATCGCGGCGATCGGCAAAATCAAATCTCCAATACTATTCTTCTTTTTCAAGCCACCGGCCTTTCCTAAAAACAAGGCTGCTTTCGGTTGTATAGCGGAGAGTAAGTCCATAATGGTGGCTGCAACCGGACTTCCCATACCGAAATTGATAATTGTGATACCAGCGGCCGAGACACTCTGCATAGGCTTATCCAGGCCATAAATCGGTGCGTTATCATGCCATTCCGAAAACAATTTTACATAATGTGAGAAATTCGTCAATAAGATATATTCTCCAAATTCATTTAAGGGGCGCCCCGTGTACCGTGGCAACCAATTCTTTACGATATCTTCTTTATTCTTTAAACCGGGTTTTACCGCCGATTCAACTTCTTTTACTGTTTTAGTCATCGTTTTCTTTTTAGGAACCAGTTGAGTAGGGTGATAGTTGAGTGGTAACTTAACGACTCAACAACTTAACGACTCAACCCTCATAACAATATACAAAAAATCCCCCGTTTTGTGCGGGGGATTTTTTTAAGCTACGTGCAGCTTTTTCAAATCTGACTTCTCGAATTTTTGTTTTGCGTAATCGAGATTAATATAAAGCTCTCCACCGTCATCTTTTTCCCGCGAAGGGATTTCAAACATCGCGTCTAGCATAATGGCTTCGCATATCGCTCGAAGTCCTCTAGCCCCCAGTTTGAATTCGTTGGCTTTATCAACAATGAACTCGAATACCTCCGTATCAAATTGAAGATCGATATGTTCATAGTCAAACAATTTCTTGTACTGCTTGACCAGGGCATTCTTTGGTTCAGTGAGAATATTCAACAACGCTTCCCGATCCAACGGATTCAAATAGGTAATTACCGGTAAACGACCGATTAGCTCCGGTATTAATCCAAAAGCCTTTAAATCTTGAGGTGTAATGTATTTATAAAGATTATTTAGATCAATCTCGGCATGCTCGCTATTCATTTTATAGCCAACTGTTTGCGTACGCATACGGTTAGCAATTTTTTTCTGAATTCCATCAAAGGCACCGCCACAAATAAACAAAATATTGCTAGTATTCACGGCGATCATTTTTTGATCCGGATGTTTACGACCACCTTGTGGGGGTACATTTACAACCGTTCCTTCCAAGATTTTCAGAAGAGCTTGCTGAACTCCTTCGCCCGACACGTCTCGCGTAATCGACGGATTATCACTTTTACGGGCAATTTTATCAATTTCGTCTATATAGATAATCCCTCGTTCAGCGGAAGCTACATCGTAATCAGCAGCTTGAAGAAGTCGGGTCAGAATGCTCTCAACGTCCTCACCCACATAGCCAGCTTCTGTTAGAACGGTCGCATCACAAATACAAAAAGGCACATTTAATACTTTTGCAATTGTCTTTGCTAAAAGTGTTTTGCCGGTACCTGTTTCGCCAACCATAATGATATTGGATTTTTCAATCTCAATTTCATCCTTTTCCACCTTCTGATTCAATCGTTTATAGTGGTTATAGACCGCAACTGATAGCACTTTCTTGGCATCATCCTGGCCGATAACGTATTGATCGAGATGCGACTTTATTTCTGCTGGCTTTAATAACTTAAGTGCGGCCTGCACACTCTTATTTTTACGCAATGTCAGCTCCTCAGCTAAGATCTCGTTCGCTTGGGCGACACACCGATCACAGATGTGTGCATCATTGCCTGCAATAAGCATCAAGGTCTCTGACTTGCGTAAACCACAGAATGAACAAGTAACTTCTCTCGGGTTCTTTGCCATTTTATTTATCTTTCTTTCCTAATAACACTTCATCGATCATTCCGTTTTCCTTTGCTTCGCCCGACGTCATCCAAAAGTCGCGGTCTGATGCCTTTTCTACCCAATCATAAGACTGTCCGGAATGATCAGCAATTATCTGATATAATTCTTTTTTAAGCTTTAACATCTCACGTAGATTGATTTCCATATCAGCAGCAACACCTTGTGCACCACCTGAAGGTTGATGAATCATTACACGTGAATGTTTTAGCGCAGCGCGTTTTCCTTTTGCACCTGCAACTAGCAATACAGCACCCATAGAAGCAGCCATGCCGGTACAGATAGTAGCTACATCCGGTGAAATATATTGCATGGTATCATAGATACCCAAACCTGCATAAACGCTACCACCTGGTGAGTTGATATAGATTTGTATGTCTCTATGTGCATCAGCAGATTGTAAAAACAATAACTGAGCTTGAATTATATTAGCCACCTGATCGGTTACAGCATCTCCTAAAAAGATAATTCTATCCATCATCAAACGCGAGAAGACGTCCATTTGGGCGACGTTTAGCTGGCGTTCTTCAATAATATAAGGAGTCAGCGACACCGGCATTTGTTGCTCTACCCGATTGATAAAACTATCCACATGTTGACTTCCTATACCGTGGTGTTTAACAGCGTATTTTCTAAATTCATTTTTATCTATACTCATGATTTTTGCCTTTTGCCTAGCTAATATATAAGATTAATTCTAGAATCTCGAATGATAGCTTGCGTGAATACTATTTTTTTACTTTCAGGTATCAAAGAATGCGCCAAGCATTCTTAACACGACATTGAACGATCAAAACTGACAGAATGCCTTATCCGAAATAAAAAACTGACAAAATATAACTTAGCGACAATAGAAAAAGCCACCCATTTTTCAAACGGATGGCTTTCTAAAAAATTATGCGACTTACTTTAATTCCAGGAACTTATTATAGTCTATTTCTTTTTTATTCAGCTTCACGACACCTTTTAAGAAATCAAAAACCTTCAAGGCTTTTACCTCTTCGAACAGTCTGTTCGCCTGTTCCTTATCCTGCAGAAATTGAACCGTATACTGCGCTAGTTGTTCTTCGCTGATTGGCTCGGGACTGTACATTTTAAATTGGGCCGCGATACGCTCCTTAGCTAATTTAAAAACTTCTTCGTATTTGATTTCAAGCTTATTTTCCGTAATGATTTTATTTTCAATCAAGGTCCACTTTAAATTTTTAACAAAATCGTCGTAGCCTTCTGAAAGTTCTTCATCGGTCAATTTCTCGTTAGTCGCTTTTAACCATTTTCTCAGGAACTCATCAGGAAATTGTACATTCACTTTTTCCATTCCCAAGTTGTAAAGGTCTTGTTGTAAACGTTGATCAGAATTTTGAACAAGCATCGACTCAACCTCTGAAGTGACACGAGCCTTAAACTCTTCTTCGGTTTTCACTTCATCTTTACCAAAAAGTTTATCAAAAAGCTCTTGGTTTAAATCAGCTTCCTCCAAGCGGTTTACATTTTTCACAACCAACTTGAAAGTTCCTTCGGTTAAAGCTGCTGCCTCCTCTTCCGTTATATTCAAGATGCGCGCTATCGTATCGTCTTTGAATGCTTTTTTTAAGTCGATTTTAACCTCATCGTCTTTTTTAAGCCCGATCAAAGACTTTTTTATCTTTTTATCATCTACAAGATCCGTACGCACGGAAGCTGTATTCGATATTCCGCCTTCTAAAGCATTTCCGCTAGCATCTAATTGCGTTAATGTGCTATATAAAACATCTCCATCTTCTGACACTTCCGGATTCGTCATTTTTCCATAGCTCTTACGAAGATTTTTGATACGCGAAGCCAAGGTTTCATCATCTACCTTAATATCATATTGGGTCACCTTGTCTTTTTCACTAAATGGCACTTCAAAAGCCGGTGCCAAACCAATTTCGTATTGAAATTTAAACTCATCATTGAAATCCCAATTATAAGAAGACTCAGAGCCCTCTTTTGGAAGCGGTTGACCAAGCACCTCTACTTTATTCTCCGTAAGATAGTTATTTAAACTATCGCTTACCAGCCGGTTAATTTCATCAAAAAGAATCGCTTTACCATAAGTCTTTTTGATGTGGGAAGCCGGCACCATGCCAGGACGGAACCCCGGGAGCTTAGCCTTTTTTGCTTGTTCCTTTATTGCTTTGTTTACACGATCCGTGTAATCTGCAGGGGTAATTTCTACATTGATAACTGCATTCAGGTCGTCTACTCTCTCCTGTGAAATGTTCATTAGTTGCGTTTTAATATGCTTAATACAAAAATTCCTCCCGATATTGTCGGGAGGAATCAAGTGCGGAAGAAGGGACTCGAACCCCCACGCCTCTCGGCGCCAGATCCTAAGTCTGGTGCGGCTACCAATTACGCCACTTCCGCAGTACTTAGTGTTATTTTGGACTGCAAAACTAACACATTAAGGCATTCCCTCCAAATATTTTTTAAACAAAATATTCAAAAAAAGTTAACACATTGATAATAGGAGCATTAATTTTCTTCAACTAAGGCTCTTACAATATGCTTTCAATTGTTCGTCCAAAAGAACTGCGGTAACAGCACCTGTTTCAATGGCCGCCCGCGGCATTACATCAACCAATGCGGCACTCGGATCCTGTACAAGGGTCTTGCCGCCATACTTGTAAACAGCTCGTAGGCCTTCGGCGCCGTCCCTATTGGCTCCTGACAATAGGATTGCCACCAGTGATTTTTTATAAACTTCGGCGGCACTTTGCATGCTGACATCAATAGACGGCCTACAGTAATGGACTGGTTCTGATGCGTCTAAAGATATACTGCGATCTTTTTCAATTAATAGGTGATATCCTGCTGGCGCAAAATAAACTGTACCTGCTTGTATTGTTTCCTTTTCTTCTGCCGATTTCACCCGAAGTACACATTTATGCTGTGCCATTTGTTCCAACGAGCTTGCATACTTTTCGTTTCGGTGAACAATGACCAACACCGCAAAGCCGACATCTTCCTTCAAGCTAGACAACAAATCCATTAAAAGCATCATTCCTCCCGCTGAACAAGCGATGATTAACAATTCAATGCTAACGTCTTTATTTTGCATACCCCACGATAAAAATAAAAATAGTTAGTCAAAATAGGTAAATTCTCAAGGATCCTACATTAAAAATGAAGGTTTTTCTTAATCAACTTTTCTGGCGTTGTAGACTATTACACCTGATTGCAAAAGGGCGAGCATAATGTAACGGATGCCTCCTATTTAATGGGTTACAAGTATGTTCATCATTTCAGTAAAGCTTTCAAGAAAAAATACGGCTTCACGCCAAAAATATCGGGAAATAGACATTTCGTACCACCAAAAAACCTTTTAGTGTAAGAAAAACACCTTTCTGTGTAAAAATTTCTTTATCCTGAAAAAAAACGATTTACTTCGTATCAGTTTTTATATCAAAAGGCACTTACTTTCATTTTACACATTAGGTTAGGTTGATTAAAAAACAGTAGTTTTACCTCACTTCCCCAAAGTGAGGTTTTTTTATGCCCGATAATGTCGACCAATACGGCTTCATATTAAACCTCAGGGAGAAAAGCGGGGTTATAAACAATCTCCCAAAGATGACCGTCCGGGTCTTGGAAATATCCTGCATAACCGCCCCAAAAAGTATCGGAAGCAGGCTTAATGACTCTTGCACCCGCATTATCAGCATGCTCCATAATGAAATCCACTTCTTCTTTACTGCTAACATTATGTCCGATTGTAAATTCGGTAGCGGAAGAATGTTGCAACCGGATACCCGTGTCATGCGCTATACTCTTCCTTGGCCAAATTGCCAGCTTTACACCGCTTTGAAGATCAAAGAACGCTACTGCGCCATGCTCAAACTCTTGCCCTATAATTCCGTCCGAAGGTAAGCCCAGGCCTTCATGATAAAATTGGTACGATCTCTCGAGATCGTCCACACCAATGGTTAATACAGAAATTCTTGGTTTCATTTTTTCTATGTTATAAAACGTCTTCTTCGCTTTTATCCGTTAATTGACTAAACAGAAGGCTCGCTTATTATCAATTTTACATGATGCCTTATACAGTTCCAAACAATTGTCTTGCGGATATGTGCGTGGAATAAAAATAATAATCTTTAATAACTTGTCGTAGGACTTGTCTCCTTAACCAATTAAAGGATCTCAATAAATGGTGTCATTTAAATGAGGTAAGTTAGCTCATAACTGGCTGAAAAGAATTCTTTTGAAGTTTACCATGAATTAACGAATCGTCCGAAACAGCTATTTGGGGATATGAAAAAGGCAGCAAGTTAAAAACTTGCTGCCTTTCGGTTTTAGTACCCTTCAGGGGGAATACTTTCAACATTTGGAAAGCTTTTTACGGCTTATAGAGCCCATTGTACAAGATTTAAAAGTCAAAGGTTTTATAAAATAATGCAAACAATATGGAGATTCCTTTCAATTATTTGGTTTGGAGCAACCTTAAGAGGTCTAGCTTTCAACCGAAAAAATTGACAATGCAAAATTTATTTATTAAACAAAGGTCAAGTCTACGGCAGTTTCAGGGAAACTGTAGCAAGCTGAATTGTTGGCAAAACGCGGATATACACCTTGCCATACCTTAAGATACCTGTTGCCGTTCCAAACATTTTTTCATGATTCGAAATAAATTTCAAAATATAAAATTTTCTCGGACTCTACATTATAGTCAGCATTGCTAGGATATTCATTAATATTTTCTCCCACTGGCATCTGGCTCCAAAATCATATTGAAGCAAATAATGAAGATATTTTTAGATTTCTATTATCGCTCGTATAAACTCCTTTACGCTTAGTACCTTGATAAATTTTCTTTACAGATGAGGATATAATATGTTGTACATATAGCAACAATTCATTATTAGGCACAGCATACATCAATCCTCTTGCACCTTCAAATGTGCAGTTTATAGCACTAAGAATTTGCCCAAACCGTAGAGCTTTTACGATATCATCCTTATTAATGGGAAAAGACGAATTATTCTTATAAAACAATGTCTTAATTATTCCCGCTGTGCACCAATCTCCTGCCCCCGCAGAATCTATAACATTATCAATAGAATAGCTTTCCAAATGCGTCCATTCACTTTCGCCCTTAAGTCTGAATTTTAGACCGCTTTCACCCATAGTTTGTATTTCTAAAGGCACTCGACCAATAGGGTACATTTTGTCATAGTCGGATATCCTATCATTTGAAAACTTAACCACATCAGTTATTTCAAGGCATTCATTGAAGCCCTTAATATCTTTTGCACTAGAAGGTTCAAAAAAAACTATTGCGCCATTTCCCTTGTACGACTTTGCTAAATCTATAGCGCCTCTATTTATGCGATCAAAATAAAAAACATTAGAAGCCGGTATACGTTCAACTAGTCCTTTTACTGACTTGGCTAGACATGGCTTATAAGACGGTAGATAACTTCCATCTTCTGGGTTTCTGAATTCAAACTTATGCTTAGGAGCCCCCTCCTTGTCTCTCAGAATACGATGTATAATTATTGGGGTACTACCATCACTAGTTGCTGTTATCAAATCATCCTTCACATTCCATTTATGTAGGTCTTGAAGCAACATTTCCGCAGCAACATTATTAGATAATCTGGCGATTGGGAAGCACTTCCAACCAAAATACGATAAAATAGTTATTACATTACCACAAGATCCTCCAGCCCAAAATTGTGCTGGAACATCATGCTCGTTACTAATAACCACATCAAGTGCTACAAGACCAGTCCCAATACATACGGGGTTAGACAATATTTCAGCTTTCATCATAAGGATCTCCAGTTAGCCAAATTACAAAAAGTTCGCTACTTTCTTTCAACATTTTTAATTCTTCAAAATCTTCAATTTCATAACCTTGAGAATCAACATTAAGGACACCAACACCAATACAACCTATAAGCTCGTAAGCAGTGAGAAGTGTACCTATAGAAAGAAGTTTGCTTGAAAAAGTAGATATCACAGCCTTACATCCTCCTAATGATCTTAACGACTTGTTGTAATTGATTATTGCCTTAATTAACCTTCCATATGCTTCAAAAGGATTTTGCTCAGGTACGTACATCAGGTTTTGAGGCTCTATACTAAGCTTATCGAAGAGCAACTGATGATAGTCTTTTATTAGAGCATCTGACCTCCTGGGATTTTTTGAGGGAAATGGTAGTACAGGACAAATCTCATTGGGATTTATATGCGAATGGGCACGTTCCAAATGTTCGTTTTTATCCTCACCGAGTATTGGAAACCATATTACTGGTTCATCCGATAACGATGACAACTCTAAAGTACCTCCAAACCCATGCAGGTAGCCAACATCTTCGTCAATGCCTTTTTCTTTTATTTTTACATCTATCGATGCGTTCTCGGATACCACAACAAAAAGATTCGGTACTTTTTTCTCAAGATAAGTATCTATAAAAGTCAAGAATTTACCCACAAGCGAAAAATAAACACCACGAGGAAGCGCACTGATATCAATAATTATATCAGTGAAGTCTTTAATTTGATCGATCGAACTTAATATGTGTGCAGCTTGCCTGTCTCCAATCCGCTTCTTTTTGGTTTTAGACTTGCTATTCCAAAGGGCAATCTTTTTTGATGACACTTTGCTTGGATCAATAATCTCATAAAGTTCTTTTAAGTTCTCATCTACATAGGGTTGATATTTATGAGAATTAGAGCCTAGACCTTCTTCAAATTCGATTAACCAGCATTCCATTTCAGTTTCTGGACTGGCTTCTAATAAGCATTTTAAAGCTATATTCATCCTAACATCAAAACCTTTGCCCAAGATAAAAAGGGGTTTACGGTCTCTAGAAGAAAAATGTTCTTTCCAAAAGTTTACGGTATTTTTTCCCCTGACAAAAACAGAGGGATCCCAACGAAGTTTATTTATGTTTTTGTCCATTTGAGTAATTCATCGGTATATTTATGTCTCCATCCCCCATAGGCAAAAGGAAGGTTAAATTTTAAGCACAGCCATCGATTCAAATAGTAGACCTCCCACTTCTTTCCTTTCTCCCCCTGATTAACATCCTTTATTTCCAATAAATTGAAAGCTACACAAGTGGATATAACATTTACTAAAGGCATATAAGCCTCATCTTCATACCAATTGGCATTTTTATCGAATATGTTTTTATTATGCTTTATCGCAAATCCGGTAACTCCCGGTGCATAAGGTGCATTTGGTTTATACGTATCTTTATTACACGCTTCTGCCAATTTATTAAGAAATGCCACAATATTATTTGAGTATGGGACTATTTTCGATATCTCCTCCCATTTTTTGTTTGCAACATCTATTAATATTTTTTGCTGACGTTTTGTCCCGATATTTATATGATTGCCCGACAATCTATTCGACAGCATTTCTTCGAAAATATCCCCAGAAAATGAAAGAAATTGCTCAATATTATTAGATGAAAGTTTCACAATATCACCAAAACCATAATAATAAGGTATCTTCGATTTCTGCGATAAAAATAACTTAGACGTCGCCTCTATATCCGACTTAAATTTATCAAGTAGTTCTTCCTGGGTGAGAGGAAACTCAAATGCAAGCTGACTTTTACCAACGTTCCTATTTATTAAAATTTCTAGCTTCTTATATAAAATAGCCCTTTCTAATGGCGTGGCTTCAGTATTTTCAACATATGCCAACCACTTATCAAATTTATTGGTGAAAGACGTGATCTTCAGAATACTGCTTTTGGTTTCTTGAACGGATTCCAAAAATTCATCTCGAAGAACTTCTTCTTCAAGTTCGTTTTCTAAATACTCTTTGAATGAATTGACGTCTTCAGTAGAACTTGCGGCCCGCTTATCAGCAATATTTGCAAGAACTTTTTCGAATTTACCTTGATGGTCACTCCAAAACCTCTCAAGATTAAGTACCTCATAATCCCTACCTATGTACGACCTTAAATTATCCATTGCATCCAAGGCCTCCAATCTCTCCGATACCCATATACTAAAACTTCCCCGCCGTTCAATTATATACTTCTTTAGCGATATACGTTGTGACGTCGATAATTTATGTCCATCATCAATCATGAACAAGAACCTACAATGGATTGGCGCCCCATTTATGGTAAAATACTCCGGTTTTAGTACGGTCAGGGAGAACAATTCATCATGGCCTTGAGGTTGTAAATGCTCTAATGGCAGAAAACTATCAATAGCTTGATAAACTTTTCTTTCAATATTAGATGCCCAAGCATATAGCTCTTTGCCCGTACAGGGCCTTGGCAAATCCTTAAAATAATTTTCCCTATCATCAAAGCTGTAGGAAATATCCTCTAAAACTTCATTAAAACTAGAATTGGATGATGCATAATCAACAATAGCTCGTAGAGTTGCTAAAAAAATACGAGAGTTTAGAAGCGAAAAAAAATATCGAATCTTTTGAGCGTTTGATATATCCAATTCTTCTAAAATTTCATAGTTTCTAGTACATACAAGAGTGACACCTAGGGTGGCTATATTATGTTCCCCCAACACGTCCAATCTGCGCAGTGTATTATATAGAACTTTGTAATCAGCGGCGGATCTACTATTTAATAATGCATTTAAAGTCCCTGGTTCAAAAACTCTCAACAGAGATGTCTTTCCTGCCCCTGGAGAACTATGGATATACATTACATTATTCCACAGCTTTCCATCCTTATGTTTCTCGCATAAGGCATCTAACACAATCGGACTATACAATCGTAAAAAACTCACGTCAGACTCTATTTTTTCCGACGCACGTAATCTAAATGGATTTCTAAGCCTACTCATCTTTATGTCTTGTTACTCTAGGAAATAAGCCTATATATTTTTTATCCTCTGGAAACCATAGTATCGGCAGAGAATTGTTTGGAGTGTTATGATTTAACACCAGAGGCAAACTACATTCGTTAAAACCCAAATGAGGATCATCATGTTTACCCATTTTATAATGGGAATCATTTATCTGATCATCATAATATTTTTTAATTGAGTTCACAAAGTTGGTTTCCTTTAGAACATTATCTTTAATATTCTGTTCCAAAAGCTGAACTGTCCCGATGGTGAATTGAAAGTTATAAGAAGGATATTCCGTTTTGAATGCAATGATGTTATCATTAAGCTTTTTAACAGCATCTTCTGTAGCAATATAGAAAATAATATGGATATCCAACCTTTCCGAAGGTTCTATTAAATCAGAAAATTTTATATCTGCATCGTGACCGTAAATCGAATTGATGAACTTATATATTTTACCGCCCCATTTATTATCTTTTTTTCGGAAATAACTAGTTCCGCTAGCTGTAAAATCATCGATTAAGAAAACCGTATTAAACCTCTTTTTGATACCAGATTTTTTCAGTTCACCCAGCATGTCGGTGATTTTATCATTGGAAATTGAATAGGTTGACAAAACCTGTTCGTTGCTAATCCTAGTATAACTTCTTCGAAGCTGGTCAATTCTGGAACCATCACTTAACCCAATGAACAAGGACCTTCTCAGAATTGATTTATAGTGTGTACTCTTTGCTATCTTACGTACAAGGTACTTACTGATACCAATACTTGTTGCAGTCTTATCAACAATTACTGGGTTAATCTTCTCGGCATAAGTAATATTAACAAGATGTGTAATTTGGTTATTGGAAATAAAAATTAAGTGGTCTTTTATAAAATCGTATGCCCATCTTCTTTCCTCTATATGTTCAAATTGAGAAAGCCATTTCACTAAACTCTCGATAAACCTCGTTCCGGGAGAAAACTGCTGATATTCATCATATTTAAAATTGGCCAACGCCTGTAACAAGGGTCTTTCTTTCGAAATCTCTTCAGGTGACCAATCCATTATTTTAACCAATAATTTTTCTGCGAGAGCCGACCTCATTTAATATCTATTTTAAACCCTTCATTATTAAAATCCAAGGAAGATAAGTAATAAAGCGCTGCTTTTAAATTTTTTAATCCAGGTAATGCTAAATTCCAGCAAGTTGAATCAATTGAAGAAACCTCATCTACACTTAGCGAAAACGAGGAAGAAAGAAGTCGGTAGTCATTACCTGGCCAACTGCCCTTATCGCCTATACATAAACAATTGCCCGTCTTATTCTTCTTTTTTGCTGCTAAAATACAGTACTCAACAACGTTCAGCTTAGATGTAACAGATTGATCGATTATATCCATTGAATGACTTGACTCCAATATCTGTACATTAGGAATATTCTGTTGCATTATCAGTTGAATAATTGTTGACCTAACTTTTGGCCAATCCCTTTTATCGCCAATTTCTATAGTCAATTGGTTTGGCTTGATCTCTGGAATTATCTCATATAGAAAGTTATATTCTTTTAGCAAATCAAATATAACCTGCAATGTACTGCTTATTTTTTTTGTTTTGTCCGGTATTGACTCATCGTCTAACAAACCTATATCGCTGCCATTATAATACCCTATAATTACTTGACACCAATATTCTTTTGGAATACATTTTTGCAAATCTGTTCTGACTGATTTCCCTCTTCCTGTAGCGATACCGATTACTATCCCGTTTTCAAGTATATTAATTAACTGACGTGAGGTCTCCTTCTCTATCCCATGAAACCTATTTTCGGCAGAGCATATCGTACCGTCATAATCAAATATAATTGATCCATATATGGTACTTTTTAACTTCACCTTAAACTCATGGTAGGCTTTATGCCAATATTTTTTTTCTTTTTGAGTTAAAAGATCATATGCAGGTAAGTTAGCCTTTCTGGTTATTGCTATTTTCTCATTCCATGATATATCACCTATCTTTTTGTAGAAACTACTGTATTTTAAATGATATAACTTGCTTCCGAAATCAGGCACACCTGGTCGTCCTGGGTCGATACCTTGAATTTGTCCTATTCTTTTTATGAAATGAAAAGATTTAATAAGCATATCAATACTGGCAAAACCATCAGAATGCTTAGAGTTAATTCTCAGTACAGGGATATCTTGCGGTAAAAGAGCAAGTGTCTTATCGGTAATTTTTTTCTCTTCCGGAGTTACCAATGCAATAATTGCTGATTTAGCCTTTCTTTTATCGAACCAATGGTGGCGTCCGTGACCAAAATTTCTGACGTCTGACAACAATACATCTGAGAGTGCAGCCTCTGCCAGTTTTGATTCCAAGTCCACAGCTACGGGTTGGCCCCAACCTGCATATAATATCGTAAACGTAAAATCAGGAGTTACTTTATCTATAAAACTATCTAACTCTCCATAGAAAGGATCATCAGAATCTATCGTGATTTCATCTAAGTTCTGTTCAATATGAAAGGCCTTATATAAAATTCCGAAAAAAGCTACCAAACTATTTGTTGCAAGAAAGCCATCCTTTCCAGTGGACAACTGGAAATCATAGTGTTTCCCAATTGAGTTTTCAGCGCTCAATCTCGCGAGCGGAGTATTCTTTTTCATACATAAGCTAAACACACTGTTTGGCTCATATTCAATGGCAGTTTTATACCCGAAAAGTATATCATTATTTCTACCACTCGCACTTATAAATAAGACATTTGAATTTCTCAATGCATTTCTCGAATAGTATAGTTCTAGTGGCGTTATAGGTTTTGACATTACTCCATCATGCTGATATAATAAGGCGGCATAATAACACGCACTTAGTGAACCTCCTGAACCCACAACAAATAGGGGACATTTATTAACATTTGAAAGATCTCTTTTCAACAGATCAACATCCTGTTTAAAAGACCACTCCAATGTTTCATTTATTTTCTCTATTTCTTTAGTAAACGGTTTTCCCATACATTACAAATGTACCTTTTTTCCTCGCTAAAAATTTCTGATATTCTCTTCGACTCCGAATAATTTTTCAATATTTAGATTGATGTTACATTTGAGCTCATATCTTGCAAATTCTGCCGTTCGCTAACAAAACAAAAAAAACAGGCGGCCAACTCCCTTGCTCCTACCTCCTTTTCTCAAAATTTGCCAATCGGCGAAAAATGGCTTTTTCTTTCCGATGGGTGACACAGCTATTTAAATTTGTGAAAAGGGATCCTGCCGTTGAAGCTGAGGAACCAATGACCCGCTCCGAATATCAGATTACCTTAAACTTTTTTTGTTTTCATCTATTAAGACCTAGATAAAAACTAACTCCCATCCATTACTTTCTTCACCAAAATATTCCAAGTGGGTCTGTAGAAACCTTTCCTTATTTACTGCAATTGCTAACAAATGAGTCGGCCTAGTCAATGCTACATACGCATGTGGAAGTTTCTTGTAACAAGCCTTATCTTTTCTCAACTTCTCTTTACCCACGTTATCAGCAATGATAAAATTCAATATCTTTCCGCCAACGTCATATAACCTGGTAAATGTTTCCAAATACAATGTAGCGCTATGAGTTTCTCCCTTTACACCGTGTATCGTGTCAAAATGGATGTCAACAGAGTTTTCTCCGTCAACGAACGTATAAATTTTCTGCTCTGGTCTTTCTTCATCAACGGCAATGTCTTCGTTGGCAAGAAATTCTTCCAGTTCAGTGCACGAGTTTCCGCCGAAAAATTTTAAAATACCTCTTATCAAACTGATGAAATCCGACTTAATAGAAACAGAGTTTTTTGTTTTGATGATCCAATCAGCAATCTTCAAGTCCATGTTGATGATTTTATCCGGGTGCCCGACGTCGTTCACATATTTGATAAAAGAAAACGGTGTAAAATTGAAGTTCGTTAATGGATTTTTTATGCCACATATTTTGAGGCATTCACAGATACAGTTTAAAAAAGTAAGCCTAACCTGTTTAACATTTTGTATTGAAGGCAAATTAATTTCGAGATAATTTAGATAGGAATTCAGATTTTTATAATGACTTTTTTGATAGACTCTATTGAATTCCGGCCAATATGAAGATATGTTCAATTTGGAATCCTTTCCAATCCTTGAACCAATGATTTTGATATCACCGACGGAAGCCAGGTTATTTATGATTACCCGTTTCGCAAATTCATCTTTGACCTTAAGTATAGAATGCGTTTCGTAGACAAAGATTATCGGTTTGATTTCCGAGTGGTCGCGGCCAGTCATTTCCTGCGGTCTACAACAAATGTCTTTTACCAGAGCAGCAATGTTACCGGAAAGCCGGTTTGATATTCTAAGCTGTATATCCTGGTTGATCACAGGTTTCCACTCCGCTTGGTCTTCGCTTGCCCTCGAACTGAAAATGGACTGATTGATATCTCCGATTTTTTGAATGATCGAATCTTGTCCGAACAGGGTTGATATGAGGGCGCTCTGATGGACTTCCATGTCCTGCATCTCGTCAACAAAAACCATCGGAAACCTTTGTCTGATTGCATCCAGAACATGGGGAAATTCTCTGATATACTTGAATGCGATGGAATAAGCCTCGTCATAGGTCATATATCCATATGAAAGTACCTTTTCTTTTGCAGATTGGATTTTCTTATAATACCTTTCGCATGTATCTGGCTTCAGTCCCTTAATATCGAATTTTTCAGTATTATTCAGGTTCTTTGATATGTTGAAATTGTGCCTATTGTAAACCAGCCCACCTAAAAAAACATTTTTACGCTCAAGGAAATCAACCGTCTTTGTTACCACCAGTTCATACAAGTTAGAGATAATGTCATTATAAGCAAATTCCTCAACAATTTTTGGCGAAGATTTATACTTGTTTTTGTAATAAGGTATTGTAAGGTACTTATCAACAAAAGATTGGATTGTACCAAAATGGTTAGGGTACTGGAAAAAGAATTTTGCAGCATCGCCTAATTTCTCTTTTATCTCTTCAACAGCTATGTTGGTGTGTGTAATGATGCATATGCCTTGAGAAAACGATGGCGGTATCTTTTGGGACAATAGCATGAGCTTGGCCGCCAGTGTTGTTGTCTTACCACTACCTGGGCATGCTTGTACATCAACAGTCTCCCAGTATCTCAACAGTTTCAACTGCCCTTCATTGAAGCGGAATCCAAACTTATGCTCAACAGCGAGAACCTCATTGTCGGTAATTTCAATTTTTCGAAGGTCAAACATGTGCGGCGTGTTTGATGGCGTCAACTAAATATTTCAAAGCCGGATCTACGATGATCGCTGCCTTGTCTGTTTTGTCTCTGCGCAGAAGAAATGCGAAGATTTGCCCTGTTACTGCTTTGGAAGCAAGTTTTCTTTCAAGGGGAGCATAAATCTGAACGGCAATCTGTTCGTTTGTGAAGGCTTTGGCCCTCCATTCTTCGCGCTGCTCTTCACATGATCTCAGCACCTTAAGGTAATCAACTTTGCTAAACGGCTTTCCGCCATCATCTATTTTGATCGCAATCTGAATAGCTCGGTGGATCAAATGTGACAACACACTGTTGGCAAGTTCGTACTCTAATGTCCATGTATTGCCAACATATACCTCAACATCACCTCCCCTGAACTTTTCTTTTTTTGATGTGATCTTTTCGGCAAGTTGGATTTCAGTGAAATCTTCTTCAGTTTTTCTGCCATTAGTCAGTAATGGCACCTGTTCAACTATTCCAGAGCTTCGCCTAACTTCATAGGTATAATCAGATGCGACTTTGGGAGGTATATCCCTATCAGATATGCAGGCAACCCGTATACCCATTTTCTCGCCATTTCTTCTTTGAAAAATCCTGGAATACCGTAGCAAAGCCGTACTACCAACATTGACAATCGAGATACCGTATTTATGCAGTGGAAGGTCGATTTTTTCGGCAAAGGCAGGAATCATCAGGTTTTCGGCATCACCTTCGACCATCAGCACACCGTTTGCAAAGAACAAGTTGGCCTTTGTATCATCTAAGAACCTAGACAAAAATGCGTAATCCCCCTTTTCCAACATCGTATTTTTGTGATCAAGGGAAAATGCCTTTCCATTCTTACATATAATTAGATTATTGAGGTCGATTTTTGAGGCAAGGGAATTGCTATGCGTCGATATGATGTTCTGAAATTCCAGCTTGGCACAGTGTTTATTGAGAAAGTCTATCAGATTAATTTGGGACTGCGGATGGATGTGGGCTTCAATTTCTTCTATCAGGGACAGTTTCAGGCCAGTGTATCCGTTATCTTTCTTTAATAAAAGCATCTCAGCAGCTATAAACAGCAAATTGTTGCTTCCGAGCCCAAGATTCGTTTCATCGGATTGGGAAAACCCAATCAGCTCCAGTTTCTCCAGTATTCTTCCCAGTTCGTTGCCTGCAATCCCAAACCTGGAACTCAGCGGATTGTTCTTTAACGAAATCTCCTTCAGATAGGTATCATTAATAGTATCTGCTACTATTTTCCCATCTTTATCTCCAAAATAATCTTTTATTTCAGAGTTGGCCTTGTTCATCGAATCGACCAAAGGATGTACTACATTGGGTTGTTGTTGGAAAATCTCATATGCACCCAATATCTGGGAAAGACGCGAGCCACGCCTTGGAGCAAGTTCATATGCCGCATCCCGCAACGGTTTAAGATAGGTAACCCTCAGTTTACTTTTTGCCTCGCCACCGATGGCACCACTCTCTTCATCCTCGCCAGCCCTGAGATCATGGTAAACCTCGAATAGGGAATTCCCCTTATCCCTTCTTTTAGCACTAAGGGTTACTTTGAGGTAATATTTATCTCCATCGATACTTACCCACTCCAAAAAAGATGCGGACTCCTGATTGGAAAGGTCCTTGAACTCACAAGTGATCTGAAGATCATTGCATCTGGTAGTCCCGTCGGTATAAAAATCATCATGGGTTACCCTGAAATAGTCATTTCCATGAACGCCAGTGACAAGCCTTATAGCATCCAGAATTGAAGTCTTTCCCGCATCATTTTCTCCAACCAGCAGGTTAACACCCTTGTTAAACTCGATATGGAGATGCTGAATTTTTCTAAAGTTGTGGATTTTGAGAGCACTCAAATACATAGCTAAGTTTATAGGGTTCAGCCATAAAAGTATCAATAAATTTTCGCAAGTCGAAAACGTAATTCATTGGAACAGCGGAAAAATCCAGGTGAACTATTGCGGAATCATACAATTATTGATAAAATTGTTTAACTAGCGAGAATCAATCCCTAAATAATGGAAAACCAAGAAAAAATAAAGGAACTGCTGACAACCGACTTCGAAAGGGAACTGTTTTCGGCGTCTATTGACACCTTGAACGATACAACTAACAAACTTAGATTGAACAATTTTGCATACTCCATCCGCGAACTTTCGCGCCACTTTTTGCATAACCTATCCCCTGACGACAATGTAAAAGCATGTGCTTGGTTTAAAAAAGAAACCGCTGATGGAAATCCTACCCGTCATCAAAGGATCAAGTATGCCATACAGGGAGGAATTACAGATGAGAGTCTTTCAGATTGGGGATTTGACACCGAAGCACTTTCAGAGATCATTGGCGAGGTAAAAAGCGCCATTAGTATATTAAATAAATATACCCACGTTAATCCAGAGGTGTTTGGAATGGCAGATAAAGACATTGAGGACTTGTCGCAGGATGTTTTGCAGGCTTTCATAAATTTAGTTGATACTATTGAAGCATACCGAAACGACCTTAAGCAATTTTTAGATGGCCACATTGACGACCACATGCTGTCATCAATAGTAAACAATTTCTTTCAAAATGTCGATATGCTCGCTCCGCATCACTATGTCGATTATTCAGAAGTGTCGGACTACCATATCATAGAGATAAATAGCACTGAAATTATTGTTGAGGTTAGTGGCAATCTGAATGTGACACTTGAGTACGGCTCAAGCAAGGAACGACGGGAAGGTGACGGATTAGATTTACATGAAAGCTTCCCTTTCGATACCGCCATCCGATATGTTATCAGCCCCGAATTTCCGTTCAGCAAATACACAATTGATGACTATGATGTGGATACCTCCAGTTGGTATGAATGATGGAAATTTCTATGCATTGGTATAAGGTCTTGACGTAATTGACGTCTCCCCACAAAACTGGAGTACTTAAATATAAAAAATTCAGAATTGAATTATAATCACCAAACACTGTTCCTGTTTTCGTCTCCTATTGCTTTGATAGTCTAGTCTTGGCTGGCTCCACAAGTCATACGTGTTATTTAACAGCTTCTAAATATAGAATTTATAAACAAGCCCCATATTAGTATTCATTTGAAAATGCGTGTATGGCAAAGAGAAGAGCGAAAAGAATAGCTGACCGAAGGATCAAAGGTAAAATCTCAGAAGAAGAAAGGCTACTTTTAACATTAATTGCTGGCGTAATTGCTCAGATTGCAATTAGGGAGATCGATATTGCCGAAGAAATTGAAATTAACAGCGAACCGTTAAATAAACAAGGTGCAAAAGTCATTTTCGCTTTAACATACTTAAGAGATCCATCTCTTCTCAGTTTGTTCAACGTGACAGATATTCCAATTGTTGTTTGCACTTATAAAGACAAAACAACGAATGAGATCCAACAGACTCTGTCTCCTTTGGCAAGTATTTTTTATATGAATGACTTGCTCACAATTTAGATCAGATAACAAGCGGTCAACATGGATTGACCTTAACTCCAAAATCTAAAATTGCTCCCGACTACCTGATTCTCAACATGGTTGCCAAAAAAGTTTTTCCCAAAGTAGAATTTAGAATTCAACAACCCCTTATCGAAGTGCTTCAGGGTGGCTCAGAGCGGAGATTAGTTTGCTTTAACGATAAATTGGTATGGTAACAGGCCTACTTCCACCGCAAATGTGGTATATCCCGCAGCTTTCAGTTCGAAAATTACATCGTCCAAAGATACCTTTTCGCTGGTCGGTGGTCCAACCGGGAGATCGATCTTGAAGAAATCGATGATGACCAGTGTACCATTTTCCTTTGTACCCCGTTTCACTTTTGCAAAATAATCCGGTCGACTTTTTATGTGGTGATAAGTGTTAGCCATAAAAACCATATCTACCTCATCCTTTTGCAGAGATGGACTGTTGTAAGGGATTTTGCGCAGTTCGATATTTTTCAGATTATTTTTTTCAATGCGTTCCTTTAAGTATGTCTGCAGCTGATCGTCCACATCTGCGGCGATCACGCGGGCACCTTTATCCGCCAATTTCACAGAGAAATAGCCGGTTCCCGCGCCAATGTCCATGACCGTCTTGTCCTTTATATCCCCCAGATATTGTAATACTTTTTCGGGTCGCTGATAGGCATCCCTTTCTGAAGACTCTAGACTTTTTATCCCATACGTTTCATGACCATGCCCTCGTTCTTGTGCCATGAGCGGGCTCATGGCCGCAAAGGTTATTACTATGACCAATACCATGCTTGTCTTTTTCATTGCGCTCACTTTATATTTAAAAAAGACAAAACCTTGCATTTTGTTTGGTAGCTTTTAATATAAACTATCTTTATATTTCAGAAAGCCCTTTAAACCTCATTTTGCGAAAGTGAAAGCCAGAAAGCCTATTACCATACGGCTGTATGATATCTTATCTTATTATCGCTAACCTTTCCTGACGTATAAATGGTAACGGATAATCCGTACACGAACAAATGCTTTCGGAAGATATATTATTATTCCATACCATTTCCGGGCAGAGAGCCTTTATAGCTTGTCCAAAAAGAAATGGGATTGTCCGGCATTTTCATACATGGAAAGCCCAATAACGCGCCCTTCTCTATCTCTCTTAAAAATAAAAAGCAGATTATCCGGCTTCTCGGCAATCCTGAAATTATCTCTTTCGATCTGGTAAATATAGAACTTCTTTTTATTGCCATTTCTGGTAAAATACAGTCGTTCCTTTTCGGCATCGATTTTCAATGTTTTCTTATCTGCAGTAGCATAGGAACCGCAATATTCCGCCATTTCAGGCACCGATGTAGGCAGAAATGATAAGGTAATAGGCCAGTCATACGCTTTCGCTACACTCCTCAATATTTCCATGGCCAGCCATTCACCCCTGTTTGAATTTGTCAGCACCACTGCCCCCTGTCCGGTTTCGCAGGTAGCCATCACTATTCCCGTAAATCCTGCATTGTTTCCCGCATGCCAAAAACCGGCAACAGAACTGTCGCCCTTTAGATGAACGCCAAGTCCCATGGCGTTGATTTGCGGCCTTAACATCTGCCCTATGACTTGCCTACCGAGCAAATTTGTTTCTCCCACCCTCATTTTTTGTATTCCGATCATCAATCGGGCTAAATCTGTGGCTGTACTCCAAAAACCGGTGGCCGCCTTTTCCGGATAGACTCTATAATCAAATTGTTTGTAAGGTTTTCCGTTATCACGGTGTGCAATAGCGATAGGACGGCCGAGCGACTTATCGGGAGTGCAGTTATAAGTACTATGTATCATCCCTAATGGCTTGAATACCACACTGTCGACAAAGTTTTCAAATGGTAATTTTGTAATATCTTCTATTAATTGTTGAATAATAATGAATCCTCCGCCTGAATAGCGTTCAATAGATCCCGGTACGGCGCCAACGATCAATTTCTTCCTGTTATTGGCAGGATCTATTGCATTTAAGATCGATAATAGACTAGGGATTTTTTCACCGGGAGCGTATCCCAAAAAACCGTAGCCGTCCATCAATCCCGCAGTGTGGGTTAAAAGGTCTCTTAAGGTTACCTTGTATTGCGCTGTAAAATCGTTTTCGGGTATCTTCCAACTCAGCAGCTTATTATTCACATCTTCATCAAGAGTGAGATATCCCTTATCTACCAGATACAAGGCCGCCAATGTTGTAACAATTTTCCCGATGGAAGCGCATTGAAATAAAGTTGCCGTATCAAGTTTACTACCCGTATCCATTGCGTTTCTTAAACCATAAACTTTCGTCCATGCTAAGGCACCATCATTGATTACAGCCAAACTCAAACCATTGACTTTCCAATCGATCATGCGGCTTTCTATTTTGCTACTGGATAAGGTGTCCTTTATAAGTGTACTTGCAGTAAGTCTTTGCTCGACGAGGTTAATTAAATTAGCGGAATGCTCCTGCGAGTGTGCAGCAAAAGCAACCAGTAAGAGTATGGGAACTAAATAGCGCATCTTTTGTTTTTTTTGGCAAAGATGCAGCTTCTCTGAGCAGCTACAAACCTTACTTATCCTCAAATCTAGATTTGAGGATTGTTGGAAGCCCATTCGCTTGGCGAAAGGAGGATGGTACTTGACCCGTCATCTGTTTAAATACACGTTGAAACGTTGCTAAAGAACTAAATCCGCATTCCAAAGCGATTCCCTTTATCGAATAACGCTGCATATCAGCCTCACATATCTTCCTTTTAAATGCCTCAACTCTATACCTGTTTACAAATTCAGTAAAGCTGGTGTTCATATATTGGTTCAGAACGGATGAAATAAGCTTTTGCGATAATCCGGAATAATTCACTAAATTACTGAGGTTCAATTCCGGATCAAGATAGAGCTCGTCGTGCTCCATAGCATACCTAAGTTGCTTTATGGCCTCACCTATTTTTTCATCAGCAAAATACGTACCGCACTTTTGAGCCTTTTGCCGCGCAAGGGGTAATTTAATTAAGTTAAATCCCATAAATCCAATCCAGTAAATAAGCGCAGACAAGGGAATATATAATGAGAACCAGCCTACAGATTGGATTAAAGCTGTTTGATATGCCGGTAGAATATAGATTAAGAGGAAAATCAGCCATATCCCCTGAAAAATGAGGAAGGGCATTATGGTCCGCCTCAATATTCTTACCATTGCATTCATCTCTTGATTGTTCTTATACACCATTTTCCAGGCCAATCCAACATATGCTGTTAACGAAATCCAGCGTAAAACATCCACGTATGTGTTATAATAGTCGATAAAAACGAATGGCATTTTATGCAAAATCCCCAAGTAAAAACTACCGGCAATCAGGTAAGGTAATAGATCAAACAAAACGGGCACGAAGTGGAGCCAATCTCTTTTTGCTAAACTATACTCGTTCTTTAACAGCGTGCGCACATAAAGAAGGAGCAATGGGCCTATGGCCATGAATAACATCAATGGAAGCATATTTCCTACCGAAGTCCAAAAAGAAGATAGCTGTTGATACCACAAAAAAATATTCAGATTGGCCAATGCAATGACAGAAATTAACGTTCCCAATAATTTTTCAGACAGCGTTGCCCGTCTTCGAGCCACCAGTAATCCACCACAAATAAAACCTTGAAGTGCACCCAGAAGAATCAATGTCAATAGGAAATGTGTCATATTAAAACGATTTTAATCCGATCCAACTATATTTTCAAGAAAAAGATTGATAAAAAGCAAAGGTAAGCAAATCGGATAACACCTTTTATAAGCAATGCTTTATATGAACTTTTGGAAGTCAGTGTCTGATACGACTTGGCCCTGAAAAATATAAAACAAGCTTACTTATTCCCTACAGGGATACTAAAGGAAATACATCTATTTCACTGATTATATTCAGTATTTCGTATCTTTTCTATATTTTCTTTTAACTCAATGTTATTAAACATTAGACATTTGAGTATACAGAAAAAAAATCGACGGTTAAGCTACTTTTCTATTGGAAGAAAAGCGAGAAGAAAGGAGCGACTGCAATCATGGAACGGATAGGTGGCGACGAAAAGTCCACATCGTTCACCGCCGGGTGAGCAGCACACCAAAAGTCGGATACAATTATTTAGCCATCATTTTTACCTTTAGCCTCTCCCTTTCGTTCCCGCAAAAGAATTGTCACTTGAAGTAAAGACCTAAGTGTACCAGACTGATAAGAACCGGCACTTCCGCTAGTAGACCTGCCGCTGCTGCAAATGCCGTCGCCGAGGCCGAAAATATCAGTCCGATTGACGTCTTAATAATGTTGCGTCATATATTTCAATCTAGATTGCACCATAGGTCAACTTGCCAAAAAGTATGGATTCTCACCACTTATAGACGGAAGAAACCTATCTATGTCGAACATCGATCTTAGAAATTCCATACCACGTTACAATAGAAATTTCTTCCCATTCTCGGAATCCGGTTCCAGTCGGAGAAGGTGGTGTAGTTTTTATCTAAAAAATTCTCTACGCCAGCCTTAATTAACATTGATTGCTGTCCAAAAGCAAACCGGTTTGATATGGATAGATTGAGTATAGCGTAAGACGGCAGCGGCGTTTCCCCAAATTCCGGGTTGACCCGGTTCTGTTTTGCCGCTCCGTCCACAGCTAGGTCAACAGAAAAAGTATTTAAGGAATAACCTAAGTCGGAACGATAGGTGACTGGCTGAATCAGGGGTAAATTATTTACTTCCCTTGCTGTTCCCCTCCGATACCCCAGTCTGCCAGACCATGAAAAGTTTTGCAAAAACGCATAGTATAAATCAATCGAAGTATTGAAAATGTGGGCGTATTCCAATTGCTCGTAAACTTTGACACCACTTGCGCCAATAGTCATTACGCTCAACCCACTTCGAGGTCGTCCGATAATATAATCCTTTATAAAAAACCATGACCCGGAGAGTTTTACTGAAAAATCAGGTAAGTTGTAAGACAAGCTGGCATTTCCCGAAACTGATTTTTCATTTTTCATTTCAGGATTCCCGATATAATCAAAGCGGTCAAAGCTATTGAATAGATAAAACCCATAGCCCTCTGAAACACTCGGAGCCCGCTCTCCATAAGCCAATCCTGCCGCTACGTTCCACGCCTTTTTGTTGTATTTAAACAGGACCGATGCACGCTTTAATAAACGGCTTTTACTTCTCTGCATATTTGGATAAAAGATTTTCAGGCTCTCTAAACCAAATTGATTATCCACTACATTGTTATGAACCGCTATTCCTGCGCTGAGATCCGTTGACCAATCGCTGGAAATTCTGTATTCATCTTCCATGAACACATCACCATAGTTAGTTAGAACGCCCGGCCAGGTAAGCATAAACATATCTTTCTCTGCCGGGTCATTTGAAAACATGGTCATCTCCGCCAGAGAACGATTGCGATGACCACTTAAATTGGTTTGCCAACGATGTTTTTCATTCTCCCCTTGCAGCATGGAATAGAAACCCACCGTTTTGCTCCAGCCGGGCATATCCATCCGGATAGGTACATCAGGTCTTTTACTGTCATCCATCCTATGAACGACGTTGTTATAATAAAGCTTTGTTTCCCATAGCTTTATGGTAGGCGAGATATGATGTCGCACATATTCTACAGATCCGATGATGGCTTTAGCAAAATCAACATCCATGGTTAAGGCCGGATAGCCAATATTGACCGCATGGTCGTATATTAACGAAGTTTCCACCTGCTCATGTTCGTTGATCTGATATCCTGCAGTAAGAGAAGTATTGTATTTGGTGAATTGCGAATACGGAACTTCCCTACCTCCACCTGCTTTATAATTTTCCGCCCCCCGGTAAGAAAAATCTATATCCGTAAAAAACTTTGGATGCGCGTATGAAAGAGAACCACCTCCTATCTTTTGCCTGTTATTACTCTCAAAACCGCTGAATATGGTTGCGTCAAACGCCTTTTTCCCAAAGGAGCCTTTCTTTCTCTCCAGGTCTATGCTTCCCGCAATAGTGGCTCCGGTGGATCCGGATTGCCCACTATGTATATTTGCACCTGAAAGATTGGTTATGTCAACATATGACGTAACGGGATCCATTTTGTCGGTACATGCAGCATATATCCGCATACCATCGATTGTGATTACGCTACGTTCCGAGGCCATTCCGTTGATATAAGGCTCCCATGCATACGATCCCCTCCTGATCATATTTACGGTGTTCGCGCTTCCCAAATAATTATCCAGAGACCCTAAGGGCTTAGAAACCTTTGCCGATGGGGTTCTTTGCGAAATAATAACCACCTCCTCCAGCTCATGGTTTGTTGTCAAGGTATCCGCTTGCGAAACGGTATCCCTTTGGGCAAAAATAATCATCGGACACAGCATAAGCGCCATGACTGGTATAACAAATCGAAACATGTTTAAAAATTTCTTTGATTAGTACATCGATTAAAATTCCAGCTCAAAATAGATGCTGCTACCCTCGTTTGTTTCGGTCACAGGTTCACCTTTTATGATATCCTGATCATTATTTTCCAGTTGAAGGTTAATTTTCCAATATCCGGTCATCGTCAGACTAAGTTTTCCCAGATACACACCATCCGCACCTTGTGTCAGATCCATGTTATTGGGCGATGTATGGTTACCCATTCCCGGCATTCTTGGATCTATCTTAATCTTGTAATCTTCTACCGGAATGAAATTCATCATAGATTCCATGCGGTAAAGCACTGCTTTCATATCATTGATGGCCACACGGGGGGCAGTCGGTTCGACCATAGCCATGACATAGTTTTTCCCGTCACTGGCTTGAAAGGTCTCTACTACCCGCCGTGGAGCAGCACCGACCTCGATCTTGCTTTTTGCAGTATAGTCATTGCCATTGATCGTATAGTTTATGGTCAGTTCCCAATACTCTTCATCGCCGCCGGCCATCTGGAAAACAATATGACCTCCGTAGGTTGATTGAGCATTCTCTTTTTTTGTCACTGCAGAAGCAGGGCAGCAATGTTTCATATTCATCATGTTCATTACCGGTGTCCATGTGGCGGTTGCATTGTTGATCAATGAGCCATCGGCATTCCTTATTTGAAAATAAATGCGATTATAACCTGTGTAAAATTTCCCATCAGCAGTATAAACCTCTATTTGGTGGTTCTCATTGACCAAGGTCATCGCCGGCGATAAACCGTCCAGTTCGTTAGAAGGAGCCACATTCTCGTCTTTGGAGCAGGAAACAAAAAAGCATGCCACAGCAAAAAGACAACTGTATTTAAATATTTTGGTAAAATTCATTTTTAAAATTTTAGAAGTTGATTTAGGAGGCCCGTCATGTGCATCCCTATTAAAGCAGTTAACGTATCCTTCGGAGTACTTAACAATTTGATAAAATAGTGCAGACAGGCAACCGGAAAAATTAAAAATGGACAAAGGACCGATTTACCGGATACCGATGCACCCGACAATCTGCCGATATAAATATCCGGCATTGAACGATAAAATCTCTGTCGATGGATGGAGGGGAACGCTAGCTATTTTCTAACCTAAATAGGTTTCTGGTGGCTTAACCAATTTCGATACATATATAAACGAGTATAATTGGGTATCTGTGACTATCCCGTTTGTCGGCAGGATAAAGAAGCAATGTTCCTTATCTGAAAACGGTGTTGTTCTTAGGGGGTAAAAGCAGATGACTTCCGATTGTAATTGTTTCAGGGCATTGGCTGTATTCTTCTCATTTTCCTCCTGCTGCATCTTGGCCAGTTTACATTTGCCATTACATTTCAGCTGTGGCCTATCTTTATTTTTGCAATACATCGCTATAAAGGAAGCCTTGTCATACTCGTAAATTGTATAGAGAATAGTGTTTTTCATGATTCCCGAAAGGACCATGCACATGATGAAAATTCTCCCTATTTGTGATATCAGCTTCAAATAAGTACAGTTATTTCGATTGTTGCAAAGATACAAAATTGTCTTCATTATACTCCCGTGAAGTTGACATTTAACAAACAAAATATCGGCTTTGATTGATTACCTATCTCTTTGAAATAAAAAATCGCCAGCTTGTTTTGCTAGCGATTGATAAATAACAAAATTTTCTCTATAAGGACCCTATCGGCTTTTCGGACTTACGAAATTAATTCAATTCTTTCTGTCTAACTACCCAAAACTTGATATCGTGGAAGTGAGCAAAAGTTGATTTATTAAATTAGCCTACTTTAGTCAAATCTATCCAAAAATCTATCATATAATATCGTATAAACCGTTAGAACAAAAATCGTTAAAATAAGAATGACCCATGCTGCAATCATTGCTAACTTCTCTATTGTTGTTCTTGGCTTTTTGTCCCTTCGTCTTGGCGCGGCTCGAAGGGTGTTTTGTCTACTTGGTTTCCGCTTTATTCGTTTCTTCTTCTTGGTCATATTACTATTCTGTAACAGCTGTGGTGCTATTAGCATTTAAGTCTTGAATTGTTCAAATCTCTCATTGCAAAGGTTGGAGGAGAAACAATGCTCGTCCTAAACATACGGCGATTCTTGGAATATGAGGGATCATGATAAGCATTAATTACGTATTGAACAAACCTGATTTCAGACCTGCAGCCTAAAACAGATTCTGGGTTAAGTCGTACCTAATCATGAGCTAATTTATAAACGTCTATCCGCCACGAAAACTTGTGCGCGGCCATTTCCAAGCTTAATATAAGGTACTTAGTCCTATCCACGAAAGCCTATATTTTAAACACACTCGATCACCAAAAGCGATAAACTGCTTAATATAGATAAACAGTGAGGTATGCAGTGTAGGTCTCCAATAATAAAGCCATTCCAAGTTTTGAGAACATTCACGTTCTTGCTGACTATGAATTAGCACTATAAAAAAACAGCACTGGTCCATTTGCAGATTACGCCACAGGACGAGATTATATCACTTTACTTTATAAGCTAATAAGCGTAGCGCATTAAAGACCACAATCAACGTTGACCCCTCGTGGGCCATCACCGCCGGGCCAATGGATGTGACGCCCAGAATAGTCAACGGGATCAATACGGCCACAACGCCCAGGCTTATCCAAAGATTCTGTTTGATGATTCTCTTGGACTTCCTACTTAACCCGATGGCAAAAGGCAACAGGTTGAGTTTATCGCCCATAAGCGCAATATCGGCCGTCTCCAGTGCCACATCCGAACCCGCAGCTCCCATTGCAATCCCAACGGTACTATTGGCCATAGCAGGTGCATCGTTGACGCCATCGCCTACCATGGCAACTTTCTTTTCCTCGTTCCTGAGTTTTTTTATTGCCTCCACTTTATCTTCCGGCAGCAATCCACCCCAGGCATCCGTTAATTTTACCTTTTCGGCTATGGCATCGGCAACTTGCTGATTATCGCCGGTCAACATGATCATCCTTTTAACACCTAATTCCCGAAGTGATTTCAATGTATCTGCCGCTTCGGCACGCGGTGTGTCCATGACGGCAATCAGGCCGAGATAGCTATCATCTTTACGTAGGACCATGGTGGTATTTCCTTTGCTTTCCAACGCTCTGACGGCGGAAACCAACTCATCGGACGGCGTCCTATCATCGAGTTTCTCAAAGAGTGGAAGGTTTCCCAGATATATTGTGTTCTGCCCTAGCTTGGCCCTGATACCTTTTCCCAATATCGCTTCCAGATTTTCCGCGGAGGGGATCTGCCGATCCTTCAGACGGGCCTTACCATCCCTAACAATGGCCTTGGCAAGCGGATGGTCACTCAGGGATTCAACCGCTACTGCAATACCGAGCAGCTCCTCTTCGCTGGTTCCTTCCAGCGGTTTGACTTCGGTAAGTTTAGGCTTGCCTTCTGTCAGTGTCCCCGTTTTGTCGAACGCCAGGGCTGTCAACGAGCCCAGGTCCTCCAGTGGTCTGCCTCCTTTAACCAAAACCCCTCCGCGGGCGGCCCTTGCAACACCGCTGAGTACGGCACTCGGTGTAGATATCGCCAGTGCACACGGACTTGCTGCCACCAGAACCGCCATCGCGCGGTAAAAGCTGTCCTTGAATGGCTCGTCTATAACCAAAAAGGCAAAGCACAACAATACAACTAATAGCAGAACTGCCGGAACAAAGAATTTTTCAAAGCGGTCGGTAAACTGTTGTGTTGGGGATTTCTGTGTCTGCGCTTCATTAACCATTTCAATAACACGGGATATGGTGGAATCCTTTGCCGTGCGCACCACTTTAATTTCAAGGGTTCCATTCCCGTTTATGGAGCCTGAAAATGCTTTGTATTTTTGATCTACGGTTTGGAAATCTACCTTCCCGGAAGAATTTTCAAGTGCCGATTTGTCAACGGGAATACTCTCACCGGTGATCGGCGACTGATCCACACTGCTAGTTCCATTTATGATTATACCATCTGCAGCGATGCGGGTATTGGGCCGTGCGACGATTACGTCATCGACCCCCAACTCTTCGATAGGGACTTCTTCTGTACCATTTTGGTTCTTGCGGAGTGCGGTTTTCGGCGCTAGATCGGCCAATGCCTCGATGGATTTGCGGGCCTTTTCCATGGCAAAATGTTCCAGTGCATGCCCCAGACTGAAAAGAAACAATAAAAGGGCGCCTTCTTCCCACTGGCCAAGAATACCTGCTCCCAGTGCTGCGACCAACATCAGGAAGTCGATCTCAAACTCACCCTTGGATATTGCCTCATAGGCCTCAATAATAACATAATAGGCCCCGAAGAAATAAGCCCCCCAAAAAAATCCTTTTGGAATCCATTCTGAAACGCCCTCTATAAAGGTCAGTCCGTAGCCAATCCCCAATAAGGCTCCACAGATCAGACTGAATATCAATTCACTGTTATGGCCGAACCAACCGCCATGTTCATGGCCGGTATCTGCGTCACCGGAGACTTTTATTTGCTTATCCCCTTCTGACTCTACAGTATTTTTTTTATCCCCTTTCCGATTGTCATCGCTCGGATGCTGAAGCTTTTCTTTTTTCTTTTCGAGCGAATGGCCGGATTCCTGCACAAGCCGGACATCCTCATTTTCAAGCTTTTTCAATAGTATGTTTTTATGAACAAGGGTATCGTCGTATTCCAGGCTGATCATTCCGGTGCCCGCTACAGAAACTTGGGTTACCCCTTTGATTTTTCGCAGTGAGTTTTCCAGTCTCTTGGCCTGACGCGGCTCACGGACCTTTGCGTTCTGCAGGAGCATGTGCCCATAGCGATTGTTCAGTTCTGCACCGACCCTTTTTGCTATCTGCACAACCTCTCCGGCATGCATACGGCCGGGATCGTAATGAAAGCACAATTGCGCCGCTTTCTGATCAGCCTTTTTACTGAGATGCACTTTTTCGATTCCCTTGTAGCCCTCCAGATGGGTAATGAGACGATCTATGCACTTGTCATCTCCGTTTGTGATATCCGGAAAAAGTATATCGATATTAAGTTTTGTCTTTTTCATAATTAATTAAGTATTGTAAGATGTAGTAACAATTCCTCCTGACATTACACCCCGTACCGATCACCAACCGGCGTGTGGTTCGAGTTTGTCCGAATATTCGAGTTGCAACGTGGTATGGGTTATCGTAAAATTACTTTTTATATATTCCGTTATGGTATTCAGCAATTCATCATATTCGCTATCCCCGGAAACGATGATGTGAACGCTCATGGCGTTTATTCCGGAAGTCAATGACCAGACGTGCAGATCATATACACCCTTAACTTTTTCCAATCCCAATATCGCGGATTTTAACGCTTCCACATTTACATCCTTGGGTGTTGCCTCCAAAAGTACAGAGACCGAATCCTTCAAAAGAATCCAGGTTCTGGGAAGAATGAGCAGACCTATACCGGCCGAAATGAGGGGATCGGCATAGTACCAGCCCGTGGTGAGCATGATTATCCCCGCTACAATGACCCCAATGGATGTCAACATATCGGAAAGTACTTCGAAATAGGCTCCCTTCATGTTTAAACTGCCCTTTGAGGCCCCGCGCAGGATCAACATACCCAGAATGTTTACCACAAGTCCGATGGCGGCAACAATCAACATTCCTTTGCTCTGGACTTCAGGGGGATCCAAAAAACGCAGGTATGCCTCATACAGCACGTAGACGGAAATTCCTATCAGAACAAGCGCATTGGTCAGCGCTGCCAGAATTTCCACTCGGTAATAGCCATAAGTTTTTTCCGCAGATGGAGGTCTGGACGCCATATTAATGGCAAAGAGCGCCAAGGCAAGTCCTCCCACATCGGTAAGCATGTGTCCCGCATCAGCCAAAAGGGCCAGACTCCCAGTCCATATTCCCCCCACAACCTCTGCAATCAGGTAGGAACATGTAAATGCCAATACCACTTTCAATTTTCGCTTGTGTTTAAAAGCTGTCGATACGGTTTCCATTTTGTCTGCAATGTTGATTATTTACCTATTTTCTTTCTTTAGTTTTACTGATTAACATACGCTATCTAACTGATAGCGTATGCCTTAAACCGAATACCAAGCGGTTACTCCTCTTCTTCACTGTTCTTCATTTTGGAAAGCACATCGTAGGCCCCTGTTTTTACAATCGCGGCCGTATCGATTCCTTCGGGAAGCTTTACCTCAACATATCCCGCCTCTTGTAGACCCGTGGTTACTTCCAGCATCTCGAAGGTATGCATACGGGTAGTTTTCGGTGCTTTTTCGTCCCCAGCGCCACCTTTCTGCTCTGATTTCTCAACGAAAATGTATTTTTTACCCAGATAATCCACCACTCCCGTTTCGGGCAGAGCGGTGACTTTATTGCTGCCTGTTTCTATAAAAGCCCTCAGATACGTATTGGGAATCAGATTTCCCAAATTGTCACTTGCAATACAATGTACCGTTACGGTTTTATCCGGGCCAACTTCTTTGCCGACAAGTACGATTTTCGCCATCCGCTCTTCTGTCTCATTGTTTAAAATGAAACGGACCTGCTGACCGACCGCCAATTTAGATACATCCTTCTCAAAAACCTTCAGTTCGATATGGAGACTGTTGCTGCTGACAAGTTCCATCATAACATCATTAGGCGCAACAAACTTCCCTACATTAATGTTTACTTTTGTTATGTAACCCGATGCAGGAGCATAAATGTTCATGGTGCTGCGGATGTTACCACTGTTCAATGTATTTGCATCGATATTGATCAGTTTGAGCCTTTGCCGGAGGGCGTTCGTGCGTGCGAGCATAGTCTGGCGCTGCGCCTTTGCCTGTTGCAGGATTTTCTGTGCATTGATATTCTCTTTGGAAAGTTCGAGCTGCCGCTGATACTCCGTTTCTGCCAGTTCCAGTTGACTGCTGCTTTCCAGGTAATCCTGTTGCATGAGTACATAGTCCTGGTTCTCCAGTACAGCAATAACTTTTCCTTTGCCGACCGTACTTCCCTGTAAGACCGACACTGATTTTACAATACCTCCCATCTGGGTGGTAATGCTGTACAGGTTTTCCGGGGGAACATCCACAAAGCCATTCACTTTGAGTGTACCGCTCAGGGACTTCATCTCAGGGCCTCCCGTAGCGATACCGGAAGCCTCATACTGGGCCGAAGTAAGTTCAACCATGTTTGGATTCTCTTCCGTTTCCGCCTCTACCGCCTCATTCTCGGATTGGGTATCTTTCTGTCCGCATGAAAAGGTGAGCAAAGACGTCAATGCCAAGAAAAACAACGCCCCCTTTAACTTTATTTTACTGTTCATATTTTTTTATTGATTGTTTCCTGTTAAATACTGTAAGGTATAAACCGACTGATTGTACTGGTTCAGTGCCTGCAGATAGGCAAACCTGATATCGGTATAGGTCCGCAATGCAACACTGAATTCAACATAACCAATCTCCCCATTCTGGAAGGCTATCTGCGATTGCCTGAGAATCAGCTCCACATTGGGCAGCGCGCTGGCTTCATAATACTCGATACTCCGCAGGTTTTTGAAAAAATCCTGACGTGCCTGCTGATATTGGGAGCTGAGATTTACTTCAGTCAGTTCCGCTTCCGATTGGGCGACCTGTTTGCCGATCTTTGCCGCCCTGACCCTGCTCGAAAAAGGCCGGAAGAACAGTGGCAGGGAAACGCCGACCTGAACACCCTGAAAACGCTTACCGGCATCAAAATACACCTCATTGCCGTTCACGTTCTGACTTCCGATAATTGATTGATTGAAATAACCGATACTAAAATCGGGGCCCGATTTTGCGCGTTCGACCCCTACATTCCTGTCCGCCACCGCTACCTGTTGTTTTCTAAAGAGGAGCAAGGGGTTATTCGATGCACCCGGACCTTCCTCAGGATTCCATACCTGCCTCTTTAGGCTATCGTCTGCGATCATAACGCTGTCGTCCGTACGCAGCAAACGCCTGAGCTCCGCCTTGTATATCAATATATCCGAACGGTTCTTCTCCAATCTGTTGCGGATCTCATTGAGCTGGGTTTCTGCGGTTGTCCGCTCCAAGAGGTTCGTTTCACCGGTCCGGTACCGGATGGACGATGCTTTAAGGAAGCCACTATAGATAGAGTCCTGGCGCTCAAAAAGCTTTTCGAGCGAGAGGAAATAATTTAATTGCCCATAAGCAGCCCTCACCTGGTAGATGAGATCATTTTCGGTAATTCCCAGATTGTATTCTCCGCTCTTCACCTGCTCCTCGACCAGTTTCCGCTGTTTGGCAAAGAGAACGGGATTGGGAATCCCTTGGGAAACAGAAATATTGTTATCCCTTTTGATGGTATTCATCTGTCCGTATTGCAGATCTACCGAAGTCTTTCCCAGATCAAATGTTGCTCCCCGCAAGGCCTTCTGCTGATCGATCTGTAACGTAGAAACGCGGACGGCAGGATTGTTCTGCAGGGCCAACTGAATGGCCTCCTCCATGGTCAGCACCTTGGTGTCCACCGGCTCCGCGGTTTGACTTTGTCCCCGGTAAGGCATTGCCAAAAGCAGCAACAAAATCAGACCGACTGCGCTATTCTTGTTTAGCTTACCGAACCGTATCCTTTCGAAGTAGGTATATAGTACAGGTAAAACCAAAAGTGTGAGGATAGTAGAAGTAACCAGACCACCGATCACTACTGTGGCCAGTGGTTTTTGAACCTCGGCACCAGCTGCCGTAGAAAGCGCCATGGGCATAAAACCGAGCGAAGCAACGGTGGCGGTCATCAGTACGGGCCTTAACCGCACGGAGGTAGCCTTGAGGATAATTTCATTCAGGTCCTCGATCCCATCATTCTTAAGACGGTTGAACTCAGTAATGAGCACAATACCATTTAAAACAGCAACACAAAATAATGCGATGAAACCAACACCAGCGGAAATGCTAAAGGGCATTCCGCGTAGCAGAAGTGCAAAAACACCGCCTATAGCAGCCATCGGTATTGCTGTAAAGATCAAAAGGGATTGTTTTACAGAACCGAATGTAAAGTACAGCAAGGTCAGGATCAGCAGTAGGGCTCCGGGAACGGCCACGGACAACCGTTTACTCGCCGCCTGAAGGTTTTCAAATTGGCCACCGTAGGTTATGTAATATCCCGTAGGCAACTTGATCCGCTGATTGATTTTCTGCTGTATTTCTTCAACCACACTTTCAATATCCCTGCCACGCACGTTCAGCCCAACGATAATCCGGCGTTTGGTATCTTCGCGCTGTATCTGGTTGGGTCCTACCTGAAAATCAACAGAGGCCAACTGCGATAAGGGTATGCGTTCACCATCGGGTGAGGATACATATATATTACGTACATTTTCGATATCCTTTCTGTAAGCGGTATCCAGACGTACAACCATATCGAAACGGCGTTCGCCCTCATAGACCAAACCGGCAGACTGACCGGCAAAGGCGGCGTTCACCGCTTCGTTTACGGCCTGGACATCAACTCCGAAGCGGGCCAGCTGGGCCCGATCGATTTTTACCACAATCTGGGGCAGACCTGTTGCCTGTTCCACATAAATGTCCGCCGCACCTTGGACGGACCCGGCCAATTTCCCAACTTCCTGTGACAGCCTGGCAAGCTGATCGAGGTCTTCACCGAAAATTTTAATACCGATATCCTGGCGAACACCCGAGATGAGCTCATTGGACCGGAGCTGAATGGGCTGCGAAAATCCGAACGTAACACCTGTAACAGGTTCCAGCGCCTCAGCCATCTTGTTGGCCAGATCTTCCCGTCCTTCAGCAGAAACCCATTCGTCTTTATCCTTCAATATCACGGTCAGATCGGTCGCCTCCATCGGCATTGGATCGGTCGGGATCTCGGCGGCACCTATTTTCCCAACCACCTCGACCACTTCCGGAAACTTATTGATCAGTATGGCAGAGGCCTGGTTCACCTTATCGATACTCTGGCTCAGTGAGCTCCCCGTTAACAAACGGGTTTCCACGGCAAAGTCTCCTTCTTCGAGTGTCGGGATAAATTCACCTCCCATTCTTGAAAAAATAAAAATGCTTACTGCCAATAGCACGACTGCTGAAAGTACGACCTTCGCCTTGTTCCGTAATGCCAGCTTCAATATGGGCTCATAATAACGATGGAAAAAATCCATCATACGGTCGGAGAAGGTGCGTTTATGTTCGATTTTCTTACTCAATACTACCGATGATACCATGGGTACATAGGTCAGGGATAACAGAAAGGCACCGAGTATCGCAAAGGACACGGTCTGTGCCATCGGGCCGAACATCTTCCCTTCAATACCCACCAGAGCAAGGATCGGTAAATATACGATCAGGATAATGATCTCACCGAAGGCCGCTGCCGAGCGGATCTTCGATGCCGATTCGTAGACTTCAGCATCCATCTCCGATTGGTTCAGCCTGTTGCTTCCTTTCCACAACCCCAGATGGTGCATGGTCGCCTCGACAATTATGACTGCGCCATCGACGATCAATCCGAAATCGATCGCCCCTAGGCTCATCAGGTTTCCGCTCACGCCGAATAAGTTCATCATGGAGATGGCGAAAAGCATGGAAAGTGGAATAACCGAGGCAACGATAATACCCGCCCGCAGGTTGCCCAGGAAAAGTACCAGGACAAATATAACAATGAGCGCACCTTCTATCAGGTTCTTGGCAACGGTACCGATCGCCCGGTCAACCAAAGCGCTCCTATCAAGAAAGGCTTCGATCGTTACGCCTTCAGGCAGCGTCTTGTTAATGCGATCAATACGTTCTTTAACGCTTGCAACAACTTCCTTTGCGTTCGAACCTTTCAACATCATCACGATACCACCTACAGCCTCGCCCTTTGATTTTTTTGTTGCACGGGTGAGGGCTCCGTAGCGGACGGCATTTCCCAGCTGGACTGTAGCGATATCCTCGATAAGTACCGGCACCTGATCTGCCTGCTTTTTGACAACTATTTTTCTGATATCGTCCAGGCTGCCGACAAGGCCTTCGCTCCTGATAAAATAGGCGTTGGGCTTTTTATCGATATAAGCGCCACCGGTATTCTGGTTATTACGCTCCAGAGCGCCGAAGACATCGGTAATACTCAAATTATAGCTGTTCAGTTTATCGGGATCAAGCGCTATTTCGAATTGCTTGAGCAGCCCCCCAAAACTGTTGACCTCGGCAACACCGGGTGTTCCAAGCAACTGGCGGCGGACAACCCAGTCCTGAATGGTGCGCAACTCCCGCGCATCATATTTTTTTTCGTAGCCGGGCTTTGCATGGACAACATATTGATAGATTTCCCCCAATCCAGTGGAAATGGGAGATATCTCGGGCTTACCGATCTCAGGCGGTATATTATTCGCGGCCTCTACCAATTTTTCATTTACCTGTTGACGCGCCCAGTAAATATCAACATCATCGTGGAATACGATTGTGACGACCGAAAGACCAAAACGGGAGATCGAACGTACCTGTTCAATTTCCGGAATGGTTGACATCGTCTGTTCGACTGGAAAGGAGATCAGCCGTTCCACCTCCGGTGTAGCCAGTGATGGGCTCAGTGTGATAACCTGGACCTGATTGTTGGTTATATCGGGTGTGGCATCGATCGGCAACCTCTTTAAGGAGTACACTCCCCAGAATATCAGTCCCAGGGTCATCAGTGCAATTATGAGTTTATTCTCTATTGAGAATTTTATTATTTTATTAAGCATATAACTATTTGAGATGCGAGATAAAATGTAAGACAAGCGCTACCAAGGCAAATGCCGTCAGCAGGGAAATTATTATAAGGCTGATCAGTCTTATAACCTTCATCCACTTCGGCTTTTGGTATTTGGCCGAAGGGCGCTGTCTTATTTCGTTTCTCCGGTATGGTTTCTTACCAGCCATTACCTTCTAATTGAAATAATAAATAAATAAATACGGTAATATCCGCCAACGGGATATTTTCTGTTTAACTAAAAAGGGATTTTAGGCAGTTAATTGAGGGGGTTGCCAGACCTCAGTGGGAATCTGCAAAGCATCGGTGGAAGTATATACGACATAATCGTTAACTTTTTCGGGGATGAATATGTTATAGACCATTGCCGGATATTGAATCAGGTGGGTAGCACAACAGCTACACTGGCAGAATGGGGCGCACCCATCGCTCTGGTGGCTATTGTCGCTGAGATTACTGTAAATATCGGCACGCTCACTCGGGGATTTGGAAATACCCATACCGGTATCAGAACACGGCAAAGCGCTTTGAATACAAACAATCAATATACAGATCAATGAAACAATTCTCATTTTACTCAATAGCCTACCACAAAATTAAATAATTTTTACCGGTAAAAAAATATAGCTATATTTTTTTTACAGCTTTCCAACAAATATTAAACCAAAAAGTTGGGGTAGCCGTTTAAAGGGACAATAGCTGATCCAATTTCCCAACATTCTTTCTTTTCCCCATTTCCCATACCTGACGGGCATGGTCCGTAAAATAGGTATGTTCCTTCAGAAACTTCCGATTTACCTCATACCATTCGCTATCACTGAAAGACATACCCAACATGGCATGCCATTCCAGCCGTAACAGTTTGAGGTCATCGATATAGCCGGGAAGGGAAAGATGCCTCATATCCGCATCGCACAGAATCTCCTCCAGCTCGCTCTGGGGCGACTGCGGCATACGTGTTGCCTCAATGCAGGTGCACACGTCTTTGATTTCTTCTCCGGTCAGTGCCATTCGTTGCAATAGGCCGCTAGCTAAAATTATGCTGTACCTTTCGTGGTCACGATAGCCGGAGACATACCCTGTATCGTGCAGCCATGCTGCAACCAATATTATTTTTGTCTCCTTTTCGCTCAACGTCATGGCAGCAGCCAGCTCTGCACATCCGGCAACGACGTTTCTGGTATGACCGATGTTGTGGTAAAACATATTTTTCGGCAAATTTCCCCTCAATAATGTCACCACATATTGTTCCAGCTTACTCAGCAATTGTGTTTCCATTTGCAAAGCTTAATTTACGTCCCGCCATGGTCCCCGTTTTTTGTTCCAGCGCACAAAAACGTAACCGATGGAGAGACATCCGACCATAACCATTAACAGCATATGTTTCTCATGCTCACCTGACGGCACGAATGCCGGGTACCTGAAAAAAAACAGCAGGACCATCGCTGTAAGCCAGATGAATAGCGTATTGTACTCCTTGACGATCCACCTCTTCCAATTGAATCGCATTGATCTGAATGTCTTCCCGATCCCTTGAAGTCGGAGCATCCACCTATTGGTGTCCTTACAGTAGAGGTCGTAATTTTCCCCGAACTTATTCCGCAAAAAGGCTTCCTCGGCCAGTACGATCGATTGGTAAATAAAACAGAAAAAGGGCATCACCACCAGCACAAACAGCAGTGAATTTGCCAGAATCCCCATACCCAACAACATTAAAATGTTACCGATATATAAAGGGTTTCTTGCATGGGAAAAAATACCCTCGGTGACCAGGCCCTCAGCGTAAACACGGCCATCCCTTCCCCCTCTGATAATATAGGACATCCCGATTGTAGCGCCCCTGACCAGTTGGCCGCACAGACTGATCAATAATCCGACAGCAACAGTGATCCAGCCTTCAGAAACCGGATCAGCAATCGCAGGAGAAGGCAGGAACAGTGTCAGGTAGAGAAATATAAAAACAACGTTTCTATATTTAAAAAAAAACGAACCAATCCCTATCATATACCCTTTTTTGCTATTATACCCACGAAATTGTACCATTTGAAAAAAATCTCGCACCGGGAAAAGCCCACCTGCCGGAGCATCGCGATGTTTTCGCTGGTTTTATAGGGAACCAGCACATTTTCAAGCGCTTCCCTTTTTCTGGCGATCTCCAGATCAGAATAATCGTTTCTTCTTTTCATCTGGTAATAGAAATCGATAAAATCACGGTTGAAATCACTGTCCTCTGCCAGCACTTTTTCCACCAGTAAAACACATCCTCCCGGGATCACTCCCTCAAAAATAGACTCGAGCATACGCTGCCTGTTCATGGGCCGTACAAATTGCAGTGTCAGGCACATAATTACGATCGATGCATTGCTAACGGATACGGTTCCGTTGAGATCGGCATACTTCAGCGTATAGATACGCTTTATGTTTTTTTCCCGAAAGCGCTGCTCACACTTATCCAACATCTCCTGGGAATTATCGATACCTACAAAGGATACCGATTCCGGCACAATCGGATCCAGTGCCAAAAAAGTTGTTCCTGTAGAGCATCCCATATCGTAAATGTCGGTTCCTTCCATACTGTAGGTAGCAGCCAGCTCCGCGACCATCCGTTGAATTTCCGGATATAACGGAACGGAACGACTTACCATATCATCAAAAACCTGTACGACCTTTTCACCAAATTTGAAATCCTGTCCACCCAGTTTTTTTTCTTCAAAAATTTTATCTTTTTCCATTTAATTACTTTATCAATAATGCGTTATGTTATTAGGAGACCACTACCGGAGCTTAAGCGACATCGAGGAAAACACCTCATTGTTGTCTTAAGTTCCCGAAAGGGCCAGAGCATAGTATTCCGGACCTGAACGACACGATCGATCGGATATCCGGAGCTGAATTAAAGTTTAAAGGATGGATTTGGGAGGTTGCCAGACTTCTAAAGAAGATAACAGTTTTGCAAAGCGCACATTGAAGGGCCGTGGCTTTTCAGGACTTTCAATGGATGCAAAGACAGGAATCTCGGACTCAAGATTTATAAAATGAAAACAAACTGAAATGTTACACTGCGAGGCGCATTTATCGTGTCCGAGATTCGATTTTGAGTGTTCATGTCTGGTTACACTATTGACAGGAACATTGTCATTGTCCACATAAACCGCACTCACCGTCAAAATGAGACTGATCAGTATATATGCGACAAACTTCATTTCCTATAGATATTTACTGCAAACATAAAAAAATCAATTTACAAAAATAAAAAGAGTCGTGTATTTTCCTATATAAGTGGAATATCCTATAACAAAAAAAGTATTTCCCTTCTAATCGACACCCATGATCCGTATTGGTTATAATTTTCGGTCCCGAAAAACAGGTCTTTATTGAGGGTTGTTCAGATAAACTGATGAACTCCCATTTTTTTGTTGCTAGCGTATATAAAATGACAAACCAAGGAAAATGTTACACTGGTAAATCCTAAAAACGCTAAATTTTTAATTAATTTCCCCTAAATTTTATACATTTGCGCATTGAATGAAATGGATTGCAACCATATTATTATTTTATTTCTCGACACTTTTTACGGTGCCGTGCAGTGACATTACCAATGAATGTGAAGAACGGCGCACCACATCATTCCAAACGCACAGCCACAATCAGGACAGTGATGATTACTGCTCCCCTTTTTGTCAGTGTACCTGTTGCAGCATTTCAATAAATTCTTTTTATTCAGGTTTTCCCGATTTAACCTCCCCTCTAAAGTTCTTCAGTCGGAAAAAAGTCCTCTCGGGTAACCTTATATTCTTTTCCAATTATCGCGGAAGTATCTGGCAACCACCAAAGATCAACGCTTAGTTTTATTGAATATTGTCTAACCGTTAGGAAACACCCAAACGTTTTCGGTACCTCGTTGTCAACATACGTTGCTAGTATGTAACATGTAACAGTTTGCGTATAACCAGCCAGCGGCATGACATATTCCCATACTTGCCTTCCCGGAAGGAAAACCCAGACATTTAAATTAAGCGTATAAAGAACGAAATATATTGTGTTAGATCGTATTATAAAATTCAGCATAAAAAACAAAATCATTATCGGTTTAATGACTTTGTTGCTTATTATATGGGGAGCATGGAGTGCAACAAAACTTCCCATCGATGCAGTACCTGACATTACGAATAATCAGGTACAGATATACACCTCCTGCCCCACATTGGCTGGTCAGGAAGTGGAACAGCTTGTGACTTTCCCTATTGAACAGAGTATTGCCAATGTTCCGAAAATTGAAGAAATCAGGAGTATTTCCCGTTTCGGGCTATCGGTAATAACCGTGGTTTTTGAGGAGGATGTCGATATTTACTTCGCCCGGCAGCTCATCAACGAAAGGCTCAGCGAGGCTGTCGACCAGATCCCCCAAGGTATCGGTTCGCCTGAAATGGCCCCGGTCAGTACCGGATTGGGAGAAGTCTACCAATACATCATTCACCCGAAAAAAGGCAGTGAAAGTAAATATAATGCCAAGGATCTGCGGACCATGCAGGACTGGATTGTCGCCCGTCAGCTGTACGGTACACCGGGTATCGCAGAAGTAAATAGCTTCGGTGGAGAATTGAAGCAATACGAAGTGGCCGTTAATCCCGATAGGTTGCGGGCCATGGACGTAAGTATTCCCGACATTTTCACGGCATTGCAAAAAAACAACCAGAATACAGGCGGTGCCTATATTGATAAAAAGCCCAACGCCTATTTTATCCGCGGTATCGGCCTGGTAACTTCTTTAGCGGATATAAAAAAAATAGTTGTAAAAAACACGGGTGCATCGCCGATTTATATCAATGATGTGGCGGAGGTAAGGTTCGGCAATGCCGTGCGCTACGGTGCTTTGACCTACAATGGCGAAGTGGATGCCGTTGGAGGAGTGGTAATGATGCTGAAAGGCGAGAACAGTAATGAAGTAGTAAAACGTATTAAGGAAAAACTGCCCACCATCCAGCAATCCCTGCCGGATGATATCACGATAGAGCCTTACCTGGACCGTACAGACCTAGTGGGGCGGGCGATCAGTACCGTGGAAAAAAACCTTATTGAAGGCGCACTGATCGTAATTTTTGTACTGGTGTTGTTTCTGGGCAATCTTCGCGCGGGCCTTATCGTCGCATCGGCTATTCCCCTGGCAATGCTTTTTGCCCTGGGTATGATGAACGTTTTCGGCGTCAGTGCGAACCTGATGAGCCTGGGGGCAATTGATTTTGGTCTTATTGTAGACGGCGCCGTTATTGTCGTGGAAGCGACCATGCACCATCTGGGACTACGCAAATCCGTCAACAGGCTAACGCAGTCCGAGATGGATGAAGAAGTCTTTATATCTGCCTCTAAAATACGGACCAGCGCGGCTTTTGGTGAGATCATTATCCTGATCGTTTACATTCCCATTCTTTCCCTGGTGGGTGTTGAAGGAAAAATGTTCAGGCCTATGGCGCAAACGGTAGGATTTGCCATCTTCGGAGCGTTGATATTGTCATTGACCTACATTCCCATGATGTGTGCCCTGTTTTTATCCAAAAACGTTGAACATAAAAAAACCTTCAGTGACAGGATGATGGAAAAACTGCAACGTATTTACCAGCCTTTATTGCAAAAAGCCATCCGGGTAAAATATATAATTGTGGGGTGTACGGTCGCGTTATTTGCTATAGCGTTATTCTTTTTCAGCAGGATGGGGGGTGAATTCATTCCCCAGTTGCAGGAAGGCGACTACGCCTTCCACTGTATCCTTCCACAGGGTAGCTCGCTCAACCAGAGCATTGAAACTTCCATGCAAGCCTCGCGCATCATAAAACAATTTGATGAAGTGAAAATGGTGGTGGGAAAAACAGGAGCCGCTGAAGTTCCGACGGATCCTATGCCTCCCGAAGCTACCGACATGATGATCGTTCTCAAACCTCAGGACGAATGGAAGTCGGAAAGGAGTTATACAGAACTTGCAGATGCCATGATGGAAAAACTGGAGGTCGTGCCCGGTATCTTCTTTGAAAAAAACCAACCCATCCAGATGCGCTTCAATGAGCTCATGACAGGCATTCGGCAGGATGTGGCGGTAAAAATATTCGGGGAAAACATGGATACCCTTGCCGCCTATGCCGATGAAGTCGGCGAAATTATCCAGACCATCCCCGGGGCGACATCTCCGCAGATCGAACGGGTGGGCGGACTTCCCCAGATTAATGTAGAATACGATCGCACCCGTATTGCCAATTACGGCTTGACCGTTCAGGATATGAACGATGTGGTCAGCACTGCTTTCGCGGGTAAGAGTACCGGCCAGGTCTATGAGAATGAAAGACGGTTCGACCTGGTAGTGCGATTGGACAGTACCCACAGAAGTAGTATCGAGGATGTGAGCAACCTGATGGTTCCCACCAACAGAGAAATCCAGATACCGTTATCGCAGGTTGCCACCATTGATTACAAACTCGGTCCCGCCCAGATCAGCCGCGAAGCGGGGAAAAGGAGGATTGTCATCGGGTTCAATGTTGCCGGAAGAGATGTGCAGAGCGTGGTAGAGGACATACAACGCCAGTTGGCAGCCAAGATAAAACTACCTTCAGGTTACTACTTCACCTATGGGGGCCAGTTCGAAAACCTCCAAAAGGCAAGCGCAAGACTTATGATAGCCGTGCCGGTTTCACTGTTGCTCATCTTTATGTTATTATATTTCACCTTCCATTCTTTCAAGCAGGCAACTTTGATATTCACGGCCATACCCATGAGTGCCATCGGTGGTGTATTTGCATTACTGCTGCGGGGCATGCCCTTCAGCATCAGCGCCGGTATCGGTTTCATCGCACTGTTCGGCGTAGCGGTATTGAACGGTATCGTATTGATAGGAACATTCAACCAATTGCAGAAAGAAGGCATGAGCGATATATTGCAAAGGGTAAAAGAAGGCACCATGACCCGGCTACGTCCGGTATTGATGACGGCAACCGTCGCCTCGCTCGGCTTTTTGCCGATGGCCATAAGTACCGGCGCAGGTGCCGAAGTACAAAAACCCCTTGCCACGGTCGTAATCGGCGGATTGATATCGGCAACATTCCTGACACTGTTTGTATTGCCTTTGTTATATATCATTTTCAATTCAAAGGTGAACCTCAAAGGTAACTTCAAAGTAAAAACATTACCGGTCATTTTGATCGTGTTAGGTGTTATGGGAATATCTTCTGTTTCCGCCCAGCAACGGGTATCCCTTGATACGGCCATCGCAACCGCGCTGGAGAGCAACCGGCAGATATCGGTTAACCGGGCAGAAATCCACAGCGCGGAACTGAACGTAAAAACCGCGACTGAAATACCCAAAACCGGATTATTCGCAGAGAACGAAGATTTCCGTCCCTCCGACAGGATCGGCATATTAAAGATCGGTATATCCCAGAGCATTGCCTGGCCGGGATTATATGCGGCGCGCCGGAATTATCTGAAAGAACAGTTGGTGTATGCCCAGACCAATACTGGGGTATTAAAAACCGCCATCAAAAGAGATGTCCGGACCGCCTATTACCAGTTGTGGTACCTACAGGACAGGCAGGATCTGTTTAAACGGCTCGACAGCATATATACAGGCCTGTTCAGGGCGACCGAAGTACGCGTTAAAGCAGGTGATGTCGCCAGGTTGGACAAAATTGCTGCCGAAGCCAAACTCCGGGAACTACAGGCATTACTGAAGCAGAACAAAAAAGACATGGTCGTTCAGCAGCAGCAGCTGATGATGCTATTGGACCGTAATGAATGGCTGCTTCCGATAGCGGCACCCCTGGAAAAACTTGACCTGGAGTTATCAGAAAGTGTTCAGTCGCACCCGTTACTGGATCTGCAGCAACAGAATATAAACATAGCTTCATCCAATATCGCCGTACAGAAAAACACCAATAGGCCCGAGCTTTCGGGAAGGTTTTTCAGTCAGCGGCTCTGGGGGGCAAATGATCCGTTTACAGGTTTTTCCGTTATGGCCTCATTTCCTTTATTTGGGGCAAAGGCCTATCGTAACAAAGTAAAGACCGCTATTGCGGAGAAAGAGGTACAGGAGAAAACACTCGCCTACCAGACGCAATTGCTGCAGACCCGAAAATCAGCGGCGATGACGGAAATTGAGAAGAACCTCTACCTGTTAAATTTTTATGAGACATCCGGTTTAAAACAGGCCGAGGAAATCATCAACGCGTCGACACTCAGTTACAGGACCGGGGAGATCAGTTTTGCGGAATTAAGCCAGTTTTTAAGCCAGGCGATCGGGATACGCCAGAATTACCTGGATGTGTTGAATTCCTATAACCAGTCCGCCATTCAGTTTAATTACTTTAATAACAAATAAGACAAAATGAAAATCTTGATAAAAATATTATTTGCCTTCCTCGTTGTTGTTTCATTGAACGGTTGCGGGGGAAAACACAGCGAAGATGACGGACATGGCCACGGGACAGAGGCGAAGGCATCTGAAGCTACCGGTGAAGAAGAACATGGGGAAGAAGGATCGTCAACCATTGCCACTCTTACCCTGGAGCAGATCAAGGCCGTGAATATTCGGATGGGAACCATCGAAAAGAGGAACCTCACTGCTTTCATTAAGGCCAACGGAAGGTTGCGGGTACCGAACAACAATAAAGCGAACGCCACATCGCTCTACGGCGGCGTTGTCAAGACGCTGAAGGTCCAGTTGGGAGATTATGTAAAAAAAGGCCAGGTAATAGCGACCATCGAAAATCCACAGTTTCTACAGCTTCAGGAAGAATATGTGGCGCTGTCCAGCAGGATAACCCTGTCCGAACAGGAAATGCAGCGACAGAAAGAATTGAACGAAGGCAGTGCCGGTGCCCTGAAGAATCTGCAAAATGCCACCGCAGAACTTAACACGATACGTGCCCGTGAAGCCTCACTGCGAAAGCAGATCCAGCTAATGGGGATAAATCCGGACAAAATCAGCAGCGCCAATATCCAGTCGGTATTATTTGTCGGCAGCCCCATAAGCGGCACGGTCAGCAGGGAATTTGCCAAAATTGGCAATTATGTCGATGTGTCTTCGCCCGTGGTCGAGATCGTGGATAACGGATTGTTACACTTGGATATGCAGGTGTTCGAACGGGACCTTCCAAATATCAAAGTCGGACAGACGGTAAATTTCACGATTACCAACAACCCGGCCGCCAGCTATACGGCCAAGGTGTTCAACATAGGTTCATCGTTTGAAGACGATAGCAAGACCGTGGCTGTTCATTGCCTGGTTACGGGTGAAAAAAACGGATTGATCGATGGCATGAATATTTCGGGTATGGTGAGTATAGAAGATGTTCTTGCTACTGCAGTCCCTAGTGAGGCCATTGTGGAGGCCGATGGAAAATATTACATTTTTGTACATACCGACAAGGAGCCCGAAAGTGAACATGGGCATGAAGAAGGCGAAGCTCATGGTAGCGGTGAGGAGCCACACGAACATGGAACAGATGATAAGCACGATCATCTGGCAGAAAATAAAGACCATGGTCCCAACATGAATTTCGAAAAAGTAGAAGTATCCAAAGGTGTAACCGAACTGGGCTATACCGCCATCACTCCTGTCGGTGAGATTCCCGACAAATCCGAAGTGGTTGTAAAGGGAGCTTTCTTTATCAATGCCAAGTTGAGCAATACCGGTGGACATGAACATTGATTTTGATCAACGGCCACTATTGATCCGTGCTCGAGCGATTCCTTTTTAGGGTCAATACGAACTGGATACGGGCATTGATATGTTTGGATCCCATCATTTGAGGTATTGCAGTTAACTGGGGAATGGATATAGCCGAAAGCTTATATAATAGCCGGCTATATCCTCTTTCCATTACACGCAGACTCAATTTTCAAACGTTAACACCTAATTTCAGAACAGAGAGCAATGATGTTCGTTTGATCTCCGTTTTGCTAAATTGAACAGTATTATGAAATGTAATATAAAAGAGATATGCTTATGCTGCCATTGAATAGAAGCTGCATAAAGGCATTACTTCTGTTGGGAACATTCTTATGTGTCCAACACGTTGGCGCGCAGCTGAAAAGAGAATTACCCGAAATGTTGAGGAACGATAACGGGCTACTGACCAACATGATAGATACGAACACCATATTCGGACGTAATATCATTAAACTCTACAATCAATACAGTCATATCGGGTTCAGCGGTTATATGCAGCCCCAGTTCCAAATATCACAGACCAGGGGTAACGACAATATTTATCAGGGCGGAGATTGGGGAGCATATTCAAGCAATCGCTTCAGATTGAGAAGAGGGCGCTTCCGAATGGATTTTTCCCATTATCTGGATGATGGAAGTCCATCCGTTTATTTTCTTTTTCAATTTGACGGAACTGAAAGGGGTGTAAATATCCGGGACTTCTGGGGACGTTTCTATGAAAATAAGTTTAAACTTTTTCATTTTTCGGCAGGCATGATGGCCAGGCCATTCGGGCACGAAGTGTTATATTCATCCTCATACAGGGAGGCTCCCGAAAGAGGCCGGATGTCCCAGATTCTGATGAAAACGGAAAGGGATCTTGGCTTTATGGTCAGTCTTAATCCAAGGAGGGCAGAATCTGCAATGAAATGGCTGACGGTCGACCTTGGCATTTACAACGGGCAGGGTATGTCCGGAACGATGGAATATGACAATCGTAAAGATGTCATTATGAGAATCAGCAGTAAAAAACAGAAAATAGGCAAATCAAAAGTGCGGATTGCCGGAGGGGTAAGTGGCTTTTGGGGAGGTATAACGAGCAGGAACGCATTGATATACAAGACCCGTCAGGAGAACAATCTTTTTATAATGCGGGCTGACTCTTCCGCTAATAATATAGGTAAGAACGCGGCAAGGAATTATGTGGGTGCCGATATGCAGATCATACTGCCCAATAGCAAAAAAGGCCAAACCGAATTCCGATTTGAATATATCCGTGGTTTGCAAACGTCCACTTTAGGCACATCCGAAACACCCGGTAGTTTACCGGTCGACGAACAGGGAAATCCGGTTCCGCTCTCGACAAGACTTTTTGATGGAGGATATTTCTATTTTCTTCAGAACATTGGTAGCTGGAATAATGTTCTGATATTTAAATATGACTGGTACGATCCGAATAAAAAAATTAACGGAGACGACGTCGACCCTTCCAAAGGATTTACCAAAGCAGACATAAGGTATGACACATGGGGACTTGGTTTGCTCCGTTACATCAACGACTATATGAAAGTTACGTTGTGGTACGAGAGGCCTACCAATGAAAAAACAAAGATCGCGGGCTATGGGAATATAGATAAGGAAGGTATTGCGACGTTGAGAATGCAGTTCAGCTTTTGAAAGCCTACAACAAAAAATGAAACAAATATATCATCCCCTGACAAACATGAAGAAATGGATATAGAATTTGAGCTTTTACTTTCCGCAAAGTTAGTTTTAGCGGCTTTTTTGGGAGGCATTATAGGCCTTGAAAGGGAAAGGGATAAAAACAATATGGGCATACGCACATTCGCATGTATATGCGTGGCCGCCTGTCTTTTTGTGTCCATTTCCGCCCATCTCAGCGAAGACAGTTCTGCGATAGCCAGAACACTGGCTGCTATTGCCACGGGACTTGGCTTTATAGGGGCGGGTATTATTTTTCGGGACGAAAGGAATATGCCCAAGGGCTTAACAACGGCAGCAGGTTTGTGGACTACTTCTGCTGTAGGCGTGGCGATTGCGCTTAACATGTATGTACTTGCCTTCTCTGCCACCGGTCTTACGCTGTTAATATTCTTTGTCAATCAATTTAACTGGTATAGAAGGTTCGTCGCAAAACTCTTTAGCAACAAAAAAGAATAATACGCAGAAGGCAAAAGGAAAATAATTTTGATAATCGTCAGGTCACGCTAAATTCTATTATTGTTTAAAACATCGAAAAAGTGGGCCAAACAAATTTTGTACGACAGGTGTTGTAAGCATAACGAATCGGATATTCGGCATCTTTTGAAAGTAGTATTATTAATAAAAAACTTATGGAAAATCAAACATCGCCAGAACAGGCTCAAAACGGTAAAGGCACAGAAAAGCATTCTCATTCCGAACACCACAGGGAAAAGGAACATCATCCCCACAAAGAACATCATGAGGGCTTTGATCCCAATAAGCCGGAACAACACGAGGAGGATGAACATCATCAACACCCTGAACATCACCCGGAAAAAGAGCATCATAAGGGCAAACAGGAAGGATAATTGATATAGGCCGCTCATTAACCCGGAAAGATTTTAAGATGCTGTCTGTGCAGATGCTTGGACAGCATCTTTTTATTTATTTGGGATTAGATTTTGCGTAGCTCTAGAGAAGTTGGTACAAATTTGAAATAATCGGATGACCTCAACCCAATACGTATATTTAGAAAAATGTTACAGGCTATATTTCTCAGCCTACCAATCGCGAAAAATCTTTTTAATACACATTTCGAGAAGTCTATGGCTACAACATAATCCTTATAATATTGTATTCACTTTTCTTTGCAATACTGATTTCTCCATCAGTTTAAAAATCAGGGAAAATTATGTTTAACGAGAATTGTTTCCTGCATTAGGCTTATTTTGAAATTAAATCAGGATCCAACTATACAAATCCTCTGTATGTGTACCAGATTTAAAATCAGTACAAGGAAAGTTAAAATGCTCTTATTTACATTTATTTTGCTACCGACATTTCACAAGAAAATATATACAGATATTCAAGCGAATATCAGGAACTTACGATGGATATTAATGAATGGCATAGCTTTCAAAGGATGGTGTCGTAGATTTTCGTTGTTGGTACGAATATATAAACAGCAGCTATAAAAATAAAAATATCACACAATCTAAAAATTTATGATTGTCGTTTCAATTTTTAAATGTATAACAGTTTACTATGATGTACAGTAAGCCTTTCCAAACAGCCGGAGAAATACTGGAAACCATAGTCATAAAATAGAAAAAAAAATGGAAAACCAATTTGATGTGATTATAATAGGTTCAGGCCCAGGCGGCTATGTATCAGCAATACGATGCGGACAATTAGGAATGAAGACAGCAATTATCGAAAAATATCCTGTGTTGGGAGGGACTTGTCTAAATGTTGGTTGTATACCATCTAAAGCCATGTTGGACAGTTCTGAGCGCTTTCACGAGATAAGAAACGCGCAGAGCCATGGGATTTCCGTTGATAACCCGAGAGTAGATTTGTCGAATATGATTGCACGGAAATCAAGTGTCGTTTCCAAAATAAATGGCGGCGTTAGCTATTTGATGAAAAAAAATAAGGTAAGTGTTTTCACCGGGGTTGCTTCCTTCATCGATAAAAATAATATTTTAATTAAATCCGACAATGGAGAAAAAACAGTTACCGGAAAAAACATCATCATTGCTACCGGTTCAAAGCCTGCATCCCTTCCCAATATAGACATTGATCAGAAGCGAATTATCAGTTCAACTGAAGCGCTCACGTTAAAAGAAATTCCAAAACATCTGATTGTAGTTGGTGGTGGGGTAATCGGTATGGAACTTGGTTCTGTCTATGGTAGGCTTGGAAGTGAAATTACCGTATTGGAATATACAAATAGTATCATAGCCACTATGGATAGGAAAATGGGATCCGAACTTCAGAAATCGCTTAAAACAAATCTTGGCTTCAATTTTCTACTGAACCATAAAGTAACAGAAGCAGTCAACAATGGAAAGGAAGTATCTGTTACAGCAGAAGACGGGGAGGGAAAAAGCATCACACTGCGAGGAGATTATTGTCTTATCGCTATTGGCAGAAAGCCTTACACGGCCCAATTAGGTCTTGAAAAAATTGGAATTGAGCTTTCGGCGAAAGGGCAGATTGTAACAGATGGAAACTTGGAAACAAATATTAAGAGTGTTTATGCTATCGGAGACGTAATAAAAGGTCCAATGTTGGCACATAAAGCGTCAGAAGAAGGTATATACGTAGCTGAAATTATCGCAGGACAGAAACCGCACATCAATTATGATTTTATCCCAACCATTGTATATACAAGTCCCGAAGTGGCAGGCATTGGCAAGACTGAAGAAGAATTAAAAGCTGCCGGGAGGAGATACAGGGTTGGACATTTCCCTTTCTCGGCATCTGGAAGAGCAATCACAAGTGGAAAAACGGAAGGTATTGCGAAAGTTCTAACAGACGAAGATACAGATGAAATATTGGGTTTTCATATCATCGGAGAGAGGGCCTCCGACCTGATAGGCGAAGCAAGTATAGCGTTGGAATTTAGAGCTTCATCGGAAGACGTATTTCGGACGACACATGGGCACCCCACTTATTACGAAAACCTTCGAGAAGCTTGTCTGAATGTTCATAAGATTGCTATTCATATATAGTCAACAAACCGTAAAAAATTGTTCAAATCGATTTTGTCGAACTATTTATGAAAAAGGAATAGTGATTATCTATAATCCGTGTTATAAAGATTATAGATAACGAGAATATACGACAAAAACGGCTTACTGTAATAAAATCAATGACCAAACCATCTGTTTAATATAATATTCGGATACGTGATCTCATTAACGAACAGGTCCTATGTAATATAAACCGTACCTGTTTCAGGAACATATGCCTCAATCATTTTTAAACCTGCTGCGTACGCTGCAGCAACCCGGTAAAATCCATCCACAACTAAATTTTCGCTGTAAGGTCCATGTGTATAGCGCCTTCCTATTAGGATAGGAGGTATTTCTGTTAACAATGGTCCAATATCATATCGGTCGTCTATAAACGTATGTAGATGGATGTCCTGCCTTCGCAGCTCTTCGATCCTGACCTCCGTTCGGACATAGCTTTTTGTAGCCACTCCTGCATAATCGAGATCTTCCATCACAGCTTCCTCATCCCACGTTTGCAACGCCAAAATCAATCTTACAATTTCTTCTCCGGGTATCAAATTCTTCTTCTTCATAGTTAAGTTCTGTATTGTTTGTTCCTATTAATTTTTCTTTACGATAAGATGTCTCAGCGCAGGATCGTTCAACATCCGGTTCATTTCGGTTGAGACGATGTCACGTACCTCCTGCCTTATCCGGTAGTAGTTAGCCATGACCATAGCGCTATCTACCTGACGAATAATGGGGATCTGCTTGTATGCTTTCTCCTCTTTTTCAATGGCATCAAAATCGTTCTGGATTTCACAATGGAAGGCTTTAAGTGGCATCCGCTGTTGGGGTGTATCGGAGAGCATTCCCACGAATTCCCCCGAACTGAGGGCTGCAATCCGGGAAGCCGGAACGGCATATTCCAGCTGTTTGTTCTTGCTGATGGACGTATCGCCACTGTTGATCGAAAGGCTTTGGCGGTCCTGCATGATCTTTCCGATCCGCTCGGAAAGCTGTTTAGCAGTGTCCCCTGTTACCTGCCCTGCAACGATGTTTCCTACGATATTCATGATCACATCAGCCTGTTCCTTTCCATAATCTTTCCGCAGCTGACTTACATCCTGGATACCAAGAATACAGCTTATCAGATTTGATCTGCCCGTGCTGATCGTGGGTATGACGTCCGCAGTCAGGGTGGGAAATTCATCAAAGATCAGCATTGATTTCAGTTTGTTTTTCTTGTTAATGATCTTCAATAACCTGTTCACATATAGCGAAAGTACCGCACCGTAAATCTGAAGTTTTTGCGGGTTGTTGCCCATGCAGATCAGTTTGGGATGATCCGGGTCATTGATATCCAAACTGAAATCATTCCCCGAAAGGACATAGTAAAGCGCGGGAGAAACCAACCTCGCCATAGCGATCTTTGCTGAGGCAATCTGCCCTTCGAGCTGCTCCATAACATCATTTATATAGGCGTTTATGAACGGATTGACCAGCACCTCGATCTCTTTTTCCAGACGTAGAACCGTAAAGAGTTCGTCGTATTCGAGCTGCATCAGTTCGATTACATGGGGCAAAGTGCAGTAAATTCCATCCATATATTTCCTTAGAAACCAGATCAGCGCCGTTACGAAATTTATTGGAGACTCCACGAAAAAATCGCCCTGCTTTTTTTTCCACTCGGGACTAAGCCCGAGCAGGATAGTTCGGGCGGATTCCGATGCATCGGTGATATCATCCATTGCCTGTGGATCGAGCGGATTGCCTCTGTGCGATCTGCTCAGATCATCGAAATTAACAAAAAAGCAATCCGATTTGGCGCGGTACCGATGCCTGTTTTTCAGCCAGTGGTTATAGGCAATGATCGATAGATCGGGAAATTTAAAGTCGTATACAAACATCGTATACGGCTCATAGTTCTTCGGACGGTTGAGGGCCTGGCTGATAAAATGGCGGATCACAAACGCCGATTTTCCTGCACCCGGGCTGCCCAGCACGAGGCATGCGCGAAAAACCGCAATAAAATTCAGCCACGATTCGCGTATCTTTCCTTTCAACCGATATTTAGCTCTTAGGTTGATGGAAAATTCATTGGTCATGAGCCCCTCTTCCTGTGGAAATGTTTCGTTTTCGGCATTGAAAATGTCGTCAGCAAGGTTGGCCTTTATAATACGTGTTAAAAGTGTTCCTCCTGTTAAGATCAGCAGGTATCCGGTAAAGGTTACTGACATATAAGCGATCGCGATGTAACCGATACCAAGATCCAACAGGAGACACAGATAGCTTATAAAATAGAGCAGCAGGCCCGTAATGATATAGGCAAAGGCCGCCCGGTAATCCAGCTTTTCATCCTTTTTCCCCTTTGCCCCGAGCAGGGAGATCACCAGAAAAAACAGCGCAAAAAGTTTCGACTTATGAAAAAAACCGAATAGGCCGGTAAGGGCAATATTACCGAGCAAGCGGTCGGTTATCTCCAGATGGAGCTGCCATCCCCTGAAGGCACCATAACAATAGTAATAAAAATGCAGGGCCAGTATGCTCATACTGATCAGCCTGGTCATATCCAGGATCTTCCTTAATGCCTGCTCATTCTCTCCCGTCTGCATTGTGTTTCTCCCCCTCCTAGCGTTCGTCCTGTGACCGCTTTTTCTTCCTCTTTCTCTTCAATCTATTGCGCAATTCCCATGGCAATAGCTCGTTTGCATACTCTGGACCGATAAGGGTTTCCATAAAATCCCCTGTTATATTTGTCTCTATCGATTGCTCGACTGGAACGAGCCTCGGATCTATGTCTTTTTCTTGCCTTTTAACCCACTCTTTCTGTCCGGATTGTCCTAATGGTGACACCGGAAGATCCCTTTCACCGCTCCTTTTTTTGATCGCATTTGAACTGTAATTCTTGCCCAGTTCACTTCCGTTGAATACACATTTGGTGGTATGGTCTACATAGGTAATCCCGTATAGTTCACCATTATTATTCCGTCTGATTACCGTGTCGATGCCCTGCGTTTTCAGCAATCCGACGATGTCATTTACCGTACTTACCTGTCCCTTTAAAAAGGCCATATCAATGGCATTCCTTAACCTTGAACGGTGCTGTCTCCGTACAATCCGGTTCATGACAAAGCGTTCTTCAAGAAAGTTCAGCGTGGGTTTCCCAGGAAGTAAACTGGCTTTGATCGGTACACCTATCGCTCTGCTCTGGCTATCGAGTATGCGGTAGATCAGTCCCCTGTTTTTGTAGATTCTGGATTCTTCCTTTCCCCTGGATGCCTCCACATTATAAAGACCGAGCAATGCGTTGAGCTCTGCAACGGAACCATAGCAATAGGTCGTAAGCACACCCGCCAGGACACCCGCGATAGCTCTCCGAGTTTCGGATTTCCCGTATTCTATGCGCTGCGAATAAGCACTTTTTACAGTGTTTTCTGTTGCTTCACTGTCCGTTGCCCGTACCAGATGGTACTTTTCTTCAATTGCTTTTCTGGCTTCCTCCGATCTGGACTTACCGATATTGTGGAGCTTGATGGCGCTTCCGTCATTCCGGATATTTGTTGTTACTAAATGGACATGTGGATGCGCAGCATCATAGTGTCTGTACAACAGGTAGGGTTGACCGCAGAATCCCAAACGGTCGAGGTAATCCTCGGCAAGAACTTCCAGTTGCGCCCCTGAAAGCGATTCGGAAGGGTGGAAATTCAGCGAAATATGGACGCAGTTTACTTTCACCGACGGTCTGAGTGCCGCCTGATCCCGTAGGCGATTAAGTTTCTCATTAAAAGCCAGATCGACTACGTTTTTAGGATAACTGCCTGCGGAAATGCAATCGGCCATACCTTCCCTGACCTTATTCTCATTGTAGTTCAGCACCGTTCTGAAGCTCCTACTTGCGTGGATCACTGCAACCATTTCCCGCCCATTTTAGCCACCACCGCCGCAATATTTTCTATCTGTCTCAATAGCTGTCTCCGGTCCATTTCATAGGACGTCGCCCACGATTTCAGCTCGCCTGTTCGATCCAGCGCATTGAGTTTTTTCACCGCTTGGTTGAAGTTAATGCCTATACTGTTGAGCTCTTTTCGCAGCAGCATCAGCTCCTGCATCAGTTCATCCATGGACCGGTCTCGCGTGAAAAATGTAACCGGTTTTTCAAGTATAACCCTGCGGATATACTCACTCAATTGAGGGGTAGTACTTTCCTTTGATAGCGCCTTGATCCGATCGTATTCTTTGATTGTTAATCGCAGACCGACGATCCTGCTTCTGATATTTTCTTTCCCTTCCATCGCTTATCTCCCATTTACTAATTCCCGTTCTGACAGATTCTTTATTCCCGTTCCGACTTTGGAGGATCTAGGGCATTTCCGTTGTGTTTAACAACGGTACATCTTGCCAATTGCGGAGACCAGGCAATTGCCGTGATCCCAACGGGATTTTTATTCTATAAACACTGATGTATTATAATTTTGCGGTTCTCTTTACCTTCGGTTGTTTCAGTTCCTCTTCAGACTGGATATCTGTATTGAAGGTTTTCTTCCTTTCTTTCTCATCCTTGATATCGGGGATTAAAAGGTTCTTGTCTTTATCCCATAGAGAAAGAGAATTGATTTCCGGTTCTGCGGATATATAAAACTTACCAAAACGGGTATTTAATAAGGGCATATCTCCACCGGCCAGTTTCATTACCCAGAGCTCCTTGGTAAAGATATTCGGTTCATTCTCCAGTTCCAGAAGTTTGAAAAGGTTCTTCAGTTCCCTTTTTCCCTCCATTTGATAGGCGTTCACCCTTACCACTTCACCCGAACCGCTTCCATCGACATTGAACCTTGCTCTTACCCATATAGGATCAAATTCACCGATTCTGTTGGAGTTCAATTGCACTGCCCTTCCATGAACAAGATTGGCCGCTTTGGCAAACGACATGACCGAATGGATGAACAGCTCTGCTTTTTTTCCGTCGGGCAGACCTCTTGAAACCAGAAATGCAGGAACGGGATTGGCCTGGTCAAAGGATCTGATCAATAACGAAAACAAAAGCCTGTCACCTTCCATTAGTTTATCCAGCTCCATCACATTGGGTTTCTTTGGATCATTTACGAAGGAAGCGATCTGCTCTTTCAACCCTTCGCCAAAAAATGCGCTATATCCCCGCTCTTCCAGTGCCCTTTCAATAATTCCTGCCTCTTCCGAAGTCTTCATTGCTTTTTCCATATACTTTTTATTTAATCTTGCTGTTCTCTATCAGCCATTTGTTGAAATCCTTAAATCCGGCATACAGATCACTGCTGTCGCCGTAACAACCCGCGAGTGAGCAGGCGTATTCGGTAACACTCCGACCGCTTTTGTCCCAATCCAGGAACAGATTGACATGTCTATGCTTTTCCATATATCCTCTTGCTCCCTCGAAAAAAGAAAGGGAATTGAGAACCAGGAAATTCACGTTATCGATCTTTTCATTTTCAAGGACGGTCAGCAATGAAAGGAAATCAAAAAAACCTTCCACTACAAAAAGCGTATCAGAGCCGTTATCGAAGGTGGTAACCGTTTTGGGTGTAGTTGAACTTTTAAAATACGGGTTGCGGAGTTCGTAGCCTCCCCGATCATTTTTAAAACCTATGGCATAGTAACTACTGCCGTTCATTCGGTACTTAACTTCCCTGCAAAAACGAAAGGCCAGTTTCCGCGGAATGCACCGATGGTCCAGATAGCGCAGGAGCGCGATGGACGTAAGAGGGTGTACGCTAATTATCTCTACTAACGGAGAAGTATCGTTAATTTCACCTTTTGGCAATCGGTGAGCGGCTACCGGTCGATGATACTGTTCCGAAAAATTCTTCAGAAACTCAGGAAAGGTCCATCCATGAAATTTCATGGCGAAGTCGATAAAACCACCACTCTGACCATCTCCCCAATCTTTCCAACGATTCCTGATCCGATCAACCCGGAAAGAAGCTGTGCGCTCTGTCCTCAGTGGAGAAAGGTACCAATAGTCCTGTCTTCGTACTCTGACGGGCTCATAACCCAGAGAAGAAAGATAACTTACGAGATCTATTTCTCTGAGCGGCTCCAGATCCATTTGCTGTTCATCAGGAATCTTCCACACATTACCTCCACATCTTTTCGTTAAACGGCAACAAAGTTAGTGAGGTACTTTTGAAAGGAACGACCTTGATTAAATTGTAAACAAGCAATGTAGATGCGCTATCCAATTTTCTTTGACGGGATTGTGGTAGTCTATCAGAACTATAGCGAGGTACCAATGTAAACTGAAGTAATAAACATAATTTGGGGAGCTACACCCCCCCGTTATCTGAAAACGAATAATAGCCTTCGGCACAAAGGATGATATGGTCTATGAGTTTCATCTGCATAATTCCGCATGCCTTAACTACCTGCTCAGTTATGATCTTATCTGTTTGACTTGGTGTTAAACAACCCGACGGATGATTATGTGCTATCGCTACAAATTTTGCATTTGAAAGCAATGCCGGAGTTATCAACAATCTCAAATCAACCACGACGGAATCTACTCCGCCATCTGCTATTTTAAAATATCCTACAGCCTTGAGCGCCGTGTTAAGGTAAATAGCATAGAAGCTTTCACGTATTTCAATTTCGTTGTTATTCCAAATTTTTCTAAAGGCATTGCTAAGCGTATCTGAACAGTTTAATTTTTTAAAATCCGAAACATTTAGCGATTCGTTCTTGTAATAAGTCAGACGAAGTTCATTGGCGATAAATTGATTTTTCATAACTGTGTTTTAAATGAATAAAAAAATTAATTGACGCCGGAATGCTTACGAGCCAAAGTCGGACTGAGAGAAGAAAACGGAAACAAAATGGCGAAGCAAAGGAGGTTCTGTCCGTTGCACGGACGGATACCCATTTTGTGCGACTTTTTCTTTGAGTGCATCGGATTAAGATTGGGGAACTGTCCGACTGGTGATGTAACTTTTCGGAGATTAATTAAATAAATACCGCCTTATTTCCGCTGTTGACCGATTGAATGCTTATTCGCTATTGGCTTCAGATCTAGGTGGAGAAATTGAGAATGAATCCTCTACTATTTGCGGTTAGGTCTATGATCCTGCTTTTTTTTGTTGGAGCTGGCTAATAATTTAGTTTTAAACGATTCAAACTAATTGTCTTCTGTTATGAAATTTTTCTTCAGCTGTTCAAGGACCCCACGGTCCGAATCCATTAATTTTTTAATCCTGAAAACACAGCGATGATATTCATATATCAGTCAGCATCCTGCTCAAAATCTGATTAAGATAATCCGCTCGCCCTAGAGTATATTTGTGCCAAGACTTTTATTGGCTACAAAATAAATGAATATGCTTACAACTACAGATTTGGGACGTGTGTATGAAACGTTGTTATGCATTCCCGGAATGAACGAAAACGTAAAGATAGATTTAAGAATCAGCAGGACCATGGTACTTCTGCTCACGCAGGTGATCCAACGGGGCATTTCTTTACAGGGCGGCGAAAAACCGCAGGGATTATTGGATACCATATCGCAAGAGGCTATTAAACAACTGGAGGAACTATCGATGGACTGCCTTTCGAAAGCTGGGCTAACGGAGCTGGATGAAAGACTCCAAAAATTACAACTAAAATAAAATAGCATATACACGTATCTCTACAAGTTCATGAATAACTCCGGCTTAACACATTTCTCCGAAAGACGCTTGAAAAAATTAGCTAAGGAATTTGATCGGCTTATGTGTGATATTAATGCCGAAGTGTGGCTTATGAACCAGAGTCAGGGAGTTGAATATTATGCCTTCCTGTTTTCCATCGATCCGTCAATGGTCAATGTACTTTTTACCGAAACGAACACCCCCGTCTCATACCGAAGAGAAAGGGTTGTCCATGCTGTTGACAATCTACGCGTGCTATGGAAACGTTTTCATTTATGGTACTTTAATGAACAGCTTATCCCGGCAGGTAAATGGAAAATCATGTATAACGAACAGGCAAAACAAGCGAAAGACTGGATACTGTTGCTAGAATAGAACCGATTTTATTAAATTAGATAAAAAAGATAGGACAGACTTGCCTATCTTTTCTTTTTACTCAGCGAATGCAGACCTATGGCATCTATTCCTTGCTGAACCTCGTCCCGCAATGTGACATAGCGTAGGGTTGGAAAATGCTTTCTTATAGAAGGTATCTTATTTCTTTTGGCTGAAGTGTTATAATATTAAGAATGCCGGCGGAAAAGCAGAAAAACATTATCATAAAAGTAAGGCGATGGTTCAGGGAATGAAAAAGTGATTGGAGGTAAGAGATGAAAAAAGAATTGCCAGAAATTGAAATTGAGGGAACCACATTTCTATTTGATATAGATAGATACTCCCTTATCGAAAAGTACAATCCGAACAATGAGATTTACTTCGAATATATGCATAATGATGGTACGAATTATTCATTTGAGTATAGCGCCGTTTCAAAAAACTTTCATTTTGTCCGGTCTGCATCAACCATTGATGAAGTCGTCCAGGAGATTTTCGGAGATGTAGATTCTAAAGGGCCGAATATTAATGATCCTGCTATCCCGGTTAAAATACCGCGTATTGGAGTTCTGGACCCTGATGGCATGTGCCGGAAATACAAATGTACACTTCGGGATATAGCGATTAAAACAGACTTTGAGATAATGGTTAATCAGGACGTTTTTAATAGAAGAATGAATGGAGAGCCCGTTACCATTGATCTGGTCGGTCACATATATGAGATAGACGTCAAAGAAAACACCCTCCGGCCTAAAGATGGAACCGGAGAAGAGATTCGCCTGGATATTTTCCACTACGATCTCTATTATGAAGATATGGAGGTCTATCATCTTTTTTACAACATCAGTGAACGGAAAGCCGTAAATCCTCTTTACGATGGCAGCATAGACCGAACGGAAGACCGAGTCATACTAGAGGTACCTAATCTGGAGTCAATCGACCCTATAGGATCCGGACTGGCTTATGGCAGAGACCCTCGTTCTGGTCTTATAGGTTATGATCTATCAATGAACCACGTGGCAAAGGTTGTGCCCTGGAAATTCTACGATATTAAGATTCCCCCGAAGCAAAAGCAGAAAAATATCGCTGCAAAAACAGAGAAAAGGGAACGGCGAAAGGGAAGGAAAATTTAAAATAAATATATAAATTTGAAATACCTGAAAGCAGGGTGATTGAAATTGAAGGGATTCAATATCAGTTAGACTTTGAAAGGAACATTCTTATTGATAAGGATAACACAGATCATCACATTAACCTGCCTTTCTTTTTGCATAACCAATACGGACTTTGAGATTGTCTGCTTCCAGCTGAAGCCTGTCCCGCTGCGTGACATAGCGTTCTAGTTTGGAAAGTGCTTTCTGATAAAGGGAATCATATTCCTTTTCCCATATCAGTTCCGTTGCCCGCTCAGCTTCATATTCGGCTATCGCGTTGCGCAATTTGGTAACCATTCTTTTGACTGAAACCAGTCTGTTGAGAACCGGCTCTAATTCCAGATCCACCCCGCTCTTAAGATCATAAAAGCTAATCTGCCTACAGATTTCATTTCGGGGATACCTGCACTGGAACCATGCCGCGCGCCAGCGCATCACCCACTGTTTACGCTCATAAAGCTCCCGCGGAAGATCATATTCTTTCAAATACTCTTTCCCTTCATGGTAATCGGTACTCCCATCTTCTCGGCAGGCATATTTGATGATTCGCAGTTTGACATATTTCTCGATTTTAATCTCAAGTTTCATTTCAACAAATTTTTGGGTAAAACAATATCATCTTAAATTCATCCAACGGAAAACCGATTAACGTGGGCATTCCGCCCACGCCGCTTTCTGAACGGCTGGCATTTTATCCCTGGCAAGGGAAAAATGCCAGCCGCCGAACGATTTCCGACGGTCGACTGGTTACGAAGCTATTTTTTCAACGTCGGCCTTTATCGCAGAACTGACCTTAATCGACTGCATGCGGAAGTCCTCCAAGTTTATGAAGACCCCCCTATTGGTCAGCATGCCTTGTCGGAAAAGCTGCCACAAAAGTGCAGCCCCGTTAGAGGCGACGGTTGAATTAATAAAAAGCTCCTGCTTTTCCAGTGCCTCGGCCAAGCTGCAACTTGGCGTATCATCCCCCGCTTCTGCGCTCAGCAGATCGCTGCCGTATTCATCTGTCACAAAGGGTAGATGCGCTACAGGGATAAACTTTTTTGATTTAGGCTGTTTGGTAGCAGTGACCGTGGAAAGCAGCACCTGACCACAGTCTCTATTATTGCCGAAATCCATCCAATAGTAAGGGGTATCCCGATACATCTGCCTCTTCTCTCTAAATTGCTTTAAACGATCCGCAACCTGAAAACGCACATCCACACTGTCTACACAGGAAATGAAAATATTAGCCATCGGAATATCTTCGGAAAACGGTTGGTCGAACGCTTTCCAGTAGGTACCGAAGGTTCGGTTCACCCTGTTCACAAAGGCCACCGCCTTTGGCAGTCCTACTTCCTCTTCGGTAAACAGCAGACGCCCAGCATTTGCCCGCTCTATCGTATCGGGGTCGATGACATTCACGTCAAGTCCCGCATGTCCCAAGCTGCACAGGGCAAAGTCTATCCTTGCCAGTGCCGTGAGCATGCTGCTTCCTGTCCCTCCCGCCCCAATTAGATTGACCGTAACAGGATTAGTCGGGTCAAGCAGGTAGGGAGCACAGAAATGTGCATATTTTTTTATCTTCTTCATTTCAGTATCGATTTTAAATTCCTTCCCAATCGGACAAGCCTGTTCACTGGAAATTTTTTTTCCGTCCCGATCAGCTGCCTCCAAAACAGTTCCGCATCCTCATCTTTTACGATATTTGTGTCTATCGTATGGCTGAAGGCACTGTTCCAAAATGCCTGTTCCCAAAAAGTGATAAACTCCTCCAAGCTTCCCATCTTCCCCGCTACGATATCTACGTTTCCCATACATACATTACCACCTGCATAGATATTGAGGAAAGGAGCTTTATAGAGAGCAGTGTCCTCCGTCAGCTTTGCTGTACTTTTAAGCGCCCACAGGTAGAGCGTTTCCGTTGTCGCCTTCCAGACAAGGGGTGGTACGCTGGCCACTCCATCGGGAATTTCCGCTCTCCGAAAATAGAGCGATCGGCATTGGGCAGGGGTAAACCATACAACGCTCCCTCCTTCCGAACCTGTCATCGAAAGGTGCAGGATATTTTTTGGAAGCAACCCTTTTGCTGTCAGACACGAACGTCCCCTGTTGTCCGTACTCAGCGCATAGGCCATTTTCGCGCATTCCTTTTCAGACAAGGGGTGCGCATTGATGGGCATACCCTGTTCGTCCATATCATAGCTTTCCACGTACGTCTCCTCTTCCCACTTTCTTCCTTTTGAGAAGATAACCAAAGCCTTAACAGGTCTGTAGCTATCTTCCAGTATTCTGCTTATATTTTTCATTATTTTCTCCTTTCTTCCGTTAAATTCTGAAAAGCGTATAAGCTGCGCTGTCCAAAAGTTCAAATGCCCGTTTTTCAAAGGAAAGGTCGTGACACTCTTTCTTTGGTTTTCTGTTAAAAAACTGAAAAGCTCTCGCTTCATCCCCTGAACTGCATTCGCAAAAGTGGTCATTCAGGTAATTCATGAGGTGTTCGTCCAGCACGTCACTTTCACCGCCCCAGTAGAAACCGATAAACATCTCTGCATAAAGGTGATTCTCGGATGGGTCTTCCGACATATCGGCAGACATAGAGGCCATGAGAGATCGTTCGGGAAAATCACGCTTTAACGAGCATGCCTGATAGCAGACCGAACGGAGCCGTCTCTCATTTTCGTTATGGGGGATATAGGCAGCCGTTCTTATTTCCAGCCGTTCAAGGTGTTGTTTTTTGCTTATTTCAGCGAGCACCTGCTCCCCTGCCGATTGGATAAACAGCAGTTCGCCCATCAGTTCCTCGTGCGCCTCTTCATCTGTCCATTCATCTTCCCCCTGCATAAACCATTCTTGCAGTGTTTGATAGGTTCCCCATAGGTAACTGGATTCGTCCGCATAGAAGGGAATGTCCAGCACCTGATAGATATAGGCACACAATGACATCGCCAGCCTGACGGTTTTGATACGCTCTCTACCTTTCCATAGACGATGCAGTGTAGTAACGGGGAGGTAAAAAATCTTATTGCCAGTCGCGTAGCACTTTGCCGTTGCCAGTACCGTACGTCCGTTGTCTTTTTGCAGCAGCAACAATTCCAGCTCCCCGCTGCATGCATTCAGTCCAGCGCTGACCTGCTGAAGGGAATGCACAATATTCTGCGGATAGGGAATCTCTGTTACATCAGGTTCATCAATTCCGTAAAAAGCGCATAAGTTGGCAAGTGAGCGGAAGTACTCCCGCTCCACTTTACGCCATGCCATCAGTTCCCTATGCGGACAGAGATGTTCTGCACTAAAGCGGTGCTTCAGAAAAGCATTTCCAATAAGCTGAGCGGTGCGCTCCTCCTGTTGTCCCGATGTATTTCCGATGCGTCCTTTGCCCTGCCAAGGTTCCTGACAAATGCGCCCACGCGCTGATATGTTTCCCATTGCTTGCATGTCTGTTCGTTTACAATCCTGCGTTTATTTACTGTTTTCATTTCCTTATCCCTTTGTTCCCATCTTCGTGCGAAAAACATACTGCACTTCATCATCTTTAATAACGGGCCCTTCGATTTTCGCTGTCGTCAGGATGGGATAAAGAGCGGAATAAAAATCGCGCACATCCTCGGGCTGTAATTCGGTGGCAGGGTCTGCCAGTTTGATTTCCTGTCCGTTCTCAGAGAACAGGAACTTTCTTTCCAATTCATTGACCAATAACATAGTTTGTTGATTTTGAGGTTAACATTAAAAAAGTGTAGCTCCCAATTTCTCTTTCTGTTCCAGTTCCTTCCGCTTGGTAGCGATCTCCTGCCGTTTATCGGGATATTCCGCTGCGTCGGGCAGTTCACCTATCGCTGCGCTGTAATCCATTGCCCGTTCCAGTTCTGTTACACGTTGCATTGCTTCGGAAAAAGCCTTTTCCTTTTCTTCGTTCTTCTCCGTTTCCTCTGCCTGAGCTGTAGGCTTAGCCTTCTTTTTCTGCCCATCCCATTTCTTCCTCGCTTCAGCAAGGCTTTTTTCCTGTGCCTCCACCTCCGCCAAGAATCCCGACACTTTCTTCACAGGAGCCGTTACCGTCTCAAAGAAACGACTGTCCAGTTCTTCAGCGGTTCCACTGAGTTTCAGGGGCTGGATGGTTTTCACCACTGCATCTTTTACATTATTGCCCGTCAGGTGGAGCAGCACCAGTAATTCGCTGTTCTCCAATTGCCTGACCATTAGCACCATATTTCCCTGCACGCCTATATCGGCAAGGTTCTTGAAAAAATTTGTTTCCATCAGTTCCAATTTTAAATTCCGATTAATTTCCATAGAGCGCTCCCAGAATAAGCAGGAACGCCCCGAGCAGTAGCGCTAAGATTGACACAACCGCAACTGCCCATTCCATTACGCTGACGATTAGCCCTGTCCAAAAGTTTCGGAAGTGCTGCAAGCCTCCCAATCCCCTACGATAAAAACGCCTCCGCTGCACCAGCAGCCAAAACAATCCGCCCATCGCGGTACAGAAAGCGCCATATAGCTGAACATTGTTCATTTTGTCCTCTCTTCCTTTTTACCATCTTTCGGCATTTCTTTATCTTGCGCTTCCTGCCAAAAAACGAAGTCTCCATATTTCCTTAAGTCTATCATTTTCTCCTGCTCAACTCCTATAAGGTCGGCTACAATCTCCCCTGCTTCCATCGCCACCCTTACCCTTTCCGAATTGACGCCCATTAGCTTGGCATATGTGATAACCCCGCTGTGCCATTTCAAAAGATATTTACCTTTCCTTTTTCTGCTCTTAACCATTTCCTTCCTCCTTTAATTTCATTAGTTTTTCGTGTATATCTTTCCAGTAGGTTGCCCGCTCCCTGTCCATTTCTTCCCACCCCTTCTCCTTGTGCGCATAGCCCATGAAAAGCGCTGCCTGTTTGATACTTGCTTCAAGATCGTCCACCGCTATACGGTTCCCGCCCATATCCGTAATTTCAATTGTTTCCATTTCCGATAGTTTTGTTAAAAATTCCGCCATTCTGCCATCTGCCGTGAACAGGTATCCGTGTTCAATAAGTGTATCCTTTACGGCTTCATCACGTATCTCTGTTTCGAAATTTGATGTCAGTACCTTAAAGAAGTGACCGTTAAGCACGTGCACCGCATGGTCAATCCAAGCTTCGAGTTTTTCAAGCTCCTTTGATATGTTGACATGCTCCCTGTGCATATCGCTTGACAAGCTGTATATGCTACGGAGTGAAATGGCATTTGAGTTGCGTGTCGCCTTTGTTCCCGCCCTGAAATCTACCCGACCGTTGCGCAATAAGTCCAGTACCCGTCTGTCCATCTCGGGCGCCTCAAAAGGCAATTCCAAACAAGGGAACGTTTCTTTCCAACGCTCCGAGCGCACACCATCCACCAATGCCATGATATCAATCGCTGCTTCAAAAGCAGTTCCGTCGCCCTGCGAATAAAAACCGCTGAACCATATTTTGTCAGGCTCGGCCTGTACGCCAATCGTATTGGAAAGCAGGACAAAATACTCCACGCTATCCTGCCACCAAAAGTTATCCCCCGTATTGATATACCGGTTATCTTCTATGACCTTTTCCTGTACCATCGGTTCCAGTTCCCCGAAGGTGTACAGGGTGAGTGTTATCTTTTTCATGATCTTCCTGTTTTGTCAGTTGTCTGCTCAAAAAAGCAGTTCCACGGCCTTCCTGAATCTGTTCTCTGTTCCGACCGTTTCGGCATAGCTGCAAATACAGTCGATGGTAAATACCGCCAAGTGGCTATAGAAAAACTGGTCTGCAAAAACCTTCGGGTTCCGCTCCAATGTGAAGTGCAGGTCATCGATAAGCTTCTCGGCCTGTCCCACAAGGTCAAACCAGTAGTCTGCCGTGACGATACTACGGCTGTTCCATTCCTTCCGCAACTGTGCTTCCTGCTCCCGCAGTTCCTTACAGGTTGTACCGATATAGTCCACCAGTGCTGTCAGGTGGGACGGGAAAAGCTGCATCAATAGCCGTCCCTTTTCCGTACTGTTCAATTCTTCCAATGCTTTCATATCCTGCTCCTTTTTCATTTGATTTCAAACTCCATCCCTGCTTTTTCGGATGGCAACCATCCGTTCGGAAGGTTGCCTATGATCATTTAATCTTCCCGTACTCCGTGCTTTTCAGACCATTTTGGAAAGTTCCCGTCCAGCCACGCCCGCGCATCAGCGGGATTTGTATGCGATGCGAGTATTTCCCGATTACCATTTTGGTCAATGTCAACGATATGGTACTGGTACACGGACGGCCTACACTTGGCACTCTCAAAAAAGTCTATCCACCCCTCATCCACGCAGTTCCCCTGCACCTGTTCCAGTCTCCTTACGATTTCATTTTTACTGTTGTAAATGACAATAATCACCCGCTCCCCCGGCATTGGACCTGACGGGTCGGGACCTGTCGACAAAAAGTAAACTCCGAGGTGTCCAAAATTCTTGGAACGATATCCTTCTCTTTCTTTCATTTCTGACATGATATTTCTGTTAAATGATTCGATTAAAGCCTACCACCGATTACGGCGGTGGCCATGTGGTTATTCATCTTATGCTAAATGTTGCTCGGTGAGCCGCTATTTTTCCGTATACCAAACTTTGGTCCGCTTCCTGAATTAATACCGAATACAGGCCGTTTTTTTCGGTAATTGAGTAAGTCTTTCTGCTCACCTTAGCTCTCAAAACCTGTTCAGATAGCATCGCTTTTATTGCCCGTATTTCCGTTACGGTTAAATGCCCCTCAATGGTCTTGATCCGCACGCTTTTAGCGTGCCCGTTAAACTTTGCCGTGCTATCCATATTGGAATTTTAAAGACGGCTGCCTGTACAAACAGCCATCTGTTCATAATCAATTGAAGTTCAGGATTTCCGCACCCTCAACCGCAAAGGCGGAGCATAGTTCAAATGCTTTCTGTGACTTGAGTTGAGCAGTACCACCCAATACGATGCTCTGCAACTTCGCTTCCCCGTCCCTGTAATTCCGTACGTTCTGGAAATAGCGTGGGATAAGCTCCTGACGCCTTATCGATATTACTATCGGTAGGTTTCCCTGAACTCTCCCCCGAACCGTACGTACAACTCTCGCTGTATACGGCTCTCCACATAATATATGCAGTCTATTC
>NZ_LR027852.1 GCF_900607235.1 Olivibacter jilunii | reverse complement strand
TACTTCCTGCTTTTTTCTTTCACCTTCCCGGGCATCGCGCCCGTTCCGTCGTCCCCTCTCTCCCGATTGGGAGTGCAAAGGTAACAGCTTTTTTCTTTTCTCCAAAATATTTTTTTAAAATATTTTTCCTCCTCCCTGCCGTTCACCTCCGTACCTCAAAAAACAACCGCATCCCTTCGTTTGCGGAGTGCCCGCCTCCCGAACGGGATGGCAAAGGTACGAATTTCCCCCGTTCCCCCAAATGTTTCGCGCCCCGGACAATAGCTTTTTTTTACAACAAACTGGAAATCAAACCGTTTTTTTTTCCTCCCACACACAGGCAACACTAATCTACCTATTTTATTACTTATGCATACTTAACTACGCAGCCATCCCGTCCTTATAACAAAAAAAATTTAATTAAAATGCTTCTTATCTTTGCCGCATGGATTATTTTGGCAATTTGTTAGCGTTATTAAAATTAGAACAAATAGAAGATAGGAATTCCTTTCAAACCTCGCTAACTACCCTGTCCATTACACAGCGAAAAAAAAATGGGAACACCTGGTTTCCTATACATATAAAAAAAATAACTATCGAAAGAGGCGACTACATCGCTCTGGAAATTGAACGTTCAAACGATCAAGAAACAATACATCATTTTAAATCCGGGGCGTCAGTTGCTCTTTTCTCTAATCTTGATTCGGTTAATCACCGCATTGTGGGACAAGTGTCCTACCTTGTTGAAAACAAAATGAAAGTTATGCTGCATCTTGATGAGCTTCCCGACTGGATTCACAATGGTAAACTTGGCATCGATTTATTATTTGATGAGTATAGCTATAAGCAAATGCAAAATGCGCTGCTAGAAGCTTCGAAATCAAATAAAAATCCTCTTATTCAAGTGTTAATAGGAGAAAGGCAACCTGTATTCTTTTCTTCTGCTACCCCTATTTCATTAGATAGGTTGAATGCCAATCAGCAGCTAGCCATCGAAAAAATTCGATCTGCGAATGATATAGCCATCATTCATGGTCCCCCGGGCACCGGCAAAACTACAACCATCATCGAAGCTTGCAAGGTTTTACTGAAAGAAAGAAACTGTCAGTTACTGGTGGTTGCACCGAGCAACACTGCAGTAGATCTTCTTACAGATCAACTTCTCAAAGCACAAATCAATGTTACACGAATCGGAAGCCCCTCTCGTGTAACACCTGAGTTACTACATGCGACATTAGATGAGCAGATCAGCCAAACTTCGTCAATAAAAGAAGTAAAAAAAATCAGAAAGCGAGCAAATCAATTTCGTGAAATGGCACGAAAGTATAAACGTAACTTTGGCAAAGAAGAGCGAATCCAGCGACAAACATTATTTGCCGAAGCAGCAAAGCTTATAAAGGAAGCCGATGCTTTAGAGCAGTATGCCACAGAGTCTGTCATCAAAAATGCGCAGGTAATTACAGCAACATTGGTGGGAGCCGGCCATTACTCAATAAAAAACATTTGCTTTGAGGCAGTCATAATCGATGAAGCCGCACAGGCTCTAGAACCCGCATGTTGGATTCCCATATTAAAAGCAAAGAAATTAATATTAGCAGGCGATCATCAGCAGTTGCCTCCAACGATCAAATCCGTTTCTGCCGCTAATCAGGGACTTAAGGAAACATTACTGGAAAAATGCATTCATTTATATCCGCAATCAGGTGTTATGCTTCAGGAACAGTATCGAATGCATACATCCATCATGTCCTTTTCCTCCCAAAAATTTTACCAAAGCTCGCTAATTGCACACAGTTCCGTTGCAAATACCCTGTTGTTTCCTAATGATCAGCCCTTGCAATTTATCGATACGGTGGGCTGTGGGTTTGATGAAAGAGACGATGAAGGTAGCATATACAATTTAGAAGAAGCTTCCTTTGTTTTACATTACCTTTCAATGTTGAGTACATCGCTTAGCCAACATTATTCACCCGAAAATTATCCTCGTATCGCTATTATTTCTCCCTATGCTTCGCAAGTCGATAAGCTCAAAGCGTTATTGGAAGCCAGATCTCTTTCTATATATAAAGATAAAGTTACGATCAATACCATCGACGGCTTTCAAGGTCAAGAAAGAGACATTGTTATTATCAGCCTTACACGAAGTAACCAAGAAAGAAAAATTGGTTTCTTAAGCGATATTAGGCGCATGAATGTCGCGATGACAAGGGCAAAAAAGAAATTAGTGATGGTAGGTGATAGCCTTACCCTATCAAAGCTACCTTTCTATGCCGATTTAATTACCTATTCAGAAAAAGAACATGCTTACTACAGCGCTTGGGAATATTTGAACAATTAACATAGCAGGCTTGCTATGTTTTCACTTTCGACTTACAAAACGATTTCCCTTTATATAATAGCGCCAGGGCAATAAAGCATCTTCCTTTGCATATTCTACACCAATCCTTGTCGAAACAACAATATCTTGCTCATCCAACGAGATCCCCACGTCCTCTATCCAAATATCGTCACCGGATAAGCTTTTTCCGTTGAAATTTCCTGCAATGCCTAAAGCTTGCGTCAGCGTTCCCGGGCCTGCAGAAAGCCGTGGAGTCAGTACCTCCATATTACGTCTCTTTAACATATAATCGAGCCCCACAATTGGCTCAATACCTCTCACTAAAACAGCTTGTGGAACATCGATTGGACCGGTTACAACATTAAAGAGATAATGGATCCCATAACAAAGATATACATACGATACCCCTCCCTCCCCATACATTACTTTTGTTCTTTCGGTAAAACGTCTGCCATAAGCATGGGAGGCCTTATCTGTTATACCATTATAGGCTTCTGTCTCTACGATAATCCCACCGGTTACAAGGCCATTAATATTAGTGTAGATAACCTTTCCCAAGAGTTGCTGCGCAACCCACTGCACGTCGTCTTGCAGATAAAAATATTTTGGTAATTGCTTATTGTTCTTCACCCAAAGTCAATATCGATCGAAAAATGGAAGATAAAATTATACATTTGTCCGCGCGTTACCAAATTTTGATTTCTATGCAGAGCAGAGCTTTTTTATTTCACTCCATTATACGAGCTAGTCTGGCGATCCTATTATTGATAGTTATTAGTTTCACCTTTTTCAGTTGCGAAAAAGATAATTACAATCCTGAAAACTATTGGCCCCAGGTAGGGCACCGAATAGATATGGTTGAGCGATATTGGGGACCACCCGACGATCGGGATTCATATTACAATGGGGATGTATTTATTGTATCCTACTATTATTACAACGAAGGCATTTTCATCGAGTTTTTTCAGGATCGGGTTGATTTTATTGGCGACCTATAGTATTAATACGCGCATACAACTTGCTAAACATTAGTTTGCTATCCACTTTTTGTTATATTTTTTGTAGCTTGCCCTCTAAATATTCCGCTCATCATTGAGTATATACGATGAAATTCAGGGAGTTAATCCGACAGGAACAAGATATCGCCTTTGTAATCGGCAACGGCATCAATCGATATCCTAACAATCCAAAAGCGTTATCTTGGGAGGAATTACTTCTTAAGCTATGGCATAAGTTTTCTCCAGACGTCTTTAACTTCGTCCCGAAAGGCATTACAACCACCGAATTTTATGATTTGCTAGACTTAGCTAGCATAGAAACCGCTAACAGCCCATTTCAAATTCAGAAAGAAGTAAGTCGTCTACTGAGCGGTTGGCAGCCGTTCGATCATCATGTTTCATTCGTACAGTGGGCCAGGCAGCATGAAGCACCTATTCTTACCACCAATTTTGATCTTACATTATCTTCACTGCCCTTCATGCAGCAATACCGTTTTAAAACGACGTCTTTCACTGACTTTTATCCTTGGTCAACCTATTTCTCGGATCACGAGTTAAAAGATCCGTTGAAAGGTTTCGGAATATGGTTTATTAATGGACTTGTCAGCTACCATAGAAGCATTCGTCTAGGTCTTTCTCATTATATGGGATCCATTGAAAAAGCAAGAAATTACATCTATAAAAGTCGCACAGGCAGTCTCTTTAACAATAACAGTCAAAAGATTTGGAGTGGAGGTAATACATGGCTCCAAGTCTTCTTTAATAAGCAGTTATGTATTTTCGGTTTAGGGTTGGAAGAAAATGAAATTTTCATCCGATGGCTTTTAATAGAACGCGCAAAATACTACCGAAAATTTCCCGGCAGAAGAAAAAAGGCCTGGTATATTGCTCCTAAAAACGAAAAACCGGACGACCGAAATCTTGGTAAGATTCAATTTTTACGAGGAATCGGTATCAACTTGATTGAAACCAACAACTATGGAGAAATTTATAACGAGCCATGGCTCTAGGCCAATCACTATTCTTTTTTTACAAAAAAATTATATTGGTTTTACTTTTCTCCCTCTAAAAAGCAAGATATTTGCCGCAAATCCCCATAAGGAATTATTTTTTAGTGTCTGCTACTCACCTATAAATATTTGTTAATGAATTTCGTCGGAAAGATACTTTTCTCTACCCGAACCATGGGTTTTATGTTGTTGTTATACGCTTTCTCGATGGCGGTAGCTACATTTGTCGAAAATGATTACGGCACGCCTGTGGCAAAAGCCCTCATTTACAACAGTTGGTGGTTCGAGTTGATTATGGTCATACTCGTGCTTAATTTCATCGGAAACATAAAACGCTATCAATTAATCCAGCGGAAAAAGTGGCCATTATTAGTTTTCCACCTGGCATTCATATTAATCTTCGTCGGCGGAGCGATTACCCGTTATATCAGCTTTGAAGGTTCTATGCATATCCGTGAGGGGGAGTCCAATAATGAAATTATTTCCGATGCTTCATTTTTTAAGGTACAAATTACAAATGGTGAAGAAGCCTTAGCCTATAAAGATGTACCGGTCATTCTAACATCTCGTCAGGTTCCCTTTTACTTAAAGCCTTTTCAAAAGGAATATGCTGCAGAGTACGATTTTATGGGACAACGTTTAAAAATGCGTGTCTTGGATTACATACCGAGAGCCCAAGATTCGCTGGTAGCGTCGTCAACAGGCAAGAACATACTACATCTCGTGACCTTGATCGAAGGTAAAAGAGAGAACAAATATATCCCTTCGGGTAGTGTACAACTGATCCAGAATATGCTAGTCAGTTATAACAAGGAAACACCGGGGGCAGTAAACATTCAAGAAGAAGCTGGAAATCTAGTTATCAATTCGCCGGTAGGTGGTGGCTATATGATTATGGCGTCACAGGAAAAGGGTGAACTCCAAGCAGAACGGAAACAACCTTTTCATCTTCGTAGTTTGTACACGCTAGGAAGTTTAACTTTTGTTATACCTCAAGCACCATCCAAAGGTGAGATTATTCATTTTGAGGGCGATAAGCGTACGCATGAAAACGAGGCTGACCTGGTTAAACTGGAACTCTCAACCAATAATGCCACCGATACCGTATCATTTTATGGAGGAAAAGGTATCACCAGTTTTCAACATCAGTCAGAAATAGGTGGTCTAACCGTGTCCATAGGCTACGGCTCAAAAATATATTACACACCCTTTGAACTTAAACTTCGCAAATTCAAAATGGAAAAATACCCCGGAAGTAATAGTCCTGCCTCCTATTCCTCCGATTTAGCAATTGTAGAAAAACAGTCAGAGACACCATATACCATCTATATGAACCATGTGTTGGATCACCAAGGTTACCGTTTCTTTCAATCAAGTTTTGACCCGGACGAAAAAGGCACCGTTTTGTCAGTTAATCATGATTTTTGGGGCACTACCACCACCTATATAGGTTACACATTTCTATTTCTAGCCATGTTTGTTACTTTGTTTTGGAAAGGAACTCGCTTCTCTAAGCTAAATGAGCAGTTAAGCGCTTTATCGAAGCAAAAGGCGTCGCTTTTACTCCTTTTGTTTATGCCATTTGGCGCAAGTTATGCACAGGAAATAGACATGCATGGTCCGTCCAGGGGAGATCAGCTATTGAAAAGCGACGAACAGGGGCATCAACATCAGCATAACCATGTACATACGCATGATTCGGCTGTCCAATCAGAAAACCGGCCCGATCTTTCAATGCCTGTACCTAGCAAAATACAAGACCCTGCTCAATTCGCAGCGTCAGTAAAACTAAGCAAATCACATGCAGCTAATTTCGGAAGCCTTCTAGTACAAAATTTTGACGGAAGAATAGAACCCATCAATACCTTGGCACTGGAAATCTTGCGGAAACTTCATCACAAAGATCAGTTTTACGAATTAGATGCCAATCAATTCCTTTTGTCTGTATCAACACAACCTTTTGATTGGGCACAAGTCCCGTTAATTAAAGTAAATGCAAAAGGTGGGCCGGAGCTGTTAAATCGTGTAAAAGCGGACCCTAAGGGGTATACATCGCTACTTAACTTAATCACGCTCAAGGATAATAAAGCGACCTTCATTCTAGAAGATGAATACCAACAAGCATTCGCGAAAAAGCCTGCTGATCAAAACAGCTATGACAAAGAGCTTATTGAACTGAATGATAAATTACAGGTTATGCAGTATCTGATCAGTGGGCAATATCTACGGGTGTTACCTATCCCGAATGATCCAAACAATACTTGGGTTGCTTGGGGTAGTGAACATGCAAATCATAATACCGATGTTAAAAATCCTTTCGCCGCCTATCTTAAAGAAGTCATCTATGCACAAACCACACAAAATTGGCAGCAAGCCGATCAACAGTTAGAAAAATTAAAGTCGTTGCAAAAAGAAATAGGCAAAGAAATTATTCCATCGGAAGCAAAAATTAACTGGGAAATCCGATACAATTCATGGAATATCTTCTTTAAGCTTATGATTGCTTACGCCTTATTGGGAAGTCTAATTCTTGCGTTAGCCTTTGTTAAGCTTTTCTCGGAGGCCAGATTTGTGAGTCGATTAATTTCTTTTCTACTCGTCGTTGTAACAATTGCGGCCAGTTTACAGGCACTTGGTCTAGGCATCCGATGGTACATCTCCGGTCATGAGCCCTGGAGTAATGGCTACGAGGCGGTTATGTTTATTAGTTGGATTGGGATACTTTCCGGCCTTATCTTATATCGCAATAGTAATGCCTTTATCCCGGCAGCGGGATGTCTTATAGCTGTGATATTAATGGGCTTTGCACACGGCGGTTCACAGATGAATCCTCAGATTACACCATTAGTACCCGTTCTAAAATCCTATTGGCTAATGATACATGTCGCTATCATTACTTCCAGTTATGGATTTTTCGGCCTAAGCGCGCTAATTGGTCTTGTGACGCTCATTTTGCATATTATAAAAAACAAAAAAATAGCTTTGAAGGTCAGTGCATCTCTAAATGAACTAACAATTGTAAACGAAATGTCCCTCACTGTCGGACTGTTCTTATTAACTATAGGCACATTCCTGGGCGGCATATGGGCAAATGAAAGTTGGGGCCGCTATTGGAGCTGGGACCCGAAGGAAACTTGGGCTTTTATTTCCATTATATTATATGCTTTTGTTTTGCATGTTCGTTTAATTCCTGGATTGAAAAGTAAATTTTTGTTTAATTTGCTCTCTTTGCTAAGCTTTTCGAGCGTGATCATGACCTATTTTGGGGTTAACTATTACCTTTCGGGCTTACATTCGTATGCAAAAGGAGATCCCGTTCCCATCCCATCGTGGGTATACATCACGGTAACATCAATTTTTGCGATTGCCTTCATTTCTTATTTTCGATATAAACAATTTGGAAAAAGCAGCAACGAAAGCCACCCTGTTGGAAGGAAAACGGCGTTTGAACGTGCCTGACAAGAGCAATATCACATGTCGTATTTAGTTGTTATAACGTTAGTTGGTCTCTTTATTGTTAAAAATAGTTAGCTTTACCGTATGCTTACAGATGAAATAAAACGCTATATTGATAAAAGCGTCCTATGTTGGCTTGCCACGGCTTCACGAGAAGGAGTTCCTAATGTTTCCCCGAAAGAGATCTTTACTCATTATGGGCAAAACCTGCTAATTGCTGATATTGCATCTCCCCAATCTATTAAAAACATTATGGAAAACGATAATGTCTGCATCAGCTTTATTGACATTTTGATACAGAAGGGATGGCAATTAAAGGGAAAGGCCACAATTATTGATTCAGGTCATCTACATTTTAATTTGTTGCTGCAACCCTTAACTCAAATGACCAAAGGAAAGTTCCCAATAAACAATATTATCTCTGTCCAAATAGAAAAGACTAAGCCGATATTCGCTCCCAGCTACATCCTATATCCTGGCACAACAGAGGAAGAGCAAATAAAAAGCGCCATAAAAGCATACAAGCTTTAAAATTCAACCTTGAGAAGAAATAATACAAGGGTATTCATTTTCTCTATTTGGCATTAGCGCGATCTTATTTCCCTTCTCATAAATAAATAATAGGAACCTGCAAAACATAATATAGTGACAGCTACTAAACCGGTAAGTTGTGGCCACACAATGGCGAGGCTTTCACCGATCGGCAAGGGACTTGGTATTGCACCGTAAACCTGTTCCATTGTTAATGGACCCAAACTCCGAACAGAAGGCATCAAAAGCGTCGTTGTTGCATCGCTGTAGAGTTGGCTAGGTACTATGCGCAGTAAATCGCTGATCAGCTTTTGATAGCTTAGGCTTTGATAAGTGTCGGCTGCCGCGGTAGGTATAATTGCCTTAGCGATAAGACTAATAATTATTTGATAAAAAACAGTGAAGAATAACCAAACGGCAATGGCGGTCAATGCAGATGTTGCAGCTTGTCTAAATCGTATGGAAAAAAATATGGCCAGATTTAGCCAAAAAGCCACATAAAGTATACTGAGAAAAAGAAAAAGAAAGATTCTGAGGAGTTCCTGAGGAGTTGGCGGAATACCAATAATAATGATCCCTAAGCCCATAACTCCCAGACCCAATGCAAAAAAAAGTGTACTGATTACGATCAAAGCCCCTGCAAACTTCGCGTTAATTAGATAATCGCGATGAATCGGCTGGGCCATAACTCGACTCAAAGTGCCGGCATTCTGTTCAGAATTAATGGCATCAAAACCCAGACTAATCCCCAAAAGAGGGCCCAAAAAACCAACAAATACATGAAAGGGAGGTAAAGATCCATCAGAAAGTGTGAACAATTTTAAAAACAGAAAGGCGCTTTCCGGGTCACCCGGTTTAGCAACAGCCTTACTGATACCGCTCATAGATGTATATAACGAACTAACACAGGTTAATAGAATAAGCGAAAGTAAAATGATAAAGCGCCAACTTCTAATATGGTCACTGACCTCTTTGGCTACCAAAACTCTGAAAGGGTGAGCAGGTCTTCTCTCTTCCCGATTCGGAGAAATAAGGTTCAAATTCAATAATTTATACATACTTCTGTTCTCCTTCAAAATAACGCTGATAAATTTCGTCTAAACCATATTGTCGCTGATACAAGTGTGTCAGATCAATATCTGAACGGACAATTGTACGTGCTATAGCAGCTGTTTTATCCGTTGAGCACCCAATCAATAATCGATTTTGCTCATACTTAACGCTATTAATTCCATCGATCTTCCCCAGGTCGTTCATCAATTGATGTGGTTTTTCCAACTCGTGCCAAGCGATACCTGCCTCTACCGTAAACACTTCGCTACTAAAAAGTTGTTTTGAAAGTTCGGGTATAGTGCCATTGGCAATCAATTTGCCATTAACAAAGATCCCTACCCGATCACATACCTGTTGTACTTGATGTAAGTGATGAGATGAGAGCAAAACAGTAAGTCCCTGTTCTCTACTTAACTGAACAATCAAGTCTAAAAATGCTTTGACACCACTCGGATCAATACCGAGTGTCGGTTCATCCAAAATAATTACTTCCGGTCTTTTAATCAAAACATCTGCCAAGCCAAGTCGCTGACGCATTCCTCTAGAGTAAGTTCCAACTTTTTTATTAGCCGCATCTATCAACCCTACTCGATTCAACAGATCTAAAGCTCTGTCTCTTGCTTCAGTCCACGTTGCGCGATTAAGTTTAGCGGTGAAAATCAGATTCTCCAATCCGGTTTGATTATCATAAAACCCGACATTATCCGGTAGATAACCGACTCGTCTTTTTACTTCAATGGGATTGACAGTGGAATCGATATTGCAAACTTTAATCGTTCCTGTCTTTGGCTCAGTCAGTCCCAGCATCATTAAAATTGTCGTCGACTTACCGGCACCATTTGGTCCTAAAAGGCCATATATTTCTCCCTTTCGAACCGCGAGATCCAAGTTATCAACGGCCTTCAATGAACCGTAACATTTTGTAACACCTTTTAATTCGATAACTTCTTCCACCGCCTATCTCCTTCCGTACTTACGAATTAGGTAATATACACAAGCAATAGCCGCTAAAATGATCATAATGCCCAACCATCCCCACAGTAAAGAAGTTTCGACGGATATACGAAACGAGGCTTTCGAAGATATCTCCGGTGTTTTTGCTTCCAATTCCGTCACATAATCACCCGCAATGGCCTTCTTATCCGCTTTAATCGTTGCGAAGACGTCTACGGTTGCCCCAGGTCTTAGCAAAGGAATTTTTGCGGGTTCGAAAACGACATCCCAGTTTGCCGGAGCAGAAAACTTCATTTCGACATTTTTTAAATCAGCCGAACCGCTGTTTTTTAGTGCGAGCTGCACCCTTTTACTTTCACCGGCTGTAACATCGGTGCTTAGTAAGCCGGTCGGTGTGGTCAGTTCCATTTTATAAGATCCCTTGATCACTACTTCGAATTCCAAATTAGCTGATGTATTCGCTGTAGTCGCCAAAACAGGCACTTTGTAGGAACCTGCCTTCGTTTCATCAGGCGGATCTATTTCAACCGTAATGTTTTGGGTTTGGTTAGCTACCATATCTACCGAAGAAACCTGTTTGCCATTCGCCTTAAAGGACACATTCCATCCCGGAAGTGCTTGCGCCGTTAAGGCATAAACTTGATTATCTGCGGTTTGATTTCTTAAGGTCGCATTAAAGGTAAACATTGAATTGGCTGCCCCCTCCATATTTCTTTGATCAGACGAAAACCCGGTCTTATAGCCTCCCTGCTCCGATACCAGCACAGTCAATGGCAAAGAAGCATATCCTTTAGCTTGCACCCGAAATTGGAAAGCGCCTTTGTTAACCTTCACCGGAACATTAACCTTTAAGTTAAAGCTTTTCTTTTCCTTCGGAAGAACAGAAAGTTGCGCCACATCCCAATTGCCGGATTTCAGTTCATAGCTCCAATCTTTTGGCAAGCCGACAACTGAAATATCACTGGTTTTTATTGCATTGCTGTTGTTAATTAAATCAATCGAATAATCGATCGATTCTCCGGGTGGTACTGAAATTTTCGGATACGGCGTATACAATGAAAGACCTTGGGCCAGGCAATTTTCATAAAAACTATAAGGCAATAGCCCCAACAGGAAAAATAAAATGGTAAAAAATGAATACAATCGTTTTGCACGCGCTAACATAAAAAAAAATTTATAATTTTTAACACTAACAGTACAAAGTGGTTAGGCTTTCAAATCGTGGGCTCCGAGCTAGACCAACCATTTAGCCGAGCTTGCCAAATGAGTCAGATTTGAAATGCGGCAGCTAATTTATTAAAAAGATACATTTTTCATAAATTGAAATAAAAAAATTATAATGCTGAAGAAAATAGTACCAATGACACTACAAATATTGCAAGATGGGCTGATCAGCAGCCGCCCAAGCTAACGTCTTTAGTTTTTCTTTTGGTAACCATATTGCATGCAGGTGTTCCACCAATGTAACCTCACGTGAAGTTGAATTACAGTGAAAAGCAGTTAGTGTGATCATAAAATCGGGATATTGATGATTAACAACAGCTATTTTTCTATTTACCGTAATACATAATGCCAACTCCTCATCTATTTCTCTAATCAGCGCATCTTCGTCCCGCTCACCGCGCTCTACTTTTCCACCGGGAAATTCATATTTATAGCTTAGATAAGGGTAATTGTGTTCACCTTTTTGCGTGCAAAGAATAGCTCCTTTATGCTCTATGACCGCCGCAACAACTTTATAATGTTTCATCTCCCTATTTCAACCATTGTAAAAACTTAAGGCATTTTTATTTAGACACCGAAAATAAAAGAAAAATCGGACGCCTCAATTCGTGAACCATATCTGGATAATTTTTTAACACGGATACTGATGGTTTTGGTTCGCAAAGTCTATTAATTGTAAAACCAGCATCCAATAAATTTGATAAATAGGTCTCAACAGTCCGATGGTATTTTATAACATCTTCATTTAAAAACCTAGTCTTCCTGAGCCCTTCACTAAAGTAATGATCGATGGGCCAGTGCATCCGATTTTTCTGCTCATCGTAAAACCAATCTTGAGAAGCCATGGCAGTAAAAACAGGATGTTCGACAGAGAAAACAAAAGTACCGCTAGGTACTAAACAATGATAAACATGCTCGCAAACCTGTTGAAAATCGCTCACATAATGAAGTGCGAGCGAACTAATGACGACATCAAAGGTAGCCTCGCTAAATGTTATGTCCTCAATGGCTACGCACTCGTATTGGATATTCTGATCTTGCGTCAGTTCTTTCGCTTTTTCCAGCATTTTCTTAGACAGATCTATTCCGGTGACCCGCTTCGCTTTCTGTTCCATTGCATAGCGGCAGTGCCATCCATAACCACAACCTAAGTCTAGCACAGTTTTGTCAGCCAAATCCGGCAACAAGGCTCGGAAAGCAGGCCACTCACCCGCAGCTTCAAGACCGGCTGTAGAACGTGGCATCAAACCGTAGCTCGCAAAGAAGTTAGGATCATCATACTTATTTTCTTTCATGGTAAATCGTCCGTATTGTAAAAGTAAAAATGAGCGCTTATGTTTGCAATTATAACCATTCTAAAATACATTTATGCGATTTAAGATATTAGACAAAATGCAAGCGATCGCATCCGCTCAGCTAAAAGCTGACATTTGAGTTAAGAGGAAAGCGTTGTAATAATTTTGTCAAGCGCTTTTTAGAAATCAACTTTGAATAACCAGGCAATCTGCTTTTTTGTAACAATCTTAGGCACAGACCGTAATATACCATTACGAAACCTACACCAAAATGGGCTTTCCCAATGCGCCATCCAGCCAAGTAGCCTCGATTGCCATATGATGCGTTTAGTTCTTTTAACTCTTCGTTTTTCATATTGCTTAAGTGCTGTGGCGAGGTCGCTTTGCGTGGCAAGACACTGGGCTAAAACCACCGCGTCCTCAATCGCCTGACAGGCGCCCTGCCCCATATTAGGCGTTGTGGCATGTGCTGCGTCCCCCACAAGAACGATATTATCCTCGTAGACGAAATGCTGAAGCGGCTTAATATCAAATACATCACTCCAAATAAGTTGTTCCGGAGCTGTACTGCGAATAATTTCAGCTATTGGAGTATGCGCGTTTAAAAAACTGTCTGCCAAATCTTTGGGCTTCATTTCTCTCATGCAAGAATCGTTTTCTTTCGCATTCATACAGCAATACCAATAAATACGATTGTGAGACAAAGGAGACATACCAACTCTTCCCGCAGCCGTCCAGGTTTCCACAGATGCCATTTCATTTAAGGGGATGTTCGGATTTTCAATAACCGCACGCCAACAGGTATAACCTGCATATCTCGGCTTACTATCAGGTATAAGCTGTTGCCTTACGACTGAGCGGATACCATCTGCTGCGATCAACAGGTTGGTAACCGAGCTAGAACCGTCCGAGAAACAAAGAATGAGGTTTTCCTTTTTCCTCCTGAACGAAAGCAATTCTCTATTTAAATGTAATGAGTTGGGCAACAATCTACTTAAAAGCACTTCATGCAACTCCGAACGGTGAATCACCAAGTTTGCATTTGCAAAATCGGGTCCTAATAATTCCGTATCCTGATTACTTATAATTTTCCCGTCAGCATCAAGCATACGAAGGGAAGTGACCTGATGTCCTTTCTCAAAAACAGCCTGTTCTATTCCCAATCTTTTCAATCCCAATATGGCATTGGCTGCAAGTCCTATACCAGCTCCAACAGGCTTAATCACTGGCGCAGCTTCATAAATACTAACATCCAAGCCTAGGTTTTGCAGTGCCACGGCTGTGCATAAGCCGCCAATTCCTGCTCCTACAATAGCAACCCTCATTATACACCAAAGGTACTGAATGACTAGAATAAAAATTGCCTAACCATGAATCTTTATTAGTTTCTCGTCTACCTTTAAGTCTTGTTTACTCGTAAAACCTGTCACATTTGAAAGGACGTATTTAATAACCTCCAATCGGGCCTGCTTTTTATCATCCGTAACTACTTCGACCCAAGGGGATTTCTTGCTACCGGATCGTTTCAACATTTTATTTATATAATGGGTATAATCATCCCACTTTTCTTGTGCCTTTTCATCCAGATCCCCAACCTTCCATTGTTTCATCGGATCCTTTTGTCTATCTTCCAGTCGCTCCAGTTGCTCGTTCTTTGAAATCGTAAGAAAAATTTTCATCATAATGATTCCATCATCGATGAGTAGGTGTTCCAACGAATTTACTTGTTCCATAAACGAGGTGTATTGTAAGTCAGAGCAAAAACCAAATACAGGTTCCACAACAGCTCGATTATACCAGCTACGATCAAAAAACACGATTTCTCCGCTGGTTGGCAACTGTTTTATGTATCGTTGGAAATACCATTGACCTTTCTCCTCTTCTGTCGGTTTTGGAAGTGCAACTACACGTATTTTTTTCGGATTCAGTTTAGCGATCATTCTGCTGATTGTTCCTCCTTTTCCTGCCGCATCTCGTCCTTCAAAAATTAGCAGTAATCGTTTTTTATTTTCGATAACATATTGCTGCAAGCGAAGCAACTCAAACTGTAAAGCAGAAAGTTCTTTTTCGTAGGCGAGTTGCTTCCTGAACTTCTTCTCCTTGATGATATCGTTTGCGACTAGAAAATCCAGTATTTCCTCGCTTTTATTGATTCTTTCTAAATCACTAAGATCAAATTCGGCCATAATTTATTGCGGTAGTTTATGTTAGCTGTTATTCGTTCTGTTATCAATAAGTTTTAACAAAACGATTCTTGCTAATATACATTTTCTTCTTTATAAATTTGGTTTAGTACCTTCGCTTGAGCGATGAATTAAAAACTTACACATGAGAGTACCATTTGGCAGGCCCGGCCATTCATCTACACCTTCTTTCAATATTCATTTTTTATCAGAAAGTGCCGTTACCATTGAGTTTGGGCAAGAAATTGATGAAATGACCTTTAACCGAGTTCACCAATTCGATGAGCTAGTAAATCGTTTACCATTCGAAGGTTTTATTGCCACCGTCCCCGCCTATACTTCATTAGCTATTTTCTATGATACCATACAGGTTGTCCAAGCAAAACAGCTTTACGGCCTGAATAGTTTCGAACGAATTTCCAATTACTTAATTGAGTTGCAGCAACAGGCAATTCCGATAAATGAAATAAAAAAGGAACCTATTCATTTACCCATATGTTATGAGGAAGAACTTGGACCGGACTTAGCATATGTAGCTTCGTATCACAATATATCGACTCAGGAGCTTATCAAGTTACATAGTAGTACAACTTATAAGGTTTATATGATCGGCTTTGTTCCCGGCTTCGCTTATTTAGGCGGCACCCCCTCACTATTGGAAACACCAAGAAAGAAGATTCCGCGCAAGCAAGTACCGGCAGGCTCAGTCGGCATAGCAGGGAAGCAGACGGGCATCTATCCTCTGGAAATTTCCGGAGGTTGGCAAATCATTGGTTGCACCCCCCTGCGTCTCTTCGATATTAACCGATCTTCCCCGAGCCTATTGCGAGCCGGCGACGAGGTTATTTTCGATACAATTGATTTACGCGAATTTAAACGCCTGAGGAGAAGCAATGAAAGTTAAGATTTTAAAACCCGGCATACTCAGCACTGTACAAGATTTGGGGAGAAACTTTTATCGTGCCCAAGGAATTCCCTCTGCCGGAGCGATGGACTCACTTTCTATGCGGCTAGCAAATCTTAGCTTAGCTAATGCGATTGACGCGGCTGTGATAGAAATAACGTACGCGGATGTATTGTTAGAAGCCGAAACCGATCTTTTAATCGCATATTCCGGCGGGGGGGCCATTCTTTATGCTTCGGATCAAGTTTTACCTGATAATCGCCCTCTTTTTGTCCCAGCCGGACAAAATTTAGCATTTCGACATCACAGTTCGGGTTCAAGGACCTACTTAGCCATCGCGGGAGGTTGGGATGTTCCGATTGTTTTGGGAAGCAAAAGCACTTATATAACCGGCAGATTCGGAGGCTTGATGGGACGTGCTTTAAAAAAGCAAGATTCGCTTAAAAACGCAAACAACTTAACTACATCGACTTTGCGCCTATTATCGCACTTAAAAAGTACGAAAATCAGTTTTCCTAACTGGAGCATTGATAAAGAGCACTTTATGCCGCTTGACAAAAGAATGATCAGGATTGTTCCGGGCAAAGAGTTTACTTGGTTTCGAGCCGATTCTTTGCTAAATTTTTTGTCCGCTAGTTATACCTTGAGTCGTGATTGCAACCGCATGGGATATCGCTTTGAAGGGCCTTTATTGCAGCGTTCCAGCCAAATTGAACTACTTTCCACAGCGGTTGCACCAGGCACTGTACAGGTAACACACGACGGCTCCCTCGTTCTATTAATGTCAGACGGGCAAACAACGGGTGGCTACCCGCGTATTGCACAGATAGCACAAGTTGATTTACCACTTTGCGGACAATTAAAGCCCGGAGATTCTATTCAGTTTTCGGCCATTAGTCGTATAGAAGCTGAAAAGCTATACATGAATAGAGAAAACGAACTTAAAAAGCTTGCTGTTGCGCTAAATATGATCATTTAGAAACACAAACTAAAATCAATATGTCTATTTCGTAAATTGCCGAGATCTACAATATTTAACACGTGAAGGAAACTATATATGTATTATATTGATATCAATTGTGATGTTGGAGAGAGTTTTGGTGCTTATACACTCCCGGAACAGGATATGCTATTCGATTATATCAGCTCGGCGAACATTGCCTGTGGGTTTCATGCCGGTGATCCAGATGTAATGCAGCGTACGGTAGCAAGAGCAGTCGAAAAACGTGTAGCAATAGGGGCACATCCTGGCTTCAACGATGTACAGGGCTTTGGAAGACGAGAAATTCACATGAGTCCGAAGGAAATATACAATATGGTGCTTTATCAGATTGGCGCTCTTTATGGATTTGTAAAAACCGCTGGGGGAAAATTACATCATGTTAAACCACATGGCGCTTTGTATAATATGGCGGCTCGAGATGAAAATTTGGCAACAGCGATTGTACAGGCAGTTTATGATTTTGATAAGCGACTCTATTTATATGGACTGGCTGGTAGCAAACTAATTTTGTCAGCGCACAAAATAGGCCTTCCCGTTGCATCTGAAGTCTTTGCTGATCGAAGCTATCAAGATGATGGTAAACTCACACCCCGAAGTCAAGATGATGCCATTATTGCCGATACAATACAGGCAGTGAAGCGCGCTTTAGTTATGATCACCCAACAACAAGTATTATCAACAAATCAAAGATCTATCGCTATCAAAGCAGATACTTTATGTATACACGGTGATCATGAGAAAGCCCTGCTGCTGGCAAAAACTATTTACAATCAACTGATTCAACAAGGTGTTAAGATCAAAGCGCCCTAACATGAAGCAACCCGTAACAGTTATCTTAACTAGTTTTTGCAAGTTGGTGCGAACACATTCTTTCTCGAATTACATCTTTTAGTTACAAGATGGCTGAAGTTTAGATTACATCCTTTTTATTATCGAGATTTGCTACACTTAAAATACGGTGTAAATAAATCAACGGAAAGTCTAAATCAACATAGTTAATAACTATACTCATGAAATATCAGGAGGTTGCCGAAGCCTTGTATAGCAAAAATCGTAACGAGATTCGACACATTATAAACCATTCACTGGAAGCCAAGCATTTCGAACAAAAAATAAGTTCCATGGTAATCCATACCGGCTTCATTTTCACTTCCAAAAATGATATACAGTCTGTCTTATTGTATGACCTTAGTACAGAACAGGTGATACGACAATCGAACAATGAGCACTTGCCGCAATTAAATGGTTTATTGGTGATCAAGGTAAACACCGGTAATTTCAATATACCGATCCCCTTGTTTTTTTCACACATCAAAAATAACAATGAAGTTTACCGATACCATCATGTTGAGATCAATCGCAAATTGGAAGCTGATTGTATTACTATATATGACAAAGACACAATAATCGCTATCCGTTCGATAACCCTTTTAGATGGTCATTTAGGTACCCTTAAAGAGTATCCTTTGCGAGAAACCTTACGGTTGCATAGCCGTTAGCTACACATCACCATGTTCCGAATTGCCACGCAATTCGAGCAATACCGGCAAACGTACCTTTTCTCGTTGAAAGACTCCATTCAATGTAGGGGTAAAGTGACGCAAGGGTAAATGGGAGCTTGCTGAAACCAGTCAGTGAAAAGGAAAAGAGCGCTTCACATTTTTATAAAAATTTGCAAAAAAATTAGATTTTCAATTAACAACTTTGTGTATCTTTATCGCAATTAATTGCACTTTTTTCATGCTTCAAGAGATATTTACACAGTTCCGCCCGAAGGCATTTCAAAAACCGTTTTATAATAAACGATTGTAGTCGACTCTCCGATTTTTACTGTTCTCTTCAGAACAAGCGATTTATTCTTGGCCTACAACCTATTAATATGCAATTTGAAATGCATAAAGCAATATCATATAAAACATTCTATACTTTAGTACTTATTATCATTCTTATCACCTCTTGTAGAAAGAAGGATAATACGGTGCAACAGAAAATACTTGGTTCTTGGAGAAGTACCAATACGATTACCCAGTTGTATGAAGATGGAGATATGAAAGAATCATATATACATGCCTCCGACGAATATAATGGTAGCATGATGGAATTCCATGCCGATGGAAGTTTTAAGTCGTCCGGCAAATATGCAACAACAGACGCTGATTCTATCACCGTGGTAAGACTTGAAGATCAAAAAGGCCAGTATCAGATAGTAGACAACAAACTTATAACGAAAATAGAAAATATTGACAAAGAAGCGGAAATGACCTTGGAATTTAAGGGAAATGATGTCTTAACCATCATTTCCGGCCCCTTAGCATTACCGGATTTAGATGAATTTAGTCACAACAAATATTTCACTTCAATCGTTACCTATGTAAGAAATAATTAGCATATTTATATCACATTGTGAATGAAAATCTTACTTATATCGTTGTAAAGAAAACGGAGGGGACCTATCTCCGTCGGGCCGATCTCGTTGATCAACATCACCTATATATCGGTAACTTAACGCTAGATGAGGGTGATATAGTGGCTTCAGATCAGGTTATAAAAGTCCTTCAAGCGGAATTAAATACTGAATGGGTAAATGTCGACGCATTCAACCCCTTCCTCCCCCCTTCTTTACCGTATAGAACCCGGTACATTTTTCTTGACAAACGAGATGCAGCATCTAAAGAAATAGCAAAGCCATGGATATCCCTTAGCAAACAGATTCCCGACGAAATGCAGGAATGTCTATTCACCAAATTCGAAAACACGGAACGCACGTCCGTGTCCTCCCCCATCTTACACGGGGTACATGTTAAGAACGGCCTATTTCGTCCATTGCATGCTAAAGCCACCCATCTTTTTAAGCCCACTCATTGGATGCCAATTCCTGGATTTTAGGGCTTTCATAAACGTCATGCTATTCGTCGTATTCCTTTACAGAATTCTATAAAGGCGGTGAGCTTCCACTTCAGTTAAATGCATCACCCACAATAAATTGCTCAAACAACATAACAAATTCCTAAAATCAATTCGCTTTTTCGTATCTTTAAAGATGGATTTTGTAACAGTGAAAGTTTTCGACAATCCTGTAGAAGCTCATTTACTCAAAACAAAGCTTGAAAGTGAGGGCATTCCTTGTTTCCTTCAGGATGAGCATATTGTTTCGCTCAACCCCTTATATAACTATGCTGTTGGAGGAATAAAGCTCGTTATCCATGCTTCCGACGCAGAGGCAGCTTCTTCAATTATCAAGGAAATTGACAACAGGCCTTTATTAACCGAAAACAACAGGCAGCTTGTTTGCCCACAGTGTGGCTCAGTTGAATTATACGCCAATTATAAATCCATGAAGGGAGCCAAAGGGTTTCTGTCCGCCATATTATCTTTCCTAATGGGCGTCTTTCCAATATACTACAGAAATGTTTATAAGTGCAAGGCTTGCGAAAACGAATTTAAAGCAGACATGTAAAACTACTGCTCAAGTACCTGTTTTAAGTTGCTTAGTCCTGTTTCCAAATCATTCCCAATTATTGTTTCCATATCCATGAACAGACACATAAGATTCATTGGATAGGGCATCTTTCCTTTCATACCCCACTTGACTTTCGTTTGTCCATCGCTTACCTGTTCCGTAGTCATATAAACAGGTGAAGTTGATTCGAATGGTTCTTTAAACCGCACTTCAAAATCAATTCGTTCACCTTTTACTATGTTTTTGATTTCCTGCTCCCCCCTACCGACATTGTCTTGTTCGCTTTCCCAACTATAGATAAACCCAGGTGTACCGTCTGTTCCGTGATAACTTTTCTTCATCCCCGGATCCAGTTGATTCCATTTACTATAATTGTCCTGATTTTTCAAATACTTTATATATTCGAAAACTTCTTGTTTCGGTTTGTTAATGACTACTTCCCTTTCTACTGAATATTCCTTTTTAACAAACAAAGCTGTAATGAGTGCAATACCTATGAGCACCAGTACAATAAGTAATAAACCCTTGATAACTTTCATAACGATATTTATAATTGGTAAATAATATCTTTGAAATTCTGATTAAAAATACAACAATTATGTTACAATAAAACATAAAACCACGTGCTTTTTGCTGCGCCAAAATAGTTGATAGCTTGGCCAATTTTGTATACAAATCATCAGCTTAAATTTACTTTCTTGCAGTTATCATCCAAAATGAGAGGGGCTTTATAGTCCATTCAAAAGATGTTAACCAAAAACAATCCATATGAAGAAAATAACTGCACTAATTCTTGTAACTACGACCTATTTAAACGTCGCTTATGCCCAGACAGATTTAGACCAATGGCCTTTGAAGAAATCACCGGAAGAAATAGGTCGCAAGATTGCTTGGCATTTTATCGAGACACCTCATCCAAACTTTGGAAAAGATACGCCCCCAAAAGTAATTACCTACCCGGAAAGCTGTACTTGGTACGGGGCATTAATGTTTGCAGGGGAAAGCGGTGATGAGAAACTGATAAAAGCCTTAGCAGAAAGGTTCGAACCGCTTTTCTCTTCTAAAACGTCTATGATTCCTGTTCCTGATCATGTAGACTATGCGGTATTCGGCTCCGTTCCGTTAGAGCTTTATCGTCTTACAGACCAACAACGTTATTACGATTTAGGTATCCGGATTGCCGATAAGCAATGGGGGCCCCCTGAAGGACCGAGGGTTACACCGGAATCGCATAAATTTTATGAGATGGGATTAACCTGGCAAACCCGGCTGTGGATTGATGATATGTACATGATTACAGCCCTCCAGGCACAGGCTTACCGCGTTACAGCAAACGAAACGTACATTAATCGAGCGGCGAAAGAAATGGTTTTTTATTTAGATGAGCTTCAAAAACCGAACGGACTCTTCTATCACGCTCCTGACGTGCCCTTTTTTTGGGGTCGGGGAAATGGTTGGATGGCCGCAGGGATGGCTGAACTGCTACGCTCCTTACCGAAAAAGAACCCTTACTATAAGAGAATCATGGAAGGTTATCAATTGATGATGAGTTCTTTACTAAAACATCAAAGTGAAGAAGGTACCTGGCGACAATTAATTAACGATGACGCATCCTGGCCGGAAACTTCTTCAACAGGTATGTTTGCTTATGCGATGATAACGGGTGTAAAAAACGGCTGGTTGGATAAAACCATCTATGGCCCTGCGGCGCGTAAAGCATGGTTAGCACTTATCAGTTACATCGATGACAACGATGACATTCAGAACGTTTGCGAAGGTACAAACAAGAAAAATAATCGTCAATACTACTTAGATAGAAAGCGAATTACAGGAGATATGCACGGACAAGCACCTATATTATGGTGTGCAGCTGCTTTTTTGAGGGATTAGCTGCTAATAGTGTAATGGCGTACCGATTTCATGGTAAGCCATTACACTCCATTCGTATAAAGATAAATTAATAACCTTCGTTTTGTTGCCAAACGCCGTTCATTCTATCCATTTCCGCAAGCGGAATTGGAAAGAGGTAAGCCTTAAAACGACGCTTATTTCCCTGTTTATCGTAGGTAATCTGCGGAATTACTTCATGCGCTATTCCCCATCTAATTAAATCGTTGTATCGCAAGCCTTCGAAAGCCAGTTCTACCCTTCTCTCATTTCTGATAACTGCTTGCGTTAACATTGTTTGAGGCGCCATGTTAACACCGGGTCTAGTCCTAACATCATTTAACGCTTTTAATGCTCGTGGGTCAGTACCTTGTCCACTTTCAAACATAGCTTCTGCATACATCAGCAAGAGGTCGGCATAGCGAATTTTAACAAAATGCTGATCACTCAAGGTTGCTCCGGAAGCATTATTTACAGCGGTATCCACATATTTTTTAAAAGCCATACTATTAAATGGAATCTGCCCTTCAGCCGTACTTCCCGCTTGCATAAATCCTTTTGGATTATACGCCCAAGGGTCCCCTTCCTCAAAGATGGTCATTTTTCTTCGCGGATCATTGGATTCATAAGCGTCTTTCAAATCTGTTGTAGGAAATACAGACATCCGTCCGCCAATTACCTGATCCATGGAATGATAATCGGTAGGTGCCGCAAATAAAACCGAAAACATGATCTCTTTATTATTATTTTGTTCACCAAAGAAAATCCCGGCATAGTTTGGATGCAAACTAAACGGGTTGCTTGCATCGCCTATTAAGCTCCAAGCGGTCTCCGCTGCTTCCCGATATCTTTTGTTATTGAGTAAAACACGCGTCTTCAATCCAATTGCAGAACCTTTAACGGCCCGGCCGTCACTATAGGCCATCTGAGGCAGATTAGCAATTGCAAAATCCAGATCCTGCAATATTTGCGCTACTACCGTTGCCTTCGTCGTACGTGGCCGGCGTTGAAAATCTCCATCTAATGCCTCCGGTTTTAGATTTAGCGGCACGTCTCCGAACAGTTGAACAAGATCATTGTAATAGTAGGCCCTTAAAAACGATGCCTCGCCTTTCATGCGCTTATTTTCAGCCTCGGACAAAGCGCTTACTCTGTCTACATTCGCCAAAAAGTAATTACAGTTCGCAATTCCCTGAAAAGCAAACTGCCACGTCTTGGTTACTACACCTGCTGTTGTGCTGGGATCAAAGTCGCCCCGCATAATAACGTCAAAACCTTCCCATCCGGACGTATTCAGCGCATTATCTGAAAGGGCTTCCCAGTATAAACTATTTCCGCTCTGATTCGGGCCACCGGAATACAGCGGTTCCTTAAGCTTTGCATAACAGGCGATCAATGCTTTTTGTGCTTCTATCGCCGTATTCCAATAATTAGTAGTACTTGGGTTGGTGAGTGGATCTTTGTCTAATACACTGGAGCACGATATCAGTATATTCGTGAGTACCAATAACCCATATATTGTTTTGTTAGCTTTCATCTTCGATATTTTTTATAAAATAGCCTTAATTCCCATGGTATAAATCTTTGCCTGCGGGTAAATAGCCATCCGCGAATTGGCCGCCAACCGTTCGGGATCGCCTCCATCAAAAAATTTCGTAAACGTAAACAGATTATCCCCCGAAAGATAGATGCGTAGCCGTTGGAAACCAATTTTGTTTACCAACTGGTTGGGCAAGGTGTATCCTACCTGTATATTCTTTATTCTTAAGTAAGACGCGTCTTGCAACCACCAGGTAGAAACTTGCGTATTGGGTGCGTAATTTTCATTAAATATATGAGGGATCGTGTTTGATGTTCCCGGTCCATCCCAAGCATTCAACCAAAATTTTGGTGGCGGACTGGACTGCCTAAAAGGGGCGATTCCCCATTCCCTCACATAGATTTTTCGTCCTTCCACCCCCTGTACGAAAAAACTAAAGTCGAAATTCTTATAATCGGCGCTAAAAGTAAGACCATAATTAAAGTCAGGAAAAGCTCCATCTACTACTGTGCGGTCGTTGGCATCAATTTTACCGTCGGGTACGCCACCCGGACCACTGATATCCTTGTAACGCATATCGCCTGGTTTGGTCAAGGCGCTGATAGGGGTTGGGCCATTCGCTATTTCTTCCTGTGTCTGATAGATACCGTCAAAAACATACATAAAGTAAGAATTATACGGCAATCCCTCTTGTCGTATTAATCCACTTCCATTATCTATTTCACGTGCACCAAATTTTACCAATTCATTTTTATACGTTTCGAAGTTTGCCTGAATTTTGTAATTAAGTGCATTTAGCCTGTTCTGATATCCCAGTAAGACTTCCAAACCGCTGTTCTTCATTTCACCGCGATTTACCGTTGGCCCATTCAATCCTATAAAATCTGGAACTTGTAGCGTACGTAGTATATCCGTCGTACGTTTGGTATACCAGTCTACTGAACCAAATACACTTGATTTAAATAAGTCAAAATCCAGCCCAATATTCGTTGCCGTCGTGGTCTCCCATTTTAGATTCGTATTGTTAAGATCCTCCAAGCTCATCCCCTGCTGTAGTGCGCCACCTATATTATATTCAACTGGGCTTAGAATTGCCTGATAGGGATAATTTCCGATATTTTGATTGCCGAGTTGTCCCCATGAAAAACGTATCTTTAGATTATTGACCCATTCGGAACCCTTTAAAAAGCTTTCCTCTGACAACCGCCACCCGATTGATGCAGACGGAAAAAATCCCCATCTTCGTCCAGTCGGTAACCTAGAGGTACCGTCGTATCTGAAATTTGCTTCAAAGAGGTATCGCTCTTTATAATTGTAATTCAATCGACCATACAGCGACTTGATAGCCCACTCATAAGCCTGCCCTTCTGCGATCTGTCCAGCCGACGAATAGGCATCCAGCTCCGTCAAATTATCAGTAGGCGCGTTTCTTCTAAATCCCTGTAAACGATCATATTTAAAGGTTTCTTGATTATAGCCGAGCAATGCACTTATATTATGAACGTTATCAAAGCTTTTGGTATAATTAAAATTCAAGTAGTAAGTTAGCTGCAATTCTCTTTCGCCCCGAACGGTTAAGTTGTTCTCCCCTACTGTGCCGTTATATTGGGTGTTATAAATGTACTCCCCATTTTCATCGGGTTGATATAAATAGGCGGGTATTCCAACAACATGCACTTTTGATTGTCCATCTTGATACCTCACGGCTCCCTTTAACTCCCCCTTTAGCCCAGGGAGGATATCCACATTAATATAAGAGGAGGCTAAAGCATAATAATTGTCAGTGGTCTTTCCACCGTTTTCTGCAATAGCAATCGGATTTTTATTACCCGATTCAAAGATATAAGCCTTCGAGGCATAGCGCCCACTCCCATCCGGCAATTTAGGCTTAAAGGTCGGGTTTGCTGCCAATGCGCTCAAAATTTGGTCTTCCGTGGTATTACCATCAAAATTACCATTGAGTGCAGTTTCATATCGACCGCCTTTGGAAAGCGAAATATTGGTACCAAAGGTAACTCGACCACCCAAATTTGTTTTAAAGTTCAGTTGTGCATCATATCGCTTATAACCCGTTGCTATCAACATTCCTTCCTGACTGAGATAGCCCAATCCAAAATTATAGGTTGTCCCATCCTGTCCTCCATTGACACTTAAAAAATGTTGTTGCATGGGTGCTGTTCTGAAAACCGCATCCATCCAATCATAATTGGGATATCGGTCCGGATCGATTGACGAACCTTGTCGATAGGCCTCTATCTGCTCGTCCGAATAGAGCTGATTGCTACTTGTACCTGTATGATTAATGGCCTTGTTTAACAATTCCATAAATTGAACTGAATTCGTAACGCGATCATACATGGAAGTTGCTTTTTGTCGACTGTAGTTATAACTATAATCGATATTTAACCTGCCTGCCCTGCCACTTTTAGTGGTTACCAGTATAACTCCATTGGCCGCTCTTGATCCGTAAATGGAAGCGGACGCAGCATCTTTTAGAACCGATATATTTTCGATTACATTGGGATTTAAATTATTGAGGTTCCCTTCTACGCCATCGATAAGAATCAGCGGATTATTACCAGCCCCACTAAACGTGCCCATTCCACGAATCTGAATATTAGCGTTCTCTGCGCCTGGTTGTCCGGAATTCTGTGTTATCTGCACTCCCGGTGCCCTACCTTGAAGTAATGAGGTGGTATTGGGTGCCTGCCGGGTTGTCAGTTCTTCCGATGAGATTGCTGCTACCGCGCCGGTTAAATTAACCTTTTTTTGTGTCCCATATCCTACGACGACAACTTCATCCAATGCAGCTGCATCCGGTACCAATGTAATCTCAAACAAGGTCTCATTGTGAACCGGGATTTCTTGCGTTACATAACCCAAATAAGACACCATTAAAGTTTGATTGGCGGCTGCTTTAATGGTAAACATACCGTTTGCATCTGTAACAACGCCTCTCTTTGTGCCGACTATTTTAATACTCACACCCCCTAGTGGTCCATCACTATCCGATACCCTCCCTTTTCGCACACTCTCCTCCTGTCTATCCGTTTTTTTGGCAACCGTACTTTCTCGTGCCAATACATTGGCACTTAGCAAGGCACCAATGATCATTACTAAACAAGTTGTTTTTAGATAAAAGATTCTCATTTTTCGTCCTTAGGTTTTTTAATCAAAACATTACACACGATTATATCCTGGCTTACATTGGTTAGGATAAAATTGGCTTTGCAAGAAAGGAAGAAAATAGCACCTTTTTGTGAACGAAATTGGCTTAATATTAAGCCTCATTTACATGGCACGCATCAACTAGTCTGCATTGAAATAAATGTACGCTTATAGGTTAAGGGACTTTTCCCTGTTACTTTACGGAAGCATTTAAAGAAACTTGTAAAATTATTAAACCCGCTGTCGTCACAGACTTGCTTTATATCTAACTTGTCTTCTATTAATAGTTTACAGGCATGGCCGATTCTTATTTCAGTCAAAAATTGAGAATATGTTTTTCTTGTTTGTGTTTTAAAGTACCTGCAAAAAGAATGTGGGCTTATCTTAGCCACTTCAGCAATTTCATCCAATTGAATTTTATCTTTAAAATTAGCGCAAGAATAGTCGTATATTTTCTTTATTCTGTCGTTCTTAAACTCTTCGTAGGCAATACCATTGAAACCAATGGATGAAAGCGGTTCGAGTTTGCAGTATTTTGCGATTTGAACCAAGATCTGCATCAGGATAATGATCCTTTCTGATCCATCGGCACCCAACATCTCTTCCAGTAGTTCGGCAACATAGTCTTTATGTTTACCGAGAATCGTCACCCCTCGTCCTGCTTTTTCCATAATGGATTTTAGCATCTTATTTTCGGGAAGATCTAAAAATCCATTCCCCCAAATTTCCTTTTCAAAATGAGCAACCCGCACATCTATACCTTCTACAGCTATCTTACTTTCGAAAGCATTATCGAATTTTACATAGTGCGGCAACCCGGATCCGACAAGCACCATATCGCCCGACTTAAACCGCTGGATACTGTCGCCAATGAAGCTCGTCCCCTCGCCCCTGCAGAAATGTAGCAGCTCTAACTCCGAATGATAATGCCATTTGGTATTACGAGGCTCCATATCGCGTCTTACGCTAAATGACTGAGCAGGGCCCTTCATGAGCTTAAGAAGTTGTGGTTTCATGTTTTTTTTAATTGGTCAGGAATAAAGTTCAGCAGAAAGGATAGATCAAAACGGGTAATAACCGGTTATTTTAAGGGTAAAAATTGACTTTTGATCACAAGAAATCTATTAGATGTTAGAACATTGTTATGGCTAAGTAATATTATACACAATACCATCCAGATTCTTATCATCAACCGGTTTAAACTGTAAATTTAGCATTCAAACAATGTAATATATGAGAACAATTATTGTTGCTACTGACTTTTCAGACATAGCAGAAAATGCTGTTGAATATGCGGCTACGGGGGCAAGTATCATAGATGCCAAGATTGTATTATTCAATGCTTTCAAATTACCGTTGCATGCTTCGAATACCATCCTTTCTGTGGAAAATGTGCAAAGTATGATCGATAAAAACAAGCTTAAGTTAGAAACGAGGGCTAACGATTTAATCAAACGATACGATATTGAAGTAGCGGTCGACTCCAGCTTATTGAATGTTGAGGACGAGGTAGAACGCCTAATGAAGCAATATGATGCCGAAATGGTTATCATGGGCATGGCCAAACGGTCGCTTGAGCAGGATCTGTTAGGAAATACGACAACTAATGTTATTCAAAAGCTTAAATTTCCTGTGCTGGCAGTACCTGAGGGTGTGACCTTTAAACCGGTAAAACGAATTTTATATGCTTGCGATGTTGTTCGTGGCATACATAAAACAATATTGGAACGTATCAAGGATATCGCTCGGTCTTGGAATGCGGAAATAGAAGTATTTAATGTACAGGAGAAAATAGAGGAACTACAAGAAGATCCGTCTTTCACAAAGGACCCCTTAAAAGATGAAATGACCGGGATTCAATACTTTTATAAAAACGTCGCTTCCAATACGATCATTAAAGAAATAAGAAATGAGGTCGTAAATTATCAGCCCGACTTATTAATTATGGTACCCAATCGGTATGGTTTTTGGTCATCGATTGTACATAGGAGTAAAACAAGGATGATGGCAGCCGGATTGGATGTTCCCCTGCTATCAATCCCAATTTAGCTAATGATATTATGGATATTTCGTTGAAAGGTAAAACTGCTTTAATTTGTGGCAGTAGTGACGGTATAGGCCTATCTACAGCGCAGGTTCTGGCCCGCTTGGGAGCCAGCTGCATTCTCTTTGCAAGAAATGAAGTCAAATTAAAGACCGCATTAACGAGTCTTCAAATCGAGCCCGGTCAACAACATCGCTATGCCGTGGCTGACTTCAACAAATTGGAAGAAGTGGAAATTGCCGTCGACCGTCTCACAGAAGAAGTTAACATAAATATCCTAGTTAATAATAGTGGCGGGCCACCCCCCGGCCCACTTCTGAAGGCGTCTTCAATGAACTTTCGCGATGCATTCAACAGGCATGTCCTCTGTAACCAGCTCATAACACAAGCTGTGGTTCCAGGCATGAAGCGCACAGAATATGGGCGTATTATCAATATTATTTCCACTTCAGTTAAAGCACCGCTTGCTAATTTAGGTGTTTCCAATACCATTCGCGCAGCCGTTGCTTCTTGGGCAAAAACTTTGTCGAATGAATTGGGTATGTTTAATATCACGGTAAACAACGTGCTGCCGGGAGCCACTAGAACCGCGAGATTATCAAGTCTTATAAAAGAAAGTGCGAAGGTAGAACAAAAGACTGCCTTAGAGGTAGAAGAAGAGATGCTAAAAAATATTCCGATGAAGAGGTTTGGTGTGGCCGAAGAGGTTGCCCACGCGATTGCTTTCCTTGCTTCTCCGGCAGCCTCCTATATAACCGGAATTAATATACCCGTCGATGGAGGCCGAACACCTTCATTATAACACGAACTATCGGTTACAAAATAGCTAACGAACAGGCTGGCAAACCACCACCAGTGCTGTTCGCTTTTGGTTTCTTTATCGGCTCTTGTTTTACTTTCGTATAGCTAAAATTGATCAGAGGGCACGCGGTATGTAGGATCTTCCAGAATATTGACTTCAATTACATCGGCTGCGTTTTTTAAAAGCATTCTGCAATCTTCGCTCAAATGCTTAAGATGCAGCGTCTTTCCTGCCAGCTTATACTTTTCTGTCAATTTATTAAGCGCATTAATACCCGACATATCTGCTACGCGACTTTCCCGAAAATCAATGATCACTTCTTTAGGGTCGTTACTTATATCGAATTTCTCCATAAAGGCCATGGTAGAACCGAAGAATAAGGGACCATACAATTCATAGTGTTTCACCCCCTGCTCGTCTACATATTTTCTTGCCCGAATACGTTTAGCACTTTCCCAAGCAAATACCAACGCAGCTATAATAACGCCCACTAAAACCGCCAAAGCCAAATTGTGAAGTACCACGGTAATTATAGCCACTAATACGCCTATCAGGATATCCGATTTCGGCATTTTATTCACTATTCGCAGGCTTACCCATTCAAAGGTTCCGATGGCTACCATCATCATCACGCCCACAAGAGCAGCCATGGGTACACGTTCGATAACAGGGGCACCAAAAAGGACGACTACAAGAATAGTAAGTGATGCAATAATACCCGACAGGCGAGCTCGGGAACCCGCAGAAAGATTAACGAAGGTTTGGGCAATCATTGCACAGCCACCCATACCCGAGAAGAACCCATTCAGAACATTGGCAGTACCTTGTGCGACGCTTTCCTTATTCCCTTTCCCTCTGTTTCCGACAATTTCATCAACCACATTCAAAGTAAGCAAGGTCTCGATAAGTCCAACACCTGCCATCACCAACGAGTAGGGAAAGATTATTTTTAATGTCTCCAAATTTATGGGCACGGCAGGGATATGAAATGGAGGGAATCCGCCGCTGATAGAAGCGATATCCTTCACTGTTTTCGTATCTATCTGAAGACCTAACACCAACAGATATACGACGATAATCGCAACCAAGGATGCAGGAACAGCCTTTGTTAATTTAGGCAAGAGCCAAACAATGGCAATGGTAAGTAGCACCAATCCAAGCATAATATATAACTCGGTTCCACCGAGCCAAGCACTTTCTTCACCCGCACCTATTTTGAATTGCTCCAGCTGTGCCAAAAAAATGATAACGGCCAAGCCATTTACAAATCCATACATAACCGGTTGCGGCACCAGACGTATAAACTTCCCTAACCTAAAAACACCCACTAATAATTGCAGTACGCCTGCCAACGCGACCGCAGCAAAGACATATTCCATACCATGCGATTGCATCAGGGCGATTAATACAACCACGGTCGCACCGGCTCCTCCCGATACCATTCCGGGTCTCCCCCCAAAAATAGCAGTCACAAACCCCATAATAAAAGCCGCGTACAATCCCGTTAATGGCGAAAAACCAGCTAGAATAGCGAAAGAAAGCGACTCGGGAATCATCGTCATGGCAACGGTTAAACCTGCCAATATTTCATTTTTATAGTTAACCTTTTGGTTAAAATCGAATAAGCGTAAGAACATAAGGAAATTAAAAAGAAAAAATCACAAATTATATGAATTGAAGCTTATGCTTTCTTAAAAGAAAGCACCATATACCTTTAGAAGCCTAAAGAAGTGAATCAAGGTGGTGTAATAAGGCTGTTTGTGATTCTGATCATGATGACAAAGGTACATTTTTAGCAACTCTTATAAAAAGATGCAGTTGCATTTAAAGTACTAATTGCTCAAATAGCTGGCTCAACGTGGCTTCGGGATCTTCACATAAACCTAAGTGAACCTTTGAGGTTTGTAAAATGGTACTTCGAGTGGCTGTCAACCATCTGAATCGATCGGGTCGATCCAATCGACCGATCGTACCTCCGGCTTGCCCACCCATACATATTTCCTTAAAAGATTTTAGATGAGCAATAACCTCATCAACTTCCACCTGTTTATCCATCATGTACCACTTTTCAATTTCCACATGATACCGCATTTCCAAGAATTTATGTTTAGCACAATAGAGAACTACACCAATATTCAGAAACTCCTCGCGCTCTACGCGTGGCACCAAGCGTATCACCGCATACTCAAACACGTGCCGCTCTTGCTTCATTAGCTTCATTGATAAAAATTTCAGAATTTGCTATCCGTGCATTCAAAAAGTAAGCATAAGCTTGACGATGCTCTGCAGTTGATTGGAAATTCGGCTCATTTCCTAACCAGTCGTCTGGAATCAGCGATACGATTTCTTGTATAAAATCCTCATTCAACAATTCCTTCGCAAAACGATCAACATCATTTAACTGCGTCGCCTGTCTTAACAATACATGATCTTTAATCTGAACGAAAGGTTTTAGCGCTTGCTCCTTCCAGTTATGCCAACTATGATGGAAATATAAAGAAGCCCCCTGATCAATCAGCCATAGTTCTTTATGCCACATGAGCATATTCGTATTTTTAGCAGTCCGGTCAACATTCATCAACAAAGCATCCAGCCAAACAATTTTTGAAGCTAACAAGGGATCTACTGTATTAATCACCGGATCAAAGGTAATAGCACCGGACAAATAATGCACACCGAGGTTTAATCCTACACTAAATTTCAACAAATCCTGAATTTCTTCATCTGGTTCCAGGCGGCCAAAATCAGCTTCCAAATGGGCAAATACCAATTCCGGAACTTTCAAACCAAGTACGCGGGCTATTTCGCTTCCAATCAGTTCTGCTATTAAAGCTCTTGTCCCTTGACCGGCACCCCTAAATTTCAATACATATAAAAAATCGTCATCCGCTTCTACAATTGCAGGCATAGAGCCCCCCTCTCTTAAGGGCGTTACATAGCGAACCACATCGACATTTCTCAATTGCAGTTTCTTCATTGTTTTACGACCTGATCGATTGCATTTAACATGCCGTCGTTAAAGGTATCCAAAGTAAGCTCCCAAAACATGATTCCTCCCAATTTATTGTCCAAAGCGTATTTGGTTTTAGCTTTTACAGAAGTAAGGTTATCACCGGTGGCAAATAGCTTTTGTTTTTTATTATACCAATAAGGAGCCTGTGCTTTCTCATCCCAAAAATAGGCCCATCCATTCTGAGTAGTTAAATTCGTGGCGTACGATTTAAAATCATAACCACTCCTATGTTTTCCAGCTTGGTATAGTCCATTGTTTACATCATTAACATGCTCCCAAACACGCGTATAGAAAGCCGCTCCGATTACCAATTTATTAGCTGGAATACCTTTCTTCAATAAGAATTGTACGGCCCTATCGGTTGATTCTTCCTTGTCGTGCGTGCTAAAGATAGGTGTATGATGTCCTGTAACAGTTGCATAACCATTTACTAAATCGTAGCTCATAATATTCACCCGATCAACCAGTGGCATAATTTTTTCCCATTCTACCGACTCATCTAAGTATTTTTGAAAACCTCCTGCAGCAAAACTTAATTCGTTGGCGCTACCCAATACTTGCCGCAGTTCTTGAATCAAAGCGGTAAAATTTTGTTTGTCCTGTGCTTGATATAAATGGCCGGGATGCCCTTCAATGGTTGGATACTCCCAATCAAGATCAATACCGTCTGTATCAAAGTAGTCATTCACTTTCTTTACGGAACGAGCAAATTTCGTTCGCCCATTTGACGTGGAAAAAGCTTCCGAGCACGGTTCACAGCCGCCCCACCCCCCTAAAGACAACATTATTTTCAGTTTAGGGTGATTTTTCTTTAAAGAAACGAGATACTGAATCGTGGTAGAGTCCTTTGCATTATCCACATGCAATTCTCCGTCTTTAAGATGACAAAAGCTGAAAATAATATGACTTAGTTTGTTGATCTCAAACTGATCTATTTGTTTATCATTCCCCGTATAATAAGCGATAACCGAGAAATCTCTACGCTGTTGAGCAGATAAGTTGGTAAGTGATATAAGAGATACCAACGCAATGAGTAATCCTTTGTACATGCAAATGGTTTTAAGAGTCAATCAAACAAACTTAGGTAAAATGCGCCGCATTCCAAAACAATCGCTTTCTGCGGGACAGAACGTAGCATAGCTTACTACAGAATGTAAGCCAGTCGATTGTAATATTTATCGCCATAGAGCGAAAATAATTATAAAAACAATTGCCAAAATTGTAGATTTGTTTAGGAAGTTGAAAGGTGTGGTGTTAAGTGAAGCTAAGCCCATTTGTAGGCAAAACAAGGGCTGAAAGGAAAAAGGTTATTTTGCCAAAAATCAGTCCACGACGTAATACCCAAACGAATGAAAGAAGAATTCAGCCCCCTTAAACTGGCCAAAAACACAGCAAATAGTCGCTTTGAACTTCTTGTAGAAAATCAAACAGCTTTCATTGACTACAAGGAGCGTAATAAAAAAATCTACTTAATACATACTGAAGTGCCTTCAGCGTTGGAAGGAAAGGGCGTTTCTTCAGCGCTTATAGAAAAAACGCTCACTTACATAGAGCAATATGGTTATAAATTAGTGGCTCTATGCCCCGCAGTAGTTGCATTCATAAGAAGGCACCCGGAATGGAAACGTTTACTTGATCTGGAACAAAGCGACATCGTTTAACGGCTCCTTACGAATTATTATTTTTCTTTCTATCGGTCGGCTTCAACGGATCCGGTAAATAACGCAATAGCAGGAAAGATGCTATGGCCAGCAAAAGCGAACCAACGAAGGTGGTAATGGCAAAGTAGATATTATCTTGAAGCGCATTATTAAGCGCACCGAATAGAAACCAAATCTGTATGCTTACAAAAAGAACCAATAGTAAGATGATCCCTAGCATTAAGGTGTTCGTTTTATTAGGATGCGCCTCGTTCTGTGAAGTTCTAAAATCACTCATATTTATTAAATTAACTAGCATCTTGTTTCACATACACCTTTCCGTCTCGCACTAACACTTCTAACTGGGGAAGTGGCCTTGGTGGCGGCCCTTGCAGTACTTCTCCGGTATCACCACTGAAAAAGCCATGATGGCAGGGGCATTCGATCTTCTGTAAGTCGTCTCTATAACGCACTGCACAAGTAAGATGGGTGCATTTCTGCTCAAAAGCTCTCCACTCACCCTCTGCCAAGTGAATCAGTATATAGGGAACGACACGGCTCCCTTCAATTTCAAACTGAAACATTTTCCCCAATGGTACATCTTCTTCCCGGCAAACTAAATGCTCACCTTCCAGGGGTTTGGACGGAAAAAGCAAAGATCGTATAACAATGATGCCATTAGCCAAAGCAAGTGTGCCCGAAAATAAGGCTAAAAATTTCGCGAATTCCCGACGACTTACATGTGTCGCCTTTTTTTGTTGAATTGGAAAATCCCTTTTCCAATTGGGCATATTTCCGGAGTCATGAAGTGTGTTTTTTTGCGTCATAGTTATTTGATCAACTAACTACCAATTGAGTGGTTCCTTTCGGCATCATCACGAACACCTTTGTGGTTACTTCTTGATTTCCAAATTTAAAGGAGTTCACCGGTACACTATTAGGTCTCATCCGTTCAATCTCTTCTCGTGTGCCATAGAAAAGTGCTTGACTAGGACAAACTGTTGCACACATCGGCTTTTTACCTGCACTGGTTCGATCATAACACATGTTACATTTCATCATTAACTCAGCCTCCTCCATCTTTTTGGGAACACCGAAGGGACAGGCCAGTACACAATTCGAGCATCCGATACACCTTGGGGTATTTGCCGAATGAACAACGCCAAAGTCATCTTGATGAATGGCATCCGCTGGACAAACATTAGCGCAGGCTGGATTTTCACAGTGCATGCAAACCTGCACCGTGGTCTGTACACTTACTGCTCGATCGACGTAATTGACATGAATCATACTCTCCTGTCCGTTGGTTTCACATTCTGCACAAGCCATTTCGCAAGCATGGCAGCCAATACAGCGTTGCATATCTACAAAGAACGCCATATCCATATTGTAATTTGTTTCCGGCATAATATTCAGTTTATTGACCTTTAATTGTTAACATCATAAATGACTCTGATAAGCCGTTTCTTTTACTTTTTCAGATGCTACCTCACCGGTTGGAATAAGCTGACAGGCACAAACCTTAAACTCCGGTATCTTCGAAATGGGGTCAAGATTTCCAATCGTTAGCTGATTTGCAGCGTGCTTGCCTCCCCAATGGTAGGGAATAAATACAGTATCTTTCCGAATCGTCTCTACCACTTGAGCCGGAAATTCGGCCTCACCCCTTCGTGTTTTTACGCGAATAATATCTCCACTCCTAATATTATAGCGGCGCGCCAGTTCGGGATGTATTTCCAAAAGTGGCTCGGGATATTGATCTACCAACTTCCCGATCCGTCGAGTAGAGGTACCGCTTAAGTATTGCGACACCACCCGACCGGTTGTCAACACCACCGGGTAATCCGTATCGATCACTTCTGATGGCGGTTTAAAACTAACTGCATTGAAATGGGCCTTTCCGTCCGGTGTTTTAAATTTCCTATCTTCCCATAATCTTGGTGTTCCCGGATGGTCTAATGAAGGGCATGGCCAAAATACCCCCATGTTATTCACTACTTTCTCGTAAGTAATGCCAAAATAGTCAGCAGTCCCTCCCTTTGAAGCCAATCTTAATTCATTAAAAATTGCCTCACTGGAGTCAAAACTAAATTTATCTCCTTCATTCAGTCTCCCCGCTAATTCCATTAAAATCTCGCCATCTTTTCTAGCATTTTTTGGAGGAGTCACCGCTGCATTAATCTTTACCACCCGTCCTTCCGCAGTTGTAACGGTTCCTTCTTCTTCTTCATGCAGAGACCCCGCCATAATAATATCGGCATATCGGGCTGTTTCACTCAGAAAACTATCGATACACATATAGAACTCCAGTTTCTCCAAAGCTTCTCGCACGTAATTATTATTAGGCAACGACACCAATGGATTAAAACAAATAGAAATCAGTCCCTTAATTTCGCCACGATGAATAGCTTCTATTTGCTCATAGGCGGTTAACCCCTTACCAGGCAACTCCTGTTCGCTGATTCCCCACACGTCAGCGATGTATTGACGATGTTCCGGGTTGGTAATATCACGGTTGCCTGGCAGCTGATCACATTTGTGTCCGTGTTCCCGTCCACCTTGACCGTTACCCTGGCCAGTAATCGTGCCATAACCGCAATAAGGCTTACCTATACGTCCCGTTGCCAATACCAGGTTAATACAACTCAATACATTATCTACCCCCTTTGTGTGATGTTCAATTCCGCGAGCATGAAGCAAAAAGCTAGTCTTCGCCTTCCCCCAAAGGCGTGCCGCTTCAAAGATTTTCTCTTTAGCTACGCCCGTATACTTTTCCGCCCAGTCCAAGTCATAATCCCTTACGGCATTTATTGCTTCCTGAAAACCGCTTGTATAATTGGCAATAAATTCGTGATCGAGCCAATCATTGTCAACCAATATCTTAAGCATTGCTCCAAAAAGAGCAGAGTCTCCTCCTGGTATTACATTTAAATGTAAATCGGCCGTACGTGCCAAGGGTATAATACGCGGATCTACAACGATCAATTTGGCACCATTACCCCGCGCACGCCAAATATAATGGGTCAATGTAGGAAAGGTTTCGCTGATATTGGCCCCCGCCACAATGATAACTTCCGCATGTGCTAGGTCAGCCCAGCTATTGGAGCTTCGATCCAATCCGAACGCTTTCTTATTGCCGGCTCCCGCGCTCACCATACAAAGCCTACCGTTATAATCCAAATTAGCAGTTTTTAGAGCTACCCGGGCAAATTTGCCAATCATATAGCTTTTTTCGTTTGTCAGCGAAACACCGCTTAACATAGCGAATGCGTTGTTACCATAGGCTTCCTGTATGCGTTTGATTTCTCCCACGGTTTTATCCATCGCATAGTCCCAAGACACCTGTTGAAAGCCCTTTCCCTCCACTCGTTTTAAAGGGGCTAGTAATCTATCCGGATGGTTATTCTGAAGATAACGCTCTACCCCTTTTGGACACAAACGTCCTTCGTTAAACGGGAACTCCATCCAAGGTTCAAATCCAACTACTTTATTTTCTTTCACTTTTAATTGAATACCACATTGCATGCCGCAATAACAGCAATGGGTCTTCACCAGGCTGTCAGGCTCGTGAGAGCCGTAAAAACCGGCTTGGGGAGCATATGCTTTGTGCGGGCCGAATTGGGCGATTATCTCATCAATTGTTGTAGGGAGTGTTGCCATTTACCTTATCTCTTAATTAACCAAAGAAGCTTCCTGATTCCTTTCTCACTTGAAAATGCGCTCTTGCTAAAGCGGCGCGTTTACCTTCAGGACTCAAATCAAGATGACTTGAACCATCGGGCTTGCTGAAGTCAAATCCGAGCTCTTGTGTTACCTTTTTCAAATCTTCGATATGTGTTTTCGATGCGAATTCTTTTTTAGTATGTGGGCATACAGCCATTCCTCGCCGCCTCCCTTCAATTTTATATAAGTTAGCGCCCAATTGCGCGAAACGCTGATAAATGTGAAAGAATTTTCCAAAAGGTAGCCACAGCAAAAATAATATGACCGTTATCGCATGTGTAACGGCCATAAACTGGTATGTTTTACCCTCTAAAAACGTATAATCATAAGAAATTCCTAATCCCGTAACCGAAATGGCGATCAACAAAATCAACGGCAATAAATCATCATCAAAAGTTTGCGTAGCAATTAATCCACCATTTGTAAATCGGCGCTTCATCATAATCACTGCACCAATAGTAACCAAGACAGAGCACCACACCAAACAGTGAAAGGCGATAAAAGCTAAAGGAGATCCCAGGCTGAACGTTCCTGCCTCAAAACCGAACAGCATCGCATGATAGGTCGTGTCATCGCCTGGCTTTAGTTCAAAATGTATCCACCCAAAGGTAAGTGGTATTGTAATGGCAAAGGCCATCAAACAGCCACTCGACAGTAGAAAATGACCAAACCATCTAGTTTTACTCCGATAAGCTATAAATCGTTGAAAAAGAATATTTCGAAAAAACAATCGGATGGAGTTCCATAAGTAAGGAAAAAAATGTACGCTGAAGAGAAATCCAACACTTCTACGCCAATAAAGTTTTGTAGGTGGCCGCTGAGTCCAGACCGCATACCGATAGGTCGTTCCAAAAACAGCAAAGATGGTACCCGTTAAATAAGCTATTAGTGCCGGATCAAAATTTTGAAGCTTGCGCGACCCGACCCAAACGAAAACGATCACTAAAATCGTCATTAATAACGCTTTAACAAAAGCACGACGATTTAAGGTTTGGAAGAGTTTATACATAATTTAAGTAAATATGAAATGATTCGCTTCACTCAAACGTCACCTCCCGTTTAACAATCCTTTCCGGTAATTGTTTGCTTTGTGACTGATTTAAACCACTTTATGTTTGTGTTTCTTTTTGAACAAGAGACAATAGATACCTGATAAATCCTAATGCGACGGCAACCCAAGCAAATAATGCTACATATATAAAGGCAGCTGGAATGAATTTAAGAAATGTAATAGATAAGGCCTCACTTAATCGATACGTACAAACCGTATACATACCCAATGGAAAAACCATAGCCCAATAGGTAGGATCATAACCCTTTGCACTGGTCGGAACGGGCACGCGCTTGATCGCATGTCGCCAAAAACCCAATAACAATAATAAGGGTATCCACCAAGTACCTGCAGCCCAATAGAATAACGTAAAGCCTTTTAAAAAGGGAAGAATCTGAGACAGAAAGGCAAAATCACCTGCGTGCAGAATAAGCATGGATCCTGCCAGCGTCGAAATGGCTGTTGCCCCCATGTTGATCCAGTATGGAGCACCAAATTCAGTGGCATGTAAAGAAAAGAAAGACAGACGATATATAATGAGAGACATGATGTAGAGATAAAAGACACATCCCAACAAAAAGAAACATAAAGCTATAAACAAACCAACATAGCTTAGTTCTCCTAATTCCTTGGCAATAAAAGAAATAAGTACGGATAAGGCTTGTATAGCCACAATGAATACGAGCCATGTACCATTAATTCCTTCTTTTAGCGGCTTTTTCTCTTCCGTTACTGTTATATGGAAAAAGAACCCATAACCTATCAATAGCCAAATGAGTAAGGCCAATAAAAGTACTATGCCAGCGAGCGTAAAAGCTTGATAAAACAAGATAAGCTGATTTCCCATAATACACAAGGCTGCTATGATAGTAAAAAAGCCGGGGCCTCTTTGATAGCTCTTAAAGTCTTGCCACACTTCAGCACGATAATATAGAATCCGATAAATGAATAACCAAAATAAAGCGAAAAAAAAACAAATGTTGAAATAGAATAGTAACCAAGCTAAGACGCCGAAACCAACTAAAAGCGAAGCAATTGAAATGATACCCGTCGCCATAACCATTGCAAAATAGCCTGGCAATAAATTTCTAATCTTTTGCTTAATCAAGCTTTCTATCATAATCGGTATGTGGTTTAGATCGTAACTTATATATCACAATCTATTTATTCATAATTAGATAGCAATTTACCATTTTTATGCGGCAAACCTATTCCAGCTATCAAATTTAATAAATAAATGTTTTAGTTACTTTACCGTATATATGATAAAGGCAATGTTACGGCTCTCTCCGTGGGAGAACACAGAGGTTAAGCTATTTATATAACAAATTGTGTATTTATGTTTTGAAGAGCCTCGGGAAGCTGAGCAAAATCGGTAATTTGCACATCAGCAAACTCATTTCCAACAACCGAGAGGTCCTCTTGAATGCCGTCGACATTAAGCCAAATGGTTTTACAGCCAACTTCCTTAGCAGGAATAATATCCTTTTTGAAAGAATCGCCTATAACAACACATTCTGCTGAATTTAAACCGATTCGGTCCACTCCGAGCTGATAAATCGCCGGATTAGGTTTGCGTACCCCAACTATAGCTGATTCCACAATGTCACTAAAATAGTCAGCTAACCCAAAATCGGCCAATACCGACTGGATGTTTCCATAAAAGTTAGACACCAACACCATCGGATATGTTTCAGCTAATAAGTCGAGTGTTCTCTTAGCCTCTGTTACCGTCGTAAGAACTAACTTCATGCAGTGGCTAACGATTTTTTCTATTTTTGAGTACTCACCCTCTGCCAATTTAAGGTAAGAAAATTGTTGCTGAGTTTTTAAATGTAACACCTCACTGAAAATATGGTGCGGCTTAATAATCGGATGAATAGCCAACGATTTTTCGCCAAAGGTATAAGCCTCCATAAATTGTTCAAAGCTTGTTTCAACACCCGCGGCCTGATACGCCCCCCAAATCACATTTGCCCAATGCCGACCGTTCGTATCGATTGTTCCACCGTAATCAAATAATAAGCCTTTAATCATATTTACTGAATATTGATGTTATTGTTAATCTCTTCCAATGTTTCGTTCGCTTCGGTGTTGGTTTTAGATATACGCATGAGTGCCAATCCGATAATAATCCAAACGACTTCGCGGATACGCATAATAATACCAATGAAAATCCCGGCCGATGCAGGCATCCCCACACTTTTCAGTGCTAAGGCCAGCCCTCCCTCTCTAGTACCCAATTGCATCGGAAAGAAGAAGATAAGGTTGGCAAATAAAGATGAACCTGAACTAATAATAAGGGACTGCACTATACTCATATTCAAGCCTATCGCTTTCGCTGTACAAAAAATCTCGAGACAACCGACTACTCTGGCGATAAATTCAAAGGCTAATGATTTGAAAAAACGTTCTCTTCTCTGTGCGTATAATTCTGTAATCTGGTTATCAATTTCTTTAAGGCTATCGTGTTTTTCGGCAACAAAGTCGCCCACCTTACGCTTCAAGCCAGGGACTTTGGCTAATACCTTAAAAGTACTTAAGGTAAATCCTTTTTTATAAACCCGTCCGAACCAATAACACAAAACAACGCCCGTGATGAACATGACGGAACATCCGATTACCATAATGGCATTGATAGGAACATAAATCAGGATTAATATAATGGACGCCAGCCAGAACAACACATGAGAGAACATGTGCATTAAACTATATAACAAAACAGACGAGCTCGCTTTTTGAATTCCCAGTCGCGGTTTCAATTCCATAATACGATAAGGTTCACCACCCAACGCAACAAAAGGTGTAATATAGTTAATGGCATAGCCACTAATTGTCAGCTTTAGTACTGATGCAAAGGAAAGATTACTTGCCGGGATTCGGGGTTCTTGAATAATCGCTTTAAAAGCGATGGCATTCAATATGTATATAAGAAGCCAACTACCGATGACGGGTAAAAACCACCAGCCTGTCTTTTTTATATTATCCCAAATGACATCCACCCCCAGTGCGTATACCATGTAGCATAGGGTTGCAATACCTATAACAAAGAAAAGTATCTTGTAAACTTTGCTAGCCATTTACGCTTTATATTCATTAATGCGCTCATAAAAATGTGCACTTACTTTTTCCTGCCGGTTGCACATATAGATCAAAATAGGATTCAGGACAAACAAATCGAAAAAGAAGTAAATCCAAGCATAATCAATAAAGAGCCACAAGAAAAGAAAAATAACACGGGTATTGAATTGTACAATGTTCGTGTACTTCATCAGTGGCTTATTCATTTGCCGAAAATCATGAATTAGTTTTGCAGGTAAGCCCTCTTTAAAGTCGCTACGGATAATACCTAACAGCTTTTGTAAGTTGGGAGAGAAACGTTCCTGCATTTTGGTATAGTTCAAATACCCTCTGGAAACAAACTTAGTCCATGCCTGTTTAGACCAGCTCATCTGATCATACTCTTCCTGCAAATCTTTGCTGTTATCTAATTCACTTCCGTTAGTCCCTTTTATAAAAAAAAGATGCACATTTCTATAATAATCTGCCATGGCCGATTGAACCAAGTGAGATACACCCGCGAGGATACCGAAAATCCAAACAGCAGCAGACCAACCTTCATTCATAGCCCGGAGGCATATCGCGATATGGATAGAAGCAAACCAGAAATCGCCTGCGAAACCGTCAAGAATCCTGCCAAATCTACTCTTATTGTTCGTGAGACGCGCCAACTGTCCGTCGGCGCTATCCAGTGAGTTTGCGAACATTAAAAGTAACATGCCAACCACATTAATAGTTAGCGAAGGATAATAGAAAAGGATACCCGCCGCTACCCCAAAAAAGATACTGATAATAGTTACAGCATTTGGTGTTAAACCTACTTTTTGGCAGAAAAAAGCGATTTGAAGTCCTATAGGCCGATAAAAATAGATATCTATTTTTTCTTCGGTATCATTAGATTTTAATGAACTCTCAAAAATGTCTTTATTCTCTTGCTTTTTATTTTTCACTTGCAATGATTCCATCTAACTGTTTCTGGAAGATATTTGTTAAAAGTTGGGCTATAGCAGACGCAGCCTGTTCCCGGCAAGGAGCAAAACTGGGCCAATCATTTAAATCGATGACTATGATATTTCCCTGTGGATCAATGATTGCATCTCCACCAAAGATGTGTACATTAAGAACGGCCGCTGCATCCAGCGCTATTTGTTTCAACTTATTCTCATCAAAGGGGTTATATACCAGTTTACTATTTATCTGTTCGTAATGCGCGTATTTATGGTGATTATGTTCATAGGGGTAAAACCAAAAGAAAAAGTCGGTTCCTCTAACGCCATAAAATTTCACTAAATCACCGGCCAAATGTTTCGAGATAACAGCATCGGGAATTCCTCTTAATGCATATTCCCTCAAAATTTCCAAACCTTCTTCCCTTGAGGAAACAAAAGTAACATCTTCTTTATGGATGGCATGAAAATCGCCACGTTTGATCCAGACCCCCGGTTGTGGGAACTCGTTAAATAAGCGCTCATCGCGACAATCAGTCGACACAATAATACTCTTCGGGTAGGGAATCTTATTTTCTAACAGTAGGTTAGTCATATTCGTCCGAAAACAATGCTCCACTCCAAAAGCTGAATTGACTACACAAGCTCCTTTCTCTTCTAAATCTTGTAGCTTCTTTACAACAGCTTTCTCACGAGCCATCGAAACGATATATGTATCAGCAGCAATCGTCTCATCCTGAAGAAACTCTTCCTCGGTGTAGATATGAACATCGTATCCTTCTTTTTTTAATGCCTCTACACTTAACAAAAAAATAGCTTCGTCATTTCCTATGTGGTTTGGAGAAAAGGTCCTTCCTCGTCGAACGCCTAATATTTTAATATTTTTCACTTCTTATTTATTGAGATATTTTTAATCATTTAACCATGTTTCAGCCAATTGTAAATCCGCTAAATGATCAATATCTATTATTTTATCAAAGGTAAATGCCTTCACGTTTAAGTGCTCTTCTAATAGTAGGCGCTGAAAATTGCGCATACGTTCAATATTATTGTCAATTGCCTTAGGCACACAAGCTAAAGCCTTTCGCCGCAAGGCATAAATCCCGCCAGATACAAGTATCTTCGTGCTGTCCTCGTTTTTGTCAGTAAAGGCCATTACATCACCACTTGCATTCGTTCTCACATATAAAGGACTCTCATCCTCTACAAATGGGGTAACTGCCATTAAAGCATCCAATGAGGTATTGCGCCTAAATTCCTCTAAATAAGCGCCAAATTCTTCCTCTTTAAAGATCGTATCTACCGTAGTTGCGCATAACTCTTCTATATTCGGTACTTCCTTTAGTAATTCGTAAAAGCTGTGCAGCGAGCTTGGCGTGCTTTTCTGCACAACCCGTATTTGCGTATTCTCGCGATTTGAATGCAACGATTCAGCCAGCTCCGTTGATTCTTCGTTAACGATGATATGGATTGTATCGGCGCCATGAGCTACAAAAGTAGTGATCAAGCGCTCTATCAAGGGTATGCCATTTAACCTAGCCAAAGGCTTTGGATAAGGATAACCGCTTTTCGCTAAACGAGAGCCCTCACCTGCAGCAATTATTGCAAAATCCATATGTTCTTATTATTTTTTAGCGCACAAACTTAGATAAACTTTCGTTTAATTGAAAACTTAGCCACGCATCCGTTTTAAGATTTATTTTTCCGATTAAGCACAAAAAACATGATCATCACCATAAACCGAATCGCAAAACTTGCCGCAAAGCATTCAGCACTACACATTCACCTAAATAATAACAGCTCAACTACGTTTATGTCGACTCTTTTTTATTTTTCACAATAAAAGTCAAGCAGTCAAATTCCTTATTTTTTTACATAAAAAAAACAAAGAACTGTAGCGCCTACGCTTATCAAAATTTCAGGATATCAAGTTTTGCTTTCTCCCAATTTGTTTCTAACGCAAGCAGCGCTGCTTTATCGTTTATATTTTGAAAACACCCACTCATGTGTCCAGGAAAAGTTTTACATAGGGTTGTTTTATTATTTAGGATGAAATCGGTCATCTTCAATTGATCCGCCATAACATGTTCTCTGACCGCAGTTTTTAAACTACTCGGATATAATGAAAATAAGGGATTGGGTTTATTATTAATCATGGAAACAATTAAATGCTCACGATCAATGGATGAGATTAAGTATGCTATTGCTTCAACTGATATAAGCGGCATATCGCACCCTACTAAAAGTACCAAATCTGCCGAGGTATTCTCCAAAGCGGTTAGCAAACCACCCATCGGCCCCTTATTAATGACCACGTCACCATATACAGGAAGGCTGAAATTTCGATAAGCAGCATGATTAGCGATTAACTTTACCGATAGCCTTGCTTTTTGCAGCGTTTGGATAATATAGGACACCATAGCTTTGCCATTCAGCGGTATCAACCCCTTATCTTCTCCCATTCTGGAGCTCTGCCCGCCCGCTAATACGAAAGCATCTATGGTAACATGTTTAGGTAAATTAGAAGTCATTTGTCATGCTCGAGGGTCAAATATATTAGGATCTATATGGTAGTTCTTTAAAAAATTCTTCAACAAATTCTAAAACTTTCACTAATTTAGGAAAAAAACCACTGAAACTTGCATGAATTTTTCGCTCCGCATCCAACTGTCCTTTATGATGTTTTTAGAGTATTTCATCAAAGGCGCTTGGTTTGTCACATTAGGCACTTACCTAACAAGCAACTTAAAAGCCACCGGGTTTGAAATGGCCAATATATTTTCCACACACTCGTTAGGTGCCGTTATTGCCCCCTTCTTTATCGGACTGATTGCCGATAAGTATTTTCGAGCGGAGCGACTGCTCGGTATATTGCACTTTTTTGGGGCCTTTTTGTTATTTTTAATGTACCAAGCCACTCAAGCAAGTGATTTTTATCCTTATGTTTTGGCTTATTTTATTGCTTATATGTCTTCGCTAGCACTCAGCAATGCCATTTCCTTTAGGCATTTACCCAATCCACGCCAACAATTTCCTTCAATCCGCGTATGGGGAACTATTGGGTGGATTATTGCGGGGATAACCATCAGTTATATTTTCCATTGGGATAAAAGTGAGGCTATTGCCTCAGGCGCCCTTAAATACACCTTTCTTTTAGGCTGTTTCTCATCCCTACTCCTGGGCTTATTTAGTTTTACCTTACCGGCTACGCCGCCTGTTAAGACTGAAAAAAACAAGAGCATGGCATCACTTTTAGGTTTAGATGCGCTACAGTTGCTAAAACAGAAAGATTTTTTAATTTTCTTTACTTCAGCCATCCTCATTTGTATACCGCTAGCTTTTTACTACCAGAATGCTAATCCCTTTTTAACCGCTATCGGTCTACCGAATCCAACCGCCAAAATGGCTTTAGGACAATTTTCAGAAGCTATTTGCTTATTATTTATCCCTTTCTTTTTTTCCAGATTAGGTTATAAAAAAACAATCCTTATAGGTATTGCGGCATGGATTATACGCTACCTCCTCTTCGCTTATGGAAACGCTGATAATTTATCCTTCATGTTGATAACGGCTATTTTATTGCATGGAGTCTGTTATGATTTTTTATTTGTTGTTGGACAAATTTATACCGATACCATTGCCGGTGATCGCTTTAAATCATCTGCCCAAGGGCTGGTTACCATCGCTATGTACGGTGTGGGTATGCTAATCGGTTTTTGGGTTGCAGGATATATTACCGAATATTTGAAAGAACAACAAGTGGTTAATTTTTGGAAGCAATTATGGATTTCTCCCGCAATCATTGCTTCGCTCGTATTCGTTTTATTTCTTTTCCTTTTTAAAGATCAAAAGATTAAAGACAAGCGATGAACACCGGTAAACACTGATGCTCATCGTTTGGTAAAGGCGTTCAGCCAGGTTACAATATCCGTATCATCAACTGAAAAAATTGCGACCAATAGTACAATAATGAAAGAAAACAGTAAAATGCTTGAAAAATCAAGTGTACTTTGTTTTTCAATGAATGTAATTCCATGCCTAGGTCTTCGTTTACTGTTTCGTTGATTATGGTTTATCCTTCTACTGTGCATAATAGGTTTTTTAATCTGACAAACTAAATTACCAAATTATTGGACTGAAAAATCCATTGGAACGCGAATGATACGCTTTTGTCGCATTTGCTCACTATTACACAATGAAGAGCGAGTTGACCCGCTCTTCTAAAACCATTTATTGCACTAATTGCTTTTACAATCAGAAGGTATAACCAATTGACACCAAATGATTCCGAGGTGCTCCAGGAAAAAGTCGATTGAAGTCGAAACCACCCACCCAATACGTTTTATCGAGAAGATTATTAAAATTCGCTTGTATTTTGAATTTATCAATACGGTAGTACAACGCAGCGTTAACAACCCAGTAAGAGGGTAACTGCAAGATATCACTGTTTGTATTTCTACGCGTCGCATAATTTGCGCCAAGAGCTACACCGATTCCATTGAGCGCACCCCTCATAAAATTATACTTCATCCAAATATTTCCCTGGCTCTTCGGCGCATTCGGCATCATTTCACCAATCTCACTCACATCATCACTCTCGGTTATCTTTGCTATGTTATAGGAGAAATTACCGGTTATACTAAAGTTAGACGTTATGCTTCCATACGCTTCCACCTCCACCCCCTTGGCTTGCTGTTGCCCTATTTGCCGAAGTAGGTCCGGATTTCCCTCCGCTCCTGCATTAACTAAGATATTGTTTTGTTCAATGCGATAGACCGCCGTAGTAACTGATAGACCTTTATGAAAGAATTCCATTTTTGCACCAGCTTCTACCATATTACTGATCAGTGGGTCAAACGGACCACCGTAAGTCTCCGGATCGCCTATAGTACTGGCTGTTTGGGGTTGATAACCCTCCGTATAGGTTGCATAAAAGCTCACAGGTTCGATTGGTGTATACACGATGCCAAGCCTTGGAATGAAGGCCTTCTGTTGCACATGCCTTTCATCAGCCTTTGTATAATTGAGTATATCTGTATAGAATTCCTGTCTAAAGCCCAATAAAATTTGCAACCTATTCCATTTCAATTGTTCTTGTACATATACCCCGTTTACGAAATACTTAGTCGGCGTTTCCTCTCGCGGTACATTCATATATTGCGAAATCTCTGAAATAGAATAATCCGGATCTGCTAAATCGAAATAAGGCACATTAGGCACCGGAATCCCATTTGCAAACTGATATCGTTCCGGATGCTGCGGATCATAAGTACTATAGGTTCGCGTTCCATCGCTGCTTAAAAAGCCACTGGCATTATAGGTAGAGTTACCTTTTGGAAAGGTTTCCTCGATATGATCATAACCGATCAGGAGTTTATGTTCAAAAGGCCCGGTGTTGAAATCAAAATTAAAATAAGTGCTCAGATTATCAATATAATTTTTCCGCAGACGTCGTATCGTTTGCATGCCCATTAATGTAGGGATTTGATTTCCCAATGAATCTACTGCATATTGATTCGATGTACGATGTTCCAATAAGTCTTCATCATAAAAAGATTTAAGATAAGATGCGTTAAAAGTGATATGGTCAGAAAACCGATGTTGTAACGAAATGGTTGAAAATAGATTCAACTCATTTTGGTAATCATTTTTCCGTCCAATGGCAAAGGATATCGGTGTCGAATACAGATCCGTACCGGAAGAGGCCCCAAAAATCGGTTGCCCTCGATCGAGTCGACCTTTATTATATTGATATACCAAATCGAAGTTAACACGTGTTCGATCGTTTGGTATAAACGAAAAAGAAGGGGCCAATACCAGTGCTGAACCATCTTGCAGTATACGAAAGGATTCCGCATTCTGATAAGCCAAGTTAAGCCGATACAATAGCGTTTTACTATCGTTCATCGGACCTGTAAAATCCATCGTGGTTCGATAAGTGTTATAACTCCCGGTTGTAAAATTGATTGATTTACGCGCCTCATCTAAGGGTTTTTTAGTGACCGTGTTAATAGTACCTCCCGGATCGGTATTGGCAAAAAGTGCAGAAGCAGGTCCTTTAATTACTTCAATGCGCTCGACATAAGGTAGCAGGTTCTGGGCCCAACCACGGGTTGAAATACGCAGGCCGTTTATTAGGGTGTTACTTGCACGGAAGCCCCTCAATACAAAATCATTATTATTATACGAATACTGGTTCACACCGCTCACATTCTTGATAGCATCACTGGTTTTAAAGGCCAGCTGATCGTCCAAGGTTTCTTTGGTTACATAACTGATGGATTGCGGAGTCTCCTTAATGGGAGTCGCTGTTTTCGTTCCGCTAAAACTATTGGTGTTTTTGTACCCGCTTTCTTTGCGCCCTATCACCTCTACCGATTGCAATGCTTCTTGACTTGATTCAAGTACTATATCCAATGAAAGGCCTTCCCCCTCTTTAACAGACACTTTTGCTTGATAATGTTTGTAGCCAACAAAACTTAGGTGCAATATATATTCGCCAGGTCTTGCCATGAATTGAAAGTATCCTTCACTATCCGTTTTAGTTAACGTCATCTTATCGTTTAGCCAAACGGTCACACCCGCCAATGAATTACCATTGGGATCTTTTACAACACCTTGAAGTTTGTTTTGCGTATGATTGGATTGGGCCCTAGTGCTAAGGGACAAAGAAAGGAAACTGAATAAAAGGAAAAGTTGATATTTCATTTGATATTATTTAAACTAATTCTAAAGAGAGGCAAATATAAAAATATCTTCCTCTTATTTAGAATCAATAAAAATAAATCTTTGGGATTTCCGCCGAAGGTCAGAACAGTCGGGTCATTTTTGCGGATATTTCTTTTTCAAATCACGCATCAGTTTCTTCACCACAGCCTTTCCTGCATTGAAGCCATTCATTCCATTAGGACTGGCTTTATAGGTAGTGGATTCCCAAAGTACCTCTCCTTTTTGGTCAATTATTTTTGCACTCAATGCGTATGATGTACCTCCCCATGAAGTTGCTGTGATTCCCTTAGAAGCTTCTATATGAACGCGCATCTGCAAATCCGACTGTTCCGGTGCAGAGACCAGATGCCAGTAATTCCATTCTTTCAATCGCTCCGACAATTCGTCGGCTGTTTTTAGAACTTGCTCATTTTTGGAATTTACTTCAATGAACATGTTTTCTTTTTGTTCCTGCACTTCATTTCCTTGTGCAAATAAGAATCCCGCAATGAGCAGAAAACACAAACTGCTTAATATTAATTTCATATGTTTTATTATTGATAGAGTTTTCGCTAAGCTAAAATCTTATCCGTTGTTTTTCAATCGCAGAAAACCATTAATTTTTAATCAGGCAGGTTAGATTTATCCGACGCTATCAATATCAATTTTCCGCTAAAACAATTTATTGTAGCGAAAGTCAGTATATAAACGTTAAAAGGTCGACAAGGATTATTCAGATGTTATCAATCAACCTGAACAATACCAAGGAAAAAATTAACGTATATACAAATGAAACACACAAACAAAATTCTATTTCTACTTTTTGGGGTGCTAATTGCTTTTTCAGCCTGTAATAAAACTGATTTCGATGAAATAAGAAGGGAACAGGAAAGACAGGATTCCATCCGACAAGCACGCATACGGAAAGTACTTGCCGAACAAGAACCGATCTTGAGAGCCTATGTTCAAGACCCTGACAATGGATGGACCAATCCAAGGCGTAGTGATAGTACGGGTATTTGGTACGAGGTATTGGAGCCAGGTCAATCTGATTCTTATACCTACAAATTGAATTCAATAGGTCAAATTGTAGCGCCTACTATTGAAGTAAAGTACAAAGGGCAGTTACTGAATGGAACTGTATTTGATCAAACAAGTGATTCTTTAGCCAACAAAAAAACGTTTAAAACCAATTTAGGTTCTAACATTATCCCTGCCTGGGTATATGCTTTCATACCAAGCTCATTTACTTATAATGGTCAGAACATGCCGACCTTTGGATTGACAAGCTCAGGATTGAAAAAAGGATCTAAGATCCGTTTTGTAACCCCATCACCTTGGGGCTACGATGATAAAGCTAATGAAAAAATACCCGCCAACTCTCCACTAGTATTTGAAATAGAAGTTGTTGACATTAACGACAATCTATAGCATTTCGTCACACAACAACAATTCGCAGGGCCTGGAATTTAGAACATAAATTTCAGGCCCTGTCATTACTAAGCCTTTCTGCCTCGCAATCGTATTTTAATTTGTAGGTGTTTAGCCCCATCCATCTGGGGCTCAAACCGTATCAACAGCGAATCAGATGGGACTTCTATCCGACCGCGAACCCTTTAAACTCCTAGGTGATTCGCTGTTGATTCCCAATAGATCCTTATCTACGCGAACAACGTACGAAGCTTGTACGAACATAGGTGCTTTATCTATCTTTTATCTGTCGTGCAAAACTATATCTCATCATTTCTCGTCTGTCACTTAAAATTGGCACTAAATAATCTACTATTTTTATAGAGAATAATTGCAGAAATTAAGTGGACCCTTCTTATTTTTATAGACGAATCATATAGCGATGAAGAATGCAGGCATTTAAGATAAAAGAGAAAATAGGTTTAGACAAAACATTTAAAATAGCACCTTTTCGAAAGCATATACGGAATACCGAACCCCACAAGCATAAAAACTATTTCGAAGTCATCTTTCTATGGAAGGGTGACGGTGTGCATCTGATAGATAGTACCGCCTATCCTATCGCTGCACCCGCTATCTTCATCCTAAAAAAGAACCAAATCCACGCTTGGGATATCGTCAGCGAACCCGAAGGCTTTGTTCTGATTATAAAGGATGAATTTATAAACCATAGTAAAGACACCGAACTAAAAGCCCTGTTTCATTTGTTCTGGAGAATTGAACATCTGCCCCTCCAGCACGATATTCAACCGATTCGAAACCTTTTCGAAAGCCTCTACCATGTATATTCGCAAGAGCAGCATTTTCAGGATTTAATTATCGAGGGATTATTGAAGAGTATTTTAGGCACCCTACTACAAGAGGGGCTCAAGCAGGATATTGACAATAGATACCTAGACCTATATGCATTATTTATTGATCTGATTTCGACAACCGAGGGAACCAATAGAAATCTAAGCTTTTATGCTGAAAAGCTAAACATTCCGTCGAAAGTGCTTAATGACATTTGTTATAAGGTGGCTGGAACATCAGCAAAGAAGATTGTCGAAGCCTTTACCCTTTCTGAAGCCAAACGTTATTTACAGTTCAGCAACCTTACCATTAGCGAAATTGCTTTCCGACTGCAATTCAACGATCCGTCCTATTTTGTAAAGTTTTTCAAAAAGCACACGAACATAACACCGCATCAGTTTCGTGCTTTATCATAAATTACCAAAGATAGATCGATTTTCACCATTTTTATCGCGATAACTATCCTAGCTTAGCGCAAGTATGAAAAATCTGTACGTACTTTCTTTTTTATTATTTTTTCTTTCATCTTCCGCTTTGGCTCAAGAAGCTCAAGTTTCCGGCCAAGTATATGATTCGTTAAGCCATAGCCCAATAAGCTACGCAAGTGTAAGCATACATCAAAACAATCATGATTCAGCTTTTGTAGATGGCGTTATGACAAATGAAAGCGGCGCTTTCTCACTCGCAAAATTAAAAGCAGGACAATACCTGCTTAAAATACGATTTTTAGGTTATGAAACGCAGGTAATCAAACTGACACCGCTCCATGCAGGCGAACATTTAGCTATAAAAGCAATAGAATTGAAACCATCCGCTACCTTTTTAAACGAGGTGGTTGTTTCAGCTCAACCCAATCTAAATTATCATAAGATAGATAAGCAAGTGTACAAAGCAAACCAGTTTGAGACGGCAAAGGGTGGAACTGCTATCGATATTATCAAAAATATGCCATCAATAGCGATCAATGGGCAGGGAGAAATTACATTACGAGGGTCTAGTGGCTTTTTGGTATTGATAAACGGTAAAGCAGTACAAACGGATGTGCAGACGATATTAAGTCAACTTCCCGCTAATGTCGTGGAAAATATTGAACTGATTACCGCCCCATCAGCAAAATACGATCCGGATGGTAAAGGTGGTATTATCAATATCACTACAAAAACAGGAGTGGATAACGGTTCTTTTCTTGCGATAAACCTACAAACTGGCTTTCCCAGTTTTAACGATTACAATAATAAAGAAAGTCAAAAACGTTATGGCACTGATATTTCCTTCAACTATAAAAATAACCGATGGGATTTAACGGCAAGTGCTAACTACCTTCGCAATGATAACGCCGGGTTCAGAGAGGGCGACGTTTATACGATTATCAATCAAATTAAAACTACCTTTCCGTCGAATGGTGAGCGCAGCTTTGATAAGTACAATTACGGCGGACGCTTTAATATCGAATTTAAAGCAGATGAGAAGAACACGTTCTCAATCGGATTTTTTGCAGGACACAAATTTCAGGATCGTGTGGCTGATATTTACTATAACAATACCAAAATAGATTTGGAAAATCAGCAAGTTATAGGAAGGACTTCCTATTTTAATGCTAATCTCCAAACAAAACAAGGTAACTTTGTACTCGGAAATTTTGGTTATACCCATCAATTTAATGATCGATCCAACCTGTCTCTTTCGCTACTCTACGAATATGCCGACTTATACGGTTCTACAGATAATAAAAATATAGAAGGGAATACGACCGTTCAACATACTCTTAACACTTATAAAAACCCGCTCAAAGGATTACGAGCTAAATTGGATTATTCGGTAAAAATTGGCGAAGGAAGCTGGGAAAGTGGCTATCAATTCAGGGAAGACAAGCAAAACGGAGATTTTATTTACTCAACAAAACAGGGAGATACTTTCGTCGTTGATCCGGAATTTTCTGGTCTAATAGACGCTCGGAATTCCATTCATTCGCTTTATAGCCAATACGCCGGTAAGCATAAAAAGTTCGAATATACGGGAGGCTTACGCTACGAACATGCAAATCGTAATGTAAACTTGCGAGGGGAAGAGGCACCTCATGTACTTACTTTGGACAATTTATTCCCTTCAGCCAATATACTTTATACACTTAGCAGCGGGTGGCAAACAAAAGCCGGCGTCAGTAGAAGAGTGCAGCGAACCAATAATTTTGAATTGAACCCTATACCTGAGCGTGAACATTCAGAAACCTTGGAGCAGGGAGATGCTGATTTATTACCCGAGTTTATATACCTGGCAGAGCTAGGGCTTATCAAAACTTTCAAAAAGGGGTCATTTTTCTCCACCTTATACTATCAAGATATTAAAAACCCCATTCAACGGGTAAATAGCGTATATACGGATACGATTTTAAATCGTATCTATACGAATGCGGGCAAGGCCTATAGCTATGGTCTGGAAACGGGTATCAATACACAGATAACCAAGCAATGGCAAATTTATTTAGGCGCCAATCTATATAAGTACCATATAAAAGGGACGTTATTCGATGAACAGATCGATGTAGCCAATAGCGATTGGGTCTATGCCATAAATTTTAACACAGACTATAAAATAAATTCCACACTTAACGTTCAAGGAAATCTTAACTATTTGTCGGCTCGTCCAACAGCTCAAGGAAGAGATTCTCGTTTTATATCACCTAACCTCGCACTGAAAAAAACTTTCATGAACGGCCGGTTCAGTGCGCAACTACAGTGGCAAAATATCGATCTGGGATTCATCCAGGCTAATGAGCAACGGATTACAACCTTTGGTTCCGATTTCTATACCACTACAAACTATATTTACGAAAAAGATATCCTACTCTTAAACCTCAGTTTTCAGCTAAATAAATTGAAGAATAAACTCAAACTTCCGGAGAGCGAATTTGGGAACAAAGAATTTTAGCCCCGATTCTGTCATATTATTGTCATCCCGTAATTTGCTATTTTTAATAGGTCTAAATAACTATACATTTGTGCCGATTAAATTCAGCCATCTTACAAAAGACGTCAATGAAGCAACTTCTACTTTTCGCAAGCTTATGCCTACTTACTCTATCCCTCTCTTTTGCACAATCGCAAAAGGTCATATTAAAAGGATTAATTATTGATGATAAAGGTGCGCCGCTACAAGATGTAACCATTAAGGTCCTTGACAGCATTGGTGTTCGAAAAACCATCTTAAAAACGGATCAACGGGGCCAGTTTGTTACAAATACGCTACCAGAAGGAAATTACAAGCTGATAGCCAGCTACATAGGCTATAAAGAAACAACCAAAGAAGTCCAGCTCACAACGAACACCGCGACACAGATTGAGTTTATACTCAGTCAGGATATCGCCCTTAATGAGGTGGTTATTACCGCTGGCCGCAAGCCGGAGAGTATCGACGAAGTACCCTCATCTATTAGTATTCTCAATGCTCAAGAGGTTAAAGAACAAACCAACGTCAACCCCTCTATAGCTACTATTTTAGGAAATACGATTCCGGGACTAGGTACAGGAACAAACAAGGCCACCAATAGCGGACAAACCCTACGTGGTCGGCAGGTATTGGTGCTTATCGATGGGATTCCACAATCGACACCCTTGATGAATGGGGCCCGGGATATACGTACGCTTGACCCAGCTGTCATCGAACGTGTGGAAGTGATCAAGGGAGCAACTTCAATTTACGGCAATGGCTCCGGGGGAGGTATCATTAACTTCATTACCAAAACACCGGCAGTGGGAAAACGTTTTGGAGGAACGACCAGTATCGGAACGAGCGGAAATCTAGTGCACCCATCCAATACGATTGGCTATCGGATTTCACAGCTCTTCGAAGGCTCGATTGATAAATTCTCTTATGTTGTAAGTGGAACATACAATTACACCGGTGTATTAAAAGATGCTAAAGGCGAAGTGAACGCACAGGCTGACGGTCTTGGGGAAAATAATCTCTACAACACCTTTATTAAGCTTGCTTATAAGCCGAATGAGCATAGCGCCCTTACAGCATCCTACAATCTGTTTAGAAGTGTTCAGCACAGTGATTATGTCAATGTTGTTGGAAAATACCGTGAGAGGCCTTCCATTGGGGTCAAAGGAGATGATCCAGGTGAACCGGCGGGTACACCTTATAACCATAACGTTTTCCTTTCTTATCACCACGATGCATTGCCATACCGTACATCACTCGATATAACGGCTTATTATAATCGCTTCGTTTCCATGAATCGTTATGTTGAACAAGGAACCGCGTGGTACGGGCCCGGACAAACAAAAATTCAATCTTTTAAAAAGGGTTTGCGTTTAAACCTCAATACACCTTGGGCTATACATGACGACCTCCAAGCAGAGCTTACCTATGGGCTCGATCTGCTAAACGACCGAACAAATCAAATTCTAACCGATGGCCGTGTTTACATCCCGGATATGGACATGGTTAATCTGGCACCTTATGCACAGCTTAAGTTAGACCTATGGAATCATTTGGTGCTGAAAGGAGGTGTGCGTTACGAGAATGCCAATGTAAAAGTAAAGGATTTCAATACCATCGCGACAGGTCCTAATGGTGAGGGAAGCATAGCCGTATCGGGGGGTAAAATCCCGTATCACGCCACCATGTTCAATGTTGGTTTGCGCTATAACAAATACGATTTCTTAAATCCATTCATTAGCTTTTCGCAGGGCTTCGCCATCAATGAGTTGGGACGTATTCTACGTAGGGCTACGCAAAGTACGCTTGAAAGTATCGAGACGGATCCGATTATTACGAACAATTATGAGCTGGGTATCAGCAGTCGTTTCGATATTTTTCACCTTACGGCTGCTTACTATATTAGCACTTCCAAGTTTGGCGCGAACTTAGTTGATGTTGGCGGATACCTGGTACCGCAGCGTGAGCCGGAACGCGTATATGGTTATGAAGTAACAGCTGACGCTTTTCTTAGTCCGCAATGGACGGTTGGAGCAAGTTACTCCTTTGTAGAAGGCAAATCAGAGCAGGAAGACGGTACAAAAGTATATATGAATGGTATTCGCATCGCCCCGCCTAAAGCGACGGCTTATATTGCTTTCTGTCCTTCCTCTGAGTTCGATCTTAAGCTAAATTGGGTATATACGGGCGATAGAAATCGCTTTGAGCCACGCTCAAACGGGTTATATGCTAACAGTGAAGGACCGGTAGACGCTGTCAGCTTGCTTAATCTCTCTGCTTTATACCGAATCAACAACAAGTTTTCCCTAGGGATGGGCGTAGAGAATCTGTTAAACAGCTCCTACTATCCAGTGGTTAGCCAATATCGCGCAATTGATGCCGAATACGTTCGTGGAAACGGGGCCACCCTAACGATGAATCTCTCTTACAACTTTTAAAAGCAGCTTGTCTTTCAGTATAAGTAATCTTCGGTTTTTAAACGAAGGTTACTTATACTCACCGGATGTTCGATGTTTAAGTTCCCGTTCCATATCGTCTTTGAAACGCATTATTTTCTCTTTCCATGCCGGTGCCTTCTCTTTAATATCATCCACCATCGATCGGCCATTTGCATCTTTCTTCGTCGCATATTTATAGGCACCATAAGCGGCTGCGCCTAGTAGTATTGTTCTAAATAATCCCATTTTTCAGTGATTTTACTAATGTAACTACCTTTTAACAAACCGCCTACTGAAATGTTTCAGCGAAAATAAAATATGGTTATTTTACACCTTTCCACCATGCTGTAAAGGTCTGGGCAGGATCATCGAGGCGGACTACCTCCCCTATCATGGGCGTAATAAAAGGCAACTTCTCCGATGCAGCGAGTATGCTTATTCTTTTTAAGGGTTCGTCCCAGGCATGCAGAGAAAGCGCAAATTTTGATGAGTGTACCGGAAAAAGACGTTTGGTTCCTAAGTCTTTCGAAGCGTTTATAACTTCTTCCGGAAGCATATGAATCGCTTGCCAGGCGGGGTTGTATTGTCCATTGTCAAGAATCGCCAAATCAATCGGACCAAATTGCTTGCCTATCGTCGCAAAATGGGTATCATAACCGCTATCACCGCCCAAATAGATTTTTTTGGTTGGGGTTTCCAACAAAAATGAGAGCCAAAGTGTATTGTTTCTGCTGAAACTTCTACCTGCGAAATGGCGGGTAGGCAAGGTATGCAAGGTTGTTTGGGTATTAACGACAACCTTTTCATTCCAATCTTTTTCAATAATGTTATCGGCTTCATATCCCCAATGTTCAAAATGGGCACCTACCCCTAAACCACAAATTATCCGAGTCACCTTATCCTTCAACGCCACAATCGTTTCATAGTCAAGATGATCATAGTGATCGTGTGTAATCAAGAGATAGTCAACCGATGGCATATCCGCTGCGGTATAGATATCGGTTCCTTTAAAACTTCTATTCGATCCCGGAACGGGTGATGCATTCCCACAAAATACCGGATCCACCAAATAGCGTACGCCGTCTAGCTGTAATAAATAGGAAGAATGCCCAAACCAAACCAGAAGATTAGCATTCGGGTCCAGTTGCTGTAAGTTTGTTTTAACAGTAGGAAGTGGATCAGTCGGTCGGTTTCTCGGATCCTTACCGAAAAAGAACTTATAAAGTACACCGATAAAAGAGTATCCTTCGGTGATCGTTGGTGTAAAATGTAGATTCTGAAACTGTCCATCTCGGTAGTTGGGTGATTGCTTTATCCGCTCTAGTCGCTTACCCGAAGGTGCTTGACCAAATTTATCTTGTCGAATATAAAAAAAAACCGTAATCGCTAACAAAACGGCTACACTGAGAATAACGACCATCATATATTTTAATATCCTTAATAGCTTCTTCATTGCATGATTTTCTACTTGCAACCGGAGAGTACGCTGCATTTTTCCGACACTACTTCATCTAGATGGGCGGATAAAAAGCATGGCAAGATAGCAATTAATCTCTTTGAATGCTTAGTCTACCCCACTCATCCGAATCTTTTTCAATACTTGCAATAGTGAAAATGTCACAACGGCCATTGCAAAATAACAGATGGCAAGCGTACTTTGGCTACTCACTTTTACCAGACTAATCGTGCTATAGCTTAGCACCGAGGTTATGAGATAAGAACCTCCGCTGGTAATACCACTGGATATACCCGCGTTTTGCGGAAAACGTGTTAAACAAAAAGTGAAATAGACGTTGTACATAAAGCCCGCACAAACATGCATACTGAATACAAATAACATTAATACGTATAGGTTCGTAAACAACGTACCAACGAAAAACATCAATAGCGCAATCATGCATTCAGAAAAATTAGCGATTCGTAACTTCATTAGCAGCGGACGACTGGTTAATTGCTTAGCCAACATACCTCCTACAAAAAGGCCTAAACCGGAAATGAGCGCACAATAACCGGTTACCACCGATGATAAATGGAATTGTTCTTCGATAATAAAAGGAGCCGTCATACCAAAAATCAGGACCATCGAATAACTTGCTGCCAACACGAAGAGCCCTAGTGAAAACTCCTTCGTTCCCAACACCTTGCGATAACTTGCAATAATAGTAGGCATACGGAAGGCCTGGGCCTGACGCATTGCTTCCCCACAGAATATATATTCCAAGGTAAAAGAAAACAAAGCATAAACACCTAGGAAAATAAAATTAGATGTCCAACCCCAATAAGATTGCAGGTACCCACCCAAGAAGGGAGCTGTAATGGGGCCGAGCGACCAGACCACCGACAGCAACCCCATATAATGTTTGAGCTTTTCGCCGGTATAGATATCAACTAAAAAGGCACGCTTGGCCACCACGATCAGCGCGGTCAATATTCCCTGTAAAACGCGTATAGCATAAAGGAAGTAAAGATTATGCACATAAGCAATCGAAAAATTACTCAATGCAAATAACAATAAGGCGCCTAATATAATTCGATATCTTCCAAAACTATCAACTACACTCCCGGCCACAAACATGGTAATCCCGTAACTGATCAAAAAGCAAGAAAGCGTCAACTGAATACCTGCCGCGCTTGTTTGAAAAACCGATTGCATCTCTGGGAAAGATGGAATATAAACATCGGTTACAAGTCCTGATAGAGGAATTAAAATAAAGGTAGAAATCGTACTGATCTTCTCAAATTTGCTATTGTATAGCTTCATAATACCCTGTTTTTTAGCATTACAAAACTAGCGGACTATTCGCTATCGAAAAATAAGCAAATCAAATATTAGTTAATGAAATCAAATATCACTTAACAGCAGACTCCGATATTCTCTTGGACTTTTACCGGTTTTCCGTTTAAAGAAATTATTAAAATGCTGAGGATACTCAAAACCTAGGCTGAATGCGATTTCGGTAATACGCCAATGACTGTATTGTAACAAATCGAGCGCTTCTTGTAAGATTCGTTCTTGAATAAGATCGCTGGTAGTTTTACCAAAATAGGAACGCAAACTGTAGTTTAAGTGATTCACGTGAACCTGCAGCTGTAGTGCATAATCAGCCGGGCTTTTAAGAACCAGCGCATTATCGGGAGACTCGATAGGGAATTGCTTTTCCAGTAGATCACAAAATCGATTTACTAGGTCGCTATCCGGAATTCGCTTCTCTGACGCACCCCGTTCCATCCGTAATTTAACTGTCGTATAAGTAATCAATCGTAAAAAGTCTTCAATGATCTGCTTTTTGTAAACAAATTCACTATTATACTCCTTAAGCATCCATTCAAAATATTGAGATAGTAAATCGTATTGCTCTTCACTCAGAAAGATAAAGGAGTATACGTCATTTCGAAACAGGTTAAATAGATTAGACAGGGCCTTCCGCAATTCATTACCAATAAACAAATCGTTAAACAAGCAAACATAGCCTTTCTGAGCCGGGGATGTGTTTTCCCAACCAAATCTCACATTGGTATTAGAAAAGAAAATCGCCGGTTTATCAATGGAAATTGTGCCTTTATCAGTATGCAATATGGCGCTTCCCAGCGTTAAACAGATTTTGTAATAATCCTTGCGGGAAAAATGTAAGCTTGCATAACAATTGTTTCGTTTTAAGACATTGAAGTGGGCATTATTACCACCACCTTCTATCAAATCCGGCGGCATTTTTCTACACGTTCTTCTATAGTATTCCTGTAAAGTCTCCGCTTTCTCCATTGCATATAAGTTAATTAATTCAAAGATACAAAATTATGAATTTCGATTTAATCATTTTGCTCGACAATGGAACAAACGTATTCGAAAAAGGAAGGTACGACTGGATAGGTGGATAAGACAAAGTAGCGTTTTGACAGGGTCTTTCTTCGAGGTGAGTCCAGGGTGAGTCCAGGTTTTTAAGGAAAAACCTGGACTCACCCTGGAGACAACCTACTTGTTGAATGCTTACACAGCAAAGATGCTACGAATCTGGTCCAAAGATGATGTTATGCGGGTAATGGTAAAATTAAAAAACAATGAAGTCTTACAAAAGTAGTTTACAAGTGTAATAAAAATTGACTAGACATCCCTCTTTAATATCAATAGTTTCATTATATGAAAATACGATCAAGCGCGGTTTTAAGTTTTCGGATCGTACCGATCAGTAATTGTAGCTGCTCTTCAAACTCTTGATAATGCCCTTCTTCCAGGGCTTCTCGGATGCCGGGCAATGTTTTGACTCCATAACCGGTATAAAATCCCGGTGCATAAATACTATGCTTATACCATGGACGCCTAGGTAATCCCTTTTCCAGTAACAACGATTTCTCCGCTTGAAAAAGCTGCTTGTTTACCAATGCTAAAGCTTTTTTGTTTCCCTTAAATGTTTGCCGCCGCTCTTTAAGCGCTTGAATGGATTTGCTTAAGCTATCAACACCTTCTTGCAATCCCGCAAATGAAAAATTGGGTACTGATTTTTTTGGTATCGGTTGTACATAGGGCTCTTTCGGATCGGCTGCCAAGGCATATAAAGAATCTTTTATCAGTTGGTTTTCAACAGCATGGAACAGACGAAGATCCTCACCAAGCTTTTGCACCTCATTTGCGTACGTATTGATTGCTTCTTGCAGGCCATCAAAGCTAAAAGGTAAAATCTCAGCCTCGGATAATCGTAAAACAGCTCTACCGGCAACTTGTGCCAGCGCAAGCCCATAACTGAAATCGGGGTCTTTGAATCGGACATAATGATTATACGAATCATAAATACTATGATAATCCCCCCCTTCACTTTCTCCTCCAAAAGAAAAATTAAGACTAGGTATTCCTAAATGCTGTAAGAAGGCCGAATAATCAGAACCTGTTCCCAACGCTTGTAAAGCAAACTCTTTTTTTGCGAGCAACTTTTGCTTCTGCTGCGGAGAGGTCGCCGATATAACGGTGTTGGCCAATTTTCGATCGAGTATCGACTTACCTGTTAATGGATCCTGTACATCACCTGCTATGTCGGTTACCAAATCCTTTAATGCGTGTGATCCGCCGGCACTCAAAAAACCCCGCCCGTTTCCATCCGTATTAATATAGGTTACCGCCTTTTGTTTCAATTCTTTTGCATGATGTTCTACCCATTCGGTTGAGCCGAGCAGCGACTGTTCTTCTCCATCCCAAGCACAGTAAACCAAGGTTCGTTTCGGTTTGAAGCCGTTTTTAACCATGGTTCCAATTGCTTTTGCCTCCTCTAATAAAACGGATAGTCCCGCTACCGGATCATCGGCTCCATTGACCCAAGCATCATGATGATTTCCTCGAATAATCCACTCGTCAGGAAATTCATTGCCTTTGATCTTGGCGATTACATTATAAGCAGGCACAATATCCCAGTTTTGCTTAATTTTTAAATGCACTTTGCTCTGATTCCCACCGCCGATCCGATAAGTTATAGGAAGTGCACCTCGCCAAGCGTTTGGAGCTACCGGACCGTCGAGGACTTCCAATAAAGGCTTCGCATCGTGATAACTGATCGGTAACACCGGTATCTTTAAAATGGTAGCAGCTTCTTCTTTCGTCAAGCGCTTTGCATCCTTCGTTGCACCAATCCAGGGAGTTAAAGGATCCCCTGGATAAACCACCATATCCATTACCGAACCCCGTTGCACCATATACTCGTTCTTGAAAGGCCCTTCAGGATAAACCGCGCCTTGAAAATAGCCGTCCTCTTTCGGGTCGGAGTAAATAATGCAACCAACAGCACCGTGCTCATAAGCAATCTTGGGTTTTATTCCACGCCAGCTATTACCATATTTTGCTATCACGATTTTTCCTTTTACATCCACCCCTAATCGTTCCAGTTGTTCATAATCGGCTGGTAAGCCATAGTTGACAAAAACCAGCGGTGCGGTCACATCTCCATCCGCACCCCACGCATTATAGGTTGGCAGCTGCCCCTCTTGATGCGCTACTGGATCACCTTCTACCGGCATTTCTTTTAATATGGCTTGATAATGGCTTGGCGCCAATAGTTCAAGCTGTCGCTCAATCGGCGTAGGAAATAATACGTGATAAACTTCCAGTTGAGCATCCCATCCATATTGTTTAAACCAATTTAAAATTTCGTTGGCAACCTCTTTCCCTCTTGGGGAACCAAGATGATGGGGATACGCCGACAAATTCTTGATATTCCGTCCAATACTCTCTTTCTGCAAAAGAGCGTCAAAGCGATTTTCCAGTAGTTCTTCCTGTTGCGCTTTAAGTATGGTAAATCCGAAAGTAAGAGAAAGGATGAGAATAGGCAATACTTTGTTGAAGTGTACTTGCATAGCTGACTCGGTAACGGTTTCTGATTAATGTTGTTCTTTTGTTAAATTATCCACTGCCTGAACCAGTTGAGCAAACTCGGCCTCATCGTATAAACGTGTTAAAAACCGTATTTTTCCGGTACGATCAATAAGAACGTTACGGGTCACGCCTGCCTTTTTATCAGCAAATTGTTGAAAAATACCAGCTCCAGGATCTAGTGCTAAAGGATAGGTAATGTTCATATCCCGATGAAACTTTAGCACCGTTTCTAAGGGCTCGTCGCGATCCACGCCAATCAATACCACATCTTTATCCTTATAAGCTTGCCAAATATCGCGTTCGAGATAAGGCATTTCTTTTCGGCAAACAACACACCAGGAGGCCGTAAATTGCAAAAGAACAATTTTTCCCCGTAATTCTTTTAAAGAAGTCTTACTGCCGTCATGCAACACCAACTCAAAATTATCCGGTGCCTGATCTCCTACCTGAACAATATAGCCGCGATCAGCATCTTTAGTTTGAGATGTATCTTGTTCGCTCCTGGCAGCCACGTTAAATGTGAAGCCTATTAAAAACCCAATTAACGTCAATCGTATTGTTTTCATCCAGTTATTTTCTTTTACTAAATCAATCATAGGCAAATATATATAAAATCTACCATTTTTATAGATTACACACAAAACCTAAAGAAAATCGCTTTATTCATTAGAATACCATTAAAATTACATCACGTTAGTTGCGAAAGGTTAACAATTTGCTGACATCTTCGTATAATAGTGCCGCTAATTTTGTAACATGTTGCAACACCTTAGAAGTGCCTTTTTACGTTATACTATCGGATTCTTCTTAATTAGCTTATTTACGCTAAAAATGGCTGGGACCGTCACTGCGATTGTAAAAGATAAACATCTTTCAAACTTTAAGATTTGCAACGATTCAGAGAAGTCGGAAAAAGAAGAAAAGAAAGATCCTGAAAAACAGCAGAAAAAAAACGTTGAATTCTTTGCGAAGAACGATGAGTGCGATTCCCGAATCTTAAAAAAGAGAGACGGAAATGCAGAAGGTGCTCACCGCTTTGCTTACTGTATTCCGCATTTCGGTACGGTTCCATCCCCCCCTCCGGACCGCATCTATTAATGCCATTTCACAGAGAAAATCACCCTAACATTTTATTTTAATTACTTCTTATGAAAAAAAAACACGCAGGTTCGGCGCCAACGCCCTTGCAGCGGCTTGTCGGCATGCTGCATCCGGAACGTAAAACCATAAACTACATATTTTTATACGCTATTATCATCGGAATCTTTAGTCTTAGTATTCCGATAGGCATTACAGCCATTTTCAATTTGCTCAGTAATGGAGCCATGTACAGCTCTACCTATATTCTTATTACCGCAGTTATTGCAGGCGTTGTACTTGGAGGCACTTTACTCATAGGCCAATTGAGCTTGGTAGAATACCTTGAACAGAAAATCTTTCTAAAGTCGTCACTCGAGTTTGCATACCGTCTTCCACGAATCAAGCGCTCGGAACTGGATGGCGAGAATCTGCCTGAACTTGTAAATCGCTTTTTTGATGTCATCATTATTCAAAAAGGTATTATAAAATTACTGATCGATATTATGGCAGCTGTTGTTACCATTTTCTTTAGTGTTATACTTTTATCGTTCTACCATCCGGTCTTCTTAAGTTTCGGTCTCGTGGTAATAGTGGCGGTAGCGGTTGTTCTCGCTATCTACTACAAACGTGGACTTAACACGAGTATTGAAGAATCTGCTCACAAATATGAAACCGTCGCCTATTTGGAAGATGTGGCGAATCATATCGATGAATACCGAGGCAATCGGGAAATGATGAAAAAAGTAATTGCTGACACAGATTACATTACAAGCAAATACCTTGCTTCCCGGAATGAGCATTTCAAAGTGTTAAAACGCTTTTTTGCAGGCTCTGTATTAATCCGAACAATTCTTTTCGGTGCCATGCTATTACTCGGCTCTTATTTTGTAGTTGAACGGGAGATGACTTTCGGTCAGTTCGTAGCAGCAGAGGTTGTAATTGTCCAGATTGGCTATGCTGTAGAAAAGTTACTGACAAATCTGGATACCATTTTCGATATGTTAACGGGTAGTGTTAAGTTAGCCAGTGTAACAGACCTTGAATTGGAGGAGGAGGCCATTGATTATGGGAAATAAAGCACATAGTTTGTTGTCAACGATCAAATGGGAAGACCTTTCCGTCGCAGGTCGTGATCAATTGTTAAAAAAGCGAGGTGTGATGGCCCTAGGTAGGATATTGCTTTTTGCTGCCATCCTATTTATTGTAATTTTATTTTTACCTTGGCGGCAAACTATCCCCGGCCGCGGAACCGTCACTGCCTTAAAACCGGAAGAACGCCCACAAACCATTCAAAATCAAATAGGTGGCCGTATTGAACACTGGGCAGTACAAGATGGCGATGAAGTTCAGGCAGGCGACACTATTTTGGTGATTTCCGAAACAGCCCCCTCCTACTTTGATCCCGAATTGCCCCAACGGTTAAACGAGCAATTAACTGCAAAAAAGAGTAGCGAGCAGGCTGCCGATCAGAAAATGCTTGCAACAAAAGCCCAAATTGACGCGCTGACTGCCGGTTTACGTTATCAGCTGGAGGCCGCACGCAATAAGGTTGTACAAGCTAGAAACGTAGTAAAAATAGACAGTGCCGATCTGGTTGCGATGCAAAGCTTCTACGAAACCAGCAAGGCACGATTGCTGCGTTACGAGCAGGGATACAAAAACGGACTTTTTTCGCTTACTGATATTGAAACTCGCCGCTTAAATCTGCAAAATGACGAGGCAAAGGTAGTAAGTGCTCAAAATAAATTGACTAACGCACGGCAAACATTGATCAATGCAACTATTGATCTCGACAATATCCAAGCTAAGTACAATGAATCGTTAGCCAAAGCACAGTCCGATCTAGGTTCAGCGCTTTCCAGCAAAGCCTCGGCACAGGGGGACATCGCCAAGTTAAGAAATGAAATTGCCAATATTGAGGTACGTCGAGATCACTACGTTGTCAGGGCTCCCCAAAGTGGATATATCGTAAAGACACTGAAGGCCGGCATAGGTGAGAATATTAAAGAGGGCGAATCGATCGCTACGTTACAGCCCAAGGTAACGGTGATGGCTGTTGAATTGTATGTAGATGCCATGGATGTACCTTTGATTCTTAGTGAAAGCGATACACGTCTGCAATTTGAAGGCTGGCCGTCTGTACAGTTCTCGGGATGGCCTTCGGTAGCTGTTGGTACCTTTGCCGGTAAGGTAGCGGTCATCGACAAGGTTAGCAGTGCCGATGGCAAATACCGCTTACTCATAAAACCCACTACACCCGTTCCTGATAAGGACGAACCATGGCCGGAACAATTGCGTTTAGGCTCAGGAGCATTCGGACGTGTTATTTTAAATGCGGTACCACTCTGGTATGAAATATGGCGCCAACTTAACGGTTTCCCGCCGAGTTTAGAAAAAGAACCAAAAACCGAAGGAAAGTAGTGATTTATGACAAGTAAAAAGATATTCGTTTTACTGGCCATCTGCTTCGGATTGTCAATAAGCCGAGCACAGGAGAACAGGAGTGGTTCTGAACTGAAGGAATTTACATTGGAGGACTTAGAAGACCTTTTAATGGCTCATCATCCGGTAGTGAAACAAGCCAAACTCTTAAGTGAAACAGCAAAAGCCCAGGTTGCACAGGCGCGCGGAAAATTTGACCCGGCCTTGAAAGCGGCTTTCAATAACAAATATTTCGGTAATACCGATTATTATAATCACTGGAACAGCGAGCTGAAAATACCCTTATGGTTAGCAGGAGCTGATTTAAAACTAGCTTATGATCGGAACGTCGGAACCTATACGAATCCGGAAACTACCACGTCTACAGCGGGTTTGTCGGGGCTAGGCATCAGCATTCCCCTTGGTCAAGGCCTCATCATTGATAACAGACGCAGTACACTACAACAAGCCAAGGTAATGGTTGCCTACGCGGAAGCTGAACAGTTGAAACAAATAAATGCTATCTGGTTCACGGCCGTAAAAGATTATTGGGATTGGTATTATGCCTTTCGGCAGTATACACTACTGAAAGAGGGTGTCCAACTTGCTGAAGAGCGATTTAAAGCGATTAGTATGCAAACGCGTCTGGGCGACAAGCCGCCCATTGATTCTGTGGAAGCGGCCATTACTGTCCAGGAAAGAAAAATGCAATTGGCCAAATATGAAATCGCCTTAAAAAACAGTCGGTTGATTTTGTCTAACCACTTATGGAATGAATATGAGCAGCCAATGGAATTACCCGATAATGCAGTACCTACGACTATAGACAGCGTAAAGCTGTCACCATCCCCAACGATGCTCGGAAATCTATTAGAGCAAGCGAGTGATATACATCCTGAACTATCGAAACTTTGGAGCAAAGAGCAGCAACTACGCATCGAGGAACGCTATCGAAAAGAAATGTTGAAACCGAAATTAAACATTTCAGGTACGTTGATATCCAGTCGCAGAAACTTCAATGAATATATCCCGCACTATTATGACTTCAATTGGAGCAACTACAAGTTCGGACTTGAATTTGCCTTTCCCCTCTTCCTTCGCGCGGAACGAGGGAGACTGAAGGAAGTGAAGTTGAAACAAGAACAGCTACAATATGATTTGCTCATAACCGGTCGTAATATTAAAAACGACATTACTACTAAGTACAACGATCTTACTGCCTATAGCGCTCAACTTAAGTTACAAGTAGCGAGTATTGACAATCAGGAAGTGCTCTTATCCGGGGAATTACAAAAATTCGATCTGGGCGAAAGCACGCTGTTCATTATTAATAGTCGGGAGAGTAAACTGATTGACATGAAAATAAAAAAAGAGGATCTGATTACAACCTATAATAAGGCATTGGCTGAATTGTATTATAAAGCAGGTGCGAGGCTTTTAGCCAATTAAGTTTATTCGTTACTACTTAAACGTGATCGCTAATAAAGATCGCTTACAATAAAACCATCGAATATCATCATTTTTATTATAGGTAAACAAAACTTATATTATTTTTATAATGAATAATTGAACCCTACTTTTGTGCTGTTAATAAAGAAAGCGAACATGAAAAAAATATTCATCATTAATGCAGCACAACATTTTGGCCACTCCGGTGGACGTTTTAATAACACCCTTGCGTCAGAAACCGTCGAATTTTTCCGTAATCGTGGCGCAGAGGTACAACTTACCAACATCGCAGATGGCTATAATCTTCAAGAAGAAGTGGATAAATATGTATGGGCAGATCTTGTTGTTTATCACACGCCGATTTGGTGGTTCCAGGTACCTTTCGGATTTAAGAGATATATAGATGAAGTCTTCACTCAAGGGCATCAGCGTGGAATCTACCGCAGTGATGGTCGTAAGGCAGACAATCCCCAAATCAATTATGGTACAGGTGGAACGCTTCATGGCAGAAAGTACATGCTAACTACCAGCTGGAATGCACCGGAAACGGCGTTTACACTTCCTAACGAATTCTTTAAACAACATAGTGTCGACGATGGCCCACTCTTTGGTTTTCATCGTATGAATGCTTTCACCGGTATGGAGCCTCTAAAAAGTTTTCATTTTCATGACGTGGAAAAGAATGCACAAATTGATCGCGACATGGCGCGCTATCGCTCTCATCTTCAGGACGTGTTTGGATCAGCTACGTGCGAGTTAAAGGCTTCCTAATTTTATTAATTTGACAGATCATTAAAAAACTATTTATCCCAATGAAAATTCATTTAATAGCTATTATCAGAAGCAAGCCTGCACATATAGATGAGGTAAAAAAACAATTGCAAACCATGGTTGTCCGTACACGTGAGGAAAAAGCTTGCCTTCAATATGATTTACATCAAGATCTTGAAGATCCATCGCAGTTTATTTTTTATGAAATCTGGCAAGATGAAAGCGGCTTGGATTTGCACAACGAGCAGCCTTATATTCAGGACTTTCAACTGCTGGCAGAAAAAGCGCTTCAAGAGACACCACTCATTTATAAAACAAAATTAATATAAGAATGGAATATCGTAAATTAGGAAATACCGATTTAAAATTACCCGTTATAACACATGGTGCCTTCGCTATTGGTGGAAATATGTGGGGTGGGAATGATAAGCAAGACTCAATCAGTTCGATTTTAGCATCACTTGATCATGGTGTAAGCGCTATTGATACCGCCCCTTTTTACGGCTTTGGTTTGAGCGAAGAATTAGTAGGAGAAGCGATCAAGGGACGAGACCGTACAAGCATTCAACTGTTAAGCAAATTTGGTTTGGTATGGGATGGTAGCAATAAGGGAAAAGGTGTCTTCTTTTTCGATGCAGAGGAAAGCGGGAAAAAAATTCCGGTTTACAGATACGCTGGAAAAGAGAATATTATTAAAGAAGTTGAAGAAAGTTTAAAAAGGTTGGCTACCGATTACATTGACCTTCTCCAGCTACATTGGCCAGATCAAACGACGCCCATCGAAGAAACAATGGAAACCTTGGAAATATTGATAAAACAAGGCAAAATCCGTGCAGCTGGCGTAAGTAACTACAACACTGCGCAATTAAAGGAAGCGTCAGAAACCTTATTACCTGCCAGTAACCAGGTTTCGTATAGTATGCTGAATCGCGAAATTGAAGAAGAATTAGTTCCCTATACGCTTGCAAACAACATCGGCATCATCGCTTACAGTCCGATGGAACGAGGATTACTAAGTGGCAAGTATTTTCGTGGTGGTAAGCTAAAAGAAAATGATCATCGACAGGGTTACTTTACGCAATTCAATTTAGACAAGGTTCAGGATTTAATTCAAACACTTGAGCCTATTGCAATTGATAAACAAGTGACCCTATCTCAGCTGGTTTTACGGTGGACTAGTTTGCAACCAGGTATTACCGCAGTATTGGCCGGTGCTCGCAATGCACAACAAGCAAAGGAAAATGCGCAATCTGCACAAGTCAGTTTATCTGCAGAAGATTTAGAAACGATAAACAAAGCGCTGGAAAAATTGTAGCAATAATAATCAGCTGCTCCAAAGTCAGACAGCTGATTAAAATTTTTAGCTATGAATACCATTAAATTACTCATCATACTTCCGCTGATTGGCTGCTTAACCATTATCAGCAATCGATTACCGGCACAAGAAAAAGATTCCACTATAAGGTACACCAGGGTATCCAATGGTTATTTAATGGTATTACGCCAAGGAGACGAGATCATCCCCCAGCTTGAGCATTTTGCGCTTGCTGAACAAATTCCTTCCGCCAATTTTACCGGTATGGGCTTCGTCAATGTGACTTTTGGTTTTTTCGATTCAGCCAAAAAGAAGTTTAATCCGAAGCACTTTAAAGATGTCGAATTGGCCAGCATGCATGGAAGCATAGCTTGGCAAGATGATAAACCTAGCATACACTTACATGGTGTAGTAGCCGGGAAAGATTTTGTGGCTTATGGCGGACACATCCTTGATGGTACCGTGGGTACAGGGTCCTTAGAAATCATGATCATTCCACACGATAAAGTATTGGAACGGGTATTTGAGAAAGATTTAGGAGCAAATGTGCTTCATTTAAAACGCTGAACAGACTTATATTATAACAAATAGTACTTTCAGCTGTTTATCATAGGACTAATACCCATATTATGAAAACGATCGTCCTATTTAAAACGATGCTGCTTTATATCTTGTTATTCAGTTTGTTCACGAAAGCGAATGCACAAACCACAAAGCAAGAAGAACTAGATAAGCAAGTACAGCAATTTCTAAAAAAGAAACAGCAGCAATGGCATAATCTAAACGTACCGTATGAAGACGGCCAAATATTGCATGATCTCATTATAAAAAACAATTATCAGTCTGCCTTGGAAATCGGTACGTCCACAGGGCATTCTACTATTTGGATTGCATGGGCGCTTAGCAAAACCGGCGGTAAACTGACAACGATCGAGCTAAATAAGGAACGCCAAAAGGAAGCCATCGAAAACCTAAAGACAGTAGGCCTATCTCATATCGTTGATTTTAAACTTGGTAATGCCCATCAACTTGTCAAGGAGTTGAAAGGCCCCTTTGACTTTGTTTTCTCCGATGCCGACAAAGATTGGTACATTCAGTATTTTAAGGATATAGATCCTAAACTTAAAAAAGGAGGAACCTTTACGGCCCATAATGTACTTCAAGATATGTCCGGTATCAGTGAATACTTAGATTTTCTCGAAAAGCAACCCGGTTATGAAACAACTATCGACAAAACGAGCAGCTCGGGTATTGCTGTCAGTCGCAAAAAACAATAAACAGTCCATAAAAAAACTCCCGGAGACCAAACCGGGAGTATAACCAATATAAACCAACAACCAACCTCGCGTACTAAATGAAGCTAGGACAACTCACATGTACTACGATATGGAAGTAACCTTTATCAGAATCAGCAACAATCCAAGAATAACAATATCGATCTAAACTCTCTAGACGGAATGCCATATTATGCGCTTTCATCAATTTCCTTCAAGTGAATGAGCACAAATTTACCGTAGTACATCAAACGTTATGATGTCATAATCGCAAAAAAAACAACAAATATGTTTAAACCGACCGCCACATCATAAGTCGTGTTGCCTATAGACATTATTGCTAACATTTTCAACATTCTTACTACCCCTATAAATCATTCCAGACTTAGCTTTGACATAAGTGACTTTATATCGGGTGAATGATTTATCGAAACGATCCCAACCGTCCTTAAGCAAATCAAAACCACAAAAACCATATAATAAACTAAAATTCACGCAGATGAAGAAACACATTGTACAAATAGTGCATTATACCGTCGCAGTTTATGCGCTTGGTATTGGGTTGCCGGTAAAAACAATTGCCTCGATAACAGGGGAAGCAATGACCGTTAGCTCGACGTCGAGTCAATTTTTATCCTCAGCTGCGACCGTAGCGCAATCCGTCCAAAAAACAATCACAGGAAAGGTAAGTGATGAAAACGGACAAGCGCTTGCCGGTGTTAGTGTTACACTGAAAGGAACTAACAACAGTACAAGCACCGATCAAAATGGATCTTTCAGTATCAGCGCATCCAATGATCAGGCCGTTTTGATATTTAGCTATGTAGGTTTTTTAACTCAGGAGGTGCAGATAGCAGGAAAAACAAGTCTAGAGGTTGTACTAACGAGTGACTCACAGGCCTTAAGTGAAGTTGTCGTGGTTGGTTACGGTACCCAACGGCGATCAAGCATTACCGGTGCGGTATCTTCTGTAAGTGCCAAAACACTCACCGAGTTACCGGTAGCCAGCACAGACCAGGCTTTACAAGGACGGGTTGCCGGTTTAACGGTCACCAATAATGGTTCGCCCGGAACCTCTCCTATTGTTGCGATAAGAGGTATTAGTTCAATTAGTTTTGCTTCCGATCCACTTTACGTAGTGGATGGTTTTCCCACTGCTATCTCCAACATCGACGCCCGGGATATCGAATCAGTTGACGTCCTTAAGGACGCTAGTTCCGCTGCAATATATGGTTCTCGTGCAACCAATGGTGTGGTGATGATTACAACCAAAAAAGGCGCAGCACGCGATCGATTACAGGTAAACTTCGACTCGTATTTCGGTATACAAAGTCCCAATAAAAAATTCAACTTATTAAATACCGCACAGTATTTACAATATGAACGGGCGTTGAACGGAGCCGATGCACCACTTCCCCCCCGTTTGGAACCCGAAAATTTTAATCAACCAATCTATGATGGCGCTACACAAACTTTTGCGCAAACAAATACGGATTGGCAGGATGCTTATTTCCGCAACAATCAACCGCTTCAGCAGTATAACCTTTCACTGAATGGTGGGAATGAGCAGTCGCATTTCTACACAGGTGCGGGTTATTTCGATCAACAGGGTATTGCGGAAGGCCTCTATTATAAACGGCTTAATTATCGGCTTAATTCCGAACATGTGATCAGCAAGTTTTTCTCTTTTGGTGAGAACTTCTATGTGAGTCAATCCAAGCAACGTTTTGATGTACCTGCCGGCAATCGTACACCCATCGTGAATATGATCCGTATGCAACCGTACCTACCGGTGTATAATCCCCACAATCTCGGCGGTTTCATGGGCCCCCAAAACAGCTTCGATGCATCCGATCCGATCAATCCCGTAGAAATAGCCAATCTGGTTGAAAACATCAACAATACCACTCGTATCCTGGGAACGGCTTATATAAGATTGACGCTCACACCTTGGTTGAAATTTACGTCTACTTATGGCGTGGATCATTCTAACATTGCTATACAAAATTACACCCCTATACATAACGACGGAGGTACCTCCATTGTCAATATCGCTACGATTGAAAATCAACGACAATTATATACTACGCATCTCTTCACTCAACAGCTGAGTTTCGACAAATCTTTCAATAACCATAACCTAGGTGCTACTCTTGTTTACGAAAGCCAAGGACAACGTTATCGCAACGAAACGGCCAGCGGCAACCAAAGCACCAATCTCGTCAAAACACTTAACGGAGCTACCAATGTTACGGCAAATAGTTTATACGAAACCAATTTGATCCGCTCTATGTTGGCCCGCGTAACTTACGACTATGATGGAAGATACCTATTCACCGCTTCCATCCGACGGGATGGACTATCTGTTTTCGCTCCCGGCAACAAATATGAAAACTTCCCGGCCGTTTCCGCCGGCTGGAAGGTAGATCGCGAATCCTTCATGGAGAACACACCTTGGATTTCCGAATTTAAAGTGCGCGGAGGTTATGGTATCACCGGCATCAACGGCGTCTTACTCGGCAATTACCCTTACTTACAACCTATTCAACGCAATCAGGCTACTTATCCGTTCAATGGAACCATTGTAAATGGCAATGGATCATTCTATAACGGTTTGAGTAATCCGGATTTAGCTTGGGAAAAAACAAAACAAACCAATATTGGCTTAGATTTAGGTTTCTTAGACAACAAAATCACCTTAGTAGCCGAGTATTTTAAACGGAAAACGGACAACCTGATTCTGACCGTGCCCACCCCCACTAGCTTTGGTTTTAACGGTACAGGCACCTTAGCAAATGTAGCGGCCATGCAAAATCAAGGATTTGAATTTCAATTGGGATACCATAAAACCAGCGGTGATTTCACCTGGAATATAACCGGCTTAATGAGCATCATCCGTAATAAAGTTCTACGGCTAAATAGCGAAAATGCGTCGATCACAGCAGGTGGGGATGCCGACTTTGGAGGGGGTGGTCCGCTTACCAATACCGTTGTTGGCCAGCCTGTCCAATCATTTTACGGATATATTGTAGACGGTATCTTTCAAAACGAAGCAGAAATTGAAGCACATGCCAGGCAGAATGGGGCGGCACCTGGCGACCTGAAGTTCAGAGATTTAGACGGCAATGGCGTTATCAATGATGGAGACCGAACCTTTATTGGCAGCTTTATGCCTAAATTCAGTTATTCATTGAATTTTTCGGCCAACTATAAACAATTTGATCTTGCCTTATTTTTTCAAGGTGTACAAGGCAACGACATTTTTAATGCCGCCCGCATTATTCGTGAAGGTATGCCGCGACTTTTCAACGCAGATCAATCGGTCTTGAACGCTTGGACTCCGCAAAACACCAACACTTCCATTCCGCGTGCCGTAAACGGAGATCCTAATCAAAACGTACGGCCTTCTACCCGCTGGATTGAAGATGGATCTTATTTGCGATTAAAGAATATTATGCTTGGTTACACTGCACCTGAACAATGGATAAAAGGACTCGGTTGGACAAGCATCAGCCAACTTCGTTTTTACGTATCCGCCCAAAACCTGTTCACGATAACAGACTATACCGGCTTGGATCCGGAAATCGGTTCCAAAAACGGCACGCTGACCAACGGTGTCGACTATGGACAATATCCAAGTCCGCGCTCATTTCAATTAGGCATTCAGGCATCATTTTAATTATAATCCGATGAAGACGAAAAAACGAATCATACAATTCCTTGCAATTTCAATAGGGTTCAGTTTATATGCGTGTAAAAAAGACGCATTGAACACTAACAATGAAAATGTGGTATCAACCGATCAATACTTTAAAACAGCCGGCGAGTTGCAAGCAGGCACCAATGCGATCTATGCCACCGTAAGAGGTATCAATTTGGTTGCCCGCGAATGGTATTTTCTTCATGATCTACGTAGTGATGACGTTGCTGCCGGCGGCAGTCAACTTGAAGTTCCCAGAGCGCAGATACTAAACGGAAACGTCGACCCCACCAATAGTGTGATGAATGCTGTTTGGAATGGACTTTATACCGTTATTCATCGAGCCAATACCGTTATTGAAAACGGACCTAATGTAAGCGATGATCCGGCAATGCGCGATCGCTGTTTAGCAGAAGCTAAATTTTTACGCGCCTGGGCCTATTTTGAACTAGTATCGAAGTGGGGGGCTGTGCCTATGTACACCGAAACCGTTAAGTTGCCTTCGGATTATCAACCACGAGCGGAAGTTGGCGCCGTGTATCAATTTATCGTGCAGGACCTACAAGAGGCTGCGAATATATTACCAGGTAAATCCGGTACAGAAAACGGCAGAATAACCCATGCAGCAGCCAATGCCTTACTCGGACGCGTGCTGATGCAACAGGGCGACTATACCGGTGCTAAAGAAGCTCTTCTCAAAATTCCAACTGCCGGTGCAGATGGTTATCGTTTAACCGATCGTTATCTAGATAATTTTGAAGAGGAAACGGAATTTAACAGTGAATCGATTTTCGAAATTGTTTATGTCGATAAAGGCGACAATGATTTTAATTGGAGTACTGATGACACACCAAATGCGGCTCAATCAACCATACGGAATCAAGAGTATAACCCCGTTGCGTGGCGCAACTTAATTCCTTCGAACAAGCTGTTAAATGAATTTGAAAATGCGGAAACTGGTGCCGAAAAAACGGATCCGCGATTCTCTTACAGCTTCTATCAAACAGGTGATCGATATAATAACGGAGCCGATATACTTACCGATGCCGATCAAAACAACAATTCGTCCATTGTAAACGGCGTCCGGAAAAAGGTTAGCTTTCGAAAGTTCATGATTATCTACAAGGAAAGTAAAAGCAGAGCTAGTTATCATCCGGGCGGCAATAACCAGCGAATTATTCGCTACGCCGAAGTATTGATCAATTTAGCAGAATGCGAAGCAGAACTGGGCAACTTGACTGCAGCAGTGAGCTATTTAAATCAAGTGCGCGCCAGAGCAAGTGTTGCAATGCCTCCCTACCCTACCGCTCAATTCCCGGTCGCTACCAAGGAGGATGTAATCAAAGCCATTATACACGAAAAGTCCGTTGAAGTATCAAACGAATCGTTACGCAATATCGATATCTTACGTTGGCGGCCAAAGGGATACTTTAGTGTCGAGCCCATCACTTATTTCCGTCCAGGCAGAGATGAGTTATTGCCCATCCCTCAAGCCGAGCTTGACAACAACCCACAAATCAGTGGAAATCAAAACCCAGGTTACTAATATCCGTTTAAACAAAAATAAGAAATCAATAAATATGAGAAAAAAGATGTCCGTTTGGCTACTAGCCGTTCCATTTATCTATGCTTGCTCCGGAAATCATCAACAACAGCAATCACAACAAAGCGACGAAGCAGAACAGAAGAAGCAAAGCTTCTTATCCCCACCGTTGATTCATTCTATTTACACGGCCGATCCATCTGCCCATGTTTTTGATGGTAAAATTTATATTTATCCTTCACATGATATTGATGCGGGAACGACTGAAAATGATAATGGAGACCACTTTGCCATGCGTGATTATCATATCTTATCGATGGATAGTATCAATGGATCGGTAACCGATCATGGTGTTGCCCTATCGGTTGAAGATATTCCCTGGGCAAAGCGACAGCTGTGGGCTCCGGATGCCGCTTATAAAGACGGCACCTATTACCTATATTTCCCCGCAAAGGATAAAGAAGATATTTTCCGGATCGGTGTAGCAACAGCCATCAAGCCGACGGGCCCTTTCAAAGCTTTCAAAGAACCGATAGCAGGAAGTTGTAGTATCGATCCAGCCGTATTTGTAGACGATGACGGCACCGCCTATATGTACTTTGGCGGTATTTGGGGAGGACAACTGCAGCGTTGGGAAACCGGCACCTACCAAGCAAACGGCTCATTGACCGACTTAAAGCAGGATGATGCACCCGCTATTAGCTGCCGCGTAGCAAAACTGAAATCAAATATGACAGAATTTGACGGCCCCGTTGGGAAAGCAATGCTTATCGACAGTGCCGGGAAGCCTATTTTAGGAGGCGATCATGATCGACGTTTCTTCGAAGGTGCCTGGATGCATAAATATAAAGGTCGATATTACTTCACTTATTCTACCGGCGACACCCATTTTTTAGCCTATGCGATAGGCGATTCTCCTATGGGCCCTTTTACTTATGCCGGTCATTTTATGAAGCCTGTTCAAGGTTGGACGACGCACCACTCCATTATAGAATTCAAAGGAAAATGGTATATATTTTATCATGACACGGAGTTGTCGGGAAAAACACATTTACGGAATATAAAAGTAACGGAGCTTAAGCACAATCCAGACGGAACATTGGGAATGATCGATCCATTTAAAGCCAATACAGCCCTGAATCAATAAAAACATATCGTGAATCACATCTTAGTACATGAAGCGCACAACCGCCGTATATCAGGCAAATACCAGCTCCTTTTTAGCTTATTTAGCTTCTTGACGTTCATATCCTTAACATCAGAGGCGGCAATTAAACTACCGAGGCTCATTGGTAATAGCATGGTGCTTCAGCGCGATCATCCCATTCATCTTTGGGGATGGGCGGATCCTGGAGAATTGATAGAAATAAACTTCCGAGGTCATCAACGCACAACAAAAGCCAACTCAATGGGTGATTGGCAGGTCTACCTACCCGCAATGCCGGCAGGTGGACCTTATGACATGGTTATTCAGGGCAAGAATACCATCCGATTGAAAAACATCTTATTGGGCGACGTATGGTTCTGCTCTGGCCAGTCGAATATGGAACTACCGATTTCAAGGGTAGCGCCAAAATATCAGCGGGAAATCGATACGGCCGAGTCATTTACTATTCGCCAGTTCAAAGTGCCTTTACGTTATGATTTTAATATTACCGCAACTGACGTTGCGTCAGGGAACTGGAAATCAGTTACGCCGGATGAAGTACTCAACTTCTCAGCTGTTGGCTACTTCTTTGCTAAACATTTGCAAGAAAAACTACGAGTTCCCATTGGCATCATTCACTGTGCTGTGGGAGGCTCTCCGATTGAGGCTTGGTTATCGGAAGAGGCTATACAGAAATATCCTGATTTATTGGCCAAAACACAACGATATCAAGACAGCTTATTAGTCGATAGTATAAAAAAAATCGATAAACGAAAAACCGAAATTTGGCATGCGACTTTGGATGCAAAAGATAAAGGATTAACGGGAGTTCCAAAATGGTATGAAAGTTCCTATACGTTTCAAACAGATCAGGTTATTCAAATACCAGGGAAATGGGATGAGTGTGGAAGCGTTTGGTTGAAAAAAGATTTTAGCGTGCCATCTTCTCTTCTTACGAAAGAAGCAATGCTCCACTTAGGAAGAATTGTAGATAGCGACCAAGCTTATATCAATGGTGTTTTAGTTGGCTCTACCGGATATCAATACCCACCACGGCGCTATAAGATCCCGCCCGGGCTTTTAAAGCCGGGAAAAAACACCTTGGTGGTTCGTGTAGTAACTCAAAGCAAGCATGGTGAATTTATACCGGATAAAGATTATGCGCTAACAACCTATTCTGACACCATCAGCCTAAAAGGAGATTGGAGCTTTCAAGTCGGTGCCCTTACACAAGCCTTCCCAACAGATCTTGTCACCTTTCAATACCAACCAACCGGGCTATCTAATGCAATGGCAGCCCCTCTTTTTCCGTATAGCATCAAAGGCATATTATGGTACCAGGGTGAATCGAATATCGCAACTTATCAAAGTTATACTGCTTTGCTTAGGGATTTAATCAATGAGTGGAGAAAAAAATGGAACGATCAGAACTTGCCTTTTCTATATGTGCAACTACCAAACTATAATCCCAAACAGCAACAACCTACCGAGAGCGCTTGGGCAAATTTACGCGAAGCGCAACGACTTGGCTTAAAAACTGCTCATACCAACATGGCTGTGGCCATTGATTTGGGAGAATGGAATGACATACATCCTCTGGACAAGAAAAATATAGGGAAGCGGCTGGCCTTATTAGCCTTGAAAAATGTATATCATCAGAAAGGAATGGTGGCTTCAGGCCCTATACTAAAATCATGGAAAGTAAAGGGCAATCGAGTCGAACTTAACTTTGATGACCAAGGAGCTGCCTTGGATTTGCGACCTGAAAACAATCTATTAGGTTTTACATTAGCCGGTACGGATGGCAAATTTGTTTGGGCTAAAACGGAAGTTCGTGGCAACACAATCATTCTTTCCGCTCCAGCGATACAACAACCAGCAAAAGTTCGATATGCTTGGGCAGACAATCCCATCGCGGGACTTTACAATACTGCTGGTTTACCTGCTTCGCCATTTGAGATCGATTTAAGTAAACAAGCTCCTTGACAGGGTTTAGCCATTTCTATCACAATGAAGGTATACAATGAATACAATTGATCCTTGACGATAGCTTCGCATATGGTTTAAATGCGTATGATAAATATCGATTTACAAACTAGTTTTTGAAATCAACTACTTTATAGTAAGCTTTTTTACGTTCAAGATTGCGATCAAATAGCAAGGGATAATTCTTCCTACCCTGTACAGGATAATGATCTAACCACGAATAACGGTCCGATAAATTCCAGAAGGTCACACTGGTAATATGACTTTTATATTTTCTGAAAACGGAAAAGATCATTTCATACTGTGCTATTTGCTTTTCTTCAAGCGCTGGGGTTAAAGCATCGATCTCACCCGGGCGCTTCCTTCTTCTTTCTTTTTCCCAAGGATACACGGACACATCCAGTTCGGTAAAATGCAGCTGCAAACCAAGTGAAGCGTAACGTTCAATGGCTTGTTCCAGATCAGAAGTAGAAGGCTCGAAAATTGACCAATGCCCCTGTAACCCGATCCCATGAATAGGGACACCGTCATCCACTAGTTTTTTCACCAAACGATATATCCGCTCTCTCTTCTCCGGACGTTCGCTGTTATAATCGTTATAAAATAAGAGCGCATCCGGATCAACTTCATGCGCATACTCAAACGCCTTCGCCAGTATCTCTTCACCGGCAATCTCCAACCACTTAGACTGACGCAGAAACTGCTTCGGATTGTCATCGATAACTTCATTCAGCACATCCCAAGCATAAACTTTCCCTTTGTAACGCCCAACCACCGTAGTAATATGATCTTTCAGCCTTTTTAATAAAGTATCTTTTGTCACAGGAGCTCCTTGATCATCAAGGAAAAACCAATCAGGGACCTGCTCATGCCAAAGCAGTGTATGTCCTCTAACACGCAATCGATTTTTCTGCGCAAAGGCAACGATACTATCAGCAAGAGCCCAATTATATTCCAGTTTTCGGGGGTGTATCACTTCCATTTTCATGGCATTCTCCGGCGTAATACTATTAAACTCCTGTAGTAATAAATGGGCCTCTTGTCCTGCAAGCGACCGCCCATTGACCGCTACGCCTATAGGAAAAAATTCTTGATAATAGTCTTTCAATCCTTTTGTATTATCTTGTGCCATCAGCGACTGCACACATAAAAGCACGAATAAGAATAAACAAATGGCGTTTGTAGGAGATGAATTGATTGCGTTTGTTTTTTTTTTCCGATATAACATATGGCTATAATATTTCAGTTATGGATCTATTGACAAGAAGTATTTATCAAAAATATCCGTTAACCGAATGATTACGCCGATGCTAATCGAGAAAAAAGGGATAAAAATGTTTAAATCCAGCGATCGCTTCGTCGTCCCTCCTTGAAAAGACGAAAATAGGGAGCGTCCCCTTCCTTTATTTCTCCTCCTGCATCATCACATTCCTGCCCTTTGAAACTGCCTGAATAAATTCTGAAGGTGTCAACTGATACTTTGCTTTAAAAACTTTGGTAAAATAATTGGGATTGGCAAAGCCCGTTTCATAAGCAACTTCAGCAACGTTCATATCGCTTTTCTCCAGTAAATAGGCTGCTCTTTCTAGTTTTGCGGCACGTATAAATTCTACAGGGGTCATACCGGTAAACTCCAATAATCGATTGTATAGAGATGCTCGGCTAATAAAAAGGTGTGCGCTCACACTTTCGACTGATAATTGGCTATTGCCCATATTTTCGTGGATATAGGCAACCACTTTCTGCAAGAATTTTTCTCTTTCGGATACCACTTCGTCTTCAGGAACCGTTATACTGATTTGTTTAGAATAGGCATCTTTAAATGCCTGGTTTAAAGACAACAAATTAGCTATCTTAGTCTGCAAGACAGCAAAGTCAAAAGGTTTAGTCATGTAATCGGTCGCTCCGGATTCCAAACCAAGCAACAATCCTTTTTCTTCATTTGATGCCGTTAGCAAAACAACCGGAATATGTTTCGTTCGCTTATCTGACTTCAATTTCCGAACTAAATCCAGCCCATTCATCACCGGCATTTGAATGTCACAAACGATAATATCCGGGTGGTGAAAAAGAGCCCGTTGCCATCCTTCCTTTCCATCTGCGGCTTCAAACACTCTATAGTAGGATTTTAAGTTATCTTTAATATAAAAGCGGAAATCATCGTCATCCTCTATAATCAAAACGGAAGCATGCGACGTAAGCAGCTCACTTTCCATGGGCGTCTTGTCATAAGGTGTGGTTGGCTTTGTTTCATATGCTGCCGACACTGTTTCGTCTAAATCTGACGTTACGCGTTTAAGGTTTACATCAAAAGAAAAAATGCTTCCCTTACCAGGCTCGCTTATTACTTGCAATTTACCACCATGCATATCTACAAAAGTCCGCGCGATAGATAAGCCAATACCGGTACCTTGATTCAGTATCATTGCACCTGAATCATATTGAAAAAAACTATCAAATATCCGTTGCTGAGCTTCTTTGGGAATACCAATGCCGGAATCTTTCACGGCAACATGTAATGATACGAATTCATTGTTCGCACCACTTTCAATTTTTTCTAAATTTAAAGATATGGCCCCTCCCTCTGGTGTAAACTTGAAAGCATTGGATAGTAAATTGAATAAGATCCGCTCAATCTTATCATGGTCGAACCAAGCGGAAACCGACGATAAGGAGGTATAAAATGCGTAATCGATTTTTTTTCGACTGGCCAGATCGTTAAAAGAATCACTAATCTCCTCTATAAAAGAAACGAAATTGCCCGGTGTACATTGCAGCCGTAATTCCTTCTCTTCCATTTTTCTGAAATCAAGCAGTTGATTCACCAGATTCAGTAATCGACGAGCATTTCGCTTAATCAAATTCAACTGGCTAGATTGCCCTGGTTCCTGTGTCTGTGCTATCAAATTATCAACGGGCCCCATGATGAGCGAAATTGGCGTGCGAAATTCGTGGCTCAGATTGGTCAAAAATTTAATCTTCATCCGATCCAATTGATGTAGATGCTCAGCTTCCTTACGCTCTTGTTCTAATAGCTGTTTAGCCTGCAGACGCTCCTGCTCCAAGGCAAATTTTGCCTCCAGTTTTTTAATGCCCCGATGACGTATATACAATAAAACACCTCCAATCACTATCATATACACCATATAAGCATATATAGTACGCCAGAAAGGTGGTGCGACAGTCACGCGTATGGACCTACCTTCTTTATTCCAAACCCCATCGTTATTACTTGCTTGCACATGAAATGTATACGCTCCCGGATCCAAATTTGTATAGTAAGCACTATGTTCCCTACCCGCAATAATCCAATTTTTGTCAAATCCTTCCAGTTTGTATCGATATCGATTCTCTTCTGCTACTGTAAAATTCAATGCTTCAAAGGAGATCAAAAAGTTCTGTTTGTATTTTAATTGAATTTCTTTCGCCATTAATAAGGAACTGCGAATGGGGCCCTCCTTTGAAGGTGAAATGCGCTGGTTATCGATCTTTAAGTCTGTTAAAATTACCGGTGGCACATTCTTATTTATCTTTAGTTGGGAAGGATTAAAGTGGTTGAATCCTTTTTGTCCGCCAAAGAAAATTTCACCATCACTAAGACACAAACCGGAGCCCAATACAAAAGATCCCGTCTGTAAACCAGCATGATAAGAATAATTTTTGAAACTATTTTCTTTTATATCGTATGAACTTAATCCTTTGTTGGTACTGAACCACAATTTACCCGAGTGGTCCTCAAGAATTTTCTGAACCACGCCATTGATCAAGCCATCATTTTCTGACAAGGTGATAAATTTCCCGGTTCCTTTCTTTAGATATCCGATCCCGTTGCCCGCTGTACCAACCCAAATATTTCCTTCTCGATCCTCCTTAATGGTTAACACGTAATTACTCGGCAACCCACTATTGGCTTTATTATAAAATGAAAACCTCTTATTTTCAGGATTAAAGATGGAGATGCCGGAGCCAAAGGTACCGATCCAAATGCGACCACCTCGATCCTCTTCAATGGATCGAATGTAATTACTGGCAGGCTGTGTCGGGTCATCTTCGCGTATAGCTGTGTGGACGAATTTCTCAATACGCTCCTCGTCGACATGTAGCAAATTAAGCCCTCCTCCATTTGTTCCAATCCAGAGATTGCCTTTTCTGTCTTCCTTTAAACAAAAAATATCGGCATGGTTTAAATGCTTCGCTCCCTTGCCCTTTATGTATTGCTTGCTGCGTTTACTCTCGGGGTCGTATGAAAATAAGCCATCCATATAGGTTCCCAACCACAAACGATTGTTATGTCCCATTTCCATGGCCAGGACACTCAGATCGTGCGCACAATCACGTTTTGGCTTGGGTATTTCTATATGTTGCAACAAATTCGAGGAACGGTCATATAGATGCAGACCACCTCCATCGGTGCCTACAAATACATTTTGGCCATATTCAGCAAAAGCCGTTACAATCGGCGAACGTAATCCATAAGGGTCGAAGATATTGCACTCCTTTAAATTAAATTGACTCAGGTTTTTGTCATATTTATTGAGTCCGCCTTGATAAGTGCCCACCCAATATATTCCTGCTTTATCAATAAGGATGGAACGGATTGATCGGCTGCTTAAACTCTGCATATTCCGTTTATCCGGTCTAAAGCTCCGGATTTTTAAAGACGCCACATCTAATACATCTAAACCTTCATCCGTACCTACCCAAAGACCATTTACGCCGTCAGGCGCTAAAGCGTATACTTTATCGCTACTGATTTTCAATGGAGCCGAGGTTGAATAATAATTTCTGAACGTCCATTTTCCTTTCTCTAGCATACCGAGCCCTCCCATTGTTCCAACCCAGAGTTGTCCCATCCCATCCTCTGTTATGGCAGTTACATAATCGTCTGCCAGGCTTCCCTTGTCGGATTCCCGATGTTTAAAAGTCGCTAATAATTCGAGTTTATGGTTATAAACGTACAGACCACTATCGGTGCCAATCCACATTTGTTGCTTTTTATCTCTAAAAATCACCAATGTATTCTTTCCCGAAAAAGTGTCCATCAATTTAGCATAGTCGTCATGATCAACGAGGTGTTTCGTATGGGGATTAAAGATATATAAAGCCCCATACGAAGCAACCCAAATATTCCCTCGACTATCGTCTCCGATACTCGTAATAGCTGTACTGAATTTTTTACGGAGCGGTTGTCCCCTATAGTTAATGATGGCGTCTTTGCTACGATCGTAAAAGCTTAATGCCCCGCCATTGGTTCCAATCCAAAGACATCCATTCGAAGCTTCGTATAAAGCCGTAATGTGGTTTGCTCGAAGGCTTTCTTCTTCCTGTGGGTTATGTCGATATACTTTGAAATTTGTTCCATCAAAGCGATTGAGACCATCTTCGGTAGCCAGCCATAACAAACCAAAACTATCCTTCCAAATACCATATACCGTATTAGATGAAAGACCGTCTTTGGTGGAGTAGCTTTTAAACCCTGTAGGTAGTTCATGACCGCCTACAACACAAAAACAACATAGGCAAAAAAAGACCAGTATAACGTAATGACCAGTAATACTTCGCATCATAACAGGCTCCTTTCAGAAAAACTGAATTAATTAGTTAGTTGATGCTAAAGTAAGCAAATAGAATTGGATTTTCACATAAAAATATGCGATAAACGTTTTAGCGACACTAAAAATAACTGTTTCATTACTAATAGATTACAAAAATAACCAACGTTGGCAATTTTAACAGGTATTCACAAGAGATAAGTATTATAATTTATATATGTGACCATCGGCTTTTTGCACTTAAACAAGGGTTTCGCTTCAATATACAGAAGAAGGTGTTTATATTAAAAGAAGGTTTTCTTAATCAAATCTATCGTGTTCTTTTTGTCTTAACACAAAAAGAACCAAAAAAGTCAAGGCATGTGTAGGCTACCTTGCAACCGATGGCAAAGCATCACTGGCGCGTATTGGAGCCGTTTCACTTCCTCAATCCGCTTGGGGATTGCAATATGAGCGAGGGTGCAAATGCTTTACTGCTCGTTGCGTCGATATCCTCCAAGGCCGTTTTTCCTAGCGCGGGACTGTATTTAAGACTAAAGATAATACGTTCGGTTAAAAGTAAAAACCCACCGTTCTGCAATATGTCGCCTCTAAAATTTACAAGTAGTACTGGGAGGCACTGTCGTTCCTGTAAATTTTAAAGCGACGAGTTTTTGCGTCACTTTTTGCGGAAAAAAGTGACTAAAGAAAATGTTTCTTTTTAAAAGCTATATCCCCGATAGCTTTCCGATAATCATTTTTATTTAAACTCAACAACTTTCTGCGAGACACAATGGTCATTTAAATATTTTTTGACTGAACCAATAGAGATCGTTCTTCCATACGTTAAAATCGTGCCCACCGGATTCAACATAATAAAGATGGGGCACTTGGTGTTTTTTTAAGTAATCGTGCAGTCGGCGACTAAAGGTGATTAAGCGATCTTCATCTCCACAGGAAATCCACAAAAGTTTCAGTTTGCTTTTAGCGTAAGCGGCATCAGGAACCAGCTCTTCAGGTGTTTTAGTATTAGGAGCCGACGAAAAACCACCTATCCAAGCAAAGCTTTCGAGATTGCCAAGGCCGAAATTTAAAGACTGCCCGCCTCCCATTGAAAGCCCTGCTAATGCACGATGCTCCCGATCGGTATACACCGGATAATTCTGCTCGATAAAAGGAATCAAATCCTGGAGCAAGTCTTGTTCAAATCGAGCAAATGCCTGTACCTTTACACTATCGAAAACGTTGCCAATAGCACGATCATCTTCCATAGCTCTACCGTTCGGAAGTACAACCAACATTGGCTCTATTTTCCCCTCTGCGTATAGATTATCCAAGATGATATGCGGTTGCCCATTAACAAACCATTCTTTTTCATCACCACCAATGCCATGCAAAAGATATAAAACCGGATACTTTTTGTTAGCTGAAAAGCCGGGGGGCGTATATACGAGTGCTTTGCGATCTTTACCAACCACGGCAGACGGATAAGATAAGGTATCAATTTTACCATGTGGAATATTGGTCTGCGGTTTATCGAAGTCCACTGGGGCAGCTCCAAGCTTATCCTGTGCTAAACAACTGCATGTCAATGCAATTAGCCCAATTAAAAGAGTACAACTTGTTGTTTTCATCCAATTATTTTCTTTTATTCATTTTTTGCTTGCTTTTATAAGCATCATGCCGCCTTCAGCGGTCAATCGCTCTTAGGGCTTATATCATTTGCCTTCGTCGCATATAGTCCGATGAGTGCACCGGTAAAACCACCGGCTACATCTGTTGACAGGATATCCCCCGAAACAGCTCCACCCAAATTTTTAAAATTCTTTCCATCAAAAGCATAGCTGAATTGGTAGCGATCTCCTTGCGCCGAAACTTGCAGTTCAATTGGTTTACTTATGTCAATTCGTTCTTGCGCGATAAGCTCGGACTGGCCATTCCTTGTACGCTGTAAAACCAGGTAATGTTGTTGTCCTTTTTTCGTAATACCAAAAACATAATGAAACGTTTCCTTTTGTAAACAAGTAATCCCTGCCAAATGCTTTTCGGACATCGGTTGATAGGTCATACGAACTGTTGCCGAAAAATCCTTATGTTGTTGTCTATAAAACAAGGCCGATGTGGGCTTTATTTCATTAATGTTGGTTTCCAAAGGCGTTATTCGTAGTCCTTCCTTACCCGTTTGGACGAAGTTTTCCCGAGGGCCTCTTACGCCGATCCATCGCATATCCAAGGTCTTTCCCTTAAAATCATCAATGAACGCGAAATTCCCATTAGGTAGAAAGCCATTTTTTCCGGTCTTGTTGACCACACCTGATGGCATTTTCAATTTCACAGGCATCGGTTCGAGCCCCCCTTCAAACACCGGGAACACACCTGACCAATCTACCGGCAATATAAAAGTCTCACGTCCCGTATTCACACGGTTTGCCTCATTAGGCCTAACACCCAAAAAAACGCCGTAATATTTCCCATCAGGACCCTCCACCAAATCGGCATGTCCAGCCCAGTCGACCTTATTTTTCCTATCCTTTGGCAGATGCCGTTGACTCAGAATCGGATTTTTAGGTGCTGGTTCGAAAGGTCCTTTAGGGTTATCGCTAACAAAAACAACTTCACTGTGTTGATCACCGGTACCACCTTCTGCACACATCAAATAATACCGCCCATTTCTTTTATAGAGATGCGGGCCTTCTATCCAGATCGGCTTCTTACTGATATCTACACCTCCGTCAACAATCACCTTATCTGAACCCGGTATGATCTGATCACGTTCCAGATCATAATCCCATATTTTTATAACCCGATGACCATTATATTGCTCCTTACCCTTCTCGGGTGCATCGTTATGCACAACATAAGCTTTTCCGTTGTCGTCAAAAAAAAGTGCCGGATCAATACCATCAAAGTTGAGTTTAATAGGATCGCTCCACCCTTTCAGAGGATCTTTCGTTTTTACCACCATGTTTCCTATCCCTCCCGCAAACTGAGTTGTTATCATATAAAAGGTCTCGTTATGAGGATTGTAGCTAATATCCGGCGCATATATTCCCTCGCTCATACCCGCATTTGTTACCTTCAGCTGCGAAGGCCGATCAAGAACGTACCCAATTTGTTTCCAGTTAACCAAATCCTTGGAATGAAAAATAGGAACACCCGGAAAAAATGCGAAAGACGAATTCACTAAGTAATAATCATCACCTTTACGCGTAATGCTCGGATCTGGATAACACCCCTGTAATATTGGTGTATAGAATTCATTTGCCTTCAGCGGATTTTTTTGATAAACTTCATCCTTTCCCTCATACTTAAAATAGGTGAAAAGCGGAGCGGAATCGAACGGATCCGCTGAACTATCGGTTACCTGTGCTTGTGAAGGCCAAGGTAAAAGCGCAAAAAATACTATTAAAAAAATAGGACTGATCGGAAAGCGTAACGGTGTGCCTTTAATTTTCTTCATCATATAATTCTATTATTGTTTCGTCTTCTGTCTGTATGATCGTTTGTTCTCATCTTCAGGTGCTAAGCGTTAATCATCTCTTTTGTACTCACTTTGTGGGGGACCTAAATATGATGGTTTTAATCCCCCTACATCCAAAATAATCTTCTGAAACACAATACCTGGTTCCAACGGACGGATGCGAATCGTATGAAGCCCCGCCTTTTCGATAAGGTGTGTAGTAGCGGTTTCTATGATCCGTTTCGCCTGCCATTCACCGAGCTCTCCCCGATAATGCCCATTGATATTCACCTCCTGCTCAGCCCCTCCGTCCATAGACACGGCATAACGTAAACCTTTATTCGCATTGAAATTTAAAGTTGGCGAAGTTAAAACAATCAATTTTGCTTTTCCTGTCGCCCGGAGATCTATCTTATACTCAAGGTATACCTGTTCATTGGGGGTATTGGTCACCGGAGCGGTTGTTACACCGGAAAGCGTTTTTCCTAGATCCGGTATGATCGTCCATGCAACCTTGTCGCTCCCACTAGCGATATGGTAATTTTCAGCCTCCATCGATACATAACCGTCGGCCTCTATAAAAATTTTATGTTTCGGCTTCGTCATAGGCAAATAACTTACATCAGGCATCGTGCTTTTGTGAGGCTCTTGCCAAATCTTATAGCCAATCCGAATCTGATCCATCATATGCGACCACTTGCCATTCGCTATATCTTTATTATAATGTACGGTTAATATTGAATCGCGTTCGAAACAGCGCTTAACCTGATCGGCCCAATAATTAGCTCGCTCATTATTTTTGTTCGCGAAAAATCGGTTTTTGGCTACTGCATAATACATTTCGTATAAATTAGAACATGCATTGATAGGAAACAGGACCAATTCGTCAAAAGCGTACCGATACTGTTGAGGCAATATGTAGTAAAGTCGCATGGCATCGATCAATAAATTACGATAGTCTTCAACCACGCGTTCAAACTCACCATAGTTTTCCAAACTGTAGGTGTTTTCGTCCAACAATTCAGGTGTAATCCGATGATTATATTTTGTATAAGTATTGATCAAACGGGCCGATTCTTTTGCATACTTTTCACCGAATTGTTGTGCACACCAGCTTTCAGTATGCTGTAGCAAATTGGATGCGTTAAACTGATTTGGGTTCCATGCCATGTCCAGGAAAAATGAAATCGGGTATTCCATCGGTTTTAAATCACCTACATTCACAATCCATATCTGGTCCACTCCATATTGATAAGCCAGGTTCATCTGTTCCCAAACGCGTTGCACCTGACTGACATTAATCCACTTGGAATTGCGGGGACCGCCCACGTAATCGAAATGATAGTAAATCCCATAACCGCCGCTCCTTTTTTTTGCAGCCGGATCCGGTAGCTTCCGTATATTTCCCCAGTTGTCGTCGCAAAGCAATAGGGTTACATCATCGGGTACGCGCATTCCTTTATCATAATAATCCTGCACCTCCTTATATAAGGCCCAAAGTTGAGGTGTTTCTTTCGCAGCTTTGCCGGTCTCATCGGCAATAATTTTGCGCTGGTCGTTCACAATTTGCTCCAGCAGCTGGATGTTACTCTCCTCGCTCATCGGCTCATCACCGTCGCCACGCATACCGATGGTGACAACACTTTCTCTAGCTCCCATCCTACGAATGCCACTTCGCCAGAAATCCCGAAGGTTCTCGGCATTCTGCTGATAATCCCAAGGTCCTTTACCATAACGGCGCCATTCATCATGAGCTCGGGTCAGTGGTTCATGATGCGATGTTCCCATAACTATTCCCATTCTGTCGGCCCAAATTGCATTTTCGGGGTCATCATCATAGAAAGCGCTTCCCCACATAGCCGGCCAGAGGTAATTGCCTTTTAGACGCAGAATAAGCTCAAAAACATGCTCATAAAATTCATGGTTAAAGCCACCAAACTTTTCTTTAGCCCAACCGGATAATGCAGGAGCTTCGTCATTTAAAAAAATACCACGGTACTTAACCTTCGGTTGGCTGATTGTCTTTATCGAGCGGGCATACACCGCGGAATGCCGCTGAATAGGAACATCCGCCCACCAATACCAAGGCGATACGCCCATCTGTTTAGATAACTCATAAATGCCATAGATCGTTCCACGCCGATCACTTCCCACAATAAGTAATGCTTTTTCTACACCAGGTAATGGATTGTCTATCGTTTGTGTCAGCGATGCTTCCCACTGCCCACGGATTGCAGATACATCAAGCTTCTTCTGTTTTACTAATTGATCGATCAATGGATTCCGGCCCAAGGTACCTATTAAAAGCAGCGTTTTACTCCCTGCCGACACGTGATCGGGTGTAACTATGGGTTCAACACCGGTTACCTTTTCAAAATCTTGCCGCAACTGATCTATTGCCCGGACAACCGCGTCGTCTTCGTTTCCTCCCCCTATAATGGGAATTGCGTTGCCGCCTTTTACCAGAGGCAAGTAGCCCGGTTGTTCAGTGAAGTCAATATATGCAGGTATATCAACGCTTGCAGCAATCAACGAAAAACTTATCTGCAGTGCTAAAATCGTAAGTAACAAAGCTCTAAAAATAGACCGAATCGCTATCATGTTATTTGTCTTTATCATTTATCCTTATAGTCAAAAAAATCAATGTCTACATATCCTCCGGTATTTTTAGTTGCGTAATTGAACAATCCAAACCGATAACCCATAAAGTGGGGCAAGGTATAAGACATTTTCAAAGGTGTTCCAATCGATATCCATTTTTCCCCGTCTAGACTAAAAAAGAAATTGGCAACGTCCCTCTTATCCCTGAAATCGCATGCAGCTTTCAGATATACGCGTTGTTGATCCAAGGGAATTTTTGCAAACTCCTTAAGACTACCGGTCGAAGCATTAACCATGACCAAATATTTTTGATTACCCACTGATTGGACGCCAACTATTCCATAATTTTTTTGTAAAAGAGATAAGCCGGCAAAATCGCCATCTTTCATTTTGGCCACTTCTATGGCAATGCTCGCACTACAAGCAGGACCTATTGTCCGCTGTGTTAATGTATTTCTTGCTTGTAAGAAGTTGGTATCAATGCGACCGGTTTTCAACCGGAGGTATCCCTCACGCTCGGTCACGGACCAAAGCGTATCCACCGGGTTATGATTCCACTGCCATACTAGAGGTAATTTTATTTCTCCTTTTTTGCGACTGAAATTGTCCGAATTAACGATGCCTGGAACCAAGCCTTTACTTGCAGGTAAATTTAGCTCTTGGGGTACCTTACCATCAATGCCCAATATTGGCCAATCATCTTTCCATTGAACGGGTACTAAAAACGGAATACGACCAACCGCACCATGATCTTGAAACAGATAAGCGTACCATTCGCCATGAGTGCTCTCAATCAAGCCCCCTTGTGCTACGCCTTTATCTTGCAACATCACCCGCCCTTCATAAGGTCCCATCAACTGATCAGCGCGATGAACAATGACCGTACGCATGCCTCCCGGAGGCCAGGATATATTAAAAAGATAGTATTTCCCGTTTACCTTAAATAGCTGAGAACCTTCTGCCGGCAATCCGCCCCGCGTTCCATTCGGTGTACTTGGCAACGTTGCATTGTCGATCAACACATGTTGGGTTTCAGGCTTTATGCCGGAAAAATCCGGCAATAACTCAACAATATGCAGTTGGCCACTGCCCCAAATCATATAAGCCTTATCATCTTCAAAAAAGAGGGTATGATCGTGCATCATCGGCTTGAACTCTTTTACCTCCCAAGGACCTTTTTCTATATCTTTAGTCATATAGATATAGGTTTTACCGGTAGTCTGCGCGAATGTACTTACATAATAAACCCCCTTGTGGTATCGAAGACTACTGGCCCAAGAACCTCTACCATAAGTATTTTTACCATGATTCAGATTGAGTTCATCCATATCGGCCAAAGCCTTATGAGCATAGCCAATCAGCTCCCAATTGATGAGGTCTTTGGATTTCATCAAAGGTAGCCCGGGATTCATGTGCATGGTAGTACTACTCATATAATAAGTATCTTCAACACGAATCATTGACATATCCGGCACATCCGAAAAAATAACAGGATTTCGAGCTTTTGCATTTTGGGCTATGCTACTTAAAGGCATCAATATCATCAATACCGCCCCACTTAAAAGGAACAATCTTTTCATGGTCTATTTTAATTGACAGCCCACCATGAGCTGTCTCTCATTATTCTACTCCTAGTTATATCCCGGATTTTGATACGCAGCTTTTTCCGCTTCCGTCATTTGCATACCATCTAATTGACCTTGCGGTATAGGACGCAAATAATGGAAAGGCTGGATGCTCCGTGTCACGGTCATCGGCGTATGATCGCCAATACCATTGCCTCCTATACGATAGTTAGCCGACAATTCAGCCCATTTCTGAGTCCGCACCAAATCGTACCAACGGTAACCTTCTCCATAGTACTCCCGGGAACGTTCGGCCAAAATATAGTTAATATCAATCGTAGTAGGCGTAGCTGCAGTCATCTGCGCACTGTAATCGGCTATCTTTTCCATATTTCCCGCATTATCGAATGTCCATTTTCCTGCACGCGCCCGTATTACGTTAATCAGTTCTCTGGCCGATTTACCACCCTGTACGGCAGCCCCCTTAACAGCTGCCTCAGCAGCAATAAAGTAAAGTTCAGAAAATTTAGCGATATTAAAAGGCCGAGTACTTCCCGCATTAGGTTGACCTAAACCGTCGCCGTTATCTGTGCGGTAGGTTCCTAACTTCCAAAGGCCCGGATACCTTAGCCTACTGACCCCTTCGGGAGAAATAACGAAATCTGCCCGTCCCGGTAATGCACCGGCTCCTACATTACTTTTTGAGGCCCAGTTAGCATAATCAATTGGCGTTTCAGGTTCTTCCGTCAAAAAAGTCAATATCGGATCCCCCGGATTAACAGGCAAGTTATTTGCATTGTATAACACCGCTTGGGAAACACCGGCCTTTGGCCAGTTCCCACGATAAACGGTCACGAAAGTACCATCATACCGCGAATCATTGGTTTTATCCGCAAAGGTATTTTTTATGACGTCAATGGTTGGCGCCATCCGCGTCCATGGGCGGCCCAACGACTGCACGGCCTCGCGTTGCACGGAGCTCACGGCATTCGACCACGAAGCATCGCTACCACTTCTAAGGAGGGTATAATTCCAGGTAAACATCCAAACAGCGAAATTATCAGGTGCACCGCCGCTTCCATATTCTAAGCTTCCTCCATTGTAAAATGCACTCTTCTCCGTATGATCCGCATACAATAAAATTTCACTATTGCGATCGTTTGATCCGATATGTATGTCATAATAGCTTGGTTGTAAACTAAAGGGTCCCGGGTTGTCAATTGCTTCTACGGCTATATTATAAGCCTGCTGAAAATACCATTGAGCGTCGTGTCCATCGGGGTCTGTCCTACCAACTTCGGGATATGTAGGGATATTATTTGGGTTTTCGAGCCACCACGCATAGGTAAGGTAGGCTTTCGCTAAATAAAGTCGAGCAAGCGTTTTCGTTACACCACCCGTTACCCGTCCGGCATTCGGTAGATTTTCCACCGCTAAGAGTAAATCGGGAAAAATCGCTTTCGTATACACTTCCGGCACGGTATTACGAACCGAAAAACGAACGGGATTGGTATTAAATTTCAATTCACCGGCTCCTAAGTCTAACGGCACTCCCCCATAGGTTTGCACCAGCAAGAAATAATCAAATGCACGAAAGAACCGAGCCTCTGCCACAATTGATTCAGCCACCCCTACATTAGCTGCATTTTCAATAATTCCACTTGCCGTGTTTATATTTGGAAAGCTTACATTCCAAACAAAACTCGTAGGATGGCTTGTGGCACTAATCTGACCGACACCCGACAGGTCCATATCTCTAAAGTTCCCATCTGCACTCTGCGCATAGGTCGCTTCATCCGTACCGGTAATACAAGAGTTATAATAGTAGGCCTCGCCATATAAATAGCGTAAATGTGCATACATAGACGTTATGCCACCCAAAACACCTTTTTCGGTAGAAAAGTAATCGGGAGTAAAAATACTGCGCGGCTGCTCGTCTAAAATTTTTGAGCAACCAGTCATTAATAATACCGCCAAGGCAGTACCGAGAAAACTTTTTATATTTATAATCGCTTTCATTTTTTATTTCTTTAATGGTTAACCGTCAAGGCATTAAAAAACAAGATTGAGCCCTACCACATAATTGCGGGTTGCAGGTGCATTCGTTCCAATTGTCAAAATCCGGTTCGGATAAGACGATACAGCTGAATTTTCGTCACCGAATGAGTTCGTTTCCGGATCCATGCCTGATTCACGATGATAAGGTGAAAACATAACAAAGGGATTTTGAACGGTAAAGTATCCACGTAAGCGCATGTTCGGGCTTTTAATTAAACTTCGATTAAAGTCGTACCCCAAAGAAATAGTACGTAGCTTCAAAAATGAAGCGTCAAAATAACCCAATGTGCTACCATACTTCGGATTATCGCCGCTAAGCGGTCCAGCTGGATTAGGATATTTCGCATCCGTATTCTCCGGAGTCCAATAGTCGACTTTCACATTATTATTACGCGTAGTAAGTGTATTCAAATACCCTCCTGACCCATATAAAGTACTCACCAGTAGTCCGCCGCTTTTGAAAAAGCCCACCACACTTAAATCGAATCCTTTGTACGCCAATCGTGTATTAAAACCCCCTTCAAAATCCGGATCAACATTCATCACTTGTCGATCGTCCGCATTAATAGGCCTGACAGGCGTACCATCATCATTGTAGCCGCCGGTATACTTCACCTTAATCATCCCGACCTTACCACCCGGTTCCAAAATATCCAAGTGAGGATCGCCCTCTTGCCACAGACCTATTTTTTCATAATCATAGATTGCATTGATGTTATAGCCAACAAACCAGGAGTTGCCCACATCCTGTGTGGCACCTGATGCAAGCGCGGTCAATTTATTTCGGTTCGCATAAAGGTTGACCCCAAGATCCCAAGTTAAACCATCTCGTCCGCCGGCTAAGATAGTCCCATTCAATGTCAACTCGATCCCTTTATTCTGTGTCTGTCCGATGTTAGCCGTATAACTCTGCACGCCGGATGTTGGCGGTAAACCGACACCAAGCAGTAAGTCTTTCGTATGCGTTGTATAATATTCAATTGTTCCTGATAAACGGTTACTCAGCAGCGAAAAATCAAGTCCGTAGTTCCACGTTTCCGAAAATTCCCAGCCCAAGTTGCTATTCGGCAATTGAGTCACATAATATCCAACGGCATAATTTTCCTCACCGAAATTGTAAGGCCGCGTACTTAGACGCCCCAATGTAGCATAAGGAGCAATGGCTTGGTTGGATGTTTGTCCATAGCCCACCCGTAACTTCAACATATTTATCCAATCAATCCCTTTCATAAACGATTCATTGGCAACATTCCATCCAGCAGATACCGCCGGATATGTATGCCAGCGATGTTCGGGGGCTAACCTTGAAGAAGCATCCGAGCGCAGGGTAGCTGATAGCATATAGCGATTATCATAGTCATACATGACTCTTCCCATCCAGGACATCAAGCCCCATAAGGTATAATTCTGTTGATCCGGATTGATGGTAATTTCTCCGGTGGCGTGCCCCAAATTATAAAACTGGAAAGCTTCAGAAGGAATATCCCTCGCGGACATTGCCGAAGAATTATACTTTTGCCGTTCCGCAGAATAAAGTCCGGTGAAATTCAAATGATGTTTTTCTGCTATTGTTTTATCGTAAGTAATCAGGTTTTCCACGGTCCAATGATAAGTATGCGCGTTACTGATTCCCGCAGTAGATATTGTTTGCGGATTTACGTTATTGACTCCTTCCCCCGTGTAATTACCATTATTACTTTGAATAAAATCCAGACCAAGGTTAACACGGTATTTCAATCCCTCCACCCAAGGGATATTCACCTCACCATACATCGAATTATAGGTTGCAAAGCCTCTGGTTTCGTTGATCCACATTCCGTCGTCATGTAGCCCCTCTACCACCTTTCTGGTCAACACATAATTATCACCTAAAGAGGCGTTCACGGTTCTTTTTAGCGTGCCATCTTCATTATAAGGGTTGAGGATCGGCGAGGCAGCCAATACACCAAATAAGCCAAGTTGATTACCAGCGCTGATGTTATAATTGCTATTCGTTGTGAATCCCACGCGAAAATGTTTACCAATCCCTTGGTCAATTGAGCTACGTAACGAATATCTTTTATATTGTTGCGTAGGAATCAAGCCTTGGTTCTGATAAAATGCAGCCCCAACATTATAGCTCCCCTTTTCCGTACCACCGGAAATTCCGATATCGTGGCTATTTACTGCTCCGGTCCGGTAATTCAGATCCTGCCAATCGGTGTTCACGTTATCGGCCTCATCTACACCATTTGAAAAGATACCGGCAGCTTTACGTAAGGCTACAAATTCTTCCCCATTCATCATGGGGTATCTGGCAAATAAGGTTTGCGCGCCATAGTAAGCGTTATAGCTAAACTTTGCCTGCTCACCTTGCTGCCCTTTATTGGTGGTAACCAAAATCACCCCATTTGCACCTCGCGAACCATATATAGCCGTCGCAGAGGCATCTTTTAACACGTCTATACTTTTAATATCATTTGGATTAATATCTCCAAGTGAGCCCGGAAACGGGATACCATCCAAAACAACCAGTGGATTATTATCTGCTGTCAAAGAACGGGTACCGCGGATACGGATCTGCATTGTTGCCCCTGGCCGGGTGGATGTTTGTGCTAATTGGACGCCTGGCAAACGGCCTTGCAAGGCTTGTGAAATATTCGGCGTAGGTACCTGGTTTAGATCGCTTCCGCTAATTGATGCCACGGAACCTGTCACTGACTCTTTTCGTTGCGTACCATAGCCTACCACTACGACTTCAGAAAGCGCTTCGGCATTTGGAGCAAGGTCTACGTTTAGTGAGCTTTGTCCAGCTGCTTTTACTTCTTTCGACACATAACCGATATAAGAGAAAACCAAAACGGCATTTATATCGGGTACATTCAGGGAATAATACCCATCTTCGTTGGTTTTAGTTCCGATAGAAGTGCCTTTTACTTGAATACTAGCACCGGGAAAGCCTTTTCCGGATTCATCAACTACCCTTCCTTTTATCGCATGCTGCGCTTGTGCATTCATGATTGGTAGCATACAAAGGGCGACTATAAAAGCAAGACCGTAATGCTTCAGTCCGCGCCATTGCCCCATAACATAAGTTTGTAAAATTGGATGTTCCATAAAATAATTGTTAGCTTATAACATAGGTTAAATTGTGAACAGCGTTTTTAAAGCCCGACTAATAAAATTCAACGATCGGTAAAAATATTCTGCAAAAAAATCGACGACTTATTAGGCTGACTTATACTAAATTTGATGATCACAGCAAGACAAAAATATTTATACAGGCTCAGGAACAACCTATAAAAATGTTGACATTCCTAGCAAAAATGTTTAATCAGATGTCAAAAAACATCATTTTTCAACAAAAGCAGTCGATTCAGGCATTATTTAACGCCAACGTTAGCATTAATGCGTTTTCTTGACGGGAATAGGTCTGATCATTTGACGGACTCCTTTTCACACAGAACAAACGAGAGCGCTTTATAATACAGGCATCGATTTTGATTATCTTAAAACAAAAGATGCCCCTTACGGGGCACACTTTCACCAATAACCAATAATTTATATAGAACTTTTTACGATATATTAAGTGATCTTAAGTACATAAGCCGGTTCGTCCTTTTCGGCGATCTCAGGCAATGTCACTGCTAGCCCAGCTATGGTTTGTTCGAATTTTAGTTCATTGCTTCTACCTAGAAGGGTTACTTTCTTTACCTTATGGCTATCTGCCCTCAAATTGTTAATCAAAACGTTGCCGGTTTCAGACCATCCCATTAAAATGGCATATATTACCCCGTTCTTCGTTGTGAAGCGGATATCGGCGGCGGTTAACGGTTTGTTCTTATCCTCATTGAAACCAGGGCCGGACAGTGGAGCAACGCCTTCCATGGCCGGGCCTTCCCCGAAAACCTTCCAAGGCCTTGTCCCAATGATAGCCTCACTGTTAACGCCCATCCAGGAAGCAATTCCTTCCACTGTGTTCCGTGCCTCCGAATCGATGGAACCATCACCACGAAGCGGCACACTCAGCAAGAGATTACCGTTCTTACTAACGACATCTGCCAGCATATGGATTACCGTTTTGGCACTTTTATAGCTTTTATTATCATAGATTCGTCTATCATAATGCCAAGCACCTATACAGGTGCAGGTTTGCCAGGGCTCTTTTTCGATTTTGTCGCTTTGTCCTCGCTCAATATCCCATACCATACATTTCCGTTGCTGTTCATTCAAGATTTTACCATTGATAACCGCCTCCAGCTTTCCTTTATTTTTTTGCTGATCGACATTGTAGTAATGAGCTGCAATACGCAGTCCGGCATCATCAATTGGCCAGAGCGGAAGTACCGTATCATCAAAATAAACCAGATCAGGGTCATAATTATCGATTAGCTCAACCGTCCGATCATGAAAGTTTTCACAATAAGCTTTGGAAGGAACACTCACTCCCGAGCTCACGTCCCAGCTCCATTGGCGGTGGATCATGTTGTGGTCTTCGCTGTTTTCGCTCAAAGGGTGGTTCTGCGCATACAGCTCTTGCGGATCAAGACCATCCCACCATTTTCCGTTTCCGTCAGACTTCGTGAGTTTTCCATCATAAGGGATGTCTTTGAGCGGGCCATTTTTATCGGCTCTTTGGGAAGTTTCATACCAGGTCCAGGCATGCGCGGCATGCACACTTACGCCGAAGCGCAATCCACGTTTTTTGGCAGCCTTAGCCCAACCCGCAACCAAATCTTTTTTTGGACCAATTTTGGTAGAATTCCACGGCTGATGGCTGCTATCATAAAGGTCCATATTATCATGGTGATTAGCTAGCGCCACAAAATATTGTGCTCCGGCACGTTTATATAGGTCCAATAACATTTCAGGATCCCATTTATCCGCTTTCCATTCGTTTATTACATCTTTAAAGCCGAACTTAGAAGGATGACCGTACTTCTCCACATGGTAGTTATATTGATCACTCCCTTCCTGATACATACCTCTTGCATACCAGTCGCCTCTTTCGGGTTGACATTGAGGGCCCCAATGTGCCCAAATACCGAATTTCGCGTCACGGAACCAATCGGGAACCTGATACTGTTCCAACGACTTCCATTCCGGTTTAAAATCGACTTTCGCAATCGGTGCATGGGGATGCAAGGTGTTAAAGGTCGACCTAGCAATTGATTTACTCAACCAAAGCGAGGGAATGGCCATTCCAAGGGCTTTTATTACGGTTCTTCTTTCCATTAATTTCTTGTCTTAAGTATTTTTATTGGTATGAAGGTGAATGTTAAAAATTTGTTTCGATGGTTTTACAATATGGTGTCACAATGCTTTTCAAAGTTAAGGATATCGAGGCTATCCACAATGTCTATTATCGACAAATTATTTCACTTTATCGATTTTTGCTTTACGTTAAGCTTTGCCCTAGTTCCCATATTTTATCCTTTATTCATATTGGAAGCTGTACTTTATCGACTTTTCTTATTATATTTAGAAAACATAAGGATCGTATGGATGAAAAGAAGATTAAACGAGAATTTATCTTATTGAATGTCGGGCGGGCCGTCCATCATGCGGATTGGAACTGGAAAAATATACATAGTCCTTTTACCCGTATTCATTTCATCGAAAGCGGGTCAGCCAAAATCGTACGTGAAGATCATTCATATACACTAAAAGAAGGACATTTGTACCTAACACCACCTCATACCAAACATAGTTATAGCTGCACCGGTAAGCTGTCACTTTATTACATTCACATCTATGAAACTTTAGGTAAACAGCTGAGTATTTTCGACATCCTCGATTTTCCTGTCGAAATCAAAGCTGATGAGTTAATTATTTTCCTTATCAAACGTTTAGCAGCTATCAATCCCAAGCTTGAACTACAAGCTTATGATCCGAAAGATTATGATAATTCGCCAATGTTGATAAAGAATATTAGCCAACAAACGCATACACCCCCTGCCTTAGAGATGGAAACCGAAGGCATCTTAAAACAAATCCTATCACGCTTTTTAACAGGGGCCGCCGATAGGAACTTAGATCTGGACGAACGCATTTTGAAAGCTATTCACTACATTCATAGTAACATGGATAAACCAATAAAAATCGAGGAGCTTGCACAGGCCTCCTGTTTAACGACAGATCACTTTATTCGCCTTTTCAGAAAACAAATGCATTGTACTCCTAGAAAATATATTAATCAAAAAAAAATAGAACAAGCACAACTGATGCTGCTGGTGAAGCACATTAGCATTAAAGAACTTGCTTATCAACTGGGCTTTGAAAACATATCCTATTTTAACCGCCTCTTCAAAAAAATAGCGGGTGAAAACCCGGGAAAAATGCAACATAATAGATCCCCCTTACGGTTAAAATAAGCGTTAAATGGTGTGCTATTGAAAAGATAATTGTAGGCTATAATCTAGTAATCTAACGGTACGGAGCGGTATCAAAACCTCTATTTTGTATTTCCGTTATGGTCAATCGCCATGCAACTTCGAGACATTCTTTTTATACTCATTGGGTGTAACACCAAATTCATCCTTAAAATATTTTCTAAAATATTTGGCTTCATTAAATCCTACCAAAAGGGAAATTTCGCTTACATATAGCTGGCTTTTTGCGAGTAAATCTGCGGCTCGTTTTAAGCGAATAAATCGAATAAATTCGGATGGGGTCTTATCGGTCAATGCCACTATCTTTTTATAGAAATTAACCCTACTCATTCCCATTTCTTTGCATAAATCCTCCACTAAAAAGTTGGGATTTCCTATATTCTCTTCCGCTATAGATACAGCCTTCTTTACGAATTTCTCATCCATTGAGACAATTTCGATTTTGCCGGGGGATATATCAACCTTTGCTTTGAACCTGCTTTGCAATAGTTTTTGCTTCTCAATAATCTTTACGATCTTCAGTTTAAGAATCTCAATGTTGAATGGTTTAGAAATATAGTCGTCTGCCCCCGCTTCAATGCCGGAATATCTGTTTTCGTCGGATGATTTTGCGGTAAGCAATATAACGGGGATGTGTGAAGTACGCATATCCTCTTTTATTTTTTTGCAAAACTCATATCCGTCCATTTTCGGCATCATTAGGTCACATAGAATCATTTCAGGCCATTGATCAAGCACTATACCATAGCCTTCTTCCCCATCGTTAGCTGTAACAATACGATAATCGTTACAAAACAGACCGGTTAAGAAGCTACAGAAATCCTGATTATCGTCAATAATCAAAAGTAATGGCAAGCCGTTATTTTGTGGCAATTTATTCAAATCAGCCATAGCATCCAAGGATATTTCATTTTTTACGCTTCCGGGATAGATGACATCTTGGTTTTTCAAGATGTCCAATGTGGTATTTGTCATAGGAATTAATACCGTAAATACGGACCCTTTTCCTACAACGCTTTCAACATATATTTCACCGTCATGAAGCTTTACGAATTCGCTAACGAGATGCAATCCTACTCCCGTACCCGGAATACCATGTACCTCAGCACTCTCGATACGAAAAAAACGCTCAAAAATTTTACCGAGATATTCCGGTTTGATGCCCGTCCCAGTATCTGACACCTGAAAGCAGAGCTGCTTTTCTATCGCTTTATTACTAACTTTTTCGGAAAGAAAAATGCTGACATCGATATGTCCTTCACGTGTATATTTAAACGCATTGGAAATTAGGTTTACAATGATCATATACATTTTTTCCCTATCAAACTGCATCGACAAATCTTTCTGAAAAGTTGTAAAGGTGAGTTTAATAGATTTTTCGGCAGCCAGTGGAGAAAAAGACGCGCAAATATCTTTAGCAAATTCTATAATATTTCCTTTAGATAAATTCAAGGCCAATTGATTTTGATCAAGCTTTCTAAAATCAAGTATTTCATTTACCATATCTAAAAGCCTTCGCGCATTCTTATACATCATGTTTAATGTCGACTTTTCATCTGGACTTATAGGAGACGTTAGGAGCTTTTCCAACGGGCTGATTATTAATGAAAGCGGTGTTTTAAACTCATGGCTAATGTTTGTAAAAAATTTAAGTTTCAGTTGATCGACCTCATGTAATTTTTCTGCTTCCAACAGCCTTTGTGCGTGCTCGAATTTTTCTTTTTGCTTGTTCAGCTTATGTTTTATGAATAATGTAATTAAAAGGCCGGCGGTAGCGACATAAATAGTCCACGCCCACCAGGAAAACCAAAAGGGCGGTCTAACAATGATCTTTAGGATTATTGGTTTTTCTGACCAAATATTGTCTTCGTTACCTGCGTATACTTTAAGCTTATAGGTACCTGCATTGAGATTGGAGTATGACGCTACGCCAACACCATTCGTTATCTCTCTCCATTGCTTTTCTAAGCCCTCCAACATGTATTTATATTTATTTTTTTCAGGATGGATAAAGCTGAGGCCGGAGAACTGAACAGTGAAATTGGTTTCATCATGTTTAAGAATGATCTCATCTAGATCGACTATTGATTTATTAATAATGATGCGCCCGTTATAATTCACATGGGGCTTGATCACTTGACCGGCTATTAAAAGATCCGTGAATCTAGGTGTAGGAACAAAATTGTTTACCGGGATATCTTGTGGGTTAAATGCTATATAGCCCTGGGTAGTACCCATGTAAATTATGCCCTTCTTATCTTTAAAGACAGCACTGGGATTAAAACTAGAGCTTGGCAACCCATCATTGATGTCAAAAGAAATAATAGCTGGTTTAAGCTCCGGCATTTTACGGTTGAAATAGATACGATTCAGTCCATTACTTGTTCCGGCCCAAATATTTCCATCACCATCTTCCACCAAGGATCGCACATCGTTGCTTGACAAACCATTGTTAGTGGTTATGCGATGAAACGTCTTTACCTTGGGATCATAAATGTTAATTCCATTTTTAGTTGCCGTCCATATCAACCCCTCGGAATCAGTCATTAATTGAGGTACAGGCGTTCTCGAAACCGAGTCTTGAAGCTTAGAATCGGCAAAAAAAGGAACAATTTCATTTTTCTTGTAAATCCGATAGATGCCTATGTCTGAACAGAAGTAAATCTTTTTAGAAGCGTCGGTAAAAGTTGACAGGATGAAATCTGAACGTAGTGGGCTATTCTCCCTATTATAATGTGTGAACACCTTTCGCTCAGGATTCAAACGATTGATTCCCCCGCCAAGTGTAGCTATCCATAAATTATGATCATGGTCTTCCGCTATACCATACACACTTTGGTTGGATAAAGAATTGGGATTGTTTTTATCAAATCGGTATTGTTTAAAACCTCGATTCTTATATGCGTTTAAGCCGCCTAAAAATGTACCAATCCAAATTGTTCTTTGACTGTCCTCGAAAATCGAGGTGATAATGTCAGACGATATACTTTGTTCATCGTTCGAGTTGGCACGAAAACGTTGCATACTTCCGGATTGTTCGTTATATTTTATCAAGCCTTTACCATTGGTACCAACCCATAAATTGTCTTGCTGATCTTTATAAAGGCTGCTACAATCAAAAACTTCCGCATTTCGAATAAATAGGTAATATAAAGGCGATTTCCAAAATTTAAACATGCTGGGATGATAGTAAGACACACCATTTTTGTAGGTGCCTGCCCATACGATACCGTCATTATCACAATAAAGACTGATAATCGAATTTTGACTCAGCGAATATTTATTATAAACATTATTTTCAACGATACGGATTGTCTTACGTTTTTTATCATAAATATTTATCCCCCCATGATCAGTGCCTATCCAAATCATACCCTTCGAGTCTTGTATAATACATCTTGTGAAGCTATGAGAGAGTGCAGGGTTGGTGTCCACGCCTAATAATGTCCAATTATTTTGTTTCAAATTGAAGAATAGGGCTCCTTTATCATTAATTCCAGGGTATACCCAAATGTCTTTATCTGCGTCTATGAAAATATTTTTGGGTATGATAGAACTTTTTAACTTTTCTTTTATATAGGTATTTCGGATCTCAACTGCCGCCGTCTTTGTGTTGACCCGCTCTAAGACACCATCCCTGTGCAATACCCACATAAAATAATCTTGAATTTTCATATCAGTAATGGGAGATGGAACAAGATCTTTTGCATAGGGTGATTGTTTAAAAAGCGATATCTTCTTTGCTCCTACGTCATATTTGTAAATTCCTTTTCCGAAGTAGGCTACATAAAAATTTTTGTCTTTATCCACTTGTACGGAAATAGGATATGGAGGTAATCCCATCTTGTTTAAAACAGAATCGATATTGCTCGTAAATGATTCCGTACGCCAATTATAGAATAGGAAAGTGTTGCCCTGTAGCCATAAATTGCCATTCGCGTCTTCGACAATCTTTCTCAGATTCTCATATAGATAGCTATTAGTGCCGTTTACATCACTATTAAACGTCTTAAATGCGATACCGTCAAAGCGATTTAAACCGGTACTTGTGCCGAACCAAACGAAGCCTCTACTATCTTTAAATATACTAAGCACTTCGTTACCAGACAGCCCATTTCTGTTATCAAAGTGAGCGAACTCATAAGGTTGAGCATAGGTGAGTACAAATCCAAATAAAAATATTATTAAAAAAAATGTCGGTTTCCTCATCGGTTAGCTGATTCGGTAAATAGCGTACGCAAAATAAACAAATAGTATCAAGTAAATCGGCAGCTAATCATTTTATCCTGTAATTAGAAACATATGATCCCCTTGCAGAGAAATACTGATCCCCTATTGCATACATTTCATCATCTGCTCGTGGTTATCTCCCACTATTTTTGTTTCAAAGGAGCCTTGATGGTTTTAAAGCGATTGCTATACACAGTATCGTGAAGCTCCCAATTATAAACATTCTTTAATCTAATTTCTTAACTTATGAAGAGAAAAATTCTATGCGGAATTATTCCGGTATTCTTAATGCTTTCTTGCGCCAAAATTCATGAAACCGCTTCTCCAAGCAATAAAGCGGCGATAGGATCTAAACTTGCGTCAACGCGTCAGCAGCAAATACCGCCAGATATGAGCGGAATGAGTAGTAATGCCTTTCAACTAGTTTCCAAGATGCATGTGGGATGGAATCTCGGTAATACATTGGAAGCGATTGGCGGAGAAACCTATTGGGGAAATCCACTCACTACGGAAGCCATGATTAGGGCCGTTAAAAGTGCGGGAATTAACGCTGTCCGCCTTCCCTGTTCCTGGAATCAATACTTAGAGGATCAAACAACTTATAAAATAAAAGAAAGTTGGTTAGCGCGTGTAAAGGAGGTAGTCGATTATTGTGTAAACAACGATATGTATGCCATATTAAACATCCATTGGGATGAGGGATGGTTAGAAAAAAATTGTACGCCCGAAATGCAAGAATCGGTCAATAAAAAACAAAAAGCCTTATGGGAGCAGATTGCCGTTTATTTCCGTGATTATGATGAGCATTTACTATTTGCAAGCAGTAACGAGCCCGATGTAAAAAACAGTCAAGAGATGGCCGTCCTTCATTCCTATTATCAAACATTTGTTGACGCGGTACGCAATAGCGGAGGCCGAAATACCTATAGAAATTTAATTGTCCAAGGCCCTGCCACAAACATTGATTTATCGGACGAACTGATGACTTTGCCACATGATCCAACAGGAGCAGGTAGAATGATCATGGAAGTACATTATTATGCTCCTTATAATTTCTGTCTGATGCCGAAGGATGAAGATTGGGGTAAAATGTTCTATTTCTGGGGCGAGGAATTTAAAAATTACGCGGTGGGTGAGTATGAGGGCCGTTGGGCAAACTGGGGCGGAGAAGATTATGTACGCGAACAATTCAGTAAAATGAAGCGCAGATTTACCGATCAGGGCATCCCGGGAATTGTTGGCGAATTTTGTTCTGTTAGAAGGACCTTTAGCGATCCGACTATCCAGAAAGCGCACGATGAATCCAGAAACCGTTTTCATGCGTGCGTGGCTCAAGAGGCGAAAAATGCCGGATTTACACCGTTCTTGTGGGATGTAGGGGGAGTTTTAGATCGTCGCAACAATATGGCGGTAATTGATCCGTATATCTTCTATGGTTTGATGTGGGGTGCCAATATGGGTAAATATCCATTTTAACATCCATTAAATGTTAAAATTTATCAGCGCCCAAGGAAAAACCTTGGGCGTTATGCGCTTAAAGGACTTTAGAAAATTGATTAATAGTACACGCTTATTGTACTGAACCCGATTTGAAAATTTGGCATCCAACCAGTGTATGCAAGAGCTGATAAAATTTAAAATTAACATTTCCGCATCATATCTATAACATTCTATACCCTTCTGTATTTGATCCTGTATTTAACTTTACCGACCCAACTTGGGTAACAATAAAACCAAAACTGTTATAAACTTAATTAACCATGAACTTAAACAAATTACCTGAAAAAGGTCTTTTGCCTGTAATCAGGCATTGGAAACAGACGATCCTGTATCTGTTTTTTTATTTGAGCCTAACGCCCCTGTTAGCGCAAAATACAAACAACCTGCGTGTCACAGGAATTGTAACCAATCGAAGCAATGGAGCGAAACTTGCTGGTGTATCCGTGCTTGTTAAGGGTACTACTAATAGTGCACGTTCCGATGAAAATGGCAAATATGCTATTGAAATCACTCAAGGTAAAACAATGGTATTTTCTTATTTAGGTTATGTTACACAAGAATTAGTGGTAACGAACCCTGTTCTTGATGTGTCTTTAGAAGAGAACACACAAGCATTAAGTGAGGTTGTTGTTGTCGGATACGGAACGATGAAACGTAGCGATCTCACTGGATCTGTGATTACCGTTACTGCCGACGATATAAGCAAATCCGTCAATACTTCCTTAGACCAGGCCTTGCAGGGAAGAGTTGCCGGAGTTGCCGTTACACAAAATTCGGGTGCTCCGGGCGGAGGTATATCGGTAAGCATTCGCGGAACAAACTCATTTAGTGGCAATGAACCCTTATACGTCATTGATGGTGTGCTTATTGATGGTAACACGCGCGACAATTCCAGCGCATTATCTTCAATTAACCCCGCAGATATCATGTCAATGGAAATTCTCAAAGACGCTTCAGCTACAGCCATTTATGGAACAAGGGCTGCAAACGGTGTTGTGATGATAACGACCAAACGCGGGCAAGCAGGAAAAACAAAAGTTGCTTATGAAGGATACCTGGGATTACAACAATTACCAAAGACCTTAGACGTATTAAACTTAAGGGAATACGCCACCTATCAGAATTTGCGCAGCAGCGTCATCGGATTTGGCGAAAGGGAAGAGTTCATGGATCCCTCTCTTTTGGGAGAAGGGACGAATTGGCAAAAAGAAATTTTCCGTACTTCACTGATGCACAACCATCAATTAAGCACTAGCGGTGGCACAGAAAATAATCGCTTTGCTATTACCGGAGGATACTTCAATCAAGAAGGTATTGCATTAGGATCAAATTTCACACGCTATTCGCTAAGGATGAACTTCGACTCCAAGATAAACAAATGGTTGAGCACCGGCGTGAGTGCCTATACTGCTCGACTTGAAAATGTAAATACGATTGACAACTGGGGAATTATATCATTGGCTATTAGACAACTACCTGAAGTACCTGCCAGAAATCCGGACGGGAGTTGGGGTTCGCAACAAGAGAACATGTATGGAACTTATTTTGCAAATCCGGTAGAAGAAGCCCTTACACGAGAAAACTACACGAAGGGTACACAGACCAATATAAGCGCTTTTGCTGATATTACCCCATTGAAAGATTTAGTTCTTAGAATAGAAGGAAATACTAGCTTCAATTACAATAATTCCTATCAATTTACACCTTCGTATGACTATGGGACTTTTAAGCAGCAATCTTCAGGTTCCCGGTCTGCTAGTAACTCGTCCTTTACCAACCTCAAAACCTATTTAACCTACTCGAAAAATTTCAATGACTGGCATAACCTTTCAATAATGGCGGGGCATGAAACACAAGAGAACAGATGGGAGTCGCTATCCGGGAGCCGCGTCAATTACTTTCTAAACTCTGTGCATGAGTTAGACGCGGGGGATGCAAAAACGGCTAGAAATAGCAGTTCGCGATCGTCTGGAGCCATTGAATCCTATTTTGGAAGGTTAAACTACGGATTCCGCGATCGTTACTTAGTAACCGCTACCGTCCGTAGAGACGGATCCGATAAATTTGGCCGGAACAACCGATGGGGGACTTTTCCTTCTCTAGCCGCTGCTTGGAAAATGAAAAATGAATCATTTTTAAAGAATGCCAATGCGGTTGATAACTTAAAATTAAGGCTCGGTTGGGGTTTAGTGGGAAATCAAGCGGCAAGCGCCTATGCCTATGGTGTAACGATGGCGACTGCGGCGTCTATATGGGGAACGGGTTTTTATCCGGGAAACTTTGCTAATCCTGACTTAAAATGGGAAAAAACTAACGCTTATAACATCGGTTTAGATCTTAATCTTTTCAAAAACAGGATCGAATTCATTGCCGATGGTTATTTGAAGAAGATCGATAACTTACTTATGCAAGCAGTCCTTCCCGATTACATCAGCGGGCTGATTGCTGCCCCTTGGGTGAATGCAGGATCAATGACCAACAAGGGGTTGGAATTTACGTTGAATACCATCAATATCAATAAAAAAGGCTTCTTCTGGAAATCGGGACTTAACTTCTCACTGAATAGAAATAAAGTAACCGATTTATATACGGAAACTGCGACCATATTGGGAAAGATTGGTGCTGAAACTTTTACCTATACCAAGGTGGGTGGCCCTGTTGGTCAGTTTTATGGCTACAAGGTAATCGGCATGTTTCAGGACGAAAGCGATTTTTATAAGAAAGATCAATACAACAATTTTGTGTTAGATGAAAGTGGCAACAGAATACCTATCGCACTCCCTAAAGACAAAAACATCGATGTAAACGGTATTTGGGTAGGCGACTTCATCTTCGAAGACCTGAACGGAGATGGGAAGATTGATGAGCAAGACCGCGATTTTATTGGAAACCCCCAGCCTAAATTTTTATTCGGCGTCAATAATTACTTCTCTTATAAAGGGTTTGATCTAAACATCTTTATTAACGGTGTATTTGGAAATAAAATATACAATCAACTTCGTAAAGATTTCACCAATCCAATGAATAATTCGGGCATGCTGAAAGAAACGACGGGCATAGCGATTATTGAACGAATAAATCCGGACGGATCTGATCAGGATATCGCAAATGTCAGAATTGCAAATCCAGATGCTACGATACAACGCATAACAGTGAGTGACGCAAATGACAACAGTCGCATGAGTGATCGTTTTGTTGAGGATGGTTCCTATCTACGAATTAGAAATGTCTCTTTGGGTTATACAATACCGAATAAACTACTATCTAAGTTACAGGTTGAAAATCTAAGAGTATACATGAATATCCAAAACCTATACACTTTTACCAAGTATAAAGGATATGATCCGGAAATCGGATCGTATAACCAAAGTGTATTACTCAGTGGTATTGATTATGCACGTTACCCCGCTCAAAGAATTTACACATTTGGATTGAACCTAACCTTCTAGCAAATACACTTAGTATCACAAAATCGAGCGACGTAATAATAGGATAATTATTTATACCGAATACTCCTCAGTCATAAAAAAATAAAGAGATGAAAAGATTATATGTACTTACAACGTTTATGTCAGCGCTGTTAATTGTCTCATGCAGTAAAAGCTTTCTTGATCGGGAACCGGAAGGTTCTTACGTTGACGCAACTTTTTACACATCGCCTGAAGCCCTCAAAGCTGCAACCGCCCCTTTATACAATCGGGCCTGGTTTGATTATAATAAACGGCCTGCCGTTGCTATTGGCAGCCTACGGGCAAACGATGCTTATAACCCTTGGATGAATCCTTCCTATACGTTGTTTACTGTAACATCCTTAGATGATGGGCTGTCCGACTCGTGGAAATCTTTCTACGGAGTCATTACGATGGCCAATGCAACCATCGAAGCCATTAACAATAAGGCCAAGAATGTCACGGACGCTCAAAAAAATCTAGCAATAGCAGAAGCTCGTCTGATGAGAGGTATCTCTTATTTCTATTTACTTCGTACTTGGGGGCCGGTTATTCTGATTGAAAGCAATGAAGAAGTGATCAAGAACCCCTTATTGCCCCGCCATCGTGAAGAGGATGTCTTCCAATTTATCATTAATGACCTCTCATATGCCGTGGAGAACCTGCCACCGACATGGGATAAAGGGCGTGCGAACAGCTGGGGAGCTAAAGGAATGTTAGCAAAAGTATACTTAGCCCGTTCCGGTTGGAAAAAAGGAGGAACACGAGACGAAGCAGATCTGGCAAAGGCACGCGAATACGCAGGTGATGTATGCATGAATAGCGGGTTGGTCTTGTATCCGAAATATGAAGATTTGTTTAAATACAAACACAATAACAATCCCGAATCATTAATTGCTATGCAATGGGTACCATTAGGAGACTGGGGCGTATGTAATACGCTCTTGGCCGATTTAGCCTTTTCATCAGATGTAACCGGGGGCGTAAATGTTTGGGGAGGGGGATTAAATGGAACCGTTGATATGTTGAAATTATACGAACGTTCTGATTCTTTGCGGAGAAATGCCACCTATTTCACACAGTACGCTCATTATCCATACATAAGTATCGACAAGGGGGGCTACACCTACACGGGAACAGGATCGTCTATTAAGAAAGGTGTCGTGGGAGGTCCTAATGACGATAATGATGGATATGTTCAATCGATGAACTCCCCTCTTAACACGTATATACTGCGCTTAGCAGATGTATACTTAACGTTTGCCGAGGCAAGTCTCGGCAATAATAATAGCCTGGACGGCGGGGAGGGTTTAACATACTTCAACAAAGTACGCGAGCGCGCTAAAATCGGACGAAAGACTGCTATTACGTTGGACGATATCATAACCGAAAGACGCATTGAATTCGCGATGGAATATAACAATTGGTACGACATGGTGAGCTGGTATTGTTACAAACCGGAAAAAATGCTGAAATATTTTAACAATCAGCAACGAGGGTGGACCACGACTTCTATAACAAAGGATGAAGACGGGAACCTTGTTTTTGAAGAACCAACACCCCCTGCTACTCCGGTAGTCGTTACCAAAGATAATATTTTCTTTCCCTACCCGGAGAATGATCTGATACAGAACCCACGATTAAAAGAAGAACCTCAACCTTATACCTTTAACGAATAAAATGCTAAAAGATGAAAACGTTCAATTTTTTCCATCAACATATATTACTATGGATCGCTTTGATTGGGATAGCGGCATTTATAGCTTGCAGTAAAAAAGACGCCCCAGGTGGAACGCCTGAAATTTATAGCGTAAGGCTTACTGATCCAACAAAAGCAGACAGCACATTTACGGGCGCTTTCCCGGGAAAAATGATCGCCGTTATCGGAAACAACTTGGGAGGTATACAAAAGATATATATTAATGACCAAGAAGTTAGTTTCAATACTAACTATTGTACCGCTACCAGTGCAATCTTTACCATTCCTGGCGATTTAATATTGACAGGCACCAATCCGGAACTTTCCAATGAAATCCGTATCGAAACCAATCGGGGTGTAGCTAAGTATGCGTTTCATATATATTCACCGGCACCCGAAATTCATCGCATAACGTTGAAATATCCGGCAACACCTGGCGAAAATTTAAAAATTTTCGGAGCTAATTTTTATGAAATACAGAAAGTAGTTTTCGAAAGTACAACGGGAACCAGTGTTGGGGTATTGGATTACACCGTTAGCAACGATTATAATATCATTGATTTGACCATACCGCCAGGGGTGCAGGACGGCCGCTTAGTGGTATATTGCTATACCGACTCGGTGAGTATTCCGTTTTCAACCAATGTTGCTCCCCCGACGATTAAAACATTTAGTAGCGATATGCCCATCATAGGCGATCTCGCTTATATTACAGGGGATTACTTCATTGAAGTAACAAGTCTCAATATCAATGGTGAATTTACAATACCGGCATCTGATCTCCTAGTTTCAAATAGTAATGATACACTATATTTCCGATTACCTAAAGCACCTAGCAAAGGAGGTGTCGTTACGATAACAGCTGCTGGAGGAAATTCGAATTCACCCAAAGCATTTTATCCCGTTGAAAATGTGGTGCTCAACTGGGACAATATAGGTGCGTATAGCTGGGGCGACAATAATGAAGCGGTAGTTGCCGACGGGTCTAAGATCCCCTACGTTTCAACCGGGACCTGCTACCGGATATTCGGTAAGCCCGGCGCTTGGCAATATTGGTGGGGCAACCTTTCCAATGATGCCGTATATCCAACAACCAATATAATACCTGCCAACACACCCATAGAGAATCTTGTCCTTCGTTTTGAATGTTATATGAGTGAACCTTTAGCTCCCGCCTCATTCGAAATTCAATTGAAAGGCAACGGGGATCAGATGGTAGTGGATTACCTACCCAGAGATAAAAATTCAAACAAAGCAGTAACGGGTAAATGGATAACCTGTGATATCGCTTTATCAAAATTCACAGCAGCAACAGACTATGCGGGTTTTGCAGCAATTACTAATACCGGCCTAGGCATTTTCACCAAAAATAAGTCGGACAATGCCGATGTAAATGTTGATGTGTACTTTGATAATTTTAGAATTGTTGATATCACCAAATAAAAAATTAGTTGATAACCTTAGATAAAACACTTTAGACTCAAGAAGAAATTATGAAACAACCGCTAATAGACGTATTTATATTGTGCACTTTATATGCCTGTAGTCAGGAAGTTCCCTCAAAAATGTCGTTATCCGAAATGGATAACGACAGAAACCACGAAATACGTCTTCGAATCGAAAAAATTAAACGAAGTCAAAGTTTGACGGATTGATTACACCATCGAGTTAAAAGTAAAACAAACTAAAAGTAAAAACACATGTCTAAGAAACACAGCCTCATTTTTTGTTACTTATTTTTTTTATTATCCGTTCTTAAAGCAGAAATCAGACTACCGGCCATATTTTCAGAAAATATGGTGTTGCAAAGAGATGTTCCTATAAAAATTTGGGGATGGACCGACAATAACGAGGAGATAGAAGTTCATTTTATCAATCAGGTTAAAAAGGTGAAAGCCAATAAAAGAGGCGAATGGTCTCTTCAACTTGACCCCATGTCTTATGGTGGCCCGTACTTAATGCATATCAAAGGGCGAGATAGTAATATCACCCTCAAGAATATACTTATTGGAGAGGTATGGCTTGCATCAGGGCAATCTAACATGGAATGGACGGTAAAAGATGTTAAAGATGCACCAACGGAAATACGTAAAGCCGATTATCCACAAATACGTGCTTTCAATGTTGAAAAGGCCCTAAGTCCGGAACCGAAATCAGACTTGAATGGTATGTGGCAGAGCTGTTCTCCTGCCACAGTTGGCAATTTTTCAGCCGTCGCTTATTTTTTTGCCCGTAAATTATATGTTGAACTTGATATTCCTGTCGGCATTATCAATTCCTCATGGGGAGGAACGGATATAGAAACCTGGACCAGTTCGAGTGCTTTCAACGTATTACCTGAACATTTTAAAGAACGCTATGGAGATTTTAGAACCCGTAACCTGGAAGAATTCACAAAGGAGAATGAAAAAAAGAAAACCGCCTATTATCAAGCATTGAACAAAGAAACAGGAACAATAGAAAAATGGGAAACCCTGCCTGTCGATTTATCTTCCTGGAAAATGATGCGGGTTCCGCAGTTATGGGAAGAGGTTCTAGGAGAAGTTGATGGGGTGATCTGGTTCAAATATAATATCAAACTCTCTAAAGAAGTGATCAAGAAACAGGCAAGCATTCATCTTGGTACAATCGACGATGCTGACATTACCTGGTTAAATGGTGTTCAAATCGGCGCTACCAATGGACATGCAATTAACAGAGATTACGTTATTCCTGAAAACACATTAAAAGAAGGCATAAATACAGTCACGGTAAGGATAACTGATAACTATGGAGGTGGAGGATTTTACGGCAACGCCGATAATATGTATTTAGAAATTGATGGTAATGCGTATCCCTTAAATGGAGAATGGTATTACAAGGAGTCAGTAACAAACAAACAGTTTGGTTTTACCTACATCTCCCCGAATGTTCAGCCATCATTACTCTTTAATGCGATGATAAATCCAATTATACCATTTCCAATTAAAGGCGTAATATGGTACCAAGGTGAAAACAATGCCATACGGGCCTATGACTATTGCACCTTATTTCCAACTATGATTAACGACTGGCGTGCTAAATGGGGTTACGAATTCCCTTTTTATTGGGTACAACTGGCAAACTTTATGGCAAAAGACGAAAAACCACAAGAAAGTACATGGGCGGAACTCCGAGAGGCACAAAGCAGAACCTTAGCCCTACCAAAAACCGGACAAGCAGTAATTACGGATATAGGCGATGCGGACGACATCCATCCGCGAAATAAACAAGATGTAGGAATGCGGCTGGCCTTAATAACGTTGAATAAAGATTATGGAAAGAAAGAAATCGTATACACCGGCCCAGTGTTCAAATCAATGCAAATTGAAGGGAATAAGGCGATTATCTATTATAAAAATGCAGCGAACGGCTTATTATTGCATAATAAATACGGATATGTTGAAGGATTTACCATTGCCGGGGCGGATAAGCAATTTGAATGGGCTAAAGCTTATGTGGATGGGAATACAATAGTTGTTTACTCCGATAAAGTGTCAAATCCTACAGCGGTTCGTTATTCTTGGAGCGATAACCCGGATGTAAACCTATTTAATAAAGAGGGGCTTCCTGCGGTGCCCTTCAAAACAGATGATTGGAAATGGATCACAGAAAAATAATGACTTTAAACAATCATATCAGTAAAAATGAAGCGCTCCCTTAAATGGTAATGATCCTCTTAATATGAGCCGTTGAGACAAACTCAGGAGGTGCGCAGGAATATCTGAGAAGAACTATGGATAGGGTAACGGGTTAACCCTATCCAATAGTTTATCGCCGGAAGCTTGTAACGAACTATTTTTTTCGTATAATGTTCCGTTTACTCACTGATAACTTTCACATCCCATGCATCGAGTGCAATTTCCTTACCGGTTTGATGGCCAGAAAGGAGCTCGCTTCCACCGGGATAAGGATTATTGACCATTTGACTTTTATTGCTGTAATTGAATAGATAATGAATCGTTTTGCCTGATTGATTTTTCCCGGAACGGACAATAATGGGAAAGCGGTAATTATTTGCGACCGTGGTGACGCCTGCATCCTTTGCCGTTTGTAAGACAATTTTTTCCAGCAGTTCCTGTGAAGGATAGGTGCCGATATATACCAATTTTCCTTTTCCGTAATTGTTTTCGGTAATAACAGGCCATTTGCCATAGAAAGGATGATCGGCATAGGCCAAGGGTTTTGCTGTTTCGGGTATTAAAAACTCATACCATTCGCTTATCTCCTTTCCACTTAATCCGAAAGCGTGATCTTTTAAAGGTAATGCAGGAATATTAGCATATTCTTGGTAATAGAAGCCTGCGGCTTTTCGCAATGGTCCAGGTGCTAAAGTGGCCCGAACTGCGGAGTGCGTGTTGGTGTATCCGCTTTTATAGAGCATAACCACATAGCCGCCATTTTTTACAAATTCATCGATTTTCTCCAATAAACGATCGCTCGCTACATACAATGGAGGAATAACCAGCATTTTGTATTTGCTAAAATCCGCCTGCTCATCACAGGGAACAATATCCGATTCAATATTCTGATTGTATAATGCACGATGAACGAATCCTGACGGATAATGGTCCTTATCGGTGTAGGGCATAAAACTCAACGCGTGATAAGAATCATGACTGAACAGAATGGCTACCTTGTTTTCCTTTTTCAGATTGACCAGGTCTTTACCAATATGCTTGAGTTCTTTGGCCGTAGCAGCGAACTCCTTATAAATTCGATTAGGCTGTAGGTCTTGCCCTAATATTCCGCGCCAATAAGTTTCCTGTCCATAATGCAGGGTATGCCAATGCCAGTATTCAACCATGTTGGCACCTGAGGCCAGATGGGCAAATACGTTTTGCCTTAGTTGTCCGTCATATGGAGGTTTTTGGTTTTTGGCATCCCATCCCGTAGCCTGTGCATTGGTTTCAGTTATTAGATAATTCCCTTTCGCAACCGTACGCATGTAATCGCCTGAATAGGCAATGAATTGCCCATTTTGTCCATCTTGTACGTCGTGGTAAACATTGATTGCTGGATATTGCATTTGCCTGAAGCTCTCCGGTTGATCTATGTTTTGGAAAGACGGCATAAAACAATGGGTAACAAATTGATCTTTTCTTTTATACTCGTTTACGATATCAACCTGCCAGTTCAGAAACTCCGCAACGCGATACCGATTGTATCGTTCCCATTCGTTTTTATACGACGGGTTGGTCGCCCCATCACGTGGGTAAAATTCGTCCCAGGTATTGATGTTCATTCCCCAGTAATTCAATCCCCATTCCTTGTTCAGCAATTTAAGGTCTCCGTTGAATTTCTTTTTTATATAATCAACAAAACCCTGAAAATACCCGGGGTTGTTAATTCCTCTTGCTTCTACTTCATTGTCTACCTGAAAGCCGATAACAGCCGGATGTTTGGCAAAATGTTCCATCATTTTACGGATCACTCTTTCAGATAATTTGCGATATATGGGATTGGTAATATCCATGTTTTGGCGGATACCGTAATAGGCCTTTCTTCCCCCGGTATGTGCTGCTAACACCTCGGGGTATTTATGGGCCATCCACGCCGGAATGGAATAAGTGGGTGTGCCTAGAATAACCTTGATACCGGCAGCATGCATTTTATTGAGGATGGTATCCATCCAGGCGAACTCAAAAATACCTTCCTGCGGTTCAAACAACGACCAAGTCGATTCACCTACCCGCACGACTGTTAAATCGGCTTCCTTCATCAAGCGTATGTCTTCATCCAAACGGGCAAACGGCATATATTCGTGATAATAAGCGGCACCATAAAGTACATTATCAAAACGATATTGTGCTTTCGCCTGAAAAATGAGCAGACAGATCAGTATTGCCGGTAGACCGCATTTGCTGAGATTAAATACTACAGTACGGTAGTTTACTAATTTTTGTTTCATCTGTAAATAATTACTCGTTTGTGTTTTACATTTAAGGTACTCATGAACCGCAAAGCGGTTTTTTTTATCCATCGGTCAGATGGAGCTTATCATGTTAAAACCCCGACGGGCTTATGAACACAATTGAATATTTAAAATCCGTGAATAAATTTACATTTCCCTGTGTGATAAAAATGAATTTTAAACATGGACGGTTCATAACCGTGTTTATGGAATGGTTAATTTAATCATAAATTGCGAGCAAAGGATTATCTAATAACTGATTTTTTGATCATTTCACGGTTTTGAAACACGGTAATCAAAATAATCAAAATAAGCCTTTGATGAAGTTTTCTGTCCATTAGCGGACGCGTAAAGTCCGATCATAACACCCGTAAAGCCACCTGCCACTTCCGTACTTAAATACCTCGTATCCAATTTTTTTAATTCCACAAACTTACCGGCCTTTGTATTGAAGTAGCTAAAGGTATAATTCAAAGGTTTTCCTACTACTTGAAGACGAACCGTCGGTTCATCGATCAACTCTTCTGCGGCGAGATAGGAAAGCGAGCCAACTACAACGCGAAGCTGTACAGCAAATCTTTTTCCTTTACGTTTAAGCAGAAGATCGTAATGATGCGTATTGTTTTGTATAAGGGTTAAACCGGCCTCCTCTTCTTCTTTGGTGGACACTATTTCCAAACTAGTTTCTGCCGTAAAATCGTGTTCAGTTTGTCGTCGGCCAATAAAACTAACCGACTCCAGCTCATTAAGCTTAAAAGGCGAAGCATTTATCCGTAAAAATCCTTTTCGTTCGGTGAGTGAATAATTTGCTGAAACAGGGTTTCTAAGGTATTGCCATTCGTAGCCTAATTTAGGTTCGTCAAATTCGGTTCGACTTACCGGTTCTTCAAACGGTTGGAGCGGCAAAGTTGGCACTTGCATATCAATATTTATGGTGCCGTTTCCATTAACCTGTGGCCATCCGTTTTTAGGCCAGTCTACCGGAGCAAGAAATGTTTCTCTACCCAATATATGATAATATGAATAAGGTTGCGTAACCCTAAAGCCCAAAAAAACTGCCCACCATGAACTGTCGGCTGCCTGAATAAGATCAGCATGCCCTACTCCTTGTATTTGGTTACCTTGTCCCAGTCGATTGCTATGCGATAAGATAGGATTTAACGGGCAGTTTTCGTAAGGACCAAAGAGATATTTACTGCGCCCTATGGTTGCGCTGTGAGCGTACTCTGTCCCACCCTCGCCAAGTAACAGGTAATAATAACCATCTTTTTTATAGACGTGGGGGGCCTCAGGGAAACGTCCCCCTGTACCACCCCAAACTAAGTGTTCGGGTGAAAGCGTTTTCCCGGTCTGAATATCGATTTCCGTAATCCGTATTCCCTCATTACCCTGCGTCACAAAGTATGTTTTGCCATCATCATCCCAAAAAATATCCGGATCAATACTCTTTATATCCACCCATATCGGGTCGCTCCAAGGACCGGCAGGATTATCAGCTGTGCAATAAAAATTGCCACCACCTGATACATTGGTGCAGATTACATAAAATTTGCCATTATGGTACCTTAAAGATGGAGCGAAAAGCCCACCGGAAGAAAATGCCTTATGTAAGGGAAGCTGAGATTCGCGTGTTAGACAGTGTCCTATCTGCTGCCAGTTTATTAAATCCTTGCTGTGATAGATCGGTAATCCGGGAAAATATTCGAATGATGACGTAACCAAATAGAAATCATCATTAACCCGGCAAATGCTTGGATCTGGATTAAAGCCACGTAATATCGGGTTTTTATAACCGAACTGGGCAATAAGGGCTTTGGGCAAAACGAAAAGAAGTGTGCAGACAAAATAGAAACTGAATTTTCGGGTCATAGTGATTTGGTCTATTATTTACGTTGAAAATAAATTACATGTTGTAACGGGTGATTTATAAAGTAGCAAGTGACACAAAGCTAGCAGAAAGCCTCTATAAGCAGGGAACGCTTTTGTTAATATTTTAGGCCTATTTTGTTAACTATTACAAATAGTGTTCGAAAGATGGCTATATGGCAATAAGCTGTTGTTTAATACATTCGACATGAACTGATTCCCTCTCCTGACCTACCAATTTAACCGTCTTAGGCCTTTATGTAAGAGCAGATAATCACATCTATGCGGGAACGGAAGGCTATGGAATAAAAATCATCAGCCGGAAACAAACACCTTGATTGATCTAAATCCGGCGTTCACGACGTTTAGTCTTTCTACTACAAAAACAACCGCTATCTTGGAAGACCAGGCCGGCAATCTATGGATAGGGGTCTCTCAGAAAGCTGTATTTTACATGAACATAAAATCCGATTCAGCTAGAAAAGCCCTTTACTCATTCCAAACCAATACCTCTGCAGGTTTCAATGTTTTCTCGCCAACAAAAACGGTAGAGGTTTCCGGAATAGGCATGGTATAATCGGTAGAAGAATAATTTACAGCCAAATAAAAACCATCTCTCCAATAGACATACACACCGGGAGGATAATCTTCAGTAGTTGCTCCTGCCTGCGTATAAATGTTACGCAACAAATCCTTTTCGAGCTTAAAATCGTCCGTAGCTACACCTATGTAAGTAACAGATCCTTTACCAATTTTCTGTTTTACAACAGCCGCTGCTCCCTTATAAAACTGGTTTTCATAGCTTGCAAGCACTTCCGTATTTTGATAGGGCTTTAGCAGATCCGCCCAGTTATTCCAAGCATAGTGGGTGGATCCCATTTGAACGTCTCCTTTGCCATAAGCCGAAAGCATGTCTGTTGCCGTAACCTGCGCTCCTATAAGACCCGAAATAGGCGCTGCCAACTTACCCTCCCAGAAGTGTCCCATTCGATTTTTAGTTGCTGTACGGCAGGTAATAATCAACTGTCCGCCATTGGTTACATAATTATTCCATTTCTTTACTAAAGCCGAATCCACCATTTCGTATGCAGGAATAATGACCACCTTATATTTCGACAAATCGCTGGTCTCCGGTATCACATCAACCGGGGCTCCTAAAGACTTGGCCGTCTCCATGAACTTAACCGGGTAATTCCATGTTTCCCATTGGGCGGTCTGCTTTTGCCTGTCTATCGTCCAGTAATTTTCGAGGTTCCAGAGAATGGCCGTTGAACGCGCCGCCAATTTTTCCGGCATCTTAACGCCCTGTTTATACTGCTTCCGCAGCTCCTTTATTTCTTTCATGAACTGCGTATAGTCTTCACCACCGGGCGAAGGTGTTATTCCATCTGTTTGTATAATGCCCGCATGGTACTGTTCTGAGCTATATATAATTTGCCTGAACCGATAAGAACAGGCCAATTTTCCGCCCGCAGCAAATGTATGGTACAACCACATGCGCACTGTTCCTGGTAATAGAAGTGGGTTGTAGCTGCCCCAGTTTACAGGTCCTGGCTGAATTTCCATTACGCCAGATACGCCTCCCAAATGTTTAAAATATGCTGACGCAAAAAGGATTACTCTGCTATCGCCCAACCTGAATCCAAGTTCGCCAATATTATCGCTACCGCCATTAGGATAGGCCGTATAAGCCGCAAAATCGAGTTTTTGGGTTCGCTGCGGGTCAGCCCCGGGAGAAACAGCTGTATAATTCGTGGTGATATATTGATCCTTTGAAATATGACTCCGCAAAATGCCGGCCTGAAAGTCAAGGAATTCTGCCTGCGCATCTGCACAATAGCGTTTAAAATCAAGCAAAGCATGTGGATTATTTCCCCACCAACCTACCAGATTGGTGTTATGGATCGTAATCTGGTTGAAATCGTTATACCATTGGCTCCAGAAAGCAGTACCCCAGGCCTCATTTAACGCTTCAACCGTTTTGTATTTGTTTTTTAGCCATTGCCTGAAGGCATCTTGAGAGGATGGACTATAATCGGGTTTAGCATCGGGCTCATTATCTAGCTGCCATCCAATCACATTTTTATTTTGCCCATAGCGCCTGGCCATTTCGGTTACAATCTTTTCAACGAACAGGCGATATTTGGAATTAACGATTGAACCGAGCCCCCGTGTTCCGTGTTCGGCACGGATATAATGCCCATCCATTATAAAGGTCTCGGAATAATTTACCCGCATCCAGGCAGGTGTAGTTGCCGAAGGTGTGCACATAAGCACTTTAAGTTTGTGTTTAACGCAAAGAGCCACCACCTTGTCAAGCCAGGCAAAATCAAATTTCCCTTCTTCTGGCTCCATCTTAAACCAGGCAAATTCAGCCAGATGAACAAACTCATACCCCATATCAGCAATCTTCTTGATATCTCGTTCCCATTGGCTTTCCTTCCAGTGTTCGGGATAGTAGTATATTCCAGTGGTGATCAAATCCTTTTCAGGAAAAAAACGATTGACTACCTGCGATTTTACATTTAATGTCGATACAAATATTGTTAATATGACTAGTGCTATAGTCTTCTTTACCATAGTAAGTTTGTTTTTTGTTTTGAAATCCTTATTATTAAACCACGCGGCCGCACCATTCAATTTTATAACCCGTGATGGGCAATATTACTGAATTGATCTCCTTTTTTTCTTTTAAAGAATGCCTCCCTAAAGAAGACGCACCATAACTTAGGTTAGATGCTTTCATACCTGTTTTGCCGATTTCTCTGTATTTCCATGGTTTATTAGATGGTTTAACTTACGTGAAAACAAATGTACTCATTGGATAGTAGGCAATGTGTGTTCATTTTCGATAAAAAATTGCACTTTATCGACATTTCCTTGGCCGTTTACTTAAAAAGGAAACTATCTGAATGAAAGAAGGATTAAACGGAATTTATTTTACTTAACATGGGTTATGCTGCACAAATATTCCAAAGGCTAGTACGTATATGCAACACCCCCTATAATAGATCACCATTCCTATTCAACATACTTACTATCATTTTAAACAAATTTACTCGCCCTTTAAATCTATCTTTATTAGCTTTGTTAGTACGATAATAGGAAGAATAGAAAACAAACCGGAGAAACTACCTTCCCACAAACTAGCGAATAAATAACCAATTATATAAATTTTCGGATCACACCTTGCTGACCGTTGGCGACAGCTTTCCGGGAAGTGCTAATAACCCTTTATTGTGATGAAAATCAAAAATTTAATTCTGCTTATATATATACTGATTACAGCGATAAACAATGTTGGAGCGCAATCGGGCAAATTATTTACAGTTGAATCCGGTTTATCCAGCAGCATGGTAACTGACATCCATCAATCCCGTAATGGATTTGTGTGGGTAGCTACAGAGGATGGATTAAATCGTTTCGATGGTGCTAAGAACACGTTGTACAGGGTCGACAAAAACGTACCCGGTTCGGTCTTAAGTGATATGGTAACGACATTAGGAGCAGACGCAACGGGTGTTATGTATGTGGGATACTTGAACGGACTGCAGTACTATCATGAAGCAAGTGATTCTTTCTTTACTGTACCACTTTGGACCGATAAAGGGAAACTTTCGGAGCCTCATGTAACATGTATTTTGCAACGGAAAAACGGACAATTATTGGTTGGTACCTCTGGTTACGGAATCTTTGAAATACATCGTAGTAAAAACGGTCAACCCTATGGTTTACGATTGATAAATTTTGAACCCAGCAATTTCATTGTCCGTCTTTTTGAAAACAACCGACAAGAGCTTTGGATTGCAACGGAAAATCGTGGACTATTCAAATTTTCCGGTCACGAAAGACAATGTTATTTCGCCAACAAAAAAGGTCAAAAAAATGTAGTTATGAGCATTTGTGAGGATAAATACGGTACACTATTGGTGGGTAAATTAAATGGTGGTCTACACCGCTACAATGAGTCAACCAATACATTTGATCAGATTCCTTCATCCGACCTATCAAACTCGACCGTTTTAGATCTTTATGTGGGAGCAGATAATCACATCTATGTAGGAACAGAGGGCTATGGAATGAAAATCTATCATCCGGAAACAAATACCTTGATTGATCTAAATCCGGCGTTCACAACGTTTAGTCTTTCTACTACTAAGACGAATGCTATCTTGGAAGACCAAGCAGGCAATCTATGGATAGGCGTCTCTCAGAAAGGTGTGTTTTTTTTACATAGATATAAAAACCGATTCAGCTACATAGGAAGCCGTTCCAGCAAACAAGATTTCATTGGCGATCATGCGGTCACATCCATGCTTGAGGAACGATCAGGACGATTATGGGTAGGAACCGATCGCGATGGTTTATATCTATTAGACCGCAACCGTACGAAAAGTACACGGTATAAAGCCATCAGCCAGTGCCAACCTCCTTCGTCTATTATGGCGATATTTGAAGACAGCGACGGCGATTTTTGGTTAGGTGGAAGTAAGGAAGGGCTTATCAATTTAAATCGCCGAACCGGTATTTGCCGAGCGATACCCGGATTAACGGATAAAAATGGGGATCATGTGGAGCTGATTCACAGCATTTGTGAAGATAAACGGCGCCGATTGTGGATCGGAAGTATGGGTGCAGGATTGTTTTGCCTGGAAAAAAAATCCGGTGCTATAAAAAACCTCTGCTTCGTCAAGTCTAAAACTCCCTATCTAGGAAAAGGTTATCTGCCCAACAACTGGATCAATTGCTTACTTATTGCGCCATCAGACAAGTTATATATTGGTACCTATGACGGATTGGCCTGTTTAGATCTCAGTGATGAAAGCTTTATTTCCACTTTCGGCACCGACAAGCTCTTTGCCGGTAGTGTCGTATATTCATTGTTGGATGATCAACGAGGTAATTTATGGGTCGGAACTTCAAAGGGCCTAATGCGTTTAGATATGGAGACCGGAAAAACTCGCCACTATCAGATTGACCATGGACTCCCTAGTAATACCGTTTATGCGATTGAAATAGACTCACAAGGTAATCTCTGGTTAAGCACAAATCGTGGATTAGCCAAAATGGACATCCACGATAACCGTTTCATCAATTTCTATTCAGATGACGGGCTGCAAGGCAATGAATTTACAAGAGGGGCCTCCTTACGTTCTACAGCTGGAGAGTTATATTTTGGTGGAATAAACGGTATATCTTATTTCAATCCGTTGGAAATTGAGGTGCGCCCAAAATCACTGTCTGTCAATATTGTAGATTTTTACATCCATGACAAAGCAGTAAAAAAAGGGATGAAATCGGGTAGATACCAAATAATTGATACAGTGATTACAAAGGCTACGGTATTTAATTTAGCACATAACGACAACTCTTTCACCGTTGAGTTTTCAACCATGGATTTCAGCCAGTCCGAACGCGTACAATTTGAATATCAGATAAATGATAATGATTGGATCACACTGAGACCAGGCTTGAATCGTGTTACTTTTGACCACTTAGAAACAGGTAAACATCTCTTGCGCTATCGAGCAAAAGTTAATGAAACTTATTCACCTATACAGCAAGCTCAAATTATAATAAATCCAGTGTGGTTTCTATCTTTTCCTGCTAAAATCCTGTACGCATTGTTCACCATACTTAGTGCCTTGTGGATTTTTAAAACGTTGCAAAATCGGCAACGGTTTAAAAAACAAATGTTGGCCCATCGTCATGCCGAAGAAATCAATGAGGCAAAACTTCAGTTTTTCATACATATTGCACACGAAATCAGAACTCCTTTAACATTAGTTATAAACCCGCTAAAGAAACTTTTAGCCCGAACAGAGGTGAGCAATCATGATGGTCTGTATCGGATTATCGACCATAATATTCAAAGGATGTTGGACCTGGTCAACCAACTAATGGATATTCGAAAAATTGAAAACGGTCAAATGAATTTAAACATTACCCGTGTGGAAATGGTCGGTTTTGTTAAATCTGTATCTTCCTTATTCAATGAGGAATTTACAATTAAAGGGATAAAATTTCAAGTATTCAATCAGTCTAATAAGATATATGCGCAAGTTGACACGCGCAATTTTGATAAAGTGTTGATTAACCTCCTATCAAATGCTTGTAAATTTACACCGAATGATGGCAAAATCCGAATGACTATAACAAAAAAACATAGCGCTGTGCCGGATATACCATCAATGCTTCGCATTGAGATCGCTGACTCAGGTCAGCTATTAAACGATGATGAATTTGAACGTATCTTCAACTGCTTCTATCAAGCGGAAAATTCAAAAACTTATCAGGGATATAGTACGGGCATCGGATTGCACTTAACACGGCAGCTGGTGGAAATGCATAAAGGGAGTATCCGTGTAGAAAACATCGCGGATTGGGGTTATGCCTTTGTCATTGAAATCCCACTCGATTCGGATCAAGAAAGTACCGTACATATTAAAGAACATACGCCTGGCAATCGCCCACAACCATTTGTATTAACTTCGCCCTTCGGAAAAAGAAGAAAGATAGCTAAAACTGCTAAACGGATCCTTGTTGTAGATGATGATATTGATATCCGTGAGTTTTTGAGACGAGAGCTTTCTCCGGCTTATTTGGTTAACACCTATGCCAATGGCGAAGACGCTTATAAAAGTATGTTAAATGCGGTTCCTGACTTGGTAATCAGCGATGTTATGATGCCTATTATGGATGGAATGATCCTTTGCAAAAAAATACGTGAAAATCCGCTGACGCATCATGTACCGATTGTACTTCTGACAGCAAAAGGCGAAGACAATCACCAATTACAGGGTTTGGGACTGGGGGCAGACCTCTATATCGTTAAACCATTTAATATGGATGTTCTGACTGAAAACATTAAGAGTTTACTTAGAAACCGGGAGATTGTTCGTGTTAATGAACGTGAGGCACATTTGCAAGGCACCTATATTTCAAAAGTCAATCTGAAGAGCTCGGATGAGAAATTATTAGAGAAAGTGCACCAACTAATTGAAGAGCACATCGCTAATCCTTCTTTAAGTGTGGAAATGATTGCATCTGAAATTGGCATTAGCCGAGTGCACCTACATCGAAAATTGAAAGAACTTACACATTTAACAACCAAAGACCTGATAAAAAGCATCCGTCTGAAACAGGCAGCCGCTTTACTAAGCTCTAAAAAACTAACGGTATCTGAAGTAGCCTATGCCGTTGGATACAACGATGTTAATAGTTTCTCGCTTGCCTTTAAGACGCTTTATGGCCTCGTACCCAAGGAGTTTGCCATGCAGAAAAATACGTAATATGTAACGTCATCAGACTTCGCATAAACGCTGCAAGTCTGATGACGTATATTTTTATTCGATGTCCCAGAATACGCGAACCGATAAATTATCGCCTCCCATGGCAGCAACCGCAGCTTGATAATTCGTTGGATTCTCTGACATTTCATCGTCTGGATAAGCCATGCGCCTTACAAAACCACCGTTAAGGTTATTATTATATCGATTAGGTGTCAATGCTGGAAAACCACTCCTTCGAAAGTTTGCAAAGGATTCGGTTCCATTTCCTATATTGGAGATCCAATATTGCGTATTGATAAGTTCCAATGCATTAGCTGTGTTAAATACAACTTGCGGATGATTAATATAGCTCTCCTTTTCCTGCTCGCTAATCGCGTTATCAGGTGTGTTTGGATAGAGCGACCACTGATCCATGCTGGCACGAATCCCTTCTTCATAATAGGCTTGTGCCGAACCATTTATCCAATTACGATGGGCCGCTTCGGCCATCAACAATTTTGTTTGCGAATGCGTGATATAAAAAAGAGGCGCGAATGGATTGCCGATAATAGCATAATTAAGCTGTGAATAATTAAAGCCTGTACCTGCCCGACCACGGAAATTTGGATGTTGAGCCACGTTATTTTGATCATAACCGACAGGAAATCCGAACTGGTTAGCAAGCGTTACGTCGGGTACCGAACTAAGTACGGCATTCGGGTCCGCATATTTACCCGCAATATACTTAGCGCGGGGATCTTCGGTGGACTTTAATTGATTGACGAAGGGTTCCGCCAAGTAATAATAGTAGGCATTCACAACCGGCCCATCGTTAAGTGTACTGTTGTAGGCATTTGTAAAGACCATATAGGCATCATCCTCATTCGATTGCATCACACCACCATCAACCGCCTCTTGCACGATTGAGCGGGCTTTTTCCGGATCAACTTTTGTATAGCGCATTCCAAGTCGCAACAATAACGAGTTTCCCAAACGTTGCCATTTTGCAACTTGTGCTGCAGCTGAGCCCGTGGCTCCATAGAAAAAATCTTCAGTAACGTAATCAGCTGCCGGGTCCATACTCGCAATAGCGGATTTCAATTCATTATAAAGGTCTTCATAGATTGCCCTGTCGTCATCGTAAATTGGGTAAAAAATAATCTGCTGATAGGCTTTTCCGGCCTCGCTATATGGTACATCCCCATAAGTATCCACCAAGGTCATAAATACATAAGCTTTCCATATGCGCATCATGCTCATCAAATTGACTCGCGCTGGCATCTCTTGCGCTATTTGAATGGCTTCAACTAACAATTTAACCGCATTCTCATAACAACTATTCCACTTTGGGATATTGAAATTGTTATTGTCTTCATTGAAATTGAAACCTGCTGTGGCGCCCAGGTTATATGCATTCACAAACTGTTGAACAATGGTTTGCTCGCCTTCCCAAGCGCCAACATGAGTTAACCTTTCGGCATTGGAAAACAACAGGGCCGGATCGATATTGGTTACTCCATATTCGTTGGTATTTACTGTTTCAAAATTCTTATCGCACCCGCTTAACGCCCAACATATCGTTCCTAAAAGGGTTAAATATTTTATCTTTTTCATGATGGTTAGAATATAATGTTTAAGTTGAAAGCATAATTTCGTGTCGTGGGCACGGTTGCTTGCTCATACCCCACTCGATTGTCGCCCGAAGAGGCGAACGCCTCGGGATCATAGTCTGGTAAGTCCTTATATAAAAGTGCGACATTTCGACACGAAGCCGTCAACGTAAGACCTTTGATGAAACCGAATTTATTTTTCACATAGTCACTTAAGTTATAGGTTAGCGCAATGTTTCTGAACTTAATAAAGTCAGATTTGAAAATAAAAGGATCTGCAATCTGTAGGTTGCGATAATCCGTATAAAAGTCTTGAGGGTTAACTGCAATTGTATTTTTTTCGCCATTCCGGTACACACCATCAAATACAACACCATTTTCGCCTTCGCGGCGACCAATCAGTGATGCCTTGGTGTGCCCTTGTCGCAAGCCGTTCAAGGCGCTTGAGGACAAAACCTTTCCTCCCGCTTTGAAATCGAAGTGCATGGAAAGACTCAGGTTCTTATAGGTAAAGGTGTTGGTCCAACCACCAACCCATTTTGGAAGGGCGCTTCCAAAATTTACAACCGGTCCCTGAAGCAGACGTCCGTTATCATTCAAAAGTATTTCCCCATTTTCGTTTCTTAGATAGGTATTGGCTGACAGCTGATTCAAGGGTAATCCTACCTCATACACCAAGGCTCCAATAAATTCATTTCCTTCGAAACGTTGAGCTACAAATCGGTCAGTACCGGGAGCGATAGACAGCACCTTCGTAGTATTTAATGATGCGTTGAAGGAACTTGTCCATCGGAAATTATCCCGCTTCACAGGGATTACTTCTAACATAAACTCCATACCCCGATTTTGCAGCGAACCGACATTTTGCTGCGTATCTGTATAACCTGAGGCATTCGAAATTTGTACGGGTAAAATCTGATCGGTTGTCACTTTTTCATAAGCAGCGATATCAAAACTTAACCGGCTATCAAAGAACCTCAACTCAAGACCAAGTTCTCGTTCTTCGACACTGAAAGGTCTCAATAACGCATTCGGCGAGCGCGTACCTAATATGGTACCCAATGTCCTTCCATGTAACTGATTAGGTAATATATCATAAAAAAGATGGTTGGAAAAAGGAGGGATTCCATTAGCACTACCTACTTGGGCCCATGATCCTCTTAGCTTACCATAAGAAAGCCACGACTGCTCCTTCATTAGTTCAGAAAAAATGAAACTACCGGATACCGATGGATAAAACTCGCTGTTCGCCTCTGGGTTCAACACGGAAAACCAATCCTGCCGACCTGTCAAATTAACGTATAGCATGCCTTTATACCCGAATTCTGCAAATGCGTAGAGCGAATTGGTTTGATCACGAAAGATGGTATAGTTATTAATCGTTTTATTAATGCCGTTTTGAATAGAATAGAGGTCCCTAACCGTAAAATCCTCTACTTCATCAATAAAAGTTCCGACATCGCGTTTAAAAATATTTCCCCCGACGCTTAAATCAATTGAAAAATCGCCGAATTCCTTACTTGCACCTACAAGAAAGTCTGTATTTATTTCGGTACCTTTCGCCTGCTCAATATGATACATCCCATTAAAACCTGGTCCTTGCCCGTTATTGTTAAATGGTGTAGAAGTTCCTCTTCCGGTAGGCGTATTAAATTCAAGCTTAGAAACGGAATAATCGTAATTATATCTTCCTTGCACATATAACCAATCCATAACATCATATCGCAAGGTTGCTGTTCCGAGAAAGCGATCCCGATCGTTTAGGATAAACTCCCTGCCTTTGGCAAAATAGGGGTTCAATAAGGTGCCTTGAAATCCGGACGTCTGTCGCTCGGTTCCATTTTCGGCAACTGCGCTCTCCCGAAAGGCTGCAAGCGGGATAGATGTAGACATTCGGGTGAGAAAGTTGGGTGCTCCCGGCCCCTGTGCCCCGACTTGTGGTGGATTCTCATTATTCTCTTTTGTGTAATTCGCGTTGAAGGAGAAATGCAGCTTTTTAGTTAGATCGTGATTTAGACCCAAATTGAAGATGCGTTTCGTATACCGATTATCGGGTGCGGGGGTAATGCCTTTTGCGCCTGAATTGGAAAAAGATGCTCTGAAATTACCTTTATCACTCCCCCCTGACAACGCAACGGTATTAGTGAACACTGTACCATCCCTGTAGAACTCCTTGATGCGATTTGGGTTTGGTGCGTACGGACGCATAACCCCATCAAAATTGACAATTGGCTCTCCGTCCATCCTACTCCCCCAGCCTAACATACCTGTTGAAATAGCGCTACCCACATCCGTAGGTCGCTGTCCACCCTGTCCCTGGCCGAATTCCTGTTGAAAATCAGTAAAGTCCAACACGCTATTAACCGTGAAATTTGACGTATATTCGATACCTATCCCTTGATCACGTTGACCATTTTTCGTGGTAATAATAATTGCACCGTTAGCAGCTCGAGAGCCGTATATCGCTGCAGCCGTAGCACCTTTCAAGACAGTCATACTTTCAATATCGTCCGGGTTAATCTGCTGCATGTTATCGCCGAGATCGTAAGCTGGTTGCCATCCGTTCGAACTACGGGCTCCCTGATCCATCGGTAGTCCATTGATCACAATGAGAGGAGAGTTTGCAGCACCCGCAAACGCTGATTGCCCCCGTAAGCGTATTTTAGTACTGGATCCGGCACCGGCAGCTGGCGGAGATATATCCAATCCAGCAACCTTGCCTTCCAAAGACTCCATTACATTGACTGTTCTGTTCTGTAGCAAATCCTGGCGTTTAACCGTCTCCGCCGAATAACCTAGTTTCTTTGATTCTTTCTTAATCCCAAGCGCTGTAACGACAACCTCCTCCATGCTCCTTGATTCGGCGGTTAATTGTATGTTAACTACCATTTGGTTCTGCAGCGTTAATTCCCGTGGCTGGTATCCGATCAATGAAAACACCAAAATATCGCCATTGGATGCGTTGATACTGAAATTGCCATTTGCATTGGTCGCCGTTGCGGTTCGGGTGCCCTTAACCTGTACGGTAACTCCTTCCAAGGGTGTACTTTCAGAATCCCTTACCTGACCGCGTACCGGTTTTTCTTGTCCCTGCAAAAAGGCAGGAATAATTCCCATCATGCCCACCATGGTGAGCACCTTGAGAAAAACCGACACCCTATCCCCTATAGGAAGTCGGTTTCTTTGTTTAATGTTACTGTTATTCATCATTTTTAAATTGGTTTATAATATTGTGGAGGTTTAACCTAGAAGGACAAACAAAAAGAGGAGATCCTTTAAGATTGATTCAATGAGGTTTATGCTTTGCTAATTACGGAGGCAGGTGGTCGTTTTATTAAGTATCGTTTTGACACTTATAAAATCAGAAACCACGAATTGCCTAAGTAAAATAATAAGATACTATGTGCTAAACGGATGGGTTATACGCAACCGTATTACGCAACGTTCCAATCGGTTCAATTGTAATAAGAATTTCGTCTTCCGGAAGTAGTGTAAAATCACTTGGGGGCACTAAACAGGTACCTGTCATGAGAAAACTGCCGTCCTTGAATGTAGATTCCCTGTAAAGATAGGACACGAGCTCTGTCAAGGGGCGTTTTATTCGGCTTATTGCCACCGAATCGCGGAACATCAGTTTTCCTTCCCTTAAGATATCCATTTCGATTAATGTACCAGGGTCTAACGGTGAAGCAGGAATATACAGACAAGGCCCCAGTGCAGCACTTCGGTCATAAACCTTTGCCTGTGGCAGGTACAGAGCATTTTCTCCCTCAATGCTACGCGAGCTCATATCATTCCCAACAGTGTAACCTTCTATAGTTCCATATGAATTAATGAACAAGGTCAGTTCGGGTTCGGGAACGTTCCATACGGAGTCCTTCCTGATACTGACAGCTCCCTTATGTCCGGAGACTTTGTGTGGGAAGGCTTTAAAAAACAGCTCAGGTCGTTCGGCATGATATACCCGATCATACAGGTCGGCCCCACCGGAATCCTTCGCTTCTTCCATCCTTGCTTCCATACTTCTTAAATAAGTGACACCCGCTGCCCAGACTTCCTGCGAACCTATTGGCGGCAAAACACCTTCCTCCAATAAGTTTTTAGCCTTTCCTTCTGCTATTGCGGGTGCGGTGTTAAGCTGTGATTTCAAATAGCCATAGAGATTCTGTCTATTGATCAACTGATCCCAGTTGCCAGGTATGACATGATAACTATTGTCTACCTTCAATATGTTTTCTGTTTTCGTTTTATAGAGGTTCATATGTAAATATTTATCTTTAAAGGCCATACCTGCCTACCGGCAGGCAGGTGGAATATCCACTTTATTTTCGCCGGTATTCGAGTAAGCTGTGCCACATGGATATTTCATAAGCAATACGTGTTATCAACATTAAATGTCGGCTTTCGTTAGCTGTCCGTTTACATGGCGCCAAATAGACTCCAGGTTTTTGTTTTGCAACGCTGTCGGCAACAAAGATTGCGGATAATTTTGATAGGAAACAGGCCGTGTAAACCGGTAAATTGCCTGTGTGCCAACCGAGGTACTCCGGCCGTCCGTGGTGGCTGGAAATGGCCCCCCGTGTACCATAGCATGGCACACTTCCACACCCGTTGGAGCACCATTGATAATCAGTCGGCCAGCCTTTTGTTCCAACACCTGAAAAAGTCTATTAAAGTTTTTGGTATCCTCCTCCGTGCACCATACGCTAACTGTTAGCTGTCCGCTTAACGAAGCGGCAATTTGTAGAAATTCTTCTTCGTTTGCTGCAATTACCAATATGGATGCCGGGCCAAAGTACTCCTTGCTGAATAAAGCCTGCGAAAGGAAATTGCTACCACTGACTTGGACCGCAGTTGGCACCGGTTGTTCGGTATCCGTTACTTCTGCGTTTCCACCAGCAAGTACAAAAGCTCCTTTTGCAGCTTTCAACTGTGCTATACCCTCGCAATAAGCTTGATAAATGCCAGCACTCAACATACGATGCAACGATTGTCCTTGAAGCTCCTCAGCATAAAATTTCAAAAATTTCGCCGTATCTTCCGAATCAATCAACACGAGCAATCCGGGATTCGTACAAAATTGCCCAGCTCCAAGCAGATTGGATGCGGCCAGCATCGCCGCTGTTTTTTCACCCTGTTCAGCTAATCGACCCGGTAATAGAAACACAGGATTAATACTACTCATTTCTGCGTAAACAGGGATCGGAGCAGCGCGGCGCGTAGCAGCTTCGTATAAAGCCATACCACCTGTATAAGAACCCGTGAAACCGACTGCTTTGACTGAAGGATGGCTCACGATCTTTATTCCAATAGCTTGCGATGTAAGCCATAAAGAGGCAAAAACACCGTCAGGCATTCCTGTCTTATGTGCTGCTTTTGCGATACATGCAGCGGTTAGCTGCGCGGTTTGCGGTTGATTTGGATGAACTTTATAGAGCACCGGGCAACCGGCAGCCAGTGACGAGATCGTGTCGCCACCTGCTACTGAGAATGCGAAAGGAAAATTACTTGCCCCGTAAACGCAAACCGGTCCTAGCGGAACCTGCATCTGTCGAATATCCGGTTTTGCAACAGGCGTCCTATCGGGAATAGCCGTATCGATAATAGCATTGACCCAAGATCCTTCTTTTAGCAGATCTGCAAACAGCTGAATTTGAAATAAGGTCCGATCCAATTCACCGTGGAGCCTAACCTCAGGAAGATGAGATTCCCGACTACAGGTTTCTATTAACTTCTCGCGGTCATTAGCAAGTTCTATGGCGATCTGTCGAAGGAAACCCTCTCTCGACTGATTTGACAAACATCGGTAAACCTCAAATGCGGAAGCCGCTTTTTCGATATCCTGTTCTACTGCTGCCCAGTCCTTTGGTCTGTAATGATTAACAGCATCTAATGTATCCATAATACAATCGGTTTTTTTATACTAAGTAAAAAAGGGATAATCGGGCGTGGCATATTTTTTCATCCCTTCCTCGTTGATATCTACACCGATACCGGGAACCTCCCGAAGTTTGATAAAGCCATCTTCTACCATCGATCCGTCAAAAGTGACAATATCCTTAAACATTGGGTCGGTATGAAAGTAGCTCTGCCATTCCAAAATCATAAAATTCGGTACCGATGCGCAGACATGGCATGAGGCCATTGCCCCCAAGAAAGACGCCACCATATGCGGAGCAAATGGAACGTAATAAAGATTGGCCAAGTTAGCAATTCGTTGACCTTCTCCAAGCCCCCCTGCTTTTTGAAGGTCCGGCATAATGATATCCGCTGCACCCAGCTCAAGTAAGCGCCTAAAACCATAAGCCAGATAGAGATTTTCACCCGCACAGATAGGAGTCGATGTACTATCGGCAATAAGCTTATAAGCCTCCGCATTTTCGGCAGGTATAGGCTCTTCCAGCCACATGAGATTTAAATGTTCCAAACGTTTTGCCACTTGCTGCCCGGTAACCAAATCGTAACGTCCATGCATATCACAGCAGATATCAATATCCGGACCAACAGCTTCACGAGCCGCGGTCACCTGATCGACCATACGTTGTAACTCTTTAGGACTAGCTGTCCAGTTATACTGATCGTATTTATTGGGATCATTTCCTTGATCAAGATCAAATTTAATCGCTGTGAAACCCATTTCTTTAGCTTTGGAAGCTGCGTTCGCAAAATCTTGCGGTGTTGGTAAATTTTGCTGGTAAAGCGCCGTATCGCAATACACACGTATTTTATCTCGGAATTTGCCACCAAGCAATTGATATACCGGCACGCCGAGCGCCTTTCCAGTAATGTCCCAGAGTGCCGTTTCAATGGCAGATAAAACAGCGATGTACATCCCTGCCTGAGCACCCTGAAAGATGCCTGATTTCCGCAGATCCTCAAAAATCCTGTGTACATTAAGTGGGTTTTTCCCAACGAGTCTGCGCTCGAGCAATTTTACGAAATGATAGGTCCCTGGCACCGCATCAACCCCTTCTCCGCAACCATAAATACCTTGATCCGTCTTTATTTTGACAAAAAGCCCGGAACCATACCTTATAAAGGCGCATGCTACTCCGGTAATTTTAAGGGAGGAGGGCGCCGATTCTCTTGACGATCGTTCCGCCGATTGCAGGAGTGCACTTCCGAAAGTATCCGATAAAGGGCTTAAGGCAGCTCCCATTACCATGGCTTTTTTAAAAAAAGCTCTTCTTGTTTTATTTGACATCGTTATTTAAAATTAAGGTGAATAAGGCGCCTACCAAGTGCGCTGTTTGAGTAGTTCATTTATCTGTTCTTTAGGTACGGGAAGTTTATCAGCATTCGCATCAAGCCACTGCCAAAAATCCTTTTCTATTTCGTCCGACCAACGCGTATCAATCTCACCAGGGGTATATTTCTGCTCGCGTAAGCGTTGATGACCAAACATATCACGTAAACGAACCACTTCAGAAGTACGGACAACCTTCTCGGCCAAGTGGGGTGGAATAAATATAACTCCTCCATCCCTACCCAGCACCACATCTCCAGGCATAACGGTTGCTTTACCAATCCGAGTAGGTATGTTTATTCCCACTAAGGTGGTATTTAATCGCCCCTTTGGATCATTAAGGTGATGAGAAGGGTGATATGATCGGTAGAATGAGGTAAAAGCACCGATCTCTTTTAAACCTCCGATATCACGTAGCGCGCCATCATACACTACACCATTTCCGGTTTTTGCATAAATGGAGTTACCTAAGTTGTCTCCTACTGTTGGGCCATCAATATGGGCACCAAATTGATCAACCACATACACATCTCGCTTAGTAAGTAGGTCTATTGTCCAGGAGTTTTGCGATTTTATCCGACCATCCTGATTATGTCCACGTTCATCAATCGCACGATGGATATCCGGTCGTCCCGGAACAAAAACGGCAGTCACCGCTCTACCAACCAACACGCTATCCGGATTGATGCTCAACCAACCGTCCTCGTACTGGTAGTTATAGTTTTCATTGCGTAATACAGCCCAAGCTTCTTCTAGGGTAACCAATTTCATGCGATCTAAAAGTTCGTCGGAAACTTTTGGACGTCCGTCCTCAAAACGCTCGCCTTGCCATTCCGGTGTTAAAAAGATTAGTTCCCCTTTGCTGATTTGCTGTCCAAAGATGGAATGTCCCTGAAAGATGCTCACACAAACTGTCAGTATTAATATGCTAAAGTGCTTCATAAACTGTTTTGTTTAAAGGTTTGTTATTGATTGTCAATTTCGGTACGCCGATTCTTCAGGGGGCGTGAACGCCACCATAAGGCAAGTGACGAGCCCGTAATATTCATAATTGGTGAGAATACGGCAGATGCTAAGCCAACCGTAGATAACTTACCCATTGCCAAGGCTAAACTCGACCCTAAGCCCGCATTTTGCAAACCAACTTCGATTGCAATTGTGCGACAGTCCTTTTCATCCATCCGCAACAAACGCGCAAGCCAATAACCAAGCACATACCCGCTCGTGTTATGCAAGAGCATCGCCAACACCAAGGCAGGCCCGACAATCAACAGGTCCTTTTGGCCAGCAGCGGTAATCACAATGATGATCAGTGCAATACCAGCCATGGATAATACAGGCATAATATCATCTAACCACTTCGCTTTCCCGTGTAGAAATCGATTAAATAACAATCCAGCCAATACAGGTATGATGACAATTTTGGTAATATCCCAAGCCATATCCCAAAAATCAATCGATACATACTGCCCCGCAAGCAACTGCATAAATAAGGGTGTCATTAGGGGCGCCAACAGCGTCGAGACAGCGGTGAGCGTCACGGAAAGCGCGAGGTTTGCGCGCGCTAAATAGGTCATCACATTAGAAGCTAATCCGTTTGGACAGCTGCCAATCAAAATGATTCCGGCCGCTATTTCTGCGGGGAAATTGAAGATACGGGTAATGGCAAAAGCTACCGGGGGCATTACCATGTAATGACATAGTACTCCTACAATTACACCTTTAGGCATTTTAACAACACCGACAAAGTCTTTTACACTCAACCCTGTCCCCATTCCAAACATAATAATCTGCATGAGCGGCACGATAAGCGCTGAAAGACGAAAATCTCCTACACGGATAAAAAATTGCGGATAATACATCGATACGCTCACTGCAGCAAATATCATTACGGTAAAAGAATAGCCTTTTAACAAGGAATAATAACGCAGTCCAAAAGCGACTGAGAGAAAAAAACCCATCAGCAGCCAGCCGCCGAAGCTATGAGACCCTTTCAGGGTTGCAATAAGAAATGCTGATAGGAAGAGACATCCTATAATAAAGAACACGATGGGTATGCCTTTTTTTGTCATGTGATTTTAATTGATTGTCATGATAAATAGCTAGTTAAGGCACACGAGCATTATTCATATCGGTGCACCTTCTTAAATGAAAGCGTTACTTATGGTCCCATAGTACCTCCTTGATATTGGTTTATAATTAGGAAAAGAATACCCTTGCTGTAATTTATGGCATTCAGCTATAATTGTTAGGCAATTGTACTTAAGAAAAAAGAAAAGGCTGAAAATTTATGTTACAAAAAGGCCTTTAAATGTTACATAAAAATCAAATAATTGTAAATCAAACAATTAAAATAAAAGAATCGCTTAAACAGGCTTAAAAGGCACGATTAAAACCATTGTATTCAAATCGCAAGAAATTGTTTTGTTGTAAAAGAAGGAAACAAAATTATTCCTTAACAATTAAGGCATATTCTTCTTGTCTATTGTCCAGGCAGGTGATTTAGAAAGCCCTGATGGATTGCCCGTAAATAACCTGGCTGCTTCACGGTCGTCTTTTAACTGCCATTTGAACCAATTGGTTGCCACCCATGCGAATTCGCCGCCATGAGGTCGGCTATACGTTCCGCCATGTCCGACGTCCATGTTTGCAACAAAAACAGGTACATGATTGATTTGCTTAAAATCATCCATTCCGTTCTGATAAGCGATGTCTGATTCACCACCTAACAAGTAGAGAGTGGGCGTATGTATTTTCTTAAGCTGATCTTTACTTAACACCGGAAGCACGGGCATCCCTTCCTTCGGATCGTCAAAAATACCGCTATTGCAGACAACTAGTGTAGTAACACGCTGATCGTCAGCAACCTCTAATGCTTGCAGACCTCCACACGACATACCACTTACAGCTATTTCGGTTGTATCCAATTTATTATAATAAGGGCTCTTCTCCTTATCGTTTTGCGTAATGGCCCAGTCAATCGCATCCAATAGTTTTGATGATTGTGAACTACGCTTTACCTGTTCCCCTGTTTCTTTGGGCATGGTACCAATGGCAATAACTAAAAAGCCATGGGAAGCGATTTCATTTAAAAAGTTTATATGTTCCCAAGGAGAATCGTAACAGGCACCGTTACCCCAAACAATGATCGGCAATTTATTCCTTTCATTAAATATACGCATATCTTTCGGTCTAAAGATGGTATGCGTTGGCAACGACGCTTCTGTAATCATCACTGCGCTATACCTTCCTGTCCCCCCCTGTTCGACAGTTCTTATATTGATTACTTGACAAAAAGATGTTTTCGCCGTGCTAAAGATGGCTAACACCACGATCATTGTCCACATTTTTTTTAATTGTTTCATACTTTAGTTTATTTATATTATAATGGTAATTGTTGCTTGCTCAACTTAAAATTTCATCCTATACAAAGGCCTCTTTATCAAGGTCACGTATTAGCTAGCTAAAGATAACAATGGTGATTGAGCACTTTGGCGAGTATTGTTTAAACCTTTAGCAAAAATGTTTAATTTAAGATCAATAAGCGGTCTTTTTTAACGAATTGTCAAATCGCTTTAATATGCAAGGCTATATTGCATATTTGAGCAATTTATCTAAGTTTGTTTATATTTAAACGCGGCAGAGCTCGATTTCAATTAATGGCAATGCCAATTTGTTTCAAAAACTCAGTTATTCTAATAGAGAAGATAGCCCTAAATGATAAAACGATGCATTTTTTTGTGGACATTGCTTTGCAGCTTTTTACTTAGTCTATCCGCGCAGGAAAATTCGCTCGCCGAGTATTTAAAAAAAGCGTATACAGCTCGTTTAAAGGCCAATTACGATCTGAATCTTAGCACCTTAAAAGAAGCCGAACAACTGAAAGGACATCCACAGGATCCGGTTCTGTTAGCTAAACTTAATACAGAACTTAGCAAGCAATATCTTGTGAATGCCGACTATAGTAAGGCTAAGGAGTATGCAAATAAATGCTTACAGCTCGGCCAACGCATCAAGAATAGAACGGTAGAAGCTTACGGGTATCTTGCAATTGCAACCTATTATAATTACCTCGACATCGGGGACTTGGCCGTAAGTAATGCCCAAATAGCCCTAAAACTAGCTAAAAATTGGGATTACTCGCTAAAATCCCGAGCTTATTACATCTTATATGGTGTTTATTCCAGTTGGGATGATGAGGTATTGAGTAAAAAGTATGCACAACTTACCATTCTTACGGCAAGGGAAAATGCCGACAATGAGATGCTTGCCAATGCATATACTGCCTATGCTACAGCGATGCAATTTCATTATGAAAAGACAAAGAAGCGCCAATATTTGGATAGCATGAAGTTGTATCTTCATAAATCGGCAAGCGTTTATAAAAAATCGCCGGAGCAGGTAGGTGTCCGTACTTATTCGATAGCTAATATTAATCTGGCTAATTATTTCTTTGAATACCAGCCGCTCCATAAGCAATCTACTCAGGACAGTATTCTTTTTTATGCAGATATTGCCAAAAAGCTTGCAAAAGCTTCTGATAAAAACTACACGATTACCGGCAATGTAAACGGTCTTTTGGCAGAAATAGCCAGTTTACAAGGTAAAAGCCGACTCGCTGAGACTTATTTAATGGATTCTTATACCCAGCTCACAAAAGCGGCAACTCCTTCGTATTATACGTTTTCCAATGTAGCACAAGGACTCAGTGATTTATACGCTAAAAGAGGAGATTTCAAAAAAGCCTTATTCTATCAAAAGAAAAAAGAAGTTTTTACTAACAAAATCTTTGATGAGCGAAAGATGCTCCAAGCAAAAAAACTGGAGGCGCAGTATGAGAACAGTAAACTATCAGAGGATATAAAAATAGCCGCTCAGAAGGCGGACAGTCAGAGGACACAAAACCTTTTATTAACTGGTATTTGTCTTCTTTTAGTGATTAGTATCTGCTTATTGGTAAACTCCTTTAAAAGCAAAACAAAACTACAGGAAGAAAAATCTCGACGTCTACAACAAGAAAAACAGGAGGCCGAGCGTAATGCCGAGCTCGGATTGAAAATGCAGGCAGAAGAGCAAGCGCGTTTACAAGCCGAACAGCAACTCTTATTATTACAAAAAGACCAGATGCAGAAAGAAGCCATGGCTGATGCATTGCAAATTGAGCGCAAAAACCGCCTCCTCCTTCAAATGAAAGATAAGCTACAAAAACTGGAAACGGAACAAAACAGGGGTTATGTAGAAAAAATCATCAAGGAAGAGATGCGCTTGGAGGAAACTGTTGAGCGATCTGCCAAAGAGTTTGAAAGCATCAACCCTGCGTTTTTTAGTAAACTAAAAGAAATGTCCAATGATAAGCTCACCCCTCTTGAACTGAAACATTGCGCATACTTACGGCTCCAAATAAACACGAAAGAAATTGCCGCGGCTTTTTATATTGAACCTAAAAGCGTACGCGTGAGCAAATACCGCATCAAACAAAAAATCGGATTGGACAAAGACACCGATCTAGATCGCTTCTTACAAGAATTGAGCTAGGTGCTATTGTTTGGCAAGAAACAAACACATCATCCTTATTACCAATCATTTAACGCAAAGACAATTAACCTTGTAGTCACTTTGTAGTCGCTACTTTTGCAACATGTAGTTACTTTGCAACGTTCTTAACTTTTGAAATAGGGTTGTCAGCGGTAGCTTTGGTATCGCCCCGTTAAAAAACACTGGATTAAAATGGTGAAAACCAATAGACCTTTTAAATAAAACAGAAAATGAGCAATCCAACGTCGAAATTACCCTTCTTAGAAATCGTTGAATGGGCCGAACAGGATCCCAATATGATGATGTGGAAGATTGCTGATGGAGACAAAGAAATAAAAAATGGCGCTAAGCTACTTGTACGCGAAAGTCAGTCAGTTTTATTCATAAACGAGGGAACTATTGCTGATGTTTTTATGCCGGGCACTTATACACTCCATACGCAAAACGTTCCTGTGTTATCACGCCTTAAAGGGTGGAAATATGGATTCGAGAGCCCCTTCAAAGCGGATGTTTATTATTTCTCTGTCAAACAATTTGTGAATCTAAAATGGGGTACTCCAGCGCCTATCATGCTACGCGATGCGCAGTTCGGGCAGGTACGAATTCGCGCCTTTGGCACATATAATGTACGTATTACAGACATTACAAGATTCTTTAAAGAATATGCAGGTACTTATCACCAGCTTACGGTCTTTGAGTTTGAGCGACAACTCCGTGATTTTATTGCTCCCCAGTTTGGTGAAGCTTTAGCACTTTCTAATATTTCTGTATTAGACATTGCTGGCAATATTTCCTTACTCAATAAAAAAATCGCCCCACTGATTCAGCCATATTTTGAAACTTTTGGTATAGAAATCACTCAATTTACCGTTACGTCCGCTACCTTGCCCGATGAAGTTACCCAATATTATGATAAAGTAACGGGTATGAATATGGTAAGCGGTGACGTAGATCGATTCCAAAAATTCAATACCGCGATTGCTATTAGCCAAGAAAGCAGCCCTGCTCAGCAAGGGGCACAACAGGGAATTGCAATGGGCATATTAATGGGACAAATGCAGGCAACGCAGCAAAATCAAACAAATTCGAAAATAAACTCACAAGACAACACCGTAAACTCTTCCGAAACGCAAGATGAATCGGTCGTGAAATTGAAAAAGATTAAAACTCTTTTCGAAAGTGGCTTAATTGACGAAGACGAGTATAAAGCAAAAAAAGCAGAAATACTATCCAAGTTGTAAACAACAATTCTATATGGAGAAACCGCTATCAATTGTTGAACGCATGGAACAACTTGCCCTTCAACAGAAACGGGAAAAATTTACTGAAAAAGAGGCAGGCGTAACAATTATTATCTGCCCGAATTGTGGAAGCGGAAGGGCCAAAGAGGATGGTCTTACCCGATGTGCCTACTGTGGATTTGAATTTTTAACGCAAAAACTAAGTAATGGGATTCATCTAAAGGATCACGACAATTCAAAATAAACAAGACTGTGATGAACTTTTTCAATCTTTATAAAAAGAACAAAAGTAGTACTACCAACACAAATACCGCAAATGACGTTGACGCCGACACATCCTTAGTTCAAAGGTTACAAACATTTTTGGGTAAACTATACCAAAGAGCAGAAGAAATGCATTCGGAAATACAGGTATCCGGACAACGCATTGCTGATGCAGACAAAGATCCTTTTAAAAGAAGCTTTTTACAATTTAAGGCGGGTATGATAGCCCAATTCACCGCCATTATACAAAAAGGGTCTAATACCTATCAAGAGGAGGTTATACCCAAAGTGTCAACTATGGAATTGGTCAAAATCTCCCAGATTTTTAACGACTGGCACGTTGGCGTTCTGAACATGATGACTTCCGCCTTTGACCAGATAAGCGAACGCGATCTGGAAAAAGAGTATGCTGATATCATGAAAACATATACACATTATAAAGATCATTTTCATTGCAAACAATGCGGAGGTAAATTGGAAATTTCAACATTCTATTTTACAGCAACCTATATCGCTTGCCCCTATTGTCGAACACAAAACACCTTTGATCCAGGCACCCAAGTTCGTTTGGTGGAACATTTAGCGCGCCCATTAGCTGAGCTGCGTTGCAATGAGCTCTATGAGCGTTATCAAGAGCATCGTCGTGCATTTGGTACAGACAGCGCCAAAGAGAAGTATCAACTATATCTTCAGGCGCTTATAGATGAAATGAATCGTATACTACCCGGCCTAACTGCTCAACATCAGAATTTTTATGATCGCCTATTAAGCGATTATGAGCGCTTCGAGCAATTTAGATAACAGTAGATAATCAAACAATTTTTAATTATCAAAATTCAATAACCATGTTTAAGAAACTTTTCAAAGGACTCACCGACAATCTGGAAGATATGGCGAAGAAAGCGGTGACAGAACAGCAAAATTCAAACACCAATAATAACAAAGACTTGTTTGATGCGTATATGCAAGGCAATTATCAGAAAGCTTTTGACACAGGCGCGGCTTCGGCGGGTTATTCAACCATGAACACCGCAACAGAAGACCCGAATGATCCGCAACTACAACCCGTGCATGGCGTTACGATATTCGACTATGCCGTAGGTGCCGCAAAGCTCGGAGAGGGTTGTACCGAAGAACAGATTTGTCGTGCCCTTGGCATAGAAAGACCCATGTGGGATGAGGCACAAGTCACTTGGAATAATCGGATGCGAGATGACAAATCCTTTAACGTAGTTAGTGTTTATTCCAAATATTTTGGTATGGTAAAAGAACATGAGAAACTTGGCGTACTTCAGCCTGATAACGCGCCCGCTACACAAGTGGAATCAGAAACTGCGAAGGCTAATCTTCAACGTCTGGAAACGGACAAGTATTATTTTTTTGAAATTCAAGGGGCTATGCAGGCAGCCTACGACAATGGAATAGACGGTGCCCAATGGCTCATTGATGAACTCGGTCTAACGGTATCACAAGTTAACAGTGCAGGTACACAATGGATGAACGATTTTAATATTATGGCTCAAATGATAGATTATCAAGACCAAAAAAAGAAGGAATACAGTGAACGATTTTCGAGTGAATCAGGCGCAAACGGCATTGTAGACGACATTAAGTTCTAGAACTTCTATCTTCCGGATCTAACTTTTTGTTAGATCCGGAAGATAAATTATAGCCTTCAACCTACCTGGTTTTTTACTTCTTGCCAGGGCATTCATTTAAACCGCTACTTTTTATCTGCTTATTTTTTACGATAACGTTATCGTAAAAAAACAGGCCGTTTTGCCCTTCATTCAAAACATATTCACCGTATTTTGCCGTTGATTATCAATAAGTAGTTCTGATGAAGCCAGGCTTCGCTCGGATTATAACTGATTACTACCAATCTTAAATGTAACTTAAATAGATTAATTATGAGCCGTAAAGTCGTTGAATCGATTATTGAAGATGTATCTTGCTCTGTATTGTTCGATATCACTCCAAAGAACCACGCTAACAGGTCTTACCTGTTATAGAACCGATCACAGAAGAGTTAAGTTTCTTTCCGAGGAGTTTATTCTCTAAATAGTGCACATGTAAAGGTTATTCGATCACCTGGCTGTATTGCTATGCCTGTCAGGCAACTGAAGAAGCCAAACGATTATAAACAAAAACAAATGATTCAATGAAAAACAGTTTAGCTAAAACACAACTGAGGCGGGGAGTTTTACTCATGTCTCTGCTGTATTCCCCGTGGTTACTGCCAAGTTCGATCACAGTAGCCAAAACATCGGAAATACTCGCCCTTTCGAAAGACTTCCAAGAACGGGAAATTAAGGGCCGTGTGCTCGATGAAAACAAGAAACCGCTTCCAGGCGCTACTGTTGCCATCAAAGGAAGTACCAAAAAAGTCTCTACGAATGAAAACGGTGCATTTGTTATCCAATCCAGTGCAGCGTCTGATGTATTGGTGGTCTCCTTTATAGGTTATGAACCGACAGAACAAATGCTTCGGGAGGGACAAGCAGAACAAATTATAATTACACTCAAGCCAGATGACGACACAGCCTTGGACGAAGTGGTCGTAGTTGGATATGGTAGCCAACGAAAACAGGACGTAACCGGAGCGGTGTCTTCAGTCAGTGCACAGTCCATTGCCGAAGTGCCCGTAACACAACCGTCACAGGCTTTGCAAGGAAGGGCTGCAGGTGTTTTTGTAACCAATACAAACAATAAGCCTGGGGGTGCTGCTACGGTTCGTATCCGCGGAAACCGTTCATTTTCTGCCGGTAACGATCCGCTATATGTCATCGATGGAATTCCCATTACCGGAGGTTTGGAGGATATTCCACCCCAGGATATCGCTTCGATGGAAGTGCTAAAGGATGCCTCTGCTACTGCTATCTACGGTTCCCGGGGAGCCAATGGTGTGGTAATTATAACCACAAAGCGGGGAACAGTGGGAAAAACGACAGTAAGCTACGATAATTGGTTTGGCTTTTCCAGTGCGTATAAGCAGATCGACATGATGAACGGCGAACAGTTTGCTGAATTTAAAAGAGAATCACGACGGGCAACAGGTAACTACGATGACAGTGATCCAAACGCCGATCAAAATACGCCCGGTTTATTCGACGCCGTGGAGCTGGCGTCTATTGCACAGGGACGGAGCACCGATTATCAAGATCTCATGTTGCAGACAGGCCATAGCATGAATCATTCCTTAAGTATTCTAGGAGGCTCGGAGAAGACGCGCTTCAATGTCAGCTTCAATTACATGAAAGACAAGGGAATTATACCTATACAAGATTTTAACCGCTATGCGATGCGGGTGAACTTAGATCACCAGATCAGTGATAGGATACGTATTGGTACTTCGATGCTCGGTAACTACAGTATTACCAACGGACAAGATTTAAATCCGTATGACGATGCGTTACTGGAAAACCCCTTAGGTGTTCCCTATGATGATCAAGGCAACCTGATCTTTCGGCCAACAACAGATGGATTACGGAGTAATCCTTTGAGTGAATTGGTACCGGGGGCCCTACTCAACAAAAACAAACGCATGCGTCTTTTTAGCAGCATTTACGGAGAAGCAACCTTAGCTGAAGGACTTACTTTCCGTTTGAACTTTGGCCCGGATCTTATTCAAAATCGGGTTGGCGATTTTCAAGGAAGGTATACGAATGCCCGTCTGGGAGGTACTGCTGCCGCACAAGGAAATGAGGACCTGGTTTTCAACTATACGCTGGAGAACATTTTGAAATACAATAAAACATTTGCCGAAAAACACGCACTGGAACTTACAGGCTTATTTGGCTTGCAACATCGGCAATTCGAAGCAACCGATATCAGTGTAAGAGGTATTCCGGTGGAGGAAATGCAATATTTTAATTTCGGTGCAGCGGAAGAAATCTTGGGTACGGGAAGTGATTTCCAACGCTGGGACATTGTATCCTACATGGGACGCGTCAATTATATATTCGATGATCGATTTTTGGCCACTGTAACCGCTCGTATAGATGGGTCGTCTCGTTTCGGAAGAAATCACCGTTACGGTTTCTTCCCTTCTGTCGCTTTGGGTTGGACAATAAGCAATGAGTCCTTCATGGAAGGTAATAACGTTTTCGATTTACTAAAACTTAGGACTTCCTATGGCGAAACAGGTAATACAGGTATAGATCCGTATGGAACACAAGGGCTCTTGCAACGGACGACTTACGCTTTTGATGAGACGGCCGGTTTTGGTTTCAGACCAAACCAATTGAGAAATGACAACTTGAAATGGGAGACCACCCGTCAGTTCAATATTGGTTTAGATTATGCCGTGCTGGGTGGCCGTATCACCGGAGCAGCTGAATTCTATACGCAGCAGACGCGTGATCTATTGATGGAAAGACAGCTTCCCTTTACATCCGGCTATGGATCCATTATGGAAAATGTCGGGTCAACAAAAAACACCGGTTTCGAATTTAGTATATCTTCCGTGAACATCAAACCCAAGGATGAGAAAGGTTTTAGCTGGAACACCGACCTGAACTTCGCTACGAATAAAGAAAGTATCACCGAACTGTACGGGGGGAAGCAAGATGATGTTGGAAACCGTTGGTTTATTGGCCATCCTATACAAGTTTATTATGATTTTGAAAAAATTGGCATTTGGCAAAGCAATGAAGTGGATGAGGCCGCCCAATACGGAAGGGTACCGGGAGAGATTAAAGTCAAGGATCAAAATGGGGATGGCGTGATCAATGATTCAGACCGTATTATCTTAGGGAATAATAGACCCACGCTTACAGGCGGTTTGACCAATCGTTTCGCCTACCACGGTTTTGATCTATCCGTCTTCCTTTATTTTAATTTAGGTAATATGATCTATAGTACCTTTCATGAAGTACATAACACGTTGTTTGGCAGGTATAACAACTTAAACGTAGATTATTGGACGCCCAATAATCCGACAAATGCTTATCCAAGGCCCAACCAAAACCAAGAGCGGCCCGTTTATAATACTAGTATGGCCTACTTTAGTGGTTCATTCCTTAAAATAAGGAATATCAATCTTGGTTATAACTTTCCAAAAAGCTGGGCGTCTAAAATTGGTGCCGAATCACTTCGCCTTTATGTAAGTGCTCAGCAACCTTTGATTTTCTCTTCTTATATCAATAAACATCAAGGGGTTGATCCGGAAGGAATCGATTTTAATTCAGATGAAGAAGAGTTGCCTGTTGACACCCCCCCTACTCGTACTTGGCTTTTTGGTTTAAACGTTAAATTTTAACAACATGAGAACAATATTAATGCTATCTATATTGACGCTTGCCCTATGTACCTCTTGCAAGCGCATGCTGGATGAGGAAATCCGTTCGCAAGTTAGCGATGAATACCTTTCAACACCCGAAGGGCTTGAAGACGGCGTTAAAGCGGCTTATTCTACCCTTCGGACTTTCCACGCTAATGAGCTGGGCATGACAATGACTGTTTTCGGAACGGATACCTATACGATGGGTTCTGACGGCTCTTACAAATTCATCAATGAGTATACATCCCAATTTGACCCCCGTACGACCTACGTGCGCGACTTATGGAACAATTTATATGTCGGTATCAATACCTGTAATGCCGTAATTGATCGCGCCCCCGATGTTGCGGATATGCCGGAAGAACAACGTAATATCCGCAGGAGTGAAGCACAATTTCTCAGGGCCTACTATTATTTCACATTGGTGCAACAGTACGGTTCCGTCCATCTTACAACCAGCGAAACGAAAGAAGCAACAACAACGGCATCACGTGCTCCGCTCACTGATATTTATCAATTGATAGAAGATGATCTAAGAGCTGCTATTCAAAATCTGCCGGCCGAACAAACCGATTATGGTCGAGCTACAAAACCCGCTGCCGAACATTTGCTTGCTCGGGTATTACTTACCCGAGCAAGCTCTGAAGCAGCAAAAGACAGTGATTACCGAGATGCGGCCGTCCTGGCTGAACAAGTAATTACTGGCTATAATTTTCACTTACTGGAAGATTTTGCTGCTGTTTTTGAGCAAGGAGCCGGCGAGCGAAATGAGGAAGTCATATGGGCGGTTCAATATACTAAAAATGCCATCACGAATGGTGCAGATGCGGACGCCGACGGAACAGGAAATTCCGCACACCGGTATTTCCTCATGGAATATGACGTTTTACCGGGAATGAACAGGAATATACAGGATGGGCAACCTTGGAAACGCTTTATGCCAACTAATTACACACTTGATGTTTTGTTTGCCGATCGCGTGAATGACACACGCTATAAAAAAAGCTTTAAGGATGTATTCTATTGCAGTAAACCAGGCACCTATAATGTAAACGGGAAACAAGTAACTTACGCCTTGGGAGATACCGCTATCTGGCTACCAGGCTACCAGCTGGATCCTGTGGTAAAGGCCTCGAAAAACTTCATGGTTATCGAGCCACAGTCGTATACCAAGAAACTATACCCGACATTAACTAAATTTTTAGATCCACAACGCCCGGATATTAATTATGAGTTCGGCTCTCGCGACTTTCTAGCATTTCGGCTTGCTGAAACCTGCTTGATCGCGGCGGAAGCTTTTATGTACAGTGGAGACATGGATAAGGCGGTTACTTACATGAATATGGTCCGAGCAAGGGCCGCGTACAATAGCACGGATGAAGCCGAGGATGCAACCCATCGTCAAGCAATGCTAATTACCGCCGCCGACCTGAATATTGATTTCATACTGGAAGAACGTGGCAGAGAATTGCTGGGTGAGCAACTTCGCTGGTATGATTTGGTAAGAACGCATCAATTGGTAACACGGGTACAAGCTTACAACCCCGACGGCGGAAAAAACATCAAGGACTATCATGTTTTACGCCCCATTCCACAAGATCAGATAGATCGAACAGAAGGTGGATCATCCAGTTTTCCTCAAAACCCCGGCTATAATTAAAAAAAAGGGCAATACGGACCTTATGGGTCTGTATTGCCCTTTTTTACATCAATCCCGTCTATTGCTTTCATTATCCTAATCTCAAAACAACCAAAATAAAATTTATAAATAAATGAATATTCACTTATATTTGCAGCCATTATGTATACCACATGAGAAATAGGGATATAGAAAAAGAGCAACTGGTAAAGCAAAAAGCAATAGAACTGATCGGAAAGGGCGGATTGGATTACTTTAGTATAAATAAGCTGGCGAAGGAGTGTAAGATTTCTGTCGCTACTATTTACATCTACTATAAGGATAAAGATGATCTGATCAGCAGACTAGCGGCGGAACAGGGCGAGACAATGGCCGACGATCTTGTACGGGGCTTGGATCCGGACGCTCCTTTTGAGCAAGGCTTGAGGACACAATGGGCGAATCGCTATTGGCAAATGCTCAATAATCAGACCCTTAGCTTATTTTTCGAACAAATTAGAAGTACTTTGTATTATAACCGTTTCATGGGAGCTTTCACAGAGAAAGCCGAGCCTATTTTGGGCGCCTTCGTTCAGCATGCTGTCGATCGAGGAGACATTCCAAATCTTCCGCTGGAAGTCTATTGGTCGGTCGCCTTTGGTCCTTTATATGGGCTCGTGAAATTCCATAATGATGGTGTAAGTTTAAACGGTCGTCCCTTTACTTTAAAAGAGGAAATGCTCTGGCAAGCTTTTGAATTGGTAGTGAAGGCATTTAAAAAATAGACTTCCCAAATATGAGTGATATCATTATGCAAAAATTTGAACACGTACTTATATTCAAAACAAGCATTGAAGATAGCAACTGCAAGCATAAAGTTGCTCGAGTGCTTGATCAGCTAGGAACCATAGAAACTTGGTCGGTTGATTTAAGCGACGAAGATTATGTCTTACGGGTAGTGAGTCCTACCCTTTCCTCCGACGATATTATGGAGTTGGTACATGGATGTGGTTTTGAATGCGAAATACTAAGCTAGCACAAATGCAAACGGAAAAAAAAGCACCCTTTACACCCTACGAACGATTGGTAATCTTAATACTGGCTTTTACACAGTTCACCATTATACTCGATTTTATGGTCATGTCGCCTCTAGGCGATATGTTGATCAAAGCCATGGACATTAGAGCCAATTCCTTTGCACTGGCTGTCTCGGCCTATGCTTTTAGCGCAGGCGCATCAGGCCTTCTCACGGCAGGATTTGCTGATAAATACGATCGTAAAAAGCTACTGCTGTTTTTCTACATTGGTTTTGTCATCGGAACACTCCTTTGTGGTTTAGCCAATACACTCTTCACCTTAGTAGCCGCGCGTGTTATTACCGGTTTATTTGGCGGTGTTATTGGTGCCATTTCCATGGCTATTATTACGGACCTTTTTACCTTGGAGAAACGTGGTCGTGTCATGGGAGTTGTACAAATGGGTTTCGGTGCCAGTCAAGTGTTGGGTATTCCCATCGGCCTGTTCATAGCAAATAGGTGGGGCTGGGAAATGCCTTTCTTTATGATCTCCGTATTGGCCATACTTATCGTTATTGCCATTGCCTGCTGGCTGCGGCCGGTTACTGAACACCTTGCCTTGCAGAGCAAGGAAAACTCACTCGTGCACCTTTACCGAACAATTGCCAATGGAGATTATCGTATTGGCATGGCAGCTACGGCACTGCTGTCGATAGGTGGCTTTATGCTGATGCCCTACGCCACTGTTTTTGCAGTTAATAATCTAGGTATTTCGCACGAACAACTTCCTGTCCTTTTCATGGTTTCGGGCTGCTTTTCGCTGGTGATGATGCCTGCTTTAGGAAAATTAAGTGACCGGATTGATAAATACAAGTTATTTGCGATCGCCAGTATTGGTCTGATGTTCATGAGTATCTTTTATACGCAACTTGGCCCCACACCATTTTGGGTGGTGCTTGTCTTCAACGTGCTCATCACTACTACCGTAATAGGCCGTATGGTACCCTCTACCGCACTTGTTAGTGCCGTACCTGAGCAGAAAGATCGCGGTGCCTTTATGAGCATAAACTCTTCCTTGCAGCAGATCGCAGGTGGCGTTGGCGCCACCATCGCAGGCATGTTGGTAAGCCAGGCAGGTAAAGATAGTGTATTGGCAGGATACAATTATGTAGGAATCGTCGTTGCCTGTGTTAGTTGCATATCGTTGCTATTGCTTTATCTAGTTAAACGCATCGTGATGCGTAAAAGCAGCTAGACGCTCTTATTCGATTGCATGAGCTTTCTTTTATTTTGTATGTATTCCCTGTGCTGTTTACCCCAAATAGCTAGGGAGTTAATTACTTCTTTCAATGAATCACTGTGTGATGTCAACTCGTAGTGGATTTGCACAGGTACGGTATTCAGCACCTTTCTTTCTATAAACTCATTCAGTTCCAGCTCTCTTAATTCTTTCGAAAGTACCTTTGGCGTAATTTCACCGATTGACTTTTCGATTTCTGTAAAGCGTGTAGCCCCCTCCGTCAGCGCAATAATCACCAACAATTTCCACTTTCCATTCAGTACATATAAAGCATCTCTAACTGCCTGAATATTTTCAGTGCACGTTTGTTTAGTGTATACGTGATCTTCCATAAAACAAAGATAGCAATTGCGACTATACCAAAGGATAGCACTATCCTTTGGTATAGTCATATCTTTTTGAAAGTACCACTGCTTACTTTTGAAAAAATTTAAAACGATGAATATATTACATATTATCTCTAGTCCTAGAGGCAAGGACTCTTTCAGTATCAAACTTGGAAATGAAATTGTGACAAGGCTTTCTGCTAAGTATCCGGGCAGCAATGTAAAAGTACATAACTTAACAGAGACGCACTTTCCACATTTAGAAGAGGCGCATCTCCATGCCTTCATGACCGAGCCGTCCAAAAGGACCGAAGCACAGGCCACTGCAATCAAACATTCGGATGAGGCCATTGCCGAGCTGCAAAAAGCCGACATCATCGTTATAGGCGCTCCTATGTATAATTTTGGTATACATTCCACTTTAAAAGCTTGGCTCGACCATGTTATGCGCGCAGGTGTTACCTTCAAATACGGAGCTGAAGGGCCTGAAGGATTGCTAATAGGTAAAAAAGTCTATTTAGCCATTTCTTCCGGTGGCATATATGCTGAAGGACCGATGCGGTCTTTTGATTTTACCGAGCCCTACCTCACGAAGGCGCTCAATTTTATTGGCCTAGATGACATCACCACTTATCGTGTTGAGGGTGTTGCTATTCCTGGTATACAAGAAAATGCTTTTGAAAAGGCCGTAGATACATTAGCAATCTGAGTTATTTTTTCGAGGTTCAAAAACCCAAAAAACAAAGCCAGCTGTTTCATCAAAGAAATGGCCGGCTTTACTTTGTCATTATTTTAATGGTGTGACAATTTTTTCATTTCTCATCTAAATCAAAACGCGCTGCTTGTGAAATATGACCGTTCCGGAGGTTTTGCACAAATCCAACCAGTTCCCATCCTTTTTCATTGAAATCGTCAGGTAAATAAAATACAATCTCTTTTTTTCCATTTAAGCTTTTACGTGCTAATTTCCTTACTACCTGTACATGTGTCAGGTTTCGACCTGCATTCTCGCCAGCTTTTACACTACTGGCTGTTGATTGTTGAACAAGTGTAAGTACCAATTCGGCCTCTTCTTGGTCAGCGACACCTTGATAATGTATTACCGCCTTTTTATTTTGTATTTTGCAACTTAAACGAAGGGACGATGAAGCCTTTTGTGCTAATTGCCGTTTGATTGCATTGAATACGGCACCTGCTTCCGAGCCGATCATTTCCTCTGAGCCATTCACAATCACCTGTGGGGTATAAATAGTTTGGAGCTTCATCCAATTGGCATATTGCTTTTGCCTAAGTGAAAATTCATGATCGCTAAATCGGTCTTTCCAACCTTGATGATCCCAATAATCCACATGAAAAGCTAAAATGTATAGCTGTTTGTTTTCATTTTCCGCTTGGATTTTTTCCATCAATTCATCGGCGGGAGGGCAACTTGAACAACCTTCAGAAGTAAATAGCTCAACAACGGCAAAACCTCCTTCATTTTTGGGCGATTGTATTTTTTTTATTTCCTTTTCATACCTGAAGTCGATAAATGCGGCAGTTGTCACCAATAAAACTGCCAAGCCCGCGGCAGAAGCAATTATTTTTAATGTGTTCATAACCTATATTTTTGATATAGGTTAAAAGTAGATAATGTTAGCAACTGAGATAAGAACGAATCTCGTGAATTGGACAAAGTCAACGATGAACTAGACAAAATCAGGACTTTGTCGCATGTATAAATCGTTGCCATCCACGATAAGCTTCGGCTACCTTTGCTACTTGCGTAGTCTTCGCAATAGGATGCCGATGATAAAGAGATTGAACGCTATCCAGGTCAGGAAAAATGTTCGCCTTGAGGCCTGCCAGAAAACCGGCACCGAAAGCGGATACATTTTTATTTTCGTTCCTGATGACTTTTGCCTCCAGTAAATCACTTAAAAACTGCACAACGAAGTTATTGCTACTTGCACCTCCGTTCACCATAAGTTCTTGAATAGGAATACCCGTGTCTTGTTTCATGGCAGATAACACATCTTGTATTTGGTAGGCAATGGACTCCAACGCTGCACGCACGATATGGTTCTTATTGCTCGAAAACGTTAAACCTTCCAAAGAGGCTTTTCTGTTCATATCCCAGAAAGGAGCGCCTAAACCGCTAAAAGCGGGTATTAGGTAAACGCCATTGTTGTCAGTTACCGATGTTGCCATGTTTTCCGCCTCCGCGAAATCAGTAAGCAACCCAAGTTCCGTTTTTAACCATGCCAAAGGTGAGGCGCAGGATACGATAATACCCTCCAACGCATAGTCCACCCGATCCTCCGTACTCCAGCAGATGGTTGAAACCATTCCGGAATTAGAATTTCGGCGCTCGGTTCCTACGTTGAATAGAATCGAACAACCTGTACCTAAAGTGGCTTTGGCGGTACCCGGATAGATGCATGCCTCTCCAAAAGCGGCGGCATGCGAATCACCAATCATTGCCTGGACAGGAAGTGCTCGTTTGAACAATCCTTCAAAATGACTCGATCCGAATGCATAGGACGAAGGTTTAACCTCTGGCAATCGGATGCCCTCCAAGCCAAAAAGAGCGATTAATTCCCGATCCCAGCTCAGTGTATTTAAGTTAAATAACAAGGTACGCGAAGCATTGGTATAATCGGTAAGATAAGCCTCTCCTTTAGTTAAACGATAGAGCAACCATGTATCAACCGTCCCAAAATAAGCTTTACCCGCCTTAATAGCCTTTTGGATTTCGGGATTATTGCGGTATAACCAAATCAGTTTAGTGCCTGAAAAATAAGGATCAATGAATAAACCCGTTTTATCATGTATAACATTACCTAAATCCAGACTTTGCATCTCATAACAAACATCAACCGATCGCTTACATTGCCATACCACCGCGTTGCACAAAGGTGAACCAAATTCGTCCCAAAGAAGAAAGGTTTCGCGTTGATTGGAAATGCCACAGGAAACGATCGCCGACAAAGAGGCACCGGTAGATTGATACTGCTGCAAACAAGCACGAACAGACTGTAAAACATTTTTATAAATATCTTCCGGATGCTGCTCTACAAAGCCCTCGCCAAAATAACTTGTTTTTAAGGGGATTGTTGCTTCTGCACAAATGTTCCCTTTACTGTCAAAAACAAGCGACTTCGTACCGCTAGTGCCTTGATCGATCGCTAAAATACAAGAACTTGCTGTCATGTTATTCTTCTTTATGATTTGCTTTGTCAATCATAACTGCTAAGAGGATAACTGCGCCTTTTACGACTTGTTGCCAAAAGGGCGAAACATCCATCAGTACCAAGCCATTATTCAATATACCGATTATCATCGCTCCCAGTACCGTCCCTGCGATCGTGCCCCTTCCTCCGGCGAGCGAAGTACCACCAATGACTACAGCTGCAATGGAATCCAGCTCATAACTTAAGCCGGCATTCGGTTGGGCCGAATTTAAACGCGACGTCACCATAATACCTCCTATCGCTGCTAAAATTCCAGCCAAGGTGTACACCCAAATTTTCACCCTGTTGATATTAATTCCCGATAACCTCGCAGCATTCTCATTACCGCCAATGGCATAAATGTATTTACCAAAGGCCGTTCGGTTCGTCAATATGATCGCTCCAATCACAATCAGTGCTGCAATCCAAACAAGAACGGGCACACCTAAAAACCAACCGGTACCGATATAGGCAAATTCCTTACCCAAAGAAGAAATTGGATACCCCTTGGTCCAAAGCATGGTAAAGCCCCTTGCAATAGTTAACATAGCCAAGGTCGCTACAAAAGGTGGTACTTTGAATTTCGTAATTACCAAGCCGTTAAAAGCCCCTAAGGCAGCTCCCACCAACAACCCGGATAATACGCCACCTAAAAGTGTAAATCCCACATAGAGATCATAAGAAGGCATTTCTATTCCAAACTTCAACAGACCGGCTACAACTGCGCCGCTAAAAGCTAAAATTGAACCCACGGATAGATCAATACCGGCTGTTAAAATTATCAGGGTCATTCCTACAGAAATACAAATATTAACTGAAATTTGTCGCAGCACATTCCATCCATTGGCAGGTGTAAGAAATTTATCGGAGAGGAAAGACAATATTACACACATTAGTACCAGTGCAATAAGCGATTGAAATTTGGCGATTTTGATACGCTGGTGAATCATTTTTCTCTTTTTAAATTAGATAGTTTTCGGAATGGCTGCCTTTAATATATTATCTTCATTAGCTTCCGCGGCTTGAAAAGTGGCAGTTAATCGGCCTTCGCTCATTACCATCACTCGATCTGATAGACACAGAATTTCCGGTAGTTCAGAGGAGACAACCACAATGGCCATCCCTTGTTCGGCTAAACTTAAGATCAGTTTATATATTTCGTTTTTAGCGTGGGGGTCAATACCTCGTGTGGGCTCATCTAATAACAATACACGGGGTTTAGTTACAAGGCATCGGGCTAGCACCACTTTTTGTTGATTCCCTCCGCTGAGATTTTTTGTTTGTTGGGTGGGCGAAGAACACTTGATCTTTAAGGAATCGACATAGTGCTGTGCCAGACTTAAGTCCTTTCTCTTATTGATAAAGCCGAACTCGCTCACTTCCTGCAGTCGACTGAGACTGACATTTGTTTTAATGTCAAGACCTAAAACCAAACCATTTTTCTTCCGATCTTCGGGTACTAAAACGATCCCTGCCTGTATGGCTTGCTGAGGAGATTTTAAACGAAGCGTCTGCCCGTCCATCAGAATCTCGCCGCTTTTACGGGTGTCATGCATACCGATGATAGTTTCCAGCAGTTCCGTTCTACCTGCTCCCATTAAACCGAACAGACCTAATATTTCACCCCGATGAACTTGAAAAGAAGCATGATCGACGACGAGGCGTTGTTTCGAATGGACATCATACAAACACAGATTATCAACTTTTAACACTACCTCTTCAGCCAGGGCCCTGGTTCCTACTTTCAATAATTGAATATCCCTACCCACCATTTTACTGATCAATACATCATGATTCACGTTACATATATCGCCACTTTCAACCACACAACCGTCACGTAACACGATGTAAGCATCTGCTATTTTGAACAATTCATCCAATTTATGAGAGATATAGACAATCGTTTTACCTTCACTTCGAAGTCTTTCAATAATATCAAAAAGCACGTCCACTTCCTGTTCACTGATAGCCGAGGTTGGTTCATCCATAATCAAGACATCGGCATCTGTCAGTAAAGCTTTGGCAATTTCTACCACTTGTTGTTGTCCAACCTTCAAATCGCGTATGAGGCAATCCACACTAAGATCAAGTTTCAATCTTTGCAGTAGACTTTGGGTTTGCTTACGCATGGTCTTCCGATCAACAAACCCCCAAGTGTCGATAAGCTCTCTTCCCAAATAAATATTTTCGAAAATCGAAAGGTCCGGAATCAAATTAAGTTCTTGATGAATGATAGCGATGCCGCTATTCTGCGCTTCCTTTGGATTTGCAAAATGCATTTCACGCCCCTTGTATACAACCTGCCCCTCGTAGGAGGTATATACACCTGACAGTATTTTCATAAGCGTCGACTTCCCAGCTCCATTTTCACCGATAAGTGCAGTAACTTTCCCCGGCATCAACTGAAGGTTAACATTATTAAGCGCAGTTACTCCTGCAAATCTCTTGGTAATATTAACGGTCTCTAACATCTTGATCCTTTTTATCGTTAGTTTCCAATCGTTCCAGCTGTAGAGGAATAATAGTTGCTTCTGTTAGTTGCGGAGCTTTTGTGCTTAAACCAAGGGCACCTGTAAATCGAAGGCTATCGCCGGGCTTGAAGTTCTCCGAGATAGGCACTATCTCCTTACGAACTAACTCATTAATCTTTTCAGAGAGCTCATTGAACACCATCGTATTATCAAAAGAGTCTACCGCTATCAAGCCAGCTGCGTCTCTTGCTGCCGTTCCGTATATGTATTTTGTCGCTAGCTTAATGGCTGGCTTTGTGTCACTTCGGCTCCATATATAATCGGAGTCCGTTTGCACAACCACACCGGCGCCTGTCACCATAAAATAGCGAAGGTCTCCATCGCTTACTGCATGAGAATAGCTTGCAAAGGCTTGCGAAGCATTTTCCACCAGCGCCCTACGAAGCAGAGTAATATCCACAAATTCAGACTTGGCGTTAGGAATAAGCTTAAACAAGTAATTCTTAGCATAACTATCAATATTAAGATCCTTGACACTTGCCTTAACCCTCTGAAGGCTTTTGAAGTAAACAGAATGGTAAATCAAAGTGGCACCTATAAGGGCCATGAATACATATTTAAGTCCGCGCTTCATCATATTACTTAGTTTTTTTGCCATAAGCAATATATTGGTTGATATTTTCCTGCGTCACAACATCCACTGCAATCGGTAGCTTCTTACGAAATGTCCGCTCTCCTTTGAAGTAAGCATCTGCAAACTTAGCCGCTTTCTCAGCGATTACTTTAGGAAATTGCATGGCGGTAGCCTGTATACGGCCATCTGCAACTGCATGTACGGCATCTTCGGCACCGTCGAAGCCATATATTTTTATCTGATCTTGCTTTCCCGCTGCGACCGTTGCTTGATAAGCGCCCATTGCCATGGCATCATTTCCACAAAAAACACCCTTAATATCCGGATGTCCCTGTAAAATAGATTCCATTACTTCCATGGCTTTATTGCGGTCAAAATCAGCGCTCTGTTGAGCTACCATTTTCAAATTGGGGAAATTATCCACTACGCTATGGAAACCTTTGGAGCGATTCCAGGTATTGTTATCCGAAACAATACCCAATATTTCCGCATAATTCCCCCGTCGCTCCAAATCGTTGGCAAATAATTCACCCAATTGTACACAGGCCGCATAGCTATCCGATAGGATCTGTGAAGTGGCTGCAGATCGCGAGTTAATCTCCCGGTCCATGCAAAAAACCGGGATGCTGGCTTCCATTGCCTTTGTTGCATTTACGACAGAGCCTTCCGCATCCGTGGGATTAAACAAAATAGCATCAAAGCCGGCGGCTATTGCATTTTCAAAATGATCCGTTTCTAAAGCTGTATTATTTTGAGAATCGAAAATCTTAGCGGTATAACCCAAAGCTTGTGCTTTTTCCGCGGCAGATTCTGCCAAAAAGACAAACCATGGATTATTGAGCGTAGAAACTACGATCGCGATTTGCTTCTTTTGGTTATCTTTATTCCTACCACCGCAACCAAAACATAGCAGCAGCAATAAGGCCCATACTTTTAGATGGTTCATAAAATGGTTTGTGTTAGTTTATAAATGCCGATGTATAAGGTGTTTCTTATGTCATCGTGTTCAGTAGGGTTAAAGCGGCATCCGCTAAACCTACTTCCGAAATACCGTAATGATTAAAAATCTCAATTTGTGATCCGGTGACGGTATATTCATCCGGTATCCCAACAATTTTAAAAGGTTTTCGATAATCGTGTTGTAGAAGAAAAGATGCGCAGGCTTCCCCAAGTCCTCCGTTTATACTATGCTCTTCTACCGTCACAATCGCCTTTGCATTTGCTGCAAAGTATTGCAGCAATTCGGTATCTAATGGCTTTATGGTATGCATACTTACCACGGCAATATCCAAGTTCCGCTCGCTCTTCAGTTTTTGCGCGGCCATTAAAGCCGGATAAACAGTTTCCCCCGTAGCGATAAAAGCCAAATCTTGTCCCCTTCTAACAACCCTACCCTTTCCTAAAGTGAAGCTGTCAGTTGAATCCTCTGTCAGCAAAGGCATAGGTTTCTTTCCAAAACGCAGATAGATGGGCTGATCCAGGTGATAAGCTTGCAAAATAGCTTGTTCCGTTTCATAATTATCAGCCGGTGCCACAATTTTCAAGTTGTTAATGGCTCTAAGTGCTGCAAAATCGTGTAAGCTGTGGTGAGTGGAGCCCAAAGCTCCATAACTGACACCCGCACTGATACCGATGAGGCGCACCGGATTATCCGAATATGCGACATCATTTTTAATCTGTTCCAAGGCTCTTGCCGTTAGAAAGCAAGCGGGAGACACCGCAAAAGCCTTTTTACCCGTAGAAGCCAAACCTGCAGCTACCCCAACCAAATTCTGTTCAGCAATGCCGACCTCTACCATTTGGGTCGGATATTTTTTACCGAAAGGCACAAGCTTACCTGACCCCCTGGAATCGCTGGTAATCACTACGACATTGCGGTCGCCCGTTGCCAAATGCTGCAAAGTCGCAGAAAACACTTCCAAATTCGGTTTGGTAACCTGCAAATCGTCTGTTAATACATTTCCCATAATGTTTATGCACTTAGTTCCGCTACTGCTTGCGCATATTGCTCCTCATTCGGAACACCATGATGCCAGCTAATATTATGCTCCATGAAACTCACACCTTTGCCTTTCACCGTATGAGCGATAAGCATACTAGGCTTTCCTACCTCAAAAGGTACACTTTCCAATGCATCTTTTATTGCCGCTAAATCGTGGCCATCCACATGTTTAACCGCCCAACCGAAGCTTTCGAATTTCAGATCCACGGGATCGGTGTTACAAACGTCCGCTGTCGATCCGGTAATTTGTAAATTATTCTTATCTAGAATGGCACATAGATTATCAAGCTTATAGTGTGCTGCCGTCAGGGCTGCTTCCCAATTGGATCCCTCAGGCAATTCGCCATCACCCAATAAGGTAAATACCCGGTAATTTTTTTCATCCATTTTTGCTGCCAATGCAGTGCCGACACTAATCGGCAAACCGTGTCCAAGTGCCCCCGTATTTTGTTCTACGCCATTTACCTTACGGGTAGGATGTCCTATATAGTGTGATTGGTAACGGCATAGTGTATTTAAATCGCCTTCCGAAAAAAAACCTTTATCGGCCAATACTACAAATAGGGCTTCTACACAATGCCCTTTACTCTGAATATAGCGATCTCGATCAGGCGATTCAAAGTTGTCCGGACTAACATTTAACACCACGTTATACAGTACATTTAGAATATCAATGCATGATAGGCTCCCTCCCGTATGACCGGCATTTGCGCCCACTATATATTTTAAAATCTTTTGACGATACTCCTTTGACTTCGCAATTAATTCACTTACTATCATAACTTTACGATTTAATTTTCGGGACAGTGTTGATAAACTTCCCAGCCCATATAATTCCCCAAGGCTTCTTTCAAGATGCCCGCCGTGTTGGAGGCATTCATAACCACATGATGCTCAAAACCGTTACGACACACGTATTGCATCAAACGCTGTAAGTCCGGAATCTGTGCTACCGCACGATTTCCAAAAGTATTCAAAGGGTCGTCTGTAAGCGTTCCTTCTCCAATATATGCTTTGATGATGCCTTTAGGATCATCCGTACTAATACGTCCATACGTCAAAGGAGAAGCCGGCGTGCGACCGTCGAGCGCTCCATACGTATTTTCGACACCAACGGAAGTACCTAAAATGGGGGCATTGCTAATTTCAACGTCAGGCAGGAATGACTTTGCCCAATTACCACAATGGAAAAGCACACATTTATTGGCATCATCGGCATAGTTATTATTCCAGTCGACCAAAGCACTCGGCGAGCTCGAAGCCAACTGCATCGCATACATGCTTAATGTTCCCGTCACGTCCACCTCACAGGCACTTGGTAGCATGTTTTCACTCATGATGCTCATGCTGGTACATACATTACAGCCATAGTTTGTTTGAAGCGACGTCCAACACTGGATTGCTGTAGCGTCCAAATCATGTTCTACCATAAACTGATTTAATACCACATCCAGCTTGGCAATCTGTATCATTGCTTCATCAGGGGTTTTCCCTTGTGAAGCGTAAGCGTTAATTCTGTCGAGATGCTCTTTTACCGATGCATCCTCTTTAGTCAAACGATTGGCTCTACCTAAGATCTCGGATAAGTCGACGGTAATGACTGAAATACCATGGCGCTGTAAAAGCTTTTCGCTATACCGAACCGTATTGAACCCGCCAGGCCTAGCTCCCACAGCACCAATCCTTAAACGTTTCAATCCACCTACCACACGACAGACGGCTAAAAAATCAAGCACTTCCTGAGCAAAAGCGGGATCCTTTGGATGCAACACATGTTGATTCGTAAGGGTGTATTTTATTCCATATTGATATAGATTATTGCATACCGAAATCTTCCCACACCATGAATCACGTCGCCTGGCAAGGTCCAATTTGTTCAATTCATCCGGATAGGCCTGTACTAAAACAGGGACATCCAAACCAGCCAATTTTAGGGTTTCGGCCACACCACGTTCATCACCAAAATTAGGCAATACCATTAATATGCCCACTATTTCCGAAGCATGTCTCCTAAACAGTTCGGCGCATCGTTGGGCATCTTTAAAAGTTTCCACGCCTCCTAATTTTGTCTGAAATTCGTCCAGCACGACGTAATTTATGTGCAACCTTTCGAGCTGTTCCATAATCTCAAGGCGTGCTTCCGAAACCAATTTATCCGGAAAAAAATCGCGGTTTCCGATAATAACGCCTAAAGTCCCCTTATTATTCATATCGAATGTTTATATGTTAGTTTAGTTTATGCTTTAAGCAAGTAGAATTTCGATATCATTTTCTTCAAACACCTTCTTGTCACGCTCATTGATATCAGAGTCTGTAATGACATAATCCACTAAGGATAATGCACCAAGGCTGGCAAAAGAGCTTTTTCCGATTTTTGTTGAATCTGCCACCAAATACGTTATTTCCGCGGCATCAATCATTGCTTTTTTCACTACAATATCGCTGATACTGGGATAGGTCAAACCAGCCTTCAACGAGAGTCCGGCTGTAGCAAGAAAAAGTTTCTGCACATAAATACCCTGAAAAAAATCAGCCGCCTTTTGTCCGGTAAGCGACAAGGTAGGTGGTTTAAATTCACCTCCTGTAACAATTAAGTCAATACCCGGTTCGGTCCCGAGCATCATGGCTATGTTCAGGGCATTGGTAATAACGGTAAGGTTCTTAAAACCCTTCAACTTCTTGGCAATTTCCGTTGTGGTTGAACCGGAATCAAGAATAATGCTGTCACCACTCTCAATATATTCAATACATTTACTCGCTATCTTTTCCTTTTTATCTAGGTTGTCTTGGTTACTAAGTGATAAGGTTCTTACTTTATCTTCTATATTTTTCAAATAAGCCCCTCCATGTTCCCGAACCAGAGCGCCCTCTTTTTCAAGCTTCTCCAAATCCTGCCGAATCGTAACTTCGGTTACTTTGAAGATTTTTGCCAGATTAATCACTTTGGCAAAACCGTCTTCCTTAAGCAACTCGATTATCTTTTCCCTTCGTTGGTTAGGCATTACCGTTTCTGACATATGCTTTCGTTTATTTTTGTTTTATTTTCGAAATCAAAAATAAACAAAGATTATAAAAAATCATAATAAAAATTGAAAGGCTTTTATTTTCGAAAACGAAAGATTGCTTGAGTTGTAGGCTTTCAGTTATAGGTTATAGGTCATGGCCAATACTAGTGCAGCAATTGGACAACTACACTTCATTAATAACAATAAAACCTTGCCTGCTTGTAGCAAGCAAAGTTTATCTTACCTTGTAATAAGCGATTTATGTTTTCCGCTTCCTTAGTTATGCATTCTTTTTTTTGCTTCGATAAACCACAGCAATTCGCTCACGAAAGTATGCGCTCTTTTATCTGTTTGCGCTTTGTCCAACGGTTCACCCTGTTCATTAAAAGCTTCCTGCACTTTGGCAACCGGAAACATAGCTGGTACAAGTATGGAGCCGATCTTCCATAGACTGAACACCAGGGATGTCATGACCTGTGCACCGCCGAAATTACCGGCCGATGCCGTAGCTAGCGCAATAGGTTTTTTACGCCATTCATCATATAGCAGATCGATTACGTTCTTTAGACTAGCCGGATATCCTCCATTATACTCCGGAGTAACCAGCAAAACGCCCTCTGCTTCCCTTATTTTTGCTGCAAAATCCAAAATCTTTTCGGACGGATTCTTTAAGAAGCGTAAACGCTCTTCAAACAGCGGAAAATCATAAATATCAAGATCGACCATCTCTACATCTGCCAACTGATTGCTTTCGATATAATTTTTAAAATAGAGGGCAACCCGGTGACTATTTCGACCTTGTCTGATACTGGCTGAGAGGAGAACAATTTTTGCCATGGCTTTTTTCGATGATGTATAAAATTACTAAATTGGCACATGCAAGCTTTCGAAAATTATCTCAAACGCCATACGCCTCTAACAGGAGAACAAATTAGCGTTTTGAAGCAGGAATTAAAAGAAAAAACCTATCAAAAAGGAAAAATTCTTTTAAGGGAAGGGGAATCAACAGGCCTTGGCTATTTTGTATGCAGTGGATTGCTTCGGGCCTACACGCTCGACAGCCAGGGCAAGGAACATACGATCCAATTTGCTCCTGAAGATTGGTGGCTTGGTGATCGCAATAGTTTTTATTTTCATGAGCCGGCAGCATTCAACATTGATGTGTTGGAAGAGACACAGGTAGTGATTGTTACCAAAAATTTCATGGAGCATGCTACTGAAATTTGTCCCGAATTCGGAAAATATCATATTTATCTTCTGCACAATAGCATTCGTTATATGCAACGTCGCATCAACCAGCTTTTAGCTGCAACCGCCGAAGAAAGATACCTGGACTTTATACGGCTCTATCCCAAATTGACTTTGCGCATATCGCAAATCATGATTGCCTCCTACCTTGGCATCACACCCGAATCATTAAGCCGGGTACGCAAAGAGTTGGCCAGGCGTAATAGTCGTGTTTAAACCAAAGCGATCTTTCTTACCATAGGTCAATTTTTTCGCCTCAAGACACCTGTACCTTTGTAGAAAGGAAAAGAAATCATGAAAAAGCTAATTGAGAACATTGTGTCTAAGCCAACTAGACCCGGAATGGTGGGCGATGGTTTTAGGGTGTTTAATTATTTTCCGAAGGGTGTTATTACGCAAAGGCGAATGAGTCCTTTTTTGATGTTAGATTTTAATGCCGCTTATGATTTTGGCCCTTCCGATCATGTGCGCGGTGTTGACGTACATCCTCACAAAGGATTTGAGACGGTTACCATTGCTTACAAAGGTAGCGTAGCCCATTATGATAGTGCCGGTAATAGTGGCGTTATTAACCCGGGCGATGTGCAGTGGATGACTGCCGGAGACGGGATATTGCATAAAGAATTCCATGAAGAAGCATTTTCGAAAAAAGGAGGATTATTTGAAATGGTACAATTGTGGGTGAACCTTCCCCAAAAAGACAAATCCGCAACACCTCATTACCAAGCTCTTCTTGCCGAAAATATGGGTAAACTCGTGCTCGAAAACAATCAGGGCATTGTCAACGTCATTGCAGGTAGCGCACAGGGCGTGCATGGGCCGGCGTCGACCTACACACCGCTCAATCTTTTTGACATACGGTTGAACAGTGGAGGAACCTTTCACACCTCAACGCCCAGTTCACACAACACAGCTGTCTTATCCATAAATGGGGAGATCGAAGTAAATGGTCAAAAAGTGGCTGAACACGGCTTTGTATTATTTAAAAATGAGGGTGAAGAAATAAGTATACATGCGCCGGAAAAGAGCATCGCGCTTTTATTAAGCGGTGAGCCCATCCACGAACCGATTGCCAGCTATGGCCCCTTTGTTATGAATACAGACGCAGAAATCAGGCAGGCAATTACGGACTTTAATATGGGTAAATTCGGTTATCTTGAGTAAGGTTTTTCGCAATGCACCGCATTTGGCTACAGACAAGAGCACACTTTCAGTCACTTTTCTTAGTCTAGATTAACAGCCCTAGTGGAAATACGCCGTAATTTTGCGACTAAATAAACAAAAAATACAATAGAAAGTACTTAAACTAATAAAGGCAACTTATGGAACAGTTAAAAGTAGCACTAGCAAACAATCGGGGCCAAATCCAGCTCCTCGTCGATGACCAACAGGTAGGTGAAATGGAAATTTCCGTTCATAACGGACAACTGACGGTCTATCACACGGAGGTTAATCCCGCATATGAAGGCAAGGGTTATGCAAAATTGCTGTTAAGCAAGCTAGTCGAGTACGCCCGTGAGAACAATTTAAAAATTGTGCCTCTGTGCCCCTATGTGCACGGCCAATTTAAACGTTATCCTGAGCTTTATCAAGACATTTGGTATACACAGAAAAACGATTAACGCCTCTTGCTCATGCACTATTCTGTCCGCAAACTCTTTATCGGATTAGTAATTGCCGCGCGTAATGCATTTAAACACACCACTACTAATGCTAACAGAAAAACTAAGCAACCTACCGCAACAAAGGTCCAGGCGCTGATATTAATTCGATAGCTATATTTTTCCAACCACTGATGCATTAACCACCAGGTAATTGGTACGGCCAAACAGAAAGAGATCGTAACCAGCTTTAAGAACTGTTTCGATATCAAAAAGAGTACCTGTTTTATAGTGGCCCCTAATACCTTTCGGATTCCAATTTCCCGAAAACGCTTTTCTACTGTAAAGGAAGCCAGTCCGGCCAAACCAATACAGCATATAAAAATAGCTAAGCCGGCAAAGATATTCGTGATTTTACTGATCAGCTCTTCGTTTATAAACTTTCTACCAAATTCCTCATCAGCAAATTGATAGGTAAAGGGGAAGGCTGGGTTGTATTTCTTAAATACCGTTTCAATAAAAGGCAGCGCCTTTTGCGGCGATATGCCATCGCGCAATCGCAGTGATATAACGCCCGTTGCGGTCGGATTGTAAAAAGTAAGCATAGGATCAACGGGCTGATAAGGTGATTCCATCACCACATTTTCAGTTACACCTATCACATTATATTTTTCATCACCAAAACGCATTTCCATTCCAATAGGATCTTTTAGCCCCATTGCTTCCACGGCGGCGCGATTTAGTAGAACAGAGGCCGAGTCGGCAGGCATACCCAAGAAATCGTGCCCCTGCAGTAAATTGATACCCATAGTTTTAGCAAAATCCACATCCGTGCGGATACCCGACACAACTAGATTCAAGTTTGCCGGTTTCCCGTTCCAATCAGGGGCGCCCGATTTCCACCATACCTGCGTAATGGGTGAGCTGGAACGTGTTACTGATTCTACCAATCGGCTAGCCAATAACTCATCTTTAATAACACGGAAATTTTTTTCCGTATCCTCTGTACCCGTAACCATAAGGAGATTATTCGCTTTATATCCCATATTTCGGTTTTTCACATATTGAATCTGCTGATAAACAATAATAGTTGCCGAAATCAGCAAAATAGAGATTACAAATTGCCCGACAACCAGTATATGTCTAGGCAATGCAGCCGCTTTGCCCGGCAAAAACACACCCTTCAACACTTTTATCGGATTAAAAGCAGAAAGGTACAACGCGGGATAACTTCCGGCAAGCAAGCCGGTAAAAAGTATGATAACCAAAGAGCCAAGCCAAAAATAAGGCTGGTTCATTTCAAGTGATAGCTCTTTTGCTACCAAGGTATTAAATGCCGGCAAGAGGAGAAAGACAAAACCGATAGACAATAAAAAAGCAAGGAGCACCAAGATGGTCGATTCGCTGAAAAACTGTAAAACCAATTGCATCTTTCCACTTCCCAAAGTTTTACGTATACCTACTTCTTTGGAGCGTTTCTCCGATCTGGCCGTCGAAAGATTCATGAAGTTTACGCAGGCAATCAACAAAATAATGACTGCTATAATTGAAAAAAGTTTTACATACTCAATCATGCCACCAACATTTTTTCCGTCCTTAAATTCACTGTATAAACGCCATTTGCTCATTGGAAAACTGAAATAAGTACTGATTTGATCGCCTGGATCATGCGTTTTTTTCAAGGTGTTAATCGTTTTATCAACCTGCTTTATGTCTGCTCCGACTACCGTCTGAACATAAACACGCCAACTAGAACCACTCCAGTTATTCATCATCCGCTTCGTATATTCGTCATTATAATTAAAGGGTCGTATGAAATCGAACTGAAAACTGGAATTTCCCGGCGGGTCAGCCACTACCGCTGTAACCTTTAAGTCACGATTTTCTTCTACAATCCGGAGGCTTTGGTTAATCGGGTTTTGCTTTCCAAAAATAGCCGTTGCGGCCGATTGTGTTAACACAATGGCAGAAGGGTCTTGAATGGCCGTGACTGCGCTCCCTTGCAGAAATCTCCAGGAAAACATATCAAAGAAATGTTCACTTACGGTCATACCATTCTTCTGTAAGATACGGTCGCCATGACGCATGGTCAAGTCATACCCTTGGGTAGTGACTACCGCATGCTTAATTTGCGGACTTGTCTTTTCCAAGGCGGAAGCAAGCGGCAACACCATATTATAATCAGTAAAGATGCGGTTATTAAAGTCGCGGTTAGCGATCACTACATAGGTATTGTCGTAGTTTACTTGAAACTTATCATAATTAAGTTCATCCCGTACCCAAAGTAAGATAAAAATCGTACAGGTAATGCCAATGGTCAGTCCAAGCATATTGGTGAACGCAAACCCTTTACTCCGAAGCAAGTTACGCCACGCTGTTTTGATATAATTTTTAATCATCTTCAGATTGATTTACAATTAGGCAAACAACAAATCTGCCAAGTTAGCAGATGCGTTAAAGGGGTAATTATAATACGATAGGAATAAGGGTACTGTTCGGAATCGAACAGTACCCTGTCCGATAATGGACGATCAATTCGGACGATAGTCGAAGGGAAACTCGCTAGTCCGCTCTTCAGTTCGTAATAATAAAATAATGACAAGACGCTATCGTGACATCCAGACCGGTATTTTATTTCGAAAAGCCAAATTAAATGGTTAAACTTGTATTAATTTAACAGCATTATTTTGTTAAATAATATGAAGAAAATAAGCAATATACAAATACCGGTTTTTGTCATTCATGAGCTCATCATCCGTCTGCAAGAAATCGACCCTTTAGTTGGCGAATACAAAAGCCATTACTTCTCAACAGAAGACGCTGTTGTTGAGACTAGTTATTTACAGCTGAGATTTCCTATGTATTTACTTCGAAAGCAATTTCAGGATCCGGAATTAATCAGTCAGGATGAACTGCGACAGCAATTGCCTTTTTACTTAGGGGCTTAATACCAGTGGAGAGCTTGTTACACAGTATCATCGCAACTGCCACTATTTTACAACTTAACCACTTTCCTACTCAACGTTTCAACTATTCAACTACCTAACTGCTCTCCAAGCCACAATAAACATTAGAAAAATCTGCTTTAGCTAAATCACTTTTGTGAATAACGAAATAAATCTCACCCGCATCCCAGAAACAAAATCCAGGTAATCTATCTGAGCTGACCTTGAGTAACACCGTAAAGTCGTTAGCATTTCCTCGTAGCTGATTGGCTGCCTCAATTTGCGGAGAATCATGTTGTTTGAATACATAACTATTCATGCTATGTACCGGTTTTACAGATAAGGTGTGCTCCTCCAATTGTCTTCTCAAATTCTCTGTTTGTTCGTACTCTTCTTCCAGGGCCGATAAGCTGGCGGCTTTCCCTTTATACAGACTGTCATCATTATAAAAATGAGGCACACTTACATATTTACCTACCTTTACACGATAGGGAGCAAAAACACCGTGGTCATCATAAATAAAATCATCTTCTATCTCTAATTCGGCAGCCGAAATTAATACATCCGTTTCCTGAGCATAAATCACTTTGGCGTTAAAATCTTCCTGATCCGTGATGAAGAAATAGAGTAACCCTTGCCGAGGAAGGTAATTTTGATATGAGGCAAGTTCTTCACAATTTATTTGTGCAATGAACTGATATCCCATTACACGATTATCATAGGTTGTAAAAACGGGATAGGTAATGCCACATGGCAAATCAGGCAATCCTCCAAATCTCGTATTCCCTCGATCGGAATAATCATCCGGATCTGTGGTTTCTAATGCCACAGATGCAAAGGCTAATGATCTGATCCCCTCCCTATAAGGCTCCCAATATTCCTCCACGAGCGCGTAGCTCAACTGCTTTTCTAACTCGGTATCATAAAGGCCAGAAAAATTTTCAATCGGACTCACGCCGATCGTCACCCATTCATCACCCTTGTTATACGTTGCACGAATACTTTCCAGCACAACTCCAGGGTTCTCGAAAATATCCGGCACTGTCATTTCAAATAAACTTGTCCTAATTGTTTGCATAGCCTATTAATCGGTTGAAAAATCATTATTAATCTCTACGGATATTAATGATATGGTTGTTTTTCATTAATTCGTTTAAGTCTGTTTTTGATAGGAAAACGATACTTTTGCCATAGTCCTTCGCATGATGTCGGCGAATGACACTCAATTTAGATGCACCAGGCACTTCATAATCATTGACGCGAAACCCAAGGGAGTCTCCTTTAAATTGGCTAAGCAGATACAAGGTATAGAATCCATTTGATTGTTTAATACCGTATACATCACCAACTTGTGGTCGCTGCAAATAGTTGGCTGTCTGCCTATCTTCGTTCACAATGGCAATAGATATGAACAATATCAGGATTACACCGAGTAAAAGTCCACTAAAATATTTCCAGGGTATACTCGGCTTCTCGCCTGGGATAGATTGTGCTAAACTTAACGGCATCTCCTTTCGGCTCAAGGTTTGACGGCAGTGTGTGCAATGACTAAGCGACTCTGTTCGATAACTAAACATCGGTATCCAAAAAATATGAAAATAGCGTACATAAAAATGGAGTCCTACTGATTGTTCAGAACCGCAATAGGTGCAATCGAACTTAGGCTTACCGGCCCGTATTAATCTTTTCCCTGTTCCAAAAATGATCATATCATAAAAATTAGTTTCTACCGACTTCCATTTGTTTTAGTCGCCGTATAACGTATCGGAACATTATCGATTGTTAGATTATCAATATATACAGAAACCTGTGTACTGGCATAGCCATAGCCGTCACCAGATGCGAAACTTTCCGAGGTTGCTCCTACCGAGGCATCTTTAAAAGCAATAGTTCTTAAAGTTTTCTTTTCCCCGGTCGCCTCCACAGTGATCACACCATCCGCTTTATCCATTTGTCCACCGATCCATTTTAATAGAAATTCATCGGTATTTTGTTGAAAATCAATACTCACGATATAAGCATCATAAGCAGAATATCCCATTGAGGGGCCGTCGCCCCTAGGTTTCGTACACGAGTAAGCAAAACTATTCAATAAATAACTCTGAGATTTCTTGCTTTTCGAATCCGTTAATTTCAGTCGAATTGTACGATCTCCCTGTTGTCCAAATGCGGAAAGCACTAAGACAAGGCAAAAAAAAGTATTAAAAAAAATTTGTTTCATTTTTCTGTTTTTTATAAAGCGACATCCTATTCATAGGATGGATAATCTTCGTTGTTTAAAAATTAAATTTTCCTTCAAACAGCTTTCCTATGAATGGCACAGGCTTCTTTACTTCATTAAAAGCCGTAATGATACCTAACAGTAATAAAATCAATGGAATCAAAAGGATCAGGTAGCATAAGGTAGCTAAGCTAGGTAAGAGAGTTAACACCGCTGTGGTGAGTATGCTCAATATAATATGAAAAATAAATATACCGAGCGCTTGACTTAGATGATAGCCCACCAAACTGCTTTTTTCTTCCGATTTTTGATAATTCAGGTAAGCAATAACCCATCCGATGATTGTCAGATAGGCTATAATTGACATATTTTTGTTCGTCATGATAATAATAATTGTTTAAAAATGAACAGGGCAAAACTAGCTTGAATTGACAATAATGCCTGAAATCAGAGACCTATACACCGTCTACAAGAAAAAAACATTCGACTACAAAGCGTCTACAAAAACCTCAAAAGAAACTGCCTGTCAATATTTTAGCCAATTATTCCCATTTTTTGAACCCCATCTTTTTTCTATTTTTGAACATGCATTGGTTAAACAAGTCCCTACTTCTTATCTGCATTTCGCTTTTTACCATCCTTTATCACTCAAAAGGGCAGGAAATTTATATCGACTCATTAGCGCATCTTTTAGCGCAACCAAGCACGACGCTGCAGGAAAAACCGCTCCTTTTATGTAAGCTGGCGAAAGCCAATACCGAAAAGGATCTAAAAAAATCGTTTAAACAAGCGCGGGAAGCGATTCATATCGGACATAAGCTAAACACTTATGAAGGGCCCGCCATTGGTTTTGCGACGCTCATTTATCTCTATATACAAGCCAACGATATAAAACAAGCCTATGAGAGCCTCGATAGCGCTTTGTATTATGCCTCACGAACGAGTGACCCGGTCGCAAAAGGCTTTGTTGAATTCAGAAATGGGTGGCTTGACTTAGTGAACGGGGAAAGTGACAAATCCATCACTAAGTTATTGAAGGCGCTCGATTTATTCAAAACAGTGAATTTTTATGAATACGAAGCCACTATTTATCACTATCTCGCCAGTATCTATGGGTATGGCAACGATGTCAATAAACAATTGGCCTATGCGCGTCTTAGCTTTGAAAGTGCTAAAAAAAGTGGACAAGTGGACGCCTTAAACACAGCTTACTTCACGGTAGGACATAGTTTCTATGACCGCTTTAAACTGGATACAACCAAGCATGATCTGCTCGACTCTGCCTTGATTTATAACAAGCGGTCTATTCGACTGTCTACCATTCAACGCGGACGTCTAATCGCACAAAGTAATACCGCGGCAGCGGCGTTGAACATTGCAAATAGCTATTTCAAACATTTTCCCAATACTTATAAAGACAGTGCAGACAAGTACATCGATTTCGCTATTGAAATCGCAAAGCGGACAAACTTACATGAAGTGCTTATGAATTGCTATGGTATTCGTAGTGAGTACGCGCTGCGCGGGGGAAGGTACGACGAAGCAGAGAAGACGCTGCTTAACGGTTTAGCTGCACTTGAAGGTAATGTCCTTAAAATGCCGGTAACGAAAGCACGCATATTTCTTGCTTTGTCCCGAATCGCCGAAAAAAAAGGTTCAGAGAAGACTGCCTTAAGCTACCTAAAACAGCATATTGCATACAATCAAGAGGCTTTTGACGAAGAAAAAATAACCAATATCCAGAAAATGGAAGCCCGGTACAGTATGGCCAAAAAAGAACAGGAAATAAGTTATCTAAAGAAGCGGAACTTTCTATACTTGATCATTGGTCTATCCTGTATCCTTACACTATTGTTTCTACTTAGTTCTTATAATTACAAACTAAAAGCTTCAACAAGAAAGCAAGCCCTTATTGATCGGGAAAAAGAAGAAGCTCAGTTAAAAGCGCAATTAAAGGAGGCAGAGGCCAATAGACTGCATGCCGAACAAGTGCTGTTAAAAGAACGCGAGGAGCGCTTACAGAAAGAGATTCTTGCAGGAACGCTGCAGATTGAAGAAAAAAATGGTTTACTGGAAATGCTATCTGATAAAATCGCGGAAAAAGGTCATCTTTCTGTTGATGAACAGATTAAGCGAATCGTCCAGCAGCAGAAAAGAATGGATAAGGAATTTGAAGGTCATAAGACCGATTTTTTTGAAAGCGAATCGCAGTTCTTTGAGAAGTTACAGGAAAAAGCGAATCATACCCTTACCCGATTAGACCTCAAATATTGTTCTTATATTTTAATGGGGCTCTCGAATAAGGAAATATCGACCCGTTTAAGTATCGAACCAAAGAGCATCCGCATGGCAAGATACCGCCTTAAACAAAAACTTGGCCTTGACAAGAATGATCAGCTGGACCAGTTTATACAACAGGTAGGACGCCTAACATAAGAAGCTTAATTTTAATACCTTATAACCAAAACAAAAGTAAAACTTAACCAATAGTTGTTTATTTTTCCAAAAATTTGTACGTTTGTGCTCCGATTTGGCTATACGACTACTTAGCCACTTTTTCTGTAATCTAAAAATCAATTGTTTTGATTGAATTTGGTGTTTTTGGCGGTGGCAGCTGGGCTACTGCTCTAGTAAAAATTTTAACAGACAATAAACTAATAGTTAATTGGTATTTAAGACGGACAGAGCAAGCAGAGGCAATACAAAATGCAGGCAGTAATCCTGATTACCTAAACTTTGTTACTTTAAATACGGAATATTTACAGTGCAGCTCTCAGAAGCAGTTTGTAGCACAAAAGAGTACTATTATTCTATTCGCCGTTCCCAGTGATGGTCTCTCTGATTTATTGATTGGTTTTGATAGAAAATGGATCCATAACAAAGCTGTATTGAGCGCCGTCAAAGGAACTGTCGGTGAAGAGCACGAGCTACCAAGCGCCTATATATCGAGGCAATTAATTATACCGAATAACCTTCAAGGTATTTTGGCAGGCCCCTGTCATGCTGAAGAAATCGGCCATAGAAAAAAAACTTACTTGACAATCGGCGCGGTTGATCCCCATTGGCAGCAAATGTTACAAACCTGCTTTTCAGCAGATTATCTTGACGTTCGTATAAATGCAGATATTACGGGAATCGAATGGGCCGCGATCTACAAGAATGTAGTTGGTCTGGTATCCGGAATGGCTAAGGGGTTACGTTACGGTGATAATTTTATTGCTGTTTTAGTGGCCAACGCTTTGGCGGAATTGAGAGAAGTTCTCCGGCATATGGGCAGTAATGCCGAAATCCTCAGTTCTTCTTATGCAGGCGATCTTTTAGTGACCGCGTATTCGACTCACAGTCGTAACCGTCTTTTTGGTGAGATGATCGGCCGCGGCTATAGCGTCGATAAAGCAAAAGATGCCATGAACATGGTAGCTGAAGGTTATGGAGCAACACGCGGGCTCTATCAGACTACCCGGAATTTTCCCTTGAAGCTACCGATCTTACAAACGGCTTATCGCGTATTATTTAAGTATATGCCTGTATTAACTGAGTTTAAACTTTTGGAACAAAAATTAACATAGCATGATACTAGCAACAGACTTAGACGGAACTTTCTTAGGCGGTGAAATGAACCAGCGAATGGAGCTCTATCGCCTTATTAAAGAGGTGAAAGACTTTACGCTGGTTTTCGTCACAGGCCGAGGCCTCGAAACAGTCATTCCCCTATTAAACGACCCGCTAATTCCTACACCCGATTATATCATCGCCGATGTAGGAGCTACCATCGTCAATGGACACACGTTGGATAAGATTGAACCGATCCAATCGGAAATAGAACGTAACTGGACGGAAGTCTTTGATTTACGGCAAGCACTTGCAACAATTGAAGGCATTGAGCCGCAAGAAGTACCACAGCAGCGACGGAGCTCTTTTTATTATTCAAACGGAGTTGATCTAACGAAAGTGATGGATATAGCCGAAAAGAAAAATCTGGACGTCATTACATCCGTCGATAAATATTTGGATTTGCTTCCTAAAGGCGTAAATAAAGGTTCTACACTTCGCAAACTTATTAATATGTTAGGTGTAGCAGATGAAAGAGTGCTCGTGGCAGGCGACACAATGAACGATCTCGCCATGTTTCAAATTGGTTGTAAAGGTGTTGTCGTCGGAGCATCAGAGGCTGCTTTATTCGATACCACTGCTAAAAACCAAGATGTTTACCACGCCAAACAGCCAGGGGCCGGAGGCATCTTGGAAGCCATGCAGCGACTCGACTCTTTTCGTAAGCTATTCCCGGCAAACAAGACCGCAAAAGTAAAGCGAAAAGCCACTAAAAATCAATTGGTTATTGTCTATCACCGACTCCCTTATGAAAAATCAATGATCAAGGGCCAAAGCGTACGTCACGCACCAAAAAGCCCCAACGGTATTATTCCCTCTTTGCTCGGACTTTTTGAAAATGGTCGTGCCGGTATCTGGATAGGCGAAGAAGCGCAACAAAAAGACGGAAAAGAAGTAGGTAATCAATTGATCGACGCGCAGAAATATCCAAAGCTATGGAGTTCTACCATTTCTTTATCCAAAAAAGATATTGATCAGTTTTATCGGGTGTTTTCCAAGGAGGCCTTTTGGCCAACTATTTTTTCCTTTGTAGATAAAGCAAGATTCAATCACGAAGATTGGAACCATTACCTTCGTATCAATAAAATTTTTGCCGATCGTGTAGCAAAAGAAGCCGATCACGGTGCTTTTGTTTGGATTCACGAATACAATCTCTGGATGGTACCTGCCTATTTGAAGCCTTTACGACCTGACTTGAAAATTGGCTTTTTTCATCACACCTCCTTCCCAGGTGCTGATGTTTTTAATATCCTTCCCTGGAGGAGGGAAATCATCGGTTCGCTGCTGTTGTGCGATTTCATTAGTTTTCATATCCCGCGTTATGTAGAAAATTTTGTTGACGTACTCCGAAGTCACGTGCCGTTTCGGGTGGTTAAAACAATCAATGCTGCCAAACAATTTCTTACTTATAGCTGTGCCTTGGGTGTGGAAAGCATGACAAAAATTATCGAGGTGGAAGGTCGCAAAATTCGCTTAGGAGCCCAACCGGTTGGGGTAAACATGGCAAGCATCAAGCGCGCACTAACCTTTCCAAAAGTAAAACAGCATATTCAACGCATGCAAGTAGCGAAGCATAAGAAAGATATCAAAACGATTCTTTCGATAGAGCGTTTGGATTATGTAAAAGGGCCCTTGGAAAAGATAAAAGCTTTTGGTGAGTTCCTGGAAGATTACCCGGAATACCGGGAAAAGGTAGCGTTGATCAATATCTGCACGCCCCCTTCGCAGGGAATGAAGATTTACGATCAAGTTCGAGATGAACTGAATCAAGCCATTGGTGAGATTAACGGTAAATATGCTACCATGGATTGGCTTCCAATCCAATATTTCTACCGTTCACTACCTTTTGATGAAGTAGTTACTTATTATGGTATAAGTGATATAGCTTGGATTACACCGCTCCGAGATGGGTTAAATCTAGTTGCGAAAGAATATATTGCAACGAAAGGACTATTAAACGACTTCAGTGGAGCATTGGTGTTATCTGAATTCGCAGGAGCTTCTGTGGAGCTACCTTATGCTATTTTAACGAATCCTTACGATCGGAAAAGTATGATTGAATCGCTGCTAAAAGCACTGATGATGGATGAACAGGAACAAGCGATCCGTATTCAACGCTCCTTTGAAGCGGTTTCTCATTTCGACGTGGAATACTGGGGTAAGGATTTTGTACAAGAACTCGAGAAGTCGTAACAGACAGTGTTTATATAAATCAACAGATCCCCGCAAAGCACGTTGCGGGGATTTTAAACAAGTACCAAATCAATATTTTTGTGCGCAGCTACAATGGATTTGAGCATCTCAAAATAGGTTTCCCCGATGCCGTTTTCAAGCGCTATTAATTTCTCCCTAAAATATTCTTTATTAAAGAGAGCACCTTGTTGAAGCTTATCTTCATAGTAGGCCTTAGTCGCCTTATAACCTAAAGCTTCTTGCATTCGTTCAACGTTTTTCCACACAAACCTTACTTTTCCGCAATCTTTCATAGCCCCAAAGCCACCATATAACAGATCGTTAAACGCATCAAGGCTGTTCCCTATCTTCCAATCTTCATCCGACATAAAGACCCGATTGATTTCCTCATAAAACGAAGCAATGTCATGAATATGCAAACCGTCAATAGCTATTTCCTTGATCATCAAAGTAAATTAATGATTTTTTTGATTATTTACCAAGCGCTCGGTATCATCATATTCCTGCGAAGCTCCCCCCACTGCACGATAAAGTGCTATAACTGCTTGCCATTGTTGCAATTGATCATCAATTCTGTCCATCTGTGCATTCAAAAGGTTCTGTTCAGATAATAGCACATCTGTATAATTCGTTGCAGAACTATACCGAAGCAACTCTTTGGTAAAATCAACTGCTTTTTCGAGCGATCTTAATTCGTTACGTCTGCTCGTTTCTTTTAACGAAGCGCTTTCCAAAGAAAACAAGGCATCCGAAACTTCCTTCCCCGCCGTCAACAATGTTTTATTAAAGTTGTAAAAAGCCTCCTGCTGCTGAGCCTCGGCCGTCTTTAGACGGGCCTTATTTACACCACGATTAAAGACAGGCTGTGTTAAGCCGCCCATAATATTAGCAAACAGACCTGCTTTAGTAAACCATTCAGAAATGTCAAAACTGGTAAACCCTCCGGCGGCAGTGATATTAAAACCGGGATAAAAAGCGGTTTTCGCAACATTGACCTGTTCAAAGGCCGTTCTGAATACCAACTCCGCCTCGGCAACATCCGGACGAAAACGTAATAATTGAACGGGAATACCGGCCGATAGGTCAAGCGGTAGCTTTTGATTTGAAAGAGTCGTTCGCTCAATAGCTCCGGAAGGTCGACCAAGGAGCAGACATAGAACATTTTCAGTTTCCCTAATTTGTCGTTTAATATCTGGGATGAGCACTTCTACTGCATATTGATTCGCTTCGCTTTGCACTACTGCTGCGCCGTTAACCACCGCCGAAGCTTTAAGTTCCCGCATCGTCAGGACGTCCTTCTTGCGGTTTTCAAGAGTCAATTCCAACACCTTCAGTTTCTGGTCTAACGCAAGAAGTGCATAATAATTAGCTGCAATGTCAGCTACCAACTTACTTCGTATTGCCCGCTGTGCTGCCTCCGTGGCCAACAGATTGGCTAGTGCAGCTTTTTTACTACTCTTGAGACGTCCCCAGATATCTGCTTCCCATGCCATGGTAAGGCCCGCGTCATATTGGGTAGCATTATTGATTAAACCATAACCCTGCGGAAAAGCCAATCTCGACCGTTTAATAGACACCGCACCATTTATCTCGGGAAAAAAGGCTTGTCGACTTTGACTAAAGGCTGCCTCAGCGGCAACAATGCGTTGTATTCCCATTTTAAGGTCTAAGTTCTCTTCCAACCCATCGGCTATTATTTTTCGAAGAGCAGTATCTGTAAAAAAATCCGACCAATTTTTCGAAGCAACCGTATTGCTATCAGCTTGCGTTTGGCTTCGGTAGCTCGATATTATCTTCGCATCGGGTGCATCATATTTTTGAGTCACCTTACAAGACGCTACTATTGACAAAATCACAACAATTAGCCCTTTATTTCTGTATTTCATGATTTTCCTATTATCAATTCCCTAAACTTATAACGATGGCGCTTCCATCACTTTTTTCTCCCAATTGTCTTCTTTTTGTTCCCTGATCGTTCGTCCGCTAAGGCGCTCATGCAACGCCTGGAACATAACAAACAGTGCCGGGATCACGAAAATACCGAACACGGTACCTATCAACATACCTCCCACCGCGGCAGTGCCAATGGATCGATTGCTTAAAGCCCCCACCCCCGAAGCCAGCATTAAAGGCAATAATCCAAAAACAAAGGCAAAAGACGTCATCAGAATAGGCCGTAGCCTAGCCGAAGCACCCGATATCGCTGCACGCACTAAACTTAAACCACTGTTACGACGCTGGACGGAAAACTCCACGATCAAAATGGCATTCTTAGCCAACAATCCAATAAGCATAATTAGACTGATCTGAAGAAAAATATTATTATCAAGCCCTCCTAGGCGTGCAAACAAAAAGGCTCCTGCCAGACCTATTGGTAGGGATAACAGTACAGCAAATGGAAGGATATAGCTTTTGTACTGGGCGCTGAGCAGAAAGTAGACAAAAATGAGACAAAGCCCAAATATCATCAGTGTCTGATTACCACTATTAATCTCTTCCCTCGTCAAGGCACTATAATCAAAATCAGTCCCCCTCGGCAGTGTTTCCTGAGCGACCTCTTGTATGGCGCGAATAGCGTCACCTGAACTATAACCGGGATTGGGAGCTCCATTTACGGTAGCCGAAGTGTATAAGTTGAAACGATTAATGAACTCCGGGCCACTGGTACGTTCTAGCGTTACAAACGTGGAAATAGGCGCCATTTCTCCGTTATCATTTCGCACGTAGATTTTTTCCAGATCTGCTTCCTCTGCACGGTAACTGGGGTTGGATTGAACGAGTACTTTGTATTGTTTACCAAAACGATTAAAATCGGATGCATAGATTCCGCCCAAATATCCCTGCAAAGTCCTTAATAAACCGCCAACATCTACCCCTGCCTCCTTAGCCAAAGGAACATTAACCTTCACCTGATATTGCGGTAAATTGGTATTAAAGGGTGTGGCAGCATACATAATCTCCGGGCGCTTGCTCAGGCCTGCCATAAATTTACCAGCAGCAGCTCCAAAATGTTCGTAGGTACCGCCGGTTTTATCCAGTAACTGAATTTCAAAACCGCTATTATTACCGAAACCCTGTAGGGTGGGAGCCGCAAAGAAAATGATATTTGCTCCACGAATATGCCTTGTCTTAGCGAATAACTTTTCTACCAAGCTGTTGATGTCTTGGCCTTCACCGGTCCGTTCTTTCCAAGGTTTAAGTGCGATAAACATTGCACCATAAGAGCCTCCAGTCCCACTTATTAGGTTCATGCCTACCAAACGGGAGCTAAGTTCCACTTCGGGCATACTTCGTGCGATGCTATCGACCTCGTTGGCTATCCTAGTTGTCTGCTCCAGTGTCGATGCAGGCGGTAAGATAATATCGCCGTAGATTGCACCCGAATCTTCGTTAGGAACAAATCCTGTTGGCGTGGTTTTCAAAAAAAAGATGAGCAGCGTAGAGAATAACACGATACCGCCTATGGCAAGCCACTTATGCTTGATAAGCAGCTTTACAGAACGAATATATCGATCGCTTAACGCCGCAAAAGCAGTATTGAACATGATAAAGAAACGCCGCAACCAATTTTTTTTTGTATGCGCTTCATCTGTTACTTCATGAGATTTTAGAAACAAGGCACAAAGTGCCGGACTTAAAGTCAGTGCATTCACTGCGGAAATGATGATGGCGACAGCCAAGGTAATTCCAAATTGTTTATAAAATACGCCCGCAGATCCTTGAATGAAAGTAACCGGGACAAAAACGGCTGCCATAATCAGTGTAATGGAGATAATGGCCGAGCTAATTTCGTTCATCGCATGTAAGGTGGCCTTTCGTGCCGACTTTGCTCCCTGACTAATCTTGGCATGAACCGCCTCCACAACAACTATCGCATCATCCACGACAATACCAATGGCTAACACCAATGCGAATAAAGTAAGCAAGTTCAGGGTGAAGCCAAATATTTTTAAGAAAAAGAACGTTCCTATAATCGCTACAGGCACGGCAATTGCGGGGATCAATGTTGAACGAAAATCCTGTAGAAAAATAAAAACAATAATAAACACCAAGATAAAGGCTTCTACGAGTGTTTGAACCAACTTAGCAATCGAGGCATCCAGAAAACTGTTCACATTAATAAAAGTCGTCCACTTAACCCCCGAAGGGAAATCAGCTTCCGCTTTTTTGAGCATCTCAACAATCCGCTCATTGATCTCGTGCGCATTCGCACCTGCAGACTGGCTAATAGCTCCACCTGACGAAGGGAAACCGTGGGCAGTAAGATCGGTATTATAACTAAAGGCACCGAGCTCGACGGTAGCAACATCTTTCAGGCGAAGCAGCTGTCCATCCCGAGTTGCTCGCAGTACAATATCTTCAAATTGTTCCGGTTTTTCCAATCGCCCGGTATATTTGAGTACATATTCAAAGGTTTTACTACTGTTTTCACCTAACTTTCCGGGAGCTGCCTCTAGGTTCTGTTCAGCGAGGGCTGCTAATACATCATCCGGTACCAATCCGTAAGAAGCCATGACATCCGGCTTTAACCAAATACGCATCGAGTAAGTTTGATCGCTCCATACTTGCACATCGGCGACGCCCGGTATACGTTTCAGCTCCGGTACAATATTGATACGCATATAGTTATCAAGAAAATTGACATCGTACGAGTTGTTTTCGCTGTAAATCAAGAAACCGAAGATCTCCGCATTCAGTTTTTTGGTGGTCGTAATTCCCGTTTTGATCACCTCCGCCGGCATTACACCCGTTGCCTTTGCCACCCGATTCTGCACATTCACAGCCGCTAGGTCGGGATCCGTGCCCTGTTCAAAATTAACGGTAATAACGGCCGTTCCATCGTTACTCGCTTTGGAAGTCATATAGGTCATATGTTCTACGCCATTGATCTGTTCTTCCAAAGGAATGATAACACTTTTCATAACCACGTCGGCATTGGCGCCCTGATAAGAAGCCGTTACCTGCACCGTTGGCGGCGCAATCTCAGGATATTGTGAAATTGGAAGCGTAGTTAATCCCAACAGTCCGAGTATAACTATGATAATGGATATAACGGTCGATAGCACCGGATTGTCCACAAATTTCTTTAACATGATTTCAAAATTTAAAGGTAAAGCAGTGGCTAGGGCATGCTGTTAAGGATGCCGTTACCCAAAAAAGCGACATTTTTTATCGCTTGGTTGTAATAGCTACTTGATTTCTAGGTTTTATTTTATCACCGTCTTTAATTGCCCCTACATCTTTCATTACGATGCGGTCTCCACTATGCAAACCACTGTTTACAACAAAAGCATCACCAACAGGCAGTACATTCACGGTGATTTCAACCGAGTGTGCCGTATTGGCGCTATCAACGGTCATTACAAACTTTTTCCCCTGTACCTCAAAGGTGGCCTTTGCCGGTACAATAAGTGCATCCTCTATTGGGCGGGCAATACGAAGCGTAGCGCTGCTCCCGCTGCGGATCATTCCGGCCTTATTGGGAAAAAGTGCACGCATGGCAATGGCACCTGTGCCCGTATTGATCAAACCGCCGGTGGTCTCTATACTACCCCTTTCTGTGTAAACGCGTCCGTTTGCTAATATTAATTGCGCAGGAGGTATTCGTTTTAACACATCGTGAATAATAGGTTGATCTTTAGGATTATCGATTAGTTCAAGAAACTGTTTTTCGGAGAAGGAAAAGTAAACATGAATATTGGAAATATCTGACAGTACCGTCAACGCTTCTTCACTGGTACTGCTTACCAAACTTCCGATTTTGTACGGAAGTGTGCCGATAACACCATCAGCAGGGCTGCGGATAATTGTATAACCGAGGTTGGTTTGTGCATTTTGCAGCGCTGCTTTTGCTTGGGCCAATTCTGCCTGCCTCGCTTCCAATTCTAAGTGAGCTGATTGCAGCTCGTATTCGCTGATTATCTCCTTTTTCACTAAAGGCTCCGTTTTTGCAATCTGCATCTTCGCGGTATTAACGGCAGCGTCGGCTCGTTTAACAGCGGCCTGGGCAGTAAGCACTTCCTGCTCATATTGCGGGTTGCTAATACGGAATAATAGCTGGCCTTTCTTTACTTGCGCACCCTCATCTACCAGTATCTCCGCAATATAACCATCTATTTTAGGACGAATCTCCACATTTTGCTGGCCTCGCACCGTAGCCGGGTGGTCAAAATACAACTCAGCATCACGCGGTGCAACGGTCATCACATCAAATTCCTGTAATGTGGCAGGGGTAGTAGATTGGCTGCCCTGCCCGCAGCCACTTAGCAAGGCAAGCACTATTCCAGCCATGCCAATATGGTAAGTGTACTCCATGTTATTTCATTTTTTTCCCTTATTCAATATGACCTCAAAGGTATAGACAAAAGAATAATAAACAAAGTAAATACTTTGTTTATTATGTAAAATGAAAATCATTTTAGATAGTCTCCATTGCAATTAATGACATATAAATAAAAACCGATTACTAACTGTACTGGTATTGAAACAAATCAATAATACAGGAGTCTATAAGCAATACTTCAGTCAAGAATATGGAATACCTAAAACACAACATCACGCTTGTATCTTTTCCTATTTTACTTGTCCTTTTGTTTCAAGAAGCAATTGCTCAGAATCAGGCAAAAGACATCGAAATACAGATACTTAAACAAGATAGTCTTTTCTGGCATGGATATAATACCTGTGACATTAAACTTCAAAGCCAACTGATCAGTGATGATATCGAGTTTTATCATGATAAAGGTGGCGTTACGCTGGGAAAAGCAGCCATGATCGCAAGCATAAAGAATAACCTCTGTAGTTCAACTTTTAGATTGCGGCGCGAGCCGATTGACGGAACCGTACAAATCCATCTGTTACGTTCTGTCGATTCGATATATGGTGCGTTGATTACGGGAGAACATATCTTTTATCTAAAAGAAGAAAACAAAAATGAGCGCCTAGACGGACGTGCCCTTTTTGCCAATTTATGGTTATTACGCAATGGGAAGTGGCTTATGAGTCGAGTTTTAAGTTATGACCACGGGCCAGCGAAATATATCAATAGGAGAAAAGAAATCACATTAACACGCAAAATGCTTCAATCATACGAAGGCACTTACAAAGGACCGCAAAGTGGCGAGATAAAAGTTAGTGTGAAAGACAAGCATTTGAGCTTAACAATCGGTTCGAAAAGTTTCGAAATCTATCCAGAAACTGAAGGTGTATTTTTTATGAAGGAAAGAGACTTAACATTTCGTTTCATTAACGATGATAAGCTTGGTAAGAAAGTCGTCATTTGCGAATTCGGAGATATTGTAGAAGAAGCAGCACATTTTCAGCAGTAGTTTCAGATCGGAAAGCATGCCTATTATTAATTTTAAAAAATCTTTCTTTATATTTGCATAACTGGTTATGTAATTAGTTATTCAAAATGGATTTATTCGAAAAAACGGGAAAGATGGCACTAGGAAGCCGTCTGCGATTATTAACAGCAAAAGTTACTGAAGATGCCGCTCGCATTTATAAGTTATATGACGTCGATTTGGCACCGAAGTGGTTTCCGGTATTTTTCATCTTAGCAGAAGAAGGTGAAAATACCATTAGTGAGATCGCTAACAAAATCGGCCACTCTCAACCATCGGTCAGCAAAATTATCCGCGAGATGACAGCTGCAGGTTTGATATTGGAAAACCGTAAAACAGACGACAAAAGAAGAAATGTAGTCGCGCTGACAAAAAAAGGAAGAATGCTAGGCGTCAAAATAAAAGATCAGTATGCGGATGTCAATGCTGCTATTGACGCGCTGATTTCAACTGCACAGCATAATTTATGGGAAGCCATGGAAGAGTGGGAATTTCTGCTAGATCAGCAGCCACTCTACAAACGGGTGATAGAGCAAAAAAAAATCCGTGAAAGCAAAGATGTAACGATTGTAAAATATAATGCCGTTTATCATACTGCCTTCAAAACACTCAATGAAGAGTGGATTTCCACTTATTTTGAACTTGAAGAAGCGGATCGCCAAGCGCTGGAAAATCCGGATCAATACATCCTGAACCCGGGAGGTAAGATTTTCGTAGCTTTATATCGTGGCGAGCCGGTGGGTGTTTGCGCACTGATTAAAATGAACGATCCAGACTATGATTATGAACTCGCAAAAATGGCGGTATCTCCCAAAGCCCAAGGGAAGAACATTGGCTATCTACTCGGCCAATCGGCAATAAACGAAGCGCGTAAAATAGGCGCAAAAGCTCTTTATTTAGAAAGCAATACGATCCTTAAGCCTGCTATTAATCTATATTATAAGTTAGGTTTCCAAAAAATTACCGGTCACGTCTCACCCTATAAGCGCTGTAATATTCAGATGTCCTTAATATGTGCCTAGCTAGTCGGACTTTATCTAGATTATTCTTATTTCGATAGTGACTCGGGCAAATTGATACTACAAAAAAAGTCTTCAACCGGGGAGATTGAAGACTTTTAACTAACCAATTATAAACCTAAATTATGATGATACAAAGATAGTGTAAAAAGTACACATTACAAACTATTTTCACCGAAACTTTAGACCCGGCAATCGATTCGACATTTTCATGACAATATTGGCTGCTACTAGCAGTTGGATTTCAGCATGTGGCTATTCGTATCTCCATCTCAACAAGTGATTTGAGAAACCAGAGGCTACTAGTCACCACACAACGTTTCAACAACTCAAAAAACCAAAGACACACTTGCTACTTTAAATATTTATTCGCAACTTAATTAAAAATTTTGTTAGCGTCTACAGCGAAAACGACACGTACTTTATTAGCCAATTACATAAACAAGCCACAAGAAACCAGTAGCTGTAGTCCGTTTGTACGAGTACTTAAGTGATAAATAATTATTTTCTCAACGCAAAATCTCTAACATGGAATCAAAAGACATCAGTAAATGTCCATTTCACGGCGAAAAATTATTAAAACAAGCAGTTGGTGGCGGTGGCACCAGAAATCAAGATTGGTGGCCTAATCAATTAAAACTAAACATTCTACGTCAACACTCTTCCCTATCCGATCCGATGGATCCCGATTTCAATTATGCCGAAGCATTTAAAAGTCTGGACCTCGAAGCGGTAAAGCAGGATTTACATGCTCTCATGACCGACTCACAGGACTGGTGGCCAGCTGATTTTGGCCACTATGGGCCCTTATTTATTCGCATGGCTTGGCACAGCGCCGGCACTTACCGTGTGGGTGATGGCCGCGGTGGCGCGGGGGGTGGACAACAGCGCTTCGCGCCACTGAATAGTTGGCCTGATAATGTGAGCTTGGATAAAGCCCGTCGATTGCTTTGGCCAATTAAACAAAAATATGGTCGTAACATTTCATGGGCCGATTTATTGATCCTTGCCGGAAATATTGCCTTGGAATCAATGGGTTTTAAAACTTTTGGATTTGCGGGTGGGCGCGAAGATATGTGGGAAGCCGAAGAAGATGTATATTGGGGAGCGGAAACGACGTGGCTGGGTGGTGACGTACGTTATACACACGGGTCAGAAGGTGTCGTGGAAGGTCATGGCGTACTGGTTTCAGATGATGATGCGGATGGTGACATCCACTCGCGTGACTTAGAAAAACCGCTGGCAGCGGTACAGATGGGACTGATCTATGTAAATCCTGAAGGTCCAGATGGCAATCCGGATCCTATTGCCGCCGCAAAAGACATACGAGACACTTTTAGCCGTATGGCCATGGATGACGAAGAAACTGTTGCGCTGATTGCCGGAGGCCACAGCTTTGGAAAAACGCACGGGGCAGCACCTGCAACCCATGTAGGAAAAGAACCCGAAGCTGCAGGATTGGAATCGCAAGGTTTAGGTTGGCACAACAGCTATGGTAGCGGTAAAGGGCCAGACACCATTACCAGTGGATTGGAAGTGATATGGACAACCACACCAACGCAGTGGAGCAATAATTTTTTCGAAAATCTTTTTGCCTTTGAATGGGAATTAACGAAAAGCCCGGCCGGTGCGCATCAATGGGTAGCGAAAGATGCGGGCGACATTATTCCTGACCCCTTTGATCCAACAAAAAAGCGGAAGCCCACCATGCTTACCACAGATCTTGCACTACGGCTTGATCCCGGTTTTGAAAAGATATCAAGACGTTTTCTGGAAAATCCGGATGCTTTTGCAGATGCCTTCGCTCGTGCCTGGTTTAAATTGACTCATCGTGATATGGGACCCCGTAGTCGTTACCTTGGCCCGGATGTACCTAAAGAAGAATTAATCTGGCAGGATCCGATCCCCGCTGTTGACCATCCGTTGGTAGACGCCAATGATATCGTTATGTTAAAAGCAAAAATTCTTGATAACGGCTTAAGTGTATCGGAGTTAGTTTCCACTGCGTGGGCTTCCGCCGCTACTTTCCGCAATTCAGATAAACGCGGGGGTGCCAACGGCGCTCGCATTCGTCTAGCACCACAAAAAGATTGGCCGGTAAATAATCCTCCTCAGCTCACAAAGGTATTACACGCTTTGGAAAATATTCAAAGGGAATTCAACAACGTGCAACCGGGAGGAAGAAGAGTATCACTCGCTGACCTGATTGTGTTGGCAGGATGCGCCGCCATCGAAAAGGCAGCGAAGGATGGGGGGCATGCCATCACGGTTCCATTTAACCCGGGGCGAATGGATGCTTCGCAAGAGCAAACTGATGTCGAATCCATTGCCTTTTTAGAACCTGCCGCTGATGGATTCCGTAATTATCGCAAGAATAAATCCTCCATACCTACCGAAGCGCTGCTAATCGATAAAGCACAATTGTTAGGACTTACGGCTCCGGAGCTAACGGTACTGATGGGCGGTATGCGTGTACTGAACACAAACTTCGACGGATCCGCACACGGCGTTTTTACAAGAACACCCGGTGTATTAACGAACGATTTCTTTATAAATTTGCTCGATATGCGTACAGCATGGAAAGCGTCATCACCGGACCAGGAACTGTATGAAGGCTACGACCGCACAACGCGGCAGCCCAAATGGACTGCCACGCGCGCCGACCTGGTATTTGGTTCAAACGCGGAACTGAGAGCCATTGCCGAAGTCTATGGAAGTTCGGATGGAAAAGACAAGTTTGTGAAAGATTTCGTTGCCGCCTGGACCAAAGTGATGAATGCAGATCGTTTTGATCTCAAGTAATAACTATAGTTTAAACAAAGCGATGGATGTTTCATCGCTTTGTTTTGCAGCTTCACGAACTAACAACCGTGGCCAGTGAATGACCGCATCGGCAAATTCACTGTTTCTCTCCTTAAAACCTACCATTTAACTTGATAACCTAACTACCGATGAATTGACTCGTTGACCCAACCATCACATTGTCGTAATCCCCCCTTCACATTGCCAATTTTACCCCTCATCTCATAAGGCAATGGCCCGTACCTTTGTTTTATAAAGCGCTATATAAAACACAACAAGTTATTTTTCTATTTGCAACTATTATCTAAAACAAAGAATATGAAATCGTTAAGAACATGTATCATCCTTGCACTAATTGTCGTCTCACAAGGATTCCAAGTAAAACTTTATGCCCAGCCATCTCAGAACAAAACGGGTTATGCGCCAATAAATGGTTTAAAGATGTATTATGAAGTGCACGGCGAGGGAGCACCGCTTGTACTGATTCACGTTCGTTTATGACCATTCCGATGAACTGGGAACAAATTATTCCTCTTTTCAAAAACAGAAAAATTGTGGTAGCAGAGATGCAGGGGCACGGCCGTACAGCTGACATTCCCCGTGCGCTCAGTTACGAAAATATGGCGGATGATATTAGCGAGTTACTTAAACACCTTCACATCGATAGCGCTGACATACTCGGTTATAGCATGGGTGGCGGAGTTGCTTTCCAAATGGGTATCCGCCATCCGGAACAAGTGAAAAAACTAGTGATTGTATCTGGTGCGTATAAACACGATGGTTGGTGGCCCGAAACGGAAAAAACGTTCGCAACGATGACTGCAGATATGTTTAAAGGCTCGCCATTAGAAGATGCTTATAAAGCCCTTTCTCCTCATCCAGAGAAATTTAATGAGTTTTTCACCAAGACAATGAGCATTGATTTAAAACCTTACGATTGGACAGAAGACGTTCGTAAAATGGATATTCCTATCCTCATGTTATTAGGTGATGCGGACGGTATTCGCTATGAACATGCCAATGAGCTGATGCGCATGAAGGGTGGTGCTAAAATGGGCGACTTCGGCGAAATGTCTACTTCTCGCATGGCTATCTTACCAGGTACTACACATATCGGTATGATGGCAAGGTCCAGCTGGTGGATCCCTATGGCTGAAGAGTTTTTAGACAATAAAAAAGAACCCGGTGTATTTATGGAATAGTCGGTAATATCGAAGCTTGATTTGTACTTGCTAACGTATCGCTATATTGCTAAACATGAAATAAAAAAAGTCTTCAACCGGGGAGATTGAAGACTTTTAACTAACCAATTATAAACCTAAATTATGATGACACAAAGATAGTGTAAAAAGTACACACTTCAAAATATTTTTGCCAACAATTAAGTCGATTCGACATTTGGATGACAATAGTAGCGGCTGAATGGCTTCCGAATGATTGGTTATTGTTCCTCAAGCTTAGTCCTGTTCAACAACTTCGGCATCCAAAATCTGTATTTCCGCACCTTTCTCGAGGTTGGTATTTAAATACACCTTTCCCCTTATTTTGAACGGATTGTTGGAAAACCTTGCCTTTCCACTTTTCATGGTCACCTGCACCAGTGGCGGGATCCCATTCTGACCGCAAAACATGCACTGCATCACGGGAAGAACCGATAGCATAAACATATGATGATCCCGTCCCAATTCAAAAGGCACCATATAACCGGGTAATGTTACCGTCGTATGATCCAAATCTTTCAATACCTTGGGAAAGTGAGGCGTATAAACGGTAGTACCGTCATCTTCTGTTGTAACTTTGTACATCAACTGATCAAAGGCCTCCCAAACCTTATTCATCATCGGCTGATGATCGGGCGTTTGAGCCTGTGCTGTAAAGGTGAACAAAAGAATCGATGCAAACAGTCGTCGAAATAACATATATTATTTAGCTAAGGTTTCCGAAATTGGAGTAGAATAGGCCTTTGCTGCAGGTATCAACGCCGCGCTGAATCCCAGCAATAAAGCCGCCAGCACAACGGAAATTTCTTCAATCCCGAAACCATAGGCATCGACAAAATGTCCACCTTCCTCTACAGCGATGGCAAGGGCGGCAATGTGAGCCAATAGAACACCGGATATAGCGCCCATTGCTGTAATCAGCATCCCCTCTAGTAGCATCAGCTTAAATAAGACGCGTTTAGCGGCACCCATAGACCGCATGATCGCCAGCTCATATTTCCTGTTTTTAAACGAGTTATAAAGACTGGCAAAGACACTTATAGCAGCCATTAGCATAAGTACCACAGCTAAAACGCTCGCCGCATCCAAACCGACTCCCATCATTGAAAACAAGCGAGCACTCTCTATTGCCGGTGAAGCGGCCTGCATGTTGGTAGTCTGATTAACCAGTCGTGGGAACATAGCGACGGCCGTAGGATTCTTATAACGAATCAACATACTTGTAATCTCTCTTCCTTGTACATTCATATTCAACAAGTCATGCACCTCTTCCTTTTCTTGATGTTGACGCTGATGTTCCTGATGCTGATGCTCATGTTCATGCATATGCCAAACGCTTGACAAATTCGTCAGTACCAAGCGATCCGCTATACTACGACTCTCCTCCAAGATCCCTACGATAGTATAAGGATGATCACCGTGAAGATCTCCACTATCGGCCAGACCATGCGCTCCGACAATTTTATCCCCACATTTAAGTCCTTCTGATTTGGCTACTTCATGACCTATCACCGCTTCAAAGTCGCTCGTTCCCCATTTACCCGAAACTAAATGAAGACCATACAGATCGAGAAAGCGGCTGTCAGTCCCGACAATCCGGAATCCTTGGTAATTATCTCCTATAGATAGTGGCACGGCCAACTTAACCAATGGATGAGCCGCTATTTTGCGCGCATCATCTAGCAGAATATTTCCCGTAGGATAATCGACGTGAAAAATACTGCTTAAAATCAACTGCAAAGGACTTCCCTTAGCACCAACTACCAGATCAACGTGGCTGCCATTCAAGCTGATCTGCCGATTGATCTGCGACGACAGCAGCAAAACCAGACACAAAATCGCCGTTCCCAATGCAGACAGAAGTATGCAAAGTGCCGACGAGGAAAAATTATAAATAATAGTCTTCCAGACAATGCGGAATAGCTTCATTCTTTACAATATATAGGTGCTAGAAAATTTGTCCTTTAGTCTTTTATCATGCGTGGCAATCAGCAAAGTTGCACCGTAACTTTGTGCCTGCTCTAATAAAAGTGCAATCACGGCCTCCGCATTATGGTCGTCCAGCGCAGAAGTGGGTTCGTCGGCTATCAGCAGCCGAGGTCGGTTCACGAGAGCCCTAGCAATAGCAGCACGCTGTAGTTGTCCCTGACTTAGCTCATGGGGATAACTTTTAATTTTGTCGCCCATATTTAATCTCTCCAATATCGCAGATAACTCACTCGTGTTTTCTGCTAATCCGGACAGCCAACGCGCCATTTTGAGATTTTCAAGGACCGTTAGGCTTTTGATAAGATGGGCCTGTTGAAAAATCAGCCCAACATGCTGTCCGCGGAATTGGTCCATTCGCTTCGGAGATAATCCATAAATATCGACACCTGCTACGGTTACAATGCCCGACGACGGCTTCATAAGACCACATAAGACATGCAGCAAGGTGGTTTTTCCAGTGCCCGAATCTCCAAGAATCAAGCAATGCGTCCCTTTGTCGACTTCAAATCCCGGAAATGATAAACCAATGCCATTCTTATACCGCACCTCGAGATCGCTATAAGATATAAGCACACTCATCTAGATTCATTTTTATTTTCGGCGATGCAAGCAGCGCAATGATAAGGCTTGTTGAATTTCCAATTTAAAAAATGGGCACCCGCGATGGTGAACCCTCCTAAGGGCACAAGGACCGGTTCCATTTCGTGAAAACCAAGTAAGTGGGCTCCAAAAATCAGTATAAAGCCTATGGTTAACATCAAAAGCGGTAACATCTTACGGTGATACTTGAGATAAGAAGGAATCAACGAAGCCATACCGACAAGCACCGATAAAGCAATTACAGCAACTTCCACCCAGGGATTGGACAGAAATTCGAGCCCAACTAGAGGCAGCAAGGTTATTACAAATGGCATCAATGCACAGTGGATAGCACATAAAGCGGAAGCCGTCATACCAACCCTGTCCATTTTTCCCAGTAACGTTACTTTCATGACTTTCATTATTTAATAATTAACAAATGCAATTAAGTTGCAAAATAACAAAACAGTATTTACATTTGCAACTTAATTGCATCAAAATGATACCACAAGATTTCGAAGCCTGGCATTACTGTATCACTAAAATGTGCGGCATACCTCTTTGCGCCGATTTTGCCAAAAGACGGTTGGCTATTTACAAACAAGACAAGCATCCCGAAACCATTGAATTTATCCGGTTATATGGTCTTGATCATTATCGAAAAATTGTATCCTGGCTCGAAATAGTCGAAAAACAACGGTAACCCTTTAAACAAAGCGTATACCCCAAATTGGGACACGTAAAGAACAATTAGATATGGCAATAAAAAAACTTCCTGTAACGGTATTAAGCGGCTTCCTAGGTGCCGGAAAAACGACCCTGTTAAATCATGTATTGCACAACAAGGAGAACCTAAAAGTTGCTGTGATTGTGAACGATATGAGCGAAGTCAATATCGATGCTCAAATGGTAAGTCGCGAAAATGTACTATCACGAACGGAGGAAAAACTCGTGGAGATGAGCAACGGCTGTATCTGTTGTACACTGCGGGAAGATTTGGTTGTCGAAGTGGAAAAGCTTGCCAGAGAGAATCGATTCGATTATTTACTTATCGAGAGTACAGGTATTTCGGAGCCGATACCCGTAGCGCAAACCTGGAGCTATGTAGATCAACAGCAAGGTATCGACCTCAGCTCGTTCAGTTACATTGATACCATGGTAACCGTAGTAGACTGTTTTAATTTCTTTCAGGATTTTAGCACACAGGAAACACTGCTTGACCGCTCGCTCACTGACGACGTATATGACAGCCGTGCCATTGTTAATCTACTTACAGATCAATTAGAATTCGCAAACGTCATCATCCTCAACAAGACGGATCTTGTCTCAGAAAATACAATAGGTACATTGGAAGCGGCAATCAAACAACTAAATCCCGATGCACGCATCATTCGATCCGCTTTTGGCAGGGTCGATCCGGCGACTATTATAAATACCGGTCTCTTTAATTTTGAAGAAGCTTCAAATGCGGCTGGCTGGAAGAAAGAACTGGAAGATGAACACATACCGGAAACGGAAGAATATGGCATTTCTTCCTTCGTGTTCAGATCGCCGAAGCCTTTTCATCCGATGAGATGGTATAACTATCTTAATCAAGACTACCCCAATTCGATCATCCGGGCTAAAGGACTGTTTTGGCTGGCTTCCAGACCTGACAAAGCGATTAACTTCAGTCAGGCCGGCGGCAGCCTTCGCATAGAAAGTGCGGGCCACTGGTGGTGCAGCATGCCCTATGAAGAAAGAATTCGATACGCAGCCTATCATGAATACAAAGGAGAAATTGAGAAGAGATGGAATATAAGGTGGGGAGATCGTCAGAACGAGCTGGTATTTATTGGCCAGTACCTTAATAAGGAAAAATGTTTGAAAGAAATCGAAGGTTGCCTGCTCACAGATGCCGAAGCGCAAAATTGGCAAGACACATCATGGGAAGATGTATTTCCACAATCGATATAATATGGTGTTTGGTTTGAGTGCCGGGCTACGGTTCGGCGCTCTTTGCTTCACCCTCTCTTTAACCGCTACCTACTCGCTACTTTACCGCTAAAAGCTCACGTTTGCTACCCTAAAGGCGAATATACCGTGGATATACCGTGGATATGTGGCGAATATACCCCGAAAGAGGCCCCTACATACAGACCTTTTGAACCGAAGATTGTGTTGCAGAAACCGTCCCTTTCTAATGCCATTTTAATGAAAAACACCTATTATGCAACAGATTATGGCAAAATAATAAGAACGGAAAAATGCTGACGAATACCAAGATTCCAATTGCATATATATTTAGAAAAATTCGCGTACAAATAGTATATGTTATTATCATCGGCCTGATTGTGAAATCTATTGCTATTTATTTCATTGATTTCATTCCTCAAATGCCGATAGCTATACCGGCCTTTATAGGCACCGCGATTTCGGTTCTACTATCTTTTAATCTAAACCAATCGTACGACCGCTGGTGGGAAGCCCGGAAAATTTGGGGCGCGATTGTTAACGACAGTCGAAGTTTGGTTCTTCAATTACAATCCTTCGTAAGCGAAGAAAAGCAAGCCATTATCCGGCAGATAGCGCTTCGGCATGTTGCATGGTGCTATAGTTTAGGGCAGAATTTACGGGGTTTGGATCCGAAAAAAAACATAGAGGATCTAATCAATACAGAGGATATGCGAGAAATGGATAACCATAGTAACAAACCGCTAGCGCTGTTGCAAATGAATGCGTTACAAATTGCGAGTTTAAAGAAAGATGGACATTTAACCGAATTCTATCATGTTCAATTAAACACAACTTTAGTTAAGTTCTCGGATGCGATGGGCATGGCAGAGCGTATAAAAAACACGGTCTTCCCGGTTACTTATCGCTTGTTTCTGCATTTTATGATTTACGTTTTTGTAGTTACTTTATCCATTTCGCTGGGTGAAATTGATAGTATATATGAAATACCGCTACTGGTGGTCATATCCGGATGTTTTCTACTGCTCGAAAGAACAGCCACTCATCTCCAGGATCCTTTTGATAATCGTCCAACGGATACACCGGTTACTGCCGTTGCACGAACCATCCATATTAATACCTGTAATTTACTGAAAGAAAGTAAAACACCGGCGCCGCTGAATCCGGAATCTTTTTACATTCTCTAACCTCCGGGTTCAAAAGAATTACACTAGGACAGGCTGCGGCAAGAAGCTATGAAGTATTGTATGTTTCATTTTAGCCTTTCCAGTTTGCCTTTACGTTTTACAATATTTTTATAATCCCATTGAATGGCTCTTGATTTTGCGAGCCAGCGTTGCAAATCGTCTGTATCAATTTCATCAACTGAATGATAGAAGATAGAGGCGTCTCTGAATTTACCTCCTCGTTGATTTAACCCCTCTTCTCCGAAATCGGCCCCGCTCCAAAACATGAGTCGCACACCGGCTTTGAGTTTATTATAGCCGGCAATAGGATTGCCTTCCAAAAACCAAACGGGATGACGGTGCCATATCTTATTCTCCGCTTCAGGTAAGTTGCTACTGATTTCTTTGGCAAGTAATTCACAGATAGCTTGGTCTTCACCTTTAAGAAAACTGTTGTAGTCGAGAATTTCTTTAGCAATAATATTCTTCATTCTTTTAATTTCTTTAAAAATAAAACATTTTTCTTACTTCATTTTTTTCTATCCGTTTTTTCCTTACGAGGTACAAAGCATTTTTAAGTGTATGATCCTTCCCACTTTCTTTTGAAACAAATGAAGGGGGCCTTGTGTTGCTTTTAAAAGATAAATCTGCTGATTATGGTAAACATAACTTCTGTATGGAAAGATAACTCGAAGCAAGGCTCCTTTCCTATTCTCGATCAGGACCTTACCGTAGACGTTGCAATCATTGGCGGCGGAATTACGGGTATTACCGCTGCCTATTTATTGGCAAAGCAAGGAAAAAAAGTAACCGTACTAGAAGCCCGTGCTATTGGCGAAGGCTCCACAGGATTTTCTACCGGGAATCTTTATGCCATACCGGGTAGTGAAGGACTGCATACCATTGAAAAAAAATGGGGGAAGGAGCATGCGAAGCAAATTGTTGAGTCGCGGGCAGCTGCCGTTGATTTTATCGAAGCGCTTATACAGGAGTTCAATATCAATTGCGGCTTTGTACATGTCCCTTGGTGTTTATTCTCCGAACAAGGGGAAAGTGCCTCTTACATCCAAAAAGAAAGAGAAGCAGTGGAAAGAGCTGGACTAACAACATCGGATTTTATTCCATTTGATATAAAGCCAAGTGTCGGTTTCAGCATCGCCAATCAAGCTCAATTTAACCCTTTGCAATATACGGTTGCACTAGCTCAACATATTCAGTCAGATTCTTGTTTAATCTTTGAACACACCAAAATGATGAGTTATGAAGAAGGTGAACCCTGTATCGTCATAACTGATCGAGGTAAGATAACGGCAACAGAAGTAATTATGGCAACACACACACCCAAAGGCCTCTATTTCGTCCATTCTTCTATGGAGCCTTACAGGGAGTATGCCGTTGCAGCCACACTAAATGACAACTACCCTCCTAATGGAACTTATTGGGATATGATATCGAAACAGCATTATTCTATACGAACCTACGATACGGCCCATGGCAAAGTGCTGATGGTATTGGGAGAGAAGCATAAGGTTGGTACAGAGGAACACAACGAGTCGCGCTTCCGGAATCTAGAGAATTTCCTCCGCGAACGTTTTAATGTTAATTCCGTTGTTTACAGTTGGGCCGCTCAACAATATAAGCCGGCGGATGGTATCCCGTACATTGGCAAGAGCTCCGGTAGTAAGAAAACCTATATCGCTACGGGCTTCTCGGCCGATGGCTTAGTTTATGGGACCCTCGCTGCTATCATTATCAGTGCTGAAATCATCGGCAATCCTAACCCATGGAATAAGCTGTATGATGCTTCGCGCATTACGCCCATTGCGTCGGCCGCCAATTATATAAAAGCCAACGCTTCTGTTACCTATGAGTTAATTAAAGATTATTTATTTAAAGAAAATGTGGACCACTTCTCCGAAATAAAGCCAACGGAAGGTAAGATTATGGAGATTAATGGGCAAAAATGTGCCGTATCCCGAAATCGAACAGGAGACCTATTCATTGTCTCAGCGGTCTGCCCCCATATGGGCTGTATTGTCCATTGGAATAGTGGTGAACAGTCTTGGGATTGCCCCTGCCATGGCAGTCGCTTTACGACAGATGGGGAGGTGATTGAGGGACCTGCAATAAGCGCTTTAGCCCCCATTCATCATGAACCGTCTAAATCGTAATACTGTCTTTTTGTATGCGCAAGATACATAATAAACGTATCTTTATTAAAGACGTGAACCAAGTATTTAATCCGACAACATGCTGTCGGCATCTTTATTGTACTTATTTTTATAGTCTAAAGGCGATAGTCCCGTTATCTTTCTAAAAACTTCACGGAAAGCTTTTACATCTGAATAACCTACTTCGTACATCACTTCATTGATGGTCTTACGCGTTGTTTCAAACGCTTTTTTGGCCGATTCGATCTTTACCCGCTGCAAATATTCAATAGGCGTATTACCGGTCGCTTTTATAAATCGCCGGTCAAAATTTCGCCTACCTATAGCAAGTTTTCTCGAAAGATCTTCTACGGAAATTTTCTCATTGAAATTATCTTCTATATATTGCTGCGCTTTTATTATAACTTCATCGCCATGCGACTTTTGTCCGGTGAATATCGTGAAAGCAGATTGCGTTTGACGGTCAATCTCTACTTGAAAGATTTTGGAACAATAAATGGCCGTTTCCCGATCAAAATACTTCTCAACCAAATACAAAAGTAGATTCAGAAATGAGTAACCACCCCCATTAGTGTAAATACCGTTTTCATCCGTAATTAATTTTTCGGTTTTTAACTGTACTTCCGGAAATAAGGACCTAAAATTGTCTGCTGAATTCCAATGAATAGAACAACTCCTTTTATCCAGTAATCCCGAGGAGGCTAACATAAACGCACCCGTGCACATACTAGCCACTTCTGCGCCATTTTTATATTGCTCGCGAAACCAGTTTATCAACACCATATTATCTTCCATTGCTTGTTTGAATTCAGGGTTTAAAGAAGGAATTAACACAAGATCGGTCTTCTTTAACGCCGATATATTGATCTGTGGCTTTATAGTCAGCAGTCCATTGATAAATGCAGATTCTTCTGCTACGCCCGCCGTCTCGATTTTAAATAATGGTTTATTCCCTTTTTTCTCCCAATAGCTGTTGGCACCGGTAAAAATTTGGTACGCGCCAACAATGCAAGCGATGGTACTGTTGGCCGTTTGTATATTGGGTACTAATATGGTAAGGTGTTTCATCTGCTTCGGATTTACGACGGTTATATGCAAAGTTAACCAATTCATATGTCCAAATCAACCCGCCATAAAGTCTATTTGACACCCCCGGTTGATGTACTTGGATCGCTAACTTTGACTTAAGACAGTACGAAAAAGAATAAAATCAAAATAAAATGAAAAGTGAAAATAAGAGTTTTAGCACCACGCTGGTGGTCAACGCGAAACCACAGGAAGTTTTTAAGGCGGTTAACAACGTTCGTGGTTGGTGGTCAGAAAATATTGACGGCGATACAGACAAGCTCCATAGTGAATTTTCTTACCATTATCAAGATGTGCACCGGGCGAAAATGAAAATCACTGAAATGGTGCCGAATGAAAAAGTAGTTTGGCATGTGCTTGATAATTATTTCAAGTTCGCGCAAGAAAAAACGGAATGGAAAGATACCTATGTGATTTTTGAGTTATCCGAAAAAGACGGTAAAACAACTTTGAGATTTACACATCAGGGCTTGGTTCCGGCCTATGAGTGCTTCCAAATTTGCCACGACGCATGGACACATTACATCCAGAACAGCTTAAAGGATTTAATCTTAACCGGAAAAGGGAGTGCGACACCCAAAGATGATGAAACCGAAGATTTGGAGAAAGAGTCGCCGGATAACAGCGACACAACAAGAAACAAAAGCATTCGTCATCGATTGCTTATTGAAGCACCTGTTGAAAAAGTTTTTGAGGCCCTAACTACCCAAGAAGGTTTAGCGGGGTGGTGGACGCCGGATACCCTGGCAAAACCAACCATTGGAAGTATCTTACGCTTTTCTTTCGGTCCTGACTATTTCAAAGAAATGAAAGTAGAGCAGCTTAAACCCTACAGTAAGATAAAATGGCTTTGTGTTAGCGCTTATGAAGAATGGATAGGCACAAGGCTTACTTTTGAGCTCGAACCGCATAAAAAAGGATGTATACTGTTCTTCCATCACGATGGATGGAAAGACTACACGCCCGAGTTTGCCTCTTGCAGTTATGATTGGGCGCTTTTCTTCAGAAGTCTGAAGCGCCTTTGCGAAACCGGTAAGGGCGCCCCCTATCCGGATTACAATAAATAAGTGGTAAAAATACGTATTCCCTAGTCCCGAGGACGCTCTTGGGATTAGGGAATATATAAAAATGCAATGATCACTTTTCCTCTTCTACCGCGACTTGCCCGTCAAACTTTTTATCAACGACCAATAATAAAAATGGCTGTATCTTCATGCTTAGTTTAGCACCAATATCTTGTTTATAACGCAGGAGGAGATGACCTTCCTTTTTTTGCAGGGAGACCGCCTTCATCTTCACGGCCAGTTCATCTGCAGGTGAAATAACGGCAATAGCAAATTGCTTTGTAAAATCAATCGGGGTCGGTTTCCCCTGATCCCCCATAACTGTGGCCATTCCAAAAATTTTATCAAACTCTTCACGACTTGATATTTTAGGTGTTGATAAACTGGTTTCATCAAAATCGTTTCGGACAAAATAGTTTTCAGCTAATACATAAGGAACTTCTAGCTCATCACTATTTGTGGTATGGGCATTCACCATGTCTTCGCTACTCATTCGTTTTTGCTGATTACTACAGGACAAAAATGCGATGATGTTCATTGCCATGAATGGGATGATGATTATTGGAAATTTCCTGACAAGGCCTTTTTTCATGGGTTTCTATTCATAAAATGATATCTGCTGATAGAACAGTTCGCTTCATCAAATGGTTTCAGAAATCGACTAATAGCTTAGACGATTCCGCCCAATTTCTACAAAGTGCCTGCTAATGAATGACTAAACTATTCGAATAAGCACATTCAATGTATGAAATTTCCTAGAAAACATCCTAAAAGTTGATTAAAGACGATGAAGGTTGATTTACAACCCGAGAGAAAATCCGAAAAATTGGCTGGGCTTGGAACGCAATTGAACGATTTTGAACTGCATTGAATTTGTTAGATCCGACTGAATTTTTTTCATTTGTTCAATAAGTTAACCCAGTTATACGTCTCTAATCATTTAAATCGCATGAAAACAATTTTAGAAAACAAAAAGGAGGTAACCAAGCTTATCGCGCTTTTTATGAGCATTTTCGGCTTATCCATAGCCTATGCACAGGATTCGATCACGCTGGATGCTAAAGTAATACAAACCCGGTCAGTGGCGATAAATCGAACGGTTACTTTTGAAAGGAACGATATTTATCTGACAGCAAAAGAGGGTGATGGTTATTTAAGGATAAATGGTGTAAACTTTCGGCAAGGGATCATAGAAGCTGACATAAAAGGAAGTAATACCCCGCAGCGAAGCTTTGTAGGTATCGCCTTCCATGGAAGTAATGATCAAACCTTTGAGGCAGTCTATTTTCGTCCTTTTAATTTCGAAAATCAGGAACGGAAATCGCACAGTGTCCAATACATTGCTCATCCTACCTATACATGGAATAAGCTCCGCAGTGACAGTCCCGGAAAATATGAAGCAGCGTTGAATATGGATATCAAACCAGATGACTGGTTCCATGTTCGGATACACGTTAAAGAATCAACGGTTGATGTTTATATTAATGACAGTAACGTGCCAACACTATCTGTGGATAGACTTAGTAAAACTGATACCGGATGGGTGGGCTTTTGGACCGGAAATTCTTCTGATGGATGGTTCAGGAATATAAAATTGAGGTCAATAAACAACTAGGAAGCCGAAATTCGCAGTACATTGCTAAAATAGCGAATCGACCTAGCCTTGTCAATGTAAACTTGGTTGTTATGCCAGTGTTCTTGCGGATTAAATACAGGATATAAAACTGATCGATGTTTCTTTTGTTAATAAAAAACATGCAAGGGATGCGATGGCGCTACAGAGGCTGGCCAGGCAATGAAACGAGTGATAGAAGGAATCAAAAACATGTTGAAAGGACGAAGAATCAATATTTTTCAGTAAAAATGGAGGGCCCTTTAGGGCTAGGTTAGCTATGCCGCTTGATCAATACCGTAACAAACGAGATTTTAAAAAGACCAGTGAACCGAAGTCAGGTAAGAGTCCGAACCGGAAACAACTCACTTTTGTGGTGCAAAAACACAAAGCATCGCGATTACATTACGACTTTCGCTTAGAAATGGATGGGGTGCTGAAAAGCTGGGCTGTGCCTAAAGGCCCATCCACTGATCCGCAGAACAAGCGTTTGGCGATGATGGTGGAAGATCATCCCATGGACTATCGGCAGTTTGAGGGGATTATCCCTAAAGGACAATATGGCGGCGGTACGGTAATTGTTTGGGACGAAGGCACCTATGAACCAATAGAAGGACTGAAGAGTAAGAAGGCACAAGAAAAACATTTATTGGAGCAGCTTCATAAAGGGTCACTCAAAATCCGGCTACATGGACATAAACTAAAAGGCGAATATGCGCTGGTAAAAACACCAGGGATGGGTGAAAACGGCTGGCTCCTTATCAAACATAAAGACGAATTTGCCAGTAAATCTGATATCACTAAAAAAGACAAGTCGGTGCTTTCTGACAAAGCATTGGAAGAGATTGAAAAAAGCAGCAATAAGGTATGGCAAAACGGCCGTGAGAAAACCGTTGAAAAGTCTAGAAAGACCACACAAGCAAAAAAAAGCAAAAATGCTGATGAACACTTGGCGGATGATGTAAATGAAGCCGGAGAGCCGCAGAAGATGGATGTACCCAGCTTGCTAAAAAAAGCACCGGAATCCACTATTCCGAAATCAATCAAACCGATGAAGGCTACCCTTATTGACGAACCTTTTGATGATCCGGATTGGCTATACGAAGTAAAATGGGATGGTTATCGTGCCATTGCCAAGGTCAGTAAGACAGATGTTAAACTAATTTCTCGGAATAATATTCCTTTCGATAAATACTATCCGCTTGTCGACCTTTTGAAAGGATGGCGTATCAATGCCGTAATTGATGGAGAAATTGTTGTGCTAGATGAAAAAGGGCTGTCCGACTTTGGGGCCTTACAGAATTGGCGAAGCGAAGCCGATGGCAACTTGGTTTATTACGTTTTTGACATTTTATGGTATGAGGGCAAAAACCTGATGGGATTGCCATTGGTAGAACGGCAGGCAATCCTTCAGGACATATTACCTACTGATGATGACCGTATCCGCCAAAGTAAGGTTTTCGCCGCAAGGGGGATCGACTTTTTTGACGCGGCAGAGCAGGTCGGGCTTGAAGGTATTATAGCAAAAAAAGCTGATAGTAAGTACACCTCTGACCTTCGATCGAAAGAGTGGCTTAAGATCAAAGTGCAACGGCGACAAGAAGTAGTGATCGCTGGGTTTACGCGTAATGAGGGAACGTCCAAAGCGTTCAGTGCCCTCGTCATGGGGGTGTATGACGGAAAGAAACTTCGATATGCGGGTAAAGTGGGCACCGGTTTTTCGGACAGCAAGCAGAAGGAAATGATGAAGCTATTCAAACCGCTGATTACCGACAGAAGTCCCTTCGATGTAGAACCTGACGTGGACAAGCCATCCCGTTTTCGTCCACAACGACTCGGCGCAAAACCTACATGGCTGAAACCGGAACTAGTATGCGAAGTGAACTACGCCGAAGTTACCAGCGAAGGAATTTTCCGGCAGGCATCTTTCAAAGGTATGCGGGAGGACAAAGAAGCCGATGATGTCGTATTGGAGAAAGCGGCTGACACAGAATCCACCGTGGCCGAGGTGGAAGAAGAAGACAAGGGGACTAAACATGCGATCAAGCCCGCTAAAACCGAAAGGCGTACCCTCTTGAACCCACGTGAAGAGACGCAAACACGTAAAGTTAATGGTAAAGAATTGAAATTTACGCATCTCAGCAAGGTCTATTGGCCGGATGACGGCATTACCAAACGAGACATGTTCAACTATTATTATAGAATAGCCGAATTTATCTTACCCTACTTGAAAGATCGTCCGATGTCTCTGAACCGCTTCCCAAATGGCATTAAAGGTCCAAGCTTTTATCAAAAAGATGTGAAGGGAAAAGTGCCGGAATGGGTAAGCAAAACTTACCCATACACCACCAGCGAGGGTGAACATAAAGAATACCTGGTTGGCGACGATGAAGCAACCTTGCTATGGATGGCGTCATTAGGCTGTATTGAGATGAATCCTTGGTTTAGCAGAGTGCAGTCGCCCGATAATCCGGATTATTGCGTGATCGATCTGGATCCTGATAAAAACACCTTCGAGCAGGTCATCGAAGCCGCTCAGGAAGTGAGGAAGGTATTGGACGCTTTAGGCGTACCGAGCTATCCTAAAACATCAGGGTCCACCGGTATTCATATTTACATCCCATTGGGAGCGAAATACTCTTATGAGCAATCGCAGCTTTTTGCAAAGGTCATCGTCAGTCTGGTACACGAGCAACTACCCGATTTCACATCCTTAAAACGAAAAGTAAGTGATCGAAAAGGAAAGATGTATCTAGACTTCTTGCAAAACCGGCCCGGAGCTACTATAGCTGGCCCCTACTCCCTACGACCAAAGCCGGGAGCAACCGTCTCGATGCCACTTGCCTGGGACGAAGTGAAACGTGGTTTAAAAATGAGCGACTTTACTATTCACAATGCTTATGATCGGTTGAAAGAGACTGGTGATCTCTTCAAAGGAGTACTTGGAAAGGGAATAGAACTTAATAAAATCATAAAAAAGGCGCAGAACGATTTGTAATCGTTTATTCCATTCTTTTGTTAGATGGTATCCTCAAGGAAAGTGTCAAATTTGCCTTGCTTCTAATTCAATTAGGTACCTTTGACACACGACCACTTCGTCTTAATTGTCTGGCGCGAACAAATAACAATAGATATTGAGATATGAACACCAATCAAAGTCAAACCGGCTCAAAAATGCGCATTGAAATATGCAACTGAGCTGACGATGGCAGTTAACCTATTCATAACGGACCCTAATTCAGGGCTTATCTCGTCCGATAAACCGACTTTTTCCCAGCAAAAAGTCGATCGCTCTTATTACATTTTTATCGATGCTTGTTTCCGTTTTTAAATTGGCAATGTATCGAATAATTTCATTCTGTAGCGACGGACTTAGTTTATCAAAGACATCTTTGGCATCTTGGTTTTCGCCAAGTGCGGCCACTAACTTTTGGTGGGGTTTAATCGTTCGATCACCGGGGTCGAATTCAAGCGTCAATTCAACGACCTCTCCTATTCTTTTCGGAGAGTTTTTAAGCATCAATGTGTTAACGTACAGACGCCAGTCCCCCTGATACTTCACTAATGTTTGTTTATAAGGATTCCCATTTATCGATCCTCGAATCGGAATTTTTCCCTTTTCCTTTCCTGCTTCTTTAAAAATATCTTGTAAGATTTTTTCAGGCACAAATACAAAAGGATTAATACCAATGATATTTATTTCAGCAACAAATTTATGCATCGTCTTTTCCAGCTTGGCATCTTAATTTTTTAACCATCTACTTAAAAATATAGGTTTTCTTTTAAATAGCCAAAAACAACAAAAGCCCTGCTTTGGGTAGCATGGGCCTCTGTATGTTATAATCAACCTAAACCTTATAATATAAACGCATATTTTGCTTTTTTGTTTTGCTAGCTTTATTTTTTTGTTTACAAGAAGAAATCTACCGAGTATCAGCGACAGAATACTTATCGCGTACGTTTTAAAAAATGAATGTTATATTCGTAATCATTATTCTTTTTATGGCTGGAATTGAAAATTATATCCTGTTTTTAGCAACCACAATAATCTTTGTTATGACACCCGGGATTGACACCGTGTTTGTGTTAAACAAATCCATTGCGGAGGGAAGAGCGGCGGGTGTGCATTCGATGTTAGGTATTACTTGTGGAATATTAGCACACACTTTGTTTGCCTCGCTTGGCCTTTCCATGATTATTGCACAGTCGGCCATGGCGTTCTCTGTTGTTAAATACGTAGGTGCACTGTATTTAATCTTTCTTGGGCTTTCCTCACTTCGCTCAAAAAAGGAATTGCAATTTGATATAGAAATAACCAAAGGTAAAAGTGGCTTTCAGAACTTTTATGCCGGTTTTATTACCAATATTCTCAACCCAAAAGTAGCATTGTTCTTCCTTTCCTTTTTTCCCCAATTTATTAACAAAGCGTATATGGATGATCCTAGTCCTTTTATAGCCCTTGGCGCAAGTTTCGCGCTATTGGGTAGTATTTGGCTTTCACTTATTGCTTATTGTTCTTCACTGTTCTCTGCCAAATTAAAGAAAAATTTGAAACTGAGTAGCTGGCTCAACAAAATAACGGGCTGTGTGTATCTTTTAATGGGCATTAAAATGGCCCTTACAAAAAGATAACGATCACGTCCATCCGGTATCCAAATAAATAGCAGGTGAGCATGCTCCGTACGGCTAATTTAGCATTAAATTTGATCCTATATTTGTACTCCAAAAAACCTTAAGATGTTCGACCACTTTCCTTTCTACATAGGCTTACTGATTGTGATCTTGCTTCTGATCATGCTTGCAAAAAAATTGCGTATTGCTTATCCAATTGTACTAGTTATTGCCGGCCTGCTTATCAGTTTTATTCCGGGTCTACCTCGTGTCCATATAGAGCCCGAGCTTATCTTTGTGATTTTCCTTCCCCCTTTGTTGTACGAAGCCGCATGGGCAACTTCCTGGAAAGAACTTTGGCGGTGGCGGCGCATTATCGTAAGCTTTGCTTTTGTCGTAGTATTTCTAACAGCCCTCTCGGTAGCCTTGGTAGCCAATCATTTTATACCCGGATTCTCGCTGGCGCTAGGTTTTGTCCTAGGTGGTATTGTTTCGCCACCGGATGCAGTTAGCGCCACTGCAATCCTAAAATTTGTAAAAGTACCACGTAGAATGGTTTCCATTCTGGAGGGCGAAAGTTTAATGAACGACGCCTCTTCGTTGATCATCTTCCGATTTGCTCTCGTTGCGGTTGCTACCGGGCAATTTGTGTGGCATGAAGCGGCGCTCAGTTTTGGATGGATGGTTACTGGCGGCGTAGGAATAGGCCTGGCCATTGGGTGGATTTTTATGAAGGCTCATAAGTTACTACCCACCGATCCACAGATCGATATTGTACTGACCATTGTAACACCCTACGTGATGTATATTGCAGCAGAGGAAGCCCATTGTTCAGGCGTGTTGGCGGTAGTTTGCGGTGGTCTGTTATTAGCCAATAAGCGCCATAATTTTTTAAGTAGCCAATCGCGACTAAGAGGTTTCAACGTATGGCAAAGCTTGGTGTTTGTGCTAAATGGCCTGGTATTTATGCTAATTGGTTTGGAATTGCCCGAAATCACTGCCGAGCTAGGTGGTATGAGCTTATCATCCGCTATAGGCTATGGCTTACTAATAAGTGCTGTGCTTATTATCGGCCGGATACTTGCAGCTTATGGAGCCGTGCTCGTTACGTTAATCGCCCGAAACTTTATCACCGTAGCCGACAAAAGAAACCCTGGAGCAAGAACGCCTTTTTTACTCGGTTGGTCGGGTATGCGGGGTGTAGTATCACTTGCTGCTGCCTTATCGATTCCGGTGCAGCTTGATAATGGAACAATATTTCCGCAACGCAATCTTATCTTATTTATTACGTTTGTAGTCATTCTCGTAACCTTGCTGGTGCAAGGATTAACCCTTCCCTATTTAATTAAGAAGATAGGCTTTCCTAACTTTGGCGACACCTTACCGGAGGAGGAAGCCGACAAATGGATTAAACGGCAATTGGCAACGCAGGCTCTGCGACATCTACAAACCTCCTATAAAGATCATTTGGAAAGTGATGGAATGTTAAAGCAACTCGTTTACAAATGGGAACATAAGACCCGTACAGATGCTCCGGAAGAAAATATAAGCGGCCGACATAAAGAGATTTATTTAGCGATTATACAAGAACAACGGACCTGGCTGCTAATACATAGTAATAAAGAACAAAATCTTGACGAGGAGATTGTGCGGAAACATCTCTATTACCTTGACCTAGAGGAGGAACGTTTAGCCTTGCTGAAGGGTTAATCGATCTCCCGGTCGTTAAACATGCATCGTACCACCTCCCGTCCCTAGTTAATTTAAGGAACGGGAGGTAGAGCTCTACATCATGTTCAAACCTTCTATTATCGTTTCTTATAATATTTTAGGAACCACACTATTTATAAATTCTTCAATATTGGTATATCCATCACCGTCCCGATCCAAGCTCGCATCGCCTGCATCTTTTGGATTCAAACCATGTGCAGTTTCCCACTCGTCCGGCATACCGTCTTGATCTGCATCCTGATAAGGAGTTCCCTTGTAGGTAGGGTAGCCACCAACCTGTTCCGGATCAGCGATTATGCCCATTTTATAGGAGTCTGCGGGTAGACGGCGTTTAACATAAGGGCTGCTTACGTCAGCTTTACTGTTTTTGTTATAAATAATCTTACCCGTTGCGACCTGTTTAATGACCCGTTCATCTACTGCATCGCGTTTCGGCAAGTTTGCTCCGACGTTCTTTAATACATGGTCATAAGCTTCTTTTGCGGACATCAAGGTAACTTTAGCCATCGGGAATGGTTTGTCGACACGAATCTGTGCGGTGTAAGGCTCCGCATTGGGCTTGTTTCCAATCTGTACACCCCCGGCCCAATTATCCGCTGTTACTGTTGCATTTCCTTCCACGATATTACCGGAGACATAAGCTTTTCCATATTCATTTTCATGCCCGCGATCTCTATTTCCTTCCGGCTTCAGTATACGATGCCCAATAGGTTTATCAATCGGCGTGATCGGCCCCGGTTTGTAATAGTTATTAATAAAATTGAAAAGCGAACGATGATCGCCCCCATCAGCGCTTCGATTCCACCAATTGAAGATAACATTATTAACAAAGCCAAAATCACCGTACATACCTATAGAAGGATTCCGACTAATGTTAGACGCCCAAAGGTTTCGCATAAACGTGCTGTTGAGTCCGCCAATGGTACTTCCAAAAGCGTGGTTATAACGGTCTAAGGCTTCTGAAAAGATTGAATTCTGTATAGTTACATTGACTGTTGGCAGTTTTTCCTGTTTCGTGCTATCTCCCCTATTATATACGTGACGATACATTGACATATTCTCATCGAGGCCCCAGCTCGCTGATACATGATCAATAATAATATTCCCGATACCATTTCCTCCCAAGGCATCGTCTCGTCTGTTAACATCGGTACTTCCCCGTCTGAAACGCATGTAGCGAATCACGACATCATGCGTATCAATCCATACCGATTCACCCGCAATACAAATACCGTCGCCAGGGGCAGTTTGCCCGGCAATGGTAATATAGGGCGCTCGGATACTAACGGGGCTTTTCAGATGAATAATACCAGCTACATTAAATACGACAATACGTGCCCCCCCTTGTTCACAGGCTTCGCGAAAGGTCCCCGGGCCGTTGTCTGCTAAACTCGTAACCACATATACTTTACCACCACGCCCCCCAAAAGAAAACGCACCACCACCTTCAGCGCCGGGAAAGGCAGGTATTTTTGCCTGTGGAAGATCTTCGGGTTTACTTGCCCAAGGGATATAGGGCTTCCCATTTTTCGCTTCTTTCTCGATAACCGGAAGTGCTTTAGCCCAAGCTGCCTCCTCATGGGCTTGAAATTTGGCCATCTCCGCATTTGCGGAATCTTCTATTGCTTTCGGTATAACCGGATATTGCGCCTTTGTGACACCTATTGAGCATGCCAACATACCCAGTGTGATTGCTGTGATTGATGCTTTCATCATAAATTAAAATTGATTCGCAATTAATGTAGAGGTATTACGCTCTTGTCCCATCTAATATTGGTTAGTTAAACAAATATCTACGCAATCGCATCATTTTTTTTGACCTTTATTATCTTCTTTCTATAACATCTTAGCTATCCTTGTAAAAAATTAGGAAGGCTAATTTATCTATAGAGAAAAACAAGAAGAATTTCTTTTGCATTACACTTTTTTTTAGCTTTGCAGCACCCATGTGTACGATGAAATCAAAACTTACTGTTTGCTTCTTGATACTGGTTGTATTAATGCAGCCTTTCGGCAGATTTTGGTTATTCGTATCTTTTAAATTAAATCAGCAGTATATAGCGACGGAGCTCTGTATTAATCGAGATCGGCCCGAATTACAATGTAACGGGCAATGTGTTTTGATGAAAAAAATGAAAGAGCTCGAAAAAAGAGAACATGAACAGCAGCAGGAAATGATAAAGCAGCTGGCTGAAATCATCTATTTACAAACGCCCCAACTTGCTCAACTTAATACAATTCCTACTTACAACATTAAGCAATCTTTTCTGATTGCCTATACCCAAGGAAGGCCAACTAATTACCATACTTCTTTATTGAAACCACCCAAGGTGTAATTTAAAATCTTTTTTAGACATAGGCATCAACCGTTTTAGCAAGATTCGGTATGCATTCTTTTTTGATTTTAAATTATGCTTTAACAATGAGATTCATAAGTAGTCTCTTTGTGTTATTGCTTCTTTCTATAGCAGTAACGCAAGGACAAACCATTTCTTTCGATACGAACACCACGCGTAAACTCGACGAGGTATTGATCAGTGCACGACAAAAGCGCTATCAGGTTGATAGTGTAACCAATGTTACGCGCACACCCAGTTCGTTGCAGCAAACACCGCAATCCATACAAGTGATTAGCCAACAGGTCATTCGCGACAAGCAGGCATTTACGCTAAACGATTTAACGAATACCTTAACAGGTGTAAAGGCCAATAACGGTATGGGATATTACAGCCTAAGAGGCTTTACTTTTTACAATCCTTTTGACGCAGGCATCATCACCTTCAACGGCATACGGGGAAATTTATATTTATGGAGTCAACAACCGCTACTTTACAATATAGAACAGGTTGAAGTATTAAGGGGACCTTCTTCGGTTCTTTTCAGTAATAATGCACCGGGGGGCACCATAAATTTTACCACTAAAAAGCCATTATCGCTGCCGCAGCTGGAACTAAGTGCATTTTATGGCAGCTGGAATGCTAAACGATTTTCTTTGGATGCTACGGGCCCCTTAACTAAGAATAAAAAACTGCTTTATCGTAGTATTGTCGGGTACGACCAAGGAAATAGTTTTCGCGACTATCAGGATGTTCGTAACTTGTTAATTGCTCCTTCCCTTTCTTATGAATTTAATTGCACCGGCAAACTGCTGCTGGAGGTAAACTACGCCTACGAGAAAGCCGTGCAGCAATATGACCGAGGTTCTTATGTTTTCACTCGCCCTGATGGTACCTTTGATTTTGATTATTATCCGAATAACCTAACGGCACAGAGCCCGAGTGACTATGGAAAAACGCATAACACATCCGTCAATCTGCGTTACGATCAACAATTGGGCAATAAGCTCCGACTTACCTTGGTGCAACGTTATGTGCGAAGTCGTTTCGATTATACCGACCATATTGTAACCGGTTTGATTCAGCATGACTCGATCAGTAGATCGTATCAAGACTGGCTATACGACCAATTTAACTGGCAAACAACGGCCTTTCTCAACTATGTTTTAAAAACAGGGCCATTAACTCATAATATCTTAACCGGTATCGATTATAATAATTATGGTTGGCATAAAAATGACTACCGAAATTCACCGGCGCAACGCATTAGCATTTTTAATCCCGATTATAGCCTTGACCCTCCAGCCCCCAACCCGGAAGTCGATTATTACGACGACAATAAAGAGCGTATTCATTTAATTGGCACTTATGTGCAGGATCAGATAAAATATAAAGATTTAATTTTGTTGCTATCCTTGCGCTATGATGATTACAGCTTGAGACGCGTCCCTTTATCAGCGCGTGATAATGAGCAAGGAAACGAATCGGATGCTTCGGCCTGGATTCCGCGAGTAGGATTAGTCTATTCGCCTATTGATGCGCTTTCCTTTTACGGCAGCTACACCACATCCTTCAATCCACAAACTTCCAATTCAGTACGAAACGGAGGGCCATTCCCGCCAAGAACAGCCAAGCAGGTTGAAATAGGCAGCAAATCGTCTTGGTTCGAGAATCAATTTTCATTGACATTGGCGGCTTATCAGATCGATTACGCCAATATTCTGGCAGCCGCGCCAACAGATGAAAACCCAAATAGACAAATCGCCATCGATGGAACACGTAGCAAAGGTTTTGAGGCCACTACCCAAGGGAACATTCATCATTTCAATCTGATACTTGGATATGCGTACAACGATCATGTACTATTATCCGATAATACCTTAGGAGCTAAAGGTAGTCGCTTTGCAAATGCTCCCAAGCATATGGCCAATGCCTGGATCAAATACAATTTATCAACTGGTTTTGCAAAGGGGCTTGGTATCGGTATCGGTGGCAGATACACCAGCAACCAGGTAGGTTTTGTAAGTGCACAAAATTTTTTGATACCAGCTTCCACTGTACTTGACGCTATGCTTAATTATGAACGTAACCGCTATAACATTCAATTCAATGTATACAATATTACGAATGAACGCTATTTTTTAGGCGGCAATTCGCGTACGGTTACGGCCTCGTTGGGTAATCCTTTTAATTTTAGAATAGGCATTAATTACCTGATTCGATAGTGATGTCAATAAAGAACAGATTACTACGCTGGGTATTTAGAATGCACGGCGTAACAGGGCTGATAACAGGTATTTTTCTAATCTTACTGGGATTGAGCGGATCAGCATTGGTTTTTATGGAAGAGTTGGACCATTATACCAATAAGCACCTTTTTCAAGTAAAAGAAACCGCGGCCAAAATGTCGCTTGATACGATCTATCATCGCATTACCGCTCAATATCCTCGGCTTAGCGGCATCGCCTGGTTAAATCCGCAAGCAGCTCCCACCGAAGCTTACAATTATCGTTTATACCTAAATGATGGTAAAATCCATACCTACGATCTAGCTGTATTGACCATTGATCCCTATACGGGTCGTATTATACGCGAAGGACGTTATGATCAATGGCAATCCGGCTTTATGCAGTGGTTATTTCAATTTCATTTCTCCTTTCATTTTGGTATGCCGGGTACCTTATTAACCGCTGTACTCGGAATAACTATGCTTATTTCTATTCTTACCGGCGTGCTGATTTATCGAAAACAGGTATGGAAAGTTTTGTGCTTTAAAAAACCGATTCGATGGCACAATAGAAGGATGCTAAGTTCCGATCTGCATCGTATCGTCGGTATTTGGTCTTTGTTGTTTAATGCGGTTATCTTTTTCACTGGCTTTTGGCTGAATCTTTTTGCCTTTGACTCGAGTGCATGGCACAGTAAAATGCAAGTAAATCCGCCCAATCGAGCAGATGTCCTCTCAATTGACAGCCTTTATAAGAAAGCTTCCCATGCATTGCCGCAGCTTAAAGTCCATTCCGTATATATGCCCACTCAACCTGGTCGCGGCTTCGCCATTCGCGGTAGCTTACCGGGTGATAATCCATTTTTTGGACAGGCAAGTAGCGTTACGTTAGACGTCAAAAGCGGAGCGGTCGAAGCTATAAAAGAATCCGATAAACTTGATTTCTCCGAAAAACTGCGCACACTGGTTCTACCCCTTCATGCCGGTAGTTTTGGTGGTCTGCCCGTTCGGATATTATATGTATTCATTGGTTTAACGCCTGGTTTATTAAGCATCACCGGTTTTTTATTATATCTAAAAAGAACGAATAAACAACGTAAAAGCTAGTAAGCAACAAAAATCCAACTACACCGCCAAATACTTTTTCCCGCAAAAAAAGTATTCAAAAAAGCCCGTCGCCGGAATCTTGCTATAATGGTATGCATCAACATGCAAACAGCAAATTTCCTAGGCGACATTTCCGAAAGCCAACGGTTCATACTTTTAACCGAACGTATTAGCTTTAGCCTTTAAATATAGCCCTGTGTATGGGATCCCTACTATACAAGCGATTAATTCGGTTTGGCCCTTTCATACTGAATCGGCCATTCAATCGAATCCCGCAACTCATCAGCAGCCTGTAGCGGAAAATAAGGATTGCGCAAAAGTTCACGCGCCATGGCAATTAAGTCGGCATCGCCATTAACAAGAATGGTTTCGGCTTGCGTAGCATTGGTTATCAGCCCAACGGTTGCTGTGAGAATACCCGCTTCTTTCTTTATTTTTGAAGAAAAAGGCAATTGGTAAGCAGGACCTACAGGGATTTTTTGATAAGGAACAAGTCCGCCACTAGATACATCCAGTAGATCGACACCTCTGGTTTTGAGAATGGACGCTAACTGGATTGATTGATCCAAATCCCATCCACCTTCCGCCCAATCACTAGCTGAAATTCTTACAAATAAAGGCAATTCTTTCGGTGCCACGCTTCGCACCGCATCAATAACTTCCAGTAACAACCGGATGCGATTCTCGAAACTGCCTCCATATTCATCTTGCCTGTGATTACTCAAAGGCGATAGAAATTGGTGCAACAAGTACCCATGTGCCGCATGTATTTCGATAAGCTCGAATCCGGCACGCAATGCACGCTCGGCCGCTGACTTAAAATTACTTACGATGGCACGAATCCTCTCTATATTCAATTCGACAGGTACGGCATAATTATCGGAGAAAGCAATTGGAGAAGGGGCCACCGGCACCCAGCCACCATCTTCAACACTAACTTTCCCTTTACCCTTCCAAGGCGCAGCCGTGCTGGCCTTACGCCCCGCATGGGATAACTGAATCCCAGGCACGGATTGTTGATTTTTAATAAATTGGGTAATCTGCAATAGCTTCTCAATATGGGCATCATTCCAAATACCTAAGTCGTCAGGTGAGATTCTGCCGTCGGGCGATACAGCGGTAGCTTCAGCGATGATTAGCGAAGCACCCCCAATAGCCCTACTTCCCAAATGCACTAAATGCCAATCATTGGCAAATCCGTCTACGGCGGAATATTGACACATCGGAGAAACTATTATTCTATTTTTTAAGGTAATTCCATTCAACGGGAGTGGACTGAAAAGCTTCGACATAGTAAAGAAATAAATTAAAACACAAGTTTAAGGAAAGAATCTAAAATGCCCATCATCGTTGTCATTGCGAGGAAGAATGACGAAGCAATCTGCGTTTTTTTAGGTGATCATCACCTTTTAGAAACCTCCTTTACATCAAATGTAGGGAAATTGTGTTAGATAGGTGTCAGAGAAAATTAAAAGTGAACTCCATTCACAAACCATTTAAGTGCTTTCTTGTTAGGAATTAAGGTGCTTGCGGACCTTCGAACACCTAGAAACCAATATATATGAAGATTAGACAATATGATGCCATTGTTATTGGCTCCGGACAGGCGGGCGTTCCCTTAGCGAAAAAACTTGCGAACCATGGAAAAAAAGTAGCCATCATTGAGAAGCGATGGATTGGCGGAACTTGCGTGAACGACGGTTGCACGCCTACTAAAACATGGATAGCTTCTGCAAAAGCAGCTTATGATGTCCACAAAAGTACTGAGCTCGGCGTTTTTGTAGAAGACGCTAAAATTGACATGACCATTATAAAAAAGCGTAAGGACAAAATCGTCGAAAATGCACGGAGCGGAAATCAAAAAGCATTGGAGAGTACTAAAAACTTAGATGTCATCTTTGGTGAAGCCGCTTTTACGGATTTCAAAACGATCAGTGTGACTTCCGATACCGGGTCTCAACAGATACTGAAGGCAGATTTATTTTTCTTGAATACAGGTGCTGTCCCATTTATCCCGGAAATTGAGGGCCTCAACGCCATTAATTTCCTTACTTCGACCAGCATACTCGAATTGGATCAAGTGCCTGAGCATTTGCTAATTATAGGCGGCAATTATATTGGCCTGGAGTACGGCCAAATGTTCCGTCGCTTTGGCAGCAAAGTCACGATTGTGGAAAAATCGCCAAGAATTATGGCTCGCGAGGATCCGGATGTATCCGAAGAAATGCGCAAATTACTGAAACCGGAAGGAATCGACATCCTGCTCAATGCGGAAACCACCTTTTTCGACAAGCAGGGACCTGAAAAAGTTGTAGCGACCATCCATACCAACGGAAAAAAGCAAAAAATTAGTTGTAGTCACGTGTTGGTCGCTACAGGCCGTGTTCCACAGACTGGACCGCTTAAGCTAAACAACACCGGTGTAAAACTCGACAATAAAGGATACATAAAGGTAAACAGCAAACTCGAAACCAATGTAAAAGGCATTTATGCCTTAGGTGATGTGAAGGGCGGACCTGCATTTACCCATATTTCATATAATGATTATACAATTGTTTATCGTAATCTTTTGGAAAACACGAATTATACAACACCTAACCGATCGATACCCTATTGTGTATTTACCGACCCGCAGCTCGGACGCATCGGCCTGAGTGAGACAGAAGCGAAAAAACAGGGCTTAACTATAAAGGTAGCGAAGCTGCCGATGACCGGTGTGGCCCGCGCAGTTGAAACAGGCGATACCCGTGGTTTTATGAAAGCCATTGTAGATGCCAAAAGTAAACGAATACTAGGGGCTTCTATTCTTGCAGCGCAAGGCGGCGAAATCATGACCATCTTACAAATGGCTATGGAAGGTAAAATCACTTACGACCGCATTCGCTATGGCGTGTTTGCACATCCGCTTTATGCCGAATCATTAAATAATCTTTTTATGACATTGGAAGATTAAAATTTATGATCAAAGTACAAGGGGTAAGTAAATCGTACAATAGCCTTAAAGCAGTGAATGAGCTGTCTTTGGAAATAAAGGAAGAAGAAAATTTGATCCTTCTCGGTGCGAGTGGTTGCGGTAAAACGACAACGCTTAAAATGATTAACTGCCTGATTAAACCAGATCAAGGACAAATTTTCATTAATGGCAAGAACATTCAGGACCAGTCTCCGATCGACCTGCGACGGAATATCGGTTATGTTTTACAAAATAATGGCCTGTTCCCCCACTATTCAGTCGCTCAAAACATTGCTATCGTTCCACACTTATTGAAATGGGATAAAAAACGGATAGAAACGAGGGTAGATGAGCTATTGGAAAAACTACACCTCCCCAACTCCTATCGAAGCCGGTATCCGCACGAATTAAGCGGTGGGCAACAACAACGCGTAGGAATTGCCAGAGCATTGGCAGCTCATCCTCCGATTTTGCTCATGGATGAACCTTTTGGGGCCTTGGATAACGTTACTCGGACAAAAATACAGGAAGAATTTAAAGCTTTAGATGAATTAAAAAGAAAGACCATCGTTATGGTTACGCATGATGTCCAAGAAGCGTTTACACTGGGTAACCAAATCTGCTTAATGGATAAGGGAGCAGTTGTCCAAATAGGCAAGCCTTGGGATCTATTATTTAAACCGTCCCATTCGCTGGTAACAAGCTTTCTACAGGAGCAACGTTTACAACTCGAGTTCAAGACAATTCTATTGGCAGCGTTATGGCCTTGGCTACCCACAGCGGACCAAACAAATGATCATATCACTCTTTCGTCCCAATCCACACTATGGGATGCACTGGAACGCCTTCAGCAGAATAAAACCGAAACACTTCAAATCGTCGACCATAAAAAAGAAGCAAAAACAGCAGGATTTGAGCAGTTAATGTCAGCTATTTACCGCTATAAAAAAACCATCGTTACATGAACGAACAACAGCAAACGCTCTGGCACTTTATGTGGCAACAGGCAGATAAGCTGTTGGTCCAAACCTTACAGCATATAGGCCTGACCTTCATTTCCTTGTTGATAGCGGTATTGTTGGGACTACCGCTGGGTATTTTAATTGCACGAAATCGAAATTTATCCGGAATTGTTTTAGGTACTGTTGGTATCTTGCAAACTATACCAAGCATCGCCCTACTAGGATTTCTAATTCCCGTACTTGGTATAGGTGCTAAACCAGCTATTGTAGCCTTATTTCTCTATGCTCTTCTTCCGATCATCCGCAATACCTATACGGGTATTACGGGCATTAACCCAACTGTCAAGGAAGCCGCTATTGCGCTTGGTCTTAACAAACAACAACTACTTCTACAGGTTGAATTACCACTCGCAATGCCCGTAATATTAGCGGGTATACGCACGGCTACCGTCATTAACGTCGGAGTGGCTACTTTGGCTTCTTATATTGCCGCCGGCGGCTTAGGCGAGTTCATCTTCGGCGGAATTTCTTTAAACAATACAAACATGATACTTGGCGGCGCTATACCGGCCGCATTACTCGCTTTGCTCTTTGATTTTTTACTTTCCCGTTTACAAAAATTGAATATTAAAACGCTTAACCGAACTACCCTTGCTATGCCGGTATTACTTATTTTATTAAGTCTGCTTTATTTTGTTCCCACGGCCTACGGAACAAAGCTCGTTGCCGGCTTTACGCCGGAATTTATGGGACGACAGGATGGGAATGTGGGGCTTGAAAGAATCTATGGCTTAAAAATTCATACGGTGGTCATCAATGATGCGGTCATGTATAAAGCCGCCTATGAAAAGCAATTGGACGTCATTAGCGGCTATTCGACAGATGGTCGTTTAAAAGCATATGACCTGGTTGTTTTAAAGGATGATAAGGGTATTTTCCCACCTTACTATGCAGCGCCCATTGTTCGAAATCAAGCGCTGGAAAAATTCCCTTCGCTCGAAAAAACATTGAATCTGCTGGTCGGAAAAATAAACGATAGCGTGATGACCGATCTAAATTACCGCGTTGATCATCTCCATCAATCACCTGAGCGCGTGGCACATGACTTTCTGAAAGCACACGGCCTGTGGAGAGAAAGAGGCGGAAAAAAGAAGGGAACAGTACGCTTGGGTTCTAAAATCTTTGGTGAACAATACATCTTGGCCAGCCTGTACAGTCAGTTAATAAAAGGTTTCACGGATTATGATGTAGTTGCCAAAACCGGCCTAGGCGGCACCAAAATTTGTTTCGATGCGTTGGTGAATGATCAGATCGATCTTTACCCGGAATATACAGGAACAGGCCTCCTAGCCATTCTGAAGCCACCTCAACAAACGATTGATTCATTAGGTGGCGATAAAGATAAAACCTTCGCCTATGTCAAGGACCAATTCGAAAAAAAATACGGAATTAGCTGGCTGAAGCCTATCGGCTTTAATAACGCCTATGCACTCATGATGCGGAAACAGCAGGCAGAAACCTTTCATATTGAAACCATATCAAATCTCAAAGAGTATTTAAAAAATCAATAGTCATATGGATATATACACTCGTTATAAAAGTCTTCGTCAACGAACAGAAGATATTTGCCGTCCGCTAGCGATTGAAGATTATGTCGTCCAACCGATCGTAGACGTGAGTCCACCTAAATGGCATCTTGGACATACCACCTGGTTTTTTGAGACCTTTATTTTAACCCCTCATGTTCAGGGATATCAGCCATTTAATCCGGATTACAATTACGTTTTTAACAGCTACTACGAAACCATCGGCAATCGGGTCATCCGTACAGATAGAGGTAATCTTAGCAGACCAACCGTTGATGATATCTATCGCTACCGCCAACATGTAGATGAAGCCATATTAAAAATACTTTCGGCTCCTCTTGAGCCGGAAGTAAGCAATCTAATTGTATTGGGCATTCATCACGAGGAACAACATCAGGAACTTTTATATACGGACATTAAGTATATATTGGGCCACAATCCCTTATTTCCAGCCTATGATGTCACGTATCAACCACCTACTTTGAAATCAACATCAACTAATGATTTTATTCGCATTAAGGAAGGACTTTACGAAATTGGGTTTAAAGGGGATGGCTTTTGCTTTGATAACGAACTTGGTAGACATAAGGCTTATCTTAACGAATTTGAAATAAGTAACCGTTTAGTAAGTAATGCCGAATATCTTGAATTTATAAATGATGGTGGTTACAGCGATTTTCGCCATTGGCATGCCGAGGGCTGGGACTGGGTCAGAAACGAAAAAATAACGGCACCCCTCTATTGGCATTTCATTGACAATAGTTGGTATCATTATACGTTTCGGGGTCTGGAACCTATTGATTTAGAAGCTTCTGTACGACATGTAAGTTACTTCGAGGCTTATGCTTATGCGGCTTGGAAGGGTTTAAGATTGCCTACTGAATTTGAATGGGAGGTGGCTGCGCCAAGTTTTACCTGGGGAGAAAACTGGGAATGGACAGAAAGTGCCTACTTACCTTACCCTGGATTTAAAAAGGCCCCTGGCGCGATCGGTGAATACAATGGTAAATTTATGGTTAACCAAAAGGTATTACGTGGAGCTTCTGTGGTTACCTCGCCCGGGCACAGTCGTCTCACGTATCGAAATTTTTTCCAGACCAATCTACGCTGGCAGTTTACGGGCATTCGGTTAGCAAAATAATTGACAAAGAGCATGAACAAAAATATTTCAGATTTAATGGATGACCTATTCGAAGCCGCTAATACAAAAACAGCACTTTTTTATAACGATGTTATAAAAGGCCTTCGGGAGAACCCGAAGCACTTGGATTCTAAATATTTCTACGATGCGGCGGGCGACAAGCTATTCCGCGAAATCATGAACTGCCCTGAATATTATCTTACCCGGGCCGAACTCGAAATTTTTTCGGAGAAGACTGTCGAGCTTGCAGCGGCACTTAGCCGTGACCGGGATAGTTTTGATCTGATTGAATTAGGTGCCGGTGATGCAACAAAATCGACCTACCTTCTAAAAGAATTGTTAGGGCAGCAGATGGATTTTCGCTACATCCCCATTGATATATCGGCAAATGTAATTGAGAATCTTAACGAAAGTTTACCTAAAGTACTACCTCGACTTAAACTGACGGGTCTGAACGGTGAGTATTTTGAGATGCTGGAAAAAGCGACCTCGTTATCAAATAGGCCTAAAGTTGTTTTATTCTTAGGATCAAATATCGGCAATATGCCTGTAGACAGGGTGACCGAATTTTGCAAAAAACTCCGCAAGCATTTATCAAAGGGCGACCGCCTACTTATGGGGATGGATATAAAGAAAAATCCCAAGACGATCTTGGCGGCTTATAATGATAAAAGCGGTATCACAAAACGTTTTAACCTGAACCTACTTGAGCGAATTAATCGCGAGCTCAATAGCAATTTTATTATAAGCCGTTTTGACCATTACGCTACCTATGATCCGGAAAGCGGGGCTTGCAAAAGTTATCTTATCAGCCTTGACAATCAGACCGTACAAATAGGTGAAGAGGTTTTTCACTTCGCTGAGAATGAGCCGATTTTTATGGAGATCTCACAAAAATTCAGCTTCGAGCAGATTCAAGACTTAGCCGATAAATCCGGGTTTAAATTTATTGATCAACTGTTTGACAGTAAAAAATGGTTCACTGACGTTATTTGGTCAGCTGAATGATATTTGGTATTTTCTCCCGTCATAAAAATAGGAAAGCAAAATCCCGCGGCATTTCAGGCTCACGGGATTTTGATCAATTTTCCCGTTTTATAACTGCGTATCGTTTAGTTTAATGGTTCGTTTTTTTCGAAGTCGGATATTCAATAATTCGACAATCAACGAAAAACCCAAACAAGAATAAATAATGCTTTTACTTACCTCCTGATGGAAACCTCCGGCAATTAACACTACGCCTATGACAACCAGAAACGTTAAAGCAAGCATCTGCAAGGTAGGCTGTTTGTTAATAATCCGTAATACAGGGCCGGCAAAAGCCATCATTACACCGATGGATATAATAACCGCTATAATCATGATCAGTACGTAATCAACTAAGCCTACTGCGGTTAAAATTGAATCGAAGGAAAAAACAGCATCAACCAAAACTATTTGTACTAAGACCGCACCGAAGCCAACCGGACTTTTTTTCTGGTGTAGGTCTTCATCCTGTTCTTGCAATTTATGATGGATTTCTAAGGTGCTTTTCACAATCAGAAAGAGTCCACCAGCTATCAGAATGAGATCCTTGTAGCTAAGCGGGATATCCTCCTTACCAAATAAACTTAAGGTCATAACCGGGTCCTTCAGTCCGATAATCCAGTTTATGCAAAGCAATAAGGCAATTCGGAAAACCATCGCCAAGGTCAAGCCAAGATTACGTGCTTTGCGCTGTAATTTCTCCGGCAACTTTCCTGCAACAATGGAGATGAAAATGATATTATCGATACCTAATACAATCTCAAGAAAGCATAAAGTAATCAGGCTGATCCAAACTCCGGGATCGGCAAAATTAGGGATTTCAAATTCCATAGGGCGTCAGGGATTAATCGAAGTCAAATAAATCACCTAAAAACGATTTCTTTTTATGTGGTCGTTGTTGATAACGCTTATCACGATAGTCGGATTTGTCTTTATAGTCGTTCCACTGATTTGAGCTGTTATATGATTCAGAAGGCTCATCGTTTTGCCCATTATCAACGTAATTGATAATTTTGTCAAGCTCTCCTTTGTCGAGCCAAATCCCCCGACATTTTGGACAATAATCTATTTCCACCTGGTATCTTTCGGACATCAGTAAAGTTTCATTACAATTCGGACATTTCATTTTACTACTTTTTTTTAGGATTCAACTCAGTATCTATTAATTAAAATTGAACAGGTTTAACGACATAGCAAACCTACACTCGCTTTTCCATGTTCATTCGTCCCCCGCTTGTCGGGGAACCTACAATTAGAAGTTATATGAAATATGGTCCGTCAGAACAAGGTATAGATGTGTAAAAAAGTATAATAGGAAGGCTTTAGCCAGCACCCATGGATAAGGAAAAAGGTCGTAATGCTTTGATTAACCGATACTACCGACTCTGCATCAATTCGCTTGTACTTTTCGAGTCCCTTCTTTTCTTTTTCAGCATGGATGTATTTTCCCGGCCCAATTTCCAAATCGTCCAACAGCGTCTCTTGGACGAGTACGCTCTGCACTTCCTTTCCTGTATTTAAAAGCAAGTTTTGATAAAGCAGAAAAAAAGGAAAGAGTATGCTCAACCACAGTAGTAGTAGAGAAAAACGCTTTCTGATTATTATGTTGTCGCGTAAGAGGGAAGACACAAACTATTACTTTTTATTCAAAAATAAACATTATAGACTTTCATTAGATACTATAACAGACAATATCAGCGAAAAGTTACAAAAAACGAAAAGGTATTGACTCATTTAGTTCCCCTGCTTATGTCTTAGCAAACCAAAGGGATTATTATAGATTACATCCAGTGCTAAGTAGTGTGCAGAAAAAGGCGACTGGGATCCCACCAAATTGTTCATATAGCCAAGATCAATGGTGAACGGTAACTCCTGTGGTGATATCGAATAATAAAAAGTGAATCTGCTTTCCCGATATTTGAAGCTCGACCACCTTTCAGACAAGGCACTTCTGCTTGTTGAAAATAAGGATTCGTATCCACCAATAAGCTTATGAATTTTGTGTTTATCTAAATTGATTGCAAGTTGTAATTTTAAACGTGACCGAAGTTGAAGATCTTCCGAAGATGCTTCTTCAAAAGGTTGAGCAAAAGTTCGAAGCTCTTGCCGAAAAGTAGTGGTGAATTTTAGCCTTTCATTTTTAATTGTATAGGCCATTCGTCCGTACAATCTCCACTCCCGTTCAAAACCCGCAACTGTTCGTCTATAAGGAGCAAAATCGTTATACTCCTCTTGCTTCCGATAACTCAAAGCGATTGAGTATTGCCAATGCGGGTGAAACCGATGATAAAATTCCTGATTTATCACCAGAATAGCAGGCTTAAAAAATAGGGCGTAATTGTCCGGATTACTTTTACGCCCTAAACCGATATAAGACATCGATTGCCATTTTTTTGAGACACCTAAATCTTGCCTTAATCCAAACGCAAACCAACCGGCGGTGTTTGCTTCCCCTAAGCCAGGGGGACTAATCTGAGCATAAGTTGCGCTTGATAAACAAAAAGCGGTAAAGCAAAGAAGCAAAAGGAGCTTTTTCATGTTAATCCAACGCGCTGCTCAACACCTTCCCATTCGTATCAAAAGCCACCTTTAGTTCTTCGGCAGCACTTTTCAGTTCAAGTGTATAGACAACTTGTTGCGCTTTCGTAATCTTCTTCACATCTTCTATACGATATTTACTAAAGTCTTTTTTGATCGTTGCTAACACCGTTGAAGGCAAATCCTTTTTGGAAATTTCTTCTTTATGTTCGATCAACTTCCCTCCTTTATCGTACCATACATCATGATCTACAGACAAGAGACCTGTCTCAAACTCAACCTTGTATAGATCGCCCTGCATCTCCCATTCTACGTCCGAAGCTTTTGGAAATGCTTTATTGAAACTGTTTACCACGACGGACGGAACCTGGCTTGGTTGGATATCCTGTCCAAGCGAAACACCGGCATTGATCAGCAATGCGAAAAAACCGGTTAACATACTCTTTTCCATGTTCTTTTAATTATTGATTTAATACAAAGAAATGGGTCAATTCTGGAAAAAATCTGGAATACAAAACGCAAAGGCATAAATGTAATATTCGCCTATTATGCATTAGTTTCTTCATCCGTTTATCATACTAAAGTTCTACCCTTTCCCTAAACAGGGGGTAAAGAAAGGGTAAACAAAAGGTTTAGTCAGAGGTAAAGAAAAGGTAAACGAAGGGTATAGAAACAGTAAGGAAAAGGTATTGCAAGTATAAGCGTTTGTTTGGTGTGATCCTGAGACTAGTTCTTGTCTCAGAATAGACGGCATTTTCACTTTACATTATTAAATCGAATCTCGAAGCAATGTTTGCTGTCAAAAAAATAATACGAAACATTAAAATCATACAGATTACAGATAGCTTTCATAATGGCTAAGCCCAGGCCGGTTCCTTCCGATTTTTTGTCGGTCGATTTATAAAAACGATTAAATATTTTATCAGCTTCGAGTGGCCCGCTTTTCGCTGTATTGCTTACGGTTAGCGCATCAGTCTTTATTTCAACACGAACCTGCCCGTGTGGCATGTTATGAAAAATCGCATTCCTAATGAGGTTAGAAACAATAATATTAGCCAATGCGGGGTCCATTTCCACGGTTAAATCCGCCTCTTCATATACTTCTATTGCTATATTTTTAAATGTTGCAAACTCCTCTAAATCTAGTAAGGTTTGTTTTATCACTTCATTCAAGGATATATTTTGCTGATCAAAAAATTGCTTGTTTTCGATTTTTGTTAAAAGTAATAGGGATTTGTTCAGACGAACTAAGCGTTCGATTATTTGCAGTACTTGCGCAATATTTTCCGCTTGCTCATTTTCTATATTTCCCTTCTCAAGCAGTAATTCCAATTTACTCGTAGCTATCGCTAAGGGTGTTTGTAACTCATGCGAAGCGTTTTCAATGAATTGTTTTTGCTGTTGGTAAGTTTCCATACTATGCTGCAGCAACGTATTAACGGCATCCTTCAGCATACTGAATTCTTTCACATCGGTATTTATATCAGGTAGCTCCCTACTACGTCCTAACCTGAATCTAGTAACCTGGTTTAAGAAGTTATAGAAAGGCTGCCATAATTTTCGTAAAACAATGTTGTTGATAAGAATAATACTCACGACCAAAATGACATAGAGCCAGAACACCGACCAAAAAAGATCTTCAATTAAATCATCTTCTTCTACCATTGAATTGATGACTCTCAGCTCATAAAAATGTCCTTGGTGTTCGAATGCAGTTGTAAGCATGCGCACGGGCTCTAAATCGTCTTCATCCAGCATATACATAAGCGTGTCCGAATACCGATCTTTCATTTTAATCGCAAGTTTTTCCCCCACTTCCCGAATGGCATAGTTACTTTCATCAAAATAGTTTTTCTTCAATATGGCAGAGTCTGTATCTGCTTTTTGAAGAATCAGCACTTTATAATTTTCCAAGCCATCGTCAATGCTATCATGAATTTCATCGAGCATATTGATGTAAAAAATGATTGACCAGATGGTTACAATGAGTAAAATCGAAACGGAAAGATATTTCAGTGATTTATTGAGCAGCTTCATTTCTCTACCATTTTATAACCGACCCCATAAACCGATTCGATTTCAATCGCTGCATTAGCTTGCTGTAATTTTTTTCGAAGGTTTTTAATTTGATAGTAAATGAAGTCGAGGTTATCTGCCTGATCAATGTTATCACCCCAAACATGTTCAGCCAAAGCCGATTTGGTAACCAGACGATTGGTATTTAGTAAAAAATAATTGAGTATGTCAAACTCCTTTCGATTGAGTGCAACCGCTTCCCCATTCACTAAAAGTTGTCGCTCATTTAAGTCTAACACAACATTTCGTGTTTCGATCGTATGTTTGCCGTCCAGCTTCTTTCTTCTTAAAACTGCTTTGATACGTGCATTGAGTTCCGCAATATGAAAAGGTTTAGTTAAATAATCGTCCGCTCCCAGTTCAAGTCCTTTTAGTTTATCATCCAACGAATTTTTTGCCGAAATAATGATAACGTTCTCTGACTTTTCGGATTGTTTCAGCTGTTCCAACAATTGAAGTCCGCTACCACCGGGCAGCATAATGTCCAGCAGAATACAATCATAGTCATACATCTGGATCTTGTCCATGGCCGTATGATAGTCGCTAGCTGACTCAATTAAAAAGTATTCTTTAAGCAACGAAGAAGTAATAGCGTCCAATAGATCTTCCTCGTCCTCAACAATCAAGATTTTCATCTAGTTATCATTTGTTCGTCATCAACTTCAGGACCACTGAAAAGCTGTCCTTACCCACCTATACGTAATTTTTCATTACGGCAAGTATAGGGTTAAATTCTGGAAAGAAGTTGGAATACCCGCTTTTATTTATAGGTATCCTTTTACAAACTTTTACCTTACTTTAACTTTTGAGAAAAGAAGTCGATGGTACGTTTCCATGCCAACTGCGCAGCTTCTTTGTCGTACCGGGGCGTGGTATCATTGTGAAACCCGTGATTGGCATTCTCGTATATAAAAGCCTTATAATCTTTATGATTTTCCTTTAATGCTTTTTCATAAGCTGGCCATCCTTCATTTACGCGGGTATCGAGTGCTGCATAATGCAACAGCAAAGGCGCTTTTATTTGCGGCACTTCATCCAAAGGAGCTTGGCCACCATAAAAAGGAACCACCGCAGCCAAGTTTGGAATTCGGACTGCCATCATGTTGGCAATCCAGCCCCCAAAACAAAAACCAACTACCCCGACCTTACCGTTGCAGAACTTGTCCTTTTCTAGATAATTAAAGGCTGCGATAAAATCTTCGAGCATTTCATTTCTATCCCGTTTACTCTGCAATTCGCGGCCTTCATCATCATTACCTGGATAACCACCGAGCGGACTTAGGGCATCAGGAGCCAAACTTACAAAGCCTGCTAATGCAGCACGTCTCGCAACATCTTCTATGTGTGGGTTAAGCCCTCTGTTCTCATGCACTACAACGATACCGCCCAATTTTTCTGCATTGTTTTTAGGCATGCTTAAAAGCGCTTTTATAGTACCGCCACCCTTGGGTGATGGGTAATCGATGTAGCTTGAAGTGATTCTTGGATCATCGGCTCGCACCTGAATAGCATCCTGATAATCAGGCATTAGAAAACTCATTAGCGACGTAACGGTAACTCCACCAACCGCATAAACCGAAAGCTTTTGCATAAAATCGCGCCGAGTGATACGATTGTGCGCATAATCATCATATAGATCAAAAACTTCCTGTTTTACATCTTCTTTTTTTAGGCTTTTCATAATTATGAATTTTTATAAAATTAAGAATGAACGGAACAAATACACGGATTAGTCATGTAAAATTTAAATGACTATCGATAGCCGTCGGCTGGCTAATGTTTAGAAGAAATGACAAAGGCCTTGCCTGGGAAGCAATGGCCTTTGCATATTATAATCAACCTAAACCTTATCTAGTTAACAGCATTCTTAATATTTTGTTTTGTCAAATAAAAACATCAACACGAAATACGTTTAGGGACGCCAATTTATACCTTCCAGCCGTAAGGAACGTACACATTATCAAAAGTACCATCTTCGTATAAATCGACTATGGCATATCCGTTTTTTGTAGCGTAGCGATCACCTTTCCACCAATTACCACTTACCGCGCCATTACTAATATAGGTAACACCTTGGTACTTTACTTCATCATTAAGGTGAATATGTCCACTTAAAGCTAATTTAACCTGTGGATGCTTGGTGAACAAAGTGACAACGCGCTCTGCATCATTTAAAATAGCACCACCACCCAACTGATAACCGGTATCCACTTTGCCTAAATGACCAACAACCAAAGGCGCTGCTGATAAGATAGGTGCGTGCGATAAGATCACCGTATGTTTATCTTTATTCGCCTCGAGGTCTCGCCCTAGCCATTCAAACTGCTCATCATCTAGCTGGCAAGCATACCATTGCCCGTCCGTTGCCCTAACTTGTATACTATCCAATACGACAAAATGCCATCCAGCTTGATCGAAACTACGATAGGGCCTTTCTAGATGCATCATTTCTAAAGCATAATTCTTACCATAAAGTGGATCGTTTTTTTCAGCGGCCCCCCAGCAGTCGTGGTTCCCAATACAGTATGCGATAGGTAAACTGTTTTCATCTTTCATTATCTGGTGCCAAAGATTCCACTGTGTAACAACCCGATCTTTCGGCTGCTTTAGGGCGTCCATAATACAATCGCCCGTATTAACGATTAAAGTAGGCTTATCTGCTTGCGACTGCACGTGGTGTAAACAGCTAGCCAGACCTTTAGGCGCATCTAATTCGGGTTGCATGTGAACATCTGTTAAATGTGCAAAACGCAAAGAACGCTTGGCTATTTTTCCATTACTCAAATGGGTACTTGGTGTTTCGGCAAAAACAGATTTGCCCAAGACTAAACTGGACAGCGTGCCAATTCCCAAACTCTTTAATAATGATCTACGGTTCATTGTTGTTTTTTTATCAGCAAAAGTAAAACCGACAATATTAGCTTAGTGTTAAGAAATGGTTGTCTTTAACGCACTGTATAATCATCTGTATTGTATAAATTCCGGACAAACAGTACGCTAAAAAGATGTAAGGGCCCCGCATTTGAGTATACGACGCCCTTGCTATTTTTAATCCAACTGACTATATAACGAAATGATTAGCGAAAACGCGACAAGAACATGTGTTTTAGCCAACCGATTTAGGTCTATGGAATTTCCAATCCCTGCGCTAGCCTGCCGAATTTCATATAGTGGTGGTGCATAACTTAGTATGTTGATTTCATCATATTCGGCCGAGCATTTTTCCCCTAATAGGATATCGATCATGAAATATTAAATACGATGCGACATAACAGATTTATATTCTTTCGTAGTATTTTAGATCAGTAATTTTTCCGGTACTTATATCCCATTGGTATTCAATCAACGTTTGATAACCGCAGGCCTGTACCTGCCAAATATAATGGTTTGCTGTGGGCCTTACCCGGTGTAAATACCCCATCATAGCCTTCAATGAAAGCGCTTTATAATCAGGGCGTCCACCCCAACTTAATTGCCCTGCGATTGAATTAGCAAGCTGAGTTGTAATGGTTTCGACGGAAAAGACAGTTGGATTCAGGAAAGAAATACTTTGTAAAAAAGTGTCACCAAGCTCTTCTCCCGATATTTTAAGCCTGTATTCAGTTGGTAACACGCCTGTTGCCGGAAATCTAGACAATAGCGTTTTTCTCACTTGTGTATACTGATCAAGGTGTTCCAAAAAGAACTGTTGTTTTTTTACCGCCAAGGTCTGCAGTATCTCGGTATGAGATGCGCGAAGGTACGCTGTATCAGCCAATATACTCCAACCTATTTTCTGAAGACCTTGACTTAGCGAATCGACTGTTGTTTTCGGGTTTCCCGATATAGCCAAATTGGATAAATCAGGACTGCTATCTGAAAGTGTAGCAAATCGCACATTATCTACGTCTTGTGTGGTGAGATTAAAATCAACGGCAATGCAATAATGGCGAGTGATCATAAAAAGCTGCCATTTATCCCGCAAAACCGGTAGCCCGTATATTAAAGGCCCAATTTGTGAATCGAGCATCAAATCATCATAAATGTTAGACGAAGTTTCTACAATGACCGGTAGCATCGTATTCGCGATTAATCCCATAATTGCCTCAGCAGTAAAAGATTGAAAAGTTAATAATCGGGCGTAATCGGCCTCCTTCCAAAGAATAGTAAGTGATGAGTCTACTATTGGAGTAAGGCGTAAGGCTTTTTCCAAATCTATAGGCGGAGGCGTTAACTTTTCAAAGCTCTGTCTACGAACGCTCTCATAAGCAAACCGATTTTCATCCAAATATTTACTTATCTCGCGAAAAAAAACACTCTTTTGCAATAATGTATTTCTTTCCTCCATGCTAGCATTAGAAACACTATCGGCTTGCTCAACGAAAGTTATCAACTCCTTCTCTAATCGATGCATAAAAGATACCGTTTTATCTTGCAAGGCGTAAGGTTCAGTAGAAACAAGCTGTCCATAAACAAACCCCGGGGTGACGGTAAAAAAAAGAAAGATTATTTTCCGGAAACGCATAATGCCGGATAAAGTAAACAAGATAAATTGCGTTTTCATCGATTGCTGCTTTATTAATAAAAAACTCTTTGAGCTTGGAAAGATCAATATTAGATCATTGAATTCAAATAGCGTTTTTCAGGTATCTTTTAGTTGTCACTACGAATAAGTCGGTATAATCCCTTGGGCTCTAAATTCATCGAAAAGTTTGAGAAACATCTTTTCAGTATCTACATATTCATGGAAGCCAGATCTCCTTGATTTGCTACTATCCGCAAAAAAATCATAATCCCAGGAAAAAACAAAGTCTCCGAAAGCCCAGTTTGACAATTGATCATACTTGAGTCGAGGCAAATTATAGTTACTTTGCATCTTTTCCCAAAGACTTCCTTTATCACGCATAACCGTCTGCAGCGGAAGATGTAACGGACTTCCTACCGGCATTTCAAAGTATTGCGCTATTTTAGGCCATAAATCCTTCCATCGGAAAAGATCACCATTAGCAATGTTAAAGGCTTGATTTGCATTAGCGGGCTCCGTTGCGGCCCAAACAGTTGCCTTTGCCAGCAATCCCGCATCGGTCATTTCCATCAAGGAATGATAAGCTCCCGGCTTACCGGGAAATCGAAGAGGCAGTTTTAATTCCTTTGAAATAGATGCATAGATGGCAATGAGCAAGGCTAAGTTCATTGGGTTACCTAAACTTGCACCTCCAACCACTGATGGACGGATTGCGGACCAGGTCCAATTTTTGCCCCGCTGCCTTTCTTCAAGAAAGTACTGTTGGCTCAGATTAAATTCAGGTGGCATAAACCCGGCGTCTTCCTCTTTGGCAGGCGTTTTAAAAGGCCCCAAATGAGCTCCGTATACCTTATAACCCTGCATCAAACTAACATGCTGTAAATTGGTCGCCACTGGCTCAACCGCATCCATGAGATTAATAAGCATATCCAGATTCGGTTGTACAAGCGCTTCCCAGCTTGGTCTGTCTTGATATGCCGCATAAAAAATATGAGTAACCAAATTGCAATTTCGCAGTTTTTCTTCCGTATCTTCACGATCCAGCAAATCGATCGCCAAGTTTTTTAATCGACCACCACCTTCTCCACCTTTACGGGAAAGACCAATCACGTTCCATGCGCCATTATCCAATAAAAATTCGATAAGCTTTTTTCCTATTACGCCACTGGCGCCTACGACCAAAGCCGTACCTTTCAATTTTGTTTCCATATGAAATTCTTTGATTCCACAAAGTTCAAGAGATCGATTCACTATTATTGGTATATTTCTACGATTTTATTGTACCTTTCCGATATGAAGCGTTATGTACAGTATCAACCCTTTGTTATCGAAGAATTTGAAGCGAATACTTGGAAGCATGCTCTGCACAAGCACAATCATTATGAATTAATTTATATTAAACAGGGCGACGGCTTGCACTTTATACAAAACAAGAGTACCCTGTATTGCCGTGGAAGTCTATTTCTATTAGGTCCGGAGGATGATCACTATTTCGATATCCGTAATGCTACTCGATTTATTTACGTAAAGTTCACAGATCTCCACTTATATCGAGGAGTTCAGGCTGATCATTTGTATCTGCAAAAACTGGAGTATTTAATTAAAAGTAGAGAAACCCATTTATCTGTTTTTTTACTTCGCGAAGAAGAACAGCTGCTCATCCAAAACGTTTTCAACACCTTCTCTTTAATTCAGCATCAAGTAATGTTATACGAAGAAGTCATTAGGTTACAGCTGTTTTCCATTGCCGTCATTTTACAACGTAATATGCCCGAGTTGCGCGTAACGGCAAACAGAAGTCAGGATATGCAAGCTCTTTTCTGTTATATCCATAAACATATATATTGTCCCGCTAAACTCCAGGCAGTCGAAATAGCCCACCATTTTAACAGGACACCCGATTATATTGGCCCGTATTTTAAGCGTCATGTAGGAATTACCTTGCGAGATTATATACGGCAATACCGGAATCAGCTGATTAAGAAACGAATCGAGAGCGGCAGTTATCGACTAAAGGAAATTGCAGCAGAATTTGGGCTGGTGGATGAAAGTCATGTTTTAAAGCTTTTACGAAGTGAAAACGAGGGACTGGTTTAAGCTTAGGATTGAGGCAAATTCTATCAACAAAAAAAGCCTTAGTAATCTAAGGCTTTTTAATTCGGGTCAATGAATGGACTGATTTCGAACCAAGTTATTGAAGAATTGATTGAAATTGATGACCTTGCAAAGGTCCCCATATCGGTGTAACGTAACTTTGAAGGGCTTCACTTTTCAAAGGCATCGTTTTTAGTTGACCTTAATTCCACCTTTCCTTTACTTTTTTGATATGATCAGATAGTCTAAGAGAGAATTTCTCTTCGTTGAACTTTTCACAATCTTCTAATCTGGTCACCAGCTTAACACTCTGGTTTCAGATTTGGATTAATTCCGAAATCTTTGGTTTAAGAATCCTTGCGTTATTAGGCGTAAAATGAACCGTTTTGTTTCTTAAACTAAATAAATTGACTATTTCATTTACATGAATTTTTCCATTATTCAGATCGTCTTTGAAAACATAAATAGTGCGTTCCATCACTTTCGCTATGGATATCCTTGAATAACTGAATTCATCTATCACGTCGGTATGCCTTAAGAACAGAAGATGTCTGTTAATCAACGTTTCAATAAAGAATCCGAAATTGTTCAAATGTCCCAGTATTTCTATCGAATCGATCCGATGGTTCAGCCCGAATTTGTAGCTATGTGTACTGGCTTCGATCTGAGATAGTTTCCAGGCAATCGACATTGACCGTAAAGTCTCATCGGTCAATGCGTCAGGAATAGTGGACTGTAAAATTCCAACAGCATTATCGGGCAGATCCATCGCCTCCACTATTTCCCTGTCGGCTTTGGATGGTTCGATCTTCTCCAGTTTTTCTGCAAATAGGATCGAAGCCAATTGATACGATAAGGCCGTATGGATATAACGAAAAGACTCCTGAAGAAAGAAGGTGGCACCAAGTTCAAGCTTGGAATAGGTATCTATATCGTGCTTTTTTGTCATTTTTAAACTCGTTCCGATCCCCAAATATAAGTAGTACCGGCAAGAAATATACAAAAGTTGCACCATTCAGACCAATTCAATCATATCGAGGGAAAGATTACACAGGCTTGCCTATCACGCGTTTGCTCTTCCTTCCCCACTTGCGGTTATACCAGATGATAAAACCTGTAACGGGTAATGAAGCCCCGATCAGGGAAGCAAGCGAGGCCATTATTTTGGTGATCAGGCCGCCGATATTGCCTACATGCAGTTCAAAATTCATTTGATAAATCTTTTCACCGGGAGAAAGCCGCTCAAAGTCGGGAGTTTGTTTGACCTTGGCCAAGGTATACTGGTCATAGCTGTATCGTCCGCCGTTATACCACACCCCGGCTCGCAGCTGTTTAAAGACAGTATAGGTATCCTGCGCATTCTTCGGATACAAGATCGTTACCCGCTCGTATCCCTTATTCACATATCGCTGCCACAGGCTGTCGTCTGCGTGCGCCATGGGTTTTAAATCCTTTCTCGGTAGCGAATGTCCAGGTTGAAATCTTTCCAATCGGGGTTTTCCTCCCGTCAAAAGCCAATGATAGCCTCGTTCAAACCAGTCGAAGGTGTAGTAAATCCCCGTAATGGTAAGAATGAGAGCCACTAAAAAAGCATAAAAGCCCAGCACGTTGTGCAGATCTATATTGAGCCGTTTCCATTTTGCGTTCCACTTGATTTTAAAGCTTTTCGCCCGCGTGGATTTATTCCATTTATTCGGGTACCACCAAATCAGTCCGGTAATCAATGTGATACCGAAGATAATGCATGAGGCACCTACGATCGGACTCCCTATCTTCGGATTGAGCCATAGAAAACGGTGTCCCGCCCGTAGAAAGATCATGAATTTCTGGGTTCCGCTCATCTCGCCTCCATCATCATGCAATACCTTTGCATTATAAGGATCCAGAAAGATGTTTTTATAAACCTTATCTGTCAGATTGCCATAGGTCAATACCGCGGCTTTTCCCGGCTTCTCATAAACAACCGATAAAAGGCTGAGTGCGGAATCCCGATTTGAAAGAAGATAGCGGTCTGCCTGTTCCCGCAAGATAGAAGGGGCCAGGAAAGCCCCCCCTGTACGTACCGCCACCCGGCCTTCTGTTTCCGTGAAACCGGTGATTTCATCACGGAATACCCAGACTGCTGCCGTTAGACAAACGATAAAGACCACTAGGCCCGAGGCCAAGCCCAACCATAAATGCAGCCACTCGTTTATTCGCCTGAAAAGTGATTTGGCTTTCTTTGGACCCATCAGAAACGAAGCGTTAAGTTTACAGCGAAATTCCGGGGGGCCTGTGGAGCTGTCCAAGCATCCCAGTAACGCTCGTTACCGATGTTATTCAACTTAAAGCCCAATCGCCATTTCGGCTGGTCATAAAAGGCCGTTGCATTCAATACCGTATAAGAGGGTACGGAAAACACATTATCGGCAAAGCCGAAGCTCTTATCCACATAGTTACCGCCAAAGCCCAACCCAAGGCCTTTCAATGCGTGCTGAAAGGTATACGAAACCCATAAATTCGCCACATTCTCCGGTGCATTGATCGCTTTATTCCCTTCGATCGTCGGGTCGGAAGCACGGACAATACGGTTATCATTATATACATAACCCGCCAGCAGGTGCATTCCGGGCACTGGGTTCGCGAGAAGCTCAAATTCCGCCCCTTTGCTCACCTGCTTTCCATCCTGAACGGTAAAACCATCTGTATTTATCCTCGTCGCATTATCAATCACAATACGATAATAGCTCAAAGTTAAGCTCACCTTTTTCGCCGCTGTTTCCAGCTTCACCCCTGCTTCCGACTGATTGGCGTTAACGGGATCAAGAACTAATAGTGTTCCGTCCGGTTGATTGGATGGAGCCAGATTCTGAAAACCGCTCATGTAATTCGCAAAGGCCGAAAGGCGATCTTTCCACACCTGATAAATCAAGCCCAATTTAGGAGCTAGCGCGGTTTGCTTATACCCCGGTGTCGTAGCAATCTCTTTTCGCTCGAAACGGTCCACGCGCAAACTTAACATAGCCGAGAAACGATCTGTGAAATTTATTACATCGGTAGCATAAGCGCTTATGGTCTGTTGACTTGCCTGCGGGAAAATGGTTTCAACAAGCCGTGCATCCACCATTCTTTTGCTTACGTCCGTAACCGGACCGTAAACACCTACTGTGTCTATGTTACCTGTGTTTGCGTTATTAAACCCACCTTTGGTATAGCGGTAGTTCACGCCTATCAATAAATTATGTTTTAGGAATCCTGTATAAAATTGGCCATTGACGTTTTCCTGCACATTTAAGTAATTATTGTAAATGGGACCATATACCAACACCGAACGTATTACACTGTCGGGAGCTGTCCAGGTCTGATAAAATTGATAACTGTGATCCACCTCTTCACCCACAAATGAGAACAGGGTAGAAGAAGTCCAGTTTTTCGAAATTTTATATTTCGCTTCCGTGAAAAACTTTGTAACTGTCGTTTTTGCATCCCCGTCATCTTTAAACAGTACACGGTTATAAGCCAATGGAATCTGTTCCGCACTTGTAATACCCGAAGCCCGATCAAAACGATTGTATACCATCCGTGTATTGTTGGTATGAAAGTATTCTGCGTCCAGCAGAAAAGTCAGGCGTTCATTCACCCGGAATGATAAGCTTGGCGCGATCAGAAATGTATTGTTAAACCCATAATTCAGGAAGCTTTTCTGTCTGTTAACGGCCGCATTCAAACGGAATAAAGCAGTTTTATCTTCCGTCAATGGCCGGTTCAGATCCACTGTCAGGCGGTTCAGATTGTAACTGCCCCCTGTATAGGAAACCTCCGTATGGGCTGTTTCAAAAGGTTTTTTGGTGACCAGGTTCACCACACCACCGAAAGACGAGACAGCCGAACCGAACAACGTTCCCGAGGGTCCCTTCAATACCTCTATACGCTCTATATTAGCGATATCGAGCGACGAACGCCCACTCACGGTCTCCATGCCGTTTCGGGCATTCACTCCGGTACTGAAACCACGGATCATCATGCCGAAGCCGCCCGAAGCATACACCTGCGGCACGCTGCCCGGCGCATTGCGCACAACCTCTCCGATATCCACCGCAACCTGTTCTTTCATCAGTTCTTTTGATACCACGCTGTACACCTGTGGGTTTTCCAGGTTGCTTAGTGGCATCCGCGCCACGTAATCGGTACTTTTGTCCAATATTTTTTCTTCGCCCGCGCCGGTAACGATAACTTCCTGCAAGGTCTGCGCGTCCTCCGATAAAATTATCTGCAGCTCCACGGTGCCGTCGATCGGAACCAGAACTTCCTGCTGCTTCGGTCGAAGGCCCACAAAAGTGGCAATAACCGTTTGTCTTCCCGCCTTCACCCCTTCCATGGTAAAATTCCCGTCACGATCCGATCTGGTGCTGTGTCCACCACTAACACTGATGGTTACCGCTATTGCGGGCAGTCCGTCTCTGGTTACAACGGTCCCTTTTATGGTGCCCATCGGCTGCTTCGACGGATAGTCGTTATCGGATGTCTGCCCCAGGGCGGGTATTACACCAAAAGGACTTAAAAATAAAACGGCTGCCGTTAACGGTAAAAATAGAGCGGCACAAAATTTTTGTAGATTTTTGAGGCAGGTTGATCCCGTTTCCATACATTTGTTAAGTTAATTAATAAGACAATTGTTGATTAATTCAACCCGGCGGAAAATTTGGCGATAGACTGCCGGGTTCTCTTTATAGCATGCAGCAAGTTAAGTTTTCCTGAAGCCCATAATTTTGTATTAAGCGGATTGATCCGCACAAAAGTAATACTATTTAGAATTAATACAAATAAAATTAATCAACACTTAAAAAACGAGCTTAACGGAAAACTATCAAGAGATTCACGGATAGGCCCAATCGAAACGCGTAATGTATTTTACCAGTATCTCGCAATAAGGGGGACTCTTTTCAGTAAATAGCTTGCTCCCACACTGCAACACACCGAGCCCATAAACACCAATATAAACTTGATCCATACATTCAGCTCAATTTCCAATAGTAGGAACTGGATCCAGTTTACGAAAACATAATGGGTAAGATAGACCAGGAACGCGTATTTGGACAGGAAAGACATGGCACTGTTATGCTTTGTTGCAAAACGGCGAAATACGGTCACAAATGCCAGAATACTGGCGGTGCAGGAGCAGAGATACAGCGTAAAATAGATCATCCAGGCGGGCAATTCCCGAATAGATCCGTTGCGGACCAATGATGTCAGGCAGGGTGATACGAGCGTTAATACAACAAATGAAACTACGCAGGCTATGGTCCAAAGCCGCCACCTTTTTACCAATATCGAGTCTTTTGCCAATATGGTCCTTTCAAAATTACCCGAACCCAGTGCGACTCCCATCAGGAAATATCCTAGGTATAGCAACGGTCTGCAGTACTGAAAGTCGAACGGACCCAACCCCTTCCAAGTACCTGCACCGACAGAATATGCTATCGGAACGTAGAGTAGCCAGGAAATACCTAAGAGGATCAGAAAAACCAAAAAGGGTTTGCCGCCCATCCTTTCTAAATATTCACCGGCAAGAAACCTGCATCGTTTGAACCATGGGAAGACAAATAGGAAAATAATGTTAAACGCAAAGAGCATCCAGATAAACCACGTCGGACCAGCCGGCCAACCCTGATGGGTAAAGAAATCTTTGATATATTTAGCGGGATCTGTGTCACCGGTGGCTAGATAATAGGAAGGGAAATAGGCAATCAACATCAGCAATGTGCCGAAGGATATAAACGGCAAAAAAAGCCGGAGCGTTCTATCGCTGATGAATTTACCCCTGCTTTTTCTTTTCAGACTCCCGGGCAGGAATAAACCACCAATGAGGAACATCAGTGACATAAAGAAGATATCATTGAAATTTATGAAAATATCTAAGCCGATATTGTTATGCAGATCAACAATGGGGCTTGTGGACTCAATGTACCTTTCCCTACTAAACCACCCGAATGTAGCGTAGGCTATGGCGGAATGGTGTGCTACTACCAGTAACGTAAGTGTTGACCGAAGGTAGTCAATCCAATAGCTTCTTTCAGGCGTTGGGCTTAGGGACGTAGTGACAAGCATAGGTTCAAGTTATAATGTTTTTAATCTATTAGTAATAGTTTGTGAGTATATGACGAACAGCAAAGGTGAAAGGTTGCATCAGGTCCACATTGATGCCAAAATGCTGAGATTTGAACTGAAACTGCTGGTTCCGAATCACAAGATAACCGAATTGTTCAGGATGGTAATTTTGGATACTTACGCCACTGATACCGCAGAAAACAAGGAACGAAAAACGGTTTTAGCCAAAGAACTGACTGAAGAAAGCAACAAATTGGTGAGAGCGAGAGAATTACTCCTAATGGGAGATATCGACGGTAGGGACTTCAAAGAAATAAAATCAGTGTGTGGAAAGCAAAAAAAAATGGGCAAAAGATTTCAAAAAATCTTTTGCCCTGTGAAGGGTGGAATATGGGGCTCGAACCCACGACCTCCTGAACCACAATCAGGCGCTCTAACCAACTGAGCTAAAACCACCGTTTTTAGTGAGGCAAAGATATATAATAAACCAACACAGCGCAAATATTTTTATCATTTTTTGTGCTTTTGTTTTTCTTAACTTAGCCCGAAATCGTTCTATTGAATAGAGGAAAAACAAAATGGATTGGGAATCAGCAATTAAGGATTTTAAGCAATATCTAAGGTTAGAGCGTTCACTCGCAAAAAATTCGATAGAAGCTTATTTGCATGATGTAGAGAAGTTACGCCAGCACGCACTTTATAGTCATAAAAAGGATCCCAATGCGATCCTCACGCAAGATATTCGTGATTTCCTGGAATGGATTTATTCGCTTGGAATGTCTGCACACTCGCAGGCACGGGTCTTATCCGGCATCAAAACCTTTTATCATTATTTAACGTTGGAAGGAGCTATGGAGCACAACCCCGCAGCCTTAATAGAAGCACCACGCTTGGGCAGGAAACTGCCCGATACGTTGAGTATTGTGGAAATTGATGCGCTTATAGGTGCTATCGACCTTTCGACACCGGAAGGGCTACGCAATAAGGCGATGTTAGAGGTGCTCTACAGCTGCGGATTACGGGTTAGCGAGCTTGTCAATTTAAAGATTTCTAATCTGTTCTTGGAGATTGAGTTTATTCGCGTAACCGGAAAAGGCAACAAAGAACGGCTCATCCCCATTGGACATTCAGCTATCAAACATTTACAGATTTATCTGCAACATACAAGGAAAAAGGGGCCGCAAAAACCAGGAATGGAAGATTATGTGTTTTTGAACAGAAGAGGCTCTCCCCTTTCCCGTGTAATGGTGTTCCTTATTATCAAAGAATTGGCGATAAAAGTTGGCTTGAAAAAAACCATCAGCCCACATACCTTCCGTCATTCTTTCGCAACACATCTCATAGAGGGTGGAGCTGATTTACGTGCTGTACAGGATATGCTTGGACATGAAAGCATCAGTACTACGGAAATTTACACCCATTTAGATCGGGACTACCTTCGCTCGGTAATGATCGAATTTCACCCTCGTGCCTAGATAATGTTATTCGAACTTGCAATATAGCTGCATTTATGCTACTTTTGCAGTAAATGGTAGAAGGATTGTCATTAAAAAGCATCTATAGGCTAATTGCGCTTTGCTTGCTTGTAACAATAGGTTACATACAAGGCGTGCAATTAATACATGCTTACCATCATAATGACAATACAAAGCAAACAAGCCATACCTCCTTTCAAGTTAAAAAGGAAATCAATTGTAAGATATGTGATTACCTACATGTCAAACAAGGCCAACAGTTGCCAGGTCAGCTTTTCACGTTAAGTGAAGTATATAGGAGCAAACCTATACTGATTCAACGTTTGGATCTAGCTATACCATTTGAGATTCCCCTATCCAGCTATTTCAATAAAGGGCCACCATTGGCCTAATCAGCTCTTCTCTTAGCAAAAGCAAAGCCATTATAATGCTGATTTTTCCTGTAAAAAGAAGCAAATGTGTTTGTATAAGCTAAATGTATTGGAGCAATTCTTTGTCTCTTGCTTTTGATCACATCAAAACAAGCTAAAACCTTTCATATTCATGTTTATTAAAAAGCAGTTTACCTGGTTGCTTTTGCTTTTATGTAGTCATATAGGCTACGCGCAAAACAATGATTGCAATTTTATGATTAACGGACGTCTCATCGATTCGGACACACAATTACCACTTGCTGGCGCTACGATTCGCATCATGCCGGCCAATAGAACTGTAAAGACCGATGGCCATGGCTTTTATAGGCTTTCTTCGCTTTGTGAAGGCACCTATACACTTAGCTTCGAAAGCTTAGGCTTTGAAAAGACAAGTAGGACGCTGAACATAACAAAGAATGAAACCCTTCATATCGCCTTAAAGCATGGTGACATAGTACTCCACGACGTCGAGGTTGTTGGGCACCAAAACAATCTGAAAACTACATCCGTCGTAAATTCGCTTACTCAGCAGCAGTTAAGGGAAAGCAAAGGCGGTGTGCTTGCGGAAGTGCTCAAGGAGATCCCAGGTGTGACTATGTTGCAAACCGGAGCTACGATAGCGAAACCCGTTATCCATGGGATGCACAGCAACCGCATCCTGATGCTTAATAACGGCATCAGGCAAGAGGGACAGCAATGGGGAAATGAGCATGCACCCGAAATAGATCCTTTCGTTGCCAAGAATATCCGCGTTATCAAGGGAGCCGAATCAGTTCGTTATGGTGCAGAGGCTATTGGAGGCGTTATCATTGTTGAGCCTCCGACCTTACCGATAAACCCGGAAATTCATGGAGAAATTGATGTGGTAGGACAAAGTAACGGTCGCGGTGGCATCACATCGGCTATGTTAAATGGTGGTCTAAAAAAAATACCGGGCTTTAGCTGGCGCGCACAGGGTAGTTTTAAGAGACTTGGTGACATCAAATCGGCTGATTATTATCTTAATAATACCGGTGTTAAAGAAATTAACTATTCAGCGTCTCTAGGATATAAGACAAGTTCGACACAGTTCGAGGCTTATTATAGTCATTTCGAGACAGAATTAGGTATTTTCAACGGTTCACATATAGGAAGCGTGGAAGATCTGCAATCGCGTATTGAAAATGGCAAACCGTTCATTACCTATCCTTTCTCGCACACCATAGAGGCTCCGCGGCAAGAGATTAAGCACGACCTACTGAAGCTAAAAGCCCACCGGGATTTCACAAACGGTGCCCAAATGGACATCCAATATGGATTGCAAAGGAACTTGCGTAAAGAGTACGACATTCGGCGAGGCGGACGCACGGGCATTCCGTCGCTCGATCTGGAACTTACTTCTCAGAATTTGGATATCACCTACGACCACCTAAAAGAAAACGGCTTACGAAGTATTATCGGTGTTAATCTGGCGATGCAAGTAAATAACAACATCCCGGGCACTTTCGCTACCCCCTTGATTCCGAATTATGATAGTTATAATGCAGGGCTATTTATAATAGAAAGGTGGGTAAAGCCAACGTACGAAATAGAAGCGGGCATACGCTATGATTACAAATATTTCGATGCGGCGGGTTATCGTCTAGACTCAATCTACTACGCCGGTACGCGAACCTTCCATAATTTTTCAGGCTCACTGGGAGCTACCTGGCATGTTCATAAGAGCTTAGATGTACAATCCAATATCGGCCTAGCCTGGCGGCCACCATCGGTAAGTGAACTGTTTAGCTATGGATTACATCATGGAACTGCAGCGGTTGAAATTGGCAACGATCAATTCAAGAGTGAACAGGGTTTAAAATGGATGAATGCCGTAAAATTTCAATTACCAGACTTTGATCTTGAATTAGACGCTTATGCCCATTATATAAAAAATTACATCTACTTACAGTCTACCGGCGAATTTTGGGAGAGCTTAAGAGGGGCTTTCCCTGTTTTTCACTACAAACAAACGAATGCCCTCTTTTGGGGGCTTGATTTAACTGGCAGCTATCAGTTGACCGAAAACTTCCGCTATACAATCAAGGGCTCGCTTGTCAGAGCAAAAGACACTCGTCGGAAGAACTATTTACCCTGGATACCTTCTGACCGAGTAGAAAATGCCCTGCGATGGACGAAATCCCGCCAAAAGCGACATCTCAATAATACATTTATACAAGTGCAACATCAATTTGTGACTCGGCAAAGTCGGTACGAACCAAATACTGATTTTGCACCGCCACCTCCTGCTTATGGTTTATTGAATGTAATGGGAGGCCTTGGCTTTCGCTTCAACCAACAGGATTTGAATTTTCAACTAGGTATAAACAATTTGCTCAATAAGGAATACAAAGAATACATGAACCGATTTCGGTACTACGCACATGATATGGGACGGAATGTCACCTTGAAGCTAAACTACATTTTTTAATTTTTAATTTTTAATCTCTACAAACATGTACATTTTACGTAACTATTTTATGATTGCTGCTGTAAGTTTAGCAGCGGTTTCTTTCAGTTCCTGTTCGAAAGACGATCCTGTTCCGGAAATAGACCAGGAAGAATATGATGGCACGATCTTAACATTTACCGAGGGCCATTATCATGATGATGAATTCCATGCCGAAGGCGACACCCTGCAGGTACGTTTTATAAGAGGTAGCGACCGGCCTTACCCGTCACATGTGCATCTACATGCCGGCGAGCAATACCAATTGGATATTGCCATGTTCAAAAATGGGCAAAATACAACGGCCGAATTCGGCGAAAATGAACATCAGTGGTTTTTCCTCGGAGCACCCGCTGACGTGCTCGACTATACCTACACTGATAACCGAGTAGGATTTAAAGGTGTTTTCACGGTTAACAAGGCATCAGAGGGCTTTGATTTGCAACTTGTGTTGCGACATGGCTTGGACAAGTCGCAGCCTGCCGCACAAAGCTGGAACAGTCCCAACTATCGTGAAGCGGGCGGATCGGACGATTTCAATAAAAGCTTTGAATTGCATCCGGTAGATGAAGGACACGACCATGAGTAAATAAACCGGTTGAACTAAAAAGATTGAAAACAAGATAGCCCTTTTTAAAGGGAGGGCTATTTTATGCACTCTATATTTCTTTTTTACTAATATTTTTAAATAAAAAAACAATTTATGAACAAATTAAGAAACTTATCGTATTTGCTTGTCGCCTTTGCACTTATTTTCAATGCCTGTAGTAAAGATGATGACCCCGTGATTCCGGAAGATCCCAACGCGATTGTATCCGCTCGTCTGGATTTCATTGAAGTTAGTGGACATGCTCATGGTGATCACTTTCATGATCTCGCAGAAATCACCGGGGAAAAAGATAGTGTTGCCATCGAGTTTGATCAGTTTGGTGTTGCCAAAAGTGGCCATATTCATTTAGACCCCCACAAAGTCTATCGTTTGCAACTTTATGCCTATAATCGCGAAGGCAAGGAAGTACAGGAGGAATTTCTTACAAGCAAAACAGTAGCCGACTTTTACAAAGCTTTTATAGTCGGTGGTAATTTCACCTTAAATCCGGAAACGGGTGAGGCCGAAAATGGGGCACTTTTTCAACCAAGGGAACAAACGTACGGTGACGGCACCAAAGTAAACGGTAAATACGAAACAACCGGTATTCTTGCCTATTTTACTTTGGGCGAAGCGAATGAAGGCGCAGATACCGATGTATCTTATGTACTGCGAAAACTCTCAGACAATACAACTAAAGGAAAGATTGAACGCATTGACTGGAATCATGACGATTATGCTAGCAGATTTGCCGGAGAGGATGTGTTAAAATTGACCTTTGAGCTTCATGCTGTGGGGCACGATCATTAATTGATTTTCATAGAAGGAGCTCGTATAAAGCTCTCGAGCTCCTTCTATCCATCTATCCATTTGATCGTTAATTACTATGTTTAAGCACAAAGGGCAGATACACGCCAAATGTAATATTTCTGCCCGGATTATAAACACCTAAGTTCAAATCACTTTGATCTAATCGCCCTGGTTTATACCTGCTTAAAGCATCATAATACTTCTTATTCAGCAAATTATTAGCCGATACATAAAATTTGATTGGCTGCTTTCCGGCAAAAAAGGTGGCTCCTACACTTGCATTTACCAAGGTATAACCTGCTGTAGGTGTCTCAAACTCTTCATCTACGCGATTCTGTGCAAAATAGTTAGCCATGCCAACCGAAAGAAAAGGTTCCTGCAAATGCTTAATCTCCGGTTCATATCGTAACTCATTTCGCAATACTCCAGCGGGAATAAATGGCAAGGGCCTGTTCATGCTTGTATTCTGCGCATGTGTATAGCCAAAAGTATTCTCAAAATGGATGAAATGAACGGGATGCAAGATCAGACTTGCTTCCGCTCCATACAAATTAGCATTGACCTGTCCATATTGATAAACAGGCAAATTATCAATGAATTCGCCATGGTGGGCAGCATAAATAAAGTCGTGTATATAATTATTGTATAGCGTGGCGCTGGCATTCACAAAATCCCCGTCGTAAGATAATTCTGCGTCTACCTGGTAGCTCCTCTCTGGTTGCAAATCCGGATTTCCAATTTCGTAACGGAAAGTGCCCTCATGTTCGCCATTTGATCCCAATTCGGCTGGATTAGGCGCTCTAAAAGCAGAACCCGCATTGGCTTTGAAATTGAGTCTCTCTGTAAATTGATGCGTAAAGCCGATGGCTCCGCTCACATTAGAAAATTGATTACTGAAACGTTGAAACAGCGATTCTCCATTTTGCTCTAACGGCTTTCCTATATTTTTACGGAAATCGTAACGAACGCCTACATTAAAAGTACTATTTTCCCAGTTCTTTTTAATATAGGCAAAGGTTCCTACGCCATACGTGTCATAAGCAGGGATTAAAAATTCCTCCCCTCGGTTTTCGCTATGTCCAATTTCCGTACTGAAGCCAAAAACCGGTTCCCAACCATTTTTCTGCCCAATATAATAGCGCGCATCACCGGTATAGGTGTCCAAATTAAAATAAAGGGAAGGGTCGGGCCCGTCCTCTAACTCCCGTCGTTGGTTTCGTTGAAAACCCAGATTCAGTTTTAAGTTACCTGTTCCGATGAGTAAGTTATTATTCAATGATATTTTGTAATGGCGAATATCTTGTTTAGGATACTGTAAAGTCCTGCTCTTAAAGTCGTCATGAAAGAAGCGGTTTCCTTCTTCGTCCACATAATTGCCTTCTGAATCGAACGCAGGCTCATAAAAACCTATATTATTCCGGAAACTCGAAAAGTTGAGGTGGGTATATCCCCACGACTTATTCAGGCCCAGCATACCACTGAAATCTGTCTCATTAAAACCGGAATTGGGAAAATAGCCCACAGGTGTTTTAAATGAATAAGCATTTTTATAAGTGCCTCTACCTCTCCAAACGAAACCGTTCTGATTACCCGTCAACATAACTGATGATCCGACAAGACCATTGTTTGTGGAGTAGTTTGTTAGAAATTCTCCACTTATTTCTCCTTCAGGAACAGGAATGGGCTCCAAAAGATTAATAACACCTCCTAAGGCATCTGAACCGTAAATCAAAGAGGCTGCCCCTTTTAATACTTCCACCCGATTTGCTTTGAATTGGTCAATCTCGATTCCGTGTTCATCGCCCCATTGCTGTCCTTCCTGTTTGATACCGTTGTCAATGGTCACTACGCGATTATAACTTAAACCCCTTATGACGGGTTTTGAAATCGAGGGGCCGGTGCTTACCTGCGATACACCCGGACTTTTGGCAATTGCATCGATAATGTTGCTCGATGGAAGCAGCAACTTATCTTTATTGAGGATGTTCACTGTTGTACTATTTCTTTTATTGCTACCGGAAGAAAGGGTACCGGTAACAACCACCTCCTGCGTTTCTATAAGTGTTGGCTTTAACTCAAATTGCCAATCGTTTTCTTTAGAAAGGTCAATAACACGCGTAAGCGTCTCATAGCCAATAAATCTAAGCTCTATTAAAAAACTACCCCTCGCCGGAACATTTCGTAAACTGAACATACCGGATTGATCAGTGAGCACAGAAATTCGTAAATCGGGAATCGTAATAGTCGCACCCGACAAAGGCTGTTTGCTTGTCGCATCTATTACTTTTCCACCAACGGCTATTGTTTCCGTCGAATAACTTTTATAACTGCTGAGCATTAAACATGCAAACAGCATGGTGATGAACTTATACATAAAAATGGAATGCATGACAATAGTCATGATAATGAAAAAATTAACCTATAGAGAAAGTACTCTTTTATATTGCACCTGTTAAGTAAGCAAAGGAGGCCCTCTTGAGGTAATGTCCTGAATGGACTGTTGATGAGAAAAATGTATAAGACCGAATGACTGATAAGTCGACTTAGCAAAGAGTATGAATCTAAAACTAAATATAGGCACATCGTACTTTTGATTGATATGTAAGTTACATATCAAACAATAAGAAGAAAGACTCGCCGTGTGCTCCGTATGATGGTTAATCCTAAAAGTTGCGCTTTTTGGCTTTGGCGACAGCGATAAGTCGTGGTGATGATAGAAATCTAAAGGAACAACAGCTAGTACAAAGTACAAAAGCATGAACTTTGCAATGACTGAAAGCAGAATTCCTTTTCGATTAAACATATCGGAATGAAAGGTAAAAATCCGTGTAAGTCTTAAAAAGGGCCGGATACAAGTATCCGACCCTACATCTACCTATGAAAAACATGCCTTAAGCAAGGCAGTACAAAAATAACGCATTATATTTACATCACAAACAAAAACTTACGTTCTAGCGAAAATAATTTTAGCTTTTTGAAGTTTTGTAATAATGATTTTTATATTAGGTTTGCAAAATAGAATAATTTAAGGGGAACAAGATGAGCCTAACGCTATTAGAAGAATATATAGAATCAGGAAACGCTGCAGCTATAGATAATTTACTGCATACCAATCCGGCCCTATGTCAGCAAAAAACCAGCCATGAGATATCGCCCCTCCTATTGGCCTGCTATTACAATAAAAGTCAGATTGTAAAAATTATCTTGCAGCATATTCAGGAAATCACGATCTGGGAAGCTGCTGCCGCCGGTTTAACGGAGGTGGTAAATGAGTTATTGGAGGAATCTCCTGGCTTGTTAGACGCATTTTCCGAACACGGTTTTACGGCTTTAGGTATGGCTACGCATTTCGGTAACATAGAAATTGTTCGTTATTTGCTCTTAAAGGGAGCTGACCCAAATCTAGCATCGCAAAACGGTTATCAAGTTTATCCGCTTCATGCTGCCATAAGCGCTAATTTTGATGACATTGCCAAAATGCTGGTGGAAGCCGGCGCAGAGGTAAACGTATTACAGGCAGCCAGAACTACACCATTGCATATTGCCGCTCAGAACGGAAATATTGAAATGCTCATCTTACTGCTGGAGAACGGTGCTTTGGTGGATATCAAAAACGACTTTGGAAAAACGGCAGCTGACCTAGCCGCTGATAAGGGTTATATAGAAATAGCGAAGATACTAAGCTAAGAAGAGGAAAAAGCGGAACGAAAACGGTCTTTTAAAAATCCCACAGCCGATGCCTCATGCGCTTAACAAAATTGCGCACATCCAGTACAACTCCTGCTAGAAAGTAAAAGATGATAGGAAATCCCACGGCTAAAAATGAAGAGTAAATAAAGAAAAGGCGAATTTTCGAGATAGAAACACCTAACTTCTCTCCCAGGTATGCACATACCCCAAAAGAGCGTTGTTCAAAAAAAACCATTATGCGCTGTATCATAACGTCCTGTTTTGTTTAAATACTTGTAACCCGATTCCACAATCCAAACATCTATATCGATCGCAGTATTTATGCTTCAATTGCAGCAAAGCTTGCGAAACCGCTGCGGTTTTAACTTGAAGCCCTAACTCTTCAAATTGGTTCATGACACGATTTCTTTCACCTGCAAGCTGCTCCAATAAACCAATTGCTCGGTAAAGATACGTCTCTTTTCCAACATATTTGCCATAGCCGACCAAAATTGTTACGACTGTGTTCACAATAATATTATCAACAGAATTCAATCCTAGGCTTGGATTATGCTTCTTGGTTATCTTATCGAAGATATAATGTTCGCACCAGTAATCGTGAATAGGCAACTCCTGAAAAAGACACCGAAACTGCTCAACACTTTTCAATGTAAGGATTTTTGAAAATAAGTGCTTCTCGCGAGCACACCATGCGGCAAATTGAGCTAAGCGAATCGTCGGAAAATTAGCAGGCCGCATACGGAGAAATTTCCATACAGAAACAGGAAGAGGAGTTAATGAATACTGACGTTGTAAATAGCTATAATTTTGTTTTAAAGCATTGGGATAAGGATCATTAAAATGGTCTTTTTCTAATAAACCGGCTTGACCAAATAAAAGTGCTTCAATCATTTTTGGCTGGTGCCGGTTTTTATTAATAAGCTTATAAGGAGTATTTTTTGCTAAAAGTTCAAAAGGCATTGCGTTCACTTTGAAACCAAAGTTCCGTGCCAATAAAACATAAGTTACTTCTTCCCAATCGTCTTTCTTCTCTATCAAAAGTTTACGCAGATCATCGGATTTTTCTTGCAAACGTTCGGTCAGCAATCGTTCCAGCCACTGTTCTATTATGAAAGAGTCAATGTTGGGCATATATTGCTGACAGGGGATCCAAGCTGTACTCTGCATGAGTGCGTTGTATTTGGCCAATAGTTCATTATTTATAATGGGTTTCAATTCCAAAGTCTCGGGAATGGTGCCATCCGGTAGTCTGATTTCTTTATCATGTTCGTATACAACGTGCAAAATAACATTATTATAAGCACCGTCCTGTTGGTGTTGATGCACATACCAATCAGACGATCTTCGATGCAACTCTATGGTGCCGGCCCATTCGGTTTTGTCGATAATCAATCGACTATGTTCGAAATCGGGTCCTGCATTTTTATTGAGTATTCCGGGAGATAGAACAATCAACGGCTTACCACTTTTTGTTGTTAGGTTAATGTGTTTATACAAACGATACTTCCAGATATAGTGAAGCACATCTTCTGAAAATTCCATCTTCAAAAATCATTTAGGTCTACTTAAAAATAGAGATTAAACTACCAGCAACAACAAAAAGACTGAAAATGAACAAAGTGAACAGATTTTAATACAGGGCTAAGGTATAGGACGTAAGTATCATCGTCCTAAGTCAACAGCCTATTGTTTGACCCATCGATCTACGATCATCGCCGCGACGGTATCCCCCGTAGCATTCAGCAAGGTAGCCATTGGGTCAACTAATGTGCCAATAATCATTACAGCCGGCACTGCCTCGATCGGTAAATGATAGGCTGAAATCATGAGCATCTCTCCAATATATCCGCCATTGGGGATGCCGCCGGCAACGATGCTGACCAAAACCGTTAGGCCAATCGCTAACAATAAAGTTCCCGGTTCCATAAAAGGCTTACCCATCAACGCAAAAGCTACCGCAATTTTAATAATGGAGGACATGGACGAGCCATTTTTATGCAATGACGCCCCGAGCGGTATCACTACATTTGCCACAGGCTCTTGTATGCCAATCCGTTTGGCTGCATCCAAATTCGGTGGAATCACAGCAATACTGCTGCAGGTGCTAATTGCAGTAAGCGATGGCAAAATATTATTCCGCCAGAAAAGTTTAATACCGCGGCCTCCTCCTCCTATAAATGCATAAATGCTAAAGAAAACGAAGAAATAAACCAGTCCGCCGGCATAATAAACAGCCATAGGCTTCGCATACAGTCCGAACAGTTGCGGCCCAACAGTACCTACTTGATAAGCAAAATAGGCACCCAAACCCACAGGAGCCAATTTCATCACATAAACCAACAGGTTTTTCATTACTTCATTGCCGGAAGAAAGGAACCGACGAAACGGCTCGCCCGGGGCTCCCGATCGCAATGCAGCTATACCCACTAAAAAAGAGAAGATGATAAACGCGAGCATGTGCTCACGCGAAAGTAATTGGTTAAATTCGTTTACCGTCACAAAAGAAACGGCGCGTTCTCCCCAACTTTCTTGGTCTCCCTTGTTGAGGGATACATTGGCATGTGTTGTATCAGCAAGTTGGTTGCCTAGGGGGAACAGCCAGACACAAAAGATAGTGAAAACCGCTGCAATGATAATCGTCATCAAAAAGACAAGCATCATGGTCGACAAAATACGTCCGAGTTTTTGCCCTTGATCGATACTCGCCACGGCCGATGCAATCGCAAAAAAGATAAGCGGAATGACTGCTGTAAAAAGTAGGTTAAGAAAAATATCACCGATAGGTTTTAGGTGAACAACAAAGTCGGGAGAAAAAAGCCCAACCAGGCTTCCTATAATGATGCCTAATAGCAATAAAAGGATATTGCTATAGTTTTTAAAAAAACCACTACTTTGTATGTTCATGCAACACGAAAGTAGTGGTTTTTCCAAACATTATTAAGAAAATTTGCTTTTCAGTGCAGCTAGCTTAGCAGCCATATCCGTTTCAGGCGACTGACGTTTTTCCGGCTTGACGCCCTTGCGGTCGTGCTTTTTAGCTTGCGGTGCTTTTTCTTCGGTCTTCATACTTAAAGAAATCCGATTTCTATTTGCATCCACTTCGATAACCGTCACTTCTACCTGCTGATGTACTTTTACTACTTCATTTGGATCCTTGATAAAGCGATTAGCCATTTGACTTAAATGCACTAAGCCGTCTTGATGCACACCGATATCGACAAAAGCCCCGAAGTTGGTAATATTGGTAACGATTCCCGGAAGTTTCATCCCTACTTTTAAGTCATTTACCGTATTAACGCCTTCTGTAAAGGAGAACGTTTCAAACTTTTCACGCGGATCGAGGCCCGGTTTAGAAAGCTCGGCTAAAATATCATTCAACGTTGGTAGACCGACTTCTTCTGACACGTATTTATTCAGGGGAATACTTTTTCTTAGCTTCTCGTCCTTTAATAAGCTGTTCACCTCATGCCCCAAGTCTTTAGCCATCTCTTCTACCAATGCATAACGTTCGGGGTGAACTGCACTTGCATCCAAGGGATTCTCTGCTCCTCTGATACGTAAAAACCCAGCTGCTTGTTCGAAGGCTTTTTCACCCAGTCGCGGCACTTTTTTCAAATCAGCGCGCCTTCTAAAAGCGCCATGTTGATTCCGGTATTCAACAATGCTCTGGGCCAGTGCCGGACCTAATCCGGAAACATAAGCTAAGATTTGCTTTGAAGCGGTATTCAGTTCCACTCCAACCGCATTTACACAGCTTATAACGGTATCTGCAAGCGATTCCTGTAATTTATTTTGATCAACGTCGTGTTGGTATTGACCAACGCCAATTGATTTGGGGTCGATTTTCACTAATTCTGCCAAAGGATCCATCAATCGGCGGCCAATGGAGACGGCTCCCCTAACGGTAATATCATAATCCGGAAACTCTTCTCGCGCTACTTCGGAGGCTGAGTAAATGGACGCTCCGCTTTCATTGACCATCACGACGATCACATCCGGTATTTGCAATTTTCGAACAAAATCTTCCGTTTCCCTACCAGCCGTACCATTTCCAATAGCAATCGCTTCAATTTGATATTGTTTTACGAGCAGCTGGATTTGGTGAGCAGCTTCAGCTTCTTTTGCAGTGCCATTATGCGGATAAACCGTAGTATTGGTAAGCAATTTCCCTTGTTCATCCAGGCAGACGACTTTACAACCCGTCCGAAAACCAGGGTCAATAGCTAATGTCCGTTTACTTCCCATAGGAGCCGCTAACAATAATTGGCGGGCGTTTTCGGCGAAAACACGAATCGCTTCCTCATCTGCGCGCTTGCGGGTAATTAAACGAACTTCTGTTTCCATAGATGGTTTAAGCAAACGCTTAAAGCTATCTTGAACGGCTAAACGGATTTGTAAAGCGGCAGGACTTGCATTCTTAACGAAACGATTATCGATAAGCGCGATTGCCTCATCATCCGGTACTTCAACATCCAAATACAGCATTTGTTCCTTCTCTCCACGTCGCATAGCCAATATGCGATGAGAAGGGGCCGCTTTTAGAGGTTCTGTCCACTCGTAATAGTCTTTATATTTGATGGCCTCTTCCTCCTTACCGGGCACTACTCTAGAAGCAAAAGAGCCGTTTTCCATGAAAAAATCACGCATTTGAGCGCGCGTTTCCGCATGTTCGGCAATTGTTTCCGCCAATATATCACGTGCCCCCGCTAAAGCTTCCTCTACAGAGCTTACGCCTTTCTCGTCATTAACAAAAGTTGCAGCAAAATCTTCGACGCTACTTTGTTCCTGTTTCAGCAACCAATCCGCCAATGGTTCTAAGCCTTTCTCTCTAGCTACAGAAGCTCTGGTTTTTCGTTTTGGCTTGTACGGCAAATAGATATCTTCCAATACAGCCATCGTTTCTGCTTCTTCCAGCTTGCTTTGCAGCTCGGGGCTTAGCTTGCCTAATTCGGTAAGTGATTTGATAATCGCTTCACGTCTCTTATCAAGATCGCGTAGCTGCCCTATTCGATCTCTTATGGCTGCCACCTGTATTTCGTCCAAGCTACCTGTCAATTCCTTCCGATAACGCGAAATAAATGGAACGGTAGCCCCTTCGTCCAAAAGTTGAATGGTAGTCCGCACCTGTCTATCATTTAAAGACAGATCGCTGGCAATACGCTGTTCGTGTGTTAGCATGATTAATAGATATTTTGTTTTACCTTACCTTTATTAGGCTCGGTTTTTTACTGCTGCGAAATTGAGGTATTTTACTTTAAGAAGCAAGGGAGGTGGAAAGAAAGAGGATATAAAAAAAGCCCTTATGTAGGGCTTTATGCTTGTTGATCCTTATTTTTATTTTCATTTTCTTCAGGCTTTGCTGAAGTATCCTCTGAAGGGGAAGCTATGGGACTATAATTTCCCGATGGACTTGGATCGGCAGAGGTACCGCCGTAATAATTGGTTTGACTGCCATAGTATTCGGGTTGACGATGCCCCCCATCACTATAATCATCCACTTGTTCGGTTGGCGCCTTCGTCCGGGTAGTTTCCTGTTGGCTGCCGGTATCCGAAACATCCAGATCTTTTCCGAAATTATTAATCTGATCGTTAATATCTTTTTTGATAGATTCGGAAGCATCTTTAAACTCTCGAATCCCTCTGCCTAAGCCTCTTGCCAATTCCGGAAGTTTTCTACCTCCAAACAGAAACAATGCCACCAATAAAATCAGCATCATTTCAGATCCACCTATATTGAGAAATAATAAAATTGAACTTAACATCATAGTCTCTATTTCAGCCAAACAAACCTAATAAAATTTAAGTCCGTTTGCACAAATCAATTATCAAAGCTATTAAAATTTTGTCGGAATGAATAAAATATTAGAAAAATCTAATGCTTTATTTAGTTATTTGTTACTAGTTATTTGTTACTAGTTATTCGTTACTAGTTATTCGTTACTAGTTATTTGTTACTAGTTGTTAATTACCGGTTACTCGTTATTGGTTACTGGTTGTTCCTGCTAGAACGAACAACCAACAACGATTAACAAGCAACGAATCAAACCGTTCTACTCATATCCCATTTCTCCAGATAGTCCGCTACACGCCGTACAAACATGCCGCCCAGGGCACCATCCACCACGCGGTGATCATAAGACAAAGATAAAAACATCATGTGCCGAATGCCTATGACATCCCCAAATTCAGTTTCAATAACTGCCGGCTTTTTCGTGATCGTCCCTACAGCTAAAATAGCCACTTGTGGCTGATTAATAATAGGCGTTCCCATTACATTTCCGAAAGAACCTATGTTAGTTAAGGTGAAAGTACCTCCTTGGGTCTCGTCAGGTTTTAATTTATTATTTCTAGCGCGAAAAGCCAGATCATTAACCGATTTCGTGATTCCCACCAAACTTAAATCCTTCGCATTTTTAATGACAGGTACAATCAGGTTGCCATTTGGCAGGGCTGTCGCCATACCGATATTGATATCATGCTTTTTAATAATCTGAGTACCTTTCACCGAAATATTAATCATGGGAAAATCTTTAATTGCTTTTACGACAGCTTCGATAAAGATAGGCGTAAAAGTGAGCTTTTCATTTTCTCTCTGTTGAAAACTATCTTTGATCTTATTTCGCCAATTCACCAAATTGGTAACATCTGCTTCTACAAATGAGCAAACATGCGGAGCTGTTTGTACGCTATGAACCATATGCTCAGCAATAAGCCGCCTCATTCTATCCATTTCAATAATCTCATCCTTTCCCGAAACGCTCACCGCTGCCGGTTCGATATTTTTCACAGGCTCGGGCGGATTAGGAGAACCTACTCCCTCATCGGAAACCTGCCCCCCTTGATCAGTTTGACTAGCCCGCCTGGCCAGATAATCCAGTAAATCTTGCTTAGTGACACGACCATCCAATCCCGTACCTTGAATACGCTCAAGTTCGTCTGTTGATATGCCTTCCTCCTGGGCAATATTGCGAACTAAGGGTGAGTAAAAACGACCCGCATCCCCTACCGGTTCCTCTTCCTTCACCCGATCATCCGTTACCAATTGCTGCAGCCCCGGAATTTCCGTGCTAGTAGAAGGAATTTTCTCTTCTATCAAAGGCTCATTTAATGTGGCTGCACTCATCGCCAATTCTTCATCATCCCCCTCCATCTCCAAAACGGCAAGGACTTCTCCAACTTGAACCACTTCGTCATGTTGAAAGCGCTGCTCAATCAATTTCCCGGCTACGGGTGATGGCACTTCAGAGTCGACCTTGTCTGTTGCAATTTCTACGATGATATCGTCGACATTTACTATATCACCAGGTTGTTTTACCCAATTTATTATAGTTGCTTCAGACACACTTTCGCCCATCGCCGGAAGGAGTAAATTATATCTAGCCATAATGTGATATCTAATTAATTTGCATTAAGCGTCGTAAGTTACAACAATATCTAAAAAAATAAAACAGAACAGAATAAAATTCGTTAAAAACAGCCATTAGTTACTCGTTATTTGTTTTTAAGCTATTGGGCTTCAGAAATCAACTATCAGTTGCACCGGTTCCCATTGCGCTGAGTTGCCATTGCGAGCACAGGACACCTGCCTGCCGGCTGCGAGTACCGGCCTCAATGCTTATTCACTAGCTGCTTATTTCCAAAGTGTTCATGAACTCACTTTGTTCGGTTATCATACTGGTATCAACAACTTACCTATTTAACTACTCAACCAAATAACTAGTCAACAAGTTCTTCTTTCAGCAGATAAAAAAGCATAACCAGGGCATTTGCGGCTGAACGTTCAATATTAGGCAACCGTATTTTCCCAAAGTTAAATAATTTTGCTTTGGCCCCTTCTTTGCCTGCAACGGCAATCCAAACAGTCCCAACCGGCTTATCATCCGTTCCACCGTCCGGCCCTGCAATTCCGGTAATAGCCATACTATAATCGGTTTTGAAGTTTTTTTGAGCTCCTAACGCCATTTCCAAAGCTACTTGCTCACTTACAGCGCCATAGGCAGCTAAGGTGCTAGCCCGTACTCCAAGAACCTGTTCCTTTAACTCATTGCTATAAGATACCACGCCTCCTTTAAAAACCGCACTACTCCCGGGCAGGCTAGTAATCAGGTGACTTAAGTAGCCACCGGTGCAACTTTCCGCGGTAGATAAGCTTAATTGATGATTTTTTAAACGCGTTAATAACTGTTGTTCCAATAAGACATCGCCTTCTCCAACGAAATAAGGCTTTACAAGCTCCATTAGTGTACTGCTATAAGCCTCCATTTCTTTTTCGAGAGCCTGCTCCATTAAGCTACTGCCCGTTAGCCGTAAACGCACCTGTCCGAATTTAGGTAAGTATGCCAAATGGATATGTGGTGGTAAATCTTCTTCAAATGAATGCAATTTCTCCGCAAGGAAAGATTCGCCGATTCCCGCAGTTAATATAGAGCGATGGGAAATAGCATACTGGTTAGGTAATCCTTGCAACTTGGGTAGCACCTCGTTTTGCATCAGGTACTTCATTTCGGTAGGCACCCCAGGCATAATGATGTATATTTTTTCGTTCTCCTCAATCCACATACCCGGAGCCGTGCCCGTTTCATTATGCAAAACCCGGGCGTTGGCCAAAACATCTGCTTGCCTGTTATTGACTTCCAGCATTGGCCTATTGAACTTCTTAAATATAGATTCGACATGGGCAAGAACGTCAACATCGCGAACCAAGGTAGTATTAAAATAAGTCGCCAACGTTTGCTTGGTAACATCGTCCTTTGTGGGGCCTAAACCGCCTGTACATAGTATAATATCGGCACGTGAGGTAGCCGAACTTAACGCTTGCCTAATCGCATCCCCTTGATCTGCGATGGAAGTGATTTGCACCAGTGCGATTCCGATATGGTTTAATTGTTGGGCAATCCAGGCGGAATTGGTATCCACGATTTGACCAATCAGTATTTCATCGCCTATGGTTATAATCTCTGCTGTCATGACGTAATTCGAAAATTAAAAATTAAAAAGTCAAAATTAAAAAAAGGGGACTTGCAACTGACAACTTTCACTCCCTACTAACCAATATTTACTTCCAGCTAACTAACACCTAATTAGCCGCCTATCGCTTACAGCCTAGAGCTTATTGCCTAAATCCTAACAGCTAACACCTAAAAGCTATTATAATAGTCGTTACGTTTGGTCAATTTTAGATCTTGTAAAATAGATGCTTTTACCCGGATATTAAAAGTATAGCTTCGATAAGTACCGAATGGCACCCAGCCAAAAGACATATCCCAACAGTGCAAATCCCGGTAAATATTAAATTGGGTTAAAGCAAGTTTTTTCATTTGAAAATCATAACCGGTATTATATTGCACCTTCCATTTCGGAGTAATGGAAAAATCACCATGCAGATTGATGGTACTGGTTATACGCGATTCCGCAAAAGGCTTGCTGTATTGGAAACTAAAAGAAGCCGCAATATTCCAGGGAATGTTAAAATCGACGAAAGCGTTTGGATCAGAACTGATTCGGGCCAACTCCTGTTGTTGTTCAGGCGTCATATTGGTTTTATTTTTATTCATTTCATCCAAGTTGTTATTTCTGCTTTTCGCAGCTGCCGGATTAAAACTAAAGTCCATCGATAAACCAAACTGAGTAAGCCTTGCCAGCTGTCCACCTTTAATGGCATATTCATTTATCCTTCGATAACTCACTGTTGAGCTCCCAGGCGTTGTGTATGTTTCATAGCGATAAGGATCAAAACTACCGTTAAAATTCAGCCCCAGTTTATCATCAAAAAGTGCAGTTCTACCCGAAAAACTGATATTAGACAACTTAAATGAATCGGCCACAAAATTGTAATTTCCACTAAAGGTCAAACCTTGTAAAATCCGGATCTTTTTAAACCCCGTCCCGGTGGTGTCATCTTCACTACGTACTTTAGCTTCGATATTATTGTCCACTGAAAAACCAATACCCATTGATCGACCCGCACTAGGAGTTCCGTAAATTGCATTCTGGAAAATAGAATATTTTTGAATTCTACCTTGATTATCCAAGACGGGTGTACCATCAGCATAACGCTGTTCACGATAGAAGCCATATTTCGATTCAGAAAAGTCGGGACGATAGTTAAAATTGATCGAAGGTGTAATTACATGGCGAATGGCTGCCAGCTTTCCTTTAAAATTCTTTTGGCCGTATACCTTGGTAGAAAATCCACTGGAAAAGCTATAATCATAAGCTCTGTTGAAGCCCTGCACCGTATCGGTAACTTCTTCATAACCTTGTGGCGTATTATCATAGAACTTACGGATGGATTGGAAATACCAACGTTCAGTATAGTTCACGCTGGTGTTAAATTGAAAGTACTTGGCGACATTGAGCGACATGCTGATAGGAATATTATGCTGTATTCCGTTTTGCATTTTTTTCAAGGTTTCTTTTGTGAACAGAACACTATCCCCCGCATTAATCGAGTTTTTTCCCTGCATACTATAGCCCATGGTAATACGCTGATACCACTTCTGTTCTCCCACTCGATCCTTTGAATCAAAAGGATTAAAGGTAGCCACATTTAAGTTGAAAGTTGGCAGTTCGAGATTGACAGCACCGGTACTGATATCCTGTCGATGGCTTAAGGACGAAGTGAAATTCACTTTTCCATCGGCGAAAGTCTTTCCGTAAGCGATACTGGAAGACATGTTATTCCGCGTGATCTGATTGTAATCATATGATCCGCCAGCAGCCGTATTCGAAAAGTAACTACCGGTTCCGGCATTTACACTGGCACTGAAAGTTGTACCCGGATTAGCTTCCTGCCTTTGCGAGTGGTTCCAGGTGATATTGAAGTCTTTAGCACGAGAAAAGCCAGGCGTATTTTCTTCCCCGTTTTTTGTGTAAGCGTAGCGCAGTGAAAATCCCCCATCGTATTTATAGTTTTTCTTATAGCGCACACGGGCGTTAGCTTCCCAGGATCCCTTTGAGTACAGGTTCCCTCGTAGCTCAGCATCCCAATAATCATTTATTCCTATATAATATCCGGCATCGCGCATAAAAAAACCCCTGCTGAAATCCTCTCCAAAAGTTGGGAACAAAATGCCCGACTGTCTTTTATTGGTTTTTGGAAAAAAGCCGAAAGGGATCATGATAAAACGTAGTGGGACCTGCTCTACCACCATATAGGCACTTTTTGAGACTACCTGGTTCTCCGTGAGGATAACCTTACTCATTTGAATACCGAAGTGCGTGTGTGGAAAGGGCAAATTACAGGTACTATAAAAGCCATGTCTGATAAACTGCTCATTATATTCATTCTTCTTTATTTCTTTTGCCTGAATGGACGCGCCGTCCATTTCGGTAAAGACCCCATACGTTTTACCTTTTTTACTATCGAAATTAAAGATTAACGAATCGACGGTAACGGGTGGATCCGTAGCCGTTTTAAAAATAGGCCGTCCTTTATATTTTCCATTATGATCGATCATACCACTGGCAAACATCGTACGCGTATTATTGTCTATCCGGATGTAGTCAGCTGTAAGCTCCATGTCTTCATACTTTATTTTCGCATTGCCATATAAATGAAGTTGGTTATTTTTTCGATCGGTTCGAGTGGAATCCTCGGCGTTACTCAAAACCACGGAAGTGAGTCCGCCTGCTTCACCATCTTTTTTTACCGTATCTTGCCGCGTTGAGTCTTGTTTTATGCTGTCTTGGCGAACAGAATCTTGCGTTAAATTTAGCGGTCTGCCTAAGCTGTCCTGCACAATAAATTGCTGTCCGGATGCCCATAATGGCATCGCTGTGCCTGCGAGGAATAAAATAACTTTAAAAAAGATGCTAACAGACTTCAAATTTGACAACGAATATTATTTTTGCAGTATAAAAAAATTAAGGCGCCCAAAATTAGTGAAAGCAATAGCAGCTTGCAATAGCTATTCCTTCACTTAACAGTTTTTTATTTACGATTGCTACAATTGTTTTCAATAAAAGCATTTATTAGCAATTTAATACAATAAGATTAACTTTATAGCATTATATATTTTAAACAAGATTACGGATTTGGATGATTACGTTTGTAACAAGATTTGCGGCAACCATTTGTTTAATACTCTCATTACACATACCAACGCAAAGTTCGACAAATAAGTATGATAACACCTATAAAATAAAAACAATTGTCATTGATGCCGGTCATGGAGGGAGGGATGGAAACACACATGGTTCCTTTTCAAAGGAAAAGGATATCACCTTAGCCGTTGCCCTGAAATTGGGAAAAGCGATAGAAAAAGAGATTGAGGGTGTAAAGGTCGTTTATACCCGAACGGATGATAGTTTTATAGAATTATATGAACGCATCGGTATTGCCAATCGTAATAAGGCGGACCTTTTTATTTCACTTCATTGTAATTCCATGCCACATACCAGCAGACGAGTGGTTTCCCGATATGTTAGAAATAAGCGGGGCAGACGTGTACCGGTATATAAGACGATTAGTTCGCAAAACACTTCCGTGAGCGGTGTAGAAACCTTTGTTTCCGGTTACGGACGATTGGACGAACAGGATGTTGCCATGCGGGAGAATGCCTCCATGTTATTGGAGGAAAACTACCAGGAAAACTACGACGGATTTGACCCAAAAGATCCTGAAAGTTATATTATATTTTCCTTAATGAAAAATCAGTACCGAGATTTGAGTATAAAACTGGCAACTTTCATTCAAAATGAGTACATTAAGGCCGGGCGATTGGATCGCGGTGTTAAGGAGCAAAGTTTGGCAGTGCTTGCCCGTGCAGGAATGCCTGCGGTTTTAACGGAAATGGGCTTTATAAGTAATCCGGAAGAAGAACACTATATGAATTCGGCTGAAGGGCAAGCCGAAATTGTCGAAAACCTAGTTAACGCAATAAAAAACTATAAAAAACAGATTGAAAACTAATGTATAGAAAGCTATTATCCATTATCCTTTTCACATTTTTTATCGTCTTCAACGTGCGGTCTGCTGAATTTTATCTTGGCGACCTACAGCAAAACACGGAAAATCAAGATTTTCGGATCAAGACCATTGTCATTGATGCGGGTCATGGAGCACACGATATAGGCGCACGAGGCAGAACCTCGGTGGAAAAGGATATTGCACTCCAGATTGCGCTAAAACTAGGACGTTCCATTCAAAGCGAGCTAAAAGATGTGAAAGTGATCTATACCCGTACTTCGGACGTTTTTATCCCTCTCTATGAGCGAATCGGATTAGCCAATGAGAAAAAGGCCGACTTGTTCATTTCCATTCATTGCAATTCCATGCCTTCGATTAAAAAACGAATCGTGACGGGTTATCGTAGAAGGAACGGTAAAAGGGTGCCTATCTACAAAACCGTGAGCACTCCCAATACCACTACCCGCGGGACGGAAACCTTTGTATCGGGATCCGGTCGATTGGCTGAGCAAGACGCCGCAATTCGTGAAAATGCATCTATGTTGTTGGAAGAAAACTATCAGGAAAATTATGACGGCTTCGACCCGAAGGATCCGGAGAGCTATATTATTTTTTCACTTATGAAGAATGCTTATCGGGATCAAAGTATTAAATTAGCTTCATTTATCGAAGGAGAATATGTGAAATCAGGTAGGGGCAGCAGAGGCGTAAAAGAATTAAGCTTGGCCGTTTTAGCAAGAGCTGGTATGCCGGCGGTCTTAACCGAAGTAGGTTTTATCAGTAATCCGGATGAAGAGCGCTATTTAAATTCTGCGCAAGGTCAATCGGAAATCGTAGCGAATTTACTAAACGCTATAAAAAGCTATAAGAGGCAGGCAGAAAACTAAACAAATTGGTAGGGATTGTTGTTCATGGTAGAGTGTGTACAATTTTCGTCGCTTTAAGCCTGGCCGGTTAAACATGATTGAGCGGCACGAAATATAAAACGAAAAAGACCATTACCCAATGAAAACTGCATGAGCTACAGTAAAAAATCAAAAGCTCATCTCAGCTTCATTGCCTTAAAAAGATTATTTGAATGAAAATATCTAACGAAACCAAAGTAGGCATTTTAGCTACCGTAGCCATTGCTGTATTAATTATTGGATACAGTTTTCTAAAAGGCAATGATGTTTTTACCAGTGAAAATAAATTTTATGCTTCCTATGACCGAGTAGACGGATTGAGCGTTTCCAAACCGGTTATGGTAAATGGATATCAAATCGGCCGGGTGTCAAAGATGAGTCTCCAACCCAACGGAGAGATCTTGACTGAATTTAAGATCAATCAAGATTACGCCATTCCGGCCAATACGATAGCTAGGATTGCCAGCACGGACCTTTTGGGAGGTAAAGCCATTGTGTTTGAACTCGGAGACAGTAAGGATTACGCCCAAGACGGGGATACGCTCCGGGCAAACATTCAGCGTAATATTTTGGAACAGGTGGAACCGGTACAAAAAAAAGCAGAGGCAGTGGTTGCCGTTTTGGATTCGGTATTGAGTTCGATAAACAACACAATAAATGCGGATTTCCAACGCAACTTTAACAGAAGCATTGCTAGTATTGCTAACACCTTGAATACGTTAGAACATACAACTGCACAAGTAGATGCGATCGTTGGCACGCAGCGTACCAAACTCTCGAATATTTTAAGCAATGTGGAATCCATCTCCGCTAATTTTAAAAATAATGGAGAGCGCATAACTTCTATTCTAACGAATATGGAAAGTGTCACGGATCAAGTGGCTAAAGCAAATTTTCAACAAACTATCCAAAATGCAAATGCAGCAGTGGCTGATTTACAACATATTGTTGACAATATCAATAACGGCAAAGGATCCGTTGGTTTGCTGTTGAATGACGAGGAGCTTTACAACAATCTAAATAATGCATCCAAAAATCTGGATTGTTTGATGATTGACCTGCGGGAGCATCCCAGTAGGTATGTTCATTTTTCTGTGTTCGGAAAAAAGGACAAAGACGGTAAGGAAGAATCAAAAAAGAAATAAGGGCTAAATTTCAAAAGTTTCACCTTCTATAGCCAATTCTGTATTGGAAAATACGGTACGGCTTTCATCTAAAAGCGGTTGTAAATCTTTATACCTTGCAGAAAAATGTCCAATAACCAGCTTTCGTGCACCTACGGCTTTTGCAATTTCTGCGGCCTGTAAGGCGGTAGTATGAAAGGTCTCTACGGCTCTTTCTAACATATCATGCAAAAAGGTAGCTTCATGATATAAAAGATCAACTTTTTCGATATAAGGCCAATAGCTTTTTATATTCACCGTATCTGAACAGAATGCGTAACTACGCGGTACAGGAGCAGGCGTGGTAAGGTCTGCGGCGCGGTGAACCTTACCTTCATTATCGGTATAATCAATACCTCGTTTTAATAAGGGATAATAAGGAGTAGGGATGTTCAATGCGGCAATGGCGTCTTTGTTTATACGTGGAAGCCGCTGTTTTTCACGAAATAAAAATCCAGTGCAATTAATTCGATGACTCAGAGGAAAAGTCATCACATCAAAATTCGCATCAGACAGAATCGTTTCCGCCGTATGCGGACTGGTCGTCTGAACAACGAGCTTGTATCGCAGAGAAGTCTCAGAATAATGAAGTTGGAGATCAATTATCTCTTTAAGCCCCTCCGGGCCGAAAACATGCAAATCTTCCTTTCTTCCATTTAAATGCATGGAAGATATCAAACCTACAAGCCCCAGATAATGATCCCCGTGTAGATGCGAAATAAAAATATACTTGATACGGTTGGCTTTGATCCCATATCGCTGGAGCTGCAATTGGGTACCTTCACCGCAATCGATTAAACTGACAATCTCGTTGCAGTTCAGAATCTGTGCCGTGTGATGGCGCCCAAACAGAGGTGTAGCTGAATTGCTTCCAAGAATTGTTACCTCAAATCTCATTCTTCATCGGTCGCCACTTGTCCCCTAAACTCTCTTTCCAATTCTTCCATAAAGATGAGATCTTCTGCTTCATTAGAAGAAGGCACCACATTTAGCACTTCTTTCAAGTTAGACAGTTCGATAAGCTGCATAATTTCCTTATTCGCGCAGCAGATTACAAAAACACCCCCCGCGGCATGACACAGCCTATGTGCTGTCAGCGCACAACGTAAGCCAGATGTATCAGCGCTTTTCGCATGGGTTAAATCCAACACAATATTCCGTTGTCCGTCAGTATTCAACAATACAAATTCCGACTTAATTTTAGGTGCCGTAACACCATCCAACACTTCCTCATGAGGGGTAATTACTACATAACGCTCATGTTTATCAATTGTAAACTTCATACCTATTGGTTTTATCCCCTTTCCAATAACCTGTCGAGGGCTTTATTAATATTATTTTCTACACGTTCTTCGATATGCTGTATCTCGTATCGAATAAATTTTTCACCGGTAATATGTTCGTACAATTCGATATACCGTTCGGATATCGATGCCACGAGTTCATCATCCATCATGGGAACAGATTGCCCTTCTTTCCCTTGAAAGCCATTTTCAATAAGCCACTTCCTTACAAATTCTTTCGAAAGTTGGCGTTGGGGCTTTCCTTCCTTCTGCAGCTCATCATAGCCTTCTTTATAAAAATACCGTGAGGAATCAGGTGTGTGGATTTCATCAATTAAAATGATTTGATCTCCGATTTTCCCGAATTCATATTTAGTGTCTACTAAAATCAGTCCTTGAGCAGCTGCAATTTCTGTGCCTCTTTCGAAAAGAGCGCGGGTATATTTCTCCAATTTCACGTAATCCCCCTCACTTACAATGCCTTGCTTTAAAATTTCGGTCCGAGAAATATCTTCATCGTGCCCTACGGTCGCCTTGGTGGTTGGCGTAATAATTGGCTTCGGAAGTTTATCATTCTCTTTCAATCCTTCCGGCAATGATTCCCCGCAAACAGATCGTCTCCCCGCCGCATACTCACGCCAAGCATGCCCGGATAAATAACCACGAATAACCATCTCCACTTTAAAGGGTTCCGCGATTTTTCCAATGGTAACACTCGGATCCGGTACGTCAATTACCCAGTTCGGCAAAATATCCTCGGTGGCTTTCAGAAATTTAGCGGCAATCTGATTGAGCACTTGCCCTTTATACGGAATCGCTCTCGGTAATACAACGTCAAAGGCAGATATCCGATCGGATACTACCATGGCTAAATATTGATTATCTATCGTATAAACGTCCCTAACTTTCCCTTTGTAGAAAGCCGTTTGTTTTGGAAAAGTAAAATGAGTTTCCTTTATCGCATTCACTGTTATTCAATTAAAAAGTAAAAATTCAAAAGTAAAAAATCAAAACCCCGACGGGCAGACAAAAGTATCAAGACATAAGTATCAAGACTTCCCGTCTTGTGTCTTGTGTCTTAGGTTCTATGTATTTACAGCCTATAGCTTACCGCTTACAGCTCACAACCCGCAACTGGCAACTGGCAACTAACAACTGGCAACTCTGCCCTAAATATCTCCGTAAGCTTCCAGAATACGTTTCACCAGTTTATGCCTAACCACGTCTCCCCCACTTAAATGGATGATATCAATACCTTCTATATCATCTAAAAGCTTTAGGGCATTATGCAAACCCGACTGTTGCTTTTTTGGTAAATCGATTTGCGTCACATCGCCCGTTACGATGAATTTAGCCGTCGGGCCCATTCGGGTCAAGAACATTTTCAATTGCATTTCCGTTGTGTTTTGAGCTTCATCCAAAATCACAAAGCAATTGTCCAAGGTTCTTCCACGCATAAATGCCAATGGCGCAACTTCTATTGTTCGATTTTCCAAGTACATCTTGAGTTTTTCGGCCGGGATCATATCATCTAACGCATCGTAAAGCGGCCGCAAATAAGGATCCACCTTTTCTTTTAGATCGCCCGGCAAGAAGCCCAGATTTTCGCCGGCTTCAACGGCAGGACGTGTTAATATAATGCGCTTCACCTCTTTATTTCTCAACGCCCGCACAGCCAAGGCCACTGCGGTGTAGGTCTTTCCCGTTCCGGCAGGACCAATGGCAAAAAGGATGTCGTTTTTGAGGATACTATCTACCATTTTACGCTGATTGGCGGTCCGAGCTTTGACAACAATACCGTTGGGACCGAATACAATGGGTTCTCCTCCAAAAGGAGCAGCTGCTTTCTCTACGATACTCTCCTTCTCTACCACAGCCGGCGTCGCACCCAACACCGTCTCGATATCGTTGTAATTGATATGGTTATATTTTTCCAGATGTCCGATGATCGCTTCAAACTTATTTTTAAAGATATTAATCTCTTCCGGATCGCCAAGAACCTTCAGTTCAGTGCCACGAGCTATCAATTTCAATTTCGGAAAGTACTTGCGTATCAATTCAAAATGCTCGTTCTGGGGGCCCCATAACAATGCTGGATCCACCTGTTCCAATGTAATTCGTAATTCGTTCAAATTTTGCCTTATTTGTTTTTTATGCTTTTTCCTAAGCGCTCTTTCTTTTTATGCTAGCGGATAACTGCTTACCGGATTTTTTATATTTTTGGAAATATTCACAACTAAATATGAAAAATTCATGCTAGGTTTGCACCTTAAAATCCCTACGCAAGATTACTAATTATAGTGCATAAAAAAAAGTATTTGCATCAATAGTAATCGTACTAAAATACTCCCTTCCGGAGCAAAATGGGATTTTATCAGCGGACTGAGATTTAGATATGGGCATCATTACGTTAACCACAGATTTAGGACATAAAGACTTTTACCAAGCTGCACTAAAAGGGAGTATTATCAGTTTATACCCCACTGTCAGGTTGGTAGATGTGTCCCATGATATCGCTCCCTTCAATATACAACAAGCCGCCTTTGTTTTAAAAAATGCATACCGATATTTCCCAAAAGACACCGTTCACTTAATCGGTATTGACTCCGTCTTTAATAAAGATACACGATATTTAGCCGTCAAGTATAAAGGCCACTACTTTGTGGGGGCTGATAACGGTATATTTTCTTTGCTACTCGACGGTGATCCGGAGAAGGCCGTTGAACTTAATATCATGCAGGATTTAAAGTTTCTACATTTTCCTCTTACCGATATCTTCGCCAAAGCGGCAACCCATTTAGCCAAGGGCGGAACTATGGAAGACATCGGAGATCCTGTGAATTCGCTTGTCAAAAGAGTTATTATTCAACCCATTATAGACGGCGACACCATTAGAGGAAGTGTTATTTATGTCGATTCTTTTCAAAATGTTATTACCAATATCAGTAAAGAGCTTTTCAACCAAATACAGCAAAATCGGGATTTTGAGCTATTTTTTCGTCGCAATGAATCCATAAAACACTTAAGCTGGCATTATAACGAGGTACCGGAGGGTGAAAAATTATGTCTTTTTGGAATTAGCAATCATCTTGAAATCGCAATTAATAAAGGAAATGCTAGCGGCCTTCTCGGTCTACAGGTGGGAGACATTATTCGCATAGAGTTTAAGCCGGTAAGGCAATAGGCTTTACGTGATAAGCTAAAAGACATATAGATTAATCTGGTATGAGTTTATTCCGACTTCCTGATATACTTTAACGAAAATGAAATACAAATTAATCACAATTTTAGTATTTACGCTCAGCATGAACGATTGCTTTGCGTCCTTTCAAGAAGATAGCACAGCCTATGAAAGACAAAGGGCAAAGGTAAATCGATTATTGGATCAACGAAGCCAACGCTTTGGTGAATTTGATGCTAGCCTACGGGCCCGATCAGGCATTTTTGGATTGAAAACCAAGAAAGATATGCAAGCATCCATTGATATACTCAAAGAAATTGTAAAGACGGATAACAATATATTTAAAGAAACCAAAGCATTACTGGATTTCAAAGATATTGAAAAGCAAACAGTAGAAAATAAAGCATTGGAATCCGGCTCTCGCATTACCGGCTATATCAATACCATCAGTAAACTCCGGAAAAGCCAAGAACAGCTCCTGGAAGAAGTAAATGTTTTAAAAAGACAGAACAGTGTCTATCTCAATGTGCTCATCATTGCTTTTTTAGCACTGGCAACGGTATCATTTTTATTAGTTAAGCGAAAAAAAAATTGACTTTACAGTGATAGGCATGCCCTTTTATGTCACTACCTTTGCATGTTAAGTTATTTTAAAACCGATAATTCGATTAATGGCACGTGCTCGATTAAATAGTGGAAACGGAATTACCGATGAACTACCTAAAACAAAAATCAACAAAACATCACTCCGCAACGTAAAGAAACTTTTAAGATACCTTAGACCTTATCGTTTGAAGTTTATTCTGGGTTTGTTTTTTCTATTTTTGTCCAGTATCTCCTTGTTGGCATTCCCGGCGCTCATGGGCGGTATGGTAGATGCGGCTCAGGGAAAACAGGGTTTAGCCTTTATTCCTGCAAGTATTAAAGTGATCGGTCTTATTGCATTCGCCATTTTGTTCTTTCAATCTTTTGTATCTTTCTTTCGTATCCGGCTCTTTGTAGAAGTTGCCGAAAAGACCTTGGCCGATATCAGGCGTGATACTTATTTTAATCTGATTACGCTTCCGATGGATTTTTTTGCCAATAGAAGAGTAGGCGAATTGAATAGTCGATTATCAGCTGATCTGTCACAGATACAGGATACCATGACCACCACCTTTGCAGAGATGATCCGACAAAGCATTCTCTTGGTTGGCGGCGTAAGCTTTTTATTTATTGTATCGGTCAAGCTCACCTTGCTCAACCTATCCATTTTACCTGTTATCGTCATCATCGCAGTTTTTTTCGGTAAATTTATCCGTAATTTATCACGGAAGGCACAAGACAAGCTGGCCGAATCGAACACCATCGTTCAAGAAACACTCCAGGGTATCAGCAATGTAAAAGCTTTTGTCAATGAGGCTTATGAAGCGAATCGTTATCAGAATTCGCTGAAAGCCGTTGTGCAATTAGCCCTACGAGGAGCAAGTTATCGCGGTTTATTTGCCTCCTTTATTCTTTTTTGTATTTTCGGTGCAGTCGTAAGTGTTATCTGGTATGGCTCTTCGCTCATCGCTACCGGCGAACTCTCGGTTGGAAACCTTACTACCTATATTATCTCTTCTTTATTTGTAGCAGGTTCTATGGGCAGCTTTCCTGAATTGTACGCCAATGTACAAAAAGCCGTAGGCAGCACAGAGCGCGTTATCGAATTGTTAGAAGAAAAGAGGGAAAACGTTTCTATAATTCCAGAGGAAAACGAGATAAAACAACGTATAAAAGGTGATCTCGCGTTTCACCATGTACAGTTCGCCTACCCCTCAAGAAGCGAAATTACGGTTCTAAAAGATATATCTTTCAGCGCCCATGCCGGTGAAAAAATAGCCATAGTGGGCCCAAGCGGTACCGGTAAATCTACGTTGGCATCACTTATCCTTGGATTTTACCAACCACAGGAAGGCGATATTTTGTTTGATGGAAAAAAAGCAGAAAGTTATCGGTTAACCGATATAAGAAATCAAGTAGCCATTGTACCACAAGATGTTTTGCTTTTTGGAGGATCTATACGTGAAAATATTGCCTATGGTAAGTTAGAGGCTGACGCAGAAGAAGTAATCGCCGCAGCCAAACGTGCCAATGCACACGATTTTATTATGGGTTTCCCGGAAGGTTATGATACCTTGGTGGGAGAAAGGGGTGTGAAGCTATCCGGTGGGCAGCGCCAGCGTATAGCCATTGCGCGGGCACTGTTGAAAGATCCCGCCATTCTTATATTGGATGAAGCCACTTCATCGCTCGATTCCGAATCAGAACGCTTAGTTCAGAACGCCTTAGAAGAACTGATGAAAAACCGTACCTCGATCATTATTGCTCACCGTCTTTCCACCATACGGGAAGCGAACAAGATTATTGTTATCGAAAAGGGCCGGGTAATTGAATGCGGTACGCACAGCGAACTTATTCAACGTGAAACAGGATTATATCGTTATCTTAGCCATCTTCAACAAGAAAAAGTGAACGGATAGTCTGAACTGCTAAAAATATGAATTTAACGTTTTGGGGTGCGGCTCAACAAGTAACGGGAAGCATGCACCTCTTAGAAATAGAAGGTTATAAAATACTGATTGATTGCGGTTTGAATTACGAACCTTCTGTCAGTTTGGAAGATAACGAGCACTTTCCTTTCCATCCGTCCGAAATTGATGTCCTTATATTAACACATGCGCACATTGATCATTCGGGAAATATTCCTACACTTATCCGTTCGGGATTTCAAGGACAGATTCTAAGCACCTCTCCTACCGCAGCACTAAGCGAATTACTTATGCTGGATTCCGTAAATATCTTTCTTAAACAAGAAAAGAGAAAAGTAAAACGAGGAAAGAAAACCTTTACAAGGTATAATAAGCCGTTGTATTTACAAAAGCATGTAATGGATGCTGTCGAACGTTTTGTGACGATTCCTTTTCATAAACCGTTTCGAATAACAGGCAACATTACATTAACCCTGATTCCTGTGGGGCACCTATTAGGCGCGGCGGCGGCAATTCTAGAGATTGAGGAAAACGGGCAGACAAAGAAAATAGCTTTTTCAGGAGACTTGGGTCGAAAAAACTATCCCATATTGCCGGATCCCCAACCCCTTCCGCCAGTTGATTATTTAGTGTGCGAGTCTACCTATGGCGGACGCCACCATACCGATCAGGATTTCACAGAAGTTTTAATCAATACAATAAAAGAGACCTGTATTAAAACACCCGGTAAATTGATTATACCCGCATTTAGTGTAGGTCGGACACAAGCATTGGTATACAGTCTTAATCGCATTTTTTCAGAAGGACTTTTACCTCCCGTACAGATCTTTGTGGATAGTCCGCTTGCCAATTATGCGACAGAAGTTTATCGAAAATACTACCACCTTTTAAATGAAGAGGCACAGCGTTTTTATGCAAGAGAAGGCGACCAATTCTCTTTTGAAAATCTAAAATATGTTGAAAACCTGGATGAAAGCAAGGATATCTCGAATTATTACGATCCTTGTATTATCGTTTCATCTGCGGGTATGCTGGAAGGAGGAAGAATACAGGATCACCTATACGAAAATATTCAAAATTTTTATTGTACTATCCTTTTTATAGGATACTGCGCCAAAGGGACCTTAGGACATCGCTTGCTTCGAGGTGATTCCATTGTAAAGATAAGAAGTCGGGAACTTTCCGTTTTTGCATCGATCAAACAAACAGATTGTTTAAGCGGACATGCGGATCATCATGATCTGGTGAATACGATTTCAGCACACGATAATCAGAGTTTGAAGAAGATTTTTTTGGTACACGGCGATTTGAGCAGTATGCAAGCACTGGAGGCGGATCTCGTTGGAAAAGGCTATCAGGTTGAGATACCGTCAAAAGGAGATTCCTTTGCACTTTAAGCATATCCAAGTAAAGTGTTGATCTGGAAACAATGTACCAGTCAACTTGTTTATTCAGTATGGGACTCAGAAAAAGAATATTTAAAGTACTGGTTGGTGTCAATAAATTGATCTTACCGAGTTTGGTTCATAAAGATCCCGGTCAATTGAATAAGATTCAAAAGGCCATTTTAGGTTGGCGTTATTGGACGCTGATTAATTCATTGTAAAACGTCCTTATCAGACTAGGGAGTTCTATACATCTTTCCCGGCAAAGCGATTAAGACCCCTTTCATTTCCAGTTCTAATAGAAGAATCGCCAGCTTACTCTGTGTAAGATTTGTTTTATAGGCTAGCGCATCGATCCCTATCGACCCACTTTCTTTCACAATATCGAATACGTGTTTTTCTTCCGGGTTCAGGATTATTTCAAGACTTAGCTGCTTCTCTTCTTTTTTTTCGCTAGTGAGGTCCCAATTCATTAAATAAGCTAAATCTTTCGCCGAACTGATGAGATGTGCACGATGGGTTTTGATGAGATGGTTACAACCCGAGGAAGATTGCCGTTTGATATCTCCTGGAAATGCACATACGTCACGATTATAGGCATTCGCAATCTCCGCAGTAATCAATGCCCCTCCCTTAATGGTTGCCTCAACAACCACCGTGACGTCTGCCAATCCCGCGATAATTCGATTGCGCGAGGGAAAGTTTTGTCTATCTGGATTGGTGCCTGAAGGATATTCTGTTAATAATCCTCCATTTTTTAACATGTCAGTAGCTAAGGTCCGATTAATTGCGGGGTAGATACGATCCAAGCCATGCCCAAGTACCCCAACGGTGGCAATCTGGTTTTTTAGACAAGCTTCATGAGCGAAGCTATCAATGCCGTGCGCTAGGCCACTTACGACAAGTACCTCTTCTTGTCTAAAAGATGCCACAAATTCTTCACAGATGCTTTTGCCATAATCGCTTGCATTACGGGTACCTACAATGCTTATTACTTTTTTGGTTTGAAGATTGGCATTCCCCTTAAAATATAGTAAGACCGGTGCATCAATGCATTGCTTTAGTTTGACCGGGTATTCCGGTTCTGACCAAAACAAAACCTTGATTTTATGTTTATCAATGAAAGCAACTTCCTTCTCTATTGCGTTCATCACCTCTTTATGAAGAATATTCCCAGCGACTCGCTCTCCAATCCCGGGAATAAGCATCAGCTGTTTTTTAGATGATCGGAACACTTCCTCTGCACTTCCACAATGATCGATTAATTGCTTAGCTAGGGTATTTCCAACCCCTTTAATTTGGGTCAGTGCCAACTGATAAACGAGTTTCATGAATTGATAGGTTTTTAGTAAAAGCCTAAAATAGAAAAAAAGGCTTGAACATCAAACATTCCACGTGAAACTCTTAAAAATCAACCTTCTATATAAACCACATATTTCGTTTCAAAAAATTCCTCATCAAAAAAGTCAGCGATTGGGAACAATTCAGTATGTAATTTTGACTCGGCAATTTCTTCTGTTAAATCTCCTCCTTTTAGATACAGAATTCCATTGGGAAAGGCATGTAATGAATCTTTTTTAAATTTATTCCGCACCCATGGATAAAATTCGCCTAAGCGGGTAACTGCCCTCGAAATGACAAAGTCGAACTTACCCGGAGTTTGCTCAGCGCGTGAATGACTCGTTTGTATATTCGTGAGCCCCAAAGCATTCGCCACTTCTTTCACCACCTTAATTTTTTTTCCAATCGAATCCACTAGAAGAAACTGTGTTTGCGGAAACAGTATAGCCAAAGGTATACCCGGAAAGCCTCCTCCCGTGCCTACATCTAGAATGGTTGCTCCAGCCTTGAAAGAAACCAATTTCGCAATAGCTAGGGAATGTAGCACATGTCGTTCATACAAACTATCGATGTCTTTTCTGGAAATTACATTAATCTGCGCATTCCAAAAGGCATATAAATCCTGTAAACGATCAATTTGCTCTTTTTGAATAGCTGTTAGTTCTTTGAAGTATTTATAGATGATTGCGGGAGATGTATTTTCCATATTCGTCGTTTTTTAGAGCCTTATTTCCACTGAACATTTTTCCTGAATAGAGCAAAAACGCCCATGACAGAGATGTATATAAAATGTAAAAGATCCATTAGCGGATACCACCATATGAGGTCTTTTACCTGCAAACGTTTCATGATTGGGATATTAACGAGCAATTGGCATAGTAAGCGGAAACAATAGACGCTTACGGCAAGAGGCCAAAAGCGAGGCTGTAAAACCAATATAAGGATTATAAGCAAATAAAACGCTACCGCGTTGAAAGCTTGGAAAGTAAGCATCAATTTATGTTTGCCCTTATAAGCTTTTCCAGCACCGAAATGTCTGTTTTTCTGACGCTGGTAGTCTTTGTAAGTGCTCTTAGGTGTGCTCCAAACATGCGCCTCCTGTGCTACGCAGATGGCCACGTTACTTTTCGTAGCATTTTGATTCACAAAGAGGTCATCATCTCCTGAAGGAATATGCATATGAGAAGCGAAGCCTTTCTTTTTAAAAAACAGGGATTTTGTATAGGCAAGGTTTCTTCCAACTCCCATATAAGCATTCTTTCTTAACGCGTTCGACAAATAATTCAATGCCGTTTGGTAAGTTTCAAATCGGACGTACTTATTTAAAAAACCGGAAGCACGTGTATAGGGTGAATATCCCAACACAATCTCTACACCGGGCCTAAACTGCCGGGCCATACATTTTAGCCATTGATCAGTTTGCGGAAAACAATCGGCATCCGTCAATACCAAGTGTTCATACTGAGCGCCCTTGACGCCTAAGGTGACGGCAAATTTCTTTCCTTGTCGATTTCGACCTTGGTCGCGGATCTCCACGGTACGTAGGTATGGGTAACGGGCCTGAAATTCTTTTAAAACCCAGTTAGAATCATCACTTGATCCATCATTTACAACAATTACTTCGAATTGCGGATAATCTTGCTCCAATACTTCCGAAAGATATAGACGCAGATTACTTTCCTCATTCCGCGCGCAAATGATAACGGACAAAGGGGGATATATTGTATCTCTTTTTAAATCATCCACGGGATAACGCCCTAAAAGTCCCTGAACAAAGAATGTGTAGTACAGTTGAATAATCAAGGAAGCGCTCAACAACGCCGGTAAAACAAGGTGTAAATATTGTTCCAAAGTATCTGATTATAGTAGTATGTGGCTGCAAACTTAGATAAAATTGGTAGCATACGCAATCAAATGAACTCAAGCAAAAAATGACCTGCGCGAAGAGATTGCATAATCATTGCATTTTGTCTAAGTTTGCAAACTAAATATTTTTTGCTAAGGGCAATTCCTTAAATGAAATTTACACTACAATCCACTGATAAAAATTCAAAGGCTCGCGCCGGCGAATTAGTCACCGCACATGGTACGATTCAAACACCTATCTTCATGCCCGTCGGCACGGCCGGTTCAGTAAAAGGTGTCCATCAACACGAACTGAAACAAGATATACAAGCGCAAATAATTTTGGGCAACACCTATCATTTGTATTTAAGGCCAGGTCTTGATGTCATACAGGCTGCCGGTGGATTACATAAATTTAATGGTTGGGACAAGCCCATATTAACCGATAGTGGAGGTTATCAGGTATATTCCCTTACCGAGGTGCGGAAAATCAAAGAAGAAGGCGTCACGTTTCGTTCTCATATTGACGGATCGAAGCACCTCTTTACACCTGAAAATGTAATGGATACGCAACGCATTATCGGCGCTGACATCATCATGGCTTTCGACGAATGCACTCCTTACCCTTGCGACTATCGCTATGCAAAAAGATCGCTTGATATGACACATCGCTGGTTAAAAAGATGCTGCGATCGATTCGATAACACTGATCCCTTATATGGTTACGAGCAAACACTTTTTCCAATTGTGCAAGGATCGGTATATAGAGATCTTCGGGAAAAATCGGCGGAAACGATCGCTTCATTCGGTCGTGACGGAAATGCTATTGGAGGATTATCCGTAGGAGAACCAGCCGAGGAAATGTATGCGATGACAGAGGTGGTAAACGCAATCTTACCTTTTGACAAACCACGCTATCTAATGGGAGTGGGTACACCTATTAACATTTTAGAAAATATCGCTTTGGGTATTGACATGTTTGATTGTGTTATGCCTACACGCAACGCCCGAAATGGCATGTTATTTACAAGAAATGGCATTATCAATATCAAAAACAAGAAATGGGAGGCAGATTTCTCGCCAATAGATCCGGATAGCGATTTGCATACCGACCTGTTCTATAGTAAGGCCTATTTACGCCATTTAATTCACTCGAAGGAACTTTTAGGCGCTCAGATAGCTACTTTACATAACCTGCATTTCTACCTTTGGTTAGTACAGGAGGCCCGTACTAAAATTCTGGAAGGAACGTTTTACGAATGGAAAAACAAAATGGTTAAACAGTTGGGAGAACGGTTATAGTAGTTGTTAGTTATTGGTTGTTGGTTATTGGTTATTGGTTGTTGGTTGTTGGTTGTTGGTTGTTGGTTGTTGGTTGTTGGTTGTCCGTTATTGGCTTGGTTACGAGTAGCGCAAACCCCATCTAGCTAATTAGCCAATGAGCTTTTTAATTTTTAATTTTGATTTTTCAATTTTCAAGTGAACATCATCGATAAATACATAATAAAAAAATACCTTGGCACTTTTGTGTTTACGATGGCTATTTTCACTGTTGTGGCTGTTATCTTTGATATCTCGGAACGCATGGATGACTTTCTCAAAAACCATGCGCCGCTTTCTAAGATTGTTTTCGAATACTATGCCGGCTTCATTCCATTTTATCTCAATTTCCTCAGTCCGTTGATCAATTTTATTGCTGTTATTTTCTTTACCGCTAAAATGGCTGATCAAACCGAAATCGTGCCAATTTTAAATGGTGGTATGAGTTTCCGACGTTTTTTGAGACCTTATTTTATAGCAGCCTCGATAATCTGCCTAGTCACACTGATTTTTAACATCTATATTATTCCGCGAACCAACAAACTGAAAATAGGTTTTGAGAATATTTATGTAAAACCTATCGACAATAACAGTAAGAGTTCCACCCATATGCAGATAGACAAAAACAGCTTTGTTTATATCGACAATTTTGACAACGACCGCAAAGTAGGTTACAATTTTATTTTGGAAACCTTTAAAGGGCAAGAATTACAGGAAAAATTGATTGCCGACCGGATTACCTGGGACTCCGTCAAAAACAATTGGAAGATTGAGAACTATACAATTCGTATAGTAAATGGCTTAAACGAAAAAATGATAAAGGGTACATCCAAGGACACCACCTTGGATATGTCACCGAGAGATTTTGAAATTCGCGACAACGTATTTATGGCCATGACCACCCAGGAGTTAAATGAAAATATTGAGAAAGAGAAAATACGAGGTACCGGTAGAATGACCGACCTCAAGCTGGAGAAGTACAAGCGTTTTATTTATCCGTTCTCTGCTTACATTCTTACTTTGATGGGAGTCTCCTTATCATCCAAAAAGGTACGTGGTGGAATCGGTTTAAGTCTCGGCGTCGGAATAGCGCTTAGTTTTACCTATATTCTGTTTATTCAGTTTGCCAATATGTTCTCACTAAAGGGAGGCCTCCCTCCTCTTTTGGCGGCTTTTATCCCCAGTCTGATCTTTCTCGGTGTGGGCCTCTATCTTCTTTATAAAGCACCTAAATAGGTTCTATTTTCATTGATGGCGATTTTGATCTAAAACAGACGTCAATTTATGGCTTATTTCCTTTTACGAAGATCCAAGGTATAACCGGTGGTCCACTCGATAAAATCTGCCTTACCTGCGTGTGCCTTAATAGATACACCAGCAAAGAAGTCTTTATAAACATAATATCGGCCACCTATCCGCAGATACATCGGCTTTGTTTCCCGGTTAAATTCATTTCGATGCAAATAGTAACCTACGTTCCCATTCAAATACAACTTGGATGTCAACAAATGGTCGATATAGAATGCCGGCCCTCCCGAAAACAAGGCATTAAAAGAGCTTTCTTTATCGCCCGCCACTTCCGGATCGTTGGCAGAGGCAGAATAAAAAATATTAGCGCCGAGTCCTAGACGCCATTTATATCCTAAATAGCGACTCCAAAAGACACCGATAGTCGATTTAAAGTATTTTCGCTCATTATCCTCATCCAATTGTTTAAAACCAAATGCATAGCTAAACTGAAGTTCGTCTTCTTTCGGGTTCGGGACAATATATTGCTTGCGAAAATCGAAGGTTTTCGCATTGGGCACATAAGTCACGGCAGCTGTGAAAGGAAGCAGATTAATACCTGTGTTAGGTAGTTTTAATGCCCCATTGGAAAAATGATGGAAGGCCAAACCGGCTCCGATCTGAAAATGCCGACTCAATGTATAGTTAACTTGACCACCAAAATCAATAAAAACATTGTTTTTTGTACCAATAATTAAATTGAAGGGATTCTCGTCCTCGCTATAGGGATTAAATCTAACGGATAGACCAAGGGAAATGCGATAATTGAAGTTCCACCGACGGTTTACGCGCGGTTTAATGGGGATGGAAACAAAGCCATAAACAGCATAGGGATCTCCAACATGATCAAGTCCAAAAGTACTGGAATACAACCCTACACCATATACGGGGTAATTGTAAAGCTGGTGGTAAACATCGCCTCCGTGCTTGGTTTGCCAACCGATTTTCAAATTAAAAGCATTATAATAGGCATCCCTTAAGGATTCCTTCGCTCGTTCATTACCCGTTAATACGCCTCCATTTTCGTGTTCCAGTTGAATCACGAAATGCTTCTTTTCACTAATATTTATTGATGAAGAATCTGATAGAGACAAATACCGGGGATGAAATTGGGCCCATGATTTGTGGGTAGCTACCGTAAAAAGTAATAGAAAAGAGAAAACGATTTTCGACAATTTCAACATATTTAATTGCAAAATGGGGGAGCGCAAAGGTAACATTTTTATGCCTTTTTGAAAGTATAAAAAAGGAAAAGACCTTAGCCGAAAAATACAGACTCGATTTTAAGCCCTTTTCAGACCTTTTAAGGAAACAAAACCCAAAGCGGCCACCAAGAAGGTTAAAATCTTATTCGGCCCTTAAAAGCGTTAAAAAGCAGTCTCTTTATTGCAAAGCGCGCTAACTATTGAAAGTCAAGTATGCATTTTAAGGCAACAAGGCGACGGGTATAAGATCAGCATCGACAGATTTTTACTCCATGTGCCATCTGTGCCGGACAAGGCTTAGTGTATTTTATTGGCTTGCTAAAATTTTCGCAATGCCATCCTAAAACGACCACTAAACATAGCCCGCGTACGTCTTTATTATTGCTCGAAAATAAAAATGGAGAAATTAGATAATACCACTTAGCGCTCATAGACAAATGGATCCAAAGAGAAAATTGATTTGGGTTTCTATTACGGGAGGCAGAGCTATTTAAAATGGCTAACCGAATTAAAAAATCATATAGACCAAGCAATTTTTATAGGCAACAAAAGCTCCGCTGAAAAGAGATGACTTTGTATTTACTAGTTAAGGTTATAGCTGGCTTATTATCTTGCTGAGGATTCTTGAAGCTGCCAGTATATTCAAGCAATGTGAATACGAATAAAACACTCAAAAAAATAAGACATAAATTACACTAAGTATTAGAAAAAGAAAGAAAAAAACGATTACAATTCACGCTCGGGTCAATAGCTATACTTTAAAAAAACGACCCTCCTGCACCTACATTACAAACTTCTGTAACTTTAAAACAAGCTGAAAAGAGCGAGAAAAAAAGGAACCGATCTTCTCGAAAAAAAAACAGCACTCGATATGAACTTCTTAACAGGCAATTAACCCTATTGATCACTCCACAAAAAGAAGGCCCACCCACACCATAAGATCTTTTTTTGTTTCGATATAGGAGCATTTTTTTCCAGCTTACCATGCCTTTAAATAAATAGTACTTTTCAAAGATTATGAAAGAAACTACACGCAACAAATGGAAGCCTACAACTCGATGATGCGAAAACCTGGAAGAGTCGAGATCAAACATTTGAAGAGAAGACACGCAAAAAAAAACCATAGATAGTGTAGCGTTGTAAAAAAAATTAAATACATTTACGAAATACACACAAAGAGGCTACTGTTCGCTAAAATTCGTAAAAAAACACAAGACATAAAGCACTTATTCAAACATCTTAATAAATAATAAAAAATTAAAAATCAATTAGTTTTAAACTTTATATTAACAAAAAATAAATATATCAAACAATTAACCAACCAATAAAAAACTAATATTTTTAGCAATCTGTTGTAATGACTCAAAAAAATAAATATAAAACACTTCTTATCAATACATTATCATTAACAATATCACTTTTTTATTCATCATTGGCATTTTCACAGATTTTCGACGACTACCAAAACCCTCCAAGTGTAAAGTGGAGAGAAATACAAACACCCGAATTCCAAGTTATTTTTCCTGCTGAATTTGAGAATCAGGCCCAGCGTCTAACCTATGTCTTAGAATCAGTCCTAGCCAAAGTCAGCAAATCAATTGGTAAAAAACCAAGAAAAATTTCGATTATTTTGCAAAATCGAGACGTGGTTTCCAATGGTTTTGTACAACTCGGGCCGCGCCGTTCTGAATTCAGCACTACCCCACCGCAGCAAATGGATTACCAGGATTGGCTCAATAGTTTGGCCGTGCATGAGCTTCGTCATGTGGTGCAATTCGATAAGATTTCCGGGTATTTAAAAGCGCCACTTTTTGAACAACTAGCCCTAGCTATTTTCGGCATCACACTCCCACCTTGGTTCTATGAGGGCGACGCTGTAGGAATCGAGACAACCCTCAGCACCGCCGGTCGAGGTCGCTTGCCTTCATGGGAACTTCCATTTAGAACAAATACACTAAGTGGTAAAAAATATAGCTATCAAAAAGACTTCTTAGGATCGCTAAAATATATCACTCCGGGTTATTATCAACTTGGGTATTTTATGACGACGAAGATGCGAAGAGACTATGGTGAAAATTTTCTAGAAGACCTGATGACACGGATTGCCAAGAACCCAATTAGACCTTACAATTTCAGTAGCAGCTTAAAGACATTAACGGGTTACAACACGGAATCCTGGCATAAGAAAACGGTGGAAGAGCTTGATAGCTTATGGCGGGATCAGTTGAAAAAAACCAACCCATTAACCTACACATCTTTTCCGGGAAGTCGGTCTGAAATAATTGATTTTTTGTTTCCAAAAGCACTTCCAAATGGTAACACACTAGCCTTACAAAGAAGCAACCATAGTGTACCAAAGATCGTTTCGATCACAGCAGATAACCGGATAGAAGAGGTCATAAAAACCGGAATACAAACCGAGCCGCATTTTTCTTATGGTGGCAACAAGATTACCTGGGACGAGCTTCGCTATGATAAGCGGTATTTGAAAAGAAATTTTCATGTCATTAATGTATATGACCTAGCCAGTAAAAAATACAAACAACTGACCTTTAAAACACGCCTGTTCTCTCCTGCTTTGAGCGCCGATGGGATGCATATTGCCACAATAGAAATCAATCTCGAAAACAGGGCATCGCTACTTATCTTAAACAGCACGACCGGTGCAGAGGAAAGGCGGATTGCTCTGCCTGCAAACCTCAATGTCCAAACTCCTTCTTTTGACAGCAGCGGAACAAAGGTCATTACTACCGCCGTTCAACAACAGGGTGCCACGTTGCTTGAAGTTAACCTCCAAACGGGAGAAAGCCGACTATTGATGGAGTGGCAGAAGCAACAGTTAGAAAGACCGATCTATATTCCGCAAGGCATCTTATTCAAAGCTCATTACAATGGTATCGACAACCTTTATCTGTTACCTTATTCAGGAGAAGCCCCCCAACAAATCACCAATATCAAATTTGGCGCAACCAACCCTTACTTTGATGAATCTTCAGGAAGCATTTATTTCAATAATTATCAGGTAAATGGCTATATGATTAGCAAGCTAAATTTGGAGGAAGCATTCCGTCAGTCTATCACCCCTAGCGGAGATTCCTTTATAAGCTATTTTAAGCCGCTTATACAGCAAGAAAATATAACAGACACGTCTACCTTCATTCCGACGAAAACTTTTGCCTCAAGGCCTTATAAAGACATTCAGCACCTTTTTAATTTTCACAGCATTTCTCCGGTGGGCGATGACATCTCCAGTATAGACAATTTTGATCTAGGCTTGCAACTGATGTCTGACAACTTACTGAACACGCTTTCCACTCGAATTGGATTTAATTATGACCAGAATACCAGTCGTACCGACTACTACGTCAGTGCTTCCTTGAAACGCTGGTTTCCCAAATTCACCGTTGAGTATCGCAATCAAGCGCAGTTAAGCAGTGTTAGGCTTCAGAACAACCCCAATGAGCGCGTCCCTCTCCGATGGAGAGAACACCATACCGAGCTTAAAACCACCATCCCTTTAACTTTTAACCGACTGAACACGCTTTATAACACCGGTGTATCCATTGGGACCAGTTATACTTGGCGTTATGACATCAGTTTAAAGAACATTTCTTTACCGAATTTTTCCCAGGTACGATTTCCGCTTCTTCTGCAGTACTATTTCAACAGAAACAGCAGAAGGAGTTTGCTGGATCTTGCGCCAAAATGGGGACAGAACCTGAATTTCATCTATAGAAGTATGGTTTTTGATCGACGTTTATCGGGAAACCTTTTTTCCATGAAATCTACTTTTTACTTTCCCGGTTTAGTAAACAACCATTCGCTTCAGGCACGTTTTAATTTTCAGGAAAGGAACGGTGATTACCGTTTATCTAACGATATTCCGATGGTTAGCGGATATGATCAACTTCTCACTACCGACGTACATAATACTTTATTTTTGGACTATCGATTTCCTATTGCTTATCCTGATTGGGACATTAGTCCACTTGCTTTTATTAAGCGACTTAAAGCAGGAGTATTTGCCGATTTCGAAAATTTTGGGCGACAAAATCAATTCTCTCCCCGCACTTTAGGTATAGAATTACGTGCCGACCTAAATATTCTCCGGTTCTATTTACCAAATTTCGATGCCGGTGTACGCGCTATTTATGTTAATGATGCAAGCCCAAAAAATATTGTATTCACGTACGGGGTAAGCTATACCTATTGAAAAACAAACAAATAGAACACTTACATGTTCCATAAGTTGGCATATTAGTTGATCTTATTATGAAAAGAGTTATTTTAGTTCAAAAAATAAGCTTATGAGCGCAAAAACTATCTTCATTATTATTTTAACGGTTTTGGTTACCATTATTTTAATGAAAAACACGGATGAAGTAATCTTTTGGATTTTCGGTGACCGTTACATTCCTAAACTTGCTATCTTGGGTAGTATGTTTGCTTTTGGCGTTATTGTTGGCTTCCTTTTAGGACGACCCAGGAGAAAAACTGAAAAATTGAATCCCCCATCACAAAACTTTCAAACAAGCACGAATACAAAATCAGAAGAGTTAACTGACCCTTACCGTTCCAATCTTTCAGAAGATGATCGGAAGTATCTTGATTAAAAGCTAGTTTAAATTAAACGGTTGTTTTTTCTTTATCACACTTTTGGATGCTAACACAAGTACCACTACCATTATTCCGATTACGATAGATAAGATAATCTGCAATGTGGAAAAGAAACGGGTACCTGATATGACAAACTGTGCATCCGCCATTAATTCGCGACCTACCTGAGTTTGGAGCCTTTCTAGCGCGGAAAGCCCTGCAATGGTTCTATCAAGCGCATCCTCGCCACCTTCCCGGTATTTTGTTACACGTTGTTGCAAACCGATCTCAGAAACTCCCAATAAATGATTTTCTAAGGACATATAGTGTGCAAGCTGCTTTTTGAATCCCTCTAGATACATTTTTTCCTTATCAACCAAATAGGTTTTTTCGTATTTATTTAGCAGTGAGTCGATAAATTGATTATGGTACTTCATCCGTCCCGCTAACTGCTCTATACTGACAGCGGAAGGTGTTGTATCATTAAGGAATTGAAGCATCAGGAATTTCTTGGCGTAAAGATGTTCCGTCATATAAAAAATATCGGATGCAGGCACCAATCGGTCATCATACATCGACAAAAGCGCATTGCTAATACTTTTCACATTCTTGTCCTCTAATACCCTGATTAACACCGAGCATGCCATAATACAGAACAACAAAAAAGCAACTTTAAGCTTTTGCCGAATAAAGTAAGTCCACTTCATACTGTCTACAATTGATAGGCCGTGGTAAAAAACAAACATAAGGAAAAATACTTCCTATAACAAAAAACTCGTGGAGTCCGGATAGTAATCAGCTAAACTAATTACGTTTCAATTGAAATATTTCTCTTTCCAGCTGCTCATATTGAATCGCAGCTTCCTCCATCGGCAAGCCAATGGGCATCCCGGGCCGTTCGTGCCCTGTATAGGTAAGCCATGCGTCTTTCATAAACGACTGCCGTTTACCTATCAACGTATATAAATTAACAATATAAGGCTGACTTTCCAGAAAATCGTTTAAGGTTGTTTTAACTAATCCTCCTTGTAAATGAAAATATTGTAACAGAGCCTTTGCTATTAGCCAGTGTCCTTCTTTGCCCGGATGCACGCCGTCTTCAGCAAGTTTGAAGTCAGCATCTTTCTGACGCTTTTTTTCCAAATAAGCACGCATTGGAAAATGTACATCAATTACCTCCCATCCTCTCGCTTTCCGCTGAGCTAACAACCATTCTGCATATTTATCCAAAACAAGATTATAGCCTCCTAAACCCTTATCTTTATCATCATGTATGGGCGGTGTCATAAAAATGATACGTTTAACCCCCGCCGCTTCTAACGAATCACGTAATCTAATCATTCCTCGTTTATACGCTTCAAAGCGATTCATGTCAAAAGGCAAGTATATCCCATCGTTCATTCCATAACAGGCAAACGCAATATCGATCGGTTTGCTCTTCTGAAGCACGCTGGTTACTCGGCTAAAAAGGCAGGGCCTCGGAAATTTTCCATCAGCATGATCAGGCTCGCTAAGACCAGAAACCGTTTCACTTGGTAAAGCCAGATTAATAACTTCGGGATTATTAGCTGGGTAGCTAACGCTTAATGATGTTTCAAATATTGAAACATAATCTCCACCATAAGTTATACTATTGCCGAGAAACAATATTCGCTTAGCGTGTTCTAATGGATAGGGAGCGTCTTGAGCACGTATTACACCCATCCCCGCCATCCAAACGTATATAGTGACGAAAAGTGTAGACAATATACATCCTGATTTTTGCATAACTGGCCTATTTGATGAAACTCAAAGGTAATCACCATTCGGCATTTATTAGTCAGTCATCTTTGCTTTTTATGCTGATCTTTATTCATCAACCTATACGCCTACAGGTAATGCAGAAAACAACAATCTTGCAAAACGGGTTGGAACTTATATTAAAAGTTAGCGGAATAATAAAAGATATTTTTGTCTTTTATTTTACATGCATTATATTTGTCACAGGATAACTGTAAGAACACGAAAGCTATGGGAATTTTTTCTAAAACGGCAGAATATGCAATGCGTGCTGTGTTCTACATTGCACAACGATCACACGAAGGGCAGCGTACAGGTATCAAGGAGATAGCTGATGCTGTAAATTCCCCGGAAGCTTTTTTAGCGAAAATACTGCAAAAATTAAGCAAAGTAGGGCTAATTCAATCGGTTAAAGGCCCTAATGGGGGCTTTTATATTGATACCTCAGGCTTTAGTCGCCCTTTAGCAGACATTGTAATAGCGGTAGAAGGTGACACGATTTTTAAAGGTTGTGGAATGGGTCTATCTTATTGTTCGGAAGAATATCCTTGTCCCTTACATGGCGAATTTAAAAAAGTTCGAAATCAGATCACGCTGATGTTACGCAACACGACCATTGGTCAGTTCAATGCAGAACTTATCAAAGGGCAGCTTACATTAAATAAATAGTTTTTTTACCCAAATAAAAGACTTTAAAGTCTTTTATTAACAACTGAAATAAAAATGAATGAACAACAGAAAGCACTTGTAAAAGGTACCGTACCGGTACTTAAAGAGAATGGAGTACTACTAACTACTCACTTTTACGAAAGGATGTTTAAGCACAATCCCGAGTTGAAACACGTATTCAATATGGGGAATCAGCAAAATAAAAAACAACAAACGGCTCTTGCGATGGCTGTGCTCGCCTATGCCGAGCATATCGATAATCCCGGTATACTGATGCCAGTCGTTGATAGCATTGGACAGAAACACACCAGTCTCGACATAAGGCCGGAACAATATGCCATTGTGGGTGGACACCTCATTGCATCTATTTCAGAAGTGCTGGGAGATGCAGCTTCAGAAGATTTATTGAAAGCTTGGGAGCAGGCATATCATGAACTTGCACAGCTCATGTCCGGACACGAACAGAAACTATATAAAGAAAAATCAACAAAAAGCGGTGGCTGGGTTGGCTGGCGTCCCTTCCGAGTGGAGAAAAAAATAAAGGAATCTGCAGAAATCACCTCCTTTTATCTTTACCCAACTGACAACGGACCAGTGGCAGATTTTCTTCCAGGCCAATACGTCAGTTTACGTTTATTCCTTCCTGAACTTGGGTTATTGCAGCCCAGACAATATAGTATATCCTGCAAACCAAATGGTATCTATTATCGAATATCTGTTAAAAAAGAAATTGGAGCAAAACAACCGGATGGCATGATCAGTAATCGTCTGCATCAACATATTGAAGAAGGTGCTATTATTGATCTTTCAGCACCCTCGGGGAATTTTATTTTGAAGCAAGGAGAAACGTCTCCACAAGTGTTTATTAGTGGCGGAATTGGTCAAACACCCCTCCTATCCATGCTAGAACATTTAGTCGACCGGAAGTCTCCGGTACCAATAACGTGGATTCATGGATGTCGTAACGAGCAAGTACACGCTTTTAAACAACATCTACATCATATCTCATCACAACACGGTAAGCTACAACAGCATATCTTTTACGACGTTGTTAGCGACTCGAAAACAGGAGATATCCTGCCAGGATGGGTTTCCCTTAATAAGATTCCAGAGGACTTCTTGTATCGGCAGGCCCAATATTATATCTGCGGTCCTGGCCCATTCATAAAAACACACTATAATTACCTTTTGTCTATCGGAATCTCAAAAGATTCGATACACTTCGAGGAATTTGGACCTGCTTCAATTTCAGCAGCCTAATGCTAAAATTAGCGATGCACTTCTTAACAAACAGTAGTGCATCGTTACCTGACTGCATTGTCATTAGACCATCATTCCCGCTAACCCATAACTTTGTTTACGTATTAGTTCAGGAACTTGTAGTTAATTTAAAAAACTTACCTTTGTGGTATATGATGAAGAAATTTAGTATTTGTTATTCCCTATTAGTGACCGGCTTACTGCTCACCTTCACTCAGTGCCAACAAAATGCAACTAAGCAGGGCGAAGAACCTGAAAGCCTTCGGGCCAAACAAGCGGAATCGCTGATGGATGGAGACACTACGCTGGTTGCCGTATTGGAAATCGATAGCGTTGTCCGTTTATCGGATAGCCTTCCCATCGTGTTCAAAGTATACAACCCCACAAAGGATACCTTGCGTTTTACGCAATACCATACACCGTTTGAAGGCTTTATAAGCAATTTTCTCACCATTACCAATACACAAGGAACAGAAGTGCCTTATCTCGGTGCTATGGCGAAAAGAGTGATGCCTCCTCCCGCCGAGAGCTATTGTACGGTGGCGCCTTCCACATCGGACAGTATACGCTTTTCGATCATGAAAGGATATGGCATTACTCAACCAGGCACCTATACGATTCAATATAATGCAGGTAATGTAAGTGGTATGGCTAACGGGGAACCGGTAATTGTACGCGTAGTTGAATAAACGTTCTTCAAAAGAATCCATTTTTTTACCAACCAAGAATTAACATAGTCTTAAATCTTAGCTCATATTGACCAACTATTTTTATAGCAAATCAATATTGAAGACTATGCTAAACATAAACGCTAAATATGCTTTACGATTAGGTATAACATCCTTTGTGCTTTCAACCGTATTGATAGGGGGATGTAGTAAAGACGACGACAAAAACGACAATGAAACAAATCCGGAATTGGAAATTGTTGATCAGTCGGTTAATCCTTCCTTAATAAAAACCCTTGCGGGTTTCGACAATCTAAAAATCACTACGCTCATTAGCAGTGATGACGTGTTACCGGAATCACCGGACTTTATCTTTGGTGCGCAACCTGATGGTGCAGGCATGCTTAAAAATCCGGATGGAAGCGGCTACATTCTTATCAATAATCATGAGATACTGCAATCGGTTTCAAGAGTATACTTAAACAACGAATTAAAACCGATCAAAGGCGAATACATTGTAGATTCGGATGGGGGCATGACCCGTTTATGTTCGGCAACCTTGGCAACACCGGAAGAGCACGGCTTTTCAAAACCGTTATTCCTCACTGCGGGGGAAAGCGGCGCTGAATCTTTAATCCATGTGATTGACCCATTAGGGCCGATTGATAAAAAAAACACGCAACGTACAAATCTTGCCTTTGGTCGTTGGAGCGCTGAGAATGCTGTACCATTACCTAAAGATGCCTATTCAGGAAAAACCGTGGTCCTCATTGGCGAAGATGAAGGGGATGGACAGGTGGCCATGTACGTATCGAATAATCAGGGCAACCTGGAAGATGGCAAGCTATATGTACTAAAGAGAAGTGACAATAACACTGTTGAAACGGATATCGAGAAAGGGAACAGCTATGATGTAGAGTTTGTTGAACTCGATAACGTAAAATCCAGCACCGGTGCGCAGTTACAACAACAAACCGTGGAAAAAAACGCCATTATGTTTGCCCGCGTAGAGGATATCGACTATAAAAAAGGTGGAGGAGCCAATGGCAGGGAGGTTTACTTTACCGCTACCGGCGTAAGTCAGTCTGATAAATTGACACCTGTAACAGGGAAAACCATGTGGGGCCGCGTTTATAAACTGGTTTTAGACGCAGACAACCCGCTGAAAGGAAAATTGGAAATAGCTGTTGACGGCATCGATAACCCAGGTGAGAGCATTGTAAATCCAGATAACCTGTGCGTAACGGAGAATTTCGTATACATTCAGGAGGACGGCGACTCTTTCTATAAAGAAAACAAACATGATGGAACGATTTGGCAATACGCCATAGCAACAAAAGAGTTGAAACCGATGCTTCAAATGAACCACCGAAGAAATGAAGCAGCTTTTAACGCAAAATACAATCCGGATAACGTTCAAACGTTGAGCACTTGGGAGTATGGGGCTATGTATGATATATCTGATCTAATCGGTAAACCCAATACCTTTGTCGTCAATATTCACCCGCACACGTGGAAAGATGACAAATACTTAAATGCAGATGGGGGCGATGCCCGATTGACAGATAACAAAGAAGGCGGACAAGTGGTCATTGTACAAGGAATTGCTAAATAACCAATTCATCACATCTACCTATTTTCCCCTTGTAGCAAGGCTACAAGGGTATTTTAGTTTTTATATCGCTTATGGCGCATCGGCATTTTATTCTATCGACTTTGCTTGTTGCACTCATTTTTTTGGCAACGCTTTGTTCACCCAATGCAACAGATACAGCTGCAAATAGTAAGGATTATGCATCAATAGAGATACAAAAGCTTACCGTTCTTGTAAATGATTCATTGATGCCCTTAGCTCAACAAGGCAAGGACATAACAGCTGTTAAAAGATCTTTTTTGGCATGTAGAAGGCAATTCAAGAAAATTGAATATTACTTGGAGTATTTTTTTCCCACGACGGTGAAAGCCTTGAATGGCCCTCCCATAGCGGAGATTGAACTTGGTGAAAATTTAATAGAGCCTCCAGGAGGATTTCAGGTCATTGAAGATTATCTCTATAATGAATTAGATACCGCCGCTCGTGCCGAAATGATTAATGAAATCAAAAAATTAAGTGTAGCACTGAAACGGATACAGCAATATCAGTTAGATTATACCATTACTAGTGCGCAAGTATTTGATGCGATGCGCTTGGAGATTTTCCGGATCACCGCATTAGGCATTACCGGATTTGACGCTCCCTTATCTTTAGAGTCTCTCCCCGAAGCCGCTGCCTCTCTGGAAGGTTTACGAAACACCCTCTTCCTTTATACAAAACATGATGACGTGTTAACAGCTATCGACCGGTCAATCTCCTATTTAGAAGACCATAATAGTTTTAATGGCTTTGATCGTCTGACCTTTATTACGGACTACTTGAACCCACTCAATGCGTCTCTACAAAAATTACGCAAACAATTAAGCTTGCCTACCGTACCGAGTCTTTCTGCGCTGAATGACGATGCCAACAGTCTTTTCGGAAGCTCAGCTTTAAACGTGAACAAGTTTGTCAGCAATAAAAACGACTATTTTTCAAACGAAAAGGCGACACTTGGTAAAGCTCTCTTTAACGATGTCCGTCTATCAAACGGAAACCGGAAAAGTTGCGCCAGTTGCCATCATGCTGATAAGGCCTTTACAGATGGGCTGGTAAAAGCAAGGGGAATTGACACTAAAAAGAGCTTACTTCGCAATACACCCACCCTTACCTATGCCGGTTTTCAACGAGCATTTTTTTACGATCATAAAGCAGGCACACTGGAGGACCAAGCGTTAGATGTAGTACACAATGAAATGGAAATGAAAGGTGAATTGACCATGACCGCTGAGGAACTGCAGAAAGACAGCACGTTTGTAGCATTTTTTGACCGAGCTTACGGTACTAGTTCCGGAAAGATCAATCCATGGAAGATTCAACATGCACTTGCGGCGTATATTCGTTCTTTGGCGCCTTTTACCTCAAAGTTTGATCGATATATGGAAGGCGACCTTAAACAATTAAATGAATCAGAAAAAATAGGTGCCAACTTGTTTATGGGAAAAGCCAAATGTGCTACTTGCCATTTTATACCACTTTTCAACGGAAGCCCGGCACCTCTATTCGATAAGACAGAGGCAGAAGTGTTGGGTGTCCCGGAAAAACCGGATACACTGCATGCAACCTTAGATAAGGATATGGGTCGGTATTTGTTAAATCCATACGAACAGTACGCTTACGCTTTCAAGACACCGACACTGAGAAATATTGCGAAAACGGCTCCGTATATGCATAACGGGGTTTATAAAACGTTAGAAGAAGTAGTGGACTTTTATAACCGCGGAGGCGGTGCCGGGATTGGTATTCATTTAGACAACCAAACACTTTCGGATCAAAAATTGAATTTATCCGAGCAGGAAATTCGGGATATCGTCGCTTTTATGCAAGCCTTAAGCGATGAGTAGCCAGCAAGTCACTTATAGAGGTTTAAAGACAATAACCAATATTGTTGCTTCGCTAAGCCCCTTAGTGGATCGGAACCGTAATTGAAAGAACCACCCAAGCTCACTCTAATCGGTTTATCAACCAGAAACCACTCAATCCCACTTTGCAATAACTGTGTATAACCCTCGTCAATATTCGTCGAATTAACTAAATCGGTACGCCCGGTATAATCAACGGCAATACGCAGCAAAGGATCCGGTGTAAGCGTTTTCTTTCGGATAATATCGAAGTAAGCGGAAAGGGTAAATAAAGGACGCAAAAGTAACCCTTGACTAGCCTCATCAAAGGCTTGCATAGTTTCCTGTATCTGGAATCCTAAAAATGGGGAAATATAAAAACGACTGCCGGTATCAGAGGCAAATTTATAGGTGTTAATTGGGCCACGATCACCCATAAACGTAAATAGAAAATTACCCATCAATGAATGACTACGACTTATCTCATCATAGGTGTAACCGGCATTGCCGTTGAGAAACCATGATTTTTTTGCTCCCCGATTTATTAATCCCGAGAAGCCATAAGCAGCTTGCATATTGTGTTGTTCGACCGCTGTGAGTGTATTTTTGTGGTATTCGGCAATCAGCGAGGAAATCCAACGGGTACTTTTGCTGCTGAGGTTCATCGATACACCTACGTTCACCAACCAAGAGCTGCTATCACTTTTTGGCAAAGTTATCTGAAACTGCGCGGGTACTTCCCGAAATTCGGCGGTTTCCATCGACTGCCTAATTTTGATATTCCTTTCAAACCAGTTTGACCGGTCTAAAGATTGTGAAAAGGCCACGTTACTTCCAAATAGTAAGAAGTAATATAAGATTGTTTTCCTCATCGTATTCAAAGTTTTATTAAGCAATTGCTGCATACACTAAATCAATACAATCTTTTATACTGCCACACGCCTGTACTTCGCTGACGGTAATTTTACGAGGCTTGGTGCTATACCTGACGGCTATATCGTTAAATGACGCGGAGAGCATCAAATATTGATTATCACTGAATTCAAAATCGGTCATTGCCTTCGTGTCTTCTACAACGGAGGGATCCGGATTGGCGTAACCATAACGCATTAGAACCGCTCGTTTGACATCCGCCGCCAAGTTCCTACTTTTTACCTCTCTCGCAGTGTGAGGTACTGCCGCTAGTATTTTTTCAGACACTTGAAAGTCTATAGAATCTATCAGCTCCGGAAAGTCAATAAAAGGATTCCTATTGCCTTGCAACAAAAATATCTCCCGATTACGATGTTTCTCGTAAAGCGTAACGGCTTGTTCTTTTGCCCATCGCTTCAATAACACGATATCTTCGTCTTTATAAACACTTATTGCATTCGGATACCGCAACAGGAAGTATAAAGTAGCCCGGGCCACAATTCCTTTGTTATTTTCGGGTTCAAACTGATCATCTTCCATATAGCCGCAAGTGGCCATTTCTTTTTCCATTTGCGATGGTATTGGTTTGTATCCCTCAAAATCATAATAGGGATGATTGTTTCGAAAACTATTGCACCGAGGTTCGCAGGCAAACAGATGATGTAAATCGCCCCTCATTGGTTCACGTGCATCAAACCAAGATTGGCAAACAACATGTTCGCAATTATAGGGCAGGGCCTTCTCGATTGTCTTAAGCTCGCTCCGATAATCCTCACGGTTCATTGTGCCGGCTTTTTTACTCCATTCTATAAACCGAAGCTTACGTTCGATATCAATACGTTGATCAGCCAATTGCAACTCCTCTATGGTGAAGGATTTGCCCGAATAGATACTTCTTAACAGCCCATCAGGGTATATATCTACTTTTGGATACACATATTTAGACGGTTGATAGGATAAGGGATTCGTATGACTACTTTCCAACAGTCTTTGTAATCGGTTATAATCCGCCTCCCCCACATCACCAACTTCTTGATAATATCTCTTTTTGTCTTCTTCATCGTTAGCCTGTGGATAATAAAGTTCGTCGGTCAACTCGGCCGGTTGGATTCCCGACTCTTTTTCTATAATAGATAGATCAGAAAGCGGCGCAAAAAATTCAGCTAAAAAGGAAAATTGCTTAATAGCATGGCTTCTGATGTCATGTATAATACTACTGACGCGTACGCCTTCGTTCTCTTGCCAATTGATCTGCATTTCTCCTTCCGCGCTGTCCCATACCGTTCCGGCAAGGTTCAAAATCTGACCTGCTGTATTATAACGGGGAACACCCGCATGATGAAGGGCTACCACTTCCCAATCGTCGTTAAAAACCGGGGCTCCGGAAGAACCACTTTTTGTATCGGCAACGTAGCGAACAAATTGAGTGAGCGATAAATCCGTCACACTGTTTTCACGTAACACGACTTGTTTTGGGGAACCGTCAGCGTGTTGAATAATGGATACATAATCACCCTCCTTAATTTTGCCTAAATCACTGCGTAAAGGTAGAAAACCGAATTGCTGTAAAAGGGCTACTCCCTGTCTATCGTTGTGATCCACCCATACAATTGTAAAATCGAGGACTTCATTGGTATAGAACAGCTTATCAGCATCAAAACGATACTGACTTGTTCGTAAAACTGCACCTGTTTCGTTTTCCTCATAGTTAAACTCGGCACTGGAATATCGCGCCCATTCGGTTGTAGGCAAAACATGATGATTAGTTAGCAGAATTTGCGGAGCAATTAAAAACCCGGTTCCAAAACCTGCAGGTCCGACGTCCGATGTAATATGAATTCGACAAACCGACTGCGCTGCTTTCGCTCCCTTGCGTAAATAATGGACATTCAATAAATCGTTCCGTCCGATGATCCGCTCCTGAAAATTCGGATCATTGATAAATTGTTCGACGGAAAGATCATGCTGTTTTAAATAGTTGCTTAGATCTAATGGATTGACCGCTGTTAACGGCCTATTTTTTATCTCGGAAGATTTCTCAACCGATGAGATCTTTTTATCTTTTTGCCGATCACGAACGCGTTGAATTTGGTCTAGGAACAGAGAAAGCATTTTCATACATGAGATATTGGCTCATTGCATTTAACAAAAATTTAAACCTATTGTTGAAACTAAAACGAGAAAAAAAAGTTTTATAAAAAAAGACCTAAAATGAAGCAAGACAAAAAAAGACGGCACTGCGCCACGATGGAAGTTTTTCATCGCCAAGCTGATATTTTTCCTGAGTATATGCGGGCGCAAGCACTTATTGAAAGTGATATCGACAAGGTTTTAGAGGGACGCAAGACCTTACGGTTTGCTGCTCCCGCTAAGATTCAGGTCGTTGTGCATATCGTCTATCATACACCAACGGAAAATATTTCGGATGAGCAAGTAAGAAGTCAAATAGAGGTGTTAAACGCCGATTTTCGCCGACAGAATACGGATAAGGGAAAAGTGCCCTCCGTATGGGAAGAATTGGCCGCGGATTGTTTTATTGATTTTGAACTGACTCCTGACGGCATTACGAGAACACAGACCGAAGTGGCCTCTTTTGGCACCGACAATGCAGTGAAAAGCACCGAGATGGGTGGCATTGACGCCTGGCCGACCGACAAATACTTAAATATTTGGGTTTGCAACCTACAGGTAGGTCTCCTAGGTTATGCACAATTTCCTGGCGGTCCAAGTGATACAGATGGCGTTGTCATTAATTTCAGGGCCTTTGGTACCATGGGTACAGCCGAAGCACCTTTCAATTTGGGGCGGACTACCACGCATGAGGTAGGGCACTACCTGAATCTTTCCCATATCTTCGGCGACGGAAGAAGCAATTCCTGTGAAGATACCGATTATGTAGAAGATACGCCAAACCAATTGGGACCTAATTATGAAAAGCCTACTTTTCCGAAAATTTCCTGTAACAATGCTCCCAATGGCGACATGTTTATGAACTACATGGATTATGTGGATGACGACAGTATGTTTATGTTCACAAAGGGACAAGCCGCTAGGATGAAAGCCACTTTGCTCGGCCCGCGCGCCTCGTTACTCGCGACAAAACCAGCCATTGAAGACAATGAATAAAGAATATTTAAAAGGGAAATGGGTTCACTCTTTTGAAGAGGACAGCGGCGATGAAATGGTTTATCGACCTGAGGGGTTTTCATTGCCCCTGGCTAGAGGACGTGATAAAATCAACCTGGAAGAAGACGGGAAGTTGGTCAATTCATATCCCGGCCGCGATGATGTACCCCGATCTGACACGGGATCGTGGCAGCTGGAGCAAGATAAACTCATTTTACGTTTTGATACCGATAATAAAGAGCAATATACCATCTGCGAAATCAGTACGGAAAAGCTGGTACTAAAAAGAGAGGTTTAAAGATAATCGATCATGAAAAAAATTGATAACCGGATTTTATTAATATTTCCTATATTCATTTTCGTCTATGCCCTTATTCGCGATGATAAGCACACAGAGGGACAGACCTACGCTTACTTCATTTTAGCTTCTGTATTTACCTTATTGATTGCCTTATTGCCCCGTTTAACAGAACTTACGCTAAGTGAAAAAGGACTATCGGTTAAAATGCTTGATCAGATATCCAAGCGAGTCGCAGAATTGGAAACTTTAACAGACCCAACCCATAGAGCCCAGTTGGGACGCGATAAAGATTTTGATCAAGAATTAAATGAAAAAATCGGCGCGCTAAAAGAAAGTATTGCCAACTATAAAATGATATCGGAAAGAAAGCCTGAAAATCGTTAATACCTTTCTCGAATCTATACCGCCTTGAATCTTTAACCTCGTACCGGATATAGGTAACAGGGTCTCATGTTATTTCACCCACTGTAACCAGTCCTTTACCATAACTTAGGTTATAAAGACATAGAAAAAAGAATATGAAAATGGTTAAATATCCAAAATAATCGTAATATCATCGTTTTTTCATCGTAAATTTACTATAAAAGATACGATGATTTTACGATAAAAAAACGGTTAATAAACGATAAAATTGAATCTTTATATAAGATCTGTTTCATGTTTATTATAGCTTATTTTATATTTTGTTTATAACATGGAAATAACTCGTTGAAAGCTTGCACGTCAGGTGCTTTAAAAACGGGGTAAGAATCAAAAACAAAAGGTAACTTGCAACGTTTCTAAAAATAGAATAAAACCTTTCTAAACGCTTATATAATGAATACATATAACAAATTGGGTTGGCCCCTTGTGATGCTCTCGGCAATTACTTTGCTTACTTCCTGCAACAATAAGCCTAAAAGCGCAGACGCGACTAAAACTGAAACCGTTAGATTGTTTCCAATAGCCAGCAATCCAGATAATCCGTCTGTAATCTATCTCAGCTTAACAGACAAAAAAGATAGTGATACGTCCATTGCGTATACCGCCAAAGGGCTTTATCAAAACGACACCGTCAGTTTTTTAGTTGAGATTAGTAAAAACATTCCTGCCGGCATTAACAAAGATGGTTCTGTTAATCAGAAAGATGGCTTTAAAAAAGGAAGCATCACCTTTAAAAGTGCCGGAGCGCCGAGTGACGCATTTGTAACTGCGCTAGCGAGCTTATGGAAAGTAGATGGCATTCGGAAAATGAAAGCAGCTCCTATTCAGCCCTTGGCGTTTTCGTCGAATAAAAAGTCTTTTGATCCCAACAAACCTTCAACGAACAGTTTTAAATTGTTTTTTGATGATGACTCAGCGAGCCCCGGTGAGGTTTTTTTCACCTTTGATACGTATAAACGTAGTATACAATTTCAAGAAAAAGACACCGTACAAAGGAATGCCATTGTACACGCGCTTGGAGAATAACGATTTAGAAGAAATCGAGAAATCACAAAGGCTGCGTTTTGAGTAACGACAGCCTTTGTGTATTATAATCAACCTAAACCTTATCTCAATAACGCATTTTTATCAAATTTGTTTTACTAACCGATTTTTTTTCACTCGTCGACTTTCATATTTTCGTTGACATCAAACTTCAATGATACAGGAACAGTTTGCATGCAAAAATTCAAAAAATTACCGGTACAGACACTTATTCGAGAACATTACCTGAGGATCGAACGCTTACAGAAAGACTATCAAAATCTATCTGCCACACCGCATCGCCATGATCATTACGAACTGGTTTGGGCCCTAGGGGATGGTGAACACTTTATTAATTTTAAGCCCTATCCGCTTCAACGGAATCGTATATATTTCCTTCAGCTCGGGCAGGTGCACCAATTCCCGGAATTTGAACGCTCAGGGTGGATATTTCTGATCAGTGAAGAATTAATGCAATACTTTTTCAGCTTACATCCACAGGAAGAAGGCAAAGGCCTTTTTGATACATTTAGTACGCAGCCTTTTGTTGATATGGATGAAGATACAATACGCTTTCTTAGACATATTATTCAGCTTCTTTTGTTAGAGCAGAATCAAAAACCGCTAGGTAAGAATATGCTTTTTCATTTAACAGCTAGCCTCTTATTACTATTGAACACCAAACATGCTTCTGAGAAAAAGTCGGTGATTTTATCGAATCCGGAGCGTAAAGTCCTCTTGGATTTGCGGAAATTGATCCAAAAGCACTACCGCGATGCACATGGAATTAATTTTTACCTTAATATGCTTCATGTGCCAGCGAAAACACTCAATAGGATTTGTCGGAAAGCAACCGGGAAAACGGTTCATGAACTTTTCGAAGATAAGCTCTTAACAGAAGCAAAAATGGCGCTGTTGAGCACTTCGAACAGCGTAAAAGAGATTGCTTTTGATCTAGGATTCAATGACCCCGCTTATTTCGGCCGCTTTTTTAAGCGTGTCACCGGATTCACACCACTTAAGTATAGAGCGATACACAGTGCCTAAAAGTACCGGACATTAACAGGAAATCACTATAGCCCTGTTCGCATGACTTGTATTTTTGCCTTCCTATGAAGGCACAACGGAATACAATTTTGGCAATAATAATAGGCATTATCTCCGCGCTATTTTTATCCTCTACATTTACCATCAATAGTTTATTAGCCCATACCGGTAGTCATTGGGCATGGACAGCTTGCTTAAGAAGCTTATTTATGATTCCTGTAATGCTTCTCCCGTTATTGGTTACAAAGAAATTCAAAACTTTCTGGCAGGCCATAAAGCGTTATCCTCTTTTATTTTTTAAATGGGGGAGCATCGGATTTGGGGGATTATATACCTGTATGGCATTGGCTTCTTTGCTTATTCCCGGTTGGCTAGTTGCAGCAACCTTTCAGATTAACATCTTAGCAGGCGTGCTTTTAGCACCCTTTCTTTATAACGATCATCGAAAGAAAATTCCAGTTAGAGCTTTGGCACTTTCCTTATTAGTTGTATTCGGCGTGCTGATCATGCAACTTGATAAACTTATACAATTGCATGACGGACGCTCCTTGATGATCAGCTTCGTTTTGGTGCTCGTAGGAGCCATTGTCTGGCCACTTGCCAATCGCAAATTATTAATAGAACTGGATAGCCGACAGGTGCCGCTAAATGCCATGCAAAGAGTGCTGGGTTTAACGGTAGGTTCTCTTCCCTTGTGGTTAGTACTTGCCACCTATGCCTTTTCGCAAGTAGGTATGGCTCCCGGACCCCAATTGCAGGCATCTTTTTACTCAGCCATATTCTCCGGTTTTCTGGGTGGAGTAGGTTTTTATAAAGCTACTCAGATGGTGAAGCACGATCCGATAGCATTAGCGACTGTAGAAGCTACGCAGGTCTTCGAAATATTTTTCACATTAATCGGTGAAATTTGGTTAATCAACGCTTCTCTACCAAATCTCTACGGTTTTAGTGGTATGCTCGTGATTATCCTTGGTATGATCTTCCAAATTTCGCTTTCTATTCAGCACGCAAAAAAGAATAAATTACGATCTGCTTAAGCTAAAAACAGGTCGGTTGACTCATAACAGATCCAACCGACCTGACCGACTGTTAATTATCCAATAGCTTAGTGGCCTCTTCTCCTTCTATTTCTTCTAACTGTGTTTCTTTTGTCATTAAAAAGCTGCCTTGGCTACGTGCTTTAGTCCACCTACCAAGGGCGAGATTATACTTGCCACCTAACATATAAAAGTAACCCGCATCCGATGGCGTATGGTAGGTAAGTGCTTTTGTGTTCGTGCCGGCTCGATAAAAAGCTTGTACTGCCATATCAAGCGGATTGATAATATCATACCAATCGGTATTTGTAATAGGATAGCCTACATTGCTTCCGTTAAACAAGCTACCTCCGGTACCAACAAAGATAACATCAACCGGGACTGATTCCTTTGTAACCTCGGTACCCTCAAAAACGGCAATTCCAGATGCATTTCCGGAGTTGGCCAGCAGATTAGTTGTGGGATTACCAAAATCAAAACCTGGATTGCTATTATAAGCGTAGGCTGTAATCCAGTTTGCACTCGATATATCGGTGGAGTTTGTGCTGTTAATCCGCTTATTGGTTCCACCTACATAAAAATAGGTTCCTTTAGGAGCAAATCCTGAACTTAAGTTAAATTTATAAGTCCGTACTCCTCCCGTGGCCCAACCATTGGCGGGAAAACCTGTTGGTGTAGAAGCATTGGCATTATTGGTGGTGACCAAAGAAAAAGGTGTCTTCGAGAAATCGATATCCTGCGTAGCCATTAACTGGATGTATTCATTGTTAGCGTCCGTACCTCGAGGGTCGCTCGCAAACCCGGTGATGATAACCTTCGGAATCGCATAGTCTGAATTTAAAGCGACAATATCTGCACCGCGTCGAGGACGATGATAAGGCACTAAAGTACCGCTATCTGTAATGTGGTTGAAAATGATTCCATAATAATTGGCCATTTTATAAACTTCTTGATTTGCAAAGGCCGCTTGATTATCCGTCTCCAATGTTAAGTTACCGAAACCGTCGTTGATCGTTTTTGAGCCGCCAACTGTTTCTCCCGTCTTTGGTATCGGGTTAAAACCACCCTTAACAATGGCGACAAGTGTACTTTCATAATCATTCGGTTTTAGCAAAATCTGGTCGATAGTCACGACATTAGCAGGTAACGTCAAACCACTGGCTACACGGGTAACCTTCTCCGTACTGATACCACTTAGTTGAAGGATGCCATCCACGCGATTCATCTCAGCCCCCACCACGTCGATCACCACGGAATCCCCTGGAAGGTAATCCGCAGCTTCAGCCCCCAGAGCGATACTGATACCCCTTTGGAAGTTTAAACGGCGCTTATCTTGAATGATTAATAATCCTTCAGGCAAGTTCCCTTCCCGATGATCGGAAATAACCCATCCTGCAATTTTGCTTGAACCGCCCAATGATTCGACGGTCAGCGTCACCGGACTATCCTTATAGAGACTCCGGAGGTCATAAATACCGATGTAAGGACTTACCTCACCCCCGGGGTAATTTGTCTTGGTACACGCAGACAACAGCATACCAACCACTAATAGTATAAGTAAATATAAACTCGTTTTCTTCATTGCATTTATGGTTTTTGCCACCAAACTTTTGTATTGATTTCATCAGGCCCCTGCTGCGCAATAGCCAGTTTGTAATTAGTAGGATTTGACGACTGAACATATACCGGATAAAATAAGCGGGCCGGCATTTCGCCATTATTTGCTAATCCCTCACCTTTAGGTAGCACGGGGTAACCGGTTCGCCTGTATTCAAACCACTGCTGAAGATCTACCAAAAACAAAGCATAATATTTTTGTTGGTGAATACGTGCCATCTTTTCCTCGAAACCGGCCGATTCGTCCCATTGTACATCTGATGCAGCCAAATGTGCACGTATTGACACATCCCAATTGGGTAACCAAAGTTTAATACTACTTTCCGCACCGCTATAGAAGTACTCTTCGGCAGAACCCGCCACCCAACCTCTAAGCACGACTTCTGCCTTGATAAGCTGCAGCTCAGCAAAATTCATAATTATACCGGTCAGCGGCTCTGTCTGCAAACTGTTAACCCCACTATTTTGGTCATAAGAATAGAAATAAGACATCCGGGTATATTCTTCAGTCCCTGCTGCATAGCCCGATGGCACCCCCACAAAATTTCCCGAAACCGGAGCGATTCCCCAACGATTAATGCCTGAAGTTCCGTATTCGGGGATATTAATGCGTGGATCATTCGTATCACGCAAGAAATCAATAAAAAAACTACAGATTCCTACTCCCCTAAAATCTTGTGCCCTGGTGTTCATATAGGGTGAGCGATAGGCACCTTCGCCTGTCCATCGCAAAATGGCAGAATCATCGTTATTTGTAAATACAGGATATTTTGAACTATTGGTTAAGATTTCCTGTATTTTTGAGATCACCATATCCTGCACATCCGCCTTGTGCGACGCACGCAACAACAACCTTAAGTAGAGCGAATTACACAATTTACGCCATTTACTAACATCTCCACCGTACACAGGGTCATGTATGGCTTCAATAATATCGTTACTGCTTAGCAATGTATTAGCAGAATCTAGCTTCTGATACATATCTAAATAAATGTCCTTTTGCGCATCGAAACGAGGTTCCAAGATCAGGGAATCGCGTCCCAAGTTCGATTGCGAATAAGGAATATCTCCATAGGTGTCTGTCAGAATAGAGTAAGTCCACGTTTGCAAAAGCAGCGAAATTCCTTGATACGAACGATTAAAGTTTATCCCTTCGAGTGCTTTGAGATAGAGATCTTTGTAGTTAGTAAGCTCCGTATAGTGGCTATTCCATAAATAGTCGGCCCAGCTTCGCCGAAAGTCATAACGAAACACTTTTCCATCCCCGTCACCAAGTGATACTGTTACTTGCATCAGTTCATTATTAAAGGTGCGGTTGCGCGCCATGTTATAGCTCACCGAATTGATGAGCGCATTAGCCATAAACTGATAAGGATAAGCTTCCGTTGTTTTAGTAGGATCTGTATTTAATTCCTCAAAGCCTTTATCGCAGCTACTAAGTAATGCAGCGACAAGGAGCAAAAGACCATAAATAATATTTCTCTTCATTTTTTAATATTTTAGAAGCTAACAATCAAATTAAGTCCGTATGTTCTGGTAGAGGGGAACTGAGCAATTTCAAAGCCTTTTACGATATCGCCCTGATCCAAGGTACCGAACTCAGGATCAAATGCCGGCCATTTTGTCCATACAAAGAGATTCCGTCCGTATACTCCAAGCGTAACACGCTCTACCCCCCAACGGGATATTAATTTGGCAGGTAATGTGTAATCAAGCCTTGCCTCTCGAAATTTGATAAAATCGGTCGGATAAGTGCTTCCCTCCGCATTATCAGCGCCGTAGTGCGATCGGTAATATTCATCAATATTGGTTGCGATCACGTCGTTAGGCCGATAGCTACCATCGGGGTTCTGTATCACACCATTGCCAATAATGCCACTATACCGCCCCTGCAAGGTATTCTTGGTTTTTCCCTGTTCTGCCAGCTTATAATGCGTGAGGGAGTGTGCTACGGCGCCCCATTGCGCATCAAAAAGCACATTTAACCGAAGATTTCGATATGAAAAGGTATTACCAAAACTGATTTTCCCTTTGGGAATGGTGTTACCCAGATAAACAACATCATTGGTTAATCGAGCGTAGCCAGTTTTTTCATCGTAAATTACTTGACCATCCGGCGCGCGCAGATACCCGATCCCATAAAGATCGCCCATACTGCCACCTACATGGGCTACCAGTTGACCCGAACCGACTGAACGTTGTTGCAAAACCAACGAACTATCAGCCAATTCTTCGATACGATTCCGGTTCGCACTAAATGTAATCATTGACGACCAGCTAAACCCATCTTTGTTCTTGATCTGATCGGTATTGACGGCCACTTCTATTCCACGGTTGCTTACTTCGCCAATATTCATCAGGTAATTTCGATACCCCGAGGCGGCATCGATAACGCGATAAAGATGTTGGTTAAACGTATTCCCTTTGTAGACCGCCACATCTACATTAAATCGGCTGTCAAACAATCGAACGTCTGTACCCAATTCAATGGAACGCGTACGTAACGGCTCTATAAAAGGATTAGTTAAGGTTGTAGGATTCGCTAATGAACCACCGATAAGGCTATTAGGTGAGGTGTAAACAAATTGCGTTTGATAAGGGCGTTGTACACCCGATCCAACTTCAGCATAAGAAGCACGAAGCTTAGCAAAGCTGATGACATGCGGTAAACTGAAAAACTCCGACAGGATAAAACTTCCATTAACAGATGGGTAAAAGAAGCCTTTACTTTTATTAGGATATTGTGGGGTGGCGAGTGTGCTTGTCCAGTCAATACGCCCCGTAACATCCAGGAACAAATAATCACGATACCCGCTGGTCAGTAATCCGTAAAAGCTGTTAATTTCAAAGCGATCGATTACCTGATTAGTGGCCACCCCATATTTCGAATTATTATGATTGTAAACCCCGGGATAGCTCAAGCCATCTGAAGTAAGCGATTCACGGCGATATTCGTTTTGCAGTGTACTTCCACCAAGTGTTGCTCCGAAATCAACGATCCCTTTTGAATTCGTGTTGTAACGTAATAAGAAATCAGCTGAAGATTCTTTCGAAAAAATATGCTGCGTGCGATGACTTCCTTCAGGTAATTTTGAACCCGCGTCATACGGACGATTTTGGGTCCTGTTTTCATTTGAAAAATCCAACGTTGTACGAAGCTGCACACTGAAACGCTTGTCGAATTGATAGGAAGCCTGTGCATTACCGGTAAAAGTATGTCGATTATTGCTATTAATAAATTCATACGATATCGCATAAGGGTTTTCCGGATAGGTGCTAAAAGGATACCTAATAGCCAATCCTTCTTGGCCATTTACCCAATAGTTTCTCAGCCAATTTAAATCAGCACTCGGTTGCCAGAAAATAAACCAATACATGAGCGATTGGTTTCCATAACCGGCTCCCGGTAAATTATCGCTCCAACGGTTGTTGTAATTAATTTTTGAGCTGATGCTTAGTTTTTCGCTCACTTTAGAATTTACCGATAAAGCAAAGGTGTTCCGTTTATACCCTGTATTGGGCGTTATCCATGAATTATTTACATTGGTTGCCGAGAAGCGTGCTGTGGTATTATCAGTGCCCCCATCGATAGTAACGCTGTTTGTAAATGTTTTACCTGTTTCGAAGAAATCGGTTATATTGTTATAAGGAACCCAAGGCGTTCGTTGATCTCCCACCGCCTGTTTAATAGGATCATATTGGAAAAAGGATTGCCCGTCAAATTTAGGTCCATACGCGGAACTTGTTCCACTGGTACTTGATCCATCTACCGATGCTCCGTAAGAATAGTAGGCCGCCCCTCCAAGACCTTGCCCATATTCGTATTGTAGATCCGGCCAGCGATTCACACTTTCCATTGAAAAATTAGAATTAACCGTAACACCCAATCCCTTCGATTTACGTCTCCCCGACTTTGTGGTGATGATTACCGCGCCATTTGCTGCTCTTTGACCGTATAGTGCGGCCGCTCCCGGTCCCTTGAGTACCGTGACGCTTTCGATATCTTCCGGATTAATATCGTCCAAGCCAGAACCATAGTCTGCCGGCATGTTATCGCTTCCTGTACCATATATTGCATCGGAGCTGTTTCCCGAACGGCGACCGGATCCATTGTTGATGACAACTCCATCTACAACGATCAGTGCTTCGTTTTCGCCGGTAAGGTTGTTTTCGCCGCGAAGAATAATTTTAGTTGACCCTACCGGACCAGCGTTAGAGCGCATTAAATTTAAACCTGCCACTTTGCCTGATAAGGCGTCCATCCAATTACTCGATAAGGCTTCTGTTAGCTGCTGACCTTTGACAGTTGTGGTGGAATAGCCTAAAGCCTTTTCTTCGCGCTTGATCCCTAAAGCTGTTACAACCACTTCATTTAATTCGCCCACTTTTGCTGTAAGCGCGATGCTGATCGGACTATTTTTCTCGGGTTCAACAACCATATTTTGTCGCTCGGTTTCAAAGGCTAGGTGACTAACTTCCAAGCGATAGTTACCAGGTACTAAGGATAGGCTAAAACGTCCTTCCGTATCGGTAAGCACAGCGCGATTAGCTTCCATCGCACGAACTGTTGCGTCAGCCAAGGGCATACCATCTTTATTGGTTACCTGTCCGATAACTTTGACTGCTTGCTGTCTCTTATTTAAGATGATATAGCCATTTGCCTCTGTATATTTAACCGGTGAATCATGAAAGAGATATTGTAAAATATGTGCTACCGTTTCCCCCTCAAATGTCTGATCGGGCACGCGTATTTTACCCAATCCAAGTTGTTCTGCGTGATAAGCAAATCGGATCGATTGCTTTTCCAGTTTTTGTATGGCCGACCAAGCATTGTCGCCCGTTAAAGTCAGGTTTACTTCCCTCTCCAATAATTGTGCAAGTGCTCCATTGGCCCATAGGCTCTGAGCGATCAGTAGTACATTAAGTAGAATTATGTAAGATATTCTCATTACTTGTTTAAAGTACTCGTTATCGATTTTCATTAATTACAATCTGCGCTACGACTCCCGAATAAAAAAGAATGACAAAAGATTGTTAATTCGTATTTTTATCACGAAAAGTAGCTTTGTTTAGATATCATTGCTATTTATAAGGACAGCAACGGTTCGAAGGTATGCTGTCTTTTATCACGCGGTTGACGACTTGCCTTGTCAACCGCTATTTATCAATAAATTATAATTGCATTTTCCTCCTTTCTATATCGGTTTTTATGAATGGCACAAAGTGCTTTTACAAAGTCATCATATCTGGTATGTCTATCCAATTGGATGCTGTATCGTTGATGAAATATGGCTGCATTATGGGCTTTCAAATGCAAGCCATAGGTATGACGAAAAGCGAGCGCTAATTCGGCAAAGGATGCTTCACTTAAATAGGTAGTACCTGATGTCCAAGCGGAGCGGACCTCGGGGTCGGCCTCCCGTGTAAAATTGGTACCTTCAACTTTGTTATACACGACTTCCTCTCCCCTGCTTAGCGTTCCCAATGAATACCCGTCAACACGCCTTACCTGAACCATCCCTGTTGAAACTGATACACGTAGTTCGTCCAGCTCCTTATAGGCGTGTACGGTAAACGATGTTCCTAATACACGTGTTTCTATGCCCTGAGCGTGAACAATAAAAGGTTTGGTCTTGTCCGGGCTCACAGAAAAGAACGCTTCACCTTCCAAAAGTGTTACTTCTCGCGTCTCCCCATGCTCAAAGGGCTTAAAGAACCCGATCTTGGTATCGGTATTCAACCACACCTCGGTGCTATCAGGTAAGGTCACCTTTTTTAATCTTCCCGCAGCAGCCGCTACCTCTACCCATTCCCGTTTTTCGGAAGGCAATTTCTCCCCGTTTCGGACAATGAAGAGCCATGCAATCATTCCGGTTGTGCATAATAGAATTGAGGCAGCAATTAGCTTGCGGAATGGTGACCATCGCAATTTTCTAACGATTGGATCTTCATGGAGGAATAGCTGCTTTTGTATATTGGTGTGTAACTCATTACGGAGTATCTTCCGCTGTGTGTGAGTTAAGCGTGGGGAGTCATCAAAAGAATTATACCAATCGTCTACCAACCGACGCTCTTCGGGAGTAGCCCTTTTTGTATGGTATTTCCGTAATAGTCTTCTAAATCGATTTGCGTACACGTATTCGTCTTTTATCGATACGTCTACAAAAAGGGCTCAAATTACTTCTATAAATTGTTATTTATTTATTAACAAATCGTTAAGCGCCTGAAGAAAAACAATGGTTATGGGCAATGCAGCGCCTTTTAATCGAAGCAGCATTTTTTTTCGTAAGCGTTTACCTGCTTCTGTATGCAAATTGCTTACTGTTTGTTCGGCAAGGTTCAGCTGCTTGGCAATATCTGAAATACTCTGATTTTCCAAACGCAAAAGAAGTGATTTCCGCATGTTTTCCGGCATAGCATTTAATGTTTCATCAAAAGCGTCCTCTACCTCCTGGTAGGCGGCAGCATTGTCGGATTGCCATATCACCTTACCCATCTGTTGCAGCACATATTCAAAGACCCGCCGTTTAACCTGTTCCGATTGGAAGTAGTCAATAAGGCGATTTTTTAAAGCACCCGTTAGATATTGAATCACGCTGGTACGAATGACAATGTGTTTACGTCGCTCCCAAAAGTTAATAAAGACGTCCTGTACAATATCTTTCGCTACGTCCTCATCTTTGGTTCGGTTCCACGCAATAATGTAAAGCGCCTCCCAGTGTTTGAGGTACAGTCTATTAAACAGTGATCGGTCGTCCTGTTTTTGAACAGCCTCCCACCATCGAAGTTCGAGCGTTTGATACACCATAGTTTAAGATTGACATGGCAAAGGTATGTTTACAAGGTTAAGCTATTGTTAATTTTAAAAACGGTGAAAAATGGCAGCAGGAAAGGGGGGATCGCCCCCTTTAAGTTTATTAATCAAATTCGATAATAAATTCATTCCGACTATCAGTTTTCCAGGCAAATTGCCGTGTGGTTGGTGAAGCGGCAAAAAATGGCGAGAAGGTCTTCACTTTTACGGTTTTATTATCAGGAAAAAATTCCAATATACGTAACCAACCATCTCCACCATTTCCATTACGATGGCCTCCTCCCATTGACTGGGCATCAAACAACATCTGATGCACCTTCTTACCGGCTGTGTTCTTATCAGCCCGATAACCTTCGCCCGAAATATGGCCACATAAAACAAGCTCAATATTTGATGCCGGCTGTACCAGTTTCTCCCATATCTGCTTTCCATTATTGGCAGAAGGCAGCTCAATGGTTGGTGATTTTTGTATGCGATTATGGATGGAATAAGGCTCATAGACAAACCATTTTGGTTTGCCCGTTGTTCGCTCATCTTTGTTGTTCAGGTAAGCATGCGTCATCAATACAATACGATGATTCTTATATTGTTCCATATTGGCAATCGTTTTGGCCCATGTCAGCACGGTATCCCGTGGCGCAAACTCGATAGTTAGGAATAAATAGTCTTTCCCATTCAGTGAACGCATCTCGTAAGCTGAATTTTCCAAAGTCGGTTCGCCTATTTCATTTGTACCATTTTGTGCTATGATCTTTCTGTTCATCCAATTCTTATCAATTTTAAAAAACTTATTGAACTGTGATGAACGTTTGCCTTCCCGGTCAATGCTGTAGTCGTGATTTCCTGTTGCTGTAATATATGGAACTTTGCCATCCAATTTACCGAATGATCTTGCGATTGCTTCCCACTGCCGTTCTGCAGATTGATTACCGTCTTCACCTCTATTGATAATATCGTTCTGTTCGACTAAATCGCCAACGCACATCACCATTTTAATGTTTAGGGTATCGATATTTTCTTCGATCCAGGCCATCATTAAATCCAGTATGGGTTGATTTCTGCTCCATTTCACATAGTTTTGCGGATCGGGGATCATAATCATAGACCAGGAATCCTTCTGTTCCAAGGCAGGTTTACGGTAAGCTTCTTGCGCTGTAGCAACCTTTATGAAAAAAAACAGATTTAGGGCTAGCAGTATAGAAAAAATTCTTTTCATTTTATTTGTTTTAAAATTAGTAATCGTTTAATAACCGGGATTTTGGGTCAAACTCTTATTCGCATCCCTTTCAGCTTGTGGAATGGGCCATAGTTCATCTTTATTTTCGCGATAAACAAGTTCCTGGGTATTAAAATACCGGGGGGCCTTACCATGGTTATATATGGGTGAGTAATTTTCGTCAATATCCACAAGAACATCTTTCGTCCACGTATTGGCGGATCGATTTAGATAAAGATAACCGTTCATGATTTGAGGAGCCAAGTTCCAACGTCGGATGTCATACCAGCGAAGACCGTCGTTACACAATTCAATTTTACGTTCGTAACGAAGTGCCGTACGCAATTGAGACTGTGATAAATTTGACGCAATCGGCGGCATGTGTGCCCTTGAACGGATCTTATTGATAGCCTCATAAACGGATTCGTCTATGTCATTCGCTTCTATTTTAGCTTCTGCATAAATCAACAGCAATTCAGCGTAGCGAAAAATACCAACATTCAAATCAGACACGCCGGATGCTGAGTTGATCACATAATCCGCGTTATCTGTATGCTTTCTCCATAAATAACCGCTAAAGGAACGATAAGCATTCGTTGCATCGGTATTGTTCACTACCGCAGGTGTATTGCTTTGCCCCTCTATAACGGGCCAATAGTTATTCACTTTCGCGAAGTTTGCGTTCGGTTCATACTGTATTCCCATTAAGCGCGCATGAGGGCGAGCGCAGTACATATCCAGTCGCGGATCTCGATTGACAAACGGATTGGCCGGATCATACAAAGGAGATTCATCAATGGGAAGCCCATCGATTGCCTGAAAAGAGTCGATCAGGTTTTGTGTAGGCCCCCAATAACTTGCGCCTTTTCCTAATCGCGAAGCCATATAATACCCTTGATTATGGGTATTACCGCTGATGGTTTGGTTATACTCGGCCACCCAAATCCATTCTTTACTGGATTGATAGCCTGCATATCCAAAAATATTGGAGCAAGCCGGCTCACCTTCCGCATGGGTTTTGTTGCAATAATCCAAAGAAGCATCAAATGGCGTAAGCTCATAAACACCTTCTGCCAGTTCCAAGGCCTTGGCCGCAGCCTCAGCAGCAACCGTATACTGGCCGCTATACAAGGCCACGCGTGCTTTTAACATATAAGCGGCTACCCTTCCAACCCGTACATTTCCATATTGCGTTTGCGCTATCGGAAGACGATCAGCCACCGCTGTCATTTCGTCGATAATCCATTGCTGAATTTCCATTTTAGCGGTGCGGGGCAGATTGGTATCGTTTAAGCCAAGTGCATGTAATACAAGTGGCACATCCCCATATAATTCAATTAGTTGTGAATAACAATAAGCGCGGATCACCCTTAACTCTGCATCCAGTTGATAGTAGCTATCTTCCGGCATTTCCACTTTTATATTTTCTAAGTTGTCAAGTACCGAATGGCATCGGGCAATCGTTTTATAATGCGCCTCCCAAGGTTTGATGGCTAAGGCATTATCAGTAGTTAATGAACTAGTTATCGGCGACGTATAGTTATTCCCCGGACGCGCATAGCCGATATCGGTTATATTATCCATCACATGCCAGATGGGCGTACTGGCTGCATCCAACAAGGTCAACCCTTTATAGGCACCATATAAGCCCATTGTTGCTTCTTCTTCCGTCGCCGGAAAAGTGCCTGTTGTTGGGCCATTTAAGGGGAACTTATCCAGTTCGCAGCCCGAAAAAAGTACAACACTTATTAATGTCGCGGTCGATAATATTTTTTTAATAGCAATCATTTTTTTAGAATTTGACATCAATACCAAATGAATAAACTTTAACCTGAGGATAATAGGCTGCCCCTCCTAGGGATACACCATCGGCCGCACCGGCATCATATGCAATCTCCGGATCATATCCTTGCCAAAAATTTGTTGAAGTAAACAGGTTTTGTCCATTTACATAGATATACAAGTCGCTCACGCCTATGCTTTTTAGCCAATTTTTAGGCACCGTATAACCGAGTTGTATGTTTTTCAACCGCAAATAGGAAGCGCTTCGCATCCAAAAAGATGAATTCTGCGTATTATTTGCCGATGTAATGGACAAGCGCGGAAAAGCCGCATCTCGATTTTCTTCCGTCCAATAATCCAATTGCCAAGGTTTAATAGCACTTGAATTAACAGTAGGTATAACATAGTGCGAATTGAGGTACCCATCCACCTTAGCTACCCCTTGAAAAAAGGCATTCAATCGGAGGCCTTTCCAACCGAAATCCAAGTTGAATCCATAGGTATACCGAGGAATAGTACTACCGATAACGACCTTATCATCATCGGTTATTTTGCCATCAGGAATGGGATTCCCTTGCTCGTCGAATGCACCGGCAAGATCCTTGTACCGGATATCACCGGGATGTAAGGTTCCGAACTGTGTGGGACCGGCATCAATCTCTTCCTGCGACTGGTAAAGGCCGTCAGCGACATATCCATAGATGGAGTTAACGGCATAGCCTTCCTGCTGACGTAGCAAAGTTCCAGAGGTTTGACCTTTCATATCCATGATCTCATTTTTAACATCGGAGATATTTAAACCGACCCCCAAGCTGAAATCTCCCCATTGATTATCGTAGCGGCTACTGAATTCCCAACCCGTATTGCGTACCTTCGCCGCATTTTGATAAGGAGCATTTAATCCGGTTAACTGAGAAGTATACAAAGTGAGCAGAATGCCGTCCGTATTTTTTTTGTACCAATCGGCAGTAAATGAAAAGCGTTTCCACAAGGTTGCATCCAAACCGACACCTGTCATCGTTGTTTCTTCCCATCTTAAGTCTGGGTTCGACATGGTATTCAAAGTGACAAGCTGATAAATCTTATCCGCCATGGAAATACTGCCCACGGCTAGTGTTTCGGTAAAAGGGTAATAGGAGCTACCTATGTTTTGGTTACCCAGTTTCCCCCAGGAGGCCCGTAGTTTCAGTTGATCAAGGAAACTTTTTGTATCTCCCATAAATGACTCCTCTGAAACCCTCCATCCCGCTGAAAATGACGGAAAGAAGGCCCAGCGATTCCGCTTTATAAAGCGTGAAGTCCCGTCGTAACGGAAATCCGCCTCAAAAAGATAACGATCTTTATAATCATAGTTGAACCTTCCGAAGGTAGAAACCAACAACCACTGGTCATGGGTACCATTATTATCTTTTGTTTCGTTATCAGCACCGGCCGTTAAAACTTCGTAGGTATCATACGTAAAATCCCGCCGGTAGCCCATCAGATATTTCTCATCATAAGTTTCACGAGATGCTCCCATCAGGAGTTTAAAGTTATGATTGTTCCAAGAATGATTTGCTGAGGCAAGAAATTGATAATTTCCGAAGAAGTAGCGATAAGCAGTTTCTGTCAAGGAAGTAAAGGTATTGGCAGCACCCGCTTCCGTACCGTCGTCATTGTAGGTCATCACGCTCTTTACAAACACATGCGAATTTCTTGTTCGATAACGCGGGGCTGCGATCCCCGTTAAAGAGAGCCATTTTACAGGTCGGTAGCTGATATTGAAATTTCCGATAAGCTCCAACGTGTTTCCCTTTCTATTTCCTCCTTCTTCGATAAAAGCAACGGGATTTTTGTTTACCCAACCTTCTGACCACAACCCGTTTCTCCTGATTGGGATATTGGTCGGCATTCGACCAAGGTAGTTCCATATATCTCCTTCATCTGCAATTTGGAGTCTATTACTATTGGTGAGCGAGATGTCGAATTTAACAGATAATTTATCATTAGGCTCAATGTCCATATTATTCCGTACCACATAACGTTTAAACCCGGTGTTCTTAATAATCCCATCTTGGTTTACATAAGCTATCGAAGGCATAACCCTAATTTTACCGGCGTTAGCCGATAATGACACAAAATGATTATTTGTAAAACCGGAACCATTAAGAATAGCTTTTTGCCAATTAAAATTATCAGGGTCAGCCGTATATTGTTCTTGAAACGCTGCAATGGCCTCTTCACTATACAATTCGTAGCCATTATCATTCATGTTAGCTTCATTAAAAACGTTCATAAATGTTAAGCCATCCGTCACTTCCGGTATGCGTGTAGCCTTTTGCCAACCGCCATATCCTTTATAATTAAGTGAGAATTTGCCGTCAGCAGCCCTCTTGGTAGTTATTAAGATGACACCATTTGCAGCGCGAGAACCATAAATAGCGGCCGATGCGGCGTCTTTCAATACAGAAATAGATTCAATTAAATTGACATCTACCATATCAATGGAACCGGCTATGCCATCGATTAAAACCAAGGGTGAGCTATCAGATCCGCCGAATGAGTTGACACCACGTATGCGTATCTGTCCGCCATCTCCTCCCGGCGAGCCTGTTTGTGAAGTGACGGTGACACCCGGTGCCAAGCCCTGTAATGCGGTAGAAGTTGAAACAATTGGCCGTCTCTCCAACTGTTCGCTGTCAATAGTCGATACAGAACCCGTTAGATTTGCTTTTCGTTGCTTTCCATATCCAACCACGACCACCTCATTCAACGCAGCCACATCTTCTGCTAAGGTAAAATTTACCAGCACGTTGGTTGCCGCCACGATTGTTTGCGCTTTTTGCTGCGGCCGATAGGCTATATAGGATGCCTGGATGGTATAGGCTCCTGGAGGTATACTGAGGGAGAAATGACCCTCTTCATTTGTGCTCACACTTTTATTCAATTCCAAGATTCGAATATTGGCGCCCGCCAAAGGCAATCCCTCACCGTCGATTACGCGACCGCTGACAGTGCCATTTTGTTGTTTTTTGCGTAAGACTACCGTATGAGGGTCTCGCTCCTCGTAAGTAATGGGTGTACCTTCTAATAACACGTCCAATACATGCGCTACAGACCGGGCCTGAAAATGCTTCGCTTTAACATCGATTTTTTCCAGTTTTAACAATTTCTCATCGAAGGCAAATTCGACTTGACTTTGCATTTGAAGGTGCTGAATCGCCGCATATAATGTGCTATTCTTAAAGGTGATATTTACCGACCTCTCCAGGACCTGCCCATTAGAAGGTTCCGCAAGCAAAAGTTGCGAAAACGAGATGATAACGGTATAAATTAAAATGGTAATGCGCATAACTTCCCGTATGAACAGTGCGTTTTTATTCATAAGTTTGTATTTCTTAGTTAAAAAATAGGGCTAAGGAGCTATGCGTAGGGTCTCAAGCTAGTGCATAGCGTAGATCATTAAACAGGCGCCACTTTGACGCCTGTTTTCTTCAAGGATATATCGTTACTACATTATCTTTCCTCCTATATTTGGTGTTATGGATACCACAGATGATGGCCATGGTTTCCTCTAAAGATCGGTCTGCATGTATGGTTAAATTGTAATGATGATTCGCGGTTCTTCCCTCCCCGTGTTCCAAACGCACACCGTAAAGATTGTATAAGGTCTGTGCAAGTTCATTAAAGTCCGCTTTTTGTAAGACAACAATTCCTCTTGCCCATGCATTAACCTCATCGTTATTTAAGCCGATACGTTCTGTCTGTCCATTCGCCTTTCGGTAATTAAGTCCCTTAAAAGCAGTAAGTTCATCAAGAACTCGCTGCGAATCACTTACACGTACTTTTCCATGCTGCACTTCTATCGTCACATCGTCCAAGGTCTTATATGATTTCACATTAAAGGCTGTACCAAGAACCTCCATCTTTAAACTTGGTGTGTGAACAATAAAAGGCCTGAGACTGTCTCGTGCAACTTCAAAATAAGCTTCACCTTCGTCAAGAAATATTTCTCGCTTATTCGCCAACAAAGGTTCACGAATCCGAATTGTAGAATTCGCGTTGACATAGAGCATGCTACCATCCGGTAAATCGACTTTCTTTATTTGCTTGATTCCTGTTCTGATTTTATGGTATGCACTTACAACATGAGTGGAAGTTTCGCCGAATTTATCGTTTTGGTGGCTATAAAGCCAAACCATAGTTCCCAATGCCAGTACGAACAGCGCTGCGATGGCCGCCCAGCGAAAAACAGCTATTTTTCGGAGGGGCATCTTTTTCGGTTGAATAGCTCCATGAATACGTCCGTAGAGTTCCTCTTTTAACGCAGTCATGCCCTCCTGATCTTCCATACCGGGCACCCCCACTTCCGACTCTCCAAAAGAGTCATACCAGCGTTGCAGGAGTTCACGCTTCTCGGTAGACAGCTTACCCTGAAGATAACCATCCATTAACCGTTTGAATTCATTTTTATCCACGCGAAAATAAGAGCAGGGTAAATCCCGTGTTCTACCAGTAAGTAGCACTTAGGGCTCATCCGTCCCGATAAAATCGATTAATAAATAATTAGCTTTAGGTTAATAAAATGTAAAGAACCAAACAAATAGCGGATAGGTCTTCCGGAAAGTCCTTGGCAAGTGCTTTTCGTAATTGATGGAGGCCTTTGCTGATATTGTTTCTGACTGTTTTTTCGGCGAGGTTGAGTGAGTTTGCAATCTCGTCAACACTATAATCCTGAATACGAAGCTTAAAAATTTCGCGCATGGTATCCGGCATTTGATGCAATTCACGATTCAAGGCTGCCTGTAGATCGTGTTGCGTTAAAAGGTCCGGCATTTGACCATGTACTTCTACCATCCTTTGATAAAGATAGCTGAATGCACGATCCTGAATATCCATTTTCCTGAAATGAGCAATCAGCTGATATTGCAATGCCGTTCGCAAATAGGTATCAATACTGGTATTTATTTGGATAGTTGCACGTTGTTGCCAGCAATAAACAAATACTTCCTGCACCATATCCTTAGCCAGCGCTACATCTTGTAATCTTCGGTAAGCAATAATATAGAGCTTTTTCCAATGTGCATTGAAAATAGAGGTATAATTTTCCTCTGAGATTTGAAGCTTTTTGTCCTCCTGAAACGGTGGGTTGACCATGGTATTAATGCCATATTGCACTCGGGCAACAAAACTAAAAAATAACTAGGCTTTGGCTGACGCAAAGCGTATTAAGTTTACATTAATTTATTTACTATTCTTTCAGTTATAGGCTCTAGTTATACGTTCCAAGCAAAGGCTGCACTACTTGTCTTGATACTTGCGTCTTGACACCTATCTCTTAATACCTACCTGCCTACCGGCAGGCAGGTGTCTTTATAAAGGAATAAATTGCAATCCAACTTCTTCTTTGCTATCTTTGAATTTTGCAAATCCCTTCTTATGGCAAAGAACATTAAAAGCACATCGCTCGATGAATTTTATCGGGAGGCTGCCAAGTTTACCGGCAGGGAAATACAAACGCTTTTACCTCGAGGCATCAATAAAGAAATAGGCCATTTTAATGTGTTTGATATCGCCGAAACAATTCAACAGGTAAAACAAAAACAAGTTATGCCCTATAATCGTCGGGCTTATTATAAAATCAGCTTTATTAAAGGTAAGAATCGGGCCGAATATGCAGATAAAGTAATTAACGTCGAGAAAAATGCTTTACTGTTCGCGACGCCCAAAGTACCTTATCACTGGATTCCATTGGATGAAAAGCAGGGAGGATCTTTTTGCGTATTTACAGACGAGTTCCTTATAAAAAACAAATCGGGTGTTGTGCTAGACGAATTACCCATTTTTCAAGTGGGAGGTTATCCCGTTTTTGAAATAACGGACGAAGAGGCTGAAGAGATAGCTTATATATTCAAAAAAATACAAAAAGAAATTGCGTCTGATTACGCATATAAGTATGACTTAATCCGCAATTATGTATTGGAATTGATTCATTACGGACAGAAATTACAACCCGCTACTATCCTCCAAGCTCATCAAAACGCTGCCACGCGTATTATTTCTTTGTTTATTGAATTATTGGAACGCCAATTTCCTATTGATTCGACCCATCAGCGTTTGATGTTTCGCACCGCGAAAGAATATGCAGAGAGGCTGGCCATTCATGTAAATCACTTAAATAAGGTGCTGAAAGAACATACAGGTAGAACAACAACCGACATTATAAGCAGTCGTATAGCACAAGAGGCAAAAATACTACTCAAACAAACAGACTGGAACATTTCAGAAATTGCGTACAGCTTAGGTTTTGAAGAGGTGGCACATTTTTCCAACTTTTTTAAGAAGCAAACTTCCTTAGCGCCATTGACGTTCCGATCGTAATTATCTTATTTGATTTTTGCAAAGAGCCGATTGATGTTTGCAAACATCTCCTCACGTTTTGCTAGATCTTTGTGTTATCAAATAAAAAGAGATAAACAATGACAACAAAAAGTAAAATTGCCTTGGTAACCGGCGGCAGTCGCGGACTAGGCAAAAATATGGCCATTAATCTTGCTAAAAAAGGAATTGATGTGATTCTTACTTATAACAGCAATCAAAGCGAGGCAAACAATGTGGTAGCAGAAATTCAATCGCTTGGCCAAAAGGCAATCGCTTTTCAATTGGACACCAGTAACATCAAATCCTTTGACGATTTTCTGCTGCGTGTAAGCAATTATTTGACAGAACAGAACGGGAACAAACATTTCGATTTTCTTATTAATAATGCCGGAACCGCACTTTATGCTCCCTTTGCAGAAACAACAGAAGAGCAATTTGATGAGGTGTTGAATATCCACTATAAAGGGGTCTTTTTTTTAACGCAAAAGGCTTTACCATTTATTAACGATGGCGGCCGTATTATTAATATTTCATCTGGTTTGGCCCGGGTTTCTTTTCCCGGTTCTTCGGCTTACGGCTCTATGAAAGGAGCAATTGAAGTGCTTACGAGGTACTTGGCGAAAGAGCTGGGTCCTCGCCGTATTGCCGCCAATATTGTGGCACCAGGCGCCATCGAAACGGACTTTGGTGGCGGTCGTGTACGGGATAATAAAGAAATCAATGACCATGTCGCTAGTGTTACTGCCTTAGGACGAGTCGGTTTACCTGACGATATCGGCGGTGTAGTGGCCTTTTTATGTACTGAAGATGCTAAATGGATCAATGGTCAACGCATTGAGGTTTCAGGAGGAATGATGTTGTAAGATACCCAAAGAATAAATTGCTCCAATTTTAAGTTCAGGTTGACAGGATTAAACTACGTTTATTCCTGCCAACCTTTTTTTGATTTTTCCCGAATGATAAAAGCGTAAATTTATTATATTTAGGAAGTTAAAGAAGATATTCTGATGAAAAACGAGCTTTATTATATATCAACGGATAAATCACTCATAAATATGGAGATCGTTTTTAACTTTTTACATAACGATTCATATTGGGCACAGGGCCGGTCTCGGGAGACTGTCGAACGATCCGTGACAAACTCGCTCTGCTTCACGCTTTTGGACTCGACAGATAAGCAAGTTGGCTTTGCACGTGTCATAACAGATTATGCCGTCTTCGCCTGGCTATTGGATGTTTTCATTCTCGACAATTATCGAGGCCTCGGTTTAGGTAAAAAACTGATTACTACGATTATGGAACATCCGGATCTTCAGCAGATAAAACGATGGGCTTTGGGAACCAAGGATGCTCACGGTTTATATAAAAAGTACGGTTTTAAACCACTAGCCCATCCTGAAAACATGATGGAACGGCGTCTATATTAATTTGTAATTTTATCGACATATGAACCAACGACTACTTTTCGAAGGGCGTGCATTATGGATACATGATTTTGAGATCCAACAAATGGGCTACAACGAACGATTTACCATACGACATTTTTCATTTACTCCTCCGCTTGCCAAACATGAAGGACATATCATCCTAACTGACGCAGATATAATTTTAGATGGGAGTGAATACAAGCGCATTCCATTAAGTAATATTGAAGAACTGTATTACGGTTTTGATGAGCATTATACACCTGCATCAGTAAAGAATTTTGGCGCTTTTTGGAAGCCTATTCGGATCAGATATGGTTATGCCGGCATTCTTTATCTCATTATTAATTATCGATATTTTTATACTGCCAATGAACATTTTCTATCTTTACTTAAAAACCTATTGGTTCCCGAACAGTGATAGAATAGGCGATAAGCTTGCCGAGCCAAACCCAATTAATCCACCCACTTCAATCGGGTGTCCGACCCGCTCTCCTCGAATAGCTTTTCAATCCCCTCACCTATTAGTCCCTGTCTTCAATTACCTTTAAGATCAACAAAGGTTAATCATTTCTTAACGAAGTCCAAACATTTGCATACTAGTTTTGCCGGCAACACAATCGGTAAAAATGCATAACGATGATCCGCATCTCAATTTTTCAATTATCCACTATTAGCAAGTAAACTCGAAGACAGACAAATGAACGCAAAATCTATCCCATTTTTTACATGGTTAGCATTATTTTTATTACCCATGATGCACGCTTGGTCGCAAGGAACCGAAGCTACTATTTTAGGTACCGTATCCGAAACTGAAGGTCCCGTCTCCGGTGTATCCATCACTGTAAAAAATGAATCGACCGGTTTTAAAGTAACGACAATGACGAATGAAAAAGGCAATTATACCTTTCAACAATTACCCTTGGGGTCTCCTTATACAGTTACAGCAACCTACATTGGTTATACAGAGCAGAAAAAAACGGGTTATACACTCAATTATGGCGATGAGCTAGTAGTCGATTTCAAATTAGCCGCTAGCTCCAACCAATTAGACGAAGTGGTTGTACAAGGTAACGATATGAGAAATGCGATTAAAACTTTAGGAGCTTCCACGGCAGTAACCGCCACCGAACTGACTAAACTACCGGTAAACGGACGTAATTTCTCGTCCTTGATCGATCTTTCTCCTGTAAGCAACGGAAATACATTGGCTGGTCAGATTGCGTCTTCAACCAACTATACAGTAGATGGTATGACATCCCGAAGTACCATTGCGGGCGGCAATAGTGGTGGAGCCTATTCTATTTCTATGGAAGCGATCAGGGAGTTCAAAGTGGTTACGAATGAATATGACGTAACGAATGGAAGAAGTGGTGGTGGAAGTATTACAACCGTTACAAAATCAGGCACTAACACGCTTTCGGGAAGTGCGTTTACTTTTGTACGTACCGACTGGTTATCGAGTAAGTACAACTTAAATGGGACCCCTCGTTCCCAAAAATTTTCGACTTATCAATATGGTTTCTCTTTAGGAGGACCGATCGTTAAGGATAAAGCGCACTTCTTTGTTGCTTGGGATCATCAGGCGGATTCGCGTCCACTTTATATAGCGGACATCCAAAATCCTGCAGATATCGGTCGATACAAAGTGACACAGCCAACGCTGGATGAATTTACCCGTATAGCCCGAGAAAAATATGGGTTTAATTCCAATGCTCTTTTTGGTTCCTTTGATAAGAGTAAAACCACCGATGCGGCATTTGCGCGGGTGGATTGGCAGTTAAATGAAAAAAACTTGCTGACCATCCGAAACAATTTTATCTATGATATGGATAATCAGCAAGAGGGTGATAATTCGGGCATCAACGCTTTCGAATCTTACGTAAATCGTAAAAACATCAACAATAGTTTGATGGCCTCGCTACGTAGCTCCGTCAACTCGAAGCTTACAAATGATTTGAAAGTACAACACTTCTATGAGAGTACCGAGGTTATGCATAATGTGGATGGTATAGGAAAAAACCAAAGTATCCCACGAGTTATTGTTGAGAATGTAGAATCCATCGACGGTGATAAGAAATATTATAACTCCATTCAAATGGGTGGACAACGTTTTGCTCCCGAATGGTTTAAAGGCAATGTATTCCAATTAGTGAACAATCTATATTATAACACAGAGAAGATAAAATATACATTCGGTGCTGACATTATGTACACAGACATGAATTTCAGGTACGGGAGTGAAATGAACGGTCGTTTCTATTTTACCGGACTTGACAATTTCAACGACCTAGCGCCTTATCGCTATGCACGCGATGTGTATATGACCGATCATGAAAATACAAAAGTGAACAATTTGGCCGCGGGGATATACGGGCAGATGGAAACCCGACTAGCAACGGGCTTGGATCTGGTGGCAGGTATCCGATTTGATAATACCCGCTACTTACGAAAAGCCAATTTCAATCAGCTCGTTTACGATGAGTTGAGTATTGCTACCGACAACGGTATCAATACGTTTCAAATTCAACCACGTATCCAATTCAATTGGAATATAAACGATGAAGGAAAAGACATTATTCGTTTCGGGGCGGGTATTTTCGGTTCCAACCTGAATCCTTACTCCATGTTGAACAATATGTTATTTGATGGTACTCGTATAGCGGGTGTAGACATTACCGATCCAAGCTTGATGCCTACGGTAAACTTCCCCAATTACCGTAATGATCCAAACACTGCCCCTGGACGTGATTTAATCAACAACTCTAGCATAGAAAAGCTTGTCACTATTAACACAAACAGCGCAGACGTTAAAGTACCAACAGTTTATAAAGCAAACCTCTCCATCAACCATTTTTTCACACCGACACTGCGGATAGGTATCAGTGCCTATGGAACATGGGCACGGAACAATTATATGTACGTTGATCGTAATATGGTTGATCAACCTTATTTTAGGATTGCTGCGGAGGATAATAGAGGGGTTTATGTACCTGCAGAAAGTATCCGGGAAGACAACGGTGCTGCCAACTGGGTAAATAGCCGAAAAACATCTAAATTAGGGCGCGTTTTGGAAATGAATAGCGATGGCAAAGTAAACTCTTATACCTTTGTTGTAGACGGAACCTATCGCTACTATAAGGATGGGCAAATCAATGTTTCCTACACTTGGAACGATACAAAAGACAATACTTCATATAATGGTAATGTTGCTAATACCGCCACGCTATCGCTGATGGTGCGCGACGATCCTCGAAACCTAAGTGGCATGGCCTATTCTGACAACCAATTCCGCCATAAGGTCGTCTTCTACGGTACGGCGCCGAGTATCCATGGCATCACGATTGGTCTACGTTTTAGTGGCATTGGCGGTACACGTTATTCACTTGCTGTAGCCGGCAACATGAACGGCGATTTCGTTTCATCGAACGATCTTGCCTTTATTTATAATCCCAATAGCCCAAATACACCGGAATATATTCGTGACGGTATCAATGCCATCTTAAATAATCCGGAAGCTGAACAAAGCGTAAAAGATTATATTAATAAAAACCTAGGCAAAGTTGCAGAACGTAATGGTGGTATCAATAACTTTTATGGGGTTTTCGATTTACGCCTCGCCAAAATGTTTCGTTTCTATAAAACACATGGGCTGGAAGTGTCTGTGGATATTTTCAACATTGCCAATATGTTCAATAAAAACTGGGGCGTAGGACATAACTTAGGTAAACAGAACATTTACAGCATTAAGAGTTTCGACCCGGATGCATTACAGTATGTCTATAACATGAATGGCACGACCGGTGTGTCTAATTTAAATGGCAATCCTTTTCAAGTGCAATTAGGACTACGTTATGCCTTCTAGCAGTATTAAGAGGCATATCACATCCAGACTTAATTGGAAATAAAGAGGGTTCTGCTTTTTATTCACTTAACCAAGACAGGTCGCACAAACCTGTCTTGGTTAAACTTTATTAATTAGCAACGTATTCTCTTTACAAAGCATCAATAAAAGCAAGATAGTCGAGGGCGCTTTGTTCCACTCGTTGAGGGATGGCTCGATGTTCTGCTCCATAAAAGGCAAAGAAAGATCGGTAATCGGCCCGTACATATTCAAACGTTATCTCAAACGGGGCGACTAACTGTTCCAGTGTATATTTATACCTTCCGGCAGGATGATAGTCTTCCGCCTCAATACCTGCCGTAATGCCCATGGCCAGCTTCTTCCCTTGTAATTTATAACTACTACCTTTGCCGTATGCCCATCCATGAGTTAACACTTCGTCTAACCATTTCTTAAAAAGGGGTGGACAGTTGAACCAATAAAACGGAAATTGGAATACGATTTTATCATAGGCCTCCACTAACTGCTGCTCATTTATAATATCCAGTTTTTCATCCGGATAGACCTGGTGTAAGTCATGCACAACATACCGATCGGGATACTTTGCTAATTCTTCCAACCAGCGTTTGTTGATAACCGAATTTTTAAGATCAGAATGAATTACGATTATTAATGTTTTCATATCGCTTGTATATCTTTCACACAAAAATAGCGTGGTAACTATCGATTTGGTATATTAGCATCCCATTGTTTGGTACCAACAAAAATGTAAGTATGACGAAAATAAAGGAAAGCTCAACTAATTTCGAAAATAAACAAGCACTAAGCTCCGAATGCATGGAAGTATATGCAGCAAACCTTATTGGTGGGCAATGGACATTAGCGATATGCTGCTATCTAATTAATGGAAAACTACGCTTCGGTGAGCTAAAAAAGAAACTTCCGAACATTACCGAGCGTATGTTGACTTTACAACTACGAAAGCTGGAAGAAAATAAGTTGGTGAAACGTACCGTCTACGCGGAGGTCCCGCCTCGTGTTGAATATGAATTAACCGAAAGCGGACAGCGGTTGAAGCCAATACTTGGAATGTTAGAAAAATGGGGAAAAGAACACCAGCTGTTGATGGCGACTGATTAAAGATTTTATTTATTTTTAATTATTCTAAATAAGATGCTATCTTTGGCAAAAATAAAGGCCATACAGTTCGCACCTGTATAGCCTCCTAACATTTTGTCAGGTAACTTTTAACACTTAGTCAATATTAAAAGCAATGCAAATTAAGAAAATTTTGCTAATGGGAAGCTTATGCCTCCTGTTTTTCTCAACCTATTCCCAACAAAAAAAGGCACCTTCCATTTCGGGAAAAATCATGGATGAACACGGGGCTCCTGTTGTAGGCGCCTCCATTCAAATCACTAATGGTCCAGCTGCACATACCGACGGACAGGGTATTTACCTGCTTCAACGAGTAGCAAATGGAAAACATCGTTTAATTGTATCGGTAGTTGGTTTCAAAAAGGCAGAAAAAACAATACAACTTAATAATAGCGATCTAGTTGTCGATTTTAGCTTAACTCCAGACATTAATCAAATGGAAGAAGTTACGGTAATCGGTCGCACCTCCAATCAAGAGATCAATCGACAGGCCTACAATGTGACATCTTTGGATGCTAGCAAATTACACAATACTACGTTAGATTTATCTCATGCATTGGATCGGGTATCCGGTGTGCGTGTACGGGAAAACGGCGGCGTAGGATCGACCTTTAATTTTTCACTTAACGGCTTCACCGGAAGACAAGTAAAGTTTTTTATTGATGGCATACCGATGGATAATTTCGGGTCGTCCTTTCAGATAAACAATATCCCGATCAACCTTGCTGAACGCGTGGAAGTTTATAAAGGGGTCGTGCCTGTTTGGTTGGGATCTGATGCTTTAGGAGGAGCCGTAAACATCGTGACCGACAACAGTAAGCAGAACTACCTAGACGCCTCCTATTCGTATGGCTCTTTCAATACGCATCGATCTGCCGTTAATTTGGCATATACGTCACCTAAAGGTTTTACTTTTCGCTTAAATGCATTTCAGAACTATTCAGATAACGACTACAAAGTAACCGTGACCGAAACGGATTTGTATACCCAACAAATTTACCAAAACATTAAAGTAAGACGTTTTCATGATAATTATCACAATGAGACAGTCATTGCCAATGCAGGTGTGGAAAACAAGTCATTCGCTGATCAATTATTATTAGGCGTGACGCTAGGTAAAAACTTCTCCGAAGTGCAGACGGGAGCCCGCATGGAAAGTGTTTTCGGTGCTTGGCATCGGCGAGGAAACATTGTAATGCCAAGCGTTAAATACATAAAAAAGGATCTGTTTCTTAAAGGTTTGGATTTACGAATTACCGGAAATATTAATCTCGGAGAAGAACAGAACATCGATACGGCATATCGTCGTTATAACTGGTTTGGGCAGTTTAAAGAATACCCTGGGGAGGGCAGCGAAAGGCAACGGTCCATGTATAAATATAAAAACAACAATGGGATCGTAACGGCGAATCTAGCCTACAGACTGAACGAGCAACATTCTTTCAACCTAAACAATGTAGTAACCACCTTTAATCGCAAAGGCTCGGATGAATTATTTCCGGAAGATGAGAATTATGATCAACCACGGAAGACACGAAAGAATGTACTTGGCTTTGGGTATCGGTTTGCTGCTAACGAAAAATGGAATACTTCTGTATTTGCTAAGCACTTTTACCAACGTACTGATTATTCTCAGAGTTATAAGCCAAGTGGTGGTTGGGGAGATGTGGCCTATAATCAATTGAGCAACAGTATCAATAAAATAGGATATGGCATTGCCAGCACCTATTTTATTCTTCCAAATCTACAATTGAAGGCGTCTTACGAACGCAGTTATCGACTACCTGAAGCAGAAGAGTTATTCGGTGATTTACTGAATTTAGAGGGTAATATTGACTTGAAACCCGAGAAAAGTGATAATTTCAACGTTGGTTTCAGCTACCAAACGCATATCAACCAAGTTCATCGTTTTAGTTTCGACGGAAATCTACTTTATCGCAATGCGAAAGATTTTATCAGACCACGTTTAAATCCGAACGAAACGAAGCAACTCTTAGGAAACCTGGCAGATGTCACCAATTTGGGCGTTGATGGTGAAGTACGTTATTCATTTAAGAATATTTTTACGGCGGGCGTAAATATGACTTATCAGAATTTACGCAATAATACAAAATATGAAGACGGATACACCATGGAAAGTCCGCTATACCGTGATAGAATTCCCAATATGCCTTATCTTTTTGGCAATGGCGACGCCTCCTTATTCTTTAATAATGTGGGAAAACAAGGCAATACGCTTAGTTTAGGGTATAATATCCTTTATGTACACGCTTATTATTTATCCTGGCCAAGCCAGGGGGATACCCAGACAAAACGTGATATTCCGCGGCAATGGAATCAGGATGTAAATGTAACCTACACCTTAGCGAATGGAAAATATAATATCGGTTTAGAATGCAAAAACATCGTTAACAACCGATTATACGACAACTTCTCGCTACAGAAACCAGGCCGGGCCTTCTATGTTAAACTGCGTTATTTTATTAATAAATATTAAAACTGATCAAACGATGAAAACACGCTATAAATCTTTACTTTTCTTTTTTGCTGCCTTGCAATTGGCGGCATGTGATGAACCGCTCGAATATTTTAATGTAAATGACGGGGACGATGTGCTGACAGGCAAGTCTAAATATGTCGTGACTGCTACCCCGGTAGGCACGCAAGGCGTCGCTGATTACCTATTGCTGGCGGATGATTTAGAGAACGGCATGATAACCACGCAGGGAAATGGTATAGAGCAGGATGGGTCGTATCGTTATTATGTAACTCATCGAAACCGATTTTTTAGCTTGTTATACGGACAAGGGAATCCAGGTGCCGTAACAACGTACCGCCTCGACTCATTGGGCAAATTAGTTAAGGTCTCCGACTTTAAATCGGAAACCGTACAGGTTTTTGCACCGGCACAAAACGACATTCTCCTCATGAAAGTGCCTCGATCCGGTAATGAATTTTCGCAAATGTATCGCGTAGATGCCAGACAATATCGTGTAGTTGGTGAAGAGCAGGTAAACATTGTTCAACTGGCTGGAAATGGCGAACGGGCACATTTTACCTGGGCAACCCAAGTTGGTAATAAAATATACGCGCCGTATATGAGTATCAAGGGTTGTTGCGGTGATGCTTTCGGAACAGCTTTTCCCGACAGTAGTTGGGTAGCCGTATTGTCTTACCCGGAGTTAAAGGTGGAAAAAGTTATCCGAGATAATCGCACCAGCTACATTGGCGATTACTTTCTAAATGGTTTGGTTGAAACCGAGTTAGGTGAGGTGTATGCGTTTTCCCCTGCCGCTGCTACAAACAATTCGCAGCTTACAACAACGAATCCTTCCGCGATTGTACGAATTAACCGTACCACGGAAGAGTTCGACCAAAATTACTTTTTCAATGTGGAGGAAGTTTCAGGTGGCTACCACATTGCCGCTTGGACCTATTTAGGCGAAAATAAATTCATACTTACCCTATATGCCGAACCCAATAGCACAGACGGACAAGCCAGAAAATTTGCCATTGCAGATGTCAGCAATAAATCCTTTAAATGGGTTACAGGGACACCGGAAGACATTACCAGTGTAACTACCATTAACAATTTTGTCCCTTTAGACGGTATACGGGGTTATATTGGCATTACTACAGCGAGTGAAGGCAGCTTCGTATATGTGTTTGACGCAAATCTGGCAACGGCTAAAAAAGGTTTAAAAGTAGAGGGCGGAACCATTACGGCAATTCATAAGCTTAACTATTAAAAGGGCTAAAACGTCATCTTCTTTCATATCATCCCGCGGTTGCTAGCTTGCGGAATGGGGTTGAAAAACATAGTGCCTGCCTACCTTTAGCAGACAGGCACTATGATCGAAATGAACGGTTCGATGGTACCTTTAGACACCGCTAATCATTATTTTCCCAAGAAATCTTGGAGGAAGCATACATGAGCATGGCTATTACAATAAATAAGCCAATGCTCCCCACCAACAAAGCCATTTCCTGCAGTTGAATTATAACATATATGAAAATATAAAAAACCGCAAGAATACCGGTTAACAGCATAGCAGATTTCCCCTTTTTAAGAATAGTGGAAATAAAAGAACCAATTAATATAATAGTAGCCAAAGAGGCAATGATATAGGCCCATGTAAAACCAAGCTGCTCGCTAAAAGATAAAAGCAATGTATAATAAACCACCATCGCCAAGCCAATCAACACATATTGCACAATATTCACAAAGCTTTTTGTTATAAACTCGGTAAATAGCAGCGATACAAACGTAAGCAGAATAATTAACATGGCATATTTTGCAGAACGCATGTTTTTCTGATACTGGTCTACCGGTAACAGGAAATTTACCCCACAGCTATTTCCGGATTCAGCGTCGCTTAAGCGAGCGCCATCATTATCCACCCATTGCTGAGGGAAAGGACGATTAAAATGAGGAATGTTCCATTGGGAAGCAAAAGAAGAGTCAGAAATATTCCGTGTTTCGGGCAAATAGCTACCGATAAAGCTAGGGTCTTTCCATTTCCCGGTTAATTCAAAATGGGTATTCTTTCCAATAGGTGTTAAAGAAAACCCTTCGCTTCCTCTAAGCTGGAGTTCAAAGCTAAAAGAACGTTGGGTACTTCTCTTTTTACTTAAATCGATAGCGCTGGCGAGACTATTTTTGAAGACACGTACATCAGAAAAGCTGGGTTCCATTGCAACCGTTGTATCGCCCAAATTAATCTTTGGAATCTCTTTAAGCCCTTTAACATCTCGTACATTTACCAGAAGCTGGGCTTTATCCCATAATAAATGTTGCGGATCAATACCTAATTTTTTTAAGTCCAATTCTTCAAAGTCGCCTTTAATCGATACTTTCGCATTATAAACGACCGCGTCAAATATTCCGCGATGTAGAAGCTGCGGTAGAGCGTCTGCGTGGACGTGGAGATTATTAGGCATTAGAAATACATGTTGTTTAACTTCTTCAATAGTAATATTGCCTTTATCATCTTTAATCCGTTGAAATGCCGTATATGGTATAACCAAAATAGGACCGATTACATTTTGGTTACCTGACCAGCTTTTTGCTATTTCGTCCATGACTTCCTTCTGCCTCCCTTGCCGTTCACGGATAAGATCAGTTACCCATGAAGAAGGGATAAGTAATAGCAAACTGAGAAAACCAACCATTGCTAATTTTGCTGTTGCAGACCTCCTTAACCAAGTTAGTAAGCCATTTTTTTCTTTTTGATTTTCCATTTTTTTAGATTAAAAGTACTTTGTGTTTCAAAGTGAATAGATAAAAAAATTATTTTTGTTGTTTAATAAGCTTTTCCAGTGATTCCAGATGCTTTTTAAAGGCTTCTATCCCTTTTTGCGTTGCCTCATAACGAGTATTGGGTTTGCGCCCAATAAAGCTTTTATTAACGGATATGTATTCTTCCTTTTCCAACGCCTTTAAATGCGAAGCAAGATTACCATCTGTTACTTCTAATAAGTCTTTGAGCGAACTAAAGTCGTAACTTTCATTTGCTGCTAATACGCTCATGATCTGCAAGCGTATACGACTTTCAAATGCTTTATTAAATTGTTCTAACACTATTCTGCCCTATCGTATTTAGCATACATTACCGAACCATAAATTATATGAAGGACCCCAAAGCCACCTGCCCAGAATAATAACCCATATCCAGGCATCATTGCTGCAAAAAGACCTAAAATCACTTGCAGTATACCCAACCATTTCACATCGTTAAATGTATAATGGCTACCGGAAATCAATGCCAAGCCGTAGAAAATAAGACAAGCTGGCGCGATCACTCCGAAATAGCCTCGATATAATAAAATCAGAATTAATAGCCCCCCCGTTAATAAAGGTATGCCTGCGTTGAGCAATAAGGCCTTACTTGCCGTATTCCAGATCTTCTGATGACGTTGTTGCGCTTTTCGTGCGCTCAATACGACCGCGGTGGTAATTGACAGTATGAGTACCAAGACGGCGACTACCACAAGCTTGCTAATAGTTTCCTGATCGTGTAGGGAATAATTGTCATAAGTCATGCCGTTATCGGTCCGATAAACTAATCGGTATCCGATATATGCACCGATAAGCGCGTAAATGCCCGCTAGCACACCGGATAAACCATGGAGCGATATAAATTTGGCAGAACGTTCCATTAAGCTGCGGATGGAGCTTAATTCCGCCATCAGGTCTTTTTCCTTCATAAAAGTACTTTGAATTACAAAGTTACAAAAGTCTTTGAAATATCCAATATAAATAAGCATTAATTAGCAGAGATTTTGCTTTACTACACGTTATGGTGTTGTATTAAAATACATCCCACTTGGACGCACCCAAGTCCCCGGCATTATTAGCAAGGTTAAATTTCTCTACTATCTATTAACGTATCGTCTGCCCGTTTACTTTCACATCGATTAAGGAAAGATCTTGAACCAAGCCCTTGTTATAGCTCGCATTCTTCGCTGTGATATTGAGATGTTCAAAGGTAAACTTTGATAATTTATCGTATTCATTTACGTCTATATCAAAAAAGACCTCACAAGTCAAATTTATATTCCGTAAGGTAATATTTTCCGAATATGACAGCGGTACATCCTTTCTACCTTGCAGATCGAAGAACTGCGTCCAAGGCTTTACATAAATCAGACTATAAGCATTTCCCTTTATATTCTCCACTGTCACAAATTCGTATTTTTGCGGTGTATCCGGTCGCATTTTCAACCATAACAGTCTTTTAGCATCGTTCACGCTGCAATTCCGCATCAGGATATTTTTATTGTGAATAGCTTCACTTCCACAAGTTAAAGCAGCGTGGCAAAAACCGAATTCGCAATCTTCAATAAGGATATTGTAGTTTCCGCCATTACCGGGATCGCGATCAGCCCAAGGCCCCTTCCCTCCTTTCAGCGCAATGGCATCATCGTTAACCGACAAATAACACCCTTTGACTAGCACATTGGTGCAAACATCTAAATCAATGGCATCCGTACTTGGTGCTTTGACCGGCGCATGCGGAGAAGTAATACGTACATTTAAAATTTTAACATTATGGCATTGATAATAATGGCTGCTCCAAAAACCGGCGTTTCTCAGTTTGACATCTTGTACCTGCACATCATTGCACTTCCAAATAAATACCAATCTAGGCCGTGAAACTTCTAAATTAGTACATTTTGGATTTTCTTCCCTTCTTTTCCAAAATGCTTCCCAATACCTAAGTCCATTCCCATCAATCACCCCATTTCCGGATATAGTAAAGCCGTTTACTCCATAAGCGTTGATCAACGCTGCGAAATAATCGAGGTTTTGTCCTTCCATTCTTGAGGGAATCTTAGGGTAATCGGCAATATTATCAGAGCCTTTTAAAACAGCACGATCAGCAACATACAGATGGGTTTTAGGCTTAAAGAACAAAGCACCGCTCATGAACGTTCCTTTAGGGACTATAATAACACCGCCACCGTTTTCTGCTGCTCGATCTATCACCTGCTGAATAGCTTTCGTTTGTACAATCGTGCTATCCGCAGAAACACCAAAATCTGTGATCACATAGGGCTTTCCCAACTTTTCTAACGGAACCTTGGAAGTATCAGAAAACCATTTAGGAATTTTTGTTCCATCAGGAAAGAGATTCCCTTCTGTATCTTGGGCCAAAGCGATAAAGGGAGCTAATAAAAATAAAACGAACGAAAGGCTTTTATAAATTGGGGAAAGGCTTATATCCATATGCATTCTCTTGATTAGTTGCCACAAAGGTAGGCTAAATTTATAGAAACGACTATTTTTGATGTCTATTTAACATTTATTAAAGCACTTTTTCTAGTCTATCGCAAAAAACATATTCATGCATAGCAGTCAAAAAATGTGTTCAATAACTTTCAGTGAAAGAAGGATACAAAGAAGAGAACGATAAATAATAATAAGTGGGAAATACAGGGCTCGAACCTGTGACCCCTGCCTTGTCGAGGCAGTGCTCTGAACCAACTGAGCTAATTTCCCTGAATGTGCCACAAAAATAATTTATTTACTGATGATACCAAATCATTTTGTACAATAATGAAGAAAATAGCCCATTCAACCTTTAAATAAAATCGTGTATCGAAGAATAGTTTGGCGTCCATCCCAATAACTGTCTAGCTTTATCGGAACTGCATCTACTATTTGATCCTAACGCGAAGTAAGCGCCTTCTGATCCAAAGTGGGATACAGCTTCATCTATACTAATAGAACTCAGCTGCCCCTCCCTACCTATTCTCTTACTAATAGAAAGCGCAATATCTCGCAATGAGGACTCTCCATTTTCTGCATAGAAGTAAGAGCCTGCTTTTGCTTTTTCAAGCACTTTCAGATAAAGTTCTGCCAAATCCTCAATATGTACATTAGACCAAATATTCTCGCCACTTTCAATGTGAACGCCGGCACCTCTTTCTTTTGATAACTTTAGCAACATGGGGATCTGTATACTTTCTTTCTTTAGCCCCAACCCCTCTCCATAGATCATAGTTGGTACAATCACAATACTACGAATTCTTTGTTGTGCCGATTTAATAATATGATTGTTGATAATTACGCGATGTACCTTTTCAAAGCGCGCATCCAACGGAATATCTTCTGTGTATATGAAGTTACTTTTTTCTCCATTTTCCTTATTTCCCAATATACTGGATCCAGAAGTATGGATAAATGTTTTATCCGTTCCTTTAAGCGCCTGTAAAAAAGTATCGATGACATAAGGATCATCAGCATCGGCAGCATGGATAATTGCATCTGCTTTTTTACTCTCTTCTCTTAACAGCGGTGCATCTTGTAGCGTGCCCAATACGGGATTTATGCCAAGCTCTTTTAGCTTCTCTGTGTCGCTTTCCTTTCTTACCAACCCCGAAACCTTATATCCCTTATCTACTAATAACTTAGCTATTGATCCTCCAATATAGCCTGTAGCACCTGTAATAAATATTTTCTTTATTGACATAATAACTTTATTAATACAAACAAATTTACTGCGAAACGTTCTATCAATATAATTAGTTAACTAATAGAATTGTATTATAAATTTTATACCGAAATGTAGGTTAAGTAAACAAGTTGGTTGTCGGATATGATCAACAGACGATAGTAAAGTGCTTTCCCCCTGACTTTGAAAGCACGGCGCCATTCCTTTTTCCTTTTTTATCAGCTTGACCTCCAAAATGATAGCATATTGATAAAAAAAATGTTTGGATTTGGTATTCAGAAAATTTGAAATAATAATTTTTTGTATTAGGTTTGCAATCCCAAAAGGGAGGTGAGGTGCCTGAGAGGCCGAAAGGAACAGTTTGCTAAACTGTCGTACTGGAAACGGTACCGCGGGTTCGAATCCCGCCCTCACCGCCAAACAATAGCAAACCCGATGAAGTCGGGTTTTTGTGTTTAATGGCTATTACCAAGTTTGCTTGCGAGCGACTTATTCAACTTCTCTAGTCTTTTTCACATCGTAATCTACCCGCACATGGTAAATACTCATCAGCATTCGCTTAAATATGGCTCGAATGGCCTCTACCTCCTGTAGCGTTATATTACTGTTTCGCAACTGTCCTTGCGCTAATTTACCATCAATAATTTTATCGACCAAGTTACTTATATTTTCTGCATCAGGCTCCTTAATACTCCGGGAAGCCGCCTCTACCGAATCAGCCATCATTAAAACGGCAGTTTCTTTTGAAAAAGGAATGGGCCCGGGGTAACGGAAAACTTGCTCGTCAACGATTTTATCAGGATGCGCTTTAATAAAAGCATTATAGAAATAATCGGTACGGGTAGTTCCATGATGTGTCCGAATGAAGCTAATGATCGACTCCGGCAGTTGGTGTTTATGCGCCATATCGATGCCCTTACTTACGTGTGAAATAATGATCTGAGCACTTTGCTCAAAGGTTAGCCCATCGTGGGGATTATATCCCTTTGTCTGATTTTCAATGAAATATTGCGGATTTTGCATTTTACCTATGTCGTGATAGAGGGCACCTGCTCTTACCAACAAGGCGTTTCCGCCAATTTTATAAATGGCCGCTTCGGCTAAATTGGCAACTTGTAATGAATGTTGAAAAGTACCCGGTGCCTTATAGGATAATTCACGCAATAGGGAAGAATTGGTATTGGTGAGCTCCATAAGGGTTACGTCCGATGTGATACCAAATAGTCGCTCAAATGCATAAATAAGCGGATACGCTAACAAGGTCAAGCCAACGCTGACAATAAATGGAACAAACGAAGCATAACCTACATCTTCGATCGAACCATCCCGGATTAAGATTATACCAAGATACGCTACAAAATAGGTAAGCAAAATAATCACCGATGAAATCAGAAATTGCTCTCTTTTAATCAATGTCTTAATGCTATATATACTTACCATCCCGGCAGTTACTTGTAAAAAGGCAAATTCAAAACTGTTAGGCACAAAGAAACCCGATACCAACACCATGAGAAGATGAATATTGAGCGCCAAACGCGTGTCAAATAAAATGCGAACGATGATCGGCACGATGCAGAACGGAATGTAGTATAAACTTGACAGCTTTAATTTAAGGGACCATGATAAAACGATCAACATTCCGGTAACCACCAATAAAATTAAGGACAATAGACGATTATTGGAAAATACGTCAATCCTAAAGAGATAAAGAAAAACCATTAACAAGGTGACAACCAATCCTACTACTAGAAATTGCCCGATCACCACCACATTTCTATCCCCACCTATCTTTGCTTCTTCTTCATAAGCCATTCGCAACGATTCGACCTTCTGAAAAACTTCGTTATTCACCATACTGCCGTTTGCTACTATCAACTCTCCGCGTTGAACCATCCCCCGAGTAGTAGATATATTATTAATAGCCTCGGCAATCAGTTTATCCGTAAGACGCTCATTGTAAACGTAATTGGGCTGTATATAATCGCTTACTAAGCTTTTTAACCAATCTTTTTCAGTTATACTGCTTTTAGAATCGATGATACTGTTGGCATAGGCTAAGGCAGTTTCTCTGGTATATACTTCCGCTGTGTTCTTTTTTTCCGTTATATTATTCGTTACCAGATTAAAATTATAATGCTCTCCTTTTGTTTGGAACTTTTTAGTCAGTCCAATAACTCCACGATCATAAATATGTGCTAAAATTTGCGTGACTGTTTGACTATAGAGCCCCATCTCCCGATCTTCCTGCCCACTTCCCTTCCACTTTCCTTCAAATTCAGCTAAAAAGCGTTCAGTCTCCTCCCCCTTGGTTTCTGTATGGTTATCGTAAACGGGATATACAGATTCAAGCACTTGTTCTCGATCTGCCCTTATCTCGTTCGGCGTTTTAAGGATGGCAAAATTATAGGGTGCGATTAAATCTTCGTGCATCCATATTTTACCCTTTTCGTACTCAAACCTAAACCGCGGTTGTTTTGGTAAAAATATGCAGATAACGATGACGCTGAGCACCATCATCCCATATTTAAAAACGGCCGGATTATTTGAATATACAGATGGAGTCCTTCTATTTTTTGACACTTTTTTGATTTGATTTCTTTAAAACCTAATACAAACTTATAGAAAATTGTTTTATATAGGGCGTTGCCCATAAAATTTTGCGCGCCAAACACAAGACATTTAACAAGAGACTTATATTAACGAAGGTTTTTTTTGGTCTATTCTTATGAATATTTTATCCTGTTAACGCGAGCTCTTTTTTGATTTTATCATTTTGTTTTGATATCATTGTGATATCATTATAAAATATGAAAATCATGAAAGAAGAAAAATCTACTACTGCGGTATCAGGCTATATAGCTATTGTTGTGCTTTTGATTATTGCAATTGCGATCTTTGCCGGCGGCGTGTACAATAACACTTGGATGGTTGCTCTTGGCATTCCGATTTCGTTGGCAATCCTTAAAGGTCTTACGGTTATTAATCCGAACGACTCAAACGTGCTGATTCTCTTCGGAGATTATATCGGAACAGTGAAAAAGGAAGGTTTCTTTTGGATCAATCCGTTTGCGGTCAGGAAGAGAGTATCACTAAAAGCGCGCAACCTAAACGGGCATAAAATGAAAGTAAATGATAAATTGGGAAATCCGATAGAAATAGCAGCCGTTACAGTATGGATGGTAAAAGATACCGCAAAAGCGTTATTTGCAGTTGACGATTACATTCAGTACGTTCAAGTGCAAAGCGAAGCTGCAGTACGACATTTGGCCAATTTATTTGCATATGATAACTTTGAAGACGAAGAGGCAACTATCACGCTAAAAGATGGCGCACAACAGGTTAGCCAAATGCTCGAAAGAGAACTTAACGAACGACTGGAAAGGGCCGGTATAGACGTTATCGAAGCAAGGATAACACACTTGGCTTATGCGCCCGAAATAGCCAGTGCCATGCTACAAAGACAACAGGCTACCGCAGTGGTAGCTGCTCGAAAGCAAATCGTAGAGGGCGCTGTAGGAATGGTTGAAATGGCATTGGAAAGATTATCTGCTAAAGATATCGTGCAACTTGATGAGGAACGTAAAGCAGCCATGGTGAGCAATCTACTGGTTGTATTATGTGGAGAGAAGAGCGTTTCTCCGGTAGTCAATACCGGAACACTTTATAATTAAAAGTAGCGAGACATTCGCCAACTGATGTATTATGGGAGATAAAAAGGCATTTGCTTTACGAATCAATTCGGATATGCTGAAAGAATTAGAAGCTTGGGCCGCCGACGAATTTCGAAGCACCAATGGTCAAATCGAGTATATATTACACGAAGCACTCCGCACGCGGAAAAAAATGCGGCGAAAAACCAATGATACCAATAAAAGTTCGGATGACTAGCAAAAAATTTAGATTTTGACTATCTTGTCTTCATAACCAATACATTCCACATGACAAACGAAGTATACATTGTTTCTGCTGCTCGAACGCCTATTGGTAGTTTCGGAGGCAGTCTTGCCGGCTTTACAGCTACACAATTGGGGGGACTTGCCGTAAAAGAAGCGGTAAAAAGAGCCTCCCTATTAGCCGACGACATACAGGAAGCTTATATCGGTAATGTATTATCAGCCAATCTAGGGCAGGCTCCGGCTACCCAGGTCATTAAATTGGCTGGACTGGGAAATATTCCTGCAACAACGGTCAACAAAGTCTGTGCATCCGGAACAAAAGCAGTAATGCTCGCTGCTCAGAACATAGCTTTAGGTCATCAAGATATCATCATTGCCGGCGGTACAGAGAGCATGAGCAATGTACCTTATTATCTAGATAAAGCTCGAACAGGGTATCGATTAGGCCATCAACAGGCAATTGATGGCTTGATCAGAGATGGTCTGTGGGATGTGTATAATGATTACCATATGGGGTCAGCGGCCGAATTATGTGCTTCTTCTTGTAAAATTTCCCGAGAAGAACAGGATCAATATGCTATTAGTTCTTATAAACGAGCTCAAAAAGCTGAACGGAATGGCAAGTTCAAACAGGAGATCATACCTCTTGAGGTAACCGATAAAAAAGGAAATTCAACAACTATTGACACCGATGAAGAAATAAACAATGTTTTTTTTGACAAGATTCCTTCATTAAAACCCGTTTTTCAGAAGGAAGGCACCGTTACGGCAGCCAATGCCTCTACACTAAACGATGGCGCTGCGGCACTGGTGCTCATGAGCAAAGCAAAGGCCGAACAGCTTGGTGTTAAACCGCTGGCCCGTATTTTAGGCTATGCGGACGCACAGCAAGATCCGGAATGGTTTACTACCGCCCCGGCACAGGCAATTCCACTAGCTTTAGAACGAGCCGGGGTATCGGCAAAGGAAGTTGATTATTATGAGATTAATGAAGCCTTTTCTGTGGTATCGATCGCAAACAATCAGCTTCTTCAACTTGATCCCGAAAAGGTTAATATTTATGGAGGTGCTGTGTCGCTCGGGCACCCACTGGGTGCCTCCGGTGCCCGTATTTTGGTAACACTGCTATCAGTTCTGCGACAGGAAGACGGAGACCTCGGCGTTGTAGGAATTTGTAATGGCGGAGGCGGTGCGAGTGCACTCGTAATTGAACGATTGTCATAATAGTAAAGCTTGAAATTGAAAATATGCAACTAAATGCTAAACGGGCACCGCTACTTTTATTTTTTATATCAATCATTTACATATCAGGTCTAAGGGCTCAAACGATCGAAGTCAATCATGTGTTACTCGATAGCTTGAACCACTTGGGTTACAAAATGTATAACGAAACCAACGAACCGGAGCGTTTGCAAGCCAATTACATATTCATTAAAACCTTAGTCCAATACTTAAAAAGTCCGCATTCGATCGACGATACCAACCTGGATACCTTAAAGATGATAGCCATTCGAAGAGAGCCGAAAAACAATTTCCGCATTTTTTCATGGCATATCCGATTAAATGACGGCTCCTATAGATATTACGGAGCAATCCAATGGCGAACAAAAGATGGATCGCTCAGTTTAAAGGCACTCGTTGACAGATCTCCTCTTATAGATAAACCGGAGGAAGCCTCTCTAGACAATAACAATTGGTACGGGGCCCAATATTATGATATAATTCCCATGAAGGGTTTACCTCAGCATTACCTACTATTGGGTTGGCGCGGCACAACACCTAAGGTGACACAGAAAGTAATTGATGTACTTCATCTTACTGAATCTTCCGTTGCATTTGGTAAGAAAATTTTCAAAGACCCTGCATTTGCTACGGCCTCCCGGTTGATTTATAGTTATAATGCCCGTGCTACGATGTTAATGAAGTACGAAAAGGACAAAGATCGGATCGTAATGGATCACCTAGCACCAGCCACACCATCCTTGAAGGGGCAATTTGAGCACTATGGCCCTGACATGAGCTACGATGCATGGAAGATCAAAACCGATTACCTGATATTGGAAGAGGACTTACCACTGAAGAATGAAAACTAAGCGTTCTTTAAGCGCTTTGCATTGGTATAAATTCAACAATGCTATTACAATAATTAGATTTCCTATGATATTTTGTAATTTAGACGCCATGTTTGCTGTCTCATTAAAACAATATCTATTAATAACACCGCTATAGCAAAGAACTCAGAATAGCATACTAAACCTTGCAAAGACAAATTACATATTTATAATACCATAAAATGAAACTACCTTTAATCATATTGATGCTTATGGGAAGTACAGCGCTTGCCCAATCTCCTAAAAACATAACACTTGAGGATATTTTTCAGAAGGGCACCTTTGATACCAAAACGGTGAGCGGCTTACGTTCACTTCGAGATGGAAAAACATATGTATCGATAGAAAGCAATCCGGAAACTAAAATCGCTTATGTAGCCAAAAGCAACTACCGCGACGGTAAAATTGTCGAAGCGATCTATACCGAAAAGGATATTATATTTAAAGGCAAAAAGCTGCCACTCAGTACAGATTTTAATCAGGATGAAACGAAAGTGCTTATTGCTGCCGATAGTGAACCGATTTATCGCCGATCATCAAAAGCCAATTACTATGTTTTTGATCTAGCTTCAAAGAAAATTACGGAAGTGTCTTCAAAAGGAAAACAGCAGTTTGCCACTTTTTCACCGGATGGTAGTAAAGTAGCCTTTGTACGTGATAATAATATTTTTATTAAAGACCTGCTTAACCTACAAGAAGTGCAAATCACCCAAGATGGGGCTTCCAACAAGATAATAAACGGTGGGGCTGACTGGGTGTATGAAGAAGAGTTTGCTTTTGCAAAGGCCTTTTTCTGGAGTTCTGACAGCAAAAAAATTGCTTATTATAAATTCAATGAAACCGAGGTGCCGGTATACTCGATGACGATATTCGAGCAATTGTATCCACGCGAGTATCAATATAAATATCCAAAAGCAGGAGAGAAAAATTCGCTTGTAAGCATACATTGTTATCAATTGGCAGATGGGAAGACAACACGCATTGAAGTTGGGAATGAGCAAAACCAGTATATTCCTCGCATAAAATGGACGCAAAACCCAAATTTGCTTTGCGTGTTGCGCATGAATCGGCACCAAAATAAGCTCGACTACCTATTTGCGGATGTAACCACCGGCACTTCGAAAGTGGTACTCACGGAGGAAAACAAATACTATATTAATGTCAATGACGACCTCACTTTCCTACAAAATGGCAAGCAATTCTTATTAACAAGCGAACACGACGGGTACAACCATCTTTATCTTTATGATATGGACGGAAACAAGATACGTCAAATAACGGCAGGCGCATGGCTTGTTACCAAATTATATGGTGTCAACGAAAAAACCGGAACCGCTTATTATCAATCGACCGAAAAATCACCTCTTCAGCGTGATATTTACGCCATTGATGTAACCGGTAAAAACAAAAAACAACTTAGTAACTCCCCAGGCACCAATAGTGCCACCTTTAGTACCGATTTTAGTTATTATATTCTAAATCATTCCGATACCCATTCGCCCGCCTATATCACATTAAATGACAAGGATGGCCGTCTTGTACGTGTGTTGGAAGATAATAAGAAAGCCAAACAAATCGCTGACCAATACGGCATAAAAGGTTCGGAGTTCTTTCAATTTTCAACCGCAAATGGCATCAACTTAAATGGCTATCTCGTTAAGCCGGTTGATTTTGATCCAAGTAAAAAATATCCGGTCCTAATGTATGTCTATGGCGGCCCGGGGAGCCAAAATGTAACCGATTCCTGGACCGGATCCAGAAGTTTATGGTTCTATTACTTAGCACAAAAAGGCTACATTGTGGCCTGTATAGATAATCGGGGAACCGGTTTCAGAGGTGAAGAATTTCAGAAATCAACCTATCTCAATTTAGGCAGACTTGAAACGGAAGACCAAATTGAAGGGGCGAAATGGTTATCCAAACAGCCTTATGTTGATCCTGAAAGAATCGGTATTTGGGGTTGGAGCTATGGTGGTTATATGGCATCGCTCTGTATTACCAGAGGTGCCGATATTTTCAAGCTCGCTATTGCGGTTGCCCCCGTCACTACCTGGCGCTATTATGACAGCATTTATACCGAACGATACCTACGTACCCCACAAGAAAATCCGCAAGGATATGACGACAACTCTCCTATCAATTACGCAGATCGTTTAAAGGGCAAATTCCTTTTGATCCACGGTACCGGTGATGACAATGTGCATTTTCAAAACAGCATTATGTTCTCCGAAGCGCTAATACAAGCTAATAAGCCCTTTGAACAAGCTTACTATCCTAATAAAAACCATGGAATTCACGGTGGCAACACCAGCATTCACCTATATAATAAAATGACTGATTTTATAATGAAAAACTTATAAATATAAGATCGAGATGGCGCAGGGTCGAAAGAATTTCTATTCTGTTTTTTTCCATTATTAGCAGATAAATTTTGTTATAATGAGGCGGTCTAGCTATCTTGCGCCATTTATTAAATACACTAAGGTCACACAAAAAACAAAAAACCAACATTGTAATAAGTTTAAAATCAACCTTTAAACAAATCAACAACATGAATCAAACGAAAACATTATCACAAGAACCACAATCAAACCAGCAAAGTCATCCCAAAGGACTTTATGTACTGTTCACCACGGAAATGTGGGAGCGCTTTAATTTTTACGGGATGCGGGCGTTACTTACATTATTTCTCGTTAACGCGCTTGCTTTTTCAGACAAAGATGCCTCAATTGTTTATGGCGGTTTTCTCGGTCTAAGTTATTTGACTCCCATGATTGGAGGCTATATTGCAGATCGTTATCTGGGAAACAGAAACTGTATCCTACTAGGTGGAGCAATTATGGGTATTGGCCAGTTGTGCCTATTCTTTAGCGGATCAGTCTATGCATCTAATCTCGATCTTGCAAAATTTGTGATGTGGACTGCTTTAGCTATTATTATCGTTGGAAATGGTTTTTTTAAACCCAATATTTCCTCGATGGTAGGCCAACTCTACAATAAAGGAGATAACAGGCTCGACTCCGCTTTCACCATTTTTTACATGGGTATCAATGTAGGCGCATTTCTCGGGATGTCTGTATGCCCTTTCCTGGGTGACGTTAAGGTGGGTGACGTGCGTGTGGTCGAAGCCTTTAAATGGGGATTTCTGGCGGCCGGCTTAGCGATGTTTTTGGGTACCGTTATGTTTTTTTTCCTGAAGAACAAATACGTAACGTCACCCGATGGAAAGCCTGTTGGTGCCAAACCTTCTTTTCATCCCGATCATAAGCAAGCGGAAGAAGAATCGGAAAAGGCAAAATTTACGACAGGCTCAATTGTGGCATCCCTGTTGGTATTGGTAGTTCTGTATATTATTTTTCACTTCCTTTCACTCGATCCAAATCCCATTAAAAGCTGGGTCTACCCTTTTATATACGCTTCGGCCTTAAGCTTAGCTTTTCTGATATTAACGGATAAAACCATTACCAAAATAGAGCGCGATCGTATTGTAGTGATGTACATCATCGCATTCTTCGTCATTTTCTTTTGGTCAGCTTTCGAACAAGCGGGCTCATCGCTAACCTTCGTTGCCGATAAACAGACTGATTTAAACTTCTTGGGCTATCAGCTTCCGCCTAGTTTTATTCAAAACGCCAATTCCATATTCATCATCATATTTGCCCTTCCTTTCAGCTGGCTTTGGCTAAAGTTGCAAAAACGTAATCTGGAGCCAATTTCTCCTGTTAAACAGGCTATCGGACTCTTGTTACTAGCCATTGGTTACTACATCATTGCCGTTCAAGTTGCCAAGATTGGATTGACCGGCAAGCTGGCTGTTCATTGGCTATTCATTATGTATTTATTCCATACACTAGGTGAATTGTGCCTCTCTCCAATCGGGTTATCGCTGGTTTCCAAGCTCGCACCTAAACGTTTCTCATCCCTACTGATGGGCGTGTGGTTTATAGGCAATGCAGCAGGTTACGCCCTAGCAGGTACTTTGGGAGCGTTGATTCCTCCTACAGGGGATAAATTCGAATTTGCCGCGTCTAAAGGGATTGACCTACAGGGAATATTGGACGGAGCCGTAAAACCGACGGCAGAGCAAGTGGCTATATTAGCGCAAGAGAAAATTGATATTGTTTACCCAACTTTTGTAGGCTTCACCGTTCATAATCTATATGAATTTTTCATGGTTTTCGTAACGCTTTCCGGCACAGCTGCACTTATACTGTTTCTTATTTCAGGAATTCTAAAAAAGATGATGCACGGTGTAAAATAATTGGAATGAGCTATCGGAAATAGGCTATCAGCAACAGAAACGAGACATTACTGAAATCTAATAGCCGAAAACTGATAGCTCATAATATTTCCTTATTTTCGTAATTTGAAAACCAAAACTGGAAAGAAGCCGTGTCAGACAGCATCGTTATCATACCCACTTACAACGAAAAGGAGAATATAGAAAGGATTATCCGCAAAGTGTTTTCGCTTTCTTTTCCTTATCACATTTTAGTTATTGACGATGGATCGCCTGATGGAACGGCTGATATTGTAAGGGGTTTACAAGCAGTGTTTAACGGTTCCCTACATTTAGAAGAGCGGAGAGGAAAGCTCGGGCTGGGTACGGCTTACATCCATGGATTTAATTGGTGTCTAGAAAGAGATTATCTGTATATATTCGAGATGGACGCTGATTTTTCACACAATCCGGATGACCTTATCCGCCTACGGCAGGCATGTATCGAAGGAGCCGACCTGGCCATTGGATCACGTTACATCAAAGGGGTAAACGTGGTAAACTGGCCTATGAAAAGGGTGTTAATATCTTATTTTGCTTCGGGGTACGTACGATTGATTACCGGGACCGACATTCGTGATGCCACCGCCGGTTTTGTGTGTTACAAACGCAAGGTACTCGAAACTATACCGCTCGACAAGATCAAATTTGTGGGCTATGCCTTCCAGATAGAAATGAAATTCACCACCTTGAAGTATGGGTTTAAAGTAGTGGAAGTTCCGATCATTTTTACGGATAGAACGGAAGGTACATCAAAAATGAGTACCAAAATCTTTCGGGAGGCCTTCTTCGGTGTTATACAGATGAAAGTTAACAGTTGGTTTAGAAAATACAACAGGCCCTAAAACCTCTAATTTTTTTAGTATTTTTGTTATCAGCAATCAGCTGTCAGTTATCGGCCACCGGCTTAAAGCAGACAGCTGATAACTAAAAACTGACGGCTAAAAGCTTCCAACATGAACGAACATTTAAATCCCAATGCAGAGCACCTCAGCAAGACGGAGAAAGAGGTAGAAAAGGTGTTGCGCCCCCAGGCATTTGAAGATTTTACCGGGCAACACAAAATATTGGAAAATTTACGGATTTTCGTTCAAGCAGCTAAACTTCGTGGCGAGGCGTTAGACCATGTACTCCTTCACGGCCCTCCCGGATTAGGAAAGACAACACTTTCACATATTATTGCGAATGAAATGGGCGTGGGCATTAAGATTACTTCCGGACCGGTATTAGATAAACCCGGTGATCTAGCTGGCCTACTTACCAATTTAGAAGTGGGTGATATCCTGTTCATTGATGAAATCCATCGCCTGAGCCCCTTAGTAGAAGAGTATCTTTATTCGGCGATGGAAGATTTCAAAATTGACATCATGCTCGAAACCGGACCGAATGCCCGGTCTGTGCAATTATCCCTCAGTCCTTTTACCCTTGTGGGGGCCACAACCCGATCAGGCTTGTTAACAGCGCCACTTCGCGCCCGCTTTGGCATTAATGCGCGTTTGCAATATTATGATGCCAAACTCTTAACAACCATCGTACTTCGGTCTGCCGGGATATTACGGACACCAATCAGCGAAGAAGGTGCCTATGAAATCGCCAGGAGAAGCCGTGGCACCCCACGGATTGCCAATGCCTTGCTACGAAGAACCCGTGACTTCGCCCAAATCAAGGGAAATGGCAATATCGATACGGAAATTGCCCAATACGCGCTCAACGCGCTCAATGTTGATGAGCATGGATTGGACGAAATGGATAATCGGATTTTATTGACCATAATCGATAAATTCAAAGGAGGGCCGGTAGGACTGAAAACCATCGCTACTGCAGTAGGAGAAGATGAAGGGACGATCGAAGAGGTATATGAACCTTTTCTTATTCAGGAGGGCTATATTATGCGAACTTCAAGAGGCCGCGAATGTACCGAACTGGCCTACAAGCATCTGGGAAAAGCAAACTATCCCAAAGGAAATACGTTATTTTAGCTAGTTGGAATGCAAGATATAAGTATCAAGACATAAGATAGTTATCAATGAGCCCTTCGGGGTTTTTACCATCCCTCCGGGAGGCAGGCTTTTGAATTTTTATTTTTTACTTTTCTAATGAACATCATCATAAGACCACTTGGACTTTCAGATTATAATGATTTAAAAACCTCTATGGTTGAAGCCTATCACGGCACAGCAGGCGGTATATGGCCCAAATCAAGCATCAAACATTTGTTGAGCATCTTTCCCGAAGGGCAATTGTGTGTCGAAGTGGACGACCATGTGGTTGCATGCGCTTTATCGATTATTGTCGATTCTGAAAAAACAGATAGAACGCATTCGTACGAAGAGATTACGGGCAAATACACGTTTAACACCCATGATCCTGAAGGCGATGTTTTATATGGTATCGAATTGTTTGTTCACCCGGACTATAGGGATTTACGTCTGGGCAGGCGCCTATATGATGCGAGAAAAGAACTTTGTGAACAGCTCAACCTGAAAAGCATCATTGCCGGCGGGCGGATTCCCAAATATCATGAGCATGCGGATACACTTACACCCAAACAGTATATTGAAAAGGTTAAACAAAAAGAACTCTATGACCCTACCCTAACCTTTCAGTTATCTAATGATTTTCACGTAAAAAAGATCCTAAAAAACTATCTTCCCGAAGACCGTGAATCATTGGAATATGCTACTTTACTTGAATGGAATAATATCTATTACGAACCGAAAACCAGTTCGATTTCACCTACCAAGCAAACCATTCGCTTAGGTCTTATCCAGTGGCAAATGCGCCTTTTTAATAATGTTGAGGCCTTTTACGATCAGATTGAATTTTTCGTGGATGTTGTTAGCGGATATGGTGCGGACTTTGCGCTTTTTCCGGAGTTTTTCAACACTCCCCTAATGGAGCCTTATAACCACTTACCCGAACGGGAGGCGATGCGCATGTTGGCCAAACACACTGAAGAAATCAAAGAGAAAATTCAGCGCTTGGCGGTTTCCTATAACGTAAATATTATCGCAGGATCTATGCCTTCTCTTTCGGCCAATGATCGTCTGTATAATACAACCTACTTATGTCATCGAAGCGGTAAAGTCGACGCCTACAACAAAGTCCATATTACACCTAACGAGCTCAAATATTACGGCATGTACGGTGGAGACAAAGTACAAGTATTTGATACAGACTGCGGTAAAATAGGCATTCAGATATGCTATGACGTCGAATTTCCTGAACTAAGCAGGATCATGGCCGATCAGGGGATGAAAATCCTATTTGTTCCGTTTTTAACCGACACACAAAATGGCTATACACGGGTAAGAAACTGCGCACAAGCACGGGCGATCGAAAACGAATGTTATGTGGCCATTGCCGGATCCGTTGGCAATTTACCAAAAGTGAACAATATGGACATACAATATGCGCAGTCGGCCGTCTTCACTCCGTCGGATTTTGCCTTCCCTACCAATGGCGTAAAAGCCGAAGCGACACCAAATGCAGAGATGGTTTTATTAACCGACGTGGATCTCTATGCACTAAAAGAACTGCATGAATACGGTACGGTAAAAACCATGAAGGATAGACGGACAGATTTATATAAGGTCAATCTACTGAAATAAGGATATCGAAAAAAGATCTTAGTTTTTTTCAAGATGCTTCCAGCAATTTCATCAGTAATTTTTTTCCTCTACTCTGCATCGCAGCGCTACCATCTTTTAAATAAAAAGTAATTTGCGCGTTTAGCTCATCTTTAATCCACGGAAATAAAGGAACGAGGTTATAAAGTATTTCGATGCAGTTGACCCTTACCGCAACCGGTGTTTCAGATTTGATCAGCCACTCGAATACACGCTCTACCACTTGTTCTTTATGTGTTGTTGTCAAGTGACTGAAAGCTTCTTTACGAATCGTTTTAGCTTTTCTATTGGTATAATTCATCAAAATCTTCGTAAAATGCCGCTGACAACTTGCATTATGTTGATGCGTAAGTTGCTCAATAAACTCGACTAATAAAGGGATAAATCGGTCAGGCGATTTGTTTTCGACAAATTCCAGTATCCAGGCCGCTCGAAAAGCAATGGCTTTCTGCGGATGATAACAAAGCGACAAGAGGTCGGACATGGTATAATGATCTGATATGGCGAGCTGTGCCAGTACTGTGGCTTTCATCTTCGACACATTTTTGGATATTTCCAACAGAAATTGTTCTTTCGTCATTCCGTGCAGCGATAATATTATCATAGAGTACACCTTTAAGCTTATCCTCTTCACATTACGCTTTCAATTCGCTATCTTTGCCCCCTATGATTAGTGTTTCAAATCTTTCTTTACGCTTTGGTAAACGCGTTTTATTTGACGAAGTTAATTTAAAATTTACACAGGGCAACTGTTACGGTATAATCGGCGCAAATGGTGCCGGCAAATCGACCTTTTTAAAAATTATTACCGGTGATGTAGATCCAACAACCGGATCTGTCAGTATCACGCCGGGAGAGCGTATGGCCGTTCTTAGTCAGAACCACTATGCTTTTGATGAATTTTCCGTTATAGAGACGGTTATGATGGGGCATAAAGAGCTCTACAACATCATGAAGGAAAAGGACGCCATTTATGCCAAGGAAGATTTTACCGATGCAGACGGAGAAAGAGCAGGCGAGCTGGAGAACTTATTTGCTGAAATGGATGGCTGGAGTGCCGAAAATAATGCCGCTACCCTACTTAGCAATCTAGGTATTTCAGAAGATCTACATTATAAACTGGTAAAGGATTTAGATGGTAACCAAAAAGTAAGGGTGCTATTGGCGCAGGCACTATTTGGAAATCCGGACATACTGGTATTGGACGAACCTACCAACGACTTAGATATCGATACAATCGCTTGGTTAGAAAACTTTTTGGCAGATTATCAAGGTTTAGTTTTAGTCGTATCGCACGACCGTCACTTTTTGGATGCAGTATGTACGCATATTGTCGATATTGATTTTAGTAAAATGACGATCTATACCGGTAACTATACTTTCTGGTATGAATCAAGTCAGCTGGCCTTAAAACAACGCGCAGAACAGAATAAAAAGCTGGAGGATAAAGTTAAAGAACTGCAGGAATTTATTCGCAGATTTAGTGCAAATGCTTCTAAATCAAAACAGGCAACAAGTAGAAAAAAGGCCTTGGATAAGATCAATTTAGATGAAATCAAGCCTTCTAGTCGAAAATACCCAGCCATTATGTTCAATGAAATGAACAGAGAACCAGGCGATCAAATTCTACAGGTAGAAAACTTAGGCAAGGTATCGAATGGTGAAGTCTTATTCGATAAGGTATCTTTTATGATGAACAAAGGTGATAAGATTGCCATATTATCCGAAAACAGCTTAGCAACTACCGCCTTCTACGAAGTACTTACCGGAAGGGATAAAGATTATAAAGGCGCGTTTAAATGGGGGGTCACCATCAGTACAGCTGATATTCCTATGGATAACGCTGCCTATTTTGAAGGGAAAAATGAAAACCTTATTGATTGGCTGAGGGAATACTCTTCAACAGATCAGGATGACCAATTTGTACGGGGCTTCCTTGGGAAAATGTTATTTAGTGGAGAAGAAGTGCTGAAAAAATGCTCCGTACTATCCGGAGGAGAAAAAATGCGTTGCATGTTCTCGCGAATGATGCTACAAAAGGCGAATTTTTTACTTTTTGACGAACCCACTAATCACCTCGACTTGGAGTCTATTACAGCTTTAAATAATGGGATGAAAGATTTCAGAGGACCGATACTATTTACTTCGCGCGACCATGAGTTAACACAAACGGTAGCCAACAGAATTATTGAACTGACCCCCAAAGGTGTTATTGATAAACTTATGTCCTATGATGAGTATATCAATAGTGAGGAAATAAAGAAGCAACGCGAAAGCATGTTGAAATAAATAAATAGGGTGTCCGAAAAACTTTCAGACACCCTTCTGTTTATTTTCTGTTTTTACATTTCTTAGCTTCGTCAAATGCCCAGCTACTAATTTTAGTCACAGCCTGTTTTATACGTTCCCGTCCTTCTAACGTATTCACATCAATTTCGCAAAAGGTGCTTCCGTTGTTTTTCGCATGTAGTACCAAATAATAAATACCGGCAACCTGTAGCGCAACAATTCCCCTTAAATCTACCGTTGTGTCACTGAATAATGGATCCGTTAACCGAAAAAGGTCACTGCCCAACTCTTCTCTGGCATTAGCGATTTCGCGCATTAACGAGCTTTGTTTACTGATTTCCCAAAGTACGATATTTTGCAGTTCGTCTGCTCCGAAAAAAAAATCGAGTTGCTGTGTCAACAAATTTGGCAAAGCCACTTGCCCAAAATCTTGCTGGAACGAATCTGCAACATTTATTTTATCAACAAAACTGACCCAATAATCTTTTTCCCGAACATATTTCTCCACCAAGTTGTCGACACTATCAAAATACCTATAAATCAATTTTTTGTTTACACCGGCTATTTGAGCGATCTTATTAACGCCCAAGCCTTGGTAGCCTTCCGTCCGTATTATTTGACCCACTGCACTTAAGAGCTTTAATTTAGTCCGCTCTCTATCCCTAATTTCTCCTTGCGGTCGTTTTCTTTCTTTTTTCATCTATTTATTTCTTGATGGAGCCTTATTAATGTAAAACCTTAAACATCATTTCCTTCAGCAAATCTTCGGCTTCGAGATTAAAGGCATCTACTCCCTTCGACTTTAAATCGTACTCCCGAAGATAGCCGATAATATGAAACAGTTTCATAATCGGATAATTCCGGGCTGCCAACTCATAATCTTTCACAAAAAAGGGATGAACCCCTAATTCTTTGGCAGCGCTTTGCTGGCTTTTATCAGGCAAATAATGAAATTTCAAGATTTTTGAAAAATAACCGTATAGCGATCCCATCACGACGGGAATCGGATTGGATTTCGGATTAGCAGAAAAATAATCGATGATCTGATTTACCTTTAAGACATCCTTTTTTCCCAGGGCGGTATTCAGTTCGAAAATATTAAAATCTTTACTTATCCCGATATTATTTTGAACGTCTGTAACACCTATTTCCCTATCCTTTGGCACATTGAGCATCATCTTGTCTAACTCATTTGCTACTTTCGAAAGCTCTGTACCTAAATATTCACCCATCATCGCTGCAGCTTGTGGATGGATCTTCATCCCACGCTCCTTTACATACTCATCAATCCAGGGTGCTAATTTATTATCATAAATCTTAGCGGATTCAAGCACAACCCCGCTCTTTTCAATGGCCTTATATATCTTTTTCCGCTTATCAAACTTGCTATATTTGTACGCAAAAGCTAATACGGTAGTTGTTAAAGGTTTCTCCACATAAGCTTGAAAAAACTCATCTGCCTTATCCCATTTTAAATTCTGAGCCTCTTTTATAATGACAACTTGATAGTCGCTCATCATCGGATATCGTTTAGCTGTATTCAAGATCGTAACCCAGTCTGTATCCTTTCCATATAGAATCGTTTGATTAAAACCCTTTTCAGCTTCACTCAGCACCTTATTCTCTAAAGCATGGACTATCAAGTCAATGTAGTATGCTTCTTCTCCATGCAAAAGATAAATCGGTTTCAGCTTTCTCTTATTGATATCGGCTAAAATGTTAGATGCACTCATATTCTTTTATTAATCTAATGGGCTAACAGGGAACTATCAATTAGCCTAGGTATAGGCTAGACCACGCTGCAAAATAACAATAATTTTTAAGGTTTGACAACTGTCAGCGGTAAGCTTTAAGCTATAAGCAGTAAGCTATAAGCATAGGCTTTTGCTACGGCCGCTGCGACTGCTATTAGTGAACAAGGGAACCTGTTAGCAGTGAACCTGTCATACTTCCTACTAACTACTAACTACTAACTCCCTTATTAGTGAACAAGGGAACCTGTTAGCAGTGAACCTGTCATACTTCCTACTAACTACTCCCTACTAACTACTTCCCTATTAACTAATCCCTACTAACTACTAACTCCCTTATTAGTGAACAAGGGAACCTGTTAGCAGTGAACCTGTCATACTTCCTACTAACTACTTCCTACTCCCTACTAACTACTAACTACTAACTACTAACTCCCTTATTAGTGAACAAGGGAACCTGTTAGCTGTGAACCTGTCATACTTCCTACTAACTACTTCCTACTCCCCTACTAACTACTCCCTACTAACTACTTCCCTATTAACTAATCCCTACTAACTACTAACTCCCTTATTAGTGAACAAGGGAACCTGTTAGCAGTGAACCTGTCATACTCCCTACTAACTACTCCCTACTAACTACTCCCTACTAACTACTAACTCCCTTATTAGTGAACAAGGGAACCTGTTAGCTGTGAACCTGTCATACTTCCTACTAACTACTTCCTACTCCCTACTAACTCCCTTATTAGTGAACAAGGGAACCTGTTAGCTGTGAACCTGTCATACTTCCTACTCCCTACTAACTACTCCCTATTAACTACTCCCTATTAACTACTCCCTATTAACTACTCCCTATTAACTACTCCCTACTAACTATATAACGTACAACTTATAACTAATTAAAAAAATCTCCCTAGCTTTGTATCTTTAAGACATCCGCAAACACGGTCATTATGTTAAGCCCCATTCCACTTAATCTCCCCTCCTATCCGCTAAAACTCAGCAAAGATGAACATCGCCTGTTCATTTATGATGAGTTAAGAAAAAAACATCTCTTATTAACGCCCGAAGAATGGGTACGGCAACATTGGATTCAACATCTTATACAAGCTAAGGGTTTCCCTAAAGCATTGATTCAAAGTGAAGGCGGACTAAAATTAAACTCACTGCAGAAACGCACCGATATCGTAGTTTTTAATCCCTCGGGTAAACGCCTATTAATAGCAGAGCTAAAGGCTCCTTCAATAAAAATCACGCAGGCCGTATTCGAACAGATCGCACGATACAATATGGTTCATAAAGTTCCTTACCTGGTTGTGAGCAACGGCTTAGAACACTATTACTGTCTCATTGACCATGAAAAGGAAAGTTACCGTTTCTTGGAAGACATTCCTTTCTACCACGAAATAAAATAAGCCGTTGTTTTTGTAAACAAACGGCTTAACAAAGATATGTCTATTATATATCGCGATCTATCTATTTGGCAGAAACACTTAATTCTACCACATTAGCATAGATAAAGTTCATGGCCTTATGATTAGATTTGACCGGATTCTCCTTTTTAAATTCATCCAGCAATGTAACTTCCAGGTTATCGGTTCTATCTATATCCAATACACCCCCTAAACAAGGATACTTCTGACCTAAATCACCGTCATTGAAGCTCTCAATACGAGCAAAACCATCCACATTAGCATAAAAGTTAGTAAACGTAACCGGCAAAAAGTTATTTGCTTTTACCATATCTTTTAATGTGGAACCTACTCGAATACCTTCTTCCAATTGATAGGGTCCCATTTCATCCGATACGCTCAATTTCACCGCCTTGGTAAAAGGAGCAGTCGTTTCTGCCCAAAATACTGTTACTTCTTCAGGTGTATCTTTGAATACTTTAGTAACGCTCACTTTCTTACCTTCTACTTCCTTCGTTGTATCAGCCAATTTATCGGCGCCAAATTCCTTTTCAAGATCCGCATGGCTATAGCTTAATTTTACTTTACCGATGCCCTCGCAAGTGATTAAATTCGGGTCCTGATCGGCCGCTTTCTCTTCCTTTTTGGAAGCACCACCGCAAGATGCTAGAACAAAGCCGATAAGTGCTAGACTGAGAATTCTTTTCATGTTAATAACTTTAAGTTTTTATAATTTAATATCCTCACGAAGATAATAAAAGCTTTGAGCTATCGAAAACGGAATAGTAACATTAAAGTGACGCCAAACTTTCTTCTAAAATTTTAATCTTCGCAAGTGCATCTGCTTGCTTATTACGCTCATTCTGCACGATCTCCGGCTTCGCGTTTTGTACAAATCGCTCGTTTGATAGTTTTGCGTTCACCGATTTCAGGAAACCTTGTAAATACGTGATTTCATTTGTTATTCGCTCACGCTCGGCCTTCACATCAATATTTTGAGCTATGCTTACAAAAAACTCATCCTTGCCTGCTATAAATGCTGCCGTCCCCACTTGTTGCTCCGAAACGAAGCTTACGTCGCTGATGTTCGCCAATTTTCTGATACTATCTAAATAGTTTTCGTAAGCAATATCGGTATTCACTTTGATAGCAAGTGGAAGTGTCTCTTTAGGAGAAATTTGTTTCGTGTTTCGCACGTTACGTATTTCAGAAACAACTTGCTGAACCACCTGAAAGTCATTTAGAAGCTCCCGATCGATCTTTGAAGCCTTAGGATAGGCTGCCACAATACAGCAATCCAACGCACTCCGACTTCCAAACAATTCATCGTGCCATAGCTCCTCCGTGATAAATGGCATAAAAGGATGAGCAAGGGCCAATACCTGCTCAAAAAAGTCGATCGTAAAGGTCAATAGATCTTTAGCAATAGGCTGTTGATAAGCCGGCTTTACCAGTTCAAGATACCAGGAGCAGAAATCATCCCATATAAGCTTGTAAATGGTCATGAGCGCATCAGAAAGTCTATAGGCGGCGAAATGCTCCTCTACTTCGATCACAGCTTCACTAAAGCGGCTCTCAAACCATTCCACGGTTTTAAGCTCTGCTTTTGTTGCCGGTTTGTTAACCGTTTCCCAGCCTTTAACTAATCGGAAGGCATTCCAAATCTTGTTGGCAAAATTTCGGCCCTGCTCGCAGTAGGCCACATCAAACATGAGGTCATTACCTGCAGGAGACGACAACAACATTCCAACACGCACGCCATCCGTACCATATTGATCCATCAACTCAATCGGATCCGGCGAATTCCCCAATGATTTAGACATTTTCCGTCCAAGTTTGTCGCGCACGATACCGGTAAGGTAGACATTTTTAAATGGTGCCTTTCCTCGAAATTCGTGCCCTGCAATCATCATACGCGCTACCCAGAAAAACAATATTTCAGGCGCTGTTACCAAATCATTTGTAGGATAATAATAATTGATATCGGCTCCGTTTGGCTCTTTAAATCCGTCAAAAACGGATATAGGCCATAAGCCTGACGAAAACCAAGTATCTAGCACGTCCTCCTCCTGATAAATGCCCTTTGTGCTTTTTCCCAAGCGCTCAAACTCGACTATCGCTTCCTCTTCAGTTTTAGCTACAACCCAATCTTGATTTTCATTGTACCAAGCCGGGATTCGTTGGCCCCACCAGAGTTGCCTCGATATATTCCAATCTTTAACATGCTCCATCCAATGGCGATAGCTATTGATAAATTTGTCAGGAATTAGTTTAACCTCACCACTAAGCACGTAATCCAGTGCCGGCTTTGCAAGGTGCTCCATCTTACAAAACCATTGCATAGATAGCTTTGGTTCAATAGCTGCATCGGTCCGCTCTGAAAAGCCAACCTGCGACTTATAATCTTCAACCTTTTCCAATTGCCCTGCTTCTTCCAGCATTTTAGCAATTTTTTTACGGGCGATAAAGCGATCCTCTCCTACTAATATCTGCGCTTTTTCATTTAGCGTTCCATCGTCATTTAAGATGTCGACAACCTCTAATTTATGCTTCAGGCCCAGCTCATAGTCGTTCAGATCATGTGCCGGCGTTACTTTTAAACAACCTGTACCAAATTCCATCTCAACATACTCATCCTCAATGATGGGTATTTCCCTGTTTATTATAGGAACCAGTACTTTCTTTCCTTTTAAATGCTGATAGCGTTCGTCATTCGGATTGATACAAACGGCCGTGTCAGCCATAATCGTTTCCGGCCGGGTTGTTGCGATGGTGATGTACGATCGTTGTTGGTTATTCGTTGTTCGTTCTTCGTTGGTGTCTACAACTTGATACTGGATATAATACAGCTTCTGGTTTACCTCTTTGCGAATTACTTCTTCATCTGAGACAGCGGTTTTACCCTGCGGATCCCAGTTAATCATGCGGATACCTCGGTAGATATACCCCTTCTTATAAAGGTGAATAAATGTATCAATTACCGCATCGCTCAAGTCGGGTTCCATAGTGAAGCGCGTCCGGTCCCAATCGCACGAGGCTCCCAGCTTTCGCAATTGATCGAGAATAATTCCGCCGTATTTTTCCTTCCATTCCCAAGCGTATTTCAAGAATTCTTCACGTGTGATATCGCTTTTATTGATTCCGCGCTCTTTAAGCATAGCGACTACCTTTGCCTCGGTTGCGATAGACGCATGATCGGTACCGGGCACCCAACAGGCATTTTTACCCTGCATCCGGGCACGGCGAATTAATACATCCTGAATCGTATTATTTAGCATATGTCCCATGTGCAATACGCCCGTGACGTTAGGAGGAGGCATGACAATCGTATAGGGTTCTCTACCATCCGGTATAGAACGGAAAAACTTCTTTTCCAGCCAATAGGCATACCATTTATCTTCGGTTTCTTTGGGGTTGTATGTCTTCGCTATGCTCATGGTATAAATAACATTTAGTATACTATTGTATACATATAAAGAGGTGCAAACCTACTATAAAATTCGCTTATTTGGAAATGGAGATCGGCTTTCAGCAATGAGCTATTTTCGCTAGCAAGTACCATATAATTTTTATAACTGTCGGATATAACTCCTAAAAGCAACAGGTGTTTGCTTTTAGAAAAGGAAGGATTTTTTAGTCAGTTTTTTTATAAAATATTTGTTCTTTTCTCTTTGAAAGAAAAGAACCAAAAGTTCAAGGCTGCACATCCTTCGCTAAAGATTTAGGTCCATCGCTCAAATCATGTGGAGCCGCTCCTCCCTCCAAGCCACGCTTCACTTTTTCACATGATTTTTTTGCCTTGGCTATCCTAAATCTTTTTAACGCTCACGCTGTGAGGCCGTTCTTCCCAACCCCTTGCAAAACCGTCCCGAAGTACTTACATGGCCTTGGAGGATACCGACGCAACGAGCAGCAAAGCATTTGCTCCTCTGCTCATATTGTAGTATCCAAGCGGATTGAGGAAGTGAAACGGCTCCAATACGCGCCAGTGATGCTTTGCCATCAGGTGCAAGGTAGTCTACAAAGCCTTGATGTTTGCCTCTCTTTGCATCAAGGTAAAGAGAGATCAAATTAATATAAACACCTTCATCTGTATGTTAAAGGCGAAACCGACCAAAGGGAGTTCACTGAAGGTAATCCCTATTTTAGGGAGAAAAGCCGATAGTCGTATAATTTTTATATCTTAAGGAAAATTTTTCATTTTATGCGTTACCTTTTTATTCTCTTTACCTTATTATTCTTGAGCATTTATAGCGGAAAAGCGCAAAACACAAACGGCAATAAGGCGGCAAAATTCATCTCGCTCATGGTTGATTCCAACTACAAGGAAGCACTTGATCTTACTTCAGCTGATTTTAAAGCGAAGGTTAACCCAGCAACATTATCGAAGATATGGAAGGGTATTAACCAGCAATTTGGTGCTTTTGAGCAGGTAGAACCACTCGATAGCATTACTAATAATAACAACTCGTTGATACTGCAAGCCACTTTTAAAGATTATATTGTTCCCTTAACATTCCATTTTAACACGAGCGGAGATATTTCGGCTTTTTTAATGCAACAACAACCCAAAATCAGGGCCAACACCAATAGGAGCCCGGCTAATTTCCCCGAAGAGGCGTTAAAAATCAAAGTAAATGGAGGTATTATCAGCGGAACTCTTATGACACCAAAAAATCCGCAAGCGGGTACTCCCGTCGCTTTAATCATTGCGGGTAGCGGTCCTACGGATCGCAATGGCAACAACCTTTATGGTGTGAAAGCCAACAGTTACTTATTATTAGCGGAAGCGTTAGCGGATAACGGCATCGCCAGTTTCCGATACGATAAGCGTTTGATCGGCGAAAGTGTAAACTTTCAGACAAGCCAAAATAACTTGGTGTTTAACGACTTTGTAGATGACGCGGTGATTCTTGGAACATTTCTCAAAAATCAAAAAAAATTTCAAAAGCTGTTTATTATAGGTCATAGCGAAGGTTCAAACATCGGCATTATTGCATCGGAGCAGCTGAATCCGGACGCCGTTGTTTCTTTATGCGGCCCGGGAGAAAATCTTGCTACTGTGTTAGAAAATCAATTATTAACACAACCTTCCTTAGTTAAAGAAGCTACGTCAATTATCAACCTGCTGAAACAGGGAAAAATGACAAATAATGTTCCGACCGAGCTCAATAGTTTATTTGCCCCGGCTATACAACCCTTCCTTATTTCGTCTTTCAAAATCAATCCCGAAGAAGAAATCAGGAAGTTAAAAATACCAATCCTGATTGTGGGAGGCACTACGGATTTGCAAGTACCGACCAGCCACGCCGAAAAGTTAAAAGCAGCGAATCCCAAAGCCACGCTCTTACTTATAAAAAACATGAACCATACACTAAAAACAGCACCTGCAAATAAAGAAGCTAACTTGAAGACTTATTCAAATCCAAACCTCCCGTTAAACAGCGATTTAGTAATAGGCTTGGTTAATTTCCTTCGATGAGGGAGAAGGTAGAAAGGTATAAGGTTTAAGGAAAGCCTTACACCCTATACCCTATCACCTTATGCCCTTTATTACACGTCTATCTTCGCATATTTAGCGTTACGCTCAATAAACTCCCGACGAGGTGCCACTTCATCGCCCATTAACATGGAAAAGACACGGTCGCACTCCGCCGCATTTTCTATACTCACCTGACGTAAGGTGCGGGTTTCGGGGTTCATGGTAGTATCCCACAACTGCTCTGCGTTCATCTCTCCCAAACCTTTATACCGCTGAACATGTACGCTATCCTCTTTACCGGCACCTTTCAACCGTTGAATAGCTGCCAGTCGTTGATTTTCATTCCACGCGTACTCATGTTCTTTACCTTTTTTTACTAAGTACAACGGAGGAGTAGCAATGTAGACATAACCTCGCTCTATTAATTCCTTCATATAACGGAAATAGAAGGTCAAAATCAACGTTGTAATATGCGAACCGTCCACATCGGCATCCGTCATGATAATGATTCGATGATAACGAAGTTTTTCCAGATTCAGCGCCTTCGCATCTTCAGGAGTACCGATACTCACCCCTAGGGCGGTAAACATATTCTTAATTTCCTCGTTCTCGTAGATTTTATGCTCCATCGCTTTTTCTACGTTGAGGATTTTACCACGCAAAGGCAGGATTGCCTGAAATTCCCTGTTTCTCCCCTGTTTTGCGGTTCCTCCCGCCGAGTCTCCCTCTACGAGGTATATTTCACATTTAGCAGGATCATTGTTTGCGCAATCGGCCAACTTACCCGGCAAACCGCTACCTCCCATTACCGTTTTGCGCTGCACCATATCACGGGCTTTGCGTGCAGCGGCGCGAGCTTGAGCCGCGATGATAACCTTCTGTACAATTGCCTTTGCTTCGCGTGGATTTTCTTCCAGGTAAGTACCCAAAATCTCGCCTACAGCGACATCTACGGCGCCCATTACTTCGTTGTTCCCGAGTTTGGTTTTTGTTTGTCCTTCAAACTGCGGCTCAGCGACCTTTACAGAAATAACAGCCGTTAAGCCTTCTCGAAAATCATCACCTGTAATTTCTACCTTTAGGTTCTTTAACAGGCCCGATTTATCTGCATAAGCTTTCAAAGTACGGGTTAAGCCTCTCCTAAATCCGGCAACATGAGTACCCCCTTCAATGGTATTGATATTGTTCACGTAGGAGTGCACGTTTTCGGAATAGGTATCATTATATTGCAAAGCTAACTCTACCGGTATACCCTGTTTTATTCCTTCCACATGAATGGGGTCAGGAATTAGAGGCTGACGGTTACCATCCAAAAATTTAACAAACTCGCTCAGGCCACCTTCAGAATAAAACTCTTCATGACGTAATGCTCCATCTTCTTGCTCCTCGCGTTCGTCAAGTAGGGTAAGTCTGATTCCTTTGTTTAAATAAGCCAACTCACGCAATCTACCGGCAAGCGTATCATAACTATACGTGGTAGTCATGGTAAAAATACTTGGATCCGGATGGAAAGTAACATTCGTTCCGGTACGATCGGTTTCACCAATTACTTTTACATCATACAGAGGTTTTCCCTGCGCATACTCTTGTTTAAATATTTTACCTTCCCGATGTACTTCAGCTATCAACAAGGTAGAGAGTGCATTCACACAGGAAACACCAACACCATGTAAACCACCGGAAACCTTATAGGTGTCCTTATCGAACTTACCACCGGCATGGAGCATAGTCATGACCATTTCCAAGGCTGATTTGTTCTCTTTTTTATTGATTCCGGTTGGGATACCCCGTCCGTTATCCTCCACTGTTATGGAGTTATCTTTATGAATGATTACATGAATGTCTGTACAGTAACCGGCTAGCGCTTCATCAATGGAGTTATCAACTACTTCATACACCAAGTGGTGCAAACCTTTCACGCCAACGTCTCCGATATACATTGACGGTCTTTTTCTTACGGCTTCTAAGCCCTCTAATACCTGTATATTATCTGCGGAATAGTTGGATTTGTTTTTGTTTTCTTCGCTCATGTATAGTTTAGTTCCAAAAACACAAAAATACGAAATTTTACCGACTTTGAGTAATTTACTCCTTATATAATAGCTATTTAATGTTCTTTTTTTCTAGATAAAAAAACACAGAGAATAGGATGGGAACGCCTACAATTCCTTTCCTATCCAGTCAATTTTTTGCTGACATACACCTCATAAAATCGGTTTCTCAATATGCATGATTCCCGCGCGCATTTAAAAAAAAATTGCTTAGTATATGATTTTTATGTTAGGTTTGCGTTTTGATTGCATAGAAATTAAACAATAAAGACATAAGATGAACAAACCATTCGCTTCTATAGCAAAAATTTCATTAGGCTTGATGCTGGCTGTGGCTGCAGTATCATGTAATAACAATGCAAATAAACCGGCGGCTAAGTCCGGCAAAGACAGCACTGCTGCCGCAGCCACTGAAGGACAGATCGTATATGTAAACTCTGATTCGCTATTAGCCAATTATGAGTACTTTAAAGATATGCAAGCCAAGCTTCAGGAAAAAGCAAAAAAGACACAGAGCGAGCTACAAGCGAAAGGCAATGCTTTTCAACGTGAAGTGGCTGAGTACCAAAAAAACGCTGCTACCATGAGTGCAGAACAGCGCCAAAGTACAGAAGAACGTTTGGCACGTAAGCAGGAAGAGCTCGGCAAATTCAACCAGAATGCGAATCAGTCATTTGCCAATGATGAAGCCCAAGAACAAGAAAAGTTATACAACAAGGTAGCCGATTACCTTAAATCGCATGCGAAAGAGAAAGGCTATAAATTTGTATTAACTTATGCCAAAGGAAACCCGGGTGTACTGTTCGCAGATGAGAGCCTTGAAATCACCAAAGAAGTGGTAGACGGCTTAAATGCTGCTTATAAAAAGGAAAAGAAATAATTAACGTTTAAATAGGTTATAAGGAAGGGTTGATGAATATCAACCCTTTTTATTTTTAGCACTTACTGTGGCCTTTTCTTCTACAACCGCCGTTGCTGCTGCGATTTTTTTTTGCTTATGAGGTCTCGTTTTTCCGAATGAACCCATCGTGATCTTCCCTCTTTTGGTTTTTTTATCTCCTTTTCCCATACTGAATCGTTTATTTTTTTAATAAAAACTTAGTTAATAAAAGTGATAGTCCAAAGTACAAAATTTCAGGGTAAGAAACAAACCTTTAACAGAGGTCCGATTTCAGCATTTAGTCAATCCGCCTGAACCGCATCATAGCAATATCTCCCATAATAAAATGAAGCGTTTTACCTTCATCGGTAATATCATAACGATTTACCTTTTCGAGCGTACTGATGAAGGTCGGCTCTCCCAGCCCTTCGCAAAACATTTTCGTCATTCCTAAACCTTCTTTAAAGCTTATATTATGACCATCACGATTCAGTTTTCCGAAAAAGTTATTGCAACTGGTATTGCCACTCACGCGGTTACTGTCTACTTCAATTTTTATAAAGGGTTTTTTATTGGGATACAAGCCTTCAAATGCAATGCGAGGACCGCTGATATAGTCCAATTCCCATGTTCCGTTCAATGCATCTTTTTTGGACGTCATCCCCTTTTTCGCTGTACAGGCAGCAACGACGATGGTTAACATCGTGATTAGTATAAAAACTTTTCTCATATAATCATTATTTACAACCGATAAGACTATTTTCAGCACAACAGGTTTAACTATAAAAAGTTTTTTCAACATATGATCCAATCGAGCGTAATAATAAAAAGAACGTTTATTTTATTCAACTTTTTTAATATATGTTCTTTATGCTTGATCATAAAGAACCAAACAATCAAGGCTATCCAGTGCTCACTAAAAATTCGGTTCCTATCCCTCTGTTCTGCGGAGCCGCCCCTATTCACAATTCCTTCCCTTCGCTTTTTCGCATAACACTTTAGCACGCCCTGCTAACCGAATTTTCTTTACGCTCACCCTGGAAGGCCGTTATGCCCTGCGCTATAGCCCGTTGCAAAATCGTTCCAAAGGACGATAATGGCCTAGTCTATGGAGGCAGCAACCGGCAGTCAAAGATGCCCCTCACCATTATTATGCGAAGCAGACGGTAATCAGTGAATCGACGAACGAAGGGCACGCCATTGCGCAAGAGGGTGGCTCCGATTCACGGATGGGCATCTGACCACGGGTTGCAACGGAATAGACAAGCCAAAGCACCTTGGCCCAATGGGCGCAGCAAGTGGGATGTATAAAATAAACGTTCTTTTAAAATGAGCATGACTCCATGTAAAGTGCAATAAGTCTAACCCAAACTATCTACCTTATTTACTATAATAGAATTTCCTTAACTTTGTAACAAAAGATGACTATGCAAACGAAAGAGCCTTTTGACATTACTCTCAATGAGATTGATTATGCGATCTTCCCGGAAGAAGAGGACATCTATACCGTTTATAAAGATGGTGTCGAATATATGAAAATCATGAAAGACACGGAGAATAGCTGGATTAAATTGGATTCGGAAACCGAGCTACCTCGTTTTGAAGCGGACGATGAAATTAACGCTATTGGAAGAGAAATTATAGCTTACGAAGCTCAGTAGTCACCACACGCACACCCACTTTTTCTTTTGCTAAAGCTAAATGGGCTGCCTTATACCATCCGCTTAATGCGATTTCGCGTCCCAACCAAAAACAACACCAGGTAAATAAAGGAGCCGCCAGCACATCGATACTGTAATGCACATGCTGAATCAGCACCATGCTTCCGACCAATAGCGTGGCTATTAAAGCTAATAGCTTATCCACTCGATTTGGTAAACATAAAAAGATAAGAAACATCGTGGAGGTATGACCGGAAAAAAAAAGATCTTTGGTAATAAAACCGGCCTTTCCATAGGCAATATTGCTTAACGGATCCACTAGAGGAATTAATCCGGTGGGAGGGTCTAATGCGACCAACGAAATGGTCAGCATCCGCATAAATACAACCAGCAAGAAGCCATATAATGCGGTAATCATAATGGCAGGGCTAGAAAAACACCGATACAAAAGCAACGCTGCCATCCCCCATATACATACAAATATGGGCGTTGATAAATCCATGGTAGGTAAAAGGTTCAGCAACGGATCATATAAAGGCACTCCATCTCTCAGCTCGATATGATCAAAGAATTGGGGCAGCACAAATAAAAGTACAATAAACAAAAGATGGCCAGCGATCAGCCAGCTTTTAAAAGCCCAACTTTGCATCGCCTGTTTCCAGGTAATGGTTGCCGGGTATTCCATTTGAATTAAAGGTTGCATCTCCTCTCAAAAAAACATTTGCAAATTTGGCTTAACATTTTGATAATATGAAATTAATTTTTTCTAATCTATATTTTTTATGCTCAGACGAATAAAGAACAGATTAAATGTAAGCTTCTTTGTAACGTAAAGGTGAGATAAAGCGCTACTATTTCGTATTGCTGTCACCGTTTTTTAACAACAATGACACATTTACTTTTTTAATCTAATTTCCGAAGAATCTTTCGATCGATATAGAACGTCCCAAAGGGCACGATACAAGCCAGTAGAACCTGCCATGTGGTGGTTCTAAATTTCCATTTTTGCTCTATTCCTACACTAAGCGCATTAAAAACAAATAGCAAAAACAGCGCACCATGAATAGGGCCCATTAATTTAGTTAAAGAAGGGTTATCGAAATAGTATTTCATCGGTACCGCGACAAAAACGAGGATTAATAACGATATTCCCTCGGCTACACCTATCAGACGGAGCGTAGCAACTTTTGATTGTTTCAAGTGTATCATATTATCTAAAATAAGGTCTGCTAGATAAAGGTGAAAATGGCCATGGAATGGCTATAAAAATAATAAACAAGGCTATTGAAAACCATATCAGCATGGTCCTAAACTTTTCTCCATCTTCCGATTTACGCTTAGCTAAAGAAGAGCCAACAGTAAGGACAACCACCGCGCTAAACATCAAGAAGGCATGGAACAGGGCAAAAAATGCTACGTCCCAATTCGACGAGGTCTCCTCGGTTTCCTTCCAGAAATATTTTATAATAGGGCTTTTGGTATAAAGGATAATTCCAAGCACCAGCTGTATGTGTGCAATGGTGGCCGTCCAATGCCTAATTGCATTATCCGTTTTTGAAAAGGGCTTAAGCTGATTAACACCTAGATAGGCACGAACAATAGCGACGACTAGACTGACTAGCACCAACCACCTGAAAAGAGAATGAAGAAAAATAAGTGTAACGTACATCGTTTTTTAATTAACGAAGCAAAGATATAACAAAACATACTACTCAGTATGTTTTTAGATAAAAAAATTATCTCAGCGAGTTCAAGTAATTCTTAAGTTCCTTTAAATAAGAAACATATACCGATCGATTATTTTCAAGTTTGCCGAAATTACGGATACCCCAATAACCCGACATAACAAAAAAAGTAACCTGTTTTGCGTCCACGTTCTGTCGTATACGTCCGTCTTTCTTTCCTTTTTCGATCGTTGCGATTAAAGACTTATTCCATTGATTGACGAGTTCGTCAAGTGCTTTCGCAAAACGCTCATTCCAAGGGGCCATTTCTTGCGTTAGATTAGCGGCAGGGCAACCATATTCTACTTTTAGAAATTCGTTTTCCATCAAGAGGTGGTACATCATATTATATATGAGTTCTATAGGGTCCTGATCGTTTTTTAAAGGATCAATGAAATTTTTGGCAAAATTAGGTTTAAGAATTTCATTGATAATGGCCAGTCCCATTTCATCTTTATTCTTGAAATGGTAATAGAAGGCTCCTTTCGTTACTTTTGTTGTTGCAAGAATATCATCAATGCTCGTTGTTTGATATCCCTTCGTGTATATGAGTTCAAAGGCTTTTCGTAGAATACTGAATCGAGTTGCTTCCGCCTTTTTCATGCCGGTTCCTTTTGCACAAAGGAAAAAAAATTATTGATAGCAACAAAATGTGAGCTCTTTTCATAAGCAGCGAATTCGGCTCATTTTAAAAGATCCTGCATTTCTCGCCAATGATAAATTTTTACTTTTTCGTTTTGATTTTGTGCAGCTTTTATCATGGCATTAGCCACACGCTCTCCGGCAATACCTCGATATTTTTCAAGCCCCTTCCCTATTAACAGCGGTCCAATAAACCACCATATGGCCATAAAAAATTTTTCCAATGGCCTATTCTCGTCCCGATTTCCCATTAACATGGAAGGTCTGAAAATATGTGTATGATCGAACCCTTGTGCTGTGAGATCCCTTTCCACTTCCCCCTTCGTCCTTAAATAAAACACACCGGAGCTAGGATTCGCACCGACGGCCGTCACTAAAAAAACGGCTGTTGCACCTTGTTCTTTGGCTATTTTTGCAGCCAGCACCGGATAGTCGTGGTCTATCTCGTAATATACCCTTTGATCAGGTGTTTTATTTTTCGTAGTTCCCAAGGTTATATAAACTTCATCGGCTTTAATATCTTCTTTCAGACTAGGTAAGCTATGATAGTCGCCTATTAACAGTTTCAACTTAGGATGATGAATAGTCAATTTTCTCCGAACAACAACCGTTACGACTTCATAATCTGTACTATTGAGTAATTCCTTTAAAAGATACGAGCCTATAAGGCCGGTGGCACCAAATACAACTGCTTTCTTCATCAGCGTAAAATAATTAATGAATTAGACCTATGCTTCCCTGCCATATTAGTGGAAGGTTTCATTCGCAAGACAAATTACTTCTTTTACAGAAGTAATAACGTGCCAAAAAAGTTTTCATTATCGTCGTTTTTGTGAAGTAGCTCGGGCAACTACCGAAAGCTTAAAAATACTTTTCAAAAGCAACTCCATAGGTAAATAATAGGTTTTCTCGATCTGTACGATTAATACGGTTATATACCAAAGAGCCTTTTAAACTAAGCCATTTATTTAGTTTAAATGCAATATCGTTGTTTAATTTAATATTAAAGTCTGCCGCATCGGTGAGCGAAGGTTGGTAGAAATTACTGCCCTGAATGATGATAAGCTCTTTAAAGACAAATTTGTAAAGGAGTCTAAAAGAGTTTCGTACCGTTTGATAATCTATAGGTAACTCATTTTCAAGAATACTGCTTGCGTCATAGAGAAAGCCGTCGCTTATGTTAAGAAAAACTTCGTTTTTGTCAATCAGGTTATAAGCAACGCCGGCTCCCGCCAATAGTTGGTTTCTAATCTTTAAAGAAAAGCTCGTATTGTAATTCGCTAAACCCCAATAGAAAAACCGAAGATCTTTCCGATAAATATTAAAATCAAGTGAGCTTGAAAAATCGTTATTTGACTGGCTCCCATCCTGGCGTCCATAGAGCCAGTTATTGTTGAAATTTAGTTTAATCCGCTCTTTTGCGATGGAAAAACGGAGTGCGTTGTTCAATAGAAATGCGCTTTTGTCATTTGTTTTATTAATCGAATTCGTGGACGAGAACTGGACGTAATAATTTGTGCTATCCTGCGTTTGACCGTGTGCGAGGCTAATGAAAACAACAAAGAGAACAGAAAACCATAGCTGTTTGACCATTACTAGACAAACTTAGCCAAATTGACAATAAAACACAAGCTAACCTATTGCTTGGTAAACTCACTTACAAAAGACCTTTTCCGAGTAAAAACCCAAACGCAACAGTGATCCAAACGATTCCCCAAACAAATAACGGAATAAAATATAAATCGTGCTTTCTACCTTTACGTTTAAGATAAAGCCCCAAGGGAACGATTATAATACCGGAAACTAACAAACTGTAAAGAAACCCACGTAAAGTCGAATTTCCTGCTTCGCCAAAAAGCGATATGCCAATCATTATACATACAATGGGTATTAAAATGGCTAAGATTCCCCAACCTCGATAAATCAACATAGTTATCTTATTTTATATTTCAACAAGTTCAGGATTGTAGAATTTTATTTTTCTCGGCATCAAATTCCTCTTGATTGATTATACCTGCATCTAATAAATCCTTCAAATCAAAAAGTGCCTGTTTCTTTTGTGCCATATCCATACCCGCCTGTACGGCTACCTTTGGCATTTCTGCCTGCATCGGCCCGTCAACTATATCATTTGATTGAGCACCAAAATCGATTAATAGGGCGGTTATCTCGTTGAAACCTTGCATATTAGCATAATCGATAGGCTTTTGCTCCAACGCGTTGGCTAAATCTGTGGTTGCGCCATGCGTTAACAAAAACCGGACAACATCTTTCTTACCATAAGCCGCTGCATAATGCAACGCGGTATTGCCTGCGGCGTCTTGCTTATCAATCGCTGCTCCCGCCTCTAACAGTTGTTTTACTAAAGAAAGATAACCGGATTTCGCGGCCGTCTGTAACAAAGTCTCGCCTGCATAATGCGGTTCAAAGCCTAATATAAAAGTACGCGTACCGGTTCGCGCAATCAATTTCCGAATATAATCCCCGTCTCGGCCATCGAAAGAATCGACCGGCCTTGCATAATCGGGAGACAATCCTTTGGATAGAAATAGCGCCAATAGCTCCTTTTGATTACTGCCACACACGTACCATACCGGCGATATACCTTCGGCCGATTCGGCAAAAATATCAGCACCCTGTTCTACTAAACGTTGCGTAATTAAACGGTTACCTAATTTCGTTGCTAAAAGGAGAGGGCCTTCGCTCTGATCATTCACTATATTGACAGCCGCTCCATTGTCTAAAAGCTTATTAACGATCGGTACCGAGTTCTGTTCAACAGCCAAATTTAACGCCGTATTTCCCTGCTTATCACTTACATTTGCTTCAGCTCCATTATCTAATAGTAATTGCACCATCGGCGGGTACTTATATTGCACAGCAATCAATAAAGGTGATTCTGCCTCATTGTTTAAAGCGTTAATATCGAGTCCGTCAGCGATCAATTTTTCGGCCACCTCCTGTTGTCCGGTTCTTGCGGCAATATGCAATAAGCTGTTACCCAGAAAGTCGTTTATTCGTATATCAGCTCCCTGGTTCATTAAAAACAAGGCCGTTTGTTTCTGTTTTTGCAACAAGGCAAAGTACAGGGGCGTTTCTCCCTGATGGTCTTCATAATTCAGATCCGCACCTGATTCAACTAATTGCTTCACTAGATCCAAATAACCGCGATGCGCCGCATAATGTAATGCTGTACGGCCTTTTTCGTCAGTATAACCCACATCAACTTGTTGTTTTTCCAAAAGGATTTCAGCAATCTTCCTTTTACCTCCTTCACAGGCAATGATAAATGATTGAGACATAATACAACTTATTCTTGTGCTAATAATAATTCTACTGTTTTTGATTTCAGATTGTCACCCAACGCATAATCTACCGCTTTTTTATCGGCTATATTTTCTAATTTGGCATCTACACCTTGTTGTAATAGAAATTTCACCTTTCGGTACAGTTCTTTTGCCTTTGGTTCATCATAATTCAAGTTAAACATACATACCTTATGCAATAACGTGTTGCCTTCATTATCGCGATAGTCGAGATCGAGAGCACCTCTGTGTACCAAGCGCTCCAGTAAGTTGTATGACTTCTCTAAAGCCCAGTCAATTCCTGTTTTTGGCCGATGGTAATAGTCCGACGGCTCCTTAAGGTCGCCTCCATGATCTAACAACATATCCAATATTTTATAATTATCATCATTCTCATATACCATGGCGCGCAAAAAACCATTTAAGAGATTCTCTTTTTGTTTGGTTAAAGCATAAAAATCCGGGGTCTGATAATGTAAAAACAACTCCATTATTTTTGCGTCGAATTGAAAAACAGCGGCATGAAAAAAGGCGCTCTCTCCCTGCTTATTTTCAACATTGGGGTAGGCACCGGCTTCCAACAACGCTTTTATCACCTCTATATTCCGCAAACGAACAGCAACATGAAGGGGTGTATTCCCCTCAACATTGGCAGCATTTATATCTAGGCCTTCTGCTATCAACCATGTTACAAGCTCTCTTCGATAGGCTTCGGGTTTCATCCCGTAATTACATATCTTGTAAAGAAGCGTTTGGTCGTATTTATCTTTCCGATGAATGTCTGCCCCTTGACCCACTAATATTTTCAATAAGGAGACGGGCGCATTCACCTCAATCGCATAGTTGAGTAAAGTAATCCCCCCTACTTCTTCGTCAATTTCATCGATCCGGGTGGCAAAAGTTTCAAACCAAGCTAAATAACCAGCTAAGTCCTGCAATTGCAGACTATCGATGCGTAAGAATGTGTTAATAATACTATTGTCAAATTTGTCGTATAGATAAAGATCCGTTTCGATCAAACCTTTCCGAATAAAAAGGTCGATTATTTCGTATTGACTCGATTTAATCAACTGAGTGACGGCAGATCCAAGTGCATAATCTTGAAAATCTTTAGCACTTGTAGCCTGTTCGGTTATCGCCTTGAGTTGTTCCGAATCTTTAGCCCTTGCGGCGGACTCTATTGCTCTTAATTCGTCGTTTGTCATATTTCTAATGGGATGTGAACAAAACTAGCGAATTTGCCACTATCGGCTGCCCCTGAAATCAGCTATTTTTTTGAAGAGCCGGATAGGGCTTGTTTTCTGTCTACACAGCAAACTTGAAAGCTTAAGTTAGGTGGGCACGAGCTGCTAAACTTCTATTTTATTTCACAAAAGTATGTTTCATTTTATACTTGGTATAAATAAGAACCCATCAAAAACTTTTTTTTTGAAATACTATTGCTTTGTTAAAAATATTATCTATATTCACAGAAATGTTACAATTATGAGAGACTAAATTCAATTAAAGTCAGACTAATACAAACACAAGAACAATACAAGCAACCGATCAATACATTTTATTGATAGCAACAGAGAACAGAATGTAAGCCATCAACCAGCTTAATCCCTCGTTTATTAAACATTATTGTGCAATAGATCCTTAGAGGTTTTCTGTTATTCTCAATAACTTAATCGTGTAATCGATCGTAAAGCACTTACCCTATCAATTTATTTACGGACTCGATGCTGTGAAGCAGGCGATCACATTTGTGAAACAAAAAAATGTGCGCTGGGATATTATTGTGCTTTTTGAAAGCATTTGCAGGCCAACCTAATGTAACACAACCCGTTCTTAAACAACAATTTATAACCAAAATCACTTAACATGAAGAAAGTTTTGCTATGCTTAATGTTCTTTAGTCAATGGCTCTTATTGGGAGCGCAGACAAGAAGTATCATCGGAAAAGTATCCGATCAGACGGATGGCCAACCGTTACCTGGCGTATCCATCAAAGTAAAAGGAACGAATATCGGCACTTCCACCGACGAAGAGGGCCGATTCAATTTACAAACCAGTTTAAACAACTTATCGCTTGAAGTTTCATTTTTGGGTTACGAATCGCAAACTGTTACCGTCGCAGCCAATAACAACACCCCTCTTAATATACGTTTGGTTGCGTCAGACAATAAACTGAACGAGGTGGTAGTTACCGCTTTGGGGATTGAACGCAAAGCTAAAAGCTTGACTTACTCTACCCAGACTGTGAAGGGCGATGAACTGACGCGTGTTAAAGATGTAAACCCGATGAATAACTTAACCGGCAGAATTTCGGGACTTCAGATTAACCGCAGCTCGTCCGGGATGGGCGGTTCTGTTAATATTGTCTTAAGAGGTATGAAATCGAACCGCAGTAATCAACCGCTTTATGTAGTAGACGGTTTGCCGATTACCAATACTTCGGGCAGTGGCTCTGAGGGGCCTTTTGGTGGCGGAACAGACAAAGGCGACATTCTCAGTACCCTGAATGCAGATGATATCGCTAGTATCAACGTGTTAAAAGGCGCCTCTGCTTCTGCACTCTATGGCAGTCAGGGAGCCAACGGAGCCATTATGATTACCACTAAAAAAGGAGCGGCCGGGCGTATGCGACTGGATATATCCTCCGGCGTGACAATTGATAAACCTTTTTACTTACCCAAGCTACAATATAAATATGGCCAGTCGACGCCCGATAGTGAAGAAAGTTGGGGTGAAGCAGGCTCCTTTTCAGACCCTGTAAAAGATTTCTTCGATACAGGGACCACCTTTATTAATTCAGTTAGTTTTAGTGGCGGCACGGAAAAGATGCAGAATTATTTCTCTTATGGCAACACCACGAATAAAGGGGTACTTCCAACCAACACATTCGATCAGCATACCGTATCGCTTCGCAATACATCCAACTTCTTCGACAATAAATTGTCCTTCGATGGAAGCTTAATGTACTCCTATCAGAAGATACATAATCGCCCTGCCTCCGGTTTGTATTTCAGTCCCTTAAGTGGCCTATATATGTTTCCTCGCGGGCAGGATTTCGAAAAATATAAAACCTTCGAATACTTTTCGTCGTCAAGAAATCTATATTTACAGGACTGGTGGAATATCAATGCCGATGCTGGTCTTACGGGTACGCACCATCAGCAGAACCCGTTCTGGGTATTGCATCGAAATCCGACTGATCAGAACCGCAACAACATTATCGGCCAGGCGCAACTGCGTTACAATATAACTGATTGGCTGAATGTCACGGCACGAGGGACCCTTAACAAGCGTTGGGATAAGTGGCAACGCCGAACCTATGCCGGTACCCAAGGCGTCATTTCCGGAGAAACCATTGCGGGCGTGCTGAATGATAATGGTCGATATCAACGCGAAGAAGGAGAAAGTACCGCCTTATATGGAGATTTATTAGTCAACGGAAACAAGCAGTTCGACGATTGGAATCTGACATTTACGGCAGGTACGTCCATTAATGATGTACGCGAAAGCGGTTGGATATTGGATCAGCGTCGATTAGCTATTGCCAATGTTTTCCTATTAAGTAATATCTACCGAAATTCGCCCATCACCAGTCTAACAGAAACTGCCAACAAAAGACAGGTTCAGTCGTTATTTGGCTCAGCCAACATCGGTTACAAAGAGAAGGTTTACGTCGATCTCACCGCACGGAACGACTGGTCCTCAACATTGGCTTTCACGCCCAACAAAAGCAAAGGGTATTTTTATTGGTCGGCCGGGTTAACCACCATCCTTTCCGAACTGATGACACTTCCAACTTTTATCAATTATAGTAAATTACGCTTCTCTTACGCACAGGTTGGTAACGATGTAGCCGCCTTTTCAACATTTCCGGTAAATACGCTAGCCACCGGAACACTGACGGCCAATGTTTCTGGCCCGTATAAAGGGCTTCCGCTTAAACCCGAAATTAGCAGAAGTTTTGAACTTGGTTATGAAGGTCGCTTCTTTAACGACCGCGTTAACATAGATTTAGCACTATATAAGACCAATACAAAGAATCAATATTTCTCTTATGACGGCCCCGTCGGCGCGGTATATACTACCGTGTTTCTCAATGCCGGAAATGTCGAAAACAAAGGGATTGAGCTTGCCTTAGGTGTTGACGCGATCAAAACCGAGCGTTTCACATGGAATACGGGCGTGAACTTTACGGCAAACCGCAACAAAATATTGGAGTTGGCGCCCGGCCTTGGCGAACGCTATAGTATTGGTGGCAATTTCAATGTTCTGCGCCTGGGTGGATCTTTCGGTGACTTTTGGGGACGCACATTCTTACGTGATGCGAATGGTACTCTTATCGTGGACGAAAACGGAAGACCTCAAGGCGGGCCCGATGGCTACCTTGGCAATAATAATCCCAAATCTATCATTGGATGGAACAATACGGTAAGCTATGGAGACTTCTCGCTGAGCCTTACCATCGATGGCCGTTTTGGTGGCCAGGTTATCAGCATTACTCAAGGTTATTTAAATTCTTTCGGTGTGAGCCAAGAAAGCGCTGATGCCCGTGATCGGGGCGGTGTAGATGTTCCGGCGGTACAAGCCGATGGCACGCCGTGGCAAGGTCTATTACCAGCACAGGCTTATTATGGTGCAATCGGTAACCGGGATGGAATTATTGAAGGGCAAATTTACGATGCCACCAATATTCGCCTACGCGAGCTTTCTATCAGTTATAAATTGCCGATCAAATGGCGCGCGGTTCAACAAGCTTCGCTCAGTCTTTCCGGAAGGAACCTGTTTTTCTTTAAAAACGATGCTCCATATGATCCGGAGCTTAACACAACCACCGGTGTCGGAGGCCAGGGTTATGATATTTTTGGCTTACCCACTACCAGAAGTTTCGGTTTAACATTAAAAGCATCTTTCTAATTGACAACATTATGGACACGATCAATAAATTTAAAAAATACAGCATACTTTTCATTGCGTTCATCGGATTAGCCGTCGGTCAGAGTTGTACAGACAAATTCGAAGAGATCAACACCAGCCCTGTGGGCGTTACAGATGATCAGGCAAACGCCGATTATGCTTTAATAGCATCCTTTCTAGCACAGGCACAACGCGACATTATTCCGGAGGATGTGGGCGAATACCAACTAGCCAATAATTTGTGCAGCGACGCCTATGGCGGTTACTTTGGTGCGCAGGCGCCTTTTGTGGGTAATGCCAATAATCTAACCTATAGCCTAGTGCAAGGTTGGTATCAGGCTATTTGGGTGCAGCGTTATATTAAAGCGATGAATCCGGTATATCGTGTGATCGAATTGACGAAAGAAGATCAAAATTTACAGGATATTTACGCTTTTTCCCTTGTGCTAAAGGTAGCGGCCATGCATCGTACTAGCGATAAGGTCGGCCCGATTATTTATAGTAAGTATAATGTGATCAACGATGATGGCGGAATCTCTTATGACTCGCAGGAACAAGCCTATACCCTATTTTTTGAGGACTTAAATAAAGCGATTGACATCCTTAAAACGATTCAAAACAACGAGGATTCTCCGGCCATGCAGAAGGCCGACCTTGCCTATACCTCGAAACGGTATAGCCATTGGCTTAAATTTGCCAATACATTGCGTTTGCGACTGGCTTTACGCATCGCTTATGTCAATCCTACATTAGCTAAAACCGAGGGCGAGAAAGCCCTGGACCCTGTAAATGGCGGTTTATTGGAAAATGTAGTCGATAACTGCTACATCACCTTAAGTGTAGACCATCCCTTAAACATCATCACCAGTAGTTGGAGTGATACCCGACTGGGTGCTCCATTTGAATCTATTTTACGCGGTTACAACGACCCTCGTCTACCCAAACTATTCCTTACCGCAACGGATCCCGCTGTCGCCGGACAATATAAGGGGATCCGTTCCGGTATTAACATTGATGCCAAAAGCCGGTACGACAATTACTCCAAATTGCAACCACAAGCTATGAAGATGCAATTAATGGTAGCTCCCGAAAGCTGGTTTTTGAAAGCCGAAGCGGCATTGAGAGGTTGGAGCAATGCAGGAGATGCGAAAACCAATTATGAGACAGGCATCGACCGGTCTTTTGAGATGTATAATTTAACCGCTCAAGCAAGCGCTTATAAGAATGATGCAACAAGCATGGCTATGCCTTACGTAGATCCGAAGGCTGTTAAGAGCGGGGAAAATGACGTTGCTGCTTCTTCTCCTTACCTGAGTAAAATTACAATCAAATGGGATGATGCTGCTACCAGCGCGACTAAGCTGGAACGCATCATCACCCAGAAGTGGATTGCTATATTTCCGGACGGTGATGAAGCCTGGGCTGAATATCGGCGCACCAGTTATCCTATTCTATTTCCTGTTGTAGTAAATTATAGTGGTGGAACGATACCTACTATTCCCGGCGTTAGACGGATGCCCTATCCGCAACGTGAATATAACAGTAATAGTGCGGCAGTAGCCGAGGCTGTTGAGATGCTAGGCGGGCAAGATAATGGCGGGACCCGTTTGTGGTGGGACGTTGCTGATAAAACCTTTTAATAATTAAGCATTAAAAAGGTCTGAATAATTTAACTATTCAGACCTTTTCTATCGTTTGAAAAAAGTCTAATTTTCGATATTCCTATTATTTGGATTACACAAAATATTTCGATATTTTTTTCTTTAACAAAAAAAATTATTATCTTGCAACGTACTGATAAGAAGCCTAAATTTCTTAAACCTGTTCCTAAACGCAGGGCTCAGTTATCGGAAAAATCACAAAGGCTTCTTCTATTTTGCGTTATGGCGCTTTAGCCTCTAGGCTTTACACATATAATCGCAGACTAGAAAGATAGAGAGGGAAAGATTTATTGTTCTTAAACATATAGGCACTGCTTTAAACGAAGCGCTGTGCCTTCAAAAGATCTTAGGTGATTAGCTTACGGCTTTTCGCTTAAAAGTTTTTGTTCTGTGTTTGTTTGGCACACGCCTGCGGCCCTCTCCCCGAGGGCTGCTTACGGCGTGGCATGGAAAAACAAATCCAAATACAAAAAACCCCGGCACTGCATGCAGCCCGGGGTTTTCTTTTAGCTTTTTTTGCTTAATAAGTAGTAGTATCTTGCTCGGTAACTGTTGTATCGCCATCTTGCGAGCTTTCAGGCGCCTTATCAATCAGCTCCATAAATTGATCCAACTTAGGTGTAATGATGATCTGGGTACGTCTGTTGCGCGTTCTTCCAGCCTCCGTATCATTGCTTGCAATTGGGTTATATTCTCCACGTCCACCAGCAGTAAGTCGCTTAGGATCTACCCCGTAGTCGTTTTGCAAGGCCTGTACCACCGATGAAGCACGCAGCGCACTTAAATCCCAGTTGTTCCGGATGTTCTTCTGCGAAATTGGTACATTGTCCGTATTACCTTCAATTAACACTTCATACTCCTTGTAATCCATGATAATCTTAGCAATTTTACCTAATGTTTCGCCGGCAGCCGGAGAAATTTCATAACTACCCGATTTATAGAGCATGTTATCCGAAAGCGAGATATAAACCACACCTTTTAACACTTGAACATCCACATCCTGCATCTCTTCACGGCTCAAGGAGCGCGTCAGATTATTGGTCAACACCATATTAAGCGAGTCGCTTTTAGCCTTGGTATTCACCAAATGCTGGATGTATTTGTTAGAAGCATTAATTTCATCCACTAACTTGGCGATGTTGGCATTGCCCTGGCCGCTGTTGGTTAAACATTTATCCAAAGCCGCCTGTAGCGAATTTACATTCGACTTGTACTGCGCGATCTGTTCTTCTAGATCCGTTACGCGAGATTTGGCATTCGTCAATTCATGCTGACTATTCAGGAACTTTAAATCCAAGTCCTTATACTTCGTTTGCAACTCGGTATAATCGCTTTGCAAAGCTGTATACTTTTTGTTGCCCACACAAGCACTTGCAAGTAGCGCTATGGCTAGAACTGCAAGGGGCAAACTAAACACTTTCTTGTACATAATTGTTTTCATTTATCAATAAGCAATGTCTTATATGTAAATATCGTGCCAAAAGTAGAAGGCAGTAGGCTATAAGCTATAGGCTTTAGGCTAAATCGTTACATAAAGGCGTCCTTGATCCGACCTTGAGCCGTGCTCTATCCGTGTCCTATTCCCCCTATATCCCAGTGATATCCCTATACAGTACGTAAAAAAGCCCAAAACACGGCTTTTTAAGCAATACCTATCGGACTACTATCGGACTCGAATATAGTAAGGATGTGCATCAGTTTATAGACGGCTGCTACAGCTGTTAAAATATGTTAAAGTTGCTAGCCAGGTAGGTTGAACTTTTTAATTGGCAGAAATAGCAATAAATCCGGCACCGTGTCTGCCAAAATCGTTTGCTATTTCGCTGAGCAAAATATAAATATCTTCATCGTACTTTAGTATTATTTCAACAGCATCACAGCAAATACAAGCAACTTTAAACCAATTCCAACTGACATTGAAACAAACATGAACAGCATGGTAGTAAATCCAACTGCATTTAAAACAAAGTAAGTTGTCTTTACTATAAAGGTGATCAACTTTAACACAATTCCAAACAACTTTATATTAAAGATATACGGAATTAACTTGACTCCAACCAGGAGTAACTCAATTCCACCTGTCTTTATAGTAAAGACAAACGGCTTTACTATAAACCCGTCTGATTTTATAATAAATGCAACGGACATCAACACAATGTCGACCGACATTATTATAAACCCGTATGACTTAGAAACAAAGTCATATCGGTTTGCTTTAATTCCGCGCGTCTTTAATACCATCCCGATCGGAATTGGCACAAAGCCATACGGAAATACGATAAAGACGACCGGGAGCAAGTTGAATACAAAAGTCCTTGTTACAAAGTCAATATGATCCATGATAAAGACAATCGTCTTTATGGTAGGTTCTCTGGATTAATGGTTATTTATCTGTTTCGATTATCGATCTCCAAATAAGGGTAAGGAACTTAACTATCAAAGAAGAAGGGCGAGTGCTGAAAGAATAGATTCTTGAGTTGGTGGATATTGAGCAAGAACACCGGTAATCGCATGAAGCTAATCAGCAATTTGAGAGCAACAAATTTATAAAAACAAATTTGAGTTTATCTCTACCAAGCATAAAATTAATTTCATATAATCAAAACCAAATTTCGTCCTCATAAAATGGCATTCTGTGTAATTTTTTTGATTTAGCCGATTTTAATCACTTGCTTTGCGGCCGTTCAACGAGGCCTTGCCTCCTAAACTTATATTTATGTTTATGAAGTATTTCAAAAAATCATTAGTAGTGCCCATGGTACTGCTCAGCCTATCCTTCGCAGCCTGTAACAAGGATAATGCAGTTCAACAAGAGACAAAAGAAAAAGCCCAAATTGAGACCCTACGGCAGTTTCTAGCAGAAAAAATGCATTTGGACGTTTCTTCCATTGTGTTTAATAAAGAAACCCAAGCGTTTAAGCTACCTGGGGACTACGATCGTGAGCTTAAGTATGAAGATGTTCTTGATGTTTATAACCGTGACAAAAACCTAGATAAGAAATAAAATGAAAAAGCTGCTATATACGTTATTAGCCTTTGTTACCTTAATCAATGTGGCAAAGAGCCAAGTGATAGATATAAAAATTGGGATGTGGGGAGTTCAAAACATATATCTTCATGATGGGAAAATCAAGTATGAGTCCAACAGTGGCGAAACTCCATTCAATACCGTCATGCAATTCCAACGATACGATGGTTCCACACAAGTTAAAGCGCAAGCGATCTATGTTTTAGATGCCAACGGCTTCGAAACCGCAATTTCTGATAGTATTTTTGTAACTACCTCTGATTTTACACAAGCTACCGGTACTTATTGGAGTAAGGAGTTTGCTAAAACAGCAAAGCTGCAACCAAATAACAAGGCCGGAGTTGTGAAGCTCAAATGGCGTTATTGGGATACTTATAGCGGAACAACGCCAAAATGGTCTTCGTATTATTATGCAAGTAAGACGTATGGAACGATTTCCGCAGGCGATATAGAAACACCTTATCCCGCAGGTTCAATTTCCGTACCAGCAGATTATGATGGAGATGGAAAAATGGATATATCTATCAAAGACGCGAGCGGATACTGGAGAATAGACTACGCAAAAAACGGATTCGGTGTTTGGGATGTGGTTTTAGCCAACTATGGCAATTCTATTGAGGCCGTACCAGTACCTGCTGACTATGATGGGGATGGCAAAACTGATTTAGCCATTAAGGATTCGAACGGCTATTGGCGGATAGACTATACAGCCAATGGATTTGGTTCCATTGATATAGCTTTGCCAAATTATGGAAACTCTCCCAAAGCTTTACCTGTACCAGCCGACTACGATGGTGACGGCAAAGCAGACTTAGCAATCAAAGATGATAATGGCTATTGGCGGATAGATTATGCCAATAATGGTTACGGTTCAATCGATGCTGTATTCGCCGGTTACGGAAATTCGACAGATGCCATTCCTGTCCCAGCGGATTACGATGGTGACGGCAAAGCAGATTTGGCTATTAAAGATAAAAACGGATATTGGTGGATAGATTATGCCGCAAACGGATTTGGTTCTTTTAACGTTTCGTTACCGAATTATGGATATTCAAATGCTATACCAGCGCCAGCCGATTACGACGGTGATGGTAAAGCAGACCTTGCAATCAAAGATACCAATGGTTATTGGTGGATAGATTATGCCGCAACAGGTTTTGGTTCTTTTGACCTAAAATTTCCGAACTATGGCAATTCAATCGATGCAGTGCCAGCGCCCGCTGACTATGACGGAGATGGGAAAGCAGACCTCGCCATAAAAGATGCAAACGGATATTGGAGGATAGACTATGCAAATAATGGTTATGGCTCATGGGATGTAGTTGTTAATTTGAGATAAGCTCTCAATACAAAACGCCTGGGATATAAGTTAACTGCTTTCTCTTAGGCGTTTTGGTAAATTTATAATGCATGTGCAATTATTAAAAATATAACCACGTTTTATTGCAACGATACAAACTACCATTCCATTTTGCCAAGCATCAATTCCATTCTCAACAACGATTAGATAAACCGCGTAACTGCCTCGTTCATTATTTCTTACATTAATTTTGTAATCTAAATAATAGCAAACAGCTTTAAGCTTTACACTTTTTTTAATACGCTGTATTTAACCAATCTGGCAGCTAGCGATATATCTTCATCGTCCAATCCGTTCAAATCATTATTATAACCATTTACTGTTATAAGTCAGCATGCAAAGGGCACAACTAGAATCTCTTAAATCGTGCGAACGCCCTCTTTTTTTGAAGAAAGAGAGACAAATAATTTAGAACAGTACGCATAATTTGATCCGATTATACATAACCACAACAAACTAAACAACAAAAAAGTTACATTAAAACTGTATCATAGAACATATTCCTTCGTTTTTATCTTAAGTCATGATATAGCAACAGCAGTACACTTCCTATTAATACCAACAAAAGTTTATGGGAAAAGAAGTAAAAAAAGTCTTAGTAGCAACAAATCATTTGGAAGGCGTAGGCGGGTCTGAACTTTATACATACGATTTAATTAAAGCGCTGAGTGAGTTACTGGGTATAGAGGTAGAATATTTCACTTTTGATAAGGGATTGATATCTGACAAAATAGAAGGAGAGTTAAAAGTTCCTTTTATGTCAAAAAAGAAATACGATCTAATTTTTGCTAATCATAACACTACTGTAAGAGAACTGTTTTCGAGAGCTCCAATCATACAAATCTGTCATGGCGTGTTACCTGAGCTTGAGCAACCCTCTCCTCTTGCAGATTTTCATGTGGCGATTTCCGAGGAGGTATCATTACATCTAAATGAATTAGGTTATCAAAATGAGGTGATATTAAATGGGATAGATATACAAACTAAGAAGCCAACAAGTTCGCCAAACCAAAAGTTAAAAAGAGTACTTTCATTATGTCAAAGTGAAAAAGCGAACATCGCATTAAAGGAGATCTGTGCGTCTAAGGGTTTAGACTTTTCTTCCTATAATAAGCATAAAAATCCAATTATTGAAGTGGAAAAAGTAATTAACCGCTTTGATTTAGTCGTAGGAATTGGAAGATCCATCTATGATGCCATGGCATGTGGAAGACCTTGTCTAATATATGATAATAGAGGATACAATGGAAATAGAGCAGACGGTTATTTACGTCCCGAAAAATTTTGGAAATATATAACAAAGAACTGTTCTGGTCGGTATTTGAATAGGCAGTACAAAGAAACAGAATTAATACGGGAAATGGAGAAATACGATCCCAAAGACGGAGAACGACTTAGGGAAATCGCCTTATCAACCTTAAATGCTCATGATATGGCCCGTAATCTATTACTTATGACTGATTATTTAACGTGGCAAAATCGTTTGAATAAATGGAAAAGATTCACAAGCAACACCAAGCTCGTCAAGCGAGCTTTTTTCTATAAAAGGATATATAATGCAACGAAATGGACGTATTTTAATAAAACATACTAGATGTCGGGCTTATCTAATCCTTTTTTTGATAAATGAGGCACTCTCAGGTGAGTTTTTTTAGTATTCCAAGTTTATTTAACCATTTAACCTTACGGGATTTCCCTTTTTCCAAAGCCTTCTCTGTAGGAGAATACTTAACATGTATCCCTTCCTGATCATTGCTAGTGTCACAAACTAAATGATCAATAGTGTGGGACGGTAAATATTTTAACTTTGACCATATAGTTGGAATCAAGGGGTGGAAATTATTGTAATATACAAAATTGTACTTATCGCATGCCTGCCATAACCGAAAATAACTATCTACGTTAAAATCGTCTTTGTGAGACCAACTTTTTAGCTTTTTAAGTAAATCTGTTTCTTCTCGTCCCCAACTTTGATGAACCATTTTATAACTTACAAATAACTTATCCTCCCCTGTTCTTCTGGCTTGTTCATATTTCGGATACCTTGTTGCTACAGGTAAATACTCGTCCGAATCTATTACAAGAAATCCATCCTCAAGTTCTTTATAAATCGTTAATACTTGAACATATACACAAACGGTAAAAGTCCGATCGATTAAATAATTCTTAATTTCTTTAAGCAAAAACTCTTTAAAACCAGCAAAATTAATAAAATACTCATCAGCATCTATCTGTATATGCCATCCACCTTCTCCCATAAATTCTCCAAGCATATTTCGCTCACGTGTATCGTTTTCCATGGGCGACAAATGGGGATCATAAAAATCATCTTTGTAAATGACAATTTTGTTATCGATATCAAAAGTTTTTAACCATTCAAAAAACTCTTTCGGAACTACAAAATCATCTCCTGACCATGTTCTATTATTTTCGTCAATTGCTAAATATACCGCATCTGCTGCTTCGTAAACCAAGGGAATAGAACGATACAAATATTTGAAGTCATATGAAACTAAAAAGCCAACCTTAATAATGTTATTCATAAAAATCTTATATCAAAACAGAAAAATGTAAATAGGTTCAGTGTTAAAGAGGTAGCCCATACAGAGCTCGAATTAGATAAAAAACCAATTGATCATCAGACTATATATCATATCCTTGATTTTTAAAAATAGGTTTCCAGAAGTCCCGGCACTTATCCCATCCATGACATCCAAAAGGCAATTTCTGATTGACCAACGACCACGCTAGTACTGGATAACTTTCTATAGAAAAAGTTAATGCTTTTTTATAGTCAGGAACTCTTAAATGTCTTTTTTTTCGGTTTATTTCTATCGACCAGAACACGTCTTCATTAAACTGTTTCTCCGGATGTTGAAGATAGTAGTCAATCAGAAATTTGTATTTTTTGCAGATTCTATGGAACAATTCGACCTTTCTTAAAGAGAATCCTCCGTTCCCCACTACGTTGTGGAATTGAAGTTCTGCAGGCAGTCCGCTTACGGCGTCTTTAATGTTAAATCTCCTGTGCGCCCAGCCTCTTATAGATTCTTTGATAAACTTGGCTTTATCGACATAGTCTCTATAAAGCCAAGGCGCTCCAATATAGTCATAGTTTTGCTTGCACCAATAGTCAAGTTGATCACTAAACACAAAAGCATCTGTTTGGTAAATTAAAATATACGAGCTCTGTAAGAACTTAACGTAAAAATCTTCGGAAAGCATGAGGGAATTGTAACCAGCTATCCCTTGAAAATATTTTGCCTCAAAATTTTCTACGCGATCGAAATGAAAAGGATAATAATCTAATTGGAGTCCTGCGGGTTTTACTACAACAATGGGGTAATTAGAAAGTACATTGAAGCATTGTCGAATAGATAACAGGTCATCATTCGAAGGAACTTCCTTATATAAAGGAATAATAATCTCCGCCGTATGTTTTTTTCTATCGATGTTAAACATAAAATCTGCTTAAGAAACTTTCATTAATTGATGATCCATCAGTTCGAAAAAGGCCTGATTAGCGTAGTTTGCTCGAAAAAAATTAATCGCCTTTTCACGAGTTTCAACATACATATCTCGATTTTCAATAAGCGACTTAATACTTTCTGCAAATTCCCGAGGCGTTTCTGCTACCATACAACCGTTACCTACTTTATTTAAAAGACCATCCGTACCTCTCGGTGTAGCCACGACTGGCAGTCCGAAGGAAAGGGCTTCCAATACCTTAACTTTGACCCCCGTACCACTAAGCATTGGACAAATTGCTAAACGCGACTCTTTATAAAAACTGTCTAACTCACCTGCAAACCTCACTTTATGAATGTTACAATCGATAGGAATATGGTCTACTATTTTTCCAATTACACAAATTTTTATTCCTTGGGACAATAACGGAAATACTTTTTCAAAAAACCACTTCGCCGATTCTATATTGTGGTTATTATCACTAGCCACATAAATTAGGTCATATATTATACTTCTATTGTTATATTGACAGTTATCTGGAAAACTAATCGGTATAAGCCTCACTTTATTTCCACAAAATTGGCTAAATAAATATTGCTCTTCGACAGAAACGACCCAAATTTCATGAAAGTGTTGGAGCCTCTCAATTTCCTCCTTAAAGGTATTCCCTATATCTATTTGAGAATTATGTTGAATTTGTGAAGTTAGAAAATCATGTGTATCAATAATAAGCCTTGGTCCTTTCCATCTTTTCGCTTTCTTAACAAAATTAGCCCAATAGGCGTAGTTTATAATAATATAGTCATATTCAGTAGACTTTATTAGCATTTCGAACTGGAATCTATTATACGTGGTTGTAAAATCTGGCAACGATATTTTATTCGTTCGTTGAAAAACTCTCAGTAGTTTAAATTTCAAATAGGTTCTAATATCGGTAACAGTAGGCTTCTTATTGAGTTTAATAATATTTCTAAATGATCCTCTATCCTTTAATTCCTTCAATTGTACCTCATCTTCCGGGCCTTCCCAAAAATCATCACTATATACGAGATCAACTTGAAATTGCCGCTCCTTAAAATATTCTAGCAACATCCACGCCCTTTTAATACACCCCATATTATCATTCATCAAATTGTGAGGAAAGAAATAAAGTATTCGATTCATTTCCAAAAATTTAAAACTATTGTATTAATTTATTATAACAATCCATTGTTTTTTGCAAACAGTTCGTTAAAGAGAACATTTGCAGTCTTTTCAATCCGTTCTCTATTAAATTTGATCTTAATTTTTCATCTGTAAGAACTAAATTCACGGCCGCTGCAATATCATCTATATCCTTTGGATTAAAATAAACAGCACTATCTCCCGCGGTTTCAGGAAAACAACTTGTGTTACTACAAACTACTGGACATTTATTATTAAAAGCTTCCAGAATCGGCAAACCAAATCCCTCATATAACGAAGGGTATACAAAACATACAGCATTGGCATAATATAACTTCAACTCCTCTTCATGAGCATCCACCTGCTTTACGTATTGAGCAAGATTAAGACGATTAATCAGTTCTACTTCAGCTATACCGAAACTCCCGCCACCAACACAAAGTAAGGCAATATCATATCCTTTTAAAATATTAGCGGTGGCAGTAATAAACTTATAAAAGTTTTTATAACCATCCCGAGAACCCACATATAGCACATATGGAACCGAATGCTTGCTTTTCCCCTGTTCTTGGGGTTCAGAATGAATGACCAACTTATCAAATAAACTATGATGAATTACAGTGATCTTGTCTTCTGGAATATTCAATAGCAGTTGAAGATCTCTCTTAGTTGATTCCGAGATGGCGATAATGTGGTTAGCCTTATTTATAGCTTTTTTTTTCACAAGCACGGTTTCATCATTTGGGGCGAAAAACTCAGGAAACAATTCGTGAATCATATCGTGAACCGTAATAACATAGGGTCTTTTTAAACTATCAAGGAAATACGGATTATAGTAAGTAGGATGAAAAACATCAAAATCATTTTTACCTATCAAATATTTTGAATATTTCTCATTCCATTTATATATCTTCTTTTGCTTCTTTAAAAACAACTCACCCATTGTTTTACTAAGCACAGAATTCTTCGCCTCTAAGTAGTGATTCCTACTGTAAAGTAACTTTATATGACTAGAAATCCCTTCGTTAGATTTCAGACCCTGTGAAAGTGCTGAAAAATAACGGGAAATCCCGCCATAATTCTGAAGTGAAAAAATCTGATGATCAAAAAGTATCTTCATCTACCTATATTTTAATCTCGCACACCATATAGTTCAATCTATTAACAAAAAGGGGTATATTATCAGAAAAACTTAGAGTCAATTTTATTTCTCTCTCTCAATTTTTTTAAACAATATCTCAGGTAAACTAAAACACCTAAATATTGTTTTACCAGCCTTGGCTTATCCCTTCTAAAATCCTCGTCATGAGTATAAGAAGAATAACCATCCATATTATAATAGGACACCTCAATTGGTAAATATCTTTTTTTAAACGTTCCGTCGCCCCAACATTGCATATTTAACAAATAATCTGCAAAAACCTTATATTTCAAATCGTATTTGTATTTGTGAAAAACAATACACGGGTAAGCGATGGCTTGATGGCAAGGGTTTCGTTTAGCTAATTTATATTTTGTAAACACTCCCCCTAAAACCTCGAAATCGCTTATGCAATTTCCATAATATATACTTCGTTTATCTGCAAAACTCTCCACAAATGAAGGAAACGTAGGAAGGAGTCTATCATCCGCTCCTAAAAACAGCACCCAGGTTCCCTTTAGAAGGGTTAGAGCTTTGTTCATTGCATCATAAATTCCCTGATCAGGTTCGCTGATCATTATATCTATATGATTTTCAAAAGCCCCCACTCTAGCCATTGTTTCGTCGGTACTGCCCCCGTCAACTAAGATTAGCTGTAAATTGCTTCCACCATAATCTACAATACTTTGCAAACATTTGGTAATGTGTTTTTCTGCATTATAGGTTACTATTACGATGCTTAGGCGATAATATCCTGACATAATCACTTCCCCTAGATCTAATTTTTTCACCATTCTTAATTTGTCACTTTGAGAGAAAAAATGTTAATATATCACAACAATGTGGATTTAAAGACCGACAAAACCATTATAAGACTTGTATATTTGTCCATATGAACAACTCCCATGCGATCGACGTAGTTATACCTTCGTTTAGATTGGACGAACACATTTTAATACCAATCATCGATCTTAAAAAACCTGAAAAATATGACATACATATCTATATCGTCGCTGACAATCCAAACGCTACAATACCATCAAAAATAAATGAGTTATCAAAACAAGGACGAATCCATTTAATAATAAACGATGTAAACTTAGGCTTTTCCGCAACAAGAAACAAAGGAATTCAAGCTGGAAACAGTAAATGGATACTACTCTTAGATGATGATATTGTTCCTGACGAAAAATTATTATATGCGTACACAAATGTAATCGAGAAAAATGCGAACGCAATTGGGTTTATTGGTGTAACAGACTTCCCTCCTCCTTTCAATAGTGCGACTAAGGCATTAACGATAAACGGATCCACAGCCCACTTCAATATCGCCAGACAAAAGACAAGAATGAAATGGGCTCCGACAGCTAACATAATGCTCAATAGGGAAAAACTTACTTCACCTATGTTTGATAAGAACCTAAAAAAGGGAGGGGAAGATATCGAATTTCTTGTCCGAAATAGCTTGGTAAATAACGATGAGTACATTTCGGTTCCAGATGCCATTGTTGTCCACCCTTGGTGGAATAGCGGAAAAATGCAAACTGGACGAATGATTCGATATGGCATAGGCGCTGCAGAAATAGCAAATCTTCCTGCTATAAGACCTTATACCTACATTGATTTCACCAATTCTTCAGAGACGTTACTCTTATTACTTTTGCTGGCAATTCCAGCGTCAATCTGTGGCTTTTTAAAAATAATCCTAATCTTTATGCTAGCCATAGTGTTAAGTGAGTTTATCACTAATTTCATCAGGACAATAAAGGACACGAAAACAATTAATTTTGATATAGCTTGGCGCCTAATGGCAATTAAAAACATTTACGAAATTGGTCAATTGTGGGGCAATCTACGTATGGGGCATCTTAACGGATTTTCTAGAAGGATAGACATGAGCTTTAAAAAGGCCTCACCATCATGGTTTAGGTTAAATCGTTGGAAAATTATTAAGTTACTTTTGATAGCTATCATCATTATTGCAGCTATTTCATTATGATAGTAAAAAGAATTCTATACCTCTAAATTTAATACAGCTCCCTCAAGTCCATCTTTGCATCTAATATTTCCTTCCTTTACCACTTCCTTGTATTTTAGATAATTTGCCTGTTCGCTTAATCGAGGGTTATAGGGATGATCAAGATGATAACAAATCGCTTTTAACTTAACGGTTTTCTGCAATAACCCCAAGTTAATAAACCTAGCAGCTAACTCAATGTCTTCATGACCCCAGCCTTGTAGCTCGTTGTTATAGCCGTTTATAGCAACAAAATCTTTTTTCCAATAGGCGCAGTTACAGCCTCTAAGATCGTGAGATCGCTTGTGTTTTTTGATAAAAAGCTTAGATAACGAGGGTAGTCGACAAGCATTTAATCTATTGGTTATACCACACGAGTATGGCTTTATAGTTACTCTTTTTTCTTTGCTAGCTAAAATTCGACTTGTTTTCAGAGAAGATAGTAGCACACGGCTTCCTTTAATATAACAGCCCTTTTCCGCTTCTTCGATATGATCCTTAATAAAATTTGGATGTACTATAATGTCACCATCAATTTGCACAATATAATCAGAAGAGGAAGAAGCGATAGCTGCATTCATGATTATGGCTTTTCTGAATCCTTCATCTGGATGCCAGAAATGTCTGATAGGAACCGGAAACTCTTGCTTAAAAGAACTAATTAGGTTTTTCGTCCGACTATCCGACCCATCATCTGCTATAAGAACTTCATCAGGTAGTATATATTGGTTTCTGACAGACACAAGCACCTGGTGAAGGGCCTCAGGCCAATTATAAGTAGAAATAACAAGTGCAACGCGAACGTCCTTAAGCATTATCGAAAACGAAAGATTTCTCTAGGTCTAAGATTCTATTAGAAAAAATCCCCGTATCGCACCATATCTGCTTTGTTTCTCTTGTCTGCTTAAAGGCGTTCTCATTAGCAACTAAAAATTGCTTGGAATTTTCCTTATGGTGAATGTGGAAAGCAACGGCACCTAATTTCAAAAATCTTTTTCTCACACCTCTGTTAAGCAATCTCGCCACAAATTCTTTATCTTCGGGACCCCAACCACAAAATGATTCATTATATCCATTAACGGCTAACGCATCGCTCTTCCAAAAGGCCATATTGCAACCGTGAATTTCGTAAATCTCATCACCTTTGTTTTTATAACGATATTCGAAAAGACGCCATAGAAACGGGATTCTCACGGCGCTAAAGAAATTAGTTATCCCTCTACTGAAAGCATTAATTGCGGAACTTCCATTTCTTAACATCGAATTCGATTTACCTTTATTTATATAAATTCTACTTGCTCGAACCAAGGTATTCCGTTTTGCAAATCTTAGATGATCAGCTACGAAACTTGGGTGCATAACAATGTCTCCATCCGTCTGTATAATATAATCTCCACTCGCGGCCAAAATAGCTTTATTACGAATTTCTGCTAATCTAAACCCCTTATCCTCATGCCAGACATGTTTCAATGGAACTGGGAAGATACTTTTGAATGAGTCGATAATGCATTTAGTTTCTTCTGTAGAGCCATCATCCGCGATAATGACTTCATTCGGTAAAACCTTTTGTGTCAATACGCTTTTAAGCGACAAACTTAAAGCCTCCGGCCAATTGTATGTTGATATTATTAGGGATGATGTCGGTTTTTTTTTCTCCATAATCTAACGTATAATGCTCTTGCTAAAGTACTAAACGAAAATGCGGCCAATTTGCTACACTGCTATCAAAAGCTTTTTTATAAACGATAAATACTGCGTTCAACACGCTTATTTTTGCTAATTGAGCAGGTGACTCAACTATTAATAAGCAAAACATTTACCTTCTGAAAATCCATATTACTATACAAAAATCCTGCCACGATACATTCTATATCTCCACATTTTGTTCGAAAAGTTTAGTCTTCCTCAGCAAACCATTCGTCTTTCAAGTCGTCAATCTCTCTCCTATCTTTCTTAGTAGGGCGACCAGTCCCCCGATCGCGTTTTAAAACCGGCGCGTGGAACATCGATTTATAACCATATGTTTCTTCTACAGGCGTTAAATCTTCATAAAAAGTAACCGCCGTTTTTGCATCCACACGCTTATCTAACAAATCAAGCACTTTGACTACCTTTTTTTCAATACCTTTTTGAATGTGATAGGTTTCACCCACTTTTACGACATAGGAAGGCTTAATATTTTGACCGTTTAACTTCACCCGACCAGCTTTACAGGCCTCTGTTGCTAAACTTCGTGTTTTAAAAATGCGGATCGCCCATAAATATTTATCAATGCGGAGCTTCTCTAACTCTTTGGCCATAATTTACAAATGTACCCTTTTAAGGGGAAAGCTCAAAATGGAGCTTTTTCTTGTTACTTTTAAAAAGAACGTTTTTCTTAATCAACTTTTTCTTGGCAAAAAGTTGAACAAAACCCAAGGCTGTGCAGGCTACCTTGCAACTGATTGCAAAGCATCGCTGGCGCGTATTGGAGCCGTTTCACTTCCTCAATCCGCTTAGATATTGCCACATGAACAGACATGCAAATGCTTTGCGGCTCGTTGCCTCGGTATCCTCCAAGGCCGTTTTACCAACTCACGGGGCTATATTTAGGGCTGAAGATATGGTACGCTTGGTTAAAAGTAAAAGTCCATCGTTCTACTAAAATGCCGCCTCCAAAATTTACATCATGCAGTGGGAGGCACTACCATTCCTGTAAATTTTGCCTGCCTGCGGTAGGCAGGAAGCGGCGATTTTATTCACTACTTCATTATTTTCAAAGGTGTTCATGGACTCCCTACGGTCGTCTCTTTGCTTCTTTTCTTTCGCGGACCTTCCCCTTAGGGAAAGCTTGAATGCCTTAAAAAACGAAAACTTAATGAAAAGAAAGAAAGAAGTTAAAATAAACGTTCTTATAATATAAACACCCTGCATCTATATGTTAAAGCTTGTTTAGAAGCAAGGCATTTAAATTTGATACGCTAATCCCCCCTAATCCTTATTAAAATCGCTTTTTTTAAAAATAGCTCTAAATATAATCCAAACAAGACTACCTGAGAGCACACCCACTAACGCACCACCAAGAATATCAAACGGATAATGAACGCCATTGTAAATTCTGCTATAAGAAACCAGCAAAGCCCAGAACAATAAAATGATCTTCAACCAATTATATTTTGCAGGCAGTAAGAAGAAGAGAAACGTTACAAGCCCAAATGCATTGGCACTGTGAGATGATACAAAACCATATTTACCACCTGGACCCGCTTCGCTTAAATGAACCAGGCCGGCTAAAGTTGGTTCGTGAGAAGGTCGAAAACGTTTCACCAGATTTTTCAAAAGTCCGGAAGCAGTCTGATCACACAAAGTAATAGTTACCGTAATTGCGAGTAGAATATAAATGGTGAATTTCTTATAAATTCTAACTAAAAAAAACACTATCACAGCGTAAAACGGAATCCAGAACAATTTATCACTTGCCCAATACATTATCGTATCAAAGAAAGCATTGTGCTTTCCGTTGATTGCTAGGAATAATTCTGTGTCAAACTGTTTTAAATCTTCAAGCATTGATTTCATTTAATAAAGTTTTAGGTTAATGTCTGAAATGGTTTTTTTATTTCAATAACTGACTGCTATATTAACCTGACGTGACCATGGTATTCAGAATAGCCGTTAAACATTAAATCCTGATGAGATATTTGTACAATTTCAGGACTTTCTTTACTTTGCGTTTAATCAACATTTTATTTAATGCTCTACTTATTTCCCTGAAACAGTATTCCGAAGACAGTCCCGACAAAGATGCATATTCCTCACTGATAATCCTCAGAATTTCTTTATCAAAGGTGAGATCAAGGGTGAGTTTTCCGAAATTTTTAAGTCTTTTAGGTATCTTGATACGAGCATAAACGTTTATTCTATTCAAATCAACCATATAAAAACGATAGGTGCCATTTTCTTGTCTGATCAGAAAATTCCCGGCCGTATTATCAATAAACTGAATACCGTTTTCATGTAGAGCATAGATTAATGCAGTATATTCCTTAATAATCTCCGTTCGTCCGGGAAAATCTCTGTTAAAAAGAACGTCCGCCAAAGTAAAAGTATTTTCGAGGTGTTCACTTATGTAATAACTTGAAGTTAAACCAATGAAATCATGATTTTCGATATAGGCTACAGGTTTAGGCGTGCAAAAATTTTTATCTAAAAGTAACTGTGCGTATTCAAAAGACCTTCTTGCCTTAGACTTTCGGTAAAATTTATAAACATGTCGGTTGATAATGTTATGCTGTTTGAAGGATTTAAAGTTGAATAGTAACCCGCTAATTTCAAAAATTTTAACAACGTTTCTATTTCCGTTACCAATGATTGTCCCGCTTGTTTTAAATTTTTTTAAAGTAAGGATAATTTCCTCGTTATACTGAGAAAAATCTTCTGCAAAAAACACCTTCATTTCACTTATTTCACCGTTTAATCTTTGTTCAAAGCGTTGTAGATTAACTGCATAATTTTTTCATTATCAATATGATTGGTATTAACTGCAAAACTCTTGCCGTTATATGGCGCATAGACGTCTTCATCACTTACAGAAAACAAGCCAATCGTAGGTATGCCTGAAGCACTTGCTAAATGCATTACCCCGCTATCAGCTGCAATGAAGAGTGCAACATTTGCAATGAAGCCTCCCATTTCACGAATATCCGTACTGTAAAAATGAGGAATCTTAAAATTTAGCTTCGATATATTTTCAACGGGTAACAACTCAATAATATTATAATTCGGAAAATTTCGCTGTAATATCTCATAAAATTTCGCCCACCACTCTTCAGGATAACATTTTTCACCCGTTGCGTTGGTAAAAAGACAAATAGTATCCCTGTGGTTGCGCGTTAAATTCTCCAATTTTTCTTTCCCCAAAGCAATTTCAGTTTGGTCTAATTTGAGATCGAGATTCGGAATGGTGGCGGAATTTTCGTTATAGCCTAACTTTGATAAATAGTCTCTTAGGTTATAAATTGAATTTTTAGCCAAGTGTCTATAATCGGAGTATCTAACTTGTATTTCTTCACTAAAGTCACCAAAAAACTTATAGCGTGAACGAGCAAACAGTGTTGATAGTCTACCTGATGAAGAACCCGCAGTTGAGTTGATCACAAGATCGTATTTTCTGGCTCTTAAAAGGGCCCAGCCTTTTAGGTATTTGAATAAATCGCTGAAAGGTTTTTTAGGAAGCTGAATTATTCTATCAATATTTTTATAGTTCTTAAAAATTGAAGGTGACACTCCGCCTTTCACAAAAAGGTCTACTTTACTATCCGGAAAAACATTGATAACTTCCTGAACGAGGGGTGTAATTATCAAAAGATTTCCTAACCGGTGATTAGGCCTCGTAATTAATATCTTTTTTATGACAACATCCTTTTTTTTATCTACTACAGCATGGGATTTCCCAATATCTTTGGTAAGATTTCTCATTACAGCTCTTCTAACAGCATTCGTTTTTTTCATTATTGCCTGGTGTTACATCTATATTGATCGTATTGTAGTCTTCCCTAATTAGCTACACTCAAAATTAAAAAATCCGGTCAGAATTGCAGATAAACGCATTTAAAATTGGCAAATAAAGTTGAAGTAGGTATTGTTGTCTCATCCTGCTTTCGATCTTTTAGTAATTAACAGATGATTTTTATTCCGGTTGACCCTGTGGCCAGGGAAATTCTCAAAATATTCGTGAAGAAAGGTTTTTACCTGTGCCATAAGGTAAAGATATCTGCAAAAAGCCCTTCTTTAAACCTATTTTACCAACATAACAACACCTAAAAAGCGAAAAGCCAGGCATGATTTGTACGTTTTAAGGTTTAAGTTTTATGTTATGCTTGTGCTTGAGGTAAGTAGTCATCCAATCGCCTAAAGCTTCCTATCGCTATATCAATAAATTTTACTTTCTTTGTTAAACTTTTTTATTGAAATGACTGCAGAATTAAAAAAACTAATTGAAGAAGCCTGGGAAGAAAGGCACCTAATAGAATTTAAAGAATATAGAGAAGCGATTGAGACCACTATTCTTCACTTGGATGAGGGAACTTTGCGTGTTGCTGAAAAGGTTGCGGGAAGATGGCATATTAACGATTGGATTAAAAAGGCCGTTATTTTATACTTTCCCATCCGTCAAATGAACGAAATTCACGTGGGCCCTTTTGTTTTCCACGATAAAATGAAGTTGAAAACAAACTATAAAGAAGCGGGTGTTCGGGTAGTACCGCACGGTTTGGCCCGTTATGGCGCCTTTTTAGCAAAAGGAGTTATTATGATGCCTTCTTATGTTAACATTGGTGCTTACGTAGATGAGGGTACCATGGTGGATACTTGGGCTACTGTAGGATCTTGTGCACAGATTGGGAAAAATGTACACTTAAGTGGTGGCGTCGGTATCGGCGGCGTGTTAGAGCCGGTACAAGCTGCACCGGTTATTATTGAAGACAATTGTTTCTTGGGCTCACGAGCCATTGTGGTAGAAGGTGTACGTGTGGAAGAGGAAGCCGTATTGGGTGCAAACGTCGTGCTGACCGCATCTACGAAAATTATTGATGTGACCGGCGAAATTCCGAAAGAGTATAAAGGCGTGGTACCTGCACGCTCAGTGGTAATTCCCGGATCTTATACAAAGAAATTCCCTGCAGGCGAATATCAAGTACCATGTGCGCTTATTATCGGACAACGCAAGGAGTCAACGGATAAGAAGACCTCTTTAAATAACGCCTTAAGAGATCATAACGTAGCAGTATAGCTAACGAATCTGCTGTTGATAAAATGAGAATAGGATATGACGCGAAGCGGGCTTTTCATAATAAAACGGGATTAGGCAACTATAGTCGATCTCTAATTGATGGCATGTGCCGTTTCTATTCTGAAAATCACTATTTCTTATTTAATAGTAAGCCTTCGGTTTTATACAAAGCTGAAGGCTTACATGTTCAGGAAGTGCTCCCTTCGAAAGGGCTTGCCAAAAAGTTTTCTTCTCTATGGCGTACATTTACGCTAAACTCGCTGGCACATCAATATAATCTGGACATTTATCATGGATTAAGCCACGAATTACCTTTTGGCTCTAAAAAAGGGAAAACCAAATGGGTTTTAACCGTGCACGATTTGATCTTTATCCGCTACCCTCATTATTTCAAACCCATCGATCGGAGTATCTATACCTATAAAATAAAAAAAGCATGCCGAAAGGCGGACAAGATCGTTGCGATTAGTGAACAAACGAAACGGGATTTGATGGAATTTCTAGGTATTGCAGCGCAAAAAATAGAAGTTGTGTACCAGAGCTGTCACCCGCAGTTTAGCCAAACAGTGGATGAGGAGGAAAAGCGAGCCGTGCAAAAGAAATATCAGCTACCGACAACCTATTTATTACAAGTTGGCACGATCGAAACGCGAAAGAATCTATTACTCACGATCAGAGCTTTAGACCGTATTCCAACCAATATTCATCTTGTCGTCATCGGCAAAGAGACCGCTTATTTACAGCTTATTCAACACGAAATTGCAAAGAGAAACTTACAAAAACGGGTTCTTTTATTGCATTCTGTACCCTTTGACGATTTGCCGGCTATTTATCAAATGGCGCATATTTTTATCTATCCGTCGCGTTTCGAAGGTTTCGGGATACCTATAATTGAAGCCCTACATAGTGGGATACCTGTTATAGCAGCTAGGGGTTCTTGCCTAGAGGAAGCAGGGGGGCCAAATAGCCGATATGTTGATCCGGATGATGTAGAGGGAATGGGATCTGCCATAAATGATATTAATACGAATAACGTGTTAAGATCGACGATGATTAAGGAAGGCAACGAGTATGTACAACGTTTTAATCCAAAAAACCTTGCGGAAGATTTATTCAATTTATACAAGAGTATATGATGAACAATGATATTAACCAAGCACTTCAAGTATTAAAATCCGGCGGCGTTATCCTCTACCCTACCGATACCATTTGGGGCATTGGCTGCGATGCCACCAACCCGGAGGCGGTGGATAAGGTTTATCAGCTAAAGGGACGCTCGAAAGATAAAAGCTTGATCATTTTACTTGATAATGAGCATAAACTAGCCAGCTATGTTCAGGAAATCCCTGACGTGGCTTATCAATTAATTGAATACACTGAAAAACCCTTAACCATTATCTATGATGGCGCGAAAAATCTTGCCCCAAACTTGGTGGCTGAAGATGGCAGTATTGGAATCCGAATTGCGAAACATCGCTTTTGCGAACAACTGATCCAACGTTTCCGGAAGCCCATTGTTTCTACCTCTGCGAACATCAGTGGCGAACCATCCCCTAAAAATTTCCTAGAAATAAGTGATGAAATAAAGAATGGCGTCGATTATATTGTTGAGTTTGAACAGGATGACCTAACCCCGAAGCAAGCGTCAACGATTATGAAGTTGGATGCTAGCGGTGCATTTAGCTTTATAAGACGTTAGCAACTAGCTTTTAGCTGTAAGCTGACAGGCTAAAAGCTAATACCTAATGACTAAACCTAAAGGCTAATAGCTAATTTTTCGTATTTTTGCCCCACTGATGAAAGAGTACTTGCAACTTCCCGTTTTTGAAACGCTGAGCAATTTGGCCAACCAATACAATACAGAAATTTATGTAATTGGCGGATACGTGCGCGATCGATTGATGAAAAGACCCTTCAAAAATGACATTGACATCCTGGTTATTGGAAGTGGTATCGAATTTGCCGAAAAGGTGGGCAAGCACCTAAATACCAAAGTGTCCGTTTTTAAAAATTTTGGAACAGCCATGTTGCGCTATGATCAGATCGATATTGAATTTGTGGGTGCAAGGAAAGAATCTTATCGTAGAGACTCACGCAAACCGATTGTGGAAAATGGATCCTTGGAAGACGACCAAAAGAGGCGCGACTTTACGGTTAATGCAATGGCCTTAAGCCTGAACAAACAAAATTTTGGCGAATTGTTAGATCCTTTTAACGGCGTGAAGGATATTCAGATCAGAACCATTCGCACACCTTTGGAACCGGAGGCTACTTTTTCTGACGATCCGCTACGGATGATGCGGGCTATACGTTTTGCCAGTCAGCTACAATTTAAAATCAGTTCTCCAACCTTTAATGCGATTAAATCGCAGCGCGAGCGTATCAAGATCATATCGAAGGAGCGTATTACCGATGAGCTCAATAAAATCATCTGCTCAAAAAAACCGAGTATTGGCTTTAATTATCTTTTCGACACCGGTCTGCTGGAACTCATTTTCCCCCTTATGACCCAGCTTTATGGCGTTGAAATTATTGACGGCAAAGGACATAAAGATAATTTTTATCATACATTGGAGGTCTTGGATAACATCGCCGAAGTGACGGACGACTTATGGTTGCGATGGGCCGCGATTCTGCATGATATTGCAAAACCCGCCACTAAGCGTTTCGACAAAAAACAGGGATGGACATTCCATGGCCATGAAGATCGAGGGGCTCGAATGGTTCCGAAAATATTTGCTGATCTGAAGCTTCCTCTTAATGACAGAATGAAGTTTGTGCAAAAATTAGTGCTACTCCACCTTCGTCCCATTGTACTGGCAAAAGATGTCGTAACGGATTCTGCGGTAAGACGTTTACTTTTTGAAGCAGGGGACGACATTGACAGTTTAATGAAGCTCTGCCATGCGGATGTAACAACCAAAAATGAATACAAACGCAAAAAGTATCGAGACAATTTTGAGCTGGTAAAACAACGTATTAAAGATGTGGAGGAACGTGATCAGATACGAAACTGGCAACCACCGGTGAGTGGCGAGGATATTATGAGATCGTTCAACCTTCGTCCGGGGCCGGAAGTAGGTATTATAAAAAAGGCAATTCGCGAAGCAATCTTGGAAGGCGACATAAAAAATAACCGGGAAGAGGCGCTTGCCTATATGGAAAAGAAAGGAAAGGAACTCGGCCTTATCATACAGTCGTCATAATATGGGACTGCGACTCCTTCGTGCTCCAAAAAATGGCCTTTTCTCCTGGAGCCATCAGCAAGGTTTTCACTTTTTCACTCTCCCTACGAGAGGCAAGTTTTTTAATTATTGAGGTTTTGTTTGTTTTTTTAAGGCATCAATGAGCCCTTCGGGGTTTTTACTTTTTACTTTTGAATTTTTACTTTTTTAGTGATATTAGCATTTTAAAACAAAAACAGGATTTTCTGTCATGGCTATTTATAGGTTTCGAGTTACTTTTGAAGATTACGACGATATTATCCGCGAAATTGATGTGCTCTCAACGCATACCTTATTAGATTTGCATCATGCAATTCATCAATCCACGGGATATAACCCGGAAGTCTCCTCTTCTTTTTACATTAGTAACGATCAGTGGATGAAAGGTGAAGAGATTGCCTACTTGCCAAGTAAACGCAAGGAAGAGCGCGGAATAGCGCTAATGGAAAATTCCAAATTGAATAAATTTATTGACGATCCGCATCAAAAGTTTTACTATACTTACAACTTTGACAGGCCCTTTGATTTCCACGTTCAATTGATTAAAATATTAAAGGAAGAGAACGGAAAAACGTATCCACTCACGGTAAAAACTGTTGGCCTAGCTCCGAAACCATTTGGTGCCGCTGTTATTCCTACTGAAGCTTCGGCTTTGAAAAAAGAGGACAAAGAAGATTACGACTTCCTCAACGAAACCGAATACGGAATTGATGAAGCCGAGGATATGGATCTAGATCTGATGGACGACGAAGAAACCCAAGACGGCTCCGAAGAAAAAGATGATTTTTCCGGCGAATTTTCGGACAACGAGAATTATGAGGACGACTACTAATTAGTAAATAGTCAAGTAGTATAGATGTTGAATAGTAACCGCCATAGTAAGGCTTTTATAAAAGCTTAACTCGACAATTTAACCACTCAACTACTCTACAATTTAACGACTTAACGATCATAAAGACACTCATCACCATAGTAGGTCCTACGGCAATCGGTAAAACGGCTTTAGCTATTGAAGTAGCAAAAGCATACGACACCGCTATTATTTCTGCCGACTCAAGACAATTTTATCGTGAAATGGCGATTGGGACAGCAAAACCGAGTAAAATGGAACTTCAGGCTGCTCCTCATTTTTTTATTGATTCGCTTAGTATATTGGATGATTATAGTGCAGGGGATTTTGAACGAGAAGCCTTGGCCAAATTGGATGACTTATTCAGCTATAAAAATGTAGTGGTGATGGTGGGAGGAAGTGGATTGTTTATAAATGCCGTATGTGAGGGACTAGATGAACTTCCTCGCCCACTACCGGGGATTCGCGAAAGTTTAAACGAACAATATAAAGAGAAGGGTCTGACATTCATACAGGAAGAATTGAAACGTAAGGATCCGGATTATTATCAAGAGGTTGATATACATAATCCTCAGCGTATTATACGTGCACTAGAGGTGTACGAAAGCACCGGTAAACCTTTTTCTTTTTTTAGAAGAGACAAATCTAATCCAAGACCTTTTCAGATATTAAAGATTGGGCTCAACACGGAAAGGAGCGTCCTATACAATCGTATTAATAAGCGCGTAGACCTGATGATGCAACAAGGCTTACTGGAAGAAGTAAAAATGCTTATCCCGTATAAAAAACGGCCTCCACTACTTACGGTAGGTTATGCAGAGCTCTTTGATTATTTAGATGGTAAGTATACGTTAGAGGCGGCTGTCGATAAAATAAAACAACATACACGCCAATTTGCTAAACGGCAGATCACCTGGTTCAAAAAAGATAGTAACACACATTGGTTTGAACCAAGCCAATCAACTGAAATTATTAGTTTCCTTACAGATACACTTAAATAAGTTAAAGTTAATACGATTAGCAACGCAGACGCTTGCTGTATCTTTTGAGTTTTTACTTTTGAATTTGACTTCAGTACACTTATCAATTTAAGCCATTTTTTTATTACATTTTTGTTGCACAAAAAAAATAAAAATTTTACATTTGAAACACTTTGTAAAAGTAACAGCTAACACATTATAAACTTAGAACTTTCAAGGGAGCGCATTCTGCTGCTCCCTTGAAAGTATAAAAAATCAATCCGGTACACTTTCTTAAGCTTCCGATTTCAATTGTTGTTTTTCCGAATTAAAGGGTAAGGTCAGTTTTTTGTACGTACAGATACGCATCAAAAAATTTGCAATTACTACAAACCTTTATTACTTTCGTTTGTAATTATTATGCAAGCATAATAAAAACGATAAACCAATTGAAGAACACCTATTTAAACTTTACATTATGAAGAAGATGATTTTAATGGCAAGCATACTTGCCGGTTCGTTTTTCTACTCTGCAAAAGCTCAAGATGATTACAACAAAGGTTTCTATATCAAAGCTGGCGGCGCCTACTTCTTAAAAGTAACCCCTGTTGAATTTCCTGCCATCGGTGGTCAACCGGCAAGAGATAGAGTGTTTAATATCATTCCAGGGAATCCACCAACGCAACAAACGGTATCGGAAAGTACTATTACAGGCTCTTTCGGCGAAGGCTGGCGGGTCGGCTTAACTCCCGGGTATCGCTTTAGTCGAATATTAGGTGTTGAAGTGGGGCTGAATTATTACAACAGTCGTTCACAAGATATGATGCGTCAAAGAGGCAGCCTAGGCGGCAATGAAGTACTAAATTTGCATAATAGCGGCAAGGTCAAGGCATTTGATGTTGCGCCGGCATTAGTAGCTCATATTCCCACTAATAGCAGTGTAAAACCTTACATGAAGGCGGGCGTAATTATTCCTATAGGTGGACATCTTGAAATTACTACGACAGCAAACGACCAAACAGGAAGCGTGGCAGAAAGCATGCATATGACATCCGGTTTACCTCCTAATGCAATAATGACCTTACATAATGTAAAACGGGTTGACCGGATCAAAGCAAATCCTACAGTAGGCTTTCAGAGCGCCGTCGGCTTTGACTGGATGTTGAACGACCGCATCAGTATATATGCTGAACTTGAATATCGGAACATTTCGGTAGGAGGTAAAAAGAAAGAATTACATGAATTAAGCGGCGAATACAATGTTGTTATGAGCGGGCAACCGTTAACAAGCGGTACGCTTAGCAAAGACGCCGCCAGTGAAAGTAGTAAATTAGTAAACTATCATAAAACCATCACAGCAGGCGACAATGTTGCCGGATGGGAGGGATTTGACTCTAATAAACCGGCCGATGAACTGCGTTCTTACATCAATATTGGCGGCTTAGGTGTTAATTTAGGAATTAAGATACCTTTTGGCAATTGACGGCCTTTAGCCCCTCTTTAACCCCATTAGCTAATTAGCCAATTAACTAATTAGCTAATTCATTTTCGTTTTTTCTTATAACTTATCTCGACCTTCGCCGTTCCCGACTGAATGATTCCCAATCGACGAGCTGCTTTTTTCGATAAATCGATAATCCTTCCCGAAACGAACGGTCCTCTATCGTTAATCCGTACTTTTACAGTTCGCCCGTTGTCTAGGTTTTTTACTTTAACTTTTGTACCAAAAGGCAGCGTCTTATGGGCTGCGGTCAACTTATATTGTCTGAATTTCTCACCACTGGCCGTGCGTCTCCCCTTAAATTTATCAGCGTAGTAAGAAGCGCCTCCTCGTTCGTGCAAGCGTGGTGTACATGACGCCAGTAAAAATAAACAGGCACTGAAAATCAGTGCCTGCTTAACTATATCACAAAAATATCTCATTATTCGCTATCTATTGCCGATTGTGGCCAACTATCCTTCTTCTTTCCCCACTTCTTGTTCGGCTTCTCTCCCATTATAAACTCAATTTCCCCACCATTTATTATATCAGCATGTGTAAAATAAGTCTTATCGTATTTTTTACCATTAAATCTTACTTCCTGCACATATATATTTCTCTTACTGTTGTTAATAGCTTTAAAACACAATTCTTTGCCTCCTCCGGGCCTAAAAATCACCTCATCGGCAGCTGGGCTGCCTATTACATATTCACTGCTAGCAGGGTTGGCTGGATAAATACCGGCAATGCTCCATACAGCCCAAGCACTCATTTGCCCGCAGTCTTCATTTCCTGCGTAACCGTCCGGTTGATCGTGATACATCGAGTCGACAATCTGCCGCACCCGTTCTTGCGTCTTCCAAGGCTCTCCCAAGAAACTATACATGTATGCTATATGATGACTGGGTTCATTACCATGGGCATACTGACCAATCATACCACTCACATCCGGTGATGTATTTCCTCCCGTTAATTCCGATTTAACCGAAAACAGCGAATCTAATTTTTGACTTAATTTACTATGGCTGCCATATAAATTAGCCAAGCCGCGCACATCGTGCGGAACAAAGAACGAGTGTTGCCAAGCATTTCCTTCTACATACTGCGCTTTCACTTCATCGTGCTCTGACAAGTAAGGATCAAAAGGAACCACAAATTTACCATTGCTGTTTTTGGCTCGCATAAAGCCTGTATTTTTATCAAAAATATGCTGATAAGCCTGGGCCCGCTTGCTGAATTTCCGGTAGTCTTCTTCCTTTCCAAGTTTCTTCGCCACCTGGGCAATACACCAATCATCATAACCGTATTCTAACGTTACGCTTGCACTGTGCCCCATTTTATCCTGTGGCATATATCCATACTTAATATATTCAGGTACACCCCGGCCCGTTTGAAAGGCAGAGGCTAGCATCGCTTTGTATGCTTTTTCTTTATCAATGCCGGGCCAATCTTTTAATATGGCATCCGCAATGACGGGTATAGCATGATATCCCGTCATGGTATTCGTTTCCCAGGTACTTAAATCCCAAACCGGTAACAAGCCGTTTTCATCATAGAAAGCAAGCATACTATTAAGCAGGGCCGTATACTTCTCAGGTTGGGTAATAGTAAATAGCGGATTAAGTGCTCTGAATGTGTCCCACAACGAATAAACGGTATACCTTTGATTGTTATTTGTCATTTTTAGTACGTTGCCACTTGCATTTTTATAGGCCCCGTCAGCATCCGAAAATAGAGAGGGAGCTATACAGGTATGATAAAGTGCAGTATAAAATACACGCTTTAACTTTTCATCAGAAGAAGAAACCTGCACTTTTTGCAGCTCGTGTTCCCATTTATCGGCAGCTTCATTTTTTACGCGCGCAAAGTTCCAATCGCCTATCTCGCCGAGAGCCTGGAGTGCCTTGTTCTCGTCCGTCATAGACAGGGCTACCTTGATTTCAATATTCTTTTGCTGCTCATCAAATACTAATTGAGCACTGATTCCTTTTCCTTTTTCTTCGGTTTTGGCCGCTTTAATTTGTGCCGACTGCACGCCGTGACCCGCTAAGATAGCCTCCTTAAATGGTTGAGAAGTTCTTAGCGCAAAATATACACGTTGTACCTTAGCCCAGCCGGTAGAATAACGGTAACCAACCAATGTGGAATCATCCAAAACCTTCACATAGGTTTCAGTGGGTGAATCCCAATTGAGGTGAAATCCCAAATCCAGTCGCAAAACAGGAATACTCTGATTCGGGAACTGATAACGATGATATCCTACCCTCTCTGTAGCTGTCAATGCTGCCTTTATCTTATTATCAAGTTCAACTTCGTAATACCCGGGCGAAGCTTTTTCGTTACGATGATTGAAGGTCGCCCTGATGTCTGCAGTTTCATCTTTTAAGGGGTATAGTAAAGGCATTACTGATATATCTAACCAATCGCCAATACCTGTTCCACTTAAATGTGTGTGACTAAAACCCGCAATGTGATTCTCGCTATAGTGATAGCCGCTACACCAATCCCAACCTGCCTGGCCGTTGTCCGGACTCAATTGTACCATGCCAAATGGAACAGTTGCTCCGGGAAAAGTGTGGCCATGTCCTCCTGTGCCAATAAAAGGATCGACATAATCAACTAATTTTCTCTCTTGTGCACTTACAAGCAAAGGTAAACTCAATAATGCACTACATACGAACCGAGAAATATTCTTATTCATTTTAAAGTATTTATGTTAGCCTGATGTTAAGATGGCTAAAATAAAGAATATATTTGAAAAGAGCAGTACTAAAACGATTTAATGGCTTATGGCCTTACAAGTGGCCAATAACAAGGCAATGCACAATACTATTGTTCGACCAGTTAAATGTAGTGTTTTCCGAGATCATAACTATCCCATACAATTATTTGTTGGACTGCTCAATCGTCTGGAGCTTACGATATACTTTCCGTTACTTTTCTAACGGAACAAACTTCATAGAGATGGAGTTGACACAATGTCTGGTATTTTTTGTTGTAAATCCTTCTCCTAAAAACACATGCCCAAGATGCCCGCCACAATTAGCACACACAATCTCCGTTCGCATGCCATCCGGATCAGGAATCCGTTTAACGGCACCTTTTATCTCATCATCAAAACTCGGCCACCCGCAATGCGATTCAAATTTATCTTCAGAGCGATAAAGGGGTGCATTGCATTTGCGGCAAACATACACGCCTTTAGCCTTATTGTCTAGTAAAGCACCTGTAAAAGGTCTTTCTGTACCTTTTTGTTCTATGACCCAAGCTTCTTCTGCACTTAATTTATTATAATTACCGGCCGACTTAATAGTCGTATCTATTTGCTCTTTTGATTCCATTTGTACTTTTTTTTGAGTTGATTTATTTTCGCGCGACGCGTTTTGTGCACAGGCTTGAAAAAACAAACCTAAACACAGCAATAAAACACTAATGTTCCTCATATTGTTCAGCTATTAATACAATATACGAAAAAAGCCCGATTTTTTTTCGGGCTTTATATTTATGTTGTCAGCTGATCGTAATTTAACATTTAACCTGCAGCTTCCATATCAATGATCTTTTTAATGAAGCTTAGGCTTGTACTTTCGCTAATTCTTCAGCGATAGCAACACCGATTTCGGCAGGAGATTCTACTACACGGATTCCGCATTCACGCATGATCTTCATTTTCGCTGCTGCGGTGTCGTCAGCTCCACCGACGATCGCTCCGGCATGTCCCATTCTGCGTCCCGGAGGCGCAGTCTGTCCGGCAATGAAACCAACCACTGGTTTAGTGCCATGCTCTTTGATCCAACGGGCTGCTTCAGCTTCCATTCCGCCGCCGATTTCGCCAATCATAATAATACCCTCTGTCTCGGGATCGTTCATCAATAACTCTACTGCCTCCTTTGTAGTGGTGCCGATAATAGGGTCTCCACCAATACCAATAGCTGTTGTAATTCCTAATCCGGCTTTTACCGTTTGGTCTACTGCTTCATATGTTAAAGTACCCGATTTGGAAACAACTCCGACATTACCTTTTTTGAAGATAAAACCAGGCATGATGCCGATTTTCGCTTCATCAGCAGTAATAATACCTGGACAATTCGGTCCGATTAAACGAGATTTTTTATCTTTTAGATATTCCTTCACCTGGATCATATCTTTTGTAGGAATACCTTCTGTAATACAAACGATAACTTCCACTCCTGCACTCGCAGCTTCCATGATTGCATCCGCAGCAAACGCGGGGGGGACGAAAATAATGGATACGTTAGCACCCGTAGTATCTACCGCGTCTTGAACCGTATTAAACACAGGGCGGTCTAAATGAGTCTGCCCTCCTTTTCCAGGAGTTACACCACCTACTACATTGGTACCATACTCGATCATTTGTGACGCATGGAACGAACCTTCAGTGCCGGTAAAGCCCTGAACTATAACTTTTGAATCTTTATTTACAAGTACACTCATTGGTCGAATTTTTGTATGGCAAACTTACTAAATTCATTTTAAAATAAGGGAAAGAGATTTAAAATAGCTTTCAGCCAATTGTACGTTTTAGGTTATAAGTTTTAAGCCATAAGCTTTGGGCTGTAAGCTTTAGGCTGTAAGCTATAAGCTGCGATCCTTAAAGATACTTGTTTCGATTGCAAGGGCCCTAGATTTATGTACACTGCAACCAGCCGCAGGGTATCCCGGCGAACAACGAATAACCGGCAACGAATTACCAACAGCCACATTAAATGCCCGCAGAGTGGAACTGCAAATCATATAAGCGCTTATAATAGCCATTTAGATGAAGGAGTTCCTGGTGATTGCCTATCTCCTTTATTTCACCATGGTCGAGCACAATGATTTTGTCGGCTTTCTGAATAGTAGACAAACGATGAGCAATGACAATGGAGGTTCGATTTTTCATCAGCTTGTCAATAGCGGCCTGAATCAGCAACTCTGTTTCAGTATCTACGGAGGAAGTCGCTTCGTCAAGCACGAGGATCTTGGGATCGTGGACCAAAGCTCTTATAAAGGATATTAACTGGGCTTGCCCTGCCGACAGAGTGGATCCTCGTTCCCTAACCTGATAGTCATAACCGCCAGGTAGGCGCTCAATAAATTCATGTGCTCCCACCCTCTTTGCTGCCTCTATCATGGCCTCCCGAGTAATGCTTGCATCGTAAAGACTTATATTATTAGCTACCGTATCGGAAAAAAGAAAAACGTCCTGCAGGACGGTTGCAATTGTTTTACGCAGATAGTTAATGTCATACGACCGGATATCGACACCGTCTAATCGGATCGATCCTTTACTGATCTCATAAAACCTACTAAGAATATTGATGGTGGAAGACTTACCCGCACCGGTTGCGCCGACTAAGGCCAGCGTTTCACCGGCCTTTACGGTAAAGCTCACATCCTTGAGCACCCATTTTACGCTGTGATCGTCAACGATCGGATCCGGTAAGTTTAATTTCTTGTTCGTTTCAATATAATCGTCATAGGTAAACCAAACATGATCGAAGGTGATATCTCCCTTTATTTTTTCCGGTTTTAAAATTCCATCGTTTGGAGTCTTTTCATCCGTATCTAAAACAGTAAAGATACGCTCTGCCCCTACCATTCCCATTTGGAGTGTGTTAAATTTATCAACTAATTCTCGGATAGGCCGAAAAATCATATTGATATACATAATAAAGGCAACCACAACACCGGGTGAGATACGCCCTGCCAAAATAGATTTAGAACCATACCAAACAAGTAATCCCAAGGCGATGGCCATGATAATCTCGATAACCGGAAAAAAAATGGAAAAATACCAATTAGAACGAATATGGGCATTTCGATGTTCCGCGTTAATCGCTTTAAACTTATCCATTTCTTGTTTCTCACGAGCAAAGAATTGGATAATGCTGACACCTGAAATATGCTCTTGCAAGAAGGTATTCAAATTGGATACCCAATGCCTCACATCCTGAAAGGCAGACTTCATGGCTTCTTGAAAGAAATGAGTAGCAATAACCATCAACGGCATCGGTATTAATACAATGAGTGTCAACTCCCAATCAGTATAGAACATGACACCTATGATCACAATCAACTGCAAAATATCACCAATGATTTGTATTAATCCCTCAGAAAATATATCGGCAATGGTTTCCAAGTCCGATATTGTACGAGTTATCAGTCTACCAATTGGAGTCTTATCGAAATACTTCAGCCGAAGATCCGTGATATGATTAAAGGTCTCAATTCGGAGATCGCGAATAACAGACTGTCCCAACGAATTGGTCAGCAAGGTGTGATAATATCTGATAGCGGTTTGAAAAATCAGCAAACCGAACATGATTAAGGTCATGATATTCAGTCCCTGATAGTTGTTCTTTAAAATAAACTGATCAAGGGTATATTCTACCAACATCGGTAAAAGAGGAGAGATACCTGCTACAATAAGGGTGAGTATAACCGACCAAACAAAATAGGTTCGATAGGGTCTTAAATATTTTCCCAGTCTGCGTAACAGTTGGGTGTCATATGTTCTACCTGTTATCTTTGCTTCACTCATTTTTACATTCGCTGCGTTCAGCCCTCAGATATCAGCCTACAGCTTTTTAATTATTGATACACCGTCCGTTTTAAAGGAACTTTTTACTTTATTTTTCGTCCCAGGGATACAAAACCTCGGTAAGATATAATCCACAAGCAGGCACCGAAACACCTGCCATGCTTCTGTTCTTGCTATTGATGACTTCGTGAATATAATTTAAATCGCGTTTTCCGTTTCCAATTTCCATTAAAGTACCAACTATTGCCCTTACCATATTCCTCAAAAACCGATCAGCCGATATATAAAAAACCAGACGCCCTCCATCAAGCCATTGCCATTCTGCCTTCGTAAGCTGACAGTTATTGGTAAAAACTTGTGTATGTGATTTACTGAAACAGCTGAAATCCTTATATTTCATCATGTGTCGCGCGGCCTCGTTCATCGCTTCCACATCCGGTCGATCCCTTAATTGCCAAGAAAAGCCATGCAGGAATGGATTCTTACCGAAGTGTATATGATACTCGTAAGATCGTTTGATCGCATCAAAACGAGCGTGCGCATTAGGAGCAACAACAAAAAGTTGCTTTACCGCAATATCTGTCGGTAATAGCGCGTTCAAACCTGTCACAATGCGTTCTTCATTGCCTTCAATCGCACCAACCGCATCGTCAAAGTGTGCAAAGAGCTGCTTTGCGTGTACACCGGTATCCGTTCTTCCGCAGCCAACCGTATTAACTGGCACCCGTAATAGGGTACCCAAAGCTTTATTAAGTACCTCCTGCACGCTAATTGCATTTTCCTGTATTTGCCAGCCATGGTAAGCTCCCCCATGGAAAGCAAGTTCTACAAAATATCTTTTCGTTGCTGATTTCACTACCTGCAAACTTAGATAAAAGTAGGTAGATTTTTGACATCCATAAGAAAGACTTTCTCCATATCCAAGGTGTACTTATACCTTGCGCGTTGATACGAATATATTATCTTTGTAGCAATATATATTTTTTACATGATACAACGTATACAAACTGTTTGGCTATTGTTGGCTTCGGTGACTATCCTAGTCTTATTTTTATTCCCATATGCACAATTTTCTGACAACAGCGGGATTGCCATGGCATTAAAAGTAACAGGGGTTTTAAATAACACCGGGGGCCGTAATCAGTTGAGCACGTCTTTCACTTTTATCCTTCAGGCAATCGCAACAATTTTATTGGCGGTATTACCGCTGATCACCATTTTAAAATATAAAAACAGAAAAAAACAGGTAAGTCTGATCTTAGTTACTCTTTTATTGGTCATTCTCTTTGCTTTTTGGCTGTTTCTGTCTGCTAATAGTGCTGTTGAAGCAGTTAACAAAAGTCTCGAACTAAATAATATCGGTATCGGTGCGTTACTTATCCCTCCCTATATTATTTTTCTACTCTTAGCGCTTAAAGGCATTAATCACGATACCAAACTTATCAAGTCGGCAGATCGTTTACGATAACTGTATCTTTTTGAGGAAATGTGTGAAAAAGAGCGAGAAATCGTCCTTTTTTTAGCACATTTCCCGCTCCTCCTTCCAAATAAAAGCATCTAATAATCAATCCGTTACATCAACCAAGCAGAAAATGGTCTAATTTTTGGTAATACAGCATCAAATTTCAGAAAACAATTTAGACACGAAATTAAATTTTATGATCAAGAACTTTAGACTAAAAAAAACAAACTCTTTAGTCGCTTTAGCACTTTTAGCTTCTGCGCCTGCATTTGCTCAAACCACCCAGGTAAATGATGTTAAGCCATTTGCTCCTGAGAGCGAATTTAGAACCTGGTCAATCGGTGTTGGAGCCGGGGTGATTAATCAATGGAACATTATCGGATTAAGAAAGGACTTCGGTTCATCAGAAAGTCAATTGGGTTATAATTTTTATGTAAAAAAGCAAATTACACCTGCATTCGGACTGAGAGCTGAATATTTAGGAGGAAAATTAAGTGGTAGCGCCGAAGGAAGTAATGATAAATTTTCCACTAAGCTTCCGTGGTCGGCCGCTTTAAGTGCCGACATTACATTGGCGAATATTAGTTGGAGACATCAACAGGGTGTAATTAAACCTTATTTGACAGTAGGATTGGGAGCACTCAATTACAATCCAACAATAACAATGGGCGGTGTGGAACAAGAGCTTGGCTCAACCACCAAAGCGTTTATTCCTGCAGGCTTAGGTTTCAAATTCGGTGTAGCTAATGGGATCAATATAGATTTAGGTTACCAAGTCAATCTGGCAAATACCGGTACGCTTGATGGTTTAAGCACCAACAAAGTAGATATGTTCTCTTATGTACATGCCGGTCTTGAATTCGCTTTGGGAGATGCTACAAAACCATTCCTAGGCAATCGTAATCCTGTAGTCGATATGCGTAAAGAATATCAGGCAAGTTATGACGAATTAGCGACAGCTTTGAAAGCACAAAAAGAGGAAAATGAAGCGTTAAAAGCTCAATTAACAACTGATTTAGCAGATGATGACGGTGATGGTGTTGCGAATAAATTTGATAAGTGCCCAGGCACCGCAGCTGATGCAAAAGTAGATGGATCGGGCTGCCCGCTTCCTGAAGCTAAAAAAGTAGTACAACAAATCACCGTAACGGAAGAAGATCGTCGGGTAGTAGATGAAGCTATTAAAAACTTAGAGTTTGATCTAAGTAAAGCAACGATTCGTCCTACATCTTATCCAAGCTTAGATAAGGTGGCCAGGTTATTAGTAGAGAAGAATTTCAGTCTTAAATTGGCAGGACATACCGATAACACAGGTTCAATGAAATTGAATATGCGTTTGTCAAAAGAACGTGCGGAAGCTGTTAAAGCTTACTTAGTAAGTAAAGGAGCTAATCCATCACGTATTGAAGCAACCGGTTATGGACCAACTCAACCAATTGCGACGAATGCGACAGCAGAAGGACGACAAGCTAATCGTCGAGTAGAATTCACACTTTATTAATGAACAGTATCGTTATCTAAAATAAAAAGGACATCAATAGATGTCCTTTTTATTTTAGATATTTTAAGAAACTCCAAGCCTTCCTAACCTTCAGATAATTTTTTTGCTCATCGTTAATATATGCTTCGCGCTCAAAACAAATAGTTCGATAAGCACGATTCGGATCCTTACAAATCCACCATCTTACCAGCCACTCACCAATATACCAAATGTAAAAGGGTAAAATCAACAATTCCAATTGTTGCCTCAGATGAATTTTTTCATGTCTTAACAACTGCATAGAAACCCCTCGATTTCGCAGCGATGTATTCGCAATGACAAAAGGCCATAAAGCCATTGCTTGCACTTTACTGCTTGCCGGGATAATATAGTAAACCTTCATAAGCCTTATGCGCGATCAACTCACCTAAGTTACTAAAAACTGGTAATTACACGAATGCCGCCATAACGAAGATTCATATTTTGATTGGATAAGCTACCGATTGGAATCTTGAAAAACGGTTCAACGGCGATACCCACTTTTCTCGAAATAGGCATTTTTCTTCCCACTGAAAAGTTGAGAAACCCGGAATAGCCATTCCCTTGAAATGGTGTCTCTTCCGCTTTTTCACTGACGTTATTCACTTGGAATTCCGGCTGGCTGAAAGCATAGCCTTCCGTGTTTTGAATTGTCCTATTTGTTGGTGTCCGAGTCAAAAAGTTATTGGTCCGATCTTCATTTAATACCGCAAAAAAGGAAATACCCGCACTGGCATAAAATTGTTTACTCACCTGATATTTAATATCAATTGGGATGTCCAAAGCTAACAAATTAGTATTTATCGACGTTAGCTCTTTGGTTTCAAGCGATTTTGCATTTAGTGTCGGAGATGCGTCGCTTAGTGAAGCTGAAACGGGCGAATTCATGGTTCCGTTCGATGCGTTGGGTGACGACTGATGGAATCCTAAATCAACCAAAGAAACACCAGAACCAATAGATACTTTTTTGGATATGTTATACGCTACGGTTACCCCCCCTCCCATATTGAAACGTTCTTCTGTTAGCGAGGGCGCAAACACAACGCCTACATTCCAGCGCTTATTTCCGGAATAGTCGGCATTATTCATCAATGCACGTTCAGAAGAATTCGACGACGAGCTGTTCTCCCTCAACATGCTAATTAATGCTTCTTCCTTTTCTTTAGATGTATCTTCGATAATTTTGCCTTTTTGTTGCACTTGCTCCGAATTCGGCTCCTCTCTTTCGATACTAGAGCCATTAGAAGATAAAGCTTCATTTTTCTTTTGATCAAATTGCGCTATGCGATTATCAATTTTGGTCGGTTGTTCCTTATTAAATACTTCTGCGAAAGTAGATGCGCTTTTTCCTTCAGAACCTCTGTTAGATGACTGGGCCAGTAGGCTCCCATTACGTTTGTTATTATGCTCAGCACTTGTCTCCCCAGTAATCACCGGAGAGGCTTGTTGCAGCAAAGAATCTCCTTTAGATTCCCCAGATCCGTTATTTTGTGTATAAGTTATTGCAGGTGGAATTTGCTTGTCAACATTATTTCTATTCATAAAAAGCGCCACCCCCAATAAAACGGCAGCTGCCACGCCCCCAAGGTACCAAATTGGTACAACCTTTCTTCCTTGCTTTTGCGTGCTTGCAAATCGTTCCCATGCCCCTTCTCTATAAGGCGCTGAATGCTCTCGCAAGACTTCAGCCATACGATCGATCAGTTCCTTATTATCTTTTTCTTTCATAGTAAATTCTATACTTTATTGTTTTCCTATGGCGAACTCCTCAATATAAAGCTTCCGTAACCGCTGTTTTGCCCGGGTTAAGTATGTTCTGGATGTACTGTCAGGTATATTTAACATTTTTCCAATCTCTTCATGTGCATATCCTTCGATTTCGTATAAGTTGAAAATGATCCGTTGAATTTCGGGTAATCTCTCTAAAAGCTTTAGGATATCTTCTGCAAAGAGCTTGTCGGAAGCATTAACCAAAACCGGTTTAACTTCTTGCTCACCTACATCCTCCATTGCCACCATATTTTTTTGAGATCGTAATAAGTCAATGGATAAATTTGCTGCTATTCTTGCTAGCCAACCTCTAAATGATTTTTCAAGAACATTTCCTTCACCTACTCTGTTGAATCGAGGCAGATTTTTAAACGCTTTAATAAATGTTTCATTTACCAGCTCTTCCGCATCGTATTCGCTTTTTATATACCTTGCCACTACTGCTAACACGTATCCATAGTACTTTTTGTAGATAAATTCTTTAGCCCGTTCCGCATCCGTTTGGACACAAGCATCCAAGGCACTTTCTAGTGTTAATGTCTTCTTTTTACTTAAAAATCCTAAACGGTAATTCACTACAGCAATACTACTAATTGGAAAGCCCCATCTATTTAATTAGCAAATAAACAAAGCTTATTCAAAAATACGCAAACCTGCTAAAAAAGATGTTCTTATTTTTGGTACACAAAGGATTTCCCTGATACACCTTTTTATTTTCAAATTAGCTTGTAGCTGCTGTCAATTCCGTCTCGTAGTTCTTTTTAACCATACATCGGTATAACGATAAAAACAACAAAACGCTACAGCACACGTATTGATAAATAACTAAAAACCGCTAAAATACACTCCTTTTTACGCCTTACTCCTTTGCATATCAGGCCAATTTTATCTAAGTTTGCGAAAAATCAGAACCGAGGTTATTTCGTAAATCAGTATACAGAAGCCCATGTTCTTTCTCCTTCAAGTGAGTACATATTTTAACTAAATGAGCAGCATTTTATCAGAACAGGAAGTATTGCGCCGACAGGCTTTAGATCAATTGATCCAATTAGGAATAGAACCTTATCCTGCAGAGGCATTTGACATTAATGCTAACGCACGGGACATCCATGAAAATTATGATCGCGACAAGCTGAATTATAAAAATATTAGTATTGCAGGTCGTATGATGAGTAGGCGAGTGATGGGAAGTGCTTCTTTCTTTGAACTTCAAGATTCGACAGGTCGTATTCAGGTTTATCTGACAAGAGATGAGCTTTGCCCCACCGAGGATAAAACATTATATAACACCGTTTTTAAAAAATTATTGGATATTGGAGATTTCGTTGGTGTAAAGGGACACGTTTTTACAACGCAGACCGGAACAATATCCATCCATGCAACTGAATTGACATTGCTAGCAAAATCGCTGAAACCTCTGCCGATAGTTAAGGAAGCAGATGGAAAAGTGTTCGATGCCGTAACCGATCCTGAATTTCGCTATAGACAACGTTACGTTGATTTAGTAGTAAATCCGCACGTTCGGGAAACGTTCACCAAAGTAACTAAAATCAAATCTGCCATAAGGCAATTTTTGGATGAACAGGGAGCCATTGAAGTAGACACACCGGTATTACAAAGTATACCGGGCGGTGCTGCTGCAAGACCGTTTATTACGCATCATAACGCACTTGACATCCCGTTATATTTACGGATAGCCAATGAGCTGTATTTAAAGCGCTTAATCGTTGGCGGCTACGATTGGGTGTATGAATTCAGCAGAAACTTTCGCAATGAAGGAATGGACCGAACCCATAATCCTGAATTTACGGTACTCGAATTCTATGTGGCATACAAAGATTACCTATGGATGATGGACATCACAGAGCAGCTCTTCGAGAAGGTGGCGCTAGCTACAAACGGAAAGACCACCATAACGGTTGGCGATAAGGAAATTAACTTTGCAGCTCCCTATAAACGGATCAGCATATATGATGCAATAAAAGAGCATACAGGCTTTGACGTTTCAGGCTTAGATGAGGTGGGATTACGGGATGTATGCAAGCAGCTTCATATCCCGGTAGATGAAAGCATGGGTAAGGGAAAGCTTATTGACGAGATATTTGGTGAAAAATGTGAGCATCATTATATTCAACCCACATTTATTATTGATTATCCGGTAGAGATGAGTCCTTTAACGAAGAAACATCGCAGCAAGGAAGGACTTGTTGAACGTTTTGAACTCATGGTAAATGGAAAGGAATTAGCGAATGCTTATTCCGAACTTAATGATCCAATAGACCAGCTTAAGCGTTTTGAGGATCAGTTGAAGTTAATGGAGCGGGGTGATGATGAGGCGATGTTTATTGATTACGACTTTCTAAGAGCGTTGGAATATGGCATGCCTCCTACCTCAGGAATCGGTATTGGTATTGATCGATTAGCAATGCTGATGACAAATCAGGCAAGTATACAAGATGTGTTGTTTTTCCCACAGATGCGACCTGAAAAAGTTATCAAAACCGCTTCTGTGACTGATTACGAGGCTCAAGGAATTCCAGCTGTTTGGGTTCCTGCATTGCAGAAAATGGGACTTATCACCATTGAGTCGTTAAAAGCAGCCAATCCAAACAAAGTCTTCAATGATTTAGGCGGATTACGGAAAAAAATGAAAATTGAATCTGCCATGCCTACGAAGGACGAGGTGATGGAATGGTTTAAATAAAAGTTGTGAGTTGTTGGTTACGAGTTGTGAGTTTTGTAAATTAAAAAGCTCATAACCCACAACGGGCAACTCACAACTCCGAATGTCTATCCAACGATTTCTTATAGGTCTTACCCGTCTGCTTAATAATAAACTCCTTCCGGAGTAAAAAAGACAATTTGCTACTTAAACGATTGAGAAATCCGGGAATATAAGTCGATTTTCTTTTTTTGAAAGCCAGCAATCCTTCTTTTGCAACCTGTTGTACCGGCATCAGATAACCGCGAAGTTCATTAAAGCCGTCGCCTGCCGTCATTTCCGTAGCAATACCTCCCGGTAAAAATATCGTAAGCGACAATTCTTTATTATCTAGCTCCTGTGAAAGAGCCGAAGCGAAGTTAAGTAGAAACCCCTTAGTACCTGCATAAGCTGCCTGGAAGGGCGTTGGGAAAATTGCTGCCATACTGGAGACGATCATGATACCACCGACAGATTTTTTTTTCTCAAAGTACGCGACCAATTGGGTTGTCATATAGGTAACGCTAATGATATTGATTTGGATCATTTGGTTAAATTGTTCCTTTGGCAGCGCCAAGTGTTTCCCCAAATAGGTAACGCCCGCATTTAAGATAGCTGCATACAAGTCTCGTCGGCTTATAATTGTTTCCAGAATTTCTTCAATCTGCTCGGGTTGGGATAAATCTGCAACAACAATATCAACACTTGATTCCGTTTCACTTTCTATGGTAATCTTCAATTGTTCCAACCGCTCTTTACGACGAGCTAGCAAAATTAAATTCGCGCCATGTTGAACAGCTAACTGCCTCGCCATCTCCTCTCCCAATCCCGATGAGGCGCCGGTAACCAATATCCACTTATCCTTAAAATTTAGATTTTTCATGTACTTGCAATTCGTTATTCATTATTGGCTGTTGGTCAGATTCCGCCATGCGTTTCATAAAAATATCACAAGGCTAAAATCAATACCATCAACGAACAACTCATAACCAAGCTTAAGCTTGCGCTGTTGGACCTCCGAAGTTCATTGGAAATGGGGGTTCCTCATGCGTATCAATTTTGCCATTCATGGCTTCATACTTCGCGATATTATCTTGAAAAGCCTTCATTAATCGTTTCGCATGCTCAGGTGTTAAGACGATTCTCGACTTTACTTTCGCTTTTGGAATTCCTGGCATTACGCGAATGAAGTCGACAACAAATTCTGTATGGGAGTGCGTTATGATTGCTAGATTTGAATATATGCCTTCGGCGATATCTTCGGTAAGTTCTATGTTCAATTGATTATCCTGTTCTTCCATATTGATTTAATGGTAAGCATGTATGTCTAAATGATATCTAGCGGTAAAGATAATAAATAGGAAACAAAAAACCCCGAAGAACACTAGCCTTCGGGGTTTTATAATATAAAGTGAATAAACAACTATTAAACTTCTTCTTTAGAAGCCAACAACTGATCATATTCCTCTTTAGATCCAACGATGATACGGTCATAATTACGTAAACCGGTACCCGAAGGGATTAAGTGTCCGACAATAACATTCTCTTTCAATCCTAGTAAATCATCGCGTTTACCACTAATAGCCGCTTCGTTTAACACTTTGGTAGTTTCCTGGAAAGACGCTGCCGATATAAACGATTTGGTTCCCAATGATGCACGTGTAATACCTTGAAGCATTGGACTGGAAGTAGCAGCAATTGCATCACGCACCTGTACCAGTTTTAGATCTCGACGTTTCAAACTAGAATTCTCTTCTCGCAGTTTACGTAGAGACACGATCTGACCAGCTTTCAGTACATTTGAATCACCTGGATCAGTTACCACTTTCTTATCGTACATACTGTCGTTCTCTTCGATAAAATCCCATTTGTTAACAGCATCCTTTTCCAAGAAGCGGGTATCGCCTGGGTCTTCGATCATGACCTTTTGCATCATTTGATGTACAATTGTCTCAAAGTGTTTATCATTAATTTTCACACCTTGCAGACGGTAAACTTCCTGAATACCGTTTACTAAATACTCTTGTACAGCAGCTGGCCCCTTTATCGCTAAAATATCAGACGGCGAAATAGAGCCGTCAGAAAGCGGCATACCTGCCTTCACGAAGTCATTATCTTGTACTAAAATGTGTTTAGAAAGTGGCACTAAGTATTTCTTCACTTGGCCATCACGTGATTCTATTTGAATTTCACGGTTACCACGTTTAACTCCCCCTAACGTTACTACCCCGTCGATTTCTGTTACGACAGCTGGATTAGAAGGGTTTCTTGCTTCAAACAATTCAGTTACACGCGGTAGACCCCCCGTAATATCGCGGGTCTTCCCAGCTGAACGAGGAATTTTCGCGATAATTTCCCCCACTTTTGCTTTACCGGCATTATCCACAGCAATGTGGGCACCAACCGGTAAGTTGTAGGTACGGATTACATCACCTGCATTATCCAAAATTTTGATCGCCGGGTTCTTCGTTTTATCACGCGTATCGATGATTACTTTCTCGCGGTGTCCGGTTTGTTCATCAGACTCTTCACGATAGGTAACACCTTCTATGATCGCATCAAATTCAACCGTACCTGCAAATTCAGAAATAATAACCGCGTTGTACGGATCCCAAGAACAGATTCTATCGCCCTTCGTTACCTTATCACCATCGGCAATGTATAGGAACGAACCGTAAGGAATGTTATTGGTCATCAGTACCTTCTTAGATTCCGGATCAAGAATGCGGAATTCACCTGAGCGGCCCAATACGATGTGCAATTTACCTTCTTCCGTTTCGCGCTCTACCGAACGCATATTCTCGAATTCAACGATACCGTCAAATTTAGCAACGATTTGCGACTCAGCAGCAATGTTAGAAGCCGTACCACCCACGTGGAACGTACGAAGTGTAAGCTGTGTACCTGGCTCACCGATAGACTGAGCGGCGATAACACCAACCGCTTCTCCCATTTGAACACGTTTACCCGACGCAAGGTTACGTCCATAACACAAGGCACAAACACCGCGCTTGCTTTCGCAAGTTAATACCGAACGAATTTCTATACCTTCTACTGAAGAACGCTCTATCTTCTCTGCAATCTCTTCCGTAATATCTTGATCAGCACTAACCAATAGTTCATTGCTTACCGGATCATACACATCGTGCAGCGAAGTACGTCCTAGTATACGGTCATATAAAGGTTCAACGATGTCTTCGTTATCTTTCAGAGCAGTAGTGAAAATACCTCTCAATGTACCACAATCCTCCTCGGTAACGATCATATCTTGCGCGACATCGTGCAAACGACGAGTTAAGTACCCGGCGTCAGCTGTCTTTAATGCTGTATCCGCAAGACCTTTACGAGCACCGTGCGTTGAGATAAAGTACTCGAGTACCGATAAACCTTCCTTAAAGTTGGATAAAATTGGGTTTTCGATAATTTCACCTCCTGACGAACCGGATTTTTGTGGTTTCGCCATCAATCCCCGCATTCCACAGAGCTGACGAATCTGCTCCTTAGAACCACGGGCACCTGAATCCAGCATCATATAAACCGAATTAAAGCCTTGGTTATCATTGGATAAAATATCCATCACATTGGCAGTCAAACGGTTGTTAATACGCGTCCAGATATCGATAATTTGGTTATAACGTTCGTTATTGGTAATGAATCCCATATTATAGTTATTCATCACTTCTTCTACTTCACGTGTTGCTTGCTCAATTAAACCAGCTTTCGCATCCGGAATATTAAGATCTTGTAAGTTAAATGATAAACCTCCACGGAACGCCATTTGGAAACCAAGTTCTTTAATATCATCCAAGAACTTCGCTGCTCTGGCCATACCAGTGGTTTTCACCACATCGCCGATGATATCACGTAAAGACTTCTTCGTAAGTAGCTCATTGATATAACCTACCTCTTCCGGAACTACTTGATTGAATAAAACCCTACCAACGGTTGTATCAATTAATTGCTTAACGATATTACCATCTTTATCCTTTACATTAGTTTTAACCTTAATAAAGGCGTGTAAATCAATTTTCTTCTCGTTATAAGCAATGATAACTTCTTCCGGCGAGTAGAAGGTCATATCCTGGCCTTTTACCACACGCGAATCATCTGTTCTACGTCCCTTTGTAATGTAATAAAGTCCCAAAACCATGTCCTGAGAAGGTACGGTAATCGGTGTACCATTCGCCGGGTTCAAGATGTTATGAGCGGCTAACATTAGTATTTGAGCCTCCAAAATAGCTGCATTTCCTAAAGGCAAATGCACCGCCATCTGGTCACCGTCAAAGTCGGCGTTGAACGCTGTACACACTAAGGGGTGAAGCTGAATCGCCTTTCCTTCCACTAATTTCGGCTGAAAAGCCTGGATACCTAAACGGTGCAACGTAGGTGCACGGTTAAGAAGAACAGGGTGTCCTTTCAATACGTTTTCCAAAATATCCCAAACAATCGGATCTTTACGGTCAACGATTTTTTTGGCTGATTTCACTGTTTTTACAACCCCGCGTTCAATCATTTTACGGATAATAAACGGTTTGTATAATTCAGCAGCCATATCTTTAGGCAATCCGCACTCATGCAGTTTCAGGTTTGGTCCAACCACAATAACGGAACGTGCCGAATAGTCAACACGCTTACCTAATAAGTTCTGACGGAAACGCCCTTGTTTACCTTTTAGGATATCGGAAAGTGATTTTAGTGCACGGTTACCTTCCGTCTTCACGGCATTCACTTTACGGGAGTTATCGAATAATGAATCCACAGCTTCCTGAAGCATACGCTTTTCGTTACGTAAAATTACTTCAGGTGCTTTGATTTCGATCAAACGTTTTAAACGGTTATTTCTAATAATAACACGGCGATATAAGTCGTTCAAATCTGACGTAGCAAAGCGCCCACCTTCCAAAGGAACTAAAGGACGTAACTCGGGAGGAATAACCGGAACGATTTTAACAATCATCCACTCCGGACGATTTTCAATACGCTCGCGTGACCCGCGGAAAGCTTCAACTACTTGAAGGCGTTTTAATGCTTCATTTTTACGTTGTTGCGAAGTCTCATTAGCGGCTTGGTGACGTAAATCATATGACAATTGATCTAAATCAATTCGTTGCAATAATTCTTCCAACGCTTCAGCCCCCATCTTCGCCACAAACTTCTGAGGATCCTTATCGTCAAGATATTGATTCTCCTTTGGTAAAGTATCCAATATATCCAGATACTCTTCCTCCGTTAAGAAATCCATGTACTGGATGCCATCTTCTTCCTTTATACCAGGCTGGATTACGACATATCGCTCATAGTAGATAATCATATCCAACTTCTTAGTTGGCAAACCTAGTAAATATCCAATCTTATTTGGAAGTGAACGAAAATACCAGATATGAGCTACCGGAACAACCAAATTAATATGTCCCATGCGCTCTCTACGCACCTTCTTTTCAGTAACTTCTACGCCACATCGATCGCAGACGATACCTTTATAACGAATACGCTTATACTTACCGCAATGGCATTCGTAATCCTTTACAGGACCGAAGATACGCTCACAAAACAGACCATCACGCTCCGGCTTATAAGTACGGTAGTTAATGGTTTCCGGTTTTAATACTTCACCGCTGGAACGCTCCAAAATAGCTTCTGGAGACGACAAGCTGATCGTAATCGAGGTGAAGTTGCTTTTTATTTTATTATCTTTCTTGTAAGACATAGCTCTTTTTAGTTATGAGTTATACGTAATAAGTTGTACGTACAAATACTTAGGACGCACAACTTAAAATTTAAAACTCTATTCTAACGTGATATCTAAACCTAAGCCGCGAAGCTCATGTACCAATACATTGAATGATTCAGGTACAGATGGCGTAGGCAAATTATCGCCTTTAACGATTGCTTCGTAGGTCTTGGCTCTACCGATAACATCATCTGACTTAACAGTAAGAATCTCTTGTAGAATGTTGGATGCACCAAATGCTTCCAGCGCCCATACCTCCATCTCACCAAAACGTTGGCCACCAAATTGCGCTTTACCACCAAGCGGTTGCTGCGTAATAAGGGAGTATGGTCCAATAGAACGTGCGTGCATCTTGTCGTCTACCATGTGACCTAATTTAAGCATGTAAATTACACCAACAGTAGTTGGCTGGTCAAATCGCTCACCCGTTAAACCATTATATAAATAGGTTCTTCCGGAAGCAGGTAAACCGGCTTTAGCGACCCACTCCTCCACTTCTTCAGTGGAAGCTCCATCAAATATCGGTGTTGCAAACTTCACACCTAGTTTTTGTCCTGCCCAACCAAGAACGGTTTCATAAATCTGTCCAAGGTTCATACGAGAAGGTACCCCAAGTGGGTTTAATACAATATCTACAGGTGTTCCGTCTTCTAAGAAAGGCATATCCTCATCACGTACAATACGCGCTACGATACCCTTATTTCCGTGACGACCCGCCATCTTATCACCTACTTTAAGCTTGCGTTTCTTCGCGACGTAAACTTTAGCCATCTGCACAATACCGGATGGTAGTTCATCACCTACTGTAATGGCAAATTTATCACGACGATAAGCTCCAAGCTCCTCATTCAATTTGATATTATAGAAGTGTAAAGCCTGTTTTACCAGCTCGTTCTTGTCGTCGTCTGTGGTCCATTTAGAAGGGTTGATATTAGCAAAGTCAAGTTCAGCCAACATCTTCTGCGTAAATTTAGCTCCCTTAGGAATCAAAAGCTCTTTGTATACGTTATACACACCTTGTGATGTTTTGCCATTTACAATAGCAAATAATTTATCGATCAGGCGTTCTCTTAATTGACGAACGGCACGCTCATGATTAAGATCCAAACGTTCCAAAGCAGCTTTTTCCTCTTTCTTGTCAGCTTTTTTAGCACGCGAAAAGAGCTTTGTATCAATTACCACCCCACGGATTGACGGAGGTGTTTTTAAAGATGCATCTTTTACATCGCCTGCTTTATCACCAAAGATTGCACGTAAGAGCTTTTCTTCGGGAGAAGGATCGGATTCACCCTTAGGTGTAATTTTACCAATCAGAATATCTCCTTCGCGCACTTCTGCCCCAATACGGATAATACCGTTTTCATCTAAATCTTTGGTTGCTTCTTCAGAAACGTTGGGAATATCAGAAGTAAGCTCTTCTTCCCCGCGTTTAGTATCACGCACCTCCAATTCAAATTCTTCGATATGTAAAGAAGTGAATATATCTTGGCTTACCACTCGTTCAGAAATAACGATCGCATCCTCGAAGTTATATCCTTGCCATGGCATGAAAGCAACTTTCAGGTTACGCCCCAAAGCGAGTTCACCGTTTTCGGTCGCATAGCCCTCGCATAACACTTGTCCTTCAACCACACGTTGTCCTTTACGAACAATAGGCTTCAAGTTAATACAGGTGCTCTGGTTTGTTTTCTTGAACTTGATTAAGCGATATGTTTTAATATCATCGTCGAAAGAAACTAATTTCTCATCTTCGTTCCGATCATAGCGAATTTTTATCTCGTTCGCATCAACGTACTCAACCACTCCGTTGCCTTCCGCATTAATTAAGGTACGGGAGTCACTCGCTACACGGCCTTCCAATCCAGTACCCACAATAGGCGCTTGTGGACGCAATAATGGAACTGCTTGACGTTGCATGTTTGATCCCATTAATGCACGGTTCGCATCATCGTGTTCCAAGAACGGAATCAATGAAGCTGCAATCGAAGTAATTTGGTTCGGTGCAATGTCCATTAAATCTAAACGTTCCGGTTCGATGATTGGGAAGTCACCTTCGAAGCGGGCTTTCACTTTCGGTGTAGTGAAATTACCTTTTTCGTCATATTCTGCATTGGCCTGTGCGATGGTTTTGCCATCTTCGTCCTCTGCCGATAAATAAACGACGGGCTCTTCCACCACTACCCTACCATCTTGAACTTTTCGATAAGGAGTTTCGATAAAACCGAGGTTATTGATTTTTGCGTGTACACATAAGGAAGAAATCAAACCGATGTTCGGACCTTCCGGTGTTTCAATCGTACATAGGCGGCCGTAGTGCGTATAGTGAACGTCACGAACCTCAAAACCGGCACGCTCTCGCGAAAGCCCCCCCGGTCCGAGGGCAGAAAGACGACGCTTATGTGTGATTTCAGCTAATGGATTGGTTTGATCCATAAACTGCGATAACTGGTTGGTTCCGAAGAATGAATTGATAACAGACGATAAAGTACGTGCATTGATCAAATCAGTTGGAGTAAACACCTCGTTATCTCGAATATTCATTCGCTCGCGAATTGTACGTGCCATACGAGAAAGTCCTACCCCAAATTGGGCATATAACTGCTCGCCTACGGTGCGCACACGTCGATTAGACAAGTGATCAATATCATCCACTTCCGCCTTCGAATTGATCAGATTTATCAAGTACTTAACAATGGCAATGATATCTTGCTTCGTTAATACTTTGATCTCATCAGGCGTATCCAATTGCAATTTACGGTTAATGCGGTAACGTCCCACATCACCCAAGTCATATCGTTTATCAGAGAAGAATAAGCGCTCAATAATACCACGAGCTGTTTCTTCATCAGGTGGTTCCGCATTTCTTAACTGACGGTAAATGTGCTCTACCGCTTCTTTCTCTGAGTTGGAAGTATCTTTCTGTAAAGTGTTATAGATGATAGAATAATCAGCGTTATTTGAGCTATCTTCTTTAGTGAGAATGATAGACTTAACACCGGCATCTATAATCATGTCGATATGATCGTCTTCCAGAATCGTTTCACGTTCCAGGATAATTTCGTTACGATCAATCGATACAACTTCTCCGGTATCTTCATCTACAAAGTCTTCAACCCATCTTTTCAGAACTCTAGCAGCCAATTTACGGCCAACTAATTTCTTCAAGCCGGATTTGCTAACTTTGACTTCGTCGGCCAATTCGAATAACTCAAGGATATCTTTATCCGAGTCATAACCAATAGCACGCAAAAGAGTCGTTACCGGGAATTTCTTTTTACGGTCGATATAAGCGTACATGACATTATTAACATCAGTAGCAAATTCGATCCAAGACCCTTTGAAAGGAATCACCCTCGCAGAGTATAGTTTGGTGCCATTGGTATGGCGGCTTTGGCCAAAGAATACACCGGGCGAACGGTGAAGTTGCGATACGATTACCCGCTCTGCGCCATTGATAACGAAAGTACCTTTGGGTGTCATATAAGGGATAGTTCCCAAATACACATCTTGTACTATGGTTTCGAAATCTTCGTGTTCTTCATCATTACATGATAAACGTAACTTAGCTTTTAGCGGAACGCTATAAGTTAAGCCGCGTTCGATACATTCCTGAATATCATAACGTGGCGGATCGATGAAATAATCCAAAAATTCAAGCACAAAAATGTTTCTTGAATCAGAAATAGGGAAGTTTTCAGAAAAAACTTTGAACAGCCCTTCCTGGTGGCGGTTATCAGAAGTTGTTTCCAATTGGAAAAACTCCTTGAAAGACTGCAATTGCACATCCAGAAAGTCGGGATAGTCGATGACTCTTTTGCTGGTTGCAAAGTTTACTCTTTCGTTACGAATATCTTTGTTTGCCAAGGGAATTATATTTTAGTTTAAATTAAACTTCACGCGACATGTTTTAACCGAAAGATGGTTCTGTACAGTCCAACAGTATTTTTGGGATAATATAAACGGCAATAGACCCCAGTAGAAATACCGGAGTCTAAAACCATTTAGGATCTCTTTAGATGAGAATTACTTAATCTCAACAACAGCTCCTGCTTCTTCCAGTTGTTTTTTCAAAGCTTCAGCTTCATCTTTAGCAACACCAGCTTTTAATTCTTTAGGAGCGCCGTCAACTAAATCTTTAGCTTCTTTAAGGCCTAAACCAGTTAAATCTTTCACTAATTTAACAACAGCCAATTTCTGACCACCGGCTTCTTTCAAGATTACATCAAAAGATGTTTTCTCTTCAGCAGCAGCAGGAGCATCACCACCTGCAGCAGGGCCAGCAACAGCTACAGCTGCAGCAGCTGGCTCAATACCATACTCATCTTTTAAGATTTGAGCTAACTCGTTAACTTCTTTTACTGTTAAGTTTACTAACTGCTCAGCAAACGCTTTTAAATCTGCCATTTTATTTTAAATTTTTGAATTTACTTTTTTCTATTAAACTATTGTTACTTGAACGGTTTTAATGGTTCCGTTAACCTCTTTCCTGTAAAGTTTTCACCAAACCTGCGATTGTACTTCCACCCGACTTAAGAGCAGAAACAACATTCTTAGCAGGTGATTGAAGCAATCCAATGATATCGCCGATAAGCTCTTCTTTCGATTTCAGAGCAACTAACGAATCTAATTGGGCATCTCCAACAAATACCGAAGCATCAATATAAGCTCCCTTCAAGATCGGCTTATCACCCTCTTTACGGAGTTCTTTGATCAATTTCGCAGGAGCATTACCTGTTTCAGAGAAAAGGATAGTAGAAGCACCTTTTAGCACCCCTTTTAGTTCTTCTGAATCAACTCCGGCTGCTTCTAAAGCTTTAACGATCAATGAATTCTTAGCTACTTGAATTTTGATACCTCTTTCAAAGCATTTGCGACGGATATTGTTAACTTTTGCAACAGTCAAATCAGCAGTATCAGTAATATAGAAATTACCGTAAGATTTGATCTGATCAGTTAAAGCTTGAACAATTTCTTGTTTTTCTTCTTTTCTCATGATTAAATCCCCGCTACTGATTTAGTTTCCACTTGAATACCCGGACTCATTGTTGAAGAGAGGTGGATACTCTTAAAATATGTTCCTTTCGCTGCAGACGGCTTCAATTTTGAAATTGTTTGGATTACTTCCAACGCATTATCATAAATCTTGTCTGCATCAAATGACACTTTACCAACTGAAGCATGAATGATACCGGTCTTGTCAACCTTGAAATCAATCTTACCGCCTTTTACTTCAGTAACTGCTTTACCCACATCTTGGGTAACCGTTCCTGACTTAGGGTTAGGCATTAGGTTTCTAGGGCCTAAAATACGACCCAATCTACCTACTTTAGCCATCACGCTAGGCATGGTAATAATGATATCAACATCGGTCCATCCACCCTCAATTTTGCTGATATACTCATCTAAACCTACATAATCCGCACCCGCTGCTTTAGCTTCTTCCTCCTTATCCGGAGTACACAAAACTAAAACACGTACGGTCTTACCGGTTCCATGAGGCAAGGTAGCTATACCACGAACCATCTGATTTGCTTTACGTGGATCTACGCCCAAACGAACATCGATATCCACGGACGCATCAAACTTGGTAGTGGTAATCTCCTTTACAAGTGCTGCTGCCTCCTGCAAAGTATACGCTTTACCAGCTTCAATTTTGGATAGTGCCGCCTTTTGATTTTTTGTTAATCTAGCCACTTTCTTAAACTGATTTCTGTTAATTAATTGTTCCAGGGTGCATCACCACTTACAGTGATACCCATACTACGTGCTGTACCAGCCACCATTTTCATGGCCGACTCTACTGTAAAAGCGTTTAAGTCGCTCATTTTATCTTTGGCGATAGCTTCAACTTGTTCCCAAGTAACTTTACCTACCTTTTTACGGTTAGGTTCGCCCGAGCCTCCCTTTATGCCTGCTACTTCAATAAGTTGAACAGCAACCGGTGGAGTCTTGATGATAAAATCGAAAGACTTGTCAGCATACACAGTAATTACAACCGGTAATACTTTGCCTGGCTTGTCTTGGGTACGTGCATTGAACTGCTTGCAAAATTCCATGATGTTCACCCCTTTTGCACCTAAAGCAGGTCCCACAGGGGGTGATGGATTAGCTGCGCCACCCTTCACCTGTAATTTCACTAACGCACTGACTTCTTTTGCCATTTTTCGATTTAATTTAAATTACTAAATGTTTGTTAGTAAGTTGGAAGCAATATAACGTAACATTTGTTTTTTTCTCACTCAAGTGGACTAAATTACGAGAAGCCCTTACACTTTTTTAGAGTGCGCAAAAATACAACAAAATTCAGAGAATAACAAAATATTTTTTTGTAAAATCTGAACTTTGTTGTATTAAGGCGAAAAATATTCGTTGGGATCGAGTAATAGAAGATTACTCCTTTTCAACTTGCATATAATTTAGTTCCAGCGGTGTCTTTCTACCAAAGACTTTCACCATCACCTTCAACTTCTTCTTCTCTTCGTTCACCTCTTCTATCTCTCCGGAGAAACCATTAAATGGTCCATCCGTTACTTTAACAGACTCTCCCACATAGTAAGGAACATTCATCATCTCGCCCTGCTCACTCATTTCATCTACTGTTCCCAGTATGCGGTTAACCTCAGCTTGTCTCAGCGGAATGGCATTACCAGCTTTGTCACCTAAAAATCCGATGACACTATTGATATTCTTTATAACATGCTCCAATTCTCCATCTAAAGCTGCTTCGAGTAAAACATATCCCGGATAATAATTTCTTTCTTTGGCGATCTTCTTTCCCTCGCGCATCTGAAAATATTTCTCCATCGGGATTAAAACCTGAGGAACCAAATGATTTATTCCTAAGCGATTAATCTCAGCCTCAATATATTGCTTTACTTTCTTCTCTTTACCGCTTACCGCGCGTACAACATACCATTTCAATTGCTGATCTGCCATTCTATAATCCTCCTTGATTTTAGGCCGTCGTACCGTAAAAAAGTTTCAATATTGCACTTGATGATTGATCCATTGCTAGTACAATCAGTGCTATGATGATTGACGCAACAAGCACCACCACCGCTGAATTCTGCAACTCCGACCATGTTGGCCAAGACACCTTCTGAGTCATCTCATGATAGGAGTCTTTTATAAAATCAAGTACATTTGCCATTGTATGATAGAGATATGTTCTTTAGACTTTAGCTAACGGTTCACTGTTAACATTTTTACGCCAACGAAACCGACTGTTATTTAGCACGGGCACAAGGATTCGAACCCTGATCAAAGGTTTTGGAGACCTCTATTCTACCATTGAACTATGCCCGTAAAACGATTAGCTAATTGGCTTTTCACCAATTAGCTAATGCCTATATGCTTAATTAAGCGATAATTTCAGTTACCTGACCAGCACCTACTGTTCTACCACCTTCGCGGATAGCAAAACGTAGACCTTTTTCCATAGCAATTGCGTTAATCAATTTTACGTTGATTGTAACGTTATCACCAGGCATAACCATTTCCACACCTTCTTGAAGCGTAATTTCTCCAGTAACGTCTGTTGTACGGAAATAGAACTGAGGACGGTATTTGTTAAAGAATGGCGTGTGACGTCCACCTTCTGCTTTTGACAATACGTAAACCTCTGCCTTGAATTCAGTGTGAGGAGTTACACTACCTGGTTTACAGATAACCATACCACGACGGATATCAGTTTTTTCAATACCACGTAATAATAAACCTACGTTATCACCAGCCTCACCGTAGTCAAGGATTTTACGGAACATTTCCACCCCTGTTACAGTAGATTTCAAGTTTTCAGCACCCATACCTAAGATCTCAACTGGATCACCGGTATTGATTACACCACGCTCGATACGTCCTGTTGCAACGGTACCACGACCTGTGATTGAGAACACATCCTCGATAGGCATCAAGAAAGGTAAGTCTGTCAAACGTGGAGGAATAGGAATGTAGTTATCAACTGCATCCATTAACTCCATGATTTTGTCTACCCACTGAGCTTCACCGTTCAATGCACCTAATGCAGAACCTTTGATTACGGGGATATCATCACCTGGATATTCATAGAATGACAATAGTTCACGAACTTCCATCTCTACCAAATCCAACAACTCAGGGTCATCAACTAAGTCAGTTTTATTCATAAATACTACAAGAGCAGGTACACCTACCTGACGAGCTAATAGAATGTGCTCGCGAGTTTGAGGCATAGGACCGTCAGTTGCAGCAACAACGATGATCGCACCGTCCATTTGTGCAGCACCTGTAACCATGTTCTTTACATAGTCAGCGTGACCTGGACAGTCAACGTGAGCATAGTGACGGCTTGCAGTTTGATACTCTACGTGAGCGGTGTTGATTGTAATACCACGCTCTTTTTCTTCAGGAGCCGAGTCAATTGAATCAAATGAACGAGCTTCTGACAAACCTTTATCTGCCAAAACTTTAGTAATAGCAGCAGTTGTAGTGGTTTTACCGTGGTCAACGTGACCGATTGTACCAATATTTAAGTGTGGTTTACTGCGGTCAAATTTCTCTTTTGCCATTTTTTATGCGTATTAGTAAGTTAATTTTTATTTTGGTTCTTTTTTATTTACACTTACGAGCCAATGATGGGACTTGAACCCATGACCTCTTCCTTACCAAGGAAGTGCTCTACCGCTGAGCTACATCGGCTTGTTTGAACAACAAAAAGCTAAAGCCGATACCGGTTTTAACTCTTTGATTCAAGAGCGGAAGACGGGTCTCGAACCCGCAACCTATAGCTTGGAAGGCTATCGCTCTACCAATTGAGCTACTTCCGCTTATTTATGATGATTTTATCGGATGTATGTCATTACAACATCTATTTTATCAGAAAATCCGATCGATGAGTACAAACACCAAACAACATCTAAATGGTGGGGGGAGAAGGATTCGAACCTTCGAAGCCGAAGCAACGGATTTACAGTCCGTCCCATTTGACCGCTCTGGAATCCCCCCAACTTAGAGCCCCCTGCCGGGATCGAACCAGCGACCTACTGATTACAAGTCAGTTGCTCTACCAGCTGAGCTAAGGAGGCAATACTATTAAGAACTTTCTACCCTTTTTGGAACCCTCTTTTCTTGATCTGACCCCCTGTGTTCCCTTTGGGACTGCAAAGATAGACAAGAAAGTATTAATTCAAAAAAAAAGTGAAAATATTTATGCTAAAAAAATGCCCGCCTGACCAAATAGCTTAATTATCAGGGAAATATTTTTCCAAATTTTTCCGCTTTCAGACAACTTCCCTTCGCTACAGTTGTAATGAACGAAAAAAATCCCTCAAGGACTTTCTCCTTAAGGGATTCTTCCAATAAAAATTGAATACGACTAGCCGAGCTCTTCTTCCTGCACTTCAGCCAGCACTTCTTTATGATGTGTCACTTTAGTTCTTGTCTTTGTTTTGTGTTTATTTATTTGCCTACGCAATGACTCTATCGCCAAATCCGTCGCTTCTTCAAAGCTTTTGGCCTGCCCTTTAGCAAAAAGCTGATTCCCTGGGATATTTAACTTAAACTCCGTAATTTTATTAGCTTCGTCTTCCACGTTTTCCAGCTTCAGATAACATTCACCTGCTATGATCTGATCAAAAAACTGATCCAGCTTGTCTACACGACGTTGAATAAAGTCTACCAATTTTCTGTCTGCTTTAAATTGAATAGATTGCGTGGTAATGTTCATAAATCCTCCTTTTTTAAGCTTTGGGATGAGCTTGTTTGTAAATAGATTTCAATCGTTCCACAGAATTGTGCGTATATACCTGTGTTGCGACTAGATTTGCATGACCTAATAACTCTTTAATAGCATTTAAATCTGCCCCTTTATTTAATAACGCTGTTGCGAAGCTATGCCTTAGCACATGGGGGCTCTTTTTTTGCTGAGAGGTTATCAGTGACAAATAACGAATTACTACTTGATAAATAAGCTTTGGATAAGCTTGTTTACCTTTTATAGTAACGACTAAAGTTAAGGAATTGTTATCTAAATTTTCAATTTTTTTTAATTTTAAATATTGTTCGATTAAAAGTTTTAAATGAGGCAGCATAGGCACTATCCTTTCTTTATTTCGCTTGCCTAAAATGCGGATCGTCTGATTATAATAGTCGATATCTTTCTCCTGTAATTGTATCAATTCAGTCAAACGCATCCCGGTTCCAAAAAGCAATTCGATAATGAGCCGATCCCGTTGTCCTTCAAAATTGTCCTGAAAGATATGATCGTGATCCAGTAACTGGTTCAATTTATCTTCTTGGATAACGACAGGTAACTTTTTCGGCTTTTTTAAGGCTTTAACCAATAAGGTAGGATTTGCTCCGTAAAGACTTTCCCTTTGTAAGAATTTATAATAGGTACGTAATGAGGATAATATCCTATTAATGGAAGACGCCTCTAGGCCGCTGTCCATCAGTATCGATAAATAGTACCGCAATTGCTTGTGCCCCACTTCCTCAAATGATATCTGTTCGGCAACCCAAAACTGCAGATAACTACGGACATCTTTTTCATAGGCCTTTAGCGTATGTTCGGAATAATGTTTCTCAAACCGCAGAAAGGACATAAATCGTTCTACATACATATCTTCTTTTTTTGGTGTTGACTTGTTTCTACCAATATTTCATCCGAAACGGACACCCTACTTTAAAACTGCTTATACCGCTTTGCATTTCAGTTCTTAAATATCGTAAAAACAGATCATATTATAGCTGTTTCCTAGCCACTTTACCTTTTACAATGAAAAGTTTGACAATGGCTTTCTTATCAACAATGGTGTCTCCTGCATATTCCGGATTGGCCGCTCGCAATACGAGCTTAGTATGATCTGAGTGCGGAAACAGCAATTTTACGGTAACCAATTTATTGGCTTGCTCATTGGTAACAACCAGATAGGCTTCCCCCCAAAGGATCACTTCCAAGTTTGACACTTCCTTAACGATGATTATATCCCCGCCGGTAAATTTCGGGTTCATGCTATCACCGTATATTGGTAGATAGGCTGTACAATCATTAAAAGGACGAAAATTGACATAAAATTCGGGCACTTCCTGAAAAACATCCGCTCCGTTAAATACCATATCGGGCTGAATATTATAAAAAGGTACTTCTCTCTCTAACGATTCATTTGCCGAGCGAACTTCTTTCCCTCCTTGTCTATGCTTATAGGGTATATTTGATAAAAATGGCGCGCCCTCTTTCTTTTCAAGCCACTTCAAACTTATATTATGATAGTCAATAATATCTTTTGCTAACCGTTTTCCTACAACCCTACCACCGTTTTCAATCGACGAAAAATTATTGACATGTTTGGCAATTCCACCATAAAACTGCTCTAAAGTCATCTTTTTTAACAATCGTGCCTCTTTAAATAAAGGCCCTAATTCCGCTCTATCTAAGTGATCTATCATAATATCAAAAAATATTTTTTATAACATAAAAATATACTATATTTGAATACCTCTAAGGTACGCAATTATGAATAACCATCAATACAATTTTTTTAAACTTTAATTTATGGAAAATCTTCACGAAGCAATCCGAACAAGCAACTTTCGTTACCTAACGGAAGATGCTATCCAAACTCCCTTATCTTTTATCGAAAACTTCTGCTATTTTGAAACAGAGGTGGAAACTTTCAGGAAAGACATCCTTTTTTTTCTTCATGCCGCTACAACAAGAAAATCAGATTTCAACGGAAAGTTTTATGTCAATTCTGAAGACTATGCTTATAACTGTCGACAACTAATTTCAGTCATTGAGGTGCTATGGGTACTGTATCATCAACCTATACCTCAGCTAAGAATTCCGGACACCCATCCCCTTTACCAAAAATCATCTTGGGCAACAGACCGTATCGATATTGAAAAAAGAATAAATAGCGGCGCTGCACATTTCAGGAAGCTGGAAAATCGGGAAATAAACGATATCGGATTTTTTTTGGAAGAATTCTTTTTATATCGTAACCTCAATGAGTGGCGAGAAATTTTGGATGACCTGCTAACGTATGCTTATACCAACGAAAGTATCTTCGATGGTACCGAATTATTGTATGAATCTGTTGCGATTTACGAATACCTGGAAAAAGCAGTCGAAGCAATTTTCTTAATTGCAGATCTAAACTTTAAATACAACAAATCAACCGATGATATCCAAACAAAAGGTGATCAGGAAACAAACCTAAACCCTACTGCGCAAATCAACGGAATCACTTTACCCAACCCAATTCAAGAAGTACCGTCTTTAGATGACGACACCTTCACCAATAACCTGATACAATATCTCGAAAAATTTTGGAGTCATCTGGAAGAGAGCAATGGAAATCATTCATATGGGCCCGTCATGTTTACAGAAACACTTGAAAAGGAACTCCTGTCCTATTTTGAATCTTTTCATCCTAAATTTCTTAGCCGAAATTTCCGGAGAATTTATATGGGATATCTCGAGCATTTATTTGCAAATGGCACTCCCTGGTATTACCATGAACTACGAGCTTTCACCGCTCATATGGACACATTTTTTGAACTTCTGGAATTGGCAGACCAAGAAACCGCACACTGGCCTCAGGAAGATCGTATAGGATGGGATGAAAACTAAACAAAAAAGCCGTTCACAGAACCTTGTTGTGAACGGCCTATATAATTGACATCTACTTTCTAAACCGTATCTTGGTTCAATGATTGTTTGTAGATCGCTTTTTTAATTTGAGTACGGCGGGTAACAGATTTTTTTTCGTATGCTTGGCGCGCACGAAGCTCTCTTAACACTCCAGTTTTTTCAAATTTTTTCTTAAAACGCTTCAAGGCTTTATCTAACGATTCGCCATCTTTTACATTTACGATAATCATGCTCTTTATACCCCCTTTCTATTGTCAAAATTTGGGACAACAAAGGTAAACATTAATCCGTTAAATTAAAAGCGATTTTCAACATTCTTTCACTTTTAATTCCTCTCCTATTTATATTAGATGGCAATGCAGTAAAAACAGCTTATTTCTTAGTCTCCTTTTAGTAGGGTGGCCCTCAACGCTAAAGACGCAATATGTGTATTGGCATAGGTATATTGAACCTCTGCTTTAACAAAACCGCTCCCTAGCAAAAGGCCAAAGCCACCCGCTGCTACGGTTTCATTAATACTCGATTTAAATAGGTCTCTATATTCATAGCCTGTTTCTTCCACCACATCCCGGACATACGCATCATTTATTTTCAGTTTGAAAACACCATTAGTTCCCAAATCACTTGTTTGATGAACGACTCCCCCATGTCCATAAATCTCTACAAAAGAGTTTACTCGATAGTTAAAAAAAGCTAAAGCCTGTTGTGTTTTAGTGTGATGTGATAACTCCAAGGAAGTGCCCGCTGTACTAAAATAGTCATTATTAAAGGTTAAAAAACGTTCTCCGTTCGGTGTAAAACTCGTCTTGTTTCGCATATATGAAAGCAGTAAGTTAACGGTAAAGTTAGGATCTTCATCGTCAGTAAACCATTGAGAAATATTATGTCGGATAGCCCCGCCCCATGCAGATACATCCACTTTACCCTCATTTAATCCTATCGCAAACGGCATTACTCTCAAAGACAATTCGGTACTTTTTCCGAGCCCCACACTCAGTTGCGGCATAACGAAGGGAGTGACTCCTACGCCGGTGCCGATCCCATCAATCATATTGAAATTTGCGCTCAGATAATCACCCGTAACTGGATTAACTAATCTATTGTTTGTGGCAGGGTCTAATAGAAAAACACTGATAGCACCTCCTTTGGCATCTGTGAACATACCAGGGGTTAAAGGGGCAGCGATTATGTTTGCGCTTTGATATAATTGATCCATGCGAATATAACGATTCCCGTCATTGATAGGAATAATAGCGGTGGATCCTACTAAACTAAAAGACAAATGACCTGCCTGCTTCGGTATAGCCCCGCCTTGCCAGCCCTGATTGAGGGAAAAACCAAAATTAGAAGAAAATAAATTGGTATACGCTGCAAAATAACTGTTACCAAAACGTTCAATATCTCGCACCTGCATTTCATAGTCTTGCAACGTTTGGGCTTGCACCACATTGCTAATCAGTAGAACGAGTAAAAGCCAGCTACACTTCATTAGCCTAGGAATATAGGACACCCTTAATTTAATCATGATTGGAAGGAATGAGAGTAGCATATCCTATTTGAGAGCTACCATTCGTTAAACTTATGTTGAGAGAATCGTAGTCTGATTCAAGAACTTGAAAAGTTAGCTGCTCTTTTAATGCATCCGATACAGCAGGAACCGTAATTCTCAATTCTTTTTGATTTGACCCTTCTAGCGAATAGGTGGCAAACACTTCTGATTTCTCTCCGAAAAGCTCTTCAAAGACGCCACACACACCTTCTGCCACTGGAGCATCAATTTTCACTTTTGCCCCTTTTCCACCCTTATAAAATGTGAATTTTAACCCTTTTACACACTGCCATTCCGGTCTTTCTGTTACATCCAATTTATCCTCATCGTAGATACGGTCAATCAACCAAGTTTTCTCTCCGCCATTCTGATTAAGTTGTTGAAGGGCTAAATGCAGATAGACGGCCGAACTATTAATCGTATTTTTCAGCGTTGTATTGTCAGCATATGAAAAAATTGCCTTACAGCCGGCGCTTTCAATAGACTTTTGGGCCAAACGCCCCAGCTCAGCCTGATTTGACCAGCTGTTAGTTCCATCAGCATACCGAATATCGATGAAGGGAATCGAGGTTTGGTCCGTGGGTAAAACCAGTTGACTCTTCGACAGGCTATCAGGTTCAACGGCATGTTGTCCTTCCGTAAAATCGCGTTCATTGGTATATACCTTTATATAGGCTACCTCTTCAATGGTCTGCTCGGGAAAGATATAGATATAGTCCATTATGTTACAGACTTTATCGTGCTCGCAGCTTGAGAGGCAAAACAAAAGTAGTCCTAAGAATAGTGTTGTAAAAGCTTTGTTCATATTTAAACTTGTTAACATCTGAGCCAATCCTTCCTATGGAGTTGGTATTGCGCTTCTGTATCAACCATTCGGCTCATTATTTAATTGAGATCGGCGCATTGTGTCTTGCATTCCCAGATATACGAATAACGAGCAGGCAATGCATATCGTGATATACCAATAAAAGTAATTTTCGTGTCCTATATTTTTAAACCATAAGGCAATGTATTCTGCTGATCCGCCAAACACTGCAACAGTTAACGCATAAGGTAAACCAACTCCCAAGGCCCTAATTTTTGCCGGAAAGAGCTCTGCTTTGACAATAGCATTTATGCTCGTATACCCACTAACTATTATCAATGCTAGCAGTATCAACCAAAAAGCCTGCCATTTATCTTCGACATATTGTAAAGCATTCAATAAAGGCACCGTAAAAAGAGTTCCCAGCGCACCGAAAGCGAGTAACAGGGGTTTTCTTCCGATTTTATCCGATAGTAAACCGAAAATCGGTTGCAGTCCCGCGAAAATCAATAAAGCAAGAAACGTGATTAAAGTAGCATCTGCATTAACAAGCCCAACGGTATTAACAAGAAACTTTTGCATGTACGTGGAGTAAGTATAAAAAGCCAAGGTTCCCCCTAACGTCAAACCAATGACCGTCAATATCTCCTTAGGGTGCTGTATTAATAGCTGTAAAGAACCTTTTTTTCCTGTAGTAGTTCCTGTTGTTTAAAAGCTCTCGTTTCATCCAGATGCTGTCTCAAATACAGGGCCACCACCGCCAAAACTGCTCCGATAAAAAACGGTATCCGCCATCCCCACATAAACAGATCCTCTTCGCTCAGTAAAAGCTTCTGTAAAAGTAACTGGATTCCCAAGGCGATTAACTGTCCTCCAATGAGTGTTACATATTGAAAGCTCGAATAGAAACCACGCCTATCGGGTGTAGCCATCTCGGAAAGGTAAGTAGCCGATACACCATATTCTCCACCTACACTCAACCCCTGCAATAATCTTGCAATTAACAACACAATAGGAGCAATCACGCCAATCTGGTTATAGGTAGGCGAACAGGCAATAATCAATGAACCGAGAGACATTAATAAAACAGATAAAGTCATTGATTTTTTCCGACCAAACCGGTCCCCGATAAAGCCAAATACATATCCGCCTAGCGGCCTCATTAGAAATCCAACAGCAAATATAGCTGCTGTATTTAAAAGTTGCAGGGTACGGTTGTCTCCTGGAAAAAAAGAAGCAGAAAAATAAATGGTAAATGCAGAATAGGCGTACCAATCGTACCATTCAACTAAATTACCGATAGACCCTCCAATAATAGCTCTTAAACGTTTCCTTGAAATAGTACTTGACATATGCTTATAATTGATAACAGTACTTGCTTTAGCTGGCAAATTATAAATTTTATTGATTTTTTCTTATTTTAAGCCCTTCAAATCACTATATAAACACTAACCATTCGATGAAAAGAACAGCATCCAAATTCGTTAACACACTCTTTGGCTTGATGGCTATAATATGCCTTCTGATTCCCCAAACATCAATTAAAGCACAGGACAATCAATTCGGAAACTGGTACGCATGGTTTAATAATATTAAATTCAATGCCAAGTGGGGAATGAATAACGATATTCAATTTCGGGCAGGGAAGAACTGGAACGAAAACTCACTTATCTTAATCCGGCCTGGAGTGAATTATTACGTCAGCGCCAATCAAACCGCTTCAGCGGGGTATGCAACGACTCTTGTGACACACAAATTAACAGGTGATCAGCCGCGATTAACGGAACACAGAATTTGGGAGCAATATATCATCACCGGTAGGCTTCTAAATATCCCTGTTCAACATCGATTCAGACTTGAGCAACGTTTTTTAAAGCGTCCTGATGAAAGCGTTTTTACTCAGAGGGCGAGATATTTTATTAGGGGAATTATTCCTATCAATAGCCCTTTACAACAACCCTTTAATAAGGGATGGTTCCTCGCACTTCAAAACGAATTGTTCTTTAACATTCAAAATAAGGATAATGTTAACGGGAGCCTATTTGATCAAAACAGAGCCTATGCAGCTTTCGGCTATCGATTTTCACCAAAATATGATTTAGAAATAGGCTATATGAATCAATTTTCGAAAAGAAATACCCAACCAAATCTGCTAAATCATATAGCGCAGATTGCCTTCTATACACGACTATAGAAGGCTACTGTAATCATTATCGTATCTTTTCAACAAGCAATTTAATATCCGGATCCTTCATAAAAAGATTCCATATTAAACCGGTGCGTGCATTTTCCAACATAATGGGAACAATTCCTTGGTGAATAGGGTCAAAATTTCCGGAAACCCAGTTATCTTTAAAATTAAATTCATCCCTAAACCCATATTCTGTCCATAAAAAACTTCCCAAGTTTCTGTAATAATTTTTGAGCGCTTCCATAGCGATCGTGGGTGTATATGGATAAGTCGCAATGGCTGCGGAAGGATTAAAACGATTTACAAAAGCCGAATCCTTCCCAACATAAGGCCACAGTAAATTTGTTATGCTCACAAACTGTTCACCGCTGTCCAAAGCTGCCCGATAGTAAATCATTGACAAATCACATTGATTATCAAAATAATTGACCGTGCTATCAATAGGGCTCCTCGGATTGATAGCCAAAAAAGGCAGTTGCTGTTCGATCAGTGAAGTTTGTACGGATCCCGCCACCAATCGGATTCCGTAATAGGTACTGTCGATCATGAATGATTCACGATTATAAAGCTCGGGTTTTTCCCCATTTTTCCCAAAAAGTAACGTATCACTAACAGAGGTCGACAATCTACCAATAGCAGGACCAACATACTTCAGTGGCTGTTTAAATCCAAGCTTATAGGAGGCGGGAGTAATTGCGTGACTTGGTGAAGCGATTGCTAATAGATAAGCGATCAAGCTACCGTTGTACCCTCCTATTGGCGCCGACTTAGTAAATGAGCAGGCAGGAGACCAGACACTGTATAGATGATAGCCATTTCCTTCCTTCACAAATTTCGTCCAATCCACCCCGTTCCATAGAGAGGAAATAGCGTCTCTCAATTCACTCTCGTCAGCACTCTCCTTATCAAAATAATTTCGAGCAACCAGCAAACCTTGCATTAAATAAGCCGTAGACTCAATATTGGCCGCTATTTCACAAGAATCAGTCATGATAGGCTTACCGGATCTCCCGTTAAGCAATTCCGGAAAAGCGCCATGATAAGTAGTTGCCCTTCCCAAAAATTTAACGATTTTCTTTAAACGATCCAACAGTAGTTGCCGCGGAATAAATTTTCGTTCTACACCAATTACTTGAGCCAAAATGCCAATCCCCGTCCCTTTCACAGAAATACTGGCATCACTAACCAACGGAGAAATTTTATGCATGCCGCTATTGAACTCCGTTTCATTTGTGAAATAGGCGATATGCGATTTCTCAATTGAATTTAACAGGTCTTCATCTCCCGCCAATTTAGTTTCAGCTGTTTTAATTTCCGAAAAGGGTGATTCCCGATACTGATAATCAACCCAAGCGATTTTGTAATAATAAGACACATTTGTGCGCGGAACGAAGTCAGTATACTTGTTAAATGAGATTGGTCTAACGGCAACCGGGACAAAGTTTTGGTTATCTTCAGATCGGTATATTTTGATGTAGCGAATACTGGGCGTGAGGGGTAACTGCCACATAATATCAACGTGTCTTTCATGAGCCTCTACAGATGAGAGTACAGCCTTGCCGGTAAGCTTCATATCGGGGGTTTTAGTAGGCAAGAATTCAATTTGATCAATAAATAACCGATGTTCCTTGCCATCCATATTCGTTCCCTGCTTAAAAATTATACTGCTTATCGGTGCTTGGTTGTCTAAATTCCCGATGCCTTTCAAAGGAATTTCAACCGACAACCACGCATTATCCTGATAGTTCTTTATAAAAGATTGAATTTTAACCTCTTCGGAGATATTTTCACCTTGAGCGAGTTGTATATTAGGTAATTCTGTTTTCGCAGTAGCACTTGAAACAAAAATCTTAAAAATCAATAAGTCGTTGTTTTTGGGTAAATGACCATAATCGCTGCTATAGTGGATAACCGATTTCCACTCACCCTCATTTCCGGAAATATAATTCAACATAAGCGAATTTCCCGGAGTAAAAAAAACACTATCCACTACCGGTAGATGGCCATTCATGTGGTTGATCCAACTGTTACCGGCAAAGGACGACTGTGAATAGTAGTAACTCTTTGGCATCAAACTGTTTTCGAACAGCACCTCCGGATAGTTAGAGGCCTCAGCTTGAATGCTTAATAGAATAGCAAGTAAGAAAAAGTATATTTTGTTCATATTAGCGTATCTTAACAGTCAAAGATTGGAGCAAAAACCAAGCCATGGCATCTTTGACAGCTTTCAAGAATCTCTCTTCTCATTTACCGATAAAATTAGGTCTTTTACCGACAAACTGTGTGCATCCGCCAAGTTCTGATGAAACTAAAGTGAAATATTCATTTATATTTACAAAAAAAAGATAAAGTATGAACAATCTATGTTATGCAGAGAACAGCAATATACATGATTTTTCTCATACGATCATCAATAAATACTATACATATGAATAACTATAAAGCTCCTCAACATAGGTCAAACTCCGGCAGAGTGTGGGTAGGACTTATTATTATTATCATCGGTTTTTCCATGTTATCAAAAACACTTGGCTTTATATTCGATTTTCCTAACTGGCTATTCTCGTGGCCTATGTGGTTAATTGTTATCGGCTTGGTACTGGGAGCCCGAAATAACTTCAAAAAGCCCTCATCTTTTATATTGATTCTTATCGGTTGTTTCTTCCTAACAGAACGGATGTTCGATGTAAGTCTTGGTAGGTTTTTTTGGCCCGCTTTTATCATACTCCTTGGTTGTTGGCTAATTGCAGGCAGAAACAGGGGCCGCTTTTCCTCTCCCCCTCCCGTTGACCCCCAAAAGGGTCCTTACGGAGAACCATCAAAAGAAACAAGCCCTTTCTCGAATTACAGCCCACCACATCAATCTGATCTTGATTGGGATAGAAGGGTGAGCAGCGAAGCGGATATTTCAACAGAAGATGAAAATCAAGAAGGTTCGGCCCCGAAAGCCGAACCTGATGCATTTTATGAACAGGCTGAACAGTCATCGAGCAAAGTTAACGAAGATTATATCGACTCCGTTTCTATCTTCGGACAGGTAAAAAAGAATATTTATTCAAAGAATTTCAAAGGCGGAGACATCGTCAATATCATGGGAGGAGCCGATATTAATTTAATCCAAGCAGATATTCAACATCCTGTCATTTTGGAAGTCGTACAGATTTTCGGAGGTACAACCATTCTCGTTCCTGCTCACTGGAAAGTAAACCCGGAAATGACGGCTATTTTTGGAGGAGTGGAAGACAAGCGATTTATTAATAATGTAGCTGTAGATAATCGCAAGAATTTGATTATAAAAGGCACCTCAATTTTTGGCGGTATTACAATCAAAAGTATCTAATCATTATCATTTTAAGCATTTATCCAATGGCGTCAACCCCGCTCATCACGTCAAAGCAAAAGCTCATTGCAGTCAGCTGTGTATCCGTTTGGGTAGGTACGCTTATTATACAAACCGGCTTATTGCTTTGGTTTGATTTTAACGTTGAACTCACGCTCCTTGACAGTTTAATCAGCGCCACAACCATCGCAGCGGCGTGTTATATCATTGCTAATAATTTAAATTATTATCAGCCTCGCAAGGAACGTTATTTTTACATTATAATTTGGGGATTATGCTTGGCCGCGATCAGCCTAACCATCAATCGCTATGTGATGCAATATATTATAAGCGACAAATCTTATTTAGCGTTCCTTGATTTATCCCTTCCTATACGCTATTGCACCAATAGCTTGATAATCGCATGGGTAGCAATTATGCAGGTGCTTTGGAACACACTACATGATCAAAAGGAAAATGAACAGCGAAAAGCAGATGCTGAGAAACTGGCTCGCGAAGCGGAACTCTATAATCTCCGACAGCAGCTTCAACCGCATTTTCTTTTTAATAGTTTAAATTCCATCATTGCGCTTATTGGACGAAAACCCGAAGAGGCAAGAAACATGACTTTTCAATTATCTGACTTTTTGCGTGGAACTCTTCGAAAAGACGATCAACAACTTATTCCGCTGAAAGACGAGATTGAACATTTGAAACTCTATCTAGAAATAGAGAAAGTCCGCTTTGGCCATCGGCTAGATACGGATATACTTATGGAGGACTGCGAAGAATGCCTCTTACCTGCTATGATTTTACAGCCTCTCGTAGAAAATGCCATTAAATATGGTTTGTATGACACTACGGGCCAGGTAAAAATTGCCATTTGGGCAAAAAAAGATGAAAACCACTTATTGGTGGCCATTCAAAACCCTTTTGATAAAGAAAGCAGCAACCCCCATAAGGGTACTGGTTTTGGACTACGTGGTGTACAGCGGAGATTATTTTTATTGTTTGGACGCACAGATTTGTTGCAAACTCATCATACAGCGCATATCTTTACAAGCAATATAAAAATACCACAACAATGATTAAAGCTGTTTTGATAGACGATGAACCACTTGCGCGAAGCATAATAAGTGAATATTTAGCCGACTATAAGGAAGTACAAATCGTTGCAGAATGTAATGATGGGTTTGAAGGAGCAAAAGCGATTATGCAATATCAGCCAGACTTGGTTTTTTTGGATATCCAAATGCCAAAAATCAATGGTTTTGAAATGCTTGAGCTGATTGACCAGCAACCGCCTGTCATTTTTACAACAGCTTTTGATGAATACGCAATTAAAGCATTTGAAAAATATGCAATAGATTATCTGCTTAAACCAATCAGCAAGCCGCGTTTCGATCAGGCCATGAATAAATTTCTCCAGCAACGTAATTTAAAGAGCACAACTGAACAGGAGCAAACAAAAAAGATGCTGGAGACCATGAGCCCCTCCCCTTCTTTGGAACGCATTGTAGTAAAAACCGGCAGTAAAATCAACGTAATCAACACCGATAGTTTGATTTGTCTGGAAGCGGATGATGACTATGTACGCCTACATACCACAACAGGAGCCTATTTAAAGAATAAAACAATGGCTTTTTTCGAAAAAGAGCTCGATCCTAACATATTTGTAAGAATTCATCGTTCTTATATAGTACGCGTGGATAGCATTGTGCGACTTGAACCTTTTGAAAAGGAAAGCCACATCGCAATACTAAACAACAACATGAAGGTAAATGTAAGTAAATCAGGCTATTCAAGACTCAAACAGGTTTTAGACATTTAAAATATTTTCAAACTCACCATTAATGTTTCGATATTCGCTGATCGCTATTTTCTTTCTTTTTGTTTGTCATCTGTGCTCAGCCCAAGAAGAAAACAGCAGTAAAATAGTAAACAGATTCAAAAACTATTTCAACAAACATCAGGCTGACTCCATTTATCAACAGTGGAACCAGCACGCAAAGACGACCGTGTCGAAAGCCCAGCTCGACTCGCTGCTAATTAAGCAACTTTACCCACTAGGTACTATAGAAACTTCTTCATTTATAAAAAATGAGAATGACCTCGAGCATTTTAAACTCGTCTTTTCTAAAAAGACCTTGAAGCTCATTTTGCGGGTTGATTCTAATGAAAAAATAGAAACATTCCTTTTCCAACCCTTTGAGGAATCCGTCAATGAAAGAGATACAATACCATCTGTGAAAAAAGAAGATCCCATAGAGGATACAACAGGACATAGGCTAGCAGACGAATCAAAAACAATGGAAAGCACCATTGATAATTTAGTCGATTCACTTGCGCTTCAGTATACGAACGACCCCAGTACTTGTGGTCTAGCCATCGGTATTATTCATAATGGTAAAGCGGGTTACTATTATTACGGCGAAACCACACGAGGTAATAAAACACTCCCTGATCAGGAAACTTTATTTGAAATTGGATCCATCAGCAAAGCTTTTACTGCCACCCTTCTAGCAAATGCAACGTTGACAGATAGTATCCACCTAAATGATCCAATTGTTAAGTATCTCCCGGATAGTATCGCTCAAAACAAAGAACTCGAGAAGATCACCTTTCAAAATTTAGCGACCCATACATCCGGTTTACCACGCTTACCGGACAATATAGTTCCAAGCGAACCCTTAGACCCCTATAAAGATTACGATCGTAAAGCGTTATTTTCCTATCTTAAGAGTTATAGCCAAATAAACAAACCCGATTCCGTTTATGAATACAGCAATCTTGGATACGGGATTATCGGAGACTTATTGGCTTATAAAAAGAATTCTTCGTACAATGAATTAATAGAAAAAACGATCTGTGACCCATTGGAATTAGAAAACACAACCGAATTTCCGAGTGGAGATAAATTACCGAAATTTATTCCGACTTATAATAATAAGGGAGAACTGACTCCGCATTGGCATTTTTTGGCTCTGAGCGGAGCGGGATCGTTAAAATCCACAATAAGGGATTTGCTTAAATTTGCCGAAAGCAACATAAACATCCCGAATACTGTACTAGGTAAAGCCATTGCGTTGACACATAAACCGTCTTGGCTGGTTTCGGAAACTCAGGATCTCGGCTTGTCATGGCATATTAATATTGAAAACTTTCAGGAAATTTTCTGGCAAAATGGGGGAACCTTTGGAAGCAGTAGCTTTTTAGCTTTCGTTCCAGGCAAGAAAGTTGCCGTTGTGGTACTTGCAAACGCGGCAAAATCGGTAGATAGTATAGGTTTTTCTATAATAAATAACCTTATCACGAATCGCTGATTTACCCGAAACATCAGCAAGAGAAACCTTAACGGGGAAAAAGACTAATTAATCAGTTATCTTATGCCCCTCAACTCTTTTCAAGAGGTTTTCAATAACTTTAGGGAAATATTGATGCTCCAACTGTTGTCCCTTAAATTTTACCATTTCTAAATTGTCATCTTTTTCTATTTTGAAACGCGCTTGATAAATGATCTCGCCCTCATCAAAGCGTTCGTTTACATAATGGATAGTGATGCCCGACTCCTCCTCCTTATTTTCCAATACAGCCTTATGTACACGATCTCCATACATTCCCTTTCCACCGTAGGCAGGTAGTAGGGCAGGATGTATATTAATAATTTTATTCGGAAACGATTTAAGTAGATTTTCCGGAACTAACCATAAGAAACCGGCAAGAACAATTAAATCTATTTGCATCCGGTTTAACAACTCAACTATATTATCGGTATTATAGAACTCGTGACGGTCAAATACGTGAGAGGGAACTTCAAAGTTATCGGCACGTTGTAATACGTAAGCTTCGGGATTATTAGTCAATATTAAAGAAACTTCCGCGTCGTGGCTATACTTAAAATGCTCCATGATCTTTTGAGCATTAGAGCCGGAGCCGGACGCGAAAATAGCTATGCGTTTTTTCATAAAGTATTTTGTTTTTATACGATGCGCTTTACCGATCAATCTCGCCGATTCTACTTATTGCGAAGGATCGCTAAATTTTATCTAAGTATTTTGCCGCAAAGTTAATTATTATACAGCATTTATTTAGTTTTTGGTCAACATCTCAGCGTAAAATTGGTTCAACCTTCTACGGGTTTCCACCATAATACTTATTTTTACCCTTCAAATTAGTATGTATTCGTATGGGTGCAATCAATAAGTCCAACATACACCATAAGCTTTTGAATGTAAACAGACGCTGTCATTGAATTTATTATAATATTATATATGAAAAGCAATATCCATTCCTGCGCTGCTAACCTTATCGTAGCTTTCGTTTTCTGTTTCGCAAGCGCCTGCGCTCAAAAAACCAACCAGGTTCCAAAAGAAATCCCTGAGTTCACCTTCTATACTGTTGATAAGGATGCTCCTTTCACCCGTAATAATCTTGCTTCCAACGGGAAAAACATCGTTATTCTCTTTTTCGATCCCGGCTGCAGCCATTGTCAGCAAGAAGTCTTGGCGCTTGGCAAAAACTATAATAGCATAAAGAATATCAATCTCTACATGGTGGCCATGCAGGAAAAAAATTTAATCAATGCTTTTATGTCCATGTACGGAGGGCAGCTACGAAATAAAAAAAACGTGACGCTCTTGCATGACAAAAATTATGAGTTTATTGGCAGATTTAAACCGACCCAATATCCCGCAACTTTTGTTTATGGGGGTGATAAAAAACTTAAAAAATATTGGGATGGCGAAAAAAAAACAGAGGAAATCATTAAGGCACTGAACTTATAACCCCGGGATGGCAGTCCCTTCGGAAGCACTCAGAAGAGAGTCGCAACTAATCAATATAAAATGCTAACTTTGCATTTTTTAAAGCATCAATAATGAGTCATCCCGTTAAAATCAAAAACGCATTAATTTCTGTTTACTATAAGGACAATTTGGAGCCTCTCGTTAAACTATTACATAGTTATGGAGTGCACTTTTACTCAACCGGAGGAACTGAAAAATTTATTCGTGACCTTAATATTCCGGTCACACCGGTAGAAGATTTAACCGGATACCCTTCCATCCTCGGAGGACGGGTAAAAACCTTGCACCCGAAGGTTTTTGGAGGTATCTTAAGCAGAAGGTCTCTAAAAGAAGATAAGGAGGCCCTTGAAACTTATGAAATTCCAGAGATCGATTTAGTAATTGTCGATTTATATCCATTTGAAGAAACTGTTGCATCAGGTGCAACAGAAGAGGAAATCATAGAAAAAATCGATATCGGTGGTATTTCTTTAATTCGCGCCGCCGCCAAAAATTATAATGACGTCGTTATCATATCTTCTAAAAACGACTATCGAGAACTAGCGGAGATATTAAAGGAAAACGAGGGTTACACTTCTTTAGCGCAACGGAAATCATTCGCTAAAAAAGCTTTCAATATATCTTCTCATTACGATACGGCAATTTTTAACTACTTCAATAGAGAAGAACCTTTAGAAGTGTTCAAATACAGTGAGCAGAAAAAGACAGTATTGCGCTATGGGGAGAACCCGCATCAAAAGGGAGCTTTTTATGGAGATCTCGATGCGCTGTTCAGGAAATTAAACGGAAAAGAACTGTCTTATAACAATTTAGTAGATATCGATGCAGCTGTTGCTTTGATAGACGAATTTGAAGAACCTACCTTTGCTATTTTAAAGCATACAAATGCTTGTGGTGTAGCCAGCAGAAACAATATACTAGCTGCCTGGAAAGATGCTTTAGCGTGTGATCCTATTTCCGCTTTCGGTGGCGTACTGATTTGCAACCGCCCGATCGAACAGGACGCAGCGGAAGAAATCAATAAATTATTTTTCGAAGTGCTGATAGCGCCTTCGTTCACGGAAGAGGCACTTCGGATATTAGTGAGCCGAAAAAATCGGATTCTACTTCAAAGAAATGATATTGATTTGCCTAAAAATCAATTTAAGAGTCTTTTAAATGGCATCATCGAGCAAGACAAGGACCTGGTTATTGAAAACAAAGAAGGGATGACAACAGTAACTGACCGCGCGCCTTCCGAAGAAGATTACGCAAACTTGTTTTTCGCCAATAAAATCGTAAAGCATACCAAATCGAATACCATCGTATTCGCAAAAAACAACCAACTCTTGGCTAGCGGGGTTGGTCAGACGTCTCGTGTAGATGCATTAAAGCAGGCTATTGACAAGGCTAAATCATTTGGTTTTGATTTACATGGAGCGGCTATGGCCTCCGACGCCTTTTTCCCTTTCCCCGATTGTGTGGAAATAGCCGCAGAGGCAGGTATTGCAACTGTACTTCAACCGGGTGGATCGATCAAGGACAAGGACTCTATTGACATGGCTAATAAAAAAGGGATATCAATGGTAACAACCGGTATCCGACACTTTAAACATTAAAGCATTAATGCTTCAACAATAAAAAGACTAGCACCTAACAATTGCTAGTCTTTTTTATAAGCGCCTCAGAAATACCACTTTACTTAAATCTGTCTGGTAGATGGTATTTATGAACTGCGCAAATGTAGCGTATTTTTCAGGCGCAAACAGCCCCTCCCTGAGTATTAACTGCCTGTAGAATACCAAATTGTTTCCCTTTAAGTATAGCTTCATTGAAAACGAACCAAATTCCGTATCAAGCTGCACATCAGCTGGCTTTAGATCAATAACATAACTTTCAGGCAAGGCAAAGACCAACGAATCGACATCTCTATACCCACGATTTATAAAAAATGGCATCTTTCGTTCATGAGTTATCGGAATGGACGACTTACGGTTAAAAACATTTGGAATTAAGTAGATTCTCGTCCCACTTTTAGGGGCATATTTTTGGATTACAATGCTTAACTGTTCGATTAGCTGCGGACTAAGTCTGTTGTCTTCTTTATAGTTTATATCTTTAAAAGTGATATTATCCACCGCATACAGTTCTTTTAGCCTTTTATCCTGCTCCTGTAACGGAAGTCCTAACATAGCTAGTTGGTTATCGAACTGATTACCATAGAAAGAGGTGGACAATAAGCCGTCGATATCTCCCCCTTCACTTAAACGAAACTGCCCATGCCTCTTTTGTAAACTTTCCTCTGTAGACACCTTTGGTGTACGCATTAGTTTCCCACCTTTCTCGGTGCAAGCGAAAACGATCCTATCGTCTGTAAAACTGCCGAGAAAACCAAAGGGCGTTTTTTGGCTTGTACATTCCAACCATATTGTGTCCTTTTTTAGGGGCACTGCTAATATCACATGATTCCCTTGGTCCATGCTGGCAAAGTTTTCATCCATATCGCGTTTTATATCGCCAGCGTTAACAACACAATAGTAAGATGGTATATTAACAATGGATAAAAGAGATTGCATATAGTTGACCAGTGCCTTACAATCGCCATACCCCAACTGCTCCACCTGACTGGCTGCCATAGGCTGAAATCCTCCTATTCCGATTTGAACACTTACATACCTCATTTTTTCTTGAAGATACCTATATAAAACCCTCACTTTGTCAATATCATCATGAATATTCATTGTTAAAGCGTGAACTTTTCCGACCATTTGCGGAGTTGGTTTTTGTCGTTCAGCTAACAAATTGGTAAAAACCCATCCACCTAACTCTTCCCAATTACTATACGCACCCTTCTTGCTATAATAATAAAACTGTTCAGCCGCAACCTTCACTCGTATTTGGTACTTTTCTTTCGGTGGTGAGAGAGGCTCATTTTTACTTGCCGGAATACCCCGAACTGTCCATGTATAGATTCTTTGCTTATCATTCTTCTCTTCCAGTTTCTGCCCTTCAAAATTGATTTCCTTTATATTGATTCCGTCCGATAACCCACAGCGTAACGTATAACTGCTTTGCTCAATGGATAAGTCCCGGGAAGGTTTAGGAACCCAATCGGGAATAACAAGGTTTTGTTTTAATTTCAGTTCATACTCATAACTTACTGTAAAAGGATACTGCATTGCATTTGGAAGAAAATGTTTAACACGATTATCTTCAAACAAGGAAAAATGACTAACCGCACTCTCGTCTATGAAATCTTTTACGCTTATTTTTTTTATTACTTCACCGCTATGATCCTGAAGTATGCCGCTAATCGATTTAATCTGTGTGCTTTTATCGTATAGTATTGCTAGCCTCGCATGTTCCAAACCAGCCCTGTTGAGGATTGTCAGTACTTGCTTAACATGTAAAATAACGTCATCGGATGATCGTATATTGACCGTCCATTGTTGATCCCTTACAACGGCATTTGCCCGCTCCGTCAACTTTTGGGGGATCTCATCCACAGGGAAACGGTCTTGTGCGATGCTTTGTACAACTGAAAATAAAAACAGTATGCACGCATAGTATCTGTTTAACATAAACAAGGTTTCTTAAAGATCTTCTTATTAAATACGCTTTTTTAGAACGATATCCGTCTTTTCCAGTTGAATAATTCGACTAAAAAACTCCTTTAAACTCAAATATTCATCAGGTGCAAAAATCATTTTGTTGAATCGCAGCACTTGCTCACAACGCAAACGATTATTTTCCAACTTTATGCGGTTAAAAAACTGCCCTCCTCTTTCAGCGAGCACTATATTGACATCCGCGGGCTTCGAGACTAAATCATAAACTGTAGGTAAGGCGATATCCAATTCATAACTCTCTTCTGATGAATTTCCAAAATCCACGGGATAAGTCCTTTCGGAAAGAGTGAATGGATTTTTGCTTATCTTATTCAAAATGAACGGATTGAAATAAGCATTTTCGGATGGCAAGCTATCAAACAATTTAATAGTTACCTGATAATTTTCTATCAGTCCAACATCCGTGGAATCAATACCTGCTACGTTAGCTTCGACGATTTCCATTCCTACACTTTCTTCCTTTTTCTTTTCAATAAACTGATCAATATTTGGATAACTAGCGATCTCTTTTCTTTTAAGATAGGCCGCGTAATTAAAACTCGCTACTTTTATTTTGCCTCTCAAAATCCCATCATCCGATAGCTCGCCGGTTAGTACATAATTCGTATGACGTTTCATATTGGACTTAATATCAATCCAGTATGAGGGTTTGTCCAATGGCAACACTCGTCCTTGATCGTTTAGGCAGCGCAACGGCAGCATACCAAAAGGTAAAAAAGGATCAGACGCATCTAATAAATAACTTTCTCCGTCGACATTTAATTGGCTAATAACATAATTGAATTCCGAAATAACCGGGTTAAGCTTATTTACTATTCCATGCTCTCTGGTCGAAAGGATAACTGCATTGGCATCCAGTCCGGCAGCCGACAGAGCGGCAACCAGTGCAAGATTTATATCAGCTATGTTTCCCTCATGTCGTTCTAAAGCCCTTTTTATTCCAAGTTCACTGAAAACGCCATAATAGGCATTCCATTTAATTTGATTTTTTATGTAGGTATAAATAGCCTTCGCTTTTGCAAGATCATTTATGTCAGCGGATATTATATTCGCCAACAGTTTTTCGAATATTGCTTCTTGTTTTATCTGCGCTCCCAAGCTTCTATCAGTCAACAGCTCCCTATCCACATTTTTCCATTCCTTTGTATAATGATGTTTAGAACCATTTCGTAAATAAACAGTAGCCAGTTCAAAATAAATGGCCGATTTAAAATTAGACGCTGCCGTCATATAGTCTTCTTCGATAAAAGCCGGAATATTCTCCATGATATAGACCATCCGCGAACAGTCAATCGGCCAACCGGGCAAGCGGAATCCCTCCCGAAGTATGGAAGACTTTTGCTCTTTCAATTTATACGGCCCTCTCATGATAACATTATATGTATATGTGGCAGGTATAATCGCTTCAAATTCACTTCTGATTTTAGGAATGTCTGCCTGAAATCGCCAGGTTCTAAAGTTATATATCAAAGGAGACATGATCCGATAACTGTATTCAATAATGCTACCATCTTGAATATCGGGCATGCTAAACTTCGTTAATTTGACATATTTGCTTAACTCTTCTTGATACGTATTTTTAGTATTCAACCAAGTTTCTGTTTTTCTACCATCGCGAAAATTATAGGTTACTGCTTTAAGATCTTCCAGATATTCTGCTTTATCGTCGCTTATACGCAAAGGAATCTGGATATTTGCCTGACTAGGATCATCTTTATTAAATATTTTTAACCTTACATGGTGTGTGAAAGCGATATTCAACTCACCGCGCTGATCATCAAAAACAAACATCGCTGTTCCATATTCGTTAAGAACAACAGCATTTGAGATACTATCCAGTTGATAGCTCTTTACGGCTCTTTCTGTATCGCTTATCAGTCCAAAAGAAAAATCCTCTGCTGTTCCCGAAAAAAACTGAAACAAAAGGCAGATCGATAAAAAAAATCTGGTCATGAAATAGGGTTTAGATCGTTAATGAAGTAAATATAGTAAAATAACAAAAAAGTTGTAGAAGCTTACAATAACCCATTACTGAATATTCCCGAATTGTTCGTTCGCTAACCCTCAATAGAGCTTTCCGAACCGTTGTTTTTTTTTCTCGCTATTGTAGCATATCGGGTTCATATTGTGATATTTTTGTTTTAATTTTGCGGACTATATTCAAGAAACATTTAAAAGATTAGCGAATGGGGCTATTTAACTGGTTTACTCAAGAAGTTGCCATAGATTTAGGTACGGCAAATACCCTAATAATACATAATGACAAGGTGGTAGTAGATGAGCCCAGTATTGTGGCTTTCGATCGCACCACGAACAAGGTGATTGCTATCGGTAGGCAAGCCATGCAAATGGAGGGTAAGACCCACGACAATATACGGACAGTAAGACCATTAAAAGACGGTGTAATAGCCGATTTCAATGCTGCTGAATATATGATCAGAGGCATGATAAAAATGATCAACAACGGTAAAGGTTGGTTTTTCCCATCCTTAAGAATGGTGATCTGTATCCCTTCGGGCATTACCGAAGTAGAGAAACGAGCCGTAAGGGATTCAGCCGAGATTGCCGGAGCTAAAGAGGTATATTTAATTCACGAACCTATGGCTGCCGCAGTCGGAATTGGCATCGATGTAGAGGAGCCAATGGGCAATATGATTATTGATATCGGTGGTGGTACAACAGAAATTGCCGTCATAGCTCTTTCAGGGATCGTATGCGATCAATCTATTCGGGTTGCCGGTGATAACTTCGATTCAGATATTGTACAGTATATTCGCAGACAGCATAATATCATGATCGGAGAACGAACTGCCGAAAAGATCAAAATAGAAGTCGGAGCCGCGCTTCCGGAATTACAAGACCCACCTCCTGATTTTGCCGTTCAAGGTCGCGATTTAATGACCGGAGTCCCCAAGCAGATAACCGTGTCCTATACAGAAATTGCCCATTGCTTAGACAAGTCTATTTCTAAAATTGAAGAGGCTATTTTAAAGGCCTTAGAGATTACACCACCGGAATTGTCTGCAGACATTTACCAAACCGGCATTTATTTAACAGGGGGCGGCGCCTTACTCCGAGGTTTGGATAAGCGCGTTCAGGCCAAAACCAAATTACCTGTCCATGTAGCAGAAGATCCACTAAGAGCTGTAGTACGCGGCACGGGCATCGCGCTTAAAAACATCGGCGGTTATAAATTTTTAATGCAATAATAGCATCGATCATCTATGGCGTACATTCATTTATTTTTGGTACGCCATCTTATTATAAATTCCAAAACAACATATGCGCAACCTTTGGATATTCATTAGTAAGTATAATAACTTCTTTTTGTTTATCCTTTTTTTCAGCGCCGCCGTTGCACTTATTGTAAAAAACAACGGCTTTCAGCGGGCCAGTGCATTAAACTCCTCTAATACCGTAATTGGTGGTATCTATCAAAAGATTGATAATTTCACGCAATATTTAAATTTAAAACAAACCAATAAAGACTTATCCGAGGAGAACGCGTACTTACGAAGTCAATTAAAAAGCTCATTATACAGCAAGTTGATTGAACAAGATTCTGTATTGGATTCACTAGGTCAAACACAATATACCTACATCGTAGCCAGGGTTATCAATAATAGCATCCATCAGAAGAACAATTACCTAACGATCAATCGGGGTAGCGAAGAAGGAATCGTTAAAGGAATGGGCGTAATTTCTTCACATGGCATTGTCGGGATTGTGTTGAATGTCTCTCCTCATTTTGCTACCATTCAGTCGCTACTACATGCTGACACGAGAGTAAGCGCTAGTTTAGCGAATAGTAACGCATTCGGCTCTTTGGTTTGGGGCACAGAAAATTTCGATTCGCGCAAAGCAATTTTAAAAGACATTCCCAATCATGTAAAAGTGCGCCCTGGTGAAGAGGTAGTAACTTCCGGCTATTCTTTATTTCCTCCCGGTATTTCTATCGGAAGAGTGATAAAAACGGGCAAAAGCGGTGACAGTTTTTTGGATATTGAGGTGAAGCTGAATAACGATTTTAATACACTGCAATATGTTTATATCATCAAAGATCAGTTCGCAAGCGAAAAACGGCAATTAGAAGGAGACACGATAGCAACAAATGAGTAGGATTTTACTGTTAAATATCATCCGATTTATAGTTTTAATAACTATGCAGGTATTCCTTTTCAAGAACATGGGATACTACAATTTGGCTACACCCTATCCGTATATTCTTTTCTTACTCATGTTGCCTTTGGGTATGCCTAAATGGTTATTATTTGTTATCTGTTTTTTTACCGGTCTTATTGTAGACGGCTTTTATGACACGTTGGGTGTAAACGCGGCAGCGTGTGTAGCACTCGCCTTCTTACGTACAACTTTTATCAGCATCACCGTTCAATTGGAAAATCACGAAACATTCGCCACCCCTAGCATCAGTGAGATGTCTTTTAGATGGTTTTTCATTTATTGTCTCGTATTGTCTCTTTCGCATCATTTCGTTTTAACACTATTGGAAGCGTTCACCTTCAGCAACTTTCATTATACACTCGTTCGTGCTGTTTTAAGTTGTATATTTACGGTACTATTAATTTTACTTTTTTCTTTACTTTTCTATCAAAGAAGTAGACGCTAATATGGTGTATCCTTCATTGAAAAGCCAATATTCTACTAGCACATGAATAACAGTTTTTTTGAAAGAAAGTACGTCGTTCAAGGAATCTTTATAATAGCTGCCTTTTTATTGGCTTGTCGACTTTTTTATCTACAAATCATCGACGATTCGTATATACTCTCTGCAAACAATAACGTATTAAGAAAAGTTGTTATCTATCCCGCTAGAGGCGTTATTTTAGATCGAAATGGCAAAATATTGGTTCAAAACGAACCGGTTTACGATCTAATGGTCACTCCAAGAGAGGTCAAGCCTTTTGACACCTTGGCACTTTGCGAGCTGATCGGTATTGACAAAGAAGGCTTTGATAAGCGTTATCAAAAAGCTGTCAACTTTTCTCCCTATCGTGCATCCATATTTGAAAAACAATTATCAGCGCAAACGTACGCCAGACTACAGGAGAAATTATTCCAATTCAGGGGATTCTACGTTCAAAATCGAACGGTACGAAGCTATCCGGATTCGGTTGCCGCTCAATTTCTGGGCTATATCAATGAAGTTACGGAAAAAGATATTGAGCGATCCAATAACTTTTACCGTCCTGGTGATTACATCGGAGTAAGCGGGGTGGAGCGTGCTTATGAAGAACTATTAAGAGGCCAACGCGGAGTACAGAATTTAATGGTTGACGCCTTTAATCGTCCAAAGGGACACTTTATGGATGGAAAGTACGACACCCTCGCGGTCGCAGGAGAAGGCCTTGTCTCTTCTCTTGATTTAGAATTGCAAAAACTTGCTGAAAAGTTCATGAAGAATAAGCGTGGCTCGGTAGTTGCCATAGAACCCTCAACAGGAGAAATTTTGGCCTTTGCCAGTACCCCAAGCTACGATCCGAATCTAATGGTGGGGAGGGAACGGGGTAATAATTACATGAAGTTGCTGAATGATCCCAATAAACCTATGTTCATTCGCCCCATTCAGGCTCAATATCCTCCAGGATCAGTGTTTAAGGTTGTAAGTGCACTCGTAGCGCAACAGGCAGGCATGATCGATGAGCATACCCGATGGAATTGTCCCGGTGGTTACAGTTATGGAGGAGGTAGAGGCTTTATGCGCTGTACCCACGTTCATGGCACGATCGATCTTCCTGCAGCTATTCAAGGCTCTTGCAATACTTATTTTGGCCATGTATATGCAAGAATGATTGATCAACGAAAAATGAAGTCAACTAAAGCCTATTCACTTTGGCGAGATGCTATCATGAAATTTGGTGTCGCCCAGGAATTGGGCGTCGATCTTCCAAATGAGAAAAAGGGACTTCTTCCGACGGCCGACTTCTATTCCAAACGTTATGGAAACGATAAATGGGGTTCAGGATACAATATCTCAAACTCCATTGGACAAGGAGAGGTTGAAATTACCACTTTACAAATGGCCAATATCATGGCAATCGTTGCCAACCGAGGGTATTACTTTCGACCGCACCTGATAAAATCCATCGGAGAAAAAAAAGTAGTAAAGAAGGAGTTTATTGAGAAAATACCTGTTGGCATCGACCAGAAATACTTTGAGCCGGTTATAGAAGGAATGAGCCGCGTCGTTAAATATAATGCCAATATTCGAATCCCGGATATAGAAATGTGTGGAAAAACCGGTACAGCTCAAAACCCTCACGGTAAACACCACTCCGTTTTCTTTGCTTTTGCTCCAAGGGTAAATCCAAAAATTGCCATTGCTGTTTTCGTAGAAAATGTAGGCTATGGTGCAACCTATGCAGCGCCAATAGCAAGTATGATGGTTGAAAAATACCTAAAAGATACCATCAGCATGTCTAAAGCTGTACAAGAAAGAGTATTGAAAGAAAGCAATTTAATCGTGCCCGAGCCTCCTAAAAATACTACGGAACCGGTTATCAGTAAAGCAAACGGCAATAAACCGCAATCAAGAAAGCGCGAAAGCTATGTTAAACATAATGAAGTGGCAGTTATTAATGAATTGAAAAGGCGCATCGAATACAAAAACAGCGAAGGAAGATAACATTCATGAATCAAACAAAAAAAATATACGGTGGCTCTATTGATTGGATAACAGTATTCATCTGGTTGACCCTTTGTATTATCGGCTGGTTTAATATTCGTGCTGCCGTCTTTGACCCACAACACGCCAGCTTAATAAGCCTGAGCACCAATTATGGTAAACAGTTCATTTACATTTTAGTGTGTTTGTTAGTTGCTTGTGCAGTGATGATTATCGATGGTAAATTTTACAATTATATATCCCCAATTCTGTACGGGATTACTCTTCTTCTCTTGGTCATCGTTTTAATCGTAGGACGCAACGTGGGCGGTAACCAAGCTTGGATTCCAATCGGCACCTTTAGGTTGCAACCTTCAGAATTTGCTAAATTGGGCTCTTGCTTACTATTGGCAAGGTATTTAAGTTCACATAGCAATAAAATGCCAAATCTTAAAACTTTGGTATTTGGGGCACTCATCCTTTTTGTACCGGTACTTCTCATCATGCTTCAACCGGACACGGGCTCTGCACTTACCTTCTTTGCACTTACGCTTGTTTTTTATCGTGAAGGCTATGTCTCGGGTCAATTCCTCGCATTCGCATTTATCTGTATCATTCTCTTTATTCTTACGCTACTTTTCTCCCAGTGGTATATCATTGGCGTACTCGCTATATTAGCGGCATTGTCAATCTATATGTTTAAAAGAAGCCGTAAAGTAATTCAGTCAATTGTAATTGCTTTTATAGCCTCTGCTGTTTTTGTATTGCTGGTTGATTTTGCTTACGAACATGTTTTACAGTCGCACCAACGCAATCGGATTGATGTAATTCTCGGAAAAGTAGATGATCCCCGAGGACAGGGTTACAACCTGAATCAATCCAAAATAGCCATCGGGTCGGGGCAGCTTTTTGGAAAGGGATATTTACAGGGAACCCAGACAAAATATAACTTCGTTCCCGAACAAAGTACGGATTTTATTTTTTGCACAGTAGGTGAAGAATGGGGTTTTGTTGGTTCAATGGTTATTGTATTGCTGTATATGACCTTACTACTGAGGATAACCCAGCTGGCAGAACGACAGCGATCCGCATTTGCCAGAATATATGGCTATGGTGTTGCCTCCATTTTCTTTTTTCATTTTTTTATCAATATCGGTATGACAATAGGGATTGTACCTGTCATTGGTATCCCGCTACCTTTCCTTAGCTATGGAGGCTCTTCTCTACTGAGTTTCACCCTGCTGCTCTTTATCCTACTGAAATTTGACTCGAACAGAAAAGGAGTTGTTTAATAAAAAATCCAGGCACTCGAAGATACCTGGATTATCTCATTGAACAATCGTGTCAAACACTATTAAGCGAATCTTTGCCGCAATATGGCATATAATTTATCTACTGTGGCTTGTTTATTTGCCCAGTTATTCTTTTGAGCATAATTACTCTGCAGGAAGGTATCCGCATCGGCAAAATTATCATAACGGCTTAAGAGCTCAATCGCCTCTGTATAAGCTAAACTATAACCATTGAACAAGTCTTTGATAAATAGCAGCTTGTCATTCAAACTAACAGCTGATTTTATATCCGTAATCCGTTTAGTGGTAGTCGGGGATTCTTGTTTGGCAAAATTACCGGACGCTTGCTGTTCATTCAATATACCTTGCTCTTGCTTACGTTGAGCAGAGAACAATTCGTTTAAGGTCATTGGACGCTTTGGTTCTTCTTGTTTTGGCTCAGCCTTGTTTTGATCATTCGGAATAACAACTGATTTGGCCTCCTCTATAACCTGTTTTGATACGGGCTCCCCTTCTCCCGCCGACATAGTCTCTTTCTCTGTTTTTTCCTTTTCTACTTCGTTTTCCCCCATAAATCCTACACCGGTTCTATCTACTTCTTCCTTCTCTTCTTCATCAGGGTCCTTCTCCAGCATACGCTCAGTATGAATTTGTTGATCATCTTCTTCGCTGCTTTTTACAACCGCTGTTTCTTCAGCCGTATCTTCTGGTTGTTTTCTGTCATTTATAGGATAATCGATCCGTTCTCCTGATTCCCCCTGTTCTCTTCTTTCCTCCTCTTTTTTATCGCGCTTATCCTCTAATTTAAATTCCTCGGCTTTTTCGTCTTCACTTGCTGTGGCAGGCGTAAAATAGGTCTCTTTCACTTCTTGTTGATCTACATAATTCAATGCAGACGTTTGTTCGCCTTCTTCCTCCCTTAAGGTTACCTTTTCGTCTACTGCTTGCGCTGCACTTATTTCAGGCATCGAAATCTCCGCCTTTTCCTCTTTTTTCGCATCGAGCCCTGTCTCCTGTACATTGCTAGCATAACTTTCTGTGGTATCCAAAGAGGTGAGTTTTTTTAATATCGTTACATGCCCCATTAGATAAGTCATATTTGCCTCAAAAAGTTCCAAATGAATACCTTGTTGTTCCTTTGGATTTTCCTTTAGAAACTCATACTGTTCAGTCAAATCCTGCAACAGACCACCTATCTTTTCAAAAATGCTTTTCTGTGTTACCATAATATGTATTAACGCTTATTTATCCTAAATGTTGAAGAATATTAGTCAAACTTAGATAAAATAGCATGGATTGGCAAGAGCTATCTTGCTCTATTGGTTATTATTAAGCAACCATGCTTTCTTATAGCGAAGCCAAGCGGCAAAACCAGAAATAAATGCCGATATTAGCATCCCTTTTTCTAAGGTGATTTTAGTGTTAAAGAATAAAAACAACAATCCATGCTGTTCAGTGAGCATAATTTCATAAACAAAACAGGCCCGAAAGGAAGTATAGAAGTGATATGTGGTTCTATGTTCTCCGGAAAAACCGAGGAACTGATTAGAAGATTGAGAAGGGCACAAATAGCAAAGTTGGAAGTTGAGATTTTTAAGCCAACTGTTGATACGCGTTACGCGACAACGGAAATTGTCTCACACGATAAGAATAGTATTCAATCCACGGTTGTGGAAATGTCTTCTGCTATTTTATTATTGGGAACACAAACTCAAGTAGTTGGCATCGATGAAGCGCAGTTTTTTGACGACAATCTTCCCGAAGTATGTAACATACTGGCAAATAAAGGAATAAGGGTTATTGTCGCCGGGCTAGACATGGATTATATGGGTAGACCCTTTGGCCCAATTCCAAACCTAATGGCTATTGCCGAACATGTTACCAAGGTTCATGCCGTGTGCGTATGTTGCGGAGCCCCCGCCAACTATTCCTATAGAATTTCGACCGGCAATACCAGAGTGCTCATAGGAGAAAAGGAGAGTTACGAACCTCGTTGCAGAAATTGTTTTTATCAAGGAAATAAATAGCCTAGAGTCACACAATATTCATTTGTTTTTTGCGTTTTTAACTATATACCCAATTGGTATACAGTTTATTTACATCATTTTTGACCTTATATTAACATAAATTTAACACTATATTTTAGAATTTTTTTGTTCTCTTGGCTATCTTTGTTTGAAGTAATAGACAACCATCACATTGGTTTTTATATAAAGATCCTTCTCATAATTTAGGTTTATAATTGGTTAAGTTAAGGCTGTTCGCCCATCGAACAGCCTTACTTTTTTTTAATTTTTCAACATTATGTGTACCAAAGTCCACAAAAAGCGGATTTTCCACACAGCAATCCTTTGATTATCAATATAATAGTTACAAAATCTGTATAACAATACCGCAAACTTTATTAAATCATCTTTTGTTAAGCTTTTTGATCGTCAGTTAAGATAACCCGTCACTTGCTGACGAGACAATCAATTATAGTAAAAAAGCAAAGAATGAAACGAAGTCGTTACACCCAAATTGTATTTATCTTAAGCCTAATCCTCCTTGGCTATTACTCAAAAGGCGCTACCGTAAAAACCACACATGCAAGCAATAAATCGGATCTGCTTCTTTCCTATCAGGACACGACCATGCAAGACACGACGAAAAAACCGGTTCTCGATACTATCCGGATACAGGGCGTGGTCACAGATTCTTCCGGCAAACCTTTGGCTAACGTTTCTGTAAAACCTAAAGGTTCAAGGGACAGCGTACTAACGGGCCAGGATGGAAAATATGTTATCAACAGTCCAGCGATAGGCGTGTTAATTTTCGCCTCTTCCGGTTACCAAACAAAAGAAGAACCTGTCAATAAAATGCAGGAGATTAATATCGAGTTGCAACTGATAGAAAAACCTGTGGCCAGTTCGTCTCAACCTGCCGCTAACGTTACACCGGATACAAACAAGATAGCCAATGATTCGCTTCGCCGTGACAGCACACAAGTAAAACCGGACACTGCAAAAACAGATAGTACACAAGAAAAAATTACCGGTGTTGTAAGGGATACAAAAGGCCCCATCCCGGGCGTTAGCGTAACTATTAAAGGCAAAAAAGAAGGCGTTATTACGGATGAGCAGGGCAAATACAGTGTAGCCGCACCAGGCAATGTTGTACTCGTATTTAGTTCTTTAGGCTACGATACGAAAGAGGAGTTTGTAAACAACAGAAAAGTAGTCAATACAACACTTAGTGAGGAGGCTCAAGCTTTAAAAGAAGTGGAGGTAGTTGCTGTCGGTTACGGAACAATGGATCGCTCTAAATTAACCAGCTCTGTATCAAGTATCGGAAGTGATCAAATTGAAAATGATGTATTGCCTAGTGTAACACAGGCTATTCAAGGTAAAGCCGGCGGTGTTCAGGTTACGCAAAAATCGGGATCACCTGGAGGTGGCCTCAATATTCGTGTACGCGGAACGACCTCAATCAATGCAAGCTCCGACCCGCTTTATGTAGTAGATGGAATTCCCGTAAATAGTACCACAAATTTTACAGGTGGAACGAATTTTAATTTTGGCGGCGGTACACAGGGGATTAATATTCTTTCATCTATTAATCCGTCGGATGTACAATCTGTTGAAGTACTTAAAGATGCTGCCTCATCCTCTATATATGGTGCACGCGCGGCTAACGGTGTTGTACTAATAACCACAAAAAAAGGACAGGCGGGCACAAGTACATTTAATTTCAATATGTATGAAGGTTTTTCTGAAGTACCGAAGGAACGTTGGTACGATATGATGAACACAGCACAGTACCAAGATTACATGCGGGATTATTATAAGTATCGGATGGAAATGGATTCTACCGTCACGGCCATCCCGGATCAGATCTTAGCAAACCCCAACATTAACACCGACTGGCAAGATGCTATCTTCCGTACGGCCGCCACACGTAACTATGAATTGTCAGCGAGCGGAGGCAGCGAAAAAACACAATATTATACTTCAATCGGCTATATGAAACAGGGCGGGGTGCTGTTAAACTCAAATTTTAACCGTTTAAGTGCCCGCCTTAATCTTGACCATCAACATAGTGAAAAATTACGTTTCTCTACTTCTATTAATCTAACCAGGGCTATTAATGATCGCGTTCAGGAAGAAAACTCAAAAGAGGGAGCCACAAAAAACGGCATTGTAGCGCCACCAAATATTCCGGTTTATAATCCGGATGGCAGCTACGCCTTCGATGAAGTAAGCACTTCTCGGGAAAATCCAGTAGCCATGCTAGAACTTCCCACCAACAATGCACAGACATTTAGGGTGTTGGCAAACGCTTCGGCTGAATATCGCTTTATACCGGAACTGGCACTTAAAACAAGTTTCGGCACCGATTTAAGTTTTATTGATGAAACTTTTTTTATGCCTCCGCAGGGATTGCGTTCTTTTGCTAGTCAGGGAGGAATAGGTGCCAGACGAAACACCCGTGATCAACTATGGATTAATGAAACAACATTAAGTTTTGACAAATCCTTCGGCGATCACAGTATTAATGCGCTGGCAGGTTTTTCTGTTCAAGAGTCGCGATTGGAATTTGTTGATGCACAACGCTCTAATTTTCCTTCAAACGATATTGAGTACATTTCTTCAGGAGGTGTTATAACGGGAGCTAATTCATATCCTGAAGAATGGGCTATTGCATCAGGATTCGCTCGGGTAAATTATGGTTTTAAAGGGAAATATTTATTTACAGCAAATTTCCGCGCTGACGGCTCCTCTAGATTTGGAGAAAATAACCGGTGGGGGTATTTTCCTTCGTTTGCCGCTGCATGGAGGTTGTCGGACGAGGATTTTATTAAAGATATCAAAGCAATTAGCAATTTAAAACTAAGGGCGAGCTGGGGGATTACCGGTAATCAGAATATCGGCAACTATGCTAGTTATTCGCTTTATACAGGTGGACAGAATTATTTAGGCCTACCTGGGTTCATACCTAATGTTTTGGGAGATAAAAACTTAAAATGGGAAACCACCAAACAATGGGATATCGGCTTGGATTTAGGTCTCTTCGGTAATCGAATTTCCTTATTGGCAGACTACTATTTGAAAAACACCTCTGATTTGCTGATCGGAATACCTGTTCTCACAAATTCGGGCTTTCAAAACAGATTCACCAATTTCGGCGAAATCCAAAATAAAGGGTTTGAATTTGAGCTGTCAACGCAAAACCTTGTGGGGGAATTTAAATGGAATACCACACTCAACATGACGTTCAACCGCAACAAGGTGGTGTCTTTACCTGTTAACAGGATTCTTGGAGGAGTAGGTGAGTTAAATATTGCACAACCGGGACTTCCCCTCGGAACCTTTTATGGATGGAAAATGATCGGTGTCAACCCCGAAACCGGACTGATTGATTTTGAAGACCAAAATGGCGACCCAACCACGCCTACTAATCCGGATGATCGACAAATTATTGGTGATCCAAATCCCGATTTCTTTGGTGGTATAACGAACACTTTCCAGTACAAGAATTTTGATTTAAGTATCATGGGACAATTCTCCTACGGAAACGATGTGTTCAACTATAATTTAGCAACCGGTTTAGAGGGGTATAACGCAAGTAGTAATGGCTTTACCGATTGGACCCGTCGGTGGAGGAACCCTGGAGATATCACGGATGTTCCACGACCAAGTCCAGGCGATCTGAATAACGGTGCTATTTCCGACCGTTTTGTGCAAGATGGATCTTTCTTTAGATTGAGAAACATCACCCTAGGGTATACTTTCCCAACTAAAATGATTGAAAATATCAACTTAAGTCGACTGCGGGTTTACGTAACGGTCCAAAATGCCTACGTTTTCACCAATTATCGGGGATACGACCCGGAAGTAGGATCCAGTCATGGCGGTGCTAACACCGGCCTCATTTACGGTTATGATTATGGCAGTTATCCTCAGCCTCGCATATTTACAGCTGGTGTAAACTTAACTTTTTAATAGTTCAAAATAGACTTGAAAACAATGAAGACATTCTTTAATATCGTTATAATAACGTTGCTAGCAGCCTCCTTGTCGGCTTGTAACGACTTCCTTGATAAAGAACCGATTAGCCAGATTACACCCGATGAGTATTTTAATTCAGAAACAAACGCTAATTCAGCCGTAATTGGCATGTACCGGACAATGCTAAACTCCTTTTCTTTTGGCCAGTCCATCATTATCGTTCCCGAATTTTCCGCAGGTCATGTAAGTCATGCTTCGGTCTATCCCGAATACGAAAATTTCCGAACAAATAATATCCAAGTAAACAACCCTTGGACCAATAATATGTGGCAAGCAACCTATACCACTATCAATGCAGCCAACAATATTATAGCCAGGGTTCCTGAAATGCCCGAGAGCAGCATCTCAACTGAAAAGAGACAGCAATTTGTCGGAGAGGCTAAATTTGTTCGGGCGCTCAATTACTTTTTCCTAGTAAGGGCATTCGGCGCTGTACCTTTAAAGACAACTGCCACAACAGAAGAGGAAAACATAGCGATTCCACGCACACCCATTGATCAAGTTTATCAACAAATTATTACCGATCTACAGGACGCAGCCACACTTCCGGACAGTTATGGCGATGATGCCACATCCAAAGGCCGAGCAACGAGCCTTGCAGCGAAGGCTTTGCTCGCTAAAGTGCAATTATACAACGGTCAGATTACAGGTGATTACTCCCAAGCTGCGAGCCTCGCGCAAGGAGTTATTAATAGTCAACGTTTCACGCTGATACCTGATTTCGCGTCCATATGGACAACGGAGAATACGCAAGAATCCATTTTCGAATTACAATTTGATGATCAAGCAACCAATCCCTTGGCCTCGGTTAGCAACGATAATCCAAGTATGCTCTTTTATGCAAGGGGAACTACTGTATATGAGAAATATGCCGAGGGAGATAAAAGAAGGGACTTCACGGTCAAATTCGGATCGCGCGATCGTTATTATATTGGCAAATTCCCCAAGGCAAGTCCCGCGACACAAAATCTGCCGGTTATTCGAATTGCTGAAATTTTTCTGATACATGCTGAAGCACAAGCGAGAGTGGATGGCACAGTCAGCGATGCTGCCTATCATTCTTATCAAGAGGTACAAAAACGGGCCGGCCTAACCCCTCCCCCAATAAATTCTTTTGGCAGTATAGAGAATTTCATCACAGCGGTGCAAGAAGAAAAAGAGCGCGAGCTCATGTTTGAAGGTGAAGCTTGGTTCGATTTCTGTAGAACGGGCCTGGCATTGGATCGAATGCTTGTTATAAAAGATCCCAACTACTATCTTTATCCTATACCAAGCAGTCAGATTGTACTAAACGGCGAACTAACGCAAAACCCAGGTTACTAACAGATCGTTAACAATCAGAGCGCATAGATCTTTGTAGATCTATGCGCTCCCTAAAATATTAATAATAATCAGTCTTTCCTCTCCCTTTTATGGCAATTTATTGAAATCGATCGTTGGTTTGCCGCCGTTCGTCGATCTGCTAAATTGTGCTCCAATGGGGGTATAATGACTAAAAAAACCAAAATTATCCAGAAAAAATTTATCGTGCTCACTTCCACCACTGTAATCCATCCGATATCCGACGCGGGCTGTATTATCAGCAGAAAATTTAGCTCTTTTCACCTCATACCAACGCCCTTCTTTATCAATGACCCACTGGTTTCCGAAATAAACCTTTCTTTCGAAAATTCCCTCCTCAGGTGAAAAATTCTCTAAGAAAGAATGAAAGCCTTTAAGCCAGCTTGATGTTTGAGGTCTACTAAAACTAGCAATTAATTTCCATTCAGCAACTTCAGGTGCGTAGAACCACGCCGTATAATTTGTATAATTATTAGCTACTGGTTCGCCTTTTAACAAAAACCTATAAGTGTTACCAGCTATCCAGTTAAATTTATAATAACTTTGTCCACCGGCTCCTTCATTACCGAATTCACCCGTATGTACTCTTTCACCTTTTTTTAATAGTTTTATTTGATGATCCGGTGGAATGGTTTTCGGATCGTCTGTTTGGAAAGGGCTCCATACGGAAAATAGAATACGTCTTTCACTTTTTGAGTTAACCTGCATACCAAAATAACCACCGCTAAAGCCATTGGCCATAAAATAAGACCCAATAAGGTCATTACCTTCCGGTACTGTTACTTCATTATAATAATACATGATATCCTTTTCAGGCAATTGATAATTCAGATGCGTAGAGGGCCCACGTCTGCCCCAATAGAAAAAATTTCCTTCATCATTTTTGACAAAATGAACACGATCATTAACCGCAGTGCCATGGATTCCTAAATATTCTATATTACTCAAATTAACTGGTCGACCATGTATGTTAATGACTGTATATCCTGTATCACGGATGACCCAGTCGCCCAGGTAAACCATTTTTTTATGCTGGGCCTTCAGATTTACGGTTTTCGTCTCTCCTGCAACCGTAACCTGCAAGGCACTGGGTTCATTAATTTTCGCATCTAACCAAATTGTTAAGGTACCTACTTTTTCTAGCCGTACGAATGTCTTGAAGCCTTTCTTCGGGTCGTCCCATTGTTTGATACCCGCTTTCGAAATTAGATTATCCTTTCCGGAAGTCGTACCCGTTTGCCAAGAATTTCCGCCAATCGGTATTTTCACAATGTTTTCCGGAATGGGCTTGGTTTGTCCGAGACTTTGATAAATGATAATTAACAAACTGCTAAAGAGAAGCACGACGCGTTTTACTTGCATATCATAATTGATTTTGATGGCAAACTACGCGAAATAAAAGAAGATAGAAAATGAAAAGGGGGATCAACCGATTGCGTAAAAAAATAAACGAAAAAAAGGACTGTCTGCTAAGAACGGTAGTGAACAAGATTGAAAAACGTGTCATTGCGACACGTTCTTCAATTTCCGTATACGGTCTTTATTTTCGTAAAATGTATTTGTCAGCCAGCGCCCCGGTTATTTTATCACCGTTCATATCGAGCTGTGTAAGGGTGTTTTCACCTACAAAGTACTTACCAGGTGCATCCCTGCCTCCTTTTAACTCAATCGTGCTCCCATCAATCCAAACATAGCGGCCATCTTCTTCGAAGGACTGACTGTCTCCTTTACCCAAGTAGCTATTTTTTAATGTGTAAGTGCTGTCTGCTTTCAATTCCAACTCGGTATTTATCCCTTCACAATCGGCGCAGGGTAGCACACCCTTATAAATTCCAATAACATCCAATGAGTTTTGTGCGTTATGCATATCCGCCGTATCAGATGTGGCATCGATTGGTACATACTCCTCAGTCGTAGTGTCGGTAGTATTTATATCCCCGGTGCCTTTTGTTCCGTTATTGCAGCTCCAAAATATGCCGCTGACAAGTACGTAAGTCAAAATTCTTTTAATCATAGCTTTATTTTTACTGCTATTTAGCAAAAGCGATACCAAATCGAAACATTAATTGTCAACTTGTTTCATTGCCTCAATTACAGCTTCGGCTACTTCAATATTAATTGCTTCGTGATCGACCATTATCCATTCACCGTCTCGCTTGATCATTAGGAAGGGTTTAATTCCTGGGTATTGTATCCGCCACGCCGTTGAGTCTTGGTATTCTTCAGGATACGCATTAATATTTATAAATGCCTTGGTACCAGGCTCTCGAACAGTAATCGTCATAACAAACTCCTTTCTTTCTTTATTAAAACAGTGACCATTGCAAATTGATTGAAAAATTTAAATTTTTATCAAACAAAGACGTATGAAGAGATACGGCCATTCTACAATTCAAGAAAACAGACCGATCAGGCAGCAGTATACGAACTTGCGAACGGCTATTGATTTTCTACTATAAAATTCATAAGTTAGCCAAGCAAAACTTTTTAGTTAAGCAACACTAAAAACATTCTGAATATATTGTCTGTTTGAGGATAGGAATTACATTTTTATTAGACGAAAACATTGAACAACCAACACAAATCGTTAGAGGAAGTACATCAAAGCGTTGAGACCGATATAAAAGGGTCGCGATTTAAAAAGATCTTGAGTTTCTTTGGCCCTGCTTATCTAATAAGCGTAGGCTATATGGACCCGGGAAACTGGGCGACAGATCTAGCAGGAGGTAGCCAGTTTGGCTATACACTAATTTGGGTCTTATTAATGAGTAACATGATGGCACTGGTGTTACAAAGCTTAACGGCACGACTCGGCATAGTTTGGGGCAAGGATTTAGCCCAGTGTAATCGGGAGACCTATCCGAAAAAAATGAATTTCATTTTGTACATTCTTGCCGAGATAGCTATTGCTGCCTGTGATTTAGCAGAAGTGTTAGGTATGGCAATCGGACTGAATCTTTTGTTTGGATTGGATCTCTTATGGGGTGTTGCTATTAGTTTCCTGGACACTTTTCTGCTACTTTATCTTCAACGCTTAGGAATGCGAAAGATGGAAATGTTCATTATTGGTTTGATTTTCATGATTGGCATGTGTTTTCTCGTTGAAATGATTTTGGCGCAACCGGATATGGCCTCTATCGCCAGCGGTTTTATACCATCCATCCCGAACACAGCCGCGCTCTATATTAGTATCGGGATTATCGGTGCAACGGTAATGCCTCATAATCTTTATCTGCATTCTGCTCTTGTGCAAACCCGCAAAATCAATCGAGATGAATCTTCTATTAGAAAAGCACTGAAGTATAATTTTTGGGACACGGCAATTGCCCTCAATCTTGCGTTTTTCGTCAATGCCGCGATCTTGATTCTGGCTGCTTCCGTGTTTCACAAAAACGGCATGAATAACGTTGCCGAATTACAGGACGCGCATAAATTATTAGCACCAACATTGGGCAGTGAATGGGCCCCCAGACTATTTGCCGTCGCACTGATTCTGGCCGGTCAAAGCTCAACTGTTACCGGAACATTGGCTGGGCAAATTGTGATGGAGGGCTATCTACGCTTGCGTATTAGCCCAGCTTTACGACGCATGTTGACACGCTTATTGGCCATTGTTCCTGCTATTCTAGTAATTTATATTGCCGGTGATGACGAAGTGGGACCAATGCTTGTTTTTAGTCAGGTTTTATTAAGCATGCAGTTAGCTTTTGCAGTTATTCCGCTTATCCATTTTGTCAGCGATCGGAAACGGATGGGGGTCTTTGCTATTTCAACGGGTCTTAAAATAATTGCATGGACAATCGCAGTCATTATATCCTTCCTAAACTTTCAGTTGGTATACGAAGAAATCACAAACTGGATTAAAGTATTTAACAACCCTTGGCTGACGGCACTACTGATTATAGGTGGCGTGGGATTATTTGTACTGTTGCTACTAACGGTCCTTTACCCTATAATTAAACTTAAGAAAAAAGTGAATATGGAAGTCCATCCGCCTTTTCAAGATTCTGTATTGGAAACACCCGCTTTCAACCGTATCGCGCTAGCACTAGACTATTCTTCATCTGATCCCTTAGTGGTTTCATATGCACTTAAGCTTGCCAAACCCGGCACGCAGTTTATTCTAATCCATGTGGCGGAAAGCGCATCTTCCCGAATGATGGAAGAAGACACAGATGATTACGAGAAACGTCACGACGAAGCAAGAATGTCCCGTTATATTCAGCTTTTTAAAGACCAAGGCTTTGAAACAAGCTTTGAGGTGGGCCATAAAAACCGGGTGAAATTCATTGCCAAGGTATGCAACTATTACCAAGCAGACCTCCTGATCGTAGGTAGCCATGGGCATCGCGGTCTTAAGGACTTTATTTATGGGGAAACCGTTAATAGGCTCAGACACCGCGTCGATATTCCAGTCTTTATTGCCCAATAATCTGCCCGCTCTTCTAAAACACTAAGCAACAGCAGTGTCATCCTTTTTTCTGACCGTTGTTTTACGATGCATATTCCCCCAGTCGGACATTGCCTGCAACATAGGCCGCATCGTTAGGCCAAGGTCTGTCAATTCGTACTCAACGCGAGGTGGCACCACAGCATAGACATTACGTTTTACAATATAATCCTTTTCCAACTCTCGGAGTTGAGCCACCAACATTCGCTCAGAAATGCCGTCAATTGAGTTCTTCAGATCACTATAACGCATTTTCCCATAAGCAAGTCGACAAAGTATGGCCGGTTTCCACCTGCCTCCAATAATAGATAATGAATATGCCATACCGCAAGTATCATTAATTTGCTTCTCATTCAAAGCATTGGTAGATGTTTCTTTTCTCATTTCTTACGTTTTTGTTAGTACCTAACAATTTAATCTGTACTTACAAATATAAAGTTAAGAACCTACTTTTGGTAAAAAAAATTACCAATGGAAAGATTGAAAAACAAGATAGTCTTGGTTACAGGTGGCAGCAGAGGAATTGGTGCCGCCATTGTAGAAAAACTCGCTACAGAAGGAGCGCATGTTTCATTTACCTATGCAAAATCGCCGGAAAAAGCTGAACAGCTCCGTGATAGGCTTCAAAAAGCGGGCAAACAAGTGAATGCCATACAAGCAGATAGCGCGGATCCGCAGGCAATACAAAGCGCTATTCAACAGGTTGTATCTGCCTTTGGTCCTATTGATATTCTTGTTAACAATGCCGGTATTTATATTGGTAGGCCCTTTGAAGAGCATACATTGGAAGATTATGAACAAATTATGAATATTAACGTTCGGGCCTTGTTTATAGCAGCATTGGAAACAGTAAAAAGTATGCCCAACGGTGGTCGGATTATTAATATTGGAAGCAATATGGCGGAGAATGCACTGAGTGCACAAACAACACTTTATACAATGAGTAAATCTGCATTAACCGGTTTTACTAGAGGGCTGGCTCGGGACCTAGGACCAAAAAACATCACCGTTAATGTTGTGCAACCAGGTCCAATTGATACAGATATGAATCCTGCAAACACCGAGTTGGCAGATTTTTTACGAAGCAGAATGGCTTTATCAGATTATGGTACCGGGAGTGATATTGCCAATTTAGTGGCGTTCTTGGCAAGTGAAGAAAGCAAGTATATCACCGGCACTTCACTTACCATTGATGGCGGTTTAAACGCCTAGCCAAAGTCATTTACTAACCATCTGGCAGGCAAAGGCTGCCAGATGGTATCAATAAAAGCGCAACCATCGCCTAAACTAATATACTTCTCTTCTACGAATGGTCTTGCTAAATGGAAGTTTTAGTATTATCTTGCAAATCGGTATTGCCCGAACTTCGAAAAAAAAAGGGTCAACAGGTTATTGAGAAGATGAGAACTATATTACTCCTACTATTGGTACTAATAAATGTGGGCTGCGATCAAGTATCAAAACGCATCGTTCGTGAAAAAATTGATTACTATGAAGAGATTAAGATTGTCGACAGGTATTTTGTCTTAACTAAAGTAGAAAATAGCGGTGCTTTTTTAAGCTTGGGCAACAACCTGCCCGGAATCGTAAAAATCATATTTCTATCCATACTTCCTGCCCTAATTTTACTATTCGGCCTTTATTACTTAATACAGCAAGACAAAAACTCAGCCTGGCTATCGGTAGGTATTGCCTTTGCGCTTGGTGGCGGAATAGGCAATCTTTACGACAGAATTCTCTATGGATCGGTCACGGATTTTATGCACATTGATTACCTTTTCATTAAAACAGGTATTTTTAATATGGCGGATGTATCGATTATGACAGGAATGATTTTGATAATCATTGGCTTTTGGGCTCAAAGAAAGAATGAATTAACGCTTTCCGAAATTGAACAAAACACTAAACATAACACTTAATATCGCCATGAGCAAACATGCCTTAGGCTATCAATCATAATAAAGGGAATGATCGACAAACTTGCACTCATTGAAATTAAAGACGGCCGAATCCTATCGACACGCAGCAGAGGGAAAGACACCTATTATCTTCCCGGCGGTAAGCGTGAGGCAGGCGAATCAGATATAGAAGCTCTAATTAGAGAGATCGCAGAAGAGTTGACAGTGACTATAATTCCTGAATCGATCAGATTTTATGGAGAATTCTCCGCCCAAGCTCATGATCATCCAGTAGGAATTATGGTTAACATGCGCTGCTACACAGCATCCTTTCACGGTATTTTGCAAGCGTCGGCTGAAATTGAAGAAGTCGTTTGGCTATCGTACAATGACAAGCCAAGAGTTTCCGAGGTTGATAAGATTATATTTGAAGATCTAAAAGAAAAGGGGCTACTCAAGTAAGCCTAAATTACATTTAAAATTTTGTAGCTGTGAATCAGGCCTATGCACCATATTCTTAAAAAAAACGCATCTTTTTTTTAAGAAAACTTTGGTGAATTCAAAAAAGACACTACATTTGCAGTCCCAAAACAAACGAACGGAAATAAAAAAACCAACGTTTGACGGTACCATAGCTCAGTTGGTAGAGCAAAGGACTGAAAATCCTTGTGTCACTGGTTCGAATCCAGTTGGTACCACAGAAAGCCTCAGATAACACTGAGGCTTTTTTGTTACACAATTCTCGAAGTGACGAACCAAACCAATACGCATATCAATACAACCTCATTTTGTCGTATTAGATAGTTATTTGGTCGAATATTTTTGCATTTTGCGTCCCGGCTTCTGAACTTTGGAAATGGGAAATCGGTTTTAATGAAAGAGAATAAAAATACCGAAAAACAGGGATTGTTTGTCACCATTCATCTCTCTACCTTTGCCAAGGTGGCGTTATTTTTTCCAAAGCTGAATTTAATATAATAAATTTAGAACAATTGTACGGCCTATTCTTTCAAAAATTATTTTTACAAACCATCCTGGTTATATAAAATCCTTAGCTTTACCGCCCTCTTTTTTACTATGTCGTCTGAGGGCGGTAAAGCTAAGGACAAAATCAGTTAATAAAACGCTCAAAAAACTCGTAAGTACGCAACATCTGGTCTATACGTTGCCTATTATCTCCACTACGTGTAATTTCGTGGGTAGCACCGGGATGCCTCACATATTCAACCGGCCTTCCTAATATCTTTAAGCTTTTATATAGCATTTCGCTCTGTATAACACCCGTACGTAGATCATTCTCACCGTGAAAGATGATATACGGAGTTTTTATATTTGACACATAATTAATAGGCGATTCCCGTTCGATCGTTTGTCTGGTTTTCTCTTCCCAAGGATAACCACCGAAATAGTTCGGCACCAGCCGCCACGCGTTTCCTTCTCCAAAAAAGGTCTTTAGATCATACACACCTCGTTGACTACACGCTGCCTTAAAACGTTGGTCGTGCCCAATAATCCAACTTACCAGATAACCGGCATAAGAACCGCCTGTCAGCAACAGTCTACTCGTATCAGCCCAACCTTCCGCTACTGTTCGATCCAAAGCCTCCAAAACATCTTTGGCAGGTCCCTTTCCCCAATTATCCATATTTGCCCGAAGGAACCTTTCACCATACCCTCCCGATCCTCGCGGATTACAATAGACAATACCATAACCTTTTGCACAGAAAAACTGATATTCATGCCACATACTATTCTCGCCCGGTCCCCACATGGCACTCGGTCCACCATGAATCTCCAGCAATAAAGGATATTTCTTCCCCTCTTGAAAACCAATGGGCTTCATTACCCAATACTCCACTTCCATTCCCTCCTCGTTCTTGAAAACATGCTTTTCCGGCAAACTGAGTTTCCTGTTCTTCAACCAGCTTGCATTGAAAGAACTGATTCTCTGGGTTTGCTTCATATCCATATCGGCTATTTCCAGTTCGCACGGGTTGTTTACACTCGTCTTGGTATAAACTAATACTTTTTTTCCAATCACGTAGTCTTCAATTCCTACATGTTCACTCGATAATTTCTCCAGCTTGGCTCCCCTTAATGAAAATCGATAAAGTGGAATCCCTCCGTTGCTTTGAGCGGTAAAATAAACCTGATCTTCTTTTTCAGCCCATTTGAAGTTTCCCATATTTCGATCCAAGTCAATTGGATACAAGTGTTTAGATTCCGTTAAATCCATCACATGCACACTTGGTACATTCGGTGTAGCGACCATGGATTCGCTATATATCAGATAGCTCCCGAATGGAGATACCGTGTTGATTCTATAAGACAGCTCTTTTTTTCCCAATATTTTTTGAGGAAGAGGACTACTCAAGCTTATTTTATAGACAGCGCTTTCTAATGCACGATCCGGAAATATTGTATCCGAAAGCCTCCCATTAACGACGATTTGGTCGTTGTTGCAAAAATAAGGATCACTATAACTGTTAAAACCCGTCGTGATTGCCCTTGGCGCGGTCTGCGGTGCACCATCTGAAACCGCAATGACGAATAAATGGGTAAAGCGCATTTCACTCGAGGTAGCAGCTTCTCCCTGAAACTGTAGCTTATTGATTACTTTTGCCTTATATTCCCTTTCATTCTGAGCCAGATAGGCCCTGACTTCTGCAAGATTTCCATTTGGATTAGCTTTTGCATCCGACTTTCCGAGATAATGATTATCTCGATAACCGGGTTTTTCACTCAACCATAAAGGCAATTGTTGCTTCGGATTTAATAGCGAATCCTGCAGGAGCTCTTCCAATTTCAAGGTGGCACTAAATACTATTTTCTTTCCGTCAGGGCTCCATTTTGGTGAGCTTGCACCATATTTAAAATCGGTAAGCTGCATCGGCTCTCCTCCGGATAACGACATTAAAAACAGCTGCGGTTTACCTTTTATCGTCCTAACAAAAAGAATATCGCTTCCCTTCGGGCTGAAAGAAGGCTGACTTGGATTCTGCTCACTATAGGTAAGTTGCCTTAGCTTATATTGTTCTTCCCTGTTCGCCATCCAAAGCTGGTTATCATATTCATAATTATCTACGTCACTTTCTCGCCCCTTTATTTTTTGAACATTAAACAGGATCAGTTTTTTATCTGGCGAAATTTCAAGCTGATTGATACGTTGTATGTTAAGCATATCTGTAACCTGAATAGATTCGGTAGACTGCTGCGCCGTTACCGCACAGCTGATAAAAACAGATAATTTAAGCAGGAGTAGTCTTTTAACCATAATCGAATGAATTACTTGAGGAAAATAAATAAAAAAGGCAAAAAACATGACATGTACCTGGTTTTTTTACAAAATCGTACCGTATTGCATGAGTGGTTTTAAAAAATCATGACCTCTTTTATCGCGTACTAAGCAACACCTTTAGCATCATATCTGGCAATTTAAATCTTTTCTAAATTTTATTTATTATGCAAGCATAATAAATAGTTTTATGTAACTTCGTAAAAAACCATATTGTTATGATAGGCCAAATTATCTTTGCGATCATTTTATTGACGGCAATTGCTTTAGTAACTTATAACGCGCGCAAGATTATCCGGAATATCAAGTTAGGAAAACCGACAGATAGGAGTGATCAGCCTGGTGTGCGATGGCGAACCATGCTTCGTGTTGCCTTCGGCCAAAGCAAAATGGCCAAGCGCCCCATTCCCTTCGTATTGCATCTTTTTGTTTACTTAGGTTTTATCATCATCAATATAGAAATGTTGGAGATCGTTATTGACGGCTTAGCGGGCACCCATCGTGCTTTTTCCGGTTTGGGCGCTCTGTACAATTTACTGATAGCATGCTTCGAGTGGTTGGCTCTCTCTGTACTACTCGGCTGCGTGATCTTCTTAATCCGAAGAAACATTATACATGTAAAACGTTTCTTCGGAGTGGAGATGACCCGTTGGCCAAGAACCGATGCCAATCTTATTTTGCTTGCAGAGATAGCTTTAATGACGGCATTCTTGTCTATGAATGCCGCTGATTATAAATTGCAATTGCAAATTCATAGCACATCGATCACCGGCTCTTTCCCGATGAGTTCTCTGCTGCTTCCTTTATTGCCTGAAAATCCGGATTCGCTTCGGGTCATTGAGCGCAGTTGCTGGTGGTTTCACATCGTGGGTGTATTGGTTTTCTTGAATTATCTTCCCTATTCAAAGCATTTACATATTGTATTGGCCTTCCCGAATACTTACTTTTCCAACCTAAAACCGAAGGGTCAATTTACAAATATGGACGCTGTGACGCACGAAGTTAAAGCGATGCTCGATCCTTCCTATGCGCCGCCGGTAAGTGATCAACCTGCACGCTTTGGTGTAAAAGACATTACGGATCTCACCTGGAAAAATTTACTGGATGCGTATACTTGTACCGAATGCGGTCGTTGTACCTCAGTATGCCCGGCGAACATCACCGGAAAATTACTTTCACCGCGGAAAATCATGATGGATACTCGGGACCGTATGGTAGAAGTCGGAAAACAAATAGATAAAAACGGCTCATTTACAGAGGATGGGAAATCGCTATTAGATAATTATATTTCGCGGGAAGAACTTTGGGCTTGCACAAGCTGCAACGCCTGCACAGAAGCTTGCCCTGTTAATATTAATCCCTTGGAAATTATTATGGATATGAGACGATATATTGTCATGGAAGAATCACTGGCACCATCCAGCTTGAATACAATGTTTGCTAATGTTGAAAATAACGGAGCTCCATGGAAATATGCACAAGCTGATCGCGTAAACTGGAGAGAAGGCCTTTAGTTATCGAAAATACAAGGCATAAATATATATCAAGAGGACGCACATCCTTTACACTTAGTCATGATACTTAAATAAAAATAATGGATAACACGCTACATATCCCTACTATGGCCGAAATGGCAGCCAAGGGGGAAAATCCGGAAATACTATTTTGGGTAGGTTGTGCAGGTAGCTTTGACGAGCGTGCTCAACACATCACTCGTGACATTTGTAAGATCTTGAATCATGTGGGCCTTAAATTTGCCATACTAGGAACCGAAGAAGGTTGTACCGGAGACCCGGCTAAACGGGCTGGCAATGAATTCCTATTTCAAATGCAGGCTCAAATGAATATCCAAACATTAAACACGTATGAGATAAAGAAGATCGTAACCGCTTGCCCGCACTGCTTCAATACGCTGAAAAATGAATACCCTGCATTAGGCGGACAATATGAAGTGGTTCATCACAGCCAATTGATCCAACAATTAATTGATGAGGGAAAACTCAAGCAAACGGAGGGAAAACCATTCAAGGGTAAAAGAATAACTTTTCATGACCCTTGCTATTTAGGTCGCGGAAACAACGTATATGAGGCTCCTCGAAAAGCACTCGAAGTACTTGATGCACAGCTTGTAGAGATGAAACGATGTAAAAGCAATGGACTATGCTGTGGTGCCGGCGGTGCCCAAATGTTTAAAGAGCCCGAAAAAGGAAGAAAGGATATTAATATCGAACGGATTGATGAAGCGCTGCAAACCGATCCACATATCATAGCAGCAGCATGCCCCTTCTGTATGACAATGCTCAAAGATGGTGTTAAAAACTACAATAAGGAGCAGGAAGTGCAGGTATTGGATATCGCAGAGATAACAGCCAGAGCGAATGAACTTTAGAAGTCCTTAGCTGTTAGCGATTAGTTTTAGCACTTCATTTCAAAAGACTAACCCCTAATCGCTAAAGGCTAAAAGCTATTTCAATATAATCACCTCTACCCTTCTATTTTTTTGCCTACCATCTGCAGTACTGTTCGTTGCTACCGGTTTACTTTTACCATATCCTTTTGTTTTGATGTTGCTTCCATTAAGCCCTATGGATACCGCATAGTTCTTAACCGATGCTGCACGTTTCTCGGATAACCATTGGTTATAATCCGCTTCACCTGTCGAGTCGGTATGGCCATTGATCTGAATTTGTGCATTCGGGTAATTCTTATTAATGTAGGCCACCATGTTCTTCATTGTTACTTTCGCCTTTTCCGACAGATAAGAAGAGTTCGTGGCAAACAGTACATCGGATTCAAAAGTAAGGACCACCCCTTCGTCTGTTCTGGAAACGGTACCGCCTTCAATATGATCTGGCGTACCACCTGTATTGACAACTTCGGCACCATCGTTCACAATCAGCTTTTTACTTTTACAACTTACGAAAAACGTAGCTGCTCCTAATGCAACAATAAAAGCAATTTTGTTAAGTTTCATCTATAGTTATTTGATTTTTTAACAGGATGAGGCAAAGCATCATCTAACAAACGGTAAAATAACTCAAAAGTAGCATGAAAAGCAAACTTTTCGATAAAACGTAAACCGAAATCCTTTTTACCAAACGAAGGTGGCAACCGATCCACCTGGCAGGACAACCGGTACATTTCGTTCCGATTCTTCAAATGTGAAGCCTTGTTCCTCGCTTTCCACATTGACAACAATCAACACCCTTTTTCCCTCAGGAGTTAAGAAGGCCACATTGGGTAAACTATCCATCCATGTAGAGGCTATACGCTTGGATCCCGTTGGAACGAACTTGGAGACATGACCTATAATGTAATAAGCCACATTACGACTTACGCGGTCGTCATCTATGGTTAAAGCCCCTAGGCAGCTGGTACAACCACCGTCGGGTGTATGCGGGTTATAAGAGGCATCAGCTGCCAGATTCCATTCAAGTACATTCCTGCTCCAATTACGCGTAGCACCTATAACAAGCGTAGACACATGCCACTTCAAATCTTCCGGAAAATTGCCAGGACCGCCCACCCATTGTTCGGTAAAGTAGAGACTTTTATCAGGAAAAGCCTCATGCACTTTCGACAATGCTTCAATTTTGCCACCGTACAAATGGAAGGCAGCTCCATCTACATATTTTGCTGCATCTTTATCTGCATAAATTTCCAGCGGGTAGTCGGGCCGATCTGCATTATGATCATATACGATTATTTTGGTTTTTATGCCCGCAGATTCAAAAGCAGGACCTAAAGCCGTTTTAATAAAATCGGCTTGATCCTTTGCTTCCATGTACATACTCGGTGTGTTCCCCGGGTGCAAGGGTTCGTTCTGAATGGTAATCGCATCAATTGTAATACCTTCCTTTTCCATCTCCTTTATATACTTAACAAAATACTGCGCATAACTTGCGTAGTACTCCTTTTTCAGGCTTCCACCTTTAAAAGCTCCATTTGTTTTCATCCATGTAGGAGCCGTCCAAGGGGAGCCCAGTATTTTAAGATCAGGATTGATGGCCAGTATCTTCTTCAGGACCGGAATCAACGTCTCCTTTTCCTTGGCGATCGAAAAATAGTTCAAGTCCGGATCGGTTTTACCCGGTGGCATTTCATCGTAAGTAAATGTAGTGGCACTTAAATCAGATGCTCCAATGCTTATACGGAGATAGTTCACTCGGATTGATTGCTCCTTATCAGCAAAAAGCTCTTCCAGCAAGCTATCCTGCTTGGTGTTCGACAAAGAAGCGATAAGATCGGCACTTCCCCCCGTCAATGTATATCCAAATCCATCAATCTCCTGATAAGTTTCCAACGTGTTTACCACGATATTTTTCGAGGCTTTACTTCCGCCAAAAGACAGCGAAGATTTTTGCAATAAAGCCGAACGGTCTCCTCTGGTTAAATAAGAAGTAATCTCGCTGCCGGTATCGCTTGCTTGTGCTTCGCTACGCTCTTTCTTTGAAAGACCTTGTTTACAAGACAGAAAGATAATCAAGGCCAATATTGCCATATATAGTTTCCCAAACTGCATATCTACCATAATTAGTATCCCGGATTTTGCGTCAATTGCCCATTTCGGTCTAATTCCTGTTGCGGCATTGGCAACAGCAATTTCTCCGTCGTCATATTATAATCCACTGGCTGATTGGTGCGTAAGTCGATTTCATTCAGCTCATTCATTACATCCACCGCCAAACCGGCGCGCTTTAAATCATCCCATCGTTGTGCTTCTTGACAAAGTTCCAGCCTTCTTTCTTTCAAGATGGCCGCTCGTAGAGCTGATTGACTGTTGGCTTCGGAGGGACTGATCTTTGCTCTCTGTCGGATTTGATTTAAAATTTCCCTTGCTTCCGCCGTTCTACCCAATTCATTTAGAGCTTCTGCTTTCAGCAAAATAATATCCCCTAAACGAAGTAAATACTGCCTATTGGAACTGGCCCAACCGCTCGCATTTTTCCACTTATAGGCAAAAGGAACTTCACTATCGGCCCGATTTCCCCAGAACTCATCCAACCAATTTACTTTTTCAAATAAAATGCTGCTATTTTTCCGTACCACATCTGCCTCGCTATCGAAAGCATTTACCAAATCATGGGACGGAGTTACAAATTTTCGCCAGGTATCCCCACTCAATGACGGTGGCAATAACATCTGCGGACCAAAATTACCCTCGGGAGCGCCAACATATTGCACTTCCAAAATCGACTCGGCATTATTGTAATGCGCCCCATCAAATAATTCCGAAAAATTGGCCAACAATTGATAATTGGCCGGACTGTTTATTACGGCATCGCAATAGCTTAACACGCGGTTATAGTCGCGATCTGGTCTCTGGGCGTGCACTTTCGCCAATAAAGCATTTGCGGCACCTTTTGTTGCCCGAGCCTTATTGATACTGCTTTCATCGGAAAAAGTATCCGGCAGCAAAGCCACTGCTTGTTCCAGGTCAGCAATAATTTGATCATACACCTGGCTTTCAGTTGATTTGGAAATGATATATTCTTCTGTTTTGCTCGCCTCCACAGGCACCAAGATCAAGGGCACGCCACCGAAAAGTTTCACTAAATTAAAATAATGAAAGGCTCTAAGAAAATAAGCCTCTCCCAGGATCTGATCCCGTCTTCCGCTTTCGTCCAACTGCGGATCGGAAATACCCGGCACCTTTTCCAATACGGTATTTGCCCGGGCGATCCCTCCGTACAGCTGCCCCCAATTGGTGAATAAGCGACCATTTGTAGGAACAATTTGTAATTTATCAACAGCAAAAATCTCAGGGTTATCTCCCCCTGCGTAGTAATTGTCGGATATTACATCGCTGAATATAATGTTGTCCCAAACATAGTATTCCTGCTGCAGCGCGTCATAAGCTCCTGTCAATGCTGCTTCTGCTTCCTTTGCTGTGGTATAAGCATTTTCATTAGTGGCCTCAGAAATCGGCGTTAAATCGGTAAATTTATTACAGGAAATAATGGTTGTCGCAACAAGGCAAACGACCATACCTCTTATTATATGTCGTGTCATATCTATCTTCTTTAAAATGAAACATTCAAGCCAAAGATTAAGTTACGCGTTTGCGGGTACGTTCCGTAGTCGATTCCCACAAAAGTGTTTTTGTTCTGCGTAGCATCATTGGTATTAGTGAAAGCATTAACTTCCGGATCAAAGCCCTTATAATTTGTAACGGTAAATAGGTTTTCGCCCGTTACATATACTTTTACGTTGCTTAGTTTCAACCTACTCAATAATGTTTCCGGCAAATTGTAGCTTAAGGTTACTGATTTTACGCGCAGATACGAACCATTTTCAACAAAACGAGTGGAGTTCCGTGAATTATTGGTATTATCCGGTACAGCTCGCGGAACATTGGTAAGCTGCCCCGGACTGGTCCAACGATCGAGCACCGCCGTCGTTTGGTTCTTAGCATCAATCATTCCTTCCGTTTCTACCCGCGTACCATTGTAAATATCGTTGCCTTGGCTTCCCTGTAGAAAAATACTGAATCCAAAGTTCTTGTATCCAAAGGTGTTGGTTAGTCCATAAATGAAATCTGGGTTAGGATTTCCAATAATTCGGCGATCATCCGGGGATGGATTGTTGGAGCTTGTTCCGTCGTTTCTTAAATATAGAGCATCTCCCGTCTGCGGATCTACTCCTGTGAACACATAACCATAAAACATGCCGATGGGGTTGCCTACGGTAGTATAACTCAAATCTCCCCTTCCGGATATATTGGCACCGAAAATAGTGGTACCTGCCAAATCGCTTACTTTGTTACGGTTCAATGAAATATTTAAATCGGTTTCCCATTTGAGCGCCCCCGCTAAGTTTCGGGAATTTACCTGAAATTCTAAACCCTTATTTTCCAATGCTCCCGCATTTTGTAAGACATAATCAAAACCCGTTGCTCGAGGTACAGGAACGTTCAGTAATAAGTCGCTCGTCTTCTTTAAATAGGCATCGGCACTGAAATTTAACCGAGCATTAAATACACTGATGTCAAGGCCAATATTTGTTTGCTTCGTCTCCTCCCATTTCAAATTATCATTTTGTAAAGTAGATGGCCGGGTTCCCGGGGATATAACACCTCCAAAGGGATAATTAGCATCACTAGCTACGCGCCCCCAATAAGCATATTCACCTACATTATCATTTCCAACAATTCCCCAACCTGCGCGCAACTTTAAATCATCCAACCAGGAAACTTCATTTAAGAAATTTTCCTTTGACAAACGCCATCCGGCAGAAAACGATGGAAAGTAACCCCATTTGTTTTCCGAACCGAAATTGGAGCTATTGTCTGCACGAAAGTTTGCGGTAAACAGATACTTACCATCAAAATCGTAGTTAACTCTCCCGATAACGGAAACATTTGCTTTTTCCCTTTTCGACACATTTGCTATCCGTATCACGGAGCCTGCATTGGGTGTCGTAATCGATGTACCGGAAAAACCGGTACGTTCGGTTTCACTGTTTTCCCACTGGGTTTTTTGTGCCACCATCCCCAGTAAAGCACCGAAATTGTGTTTTTCAAGCTGTTTGTTATAAGTTAAGGTGTTGTCAGCAATCCAGTAATTACGTTGATCGGTATTGTAACGTCCAATACCTTCCTGCGCACGACCATAGCTTGTACGGATCGGATCCAGGAAATATTCATATACACCACTTCCTGCATCAATACCAAAATTACTGCGGAACTTTAATCCGGGAAGAAAAGTGATTTCTGCATAGGCATTTCCTATGACCCGTTGATTTCTATAACCCCGTTCAGATCCATCTGTAAATGCAAGGGGGTTTTCCCAATCCTGAAAGGGGTTACTGGTGAAGGTACCGTTAGGATTGTAAATTCCAATATTGGGAGGTGTAGATAAAATCCCCATAATGACCCCTCCTTGATTAACTGCTTGATTGTCGGCCACATCTACATCATGGTAACGCGTATAACCTAAGTTGGTACCTAACGTCAGCCAACTATTTACTTCTTGTTGCAAATTTACCTTAAAGTTATAACGATCCATTTCGGCGCTTCTCACAGCTCCCTTTTGCTTGGTCCAACCGCCGGATAAGTAATAAGTTGTTTTATTGCTTTTCCCCGAAAATGCTAATTGATAATTCTGGGATGCCCCTTGTTGAAAAACTTCATCTTGCCAGTTCGTGTTGGCTGTGTATCGATCCCAATCCGTGTTTCTTCCTAACGCTGTCATCAACTCCCGATATTGACTCGCATTTAGCACATCGAGTTTACGCCATACGGAAGAAAACCCGGCATAGGCATTTAGGTCAACACGAGTCTTCCCCTCCTTGCCTTTCTTTGTGGTGATAAGTACAACGCCGTTTGCTCCCTGCGCACCGTAAATAGCAGCCGATGCGGCATCCTTCAAAATAGACATACTTTCGATATCAGCGGGATTAATCGAACGTGTATCGGCTATCGGTACGCCATCTACTACATACAGTGGGTCGCTGCTGGAGGTAATGGAACTCGTTCCACGGATACGAATGTTCAACCCCGCATTAGGTTTACCGCCGGGGGAGGATACTTGCACCCCTGCCGTTTTACCTTGCAAGATACTTCCAAATTGGGTGTTAGGTCTAGACTCAAAAGCTTCTTGTGAGACGACACCTACAGCCCCCGTGATATCTCCTTTACGTTGCGTGCCATAACCTACAACTACTACTTCATCTAGCTCTTGATTGGAGGGCAATAGTGTAATTTCAAGTGTACTGCTTCCCTGTACGGCTTCTTCCTTTACCTGATAACCGATATAAGAGAAAATCAATACCGCATTGTCTGGTGTCTTTAGCGTAAATTGCCCATTTCCATCGGTAGTGGTACCCCCTGTCCCTCCTTTCACCTTAACAGATACACCGGGCAGGGCATCTCCGGATATATCCTTCACCACGCCTCTCACAGTGGTCCCTTGCCCGTAACTTGAGATGCAGATGAAAAATAGGAAAATCATTAGTAAAAGCTTCCTCGACATAGTTTAATAAATTGGTGTAATTAAAATTGTTTACTTGTTAGCCGGCTATTTATTCCGGGACAAATATAGATGGTAAAACAGGAAAAAAACAAATATTTTTATATGTAAATGACTGATATATAGATAATTACAAATTAATTGATACGCTTAAATACCGGAATATAAAGCGGGTCGCAATGCTTGTGTTTCAGCACCTTCCTTTAAAATAGAAGCATGTGTACTAAATACACTATGATACGCTTTAACACCGTCGATTTTTTAATTTATTAGCACCCATAATCTACTTTTACTAAGGCTAAAAAAGCAATTCACTCCATCCTTTATCGCCCAATTTCCGAAAAGTTAGTTTTTTCTCTTCTATTTGCTGCTTAATTTTTTTACTGTATGCCCAGCAGGTGCTCTGCCTAATCGATAAGATATCTGATAACTTGTGTGAGGATATTTTTCCTTTGGTAGAGTAGATTAAATAGATAAGGTAGAAAGATTTGTTAATAGGTATACGTATATTTTGCAGGAGCGTATGGGCCGTCGCCGACTCTTCGTAGCCACAGTTCGAACAACGCCTGCTATAAGGTAAATGCCCAGGATAATAAGTGGTGGTTGCACATTTCTTACATTCATAACCTTCCCTCCATTTAAGCTCTGCTAAAAATTTCAGGCAGCTCTCCTGATCGGGATAGAGTTTACTGAATTCCTCAAACCGAACACCTGTTGATAGCACACGCGCACGAGTAACCTGTTCTACATTTTCTTTCAGTTCTTCATTATCTTTATTAAGCAGCGCATTGATCCGTGCTATTTCATCACGCTGCTCCTGAAGGGTATGATTGGCTGAAAAAAGCGCTTCGTTTTGCTGCTCTATAATCGAGGACTTTTCCATAAGTTCTTTGGTGCGCTCCGTCACTTTTGCTTCCAGCTCTCGGTTAATATTATCTTTAAGCTCCTGATTAATTTTCATTTGTTTGATGATGCGCTGTTGCGCGCGATCGCGACTGTATTTAAGCACACGCACGCGGTCACCCACGGCTAATGACAAAAAGGTCATTTCCATAATAAAACAGAAGCTTAATATATAATAGGAAATGATCCCAAAATTCAGCCAAGTGAACCCTAACATAATGAGAAACTTTACGAGATAGCCGAAGAATAGGAAGCCATAGCCAATAACAAAATATCGAGCAGGGCGATAGCCTGTCGTCCATATATAAATTCCTGAACCAAACGCGACAAGAAGTGGCACAGCTTCCAGAAATTTATAATTGAAAAGACTTTTATCAAAAAGCAAGCAATAAGCAAAGAACAATAATCTGGCAGCAATAACAACAGAAATAAAAAAATGCAAGCGAGGGGCCTTTCGGTGCAGCAGCAATAAACGCTGTGTAAATAATAAGGCGAATATGCTCATCAAACATAGAACAATCCCAAAAGCAAATTGATTCCAGTTTGACAGACGGGGCCATAGATAATGATAGGCGATACCGTCTGTACACATTTCAAATAGGGCAACACATAACAGGTAACAAACGTAGTAAAGATAGGCTCTCTGTCTTACGGCGAAGAACATAACCATATTATAAAAACAGAATATAAAGATCATGCCGTAGAAAATACCGAAACTAAAATACTCTCCCAAGGCATATCCTATAAAATAATCAATGGAACGAAGGACGATGATAACATCTGCTACCTGAGATGATTTAATACGGAAGTAGTAGTCATGCGTTCCCTGTAATTCGTTATACAAAGGAATCACAAAGTTTTTGTGCCTAAAAGGACGGGCAGAAAACGTTAACTGATCACCCAATACGACCTGTGCATATCTACCTTGCCGGGTGGGAATATAAGCTTCAATCTCATCAATAGTTTGGTCAAAGAATTCTAGAACAAACAACTTTTCCCGCGTATCCCGGTGATCAATGCGTAATTTATACCAATAGTATTTGTTGGTTTCTGTATTCTGAGGAGTGCTGCTTTTATTGGTCTTAAATAACGACGCGCCGCGAGCTTGCTGAATCTGCTCGAATGTTAACCTATCTGTCGTATCTACCATGGATTTGAGTTCTCCAAAAGTGAACATATGTTGATGTAGGCTATCTGTTAGTAAAACCGGCTGCTGTGCCTGAACCGAAAACAATATTCCGGATAAACCGATAAAGAAAAAAAATGTGATTACACATCGATTAAGCATAAACAAAGATACAGCTTCGGATTAAACACATTTTAACAAACCTATTTTAAAATCAACTGTTCCATAGGAAGAATACGAACTTAAGAAAAAGCATTATGAATAAGGATAAACCGAATATTCAAAAGAACGAAGAGATTCCAAATGATCAGGCCGATCGTGGTAATATAGAAAATTTACGTTATAATGAGCGGGAAGATAGCTTTGAGTACGATATTGATCCCGACACGAAGGACTATCCGAACGAAGAAAGAGAGTATCAACATGAAGATCCTTATGATACTACTGCGCCGCAGGGGGAAGATGACAATTCGGATTGGGATGAAGCTAATCAGTATGTAGGCGATGAATACGACCCCGACAAATCGTTAGAAACTGATGTCGAAGAGTTAGGTATGCATATCGACAATGGACGGATCACACGCTTAAGTAAAGAGGATGAAAAATTAGCAGAAACACCTGAAGATGAAAGAGATGATTTAGATGAAGAGGGTTATCCAAAACGAGATTAGGACTGCTTATAGGGGCTTTAGCCTTTAGGTGTAGCAATTAATATAAATAAATGCAACAGCCAATAGCTCAGGCCTCACGGCTAATAACTTATTCAAACCCCAGGTTGAATTCTTGTCTTAATTTATCCACTAAAGGATTTTTAGCGACCATTGCCTGATACTTCTCTTGATTGGTATAAGGTTTACGTACGACATTCGATTCGGCTTGTACGGGAATCAGGTCTATAGAAAAATTTTTCAATCTGACCCGTAATTCATTTAGCATATCAATTTTAGATATGGACAATAAATTTTCCTGAATGGCATTTTCTACGATTACCTCTACCTTGAAATCATCCCTGAGTTTAGGAGGATTAGCGGTCATTAAGGTAAAAAGCGTAATCTTGCTTTCGGCCTTCGCTTTATCTGCAAAAGCATGCCAAACCTTTAAAAAATCGTCATAGGTAAAGTGCTGTTGGTCCGATCCCGTTATATATTCGGGATCAGCGTTAGGATCCGTTTCCTTTTTATCTTTAAAAACGTCACTTAAGCTGGGAATCGAGGACGATAATTTGATATCCTTAAAACTAGGAATCTTCAGTTTTCCCGAGGCTGTGGACTCCTGCAATTTCGGCGAAGAGTCTTGATGGATAGCTGCCGGAGACGTGGGTTTCATCGGCTCCTTTGGCGTCGCCGTCACAGGAGGAGGGGCTGAAACCACGTTAACTGCTAAAGTATCAGGTTTTTTTTTTACCGACTCAGGCCGGTTATTCATTTCGATTGCTTGCTTATTAAACTGAATGGCCGATCGGATGTGGCACATTTTTAACAGAGCGAGTTCTACTTGCAGTCGCTGGTTTTTGCTCGTTCGATAATTTATTTCGCATTGATTGGCGATATTTAAAGCCGAAAGCAACAGGCCCACCTCCGCTTGTTGTGCCTGCTCTAAATAGCGTTGACGAATATTTTCACTTACTTCCAATAATTTAAGTGTACTGGCGTCCTTTCCTACTAAAAGGTTTCTAAAGTGAGACGCTAAACCCGAAATAAAATGGCTGCCATCAAAACCATTGGACAGTACCTCATCAAAAACCAATAGTGCATTCACCGAATTTTCGGAAAAGATCGCATCGGTTAGCTTAAAATAATAGTCATAATCTAAGATATTCAGGTTATCAATAACTGCTTGATAGCTAACGTTCTTATTGGAAAAGCTAACAATCTGATCAAACATGGATAAGGCATCCCGAAGTCCCCCATCTGCTTTTTGTGCAATGAGATGCAATCCGTCCTGGTCATAAGCAACGCCTTCTTTATTCGCTATGTTTGCCAGGTGACCGGCAATATGTTCAACTTTAATCCGGTTAAAGTCGAAAATCTGGCAACGAGATAAAATCGTAGGCAATATTTTATGCTTCTCAGTAGTCGCCAGAATGAAAATAGCATAAGCGGGAGGTTCCTCCAATGTTTTCAAGAAAGCGTTGAAGGCCTGCGTTGAAAGCATGTGCACCTCATCGATAATATAAATTTTATACTTACCGGTCTGCGGGGGAATTCTAACCTGTTCAATCAGACTTCTTATATCATCAACAGAGTTATTAGAAGCTGCATCCAGTTCGTGAATACTAAAGGAATTGCCGTTTTGAAATGACTTACAGGAGTCGCAGGTACCACAAGCTTCTATTTCCGAACTTAAATGTTGACAATTAATTGTTTTTGCTAAAATGCGTGCACAAGTCGTTTTCCCCACCCCACGTGGACCGCAAAAGAGAAAGGCCTGTGCTAACTGACTGTTCTTAATGGCATTCTTAAGCGTTCCGGTAATGTGCTGCTGTCCCACTACCGTTTCAAAGGTTGAAGGCCGATATTTACGCGCAGAAACAATAAAATTATCCATCGGCACGAAGGTACGGATTTTGCCGGAATTAGCCAATCGGCTTTTGTTAGTTGAGAAGTAAAAGTAGTCGAGCCGTTGAGTTGTTATGTTTCTGTTGGATCATCAAATACTCTCCTACTTAACTATTTCCCCACTTAACTACTTAACAACAAGCGAAACAAAGCTTGCAATTCTAAAAACATATACCTATCTTTGCGCTCCGCTTTGTGCGGACATTATAATAACAAACTTTTTAACAAAATGCAACAATACGAAACCGTAGTAATTCTTACCCCGTTGTTATCAGAAGAGGTTGCGAAAGAGGTAATTGCCAAATTCAAAAACATTCTTACTGAAAACGGAGCCGAAATTATCCACGAGGATAATTGGGGTTTGAAAAAATTAGCGTACCCTATTGAGAAAAAAACAACAGGGTTCTATCACCTAACAGAATTCAAGGCTCCAGGTGAATTAATCAGCAAACTGGAACTTGAGTACAAACGTGATGAACGTGTTATGCGGTTCCTTACCATTTCGTTAGATAAGCATGCAATTGCTTATAACGAGAAAAAGCGCAGCGGTGCTTTTAACAAGAAACCTGAAACGAAAACTGAGGAGGTAGCAAAATAATGGCAAAAGAGCAAATTCAATACGTTACTGCCCCTAAAGTAGAGGATAACCGTAAGAAGTATTGCCGTTTCAAAAAGAACGGTATTAAATATATCGATTATAAAGACGCAAACTTTTTATTGAAGTTTGTAAATGATCAAGGTAAGATTTTACCTCGCCGCCTAACAGGAACTTCTTTAAAATTCCAACGTAAAGTGGCACAGGCTGTGAAACGTGCACGCCATATTGGTTTATTACCTTATGTAACTGATTCATTAAAATAATCTGGAGGTAAGAACGACATGGAAATTATTTTAAAACAAGATATTAAGAAGCTTGGCGAGAAGGATGATATCGTAACCGTAAAAAATGGTTATGGTCGTAACTACTTAATTCCTCAAGGTTTAGCGATTTTAGCTACTCCTTCAGCCAAGAAAGTGCTTGCAGAAAACATTAAACAAGCGCAATTTAAACAAGAAAAAATCAAGAAGGATGCTACCGATCTTGCAGCTAAATTAGAGTCTGTTAAATTAACAATAGGCGCTAAAGCTGGAGAAACCGGCAAGATCTTCGGTTCGGTTAACACGATTCAAATCGCTGATGCTTTGAAAAAAGAAGGTTTTGAAGTTGATCGCCGTCGTATCACTTTTGATGTAGAGCCAAAAGAGCTTGGCGAATATACTGCTAATTTAAACTTACACAAGGAAGTTAAAGTACAAGTTCCTTTTGTGGTTGTAGCAGAATAACGTCCTCCTAAGAACAAAGAAGAGCCCTACCTTACAGTAGGGCTTTTTTTGTGAATATACTTTCCTGGAGCAGAAAAAACACCGTAACTTCATTGATATTGTTTGAGGATTCCAAGATATTAGTAGATTCGGGTAAAATAACATCATTTCTTCGGCTTGCCGGCTTAACGATTAGCTTTTTAACTTTCCCATTCTTCACCTCCACCTCAACGGTCGTCTGCTTAGGAGCATGCAGTTTGAAAGCTACATCGCAGTCCAACGGCCACGACGGAAGCACATAGATTTTATCTCCTACGGTTTGCAACAACATTTCCTGCAAACCGATCATACCCGAGCCGCCCCAATTATGGTCCGGCACCCAATCAAAACCCGGCCCCCAGAACGCAGGAAATCGACGAGGTGCATTGCTTAATTTTAATCGATTTAACCGTAAAGCTTCATCTGTTAACCCTAAACGGGCAGCGAATATGTTATCCTGCTTCCAGCCAATATGACTTCTAAATTTCAACGCATCCCGATCGAATTGATAGGTATTACGGGCCGTATCTAAGCCCGGCTTCCCAACCCCATAGAGTCCCCAGGGAAAAACAGGGTATAATTGAGGTGATTCGACATTATTTACCCGTTCCCACAGTTTTGCCGGCGCCAGTAAGATACGATTATCTATCGTTCTATAGCTTAAGGGAGGAATACGGGATAGCATCTTTTTCCATTCGGCCTTTCTTGAAGAAGGCAATAATGTATCAGGAAGCGTCAACAGTCCCTCCGTAACGGTTTTCAAAGCTGCTATGGTGGAATTTGCATTGTAAGCCATTTTATAGGTTTCAGCAGCCGATCCGGGATAAAGCACAAGCTGTCCATCTCCATCCAGAGCCTTCCGTCCTCTCTTCTTCGCTAGGTATTGATAATGTTCATCAAAAAACTGTAAACAGCTTTCTATTAAAGGCATATATGGACGAATATTAGCGCCGGTATAACGATGGCTTTCCAATATCATCATGCAGAACTCCAATACGGTATCCCATTGATATTCCAACCAAGCATTATACTCCATTCCCCGATCAAAATCCACTGGCCGCTTCCACCCATATTCGGCCGGATTCGGCAGGCCAAAGTTTTCGATTTGCTCGGTAAAGCTGGCGCCCTTGTGGCCCCAATAGGTTTGCGTTCTCAACTCAGCATTGCTTAATATCCTACGGTAAAAGTCAAATGCGGGCTTCATCAAATCGACATCTCCGCTCTTTAGCATGGGCCAGTATACCAAACGTTGATTTTGAGCCGTATGAGTGCCTCCACCCCAATTCCTGAAATCAGGGGTATAGGTCATTGCCGTATCTATCCTCGACGGATCATAGGTAAAAAGTCCGCCATTAAATTTTGTCGGATATGCTCCGTAAGCGTTACAAGCCAGCATATACCTAAATAGCTGATAATTCCGGGCCATTTGCCAATCAATATCGCTGGTGTCTTTACTCCCGGGCTTGATGCAGATATAACTTCGATCCCAGAAATTCGCCCACCATTCCTTGTTATGAACAGTAGCCCCCTTATCCTTCTTCGTTTTAGCTAAGAGCAACAATTCCTTCTTCCAAGTATCTACCGATTTTTCTTGTTTTGTATGAAGGTAAATTTTGATTGATTGTTTTTTTGTTGGTTTTTCGGTCGTTAGACGCCACCCCTTATAATCTGTATCTTGGTATTTGCCTGAAGTTTCACCAGCTTGTTGCATACCTTCACCGATCAGGAATCCACCAAAGGTCAGGTCAGACAAGGGATCGAATAACTTCTTTTTAACACTATCCAGACCTTGTTGTTTCACAGTTACATCAAAAACGGTATTTTCCTTATTTCGATGATAAAATAAAACTCCGCTACTACCTTCGTAACCTACGATATCTTTTTTTGCAATAACATCACCAGGCGGCGCCCATTTATAGGAATTTGCATTGTTTTCCTTACCTTTTGTGACCCGATCTTGGTACCGCCAATTTTCGTAAGTAGCTGTTACTTGCAGAGGTTTATCAGCCGCAATGTCTACATGAACGATAGGTGCAAACACGTCCACCCACAAGTTGATCTTTGCTGAAATCTCTTCGTTCTTCGCTTCAATATATATGGTCCCCTCCCGAAGCTTCAATTCCTGTTTAAAGGTGCCACCATAAAATGGATTAGGAGATAAGCGCAATCTAACGCGCCCTAATTTCAATAACGTATTGTTTTCGTCAAAGGTTCCGCTGCGCGCAATATAAAATAGCACGTCGCCCTTCTCTGTCCATACATTCAGTCCCACATCCCCTCCCCCACAAGGCATGGATTCGCTCGAATTGTTACTTTGGCTGTTCCATATAATATTATATGAACTTAGATCTACCTCTTGACCAACGGAAAACTTCCAAAGAAAAAAAAAGAATAGGATAAAATATCTTTGCATTATTTTTTCAATTTTTTTTAGCTATCGGCTATACACCTTCAGCTCGCTCCTATCGCTATAGGGCTTTCCATTATCACATCATCACATTGACTAATATCTCCGTATAACCTTCTCAACCACTTCCCTACTTAACAACTTAACCATTTTACCAATTATCCGTTCTAAAGGACGCAACGGGCAAGCCGGCAGTACTAAATAGTTCGCCTCTTGCAAAATCTTTAAAGGCGTAACGGACTGCCAGCGGCTTCACTACGGAAGGCGAGCTTAGGATAACGGTATTGCCTTTAATCAATCCCTGCGCCGGGTAAAAAACTTTGTCTTCGCCTGCTATTTCAAAATTATGTAATTCACCGCCAAAAGCGCTTAGACCAAGGGTAGCATGCTTAAAATGTACAATCGCCTGTCCTCCTTGCACCTCCATTGATTCATAGCTAGGGGAAGCCCAGGCAAAACCTTTTTTGCCGTATACATTTGACAAGGCAATTAAAGCAAAGCGTTCTCCGCCTACTTTTTTGTTAGCAGGGTGGATACAATTTTCTTCGCCTACATCCATTAAAGAAATCATTTCGCTATTAGGTATTTTCTCCAGTGATTTTCTTTGCGCATCCCGCAAAAAGGCCGAATTATATTTACCACCTGTATGATAAGGTGGCAGCTGTGCATAATTATACGGTGCGATTTGCGCATAATAAAAAGGGAAATTCCCTTGATTCCACAAAGCTCTCCACCTCTTCACCATGGCCGGAAAAAGCTGTTCATATAGATCAGGGTTTTCATAATTTGATTCACCTTGATACCAAATACATCCCTTAATTGTATAACCAACAATTGGGTGAATCATCCCGTTAAAAAGGGTTGTTGGGGTCCGATTCTTTACCGGAATACTGTCTTTTGGTAAGGAAACCTCCTTAAAATCCTGCAACAGTTCACGATCCATCCAAGCTTCAATGGTTGATCCGCCGTAGCTGCTGTGAATCAGTCCAACAGGCACTTGCAGAATCTCTTGCAGTAAGCGCCCGAAGTAATAGGCGGTAGCACTGAAGTTAGCTACATTTTCAGGATTCGCCTCCTTCCAAACCGACGGTTTGCTATCGTCCTGAGGCTGTAACTGAGAGGATCGAGGCACGGTATATAAACGAAGGTGGTTATTTGCCGAATGAAGAATTGCGTCATTTGACCCGATAATGGGTTGTCCTCTAAAGCCTTTTAATAGCATTTCCATATTTGACTGACCGGAACATAGCCATACTTCACCAATTAGTATGTCTTTTATTGTATACGGCGTACCGTCATTTAAAGCCAGTGAATAGGGCCCTCCAGCGTCCGGTGTTTGCACCTTAACAAGCCATTTACCTTTCTCGTTGGCCTTTACATTATATTTTTGATGGTTCCATGAACTCTCGATCGTTACGTTTGTACCAGGAGACGCCCATCCCCAAATAGGTACGGCCGACTGCCGTTGAAGTACCATGCCATCCGTAAAAATGGCTCCCAACCTAATTTCGGCAAAAGCACTGCCATAAATGAAGAGGAAAGAAAGTATAAAAAGTGCTCTTCTCATTTTACTAAATTATTTTTATCAAGACATAAGACTTAAGATAAAGGACATAAGATTTATGTTCAGTTATCAGCGATCAGCTGCCAAGTCGACCCATAGGGTGCGATGTTGATTTCGTCTTACTATCACTCCTAATAACTAACAACCAATAACTAATAACCAACAACTAATAACTAATAACCAACAACTAATAACTAACAGGCATCCAAACCGTCATGTCTGTATGTCCTCTATTACCCCAGGTAAAATAAGGCACGAATCGGAGCGGTATCGTTTTCTTAATGCCCTTGTCTATTTTTCTGTAAAGAACACCGTCCCAATTCTGCTGTTGGTCGATTACCTTTGCTTCCCCCGTTAAAGAGGTAACAGGGCAGTTGTCAATCAACTGGTTTTCTGTCTGAAAGGTCATATCAGCAGGAATTGCTACATCGAATATGCTCTTGCCTCGGGGCAAGTCCGAAGATTCCAAACAATACACAATAGGGCCACGTTTCACGGCTACTTGGTTTCTGCTTTCCTCTACCAATGGGTTAGCTTGCATCAAATGAGCTTCCATGGGCATCTTCAAGAATACAACATCCCCTTTTTTCCACTTTCTCCGTATCATGGTATAGGAGCCTGGTTTCAAAACTTTGTTCACGTCCTGCCCGTTTACCTGAATCATGGCTTGGTCCGCCCATCCGGGAATACGCAAAAACAAAGAAAAGTCATCTTTAACAGCTTCTTCTACCACAACTTTGATCACTCCATCCCAAGGATAAGCCGTTTCCTGTTTTAATTTAACCGTACCCCCATTCGGCAATGACGTCTTTAACTCACTTCCACCGTATAGATTAATCCATATGCCCTCATCCGAAACGCTATAAAAATAATTATGTACCTCTGCAAGGGTCCTTACTACATTTGGCGGACAACAGTTGGACAATGCGATATATGGCACTCTATCTTTCGACCATCGCTGTTTAAAGGGTAATTTATCCGAGTAAGCCAGTGGATTTGTATATAAAAACCGTTCTCCATCTAAGCTAATACCCGATAGAACGCTATTATAAAGTGCCAACTCTAAAACGTCAGCAAACTTTGCGTTACCTGTTAGTAGTAGCATCCGCCAATTCCATAGCATATTTCCGATATTGGCACAGGTTTCATTATGAGCGGTGAAGTTAGGTAATTGGTAGTCTCGTCCATAAGCTTGATGGATCTTCTGGACCTCTTTGGGATCATAAGAAGTGCCATCCGGCGAAACTCCATCATATAGCGAACCACAACCACCGGTTATATACATTTTATGAGAGGTGACGTCTGTCCACATTTTATGGAGTTGATTAAAAAGACTGGTATCACCTGTCTCTGCATAGACGTCCGCAACACCGGCATAGAGGTAATTTGCCCGCACCGCGTGTCCCATTACCTTTTGCTGTTCCCGAAAGGGAATTCGATCCTGATTATCGTCGGTTCCGTCCTCAATCTGGCCTTTTATATCAATTAGGTGTTTTGCCAGCTCCAGGTATCGTTTATCGCCTAAAGTACGATACATCTCAACTACCCCCATATAATGAGAAGGACAAATGGCATTTCGCGCTAAGGTTGGTGAAGCCGATTTGTAAAACCGATAGAGATAATCAGTGGCCTTAATCGCAACATCCAATAGATTACGTTTTCCGGTAGCTCGATAATGTACGCAGGCGGCCGTCATTAAATGCCCAATGTTATAGGCTTCAAAACTTAAGCGATCTTCAAATTGATTTTTTACACCAGTTTTGCGTTGCTGAATCATCGACAATGTATAAATGTAACCGTCTTCCCGTTGCGATAGAGCAATGGTCTTGATAACTTCGTCCATTTTCTTGTCCAGTGCCGGATCTTTCGTAACAGCATATAGACTCGCAACGGCTTCCAACATCTTATAATAATCACCGTCATGAAAAGATGGCCCACTATGACTCCCCGTGTCCAAACCTGCAGCTATTTCAAAATTCTTATAGGCGTGGCTGATATGTTCATCGTTATAAACACTCCATAGTTGCGGAACCATACGTTCTTTGCACACCTCGAATCGGTTTGCCCAAAAACCTTCCGTCCAATGTACCTGGTCCATTCCCACAGGTTTTAATTTCGCATAGGGGCTGGCAGAGGTGTTTACCAAGGCGGCTTCCTGCGCTTTTAAATTAAGAGTAGCACATACTCCTAACCAAATAAGACTTTTTATAGCATTTTTATATATCATCATACATAATAATTGATCAAAGGCAGATCTTCATCTTATCTACCGGGATTACCTCGATGAACTCCCGTTGGTCGGTTTCGCTTTTAAAAAAAGGAACGTTTTTCCTAATCAGGTTTTTTAATTTGTGTTACTTTCTTCCGCAGAAAGTAACCAAAGACTCATCGCTTGGAACTTTGCTACGATGGTAGTGCTTCAACCTGCAAGCCGCAAACTTCCTAGGCGATATTTCAGCTGAACGGAAAGCTTTTGCGGACAGCCATATGGCCCCCGAGTATCGGATAAACGGCCTTGGAGGATACCGACGCAACGAGCAGCAAAGCATTTGCATGTCTGCTCATATTACGGTATCCAAGCGGATTGAGGAAGTGAAACGGCTCCAATACGCGCTAATGATGCTTTGCAATCAGGTGCAAGGTAGCCTACACAAGCCTTGATTTATTCACTCTTGTTTATTTTTAATGGTGTTCATGAACTCATCACTACGTTCTTCGGTTTGCTCAACTTTTATCAAGAAAAGTTGAATAAAAAAAACAGTCTTTTAATATAAATACCTTCATCTGTATGTTAAAAGCGAAATCCCTTAGCTTACCTACGGTAGGCTGCTAGGCTCTCGTTGTAAGATACTGCTTCTCATTCATTATCTCATTCACTTATAACTCATCGTTCATTATTTCCATTATCACATTAGCTAATTAATGAATTGGCTAATTAACTTCTTCTTCCATCAAACGCACCGTCCCAATAAGGCCAGCCTTCAACAAAGGCTGCCCTTCTAAACGGAAGGGTGCCGTTGTTTGCGTAATGCGTTTCTCCATTGGCAATGCCTGATCACCGATCAGTCGATTCGCCCAGGTATTCGTTACAGCTATCTCCAATTGGTTCTCTCCTTTCCGTAACGTTTTACCAATATCAACACGGTATGGCGCTGTCCAAAGTGTCCCACAATCTACGCCGTTTACTTTAATGGTAGCGATATTCGCCACTTCTTCTAACTGTAACCAAACCGGTGAGTGCTGGGCGTTTCCTTTCCATTGAAAAGTCGTCCGATAATGGGCCGTACCCGAATAATTCCGTATCGATGTATCTTCAAACTCGCTCCAGCTTTTTAGCTCTTTTAATGTAATTGCTTTTTTTGGTCCGCCATAATCAGGATTGAATTCGACATGCCAGGCGGCCATTAATTTCTTTGTCTCGCTTAACTGCGGCCAGTTTCTTGCTGATTTAGCTTCTTTTAAGTTGGTTTCTTCCTTAAAAAGGACAAATAAAGAAGCATTATGAGCAAATTGAAGCGGGATTTCCGTGCGATCCCCTATGATACGCCATTCGCCCAAGGGCTTCCCGATATTACTTACCGGATCATATAGGTACGGAACTTTACCCGCTACCCGGAATGACACGAGCAGTTTCCGATCTTGCTCTCGTTGATTGGTCAAAAAGTAAATATCTTTTTCATCGGTTCGCCGATGGTTAAAGCCCAAGCCGGTAGCTTCTGAGCCATCTAATTCACTAAAATGAACATCAGGTTGCACTCCGAATTGATTGAATGAAGAGAGCAAATAAGGTGCCTTGATAATCATACCCTTCCCGAGCTTTTTAAAGAGCACAGATTTATCGCCTTCTTCCATTTGCTCGAAAGAGCCGTCCCAGATAAGTGCTGTTATTCGATTCAATTCAGTATCCGCCATCGGGAAACCCGATAATCCCAGCGTACGCAGTGGTTTATTACTTAGTACAACTTTGGCACCTTCAGTGATAAGCTGTTTCAGTTTACGCGCTACTTCCAAGCTCATGGCTTGATCATTCGGCTGCAAAGCATGCCTACCCGGTAGTACTAATATTCCGTAAGCTGCGCCGGTAGGAAGTACGATGCGTCCGTCCTCCACTTTTGCTTGCAACAATATGTCAGGATTAAGCGAATCATAAGCATAACCACGCAATGCATTTATCCAATCTTCAGGTTGCACCATATTCGCACTTGTACTTACCCCAGCGATTTTTTGTATGGGTAAGCCTTTATTAGCTAACCGGGCTCGCTCCGTCAATACACGCTTTTCACCAAAGATACCCGGTAGGGTTGAGACCATGCGATCAGGAAGAATGGCTCTTCTTGGGAGCTCTTCACCGGTAAAAACAGCCAAATCGGTAACCGGCGTCCCTGCCTGCAGCAGCTGTTGTACACGCGTAGCATAGTCAACCCATGCTTTTCCTTGCTTCCACCAAGTTTGATCACGCTGAAAATACAGACCAATACTACTAAGAGTCATTCCAGGTTTTCTATTCAGCCATGGATTATGTACGTAAATATGATAGACCAACCGATTTACGCCAAGGGCGTAATTTCGATCTTGCAATGTTTTGAGATTTCCGGGATGCTCATCCCACTCCATCCGTATTTGGGTAAAAGCCTCGGCCTGCACAAGGGGTTTACCATAGATATGAGCGCCGGATACTGCATCGAGCACATCGTTGAACTTGTCGTGCGACGGACTCCTTAACCAAAATTCTCCCATGGGTATGTCCACCGTCTTAAAATGAGCCATACCATCGGTTAACATTACTGGCGCTGTCGTTTCTGCGCTGAAAACAGCTCCGTGCTTATGTGTAAAGGCTTTTATGGGTTCAAAGAAATTGGTATTTACTACTTCGGCAATCGTTTGGCGAATGTCATACAGATACCGTTCTGAAAAATCGGCACTCGCTATCGGATATCCGGCCATCGCCGGTAAATAATCGACTGGATCATACCCCCTTCTTCTTTTAAATTCATTACGAAAAACGGGCGACCAGTTTTGGCTACCGCATTCCCAGCTATCAACATGAAAAATTTTTAAGACTTGACGGGCTAAGCTATCACCCGCCACATCAATTGCCTTTTGTAACCAGCCTTGCAACTGTATTTCAACGGCTTTCGGGTTCATCTTATCGCATTCCAAGCCTTTACCGTTTCCGGCAGTTTCGTTCATATGCCCCGTTGATGTATGCCCCATACGCAAAATCTTCCATACTCCCGAAGGTGCCTTCCAAGTCAATGTGCCGTCCGCCTGTACAGAAGAAGAGATATTAATCAGCTGGTCTTTCTTGATGCAATCGGTGTCTGCAATTTGCAAAGAAGTGCTTGGCTCACTGATTCGCCAAGCTACGCCTGATTTACCTTCGTATTGATGGATACGCGATGTCGACAATAAATGGATACCCGACAACTTTAAGCTAGGCTTCCATTTTGCTGCGTCCAGGTCTTCTCCCCCCGGTTCGCTGCCTTCAGGGTCATACACAAAACGAAAGTATCGCGCCGTAATCGGTTCTATCGCATGCGTCAGTCCAACATCCCAATCAAGCCAGCCCGCTCGCGGCGGTTTGAGCCGGCTTACTTCCTGAAAATGAACACCATCGTTACTTGTTTGAATGATAAGTCTGCCTGATTGATAGTTAAAACCTTCAACTTCTATTTGGATAGCGCGACAAGTGTAAGGTTGCTTATACGTATACTGAATCCAACAGGGTTCTTTACTGCTAAAATTTTTCTTATTCCCCTTAATTGTTAAAAATTGAGCTTCAGTGCGCGTACTGGTGCTTACGGTGGGCTGATTATCTTCACGTTGATAATCCTTTACTGGCAGAGCAAAAGTCGCTATATCACGGTAATAACCTTGGTAGGCTTCCGGTTGGGGCAATGCCAGTCGCACATCTTTCCCGCCAGCAATAACGGTATCCGCCCATACCACTTTCTGCATCGACAGCTCCGGACTTATCCAACTTCCACCGGCGGTCGCGAAACCGTCTCCCGGCAATAATGCAAGCTTTATTCCAACACGATCAGCTTCTTCCAACGTAAAGCGTATTAAATCCCACCAAGCGGGTGTCATCGTTTCTATTACCGGTTCGTACAAAGGAGGATCCGTTTTACCCTTAATAGGTGCTAAATAAGCGCCCGAAATCCCAATTTCTTTCATCGCTTCCAAATCAGCTGTAATCCCTTCTTTGGAATAAGCAGAATGCATCCAATACCAAAAGACCCAAGGCTTCGCCTCCGAAGAATCGGCAGATGTAGTATGCACCACATTTATCGGAAGTTTTTTTTGCTGCGCAAACAATGTAAACGGGAGCATGAACATCATACACACAAGCAAATACCTTATATTTGCTCCTTTACCTTGTATATTCATTTCTGATAATTCCTATTTCTAATTAGCTGCCATCCGTCTCCAATAATGAATAACCGACAACTAGTAACCAATAACTAACAACTAATAACGAACAGATCGTCCTCTCCATCCATAAGCCAGCACCACTACAAAACAGACTAAAGGCACGATATAACCGATCTGTATACTATCACCGGCATAATCTATTAAGCTACCCATACCGTACGGCAAAATAGCGCCTCCTACAATGGACATAATAAGCCAGGACGAGGCAGTCTTTGTTTGGTCTCCTAAACCTTCAATGCCCAGCGCAAAAATGGTGGGAAACATGATGGACATAAAAAACCCGATTGATCCCAATGCATATACTACCGACATCCCTTCACCTAAAATAGCCACCAAACAGAGAAGAAGGGCAAACGCAGTGAAAAGAATCAGCAGTTTGCGCGACGAAAGAAAGCGTAATAAAAAAGTTCCTACAAATCGACCCAGCATAAATAAGAACCCATAGATACCTAAGTAATAACCAGCTGTCTTTTCGTCTACATTCGCACCCTGCTGAGCCATGCGAATAAAAAAGCTCGTGATACAAACTTGCGCCCCTACATAAAAGAATTGAGCTACCACACCGAGACTAAGATTCCGATATTTCCACACTGAAAAAAAGTTGCTCTTTTCAACATGTTCCGGTTGTTGACCAACTTCCGGAAGTTTGACAAAAAGGAATGCAATTGCTACTAGCAAAAGTACAGTGCCTAAGATAACATAGGGTAGTTTCACCGAGGATGCTTCGTCCATAAAATAATGCAAACGTTCGGTCTCCTGCATAGCTGCCAAGGCGTCTTTACTATATTCTTTTCCAGACAATATAAAGTTGGCTCCTACTATGGGCGCTACCATAGCAGCCAAACCGTTAAAGGAGGCCGCTAAATTTAATCGACGTCCTGCTGTAGCAGGACTCCCCAAAACGGCAGCATAAGGATTGGCCGTGGTTTCCAAGATAGCTAAACCACAACCGATGATAAAAAGTGCCAATAAAAAAATCTCATAGCTCAAATTGTTTGCTGCCGGCACGAATAGATAGGCCCCACTGGCAAAAACTAGTAAACCAATGATAATGCAGTGTTTATATCCGAAACGCTTCAATAAAAACCCGGAAGGAATGGCCATGATAAAATACGCGAGAAACACGGATGTGTCGACAAGTGCCGATTGACTATTGGTCAAATTACATGCTTTTTTCAAATGAGGAATCAGGATAGAATCCAGATTATGGGCCATTCCCCAAAGGAAAAACAGGCCTGTTACCAATATAAAAGGCAGTAAATATTTTTTCGTTGATTGTCCCGTTTTTGATTGAGCTAAGGACTCATTTACTAAAATCTCCATTGGTCAATGGGGTTTTAAGGTTTCTTTTTAGCCAATAGAATATGATCGGCAACCAGCACAACCTCTCCACGTTGATTGATGATCTCTACATGCTCCGTTACGGTACCATAGGCTGGATTTTTTGCCTCACTTTTATTGCTTATCGTCACTTCCGCGTGAATGGTATCACCAATAAAAACAGGCTTGATAAAACGTAGACGATCATAACCTTTCGAGAAAGCTTCTGGATTTATCTCGGAGGCTGTTAATCCAATACCAATGCTAAACACCATCGTTCCATGTGCTATACGTTGACCGAATGGTTGCGTTTTACACCACTCTGCATCTAAATGATGCGGAAAAAAGTCTCCGGTATGCCCCGCATGAACAACGAAGTCTGTCTCCGTCAGCGTCCTTCCCAATGTAACACGTTTATCTTCCAACTGATAGTCTTCAAAAAAAATTGATTTAAAGTACATAATGACCGGTTTATGTTAAAATTCGGTTTGTATCGGTATTCCTCCTTGATCACTACTCTGATAAGCCGCTTCGACAACAGCCATCGTTTTGATAACATCTTCTACATGAGCGCTCAACCCATCGCTCTCACCATTTTTATAGCGCATAAGGGCGGCCATACTTCCAATAAAGGCATCAGGAAACCAAGACCCTTCGATTGCCAGAGACTGCCACTGCGGCTCCTCTCCTTTTACGTGTATACAATATTCAAAGGCGTCAGGAACACCGTGTGGGTAATTCATTAACAAGCCCATCTTAACTTTTATTGCCCCTTTTGTTCCTTCCCATTTGATATAACTTTCTTGGTGTTGCGGACCAAAATCATGGTCGTGATTGGTATTAATAATCGCCCGCAAGGTGTCCCCATAGTCTAGTATGATCGCAGAGCGGGACGAAGACAATTGTTTCGCCGGGTGCTTTAAGGTCTTCGCGAATACGCTTATCGGTTCGCCAAGGAAGGAACGAATTAGGTCGATATAATGAATACTGTGATATTGTATTTCCAAGCGTGGATGTACCTTTACTAACGGAAAAAGCTCCCAAGGTGTTTGTACGGTGACCTTAACTTCCATGTCGTATAGCTCACCGATAAACCCTTCTTCAATTAGATAGCGAGCAGCATTAATATAAGGTGCTACGCGCAACTGACAGTTAATGGCTGCGGCTAGTCCTTTATCCCTACAGACCGCTAAAATCTCTTTGCTTTGCTGAAAATAGTCTCCCATAGGCTTTTGAATAAGCACCGCACTTTCGTCCGGCAGCTTCTTCAAGGTCTCTACAAACTGATCGGGCATAATGGTAATATCATAAACCGCATTGGGCGTAGCCTGAGCTACAGCTGCTTCCACAGAGTGATATACATGTGGTATGGCGAACTGTCTGGCCAATCGTGTTGCTTTTTCTTTGGTGCGATTCGTAATACCGATAACGTCAAATCCGGCTTTCTTATAGGCTGGTAAATGCGCGTCTCCTACAATTCCACCCGCCCCTATTACAATAATAGGCAACGGACGCTTCGGCAAAACAGCTTGATAAGGTATGTGTATTTCTTTATTCATGATCCAATATATTGATATCCTCTTGTGCCTGTTCCAATAAAGAGGCAATCACCTCATCTCCATTAAGAACTTCTTGTATTAACTGATCGATCCTATTAGCTATAGCTGCCCAATTCTTTTTCCGAGGCAAGGTCTGCGATTGCTCATGCAAGAGCTCAAGTTTATAATAGTAAGGGATCATTTGATTCACAAAGGGATCCTTCCAGGTAGACACACGGCATCCAATCCCTCCGTTTAAGGTAAGCTGTTTGTCCATCTGCCTACTAATGGCAAAACGTATAAAATCATAGGCGATAGAAGCATACTTACTACCGGAGCCAATGGTATAGAGCCAATAAACATTCAGAGACGTTCCCTGGCCGTTATTTCCTGCCGGTACCGATGCAATGTCAATTTTCCCTCTTAATGCCCCTTCTTTTGTTACCTCGCAAACCGAAGCAAAACCAAACCAATTCACCATCATTGCCGCTTCCCCACGTGCAAAGGCAGCACCTGCCTGTACCGACTCATATTGAAAGGAGTTGGGGTGAATACAGTCCGACTGCGATACAAGGGCTTTATAAAACTGCAAGGCTTTCTCCGCTTCTGTTGTATTTAATCGGATTTTTCCAAGCGCATCCACTAAGTTCCCCCCTCTACTCCATAATTGCAGACAAAAATCAAATACAGCATTATGCCCATCAGGATAGAGCGCCATCACACTTCCGTACAATTTATCCATTGGCCGATGGAAGAACTGTGCCACTTCCACATATTCATCCCACGTTTGGGGGACTTTCAGCTCTCTTTTATATTGTTTGTAAAAGGCTGATTTATTTTCTTCTTGTTCGAATAGATCCTTTCTGTAAATCAGGCATTCGGGCCCATCATGAAAAGGTAAACCGACCACTTGCTCATCGAAACGCTGCATGCTGAGGAGTGATGTGCTCCATCCATTAGGATAATCTTCCGGTGGGTTCGCTTGAAGCCAAGGCGCCAGATCGCAAAGCGCATTATCTGTATAAGCTTCACAGACCCAGTCCGTATTAATATGAGCGATATCCCAAACACCTTTTTTTAAACCCTGTTGCTGAATAGTTTCGTTATAAAGCTCATGTAAGTCCATAGCCACCAACTCCACTTCCAAGGAGCAGCCGGTCGCCTTCGCATAAGCTTCCCAAGCTTGCTTCATGGACCGTTCAAAGGGTTCGAACTTTCTCACCGCTATACGTAGAGGTTTATGACTCACGAGTCACCTCCCCTCCGAATTCCTTCCAAATCGACTCATTATCCTGTCCTAACATCGGCGATCCAATCGGAGAAATCAGGTATTCACCATCAATTCGGATCGGGCATCGCGTGGTTCGGTAGGTATAACCATCTTGCATTCTTACCTCCTGTATCATCTCCAACGTTTGGAAGCCTTCATGAGTCACCAGCCGATCCCAAGTTAATACCTCTGCACACCATATGTCCGCTGGTTCCAAAAGGTCTAACCATTGTTGGGTGCTTCCTCCTTTTAAATGCACAGCGATAATCTGTTTTATCTCATCGCGCTTATCAAACGCATCAGACACCAATGGGTAGTTTTCGAGATCAGGGCATTTTAACAATTTGCCCAAAACCGGAATGGAACCCATTGCTAAGGCGATATAGCCGTCAGAGCTTTGATAAATTCCATAAGGAGCACCCAGATAGGCATGTGCATTATTCACTTTTGTTCGTTGAGGCAAAGCACCTCCGTCTCTATAAAAAGTCGTAATGGCTTCAAATTGAAAATCATAGGCTGTTTCCATCATGCTTACCTGCACCAGCGCCGCCTGTTCCGTGCGGGATTGTTGAATTAAACAGGCAAGTATTCCCTGCACAAGATTTGCTCCCGCCAACATATCGACTATAGACAAGCCCATAGGCACTGGGCCGTCACCCGCGTTTCCACTGAGCCAGGTTAATCCGGTAAGCGATTGCAATAGCAAATCCTGCCCCGGTCGGTCCTTCCACGGGCCCTCATTTCCGTATCCTGATATCTCCCCATACACAATACGCGGATTGACCTTTATAATCTCGTTGAAATCAAGCCCTAGTCGTTCCATAACACCTGGACGAAAGTTATGGATCATCACATCGGCCTGCTTTAACAACTTCTTTATTAGAACAATGTCATCCGGATTCTTCAAATCAGCTGATAGACTTTCCTTGTTACGGTTAATGGCATGAAAAACGGAAGACTCGCCATTCATAATCAGGTCCGTCGTATACAGGCTTCTGCAAATATCGCCTGTTATCGGTTTCTCCACTTTAATAACACGTGCACCCAAATCCGCTAGGCGAAGGCTAGCCGAGGGGCCAGACAAAAATTGGCTAAAATCAACAACTAAATATCCTTCCAGTGGCTTCATCTTATACTATATTGAACTCATTGACAATATCGTCGGTGTCCTCACCTACTTTCGGCGCTGCCTTAGTGGCATATAACTTCTCTCCATTGATACGTATGGGATTTCGGGTTGTAGTCAGCTTTTTTCCGTCAGCCAATATCACTTCTTGTGTCATCTCCAAAACACGGAAGGCTTCGTGATCTAATGCTTGACGATAATTGAGAACCGAAGAACACCAAATGCCGTCTTTTTCAAGTCGAACTCGCCAATATTCTGTACTATTATGGCGAAAATGTTTTCCTAGCTTGCTAATAATAGCATCTCTTTTTTCGAACCAAGAAGATCGGTCTTGATAAGCTGTTAAGTCGCAACCCATGCTGGTTCCTATTTTCATTAAGTCGCCCATTGCCAAGGTCAGGTAACCATCACTTGTTTGATAAACACCGTAGGGAGCACTTAAATAAGCATGTCCGCTTCCCCGCATAGCGCTACGTTTCGGCAACTTTCCGCCATCATTTAAAAAGGTGGTAAGCAACTCAAACTGTAGATCAAGAGTAGATTCCAATAAGCTGACTTCAACCAAGGCGCTTTTTCTTGTCTTATTACGCTTTAATAAGGCGGCCAAAATACCTTGGGTCAGGTGCGCACCGCAGGCCATATCCGCCACTGCTAATCCAAATGGTACGGGTCCATCGCTTTTAGTACCCGAAAGCCAGCTAAGCCCCGACATGGCTTGTATTAGTAAGTCTTGACCAGGTTTATTGGCCCAAGGGCCTTTCTTTCCATAGCCTGTTACCACACCATATATAATTTGTGGATTAATCTTACAGGCCGCATCATACGTTAGTCCTATTTTCTCCATGACACCTGGTCGGAAATTGTGCGTCATTACGTCGGCTTTGGCAATAAGCTGTTTAACCTTTTTGAGGTCTTTCGGGTCTTTCAAGTCGGCAGCATAGGATTCTTTATTTCGATTTATGGTGTGAAAAACCAAGCTATCACCGTCAACAAACAAATTTTTAATAGCAATTTGTCTTCCACCCTCACCCTTACCCGGCCGCTCTATTTTAATAACACGGGCACCCAAATCTGCTAGTTTGAGACCCGCCGTTGGACCGGCCATAAATTGGGCAAACTCTAACACCAATATTCCTTCTAATGGCTTCATACTAATGCTTTAGACTCTTGATAGAGTTCATTTAATTTTTGCAATACGGCTTGTTCGTTTCCGCCATCGATAATAAAATTGCGCACCACATCTCCTGCATGATCCTGAAAAAACATATGGCCGTGGTAACGTGGACGAAGAAAAGCACGCTGCAATGCCGGCAGCGTATTATAAAAGTAATTTCCGCTCATTTTATTGGTGTGTACCGACTGCCAAGCTTTCAGATGCCCGGGTTGACCGCCATTATCGAAATACAGCCCAAGTTGACAAGCCGGAGAAGCCACATAGCGTACATAATCCATCGCTTCCTGCAAGTATTGACATTTAGCCGAAACCGCTAAACCTGTGCCTCCTAAGGTGCTCCGCATGTTTTCCTTTCCATCGAGACTTACCAGATCATGAAAGTCCAGTACGCGAGGGGCGTAGCCATGACGCGCATAATTCGAATACCCATACGCAAAAGGGCAATAGGCAATGTCATCGGTATTGGCCATATACTCATATACCTGAATCGGGTTTAAATGGTGAAAGCGCTTATGCACTTTGTCGGCAAGTCGCTTAAAAAGCTGTAAAGCTCGAACGCCAATAACCTCACTGACGACGTGTTCGTCTGTCTGACAGGGGTCCTCACCCAATGAGCAGCAAAACATATAGAAGCTCATCAGTGTATCGATCGGTATGAGTGCGAAACCGACGAATCCACGATCAGCAATTTCCAGTAGCTCTTCGTAGGTCGCAGGAAGTGTTAACCCATGTTTTCTTAGTAGGTCAGGCCTACTCGATGCAACTGGTGTTGCTGCATCAATGGCCAGCGCCCATTGATGACCATCAAACTGATAACTTTTATGAGAATGGCCTACACTATTTTCTTCGAGATCTTTTAAAAAATGGGATGACAAATAGTCGTCTAAAGGTAAAATGCTTTTAGTACGCGCCGCAAAACCTGCCCATGGATGATCGATGACCAATAAGTCATAGCGCTCTGCCAACTCCTGAACTGAAAAATCGGCAAAGGCCTGTAATGAGCGCTTTTCCCATTTTATCTCAATCCCGGCGTGCATTTCGCTAAATCGTTGCGCCGTGGCATGCATAGGTGTAATCCCTCTGCTGTGATTCCAAGTAATTCCTTTCAGTTCAATTCGTTTCATTCCTATTTTGTTTAAGCACCTTCGTCTTATTCCTTAGAATTTAATTGCTTTGATTCTTTCTGACTGCTTACTTACATCTCCCTTGAAAGGCAATAAGTAAAAACTATAGTGATAATCTTTAGCAGGCACTTGATATTGTGGTAAAGGTTGCGAGACTGCCGACCATGAATCGTTACCACCAACGCCCATTTGTATGAGATCGATGTTCAGGGTAATATAGCCAGCATCTTTTAACAGATGATGATGCTTGGCTGTCACGATCTCTTCTTCCGTGTAAGGCCAGGCGCTCATGCTCAACAGGCTATCGGCAACAACCAGCAATCCATCATTTTGAGCATTTGACAAATGCATCCAACGAACATCGGTACGGTTGGCATTTTCCTGCGGGTACACATAAGGCTCGATGAATGTTTCAAGAGGCGCCTGATAAATACCGGCGGCAAAGCCCGATCTCCGATCTATATAGTTTTCGGAAGGGCCCTTACCATACCAGGCCAACTGATCGAAACTACGTTTTATCCCCCCTTGTATTCCTACCTTAGGCAGATTAGGTAGCTTGTTCGAAGCGTGTAACTGATAGTTTACCTTTAAAACCCCATCTCCATTAAAGACATAACTAACTTGTACCGAAGCACAGTCTTTGATCAGGTGATAAATACTGGTAACCGCAAGCTGTCCTTTTTGCGTACTATCTACGAATAGTTGCGCTAAGCTTGGTTTTGTCTCATACCAAACCTTTAATAGCTTAGATGGCTTCCAGCCTTTTCGATCATTATCGGTTTGGGGACGGGTGAAATGAGGTAAAAACGGCTGAGCGATTTGCTCCATGCCATCGCTTTTATAAGAAATGAGTGCGCCGGTCTTTTTACTGATAATTACTTCCATGCCGTTATTACTTTGCAGAATAACCTGCTCCTTATCCGATCGACACCTTACTTCTCCAAATTTACGAGGGCTTGTTTGCCCGCTTCTTATACTTGTCAGAGCCAGCTGATCCGTAGCTATTTCATAACCTTTGGCTGCCCACGACTTTTCTTCTGTTAACCGGTAACTGATATTGAGTAAATATTCTTTGTTGTCTTTTAGCTTTGGTAGATATTTACGAAGCAATACAGTGGTGTCTGATCCTGCCTTCAAGGGGTATTTTCCTAGGTTTTTTGTCAGGAGTACCTCTCCATCACCAAGTAAGGAAATAATTAGGTCATAACTATCCAAATTGCGAACAGCATGACGATTGAAAATTTGCAATCGCACTGCATTCGTATCGATCAACTTCGTCTCGATCGGTTGATACACATGCTTACATTCATACATAGCCGCCTTCGGTCGGCCATCGGAGGCAACGATGCCATCGATGCAAAAATTACCATCGTGCCTTTTCTCACCAAAATCACCCCCATAGGCAAAATAGGACTTTCCCTGCCCATCTCTTTTTATTAACCCATGATCTTTAAACTCCCAGATAAATCCGCCAATCAATCGCGGATGACTTCTGAAAATATCCCAAAACTCTTTCATATTCCCTGTCGAATTTCCCATTGAATGCGCATATTCCACAAACAAGATGGGCCTTTTATCTCCATTCTGCTGATTCAACAACAGTTCCGGTGTAAAAATCCCGGGATAGAACCTGCTGATGATATCTACATAATATTGATCCCTTGGATTACCAAGTCGATGTGCGTGGTCATTGGGTTTTAGGTACCTCGGGTCGGAGGGATCAATATAACCCTCTTCTCTTGGGCTTCCCATAGCCGGCTCGTAGTGCACTGGTCGTGTAATATCAAAATCATGGATCCACGCGGCCATAGCCGCATTATTCGGCCCTCGGCCTGCCTCATTCCCTAAACTCCAGATAATAATGGATGGATGATTTTTATCGCGCATGACCATGCGACTCGTTCGTTCCATGAAGGCATGTGTCCACTGTGGATCGTTGCTTAGTTTCCCCCCAAGACCGTGCGTTTCGTAATTAGCTTCATCCATTACAAAAATGCCATACTCATCACATAGATCGTATAAATAGGGATCATTGGGATAATGGCTGGTTCGAATGGCATTAAAATTAAATTGTTTAATCAATTGAAGGTCTTTCCTGATATCTTCCCTCGACAAGGCCTTTCCTTTTTCAGGATGTGCGTCATGGCGGTTAACGCCGTACAGATAGGTCACTTTCCCGTTTATCAGTAACTTTCCGCTATTCTTATCAAATTCTATACTACGAAAACCGACACGACAGGTTTTTACCTCCAATATTTTTCCCGTATTATCTACCAATGTCAATAAAAGGCGATATAAATATGGTTCCTCGTCCGACCATTTTTTAGGGTTAAGCACCTTCGTTTCCAATAAGCCGAATTTCACATTATCGAGTCGCGGGTAGATTTCATTTATAATATCATTGGCGGAGCGCTGTAAAGCCTTTTCAAAAACCGGTTCCCCTTCAGCATTATATAGTTGTGCACGTACACTATATCCGTTGATGGAATCGCCTGTCAGGTTCTCTATGCGTGGTCGTATACTCAGTACCGCATCTTGATAATCCTTATCCAGTTTAGCCTGCCAATGGAAATCGGCGATGCGCACTTTCGGCTCAGCTAAAAGCATCACTTCCCGTTGGATACCGCTCATACGCCAGTGATCCTGATCCTCTAAATAGGAGCCGTCACTCCAACGGATGACCTGTACCGATAGCACATTCTCACCAGTCTGGAGGTAGGGCGTTATATTAAACTCGGATGGTAGGCAGCTGTCCTCCCCATATCCCAAAAATTTTCCATTCAACCAAACTTTAAAAGCCGAACTCACACCGCCAAAATGAAGCGTAACATTTAAATTGTTCCAGTCTTCGGGTATCGTAAAAGTTCGTTGATAAGAGCCAACAGCATTGTAGTCCTTCGGAACCCTCGGCGGATCAACCGGCCGAAAGGGATAGACGGCACTTTTATAGATCGGGATATCATAGCCCTTCATCTCCCAATTGGAGGGCACATCGATTTTATTCCATCCACTCACTTTAGCTTTATAAAAATCCTTCGGTGCGTCAGCAGGTTTAGTCACAAAAGCGAACTCCCATTTGCCATTCAATGATAACATTCTACCCGAGCTTTCCCGATTGTCGGATAAGGCGTCTTGTTCTGTACTATAAGAATAGGCCGTTGCACGAGCCGGCTCTCTGTTTACACTCGTTATTAATGGATCTTCCCACGGTTCTGCCTGATATACGGAAGGAACAGGTGGTATAGTGGCCGGTAAACCATCCACCGTTTGGGCATTTAGGCTTGTCGAAAGCATCCCACAGATCAAGATTACTAAATTACTTTTTAAACGACAATTGCTTATAATCACGGTTCGTTCTAATTTGCTGGCTAGTGAGTATCAAAAATAAAAGTAGGGAGCTTATCTTTTCTGTAAGAAATTGGCTAGCTGTTATAGGATATTATCATCTGATATTTTCTTTTTTCCCGCAAAAAAGAAACAAAAAGCTCGTCGCTTCAAAATTTATAGGAACGGTAGTGCTTCCCAGTGCTAGCTATAAATTTTGGAGGCGACATTTTCGAAAACCAACGGTTCGTACTTTAACTTAACAACGCTATAATCTACATATTTATCGACTTATTGTCTGCAGCGGTCTCTATTGCTCCTGATAATTAATAATGTAATCCGTGTTACTTAAAATTTCTATTTCATAAAGGCCTTTACTTTTCTCAACGGCTTTTATTCCTTTTCCGTAAGGCATCACCTTACTTCTTACCCTTAGTATGCCATTTCCTGCGTCAGCCTTTACCTTTATCTCTTTTTTACTGCAATAAAGTTCAATATGCCCGGATGGTGTGGGTACTTTTCCTTCCATCCAATCCAGTCCTCCTAAATTTGGCTCAATCAAAAAGCTTGCATAACCAGGTGCTGTGGGTTTGACACCTAAGTAATACTTTCCGAGCAGATAAATGGGGCTTGCTCCCCAAGCATGACAAAGACTTTTTCCGAAAGGGCGACCGTACATGGCGTAATGTTCCGCTCCTTTCTTATCGGGATTATATTCTTCCCAAAAGGACGTAGCACCTAAGCGCAGCATCCCTCCCCAATAGTTTTTCATTTCCTGTAGAACGTATGATTGTTCGCCCATAGCGCAGAGCGCTTCCAATTCATAAAAACGCATATAAGGGGTGGTAATCTTTGGTACGGATTGGTTTAGTAAAACATTTGTTTTTACACCTTCCTTTTGCTCTTCGGTCAGGTAGTCGAAAAATATAGCAAACATATTGGTATAACGCGTCACATGATCGCTCGCCTTACCATCTATGCTGCTATGTACAAAGGCGTTCTTATCGGCATCCCAGTATTGTGAGAATATTTTGCTTTTCAGTCGTTTTGCTTCGTCTCGATATTTCGAAGCGTCCTCATTACCGAGCAAGTCGGCACATAAGGCCATTGTTTCCAGACTACGACAAAATAATAATTGTTCAAAGCTAAGCGCCCCTTTTTTGCTGAGGTTTTTCGCCCAATCGATAAACACCCAGTCGCCAGCCATTCCTTCCATAAAACCTTCCTTATTTCGCCTGCTTAAACAAAAATCCATCAGACTTTGCATTCTGGGATAAACCAATTGAATAAAAGTTTTATCGCCTGTGTACAAGTAGTAATCATAAATACCCAAGAACCAGTAAAACGTATAATCCATAATCGTATTAATATGACTACTAACCGGTTCTTTACCCCGAAGGGCCAAGGTAGTGCGCTTAACGGAAGGACTATCAAAGAAAAGGTAATAATTCATGAGGTAACTCTGGTAGGCGTCACCCGACCAGATCCAGCGATCGCGTTTGATGCCGTCAATAAAAAATTCGCGGGTGGTTAACTCCATCGTATATTTCCCCACATCCCAGATGCGATTCAACTCTTCGTCGGATGAACGAAAACTTCCTTTTGTTTCCAGTGGCAGATATTCATAGAGCATGGAAATGGAATCAATTTTTGTTTGCGCCGAAGGCTCTACATACACATAGCGGAAAGCTTTAGATAAGTTTAAGGTGGAGTCAATGGACTGTTTGCTGTTCACTTGCACGCGATCCAAGGTCTCGCAGCTTTCGGTCGACAAGGCTTCCTCTTCCGATTCTCCATAGTAAAGCGATACAATGCCCTCACCTTCCAGTCCGTGAAGTTTTATAAACCCAAAGGTTTCCTTTCCGAAATCTACGAGAAAGCCTTTTCCTTTGACTGCCCGTGACACTGCCTGTCTAGGCGTAGTAGTTAAACGGAACTGTGAAGGACGCTGCACGGGACTCTCGAAATTCCATGAACCTGCTTGCAGCCAGGTAGTACCGGATTGATCGGACGCCTTTCCTGTTTCGTCAATCCATTCCTTATCTTCGTTAGTAACCAACCAAGTACTATCCGACACGATGGTCTTCCCCTGAACATAGATGGCCGGCACCCGATCCTGCGCATATACTTTTAGATTGATCTTGTGTTTCCCGGCAGGTACATGAATGGTTTTGGGATAGCCCTCCAGCATTTTTCCATCGAGTTTTACATTATACTGCCCCTCTGTATATATGTTTACATCTTCCGGTTCTTTTAGATCGAAAACCTTATGGAAATCCACCAGCACATAGGGATTGTCCATTCGCCAAAAAGGAGGAAAGAAAGTAGCGCGCTCTGTTCGACGATTCTGCATTTGATTACTTAACCAAATTTCAAAATCACCCGGATACCAAATCCACGTAGCTTTGTTCTGTGCAAATGAAGTGGCATGAATCAAAGAAAGTATTAGAACAAGCCAGCCAAGTAATTGGATCCTGTTTTTTGGACGATATACGGACATGATTTATAAGCGTTAGTAGCTTCAAAGATAAAACTCTCCGAGCTTCTACGACTGTAAGATGTTAACCAGCTTTTGTAGTATATTAGCTAGAAAAATGGAACGTTTACGTTGTCGCTTATTGGCAGCGACACCGCCAACTACTTTATTTTTCATAACGAGTTTATTTTTATTGGCATTCAAGCTTCTCGCCAGGAGGCTCGAGGTTTCCGCAAAGAAAGTAGTCAAAGAGCCGACCTTAGGGAGCCCATGAACACCTTGAAAATAACTAAGTAGTGAATAAACTCATCGCTTGGAAATTTGCTACAAGTGGTAGTGCATCAACGTGCAAACCGCAAATTTCCTAGGCGATATTTTAGCAGAACGGAGCGTTTTTACTTTTAACCGAACGTATTATTATCTTCAGCCTTAGGATAGCCCTGTGCGTGGGAAGAATGGCCTTGGAGGATACCGAAGCAACGAGCAGCAAAGCATTTGTACGTTTGTTCATATTGCAGTACCCAAGCGGATTGAAGAAGTGAAACGGCTCCAATACGCGCCAATGATGCTTTGCAATCAGTTGCAAGGTAGCCTACACCAGCCTTGATTTATTCACATGTGTTTGTTTTCAGATGAGTTCATGAACTCATCACTACGTTCTTCGGTTTGCTCAACTTTTATCAAGAAAAGTTGATTAAAAGAAACGTTCCTTTTAAGTGCGTTTGCTCTGATTTTCACTTTTGCCTTTACTCTTAACAGCAAGTAGGACTTTAAAACAATTATTACCGAGGTTTGTCCCTTGTGTCAGGTTCTTCTGTAGCTCCGCAATTAAGCCTATTAGCTCTGATTTTAGCGAAGCGTATTCATTTACATCACTGCAGTTCCACCATATCAATATCGCTTTCTGCTAAGATAGTCAGCACTTCCTTCATTCTCGGTTTTATTTTTTCCCAAAGTATTTGGTTGCTGCAATTCCCTATCTTTAAATTGATCAATTTTGGTGGGGAACCGAGCTTGCTGATTAATTCAGGAAAGTCTGCATCTTTCGAAACGAGCACAACTTTGCCCGCAGACTTTGCCCGATTATATATTGTTAAATCATCTAAGAAATGTAGGTCTAGGCTATAAGACGATTTTACAATTACATTTAAGTGTGCCATCATCCATTTAGCGATGACGGGAGAAATATTGGTGTCTAACCAGATTTCCCAATCAAGCGGCATAAATCACAGCTGTATTCTTAACTTTTAATGAGGCGTATAATAGCGCAGCCTGTATATCCAACTTTTCCAGTATAGGATGTTGCTCCAACAGCTCCTCTTCCGAAAGTCCGCTCGCAAGCAACTCCAAAATATCGCTTACAGGAAATCTCAACCCCCTTATGGTGGGTTTTCCCCCCATCAATCCTGGTATCAGCGTAATACGATTTAATAGTTCCTGTTGCTTCGCTTCCATAGTTATACTTTCATTTAATGCAACCAAATAAATGTTATTCAAAGTTAGCAAATTTTAGTCGGATATTCAACGTTGCTAATGCCCACTGAAAATGGCATAAAGCAACATCATGACCACTATTAAACTTCCCCACGCCCATTTCACGGTTTTCGTTGTTTTTACGGCCAGATAAGGTATCACCGCTAAGTCTTCCTTTCTCCCAACAAATGAAAGTAGGATCGCTGCTCCCATCAAGATAACAAAAATATAAAACGATAACAGCAGATAATGCGGCCAAAAAGTATATTTATCTGGTGTAAATACCCATAGATAAGCGGCACCTACTCCCAAACTGAAAGCAGATCCCAAAGAAAGTACAACATTAATGGCCAGACGACTTGTCCGTTTCCAAAATACCGTCAAAAGGAAGACGACCGATAAGGGCGGTGCAATAAATCCGAGTACCGATTGGAAGACGTCGAAGAGATTAAGCCCTTTAATCTGGTCGATCGCCAAGGCCATCATAATAGCAAAGAGACAGCCAACAAGAATGGTTAGTCGCCCTACCCGGACAATTTGCGCTTTACTAGCTGTAGGATTCAGGCGTTTGACATAGATGTCCATCGTGAAAACCGTACTCAATGAGTTTAAGGAAGAACCAATCGTACCCACTAAAACCGCTATCAATACCACAATTACCAATCCATTGAGCCCCGTTGGAAATAGGTTGGTCACCATCGTCATGTAGGCCTGTGTTGGATCGGCTAGATTTGGGTATAACACGGCGCATAGTACGCCGGTAAGAATAAAAAGAGGGAGCGACAGTATCTTTAACCAAGCGATGAAATTGACGCCTAGCTGTCCTTGTTCCAAGTTCTTCGCTCCTAAGACGGATTGTACCATCGCTTGATCCGTGCAAAAGAAAGCAATCGCAGCAACCGGATAGCCTAGGAGAATGGCATGCCAAGGGTAATCTGGATCAGATGCCGGTCTTATGAGGTTCCAGAACCCGCTCGGTACGCCTTTATAGAGAGCCGAAAAGCCGCCCACTTGATGCAATCCTAATACCGTTAGCAGGCAGGAAACCGCAATCAATAACAGCATTTGAAAGATATTGATGCGGGCAATGGTTTTCAATCCGCCAATGTAGGTAAAGAAGGCTGCAAAAAAGACAAGCACCACCACCGAAATCCACATCGGAACACCCAGTACCTGTCGAATCAGAAAACCTCCGGCAAAAAGCCCGAGGGATAACCAGGAGATCAGCATTTTCACCAATGAATACCATGCCAATATACTGCGCGTTGTATCGCCGTAGCGTTTCCCCATAAACTCGGGTAAAGTCATCACATCGGCTGCTAGGTAACGAGGCGCAAAAACAAGGGCTAACAACAATAAAAACACGAAAGCATACCAATCGAAATTTACCGCTACGATACCGGTCGTATATCCAATGCTAGCAAAGGCCAAAAGCATGGAAGGCCCAACATTGGTTGCCCACATATTAAAGCCGATACTTGCCCAACCCAATGATTTGTTAGCAAGAAACAACGATTCCTGCTGCTTTGCTTTACCTAGTAAACTAGATCGAAGTCCAATGATAAGCAATAACGCAATATATCCGACAATAATTGAATAATCAACCCAGGTCAACTTTGATGCAATACTTTCCATCCTTCAATCCTTTATCTAATTGGGTTCTCTAAACCGAATTCATCATATAGTTCCTGTAGCTTTACAGGGGTTCCAAGGCGTAATGAACGGTCCATCGCTTGTAATAAGATAACGGTACCTATACCTTCAGTAATATCAGGATAAGCAGTGGTCCCGGCCGCTATATTATCGGCGAAGTATTCGAGGTAGTTTTGGTATTCACCGGCGTGATGGCTTTTTCCTTCAAATCGAAAGTAATGTTTTAGCTTATGTTCCCAAGTGATTATCTTTTCCTCTCCCTCAGCGGTGGTGACGGCATAACGCAAATCCATATAATCACTCTGACTGCAGCCTGTTGTTCCCCTCAGAATACAGCTCATTTCGCTATCCCGCGTTACGGGTTGAATTGGCCCCGTGTAGGCCCCGCTGACCCTCGCTATACGGCCATCTTTTGCTTTGAAAATGAAGTGCATCGTGTCTTCGTTTTTTAATCCTCCCGCTTTCCCGTTACTGCTTAACATGCCGTACCCCATTACCTCTTCAATATCGGGCAGATACCAACGTATAAAATCTACCGGATGGCTTAAGCCGCCATACAACCATTTGAAGTTAGATTCTAAAGACCACGGTTTCGCTAAAAACCAACGATGATCGGCATGATAATAAGCCTCTATCGTAATCAATTCTCCGATTACACCTTTTTCAAAATCGGCACGCTGCCTTTTCATGGGCTCAAAAAAACGCGAACTTTGTCCGATAAAAACTTTTTTTCCACTCGACTGCGCTAACTCCAATAAGGGCTTTGCATCAGCCAAATTATCAATAAAGGGTTTCGTGCAAACCACATGTTTTCCATGCATGAGCGCAAGTTTTACGTGTTCCGCATGAAACTTATCAGGTGTATAAACAGCGATAGCGTCTATTGATTTGTCTTCTAGTAAGTCGCTGTATTGCGTAGTATACGCGTAAAAGTTAAACTCTTCAGCTCTTTGTTTACACAGCGCCTCATTCAGATCACACATTTTTACCAGTTCAATTTTTGAACTGTTCAAGGCCGCAGAAATCGTACTACGGCCTTCACCTAAACCTAAAATTCCTAGTTTTAACATATTCGTTATTGGTTGTTTGTTATTGGTTGTTCGTTGTTCGTTATTAGTTATTAGTTATTAGTTATTGGTTGTTGGTTGTTAGTTATTAACTATTCGTTGGTAGAAAGCGGCAAATCGATATTGGATGCTGCTTCGTATTCCTTAAACCTTAGAGCCTAAAGCTTATCGCTTATAGCTTTTCTCAAAACGCACAACTCTCAGCTCATTGATCATTCAACATTCACTCATCATTCATCATTCATCATTCATCACTTCAAACCGCACCCACACCTCATTTGCTTTCGTACCGGATAAACCTTCCTGATAAGTGGACATCAAACGATTCCATTCATCGACTCGTGGATTGTTTTCCACCGTTCTTTTATTGAGTTCTTCAAAATTTGCTCCTTCCGGAATATCGATAACCAATAGTAGCTGCCGACCTGTTTTAAATAGCTGCACTTGTTGAAATTCTGCTCTGCAAAAACCCTCGGATACTTCCGGCCATTCATCAAATTGCCGACGGTGATAATCAAGATACGATTGTTGCTTGGCACTATCAGCCACTAGATTGGCCGATAGAATTAGATGATCTCGCTTTCGACTATTTTCCTTACCGTCTGTACATCGCGTCCTATCAAACACATAAAAAGGTTCGCGGACTAACATCACTTCTGCTTTTGGAAACCGTATTTTACTTTGCTCATAAAAGGCCATAGCCTCCTCCTCCTTTCCATAAAATAAAAGGCGATTTCTCCAATGGTATAAACCATCCTTACTTCCAGACTGATTCAGCAAATCAGCCATCAACTCAGCAGATAAGGTGTCACTATCGTTCAATACAAGCTGTACAAATTGATAAGGCTGTCCATGCTGCTGTGCAAAAGAAGAACAGGCGAACAACAACCAAAGGAAACAACAAGTAAGTTTTTTCATATTACTCAAATAACCAATCGATGTTCCGTTCATCAGGTGGCACACCAATATTAGCGTCATAATTTTTTAGTTCTGTAGTTCCATCTATAAATCCCAACAACAAGAGTTGTCCCTTTGGCAGGGTTAAGCTGTGCTTGCCCGCAGCAAAGGAATAGGTGTGAATGTCTACAGCGGGTTGATCGCCTAAGGCTATCGCATTGGCAATAAAGACTTCCGACTGACCATAGTCGTTGGCAGATGCATCGTGTTCCAAATCAGGCGCCGGTGCATATGAATTTTCACTGTGCTCCGCTCCGAAGGCAAGGTCTTTCTGTCTAAAATATCCCACCAATAATTTAACAGGCTTTGTTGTACTAAAACGAATGCTTGTCAGCGTGTCGATTAATTTCCGTTGACGGAGACGAACGCCTTTCAAACCAATTAAATCGGGTGCTAAATCCGACAGGCTAGCAGGCGTGTCAGCGTATGGACTCGCGCCCTTGGTCAACGAATAATATTCCAGCTCTTTATCTTCCAATTTCACTTCTACTGATTGAAGCTGATTGACTGCAACATCCGCTCTTCTAGGTGCCCCTTTCAATGAATCGATCTGTTGCCTGAAGTGGACCAACTCTTTTTCATAAAGCGGCAATAACTCTTCCCAAGTTTTATATTTTCCGTCTACGCCGCGAATGGGAATTTTACGTTGCGTAGTCTGCATACTGTTTGCATACCAATAAGTGTGACGGGTTAGTTCCGTCAACTGTCGATAATGTTCCACGCTCCGTTCCAGATAGGGTAAGGCTTGCTGTAAATCAATTATATCATTTGAATATTTGTAGCGCAATACCGCAATTGCAGCCCTTGCCTTTTCGGCATAAAAGTTGGCCAAGGCTTGATAGCAATACATATCATTGCGAATCCGTTCAAACTCCTCTTTATGGTGTTGCACACTATGCCCTACTTCTTCGATCCACTCAACCGCTTTTCGACCATGTTCTTTTACCTCATCCGCCACTTGTATTGGGGTTTCGCCTATATGCGGTTCTCCGTTCCATTCTTTCTTGGCATAATCGATGATCATCTCTCCCTCGGGTGCTTCCGACTCATAGAGTAAAGTAAAAAGTCCGTAGCGGTAAGGGTTGATCAGCTGCGTCATAAACATGCCAAGACTTAATGTTTGGCGGTTACCATCAGTAATGCCATAACGACGCAAAAGCTTAGGGGCAATTTCTCCCATTTCTTCGTAACTTTTTACTATTGCAAGCCCTGCTTCTTTATTGACACCAAATTGCCGTGCAAACAAACCCGACCAATAATCATTCTCCTCAACTTTATCCCGATTGGCTTTCCAAGCGTAGCGTGCCCACGCTTTATACCAGAGCCAATCCCGATCAACCTGTAATAGTCGCTTATTCCCCATATTGTCGATCTTATCGGCGGCATAAGGCCAATCCCAGTAAGACGCTTGTGGATATAAATGCAATCCGTTCGCTTGATACACCTGATGCATGGCTTGCACGCTTTTCTGAATAAAATCCGGTGAACCATAACGGAAGGGCTCTAAATTTGCCAGGATATGTACATTTTGTATATGCACGGGTGCTGCCTTGCTCAATGTACGATGCAAATCGGCCCATTTCCCTCTCGGCGTATACGTTGTTAAAGCCTCACCGTTATACTTAGCCATCGTGTAGAGGTTCTTATAAAGGGGAAGAGCCGCCTTCATTACGCGAGGCGCATCCGTGTCGTGTGCCCGCAAAACAATCGGCGGTTCTTGACGTAATCCCAAGCGCTTTAAGCCGTCCTGTACACCCGGAATAATGGTTTTGGTAAACCAATCCACGTCATCTTGCCCTACACCTTCCATCGCTTCTCCAAGGGTAACCAGTAAACCCACATTTGGATACTTCTCCACAAAAGCGGCAATCGACTTCCGGGTATAATCCGCAATCATCGGTATGATGGGGCGATTTCGATCCTGGGTTTTGAGTTGGTGTTTTTCAGCAAATGGTTTGGATATAATAATATTGTAGAACATTTGAATAATCCAAATCCCTCTTTTATCTGCCTCCTCCGTAATGAACTTAAAGATGGCTTCGTTTTTCTTGAATGTCTCTTCATCCACTTCTACTGCGTAAGGATATTCGGGTAAGCGCACTAAAGATGCAAAAGGATGGCCGTTCCACAGATAAAGCGAATTATACCGATTTTCCAAAAGCATATCCAGATACCGTATCCACTGCTTTTTATCATACAACCATGGGAACTCCGCTTGGGTATAGGGGTATTCATATACCGTTCTTCCTGGTAGATAGCTTGTTTTTTGAATACCGATGGCCGTCCCTCTCAATACCATTTCGGGATGGTCTTCACATACTAAGTCCGTGGGTAGCACGCCACCATTTTCCAAGATAGTCTCGGCTAATTTCAACGTGCCATATAAAATCCCGCTATCGTCAACTGCCCGGACGTAGCCGCCACCCGTATTCAGTTTGATTCGGAAACTTTCCTCCACTTCACTATTCGAAAGCACGTCCCAACGATCGGGAAAATCAGTAAACTTACCAATCAACAGAGATCGTTGTTGATACTTTTTCCTAAGACCACTGGAATCTACGTTCACTTTATAACCCGCAGAGCGCAAAGTTTTCGTCAAACTATCTGTGCCGTACGTGAAGCGCGGTGACATTTTCTTTGGCACTACTAAAACAAGTTCCTTTTTTTGTTCAGACGTAGCTGCTGATGAAAGCGAAAAAAAGGAAAAGTAAAACAATAACGCAAATCCAATATTTCTCATAATTTTTTTATAATCCTTGATAAGCCGGGTTTTGTGTAATCGCCGGATTTTGCTGAATAACTATTTGCGGAATAGGTAATACCGTTTGGTTTTCGTTCTTGATCGGCTTCGTCTTACTTACAACCGCTACCGCCCGGTCCGTCCGCTTCAGATCAAAGAATCGGTGAAACTCCAAGGCTAGCTCCACCCTTCGTTCATGCTCAATGGCCAGGGCCAGGCTATTATATTGGCTACTTGGATAAGCGTCGCTACCGTAAAGCGGCAAATTGACACGTGCGCGTACTTCATTTAAATAACGAGGGTCGTCTGTAGCCTCGGCTAACATCAATAAAACATCTGCATATCGCAGCACCATGAAGTTATTATTGCTCAACTCTTCGCCCGCAGGAGCCGGGGCCTCTTTATCAACCCATTTATTCTGAAATTTAATGGGAATAAAAGTTCCTTCTTTATTGGTATATCCCAGGGATACGGTTTGTTCTCTTCGCGGATCGCCTTCCTCAAACTCACCATACAAGTCGTCCGTTACCTGATTCATTCCGCCACCATACAAGGTAAGCACAAAATTCTCTGTCGGCGCGTACTCCCGCCAGTATCTACTAAAAGGCAAATTGGGACTTCCGCCCTGATACTGGATTTCAAAAATGGATTCGGCTGTATTTTTAACATTTGCACCCCACAAAGCTTCATACCGTGGCATTAAGCTAAACTTCCCATAAACCTGCAAGAGACTCTCCGCCGCTTTGTCCTTTTGGTTTAAAGCTAAATAAACCTTCCCCAGTAAGGTCAACGCAGCATATTTCGAAGCTTTGCCTGCTAAGGTGATGGCAGCGGGTTCGGGTAAATTAGCCGCAGCATATGTTAAATCTTCTACCACAAAGGCATATACCTCCGACTCCGGTGAGCGCAGGGTGGCATAGCTTTCTTCAACGGAAATCGGCCGGCTCACCAACGGAATATCTCCCCACATTTGCACCATATTGAAATAATATAGGCCGCGGAGAAAACGCATCTGTGCGATTACTTCTGTTTTATAGGTTTCGTTGAGTTCTGCGGATCCAATTTTATCCAATACAATATTGACATTATACAAAGCTTTGTAACACTCTTGCCAAAAGCGATAAACTTCTGTATTAGATGGCTTCAGATTATAGTCTTTAAAAGCCCAACGATCTGACTGAATACCTGCCACATTATACAGGGTAGCATTGTCCGATAGTTGTTCAGCAAAGTAGGACACGGCGCTTGTCGGACCGTAAAAGGTATATAACGTGGCGTATGCGGCGTTAACCGCTAATTCAAAATCCTCAATGGTTTGATAGAAGTTCGACTGGTTGGCATTGGAAATAGGTGCCAGATCCAGAAAAGATTTTCCACATCCATTCAGGACGAAGATGATGGACAGTGATATATATACTTTAAATAAGCGTGTCATAATAATCATTTTTATCCTTAAATCTTGTTTCTAAAAATCGATTTTCGCGCCAAACGTAATAACGCGCGGCAACGGATAAGAGCCATAATCCACTCCTAAAAATGCACCGGATGGAACACTTACAGTTGATGTTGCAGACGGCACCGCATTCGAAAATATATTGCTATAGGATGTCGATTGGTAAGTGGTATTCTCCGGATCATAATTGGTGTATTTACTCCACAGATAAACGTTTTCTGCATTGGCAAAAATGCGTATTCCTTTTGCCGGTGTTTTTGACACCCAACGTTGTGGCAAGGCATAGGAAATTCGGATGTTCTTCAGTCGAACAAAGGTGGCATCTTCTACCCAATAGCTGGAGAAGCGTTCTTGATAACCTTTGGGATCAACCGTTGGCTTAAAATGCCAGCCATCTCCCGGATCGCTTTCCGATTTCCAATAATTGGCTACCTTAGCAAAGGCATTGCGTCCGGCATTCCATATACCATTAAATCGAACCAGCTGATTGGTAATCTCACCGCCAAATGAACCTTGGAAAAGAAAGGATAGCTCAATCCCTTTAAACGAAAAGCTATTGTTCAAACCTACAATAAAATCGGGTTGGTTATTGCCTATAATGGTTCGATCGGCTTCTGTAATACGGCCATCGCCATCTACATCCCTAATTTTTGGATCTCCGGGTTTTGTAAAGCCGTCACCTCTGGCTGGACTCGCTTCTATTTCTGCCTGATTTTTGTAAACACCATCATATATATAGCCAAAGAAGTTTGATATAGGCTGGCCGACTTCCGTTTTTACCTGAACAACGTAATCGGTATAAAGTAGAGGCGCATTACCGGGACCCAATTGCAGAACCTTATTTCTGTTCAACGACAAATTAAAATCGGTACTCCACTTAAAATCACGGTCTATATTCCGACTATTAATATTCAGCTCAAATCCCCGGTTCCTTAATTTACCCGCATTGGTTAACTGTGTCGCAAAACCGGTGATATCCGGTACGGGTACATTGAGTAAAAGATCATTCGTAACAGAATGGTAGAATTCGGCACTCAACCGGAAGCGGTCTTGAAGGAAGGCGACATCTACACCCAGGTTTAGCATATTGGTTCTTTCCCACCGCAAATCCGGATTAGGAATATTGGTCAACATTAAACCTGTTGCCAGCTCACTTCCATAAACATAATTGGACGCTCCCAATAGGCCAATCTGACCGTAGTTTGGAATCTGATTGTTACCCGTTGCCCCATAACTTGCACGTAATTTCAGGTTATTAATTGCTTTTACTGATTCGAAAAATTGTTCATCCGATATCACCCAACCTCCCGAGATAGAAGGGAAATAGCCAAAGCGGTTATTTGCTCCAAAACGCGAACTCCCATCCCGACGCAATACTGCTGATAAAAAATAGCGATTTTTGAAATTGTAATTCACGCGACCGAGATACGATATCATAGCCCATTCGTAGGCAAGTGAAGTTCCTCCATTCACGGTTCCGGCATTTAATGTCGGTACCAGATTGTTGGGAAAGTTGCCGGCAGAAAGCGCTTGGTATTCATCTCGCTGCTTTTGCACCGTGTACCCTAATAAGACAGCCAAACCGTGATCATTGAACTGCTTATCATAATTTAAGGTATTTTCCGACAGCCAGTTAAGCATAAATCGGGAGTTAGCGTTTCCCTGTGCAGGAAGGGCCGACGAATACCCATACTTCTGATCTTTATTCCAGAACATTTCGTAACGTGTATTCAGCAAATTTGCATTGATGCTAGTTTTGAATTTGAGTCCATCAAGAATTGTGTATTCAGCAAAGGCATTACCAAGCGTATTGAACGATTTATTTTGCTTGTAAAGTTCTCTCGTGAGCGAGTAGGGATGCCATAGCTGCAAATCCGTATATTGCGCAAAACGGTACCAGCTGGAATTCGGGTCCTTAAATCCGAGGTTACCGTTTTCGTTATACACCGGAAATATAGGTGCACTTTGCAAACCTAGACTGATGACATCGCTCTTTCCTTCCGTTCCTTCGGTACGATCGTAAACGCCCGTCACACCTAAGTTCAATCCAATAGCAAATCGATCCGATACTTGTTGCCGAATATTGGAGCGCAGGGTTAAACGCTTTAGATAATTCTGATCTAATACCGCTTCTTGATCGAGGTAATTGCCGGAAAACAGAAATTGTGTTTTTTCCGTACCTCCTGAAACGGATAACTGCGCCTGGTGCGAAGGGGCTGTACGAAACATAACGTCCTGCCAATCGGTGCCTGTACCCAAAGCAGCTCGTTTCACTGGATCGGTAAAGTCTTCCGGGATTTGAAAAGGCTTGGTTCGAACACTATTTGGATCGCTAGCACTTCTACCTTCTCCCGAGTTGATCCACCCGTTGTTGTGTGCATCGATATAATATTGGATGTACTGTTGTGCATCCATCAAATCAATCCGTCGACTCACTTTTTGGATACCATACTCGTAGTTGAAACCGACATGAGTTGTACCCGCTTTACCCAATTTGGTCGTTACCAATACGACGCCATTGGCTCCTCTTGAACCATAAATAGCTGCTGACGAGGCGTCTTTTAGTACTTCCACAGATTCGATGTCTTGTGGGTTGATATTATTTAAATTAAAGTTCTCTATAGGCATGCCGTCTACGACGTAGAGCGGATTGGTACCGGCAGTAATAGAACTCGTTCCCCGGATTCGAATGTTCGGCGACTGCCCCGGCGCTCCTTGAGATTGGGAAATATTTACACCCGCTAACTGCCCTGCCAGCGACTGTGCTACATTACTGAAAGAACGGTCTTGGAATTTTTCGTGACTAATCGATGCTACCGCCCCTGTTACCGCACGTTTGGTTTGCGTACCGTAGCCTACTACAACGACTTCATCAAGGCTTTGCTCTTGCTCCACAAGCTCAATTCGAAGCAAACCTTGTTGCAGAACAGGTACTTCTTTCGTCTCATAACCGATGGATGAAATAACAAGGCTTTTCGTATTTTGGGAAACCACGATACGAAAATGACCCTCAGCATCCGTCACACTGCTTTTGGTGCCATCTTTCGTCTTAATCCCCACTCCGGGAAGCGGTTCCTTCGTTTTGGCATTCGTTACCATTCCTTGCAAGGAACGTTCTTGGCTGTAGGCTATCCCCGACAACAGCCAAAGGCTTGTCATTAACATGATTAACTTCATTGAATTAGGCTTATATTCACAATAAAAAAATTCAACGCTTAAATTGGTTTAAGCGTCAAACTTACGTTTTAAACCTACTGAAGTTTTGTAAGATATTTGCTTGCTTGTGTAGGATATTATCAAAGCTCTTCTTACTTTTTTCCCGCAAAAAAGTAAGCAAAAAGCTCGTCGCTTCAAACTTTTACAAGAACGGTAGTGCGTTCACCTGCAAGATGTAAAATTTTGGAGGCGACATTTTCGAAGACATACAGTCTGTGCTTTTAACCAAATGTATCAATTTTTGGTTCGCCTTCACCGCTCACAACTAGCAACCAACAACTAAATTTCGCCGTTCACTGCCAACTTTCAGGAATTAGCTTCCAATCAAGCTGTAGGCCTTAAGCGATAAGCTATAAGCTTTAGAGGATAAGGTCTATTTCCAAAATTCATCGCTCATAACTCCTAATTCCTGCCTACCGGCAGGCAGGCATCATTCCTTAACCAACCATACGCGTCCTCCAATCCTGCTTTTCTTTTTATCTCTTCTGATACCATAGGGCCGTTATTTTCCCAAACATTGTTGGGGCCATTCGCGTTCTGCAAAAATTTCTCTTTCGGACACCAATTGTTTTTAACAGTAAAATAGGCCGATCCTTCGTCTGTATAAAGGTAAAACCAATGTTCCGGCAAATGGGCATAAGGAGCAGCATAGATGCTATCGATATAGTTATTTTCGATAACAGAGCCTGGTTGCGCAGAGAGTGTATAAATACCGGCTACATCATTCATGTACTTGGCGTAATGGTGAATTTTATTGGCAATAACACGATTATTAGCCATTACATTCACCGTTGGCGTCCAGCCCCAACCTAAACTAATACCTGTATAGGCGATCTCACTGATTTCGTTATGCCGGATATCGGTATTGTTGACATAGCCTGCTCCTATAGCCACACATCCCCAATCTTCCGTTGTGACATTTTTAATGAGGTTATTCTCTACGCTATTATGGGAGGCCACAACCCGCCTGTCCGTTGGGTTATAAGGCAGGTGTGTTTCAAACGCCTCATCCGAAAACACACCTAGCAATATACCGGATCCGCCTATATCATGAAACACATTTCCTTGGATCGTATTGAACTGAACGGCTTTATGATAATCCAAACCCGTAGAGGCTAAATGTTCAAATCGGCACCCTTTAAAGGATGTGTGCTGCGCATGCGATACACTTACCGCAGCCGGTGGCCGACCAATCCAAGCTTGATTTTCGAGCCCCTTTTTGTCGGGCGTTCCGGGAATCTTTAGTTTATAAGCGTCCAATAAGTACATACCGGCTTGCAAAGCGACATGTCCTTGCTGTGAGGGCCGAAGCCATGTACTATGTTGCCAACTGATGCCGGAAAAATGGATATGCTTTACAGGAACATCTAGGGTGCCCTCTATACGGAGCAGGGTTTCTAAATACGGAACAATAACATTCGCGGTAGCTAAATGTTCATCTTTTTGAGGCCAATAGTAAAGCTTTCGACGGAGTTTATCAAGATACCATTCTCCCGGCTCATCCAAAAATTGGATAGAATTGCTTAGGTAAAAGGCAGAGTTTCCGGTCTCCTTCGATATCCATGGTGCGGGCCAAGGGTGCTCGGATTGTATCTTACTCTCCGGTTGCAAAAACGATAGTCGCACACTATCCCCCTGTACAAGTGCTTCTTTTACGCGTAATACAGCAATGGCCCACCATTGATGAATGAAAAACTCCATTCCCGGCTGCCAGCTGAACCGTGTCGATTTAGGCTTGGGAATCCAGCAGGTTTGGGCTTGATGATCCCAAGATAATATCCTTTCCATGCGATCACCATCCGTGCTCTTTGCACGCTTCGCTTTCCGGTTATTAACCCAAAGTTGCCTAAAGTCAAGTACCTGATCACCCATTAGTGGTGCTTCGATTTCCCAAACTTTTCCCTGGGCTGCTGCGGGTAGCCCTTCAATTCTTCTATTTACTTTTTTCCAGCCATGCGGCAAGCTGATGCCTCCGCTGATAATCGGATGTGCATTAGCGGAGGCTTTAATATGTGTTGGACTATCCGCCGTTCCTGCATCTTCCGGGCGGATAAAAATAGCTTCATGTAATGTATAGGTTCCATCCTGTAAAATAATGTCAATCCCTCCGGATACCTCCTTGGCCTGTAAGCGCCTCCATTCCCTTGCCTTCCTTAATGCGGCACTTATAGAAGCCAAGGGTGAGTCAATACTGCCTCTGTAGGTGTCCTTTCCCTTGGGAGACACCCAAATCTCTGCCCCGCTTACTCCCTGAAAAAGCAGCGTAAATAATAAGTAAATTGGAATGAAGTATTTGATTTTCAACATCTTGTTATCATCTATTTAACGACTTTCAATGTAAACCGAAAGCTTTTCTTTTAATTCCGAGTTACTTTTTTTCATCATTTGTCAGTTTTTAAGGCATTCAAGCTTCTCGCCTACAGGCTCGAGGTTTCCGCAAAAAGTAACCAAAAACTCCCGGCTGGAAATCTCCTTTGAAAGATTCTACTTCTACTTAGCCTCTACTACCCGGATATTTCAAGGCCGGACTTTTATCGACTCGAACAGTTCCTACCTAAGGATTTATTTTACGTAAACACGTTGGCATCCGTTTCATTCACCTATAAAGAACCCCTAAGCTGTAAACAAAAGTTTAAAGCAATGTGCTGTGGCGTATTCTCTTTAATCGACTGAGCGGTTAAGGAGGCCATCTGTTTGTAATCGGTACTGATGGTCGTAATACCACCGGCAATGTATTTTTTTAATGGTGCTTCATTGTAAGAAATAATTCCCAAATCCTTACCCAACACGAAAGCTGATGTCGAAACTTTATCCAACAGATTCACCATATCATCATCGTTTACACAGATATATACCTCGCCGCTATTTAATTCAACATGATCCACCTTATCCAAAATAGCACGTTCAAAAGCATATTGCTGACAAAACTTATTAAAGCCGCGCTTAATTTCATTAGGGAGGTAACTCTTTCGATGAAGGATGAGTTTTAAAGTATGGTATTTTTCGAGCGCAGGTAAGGCTTTTTCCAAAGCCTGGTAAATATCCCCTTCAAAGTCTTCATAAATCGTACTATGATTCCCTTTAAGTCGTTTCAGACGCTTATCCAGTAGGATTAATTTGTCTTTTGGAAGTGAGTCGATCAAAGCCTCCGCTTCATCTTGGTTATCAAAAAAATGAGGCAGTATCACATAGTGGCTATAGTCACGTCGCTGATTTAATAAACGCTTAAACAAGAAAAAATCGTTGTTATATACATAAAAGTCAATTGGAATATAGTTACCTAATGATGCTATCAGTTCATGATAAAAAATACTTTTCCCTTCGCTGATTTTGTTAACCAACAAGCAAATACGACCAGGACTACTGATCTCCGTGGTTGATATAAAATGCCCCTTTCCCGGCACGGCCTTTAGGATACCTAAATACCGTAAGTATTTATATCCTCTATCGGCCGTTTCCCTCGAAATCTCTAAATGATTGGTAAGCTCATTCAAAGAAGGTAATATATTGTCCTTTTGAAACTTTCCTTCTTTAACGGCACTTAATATCGCATAGGCGAGTTGCAGGTATTTTGGCGTTGAAGAATAGTTGTCAACACGGATATGATCAAAAAAAATGCTGTTGTTCATATTATTATAGTTATTAGCTGTTAGTTATTAGTTATCAGCTAAGAGCTGTCAACGTTCGGCATCACTGCTCGTGCTACTGCTACTTAAAAACACTCATCCCTCATAACTCATCATTCATCATTCATCACTCATCATTCTCACCACGTTAAGTTTCAACGCCGCTCCTTTTAACCCTTTTGCGCTTGCTTTTAAAATGATTTCTCCTGTATTCGCTTTAGCTTGGATAATAGCTAGGCATTTGCCATTATATGCTCTCTTTCGGTTTCCTTTCAGCGAGGATAAATCCGCCTGAAAACCATTATCAACTCCTGCTATAAATCCTGGCCCTTGTATATCAAACACAATTTCATTATCTGCTATAGGTACTGGATTTCCCTTGTCGTCCATGATGTCCACCGTAACAAACGCTAGATCATTTATCCCTGCACGCAATTTATTTTTATCTACCGTGAGCCGAATGCTGGCTGGTGTGGAAGCGGTTTTAATTTCTTTTACTAAAACCTCCTTTCCATTTATGCTGGAAACGGCTTTTAACGTTCCGGCTTGAAAAGGAACCGTCCACGAAACATGGATATCATCCCCTTGCTTTCGCCGAGTTCCTAAGGATTGGCCGTTCAGAAAAAGCTCCACTTCATCAGCTTGGTTAAAATAGGCCCATACATCAATGGTTTGCCCCGCTTGCCAGTTCCAATGTGGCAATAAATGCAATACAGGCTTATCAGTCCATTCGCTTTGGTACATATAGTACACGTCCTTTGGAAAACCCGCCAAATCAATAATACCGTAATAGGAGCTTCGCGCTGGGAAATCATAAGGCACCGGCTCACCTAAATAATCAAAGCCAGTCCAAACAAAGAGTCCGGTCATAAAATCACGTTGCTTAACGGCTTTCCATGCTTGTTCATGGCTGGTGCCCCAATACGCTGCAACCTGATCATAGGCTGATACGGTAAAATCCGGATTACCGTTCTTGACAAATTTTTCCTTCGCACTCGGCGGCCAAAACCGCAAGGTATCATGTCCTAAATCATAATGACCTCGAGCTGCTAACGCAGAGGTCGTTTCCGAAGCGATGAACTTTTGTCCCGGAAAATTGATCGGCAGGCTATCGTATTGTTCATACTTATAATTGAATCCCAAAATATCCAATGCGTTAGCCTGCGCAATGAAATTCTTTTCCAAATGAGTTTCAGTTAATGCAGCGGTAACCGGGCGGGTATTGTCCTCTCGACGGACAATAGCTACCAGCTCTTGGGTAAGCGCCCTACCGGTGCTGTCGAACTGCTCTCGTATTTCGTTCCCAATACTCCACAAGATAACCGACGGATGGTTACGGTCGCGCTTGATCAGGTCAATCAGATCTTGTCGATGCCATTCATCAAAGTCGAGGGAGTAATCAAACTTATTCTTTTTCTTCCGCCACATATCAAAGGCTTCATCCATTACCAAAAAGCCTAAACTATCGCATAAATCCAGGAACTCCTGTGCCGGTGGATTATGAGATATCCGAATGGCATTAGCACCCATTTCTTTGAGCAGCACAAGTTGTCTTTCCATAGCTTTCTTATTGATGGCCGCTCCCAAGGCACCAAGATCATGATGCATGCAAACACCCAGTATCCTTTTTCTCTCTCCATTGAGCGAAAAACCTTCTTTAGCATCAAAAGAAAAGTAGCGAATGCCCATCGGTACCCTATATTGATCTACTAGTTGTTTTCCAACGTAAACTTGTGTTTCTACTTGATAACAATACGGGTTTTCAGGACTCCAAAGGATTGGCTGCGGTACTTCAACTTCAAAGTTTGCCTTACTTGTACCCAAAGGCAGTTGCTGAGGAAAGCTTTTTTTAACAACTGCCTTACTCTCTTTATTAAATATCGTAATCACTATATCTGCCGATACAGCTTTACCTTCTAGGTTTTTAAAAGTAGTCTGCTGTTCGATAATAGCCCGCTCCTTTTGAACCGATGGGCTCCTTACAAAAGCACCCCAATGATCCACAGCAATCTTATTTTTGGTTACCAACCAGACATTCCGATAAATGCCGGAACCCGAGTACCAACGGGAATTAGGTTGCTGGCTATTGTCAACCCGAATCGCAATTACATTTGTTTGCTTGCCGCCTTTTACATAAGGGGTCAGATCATAGCGGAAGGAGGTATATCCGCTAGGCCGTTTTCCAAGATAATGTCCGTTAATCCAAACCTCACTATTTCGATAAATGCCGTCAAAGTCGATATATACTTGCTTTCCCTCTATCGTATCGGCTAATTGAAAGGTCTTTCGGTACCATGCAATGCCTCCAGGAAGCGCGCCGCCTTGATTAGTTGACGGGTGTTCTTTCGAAAATGTGCCTTCAATGCTCCAGTCGTGTGGCAAATCCAGTACTCGCCATGCTGCATCGTTAAAATCCACTGATTTTGCTTCCGGTCGATCGCCCAAATGAAACTTCCATTGTTCATTAAAGAGCGTTTTACCCCATTCCTGCCCATACAGCGTCAAGGCAAATAAATAGAGGAAGAAGAATGACGTAATCGTTTTAAACATTTCTGATAGATTTTATGGTTGTTTTTTTGGGCCTACGGGTGGAGCAACAAACTGCAGCCCACTTTTTCCCAAGTCTTTAGACGTAGCAACTGCAATACCCCGCTGCTCATCTTTATTCACTGCGCAATAAAAATGATAGACTACGCCCTCGTGCTTCAGCACAAAAGATTTATGCGCATATAAAGCATCAAAGGGTTCAGAGGGCTCGATCAAGTTTTCACCTTCCCAGTCCGTCCAGTGGACCAGATCTTTGGAAGCTGCAAAACGATTAAAGGCGCCCTTACGATCTTGCCAAAAAGCACCGAAATAAAACATAACGTAGGTATCGTCCATCTGTTGAATGACGGCATCACCGGTGATACCTACCGGATGATGGACAATCGGTTCCTGAAGATAGCGCTTCCAATGGACCATATCGTCTGAAACGGCCATACCGATCCGCTCAAACCACCGTGTTTTCAGATTATTTTGAGCTGAATCACCATTGGCGTTATAATACATCACAAAGCGATGACCGCTTAATCGCTTTTTATCCTCGATCACCGTGCTTTTAAACAACTTGCGGTTTTCCCACCATCGCACATCCGCGTCTTTTGCGGTGAATAAAGGTTTTTCCATACGTGTCCACTCATGGGCTATCCAAGGTTTCCCTTTTGTATAAGCCATGCCAATGGAGAGATTACCGGCTTCATACCCTCTACCATCGCCTCCAAAATAGGACATCCAATATTTTCCTTTGTATTTTTTTAGCTCATAAGTACCTCCCCAAGTTATATCCTGTAAGGCATTATATCCGGCCTTTTGATGCGCATCCCAAGTCTCACGATCGGAAAATGACATCAACTTGCCTAAGGTTGTCCATTTCAATAGATCATTACTGCTGGCCAGCCAAGTCTCGTATCCACGCCCATCGAAGATTAAATAGGTCATATACCATTTATCGCCCTTTCTGAAAACCGTTGGACAATCCATTTTTTTATCATTACTCGGTGGCACCATCACCAAGCCATATTTATACGGTGTTTTAACCTCGCGGTAGATGCTTTCCATCTCTTCGGGTGTCACTGCTACCGCTTGCGCATAAAGAGGAACTCCCTTGCCGAGAAGAATAAAAAGTAAAATAATATATAGGTGTTTTTCCATTTTTTGTATTAAGACTTAGGTATGATAAAGTAAAAATTCAAAAGTAAACCTGCCTGCGGTAGGCAGGAAGTAAAAAAGCCTATTCTCCCACCGTTCATCACTCATCACCCATCATTCATCATTCCTTTTCAGCTTTCAGTCGAACGAACCTTTCTCACAACTCACAACTCACAACGGGCAACTCGCAACTCATCACTCATATACTCTATTAAATTGCAAGTTTTCAGGCCACATTTTTTTCGGAGCTGTTTACATTTTTTTCTCTCGGATCCAGACATATATAATCTCTTGAATATGGCGTTCTGTTCTTTACCACAC
>NZ_LR027851.1 GCF_900607235.1 Olivibacter jilunii | reverse complement strand
GCCGATAACTATAGAGGGTCAAGATCGTCTATAACTCGAATTAACCGAGGTGTTACCGGACGGGTTACTTCAGGTAGTTCAAGACCTGCCAGAGGTGTGGTTTCCGGTGGGTCGGCTTCAAGCTATAGAGGTCGAGGCGGCCGGTCTTCATCCGATGCCAATATTAACTCATCAAGAGGTTCATCATATAACGGTTCGGCAAGAGGCAGTAGACCTGCAATTAGCAGACCGAATTATGGAAGATCCGAAGGCTTGTCAAGACCCGGTTATTCCCGTCCAGCTACAACAGGCTCAAGACCTGGCGTTACTAGACCTTCAGGATCTTATTCCAGACCAGCTCGACCAACTAATTCAAGACCGAGTGAAGGTTATTCACGCCCTACCTCAAGGCCATCCTATACTCCGTCTCCGAGTCGTTCGTCCGGAGGATTTAGCGGCGGTGGTGGGATGAGCAGAGGCGGTGGCGGCGGTTCCGGCAGCTCGTCTAGAGGTCGCGGAGGACGATAATCTTAGATAAAAATAAAGCCGACCTTTTTTGATCAATTGTTTCAAAATTAGTCGGCTTTATTATTACATAACATAAAGCAATCCACTTATTACTAATTAATTTACTTCTCATGAATAATAAGAAATTAGCAACTCTTTGTCTGTTTTTATTTACAGCGGTTGCTTCTAGGGGTCAAAATTTGGATGAGTCGCTTTTATTTTCACAATACGAGCAAGGCGCCACAGCTCGCTTTAAAGCGATGGGAAATGCGCAAACGGCACTGGGTGGGGATATTAGCAACATCGCCGGTAACCCCGCTGGTCTTGGTTTTTTCAACAATTCCGACATAAGCTTATCGCTGGATTATTTCGGTGATAAGAATAAAGCCACTTACTTTGGTTCCCAAACAGAGAGCACCCGAGATCGCTTCGGTTTAAATCAGTTAGGTATCGTTTTTAATCTCCCGTCTATGCGTGCGAGAGGTGCTAATCTAGATCAGGGTTGGCTTAACTTCAATGTAGGTTTAAGTTATAATAAAACGAACAGCTTTATATCCAACTTGAATTATTCAGGACAAAACAACGAATCAAGTATTGCCGACTATATGGCCGATCCTAGAACAGGTGTTGCTCACGACTTTGGTTGGGATGCGGGTTTAGTTGATATTGGCGCAGACAATCTGTATTTCCCTATGGGTGTTCCGGATAATACACAACGTTCTTTCACACAAACTAAGGGATCTCAATCAGAAACCAACCTGTCATTTGGGGCCAACTACAGCAATAAACTTTATCTAGGTGCATCCGTTGCATTTTCTTCTATTGATCATCGCACCTATAGGCGGTTTGAAGAGGATGGCTACCTGTTCGATGATAGAGTCGTAGACCAAGGCTCTCGTTTCCTAAACCCACAACAAGGTTCTGATGATCCTCGTTTCTACAACGAATTATTGAATTCCGATTATTACTACGATGATGATTACGAAGGGCATACAAAAGGCGCCGGTGTAAATGTAAAGCTTGGATTAATTTATCGCCCTACCGACATTATTCGTATCGGACTTTCGGCCACGACACCTACTTGGTATAATATGTCAACTGATTATTCAGATTATTATGGGATTACTAACTTTCACCCGGAAACAGGTGCGGAAATTTCGTGGTATGAATACGAGCCGGAGTACAGTTCATATGACTACAATTTAAGGACGCCATATCGTGTAAATGGTGGTATTTCCGCGGTATTTAGCAAAGGTCTGATCAGCGCAGACGTCGAATTCGTCAACTATAAAAGCATGAAAATCACTACAGATGTTGCTGACCTTGATATGCAATATGCAGAAGACATAAAAAATACATATAAAGGAGCCGTTAACTTAAAGGTCGGTGGTGAATATGTTGTTACGCCACAATTTATGATTCGCGCCGGTTATAACCATACGGGCAATCCTTACGAAAACGTAGATTATAAAGCACAATCGATTACCGGTGGTTTAGGTTTCCGCTTTGGCAACTATTACGTCGATGCAACTTATCAAAACTGGAGACAAGAGTATGATACAACGCCGTACGCTCTAGCTGCTGATTATCCGGTAAATTCGCCTATTGCCAGCGTTAAAAATACCCGTAACAATGTGTTCTTAACTATTGGCGCTAAATTTTAGTGCGATAATCGTAATCGCAAAATATAAAAAGGGTTAAGTAAAGATACTTAGCCCTTTTCCGTTTATTGGAAGCCAATCCTGTAGATTTCTGCATCGCTAAAGTGAAGTCTCCCAAACCAATTCATCCTTCACTTGTTAGCAAGATACGGTAAGTGTCAAAGCAGCCATAACAAAAGTAATATGGGAGATATTAGAAAAAAAATAATGTTTGATGCACCTTTGCAAAGGTCTTTTGATATTTTTCTGAGTGATTTGGGAATTTGGTGGCCTAAAGAGTACACTTGGTCGAAAGAAGAGTTGGTTGCCATCAAAGTCAATCCGACCGTCAATGGTTTTCTTACTGAAATAGGCCCATACGGCTTTCAGTGTGACTGGGGGCGAATTATAAAATTTGATCCATATACTTTAACTTTTCTTTGGCAAATAGGGCCTAACCGTGTGCCCGAACCAAACCCTGACAAAGCTAGTGAGGTGGAAATTTCCTTTAGCGAAGGCAACGAATGCACAACGATGATTTTGGAACATCGAAATTTTTCAAAGCATGGCGAAAAGGGCCCTGCTTACCGGGAAATGATGGATGCACCGGAAGGATGGGATTATATTCTGGCTTGTTTCGTAGAATATTTACTAACCAAAACGGCTTAAAAGACTGTAGCTTTCAGCAATCGGCTTTATTGACTTCAGCTTTCGGATATCAGCTTTCGGCTTTAGTCGGTGCTACTGCTACGAATAGGGTCGTAAGCTATACGCTGTAAGCTTTAGGCAACACTAGCTCCATCATCAAATTGGCTAATCGGCTAATTAACAACTCCACAACTCAACTATTTAACTATTGACTAACCGACCGTAGGGAGCTCATGAACCGAGCGCAACGAGCTCATGAATGCCAATAAAAAGCAAACAACAATGAATAATACCATTGAAAATAAATACTTATGAATAATTTAAGCTATAAGCAGCAATAAGCTCTAAGCCATCTGATGATCTCATTGGCTAATCGGCTAATTAGCTACTCAACCACTTAACTATTTTCCCAATTTAAAACTAACCGAAACGGCTAAGCCCTTTGAGTCCAATTTTGTCCGCCCATAACCGATCCCTGTTAAAGGTAATTTGACAAATGGCCTAACGCCGATTGTGACTTGGTTGTTCAACTGTTGTTCAAAAGTTGCCGAAATATTCGCTACGCCAAAAGGATGGTTATTTTGCCCTCTTACTTCATAGTTAGTGCGTTGCTTATCTTTATATGGATCACCGGTATCGTAACTAAATTCATATTGCTCTCGTAACATGAAATAGCTGGAAGCACCTCCGTTCAAGGTAATACGGGTGGCACCTTTATTGTAAACCTGATAATTAAGTTCTATAGGTACATCCAACACATCGCAAGCAGCATCTACCTGACTGGGTGTTGCTCCGTAGCTTCTTTGTATTTTGGGCCGGTAAAAACTGTAAGGTGAGTTATAATTCTTTCGTGCGTATAATACGCCGCCTGAAACGCTTAATTTCTTACTTAATGGTAGCGTATATAATACACCAATATTTTGGCTTAGCTGAGGATTACCGGCACCTCGTACGCTTGTTAAATCAGGCGCTGCTAAGATGGTTAAGTAAGATGGTCTTCTTTCTCGGTTGATCGTTAATTTTGGTTCAGACAAAATTTCTGCATCTGATGTATTAAATGAATATACAGGTGCTGGTTTTAGGCTTTGCCCTACTTTTCCAAGTAAGCCGTTCGTTCCTGCTTGCCCTGTTAAGGTATCTTTATATATGTTTTCCGATATAGCTTCCAATCTACCCGTTCGTTCGTTAGATTTGTCTTCAAGTAGAGGGATGGAAATCGTTGGTGACGTATTCTTCGATGGCGCCTTGTCATTTTTAACGATCTGATCGACAACAGGTGGTACCGGCTTATCTATATGCGTTTTTTTGGATATGATACTATCTTCCTTTTTAACCACTTCAACAGACTGATCACTTGTAATAGGCCACCAGATGACAAGAAAAACCAGTATAACAGCCGCAGCGGCACTTAAAGAGCTAAGCCAGATAAGTCTTACCTTCTTTTTCCTATTGTTGACGAGCTTTTCTTCCATAGCTATCCAGTGCATCTCATCGTAAGATACTTCCGGGTTGTTCAACCCTTCTCTGAATAGATCATCGAGTTTCTTCTTCTCCATCACACTTATTCACTAAGGTTCTTGTCTGCTTCATTTTTGCCGACATTCAAGTCGATCGCCTTTAGCATCTCCATCAATTTTGCCCTGGCCTTAAACAGGTTAGATTTGGATGTTCCGACAGAAATATGCAACATTCCTGCTATTTCTTCATGGCTATATCCTTCAATTGCATAGAGGTTAAAAACCGTACGATAGGACGGGCTTAACGACTGTACCATGAATAAAAGGTCTTGATAGTTTAGTTTCTCATAGATTGCTTCGTCAGACCCGGCCTGATCGTAATCCATTATATTTTCATTTCCTGCAAATTTAAGGTTAGCTCTATAATAATCGATTGCCGCATTGGCCATAATACGACCTATCCAAGCAGTAAAAGGTTTAGTGTGGTCGTATTTCTTGATATGCTTAAATACCTTAAAAAAACCATCGTTCATAATGCTGGCGGCATCTATTTTATTACTCGCATAACGTTGGCAAATCCCCATCGAATATGCATAGTAATGTCTATAGAGTTCCTTTTGGGAATTCCGATCCTCTTTAATACATCCCTGTATTAGCTTCGATATGACTTCTTCCTGATTCTCCTTTGGTGCCACCAAGCCCTCCTTCCAATAAGCATTACGAATGCCGTAAAAAAAAGGTTGCTTCAAAGCTAAAATTATTTGTGCGTGTAATGACAAAATTGGTAACAAATATTTTGCAATTTTTATAAAGCTAGGCAACCCTTTTGTCATGCGCTCCGTATTTAGAGTATCAATCAAAAAAAATAAAACGAATAGGTTAGCTTATGAAAGTCACGAAAAAAAAATCACTTTACACACTTGCTGTTTTAGCAAGTTTTATCGCTGTTCTATACAGCTGTTCTAAAGATCAAGCAGTGGAGCCTGAAAAACCTGGCAATGAAGAAGTAACCGCTGAAAATGTTAGTTATAGCAATTTCGCCGGAGCCCTGTTTCAAACGAAATGCGCCGGTTGCCATGCTGCAGGTGGCGGTGCAAGTGGCCGTTGGACTTTCTCCGGCTTTGCATCTGTTCGGGATAATGGAGCGAGAATCAACAATGTCGTGCTAGTAACTGGTACCATGCCTGTCGGCGGTTCACTAAGTGCTAACGAAAAAGCGCTATTAAAAGCCTGGTTTGATCGTAATATGCCGGAACAATAACAATTAGAAATTATGATTCAGAAAATAGTTTTATCCTTATTTCTTATAATCCCTCTTTCTGTTGCAGTTTCAAAGGCACAGAACACCTTTGTAAGTAACGGGGCTACGATATCTTTTTTTAGCAGTACGCCCGTTGAAGATATAGAAGGTGTTAGTAAAAACGGACTTTCCGCACTGGACGTAAATACGGGAGACATTGTATTCAAGGTGAAAAACACCACGTTTCAATTCAAAAAAAAATTAATGCAGGAACATTTCAATGAAAATTATATGGAGAGCGACCGATATCCGTTTTCTGAATTTAAGGGAAAAATAAATGATCCTGGAAAATTGAGAAACGATGGGACCTACCAATGCATGGTTAGCGGTGTACTTACCGTTCATGGTGTTGCTAAAAGTTACACTGCACCGGTTAAAATAACCGTGAACAATGGTGCGATCACAGCTAGCTGTACGTTCAAGGTAAAAACGGCCGACCATGATATTGAAGTTCCAACCATCGTTATAAAAAATATAGCAGAAACCTTAGACATTAAGGTTGCTGCTATTTACCAAGCTAAAACTCCTTAAGTCATCCTATGAAGCGTATCACATTTTTTCTCCCTTATTTTCTATTGATCATTCCCTTTTCTCGTTTGTTCGCGCAGAGCGATTTAGAGGCGTTAATTCAAGAGGATAGTACCACGCGCGAAAAAGTGAGTGCCACTTTTAAGTCCAACCATTTAATCAATGCACAGTCGACCGAAACGATCTATAAAAAGGAACTCGAATTCCGGGTAGATCACCGATTTGGAGATATTGCAGGAGGTAGTGGGGGTATCGGAAATTTCTTCGGTCTTGATCAGTCGACAGACATCCGCATTGGTTTTGATTATGGTATATCTGACCGATTTAATGTTGGGATTGCCCGTGCAAAGGGTGCCACTGCGGCAACACAATTATATGAAGCCAATTTCAAATATCGTTTTCTAGAACAAACTACTGATAACGCTATTCCGGTAAGTCTTGCCTTTTTTGGAAGTGGGACGGTAAGCGGTGTTAAGGCTTCTGACGATCCTACAGCTTCGACCTCTTATAAGAATTTCGGCGATCGGATAACCTATGTTAGTCAGTTGATTGTGGCACGAAAATTTAGTCCTAGCTTTTCTTTTGAACTTATTCCGAGTTACGTACATCGGAACTATACGATTTTTGGCGATCAAAATGGTGTATTTGCCTTAGGTGCCGGTGGTCGGTTAAAGATTAGCAAACGGATGGCTATTGTAGCAGACTACTTTCTTCCTTTTAGAAGCAAAGACAAAAAGGAATACGTAGAAAACATCAATCAGCAGAAGTTCTACGACGCCTTAGGTGTTGGTTTAGAAATCGAAACAGGCGGCCATGTCTTCCATTTAAATTTCACTAATGCCACAGCCATTCAGGAATCGCAATTTATACCGGAAACTACGACATCTTGGGGTAAAGGGCAGTATAGATGGGGCTTCAGTATATCTAGAAGATTTTCATTTAATAAAGATAGAGAAGGAAAGGCGGGTGGGTATTAGCGATTGACCACCCTAAGGAACAAGGGTTAAAGTTTAGAAAATCGCACCTGACTGCTGGGCTATGAACGCTTAGCAGTCACTTTTTTAACGGCACCTGGCAGCGCAAACTTAATAAGGCTAATCAACCCAATAAGTGCCCACAGCCCGTTAGCTACCGTGTTTGGTGTATCGTGATTGTAAAAAGCACTGATTACGAGAAATAATCCACCTAATGCGTTTAGCAACTGGTATTTCCAACCATTGGAATGAATATAACCTAGGCTAACCAACAAGTAACCGGAAGTACAACAGGCAACGCCGATCCAACCTAACAAGTTAATTGTTTCTAAAGACATGAACATAAACTATTTATCAAAAATAAATAGTTTGCTACTTTAGGAGCCTACATACTGTATTAATTAATTGTTAAAAGGTAGATTGAAATACAAAGGCTTGTCTCAGGTTGACATTCTCCCGTATCTATGCCATATCAATACCGCTACGCTCGACGACGCAAGAAAACGAACTTTTAGACAAGCCCAATGTATAGATTCAAGGTGTTATTGCTTATTGAGAAAGGCTCTTAACATCCAGTTTTGCTTTTCGTTAAACTGCATAAATGCGTTCACCATATCGTTGGAACCTTCATCATTTGCTTCGTCCGTAATTTCTAGCAGGTCCCGTTGCAAAGCGATCAATACTTCAAGGTCCTCTACCACAGCTTTCACCAGATCGACATCCGACATTCCGATGGTATCTATTTCCTTGATCTCCGCTGTCTCAAGATAGTCCTGATATCGGCTGAGCGGTGATTTCCCTAAGGTTAGTATACGCTCTGCTAGCTCATCAATGGTTGTAATCGCATTATTATATAATTCTTCAAATTTAGCATGTAATGTAAAGAAGTGCGAGCCTCTTACATTCCAATGACAACCACGTAGTTTTTGATAGTGAACATGATAGTTTGCCAATAAATCATTTAGGTGATCTACAACAGGTCTTAATTTTTTCTCTTCTAAACTAATTGCTTTTGGATTCATACATTATATTTTTTGTTAGTACCCTAAGCATGCGATCTGCATGCCGGGAATGACCTACTTATAACGTTTTGGCTTATGAATTGTTTAATACACCTGATCGTCCTTCTTTTTTCTGACAAAAAGATTATAGTTCTCGTGCTTTTCAACGTAAACAATAGTATCCTTATCGATGAACCCATCTAAGGCCACGGCATCATACCATTTCCCTTCAATCTCGATTTTACCCGAAGGACGCAAGGCCGTCTTGGCGACTCCTTCTTTGTTAATTAAATTAAGATTTCTTACAGAAGAGACGTATCCTTTACCCGACTGTTGCTCATCGGCTAAAACCAGCCGTTGAAATGCACTGGAACGCAGAATGCTTTTGCCGAAAATGACACAAAGAATAATAGAAGCAATAGTAGCGGCGATTACAATAACGAAGGAAGTCATTACTTGGTTAGGCTCAACAGGTTGAAAGTTAAAGTTCTGATTGGGTACCATGCTGAATGCCAGTCCACATACCAATGCAATGATTCCCAGAATACCCGCAACACCAAAACCCGGTATGACAAAGACTTCGAGTAACAGCAAAATAATACCGATTATGAATAAGGCGATCTCCCAATTATCGGCCAGTCCCTGGATATATAACGGAGCAAAGAATAGAAGTGCAGCTATGATGGCGACTATCAATGCAAAACCGATGCCCGGCGTTTGCATTTCGAAATAAATTCCGCCAATAATCAGTAAAATCAGCACGCTACTCACTGCCGGATTGATAAGAAAATTAATAAAGCTATCAACCCATGTGCTTTGATACCGGGTGATAGATGCCCCTTTTAGACCTTCTTTAGCAAGTATCTCTGTCGAACTAACCACTTCGCCATTGATCATACCAATTTTTAGCGCTTCTTGTGTCGTCAAAGTAAGTACTTTGCCAGCCTCTTTTAATTCCGGTAGCACGACATCCGGGTCCACAAAAGCTTCTGCTACTCGTGGATCTCTCCCCTTTGCTTCAGCCGTTGCCCGCATTAAGCTCCGCATATAGGATTGATATTTCTCCGGCATCACCTCTCCTTGAGGATTTACCACGCTGGCAGCCCCTATGCTTGCACCTTTAACCATATAGATTTTATCACAGGCAAGCGCCACCAGCGCACCGGCAGAAGCCGCATTATGGTTTATAAAAGCAATGGTTTTCAGCTCCGACTCTAATATCTTAGTTCGTATGGAATCGGCGTAATTAAGCATTCCACCGTAGGTATTGATTTCGATTAAAATATAATCGGCATGATGTGCTTTAGCTGCACTAAATGCTTTTTCAGTTTTACGCCAGGCTGCCGGGCCAATTTCTTCACTTAAGTAATATTGATAAACGGTGGCCGTTTCCTGCGTTTTGCCTATTGCAGAACCGGGTAAAAATAACGCAATTAACAGTCCTATTGAAAGCCACTGCCGTAGGCTTCTGTCTTTTATCATAAGCATTGTCTTTATTTTTCTCCTTTTACCGATAAAGCTTCTTTTCCTTTGCACGCTTTTAAAGGGATTTTCCATATAAAGATACTATTTTTGTCAGATGGTTATAGAAGAAAGATGAAAGAGGGTAGCAATAATCGTTAACGAATGACAAAAGCATTTTCTTACTTATATGAAGGCACTATTTGGAAGATAGACATCCATGAACTATCCGGTATGCTTGCCATCGAATGGAGAGATCAGGATGGGCTGCCCTACTTTTCGGTTATTCATTATCGCAGTGGTCGTTTGTTATCCGATCACATACACTATGGCGATCGTTGGTGGACGCTGGCAGCGGTGAATACCAACCAACTGTTCCTGCAGCATTATCCGCAACCAAACCAAGGGCAAACGCAGGGACTTGTAGCTATCGATATACATAGTAAACAGGTCACCTGGGAGCAATTCAATCTGCAATTCGTAGAGCTTACACAGGAAGGAATAGCGGTAAAGCAACGATTTTCAGATACGAATGCGGTCAGCTTGCTGGAGCCTTTGTCGGGAAGTATACTTGAAAATCATACATTACTAAATAAACTGTCGCCTTTGCCCAGAAATATACGCTCGGCCTCCCCTGTTCACCGGACTCCTCCACTTCCAATTACAAGCACTTTAGTTGGCCCCTATTTCTTTCTGGAAACTGACGGTAAAGAGCTGTGGGCCTATCATGAGAGGAAAGAAGATAAGTTACAACTCATATTAACGGTTATTCAAGAGCACAACGTACAATTTAAGGAATGTATAGTTGATCGATTAGATCATCTGCTGCCGGAAGTCTTTTTTATGGTTGGCCAACAATTGTTTTTTGTAACGAATAATAAACGAGAAATTGTTTCGTATTTTGTATAATTGTAATGTATATGAAGAATAAAAAAATATTAAAAGGCTTAGGCGTGACTGTTGCCTGTGTCTTAACAAGTAGTGTTGTTTTTGCGAATCCGATAACAAGGGATTCGATAGGAGTTGAAAATCAAAATGGTAAAAAAGTAATTCTACATAAACTACAGACCAGAGAATCTTACTACTCTCTTGGACGCAAATACAACCTGAAGCCAAAAGACATCATTGATTTTAATGCTAATAAGTCGCTCAAAGCTGGTGATGTCGTTAAAATTCCGACCGGCGCACCCTTCTCGAACCCTGCAAACAATGTTGTAAAAACTGCGACTCCTAGCTCAAAGCCTCCCGTTAATGGCGGTGCAGCTATTACCTCCCAGGGAACCGATTATATTGAATACAAAGTAGGTGCAAAGGAAACGCTTTTTTCCATTTCAAAACGCTTTGGAGTAACTGTTGATGCGATTAAACAAGCGAACAATTTATCCGGCAACTCTTTAAAGGAGGGGCAATTAATCAGAATCCCGAATACATCTATAGAGGAAGCCGCCACTGATCCCAGTGTTCCAAAGAAAGTAATTAGCAACGAAGAGTTAAACGGTGTAACAAGCGAAAACGAACAGCAGGTTGCAAGCGGCAACGCCAATACGATTGAAGAAGAACCGGAAGAAACACCTAAAGAGGATAGCACACCGGCCAATCGCTACGGAATCAAGCAGGTGACAGCAAGCGGCATTGGAATCTGGATGGACGACTTAAATGGCGAAAGCGGCAAAATGCTCGCCTTGCATAACTCCGCTCCGGTCGGCACCGTAGTTAAAATTACCAACCCGATGACCAATCGAACTACTTATGCAAAGGTTGTAGGTAAATTCAATGAGACATCGGAAAATAAAGATGCTATCATCGTTATTTCCAAATCCGTGGCTTCATTAATCGGTGTAATTGACAGACGGTTTCAGGTTAATATCTCTTATTAGTTAAGTGGTTAAGTAGTTGAGTGGTTGAGTCGTAAAGATGTCATGTAGTTAATTAGCTAATTTGATAATGGGACTACGTGAGATTAAAGCCTACGGCTATAGCTTACGCCTTAATAATAGTTAAGTAGTGAATCAATACTAACAACGAATAGCTAATAACGAATAACTAAAGTCTAATAGCTAAAAAAAATGTCTAAAAAACCTTATGTCATTGGTATCGCTGGCAGTAGTGGTTCGGGAAAGACGTTCTTTCTGAAGTGTTTTCTTAATCACTTCAAAGATCATGAAGTTACGTTAATCTCTCAGGATGATTATTACCTGCCAGCCAACACCAAAACGCAAGAGGAAAACAAACTGTATAATTTTGATGTACCTGCTGCTATCAACCGAACGCTTTTTTATCATGATATTAGCGCGCTGATTGCAGGGAAGACGGTCTTTAAAGAAGAATACACTTTTAATAATCCGACAATTAAGCCAAAAATGTTGGAGATAAAGCCAGCTCCCTTATTAATAGTAGAGGGGCTATTTATTTTCCATTTTGAAGAAATCAATACACTTCTGGACGAGCGTATATTTCTTCACGCAGATGAACATATTGCATTAGAGCGCCGACTTCGACGGGACCTTATCGAACGGGGGTATTTTGAGGAAGATGTCAAATACAAATGGTATAATCACGTACTCCCCAGCTTTGATGAATATCTTTTTCCCTACAAATCGCAGTGTGATTTAATTATCGAAAACAATAAGGACGATACCGCGATGATGGTACAAGTAACTGATGAAATTTCCGCACGCTTACGGAAAAAACTATTTTAAAGTCTCATTTCCGGAATATTATCATCGGCTATAAACTTGCCGGCGGTTGCATTCCGGATTTCATCCACACTCAGTCCAGGTGCTCTTTCTAAGAGGCGAAAGCCTCCGTGTGGTTCAATAACAAAGACGGCTAACTCGGTAACAATCTTCCGAACGCACCTCACTCCTGTCAAAGGCAAGGTGCAGGATGGAAGCAATTTACTTTCACCTTCCTTGTTAACCTGTTGCATCGCAACAATGATATTTTTGGCAGAGGCTACCAGATCCATGGCTCCCCCCATTCCCTTGACCATTTTGCCCGGTATTTTCCAATTGGCAATATCGCCATTTTCCGAAACCTCCATAGCTCCCAGAATCGTCAAATCTACCTTCTGAGCCCGGATCATTCCAAAACTCATTGCTGAGTCAAATATTGCCGATCCGGGAAGCGTTGTAACCGTTTGTTTGCCCGCATTAATTAAATCCGGGTCGACTTCCTCTTCCGAAGGATATGGTCCCATACCAAGCAAACCATTCTCCGATTGCAGTACAACCTGAATATCTTCAGGTATATAATTGGCTACCAAGGTTGGTATACCGATACCGAGGTTAACGTAATAACCGTCTTTTATTTCCTGCGCAATGCGTTTGGCTATTCCTTGTTTGTCTAGGGTCATGGTGTTAGTTGTTAAGTTGTTGAGTTGTTGAGTTGTTGAGTTGTTAAGTAGTTAACAGCAGTGTCGAATATATTGTCATTCCTTTCGTTTCTTAAGGTAAAGTATATATCCATTCAAAAGTGCTATACATTTTTCTAGATCGGCTTTGCATTTATCAAATGTGGCGTTGTCAATATATTGTTCATCCAAAGCACATATTAAATGATCGAGTATCTCATACAGTGACCCTCTTGATTGTCTACAAAATTGGATGTTTTCTTGATAATGAAATCGGCCGTACCCTTCCGCAATATTTGCAGTAACTGATCTAGCTGCTCTTTTCAATTGATCTGATAACCTATATTTTTCTTCATTCGGAAGAAGTTTTATAACTTCACCCAATTTGTTTCTAAAGCTTCGACAGTGTTTCCAAACCTCTAGATCCTCAAACGTGCTGGTCATTGAATTGTACTGTTTTTCAATTTTTGATGCGAATCTCACTACTTAACTACTTAACAATTGGTCTACTTGACTACTCCCTTATGGTTCTCTTCTCAATTCTTTTTTCATATTTTTCTCCTTGGAATATGCGATGTACATAAATCCCGGGCGTATGGATATGATCCGGATCCAAGGATCCAACAGGTAACAACTCCTCGACTTCCGCAATGGTTATTTTTCCGGCCATGGCCATGATAGGATTAAAATTACGGGCCGTTGAGCGAAAGATAAGATTCCCGGTTGTATCTCCTTTCCAAGCCTTTACAATGGCAAAATCAGCATTGAATGCCATTTCTAACAAATAGTCTTTATCGTTAAATCTTCTGATTTCTTTGCCTTCTGCCACTTCGGTTCCTACTCCGGCCGGTGTAAAGATTGCCGGCATTCCATAACCGGCCGCCAAGCATCGAGTGGCCAAGGTGCCTTGCGGTATTAACTCAACTTCTAGTTCTCCCGAAAGTAGCTGACGCTCAAATTCTGCATTTTCTCCAACGTAAGACGCGATCATCTTTTTTAGCTGCCTTTTTTGAAGCATTAAACCGATTCCGAAATCATCTACACCGGCATTATTGGAAATACATGTTAAGTCTTTCACTTCTTTTTTCACCAATGCGGCAATGCAATTCTCGGGTATCCCGCATAGACCAAATCCCCCGAGCATAAGTGTCATTCCATCCTGAATGTCTCTAATAGCTTCATCGGCATTGTTCACTACTTTATTAATCATGGCTATCAAGTTTAAAAATCGGCTGCAACGACGTTAATTTACAATTTTGGTTCTATAAAACAAAAGGCTGTAAACAATAAACTATAGGCTGTAAGCAATAAGCCATAAGCCGACTGATGCGCGTAACTAAGAACGCTGCCCCTCGTTATCACATTAGCTAATCATCACATTGGCTAATCGGCTAATTAGCGAATTAACTACTCAACCACTCCACAACTCAGTGACTTAACAATTCCAAAAAACATTTAGAATTAATTTAAATAATACTTACCTTTGGCAGCGTAAATTGATGAAGATGAAGGTATTGAACATTTTTGAGATGGAGCTGGTAAGAAATGGCTGCCCGTTAGATCCTGAAAACCACAAAGGACTGAATCCTTATACCGGTTGTTGTGAGTTCAAGAAGTGTTGCAAAAAATATAAGAAGGGCAAGCGTTGTAAAAAATGTCCCAATAGGTAAAGAATTAGCCCATTCGATAGGCTAATTCAAATATACATACGTTATTCCATCACCGCCTCTATCAGCATGTTCGTCTTCCATCCTGTTAACCTGCGAATATTTACGTAAATAATCCCGTATCATTTTTCTAAGAATACCATCTCCTTTACCGTGAATAACCTTTAGGCTTGGAAAACCCAACATAATGGCCTTATCTAGGTGCTTTTCGATCGCCTGAAGGGCGTCTTCTGTGCGCATGCCCCTTACATCCAATTCAGGATAAAATCCCGTTAACTCTTCGGTAACCATTGCGCTATGAGATTTACGAATTTCTTTTGGAACCTCTTTTGTTGCTACTTTTTCTACACGTTTTCTTTTCACCACCGATCGCAAATCACCCATCGCCAAGATAAGGTTATCTTTCGCAACTTCCAGTACCTGAGCCACATTACCTGATTCTATAATTTTCACCCAATCGCCAACGTGTATTTCTTGGTTATTAGCGACCGTAGCTCCTTTCGTTTTTGGTTCATTGAGTTGGTGGCGTTCAAGCTCTTGCTGCAAGTGTTGTCTAGCTGCCTTCGTTCTCTCTCTATCTGCTTTGCTCTCCTTAATTTCTGAAATCGTGTTTTCCACTAACCTGTTGGCATTTTTTATAATTTCCTGGGCTTCTAGCTTAGCTTGTTTAAGGATTGTCTTTTTATTCTCGTCTAAATAGCGTTGCAAAGCTTCGGTATCTTGTTGTAACTTATTGAGCGCAGTTTCTCTTTTCTCAACTAAACGCTTGGTATCCAGGATTGTCTTCTTTTCCCGCTCTAAGTCAACAAGTAAGGTGTCAACCCGCTTTTGTTGTGCACCTATCTTTTGTTTTGCTGCTTGTAGAACCTCCGTTGGCAATCCAATTTTTTGTGCAATTTCAAAAGCATAAGAACTACCCGGTTTCCCGATTTCTAAAATATAAAGTGGATGCATGGCTGCATTATCAAAAAGCATGGAAGCATTTTCCAGGCCTTCTGTCGCATTAGCAAAGTTCTTCAAATTAGAATAGTGAGTAGTAACTACCCCTCTTATTTTTTTACGGTTCAAAACTTCCAATACCGCTTCCGCTATCGGGCCACCGAATTGTGGATCAGTACCTGTGCCAAATTCGTCAATAAGCACCAACGTTTTACCGTTCGCGTGTTCCGTAAAGTATTTCATCTTCGAAAGATGAGCACTATAGGTACTTAAGTCACTTTCGATCGACTGGTCATCGCCGATATCAGCAAAAAATTGTTTAAAAACACCTATCGTCGACGACTCGTCCGCCGGAATCAATAATCCGGCTTGGGCCATTATTTGCAACAAGCCGATGGTTTTCATCGCTACCGATTTTCCGCCTGCATTAGGTCCTGAAACAACGATTACGCGCTGCTGATTATCTATTTTGACATTCAACGGCACAACTGTTTGTTTCTCCTTCTTAAAATTGAGCATCAGAAGGGGGTGTCTGGCGTTTATCAGTTCAACGGCAGCTTCTTTTGATAACTGTGGCATATCCGCTTCCAATTCGATTGCAAATAGTGCCTTGGCTCGCACAAAATCAAGTTTACTAAGCAATCCATGATAGGCTAACAAGAGCGGAATATTGGGACGTAATGTATCCGTTAATTCAATTAAAATACGGATCACTTCTCTTCGCTTATCAAATTCAAGATCGCGGACTTTGTTGTTTAAATGAAAAACTTCTTCGGGTTCGATGAATACCGTTTGCCCCGTAGCCGATTCGTCATGAAAAAAGCCCTTCAACTTGCGTTTGTTTTCTGCCAATAGCGGGATGCATAAACGGCCATCTCGAACGGTTAGGTTTCCGTCTGCCGTCCAGCCGTTTCCCTGAGCGCTTTTAAAAACATGGTCAATCCGTTTGCGCGCCTCCTGCTCTGCTTTGGCAATATTGGTGATAATTTCTGAGAGAAGCGATGAGGCGTTGGGCTTAATTTTACCTTTCGCATCGATTACGCGTTCAATAGCATTTACAATCCCTTTTTCTATTGGCAAGTGCTCGAATAATGCTTCCAGATTAGGATAATGTCCATTTCGGTCGTTAAAATATCGGATAACTGCAAATACAGTTTTCAACGACAGTAGCACATGAAAAAACTCTTCTTCTGTCAAAAACACCCCCTCTACCCTAGCCTTTTCTGCGAGGGCACGTATGGGATACAAATGTTCTATGGGCAAGGGGGAATCGTTCAGTAATATTTCTTTAAATTCATAGGTTTGACGCATGAATTTATTGATCTGGTCAAACTGATGCATCGGCTGGATTTTGTCCACCATTTGCCTTCCCATTTCACTTAAACAGTATGCTTTTATTAGTGCCTTGATTTCGGTAAAACCCAATTTATCAACAGCATTCTGAGGATATATCATTCTATTTAACTTTAGGTAGCGCTGTAGGCTGTAAGCCGCAGAGGGTTAGTCCCTACTCAAGTACTTACTACTCCACTACTTAACTACTCAACTTTTAACCATTGACTAATTGGCTAATTAAAAATTTGGCTAATTAACAACTTAACGCCTCTTCGACTTAACCGGCCCCTTTATTTTCAACGAGTCTGCCGGTTTGGACTTCTTGATTGAATCTATGGGTAACAACAACTTACTCAATTCGCTATTTCCATTCGGAATATAAAGGATTCGTTTAACCAATGCCTTCTCCAGGGGCAAAGACCATGCCTCCGATTTACGGTTAGCCGAATCGGTATGCTTCCGATAAAGTAAATTTTTGGTCAACTGAAAATTCACCGAATCAGCCTTTATTTTGTCTAGACTATCTTTAATGGACGCACTCTTTAAAGAATCGGCCACGAAGACCTTTCTCATTTTTGCATCTATCTTCGCTTGTTCATCCTTTTGATATTGCTGCAACCGCTTTTGCACCTCGGCATAAATCTGATTCAATAAGCCCGGATCTTTTGAATAGAAGACGAGGCTTTTGTTAAACCCAGCCGAATCAGTGTCATATTTTTTAAAGATGGAAGCATAATAATTTTTCGCCAGCAAGCGAGACGAATCCATGGGTAAGGAAGACAGGTATCCTTCAGCCAGATGAAAATCACATAAAAGTGGGACCATCTTCTTTTGGGCGATAACTCCTTCAGGCACCTTCTCCTTATTACAAGCCGCTAACAAAAACACTGAAAGAATTACTATTAATAACCGAGTCATTTCTTTAAATTCGCACAAACTTAGATAAAATGCTTTTCATATGCAATTAGTTACCTTTGCGTCCGCTTTAAAGCAGGCGTTTAGGTTGCGATGAGTAATTGTCCAAGAAAGGTACAAGTGTGGGCGGGCGAAAAAAATTGATAAGAGAAATGAGTATTAGTGATAATTTAGAAAAGATTAAAAAAGAAACAGATTCGGTAGGTGTAACATTGGTAGCCGTTTCAAAAACCAAGTCAGTAACTGAGATTCAAGAAGCTTATGACGCCGGACAGCGCACGTTTGGAGAAAACCAGGTACAAGAGTTGCGCGATAAATACGAAGTTTTACCGAAAGATATTGAATGGCATATGATCGGTCATTTACAAACAAATAAGGTAAAATATCTTGCGCCCTTTATCAAATTAATTCAATCTGTTGACAGTTTGAAATTGCTTCAGGAAATTAATAAACAGGCGTCAAAACATGACCGAATCATTGATTGTCTTTTGCAAATTTATATTGCGGACGAGGAAACGAAATTTGGCTTGGCTTACGACGAAGTAATCGAACTACTACGATCCGACGAATTCAGCATACTTAAAAATGTTCGTATTGTTGGTCTAATGGGAATTGCTACCAATACCGATAATGAGAAGCTGATCAAAGAAGAATTCTATGAGTTAAAAACACTTTTTAATGGCATTAAAGCCAGCTTCTTTCGAAAAGACGACGCTTTCAAGGAGTTATCGATGGGTATGTCGTCCGACTATAAAATTGCCATTGAACAAGGGAGTACAATGATTAGATTGGGAAGCACCATATTTGGGTCACGTTGAGTTGTTGAAACGTTAAGTTGTTGAGTCGTTAAATAGTTGAGTCGTTGAGACGTTGAATAGTTAGGTGACTACTTAACTACTTTCCTACTAAACTACTTAACTAGTTGTTGAGTCGTTAAATGGTTGAGTCGTTGAGACTTTGAATAGTTAGGTGACTACTTAACTACTTTCCTACTAAACTACTTAACTAGTTGTTGAGTCGTTAAATGGTTAAGTCGTTGAGACGTTGAATAGTTAGGTGACTACTTAACTATTTTCCTACTAAACTACTTAACTAGTTGTTGAAACGTTAAATAGTTGAGTCGTTAAATGGTTAAGTCGTTGAGACGTTGAATAGTTAGTGACTACTTAACTACTTTCCTACTAAACTACTTAACTAGTTGTTGAGTCGTTAAATGGTTGAGTCGTTGAGTCGTTGAATAGTTAGGTGACTACTTAACTACTTTCCTACTAAACTACTTAACTAGTTGTTGAGTCGTTAAATGGTTGAGTCGTTGAGACGTTGAATAGTTAGGTGACTACTTAACTACTTTCCTACTTAACTACTTAACTACTCCCCAACTATTTCCCTACTAAACTACTTGACTATTTTATTACACAAAGCATGATACGTAAAGCGCAAAAAGAAGACTGTTCGAGAATTTTAGAATTGATACATGAGTTAGCCTTGTATGAGAGGGCCCCGGAAGAGGTGACCGTTAGTCTGGAAGAAATGGAAGATGCCGGCTTTGGAGCGAATCCCGTATGGGAGGCTTTTGTAGCTGAAATTGACGGCGTTATACAAGGTATTGCTTTATACTATACACGTTATTCGACTTGGAAAGGGCGACGGCTTTATTTAGAGGACTTAATTGTTACCCAAGAAATGCGAGGTCGTGGCATCGGCAAGCTTCTGTTTGATAAAGTTATTGAAGAGATGCAGAACAAAGGCTATAGCGGTATGGTATGGCAAGTATTGGAGTGGAATGAGCCTGCGATAAACTTTTACAAAAAGTATCGCGCAACTTTTGATTCCGAATGGGTTAACGTTTCGATAAACAATTAATAGATTACCTTGTTAATTTGTCTAATATGCCGTTTTGTCTCTTCCTTTAATAAAGTGCTGATATGTTTAGAATAAAAAAATCTTTACTGATAAACGCTAGCCTGCTACTAACTTGTGCAAACATGCTGTTCCTATCATGCAATCTTAACAACGAACGGAGAACTGTCGCAAAAGCTGACACGCTCCGTTATCGGTATCAGCATTATATATTATCAAGTAAGGAGGTTGTGGATAACGATGGAAAAAAAGACACGACTTATTTCAAAGCGATTTTTCCTGAATTTGAACAAAAGGAAATCAATGATTTAATCAAAAGACAGTTTACAGCTAATAGGCAGCCCGACACGCAATATAATTCAATTGAACAAGAAGCAAAAGCATTTATTGAAAACTATGAAGATTTTGTAAAAATGGACGAATATCCCCGTGCCTGGTATTCTGAAATGCACGCAAAGGTATTACAAAACAAACCTTCTTTTCTATCTCTATCCTTAGAACTTAGCGACTATACAGGCGGAGCACACGGGAACTATAATACACTTTTTTACAATTACGACCCGTTAAAAGTCGACACCATTGGACTTGAAAAGATTATCCCTGTGGAAAAGCAACAATCGCTAACCAAGATAGCAGAAGTGATATTCAGAAAACAGGAGGGACTATCTACCGAGCAAGCACTGGACGAATCCTATTTTTTTGAAGATAATCGTTTTCATTTAAACAATAACTTTACCCTTACCCCAAAAGGTTTATTATTTTTGTATAATGTATATGAAATCAAACCTTACGCAGCAGGCATCACAGAATTGATGATTCCCTATGAGCAGATCGACTCATTGATGACGGAGGAAGGCAAACATATACGAACCCAGCTAAGACAGAATATTACAACAAATTAATGCAGGTATTTAAATTTGGAGGTGCATCTGTAAAGGATGCCGACGGGGTTAGAAATGTTGCCCGTATCGTAGAAGATTATAAAGATCAACAGCTTATTATTGTAGTTTCAGCCATGGGCAAAACTACGAATTTATTGGAAGAAGTAACAAAGGCCTATTATAACCAAGAGCCGGAGCTATACAACCTTTTCGAAAAAGCCAAAAAATTTCATGAACAGGTGCTAGACGAGCTATTTGAAGATAAACAGCATTCCATTTTTGACGAGGTCGCCAATTTATTTGTTGAGATCGATTGGATCATTGAAGAGGAGCCGCAAGACGCTTATGATTACTTGTATGATCAGATTGTTTCTATTGGTGAGCTGGTCTCTTCGCGCATTATAGAAGCATACCTGAGAAAAGTTGATATACATAGTCTTTGGATTGATGCTAGAAACTATATCCACACCGATAATACTTTTCGAGAAGGGCAGGTAAATTGGGAAAAGACCGAACGCAGCATGCGATCTTCGATTCCCGCTCTATTGGAGAAAAATATACTGGTTACTCAAGGCTTTATTGGTAGCACCTCTGAAAATTTCACGACTACCCTAGGCAGAGAAGGCTCTGATTATACCGCAGCCATTTTTGCTGCTTCCTTAGATGCAGAGCTAGTAACGATATGGAAGGATGTTCCCGGGGTGCTCAATGCAGACCCAAAATGGTTCGACTCAACTGAATTAATACCTGAACTTTCTTATTTAGATGCGATTGAGCTTACTTATTATGGAGCCACGGTAATACATCCGAAAACAATTAAACCTTTACAAAACAAGGGGATTGCGCTAGCCGTACGCTCTTTTGTTGATACCAAGAACAACGGCACAATCATAAGGGCAACCAATAATACATTACCGGTCTCCTCTTTCATCTTTAAAGTAAATCAGGTACTCATTTCTATTTTGCCCAAGGACTTTTCTTTTATAGTTGAGGATAACTTCAGTCACATCTTTGATGTGTTTGCCAAACATCGGTTAAAGATCAATATGATGCACAATAGTGCAGTTAGTTTTTCGGTGAGCGTCGATTATGATGAACAAAATATCGTTTCTCTGATTAAAGAGTTGAAAAAACAATATGATGTGGAGTTTACACGCGGCTTGGAGCTCGTAACCATACGATATCATAATCCGCAAACAATTGAACGGGTATTGATAAATAAAGAAGTGATCATGCAGTTACAGGATAACTATACCTGCCAAATGCTTATTCGATCGGTGGGTAGTTAGTTCGTTGAGTTGAAGAGTCGTCGAGGAGTTGATTAGCTGTTGTGATTATATGGGCGATAGTCGATTGCTGCAAGTTGATTACTAGTCCCTAAAAACCCAAAAAAATGAACCAAGCGATTTTAAAACCGGAAGTGCAAAATTTCTTGCGGGATCATATCCAAGCATCTCCCGCTTCAATAGCCTTAGGGAAAAGTCCCTTTCCGGATGTAAGCGCCCCTGAACTGGCCGAGCAGCTAGATGGGATGAAGCGAGCTCAAAAAAAATTACCGCAATGGTTTAATACAACGAATATCTATTACCCGGGCCTCTTGGGACTCGAACAGTCTTCTTCATCACTTACCGGCGCCTATAAAAGAGGATTAATAAATGTCGGCAGCTCGATTGTCGATATTACCGGCGGATTCGGCGTTGACGACTATTACTTTGCTCAACGCGCACAGCAAGTAATTCATTGCGAGCGCAATGCCTCTTTATCACGGATAGCCGAGCATAATGCCAAACAACTTGGCGTTACGAATATTCAATTTTTCCCGAATGACGGCATCGGCTACCTTCATTCCTCCGATAAAGTTTTTGATTTCATTTACATCGATCCCTCGCGAAGAGTCAAACAGCAAAAGGTGTTTAGGCTAAGCGATTGTGAGCCCGACGTAGTTATGCATGGACCTTTGCTTAAACAGAGAGGTAAAACTGTGTTAATAAAAGCCGCACCGCTTTTGGATATACAGGCAGCTGTTCATGAACTTTCGGGAGTTACCGACGTTCACATTATCAGTGTACACAACGAATGCAAAGAGCTGCTATTTGTTTTGCGTAATAACCCTACAAACGCAATCACTTTTCATTGTGTGGCGCTTAGCAACAAGACTTCAGACATTTTGCGCTTCAACGAGGAACAGGAGAAAACGAGCCAACCTGTTTTTGATAATCCCGGGAGGTACTTATATGAACCGGATGCAGCGCTGTTAAAGGCAGGGTGTTTTAAATATACGGCCGTTCATTTCAACTTATCGAAGTTGCATCAACATACCCATTTATATACCTCCGAAACTTTCAAAGAAGGCTTTATTGGCCGCTGTTTTGAGGTTATTAAAGTAGAAACGTATAGTGATTTCAAAAAAAATAAGAATTCAACTCAAGGAAATGTATCCACGAGAAATTTTCCATTGAAACCGCAAGAATTAAAAAAGAAGCACAAAATAAAAGATGGCGGTGATCAGTATCTATTTTTCTGCACCGGCCCCCAAGAACAGCTTCTTGTACTATTTTGCAGAAAGCGTTAAATTAAGATCACCATTAACTATTCGGCAGAGGGCTTTATATCTTTCATCTCCTCGTGTTCTAATCCGCTTACCCCACCCGAAACCACGAGCTTCATGGCATCTGTTGCGCTCATTTTTAGCGGTGTTACACGTTTTGCCTTTACCACACAAACTTGCCCGGCAAAAGAGTAGGAATACGGAAAATAAACAATAACATCTTCCGGCAAGTGTATTTTACGAAGATCGTGCTGCGTAAGAAAGCCGATTTTCTTGAGTCCCGTTTCATTCACTTCTACCAGAACCGGCTCGTTAAATTTTTTCTCATCCCCAACAAATGCCTCTGTAAAATCTTTAATCGACGAATACAATGTACTGAATAGCGGTACTCGGTTTAACAATTTATACAATCGATTATAGATTGGCTCGGTAATAAAATTGGTAACGATCACACCGGCAAGAATTAATATCAGGATCATTATGACAATACCTAAGCCCGGTATATACAGCGGTTGTCCTGTTTCGTCGCGTATCAGCCAACTTAGATTTAAAGCGGAATCAATTGTTGCTACGATCCAAAAGATCAATAGTAAGGCACCTGCTAAAGGCACCAAAAACAAAACTCCTTTGATTAGGTAGTTTAATAACAATCTCAACAATGTTCTATTCGACATTTTATGGGGTAGATTAAATTTATTCAAAGTAATAAACGCGTCTTACGCGTTGTGAAATACTTGTTAGGATTTCGTATGGGATAGTCCCGATCGCTTTTGCCAATGTTTCTGGAGAAAGTTCCTCTCCCATTACCAAAACCTCCTCTCCTTCCCTAACATCAATCCCTGTAACATCCAACATACACATATCCATACAAATATCTCCAACAGTGGGTACAAGCATTCCTTTTATAAGCATCTTTCCAACGCCATTGCCAAACCTTCGACTGTATCCATCGGCATAACCGATCTTTACCGTAGCAATGGTGCCGTCGCCGCTTAAACGCCCGTTCCTATTATAACCCACTGTATCTCCAGCCTTTATATACTTAACTTGGGTAATCCCCGTACGGAGGCGAGTTACCGACTGCAATGGCAAAGAACGATATTCATCTGCTGAGACACCATATAGCCCGATGCCCAAACGAACCATATCAAATTGTGCTTGCGGAAAGCGGGAAATAGCAGATGTATTAGCTATATGCCTAATAAAATGATAACCTAAGCCACGCGTTAAATCTTGCGTAAAAACATCAAATAACCGTATCTGTTCTGATGTAAAGTTATCGTGTTCCCGGATCCCGCTTGCCGCCAAGTGCGAAAATACACTTTTTACGACTATTTTATCGGTTCTTTTCAATTTGGCCAATAATCGATCCACATCGTCCGGTTCAAAGCCTAATCGATGCATACCTGTATCCACCTTAATGTGTATCGGATAGGCTTCCATCTTTTCTGAAGGCAACTTGCTGATAAAAGCTTCGAGTTCAGAAAAGCTATATATCTCCGGTTCAAGACGATACTCAATCATTTGTTCGAAAGTATCCTCTCCGGGGCTCATTACTACGATAGGAAGCGTGATACCACTTTTTCGAAGAGCAATCCCTTCATCGGCATAAGCAACCGTTAGGTAATCCACTTTATTAAATTGTAACAAATTAGCAATTTCAAAACTTCCACTCCCATAGGAAAAAGCTTTTACCATTACCATCAATTTAGTGCCTTGCTGCAACAATGATTTATAAACATTCAAATTGTGCTCCAGCGCATTTAGATTAATTTCCAACGTAGTTTCGTGCGTTTGTAGCGTAAGCGCTTTACTGATGTTTTCAAAGCCGAAAACCCGACTGCCTTTAATGAGTATTGTACTATCTCGAATCTCAAGCTTAGGTATATTTGTCAGCAATTGTTCTGTTGTATCAAAGAATTGGGTATCCATACGAAATAATGCTGCATTTTGACGAAGGTGTTTTCCTACGCCAATCAATCGATCAAGTCCTTTGCCTTCGAGCATGGAGGCTACTTTTGTATAAAGTGCCGTTTGATTTTGCCCTACTGTCGGTAAATCGGAAAGTATCAGCATTTTACGTGAATGTTGTTGCTGTTGTTTCAGAAAGTCTAAAGCGATCAGTAAAGATGACAGATCGTTGCTATACGAATCATCGATAATCGAGTTGTTATTAATGCCCTTTTTAAGTTCTAAACGCATACTTACAGGAAGGAGACGTTTCACACGATCAACGATAACCATCGCTTCATAACCTATTGCTAACATAAGGGCCCAGCAACAAACGAGATTTTCTATAGAAGCCTTATCCACGAATGGCACAGTTAGCACATAAGACTGTTGAAGGTACGTTGCTTCTAACACGTATTGCGATCCGTTTTCCTTGAGAGAAGCCGTTACCTCCAGCTGAGCGCCTTTGCCGATTCTCCATGTAAAATGATGTCGACCAGGTACCTCTATTGCTGAATCTACGTATATCGGGTTATAAACGATTTTATCAGCATCTTTAAAAAGCTTTAACTTTTCAATGGTCTTTTCTTTAGTGGAAGCAAAACCATCATCATGAGCATGGCCGATGTTTGTTAATATACCAATTGTTGGCTTCACCATTCTTTCAATGGCTTCCATTTCACCTACTTTACTAATACCGGCTTCAATAATGGCTAAATTATGTTGTCCATCCATTTGCCAGAGTGATAAAGGTACACCAAGCTGTGAGTTATAACTTTTTGGGCTCCGAACAATGTGGTATTCCGGAGATAGTAATTGATAAAGCCATTCCTTTACGATAGTTTTGCCATTACTTCCTGTAATCGCAATTACAGGATATGCAAATTGCTTCCGATGGTAGGTAGCCAACTGTTGTAATGCATGCAGTGTATCCTGCGCAAAAAGCCAATTGCAATTAAGGTAATCGGTAATGTTAACAGCTTCTGGCCTGACAACAAAATTCCTGACACCTGCACGGTAGGCCTCTTGCACATATTGATGTCCGTCTCTCCTTCCAGGCAGCGCAAAAAAAAGAGCGTGTTTCGCATCCGTTATTTTGCGACTATCATAGGCTAGCGTATAAACAATGGCTGAAGGATCAATTAATTCGGAAGCTACTGCAACAATAGTTGCTATATCTTGTACAGTATAAATCTTATTGCTCATTTCATGCTATATCTGGATATTTGGAAAGGCCAAAAGAAAGCCGTCTTTCTTTGAATAAGCAGTGGTTTTAGAACCTTTTTCTAACCATTTACCTTTGCAGGTCCAAAATTGAGTATTTTTTAGGAATACGGCAATTTTTTACGACTTTAGAAGTATGGACTACGAGAAAGAGATAAAACAAAAAAAGCTGACAAGACAACAGGCCAAATCAAAAGCGGAAAGCTACTGTGCCTATCAAGAAAGGAGCCAACAAGAAATGCGTGATAAGCTTTACAGCTGGGGGCTTCATCCAGTGGATGTTGAAGAAATTATTTCTGACCTTATTACCGAAAATTTCTTAAACGAAGAACGCTTTGCTTTAGCCTATGCTTCGGGAAAGTTTACGATCAAAAGTTGGGGTAAGATAAAAATCAGACAGGGACTAAAATTGCATCAAATTTCACAGCGACTTATTCACAATGCTTTGAACCAAATCAACCAACAAGCATATTATGATAAGTTGCGTGGATTGTTAGAAAAAAAAGCAGCGCATTTGAAAGAATCAGACCCTTATAAACGAAGAAATAAGTTGGCTCAGTACGCACTGTCCAAAGGCTATGAAAACGACTTTATTTTTGATATACTGACTAACAATAACTTATAAAATACTTTACATTTTTTTAAAAAATAATTTGCCAGAAATTGAAAACTGCCTATATTTGCATCACCAAAACGGAAAAACGGTCTCAAAAAGATCGAAACAAGCGAAAGTAGCTCAGTTGGTAGAGCGCAACCTTGCCAAGGTTGAGGTCGCGAGTTCGAACCTCGTCTTTCGCTCCGAATCCTTTCTCTCGAGAAAGGATTTTAATTTTAAAAGCTAGTATAGCTGCCTAGGTGGTGGAACTGGTAGACACGCAGGACTTAAAATCCTGTTCGCCTTAAAGCGAGTGCGGGTTCGATTCCCGCCCTAGGTACGAAAGCCGCAGTTTAGCAACTGCGGCTTTTTTTGTAATAAATTATGACCTCTTCACCTTCGATTGAATAGTAAAAATGTCCAGAATGGATTCATCAATTCGTTCTTTGGTTTGGTTCCTTCCGTCAAGGAAAAGAGCACTTTCGTAAAAAACGAAACCGATAACCATATAAAATTTTATCTTAGTATTTTAAATAGCTGTATATATGGCGCAAGAACTACTTCATCATTTACGAAAATTCATTAAAATATCTGCAGAAGACTTTCTTGACGTGATTCCTTATTTTAGCGGCAGAAGTTTACAAAAGAAAGATTTTCTATTAACTGAAGGTCAAATATGTAAATCCAATTATTTTGTGATAAAGGGTTGTTTACGAATGTACTTTGTTAATGAAAAAGGAGTTGAACAGACAACACAGTTTGCCATCGAAAATTGGTGGATAAGCGATTATATGGCTTTTCAACATCAGGCAGCGACGTCTTTTTTTATTCAAGCGGTAGAAAAAACAGAAGTCTTGATTATCGACCGTATCGTGCAAGATAAACTACTTGATCGATTTCCGATTATGGAAAAATATTTCCGTCTAACTTTTCAACATGCTTTTGCAGCTTCTCAAATGCGCATGAAATACCTATATGACTTCTCCAAAGAAGAATTGTACCGGCATTTTAGTACGAATTATCCTTCCTTCATCCAGCGAATCCCGCAGTACTTATTGGCATCCTACCTTGGCTTTACACCTGAGTACCTTAGTGAACTCAGAGCTAAAATACGTTCTTAAACCAGTTTAAGATTTATCTCCACCTTCTTCCCGACCTTTGAATCCATAAAGAAATACAAATTGTAAGATTATGAAAACGAGAGTCAATGTGCAGGCTGTAGAACCGGCCGCTTATTCAGCTATGTTTGGATTGGAAAAATATTTACAGGGAACTTCACTGAAGAAATCGCATAAGGAGTTGCTAAAAGTGCGGGCTTCGCAGATAAACGGTTGTGCCTTTTGTTTGGATATGCATACAAAAGATGCCATAAAAGGTGGTGAAACAGCACAGCGTTTGTTTTTGCTTAGTGCTTGGCGTGAAACCGATCTATTTGATGAAGAGGAAAAGGCTATATTGGCCCTGACAGAACAAATGACACTTATCCATCAGGGAGGCGTATCTAATGAAGTATATGAGCAAGCCGCCAACCTATTTGACGAGCATTACTTATCACAGTTAATCATGGCTATTGTTACGATCAATGCTTGGAATCGAATCGCGATTACTACCCATTTACCGATTTCCAAATAAGCATCCAGTATAATGCGGTGATAAAGAAGATGTCTAAAAAAGTGTCGCTCGACACGCGAAGAAAATATCTTTTTAGACATCTTCTTTCATTTTTAGTTTTAATTTTGCACCCGCAAAAAAACATTAATGAACTGGAAGAAAACGATCCGCATATCTTTTGTACTCTTTTTATTAATTATCCAAAGCTTATTTCTTATTGCTATTCTTTTAGAGCATCAGCGTACTACTTTCATTCCGATCTTTGTTATCTTCATTTCCATCGCGCTCACCATAACATATCTTAGGGCGCCCCTCCACCACGAAGAACATACTTATGAGCACATTTTCGTCGCTCTCTGGATTCCTGTTGGTGCTTTATGTTCCTATTATATAAATAACATATTACATTTAGGGCCTGTCATGGCGGCGGGCATGGTAGGAACAAGTGCCTCCTTTCTTCCGAATTTAAATAAGCGTTCACATTATTTAAAACAGCTTCCGCCCGCTTTTTATTGCGGAGCCTTTATCGGGATGTCAAGTACCAAGGTGGCATCAAGTATGCTTTTCATCTTAGCCGCCAGTATCTTCACGGGCATGTTGATGATTCTCTCCAAGAGCCTTTTTTCAGGTCTTGGTGGCAAGTTAGGTGTTCTCGCATTTGCCGGTGTAACCATTACATCTTTGATTTTTTTTCTTATTTTCTGATGTCTGTACTGATTTTATTCATTGTAAGTTTTGCTGCCGCAATTAGCACTTTCTATGTCAACGAGCATCTAAAGCAAGGTCCTGTCCGCTCATCAGCCTTTTTATCTTTAAGTATTGCGATCTTCTTCTTTTTATTTCCCAAGCTTTTATCCCCATACCTCACGACGAATATTCCTGTGGTTTTTATTGGCTCGTCCTTTATTGGTATGGTATCCGCACGTCTTGTTTCAAATTATTTTTTAATCGGTGCTGCCGGACTTGTTTTTTGCACGGTTTATCTCAATACGAGTAGTTTTTTTAACGGATATGGGGGAGCTTTGGGGACGTCTGCGGCGATTTCGTTACTCGCAGTACTCAGTTTACCTATACTGAAAGCAAGCGGCAAGTTCACAAACGGCTTTCATCTTTTGCGTAAAATCGTTTTTAACAGAAAACTACGAAAATGACCTTGTTTCCATTAACCATCGAAAATGTCAATTACGTACACGATTTTGAAAACAATTAAGAAAAAACTCGCGAAAAAATTATTTTTGCGTCTGCTTTATGGAAGATACGATTTTACCTGACGAGACATATTTTTATAAAAGCCAACCCCTAAGGGTAACTTTCAAGAACATAGACTACGAGGTTAGAATACTAAATAAAGACATCAAGAAGACCGACACATCGGTCAAAATCTTATTAGATGGTATCGTGCAAACCTTAGAGAGGTCAGCATCACAATGGTATTTTAGCGGATCAGATGATGATCCTGCTTTCGCGCAAGCAATCTGGCATTCCATTTCGCTACGATACCGGTTATAATCAATTGCTAAAAGTCGAAACTTGCGCCCTTTAAACAATCATTACAGTTCTGTTCTTCCTGAAAAATCAGATGGAATCCGAGTTGAAATCGTAATCCTCAGTCCTTGTTGCTTTGGCATTATTTTTAGACAAACGCAGGAACCGGATATATTTAGCGTTGTATAAACCACATGTTCCATTCGCTTCAATATGGCCATATTAATTGTCTGATAATGATAGGCGGGTAATTTTTCGCACAATACATCCCACAAGCTACTTCCTTCCAAATTTACATCGGAATATCCCAATAATTCGGCAGCTTTTTTATCTACCTTTACAATTTGATGCTCGCTGTCCACTTCTAAGTGACCTACGTCCGGCGATACTGTTCGGAGCATAACCTCGTGGAACCGGTCCGGTAATGAGGGAGCAGATGTCCTCTTCATACTTTCTGATCTAAACTATCTATGAAACAATTAAGGGGTATAATTTGTTTGCAAAGTTTGATGCTTAATAAGGCCAGCATATTTTTAACAAGTTCGTTACGTAGGCCATACGGCAACGATCATCCTTTGAATAGACAACAAATATTAAACCACGTATTGTAACAGGCTCCGAACACAGCGAAACTAAAATCAAAAAAACTTGTATATCAATAAATTATACGTATCTTTATAGCAATTAATATATTTTTTTATTTTATCTATTACACCATGCAAAAAGGCATAGTAAAATTCTTCAATGAAACCAAAGGATTCGGTTTTATTACTCCACAAGATGGCGGACGCGAAATTTTTGTTCACAGCTCCGGATTGAAAGACCGTATTCGTGAAAATGATGATGTTTCATTTGAAGTACAACAAGGCCAAAAAGGTCCAAATGCAGTAAATGTTAAGTTGATTTAATACAACTCCATGATATTGTCTTTAAACCGCATCAATGCAAATTGATGCGGTTTTATTTTTGATAATTGCTACTCGGTAAACAATGAATAACTCGCGTATCGTTACAGGATCGATAGTACCCCTTAAAAAAGTTTATTGATATCTTTGCAATAAAGTATTTAATATGGATCATACAAGATGATGCAATGGGTATAAAAAAAGAAAATGCAGATTTGAATATTGCCGTTCTTATTGATGCAGATAACGTTTCAAGTACTAAGATAGAAGGTATTTTAGATGAGGTAAAGCGGCATGGCACTCCTTCTATCAAACGAATCTATGGCGACTGGACTAGCACCTATGTTGCCGGGTGGAAAGAACCATTACTTACTCATGCCATCACGCCCATACAGCAGTACAGTTATACCACGGGGAAAAACGCAACCGATTCTGCACTTATAATAGATGCAATGGATATACTCCATACCCAAAAAGTGGATGGTTTTTGCATTGTCTCCAGCGATAGCGATTTTACAAGACTTGCCATTCGACTCAGAGAGTCGGGAAAGCTTGTATTAGGCATAGGTCAAAAGAAAACACCTAAACCATTTATTGCTGCTTGCGATAAATTCATTTATATTGAGATTCTATATAATAGCCGCGAGTCTACAGGCAGTGGAACACAAGCGCTAAATAAAGAAAAGGAACCTACCGAGCGGGAATCTCTTCGGAGTGCGGACGCAGAAAGCATCAGCCATAATTTTCTTAAATTAATAAAGAACACGATTGATGACGTTGCCGATGAAAGCGGATGGGCATCACTCGCTGAACTTGGTGCCTTGCTGAACAAAAGGAAACCCGATTTTGATCCTCGTATATACGGGTTTAGCAAACTGACACCCTTCTTTAAATCACTTAGTCGACATTTCGAAATCGAAGAAAAGAATGTCGAAAATTCTAAAATCAAACACGTATATATCAAGAATCGGGAACTTCTAAAGTCAAGTCGTAAAAAAGCAAAATAATGACGATGATTAACTCTTCGACAAATAGTGATTATTCAAGCCTATATTAAATTCGCTACGCCAAAACTTACGCAAACAGATATTAGAGATTACTCACCGGGAGGGAATCGCTTTTTTAGCGCTATAATCAGCTCCTGCTTTATTTTCTCATAAGCCGGATCATCTGTCAAATTATAGAACTCGTTGGCGTCCGTTTCATGATCATAAAGCTCGGCTCCTGCTTTACCGGCATCCCATTCGGTATATCGCCATCGCTCCGTACGAACGCTTCGTCCGATTACTCCATTTGGCCTTTTTACCTGAGTATAAGCGGACTTGGACCATCGGGCTTTCGGATTATGAAGGAGTGGCACTAAACTTTCCCCCTCCAAGTCTTTCGGAGCGGGGATATCGGCTAATTCGGCGAGCGTAGGATAAATATCGAGTAGTTCCACTGTACGATCGGAACGTTTGCCGCCACTAATCCTTGGCACGCGAAAGATCAATGGCACGCGCGCGGATGTCTCAAAAAGGCTCTGTTTCATCCACTGCCCGTGATGCCCGACATTGTAACCGTGATCACTCCAGAAGACTATAATGGTGTTTTTTGTAAGATCCAATTTGTCCAGCGCATTTAGTACTCTGCCCAGCTGTGCATCCATAAAAGAGATAGAAGCGTAATAAGCCCGAAGTGCTTCTCTTTGCTTTTCCTCACTCAATCCCCAATGCGCGGGTTTTGTAAACAAAGCATCCTCCGGTATATCATCTAAATCATTCGGCAATTGCTTCGGCAACGGAACCGTCTGGAGTGGATATAGATCAAAATATTTTTTAGGTGCTACGTAAGGTGTATGCGGTCTAAAAAAACCAACAGCTAAGAAGAATGGTTTTCTTTTGCTTTTGCTTTGCATCAACAATTTGATTGCTTCAGTTGCGATTAGTCCGTCCGTCTGCTCCTCATCCGTACCTTGGGCATTGAAATAAGACAGGGCAGACCCCAAGGGCCGGTCCGGCGTCAAATTTATAACTGCTGATTCTTCCGCTTTATCACGTCCCTTCGGATTGATACGTATGTCCCATGAAATTGAGTCGTCCAAACCGTTCGTACCGATCTGGGAGGGTACACCATAGTGATAAATTTTTCCGACTCGCGCAGTGAAGTAACCGCTATTTTTAAAAAGTTGTGGCAGGGTTATGACATTCGGTAAAGTCTCACGGAAGTGGGTTTTAAGTTCGTATACCTTGGTTACGTCCGGTGTATGACCGGTTAGTAGTGAACTTCGACTGGGGCTACAAAGTGGGTATTGATTGTAAGCCTTGTTGAATTGGATTCCTTCAAGCGCTAGGCGATCGATGTTGGGCGTCTTCACATACGTTTGTCCATAGGTTCCTTCATGATTGTTCAGATCGTCGACAGCGATGAATAAAATATTTGGTTGTTCTTTTTCTTGCCTCGCAATCCCGGATGAATTGCAGAAAATAACCAAAAGAAACAGGAATAAAACAGATCTGAAGTCTACGAAATAGCGCATAATGATTGAATTTAGTTACAACGCAGGCTTGCAACGCCAATTGAAAAGCCTTTATTTTAGTAATGATTAATGCGCATCCCACAAGTCGGTACGCACGCTCTTGTCATTCGTTTTTTTTACAATAATAAAAAAATACTACTAATCTTATAGTCTTTATAAAAATATTTTTTCAAATAACCTCGCAAGCACTTACGGTTCCGTTAATCTTTCAAAAGAGAAGAAGTACAAAAGTATAGGTCAATTTATCCCTTTACGTCAACTTCAAATCAAATCACAATGCCTTTGGTTCAGGCATTAGGAGTAATTGCAAAATAAAAAAATATGAAAAAAACGATTAACAAACCAAGCGTTAACATTCATGAGTTTAACACAAACACTTAAAGTATGGCACAGACAAATCCTCCTGTAAAGGCAGCGAATGATCCCTCTATTTTTAAGGAAATACGGGGGTTCTTAAAAGAATTGAACGCGGGTGATGGCAAACCAATTGAGCAGTTAGGTGCGGAAGAAGCGCGTCAGGTATTGTTGGCGCGCAGAAATCGGTAGAAGTAGATTATTCAGGTATTACAGAAACCGAAAGGGAAATTTACACGTTATAATGGACTGATTCACGACTACGGCTTACTAAATCCAATAGCTCATGTACCTGCAATTAAAACGGCTATACTTCAGGCGGCGGTCATAATTAAAAAAAAATTGGTCGATTAATCGCTTCATTTCCCTACTTTCTACGATACAATAAAGGTTGCCCTTCCTTCCGGGCAACCTTTTTAGAAACCGCGTCTAAAAAACCGCTTATCCAAATTGACCTACTTTATAGTCACCGGGCACCGTATGAAAAGCAATATTAAGTCGATTCCATACATTGATTGCGCCAACGGTTAAAGTTAAGTCCACAAGCTCCTCATCAGAAAAATGGACCTTTGCTTCTTGGTAGATGTTATCAGGCACATCGCAATGATTGACCGCTTCTGCCCAAGCCAAAGCAGCCCTTTCGCGTGCAGAAAAATAAGATGTTTCTCGCCATGCACTTAAACCATACAGACGCTGCTCTGTTTCGCCTGCGGCTCGAAGTTCCTTGGAATGCATATCCAAGCAATAGGCACATTTATTTATCTGTGATATTCTAAAATGTACCAATTCTTGAAGATTTTTTTCAATTGACGATTTTTTCAAATAGGCACCAACACCGAATAAAGCCTTTAATGCATTCTGTCCTTTAGTCTGAAAATTAATTCTCTGTTCCATGATATATTTTGTTTTTATACCCCTATGACAATTGAGTATTCGCGATTGGACATATTATTTGTTTTTTTTTTAACAAATCAATACAAATTTGAAATTCAACAACTTCGTTAGTTATTTATGTTTCTCAGAACAATGAGCTATAGGATCTGTTATTAAATAGACGAGTGTTTTTCGTCTCGTTTTAGTAGCATAGTTGTAAAATCCCTCATCGCCTGTTGAGGGATTTTTTAGTAGGCTTAGCTTATCTGTTTTTCTATCTCTTTGGCAATCTTTTCCAAAAGCTTTACTTCAATATCCGCATTGGTTGTAATAGCAATAATGCCATCCCCACTGTCCTTGAATAGTACTTCACTATTATCGACATCGGTTGTGAAAGACAGCTCCGAACTGTTAAGTGCGGGTTTTATCAGATAGACCTTGCCGGCCACCGTAATATCAAAGGAATCCATGGGTAAATAGTTTACTATAAAACATAGAGACCATTTTAATTGTTTCACCTGTAGTTTTCGATGGGTGCTATTTAGTTAACTACCTTATAACCATTAAATTCATCACAATTAAAAAGTAGCAGGTCATCCAGCAAAATAATCTCTTCTTCTCCCAAGGCAGCAAATTGATTACTGTTAATTGCCTCCAAGTCCCACTTTTTTGGCGTCAATAGGCAATAATTCCCAGTTGAGTGCATTGAAGAAACCAATACAGTATACCCTTTGACAATAAGTTCATCGATCAATTTTCTATCTAGATTAACTTCCATTTCAATAGACTTGATGAGAAAACAAGTGATACCACTTAACTCGTGTGCAAAATGCATCAGACATTTTCATAATTTAAATATTACTTTCCCATCCTACATACTTCTGAGAAAGCTATTGGTTTTGCTGTATAACAAACGATTACAAAAGAAAGTTTGCTATATATATAGTGAGTCAATATAAAAACAGCTTCCACATTGGAAATGCAAGCATCGCTCACAAAATAGTGCGAAAGAAAAAATACGACCATTTGTCATGCCACTTGTCAGTGACAAGAAATTATAAAACAATGCTAGCTAAGCCCTGTCTCCCAAAAATTTACAACAACATTAGTACGGAAAGAACACCATTAAATGAACCATGGCTTAATTTTTGACAACAGCCTTACCTATTACAAATTTTCACACATGATTTTTATTTACTCCATTAACGAAAAACAACTTATCCAAAAAAACATTCAGGGAAAGCTCAAGAACGCGCAAGTTGAAGAGTCCTTCGTATTGGCAATTAGCCAACATTATATCTCTTGGTTGGGACCTTGGTTCCCAGCGAGTGTTAAGAAAAGTCGGCTTTATACGATTCAAGGAAAGGAAATTCTAAAAGCAGATTGGAGTGACCTTATAAAAAAGGAGGCTGAAGTACTAAAGGAGGCTGTCCCTTTTCAAATTGGCTTCTTCAGAAATACAATCATTTTCTTAATCGCTATTGCTGTCCTATCGGTTGTAATGCCAAAGATAAATGCAAAAAAATCAGCGGAAGCTGCCACTCGGAAAGAAACGTTGTACAATCGTTTAAGGCAGTTAAAACAGGGAGATATTTTACGTGTATCTTTTATTAATACCGCAGATGAGCAAAGTATAAATGGAATCGGATTGGTTAAGGTCATGAAGATTGAAGGTGATTCCATCTTTATTGTCAGAAGTAACACCCTAGTAGAAGATAATATGGATAATAGGCAAAGTGAACTATCAATCGGGAATTTCGGAGCTAGCCAAGAGCGCGTTATTAAACATCTAATGGAAGAAATTGTACAAGAAGATGTGCTTATTGCTTACCCAAAAGACATGCAAAGAGCTAACTATACTATAGGACGGGTTATTAAATTTGAGAATTGAGATTATGGGTTTTTTACATAGTTTAGGAAGTTCGCTACAGCAAGTGGCGCACCTCAAAGAACAATTACTTTATTGTCATCAATGGATTGATCAACATCAAATTCCGGTAAAAAAAATTGAAGATAATTTAGATGAACAATTGGTTGAGCTGGAAAAATGGAGTCATACGAATAGCTATTCAGCCGTTCTGAAAAAAGGCAAGCTGTGGAAATCAATCACGGTATCCATAGCCCTGTTGATAGGTCTCGTTATCGGGGGAATATACTTGACAAACCTTCTCTTTCCTGAGTATTTTATTCAAAAGCAGGTATTTAGTTGGATGTTTAGTCATATACTACCAGTGACCATTATACTAGCAATTGTTCTTCTTTTTCTCCTAGTAAGTGTTCAAATAGGAAATAGCTATATGAGAAGCACTCGGGGTGGTGGCAAAGCTTATCAGCAAGCATGGAATGAATTCCGTCAACATTTAAAAAATTCCCACACTTCATAACGAATAAATGAACAAGCTGTATTAAGATACCAACAAAAACAAGCAGATAATACTTAATTCTTTTAAATGCATTCTTAAATGTTTCAAAGCATAGGTGAGTTGATTTTCTACCGTTCTTTTTGAAATTCCGAGCTGTTGGGCAATCTCCTCATTAGACAACTGGTCAAATCGGCTCATCGAAAAGATCTCCTGACATCGAGCGGGTAGTGCCGATAAGTAATATTGAACAAGTTGCATCGATTCGTCTTGTACTAGCCTTTCTTCTCCCCTGTTAGTTGTATCATCTTTCAACTTTCGTTCTAAATCGTCCTCATATTCCATTAAATTTTTTCGAAGCTGGGACAAATTCCGGAAGATAATGTATTTGGTAGCTCTCGTTACGTACGCTTCAAATGATTGGATCATCAACGCGTCTCTTCGTAACCAAAGCGAAGTAAACACATCGTGTACTACATTTGCAGCTAATTCTTTATCGCGCAGATAGCTATAAGAAGTCGTATAGATTTTTGACCAATATCGATCGTACAAAAAACTAAATGCTCGTTGATCGCTTCGCTTTACCGCGAGCCATAATTCAAGGTCGGTTAGTTTGCTGCTTGACATAATTGGTTTCTGCAAATAAAACACATTCTCAAAAAAAAATAAAATTTTTATGTGTGTGTCTTTAATTTTTTGTCACTACCATAATAACCAGTTAATCTTATGAATCGAGAAGATTTTATTGCACTCTATAAAAAATATACCAAAGGACTGTGTAGCGCCGAGGAAAAGCAACGTTTACGAGAGTATTGGCAGGAGTTTCGGCTAGACGATAAGCCATGGGATGAAAAGTTCGGTATTGAGAACGACATAAAAGAATCCATTTTCGAACGTATTAAAGAAACCACCGCACTTTCATCTTCAGGAAACACGCGAACAGTTAAGAAATTGTGGTACTATGCGGCAGCCGCCATTGTCGGTGTTTTACTAATCGGTTCTTATATCCATCTTTTAAAACCAATGAAACAATCAACGCGGCATATAGCGAAAGCAAGTGAATCTCCTATAGTTCCTGGAAAAAATAAGGCAACTCTGACACTTGCCGACGGTAGCACCATTCAATTAGACGACACCCAAAACGGTACAATAGCCAACGAGGAAGCCTTAATTACAAAAGACGAAGGGCGTGTAGTATATAAAGCAAAGGACCAAAAGACAAAGCAAGATGCAAATATAATTAACACACTTCATGTCCCAAAAGGTGGTGAATATCAATTGGAATTAGCAGATGGTACGAAGGTGTGGCTTAATGCTGGTTCAACGCTCAGTTTTCCCAGTTCATTCGCCAATCTGAAAGAAAGAGTTATCACACTAGCGGGCGAGGCCTATTTCGAAGTTGCTAAACGGACTCAACAGCCTTTCGTTGTCCGAAGTGAGGGCAGCACCGTGCAAGTGCTGGGCACCAGTTTCAATATTAAAGCGTACCCAGAAGAGTCCCTTGTCCAAACTACCTTGCTATCTGGGAGTGTAGTGGTGAAAGAACCTACATCAGCAAACACTAAACAACTATATCCAAACCAGCAAGCAGTCGTCCAAAAGAATCGCGGAAATATGCAGGTACGTACAGTAAATCCAGCAGATATTATTTCTTGGAAAAACGGCTACTTTATATTTGATAATCAAAGTATCCAACAAATTATGCCCGTAATTGAACGTTGGTATGATGTGGAAGTAAGCTATCAACAAACTGACAACACCGATCGTTACGGAGGGACCTTTTCTCGCAATGCCAACCTACAAGATATTCTCCGTGATTTGACGACACTCGGCAACATTCGGTTTAAACTTCAGGGAAGAAAGCTTATTGTGATGGATAACAACGAGTACAAATAATGAAATAAGGCAACGTTACCAAATAAAGAAAGGAGAAAAAAGAAACCGGAAATGTTGGCGCATTTCCGGCTCAGTAGCACAGGCTACAGTTAGGTAAATAAATTCATTGCTTCTAAACAATTTTAAACCCAACAATCAAATGTATAAAAATTTTATCGAAACGTCATTCGGTATGATACCGTATTGTTTCCGTCACATCTTGTTAAAAATGAAACTGACCGCATTGCTAGTTGTACTAACCATGTTGCAGGTGCATGCATCCAGCTTTGCACAGAAAATCACCCTTAAGGCTAAAAATGCAACACTAAAAGAGATCGTCGCAAAGATCAGGCAACAGGCAGATTACGATTTTCTCTATAATAATCGTGTTGCACAAGAGTTGCAACCTATTACGGTAGATATGCGAAACAAAGATATCAGAGAAGTACTCGACGCCTGTTTTGCTAATCAGTCCTTAGACTATAACATCCGCGGTAAGACAATCCTATTGCAAAGAAAAGTATCCGTTATATCACAACAAGAAGAATTACTGACGGGAATTGTAGTAGACGAACAGGACAAACCCTTAGCAGGTGTCACGATAAAAAACAAAAGCAGTGGCGAAACAATTACAACCGATGACGAAGGCCATTTCCAATGCAAGATTAATCTCCGTACAGGAATTCTTTTAGTGCAATTTTTAGGATACGAAGCTCAGGAGATCAACCTAAATGGCCAAGCTACGCTAACAATCTCCATGAAACCACTGATTAACGATCTGAACGAAGTGGTGATAGTGGGCTATGGAACGCAAAAAAAGGAGAATGTCATTGGGTCTGTTGCTACGATTAATGCGTCATCTATAGAGAACCGTTCTACTTCCACTTTATCTTCTTCTTTGGCGGGCCTTGCAGCAGGGGTCAATGTGCAAGCGAGCACCGGAAAACCCGGAGCGGATGGGTCCAACATTTTAGTACGTGGAACAGGAACCTTAAACGGCACTTCCCCTTTAGTGGTTATCGATGGTATTGTAGGTTCTATGGATGCCGTCAACCCAAATGATGTGGAGGCAATTTCCGTTTTGAAGGATGCAGCGAGCGCAGCTATTTATGGATCGCTAGGTTCAAATGGTGTTATTTTGATTACAACTAAGAAGGGCACAAAGGGAAAAACAAGCGTATCCTATACCGGCATGACTTCCTTGCTTAGGCCTAACAATGTGCCCGAATTTGTCACTGACTACACCAGGCATATGCGACTGGTAAATGAAGGTTTTATGAATCTTGGACAAGCTGCTATATATACGGACGCAACAATCGATAAATGGGAGACAGCGGCGAAAGATCCGAATGGTTTAACCGAACACGGTATTCCCAATTATGTCGCTTATCCTAATACAAATTGGGGAAAAGAACTTTTCGGAGAACGGAAGTTATTGCAAAATCATAACCTTGCTTTGAACGGTGGAACAGAAAACACGCAATATCTTTTCTCCGTTGGTTATTTTGATAATCCCGGAACAATGCCCTTAACCAGCGCCGACAATATTCGGCTGCGCGTTAACCTCCAAGCTAAAGTAGCCAAATTTCTGACGGTGGGCACCCAAACTTTCGGTGACATCCAGAATACCAGTGTCGTTGACGTTGCAACGGCATATTCTTACTTAACGCAAACGGTTCCAGGTGTATACCCTAGCTACCGCGGTGTTTATGGATTCCCTGCCGCAGCCGAGGAGTCGGCAACGGCCAACAATGCATTAGCCTTCTTAAACAGCCAAGGGGGAAAAAACCAGGTGAACCGCATTAATAGCACAATCTTTGCAAAATTGGACTTGGTAAAAGGCTTAACATTTGAAACAAAAGTTCACTACGACAATTCGTATACAGAGAATAACACCCACCCTATCCCCTATGAGAAATGGAATTTTGCAACCAATCAGCTAAGTACAGCTGCACAAACTCCAGCACAAATGACAACCCGATATTCTTTGTACAAAAGCTATAATGTGATAATCGATAACGTTTTACGTTACAACAACACCCTTGGAAAACACGACTTTGGTGCGATATTGGGGTACAACGAACAATATTATAACCAATATAATTTTGATGCTGCTAAATTAGGCTTGATACATCCTGATTTAACGACATTAAATTCAGGCACAACCATGACTGGCATTAACGGAGATGAAACAGATTATGGTTTGCGATCGGTATTCGGTCGTCTCAATTATGCTTTTAACCAGCGCTATCTTGGAGAAGTAGTCATACGCTATGACGGCTCGTCGCGCTTTGGAGCCGCGCGTCGCTGGGGCTTGTTCCCTGCATTTTCTGCTGGTTGGCGGATTTCCGAAGAGCGCTTTATGTCGTCTATTAAATCCTTTATCGATGATCTTCGCATTCGCGCCTCTTGGGGCCGAACCGGCAATAATGCTTCCGGCAATTATGACCATTTGCCGACATATGGTACCGTTCCCTATTCTTTTAACAATCAAGCGGTACGAGGCTTGGCGCAGACGAAACTTGGTAACGATTTACTCCATTGGGAAACAACCACGACAACCAATCTTGGCATCTCCGGTATCACGTGGAAAGGGAAGCTTAATTTCGAAGTTGATTTTTACCGGGGGTATACGGACGGAATCCTCTTCGTTCCAAATATTCCCGCAACTACCGGCACTGCGGCAGCAGCGACAATGAATATTGCTGAGGTAAGCAAAAAGGGGGTCGAATTGAGCTTGGGATATCAGGGAAAAGCTAACGATTTCCAATATTCAATTTCCGGCAATTTTGCATACAACACCAATCGGGTTGAAAAATACAAAGGACGCTTGCAGGAGGGCTTCATAACTGATGCCACGGGAAACCGTGTTTATCAATCCAACATTGGCCAGGTTTCAAATGGAAGCAACACACGAATTTTGGAGGGGCATGCTATTAACGAGTTTTACCTGTACAATATCTATCAAGGTACGGGTGACCATTTTTTGGCCGACGGTTCTGTCAACATAAACGGTGGACCGCATGATGGCATGATCCGCACACCGGAGGACATGGAATGGTTAAAGCAGATGGTTGCGGCCGGTTACAGCTTCCAGCCGGCAGATGGTATTGATCTTACTAAGATCTGGTATGGCGATTTGATCTATGCGGATTTAAATGGTGATGGTATATATGGCAATGTCTACGATCAACAGTTTATGAACAAACGTGCCACACCCGCTTACAATTTCGGTTTAAGCGTTAACATGGCTTATAAAGGATTCGACTTTTCTATGATTTGGTCGGCGGCCACGGGAATGTCTTATTATTGGAATACGATTTATTTAAACCAATCGATCGTAGCACAAGGTAAATCAGTTCCACTTTTAGTGGCTGACAATCATTACTATTACAACGAAACAAATCCCAATGATCCGGCTAACAATATCCAAGGACATTATCCGCGCCTAAAGGGAGTCACCGATGCACAAAACGGCCGAACCAGTAATTTCTATTTCTATGATGCATCCTTTGTCAAACTTAGAAATTTACAGATCGGTTATACCATACCGAGTAATTTTGCTAACCGATTTTCCATCTCCAAGCTTCGGGTTTACTTAGCTGGCGAGAATTTGTTAACGTTCACCAAATTTCCGGGTTTGGATCCTGAAGTTGGGCCCGACTCAAATTACCCCACCATGCGTCAATATTCATTAGGCATAAATCTAACCTTTTAAACTCAGATGATCATGAAAAAAATATTCGCGATATTAATGATTAGCGCTCTTTGTAGTTGCAAAAAAGACCTATTGGATACTTCCCCCTATTCTTCTGTTTCCAGCACCACGATGTGGACTACGGATAACCTAACCGATTTAGGTGTCGCCGGCGTCTATAATGCGTTACGATTAAAAATGGGGCATAGCGGACTCGTTTCGCCCTATGAACTGTATCAGATGGACAGATTCTCATTTACAGGACAAGGACGTTGGGATGAGCCCTTGTTAACAGGTACGATTACTGCCGGCGATCCTTTGTTCTTAAATATCTGGCAGATGATGTATGAAGGCATCCAACGGGCCAATGATGGCATAAAGAACATTCCGCAGAAGTCACCATCTAGTACGGAAAAGAAGGCAAGGTATATTGCTGAATGTAAATTTTTGAGGGCCTACTTCTATTTCCGATTAAATCAAGTATATAAGGGGGTGCCTATCTATTTGGAACCTTTCACGGCAACAGAAGCGGTTAAGCCAAGAAATACCGAAGAAGAGGTATGGGATCAGGTTTTAGCTGATCTTAGCGACTGTATTAATGAACCACAGCTACCGGAACGATACGCTACCGGAGATGGAAACTATGGACACGTCACCAAGGCAGCGGCCTACGCCTTGCGTGGAAAGATTTATCTATACAAGACCGATTGGGCATTGGCCGCTGCAGATTTCCAAAAGGTGAAGGATGCCGGACATACTTTATTCGCTGACTACAAAGCTCTGTTTAAGGAAGCCAATGAACAGTCGTCAGAGATGATATTTTCAATTCAAAATCGTAGTGAATTTGGTTACGGAAACAATTTCCAGCTATTCTGCGGATGGCCCTCCGCTTACACTCGCGGTTGGAACTATTATATGCCCTCTCCGCATCTCGTGGATCTTTATGAAAATATGGATGGATCGAAATTCAGCTGGGACGCGGTTATTCCCGGCTACACAAAACTTTCCGTTAATGAAAGGGAGGTGTTTTTCTTACGCGATAACCTAACCGAAAGTGAAAAAGCCGCTGCTGCATTACGTGGTGCAAAAATGGAGCTTTATCTACCACAGGGTAACGAAGAACGCATTAAGGCAGCCTATGATAACCGTGATCCCCGTTTGCAGGCGAATATAGTTACTCCTTATGCAACCTTCCGCGGTGCCTATAATTTTACTAATGTGGAAAGTATACAACATATGCGTTGGCCCTTTAGGGCGCAAGCGCCAATCGATGGTGATATTCAAAGCGACACACAGATCAATTTCTTTTACTTTTATAGAAAGTTTGTAGCCGAAGGGGTTACTGAACTAGTAGACCGGAATTTTGGGCCGATCGATTTTCCTATTCTGCGGTACGCAGATGTGCTATTGATGTGGGCCGAGGCCCTCAACGAACAAGGGCTGCTATCAGAGGCAGTCGAAAAAGTGAATGAAGTACGGGCGCGGGCGGGTGTTGCCTTGTTAAATTCAAATACAGCCACTACCGTGACAGGACAAGAAGACTTGCGCGAGCGTATTCGCAATGAACGAAGAGTGGAATTTCCTAATGAAGGTATTAACTATTTCGATGAATTACGATGGGCTACTTGGAAAGAAAAGGTTTTCCAGGTCGGAAATGGTCGAAAGCAGATTTGGGGTGCCAATGTCAGCGATTATAGCTATAAAGGTGATCATCTGTATACCTGGCCCATACCATCAAATGAAATCCAAATGAATCCCAACTTGAAACAGAACCCAGGTTGGATTGATTAAATCAGCATGCCGTAAATTATTAAAGATGAAAAAGTTTTTATTCCCATACACCTTATTATTGACTTTGCTACTGGTTTCATTTAACCATGACAGGCAAGATATTGTCCAACGAAGTTTCGATCGGGCAGCGCGACAATACACCCTCCTGTTATCCGCTGCAACCGATCTAAATCGCTATCCACGATCGACCGATGCCAACGGAAAAACTAGCTATACTGTTATCCATGATTGGACCGGTGGTTTCTGGCCAGGGTGTCTGTGGTATCTATATGAGTATACCAAAGACAATAAGTGGAAAGCAGCCGCTCAAAAATGGACCCATTCATTAGAAGCAAATCAATACAATACAGATCATCATGACATCGGATTTATGATGAATTCTAGCTATGGCAATGCATACCGGCTAACCGGCGACACGTGCTATAAGAAAATACTGATTCAAAGTGCCAAATCGCTTGTTAGTCGCTACAATTCAAAAGTCGGTGCCATCCAATCGTGGAACAGTTTTAGTTCGTGGGATGGCCAATCGGTTTATCAATTTCCGGTAATTATTGATAATATGATGAACCTGGAGCTGCTTTTTCTGGCATCACAGCTTTCAGGCGATAGCTCTTTCAGAACCATCGCCATAAAACATGCTGAAACAACGCTCAAAAACCACTATCGTCCAGATTATAGTTCTTATCACGTGGTCAACTATGATCCTTTAACGGGAGTGGTACTGAGTAGAGAAACGGCTCAGGGTTATGCCGACAATTCGGCTTGGTCAAGAGGACAAGCTTGGGGACTTTATGGTTTTACGGTTATGTATCGGGAAACTAAAGACACGAAATTTCTCCATTCCGCCATCAAAATGGCGGAATATTATATCAATCATCAACACTTGCCCAGTGACCTTATTCCCTATTGGGATTTCCATGTCGGACAAGCAGGTTATCAGCCAAACTGGGATTATGATGCCTCCAAGTTTAAAGAAATTCCAAGGGATGCATCAGCGGCTGCAATTACCAGCTCGGCACTGCTTGAGCTCAGTACTTATGCAGAAGAAAAGCATAAACGCTTATTTTACAGCACTGCAAAGAAAATTCTGCAATCATTGAGTACGGACAGGTATATGGCTCAAGCCGGCACAAATGGCTATTTTCTGCTAAAACATAGCGTAGGCAGTATTCCTCATGGAGGTGAGATTGATGTACCCTTAGTATATGCCGACTATTATTTTCTGGAAGCACTTTTACGCATCCAAAAGAATTCACACACTTAACTTATTCACTTATTCAAACCATGACGATCCGATTCTACTTGCTTATCAGTTTATTTTCTGTTATAACCTCTGTTGCCACGCAGACAGCCATTGCGCAGTCTGAACAGACAATGAAGGAACGTTGGCGAGAAATGAATAGAAGTAAGGCCACTGCTTTGGAGGAATTCCAAGACCTAAAATTCGGGCTGTTCATTCACTGGGGGTTGTACGCCATTCCCGGTGGAATTTGGGAAGGAAAAAAAATGGAAGAAATGGGAAGTCCCAGCGTTGCAGAGTGGATTCAGCTTGTCGCGAAGATTTCACGAAAACAATACGCCAAATTGGCGGACGAATTTAACCCAAGTACCTTTGATGCCAATGCTATTGCTAAAATGGCCAAGGACGCCGGGATGAAATACATCGTCATCACCGCAAAGCATCATGACGGCTTTGCGTTGTTCAAATCGAAAGCAAGTCCTTTCAATGTTGTTGACGCCTCTCCATTTAATCGCGATATTATAGCAGAGTTCAACCAGGCCTGTCGAAAATTCGGTTTACGTTTCGGCGTTTACTATTCTCATAACATTGATTGGGCCGATGGTGCTGATGCGCAGTATAAAGAAACCAAAACGATGAATGATAGAGAGGGAAAACGAACCGACGCTTTTGGTGCTAACCTATGGGATCCCAGTCCAAATAGTTTTCAGTCATACCTAGACAACAAATCGGTACCCCAAGTCAAAGAATTACTTTACCAATTTAAAGACATACGTTACATCTGGTTTGATATGCCGGGTTTAATGAAACCCGAACAAAGTTTCCGATTCTATAAAACAGTTTATGATATTAATCCCAAGATTGTTATTTCAGAACGCATAGGTAATCAGATGGGCGATTATGCTATTCCGGGTGATAATAAGATCCCCACAGAAAAGGACCAATACGCTATTCCTTGGGAAACTGTCGGAACCTTCAATAATTCATGGGGTTATAAGTCCTATGATCAGGATTGGAAAAGTAAAGAGGAGCTACTTTATTGGTTGCTGGAAATAGTTAGCAAAGGTGGGAATTATATGCTCAACATCGGCCCACGTGCCGATGGTTCCGTACCCGAAATGGTCATTAACAATCTGCAATCGATTGGCAAATGGCTTCAGGTGAATCAAGAAGCCATTTATGGCACAAGACCATGGCGTATAAACCATGAAGGCCCTGCGGAATATAAAATTACCGATACAGAACAGCGGGAGAAAGAAGGTTTCACACTACAGATCAGCCCGACCGATTTTTGGTTTACACAAAAAAACGGTTCGGTATATGCCATAGCACTCAAAACGTCCTCTCATTCGAACATCTTAATTAAAGCCTTTTCAAAAGAAATCAGGACTATACAAAAGGTAGAAATTCTCGGTTTCGGCAAAGTAGCATTCGCACAAAAAATTGACGGCTTGGAAGTAACTTTACCTTTATCAATTATCAATTTGCCAAACGGCTATACACTAAAGGTAAGTTTTAAACGCGAGCCTGAATAGCTTAAAAAGAAATCAACTTTATAACAAGCTTGTTATTATCGGGTTTTAGCACAAAGGACGCTTCATCGAAACGAGGTGCCTTAAATAAGGGCATCTTTCTCGCCGAAAAACCAAAGGGTTCTTTGGGGATACCTAAGAAATTTGTATCCATTCGACCGTTACCATTTTTGTCAAAAAAAATAGCGAGCGCATATTTACCTATCGGTAGTTCTTCAAAGAAAAAAGATAGCGTGTCGGCGTGATTGCTCTCAACAATCTTACTGGCGTAACATTCCTTTTCATTTAAAAAAGACTGTTGATTTCTATAAAGAGCCGCGTATAAAACTCCTTTATTATTTTTTAGATTGCAAACATCGACCCGAAGCACACTTTTTTGCTGCGCACGTAGCCCTATATAACAAAAAACAAACGTAAATAAGCAAAATAATAGACGATGACAGGAACTAAACATCATTTTTCATTTTTTGGATCTGAATATTGAGGGTTATCCGATTCAAACATCGAAATCAATTCATCAAAAGAGCTCTTTTTATCCAACGAATAAATCGGGCGATGTCGTTGATCCAATTTTTGCAGTAACGATAGTAATACGAGATGCTCCTTTTCCGACAACGGCGACATAATGAGATCAGTAACTTTATTAATGCGTTGCAAAGCCAAATAAAAAGCTTGCTTTCCCAGCGTCGTGGCAGACAGAACTTTCGCTCTTTTGTCTGTTTCGGAAGGTGTTTGTTCTACTAATTGTTTCTTTAACAAGCGGCGTATAACCTCGATTCCTGTCGGTTTAAGTTGAAGGTGAGTTTCAATTAATTTAGATGGAGAATAATTGCCTTTGAAAACCAAGCTCAACATAAAGGCAAACTCGTCGTAAGTATCGAAAGCAGTCCCGTCTAGCGCTTGCCGAATGTAGTTCATTTTATGCCTACCTACAGCTGTAATCAAATGAGATGCATTATAATGGGCCTTACCGCCGCGATCTTTCCCATGCCAATTTATTCGCATAAACAAACTTTCATCCGCAGCATCATTGAAATCGCGCTTATTAATTAACCAAGTTGCAAAAGAATGAATATTGTCGGGAGATCTATTCATCTCCTGTTCGTATTGCCTAAGTTCGGACAACAGCTGTATCACTAAATTGTAATCCATGTCAGTAATTAACCACAAATGTATCAAAATAAACAACAAAGATTTTAGTATGTTTTAAAACTTATTTACTGATTTTTTTGTATTATTACATACAAATTAGTTATTCATCCTTATGACGCATAAAAAGCCATCCATATCCATTATAGGAGCGGGTATTTCGGGAATGGTAGCCAGCTGCTATCTACAAAAAAAAGGTTACCAAGTGACAGTATATGAAAAAAATTTAGAGCCTGGCGGTCGCGTCAGAAATTTTACGAATAAAGGTTTTACGTTCGATATGGGGCCAAGTTGGTACTGGATGCCGGAAGTATTCGAGCAGTTCTTCTCAGACTTTGGAAAAAAGATTAGTAATTACTATGAACTGATTCGTTTAGAACCTTCCTATAGTGTGTATTTCAATGATGGCAAATTCGAAGTGCCATCATCCATTGAAGGTTTAGGTGAAAAATTTGAAAAACTGGAACCAGGTAGTGCTGGAAGATTACGCTATTATATAAAAGATGCCAGAGAGAAGTACGAAATAGGAATGCATCGATTTGCGTTAAAACCCGCTTTACGTTTTGACGAATTCTTAAGTAAGGATATTTACACACTTTTGCGACGATTACAACCGCTTCGCAATATGGAGCAGCATGTGAACCGATATTTCGAGCACCCAAAAATCAGGCGAATAATGCAATTTCCAGTTATTTTTTTAGGTGCTATGCCTGAAAAAATTCCGGCGATGTATAGTCTTATGAACTATGCCGACATTGTTCTTGGAACGTGGTATCCTAGAGGAGGTATGTCCCGAATCGTCAGCGCTATTTATGCGCTCGCCCTCGAGCTGGGTGTCACGTTTCGTTTTAATGTCGATATCGACCACATTGAAGTTTCATTAGGAAAAGCAAACTATCTAAACAGTTATGACGAACGTTTATCTACCGATTTAGTGATAGGCGCCGGCGATTATCATCACATCGAGCAGCTTCTTCCCGTAAATTATCAACAATATAGTGAACAGTATTGGGAAAGCCGATCGATGGCTCCTTCCTGTCTGTTATACTATATAGGCATTAATAAGCGACTCGACTTAAATCATCACAATCTGTTTTTCGACACTGATTTTGAGAATCACGCTTCTTCTCTGTATAAAAATCCATCGTGGCCGGAAAAACCTTTATTTTACGCGTGCGCTCCATCTGTAAGTGACCCGAGCGTAGCCCCTTCAGGTTGCGAAAATCTATTTTTGTTGGTGCCGATAGCAGCTGGTTTAAAAGGAGATGACCCTTCTCTTAGGGCGAAATATTTCAAACACCTAATGAGCCGTTTAGAGCACCACCTTAAAACGGATATCACCGATCACGTAATTTATTATAAGGATTACAGTATTCAAGAGTTTATAACAGACTATCATGCATATTTAGGGAATGCCTATGGTTTAGCGAATACACTCAAGCAAACAGCCTTTGGCAAGCCTCGTTTAAGGAGCAAAAAGGTAGAAAATCTCTTTTACTGTGGTCAACTGACCGTCCCAGGTCCCGGGCTTCCACCGTCCATACTATCTGGCAAAATGGTGGCTGAGCAAGCAGATCAGTATTTGGCAAAACAAAAAGGAGTAATTATTAGCTAGCGAAATCTATGAATACAATTGACCTCTTTAATTCGACCAGTTATCTTTGCAGCAAAACGATCACGGTTAATTACAGTAGCTCCTTCTCGTCGGCAATCAAACTTTTTCATCCAGAATTACATGCGCCGATTCATGGAATTTACGGTTTTGTCCGCTTAGCCGATGAAATTGTTGATACCTTTCATAATTATCCCAAGGCCATATTGTTAGCGCAGTTCAAAAAGGACACTTTCGACGCAATAGATCAAAAAATAAGTTTGAATCCAATTTTACAGAGTTTTCAGCTCACTGTAAATCAATACAATATCGGGCATGAACTAATCGAAGCATTTTTTGACAGCATGCACTCCGATTTGGAAAAAAAAGATTGGACCACAAAGGAGGAGCTTAGCCGCTATATTTATGGATCGGCCGAAGTAGTTGGTTTGATGTGTCTTCAGGTGTTCTGTGATGGCAATTATGAGCAAGCAAAAATGCTTGCACCAGCCGCCACTTCACTTGGTGCGGCATTCCAAAAAGTCAATTTCCTGCGCGACTTAGCAGACGACTTAAAGAATTTAGAAAGAAGTTATTTTCCCCAGATTGATTTACATTGCCTTTCCCGGTCGGAGAAGGAGTTAATAGAGATGGACATCTCGAAGGATTTTGAAAGGGCTTACGCGGGCATTCTCCAATTGCCGGCAAAGGCTCGCTTTGGGGTATTGGTAGCTTATAAATATTACTTCTGCCTCTTTCAGAAAATTAAGGGGATCACGCCTGAACAATTGCTATCAAGCCGAGTAAGTGTTCCTCCAATAAAAAAAATGCTTCTTCTACTACAAATCAAAGTTGGTAATCGCCTTGGATTTCAATAGAATTTTAACTAGTTTAAACAATGGATATGTTATTATATATCGGGTTGACTATACTTGTTTTTGTGCTCATGGAACCGATTACTTGGGCAACTCACCGCTACGTAATGCATGGTTTTTTATGGTCGCTTCATCGCGATCATCACGAGCCTAATCACAGTAAACTGGAAAAAAATGATTGGTTTGCCTTTATTTTTTCCATTCCAAGTATGCTATGCTTTTATTTTGGCCATATGCGAGAAAATCCATGGTATTATTGCCTAGGTACAGGCATATTGCTTTATGGTATAGCTTACTTTTTTGTTCATGATATCATTATCCATCAGCGTGTAAAATGGTTTACCAGATCAAAAAATCGCTACATCAGGCAACTCCGCTGGGCACATAAAATGCACCATAAACATCTTGGTCCGGAGAACGGGGAGTCGTTTGGATTTTTATACGTTGAAAAAAAATACCGAGCAAAAATAAAACGTGATGACGATCTCAACAACAACAGCGCCCAGCGACAATAACTTCGATTACATTATTATCGGTGCGGGCCTAGCTGGATTAAGTCTAGCTGTGAGCCTACTAAAGAATAAAATAACGGGTCGTAAGCGTATCTTACTCTTGGAAAAAAGTCAGCAGCAATATCAGGGGCGTACCTGGTGCTTTTGGGAAAATGGTGCTGATTGGTGGGATAGCTTAGTTAGTAAAACGTGGTCCATTGCTACCTTTTACGAGGGTACACGTCAGTTAGCAAAAGAATTAGCACCTATGAAATACAAAATGGTGCATTCAGATGACTATCGGCGTTACGTTTTCAATATACTTCGTAAACAGCAAAACATCCATCTACTATCTCGCGATGTAGTCGATTGCAAAGACCTCGGTACAACAGTCGCTGTTCATACGGAGGAGGGACTATTTTTTGCGCCCCTTGTATTCGATAGTCGTTTCCAGTTGGCTGAATTAGAGAGACACAAAGGGCACATACTTTATCAACAGTTTATAGGCTGGTTTATAAAAAGTGAAGAGCCGATTTTCGATCCGCAAAAAGCGTGTTTAATGGACTTTAGGGCGACACAAGATACACATGTATCTTTTTGCTATGTATTACCCAAGACAGCACATGAGGCGCTTGTTGAGTTTACCATATTCAGTAAACAAATTTATTCCGATCAATACCTCCAAGCATTACTAACCACATATATTGACGAACATATTGACACTTTTAGTTTTAATGTATTAGGCAAAGAGACCGGCGTCATTCCGATGACCGATTATGCGTTTGGGAGTCCGTCAAATCGCATCATTCCAATTGGCACAGCGGGTGGTTGCAGCAAGCCATCTTCAGGCTATACCTTCACTTTTGTGCAACAACATGTCAAACACATCGTTCAACAACTCGCACAAGACCGATTGCCACTTCCCTTCCATAAGCTTCAGGCTAAACGTTTTCTTTTTTATGACCGCGTTATGTTACGAATCCTTAAAGAATTTCCAGAAAAAGGCGCCTCATTATTTTTTAGTATGTTTCATCGAAATAACGCTAACAGCATGTTCAAATTTTTAGCGAACCAAAGCACACTTTGGCAAGAAATTAATATTTTCCGCAAACTGCCAGTTTTATTTTTTTTAAGAATGGCTTGGCGAGAGATCGTTCGCGATAAGTAAGCAATTAATCTGTATATAAATGATCCACCGTATTTATACGATTACGTAAAAATACGGTTTCGTCAATCAAGGAAAACTTCATCTGCATTCTCCTGTTAAGTGCTGTAGCTAGTGATGTTTATATTTAACACCGAATTTATGTTAGCAATGAACTACCGAGGACCGTTTAGAGTCCGGACTGATGAAAAACCATATCCAAAAATCCTACATCCAGAGGACGCTATTGTTCGAGTTACTCGCTCCTGCATATGCGGTTCTGATCTACACTTGTATCATGGACTGGTACCCGATACACGCGTCGGCAGCACTTTTGGCCACGAGTTTATCGGCATTGTAGAAGAAGTGGGATCGCAAGTAACCGAAATTCAGGTTGGCGATCATGTGCTTGTACCCTTCAATATAGCTTGCGGTAAATGTGCCTTTTGTAAACAGGAATTATATGGCAATTGTCATGAATCAAACCCTGAAGCAACTGCTGTTGGCGGTATCTTCGGTTATTCGCATACAGCAGGTGGTTACGATGGTGGACAAGCGGAGTACGTCCGTGTCCCTTACGCTAATGTCGGACCGACCCGCATACCTCCCGAGATGGATCCGGACGATGCGGTATTATTAGCCGATGTGGTGCCTACCGCCTATCAGGCAGCCGAGATGGGAGGCATCAAAAAGGGTGATACAGTAGTTATTTTTGGAGCCGGGCCAATAGGTATTATGACGGCAAAATGCGCCTGGCTATTCGGTGCCGGCCGTGTTATCGTTATTGACCACTTGGAATATCGACTGGAATTCGTTAAAAATTACGCACAATGCGAGGCTTATAATTTTCGCTCGATGGAAGACCCGGTTCTCTTCATTAAAAAAACAACCGATTGGTTTGGTGCTGACGTGTGTATTGATGCTGTTGGTGGTGACGCTGCCGGTAATGCCATGCAAACCATCACTGGAAGAAAATTGCTCTTGCAAGCAGGTTCGGCTACGGCACTTCATTGGGCAATCAATTCGGTTAAAAAAGGAGGCATTGTATCCATTGTAGGCGTATACGGACCTACCGACAATCTGATCCCCATCGGCAACGTAGTAAACAAAGGCATCACCATTCGCGCTAACCAAGCGTCCGTAAAACGCGTATTACCTAAGCTTATAGATCATGTTATGGCAGGGCGGTTAAATCCCAAAGGCATTATCACACATCGGCTACCATTGGAAGAGGTATCCGACGCTTATCGTATGTTTTCATCTAAGTTAGACAATTGCATAAAACCTGTACTCATACCACCCAAAGCAAAAATATAATATGAAAGAGACAAAGGATTATTCACACATAAAAGGTTGGGGTATCGACGCAGATCCTGAAAACGAACCTACTTACCCCCTAAAAAACTATACAGGTGACGACCATGCTCGTACTCATTGGGACCGCCCAAGTCTACAGGTAAAGGACGTGGAAATCCTCCACTCTAACGAAAGGCCAACTATTAGCGCTGTATTTGGCAATACCTTACCTCCAAAAGGTTTAAGTGGAATCGTTAGACGTTTTGCCTTCAGATACAGCGAAAATCGATACCGCCATTGGTTACCCTTATTGTTGGCCGACCGGATTGATGTGATAGAGGGCTTGTTTGACGACCTACGCCATGGGCATATCCCAAACATCTTTGCAGAGAAAGGGTATAAAGCACGTTGGAAACATGATCGAAACGGTGTCATTAAAAAAGCGGCAACGGTTGTGGTGATAACAAGCTGCCTAATCCTTCTTCTTCGACACGGAAAAAATAAGCGGTAATTTATTTTTTTGCCCCAAGGCTTTTCCTATTTTTGGTGCTCAAATGCATCATTATGAAAATATTCGCCCTTGTACCTTTATTCTGTTTGTTACCGCTCGCACCTAAAGCTCAGACCCTCGAAAAAATGACTTGGTTTAATGAGCCCGCCGAATGGAAAATAGATGGTCGACAATTCACGATGGAGGTGACCCCTAAAAGTGATTATTGGCGAGTTTCGCATTACGGATTTACCGTAGATGACGCACCTTTTTATTATGCTAACTATGGAGGTGAATTCGAAGCGAAGGTGAAACTCATTGGCCAGTACCAGGCGCGCTTTGATCAAATGGGTTTAATGATCCGAACCGACCATGAAAACTGGATCAAGGCGGGCGTCGAATTTGTGGATGGCAAACTCAATGTCAGTGCGGTAGTAACGCACGGAAAAAGCGATTGGAGTGTGGTACGATTGGAAAAAATCCCGCCCCACATTTGGATAAAAGCGATAAGACGCTTGGATGCCATTGAATTTTTTTACTCCTTCGACGACAAAAACTATATTATGCTGCGCAACGCTCCCTTAGAGGACAATCGGCCTGTACAGGTTGGTTTGATGGCAGCTTGTCCCGATGGCGAAGGTTTTACCGCCAAGTTCGAAGAATTTACCGTCAAGCATTTACCTGATCAACGTCGGATTGAGTGGTTGAAAAAGAACGCTTCAGAATAATTGCAAGAATTAAAAATATCCTTCCTTTTCTAATTTATTAGACAATGATTATCGCCAATGCTTGGAATTCTGCATTGATTGCCTATTTTTGTTTGCAGTAAACCAAATCGCAGACCTAGTGGCTTTCGAGGAAAAAGAATTGATATTACAAGTATCAAAGGGCAATGAACATGCCTTTTCGCTTCTTTTTCGTCAATATCATTTACACCTGGCTACCTTTGTTTATAAGCTGACAGACTCCTATGAGCTTACGGAGGAAATTGTGCAGGATGTCTTTCTCAAAATATGGACAAACCGAACGCAATTAACCGCTGTTAAAAATTTTAAAGCCTATCTATTTACTGTTTCGAAGAACCATAGCCTCAATTGTCTGAAGCAGGCGGTAAAAGAAAAAGCAGTCCGCCAACACTGGAAACACGAACACAGTAGGCTGTTTAGCGAAGATGAGTTAACAAACTATCATCTTTTGCTTGATCAGGCGATCGATACGCTTCCTCCCCAACAGCAAAGAGTTTATTTGCTAAGTAAGCATGAACACTTAAAATACGCGGAAATAGCCGATCGAATGGGGATTTCTAAAGAGACCGTTAAAAGCTACCTAAAACTTGCAACCAGTACGGTTATCAGCTACCTGAAAAAGCATATTTACCTTCTCCTCTTTTTGCTCATTAAAATAAAGTTTTAATTTTTCGCTAGTCGCTACCCCCTTTTTTTATTTTTTATTGTCTTTTATATAGTCTCGCTTTGCTAGCAAGGGACATAACCATTTATAATAATATGAACAGCGCTTCAGAAAGATTCTATTTTTTGCTAAATCGTTTTTTAAATAAAAGCATTCATCGTGAGGAGTTAGATGAACTGTTGTTTCTGTTAGATACCCTTCCGAAAGAAGAGATCGATCAAGTGTTACAGGCCATCTATGAGGAGACTCTTGTATCGCCCCTGTTAGCAGAAAAGCTAAAAAGCGAAGAGATGCTCAAACAAATATTAGGAAAGAAAGTAGCGCGCCCGATCTCCAAGCGTCATTCTCTGTCCCTATATGTCAAACTTGCGGCTACCGCGGCAGTCTTAGCGGGACTTGCTTTCGGAGTTTTTATTCTTCAGCAAAAAAACAAACCGCTGAATTTGCAAACGACAAACACTGCGCCAAGTAAGGAAAGCGATATTTTACCGGGAGGAAACAAAGCCACCTTAAGAATGGCAGACGGAACTACCATTATACTGAACGACTCACCGAACGGCCTTTTAGCCAATGAGAAAGGTATATCTATAAAGAAAATAGCTGACGGAGAACTCATCATTGATGCCGGTACAATAAAAAATGATGAAACGCCAACACAGCGTTGGAATACCGTAGCGACCCCTAGAGGGGGTCAATACCAAATACGGCTCCCCGATGGAAGTAAGGTCTGGTTAAACGCAGCAAGTTCCTTACGATTTCCTTCGCAGTTCCATGGCAATGAACGCAAGGTAGAATTAAGTGGTGAGGCTTACTTTGAGATTGCTAAACATTCAAACAAGGCATTTAAAGTGATTAGTAGGCATTTAGAAGTGCATGTATTGGGCACTGATTTTAATTTATTGGATTACGATAACGAAACGGTAGTTAAAACCACCCTGGTTAACGGAGCAGTTAAAATAAAGCGCGGGACACAGGCGAAGTTGTTAAAACCGGGCCAACAAGCATTACTGCATCGCAATGAGACCATTACTATAACTGATCATGCTGACATAGAAAGTGAAATTGCCTGGAAAAATGGCGTCTTTATATTTAAGGACGCTAGTATTCAACACGTTATGGAACAAGTGGCCAGATGGTATGATATTGAAGTGGAATATACCGGTGTTCGATCCAAGAAATTACTGAATGGAAGCGTTTCCAGAAATGTCAATCTATCTGAGTTGATGAATATGCTTGCCTATACCGGCGTAAATTACGAAATACGAGGAAGAAAAGTCTTGATTAAAAACTAACTGCAAAGCTTCGTCTTTGAGCCTAACCAATAACGTAAACCCAAACATGATGAGCGAATAAAAACAATAAGAATGACAGTAAAACGGAGAGTGCTGGTACCACTCTCCGAAAAGCTTGGAGTTATTTCCACATTGGTCTGACAACATTTATTAACCCAAACACAACAAAAGTAATGAAATTTATTTCAAAGGCCGCGCTATGTGATCGGCCGTTCCTGCAGCAATTATTATTGACTATGAAACTTACTGCGTTTATACTACTATTAGCCCTGATGCAGGTCAGTGCCAAAAGTTATAGTCAAGGGATAACCTTAAAAAAGGAAGAAGCTTCCGTCACTGATATCCTCAAGTTAATTGAACAGCAAAGTGGGTATCATTTTCTGTTCGATAAGATGGATATAGAGAAAGCCAGCCCCATCACCGTCGATCTTAAAAACGTATCCATTGAAGAAGCACTGAAAAAAAGCTTGGAAAACCAACCGCTATCATTCAAAATCATGCAACGAACGATTGTTTTGAAAGGCATCCATCGGGTAGTAAAAAGCGTTGCTACCTTTCAGCAATTTGTCAGTGGAGTAGTGAGAGACGAGAAAGGACTACCCCTACAAGGCGTTAGTATAAAGATAAAAGGTACTAACACCGGTACAACAAGCAATGTAGATGGGCTTTATAAGCTCTCGATTTCTCAGGAAAATGCAACTCTTTTATTCAGCTATATTGGTTATGTTACACAAGAAGTACCCATTAAGAACCAAAACACGATTGATATTACCTTAAAAGAAGATGCGAATACGCTTAATGAAGTGGTAGTAGTAGGATATGGCACACAAAAACGCGAACAAATTACCACCGCCATTGCCAGTGTTAAATCAGAAGATTTCGTTCAAGGTTCGGTAAATGACGCTGCACAATTGATTCGTGGTAAAGTTGCCGGTTTAAGTGTAGTATCACCCGATGCCAATCCGGTTGCAACTGCTCAAGTTAATCTCCGGGGAGTACCCTCTATTTTAGCCAGTAGTGCCCCTTTGGTGTTAATTGATGGTGTACCCGGAACGCTGTTTACCGTTGCACCGGAAGATATCGAGTCCATCGATATCCTGAAAGATGGCTCTGCGGCAGCCATTTATGGTACACGGGGCACCAATGGGGTTATTCTGATTACCACCAAAAAAGTAAATGGGGAAACACCCGCAACTATTGACGTCAACACCTATTTTACCACACAAAGTATTGCCAGAAGACTGGATTTTATGGATGCTGCTCAATACCGTCAACGGGTGGCTGAGGGAAGGCCAGGTGCTACTGATTATGGTTACGAGACCGATTGGTTGGACGAAATAACACAAACACCTATTTCACAAGTATATAATATCAGTTTAAAAGGCGGAAACAGTAAAACCAATTATATCGCTAATGTAAATTACAGAAATCTTGAAGGTATTATCAAAAGGTCGAACAACCAAGTACTTTTCCCACGCATTGAGTTTAATCATCAGATGTTTGACGGTAAGTTAAAATTGAATGCCAATATAAATGGTTATCAACAAAAATATTTTTCCGGCGCAGACGGTACGAGCTTCCGAGGAGATGTGTACAGAAACGGACTTACTTTTAATCCGACTGATCGTCTAAAAGATGATAACGGGACATGGGTAGAGCGGATAGAGAAAACCGACTATATGAATCCCGTAGCGCTCTTGGAAGAAACACAGGGACTCATTCAGAACAACAATTTCAGAACGTTTGGCAATATCACTTATTCGCCTACACAAGACATCCATGTAAAGCTTTTACTTTCGCGCGATCTTTATAATAGCACCCGGGGTTACTACGAAACAAAGAAGCATTTCTCAACCATTCGAGATGGAAGAAATGGCTACGCTTCCAGAGGCACTACACGCACGCAAGAGGATCTGTTAGAATTGACAGCTGACTACCATACAATTATTAAAGACCATGAAATTACCGGCTTAATCGGTTACAGTTGGCGAAACAATAATTACCAAGATTATTGGATGCAAAATTGGGATTTTCCGACGGATGATTTTTCATATAACAATATGGGAGCCGGATTAGCCTTAAAACGCGGACAAGCGCCTGAGAATTCCTTACAAAGCGAGAACAAGTTAGTCGGTTATTTTTTCAGACTAAACTACAATTATAAAGAAAAGTACCTTCTCATGGCCAGCATTCGTCATGAGGGGTCTTCTAAGTTTGGACGAAACAGCAAATGGGGTAATTTTCCGGCAGTTTCAGTAGGGTGGAATGCCATTCGCGAGCTTTTTTTCCAAGATGTCAAAGCTCTTAGTAACCTAAAATTTCGGGCAGGGTTCGGCATCACCGGTACGGAACCACCCGATCCGTATCAATCCTTAAGCCTAGTTAACTTTGATACCTATAGTCTTGTTAATGGACAATGGATTCAGGTAGTGAATCCTTCGCTAAATCCGAATCCCGATCTACGTTGGGAGAAGAAAGAGGAGTTAAATATGGGTCTTGATTTTGGGTTCTTTGACAACCGTTTGTCCGGTTCGGTCGACTACTACAGAAGAACCACAAAAGATTTGTTAATGGATTATCCGGTACCTACCCCACCCTATTTGTACAATACGATTCAAGCAAATGCAGCCTCTATGCAGAATAAGGGAGTCGAGTTGCAGGTGAACGGTGTACCTCTGCAAACGGGCGACTTTCAGTGGCGTACATCCGTAAACTTTTCCACCAACAGTAATAAGATTTTATCCTTATCTGATGAGAACTTCCAGCTCGCTAGCGGTTACTTTGATACCGGAGAAACGGGTGAACCGATTCAACAACGTACCCATCGCGTGCAAGTGGGTCAGCCTATAGGCAATTTCTATGGATTTAAGACCGTTGATATTGATGAGAACGGCTATTGGATTATTGAAGGTAAAGATGGCAACCCAAAGCCCATAGCCAATCAACAAGCCGATGACAAGCAAATTATAGGCAATGGGTTACCGAAATATTACGCAAGCTGGAACAACACTATAGTATACAAAAATTTCGATTTGAATATTACTATGCGTGGTGCCTTCGGTTTCCAAATCTTGAATATGCCCGAAATGTTCTATGGCAACCCGGTGATGCTTACACGCGGTAATTTACTCAATTCAGCCTATAACAACGTCTTTGACAAACGTCCACTTGCCGATGATCAATCCCTTAATTACGTAAGTTATTATATAGAAAATGGCGACTACTGGAAAATCGACAATGTCACTTTGGGCTATAATCTTCCGGCTACCGGCAAATACATTAAGCGCGTACGTCTGTATGGATCGATTTCGAACCTAGCTACCATTACCGGTTATAAAGGGATAGATCCCGAAGTAAGTATTAGCGGCTTATCTCCAGGTATTGATAATAAAAATCGTTATCCGTCTACTACTAGTTACACCTTGGGTGCATTCTTAACTTTTTAAGTCCTTGAAAGATGAAAACACTAACATATTATATACCGTTTTTTTTATTCGTCATTATGCTCTCTGCTTGCAACAATGACCTAGACGAAATCTTATATACTGAGGTAACTGATGATCAGTTAACCTACACCAATGCTTATCAGGCAACCGGCATTCTCTATGCCAATATGCGTGAACTTTTCGACCATCACAATTGGGCGGGCGTACAGGAAACTTCCTCGGATGAGTTGGTCATGCCTGCTAATGCCTCTGGTTGGGATGATGGTGGCATATACAAGAGAATCCACTTACATACATGGAATTCAGAAAACGAGCAAATGAGTGCCATGTGGAACAGCTTCTATAAAGGTGTAATCAACGCCAATCGCATTATAAGCTTATTTGAAGCGGACAAAATTCCCTTAAGTGACGGATTAACAAAAGAAAGCATCATAGCAGAAGTAAGAGTAATACGTGCTTTTTTTTATTGGCTCGTTTGTGATAATTTTGGCGATGCACCCCTCGTTACAACAGTCAGCACTCAGCTTCCGGCTAACGTGTCGAGAGCTGAACTTTATCAATTCATTGTTTCGGAAATCAACGCTGCCATCCCCGCACTAAGTGAAGATCGTGATCAGCTTTTCTATGGTCGATTTAATAAATGGGCCGCGAAATCCCTGTTAGCTAATGTGTATCTCAATGCAGAAGTTTACAGTGGTGCACCCGCCTGGCAAGATTGCATACAACAATGCAATGATGTGATCAGCTCTGGTAAATACAGTCTAAGCACCAACTTTAGGGAGATATTTAGCACCTTTAATGAAAATTCTCCGGAAATTATATTTGCCGTTCCCTTCAATGAAACTGTTGGCGGTGGTTTTCTCTTCCATATGTTTTCTTGGCACGCCTCGCTAAAAGCCAAAGCGAATATGCAAGCCACCCCTTGGGGTTCCGGTTCAGCCATGGCCGTACCACAATTTATCGACAGCTATGATCCAGTTGACGGACGCTTAGCCGACACTTGGTTGATGGGGCCTCAATTTGCCGCCGATGGCAAGACAGCACTTCTGGGTGCATACGATCAAGCCGGCAAGCCGCTTGTATTCACAAAAGCAATTCCGGACGGATTGTACACCGGTGAATCAGAAGGCTATCGGATGAATAAATTTACCGTCAAGATGGGAGCCATGCATAATTTAGATAATGATTTTCCTTTCTTCCGATATGCTGATATCCTGCTGATGAAGGCCGAGTGCCTGTTGCGTAACGGCAGCGCAGATGAAGCAGCGATGTTAGTTAGCCAAGTAAGAAACCGGGCTTTCAGAAATAATCCTGAAAAAGCGAATGTAACCGGTAGTGAGCTGAAGCAGAACAGTCGCTATCCTTATGGTTATGTAGAAGATTATAAAATAATAGATGAAGGCAACACAGCACCCATAAAATATGGACGCATGCTTGATGAACTCGGGTGGGAATTCGCTTGGGAAGGTCACCGTCGACGCGACATGATTCGCTTTGGCATATTTACCAGCAAAAGTTGGCTATCACATAAACCAAATGGTGATTATCGTATTATCTTCCCGATTCCGCAGCAGACCATCAACTCGAATCCTAATTTAACACAAAACCAAGGTTACTAACATCATGCTTCATACAACGATGAAAACAAAACAAGTTATATGTTTTATTCTTCTTGCTTTCGGCCTAGGCGTTGCAAGCGAGGCGCAAGTACAGAATCGTAGCCCCCTACGTCCTAATCCTTATCTCGAGCTCCCGCTGGGTAATATACAAGCAAAGGGTTGGCTGGCCGATCAACTTAATCGAATGAAAGCCGGACTTACCGGACACCTGGATGCACGTTATCCGCAAGTAATTGGCTCGCGAAACGGCTGGTTGGGTGGCGATGGCGATGCGTGGGAAAGAGGCCCCTATTGGGTCGATGGTTTACTTCCTTTAGCGTATATTTTGAAAGACCAAGCTCTTATTAACAAAGTGAAACCTTGGATTGAATGGACTTTGAACAACCAGCGTGAAGACGGTTATCTTGGACCTAAACCCCTTGCGGAAAAACCAGAGCCCGAACCCGGTATTCAAAAAGAGCCCGTAGAAGATTGGTGGCCTCGTATGGTTATGCTAAAAGTGCTCCAACAATATTACAGCGCCACAGGCGATAAACGCGTTATTGAAGCGCTGACTAAATATTTTAAATATCAGCTGCAAGAACTTCCCCAGCATCCCTTGGACCAATGGTCTTTTTGGGGAAATCGCAGAGGAGCTGACAATTTAATGGTCGTTTATTGGTTGTACAACGTGACGGGCGAAAACTTTCTATTGGATTTAGGTAATCTGATTTATCAACAGACTTTTCCCTATACAAAGGTATTTTCAGGCGCTTACGGCACAAAACAGGATGGTATTGAACATCTCTACCCATATAACACCGGCAATACTTATCCATTTAAGCAAGCGCTTATCGATAAATTACATGTTGGTCAGTTGCAAAGCTTCCACTGTGTTAATCTTGCTCAAGGTATTAAAACACCGGTTATTTATTATCAACAGCATCCCGATTCGACCTATATCGAAGCAGTAAAAAAAGCCTTTAATGACATCGCTATCTTTCACGGTCAAGCGCAGGGCATGTACGGTGGAGACGAACCTCTCCATGGGAACGCGCCTACGCAAGGTATTGAATTCTGCTCGGTGGTCGAAATGCTCTTCTCCTTAGAAAGTATGCTGACCATTACAGGCGACACGGAATTTGCCGATCGAATCGAAAAAATCGCCTATAATGCCATGCCTACACAAGCTACGGACGACTTTAATTATCGGCAATATTTTCAAAGCGCAAACCAAGTTATGATTTCCCGCGCCAAACGTAATTTTTTCGAAGATGATGGGCACCAAGGTACTGATCAATGTTATGGATTACTTACGGGGTATCCCTGTTGTACAGCCAATATGCACCAAGGATGGCCCAAGCTTGTACAAAACCTCTGGTATCAAACGGCCGACGGAGGCGTAGCGGCGCTTTTGTACGGTCCTAGCCACGTAAAAGCACAAGTAAACGGACAGCCCATCGAAATCTCCGAAGACACCTATTATCCTTTCGATGAGCGTATTCATTTTACTATTCATAGCAAAAAGGATTTAAGTTTCCCTTTTCATCTACGCATTCCACATTGGGCAAAAAATGCACAAATTAAGATGAACGGCGAACTAAGTAATGAAGAGGTTAAGCCAGGCAGCATCGTAAAAATCAGTCGCCTCTGGAAAAATGGAGATCAAATAACCCTTGTTTTGCCTATGCAAATTGAAACCAGTCGCTGGGCTGAACTATCCGTTGCCGTAGAGCGCGGACCGCTGGTATACGCGTTGAAAATCGATGAGGATTGGCGTAAAGTGAACGACGGCGACTATTTTGGAGACTACCTCGAAGTGCATCCCAAATCGGATTGGAATTTCGGTTTACTATCGAAAACGATCGCAGATCCTCAGAGCGGCTTTGAAGTCATAAAGAACAAGGCAAACGGTCAATATCCATGGAATTTATCCGGCGCACCGATTATCCTTCAGACCAAAGCTAAAAAAATTCCGGAGTGGAAACTCTATAAAAACATGGCGGGCCCGCTTCCCCATCAATTTACGGAAGCAGCGGAAGAAGAAATCCCAATCACCTTGATTCCCTATGGTTGCACTACCTTACGAATCACACAATTCCCTGTAATTAATTAAAAATATCATGACGAGAAAAAGAATGCTTTATATCGGCAGTTACTTCCTATTCGCAATAGGAAATGCTTATGCGCAGGAGACATTGTCCCCTATACGGCCCGTCAACTTTTCGAAGGTTGAAATAACCGATCAATTTTGGACGCCAAAAATCAAAACAGTGAGCGAAGTAACCATTCCGGTCTGTATAGAGCAGACCGAGGTTAAAACACCCCGTATTCGAAATTTCGAGAAAGTGGCACAACATTCGGGCGAAAAACACGAAGGAATTTATTACGATGATTCGGATGTTTACAAAGCCTTGGAAGCGATCGCTTATTCGCTCAAAAACCACCCCGATCAGCAATTAGAGCAAAAAGCCGATGAGTGGATTGATAAAATAGCCGCTGCACAGCTGCCTGATGGATATTTGAATACGTACTATACACTTAATGGATTAGATAAACGATGGACGGACATGGATATGCATGAAGATTACTGTGCAGGTCATCTTATCGAAGCTGCTGTTGCTTATTATAATACCACCGGCAAAACAAAACTCCTGGAAGTTGCTACTCGTTTTGCCGATCATATAGATTCTACTTTTCGGCAACAAAACCGGCCTTGGGTGAGCGGGCACCAGGAAATCGAGTTAGCTTTGGTCAAGCTGTATCATATGACCAAAAAAGAACGCTATTTAGCGTTAGCAGACTGGTTTCTTCAACAGCGAGGACGCGGTTACGGTAAGGGCCATACATGGGACGACTTAAAAGATCCGGCTCGCTGCCAAGACGCCGTGCCGTTGAAAGATCAGAAGGAAATTACAGGACATGCGGTGCGGGCAATGTATCTTTATACAGGCGCCGCTGATGTGGGAGCCGCCACAGGCAATACCGAGTACATGCAAGCGATGCAAACAGTTTGGCAAGATGTCGTATACCGTAATATGTATATCACCGGAGGCATTGGGTCCACTGCAAAAAATGAAGGTTTTAGTCAAGATTACGATCTTCCCAATGCCAGCGCTTATTGCGAAACCTGTGCCTCCGTCGGCATGGTTTTCTGGAACCAGCGAATGAATCTACTTACCGGCAAAGCTAAATATTTCGACATACTCGAACGAAGTTTGTATAATGGCGCGCTGGACGGTCTCTCCTATAGCGGCAATCGTTTTTTCTATGGAAACCCACTCGCATCACATGGCGGCTACGGTCGAAGCGAGTGGTTCGGCACTGCTTGCTGTCCTTCCAATATTGCACGTTTAGTGGAATCTTTGGGCGATTATATTTATGCACATTCAGATAAAGCGGTTTGGGTGAACCTATTCGTAGGCAGTAAAGCTGCCATTCCTTTATCCCAAGGTACTGTTGAAATAGCACAACAGACCGGTTATCCATGGCAGGGCGATATTAATATTCGGGTAACGCCCGATAGAAAAAGAAAGTTCCCGTTACATATCCGCATACCCGGCTGGCTGCTCGGTCAACCAGCTCCAGGCGATACTTATCGATTTTTGGACACTACGGAAAACAAATACACCTTGCAAGTCAATGGTAAGAATGTTCCTTATCACATCGAAAAAGGTTATGTTGTTATAGATCGAATTTGGGACAAGAACGATGCTGTCAGTATTCAAATGCCATTGGAAGTAAAAAAGATTGCGGCCAACGATCAAGTCGTCGCCAATAAAAATCGTATTGCCCTACAACGCGGACCACTCGTTTACTGTGTAGAGCAAGTTGACAATCAGGATAACGCTATGAACTTCATCGTACCTCCGGACGCCCATTTTACAGCAAGCTTTCAAAAAGATCTACTGGGCGGGGTAGTTACTTTACAAAGCAAACTGCCGGCAGCCACTCCATCGAGTGATGGAAAATCGATTCAGGTTACCAAACAAACGATCACAGCGATTCCTTATTTCTGTTGGGCTAACCGAGGCAATGGTGAAATGCAAGTGTGGTTACCTACTAAAATAAAAAATGTGCTGATTAATTCGAAGGGTCTTTAGTTAAGCTAGCTGTACCGACGATATTAAACTGTACTGTCCTGTTTTCCAATAGTTAAAATGGTTATGTTTGCTTCTAAAGCAACATATACTTAAACAGGCAGTACAGTTATATGAGGTCGTATAAATTTGAAGTATTCACTGTATCCATTGAAAAAAATATTCGTAAGGGTATTTATCAGCCAGGGCAAAGATTGCCTTCAGTACGCGACTTAAAAAAAATGCACCATTTGAGTACAACTACTGTGCAACACGGTTATGAACGACTTGTAAGTCAGGGATTAGTGACCAGCGTTCCAAAGAAAGGCTACTACGTAAGTGAACCGATTACAGACCTGGAAAACACCGTATATCCGATTGTAAGAGATCCGATATTTGTAAATAATCGCTTCCATACTACTTCAGCAAATCTGAAGAGGTCTGTATCCGAGTTTAATGTCGCTGCTCCGGGAGACCTCCTAATTCCTCAGAAACTGTTATTACGCACCATGCAGCAAGTGATCCGGGATAAAAGTGCTGGTCTCTTGCGGTATTACGATTCAAATGGTTTACAGGATTTAAAACATAAAATTATCAGTCATGCGGCCATTTACCGAACGATTATTTCGCCTGACGAATTACTAATTACTGACGGAGCCCTACAAGCTCTTTATATTGCGCTCAGTTCAGTCTGCGAAACCAATGATGTCATTGCCATCGAAAGCCCTTGTGTCTTTTCCGTTCTTGAAGTTGCAAGGGTGCTTAAGTTAAAAGTAATAGAGATTCCTTTTACCACTAAAATAGGATTTGACCTCGATTTCTTACGGAAAGCCTGTCTCAAAAACAACGTAAAGGCACTCGTCATTACGCCCAACTTTCACAATCCTACGGGAGCGATGATGACGGATGAGGAAAAACAGAGTCTTCTTTCCATTGCACAAAAGCATGGGCTTATCGTAATAGAGAATGATATTTATGGCGACCTTCCTTTTAATGGAGAACGACCTTCAACTATTAGGAGTTTCGACGAAAGTGGTTCGGTAATGACCTACTCTTCTTATGCTAAAACCTTGGCTCCGGGGGTTCGGCTAGGATGGCTATCGACGGCTCATTTTATGCATCGCGCCGAACAGATTAAGTTCGCTCTGGGAAGTACAGTATCCCCTATTTATCAGGAAACTGTTCATCGCTTGCTATCGAATGCCAGCTATCAACGACATATTCGTTCTTTTAGAGCACAACTCGCAAAAAATGCACAATTTACCATTGACTTACTAAATGAATGTTTTCCAAGGGGAACGCAAATCAGCGATCCAAAAGGGGGATATAATCTCTGGGTAAAACTGCCAAAGCATATCGATGTTGACCTATTTTATCGTAAATGCGAGGAAACAGGAATCAGGTTTACACCCGGTGACACTTTTTCTTTTTCCAACGCCTTTGAAAATCATTTTAGGGTCGTTTTCTCGGACAAATATTCATCTAAGAAAATCGAGGCAATAAAATCAATTGGAAAATATATTCATTAAATGCTGTACTGAAGAGTCTTAGTATTTCTGTATCGAGGATGCTACTGAAATGTTATATACTTTCGTATACTTCATAATGCTACAAGAATGAGAATCATAACTAAATTTACCGTCGGAACGGAGCAAGGAATAAATGACTTAATGCAATTAACAAGCACTATTGCCACCGAAAAATATGTACATTTATTGAGCCCGGAAACACTCGAGAATTATCTATCAAAACATTTCAATGAAGATGAGCTTATTCGCGAAATAAATAGTTTATCGAATCAATGGCTCGTTGTATATGCGAACGACAAAGCGGTTGGTTATGCCCGTTTAACCACCAAAGGAGAAAGACCCACCTATTTAAGCCAACAGCGCCTGATCCGAATTGCCGATTTCGGCATTTTGCAAGACCATAAAGAACAGGCGATAAAAGAATCATTATTAGATAAATGCGTATCCGTTTCGAAGTCCTATGATCTTATATGGATTAACGAATATTTGGAGAACCCCCTCGTTTCGTTTTTCGAACAAAATGGCTTTTGTAGAGAAAACGGCGTTTATCAAATGGAAGAATTACCATTAGCATCAACGTATCTGATTAAACGTATCCATCAAAATACAATATAAAGGAGTAGGTTCCTACTCCTTTATATCATTCAAACAATTAGATGACCCCAATAAATTGAAGGTAAGGGCGCATGATTTCTTTTGTAAATGCGGGCGGCTTTAGATCAATTTCATCCAAAAAGCGTTGGGTATTGCTTCGATCATAGTAGTAGGTGTTTTCATAGGCTTCTACCAAACATTTGCCTTCATGTACATCTTCCGTGAACAGGCTTAAAAGTGGGTATATTGGGAGTTCATTATGATAACGCCATTGATTTAGCCATTGTTGATACGCCATTCCTTCTAGTTTCAATCCAAAATATTCATTCATCTTAGCACAGAAATCGGTCAGCGAAACATCATTTTCCGGCAAAGGCGACAAGTGAAAATTTAGACCCACTGCTTCAGGCTTTTTTCCAATATGGGTGATTGCCTTGCACATATAATCCACGGTCGTCAATTCATCTTTCAACCCCATCACCAAAGGGAATGATTGCAATTCTGCACAGCTGCGAATTAAGGCTCCCCACCATTGATTCTTAACGGTAGCACCGGAAGTGCTGTGACAAACTGCAAAGCCTAATCGGAAATTAATGATCGGCACGCCTTTGTATTTGGCCTTTTCTGCGATGCGTTCCATCACCCATTTACTTTGTATGTAACCTAAATCGCGACTTACCGCATCCAGGTTCTGCTCTATTGGATCATCTTCATACATCCAGGTTTTACCTGTAAAAGGCCGCCCCCAACTAAACACGCCCATGGAGGATAGTAATACAAGATATTTGACTTTACGAGTAACCGCTAGGTGTAAAATATGGTGTAAGCCATCTATATTCGGCTTTTTAATGAGTTGATACGGCTGTACGTAACTCACCGAGCTACCAGAGTGGTAGATCACTTCGATGGTGTCCACTAAATAGGCGTAACGTTCATCTTCCAAACCAAAATTCGAAAGCGAAAGATCCCCCACTTCAACCTTCACACGGTGGTCATAATCAGCATGCCATTTAAGTTTAAACTTATCGAACGTATCAGTAAGCCTCTTCTTTGCCATTTTTTCACTTTCAGCTCTTACGAGGCAATAAATCAAAGCCTGTGGGTGCTGATGAAGAAGCTCTTCCAAGAGATGCGAGCCTACAAAGCCGGTACTACCGGTCAGAAAAATATGTTGGGGCCTGGCTAACACATCTGCACTTGGTAGATCGCCTATGGTAAAATCGAAAAGGAGCTCGGCATCATTCAGTAATTCTTTGACAGTCTGCTCCGCTTTTATTTTTTGCGACACCTCTGTTTCATTCAATCTCTTTTCAACTTCTTCTACAAAACCTTTTATGGTTGAGTAAGTATAAAGTTCCGGCAAAGCGATTCGGGCCCGCACCATTTCCGGCAATTGCATATGCAATTGAGCCAGCAATAAAGAGTGTCCGCCCAGGTCAAAAAAGTTCACATCGGTTGAAATTTGCTCCAAACCTAGCAAGTCTTTCCATATCCTTGTAACAAGCTCGGTCAGATTTGTCTCTCTCCGAATAGATATACCTTTTTTATCTTCCTGTGAAGGGATTAGCAATTGCGATTTATCGACTTTTCCCGCATGAGTTAGTGGCAGTTTCTCCATTACAACCACTTTGTCCGGAACCATATATGCAGGCATTAATTGTTGCAACTTGACCCTGACATCGCTGAATGTATGTTCATCAACATTAGCAATAGGCTGGACGAATGCAGTCAATGATGGCAAACCCAGCTCGGGACGATGCACTTTCACCGCAGCCCTTGCCACTTGAGGCAACTTTGCAATATGATGTTCTATCTCAGCCAATTCAATACGGTATCCTCTAATTTTAACTTGTTCATCTTCCCTTCCCACATACTCTAGCATGCCATCTGCACGCTTTATAACCCGGTCGCCCGTACGATAAAGTCTGGGCTCGGCAGCCTGTTCATTCACAAACCACGATGGAGCTTTTATAAAAGCTTTTTCTGTCTCATCAGAACGATTAATATAACCTAAAGCCAATTGCGGACCACTTATGTACAATTCACCGATCCCTCCAACAGGTACCTGTTCCATTTCTGCATCTAAAACCCAAAGACCAATTCCCGGAAGCGCTGAACCGATGATACGAGGGTTAGGATCTTGGTCAAACAGATAGTTGGTTACCGCTACGGTCGTTTCGGTAGGCCCATAACTGTTAATCAGCTTGACTCGCTTATACCATTTACGAACCGTGCTCTCTACACTTGCTTCACCCCCTATGGCAATGGTATGAAGATTACCTATAGGTTTATTGACAGGCAAAGAAGCGAGCACAGCGGGTGGTAATAGAGGCACTATATCAATGTGATTCGCTACTATAAAATCCAACAGAGGTTCCCCCACAATCTTATTTTTCGGGTACAAGACCACCGTAGCGCCCTGTAATAAGGGCACCCAAATATCGATAACTGCCGCATCAAAGCTTGGGGAAGCGAACTGTAAAGTTCTACTGTCTGTGTTAATGTCCAATACCTTAGCTTGTCGACTCACAAAATGATAAAAAGCGCCGTGGCTGATCATTACTCCTTTCGGTTTACCACTACTACCTGATGTATAGATAATATAAGCACAGCTATCTGCTTCTACTATTCGTTCTAAATTATTGTCTGGATATTGAGCTAAATCAATGTGATCCGGCATATCAAGCATCACACTTTTGACCCCCGAATTTCCTGCGGTTAAATCATAACATTGCTCCGTTATAAGTAAGTCGACCCCTGCATCGTCAATCATCGTTTGAATACGGCTTTCCGGGAGCTGACCATCAATGGGCACATAGGCAGCCCCCGCTTTTAACACGGCCAGAAAAGCGATAATCCGCTGCGGTGATTGACGCAGGCAAACCGCCACTTTATATCCATGGGTTATCCCTTTACTTCGTAAATAATGGGCTAGTCGGTTAGCCTCTTCATTTAGAAATTGGTACGTATACTCCGTACCCTCAAACACCAAAGCTACTTTGTGGGAAAGTCGTAAAGCAATGGCCTCCAATCGATCTACTATATGAGTACAGTGATCGTTGTCTAAAATAGGTTCTTGTATTTGCATAGTATCTTTATTTAACAAATACAATTTTGCAATTTATGGTTATACAAGAAAAAATTTTACACATAAAGTACTTTAGCCGAGACTAAACTTACTATTAACCTCTTTTTGTTAATTATAGGTTAAATATATATAAATATGTATAGCCAATTCAATCGCCCTAAAATCTCAATATCGGCAGCTTCATATCATGATATAGAAGTACGGCCCAATGCTCTTTATTGGCCTTCCGTTCCCACTCTTGGCGAAGCATCATTGCCTTTTTACCATCATAATCACTTTTATAGGCAATATGTAACTTTAAATAACCACGTTGCGGTAAATTATCGGCCCCATAGAAGGCTGTTTGTTTCTGTTCTCGTATCCAAAAAACTTGATGAAAAGGAGAATGTCCACCAGTTACCTGATAAGAGATTTCATTACTGATCATCCCCTCATCGTCCTCCATAAAAATCAGGTTTGGTAATTCAGCTAATTTTTCAAGCAGTCGGGGATTGTAAGATGGAACATCCTTCTGTTCCAAGGCAAAAGCCAATTCACGTTTCTGCAAAAAAATCTCCGCTTCGGGAAAATTGGATATTAACTTTCCATTTTTCATTTGACCGAGACCTTCTATGTGGTCTTTGTGCAAATGGGAAAGGAGAATTTTCGTTATGGCTGTTGGTTTTACTCGTTCCTTTTCAAGATTACGATATATGAGCGGCATTCCGTCAGTATCAATCGTCCCCAGACCAGTGTCCAGAAGAATGCGCTCTTCACCTACAATCACCAAAAAAGGATTAATTGCCATTTTAAGATCAGTAGCCGGCAAGAACTCGTTCAATTCAGTGAACTCTTTATTCTTGGTGACACTGTAGTTGCCTTCCTTTAAGGGTATAATTTTCATCGATCTATTTTCGTAAAATTAATGCTTTCGAACCATATTGGCACACCGGATGCTCGCTTTTTTAATGACTTCCTTTTAAGCAGGCACATTGCGCTGCGAAAAGCTTTCGAAAAATAATTTTCCTAAGCGTAACATAGTGATAACATTTTACATGTGTTTTTTGAACAATTTTTCCCTATATTTGACCAAAATTTGGAGTTCAGTCTGAACGTAGTATTTTATTTTAGTCAACCGGATAAGGGTCTGCATTACAAAGGCTATAGCTATAGTCAGGCCCGGATAAGGATTATATGAAAACCTTTACAACACACCTTCAGGCAATTAACCCCGACACACAGGAATTGCAGTTATTTGCAGGGCCAAATATTTTAGCGCGGGATTGGGATGAGGCAGAAGATTACTGTTATAGAAACGGATTAGGTTATCTAGTAGTGGATGGTGAACTTAACGAGGCACTCGGCACAGAAAATGCAACCAAACTAGTTCAACATATAACGTTAAATTAGATTCTAAAAGATGCTGTAAATAACCACTACAAATTCAATTGCTTTAAAATCACTTGTTCCAGTTCAGTTACATCAAACGGTTTCTTTAAGTAAACATCGGCTTGTGAATTTTGTGCTATTTTATCAAAATCGTTATTAGCTGAAAAGAAAATGATTGGAATATGCTTAAACCGGACGTCCCCCTTTAATAAGGCAATGGACTTTAATCCACCCGGCCCAGGCATCCAATTGTCCAAAAGAATGATATCCGGCGATTTCGCTTGCACTTGCGAAACAATATCCTCCGTTGTATTGCTTGTTTCTACTTCAAGCCCTAATTCCTCACTAATGATGGAACAAAAATATAAAATGTCTTTATCGTCGTCTAGGATAAGGATGCGTTTCGCCATAGTCCACAAAAATAGCACTTGAGAAGCAATTCGCAAATTAACTACTAATTAAATTCATTCTTTTTTCAATTATTAGCGATCATTAACAAGAAACACTTCTCCGTTTCCGTTGATTTCCCAAACGGTGATCGGATTGAAATGATATCCGCCCTTGCTTTCCCTTGCTTTAACTAACTCACGATAACTCGGCTGCCGGTATCCTGTTTCATCTATGGCTCTGCTCATGATCAATGTTGCTCTTCCATTCCAATGCCACAAATATCGAAATGCAGTATGGGCCTTACGTAAAATCGGTTCCTGTAGTGAAGCTTCCTGCCAAGACCTTCCCGCATCCACACTTACCTCTACCCGCCGGATCCTGCCTCTCCCGCTCCAAGCAATTCCTCTAATTTCAACCCATCCCCTCGAGATTTGCAACGGATAAGATGGAAATGTAATGATAGAGCGTGCATCCATGACGAAACTAAACTGCCTGATTTTCCCACCGGCTATAGGTTCTGTATACTTCGATGTCTCTTCGCGTGTCATATAAGGCTGATCGGTCAATTCAATTCGTTTTAACCACTTAATTTGCGTATTACCTTCCCATCCGGGCAATAACAGTCGCAGGGGATAACCTTGCTCAGGCCGTATAGCCTCTCCATTCTGTGCATACACAATCATGGCATCATCAAATGCCTTGTTTAAAGGAATACTTCGTGTCATCAAAGCCGCATCCCCTCCTTCTGCAATAAACCAACTAGCTTTACTCTTGATGCCAACCTCTCGAAAAAGTGTCGACAGCATAACGCCGGTCCACTCACTTTGACTGGTCAATCCGCAAATTTCCTGTGGTGTCAACGTCGTCTTTCCGGTCCGAAAATTTCCTGAACATTCAATAAAGCAGATGCGCGTAAATACAGGAAAACGCTTGATATCCTCTAGGGTAAACGACATTGGTTTTTCAACCATCCCATGAATAAGCAGGTCATGCTTGGAGGGCTCAATAAACGGCACACCTGCGTGATCTCGCTCAAAGTGCAAGTCGGCAGGTGTAATTGTTCCATACAGGTCTTGCAAAGGGGTTCTCGCCGAAGTAAAAGATGGCAATTTAACCGGTTTCTCAAAAACTGAACGTGTGCCTAAAATACCGGGAGGCGCTCCTTGAATTTTAGTTGGGTTGGTTATCGGTGTCGGGAGTGTTTGCCTTGCCACTTGCGTAACCCGGCCCAAAGAGTCTTCAACCAATACCAAACCAAGCGCTGCGGTACCCTTTAACATACTTCGCCGATCCATTTTTAAGTTGGATAAGTTATCAGCTGCCCGCGTATTTATTATTTTGTTATCCTCTTTCATATTCACTTAATCATTGGCCCATCACGCCTATCATCCGAAATAAATTTGTATCTATTAGGCATTTTTACTTTAGGCAAAGTAATCGAGTTAATGTGCAGTGTATCCGCAATTAATGAATTGGCCGACAATAAATAAGCCGTCAAATGATAAACTTCATCATTAGCAAGCGAGCCCGGTGCATTATAAGGCATTGCTCTCCTTATATAGTCAAACAAGGTGGTCGCATACGGCCAGTAATTTCCGATGGTTTTTTCTTTTACCCCATGGTCTCCTACTAATCGATCATAAACCCCTCCCTCGCCTGTCTTTCCATGACAGGAAGCACATTTTTGTTGATAAATTAGCGCTCCTTCTTTTGCATTTCCGTTGCCTGCAGGTAATCCCTTACCATTCGGAGCAACCGAAATTGCGAATTGGGTAATTTCATTTTCTTTTACTATCCTTCCAAAACCAAAACTTTCCGGGTAGTTTTCCTCTCGTGGACGAATAAGTACATCTTTAGGTGACGGTTGGCAGCTCCAAAAAGTACCTATGAAAAATAGAATGGCTGTATACAATTTATTCTTTACGATCATAGGATCCTGCGTCCAAGGTGCTTTTGGTTAAAGTATAATTCCGATGCTGACGCTTTAATACCACTTTAATGGAATCTCGCGACTCATTTAATCCCTCTAGAACCACCGTCGAGCCATTATCACTCGTCCTATATTGCAAGACCATTTTATTTCGAATAAGGGGGAGCGGTGCTTTGACGAAGTCTCTGGATCTTCTAGCCGTTGCCCCTCGTGGGTCGATCATTTGATCTTCCTTTCCAATATGCTGCCAAGCCGTAGAACTTATCCAATCCGCTGGATAAATATCATCAATCGCAGTTTGCCCGGCTCCTTGCCTATTTGGATAGTCAACATTTCGTCTTTTAACGCTTGCAGGGAAGCGTGCCGCAGCAATATTCTTATCTTCCAGATAAAGTGTTTGCGTAATCGTATCTGCATAATAGTGATAAACCCGGCGCCCACCAGCAACACCGGCAATCTCGAAGGTACGATCCACATCGCGGATCGGGCTACCACCCCCATTGGATAAATCCAATGGTTGCGCCCTATTAACTTTAAAGGTTAAGCTACTCCACTTTTCGAAGGTTAAATCCTGCCACCGTAATGAGTCATTTGGATTAAAAGGAATTAACTTGCCATTTAGATAAAATTCATCAACCTGATAATAGCCTCGGAGTTTTGCAACGCCCGGAGATGACGGTTGCTTATAAGGATCATACCAAAAATTGAGCAGTTGCACATAAAACAGTACGCCTAAGAACAAAACGAGGACCACTGTCTTTAAACCGAAACGGACAATATGCTGCCAATTTCTTCGAAATTTAGGGTAGTAATGTCTTGGCACGGTTACTTGTTCCAAAATCATTAAGCGATAGATATCAGACACATAATAGCTCAGAATAAATGAGCCAAAGAGCACGAAATAAGAAGCATAAATATGCACACCTCCGTCATAAGCAAAATTTACAAAAGTAATGCTACCTAGTGCACCGACCAGCAGGGCTGCTCCGTAAAAAGTTGTTTTTCTAAAAAACAACAAACTACCGGCCAACAATTCTACAATACCTGCAAACACCTGATACCAGGGTACAATACCGATAGATAACCAGTAGATTTTTTGTGGCGTCAAATCACCAAAATTTGTATTCAACAAGCCTTCTGACGGATAAGGCATTTGAACCGGGAGCACTTTTGTGAAGGCAAAACCGATGATACCGATTCCGGCGCGATAACGAGCAACGACCATTAACCAGTAATACAATTTACGATAATCCCTTGCCTTTTTGTCAACTGCGCTCCATAATAGCGCACCAATTAAGGAAAACAACAATACGATAATCCAGTCATTATAGCCATACCACTCGGGAAGCCACTTAGTTAACATAGGGAAAGAAGGTTGAAACCGCGCAATGTCATATAAATCACGATAGTGGAGACTCGTCCAATCAATTGCAAATAGATCTGTATACCAACGGATATTCCAAGGAATAGACATGAGAACAAAAAACAAAAACAGCAATCGGAAACCGAACTTCTGCCCCTTGTTCCAAACATGGCCACTAGGGCTCACTGCATTTTGGACAGCTTCTTCTGAAATCGAAGAATGAATAGGTGAAACAATTGATGAATCCATGGCTTATAAAATTTATAATATGAGTTGGCTGCGTCTGCCCACTTTCTTCGCTTCCTTTAATAGGTATTTCTTATCTATTTTGCGCAAGTGTATATCGATCACTTTTTGAGCAGCATCCTTTCCAATCAACCGGATGGTGCTATCCGAAAGGAAGATCGTTGAAAAAGAAAATTTCGTCAATTCGTTATGGTTTTGTAGGGCATTCAGGGTAAGTCCTCCTCCATCGTTTTTTTCACAACGATAGTAGCGCCTAGCACCATTACCGGCAAATTCATAGGCCTTAGCTTCGTCATTGCGATGTATTACTTCGACGTTATGTGTATCGGGTTTCAGTCCAACTGCCGTTTGTATACTAAGGGTTGGCCATTTTTCCACAACCACATTTCGCCAACGTAAACTGCTTTTGCTGACATACGGAAGTTCCTTTCCATCGTATACAAAAGAACTTACATCATAAAAGCCTTCCCTTAATAAACCGGAACGGGAAGAAAATTGATAGCCCCCCATTCGATATTGCGTATAAGCTCGTTGCCCATAGAGTACGACAAAAAACAATAAAAAGCCGAGTTTTAACACCATTCTTCCAATAGAACCGTAATTTGTTACATATTCGGGTTTGAATCGGGCGGGTACTGCAGCGCGTTCAAGCGTGAGTAACGTATACAGACGAGGCGCATCATAAGCCAGCAAAACAAGGGCAAATTGAATGAGGTATAAGCTATATGTTGCCTCTCCCCCTTCATAAGCCAAATTGGAAAGAAACACATTTCCTGTAAAGCTAAGGATAATGAAAGTTGCGATGAATACAGTTTTTCGATATAATAAGAGCAGTCCGGCTAGGATTTCCACAAAGCCCAAAAAACTTTCAAAAGAGGGGGCTACACCCAAACTAAGCGAAAAAATTTTCCAGGCTGACAGATCACCATAAGGGGTATTCAAATCACTCAGTGTTGGTGGAGGAGATTGCAAAGGAAATAGTTTTAAATAGCCGTAAGCAATGACACCCAAAGCCAGGCGATAACGTAAAATTACGCGAAGAAAATAGTACCAGCGATCATACGCGCGTGGCGTACCACGATCAAAACCACTCCACGCTAGCGTACCAATAAGCGCAATCAATGCTAAAATTGACCAATCAGCAAAGGTATTCAAACCCCAATAATCGCCTGCCATATAAGAAGATAACAGTTGGGGCGTATACCGACTTATATTGAACAGATCGGTTAAAGTTGGGTGAAACCAATCGATTTTGAAAATATTTGCCCAATACTTCCAATCTAACGGTAAAGCTTGAAGTAGTAAATAGATCAAAAAGAAACGAAAAATAATCTTTTCAAAGCTACTCCAGTACGATGGTTTCTCAGTAGTTGAATTTGCCATACTATATCTTATTTTAATATCCCGGATTTTGTTCTAGCGCGCTGTCTACTAAAATCTGTTCGGCTGGCAAGGGCATCAATAAACGATTAGTATCACTGATATTAAGCACGGTCTGTGCCCTACCTGTTCGTACCAAATCAAACCATCTATGGGCTTCCAAACCAAACTCTAACCGTCGCTCATTTTCAATAGCCAGTAAAAGCTCATTTTGCGTACCCACAGCCGTTTGCGGTACACCGGCACGGTTCCGTATTGCATTTAAATCACGAACTGCTTCTTCCAGTTTTCCGAGCTGTGCATTAGCTTCCGCGCGGATTAAGTACAATTCAGCTATCCTAATGACATAGGTGGGATCGGTGGCAGGGCTACGGTAATAAAGATTACCATACCATCTGTTCTGATTGTCTTTCGCCACAAGCGCACTGCGCGAACCACCTATTGTTGGATCGTTCACTAAATTCACGAACGTGTTATTCGGCGCCCATTGACGTGTCCCTCCATTTTGTTGTGGCTGCCATTGCCCACGATGGGGATTCACCTCATTGGCATTGTAAAAAATTTCAAAGACCGACTCACGGGTTCCAGTCACTCCGTCCGCAAAAAAGGAATAATAGGGATTTAATAAGCTATAATTAGCTTGATCGTCGATTAAGAGGCTAGCATAGTCTGCTGCCTGTTGCCAATTTTCCCGATAAAGAAAATAACGAGCTTTCAAGGCCCGTACCGTTTTCTTTGTAGCCTGGAATCGGTTGGTAGTCTCCTGCAGTAATTCCTCTGCTCGATTCAGATCAGCCAGAACCAGATTATAAGTCTCCTCTATTGAACTACGTGCAATACCCACGTTGTCGGTAGGACCGGCCGTAGGTTCAGTAATCAATGGAACACCACCCCAAGTACGAGCCAAGTCGAAATAGGCAAGCGCCCGAATAAAGTAAGCTTCGCCGGCAATTCGCTTTCGTACATCTTCACTGATAACGTTGGCTGCCAACTCATTTACGTTTTTAATTACTTGATTTGCTCTGTTGACGGCTACATAAATTTCCTTCCAGGTATTCGTGATTGTTGCGTTCTCTGCATTCACTTGATGGTTTATAAATTCCTGCACCTGCGATTGCGAACCTGTCCACTGAATATTATCTCCGGATAGATAAGCAATTGACTGGAAGTCGACACTGTAATAAGTTCGCAATGCACTATACACACCATTCAAAGCGGCATTTGCAGAAGTTTCGTCTACAATAATATTTTCGCCTGAAATAGAAGCCTTTGGTTCAACATCTAAAAATTTACTGCAGGAAACCATAGCCATGATAAAGGCAACAAAAGTTGTATTTTTTAATGTCGTCATGAAAAAATCCATTAAAGCGCTAAATTAATCCCCAGTTGAAAGCTCCTTGGTTGCGGAGGTGTTCCCAAGTCAATACCCTGCTCATTTGGATCGCTGCTAGCAGCAGCTTCCGGATCCAAACCGCTGTACTTAGTCCAGGTAAACAAATTATTCCCTTGCAAATAGAAGCGTAAACGATCCAAATGCCAGCGATCTGTTACATGCTTCGGCAAGGTATAACCGATAGTAAGCGACCGCAAACGTAGGTATGAACCATCTTCCAACCACCTGCTGCCACCATCTTTGTAGTTATTCACATTTACACCATCCGATCGGGGCACATCCGTTATATCACCGGGCTGCTGCCATCTGTCTAAGTTGGAGGCAAAGATGACCCGAGCTGCGTCACGCGCGCCCCCCGCTTCCCCGAAAAATCGATTATGGTTATAGATCTCATTGCCGTAAGAGAATACGAAGAAGATATTTGCGTCGAAACCTTTAAAGGTGAAATTGTTGGTTAGGCCGCCATAAAAATCCGGCCAAATACTGCCCATAATTTTCCGATCAGCTACTGTAATCCTACCATCTTCATTTACGTCCTCATAAACCACATCCCCTGTTTGCGGATCTACATATAATTGATTATAAACCCAAAAGGAATATAGTGGGTGCCCTTCTTGAAAAAGGATGAGATCACGGCTACCGTAGTTTAAGGGATTCTCCAGCTTTTCTATTTTATTTACGTTTCGCGCAATATTAAAGGAACTTTGCCAGGAGAAATCCGTTTTTCGGATATTCCGACTGACCAATGCCAGCTCCAGTCCCTTGTTACTGATTTCCGCAGCGTTACTCGTATAACTGTCATAACCGGTTGTGGCTGCTAGCGTAACCGGAAGTAAACCATCTTTCGTATATTTACGATACCAATTGAACGAGATGTCCAGTGCCTGTTTGAACAAGGTTGCATCCAGTCCAATATTCAATTGGTCGGTCCGTTCCCAGCGGAGCTCGCTGTTTGCTAATTGCTCAGGTGCGATCCCTGGAATCCCTTGATAAGAAGAGCCGATGCCCGACCAAAGTCTGCGCGCTGCAAAAGCACCGATACCGTTCTGATTTCCGGTGCTACCATAACTTGCACGAATTTTGAGGTCATCTAAATAAGCGAGGTTCTTTAAGAAATTCTCACGTTTGATACGCCAGGCTGCACCTACCGCAGGAAAATAGCCCCACAGGTCAGCAGACCCGAAACGCGAAGAGCCGTCGGCACGCAGAGAAAAATCGATCAAATATTTATCGTCAAAAGCATAATCGATTCGACCAAAAAAAGAAGCCAGGTTGTATTTCTCCCAATCTTGACTGCTTGTAGTGGTTGCAGCTGAAGAGATCAATTTAAAGTCGTTACTGGCAAACCCCCTGCCTGTTGCCGATGTGCGCTTAAGGGTTGAACCTTGTAAAGTATTACCTACCAATATACCGAAATCATGCCTTTGATTGACTTTTTTTCGATAGGTTATGGTTTGTTCATTGATCCACGTGGTAGACTGTCCGATAGCCGAGGTGGCTAAACCGTTCGGACTACCTGCAATAAGTAAGTTGTTCCAATATTCGCTTTCATCGTAATTGTTATAATCCAAGCTGAAAGTTGAACGGAATTTTAAGTCGGACGACAGCTGAATATCTGCATACAAATTTCCGATATAACGCAAACTGGTGCTGTGTACATCATAATTTTCCAATAATAGCGTCAGGTTGTCAAATCCAGCTCTGCCAACCAGCACCCCCTGATCATTATAAGGGGAAAGGTAAGTAGGAGTATGTAAGGCTGCCTGTAATAAACCGCCCTGAGGGCCATCACCTGCACGAGCTTGATTTCTTCCGGTTCGGCCGATGGTATTACTGGTTCCTATCTGGACACGATCACTGATTTTTTGATCGAGGTTCACCTTAAAGCTAAGCCGGTCAAAACTGATGGGTTTGAGAGTGGATTCCTGTCGATTGTATCCCCCACCAATATAATAACGGGTCCCGATAGCGCCCCCACTGATTGACAGATCGACATTGGTTAATGCTGCCGTACGAAATGCCTCACCAAGGCGATCATAGGTTTGCTGCTCTTCCGGCAAACCTATGCCTGCAATACCATTTATCACTTCCGTTACCGGACGAAAGGGCTCCGGTTGACCAATATTTCGATAGTATTCATTTACCAGCGTAGCATGCTCAGGCCCGGTTGTTAGCTCCCAAAGTTTCGCTGCCTTTGCTATTCCCTGTGAAAGATTGAGTGCCACCTTTGGCTTCTGATTAAAATTACCTCGTTTGGTTGTAATAATAATAACGCCATTTGCACCACGGGAACCATAGAGCGCCGTTGCTTCTGCATCTTTTAAAACCTCAATACTTTCTATATCTGCCGGATTGATATCGGCTATAGGAGATGTTGCCTTACCTCCTGTATTAACAGTTTGTAAACTGTTGGTATTTAAAAATACCCCGTCGATAACATATAAGGGATCATTGCTGGCATTGATGGAGGTTGCCCCCCGTAAACGTATATTTACAGCTTCCCCAGGTACACCTGTGTTGCTAGAAATTTGAACACCCGATACTTTACCCTGCAATTGCGCATCAAAACCACCTGCCGGAATATCCTTACTCTCAGCAGGATTCACTTTCGTAACCGAACCGATTAAGTTTTTCCGCTGTTGTGTAGTATAACCTACTACCACTACATCGTTTAACTGATTGAACCCTGGCTTGAGCAAAATTTCAATCTTCGCTTCTGATGCGATTATTTTTTTCTTTTCATAACCGATATAAGAGATTTCAAGTGTATAAGGAAATATTTGTCCCGTAACAAAGCCAAATTTTCCTTCCTCGTCCGTGGATACACTATGCGTAGTGCCTTCTATGTGTACCAAAGCACCCGGTAATGGTTCTTTTGTTATTGAATCGAGCACTTGCCCCTGAAGTGTAGAATTGACAAGCGGTTTAGTTTGCTGGGCAACTAACTGTTCCGTAAAAAAGATGATAAAAAGTAATGAAAGGAGAGATGGCACGGATTGTGCCCTCCTCTTTTGAGTTTGCATAAAAAATGGGTTAAGTTACAAAGCTTGATCACGCAACGCCAATTGATCATGATCAATGATTAAAATCCTATAGTTTATTTATATTTTGGTCTCCAAATCAACATCGAAAAACGAAAGCATGTAAATTCTTTATCTTCATAATCGTTCTAATTTAAAATCAAGATGCGCATCTTCGAGCCAAAGTTACAAAAAAATTGAAAAGAATATAATATCTACCTTTTTTATATACTTTTTTTACAAAAACAGTTCTATCTTTCACTTGTGGACTAAATCGTTATGTTGAAAATATCCTTCAGTGCTTGTTTAGCCGCATGGAAACCGCCCATTCCATGCACTCCTCCTCCAGGCGGTGTTGAAGCAGAACAGATATAAAGTCCTTTGGCAGAAGTACGATAAGGTGAAAAACGGAGTGCAGGGCGTGTAAAAAGTTGCCTCAAATCCAACGCACCACCATTTACATCTCCACCTATATAGTTTGGATTATAATTTTCAAGGTCTTCCGTATTGGTAATATGACGGGCCAAGATAAGGTCACGAAATCCAGGAGCGTACCGTTCTACCTGATTTTCTATCTGCTCCGTCATATCTTTTGTCGAACCATTAGGCACATGACAATACCCCCACCCTACCTGCTTTCCCTTTGGCGCACGTGAAGCGTCGAACAAGCTCTGCTGTGCAAACAGCACAAAAGGTTTTTCGGGATGTCTACCTTGAGCCACCAGTTTCTCTGAAAATGCAATTTCTTCAAAAGTGTTACCGATATGTATAGTTCCTGCCTGCCTACACGATTCCGCGATAAACGGAACAGGTTCACTCAAGGCCCAATCGATCTTGAAGAGACCTGCACCATAACGGTAACGACTTAGTTGCTTGCGATACAAAGAGGTAAAACGGTGCCCTGCAATAGCTAGTAGCTGTTTGGGCGATATATCAAAAAAAACAGCACGTGCTTTGGGTAATTGTGCAAGCGACCGAATCCAAATACCTGTTTCAATCTTACCGCCCAATGCGCAAAAATAAGCTGCCATGCTTTGCGCCAACTGCTGGCTTCCTCCCTCTACAATTGGCCAACCGCTGCGATGGCCTGCCATTGTAAGTACCAAGGCAATTGCAGACGTAGTGAGTTGGTCAAGATTTAAGAGGCTGTGCGCAGCCATACCTGCAAATAAAGCTTTTAACTCTTTCCCTTTAAAGCGTTTTGAAAACAAGGTAGCTGGAAGTCCCGCCTTTAAACCAAACCCTAAGTATTTCCATGGGTGTTTAGGAAAACCGAACGGCCCTAATAAATCATTTACAATATCCGGCCACGAAGTTACCAGCGGTTCAATCAAGTCCGAATAATATGCTCGGTCTATACCTAAAGTCTCCGCAGTTTGTCCAATATCCTTGTATAAGGCCGCAGCCGTTCCCCCGTCAAGTGGATGGGCCGCTAATACCTTGGGATCTATATAACGCAAACCATAATCCGCCAAAGGCAAGCTACCAAGAAATGGAGAGGCCGCTGCCATGGGATGCACTGCCGAACAAATGTCATGTATGAAACCGGGCAATGTTGATTCTGCACTACGCATACCACCTCCGATAACGTCCTTGCCTTCAATAATCAACACATTTAAGCCTTGTTGTTGCAATAAAATAGCGGCGGCTAAACCGTTAGGGCCTGAGCCAACTACTACTGCATCATAATCAGTATTAGGCATTCATCGCTCCTTTCTTCAGTGGACGTCTTTGCATATCATTTTATCGGCTTTTTACATCACTAAACCTCAGGACCCTACGAACCTTTTTGCTAAACTAATAAAAATCCACCAAATAGATATGTTTTTTTTCAGGCGGACAACCTAGTCGCACTATATAGTAAAGCCTTTAACTGTGCCTCCCATGGGCAACCCGTTATCCATAGGACGCCGTAATTTTGGCAGCTGAACCTCCGTACACAGGAAATCTTATAAACAAATTATAAGTTGGTCGTAATCAGCATTTCCGTTACTCGGAATATGCGATACAGAAAAGTGTTTCACCCTTATTAACCGGGGGCGTTCCTACTTTATATAGAATAACACCCGGCACCTCTGCAATAACATCCTGCAATTTATTTCCGAAAACATCCGTGATATATCCCAGCTGTTGTCCCTTGGTAACCCGATCCCCCGCAAGCAAGGTGCTATAGAAAATGCCTTGGCCATGTGAGCTGATATATTCTTGCCGGTTATAGTGCACCTTGGTCCGGGTAAGGTCTGATTTTGTTGCATCCGTGTACATGTCCATTTCTTTTAAACAATTGTATACGGCTTGCTTTATCTTCTTTACCGCACTGACCTGTACCGTTCCCAGTTTGCCACATTCGATACTCAATGCGATTCTTCCATCTTGAACAGCTTGTTTAAATGCATAAAGTGCCGCTTCATCGTCGCTAATAGTGTATGGATATGATACGATATGCTCGAAGTCGCTTGCTTCTGCTAATCGCTTTGCCACCCTCGTTTGTTCTGCTTTATCCCGACGGTCATAATAACAAACAAAAGGTAACAAGTCTTCATTTGCATCACCGCCGTGAATATCGAGAAAAACATCACTGTTGGGGATAACCTGCTGACTAATTAGATGCGCTAAACGCTCCGTAGCGGTGCCATCGTATTTACCCGGGAAGGATTTATTAAGATTCTTATGATCTATCGGATTGACAAAGGGTGATCTACGGTAGAAAGAAGCAGTGTTCGCAACCGGAATAATGATAAGGGTGCCTGTCAATTGCTTTGTATCTATTTCCTTCATCAGCTCCTGAACAGCAATAATAGGCGGATATTCAAAGCCATGTATACCAGCAACGATTGTGAAGATTGGTCCGGATTTTGCTCCTCTCATTACCGATATAGGCAAAGCAAGCAAGCTATCCTTATGGTTATCAACTCGTAAACTGAGGTTTTCTTTCCCCGGTCTCGCTCCATCCAACGCTCCCTTTAAAAGGCTTTGCGCGAAAGTAGTTTGAAAATAAAGAGACATTACTATGAATAGGATATATCGCATCGATCGTGTTTTGAATTCTTGAAAGCCCGTTTAACACGTGCGAGGCTAATATACGAAATTCGAAAATGAAGAAATCGTACTTTTATCTTTCGACCATCTGCGTTCTATCCGGACCAACGGAGATATAGACAATTGGTATCCCGAGCTCTTTCTCCAAAAATGTAACATAGTCTATTAAGGTCACCGGCAATTGTGATTTTTCACGGATCCCGTTTACATTGCCCCAACTTTTAAATTCTTTAAAAACAGGTGTCGCCTTATCACTGTCCACCCAGGTTGACACGAGATCCATTCGTTTGCCATCTACCAAATAATGTGTACAGACCTGAACAGTTTCCATAGCGCTGAGAACATCCACCTTGGTAATGATCAATTTAGTAACACCGTTCAGCATAATCGCATATTTCAAGGCAGGGAGATCCAACCACCCCGTTCTTCGCGGCCTTTTGGTTACAGCACCGAATTCATTACCTAATTCCCTTAATTTTTTGGTGTCTCCATTTTTTATTTCGGTTGGAAAGGGCCCATTTCCAACACGAGTGCAATACGCTTTAAAGACCCCGTATACCTCTCCTATTCGCTGCGGAGCGATTCCCAAGCCCACACAGGCACCCCCGGAAAGCGTACTAGAGGAAGTCACGAAAGGGTAAGAGCCATGATCTAAATCCAGTAGAGTCGCCTGAGCTCCTTCCGCTAATATCCGGCCTCCGCTATTTAAAATTTCCTGGAGTACGGGTTCGGTATCGATAAGGGTGAACTGGCGTAAAATATTGATGTTTTCCATAAACTTTTGATAAAGTGTTTCCAGGTCAATTTCTTCTGAAAACAATACCTGCAGTTGTTTAGCATGGTCCTCCATCAATTTTCGACAGCGTAGCGCAAAGTCGGGTTGCAAGAGATCACCAACACGAATACCTTTGCGAAGAATTTTGTCCGCATAGGCTGGAGCAATCCCTTTCTGAGTGGATCCAATTTTCCGTTCTCCTAAGCGCTCCTCTGCAAAGCGATCCAGGAGGCAATGTGTCGGCAAAACCAAATGTGCCTTTTTCGAAATAAGCAGATTCTGCCAATCGATGACCCGGTGCCCCAAGGACTCGAGTGCATTCAGCTCACGCCGTAGTGCAGCCACATCCAATACAACACCGCTGCCAATTACATTACGAATTTTTCGGTTAAAAATTCCGGACGGTAGAACGCTAAGCACCACCTTCTGTCCATTAAATTCCAGGGTATGTCCGGCATTTGATCCACCGTGATATCGGGCCACCGCTTGATACCGGTCACACAGAACATCAACGATTTTACCTTTACCTTCGTCTCCCCACTGAAGACCTAAAACAACATCTGCTTTCATTTTTGACGAATTAAATAATTATGATCCAAATTTGATCGCTAATTTTTAAATTCCCATTGTCATTTGACAAGAATGCTTTCGTTTAGAATATATTTCTTCGGATACGACTTAACGAGGAGGGAGTTATTCCAAGGTAGGAAGCCAACATTGATTGGGGAATACGATTAGACAGTCCCGGATAATGATTGAGGAAGTTCAAATAACGCGTTTGTCCGTCCTGCACCAACATATTGCTAGCTGTTTTCATTTTGTTCTCCAACACGGCTGCATTCAGTTTTACAAAAATGGTTGACCAATTTGGAAGTTCGTGATCTAAAAGCTCAAAATCTTCCCGGTTCAAAAGATAAATACGTGCATCAGTTATCGCTTCAATATATTCTGTGGAGGCAATACGATCAATAAAACCATTTATATCGCCTATTAATCGACCTTCATAGACAAAATACCTCGTAAAATCATCTCCAAATTTGTTGTAATAACAAGACCGAAAGATCCCCTCTTGCACAAAACCGAGGCTCGAACAGATTTTTCCTGCTTCAACGAAATATGCGCCCTTATGGATCGAAACTTCTTTTACAAGCTCTTTTAGAAGCTGCTCCCCTTTGTGCGTAAGTCTTCCAAATTGATCGAGATACGCTAATAATTCTTTCATTCAATAAAGGTAGCTACCAAATATCGTGAACCAATTGTCAATTGACAAAAATTAAAAAACAAGTAGCAGCATCTACTACTTCTTATCGATCCACCGGACATTTATCTGTTTGCGCTTCTAATCGAATTAATTTATCTTTAGGTCGTGTAAAGATTAAGTTTTTGCCTACAATAGCGACTTTGTATAATTTGCCATCTATTGTCTTAAATCATTCCTAATTTCTACATAAACTTAGGCAGGTATAAGAATCTGTATGTAAATGTAACAACCAACGGAAAGTAAGAATTAAATACACGATGAAGAACTTGTATGTGTAATCAATAGTTTCACCATGACCAAATTTTCAATGTTTCTCTTTGTTATCATTCATCAAGATGAGGTGATTGCTTATGCATCTCGTTTAGAAGATTTATGGGAGCGTTTCGGCAATTATCTTGGCAGCCAAGGGCACGTAGATAGATTTAGGAAGATGGTGGAAGAACAACAGATTCTAGCAGGTAAAATCCAATCCTTCTCTTTTATAATAGAAGGTAATGAATATCATTTTCAACAATTGGAAAAAAGAATTAAACGATGAGATGCTCACTTACGATAGTGGACTATACAATTCTACAACAATTTTTGAAAGGTATATTCCTTTCCCGACAAGGTTAATTTAAAAAGCCTTTCTCTTTTAAATTTCCGATAAAAGAAGTCAAAATTTCTCGATTCTCCTTCGATCTCTTCAAATTTTCGTACAAAGGCCCGAAGATTCGTTTCAAAACAAATCGCTTCCCCATTTCGGATGACAATATATAATGCTTTTAAGCCCTGCAACATGGTAACAAAAATATACACTTTTTATGCAACTATATCTCAATAATGTTGTGATATTTTTTTCATTTGCAACAATATATGCCTATATTTGCAATCCTATTTTACGAATCATAAATGAGCATCTATGAACTTGCCGCACAACTTGGTTTATCTGTTTCATCTGATAACGTTGCTGAAATTCCCATTATCATTTTGAATGATCATTTATTTGTGTCAGCATCAAGCATGAATGATCTGTTCGATCTCAATGACACCCGCACCATGGAGTGGCTGAGCCTTCCTCCCATGTCCTTAGCCGATTATTATTTTTCAGGATTATCCGATCCTACATCTTACCTTACATCTTCTGATAGACAACACATAAAAAACTGTCTATCAGAAGATAAAAAAACAAATTAGGCATACATTTGTGTGTCCGGCGTTCATTATATTTTTTTTCGTAAGAGATAAAAATTAATTTCACATAAACATTTCACATATTTTCACGTTTAACTGTAATCAAGTGGTTGGTTATGAAGATATGTATTGTGGACGACGATCCCATATTTCAGCTATTGGCTAAAAAGCAATTTCAAAAAATCGCCGGTGATATCGATACGGTAAGTTTCACCAACGGGATAGACGCTTATGCGTATTTTCGGTCGGTTGAATTAACTTCTTTATCTATGCCTAAGCTTCTACTGGTAGATCTTAATCTTCCGATTATGAATGGCTGGCAGCTAATTGATAAATTAAGGAAGACCTGCCTTACAGAAAATACGCTTATTTATATCGTAAGCTCATCCCCCGCTATCGAGGACAGAGTACGAAGTCTATCCCTTACTTGCGTAAAAGATTATCTAATGAAACCAATCAATTCCCAACAATATGAAGAACTCTATAGAGCCGCTAATGTTGCGCACTAAAGTATAAAGGGGGTTGGGTTTATCGTAAGAATACCGGGTGTATTGCAATATCGTCATCATTTATTTCAATGATACTGTACCCTAATCGCTTATTGTCAATTTCAATTTGGCTGGCGTTTTTAACGAACTGATAAGATACCGCAGGTGAAACATATTGATTAATATTTCTGTAAACCTGTGAATCGGCCATGTGATAGTGTCCGCAACATATACATATTTTGGATGCAGATTGCGTTAGTAAATCAACTATTGTTTCCCGATCACTTAATGGATATTCGTCGTCGACAGGTGTGTTTACTTTAAGGAGCGGATGATGAATAAAGATAACAACCTGCTGTTCATCTACTAACTGCGTCTTTAACCATTCTTGTTGACCGCGACTAATGCTACCGGACGAAGAATCCATAAAAACATACTTGAATTGACCTACCTTTTCACTATAAAACAACTCATTGTCAACAAATTGAGCATCGACATGAAAATGCTTTATCACCTCATGAAATTTATCGTGATTGCCTAGAATCAATCGGAAACGAATCTGTGGCACATCAAATAATTTAATGAACTGCGCGTTCACCTTTGGATCTCCTATGTCCCCTCCGCAAATCACTTCCGTTATTCCCTTCGAACGGACGTCGTTCAAAACGGCTTCCAGATTTCTTACACCGTCAACACCCTGATCCAAGGTAAACTGTTCCCCCAAATGGGTATCCGTCAAAAATGCTATTTTCTTATGCATGCAATCAAGCGTTAAAATTAAGTATACAAGGCTCCGTATTTTACAACGATTTTATTTTCCGAAGATACACCTATTTCAAGAACAAACGGAACATCACAAGGTTTAAAATAATATATTCATTCAACAAAGTCCAAGGAGGTTCTAATACCGCAAGAATAATAATAGTAAGGATGATGGTCTTTATATGGATCTACCGGTTTTAAATCTACATATTGTATAGGGAGCGGTCTAAATCCGTTAGGTTATCCGAATTTGCCACCCACATAATTCGCAGTCAGTTCATGTTGCGGATTATTAAAGAGCGACATGGTATTATTCTCCTCAATTATTTCGCCTAGGTACATAAATACTGTTTTGTCGGCAATACGCTGTGCTTGCTGCATGTTATGGGTAACAATGACAATGGTATAATTTTCCTTCAATTTAACAATAAGCTCTTCTATCTTCGAAGTGCTTATCGGATCAAGCGCGGAACAAGGCTCATCCATCAAAATCACTTCCGGTCGGAGTGCTACGGCCCGGGCAATACAAAGACGCTGCTGTTGGCCACCCGACAAGCGGGTGGCCGGTCTTAGCAAATCATCTTTTACTTCTTCCCAAATAAAACTTTCTTTCAGCGCATTTTCAACGATTCTTGACCGTTGTTCTTTCGGCACTTGATTAATTTTCAAACCATAGTTTATATTTTCATAAATGCTTTTTGGAAAGGGATTCGGTTTTTGAAAGACCATTCCAATACGTCTTCTAACCTGTGTAACGGGAAAATCAGCATCATAAATATTTTTACCATCCAACAAAAAATCTCCTTCTATACGAGCGTCGGAGGTCAAGTCGTGCATCCTGTTAAAGCAACGTAACAAGGTGCTTTTTCCACAACCCGAAGGTCCAATGAGTGCCGTTACTTTATTTTTTTCAAAACGGACATGGATGTTCTTAAGTACCTGCTTAGATCCGAACCAAAGATTTATTCCTGAGGCCGCAAGCTTCGTCTGACTATCCTTCATTTTTACTGTGTTTATAACGTATATAAAAGGCGATGCTGTTCAATATAAAAACCACCATAATCAAAATCAGCGCCGTTCCATAAGCCAAGGGTCTCACCTCCTCAATGGCTTGGTGCTGTGTTGATAACATATACAAATGGTATGGCAAGGCCATAAACTCTTGGTTGAGATAACCGGTGGGGTTGTTGATATAAAAAGCAACGCCGGTAAAAAGGATCGGTGCGGTTTCTCCGGCCGCTCTCGATAAAGCTAATACCATACCCGTAAGGATACCCGGTAACGCGGACGGTAGTACCATGTCACGAATGGATTCAAATTGTGTAGCACCTACCCCCAAAGCGCCTTCACGCGTGCTTGCCGGAATTCGACGCAACGCTTCTTCTGTAGTGGTAATGATATAAGGCAGCGACAACAGACCTAAAGTAAAGCCTGCCGACAAGAGCGATGTCCCCATGTTTAATCCCTGTACAAACAGCGCCAGGCCAAAGAGACCGTAAATAATGGAAGGCACTCCGGCCAAATTACGTATAGAAGCGCGAATAAGACGCGTAAACCAAGTGTTAGGAGCATACTCATTGAGGTAAATAGCACAGCCTATGCCAAAGGGCGCAGCCACCACTGCAGTAATTAAGGTCAGCATTACCGTACCTATTATTGCCGGCAAAATTCCCCCATTGGTCATACCATCTGTAGGCAGTGTACTAACAAAGTCCCAAGTTAGCACGGGTGCTCCTTTTCCGATGATATCACCGATAATGATCAAAAGAAAAATGCAGACTAAGCCTGTACAAAGAAGCAAAGTCCCCCATTCAATAATTGATGTTAATCTATTCATGGCTAAGGAGCTTGATATTTCTTAAACTTGTTAACGTAATATTCACCTACTAGGTTAACGACTAAAGTAAACAGGAAGAGAACCGTAGCGATGGCAAATAAACTATAGTAATGCGTTGTTTGATAAGGCACCTCTCCCATCTCAATGGCAATTGTTGCAGTAATGGTGCGTACGGAGTGGAAAAATCCTTTCGGAAAGGCAGCCGCATTACCGGTTGCCATTAGTACGGTCATTGTTTCACCTAAAGCACGGCCAACGCCTAACATGACGGCAGCCAATATCCCGGGTGCACTACTCGGAATGGTGATTTTACACAGCGTTTGCCAACGATTTGCGCCCAAGCCGAAACTAGCTTCCTTATAAGACTGCGGCAAGCTATGTAAGGCATCTTCTGTAACCGTTATAATGGTAGGTAGTGCCATAATCGCTAAAAGAATGGCACCATTGAGTGCATTCAAACCGTTCGGTTGATTCGATAATTCTCCTAGTTGTGGGCTTAAAATAACAATTCCTAAAAAGCCAATAGCTACAGAGGGAACGGCTGCCAGCATTTCAATAGCCGGTTTAAGAATATTCCGCAGCCTTCTATTGGCATATTCGGAAAGAAAGGCTGCCGTACCAATTCCTATTGGGATTGCTATCAACATGGCACCAAAGGTGACTAAACAAGTACTGACTAATAAGGGAAGGATGCCATAAGTGGCGGGAGTACCTCCCGGATTCCACTGGGTACCGGTTATAAAGTCCAGCGGCTTAACCTCAATCAAGAAGGCGACAGTATTCCATAACAGCATAAAAAAAATTCCACCAAGAATGGCGATAATGAGCATACCGGTTGCCCGAAAAAGCCATTTAGCGAGGAGATCGATTTTTTCTTTAGCACTTAATTGCATAGCCAGGGGATTTATCGGGTGATATAGTAGCCGGAAGCCTTTATAATTGACTTTCCTTCTTCGCTCCGCTCAAAATCGATAAAAGTCTTAACTTTCTCCCAAGAAGTACTCGGAATAAATTGATATAAGGGACGCTGAAAGGCATAACGTTTTTCCATGATTGCTTTTTCGTCTAAGGGAGAAACAGCGGTCGCCTTTTTCGGGTCGCGTATATAAAGAACTTTTACCGCTGGTTCCTTTGTGCCGTGGGAAATGTATCCTGCCCCCACATAGCCAATACCCGAGCGATCTGCCTTAATGCTCTCCATGATCTGCGCATTTCCGTTCATCTCCTTCGCATCCCTACTGAATCGAATACCAAGCCTTTCTTGAACAAAGGCATGCGTTCCGGAATTGCTTTGCCGTCCGTAAATATTAACGGGCATATTCCATCCGGTTACGGCCTTCCATGTTCGATATTGGCCACTTAAAACCTTCGCCAAGCTAGAAATATCGATTGTGTCTAAGGGAAAATCCTTATGTACGATAAAAGCGGTAGCATCTTCTGCAAAGACAATCGTGTGTAGCTTTATCTTTTTAACCTTGAATAAACTATCTTCTTCTGCGTTTAAACGTCGTGAAGAATTAGCGATATCTGCTTGCCCATTCAGTAAAGAGGCGATTCCCAAACCGGAGCCTCCACCGGATATTGCTACGCTAAAAGCGGGGTTCACTTTATAGAAACGTTCTGCAAGGGTTACCGCCAAGTTCACCTCCGTATCCGATCCTTTTACCTTAATAGATCGACTATCATTGCTACAGGCACATATAAGTAACAGAAAGACAAACCGATACCACATAAGTCGCTTGTTTGGCAATTAAACAAATCTACTAAATTAATGTTAGCAGAATATGTATTTTACATAAAGGAAAACACCTATTAAGATGCCTCAACTATTCCGGAAGACTGTGACTAGTAAATAACCAATAGAATGGTTACCCGAACTACATCAATAAGCATTCGGCAACTATAACCCCTCGATCTATCACTTCGTAACATCTATATGTGACATGAATGATTGGACTCGAAACAGAATAAGTATAATTTTTGTGTTCTCTCTATGGATATGGAAATTAAACTATTCAAGTAATTATGAAAAAGCTATTTTTATTTTCGGGAATATTGCTGTTAGCATTAATAGCACAATTCCAGCTGGCTCAAGCACAAACAGATCAAACAGGTAATGTAACCGTTTCGATCGACCTAACCGCTCCGGTTATATCCATTGATTTAGGTGCAGATCCAAACGTAACTTTCGTATACAGTACACCTGAAGACTACACCACACCACAGGTTGAACCGAAAGTGGGACATTTCACGGTGGTAAGTAATCAGGATTACGAAGTCACTGTACAAGCAACGGAAGAGTTTACGGTAATACCTGAGAACGCTTCGCCCATTCCACTGAGTGTTGTCCAAGTAAGTGTTGACCCTTCCACTACCGGTGGCGGAACGCCTGCGATAGTCCCATTATCATCCACCGCAGGAACTTTAGTTACTGATGGCCCAGCTACAATCGGCACAACTTATAATATCAATTACACCATACCCGATGCTACTTCTTTAATTGATAAAGTGCCCGAAGTATATTCTACTACGGTGATTTATACAGCAACGCAAATTTGATCGATGCATGATATATGACAGGTGTTACTTGGAATTGATCAGGCGATGGAGAATTCGCACTTCTTTGCTCTCAGTGATTTTTTATTTGTTATGCACTTGGAACTGTTTCGCTCAAGGAATATCGATATCACCGTCTCGGATTTTTTTTAAGGGGTTTCCCGGCGAGACGGTCCAAGAAGTGATTACTCTTACCAACAACTCGTCAATATCGTTCAATTTTATTACGGCATTAAAAGATTGGCATCGCGATTCGATCGGTCGAAAGGTTTACGACGCCCCAGGTGATGTGGAACATTCCAATAGTCGCTGGATCAGACTTTCGGAATCTACCATTAACCTTAACCCGAACGAAACGAAACGCATAGTCGTGTCAATGACCGTACCAAAGGATGCAGGCGCACGCGGCCTGACCAACAGTATGCTTTTTTTTACGCAAATGAAAGAGCAGACCAAGCTTTCAAAAGAAAAGAAGCAACTAGGCGTAAATGTGCTTTTAGAAGTCGGCGTGCAGATCTATCACGTGCCACCGGGACTAACACCTGGCGAGTTGGACTTTGTCGCTTTTGAAGACCAGGGTATCATAAAATTAGAAACAGACAGTGTTCGTCGCGTTGCACTGAAGGTTAAGAACACGGGAGAAATCAATAAAGATGCGCATGTACGTTTCGAGTTGACAAACGTGCAAACCGGCGCAGAAATTCCCGTCAAAACCACCGCTATCGCCATGCTTCCCCATGCACAACAATGGATTTACGTCGATTTACCAATTTCATTAAAGGGAAAACACTTAGGAGTTGCCATCCTAGACGCGGGAGATAATTATGATTTGCGTGTTGCAGAAAAAGAAATTGATTATTAACAAGCTACTATTGGGATGGCTCCTGCTTTCAGCTCCAGCCTACGGACAAATCGTCATTAATTTGCCCCAAGCCAATATTACAGCACGTTCAAATTATACAGCTACCTTGGCAAGTGGAACGTATTCGAGCTTAATTGGGTTGGTGCCGAATATTGAGGTGAAAGCCAATAGTCCCAATTTTACCAATACGGTTGGAGGGACCTCTACTGTGCCACTGAATATCGCGCATATACGGTTGCGAAGTATTGGCTCTCTTTCCTTAATAGGTGTCACAGCAGAAGTCACCCTGAGTACTTCCTACGCTTTATTATACGCAGCATTGGCCAGTATTTCGTCAGGCGCCGTTGTCGCCGACTATCGTATATCAACGGGCAGCCACACTTGGATATCGGGCATTTATCGTGCACCTATTAACTTCAGAACAGGACTGCTATCCCCCAATCAGATAACACCTACTACGCCGAATTTAGATATAAACGTACCTGGATTTATTGCTCCCCAGGCTACGCTACCATCGCTAAGCTTGCCAGTAAACAATTTGAGTTTTTTCAGAAACAGCGCCGGTATCAGCGCTGCCGGCAATATCTCTGTATCAACTACGGTGCCCTATCTTCTGAGCTTGCAAGCAAGTAACACGCAGTTTTCTTTCAACACGAATAGTTCTTATAATCAAACACCTAGCACTTCGGTTGGGCTTGTCAATTCAACGCTATCCAATATCACCAATGCTACGCCGATCATGTTATCCACCACTTCACAAGCATTAACGGCTGCTTCGGGTATAGCCGTGCCTACGAACAATAATCAAGCATTAACTGCAGCCTTTTCCATTACGGGAAACAATCTGAAGACAGGTTTTGTACAAGCGGGAACCTATTCAGTGCCCATTACTTATACTTGGAGTAAATTGGCCAGCGCTTATCCTACAGGCTCATTACAGGTGCAGCGAAGCAGCACTTTACAAGTCGTCGTCAGTGATTTAGCGGAGTTGATTGCTTTGCAGCCAAGTGTTAACTTTGTTTTTGATGATGTGACGGATTACCAGCAAGGCATAACAAGAGATATGACGCAACATTTACGTATTAGTAAAACAACTCCCTATAGTCTCTACGTGCGTTCATCAACCGCTAACTTTTCGGGAGCCGGTGGCCAAATACCTGTAAATATTTTGCGTATAGGCGCCGCTGCCGGGCAAACAGGAGTTAATACAGTTACTCTTTCCACTACACCACAACAACTTATAAATAATGCTAATCCCACGATCGATCGAACGTTGGATATCCGTTATAGTATTCCGAACACAGCAATGTCGCAATTGCTCGGTAAAGCACCAGGCACTTATAGTGCTACCGTTATTTACAGTTTTACTACACTTTAGGTACTAGAATTTTTTAACGTCTACTTTACGGCGTTGGTCATAATATTTAAAATCTAAAACGTATTTATCCGGTGCTGCCTTCATATCGATCTTCTCTATTTTATTTTCTATAGTAAATGGCATTTCATCCGTTTCAACGGAAACCTCATAAATATCAGGAGCTAAATAAAAAGTGTATCTCCCATTCTGATCAGTTAACGTTCTATAGACCCTTCCTTGCGAATCGACGGCAATCAAGCGAATACCCGACAGTAGTGGAGCCGTTAGCTGATAGTTTTTACCCATAACTTGCATTTCGCCTTGCAATAACTTGGTTTGTGTCAGCGGAATTTCCATGGATATATTCTTGTTTAGGACCAAGGATATTGGTTGCGTACTCGTCCAGCCCTTTGTACTCAGCAAGTCGACGGTATAGTTTCCTACTGGCATATGCTGAAATTCCGCCTGACCGGATTTATCGGTCACAGCGGTTTGATCATTTATTTTAACCATGAGACCCGAAATGTACGATTCTCCTTCGTCTCGATTGCCATTGTTGTTAAGATCCTGATAATAGATGAGGCGGATTCTCTTGCCGTTGGATGTCTGCATGGCAGCAAACTGTTTTTCAATACCGATCCGTATCTGTCGCGTATCAAATGAAGAACGAACATAATTCAGACCTACCTCCGCAGGCAGTGTTGTTTGCATGGTCACCAATGTATAGAACATATCGCCTGTAACTGCCCAATTTCCCTTCAGATTCCACCTTGCCGTTCCATTTACAGAATAATTACGCGTATCTGTAAAGCCATAATAATTATACATCGCTGCCAATTGTACCTGCAACTTATTTTTAAACGCTGTAAAATTAGTATTGGGGCCTATTGAATATAAGCGGTAAGCTGCATCATTTACGTTTGCAAACAGATCGCTGAGGTAATAGGGATTTATTTGGATATAAGTGCTAATACCGAACAAAGGATTGGTATAGCTTCCGTTAATCCGCAAAGAATGGTAAGAGCTTGGAGCCATCGGCATCGTGCTTTCATAAACATAGCCATGATCAACGTGCAGATAAAAACTATGTATGGGAGCTGCATAACTCACATTCAATAGCATTCGCCCCGCCGAAGATCGCCATCGCGACGGGGCTTCGCCCTCCGATGAGTAGGTACCATTCCGTAAGCTTTGTTGCATGAGGTAAGGCTTCATTTCCAGCCGAAATCTTCCCAAATTTTTACCATAACCTATTTCGTAGGAATAGATACTATTTTGAAAAGGGAGATAACCATATCCGTATCTTCGACCTTGATAGGAAGGTCGATTATTCAGCAAGCTAATACGTAGGGAGTATGTTCCGCCATCCTCTGTTGATTTTATAATTCGACTATCGCTTTGCAAAATTCCACGTCGAAGCCCTGTAAAATAAGGACTGCTGTAATAGTTATTGGTACTGAATTGATACTCTTTATGTGTGATTGAGTAATCGATTCCCCCAGCTACTGCTCGCCGAGTGCTTGCAATGTCCGTAAAAGTTTCCTGGCTATAACCTGCTTCTATTTTCAAATCATGTTGCGCACCTAGCTTCAGAGGAACTGCAACACTGACCTGATGACTGTTCAACGCATTAAATGATTGGTGGCTATGCAAGTAAGTCAATCGCCCCTCTTGCCCGTTTTTCAAAAAACTATAATCCGCGGCTAATATATTTTCGTTCGGCAAATCATTGAATATTTGAGAAGCCAGCATATAATTATTCTGAAGAGCATATACACTTACGCGGTCCACCTCATTGATGCGATAACTGGCCCGGGCACCACGTCCGCTTAGCGCGTAATCTAAGTTCTCATAAATGTTACCTAACTTCAGCCCCCAATTTTGATTTTCATAAGACAAATAGGTATCATAGAGATTAACACCGCCCAACTGCTGATAATAATCCAGATTTAAACGATAGTCAAGTTCGTGTTTATTCGTCATAGTAAGCTGGCCATTCGCCTGCATTTGGTAAATTTCATTATACTGATTTAAACTGAGATATCGAAAAGCGGCCGTATTATTAGGTGTTTGTGCGAAAGGCGCATTACTGAAAAACGAGCTTACACTATTCACGTGTTGAATGCGTACGCGATGCACGGCTAATTGCTGACCACTAGCGTCTACTGCTTGAATAGTGACGGAAAAATCAGCTGCCTGGCGGCTATTCGTTTTGTTTCGAGCAATGAACGGAATCAATTGGCGCGCACCTGCCGGCAATGTAAGACTCATCTGCTCGCCCATAAACTCCAATCCTTCAGGAACTTCGCTTAAAACCAAACGAAAGGAAATGGGAATTAAGCCATTGTTTACACAATTCAGCATCAGCTGCGTTTGGTTTGTACTTGGTTGCAAGAAGTAAACCGGTTGTTCTGTTTGGAGTGTTAAGGTGCGTGTATCCGCTAATTGAGTATAGAAGGAGGCATTAGGCAGCGCCTCCATTTCCTGATCTAAGGCATTTAACCGAACCTCAAAGCGTTGTAAATTTTCAACGATAGTCTGTTTATCCGCTATGTATTTTACGGGGAACCGCTTTTCCTCTCCCGGATCGAGTCTAATTGTGTCAGGTAAAGCGATCAGCGCCTTATTGGAAGATTTCCCGGTCGATTCAATTGTTAAGAAGACCTCATCAATAGTATGGTTTTTTACTACAAGTTTATTACTAAATGTACTACCTGGCTTTATAATTAAGGTATCTCTCTCGAAAACACAGCGAACCGTTAAGTCTTGCGCATATACATAACCGATGCACCAAACTATAGAGAAAAAAAGGATCAATATGGCTATAAGAGCTTTCACAAGCATGACAGACGTACATAAATCCCAAAAACAAATATTCTATTTACAAGGCGGACCTAGAAAAAGCAGATGTCACATAACGATGTGATGATTCTTAATATTTTAATTGTGCGATCAATTCCCCCTTACTGTTTATGTTTAACTTGCGATAAATCCGTTTAATATAAACCCGTACCGTGTCAACTGCCAAATTGTAGCGATCGGCTACTAGCTTATAACTCAACCCATCGGCAAGCCCGTTAGCAATCTGCAATTCGCGCGCGGAAAGTAGATCCTCTCGTCGTTTTGCATCATGTATCCTTTCCACCATTTCGCGGGAAATAAAAGGGCTAATAACAGACCCACCTTTATGAGTTGCAATTAACGCTGATGCTATATTATTTAAGCAAGTAGACTTTAACAAATAGCTAACGGCGCCCGCGCGAAGGGCCTCCAGTACAGTCGCGATATTAGCGATTTCGCTTAATATGATTATATTTGTTTTTGGAAACTGAATTCTTATCTGTTTAATCACTCTTGTCGAATATCCTTTAAGTTCAACTAAGATCAGTTGTGGTGACAGCGCCTTTTGATGGAGCAGGTTATTGGCGCGCTCCAGCTCGAAAAGGATGTTGAATTCCTGACTTCTTTGGTTCAATAAGAGCGTCCGAATTGTAGCTCTCATCTGTTCATCCGGTTCTATTATACCTACGCTTACCATAATTATTCTTTATACTTGGTAACGAAGAACAATTATACCAACAATTAGTTTGAGAAAAAGCGAGAAATATTGAGAAATTATTTACAAATTATAGTGAATAAACGAGAACAAATTATCTTATACCGAGCTAAGACATACTCGTTTTCTTCTCAATGGCGTGCGGCACCATTAAGTATATCGCTCTATTTTTTCAAGCATATCGTTTAGTTCAAAAGGCTTGGCTATATAATCATCGGCTCCCGCTTCTTGGGCGATTTTCGCGATGTCTCTGTTTGCGGAAAACATAATAATGGGTAGTTGACGTGTTAGGTCTCGGCTTTTGAGCTGTTTACAAACGTCTTTTCCGTTCACACCCGACATCCAAATATCCAATAATAAAATATCCGGAAGCTCATGCCGTGAGTCTGTTACTATGCTCAAGTCGTCAGTTGCTTCAACGTCATAATTACACACCTCAAGCAATAATTTGACAGAATCAAGGATACCTGGATCATTATCTATGATCATTACCTTTTTCTTTCTCATCTTTATGCCAAGCTTTAACTTTTAACAACGTTTAGCTGATTATGTTCCCTTTATTTCTTTAGAAGTAATGAAAATGAAAAAATAGAGCCCCCCTCTTTTTTGTTTTCCAACCAAATGGTTCCTCCGTGCCATTTGATGATTTCCGAACAAATATAAAGCCCCAGTCCTAAGCCTGGATACGTATTCTGATTTCCACCGGTTACGCGATAAAATCGCTCGAATATCCTTTCTTGGTCAGCTTCAGGAATGCCAATGCCAAAATCTTCCACAGAGAATACGATAAGATCGCGTTGATTCTCATTAACCAGCTTGGTGTACACATAGATAACATCTGACTGAGGGGAATACTTAATCGCATTAGTTAACAAATTGATGACAACCTGCCCAATCCGATCTTGATCACCAAACACCGTTCTTGATGTTGTTAAACGCCTAATGATCTGATGCCGATGCGTAGTTCGTTGTATTTCCTCCACCACACCATCAATCAATCCATTGAAGTCGAAATGTTTCTCTTGCAAGTGTAGCTTTCCACCTTGTATTCTCGACACATCAAGTAGTTCCGCTATTCGCGATGTTAACTTATCAATCTGCGCCTCCATTTTTATGGCAAGGGCTGCTGCTTGCTTGTCATTCGCTTCTTGCGCAGAACGATGAAAGATTTGGGTATAGGCCTTAATTACCGTCACCGGTGTTTTTAATTCGTGTGAGGCCATAGCCAAGAATTCGTCCTTTTGTTCCGAAAGTTGCCTCATCTCGGTAATATCACGGGTTGTACCTGCCACCGCAACAATTTCATTGTTTGCGTCAAATACCGGCGAAAAGATGTAATCATAAATGCGTCTACCAAGTGTAGCATGAGGGAAAGCAACTTCGCCTCTTATCAATCGTTTCGTTGCAACCACTTCGTCAATCTCCCGCTCGTGCATTTCGGCATGCCATTCTTCATAGCCCAATTCACGAAGCCCCTTACCCTTTGCCTCTTCCAAGGTGTTTTTGCCCCACATTATAAGTAAGGCCTTGTTAGCATAGGTGAATTTGTATTGTAAATCAAACACGTAGACAAGATCCGGTGTACTTGCCGTTACTGCCTCATAAAGCCTTTTCTGTTGTTCCAGTTCGTCTTTCGATCGACATAAGGCTTCTTCCGCTTGCTTCCGTTGCGTAATGTCACTGGTGGTTCCAAACCATTCAATTATATTGCCGTCTCGGTCCACAATTGGAATAGCACGAGAAGATGCCCAACCCATTTTACCGTCAAGCCGTTTCACTTGGTGTTCCAGTTGAAAAATGCTCTTAGTGCGTAGTGCTTCTTGGATGACATGCAAGATCTGTTCCTTATCTTCGGAATGGATGTACTTATCCATCCAATGTTGAATGGGTTCCCCTGTATCTTCGAGAAATTCACGGCCCTGAAGTTCGAGCATAATGGTCCAATCTGCGTTCATCCGATAAATGACATCGGAAGTGGCTTTCACAAATGCGGCAAAACGTGTTTCACTATCTCGTAATTGCTTATTAACGTTTACCAATTGCTGATTTAACACGTTTGCGTCGGAAATAAGTGGGCTAGAAAATAACTGAGCACTATTCGTCTTCGGATCTGTCATCATTGTCAAGGTCGTCTTTGGTGAATTATCTATCAAAACCGACGCCGGTTTTTTCGTAAAACTGGAAGCCTATTAAAAAATAATATAAAAAACAATTGGGAAGCTTATATTGATGAATAAACAGCGCCCCTTATTAAGCGGAACTAACTCCTATACATCGCTGCTTATCAACCAATGTCCAATTGAACAGCTCATAGGCATGCAAGGTTACCCAACGAATTAAAGCCGGCCGATCCGATACCATGGCCTTCTTGCATAACCTATCAATACAGACTCCTACCCTACGAGCAGGTATTTTCAGCTCGCTTCCAATTTCCGCATTGGTATATCCTTCAACGACATAATGCAAAACCATTTTTTCTTGCTCACTGATCAAAGGTATTTTTCCGTTGAGTGCAAGACCTGATAAGCGAACAACATTTTCGGCGATCTCAAAGGAAGTTTCAGGTGAAAGCACATACTCGCCTGCTAACAGCAACTTAATTATAGTCAGGTAGTAATCATAAAAAAAACTCCTGGAGACATAACCATTTAGGTAAGTCCGGAAGTTGGAGAAATGAGTATAACAAGCCAACTCATCCACCAAAACAAGTTTTCCCGCAACACCGATATTGTGTTTGACTTTCGTCAATGTAGTTTCGTCCACGCGCTTTGTCTTCGTTTGAAATAGGAATAAAATTTTTGGGGGAACGCGATAATTTTCGATAAAATCATCTACACTTTGATAATATTGGAAACTACATGTTTGGTTTTCACTGATTGCGAGTCCATTTTTCAACAGGGCGGATCCCTCCCTGATAATTGAGATTTTTACTTTTTTCATGGTAGAACGACAGAAATTACGGTTTCTAAAGTCTTGAACAACAAAGAAGGATTTTTGTTCGCTTTTCTATAAAAAGCTCTTGATTTTGATACCAAAAATCACTCCTTCATAAATCTAGGATTACGAAGAATTGCCGAGATAATTTCGTTCCAAAATGCGCTTCAATAGTAAAAAGGGCAGTCGATGCGATCTAAGGAACGTGTTCAATTCGTCAACGGGCATTTTCAATTCAAGCGCCAACAAAGAGAGAAAGGGAATGTCCAATTTTTGCAGTTCGGTTACTTCCTCAATACTGAATGAACCGATTGCTTCGCAATCATGGTATAAATCTTTCAGCTTTCGTATTTTATTCGCTTGTTTCTTTGTGTAGTCCTCGATCAGCTGCTTGTGATCGCGCATGAAATCGTCAAAATATCGATGCAACAAATGTACCTCTTGAAAGGGTAGCTCAAAATCAAGACTTGTTATGGAGTCGTCGCTACGTCTACTTATCCGCACCAAAACGTTCACTTTTCCATCGAGGTGTACGTATTCTAAAAGTTCAAGATAAGTAGTCCCGTCTGAAAGTTTAATGCTCTTTTTCCCCATGATATCCAAATGGCGACAATATACCAAATTACCAAGCAAAAATAATTTTTAGTTAATTTTTTAGACTAGCAACTAATACATTAATAAAAATAGGCTAACAAACAAAAATACAATAGGTTTCTTTTATATGCAATATCCTACTTTTTCAAAACTTATACTACAACAAATATTAGTTTAATACGTTTGCCGTTGATCTTAACTAAAATGCAATGCCGTAAACAGTAAATGTGATCTTCAACGTAAGTTTATAAAGGAAGGCTTCGGGCCGGACCCTTGCGTCAGCGAAGATGAGAAGACACGATTCGCTGTAAACTGAGAATCTTTCCATGCTATTAATCGAGAAAAAGTCGATATTTATATACAATGGTTACCGGTCACCACATCTCACCTAGCAGTTTCGACTTTATTTCCTGTCCCAGTATATCGTCCTCATTTAGATCAGACATCCGGACACAGAGTTCAAGATGCCAACTGTGTATAGATTCCTCAATGGTGCTACCAAACCCGAATATTGTATCCGAAATACCATAGTAACAGCAATACATTTTACGGTAAGGGAAGACAATAGGAGTCAATACAGTATATACGTAATTCAGTTCAAGAACAGAACCTATTTCTTCATGGATATGAGAATTGCTGCGCTCCATTTGCCGTATTTTTCATCAAATAGTATTCATTATGGAACCATAGACTAGCCATTTTGTTTATTTAAAATGATATTTTAAAGAAGGAAGGCAAATACTAAAACGCAGATTAACCCGCTTTCAATGTTGAGGAACTTGCAATATGTTCAATATTAAGGCTGTTGCAATTCCCGTACGATCGCGGCCGCCAGTGCAGTGATAAAAAACCGCCTGCTTTTTGTCCATTGTTAACAGGACTTGGAATAACGGTTTGTAACGAATTGCCAGTGGATCTACCCGACTATAAAATGCTGTCAGGAAAGCAGGGAGTTCTTCAGGATTAACTCCAAACAATGGGCAGTTCGACGCAGGTATAACCGCTTTTTCCAACGCAGCGTACGATATCTTGTGTAGTAAAAAAAGCGCCTTCAATACGCAAGATGTTATCTTCGTCTTCTAGATCAAAATTGATTTTCGAGCCTGGGTAGATTCGAGAAAGAAGACGAATGATACGTTCAGCCTCCTGGAGATGCGCGACATCGGTTCTAAAAACTTTGATCATGTTACTTGCTTGCTTTAATGTGTCTTATTCTTTCTTACCAAAAACGAAAACGGATTAAAGGATACCCCCAAATTAACGTAGAATGTTGGATCAGGACTTGTTTGGAATACCGGGTCGCCAAAAGAATCTTCTTTCCGGAATAATCGGCCTGATGTTGTCAATTTCATTCCCGTCTTAGCCGTGAGCACAAAATATTTTGCTAAAAGATGTTCATACACCAATCCCGAATTAATATCCAATTGCCTGTATTCATATCGCTGTGAAGTGCCGTCAAGATCGTAAACATAAAAAGAAGTTCTATCTAATTCGGTTCCCAAAGACAGACGCCCATTGTTAAAGACATATTTTCGAAGGTAAATATTTCGTGGCAGTACAATGTCGGCTATAAGTCCATTATTGAATTTATGCTCATAAGAAAAGGTTGGTATAAATGGTGTTTGTGCGCTGGGATCGATGTTAACCAACATTCCAACCATTAACCTGGTGCGTTGATTGGCTTTCAACACCATCGTGGCGGTCAACAGCCCTTTAACCCTTTCGAAATGTCGGTCACTGCCATCACCGGAAATGCTAGAGGTATAGATGGTCCGTTTGTTAAATAGCTTAGAGAAATAGGTAAGGGTAAAGGCTGAAAAGAGGTAATGATAATCTTCATCTACCGTTTTAATTGCACTGGTGGGTAATGACAAATCTGTGTTTAGTGAGGTGTAGCGATAGCCGGCTGTTGCGCCCAAAAGCCAGGTCTTTCTTTTTATAAAATTAAAATTAGCGCTAATGTCGGCCTGTCTAATGTGATTAACCTTACTCTCCGGAATCGCATTGGGGCCTTTCTCGGAAGTAAATTTGTAAGGTGCCGTCTGAATGAACTCGATATTCAATGGACGGGTAAAGGCAAATTTGTCGGCTACATAGGCCACGGCTTTTTTTCGTATGTTTAAACTATCGGATGTTGCCCTATACAGGCTGTCTTTCTGTTGCGAAAAACATTTTGCTGAACATAGTGCCAATAAGTTAAACAGAAGGAAGCTGGTTTTCTTTAAATTATCCATTTAATCGAGATTTTTTAATGTTGATGCTATGGCAGACATTACAGGATAAACCGGTACTACTCGGCAATAATCAAGTAACGATATTTCGGGGTCATTTTTACTTTCCATATAATCCGATGTGGGATTAACAGTCCAAAGAAAAGCATAAGCTTCTGACTTTTTTGGGTTTTTAGACCAAAGCCCTTACATATTATACTAAAGCCTTTCTATGGTAGATTTGGTATAATAAATAACAAGGTTAGTATAAAAACTAGTGTACATACTGCTTATCGAATTATCTTTGCTAAGAATTTGATCTTCCCCAATGCAGCAGCAGGAATCATTAGAAATAAAGAATACAGCGATTATCCGACTAATTGTAGACGAGCGTTATCGAGCGTTTCGACATATTTTTCTCTTTTTAGGCCTCTTTGTTATGATCTCCTTTACAAATCCCTTATCAGAATACACGGGGCTTTATCGTTATTATCGTCGGTTTTGTGTTTTTGCTCATTTAATATTCATGTTCTATGTGAATATGAATATTTTGATCCCTAAATTTTTCTTCAAAGGTAAATATGTACTATATATAGTGTCTTTACTCCTACTGGTAATGATATGCCTCTTTATGATGAAGTTTTTACTGGAAAACACACTCGACCCACAAAACGTTTCTGTAAACTATCAAAAGGGCAACCCTGCTAAAGGATTCTATGAAACTACACTCATATTAACACCAGTCATATTGGTTACCACGATGATCAAGTTATTTCAACGTTGGATACGCGATAATGAGCGGATGTCTGATCTTAAAAACCTCACCCTCACCATGGAACTAAACGAGTTACGAAATCAGATCAATCCGCATTTTCTTTTTAACATGCTGAATGGGATTAAAGCGCTGGTTCGCAGTAACCCTGAAAAAGCGACGCTCGTTATCATGAAATTATCTGAGTTTCTTCGTTATCAACTTTATGAAAATAATGTAGAAAAAACACCACTCCGATCCGAGATTGATTTCCTAACCAACTTCCTCGAATTAGAGAAGATCCGCCGGGATAACTTTCAGGTTGAGGTCAATGATCAGTCGACCATGCATAACTTAAATGCTATTTTTTTACCCGCCAATATTTTCACCACTTTCGTCGAAAATGCCATCAAACATAGCATTGATATAAAGCAAGGGGAATCTTATATTCGTATTGACATAAACGTAAATAATCATAAACTTTATTTTGATTGTGTTAATTCAATAGATCCCAATTATGTCGCTTCAGATAAAAAGAACAGCGGACTTGGGCTGGCAAATGTTAAGAGACGGCTCCATTTATTATACGGCGATAGTTATACATTAAATACCACTTCTAAAGTAAACGAATACCATGTTCACTTAATCTTACCGATATGAATTGTATTATCGTAGACGACGAACCATTGGCGAGAGATGAAATGCACGCGCTGATTAAAGATGTCTCTGACCTTGACATGCTGGGCAAATTCTCCAATGCGCCGGCAGCGCTCGATTTTATAAGCACCAATGAAGTAGATCTTATCTTTCTCGATATTCAGATGCCTATGGTAACCGGCCTGGAGTTTGCTGCACAAATCCCCAACCAGGTACTCACCATTTTTACAACCGCCTATCCGCAATATGCCTTAAAAAGCTATGAGCTTGACGCCATTGATTACCTTTTAAAACCCGTTGATAAATCCCGCTTGGAAAAAGCAATACATAAAGCCGAAATATATAAAACGCTGCTTTCACATGCTACGGAAAAGAACACCATTGAAGCGAATACGGAGCAGTACTTGATCGTCAAATCTGATCGTCGATTTTATCGGGTAAACTTCGAAGATATCCGATTTATCGAAGGACTCAAAGACTATGTCGTGATTTATACCAAAAGCCAGAAATTGATAACAGCGATGAACTTAAAGGCCATCCATCAGAAAATTCCTTCTGCGATATTCGTCCGTGTAAGTAAATCGTATGTGGTTAACAAGAAATATGTTGAATCATTCGACCATCATACCATTTATCTAACGGACAATGAAATACCTTTAGGGGAAGTCTACAAAAATGATTTTTTTAAGGAATATTTAGGCAATGTTTCCAATACGGATATTCCCTGACCAAATTTGTCTTTATTTCAGGTAATTTTCCGAGACTTGTAGACGTCGACCACTGCAAACACGCGAGGATCGACGCCTATCTTTCTAATTATATCACAGTTACTACTTTACACTACGATACTATCGATGGCCGTATCCAATGCAGTTTCTTGAACCGCCGATACGGCAAAACCTTCGCCCCGAATAAACGTAACATCGGTAATGCCTATAAATCCCAGAGCCATTTTAAGATACGGTGTCACGAAATCAAAGGGTTTATAGTCGCCGGAGCTATAAATGCCGCCTGTTGTTACCGCTACGTAGGCTTTCTTTCCCGTTATCAGACCTACCGGGCCCTCAGGCGTATATTTAAAGGTAATTCCTGCGCGTGTAATATGATCAATCCATGCTTTCAAGGTAGATGAAATACCAAAGTTGTACATTGGAGCACCAATTACCAAAATATCCGCATCCATTATTTCCTGAATCGCCTGATTGGAATGTTGTATAGCTGCCCTATTCTCATCTGTGTGTTTCTCAGCTGGTGTAAAAAAAGCATTGAGATGCACTTCTTCCAGATGAGGGAACGGGTTACGCGTTAAATCTTTCACTTTTACAAAAGATGCAGGCTCCTTTTCTCTAAGGCGGTCGATTACCGCATTCGCTAACTTGATACTGTTCGATTGCTCGCCCCTTGGGCTAGAAATAATATTTAGAATCCTTGCCATTTTATCTCTAATAATTTTTTGATTTGTTTTATGAGGTAAAATTAGGCAAGCAGCTCGCTGCCCGAAATAACATAGGTTAAGAAATTCGATTGATTTAGATCAAGAACTTACGTGACTAAGTAAACAATAAGGTGGGCAATTATCTCGCCACGTTCCCAATAGCGTATAGTTGATATGGGGGAAGTAGAGAGTGCCTGATGACAATCTAAGCTTTTTAGGCACCCTCATAAATTATTTCAACTATTCCCAACCAAAAATCTGTTTAAGATTGGGATTGAGCATAATCTGTTGTTGCGGAATCGGCCTATAGTAATATTTAGGGGCTACAAATGTTCCTACATCTTCTATTATCTGAATATTTCCTGCGTTTGCTCCTCCTAAGAAGACAGATACATCCTGACCGAAGGTACCAACGCGATAATATTGGAGCACCTTACCCAAACTATTGGTTTCTTTATCGTTAGGGATCGATTGCGAAGCAGGAAGCAAATAAATATCAGGCACGCCGTCACCCGTTAAATCATGTTTTCCCAACGAAGCAAAATAGATCCCCTGTGGTTCCTTTTCCAGTACTTTTCCCGCCTCCCACCGCATCAAATCATCATGTCGTAAGCCCTCCATTGCCAATTCTACCCTACGTTCCCTCCTGATTTCCAATAATTCGCTGCGCTGTGCAGACGAAAGATTGGGAAATTTGGCAGCCTCCACCGGATCCATTGGCGGGTTTAAGGTCATGTATGGCATACTAACACGATCCCTTAACTTATTTACGGTGATATCCAAGTCGCCTTGCGTAAGTTGCGCTAATTCGGCCCTAGCTTCCGCATAAATCAACAGGACCTCAGCAAAGCGATAAAGGGGCACATCCATATTATTCCGTACATCCTGATCTGTTGTATTATAAAAGCCTTTAATCTGATGATAACCCGAAAAGTTCTTCGCCAACTGTTGCACATATAAACCCGTTCCCTGCGCATAAGTACCGGAGCGTACCAATACCCATCCCGGATAAGCAAATGTTTGATATAAACGCGGATCACGGTTGCTGAATTCTTCAACAAACTCGTTTTGCTGATAGTTAGGGCGACTGCTATAAAAAGAACCGTCCTTCATAAGATACGCCTGTACGAGATCCTTTTGCGGATAAGTCTCATAGTTGCCGAAAACCCCTTCGCCACTATCTCCATTCAGCACATTCGCTTGGTAAAACCGACCAAATATGATTTCCGGATTGCTTGAGAGATCCGCACTTGCGAAAAGGCTCCCATAGTCTTCATTCGGTTTTCCGGTAGAATAGAGGCTAAAGGTCCCGCTGTCCATAATTTCTTTTGTCACAGCGGCCGCTTTTTGTAGCAGTTCATCAGCTGATTCTGACAAGTTCAGTTCAGCATGGTATTTCCGAAAAGTTCCTTCATATAACAAAAAGCGGGCATAATCAGCTTTGACCACCCAACGGTTCACGGCTCCTTTAGGGGCCGAAACATCCACATTGTTCATTGCGAACTCATAGTCTTCGATGAGGTGGTTGACCACGGTTTCCCGTGAGTCACGCCCGGCAAATAAAATGTCTTCGCTGTTTGCTTCCAATGGTACATCTATCCAGGGAACATCCGAATAGCGTTTTATTTTATCAACATAAAAGCGGGCACGGAAAAAACGGGCTAAACCTTCGAAGTGGTTTAAGCGGTCCTCTGCAGCGTTGGCCCTCCGGAAATGCGCCAAAAAGAAATTAACATTTCTGAGCTGGCCCCAGTCCCACCCACCGGTAATTGTGGTAGAAGAAGGATTGGTGGTCATCATGGTTTTCAATTCCACATTGCCCGTCGAGAAGGCATTGTCGGTTAAGTTATAAGCATCTGCTGTATAAATACCGGTAGAAGGAAAATTGTAAAGATTATAAATATATAAGTTTAAGTCTCCTTCCGTATTGAAAAAATTGCCCGCGTCAATATCCGTTTCGGGTGTTTTTTCCAAAAAATCATCATTACAGCTTACTGTCGAAAGGGCTAGGAGTCCGATGAACAGGCCGATTTTAAGAAACTTGTTCTTCTTTGTATATTCTATTGTTGACATGTTTTTATTTTTTAAAAGATGGCATTGATTCCTACCGAATAACTCCTTTGAAAAGGGTAAGTCATTCCATTTCCTTTTCTACCGATACCACTGGTCGGATCGGTATTGATATTTGCGTTCGTACTTTCGGGATCATAAAAATCTTTGATTCCCGACCATTCGAAGAGGTTCTCACCAGAGGCATAAACACGAAGACGGGCCAAGCCTATTTTTTTTATCAATGTTTCAGGTAAAGTGTAACCGATTGTAATATTTTTTATACGCAGATACGAACCGTTAAGCAGATAGCCGGTTTGGGGAATGGCCAATCCCATCGCATCGTCAATTCTTGTTCCTAGGTTAGCATCAGCCAACCACGATTGCATAATCGGGTATTTTCCGTTGGGATTTGCATCTGCAAGTCCGAGGTTCAGATAAGATTGCGAATGACGCGCCCTTTGTTCATCACTATCGCCGGTAGGTCTATAAAAGTCGAGCAGATGCTCATAGATATTTCCGTAGGGCTGTTGGTAAAAGCCCCAATAAAGGTAATCGATTGGATAATAATCCCGTTTTCCAACACCTTGTAAAAAGACCCTGACATCAAAATTTTTCCACGAGGAGTTTAGATCAAGACCAAACTGGTAGCGTGGTGTTGAATTTCCGATTACGGTTAAATCCTTTGTGTCGTCCAGCGTATAGCCCTTTTCAATTTTTCCGTTACCATCCCGATCGATATATTTGGGCCATCCCGGTACAATCTGTAACGCACCCCAAGGAATAATAGCCGACTCGTCTAATTGCGCAATCTCGTCGGTATTGGCAAAAAGTCCGTTGCTTTGCAATCCCCAGATTTCCCCCAGCTCCATTCCTTTGTAGTATTGCAGGATGCTTCCGTTCGGATTATCAAACCGTGTAATATGTGTTTTAGAATCGGAGAGTACAAAGCGGCCCTGGAAGGTCAGTGGGCTTCCGCCAACCTCATATTTATTCTGATATCCAAATGAAAGCTCCCAACCCTTGGTTTGCAGGTCGGCAGCATTTTCACTCGGCTCAACGGCACCCAATACGCCGGGGAGCTCCTTTCCGCGTGTTAACATATTGAGGGTGTTCCGTTTATACATGTCGAAAGTCAGCGTAATACGATCCTGGAGGAGCCCCATATCCAAACCGACATTAAGTGTATTCACCTTTTCCCACGTATAATTGGGTGAAACCAGGAGCGGCGGACTGATCATGGTCGGGCGCGAATCACCGATCAGGTAACCGGACTGTGAAGCCTCCATGAAAGGAAGATAGCCGTAGTTGGCCACGTTCTGATTTCCTAAGGAACCATAGGAAGCCCGAAGCTTTAGATTATTGACGGTCTGACGGATACCGTCCATAAAAGACCCCTGATCGATCCGCCATGCAGCGGAAGCGGAAGGGAAAAATCCGAAGCGTTTATTTTTGGGAAAGCGTGAAGAGCCGTCATATCTTCCGTTGAATTCCACGATATAACGGTCATTATAAATATAATTGACTCGACCGAAAGCACCTCTAAGCGCATAGGTTCTAATGTCTTCCTCGCCATTGGTCAATCCTGTGGCTAAGCCAATCGTGGGATAAGACGAAGAAATCAGGTCTTGTTTGCTGACATAAAAAAATTCGTCACGGTAATTTTCCTGGTTATACCCCACAATGGCCGACAAACTGTGTTTTCCGAAACTCTTATTCAACGTACCATAAATATTGAATACTTGATAGGTAATGGATTCGGCATCTCTTCTGGCACTATTCTCTCCTTCCTCACGTACATCATTCGGACCATATCCGATTTGATATTTGGTATTATAAGAATTCGTGTTGATGGAGGTATTTCTAAAGGTAAAATCACTATTAACGGTGAGCAACCTATCCCAAAAAGACATCTCAGCGGTAAAGGTAGACTGAATCATGTTTTGCTTCACCGTTGTTGCACCACCGTCAACTAGTTGGGCGGCCAGCCGACCTACGGTTTCATTAGCCCAGGTGCCATCCGGGTTCTTATCCCATGAAGTAGGAAAAATAGTATACAGATCATAAATACTGAAAGGAGTGTTCGTAACAGGCAGTGATGAGGAAGCTTGGCTGGGATTGCTGTAAAATCGGGTCGGCGATTTTCGGTTCGTATAGGTATAATAGGTGTTATTTCCAACTTTAAGCCACTTCTTTAAGTTATAATCAATTTTAGCGCGCAGACTATAGCGTTCATTGTAATCATCGGCCAAGGTTAACGGACTGTTCTGTCTGTTATAACCGCCTGATAGGTAATATTGTGCTTTATTGTTTTCGCTCACGCCGCTAATGGCGAGGTCGTGATTTTGGTTGAAGTTATAATCATCCATAAAATAGCGGCTCCAGTCCCGATTACCCATATATTCCCATAAGCTGGGATCGGTCGGATTTACCCGTACCCCGGCGATAGACGGATTATCCGATCGTTCTTTGGCATATTGGTAAAATTGATCGCTATAATTAACGTTATCCCAAGGGGTATTATCGGTAGATAATTCCAGTAAACGCGAAAAGATGTAAGGGTCTGTCACCATTTTCGGCAAAACGGTAGGTTTATTTAGGCTGAAATTATTGGAGTAGCTGACGGTAGCACCCGCTACAGCGCCTGTTTTAGTTTTAATTAAAATCACCCCAAATGCCGCCCGCGCCCCATAGATGGCCGCAGCGGACGCATCTTTGATCACCGACATCGTCTCAATGTCCTGTGGCGCTATCAGGTTCAGTTCAGCGGCACTTATCTGCACACCATCAACCAATATAAGCGGCCCGCCACCATTGATGGAAGTGATGCCCCGAATGTTGATGTCCGCCGCTTCACCCGGACCACCGGATGCAAAGCGGATATTTAAATTTGGCACCATTCCCTGCAAACCTTGCGCAACATTTGCTATTGGCCGATTCTGTAGGTCTGTTGCTTTCACTTGGTCGACCGCACCGGATAGGTTCACTTTCTTCTGTGTTCCGTAACCAACCACGACAACTTCGTTAAGGCTTTGTTTGTCATCGGCCAATATGATGTCGTAATGCTCAGCCGCTGTTACCTTTACCTCTTGCGGCAAATAACCAATGGCAGAGATATGCAGCACATCCCCTGTTTTTACTTTTAAAGAGAAAACGCCGTCTATCGTTGTCGACGTTCCCTGTGTCTTACCAACAATGGCAATACTCACACCGGGCAGTGTTTCGCCAATCGAGTCTTTCACCGTTCCGGAAATTGTGCGGTCATCTTGACGCACCTGTCGGCCATATACCCCATACTGCCAGATGATCAGCGGGCTTATGACAAGTAACAGTAAAATCTGTTTCATAACTATTTTTTAAGATTAGGGATCTGGCAACAAAGATGAATTTCAGATGTTAAGGAGGAATTAATATATCGTTATTTTAATTGAACATTCATTCAATTAAAAAAGAAAAGACACTTACTGTCAGTCACTATCATAGGCCACTAACCTTATGGCGGCGTTGTTACGATCAATAAAGATGCGCAAGTCCGCTTCCGAAATATGCAGACAGAATAGCAAATTAGGAAGGAATGCTTGTAGGAGACGCTAGGTTAACTTTAACAGATCATAAACTTCCTCTTTGTATTGATTGAGTCTATTTTCGACCATCGACTTATCTTCTACCAACGATAAATAAAAATAAGCGCCATCCAGAAAAATAAAAATCAGATCAGCCGTATGCGCTGGGTTCGTTAGACGCAGCTGTTCCCGGTCGTTCAATTTAGCGAGTATGGTGCTAAGCATCGATCGTAACGAGTCGAGAATGGTAATGTATTTACGCCTAATTTGTTTGTTCCGGAAACTCTCTGCATAAAAGTCGTAGAATAGACTATCATCAAATAATTTGTTCCATTTCTTTGAAAAGAGTCGATCAATAATATCGTAGAGGTCTGTCAGGCTATAATCTTTTTCCTTGTCTATGTTGAAAATCAGCAGATAGCGTTCCAATAAGTAATCGATCAACGCTTCCTTTAAATCCTCTTTAGTAGCAAAATAATGGATGATAAGGCTGGGGTTTATATTCATCACTTTAGCCACTTTTGCTATTGAAGTATTGGCGTAACCAATTTTTTTTGCTACTTTATAGAAGACTTTGATAATCTCCTGTTTCCTGATATCTTTTATACTTTTTCTACCCATATATTTATCGTACTGAAATCGGTTACAAATAGATGAGTTATTATTGAATGAACATTCAATTAATTAATAAAATAAAGATTTCTTAATGATGGCTTAACTGCTCAAGCTGAATTTTACCGCAATGAATGTAAGTACGACAAAAAGAAAAACCCAATGTCATCCCTATTAAAGAACCAAGTTAATCAATCCTTTCTGATTATGGGGATAATTCGGGATATTTGATTTTTGCCGAAAGATTTAAAACATGAAACCATCATGATTTATTCAAACCACACAGGGGAATGAATAAATCTGATAGCTTCATCACCACTAAAAAGCAAATTTAAATAGATGAAAAAACTTAGTATTTTAGTTCTATTCTGTATGTGCTTTGGCCCTGTCATTGCACAACGACAAAAAAAGGTAGTTTTCATAATTGCAGATGGCATTTCAGCCGATGCATTGGAGCGAACAGACGTGCCAAATATGAAAAAGTTGATGGCGAAAGGCGCCTACCTTCGCGCTTACCAAGGGGGTGAAGCAGGCTCGTATAGTGAATCGCCAACAATTTCTGCTGTAGGCTATAACAATGTACTAACAGGCGTTTGGTATAACAAACACAACGTTCCGGATAATGATATCAAAGATCCCAATTACAACTATCCAACGATTTTCCGTTTACTGAAAGATGCTTTTCCAAAGAAAAAAATTGCCGTTTTTTCCAGTTGGCAAGATAACAGAACGAAGTTAATCGGCGAAAACCTGGCACAAACGAATTACATTAAGATGGACGAAGCGTTCGATGGGTTGGAATTGGACACAGTGAAATATCCACATGACGCGAAACGCCGGTTTATGTTGGCAATTGATCAGGCAGTTAGCGCTAAAGCTGCCGAATCGATTGCCGAGCGGGCACCCGACCTCTCCTGGGTATACCTCGAACACACGGACGATATGGGCCACATGTATGGCGACAGCCCCGAATACACAGAGGCAATACAAAAGGTAGATGAAGAGGTTGGGCAAATTATGGCCGCTATAGACGAACGCGAAAAAAAATTCAACGAAGACTGGCTACTCCTGGTAACTACGGATCACGGAAGAGCAGAAAAAGATGGTAAAGGCCATGGGGGGCAGTCCTTTCGCCAGCGCTCAGCATGGATTCTCAGCAACAGGCCACTTAAAAACACCTATAGTGCAATGCTATACCCTTCTGTCGTTGATATTCTACCTACCATTGCCCGATATATGGAGATTCCTGTTCCGACAATAGCCGCACGCGAATTGGATGGTATTTCTTTAATGGGCGAAGTAGCAATAGCGCTTCCAAAAGTTCATCGCCTAAAAGAACACCTCGACATTTTTTGGACTCCCATGAAGCAGGAGGGCGAAGTGAAGATCTGGCTATCCACCACCAATAATAAAAAAACGGGCAAAGAAGATGAATATCGGCTCATGGGCACGTATCCATTAACCGGTAAACATGCGCTTGTTTCTATCAAAGATATCCCTTCCCCTTTTTATAAAATAGTGTTGGAAACGCAAGACAATACGGTCAATCGCTGGGTAACCGAATAAAGGTTACCTACAGATCTAATATGCTTATCGTTTATCCCCATTTATAAGGGTTTAACTGCTTTTGGCCGGCCGCTGTCTTTCGAAATTAGATATTCCGGTATATTTGCAAAAAAGAGCTATTCAAATCTTTATTTTGAAAGACCGTATGATCATGAAGTCGATAGCAGTTAGTAAAGCGTCGCTTGGCGAGTTAAAAGTTATTCAAGACCTTGGCCGAACAACCTTCTTTGAAACCTTTGCAGCCAGTAATTCCGAAGCCGACATGCGCACCTATTTGGAGGCAAATTTCAGTGAAGAAAAGATCAGAACCGAACTAAATAATGCAGAATCGTTATTCTTCATTGCCTGGGACGGGGAAGAGGCGGTAGGTTATCTGAAAATTAATGTGGGCCATGCGCAAACCGAAGAACAAGGCGACGAAGCATTGGAAATTGAGCGTATCTATGTAAAAAGTAGCCATCATGGAAAAAAGGTCGGACAGCTTCTTTATGAAAAGGCGCTCGAAGTGGCAAAATCGTTAAACAAAGTATACATCTGGCTCGGGGTTTGGGAAGAAAATCCACGAGCTATCCGATTTTATGAAAAGAACGGATTCGTTGCATTCGATAAGCACATTTTCAAAATGGGCACCGATGAGCAAACGGATATTATGATGAAAAAGAATCTGAAATAAGCCGTTTCCATGTCAGTCATTGCTTAATAATTTTTATTAAAAAACCCACCCCGGGGAAGGGGATGGGTTCTACTAATTGAATTGGACAAGTTTGGCAACTTGTTTTCGAAGTCACCATAAAAATAACAAGCCTGCATTATAATGACATTAAAGACCACGAACGATGAGCGGTTATTTTCTTTGCTAATCGATTGCTCTCAGCACCCTTGTATCCGTTTGGCAGCATCTGATGCAACTAACAGCCCACCTGCCATCATAATAATATCCTTAAGAACCAATCTGCCCGCGCCTGAGAGATAAGGAAAGCCGTAATTGGGCGTTGGAAAATCGCCTCCCAAATTTGGCACATATACCTCCGGTGTGGTGATGAGGAAGGATAAGGTTACGATCGACATGGCGGCAGTTAACAATCCGCCCAGCAGGCCTATTCGTGCCGACCATATCCCTGCTAAGGTCAATAGTCCAATAACAATGATGACGGTGCCCAAGCCGAAAGCAAAAAGGTAGGTCCCATTTTGTTTATGCCAGGCCACATTTTTAGCTACTGTCTTCCCTTCCGGGTTTTTATACTGCTGGTATTCCGGTGCATTCTTTGTGTAAAAGAAGCTCATAAATGGACTGTTGGCAACAAAAGGGACAATTCCATCAGCCTCATATTGAAAGGCTTTCAATCCTCCTATCCAAGCCATTACAATAAAAATGACAATACGCATAAGATGAACAAAACTCGCTTGTCCATTTGCTAAAACGTTCAATAGCTGTTTCATATTTTATTTTCTATTGAACAAAGGTAGCGGGCCGCTTAGGTTTATAAAATGGACAGAAACGGCATTATGGTACACTATTTTGCCGCAATGGAAATCCCCACTTTCGAGCGAAATTCCGATGGAGAGATACCCACATTTTTTTTAAAGTAACGACTGAAATAATGTTCATCATCAAAATTTAGTTGTACAGCGATTTCTTTTATTGATTGATACGTCAGGTGTAAAAGCTTTTTCGATTCCAATATAATCCGATCTTGAATAAAAATAGAAGGCGCTTTACCTAAATGTTTCTTGATTTTTTTACTAAAGGCATCTATACTGAGGTTAAAATGTTGCGCATAAAAATTCACAGACTTTTCCCTCATAAAATTTGCTTCCAGTAATTGCTGAAAAATGCGCCCCTCACCTATATCCTCCTGCTGTGGAATTTCATGTAGATTAATCTGATGCTTCTTCACTTGACTCGATAAAGCCAAGATCAATTGCAGGTAGGCTTTGACCACCGCATCAGAAAATTCAAGGCCAACCTTTAGTTCCTTCTCCATTTTGCGAACAAGTTGCTCGATCTCAAGATATATTTCCTTTCCCAAGTTAACATGAGGTTGTAGATAGATGTTATTAAAAAGCAGGCCGTTGCAAGCCACTTCTTTTTTATGGTATTCAATACAATAGAAATCTCCGTGAAACAGCAATTGCAAACCGGTTGTCAACGGACCTTTTAACCAACTCAAATGTTGATACGGGCTTAGGCAAAGTAAAGAGTACGGAGCGGTTTTATAGTTCGTAAAATCTACCGTCATCTCCATCGGATCGCGGAGCAGGAAAATTTGATAGAACTCATTATCTTGAGTTTGTACTTCGTTGCCAATGGTACGGATAGAAAGCATAAGGCAAAGTTAACCTGATTTTTTCTTTTTACATGGGTACGTTTTTTTTCAGTTAAAGTCAGTCCCTTAGCTCCTTCACATTTCTTTATGCGAAGATTATAAGTAAATCAAACAGGATTTAACATTGACTTTATATCATATCCATACATTTGTGTCAAGTGACCATTAACGAAAGGAGTGTTCTTAAGCACCCTAATCAACTGATCTAATGCATAGTTTAGCGGATAACGCGCTGTTTCAAAAACCTTTCAACTACTTAACCACTCAACTACTCCACTTAACTAGTTGTTTGAATATCTTAAGAAAATGTTTGATAATCATTAGCCCAAATCCGGTAATAAGATTAACTTTGATAGTAGGATGACAAATTTAGCCAATGATTTCATTTACAGTCAACAACAAAACGTATCAGCTTGATCTGGACCCCAACATGCCCTTGCTTTGGGCCTTACGGGATGTCGTCGGGCTCACCGGCACCAAATATGGCTGCGGTGTCGCACAATGTGGCGCCTGCGTCGTACATCTTGATGGAGAGGCGGTCCGATCCTGCATAACTAAATTAAGCAGGGTTGCGGGTAAACATGTTACTACCATTGAGGGTCTGTCGGAAAAAAACGACCATCCTTTGCAGCAAGCCTGGGCCGCAGTGGACGTACCACAATGCGGTTACTGTCACTCCGGCCAGATTATGTCGGCCGCCGTATTACTGCGAGAAAAACCCAATCCAAGTGATGAAGATATCGACAATGCCATGGCGGGCAATATATGCCGGTGTGGCACGTATCTGCGCATACGTAAAGCTATACATCTCGCCGCCGAACTACAGCAGAAAACATCAGAACGATAATTAAGGAAGACCTATGGCAAAAAAGCTCAAATTGATTATTTACGCCGTAATGATTGCTGCACTCGGGTTCTCTCTTTATACCGGTACAGAGAACACTTACGCACGCGATACCGGTAGACCGATTAGCAAAAGGAAGTTGGCCGATGACAGTGTTCGATCAGTCAGAGCGTTTAACAAAGTATATGCCGTGCTGATGAGCCCCCGATGTGTAAACTGCCATCCCGCCGGCGATGTGCCCCTACAAGGCGACGACAGCCATTTGCATACCATGTTGCCAGAAAGAGGGGCAGATGGCAAAGGTCTCTTCGCGATGAAGTGTGCAAACTGCCACCAACCTGAAAATACACCTGGACCGCACACGCCTCCCGGAAATCCCAACTGGCACCTTCCTCCGGCAGACATGAAAATGGTTTTTCAGGGTAAAACAGCCCATGAACTTGCAAAGCAGTTGTTAGATCCTCAACAAAACGGCCATAAAAACAAGCAACAACTGATTGAACATGCTGACGACGACTTGGTACTTGCCGGATGGAATATGGGAGAAGGGCGCACCAAACCACCGTTGAGCCATGCGGAATTCAAAAAGGCCTGGATTGAGTGGTTGGAAACAGGAGCTTATGCGCCACCCGCAAATTAATAATACAAGGTAAGAAAGCATCGCACATATGAAGGATTCACTTAAGCGAAATAGCCAATATTCACAAGAAGAGGCCACGCGTCTTTCACGGAAAAATTTTTTAAAAGCCGCTGGCCTGGGTTCAGCAGCATTGGCGCTGGGCTTTTATTTTCCCGCTGGCGCCCACATCGTAAATATACTTGCAGGAGAAACAGCAGCGGATAACGAAGCCCCTTTAGTATCATTAAATGCATGGATACATATCGATACAAACGGTCAAGTAACCTTGTTTGACCACCGCGCCGAAATGGGCCAGGGTTCCTATCATTCGGTTCCTCAAATTATCGCCGAAGAGTTGGAAGTAGATCTAAAAGATATTCAGGTATCCTTTGCTCCGGGCAATCGGAACGAATATGGAGGACAGATTACCGGTGGCAGTTCAACTATTCGCGGAAGCTATAAAAAACTGCTCAAGCTAAGCGCTACTGCCCGCATGATGCTCGTACAGGCGGCCGCCAATCAATGGAAGGTAGATGTATCGACCTGTTACGCAGCATCCGGTCACGTTATCCATAAGCCTTCCGGAAAGAAGCTCCATTATGGGCAATTGGTTGTTGCTGCATCAAAACTTCAGCCGCCTAAGGAAGTTCCGTTAAAGCCCGTTTCCGAATACAAGCTGATACGGAAAGCGAGCCGTCGGATCGATACACCATTAAAGACCAATGGCAGTGCCGTTTTCGGACTTGATAAGCGTATTCCCGATATGTTGTTCGCTACGGTGGAGCGCAATCCCCGCATGCGCGGCACTGTCCGATCTTTCGACGATTCGGACACGATGAAAGTAAAAGGGGTAACGAAGGTCTTCAAAGTAAGGATGAAAGTTTTTAACACCTGGCGCGAAGGGGTCGCTGTCGTAGCCGATTCAACTTGGGCGGCAATGCAAGGCAAAAAGGCCTTAAAAGTTGAATGGGATGATAGCAATTTTGAACATATAAGCACCCCTGAAATCTATAGGCGACAAAAAGAACTACTTTCCGGTCAAGAAGGCTTGATCTTTCAAACGCAAGGCAATCCATCGGAAGTCATTACCGCCGCCAGCACCGACGCCAAGTTAGACGTGTTATACGAAACACCTTACCAATCGCACTACGCGATGGAGCCGGTGAACTGTATCGCTCATTGGAAAGGCGATACGGTAGAAATTTGGGGGCCGATACAAGCCCCCGAAATGGTTCAGGACGCGATTGCCCAAGAGTTCAGTATTCCATGGCAAAACGTGAAGGTCAATATGACTTTTCTAGGCGGAGGCTTCGGACGTAAAGCCTTTATGGACTACCCTTTTGAGGCTGCCGCGATATCAAAAGAACTCGGAAAACCCGTACAGGTTGTCTGGACCCGCGAAGATGATGCAACCCAGGGCCCCTATCGCCCCGGCATATCCTATCGATGTGAAGGGGTTGTAAAGGCAGGTAAAATTGAGGCGATGAAAGTCCGTCTCTGTGGACAAAATATTGGCCATTTCAGTAGTAACGACCGGTCAAAGCCTAACGGAAGCGCCAGTGAGGGTTTCCTTAAGCCCTATACACAGTCGATCCCGCATCTTAGCATCGCTGATGTCACCTTTGAGCTTCCCATACCGGTTCTATGGTGGCGTTCGGTATACGCATCCACCAATGGATTTGCTTACGAAAGCTTTATTGACGAGTTAGCAGTTGCCGCCGGTACCGATCCGCTTGAGTTTCGTCGACAGCATTTGCCGGATGAACGCGTTCATAAACTAATCGATAAACTGGAAGCGGTTTCCGGATGGAAATCGCGGGGTACTAACAAAGGGTATGGCGTGGCGATTACAGAATGTTTTAATTCAACGGTAGGCCAGGTAGTAAAAGTTTCTCGCATTCCGGAGGGAGGAATTAAAATAGATAAAGTATGGGCCGTAATCGATTGTGGCTGGTATGTAAACCCCGATATTATCCACGCTCAGGTTGAAGGCAGCGTTGCCATGGGGCTAGGTGCTGCAGCTTTGCATGAAGTCACTTTTACCGACGGACTGGTTGACCAGAAAAATTTCTACGACTATAATATGCCCCGCATTGCGGATATGCCGCCGGTTGAGGTACACATCATCGACAATGCCGAGGATGCGGGCGGCGTGGGAGAACCGGGACTACCACCTTTCGCTCCCGCGCTGGCTAATGCCGTGTACGACTTGAGTGGGAAGAGAATTAGGCGGCTGCCTTTCAGCCTTGCATCCGTGTAATATACATTATTCAGTTGTCAATGAATATAAGAAAGCCGATCGGATTTCACTGATCGGCTTTCTTATAAATTGCTACTTTAAGCCATGAACTTCGTGATGCTATCTGTTAAAAAGTCTAAAAAGGACAGGCATGTCTTGTCGTGTTCATTAAAATAGCTTAAATTGCACAATAAATGATCCGCACGTTATCAAATAGGATAAAAACATATTACCCATACGGTCTCGTATTTGTAACCATGCTTTTAACGCTACTGACGTCCTGTCCAATTAAAAGTGGCATCAAAAGTCTTGCAGGTATTCCGATAAACGTTGAACAAGGCCATGCTAAAAGCGGTGTCGTAGGGAACATTCTTGGACAATGTATGAGTGGGTCAACAACAGATTCGGTCATCACCAAATCGATGTCTCACCATACCAACCAATTACTTCCCAGCGTCATTTTTATCGCGGCGTTTTTACTTCTACTCGGTTTCCGGATTTATAAAGGTCAATCTAATCTGTTTTATAGGAAACTAAAAGTTCCTAATATTGTTCCTCTCTTTCTTCAATACCGAAAACTCGTCATTTAATACCACTTCCCTTTCTCTTTTTTCTATTAGCTGCAAGGCATCAATAGACAACAACTTTATTCATTTTAGATCATCAGCACTTTACAAGAAGTAATAATTATTTAAATAAGCGGTCATGAAGACACAATTTATAAATCCGGCAATCCGCACAGGCGCGTTGGTTATGGTAACGATTTTTATAATGGCCTGTGGGAACAACGCAACACATGAAGAAAAAAATCCTACGAAAGGACATAGCGAAACACAAGCTTCAAGCATGAGCCAAACGGCAGATCTGATATTTCAGGATCAACAAGGTAAAACCGTATCATTAAGTTCACTAAAAGGCAAAGTGGTATTCATTAATTTTTGGGCAACCTGGTGCCCTCCCTGTATACAGGAAATGCCCTCCATTAATAAATTAAAGCAGTCTTTTAATGGTAATGACCATATTGTATTCCTGATGGTAGACGTCGATGCGAATATCAAAAAATCGACCGGCTTTATGGAAAAAAATCAGTACGACTTACCGGTGTATGTTCCCGCCAGTGAAATACCACCAAGTTTTTTGGGAGATGCCATTCCAACAACGGTAATACTAGACAAAAAGGGGAATCTAATTGCCCGCATGGAAGGTGGTCGGGATTATGCAGATCCTCAAATGGTAACAGCCTTGAATGCGTTGATTAAAAGTGATGAATAAGCATTAACAAAAGTAAATAGAAACGAACTATGTTTAATAATAAGGAGATTTCAACGGAAAAATCGTCAGCAAATAAGTTTTGGCAATTTGTCCGAAAAAATGCGTTTTCTATCCTAATGGGAATTATTGCGTTGACCATGCTGATCAGTCCCGGAGCAAAATCGATGGTGCTTCGGCAGCTTATGCTTACCGGATTGTTTAATGCCTCGATAGACCAAAAGAGTTTCGATGCCACAGATCAATCGATTGTTGATTTTGACTTTGAAGACGACAAAGGGCGTATTCAAAACACCTCCTCACTACGAGGCAAAGTGGTATTTATTAATTTTTGGGCTTCCTGGTGCCCGCCATGCAGGGCAGAATTTCCATCGATAGAAAAGCTCTATGCAAATTTCAAAGAGCATCCCGCTATTTTCTTTTTGACGATTAATGAAGATAAAGATTTAGCTACAGCATACACTTATTTAAAGAGAGAAAAGTACTCCATACCCATCTATAGGGCAAAAGGCAATGTTCCGGCCTCTATTTACGCCGGAACGTTGCCTACAACTGTCGTACTGGATAAGAATGGGAAAATAAGATTTCATCATACCGGTTTTGCCAACTATGCATCCGATAAATTCAATAAGCAGCTGGAAGAATTGATTCAGGAATAAGCGTTGAACGAGGGAAGTATGCGGTCTTGATAATATATTACTATGATGCCGACACCAAGTTGGGGTGCGGCATATTTTTATTTTTAAATAACTACTAAATCTATATAGTTTGTGTATTATATATTTTATTCTATTTTTGCTACGACTTTTTACAGTCTGGCAGCAGGGAAAAAGACCTGTATTGTTTACTTGAACTTAACCATATCGAAAAAATGATTTTACTTGTTAGAACAAGGCCCAAAAGCCTTATTCCTTTATTCTTGCTGTTCATAGGAAGCTATGTCACACTTCGCGCACAGCAAACCAAACCCCTTATCAACTCAACCCTCAGCGGTAAAGTACAGGACGCCCATACGGGCGAAGCCGTCGCAGGGGCTACCCTTACCCTGGAAGGCACCACGCACCGGGCAACATCCGATGGAAACGGACGATTTAACTTCGTAACCGGCCAAAAATTTCCCTACACGTTAATTGCCAGCTATGTAGGTTATAAGACCGTCAAGCTCGTAGTGAATAGCAGTGACATCGTTGTTCAATTAGAGCCTGATTTAAATGAACTCGAAGACGTTGTGGTGGTCGGCTACGGCACCCAAAAGAAAAGTACGCTTACCGGCGCGGTGGCTACCGTAGATTCGAAATTCCTTTCCAACAGACCGATCACTAATTCTACACAGGCCCTTCAGGGAGCTAACGGCGTTTATGTTAATCAGAATAAGGGACGTCCCGGAGCGGAAGGAAACACCATTCGTATACGAGGCGTCGGTACATTGAATAATAACAATCCCTTGGTGCTGGTGGATGGAATTGAATACCCACTAAGTGAAGTGAACCCGAACGATATCGAAAGCATATCGGTATTGAAAGATGCCGCCTCCGCCGCCATCTACGGTAACCGAGCGGCAAATGGCGTGATCCTCGTAAAAACAAAAACCGGACAAAAAGGCCAGTTCCAAGTAGACTATAACATTTACGTCGGTTCCCAGCGGGCAACCTTTAAACCGGATGTTGTTTCCAACGCCATTCAGTACATGGAAGGTAAAAATCGTGCACTGACCAACGAAGGAAAACCGGCAGAGTATGGGACGGAACTGTTAGATGAATACCGCAACGGAACTGATCCCTTTATATATCCCAATACGAACTGGTTCGACGTTATGTACAGAAATGCCCCCATCCAAGAACATAATCTCCGATTATCCGGTGGTGGCGAAAAAACTACCTTCTCGCTATCTTTCGGTTATTTGAATCAAGATGGTGTGCTTATCGCAACTGATGCCAAGAAGTATACTTTGAACAGCAATGTACAATCTGATCTCAATTCCTGGTTAAAAATAGGCGCTAATCTGGCCGGTACTTTCTGGAACGATCGCGAGAGCGCCTATACCGCCGACGAAGGCAATGGAGAAGGAGGCATCATGGGGCTCCTATACAGAGGTTTGCCCATGCAAGTTCCCTACGCGCAGGATGGAAGCTATGCCGATCAGTGGGTACGCGTCCCGGGCCATAATTTTTTCCGGAACCCGTTAGCCCTCTCTTATGAAGGTTTTCGCAGAAATCATCGATACCGTACACTAGCCAACGTTTTTGCAGAAGTTAAACTTCCGCTTAATTTAACTTATAAAATTACCGCCGCTGCCAATATCTTTTTCGGCAGAGAGAAATATGCCTATCCGCAGATTTCATTGACCAACCCCAAAACGGGAGTTGTCACCCCCATGGGTAACATTCCGGCGCGCGGCGTGAAACAGATTGCAACGGAAGGCGTAAACCTGACCAACTTCCATACGTTGAATTTTACCCGTCAGTTTGGTGATCACTCCGTCAATGCTTTAGCGGGATTCAGCATGGAGCGTTTTGACGACAGCGATTTTGACGCTTATAACCAAGGTTACCTGGGCAATGAATTGAACGAGCTGGATGCCGGAAGTACTGCACCTGCGGTGGGCGGCACTTCATCGCAATCGCGCCTACAGTCGTATTTCGGGCGGATAAACTATAGTTTTCGCGACAAATATATATTCGAAGCGAATGTGCGCTATGACGGATCGTCCCGCTTTGCCAACGGTAAACGCTGGGGCCTATTTCCATCTTTCTCCGGCGCTTGGAGACTGAACAGAGAAAACTTTTTAGCAGAAGCAAGCTGGATCGATAACCTGAAGCTCCGCGCATCTTGGGGCCAACTCGGCAATCAGAACATACCACTCTACAGTTATGTCAACGCCATTAGCTTAGGAAACAATTACAGCTTTAACAACAATGTGGTACCCGGAACCGCCATTATCCAACTTGCCGATCCCTCTATCTCCTGGGAGAAAACCACCATGACCAATATTGGTGTCGATTTTGATATTTTACAAGGAAAATTGGCCTTCCAACTAGATTTGTTCGATAAAACGACCAGTGAAATCCTAAGACAGGTAAATGTTCCTGCACAGGTAGGCAATTTAACGGGTCCTTTCCGTAATATCGGAAAAGTGTCCAACAAAGGTATCGAAGTCTCTTTAGCGTATCAGGACGCTATCGGCGATTTTCGCTATCGAGTGGGTGGAAACCTAGCCTACTTAAAAAATGAAGTATTGGATGTAAAAGGTAACATCTATTACGATGGTGTTACCATCATAAGAAAAGGCGATCCGATAAGTGCCTTTTACGGATTACAGTCGGCCGGTATTTTTCAGAACGAGGCCGAAATTGAACAACATGCCTTTCAGGCCGCCAACACCCGACCCGGTGATATCCGCTATGTCGACCAAAACCAAGACGGTATCGTCGATAATAACGACCGCATAGTGATCGGCAATAGCATTCCTAAATATACCTACGGTTTCACCTTGAGCGGCTCCTACAAAAACGTAGATCTTGATTTATTCTTTCAGGGAGTAGCGGATGTAGACACCTATGCCAACGGCAATCTAGCCTTCCCTTATCGGAACGGGGCAGGTGTAACAAACGAATGGTTGACCGACTCGTGGACGCCCGAAAATCCCGGGGCGCGGCTACCTATCCTTACCACCTCTTCCGGTTACCCGCAAAATTTTCTAACCTCTGATTTCTGGATCAAAGATGCCAGCTACTTGCGACTTAAGAATATTCAACTTGCTTACAGTTTACCCGGCGCTTGGCTGGAACGTCTACATATCCGAAGGTTCAAGGTTTTCGTAAACGCTCAGAACTATTTAACCTTTACGGACTTTAAATTAGGCGATCCAGAGCGGAACCTGACGCGAGCCAATATGATCGATTACCCTAACTATAAATCCATTACCGCAGGGGTAAATTTAACCCTCTAATGTTGTCCTCACCATGAATAGATTTTATATAAGAATGAAAACATTTAGCAAATATTTCATAATAGGAAGCCTACTTTTGTGCTTTGGTAGCTGCTCCTCTTTTCTTGATGTGGAGCCTACCGACCGATATACTGATGATAATTACTGGGAAACCGAAGAGCGCGTGGTTGCCAGCCTGAACGGTGTATACGCATCGTTGCTGCATAATGGTTTATATGGTGGTACAACACCTCTTTATTTTGAAAACCTGTCGCCTAACGCCTACCGCTATCAGGGCGATTACAATTTGGTAGCACAAGGGCAGCACAATGCCAATACGGCGCTATTTTATACCGTTTGGCAAGGAGCTTATCAAGGTATCGGGCGAGCCAATAACCTATTGGCTAATATCGGCAAGGTTGAAATGGATGAAAGCAGGCGTAAACGTTATACTGCTGAGGCGAAATTCCTACGGGCCGTATTTTACTTTCCTTTATGGAATCTTTTCGGAGGGGCGCCGCTTATTTTGGATGCAACCAATGATGCCACCCAATCGAATTTACCCAGAAACACAGCCGAGGAAATTTATACACAGCTATTGCGTGATCTGAATGAAGCCATTCCCGATCTACCCGCAAGCTATGGTGCCAACGAAAAAGGAAGGGCTACCAGTGGTGCCGCCCTGGCATTCAAAGCACGCATACTGCTTTACGCGAGGCAGTGGGAAGAGGCAGCCAAGACCGCCAAAGAAGTAATTGACGCCAACAACTATCAACTATTTCCGGACTATCGCGGATTGTTTTACCTGGAAAATGAAGGAAATGAAGAAGTCATATTTGATGTACAGTTTAAGTTTCCTGAATTTACGCACGGATTTGATATCAACCTGGATCAGTATAATAACATCGGGCCCTTACCTAATCTGGTTAATGACTATTACGATCGCGAAGGAAAAAACATCGGTCAGTCAAACCTATATGATCCGGCCAAGCCTTACGAAAATAGAGACCCGCGCTTACAGGCAACGGTAATTGTTAAGGGCAGTTTATTCAAGGGAGCGGTGGTGACCGAGGGACAATATCCGCGAACAGGATATGGGCAGAAAAAATATACGGTATTTAAAGACGACATACCAGCTGCGACAATTCCGGATGGGCAATCCGAATTAAACTATATCCTGCTACGTTATGCAGATGTCTTGCTGATGTACGCGGAGGCACAAAATGAAGCTTACGGCCCAGATCAATCCGTTTACAATGCCTTACAGCAAATAAGGTCCCGTATAGGGATGCCCGGATTATCCACCAGTTTATCGCAGGACGAATTACGACGAGAAATACGTCATGAACGACGCATTGAATTGGCAGGAGAAGGGCTCTATTATTACGATATAAGACGCTGGGGCATTGCACAAGAAGTTCTTAATGGCGATATTTACAACGACAAGGGGCAACGCATCGATACCAGACGGTTTGATCCGCAACGGGATAATCTTTGGCCTATTCCGGCCATCGCCATACAGGAGAATCCGGCATTGGCACAAAACCCCGGTTATGGAAATTAAGCAATGGCCGCTAACAACCATGGATACATCACAACAACAATTATAATCTAATGAAGAAGTTTTTGCTATTACCCTTACTAATGACACTATGCCTGCTATTTAATGCGAAAGCGCAGGAAAAAAAACCAAATATTATTTTTATTCTAGCGGATGATCTTGGTTATGGAGATGTGGGCTTCAATGGCCAACGGCTGATCAACACACCGAATCTGGACCGACTGGCAAAAGAGGGAATTCGCTTCAATCAGTTTTATGCCGGCACCGCTGTATGTGCGCCTTCCAGATCCGCGCTGATGAGCGGGCAACATACCGGTCACACCTTTATCCGTGGCAACCTCGGGGTAGAGCCTGAAGGACAATACCCTATTCCTGATTCGGTAGAGACGATCGCGGAGACGCTGAAAAAGGCGGGTTACCAAACCGGCGCCTTCGGTAAATGGGGCCTCGGCCCAGTCGGTTCCGAAGGCGATCCGAACAAGCAGGGCTTCGACCGCTTTTACGGTTACAACTGCCAGTCGTTAGCGCACCGTTATTATCCCACCCATCTGTGGGACAATAGCGAGAAAGTAGTCTTAACCGAAAATGGCGATCTGGAATACCATAAGCAATATGCACCCGATCTGATACAAGAGCAGGCACTTGGCTTTATCGAGGAGCATAAGGACCGGCCCTTTTTCCTTTTTCTTCCCTATATCCTCCCCCATGCCGAGCTCTTGGTACCGGACGATAGCATTTTTCAGTATTACAAAGGTAAATTTGAGGAAAAGCCTTTCAAAGGCTTCGACTATGGCAAGGGTGCGAAATCCGGCGGCTACGCTTCTCAACAGTATCCGCATGCTACCTTTGCAGCAATGGTGGCCCGGTTGGACTTATATGTCGGCCAGATAGAGGAAAAATTACGCAGTTTAGGATTGGATGAAAATACATTGATCATTTTCACCAGTGATAATGGCCCGCACAAAGAAGGCGGAGCAGATCCTACCTTCTTTCAAAGTTCCGGAGGGCTTCGTGGAATAAAACGCGACTTGTATGAAGGCGGAATACGTGTGCCCTTTGTCGCCAAGTGGCCAAAGGCAATCCGTGTGGGGCAACAGAGCGAGTTCATTGGCGCATTCTGGGACATTTTCCCTACGTTCGCCGAACTAGGCGGCGCAGCAACTGCCGCATCTACCGATGGTATCTCATTCGTAAATACGCTAAAGGGACAAGGAACACAAAAGCAGCATGAATATCTATACTGGGAATTTCATGAACAAGGCAGTAAACAGGCCGTACGTTACGGCAAATGGAAAGGTGTCCGCTTAAATGTAAAGGCAGATGGTGGCGCACCGATTGAGCTGTACGATCTATCAGTCGACAGAGCCGAGAAGAATAACATCGCTTTCCAACATCCTGAAATTGTTAAAAAAATTGCCGGATTCATGCAAGAAGCACACACAGATAATCCCATTTTCCCGTGGGAATAAAAGAATAGATATATCTCCACTCCCTTTGTTTCGACCCTAAAATTTGGTTAAAACTGAAGGAGGTGGAGGTTCTTAACTTATCACTGAATCCTGTCCCGTTATCCCTTGGTCACGGACCATCAGGATGTTCCCTTGCCTTGATAAGCGTTTGCAAACGCGCAATGGCAGGCTTTCGCCATTCAACGGGCATATCCCCTTCAATATAGTCGAAGTTTTCGTCAATGTAAAGCACCTTTCCATCACAGGTGATTCTATAATAGTTGAAAGACTGGTTCTCCGTCAAATCAAAATCAAAACGTCTTTCTTCAAGTGGTGTAATCGCTACCGGTATTTCTTCGTATTCCATTTCCTACATTTTTTACAACATCCGTAAAAACCCGATCCTTAAAAGAACAACTTCATGGATCTGGTAAATTATGTAATTAACAAAACCTCAGAAAGATAGTTGCGACTGTTTTTATTTTGTAAATAAGTGAGAAAACAGCGCGCGCAATAAAGTTGAAACCAAGAAATACGATAAAATCTGTATTTTTGTATATGCCAGCTATCCAAAGTCTAGAAGCATTTTATGCCCGCAAATTCGACAAAAACCCTTCGCTATCCGCGAATGGTGTGGAAGCTTTTAACGTTTTCCGCTTAACGGACAGTAGAAATAGCAGTACAGCGGCCTCGCCCTATGCTCGGTACGACTTTTACAAGATTATGCTTATTAACGGGCAACACCGCTGTCATTATGCCGATAAAAGCATCGCCTTTGCCGGCAGCACACTCCTTTTTTTCAACCCGGCTGTCCCCTATCGCTTTGAGCGTTTAGATAAACAGTCCACCGGATTCTTTTGCGTTTTTAAAGAATCATTTTACACGGAAAGTTTTCGAAAGGGAATCCACGATTTGCCAATGTTCACACCTGGCGGAAAACCCGTATATGCTTTAAACGAAACGCGGGAATTAGAAGTAGCTACCCTATTTGAGAAAATGCTGAACGAGATGCATTCGGATTATCGCTTTAAGTACGACCTGCTGCGTAATTATGTATCCGAACTGCTTCATTGCGCTATGAAAATGGAACCGCATGAACAGCTATACCACCATCCGGACACCAATGCGAGAATCACTTCCATATTTATGGCTTTACTGGAACGCCAGTTTCCGATCGATTTACCCGGTCAGCCCATTCAAATGCGATCGCCAAGTGATTTCGCTGACAAGCTAGGCGTACACGTAAACCATCTCAACCGTGCGGTTCGACTAACAACCGGAAAAACAACCACCGCTCACATCGCCGAGCGCATGGCAGCCGAAGCCACGGCATTATTGAAACATACCAACTGGAATATCTCCGAGATCAGTTATAGCCTCGGTTTCGCCCATCCGTCCTATTTTACCTCTTTCTTTAAGAAACAAACTAAAGTTACACCTACTTCCATCCGACTTGTTTGAATTTCAATAGCATCCGTTTGATTCACCCAAACAGCTACGCTTGTGTCCGTTATACCTTTGCCATATGAATACAAACAATATGGAAAATAAGAAAGTATGGTTTATTACAGGGGCCTCTAAAGGCCTCGGACTCGCTTTAGCGAAACAATTATTACAGATTGGCCACCAAGTGGTTGCAACTTCCCGAAACAGCACAAGCTTGATTAATGCGATAAATTTTAAAGGCGAAGCCTTTCTTCCACTTCAGGTAGATCTGAGCAGTGATCAAGATGTAGCCGCAGCCATCCGGCAGGCTCATCAAACCTTCGGCCAAATAGACGTAGTTGTGAATAATGCCGGCTATGGTATTGGCGGTAGTATCGAAGAATTAACGGACAAGGAAACGCGTGACAGTTTTGATATTAATGTATTCGGAACGATTAATGTCATTCGTCATGCACTGCCCATCCTACGCGCACAAGCTTCAGGGCATATCATCAATATTTCCTCTATTGCAGGTATTGCACCGGCTATTGGCTGGTCGGTTTATGGCGCAGCAAAACATGCCATAATCGGTTTAAGTGAAGTATTGGCCGATGAAGTTAAAGAGCTAGGCATCAAGGTAACGGTTATTGCACCGGGAGCCTTCCGTACCAATTTCCTGCAAACCGATTCGCTTGTGTTGTCAGAAAGAAAAATCGATGCTTACGCTAACATCAGAGCTTCACATGAACGCTATACCCAGATGAACGGTCATCAGGCCGGCGATCCTGAAAAGGCGGCAAAGGCGATGATCGAGCTCGCTGAAATGCCCGAACCGCCTGTATACTTACTGCTGGGCAGCGATGCTTATGCACGTGCCTTTAGTAAGCTAGAGCTCCTAGCCTCCAGCTATAAACAATGGGAAGCTCTGACCAAATCGACTGATTATTAAGTTTACAACAAGCTGGCGATAAGCTATAAGCGTTAGGCACCTCATAGCTTATCGCTCATAGCTCCTGCCTGTCGGCAGGCAAGCATCATTTCTCTTGGCTATTAACAATCAGCGGCGTAGTACTACTGCAACTGCCACTATTCATCACTCCGAATTCATAATTCTTCGCTTAAAACCTCGTCACATCGACTTATTATCCACCGTCCACTTCAATCACCGTTAGCTCCGCGAAACATTTCGGAAAGCCGCTGGTTAATAAAGTAGCCGACGGCTTTTTTGTTATGACCCGCGACGAAGCATTCGCGCTTCGAATACAAATCAATAATCGGATTATGTGTGCTTTTATCAATATTATACTTATGACCCACCTTTTACAGCTGAACAGTAACACCGCCTCCTTTGCCGACTTCAAGAAAAATAAAGAGATTCCAAAAATTATTGAAGCAAATGTACTGAAAGCCCTTTCCTATTATCCGGAACTTCAGGACACCCATATTCGCTTCGAATTTAAACAACACATCAAAAAATCGGTTATGCAAGCCCAACCGGCGGCCTTATCATTGCTCCGGAGAAAAGAAAACAGAATCTACAAAATAAATATCAGCGCTCTGTTTCGGCTCACCCATACCGCTATCCCGATCCATCAACTCCCCGATAGTATTATAATTGGATGGATTGGCCATGAACTTGGGCATATTATGGATTATGAATCAAGAAGTACCTGGAGCATAATTGGTTTTGGGATTTCCTACCTGCTTTCAAAAAAGTTCATTCAGCGCGCGGAACTTATCGCTGATACCTTTGCGGTAAACCATGGTTTGGGCGCCTATATCATAGAAACAAAACGCTTTATTCTCGAACATGCGGATATACCACAAGCTTATAAAGATCGAATTGCCCGATTATATACCTCGCCCGATGAAATTGTAGAACAAGTTAAAGCATTAGAGGAAGAGCGGGAGCTACCCTAAAGCATTCAAAAACTTCTCTAAGGCCAAAAACTCGTTATCTTTCATCACCCTTGGTATCTTCACCTGTCCACCGAGCTTCTTGGTTTGTGCACTCCACTCATAAAAATGGTTAATAGGAACCAGTTTTACCTCTACCGATTTTAGCGCCTTGTTTCTTGCCACATCATAGTTCTTGTTCAAAGCACGTAATTGATTGTCCAGGTAATCGGCTACTTTCGTGGCATCAGCCGATAGGTTAGTTGTTCCCAGAATCCATCGATTTTTGTAATCGCCATCGTTCACCAAAGCCGCAACCGTGAATTCTTCAATCGTGGTATTAAATTCCCTTTCCACCAAACGCATCGCTTCATTCATTTGGTAAACGGATAATTGCTCACCCACCACATTTAAATAATGCTTGGTACGCCCACTTATCTTAATCTCCATTCTCTCTTTGTTGGTCACCATCACGGTGTCGCCAATCATATAGCGCCAAGCGCCCGCTACGGTCGAAATAAGGAGAACATAATTCACGTTCTCTTCTACCTCCGCAGTACTTAGCACCTGCGCCTGCGGTTTAATCGTCCCGTCTTTTTCCATATTTGCCTCAGTGAAGGGCACAAACTCAAAGAATACGCCATTATCCGTAATCAAAGCCATGTCGGCGTCCGGACGTTTTTGTGTAGCCAGGTAGCCTTCGGAGGCCAAATAAGTATCAATATAGACAAGTGGTTTCGCAACTAGTTTCTCGAAGCTCTTCCGATAGGGTTCAAAGGCCACGCCACCGGAAGTATATACTGCCAAATTCGGCCATACGTCATGAATGGTATTCAATTTATTAAAAGAAATGATTTCCTTTAACATCAGTTCCGTCCATGACGGAATACCCGTAATGCTACCAATATCCCACTCGGGCGCCCGCTCTGCTATCTGTCTTATTTTCTGTTCCCAGTTATCCAGCGAAGCAATTTCGCTTCCGGGCTTATAGAACTTTCTAAACCAAAAAGGAATATTTGCCGCACTGATCCCGCTGATTTCCCCCTCCAGGTGATCATCCTTTTGAATCAGGTTAGTACTGCTACCGAGCATCAATATTTGCTTTTCAAAAAATGTGGGTGGGAGGTCAAAGTTCTTTAAGCTTGTTATTTGTTGGATGCCCGCTCTACGGATCGCTTCCAGCATATCCTCGGTTACAGGTATGTATTTACTGTTGCTTGTGGTGCCGCTGCTTATCGCAAAGTACGACTGTCCACCCGGCCAGGTAACATTTTGATGTCCCGCCAGTAGGTAATGCCACCATTCAGCATACAACTTATCATAATCAAAAATCGGTACCGCCTGTTGAAAAGCTTGAATCAAAGATTTGTGCGTTAAGATCTTTTGAAAATCATATTGTTTTCCGAAAGCGGTAAGCTGGGCTTTTTCCAAAAGTTTTCCCAATACCCGATTTTGTTCTTTCACCGGGTCGGCTTCCGTACCAATCGCATCCGAAAGATGAATTGCCTGCTTAATGATTTTACCTATGATGGCCATAGAAATTTGATCAATCAGTTACGCCACTACTGTGGCAACATTATTTTTGTTAGTTCCCGATTAAAACTCATCAGTGATGGCTATACCGGTACCTGCGCCTGCTCGTACAACAAACCTTCCGCTTTTAGTTCTTGCCAAAAAGCGGTAGGAACCGGTGTTTCCAAAGCCTTCGCATTTGATATTACCTGTTCAGGTTTGCTGGCGCCCAGGATGATGGATACAAACTCGTCTGCTGCCAGTACAAAATGGAGGGCGGCCGTGATGATGTCAATCCCATGGCGCCTGGCAATCGCATCAATGCGATCCCTTTTTTCTCGGAAGCCTTTTGGAATAACTTCTTTATAATTATAACGATCGCGTCCAGCTATAAATCCGGAATTATAGCCCGCACCCGATACCAGTTGTACCCCGGCCTTTCTTACGGCAGGCAAAAGGCGGTCAACGGCGTCTTCATGTGCCAGAATAGAATATTGCGTGGCTGATAAGCAGATATCCGGATCGGCCCGCTCGATGCAATCAAGAATGGGCTCTATCTGATTAACGCCCATACCCCAAGCATTAATAATGCCCTGATCCCGATAATCGCTTAACACCTTGAAGGCGCCCTCTGTCGCCTGTTTCAGGAAATAAGGATATCGATCGCCCACCTGATCTTCTGATAAATCATGCACGAAAACGATGTCAATCCGATCTAATCCTGTGCGTTTCAAACTATCGTCCAGCGATCGCTTCACTGCGTCCGCAGTATAGTTATGTTCAAAATCATAGGGCAAAGGATCTTGCCACATGGTAGGTGGAACTTGCTTTTCAGGGACCTCGCGGAAAAGCCGACCTACTTTAGTAGAAAAAACGAAATCTTCCCGTACTTTATCCCCTAAGAACGTTCCGAAAGCCCGCTCACTTTTAGTGAGCCCATACCAAGGCGAAGTATCGTAGTAACGTATACCTACGTCCCAAGCCTTTGCTAAAACTTCCTGCGCTTGGTCATGGCTTATTTTTTCAAACGCTGTACCGATAGCGACACCACCTAGCCCTAGTTTTTCTTTCAGGTGAAAAGCACCTTCCTTAATCCATGTTTTCATAATGTTTATTCCGTTTTACATTCCCCCTTTTATTTACCATTTAAAAACCTAATTGTTTTTCTCGAGTCTCACTTAATTGCTTGCCGGAAAGTCCTACCCACCACTTAACCACCGTCCTATTAACAAAACCGAACAACAAGTGTTCATATTCGTACAGCGTTTCAGCATAAAATGGCCTTTGAATCGCCTTACAATCGTTTATATAAAATGGCTTCCTATTTGAGCTGATTTTAGCAATCCAATTTATTACGATATGTTCAGACATTATTTTCGGATAGCGATACGATCCATAGCTCGTTATAAATCTTATGCTGCCATTAATATTTTCGGCTTGGCCTTAGGGCTTGCCTCTTGCATATTAATCTTTCTCATTGTTCGGAATGAGCTTAGTTATGATCAATATCATAAGCAAGCAGCCAGAACATACCGGGTTACGTCGTTGGGTTTGGATTATAATCCAAGTGTTTCATTTGCCGTTGCACCCGCCCTCAGAAATGATTTTCCTGAGCTGGAACACGTTTCACAATACTATTATTGGCGAGAAAGTATGATCGAGATCAATCACGAACGTTTTATCCTAAAAGACGTTGCCGCTGCCGATAATGAATTTGCCAAGATATTTGATTTAGTTTGGTTGGCAGGTGATCCCAATTCAGCCTTGGAAGCACCGAATACGATTGTACTTACCGAGAGCACCGCAAAACAATATTTCGGAGATCAGAACCCTATCGGGCAGACCATCCGTATGGATAACGATTGGGAACTGAAGGTAACCGGTCTTATTAAAGACCTACCCGGTAATACCCATTTAACCTTTAAATCATTGGTCTCTTGGGCAACATTCCATGATGAAACGAGCAATTTTTGGTCGATACAAGGAGGATACCTATACGTTACTTTACCTGAAAAACTATCCGCCGCCACTGTTGAACAAAGGCTTCCGGCCTTTATTAAAAAAAATTGGCGCGAAGCCGTTGAAAAAGAAAAAGCTACGCTATTGTTACAACCATTAACCGATATACATTACGATCAACGATATCTCAACCAGACCAGTATGCCGCGGTCTAAAAAAAGCATATACGGTTTAGCAGCAGTTGGTTTATTCATTTTAGTAATCGCCTGCATTAATTTTGTAAATATGGCTACCGCTTTTGCTTTAAAACGCTCCAAAGATGTGGGCATCCGAAAAGTAATCGGTGCCAAGCCCATTCAGATTATTAAAAGTGCGCTCTCAGAAATAGTCATTCAAGTGATCATTGCATTAGGACTGGCAATAGGTTGTCTATTGTTATTTATCCCTTATACGGAAGGATTCTTTGGTACCCGTATCAACGCCAATCAGCTTTTACACATAGATGTTCTTATTGGCCTTTTTATTATTTCACTATTCGCGATTTTGATCTCCGGCGTATACCCCGCCTTGATCCAGTCGCGTTTCAATCAATTGCAGATTTTAAAGTCGTCTTTCTCAACTGCCGTTAAAGGAACTACCATCTTAAAAAGAGGACTGATCGGTATTCAGTTTTTGGTAACTCAATTGCTCATTATAAGCACCTTTATTGTAGCCAAGCAGATGGATTTCTTTCTTAATAAAGACATTGGTTTTGATAAAGAATCCATTATCACTTTTGATATGGGAAAAAACCCCGAGGGATTGCGTCAGCTACTTTCAAACCAACCCGGTGTTAAAGACTTTAGTTTTGCTTCCGTTGCGCCGGCTTACAACAATAATTATATGCCTTTTTCTGCGCCGAATTTAGGCATGCAAGAAGTAGATGTAACCGAAATGAAGGTGGTAGATGAAAATTATTTTTCCATGTTTGGACTAAAAATGTTGGCTGGATTACCTATTACCAAGAGCATTATGCCGCAGGACAGTATTTTGAGAATTGTCGTCAATAAAACCCTTGTAAACCGATTAGGAATACAAAATTATAATGATGCGTTGGGACAACAGATAACAGTAGGCGATCGTAGGGCAGAAATCCAGGGCGTGGCGGCCGATTTTCAAAGCGAATCCAAGCACAAAAAAATCAGGGCTTGCTTTCTTTATTACAATCCTGAAAGATTTCAGCAAGCAAGTGTGAAGCTTCAATCGAACCACATCAAACAGACCATCGCGTCCATCAACAAAGAATGGTCAGTGCTCAATCCCGAATCTTTATTCAATTATGAATTCATTGATAATAAGCTTGCAAGATTATATGAACGCGAGCAAACACTCTATAATACCTTTAAAGTGTTTACGTTTATTGCCATTCTTATCAGCTGCGTAGGGCTGCTCGGATTGGTGTCATTAATGGCCGTTCAACGTGTAAAAGAGATTGGTGTCCGCAAAGTATTGGGTGCATCAGTAAACAATATTGTGCTGCTCTTCTTAAAAGACTTTGTCATATTGATCGGCATCTCCTTCGTAATAGCCGTACCCATTGCCTGGTACGCTATGCACAGTTGGCTACAAGAATTTGCCTATCAGATTAAAATAAGCCCGTTACATTTTATGGTCGGCTTGCTGGTTACGCTCTTTATTGCCGGGACTACTGTTTTTATCCGTAGCTTCATCGCCGCTACCGGCAATCCAATTAAAGCAATAAAAGAGGAGTAAGGTTAGTTAATAGGTTTTAGAAATTAGCTTTCAGCAGTCAGCTTTCGGCTTTAGGCAGTGCCAGCCCCATCATCAAATTGGCTAATCGGCTCATTGGCTAATTATGGATTTCGGATATCGGCAGTCAGCTTTGGTTAGCCTGCCCGTATGTAGGCGCTACTGCTATTACGACAATTCTAGAACTCAACCACTGAGCTACTCAACAACTCCGGCACCTGCAATAAGTCGCAATCCCCCTCACAATTTGACGTTTATACCCTAATATCTCTTTCAATTTTTCGATAGTTTTGTTATTAATAAAATGGGTCTGAAATAAAATAAAAATAAACTTATGAGAACATTAGAATTCACAAAAGAAATTAAAGCACCCGCCCAAAAAGTTTGGGATGTACTTTGGAACGACGACACCTATTCAAAATGGACAAACGCTTTTAATCCAAATGGCGGTTCCCGCATGCAAAGCGATTGGCAGGTAGGTGGTAGAACACTTTTCCTAGATAACAATGGCAACGGCATGGTAAGTACCATTAAAAGTAAAAACGAACCCTACGACGTGGTATTCGAGCACGTTGGAGAAATAATGGATGGTAAAGAAGACACCACCAGCGAGCAGGTTAAAAGCTGGGCAGGCTCATTAGAAGAATATCACCTTTCTGAAACCAACGGCTTCACTACACTGAAAGCGTCCGTACAAGTGGGAGAAGAATGGGTGGATATGATGAGCAAAGGGTTTACCGAAGGACTGGAAACCGTTAAAACACTCTCGGAACAATAGTTTCCCTTCGCTTCTTTTAGATAACGACGTTTGGTTCGATTAAAAAAGAATGTCCGGCTCTTAACGGCCGGACATTCTCGAAGGTTGCTGGTAAAACTACTTTCCTACTTAACTACTTAACTATTTCTACTCATTCAAACTACTTTCGAAATCGTTAGGCTATCGGCTCGGCTTTGAAACCCTTGCGTTGGATGATCGCGACTACCTCATCCTTTGTAATGCCCTTCGAACTGACGGTAAGGATTTTGTCTGCATTATCTGTATCAACATGCCAGTGACAGATACCGTCTGCACTATCTAAATCCGGTTGAACTTTTGATACACATCCGCCACAGTTAAGATTGGTTTTGAATTGATATTCTTTGTTCTCCATTGTTTTAAAATTTAGTGTTATTTAATACGCCAAATTTCGGTACAATGTTGATGCCCCTTGTTGTACAATTTCTTGTTTGATTTATGAGATTTACTGTTAGTTTCTCGATGTTATTCCAAGTTATTAGTGGCAACGTCATATCCTTGCTGCACAGGTAGCCATCGGCTTAAAAAAAATCGTTCATCAAGCCCTGAGGCGCATTATTTCTTATGGAATTTCGGCAATGATTGTTAAATTGAAGGAGTGGAGAGTCTATTATTACACTTTATCCAAAGGCTTTCTTTTATCCTCGCGTATTTGTTTAAAATGGCTTGGGGAAAGTCCGGTTACTTTTTTGAACTGATTACTTAAATAGGCAACACTCGAATAATTCAGACGGTAAGCAATCTCGCTCAACGACAGTTCATCATATACCAGCAGCTCCTTTACTTTTTCTATTTTTTGCGCAATAAAATACTTTTCGATCGTCGTCCCTTCTACTTCAGAAAACAAGTTAGACAAGTAATTATAATCATGGTTCAATCTGTCGCTTAGCACATCTGAAAGATTCGTTTTAGCATCATTATCCCTGTGATGAACCAAATCAATAATTATATTCTTTATCTTCTCAATGGTGCGGCTTTTTTTGTCGTCAATTAACTCAAAGCCTAAGGGATTCAAAGCCTGCTTTAATGCATCTTTCTGTTCAACCGATAATTCATCAGTAAGACTAACCTCACCCAATTTGACGCTTTTAGCGGCGATGCCAAGTTTATCCAGTTCATGCTGTACCACCATAATACAACGGTTACAGACCATATTTTTCACAAATAATGTATTCATACCCTTTCTAAACTGCAAACTAAAGAATATAAAATAAATTTCGGCGATCTGCTTTCGGCTGCCAGCCGTCGGCTTTCATTAGCCTGCCCAGCGGTAGGCAGGTACCCCGCTACTCAACGTTCACATTCATATACTCATCCTCTCCATCCAACTGCCTCAGTGAACAAGGGAACTTGTTAGTTGAGAACATGTCTTACGCCCCATAAAGCTCCTAGTAACTATTCCCTACTCACTGTTAACGATTAACTATTCCCCACTCACTATCAACTATTCCACAATTCACTCATCACTTACGAAAAGCCTACGCAACTACTTAACTACTCAACGACTCAACAACTCAACTAAAACTCAATAATATTTCCTTCTAAACCAAAATGCGAGATTAACCAGGGCAATCAATGCGGGGACCTCTACCAAGGGGCCGATAACTCCCGCAAAGGCTTGGCCCGAATTGATCCCGAACACCCCAATCGCTACAGCAATAGCCAGCTCAAAATTATTTCCGGTTGCTGTAAAAGCGATCGACGTGTTTTTTGAATAATCCGCTCCGAAACGTTTGCCGATCATGAAACTGAAAATGAACATAAAAGTAAAATAAATAACCAAAGGAAGGGCTATCCGAACCACATCCATCGGAATCTGCACAATCAATTCGCCTTTTAGACTGAACATGACCACGATGGTAAATAACAAGGCAATCAGCGTAATAGGTGATATAAAAGGCAGAAACTTTTCCTGAAACCATTGCTCTCCTTTCATAGCAATCAGCCCGTAGCGACTGATCAGTCCCATGGCAAAAGGAATCCCCAGATAAATACCTACGCTTTTGGCTATTTCGCTGATGGTAATGTGTACTTCTGCCCCTTCAATTCCGAATAAAGGAGGGAGTACCGTAATAAAAATATAAGCGAATACGCTATAGAACAGTACCTGAAATATACTGTTAAGCGCAATTAGCCCCGCTGCATATTCTCGGTTTCCTTCAGCAAGTTCATTCCAAACCACCACCATAGCAATACAACGCGCCAAACCGATCAAGATCAAGCCAATCATATATTCGGGATAATCTCTTAAAAACGTGACGGCTAAAAAGAACATCAGTAGCGGGCCTATTAGCCAATTTAGAATCAGCGAGACGCTGAGCACCTTTACATCTTTAAATACGTTCCCTAAGTTTTCATACTTCACCTTTGCCAAAGGCGGATACATCATTAATATCAAGCCGATCGCCAAGGGAATGTTTGTTGTGCCACTCGAGTACGAATTAATAAAAGCCGCTGTAGACGGAATAAAATAACCCATTCCAACACCTATGGCCATGGCGAGAAAAATCCATAAAGTCAGATAACGATCAAGAAAGCTTAACTGTTTACGGCCGGCAATCGGTGCGCAATTATTCGCTGACATATCGTTCGTTATTAACATGTTCATCGATAAAATCCTTCATATAGGCTTTAACCAGATCCCTGACCGCCCGAAACTCGTTCAGGATTTCTTCTGAAGTGCCCACCGCCTTTGCCGGATCGGGAAAATTGTGATGAAACTGCTTCGCTTTGGTAGGGAAGTAAGGACAGCTTTCCTTTGCATTGTCACACACGGTGATGACATAATCGAAATCAATATGGCTGTATTCATCTACATGATTGGAGGTGTGCCCGGAGATGTCGATACCGTCCTCTTTCATGACCTGTATCGCTTTCGGATTAACGCCGTGCGTTTCAATTCCCGCGCTGTATACCTCAGCCTTTCCTTGCGCAAAATGCCGTAAATAACCTTCTGCCAACTGACTGCGGCAGCTATTGCCGGTACATAATACCAAAATTTTCTTCATTGTTCTTTTTGTTTTATTTAGTCAATTCCTACCGTCTTACTCCGACGTTCCATTAATATCGTATTGCGCCACGTATTCTCGTGTTTACCAACCTTTTCCCGATAGCCCAATTTCCGAAAGCCATGCTTTTCATGTAGGCGAATACTTGCCTCATTTTCCGGGAAAATACCGGACTGAAGAGTCCAGAGACCTTGCGCTTCGCTACTTTCTATGAGTGTATTCATCAACAAATCACCCACACCTTTTCCACGGTAATCTTCATGTACGTATACACTTACTTCCGCCACACCGGCATAAACGCAACGACTTGAAACCGGAGAAAGAGCCGCCCATCCCGCAACGCTCCCATCAACGCTTGCTAAAAAACGAGAATGCCTGAGATGCGATCGATCCCAATCCTCCCAACTTGGTGCTTCTGTTTGAAAAGTTGCCTGGCCAGTTGCTATTCCCTGTAGATAAATAGCGCGCACTGCGGGCCAGTCTGTTTCAGTAATGATACTAATTTCCATTAGTTAATTTGTTTTAGCAGCATCCGGAACCGGGGGTACAACTTTGGATAGTCGCTAGATTGACCATCCTATTTTGGCTTTCTTCTTCCTGAGCGGGCGCACAGCATGTCTCGTTCTGATCCTTCGGACCACAACTACCACCACGCCCAATCGCTTTGCATTGCGTAGCATCCGGAATAAGGTCAACTACGAGGTTTTCACCTTTCAAAATCAAGTTCCCCGGAAATAGTTGACGGGTATCAAATTCCGAATTACCAAATTCAATCTTAACAATACCGCCAGGATTTAAAGGAAGGGACTTCTCTACCAATTCAATAATCGACAAGGCTTTACCCACCTTCATGGCCCTTTCCGAACCGTCCGAAGCCGGCTCCCAAAGCTGCACAATAATCTCCGTCCAGGCATTCATCACACCTCCACAATCAACCGAAGTAATAGGCGCTTGTTTAATCTCGGTGATATGGTATGAGGCATCCACCCATTTATCTTCGGCGTACTGAAATTGTAAAATAGCCTCTACATTCCTTGTCAATTGGGATTTGAAATCGCCCCAAGTCATTAGTTCCGTCGTATTCATAATATTGCAATTTAACGATATATTAGGTTAAATTTTTTTAACAGCACTCGTTGTTCGGCACGTATCCATTTAAAAAAGCGCCTACTGTTTCTTTCAGCAGCTGCCAATTTTCAGGGTGAATGCAATAGCAGACACTGACCCCTTCAATGGTACCCTGTATCAATCCCGCTGTTTTAAGTTCTTTTAAATGCTGCGATATAGTTGCTTGCGCCAAACCCAGCTCTTCCACCAGATCCCCATTGATACAAGTCTTTGAAGCCATGATGTATTGCAAGATGGCAATACGGGCGGGATGGGCCATTGCTTTCAAAAGAACAGCTATTCTGTTCTGCTCTTCCGTAAATATTTCTGTTCTGGTAACGCCCATGATCTTATTATTTATTGCAATATTACGATAAATATTTTTAAGATGCAAATAGTGCTAGCAGCTTTCGGATGTCGGCTTTCAGCTTTCGTTAGCCTGCCGGTAGCTTGACGCTGCTGTAACTGTTTTTGTCATTATTTTTACAACTCAACTATTTAACCACTCGACAACTCAACTACTTAACCACTCGACAACTCAACTACTTAACCACTCAACAACTCAACTACTTAACCACTCAACAACTCAACTACTTAACCACTCAACAACTCAACTACTTAACCACTCAACTAGTTAACTACTCAACTACTTAACGACTCGACAACTCAACTACTTAGCCACTCGACAACTCAACTACTTAACGACTCGACAACTCAACTACTTAACAACTCAACTACTTAACTACTCAACTACTTAACCACTCAACAACTCAACTACTTAACCACTCAACAACTTAACCACTTAACTACTCAACTAGTTAACTATCCTCACAACTGAAATTCATCACTCATCATTTGTATCAGCTTTCGAATGTCGGCTTTCCTTCTAAGGATTTCATGATTATTTTTAATTAATATTATTTGTTGTTCTTTTTCTTGACAAAAAGAACCAGAAGTCAAGGCTGTCTAGGTTTCGCTAAAAATTCAATTGCCCCGCGCCGTTCTGCGGAGCCGCCCCAATCCTCATTTCTTTCCCTCCACTTCTTCGCATAACGTTTTTTCTACCCTTCTAATTGAATTTTCTTTACGCTCACCCTAGAAGGCCGTTTTGTACCACCCGCGAGAGCCCCGTGTGATTTCATCACTTGCAACGACAACTCACGACTCAACCACTTAGCTACTCAACTACTTAACCACTCGACAACTCAACAACTTAACCACTCAACAACTCAACTACTTAACCACTTAACTACTCAACTACTTAACCACTTAACTACTCAACTACTTAACCACTTAACTACTCAACTACTTAACCACTCAACAACTTAACCACTTAACTACTCAACTAGTTAACTATCCTCACAACTGAAATTCATCACTCATCATTTGTATCAGCTTTCGGATGTCGGCTTTCCTTCTAAGGATTTCATGATTATTTCTAATTAATATTATTTGTTGTTCTTTTTCTTGACAAAAAGAACCAAAAGTCAAGGCTGTCTAGGTTTCGCTAAAAATTCAATTGCCCCGCGCCGTTCTGCGGAGCCGCCCCAATCCTCATTTCTTTCCCTCCACTTCTTCGCATAACGTTTTTTCTACCCTTCTAATTGAATTTTCTTTACGCTCACCCTAGAAGGCCGTTTTGTACCACCCGCGAGAGCCCCGTGTGATTTCATCACTTGCAACGACAACTCACGACTCAACCACTTAGCTACTCAACTACTTAACCACTCGACAACTCAACAACTTAACCACTCAACAACTCAACTACTTAACCACTTAACTACTCAACTACTTAACCACTTAACTACTCAACTACTTAACCACTTAACTACTCAACTACTTAACCACTCAACAACTTAACCACTTAACTACTCAACTAGTTAACTATCCTCACAACTGAAATTCATCACTCATCATTTGTATCAGCTTTCGGATGTCGGCTTTCCTTCTAAGGATTTCATGATTATTTCTAATTAATATTATTTGTTGTTCTTTTTCTTGACAAAAAGAACCAAAAGTCAAGGCTGTCTAGGTTTCGCTAAAAATTCAATTGCCCCGCGCCGTTCTGCGGAGCCGCCCCAATCCTCATTTCTTTCCCTCCACTTCTTCGCATAACGTTTTTTCTACCCTTCTAATTGAATTTTCTTTACGCTCACCCTAGAAGGCCGTTTTGTACCACCCGCGAGAGCCCCGTGTGATTTCATCACTTGCAACGACAACTCAACTACTTAACCACTCGACAACTCAACCACTTAACTACTCAACTACTTAACCACTCAACAACTTAACCACTCAACTACTTAACAACTTAGCTACTCAACAACTCAACTACTTAACCACTCAACAACTCAACTACTTAGCTACTCAACCAACGGCTTTCACTGACATCGAACAAAATGAACAGAATGAACTTTCCTTTTTTAATAAATAGATAATTATATTTATTTAATATTATAAACGTTAGTTTCTTTATGGAATAGTAATCGTGCTGTTAACAGAGCAGTTGCGGCATGTTTAAATCGTTAAAAACTCGACACAATGACAAAGGAACAAGAATTCTACGCATTATTCCAAAACATGCAACGTCCTGAATATCCTTTCCCTAATCTAATTTCTCCCTTTGCACAAGAGATGCGGGAAATATATTATAATTGGATCGATACAGATTATACCTTTCATTCCGAGAAAGCACGCGAAACACACAAAAAGCATGTGCTGACAGATATAGCAGCCCGTGGTTTACCCTTCTTAAAAACGCTGGATGAGCTATTTCCGATCGCAAGTTTCGCAGCCAATGGAGCCATGATGGATGATTATTTTGACCATTGTAGCCACGAAGAAATGTGTCGTATAAGACAACGGAGTATGGCCATACTCAGTGGACAAGAGAAAGAAGAGCCTACAGACTTCGGCATATTCCGTCAGTTCTACTTAATAAGGCAACGGGCCATTAAATGTGGCATGCCACAGCGGCTGTATGATAAATTCATAGCTAGTATTCATACCCTGTTAATCGGTTATCAGGATGAAAAACGCTATATGAAGGCCGATACTATGCCCCCATTCCCAGTCTATTTGGTACTTCGCGAAGATACCAGTGGCGGTTTACCTTTTTGTAAATATGTAGCCATGCAAAAAGATTTTCGCAATTTGCCCGATGAGGTGTTAGAACATCCCCATATTTTGAGCTTGCACACCTTGGCAGCCCTTATGATCGGCGTGCATAACGACATAATCTCATTACCGAAGGAGTTGAGTCGGAAAGGTGATGTCATCAATATCGTAAAAGTTATACACAATGAAAATAACGTATCATGGGAAGAAGCCTATAAGATGGCCCTGGATTATCATGATAAGCTTCTAAACGAGTTTAAGATACTACACGAGCACTTACCAAATTTCGGGCGGTGGCAGGAACTTGCCTATGATTACGTATATACAATCGGGATTATGATACAAGGCGTATACGCCTGGCATACCAATGATAAATCCCGCTACGTTCCCGGTGGCTATGTAGAACCCGAATACCAAGGCCCGGAATAAAGCGACATTTATATTTAAGTATTAAGGGAATTAGTAATGCCTGTCGGCAGGCATTACTAATTCCCTATTTTTGGTTTTCAGTGGTGCCGCAGCCACGTTATTAGCGCTATTTTACTACTTACCGACTGAACTACTTAGCACTACTAGCAGGTCACAAACATCATCCCTAATTCCAGATAGATCGAACGTTTAAGATCTCCAAATCAGTTACCTCAATATTATTTCCCCAGAAATGGAAGCCTTCTTTATTATTGTCTTCCGCTTTTCTAGGCATGGAATAAGAGTAGGCACCGCCATCAATAAATACTTCAACGCTGGTTTTATCGATGTAAATATCGGCCGAAATTTCCATACTGGTTGGATCGTTCGGCGAATAAAACAGACCATTCAGTTTATTATAATTCAAATCATAATCTACAATTCGTTGCCCAAAAAGATTAAGCCCGGCACTAGTGGCATGAGACAATTTAATGGTCGTCTTCACCCGCAAGCCATCCGCCTCCGAATATGGTGCAAGCAATTGATTAGCACGTTCGGTTGTTAAGTTCGTTTCCTTCCGAACCGATGTAAAAAGCTGTTCTGTTTCTTTAACGGGCCGACTAAAAAGGCGGGGGCCCTCTTTCGTATTGCGCAGCGTTAGCTCCGTTGGCAATTGCATCATCCCTCTAAAAGGCATACCGGGATGTGTTATTTGTCCCCAGCCAATTTGCACACGTCGTCCGTCCGGCATATCCGTAAAGGTTTGTGCCGCATAAACTGATCCTGTTGTATAGACATATTTACCAGCTTCCGGCTTAAACACTTTCCCATCAAAAGACCCCAGCATATAAGTACCCGAAGCACCATACATCACCCATTTGGTATTATTGATATCCCCATCTACCGGCAGTTCGAAAAGTTCGGGGCACTCCCAAAAACCGGTAACATGACTTTCGTAGTTCCACTTTTTCAAATCGTTAGAGGTATAGATAGAATGACCATCCCGCTCGTTAAGCACCATTACCCAGTGTTTTCCCGGTTTGTACCAAAACACCTTCGGATCGCGCGTGTCCGGGCTATTCCACTTCGCTTTGGAATCAATGATTGGATTCGATTCGTATTTTGTAAACGTCCGCCCTTTATCGAGGCTGTAGGCAATACACTGCACCTGCTTATCCGGCCCGGCTGCCGTATAAGCAGCTACCATAGCGGGCGTTTTACCTTTATTATAACCAGCTGTATTGTTATAATCGATTACAGCCGAACCTGAAAACATCGTTCCCAGCTCATCCGGATAAAGTGCATCCGGCAACTCCGTCCAGTGTACCAAATCTTTACTCACTGCATGCCCCCAGTGCATATTCTCCCATTCATTCTCATAAGGATTATGCTGGTAAAACAAATGATACTCCCCTTCATAAAAAAGTAAACCATTCGGATCATTGATCCATCCCCTGCGGGTCGTAAAATGAAACTGTGGCCGATTTTTCTCTTTATAAAGGCTATCTTGTCCAGCCAGTTTATCATTCTGATAAATTTTCGCCAGTCCTGCCTCATCACCCTCATAGCTTATCTTCAATGTTTTTCCTCGCAAATCCGAAACATCTTTAAAAACCCAATAATCAGGTGTAGCTTTAGTCAGTCTAATAACCACCGAAAGATCAGCTTTACCATCCACACTGAAAGTCATCTTCCGGCGCTCTTCCTTATGTGATACCGGAAAGTTAAGGTATTTCTTATTGATTTTGATTTCAATCTCACCTGCACTTAATGGAAGATAGTTAATCGACAGCAGGGCAATTGTTAAAAATTTGATCGCAAAAGTTCTCATCTGTTTGTTTTTTTATCATTTATTAAGTCGAGCCAAAGGCTAGTCATTCTTTATTTATTGCTTCTTATTATCATCGCCCGTACATCAAGGCCTGGCATACCAATAGGTTGTTGCCGCAATATCCACATAACCACTATCCCAGCTGAGCATTTCCATATCAAATGAAAATTGCTTACTAAAAGGTATGGCATCCAGTATGCGCGTCCGGGTAAATGTATTATGTCCTGTTGACGAAGTATGATCCGCCCGTGTTGCATTGGCAAAAGGTGTTTGGTAAATAACCACCGGCGCCCATGAGGTGTTGTAATAATCCTCCAATCCTGTACCAAATTCAGACGGAAAAGCTTCCCCGTCGACATAAGCTTTAGCATCCCCTTCCCCGTACCATGAATTCATATGATTCAGCGTCGCTAAGGTATTACCAACATATACCCCTTTACCCTTGATCGCAATGAAATTCCAGTCAATCGGTGCGCGGGCATCCCCTTTGGGGTTCTTCTCCGCATCATAATCCCACTTAGCGTCCCATACGTGTTCTTCCATTTTTGTGAAGGCATGAAAATACATTGCTCGTTCATCCCATTTAAAATCATCCGTTCCAACTGAAAGACTTAATTCGACAGGAAAATTATTGTTATTGATTAAGCGTATCACTGCCGACTTCTGAAAAGGCATCACCCATCGTGAGACGAGCGTTTGTTTATTTGCGAGCGTTCTATACCAACTTGCTATATCGCTCCCCCCATAGCCGCTACCTATAAAATCACCCAAGGGGCACAATACCGTTTCCTTGCCATCAAAGGATATTTTCAATACCACGTTCCTCCAGAGCGCCTCCTGATCGCGGTTTAACTTACTCATTTGGATTTTAAGCAGACGAATAGCCTTATGAGCATCCCTTAAATTCAGCGCACATTCCTCCGCAGGGTTCAATTTTTTTGAGATAGAATCCGTTACGCTAAAATTTGCCGATGGGTTCCAAAGGACACTTTCTGTATTATCAATTTCTTTTTTTAATCGTCGTAACTGCTCAAAGGAAAACGTTTCGGCTTTTATATTTTTTGGATATGTTCGGTAGTTGATCTGATAATAATGAGGCTTCTTTTTACTTGCACTATCAGCAAACTCCCATGTTATTTTGCAATGCTTCGCATAAACCAAAGGTAAATATAACGTATTCCCTCCCTTTCCCCGCGGATCATAATTCGTATGCGGGTTCAACAATGCCGGCCCCAACCCCAATCCTGCCTTCAATAAATCAAACCCGGGAACCGTAATCCTAGCTTCCTTTTCATGATCAAAATAAAAACGCATCGTTCCGGGTTTTTCCAAACAGGTGAGCCAAAAACGGACAATTGCACCTGGGCCTTCAGCGTCCATCATCACATGCTCTTCTCGTCCTTCATGCTCTTCCCGACGGATAAACTGATTAAAATCACTATTTGCAAACCATCCCGCCCTATTGCGCACGGTGGATCTTCTGTCATAACTGCTTACTTGTTTTAATGTATATGCAGGTTCAGGATAGCGAGCAACCTCCTCAACCTCACGCATCTCTTGCAATAACTTCTCCGTATTGACCACTTCCTGACAATGGCCGTAACGGACTGCAAAACCAATGGTTGCACAAATCAGTAAAAGAATTTTAGTTTTCATTTGATTTATTTATTGGTTCCCTTTTTCAAACTTAGATAAATTCATTTTATATGCCATGAATGACGTATTTTATAGAGGAATTTAATTACCAGCCGAAGTTCTGCACGTATAAACCCTGACTAAAGTTAATTTGATTCTGTGGGATCGGTAAATACTCATCTCTGTTTTTCTTGAAAGCGGCGCCCGCCAAATGGGGTGTTCTTCTTTGCTCAGCAGAAAAATAATCATTAATAAACTCGGCCGCAATACCCCACCGAACGAGGTCAAAAAAGCGATAACCTTCCATAGCAAATTCCAATCTGCGTTCAAAACGCAGCGCTTTACGCGCAAATTCATTGGTCCAAACGCAATTCACTCCTGGCTGATAAGTATCGATAAAGTAACTGGAAGTAGGCCTACCATCTGCCTGTGTCAATCGTGCCGCACTTTTCTGCGCGCGTTGCCTAATCAAATTAATTAGTGGCAGTGCCTCTTGTTCACGTCCCAGTTCAATTAAAGCTTCCGCTTTTATGAGTAACACATCCGCATACCTAATCACCGGCCAATCTTTAGCGCTCGACATAAAAGGTGGATATTTCATAAAAGTCGGATCGGTATAAGCAACCGTTTCTTTCATACTCATAAAGTTGCCATAAGTGGCATTGTCACGATTCCATGAAGCCTGAAACACCAGATCTTTTTGGTATTTATAGGGATGTCCGGGAATGGCCACAGTATGATCCAAACGCGTATCGAAGCTTTGCATTTTAAAATCTCCGGTAGGAACAACATCATGGGCATTATAGTCATCCAGCAGCGGCAATCCGTCAGCATTCGTTTTAAATGCGTTCACCAGATTAGAACTCGGCTGATGAAATCCACAGCAACCATATTCCTGGTTCATAGGATAATTGGTTCCCACACCGGCATTAATCCGTCCTTGTGGTGTGCCGTCGCTTTTTGAGAAAACGATGGCAAATACCGTCTCTGGACCATTTTCATATTCGGAAAGAAAATTTTCCGCAAAATCTTCAGAAAGGCGATATCTTCCCGAATTGATCACACTGTCGCAATACGCTACTACTTCATTCAATTTCGCTTGGTCTTTTGATAACACATTATGCTGATCATCCTGCACATAACTTTGGTAAAGCAATGTTTTTGCTAGGTAAGATTGGGCAGCCCCCTTTGTAATACGCGATGACTCTGCCTGCGCCAGCGGTAAATGCTGTGTAGCAAAGCGAAAATCTTCTGCTATTTTTGTCCATAGTTCATCGTTACTGTACAGATCATTCCCGATAGTTTGATAGGCTGATTTTTCAACACTTTCGTCGATGTAAGGTACTCGTTTAAAAAGAATTTTTAATAGAAAATAAAAGTGTGCCCGAAGGAAACGTACTTCAGCAATGCGCATTAACTTCTGTGGGAATATGTCATCACCTATTTCATTCAGCAGCGCTAAGGCTGCATTACATCTCGCCACGCCCACATACAAACGGAACCAAGTACCATCACTTTCTCCGAGGTCTACCCGATTGATTGAAAACAATTCGTAAGCGTGCACGTCGTTCTGGTCGCCCGTTCCGCCCCCGCCCTTGTAAGCGTCTCCGCCCCGCACACTTCCGTAGGCCCACATCGTTGTATAAGGTGTACTCCAATGATCATTACCCAAGGCTGAGTAAGCACTGATTACCATCGCCTCCACATTTTCGGGTGTTTTCAGATTTTCATTAAACACGACGCCTTGCGGCAGTTTTTCCAAATTTTTCGAGCAGCCAAAAAACAAGATGGCATACACAACCAATATTATGACAGGTAAATTTTTCATTTGCTAGTATTTTTAAATCAGATGATGATGGAAAATATATTAGAAGGATAGATTAAAACCCACTGTTGCAATTACCGGTATCGGATAGGCGTTCCCCGGATTTTCAGGATCTGGAGCTGTATAGGCCCGGTTCTTCCAACGTAGCAAGTTAGATGCCTGCATGTATACACGTGCCCGCGTTACATTAAACCTTTCAAAAGCATCCTTCAGATCATATCCGATTTCAATGTTCCGTAATTTGAAATAACTTCTAGGCTCTAAAAAATAGGTTGAAAATCTGTTCTCATTATTCGTATTGACCAAAGTTAAGGCAGGAACACTTGCCCCGGCGTTCTCAGGGGTCCAAGCATCCATTACGCGGCTGCCCCAATTTGATCCCGGTGCCAGCGAAGTAAAATCTGTCAGATTTTTATAGCTATTATTTACGACTCCTCCCTGTACGCCCTGAAAGAAAACGGCAATATTGAATCGCTTATAGCTTAGGGTTAAATTCAAGCCGTAAGTAAAATCAGGATCCGAGGTACCTAAGTACTGCTGGTCGTTATTATCAATCCGTCCATTCTGATCAAGGTCAAGGTAACGGATGCGACCAAGTGCCTTTCCCGGCTGTTCCGGGCTGTTATCAACTTCCTCTTGCGTCGTGAACAAGCCATCAGCCACCCAACCGAAGTGCGTATTTGGCGAGTGTCCGATAATCGTGTAGGTTGTACCATTACCTGGGTAACCGATAATTGCATTGTTAGGAAGCGCTGTTATCTTTAAACGGTTTCTGGTAATATTAGCCGCAATATCCAATTGAATATCCTCGGTCAAATCTTGGCTATAACTGATCGCCGCCTCCAAGCCCTTGTTTTGCAGCGAAGCACCGTTAATCCATGTATTTCCCCCTTCACCTACTACGCCCAAGTAAGGCGGGCTGATCAAAATATCGTCTGTATTCTTTATATAATATTCAACTGAACCGATAAGCCGATTGGAGAACAATCCAAAATCCGCTCCAAAATTAGATTGCGTGGTGGTTTCCCATTTAAGATCCGGGTTTCCGGTTTGGATGGCGGTATATCCGGTAGGAAGCGTACCGGTGCCCTGTCCACCTATGTCATAAGCGCTGCCTTCGCTTGGTTCCCAGGTCAGGTCCGTTCCATAAATGGCACGATAGAGTGAATAGGTAGCATATGCAGGAATGCTTTGATTACCCGTTTGCCCCCAGCTATACCGGAGTTTAAAATCCGAAATGAAATTTACATTGTCTTTAAAAAAGGCCTCTTCACTGATGCGCCATCCCAGAGAGGCGGCGGGGAAATTCGCGTAGCGATTGTTCGAACCGAACTTACTCGAACCATCTCTCCGAATGGTCACAGAAGCTAAGTATCGATCATGATAATTATAGTTTGCTTTAAAGAAAAATGACTGTAGCGCGTCCGAATTGCCATCGCCGCGGGCAAGTATATTTCGCGTACCTTGCGTCAAGTAAGCATAGTTCAGATCGGCAATAGCTAGCCCTTGTGCACTGGCATTAAATCCCTGGTACCTATTATTAACCGTTTCAGATCCCAAAAGGAAATTAACACGGTGGTCATTCGAATTCAAGTCATAGGTCAATATATTTTGCCAGGTTAATGATCCACTGTAGTCGAAATTGGTATTAACCTGCGTAACATCACTGTTTAAAAAGCCTGACCGGTATGGCAACTGCAAATGACGATAAAAAGTACCTGCATAATCCACATTAAAAGCCGTTCTAAAATTCAAGCCCGGTAAAACGGAAAGATCCGCAAATGTACTGCTCAAAATGCGGGCAAAGTGGTTGTTATTCTGTCTATTATCTTCGATCAATCTGACCGGATTTTGCCGATCGTCCATCCCGGCCACGGGGCCACCCCAACCACCATTAACCGTACGAACCGGTAAAATGGGATTCAATATCAAGGCCAGCGAGGTGACGTCGCCCGTTGGTATTTGTGCGTCCTTAAAATACGAAAGGTTTAGATTCTCCCCTATCTTCAGTTTACCATTAAACAGCGCATGGTCTACGTTCATACGTAAGGTTAATCGCTGGCTTCGCGTACCTTTGATGATACCCTCATTGTCATAATAACCTAACGAGAAGAAGGACGTTCCATGCTGTCCGCCATTGGAAAGAGCAACATTATATTGTTTAATCTGCGAAACCCGCGAAACTTCGTCAAACCACCGGGTGTCCGATGTGTGCATCGACTGCTCAGGATCCACGTATTGCCCCAGGATTACCGCATTCAATTGCGGATTCGAAAAATCCTTATTCCAATCAAAATCGTAAATCAAACTTAAGGTAGAAGGATCCTGCGGATTATTACGAGACGGGCCGAAACGTCCGTCATTTACAGCAGCCTGCCAATAAGCCCGTGCGCGCTGATCGGTATTCAAGGTATTAATTTTACTATTATAAAACTGCAGGGAATGTGAAGCATCTACATCAATCCGCCGAAGGCCTGATTTACCTCGCTTGGTGGTCACAATAATCACTCCCGCTGCCGCTCTCGATCCATAAATCGAAGCAGCCGATGCATCGCGTAATACCTGCATCGATTCGATGTCGTTCTGATTAATCTCCTGTAATCCCCTTTGCGTTGGCACGCCATCTATAATATATAGGGGGTCATTGCTAATATTCAGTGTGGTTTGGCCTCGCATGCGCACCGTAACACCCCCATTCGGTGCACCGCTCGCGCCAACCTCTACTCCCGGAACCCGCCCTTGCATAGCTTTTACCGGGTTGCCCAGCGGCACATTTTCAATATCTGCCATTTTAACAACAGAAACAGCACCCGTTAAGTCCCTTTTGCGCTCTGAGGTATAGCCCGTTACAATAACATCCTCAAGGGCATTCAAGCTGGTTTTCATGACCACATTGATCGGGTCGCCGTTTCTAATCGTCACCCGGACCGATTCACTTCCCAACATACTGAAGGAGATGCTTTGCCCAACAGCAGCCGCAATGCGATACATCCCCTTATTGTCAGTAATAACAGAACCGGTTTTTCCAACAATAGACACCGTAACTCCTTCCAGCGGAACCGAGCTTGTATCTCGTACTATTCCGGAGATTACAACTTCCTGCGCCGCCGCACGAAGGAGAAAAAACATACTTATACAGTATGCAATCAATACTTGCTTTTTCATATTTGGTTAATTAATTAGATTAGTTTCGGTTTATTATATGGTTAATAGACAAGTTATGTCAGTGGCTCATTGGCCAATTGTGCCTCGATAGCTTCTAAGCTGATACCTTTCGTTTCGGGCATCCACCAAATCACAAACACCAGTTGCAACACCATCATTATCGCAAAGAATAGAAAGGTCATCATGCCTCCAAGCGCCTCTGCCAGTATAGGAAAGGAAAAAGTCACCAACGCCGCCAAAATCCAGTGGATAGAACTTCCAAAGGTTTGCCCCTTTGCCCGCACCTGATTGGGAAAAATTTCTGCAATAAAGACCCAAATAACGGCCCCTTGAGAGAAGGCAAAACAGGCGATAAAAAGCATAAAGTACAGCGAAATATACATACCTGATGATGCCGGATTATTAAAAGAAAAAACAACCAGTAGAAGGGAAATAATAATGCCAATGGAGCCAATTTTCATCAACATTCGTCTACCTACCTTATCAATCAATTGGACAGCCAATAGCGTAAACACAAAATTGGTCATACCAATGCCGATTGTTGAAAGCAATGAAGAATGAACACCCAACCCGGCCATTTCAAAAATGCGTGGTGCATAGTAAATAATGGCATTAATGCCTGAAAATTGATTAAAGAGCGCAAACAGCCCGGCCAATACCAATGGCCTGCGATACGCTTTTACAAAGAGGGCTGGCTGTTTGTTAACGGCTTTTAGTTTTGCTGTATTTTCAATTGCAATGAGCTCTTGTTGATAACCTAGTGGGTTGATAATACTTAATGTTTCTATAGCTTCTTCTCTCCGCAATCCATTCGTCAGCAACCATCTTGGGCTTTCTCGAATAAAATAAATCGCTATTAGGAAAAGGAGAGACGGCACGGCCTGGATGCCCAGCATTAAGCGCCATGACTCTCCCTCTAACTGATTGATTAAATAGTTAGACAAGTAGGAGATCAAAATTCCCAATACAACATTAAATTGAAACAGCCCTACCAATGCACCGCGCCTATCCGACGGTGCGATTTCTGATATATAAATAGGTGCCGTAACCGAAGAAGCACCTACGCCCAAGCCACCAATAAAACGGAAGAGTACAAAAAGGTGCCAGCTGGTGGTAAATGCCGTTCCAAGAGAAGCAAAAAGATAGGCCAATGCCACCAGGTATAATGTTTTTTTACGTCCCAATTTATCCGTCGGATAGGATCCGAGTAACGATCCAATAACGGTTCCGATGAGCGCCACCGAAATGGTAAAGCCATGTTCAAAAATCGTGAGCTGCCAATATTGCTCAATGGCTTTTTCGGCCCCGGAAATAACTGCAGTGTCGAAGCCAAAAAGAAAGCCGCCCAAAGCCACCACTACCGACCATAGTTTCACCATGTGATTTTTCATAATATAGATCTATCTTGATTTGTTGAATTTGCTGTGCAAGGTAGGCCGGTAAAAAGAGAAGGAGCTGCTGCAAATGATCAAATCATTTCATTTTTATAACAAAAATTATCCATCTGACTATCAAATAATTACAAAAACAAAGATGAATTATTCACTGTACGTTTTCGTCAGCGTACCATCTTTTTCAAGTATTATACCATCGGTGTTTAACCACCTAAATGGCGAAAATGCTTTTTTCTCTCCCCAAAAGATCCAATCTCTTATATTTGCCAAAACCTAGCGTCAATAATTGGTGGCTTAAAACTGAATTATAAATCATGAATACCATTTTTTTCAATCGATCCTATGTGGTGGTGTTTTTACTTTTGGGTTTCGGGTTGATAATTTCCTGCAGCACTAACAAAAAGCATAATAAGTTTACCATCGGATTCTCCCAATGCACGGGTAACGATCTATGGAGAAAAAACATGCTTGCGGAAATGTTGACTGAGCTAAGCCTTCATCCGGAAGTTGATTTTCATTATTTAGAGGCCAGTGGCAACAGTACCACGCAACGCGCCCAGGTAGATACGCTTATTGAAAAAGGAATTGATCTTTTAATAATTTCACCAAACGAAGCCGAACCCCTAACTGCCACCGTAAAAAAAGTGATGGATCGTGGCATTCCTGTCATTGTAATAGATCGGGAAGTGAAGGGAAATGGCTATACGGCATTCATCGGTGCTGATAATGTGGAAATCGGCGAAATGGCGGGCCAGTATCTATCGCAGCTTATTGGCAACAAAGGGAAAGTTGTAGAAATCACGGGCTTATCCGGTTCCTCTCCGGCGATAGACAGAAGTACCGGCTTCTTCGCCGCACTTAATCAGTTAAAAGCTTTAAAGATTGCCAAAACGGTATCCGGCGATTGGATGGAAGACACCACCAAAAATATCTTGAGCAAGATACACTGGCAGTTGAAGGACATAGATGCCATTTTTGCCCATAATGATAACATGGCGCTGGGAGCACGAAAAATTCTTAACAAATATTATCCTGAAAAACATATTCCCATTGTCGGCGTGGACGCCTGTTTTGGTGAAGGAGGAGGGTTGGATATGGTATACGACGGAAAAATTACCGCCTCCCTGGTGTATCCTACACTCGGCAAAGAGGCCATTCGGACAGCTCTGGACATTTTGAAAGGCCTCCCCTTCAGAAAAGAGAACAAATTGAGTTCCATTGTAATTGACTCAAGTAATGTGCGTGTCATGAAGATGCAGGCTGCCATGATCAGTAGCCAGAAAGACGACATTTACAATCAACGTAAACTACTGGACGAACAGAAATTAGTTTATAAAAGCCAGCAGGTTGTACTCAATACCATTATTGTGTTGCTCGTATTGTCGCTCATTTTTGGAAGCATTGTAGTCATTCTACTAAGAGATAACAGAAAAATCAATAAAAATCTAGCTAAGAAGAATATAGAAATCGACACCCAACGGAAGCAGTTAATTGAAATGTCAAAACAAGCCGCTGCCGGCACAGAAGCACGCTTAAACTTTTTTACCAACATTACCCATGAGCTGCGAACGCCCTTAACACTGATCTTATCGCCCATCGAGGATATGGTAAAAGATCCCCGCCTCTTGCCATTGGCTGCTGATAAGTTAAAAGCGGTGCAACGTAATTCGGTACAACTGCTGAATATCGTCAATCAGTTGTTAGATTTCAGAAAGATAGAAATAGAAGGCTACTTAATACAGGCCTCACCAAACAATTTGGTCTCCTTTGTCCGTGATCTCATCGAACCTTTTAAAGTATACGCTTTAAAAAGACAAGTGCAACTGTCCTTTGTTCCTGCAGAAAAAGAAATACCGGTATGGTTTGATGTCAATATGCTTGATAAAGCCCTGTTGAATCTCTTGTCAAATGCCTTCAAGTTTGTAAACGCCGGAGGTTTCATCAAAGTTTACATAGCCCGCTGCGGAAGTGAAGTAAGCATTCAGATCAAAGATTCAGGTATTGGGATGCATGAAAAAGATCTCGCCTTGATTTTTGACCCCTACTATCAGGCAGACAATTCTCCATCCAATGGCTTCGGTATCGGTTTATCTTTAGCAAAAGAGATTATCCACAAACACAAAGGAGACATTCAGGTAGCATCAGTCAAAGAACAGGGTTCTACTTTCACAGTTACGCTTCCACTGGGAAACGAGCATTTAAGCGAACGCGAAAAAGGTGTTCTTCATGACCCGGTACTTAAGAAGGACGAAAAATCTGCCATGTATACCATCGTTTCAGACATCGAAATGCTAGACATCAAACAAACGGAATCCTGTGGCTTAAAGGATCACTCTTTACTCATTGTGGAAGACAACCCCGATCTTTTAAACTATTTAGTGGCAGAGCTGAGCGATGAATACGATGTATTCTACACCACCAACGGCCCCGAAGCCATTCAACTTGCCAGAGAAAAGGTACCCGACCTCATTATTACCGATAATGTTATACCCGAAATATCCGGTAAAGAGGTATGCAGGACCTTAAAGAACGATCTTAAGACCTCTCATATTCCGATCATCCTTCTTACCGCCCAAGCAAGTTCGGAGCAGCTTGTTTCAGGCATGGATGCCATGGTAGACATGTACATCACGAAACCGTTCCTGATCAGCAATCTTTCGGCGAGTATTAGAGCGTTAATCAAGAACAGAAAAGTATTAAAAAGTCATTTTACCAGCAATATTGAGCTCCCGACAGAAAGTGTTAAATTAAGCTCGTTGGACAAAAAATTGTTAAACGACTTTTCCGGCGTGGTGGAAGAAAACCTCAGTAACGATCGATTCTGTGTGGACGATATTTGTCGGCTGATCGGAATTTCCCGCATGCATCTGTATCGAAAAGTTAAATCGTTGACCGGCATGACCGTTAATGAATATATTCTGGAGCGCAGATTAAAAAAGGCCTCTTACCTGCTTAAACATGAATCTTTAAATGTTGCAGAAATCACCTACGCCGTGGGTTTTTCCAGCCCCAGCTATTTTTCAACCACTTTCAAAGCCAAATTTGGATACTCGCCCAGTCAGTATAAAAGTAAAATCAAATAACATTTTTTGATCTCATTGCCATTTGAGTTGCTCTAACTGCTTCTGCCACATAAAACGTACTAAATCGGAGCTTTTGTAATCCGGGTTGGCTCCTGCCTGCGAGGTAACATAAGCCCCCAATGCAGCCGCATAATCCAATATATCTTCCGTCGATTTCCCTAATAACTTTTGCGCTACAAAAGCAGCCAAAAAAGAGTCGCCGCTACCAACCGTATCTTTCACAATAACCGGATATGCTTTGAAATCATATCGCTCCATAGGTGTATAGTAAGAAGCACCCTCTCCACCTTTGGTTACAATGATCTCTCCGATCTTATATTTGTCCTGCAAACGATTTACGTGCTCGTGTTCCTGACCGCCTTCATCACCAAACCACGAGGCAATAACGCGTAGTTCATGGTTGTTCAGTTTTACGATGTCAGCCTTGTCCAGTAGGTATTCAATAGTAGCTTGTTCATAATGCGGTGCACGAAAATTAACATCAAAAAGTCTCAATTTAGCGTGCGCAATCAGATCATATAGTGTAGCGCGGCTAAGCTCACTGCGGGCAGCCAAACTACCAAACACCATTAAATCAGCGTTTTCAACCAAATTAGCTGTTTGACGGTCGAAACGAATAAAATCCCAAGCCACCGGCTGTACGATCTCATAGCTCATCTCGTGATTGGCTCCTTCCGTAGCAATCACTTCACTGGTTTTTTGATCTTTATCCAGTTGAATGTATTCGGTAGACAAACCCATTTTTTTCAAGAACATAGTCAGTTCTTCTCCCAACGGATCATCGCCGACCCGACTTACCATATAACTCGCTATCCCTAGCCGGTTTAGATGATAAGCTACATTCATGGGGGCACCGCCCGGTTTTTTCCCTTCAGGAAGCACGTCCCAAAGCACTTCTCCAAAACAAACTACTTTTTTCATCCAATTAAATTATCTATGAGTGTTAAATCTCAAACGTATAGGCGAGATCGTTAAACTCGGTTTGTTCTTTGTAAGACTAAGTTAAAGACATTATTACTAAAACCCTTCTTATATCGTGCCATTTTTCTTTAATTCCGTACCATGGGGCTTAGGAGCAGCCGTCAGCATTAGCTTTCAGCTATCGGATGGCAGCTTTCGGCAGTCAGCGATCAATAAGGTGTAAGCTATAAGTTTTAAGCTTTAAGGTAATGAAATTAGGCCAATCTTTATATTGCCAGTTGTACATATTTGAGCCGATTCGTGTATATAATCGGCTCAAATATGTCATTTTTTTGAGCCGATTAAAAGAAATAATCGGCTCATACTCCCAGTAAAGGTATAAGCTGTAGACTTTAAGGTTTTAGGAATTAGCTTCCAGCTATCGGATGGCAGAGCATAACTAATAACTGCTATAAACTTTATGTTCAGCGACAATTACCAAAGAACGTCTAGATCATATTTCTTCATATTTGCGTCTGTATTAATTCATCAATGCTATAGCCAAGACGAAGTTTACCTAAAGACTTTTTAATCACCACTTCCCAAATCGATACTATACTAATATAAAGATCGTTCGAAGCGTCACTTAAAGCTTCTTTAATATGATCAGGAAGCTGATCATTATCATCTTGCATCCAAAGAAGTACATGTGTATCAAGAAGAAACTGTCCCATTACATGTAATCCTTGAAATCATCTAAAGGTGTATCAAAATCACTATCCATGCTCAGTTTGCCCTTCAACAAACCTAACTTGCGTTTAACTTTTTTCTCTTTAGCAACTTTTTTTTCTAAGATAAAATCAATAAAATCCTCTACTTCCTGCTGATAAGCAGGTGGTATCTTTTTCACTTTTTCTATCAATTGAAGCTGTTCCATTCCATTGAAATTTATGTTAAAGATACACAAAATCGATCTTCCATACAACCTACAACGCTAAACTTATCACCCGTTTCAGCAACCAGCTTTCAGCCATTAGCTTTCGGCTATAAGGGGCTAATCGGCTCATACTCCCGGTAAAGGTATAAGCTTTAGGGTATAAGGTTTGAGCTCGCGCTACCGCCTTGGCAACTGCTACTGCCACTATTCTACAACTTAACAACTCAACCACTTAACTACTAAACAACTCCACCACTTAACTATTAAACAACTCAACCACTCAACTACTTAACCACTCAACCACTTAACTACTCAACTAATCCCCAAAATTCCTTATATTCGTATCATTGCACTTCATAAGCGATATTTATTTTAAACCTGCTAATTATTGAATGATGAAAAGCATCCTGGCAAATACACTCCTCTATATCGGTTTAATCCTTTCTCCCCTACTCGCTAGCGCAGAAGACGGTGTACAATTCTTTGAAGGATCGTGGAAGGCCCTGTTGCAGCTTGCGAAGGAACAGAACAAGCCTATTTTTGTGGATGTTTATACCGATTGGTGCCCTCCCTGTAAACGAATGGACCAAGAGGTGCTACCCCTTGCAGCCGTAGGCGCCGTATATAACAAGGCATTCATCAATTACAAACTGAATGCAGAGCGGGGCGAAGGTATAAAGCTCGTCAAGCAATACGAAGTACACGCTTATCCAACCTATCTTTACCTGACACCCGAAGGTGTGTTATTGGCACGAGTGGTGGATTACCAAGAGCCGGACACCTTTATGGCTTATGCGCATGACGCAGTAGCAAAAAATCGCGAGCAGGTATTAGCTAAAATGGATAAGCAATTTGAAGGGGGCAATCGGGATCCGCATTTTCTAAAAACCTATATCATCCAGAAGAAAGATTTAGGCCTTGATAACAGCTTAGCATTTGATGCCTATATCAAGGCCCAAAGCAGTACCGAGCGTGAAAACCCGGCTAACATTGATTTCATCCGTGACAATCTCAACCATGCCAAAGGGGCTGCTTTTGACCTATTACTAAAAACCTATCCTACGGTAGACCAAACAAGGCGGCAAAAACTGGCACCCGTGCTCTTTAACTTATTAACAGATGCAGCTAGCGCCGCGCTGCGAGAAAACCGCTTACAAGACATACCCAGTCTTTTTAATCAGATGGACGCACTCAAACAGCAGCTAAGTCGCAAGCAGCAAGGACACCTTTATCTGTTGCAGTTACGCTACGCACAGCGCGCAAAAGACACCGAAATAGCTAAAAAAGCGGGTTATGCTTTCGTGGCCAACAGCATGGATATATCAACAGACAGCATACAAGCAGAAGACAAACGGCGTTATACCGCAATTATGCAACCCTATTATAGCGGAGAAAGAGATAGCACTGAAATTACAGCCGAAGACAAAGCCTTTGCGCAAAAAATCTACACCGGCGAGATCTGTGTTTATCTCTATGAGGCCAGCAATACCTTTGACATGGTATTAAACAATGGCGACCCGGCATTGAAAGACGCCCTACGCTGGGCAGAAAGGTTGAGTCAATTACGTCCCAACAACCCCCAATTCAATCAGTTGATTGATCGTATCAAACAGAAAATAAACTGAAATCTACTTGGCTAGCAGTAATGTGCTATAGGTTTTAGGAATTAGCAACCGGCATTCGGCTTTCAGCTATCAGCAGTCAGCTTTCGGCTATAAGGGGCGGCAACAAAAAAATTCCTGCCTACCGGCAGGCAGGCATCATTCATCGCTTATAAAAAAACTCATCACCCAACATCAAATTGGCTAATTATTGACTTCAGCTTTAGGCTTTCGTTAGCCTACCCAACGACAAACAAGTGCCACTTCCACGGCTACTATTCATCATTCAACACTCATAACTCATCACTTAAAAAAACCTACTCAACCACTTAACTACTCTCACAACTACCCTTTCGGCTACAGCAATCTGACGTTCGGCTACAGTATTATTTCGTCCATACAGGAACTTTGTATCAAACAAAATAGTTAAAAGATGAACATATTTGTAACAGGAGCATCAGGCTTCATCGGCTCGGCAGTAGTGAAGGAATTGATCCGAGCAGGACATCAGGTCATCGGCTTGGCACGTTCAGAAGCATCCGCGAAAATTATCCGTGATGCAGGCGCATCGGTTTTATTAGGAACGCTTGAAGATTTAGAAATTTTAAAACAAGGCGCCTCACAGGCCGACGGCATTATTCACACCGCTTTTATCCATGATTTTACGCAATACCAAAAAGCAGGTGAAGTGGATAAAACCGCTATCCAGACTATGGGAAATGTCTTGGCAGGCACCAACAAACCTCTGGTGGTAACCTCCGGCATGTTAGGATTAACCCCTATCAATGGCTTTATTACAGAAGAAAGTCCGGTTGGAAATTCACCACGACCTTCAGAAGCCACGACCTTGGCACTGTCAGAAGCAGGCGTTCATGCGTCGGTAGTTCGTTTACCACCATCCGTTCATGACAAAGGCGATAAAGGCTTTATTCCGTTTATTATTGCACAGGCACGCAAAAATGGTGTTTCGGCCTATCCGGAGGAAGGGAAAAACCATTGGTCGGCGGTACATCGTTTAGATGCGGCCAAAGCTTACCGCTTGGCTGTAGAGAAAGCAGCGAAAGGAGCCGTGTATAATGTTGTGGGCGATCAATCCATTGAAATAAAAACAATTGCCACGTTAATCGGCAAACAATTGCAGTTACCTGTTCAATCCGTTTCAGGAGAAGCCATTGTAACACACTTTGACTGGATGGGTCGTTTCATTACCTTTGAAGGCGCCGCTATCGGAAGCAAAACACAAGAACAGCTGGGCTGGAAACCCACACATATTGGTTTATTAGAAGATATGCAGGAAAATTATTTCTAAATTTAAACATCAGTTTGTCATTGTCGGTTCGCCGCAATGACAAACTTTTACACCCAAAAATTAAGCTCGATCATGGAAAACCAGTCACCCATCCGGTTAAAAACCATCAGCGAATTTCATAAATCACGCGGTTTAGCACAACCCGAACATCCGCTCATCAGCGTCATTGATTTTGGTACCATTCCACGTTCGGCCGATATCCGTGGCAAAAGTTGGATATTTGATTTTTATCAAGTATCGCTAAAAAGAGGCATCGATTTCAAAATGAAATACGGACAGCAGGCATACGATTTTGATGAAGGCGTTTTGGGATTTATTGCACCAAATCAAGTTTTTAAAATCGAACACGAACCTCACGCTACGCAAAACCAAATTCGCTCCGGTTGGATGTTGCTAGTTCACCCCGATTTTTTCTGGAATACACCCTTAGCAAAAGCCATTAAACAGTATGAATATTTTGATTATGCGATAAACGAGGCACTATTCCTATCAGAAAAAGAAGAGGCGACGTTGAATGCCATCATCGAGAATATCCGTCAGGAATACCATGCCAATATCGACAAGTTCAGCAAACAGATCATTATTTCGCAAATTGAAACTTTATTGAGTTATTCCGAACGGTTTTATCATCGTCAGTTCCTCACCAGAGAAAAATCCAACCATCAGGTGTTGCATCGTCTGGAAGAGCTTTTAAATCATTATTTCGATCAAGAAGATTTGATTTCAAGAGGTCTGCCCTCCGTTCAGTACGTTGCCGATCAGCTGCACATCTCGCAAAAATATTTAAGCACCTTACTCAAAGTGCTCACCGGGCAAAGCACCCAACAGCATATTCATAACAAACTGATCGACAAGGCCAAAGAAAAACTTTCCACTACTAATTTATCAATTTCTGAAATAGCTTACGCCTTGGGTTTCGAACATTCACAATCGTTCAGTAAACTGTTCAAATCCAAGACCGATCTATCACCGATCGAGTTTAGGCAATCGTTTAATTGAACTGCCGTCAGCTTTCAGCCGTCGGTTTTCAGCTTTAGCTGGTGCTCCTGCCACTGCTTCTGTCGCTTCGATAATCCCGCATCACTCCGCTACACGAACAACCAATAACGAATAACCAACAACCAATAACCAACAACCAACAACCAATAACGAATAACGAATAACCAATACGGAACTACAAGGCTTCTTGAATTTCCTCCAGTGATTTTCCTTTAGTTTCCGGCATAAATCTCCAAATGAAGAAAAAAGAAACAGCCATCATCAGACTGTAAAAGATAAAAGAATAATAACCGCCATTAGGACTACCTTCGGCGATAATCGGAAAGAGCCAAGAAATGACGGCAGCCATGATCCAATGGGTGAAACTACCGAGCGAGCTACCCTGAGAGCGAACGCTATTCGGGAATATCTCCGAGATAAAAACCCAGATTACCGCACCTTGCGAAAAGGCAAAGAATGCAATAAAACCGATCAAATAAATCAGCACCGAAGAAGCGGCTGCGATACCCTGACTAAAAGCATGGGCAACCAAGCCCAAAAACACAAACATTCCTAAACTACCGATCAACAGCAGTCGTTTTCGACCAAACTTATCGATGAAGAACATCGCCAGGCAGGTAAACAATAAATTAGCACCTCCTATAAATACCGGCTGCAGATAAGCCAACTTTTGATCAAAACCCGCCAATTCAAAAATGCGAGGAGCATAATAGAGAATGGCATTGATACCACTTAACTGGTTAAACATCGCCAATATAACAGCATACAAAATGGGCTTCAGATATTTCTTTTGAAATAAACGGTCGTGCGCTCCTTTACCCACTTGATCAGCCTGTAATACGCTGTTCATAGCTTCCTCCTCTCCCAATTTACGAAAGACAGCATGCGCCTTATCGTTATAACCGTTGATAGCCAACCACCGTGGGCTCTCCGGAACAAGCTGCAGAAGGCAAAAAAAGAGTACCGAAGGCACCACCATAATACCCAACATCCAGCGCCAAGCTTCATCGCCCAGTCCCACAAAAAGAAAATTTGTCAGATAGGCAATAAATATTCCCAGCACAATCATAAACTGAAAAGAGGCTGTCAACCGACCGCGGCGCTCAGCAGGAGCAATTTCCGAAATATAAATAGGCCCAACAACGGAAGATACACCAACGGCCAGCCCACCGATGAATCGAAATAAGATGAACAACAACCAAGTGTACGATAAAGCACATCCCACGGCTGAACATAAATAAGCAAGGGCAACCACGATCAATACTTTTTTACGTCCAAATTGCTGCGCCGGTATACTGGCCACCATCGCGCCTATAACCGTTCCAATCAAACTGGCCGATACGGTGAATCCCTGCCAAAACGAATTAAGTGTCCAGAGTTGCTGTATGTTTTTTTCCGCACCGGAAATAACGGCCGTTTCAAAACCAAAAAGAAAACCCCCTAAAGATGCAATGAGTGAGCATCGAATGGCAAAGCCATATTTGGAAATAGCGTTCATTTATGCTATGTTTAACTATTAATCAATGAAGCAGCGCCAAGAAGAGCAGCCTGCTCTCCCATCATCGCTACTTTTATCGGAACAAGAATTTTTTGTGCAGCAAGCCTTTCAACAACCTCCGGCAGAAATAAGTGGTAAGCTTTACTGATATTCCCGCCTATAATCACCGCATCGGGCTTTAGTGCTGTCAAATGAATTAAAAGGAAATCGGCCAACCAATGGGCCAATTGGGCCATTGTCTCTTTTGCCTTACGATCTCCGGAAATCACTTCAGCCAATGATTTGACATCATCAATTCCGGCACCGCCTAAAGAGCGATAATAAGTTAATAAGCCACGGGTTGATATATAATCTTCCGCTATCCCATCCAGAAAGCGGGAGGAACCGAGATTCAGATCTTTTACTACTCCTGAGTTGAAAAATGCGGCTCCCAGGCCAGTTCCCATTGTCAACCCCAGAACCTGGCTTTTCTCCGCCAAGTTACTGCCTATAATCTCGCCACGGAGAAAAGCTTCCGCATCATTCAAAAAGCGGACGCGACTGGGCGGTAGTTTCACTCGTTCAGCAAAGACCTCTTTCACGTTAAAGCCATACAGCGCCTCATATTTATTCATGCCTTTGATCAATGAGATTCCGTTTTCGTAGTCGAAAGGACCGGGCATCGACACCGCTAGGTCTGTACATTGCTTGCCAGAGGCCTCTTGCGCCTCAATCAAGGCACAAGTCCAGGCCTCCAGAATAGTGGAGGCCGGAGCATGCGCATCAATTTTTTTGCGGATTAATGTATCATCGACTATCGATTGCGTTACCGGATGAATGACGGCCGCAGTAATATGCGAGCCTCCTACGTCTGCACTAAGGACAGTTGTTTGCATATAGAATTAAAATAATTTTTCACCTTTTAAACGTATATCAAGGCAACGGGTCGGGCTGTGCCGGATTGGCCGGATCATAAACGGCAACCCCTACTTTTGAATCCGCGCAACCGTAATACAGATACCATTTTTTCCCGAAATAAACCAACCCTTCAATAAACACCGTTCCATCTCTATATTGCCCACTCTTCTCAAACGGTTCCATTGGTCTCAAGAACGGCACATCCAATCGGCCGATGACCTTTGTCGGATCATTCCGATCAAAAAGCACCTGGCCGGCACTGTAAGTTCCCCGGTTAAAACGCTTATCCCCACGTTCCGGGTTATTTTTTCCATTGTATAATAGCAAAATACCCTTTTCTGTTAACACCGCAGGCGGGCCACATTCCGTTAAATCGCTATCGAAGTACCCTGCTCTCGGCGAAATGAACGCCTTCAGGGCCCCGTTCCCATCCACAACAGGTTCCCAGTCTATCAAATTATCCGATGTCGCTCCGAAAACTCCATTTTCGCCCCAATACATCCAGTACTTGCCATTCACTTTGGTAATTACCTGCTTATCATTTTTCACCGTTGTCACAATGGAGGCTGATTTATGGAATTTATCCACAATCAGCGCCGCGTTTTTCGCTTTCGCAAAAATTTGCCCATGCTTTTCCCAATGCACTAAATCCTTCGAAGTAGCCACGCCCAATCGCGCGATTTTTCTGTTCCATTGGGTATAAAACATCACGTAAGTACCATCCTCCGTAACAGCCACTCGCGGATCTTCAGTTCCCCCCGGCCATTCGAAATCTTTCTGTCCATCATTCGCCGGATAAAAAACGGGCTTATCCTTTCTCGTAAAAGAAAGACCATCTTTACTAACTGCATACCCCAGACGCGAGGTACGATGGCCTATTTTCACACCGAACTTATCTTCGGCACGGTACAGGACAACAACTTCACCATCCTTTACGGCCGCTGCCGGGTTAAACGTATCATTAGATTCCCAAGCAACATCCTTCCTACTCATCGGGTCAAGAAACGTGGTATTTTCGCGCGGAGAAATAACCGGGTTTACACCAGCCGGGCGGACAAAACCGCCGAAGGCCCAATCAGGTAGTTTATTTGTTTTATGCTGCGCCTGTGAAGGAAGAACTCCGGCAACGCATATTCCCATTGCCATTATCACTGGCAAAAATCGCTTCTTCATATTCGTACTTTAATTAATAAATCATTTTCGTTGAAAAGTTAATATCCACTGTTCTGCGTAATCGTACCACCCGACAAATCGATCTCCCGCTGCGGCACCGGATACAGATAATGATTGGGATTAAAATTCTTACCCATAGCCTTCAGCACTTGTTCGGCCACTCCCCATCGTCTCAAGTCGCTAAAGCGATGATGTTCAAAACCTAACTCCGCTCTCCTTTCCTGCATAAGCCAAGCTTTGATTATGGCCGGATCTGTCACCTGTAAATTGCGGTCCGGTAGTGTTCCACTTGGTGCTGTTCCGCCCGTAACCGTAGAGGTGTTCCGAGCACGGGCACGTACCTCATTTATCAGACGAATAGCCTGCTGATAATCGCCTGTTTCCAGATAGGCTTCCGCCTTCCAGAGAAGAACATCTGCCCAACGTATCAGAATTTTGTTGGTTGGCGAGTCGCCATTTCCGCGATTAGCAGCATTCAGTTCCCCCATTAATTTATACACTAAGCGATCCGCTACATTAACCGTATAATCCAAACGCGGGTCGTTCGGTTCAAACGAGGCGACAAAGTCATCCGTAGGCGCAAGAAAACCCCAACCCAAGAGCGAACCAATGCCATTACCATTTTTTGGCAACGTCCCTTGCGTGTGGTTATACGCAAAAATCACTTCCCGGTCGTTAAACTTTTTACTATTGCTAAAGCTATCAAAATAATTGCTATTCAGGTTGAAATACCCCTTCTGCTGCAACCTATCGATCTTAGTCAACACTTCTTGCCATTGTTCGTTGAATAAAGCTACCTTGGCCTCAAGAGCCAATACGGCACCCCACGAAACACGCCAAGGCTCATTTTCAGCAGCGCGTCTCGTATCCGGAATCAATTGCGCTGCCTGTTGTAGATCAGCATTTATCTGTTGCCAGATCTGTTCTTTCGGTACCCGTACCGCCACTTCATAAGCTTCGTCGAAGTCGGTCAGCGGTTTTGTCAAAAGCGGCACATCTCCGAAATTGGTCACCAGCTCGAAATAATAATAAGCACGAAGGAAAAGCACCTCTCCCAACATACGTCTCGCCAGATCCTGCGAAACACCGGCCTGCTGCACCGTTTCCGGATTACCCAGTTTATCGATTGCCAGATTAGCTCTCGACACGCCCTCAAAAGCATAAGTCCAGAGGCCATTAAACGCGGGGTTATCCGCCGTGAACGAAAAGCGCCCCACCTCATCCATCCAGGCCTGATCACCGTCAGACACCCATTTTTTATTCATATCACCTCCGGCAATATCCTCCATCACAAAATCAGGACGAATAAACAGCCCGCGCGTCCAACTACCATCACCCAGAAAGCCCGTTGTATTACGGAGCGGTTCGTACGTACTATTGACGGCCGAGGTCAACGTTGCCTCCGACGGACTGTCGCTGATCTGATCCGGCGTAAGCAGACCGATCGGGTCTTTTTCCATATTACAGGCCGCGAGCATTAAGCCCAAGCCCAGCAAACTGCTATAAATATATGTTTTCATTGCTATTATTTTTTGAAGTAACGAAAGTTGCGCATCACACACTATTTGTTATGTTAGGAACCACCAAGACAGGCTTTCAGTTACTTGTATTTAAGGTTAAAAAGTTACATTGATACCGAACAAAAAGGTTCTGGAAGATGGGTATGTTCCCATATCGATCAGATCGGTCGATTCCGGATCCAGCCCCTTATAATCTGTCCAGGTCAACAGGTTTTGCCCCGAAACATACACGCGCATATTTTTCAGCACCTTTGTATCTTTGATCAGCGATCCAAAAGAATAACCAAGCTCTACGTTTTTCAATCGTGCATACGATGCATCCTCCAGGATGATGCTCGAAACCCGGCTGCTGCCGTTGTCATTGAAAGTCACCCTCGGAATGGTGTTACTACTTCCTTCACCATCCCAGGCGCCAAGCACATCTGTCGTGTAGTTGAACGGTCGCGTATCAAAATCCAGTATCTTTCTACCGTCGTTATAGCGATCAACACCCTGCACACCTTGTATCAGCACGGCCAGGTCAAAGCCCTTGTACGCAGCAGTAAGGTTAAGTCCGTAGGTTAATTTAGGAATAGGGTTTCCCATAAAATCACGATCCTGATCATTGATCATGCCATCACCGTTTAGATCTTTAAAACGGATATCGCCCGGTTTTTGCGTCGGATTCGAAACACCGGACAAATGACTGTTCACTTCCGCCTGGTTTTGATAAATTCCCTCCACCACATAGCCGAAATAGGCATTCAAAGGATTACCTACCTGCGTACGCGTTGCCGTACCACTGATATAAGGTACATTCGGATGTAACTTCACCACTTCATTCGATAGGGTTGCGAGGTTTGCGTTCAATCCATAGCGGAAACCACCGGCCGTACTATTCCGGTATCCCAGTGAAAACTCAAACCCTTTGTTCTTTACCTGCCCTGCATTAACGATGGTAGGTTGCACGTTCCCCACCAAACTGGGAAGCGAAATTGGCAAGAGGATGTCGCGTGTATCCTTTATAAAATAGTCGGCCGAGAAAGAAACATGATCTCCAAAGAACGACGCATCCAAACCGATATTATGCTGTACAGTGGTTTCCCATTTCAGATCGGGATTTCCGTAACGATCAATCAGGTAGTTCTCACCCACCCGTTTCATCAAGGTCAGATACGCATAATTATCAATCTCCTGATTTCCCAGCGTACCGGTACTCGCGCGCAGACGAAGATCGCTAATCCACTTCACGTTTTGCATAAACTGTTCTTTGCTGACCGTCCATCCAGCAGAAACCGACGGAAAATAACCCCACCGATGGTTTTCACCGAAACGCGAAGATTCGTCCGCCCGCAGATTCGCTGTCACCATATATTTACCCTCATACTCATAACTTGCCGATCCGAAGATACTGAACAGCGCATATTCTGATCCCGATCCGCCGTTCCATACATCGAGCAAGGTACTACCATAATCCAGGTAGCGGAAAGTTGGTAAGGTATAATCGTAACGCCGACGAGACCCATTGATTGAAGCTCCATTATTCTTAATATATTCCGTTCCCGCCAGCGCGCTGATATGATGCGATCCAAATGTTTTATCATAAGAAAGCACATTATTCCAGGTCAAGGTGAAATCAGTTCCACGATCTTCATTTAAACCCTCTGGCCGATTAATCCGTCCCTTACCAAGGTCATTAGGGCCCGCGCTCCCATCATCGTCACCATAATTTTCAAAAAAGGCTTTGGTATGGTTTACATTGAGGTCGATCCCCACATTTGTTCGGAACTTTAATGATTTATCCGCAAGCAACGCATACTCGCCAAACACGTTGCCGAAGGTCTTGATCCGTGAGAACACATTATCGGTAAAATAAGCTGCCGCTACCGGGTTGCGGGTATATTCATATTTATTGCTCTCATAGCCCGTATTCACTTGGTTATTTCTGTAAAACGGCAAATCGGTAAAGGGATCAGCGGCAGACCAGGTTGGATCAGATGGATCTTTATACACGCTCAATAGCGGAGGTCTTAATAAAGCGTGCCTTATAATGCCCGGCGCATCACCTTTTGCCGATATCTGATCCCGCTTCGAATAGGTCATCTGCATGTTCGTACCAATTTTGAATCGGTCTGACAATGCACTGTTAACATTTACCCTAAAGTTAATCCGCTCGTATTTATCGTTATCGAAAATGACAATACCATTCTGCCGATAATAACCGCCCGAAATCAAGTACTGCGTTTTTTCCGTTCCTCCGCTGGCCGATAGCTCGACACTATTCGTCTTACCCGTTTCAAACAGCTCGTCCAACCAATCCGTATTGGCCAGATCGGTACGCGATTTATCCGCTGTATAGGGGTTCGTGCCCGTAATCCCCGAATTGTTCCATGCTTTTTCAAGCACATTCAGGTATTGCTGCGTGTTCAGCAACTTAGGCAGATTCGTAGCCTGTTGCAGCCCGCCAAAGTAATTTATATTAATAGAACTTTGCCCGATCTTGCCCTGTTTAGTGGTAATCACCACCACACCCGCTGACGCCCGCGAACCATAGATTGCGGCAGCCGAAGCGTCTTTTAGTACAGACATCGACTCAATATCAGAAGGATTCAGAAAAGTTATATCCCTAGACGGTACACCATCTACCACATAAAGCGGGTTATTATTGCCAATGGTACCTTCGCCACGGATTCTCACATTGATGCCGTCCCCCGGGGCACCACTGCTTTGCGTAATTTGCACACCGGCCACCTGGCCCTGTAGCGACTGCGCCACATTAGGCACCCGTCTCGACTCAACGTCCGTCATATTAACTGAAGCTACAGCTCCGGTAACCGAAGATCTCCGCTGAGAAGAATAACCTACCACCACTACCTCATCCAGGGCAGCAGCATCCTCCTTTAAGGTAATCACCAAATTGCCGTTGCCGGTAACCGTTATTTCGGTGAATAAGTAACCCGTAAAGGACACGGAGATTTGCTGTCCATTTTCAGCCGGCAAGGTGAATTGTCCGTTCACATCGGTAGATGTTACGGCCGTTCCGCCCTTTATGCGGACGGTTGCCCCTGGCAGTGGTTGACCGGCAGCATCCAGCACTTTTCCACTAATGCGCTGCTGCTGTCCGATTGCGCTAACAAGCTCGCCCTTCCCCTCAGCGGCGGTTGAAAGCGCCGGGTGCAGTACACACGGAAGCGCAGCCAGGCATAGTTTAACCCATAAGTTTTTACTGTTCATGATACAATTAGTTAGGTGTTAATTCATAATTTATTAGCAATAAATCGTAAAGTCTAGGAAAACCGGTTTTTCTGATTGGCTAAAAAAAAGGTTAGTCCGAAAGACGTTTCAAAACTAAATTAAAAAAACCAGTTTAGCAAGGTTATTTTCGAAGTTTTTTTGGTTTAATGCTCGATTCGCGAATAATCAATTTCGAGGGGATTACTTGTACGTTCGGTCCATGCGTGGAAGATTTGCCGTTGATCCGCTTCAATAAGTTGTCAAAAATAGCAGCGCTTAACTGCTCCAGGGGTTGTACAATCGAAGTAATGGAAGGTGTAAACAGCCGAAAGAGGTCGTGTTCATCGAATACAACAATACCAATTTGTTCCGGTATCTTCAAGCCCAGTTCACGGATAGCCTCCAACCCACTGATACATAAATAATTCGTTGCAAAAACAATCGCATCTATCTGTGGATGTGATTGAAGAAATTTAATAATCTCTTTTTTCCGACTGTCTCCTTCGTCATTATAATCCATTTCCAGTACGATAGGCGATTGGCCGCAAGTGCCGACACAGCTAAGGTAGCCATCCAGTCTTTCTTTCATCTGGCTTTGAGAAGAGGCCAGCGAAACAAAAGCAATATGTTGGAAGCCCTGCTTCAGGAGATGCTCACAGGCCTCCACCACCATTTCCCGGTTATTCGTCCCCACGTAATCCGTTTCCACTCCTTCCAGCATCCGATCGAAAATTACCACCGGTACACCATCGTCTATGATTGTCTTGATCTGTTCTTCTATATGTAAAGGAGGTGCAACGATAAAACCATCTACCTTCGTATCACGAAACAAATCCAACACCGAAAGTGCGGCTTGGGTATCGCCCAGCGTACTACTATAAATGATCCGGTAACCACTTTTTTTCGCCTGCTTCTCAATCATTAGCGCAATCGGCCCAAAGAAAGAGTCCCCAATATTTTCCACAATCAGACCTATGCTGTTCGATCTACCTGTTGCGAGGCTTTGCGCCATATAATTGGGTTTAAAACCGATTTCTTTGACATAGTTAAGCACCCGCTGCTCCTGTTCTTTACTTATCCTATGAGCTTCCGCTTTCCCATTGATGATAAAAGATACCGTAGATTTGGCAACTTTAAGATGTTTTGCTATGTCATTAATCGAGGGTTTCTTCTCCGCCATATCGCATTATATACGCCCTAATTGAGAAAGGCTTGAGCGAATGTCTCAATTTTTGGAGATATTTACAAGCGACACAGTCATTTTTAGCTGGAGGCAGTGAGCAATAGGCTGTAGGTTTTAAGGCATAAGGTTTGTGCTACTATTTTCATATTCATTGTATTTCAGTACATATTTATCTACATTTGTTGCAACACCTTCTCCAATACGATCAACAGATGATACATACCTTCACTGCCTTGAATCTTCAACATCTTTTATCCAAGATCGTTGGTAACCCAAAGCAATTTACTTTACAACATCGTCTATTTAACGCCTTTACTTTCATCGGCTTTGTTCTGGTATTGGGCACACTTATATTTAACAGTTTATCCGGCCTCTACTATTCTGCGTTAATTTCACTCGTCGCCGCAGTACTTCTTGGCGCAGCCTATTATCAATCAACCATCAAGAATCGATACTTAGAGACTTTTGTGATCATGGCCGTCTGCCTTAATTTGCTATTGGCCATCAATTATTTCTATAACGCAGGTGTCGCTGGCCCTACCCTCTTTCTTTTACTAGGTATTTATCTGGCAACCATGATGATATCGCCTAAGCATCAATACATTTTCTGGACTATTCTTCATAATACCTTAATAATTCTCTTGCTAATAATCGAATTTAATTTTCCCGATAGTATAAAAAGCACCTATACGAGCCGCTCAATTTATTTTTTAGACAATCTTATTACTTATCTTGTTGTGTCGTTATTGGTTGCGGCCGGTGTAATAACCTTCGTTTTTCATTACACAGTTGAACGCAAAACTGTAGAAAAACAATCCAAGCTTCTCGGCTTACTCAACGATGAAAAAATTCGCTTGATATCAATTCTTTCACACGATTTACGCTCACCGATCTCGGGCATACAATCCTACCTTGATCGTCTTTTTTATGAGAGTTTGACAACAGAAGAGAAAGAAATAATCGAACAACATCTTCTCGATTTAACAAATCGCACACAGCAGCTACTGAACAGTGTATTGCATTGGTCTAAAGATTACTACCATGTAGATCAAATGCAGCTATCTACCGTTGATCTCACCAAAAGTTTACGACATAGTTCAGAACTATACACACATCTCGCCCAGCACAAGCGAATAAAGCTTGTGCTAAATAGTAGTTCTCCATTGCATATTATAAGCAACGAAGCGATCACACAGCTTATCATCCGAAACTTAATTGATAACGCCATAAAATTCACTAAAGAAGGCGGAGAAATCCATCTAAAAACGCGTAAAGAAGGTAAAACCGCCCTTATCTCCGTCGCCGATAGCGGATCGGGAGAGAGTCAATCGGTCGCTGAAAAGATATCCAAATCCTTTGAAAATTCTGCAGACACGTATCGAATCAATAGTGGTTTGGGCCTGATGATGTGCAAACAATATACCGAGGCGTTAGGAGGCTCCATTCATTGTAACACAAACGCATTGGGAGGAACCACCTTTGTAGTACGACTTCCCCTGTCCTAGTCGATAAGCGTCTTCATCTTTCGGTATATCCAAACAGATTGAAAAGGCCCGCAAAAAATTCGGGGGAAAGAATCAGCTATGCCGTACCAATATCTGTAAAACCTTTAGTCAACTTAAGTGTTTTAGGAAGAAACTTATGCATTTCCTTGTGAAAAAACGCTTCATCATACTATTACCGGCAATATTTTTTGTAATCAGCGCTTCGGCTCAGCAAGACACCGCTAAGCTCAAAAACCAATTTTCTATTTTCAATCCGACACCCGAATCGCTCTTAAGAGACGAAATCGGGGCAGACCGTCCAGATGAAACCGAATCGCCTTATACCATAGATGCAGGACACTTCATGTACGAAGCGGATCTGTTCAACTATGAACGTCAGCGAACCGATGAAGCCATTCAATCCACTTATCTTTTGCACCAGGCAAATTTGAAATTTGGCTTAACGAATACGATGGATTTTCAGATCAAGGTACAAAGTTATGGCCGCCAACGCAGTCGCTCCATCTCTTCAGGAAACGTCCAGTCGAAGAGTGGCTTTGGTGATGTGATCTTGCGGTTAAAGCAAAATCTCTATGGGAACGATCACGGAAATGTCGCTTTCGGATGCATGGCCTATGTTAAACTACCCACAAACAACTATTCAGACAATAAAGAATATGAAGGGGGAATTATTATCCCGTTAGAATTAAAGCTGCCGGGTGAGTGGAAACTCGGTCTACAGGTAGAAGGCGATCGCTTGAAGGATGACGTTGGCAATGGTATGCATACGGAGTTTTTACAATCAGCCGTTATCAGTCATAAGGTGTTCAAAAATCTCAAAGGATTTTTGGAAACCTATTATACCTATGATTTCAAAGGGCATGAATGGCGTAATTTTATTGATATGGCCCTACAATATGAAATATCGAAAAAAATCATGGTTGACGGTGGATTGTATTATGGCCTACAGACTCAGGCAAGCAAAACGTACTTCTTTGGACTGCTTGTCGAGATATGATTTGGATGGCCCTTAGGGGTTAGTTTTTCAGCTTTCGGATATCAGCTTTCGGCTTTACTTGGTGTTACCGCTAATAAGGTTTATGCTATAAGCTCTAGGCTTTAGGCAGCACCAGCCATTATCAAATTGGCTAATTATTTCAGCTTTCAGCCATCAGCAGTCAGCTTTCGGCTATAACGGGGGTAACAAAAAAATTCATCACTCAACACTCATAACTCATCACTTATTTGCGTCGGCTTTCAGTCGCACTAGCCCTTCTCATGCTGAGCAAATTTTTATACGCTTGAAAAAACGATCAGGAAAGTGTATTTTTGTTTTAGAGGGATTACACAAATGGAACTGATAATAGATATAGATAAAATTAAGGATGCTTCCAAAAGAGAATGGCTTTTAAGCACTCTAAAATTAATGGGTATAAGATTTCAAACAAGCGAAGGAGCTCAGACTTTAGCAGAATATAATGAAGACCTTGAAAATGGAAATAATGAAATAGAACGTGGTGAATTTATTTCTGCGAAAGATCTAAAAGATCAAGCAGCCAAATGGTAGTTATTTGGAGCAAACAAGCCCAGGAAGAACTAAAGAAGGTTTTTAAAAAAATTTCTTTAGATTCATTGCAGAATGCTGAAAAAGTCAGGGATACGATTATCGATCTGACGCTAGCACTGCCATTACATCCAAAAAGTTTCCTCTCGATAAGTACAAAACCGATAATGATGGATCTTGGAGAGCCTTCGAAAAGTATCATTTACGCGTTTCATACCGGGTAATGCCTGACGAAATTAGAATCATAAGGTTAAGACATACCAAAAGAAATCCAAAGTTGTATTAAGCACTTTCACCGCTACTTATAAAGCAGTAAGCGATAGGCTCTAACCTGTAGGCACTAACGAATATAGCTACTGGTAAGGCCGTAAGCTATAAGCTTTAGGGTGTAAGGCTTGTGCATCACATTGGCTCATCATCAAATTGGCTAATTATTTCAGCTTTCGGCCATCGGCAGCCAGCTTTCCGCTATAAAGGGCGGCAACAAAAAAATTCCTGCCTACCGGCAGGCAGGCATTATTCATAATTATCTCGGCTATCAGCAATCAGCTTTCGGCTTTCGTTACCGCTTCCGCTACTATTATACGCAACGATTACTCTCTATTTAGTGATCGATTGCTTCAGGGCATGTTTCCAGATCCCAATGGCACTGGCCATTTCGTCTTCATTTAATGAACTATAACCAATGCGTATAAAATCGTATGGCATTGAACTAGTAGGTTGAAAAAAGTAATTACGGCCATCGCTAATCTTTAGTCCCAATTTCCTTGCATTATGGGCAACAGCGCCGGCGCATATCTTTTCTGTGTAGTGTGCCCAAATCGCTAAGCCACCATGCGGTCGCTCGAATGTCAGGTACTTTCCCAACTGCTCACTTAACAGCTGGCACGTATTTTCTAAGCGCCCCTGATAGATCTTATACGATTTCTTGATATGCCGCGCTATCTCTCCTGTGCTCAACAGTTCAGCGGTTGCTTCCTCCAATAACAGTTCGCCCTGCCGGTCTATCAACCTACGAATGGCGGCTGCTTCGTTTATTACTACTTCCGGGGCAACCATAAATCCAATACGGACACCCGGCGCGATACTTTTGCAAAAAGATCCGACATAAATAATATGTCCACCGGTATCCACCGTTGCTAATGGTAGAAGCGGGTTGCTTGTAAAACGATAATCAAAATCATAGTCATCTTCGAGCACTGCAAATCCATACTTATTGGCTAGATTCATAAGTTTCATGCGTCGTTCCGCACTCAAGGTAACCGTGGTTGGACGGTGGTGATGCGGAATAACGTAGATCATGGCCGGCACCTTCTTCTTACATAACTGATCAATCAGATCCACATCCATACCATCGTTATCAACCGGGATATATACCAGATCAGCACCGGCAAGCCTAAAGGTTTGGTTCGCATCAAAATAACCCGGTTCGGGCACAAATACGGTGTCTCCCGGTTGGATGAGTAACTGCGTAGCCAGGTAGATCGCCATCTGCGTTCCTTTCGTTATTAGTATCTCTTTTTCGGTAATCTGTAAACCTCTGGTACGATTTAAATATTTTGCAAGCTCAATCCGTAAACGATAAGAACCATGCTCCGGCCCATACTTAAGTAGTCGGTTTGTTATATGACCTTTCGCTAATCTTCTATACTCCCGGACGAGTTGCTCAATAGGTGCAATTCTGGGGTCCGGAAAACCATCGTCGATCTTATATAGCGGTAGAGGCGATTCAGGGTCATCTATATCAATACTTACCGTCTTTACGGGAGCTTTAAAAGACGGTTCCCTTTTCACCAATCCATAAGCAGGCTTTTTGCTTCGCGCCAGTACTTGGTTATTGTGGTCTGTCCTTTGCGTGGATATAGTGGGCAGGTTGCCGGACACGTAAACGCCGCTTCTGTCCTTGGTTTCTACCCATCCCTGCGCATCCAGTTCTTCGTAGGCAGCCACTACCGTTTTACGATTAAGGCGCAGGCTATGAGCCAGTTCGCGTGACGATGGAAGTGGTTCGCTGGGTTTCAGAATACCCCGACAAATCAACTGGATAATTTCCGACACTAACTGCAGGTACAATGGGCTATGCTGTCCGTCTTTTTTAAACGAAACTTCGAGGATTTTTTTAATCATAATTGGACCCCTATGTATTTTAAAATTGGACCATAATGGTGACCAAATTAAGCTATAGTTTTAACAATTAAAAAATGTTCATTACATAACGTTAAATTATTTTTTATGACTAACGCCGTCATCGAGACAATCTTAAGCCGTAGGTCTACCAAGTATTACGACGCTACGGCTACCTTAAGCGACGAACAGATTCGTGAGCTGGTACGAATCGGTACTACAGCGCCCACTTCCTTCCACATGCAAAACTGGCGCTTCATTGCCGTACGTTCAGCAGAAGCCAAGGCTCGGCTAAGTCCCATTGCCTGGCATCAGCCTGCTGTTACAGAAGCCGCTGTCACATTCATCGTATGTGGCCAGTTAGCCGATTCCAGTGTAATACCACAACGTTTGGCACCAGTTGTCGAAGCAGGCATTATGCCCGAAAGGTTAATACCTGATTGGGAAATCCCCGCACGAGATCTTTATGCCGATTATCCGCAGCGTCAACGCGATGAAGCCGTACGCACCGGTGCCATTGGCGCTACAACGATGATCTACGTAGCCAGATCATGGGGGCTGGGTTCCACTCCAATGATCGGTTTTGACGCAGATGCAGTGCACAAGGAATTCGGATTGGCAGAAAACGAAATACCCGTTTTATTATTATCCATAGGTGCTGAGCGTCCCGGAAACTGGGCACAAAAACCGCGTCGTCCAATCAGCGAAATATTGGATTTTGTATAACCTTATCATTTAATTTCAAATCCTAAGAAAATGGCAAGAACAGAAGCACTAAGACCGGAACAAGTACCGGCAGCGTCTAAACAAACCCTAGATACTTTTACCAAGAACATCGGGTTCACTCCCAATATGTTGTCCACCTTCTCGCAAAGTCCGATTGCCTTCAATGCATGGGCTACACTACTGGGTTCTTTAAGCAAGGCACTTGACGTCAAAACCCGTGATAGCATCGGCCTCACCGTGTCCGAAGTGAATGGCTGTAACTACTGCCTGACAGTTCATAGTTATACAGCTAAACACATGGCAAAGTTACCGGACGAAGAAATTATTCTTGCCCGCAAGGGACATGCATTCGATCCCAAACGCGATGCAGCCGTGCAATTTGCGCGGAAGGTCATCGAAACTCGCGGTAATGTAAATGACGCTGATTTGTCAGCAGTAAGAGATGCTGGATATACGGATGCCAACCTCATGGAAATCGTTGCACTGGTAGCGATGTATTCATTAACGAATTTCTTCAATAACGTCTTTGACCCCGACAAGGATTTTCCCACGGTCGCAGCGGCGGGATCCATTTAATAGCTATCCGATCGATCATCCTCTCCTATTAAATATTTTAAACAATTCAAAAACCAATATTAATTAACAGATTAAGAAAGGAAGAAGTTATGAAAGCAATTGTAGTTACAGACCAGGCTGCGGGTATAGCTGGCATGAAATTAATGGAGTGCCCTGAACCTCAGGGACTCGGTAGTTTTTCAGGTGCTAACTACGGTGACGTGGTTGTCCAGGTTTATGCATCGGGTTTTACGGGGGATGAGCTTTCGTGGCCGTCTACGTGGATTGATCGCCTTGGCCGCGACCGTACACCTTCCATCCCGGGTCACGAACTGGCCGGTGTGGTCGTCGCCCTTAATTATGGAACGACCGGGCTTTCCGTCGGACAACGGGTATTCGGCCTAACAGACTGGACTCGCGATGGTACGCTAGCAGAGTATGTAGCTGTTGAGGCGCGCAACCTTGCTCCACTTCCTGAGGAGGTTGATTTTACGGATGGAGCAGCTGTTGTGATGTCCGGTCTTACCGCATGGCAGGGGCTATTTGATCACGGCAAACTTCAGGCAGGCCAACGTGTCCTGATTCACGGTGCTGCCGGCGTAGTCGGTTCTATGGCAGTTCAGTTAGCACGTGAGGCTGGAGCATACGTAATTGGTACCGGCCGTGCTTCCGGCCGTCAGACAGCACTGGATTTTGGCGTGCAAGAGTTCATCGACCTCGATAATGAGCAGCTTGAAAATATCGACGCTGTAGATCTGGTTTTTGATGTCCTCGGCGGTACTATCGCAGAACGGTCTGCAAGCCTGGTTCGCCCCGGGGGACGATGGTCACGATAACCGGCCCAACCGAGGCCCGGCCGGTAGACGGAAAAACGATCGATTTTGTGGTTGTACCTGATCGTGCACAATTGACGGAGATTGCCGAGCGCGTACGGGAAGGAAAAGTACGTGCAAACATTGGTGACGTAGCAACGCTCGACGACGCAGTAACGATTTTCAACAAGACTGACCGAGCAAAAGGAAAAACAATTATCCGCGTACGTACGTAAAATAAGCTTTAGGGTAAGAGCTTTGCACTGGCACTTTCTAGTCGGCAGGCAGGTGCCGGTGCAAAGTTACTGCCACTAATAAGGCTGTAAGCTATAAGTTTTAGGGAGTTAGGAATTAGCTTTCGGCTTTCCTTTGTGCACTCACAACAAAAAAAATCATCATTTATTTCCAGCTTTCGGCCATCAGCAGTCAGCACTAACCCCTCTCATCATCACATTGGCTCATCATCACATTGGCTAATTATTTCAGCTATCAGCAGTCAGTTTTCCGCTATAAGGGGCGGCAACAAAAAATTCCTGCCTACCGGCAGGCAGGCATCATTCATCATTTATTTACGTCGGCTTTCAGTCGCACTAGCGCCTCTCATTATCACATTGGCTCATCATCACATTGGCTAATTATCACATTGACTCGTTAGTTAATTAAACTATTCAACAAACATAATATCACAGAACCCGGATTACCGGGTTCTGCCTCGGCTATTATAAGCTATCCACACTGGCAAGAATAGCTTCCTCTTTGGTACGGGGTTGCCAGTTTAAAATAGATTTGGCCTTTTCGTTGCTTAACTTTATATAAAAGGACTTGTCTGTATTCACCATGTCAGCAATATTAGTTGTCAATTGTGGTCTCTCTCGTTTAATCAGCTGTGCTACATCGTAAAAACTCATGACACCCGCTGATGTTGCCAAGAAACGCTGCCCTTTTGCTTGGGGATGCAACATTGCCTTGATATGAATGTCTGCTACATCACGTACATCTACAACGCCCATAGTAAATGCCGGGCTTTGCCGGGTTGTTCCATTAATGATTCCTTTGATTACCATATCTACAGAAGCGGAAGAAATAGCTCCCAGTATCGGACCGAAGATGCCCACTGGGTTAATAACGGACAGCTCAAGATTACCGCCCTCCTCTTCCATAAAGGTCCAAGCTGCTTTTTCCGCCACTGTTTTTGATTTTATATAGGGTGGAATTGCAGCAGTTGGGTCGGTCCAATCATCTTCCGTATACACATAGTTTTTCGAATCAATACTGTAACCAATAGCCGCAAAAGAAGAAGTCAAAACCACCCGCTTTACACCTGCGTCTCGCGCAACCCTTAACACCCTTAATGCACCATCACGTGCCGGTACAATCAGCTCATTTTCGTCTTCAGGTTCTTCCGCAGGGAAAGGTGATGCTACATGTAACGCATAATCACAACCCTGTACAGCTTCTGCCCATCCACTATCCTCATTTAAATCAGCCTCAAAGAAGGATAAATTGTCAAAATTGCTGATTCCACCCCTCATTAAAGCCTTAATAACGTCATCCTTTCTAGCAAAAGAACGAACGGTGGTTCTGACGCGATAATTTTTTTGCAATAACTGCAGTATCGTATGCACCGCTACAAAGCCGGTGCCACCGGTTACCAATACGGTTTGATTTTCCATTGTTTTCGTTTGTTTACCACAAAATTCTGCAATAAAACAACAGGTTATTTTGTTGCAAAGTCCAGATTAGCTTTGTTACAAGGTCCGTAACTAAATGTCTGCATTGCTTTATGTAGTGCTTTTTCGATGTGCTAGCTCGCTGGGGGTATAACCAAACTGCTTTTTAAACGCAAAAGAAAAATGCGATAAGTCTTCAAATCCAACTTCGAGATAAACCTCACTTGTTTTGAGATTATTTTTGCTTAACTGAAAATGTGCTTCATCCAATCGTTTTTTTCTCAACCAATTACGAGGTGTATCATGGAAGATGTTGTAAAAATCCCGTTTAAAAGATGAAAGACTCCGGCCTGTAAGAAAAGCAAAGCGCTCCAAGCTGATATTAAATCGGAAATTGCGATTCATAAACTCTTCTAAATCGATTTTCGCCGGCGCACCGAAGTTGAAAAAAATGCTTGCCAAGCCCGGATCGGCCCGCAAGAGAATCAACAACAACTCTTCGCGTTTGATGTCTGCAAAGACTTCGTCAATTGTTTCTTCACCATTATAATAAGGCTTTAACGATTGGATAAAATTAGCAATGAGGGTTTCTTTCTGTACAAAAACAAAGGAGTCATTATTAATCGTTGCAGAAAAATCAGTCGGATAGCGTTCCAAAAACTTTCTCAGAAAAGGTTCATCAAAGGTGATGATGATTTTCTCAAAGCGATCATGATCCTTGTATTTGGTATACCGTACCAAATGATTTTTCCGGGCAATGCAATAATCACCCGGTTGTAAGTTATAGGTCTTTCGGCCATCGTAAGCCACCATAGATCCACGAAGTAGGCAAAGAAAAAAATGATCCGAAATAAATTGCTCCGGTGAAATCTCGGGGCCTAAATGGCAGGACTGAATATTAGTGACACGCAAAATATCTCAATTTAATAATGCAAAGTTATTGAAAGTAGTTAACACCGGTCACTCTTTCAGCATACTCCCATAAATCGGCAGCTAACCTCGGATCATGCATATAAGCCGTAGAATGCTTCGAAAGTGCAGGATACCCAACATATTCATGCTCACCATCAGGTCCGTAGAAATCACCGCCTTTTACGGCTGGATCCGTGGCTGCAAACAAAGTAGGCAACGCTCCCTGCCACGGCTCCATCACGTTATCAAATTGGGCAAGTAATACTTCCAGTTCATCATTTGGAATGTGGCGTTGCAGGTCCGTGTGGGTAACACCCGGATGCGCCGCCACTGATAAAACGCCACTCCCCTTCTCCTGCAACCGACGGTTAAGTTCATTTGTGAAAATCACATCCGCCAATTTACTGACCGCGTATTCTCGCCAAGCGTCATAAGGCTTCTCTAATTTTAAATTATCGAAATCAATCCCTTCGGCGCGGATAGCCGCACCGCTTGACAAAGTCACGACCCGGGGTTTTCCTGCTTTCGCCAATAAGGGAAACAGAAGCCCTGTTAAAGCAAAATGTCCAAGGAAATTCACGCCAAATTGCAATTCAAATCCATCCTCCGTTTTAGCCGCGGGTGGTATCATTACCCCTGCGTTATTGATCAGCAGATCTAAGCGTTCATAACCGGTTTTGAATTGATCGGCAAAATGCCTGACACTTGTTAGACTTGCCAAATCAAGAATTCCTACCGCAAGCGAGCCGGCTCCGCTTCCCGTAGCTCGTATCCGCTCAATTGCTTGTTTAATTTTCTGCTCGTCCCGCGCTGCAATCGTAACCGATGCCCCTGCTTCGTATAAGGCTTTTGCTGTTTCAAAACCAACGCCCGTATTAGCACCGGTTACAATCGCTACTTTACCCGATAAATCAGGCATGTTTGTAGTTGTCCACATATTATTTCTATTGAATGTGACGCAAAATTCTCTAAAAAAGCAATAACTTATTTTGTTGCAAAGTCCAAATCTACTTTGTTATAAGGTTCATAAGCGCACCTATTTAAGTTATAACAACTAAATGACAATACCCGCCGGTTATTCGCAGTAGCAGCTTAGTTTTCAGCTATTAGCAGTTAGCTTTCGGCTTTCCTTTTAATGATTTCATTGTTGTTTTTAATTAAAAAATGATTTAACTTTTGGATAAAGCCAAAAGTTACAAACCGAAGCTTGCTTCGAGCTCATGAACTCCTTAAAAAGACTCAAGTGAATAAAGATCAAGGTTGCATAAGCTTCGTTAAAAAAAAACTAATCACCAATAACTAATAATCGGTTTAGTTTTTTAAACATTTCAATCCAGCCTTGATAAGCACCTGTTTCCTTAGCCTTGTCTTCAGAAACAGCCTCGTGGATGGTGGCCTCCGTTTTATTACCTATGGATTCGAAGGTCACGGTAGTCAGAATTTCACCTGGCCATTCTGCTGATGGAGCCAGCGCACGCCCGTTTTCATCGGAAAGTTGTATGGTAAACACCAGCTTTTCCGGCGGCTGTATCTCCAAATAAACCCCTGTAACCCAACCCTCACCATGCAAGGGGTGATGAATAGCGTAATGAAACCGACCTCCCTCTTTTACTTCGATGGACTTGTATTCAATGGTACATCCGTCCGGCGCGTACCAATGCTTAAGTTTTTCCGGGTCAGTCCATGCGTCGAAAACCCGATCAATGGGCGCATCAAATAAATGGGTAATTAAAAGTTCTTTGTCTGGAAACTTCATATTTATTGTTTTTTTTTATCCGTTAAAAATTTATCTAATTTCTCAAAGCGCTGGTTCCATAATTTGCGCGAGGCATTTACCCAATCAATTACCTCATCCAATTGATCTAGCCGTGCCTCACAAAATTGTTCACGACCTTTCTGAGTAAGCGATATCATGCCACATTCACTTAGCACTTTAAGATGCTTGGCAATCCCTTGCCTGGTAATTCCGGAATCCGCTACAATTTGACCAATATTCAAAGCCCCTCTTGATAACTTCTGAATGATCATCCTTCTCGTGGGGTCAGCAATCGCTTGAAAAACGTCTCTTCTTTCTATCATATACAACCATTTGGTTGTTCAAATATAAATACAACCGAATGGTTGTGCAAATTTTTCTTCACTTTTAATCATAACTTTTCAATCCGCAGCCAAACCGTCACTTACTCCTTTATTCAACAGCTCTATAGCTTTAGGGGTTAGCTGTTAGAAGACATCGACTATCGGATATCAGTTTCAGTCGCATTAGCCCTTCTCATTATCAAATTGGCTCATTATTTCAGCTTTCAGCCATCAGCAGTCAGCTTTCCGCTATAAGGGGCGGGAAAAAATTCCTGCCTACCGGCAGGCAGGCATCGCTCATCATTTGTATCGGCTTTTCTTCTATTAATTTTATTGTTATTTTTTTTAATTAAAATTTTCATTTTCTTTTCCCCTTGATGGGAAAAGAAACAAAAGGATCAAGGCTGCATAATTTTCGCTAAAAAATTTGCCCCTTCACACAACAGCGCGGAGCCGTTCGTCCCTCACTTCTTCACGCTGTTTCTTTTCCTCACTATGCAAATTTTTCTTAACGCTCATCTTATGAGGCCGTTTTGTCCTACACGCGAGAGCCCCGTGTGATTTCATCACGCGCAACACACAACAGGCAACTCAACAACTCAACCACTTCCCTACTCAACTATTTAACTTCTCAACAACTTAACTACTCAACAACTCAACCACTTCCCTATCCAACGGTTCAACGCCATTGACTAATTGACCAATTAACTAATCGGCTAATTGGCTAATCGGCTAATCGGCTAATTGGCTACTCAACAACTCAAAATAACGAAGACCAAAAGCGAACATTTGCTGTTCGAAAACGTGCAATGAAAAGGAGTAAAAACACAATCAAGACACTCAAAAACAACCAATTATAATTATGGCATTTAATTCGTGTGCGTTTAGCAAAGAACACAAATTATGCTAAACACGCTATCTATTTTTAATACAGTGAGAACTTTTATATGGATTGCTTATTTCCTGCTTCTGACAACTGACTCATTAGGCCAGTGGAAGCATACCGAAAAGTTTATCGATAAATATGCAAAAGCGAACCATTACAATGGAACCATTTTAGTAAAACAAGCAAACAAAACATACCTGAAGAGTTTTGGAACGGCCAATTTCCAATTTGACGTACCCAACCAACCGGATACGAAGTATAAGATTGCTTCCATTACCAAGCTGTTCACAGCCGTTCTGATTATGCAATTATACGAAGCAGGTAAATTGGACCTACATGCTACGATAAAAACGTATTTACCCAATTACACCGGAGCAGCCGGCGATAAGGCAAGCATTTTTCACCTTTTAACCGCCACCTCCGGTATAGAAAACAGCGAGGCCGGCGAAAACCCGAATGAAGTACCTTCCATGTTTTTGAAGAAGTACACCACCGGCGAAATTTTACAGCGATATTGTAGTGGCAAAATGGAAAACGAACCCGGCAAACATTATAGTTACAATAATGCAGATTATGTGATCTTAGGCAAAATTATTGAGGCAATTTATGGTAGACCCTATGAAGAAGTATTGAGAACCCAGCTATTGCAGCCCTTGAAGATGCATCATTCGGGGATGTGCTCCTATCAACAAGTAACAGAAAATCTTGCCGCTGTTTATAGCATAGATGAGAGCTCCAAAGAACTAAAAAACGATCCATTTTATTATATCGAAAACTTCTATTCAGCCGGAGCGATGTACTCCACCGCCGAAGACCTTCTATTGTTTTCAGAAGCGTTATATAACGGTGGATTACTGGCTGATTCAAGTTTAAAGATGATGCTGACGCCCTATTTAGAATCCTATGGTTTCGGTTTATGGATCCGAAAATTACAGATCAATAATCGCGAAGTTGTTATGAATGAGCGGCAGGGCTCCATTTGGGGAACAACAACACGGCTACTGTATATCCCACAGGAGAAAATTACGATTATACTCCTTACCAATATGTATACCACCAGCCTTAACACCTTTCAAAACGAGATTATAAAGACCTTAATTCATTAGCCAGAACACATTAACCGGTTATTATACATTACCGTCGCGCGCTACGCAACATGGGCCGTAAAACCGGTGAATTGCCTGATTGGATTTCGCCAATAACTTCAAAACCATGTTGCTCATATAGTGGTATATTCTTCGGGTTCGAAGATTCAAGATAGGCGATCAATCCATCCCTGTCGACGGCCTTGAGCGCCTCCGCCATCAATGCGGAGCCCACTCCCGCCCCTTGAAAGGCCGGGTCTACACCTATCATCGGCAAATACCAGTGCGGCTCGGTTGGATGAAATTTCTCCATCTGTTCAAAAATCCCCGGCATGTCTTTTTTCACCGCCCCTTCCACATTTTCATCGAACAGCTTCATTAAAGCTTCCTCATCAGATCGGGCACCGGGTCGCAGCCACAAAGCAGCACCGGCAAAGCCATTAGCCAGGTAGGCTGTCCCCTCAGTAAATGAGTTTCCGCCAAAGGCCTTGGCTAAGGCGGGAAATACGGCTAAATATTTTGCGGGGTCCGGTAAAGACCAGCGCGCCATCGGATCAGCGCTGAAAGCTAAAGTCAATGCAGCGAAGGCACCTGCTTCGTCCGATATTTGAGCAATCTTGATCTCCATAGGCCATTTCTTATTTCCAAGCTCGTTGGTCTATCCAATAATAAACACCGTTCTCCCCGGTTTGTTTCTTTTGAGGTTTTTATTGTTATCCCTTGCTATGGTTTAGCTATCGGATGTCAGCGATCAATAGGTGTAAGCTTTTAAGGCCGTATGCTATAAGCTGTAGACTTTAGGTATCACCAGCCCCATCATGACATTAGCTCATCATCACATTAGCTCATTGGCTATTTCCAGCTTTCAGCCATCAGTAGTCAGCTTTCCGCTATAAGGGACAACAAAAAGACTCATCATTCAACACTCATAACTCATCACTTATAAAATGCTCATCATCACATTGGCTCATTGGCTATTTCCAGCTTTCAGCCATCAGCAGTCAGCTTTCCGCTATAAAGGGCGGCAACAAAAAATTCCTGCCTACCGGCAGGCAGGCATCGCTCATCATTTGTATCGGCTTTTCTTCTAATTTTCATTGTTATTTTTTTTAATTAAAATTTTCATTTTCTTTTCCCCTTGATGGGAAAAGAAACAAAAGGATCAAGGCTGCATAATTTTCGCTAAAAAATTTACCCCTTCACACAACAGGCAACTCAACAACTCAACCACTTCCCTACTCAACTATTTAACTTCTCAACAACTTAACTACTCAACAACTTAACTACTCAACAACTTAACTTCTCAACAACTTAACTACTTCCCTATCCAACGGTTCAACGCCATTGACTAATTGACCAATTAACTAATTGGCTCATCGGCTAATTGGCTCATCATCACATCGGCTAATCGGCTCATTAACTAACCTCACAATGAATAACGAGCAACCAATAACCAATAACGAATAACTAACAACGAATAACCAATAACTAATAACTAATAACTAATAACTAACAACCAATAACGAGCAACCAATAACCAACAAACTCCATCAACATTATTTCACCGTTATACTTTTTCTTTCCGTGGTATGTGCACTAAAATATCCCAATGATGTGGGTGTGATATTCGTAGGTGGGTCTGCCGGGGTTACGCTTCCGCCCGGGCCATCGCTTCCCTGCTGCGAGGCCAATGAATACCAATAGGTGTAAATTGGCTTATCGATACATTGCATCTCCACCTCAACACGGTCGCCCGGAAGTACTTCTAAATCATCGTCATCATCGCCTAAAGGTAGATCCAATTCAACAGAACGTCCGTCGCTAAACCGATCGTCATTCACAAAATCGCGTTTAACAAGTACGCCGTTCAAGTATAAGACAAACCGGTATTGATTAGAAACGCCTGGAGGATCCTGATAATGGACACTGATTATCCGCGCATTTTCATTATCTCCGAATTCATCCTTTCGGGCGGTTATCGAATCCAATTTTACCCGGGAAGGCATTTTTGACCGGGCACTAAACGTTGTATCTCCCGTAAGCACCTTCAACGAATAAGTTCTTCCATAAACACCAGCCACCGTATCGGTTGTATATATACCGGCGGGGCCCTCCTTAAATATATAAGTGTTACCCGCGTCGTCTTCCACACTAACTTGCGCTCCCGTCACAGGGGGATAGGTATTTGGTTCCGAGAAACGAACGTTGGTGCTAAGCCGAACAGTTTGCGCCCCCTGTTGATCATGAAAGTTAGCCTCTATCACCAGGCGTCCTATATCATCTCGTAGCTCGAGTTCAATCACCCTTTCGCAGGAGCTTAGAAAAGAAACGATAAGGAGATAAATGATGCAGTTTATTGAATTTTTCATCCGTGCTTGTATAAATGTTAAAATTTAAAGTTCCAGGTTACAGAAGGTATCGGTATGGGAAACAGACTCGTCCGTACCGCCTCAGTAGTATTTGGATTGGTCTTGCTATCCCGAAAAGTAATTGCATAAGGATTGTGGTAGCCATATACGTTGTAAATACTAAAAGTCCAGCTCGAGTGATAGCGCTTATGCTCTTTTCCTTCCAGCGTAGCCCCTATATCCAGCCGGTGCGTAGCGGGTAGGCGATACCCATTGCGTTCCGAATAAGAAAACCTGGTTCGATCGCCGAGGCTATACTTGCCGGTAGGATAAGTAACCGCATTGCCCGTTCCGTATATAAACGTACCGGAGAAAGTCCAACGATCGTTTAATTTGTAAATTCCCACGATTGAAAGATCATGCGTTCTATCCTGCCGTGCAGGGTAATAATTACCTTGGTTTATTGCATCAAACTTTCTTTCCGTGCGTGATAAGGTATAACCGATCCAGCCATTGAGTCGGCCGCGTCTCTTTTTCACAAATAACTCCATGCCGTAAGCCCTTCCCGTACCATAGGTTAACTGTGATTCAGCATCCTGATTAACCATCAGTTCAGCACCGTCTTTATAGTCGATCTGGTTTTGCATCCATTTATAATAAACTTCAGCAGAGAATTCGTAATTATTATCGCTGAAATTCCGGAAATATCCGGTTGATAGCTGATCGGCAATTTCCGGCTTAATATTATTACTACTCATCACGTACAGATCAGTAGGCGTACTACTGGTAGAGTTGCTGAGCAAGTGTATATTTTGCGTATTGCGATTATAGGACAACTTAACCGAAGTCCGATCGTTCAACAGATAACTAGCAGAAAACCGTGGCTCCAGCATAAGGTAGGATTTCACCAGATCGCCTGAGCCAACTGCTGTAGTTGTTGAGACCGTCCCATCCGGATTGTATGTTTTAAACGTTCCGGGGCCCATCACAAACATCCCATTCAAGCGTAGCCCATAAAGCAATGTAAGCTTATCAGTTGGCCTCCACTCGTCGCTCGCGTAAATTGCAGCCTCATAACCGTATCGATCTTCTACATGAAGATCATTAAAACTGGAATTAGCGCTAGCGCGGACATCACCCGGCGATATTTTGTGATGCACCACATTTGCGCCAAATTTGATGGCATGATTACTATTTAGTGTGTACTGAAAATCCTGTTTCAGATTAAAATCCCGTATACGCGAGGTAATCTTAACATCCTCCTCATTTTGAAACTGTTGAACGGCGTACCGATAATTACTGTAAATCAGGGAAGTATTAGAAAACAGCTTACTGCTGAACAAGTGATTAAACCGTATAGTAGCCGTGCTGTTGCCCCAATCCGTCCCGAAGATATCTTGCACGCCCAATACGTCCTTACCGAAATACCCCGATAAATAGAGCGCGTTCTTGTCGTCAAAATGATAATTGGCTTTGGCGTTCAGATCATAAAAATATAAGGTACTGCTATTAACCGTAGAATCTGAGGAAGCCTTCAGAAATAGGTCCACATATGTTCTGCGGCCGCTTATCATAAAAGATCCTTTATCTTTCACAATCGGCCCTTCCACCTTTAAACGCGAAGCAATCAATCCCAGGCCACCCTCAACGGTAAATCTTTTATTATTGCCCTCATTCATCTTTACATCAAGCACAGATGATAAGCGCCCTCCGTATTCAGCGGGCATCCCGCCTTTATAAATACTCACGTCTTTGATGGCGTCCGAATTAAAGGTAGAGAAAAAGCCCAGTAAATGAGATGCGTTATAGACAGGCGCTTCATCCAGAAGAATAAGGTTCTGGTCGGCAGCACCACCCCGAACGTAGAACCCCGTGTTCCCTTCTCCTCCCGATTTAATGCCGGGCATCAGCGTGACTGTCTTTAAAATATCCCGCTCACCCATTACCACGGGCACCATATTGATCTGTGCCATATTGAGTTTCTCTACCCCCATCTGTGGCGATCGGATTTGATCATGATCTGAACGATCTGCCCGGATAACCACTTCCTCTAATGTACCCCTCGGTGTAAGCGATACGTTCAACGTTTGATTGCCATGCAATGAAACCTTTTCAACAACCGTTTCATAGCCTATATAACTAAACAACAAGGTGTGTTCTCCTTCCACGGGGGAGAGCGAATAAAAGCCATAGCTATTGGTGGTAGTACCTAAAGCACTAAAGCCCTGCACCCTTATGGACGCCCCGATAAGGGTCTCTCCTGTGCTGGCATCTTTGATCGTTCCATGGATCGTGAATTTCTTTTGCGCATAGCTACTTAAGCCTGGAAGTAGCAGGATAATTAAAAACAGTGATCTACTCATTAAATATAATTGATGTCGGTGAATGTGATACGTTGCTATTAGCCGAGGATAGTTACTCGTTATAATTCATAAGCCATGTTTTCGCAGCAGATCCCTTCTGCTCGTAATAATTTTTCAATTGTTCGCGGATGCAGATCGGTTGAGACAAGCCGCAAGACTCTGTCGCAATCCGTAAGATCAAAACTCCATTGCCTAACCTTACCGGTTGATTCTAAAAGAGCGGCTAGCCGATTTACATCGTCCATACAATCAACGTCTGTTTTAAAAATTAGCACCTGATCCATAATCTCTTTTTTTATTTGAAAAATCCCGCCTGTTGCTCGGAATTAGTGTGGGACAAATGTATATGGCGGTATCATGGCCGGCTGTTTTTTTATACAAAGGGGGGTGGTTTTTTATACCAAATCCGGCTATTGGTCTCATTTGTATACCATCCCCGAAAGACCGGTCAGAAGCATCCCCTAATACGGTGAAAATGGTAGGTTTATATAAAAAAAAGGTACGTTTGTATAAAAATCAGTTTACGACAACAATCTTTTACCTTACTTTGGTATAGCATAATTGGGTGTGCTCACGAATATTGTAAATGAAAGACAATTCCTCCCGACAACACTGGTTTGTAGATTTTCTTGTCGAAGACAAGTATCGGATTTATCGGCATTTACTGATCTGGATTTACATCATCTTAACTGAAATTCCGAATTTCAATGGAACAAAGAAGTATGCAGGAAATTACGACCTATTTTATGGTGCTACAAAATTACTGCTATTTATACCGATGGTGTATATGAATATGTATATTCTTGTTCCCAAGCTATTGTTCAAAGACCGTTATTTCGTTTACTTATTTACGATCCTGATGATGATCCTGATCATGATATCGATCATGCAGGTGCTGTCAAACGGTATCTTCGACTACTTTTTCAAAACCTATCGATTGACAAACGATCAGGAGAATTACGGCCCACTTGCTACCATCATAGATAATTTGAACATATTGGGCATAGCCGTAATAGCCTCCACCTCAATTAAGCTATTGCAGCGGTGGAAAAAAGACTCCACACGGATTAATGATCTGGAAAAAAACACCTTGCAGATTGAGCTTCGCGAACTAAAAAACCAGATAAACCCACATTTTCTGTTTAACATGCTCAACAACGTCAATGTACTGATTTCAAAAGATCCACAAAAAGCCTCAACCGTTATCAAGAAGCTATCTCAGTTTTTGCGCTATCAACTCTATGAAACTCGTGGACAGACCGTATCATTACAGTCAGAAATTGAATTTTTACGGGATTTCTTAGCACTGGAAAAAATTAGGCGTGACGAATTTAGCTTTGAAATTACCAACGAACAACCTACCGATTTATTGGACACTTCAATACCCCCCGGTCTTTTTCTTACTTTTGTAGAAAACGCCGTGAAGCACAGTGCAGATACCGAAGCGCCTTCGAGCATTTCATTATGTTTTAAAAACATCGGAAAAAGGTTGATCTTTACCTGTGTCAATACAAAACCGAATGAACCTTTTTTTATACGAACGGGTGGGCTGGGACTTGCCAACATCATTCGTCGATTAGATTTATTATATGGAAAGAGCTACAAACTTGACATCGACAATGGGGACGATTTATATAAAGTAATCTTAAGTATACCGATATGAATTGTATTATCGTCGACGATGAGCCATTGGCCAGGGAAGGGATACTATTGCACCTGCAAGGAATTCCGGATATCGTCATATTAGGCAGTTTCAACAGTGCAAGAAAAGCCCATGATTTTATCAGCAACAATCCCGTCGATCTTATTTTTTTAGATGTAGAGATGCCCGGAATAAACGGGGTAAATTTTGCCGCATTACTTCCGAAGGAAATATTAGTGATTTTTGTTACCGCCTACTCCGAATATGCTTTAGAAAGTTATGAAGCCGATGCGATCGATTACCTCGTAAAGCCGGTTGAAAGAGAACGATTAGAGCGAGCCATCGCAAAGGCGTTTTTCTATCGCGGCCTTTTAGACAAGCAAGGGATTACAGAAAGTATCGAAAGTGATTTTATCCTTATAAAAGCCGAGCGGCGCTACCACAAAATTTTCTTCGACGATATTTTGTATGTTCAGGGATTAAAAGATTACGTCGTGATCTTTACAGAAAATAACAAGATCGTCACCGCCATGAACCTGAAGACAATTTCCGGATACCTAAAGCCCGGTCGTTTTGTCAGAGTGAGTAAATCTTACTTGGTAAACCTCAAGCGCATCGATTCGTTTGATGTGCACACTATTTATATAAAAAATGCCGAAATCCCGATCGGCGAAGTTTTCAAGAGGGCTTTTTTTGAAATATATCTAGGTAAAAATCTCCCCGATAGCTTGTGATTAGCTGTCAGCCATCAGCAGTCAGCTTTCGGCTATAAAGGGCAGCAACAAAAAATTCCTGCCTACCGGCAGGCAGGCATCACTTATTTCCACGAACGCGCATTTACAAAACCAATTCGTACCTAACAGATCTGCCGGCACCAATTTGATTTAAAATCCCTATAGCATGCAAATGCTGTAAATCTCGCGTAGCAGTTGCTTTAGAAGTTTTAGCTATCGCCATGAACTTTTTAGCCGTCATTCCACCTTCAAAGCCCTCCAATCCATTTTCCAGCATTCGTTTAATGACCTTTAATTCCCGCTCATTCAGAAGAGCGGTAAACCGATCAAAAAATTTGGCCTTTTTTACGGTGAACTCAACCAGCTCTCTTGCATTTCGTTGTGCCTCTACTATAACCTGCGTAAAATAATGAATCCATGCTGTTAAGTCTAAGCCCGCTTGTGCCTGCTTTAGTGCATCGTAATATTGCTTTTTGTCTTTTTCAATGGTTTTAGATATGGATAGCAAAACAGGGCTCCCGAGTGTGTTGGAGAGTGTATATTCGGCCAGGGCTCTTCCAACGCGTCCGTTTCCATCTTCAAAGGGATGGATAGATTCAAAATAAACATGGGCTACTGCAGCCTTTAACAAAGCCCGCATGATGTCGTCTTTTACGTCAAAATGATCGCGGTGAAACCAGTCCATAAACTGTTCCATCTCTTTTGGCACTTGGGAAGATGGAGGTGCCTCGTAATGTATAGTCTCTTTTCCATAAGCGCCCGAGACAACCTGCATCGGCTCTTCACCTTTACGCCATTCGCCTCCACTAATTTTGGGAAAGCCCTCCATTAAAAGTTGATGCCAATGCCGGATCATATTGAGAGACAACTTTTCCGCAGCATCTGTTCTAACAGTGGTCATCAATTTAGCTATCCCGGTCGCTCGCTTATCGCGAACGGGAGCTTCATCATTTAACCCTAAATTTCTCTTGATAGAAGACATAACATCTTCACGGCTCATAAATTCTCCTTCGATTTCAGATGTTTTGATGGCCTCTGCTATCAGAACCTCTATTAGAGCCTCCTGCCTCAACTCATCATTCAAGCCGGTTATAAGACCACCTATCAATCCGAGTTCCTTCGCAAATGCAACACCGGTAGATGCCAGGTGTGTTGTTGAATAGGTAAAATTGGGCCAATCTTTATATTGCCAGTTGTACATAATGAGCCGATTAGCATAATTAATCGGCTCAAATATAACGTTTTTTTGAGCCGATTAAAAGAAATAATCGGCTCAGGTCTTTGCTTTTTGTTAGACTTTCGCACTCATCCTCACATTGGCTAATTATTTCAGCTTTCGGCCATCAGCAGTCAGCTTTCCGCTATAAGGGACAACAAAAAAAATTCATCATTCAACACTCATAACTCCTGCCTACCGGCAGGCAGGCATCACTTATTTGCGTCGGCTTTAGGCAGCACCAGCCGTCATCAAATTGGCTAATCATCACATTGGCTAATTATTTCAGCTTTCAGCCATCAGCTTCCCGAAAGAAAATTAAGCCGTATATTTACACGCTCATAGAAGCGCAGACTGGATAAGCAATTACAGCAGCGGAAACATTTTAAAAAAGCAATCGGCCAAAATTGAACTGCTAATACAGATTTATGTATTCAAATATTATTAACAATGTAAGCAAGCATATTACATTAACCAAAGATGAAACGCAATTCTTCACCGAACTGCTAACTTTCAAGAAAGTACCTAAAAAAACTATTCTGCTTCAACAAGGTGAGATCTGCAAATTTGAAGTTTATATCCAGAAGGGCTGCATCAGGTCCTATTATATTGACGAAGATGGCCTTGAAGTAACACTTTTATTTTCAGTAGAAGATTGGTGGGTAAGTAATATGGCCTCGTTTCACGAACAAACACCTTCACAGATGATTATTGAAACCATGGAGGACTGCGAGCTCTATATAGTGACCCCCCAAACCAAAGAAATACTTTTAAAGAAGATCCCTAAATTCGAACGATTCTTCCGCATCATCGTACAGCGCCATTTATGTACGTTTCAAAATAGAGTGCTTCATACGATCTCCAAGAGTGCAACAGACCGCTATTTAGACTTTTTGAAACTATACCCCGGCATCCCCACAAGAGTGGCACAACACTATATCGCCTCCTACCTAGGCATATCGGCTGAGTTTCTAAGTAAAATAAGAAAGCGTCTTTCCGGAAAATAATTTGGCGGACAACATAGCAGAATAAGCTCGAAATTCCGGTTTTTGCTGAAATTAACGTTATATAAAAAACACCTGCGGCGAATACTCCACGTAAAGCAAAGCTATTTGTTTTGAATTGACCCCATACCACCTTCACCTGCCATCCTAAAGCGAGGTGGGTTTTTCGAAAATAAACATACCGCATTAAGCGGAAAGCGCCCTACTCCAAAGTGTCACATAAAAACTTTATGGGCTTATCATTTCTTGAACCAGTTCAATGGAAAGCGCCCATAGAGTCCCTAGTTTTGCTTAACAAAAGCTTTGTACACAAACCTCTTAAAAAACATATCAAACACAAGGCAGAAACACAATTAATTATAGCAATCACAACAACAAAAACTAAAATGAAAAAGTTACTTTCCACATTCGCTGTCGTATCATTTTCAATAGCGGCATTTGCGCAAAAACCAAGCCCCGAGCTACTAAACCCTACCAACCATACGTTGGTAATGATTGATCACGAAGGGCAAATGTCTTTTGCCACGAAGAGCATTACAATGGATGAATTGAGGAATAATGTCGGTATTGTAGCCGGTGCCTCCAAAATATTTAAAGTGCCCACAGTGGTCACCACTGTGGCCGAGAAATCATTTAGCGGACCGGTATTTCCCGAGATAGAAACGTTCTATCCACAATCTACAAGCGGTTATATAGACAGAACCACCATGAACACATGGGAAGATACAAATGCACACCAAGCAATTACCGGAAAGAATAAAAAGAAAATTGTTTTCGCCGGGTTGTGGACCAGTGTTTGTATCGTAGGCCCTACATTATCCGCTATCAGCGAAGGATATGAAGTGTACGTGATTACAGACGCTTGCGGCGATGTCAGTAAAGAGGCGCATGAGCAAGCTGTTACCCGTATGGTACAAATGGGTGCAAAACCCATAACCGCTATTCAGTATCTGTTAGAATTGCAACGCGATTGGGCAAGACAGGAAACCTACAAACCCGTAACCGATCTAGTAAAAAAATATGGCGGTGCGTACGGCCTCGGTATACTATATGCCCACGATATGCTAAAACACTAATTCTATCAATCGAAGCAGGCTTAGTTCCTGCTTTTGAATTAAATAACAGTTCACAACATGAATATATTTAAAACGCTACCTCTCTTATTTCTACTTTTCAGCTCTATTGCGGTACACGCCCAAAAAGCGGACATCGTTATCATTAACGGAAAAATCACGACGCTCAGCGATGAAAACGCAGAAGTACAGGCAGTGGCCGTCGCCGGCAACAAAATTCTACAAACCGGAACCAACGCTCAAATACTCAAACTCAAAACAAGCAAAACAAAGGTAATAGACGCCCGTGGAAGCCGTATTATCCCCGGCTTATTTGACAGTCACTTGCACGTTATCCGTGGTGGCCGCTTCTATAATACCGAACTACGCTGGGATGGTGTTACTTCGCTAAAAAAAGCCCTGCAAATGCTCAAAGAGCAGTCGGCCCGCACACCCGAAGGGCAATGGGTTCGCGTAGTAGGTGGTTGGAACGAATACCAGTTTGAAGAAAAACGATTACCCACTTTGGCAGAAATCAATGAAGCCACTGGTGATGTACCTACCTTCATTCTTTACCTGTATGGCAAGGCCTGGCTCAACAAGGCAGGATTGAAAAAATTAGCCATCAACGGCGACACCCCTAATCCCTTCCAGGGTTTGATTGAAAAAGACACCGAAGGTAACCCCACTGGGCTCCTAGTAGCAGAGCCGAACGCATCGATCTTATATTCTACCTTGGCAAAACTGCCCGAGCTTTCGCACGATGAAAAGGTAAACTCAACGCTGCAATATATGACGGAACTCAACCGCCTGGGGGTAACCGGCGGAATGGATGCCGGTGGCGGTTTCCAAAATTTTCCGGATGATTACGGCATTACCGACGAGCTGAATAAAGAAGGAAAAATAACGGTACGTTTACCTTATTACCTCTTTGCCCAGAAAAAAGGTACAGAGCTTGCCGATTATAGCAAATGGACAGGAATGGTAGAAATAGACGATCACGGGCACAACGGTTTTAACGATGTAGATTATTACGTAGAAGGCGGCGGTGAGAATTTGGTAATGGATGGGGCCGATTTCGAGAATTTTCTTTTTCCCCGCCCCGAACTACCACCTACCATGGAAAAAAACATGAAGGAAGTACTCTCATTATTGGTAAAAAAACGGTGGCCATTTCGTATTCACGCCACCTATAATGAAAGCATCACCCGCTTCCTGAACGTGATTGAAGATATTGACAGGGAAACACCACTTAATGGGCTGGTTTGGTTTATTGATCACGCAGAAACGGTAACAGATGAAAACCTCAAACGTATAAAAGCGCTGGGTGGTGGTATAGCCGTGCAACATCGAATGGCCTATCAGGGCGAAAGCTTCATCCACCGTTATGGCAAAAAAGGTGCATTGGCAGCTCCACCCGTGAAACGTATGTTAGCACTTGGGCTACCAGTAGGTTTAGGCACAGATGGAACCCGCGTAGCAAGCTACAATCCGTGGGTGGCCTTGTATTGGATTACCTCAGGTAAAACCATTGGCGGCACACAGGTAATGGCAAAGGATAATACACTGGACCGAAAAACCGCATTGGGTCTTTTAACGTACGGAGGGTACAAGTTGATTAAAGACACGTTAAAAGGAAAGATTGAAAAAGGATATTTCGCCGACCTGGCGATCCTCGATAAAGACTATTTCACGGTAAACGAAGAAGAAATCAAAAACATCACTGCTAAGCTCACCATTGTAGACGGAAAGATAGTATACGGAAATGAAGAATATAAAACCGTAGCACCCGCTACACTTCCGGTTATTCCCGCCTGGTCGCCCGTGAAGTATTTTGGCGGATACCAGAAAAATTAAGGTTTTAGCACCGTCCGAAGTTAAGTATTCTGAAAGTCAACGTATGAGGTCTATTTTATTATACTTGTTCTTATTGTCTATACCGATGCATATGCTGGCGCAGCGTTTTCAGCTGATGCGGTATGATGAAGATTATTCAACACTGAAAGACAGTACAAGAACTTTTTACAACAAGATAAAATACATCCCTCTTTCCCAAACCGGTGCTATTTACCTTTCACTTGGAGGGGAAGTACGCGAAGAATTGGATTACTCCGCCAATGAAGACTGGGGAGAAATGCGCGTTGGCCAAGATGTTTTTTTGCTTCAGCGTTATCAAGTCCACGCTGATTTGCATGTCGGAAATCGCATTCGTTTTTTCGGGCAATTGCGGAGCGGTTTAGAAAATGGACGCAAGAACGGTCCGCGCCGTATCGACGAGGATAAACTAAATGTCGAAAATCTCTTTGTTGATTTTGTGGCCTATCGCAAATTGGATAAAGCACTTACACTTCGCGTAGGCCGGCAAGAAATCCAATATGGCAGCGGTCGTTTGATTGATGTACGAGATGGTCCTAATCTTCGTCTTTATTTTGATGGAGCTAAACTTGCTTATGCATCACCAAGCTTAAATGTTGACGCTTTTGTTATGGCGGAGGCCAAAATAAACACTGGCTTTTTTGACAATAGCTCCACACGTGAAGCCAACCTTTGGGGTATTTACAGCACCTATATTATTCAGCAAAGTGGCAATTTTGATTTTTATTACCTCGGCATTAACCGTGCCGATGCTACGTTTGATGAAGGTGTAGCCAAAGAATCCCGGCATACACTTGGTGCCCGGTTTTGGAGAAGAGGCGGTGGTTTTATATATAATTTTGAAGGAGCCTATCAGTTCGGAAAATTCGGTATCGGCAATATAAAAGCGTGGACAGCATCAGCGGAGGTGGGCTATATGTTTGAATACATACCGGGGGCCCCTACCATAAACCTTCGCCACGATTACATTTCAGGCGACAAAACCAAGGGCGATGGTACATTGGGAACATTTAATCCCTTGTACCCAAAAGGGGGGTATTTTGGATTCAATCCCCAGGTGGGCCCCGTAAATTTAATAGACCTTCATCCTTACCTTGCATGGAATGCCGCTAAAAACGTAGCACTCACGTTGGATGTTGTGTTCAACTGGCGCTATTCTTTGCAAGACGGCGTTTACCGTCCCGATGGATCATTCAACATGTCGTCTTCAAACTCCGCAAAAAGATACATCGGAACGGCATACCTCACAAGTGTATCCTGGGATATGAATCGTTTTTTAAATTTCAACATCGGCATACAATACTTTAAAACGGGAGATTACATAAAGGACGTAATACCGCAGTATAAAGACGGCTTCTTTGCAAGTTCCGTCATCGGATTTAAATTTTAACCAAAATGAAAGATAAACCGCCCCTATCTCCGCCGTTCTAATACACCGAGTTAATATGCCTGTATTGCTGTTATTAACAATAATATTAAATCGTATAAAAATGAAAAATCAAAAACTCAGCTTTATTAAAGCAGTGACTTTACAAACCCTATGGATGGTATTTTTCGCTGCAGGGAGCATGGCTACCTTTGCGCAAACCGTTTCCACAAAAACCACACAAGCAAGCCCCGTAGGGACCTCAAAAGAGTGGGGCAGTGTTGATGGGGTTTCATTAATTGGTTTGGTACAGGGGCCTTCCGCTGCCGTGGCCGATTTACAAATAGCCTGTGTGTTTGAGTACACAGAAGGAGATATTTTTAATTCTCCACCTGCCTTACCTGCTGCTCTTAACGGGTTAGTTCACCTTGACGAAGCACTGAAAGGTCAGCTCACCGAAATTCGTAAAACAGGTAAATTTGATGGGCACTTTCTGGAAACTTTTCTTATTACCCCAGACGAAAAAGTGCTAGGCGCAAAAAAACTATTGCTGATAGGGCTTGGTAACCGAAATAATTTTAACGAAGACATTATGGTTGCCGTGGGAGCAATTGCCGCTCGTGAAGCGTTGAAACTAGGTGTTACCAACATAGCATTTGCCAGTGATTTGAAGGATGCGGGTATTGACAGTAAAACAGCCGTAGTATCCGGAAATGTGGTAAAAGGCATCATCAACGAATACCGCACACAAAATGGTTTAAAAACGCAAAAGCTTGCTCAATTTAAACCGTTGAAAAAAGTGTACCTTCTTGCCGGGCCCTCGTTTTTTGAAACAGCAGGTAATGGCATCAAGGAAGCCATCACCGCTTTCAAGAATTGATAACCCTTGATTTTTTCTCACAGAATCTTTGCCGGGCGCACTGCTCGGCAAACTTAGCAGACAGTAAACTATAGATTTTAGTTATCGGATTTCGGATGTCAGTCAGCTTTCGGCTTTACTTGGTGTTACTGCTAATAAGGTTTATGCTATAAGCTCTATGCTTTAGGCAGCACCAGCCATCATCAAATTGGCTCATCATCAAATTGGCTAATTATTTCAGCTTTCAGCCATCAGCTTTCGGTTATAAAGGCGGTAACAAAAAAATTCCTGCCTACCGGCAGGCAGGCATCATTCATCATTTGTATCGGCTTTCAGGCCGCACTAGCCCTTCTTATTATCACATTGGCTAATTGGCTAATTGGCTAATTAAACCTCAACGACTTTTGCACCTGTTAATTCATAAAGAAAGCCCCCTCATATAATTCTATACAAGGGGACTTTCCGTTATTTATCAACTCGCGTATCATCTTTGGCCACAGTTGAGATGGCTGATGCTACAATACCAGCCGTTGCGAGGTAACCGGCGATGGTAACTACCGTTGTCGGTAAAGTAATCGGAGCTGTTAGCAACGCTCCGCCTACCGCACCCAAGGTTAAACCGATGGTTCTTATTCTTTTAAAGAACTTCGGTGTGGGTGATTTGATTCTATCTGTTATTTCGTTCATTTTCGTTATTTGTTGTTCGTTATTTGTTATTGGTTATTGGTTATTGGTTTACGGCTTATGGCCATTTTCCAAAAACTCCATCCGCTGTCGCAGTAAATTATAATTCGCTTTTAAATCTGCTTTCAGCAATTGTATACTCGCTTTCATGATGGACACATCCTGCTCCATTTTCCGGAAGTTACCATGTAACTGTTTTAGAAAATAAGCGATGATTGATAGTAATATGGAGATAAGGGTTCCTAATAAGGTTATTAATTCTAATGATTTCATTGTTATTTAGCTTTTAGGGGTTAGAAATTAAGTATAAGCTATCGGCTTTCGGATGTCAGCTATCAGCGATCAATAAGATGTAAGCTTTAAGGTATAAGCTCGCACTACTACCACAGTTACTTATAAGACCGTAAGCGATTAGCTTTATGTAGCCAAAACATTATCATATTGGCTAATGATCACATTGGCTAATGATCAAACTACTCCCCGCGGCAGCACATTCAGCTAATAAAGGATACACCCGTTTATAGGCATCTGCCGAATGCAGTACCCGATAATCGCCGTCAATCAGCTGATAGTAACTTCCAGTTAAGGGGCAACCACGGGTGTCCGTATGGTAATTTCCGATATGGAAGAACACCAAATTGAAATTGGGAATACCTCTGATTTCTACCATTCCCTTATGCATGGAACTGTATCGGCTCTGATATTTGGCATTCATACCCGCCAGCTTGTTCAAGCCGAGTTGATAGGTCCCGGCCGGGATGGCCGTTTCTCCCGGGATTTTTTCATCCCGTATTTTATCTTCCAGTATATAGCACTGGAAGAGATTGTCAATGTATAACTGGCCGAGGGTCGTGTTTATGCCTTCGGCGATTCTTATTAGTTTAATCATATTATTTAGTTTTTAGGTGTTAGGAATTAGGCGTTAGCTCTCAGCCATCAGCGGTCAGCTTTCGGATGTCAGCTATCAGCTTTATGCCGTAGGCTATAAGCGGTAGGCACTCACTCAAAATTCCTGCCTACCGGCAGGCAGGCATCACTCATAACTCATAACTCAACACTAATAAACCTACTCAACCACTTTCCTACTTAACTACTCAACCACTTCACCATTCCCCCAGATAAACGCTTCGTGAAAAATGTTTCCAATCGCGCGTACGAAATAGGATATACACAAGTACCTCCTGATCTTTCAGTTGCGGAGGCAGTGTAATACTGACCTTTCCATCCGCCCGAATGGATGGTTCTTCATTGATTCCCGCAATACGCAGAGAAGGACTATAGGCACATAAGAGCACGCCATCGTCCGGGTTACCAAAAATGTAATCCGATCTTGCGTTAAACGTTGCTGTCAGGGTGTTTCCATCTCTCTTCAGCTCTATTTCGCGAGCAGACATTAAGGTTCCCTCACTGAGCAGCACCTTAGCCGGATTCACGTATTGATTGGGATACGCCCCTTCAATCGCTCCGCTAAGCACCTTTGACATTGCTCTTCCCATGGCCGATTTTCCACGCTTCCTGGTACTGTATGTGCTTTGCAGGAGTTTTCCCAAGGGTGCCAAAAATTCCATTGCGATCTTAAAACGTTGCTGTACAGCCAATCGTCCATTTGGTTCTTTTTTAACTTTCGGTAATTCAATTTTTGATATCCATTCCATTCTTTCTGCGTTAAGCGGAGGGCACGGTTACCCGTACCCTCTGTCACATACTAAGCAAGGTTCACCGTTCCGAGATACGTGCTTCTCGACACTTTCCTGCCCTGCCTATCGGCAAAGAAAGTCCACACATGCCCCTCACCTCCCAGGAAGTGATTTGGCAGCGTGATATCCACACTTCCATCGCCCCGTAAAGGTGGTGTCGGTGCCGATAAAAACTGATCGATCTCCGGTTGATATAACAGGATGTATACCCGATCGTCATTGTTGGTATCGTATAACGTATTCTGCGTAGTATCCCAGCTCACCGTCATAACACCGGCGTCCACCGTGACACTTTCAGAGCCACCGCCTGCAAAGAAGCCGTCGCTGATACGGATTTTACTATAATCCAGCGAATAATCGGGATAGTCACCCATAAGCGCCAGCACCAGGTTCTCCCTGAAAGCTGTGTTCATGGGGGTCATGCTGTCCACTCGCTTCTGGCCGAAACCGATACGAATGAACGCTGTGATGGGGAGCAGGAAGCGCATCACTGTACGGAATTTAGCCTGTTGCATCAATTGCTCTTCCGTTGCGGGTTTCGTGCGTTTTTTGTAGAGGCCCTTAATGTAGTCTATGCTCTTCCAGCTGCTGCCGATCACACTTCCCGCTTTACCTTTGAAGCCACCATTTGCTCCATTTCTGATAGTTCCCATTTTTTTCTATTTTAAAGTTTAACCATACATTCCGCAATCATTTATACCGGTATCTCATGCGTCATGAGGCAAACATAAAGCGTAAAAAAGGGCTTTCATAGGCGCCGAAGCGCATTGAAGGGAGGGTGAAGGGGATGTATCGAAAAATTGAAGGGATCATGAAGGGAGCGATGAAGCATGTCTTTAGGTTTTTTGTCTTCGCAGAGGTGCTGCGTCCACCGGTCAACTACTTAGCTATTTCCCTAGGTAATATCTTCGCAACCGGCAACCAACTCTCCCTTTTTTTCTAAACGTCATCGGGATTTTATCGAGGTGGTATCGGGACCTGATCGGGAAATTGCCGACAAAAAGCCGATCAGGAGTAAGTAAAAAGCAAGTAAGCGGCAGCATTTGGTCAGAAATTGGCAGGTAATTAGCTTGCAACACACAACTAAAAACCCCAATACATCGTCCTCAACCGTTCCACATCGGCATCCCGAAAATACTTCTTACCCTTTTCCACTTTAGCCACTTTGATCAGGCCCTTATGCTGACAGCGAAGTAAAGTGCTGTCACTAATCCCCACCCGATCCATCGTATAAGCCGCATCACGGTAAACGGTTTCTTCCTTTTCCTTTTGGAGAATGAAGCGTTGAATTTCGATTGTATATTCTTTAAGGCCTCTCACTTCGCGATACAATAAGCGAAGGAGATAAGCACACTGCGGGCATGGCGCAGGCCCTTTAGGTCTTGCGTTCATGATGATTTGATTTAGGGTTTATAGTTTAAAAATTGATTCTTGCCTCATCAGCATTTTATCAATATCTTTGAGAGAAGAATTTTAAAAATTAACAGATGATATAAAAAGGAATATTTAACATATAAATTATTTAGCGACAGCTATTTCACCAAGCACCTCGAAGTCTCAAATTATTGAATGCACATGGTAAATAGACTGATCGCCCGCCAATGCGCGGGTGTCAGTTTGTTCATGTGCAATGGGTTTGAGACCCCAGAGGTGCTGAATGTACGGCCCGTTGCATTATTAACATGGCAGCAATTATCAATACTCAAGACCTCCTATCCCAAAAAATATACACCTTGGGATTTAGCAAAAATTTTCAAGACATCTGCAAGCGGCAAAAGCTCTATACCCTACAAAACATCATAGATCTTGGCCATCAGGACATAGCACACAATCCTGTTTACACTATTCCCTGGTTTAATGAACTCATGGATTTCCTAGACCAAAGGCAGATGCTCTATCTCTTAAACACGAATGTTAGAGGTGGTGGTTATTAATCAGATTAACTAGGTCCATCAGTAAGCGCCTTACCTTTATAATGGTATTGCGATCAGCAGTATGGTACTTTTTCCGCAGGCTTTCGTACGATAACTCTTCATGCTGCAGCGTGCCAATATGCTTACTAATAAACCGGAATAAGTTGCCTTTCTTAGGTGTTTCAACAATACGTGCCTCGTGCATCAGATGAATCAAGAAAAGTAATTGCATCGCTGAGATAGACACTCGAAAATATAAATCCTCTGTCTCTTTCTGCACCGATAATACCGCATTTAGTTCATCCCACACTTCCTTATAAAAGCGGTAATGATCCATTCCAAACAACTTCTTGGTAAGTGGAATGTGCAACTTCTCTTCATCCCAGAGGTCAATCAGCTCACCACGCGAAAGTAACTCCTGTTGCATATCGCCAAAATACTGCTGTATTTCCGTAAGCAGTAACATAAAAGCATCTTGTAATCGCAGCAAGTCGTCCTTTTGCCAATATTCCAATAATTTCTCCTCCTTGAAATAAGCCAAAAGTTTTTCTATACGCTTTAACCTTTCCCGCCAATCATTCATGCCACTTCTCATTTATGACGGATATAAAGCTTGCACGTTCGCTTTAAACTTCGCCCCTACAGATAAAACGGTTTTATTTTTACCTTTCAGTATCACGCATTTCGCCTGTACAGTAGCGATACGGTTACGGGCTACGATGGTCGATTTGCTTACTTGAATAAAACGCGGCGATGAAAGACGTTGCATCAACTCACTCAACGTATGGTCTACTGTAATCACCCCGTTTATAGTGTGAATCTGCACCCGTTTATAATTTGTGGTGATATAATCGATATCAACTAATTCAATAATATCCTTTTTACTTTTACCTGTTTTCACAGATATGACTGCATCTAAATCGTCCGCCTCACCACTATATTGCAGCCCATTACTCCGATTAATTACCCGTTCTACCGCCTTACTGAAACGATCGAACGTAAATGGCTTTACCAGATAATCCACTCCATCCACATCAAAGACCTCGCTACCCAAGCGATTGTCCGCTGAACAGAATACTACATGAATATCCGGTTCCACTATCCGCCTAACCGCCCAACCATCTTTCCCTTTCATGTGAATATCTAAAAAGAGTAAATCAATTCTATGCCTTTCCAATAAAGCAGGTACTTCCTCGGGGTTCGTTGTTGAACAAACCAAATTTAAGTTTGGTATTGCGCTAATGTAATTCTTAACAATGGTAACAGAAGCCTGCTCATCATCTACTACCATGCAGTTAAAGACTTGCTTAATTGAGTATTCGTTTATCATATTTATTGGTTAATGCTAATTTTTACAGTAAAATATGCTTCTTCTTCCGCCACCGTTAATTGAAATTCATTTTTAAATACGATCTCCAACCTTCTCCTTAAGTTTGACAAACCTGTTCCACTTGACGTGATCGGTCTTGACCGCCGATCAAAGCGATTCCTACAGGTAAATTCAACCAGGTCATCTGTCAAAAGTAATTTTATGTAAAGCGCATCTCCGTCGCCTGTAAAATCCCCATACTTAAACGCATTTTCCAAGGGTGTAATGAAGGCCATGGGCAATACGCGCTGGCCGGCAAACTCTCCTTGCACTTCGGGTTTCAGGATTGGAATTTCCGGAAAACGGGCTTGTTGCAAAGCAAGAGCGGCTTCTACTTGCTGCCACTCTTTCGATACGACAATTTTGCGGGTACCTTGAGACGCATGTGTAAACGTATAGCGCGTTAGACCGGAGAATGAGGCCATTAGTTGGGCCCAGCGAGGCGAATATTTAAGTAATTCTCCGAAGAATAAATTAAAAATATTATGCACAAAGTGCGGATCAGCTTGCTTCGCTAATACGTCGTATTTTAGCTTTTCTAGTTCTTTCGCCATCAACGCTGCATACATCTTTGTCTTATATTCAATAATGGCCATTTCTATTTGCTTATTTTTGTATGCGCGGTATTTCAAAAAAACAAAAAGCCCCACAGCAAAAATGACCAATAAAATATAGTGCTTTGCCATGCGCCCTAGAAAACTCCAATCTAGTGGAGGCACCTTTTGATTTACCTTAAAGCCCAAATGAACCATCAACTTGTAGAGATATAAATATGCACCTGGTGCTGCCAAAAAATAAAATATTAGCAATAGCAGTAATCCTTTATACCAATGCTTCTTATTGAATACCAGAAATAGGATCCCTAGCAAAAGGTAAAATACAATCACTTTTAGAACAAAAATTCCAATAAGCGTACCGACACGTTGTTGCGGAAAATTTAATCGGGTGCCGATGTACACGATACCGAAATAAAGTAACCAACAAGCTGCTTGGATGCCCAGTAGCTTTTGTTGACCGGGCGATCGTTTAAATCGTGTTAATTGTACCATTGTTGATGCAAAACGTTAAACTGAGATTGAGGGATTTGATAGGCCTTATAGGTTAGCTTATCCAATAGAAAGAAATCATTACCAAGGGCTAGCAAAGCATGCAGCATCTCCTGAGGTTCTCTTCTACTTTCCGGTTGTTTTTTTGCGGGCACAAAGAAATCATTTCTATTGGCATAGAGGTGTAAGCTCGACCAGTTTTGCCATTGTGCCGGATAATGTTGTAAGTAAGAAGCAAAACCACTGTAGATTTTATACAAGGTGTACTCAATAAAATCCGGCAATGTCATCTCTTTTTTTTCAAAAGGGCCGAGCCATATATAGCGGAGACTCTTGTCTGCTTCACGGAAACAGCAAAGCGTATAAATCGGCACATCCAGTTTGTAGGCGAGGTAAGGCAAACCTTTCCGAAGCAATTGATGCTGTGCCAAAAATGGTGTGCGCACGGTATTGACACCCGTTATAGCCTGCGCTCCTTGGTACCCATCCAAATACGTTAAAACATTCGATCCCTGTTCAAGCGCACGCTTCATTTTAAACGCCACCTTTGGATCTGTTGCATTTAATGTTGAAAAGGCAGTTTTTCTTGAAGTAGAACGCATTCCTTCTTTGATCTTATCAAAGAATTGCCTTTGCTCGCGATATGCATAATCGCCTATCAGCAACGCTAAAGGAATTTGTGATCTGTATAGTAAATAATTAATTAGCCGGTAAGACCCGGTATGAAACGTGCAGATCAATCCGGGTCGTTTCCTTAACCGTTCTAGGTATACCTCATCCCATCCTTGAATTATAAAAGGGTGTTCATCGTTAAAAAATGATTCATCAAGTCTGTTCCATTGCCTATTTAAAATGGCTTCACTAAACCATTTCTGATGCAAAGTAGCCGGAACGCCAGGCATAAAATGCGTTAGATTAGCACTGAAGAAAGCATAAGTATTCAGCATCTGCGGATGGCATTTCCATGATGACTTCGCTAGCCGCTGCTTCAGGCTGATTAATTTATTTTCATAATTGTTCAACATGATTATTTACATAAATGGTTTATAAAAACACTGCCCTTAGGGTCGGGCAGTGCTTGAAAAAATTAAAGATCCCAATACTCACAATCGTCAATCAAATTCATGATTCCATAGCGAAAACACAGATCGGAGAATCCTAGGGCTTGTTCAGGTAAAATCAACGGTTTTAACATTTTATCTATTGTTTAATTTAAGTACCGATTTTATCGAAGGCATCGGTATTAACCTACTCAATAGCTATGAGATTTTGGTGATCACGGTTCAAACATCTAATTTTTTCCGTAAAAATCTAAATAAATCGGCCGTAATTACTTTTACGGGTACCGAAATTGCATTTTTACAAAGATTTCCATTAGAGAATACACCTTATGTCACCTAAATAAAGCCCTCTAGGTTACCCTCGGCCAGTTGACTTCTTAAGGCATAAACGGATTGTCACCCCCGTCACTTGATTCATCATCTTTTCCTGCGTTTATTCGTCTTATTACCAATAAATCGCATATATGAAAGCATCTTTATCAAAAACACACCAGCCCCTTAAACCCCGCGTAAGGATTGAATTTCCATACATCTCCGATCCCGTCCAACTATCCTATAACTTACCAAAAAACACTACCTATCGCTTACGTTATGGACATTGCAGGCACTGGCAACATCCAAAGTTTACCGTCATTGAACAATATTGCCAGACCAAAGACACTTATATATACCTTTCTGAGATTGTTCCTTCCATGGAGTTAACCGTGAATTTTATTTATACCCATGATGACTTGTATTTTTTTTATCAATTAAAAGGTAATACAAGGTTGTGGATTGATCAGAAAAAAGCAACTATCTTACGTATGAAGGAACAAAATTATCAGATTAGCCATCTTCCAGCAGGGCATCACCAAGCCTATTATAAAAAAGAAAAACGGTATCTCACCTTTTATTTTATTATCGATAGATCCTTGCTTTTGCATTTTCAGGATAACTCCTTATCCTTTCTAAAAGATCTTCTCTTTAAGCTAACCTATAAACCGGAAAAATTTGGAAGCACCATTAGCATTCCGCTCAGCGCCAAAGCAAAACTTTATCTTTACAGGTTGTTTCATTTGCCAAGGCAAAATGAGCTCTCACTGGAAAGGTATATCCCTCCCATCTTGTTACAACTGATAACACTTGCCCGGCAAGAATACAGTGAAGAATACCAATCACAGAACAAGCTCATATTAAAGCTGCAACAAATAAGACAACAAGTGCAGGAGAATATAAAAGAAAGTGTTGCATTTACCGTAGAAGAACTGGCACATAATCACCAATTAACCACAAATTACTTAAACCAAGTGCACCGACGTCATTATCATGAGAGTTTGCAGCGTTATATTACCCGAACAAAATTGGCAGAGGGATACAGACAGATTGTGGAGGAAGGCATCACTCCTACTGCAGTTGCTTTAGATTTGCTATTCTACGACGGCGCAGCATTTACTCGAGCTTTTAAGAAAGAATTTGGTATCCTACCTAGTATTTTATACTTGAGGTATCACAAAAAATAAAGTATAATAAAATGTTCAGCATCCTTAAATTAAGTATTGATTAAAATGCCAGTGATAACGACTGGCATTTTATCTCAATCTAGCGAACAACTCGAACCTTATACAATTTAACTGACGGAATATGAAGCTTGAATGTTGGGTTCTCACCGTAAATATTAAAAGTCCACCAGCTTTCTTCTGCAATCGTGTATATCAACGCCTTAGACTCATTATGATAATTGGCAGATTTGATATTGACGCGCTTTGCCAGTGGAGTAAAAGGCTCAAAAGACTCCTTCCGAAGATCAAATGTCCACACGCCATGATGCGTTGAAATCAAAAATTGCGTATTATTTATGCTACTCAATTCATGTCCGCCTTCATCGGGCAATTTGTACGTTTTCAATAAAGTCAATTTAGGTTTGTTACCAGTCCAATTTACCAACTCATAAATCCTTAATTCATCAAAGCCGAGTGCCAGCACTTGCTTGCTTGCTAAATTCCAAACAACCCCATGTCCTGAATATAGACTATCTCTGTAAAGCACCTTTTCCGGATATCTGATATCATATACCTCCAGGCTGTTGCCTTTTTGATGCGTAGAATTAGCCACGGCAATACGTCCTCCCGGCAACAAGTCGGCGGAGTGAGCCATTGGTGTTTTAGCATAAAAAAGCACTTTCTTAGTAGCAATATCGAGCAATATGGTTGCCCCGCTGGAAGCTGTTAAGAGCAACTTAGTACCATTGTCCACCGGTTTACAGTCGTCCAATGTACTAAGTAGTTGCTGATAATCCCGAGGGAGTTGCTTTCCGGCTTCACTCACTTTCCATTTCCATCGATAGTTCACTTGGCCTTTATAAGCATCCTTTTTCGCTAAGATAAATACCTGATCTTCCCCGCAGGCTACCAAATCGCCTGATTCAGGTTTAACGTTATCACCTTGCGCAAACGCGCTTTGAAATACCGTAATCAGTAGAAACAAAACAATTAATTTATGCATGCTATTGTATTTTGTCCCATCCGGGATTTTGTGTCAGGTTCGTGTTCAACGTTATTTCTTCTTGCGGAATAGGACTAAGATACTCCCAATCTTCGAAGTTCTTTTTAGTAATGTTATAGGGCGTCAACCTTCCCGAATTGCCCTCCGAAAGGCCATTTACACTGGACAATTTAAAATATTGCACACCACTTACCCGATCCGTAGGCAATGGATCCGTGCTATTCACCACATATAAATCGTACTTACCATCCCGATCCAAATCGATCAGCTGGTTAAACCCTTTAATATAAATACCCTGGTATTCAGAGCGGAACAGATGGCCTTCGTTCCATCTAATGAGATCATCGCGCCTAAAACCTTCAAAAGCCAACTCCACTCTTCTTTCACGACATATCTCCAACACATTTGGGTCAGTTGTTCTTTTATATCTATTAAGCTGTAGCGCATCAGTCAAAAGCGGCAAGGTCATTTTCTTCATCACGCCGGCCCTCTCCCGCAGCCTATTCACTGTTAGGTCCAAATCACTTTGCGTTAATCGTCCTAATATTGCCCGCGCCTCTGCGTAATTCAGCAGCACTTCCGCATAACGAATCAAAATCGCGTCTCTGCTATCGTTTCCCTGATCTTCCAAAGGAGGGCCCACACGTTTCGTTACTTGATACCCCGTTCTATTCTGCGCGAAGTCATTTACCGATTTAGAGGACGTACCAATCCGTACATAACCAGGGTACACCACTGATTGCTTTAATCTCAAATCGCGATTTTGAAATTCATCAAAATATTCAACCTTCATAATATCACCTCCACGCGAAGTATAGTACGAATCGCCCTCGATGGTTGTATAATCACTTATTAAAGAATGTGTGGCACCGTAATTTCCATTAGAAGTAGAGGTAAACTCCGGCGTATAGTAAAAATAGATCTGGCTGGCAGACCTAGCAAGTATTACTTCATCAGGGTTGGCTTCGGCGGCTTGAAACATTGCCGCATAATCCGTCTCCGGTGTGGCAGTTGTATAGATGTTATATACATTTGCGTCCATGAGTTCTTTTGCAGCAGCAGCACACTCCTCCAACCATTTGTCTGCATCCGGTAAGTTTTCTGCTGAATGGTATTTACGCCATGATCCTTCAAAAAGCGAAATTCTAGATTTTAGCGCCAGGGCGGTCCATTTCGAGATCCTGTTCTTATTTTTTTCTGCCGGCAGATGCTCGATCGCGAAATTTAAATCACTCAATACGTGATCCATCACCACCGTCCTCTCATCACGACCTTTATACAGATCCTCATCATTTGTACCTAAAACCTTGGTGTACAGTGGCACATCTCCAAAGGTTTTTACCTTTTTAAAATAAAACCAAGCTCTAAAAAATTTCGCTAAGCCAAGATACCTATTCTTTAACTCCTCATCTTTAGTATACTGTTCAACGTTCGTTATAAAATAGTTGAGGTTTCGAAGCTCTGTCCAACTCCAGCCACCGCTACCTAAAGCCGTAGGAAGCGTGTATAAAGCGGTCCGTATCGTAGGTGGGCTAGCAATATGCTCCATATTATCGCTAAACTTATCGTCTTTGATACTATTAAAATCCAAGGAGTTGTAAAAACCATTAGAAAAAGTCTGCAGTCCGGCTTCATTTTCAAAAATAGCAGGAGATTCGGCTATCTGCGTTTCAGGTGTTATATCAAATGCGCTTTCGCAACCCAAAAGGCTCCATGCCGAAAACGTCAAGCAGGCTATCTTATATATCACTTTCATAGTTATTTTGCTTTAAAATTTAAGTTCAAGACCAAAAGAATAGGTTCGCTGAATGGGATACGCCGTACCCAACCCCACACTGGCTTCATTTGCATCCGGATCTTTCTGCAAGCCTTCCGGGTCAAGCGTCTCGTGCAAATTGGTCAATTCAAACAAGTTCGTTCCAGCCAGATAAAGCCGTAAATATTTAATGCTGTTCTTAAAAAGATGCGTTGGAAAGGAATATCCGATGATCAGATTCTTCAACCGCAGATAAGATGCATCCTGTAAATACCGGGTCTGCGGAACACCCAAATCATTGTTACCTAAGGCAACATAACCCTGCGGTTTAGGGAAATAAGCATTTGGATTTTCAGGCGTCCACCGGTTTTCCACTACATGTTCCAATAATACTTGGTATTTCCGGTTATACGAGCTCCAGAAATTAGCCGTTTCGGCCGTTGGATAAATATCCCTTTTACCCACCCCGTTAAAAAAAGCACTCAGATCAAACCCTTGGTAGGCGAAGTTCAAATTAATGCCATATAAATATCGCGGCGTCGTATTTCCAATGATCCGATAATCACCATGATTGGCCAAGGTCCAGTCGCCACGATTAATTACGCCATCATTATTACTATCTTCAAACTTTATATTACCAGCGCCAACAAACTGTCTATAGCTGCTGGTTTGCAAAAGCGGGCTATTCTTGGCTTCCTCATCTGATTGAAAAAGACCCAAGGTATTTAAGCCCCAAATCTCACCGATTTCCTGTCCGACGTAGTAATCCCCTAAGTAGTTAGTAGGGTTGTAATAATCCGTAATAACCGCCTTATAATCAGAAAGATTAAACCGTATATCATAAAAGAAAGGTTTAGCGCTGCCGATCTTATCCTTCCAAGACAAGGTAAGTTCCCAGCCCCTATTTCTCAAGGATGCAATATTTTCTTTGGGTACGGCTGCGCCAAATACCGAAGGAAGTGAATAGATCGGTGCCAGCATGTTGTCTGTATTGCGCTGATAATAATCAAATACGACAGCAAGCTTGCTATTAAGCAATTGTATATCGGCTCCTAAATCAATGGTTTTCGAAGTTTCCCAGGTAAAATTTTGTGAGATGGGTGCAGGAGAACTCGTGTAGGCATACCTCTCGCCATTCAACATATAGGTAGATTGGCTCAGGGACAAAATAGACAGGTAGTCAAAAGAGCCTATATTTTGGTTCCCCAACGAACCAAAAGACCCCCGCAATTTAAACTCATTGACGAACGGTTTTAGCGATTCGAAAAATCCCTCTTCCGATACACGCCATCCCATAGAAAAAGACCCAAAATAAGCACCTCTCATATCCTTCCTGAATTTGGACGTATAGTTATGCATACCGTTAACCTCTAACAGGTACCGATTATTAAATTGGTAATTCCCTCTCAGAAATATACTTCTGTTTGCATAACCATCGTCGGTATCACTGGCATTGAAAATTCCGGTAGCCAAGTTTAAAGAATGCTCATCGATTCCCAATATTGGATTTTGGCGCTCTACCGTTTCGTAATGCTCGCTATATCTTTCAAAAGTCATCCCCCCGGTCAAGTCAATCTCATGCAAACCGATTGCTTTTTTGTAATTGGCATATGCGTTTACATTGAAGGTTTCTGCTTCCGTATTACTTTTATAAATTTTAGACGGACCCGCATCTGCATAATGAGACAATACAATATTCCGATTATTGAATGAGTGCGATAGGTACGGGCCTGTATTATCCCACCAACGATTTCTATACCAATGGTAATACATATAAGAGGCGTCTGCATGCAAGGTCAAACTTTTGTTGAGCAAGGATATATCCGTGCCAATCTGGTTCAAAAAACTACTCGTATTCGTTTTATATTCCGATTGGTTCTGGATGAATTCCTTATAGAAACCAATATCGGTTGGAATTTTTTCGCCATTTATGTCAATGTATTCCGGCAGTAGCGGATTGGTATTATCGATAAAACGCCAAGGATTAGAACTAAAGCCATATAAGTAGGTGTTTGGGATATCGTCGCGTCTCAAAGTAGCCGAGCTTTTCGTAAACACACTCACCTTATCACTAAACTGATAGGTCGTGTTTGATCGCAAATTATAGCGATTAATTTTTTCGGGTTTGAACTTCAGATTTCCCTCTTCATAGTTATAATCGCCCGAAACATAATATTTAAATTTGTTGGTGCCACCTCGCACACTTAGATGATGATTCTGTTCCGGTGAATATTCCCGAAACCATTCTTCATAGTAATTGATGACAGGCCCACCCAGCAGAAGCGTGGCTTTCCCGCCAATATTCTGCAAGTCATATAAAGGCAAGGTAGGATCAGCATTCACTAAAAAAGGATATTCTACCTGTGGTTCGGTGAAGTATGTTTGACCGATATTTCCGTTAAATTCTTCTTCCTGTATTTTAGTATAATCTAAACCTGTATATACTTTAGGAACCCGGGTAGCTTTCCCCCATTTAAAATTATTATTGTAACTAATCTCTGTTTTCCCGGCTATCCCCTGTTTACTTTGTACGAGAATAACGCCGTAAGCCGCACGTGCGCCATAAATAGCTGCGGAAGAAGCATCCTTCAAAAAGGAAATATTATCTATATCCTGTGGCGAAATATTATTAAACTCAAAAGAAGAGATCGGTACGTTATCCAGCAATATAAGCGGGCTGCCCCCATTAATAGAGGTTGTACCGCGAATATTAAAGGACGCACCCCTCCCGGGCTTTCCGTCGCTTATATTAACATTCAGGTTGGGCACTTGACTCTGAAGAGCCTCACCCATTGAAGTTAATTTATAACGTTCCAATTGTTCAGCCTCCACTTTATCCACCGCCCCCGTCAAATTAATCTTTTTCTGCGTACCGTACCCAACTACTACGACCTCATCGAGGCCTGCCATGTCTTCCAACAGGGAGATCGTGATACGCTGGTTACCGGCGATAGGCACCTCCGTTGTTTTATACCCTATCGACTTTGCAATCAACGTACCCGTAGATGGCACGCTTATTCGGAACAGCCCGTTCTCATCAGTGCTGACCACCTTCTTGGGATTCGATTGCAATGTAATGCTTACACCTGACAGGGGTCTGTTCAGCGTATCATTTACAATACCCTCCACCATCATTTCCTCTTGTTTATTGACCGATTCCGGAGAACCACTCCGCTTCTCTTTATCCTCATATACCGCAATCTTATTGTCAATCACCTTAAACACCAGCGGAGTATTCTGTAAGGCAAGCGTTAAGATTTTTTCTACACTCATCCTTTCATTTACTAAATTGACCTTCAATCCCTTGATGTCTGTTTCATTATAAGAAAACTGAAAATCTGTGCGCTTTTCTATTTCTCTAAAAACTTCTATCAGCGGCAAGTCTTGCCCAGCAATAGTTAGTTCGGTTGTTTTAATTGTTTGTGCCTGTACCGGGATATATATCAAGATTGATAATAAGAACGTTATCCCTATTACGCCATACCGTGTCGATCGCTTATACAAAATGGACGTTAAGGCTAGATAATTCAATATTTTTTTATGGTAATGAAATAAATATTCCATACTTTAGATTTTAAATAAAATAGTTTTACAGATTATTTTTTAGCTCGGTGTGTCTTGGCCGCGAACTAGGATACACCTTGTTTTTTCTCTTTATTGTTTTATTTGACCATCCTTCTCCTTTTTAAATTTTTACATTTTTTAATTACAACCTTTTCCATATATCAACACTTTATTGCCTTGCATACGCCATTCCACATGATTCACCAGGCTAATCACATCCATAATGCTTTTAAAAGAATCTTTCATTGAAAAAGTGGTTGTTATTAGGCAATTCTTCATTTTCTCCTCCTTAAAAACGATCTCTTTTCCAAATCTGGCTCCTAAGATATCGGTAAGACGAAGCAGGGGTTGATTTTCGATATGAAAACTATCCGATGACCATGCGGTAGCAGCTGAGGCGTCAATTGGAAAATCACGCAGGGTGTTGTTTACATAAACCGCTTGCCTATTCGGTGTAAGCACAGCAGAATGATCTGATGATGTTACGCGCACCTTCCCCCGCAAGAGTATTACATGTTCATTATCTCCAACGGTATTGACACTGAATGCTGTACCTAAGACTTGGGTTGTCAGATGCTTGGTTTGCACCAGAAAAGGGCGATTTGCATCCAACACAACATCGAAAAAAGCTTCGCCCTCCACTTGCAATGTGCGTTTTTCCGAAAAAGCCTCATGATACCGCAATACGCTCCCCTTTTTCAGTATTACCAGACTCCCATCGGGCAGACTAACATATTCCAAGTTATGCCGCGCCTGCACAGTAACATCCCATTCCGAATCGCTGTAAAACTGATATAAAACATACGTAGCCATTAGCAGCAGCGCCATGCAAGCCGCTGCAAACCACGGCAAATAAGAAGTATGTTTTTTACGAGGAAGCTTTTTAAGCGTACGGTCAATGCGCTTTAAGCTTTCTTCAGTAAGTGTTTTATCCTTCGTCTGCCGTTCTGTTTCCCATAACGCTTCGAATAAGCTTTCAAACCGCTCTTTATTATTCGGATTATCTAAAAGCTCGAAAAACTCTATTTCCTCCTCCTCATTCAATCTATTGCCAATATATTTGGCAAAAAGTTCATTTAGCCGATCTGTGTTCATTTGCTTGTATGACAAAGCTGAACATGGTACTGTACCATGCAGCAACTTTAATTTTTGATTAACTTTTGATTAAGAAATAGTACGTTAGCTGCTAGGTTGGCAGCGCTATTTGGATTATTTATTGATCAGAAGACCAATCAACAAAAAACAGGCATGTTCTGTTAGCAGTTTTCTTATTTTCCCGTAAGATTTTGTCAGTTGATTTCTCACGGTATAAGGCGATAGATCCAGAAATTGACCAATTTCATCCACCGTCATCCCTTTTTCGGTTTTCAGTTTAAAAATAAGCTTACGTTGCGGGGGCAATTGGTCTACAAGTTCATGAACGAGCAGGCTTAATTCTTTTTCGTGAATCTGGTCTTCCAAGTCGCAAATCTGCTTTTGGTTATCTGCATAGTCCTGTTCCCTCAACCGTCTTGCAGCGTGCTCTTTTAGTTTATTATAAGCATGATTTCTACCCATCGTATACAACCATGCGGATAATGATTCTACATGAGCAAAATCTGCCGCTCGTTCCCATATTTTTAAAAACACATCTTGCGTAATCTCTTCTGCCAGCATGCCTGACTTAACCAGCTTAAAAACAAAATTGAATACAAGGGGCTCGTACGTAAGCATCAAGTGTCTAAAAGCTTTGACATTGCCGGTCGCAATTTGGTTCAATAACTGCTTATCAGATGCATTTTTTAGCCCATTCGGAAACATATGATATAAGTTGATCTCGTATCAGCAAAGCTACCATTCGCATATTATCTAAATATTAATTCTTGTATTTCTAACCAGGTAAAAAAGACTCCGTTATATATTGGTTTTCTGACAGGTTTTGCATCGGTACAAGCATAAGGTGAATCGGATTTTTTAAGAAAACACGGAAAATACGCGCCGAAAAAGCCGTGAAAGTGACAGAATCAGCCAAAACACCTGGAATCATGGGAAATTTACAAGTCAAATTGCAAAGAAAGTTACAAGCCGGAAAGAGAAGGCCGTGCTAAATTTACTTTCAGACCAATTGATAGGATTATGAAAACAGAAAAGATCATTTACCTACTCAGCTCGCTACTAGCCATGCTATTTTTCTACGCCGTGGTTAGCAAAATGGTAAACTATCAGGAAAGCTTACGCGAAATGCACAATCAGGTGTTTCCGATTGCCATGGCCGATATACTGGTGTGGTTGATTCCATCCATCGAGCTTGGCATTGTTTGCTGCCTTATTTACGAACCTTTCAGGCGCGTGGGCCTATGGCTTGGATTATCTCTGCTAAGTTCGTTCTCCATCTACGTCCTATTAGGTGTAAACGAGGTGTTTGATCGTGTGCCTTGCAGTTGCGGGGGCATACTCTGGAAGAATAGCAGCTATTGGGATCAATTTTGGTTCAATATACTATTTATAGTCATGGCAGTTATCGCTTTATGGTTGCACTACCTAACCGATCGAAGAAGAGGGGGTGCACAGCCTCATCAACAGATCAGGAAGGAGGATAGCGTCAAACTTGCCTGAAGAGATAAAGCAGGGATGGCTTCCCCTGCACATTCAAAATGGAGACATACCTCGAAGATAGGAGCCTTGGAAAATCGAAGGGGCAGGTAATGTGCTCGTACCTGAGGAATTCAGCACGTGTTAACCGGTTAAATTTAAATATGATGAAAAAAGTATTTAGAAAACTGAATGCGTTAGCGTTAGTAGGTTCTTTGGTTGCCGGTGGTGTTGCTTACGCTGCCAATGTTAATCAAGACGAGCCCAACGTTTATTTCGATTCTTCAGACGCACAATGGAAGGACCTGGCAAGTATGGAAGAGGGTACAGACTATCTTTGTGATACGGAAATCAATCAATCTTGCGTTGGACACCGTGCTAACCCAACTGCCCCGGTTACCAATATCGAACCAGGGCAGTTTACCCCTTTGAATTAGAAAACGAGCGATAACTGCCGGCAGGGCTCTCTAATAGGAAGAGCCCTGTTTTTTTATCGTGGATTTTGTTCAATACCACCCAATTCGAGCTCATCCATTGCAATGGGAAAAACATAACGTGGATCGCCCGGGCTTAAAAGATATTCTACGCCTTGGTAATTTCTCTTTAAGGAAGTCTTAAACATTTCCTCCTGATTGAGCCTACGGAGATCAGACCAACGGGTTCCCCTCGTAAGCAGCTCTTTGCGCCTTTCCGATAAGATCATTTGCAAGACTTCGCCGTCTTCTAAATCTGTTGGAACGTTGTAAATGCGATCCTTCTTCCATCTCGTTCTCATCAATTGCGTCAAATCATCTCGTGCTTCCGCTGTGCGCCCTGCTCTTGCATAACATTCCGCTCGGATGAGATATAGTTCATCCGTGGCCAAACCGGTAAAGATAAATAAAGCACTTCCTCCATAAGAACCTTTGAACCGTCCGTTATTAAAGAAAATAAGCTTTCTTAAATCGTTGTCATCATATAGATCGTACAAATCTTCTACAACTCTGGTATTCGCTGAATTAAAAAATGTGTTGGTGATCCGGTCTGTGTAATAGATAATCTCTTTATTATAAACAGAACGCCCGGATGGGAAAGGGCTTGCGGCTACCGTATCCAATGTATTAAAATTCATTAGATCGTTCTGAAAAGACAGCGCCTTATCAGCAGCGTGAAGCGCTGTTTCATAATCAGCCATGGATAAGGTTATCCGAGCTAGCAAAGCCCACGCTGCCGCCTTTGTTGGCCTCGTTTTAGGTTCAACAGTAATAGGTAATAAAAGTTCCGCCTGTTGGAGATCATCGATCATCAACTGGTAAGTATCTTGTAAAGATGCCCTGTTTGGATGACTATTTACATCGGCACTCGTCCTAAGCGGCAAACCTAAGTCACTAGCTGCCCTTTCCGCATGATAAGGAGGCGTAAACTCCTGTGCCAAGTTGTAGTAGGCATAGGCTCGGCAAAAGAGCGCGGTACCGCGCAATCTGTCAATATAACGTTGATCGGGATTCCCCTTTATTTTTTCCAGGCCTTCTAAAACGATATTGGCATAAAAAACCTGTTCGTACATCCTGTTCCAATCCGTACTTGTAGCTCCCTCATAAATATCGTCTTGCCATAGATAGATATTTCGCGACAAATTTGCCAGGGATGGAATGCCATTTTCCGTCACGTAAAAATCGCCATCTGCTATCTGATTCATAAAAGGAGACACGCCAAATACATTGAAACTATTATCTAAAATCGCCTGAAAATTCTCCAAACTAGACGGCACCACTAAGGATTTGTTTGGCTTTTTATCCAAAAATTCTTTGGTACAGGATGTGTTCAAGAGCATCGCCACCGCGAGCAATCGTATTATTCTTTCCATAATTTCACTCATTAAAAATCAATTTTAACACCCAAAGCAATTGTCCGCATTGGAGGTGAGGCAACCCTGGCATAATCCGGATCCAGTTTCGTATTCGTCGCCTTCCAGAGAATCCCGATATTATTGGCATATACATACAATTGAGCGCTGCTAACTGGCAGTCGAGGCATGGTGGCCTTTGTTAGCCGGTAGCTTAAATTGATGTCCTGCAAACGAATATGGTCTGCCTTATCTACCAAAATTGCGGAGTTTGTGTAAAAAGTGTTGCGGCTTTGGATCGGCTCATCCGGCATGGAAGGAACTTGGGTAAATTGTTCATCTCCAGCCTGCCTCCATCTGTTTTCATAATCTCCGTGTCCTCCATAACCCAATAGCAGCGCATTGTAGTCAATAGAGGCCCGTCGAAAATAATATTTGAACCGATAGGAAATATTGACTGAAATACTCCATGCACCGTAAGAGAAGGTATTACGGAACGCACCAAATAGGCGCGGTCTACCGGCGCCCAGATAAACTAAGTTCTGCGGAGTAGCCGCAGCTAAGATTGCCGAGTAGTCTTGACTGGGCTCGCCATTCAGAACACCCAAAGGATCGCCCGTTGATGCATCCAAACCGGCCCATTGATAGGCATAAATCGCCGAAAGTGGCCTACCTTCCATCGGTGCAATAATATAATCATCCAGATAGGACGCTACAGAAAAAGACTGTTTATAATTGGTTACCTTCTCTCCAATGGCACTGAACAATAAATTATTGTCCCACTTTAATTTCCTATCCAGTATCTGCGCATTGATCACCAGATCCAGTCCATCGCCTTTCGTATCCGCATAATTTCCGGTAAAGGAAACAATACCTGATGATGGAGCATAAGGCCTCACGCCAATCAAATCCATACCATCCTTTTTAAAATATTCGATGCTACCGTTCAGGCGGTTGTTGGCGGTACCAAAATCTAAACCGAGGTTCACCACACGTACCCGTTCCCAGCGTAAATCAGGATTAGGCGGATTAAGAATGGTTGCATAAGGCAACCTGGTATTTGGATCGTTGCTGCTATATCGTGCCGTTACGAAAGCAGACATAGACTTATCGATATTTCCATTGTAACCAAAGGTGGCCCGTAACTTTAAGTACGGAACCGATTTAAACCAATAAAAGTCTTCATCACTTAACAACCAACTTAAACCCACGGAATAAAGCGGAACCCCTTTATTATTTGTTTCTACGCCAAACAAATTACTCTGGTCCAATCGGCCGCTTGCAGAGAGTGTATACTTATTTCGCAGTGTGTAGGATAAATTGCTATAATACGATAGAAAACGATCGGTCAATTCCCGCTGGCTATCCACATTCGGTATCCGGAGGTTCGTTTGGCCCGGATTCACATAAGAGGTATAGCTCCCTGTATAATCCACCGCAGCACTCGTTGCATATTCATCATTATAACCATAAAGCCTGTGTACGCCAACGACTGTACCCTGATCGCGCATTTCAACACCGGCAAGGCCGTTTATTTCATGCTCATCATTCCATTTATGTGCCGCATTCAACTGGAGCCGCAAGCTGTGCGTCTTCTGTTGGCTGGCTGTCTGATCCAAAATCCCGCCTAGGGGAATGGGCCGTTCTACACCGGCAGTACGCACGATAGAATAGCGATTGATCAAATTACGAACCGCATAAGCCTCTTGGGGCTGTAAGTTTCGCTGATCTGTTGCCGTTTTGGCATATTGATAAAAAGCCGATAGGCTAATTGCTTTCGAGAACTTGTAATTGAGGTTGCTGTTAATGCGATAGTCAGTGATGCGGCTACTATTATCTGCAAAGCTCAGTTCATCCAACGGTCGGTATTGCCAATCCAACAAACCATCGCGCAGGGCATTATCAACAAAAGACATTCGATAATCCTTTACAACCGCCAAGTGGTTCCCTTGGCCGTCACTAAGCCGCGCATATGGATATAGATCAATCTGCGAGCCATAGGCAGAAGTCATATTGACCGACGAAAAGCCATTTGTTTCCCTGCCACTTTCTGAAAAATAGATATCCGAGGTCAGCTCCAAACGTTTATCAAAAAACAGGTAGGTATTTTTTGCATTCAGCGAAACCCGACGATAGGCATTGCCCACCAAAGTTTCCAGATTACGGTCATAACCCGCAGAAAAGTAAAAACGCTGGTTCTCACTCCCCCCATTTAAGTTAATGGCATACTGCCGGTTAAAAGCATTTCGGTTAAGAAAACGATCATAATCATTCCGTACATCCTGCCACTTTAACTGCTCTATCTCCGCCTCTTTGCCTCCCGCTATTAACATCTCTACCACCGGTGTCAATGCATAGTTGTTAAGCGATTGCTCCGCATCTGTATAATAACCACGAGCGAACAGCAATTTTTCCACCTCAATATAATCTGCGGTAGAAATTTTAGGCTGGTAGAACTGATCAGGCTTTGCCGCAACCGTTATATTGGTATTAAAAGAAACGTTGGTTTTGCGGTTGAAACCCCCTCTCTTCGTCGTGATGACAATGACCCCATTACCGGCTCTGGCCCCCCAGATGGATGCCGCCGCTGCATCTTTTAATATTGTAATGCTCTCTACATCGTTGGGATTAATTGTATTAAAATCGCCTTCATAAGGGAAATTATCAATCACAATCAGCGGTTCCGTTTTAGCATTGATGGTACTTTGCCCCCTGATGGTAATAGGTGGATTCCCGCTGGCAATTGGCCCGCGATCAAAAATAAGCCCCGGCGTAACATCCTCTATCCTACTGAGGATGTCTGTACTGACCCGTCTATTTAATAAGCTATTATCCAATTGCACGAAAGAACCCGTGGCCCGTTCCTTAGGAAGCAATTGATAACCTGTATTTATCTCCACCGCAGCCAATTCACTGATCGCCGGTTCCAGTTTAACCCGCAGGGTATCTTGCATACCGTCGCCTATCTCAATCACCTGATCCAAATAGCCCAGATGCGAGATAACAAGCATACGCTCTTGGTTGTTTATTACTAACCTGAAAAAGCCGTTTGCGTCTGTACGTGTACCTTGCCTAGTGCCCCTTAGCCAGATAGAAGCCTGATCAATCGCCTTGCCATTGATGGCATCTTCCACCAGGCCGTGCACAACTACTTGAGCCCAAAGCAACGTGTTCGTCATCATACAACATGATAACATCAAAAAAATCTTCATCACATTCATGGTAATAGGTTTGGTTTATTGTTTTAAAACAGAGTCACTAATTTCCAGCACTTTTATATTACGTTTCACTTCTTTTAAGGCCAGATCATATTTGGCAAGCTCACGGTTCAGCTCGTCCACTTTGGACAGGTTGCAATCCAAGGTGAGCGTCACGAAATCCCTGTACCCTGTTTCATCAATCACCGGTGTGGGCAACATTTGTAAAGAAAAAATATTAAGGTCATCAATGAGGTTTGATAGCGGCCCGTTATTGATGGAATAGACCAATTTGGTACTTTCCAACCCTTCCCCGGGCTTTGCCTTCAACTTATCTATGTTGGATGTGCGCACCAGAGCTAAACAGCGCATTTTCTTTTTCTTCAAACGTGCACGGTACTGTGGAAATAAACGCGCTAAATCCGCTTGCATCATCCGGTAAAAGCGGCTATTCAACGCAGGCGGAACTTTCAGCTCATAGCAATACGCATATTTCATACGCCATTGCTTAAAGCTTTCCCCCTCTCCAGGCATGATCGGCTCGGACTCTTTTACCGTTAATAAAACACGGTTATCGCCAATGTAATCATACCTTTCTCCGTATGCAAAAGCGTAAATTTTATACAGCGGCATATTGGAAAGCGTTATCTTATCACCGTTTACCGAATCAATCTTTAAATGATAACCCGAAATACCCGGTGTATACTTCGCCAGCTGTGAAATATATTGCAACTCGTCACCTGTTCCCCCATTACCATCAATAAAAAGCGGTTTGGCATAATCTACCTTTACCCGTTTCTCATCGATCTTGAGCGGCAGCTTCACGTTTTTTCCATTCAATACCGATTCGATATTAGACTGATTTACTTCCCGAAAAGCTGTAATGGCCCGCACCCGCCCTTTATAAATCCAAACGTAATGCGGTAAGTAAACATGTGGAAAAGCCCGGTATAAGAAATTCTTACCATTAACTAATGGTATATGGAACTGTTGCTTTAAACGCTGTTCCAGTTTGGCTATAAAAGGCAATACCTGTTCCTCCTTTTGAGATGAGCAGGAGATAAATTGTACCTGCTTGCTAAATGTCTTTTGCAGGGAATCCATTTTAGGAATCATCGCTATACAGGGAGTGCACCACGTCGCCCAAAAATCAAGAATAATAAGCTTGCCTCTATAATCATTGAGTGTTATGGCAGTACTTCCCTCCTGCCCTGCTTTCACCATTTGCAAAGGCATATGCCATAAAGCCTCTGGAATGGTGTCCCCAATTTGTAACGGCCTAATAGAATCCGTGGATAAAGCCACGCCGTGGGCAGCCTCCAGGGAGGAGGACTGCCGGGCGTTTGCCAAACAAACACAGAACAAGATCTTTAGGGCTATAAGGTATACGGTGTAAGGTTTACGGGCACAGAGGCCACTAGCTCTTACCATCCCGACGTTGCGAAGTGCCGTCATTTCGACCTTGCGGAGAAATCTCCGAGCGTCGGTATTTCTACTGCAACGAATAAATCTATACGCGAATTCCCAGCACTTTTTTATGCAAATTTTAGTGGTAAAAAACCACCAAAAAGCGCCTTGAATACTTCTTAAACCCTGTTTTCCTGTAACTCGCGAGTTACAGGTAGTTTTTTCATTTATTTTTTGTATACAGTCAGTCGTGCTGACAGGCTTTACCACTTGCATCATCCTGATCCTGCTACAGATCGAGACGAAGGACCTTCGAGGATCTGGCATGAGCGCATTCATCATTAATAATTCACACTCCTGCCTACCGCAGGCAGGCATGATTAATGATGGCATGCGCGCGATGACCGTTTTATTTTTTAGTTTAAATTGGGCAAAAAGCTCCCTGATGTAGCTTGTAAAAAGCTTCATTTCTGTAATGATTAGGTTGTTTAGAAAATCTTTTAACGAGAAAATCTATCAGCAATTTTCGGCTGAAAGAAGGCTAAAGTCTATCTACTCAGGTGCAGATATAAGATTTTTGAGAAATTGCTTTTTTGGTTCCATGATCACCTTTTAAGTTTAATACCTAAAAAGCTTTAGAAAGGATATATATTGTGTAGGCTCCCTCCGTGCGCCCGACGCCCCCTAGGAGAGGCAGAAACCGAAGTTTCCAAGCATGCAACACGGAGAGAGCCCACATCTGTAGTTCAAATATACAAATAGTGGGCATTTTTCTCACCGCTGCTTTGCATGCTTTAAGATTTCCTAGGTCTGTCGAGCAAAGCTTTCTAGTTCAAAAATGCATTGTCCCAGTTTAAAAAACAGGATCATCCAAAGATAGTAAAAACTAAAATAATAACCAAATATTTTGGATTATATTTTAGCCTTCATAGGTAAATTAACCTATGGATAAAAACATATCTTTCCTAGTTGGTCAAAGGCTCAAGTTATTGAGAGAATTGCTATTATTTACCGTGGAGGAAATATGTAAAATAATTGGAATTCCACCCACTACATTAAGGAGAATAGAAAATGGAGACACGAATTCTATCGAAAAATGGATAAGTAAACTAAGTGATTTATATCAGGTAAATGAAGAAACTATTCTTGATGTTAAGAACCCCTTACCTAATTGGAAGACACTAAGACGAAACATACTTTCCAAACATAGAAACAAGAATTTCATCATTGAATCTATTGATAAAACTCCATATCCAAAGAAAGCTATCCAGTTTCGAGTCTTACAATCCAACTTTCTCAACTTATTTAAAAGCACTCAGGAGGTATTAGATCATTTGGTAAAAAGATACAACTGGACATATGATTATGAGAAAATTTTAATGGCACTTGACAGCTTGGTTGACGACGGCGTTTTAGAAATCGAAAACAAAAATCTGAATCCGCGAAAATTTAGAAAGTCTAGAAAACCAAATAAAGCTTTACAATCAATTCCTTCAGCTATTGTCATTAAATTAGAAGAATTAGTCAATAAAAACAAGATTGACTATGTTACCCCAATATATGACAGAATGGCTAATATGTTACTTGTCCTTAGAGAAGGAGATATTTCAAGAAGCAAATTGTATCAACGTATAGACTACAAGAACCTTTATAAGAATCATCAAAAATCGCTAAAAATTTTAGAGACTCTTATATTAGTGGAAAAAACTGAGGAAAAGCCTACAAGTAGCAAGCAGATGTATCGACTGACAGAAAGAGGTAGGAAGCTTTTAAGGGAACTTAATATTGAAGTGACTGGTTAAATTTCCACCGAGCACATACCGTCAGCAATAAAGATAAAAGAAAGCCAGCTAATTTTTTAGTTGGCTCGTGCAATTACTACAGTGTGCAGTCGCCGAAAGAAACCAAAACTGCTTCCGCAACAATTTCTTCCCAAAACGTCGGAGAAGTGGTTGTTGTATAAAGAAGATTGGTAGCTTTCCTTGGGAACAGTAGATTATGAGTCTGATGGTCATATATCTTGGAAATGGGGCAAAAACACCATTTCTGCTTTACAGAGGCAATATATGAACAATTTTGAAATCGCGAAATTTTCTTCTGTTGCGTATTTGTTACGGTTTTTCTAATTAAATGAGGTTAATGTATGATAGCTATCACCTTATAAAGCTAATAGTGGTTGTTTAGAATTTTCTTTTGTTCCATCAATATATTATCAGCAGGTGGATGAAAATCAAATCTTCTAAGGACTTTTATAACCAATTCATTAGAAATTTTAAGACTATCCATTCTTAGTTGAGTGGCCTGCAAATTGATTGATTCAGATATATTATCAGCCTTTGTCGTCTTAGTACCAAGCGTCCACAACCTTTCATAGGAGTCAAGATTCAGTTTTCTATCTTTAGTTTTATAATACGTCAATTCAACTTTAACATTGCCGTCGATATTTTTTTCAATGATTACTCTCTCCAGAAAAGAAATAAATGCCGTTATAGGTTCTAATATCGTGGTAAAGTAAAATAAGTACTCACCAGAAGAGTATCTTTCCTCCATGCCCTTCCTAAAGAAATCCCCTTCGTCTCCGAACCAGTCCTCTGTAAAAGCACTAATAAGAGAGAAGGAGCCATCAGTAAAAAAACGCCAAAATTCTTTTCTTGACCACATATCCAGTTCCATTTCAAGGAAATTATCTCCGAATTGTAAAGAGTTATTTTCCTGTAACGGTCTGGAGTGGAGATAAGGATAAGTCCAGTTAAAATTCACTTGACACCTTCGAATAATATCTTTCAACTCTGTTAAATCTAACTCCAGTATTGGAGAAAAGGCAAACTTAAATTCAATAAAACCCTTCGATTTTATTTTATTTATTAATTCCGAACTTGGCAGATCCAGTTCTGACTGTGTATTCGTAACGGTATTTTGGGTTAGTCCTAAATCCCGATATTTTTGAAACATTTTAATGGCTGCATGTTCTATGACGGCTCTCAAATCATGTGCATTAGAAATAGCAGCGCTTTGTACTCTTTGATTTGTATTTCGATAATAGATGGTGTTGGCAACTAAATCTTTATCCCAGTCCCTGACACATATCACTGGTATTTCCTTGAATGGATGCACTTTTATCACAACAAAAGTTTTTCCATTATTATCGGACGGAAAATGCAGATCAAAGTCTACAGGGGGATCTGTATATTTCGTGAGCTTATCCTTCATTTGATCTTTATTGTAAGTTGTCAAATTTGCATCAGACACTCCTATAGCTTCAAATCCTGTTTCTTGCTCTTTCACTCCTATAACAATCAATCCGCCATCTCTTACATTAGACATAGCTATAATATCTTTTGCAAGCCTTTGGAGACGTAAGGGAGAATCCGCTTTGAAATCAAGGCTAGGATTTTCGGTCTGACCTTCTATTAATAATTTAAGTTGTTCGTAAGTCATTATGTTTTTTTACATTAGAAGTAATATCTCAACGTATAAATCCTTTAATCTTCCCAAATAATACTTAGAGCCTTATCCTTATAAGGAATACAATGCTCATAAAAAGCCCTTCCCGTGTCTCTGTCTTTGACATAGTTAAACCAATCCATCGCCCAAACCTGCTCAGTTTTGTATATGTCTCGTGTATTTGATTGCGTGAAGTATTCCCCCATAACTGTATTTGCAGGTACATTCTTATCATTAAGTAGCCACTTATAAGGGAAGTCATCGCTTTCCAATTTCCATTTAACTATTCCACATTCCGCGTATACGATCATAATTGGATGATTACCTATTTGGGCAAAACGGAACGCACAGGCTGTTCTGCTAACTTTATATTGAGTGCACAAATTGTCGATCAATTGAAAGCTGAATTTCTTTTTGAAAACATCTTGTTTAAATCTTGATTCAGGCATCAAAAGACAGGATGCAAAATAGTCTGCCTCCCTTTCGATGGAATTAAACTGCTTTCTATTGATTATTGAAGGGTGTGGTTCTAATATTCCTTTTTTTAGCCCTATTCGATGAGCATCTATAAAATAGTGACCCAATTCATGAGCCAGTGTAAACCGTCCTCTCTCGGTATCTTCTCTATTACCGTTATCTGTATTCAAGTGGATGTAAAAGCGGTTGTCTGTGTAGACAGTCATTCCATCAAATGTTCCCTTATCATACGCATCGTAAAAGAGCTCCAGCTCCTCATGGTTTGCAATTCGATTTACAGGAGTGATTTTTTCTTCATACTGCAATGCAATATATTCGGCAAGCTCTTTAATATGATGTAAAGGCGTATTATTTATCATCCTTTCTGTGCTTTGCCTTCATTTTATCAATAACATGCTGAGGTAGATTGTTTCCCTTTCTGGCGACCATTCGTAATTCCTCTATCTCTTCGCTCAAAGAATCTTCACTCACAAATTTGATTTGCTGTAATTTTTGAAGTCCTCTTTTTATGATTTGTTCGGGAGCCTCCCAGTCTGCTGGACTTTCATTATTAACAGGGTTGAATAATTCAAATTCCTCAACTTCCTTCTCAGTCTCTGGAAAAAGCAACCCCTTCGACTGAAATAAATCGATTATCTTTTTTTTATTTGGCATGTTTCAGAGGTGTTAATTGAGTATGTTTTGAAAAGTATTCCACTATCTTTTTTTCACTTCGTTCTTTAATCTTTCTGATATTCACAGGTGTGGTATCGTAAATTTTGCACAACATCTTTAAAACATCAGATGGTGTTTTCTTGCCTTCCTCATAGTATAGATACAATGTTAGAAGTATATGCTTATCTCGTTCTGATAGCATATTTAACGCTTCATCCAATACTTTAAAATTGACATTGGCAAAAAGATCCTCTGCTAATTCATCGCTCTCAATCGCTGGTTCAGAACTCATCTTTTCCAACGAAACAGTATCTTTATAATATTCGGCTAAAAGCCGTTTAAATTCATTTTTAGCAACTCTGGACAGCCAGGCCTTAAACCCTTTGTCATCAACCGCTTTCTCCGGAAAGGAAAAAATCAAGGGGTTTTCGTACAGCTTATAGAATGTATTGTTTACCACCGTATTCAATATCTGTTCATCATAGATGCCACTGTTTTTCAATGCTCTTGAAACAACCGAATTTAAAAACTTACTGTAGTCATGGTACAAAGTTGTAAAGGCTGCTACAGCTGAATCTTCATCATTCAATTTTTCAGAAATGACCAGTAATATATCTTCTATTTCTTCTATTGTCATCTATGCAATGTAAATACATAATAAAATTCCGTGACAAATTACAAAATTAATCTCTATGTCACGGTTTTCCCTTTATACTTATGAAACATGTTTTGTTTCGGGGTAAATCCTTTACACCAATAAGTTAAAGGAATATGTTCAATATAATTTATTTTAAGATGGCAACAAATCCACCAAAAGACAACGCAAGGAAAGGAGCTGTTAAAGAGCGCTCTCAGACTTATAATCCGAAAACGGATTCATGGATCAAACGAGATACAAATACTGGTAGGTTCATGGATATGAAAACCACTAACAGCAAGCCTTTCAAAGGAGTACGTAAAGAAAAATAATCCTTATTTGCTCGGTCACTGAAAACAGAAAGGGGGGTGAAACGCCCCTTTATTTAAAAACTAAATTCTAAAGCCTATGGCAGAGATTTTTACATCGGTAGTGGCGTTAACGAAGCCAATCCTTACAAAAGGAGCAACAATTGCGTGGGAGAACCGCAATCATTTAAAAGTATTTTTCAAGACGAAATATGGAAAATATAAAAATAAGGACATTCGTTTTTCAATGAGTGGTCTGTATAAAATTCAGATACCTGACACCAACAAATACCTATTGGTGTTAAATCGCAGGATTGAGAATCAACTTCAGCCGGTCGGTGGTGCTTATAAGCGGTATGGCGACGATCGTCTGTTCAATAAATGGGGATATAAGCCCGATAATTCCAAAAATGGTCTTAATGTGGACGAAAAAAGCTCTTCAGACTTACGTTTTACGGTTAAAGGGAAAAATGTAGTCGATGTGTTGAACTGGTTTGAAGCAGGTGGAGAAAGGGAAACGGAGCCTCGAAGAGAGTTCAAGGAGGAACTACTGGATACGGGTATTCTCGATCCTCAAATTTTCCAGCACTTCAACCACAAACATATTAGGAGATATTCAAAGAACTTATCCTGGAGCGATTACTTCAGCTGTTATGAGATATTGACGTTCGATGTTTTTGAATTATTGCCGAACGAGGAGCAGAAGGAAGCACTTATTGGCCTTTCCAAACAAGAGAATGATCTATCCCAGGGTTATGCAATTGTAAGTTGTGATGATATAGAACAACTCAGGTTAATGAGCGGAGATAAGCAAATTGCTCGTATAGGGCAACATACCAAATTATTAATTAACAAAGATTTTTAGCGATGATAGACATATTTGACAACTATATTCTCCAAAGAGAAGAACTTTTGGCAAGAATTGCCCAAGAATTACAACTAGATAAAACTAGGCTGGAGCGCATGGAGTCGGCTTATAATGCCGTTGCGGAACTGCTGAAAAAGGATGAAGAATTTTTTGATGGCCTTATAATCGAGGTGTACGCTCAAGGCTCCAAACGAATCGGGACAACTGTACGCCCTATTAATGAGGAAGATTTTGATTTGGATGTAGTACTCCATATCTACGATCCGTATTACAATCATACTCCAGAGCAAATCTACAATGCTTTGGTAAAAGCCCTGGAAAAGCACGCTTATTACAAATCCATAATGGAGAAGAAAAAAAGATGTGTCCGCTTAAACTATAAAAGCGATTTTCACATGGATATCCTCCCTGCTTGCATGCCAAACTATTTTGAAAAGGAAATGATAAAAATTCCGGAAAAGGCCCTCAGAAACTGGTCCTCCGGAAACCCAAAAGGATTTTCTGGTTGGTTTTTAGGAATTGCTAACTCTGTAAAAGAACCGATGTTGAGAAAATATGCAGATGTCTTATTAAAGGCTCAAATAGAGACAGAGGAATTACCTAAAGAAATGTACCTGAAAACCCCTTTACAAAGGGCAGTTCAATTGCTAAAAAGATATCGGGATATCTATTTCCAGAATCGAGATTATAGGGTTTCCAGTGTTGTCATCACAACTCTAACTGCGCAATTTTATCAGGGTGAAAGCTCAATTTATGAGGCTATAGATAATATAGTATCAAGAATTAAATCTAATTATACAGAGGCTGTAAACAGAGGATACAAATTTAAGGTTCTAAACCCGGTGAATCCGGAAGAGGATTTTACTGACTCTTGGACTAGCCAACATTACGAGAGCTTCTACAGCTTTGTTACTGATTTTTACAAAAAATGGCAAAACTTGAAAGACTCTTTTGAAACCAGTAAAGAAGACTACATTGAGCTATTTGGAGAGGGGGTCTATAAGAAATCATTGAACGAGCAATTTAGAAGGTTCTCGAAATCGACTAATAATCCACTTGCCAGATCCAGTGGGTTAATCATTGGTGGCTCGGCTTATACAAATGCGAAAGGCAATATTAACACGGACACAGGATTAAAAAATGGAGCTCATCACAATTTTGGAGGAGAATATTAGAAAAAATCACCAGAAAGACTGGTATATATTCCTCTACGTTCAAAAGATACTGATGGAAAAATATTTCGATTGGTTAGAGCTATATATCAATCCCAAATCAAAGTCTTTGATAGGTAAGGGACAACTAAGTATCGGGAGCAAAAACTACAGTATTTTGCTCTCATATTCTCCATTTCATAACCATAGATATGATAGAATATATATAGACGATAAAACTATTAAATATAATAAAGAAATCCATTTGTACCGAGATCTCTCTTTGTGTTTATATCATCCTGTGATTGATAAGCCGGCATTTCAAATCATACCTCTTTTTAAGATTATTCCATGGATAAGCGAATGGATTGTTTTTTATGAACAGTGGAAAAAATACGGAGTTTGGTTGGGTAAAGAAATTAAACACTGAAAGAGTCTGACTCATTATAAATATAGGACGAATAAAATGTGTTAACACAATACGGGGTTCTGTTAAGCCAAATCTTGCTGTACAGGAAATATCTTTTGTGTCATTTCATTAAAGGTGAAGTTAAAAACAATCTTGTCTGTTTCTAGAAATAGACCGCCTTTTTCTCCAATTAGTTTATTGAAGATAGTACGAATTATGTTCTCAAGTTTTATAAGAATTTCTTGTTGCTGCTTGAATTCTTTAGCGCTTTTAAGCGACTGTCCGTGAAAGTATTTAGAACGTATGTCGTAAGCTTTATTTATCAATCTTTCATTTTCTTTTATTTTGCCAATCGTTTCTGCTCCAATATAGCAAGCAGCCCGTTGACACACCATTTTGCTTATCTTCTCACCCCCACCGTTGAATAGGTTTTCAAGAAGCGATATGCAAAGTGCAATCCTTAGAATAACATATATTTCTTCCCGTATCTTGTCCAGAAACAGCTTTGCTTTGTGAATTCTACTCAACTTATTTAGGCTTATGTCGTTTAGATTGTACCCTTGTAAGTGCTTTCTTTTTTCTTTCGGAATTATGTCCAGGTTTGGTAATAAAAGGTTATTGCTGGTCTTATAAAAAGTAAGAAGATCATTGAACTTCTTCTCGTTAAGTAATGTGACTTTTTGAGTAAAATCTGCCCTTTTCGGGCTAAAGGTGTTATAATTCCTAATAACCTTACCTTCATCAATCTTGATAAAAAACGTTTCGGGAAAAAATATATTGCTATCCTCTAGAAACCATAAGAAGTTGAAGAAGCTATTCAATCTTACTTGAAAATCGAAAACCAGTTGTGGGATATCTTCGTAGCTTCTAATTTCCGACAGCCTTAGCACTGTGAAAGCATATGCACCATTATAAAGTTGTCGTTTCAAATATTCGCCCGCTTCTTTTCGTAATGTTTCTCTTTCAAACCATTCATCCAAGTACTTATGTTCATTAGTAATAAGAATATTTTCGAAAGAAAATGTCTTTTCATCTTCGAGAATCTGTAAGTATCGATTGGGGGCCACTATAGCTATATACATCTAAAGCATTTTGATATTCAAAGATAGTGTTTCCAAGATCTCCATAATAATCCTTTATGGACAAAATTACTAAGTATCCCGGAAGAAATTGACTCCATAATCCGTTAGTAAATCGAAAGCGTAAGTTCGTTTAAATGAGCTAAGTACATACCAATCCGACGCATACTGACCCTTCTAGGTTTTTTGGTTTGTTTAAGGTCATCACCAAACAGGAGATCCTCGATGCCGAAAAAAGAGTCCTATGAGTCAAATAAAACAATTGATCAGGTTGCACCAGTATGAAATATCAATCATAATGAATGCGATATTCTGGTTATGATCTTCCTATTGCACGAACCAACTTTTCTATTTCGTTTTCCTAAAGAATGGTCCTCTATAAACTGTTTTTCCAAAAGTCAACAATGTTTACAGAAATTTCTGTAATTTTATCTCTAAGCGCAGGATTTTGGTATTTGTTAATGAATGTTGTCGATCATTTGCAAGCAGAAACCATACCTTTTGTTTACTTTTTTATTCCAAACTCACGTTAATAAAAATTTGAATGAGGTTAAAAACTTTTGATACGTCATCATTAACATCGACGGAGATGCAAGGTTATTTGCACTATGCCATTGCGCCCCGGCCGATATGTTTTGTATCCACTGTTGATAAAAACGGCGAGGTTAATTTAAGTCCGTTTAGTTTTTTTAATGTGTTTAGTATCAATCCACCGATATGCGTTTTTTCGCCGACAAGCAGGATGCGGGATAACACCGCTAAGCATACGCTTGAAAACGTTTTGGAAATACCCCAATGTGTGATTAATGTTGTGAGCTATGATATGGTTCAACAGACCTATTTAACTAGCAAAGATTATCCAAGAGGAGTAAATGAGTTTTCGAAAGCAGGGTTTACTGAATTGGCTTCGGAGACGGTAAAGCCACCTAGGGTAGCGGAATCGACTGTTCAATTGGAATGTGTAGTGAATGATGTTATATCGTTAGGGAAAAACGGAGGGGCAGGTAATTTGGTTATTGCAGAGGTGAAACGGATTCATATCAATGAAGATATTTTGGATGCCTATGGCAAAATAGACCCTCATAAAATAGATCTCGTGGCTCGTTTAGGGGGTGATTGGTATTGTAGGGTAACCGGTGATAGTTTATTTAAAATTGCAAAACCAATTGATTCTACTGGAATAGGTATCGGCGTAGATGCTTTTCCTAAAGAGGTTAAAAACTCCAATGTATTAACGGGGAATGATTTGGGACTATTGGGGCTTGTTAAAAATCTACCATCCGATGAGGAGGTAGAAGCCTTTAGCAAAACCGATGAAATGAAAGAATTGCTTGATGCTACCATTGACAGCCACACCCGCGCCATTCACCTACATTTAAAAGCCAAGCATTTATTAGATAAAGGTCGTGTAATGGATGCCTGGAAAGTGTTGTTGATATAACTTGTAGAGTTGTATTCAGGATTGATTGTCCTAAGATTTATCGGCGGCATTATCTTTACTATCTCCCTGTTAACTAAAATAATCCATAGTCACTTGTTTCAATGTTGGACAAGTATCTTCTCTGTAACATCCGGAACCGCGCGTTTTAATTTCATCATAGGCAGATTGAAAGCAAATCAATTCTTACTTCTACCGAAACCCATCAATTTCATCCATCGGATAATTCATATAAAAGATCTTGCTGAAGTAATTTATAAAATAGTTAAGCACAATTATGCGTATACGATGCAGCTAGGGCATAGGTCCCAAAACGATATAATGACCTATTTAAGAAATCTGAAATCATCCGTAAATTCCTCATCGAACATTAAAGGTTGAAAATACTTATTGATCAAAGGGATCTATTCTTTTAAGTATGTCATGTAGTTTCATATACACGAGAATGAGGCAGATGAAAGAGATCAAAATTTCCGTGAAACTTAACGCTGTAAAAACTCCAGTTACGCCGTAATAGTGGCTAAACCATATTAAAATTGGCATAAATAAGAATATTTGCCGTAGCAGAACAATTACGGTTGCGGTATTACCTAAGCGGATCGCCTGAAAAAAACCAGTACCCATATAAAACATAGTAATAGTTAATAATGGCATTACTAAAATCATATAGTTTGTAATTTCATCCTGTCTTAATTCGAAATTTCGCGTTGTTAACGCAAATACATCTTCTTTAAGAAAAAGTACAATCAATGCCACCCCCCCTAAAATAAGCATACCCGTAATAGAAAATTTGATGAATAGTGATTTTAGTCTTTCGAACTTTTTAGCCCCGAAGTTTATACCTATTGCAGGTTGCATCGCCCTCATTAAGCCAATTGCTGGCATACTGGAGAATGTTGCCACCCTGTTGGTAACGCCATATACCAGCAAATCTCTGCTGGAACCATATTTGTCAATATAAAAGTATAGGACCATCCCCTGAAATACGGAAACAACCGACATCGCAAACGCTGAAAAACCTGTTTTAACAATATCTCTCATGACACGGAAATCACATTTCAAACTTCTGATATCGCTTATTATGGAGGATTTATTAGTGGAATAATAATAAATAGTGGTAGCACCTAAAAAAAGATTCGCTACAATTGTTGCAATGGCGGAGCCAGCAATGCCCATGTTGAATGTTTTTATAAATATCGGATTAAGGGCGATATTGATTAAAAATGAAATACTGGAAAATATCATAGATTCTTTAAGCTTACCTTCTCCTCTGATTAACATGTTTCCAGCTATAGCGAAAACAATAATAAACGTTCCGAGAGAATAACAATCGTAATATCTTTTTCCCTCCTCTAAATTTCTACCCGATGCACCGATAAACGATAAAAGCGTTGACGAAAAATTAATGGTCATCAACATGGTAATAACCGACAAAATAAAGATCAACCAGATCATCGTTCCCCAGATTTTTTGCTGAGTTTTCAAATCCGATGCACCTATAGCAATACTTAATATTGATGCAACACCAGAGCCGACCATTACTCCGATCCCAAACTGGATTTGGGTAAGCGGCAATGCTATAGACGCTCCGATCAGCGCCTCTTCTCCAAGTAGCTTGCCAATAAACACAGCGTCAACAAATGAATTTAAGCCAACCATCAGCAACCCAATTATGCTTGGCAAAGATAGCTTGTACACGACCTTCCATGTTGATTCATTAAGGATCATCTCTATTTGATCGTGCTTATTCATATTTCGATTTTAACAAAAGTAACTTAATTTTTTATAACTGAAAGATAATAAAAATCAAATTTTAACTTGGTTAGGTTAGACGGCTTTAAAAAAAGTTAAATATCAATTGCTTGTTGCAGTATAAACTGTATATTAGCCATACATTGATATTATCCTAAATTATTAAATATGAAGAAAAAGAAAAATGCGTTTGTCGTCCTGGCAATTGACGGTATATCAACAATTTACTCCGGCGTTGGAACCATTGTTTATTCCTTTTTTGAAGCTTACGATGAAATCAAAAGCTCATTTGGCGAACATGACTTTGATCTCTTTGCGTTTACCCCATATTTCAATATGAATGATAGCCGATATAGTTCGCGTGTATTGAACGACGTTTCGGAAATATGCAGGCGTAACGAAGGCGATGTTATATACTTACCGACCATGTGCCATGGGGAGGCTCATACAAATTCATGGCGGGGGAACGACCACGTGCCGATAAAGACTCAGTGGGAAAGCGCATCTATATCCGCTGCTTCATCGCTGAATTTATTATCTCGTCTTGGCGGTTACAATAAAATTTTTGTACTGTGCCACGACACCTTATTCGCCAATGTATCCAAGTTCATATTACACGCCAACATACATCTTTGTTGGGTGCCTCATAGTTTATCTTCTATTTTCGACGATCATATACAATCGGACAAACTCCAATATGAAAAGGAAAGTATCAATACGCTTTTAAAAAACGGACACAAAATTGCATATTTAAGCGAATTGACAAAAAGCGCTCTTTCGGACGTCTTTTTTTGTAAAGAAGAACAGCTGGTTTCGTTATACTCTGGTATCTTTTTGCGATCTGGCAAATTCAGGATTCCCGCAGATAAAATGAGCGTGTTGAAGAAATACAATATCCCCCAGGACAGACCCCTTGTGTTCTCTTGGGCAAGATGTGCTTATGCCAAAGGTATCGACACGATTCTGAAGGCCTTTATCAGCTACAAGAAAAATAGCCCATTAAATAATAATGCTCATCTTGTACTTCTTTGCCCCGATAGCACAGCCATAAACTCCTATACAGATGAAATTAATGGACTAAAAGGTCAGTTATCACCAGAACATTGCACACTTATCACTCAATTTGATGAACAACTGCCATTGGTGGTCTTAAAATACGACCGGACGAAATGTGTGATTCTTGCGTCGAGATTTGAGACCTTTGGTCTTAGTTCATTGGAAGCGCTTGCCTTTAGGCATCCTAATGTTTTCATCATGTATAGCCGTATACCTACCTTCGAGGAAGTATTAAACGGAAAAAACAAAACCAAACCCTTTTCGCCTGAAAATTATTTGGAATTGGCCGATGATTTAAATACCACCCTCATGGACAATGGAAATTGCATTGCCAAGGAGCGCCAGACATCAGAATCAAATTTACCGGATGAAAGGTTTGACTTGGTTAAGAATTATTCATATGGACTATCAAATTTCATCAACCAGTTTAACCAGAGCCACTAAAATCTAAAATAATGCTTTTTGATTTGGATGCTACACTTCTAAATCCCCAAAAGGAAATATTTAAAGAAAATGTGAAACTCTAATAAAGTGCATATCGTGTGGAATTTTAGTTGGCTGGCAACCGCTCGACCTTTAAGATTTTTAAATTCATATTGCCATTCGAATAATATATCAAGGTTTGGAAACAGTGCCATAAATTGACCAAGCAATTTGCCATTGACCAATGCGTTTTCTGGAATAAAATCGCTAAGGAAAGCACAGGAAAAATAGCAGGTATGTGAAGGACAGTGTTCATCTACTTCGTGGTATTTGTTTTTTTAAATTTGATCAGCACAAAAGCGATAGACAAGTACTTCAAGGCAGTTTATGAAGTCACAGATAACTATTATGGCCTCCAATTATGCACATTTGATCACTTGTTGAACGCGGAAAGTGTAGAAAAAACACTTATCTTCGATCATCTAAATCCAAACCTTGATTTTACCTCTCCTTTTTTGACGGATTACTAATTAAACTATTCATTGTCAGTATTTGTCACACAACATTGATTCGTTTTTGATAAAATTTTAGAATACGCGGAATCTTTCTTAAAATAAATACGGCCGTTATTCCAGATAAAATCAGCCTTGCCCCATTCCATTACGCTTTTTATGTCCGGAAAGAATCCTTTACCATTAAAATTTGCGCTTGTATTACATAATAACGGAATTCCGCTTAATTTTTTATAATGGGAAAGCAATTCATAGATTACGGGATTCTGATCTTTATTTACTGTTTGAAGCCTGGCTGTTCCATCCAAGTGACAAATTGCCGGAACTTTATCTTTCCAGCCTATTCTGACTATATGCTCATACAACATGTAAGGATCTGGCACCCCAGGATCAAATACTTCCATAGCATTTTCCTCCATACATATTGGGGCTACTGGACGATAATCTTCACGCCCTTTCATTTTGTTCAGCATTTTCTTCATATCAGGACTAACAGCGGGTGAAAGAAGACTTCTATTTCCGAGAGATCTTGGGCCCATTTCTGCAGATCCATTGATAAAGACTACTGGTTCGTTGTATTTAAACAATATATTAGCCAGTTCTTCCAGTGTACAATCTTTGGATAGATATTCTGATTCTGTTAGGTTACTTTCCATTACTGGGGGGCCACTATATACACTCCATTCCAAGGCCTTTAAATTATCACTAACAATCATTTCACAACATGCTGCGCCAATAGCACACCCTGCGTCATTAGGAAAAGGAGGAACCCAGGTCTCATTAAAGATGCTGCTTTTCCGTATTCCGCTGTTCCATTTAATATTTAGCGCACTACCGCCCGAAAAACATAGATTTTTCATCAGATCGGGTGTCTCTCTTACCTTTTGTTCTAGGTTTTCAATCAATAGTTCCTGCAGAAAAACTTGGAATGTAGCCAGCATATTTGCATGTAAGATCTTTTTCGAATCGCAAAATTCTTTAGATTGTCTGATAAAGTCAGCAGTAATTTTCATTACACGATCGATATTCATGGTTAAGTATTCGACATCCTCAATCAATTCAGTATAGATTTCCCTAAACTTATCCATAACCATAGTATCAAGTTTTCCCAAAGCAACATAGGCCATGACTTTACCAGCCACCGATAGATCCCCTTTCTTTAATAAATTAAATGGTTCAAATTCCTGAGAAAAAATTATATACATATATCCCATAAAGGGGAAAAGGGGGCCCAAGTTCTCTACAGTATTTTCATTATATCTGTAATAAAACAGCTGTGGAGGCATCCCACCATCCCATACTAAAATATATGAATCTTCCCCCCTCTTTGCGAACGGACTTGTACAATAAGCAGCAAAAACATGACTGGAAACATGTTTGTAACTATTATAAGCTAAGCTGTAAGCGGTAACTTCAAAATTTTCCTGCTTTAAAATATTTTCTGTTTCTCCTACAAAATGTCCATATTCAGCAATTTTGTCAATTACCATCGAATTTTCTGCATCTATAGTTATTTTAAAGGACAGCTTCTCACGCTGTTCAGCAGACAGGTGTGCATTTATGGTATAGAAATCCCATCCATCTAAAACCAATCTATCAATCTCCTTCAAACTATACCCGTGTGATGATAAAATATCTTCTACCTTTTCTAGTGTGATTGAAAAGTCCGAGTGCCTCGGCATATTATCAAGTTTTTCCATTTCATAAGAAAAAATCAATTTTCCATTATCAATAAGAGCTACCGCTCCATCATGTGTTAATTTAATTCCGCAAATAACCATATTTTTTAAAATAATATTTCGTATTGAAAAAGTTTATACTTTATAGGACAATTGAGAACCACGTTTGAATAGTGCCGGCAGTACAACTAAAATGACCACTTTATACTTTTTTCAAATCTCAACAGTTGTATTTTATATTCTTTTCAACCTCTGCTAAGGACATAGATACAACAATATCAGTTGTAATAACTTTAATATTTTCTTCACAAGACACATACTCTGTTTTTTTTAACATGTTTTCGGTGTAGTTTAGAATTCTAGAAATGACTTCTTCTCCAACCATATCATAATGTGCAATACACTCATATCTATCAGAAAATAATCGAATATGACTTTTTAAATATTTCAATTCAGTGTGAATATCACTCAAATCTGACACGATGCTATTATATAAATGACTCATGTTAAGTGCAGGGCATTTATAGACAAGATATTCTATACATATTTTACTAACTTTATCTTCAATTTCGCTTTCACGAAAATGGTTATTAAATAACTTTCGCACGCGATCATCACCAAACGCAATCCATAGATCTTGTAAATCACCAACTGCATTTTCCAAATCGTCAATAAAATCTACAAACACCGACACACTATAATCTAATTTACTGTCACTGAATGTAATAAACGGTTTAACTGGTAATGTGTCGAATAGATTTCTTTCATTTGTTATTTGGCCTATACTAGAGTATCTATGAAATAAAAGCCTTTCTGATTGAATAGAATTTGAAAACTTTCTGTAATTCATTAAATACTTTGCTATAGCTCTTTCGCCAGCATGCCCATATGGCGGATGTCCAATATCGTGCGTAAATATTCCCTTTGCAACATCGTTCCAAAAACATTCACGATATATATTCTTGTTGTTGTCCAGTTTTGATAATACCTTGAGAATATCTATCATATTTTTCACATGTACATATCTACTCCTCGTGTTTTGGAAAGAATTTATTGGAAGTAATTGTGGAATTTCGCTTAAACGCTTGATGTGTTTACTTAAATAAATCTCCCTTATTGGATAATCACCGAAAATTACCGACCTTTTAATCATATTTGTAATGGTCGGGGAGCTAGATGATTGATATATGTTGCTGTTCGATTCCATGAAATGTTGAATTACTACTCCAAACAGGATTATTCAAATCATAAAGAGGTTTAATCTCACTGATCCCGTTAAAAAATTGTGTAAATATTTCCTTTATCTCCTCTGTTACTAATGCTGCTGCAAGACAAGCGTGAATTCCTCCACCAAATGACATATGTCTTTTATTTCTTTTTCCAAGATTAAATATCTCGGGATTTTCGAAGACTGCTTCATCTCTATTAGCAGCACCCAGCATTAAGTAAATGGAATCTCCTTTTTGTATTTTCTTTCCATGAACGAGTATATCTTCTTTTGCGTGGCGTGTTATAAATTGAATAGGAGCTTCAAACCTCATTACTTCTTCAATTAGAAGTGGAATAAAATTTTCATTGTTGTTTATAAGCAAATGATAAGCACTTGGATTGGTTAAAAGGCAATGAAGACTATTTGTTAAAAGATACTGAGGTACTTTATGTCCCCCAAAAATCAAATGGATTAATTGATGCACTAGATGTTCTTCTGTAATATCACTCATTGGACTATTAAGCCCTTCAATTAAACCACTTAATAAATCCAACTTTGGAGATGTTTTTCGACGCTCGATTGCCTCTAGAAAGGCTAATTTCATTTCAAGAAGGCTTTTTGCAGCACCCTGTGCAATTTGTGTATTAGGCGTTGGTGAAACTACGAAATCTTGCATAAAAATGGATATTGAATCTGACCACTCGAAAAATTTAGAAAGATCGATGTCTTCTAATCCTATCAATATTCTTAAAACCTCGGCAGAAATAGGGTCGGCAACAGATTTAACAAAATCAAATCCATTTCTTAAATCGCACTCAGCTATTCTTTTCCTGACAAGCTCTTTAATAAGCGGTTTAACTTTTTGAATATTCTCGTTTATAAAAACATGGTTCATAAATTTCCTGAACTTTGTATGCACCGGGGCTTCATTGTATATCATCCAAGTTTTTAAAACATTGGTTATTTCTGTTATACTGGGATCTGGTTTTTCTATATTGAGCAATTTGTCATTAACTAGGTGACTAGTTGAAACTAAATCAGACTTTAATAATTTCATAATATCATCGTATCTAGTTACCAACCAACAATTCATATTACTATACCAGTATATTGGTTCTTTTTCTCTAAGCTCTCTATATACTCCATACCTTATAGCGTTAAAATCAGGTGACGATAAAACAAAATCTCTCATAAGCTATTTTTAGAATTTTTAAGTTATTTTTAGAACATATTTGAATTCAACCCAATTATTTAATTTCTCATAACCACAAATTAGTTTACTCGGTTTTCTTCGGATACGTGGTTCCTGTCTATAATTTTACCCAGTCCAAAGGACCATTTATAGGAGAGCCTAAATATCCGAGTCTCCATTTTGTAGCCGCGAAACACTGTCAGGTCCCCAATGGGTAGTCTATTTCTATCAAGCCATATATTTTTGTTGAAGATATCGTTGGCTGTAAAAGTTAAACTGGAGCTTTTGCTTATTTTTTTCTGTAGACTCAAGCTCAAGTCCCAATAGGTTTGGCGTTTGGTCAGACCTATAAGGGAGGGCATCTGCAGAAAGAAAGATGTTTCGAAACGGAATCCCGCCGGGAATGAAAGGCTGTTTAAAATATTGAATAATACTGAATTTTTATTCAAGCTAATATTTTCGGAGTCACCGGTTTTCACCAAACTATACGAATAGGTACTATTAGCATTGACCTCCCACCAATTTTCTACTTTAATTGGAAGCGATGCTGTGAAAGTAACAGTTTTGAGATTGTTAATATTTATTGGTGTGAGAGAAAACACATTCGTTTGCTCATTAAACTGGGGTTGAAAATAATTGATATTATTTTTTCCGTTCGAATAATCGAGAGACAAATTCAGGATCTTTGATGAAAACCCTATGGAAAAATTATCGAAAATCGCCGGCACCAGAAAGCTGTTACCGGAAACATAAGTTAAAGGATCAATAAACGAAACAAAAGGAGCCAGGTCAACAAATGACGGACGTTGAATTCTTCTAACGTATCCTGCATGGAAATGATTTTCCGTGGTAAACGCATAGTCAAAGCTGATAGCTGGAAAAAAATTACCGTACCTGTTGTCAAAGTAAGTGGTCGTGTCATTCCGAACCATTTTTGAAGAAGTATGCTCATATCTTAATCCAACATTTAGTTTTATGCGTTTACTTATCTCATACTCGGATGTCAAATAGGAGGCAAATATATTTTCCCGCAAAGCATCCTTTCCATTCAGGTTCGCTATGGAAGTCTGGTCTGAATTATCTTGGAAATAGTCTAGCACGTTATTATTAAATGTGGAAAACGAGCCTTTAACGCCGAATTTTATATGTAATCCTTTACTAAGCTGACTTGAATTTCCCAAGCTTAAAACCACTATCTTAATAGGCGTTTGTTTATCAATGATATTAGTTTCCCCAGAATAGGGTGTATCAAGGTCCTTAAAAGAATAATCGTGGTCATTCTTATTTCTGTAACTAAGAAAATCGACACTAGCGGTTAAAGCCCCCTGTTTAGCATACTGATAGTTTGTTTCGATTCCAGTCAGTATATTGGACCAGCGATCCCTTTCGTGATCGATCATTTGGGAGGGGCTTGAATGGTTGGCCGTATAACTGTTGGTTGCATCCATTTCCCATAGCCGGTTGAAATATTGCGCATTGGCATTTACTCGTAATTTAGGACTGAAGTCGTAGCTTAGAACCAAGGTGGCTGAATGACTTTTGAAGACTGGCTCCCGCAACGAAAAAGTATTAAGGCTGAAATCAGTATTTTCAAAACGATTATCTCTGTTTACATACATCGATTCCCTTGTATTATTATAATTCCCGGAATAGGTAAATGAGTAATAAAGTTTCTTAAAGTTATTTCCATAATTGAAATCCAGACCAACTTTAGCTCCAAGGCCATAACCGGAAGTCAGACCAAAACCGATCTTTTTTTTATCGAAGCCACTTCTGTCTTTAAGGATAATATTAATGATTCCACCATTACCAGAGGCATCCATATCAGAAGACGGATCTGAGATTACTTCCACTTTAGAAATTGTATTAGCACTCATACCCTGCAATATATTCATAAGATCGGGCAAGGATAAATAGGTTTGTCTGCCATTCACGGTAATTAATCCACCTTCCTTACCGTTTATTTTTAAAACACTGCCTTGTTTATCCAGTGTAACTCCTGGTATCCTTTGTAATAATTCAAAGGTATTGTTACCTGAAGACGCTAGGCTTTGGTCTACATTAAGGATCAATTTCCGTCCATCATATTCAAGGAGCTCCCTTTTTCCTTGGATGTCAACCTCCTTTAATATTAAGCTGCTTAATTTCAAGGACATTATCCCCAGGTCAGATCCCGGTTCAAGGTAAAGCTGCCGATATATCATTGGTTCATATCCTATAATTGATATTTTTAGCGTATAAAACCCTTTTTTTACTGCTTGAAATGTAAACCTTCCTAAAGAGTCTGTTTGAACCTTATTCAGGACCTTCAAGCTATCGTTAGCCAACTCGCAATTGGCATATACGATTGGCAAGTCCGAAGAATCTCTCAAAATGCCATGGACCTGACCGTAGCTGATTTTCACACATAGTGTTAAAATGCAAATAAAAAGTAGGGAAAACTGGTTAGGTTTAAATATCCATTTCATAAACTACTAATGATCATTGTATCTGAATAAAAGTTGAAAAATATTTTTAGCTTGAATCATGGCTTCAAGGTTTAATTTATAATAGCTAAGGAATAAGAATTTATGCACAACATCCTTGTCTAGGCAAAGTATACCTGAGAAACTTTTTAACAATCAAAAGCTTAGTTAATCATTGATACAGCTTAAAAATGGCAAAGGAAATTAAAAAAGTAAGAACGACTTAAGCTTCAGTTAATAAAGCTACTAACTATTTTTTAATAATGCAAACAATTCTAACATCAAGTAAGATGTTTAAAAAATAATGATTATGTCACTTTGTTTGAAATACGCTGTCAAATCATCTGATAAATACTCAATTCCAGCAGAAAATCAAGTCAAAGTCATGAGTAAGATCTAATGAAAAGAACAGATAGATTAGATAACTTCGAATAGATTATTTCACAACTTGTTTTCAGAGAAAAAAAATATTACATGATTAGATTGCGTTTTTCAATTCTTTAACTCTTGAAATGTAGGAGAATTTTTCAAGATAATGCTATAACGGGAAATATCATTTTATGAAAATATCTTTAAAGAATGCAATGTCACTTCATGTGCCAAAAGATGAATGATCTCATCGACATGGATCATAGTAGGAGAAATTTGATCAAGCCGTTGTAAAGTTTTTCATATCTTTTGTTTGGTTGTTATAAATATGTTCAGAAAGCCTGACTAGAGCTTTAGTGACACAAAAACAGTCTAATTTAATAGTTATGAAGTTCATGAAGATCGTTTTACTTGAACACTTGTATTTCTCTTCTATATCTGAATCTATGTCATCGCCCCAAATCATCTTTTGACCATGCTGTATGGGCCGTTATAGACTTACCAATTTTGGAGAAGGTTACAAATTTGGTAAGCCTACAGTTCTCACTCTTTCAACTATTTTATAGTTAACATTAGCGTAATGGGTTTATTATCGATGATAGATAGTCATCACACCCATTGCTAGAGCACTAACCTTTCGTGTGTGCATTCATCCACGTGGTTGGTAATAGCTTTGAATACTAGGAAACACTTTTTTGAGTAAAAATTAATAAAAACCATCTTGGGAATAGATAACAACAAAATAATGACGGTATTTACCGTTTCTTATGCACAAGTTCTTACTTTTACTACAATTACCTGAATCCAAATGAAAAAAACATACGGTACGTTGCCAGAATGGATAGCAAAACAAGCACAGTTGGGACCAAATATTAGCGTAGAAGGTAAACAGACTGAAAGTAACTCTTTTTGGTACTTACTGACCGTATGCTGCCCACTGATTTTTGAACAATATGCCATCGTACTCCATCCGTTCTGGATAAGTTTCGATCTTAAAAAATCGCCTAACCTCGAACAGCCAAAGAATGCGCACAACAAAAGCTTCGAACGAATATCATGGCCAGATTTTTTCACGATGTATCGTTATCCTTTTGACCTGCAATCAGCAAATAGGAATATGGAGTTGATCCGTAAACGGATTATTGAAACTGGCTGGCCTGAGGATATCCGTTATCCGAACGAGGGAAACTGTGAATCATGCGAATTAGAATACATCTTTGAACATATTAAAGATATACATGGCGATATATTAATCAATTTCTATTATTGCCAGTTAAAAACCCAGAACTGGGAAAAGGAAATAATATACCAAGGACATCTCACTGAATTTAATCTTTTGCAGTCTGAAAAAGAAGTGCTTGAAAACCCAACAGCAATATATCCAGATAATAAAAACTGGTGTATAGTTTCCGACTACGACTTACCGTTTACTTACATCGGCGGTTCTAAGACATTAATAGACCGTATTACCCAAAATAGTCCTTTTGATATTTATCCTATTGAACCTATCTTTAAAGCAAAAAACGTATAAAAAGAAATAGTAATACTTTTTAGCTCACCTGATAACATTCGACATAATAGTCGTACCGATCAAAGTCAAAAGAGCGATACAAAGCTACTAACGGAAGAAGGTATGGTTAAGAATGTTTGAGTGTTCGGAGTCAGGTTGTTCCTTGTATAATTTTCAGTAATCAAGTAAGTTTAGAATCTATGCTAAAATAGAGCCTTTGTAAAAATATAGGAAACACAAAAACAGATATAAAATTCTCTATTAGCTACTGAAGAACGGCTCTACATGATGAGTATCCATATATTCTTCAATTAATTCCACTTCGCTGGTAGGCACCAGCTGAACTGCGGAATAGGTTCTAATACTTTTCCAAATACTGTGATGCTCTGGAAGTTTTTTTGATGGTTCGTCACCGATGAAAAAGAATTTGGTATCCTTATTCTTTTCCTTCATTTTATCAACTAGAAACAAATGAGATCCAACTTGTTGTTTAAGCATATATAAGGCTTTGGTAAAATCGCTCATCTCCCCTACCACCTCTACATTATTTTTACCAACAAAAGTAACTTTAGATGGAACAATTAAGCCCGGCACCTCATTTTCCGTCATTTCTACATCGAAATTGACACGCTTTGCGATAGACTTGGCAAGTCTCTTTCTCACTATATCAATTTTACTTACTTTTTCTGTCCGATTAACAGGTATGTTAAAAACAAACTTCTCGAAAAGACGGTTAAAGTTATTCTGATCTAATGTGATGTTAATATTAGTAGGCGCAGAAAATGTAAGCAGATTATTTGCGTATACAGAAAGATAGCTAAAATAACTTTCGCTCAAAATGGAGCTACTTTTATGCGCATGCATAAAATCGTCCGCGTATGCATTTGCTAACTCACTGATAGCTCGCAGATTTGACTTTAAAAGCGAAAAAGCATCTCCCGGAATTAACTCTTTTAAGATATTTAGTTTCTCCTTCGAAAAAGAAAAGAAGCACCTTTCACCATCAGCCATAAAAAGGCCAATACTAATCCGTTCGTCCTGATTGGGGCGAATAGTACAGTACAATATGGAGTAAAACGCGCTCATCTCTTTATTATATACTCTGCTACCAGTTCTTTAAAGTTCGCTTTTGTATCCGCTATCCACGTAGCATTATCAATAATACTACTTTTTATTTGCTCGTGCAAAGTCCCCTTATCACTACACCAATCATTAGGGATACCAGCCACTATTTCAGGTAGTGCATTGTTACAGGCAGTTACAAAGTTAGGAAAGTTATTCAACAGTAGCCGTGTCTCTTCTGCAATTTTTTTATTGTTATATAACAAAGTCTTCGCCAAATCGGAAGACAATATACTATCATACTCAGTCAATTGGGCAAGATCCTGTCCCAACCTACATCCATCAAAAATGTCGGAATGGTCAATGGGTGTTATTTCATAATAGCCTTTATTTGAATTGATCAAAAGGTTATAATTATTGATACTTCTATCTGTATTGGCAATCCAAAGATCAAATAAACCGATTTTTAAGAGGTCATATCTATTTTGAAATTTCTGCAACTCATTGTAATCTGACTTTAACCCTACTAACAGATTGGAGGCGTCTGTTGCTAAGTTATTATACCGCAAACCGAAACAGGGTTTATTGAAATGATGTAATTGTGTGCGATTTGAAAGTATGCTTGTACCCACATGTTCGGGAAGGATCTGTACAATGGTGGCATCTAATATTGGTAATTCCCAAATACGTAAAAAACAATGAGCTAAGTATTCACTGATTAATTTGCTGCTGGCGTCGTATTTACATGCATAATCTTCTAAATCGTCTACCAAGACTACTACAGGCCGACTGCCATTGGTATCAATTACTCTACGAATAGATTCTATGGATATTCTAAGTGGCAGCATTTAGGCTTAGTTTCCGAATTATTATATCATTGGCAATTTAACGAATTTAGAAGAAATATTAAAAACTTCGACACATGCTAGGCCAAATAACCGTAAATATTAACGGTAGTCGTGCTTTATACTTGAACTTGAATCTTATGGTGCATCCAATCCATTTTCAATAGATTGAATGCACTATGAACTTAGCTAAAAAGTTTATCGCTCACGATATCTGGATTGCATTTCACAAAATTGCTAACGGTTAGGCGGTGTACCCCTAGAATTCTACCGATTGCAGAGAAAGACACTTGTTTATCCAATAGCTCTTTAATTTTCTTTTCCTGGCCCGTGAGCTTCATTTTAGACGATTTACTGCCGTGGGGGCGTCCTAGTGTAACTCCTTCTGCGCGCTTTCTAGCCAAGGCCTCTTTAGTGCGTTGGGAAATCAAATTTCTTTCAATCTCTGCGGAGAGGCCGAAAGCAAAAGCTAAAACTTTAGAGTTTATATCGCTACCTAAGCGGTAGTTATCTTTTATTGTCCAGACACGGATATCGCGGTTCATACACTCGTTTAGTACCCCCATGATCATCAGTAGATTCCTTCCTAATCTGGACAGCTCGGAACAAATAAGTACATCTCCTTTTTTCATTCGTTTTAATAAACGACCAAGCTTTCTCTCTTCCACACTCCTAGCTCCAGAGATTGTCTCTTCTATCCACTTATTGACGACAGTGCTGTTTCTATCGCAAAAATCATTAATCTCAAATCGTTGGTTTTCTACTGTTTGTTTGTCTGTACTTACTCGGATGTAACCGTAAATCATCATAGTTGAATCTGTTAAAATATGTTATACAATAATGGTTTAAATTAAACGGATATTGTCTAAAATAAAACATTGCTATTTTTATGACACAAAAAAACAGTACTTATTTAGACAATCAGCTTCGATCTGCGCCTTTTCAGGAGATTCCAGTTGGGTAATCTTAAGCGAAATTGAACAGCGAATCAAAGCCAAAATTGAAGCAATCGGAACGCCATTAAAGGAGTGGGGTATCAATATCTATCGTGGTATTCTTACCGGATATAACGAAGCTTTCATAATCGACAAACATAAGCGAGATGAGCTTATTGCAGAAGATCCAAAATCTGCCGAAATTATACGACCTATTTTACGCGGCAGGGATATAAAAAAGTATGGATATGATTTTGCGGATCTATGGCTAATAAACGTCCATAACGGCATCAAAGAAAAAGGCATAACCCCCATCAAAATAGACGATTACCCTGCTATAAAAAAGCATTTAGATAATTTTTACGTACAACTGGCAAAGCGAACTGACAAAGGTGATACTCCATACAACCTTCGCAACTGTGCTTATATGGACGATTTTTTTAGACAGAAAATAATTTATCCTGAAATAACAAAATTTCTGAATTTCTATCTGGATGATGTTCATTTCGTAACCAACAACAAATGTTTCATCTTAACTGGTGAAAAATTGAATTTTCTTACAGCTTTTTTTAATTCGAGCTTATTTAAGTACTGCTTTAAAGACAATTTTCCCGAGTTATTAGGAGGAACGAGGGAATTAAGAAAGGTTTTTCTAGAAGGCATTCCAATATTAAGAATAAATGAGGAGTCGGATAAACTATTCGAAAACCTTTTAAACAAATGGAAAGAACTAAAAAATGCGAGTAAACAGACGACAGATCTAGAACAGCAGATTGATAATATGATATTTCAATTATATGACTTAACAGCTGAAGAGATCAACGAAATAGGCTTTATTGATATTTAGTGAACCTTGTACTTTACATATTATCGACTTACCGTCTGATCAATAAAATTGATTTCTTCTTCTGTCAAATGGACTATGTGAGAAATTTCTTCCTCTATTAGACGTTCTAAATGCCGAAATTCTAAATCATTCCTTTTTGATTTATGGATATCTGCGACAAGGCCATTTATCTTTGTTTCTATATTGGGATCAACTTCTAATGGTATACATATTTGTTCGATATATATCTTTATCCACCTTCTAGTACCAGCTCCTGATGTGGTTGCTATCTTTGTGAAATACCATTCACATAGTTTTGTGTTTAGAAATGAAATGATATAAGGCAAGCGCTCACCGTTTATAAAAAACACAGTGTTGTTTAGCAATTTCCCACTATTATCAAGTGAAAAATTTGGCTTATCAGTAAGTTCGATCCAAACAATTTTCTGTCTAAAAAAATCGTCCCAATAATTTGCTCCCCATCGTTGCAGCGCATACCATTCATAGCGGATTCCTGTCTCTGCTTTATTACGATTACAAAGGGCAGATTTAAACTTTAATAGATGTCTATATACTGCAGGATATTGATTTTCAAATGCTTCTTCAGCTTGTTGGGATGCACCAGTTATACTTGGATCCTTGTGTAATGGGAAATGCCAAGGAATAAATAAAAGATACAAATCAGCAAACTCGTAAGAATATCTCTTAATATCACGTCCTCTTAATAAGGGTCGTATAATTTCATCACTTTTTGGGTCCTGTTCTATTAATTCTTTACGCTTAACACCATCTATGATAAACGCATCATTAAAGCCAGTTTTTATGCCATAGTTAATTTGGATATCCCAATCTTTGAGTGGAGTGCCTATCCGTTCTATTTTCTCTTTAATACTCCTTTCTATAGGCGAAAGTATGACCCAGCTGTCATTAGTTGTAAATTCTGCAATGGTTAGATGTCGTCTAAAATAAACGCTCAAATTATTTAACACCTTTTCTTTGATAATACAAGTCTCCGTTTGTTGTCTATTTTTATCGTTAGCAAACATCAAAATATTGGTATCGACTGTTGCTGTATCAAAAATCTGCGTACCGCCAAAATCTATCAAAATTAGTGGATCTGTTTTCTCTGCTAAAAACCTTCTTAGACTTTCTCCGTACGCTGCACGCATCCATTTATTGGATGTTATAAATGTCAACAAACCTTTTGGTCGTAAAATATAGAGTCCCTGTTCATAAAATAGGCTATAGATATCGCCTGTTTTGGCATAGGTATCATAGTTCATTTTTTGAAGAACATCGCTCTCGGTGCCCATTTTCTGTAATTGTATATATGGTGGATTACCGATCAACGCGTCAAAACCGACAAAATTGCCTTCGCCGTCCAATACCTCCGGAAACTCAAAACGCCATTCGAACGCATTTTTAAAATTAGCATTATCCAGTATCTCGTTCCTCTTCTTAATTTCTTTGTCGGCCTTGCTTTTTAATTTCTTTAACTCGTCCTTGTCCGCCTGCCTTAGTTTCTCACCAAATTGCAATAGATTTTGTTGACGTTGGCTTTCTTGTTCATATGCACCCATGGCTTTCTGTACAGCCTCTTTGATTTTTCTATCAAGGGTTGATTTGAAATTGCTTTTTATGGTGTCAATGATGTTTTGGATTTCCCTTTTCTTACTTTTAGAGTTCGTTTTTTTGTAGTCGTTAACTGCTTGCTTATAGTCTTCAATAGTATAACTGACTTCTTTATTCTTAAACGCCGATTTGAGACTGTCCTCTAGAGAAAAACGATGAATTAAAGAATTACCATGCTTGATATTAATATCAATATTAGGCAGTGTTTGTAGCTCCCCTTCGTCGGTATAATATGCATTCTTTAGAAGCTCAATCCATAGGCGCAAGCGGCATATGTTTACGGAATTGGGATTAATGTCTACGCCAAAGAGACAATTCTCAATAATGGTTTGCTTCTCGTGAAAAATCGTTTTCTGTATACGCAGGCTATTTGGATCATTCCTACGATATTCAAACAAATCTCCATGGGCGTCCGAAATATAAAGTTCATCGTTTTCAATCTGGATATCACACGGTAGACGATGGCCATGCTCGTCCACTAGGATCCCTAATTCGCTTTTTATAGCAATTAATTCATTAAGAGCAGAAACCAAAAAATGCCCAGAGCCCACCGCGGGATCACACACTCTGATAGAGTTAATGATTTCGTTAAACCGTTTTACATCTTGGTTCTTAAAGAAGCGAGCGCAGTAAGATTTAAGATCTTCAAAGTCATCAATTTGCGGATTCTCTAGAGCTTGAAACTTTTCGACTACCACTTTCCTCAGGGTCTCTCGACACATAAACATGGTAATGACACCGGGAGTATAGAAAGATCCATCTTTATAACCATTAATTTTTTCAAAAATCAGCCCAAGCACAGAAGCATTTATCAACCTTTTGCTTTCATGAGTATGGTCTGTTTCCGTACCCGCTTCAGCTGAAAAATCGTAAGCATCAAGAAATTTGAAAAGATATTCTAAGGTATTGATCTTGCCTTTTAGTCTACGGCCGTTGCTGTCTTTCAATATTGTCGCCGCATATACTTCCATTACCTCATCTTTTAGCGATGTAATATCAAAGGTGATCTGCTCAATATAGCTGCGCTCAAATAGACTACTATTGAGATATGGAATATGTTTAAATTTGTCTGCATACCGCGCATGACGCTCACCTAGTGGCTTGGCTAAAGCGGAGAAAAACAGGTCGTTTAGCTCATCAAAGCCATTAATAAAGTCGATATTCAGAAATTTATAGGCAGGTGTATGTAGATTATAACTTAATAATTGAGACTCTAGAAGCTTTAAGAATAATATTCGATTGACCCACGTCAAACACAACTCTAATCCTGCTGTGAAAGCTTTATTTGAGTCGTTCGGTATATGCTTTACATTACTAAGATAATCTCTATCCTCAAGAGTGAAGATAGTGTTCTCCATCAGGGAACCGTAATCACGATCTCTGTTTTGCTTACGCTGAATAATCCTTTTAGAGTTTTCTTTGACTTCTTCCAGACCGATAATATGCAATAGTTCGTTATAAAACTCTTTGTTAAGGTAATTGCTGTCATTACCGAAACTCTTACCCATTAGGTGAACGTCGGAAAATAGTTTATAGATGTTTACTAATTCTTTGGAACTATGCTTGGCAACATCTTTTGTACGGAAATCTATATAAACATAAGGCAGTTCATCTTTAACAGTTTCAATATTGGGAGATGCTATCTCACTGAAGAAAAGTTCATTTTTGGAGGTGTCTTTTAACCTGTCTCTAAAACGCTCGTATTCTTTGATTAGATTTTTGTTCTTGTAAAAAGCGTTGTAGAAATCCTCTCCTTTGAATAGAAACCACTCCAATCCATTTGTTATGATAAGATGCTTGATATTATTGTTTTTGTGGTCTACCCGCTCTCTCAAGTAATACAATAATAGTTCTTGAAGAGCCTTCTTATTTAGGTTTGCGTTGGTTGGAAATTCAGCCTTGTTACTTGGGCGTTTTGCTTCTATGACTACACCGATATCGCTTTTTGCATCCTGGCCTAGATAAATTGCGAGATCAATACGACCTTTCGTATTGATCTCATGCTGGCTGTAGAAAGTCGCTTCCAAAAATTTTCTAATAGGTGACTTTAAATGCTCTTCGCTTTCACCTTTCTGATCGATGAACTTAATAGTCTCAATGCACTGCTCCAGCTTTTCGACAAAATCATCCACATCCTTTTTCAGGGGTTTGAATTTTTTATATGCAGGATTTAAAGCTTTTCGAAAATCGGTTTGGTTTGCGCTCATGTTAATAGCTACTCTTTATTTCTGGTTAAAACTAATATATTTCGCTGAGTATTTAAAAGAAGGGAAGGTTTATATAGCTTGCTTCACCAAACTCATTATATACTCTAGGTTTTTAGTGTCGGATACGATTATTTCATAATCACCATTACCCCAGTGTCCCACAGATGAAACATCACGCGCGAATTCTTTAGGATCGTCCAAAAATCCTCTTTTTAGGTTGATCCAGATTTTCAGATTTGATTTAAGGATACAGATATCGGTAAAAATCTTTCCTTCCTTAGTAAAACCAATCTCCATTTTTTTTGGTTTGATATCGATGTTGTTATCCAAATTATAGATAGCTTGCTTAAATGTTTCATAAAGCTCATGGATATCATCAGATTTGCCTTCTAAATGGCCTTCTTCAGTATAAACCTTGATTTCCTTTGCTACCTTTTCTAATTCTGAATTATCCGCGCCTTGAATAGCTTTAATAGCAGGTGCAGCTTTGGATTTCTTGATTGGATTAACTACCACAGTACCCCCTTCATACTGCTTGATTTCCCACAGTTCAATAGGTAAATCTTTGAAATTGGAAGCCTGCTTTTGAAAATCTGTAAAGGATGGGGATACAAAGATTACTTTGGACTGCGACCAATCCACATCCGAGCGCTTGAGATTTTCTTGCTGTGTTTCGTTATACTCAACAATAAAATCAGCTTTATACTCTAACATAAGGTTAAGATATGACACGCCTTGATCTATAACAGAAAAATTTCGCTCTTTTTTGTATTCGATAATCACAAAGGACCTGCTACTAGGATCGTAAGCAAGGGTATCGAAACGTTGCGCTTTTATCACGAATTCGGACCTAACTAATTTTAATCCAGTAATCGTTTCAACATTAGCTTCAAACAGCCTTTGCATGTCCTTTTCGAGCTTAAAAGCTTTCTCCTTTAGGCTTACTAGTTGATTTTTGGTTTGGGTAAAAATTAACATAGACCAATATAAAGAATTTGTTTAATTCGACATAAGTCAACAAATAATATTTCAAAAAAGGAATTAACTGTCAGTTAAACTCGACTCACCAGGTTCAGGAAATTTCAATGTACTAATCTCATACAAGAAGTTCGAATTGCTTACCTCTCAATTAGGGAAAATACATAACGCTAGACTATAAGGTTTTGTTTAGATTGTTTACTAGCGTAAGATAGGAATTTTTGTGCAATTTCTGATTATAAATTGAGAAATTTAAATAACAGGGAAAAACCGCCTCTTCAATAAATTGATTATTGGCAACACTAATGCGTTCTTTCAACACACTATGGTAGGCTCGCTGTACCTCCTCTGGCGTGAAACATTGTAGTGTCTCCAAACACGCCTTATATAAAAACACCGGGGTTGCCTCCGGAATAAAGCCTGCCAGCATCTTCACCAATTTTAGATACTCAGGCTTACGCAATGAGCCCATCATGGTACGGATATCCAAATACTGTGTGGTGCTGATAGCCTTCCGTTCCTCGCTGATAGCGCCATCGCCTCCATAAACAAGCAAGCCCACATTACTGGGTAACAACTCAAAATATTTAGCGGCCAGTGTATGATGCGTAAAAACATACACCTTGGAAAAGGCTTTATAATAATCCAATAATTGGGTAGTCAGCCTTTCGGGCGTGTCCAGCTCGGTCTTGATCTCAAAGACTTTGTTTGTTCCGTTGATCAGCACCGCATCGGCAATGGAACTTCCGATACGGAACTCATTCAGCAGAACGGTATCTTCCAAAGCATAATGCTTCAGCACAAAATCGGTAACTAACCTGGATTTGTAAATATACTCGTGCCGATAATGACTGCAAAGCGTTTGGTAGGCCGCTGCAATGAGCGCTTCCAATGTGCGTGGCCGCCCCTCGCCCATCTGCTCCCAACCAAGGTATTTCTTCATCCTGCGGATATAGGCAGATTGGTTGGTACCGACACTCAACTTCTTGAATGCTGCGTGTGATACTAGCTTGGATAATCCCCGAAGGTTATTTATATCTACCGTAGTATTTACTGCCATATGATGCAAATGTATTAACTCTTGTTTGATTTTGCTAAATCAATGAGTGAATAAATGATTACTAGGACGAAAGTAACGAGGTCAATATTGACCTTTCTGGATAAATCAAACTTTTCAGTATTTTTGGTTAAGAAACTTTAAACAATGAAACCTAAACACCTATTCCTCTTTATTTTGCTATGCGCTATACTATCGGGGTGTAAAAAGGAGAGTAGTAATGAATATAAGATCTAATTCTCTTTAAAATCAATTTTCCGCCCCTTTATCAATTTCCTTTTGGATATTAGGAAAATAAAAATCGTCATTTATCACAGTTCCTGACTCGCTTACTAGGACATATCGGGGTATTGCATTAAACTTAAACAGATCTTGTAAACGTCTATAATCATCGCCGCTCAATCGATAGGTATTTGTCAATTGCTGTGATTTTATAAACGCAACATACCTGTCTTCAGGTGATTTCTCTTCTGAAGTAATGTATACGAATTCGAACCTGTTACTGTCTTTATATTTCTCTCGAAGCGCTTTACTCGATTGAATATTCTCGACACAAGGTGCACAAAATGTCCCCCAAAAGTCTATGAGTATTTTTTTCCCTAAGAACTTATCCGTTATCTTTCTAAGCACCGCTGTATTTTCATCATTAGGAAGCTTGTATCCCTGATTATTGCTCGTAAGGTATGCCTTTTTGAAAAGGCTTTCAGAAGTGACTTGCAAAACAGCTGCATTTAATTTTTTTTGGACACTGTTTAAAAACGTCTCGGCATCGTCTTTAGTAAGATTAGTGAAAATGAATTTCAGATCGCGTACTTTTACTAACTGGTAGACAAAGGTGTTATCTAAACCGTATTTTCTATTCAATATTTCATCCTGCCGTTCCCAATTTTTAAGAGATTCAGGAACATCATATACGCGTAGGTTATCTATATACTTCAGTTGATAATTTATAAATTGTTCCTGATAAAAATCTTCGAACGCGCGACGCTTACTTTCCGCATCCTTTAATATGGAAACTTTTTGTTCTTTTGTTAGTTGTTCCGATCTAAATTTCTCCAATATTTCTAAATATTCACGATCCTCTTTTCTGGGCTCATTATCAAGCTCGCCAAAAAGATATTCTGTAAAAGATTTTTTAGGTTTTTGTCTCAAAGCGACCATTATCGATTTTAAATTCAATGGGGCATTGCTTTCAAATTTATTGATAAAAGTTGAAAAGTTATATGTAGTAAGAAGAGTATAATCATTAAGCGGTACTTTAGTAAGAAAATCATAAAAATCATCAGAAATAGCATTGCTACATATTTGGTTTGTCGAATCTTCTTTTGCAATCCTGTCTCTCTCCAGCATATAGTTGTATATGTAAATAACATGGGATAAAATAACCTCATTTTTAGCGATCTTTTTCGTTCTATCGTCAAAACCCCTTCCCTTCATCTTTTCATCAATGGCCAATATATCCTCGTCCCACCGTTTTAACTGCCGTGCCAAAAATCTTTCCGGCTTTATCGTTCGTGCACCCTCTTTTAATGAGGCTAAGTTTAGAGTTTGACCGTGCAAGGCTACTAGTTCTTTATTTATTCTAGAAGTAGGGCCAAAGAACCGAACGTTTTCAGCAGTGACGGATTCATCATCGGAAAAATCATCTATAGCTAAGGCTAATGTTTGCCCTTGCTCTAAGTAAACACTGAAAGACTTATCCCTGAATGTAACAAGTATTCGCGAAGGATAGCTTAATGGAAAATTTGCTTCAAATTTTCCGTCCGGCTGTATGCGAATTAAAGACGTAATGGTTTCATTTGTCAAAACATTATCCGTATACACCATCCCCGTAGTAAAATCTTTACTACTGCTGTATTTTGTTAAATAGCCGATTAAACGAGCGGAATCAGACCTAAAAAAGTCTTCGGTAGATTTATAATTGGTTAAGGATTTTGTCTTCGCCTTCGATAGCTCCACATCAAACCACCTTTGAATAGATGAAGGGACTTCTACAATAGTATCTGGTTGAGCTGAAGAAGAAGCCCGGGAGATAGGCATATTATACCCAAAACAAAATATGATTGAAAACCAACATATAGCTAATCGAATCACCTTTATCGCGAAAATCATCGTACTAAAACAAAATAACCCACCATATTCAAAAACTGTGCTTCATTTCGCAGCAGTGAATAGAAACAAGTTAAGCGATCGCATCTCAAAGGGAGGCAAAACTTTCATTGCGAGCTTACGATATCATTTAATAGCTTTTATTTTAAATTTTTTCTGAATTACTTCTGCAAGATTCTCTAGCTCCTTTTTGTTTTCTTTACGCACAGGAATCCAAACCGGGATCAAAGGGTAATAACTACTCATAAAAATCAAATACCCCTTATAAAATTGTAATTTCTGAAACATTTGCCAGCCACATTCATTCACTAAATGCCCATAACTTATACGGACTCTCTTTTCATCCAAATCATAAACCATGCTCGTTTTTCCAACCTGCCTTTCGAATTCCCGCATAAATGGTATCCCTCTCAAAGAAGCGTTTAGCTTATAAAACCACCATGCTATCACCAATAATGCCGAAAACATCATAAAATACCAAAAGCGGACATCTAAAAGGAAAAGGCAATAATCATTGGAAGGGCCATCTTCTTGGTTGGCGCCTATTATTTGCGCCAGGCTATACACTGTAACAGTTGCCGACAAAAACAACCATCCTTTGTTTCGTTCATACCACCATCTTTTCGTCATTCGTTTATAAGTCTCCAGATAATGATCGTCTGTAATTATTAACTGCATAGATTGTTAAATCATGGGTATTTAGGTTTAATTCTTTCTTTGCTATCTGCCTGGTTTATTAGCACTAATTTATAAATTAAACGGAATTCCACAAAATGTATAAAAATTTGAAAATCACAATCTTTACTTCCCTATAAGCTTACTATCATTTAGCAGTATAATAATCCCAGGTTGCTTTGGCGATGGAGGCAATCATATCCTCCGCAGTTTTGTACTTTTCCGTTGTGTTATACACAAACACTGCAATTGCAAAATGTTTTCCGTTGGGTAATTGTATAATCCCTACATCATTAACCGCAGCCGTTAATCCTTGATCATTGGTAAAAGAGCTGCCCGGTCTATGCGCAACTTCTGCATTTGCAGGTAGTTTTCCTTTTATACGGTTCGGCCCAACAACCGTTTCTACCATAGTTTTATACAGGAATTCGGTTGATGATTTAGTTAAAATTCTTCCTTCGTAAAACTGCTTCAACTGCTGCGTGGAAAAATTTGGCGTTATTGTATTTACATATTGGGTATCCCAATTTCGGTGCATTTCTTCTTCGTTGTTTTTAATAACGAAGTTGGGACTGGCAATGAAGGTGTCAATAGCATGTACTCCTCCTACAAGTCTTATCAAAATGTCACAGATATTGTTATCGCTGTGGGAAACCATCCATTGCAACGATTCCTTTAGGGTAATATAGACATTTCCCTCCGGATATTTTTCCCTGAACGGACTCCATGTTTCTTCGAGCAATTCGTCTTTTTTTATAAAGATTTTTTGATTTAGTGATAGTTCACCTTTGTCAACCTTATTTAAAACTGTCAACGCAATTTGGAATTTGAAAACACTGATCATAGGATAGTGTTTGTAACCGTTAACGCTCAGGGTATCATTGTCTTCAATACCTAGAATAGAAACGCCTACTTCTGCGTTTCCCGTCAGGATAATTTCCTTTATCTGACGGCGAAGTACTTCTTTTGAAGATTGCGCGAGCGCATGAAAGGAAATAAATATAAAGAGGGCTGATATCAATAAGCGTGTTGGTAAACTATATTTCATAAGATGCTGTTAAAACGGCAAAATAATGTTTTTATACCTTATTTCACCTCTTTGTAAGATCAAATACGTGACGACTTGAATATTAACAGTAGTCCCTCTACAAAATATGTGAAATACTGAAAAACACCATCCTTCGCATTCTACTATATGCCAGAAACAAACTTAATTGGCTTTATTTTTAGGCTTCTATGGAAAACTATTTCCTAAAGAACGATCGATTGTTCGGAATCAGACAAGAGTGTCCGTATCTGAACAGCAACCGATTGGTATAGAGAGCTTAACATGTCTATGCAATCGGAATTCCCGTGTTTGGCAAACTTCTTGTCAAAGGATAACTAAAAGAAATACCATGAAAAGGTTAATCCTATTTGTTTTATCGGTGATTCATTTAGTATGTTCAGCACTTGCTCAATCGGATGATCGCTCAGCTGCTATTAGTGGTTTGTTCAAGGGGTATGATATCAATAACATGGCCGGTGTGAGCGTAATGGTGATCAAAGACAGCCAAATCATTTATAACCGATCTTTCGGCTTTGCAGATGCCGCTCATAAAGTACCCGCTACTCCGCATACGAATTATCGCCTCGCTTCCCTGAGCAAGCCATTCACTGCTATGGCTGTAATGATACTACGGGATGAGCGCAAGCTTTCACTGGATGACCCTCTGCATAAATTCTTTCCAAAGATTCGTATATATGGGAATCAGATAACAATACGCCATATGCTGACCCATACAGCCGGCTTACCGAATTACGGCGACCTCATTCCGCCGGGAACCACCAAACCGCTTACCGACTGGGATGTGCTCCATTTAGTAGAACAACAGGATACGGCTGCTTTTAAACCGGGGCAACGGTTCGAATACAGTAACACTGCTTATTCTCTACTTAGTCTTATTGTAGAAAAAGTATCCGGGATGCCGTATGATGAATTCATAAAACAGCGCATTTTTAAACCACTGGGAATGACCAATAGTACCCTGAACGTCATGGGCGACAGCATTCGGAACCGTGCTTATGGCTACGACAAAAAAGGCGATAGCCTGGTGATGAGCGATCAAAGTCTATACAGTTATGTTCTGGGCGATGGCGGCGTTTACTCTTCCGTAAGTGACCTTTTTAAATGGGATCAGGCTTTATATACTTCTAAATTGGTAAAATCTGAAACAATAGACGAGATGTTTACAATTAAATCCTGGGAAAATGACCACACAGCATACGGATATGGATGGTATATCGACGAAAAATACGGTCAGAAACGGGTTTCCCATTCCGGCGGTACATCAGGCTTTTCAACTTACATGATCCGTTATCCTACCCTGAAATTTTCAATTATCATACTTTCCAACCTGGATGAAGGTTTTACTGTGGGAGAGGTCGCCAATCGGATTGAGAATATTTATTTGAAAGGGCATTGACAGGTCAGCTTCAACGTCTCAGCGTAATAGTTCACGATAGAAAGGTCCGTGAGGAGTTCCAGTTTAGTTCCACTAGGTTATAAATTAAATGATATTTCACAAAGTTTGTAAAATTGAGAAGATTTCTTCTCCCCCATCCTGTCAACCAATTAGCTGCTTTCTTGTCAGGGTGTTAAACTATTGATAAGCATATAAATAATGTTTTCAATGAAAGCTAATTGATAAAGGTTTAGTTATCGCAAAACTTGCAACAGCCGTATTAGACGCTATCATGTAGACTATTACAATTCGGAGGTTATTATTTCCGTTGTAATTCCAAAATTGTCGCCCGCTTGTAGTTTAAGCCTTTTTCGGGATCGTGTAGTCTTGCTCATACCGATCTATAAAAAAGTAAGTGAGTGACGTAAATACAACACTAAATAAAGCTGCCAAACAGGGATAGAGTAAATTGACATACCAGGGATCTGTCACAAATAGATTCAGTACAAAACAACCCAGCATAACAATGTAGAACATAAACAATACGAACAGCGTAAGAAATTTCCTGTAAAAGGTATAGTTTCTACCCACTTTCCGCTCGTGATCTTTGATCAATTGGAAAGGCAATAAAAGGAAAATCAAGCAAACAAAATAAAGTAGAAAAAAGACCCCATAGTCATAAATAGAAGTTAAGTATTCATAAAATGATGCGAACCGTTGTCCGTTCGTTTCATATTTACCCGATATCAGCGCTTTGAAAACACCTTGTAAAGCGCCCACATGCAATACGATGGGTGACAATAAAGCCAAAAGCAGATTTAATGTTATTTTTCTTAAAGTCATGTAAAAGAACTTTATCCGATCCGGGCAATCTCACTTAATATCCCCCCTTTCACAAATGGTCTTACAGTACAATTAGCCGTCATAGATGGTAGTTGATTTACCAAAGAAACTGCTTAATTATTACTAAAACATTATGCTGTTGTTACTTTTAGGAAGAAAGGAATCGTAGCAGAACAAGAATCAACACTTCAAGCGTGGCGGCCGGACAGAGGTAGGAACCGATAATTGCGCCTTAGGCAGCACCTCCTGAACCACACCACCATATTTAGCTTTATTTACTTAATACTTCGATTTATTCTTCTACAATGTAAGTTCCCGTGTTGCTAGCTCCAACTGACAATCTGTGAAATATCGAGGAATACACTCCATCCTATTATAATTTTCCAAATAGCTTAATCATTTCTGTTTTGCTTTTTACGGGAAGCTGTAAAGGAAGGAGAAGTGTATAAAAAATGCCATCTAGGAGATGGCATTTTTAAACAATTATATCAGTTGTAAAACCTACAACTTCTCTACTACCGCCAAGGGCAGTTTTAGACTTTCAGCAATGACGTGGTTGGCTACACCTGCGTTTTTTAAAGACTGTGCAGAGGCCAATTTCTCTTGGTCTGCTTTTTTACGCTCCTTTTCAGCTGCTTTTTCAGCAGCCTTTTTCTCAGCAAGCGACATCGCGCTGTTCCATAACCACTTATCCTGCAAACTTGCTTCGTATGCCATTCTTTCCTCCTTTGTTAAATTGGACACTTCTGCTATTTTAAAAATTCGTTGAAATATCCGTTTGTTCATGAACGTTGGGATCTTATCCGCCTTACTTAGGTTATTCAATAGCCAGAACCACCTATCCTTATCCGTTTTGATCTCCTTGTCCTTCTTTACAGACCGAGCATAAAATTAAATAAAAAAATTAAAACACGTTTATGCGAGCTCTCGCCCGCCCTTTGAAACAAGCAATAGGCGAAACTTAGGGAGTTCTAGAAATATATAGCTCAATTTACTGTAAAAAATTCTTCCCGAATCTTTGTCTATCAGGGAGATACTCTTCAAATATCGTTCCCGTTCCGTATCATCCATCCTAAACTCCAATATGCCTATGAAAATCACTTCCGGCAGTTCAAAGTTCCAGTATTCAACTCCTTTGGGATACTGGCTGCTTATAAGCCGCGAAGTACTGAACATAACCCGCTCTTTAAAGTTATCGTGGTTCATACGCTGCATTTCCACAATGATTTCTTCTCCGTTATCACCTGTACATCGAAGATCAAAAATAACTTTCTTCTGATCGGCTGTTTCGCCCAAATATTCTGTGGGGCCATATACAAGGCTTTTGATACGTTTACTGCTTCCGATCAATTCATTCAAAAAGGGGATCAATATATCCTGATGGGCAGGTCTTCCAAACAAAAATTTGAATCCGAAGTCGCTCCCGGGGTCAATATATCGACCAACAGTAGGTTTGTCTAAGTTGTTTTTTGTCATGCTTTGATATTTAGGTCATTTACAAATATAGCAAAACAGATTTTAAATTACTAAAAAAATTAGCTTTGTTTTGTAGTTGGTTGTCGAAAACAATCATGTTTCTAACCGAATATAATCGGTTCTGCTTTGGGTTTTTACGATTTCCGTAAGTTGATAGGATTACTGATTTACCACCCGTTTTCCCAGAGCCGTCAATGTATACCGTTGCTCACTACTTGTAGGGTTATCTGGATTTGGCAACGCTACAAATCCTGCCTCGATTGCTGGACTTAAATAGTTTTTAGTGAAGTTTCCTATCTGATAAACCTAACAGATGTTGTAATTCTTGCCGTTTATGTTCTTTAGTAAACATAGCCAACAATCGCTCAACTTGGGGGGATACTTTGAACTTTCTAAAATCTTGGGCATACCGGATCCAAGTTGTTCTACCAATTACAGATCCCGATAAACCCGCATAAGTTCCCGATTTCTCGGAATGGATACACCATCAAAAGACTCTGCGACACTTAAACCTTCCGGCAATGTTCCTGCCGACGTAATTTCTATTCGATCGGAAAATATTTCAAATTTAGGGGGCACTTCTCTCGTAAAATCATTATGTACTACCGCCTTGTGTGTCTTTAGCTTACCACATTATCATTCTGTCTTTAGAGACTTGACCGGATTCATCAGAGCAGCTTTCAAGGATCGGTACCCAACGGTCAACAATGCTATGACCAACGTGATGGCAACAGCCATTATGAAGATACCGGCGCCAATATTGATCCGGTAAATAAAGTTTTCCAGCCAGCTATTCATTATCCACCAGGCCATGGGTGCCGCGATCAGAAAAGCAATAAGCAGTAGCCGAACAAACTCTCTTCCGTACAGCCATAGGATGTTTCTTATACTAGCTCCCAGCACTTTGCGTACACCAACTTCTTTGGTTTTCTGAGTGGTCATAAAAGAAACAAGGCCGTACAAACCTAGACAACCTATTATTATCGCAATGCCGGCGAAGGTCTGGACTAAGCGCAGTATCCTATAGTCCTGCTCGTAAAACCGCGCGATCTGATCATCCAAGAAGTCATATTCATATACATGGTTTGGAAAGGTCACTTTCCAAACCGGAGCAATCGCTTCCAACGTACGTCGCAAATTAGAAGGGTTGATCTTTACAGCAATCCGATTGTACCAGTTACTTTGCGTTGTTATGCAGAGTGGGTCAATACCTGTGTGGAACGATTGATTATGAAAGTCCTTTACTACGCCAACAATAGTACCTTTCGTATCGTTAATAATGGCATTCTTTCCGATCACTCCATCGTTGGACACTCCTAGTTTTTTCGCCAAGGTTTCATTAATAAGGTACTCACGTACAGTATCCGAAGGATGCAGATTACGCCCCGTCAACAGTTCCAATCCGAAAGTGGATAAATACTGCTCATCTCCCCCTTTGAAGACGACGTCGTAATTTTCCTTTTCGGTGCGGGTGTCGTATACAATTTCAAAGCTGTTGCCACTCTCACTGGCCGGAGCTTGTGTACAAAAACTCACCCTTTCAACCCCCGCCAGTCTGGAGAACTCGGAACGGAGCGTACTTACAGTTGATTTATCGCCGGTTGGCAGTGGCAATATTACGATAGCGTCCCTGGTAAATCCCATATCGGTCTGCCGGGTAAAGTTTATCTGATGTGCAATAACCAAAGTACCGATAATGAGGAGTTGAGAAATCGTAAACTGTGTCACGACCAATCCCCTTCGCAGTGAAAGGCCTCCTGTATGACGCTCGGATATTTTTCCCTTTAAGCGCCAGCACAGGCTGGAAACCCGCTAGAACAAGACCCGGATATGCTCCCGAAAGGAAAGTGATCAGAAGAAAAAGTAGCGGCAAAAATATCAGCAGATGATAATCGTAGAAAAAGATGCTCATAACAGGCACTTCAAACACTGATCTGAGCAAGGGCAAGGCCCAGTATAACAACGTGAATGCCAATACTATAGCTGTGAGGACAATGAGAGCCGTTTCGACCATAAATTGCCAGAAAAGTTGTTTTCGGAAGCTACCCAATGTTTTCCGTATGCCGATCTCTTTTGCGCGGCTCAATGCTTGGGCGGTAGCCAGGTTAACAAAATTTACCGATGCAGTTATAATGAGAAAAACCGCAATAAGCGACAACGCCCAAAGACTTTGCTTAGTTACCTTTCCATCGAAGTCCGAATTGAAGTGAATATCCGAAAGAGGTTGGAGACGGAACCGCCATTCTTTAACATAGTTTCCCTCGTAATACTTACTTGAAAAATCATGAAAAGCCTGATTGACGGTGGCAGGCAGGACGCCCGGTTTCAATAATACGAAACTTTGCAATTCGTCAGCATAACTGAGCCAGTTGTTGTCATTGCCTGCCCATGGATTGTAATCTTTCAGGTTGCCGTATGACAGATAGATCTCCTGCCTTCGATCCGTATTTTCCGGGAGATCTCGCAGAATACCGTCGATGCGGAAGTTTAGCTTATTATCTAAACGGATGATCTTTCCCATAGGGTCTGTATCTCCGAAATATTTTTTTGCTACCCGTTCGGTAATCAGGGCTGTATTTGGATTCGTTAAAACGGTATTTTTATCACCCTGCACTAACGGGAAGTCCAGGATATGGAAAAAATCCGGCTCGGCAAAAGCGACACCGTTTTCTTCCAAAAATTTTTGATTGTCAGAGGAATGCGGAAGAGAGATTAATCGTTCCCTTTTTACATAGATTCGGGCAACTTTTTCTCCAAATGTATAATCTTCTCTGAAAGCCCTCCCTAGCGGTGGCGGACCACCCGGACTATATACAGTTTGCTCAAGGCGGTTTTCCGTGACGATACGGTATATCCTATTTTTTTTTGCGTGAAAAGCGTCAACACTCAGGTGATATTTAACAAGAGAGAAGATGAAGACCGTACAGGCAATGCCCAGTGTCAGGCCCAGTAGGTTAGTCAGGGCATAGCCTCTATTACGGTTTAGGCTTCTTAGCGCAGTCTTGCAATAATTCCTTATCATTATCAGGCAGTTTTTTGAAAAAGCTCAAGAATATTGCCGGCTGTCGAAAATCAACTTCAAATACCATCGGCAATGATTTTAGCTTTCGGAAAGTGTCCGAATGCGAACACCCGGTGTCTGAAGTTGGACAGTGACTATTGCGCGTTGTGAGTGCCATCCTTTAACCTCAATTTTTGTTAGCATTTTGATTTTAGCTAATAGTTTCAGTTTAGTTCTACTAAGTTATAAAATAGATGTCATGTTACGATTTGTGAATATTGAGAAATTTCCCTCTCCTAGCCTACCATGCTTCGGAAATGAATCTAATCGGTTCTGCTCATTTTTTACGGGAAGCCGTAAGTTGATATGATTACTGATTTACTATTCGTTTCCTCTTTTCTGTGAATCAGCATAGGCGCCTGAAATCAGGTGATTGGTTTTATTTCCGCCAACTGCTGTTTTAATCGCTCCACCTCCTGCTTGAGTTCCCCGATCTGTCTGTCCTTGGGCGCTGTTATTTCGTCAATTTCCGACAGGCTATATTTCGGAGTGATGTGTTGTGGGCAATTCCAGTCATAGGCCTTGATGTGGAACAATAAGATACGTTCGGGCCTGAATTTATAGTCTTCGGGTTTGAGAAAATCGAATAGCTCCGGCCTATCATCGATCTCAACGATTTCAGCCTCGGCATACATCTTCAACCTTGCCCGCATTGGATAGGATACAAAAATCAGGGATACCTTGGGGTTCATGGTAATATTTCCTAGGGAAATGTATTGCCTATTTCCTGTGAAATCGATCAGACCGATCGTTTGATCATCAATTACCTTTACAAAACCTTTCGGCCCCCCTCGGTGCTGAATGTAAGGGTAACCATTATCCCCGAAGGATGCCATATAGAAGCTATCCAATTGACCGAGAAACTGAATTTCAATAGGTGTCAACCCATCTACATAAGTCATTTTCTCGACGCGCTTATAAGCCGTTCTGCTACCCAGTTTTTCCTGGAGGGTTTTAACGACATCGGTAAATGCAAGCTTTGGGTAATTCATATTAACTTGTTATGATGATTCTGTACTATATGAAAGCTTCATGTTTCATAAGTCAAATATCCATCATAAACAAATGCCGGTGTTAGGCAGAAATTCCCGCTGTGTAAACAATTTTTCCTTTTAGGCTGTTGCCCGTTCGGATTTCTCGCGGTACTGCACAGGAGACATTCCTTCCCTACTTTTAAAGAAACGGCTGAATGTTTGGACGTCCTCATAGCCGAGCTCATAGGCAATTTCCTTTATCGATCGATTCGAATAATTAATCTGTCGTCTGGCATGGATCATGATACGATCATGAATAATATTGAGTGGACTACGGTTGGAAACAATGGAAAATAGGTTTGATAGTGTTTTGGGAGATTTGTTAAGCCTGGAGGCATAATAGGCAACATCATGGTGCTCAGCAAAATGCCTTTCAACCAGATAGTTGAACTCCCGGACAATGTCGCTCTGATTTTTCTCCAGCTTATGAAAGTTTGTGGAATGGGTCAAAATGCGAGCGGATAAGATAAGCATACGTTTAAGGATGGCCTGCAGCATGTCCTGCTGTAATAGGTCGCTTTTACGGATTTCCGAAGAGAACATTTCCCAGGAGATTTCAAAATCCCTCAAGTTTCTTTCATCGACAGAGACGATGGGAACACCCGAAGCGCCGAAGAAAAGAAATCCCTTGCTACCCACCTCGTTATCATGGTTTACTATACAGTAAAACGGCTGATTGAACCGTACCATTCGCGCAGATTCCAAGTCAATGGCATCAATCTTGTGAAATTCGGTAAGGAAAATAATCTGATGCTTTTTCAGTTGGTAGGGGATTCGGTCGATGGTAAGGTTCATAACCTCGCCCGTGTTCCAGATAAAGGTCATATCCGTTTCTTTTACATCGAAAACGAGATTAATGTTTTCTTTATCCAGCTCATGCACGCCGATGCATTCGTTCGTATTATTGACAAAAAGCATACTTTTTCTTTTCAAAGATATAACGATATCCCAAAGTCACAAAGTCGGAATCAACTTTTAAACGGATACTATGAGGTATGGTATCGATTGGTGACACGACATACTGATGAGCAATGATTATCTTCTATTATTTTAGGAACGTACACTACTAACTATTTCGTTGATCTCGCCGTTTACTCTTACTTTTACGCGTGTAGGATTCGGTGAAGTAATGTGGTAATGAGTTACCTTTCCGTCTTTCCACTCGAAGTCTACCGTAAAGTTGCCACGGGCCTTTAGACCCCTTATTTCCCCGCTTCCTTTCCATGCATCGGGAAGGGCCGGCAGTAAGTCAATTATTCCGTTATGGCTTTGCAGCAACATCTCTGCGATTGCGGCAGTGCCACCGAAATTACCATCGATCTGCATGGGAGGGCCTGCTGTAAACAAACTCGGATAGGTGCCGCCGCCTGCACCGTAGTTGACGTGCGTTTCCCGGGTAAGTGTCAGTAATTGCTTGAACAATTTATAAGCCCGGTTACCATCCAACAGGCGAGCCCAGAAAATCTGTTTATAAGCAATGGCCCAGCTTGGACCATCATCTCCCCGTACATTGAGCGACTTTTTTGCAGCTTCGGCCAATTCAGGAGTTTTATAAGGCGAGATGAGATCGGCCGGGAATACGCCATATAGGTGGGAAATATGCCGGTGCTGCGAGTCAACTTCCTTGTATTCTTCCAGCCATTCCAATATCCGTCCGTCCGAGCCGATCCGGCCGGAGGGGGCCAAGTGTTTTAACTTATTCCGTAGGGTATCTTGGAAGGCGGGATCGATGCCAAACAGTTCCGCAGCGGTCAGCACATGCGTAAACAGTTCGCGCGTAATCTGATTATCGATCGTTGGCCCCATGCAGACATTGGCATGGTTGCCGTTTGGAAGATAAAACGCATTCTCGGGCGATACCGAGGGGCCGGTTACTAACCAACCCGATTTTGGATCTTCCATGAGCGCACTATTGTAAAATTGAGCAGACCCCTTGAGAACGGGATAGATGCGACGCAGGTACGCTGTATCCTTGGTAAAAGCATAGTGTTCCCAAAGATTATTGCATAACCACCCCGATCCCGCATTAGCCACTCCCCAGGAGGCGCTTTCGCCGGGCTCCGTGTATCCCCAAATATTGGTAATAACATGCGCCACCCATCCGTCTGCCGCATAGTAGGCTTTAGCGATTCGGGTTCCGGGCTCCACCAGTTTAGCTACCAATTCAACCAAGGGCAAATCAAGTTCACTTAGGTTGGCGGGGCCAAGATGCCAGTGGTTCATCTGCACATTGACGTCGAGGTGGTAGTCACCATTCCAGGGTGTTTGTATCTGGTTGGCCCAAAGTCCCTGCAAATTGGGTGGCAACAACCCGACCCGCGTACTGCTAATACTCAGGTAGCGTCCGAATTGAAAAAATAAGGCTGCCATTTGCGGATCGGCATCGGCGTTTTCGGCAAACCGGGCTAACCGCTGGTCGGTAGGCAGTCCGTCGGTAGTGGGTTCTCCTATCCGGATATCCAATCGGTTGAAAAGCTTTTGGTAGTTCGTGGTATGCTGCTGCAATTGCAAGTCATAGGTTTTGTGCATCGCCTTGGAGAGTGTATGCGAGGAAGCAGTCAAGTAATCAACGTTGTTGAAATCTGTTGCTGTGGTCAGATAGATTTCGGCAGCATCGGCTTGCCGGATAATCAGTGCATTTTCCGTCACTTCTATGTTGCCACCCGTTGTCTTTGCTTGTATGCGTGTAATAAACCGCATGCCTTGTCCATCCACCCCATCGTCCAACTGTCCCACCAATTGAAGTTCATTGCGTACCGTTTGGGCAGTTGCCCGCTCGGGCCGGTCGATTGTGATACGGACGTTGATTTTTCCTGATCGGTCGGCTCGAAGCCTGATTACACCTACGTCATCGCCAAAGCTGGTAAAATACTCCCGTGAATACTGTGTGCCTGCCAGGGAAAATGCCGTGGCCAAGCGTGCGTCATTTAGGTCAAGCTGGCGCCGGTAATCAATCGGTTCATTCGTTGCCGGTTCTCCGTAGTCGTATGCTAGGTGCAAGGTGCCCATCGTTTGAAAACATCCCCACTGCTTCCCGCCGGACCCAGGCCCCCGGCAGATAAAATGAGCATCTACCAGCTTCTGTGCCTCATCATTTTTCCCTTCGCGCAATAGTTTCCGTATTTGGGAAAGGTAGTTATTTGCTTCGTAATTATTGGCATCTTGCGGGCTACCGGACCATAGCGTGATATCATTCAATACAATGGTTTCTTCGCGTATTCCACCATCGGGCATCATGCCGATCTTTCCATTACCCAACGGAATGGCTTCTTCCCATTGCTGAGCCGGTTGGGTATACCATACTGTGAGTGGCTCCGCGTCGCACCGGATGGAAAAAAAAATAAGACAGAAGGCTAAGTTTAAGAAAATACGAAAACACAACATAGTACTAGGGAATAATTGTAATATCTTTCATTCGATACAAGAAAACATTCTGTTTTTTTATGCACACCCCGATCCTCTGAAATGACCTCGGCCATGGGTTAAATTTAATTTTTGGATTATCGTTTACTATTGGTTCTAACCACTGAAGGAAATGAACGAACAAAAGTAGCAGGCTTCGTGCGCTCAACAAATGGATGATTCTGTGAAAAACATGGATAATATTACCATTAATTGAGTACGGCAATTGCCCATCATCATATTTACATCTTGGACTTAATGGCTTGGTCGCTGATGCTCATACATGCGGTACTTTAGTGTCAAATGCTAATTAGGCAATCGAATCCTTATTAATAGGAAGTGCGGTAACAACCCCCGCTTCCAATATTTGCAGTTGGTGCTCAATACCGAGAATACGGAAAGCTTCTGTTAAGCTTGAGGTATTTTCGGTATAGTGTGACCATCCTTCTGCATGCAAAGGAATCAAAGTTGCCTGCGGAAATATATGGGCGGTATCGATTGCATCATTGGTACCCATGGTAACATTGAAAGGACCGCGCGGTCTCGCTGCTCCGGCAAAAATGAAAATATACCTAGGATCGATATGCTGTCCGAGCTTTTCGATTTCGTTGTAGTAAACGGTGTCACCGGTGATGTACAGCTCAAAATCATTGTCGCCACTGACTGACAGATGAAAACCGATTACATCCCCCGTAATTGATTCGATACCCGCAGGGCCGTGACGTGCCGGTGTCGCCGTGATCTTAATCCTATCACCGTTGGGCGCGTCGTACGTGCGATACTCACCCGGATCAAGACCGATTGCCGTTCCTTTCAACCGCTCAGCGCCTACTTTGGTCGTTAGCGTAGTCTGTACTTCTTTCAAAAAATTCCGCCCGCTTCCATCTAGGTTATCGAAATGCTGGTCGTGACTTAAAAGAACGATATCTATGGGAGTCTCCGGAAAAGCAGCGGGGCCGGAATATTTCTTTTCACTCATCCGCTCGTTCAGGACGAATTCCGTGCCTGCAGGATCAAGCGTTGGATCGGTCATTAACCGCAAACCACCTATTTCCAGCACTACCGTAGGACCTCCCAGGTAAGTTGCTTCCAGCGGGGCAGTCGATATTTTTTTCATTTTTCTGTTTAATGTTTATTTTGATTTATAAAATTTAAACGCTTCGCACTATCAGAAGCAACAACCAGTCCCGCAGCCATCATGACCACGTCCTTCAGCACAAGACGCCCTGCGCCCGATAAAACATGAAAGAAGGGCTTCCAGGATGGTTCAGTATTTAAATAGACTGTATCTGCCTGATCATCTGACTGGTAAAACCCCACTCATTATCGTACCAAGCCATCACCTTAACGAGATCACCATCAACCACGCGCGTCATCTCCAGGTCAATGGTGGCTGCAAACGGACTTTTGATAATGTCTGTGGAGACAAGAGGTTCGGATGTAACGGCCACTACCTGATTATATCTTTCGGTTTCGGACTCTTCGGTAAGAATTCTGTTGATCTCCTCCACATCGGTAGCCCGCGCTGCAATAAAAGTAATGTCTGATATGGAACCGACCGGAACGGGAACCCTTACGGCAATCCCATCAAATTTACCTGCATATTGAGGTAAAGCCTTCGTAGTCGCGATTGCTGCTCCGGTTGCAGCGGGTGCGAGGTTAATCCCTGCAGCCCTACCCATCCGCGGCTCCCGTTTGGAAGGTGCATCAACCAGCGCCTGCGAAGCGGTATAACCGTGTGTTGTATTCAAGATCGCCTTTTTTATGCCAAGTCGCCGCCCCAGGATTTCAATTACCGGACTTATGCTGTTAGTCGTACAGCTGGCACACGAAAATACAGACACCTTCCCATCTTCCGTGTTCACTCCGTGCACTACGGTAGGTGTATCTTTAGTCGGACCCGAAATTACTACGTAGCTCGCACCTGCGGTCAGATGCTTTTGAGCATCCGCATTGTTCGTAAAGATCCCGGTACTTTCAATTACCACATCTGCCTGTACAGCCTTCCAGGGCAATTGCTCAATGTTCCGGATACTGTGGTAAGCTATGGCCTTGCCGTCGACTAATATGTTATTACCTTCAACGCGTACCTCTTTATCGTATTTCCCGTAATTGCTGTCATATTTGAGCAAGTATGCCGCATTATCAATACTCATCAAGTCGTTTATGGCAACTACCTCCAAATCCGCAGTTTCAGCGGCTATCTTAAGTGCGGCACGTCCTATACGCCCGAATCCGTTTATTGCTATTCTTTTCATAATATATTTTTGTATTTTGTTTTATTTTAACTCAAAGTTGCAGCATAAAGAAAGATTGTTGTTAGGCATCAATTCCCGTCGTGTTGGCAATATTTCCTTCTAATTAAAATCTGTTTTTGTTCCTGATCTCCTCCGGTATTCATCTCCGTCAGTGCCACTAGATTTATATGATGATTATACCGACAGCTCATCAAAACATTCGTACCGTTCTCTTATCACTGTTTATATTGTCTTTTCTGTTCGTATCTGTTCGCTAAGTTCATCTATATTCCAATTAAAAAGATTGACATTTGTCAATACTTTTTTTTAGCAAAAGTCATCGTTGAGCGGGTAAAGAACGAGGCAAATTTGTGTCATTAAACGACCGTCTGGTTGGTAATGGGATTAACTATTTAAAACAAAACATTATGCACACAAAAGCTTTTAATCCGGAGAATTCAGCGATATTGTTAATTGATCATCAGGTGGGGACAATGGGCTGGACTCATTCACATGACATCAATCTTGTTAAACAAAACGCCATAAAATTAGCTAAGATTGCTGCTGCACTTAATCTTCCGGTTGTATTGACATCTAGTATGGAAGAAAATGTTCAGGGTCCGCTGATTTCAGAACTTGAGGAAATTTTACCTGAGGCATTTGCAGCGCGTATAAGGCGACCGGGCATTGTCAATGCGATGCATCACGATGGCTTCAACAAAGCAGTGAAAGCACTTGGCCGCAAAAAACTATTTGTAGCAGGTGTAACGACAGAAATCTGTGTTACATTTCCTGTTTTGCAAATGCTTGATGAAGGGTACGAAGTTCAGGTCTCTGCCGATGCTTCGGCGTCATACACAAAATATGGGGACGAATTGGCATTAGCACGCATGCGCTCGGCAGGAGCTATCATTACAACCGTTGATCAGATTATTTCAGAATTGGCAATTGACTGGACGAGTCCCAATGGTCAGAAATTGATGGGTATTCTAAACTATCATTAGATTCAGCCCCAACGGTACCCACATAAATCATCGTATTTTTCAATCTCTTAAATTGAAAATGCTATCAATTTTTTAGATGGGAAAAATTGATAACTCTTCGGGAAAGGGCGCCTAACATCTCCTTTTATATAATGGTCAACTTTGTGCTATCAAATTAGATAAACAAAATCAAAAATTAAAAAAATTATGGCACGTATTATAATGGTAGACCCAGCAGAAGCTACCGGAAAAACAAAAGAACTGCTAGATGTTGTAAAAGCTAAAATGGGTATGGTTCCCAATATGATGAGAACGATGGCGAATTCTCCCGCAGTGCTTAGCGGTTATCTTGGATTTAGCAGTGGGCTTAGCACCTCATCTTTAGGTGGTAAATTGGGTGAACTTATCGCGTTGACGGTAGCCAACGAAAATGGATGTAATTATTGTAATTCAGCTCACAGTTTTGTTGCCGGAAAAATGGGCATCAAAGATCAGGATGTTGCGGATGCGCGACATGCCTCCTCTACAGATCCAAAAATAAATGCCGCTTTAACTTTCAGCAAGGAGATTTTAAACAGCCGGGGTGCGGTCTCAGAGGAAGCATTAAGTAGTGTTAGAGCAGCCGGCTATAATGATCAGGAAATAGTTGAAATATTGGCGCAAGTTTCATTGAGCATTTTCACCAATTATGTCAATATTCTTGCGGATACGGACATAGATTTTCCTAAACAGCCACCCATTGAAAAGAAATAATAACCACTAAAAATTTAAACGATGAAAACAACTTTCAAAACCGAAAATATTAATGGAGTAGATATTTTTTACAGAGAGGCAGGAGATAAAAGTAAACCGACATTGGTATTACTTCACGGATATCCTACATCATCACATATGTACCGCAATCTTATCCAGTCCTTATCCGACAAATACCATTTGATTGCTCCAGATTACCCAGGTTATGGTAGAAGTGAACAGCCACCGATGGCAGAGTTTGAATATACCTTTGACAATTTTGCGAGAATAATTACAGCTCTTTTAAAAAAGCTTGAAATTCAAAAGTATAGTCTATATCTGATGGACTATGGTGCACCAATAGGTTTTAGAATTGCCAGTGCAAGCCCTGAAAAAATAGACACACTGATTGTACAGAACGGTTGCGCGTATGAGGAAGGATTGGAAGCGTTCTGGGATCCAATCAAAGCTTACTGGGCTGATAAGAACAACAAAGAGGCAGAAAACACGTTAAAAGGTTTTCATGATCTGAACGGCTTAAAATGGCAATATACACATAACGTTCCTGATCAAAGCGTAATCTCGCCGGACAATTGGGAAATTGATTTAAGACATCTTGAAAGACCGGAAAATGGTGCGATACAGCTTGCTTTATTTTATGACTATCAAAACAATGTACCATTGTACCCTAGTTGGCAACAATATTTCAGAGATCATCAACCGGAGATGCTGATTGTTTATGGGAAAGACGACTATATTTTTCCCGGCGCTGGAGCTGAAGCCTTCAAAAAAGATGTTAAGAAACTCGAATTTCATTTGTTTGACACAGGGCACTTTGCTTTAGAGTCGCATGGCGAGGAGATTTCGGCTATCATAGATGATTTTCTTGAGCGAAAAGTTCTTGCGAGTTAATCTTTAATTGCTTTTGTGTGTTGCTTAAGAATATAATTTCCCATTCACTGACGTTCAAGGTGAATGGGAATTAAGATTGGGGATTTCAATATCCGAAAATAGTACCGTTATTCTAATAACTAGCTCTAAAAACACTAAATCATGGAACAAAGACATCCTTTACCTCCATTTACCTTGGAAACAGCACTTCAGAAGGTTCAATTGGCAGAAGATGCATGGAACTCTAAAAACCCGGAAAAAGTTGCGCAGGCCTATACATTGGATAGCGAATGGAGAAATCGATCAACTTTTATAAATGGCAGGCAGGAGATTATCGAATTTTTAACCGAAAAGTGGAAAAGAGAACTTGACTATAAATTAAAGAAAACGCTGTGGGCATTCACTGATAACCGGATCGCCGTTCGTTATGAGTATGAATTTCATAATGCCGAGGGCCAGTGGTTCAGAGCATACGGCAATGAAAACTGGGAATTTGATGAGAATGGATTCATGCAAAAAAGATTTGCAAGTGTGAATGACCTTCCGATAGATGCATCGGAAAGAAGGCTGTAAGACACCGGTTAACTTGTATTTTGAAAAGCGGAATTTTTTATTATTTTTGGTATGCATGCTATTTGTACGATACCAAAAATTAATGAAGAATGTACGACCCGCTTTTTAATTATATCGAACGATACAGCGATGCTCAACTTCTACCTTTTGATAGGGACCGTATTGCCAGTATCATGAAACCTAAAAAACTCCGTCGTAAACAGCTGTTCCTCGAAGAGGGAAGTATATGTGCATATACGGGCTTTATTCTTAAAGGGGCTGTGCGCCAATTTAGCATATCGGAAAACGGTATGGAATGCATTAACCAACTATGTATTGAAAACTGGTGGATCACAGATCGCGAAAGCTTTATACATCGTATTCCGTCAACATATTATATTGAGGCATGGGAGGATACAGACCTACTTGTCTTTCGGAGGTCGGATCTTGATTTACTTCTGGAAATACCCGCGATTCAACGTATGTTCTGGAAAATGAGCGAAAATAATCACATCGCATTTCAAAAAAGGTTGGACGCAGCAATAAGCTTAAACGCTTTGCAACGTTACGAAAGATTCTTACGGTGTTATCCGGAAATCGTCCAGCGATTTCCTCTTCATCACATTGCATCATATTTAGGAGTAGTGAAAGAAACTTTAAGTAGAGTAAGAAAACCAAGTAAAATGTAAGGCGAAAACAGCGGTTCTATCTCCTCCACCTCAAGCCATCCAGGTCAATATCCAGATCGTACGTATATACACTAAAATCCGGGAACTGTTAGTGGCCCATAAGGATGTATTTTTGAGGGTAGAACAGGTAGAAGAACAGATGATAAAACAGGACCAAAAAATCGAGGTGCTTTTCAGTTATCTTAGTAAGTTTATTGAAAAAGAAGAAAAGCCAAAAAAAAGTTGGATACGAGATCGGAAAGAATAAAATCTAACAGATGTTGTAATTCTAGCCGTTTATGTTCTTATTTCAAATTTAGGGGGCACTTCTCTCGTAAAATCATTATGTTGATATGATTACTGATTTACAAGAGATTTGGTATATAATATTAAATCTTGAAACTAATTCTTTGCTTCCTTGAATTGAGCCGGCGTTAGGCCTGCTACTTTTTTAAATAGACGCGTAAAATACGATGGGCTTTCAAACCCCAGATCATAGGCAATTCCGGAAATGCTGCTGTCTGATCCCAACAATAGATTTTTCGCTTCTGTTACCAGATAGATATGGACATGCTCCAGCGCGGTTTTCCCGGTTTCCTGCTTCAGAAGATCGCTCAGATACCTGCTTGACAGAAACAGTTCTCCCGCGAGATAGTTTACGGTGGGCAACCCATCTTTTAGGTGCAGTTTCTTATCAAAATAGGTCTGTAATACTGCCTGAAACCTTTTAAGCGTTGCGCCCGAAACGTTGTTGCTTCGATCCGAAAACTGTCTTTTATAAAAACGGTCTGAATATTTTAGGATGGAATCAATATGTGACAGTATAATTTCACGGCTGAACTCATCCGAGTTTTCGTCATATTCTATCCTTATCTTTTCATATAGCTCCCACATAATCACTTCCTCAGCAGGCGATAAGTGAAGCGCTTCGTTTATCTCATACTCAAAATAACCATAGTTTTTGATCTGTTTATGCAGGATGTGTCCGGCCAGGTAATCCTCATGGAAAAATATAACAAAACCCTTTTCTGCAAACTGGACGTTACTGACTTCGATAATCTGTCTTGGCTTCACGAAAACAGCGGAACCGTTGCTGTGGTCATATTTTGTTTTACCATAAAGGACATATCCCGACTTGATCTTTTTCAGGGCAATCATATAAAAGTCACCTGTGAATCTGTCTTCTCCGACCGAATAGGTCATAAGTTCTTTACAGGTCATCAGGCTTAAAAGTGGATGTTTTGGAGTTTCAAAGCCACTTCTTTCGTGAAGTTCGGTTATGCTTTTATAATGATTGATCTTTTCCAATGTGTCTGATTTTAAAAAATTACTCGTTGAAATGATCCAAAATTACATTTTCGTAAATCTGTGCTATTCTTCCGCTGATATGGAGTAGAGCAAAGGCCTGGTCTGGATATAACTTTGTCTTATCAAAATAACAAATAAAATTCTAAACAATAACAAAATGGCAAAGACAATTTTCATTACAGGCGCAACATCGGGATTTGGAAAACTATGGGCTGAAGCACTATTGCAACGTGGAGACAACGTAGCGGCAACCTCCAGAAGAGCTAACGCTTTTACAGCGCTGTCAGAAAAGTATGGTGATCAGTTTTTACCGCTACAGCTTGATATTACCGATAGAGAAGCCGTATTTGCTACCGTTAACAAAGCTAAAGAACATTTCGGTCAGCTTGATGTGGTGATCAACAATGCAGGTTATGGAGTTTTCGGTGCAGTAGAGGAAGTGAGGGAAAAAGTAGCAAGAGATGTTTTCGATGCGAATCTGTTCGGAACACTATGGGTGACGCAGGCGGCACTGCCGATCCTGAGAGCACAGGCCCACGGACATATCATCCAGCTTTCAAGTGTACTCGGTGTATGGAGCCTTCCCACTCTCGGTATTTACAATGCAACCAAATTTGCGGTAGAGGGACTTAGTGAAGCGCTGGCTAGTGAGGTCAAAGATTTTGGTATCCATGTAACTTTGATTGAGCCGAATGGGTACAAAACTGAATTTGGAGGAAGTTCAGCGGTATTCGGCGATTCGCTCGATGTATATAATCCATTGAGGGAAAGCTTGGGGAAAATTGAGGGACTTGGACCGGATGATTATGGTACTCCCAAAGCCACTGTTCCAGCTATCTTGAAACTGATCGACAGCGAAAACCCGCCGCTTAGACTATTTCTGGGCAAATTGGGATATGTCAAAACAGAAAGGGTTTATGGTGAAAAACTTCAGCAGTGGAAAGAATGGAAGGATGTTTCAGAAGCAGCGCATGGATAATACGGTGCTTTTTATAAATAGGTTAACAAAACAAGAAAAATAAAAATGAGCAAAATAGTTTTTATAACAGGAGCTTCCAAAGGATTTGGAAAAATATGGGCTGAGGCCTTACTTAAAAGAGGGGATAAAGTTGCCGCGTCGGCAAGAAATATCAGTGCGCTGGCAGATTTAAAATCTGCTTACGGTGACAGTATTTTAGAAGTGAAATTGGATGTTAACAGCCGTGAAGATGTTTTTTCAGCTGTTAAAAAGATCAAGGACCATTTTGGACGGATCGATGTAGTGATTAATAACGCCGGCTTTGGCTTGTTTGGAACAACCGAAGAAACATCCGAGCAGCAGGCCCGTGATCAGATGGAAACCAATTTTTTCGGATCACTGTGGGTCGCTCAGGCAGTATTGCCTATTATGAGGGAGCAAAGGAGCGGTCATATTATTCAGGTCTCAAGCTTTCTTGGACTAACGACACTGCCATTATTGGGATTATATAATGCTTCGAAATTTGCCGTAGAGGGTTTGATCGAAACGATCGGTTCGGAAACTGCCCACTTGGGTATTAAAACCACTTTAATTGAGCCCAATGGTTTTGCAACAGATTGGGCTGGAGCATCTGCGGTTCAGACTTCTTCGGAGATTACGGATTACGACCCGGTGCGCGCAGCTTTTGCAGAGAGCGGTGACAATCCTGACACCTGGGGAAAACCGGAAGCGACCGTTGAGCCGGTTTTGAACATCATCGATAGCGAAAATCCGCCCAAGCGCATATTGTTCGGTAGAATTGCCTATCAGGTCATTAATGATGTATATACCAAAAGGCTTGAAGATATCCAAAACTGGAAACAGGTCAGTATTGCTGCTCACGGACATTAGAAGAAGCTGAAATGACTCATCGCTTGAATGATGATCGTTAACAACACCAATATCGTGATCATACAGTAGGACATATCAACCTTTTTTTACGTTAAATGAATCCTGCCTCCGGTAAAATCTTTTTAACATAGATAAAATTGAACCGATGCAACATTATAAAACCCTTACAGCATTACATCTGGGCAATCAATGGGAAGCCCCGCAGCATCCGCTCTTCAGTATGATCGGCTGTCAGTCCGAATGTAAATTGGGAAATAGGGAATTTACGACCGACTGTTATGTAATTGCTTTTAAGAAAATTAAATCCGGCAATTTTATGTACGGACGTACGAGCTATGATCACGATAACGGATGCCTTTTCTTCGCCAAACCACGGCAGATCATCGAAATGAAAGATCTTGAATTCGAAGAAAAAGGATATATGCTGATGATCCATGAAGATTACCTGCATGGTCATGAACTTTTCAAAGAAATCGAGAAATACAGCTTTTTTGATTACGAAGTTACAGAGGCGCTGCATCTTTCCCCGAAAGAAGAACAGATTATATTGGAGCTTCATTCAAAAATCCAGACAGAATACTTTAATAATCCGGACGAATACAGCCGTGAAATTATTTTGAGCCATATTTCCTCTATCCTGAAGTATGCGCAGCGCTATTACAAAAGACAATTTGTTGATAGGGCGCAAGTCATCGGGAAGACAGCGTCCAAGTTTAACGATCTGCTGAGAAAATATTTAAATCAGGGTCTGATGGTAAAAAGCGGGCTTCCGAATGTGGCATTTCTGGCTGATCAGCTATTTGTTTCTCCACGCTATCTGAGTGATCTGCTGAAGCAGGAAACCGGAAAGACGGCAATGGAGCTAATTCATATCTTTATGATTTTAGAGGCCAAAACTTGCTGCGGCTGGGGAAAAAGGGCATAGCCGGAGCTAAAATGAAGATCAGGTAATCGGAAGCCCACTTATTTTGCGGGCTTCCGACGGCTACGATTCGTTGTTTGTCGGTTGCTTATTCTTTTCTGTATACCGATCAACCAGAAAGTACAGTAGCTTGGTAAAAACAAGCTGGAAAGGCACCAAGATCAGAATGGTTGGCAAAGCATATTCTATTCTGGTTTGGGTATGAAAATTTGGAACAAACCGCCACTATAATGATTATGTTCGATTAAGACCGGATAAATTCCAAAAGGTCTTTATTAATAGTCTGATGCTCTGTGGTAGGCATTCCGTGCGAGAAACCAGGGTACGTAATCAGCTTCCCGTTTTTCAGCAGCTTCGCAGATTTTATAGCTGAATTCGCTATTGGTACGATTTGGTCATCTTCACCGTGCAACACTAAGACCGGAATATCAACTGCCTTTAAATCTTCTGTAAAATCAGTTTCTGAAAAAGCTTTAATTCCATCATAGTGGGCAACGATGCCGCCCATCATTCCTTGCCGCCACCAGTTCCTCTGCACACCTTCCTTTATATCTGCACCTTCACGGTTATAGCCATAGAAAGGGAAAGTTAAGTCAATATAAAATTGGCTTCTATTATTTAATGTCTGTTCTCTGATATTGTCAAATACTTCCATTGGGACACCATCAGGATTAGATTCACTTTTTACCATAACAGGCGGAACTGCACTGATTAAAACAGCTTTCTTCGCTCTACCTTTGGCATACTTGTTTACATAACGGATTACTTCACCGCCACCTGTGGAGTGGCCTATGTGTACCACTTCTTTTAACCCCAAAAACTCAACCAGCTCAGCCGCGTCAGAAGCGTATTGCTCGATAGTGTGACCATAAATATTCTGGCTGGAACGGCCGTGACCTCTTCTGTCATGCGCGATTACACGATAGCCTTTTTGTAAAAAGAAAATCACCTGTGCATCCCAGTCGTCTGAAGATAATGGCCATCCATGATGAAACATCAAAACCGGGCCTTCTCCCTGGTCTTTGTAAAAAATCTCTGTTCCGTCTTTTAATTTTAGCGTGCTCATTTTTCTTAAATTTTTAAAGTTTGTGATAGTTAATGTCAAGTAATCTTGCCCTAATTCTTTAGCAAAAGTAGTGTAACCAAATTCATTCGATCTTAATCTAGGTTAAGATCGCAAAAATTAATTGTAATTAAATCCGATCGGCTCACTTTGCCTGCATAAAGTATGCTATCTATAAATCCCCGGGAGGTATCTTCACTTTGATAAGGTTTCAGTAAACAAAGCAACTTCGGACGTTTGAACAAAGCCTGACTTTGATTGCCTACAGGAAAGAGTTTACAAAATCTTATTTGCCAAGTACGGTTTGCCGATGACGCAGCCCCCAGTAATGCAGTTCCTTCAATACATTTTCCAACGACATACCGTGTTCTGTAATGGAATATTCAACTGTGGGCGGAAAGGTATCATACACGTAACGATTGATGAGCAGATTGGCCTCCAAAGACTTTAATTCTTTAGACAGTGTTTTATCCGTAATGCCTGAAACCTCACGGGATATTTGTTTGAACCGTAACGGCCCATCTGATAGTGCAAATAAGATCAACAATTTCCATCTTCCTTCCAGGGCTTCCAGTGCGTCACTGATGGACAACATAGTTTTAGGGCAGCCTCCTTCTTCTAACATATGCTAATTTTTTAACGATACTTCCCGTTTGGATAGTGCTTTCCGAATGGGAAGTAATATCAATCAGATAGCTAATGTAAATAATTTTGCCCACATATAATTTTGAATTGATGATGAGAAAAACATTAAACGTAATTTGTTGGATTATGCAAGGTTTACTTGCCATTACATTGGTATGGGCAGGATATACTAAATTGTTTACCGCCAGAGACAAATTGGCTGAAATGTGGCCGTGGACTGCCGAATATCCGTCTTTGGTAATTGTAGCTGGAATCGCTGATATTTTGCTGGGAATAGGTATCATATTACCGTCTTTATTAAAAATCAAACCTCAATGGGCCACTTATTCAGCGATTGGTATAGTATCGCTTATGATATCAGCAGCGGTGTTCCATATTTCCCGTGGAGAAATTTCGGATATTGGCATTAATGTATTCGTATTACTATTGGCAGGATTTGTAGTCTGGGTGAAGGAAGACTGAAAAGTTATCTGCTTTCTGTTTACAAAACGATTGTCAGAAATATAAACTAAAAGAACTTCGGACGTTCGAACAAAGCTGGATTATATCAGTTGTAAAACCTACAACTTCTCTACTACCGCTAGGGGGCAGTTTTAGACTTTCGGCAATGACATGATTGGCTACGCCTACTTTTTTTAAAGACTGTACAGAGACCGATTTCCCACGAATCAAGAGCTGGAGGAACAGTCAACTGTTCGGAAATTCCGAACAGTTCAAGTAGAGGGAAATCGAAAGGTGGAGAGGGATAGGATACATTATAATTTAGACGTTATCATTTCAGTTGGCTGCCGCGTTAATCCTAACGCGGTACCTTGATTCATAGTTAAGCTTCTTTTGAAATCCTATAGTCTTGTTCATGCCGATCGATGAAAAAGTAAGTAAGTGACGTAAATACAAGACTAAATAAAGCTGCCAAACCGGGATAGAGCAAATTGACATACCAGGAATCTGTCACAAATAGATTCATTACAAAGCAACCCAGCATAACAATGTAGAACATAAACAATACGAACAGCGTAAGAAATTTCCTGTAAAAGGTATAGTTTCTACCCGCTTTCCGCTCGTAATCTTTGATCAATTGGAAAGGCAATAAAAGGAAAATCAAGCAAACAAAATAAAGCAGAAAAAAGACCCCATAGTCATAAATAGAATTTAAGTATTCATAAAATGATGCGAACCGTTGTCCGTTCGTTTCATATTTACCCGATATCAGCGCTTTGAAAATACCTTGTAAAGCGCCCACATGCAATACGATGGGTGACAATAAAGCCAAAAGCAGATTTAATGTTATTTTTCTTAAAGTCATGTAAAAAGAACTTTATCCGATCCGGGCAATCTCACTTAATATCCCCCCTTTCACAAATGGTCTTACAGGACAATTAGCCGTCATATAGGGTAGTTGATTTACCAAAGAAACTGTTCAATTATTACTTAAACATTATGCTGTTATTACTTTTATGAAGAAAGGTATCGCAGCAGAACAAGAATCAACACTTTAAGTTGTGACAGCCGGACAGAGGTAGGAACCGACAGTTGCGCCTTAGCATATAAAACAGAAAAGCCATCTCTTTGAAAGAAATGGCTTAAATATCTATTAATGGAATATCCTTTAGTGCTTTTTCTTGGCCAAATCGGCACGAACTTTTTGGACAAAGTCTATCGAAACTTTGGCAATTTCCGCAGCTTTTTCATCAGACAAACTGAGCTTTAAGACAAGGTTTTCTACTACGTCAGGGCTTTTTTCACCTCCCCTTCGGCTTTTCCTCTTGCTTCGCCTCTCCGAAACAACAATGGACTTTTAAACAAAGCAACTTCGGACGTTTGAACAAAGCCAGACTTTGATTGCCTGTTTACCTTTGTTTCATCAATAACGAATAAAATTTCTAAAAGATGGAAAAGAACAATTATCAGGGAGCATTGCAACAGCCAATAGGCTCGGGCTTCAACGCGGAATCAACAGCAGCAGACATCATCAAAGGTATTGACCTTTCAGGAAAAATCGCCGTTATAACAGGTGGTAACACAGGTATCGGTCAGGAAACCACCAAAACATTGGCGCAGGCCGGGGCAACTGTCATCGTACCGGCAAGAAATGTAGAAAAAGCAAAACGTAACCTGGATGGAATCGCCAATGTCGAAATAGAGCCGATGGACCTGATGAATCCGGCTTCTATTGATGCCTTTGCACAAAAGTTTCTGGACTCTGGCAGGCCTCTGCATCTGCTCATCAACAATGCCGGCATTATGTGGGTACCGCTTCGCCACAACAGCCATGGTATTGAATCACAACTGGCGACCAATTACCTGGCACAATTCCGGTTAACAGCAAAGCTATGGCCTGCTCTCAAACAAGCGAATGGTGCCAGGGTCATCAATGTATCTTCCCAAGGTCACCAGTTCGGAACCTTCGATTTTGATGACCCCAACTTTCAGCATCGTACATACGAAACATTACAGGCGTATGGTCAATCCAAAACGGCCAGTAATTTGTTCGCGCTTGAACTGGACAATCGGGCCAAAGCCTTCAATATACGGGCATACAGCCTGCATCCGGGTTCCATTGCGGGAACTGAACTTGGAAGGGAAGCACCCTTGGAATTATTTGTAAAAATGGGTTTTGTGGACGAACAGGGTAATATGTTGCCCGAAGTCTTGGCTTCACTCAAAACGATACCGCAGGGTGCTGCCACAACGGTATGGTGTGCCACTACGCCTTTGCTTGATAATATGGGTGGTGTGTACTGTGAGGATGCAGATGTTGCACCGTTAGCATCCGACAGCGGGCCGTCTCGGGGCGTAAAACGCTATTCGTTGGACGAGGCTGATGCCAAACGCCTGTGGAAATGGAGCGAAGAAACCAGCGGCATCTCTTTTCCAATGAGTTAATATCAAACTAAAGGGAATAAAAACGTTGAAAGATAAATCTGTCTGCCTTTCTTCGAAAGTTTAACAGGACTTTTAAACAAAGTAGATTAACTGATATTCTTTACTTTTACAGTAATTTTTCCGTACGGGATTACAATAAGAAACAGCTATGCAATACGAAGCCAAATACATAACGGATGATATCAAACTTTCCTGTTACGAGGATAAGTTTTTCAAATCAGACATTCTGTTTGAGCACCATATGCTGATCTGGTTCATTTCAGGCGAAACAAAAATTGTTCTGGCAGATGCGACTTATATTTTTAGAGAGGGTGATATTTTCCTGATTCCAAGAAACCAGCTCGCAACCATCATTAATTATCCCAAAGACGGCAAACCGCATCAGACAGTCGTGATGCATCTTTCCACAGCGAGATTAAGGGATTTTTATGCCAATCAGAATGGAGTTGCCAAAATCTTGGAACCGCCGAAAATCTATCATTTCAACAATCATCCGCTGCTGGAAAGTTGTTTATCTTCCCTGGTCCCGTATTTTGAAATGAACGAGCTTCCGGAGCATATCGCGTCATTAAAAATTACAGAGGCCATTAGTATCCTGAGGGCGATTGACAAAAGCATAGACAACATACTGACCAATTTTGAAGAACCGGGAAAAATTGATCTGACCGACTATATGGAAAAGAACTTTATGTTTAACCTTCCCCTGGAAAAATTCGCTTACCTGACTGGGAGAAGCCTCACTACCTTTAAAAGAGACTTCAGCAAAGTGTTTCATACTACCCCACAACGGTGGCTCACGCAAAAGCGGCTGGAATTGGCACATTACCAGTTTACGGAAAAACAGAAGCGCCCGATTGACGTCTGTTACGAAACAGGCTTTGAAAACCTGTCGCACTTTTCATACGCATTTAAGAAACATTTTGGCTATGCCCCAACTGAATTGCTGAACCAACCTGCCAAGCCCGCCGCAAACTTTAAATCCACGCCCGAACATTGAAACTTAAAATAATGCAAAGAGACAAGGGTTTGCCATAGCGGCTCATATGCAGGTAGTCAAATCTGGTAGGATAGTTATGTGCAGAAATAGCTCAGGTTACGCGCCGGTGAAACACGGATGTAATTCCGGCGCGACCAAAAGAAGATCAAGTATTTGTCAGAGCAGGTTTTCTTGTGCCGCCTGATAAACGGTTCTTATCGAAGGTTGAAAGCCCAAGCTACGGGCGAGCGAGGCATCGGCATGAAGATACCAAGGGTTTATCAACGGCTCTGCTGATGAAGTCATCGTTTCGCCAACAAGCTGCAAGAGCTCGTATAATGTCGTTGGGGCCTCATCTGCGATATTGACCACTCGCCTGTCCATGATCCCTTGCAAAGCCATGATGACAGCCGTGTATATATCGCGATGGTGGATGGTGCTCATCCGCATAGCCGGATGAAATTTTGCAGCAACCACGTGTTTAGGCAATTCTTCCAGGTGGCCGTCACCATCACCATAAACAAATGGGAAGCGCAGAACAGACCAGTTCAGTCCGCTTTCACTCAACTCATTTTCCGCAGCAACTTTACTAGCCGGATAGGCATGTTGCGGGTTAAGCGCATCATCCTCCCGACCGGGGTGCGGGCTATTTATATCATAAACATGGCTGGTACTTGCAAATATGAAACGGGCATCAGGGGCGTTGCTCTTTACGGCATCAATGAGATTGCGCGTACCCTCCAGATTACTTTTCCAGATCAGGTCCATATCCGTTGACCGGAACACGGCTGCCAGGTGAATAACAGCTACGGCGTCTTTTACAGCTTCTTGAAGTGTCTCCGGATCAAACAAGTCGCCTTGCACAGCCGTTACTCCGGTCGCGACTTCTTTGCCACGTACCAGTGCAAAACAATCATATCCCGCTTTAACAAGGCGAGGCAAAAGCCTTGACCCAACTAACCCGGTTGCACCGGTTAGTAATATTTTACCAAATTGTTTGTCCATAATTAAATCGTTTTGGACAAAAGTGCGGCTAATGTACTAGTAAGATTCGGACAAAAACCGCTTTTACAAGGACAAATCCCGGTAAAAAGCGGCTATCGTTTTACCGGTTACCTTTTTGAACAGACGCGAAAAATAACTCGGGTCATTAAAGCCGAGCTCAAATGCCAGTTCCTTTACCGATGTATTTTGGTTATTATACATTCTGCGTCTGGCCTCCATGATCAAACGGTCTGTGATGAATTCCTTAGGTGAAACGCCGGAATGCTGTTTTACGATTCTATACAAACAATCTGTGCTTAAGGCCAGCTTATCGGCGATCTCCGTGATGGCAGGTTGATCAGTAAGATTATCTTCTACAAATAGTTTGAACCCTAAAAACTTATCAAGACCCGCTGCCGTGTGCTTCTTATGTAATGCATAATAAGCGGCGTTTATTTCTGTAAGCAGGCTGTTCAGGTAAGCCAGAATCAGCTCCGGATCATTGTCGGCAGTACGTAGCAGTTCGTTCAAAATCTTAAACGTATTCCGAAGTCTAAGTGCAGCATCGGGTGGAAAACTGATTTTTTGCCGGTTCAGAGGGTTGAGCAAAAAAGGGAACTTTTTCGGCAATCGCGAGAGGCACTCATCGTCAAACCCCAATTTATAATAGTCTGCGCTATGGCCGGTTGTAGGCAGTTGCCTAAGTTGGTGGGGTAACGCAAAAAAAAGCTCATGTTCGCCTACTTCGATCGTTTTCCCGTCTATGACCTCTTGGCTGTTCCCGCGCAGCACGAAAAGAAAGAAATAATAAGGTAACCGTTGAGCAGAACCGTATTGAACCGCCATCTCTGATGATATATGGCCGAACTCCGGAGAAACGATACGTATAGAGAGCTCTTTGTTCTGGCTCAGATTTTCAGGAAAAGTATTTAGGGGCATAGTTTCTAACGATCACCTTTAAGCGAATTTACCAATTAATCTTTATATTTCATTATAAGTGAGGTTGGAACCATTATTCAATTAACTTTTATTCTGTAACGATACTCCCGTCCCAATCTCCTCCATTCGGAACAGAAGTGTGTTGGTGAATTAAAAGCCATTCATTCTTTTCGTCTTTTTTGAAACAGTCTGTTTCTCGGAATAATAAGGTCTTCTTAACATCATTTACGAGTACAATTTCTGCTTTTTGAATGGTGCATACAATGCCAATATCCTTGCTTAGAAATGTGTCCGTGTGAAGAATAGAAATTTTACACGACTTAAAGTTGCTAAAAGTAGTATCTAATTTTTTTATAGCAGGTTGAATACCGCGCGAAGCAAAAGGTGGGATATCGTACCATAAGGCATTTGTTGCCCAATTTTTTGTGCTTTCTAATCCTGATGTAGATTTTGTCATTGCTTCCACCATGGAAACAAGAATTTCTTTATCATCTTTTCTAATCATTATCAATTATCTTTTAGTTAATAGTGCAAATATATTAGCAAGAAAGTATACATTTGATACCTGTATACAAAAGGATACTTAATTTATGACAAATGAAGAAGAAAACCTGTTTCAAGAGAATATCAGGGCGGTACAAGATACAATGTATGTAATTGGTGGTAAATGGAAATTACCAATCATCCTATCTATTTATAAGGGTAACAAGCGTTTTAATGACATAGCTAATTCTATTCCGAAAATTACAAATCGCGTTTTGTCGAAAGAGTTGAAACATTTGGAGGATAATTTTTTGATTAAAAGAACCCTCGTGAACGAATACCCGGTTAAAATCGAATATTCCGTTGTAGACTATACATTTTCGCTTCACGATATTATAAGGCCAATGGAAGTTTGGGGTAAAAAGCATAAAGAGAAAATCAGAAAGGAGTTATAATATTATCAGTTTTTATCTCTTTACTTATTATTACCAAATAGTTTAAATCGGAATCATTCAAGATACGTTCCAACTCCTATCCATTTCAGCTTTTTAGGGGCATTAAGCAAGATTTTAAATGGAGAAGAAAGTTATTATTACTTCTCATTTCTAAAAACAAATATCGAACAAACTGCTGCTATCAAAATACTAGCGCCAAATAGCTGAAATGCGCTATCCAGACCGATATTGACGATCAGGCTCAATACGAGACTTCCCAAACCGTAACCTGTGAAAAGGGAAAAAGCGAAAAGTCCCGTAGCAATACCTTTTTTGGAACTAAATGTAGTGACAATGGCAGCAAACAAAGGATGGGATAAGTCAAATCCTAAAGATAGCAATGCTACTAAAACATGAGATGCGGCAAGGCTGAAATTCTGGCTTAGTAGTAGCACGGTTATACCGCTTAGCGCTAAGCCCACAGGTATTATCTTATTTCTTCCGTAGCGGTCAGCTAACCTGCCCAACAATGGACCCAACAACAGTCCTGGAATACCATAACCTAATAAGGCAAGACCGATCTGAAATTCGTTCAACCCATAATTCTTATAGAAGAAATAACCCAACCAAGCAAAAATACCACTATGGAACATACCGTTGAACATGACATAAAGATAGGTCCGCTTGGCCCTTCCGGTCGACAAAATACTCTGAATAGACAGTATAGTATTATCCCTTTTTTTTACCGCAGCTTTGGTTTTTCCGAAGATGTTCTTTTGCTGCATCAATATCAGAACCAAAATAGCCAATCCGATTGCTGCAACTTCCGCAAAAAGCCATTGCCAACCTATCAGGGAAGTAATTAATGCCCCTGTGGTGGCTCCAAATGCCGTACCACCTGCCATGGCGCCGAAAAAAATGCCGAGGGCGTGACCCCGCTTTTCGTAAGGATAGGAATCACCGATCCAACTAATGGTTGTAGGAGCAACACCGGCAGCACCAATTCCTGTCAATAACCTTAGGAAAATCATCTGGTTGACTCCGTTTACAAAAGCAGTCGACAAGGTAAATAAGCAAAACATAAAAAGGCTAAATACGATAACCCGGAACCTACCGAAGCGGTCGCTAAGTGATGCATATACCAATGTGAACAGTCCATACCCGAGTAAGTAGGCAGGTTCGATAAAACTGACGTGACGGACAGTAGTACCGAACTGCTCGGAAAGCATGGGCAGTAGCGGTGCGACCATAAAGCCTTGAAAAATGATAATAAAAGTAGCCAGTGATACGATATAGACTGGTAGCATAGACGCCTGTACGGCTGTTTCGCCGCTTTTATTTAATTTGCTCATTCTTTTCTTTATTGTAATCGCCCAAATTTCGGGAGGATGAAAAGAATATCGCTTATACCAATTCAGGTGATGATTGGACTTTTTATCGATTTTGGCTTTAGAGTGGGCGCCGCATGAGTTGAAGGGCATCATCACGGTAAGCCGTGGGTGTGATACCCGTCATTTTCTTAAAAAACCGGTTGAAATAAGGTGCTTCATTGAATTGTAGCAGGTCAGCTATTTCCGATACCTGAAGATCCGTATGTGTCAACAGGCTTTTTGCCTCCAGCAATATCTGTTCATGGATATGGTGCAACGCGGTGTGCCCAGTATACTTCTTGACAAGAAAGTTCAAATGACTGGGTGTGAGGTGTAGTTCATCTGCAATATTTTTTACGGTTGGTTTGTGCTCTTTTCTTTTGCTTGGTGCATCGATAGAATAACTATCCAACACTTTCCTGAACCTGATCATAAGGGATGCCTGTTTTAACTGAAAATCTGTTTTTGCCTCTTTGTCTTTATAGTACAGGCGACGGACACTAATAAGCAGCACCCTTAACAGCGGTTGTATCATTTCAAAATTATCCGCATTACCGGATTTCATCTCGCTGAGCAACGTTTCGGCTATATGTCCTACGGCATCCATATCTTCCTGCGATACCCTTAAAATTGAATTGGCTCCGTTCATGAAGAAGGGAAAGTCTTTTTCAAACCTCGGCCCTAGCGGGTCGGTTTCCGCAAATTCCGGCGTAAAACAAATGAGGTAGCCATATATGGTTTCCACACGTTGCCAGCTTTCTATCTTGCCCGGATACGCAAAATAGATAGAGTTTGAGGATGTACTTACGGTTTCGTCGGGCAACAGGAATCGGAGCCCCGGTGTTTTGCAAATGACAAGCCGAAAAAAATTTCCACGAAAGAGCGGCATGAACAATAACTTATCTTTTGATTGGTCTTCCATCCGCATAATCGTAAAAAAATTATTCTCAGCCTTCCCGATCCGAAAAGTATCGTAGAAGTCGCTGATTTTATCGAGCCAGGGAATATAGACTTTGGTATTTGGCATAAACTAAAAAGACCACCGTAAATTTAAGTAAAAATTCCTCGTCGGATGTAATTAGGTCTGAAAGCGATGCTCTCAAAAAGTATCCCATTGATGGTTGAGTTAAATGGCATGTCGTTGGACAAGGCAATCTGGTATGCAGATGATGATGGATTTTCGCGGTCAGGTTCTCCAAAGAATTCACTAAATCATCCCTTGATTTGCTTACAAGCTTCAGGGATTTGCATACACGCACGCAAGTTGGTTTACCGACCTTTGGATCATGGAAATTAAACAAATTGCATTGGGCAGCCAAGGTTTGGTTGTGCCGATGGTCGGCCTGGGCTGTATGGGTATGACGGGTTTTGAAGAAGGCCATATGTACGGGCCTGCGGATGAGCAGGAAGCGATCGCGACGATTCACCGTTCGCTCGAGTTGGGCGGCAATTTCTTGGATACTGCCGATCTGTATGGGCCGCTGAAAAACGAGCAGCTCATTGCGAAGGCAATCAGCGGTAAACGCGATCAGTATATTCTGGCCACCAAGTTTGGCTGGGAGATCGATGACAACAATAAAGTGACTTGGGCCATCAATGGTAAAAGGGATTATGTAAAGAAATCTTTAGAGCGTTCGCTGAAGAATCTCGATACGGATTACATCGATTTGTATTACCTACACCGTCTGGATAAAAATACGCCGATCGAGGAAACGGTGGAAGCCATGGCCGAGCTGGTTAAAGAAGGTAAAGTAGGTTATATCGGTCTGTCGGAAGTATCGTCTGAAACGGTTAAGCGTGCGCATGCCGTACACCCTATCACCGCAGTACAAAGCGAGTATTCTTTATTTGAACGAACGGTGGAAGAACGCGGAGTGTTAGCGACATTAAAGGAACTGGGTATCGGGTTTGTAGCTTACTCACCATTGGGCCGTGGCTTTTTATCGGGACAGATCAAAAGCATCGATGACCTGCCGGAGAACGATTTCCGCAGAGCGATTCCGCGTTTCCAAGGCGAGATGTTTAATAAAAATCTTGAATTGGTCAAGGCAATTGAAGCCATGGCTGAAGAAAAGAACGTAACTTCTTCGCAGCTGGCTTTGGCCTGGATCATGAGCAAGGGAATTTTACCGATCCCGGGAACAAAACGCAGAAAGTACCTGGAGCAAAACCTCGCAGCGACTACCATTGAGTTGACTGAAGCGGATATTTCACATCTGGAAAGCATTGTACCTTTGGGTACGGATACGGGTGCACCTTACGATGAGTTCAGTATGGGTTTAATTGATTAATTTTGTGTATGAACGCTATTAACTCCATATCAGAATTTCACCGACTCCTGTCATTGCCCGAACCTCGCCACCCGCTGGTGAGTGTGGTCAATCTGGCGGAAAGTGTTTTTTTGGAAGACGATATCTGGAAAGGTTTCGTTAACCGCTTTTATTGCGTGGCGCTCAAACGCGACGCCAAAGGCAAGATCAGGTACGGGCAGCAGCATTATGATTACGATAAAGGCGTATTGAGTTTTACCGCACCTAACCAGGTGCAACAGCTGGACCTGCAAAATATGGAATGCGGGTCCGGTTATCTCCTGATCTTTCACCCGGACTTCCTGCTACGGCATACGCTGGCGAACAGCATTCATCACTACGGTTTTTTTGATTATGCGGTTAATGAAGCGCTGCACCTGTCGGCCGAGGAAGAAGACGACCTGATCACGATCTTCCATAAAATTGAGAGGGAGTGCCGTCATATCGATAAGCATACGCAGGAGATCATTCTGACGCATATCGAGAGCCTACTAAAATATTCCAACCGTTTTTATGAACGGCAGTTTTTGACCCGCAAAAATAATAATTCAGCGCTGCTGACCCGGTTCGAGCAGTTGATCGATGATTATTATAACAACGGGGTACAGGGTTTGCTTACGGTACAATATATCGCTGCACAGATGAACCTGTCGCCAAACTACCTGAGCGACCTGCTTCGGGTCCATACCGGACAGAACACACAGCAGCATATTCATGAAAAATTGATCGCGAAAGCTAAAGAAAAACTCTCCACGACCAATCTTTCTGTTAGCGAAATCGCCTATGCATTGGGCTTTGAGCATGCGCAATCCTTTAGCACGCTTTTTAAGAAGAAGACGAATTTATCGCCGCAGGCATTTCGGCAGACTTTTAACTGATTACCGGATTTTACATACATTTAATGATCTAGTATCGAAAGTTGATAGCGTGCCCTACAGACGCTGCCCGTAATTAATGCTTTACTTGAATTTGGATTGAAGCACAGAAAAAAAAATAAAGACAGGTTAGGTTTCTACAATCTAAAGCAATTTATGCTTTTAATGCGAAGCCCAATACGCTTAGCATTTATATATTATACAATAGATGGAAATGAAGTCATTTTTACTAATCGGCCAATCGAATATGGCAGGCCGTGGATTTACACATGAAGTACCTTCGATTTACAATGAGCGAATTATGATGTTGCGAAATGGCAGATGGCAAATGATGACTGAACCTATTCATTTTGACAGACCAATTGCCGGCGTGGGCTTGTCGGCATCATTTGCAGAGGCATGGTGTAGCGATCATGAAGGAGAAAAAATTGGTCTCATTCCATGTGCAGAGGGAGGCAGCTCGATTGATGAGTGGTCGATAGATGGGACATTATTTCGCCATGCAATCAATGAAGCCAAATTCGCAATGGAAGATAGCGAATTAGCGGGCGTATTATGGCACCAGGGAGAAAGTGATAGTCACGATGGAAAACACAGGGTGTACCGTGAGAAAATATCGCGGATATTTGATGAAATAAGAAGAGCGTTATCAGCGCCTAATATTCCATTTATTATAGGCGCATTGGGCGATTACTTGGGTAAGGTAGCATTTGGAGCAGGGTGTATAGAATACAAACTCATTAATGAAGAACTGCAAAAATATGCAATGGATAACAAAAACTGCTATTACGTAACTGCTGAAGGACTTACAGCCAACCCGGACGGTATCCATCATGATGCGATGTCACAACGTATATTTGGTATAAGGTACTATGAAGCGTATCTTAAAAACAAACATATATATGAACCGTTACCAAATGAAAAAGAACTAGTGGAAAGGTGTCATAATAGGGTGAATACTTTAGCGGAAAAAAGGTATATGGCACTGGAAAAGTTCACCTTAGGAGCGATTACTTATGAAGAGTTGATGAAGACTTTTTCGTAGGGAATATATCAACGTTTTATTACCGGATTTATGAGGACGGATGTAACTTCACTCCTAGCAGATTTCTCAACGGTGAGATATTTTTTAAGCGTCTTATTTTGACGGTCTTGCATATTTCTTATCTTTGAGATACATGATGATGTCGACTGTACTTCTCTGTCACATGGGGCCACAGCACACATAGGTTACATATCAAGCTGTTTTATAAAATGTCGTAATTGTAAGCATTAACAAAGTTTGAAAATTGAAAGGAAGTAGATTAAAACCGGCTCAAAAAATTGCCGAATATGTTGACGAAATTCTCATCATTGAAAATTATGATGTTAAAGACAATTTCTCGCTGCCTCTTTTTGCAAATGGCAAACCGACGCTACTTTTTCAAAATACGTTAGGCACGATTAACAACACCAAAAATTATTTAACTCTTTTTGGACAGACGGTCCTTCCTGAAAAAATCACATTCTCTGACAACTTTACACTTATTGCCTACTTTTTTAAGCCGTTTTCTTTAAAGGCTCTTTTTGGCTTTTCTGCCCAAGAATTTACAGACAATCCTATTAACTTAAATTTAGTAGACTACAAAGTAGCGAATGAGCTACAGGAAAAATTACTAAATGCCCTATCCATTCAGGCAATGTTGACCATTTTGGATGGTTTCATTTTCGATCTTATTAATAAAATACAAATTTCCAATAAACTTATTGATTATGCTACGAAGCTAATTGCTGAAAATCCTTCAAAACAGATTTTAACAAAAGCTCAAAACGAGATTTTTGTAACAGAACGGACTTTTCAGAGAATGTTTAAAAAGGAGGTAGGGATTTCACCAGATCAATATCGAAGAATAGCCCAGTTCAATTCTGCCTTTCAGCAACTAAATACCGGACTGTTTAAGCAGCTGACTGATATCGTATTTAATAATGGTTACGCTGACCAAAGCCACTTTATAAGAACATTCAAGGAGTTTACAAATTTAACACCTAAAGCGTATCTGAACTTAGGTAAGCAATAAGATATTTTGTCGGGATCATTCTATTTTGAGGTATTGCGGCATCCTACATTTGCAATATCAAAACTTTAAAAATTTATTTGAAATGAAAAATCCGATTTATCCGTGTTTGTGGTTTGACGGGCAAGCACAAGAGGCAGCTAAGTTTTATTGCTCAATTTTTCCAAATTCAAAAATCACCGCTGACAATCAGATGGTGGTAACGTTTGAATTGGACGGAAAAAAGTTTATGGGTTTAAATGGCGGACCAAATTTTACATTCAATGAAGCCGTATCCTTTGTTATTGACTGTGATACACAAGAGGAAATTGACCATTATTGGGAAAAATTGACATCCGGGGGTGGGCAAGAAGGAAATTGTGGTTGGCTGAAGGATAAATATGGAATGTCATGGCAGGTAGTTCCTACAGTTTTACCGAAACTGTTGAGTGATCCTGAAAAATCGCAGAAAGTACTGGACGCTTATTTAAAAATGAAAAAGTTTGACATTAAGACTTTGGAGGAAGTTTAAAACGGTTATATGTTAAAATGCATTGGCGAAGTGACCGAATCTGCTACTTCGCCAATTTGTTATTCAAACGACCTTGGGTTCGACCGAATGCTTTATAAGATCCGGCCAATGAAAATATTTATTAACGGAATATTTCTGTTACTTATTCTTCAATTTCTGTAAACGTTCTTTTGCTGAAGGAATGACGTCATCATCTTCTTCATAGTTTTTAATCACACTTTCCAACGTCTTCCTCGCTTGGAGCTTATCGCCCTTGCCCGCATAGGCATCCGCAAGTAGTATGAAGCTTTTTGCCACCCAATAGTCGTATGACGCCAGGTTGTTGATCACATCAAAGGCTGTTTCCTGTGCTTTGTCGTATTCTTTGTCTTGATACTGCAGTTGCCCTATGCGGTACCTTGCCTCTGCACCGACTGCCGTTCGGCTCTTCAACGCCGCCTGATTCAGTTCATCCATGGCAGGCTCCACTTTCCCTTCCTGCAGCATGGCCCGTGCGCTGTATAAGTGTGCCTTGGCAATGTCCTCTTCAGACGACCGATCGTAATTCTTAATCAACTTCGCATACTTGGCCACCTGCTCGAAGTCGCCGATTTCGAAATAACAAATCATTAGGTTAGTTACCGCATAGCCATAGTTTTTTCTATATTCTGAAACGAGCTCCAGTTTTTTGAGGTGCACGATGGCCTCGTTGTATTCCTTCAAGCTCAGGTATAAGGCAGCAACCGTTAGCAAGGTCTTCTCCGTATACTGGCTCGTCCAGTCGTTCAAGATAATGTTTAGGTCGTGCAGGGCTTCCTTCGGGTGCCCGGTATGGTACAAACTCACCCCGCGGATATAACGGGCATGTTTTTCCTGTATGGGTTTTGGGAATTTATCAAAATATGCATTAATCGCTTCCACAGCCGGTCCGTACTCTCCCCTGGTAAACAAGGAATTGGCCACCTGAAAAGCTAGGTTATCCTGCTCCGCAGTACTCAGATCACCGATATTGGCACCGGTTGCGTATTGAATATAACTCGAGGCATCCCCTTGATCCAGATAGATGTTTTCAATGGAACGCAGCGCCTGCTTTGCCTCTTCGGTTGTGGGATATTTCTCTACCACCCGCTGAAAGGTGGCCTTCGCGGCTTCAGTTTCATCTTTATTGTACTGAACAAGCCCGATGGTCATCAATGCCCGGGGGACATAGCTGCTGCGGGGGTATTGTTCGATCATCTGTTGCAACCCTTCGATGGCGGCATCGTAATCTTCGGTAATGAAATACGTGTATGGAACCTCAAAAGCCACGTCGTCTGCATAGTTCGAACCGGGGAATTGTTCGATAACGGACCTTAGGGTGCTGAGTTTTGCTTCATTGTCGCCCTGCAATCCCTGAATAATACCACGCTGGAACAACGCGTAGTCCTGATTAGGAGCTTTGCTGTTGATCAGCTGGTCGTAGTATTCGTTGGCTCGGTCGTAATTACGCAGGGACAGATACGAATCACCCAAACGGGCAATTACGTCATGACGCATATTTTCCTCCAGCGAACTTCCTTCGACAGCCAAAAAGCGTTCAAAATAATCGGCCGCTATGCTAAAGCTGTCGTTGCGAAAAGCCGCATAAGCCAAGCCATAATTTGCATAATTGTATACATTTGTGTTTCGGGCGGCGGGCAACCGAAGGAACCGGGAAAAGTTTTCTACCGCCTCTCTGTACTTACGCACTTCATACATCGCCTCCGCTTTCCAGTACGTGGCCAACGCCGCCATTTCCGCATCGATTGGGAATTTTTCCGATCGCATGAACAGGGATATGCTGTTTTCGAAAGCGCGCTCATTATAAAACTCCAGTCCGCGGTAATACGTTACCTTTTGGTAGACCATATCGGCTTCCCGCCCCCTGCTTTTGAACGATTCCAGCATAGCTACCCCTGCATGGAAATTGCTCGTACCCGACAAGACCTCGGCCAACAGGGTTTCCACATTCTCTGTATTTTCAGCATCAGGTTTACGATCCGCATATTTCTGAGCGATATATTTCTGAAGGACCTCCTGAGCAACCTGGGTGGAGTCTAATTCATATAAGATTTTAGCATAATTAAACAGCCCATCTAATTTCAATGCCTGATCGAAATCCAGCCTGGACGCTTTCACGAACACATCCCGTGCACGTTGCTTATCGCCGGTTTCTACGGCAATATGGCCCAAAGTAATCAATGAGCCCTGATAAAAGGCATCCGGATCTGCCACTTTCTCCAGAATAGAGTTTGCTCTTTCGTATTCGCCTGCTAAATAGGCGATAGAGCCGATCCGGAAATTATCGATATTGCTGCGTGAAGCATCCGGATACCGTTCAATTAATTTAACGTAGTAAGCTTGTTTGAATTTGTTCTGTGCAAAATACGTGGCGGCAGCGATACGGCGCAGCTCGATTTCAAGCGCTTCGCGTTTGATATTCATATCCGGACTCCGACGGATCTTTACGGCATCGGCCAGCATCGGCCGGTAATCACGTACGACATCGATGGACCCCATAGGCGTAGATTGCCCTTCGTCTAGCTTTTCAGTGGCTTGCTGCTTCTCTTCCTGCTGTTCTTTTTCCTCCTGCGCATACCCCATAACTAGCAAGGCTGAAAAGGCTGCGGTAAGCAGGGATTTCAGGTAGTTATAACCGATCCTTTCTTTTGATATCATTGTTCGTCTGTATTTCTGAGCTCTTCCAACATTCCTTCGAGGCGATAAAAAGCCAATTTACTTTTTCAATAAATGCACAAATTTACGTATTTAAAATCTTTTCACAGAATTGCACAGGAACTAACAAAATGCAATTATGCCATCCACCGTTTCTCAATCTTTGGCAATGTAAATAGCTATCGTGCAATTACCTTCGTCAACATGCCGGAAACAAACTTAATCGGTTCTATTTTTAGGTAGGAGATACCGGAAAACAGCGAAGCGTATACAAAAAAGCCCAAATCGTCCCCGCGCTTTTTCATATTTTGTAGATAAGTGATCAAAATTAAAAAAGTAGACTTTTGTCTACTTACTTTTCCTACAAACATCTTCGTTCCGTTGCATTCTGGTGCTGAGATTTGTATGGCATCTTATAACGATGTTCATGCAGTACACGGATACATGATGAAAGGAAAACGACCTCAACTAAAACGGATCGATAGATCAATCAATAATATGCGCAGCTGATGAAACTAAAAACTGTATTGCTAATGGGTTTCTTTATATTGGTCAAATTTTCCTATGCCCAAAACTTTAAGCTGTTACGTTTTAATGAAGATTATTCAGCTTTAAAGGATAGTACCCGGACCTTTTACAACAGCTTGAAATACCTGCCGCTTTCGGAAAGCGGAAAAACCTATGTTTCTTTCGGTGGCGAGCTGCGGGCCGAACTGGACCGGGCGCAGCACGAAGACTGGGGCACAAGTAATATCGGCAGAAATATTTTCTTGCTACAGCGGTACCAACTGCATGCCGATCTGCACCTAAACGACAGGATCAGGATCTTCGGGCAGTTGCGAAGCGGTTTGGAGAACGGACGAAAGAACGGACCGCGGCCTATTGATGAGGATCAGCTGAACGTTCAGAATCTTTTCATAGATCTAATCCCTTACAAGGGAATGGATGGCAAAATGACCATCCGATTAGGACGACAGGAACTGCAGTATGGTAGCGGCCGACTGCTTGATGTTCGCGAGGGTCCCAATCTTCGTTTGTATTTCGACGGAGCCAAAGTGGCATATGCTGCTCCAAAATGGAATGTTGATGCTTTTGTCATGGCGGCCGGCCGTGTAAAAACAGGTGTGTTTGATAATGCCACTATTAGCCGAAAATCGAGTCTATGGGGCGTTTATAGCACACATACTGCAGATAAAATGCTCAATATCGACCTTTACTATATGGGTATTCACCGGGATGAAGCCCGGTTTGATGATGGTGTTGCCACTGAATCCCGCCATACCGTCGGCACCCGATTGTGGGCGAACGGAAATGAACTGCTCTACAACTTTGAGATCGGTTATCAATTGGGCAAATTTGGCGCGGCAGATATCCGCGCCTGGGGCGGCTCGATGGATATCACTTATCGTTTCACTAATCTGAACGGGGTTCCGACAATAAAGCTCCGCAGCGATTTTATTTCAGGCGACGACACCAAAGACGATGGCAAACTGGGCACATTTAACGCTTTATATCCGAACGGCGGTTATTTCGGCATGAATCCACAGGCCGGTCCGGCAAACCTGCTTTCTATTCACCCCAATTTGAGCTGGAGCCCCGTCGGGCATGTACTGCTTTCCTTTGAAACGGTCTTCTCGTGGCGGCAATCCCTGCATGACGGTATTTACCTCCCTGATGGTACACTCAGGCTGGCTTCCTCAAATTCAGACAGCCATTATATTGGCACGGCTTACATTACTACAGTATCCTGGCAGATCAGCAAATTTCTAAACTACAATGCCGGCCTACAATATTTTAACACCGGGGATTTTATTAACGACGTAATACCGCAACATAAAGATGGGGTTTTTATTAGTTCACTCTTAGGTTTTAAATTTTGATCAGCAATGTATGAAAATCCGCTGCCTGTGATTCATGATCCCTATAACAATCACCGGGGGAAGGCAAAACATGAGAGTCCTTAAATGGACCGACCGTTTGCCCTCCGCCATTTTTATAAATAGAATGTGGTGAAACAAAATTTTCAGTAATGGCATTTATTCCATATCTATTCCAATTTTACCATAAAAATTTTCATCACCGGCTTTGGTTTCCAATAAACGATGAGCCTTACCTATTTCCGACAGTGAAAAGACCTTATTTAAAATTGGCTTCAGCTTTTTATTTTCAACCAATCGGGTTAACTCATCGAGTTTATTTCTATTCTGTCGGGTAAAGACAAAATGGTAAGTGGCGTTTTTCCCCCATGCGTCAATAAGGTTCTGAGGTTTTTCGATATCAACCAATGTAACTACCTGCCCCATTTGACTAAGAATCTTCCCGCTGTCAGCGAGCGTATTTCCTCCAATGGTATCAATAATTACATCAACTCCTTTATTACCTGTCAATTGTTGAATAGCATGGATGTAATTTTCATTTTCATAGTCAATCACATAGTCAGCTCCCAGTTCAATAAGAAATTTATGATGGACTTTTCGTGCGGTAGTAAAGACAGTTCCTCCCATAGCTTTTGCAATTTGAATAGTTGGTATTCCTACACCACCGGCACCCCCGTGAATCAAAATAGACTGGTTGATTTTTAGTTGTGCTCTTGTAACCAGCATCTCCCAAGCTGTGCCCGCTGCTAAAGGAAGTGTTGCAGCTTCCAGATGGCTAATGTTTTTTGGTTTTCGCCCAATGATAGACTCGTGAGCACAGTGATACTGCGCATAACTTCCCTGCCCCTTAAAAATTTCGGGGGTATAATAAACTTCATCACCGATTTTAAAATTTTCTACTCCCGCACCGAGTTCCACTATTTCACCGGAGATATCATGGCCTGTGATGACGGGTAAGTCCAATTCATTTTTATAATCCCCACGCCGTACTTGATAATCTAAAGGATTGACAGAAGTTGCAAGTACCCTGACCAACACTTCCCTGAACCCCGGTTTTGGCACCGGCATTTCTACAATTTCAAAATTTTCGACGGGTCCGAACTCCTTTAATATTGCTGCTTTCATATTGTATTTAGTTAATTAGGTAAATACCTAAATTATATATTAAAAATTTTTAGAGTCTATCTTTTATATGCATTGCTAAATCCTGGATTAATTGCTCGTTCCTTTTATAATATGTCCATTGTCCATTTCTTGTAGCAATCAAAACATTAGCAGCCGACATGGTTTTTAAATATTCAGAAACGGTAGGCACCGACATTCCCGCTTTTTTGGCGATATCGGATACACATACGCCTACTTCGGATGTTTTTTCACTAAGCTCCTCTTCAGGAAAATGTGCATAAGGGTCTTTCAACCATTTAAGAATGTTTAAACGTGTCTCGTTCGATAGCGACTTGATGACTTCCAATAATTCCATTCTACAAATTTAGGAAATTTCCTAAATACCTACAAATAATTAATACGTATTTTTTAGGGTCTAGTATTTGCAGCGTTCAGCCTAAACTTCAGCTTTGATGAAAATGTGTTATATCCATCTATTGAGGCTGTGCTAAAGTCAGATAGGTAGAGTCCTATGCTTTTGCTAAACACTATTGTCCCGGACAGCGGCGTGTGGGGTTATTAGAACACCAATGAAAAGCACTACCATAAAGAATAGATAGGATGCGATAACAGACTGGATTTTATATCCAACTGCGAAAATGTTGAAAACGGTATTTTGAACACAAGCTTGTCCGGTTTGGAAACATTTGCAGTTTCTGCTATGCTTACTTTTGCCTAAACTTACTAAAATATCAATATGCAAAAAACAATTTTTATAACGGGCGCTTCAACAGGCTTAGGCAGAGCCACTGCCAAACTATTTCAGCAAAAAGGCTGGAAAGTAATAGCCACCATGCGCAACCCTGATAAAGCCGGTGACTTGGCTAATCTCAAAAACGTCACCGTACAACAGCTTGATGTGACCGATCTTGACAATATCAATGCAGCGGTATCTACCGCTATCGCTTCCAACGATATTGATGTTGTTTTTAATAATGCCGGTTATGGGCTTATGGGATCCTTAGAAGCATTATCCGATGAGCAGATATTAAGGGAGATTAACACCAATCTTTTAGGTGTGATCAGAGTTACGCAAGCTTTTACGCCGCATTTCCGCGAAAGAAAGCAGGGTTTATTTATCAGTACTACTTCAATGGGCGGCTTTTTGGGCTTTCCGTTGCATTCTATTTACCATGCAACCAAATTTGGCATAGAGGGTTGGTCTGAGAGCATGTCTTTTGAATTAGCACTGTATAATATCGGTATCAAAACCATCGCACCGGGCGGTATCTCTACTGAATTTCTTGGCCGTTCGCTTGACAGAAGCTTTCATCCTGCTTATAAAGAATTAGAGGATAAACTCTTTACCAATATTGACATGATGATGAAGGCTGCGTCAACGCCTGAGCAGATAGCAGCAATAGTTTATGAGGCGGCCACTGACGGTAAAGATCAAATACGCTATGTGGCCGGTAATGACGCCAATGCACTATATCAAAAACAACTGGAGATCGGCAAGGAAGCTTTTCGTATAGAGATCAGACAGCAATTTTTAAGTAAATGAAATAAACAGGCAAACGGTTAAAACTGCGAGCCTATTACTACATTTGTATAACAGTATGGTAACAATTAGCTCCATTACCGAGTTTCATCGTAGGCATGGCCTGTCTGATCCTGTTCACCCACTGATCAGCTTGTTCCGCGTGGAGGATCTTCGTTTTATCAATGATCCCATGTGGAAGCAATATTCGCTTAATTTTTATTGCGTATCGTTAAAGAAAGAAATCACCAGCAAAGTAAAATACGGACAACAATACTATGATTTTGACAAAGGCTTAATGACCTTTATTGCTGCCGGTCAGGTACAAACTCTGGAAATACCTGATGACGACTTATCCAAAGGTAGTGTTGGCACAGGCCATGCGCTGTTGTTTCATCCGGATCTACTATACGGGCATCCGCTTGCTGTAGCGATCAAAAACTATGGTTTTTTCTCTTACGCGGTTTATGAAGCGCTGCATCTTTCAGAGCAGGAAGAACAAAATGTGGTCGATATCTTTGACAAGATCGACCAAGAGATAAAATATATTGACCGTCATACGCAGGAGATTGTACTGTCACAGATCGATCTGCTGCTTAACTACAGCAAACGCTTCTACGAACGACAATTCATCACCCGGAAGGCTGTGAACCACGATTTGTTAAGCAAAATGGATAATTTGTTGACCACTTACTTATCAGATTCAGCAGCTTTAAAGAACGGGCCGCCTACGGTGGAGTATTTGGCTGAGCAACTTGCTCTTTCCTCACATTATCTGAGTGATATGCTTCGATCGCTAACCGGACAGGGCGCACAACAACATATCCACAACAAAATGATGGAGAAAGCGAAAGAGTACCTGAGTACCACTACACTTTCAGTAGCCGAAATAGCTTATCAATTGGGCTTTGAGTATCCTCAGTCTTTTAACAAACTGTTCAAAAAGAAAACCGATCTATCCCCCCTTGAGTTTCGTCGTTCATTCAACTGATCTATACTTATCTGCAGCGCTGGTATAATATTATAAATCTGATGAATTAAAGATAAAATCAACCTGTTCCATCTTGGAACAGGTTGCTGCAGGCTGTGAAAAAAGGTAATTTTAACATTAAATGATTTATCCCGGAATCTGCATGCGTTGAATTATACTCGTCTTGCTGGCTGAAGCACCTTTTATAAATATCTTACCTTACCGTCGGGTAGCTAATTCCTAATTGCTCAAGATAAGTGCCGTATTTGCTGGGGTCATAATAGTATTTTTTCATGAGCGGACGGAATTCTTCCATTATTTTTTTATTCAGAAAAGTAGCGGGTTTATCTTTTTCTGAAACCAAGGGCGTATATTTTATTTCCTTGGTTTGTACCTCATTAAAATAAGTCCAAGCGTCTTTAATAATTTGTGGATCTACTAGCATATCCAGTAACGTAAGCGCTTCCACTTTTGCCCCGGCGATAACACCTTTATGTGCAATAGGTGTTGCCATGGCAATGGCATTAGCCCAATGATGGCCTGGTAAACCAGGAATGTTGGAGGGATAACGTAACACTACGGTTGGCACGTTCCAGGCAATATCAGCAATATCATCAGACCCACCGCCCATGAGGGATGGATTGGCATTGGGAATACCGAGTTTACTTAATTCTACGTTCATTCCTTCGTCTTTAACATGAAGTTCCTTTTGTATCGCTTTGGCGAGTTGTTGATCCTGGGCGCTCCATGTAGGTAAACCCACTGCCTGAATGTTCTTGTACATGGTTTCGGCAATTGCTTGATTGAAATGTCCGGGCCAGGCGCTTCCTAACACTTCATAAGTCATCTTAGTATTGGTCATTTTAGCGGCACCCTCAGCGATCCGAATGCCATCTTCATACATTTGCATGATCTTTGGATAGGTCTTCTCCCTAAAATAATACCATACCGATGCTTTAGATGGAACTACATTTGGCTGATCGCCGCCATCGGTTATCACGTAATGAGAACGCTGTGTGGGCTCCATATGTTCGCGGTGGTAATTCCAACCTGCATTCATGAGTTCTACGGCGTCTAAAGCACTTTTTCCACGCCAAGGGGCACCACCGGAATGGGCTGCTTCGCCCTCGAAATTGAACTTAACGGAAATCATGCCGTTCCCGCCGCTGTCGCCATAGGATACCCCCAAGTTGTTTGCTACATGGGTGAAGATACAAGCGTCAATATCTTTAAAATAACCGTCACGTACATAATAAGCTTTTGTACCCAATTGCTCTTCTGCAACACCTGGCCATAAGACCAAGGTACCGCTGATGTGTTCGCGTTCCATTATCTTTTTTAGGGCCAGTGCAGCAGTAATATTTAAAGGAACACCCGAATTATGACCTTCGCCATGCCCGGGCGCCCCCTCCACTAGGGGAGCATGAAAGGCTACTCCCGGCTTTTGCGAGGCTTTGGGTATGCAATCAATGTCACTGCCAATAGCGATAACGGGCTTACCGTTTCCCCATCTCGCTAACCAGGCTGTTGGAACACCGGAAATGCCCTGCTCGATGGAAAAACCGTTTTCCTTTAGAATCCTGGTTAGATAGCGGGATGTTTCTTCTTCCTGAAAACCCAATTCGCCGAAACTAAAAACCATATCTACCATTTCCTGGCTCTTTTTCTGTTCTTTATCAATTTCAAGAATAAGCTCTTTTTTTAAAGTAGCTAATTTCTTGGCATTGATTTTTTGAGCGAAAAGTGGAGGCACACATGCAACTTGTATTATATAGAATACTACACTGATGAATAGAAGGTTGCTAATTTGATGTTTCTTCATGTTGAGCGTTTAATTGAATGAACACATTTGGTCTATAAAATGAAGCGACGGAGTTCCTATGGGAGCACCGGGAGGCATTTGCATAGGGGCTTCGATTTCAAATTTTGAAGGATTTTCCCGGAAAGATTTAATTTGAGTTAAACCAAAGTGTAAATTAGAGGCGTAAGCCGGTGATGCATTGCCGAGATGATCTTGCATCCAGGTGGCTAGGTTCTCGATCAAATAAATAGCTTGCCCTTTCACCACGGTGGACGTCTCCTTACCGGCTGCTAACTGTAGCAAATACTGCAACGTAACATTATTTACCATGGCTTGTAATGCTCCCTTATAGCCGCCAACGAGGGGTTTCTTCCAAGTGAGCTCTAAAAGTTTTTCGACCATGGGAATAAAACCGGGTTGTTTATCGTCTCTGCCTTGGTACTCAATTAACCTGGCTGCCCGCGCAGGATCTAATAGATGACCAAGCGTTGTGCTGGCCACTGTCTCTGCCGCGGCGATAGGATCAAAAGTGGGGCCTGTATAACGGTTAAAGACTTCACGGGTCTGTGGATATCCCGAAGGCCGGGGCGGGATTTTCTGTATTAGCTGCTCTGGCAGTGAGAGTGCGTCTGCCTGGATTGTGCTGATTAAGGCATCAAAGGCCTTCCATTGTTCTTGGGGTTCAATGAGTTTGGTAATAACCTGTCCGTCATTCTTTAGGGCATGGGTAAAATACAAACCACCTAAAGACTTGGCTGCGGCTTCTATCTGATAACGGTGCAGGAGATAGATAGGCACCAATACTTCTTCCAAGGTGGCCATGGGTGCATCTTCGGGAATGGCTTTCTCTGAAAAATTTTGTAATAGTCGATTCCTGATTTGCAACAGGCGTTTTAACTCGTTAGGTGCATTGGTACCTTCATCCCATTGATTGGCGATGGGATGGACATAACCGCCGATATCGGGAATGAAGATATGCCCTTGAGCGAGGGTTTCTTTCATAATATCATCGAGGGCCTTGTTTTCATCGGTTCCTTCGGGGAAGTCTTGGTATCCCCAGATAATGGCACGCTTATCCCACTCACCTATACCTACGGCATAGGCATCTACTACATTTATTTTACCTTGGTTGTCCATGCTAAAGCGAGGGAAGGGATAATCCATTACCGAAGCCCTGTTTTTCGTGCTGGAAGTAAAATTATGATATAAGCCAAGGGTGTGACCAATCTCATGAGCGGAAAGTTGACGAATACGCGCGAGCGCAAAGTTCTGCATATCATCATTTACTTCTTTTCCATCTTCATATTGCTGCAAAAGCCCCTCCACAATCAGGTAATCTTGCCGGTGCCTGTCTGCCCCCAATGTCACTACGCCTTTAATAATTTCACCGGTACGGGGGTCTATATGGGACATACCGGTTGAAAAAGCCCTGGGGTTTCCGGTACGGTTAATCCAATTGACGATGTTATATCGAATATCCATGGGATCAGCACCTTCCGGTAGCTCTTTGATCTGAAAGGCATTCTTATATCCGGCCGCCTCGAAAGCTTGATTCCACCAGGAACCGCCTTCGATGAGCGCTTTCTTGATCAGTGCGGGCGCACCACGGTCAACATAGTAAACGATCGGTTTTACCGGTTCACTGAGCGCAGCCGTAGGATCTTTTTTTTCCAGGCGTTGCCTACGAGTAAAACGTTTAACGATGGGTTCTTTCATGGAAGCGGAAAAATCCATGTAGCTATACATATTAAAACCGGAGCGCGGATCAAATTTACGGGGCTTATAGCCAGCTTCGGGCAGCTCCACGAATGATTGATGCATCTTCACGGTAACTGCATTGGGGTCCGGCGCGATACCGGGGCCCATCCCCCAACCTCTGCCCTGGATGCTGCCTCCTGTAAAAGTGATGATGGCTTCGAATTCTGTGTTTTTTGGAAAGTTTTTAGTATTGTCTAAATAGATGGCCGATCTGCTTTCATCAAAATTATAAGCCGGGCCCATCTGTTGTGAAGCACCAATATGGAGACCGGGAAGGTTGTTACGCCCAATACTGGAAGCTATCTTCTGACTATCTCGTACCAAGAACGGGCTCAGGTCAATGAGTACTTTCCCCTGCCCTACCGCCAACACTTTGAATGACCAGATAACGGACTGAGCAAAGGCGTTTTCTACGGCTTTTTGCTCGTCTTTATTATCAGTTATCGCCCGGTAAGCATAGTTGGGCTCTACCAGCAAGATCTTCTGACCTACTTGGATAAATTTAGCAATAACTGCTGTTGCCTGTCCCCTTTCCGGCCCGCCGGAACCTACCCCATCGGTAAGCGAGGTGTAATACAAAAATTCAGTCCCTAGCTTGTCTATTTCCAGATAAATCTTATCATTTTTTTCATCATAATAGAAATTAAAATAACCGGGGTACGCTTTTAGATTTTTGATGAAATCGAAGATACTTCCTGTTACAACGGGAGTAGCTATCGATTTCTGTGCCCGAAGGGTTTGGTAGGGTAGCAATCCACCGATAAGGGACAACGTTATCAGGAAACACCTTGTAATCGTTTTTTTTAGACACATCATGTTCTTCTTGTTTATAAATCTTTGTTAGTTAATAGTTCTGAATTGGGCAAGGGAAAAATATAGGCTTCTTCTGTTGGTGAAACAGCTGGAGCAGTGCCCTTTGCAGGAATAGTCTGCAAAGTACGCAACAGATCATTAGAACGCAATCCTTCGCCTAAAAACTCAATTCGGCGTTCATGTAAAATCGTTTGGATCAGAGCGTCTACATTATTGATGGCACTTGTTGGGAACTGATAAGATGCATCAGCTCGGTTTCTAACATATGTCAGCAGATCGCGTGCTTTATCAAGATCTTCCACATGCGCTGCCGCCTCGGCATAATTAAGTAACACTTCGGCGTATCGGATCACAGGAATATAATCTAAAAATGGAGAAGGCTTGCTGTATTTTTTGAGATACTTGGTAGCTCCACCGGTAATGAACAGTCGGCATTGATCGTTTTCGCGCCACTCCGTGTCAGCAATGATGCCCAGTGGGTTTAAATTATACTCCGAATTTCCTGGCGAGGTATTGAGATTGTATCCTATGGACGATTGACCGGTGGTAGAATCTAAATCAGTCATGGGCATACTAAAGATAGACTCTGTTGTGGTATAATTATTTGATAAAAAAGGAATAGTAGCGTCGTCTTGTAGCGCATGGGCAACACCTGTTTCGGCTCGGTACGGTGCATTGGCCGAAACGATTTTCTGCGCTTCTTGTATCACCATACTGTAATTTCCCATCGTAAGGTAAACACGCGTTTTGAAAGCAATGGCCGTGTTGCGGTGAGCGCGCGTGGTATTGAGTAGAGGCGTACCATAGGATAACGGCAGGCCCGTTTCGGCTTCATCGAGATCTTTTAGTATTTGTGCATATACTTCGGCTACTGTACTGCGGGCTAATGAATTGTTGGCCGAGGAAGTTTCGGCCAGTAGACGTAAGGGTAAACCCGGCGCATTGCCATTGTTCTCGATATAAGGTCTTGCGTATAGGGTTACCAGGGCGAAATAAGAAACTGCCCGCACAAATTTAGCTTCGGCAGCGTATGCAGTAGCTGCTTCGGGATCTACTTTATCTGCATTGTCAACTAATCCCTGTAAAAAAACATTGCATAAATTAATGGTACGATATGCTGCAGCCCAGAGGTTTTGCACTTCGTTGGAACCGGCATTTAAGGTATGATTCCAGGAATCAAAAGCCGTAAAAAGATTGGCGGTTCTATTAATATATTCTTCACCTCGTACTTCGCAGTAAATGTAATAACGACCGCCATAAAATTGCTGGTCTTTCATACCCCGATATAATCCATTTACCAAAGCCAGAACACGTTCAGGGGTGTCAAATGTTTGTTCTTGCGGAATATAAGTAGTGGGATCCGGATGCAGGTATTCCTTCTCGCTGCAAGAAACAAAGCATAGCACGGTAATCATGATTGATTGAATACCCTGTTTTAAAGTCTTATATTTTTTATTGTTCATAACCTATAATTTTATCGCTTTTTTTAAAATGAGTCTTGCTAGAAGCCTACATTGACACCCAGTGTGAAAGTGCGTGCCTGTGGTACAGAATTTTTATCAACGCCCGGCGTTAAATTGTCGTTACCATTGGAAGAAAGTGCCGGGTCTGAACCACTGTAGCCTGTAATGATGAATGCGTTGAACACCTGACCATAAAAACGCACCGAACTAATGCCGGATTTGCCCAGCAGTTTTGTCGGAAGCCGATAGCCCAATGACGCGGTTTGCAACCTGAGAAAATCTGCTTTTTCCACATTTTCTGATATGGGATAAGATGAGCCGTTTGAAATAACATCGCCATACACGAGGCGCGGGATATCTGTCTGCTGGCCCGGGCTTGTCCACCGATCATAGATTTCGGTGTAATTATTCCAGAAGCGCTGATCGCGAAGGGTAGCTTTGGTGCCATTTTGGATATAATTACCACCGGAATATACAAAACTTAAGTTGAGGTCAAAGTTTTTATACTGAAGTGTGTTGTCAAACCCACCATACCAGGTTGGAAGGGCATTTCCCAGCAGGTAATAGTCGGCGCCCGAAATTGCCTGAGCAGGTGAACCGTCCAGATAGGTCCATCTGCTTTCGCCCGCAGCCACCGCATGACTATATTGCACCCGCTCGCCGGCGCGGTTGATGAAAATACGCTGTCCTGTTTCGGGATTTACACCATCCGTTTTGGCTCCATATAAACTTCCAACGGAATAGCCAACCCGGGTAATATTAGTGGCTTCTGCCGCCGTACTGGTAGAGCCAACGATGTCGGCATTACCTTCTGCTAGGGCTGTAACGCGGTTTTTAATCGTTGTAAAGTTAAACGATGAATTCCAGGTAAAACCGTTTTGTTCTAAAACACGGGCATTGAAGGTGAATTCAAATCCGCGATTGTACATAGAGCCAACATTTAACATAATGCCGTTATTGGGTATTCCTTTCGACGGCGTTTGCGGAGCATTGAGAATTAATCCATTTACGTTATTATAGAAATAAGTCATTTCTACTTGCAAACGGTCGTTGAAAAAACCTAAGTCCGCCCCAATATTGGTCTGATCACTGGTTTCCCACTCCAAACCGCTATTTCCGGCTTGATAGTAGTTCAACATAGGCGCATCTCCATACAGGGCCGATTCATAAAGATTGAGCGAGGCAAACTTGTTTGGATTATTGGCATTTCCTACCCGCCCCCAACTACCACGCAATTTTATACTGTTTAAGGTTTCCGCTAGAGAAGACCCTTTATAGAAATTCTCCTCTGAAAGTGTCCAGCCAATGGAAGCCCCGCCGAAATTTCCGAATTTTGTTTTTTCTCCGAGTATGGAATTACCATCTCTTCGGAAGTTGATCGTTAAAAAATAACGCTTGTCGAAATCATAGTTTATCCTCGAAATATAAGAGATCAACGAAGATTCGGCATCTAGCATACTTCCAAAGGGTATAATACGTCCATAGCTTCCCTCAAAATTTTCATAATACTCATCGGATACCTGTGTACGGGTAGCACCCCATCGATTGAAATAAAAATGCTGCACTTCATAGCCACCTAATAAGGAAAGGTTGTGCTGACCAAAAGCTCTCCTGAAGGACATCGTATTGCTCCAATTCCAGGTGTTGATATTGTTAATTGTGTTGACAGCATTACCTTGAGGGGTAAAACCTGGTCCGTGTAGGGCACTTTCGAATGTTTTGTTTTCCACTTTAGTCCAATCCAATGCATAACTTGTTTTGAAATCTAAGCCTTTCAACAAGGTTACCGTAGCTCCCACATTTCCAATAATATGATCATTCTGTGCATCGTATCGGTTCAAACCCAATAAGGCGGTAGGATTATAGAAATTACTAACTACTGTATTGTTTCCCATCCCCATCGAATTGGTACTGCTAGCTATATTGTAAGTGCCATCGGGATTATACGGACTAACATTGGGAGCCGTTAGCCAAGCTAAACGAGCAATACCGGTGAGTAAGAAAGCGTTTCCCCGGAGTGATCCCGTGTTGGGAGATTGATTATTACTGCGCGTATAATTAGCTCCTCCTGTTAGTTTTAACCAGTTCGTTAAATTATGATCTACATTGAAACGCACGCCAATTCTGTCAAATTCGTTATTTCGGATAAAGCCTTTTTGATCTGAGTAATTGGTAGAAAAGAAATATTTGGTATCCTCTGAACCCCCGGTCACATTAAGACTATGATTATGGGAAAAACCGGTGCGATAAGTTTCATCATACCAGCGTGTGTCCACTAATGATCCATCCTCCTTATAAGTGGGGAAGAAATACGCACTCGCGACATTGTCGTTATCAGCGTTCCCACTTAAAATCTTTGAATTCAGTACAGCTTCGTTTTTTATCTCCATAAATTGAGCAGCATTAAGCATTGTTGGCAGTCTTACCGGGTTGGATATGCCCGTCCATCCCTCATAATTTACGCGTGCCTTGCCGGTTTTACCTCTTTTAGTGGTAATGATCATGACACCTGCGGCACCTCTGGAACCATAAATGGAAGTGGAGGCCGCATCTTTTAATATATTAACCGATTCGATATCCGCCGGATTGATATCTCCTAAAGGGTTATTAGTAACATTGGCATTCGATGAGACACTTTCTCCTGCATTGATCGGAATTCCATCCACCACAATAAGTGGATAAGAACTTTGAGAAATGGAGTTAACACCTCTGATACGGATAACGGGAGCATTGTTTAATACACCATTAGGTTGCGCTATATTGACACCCGATGCCCTGCCGGCCAATGCCTGGTCGAAACTTTGAACGGGTTGATCGGCCAGTTTTTCTCCTCCTATGCGGGTTGCAGAACCTGTAAATTCTTCTTTTCGCTGTACACCGTAACCTACTACCACTACCTCATTTAACTCCGCAGCTACCGGTTCCATTTGTAGGTTTACCTCGGCTTTACCGGACACAGGCACTTCCGTTGGTCTGTATCCCATATAGGTAATGATTAAAATTGCATCAGGGGGTAAATTATTAATAACAAATTGGCCTTTTTCGTTTGTACTCGTTACCAAGGTAGTGCCCTTTATTTTCACTGCTGCAAATGGAATGGGTTGCCCCTGCTCGTCTGTCACTACACCACGTACGCTTCGCTGTTGTACATTTACCGGCTTTGATTGTGCGGCAGCTATCTCGCTCGGTATATTTTTTTCGATAATGACGAAAAACCGATCATTGTTCTTCTTGAAGCTTAGCTTTCGGTCTGCTAATGCGCTCGATAAGGCTGCTTCGATAGTGGATGCATGCTGAAGTACGGACATATCGATCTGATTATTTTTTAATAATCCGCTACGATATGCAATGGAGACATGGAACTTTTCTTCCAGCTTTTTTAAAGCCTCCTCGAGACTCACCGTTTGAAAAGAAGGGCTGAAGGATTCAGAACTAGCTGCCATCAATTTTATGAGCTTTGGAGGCATAAACACACTCAATACCATTGTTAGACATATGATTTTTAGAATTTTACGAGCCATAATAATTGTTTTAGGATTGTTTGTTAAAAGGCAAAACGGTTTCATTAACCAGAAATAGATATTACTGATTTGGGTAGTACAAGGTCAATCTTACCTGTTCTGTTGCTAAGTAGACGATTGGCTTAGCAGCGCATAATGATGTTGATTAGTAATGATCTCATGTTTGTGGGTTTGAATGTTAAAAAAAGACAATAAAGAGCCGTTACGCACAAAAATGCGTGTAGCTTTTTGCAATAATGATGGCTTTTATCGACTCCTATTGGTGTGTAATGTGTTGCTTAGACTGAAATAAGAATCGATTATTCTTTCTCTTAATATCCAGATCGTATAATAATGCAATGTTAGAAATCATCTCTTCAATATCCACATTTAAGGGCATAGATCCTGAAGCATCTCTCTTTAGTAACCTGTCATCTTTTAGGACGATTTCTACACCTTGAGTTGCTTTTAATACGGAAATCACTTCGTTAAGTGTGCTGTTGCTAAGTAATAGCTTGTGCTTTTGCCAAAGAAAAAACACATCGATGGCAACATCGTTTTTCAGCTGATAATCACGACTGTTTTTAGCCAGCATAAAATGCTGCCCCGGTTGCATCTCGATTTTATAACTGTCTTGTTTACTAATACATCGAAAATTGATTTTACCTTCGCGTAATGCTATCAAAGTTTGGTTTCTATTTTGCACATTGAATTCTGTGCCTAGGACCTCAATAGAGGTGCTGTCGGATACATGTACGCTAAACCGTTGATTGTTTTGCTTATGTACAACAACAAAGCTTGCCTCACCATTTAACCAAACTTCCCGGTGGGCGTTAAAATTTCTTTTACGATAATATAAACGGGAATGGCCATTTAATTTTACTTGCGATCCGTCGGGTAAATGAATCATTTTGATCTCGCCATAGCCTGTTGTATATGTTATGGTAGGACCTTTTTGTAAGAATACAAAGACCGCAAATAATAAAATAACAGTAGCGGCACACCAAAGCATTTGATTCGAAGGTTTATACTTCTTCGGCGACGATATATTTGCGCGTGTTTTGATCTGGAATAACATATCATTGCCAAGCGCTTGCTTTGTTTGTGCAGAAAGTGTTTCGGTATATGCTTTACAGTGATCTGCTGCATTATACCAAGCTTCAAAACGCCGGGACATCTGGTTTTCTTCTGCTCTATGTATGTTATTTTGATCCATTCGGGATGTAAATACAATTAATAGTAAATTTAACAGGCATAGTACCTCTACTTTTTTTTCGATTATTTTAACAAGATGGTAAATAATAGCCAAATGAAGTGTTTAAGCTCCTTCCTGATTACTTTAAGTGCTTTGATAATATGTTTTTCTACAGTACTGGTTGATATTTTTAGAACAGCAGCAATTTCAGGATAGGTTAACCCGCCTTCCTGCTTTAATTTATAGGCACGCCTGGTTTGATTAGGTAATTTTTCAATACTTTTTTTTAAGGCTTGATGTAGGTCGATGTAATTTATCCGCTCTTCTGTTAAATTGTTTGTTGAATGGGGCCCATGATGCTTATAGATGAATTGTCTATAACGGTCTTGTACCTGCTGTGATTTGTAGTAGTTGTATATTTTAAATTTTAAGGCCTGGTGTAAATATGACGAAAGGGAGGTATGAATTTGTATTACCTCTCTATTCTGCCACAATTCTGTAAACAATTCCTGTATGAATTCTTTAACAATTTCTTCGTCAGCAAATCTTTTATAGGCTTGATCAAAAAGTGCGGACCAATATTTATGATAAATCAGCTCGAAAGCTTTAGTATTGCCCGATTTTAGTTTTAGGAAGATATCGATGTCCGACATTTTCTTGTTTACTGACATAAAAATGGAATATTTCTTTTAAAAACATATCTTTTAGTCAGTTTAACGGGGTTTTTATCGGTTAGTTGACACGAATTTAATTTAATTGCCTTATAAAAGCAACAAATCTGTTTTCTTTTTTTACATTTTAATATCGATTATTGTTGATACAGGCCATCGAAAACGACTTGCAGATAGTAAAGGAGATGGCTTTTTATCTATTAATGGAATTTTGTTCAGTTCTTCTTTGCTAAATCTGCACGGACTTGAATGAAGTCAACGGATACCTCCTCGATTTCTGCAGCCTCCTCATCGGTTTTTCCTCTTATTTAAAATTAGCAATTCATTCCACTTTTCTCTACTTTTAAAGTAGATAAAGAAGGAAAACTGAAATAGTATTTGCTTAAGTCAGATCATATGAAAAGAATAACATTACTAATCGTATTGCTATGCATGCACGTCATCCTGCTTATGGCGCAATCGAAAAAACCTAATATTCTAATTATTCTGGCAGATGATCTGGGATGGGGAGATTTAGGATATCTGGGCGGCACCATCAAAACCCCTGTAATCGATCAGTTAGCAAAAGACGGAATTCGCTTAAACCGATTCTATACGGCGGCAGTCTGCTCTCCTACCCGTGCCGGACTGATGACCGGTCGTTATCCGGACAGGTTTGGTTTAAGAGAAACCGTTATTCCACCCTGGTCTAAATTTGGCGTGAACACTGACGAGACCTTTTTGCCCGAATATCTGGCTAAAGCAGGTTATAAGAACAGGGCAATTATCGGAAAATGGCATCTGGGACATGCCTCCTTAAAATATCATCCCTTACATAGGGGCTTCACCCATTTCTATGGTCATTTAAATGGAGCGATCGATTATTTTACGCATAAACGAGAGGGCGAATTAGATTGGCATAATGATTTTAATTCAAGCTATGATGAAGGTTACGCGACAGACTTACTTGCGGATGAGGCGGTAAAAAGGATTAGGCAGTACAGTCAGGAGGAAAACCCATTCTTTATGTACTTGGCTTTTAATGCGCCTCATGGGCCGTTTCAAGCAAAAGAAGAAGGCCTATTAAAACCTCGCGGAGAAGACGATCTTAAAAAGCAAACTTATGCAGCCATGGTCAGGAGTTTAGATGGGAACATTGGGAAGGTCTTAGAAATATTGAAAACATTGAACATAGAAGATAACACCATCGTTCTTTTCTTTAGTGACAACGGGTATGCCCCGGATTCTCCCGGGTCATCCGGAGAACTGAAAGGGTCTAAATTTACCGAATGGGAAGGCGGCGTAAGGGCACCGGCCATTATAAAATGGCCTGCAAAGTTAAAAGGAGGAAAGACTATGGAGCACGTAACCGGGTATGTAGACGTTTTACCAACCTTGCTGGATATAGCCGGAATTACAGAAGCACCCGAGAACCCGCTGGACGGAATAAGCATATACCCGGTATTAAATGGAAGCAAATCAGGCATACAGCGAGATTTTTACCTTGGGGAGGGAGCGCTGGTAAACAGTAATTGGAAATTAATAGAAGCTGGTAACAACTCAAGAATGAAATTACAAAAGGATGTTTTATTTAATATATCCCGAGATATAGGGGAAATAAAAGATTTAAAAGATACAGAAACCGCTATTTATAAAGATTTAAAAACAAAATTAGAAATGTATAATTCGATCAAAAGTTCGAAACAAGTTCCTCCCTATGGGCAGGGCAGAAAGGGATTTGTAGCACCAAAAGAGTGGGGTGTAAAAGAATAAGATCCATGTCGCTTTGTTTAATTAGGATTACCAACTACTGTTTTCGGCTTACGCCATTTCCACGGTGCAATGGGATTATGGTCATGCCATAGTCCTACCCTATTTAATCTGGCCTCTTGTTCGAGTTTTCCGATCGAACTAGCATATTCAATACGGATTCGGCTTTCGTCAAAGTCATATTTCATATCCATCTTTCGAGCTTGCTTTGCATATTTGCACTATTGCCGAGAGCGCCATAACAGGGTAAATACTTTAGCGGTAGCGCTGCAAAGATCTACCTTAGGAGAGATTACTTATGAAGAGTTGATGAAGGCTTCTTCATAGAAATATATCAACTTTTTAAAAAGAAAATGGTTTACTACAAAAAGGACTTCTTTAATAAATAATTAAGTATACAAAATAATAGCACCTTTGTATATATATGATAGAGCTTTTAAAAGGAGATATTACAAAACTTGAGGTGGATGCCATTGTAAACGCGGCTAATTCATCCTTGCTCGGTGGTGGTGGCGTTGACGGAGCTATCCATCGTGCGGGTGGCCCAGCGATATTGGAAGAATGCCAGCGCATCCGTGCAAAATAAGGAGGCTGTATGGTGGGCGAAGCCGTTATCACTACGGGTGGTAATCTCCCGGCGAAATTTGTGATTCATACAGTAGGTCCAACTTGGAATGGGGGCAAAAACAATGAAGAAGCGCTGCTCGCCTCAGCTTACAGAAGCAGTTTGGCATTAGCGGTTGAACATCAGCTCCAGTCGATCGCTTTTCCGAATATTAGTACAGGTGTCTATCGATTTCCCAAAGATCGGGCTGCCGAAATCGCAATTGATACCGTCAAGGAATTTCTCAACTTCAGTAGCGCAGAGATTAAAGTAACGTTTGTATGTTATGATGAGGAGAATTATTGGATTTATGAGGAGCTGATATAACTTTCCAAAGAAATCAATGAAAGAGACTTATCATATCAGTTATTTAAAAATTGCGCACAAAGGCAGTTCTTCGCATAGACAAGAAATATTAAGCAGCAAATTATGTGGCTGTTTTTATTGTAAAAAGACATACCCTCCATCTGAGATTTTCGAATGGATCAATGATATTAACGGCGAAACCGCGATCTGTCCGAAATGTGGGATAGATGCTGTTTTGAGTTCTAAATATCCTATTGAAGACAATAGATTCTTAAACGAGATGAATAGGTATTGGTTTTAATGGAGGGCTATTTTAAAAAACGGCAGTCAAAGCGTGATATCCGCTCAACCTCAACAGTTATTTAAGCTGATCTTCTGTTAGATTTGGTTAATTTTGACTAGAATTTTATAAGAAAGACGCCGGCTTATTTGTGAGGAGCCGGCAACATATTAAAATGTGTCCATTATAATGAATATTGTATCGAATAGGAGTTAAAGATGATAGTTACAGAAAGTGAAGTAATCAATATCATTCTAAACTGTAAACATGAGCCAAAAGTTGTTTTAATGTGCGGACTGTCAGGCTCGGGAAAAACGACATTCGCAAAGAAGCTAGAGGGTTATAATTTTCATAGGTTATCCATTGACGAAGAGATTTGGAATAACTATGGGAAATTTGGAATAGATTATGCCGAAGAAGAATATGAAAAACTGCAAGATTCAGCTGACAAAGCATTGTTTGTCAAATTTTTAGAACTCTTGAAATCCAAGCGAAACGTAGTTGTCGACTTTAGCTTCTGGCAAAAAGCAAAGCGTGATAGCTTTAAACAAATAGTAGAAAATAACAACGGAAAATGGTTTCTTATTTACATGAATACTCCTATTTCAACGATAAAGGCTAGACTGAAAAGTAGAAATAAAAGATTTGAGGCCAATGCAGCGTTTCCAATTACAACGTCAATCCTAAATAAATATCTGAGCACCTTTCAAATGCCTGACCAAGAGAACCAATTTGAAATAATCTCCAATACCGTAAATTAGGCAAAACTTTTGGTATGGAACTTCCGTTGGTTAATTTTTCCGTTAGTTCGTTATAGTTGTAACGATCGTTACTTGAAACAGGTGAACCGATTAGCTCAACGACGAGACGTTGGAAAGGTTAGAGAATAACAAACAACAGCTCCGAAAAAAATCGAGGCTTTTATTTAATCACTACCTTCAAAAATTGCTAATTCTTTGTTCACCTCATTTAATAGCTGTTGTTCTGTTAGTAAGTAAATTTTTATGTTGGTAGCAACATTTTGCTTTTGCCTTTTTGGCAATCGTGAGTTTTACCATGGCCTTTATATCTGTTATGGATCAACTTATAATCAATCTAGTACTTATTTATAGTTAGTTAAAAATACTTATTTACGGGTATTGTATCTAATAAGAATGTCTCTTTAGATTTGCGCTTTAGATTTGCGCTTTATATTAATCTATGTACGAGGCTCATCTTAGGCTGGCTTTTATTGATTGCGTCTACTTTTATTAGAAACTATTTTTGGGCTAAGTCAAAGGATCCAAATTGTATTTTCATGAAAACAAACAAAATAACGAACTTCTCCATTATAATATGCACACTATTTATACTTGCTGGACTGTCCGCCTGTAATAAAAGCGATGGCGATATTGGTGATTCTGCAGAGAAATACTTGATTTGTAAGCTAAATGGTAAAGAACATCGTTTTAACTATCATGCAAATGCCAATGATAAACCCGCTGAAGAAACCATACATTTTGTGGTAATTAGCGGCTGGGAAGAAGAGAATACAGCGACATCTCCCGGTTTTGGTATTGATTTGGTTTTACCGGAGGGCGCAGAAGAAAAGACCTATTCGGTAGCTGGTGGAAGCACTCCAGAGCTGGATGGTCAGTACTATATACAGCATGCTAAGGATGGAAAGACTTGGACCACTGTATATAGTGGCGGCAGAAGCACGGGTACCGAATTTACACTTAACATCACAAGCTTGACAGATTGGGGCGTAAAAGGAACCTTTTCGGGAAAATTAAGGCTATCCGGCGGTGATGAATACATAACCGTAACTGATGGAAAGTTTTCGGCTCCTTACAATGGTAATTAACTTTATGAAAATCATTTTAGACAAAGTCTATCAATAATTTCTGTATGAGCAGGATACCTGTCAATTAACTTATCTTTTTCTCCAAGCTCGAATTCTGAGAATTCAAAACCTGGAGCAACCACGCAGCTTGAAAGAGAAAAACCGCGGCGGGTGGGAATTTCCGCAGCAAACCATGCCCCAGCTTCGATGATTACAGATAATGACCCTGTCTCATTAATGGAGAGTTCCTTCCTTTCATATTGGCCATCTGGTCTGAGGATATGAATGTGAAGTGGGGAACCCACATGAAAGTACCATATTTCGTCTGATTGAAGTTTATGAAAACTGGAAAAATCAGCATTTTGTAGCAGGTAATGGATGGAAGTGCACGAATTTTTTAGTTGACTTTCTCCCTTCCTTGTTACTTGCTGCTCCGAGCGGAAGACTTCATTGTAATATCCTCCTTCTGGGTGTGGTTTTAATCTTAAATGATTTATCCAGTAATCTGCTTGTGTCGAATTCATGCTCATCTTAATTTTAGTAATATGCTAATGTTGGTGTAAAAATACTTTTTTCGACGAAAATCATAAGTCTCACCGGCTTCCACTTCCTTATAATCATCATTTCATTTTCTATTGTAACTACCGTTCCGGTAGAACCACTAAAGCCTATTGTTCGCAACTTAAACAACATACTGTTCATCGACCTTATATCGGAGAACAACAAAGCCGTTTTCTAAACGGCTTTGTTGCAGCAAATCATTCTTTGTATTTTATAAAGGTTGCCCTGATTTTCTTTTCTTTTAAATCCATAGTGGTACTACTTCCAACAACGGTTGTTTTGTTCTTCTTTTTTTCATTTACGCTACCACCAGTTGAACTGGAGGTTCCAAGAACCTCTTCTTCAATCGAAAAAATGATACCATCAGCTCCTTTTTCTTTTGCCAAGTCGATAATTTTCTGCTGTGTTTTTTCCAATGAGCGAAAACCTTTTGCAAGCTCAGTTTTCCCCATAACCGTGTATTCCTTTTCAACATCGGCAGGATCATAAAACTCATCGACATTTTTTGTAGCCGTGTAGGTTTTTCCGAAATACTTTTGTGCATACGACATGTTAAAAAAGAAGAATCCCAAAAAGACGCTTAAAATTGCTTTTTTCATTTTTCTTAAATTTTGTGTTAATCTTAAGGCACAAAAGTAAACCTCCTCTCCATCGAGAACGGTTACTTTTTTGGTGAAGTGATTAAAGTTTAGCATAGAGTGGCGGATTGACACAGCAAACTGTAAAAGCGCAACGATACCTCGAGGAGTAACTTAGCCGATGGAGAAATCGTTAGTTAATAATCTAACCACGATTTAAATAAAGGAGCTTTGGTTCTACTTACGATAACCTCGTCTGTACTGTCTTTTATGTGAAGCTTTAATTTGCCATTGAAAAAATTATAGACCTTTTCAATGGAGTTGACGTGAATGATGTATTGGCGGTTCGCCCTAAAAAAAAACCTCGGATCCAGTTCCTGCTCCAATGTTTCCAGGGTCTGCGGAACTACCACTCTTTCTCCGTTCATTAGATTGGCAAAACTGACGTTCATATGCGCATAAAAAAAAGCAATGTCCTCGACTTGAATCTTCCTATAACCATCACGATATGGAAGAAGAAAACGTGCGCGGTATACTTTCGGCTGGATATGGTTAAGTAACCCTTCGATTAATGCATACTGCTGGTATGGCTGCTGTACGGTGTTTTCAAATTTTAGAATGGCAGCTTCCAACTCATCCTTTTCTATAGGTTTGAGCAGATAATCCACACTATTATATTTGAATGCCTTAACTGCATATTCGTCGTACGCTGTTGTAAATATGACCGGGCATTTCACGTCTGTTAGGTTAAAAATCTCAAAACTTAGGCCATCTGCCAGTTGAATATCCATGATAATCAAATCAGGATTATCGTTGTCGGCAAGCCAATCCACGGTCTTTTTAACGCTGGGCAAGACATTGACAATCTCGATTTGTGGTCTTATTTTGCGCATTAACCGTTGGATTCGTTCGGCATTTAGCTTTTCATCCTCGAGGATCAATATTTTTCTTATTGTATGCTTCATGTGATAAGGGGTACTTTTACCGTAAAAGTTTTATCGCTTTGCTCCACAGAGGGCACTCTGTCGCTCAATAGCGCATAGCGACTGATGATATTTTTTAAACCTATGCCTGTAGAATGAGGCTTTTTTATCAAAGGCAATAGGGAATTGGATACCACCAACTCGTCCTGGTCATTGGAATAAATATGGACGACCAAGGGATCTTCCTCCTCTGTACGATTATACTTTAGTGCATTTTCGATGAAGATTTGAAGTGTGATAGGTGGAATCAACATGTTAAGCTTCGATTCATCAATATTGATCTGAAAGACGCTCCCACTCCCCATGCGATTGTGAATAAGAAAGAGATAGGCATCTAGAAATTTAAGTTCTTCGGACAAAGGAACTAACTTCTTTTTCGAGTTGACCAATAGATACCGATAAACTTTTGTAAAATTTTCCGTATAGGCGTACCCTAACTGTTGGTCTTTTAGTATTAATTCTGAAAGCACGCTCAGGTTATTGAATACAAAATGTGGATCAAGTTGTAACTTTAAGGCTTGCAGCTCAATCTCAGCTGCTAGTTGTTTGTGCTCTGCAGCTTTTATTTTATAGGCTGCGGCCGTCATTGTGGCTGTCTTCCAATTGACAAGTAAATAATATCCTGTGTTTAAACCGCTGACCATTAGCGCCCACAGTATGACCGCGATAACCGTATATAACCCTTCTCTTAGGCCTACATAAGGTGACTGATTAGTATTTTGTTTACCAAACACATAATAAAGAAAAACCAAACATATGATGAGGAACAGGGTGCCTAAGATGTGTAATAGTGTTTGGACCAGTAAGCGCCTTATAGGATGAGTTATCCATGATATTTTCTTATTTAATATGTGATCGATAAAGAGACTTAACTCTACGATTACCAAACAAAATACTAAATTGATCAACACGTCAATGACGAGCGAGAAAATTGGCATGCCGAAATAACTTTTCCAATAGGCATAGGGAAATATAGTGAACGAAGTTACATATGAACAAATAAAAGTAAACGCAACCAGAATAAACCGCTTTGCCTTACTTTTTCCTTTTACATGAACTGTTTCTTCTTGATTGCGCATCATTTTTAAAAGACAGAAAACCAAATTACCATTTACTTCTTGAATAAAACGATTGTCTTGTTGAAATATATTTCGCAAAGCAAGCATCTTTTGAACAAATTTTTAAATGCAATGAATTGAAGTGTCTGAATAGTGTATTGAAATGACTTTCAGCTTTATTAAAGCGAAATACTGAGCGTTGATCTTGATAGATGCCTTTAAAGGTCTGCTTACCTTTTGTTTACTACTACAATAATCAGGAGAAATCGAAACAGACCGAAAGGCCCCCGATTGCTATGTTCGGTTTCAGGAATGGAGTATATTGTATCTTACCCTACCTACTTAAGAAAAGGAGCTTGCAAAATATCTGTTAAAAAGACCGGATAAAAAGTTGAAAGAAAATTTGCGAAACCGAAAAGTTGCACATATATTTGCAACCAATTGGTTTCTTAATTTAATAAAAAAATGAGAAGGGATGTTTTCCAAGCTATAGCCGACCCAACAAGAAGGGCTATCATAACGTTAATTGCCATACAGGCCATGACACCTAATGCGATTGCCGAGCATTTCGACACAACTCGCCAGTCGGTTTCCAAGCACCTGCGCATCTTGACAGAATGCGAACTCATAAAACATGAACAAAGAGGCAGAGAAATCTATTATCAGCTTGAGATTGATAAAATGAAAGAAATAGACAAATGGCTGGAACACTTCCGAAAAATCTGGGAAAACCGCTTTGATAATCTCGATAAATTATTGGCAAAAATGCAAAATAAGTAACCGATGGAAAACAGAAACAACTGAGCACAAATGACGAGAGCGGTAAAAGTGCTGATTGACCTCATTCGGAGTGTGTGAAAGAGTTAAAAAAGATGGATTTAATAGATTTTGAACGACGCAAAAAATATTTTGAACATAAAAATGGAAATCATGAACAGCAATTTATTATTTGACTTCACCGTCAACAAGGAAAACATGACAATCGAAATCAAACGTGAATTTAATGCCAGCTTAAAATTAGTCTGGCAAGCGTGGACAACCCCGGAATTACTCGACCAATGGTGGGGACCACAACCTTGGAGGGCCGAAACGAAGACGATGGATTTTCGGGTAGGTGGCTTTTGGCTTTACGCTATGGTAAGTCCTGAAGGCGAAAGGCATTACGCTAGAACGAATTTCATTTCTATTGTAACAGAAAAATCATTTGCGTCGAAAGGCGGATTCAGTGATGAAAACGGCACGATAAATCCTGCATTTCCCGTAAATTTATGGGAGAACAATTTTATAGAAGTGGGTGATAAGGTCCGTGTAGACATGTTACTGACCTATGATTCACTTGCCGATCTCGAAACGGAAATTGAGATGGGCTTTAAAGAAGGAATGACCGTAGATTTTCAGCAGTTGGATGAATTGTTATTGACCTTAACAAAGTAAGCGAATTAGCTTATAGCAAACCGGCAACTTGATTTTCTCGTATTTCTCAACCTACTGCTATCAAAGAGGACGCGTGTTGATTTTAATACGATAAAAAATTCATCTTTAAGTAAAACGACACGTTGCGTATTTGCTTTAATCAGATGTAATGATAGGACAAACAAAAGCAACATCTTGCGTGATTCAGGATGTTGCTTTATCGAACACCTTGGTTATGGTGCTGGAACAGGCATGTTGTTGTCACTCAAGGACCATGACTACGTCACAACCTTCTCCTGCAGCTCGGACAGATAGTATGATATCGCGTTCATTAAGCCTTATTGTACCTATCTCTATTAAAAACTCTTTACAAATTGTCTGACAGGTTCTATCGTGAACTTTGTTTTAATCGCATTAGTCATCTTTCAATATATAATATTTCTCAAGTTTTCATATTAAATTGTATACCATATTTAGGTTGTTTTATGGCTATCTTAGATAAAAACCTTATGAAAGCCAAATTTAACCTACCTCCACCCGGAATCAGACGTCTTCTTCTCGTTATTGGAGTTGTCCTTTGGATATCGCTTTTTGTATGGACTATTTCTGTGCGAAAAGAATTTTTGGTGGTAATCGTCATGCCAACCTTTTTCACTTTATTATATGGAATCTTAGCGGCCGTTGGCTTATGGATCTACGATGTTTTTTCTAAGGAGTAACTAGTTCGAAGCCAGCTTGTTCATTTGAAAAATCTTAAAGGATTTATTAGTCTATGAACGATTGCGACGCAAACCTTAAAATGCGCTACTTGATGGTACAGCCAAATATCATTCTAATGATGTAGAAGTTTCTATCTCCGGTTATATAATTGTTTTACGGGAATCGACGACATCGGCACCGAAGAACGGGTAAAAGCAAATATAAACCGAATGAGGTTGTTAATTATAACAAGAAACGCCTTATCGATTTTTTGGCTTAGATCTATTTTGCTTCTTTTATCTAAATTCGTTTTTGTTCGACCGGGGATGTTTCTCTGAAAGAAAGCTACGAAATCACCCGATCATCATTTGACTTATAAAAAGATTATTATGGCAAAAAGTAAATTACTGCGGATGGATAATATCGGCATTGTGGTAGAATCCCTCGATGAGACCATTTCATTCTTCGAAGAGCTTGGCTTAGAGCTCGAAGGGCGAGCCACGATTGAAGGGGAATGGGCAGGCCGCATTACGGGACTTGGCAACCAGCATGTAGAGGTTGCCGTGATGGTCACACCTGACGGTCATAGCCGCCTTGAAATTTCACGTTTTCTCAGACCAGCCGTCATCTCCGACCATCGGACCGCTCCTGTGAACGCATTTGGTTATTTACGGGCTATGTTTACCGTAGACGACATCGATGAATTACTCATTAGGCTACGACGGCACGGCGCTGAGCTTGTCGGCGAAGTAGTCCAGTATGAAAACAGCTATAGACTGTGCTATATCCGCGGACCGGAAGGACTTCTCATAGGATTGGCCGAACAACTTGATAATAAGTAAGAAGGAGATCTCAACTATTCCGTCTAATGAATAATTTGAGTTTGAGAGCGGGAAAGCAATGCTAATGCGAGTCAGTATAATTGATAGCAAAACGGTCGATATTGGGAATGGAACAGCGAACAGCTTTGTGGGGTTAAGGAAATCCTGTGCGAAACCGAACAGTATGCGTCCGATTTCGCACAGGACTTTTATTTTATTTAAGCATAAAAATATGATTTACAATCACTTAGTTTTATGGAAGTATTTTGGTAAGGTATTTATTGAATAATTGAATTTAACCAATACTGTATATATTGGACAATAAGACTAATGATCTAAAACATACCAATTATTATCCAGATAACTAAAGCGTTATTAAATACAGAGATTATGCTGAAAAATTATTTCAAAATCGCTTGGCGAAATATATTTCGATATAAAGCTAACAGTCTGTTCAACCTGCTGGGGCTAGCCTTGGGCATCGTATGTACGCTATTTTTAACATTATATATTAAAGAGGAGCTCAATTATGACAAATCATTCCCAAAACACGACCGTATTTACAGAATGGTATATACGGAATGGTCTAAATCCGCTCCACCTTTAGCTGAGGGATTAAAAAATTATTTCCCTGAAATAGAGCGAACAACACGCTTCGCACAGGCCGGAACTAACGTCGCGCGCACAAATGATAACAACCAGATGGAAATAGAGGGTTTCTATACCGATAGTTCCACAGTCCATATGTTTGATTTAAACAGCATTATCGGAAATGCTTTTCAAGCATTGAAAGAACCTTCCACGATCGTACTAACCAAATCTGTTGCTAAAAAGCTGTTTGGTAAAAAGAACCCTTTAGGAGAACAATTGATCTTTCAGGACGAGGAAGCTTTTCGGGTTAAAGCGGTGATAGATGACTTACCCGAAAACACCCATCTTAAGTTTGATTTTCTTGTCTCCATGCCCACTTTTATGTCGCTTGTTGAAAAAACTTATCCAGGATGGACGCAAAGCAAGGGATGGATGTTTGGGTGGACCTATGTGCAGCTTAACCATAAGGAGTCTATTAAACGTATTAAGCGAGACTTGACGCAATTTTATGTAAACTACCTAAAAGGAGAGGCTAGTGATGAACAAATAGCGGAATTTGCACAGAGTGCTCGGGTACAAGCACTCACTGATATTCATCTTAAATCGAATTTAGCGCAAGAATTGAGCCCAAACGGTAGCATGACTTATATCTATATTTTTATTGCTATTGAAGCGCTTGTTTTGCTTATGGCCTGTGTCAATTTCATTAATTTATTCACCACACAAGCATTAAAGCGCTTAAAAGAAGTCGGCGTCAGAAAAATTGTAGGCGCTAGCCGAAAACAGCTCATTCTGCAGTTTCTGTTAGAGGCCTTCTTACTCACCTTCATTTCTACCCTGCTAGCTGTTGTGTTATATTGGCTGATCCTTCCATTTTATAACCAATTAACGGGCAAATCCAATACGCTTTCGGATATCATGCAACACGGAAATTTATCAATTATACTAGCGATCCTTTTTACAATCACCTTAATTTCAGGATTATTTCCCTCTTTGTTTGCGTCTTCTTTCCTACCGGTAAAAGCTTTGAAATCGATTAAAACACCAAATACAACGGCAGTATACGTCAGGAAGTCTCTTGTTGTATTTCAATTTATCATAGCAGGCTTGTTGATTACTTCAACTTTATTGATTTATCAACAAATGCAATATTTTAGAAACAAAGAATTGGGATTTGATAAAGACCAAGTCATTGTGGCCAAATTATACGGAGATTTTAAAAAGACCTTAGAAAGTAACTCTTCGTTATTACAAACTGAGTTTCTCGCTAATCCAAATATTCTATCCGTCGCCAGAACAGCAAACATAATCGGCGACCCCCTGAGCGTTGAGTTTATTGCTCCTACTAAAAACCCGGAAAATAAGGACTTTGGAACTTTAAAAGTCGTTCGCGTAGATGATAATTTTTTGAACGCTCTTAATATTACGTTGAAAGAAGGTCGAAACTTTTCAAAAGCATTTGGTGACTCAAGTGCTTTTATTCTCAACGAACAAGCCGTAGCGAAACTTGAACTCGAAAACCCGGTTAACCAGTCGCTCACGAATCACACAATTGAAAGACAAGGCAATATTGTGGGTGTTATTAAAGACTTTAATTTTGAATCCTTACACCATCAAATTGAACCGCTTGTATTGGAATATGCACCTCAAAAAACAGGTACCATGCTCATTAAAATAAGGGGAGGAAACGTCGAAAGTACGCTTGCTTTCCTTCAAAAGAAAGTGAGGCAAATAGCTCCCAACACCTTATTCTCCTACACTTTTTTAGATGAAAAGGTGAATTCTCTTTACAAGAAGGAAAATACAATGACATCTATTGTGTTGGCATTTACATTGCTTGGAATCATAATCTCGTGTTTGGGGCTATTAGGCCTTATTGGTTATACAGCTGAAATTCGGACGAAAGAAATTGGAATTCGCAAAATAATAGGTGCAAGCATCCAAAACTTGGTAACGCTTTTATCGGTAGATGTACTATTGATGGTTATTATCGGCAATGTGATCGCCTGGCCGCTAACTTGGTATTTTATTCATCAATGGCTTGAAAATTTTGCCTATAAGAGTCCAATCAGTTGGTGGACATTTGCTATATCATTACTGATCACCTTCATTATCGCTTTTACAACGGTTATTTGGCATTGCTTAAAAACCGCTTTTGCCAATCCGATACACGCTTTAAGAAATGAATAAACTTTAAGAATAACTACATTTATAGTACTTAACCAAGTTTTTTTCTCAACCATTTCCGCACAGGCTCGTCATACCATTTCAGGGCGACATAAGCCAAAACGATGGAGCCGCATAAAATAAGTAAGGCGTATGGCCAGGCCTGTAGAATGGTTACCCCCTTATTGTTACTGATCCAAGCAACATAAAAGTAAACAAAGGGATAATGCACCAGATAAAGTGGATACGAGATGTCGCCAAGAAATTTACATAGCTTACGTTCCGTTTTTGTAGAAACAATGCCACTAGCACCCAGATATACAATAAGGGGAAAAACGAAGATGATACATACAGATTCATAAACACCGTTCAGCCAAAGATGTTCCGCGCCACCAATCCGTGGCATATACAGTACCGTGGCTACTAAAATACTGCACCATGTAAAGGCGTTCCGGATGCGGGTTAATTTCGCTACACGGGAAAGTAACAAGCCTGCAAAAAAGGGATATATTGTTCGGGTAATCCCGATGCGCATGTGTTCGGCATTCAACGTCCAGCCGCCGCTTACATCACCTTTGGGGCTGGTAATAGCAAAATGAGCAAGTGCTACTGCTGCTATGAAAACAAAAACCGCTAATGCCTTATTTGAGAATTTTCTTACTATCGTGGCATAAAGGATGTTAGCAATATATTCAAAAAATAAAGACCAACCGACACTGTTGAGCGGATGCATTTCCTCCCAACCTCGAATATCGAGAGCTAATGGTACCGGTAATATTGTATATCCTATCAGCATGACCAGAAGTAACTTCCACAAGGGAACCGTATGGATAAGTGGCCAGATTGCCGAATCGGTAAAATAGAATCCGATCGCTCCGAGGGTCATTCCCAGAATTACCAAAGGGTGAAGTCGTTCGACCCGACGTTTTAAGAAGCTTCCGAGCGTCATTTTATGCCAACGATCGTCATAAGCATAGCCGATCACAAAACCTGATAACAGAAAGAAAAAATCAACGGCCAGATAACCATGGTTCACAAGGTTGTCCAGATTTCCGGTCGACAGGGGTTCGCTCAAGTGAAAAGTAACTACAATTATGGCTGCAATGCCTCGTAAACCGTCTAATATAGGGTAATGGGGTTTTGTGAAAAGATTATTGTTATTCATTGATTTTGGGAATAGAAACTAATATCGGCCATTAGTGAGCTGCTAAAATTAGATAAAAGGGATCACCGGATCTTACAAGATCTTATCAAAGTTCAGACATATTGTCTCATTTTGAATGGCATGCGAATAGCTCTCAGGCCGAATAGAAGAGACCATGAGAACCCAATGACATTAGCCACAAAAAATAGCCTGAAGTTATGATTGCATCCAGCAGAAATTCTTTAAATTTTAAAACAATTGTTTCAAAAATATTTTATCTTTGTTTCATCATGGCAAGATTGATAGAATTTGATGAAGAACAAGCCATACAGAAGGCAATGGAAGTCTTCTGGAAAAAAGGTTATGCGGCTACTTCTATGCGCGACTTAACTGATGCTATGCAAATTAATAGTAGCAGTCTTTATAACACAATAGGCGATAAACATCGCTTGTTTGTTAGGTGTATCAAGCATTATATAAAAATGCGAATTGATGCGGTTGAGCAGCGTTATATAAGTTTCGCCTCGCCGATCCAGGCTCTTGAAAGCTTTATTAAAGATGCAGCAGACATCATTACGACTGAACCGAACAGCTGCCTGTGCGTAAAGGCAACTTTTGAAATAGAAGGGGACGACCCGGAAATACAGGCGATCATAACATCCTATGATAATTTTACACACCGGTTTTTGAAAGATTTAGTAGAAAAAGCACAAAGCCAGCATCAGATTGGTCAAAACGAGAACGCAGATACTGTTGCGGATTATCTTGTTAGTACATTTATCGGTTGGTACAATTCATTCATTTTACATCAAGATCGAAATAAAATTTTAAATATGGCAGATTTTATCATTCGCCAATTAAGGTGTTAAATTTTTTTGACTTATTTTAAAACAAACGTTTCAAAATTAATATAAACATTCAATTCAAGTATTCATTATGAACAGTTTTTTAGAAGGACAGATTGCCTTGGTAACAGGCGGTACAAAAGGTATCGGAAAAGCGATTGCGGACAAATTAGGCGACGGAGGCGCTCAAATTATTGTAACTGCCAGAACCGAACCGACGGAAAATCCAAACGGGTATTATTTTATTGCTGCCGATCTTGCTCAACCCGAAAGTGCAAACATCGTCGCAAAAGAAATTTTGGATAAATATGGAAAAATCGACATTATCGTGAATAATGCTGGAGGTAATCTGGGACCTGGTGGCGGTTTCAGCACACTTTCGGACGAGCATTGGAACAATGAATTACAATTGAACTTGATGTCCGCCGTCCGTATTAACAAAGCATTATTGCCGACTATGATTGAACAGCAAAGTGGTGTAATTATCAACATTTCCACTTATGTTGCACAACAGCCGATTTGGGATATTACAATGACTTATTCTGTAGCCAAAGCGGCATTAAATGCATACAGTAAAGCATTGGCGAACGAAGTTGGCTCAAAAGGTATACGTGTAAACACTGTTTCACCCGGAGCAGTGAGAACTCAATTGATGCAGGACTTTATTGAAAATTTAGCAAAGTCATCAAATACAACGGTAGATGAAGCCTTTAAACTCGTTATGAGCAAAATTGGGGATATTCCGTTGGGCAGAATGGCTACCCCCGAAGAAATTGCTAATTTGGTGAGGTTCCTTGCGTCTCCGGAAGCACAATATATCACAGGTTCCAATTACCTGGTTGACGGCGGCGTTAGTTCGGCAATATGATTTAACCGTTATCTTCCTGCCCGCTTGGTTGCGGGCAGGGATATGTTGGACTCAGTTTAGCAAATTGCAAAATATAGGCTTCCAGCCCTTTCATAGCAGCAAATTAGTAACTGGTCTACACACTATCATCATTTGGTAGAACAACTTCCTTAATCCTCCGGTTTCTCGCGTGCATCTGCCATTCTGACTATTCTTGGCTCAAATTTAGCCAACACGTCAACCAGATCATGTTGAGCGGCCATTACCGCATGGATATTCTTATATGCCATAGGTGCTTCGTCGAGATCGCTTCCGAGCAAGGTGATGCGTTTGTCAACTAAGTCAGCAGCAACGACCGCTCTATCCAACGTTTTGAAAGCTGCGCTACGACTCATGGCCCTGCCCGCGCCGTGACTGGCCGAGTTGATGCTTGGCGTATGACCTTTACCGCGTACTAAAAAGCCGGGCGCACTCATACTACCTGGAATAATTCCCAACACACCCTCACCTGCCGGCGTAGCACCTTTACGGTGTACCATTACTTCAGTACCATCAGCCAGTTGCTCTTTCCAGGCAAAGTTGTGATGGTTCTCGATCATCATGATGGGTCTAAGTCCTAAGGCTCGTGCTATTTTGTTATGGATTTCATGATGGTTGGCACTGGCATATTCCCCTGCCAAGTTCATGGCTATCCAGTATTCCTGTCCTTCGTCTTTATCCAGATCAAGCCATGCTAAATGTTTAGCCTCGCCCGGAAGTTTGGTTTTAGTCATCGCTATCCTACTGTAATGATCTGCAATTGCACCTCCAAAGCCCCGAGAGCCGGAGTGCGAAAGCAGCGCTAAATACTTACCCGCCGGTATATCATTCAAGGCACCTTCGCCTAAGGTTAGTTCACCCCATTCTACAAAATGGTTACCGGTTCCACTGGTTCCTAATTGAGCGTACGCCTTATCCTTTAAACTGCGGATTATCTTGGTCTCTCCCCAGGTTTTACTATCGAATAAGGAGCTGTCAAAATATGATTTGGTAGTACAGCCCATACCAAAATAGGTGTGATCAACTAACAGATTCTTTAATTTATCGGTTTCGGTATCGAGTGTCTCAGCAGGTAGGTCAAATATACTTAAACACATACGGCATGCAATATCGACACCCACAGCAAATGGAATAATCGTGTTGGCCGTAGTGGCCAACACTCCGCCAATGGGAAGCCCATAACCTTGATGAGCATCCGGCATTAAGGCACCGGCGACCGCAATCGGTAATTGTACCGCTGTCCGCATTTGTGATAAGGCTCCTACTTCAATCTGTTCCAAGCCCCATACCGGGAAGTCAACTATTTCTTCTTTCAGTTTAAAGTTGCTACGTTCTTGTTTAACAAACTTACCCTCTTTTCGCAAAGCAATCACATCTTCTGCCAGGTTTTTGAATTTACCACCTTTCTTTAATGTATATGGCATAGGATCATCAATTAAAGCTTCTAGATTAGCCAGTATTTCGGGTTTATTCATTACGTTATGCTTTAACAAACCATTGGCTACGCGGCTAAAATTGACTAGTACTTCCACAGCATTGATCCCTAATGCCTTTAACTCGTTGTTGCTTATCTTTTCCTTTTCCATATCTATTAATTTTATTGTATGCTTAAAGTCTCTAAACTAATCTCGCTTTTCCGGTTTGGAAACGGAGTTTCATCAAATGTCTCTGCTTTTGATAATACAAAGAGAAATAACAAGTACGCAACCTATTTGCGCAGTAAAGAAATATTATATAAATTCATTCAAAATATTTGCTGATACTATGCCGATTAACCGCAACGCCCTGATTCGCTACCGCACGATCGACCAATGTCTCCAAAATCGTTTTAAAAAGTGGACACTTGAAGACTTGATTGAAGCTTGTAGCGATGCCATTTATGAATACCATGGAATCGATACGGGCGTAAGTCGTCGTACCGTGCAGGCGGATATAGCCATGATGCGCAGTAACAAGTTAGGTTACGAAGCACCTATTGTAGTGGTTGATAAGAAATATTACACCTACAGCGACAAGAATTATAGTATTACCAGTATCCCGCTGAATCAACAGGACATGGAAGTGTTGAGTGAAGTGTCCGGATTATTAAAACAATTTAAGGGCTTGAACCATTTTACCGATCTGAACGAACTGGTAAGTAAATTGGAAGACAAGATTTATTCGCAAAAAACGCAAAGTACGCCTGTAATTGATTTTGAAAAGAACGATGACCTGAAGGGTCTGGAATGGCTAGAGGTAATACGTAAAGCGATTGCAGCCAAGAAAACCATCTGTATTACCTATCAATCCTTTAAAGCCCGGGAGGCTAGTAGCTTCTGCTTCAGTGGGTACCTATTGAAAGAATATCGCAACCGCTGGTTTGTATTGGGCATGCCGCATAAACGGAATGCGCACATTATGAACTTGGCTCTGGATCGGATACAAGCCGTGGAAGAACGCGAAGAACCGTATAGGGAAAATAGAACATTGGATCTGGCAACCTATTATGATAACTGTATTGGTGTAACGAAAACACCCGACCAACGGGAGTGCGAAGTAGTTTTTTGGATCGATGCAGATAATGCACCTTATGTTATAACTAAACCCTTGCATCACACGCAAAAACTATTAAGCGACCAAGATAACGGTAAGATCTTTAGTATCAAGGTAATTTTAAATTTTGAGCTCGAGCGGGAATTATTGGGTTTTGGCGCTAAAATAAAGGTATTAGGACCGAAAATCTTGGTAAAACAGATAAAGCAGCAACTAGTAAAAGCATTAGAGCGATATGGGGTAAAGGAAACTTAAGACGAAATCAAATCCTTATGCATTATACACGTTTCACTTAACTCCTATAAAAATAATTGATTGCATAATTTGATAAAATTGGTATTTGATTATGCCAAATGGCCGCAAACTCTTATATTCGTAGCATTTAAAATAAAAGACTCTGTTATTTTGAAACGTCTGGCCATTATATTTTTAATTCCAATTGTGCTATTGCAAAGCTGCGCCGGACTATTCATCATGACTGCATTTTATGCCAACCGATCCTATATAGCTAATAATCTGTGTGAGAATAGAAACACCGCTATGGCTCCGTCTTGTGCGGGGACATGTCTTTTGATGAAAAAGCTGAAGAAAGAACGCGAACGGGAAAACAAAAACCCTGAGCTAAAATTAAAGGATTTTCAGGTGCTTGCAGCTCCGATTGATTTCAGAACAGTGAAACATCCTGTCACCACCGTCAAAAAGGAGACCTTCATCTATGGGGGAAATCTGCTATACCAGCCCCCCGTGCTGGGGTCCATCTTCCACCCTCCTCTCAGCTAAACAATTTTTCTTTTATTCGTCCATGTATAAAGACAACCATCCTTTACATGGCTGCGTAGCTTTTTGTTTATTTATATTTTTTCGTCAGCTGCAATTCGGCTGATCGAAATCGCTTTACACACTGGAAATGGTCAGAAAAACACTGGTCTATCTGTTATTATTTACATTGACATTTCAATGTCTTGGAAGTCTTGGTGTATTGACTTGGTTTCAGGTTAACAGAAATTATATTATCCGGGCTCTATGTGAAAATCGGGATAAACCTGAGATGCAGTGTAACGGACAGTGTGTCCTGATGAAAAAACTGAAGAAATTGGAAGAGTCTGAAAAAGGTTCGCGGAGTGCCGCTACCTCTAAGGCGGAAGTTACGATGGTGGTTTCAGAGATGCTCCATTTGCAAAGTCCATTTCCGGTACATCTATCGGAGAACCATCCGTCCTACGGCATCCTCTATAGATATCTCTATACAAACAAGCCATTTTTACCTCCTAAAATAATCTAACATTCCTCAATTTATATTTTTCGAAAGCATTATGTAGGTTATACCGGTTGTACAAGCCTATTGCCTGCACGTGGATAATTCATGCCTATTTACGTTGGCATTGAACTCCTATGCCTATACGCTATTGAAAGAATCGATTTTTAACAAAAAACTTAATAATAGAAAATGACAAACTTAATAAAATGGAAAATGATGGCATGGATAGGCTTATTCATGCTAACTGTAGTCAGTTGTAAGAAGGTGGAATCTCCGGATATCGATAGCACGAAAACGGGTGACTTTTCGATCGAGTTCGATAACCTAGTGGGCGATTACGGATTACAATTCAACAATACCAATAAACCGTATATAAACGCCAAAGGTGAAGCCTTCACTGTATCCCGTGTACAATATTATATTAGTAATATTAAGGTAAAAAAGGCGGATGGATCGGAATATGCCGTGCCTCAGGATCCGGTTGAAGAAAGTTATTTTTTGGTATATGGTGATAATCGTGGCTCCCGTTTTGCAAAAGTGAAAGTTCCCGAAGGGGATTATACTCAGGTTTCTTTTGTATTAGGCGTGGATAGTGCGCGCAGTACCATGGGGCTTGATGCACGCACAGGCGTACTTGACCCGACCACAGGTGACCACGAAACGCAGGGCATGTACTGGGGGTGGAACAGTGGCTATATTTTCTTCAAGTTTGAAGGCAATTCGCCGGTAATATCAGATGATCAACAGGGCGACCCAACAGGACGGAAGCAGTTTAAGTATCATATCGGTGGCTTCGGCGGATACAATGCGCCTACCTTGAATAATATCAAGACAATTACGATAGACTTAACAAAAGCAGGTGTTGCGCAGGTAAGGGCTGGCTACCGCAGCAATGTACATCTTTTTGTTGATCTGATGAAAGTGTTTAACGGCACACATACTTTCAGCATCGCTGAACACCCTAATGTTATGTTCAGCGAATACAGCCAATACATCGCCGATAACTTTCTGGATATGTTTACGCATGATCATACTGAAAATGGTGTAACCAGTGAGGATCAATTATAATAAAGCCATGAAAAAATGGATTGTTTTAATCGGGCTGGTAATTGTTGCATATGCCTGTAAAAAAGCGAATGAAACCTTGCCAGACCTTGACGAATTATTTCCCGGTTTTTTAAAACCGGGACATTTTCCCGAACCTGTTTACAAATTCACCGAAAACGAAGTAACGGAGGCTGGTTTTGAATTAGGTAAGCGCCTGTTCCATGAACCACGTCTATCTCGCAACAATACGATTTCCTGTGCCAGCTGCCATATTCAATCGGCCAATTTTACCCACCACGGACACGATGTTAGTCACGGGATTGACGATCAATTGGGTATCCGTAATCCCATGCCTATCATGAATCTCGCTTGGAACAAAGCGTTTTTTTGGGATGGTGGGGTGTTTAATCTCGACCTCCTTTCCATTGTTCCTATTGAAAACCCGGTTGAGATGGGTGAAAGGGTGCCGAACGTACTAGTAAAGCTGAGAACGCACCCGGATTATCCTACACTTTTTGAAAAGGCCTTTGGAAGCAGAGAGATCACTTCGGCGAAAATGTCTAAAGCATTGTCTCAGTTTATGCTAATGGCAGTTAGTGATAACAGCAAATACGATCAGGTGATCCGCGGGGAAAAGGGTATCTCTTTTACTGAGTCGGAACAGCGTGGCTACCTATTTTTCCAGAACAATTGTTCTCGCTGCCATAGCGAACCGCTGTTTACTGATGGCGATTTTCATGACAATGGACTGGGACGAAATCCAGCAGGTGACGAGGGGCGCTATGCCGTAACCTTGAACCCTACAGATAAACTAAAATTCAAGGTACCCAGCTTGCGTAATTTAAAATGGTCGGCTCCCTATATGCATGATGGCAGTATTTATACATTGAGCGGTGTACTGGACCATTACCGGAAATTTATGCAGCATACGGAAAATCTGGACATGGGTTTCCGGCACATGGACGGAACACGAGGGGTTGCTATGACAGATGTCGAGAAGGAGGATTTATTGAATTTCCTTAACACATTGAATGATGAAACTTTTGTAAAAAAACAACTGCTATCGGAACCGGGCGGTGGCTTTGTTATCAATTAAAGAAAAATGAGAGAACTACTTTTGATTTGTATTATGGTTTTATGTTATGCTTCCGCAAAAGCTTGTGACATCTGTGGCTGTGGTGTCGGAAGCTACTATCTGGGCATTTTGCCTGACTTTAATAAACGCTTTATTGGCTTGCGGTATCAATACAATACCATGCAAACGCATCTTGGCCCCGAGGGCCGGCATACACCACTCACTGCGGATGAAACATATCAGATAGTGGAGCTATGGGGCGCTTACAACTTTGGTGATCGGGTCAGGGTGATGGCTTTTCTACCGTTCAATTTCAACCAACGTCGGGTTAATGCCATGGAAGAGTCCGGTGAAAAGAGCGGATTGGGCGATATTGCGGCAATGGCCTATTATCGTATCTTTGAAGGGGGTAACACCACCACCAAATTCAAGCTGTTCAACCACTCCCTATGGGCGGGCGCAGGCGTGAAAGTGCCCAGTGGCGAATATGATAACTCCGAACGTGCAAGCGTCTCCGCCGATTCGCCCAATAATTTCCAATTGGGAACAGGCAGCACAGACTTCACGTTCAACGTAACTTACGACGCGCGTCTGATGGACATGGGATTTAACCTGAACTTATTATATAAATTCAATACCGAGAATCAATACGAATATCGCTATGGAAATAAATTCACCTGTAATGCGCTTTTTTACTACAAAATCTTAATCGATCAAAAGCTTAGAATTGCGCCGAATATAGGAATACGTTACGAAAAAGCGGAACAGGATGTATCTTATAGACGCTTTTATATAAACCAGTCGGGAGGAAACCTTACCTCGGCCATTGCAGGGCTTGAGTTAAACATTGGCAGATACGCTCTCGGTGTTAATTATCAGCTACCGGTTGATCAGCACTTGGCAGATAAGCGCGTTCACGCGGGGAACAGATTAATGACTCACCTTTCTGTCTCTTTTTAAGCAACAAGGAAAATGAGGCAATTAAATAAAATCCAAAGGTTCAGTCCTAATGGTCGCCTGCTATTGATCATCCATTTGTTCGCCATGCGCCTACATGAGGAAATCTATTGATTGTAAAAATAGACACGGCTTCATTCATGATTATAAAAAACTGTTTGCCGGATAATTAAGTGAATCAATTATCCAGCAAACGTCTGTGATAATTGATTTGCCCGAGGTGATATGAAAGATGCATAGCAAGATGTGTTAAGAAATAACCATTCGTAACTTTCTGATCCAATACATCTTGTGGATATTCTGCTGTCAGTTGCTCATCACTTAATTTACTGAAAGCAATTTCTATCACCGATATGGTTTCATCAATGCGCCTGATCAGTTCGGATCTTGGCACATCCTTAGCGGAAAACTCAAGTGGGCGATTCCGAACATAGCCCGTTTGCGCAAATTCGGCACCTATGTAGGTATTTAAATTGCCTATGAGGTGCAAGCATAGATTACCGGCGGTATTAGCGATCTGCTTTTCAACATGCCATATTCTTTGCTCGTTTTGGTATAAGGTTATTTCTGTTTTCAACTTGCCGAGGTCGCGCAAGAACAATTGTTTCAATACAGTTACCATCATTGATATTTGAATGGGCAAGGTAATAATTTATAACAATTAAAAAAACCAGCGATAAGTCAAAAAAGGCAATCACCGAAAAATCGGAGGCTGGTTTAGAAATTCATTCTAAATCTGCAATACAAGAAGAAAATCAAAAGCACCGCTAGTAAGGACGGTTTTTGTTTGTTATTTTCGTTTACGTAATCAAAACTTACAATATATGACCTTTAGGCCGCGCGATCAGAACCAACCCCCGATTGAAGAAATGTATCAAATTGCGAAACAATACTCTCGTCGGCCGGAAGAAGTGGATGATTTGGTACAAGACCTGCTTCTTGAAGCGGTTAGAACGGGAAAGGATTTCCTGGACACTCGTTTTATGGCTTGGGGAAGAGGTTTTTTACGTAACCATGCCGCTTTCATTGCCCGTACAGAAGGCCGGCGTAGAAAGCGGGAAGAAGGGTATCAGGGGGATGATCCGAACCGTACTGATACTGATATAGGTAGACTTCCGGAAAACTTTATTGTTCCGCTCCGCCCATCCCTCCGAATACTGGCACGACTAATCAACGGCGGCCTGAGCAAAAAGGAAATTTTATATCTACTGGACATTCCGGATACCGCCCTGCGCCAGCGATTAACCGCCTTACGAAGAGAATGGAAAACTTATGCCACCGTAGGTTTTGAATCGGAAGGACCTGAAATTTTAACGCATACTCTACCTAGCGGATTAATGCGCCAATCTCTTTTACAAACATTCAAGCATGCCAACGATATAAAGCAGCAATTAATCGGGCGAGTTATTGGCAGCCACGACCCTGATGGACATTTATTTAGAATATATTCTTCTCCTGCTCACAAAAAAGAATTTCCCGGCAACAATGACCATGATAAATCGGGTTAAGATCCTGGACAATATTTAAAACTTTAAAAAAATCAACATGGGAGTAAAACTTAAAAAAGGTATCGCAGTTCTTTTCAACGTGAGCGATATCAGTCGTACCGAACGTTTTTACAGAGAAATTTTGGGAATCGAAGTGGAACGCCAACCTGGAGGCGATGAACCGGATTGGCTACTGGCTACGATAGGTAATGGTGTCGAACTACTTTTTTTTGAAGGAAAAGAAGAAATCGGCCGTTCGCCGATCGTAGTGTTCGAACTGGAAGAGGGTTACATTGAAACGGTGGTGGAAAATCTGGCTAAAGAGGGCGTAGAAGTGGTTACGCCGGTAACGGAAGCTCCGGGTGGTTGGAGCGCCGATTTCTCGGATCCTGACGGTCATCCGCTCGCATTTTACCAGTCTGGGGACTTGCCCTTAAGAAAATAGCAGGCCATGCCAAATTAGTACTCTTATGAAAAGCCCGACAGACTTCGGTATGTTTCGGGCTTTTTTCCCTTAACTTTCGAATGAATGTCTGCGAGACAGCTTTCTCCTACTTGTTGTAACCGTTACACCTCGTTCGTAACCCTTGCAAACTTATTTCTATACTCAATGGGCGTAAGGCCAGTAATCTTTTTAAATATGTCTCTAAATGCCTTTGTATCCGTATAGCCTACATCAAACATGGTTTCTGTCACATTTTTTCGTGATGCTTCGAAGAATTTTTTTGCAGCTTCTATTCTTACTCGTTGTATGTACTCAACAGGGGTATTGTTGGTTGCATCTTTAAATTTTCTTTCAAAAGTTCTACGACTTGTATTGATTAGGTTTGCCAGCGTTTCAATGGTTATTTTATTTTGATAATGTTTCTCGATATAATCTTGCACTTTTTTAATATCATCATCACCATGATTCCGTTGACCTTTAAATATTGCAAACTGAGATTGACTATCTCTCCCTATATCTAAAGCAAAATATTTTGAAATCATGATGGCTGTTTCTCTGTCGGCGAACTTTTCAACCAGATATAATATTAAATTCCACAAGCTGCTTGCTCCGCCGCTACTGTATATGTTGTCATGTTCGGTTATTATCGCACCATCCTCTACCTCCACTTCGGGATATCTTTCTTTAAATTCGTTGATATAAGCCCAATGTGTGGAGCATTTTTTCCCATTGAGTAAACCCGTTTCTGCTAAAAGAAATGCACCGATACATAAGCTGGCAATACTCGAACCTTTTTCATGCAATTTTTTAAAATAAGGTATTGCTTCTGCGTTGGCTTGTACGCCCTTGGCAGTGTCACCATAGGCAGGCGGGATGATAAGTAGGTCCGTTTTCGACACATCTTTGAGCAATCTATTGGTTTTGATTGTGTATTCGCCGTTATTGGCAGGTACATATTCTTTTAAACCTACATATTCAACCTCGAAGATCGGCTTTTTACCAAAAGTGTTTAAAAACTCATTAGCAGTATTAAAGGTTCTAAATGGTGGTGTAACCGCTTCAATTACGCCATACTCCGGTACAAAAACAGAAACTTGCATAAATTAAATCCTTACTATTAAGTCGCAAGATAAAAAAAAGTTTGTCACAATTCACCCCTAAAGTTGTCATTTTCACAACAGCCATAACTCGCTAAGCCGTTGTAATTTTGGATTATAAGATTTTAACAAATAAAAATTAAAAACAATGACACAAGCATCAAAAATTACGGTAGAAGCAACAGCAAATGCTCCCTTGGAAAAAGTTTGGAAAGCATGGAATACACCAAATGATATTATGCAATGGAACACTCCTGATCCAAGTTGGCATTGTCCAAGCAGTGAAAACGACTTGAGAACCGGTGGTAAATTCAAGAATAGAATGGAGGCTAAAGATGGCAGCTTCGGATTTGACTTCGAGGGTGTTTATGACAAAGTGGAACTACACAAGGAAATTACTTATACCATGGCTGATGGAAGAAGAGCCACTACACTGTTTACCGAGCAAAATGGTAAAACGAATATTGAAACTATGTTTGATCCTGAAACGGAAAATGATCCCGAATTTCAGAAACAGGGATGGCAGGCTATCTTGGACAATTTTGTAAAATATGTTGAATCGATCCATTAATTCATTAGCAAAGTGAAAAAGAATAAAACAATCTTTTGGGTAGCAACCACCATCATCATACTTTGGGAAGGTGTAATGCCCCTTGGCACCCTACTATTTGCGCCGCAATATGTAAACGCGGGTACAAAACCGTTGGGTTATCCCGATTACTTTGCCTATACGCTTATTATCTGCAAAGCACTGGGAGTGTTGGCGATTTCTCTCCCCAAAACACCGAACAAGCTAAAGGAATGGGCCTATGCAGGGCTTACCTTTAATTTGGTTTTCGCATTCATTAGCCACGCATGTGTAGATAAAAACATTGGTTTTATGTTAATGCCATTGGTGGTACTGGCTATTCTAGCAGTTTCTTACATTTATAACAACAAAATCCATGCAAATGGCTAAGACCAATTATCAAACTATTGATGAGTATCATCAGGATTTTAGCGGTGAAACCCTCGTGCGAATGCAAACCATCAGAAAAATCATTCACGAATTGGTGCCTGATGTAGCGGAAAGTATAAGCTATCAAATACCTTGTTTTAAATATAATGGTTACCTGATCTACTATTGCGCTTTCCCGAAACACATCACCTTGTCGAATCCCTACAGCGAAGTATTTTGGGAACATTTCAAGGCTGATCTCAAAGGGTATAAAACCAGTAAAGCGGCCATTCAGATTCCAATGGATAAACCACTACCCGAAGCATTGATTAGAAAAATCGTATCATTCCGAAAAAAAGAGAATGAGGAAAGGGTGAAGGATAAAAATGGCAAGTAATATGATTTCGCAACGTAAGCTAACGAAGGCAAGCCCCGAGAAGGTGTTTCAGGAATTTGCTACTGGCAAATTAGTGTCGGCCATTTTCATTACCTTTTCGGGTAATTGCAGAAAGGCCCTCACTTTTTATCAAACCTGCTTTGGTGGCAGATTACAATTTGAAACCTTTGAAAAAGAATTACAAGGATATACAGAAATACCGGTAGTTGTAGGATCGCTCGTTTCCGACAACATCATTATTTACGGCTCCGACTTGGTACACAACGAAGGAAGGACCATTGGAAATTATATATCTATTTTTCTACATTGCACCAACGTTTATGAAAGAAAAGCGCTGATAAAAAAATTGTTAGCAAATAAAAAGGACCGGATTATACCCGATCCTGACGATCAAAAATTAATCGAAATAACCGATGCTTTTGACGTGGGATGGGTATTGGGCATCTGACTTAGCGCCATCCCAATTCCGGCGCTACATGTTCCAATATCGCGGACAAGAGATGTACATTATAATCCACTCCCAGGGTATTGGGTATCGTTAGAAGAAGTGTATCCGCTTCTTGGATAGCTTCGTCCTGCTCCAATTCCTTGATGAGTTTATCAGGTTCGGCTGCATAACTTCGCCCGAAAATTGCACGTTTATCTTTTTCAATCATTCCAATTTTATCGTCACGACTAACTTCCTGTCCGAAGTAGTAGCGATCTTGATCGTTCATTAAGGCAAATATTGATCGGCTAACAGACACCCTTGGTTCGCGTTGGTGACCCGCCTTTTTCCAAGCTTCTTTGTACAACCGAATCTGTTCTGCTTGCTGAACATGAAAGGGTTTCCCACTTTCGTCGTATTTCAAGGTAGAGCTTTGCAGGTTCATACCATTTTCGGCGGCCCAAACGGCTGTACTGTTGGATGCAGCGCCCCACCAGATCCGCTCTCGTAAACCTTTAGCATGTGGTTCCAAGCGTAACAGTCCCGGTGGGTTCGGAAACATAGGATATGGATTGGGTTGTGCAAAACCGACACCGTCTAGCCTTTTCAAAAATTCCAGCGCTTTACGGCGTCCCATATCCGCATCAGTTTCTCCTTCTATCAATTCATAACCGAAATAGCGCCAGCCGTCGATTACTTGTTCCGGCGACCCCCTACTGATTCCCAATTGCAACCGGCCACCTGAAATAAGGTCGGCAGCACCCGCATCTTCCACCATATACGATGGGTTTTCGTAACGCATATCGATCACACCGGTGCCGATCTCTATTTTTTTTGTTTTAGCACCAATGGCTGATAGCAATGGAAAGGGCGATGCTAATTGAGCAGCAAAATGATGCACACGGAAATAGGCTCCATCCAGGCCAATCTCTTCCGCAGCTACAGCCAGATCGATGGATTGAAGCAGGGTGTCACTAGCTGTGCGAGTGCTATATGCCGGATGATTAGACCAGTGCCCGAAGGATAAAAATCCTATTTTTTTCATAAGTAACTATAGTAAAAACGATCTCAATTATTTTCGTTACTGCCAAATATACTCAAATACTGCTTGCTACCGCAAGCTCGCTTTGTTAAACGAGACATTTCCTTTACAAAAATACGCTCGTTAGATTTTAGCAAAATTAATCTTTCTAAAGTGAACGGTGCTCTCCCAAAGTGACTCTTTAAAGACAGCATCATTTTGATATTCGAGACGAGGAAGGATTCTGTATTCAAGGGTAAGCTCAAATTCGTTATCCGTAAAAGGCCAGGGATCAACACTTAATATACTACCGCTTTTGTCAAAAACATAATAACTGCGGGCTTCCGGCCCCTGACTGACTTCCAACTTTCTCCCTTCGGGGGGAATCTGATCTTGGCAAAGGATCAGTGATAGCGCATCGCACCATTGCAAAATCGCATAATGGGCTTGTACTGTATCCCTATCGATCCCAAGCTCCGCCATCCATTTATGCTGCAACGATTGTAAACTTTTACAATATTGCGCCGATTCATCGGATTCAGTTGCATACAAGAATTGAATATGAAAAGATAACAAGAGCGCAACGTATAGACTTCGGGTAAGACCTTTCTTCAATAAAGCCTCACAACGCTGAAGGTTGAAGGACTCCATTTTGAAATCTTTTGGCCCTTTAAACCGGTTGATAATCCCTTCAACCTCGAATTCATTATAGGTGTCGTCGTGTATTCCCGTCGCAAACAGCACATCCAGTTTGAAAGGATCTGCTTCTAACCATTTAAGCTGATTTAAAATGGCCGCTGCTAATCGCCCGTGATGCCTTTGGAGTACAATTTCGAATCCCCTATCGGTATAAGTTACAATCATTTTATTCGGTAATAAGTCTATTCACTTCGCTTTTTTTTTTCGGTGTCGAGTTTTCTGCGAGCCACCGCTTCTCTTTTTCTCCAAGTGTTAATATGCGGATCTTCATAGGTAGGCCTTCCTTTGTCATCCAAGAGGCCAAGTGATTTAGCAAGGCTTCGGCTAACGGTAGCAGAGCGGCGATTCGCTTTCTTCCAAGCCATCTGATCATCCCATAGATCTTTTTCATAGGCATCAATGCCCTGCTTGATAACAACGAGTTCATCCCGATATTGCTTCTGTCTTCGATAGATAATCATCAGGCGATTGTATGCTGCCGAGTGTAGTGGATCGGTTTGTATGATGCCCTTATATATCTTGACAGCGGCTGACATATCTCCTTCACGCTCTAATTCGCGGGCTTTCGTCATCTTTTCTTTTACGGACAATTTTTCTTTGGTCATTTGATATAAACATGATACTCAATCAACAAGTATCGGGCAAAGATGTTTATGTTATGATCTATGCTGGATAAAAACGTCTTTAGTTGCTGTCCCTTGCCAACTCTGTTGTTCGACACGCATATGAAGGCTTACCTTGAAGTGCTAAACAATATGGATTGGACGACGTTTATTAAGTCATATGGATCATAAGCTTAAAATGACAGTTGCCATTGTCGGATCGGGTGCCAGTGGTGTTACCTGCTTTATACAACTTGTATTAAAATATATAATAACCAAGCCGTCCAAGATACTTTCGATTATACTATTCGAAAAGAAAGGTGAATTTGGCACTGGTTTGGCCTATGGAACCGGACAAGAAGGACATTTATTAAACACAAAGGCTGGTTTAATGGGATTGTTTCCGCAAGAACGATTGCATTTTGTACGATGGATGCATGATCATAAAGACAGGATTGAGCAGGAATTCCCTCAAGTAAGTCCTCATCCCGATGCCTACCCGCCGAGAATGCTTTACGGTAAGTATGTTCAGGCCATGCTGGACGAGTATTGGCAGCTAGCCCGGCAAAAGGGCATTGAGGTGAGTAAACAGCAAGTAGAAATCGTTGATGCCGAAGTGCAGAAAGATAAGCGTGTTATATTGAGATCGGCCTCTGATCATAGCTACCCTGTAGATTATGTTATATTGGCGACAGGCACGCCTGAAGCAGCAACGTTTGAGAACCTAAAGAGCTCGGAAAGGTATATCGATTCACCTTGGCCATCAAAAAGAATTATACAAACCATTAAGGATAAATATGCGAAGATAAGTATTGTGGGTAGTAGTTTGACAGCCATTGATGCTTTGATTACTTTGGTTGCAAACGGGCATAAAGGTCCGATTACGTTTTTTTCATTGAGAGGGCTTTTGCCGCGGGTTCAATCGGCATCGGAAAAACCATTTCAGCGAAAAGTATTAACGCTATCTACTATCAAGACCCTGATCCGCGAGAATCGCCGGTCATTGCGAGTTAAGGATTTAATACGCCTATTTCGGAGTGAAGTAGAAGGTTATCTTGAACGTAAGCTGGACTGGGCGACCGAAGAACGAGTCAATAAAAATCATCTTCAATTATTAGAAGAAGACATAAGACAAGCTATGAATGGTGACAGTTTGTTTCAAAATATTCTGTATTCTTTACGGGAAGAGACTTACGCTATATGGAAATTATTACCCGTTGATCAGAAAATTTTGTTCGTTAAATGGATAAAGCCCTATTTTGACATTAACCGGCATGCGGTACCCATGGAGAATGGCATTAAGATAATGAACCTATTGAAATCAAATCAGTTGGAGGTTATCGGCAATAGCGAGGACATCAAATGGAAAGGAAATAAATTTGTATTGAAGACGGAGGACGGCCAAGTCTACAAAGCGGACTTTGTCATCAATGCCTCCGGACCGGCGAGCGTCATTCATAAGATGGAAGATCAAAAGTTGTTACAAGCTTTATTAAGCAAAAAGTATATTCAAGAGTATGGCGCCGGTGGACTGATAGTGGATCTGAATACGCTGCGGGTCAAAGACGTTTCATCAGAGGAAAGGACGCCGTTCTACGCGCTTGGGCATCTGATTACGGGATTGCAATTGGATGTAAATTCGTTATGGTTTAATGTGGAACAAGCAGATCTCCTGACGGATGATCTCATTCGTCAATTTCAATAATGGAGTTATTGCAAGAACTTCTTAACAAGGTACTACCTCTCTACGGCTTCATTCTTATTGGGTTCTTTGCTAAAAAAAGATGGCAGTTGGGCAGTAAATGGATTTCAAAAATTCTTTTATACCTTTTAATTCCCTTACTTATCATTGAAAATATGCTCCAGGCCGAGCTATCGGAAAGCGCTGTGGTTGGATCTATAATCTTTGTTCTTGCCTTGGCAATGAATATACCTGCTATTATCTGTAAACGTTTTGTAGCAAAAGATTTTAATGGTAGTCTTTTGAAAGGTAGCTTTTCCTACTATAACATTGGATGGTTTGGGATCCCGGTTGTAATGGCTCTTTTTGGTAATGAACAAATGCCATTAATTATCAGCGCGTATGTAGGCAATGTATTTTACGGTGACACCATAGGTTATTATCTGATATCGCGCACGAAAGGTCTTCCTGTGAAAGAGGCTGCGAAAAACGTTTTTCGCATACCTGCTCTGTATGCCTGTATTATCGCGGTGCTATTGAACTTGTTTAGCGTGAACTTACCTCAAAGAGCTGAACTTATTGGCGATGTGGTAGGCTGGACAGTTTCGGCTTCCGGAATGTTCATCATTGGCCTCACGCTGGCGGACATCAATTTCCAACAGATACGATTATGGAATTTTGCCAAAATATTAGGCTTGCGCTACATCTCGGGCGCGGTACTTCTGGTCCTGTTGTTATGTCTTGAAAAACAATTTATGCAAATACTTGACGATGATAAATCGAAATTAATGGGGCTGATTGCTAGTTTTCCTATTGCTGCAAACCTTGTGGTCTTCGCGTCCTTTCTGGAAACTGAAAAAAAGAATTCAGCCCTATTGGTTGGGATTTCTTCTATCATTTCACTTGTTTTGGTTCCTATATTGTGCTTGCTGCTATTTTGATTCGGCGAATAAATCAAAAACAGCCGTGATGCTAATTCTTTTTTTCCATAATCTCTTTTAACTTACCAGCCAGTTCAGCCACTTTATCAGGATATTTGCCGGCTAAATTTCGTTGTTCCCGGGGATCGTGCTTTAAATCATATAACTGCGGCTCTTGTTGCAGACCCGTTTCAACCGTTTTATTATCCAACCAATCGGGTGTTTTTTTGGAGACCGGTTCAATATACTTCCAGTTCTCCTTTCGAATAGCCATCGTAAACGATTCCTGTAACATAACGCGACGCCCTTCCTTTGACTTTCCCGTTAATGCATCAAGTAAGTTTTCGCTATCAGGTGCGATTGTCTCTCGATCGATTTTAACTCCGGTAAGGTTTGCCAAGGAAGCAAAAAAATCGATCTGATTAATGACCGCATCGCTAATTCCGGGCTGTATCTCATTTGGCCAACGAACAATCATCGGCATCCGCAATCCGCCTTCGAAGGCGCTGTACTTCCCTCCTCGGTATATACCGGCCGGCTTATGGTTGCCAATCAATTCTTCTGCATGATCGCCATAACCATCGTCAAGTACCGGCCCATTATCGCTACTGAAAATGACGAATGTGTTTTTATCGAGATTTAAATCTTTCAGCGTTTTCATAATCTCCCCCACCATGGCATCCATTTCAACAATGAGGTCTCCCCTAGGTCCCATGTTGGTAGTGCCCACGTATTTATTATTCGGCATACGTGGCACATGAATATGTGGCAGTGCATAATAGAGAAAAAAGGGCTCATTCTGATGTTGATGGATAAACGCTTTCGCCTTATCCGTAAATACGTCAGCAAAATCTTCATCTTTCCAATAAGCTTGATGCCCGCCCGTCATATAACCTATACGGCTGACTCCGTTAACAATAGTTCCGCTGTGCTGGGTGTCAGCCGCCATCTTCAGCATTTTGGGATGTTCGAGACCAATTGGATCTTTTCCTATTTTTTTATTATAATCCACCTGGATCGGATCTCGATGGTCTAAATCAACAACACGACTATTTTCTACATATACCGTAGGCACACGATCAGCCGTGGCTGGTAATAAAAAACTATAATCAAAACCTATCTCCAAGGGCCCAGGCTTTATGTCCGCATTCCAATCCGGACTTCCGTTGCCCAAACCTAAGTGCCACTTACCAACTACGCCTGCAGTATAGCCAGCCTTCTTCAACATCGACGCCAAGGTTTCACGATCGGGTTCAATAATCAGAGGTGCATCACCGGGCAAAATGGCCGCGTCGTTTCGAAAAGCATATCTTCCCGTCAGCATCGCATAACGTGACGGTGTACAGGTTGAAGCCTCGGAATAGGCATTGGTGAAACGTAAGCCTTCCGCTGCCAGTCTATCTATATGGGTTGTTTGCACTGCGCTTGCTCCATAGCAACTTAAATCACCATAGCCAAGATCGTCTGCATAAATAATAATGATATTGGGCTTTTTTACCGGCGAAGTGTTCTTTTGCTGGCAAGAGCTGAATACAATCGGGATGACAAGGGTGTAAAAGATATTTTTTATCATCTTCTTTGAATGAAAATCAATGCCTAATAGTAAAAATTCATATTCTCCAGGTTATCTTTAAACCAAGCCTGCTTTTAGCAGAAACAAATAAGCATCCTTGCTGTTCATCATTTCTCTGAATTAACGGTTGAATAGAAATCGGCTGCGGCTTTAATATCAGGTTTTAGTCGATTGTCTTCCCACTTTACAGGCACAAGAGCGGGGCGGCAGGTTTGGGAGAATTTCTTACCCATAGCGCCGCGTGGATTAAAAAAGATGGTTGACCACCAATGGCCGCTTTTATCCTGAAACAGATTATTATGTCCTCCTTCCAAAATAGCGGGGTATCGCGGTCCGTAAGGTCCGTAAATATAATCCGATTCTGCCACGACCACATCATAGCTATGTAATTGTTCACCGGGTGTTTCCTTTCTTAAATATGTATAGCGACCATTGGAAAGCGGTACAGACCATACCGTTTGTAATAACTGGTATTTGCCATGATGCTTGGTCAACCACACGCCTTCGATATAAGGTTCTTTAGCATAAGGTGTTTCTTTAAGTTGCTTAAAAGGCTCCGCGATATCACTCAGATCATTCTTCATACGAGCGATATAATGATCATGACCGACGAGATAAACCTCACCGTCCTCATCTTCGAAGGCGCTGAGGTCAATGTTATCGAAAATAGCATGCTGTTCATTTCCTTTGATATTGCGATAAGGCCCTTCCGGTTTTCCTGAAATACTCTCTAAAACGAAAGATCCCTGATTACCATTTAAACAGGCAATGAGCAACCATTTCTTCTTGCTTTTTATATAGTGTAATTCAGGCGCCCATACGGCTCGATACATTGAATCAAGGGGATCGCCGTTTAGGGATACTGATCCCTTTTTGATGGGTTTACCAACCCTCTGCCAGGTAGCGGCATTCTCGTCGAACGACCAAATTCTACCCATTGATTCCCAGTTCTTAAGGTCTGGTGAACGCCATAAATATAGACCATCATTATAGTCCCAGCAATGCACTTGTCCGGCAAACCGCCTCCCCGGGGAGGCGGTTGTTCCGGTTAAATAATAATTCCCGTCAGGTCCGAGCATCACATAAGTATCACGCATCCATACGTCTAACAATGGTTTTACGGTTGGAGGAACTGTAAGCAATGGATCTCCCACGGGTGCGCAAGGATTACTGAAAGATTGACGCTTGCTCCGGTTTTGAGCGTGACCAATGCAATAGCTTAAACATAATATAAGGAGTATGAATTTTATCCGTTTGGTTAACATAGCCGTCTTAGTGTGTTAATAAAATCTCTAATTATACCCCTTGTTCTGTACGCAAAGTTTATTCGCTTGGATTTCGGATTGTGGAATGGGGAATAGAAGTTTATCTGGCGTTGCTAAAGTAGCTGACACCCCTCTTGCTATTGCCGACGACAAGAAGGTTCCTTGTCTGATTAAATCTTCCCTCCTTTTACCTTCAGAGATAAATTCCCAGCCTCTCTCTTTAAACAGAGCTTCTCTGAAAAGTTCTTTCGTCCCTGCTTCGGTAAGTGTTAAATCGGGCAAACCGGCTCTTTTACGTATCTGATTAATAAGTGCAAATGCTTCTTCCGAGGGCCCGGATAGCTCATTCAACGCTTCTGCACGCGATAATAAAATATCTGCGTAGCGCAATACAGGCACGTCGTTTCCGCTGTTATTTCCGATGGTGCTGTTATCCCAATATTTAAAGCTTCGGGCATTGTCGTCATTGAGTATATTTACTGTTACGTTGTTATTATTTACATAACTGGTACAGATCAACGTACGCCGCTGGTCGTTTTCCGCCATACTATTTACAAAGGCGGTCCTTAAACGGTATTGGGTTGCGAAGTTAGACATAGATGCCTGGTAAACAAACTCAGGAAGTTGAGCTGTGCTTTTAAAATTTGGCGGAAGGGCTCCGGCCATAAACCAGTTTCCGAAATCTACTTCATTACGACAAGGTAATACTAATAGCATTTCGCGGTTGTTCATTCCTTCGTTTTCTACTCGAAAAAGATCTTTAAAGGCATATTGACCGATGCTATAGTAATTAAAATCAATAATGGTTTTACAAGCATCTGCCGCTTTTTGCCATTGCTTAGTATTTAAGTAAAACTTTGCCAAAATACCGCTTGCGTTTCCTTTATTGAAGCGACCAAAGGCTTCCTCCTGTCCTGGATCCGGTAGATCGGGGATCGCTGCAAGAAATTCTGATTCGATGAAGTTTTTTATTTCTTCCTCAGTTGCTCTTGCTAAATCGCCTGTTTGTTCAGTGGAAAGGCGAAGAGGTACCGGCCCAAAGAAATTATATAAAATAGCAAAAGCCTGTGCACGCAGTGCGCGCGCTTCCGCTAGAATCAATTTCTTACTTTCTTCCGAAGCATTTACCCCCTCTATATTTTCAATTACTCCATTAGCGTCGCGGATACAGCGGTAATTCGGTGCCCACATATCACCTTCAAAAGTACCTAAAGTAGGCTCCCAGCTAAAATTAATTAAGTGTAATAATTGTCCGTTTTCTGCTCCGCCCGAATTGAAAGCCATATCAGTGCATACCTCCGAATCGTTAATAATAAAGCGCGAATTCTGCTGCGTTTGTTGTTGCGCATAGGCGGAAAATAAAAGTGACTTGATACCAGCTTCTGTTGTGAGCACGTTGCCTGGTGCAAATTCAGAATTCGGCGTTACATCTAATACATCGCTACAGGACGAAAGGCTTCCCAAAAGCAACAATGTAATATATTGAGTGATTTTTTTCATCTGCATAAATTTTTCTATAAAAAATATATTTACATACTTACCAAACTAAAACTGCACATTAATCCCCGCCGTAAATGTCCTTGTAAGTGGGTATGAATTATAATCTACCCGCAGGATATCATCTCCGATTGCATTAACCGCAGGGTCTACTCCTGAATAGCTGGTAAACGTGTATAAGTTCTGTCCGTTAACAAATACCGTTGCCTTGCGAATAAATAGTTTTTCAGGTAAAGGGATCTGATAAGATAAGCGAACGGATTGTATACGTAGATAAGATGCGTCTTCTACGGTTTTATTCGTTATTTGTCTGGCACCCTGTACATCACCCGGAATAAAAGAGGGATACTCGTTACTTGGATTGGCTGCTGTCCATCGGTTAAGATATAGCTCAGCCAGTTTATTACGGCGAAAATCAACAGCATAATAAGAATCTACCAGACTACTATTGAGCATCTTAGCTCCTTTTGAGCCTTCTAAAAAAATAGATAAAGCTAGTTTTTTGTAGCGCATGTTGGCGTTAAAACCATAAAAGAAGTCTGGCAACGATTTACCTAAGATGACGCGATCATCTGCATTGATGATTTTGTTGTTATCGAAGTCCCTGTATTTCAGATCACCGGGTCTAACACCCGGTTGAGCTAGCGAAAAATCGTCCCCTTCTTGCCAAACGCCATCCACGATGTAACCATAAAACGAGCCCATTGACTCTCCCGGTTTTAATATGCTATACTGACCGATATTTCCAGGACCTGAGCCGATAAATTGTTCGACATTTCCTAAGCTCAACACCCTATTTTTTAACGTTGTAATATTAAAATTGGCATCTACCTTTAAATCCTCGCTTTCAACAATTACACCATTAACCGAAAACTCCATTCCTGTATTGCGCATACTACCCACATTTTCTGTCCGACCAGCGAAACCTGAACTTAAAGGTTGAGGAACGTTATACAGAAGGTTGGAAGTTTTTCGGTTATAATAGTCGATGCTTCCAGAAAGTTTAGAACTGAAAAAGGCAAAATCCAACCCAATGTCGACCTGATGGGCAGATTCCCATCTTAAGTACGGATTTGAGCTTCTCGTAGGGGCGATACTGGTTACTTTCTCTCCATCAAAAACGGCAACTCTTCCTGCAGCATAGGTTGAATAATAAAGGTAATTTACATTAGGTTGGTTGCCGGTAGCGCCATAACTAGCTCTAAACTTCAAGTCATCTATAAGGTTCATGTTCTTCAAAAAATCTTCTTGCTTCATTTTCCAAGCAATTGCCGCAGAAGGGAAATACCCGAAGCGATGCTCCGGACCGAACCGAGCCGAGCCGTCGGCACGTATCGATCCGGTGAACAAATATTTACCGGCATAGGAGTAGTTTACCCGTCCGAGGTAGGACAATAAAATATTTTCCTGCGCTCCGTTCCCCACCCCATTCAGCATTGCATCTCCTGATCCGATACCGAAATAGGTTAAATCCGGTAAAGCAAAATCCCGTGAATTGGCGATGAGTGAGCTAGAAGTATAACGTTCGTAAGTTGAACCGACCACTGCAGACAAATTATGCTTTCCGAAAGTTTTATTGTAGTTCAACGTACCCTCCACTAAATAATAAGTTCGTTTTCCATCACGGGCATCAGCATAACCATTATAGGAAGCGCCGGTTAGAGTAGAAGGATCAATCCAGAAATTACGCTGTGAAATATTGATATCGGCTCCTAATCTTGCCTTTGCTGATAAGGATGGAAGAATAAAATATTCAGCATAAAGGTTTCCAAAGGTACGATAGGTATCTCCTACTGAATATTGCCCATTAATTACGGCTAACGGATTATCCATTGGCGCCATTAAAGGGGAACGATAATAGGACCCATCCGAATTGTAAGGAGGTACTGTTGGATCATAATTCTGTGCCATATAAAGCGCACTGGCATTATCATTTAATCCGGTTCCGTTTGCATTGTAGTGGTCTTTGATATAGGCCGTGGCGAGGTTAATGCCTACGTTATACTTCGATGCCACACCCGTTTCCAGATTAACTCGCGCATTATAACGCTTGGTAGATGAGTTCAACATTACCCCTTCTTGATCAAAATAGCCTGCCGAAATGTGAAACTTGGTAAGCTCATTTCCACCGCTAAAAGACACATCATGACTTTGTATGGGTGCGTTTTTCAATAAGAGGTCCTGCCAATCGGTATTGTAAGTGCTCGCCTCTACGGGTTGATATACGCTGCCGTTCAACTGTCCTTCTTGAATGATGCCATTAACGGCAGAGGTATATTCTTCAGCAGTCATATAGCGTTGTGTTTTGGCAACCTGCTGTTGTCCGTAACTCGCGTCATAAGTAACCGCAATTTTCCCTGCTTTCCCCTTTTTGGTGGTAATTAACACGACGCCATTAGCTCCACGTGAGCCATAGATAGCTGTTGCAGAAGCGTCCTTTAATATTTCGATCGAGGCGATGTCTGCCGGGTTAAGAGCGTTTAGTGGTGTACGGTTATTCGGATTGTTCGTCGCTCCTCCTACACCGGCTGTGCCAATAGCAGCTGCATCATTCACGGGCATTCCGTCAATCACATATAAGGGAGCGTTATTTCCGGTGATGGAAGTGATACCACGGATTTGTACACTCATTGCTGCACCAGGCTCGCCACTTTTTTGGTAGATCTGCACGCCTGGCGTTCTTCCCTGTAAAGCTTGCTGCATATTAACATTTACACCTTTTGTCAAATCTTCTGCCTTTACGGAAGACACAGAACCGGTGAGATCACTTTTTGCCACCGCTCCGTAACCTATAACAACAATCTCGTCTAAAGCGGTACTTTCAGCTATCAGGGTTACTGACAGGTTATGTCTCCCGTTTAAGCCTAGTTCTTGTGTTTTGTAACCTACATACGTGAATTTTAAGGTTGCGTTTGTTTGGACGCCATTCAATGCAAACCGGCCCTTTTCGTCCGTCATCGTTGCCAAAGATGCCCCTTTAACGGATACACTTACACCGGACAGTGCCTGTCCTACTTGATCAGTCACTTTTCCGTTAACGCTTGTCTGTTGAGCTGCAAGTTGATGCATATGTACTAGCATCAGGCTTATCCATAGGAAGTGCTTTAGCCTATTGGTAAGCTTTTCTATTTTTAATCGATCCATAATTATTGGTTAGGTATTATCAAAGTATTTATACTCTCGTCATTTTAGTCAGAATAAATGCCTTCCTACCCACCGATAAGGTGGGATTCCATTATATTTCACCCGATACAATGATGACTCGCTATCTAGATGGCATCATGCGTCTTAAGGTTTCGGAAAAACGCTGTACCGGTTGGCTAATTCTTCCCATTTTTTCTTCATAGCTTCCATTCTTTGAGGATAAGTAGCCGACAGGTTTTGGGTTTCTGAACGATCTTTCGCTAAGTCATAAAGTTCCCATGGCGCATTGATATCTACCCGAACAATTTTCCAATCGCTCTGTCGCAGGGCAGCAGCACCGTTGTGTTCCCAGAACAATTCGTCATGAAGATGTGCTTTCTGCTTACCGGTCCACAGAGGCAATAGGCTTTTTCCCGGTGTAGGTGTGATACGATGTCCTTCAAAGGTCTCAGGGTATATTGCCCCCGCGATATCGGTACAAGTGGACATCAAATCAATAATATGTGCGGGTTCGTCGCTGATTTTATTTTGTGCCTTTATCTTATTTGGCCAATAAGCGATAAATGGCGTGGCGATTCCTCCCTCATGTTCTTTAGATTTCCAATAACGAAAGGGTGTACAGGATACGTTTGCCCACTCTGGTCCGATGCCGAAGTGTGTTGTTTGCGGGCCAGGCATTACATCCTTGTTGACAGAAAAACTGATCTTCCTACTATCTCGCGTCGTTCCTGAGCGATCGAAACCTGGGCCAAATTTAGCGGGTTGCTCGGGGCTAGCGCCATTATCTGAAAGGAAAACAATAAGCGTATTGTCAAGCTGGCCCGATTTCTGAAGCGCATCCATCATCTTGCCAATATTTTGATCCAGACGGGCTACCATTGCCGCATGAACCGCCATTGCACGCGCATCCCAAAGACTGTCAGCGTTTTTCTCCCAGCCCCTTTCTGGTGTCATAAATCTCGAAAGCTTTACTTGATTAGGCTTAATCAGTCCCAACTTCAGCATTTTTTGATAACGTTTTTCACGAATGTAGTTCCAGCCCTTTTTATATGTATTTTCGTATTTGCGGATATCACTTTCCAATGCTTGTAGTGGCCAATGGGGCGCCGTAAAGGCGACATACATAAAAAACGGCACCTCTTTTTGTGCGAATTGCCTTATATAAGAGGCCGTACTATCCCCAATAGCATTAGTGTAATAGAAATCTTTGGGAACTGACTGAATCGGCCGCGTGCCATTCACCAAGGAAAATGGGTCGAAATAGTCTACTACGCCCCAAATATTACCATAATATTTATCAAAACCTTTATGTACAGGATATGACAAAGTATCTGAAAAGTCGCGATTAGTGATCTGATGATCGAGCCAAGCCAATTGTTCCTCTTTAGTTGGTAAGGGTTCTGTTTCAGAAACATGCCATTTACCTACCATTCCTGTTTGGTAGCCGGCTCCTTTTAATACCTGAGCGATTGTGACTACATTGGGTTGTAAAAAACCTCTGTATCCAGGTTGCCCTTGATCGCTTGTCATATTCCCGATACCAGCTGTATGTGGATATTGCCCGGTTAGTAGGGAGGCCCGTGTTGGGCAACATCGACTGGCATTATAAAAACTCGTCATTCGTAAACCGTGTGAAGCGAGTCGATCCAAATTAGGCGTCTTAATTTCTCCTCCATAACAGCCTATGTCTGAGAAACCCAAATCATCTGCCATTACAATAATGATATTAGGTTTATTTTGCGCCGAGACCCCGGCTGCATAAATTAACCAAATAAACAATAAGCATAGAATTTTTGCGTGTCGAAAAAAAGCCATAAGTGTATGATTGGTTTACAAGAGCAATGTTAGACGAAAAACGCTATCATCAGTAGCACACATGTTAAATTTTATAGGACATTCGTTCAAAAACCGTATCTTAAACCCATTTAAAGCGATTTTCTATTTTTTTAGGAATTTCGTCGGATCTCGATAGACTAATCAATGCGTAAGCAATTCTACACCTGCGTTTTCTTTTTATTGTTGCTGATACAGGCAACGAAAGGTAGCGATATACGCTTCCGTAAAATAACCTCAAGCCAAGGTTTGTCGCACAATACGGTTTATGCTATCACCCAAGACGAACAGGGCTTTATGTGGTTCGGCACCCGAGAAGGCCTAAATCGATTCGATTGTCGTCATGTTAGAAGTTATTATATTGATGCTGCACCACCTGGAACGTCAACCAATCAGATTAATGCTTTACTGAGCCATCAAAAAAACATATATGTGGGTACCAATCACGGACTTTACCGCTACGATCTACGTCAAGATCGATTGATAGCCCACCCTTTAAATTCGGAAAGGCCCGCTGTAATTTTCATATCGGAAGAACAAAGCGTGCTTTATATAGGTACATCTAGAGGCTTATTTCAAATCAAAAACGGTAGAACGAGTCTACTGCTTAAGGGATTCGCGAGAGCCATTTGCCCTCTATCTACAAACAGATTGTTGATTGCTATCGACCGGCGTATTCTTCTTATCAATGAGGCAGGTGATATTGAGCATACCTTCACTACGAGCTCTTTTCCTCCGCTATCATTCTCCAATTTTACCATCTTCCAAATGCATCGCGATTTGAAAAATCGTATTTGGCTGGCTACATCGCGTGGACTTTATCTTTATAACGATGAAAAGCGACAATTTACTTCACTGCCCTTTACGAATGAAGAAAACACCGAGAACAGTACCGTTCGATCAATCACAGCAGACAAAGATGAACTTTTATATATAGGCACCGAAAATGGCCTTTATATATATGATATTAAAACAGGCCGAACGGAGAATCATTCGCAATCCTTCAATAACGAGCCTAAAAAGCTAAATGATAAAGCTATCTATTCTACCTTTATCGGTAAAGAGGGTACAGTTTGGATAGGCACTTATTTTGGCGGAGTCAACTACATCCCGGTAGGAAGTGATGGTTTTCAGAGCATGCTACCAACCGATAAAAATAATGGTTTGGGAGGAAAAGCTGTCAGTCAATTAATGGAAGACAGCTTGCACCGATTATGGATTGCAACCGAAGATGGTGGTATTTCTATCTACGATCCATCTACCGCAGCTTTTAGTCGAATTAATAAAAACACCGCCCCCTTTTATCTCAATACCAACAATGTCCATGCACTCCATACAGATTCTTATGGAAATGTATGGGCTGGAACCTTTTTTGGAGGCTTGCACCGCTTTGACCTTAATAAGCGAACGACCACTATTTATGCGAAGAATCCGGCCGATCGCAACTCACTTTCCAACAATCAAGTATATGCGATATATCAGGATAGTCGCGGCATACTCTGGGTGGGTACTCAACAGGGCTTGAATCAATTTAACTATATAACAGGCAAGTTCACTTTACTTGCTCCGGAAATTTTAGGCGATAAATTCATATATGATCTCACCGAAGACAAAAATGGTGATTTATGGATCTGTACCAGACAGGATGGCATTTACCGATACAACCCGATATCTAAAACCATGAAACACTATACTAACACGGGTAAAAATGCGCCTTTATTAAGCAATCAGCTAATCAGTGTGTATAAAGATCGTCACCAGCGTTTATGGTTCGGTACGTTAGACGGCGGCGTATGTGTTTATCATGCTGAAACAGATGCTTTTCAACATTATACCACAATTACCGGCTTGGCTAATAACAATGTCTATGGCATACTGGAGGACGATGCCGGTTTTATTTGGCTCAGTACCAACTTAGGTATTTCCAGGTGGAATCCAAACACGAAAAGATTTATAAACTATGATAATAGGCATGGCTTGAGTACGAATCAATTTAACTTTAAATCTTTCTTGCGAGGCAGCGACGGCACTTTTTATTTCGGCAGCATTAATGGCTTATGCTATTTTAATCCATTGAAGATGCAGGTAGACAGGCAATCCTATCCCCTGGTTTTTACAACCTTTCAGTTATTCAATAAGGAAGTACACCCGGATTCCGATTCTACAGTTTTGAAGCATCAGCTCGGTTACGCCCGTCAAATTAGTTTATCTTATGATCAGAATGTATTTACCATAAATTATATCACCATCAACTATGCAAACCCAACAAGCACCAACTACGCTTACTATTTAGAGGGATTTGAGGATCGATGGAATTATGTTGGTGATAAAACGAGCGCAACCTATACCAACTTGTCACCAGGCCGCTATACACTGCATGTCAAAACCCTAGATGACGCAGGCGGTTTTACCGGCCAGCAACAAAGTATTAGTATCCATGTGGCTCCTCCTTTTTACCGCACCAACCTGGCCTACCTCTTTTATGCATTTCTCTTATGCCTATGTATTTATATATATACCCGTTTTGTACGCTTTATTCATGAAAAGCGTTTGGAGATTCAACTCGCGCATATGGAGAAGGATAAAACAAAAGCACTTACACAACATCGAATTAACTTCTTCACTTTTATATCCCATGAATTTAAAACGCCCTTAACACTTATTCTTGCATCCATCGACAAATTTATAAATGAGAAGAATATCGATCTCAAGCAACATGTGGAGCTATCACATATCAAAAAGAATGCATCCAAATTATTTAAGCTCATTCACCAGCTAGCGGAATTCAGAAAGGTAGAGGGAGACGACCTGTCTGTGCATTTTAATCGATTGGATATGACCGCTTTTGTACGGCAAATCGTTAACGCTTTTGAGCCCTTGGCAAAGGAAAAAGATATTGCTATTTCTTTTGAGACGGAGATAGACGGACTTAATGTTTTTTTTGATAGCGATAAACTGGAAAAAATAATATCGAACATCTTGTCAAATGCTTTGAAACACACCCAAGCGGGTAGTGTTTCGGTATCTATGCGAACAACTCTTCAAGACGGACAGAATAGAGCAGATTTTGTCATCAGTGATACCGGAACAGGCATGTCTACGACCGATTTGAAACACCTATTTGACCCTTTTTATCGCTCGCCCTCCCAGACTGACATCTCAGGTTCGGGAATCGGTATGGCCTTAGTGCACCACTTGGTTAAAAGCCTTGAAGGCAGCATTGAAGCTTCCAGCACACTTGGCAACGGTACGACGATTTTTTTCAGTCTTCCAGTATACGAACAATTAACTGAACAACAAAGCGAACAACAAAATCCATCGGAAACTGACGTCAATATGGATGTCATCTCCCCGCCTATTGAAAAAAAAGAGCAACGACTAGACCGGCATTATACGCTACTTTTAGTAGAAGATAATAAAGAATTATTGAAATTTCTGGCACAACATTTTCAGAAGACGTACTCGGTAATAACTGCCTCAAACGGAGATATAGCATGGAAAAAGATCTGTAAAACATCTCCTGACATTATTATCAGTGATGTTAAGATGCCTAAAACCACTGGGCTGGACCTATGTTTAAGGATAAAACAAAATAAACAGTTTGATCATATTCCGTTTATCCTTTTGTCTGACAATCAGGATGAACAGATCAGGGTAAACGGATTGGATGTAGGCGCCGATGCCTATATCGGTAAACCGTTTAACTTAAATGAACTGGAGTTGGTAGTAGCCAATATGGTCAAATCAAGAATTAGTTTACGGGAACATGTAATAGGACTAGGCGCTTTTATTGATAACCCTGTTGTTGGCAATAACCGGGATCAGGACTTTCTTACCAAATTAAGTAGCGCTTTGGAGCGGCATTATAAAAACCCGGACCTATCCGTAGAAGATTTAGCGAATGAACTGAATACAAGCCGAACCTCTTTACATCTCAATCTTAAGCGTATTCTGCAAAAAAACGCCACAGAATTACTGAATGAATATCGCCTAAAAAAAGCATTGATGATGTTGGAAAAGGATGTCCCCGTTAACGAGATCTCTTACCATTGCGGCTATCGCGAACCGAATTACTTTAGTAGGGTCTTTAAAAAGCACTATCAGCTTTCTCCTCAGAAATACAAAGAGGTGCATTTTGATAAAAGTAAAGATTAGTGATATAGTAACATTTGCTTATAATGCTATACAATATTTTTGGCCTTGTAAGAACCGATTTATACTCTGATTTCGTTAAATGATGTTAAGCCTTTCGACTACAAGCTTCTTTATTGCTAATTTAGAGCCTATGACTAGTTATCGGTCCTTTCTAATTCTTATAATTCTATCTTTGACGGCAGGTGGTCTGTATGGTCAGATGCAAAAAATAAGTGGTACGATTGTGATAAATGGGGTCAAGAGCAGTGGTTATCAGATAAAAGTAACAGAAGCGGATATAAGGAACATGAAGAAAAAGATTTCTACTAGACCTGATAATCTGGGCAATTTTTATATCGATGCCCAGATTGGCGACTCGTTGGAAGTATACCTCCGAGGCTTTTCCAAAAAGTATGTCATAATAAGTAGTCATGATCATATGACCGTGTATTTAGACAATACTATTCTTTTGGAAGAAGTTGATATAAACGCAGCTATTAACAATAAAACCTTTTTGAAAAAGACTGCAGTTGATTACAACAAACAAAACAACATTTACTTCGGCGGAAAACCGCCGATAACGTTGCTATCACCTTTTGGAGGGAGTCCAATAACTTTTTTTCGTGAGCTACTCGGTAAGGACGGCGAAAAAGTGAGGAGATTCAATAAATATATTAACCAACAGATTGAACTTGAGGAAGTTGATGCTAAATTCAATACACAGACGATCAAGCAGGTAGTCGCCATTAACGATTACGAAATCAACGCATTTAAAGCTGCGTACAGACCAACTATAGAGGACATTAAAAAATGGACGAATTACGAACTGTACGATTACATCAAACAGTCGTATGAGGACTTTAAGAAAAGTAAATAATTTAACATTAATCTAACTGATTTTTTTGATTTATAGAAAAGCAAATAAGCGTTGTAAAGAAGATATCTCCTATGTAATTGCAAGAGATATCTTCTTTTAGGGGCCTATTTTAATAGGGTTTACAATCGTAACAAGTCACTTTCGAAAACGGATCTTATTCACTCCACAATAGGAACATTTAAGACATCACTGCCTTCCACTTTCTAACGTCAAGCACTAAAAAGAAATTAGCTACAACTACAAAACTGAGCAAACCGACTTGTGAGATATTATCTGATTCTTTGTAGATTGTTTCTCCTAAATGAAACACATTTAAAAGGAGTAGCATAATCGCCCAGGTAAAAAGGAACAATATGAAACCTTTCTTTTTAATATAGAGTGTTAATAAGGCTAACAACATACTGAACACTTCAAGTACAAATCGCATCAGGTGCATACTTACCGGAACTTTACCCGTAGCGCCAGGTATTTTTATGTCCATACCAAATACGGCCTGGCTAAAGTGGTAACTGCTGTGAAACAGATAACAAAGTGCGATCATAAGCCAGATAAAGGCGATTCTATGCTGGATGTTCATAATTTCCATTTTTTAAAATTTTAACCCGGCGCCCACAATGAAGTTACGCGGTGCTTGTGAATTGAATGTGGAATAACCTGTCCAATATTTCTCATTTCCAATATTGTTGGCTGAGAAGGTAATTCTAAATTTCTTTAGGTCGTAAAATATGGATGAATTGATAACAATGTAAGCGGGTGCATAGATTTTTCCAGCTGCAACTGAATTGACCAAGTAGTTTTTACTGGCGTAGTTACCACCAAAGCTAATGCCCAACCCTTCTGCTAACCCGAAAGGAATACGGTAACTTATATATAGATTACTTAAGTGGGTGGGGCCTGAAGTTTCGGGTCGCAGACCGTTTAAGCCGCCACTGGCACCATCTGCATCAATTTTTTCATATTTACTGTCGTTATAGGCATAACCGGCGATAATATTAAGTCCGTTAATTGGATTGGCTACAATCTCGGCTTCAAAACCCTTACTTAATTGGGTGCCATCCTGAATGTTTTGATTTGGTATTTGCGCGTAGGGGCGAACGATATCCTTCACTTTGATATTGTAATAGCTAAAAGTACCTGATAATTTTCCACCAAATGCGTCCAGTTTTACGCCACCCTCTAGCTGATTGGCCTCTTCCGGCTTAAAGCTTTTACCTTCATAGTCAACGCCCGTTTTATTTGTAAAACCGTTCTGGTAATTACCGAAAACCGATACTTGATCTTTTACAACCTGATAAATCAAACCGAACTTTGGCGAGAATGCCGTTTGAGCGTAATTATCAGAAGTGATATCAGTGGTCGCATTATAAATGCCCCTATTAAAGAAACGGTCAATCCTGATTCCTGCTAATGCAATCAGTTTGTCCGTAATATTGAGTGCATCAAACATAAAGGCACTGTAGGTATTGGTGTTTGAGTTTGGTTCGTAGTTTAATAAAGGTTTAGTTCCGTATAAGGTTGAAACTTTATCCTCGTTAAAGTCGTTGTAGTTTGGTGCCGGTCCTGTAGCAGGCACGAGATCAAAGAAATCAGGTGTCTGTTGACCGCCGAATACATTGATAAAACGCTCATAAGAAATATTACTCTTATACTTAAAATAATCCAGTCCCACAGTCAGCCTATTTCTCATCCCCCCTATTTTGAAATCACCTTGCAACAAAGGCTGTATTTCTATTGCATGATCGCTTCCATTCGGCGACCACACCATTCGTGCCAGGTTGTCCGCTCCAGGAGTAGCGATCCCCAACAAAGCGTTAGGAACGAGCATTAAATAAGGTGTTCGACCCTCCGAAGAGCTGTTGGTTACCGATACATTTGTTTGTAATTTCCAGTCGTTATTGATTTGATAGTTCATCGCACCGAATAAATTGATATTTTCGGATTTGTTATATAAACTATTATTGATAAATGCTTTGTCATAATCGATGTTAATCTCATCGATCCGGTCCGTACCTAAGTTAGCCACGGTATTGCCATAGAAAAAAACGCCCATAAAGTCGTTGGCTTTCCCTGAAAAGATTTCTGCGTCTAAATTAAAGTTCAGCTTATCGTTTACCTTATAACTTAAACTAGGAGCGAAAGCAAAGCTTTTACTAAAGCCTGCATCACGGAAAGAATGTTGTGTTGTATAAGCTGAATTTACCCTAACCAATACAGATTTATCGGCATTCAAGGGGGTATTGACATCTGCGGATATTCTATTGAGCCCGAAGCTTCCTGTACTGTAATCTATCCTGCCTCCCAAACTATCATACGGTGTTTTCATGACTCTGTTAATCAATCCGCCATAAGAAGTAATTGTATTACCAAATAAGGTGGCTGATGGGCCTTTGATGACTTCGATGCGTTCGATATTCACCGCATCAATGCTTGAAGCAACATTTCCCGATATGCCATTGCGAGCTTTTATATTCGTTATGAATCCTCGTTGGCTAAAAATTGGACCTCCAATTCCGGCTCGCCCTACTGCATCCCACATTTTATGGACGCCGGGGGCATTTTTTAGGGCGTCCTCCACCCTAAATAGTTGTTGTTCGGCAAGTAAATCCCCTGAAATAATGGAAATATTCTGTGGATTTTCCAGATTTCGCAGCGGCATTTTTGCTGACGCATCTGTCTTTTTAACAGCAAACTTATTGGTATGACCTGCTTTTATATTAACCTCCTGTAGTTGTGCTGAATTATAAGTAATATTAAAGTTGGCGGTAACGGTCTCTCCCAGCTTCACCGCAACGGATTGTGTTTCACTATTTGCTCCAACTGCGGTGGCTTTCAGGATATAATTTCCCGGTTTTACATTACTGATTTTATATTCTCCCCCGGTATTGGTTACGGCCCCTTGGCCAGTACCAGTTAATACAACAGATACATACGGTGCCGGATTTCCGTCTGATGTTAAAACTGTTCCGCGAACAACGCCGTTTTGCTGCGCAAAGACAGCCAGACTTGTCAGTATAAGGGTTACGAATAACTGAACGTGTAGTGTTATTTTCATTACTGTTTATTTAGATTAATTCCAAATACAAAAGAATAGATTAATTCTGACTCCCACAAATTATTTTGACACCGTTTCTTTACGCTTTACGATGGATTGCATTAGGAAAACTTAACCGATCTGAATTCACGCCTTGCACTGATACAGTACAGCTAAATGGCATCGAGGATGTGAAGGTTTAAAAGGCTGTACAGAAAGGCGGTATTGACACCAAATACCTTGGTACTTAACTAAGGCAGTTTCTACACTACCGGAACAAGAAGGTAAGCGAAGAGATCACACTGAGGCTTTTAATTTGTTAGACAAATAGGTAAAAATGTAAAAAGGCTTGTTGAACACAAGCCTTTTTACATTTTCTTCAAATAAGATAAATCGTTCTATCTTATAAGGTGGCAGATTTCTCATTTCTGCTCCGCTCTGGGTACGGAGTTCTGTTTTTCTTTCATCTTCTTATCTAATATCCCCCTGACTTTCTCACTTTGTTGATAGGCTTGTGCAATCTGCAAATAGGTCTCGACCTTTAAGCCTTCTTCTTCGACCGCCTTGGTCATCTTTCCTTCCAACCCCTGCTGCATGCCATTTATTTGTTCTGCCGCCTTTTGGAATACAGCCAGATCCTTCGGATCTTGCTTCGCAGCGGTGCTGTCCTGCTTTTGTTGCGCTTCTGCCATGGCATTGAATTTATCTACCGACATTCCTTCCTTCTCTATAATTTTCACCATCTCGCCTTGTGCTTCTGTCTGAATCGCGGTTATCTTTTGATTGGCATTGAGGAAACGATCCAACTCCTGCTCATTAAAATCTTCTTTTACCTGTGGTGTTTGCGTTTGGACGGGTGCTTGACCATATACGACTGAACTGCTCAAAACAATTAATAGCAATGCAAATGCACCCAAAGCTGTATTATACCTTCTTCTAATTCTGTTAAATGCTTTCATTTTTTTGTATTTTAATAGATGTACTTATTATTATAACGTAATGACATGATATTATTGCCCATTGGCTTAATTAAGATTGCCCAACCCGTTAAGATTTATGAACAATGATCTGGCTATTCTTTTAAAAGCGCTAATTTAAAAGGATGTTTCATTGCTCAATTTGATTGATATTTTCTTTATTTTTATTACAGGGCTATAAATGGCATAACTTCACACCCAAGAAATAAAAATGGACAAATCAAATGGTTATGAAAAAGTTGCGAAGACCTTTAGTGAAGTTCGTGGGCAAATTGTTGACGGAATCGGTGCATCTTCCGTCAGCATGTGGGCACAAACACTTCCTAAAGGTACAGTTATATTAGATCTCGGTTGTGGAACGGGCATTCCGATTACGAAAGTTTTGATAGATGAAGGCATGTCGGTTTACGGAGTGGACGCATCACCTACATTAGCTCAAGCTTTTCGGAAAAACTTCCCACATTGCCCTATTGCCTGTGAACAGGTAGAAGATTCATTATTCTTTAACCGTAGTTTCGATGCCATTATCGCATGGGGGTTATTATTTTTATTACCCAAGGATAACCAAGCCATGGTGATACGGAAGATGGCCGAAGTACTGCGGATTGGCGGTAAATTGTTATTCACGGCCCCATCTTCAATAAGCGAATGGACGGATATCCTTACCGGACAACAATCAAGATCGCTTGGCACGAAAAAATACAAAGAAATACTATCGGCTGTTGGATTGTCCTTGATAGAAGAATTTGAAGACGATGGTGAAAATCATTACTATCATGCTGTCAAAGTCCGATAAGGTTAATTGCTTTATATTTATAGATTTATCATATTTATTTCACCTACTTTTACTTCCACAAGCTTATTCAAATCTGCTTCTTGCATTTCACCTTTCTTTAAAACGTGTAATGCATGTGAATAAGTTATACTCCTATCTTTGTATCCATTTTGCTGTTCTGTATATTTGAAGTAAGTAAATCACTGTAAAAACACAATAAGCAGAACCAATTTTGATCTAAAAAATAAAAAAATGACCAAGTTAATAATGTGGAACATCATCACCCTCGACGGTTACTTTGAAGGTAGCCAACATTGGGACCTAAGTTTTCATAACAGTGTATGGGGGCAAGAACTTGAAAAATTAAGCCTCGAACAGTTGCGCGCAGCGGATTATCTTATTTTTGGGCGGATAACATATGAGGGTATGGCCGCTCACTGGACGAAAGCTAAAGGGGAAATTGCCGACCTTATGAACAGTATACCGAAGATTGTTTTCTCGACAACATTGAAAACGGCAACATGGAATAACTCCAAATTAATCAGCGGTAATGCTTCGGCAGAAATTAGCAAACTCAAAACGCAAAGTGCTAAGGATCTATATGTATTTGGTAGCGCTAATCTCTCAGAAACTTTTATAAATGACAATTTATTTGACGAATACCGTATTGGTATTGCACCTATAATTTTAGGAAGCGGAAGACCTCTTTTCAAACAAGGAATTTCGTCAAAAAATTTATCGCTCGTTTCAACACAACAGCTCTTGACGGGCGGTGTAGTATTAAAGTACACAAGTGCCCCTGAGCAATAACTTGAAAAAAATGGATAATACAAGAGTTTACAAAATGTCTTTTGCCGGCGTATATCCCCATTATATACAAAAGGCGGAAAAAAAGGGCCGTACGAAAGCGGAAGTTGACGAAATAATATACTGGCTGACCGGATATGATGAAGACGCGCTGCAACAACACCTCGACGATAAAACAAATTTTGAAACTTTTTTTGCTCAAGCGCCACAAATAAATCCGAACGTTTCAAAAATCACAGGTGTTATCTGTGGATATCGCGTGGAAGAAATTGAAGACAAACTCATGCAGAAGATTCGCTATTTGGATAAATTGGTGGATGAACTGGCTAAAGGCAAGACGATGGAAAAGATTTTAAGAAAATAAAGAAAAAACCACCGCTCAAAATTTGAGCGGTAGTCTAACACATTAATTATCATATTACTTGCTACCGATAAAGGTAGGCTTCTGAAATTAATACCGTATAAGAAAAAAAAGCCACCTCTTCAAAAAATAAAGAGGCAGCTCAAATGAACTTATAATGAATTGTTCTTCAAATATCGTTGTGACAGATTAGGGTGAAATAAGAAAAGCCGTCCTTAAATCTCAAAAAAGGACGGCCAAACAGAATGAAAAAAATTTACCTGTACCACTGAACACGTGGAATATCAAAGCTAGCCTTCACATATTAAATTGCCATAAGAATCGATGTAAAAAAACCGTCCTTTATGATGTGATCAAGGGCGGTTTAATTAATTCAGGTGAACTCCAACTAGTAGAGAAAGTACATAGAAGTATTTTTCTGACTTGAGGTCGGAAGTGGATTCGAACCACTCTGGGATCTCTTGCGGAGCTCTGCCTAACCGCTCGGCCATCCGACCTTGTTTATAGAACAAATTTAGTAATGTCTGTCATCTTTACTCGACACAAAACAATCACAGAAAAATGTATATTTATGTGACTGATATCTTTTTCTGTTTTGTCAAAAGGTGTTGATTTTTTAAAACTATGAAAGAAGAAGCCCGGTATTGATTTGAATAAATGGGTGGTGTGCTGATCTAAAGTATAATTAGGGAAAACGGGTATTTTGGGCAGGTGGGCAATAATGTAACACGGCAAAATGAAAGTATTTCGAATTTATCAGCTTTAAAAAACGAAAAAAATAAAGACATTTTTTTTATAACAGCTAAGCAGTTAATCGGTAACGATCACGAAGCAACAATGATGGTACAACATTTAACAGATTTGAGGTTCACGAGAATTTCAGAAACAATTAATAAGGTACTTGAGCAGGCGATTAACAAATAACGTGATACCAAACATTTCAGCAAAGTATGCGTTATCCACTGTAAGGTCGACGGTTTACCACTCAATCGTGCAAGTATTAAATCAATTGGTTAATTCATGAACAAGGAGGAAATAAATAGCCTAATCAACGCAGCAAGAATAGGCGACTTACAGCAGCTACAAGCATATATCACCGAGAGAGCAAACCTGGATGAGCGGGACGAAAGAGGTTACACACCACTCATTATTGCATGTTATAATAACCGATATGCGGCTGCAAAGCTGCTACTTGAAGCAGGTGTAGACGTTAACGCCCAAGATTTTGGTGGCAATACCGCTCTGATGGGCGTTGCTTTTAAAGGGTATCCCGATATTGCCGAGCTCTTAATTAGCCATGGCGCAGATTTAAACATACAACATGGAAATGGTGGGACGGCTATCATGTTTGCTGCCCTATTCGGGAGAAATAATTTGGTTGAATTATTACTTAATCATGGGGCCGACGTGACGATTCTCGAAAAAAGAGGATTAACCGTACTTGATCTAGCTGCTCAACAGGGCAACGAAGAGGCCATTACAATAATTGAAAAATATATTACTGAATAAAGCCATCCCTATAAGATGGCTTTATCTATCTTACGCAGGCACCTGCCGTGGTTTCTCCCGTTCCCAAAATCGATGTAAAGCAATGGCCTTTATAAACAGCCGCGCTAATTTTTTCTGGTCGGAGCTTACTGCAACACCTTCGGCCAATATCGTCTCTTCAGAAAAATCAGCGGGTAATTTATTCGCAAAGTAGGTTGCTTCGAGCACCTGTATAGCTTGTTCATCAGCCGCAATGGCTTTGCAATGTTTGAAGGCTTCATTTAAAAAGTGAACGGCATTTGCCTCGGCTTCAAGCGTTGCAACGCTGTTTGTACCTCCAGGCACATAAACGGCATCATACAAAACAGAGGCTGCTGTTAAAAAGCTTTCATCAACTGGCACCTCCTCTCCGTCCATACTGACGACTGCATTAAGTCTCGGCGCAATGATATGCACTACAGCTCCTTCAGAGACTAGAGCAGTTTTCATGTTGTTTACAGATTGCGCATTTACTCCATCAGCTACTAGAAAAGCGATCTTCCTTGAAATAATGCGATCTTTAACTGTATTTTTCATACTCAACGCTTCTGAACGAGCCAGTGAAGATTCTACCTGCGTCGGTTGATAATCAGCGGCGTTACCATCGGCAGGAATACTATGATTGATAGGTTGCTCTGGCTTTTGAGGTACTTTTAAGCCAAGCGCGTAGGCCACTTCTGAAGCAAGCCCTTTATCGATTAGGGACAAAATACCAATCATCCGTTGCCTTACGGCAACGGTTTTGACTTTACCAAGTTCGAAGGAGAAAGCATCAATCAGGTGATTTTTCTCCGGGTCGGACTGGCTATTAAAAAACAAACGCGCCTGACTAAAATGATCGAAAAAACTCTTGCTCCGTGCACGTACTTTTTTTGCATCAATACGTTCCTGATAACTTGCAAACCCGCCTTCAGAAGCTTTCGCTTGTATAGGATCTCCGTTACCTAATGAATTCGGATTATAACTGGATTTGCCTTTGTTTATCTGCTGTCGCATATAACCATCCCGCTGGTTGTTATGGATAGGTACGATCGATCTATTGATGGGAATTTCATGAAAATTGGGACCACCTAAACGAATCAATTGTGTATCTGTGTAAGAGAACAATCGTCCTTGGAGTAAAGGATCATTAGTAAAATCAATCCCAGGTACAATATGACCTACATGAAAAGCAGCTTGCTCCGTTTCGGCAAAAAAATTATCCGGATTACGGTTCAATGTCATCTTTCCAATACGCTTTACAGGCACCAACTCCTCCGGAATAATCTTGGTAGCATCTAAAAGATCAAAATCGAACTTGAATTCGTCTGCCTCCGGCACAATTTGTACGCCCAGTTCCCATTCGGGGAAGGCCCCACTTTCTATCGCTTCCCATAAATCCCGTCTATGAAAATCAGGATCTTTACCCGAAATATTCTGTGCTTCATCCCATGCCACTGAATGGACTCCTAACAATGGTTTCCAGTGAAACTTTACAAAGCTGGCCTCTCCCTTTTCGTTTATAAAACGGAAGGTATGAACACCGAAACCTTCCATCATCCGATAGCTGCGCGGAATCGCCCGGTCGCTCATGAGCCACATAATCATATGGGCCGATTCAGGCATTAGGGAGATAAAATCCCAGAACGTGTCATGTGCAGAAGCCGCCTGTGGAATCTCATTATCCGGCTCCGGTTTTACGGCATGAACTAGATCAGGGAACTTAATAGCATCCTGTATAAAGAACACGGGCATATTATTGCCGACCAAGTCGAAAATTCCCTCTTGTGTATAAAATTTTACAGCGAATCCTCGGACATCCCTAGCTAAGTCTGTTGATCCCCTAGACCCTGCCACTGTTGAAAAACGGACAAATACAGGTGTCTCTGCTGTCATATCATTTAAAAAATGTGCCTTGGTGTATTTATTCAAGGGCTCATATAGTTTAAATACTCCATGAGCACCGGAACCACGGGCGTGCACAATACGTTCGGGTATGCGCTCATGGTCAAAATGCGTGATCTTTTCGCGTAGTATAAAATCCTCCAAAAGTGTCGCACCGCGTTCACCTCCCTTCAGCGAATTTTGATCATCATTAACTTTTACACCCTGATTAGTAGTCAGGAATTGACCGGTACTCTGTTCCTTATCTGGCTCTAATTCCTCGATCTTCTTATTCACAGGTTGATCTTTTGATTGTTTTATTTTTTGTTTAGCCATTTGTTTTGTTCTTTAAGCTTCCTCCGCGGCTTGATAATTTATATCATTTTCAGCCACGTCAGTTAATAATTGATCAGCAGTCTTTTCTTCGATGAGGGTTTGCTCTAAGAGATTTGCAACTTCATTTAAACCCAAAGTAACAGCGAGCTGCTGAAGCCCCCCGTAGCTGGCAATTTCGTAGTGCTCGACTTTTTGTGCGGCCAAAATGATGCCTACATCTCGCGTCGCGGTTTGTGCCTCGGTGCTTTCGATAATGCTTTCTCCTTCCTTGGTTAACCCTTCCATAGCATCACATTTTTTAGCAATTGCTTTTTCGCCAAGTAAACTAAACACCTGCTCGAGCCTAGCGACGTGTCCTATCGTCTCTTTTAAGTGATTTTGAATTGCCGTAGCAAGTTTTGGAGAAGTAGCCTCCTTAACCATTTTAGGAAGATTTTTGACCAAATGGTTCTCTGCCCAGTAGATATCCATGATACCGTCCAGGAACAAGGCCCTTAACGCGGGCTCTGCTGTTACAGAAGTTTTTGTTTTAAATTTAGGCTCTGTGCCTGTTTCATTTTTCATAGTGATGATTTTATTGGTTTATTTTTACTGTTGCTGTAGATAGATTTACTCGTTATCTGGATCTATTATAAAACTTCGTCTTTACGCGAATTGTTTGTAACAATTAATAAGTCTGCGTCAGATTGAAGTTTGACTTAATTCAAATGGATTACTTAAACGGAGAACATCGTTGATCCGTTTATACCTTCCTCACATAGCACTGTCTAAATTTTCTCTCCATTTTCAGGAGCAAGTCTTTGACGATAGTCTATCCTCTTCTATAGATCTTCCTTTTCATATCCACCCAAACAATCCAGGCAGGCATTGGCATATGCATCATATTCATTGTAAGCAGCCCCGATTTTACCAAACAGCGTTATTATTCTATCTATGCGTATTTCACTCCCTGTATCCAAAACCACAAAAACGCCTTCGCTTTTCTTCTCTTCTATGCGAGTGACACTCCCCTTTGCTTCAGCAACTTGATTGTTTGCGTCGAAAAAGAAAATTTTACCCCTACTTCTTTTACTGATCTCTTCTTCTACTACCTCGCGATATTCCCAAGGCACAGGAAGGTATGACTCGTTTTTATTATCAGCCATAATAAGTTCTTTTCTTTGCTAACAATTAGGGAGTTAAAGTGTTTAGCGAAGTGCGATTTCGGAAGCTTGGCTGATAGCGGCATCGCCTAATCATTCAAGTACGCCCTGCAAGAATACATTTCTATTTTTTTTAAAACAATTTTGGCCAATTGCTTATTTATTAGATAACATCTTATTTAAATTAAAATTAAAAACCTATGGGAAATTTACTTTATATTGTAGCCGTTGTGCTCGTTATTATTTGGGCAATTAGCTTTTTTGGCGGTTACGCTCAGGGAGGAATTATTCACGTATTGTTGGTTATTGCTATTATTGCTGTACTACTGAGAGTAATAAGAGGCGCTGCATAAACGATTTTTCTTTTTGCAGAAGATTAGCTTGGAGCTTATTAGCTTCAAGCTACTTTCATATATGGATTGTTCAATCCATTCTATTAAAAAACATACTGATGAACGAGCTCAACGACTAACCCACCACTTAACAAAGAAAGATTCTCCGTTTACCTACAACTATCGTTAATTGAGCTAAATGTATCAATCCTAACCAACCACCTTTGTACAATCATTTAAAAACAAATAGAAAATGAGCACAAAGAAGTTCGTTACCCCTATGGTCGTTCGATAGTTTCACATCCGAAAGGACATCGCCTTATTTTGGACGAGGCGTAATATATCTCTAAAGAGCCATCTGCCTATTGAATGGTTGGAACCTGCTGTGTGGTTTAATTATGAATTTTCGGCAATGCCTCCGTCCATTTTAATTGTATGTTCGAAAGATACCAGGACAGCCCATCTCCGGTGTTATTTCCTTGAAAAAACAAATAGTATTTTCCATTTTTTGTTTTAAAGATATCCGGGTGGCCGGACTCACTTTGATTCCAGGTTCCGGCCTTGCCATTTGCCAAAAAAGGTTCCTGTACTACACGTTTCCAATGGACTCCATCTTCACTTTTTGCCAATCCAATTTGTTGTGGATCATTGTTATAACTTCCTGCATAGAACATATATAAGGTATTGTCCTTTTCGATCACAGAAGCAGCTTCAATACAGCTACCTTCCCAAGGCAGCTCGGGCTTTAAAATAGGACCATCATGAGCTAGTTTCCAATGCGCTTTGCTGAAATCAGTGCCCTTAGGAGCAACAGCAACTCCCTGCATCTGTATTTCACCTTTAGGGTCTCGTGTAGCAAAAAAGAGAAAATATTGCTCTTGAAAAAAACAAACTTCTGCATCGATTGCGCGACCATTATTCCAATCACCTGTAGGTCTAAAAATTGGATTACTGTTATTTCTAGTAAAATGAATTCCGTCAGTGGAATAGGCGTGGCAGATGGCGTCTTTAGGACCATTGCCATATGTTTGATAAAAAAGGTGAATGGTGTCACCACGTACCAAGGCACCGGGAGCACATAAGCCATTTTGCTCATAAGTCGACATTTTATTCAATGTTCCAACTTTCTCCCAATCGATCAAATTATTGCTTTTTGCAATACCAATATGCCAACCCTTCCCCTCTTTGCCAGGAATGGAATAATACATCCAATATGCATCATTAAAATATATTACTTTAGGATCTTTAGCAATGGGTTTTCCCGACGATCGATCAGTAAAGTACATTTCGGGCTTCTCCTGAGCATATAAGTTTCCGAACCAAAGAAGGATAAAGAAGAAGCCTGTAACGATAAGGGGTAAGCGCATTTCCTGTCTCATATTAGTGGTCTGAATGATCTATGATTAGCATCGAAAGCTAAATAACAAAATTTTATGGAGTTTAAAACAACTATAATGTATCAAAATAACTGCGATTTGACTCATTTGATAAGTTAATCCCAAGTGAAACGCACAAATTTGCTTAATACAAAACCTGTTAAACTTATCTTTCTTTAAAATGTTGTTGCTAGATCAAGGAGATAGAAAAAATCAATAAATCAAAAGAAAGTACGAGGATGAAAAGGAAACTTTTTTTGGAAAACACCGCTAAAAACAATATCGTTGGACAGGCTGCGGCTAGTCGTGTTGCCCTTGACGCAATCGCTATCGGGGCAATGGCTATTGGGGCGCTTGCAATAGGAGCAATAGCTATAGGCCTGTTGCGAATTAAAACCGGAAAAATCGGCAAACTCCATATAAGCGAGCTTAACATTGATAAACTGATAATGAAGGATCGATTATAAAACACGATCAATCGGCTTTTCTCATTAGAGCTACAATAATGGCCTAATATACAAGCACGCTCAACCGATCATTTACAATAAAATAGCTGGGGGTTTCCGTTATTAATGCAACAAAGGATAAAAAATTTGTGCTTAGCTAGACGCCGGGAATAGCTTTACAAAAGCTATTCCTCATATAGCAAAGTGGCATTATAGCCCATTCGGTGAAGCGCTTCAGCCAACACGGCACCCTTTAAGTTAATTGCCTGGACTATCAATAGGTTATAAATAGAGTCAAAATCAATTTTCCATTCTCGGATTTCAGAAAACTTATCAAGAATAGACTTAATACGGCCCATTTCCATAGGTGAATTGATGTCTGTCATAAATTTCAACGTTTCCATAGCTTGCGATTAAATTTTCGATGAGTGATTTTATATTACGATTCAGCTATCTGAAATAAATCAACATAATTTCGCTTCGGCGTCCATTTCAAATATAAACACTTTATTATCACCGCAAAAGCCAAAAACAGAACATTGTAACGAAACAGTGGTTTTATGTAATAAACATGAAGATGACTATATTTATAAAAACCAATCGCACCTTACGGTTCTAGATAGTCCAGGTTAAAGAATTGAAATGCCGCCTCGTTACCCTGCGGTCCTTTAAAATTTAATCCGGGCCGGGGACTACGATCCCAAGGTGGCAAAAAATCAATTGCATATTTGTAATTTTTGACAACTAATTCTTGCCATTCGTTAGACTGCTTCCAATATGCACTACAGGTAAAATCAGGAGATATTCGCATCTTTAAATAAACCGGGTACTGCTTTTTTGATAAAGGTTGCCTATCGAGCACCTCTCGCTTTCCGTCCTTTATTACCCAGAAAACCACCTCGTCACCCTCGCTCGCAACTCCAATTGACGTATTTTCATCACCGTAAACAACCAATCCTTTGATTGCTTCATTATTGTTTAGAACGAGTGTACTGATTTCATAAGCAACGCTATACGGTCTTAAAGTTAGCGCTATTCCGGCGCTGCTTGCTACATCATACTTCCCTGAAAGAAGTAATTGCCCATTTTGCCTTTGAATCTGTGGTTGCATATTTCGAAAATCCCATTGCCAGTAGGCCTGCTCTTCGTTTTTTCTAAAATCATGATGGCTATCATTATAGGCAAGTTTGGCTGAAATGGCCTTACCAAAGACTGGCCATTCACCCTTCCATGCTAATTCGGAAATATGCCCTTCCCTTCCTGTGAAAACGTGGCTCTTCTTATTATAAGCATGATATATATAAAAGGATTTTCCGTCCTTATCTTCAACAAAAGTGCCATGTCCGGGACATTTCCAACCGTCCAAATCACTTAAAATAGGATTACTATCATATTCTTCATAAGGCCCTTCGATTGCTTCTGCACGTGCCACTCGTACATTATAGGTGCATTCGAGACCACAACAGGCACCGGCAGAATAAAACAAGTAGTAATAGCGATCCTTCTTTAAAATACTTTGCCCCTCAATTCCTGCGCCTCTTGTATCCTTTAGCATGGTAAAGGGCTTCCCCATTAAAGAAAGTCCATCGTCTGACAGTTGACACCCTAAAATTTCAATTGGTCTTTTGTCCAAACCGTATGCTTTCCACGTGATATATAACTGTCCATTGTCGTTCACAACAAAAGCATCAATTGCTTCCTTTCCATATTCTATTAAAACACCTTGATCCTTAAAGCCGCGGTCGGGGAATCTGGAAGTTGCCACGCCAATACAGGAAACACCATCGCTCTTTCTTCGAGCTGTATAATAAACATAATAGGTTCCCTTATGGAAATAGTACTCGGGAGCCCAAAATGATCCTTTGGTCCACTTTGGAGCGTCTTCAAACAAAAAACCAACTTGCTGCCAGTTGTTCAAGTCAGTAGATTTAAAAATCGGAAAATGCGGTCCCCACTCACTCGATGTACCGATCGCATAATAGGTATTCTCTTGTCTTATAATGGATGGGTCTGCAAAATCACCAGGGATCACGGCATTTGTATGTTGAGCCAAAAGAATTTGGCACATTCCTAAATATACGACAAAAAACGGGGTAATCTTATTAAAGTCGAGCTTCATTATCTTAGACATCTGACATGTTATTTTGCCTGCAAACGTAGGTGCTAAAAATACATATTATAACAAAAGAACGAAGTGCCCTATTTCTCATTTATTCAATAGATCATCTCAAGGTATACTTTTTCAATTAACTTTTCAAGAAAATGAGCATCATGTCCATATTGTACCTGGAATGACCTCACAAAAGGAAGTGGCTAACGTGTTAAAAGCTAACATCAATTAGGCCTAAGTGTCCTGGAAAATGTACCCCCACATATTGGTAGGTGGTACATCTAAAATTTATTATTATGTGCCAACTGAGCAATCTCATTTTCCTGCAATGTTGTCTTAGGAGCGAAGGAAGATGACTGCATGTAGGCACTAAGGCTATATAATAATTGACGAGCCTCCGGCCTGTTTTGACGGTCCGTCAATAAATCGATTGCAGACACGATCAGTTTACCCTTTCCTATGTTGGCCTCAAAAACTAATCCTAACGGTCTTGCCGTAAACCAATCGTCAATTACGCGAACAATAGGCTTTAACGTTGGATTGATTCTATCGAGCCGCATAGCATCGGCATGAGTAATTGCATCCCACCACTGCCAGTTGGAATGGAAATCCGTTGGAAAATGTTGAAATGCCGGATGTTGGGGGTCGCAGAGGAGGCCAAGCGTAACAGGCGCCTGCCCACGCGTCCAAGCTGTATTCCAAAAAATGCTTGAAAAGCCTAAAGCGATATCGCCTCCCTTATCTTTCTTAAGAACACCTTTTCTTAAAGTGTACAGCACTTTACCTCCGCTTGCCAGTAGCTCCCTTGCCTTTTGATCAAAGCTAGCCGTCACATACACTTCGCTATTTACATTTGGCAGCGTTTTTGGAAAAACGAAAAAATCCCACTGATTCGCGTATTGGCCTAAGGTCACTATAAGCGTGAGTTTCTTCGCTTCTTTTATCTCATTCAAATTCATAGTGACGGCACCGGCTTGTTGGTTGTTTCCGATCCGCAGCGTATTGATCAAAAGACTTCCGGTACCATAAACATGCTTTGCCTCATCAATAATTTGCCATTTTACGCTCACATTGCTTTTTTCTTCTGCCCCATAATGAGCAATTTCTATGGGGACTTTTAATAATTGATCGTTGGTATATATAAAATTGGGAAAACGTGCCAGTGGTACGGTACTATTACAAAATTGCCTATAAGTTTTACCATCTACATAGCCCTTATCCTTCCAAAACGCATTTAACACACCTACCAAAGCCGTACCTTGACCGGGAAAATCGTGCAGATCTAATAGTTGAAAGCCCGCAAAACCAGGTGTTCGCAGAGCCGCTTCAATATCGGCCTTATAACATAATGTCTGCAACTTACCTGATGCTTGCAAAAACTGATCAGCTAAAGTGTCCATTCCGGTTTCGCGTAAGCGATCGCGGAAAATCTCTAAGTTTCTTGCTTTCATTACGCCTGTATAGGCGCTTATTTCTTTAAAATCCGGATACACACACCATTGGCCAATTTCATGACTGATCGTAGGAATGTCGAATTGAGCAATACGCTCGTGCCAATCGTAATCACTTCTCGGTTTTTGCTTATTAATGATCGAGTTCAATCCTTCACCCCAGGATTGTATTCGCGGTTCCGGTATGTTGTTGTAGTCATTTTCTGCGATGGCAGGCCAACCCGCCGCGGTAGTATATAAACGCCTCCCATCTTTGGCTTTCCACGTCTCCACAAATTTTCGAAGATACGCAACATGATTTTTTCCGCTAGGTTCATTTCCGTACGCCATCATTAAAAATGAGGGGTGATTTCCATACTGTGTCACGATCCGCTCGCTTTCACGATAGATATAATCATCCAGGGGTTTGCCATCTCCGATCGTAGCACCCTGATTTGCCCATGATGCACATTCTATTTGAAGATACATCCCAAGGCTATCGGCGGCTCTGAAAGCTGCTTCCGGAGGGCACCAAGAATGAAAACGAAGGTGGTTTAACCCGTAGGCCTTACAGGTTTTGATAATCTTCGCCCACGATGCAACGTCCGTTGCCGGATATCCTGTAAGTGGAAAAATGGCACTTTCCAGTGTACCACGTAAAAAAACAGGCCGTCCGTTTAAAGTGATTTCCTTTCCCTTAAGGGCTATCTCACGCATCCCAAAGTCTGTTTGATACCCAAAGGACTTCCCTTCTACCACTAAACTAGCTATCATGGTATATAAATTGGGGTTAAATTCGTCCCAGGTCTTAACGGCATTTCCCATCGGATAGTCTATTTTTATTTCATTAACACCACCTGTGAGAACTAATGTTTGTTGCACGTCTTTCAATCTCTCGCCCGCTTTCTCTGTTGCATAAAGTGTCAAAGAAGCGTTTACCGGCCGACTTATATTTACAATACGTGCACGGACAGCCACTGTTTTCTTTGATAGATCAGGAAAAACCTGTAAGCTCTCTACACGCAGTCTTTCCAATGGCTTCAAGGTCATCTTTCCGATCATTCCATTCCAGTTGGTTTGGGTATGATCAGTAATACTATGTGCATTGGGACCAACATCGATGGTTTTAACCCTATTGTCAATACGAATAGTGAGCAAGTGCTTTCCAGGCTTGAGACTCCCTTTAAACAAAAAGCGGTGCGGCGTGCTTAAGCTATTTTCAGTTCCCAGCTTTACGCTGTCTAACCAAACCGAACTTTCCCAATGGACCCGCTCGATGACAAGCTCTGCACCCTCCTGATAGGCACTATCAGGTATTTGAATCTCCTTTTGATACCAAGCAGCCCCTTTATAATATTTCACTGGTTGCAACCAAAACGGTACTTTTATATTCCCTGCCTTACGATAGCGAGCATACGCTGTATCCGTAAAGTAAGAAGAATCAACAATGCCCCCCGTCCAAGGCGTATGGACATCTATATCGAAGCCTTTACCATTTGTAGTGGTTGAGCCTGGCAGCTTCACTTTTTCCTTTAGACGCCTTGTAAACCATTTTTCCCTTTCGCCAATATCCGCTGTATCCAATGAAAAAGTCCATTCACCTGTCAGATCAAGATGGCTCTGCGTCGACTTGTCTACCTTACAAGCTGCGAACAACGCAAAACAAGAAAGTAAGAGCAATTTATTCATGGTCATTATAATCGTTTTTAAATTTTCGTATTCATTTGGTCATTACCAATTGGGATTTTGAACCATATTTGGATTTGTATTCAACTCATCTTGTGGAATTGGAAACAGTTCATGGCGTGGAAGCGTTAAAAACTGTCGGCCCTCTTTATCACTTGCCGCTATTTCATCCGCTAGTTTACCCCAACGCCTTAAATCATAAAATCGCAATCCTTCTCTAAAAAACTCGAGCATGCGCTGATGCATAATCTCTATCATCATAGCCTGCTGGTTTTTCCCCGCCGCAAGCGGAGCGAGTTTAGCACGCGTTCTTATTCTGTCTATAAGCGGATATGCTTCTTCTATCCGCCCCAATTGCACCAAAGCCTCAGCCCGCATTAACAAAACGTCTGCAAAGCGAATGACTTTTTCATTATTCTCGGAAATAAAAATTCCTTCATCATTATTTCTCCAATTTTGGTATTTACGAATCATGGCATTGAAGCCGAATTGTTTCTTAATTGTTGAAAAAGGACGATTGTAATACAAGGCCCCTGGGTAGTCCCATACCAACGACGCATACATACGTGCGTCGAAATCACCATCCACTGTTTTTTCCTGTTGGAAAGCCTGGAATATCTTGTTGGTAGGAAAAGCTTCAAACCAACCGGCAACTTCGGCCGGTGCGAATTCCTGTGCCACCGTGGTGCCCTGCGACTCATTAGCATTCTCTCCTGCCCAAGGTTGCGGTCCGCCCACATTTTGCATTTGAACCTCAAACAGGGATTCTTTGTTGTTATCATAGGCGGCCATAAAATTATGCTCGTAATCATCCAGCAGGGTATAATCATAAGGAGCTTTCGTTATAATGTCCAACTCATTTGCTGCATCTTCCCAACGTTCCATATATAAATAAACTTTCCCTAACTGCGCAATGGCAGCTCCGTTGGTTGCTCTACCAATGTAAACATCCGAATAGTTGAGCGGCAACGTATTCTTCGCTTCTGTAAGATCCGCAATTATAAAATTCCAAAGGTCTGTCTGATTGGCAGGGGGCGCAAAATATTGTTCGCGCTCCTTCGGTACTGAAGAAATAAGCGGTACGTCTCCAAAATTGATAATCAGATAAAAGTAGTTCAAAGCACGGAGAAACTTCGCTTCTGCTATTAGCTCTGCTTTTTTTGCTTCATCAATCGATGCATTAGGCGTATTTTCGATCACTTGATTTGCCCTAAAGATTCCCCTAAAGAAACCGTCATAAATATCTCTGGGGGTTGTAGTAGTAGGATTATTAGTAAAAGTAGATAACTGATAAAGAGACTGCACATCATTTCTGATAAAAAAATCGTCGCCTCTCCCATTTGACAGCTCCACCCCTCTTACTCCGAAATATCCGCGATTAATATCTTTTAGCACTTTATAGGTAGCGGCAAGGCCGCTTAATACGTCTTCTTCATTTTTCCAAAAATTAGCATCCGTCTGTGTATTTGGATTTTCCAACGACAGTTTATCCGTGCAGCCTACTGCAAATATCATCACACTGACGATCAACACAGCGGTAATTACACGCTTTACTTGTGATATATATTCAATATTCATTTTCTTAGATTTAGCTTTTAAAAAGAAACCTGTACGCCTAGCATGGCAGTTTGTGCCAATGGATAAGCAATATGCCCAAAATCAACTCCTCGATTTAAAACGCTCCCCGTCCTTCCCAAATCCGGGTTATAGCCTTTATATTTTGAGATCGTGAAAACATTATCCAAACTCACGTAGAATCTACAATTGTTTATCTTCAAATGCTCCAATGTGGCAGATGGAAGTGTATAGCCGAGCTGTACTGTACGAAGTCGCAGGTAGGATCCGCTTTCTAAAAAACGGTCGCTAGTTTGGCTATTAAGATTCGGGTCATTTATCACTGCCCGAGGCATATTTGTATTCGTGTTCTGTGGAGTCCATGCGTTTAGCGTAGTTTTCAGGTAATTAAACTCTAAGTTCATGCCTTCTAAATCTTGGCGTAAACCATTATAGATTTTGTTGCCGTAAGTACCCTGAAAGAACAAGTTGAGGTCGATATTCTTCCAGCGCAAATTCCCCCCAAATCCGTAGCTGAATTTAGGATTCGGGCTCCCCGCATATTGCCGATCATTTTGATCGATTTTACCATCGTTATTAACGTCCCTGAAACGGATATCTCCCGGTTTAGCATTCGGTTGAATCAGTTGACCATTTAAGCTATGCTGCTGTACTTCCTGTTCTGATTGAAATATACCATCTGCATGAATCAAGTAGAAAGCTCCAACTGGCCAACCCGCTTGCGTTACCGTTGCAGAAGCGCCGTGATGAGTTGGCTGCCCCCCAAAAATCTGTTGAGACCCGGTGCCGAGTGCCAACACTTCATTCGAGATTGTTGAAAAAGTGGCATTAATGCCATAAGAAAAATCACCTTTTTCATCGGCAAAGGAAAGATCTGCTTCAAAACCTTTGTTACGTATGCTCCCTGCGTTGATAAACGGACTGGCGGCGCTGGCTCCGGTAGATAAGGGTATGGGAACCTGCAAAAGTATATCATTGCTATTTTTCACAAAATAATCAGCGATCACCGATAGCTTGTTATTGAAGAGCCCTAAGTCTATACCCGCATTGTACGTTTCCGAGCTTTCCCATCGTATATCCGGTGTAGCAAAAGCCACCTGTGTTGCACCTGGCATCAAATGTTGATCTGCTCCAATGACATAGTTGATATTAGGGTTTATATTGGCCAGGAACTGATAATCTGAGATTTCCTGGTTACCTAGCTTGCCATAACCTGCCCGAATCTTGAAGGAACTGATTGCCGGAACGGCATCTTTGAAAAACGACTCATTCGATACATTCCAAGCGGCCGCTAAAGAAGGAAAATTACCGTACTTATAGGCTTCACCAAAGCGAGAGGAACCATCTCTGCGGATAATTGCGGTCAGCGTGTATTTGTCATCAAAGGTATATATTAATCTTCCAAAATACGAAATTAAGGTGTTCTCGAGCGCATTACTGCCTGTAACAGTATTAGTGGTTCCGGCATCAAGCACCTCAATTCCTCGGGGCATACCACTTTTACGCCCGCTCAGCTCCCGATATCTTGTATTCTGATAGGTATAACCTGCCATTCCCTGTAAACTATGTTTGTTCCACTGTTTATCGTACGTTAACGTGTGCTCTTGCAAGATAACTTGTTTTTCCGTACGTCTTTCATAGAGGTTAGCCATTCGATTAATAAATAAGGTACCTACTTCATAGGGATGCTGATAAGCGAAATCCTTCCCATAGGTTCGGGTATATCCTGCATTATATTTATATTTTAATCCGTCAATAATACTGACCTCCGCATAGGCGTTGATAAGAGCATTAGCCACTGAGTATTCCGGCCTATCCAAATGCAGTTGAGCAAGAGGGTTAGCTACGTTGACCACGGGACCATAAGCTCCGCCAAAACCTCCAACGGCATCTGGATTGTATATATCGAAAACAGGAATCATTTTAAGAGCTGCACCAACTGGACCGCCACCCTGGCCTCCCCAACCTCCTGACATGTTTCGCCATTTTTCGTCCGAGAGAATAATAGTTTCCCCAATCTTTACACGGCCTTTGGTAAGATCTGATTTAATTCGCAGATTATATCGTTCGTACCCAGTGGTACGAACGATCCCTTCTTGACCAAGGTAATCTCCCGAAATACTATAGTTATAATTTTCACCCCCACCGGCAGCATTCATATTGTAATTTTGCATTGGCGACTTGTGGAAGATTTCATCTTGCCAATCTACATCTGCTAACTGTGCATAGTTTTCCGCAACTTCAAGACGTGCTAAACCAGCATTATCGTGTGCTGCATTGCTTACTGATGCCCATTCCTGCGCATTGAGGACGTCTAACTTCTTGGCCAATTTTTGAAAGCCATAATAAGCATTAAGCGCAATAATATGATCTCCTTTTTTACCTGACTTGGTTGTTACCAATACGACGCCATTAGCTGCACGCGACCCGTATATAGCGGCTGCAGAGGCGTCTTTTAACACGTCCATGGATGCGATATCATTAGGTGCTATGTTATTGATGTTATCAACCTGTACACCATCGACAATGTAAAGTGGGTTATTATTGTTCAACGATCCTGTTCCGCGAATCAGTACGCGCACACCCGATCCCGGATTGCCACCCCCTGATTCTATTTGTACACCGGCTACTTTACCTTGAATGGCTTGCCCAACATTACTAAAACCCTCAGAAACAATATCTTCAGCCGAAATAGACGCAATTGCTCCAGTTATATTTGATCTTTTTTGTGTACCATACCCAACTACTACTACTTCGTCCAACGTTGTATTATCGGTTGCAAGTTGAATATGGAGAACCTGTTGCTCACCTATTTTTACTTCTTGGGTAATATAACCGATAGCGCTTATTACCAGCACATCTTGTGAGTTAGCACTTAATTGAAAATTACCTTCAGAGTCGGAAGACGTCCCTTTGGCAGACATTCCCTTAACCGTAATCGAAACTCCAGGAATAGCTTGTCCTACAGGGTCGGTGATCTTCCCTCGTATTTGTTGTTCTCCGTCGTCCTGTGCACTTGATGCAAGTGGAATGAGAAAGCAAAGGATACAAAGAATCGTCCTGGACAAAGTCCGTGCACCCTTCTGATTGAGACTTGATTTAATTGGTAGCATAAAAGATTTATTTTGGTTAAATGATCGCCCCGTGGTATTGCAAAACTACGTTGCGTCGATCCGCAAAAAATAGACAATTGTGGGTAAAAGATGGAAAATATTCTTTTGATCTACTTAAGGGATGACCACTCCTATTGATGGGGACTGGTCATTGTTCTTGCTTTGCTGTTTACTTTGGCTATATCCTGGTTATCGGCCATCTTAGGCTTATTCGTTAAAAGTTTGGAAGCAGCACAATGGACAGGGTTTGTCGTAATTTTCCCACTGACATTTGCCTCTAGTGCCTTCGTCCCTACTGACACCATGCCTAAGGCACTACGATTTTTCGCTGAAAATCAATCACTCACACACGTTATCAACGCCATGCGTGCTTGGCTGGTAGTAACCATCTGGAAATTCGACCTGGTTGGCGTTTATTTGGTGCATCGCTATTATTGCTATAGCAATGCCTGTTGCAACGTGGATATTCAAACGTCAGGCGAGCTAGGCTATTCTTAGTTTATAAGGAAACTTTAATTAATTAGTAATGGCAGAAAAACATGATTTTTGTATTTTCTGCCATTTTACCTATTTTCGTTCTCCTTAAAAATAAGCGTGGATAATACGAAACATATCGTTATTATAGTTCCTCCAATGACTTCTATTTTAGACATAGCAGGTCCTTTGGAAGTTTTTACGAAAGCTGCCGACTACGTCAGGGGGCATAAACCCGAAATAAAGAGAGCCTATGTTACCCACGTCCTTTCGGCGGATTCATCCTTCGTAGTCAATACATCGGCGGGTTTGCCCATTGTTTGCGAGGGAGGGATTGACTCGATCGATTACGAAATAGATACCATCTTATTTGCCGGAAAAGGCAATGCCTGTAGTTCCATAATCGAGAAAATCGCTAGTTGGCTCAAAGAAAATATTAGTAAAATACGCCGTATAGGATCCATTTGTGCCGGTGCTTTCATTTTGGCGGAAGCTGGCCTATTGAATGGCAAACGAGTGACTTCACATTGGCAGGTTTGCGATAAAATGGCGTCGCTCTATCCGGAAATAAAAGTAGAAAAAGACGCCATTTATGTCAAGGATGGGAATATATATACATCTGCAGGTATCTCCACCGGTATGGATTTATCACTTGCAATGGTAGAAGAAGACTTCGGTCGTGATATAGCCGTTATGGTAGCAAAAATATTGGTCCTATACCTAAAACGCCCTGGAAATCAATCACAATTTAGCAGTATTCTCATGCATCAAACGGTGGATTACGAACCTATTAAAGTTGCCCAAGATTGGATTATCGATCATTTGGAGGATGAGCTGAGCGTAGCGTTCTTGGCTGAGAAAGTTTCTATGAGTCCTAGAAACTTCGCGCGTGTCTTTTTACGAGAAACCGGAATTACCCCGGCAAAATATATTGAAAAAATACGACTTGAAATGGCACGCCGGCGATTAGAGGAAACCCAATTGACATTGGACGAAATCTGCTGTGAGTGCGGAATCGGAAGCACCGAGGGACTACGCCGCTTGTTCTTACGTCACTTGAAAACAACTCCTAGTGACTATCGCAGAAACTTTACTACCGCAATCGCTTAATATCAGCGAGAACGACAATTTACAGTCAGTCCCCGCTGAGACACAAAAGTTCTATAAGGAACCGAAATAGGCCACCGTGCGAACCATTTGCGATACAAAAGACATTTCATTATCATACCAAGAAACAGTTTTTACTAACTGTTTGTCGCCAACCGTTACAATCTTTGTTTGGGTAGCATCGAAAAGCGAACCATAACGTATGCCTAATGTATCTGCCGAGACAATGAAATCTTCTGTATATCCGTATGATTCATTAGCTGCGGCTCGCATCGTTGTATTGATTTCTTTTGCACTCGTTTCTTTCTCAAGTACGGTAAACAATTCAACAAGGGATCCTGCATGGACAGGAACCCGTTGGGACGAACCATCAAGTTTTCCCTCTAATTCAGGAATCACTAGGCCTATCGCTTTTGCCGCTCCCGTGGTATAGGGAATGATACTGTCCCCCGCTGCTCTCGATTTACGATAATTTCCTTTTAGATCCGGAGTATCCATTAAGGGTTGTGAGTTGGTATAAGCATGAATGGTTGTCATTTGGCCGGCAATAATGCTAAAATTATCATTCAGTACTTTAGCCATCGGTGCCAAACAATTCGTTGTACAAGAAGCACAACTGATTAGTTTGTCGCTGGCGTTAAGCAGCTGGTGATTTACATTATAGACGATTGTCTTAACTTCTTTATCAGATGGTGCGGAAATAATCACTTTTTTAGCCCCCGCCTCCAAGTGCGCCTTTGCTCTCTCTTTGGATTCGAAAATTCCTGTGCATTCCAATACCACATCAATATTATCATCTCTCCATGGCAGCTTTGATGGCTCACGCTCTGTGTACACCGTGATTTTCTTTCCATCAACAACAAGGGCATCTGTAGTGTAATCAACATCTTTTTCAAACCTTCCATGTATGGAATCGTATTTCAGCAAGTAAGATAACATGGAAGGATCTGCTAAATCATTAATAGCAACAACTTCCAATTTATCATTATTCACCATTTCACGGAGTGCTAAACGACCGATACGACCGAACCCATTAATTGCAACTTTAATCATAACTTTATCTTTTTAAACAAAGCTACCATTCCTTATTCATGTCAGAAAAGACAAAAAACCAACAATTTCTGCCAACTAATAGATACAACGGACCTCCGGTAAAGTAAGGCCGATCTTCATTTGTCCTCTCAACCACAAGGGGCTATATAAAATGGTATAAGAATACTACATTACCCGTATATGCTGGCTTGGGTTGATCTTTAATAGCGAGCGTGGCTTCAATAACAACTTTGGTAACACCTCTCAAGTTAACAGCGGAAACAAGTTTTGCTTTTAACTGAACTTCATTATCTACTAAGACTGGCTGTCCAAACTTCAGGTTTTCTATACCATAATTTATTTCCATTTTAATATTCCGTACATCCGCAATCTGCTTCCATAAATATGGAATTAATGACAGTGTTAAATAACCATGAGCAATGGTACTTTTGAACGGCCCCTCACTTTCGGCTCGCTCCTTATCTACATGTATCCATTGATGATCTAATGTCGCATCGGCGAATTTGTCAATTTGCGATTGATCTATTTTATGCCAATCGGAAACACCAAGTTCCTCTCCCACATGCGATTGATACTCCTCAAAATTATTGATTACTAACATATATATTTAAATGGTTAATGAATATTTCCGTAAACGTTTTTTGGCTCTCGACTCAAGGTCAACGGCATAAAAGTATTGAAAAAATATGAAATGACAACGGGGTCTCTTATAAAGGAGATTTATTTCTGTAAAGTATATTTACAAAGACTGTTCTTTTCAGGATTCAACCTTCAAAACAGCCCATTACTCTAAACAAGCTACAATTTCATACTTTTAAAGGTTCCGCGTCATATACCACCTCCTATTTACACACTTCCATTCTCGCACCTCTTCAATCTCAATGACATATTCGCCAACCAAAGTGGTAGGGTCAATACGGGAACGATGATTCAGGACAGAGAATTTTTTTCGGCATCAACCCAGTTGTTTGTGGTGAGATAAGCCTAACGCACAATGAAATACCAACAGACCATCTAAATCTTACAATAGTATTTTTAGCAGATTTTTTCTACCTAGTATATGCTCGTTTTCGAAATATTCAAAAGGGTGACTTTTAACCTCAATACTACTCATGGAATAGTAATAGGGCTTACATATGTCATTACTTTTTATTTGGTTAATAGAATAGGACAATTCCACCCTCCCGAAATTAGCTACGTCAATGCTAAATGGGTAATCTCCTTCTCCTGTCTCCGGAATAATCAATATAAGTGTACCATTTAATGGATTTCTATCGTTGTTAATAATCATTTTGGGATATGACTTTACGATATTCGCAGATCTTATTTTAATAACTGCGGTATCCAGCTTATTAGCTATAATAATGTTTTCATCAGTCTGTTTGTTAACGAACACAAATCCAATTTGTTTTGGCTGTGATTCGTTTAACAAACCTTCACATGGGCTTCTTTCTGCTTTTTTGCAGCTAAACCCCAAATAAGTAACTAATAAAATTAACATAAATAAGGCATAGGTTTTCGTTTTCATTATTAAGGTCTAATTATTAATATCATATTTTAGGTTGCCGTTTACTGAATGACGAAAAATGTCTTGTAAATGCTACTCTTTAGAAAAAATAAACAAGTGGCTTCATTTGAAGGAATGCCACCTGTTTGATCTGTTTCTAAAATTTTTCTTAGAATAATAATCAGTAAAATTCGCTATTGATCTGAAGTTATTCACTTACAAGAACCTGGTATTTTTTCCAATTATCAAAAATCACCCAAAGATTTATTAAAAACATAACACCGGCAATCGCCAATCCGGACGGCATATAGACGGCATTGTGTAATATGACACCTACCATAACAGGAAGAATCACAATGGCTCCAAGAGCTCTTGTCCTGGGCAAGATAAACAACAATCCGCCTATTACTTCTATGGCACCTATTAAAGGGAATAACCACTTAATCTGCATAAAGGCCTGTCCGACCTTCAACATCTCACCTTCCATTGGCGGAACGGGCATGTAGTGAAAAAATTTGTCCAATCCGGCGTTGATGAACATCAAGCCAAATAACACGCAGAGAATAGTTTTTACAATTTTCATATTGACTAATTTATAATTTATCGGCATTTGTCCACTTCTAATTCGTTTAATCACGGACATATTTTATTTGCCATTAAGCTTAACAAAAATAGTAAATTACCTGTTACAAAACAGTAGCGATTACGGCAAAGGAAGGGGGCGTCTACGACAAAAAAAGAACGCTGCTAAACCTGCTCATCTTTATGTTTTTCAGGGTTGACGTCTCGTAAATGGATGGTCCTCTCCATATCTTTCCGATCTCTTCGATTTTTCCGAAGGAACCATATAAGTATTGCTATTATAGCAATACTTACTAATGTAATAATGATGATGTTAGTTTCCATATTGATTCTTTTCAACTTCTATCCACAGCAACATATTTTTCTTCTTATTGTTCTCTTTATCAATATTTTGACACGAATAGTGATTTCCGAATCAATGAATTACGATGAGTTTAATTTATACCTAAAACCTTATAATATGAACGACATAAATGGTGGAGCCAAAGTTCTTTTTCCGAAGCCCGTAACAGATTAATGTTCCAGTTAAAAATCGTTAAAATCCCAGTTTCCTCGATATGGTCTTGACAACATTCCATTTGCATAGACATTATCAAATATTTCCTTCTTAGGATCCCACTGTAAAGACTTCTGTAATTCATAAGCAATATTCACTGCATTGCAAACTGTTGCTGTGCGATGCCCTGTCTCTACATCCACAATAGGTTGCTTTCTGGCCTTAACAGCATTAATCCAATCTTGATAGTGATTTTCACTATGGTATACTTTCTTATCGCTCGCCTTAAGTGTGATTTTGGCTAGCGGCTCGGGTTTTGAACGAAGGAATTCTCTTGCCACTTCAATCGTCCCATTGGTACCTACGAATTGTATTGCATTACCTTCTATCCATCTTTTATGATTTACCTGAATGCCGTTCGCATATTTAAAATACAAACCCTCTTGTGCGAGCGGTTGTTGTGGAGGCACAAACTCTACAGGACCCGATCGGTCCATATCCAGAGCCCACTGGACAATATCGAACATATGAGCGCCCCAATCCGTTACATAACCGCCACCAAAGCCGTGGTAATTTCGCCAGCCGGCCCAGCTTTCATCACCTAAAGGTGGCGAAAGTGTGGGATGGTACCCCCGATACAGGGAAGGGCCAATCTAGTTATCCCAGTCCAAATAATCCGGTGTCGGCAAAGTTGGTAAATCGCATGCCCTGACAGGTCCACCAATCGAAACGTTGATCTCTTTAATCTCTCCGATATAGCCATTTCTTACCAAATTCACGGCATCTCTGAAATATTGTTGAGATCTTTGCATACTTCCGGTTTGAAAAACTCTTTTATACTTACCAACGGCATCTACCATCGCTCTGCCTTCCGCAATGGTTAAGGAAAGAGGTTTTTCACAATAAATATCTTTTCCGGCTTTTGCCGCATCTACAACCATTTGGGCGTGCCAATGATCCGGAGAAGCAATCACAACCGCATCAATATCTTTCCTATCTAACAGCTCGCGATACTGTCTGTAGGCTGCTACTTCTGCTGCTGCCTTCTTTTTATTTTCGACAATAGCAGCTTGAACAAAACGTTGTAACTTCTGCTTATCCACATCGCTGGCGGCTAGTACCATAGTCTCCGGACATTTAGCGATAGCCTTAAGTAAGTAACTATTCTGTTTTCCGGTTCCTATATAACCTAAATTGATCCGATCGCTGGGCGCTAAAAAGCCCTGACCGCCCAATACATGCCTCGGCAATATGGTAATACCAACCGCCCCGATTAGGGTGTTTTTAATAAAATCTTTTCTTTTCATTTTGGTTTACTTAAAGGCGTTCTGGTTTATTTAGCATATAACTGACTAAGTACGTACAAGATAGCAAATCTAAAAGAACCAAGCAATAATTTGTTTTCTAACAAGTGTCCGATTTTTACAATTAGATTCACATGAGCTATCTTAACTTAGCTGTCGGAAAAGTTGTACAGCAGTTGTTTTCGCCTTGGTAGACAAGAAATACTTTAGACAATATGGGAACTAGTTATAGTATTACAGACAAATTTGGAGAAGATTTAGCATGTCTTCTAGCAGAAAAGATAGTAAAACGATATACTGACTTTCATTCAGCGGCTTTTATTAAAGAGGTTGCTGTCAGCACAAAGGGCAAAACTTATACCCAACGGGTGGAGGTGATTGCTGATTTGTTAGATATTCATTTACCGTTTGCATACAAAGAAGCTATTCATATACTACTTTCCATATTAGGAGAAGAAAATCCGAAGGAGACGGGAATGTTCACCAATTTTTACTGGGTTTTACCCATCGGTAAATATGTAGAAAAGTACGGCTTATCAGATTACAATGTTTCTATGCGAGCAATTGCCGAGATAACCAAAAGAAACACAGGGGAATATGCGATACGTCCCTTTATAAGAAACTTCCCTGCACATACGTTGCAAATAATGGAAAAGTGGGCGCAATCTGACAATTTTCACTTGCGGCGCTTGGCATCGGAAGGATTGCGCCCAAAACTACCGTGGGCTACAAGATTAGACACCTTTAATCATTGTCCTGAAAAAGTTTTTAAAATTCTGGAAATATTAAAAGAAGACCCTGTCTTGTTTGTGAAAAAATCCGTTGCTAACCATCTAACCGATTGGCTGAAAGTAGATAAGGATGCTACCATGCCTTTACTTAGAAGATGGGCAACGTCTAATAATAAACATACTATGTGGATCGTAAAACGTGCAAGTCGGAAAATTGACTTATTATTAGCTGATACAGTTGATAGGTAGCACTAAACGCACCTTGAAAAACTTGAATTAGCTAAACATAGAATTTACGCTGCCTATTGGTTTATCTTCCACTGATATTTCTGATCGTCGAACAGTTCTTTACCCCAAATGGGTAATTCGATCTTGATTCTCTCAACTACTTCCGTACATGCTTCAATTGCTGCCTTACGGTGCTGTGAAGAAGTGAATACAAAAAGGCAAATTTCTCCCGTCTTCACAACGCCTAAGCTATGGTGTACGTGCATACACGTCAACGCATACTTGTCGAAAATCTCTTCACGGATATTGTGCATTTTTTCCAATGCCATTTCTTCATAAGCAGTATATGCTATGGCAACAACTTCCTTTCCATCAATTAAATCAGCTCGTACCTGACCTAAAAAAATATTATGAGCCCCTATTTCTGTTTTCGTGGCATGTTTGGCAATGCTTTCTGAGATGAATGATGGACTTATCGGGCCATGTTGAAATATCTGTTTCATTTTTATAAATATAACTATGCTAAATTAGTAATTTATGTGCAAGGTTTTAATAAATTCATCTAATGCAGCAAGTGGATGCGATAGCGTAGTTAAAGCCCAAAACACAAAGTATTTCCTCAATGATTAATATATAAAGATTCCTATAACCGCTGCAACGGCTATTACAAAAACCGGATGTAATTTATATCGAACAGATAGGAACAGTGCCCCCAGAAACAGTAAAGGACTGAAGTAATCTATAAAGTTTTCGTGGTTCATTAAAGACACCGCTGCAAGTCCTATTAATGCAACGCTTAATAACCGAACTCCAGTCATGGCCCAGGTAAAATATTTATTGCTTCGAAAACGACTAAAAAAGTAAGATATTAAGATAATCAGAATAAACGAAGGTAAGCATAAAGAGAAGGTGGCTACGACTGACCCCAAAATAGACACAAAGGGAGAGCTTCCCGAATTTTCAAGGGCTGTATATCCGGCATAGGTCGCTGTATTTATCCCAATTGGTCCGGGCGTCATTTGAGATACCGCTATTAGATCGGTAAATTGCTGTTTCGTCATCCAATTGTTTTTTTCCACAACTTCGTCCTGAATCAATGAGAGCATGGCATAACCACCTCCGAAGCCAAAAACACCAATCTTTGTAAACACCCAAAATAGTCTAAAAAAAATCACCCTATCTCCTCTTATTTTTTTCTTTGAAAATATTATAGATTATTCCGGCAATACAGCCAAAAATAACAATGAAAATTGGCGATACATGTCCTTGCCACATTATGAGTAATGCCACAATAGGTATAATCGCTGTCTTATAAGTAAGTTTATTAGCTTTTATCGCCGAGAAACAAGGCGCCACAATAAGTGCGACCACCGCTGGACGCAGGGCTTTGAATGCTTTTGTGACCCATATATTTTCCTGAAATCTACTAAAAAAAGCAGCTATCATAATGATGATTGCAAAGGGCGCTACAATAGTTCCTAATGCGGCTATCGCACCACCCTTTAGCCCGTTTATTTTATAGCCTACAAGTGCAGCAATGTTAGTAGCAAAAACACCTGGTAAAGATTCCGTAATGGATAGCAATTCATAAAATTCTTCCTTAGACAGCCAACCTCGGGACACAATATCCCGTTCTATTAACGGGATAACTGCATATCCACCACCAATTGTAAACAAACCGATTCTAGTGAAAGTGACAAATAATTTAAAGAACATTCAAACTAAAAAAAGGTAAAAAACTTCTGTACAACGTCTTCTCTTTTGTTATACCGGGGTTATATTTTATCTTATAAAGATACAAAAAAAGGCGCTTTTTTGGGCAATTTTTAATAAAAAAGAAATATAATTAAAGAATAAAAAAGATGATAATTTCCGCTTCAGAAAACAACTAGCCTAATAAGTTCAGAGACAATCTATCGATGATAGAGCCATATATTTTCAAATTAGAAAAAGCAAATCGGATGAGACGAAATTTAGAAAAACTGAGACAGACGTTCACGATAGTCATCCATTTTTTGACTTTATTTGTGAGATGCTTTAGGAAAGATATTTCTTTGAATGTCCTGCGAGTTTCCACCGATTAAACATGTATAAAACAAAACCGAATTTTAGCCTTTTAAAGACAAAGCAGCATTTTGAGATTCTGGACGGATTAAGGGGAATCGCCGCAATAGCAGTGCTCATATTTCACTTCATGGAAATAGCTACTCCGGACTATCACGATAATTTTATAGCACATAGCTACTTAGCGGTTGATTTCTTCTTTTGTTTATCAGGCTTTGTGATTGCATACGCCTACGATAATAAGATGGATAGCATCGGCTTTATTTCGTTTCTTAAACTAAGGCTCATACGCTTGCACCCGCTCGTTATTATCGGCTCGATCATCGGTTTACTTGGTTTTTTGTATGATCCCTTCAGCGATCTGTATAAAGAATTTAGCCCCATTCAGATTGCGCTCATGTTTGCAAGCTCTTCCTTATTAATCCCATATCCTGCAGTGCCGGAAAGATACTTTAATTTATTTCATTTAAACCCACCCACCTGGTCATTATTTTGGGAATATATTGCGAATATTTCCTACGCTTTATTCCTTTATAAATTCCGTAACAAGATACTGTGGTGTCTCACCGGCATTGCAGCTCTTGCGCTATGTTACGAAGCCTATCGATCAAACTACTTGGGTGTGGGATGGGGAGCAGACAATATTCGAGGTGGCGGTATCCGTATCTCTTACTCTTTCTTAGTAGGCATGCTAGTTTATCGTTCTAACTGGGTCATCAAAAATAGATTAGGATTTATCTTGCTTGGAAGCTTACTCGCAATTACTTTCTTTATTCCTTTTTCTGAAAAAATCAATTGGGTGTTAGATCCGTTTATTGTGATCTTCTACTTTCCGTTCTTAATTGTGCTCGGTGTAGGAGTTAATGTTCCATCATCTTCCAATAATATCTGCAAATTTTTGGGAGATATTTCCTATCCGCTTTATATGATTCATTATCCGTTTATCTGGATATTTATGAGCTATGTGGAACAGTTCCATCCAACTTGGTCTCAATTACGTATCATTGTACTTTTAGCAGTCATCACTATAATCATTTTCGCCTATTTCGTTTTTCGCGTACTGGATCTTCCAATACGAACCTACCTCAAAAATAAATTCAAGAGAGATTGGGATAAATAATAAAAAGCGCTTTATCGAGTTTTCATATTTATAATGGATATACACAATGGTATTAAACCACATGATATCAAAATAAAAATGCTTACGCGAATATAGTTAAGTGTTCGCCAAAGATTTGCCCTATCCAACAAATCGGTTTCTGAAGCAGCTCCATTGGCAACATCTTGGAATGTCATAATGTTAGGTGCAAAATACATCAGTGTCCAAGCTCTGACTGCCATATGCAAGAAGAAAAGAAGCAGCAACCAATTTCTAATGGGCATTATTTTCCAACAAAAAATGAGTGCCACTACAAAGGTGATCTCGTGAATGGTATGGACAACAATCCAGAAAGTCTTTAAGTTTAGGCCATACCTTCCTCCCAGTAACTGAAAGGATTCAGGTGGTGAAGCTGTCCATTTAGGAACAATCACTGCAGTTTCAAAAATTTGCGCCCCATTCATCAGAAAGTAAACAAGTGTCGTAATGAAGAGCCATGTCTCAGCCCTTACAATATAATTTGCGCCGTATTCCATATTTATTGTTTTCTTAACTGTTCAATCATTTCATTCATAATATCAATGGCAGAAGTAAAATACTTTTCAAGTACGGTGATTTCTTGATCGGAAAAGGAATTCACCAGCTTAGATGTTTTTTCATTTAATTTATCAAAAAAGGGATTTAATAGCTTTAAGGTATTTTTGGTGTTCGGCACAATAATTACTTTGCGTCTATCCTCGCTATCAAACTTCCTTTTGACTAATTTTTTTTTCTCCAGCCGATCTACCAAGCCTGTGACAGCCCCTGTTGTCAGACCTGTTAATCTGGAAAGCTCACCGGCAGTCATTTCTCCATTTTGTATTATAAAACCTAAGTATTTATGATCTGTCCCCGATAATCCTATTTCACGAGCAATCGCTTCGTGCATTAATATAGAGGTGTCTGAATACTTCCTGCTGAGGGATCTAAAGTTTTGAGCTTGCTGCTCTTTCGTTCTATCGGTCATTTCAAAATATATTAGCAACTAAATATCTTAGTTGCAAAGATAAAAAACAAAATCATACAAATCAATTCATTTTTTCCCCGAGGTTAAGAGTAGAGCTGCTCATGTATCTTAGTTCTGCCTGAAAGCAAGCCGCTTTCTTACTTTTTCAAGTTGCCTGCTGGCAAAAATTTGTGGCAGGTTTTAACATTTTGCAATTCCTTAAAACAAAATCGGCATCTAAATTCTTTTATGTGCATGGAAATCTCAACAAATAATATCGTCGCGCAAGTAAAAGAGCAGTTATTAGATCGTTTTGTAACGAGTGGCGCACATGTTGACCTCTTCGACGCAATACATGGGCTTTCTTGGGAGCAGGCCGGACAAAAAAACGAAACTTTTCCTTATAATATTTGGCAGCTAACAGAACATATTCGTATTTCTCAATTTGATATATTGGAATTTTGTCGCAATCCGAGTTACCGGTCTCCTGACTGGCCCTCAGGTTACTGGCCTAAACAGAGTAGTCCAAAAAACAGCTTGGAGTGGAAGCAAACGCAGGATAAAATTCGGGAAGATTATCAGGCCTTCATCGAATTAATACGAGAAAGCATGGAAATTTTTAAACGCTTTGATCACGGTACGGGGCAAAGCGTGTTTAATGAGGCCTTGTTGATTTTAGATCACAATGCGTATCATGTCGGACAAATCGTCCTAATTAGAAAAGTAAATGGATGGTGGCATTAATGCTGAATGTATTTAAGATAAGATCAATCGTATTTACAACTCCTTCCGCATATACATTGCTAACTGCTGATCACTTAAATCGCTATGGGACTGTAAGTCATTAATGATTTTTTCCCGTTCCAAACGCGTTTTATTCTGACTTAGCTTTTTAACTCCTTGAATATTCGATACTTCTAATTTAAACGCAACAATGCCCTTAATCATTCGGTCGATATATTCCTTTGGCAACGATTTCCATTGCTCATTATAGTCCTTATCATAGAAATTGATAGTAGCATTAAGTACCCGTAATATTTCTTCCCGCTCCCATATTAAACTAACGGTTCCATAAACATGAACCGCAACATAATTCCACGTCGGGACGCTTTCTATCTTTTCATAATTTTTAGGCGAAATATAAGCATGCGGCCCCGAAAACACCACTAAAACACTCTTTTCTTCTATCGACTTCCATTGCGTATTCGCTTTGGCAAAATGCGACTTTAATATTAATTGTCCGTTTTGGTGTTCAATGGCGAAGGGTAAGTGCGTTGCCACTGGAACCATCTGCTCATTCCCATTTATGATAAGACCAAAACTGTTCGCTTTTATAAACTCCAGTAAGTCATCTTGGTGTTTAAATACAAAATTTTTCGGAATATACATCTATTTCACCGTCTTTAAAACAATTTTAACAACATCTATTAGAAGTATGGTGTTTCCTCCCGAAAGTAGCATTGCGAAAAGAGGAAGCTTTCGTGAATTATCCTAGAATCCTATAAAAAAACGGCACGTACTTATTCATGCACTTGCCGTTTCCTGTCTAGTTTACGAAAGATTTACTCCGTAACCAATTGGGTATTTTTAAGCTGACTCCTTGTAGAAGTTGTCAATTCGCGTTTTGCTAAAGCATGACATTCCTCCAAAGCTTGGCTGAACATCATTTGTTCAGGAGGAGTTTTCTGAGTTGCAGCAGACGGCCCACGTAATGCTCCGACGATTCCCAATTCCCTAGCTACATATACATATCGTATAGCATCAATTACGACGCCAGCGGAATTTGGAGAATCCTGAACAGATAATTGTGCGTCTAATATCACCGGTGCCCCCATAAACCCTTCGAGTTCCAACCTAAAATTGGCCACTTTGTTGTCTCCATAATAAGCAATATACTCCGATGGCCCTGCGTGCAAAAAGCTATTCTCAGTAGATATGTTCCTGATATCGTTTTGTGCTCTAATAACATTCTCTTTGGAAATCTTCTTCGATTTCAAGCGATTCTTGTCTTCCATATTCAAAAAATCGGTATTCCCTCCAATATTTCTTTGAATATGGGCTTTTACGTGATGTCCGCGCGCAAACGCAAGTTCTTGCAGCATTTGCGATAAAATACTCGCTCCGAATTGGCTTCTCATATCATCTCCAATAATCGGAATGCCTGCATCAATAAATCTTTGCTCCCAGGCAGGATCAGAAGCAATAAATACCGGAATACAATTTACAAGTGAAATGCCTAGCTCTAAACAAATTTCTGCAAAAAATTCCGTGGCAATTTGTGAACCAACAGGTAGATAATTGATCAGAATCTCAACCTGATGCGCCTTTAGCTGGTTAATAATCTGCTCACGGAAGACTTCAACAAGACCTTTGTCATATGTTGAGCTATCGAGCATATCTGTGGCTTTCAATGATTCCGCAACTTTGAATCTTTGCGCCTCCGGGTAGGAAGCCATCATTGGTGAAACACCATCAAGAACAACGGATGGATATATGGGTGCATTGGAGCTGATTTGATCATATAAAACCATTGTACAATTTGGTTTCTCAAAAATAGCATCTTTCAAAGTTTTTCCGATTTTCCGCTCGTCGACATCAAATCCGCAAACAAATTCAATGTCAGCAGCACGATATCCTCCAATGTCATCTGTCATTAAGCCAGATTTTTGATCGGGGTGGTTAGTATAATACTCAACACCTTGTACCAATGAGCTTGCGCAATTTCCTACACCCAGGATTGCGACTTTTATTTTATGTTCCATTAGTTAAAATATATTATTTTTTTTCATGTAAAACAAGTATTTAAAGTAAGTTTGCGGACGGATACAACTTATTACTGCTTCTCTAAATTACCTGTGGTTAAAATTATTGGTTCCAAAGGTAGCCAATGGTTTAAAATTCTCATCGAATAAAATATCTTTTTTTTGAAAGTTTTACTTTTTTATTAACATAGTCAAGATATTGGTATATTCTAAATGTAAATATCGGATAATTTTCCGTTATAGTAAGGCTATGAGCAAGTTATAGACAGTGAGTTTTTTTTCAAAAGATGCGAATTAAATTGGTAGTAGGTTATCGGAAACAGATACCGGATACCATATCGGTTTTAGCGACGATCAGCCCCCAATAAGAAAAAAGGGCCTTGAGTCAACTATCAAGCCCCTTTTTATTTCAGATCGGTAAACCTATCGTACCGTTCTACCAAAACTGTAACGAATAGTCGCTCCAAATGTACGTGGGTCACCCAGCACAGCAGCATAGTGACCAGCATTGCCTGCAGCGGGAAGCAATTGCTCGAAGTAATCTTTATCTAGCAAGTTTCTACTCCAGATAAAGAACGATACACTTTGACTCGCTTGAAACCCGAGTCGCGCGTTCAGTAAAAGATAACCGTCCACATTTAAATATTGAGATGGAGACGGGCTCGATGAAAATGAAGAACGAAAATAAGAATCAATCGCGAAAAAGTAGCTCCCGCCTAAAGTAAGGAATTTACCCGGAATGTCAACTTGTCCACCTAAAGATCCCGCCCATTTTGAAATTCCAGGCAGCTTGCCGCCTGAAATATCCTTGAAGGCAGACTCTCCGCCCGTTTCTTCTAACGGAACAGGTGCATTTTTAAAGGAAATGTACTTACCGTCGGTATACGAGAGCGCTCCATATAATGAAAAAACGTTGCCAATAAACACATTACCATCAAGCTCTGCTCCGCGTACCCTCACTTTTTCTGCGTTTGCTAAATAACCACGATTTACGCCTACTTCCGCGGTTTGCACTTGCGTTTGAAAATCTTTGATATCTGTATTATAAACAGAAAAATTTAAAGTAGCATTGTCCAAAGGAGTAGTTTTTATCCCAATTTCGTAATGTGTAACATATTCCGGTTTAATTTTTGCCAGTTCCAGCATTGGCTCACCGTTATTAGTAGGTAACCCCCCGAGGTTAAGTCCTACCGGTTTGTAGTTAGTTGAGAAAGTAGCGTAAGAATTGATACGATCATTGGGTTTATACGCTAGGGTTAGTTGGCCGGAAAGATTCGTATTATCGGTATTTGCGTTAAATACCTGATCCGTATAAACTGCTCTTTTAATTGCCAAAAGGGCTGGGTCATCGGTTTGAAGCCCTCCATAAGTTTGGCGGTTGAAATCTACTTTTTTGTCATCGTAATTAAACCTCAGTCCTGGCAATAGATGCATTTGGTCTGTGATCGACCAGTCGAGCTGGCCAAATACTGCCCCACTAAAAGACGTAAGCTTTGAATATGTCCGAATACCGTATCCATCGAGCAATCCCGGTGTGGCCCATAAATCACTCGTTGAATTTTGCGAGAACCGCCATTGCGCTGCACCTGATTCCTCCGTATGGTATGGATCTGTCTTCAATCGTTGTCCGATCGCATAAACACCAAACACTCCACTTAGACGGGATGAAAGATCACCGGCATAGCGAATTTCCTGCGACCATTGTTGATGTTTGGAAGGCGCTTGTGAGAGCGATAAAACTGGGAGCCCTGTAAAATCGCGATCGTTTGAGGGATTCCAGTTCCAATATCGCCACGCGGTCGTTGAAGTCAATGTACCTGATCCGATTTTAATATCTGCATTCAAAGAAACACCTCCTAAGTCATTATCTGATCGCCAAGGTGTGTCGTGGTCTATTTTTCTATCAAAAGGATTACGGCTTGGTAGATTATATCCCAGATCGGCAATAATTTGTTCAAATTGCCGATAAGCTGCTCTTTGTGTAGGAACTACCCCGGCGACAACTTGGGCATAACCATTGGGACGCTGTCTTGACACATCACCCGCAAATAGAATATTGACGTTATTGGAAGGTGCATAAAGTAATTGTCCTCGAAAGCCTAAATTATTAAGATCATTTACGTTTTGATCGGTAGCGACGTTATATAATACACCATCGCGCTGCGTACCGGAAAAAGAAACTCGGGCTGCCAAATTTTTCGTCAGGGGACCGGTAACGGAGCTTTTTGCCTGGACATAACCAAAATTTCCATAGCTCGCTTCGAAATTAACCTCCGGTGTAAAGCTAGGTTTACGAGTAGTGATGTTGAAAGCTCCTGCTGTCGTATTCTTTCCAAATAGCGTACCTTGGGGACCTCGCAGCACCTCTATTCGCTCAACATCAATAAAATCGAGTGTAGTTGCTGCTGGGCGTGCAAAGTAGACGCCATCGACGTAAAAACCTACACCGGGGTCTATGCCATCATTCGTAAGTCCAAACGTCGAACCTAACCCCCTAATATTCAAAGTCGTATTTCTAGGATTAGATGAATATAATTGCACCGCTGGCACCAATTCTTTTAGACGATTAACATTGAATGCACCTGCATTTTCAACACGAGCTCCGCCGACAACAGAAATAGGAATGGGAACATTTTGCACACGTTCTGTACGACGCCTAGCCGTTACGGCAACTTCTGAAAGCTGGAAATCATCGGCAAGTAATACAATATTGAACTTGTTTCCACTCGCCTGTTGGACCTGCACTTCTTTTGTTCTGAATCCTACGGAACTGACAGAAAGTGTAAACGGCAAAGTTGTTGTCCCTTGAATGGTGAATTCACCATTAACGTCAGTAACAGCTTTTAAATTAGTACCCTTTATTAATACTGTTGCACCAAGAATAGCCACATCATTGGCATCTTTAACAATTCCCGTGACCGTTTGCTGTGCAAAAACAAACTGCGAGATTAGTGTGATTAGAAAAAGGAAAAGTAGCTTTTGTTTAAACATAATAAAATCTATAGAATAAGTAGACAAATATAGATATTCTTTTGATATTCCGTAGATTTTATAGAAATAATGAGGACGCTTATTAATGCGCATTTATTAATGGAGATGACGCTATTTTATCCAGGACAAATTACCATGGGAGAACATAAAGTAATTTAACACCAAGTAATCTCTGCGCTTATGTTTTGTATTCTTTTTCGGTTGATAGAATGCGATAACAATGGTGCGGAAATGCAAAATGTAAACAAAATTTTGTTCTTTTGTGTAGATGTTGCCACTTGCACTACGTTAATAACCGGTTATGAAATCATCATTATATTATTTAAGTCAACTGTTCTCTCAATAAATCCGGTGCCTGCTTGTAATAGACAAGCCTTTATGGTCATTGAAACAAATTTATAGCAATGAAAAATCAATCTGATTTACGGTTATTACCTGTGGTCGTACGAATTTTTATCGTCGGGTTAATTGTAGGAACGTTGGATATAACTGCAGCCTTCATAAAATACTATTTAGAAACGGGAAAGAACCCGCTGTTTATTTTCAAGTATATTGCAAGTGGGGTACTTGGTTCAGAAGCTTTTTCAACAGGAATGCCGGCAATTCTCCTCGGATTATTTCTACACTACGGTATTGCGCTTTCATTTACGATAGTTTTTTGTGTAATATACCATAGGCTTCCGATTATATCGAAATATAAAGTGTTATCCGGTATCTTTTTTGGCTTTTCGATTTGGGTTATCATGAATTTCCTGATCGTGCCGCTAAGCAGCACTCCGAAGGGCGAGTTTAAGGCAGGTAATGCAATAAAAGAACTCCTAATTTTGATAGGCATGATCGGCTTACCACTACCCTTCCTAGCAAATTGGCTTGTTTTTAACGAACGAATCCTTAAAAGGGTTTAGTTATTAAAAAGTTTCCGGATCGCTAACCGAACAGATCACGTTCTCCGTAAAACTGACGAATAATCTTCACAAATTCATCTCCCAATTCTTTGGCTTTTCCGACCCCTATACCTTTAATTTGAGCTAACTCTCCCAAGGATTTTGGTGATTTGGCTGCAATAGCGATACAAAGTTGTTCACTCAAAATGAGATAGTCTGCAACCCCTCTCTTTTCGCTATTTTTCGTTCGCCAAGCGAAAATTTCGTCGAGTAATAAGGGATTAACCAAGTCGCTAATTTTAGGTTCGTTCATCCCTTTTTTTCCTACTTGATAAACCGGAACGTAATTTATGGCAGCCTCCATCGATACTGATGATAATTTTTGGCTATCGACTTGGACCGGATCAATCTGTAAGACGGCCAGTTTCCCTTTCAGATGCATTACAAACTGATTGTATATCTCAAAAAATTCAGGGTCGAGTCCCTCTTCTATTGGTAACGTTAGTATTTCTTTTACCATATCCAATAGCAATTCGACTTTGGGCTTGAAATAGGTTACCGCTTGTTTTAAGCGAAGTGTAAAATTGCCTTGCGCCAACGGAAGCCGGTAATCTAAATTATTCAATTCTCGCCTCAAGAATTTGTCAGCCACTTTTCTCACCTGATCGACTAAAAGCTGCTCAATCTCATTCACACGAGTGGCAACGGAAACCTCATTGACTGAAGATTGTAACATGGACTTCAAGAGGTTCCATTCAATTTCGATGTTCTTAAAGTCAAAGATATCCGCAATTAACTTATACTCCTGTTCTAACATCGCATGGCTTAGCAAGTCAGCCTCTTCACTTTGCATTCGACTTTGATGCATAAACGAAGTTATGCGTGCATCTGTCATTACATTCTCGGCTTTTACGGGTGCCTTTAATATCAATCCTTCCAAATTTCTACACCGGCTGAGCGCCACATATGTTTGGCCGTGTGCAAATGCAGCCTCCACATCGATCACCGCTTTATCAAATGTCAAACCTTGACTCTTATGAATAGTAATTGCCCAGGCCAGTTTGATTGGATATTGCGTAAAAGAACCATTGGATGATGACGCTATTTTCCCTTCCAACTCATTGAGAGCATATTTGGTGTATTCCCAAGTCTCCGGCATCACGTCAAATATAGAGTCATCATCTAGAAAGCGGACCTGTATACTGTCGTGTGTTGCCTTTAAAACGCAAGCCGTCCGCCCATTATAATATTGCTTCTTACCACTTGGATCGTTTTTTATAAAAATAACTTGCGCACCCACCTTAAGACGTAGTTCCGGTTCAGCAGGATAGGCGTCTTTAGGAAAATCGCCGGCAATAATCGCCTTATAAACCATGATCTCTCCTTCCAAATCTCTTAAGCGGGTCTCGTTGATCTCTCCCACAGAGCGATTATGTGTCGAAAGCGTAATATAGTCAGTCAGCTCGGCAGCAGCCATTCCCGGTTTAAATTGCCGATTCAAAACAGAAAGAAGCGATTCATCGACATTGCCATCCCTTATGCTGTTTAGAATGTTAATAAAAGTGGGATCTGCCTGCCTAAAAACTTCCGTAAGTTCGAAACTGACTAACGGAAAAGACGCAAAAATCCAACTACTGAAAAAATAGGGGCTGGTATAATACTGCTTTAAGATAGGCCAATCATTCTGATAAACCGGAGGTAGTTGATAGAGATCGCCAATCATGAGTAACTGAACGCCGCCAAATGGCCTGTCAGAACCTTTAATACTTCTCAAAATCAAATCAATTCTGTCAATGACATCTGCGCGAACCATACTGATTTCATCAATAATGAGCAACTGTAGACTGATGAGCATCTTTGCTTTGTCGGGCGCCATGCGAACCGCCTTATGATCTTTGAAATCACCGAGATCTTTTCGAGGAATCAGCGGACCGAAAGGTATTTGGAAAAGCGAATTGATAGTAACACCACCTGCATTTAAAGCAGCTATTGCGGTGGGAGCTACTATCGCGATGTTCTTTGCTATAGTAGTTTTTAGATAGTGAAGAAAGGTAGTCTTGCCCGTTCCTGCTTTACCTGTTAAAAAAACGGGCTTATCCGTTTTTGTTAAAAAATCGATAACGCGCCTATGAATAACATTTAAGTTCATATAATTTACGATGTATCTGCGAAATTCGTAGCAAGACTCGTCAGCAAAGGTAGAAAAATCATATTATGCCTTTTCCTGTTTTACGCATTTTCTGAAATTTAGACTACTTTTCAGTAGAACAACAAATTATGTTTTTATACGTTAAAACGAAAAGGCCGATTAACACCCTAAACATGAATGATACGTTTTTGATTGATAATCAAACTATAGACGATTTACAGCTTTTCGAAAGTCCAAAATACAATCGCAGCGTTTATGCTTACTTCGATTATACAACTACCCTTGGCGGTAAAACACGCCTAAAAGAACTCTTTCAAACGCCGCTCAGGAACATATATGACTTACAAACACGGGTTGAGGATTTAAGATTTCTTTACGAGGAAATCGAAAATATATCCTTTCAGAAAGAACCGACGGACTTTATTGAATTTTATTTAGCGAATTCAGATAGTCCAAAAAAATATTCCTTCTTTCGAGCCTTGAAAAAATCAATTCAATATCAATATAAAAAGAAACAGGAACAATATAATAAGCAGCGTGGCTTAATCGAAATACTGGATACGATATCTTTCCTGAACGAGCTTTGTCAAGAATTACAGAAAAAAGGCCAAGTTTCTTTTATCAAGAACTTATCCATATTGATAAACACAATCTATGCCGATGCGTTCATAAGGAATTGCTTAGAAAAAAATTACCGGAAGTTAAAAGGAATTCGATTAGAACGTTGCGACTATTTAATAAGGAAAATTTATAGACAAGAAATTCGGGACATACTGAATTATGTTTATCAATTAGATGCCTATTATTCCGTTGCATTGGCGGCAAAAAAGCATTCCTTCTCTTTTCCCCAATATATCCAACATGACAAAAGCAAGCTCGAGCTGAAGGCAGTTTTTCATCCCTTTTTACACAATCCCATTGTTAACGACTTCAGCCTAACAGCGAATAATCATCTATGCTTTCTTACGGGGGTAAATATGTCCGGAAAATCGACATTAATGAAATCAATTGCCATCGCAACCTATCTCGCTCATATTGGTTTTCCTATACCGGCAAAAAAGATGACAACTGGATTGTTTAACGGCTTACTGACAACAATCAATCTTGCGGACGACCTAACACAGGGACGCAGCCATTTTTACAACGAGGTCTTACGCGTAAAATTCGTTGCACAAGAGCTTTCTACGCGCAAAAATCTACTTATTATCTTCGACGAACTCTTTAGGGGTACCAATGTAAAAGATGCCTATGAATGTTCATTGTTAATAGTTGAAGCTTTTTCGAAGCACCCAAACAGCCTCTTTGTGATTTCAAGTCATTTGGTAGAAATTGCCCATAATTTAAAAGATATCACTCCCATTCAATTCAAGCATTTTCAAACCCAATTCGGAACAAACGGACCAACCTTTAACCATATCTTATTAGATGGTATCACAAGCGACCGGATTGGCACTTGGCTTTTAAAAAACGAAGGGATCTTGGAAATGCTAAACGATATGACTAATAATAACGACACTGGCCACTAATGCCAACCTTCAATGTAACGAGCGGGATAACAAATTGTTTACCCCGCTTGTCAAGATATACCTTTTTACAAGATCAGCTTGGGTCGCTTTTCTGAATAAGTGATTTATAAATTAAGGCTCCTATGATTGCTCCTATTATGGGTGCTGCCCAAAACAACCATAACTGACTAAGATATTCGCCTCCGGCAATTATCGCTTGCGAAGTAGAACGAGCAGGGTTCACCGATGTATTTGTTATGGGAATTGAAATCAAGTGAATTAAAGTAAGTGCCAACCCAATGGCTATACCGGCAAATTTACCATTCGCAAACTTATCGGTCGCTCCCAGTATAACAATCAGGAAAAAAGCCGTTAATACCGCTTCTGCTAAAAAAGCCGCACCAAATTGATAACCATGGGGCGACAAGACACCATACCCATTTGCTGCAAACGCCCCTGCCTTCGTATTATCAATCGCAACAGGGTTCGCATTGCCGGTTAATATTAAATAAAGAATTGCGCCGGCAGCAAGCGCTCCCAAAACCTGCGAAAGAATGTATGGCAGCAAATCCTTGGCCTGAAAACGGCCGCCTACTAAAAGTCCAATAGAGACTGCAGGATTAAAATGCCCTCCTGAAACATGACCTACAGCGTAGGCCATAGTAAGGACTGTTAAACCGAAAGCAAACGCTACTCCCATATAGCCAATGCCTAAATCTGGTATACCCGCAGCAAACAACGCGCTGCCACAGCCGCCAAAAACCAACCAGAAAGTTCCGAAAAATTCTGCGAAATAGTTTTTCATAATCTGTTATTATTAATTGGAAAGTGATTATTAGCGATTTACGCTAGGTAAATATATTAATTTATTTTAAAGAAAAGTAATTTTTTTAATTGCCGTTACAGTAAACCACACTATTGTGCAAACCTGTGTACTTTTTAAAAAGCAGCAATATTCGGGTTTTACAATACTTGAACATTAATTTATTTTGAAGAAATGTTTTATTATAATGTATCGACATATTGAACTTGGCAAAACCGGAGGAGAGAGAATGATCAAACTTCGGGCATTAATTCATAAAAAAAAAGTCAGCTTGGCAGGTTATTGGCCAAAAAAAATATATGGTTTATTGTCATGTGGTTCGGGCAAACGTATGAAAGTGGCACATCGTGTATTTTTCTATGACGAACAGGAAGCCGTTGCGAAAGGATATCGCCCGTGTGGCCATTGCCTGCGGAGTGCGTATGAAAAATGGAAATCAACTCAAAAACATTACTTTAAATAAGATGGAACAAATTTTTTCATTAATTGAAACACAAGATTGGAGCCGCATTTCCAGGTCTTTGCATGAAAAGGGTTTTGTAATTATAAAGAACCTTTTCTCCACCGATTTATGTGAGGAACTAATAAACTCATATGATAACGACACCCGTTACAGAAAGACCATTCTAATGGAAAGGTATCGTTTCGGTTTGGGTGAGTATAAGTATTTTAAATATCCTTTGCCTGAGCCAATTTTGGCGTTGCGTGAAGGTATTTATCCAAAGATTGTATCAGTGGCCAATCGTTGGATGAATGAACTAAAAATAAACGCTGCGTTTCCTTCAACTTTTAATGAAATGCAAAGACATTGCCATGAGCAGGGACAGACGAAACCTACGGTATTGATATTAAAGTACCACGAGGGAGGATTTAATACCTTGCATCAGGATTTATACGGAACCGTTTACTTTCCCCTGCAAATGGTTATTATGCTCAATCAAATCGGAAAGGACTACACGGGCGGTGAATTTGTCATCACCGAACAGGTGCCACGTGCACAATCAAAGGCTAATGTACTACAGCTCAATCAAGGCGACCTATTAATATTCACTACAAATTTCCGATCTGTAAAGGGAGTAAAAGGTTTTCATAAAGTGAACATGAAACACGGCGTGAGTCCATTGCATACCGGTCAGCGATACGCGCTTGGTATTATTTTTCATGATGCGCTGAATTAATTTTCGCATCCTTCGAAAGACTATGCCATAAATAGAAGACGATGTAAGATTCCCAGTCCTTAAACTGTCTGAAAAACTGCTTAGTGCCAACTAAGTCTTTTTTGTCTTCTATTATATGAAATTTCACAAGCGCGTTCAGTAGTCCTGCGTCTCCGTAAGGTATGCTATTATGCACTCGTAAACATTTCATCAAGACATAATTTGCTGTCCAAAGACCAATTCCCTTCACAGACATTAATAACTGCTGTTTCAATTCGAAACTTGGTAAACCTGCTACAATTTTCTTACTGATTCTACCTTCTAAAAAGGCTTTAGCTACCTCAATGATATAGTTAGCTTTACTCTTGGAGAGTTGTATTTTCAGTAGGTCCTGTGGATTTACGGCTATAAAATCCTGAGGAGAGGGAAAAACATAATAAGTATCGCCCTGATAAACAACACAACGGCCATACTCCTCTACCAAGCGCCTTTTTATTTTATAAGCAAATGTCAAATTGATCTGTTGTCCTATAATGCACCAAACAATAGCTTCAAAAAGATCCGGAATACCGATTAATCGCAAACCATAAAAAGCGGTGGACATGTAGTTCAATTTCCCGGAAGAGGATACAATCGCATAGTAATTCTCTAAGTTATTTTCAAGATCAAACCATTCAACTAAATACTGTTTAATATAAACAATCGTTTCTTCTTCTAACACTTTACCTGCTATTGTCACTTTAAGTCCTTCGGTATCTCCAAAAACATCCAAAATGATCTTTTCATTTTCTACAATCAGCGCCTTTCGAAAATGATCGTCATAAATGCGAATCAAACAGTCATCATATCCTCTATCAAGAAACCACAAACACTCTTTGAAGTTAAGAGGTCCGTTAACCGGTATTATCAAATGCTGATTTTGCATGAGTCGAAATTAAGGAAAGTAAGACTGGTCTACAATCCGTTTCTTGCTCGAATTTTCACAAAGCACGTTTACCCCTATCTTCGAAACCCATTGGTTGTCCTAATAGGGAACCGGTGCTATGGTGATTTTTTAAACCGGCCACTCAAATTCTACCTTTTCTCATTTTGAAGTTTATTATCAATAATCTCCCAATCCAGGATGTGAGCAGGTTGGTGCTCCCGAGCAACAATTCTATCAAATTCATGCAATAGTTCGGCATGCTGTTGTGCCAGGTCATTGGTTTCGCGGGGATCCTCTCCAAGATTAAACAACATCCATTTCGCTTTTCGATTCCCTTTCATATTAAGCTTGATTGCTTTCCAATCCCCTTTCCGAATTGCCAGTTGGCCTCCCTTTTCCGGATATTCAAAGTATAGAAATTTATGCTGTTTTTGTTTTTTCTCTTTCCCAAGCAAAGTAGGGAGAAACGAAATGCCATCTGTATTACCTGCATCCTCTCCGATAAGATCCGCTATAGTCGCCATCAAGTCGTATTGCGCCGAAACGTGGTCCGTTTTGCTGTTTGGTTTTATTTTACCGGGCCATCGTACCAGAAATGGCTCTTTAATTCCTCCTTCAAAAACATCCATCTTCAGACCTCTTAAACCTGCAGTACTATCAAAGAAGGTATAATCCACACCTCCATTGAACGCGGTCCCGTTATCACTCGAAAACATAACAATCGTCCGTTCATCTAAACCCAGCTCTTTTAATTTTTGTAAAATGAGACCGACCTGTGCATCCAAATAGGATATCAATGCAGCGTAGGTTGCTCGGGGATATTTCGTGGCCGCATACCCATGCTGCCCGTAATAAGGTTGATCGTTAAACCGATCTTTATATTGATTTACATATTCTTCGGGAGCTTGAAGCGACACGTGGGGAATCGTATAGGGCAGGTAAAGAAAAAAACGCCTCTCTTTAGATCTTTCGATAAACCGAAGCGCCTTGTCTGTCATTAGACCAGGGGCATAGCTATTACCTTTGAAGTAATCAAAATCAGTATCATCTGCTTTCAAGGAATCGACAGGGCGATGCACAAATATATCCGGATTCCCTAATTTAACATATTGATCATTTTCCCATAAGTGAGAAGGGTAATAATTATGCGCTTGTTTCTGATCCAAATAACCAAAATAATAATCGAAGCCCTGCTTTAAGGGAGAACCGGTGGTATTATGCATTCCCAATCCCCATTTTCCTATTAAACCGGTCGCATATCCGGCTTTTTTTAGCATTTTAGCAAGTGTATAAGTCCCCTCCGGAAGGGGCATTTGCCCGCCTTCTAAGCTGTCCGGAAAACCACCCATCTCATAGTTTCCCCTAATATAGGAATGGCCACCATGCTTACCTGTCAGCAGCATACAACGTGCGGGCGCACAAACCGGTGTGCTTGTATAATGATTGGTAAATTGCATGCCTTCTTTCGCCATTTGATCCAAATAAGGCGTTTTTATTCTTTTCTGTCCATAAGGACTGATGTCACCATAGCCGAGATCGTCCGCATAAATATAGATAATGTTAGGCGGCAACGTATTATTCTGCGCGTATCCCATTAAAGGCAGGACAAAAATTATTACTTGACCAACTATTGCAAGCCACCGCATTAATCTATTAGATTTCATAATAAGTTATACATTTAGTGTTTTCGATTTCGGTTCCATATTGGCGTTCTGAGCAATTTTACGGCTTAAAATACTTAAAACCAAAAGCAATGTAAACGCAACCGTTTGCGAGACAAACGTTTCGATGGCAAGTGAGTAGAACAAGATTGATATTTTATTGTTATCAATCAGTGCAGGACAGCTAAGATGCGTTGCGAATGGTGAGGCGCTTAAAATAAACAAAGATGATATTACAAACTCGCAAGACATTCAGCAGTTATTCAGCTGATGATATGGAGAAAGCTGAAGCTTTTTACAAAAACACATTAGGATTACAGGTGACACGTGCCGAGATGGGTGTGCTCGAACTTCATTTGACAGGTGGTCATACCATTATTATCTATCCAAAAAAGAATCATCAACCTGCCACTTTTACCGTACTTAACTTTGTGGTAGAAGACATAGTCAGTACGGTTAATCAACTTTCTGCCGACGGTGTTCATTTCCTTTCATATACAGGAGAAATTCGCACCGACGAACGAGGTATCGCTAATGCCGATGACACAGGGCCAGGCCCCAAAATAGCTTGGTTTGCAGACCCTGCCGGCAATATTCTATCAATACTCGAAGAGCGTGTATAACAGGGGACTATAGCTCTTTACCAAAGGCTCCATAATATGCTGCTCCCGTCAATGCAGTTCGGTTCTTTAGAATTAGGTGTATGGGAATACGCTGCAATAAAAGCTCCATGCGATCACTTTGGATAAACTGCTGCCGGAACAGCTCATCGCGTAAGAGTGGATAAATTTTTGGAGGAATCCCCCCTCCCAGGTATAAACCACCTGTAGCTTTCAATTTAAGAACCAAACTAGTGGCTTCTCGAGCCATATAACTTACAAATAACTGCATGGCTTTAACGCATCCATCGTTTAATTCACGCATTGCTGTGTGGCTTACCACAGCAGCGGGGTCTTCCGTAGTTAATTTTTCGCTCAACCAAGCAGGTTCTTTATAGCCTTTTACATCCCGTAGAAAGGAATAAATTCGGTATATCCCGGCCCCCGAAATCAAATGCTCCCAACTGATCAACGGACTTTCGTTTCGTAAATAATGAAAAAGTTCTATATCCGTTTCAGTACGCGGCGAGAATTCGCTATGACCTCCTTCCGTAGCAAAAGGCCGATAGAATTTTCCATCCCAAAAAAGCCCTGCTTCTCCCAATCCGGTACCCGGTGCTAGGATAGCAATATTCCCGGCCTCAGGTTCTCCCGAATATAACGTTGCCAAATCATCTTTTGCAATTCCCGCTAAACCATAAGCCATTGCTTCCAGGTCATTCAATATACATACTTTACTCCACCCGCTATTTTGTTGCAGCATCTTGGCATCAATATTCCATGATAAATTAGTCAATTTTACGGCATTATTTACCACGGGTCCTGCTACACCAATAGATAACACTTCAGGTGGTGAATTAACATCATTTCTTAAATATTCATCTAAAATCTGATCGAAAGATAAATAATCTCGGGACGGAAAGGTTTGCTCCCGTAGTAACTTAATTTGTGCATCTTCTACCTTAAACGTACCTAGGCTTGTTTTTGTCCCTCCAATATCAGCAGCAAGCAATAAGACATTTTTCCCATTTTGTTTATTGGGTAAATAAAGCGGTATACGGGTCATATTATGTTTTTTCTATAAACACGGAAGCGTGCATTTTGATTGCTTCTCCTTTCTTTTTCTACACATTAAAATGATTATTGTTTAATACAGCAGTTATGCCATAAGCCTTCGTTAGCACTATATGGTCAATTTTCCTATATTTGATTCACCGTCAAAACAGACACTTTTTATGAAATCATTTACCCTATACCTTTGCATTTTTTTGTTAATTACTAAAGCCTCTTACAGTCAACAAACACAGAAACCACCTCTATACGGTAAAAATTGGATGGCGATAACCGGTAAGCCGCTCGCTGCTACTGCCGGAGCCATGATCTTCCAGAAAGGAGGAAACGCCGTTGACGCAGCCTGTGCCATGCTTGCTGCAACATGCACAATGTGGGACGTTTTAAGTTGGGGTGGGGAAACTCAAGCACTTATCTATAACCCGACAACGAAGAAAGTGATCGCCATCAATGCTTTGGGTGTTGCCCCTACCGGCGCGACTGTTGACTTTTTTAAATCGAAGGGCTACGACTTTCCACCCGAATACGGTCCTTTGGCAGCAATAACGCCAGGTACGCCAGGTGGACTTTGCTATATGTTGGCCAAATATGGTTCTCTAAGTCTGCAAGAAGTTTTGAATCCTTCAATCGAAATGGCCGCTGGGTATCCAATTGATGCTCAAACCGCGAACAGTATTGAACGTAATAAAGAAAAAATAAAAGAATGGCCTTATAGTAAAGCCGTTTTTCTACCGCATCTTGGTAGTAAGCGGGAGGCTCCTGCAGCTGGAGAAATTTTTCGTCAACCACAGCTGTTAGCTACACTCAACAAACTGGTAGAGGCCGAGCAACAAGCCTTGAAAGAAGGCAAAAACAGAGAAGAGGCAATTATGGCTGCTTATAATCGCTTTTACAAAGGTGATATTGCCGATGAATTCGTACGCGGTTCAGCTGAGCAAGGAGGTTTAATTACAAAGGCCGACTTGGCGAACTGGACACCCATCGAAGAAGAACCTCTTCATGTAAATTATCGTGGGGTTGAGGTATATAAACTTCAAGAGTGGACGCAAGGCCCTGCCTTGTTACAGAGTTTGAATATTCTCGAAAATTTTGATCTCAAAAATTTGGGATATAATTCTGCTCAATATATTCATACCCTATATCAAACAATGAATTTGGCATTCGCAGATAGAGACTTTTACTATGGAGATCCTTACTTCAGGCCACGTCCTCCTATTAGTGGGTTGCTTGATAAAAATTACGCCAAAAAACGGGCAGCAATGATACCAAAAGACAGGAACCTCATGATTGCATTACCTGGAGATCCCTTTCCGTTCCAAAATGAAAGCAATCCGTTTAAAGGTCTTTTAAAGAAAAGATCTTTGTTGCTAGACAGCAACAGTAACGAAAAGATTAAGGATTTTGTACCTAAACACGACGCTTCAAATCAAGCCCTACTAAACAGTGAGACAGCGGAAGACAGTCTATATCGTGATCGACTTTGGAGAGGGACTACTAGTGTTGTTGCAGCGGATAAAGAAGGATGGCTTGTTGCAATTACACCGAGCGGTGGTTGGGTGCCCGCCTGCATTGCCGGAAATACCGGAATCGGTATGAGCCAACGCTTACAAAGTTTTGTTTTGGATTCAATCGTTAATCCTTACAACGTGATACAACCAGGCAAACGGCCCCGAGTGACATTAACACCTTCCTTAGCATTAAAAAATGGCAAGCCGTTTCTGGCTTTCGCTGTACAGGGAGGAGATACACAGGATCAGAACCTCCTTCAATTCTTTCTTAATATTGTTGAGTTCGGCATGACTGTACAGCAAGCAACGGAAGCAGCCAACATTAACAGCAATCAACTTTGGCTGTCGTTGGGTGGTACTCAAATGAAAGATAGGGTACCAAAATCGGGAAGCATCTTGTTAAATAGCAACACTAAAGAGGGAATAAGAAATACCTTAAAACAGATGGGCTACAACATGACTTTCGGCGAACGTACGAGTGGACCGATAAATGCTATCTTTGTCGATCAGGAACATGGCACCTTTTGGGGAGGGAGCAGTAACCATGGAGAGGATTACGGTATCGGTTGGTAAAGCCTTTGAAAGAAATGACTAAAAGAAGAATAATAGTAGGTATTAGTGGAGCCACGGGGATCCAATATGGAATAAAGGCACTTGAACTGCTGCAAGAACTGGATATTGAAACACATCTCATTATAAGCAAGGCCGCCGAAATGGTACGAACCTATGAAACGGGTTATAAACATGAACATGTGGTTTCGCTGGCCCATAGGGTTTATGCCCTGTCGGATGTTGGGGCTGCTATTTCCAGTGGATCTTTTAAAACGATGGGCATGTTAATTGCACCCTGTTCAGTAAAAACCTTGTCGGAAATAGCTACAGGCGTAACCAGCTCGCTTTTATCACGTGCAGCGGATGTAACATTAAAAGAAAGGCGAAGATTGGTTCTACTTTTTAGGGAAACACCATTACATGCTGGGCACATAAAAACAATGCTACAGGTAACTGAAATGGGAGGTGTTGTGATGCCCCCTGTGCCAGCCTTCTATATGCAACCTCAAACAATCGATGAAATGATTACCCACACCGTGGCACGGGCACTCGATTTATTCGGTTTCGATATAGACATTCCTAGATGGGAAAAGTAAACCGGCTCCTTTGTTATGTTCGGTTATCAAATGGAGCTCATAACTTAAGCTTTCTCGGTTGAATCTCTTAAAATCAATTGAGCAGATAGTTCTTTATGAAAGGTTTTATCCGTAACTTTACCAAGCTTTAAATCAACAAGCAATCGATCAATAATTAATTTTGCCATATCCTCAAGAGGTTGTTCAACCGCAGTTATGGCTGGTTGAAATAGGCGAAGTGCCTCATTATCGTCAAATGCTAGTACCGAAATTTTTGTCGGAATCTTTATTTTACGATGTCTCATTACTTCCAAGCCCCCTACCGCTAAATAATTGGTAGCAAAGCAGACGCTATCGATCATTGGATTTTTCTTTAGAAATTCTTCAAAATCGGACAACAATCGTTCTTTTCTTTCCCTATAAGGAATGTATAAAATATATTCATTCAAATTTCGCTCTTTTATTAATTTTTTGTAACCTTCCAACCTACTAAGCATCTGAGTTTGTTGCGAATCAGTCGTGATTAAAGCTATATGCTTCTTTCCTTTGTTCGCCAAATGCCGGCAGGCTTCATACATTGCATTTTCATTATTAATTCCTATATAATGGGAATCAATTTTCGGCAAGTATCTGTCGAAAAGTACAACTGGCCTATTTTCTTCCCTCAATTGTTTGATTTCGTCTTCCAGGCCTTCTGTAGGACAAATTATGTAGCCATCCACCCCCCGGTCTCTGAACATCCGTATAAGTTCAACCGCCTTTTCTGTCTGTCCATTTGTACTACTGTAAATTATCTTGTAGCCGTTATTATAAGCCTGTTCTTCTATTAGCGAGGCGATTTGCGAGAAAAAAGGATTGCCAATATTCTCTACTATAAATCCTATTGTATTAGTTTTACCTGTCACCAAGCCTCTTGCTAAGTAATTAGGTGTATAGCCTACCTCTTTTACATAAGCTAAAACACGTTCAGCAACTTGCGCGCTTATTCGCATTTCCTCGGCCTTCCCATTCAAGATGAAAGAGATGGTCGTATTGGAAAGCCCTAAGGCCTTCGAAATATCTTTAATGGAGATTCTATTTCTTTTCATTGATTATGCAATTGGTAATAGCATTGTTTAGCTGATAAGGTTGTGGTAAAGATAATATTTAAAGAAAGAAAAAGGCAATCGTTTTCACATAATTGTTAAAAAGATCCTCAAACCATCCCTATTCCAGTACAAATTTTAAAAAGTTCTTTGATATTAACATTTTTATTAAGAAGTTAGCCGACTATTAATAAAACAAGCTAACAAACCACGGTGACCATGATGAACGAAATTTGTGCCTTTAAAACTAAAACAATTTAGCTGGTTAATGCCACGCTTCTTATTTTTTTAGATCGTTCCTAAAGCGATTTAGTAACAATCTATTTACAATTCCGTACAAAATCAAGCATTTTACATTCTGATTATTAAGCATTTATGACCAATCAAAAAAACAAACCAATTAAAAACATAGCCTTAACAGGAAGTTTGGCTTTGTTGATTTCTGTTGGGATCCCCTTCTGCCCTTCGCAGGCTGCGGCTTCCAACAGGTTAACTTCCAATGCTACTTATCTTGCGAATAAGAAGCAACAACAAATTGCCGGTACAGTTACCAGTGCGACCGACCAAACGCCCTTACCTGGTGTTTCTGTGTTGGTAAAAGGATCCTCAAAAGGTGTTACTACCAATGAAAAAGGACAATTCACCATTGAAGCTTCTTCTTCTGATATACTAGTATTCAGCTATATAGGTTTTTTAACGACGGAAAGAACTGTCGGAAGCTCTACCAATTTAAATGTAGCACTACAAGAGGATAGCCAAAGTTTAGATGAGGTGGTTGTCGTCGGATATGGAACACAAAGAAAAGTAGATATTACCGGTTCCGTTGCGGGCGTTAAGTCTGAAGAACTAACGCAGCGCCCGGCACAAAACGTAAACCAAGCACTTAGTGGTCGGATAGCGGGTGTTAATGCATCAACAAACTCGGGAAGACCAGGTGGTAGAACACAAGTTCGTATCCGTGGATTTAGTTCAATTAACGCAACAAATGAGCCACTTTACGTTGTTGATGGAATTATCTTTACAGAAGATATATCCACCATCAACCCAAGTGATATCGAATCAGTTGATGTTCTAAAAGATGCATCTTCAACGGCGATCTACGGAACACGCGGGGCAAACGGTGTTATTATGATCACTACCAAACGCGGTAAAAAAGGACAAAGCCAGATCAACTATGATGCCTTTATGACCGTGAACAAAATGACACGTAAGCAAGATGTACTCAACTCCGCGGAATGGATGGAGATAGAAGCTTTGGGTTATCAAAATGCACAAAAATATGACCCGGAAGGCTTTGCAGCGGGTCGATATGAAAACCCTGTTGAGAAGCACAAGCGCTATGCCGTTGGCAACACTTTCGGCAACCGAGAACTGTTCACCGCTGATGGACAGCCTCTTTACGACGTAGATTGGCAAGATCTATTAACCCGTACAGCTATTGGTCAATCTCACAATTTATCTTTTACAGGAGGAAGCGATAAATCAACTTATGGTCTTTATTTAGGATATTTTGACGACCAAGGGATTATTGTAAATAGTTTTCAAAAACGATATAGCGCACGCGCCGTTATTGATCATCAAGTGCGCGATTGGCTTAAAGTTGGTGGAACGATCAGTTACTCTAACAACACAGAACGCAGACAGGATGATGGTGTCGGGGGAAATATCCCACCCCGCATGATGATTGAAATGGTTCCGTTCATTCCTTACAAGTATCCTGATGGCACATACGGTCGTCGTGAAGACTATGATGGTTTAGAAACCGGTGACAACCCTCGGGCACAAGCTGATGAAATAACGCGTCTTTATAAACGCAATGTATTCACAGGTAATGCCTATGCTAAGGTTACCTTAATGGAAGGCTTAGACTTTACTTCAACTATTGGTGCAAACGTACGCGACCAACATCAACCTTATTTTGTAAGTAGTTTATCGAACTTCGATGGTGGTTTAGGAAGAACTTTTGCAAGAATTGGCGCTGAAAGTTCATTCTTTTGGCAATGGTCTAACCACATCAATTACAACAGAACATTCGGCGATCATACAATTAGTGCAACGCTAGGTACAGAAGCGCAAAAGTTTGAAGTATTAGAGTGGGAGGCATCGGCTAATGATATCGCTGACGACTTTTATCAGTGGAATAACCTTGGTATGGGAGCTACACCAATGCCGCCTACTTCCGATGTGCAAAACTATCAAATGAATTCTTATTTTGCCCGTGCTAACTACGGCTATAAAGATAAGTACTTATTAACTCTTACCGGTCGTTTTGATGGATCATCTCGCTTCGGTGAAAACAATAAGTTTGCTTTTTTCCCATCCGCGGCAGCCGCTTGGCGTATTTCGGAAGAGGACTTTTTAAAAGGGAGCGAAACAGTTAGCAATCTGAAGTTACGTTTAAGCTACGGTTTAACCGGTAACTCCGAAATTGATAGTTATCTGTCTAGAGCCAACTTACAATCAGGTAATTATGTGTTTGATGGACGTTTATCAGCCGGAACCGTTATTAGCACATTACCAAACCCGAACTTAAAATGGGAAAAAACAGCGCAATATAATGCTGGTTTTGATTTGGGTTTATTGAATGATCGCATCAACATTGTCTTCGATGCTTATCTTAAGAAAACTTCTGACCTACTTCTTGCCGCACCTGTTCCGGCTTCTAGTGGATACACAAGCATGATGACAAATATTGGAGACATGAAGAACAGTGGATTTGAATTTGGAATCAATACGGTAAATATTGACAAAGGCGACTTCTCTTGGACTACCGCGTTAAACTTCTCTTATCTAAAGAATGAGGTAACGGCTTTGGGTACAAATAATGAAGACGTATTTATGAACCCATTCTTCATTGGAAGTAACAGTAATATTTTACGTGTCGGCAACCCCGTAGGTAGTTTCTATGGATTGATCAGAGAAGGTACTTGGAGCACTGCCGAAGAAGCGGAAGCAGCCAGATATAACCGTTTGCCGGGCGACATCAAGTATCGCGACCTGAATAATGACGGCCAGATAAATGACGCGGATAGAACTATTCTTGGAAAAGGTATTCCTGATTTCTATGGTGGCTTCTTTAATACCTTGCGCTACAAGAATTTTGATCTTACGCTCGAATTACAATATTCTTACGGAAACGATGTTTTCCGCATGAGTCAACATTCATCGGAAGATCGCACGGGTATTGCTAATAGCTATGCCACGGTCTTGAACGCATGGACTCCGGAGAATCAAAATACACCGATTGCCCAAATAAGAGGTGCGGGTGTACGTTACGACACCTTACTCGATTCACATAAAGTGGAAGACGGGTCTTTTATTCGCGGTAAAAACTTAATGCTAGGTTATAACCTTCCTTCTAGTGCATTGGAAAAGATCAAGTTAAGCAGACTGAGAGTGTACGCATCTGTCCAAAACTTTTTCTTAATAACAGATTACAGTGGCTATGATCCGGAAGTTACTACTTATGATGACACTTTTGCACAAGGCATTGAGTTTCATGATTACCCAAAACCCATGACGTTTACCTTCGGATTAAACGCGACCTTTTAACTTATACACGAAAGAACGATGAAAAAATCTATAATATCCATCTTTGCAGCTGCAACTTTACTTACAGCGAGTTCGTGCAGCGAGAGCTTCCTGGATGAAAACAACAAGAGTAATCCAACACAGGATAGCTATTTTCAGAATGCAACACAAGCTCAGACCTTTGTTAACGGTATTTACACCAATTTAAGAGCCAACACAAGCGGTGATGGGATTGGTTATGGTGAGAGCCCCTGGATAAACCTCGAATTACTCGTTGGCCATGCTTCGACAAATTCACAAAGTAACTTTAACTTGGGTGTTATCAACCACACAACCGGAACCGAGAACCCCGGCTTTTACAGCTATTGGCAAGGCTTTTATGAAGGTATAGCAAATGCCAATGTAGCAATAAGCCGCATTCCGCAGATTGATATGAATGACACTCAAAAATCTAATTTGATGGGTCAAGCTCATTTTTTGCGTGCATACTATTATTTCTTTCTTACCCGACTGTTTGGGGATATCCCATTGGTAACACAGCCGGTTGATCCAACAGACGATAGTCAATTGCGCCCTCAAAGAGCCAATAAAGAAGAAATATATGAGCTTATTGTCAATGATTTAACAGCTGCTGAAAATTCTTCTATACCAGATGTAGACCGGACGGGAAGAGCATCTAAAGGGGCAGTTAAATCACTATTGGCCAATGTTTATCTTACAATGGCGGGCTATCCTTTAAATAAGGGTACTGAATATTATCAGTTAGCAGCGGCCAAAGCAGCCGAAGTAACTACACAGGGTGATGCCTGGTATCCCTTGTTTAGTAATTTGGAGTTTCTCCACGATAGACCGAATAAAAATTTAGGGGAATTCATTTTACAGGTACAATACCTGGGCGGTGTAGCGGAAAATAACATCACCCAAATGATTATTCCTTATAATTCCTCAATCTCTAGACACGGTGATGAATATGGTTCATTGGTTCCACGTCGAGAGTTTGTTAACAGTTATGAAGCGGGTGATAAACGTAGCGCCGAACGCGGATTTTTCTTTACCAGTGCCCCAAGGGCAAAAAATGGTACCGGAACTATTACCTTTCCACCAGCCTTATATAAATATTGGTTGGAAGCTTCTTCGGGTGTTAATGGCGACTTAACACCGGATATCAACTTTACATTAATCCGCATGCCGGAAGTATATTTAATTCATGCCGAAGCTGAAAATGAGGTTAATGGACCTACCGACGCAGCCTATGCTTCTTTGAATAAAGTAAGACAAAGAGCAGGATTGGCACCATTAAGTGGCTTATCACAAAGCCAATTTAGGGAAGCTGTTTGGCGTGAAAGATATCACGAACTATGCTATGAAAATAAAGCTTATTTCGACATCCAACGGACGCGTAAAGCCTATAACTTAGCGGCTAATAGCTTTGTTGACTTAATAGGTTATAGAAACGAAAGCGGTACCACTTGGACAGAAAAGTACTTATTATTACCAATACCTCAACGAGAACTTCAGGCGAATCCTAATTTAGCGCCAAATAATCCCGGATGGTAATGGGGTCGTACTCATCGCACCGAGTCAAAAGATAGCGCAGTTTTTAAGGCTTCTTTAGATAAATGCAAAACAGCAATTTTCCTTTTGGAAAATTGCTGTTTTTTTTACCCCTCCTCTATGATCACGAGCAACGTTTTTATTCATGACAAAAAGAGTGTGCATTACCGTCAATCTACTTGCCAAATAATATTGTTAGTTGTGTATACATTTCACAAATTAGCAAAAACTCTTTGATATTAATTTTTTTCTTAAGAAGTTAGCCTTTTGAAACTATATAAACTAACAAAAACCATTTAAACTATGATAAAAAAACTAAAACAGTTTAGCGTATCTACATTTTCTTAGGGTAACCAAGGCCTTTTTTTCGATTATTTTACTAAAGCGATTTAGTGAGGTGAGTATTTATTGACTTGATTTTTTGCTCACCGATCAATTTATAAACTTGATTATTAAACATTTATGACCAATCAAAAAAACAGACCAATTAAAAGCATGGCCTTAACGGGAAGTTTGGCTTTGTTAATTTCCATTGGGATGCCAGGCGTCCCATCTTTTGCCGAAGCGTCAAGTAGATTCGCTTCCAAATCGACCACCCGCTCGTTCAAACAACAGCAGAAGACAATCGCCGGAACGGTAACGAGCGCAACAGATCAAGCTCCTTTACCGGGAGTTTCGGTTTTAATAAAAGGCTCATCAAAAGGAGTAACAACTGATGAAAAGGGCCGCTTTCAGATCGAAGCTTCAACAAATGATGTGCTGGTGTTTAGCTATTTAGGTTATTTAAGCGCAGAGCAACCTGTTGGTAATAGAAGTATTGTCAATGTATCCTTACGGGAGGAGAGCAATAATTTAGAGGAAGTCGTTGTTGTGGGATACGGTACACAAAAGCGGAGCGAAATCAATTCAGCGGTTGCTAATGTGAAGGCCGAAGACTTCAATGCAGGGGGAACACGATCACCCATGGATTTAATCCAGGGAAAAGTAGCTGGTTTGAATATTACGCGCACACAAGGGAACAATCCAAATTCGACTACTTCAATTCAGTTAAGAGGGATTAATTCATTAAAAGGAGGCACGACACCGCTGATCGTTATCGACGGTATTCCGGGAGGTAACCTGGATTTACTGCAACAAGATGATATCGAATCTTTCTCAGTTTTAAAAGATGGATCCGCTGCTGCCATTTATGGTACACGCGGAAATGCGGGCGTAATTTTAATTACCACAAAAAAGGGTAAGGCAGGGGAACCGAGGTATGACTACTCTACTTATATACAGCATGAGTCAGTAGATAAAAAGCCGGAGTATCTATCAGCATCCGAATTCCGCGATCTGATCAATCAGGGATTAATCGCTCAGGATTTGGATTTAGGCGGATCCACAGACTTATACGACGAGCTGGTAAACAAAGACAACTTTAGCCATTACCATAACTTAGCAGCGTCAGGAGGAAGTGAAAAGTCGAATTACCGTGCGTCACTTTATTTTAACAACGCACAAGGGATTGCAAAAGAAAATGGGAGGCGGCAATTTGGCGGACGGGTTAATGTGAATCAAAAGGGATTGCAAGATCGACTGGAGATGCAATTTAACTTAGCAGCCAACTTAAGTAAGGCGAACTTATTGGGTGGCGGCGTAAATGACGATATCAACTCGGTAGATTACGGAAAGACAACGGGTTCTGATTTTGAACAAGCGATACAGCGAAATCCGACGGCTCCGATTAGAAATCCCGATGGTTCCTTTTTAGAGACCCAAGGCTTTAACAATTATAATCCCCTTTCCAGATTAGAGAACCGCATTTTTGAACGTAATCAATCTACTATCAGTGGTGATGCTCGATTTACCTACAACATTATAGAAGGCCTAAAAGCTTCTGCCTTTGGCTCCTATGTTCGGGATGAATATAACGATCGGAGGTATCGCTCGATCAATGATTGGGATCAACGGCAAAATTCTGAATATCAGGGGATGGGATATGCCGCTAAAGCGAACTACCTCACCTGGTCGCAGACCTTCGAATCGACGCTCGACTATACCACTACGATCGCAGATGACCATTCGTTAAACGCGACAATAGGCTATAGTTATCAATATAATACGCTAGAAAAGTTTAATGTGAATAATAACGGCTTTACTAATGACGCCATGTTGGATTGGAATCTTGGTGGTGGTAGCGCTATTAATAACACGCTACTGCCTCGCCCGGGTATGGGCAGTTTTAAAGATGACAATACGCTTGTAGCTTTTTTTGGTCGAATAAACTATTCTTATTTAGGAAAATACTCTGCACAATTTATTCTTCGGAGAGAGGGTTCTAGCCGCTTTGGTGAGAACAATAAATGGGGAAACTTTCCCGCGGCATCTATCGGTTGGACCATCAGTGAAGAGGAATTTTTAAAGAATACAACACTTGTCAATAATTTAAAGTTACGAGTTGGCTATGGTGTTACAGGCAATCAAGATATAAGTAATTACCAATCCCTGCTTACGCTTAGTACTGGAGGCACATACTTAATGGATGGAACTTATTATCAAACATTTGGCCCAGCAAGAAACGCCAATCCTAACCTTAAGTGGGAGCGCAAAGCCGAGTGGAACTTCGGTTTGGATTTTGCCTTATTAGACAATAGACTTTCCGGTTCATTAGATGTTTATAACCGTTTAACGAAGGATTTAATATATGACTATAATGCGCAGCAACCATCTTTCGTTCGCGACAAGATCTTAATGAATGTGGGCTCAATAACGAACAAAGGCGTTGAATTGATACTGAGCGGCACCCCGGTTAAAAAAGACAACTTCACATGGAACATCGATTTGGCTGGTAGCTTGCAAAATAACCGGCTAAAACAGTTATCAAGTGATGTATTTCAGGCTAATTTCCTTGAGTTCGGAGGGCTGCCCTCTCCAGGCAATCTTGGAAACGCCATTCGTCTTGAAGAAGGAGGTAAGGTTGGTAATTTCTATGGAAAACGATTTGCGGGCTTCACAGACGATGGGAAATGGCAATTTTATAAAGCTGATGGATCGGTGGCAACTACCAGTGAAATGAATAACGACGATCTTACCATAATCGGAAATGGTGTTCCGAAATACAATCTATCCCTTAATAATACATTACGCTACAAAAACTTTGATCTTACGGTATTTTTCAGGGGTAAATTCGGTTTTGACATTCTGAATACCAAAGAAATGTATTTTGGAAACAAGAAATGGCTTCCAAATAATATCTTCAAAAGTGCCATTACTACCCATAACCAGCTGAACGATGATCCGCAATACTCGGATTACTACTTAGAAAAAGGTGATTTTGTAAAATTGGATAATGTCACTTTAGGGTATACATTCAAATTGAGTTCGAACTATATAAGAAATTTAAGAATATACGCTGCCGGCAGAAATTTAGCAACATTCACGGGCTACAGTGGAATAGACCCTGAAATTCAAGACACTGGTTTTACGACAGGTATAGACGGTCGTGGTTTCTATCCTCGAACCAAATCATTCACGCTTGGTGTAAATGTTGGATTTTAAAAACATAAAAAGATGAAACAACTCCTAAAAAAATCTATATATATTTCTGTATTTGGTATGATAGCAATGAGCTATCAAGCTTGTACCAAACTGGACGAAAATCCTTATAGCGAAATAAGCAACGATAAATTTCTCAACAACAGAAGAGAAGTATTGCAAGCGGCCTTACGCCCAATGACCCATATGCAATCATGGCTAGCGCCTACCGGAGGCAGTGGTTATTACTACCATTCGGAATTGTCGTCTGATCAATTGGCCTGGCCGCAAAAAGGCAGACATGGCTATGATGCAGGAGATCATTTTAGACAGCATTATCACACATGGACAGACAATGAATCTCGCACACGCGATGCTTGGATTGGAATGTGGACAGGCTTAGGTTATGTTAACAACGCGCTCAATCGGATTCAAGCAACCCCACCAGAAAAGGTAGGTATGGAGCCTGACGAACTGAATGCGATCATTGCAGAACTCAAGGTACTTCGCGCTTATAATTACATGAAAATAATGGAATTATGGGGCAATGTACCCATTGTTGAAGAAGTGTCTGAAGAAATAGCCAATCCAGAGACCAAACCACGTACGGAAGTCTTTGCTTTCATACAAAAGGAGCTTGAAGAAAATGTTCCTAATTTATTACCGCTTTCGGATGCATTAATTGGAAGAGTAAACAAGGCTGCGGGATACGCCATGCTAGCAGAACTCTATCTTAATGCTGAAAAGTGGGTAGGACAGCCCATGTGGGACGAGTGTATTGCAGCCTGTGATCAGGTTTTAAATGGTGAAGGGGGCGGCTTAGGGGGTGGTCCTAACCTGGCTGCTGATCTGACGTCTACATTTAGTAATACGAATCAACGTGCAACAGAGGCTCTTTTTCAATTTGCATATAGTCAAAAAGGAGGTTTCGCATTTGATTGGGGCGGCTTCTTTATGGGCTATGATTATATGAAAGATGTACTTAATGTCGGATACGGCGGATGGAATGCCTTCGTAGTGATACCAACCGCTTTTGATGCTTACACTGAAAACGACTTACGCAAGAAAGAGTGGTTTTTGTTCGGCCCACAATACAAATATGGCACACAAACACCGGTGTTAGGCACGGAAGAATGGAGCGGAAAACCTATTGTTTTTGTAAACAGTATCCGCCGTGAAAGCGAGGGAGACTTAACCAGCGCAGGCGGTATGGCACAAGGAGAAGAAAATAGTGGAGCTAGATTCAATAAATATAAATCCGGGACCTTACAAGATGCCAACTATCGTGAAAACCACTATATGATCTATCGTCTTACCGAAATATACTTTAATAAAGCAGAGGCCATTATGCGAAAAAATGGCGGTGTTGCCACCCAAGAGGCAGTAAATTTAATTAATGAAAGTAGAAAACGAGCCTTTTCCGCCGAAGATTGGCCTGCTGCACAATATACAACGGCAAGCTTGACACTAGATGAATTATTGGCTGAGCGAGGTCGTGAATTTATTTTTGAAGGAAAAAGACGTACCGATCTTATTCGTTTTGGAAAGTATACAACAGCCGCTTGGTGGGATCACAGACCTAGTAGTGACCCAAACCGGGAATTGTATCCGATTCCGAATACGCAAATTGCCATTAATCCAAATTTGAAGCAAAATCCGGGATACTAAACAACAGAGGCGCTCAAAAAATGAGCGCCTTTTTATCATATCCAATGATGTACCACCAATTTTACGGTCAGTTGGGAGCATGGCTTCTCAATCAAAACTCTTTGCCATCTTGACTTTAAAAGATATTCTCAACAATATTCGTTCATTATTTTTATAAATAAAACAATTCTGTTAATTTGCCTAACACAGTACCAACAAAACAGACACCAATGACCCTAGTTTACATTGCCCTATCCATTTTCTTGTTAATCCTACTGATTAATACATTCAAAGTACATCCCTTCCCTGCCTTTTTACTCGTTTCAATCTTTGCCGCAGCTACTTTAGGCTTATCTATTGATAAAATTGCGACAACATTAGAGAAAGGAATTGGCGATATTTTATCATCCTTACTAATATTAATTACGTTTGGAGCCATGTTCGGTAAAATCATTGCTGTAAGCGGTGCTGCGCAAAAAATAGCCGCGGTGATGATGTCGTGGGTGGGGCAAAAAAAAATTCAGTGGGCCATGATGATTGTTGGCTTTATCATCGGTATTCCACTTTTTTACGGAGTAGGTTTTGTGCTGATGGTGCCTCTTATTTTTTCGGTAGTCTATAAATATAAACTTCCGGCGGTCTTCATTGGCTTGCCTATGTTAGCAGCGCTGTCGGTTACGCATGGCTTTTTACCCCCTCATCCTTCACCCTCCGCACTGGTTATCCAATTCAACGCCAATATGGGTTTAACGCTTGTATATGGCTTCGCTCTTGCTATACCGGCTATCATTATCGCCGGTCCTTTCTTTGCACAATTTCTCAAAAAAATCCCATCGCAACCCTTACAGACATTCATTTCAGAAGACTTACCCGATGATCAATTACCAGGCACTTTTAATAGCTTTTTTACGGCATTGTTGCCCGTTATACTACTAATTGCAACGACATTTATCCAACATGTATTTACGTTGAGTCCAACAGTTCAACAGCTATTAATATTTCTGAGTTCGCCATCGGTGGTTTTGATGATTGTATTTTTTTATTCACTTTTCTCCTTGGGAGTCGTTCAAAAACTTAAAATGGACGATTTAATGAATCATTGTACGCAAGCGGTGAAGGACGTTGCTACCATCATTTTGATTATTGCCGGTTCAGGAGCGCTCAAAGAAGTATTTACACAAACCGGTGTAAGCGAGGAGATTGCTACTTCATTGAGAGCACTTCCGGTTCCGCCGCTTGCCTTAGGTTGGTTAATAGCGGCTATTATACGAATATGCGTCGGATCGGCAACTGTAGCGGGATTGACGACCGGTTCGATGATTCTACCACTGATTCAATCCACTGGAACTGACCCTAATTTGATGGTGCTAGCGGTCGGCGCAGGTAGTTTAGCCTTCTCACATGTCAATGATTCAGGCTTCTGGATGTTTAAGGAGTACTTTAATCTGACAATCAAAGATACCGTGCTAACTTGGTCGGTAATGGAATCCATTGTTGCCATCGTCGGCCTCATCGGTGTTCTGTTGTTAAATCTGGTTGTATAAGATCAACGATTTTATCCTAATAAATTATTGGTAAACTTAATACGTATACCCGACTGGAAATTTTCCACAGTCTTAAAAATTTCCTTTAAGGTAACACGTTCAATACGTGTAATCTTATCAATATCAATATAGTTGTCCGGCTCACCCTTATCAACGATCATGCGCACCGCCTGATTTTTTAGACGCATTGTCATTAAGTAATAATAAGATAAGCTTAATTCCTGATATTGATTTTCAGTGAACACGCCCATATCTCGCAACATTTTCATTCGTTCTCCGGTATTCTCTAAAAAAATCCGATTCCGTAGAGCATAAACACGCACCAAGTCTACGATTGGGGTCATCGCTTTTTTAATATCAAAGACCTCGCGGCCTTGTACTGTTATCGTCTTAATTGGTTTAAAGAACGTTAATGGCGGCACGTATTGCAAGGCATTTTTAGCCAAATACACAAAAAACTTCTCTAAAGGCTGCTGAAGCTCTACATCTAGAAAGTCTCGAAGATTATCCATGATTGCTTTATCTCCATAAATCAATCGGCAATCAAAAAAAGTCGAAAATTTAATGGCAGTCTCCGGAAGCGATTCCTCCATCCATTTTTTATAATTGCTCTTCCAATGCGATAAGGAGTGTGTCCATTGTGGATTACTCGCCATATAGCCCCCCGTACAATACGCGAAGCCTACAAAATGCAATCGATCAGACACTTTTTGCGCAAACTCAAGGAACCATTTCCGAACTTCTTCCCGATGTTCGTTCGCCTTATCCTCATAAATTAGCGCATTATCCTGATCTGTTTTCAAAGTCTGTTCTTTACGTCCCTCGCTTCCCAACACCATAAAAACGAATTTAGAGGGTGGATTGCTCATTTCGCTCAACACTTCTTCTATTACATTCTGCGCAATTGTATCAGCAATAGCGGTTATTAATTGATTAACAATCTCAGCTTGTACACCTTTACTCAATAACTGATTGACAATGTACGGAACACGAGACCACTTCTCTTTTAACTCGATACTCGTTCTAGCTAATTTTACAGATTGAATAAAGACTAATGGCGATTGAGCTTGTTCACTCATCAATTTATTTCTGCTAACAAATCCTACGTATTTGCCTTCTGACTCTACCAGCAAATAGCGTAATTTTGTTTCATACATCGTCAGCAGCGCTTCATATATATAGGTATCGATGGAAATTGACTCAATGGCGCGATCCATAAAATAATACACAGGTTTAGTAAGATCAGCTTTTTTCGCGATCACATTATCACGCAACGTTATATCAGTAATGAAGCCGTCGATATTTCCACTTTCACTGGTGACAAACAAACAACTAACCTTATTGGCAGCCATAATACGGGCGGCTTCGTACACCGGCATGCTTTCTTTGCAGGTCACCAGCTCCCTGAAAGCTATATCACTGATTCTTCTCGAATAGACCTGTTCAGGCATCAGGTAACTTTCATCAAATGAAGGGGCTTGTTCTTTTGTATTATCCATGAGTTTTTCTATAAAACTATAGTCATTAATTGAAGTGCATATAAACGACTTATAAACGCTTGAAAACTAACGAACAGACAATTAAAGCAATCAAAAAAAACAAAATTATTAACACCGTTGATATGCTCCATGGTGACTTATCAAGAATCAGTTGTTTTGATAATTTGACTTGCTGTTCTTCAATTGTTTCTTCTGTAACTTCTTTTCTTTTGACCAGCTCAAAATAACTCTTTGCTGTGGCGTCTGCATCTAATAAAGCATTATGGGCCTTCTCCAGCTCCTTTTCAAAAAGTTCCTGGTAGAGTTCGTTTAAACGGAGGTATTTTATCCAAGGTTTTTTAACGTATCCGGAACTCGCTAACATGGTACAAAATAGGCGTAAATCGCCAAGTGGGTTTTCCATAGCGCAGCGATAAAAATCCGCTCCCAATACATGAAAGTCGAGTGCGACAAAGTGCCCCACGACTAGAGGTTTAAATTGCCGGAGATCACTGCTGAGTTTTTCCATTACGGCACAACGCGGTACTCCAAACGTTCTTAAGTATGAATCCTTTATCCGATGCACTAATTGCGCTTGCCGACTAACCACCACATCGTCTTCGTTCACATAGAAATTTTCTCGCTTGATTTCCCTTCCGTCCTTTGTAAACACAATCCAAGCGACTTGAACGGCACTTGGCCAATTATCTTTTGTAGAATATCCTACCGTCCACTTTTTGGGTAGCCCCGTTGTTTCCGTGTCAATAAATAAAAGATATTCTTGCATGCAAGAAAAATAACTCTTTTTAATAACAAGTGCAATAAGAGACGGAAAATCCTGCTGTTTATATTGAATTATTCATTGCTCGGCTATTATAAAACGAAGGTGTCTCCTACATTTGTCTTTGACAAGCATAGGAGACACCCGCTTAGTATTTATTCTATTAATCTTCCAAGATTTCGGCAACTCTTCCGATCTGCCCATCTTCGAGTCGAACTTTAATTCCTCTGGAATGAAAGGTGGCCGATGTTAAAATATCCTTGACATAGCCATAAGTAATGTTCCCCGTACGCTGATCTTTCTTCAGGATAATCCCTACATTTTGTCCTCTAAAAATTTCCTTACGATATTGTCCGTTGCTCATACTTTCTAAATATATTCAAGTATACACTATTTAGGCGACTTCATCTTTATACAAATATAATTCGTCCACTAAATGCAAAAAATGCATTAGCTCAAATGGTTTCTTCACGTAGGCTTCTGCTCCACATCGCTCTTTAATTTTTGCTATATCATCGGAAGCGGATACCATCGCAACCGGAATATGGCTTGTTAACGGATTCTGCTTTAATTCCATGCACAAATCACTACCCCACATCCACATGAGGCGTTCATCTAGTAGAACCAACCCAAACTTTCCGGTTCTCAAAATACTGTGCATATTTTTTCCTGTATCTATTTTAACATCGTAGCCCTCCGGTTTTAGTATATCCGCAACCATTGCCGCGAAATCCGTATCGTCATCTACGCAAAGAATATTCTTCATTTTAAATCCTATTTTTTTGATAATCATCAACTCGCATATTTTATCACCTACTTTAAGCGGTGGTTTATGCAAGTATATCAGTCTTACTTTTAAAATTTTGAAGCGGGCAAAGCCACAATGACCAATCGTCATTCACTGAATAGACGCTTCTTTTATTAATTTATTCCGATACAATCCAAAACAACAACTCCATACGTGTTTCTATACCCATTCAAGAAATAATCGTATTGAATTATTTTTATAACGTTGGCCATCGCAACTCAGTATGTCTTGTTATCAAATATTCAACCAAAATCTCAGCTTTAACCCACAAAACAAGCCTTAAAAACACTCAACAAGTTGATTTTTAAAACCAAATCCATTTATCATTTTTTTGTTAATTTTTTGTTCACGTTGAACAGGCTCATTTATCAACTGTCAATCCCTCCCCTTGCATGATTATCCATGATATTTTTTTTCATATTTAATTTGTATAGAATGTGAGCAATTCAAGCATCTTTCGTTTACGTAAATTTACCATTAAATTACTTTGGTTTGAAGTTTGTAATATTAAGTTGTAAATAGAAAGTGGGGGAGTTTGACTACTTTATTATACAAAACATCTCCTATTTTGCTAGGCATAGGATACTATACTGCTAATGTATGAAGCAAATTGACGAAAATAAATTTTCATTTTCCGCTCGTACTTACAATAGGGAATTGGATCTGCTACTAACCGCTTTAGATACTACAAAAGTCGGTGTAGTAATAACCGATTGCTCGCAGCCCGATTATCCCATTGTCTACTGCAACAAGGCATTTGAAGAGCTCACTGGCTATTCGCGCAATGAAGTTATTGGCCATAATTGTCGTTTTTTACAAGGCAATGATGACAACGAAGAACAAAAAAAAGTCATCAAAACAGCCTTGCATCTGGGGCAGCCATGTGAAATAGAAATAAAAAACTATAAAAAAGACGGATCTCTATTTTGGAATCAACTTCGCTTACAACCAATAAGAGACGAGGAAAATAATGTTACTTATTATATTGGTGTTCAAAACGATGTTACTCGCTTAAAACTAACCAATCAGCAGCTCCGAGTAGAAAAACTTAAAGTAAAAAAAACGTTAGTTGAACATGACAACAATCTATCGGATGATGAAGGTCTCCTGACGGCCGTAATAGACACGGTTAGGGATTCCGTGTTGATTTTGACGGAGAATCTTCATATTATAAAGGTCAATAGATCTTTCCTTAAAACTTTCCATATTGCCGAGGACGAGGTACTGGACCAACATATCCTGGGCATCGACAACGGGAAGTGGAACACTATGGGGCTACAAAACCTCGCCGAGCAATTAAGCTCAAAAAAAACGAGCATAAAGGATTATTTGTTGGAAGACTTTCCAACTCGTGTCGGAAAAAAAGTATTGAATTTTGATGCTCATTTTATATCACACACGACTAATGCAAACATCATTTTAGCGATTAGCGATATAACGGAGTTACGGGAGCTCGAGAAAAGAAAAGATGACTTTCTAAGTACAGCCAGTCATGAACTTAAAACTCCGTTAACAGCCATTACAGCGAGTTTACAATTAACACAACGGATGCTTCCTCCTGATGCAAGCGAAACACTTAAGGGAACACTCAATAAAACAAAATCTTATGTAGACAAATTGGAGCATCTGGTTATTGACCTCTTGGATGCATCCAAAATTAAAACCGGAAGAATAGAACTTACCAAACAGGCATTTGACTTTGACGCAATGATCTTAGAGGTCGTAGATAAATTACGAGGAAAATATCATGATAACCATTTCGAGGTTCAGGGAGCAGCAAGTAATTATTATATAGGAGATAGACTGCGCTTGGAGCAAGTCATCTTAAACTTATTAACTAACTCCATTAAATTTTCCCCCGTCAATAGATCAATTAATATACATCTTTCACGATTAAGTGATTTCATAAAAGTTTCAATTACCGATTATGGTTTGGGTGTAGACCATCAATATCAGAAGAAAATATTTGATTCTTTTTATCGGGTGGACGAAATACAGAAACAGTATCCCGGCATCGGTGTCGGTCTGTATATAAGCAACCAGATCATAAAAAAACATAAAGGAACCCTTTGGGTTGAAAGTACAATCGGAGAAGGCGCCACCTTTAGTTTTACATTACCCCTAAAATACCAAGATCATGATAAAGAAAATTATGATATGTGATGATGATGAAGGCATATTAGACATTACGGGCTTATTATTGGAAAGCTATGGATATCAGGTATTACTGGAGTCCAATAGCTCACGTTTGCTTCCAAGAATTTCATCGGAAAAGCCCGACTTGCTGTTAATCGATATCTGGATGCCCTTATTAATGGGGGACGAAATTGTGAGAATTTTAAAGAACAATAAAGAAACTGCTCACTTACCGATCATTATGTTTTCCGCTGGCAGAGAAAGCGAACGTATAGCATCCGAAGTTGGTGCTGACGATTATATAGCAAAACCTTTTAATATCGAGGATTTAAACAATAAAATCGTTGCGCTTGGATAAATTACTTACTATTTTTTATTTAATATCACTTTTTTCCAAAAATCCTGCATGAATCCCAAACCATAGGCAGTTAATTGAATCATAGCAGCTACCACACCAAGGCCCGCCACCCTAAGCGACTTGCTCTGAGACCAAGCGTGGAAAAAAAGTAATAAGACATAGACCCCTAGCAGAAAATTACAACACCATGTAACTAATGGAATTCTAAACAAAATAAAACCTTGTAAAAAATTCAGTGCGACGGTAAAAATTAAAAATAGCGTAAAAAGTGCCGGAAAAAAATGAACAAGTTTCAGCTCTGAGGGAAAGTGCTTGTAAATATTAATTCTAGCCCTTCCAAAAAAATGAAGCTGTTTATAAAACTGACTAAAATCAGTTCTCCGTTTGTGATAGACAATGGCTTCGGGGATTAGGCCGATCTTAAATCCTGCTCTTTGAATCCGTATACTATATTCTATATCCTCCCCTAATCTAGTCAACTTATATCCACCGACGGCCTCCCACACCTCTCTGGAAACGCCCATATTGAAACTTCGAGGATGAAACTGCCCGATATGCTTTTTATTCCCTCTAATCCCACCGGTAGTAAGGGGCGATGTCATGGAATAACTAATAGCTTTCTGAATGGGTGTAAACGACGCATGTGCGGCATCGGGACCGCCATAAGCGTCCAACTTATGAAGAGATAGATAATCGTTAACCAGCTGTAGATAGTTAGCCGGAATCAAACAATCAGAGTCGAATACAATAAAGTAATCTCCCTTTGCACGTTCGAAACCAAAGTTTCGACTGAAACCTTGCCCTTCGTTGGGTTTGAAAAAATATCGAAGATTAAGTTTATCCCGGTAGCTTTCAACGATCTTCCCGGCACTATTTGTAGATCCATCCTCAATCACCAGCACTTCAAATTCAGGATAGCCTTGCTGTACCAGTGTAAACAGAAGCTCGTCTATTTCTTGCGGTCGATTATATAAAGGAATAATAATTGAAAAGAAAATCATAGCGGAAAATAAAAGCTATCTAGATCACTTTTTCTATTTGATAATTATTTCGGTCATGTGCATTGCGCGAGACCAACTCAGCAATAAAGCCGGTTAAAAATAGCTGCGTACCTACTATAATTGCAACTAGAGCAATGTAAAACAAAGGTTGATCGGTAACATTTCGATAGGAGGTACCTTTCGATATGCTGATCAGTTTATCCGAAATCAGCCAAAGAGTCATAATAAAGCCCCCCATAAAACTCAGTACACCTAGACTTCCAAAAAAATGCATCGGTCTTTTACTAAATTTGCCAACAAAAAATATTGACAGTAAGTCTAAAAAACCATTGATAAATCGACTGAAACCGAATTTGGTCGTGCCATACTTCCTAGGATAATGCTTTACAACCTGTTCTTCTATTTTTGTAAAGCCTGCCCATTTTGCAATAACGGGGATATAACGGTGCATCTCTCCGTAAACCTCTATATTTTTAACTACATCCTTTCGATAAGCCTTCAGCCCGCAATTGAAATCATGTAAGTTATTGATACCTGAAACCCTGCGTGTCACCGCATTAAAAAGTTTGGTAGGCAGCGTTTTATTTAAAGGGTCATGCCTTTTTTGTTTGTATCCCGACAATAAATCCAGCTTTTCCTCTTTTATTCGATGAAAAAGAACCGGTATCTCATCCGGACTATCTTGTAAGTCAGCATCCATGGTGATAACAACATCGCCCGATGCAGCTGCAAAACCGACATTCAATGCAGCTGATTTTCCATAATTCCGCCGAAATTTAATGGCATAAATTTCAGGATAGGTTAATTTTAGCACCTCAATTTCACGCCATGAACCGTCTGTGCTACCGTCATCTATCATAATCACTTCGTAACTGAAGCTGTTCTCATCATTTACCCGTTTAATCCAAGCCACCAATTCAGATAAAGATTCAACTTCATTGTACAAAGGTATGACGACAGATATATCCATGTGTTAATAAGCAATTATCAAATGATTTGTTTATCGGTTTATTCCTGAGGTTCTTCAGAGATTGTTTGAAATATGGGTCGTTCTTTCTTAAATAAAGCACCAAATATTAGAGCAATCACGAAAACAACAATAGTAGAGATCGCAAAACCACGCAATGTATTAACAATATTAACTTCACCTGCCTTTTCTATTTGCTCATCTATCTTTTCCAGTTGCGTGTCAATCTGCTCAGCATCAGCACCTGATTTCTCCATGTACTCAATTGAGTTATTCGCTATGTTACGCATATAGCGTTCTCTCATATCAGGCTCTATATACTTCTCAAAAACAAATCCGGAGACTGAGGAAATAAAGCTTGCCACAAGCAACATGGAAAAAACACCGATTACAGCTTGCTTAAAACTCCAATAGCCGCCGATAGTTCCTCGCAATCTAAATGTGAATAAAATAGCTAATACTAAAGGAAGAAAAAAGCCGGTGATGACCGGGCCAATAATGACCATCCAAAACGAGGAACTGGAAGCATAATAGTACATGGGAATAATGGTTAATACAATCATCAGTATTCCCACTACAATCCCTAACTTAGCTCCTTCTTTCCGTAATAAGCTGTTGTTTTCCATTTACTTTTAGTTTTTATTATAGGCCACTATAAGTGCATAAACCGCTGCGTCCATTGACGGATCGCCACTAGCTCTTAGATATTCGGTAAATTGGCTTTCCGATGGATTCTGTTCAGCAAAGAAGCTCATTATCGGATAAAACAGCCCAGCCAGCTCTTGCTCCTCGCCAAGATTAGCTGCTACTCGACTTATTTCTTTATAATTGCTCTCCACTAATATTTGGTTGGCAATCATCGGTTCATAAATACGATGTTCATCTTGAAATTCATCTTCATCTACCAACAGGAATTCTTTTAGAAAATCACTTAACTCCGGCTCGATTTCCTCATCAATGCATTCTCTTAAGTATAACAGTAAATTGAGCAACTCGGTTCCCCGATCTATAGTCTGCTCTTCAATATCTTCCCACTCCTCCGATTCGAGATAATCCTCTTCCAATTTTTCGACATCTGCTGCAAAAAAGTTCATCAGCAAGAGGTCGAACGCAATTTCCCTTAAATCTTCATAAGAAGGATAAGCATCAAAACATTCGTCTAACAAATCCACCTTTTGCATATAGCTCTCATCGCTATTAAAAGCTGCGAATAAATTCGTTCGAAAAACCTCGTTTGTTCCGTTTATCTTATCAAAAGCAGAAAGTGCAGCAGTTAATGCTTTCTCAATACGTGCGTCCATCATATTAATTTAGTGTACTATATACTTTATTATTATTCACCACCAAATTTACTTTGCCCATTAAAGTAGCGCCATAAAAAGGACTATTAATCGATTTGGAATAGTTTGTATTTATATCAAAGGTCCAATTTTCTTTCGGATTAAACAAAACTAAATTCGCAGCAGCTCCAACGGTCAAAGATGGCGTCGGAAGCGATAAAATCTCGCGCGGCCTTATTGAAATTTTTTCTATTATTAAATCGATTGATAATTGTGCTTCGAGTAGCAAAGGCAAAGTAGTTTGAAGGCCGATTATACCATTTTTTGCAATTTCAAACTCTACGCGCTTATATTCTACTTCATGGGGCGTATGCTGAGAAACAATCGCATCGATCGTACCGTCTAATAGCCCTTCTTTCAATGCCTGTATATCTTCTGCTGTTCTCAACGGGGGGCTCACCTTATAATTACTATCGAAACCGGCGACACGATCATCCGTTAAAACCAGATGATGAGCGGCGACGTCACAAGTGACCTGTATTCCCTTCTGCTTGGCTTCCCTTATCAGGGATACACTCCCTTTTGTACTAATTGTGCTAAAATGAATAACAGTGTTGTGGTAATTAGCGAGCGATAAATCTCTCGATATCATCAATTCTTCAGCAAGCCCGGGATTTCCCTTCATTCCCAAATAGGTACTCATAACACCCTCATTCATTTTTGAGTGATTTGCAATCGAAGCATCTTCCGCAAAAGACATGATCAGTGCACCGAATCCCTTGCAGTAGAGGAGTGCTCTACTCATTAGTTCTGCCTGTTGAATACTTTTATTGCCATTGGAAAAAGCAACAGCTCCCGCTAACTTCATATCATAAAGCTCTGCCAGATCATTACCCGTTCTCCCTTTACTTATAGCTCCAATCGGGTAAAGAGATACCAGTTGATTTCTCGCTAAATTTACAACCATGGATATCTCTCCTTTACTATGTAGGGCAGGCTCTGTGTTAGGTTGCATCGCTAATCCGGTAAAACCACCTGCCGCAGCAGCGGCACAACCGCTTTCAATCGTCTCCTTTGTCTCCAATCCCGGCTCGCCTAAATTTACGTTTAAATCGAAAAATCCCGGAGCCAAGTATTGTCCATTAGCGTCAATAACCGTTGCATCTTCGTCGTTTATGATATTCTTATTTTCAATGGCCTCGACTATACCCCGATTGATGAGAACATCTAGCGTTTGACCATTTTTTTCATGTCCGGGAAAGGCTAACGTGGCAGACTTTATCAGTATTTTATCCATGTAAAACAATACGTTTTTTGACAAATAAATATAAAGTGTCAGTGGCTTTCAGTGAAAAGCTTGACAACATCGTGCAAAAAGGGAAAAATTGTTTTAATATAACCGATGGGGTTATAAAACTCATTGAAGAATGAAGTACAATCTGAGGAACTTTCATTAAAAAACAAAAGTACAAAATAGTCGTTAATGCTAACGAATATTTTGTACTGAATTTGATGTGCCAGTTAGCTGATACGATCGTTAGCTAACTGCGAGTTGGCCGACAATTAACCGATAATCGTATTATCGGCAATCACGGCTCGTTTCTTAATAACGATAATGCCGTCCTTCACCGTATAGGTTTCAAAGTCTCCATCCGGCAGATGTGGGCCACCTTTAATCTGTACATTGTTACCGATTGAACAGCTCTTATCTAAAATTGCCGTGTCAATATAGCAATCTTCTCCAACCCCAACAATGGGCTTGTTAGTTCTCTTTGCATCTTCAAGCTCTTCAAGGTTTTGATAAAAATCACTCCCCATCATATAGGTATTCTTGATAACCGTACCCTTCCCTATCCTAGAACGGACGCCGATAACCGAGCGTTCGATTTCCTTCGCAGCAATAATACAACCATCCGCCACAATAGCGTTATAGAGCGTAGTCGCAGCCATTTTAGATGGAGGTAGCATACGAGGTCTTGTAAAAATACTCTGTTTATCAAAGAGGTTAAAGGCAGGTATTTCATCTGTTAAACCAATATTAGCTTCAAAGAAAGAATCAATGTTACCAATATCAGTCCAATAGCCATCATATTGATAGCTTATCACTTTCTTTTGATCGGTAATTGCATCAGGTATCAGTTCTTTACCGAAATCCAATCCCTGATTTTGTGTTAGCAGGTCGTTTAGTACCCCTTTACTAAAAACGTAAATTCCCATCGAAGCGAGATAAACCCTTCCCGCATCTTTCATTTCGTCACTTACCTCCGAACTCCAGTCAACAAGCAATTCTGTTTTAGGCTTTTCTATAAAGGAGGTAATATGCCCCTCATCATCAGATTTCAATATACCAAAAGAAGTAGCGTCCTTTGCGTTAACGGGGATCGTGGCAATGGTGATTTCTGCTTTCTTACTAATATGAAATTCAATCATCTCTTGGAAATCTATCTGATAGAGTTGATCGCCCGATAAAATAAGGATAAAATCATAATCGTGATTGACCATGTAACGTAAAGAGTGCCGCACGGCATCAGCGGTTCCCTGAAACCATTTATCTCCTTCAATCGTCTGTTCGGCAGCGATAATATCAACGAATCCTTTACTGAAAACACTAAAGTTATAAGTGTTTTTAATATGCGTATTTAGTGATGCCGAATTGTATTGGGTCAATACAAAAATTCGATTGAATCCCGAATTCAAACAGTTGGAAATAGGTATGTCGACTAAGCGATATTTACCGGCAATTGGCACCGCCGGCTTTGACCGTTTATCAGTTAAGGGTGCTAACCGGGAACCCCTCCCCCCTCCTAGCACGATGGATATTACCTTTGGAGTCATATTAATTAATTAGTTTTTTATATAAATCTGTATACTTGGCTGCCGATTTTTCCCAGGAAAAGTCGAGCTTCATTAATTTCTTCCTTAGGGCAGTCTGCTGCTTTTGGTCCGTTTGACGCCAAAAGTGCAAAGCGCGTTCAATGCCCTCGCAAACCCCGTTAACACTAATGTCATTAAATAAGACACCATACCCTTCTCGACCGATATCTACCACGGTATCTTTCAGCCCTCCTGTTGCATGTACTACAGGCACCGTTCCGTAACGCATAGCATACAATTGATTTAACCCGCAGGGTTCAACTCGAGACGGCATCAATAAAAAATCTGCACCGGCATATACTTGGTGAGCCAGTTCTTCATTATAACCAATAAACAAGGCCAAATGTTGTGAAAATTGTTCGCGTATTTTTAATAATGACGCTTCGATGCCCTTATCTCCTGATCCTAAAACGAAGAAATTAACCTCTCCTTCAAACCGTTCTAAAACAGATACGAGAACAGATGCTAATAGATCAGCTCCCTTCTCCAAAGCAAAACGACCGATGAAAACAAACAATGGTAGACTTGCGTCCATACCGTAAGTATCACACAGGATGCTCTTATTATTTTCTTTACCCTTCTTAACAGCAGCTGGTGAAAAATTATTTTCAAGCATGGGATCGGTAGCCGTATCCCAAACCTCTGTATCAATCCCATTTACAATCCCATATGACTTCGTCCTTTCAGCCTCAAAAAGGCCCTCCAAACCATTAGCTCTTACGTATAACTCATGTAAATATCCTTCTGAAACCGTCGTGTAAGCCCAACAACATTTGATTAGGGCTGCTAAGGGGTTAATTAATCCGTTCCAATCGAGCAAGCCCCATCGCCACGTATCAAAAGTGGGCATGAGCGAAGCGCTATTCCAGCTTAGCCATCCCTGATACTGTCCATTGTGAACGGTGGCAACTGTTGGAACACCCTTTAACAAGTTAAATTGATCCACATTTTCAATATAAAATGGAATCAGACCTGCATGATGATCATGGCAGTGTATAATGTCGGGCCGTTGGTAAGTTGCACATAGCCAATCCAAAGCGGCATGTTGAAAAGCCAAGAATTGTTCGCTTTCATCCGGGTAGCTATATACTTCCTCCCGATCAAGTAAGCCAGGTATTTTAATCAAAATTAACTCAAAGCCTAGCAGATTGCTGCGTTCTCGTAAAACGCTGTAATGGTAAGAGGAATTGCCTTGTTGGATGCTACCTTCGTGTAGAACTTCGAACTCATTATTCTGTACAAAAGTCTTGTTATAGAAAGGCATCACAACGGAGGATTCAATTCCAGCCTTCCGCTGATATTTGGGTAAAGAACCCAGCACGTCCGCTAAACCACCAACTTTGGCCACAGGATAACATTCCGCGGCGAAATGAATTACACGCATTTTTCTTTCGTTTTACCTTGTCCTTTTCAAAACTAAACCACTTAATGGAGGTAGCGTAAACTTCGCCGAATAGGCCTTGTTCATCCAATGATAAGGTTCGGCTTTAATAGGCTCGCAGTTAATTCCACTTCCAAAATATACTTTATCGTCTGAATTCAATAGTACCTCATAAGTTCCTTTATGAGGAAGACCGATACGATAATAATATCGCACTACAGGTGTCAGATTTAATATAACAACCAAGTCATCCTTCTCCGATCTCCCTTTCCGATAATAAACAAGCACCGAATTTTCATGGTCACCTAATTCTACCCATTCAAAACCCTCCGGCGAAAAACTTTTTTCATATAAAGCGGGTTGCGTCTTATATAAATTATTTAAATCTTTCACAAAACGAAATAAGCCTTCGTGTGGCGGAAAATTGAGCAAATGCCAATCTAGCGATTGGTTGTAATCCCATTCCGCAGTTTGTCCGAACTCACCTCCCATAAATAAAAGTTTAGTGCCCGAATGCGTAAACATATAAAGATATAACGCCCGGAGGTTTGCGAAACGTTGCCATTCGTCCCCGGGCATTTTGTAGATTAACGAATGTTTTCCATGCACAACCTCATCATGCGACAAGGGAAGCATAAAATTCTCATGAAAGGCGTATACGGTACTGAAAGTTATCTGTTGATGATTATACTTACGATAAACGGGATCCTGTTTAAAGTAGTTCAAGGTATCATGCATCCACCCCATCATCCATTTCATGCCAAATCCCAAACCACCGGTAAAAGTAGGTCTACTAACTCCTGGCCAAGCCGTCGATTCCTCAGCAATTGTTTGCACATCAGCAAAATTTGCATAAACGGCTTCATTTAGTTCTTTAAGGAAACTCACCGCTTCCAAGTTCTCACGACCACCGTATTCATTCGGGATCCATTCACCTGCATTGCGCGAATAATCTAAATATAACATAGAAGCCACCGCATCTACCCTTAAACCATCCGCATGAAATCGGTCCAGCCAAAATATTGCGTTACTTATCAAAAAGGCCCTAACTTCATTTCGTCCATAATTAAAGATATAGGAGCTCCAATCGGGATGATATCCCTGTCGTGGATCTTGGTGTTCGTATAAATGCGATCCATCGAATCGATACAACCCGTGAGCGTCCCCCGGAAAGTGTGAAGGAACCCAGTCGAGAAATACACCAATATCGTTCCGGTGCAGTTGCTCAATGAGATACATGAGTTCTTGCGGTGGACCGTAACGAGCACTAGCGGCGAAATAGCCGGTTACTTGATAACCCCATGAAGGATAGTAAGGATGCTCCATGATAGGCATAAACTCTACGTGCGTAAAACCGGCCTCTTTAATGTAGGGTACCAATTTATCAGCAATCTGCCCGTAACTTAATAAATGATCAGGATGCTCGGGGTCTCGCATCCAAGACCCCAGGTGTAATTCATATACAGATATAGGCCTATCCAAACCATTGTGAAGATGCCGTTTCTCCATCCAATCCTGATCCTTCCATTCATACCAGGTGGTACCGACTTTAGAAGCAGTTTTTGGCGGTGTTTCCCAAACTAAAGCAAAGGGATCTCCCTTTTCCAGATTTTCTCCGGTTGCCGTCTTGATAAGATACTTATAATTGGCCCCTAAAGGCACGTCAGGAATGAAGCCCTCCCAAATACCAGAGGCATCCCATCGAATATATAAGTGGTGCAAATGGGGGTTCCATCCATTAAAATCACCAATTACGCTGACTGATCGGGCATTAGGCGCCCAAACGGCAAAATAAGTTCCTTTTCTTTCCTCTTTTTCTAGATGATGAGCACCGAACTTTTCGTATAACTTAAAATGTTTTCCTGCTTTGAAAAGACTAACATCAAAATCAGTAAACAGTGAGAATACTTCAACAGTATTATGCATATAGTGTTTTTTTACAGTTAGGTGCGCTCTATAATGATTACTTAGCTAAAAAGCAACCTGTCCGAACTTATTTCGGAGACACATTTCATTTCTACAAAAGAGAATATTGACCGTTACGTCAAACCTTCGCCCTTCTGACTCTTTATTCGACAACAATATTCCGGAAATCTTTATCAACCTGAATAGTAGGAACCCCTTCTTCTTCTTTCCATTCAGTAATTCGATTATCAACCAATATTCTATTTATTTCAAATGGTAAACCTATAAAACTCAGTTTATAAGTTTCATATCTCTCTGTAAACAATCCATCGATCGTTTGGTTTAAGGTTAAGCTATTTTTTTCGCCTTTTAGTACAATTTTTTTCTCAAGGTAAATCTCCTGTTCGTAGGCAAACGTATCGCCATGATCTTCATAAAGGAAAGAATTCACTTCTATGTCCGCGTAATAAACTCTTAGCTTTAAACTATCAACCTGCCGAAGGTCCACGTATTGCATAACAGGATACTCGGGAATTACGGCTCCTGCTTTGATAAATAAAGGCATTTCATCTAACGGCGTTGCTATATCGTGTTCTTCCCCCCCTTTTAACACCGTATCAGACCAATAGTGATACCAGTAACCTGCAGGTAGATAAACTTTTTTGCTCACTTGTCCAGGATTGACTACAGGAGAAACCAACACCTTATCACCAAAAGAAAACTCCTCCTCTCTTGGGATATTCGATTCTATTGCCTGCTCTAGCATAGAGATCGGTCTCAGAATCGGAAAGCCATACTGCGCATGTTCCCAAAAAACCGAATAAATGTAAGGTAGAAACTTATAGCGAAGCTCGATGAACTTTTTGTTGATTGCTTCTAGTTCCGCACCAAAACTCCAAGGTTCCCGCTCTCTTGTATCGCCGGCCGAATGTGCTCTCATAAAAGGTGAGAACACCCCAAATTGGATCCACCTAGTAAACAATTCGCCATCAGGTTCACCGCTAAATCCACCGATATCTGTTCCACAAAAAGACATACCCGATACCGAAAGCCGTTGGAGCTGCAGAACACCCAAGCGAAGATGTTCCCAAGTAGCCACATTGTCGCCCGTCCAGACGGAAGAATATCGTTGAGTTCCGGCATAGGCCGCTCGGGTTATAGTGAATGGTCGCTTACCATGATTCAATTTCTTAAGCCCTTCATAGGTGGCTCGTACCATCTGCATTCCATATACATTATGCGCTTTGCGATGAGAGCCCCGGTAGCCGTCGTAGTTATGTCTCACATCGTTCGGGAATGTACCACGACCAAATACAGCCGGTTCATTCATATCGTTCCATACGCCGGCTACCCCGACATCAACCAACCCCTTGAATAAACCGCCCCACCATTCACGTGTTTCGGGATTGGTAAAATCAGGAAACTGACATCGTCCGGGCCATACATGACCTTCCATAAAATAATCATCACCTCTTCTACAGAAATATTTGTTTTCTTTGCCTTCTTTAAATACCCAATAATTATCATCCACTTTAATACCCGGGTCTATAATAACAACCGTTTTAAATCCCTGATCTGCCAAGGTTTTGATCATCTTTTTTGGATTTGGGAAATAATGTTTATTCCAAGTAAAGCAGCGATAACCATCCATGTAATCGATATCGAGATATATGGCATCGCAGGGAATATTTCTGGATCGAAAACCTGCCGCTATTTCGTGTACTTTGCTTTCCGGATAATAGCTCCATCGGCATTGGTGAAATCCCAAAGCCCACAAGGGAGGTAAATAATGAGTACCTGTAATACTATGATAGCGCTTCACGACGTCCATCATATGGGGGCCATGAATGTAATAGTATTGTAGCTCACCTCCCTCCGACCAAAAGCTGGTTTGGTCATGTTTTTCAGCAGCAAAATCAAAATAGGTTTTGAACGTATTGTCAAAGAAAATTCCATAAGCCTCCCCTTTGTTCAATCCAATATAAAAAGGGATACTTCGATACAAGGGATCTTGATCAAAGGAAAATGAATAGGTGTCTGAATTCCAATTGGTCAATCTTTTACCACGCAAATTTAGGTGCGTGGGTTTATCGCCTACACCATAAAAAGCTTCTTGCTCTTCCGCAACTTTGGTACAATAAACATAATACCCCCCAAAATCCGGATTTTCTTCCCAATGCATCGGCGTGTGATCCCGATTGATAACCTGTCCTTCACGGTCCTGAAAAGATATCAAGAAATCCTTTTTATTGATGACGCAAGTCACAGTATTAGTACTTACGCTATAAGTATCCTCTTCTTCCTGAAATGCGTAAAGCGCTACATGTTGATCAGGATTTGGAACTGCATAAGAAAAATCGTCTAAAAATTGGCTATGGGGTGCTAGCCTAATCCGTATGATTTCATCACTTACCACCTTTACTTCTACAGCGGCAGAACCATCTGTAAACACGTAACTATTACCTCTTTGTACATATCCTGTGATCTTTTGAAGATACTTTTTCACAATCTGCGGCAAATCCAGTACCGGGTTATTAACATGTTGTATACCGGATTCTAACGTCTCTTCCTGAATCGGTTCAATTGCATCTTTATTAATTGTCTCAGCCATATTCCGTCAATTTCAAATTTATATAGCCAATGTACAGTATTTGCGGTATGAATGCAATAGTCTGAAAACGATTTATAATTGTTTCATTTATACTGGATATCTACGACGATCTGCCCTAAGAATTGATGTCTTTTTTTACCGCTTTTTTTACATTCACTTGGTCGAAAGAGAAGTCCGAATAATTTCAAGCGCGCGCGTTTGAAAGGCTCGTGCCACAGGATAAGACAGGAAGTTTTCGTCTGATGTAAACATAAAATCGATCTGTCCCTTAAAGCTGGTAATGGATAAGGTAGAAGGATTACCCAAAGCAAAGAGACTAGCTGGCGCGTACAAGTTTTCAATGGCAAGTGCGCCGTAGTGCTCCTCCAATTGAACACGTCCCATATTTGAAAAAGTAAAGGCGTGCGTCCCTTTGTCTTTCTTTGCATAGTTGGTTATTTGCGGTATTAACGGCGTGAGCCCTTCACTAAAAACCAACGTATCATAAACCGTTAACTTTTCCATACGTTTTGCTAATGCAACCTTTAACATCTCCGCTTGTTGCCAAATGTTGCGAGCGGAACTTTTTTTCAGATGTAGGGGAACCATTGCAGGAAAAGCAAAGAGCATGTCATTTTTTACTTCCTTAATAAATCTTCTCATATCGATCGAACAAAAGAGTTTTACACATCGCCTGCTGCCATCAACATCACCATAAGCTGTCAAAAATACGGCGCTCAAAAAGGTGTGGATAGAAAGTCCTTTAAACTTGCATTGTTCAAGAATCGCTTTTGATTCTTCTTTGCTTAAATTCCAATGAATAAAATAGGGGTTACATCGATTGATTTCTTTCTTAAAGGCGGCAAAGCGTAATGCCGTTTTTACTATCATTGGAAGGCATTTGGCGATAAACCTGTTACCCTTATTACGTTTTACATGCTCCGGGATAAAATCGAGCACAGACGAAAATTGGTCATAGCTACCAATATCCATTGCAGGATTCCCTAATACACAGAGGGTCTCATTCATTAAATTCAGCACGGATCTGCCATCACAAATACAATGATGGCCAACAAACATTAAGTCTGAAAGATTCTCGCCTCTAATCCACACAACACGCAAAAGTAAGCTATCAGTGGCATCGAAGGGGGCGAGACATTCCCGCACGAATTCGCTTTTCCAATCGTCGTCGGTAAGACGGTCAATAACTCGGACTTGAATATCTTTTTTTATTGTAGCTTGGACAAAATAGGGCGCACTGCTAACATCTTGCTCAATGTGAACATTTAAAAGAGGATGTCTCCGTTGTACTTTATCGAGAGCCGCCTGTAAACATGCCTTACTAAAGCTTCCACGAATCGTAACCGTCGTAACGACATTATTGGCAATGGCACCGCCAGCATATAAAGTTCCTTCCAGAAAAGTTAATTTTCTTTTCATTTGCTTATAATAGGCTATGGGACCAAACTAATAGGCAAGGTCAATGTCTCATAACATGAGGCATTCATCCCATATTTAATGTGAAGATAAGTAAAAAACCTAAAAAGTGAAGTACTATCGTTTTTGTTACACATGAATTTTTGCTAATAAAATTCACCTTTTATTTGCAAAAACAAAATTGAATCCTATATTTGCAACATTCTTCTTAACAAAGAAGTTCAGAATAAGAAAATGTTAAAAGTCTTCACACATCACGTACATTTCCATCATCGCCCTTGTGGCGATATGTAATAAGTATGTTTCTACGTGAAGCAGTTAAACCCCGATTCATTTACTTTTTTATATTCATCTGCATGTGCTTTGATACATGTAATAAAATATTATACTATCCATGTCATCCTTAAAAATAGCTATCCAAAAGTCGGGTAGATTAAACGAAAAATCTGTAGAGTTATTAAAAAACTGTGGCCTAACTTTCGAAAATTATAAAAGCTCACTCATATCCTCCGTATCCAATTTTCCACTGGAAATTCTTTTCTTACGGGATGATGATATACCGGAGTACGTTCAAGATGGGATCGCCGATTTAGGTATTGTCGGTGAAAATGTGATTAGTGAAACTGGAGTCAACGTACATTTTTTGCAACGCCTTGGTTTTGGAAAATGTACTTTGAAGATTGCCATACCAAATGAAAGCGAATTAGTACAAATAAATGATTTAGAGGGGCGAGCCATCGCCACTTCTTACCCCAACATCCTAAAAAAATACCTTTCTGACAATCAAATTAATGCAACGATTCGCACCATATCCGGATCAGTTGAAATTTCGCCGGGATTAGGATTAAGTGATGCTATATGCGATATCGTTTCCACAGGAGGCACCTTAAAAAGTAATGGCTTAAAACCTTTTGCTGACGTTATGTCATCGGAGGCCATCCTAATCGGCAAAAACGGAATCGAAGAAGAAGAAGCTGTGAAAGAGCTAATGCAGCGAATTCAATCCGTTTTGAAGGCAAAGGAAACTAAATACGTTGTACTTAATGTGAAAAGAGAAAATCTTCAAATAATAGTAGACCTGCTCCCCGGCGTAAAAAGTCCAACAGTGGTGCCTCTTGCCGAGGAAGGTTGGGTAGCCGTCCATACGGCCATACAAGAGCGTGACTTTTGGGAAAAAATAAATAAACTCAAAGCCGCCGGTGCTCAGGGAATTGTTGTCATGCCCATTGAAAAGATTATTATGTAATTGGACCCAAGATATTGGTAGCAAGACGTATGTAGCAAGATGCAAGACAACCGTATAAGAAGGTGAAGAAAAATAACGTCTACCTGTCCCGATACTTTCGTCTTGATACTTTATCCTAATACAAGTAAAGCATGTTAAACACATATAACTATAAGGAGCTTTCCCCTGATGCGTTAAGCCAGCTGATTATTCGCAATACAGATCCGGCTCATACCATTCAGGAAACGGTTGACAATATTATCCAAAATGTCCGACAGAAGGGCGATGCCGCACTGTTTGACTTTACGGAACGGTTCGACAAAGTTAAACTGGATCGTTTGTATATTGAAGAGGACGATATTCAGTTACTAGCAACCAGCATTGGTAGAGACCAGCAAAGGGCGTTGGAAATCGCTTTTAACAACATTTACAAATTTCATCAAAATCAATTACGTAAGGAAAAGAAGATCGACACGATGCAAGGCGTCACGTGTTGGAGGGAGGCGCGCCCCATTGAGCGTGTAGGACTTTACGTTCCCGGTGGGTCGGCTGTACTTCCAAGTACTTTTCTTATGCTTGGTGTCCCTGCTCGAATAGCGGGATGCAAAGAAATTGTCGTATGTTGCCCCCCACAAGCCAGTGGACTTATAAATGGCTATATTGCTTATTGTGCATATTTATTAAAAATTAAACGGATTTATCTGGTCGGCGGTGCCCAAGCGATCGCCGCAATGGCATATGGCACTGCAACCATTCCGAAAGTTGACAAGATTTTCGGTCCGGGCAACCAATTTGTAACAAAGGCTAAAACCATTGTACAAGCTACCACGAATACGGCGATCGACATGCCTGCCGGCCCCTCGGAAGTACTCATTATAGCTGATAAGACGAGCAATCCTATTTATGTAGCAGCCGATCTGCTTGCACAGGCTGAACATGGAAAAGATAGTCAAGCTATCTTGGTTAGTGATAGTGAATCCCTTATAGAACAAGTTAATCAAGAGCTAGCTAAACAGGTAGAAGCGCTCCCAAGAGTTGAAATAGCTAAAGCGGCCATCGCTCATTCCTATGCCGTGCTTTGCAGTGATTTAACACAAGCGATGTCGTTCAGCAATGCCTATGCCCCGGAGCACTTAATTCTTGCGCTCGATGACTGGCAATCTATTATAAACAAAATAATCAATGCCGGATCGGTTTTCTTAGGGCACTTAACACCTGAAAGCGTGGGAGATTATGCTTCAGGAACGAATCACACGTTACCGACAAGTGCTTATGCAAAGGCTTATTCCGGTGTGTCAGTAGATTCTTTTATTAAAAAAATAACTTTTCAACACATTACGCCAATTGGAATAAACCAATTAGGTCCTACCGTTGAAATATTGGCAGAACTTGAAGGGTTACACGCACATAAAAACGCTGTAAGCGTTAGATTAAGGCATAAAGCTGAGTAGCATTTTTTTACCACCCCTACGGGTGGCAAGCTTTTTACATTTTACTTTTTACTTTAAAAATGACCATCAACATTCAAAACCTGTTAAGGGACAATATTAGAAAGCTTACACCTTATTCTTCCGCTCGTGACGAATTTAAAGGAGAAGCTTCTATCTTATTAGATGCAAATGAAAATGCATTTGGTTCACCTTTACCTGTAAATTACAACCGATATCCGGACCCACTACAATTAAACTTAAAGGAAAAAGTCCGCCAAATCAAAGGTGTTCCTACGGAACATATTTTTGTTGGCAATGGAAGCGACGAAGCAATTGACCTTCTATTGAGGGCCTTTTGTCGCCCGGGTATAGACAATATTATTATCGTTCCGCCAACCTATGGAATGTATGAAGTATCCGCCAATATCAATGATGTTTTAATTAAGCGCGTCCCGCTGACGACAGAATTCCAGTTAGACCTTAATAGCATAGCTGAGACGATCGATGAAAACAGTAAAATTATTTTCATCTGTTCGCCCAACAATCCTACCGGGAATTCGATCAATAGAGCAGATATAGAAACGCTGTTGAATAACTTCAACGGTATAGTAGTGGTAGATGAAGCCTATATAAACTTCGCCAAACAACGATCTTTTATACAAGAGTTGACAGAATATAATAACCTGGTAGTGCTGCAAACGCTTTCTAAGGCTTGGGGATTGGCGGGATTGAGAATAGGAATGGCTTTTGCGGCCCGCGATATCATTGATGTGCTTAACAAAATAAAGCCGCCATACAACATTAACGAAGCGTCTCAAACACTTGCAATACAAGCTCTTGAAAATGTAGACGAAATCAACACATGGATAAAGACTACCGTCAGAGAAAGAGAGAAATTAGTTAAAGACCTCTCAACGCTCCCGCTTATACAATACATCTATCCTTCGGAGGCAAATTTCATCTTGGTAAAAATGACTACCCCTCGGGAAATTTACAAATACCTTGTTGAACTAGGCATTATTGTACGCGACCGATCGTCGGTCATATTATGCGAAGGATGCCTACGTATAACTATAGGCACTCCCGAAGAAAACCAGCAACTCTTACATGCACTTCGCACGTATCCGTTGGTTAATGGTCAGTAGAATAGTACTTTTGGATAATAAAACAGAAAGCTAAGTAAACACAACGGTGGCGTGCTTGGCTAGATTGTAAAGAATGATCGATAATATGGCTAGTAGCAATAATAAAAAGCGAATTTTGTTCATCGACCGCGATGGAACATTGATTATTGAACCGGAAGATGAACAGATAGATTCCTTTGAGAAACTTAAATTTTATCCTGGGGCATTACAATACTTACCCCGGATAGCCAAAGAATTGGACTATGAATTAGTTTTAGTGACTAATCAAGACGGTTTAGGTACCGATTCGCATCCTGAAGCCAATTTTTGGCCTGTACACCGCTTCATTATGGAAACTTTCGCCGGTGAAGGCGTGCACTTTAGCAAAGAGCACATCGATCGTACTTTTCCACATGAACAAGCGGAAACCAGAAAACCAGGCATCGGTATGCTAAAAGAGTATTTTGATACCGAAAAGTATGATTTAGCGAACTCCTATGTGATAGGTGATCGGATTAACGATGTGCGTCTTGCACAGAATCTAGGTGCAAAGGCTATCTGGTTACGAAATAACGACGCACTTGGAGCAAATGAAAACCTTCTCGTTGATGCCGGTGTTATTGCCTTAGAAACAACCGAGTTCAAAAAAGTGTATGAATTTTTGAAAGTTGGCAATCGCGCGGCGGTGCATCAACGAACAACGAATGAAACAGATATTTACGTCTCTGTCAACTTGGATGGGAAAGGTCAAGCGGCAATCGAAACAGGTCTTCCATTTTTCGATCATATGCTTGATCAATTAGCTCGCCACGGTAGCATGGACTTGACGATAAAGACAAAGGGCGATCTTCACATCGACGAGCATCACACAATCGAAGATACTGCCTTGGCATTGGGAGAAACGATATTGAAAGCACTGGGTGATAAAAGAGGCATCGAACGATATGGTTTTTGTTTACCGATGGATGATTGCCTGGCACAAGTAGCTTTGGATTTCGGGGGAAGGAACTGGCTGGTATGGGAGGCGGAATTTAAACGCGAAAAAATAGGTGAAATGCCTACAGAAATGTTTATCCACTTTTTTAAATCCTTTTCAGATGCAGCTAAATGTAATCTGAACATTAAAGCAGAAGGACAAAATGAGCATCACAAAATCGAGGCAATTTTTAAGGCTTTTGCCAAAGCGATTAAAATGGCGGTAAAAAGGGATCCCGACCGAATGGAACTTCCCAGTACGAAAGGTGTGCTTTAAAGGTTTAGGGTGTAAGGTGTAGGATGAATGTAGCGGTTTGAGTAGATAGTAATAATATTGGTAATTTTTTAGAGCTGATAGCTGTGTGCTAAAGGCGAATAGCTAAACATGATTGGAATAATAAACTACGGTGCGGGCAACATTTTTTCGTTGACTGCCGCGCTCGATCGGCTGAGCTTAAAATATGGTATGGTTAATGCAGGAGATAATATGGATCGATATAGTCACATTATTATACCCGGCGTTGGCCATGCAGGAGCCGCCATGCAGAAACTGCAAACATCTGGACTAGTTAATTCGATAAAGGCTCTGACAAAACCGGTGTTGGGAATTTGCGTCGGCATGCAATTACTGACGCGCCATTCGGAAGAAGGAAATGCTCAATTATTGCATATTATGGATATTGACACACTGCATTTTGCTCATAAGATCCCCTATAAAGTTCCTCACATGGGATGGAATAGCGTGAATTCAAGTTATGATAATAACCTTTTTAAAGGAATACCGGCTGATGCATATTTTTATTTTGTCCACTCTTATTTTATCGAATATAATCCTACTTTTACACTCGCTTATACAACGTATGGTCTTAAGTTTTCTTCAGCTATACAGTTTAACAATTTTTATGGAGTCCAATTTCACCCTGAAAAATCAGGAGAAGCAGGAGAACAATTATTAAAAAATTTTTGTGCAATCTAATCAAGAAAAGTCATGTATATTATTCCAGCAATCGATATATTGGATAAAAAGGTAGTTCGTTTACGAGAAGGTAAATACGATGATATTACCACCTATGATATCAGTTTGGAGGAGATGATAGAAAAATATCAGTCGAACGGCACCGAATTTGTACATATTATTGATCTCAATGGCGCAAAAGGCGATTTCAGCAATCAACAGTATCTTTTTGACATTATCAAAAAAACCGACATGAAGGTTCAGTACGGCGGTGGGGTCAGAAGCATCGATAAGGTTAAGGAATTGATTGACTCCGGTATACATCGCGTCATCGTTGGAACGCAAGCCATCACCAATCCGGAGTTTTTAGATGAGCTTAGCCACCTTTACTGTAATGGAATCAAATGTTCCGATCACATTGTAGTTGCTATAGACGTACTAGACGAGGTCATTAAATATTCGGGCTGGATGGAAAGTTCACCTTTAAAGTTAATCGATTATATAGACAGATGCCTTGGTTTGGGCTTCTTCAGGTTCCTTTGCACAGACATCAACAAGGACGGAAAACTTGGCGGAGCGGGTATTGATTTGTATAAAAAACTTTTAGATCACTCCCCTATCATCAAATTAATTGCCTCCGGTGGTATCAGTTCCATGGATGATATCAAAGCCCTCGACGAACTTCGGATAGAAGCATGTGTTGTTGGAAAAGCCATATACGAAAATAGAATAAGTATTGAAGAGATAAAAGAATGGAACCTTCGCTCACTGATCAATTTTTAAATACGGGCGTTGCTAAGCGTATTATCCCTTGCTTGGATGTAAAGGATGGGAGAACCGTTAAAGGAGTTAACTTTGTCGATTTACGCGATGCGGGTGATCCAGTTGAGCTGGCATGGCAATATTCCAAGCAAGATGCTGATGAATTGGTTTTTCTGGATATAACCGCCACGCACGAAAAACGCAAGACAACGATTGATATGGTCAAAGCCGTTGCGAGAAATGTGAATATTCCTTTTACCATTGGCGGAGGCATACATGAGATTGGCGATGCAGATATATTATTAAATTCCGGTGCAGATAAAATTTCCATTAATTCTGCAGCTGTTAGAAATCCAGGATTAATCGACGAACTGGCCGATGCATTTGGTATTCAATTCGTTGTTGTCGCTATTGACACGAAGTACGTTGACGGCAAAAATTATGTTCACCTCAATGGTGGACGGATAAAAACGGATATCCTTACAGAAGAGTGGATAAAGGAGGCCGAAAGCAGAGGCGCCGGCGAAATATTACTCACATCCATGGACCATGACGGAACAAAGAATGGTTTTGATTGCAAGTTACTCCGTACTGTTAATCAAAGCTTAAGTATACCTATTATTGCCTCCGGCGGAGCGGGCAATCAACAACATTTTGTAGATGTTTTCTTAGAAACACAGGTAGATGCTGCTTTAGCAGCTTCCGTTTTTCACTATGGGGAAATTCGTATACCTGACCTGAAGGGAACACTGAGAGCACATGGTATAGAAGTCCGTTAATGTAATTTATTTTAAAAATGCTAGATTTTAATAAAGGAGCAGGCTTAGTTCCCGCTGTCATTCAGGATTATCAAACATTAGAAGTACTTATGCTGGGTTACATGAATGAAGAGGCATGGGAAAAGACGCAAAAAGAACAACGTGTCACCTTCTTCTCACGCACTAAGAATCGCTTATGGACAAAGGGAGAAGAAAGCGGTAATTACTTAGAGCTGGTTGAAGCGTCTGTTGATTGTGATAACGACACCCTACTAATTAAGGTAAATCCAAAAGGCCCAACCTGTCATACCGGATCTAGAAGTTGCTTCAAAACTGATTTTAATCAAAATTTCATTTTTCAATTAGAAAAAATTATTGATGATCGCTTTATCAATCCTAATGAAAGTTCTTATGTAAACAAACTGCGGGACAAAGGCATTAATAAAATCGCGCAAAAAGTGGGAGAAGAAGCTATAGAGACCGTTATAGCTGCACTGAAAGAATCAGACATGGATTTTATTAACGAATCATCAGACCTGATCTTTCATTTACTTGTTCTATTGAGAGAAAAAAACATCCCCTTGGTACGTATTGCTGAGAATTTAGCTAAACGGCATCATAAATAGTCATGAACAGAATAGAGGTTAATAAGAAATATACTTTATCAGGGCATCAAAATCCGATCTTTGCCGTTGAGACGGGAAGTACTCCCTCTATGCTGTTCACGGCAGGCAATGACAAAGGTGTGGTGGAATGGGATCTCGATGTAGGTAAATTTAAAAGAATACTCCTCCCTGTAAAAAGCTCTGTATATGCGCTGCACTACCTTCCTGCCGGCAAATTACTAGCCATTGGCGAAAGAAGCGGTTTGGTGACTATTGTGGATGTTGAAAAACATTTGGTGGTGGCTAGACTGCAACATCACGAAAAGCCGATTTTCGGGATACAGGCCTTCCTTACAAAACCTGAGCTGATTGTGTCGTCAGAAGATGGTACGGTATCTGTCTGGGACACTGTGAATTTCAAGTTGCTATATCATTTCAATGTGTCTGCAGAAACGGTCCGCTGCATTGCACTTAACCGCACCGAAGATACCATCGCGTTCGGTGCAAAAGACAGTAAAATAAGATTATTTCATGCCCGGGACTATCTGCAATTTCAAGAAATCAATGAGCATAGTGCCGCCATTACTGCACTCACATTTTCTCCCGATGGCAACTTTCTATTAACCGGCGGACGCGATGCACAATTAAATGTATTCGAGACAAAAGATTTTTTATTAAATAGAAATATCACGGCACATATGTTCAGCATTTATGGCATCGCTTACCACCCAAGCTTTCCCTTATTTACTACCGCGAGCCGCGATAAAAGCATTAAGATATGGCGCGCCACGGATTATTCCTTAATGAAAAATATTAGTTTGGAAAAAGGGTACGAAACACATCGTTTATCGATAAATAATATAACCTGGATCAACGATCATACCTTCGCCTCAGTAAGCGATGATAAAATGGTCCTTATTTGGAATACAGAGCTTATTTAGCACGCTTTTCGGGTTCCTTATTATCCAGCTTAATTTTCTCCTTGGCCGCGGAGCTTAAATCTTTATACTTATTATAAGAATCCATAATGTATAGACGGAGGGTCTCGTCATTCGCTTCCTGAATGAATGACGCTTTCGGACGATATTTTGCCATAAATAAGCTCAAATCTTCTCCTCTTAATGGTGTCAAGCTTGTAATCAACTCCTCTGTAAATCGCGCATCTATAATCCGATTATTACTTTCTACTTCCAACATTCTATATTGTCTTCGGGCGTTACGAGCGCCCTTCCCAAATATGCGCGAGGGAGAAAAACCAATTCCTCCCATACGCTGTGTACCATTTGCGCTACTTCCTCCTGAAACTGTATTCGCAAACTGCCCTTCTTTTCTCAAACGTTCTTTCTCTTCGGCAATCCGGCTATTAGTCAAAGCGTTAATATTGACCTCATCCAACATTCGAGGATCGTTAACGGAGGTGAGGTATACTCTTTTTAAAGCAAAATCTGTTACTACTAAACTGTCCGTACGGTAACCTGGGTAAGAAAACACCAAAATATCATCCTTATCGGCTCGAAGAGAAAATTCCCCTGATCTATTACTACGTGTACTATCATGTTTATTTAAATTCTTCACCGAAACCTCCGGCATTAGCTCGTTGCTCTTATACTCCAAGACAATCCCTCTAAAACGATCCTGAGCACTTACGGTAATAACACTAGCCAATAGCAAGGAAAATAATATAAAAGGCTTTATCATATATTCAATGAATCTGGTATTTTCAGGTACAAACTAAACAGTTTTTGGCGAAAAGTGTTAGCTAAAACATAAAATTTAACATTTATTGCACATCGGTCCAATTATTATTGGCAGGATTAATGTCCGGAAAAACTTTATCAGGATCAATAACAACCGATTTAAGCCTTTCATTTGTAGCCACTTTAAATGAGAATGTCTGATTTCTTTCCCAAATTTCTACCGGAAGCTTTATCCGCTGCTTGTTACCGTTTGCTGATACAATTTCAACTATGAGCGGCATAGGCATTTCCTCGAGATTGGAAACGGTGATGATCGCACCTTTGGCAGGATCGTTTTCTACATATTTCACGCCTTCAACCGCTTGATCCAATTTCCAATTATACTGAAACCATGACCGCCAAAACCAACTTAAATTTTCGCCTGCCACGTTCTCGATGGTTCTAAAGAAATCAAATGGTGTAGGGTGTTTATAGGCCCAATAGTCAATATAAGTTTTAAAAGCCCTATCGAAGCGTTCCTCGCCCAATATATGTTCGCGCAAAATTGTTAATGCCAACTGCGGCTTCCTGTAGGCAAGTGTCCCTATATTACTTTCCTTCATATTTTGTGGAGACGACATAATAGGTTCAACGTCATCGCTAAAATAAACACGCGCCAAATCATGTCCATTGTATTTCGCTGTTCTGTATTCACCGTTATTAAACGCTTCTTTTGATAGGGTATTGATAAAGCTATTGAATCCTTCATCCATCCAGGCATACAGACGCTCGTTACTTCCCACAATCATAGGAAACCAGATATGACCAAATTCGTGGTCTGTTACGCCCCACAGGCTGCTTGCTTTGGCGGTGCTTCTACAGAAAACAATTCCCGGATACTCCATCCCTCCTATGTTCGAGGCAACATTTACGGCAATCGGATAAGGATAGGGATACCATTTGCTTGAATAATATTCTATAGATGATTTCGTATATTCTGTTGATCGTTCCCAAGCATTATTACCATTACTTTCCATCGGATAGGCAGACACGGCCATTGATGTTTGTCCGTTAGGTAAGTTAATTTTTGCGGCATCAATAATAAACGAGCTCGATGAAGCCCAAGCAATATCTCTGCTACGATTAAGTCTAAATCGCCAAGTCAGTTCTTTTTTGCCCTGTGGCCTGGATGTTGGGTTTGTCACTTCTTCACCGGAACGGATCATAACAGTTTTATCGCTTTTTTTAGCTTTTTCCCATCTTTTTAGCTGCTCCTCGGTATAGACTTCATCGGGATTTAACAGCTCTCCTCCACAAACGACAATATGTTTGCTAGGAGCCGTAATTTCAACATTGAAATCACCGTATTCTAAATAAAATTCGCCCGGACCTGTATAAGGCTGTACATTCCAGCCTAACACATCATCATAAACAGCCATTCTGGGATACCATTGTGCAATGGCGAAAATATCCCCATGGGCAGTTTGCAGTATGCCGGTTCTATCTGCGCCATAATCCGGTATCGTATAGCGATAATGGATGGCAAGCTTGGTGTTTCCTCCCGTTGCGTCCAAAGCTTCCGGTAAGAAAACTTGCATTCTTGTATCATTGACCTGATAAGCTATACTCTTACCATCGGCTCCTTTAACAGCCTCAATCGTATAGCCTCCGTCAAAAGGTGTATCATGTGAACCGTATCTGCTTTTTCCTACCGGAACGATCTGTGCCCCGCGACTCTTTTTCGAGAAAAGGTTTTGATCCAATTGTAACCACAGGAAGTCAAGCCTATCCGGACTGTTATTGGTATAATCTAAATATACAACGCCTTCTATCTCTTTGCGTTCCTCATTCAAGCGAACTTTTATTGTATAATTAACACGATTCTGCCAATATTTTACGCCAGGTTTCCCGCTAGCTGACCGATATTCGTTTCCATTTTGGGTATAAAAGATCGGGGCAAAGGCTTTTTCATAATCGTATTTGCTTGGCGCAGGGACAGTCTGACCAAAGGAGGTCCCTATCGTAAGAATAAAAGCAATGAGCGCAATGAAGGGTTGTTGTTTTAGCATACTTATAAATCGAAAAATAATTTGTAAGGCAAAAATTTGCCTTGGCTTTGACTATAAGCCGCTAATATAACTTTATTTTTAAGGCTGCCTATAAAAATAAAGGCTTAAAATATCTATTTTAAGCCTTTGTAACAATTATTTTAGTTTATCTTGGTATTCCTTTTCGTCAAACCCAAGAATCAGGCCTTTCGGCGATTCAATAACCGGTCTCTTAATAACGCTGGTTTTTGCTTGCATCAATTTATTGGCCGTTTGCTGATCTATGACTGCCGTTTTTTCCGCATCGCTTAAACTTCGCCAAGTTGTACCTTTTTTATTTACTAAGGATTCCCAGCTCACTTCCTTTTCCCAACGTGCTAAAGTATCTTCACTGACACCTAACTTCTTGAAATCCTGAAATTCGTAAGAAACGTGGTTCTTATTTAACCAATCCAATGCTTTCTTTACCGTGTTGCAGTTTTTGATTCCGTAAACTTTCATATTTTTAATATTTAACACTTAGGTATTAGCTAATGGCTAAGCCCTACAGCTTTAACTACAGTTATTTATTAAAATTTGTCATTGTCAATTCCAAGCCTACCGTTACGAAACTCTTAATTGCTTCCACGGAATGTGCAATAAGTGCCGGTAAGTCGGCTTTTTCTTCTTGATCGAATGGTCCTAAAACATAATCTATTTGCCGCCCCTTTGGGTAGTTATCACCAATACCAAAGCGCAAACGTGGGTATTGCTGTCCTCCACAAAGAGCTTCGATATTTTTGAGTCCGTTATGTCCGGCAGCACTCCCTTTCGGTTTGATACGAACGCTTCCAAAAGGTATAGCTAAGTCATCCACAATAACCAAAACATTGGAAATAGGTATTTTAAGCTCATGCATCCAATAGTTAACGGCCTTTCCACTCAAGTTCATGTAAGTAGTGGGCTTAATGACATGAACGGTTCTACCCTTATGTTTAAATTCCGAATAAAAAGCATATTTCAAGGTAGAATACCCGGCACCAAATTCTTTTACGAGTTCATCCGCTACCATAAAACCTATATTATGTCTTGTGTCCGCGTATTCCTGCCCGATATTACCTAAACCAACGATTAAATATTTCATTTTTACCCTATAAAAAAAGCATCCGATGCTGATCACCGGATGCTTTTGGTAAATTCTTAAAAAGATTTTTATTTTTTACCGGCTTTAGCAGCTTCCTGTTCAGCTTGTTTTAATGCACGCGACATAATTACTGAAACGATCGTATCATCAGCATTGTTAAGGATTTTAGCATTCTTAACTTCCACCGCACCGACACGTACTGACTTACCTACTTCTAATGACTCCAAGCTTACTTCAATTACTTGAGGCATATCTTTAGGTAAGGCTTTTACACGTAATTTACGCAATTTCTGAACCAACTTACCTCCCATTTTTACACCGGGTGATGTGCCTGTCAAGGCAATAGGAATATTCATTGATACAGCTTTATCATCACTTAAAGCCAAAAAGTCAACGTGAATAATTTGATCCGTAAGCGGATGATATTGTGCTTCTTGAACGATTGCTTGATACTTCTTTCCGCTAATTTCAAGATCTACGAAATTAACTTCAGGTGTATAAATCAAAGGTTTCAAATCAGCTGCGGACACAGCGAAGTGATATTGTTCACCACCTCCGTAAAGAACAGCAGGCACCTTACCGGCGTAGCGTAATTCTTTTGCGTCTCTTTTCCCTACGTTCTCTCTAGGAGAACCGCTAATAGCAATTGATTTCATTTATTTCTATTTATTTATTTTTTATACGTCTAGAATATAATGATATACTCCGTTTTTCAAGGCTGCAAAGATAGAAAAAATTTTGATCGATTATCTATTTTGATCAAAAATTTTGAACAGATCACTTATTGATCCGTGCTCATTGATGTTTGTTATCGCACGTGCAAATAAGTCAGCCGTCGATAACACCTTGATTTTGCTGCTCTCTCCCTTTAAAGGAATTGTATCGGTAACGATCAATTCGCTTAATACCGAGTTCTCTACCGTCTCGTAAGCCTTGCCGGAAAGGACGGGATGCGTACATACAGCCCGTACGCTGCTGGCACCATTTTCCATGATGAGGGAAGCTGCTTTTGACAAAGTACCGGCGGTATCGCAAATATCATCTATTAACACAATATCTTGCCCCGTTACATCGCCGATAATAGACATTGATTCAATCTCATTCGCCCGCTTGCGCTGTTTATCGCAAATAACCACTTCGGCATTAAAGTATTTGGCGAAGGTTCGCGCTCGGTAAGAACCGCCCATGTCAGGCGAAGCTATTGTAAGATTGGGAAGATTCAGCGATTTTATATAAGGCACAAAAATACTCGCCGCATCTAAGTGGTCAACAGGTATATCGAAGAAACCTTGAATTTGAGCGGCATGCAGATCCATTGTCATAATCCGATGAGCCCCCGCAGCTGTCAACAAATTTGCGATCATCTTCGCTCCTATAGCCACCCGAGGTTTATCTTTGCGATCCTGACGGGCAAACCCAAAATAGGGCACCACTGCCGTTATATAGTGGGCAGATGCTCTTTTTGCAGCATCAATCATTAAAAGCAATTCAAATAAGTTATCAGTGGGCTGATAGGTAGACTGAATCAAAAATACGTCGCTACCACGAACCGATTCGTTATAAAAAGGCTGGAATTCACCATCACTAAAGCGAGACAAAGTCATCTCACCTAATTCCTTTCCATAAGCTTGAGAGATTTTTTGAGCCAGTTCTTTGCTACCAGATCCGGCAAATAATTTAACCGTGTTAAATTGAAGAGGCATGAGTGCGGGTTTGGTGTTTAAAAAAATTCGGGCCGTTTTAAAACGACCCGAGTTCTCTTTTGTTATGTTGCCCGACCAGGATTCGAACCTAGACAAACTGAACCAAAATCAGTTGTACTACCTTTATACTATCGGGCAATCCTTTGTGTTTATCAGCCTTCTGCCGTAAACGGAGTGCAAATATAAAGCGATATTCTAAATACTCAAAATATTTTATTCATTTTTTTTCGCTTTTTTAGCACCTACTTGAATATCAAGCGGATTTTTTTCACTACCCCTTTTTTTACTTTTTACTTTTTAATTTTTCCTTTATATCAATACTAATACTTATTTTCGGCACTTAATTGTATTATAATGATATATTATGCGTTTATCCTAACAAGGTATGGGCATAAAAGAATGAAATAAACAATAGTAACTGATGGATTATAACAAAACAAACAATTTACTTGGATGGATAACATTTATGGTGTCCACCTTAGTTTATGTGTTAACCCTAGAACCTACAGCCAGTTATTGGGACTGTGGTGAATTTATCGCAGCGGCCTATAAGATGCAGATTGTGCATCAGCCCGGCGCCCCACTTTTTTTGATGTTGCAAAATATCTTTAGCAATTTGGCTTTCGGCAATAAAGAGTCCATTGCCTATTGGATGAACTTTGGGTCTGCTGTTTCCAGTGGCTTAACCATTCTGTTCTTGTTTTGGACCATCACCGCGTTAGCGCGTAAAGTACTATGGAGAAGCGGTACAGAACTTACACAGGGGAATCTCATTCAAATTATGGGTGCAGGCCTTGTGGGCGCTCTGGCTTATTCCTTTTCAGACACTTTTTGGTTTTCTGCTGTGGAGTCCGAAGTGTACGCTATGTCCTCACTGTGTACTGCTATCGTGTTCTGGGCAATCTTGAAATGGGAAGCTCATGCAGAGGAACCCCGTGCCGATAAATGGCTATTATTAATAGCTTATGTAATGGGGCTTTCTATTGGTGTTCACTTGCTCAATTTGTTAACCATTCCGGCATTGGCACTGGTCGTTTATTTTAAACGGGTTAAAAGTCCGACTAATAGCGGTGTTTTTAAAACCCTTCTTATCGGCTGTGTTATTGTGGCATTTGTACTATGGGGAATCATTCAGTACTTAATCAAGTTTGCCGCCTATTTTGACCTTTTCTTTGTCAACACATTGGGCCTGGGCTTTGGTACCGGTGTTGTATTCTTTGCTTTATTGGTAATAGGAGGCTTGACATTTGGCATATTCCACTCAATTAAAAAAGCAAAACCCCGGCTCAATCTTATTTTGCTGGGCATATGCTTTATTATTTTTGGATATGGTTCTTTTGCTATGATTTTAGTACGTGCAAAAGCTGATCCAAGCTTAAACAATAGTGATCCCGATAATGCATTTTCATTTTTGGGTTATCTTAATCGCGAACAATATGGTGAAGAACCACTATTGAAAGGACCCTACTTTACCTCAAAAATTATTGATCGGAAGGAAGGGGGCAACAGTTATATCAAAGGCGAAGAAAAGTATGAGAATATAGGAAAAAAATACAGTTATGTTTATGATCGCGAAACCATATTCCCGCGTATTTATAGTAATGATCCGGGAAGAGGGCATCCGCAATTTTACAGAAGCTGGTTAAACTTGGGAGAGAACGACCAACCGACTTTCGGGAACAACCTCAGTTTCTTTTTCACTTACCAAGTCGGACATATGTATGCCCGCTATTTTTTCTGGAATTTTGTTGGAAGACAAAATGATCAAAAAGGTGACGGCAGCTTCACCGAAGGGAATTGGATTACGGGTATCAAACCAATTGACCAAGCCCGCCTAGGTGGCCAGGACGCACTACCTGAATCATTAAAAACAGATCCCTCGAATAACAAATTTTATGGATTGCCTCTAATTCTAGGTATAATTGGCGCATTATGGCACTTTAAGCGTCATCAAAAAGATGCCGGTATTGTTGGTCTGCTCTTTTTCTTTACCGGTTTGGCTATTGTACTTTATCTTAACCAAACGCCACTCCAACCACGCGAACGCGATTATGCGTATGCAGGATCTTTTTACGCTTTTGCTATTTGGATCGGATTAGGCGTCATTGGCCTGGCTGATATGCTACAGAAGAGAACCAATGCCAAAACAGCAGGCATCGCGGCTACGCTCATTGGCTTACTCGCAGCTCCTGTTTTAATGGCGAAAGAAGGTTGGGATGATCACGATCGCTCTACTAAATATGTAGCAAGGGATCTCGCAAAAGATTATTTGCAATCCTGTGCGCCTAACGCTATTTTGTTTACATATGGAGACAATGACACCTACCCGCTTTGGTATGTGCAGGAAGTTGAAAATTTCAGACCCGACGTCCGCATTGTTAATCTTAGTTTATTGAGCGCAGATTGGTATGTACGCCAAATGAAAGAAAAAGTGAACGAAGCGGATGCCCTGCCTATCACTATGAAGGATAGTCAGTTTAAACAAGGAACACGTGATGGTTTATCTTTTATGGATGCCGGATTCAAGCAACCGATTGAATTAAGCTCCGTTCTGGACGTTTTGTTGTCCGACAATCCAAATGATCAAGTTGAATACCAAGATGGTAGTCGGTCAAACTATCTGTTTACCAAAAACTTTAAACTGACGGTAAATAAGGCTGACGTTTTGAAAAACAAGGTAGTTCCTACAAAATGGGATAATAATATTGTGGATACAATGGTTTGGACCTATAATAAGGATTTTGTATCTAAAGCAGAATTGGCCATGTTTGATATTTTGGTACATAACAACTGGAAACGGCCGATCTATTTTGCTACAACCGTACCTAACAGTAACTATTTGGGTCTTGACAACTACCTGATTAATGAAGGTTTCGCATTACGACTCATGCCGGTTAAATTTAATAAGACGGAAGAGCAGATGCGGATGGGAGAAACTGTAAATGTCGATGCCCTCTATGATAATACGATGAATAAATTTGTATGGGGCAATATGGCCAAGGCACGTTATCTTGATCATGAGTCTTATGGAATGCTTTCTTTGATTATCAACAACTTCAGTACACTTAGCCAGACTTTATATGAAGATGGGCGCAAGGAGGAAGCTAAAAAGGTATTGGAAAGATGCTTAGCTGTGGTTCCGAAACGTATTTACTCACTTGGCCAATCAAGGGTGCTATATTTCTTGTCTCGACAATTGTATCAGGTTGGTATGACTGATAAAGCAAATGCACTCTTGGAACAAAATGGCAAATATGTAGATGAGCTTCTGCGGTATTACATCGCAATTGCAAACACAAAGCCCAATTTAGAAATGCAAAATATTCAAATCGGCACACAGATTATCTACAGTTCAGCGGAACTTGCTAAAGAGTATAAACAAAGCAAACAAGCAAAGTCTTTGGAAGACGCCTTAAACAATATCGAAAAGCTATTTTCGGGAACTCCCCAAGGCTAAGAAAAAAGCGCCTATCGCATTTGTCGATAGGCGCTTTTTTTTCTAAGCAGCATAATTGAACAAGCTACAATCCTAATTTTTTAGCTATATCTTTAGGCAAGCCCCCTTTGTGCAACATAAACGCAGTGGTTTTAAATTGGACAAAGGCTTTGGTCACGTAAAGATAACCGTTATAATCGTTTGATACACCCCACGAATTTTTCACTATATAATACTCCTTACCATTTTGATCTTTGGCTAAACCCACGATATGCATTCCATGATCATCCGTGGTAGAATAATCGTCAAAAGCTTGTTGCCTCAAATCTTCCGTTATGGCCAGTTCAGGCTTCGGACCATTGAACATAGTCGCCTTCTCTTCCTCCGTCATTTTTTCATAAGCTTTCTCGGGCACATAAGCCACGCCGTTTTTCCAACTGAACCCTTTCTCACTTACATCTGTAGCCCAACCTACCGTATACCCATTTTTTAATGCATGATCGATAATAGCAGTGATATCGGTCATTGAAACATTATAAACTTGATCAAAAGACCAATTGTCTGGAATCAGAAGCGTAAATTTACTATAATAAGGATGGTCTTTAAAAGAAGAAAGCTCTATATAGTCATCCGCATTTAAGCCGATCACTTCTTTAGCAAAGGATTTTGGTGTATAACTTTTCCCTTTGTAATTGAACGTTTCAGGAACTTTCCCTAAATAAGTATCAATTGTATTGGTATAGGCACTGATCCAATTGGGCGTTAACTTACCATTCGGATTTTTCACAACCGCAGCTAATATGGCATCTGTCATCGCGCTCATTTCTGCCAACTTGTTCCCCTCCGTTCCATAATTTAATCCGGTATATACGTCACGAGGCACCGCACCATATTTACGATACATATTGATCACATCGTGCAGTTGCCCGCCTTCGCCCAAACTCAAACCACCATGTAAACGAACATAATTTTTGCCTTTCTCAATATATACATTTCTTGCGGTAAATAATTGAGATATTTCTACCGGCTCTCGCCCATTTCTGATCATTTCAGACTCAAGGAAGGAATTTCCTGAATAACTCCAACATGTACCCGATGACCCTTGATTCTTTACAGATGTATTTTGCAGGTTGATTACTTCTGTAAACTTAAATCCGAATTTACTGCTGTCGCTTCGGTTGTTCTGAAGCGCCCTCACCAGATTGTCTTGTGCAAAGCTCTGCCCACTGCCTGCGATAAAGAAGGCCGCGGCAACGACGAGCGTTTTCATATTAAATTTTAGCATGTGTGAAATATGTTTAGGGCCGTAAATGTAGAATTTTAGGAAACAAACTACAAGAAGAGGTTGATATATTGGAAGGTTCGTGGTAAAATGTGCTTATTCACGATACCCAAAAAAGAACAAAAGCCCTGTAACTTAATTGCTTACAGAGCTTTGTAAAATCTTTATTAAGCTAACTTAGCGTTTACTGAATTTAAATTCCAAAAACGAGTCGTTATTACCTCCCGTATTTACGGGCATTTGTAAAGTAAATGTTTGCTCATCTGCATAAGCCAAATCCAACCGGTAACCTTCAGTTACATTTTTAGCTTTTTCTCCGGGATAAAGCTTTTTAAATTGAAATTGAGCCTCTCCCCCATTTTCAGGTTCATAAATCGACCAAAAAATGTCTCGTGTTGCACCAGGTGCGCAAAGTTCACCATCAGTTGAGAACGTAATGGTGCCTTTTCCATTAGCGATCAAGTTCCAAGTACTTCCTATAAAGCAATCAATCGGTGCTTCATCAAAAATACGCTTCACATTAGCGCCTGAGGGAAAGTTCTTTTTCTCAACACTATTAAGTACCCATTGTCCCTTCACACCTCTCTTCCATTGTCCGGAACTAGGCGAGGATGACGATACTGCTTGTTTCGAGGATGAACAACCAACGAAAAAGAACAGAAAGGGCACTAAAATTAAAAGTTTCAAAGTTGTTTTCATTCTTACTAGTTATTAATGGTAAAGTACTCACTAAAGATTACTCCGATTGCGATACGAATCGCATCCGATAGCCGTTTATTCTTTAGTGATAGATTTTAATCTTAATACAATAAAGTTGTACATTTGTTTCCTTTGTAAAGGTTTCAGTAATAAAAAACGCAACGCAAATATATAGCATTGTGCAGCTTTTTAAAATTATTATCGCTCGATTTAATTATAGGCAGCTGCAAAAAAATAACAAAATAAGTACATGAAGTCTAGTTCTAAGAAATCCATATCCAAAAATCATACCATAAGTAAATTTGTTTCCAAATTATTGGTACGCCTTTTTATCCTTATCTTGGCAGCAGCTGTTATCCCTGTTTTTGTAGACGATGAGATCGGCGCAAAAATGGAAACTACTTACGTGTATATTGAAAACAAATGGGTCTTTGTATTTCCGTTAATCTTATTTTTAAGCTTTTTAACCTTATTAATCTTAACAGGAAGGGCTCGCCACGAAAAAACAGACCTCAACTGGATGCTCTCGCTAAACACCTTACTTCTGATCATTTATGTAATCATGCTCTTTATCCGCTTAGCTCCTCTGATCTATAAATAGCCCCAATGACCAAACAGACACTCTGGACTACTTCCAAATTACTCTTAAAATTTGCCGTTACCGCCCTGGCCTTATATTTAGTATTTACTAAAGTAAGTTTGAACGACTTGAAGGAAGTTTTCACAAAATCTGACCCTTTGTTTCTCTTCCTTGGCTTTTTGAGCTTCTTTATTTCGATTGTTATCTCCGCATGGCGGCTAAATACGTTTTTCAAAGGCATTAACCTCAATCTTCCGGAGTTATACAATTTCAAATTGTACTTGTTGGGTATGTTCTATAACATATCATTACCCGGTGGTATAGGTGGCGATGGTTACAAAATATACTTTTTGCGTAAAAAATATCAAGTAAAAGGGAGAAAGTTACTGTCATGCGTTTTTTTTGACAGACTAAGTGGTTTATGGGCTCTCTGTCTGATAACTGCTGCACTCGTTATTTTCATTCCAAAACTTGGCATTCCCAATTGGATCCCCATTTTCGTAGTCATCATCGGAACGATTATATATTATTTAATTATGCGCCGATTTTTTAATGACTATGCCTATTCATTTACTTTCAAGCACCTCAAGGCATTGGGTGTTCAATCGCTACAGGTAATTTGCGCGATATGCATTTTGTATGGACTACATTTCGAAGGCAAATTCTCTCCTTACCTATTGCTCTTTTTGCTTTCGCAAATTGTTGCGGTGATTCCTTTGTCAATAGGCGGATTAGGAGCAAGGGAAGTCGTATTTATGTATGGGTCAGATTTTTTCCATTTAGACTCCCACCGTGCGATCTTGATCAGTTTAATATCATACTTTATATCAGCAATTATATCCTTGCTGGGCTCCTATTTCACCTTTCATCCGAAAGCCTTGGGAGAGGAAAAGCTTCCCGAAACCAATGAGATAGATTTAGCCGACTAAGGAAAAGAATATTAACTTTATATAAACATTTACAGCACTGGAATGTAGTGCATAGTAGGTGAAAACTAGTGTTAAATATGAATATAGTAATAACGGGTGCGAGCAGCGGTGTAGGATTTGAAGCCGTTTTGGAGCTAATCTTACGAAATGAACATCATGTCGTGGCTTTGGCCCGATCACATGATAAGCTAAAAAAGCTGTTCGAAATAGCTAAAGGTCTAAATCCCGATTGCAATATATATCCGGCAAGATTTGACATCGTCCATGATGACTATGAGTCGGGTCTGTTGCCGTTTATTGTAGAAAAAATAGGTCATGTTGATATATTAATTAACAACGCCGGGGTTCTCATCAATAAATCTTTTGAAGAAACGAGCACGATTGATTTTGCAGAAATGTTACAAACAAATGTTTTAGGACATGTAAAAATGATTAAGCACCTTTGTCCAATCATGCCGGCTGGAAGCCATATCTTAAATATCGGCAGCATGGGCGGATTTCAGGGTAGCGTAAAATTTCCAGGCCTGGCAGCCTACTCGGCGAGTAAAGCGGCACTTCATACACTGACAGAGTGCTTGGCCGTTGAATTTGCAGAGAGAAAGATTCACATCAACTGTCTCGCACTGGGGTCGGCACAAACAGAAATGCTTGAAAAAGCGTTCCCTGATTACCAATCACCGATTGCTGCTTTTGAAATGGGTAAATATATTGCGGATTTTGCATTGACCGGACATAAGTTTTTTAATGGGAAAGTATTACCGGTGGCGGTTACAACACCATAAAATGCAATGATGATCTGCAAGTTCTAGACGCTTGCAAGTCAGTATCAAAAGGAATTTTTGGACTTTAGTAAAAATCACATGAGAGCAAAAAAGTCATTCACAAGAATTATCATTATAACAATGATGTCCTTTTTAATTTTCGCTTGTCGAAACGAACAAGAGAATAAAGCTAATCGAACTAGCTCAGACACCGTTGATACAGCGAAAACTATTTCCTCAGCGAGCAAAACGCTGACCTTGCCCTTTATTGCTGTTGTTGACTCAAATACAACACGCATAGAGCTACAGGCGAATCCACAGAAGAGTAAAGTTCCTTTAAATAAAGAAGAACTTGCTGAAGCACTAAATATCAAATATCCTGAAATTAAATTAGAACTTGGAAAAACCAGCCACGATACGTTATTAGTCAATATTCCAAGTGCTACTTTTTTGACGCAGCAAATGGGAACAACCGGTGCTCTTACTTACCTGGCAGAAGCAACGTATGCTTTTACTGACTTAGCAAATATTAAAGTGGTAAATTTTGTATTCAAAGAGGGGGATCATGCTGTTCCCGGCCCGTATACTCGTAAGAGTTTTAATACAAAAAACATTTAATTTTTATGCAATTGTCCCACTAGGACCATAGCGGGACAATGCTCCGATAGCTATTCAGAATGCGTTTCCATCTTACGAATTGCCTGCACCTCATTGACAACGATTTCCGTGGCATATCTGATTACCCCTTCTTTATCCGTGTAGCTTCGATTGATTAATCTTCCTTCGATGGATATTTCACTTCCCTTATCCAAACTTTTTTCAACAAAGGAAGCTTCTTTCCCCCAAAAAACCAGTTGATGCCATTGAGTATCCGTTAACCATTCTCCTTCTTGATTTTTGTAACGCTCGTTGGTTGCAAGTGATACACGCGCTAAACATTTGTTATCGCCAAATTTTTTAATAACAGGTTTATTCCCTAAAAAGCCTGTCAATCTTACGCTGTTTTTTAAAGTGCTCATAATTACTGATTAATTTGAAAAACTGTATGTACCCACAAATTTCGCACAGCTCCATGATCTAGTCGTATAATAAACGGGTATATCCGTTTATATCCGTTTATAAACGGTTAAAGAAACCGAAAACGACCAATAAATCTTTCCGTGAGATCACTTATTGATTGCCGTGATTTCCTCCATTTTTTTTATGTTTGAAAAAAATTTTATTATCATCATGCAGGATCCCATAACGCTTACCTCGGTCGCAGAATTTCATAAAACATTTAAACATCCTATTCTTGAAGATCCCACAATTCCCAGTGAACAACGTTGCAAACTACGTGTTTCACTCATTGCCGAAGAATTGAAAGAATTAGAAGAGGCTATCCAAAACAACGACATTGTAGAAGTTGCGGATGCGCTTTGCGATATTCAATATGTGCTGTCAGGAGCTATTCTTGAATTTGGTTTAGCAGAAAAGTTCAAGACACTTTTTGACGAGGTCCAACGTTCAAACATGAGCAAAGCCTGCAAAAGTATAGAAGAAGCCGAGGCAACGGTACTTCATTATAAAAACAAAGGTGTCGACTGTTTTTACGAGCAACAGGAAGATCTATACTTGGTATATAGAACGGAAGACCGCAAGACCTTGAAGTCGATCAACTATTCTCCGGCCAACCTTAAAGGTATTATCGAAAGTTAACAGATCATTTGTTTGTTCTAAAGAAACCGGCTTACAAACGAGCTGTATTTTATTTATATTTTCCACCATGCAGAAAACACATCAATACCGACTTCAAACGGAATGGACGGGTAATTTGGGGAAAGGTACGGCGAACTATAGTGCATATGATAGAAGTTATAAAATAGCTGTTAATCAAAAAGTAGTTATAGAAGGCTCTTCCGATCCCGCTTTTAGAGGGGATCGTACTAAATATAATCCCGAAGAGCTTTTGCTCGCATCCTTATCGAGCTGTCATATGCTGTGGTATTTGCATCTATGCGCAGAGGCCAAGATAACAGTTCTAGCGTATACGGATGATGCGACGGCATCCATGATTGAAACAAATGAAGGTGGAGGCGCTTTCAGCGAGGCTCACCTTCACCCAAGTGTGATTATCGCCGAAGAAGATATGATAAAAATGGCAATCGCCCTTCATAAGAAAGCAAATGAACTTTGTTTTATCGCTAACTCAGTTAATTTTAAAGTACACCATCACCCTACGTGTTCAGTGAAACAGGGATAAATGATTCCCTTACTGTTATTACTGAACCGTTGCAGGAAACTATTGTCTTTCCTACAAATTTTACATAGCTTTGCTATTGTGGAAAAGACATTACAAGGTCATTTAGGGAAGATCTCCTTCTATACAATTCATCGTTGTATGGAAAGTTTTTACCGTTTTTCCAGTCTTAAGGAATTCCACATGCAAACCCCGGACTTCCCTTTCAAGAAATCCACTTAGTCTCGGGGAAAAATCACTTAGCATTCAATAATTTTTCTAAGCTCATCCTGATTGATGAGCTTCTGCAATTTCGTTCAATTTAATTTTGCTATCTATAAAACTATAAAGAATATGAATAATCTAAAAAATCAAGTTGTATTATCCGAGGAGGACTATAATGTACTCATCAAACACGTAAGACCTTCCAATAATCCCGACCAGACCATGTCGCTGGCTTATGAGTTAGGGCGAGCAAAGGTTCTTGCAAAAGATGCCATTGAAAAGGAACGGGTGAAACTCAATTCGCAAGTTATGGTAAAAGATCTCGATAGCCAAAACACCATGGTATTTCGTATCGTAACACCCGACTTGGCCGATATGAAGCAACAGAAAATATCTGTTCTTACCCCCATGGGTTCTGCCCTAATCGGATTTAAAGAAGGTGATCAGGTAGAATGGAAAATGCCGATAGGTATAAAAAGATATGTTATATTGAAAGTAGAGTGAGCAAACACCGGATAATTTTCAGGATGAAATCGAAAAATTTAAATTGTTCAGTTTATTCATTCTCTAGTCGTGCCGTAGCATTCGTTGTTTATTTTGGTATATTGCAACATTCAGCCTATTGAGCAACACTAATCGCGCATTTAACTATGAATCGGTTTTGTTTAGATTGCCAGGAGCCTTTAATTGGTCGTTCAGATAAAAAGTTTTGCAACGATGCCTGCCGAAGTAATTTCAACAATAAACTGAAAACTCAAGATCAGAACTATGTTCGTCGCATAAACGCTATACTCAAAAGGAATAGGCGGATAATAATGGATCTCAATCCCAACGGAATGAAAAAGGTCCTCAAAGAGGACCTTTCAAACATGGGTTTTGATTTCAAACATTATACGCATATACTCAATACCGCCAAAGGAAGCAGGTATTTTTTCTGTTATGAATTTGGTTACCTATTCATCAAACAAGATGAAGTGCTATTGGTAAAGAACGAATCCTTACTCAATCAATAGACCGCGCTGTTTGGTTTCTTTCGTTAGCGACATATCCCAGCGTACCAATAGCCACTGCAGCAGTTACTAATGCAACGCCCCGCCCCTTTGTCTTCTTGTTAAAGAAAGTATCTCCTCTTTTGCTTTTAAAGCTTAAAAGATTGGCAGGGCTTATCCCGAGCTTCGATACTTGATTTACATAAAAATTCTGTTCGAAGACCATTCGTTTCGTTTTTTCGGTTTTATCGTCACGCACATACATTGTTAGATAGCTTCTGAGGGTAAGGGGTGTGTTTTCTTGCGTGTAATTTCTTACTTTAATTTTTCGCATCGCCCCATCAATCGTTGCAAGGTCGACACTTCTATAGCTTGAGTCAGCTATATTTTCATAAAACAAATTAGTGAGTTTCAATTTGGTCTGTTTTATCTTCGAATGAGGTGGTATAAATGTTAAGCTTTGCGGAACAGTTGCCGTACCGGCAAAGGCACCCTCACTTAGTGACGTACGCCAATCATCGAAAGTGCGGTAACTCGAACCGGTAGACAAACTGCGTCCCTTAATAACCAGGTTGTCTCCTACGTAACTGGTTGCTTGGTCACCAACAATCAATGCCGATCGCTGCCAGTCGATATAAAGGGGTTCCTTTAGTTTATTATATACGTCAATGGTAACCGGCGCGTTCTCTCCGAAAAAATTATAAGTAACTTGTACAGAATCGTTTTCAAAAACGAACACACCCGTTTCATCGTTCTTATTTAGATCAGGGCTATTTAATTTACTCACATAATAGGTCGAACAGGAAGAAAACAGAAATGTCAAACCAAGAAGGGAAAACAGTCTATTCATAAAGATACGATTTAATAGTAAGTCTACGATTGCTTATTTGACAAGCTTTTACTACTTTAGTTTAATATCCTGAGACAAAAAATGAAATTTAGTTTTTTTGCATTACTTTTTCTAAGCCTTTGCCTATCATCTATTGAAGAAAGCCGCGCACAAGAAAAAACACCTGATACCTTACGTCAGTTACCTACGGCTTCCGTAAGAGCTTACTTAAGAACACAGCCCTATCTTCAACTGACAAGTTCTGTTGGTCTCATTGATAAAGAATTATTGAATTTGCAACAGGGGACCACCTTGCTACCGGCTTTTAACACAATTCCCGGTGTGCGCATGGAGGAACGCTCGCCCGGTAGCTACCGACTGTCGATCCGAGGGAGCTTACTACGGTCTCCCTTTGGTGTAAGAAACGTTAAAATATACTTAGACGAAGTGCCCTTAACCGATGCCAGTGGCAACACCTATTTGAATTCCATCGACCCATCTACACTTCATAATATTACCATTTTAAAGGGACCAGATGGGAGCTTATTTGGTGCAAACTCAGGCGGAGTAGTTATTATGACACCGAATGGACTGCAAAGTAACCCCTCCACCACATGGGGTATAAGAGAAAGCGCAGGCTCTTATGGATTGTTCCATCATCACCTTACCGGCAATTATGTGGTCAACAACAAGTATAATGTAGGCTTAGATTATGCTTATCAACGATCAGACGGATATCGCGAAAATACCGCCAGTCATCGACACTTTATACAAACTGCCCAACGTTTCAAATATACCGAAAAGAACGAATTACGTTTTATCGGTCTATACTCCAGTATGGCTTACAGAACACCGGGAGGACTTACTGAAGCACAATATGCAGAAAATCCCAAGCAGGCAAGACCAGCCGCAGGCCCTAATCCCGGAGCTACACAACAGCAAGCAGCGATTTACAACAACACCCTTTTGGGAGGTCTTATTCACGATGCCTTCTTAACAAGTCATCTTAAGCACGTATTTTCTGTATTCGGATCGTATACCGATTTTAAAAATCCTTTTATAACGAACTTTGAAAAAAGATATGAACATAATTATGGAGTGCGTTCCTATTTCTCTTATACCGGCCAATTTCACTCAAATTTCACTTGGCAAGCAGATGCAGGCATAGAATGGCAGCAAAGTAAAGCCGATATACTTAATTTCGACAATAATGGAGGTGTGCAGGGAAAGGAACAAGCCGGAGACGCGCTTAAAAATTATCAACACTTTTACTTTGTCCGTTTTTCAGGCGACTTAGCAAAGCGGCTGAATATAGAAGCCGCCTTAAGTCTTAACTATTATAAATATGCTTACAAAGGTCTTTTCCCAGAGACCAATGATCAGTATCAAATAGTGGATTTTAAACCAACGTGGATGCCGAGGGTGGCAGCCTCTTATTTAATTACGCCAGCTATCAGCTGGAGAGCTTCTGTTGGAAGAGGCTTTTCTCCACCTACTGCTGCGGAAGTAAGATCCTCGGATAAAATTATTAACACCGCATTACAGCCGGAGACAGGTTGGAACAAAGAAACCGGCGTCAGATGGCAGAGCAGCAGCAATAGATTCCAATTGGATATTTCAGTGTTCAGCTATCGAATGCAGGATGCGATCGTACGTTTAAGCAATGAAAATGGAGAAGAGTTTTTTACCAATGCAGGAGGCGTTAAACAACGGGGTGTGGAGGCCGCTGTAAGTGCGTGGATCTTACAACCCGATACGCATCGGTTTATTAATGGATTGCGTCTTTCAAGCAACTTTACATGGAGTCACTTTAGGTTTGATGATTACCGCGATAATGGAAATAACTATTCCGGGAATAAACTAACAGGAGTACCCGGAGAGACTGTAGTGAGCGGAATGCACATACTTTTCCCAAAAAAATTCAGTTTTTATCTTCAACATAATTATACCTCTTCCATCCCTTTGAACGATGCCAATACAGCTTATGCAAAAAGATATCACTTAGTACAAAGCAAACTTAGCTGGGAAAAATCAATCTTCGGAACAACCAGACTCCAACTATTTGCTGGAATTGATAATTTATTGAACGAAAATTACAGCTTGGGAAATGACATTAATGCCTTTGGTGGGCGCTATTACAACGCAGCGATGCCACGCAATTATTATATGGGCCTGAATGTACAACTGTAATTGCTTGAGTCTAGGAAATTCGTCATATGCTTGGTAAATGGCGTAATTGTTAACTCTTTCACTTCTTTCTCAAAAAATAAGATCTACACATTTTTTTGTTTTGATCGGATATATCGTATATTTGAAATATGTTCTACATAAGAACTAAAAAACCAGTTATAAGCAATTTTTAATAGACATTCCTTCACTACAAAAAATCCACTTTCGATTTTTTAACAAAAGTTTTGAAATACGGAATTAAGTCTATTATATTTGTTTATATGTTCTACATAATAACCAATTCCAATTAGTAAACTTAACACGATGTTATGAAGGTTCGTTTGTTATTCATTATTTTTTTGTATTGCACTGCTTTTGCAACGCAACTTGCAGTCGCACAAGACAGAAAGGTTACCGGCACTGTCAGTGGGGCTGACGGAAAGCCGTTAGAAGGGGTGACCGTCTCACTTAAGGGTTCGGCTGTAAAAGCCACCACGAATGAAGGCGGTGCATTTCGTATCGACGTTCCCTCTTCAGGTGGAACACTTGTTTTTTCAACCATTGGTTTTGAAACAAAAGAAACTGCAATCCCGGCTTCCAATGAAGTTATCATCACGCTGACCGAGACACATGAAAATTTAGATGAAGTAGTAGTGGTTGGTTATGGTACACAATCCCGCAGAACAATTACTTCGGCGATTACAAAAATTGAAGGAGAAGTTTTGCGAGACATTCCCATCAGCACAGTGGGAGAAGGATTGAGAGGAAAAGTTGCCGGCGCACGGGTGTATCAATCTAACAATACACCGGGAGCAGATGCCGTTTTTCGGATACGTGGGGGCTCGTCCATTAATAAATCAAACGATCCGTTAGTCTTGGTGGATGGAGTAGAACGAGCTTTTTCGGGGATCAATCCCAATGATGTTGAATCAATTGAAGTACTGAAAGATGCTGCTTCGACTGCCATCTATGGATCACGCGCATCCAATGGGGTCGTGCTGATTACTACGAAAAAAGGTTCAGCTTCACAAACGCCACTGATCACTTTTGACGCAAGCCTTGCATATCAGGAGCCGGAAACGCTAATTGACTTCATGAACGCGCGCGACTATATCAATACGGTAAGGCCCGCCGTGGCCTTGAGTCCGACCCCTGAGTACAACAACGCTTCGGGATATTCGGCCAGTTCGGGCAATGATGAAAATTCGCTTTATTCCACTCGATACCTAAGGGAGGGTGAAGCTGTGCCTGCAGGGTATCATTCGATGCCGGATCCATTGGATCCAAGTAAAACTTTAATCTATCAGGATAACGATTACCAATCGCTGATGTTCCGCGAAGCGCTTTGGCAAAATTACTACCTGGGTGTAGATGGCGGTAACGAATTTCTTCGCTATGCAGCGAGCGGAGGTTATACGGATGACGCGGGCGTAGCCTTAGGGACCGGTTATAAACGTTATAGTGCGCGCGCAAAGACTGATGTAAAAATATCCGATCGACTTACGCTGAACACCGTTTTTGACTTCTCATCAACACACTCAAGTCAGTTCGAGAACCAGATGAACGTGATTGCCAGAGGCCTAGCCACTCCCCCTACCCAGAAAGTATACTATGCTGATGGACGGCCAACACCTGGCTATAATGCCAGCTCGCCAAACCCGGTTTGGTGGGACTACACACGGGATGTAGCAAATAAAGACAAACGACTTTCGTTGATTGGAGGATTAAATTACCGGATTTTAGACCAATTAAAGGCCAATGTTCAAGTTTCTAACTATAGCCATGTCACGCAATATGACTATTTTGAGAAAGCTCACGAATTCAGTGGCCTTCGGACCACTAAAGCGGAATTCGGAGAGCTGGAACGAACAAAACTGGATGCCTATCTTTCTTATGACGAGACTTTTGACAGCAAACATACCGTGTCCGGAATGGCAGGTTACTCTTATCAGGTTACAGATAACAAAGGATTTTCCGCCAGCGCCACGGGCGCTAGCTCGGATAAAGTACCCACACTTACTGCCGGGCCGAACAAAACCGGTGCGGACAGTAATTTTGACAAACAGGTCCTTATCGGTTATTTTGGGCGGTTGTCTTACAATTTTAAACAAAAATACCTGCTGATGGCCACCTTCCGAATGGATGGGTCGTCCTTATTTGCAAAAGAAAATCGCTGGGGCTTTTTTCCGGGTGTATCCGGTGGTTGGATTATGTCGGATGAAAATTTCCTAAGAGACAACCGATTGATTAACTACCTAAAGTTGCGGGCAAGTTACGGGCAAACAGGTAATAACTCCATCGGATTATACGATGCCCTGGGTCGCTTCGCCACCGATGCACGATATAACGGAAATGCGGGTATTCTGCCGAATATTATGCAAAACAGAAAACTGACTTGGGAAACCTCTACGCAGTTCGATGCAGGTTTCGATCTGAATGTTGTTAACAGTCGGATTTCAATCAGCGCCGATTATTTCAACAAAATCACGGAAGATCTTCTTTTCAGCATGGAGCTGCCCAATACTTCCGGGTTTAATAATGTGCAAACCAATGTCGGTAAGGTACGGTTCTATGGTTATGATCTTGAATTGTCATCACGAAACATTCAGACGGACGCCTTTTCTTGGGATTCTAAGCTTACCTGGAGCTTTGTTAAGAATAAAGTACTTGAATTGCCCGACAATGGCCGTGATCGGAATCGTATCGGTGGAATCACTTTATCGGATGGAACAGCTTATGGTGGTACGGCTGAAGGGGAACCTTTGTATAGATATTACGGTTATATGGTAGATCATATCCTTCAAAACGCCGAACAAGCGGCAAATGCACGATATGATGAGAGCGCTCGAGGCTGGGATCCTGCAGACGGAAAGAGCGTTCGCGGACGCAAGCTGCCCGGCGACTATGAATGGGTGGATCGTAACGGTGATGGACGAATCAATAATATGGACCAATTTGAGCTAGGCGTAACGGTGCCACACACTACCGGTGGATTGAACAACTCCTTTTCTTACAAAAACTTTAGTCTAAATATCTTTGTGGATTGGGCATTGGGTCATTCCATCAACCATAATGCGTATATGCGCTATTTCATGAATACCTTCGCCAACAATTATACACTTGTGGACAGAGTGAAGGAGACATGGAAGCAAGAAGGTGATGACACGAAATATGCCCGGTTTACGGCGAACGATCCGGATGCCGGTAATTCGAACTTTTCGAGAACGTCTAACGTCTTCAATTACAAAGGAGACTACCTCTGTATCCGGGAAGTAACCCTACAATATCGTCTACCCGAGAGCGTTTTCAGCAAATTGGGGGTAAAAAGCATGGTTCTTACCCTTTCCGGCAATAATCTGCATTATTTCTCCGCCGTGCGGGGCACGGGCATTTCACCGGAAGTAGGCGCTTCTACTACGTATAGTAATGCCAGTGGCAGTGCATATTACAACTATCCTCCAATCAGAAGATTTTCGATTGGCGCTAAAATCACCCTGTAAATCTAAACATTATGAAAATCAAACGATATTATCTAATCTCTATAATGGTCAGCTCGCTCGTAATGCAAGCATGCCATGACAAATTGGATGTTGATCAAAAAAGCGCTATTACAGCGCCCGCCATGTGGGCGGATGAAGGGGATGCCACTGCGGCAATGTATGGCGTGTACAATAAAATGCGTTCCTCTTTTGCGGATGCTTATATTTTCTGGGGAGAGTACCGATCTGGCCTATGGGGAAAGGGTTTGGCCACCAATGCAACTTATAGTGACCCGTTTACCAACCAATTGAACAGTTCACACACGTATGCTAACTGGCAAAACCTGTATACGACAATCAACGATTGCAATCTTATCCTGAAATATACGCCTACCATTTCCTTTGCTGACGAAGCAGACAAGAACAAGGTGCTAGCCAACGCGCTATTTGTTCGCGCGTTTTGTTATTACTGGATTGGCCGCGTTTGGGGAGATGCGCCTGTATTAATCGATGGATTCGAGTCCGGTGAACAAGAAGGCCTCTATCCTTCCCGAGAGCCCGCCGACCGTGTGTTCGAGCCGGTGAAAGTCGACCTGGAAGCAGCTAATTCGCTCATGCCTGAAAACGTGACCGACCGCAATTTAGCATCAAAGGGAGCGATCAATCTATTGCAAGCAGATTACTATTTGTGGATTGCTAAGGTGAGGAACGGAGGTGATGCAGCCTTAAATTCAGCAAAGCAAGCCATTGATGTCGTTTTGAACAACTCCAATTATACATTAATGAATGATTTTTCAAGTGTGTTCAAAAACAAACTTAACCAAGAAATCATATTTGCATGGAGCTTTGTAATGGATGAGTATACAGGCGGCTATCCTGCGGATCACCTAGTACCTTTACAATACATATCGGCACAATACATAGAAAATCCGATTAAGGTAGGTAGTCATCAACAATGGATTTTCTTAACGGATGAATATAAGGACTTCCTGTCGGAAAATGCAGATGATCAACGGACAAACGTAAGTTTTGAAACTTTTTTTGATGAACCGAAGAATGCAACTTTTCAATGGATCAATAAGTATGCGGGTAGCTGGCAGAATCAAACTCGCGTTTTTGATTCGGACATTATCGTTTACCGATACGCGGATGCCTTACTGATGAGTGCCGAAATTGAAAACGCTTTGGGTAATTCGGCCCTGGCGATTGAACGGCTTAACGCCGTTAGCCTACGAGCTTATGGTATAACTAATTTTTATCCTACTATATTATCAAAACAGCAAGTAGATTGGGCGATTCTGGACGAACGGAAGAAAGAGTTCGTAGCTGAAGGGAAAATCTGGTGGGATCTGATTCGATTTGGTGTTGTGTTCAGCGATGTTCCTAGTTTAGTAGGTCGCGAAAACGAACAGAATATTCTCCTTTGGCCGGTTCACAACAACTCGATTAACACGAATCCCAACATTATCCAAACACCTGGCTATTAATACAAGTATAAAAATAATCTACTTTTGAGTTAATCGCTAAATTAGAGGGTATGATGTCCGAGATCAAGAAAATGACTACAGTTATCATTACTATGCTGGTATTGATGGTAGTTCCAAATCTTTATGCACAAATATTACCGCGGTCGACAACTGCTAAAAAAGTCAATGTTTTATTTATAGCCGTTGATGATCTAAGAAATCAGTTGGGATGTTATGGTGATTCAGTGATCATAACGCCTAACATTGACCGTTTAGCAAAAAATGGCATTGTTTTTAACAATGCCTATTGCCAACAAGCTGTTTGCGGGCCTTCGCGTGCCTCTTTATTAACTGGACGACGGCCTGATGTAACGAAAGTTTGGGACTTAGAGACCCACTTCCGCAAGGCCCTTCCAAATGCAGTTACACTACCGCAATATTTTAAAGAAAACGGCTATCAATCGCTGTGTGTTGGTAAAATTTATCATGATCCTGCAGCTTCGCAAGATTCGATTTCATGGTCGGCTCCTGAGATCATGGCAGTAACGGGTACTGTTGGACATAAATATGTGCTTAAAAAAAACAGCAAAGCCAAGGGGAAAGCGGCAGCTGTCGAATGTGTAAATGTACCTGATAGTGCATACGTTGATGGTATGGTATGTAATGCTGCCATAAAAGTTCTTAGAGAGATTAAAGATAAACCCTTTTTTCTAGCGGTAGGATTTCGCAGGCCGCATTTACCTTTCACGGCTCCAAAAAAATATTGGGATTATTATAAACGAGATGAAATCCCTATGCCAAAACAGCCTGCACCTCCTCAAAATGTACCTGAAATTGCCTTACATAATTCCACAGAACTGAGAGGTTATACAGACGTTCCGGACGAAGGACCAATACCTCCGGATAAAATTCGTCAATTACGCCATGGCTATTATGCCAGCGTCACGTATACCGATATGCAAATCGGTAGACTGTTAGATGAACTGAACAAGCAAGGTTTAATGGATAACACGATCATTGTGCTTTGGAGCGACCACGGTTATCACTTGGGTGAACTCGGTCTTTGGTGCAAAAGCACAAATTTTGAGTCGGATACCCGCATCCCATTGATCATTTCCGCACCTAATATCAAAAATAAAGGTGTATATACCGATGGCATTGTGGAGTCGGTCGACCTGTACCCCACCTTAGCTCAACTGGCAGGTTTGTCCATTCCCGACGAATTAGACGGGCTCAGCATGGTTCCATTAATGGAAGCTCCGGAAAGACCTTGGAAAAAGGCGGCCTTTAGCCAATTTCCACGCCCCTGGATGTATAAAAACCTACCTAGGGTGATGGGTTATTCGGTACGTACAAAAGATTTTCGTTATACCGAATGGCGTAATTTTAAAAATGGCACGATTGAATTCACAGAACTTTATCGTTATCAAGCAAATGGCCGATTAGAAGAAAAAAACTTAGCGGCAATGAAGCAATACGATAACATAAAGATTACACTGAAACAGTTGTTAGATGACGGATGGCAGAAAGCACTTCCGGTTAAAAATCGATAGATTAAGAACCATGAGTATTTACAAAATATCATTACTAATTTATGTGTTTGGCATTTTTTTCCATCTGTCTATAGCTAAACCGGTTATCCAAATTGAACAGACACAATTTCAAGTTCCAATTTTAATTGGAAAACCGGTAAACCCGGTACTTCGGATCAAAATTACCATAGAGGGCACAAAACCGCATCAGCTTAAAGCTCTCTCCTTGCAAACACAAGGCACAACAGCTATTCAAGATTTAAATACTGTAGAGGTATACTATACAGGCAAAGACACGCTGTTGAACAAAATGTCGACAGCACTGAAGCTCTTCGGTAAAAAAGCCAATCCTAAAGCCAATATAACCCTAGAGGGTGATACGGAACTAAATCCGGGAATACATTATCTTTGGGTCACCTGTCGTCTTACTGATCAAGCCAATTTGCTACATAAAATAGCTTTCCAATTAGAAGATGTACACTTTAATGAATCCACCGATGTGAGAATAACCGACCGTCCAATAATGGAACAACGCATCGGCATTGCCATACATCAGCGCATGGAAAATGGCATACATACCGCACGCATTCCTGGTTTGGCCGTCACTCCCAAAGGGACTTTGCTTGCCATTTTTGATGCCCGCAGAGAAAGCTCTCGCGACTTACAAGGAGATATAGATATCGGTCTCCGTCGAAGTACCAATGGTGGACAAACCTGGGAGCCTCTAACAATTGCAATGGATATGGGCAAATGGGGAGGCTTACCGGAAAAATTTAATGGTGTATCAGATGCATGCATACTTGTTGACAAAAACTCAAATACCATTTACATTGCAGCATTGTGGATGCACGGTATTATCGACAAAGATGGACAGTGGGTAAAAGGTTTAAAGGAAAACAGCGACCATTGGAACCATCAATGGAAAAACAAGGGCTCTCAACCTGGATTCGGGATAAAGCAAACATCACAATTTATGCTGGTTAAAAGTACCGATGACGGTAAAACTTGGAGCAAACCGCTGAACATTACAAAAATGTGTAAAAAGAAAGATTGGTGGCTCTTTGCTCCGGCACCTGGTAATGGCATTGTATTGAACGATGGTACACTGGTTTTTCCCACTCAGGGTCGTGATTCTTTAGGCACGCCATTTTCAACCATCACATATAGTAAGGATAGCGGAAAAACATGGCAAACCGCCAAAAGAGCCTTAAATGAGGTAGCGACGACTGAATGCGCCGTTGTACAACTTGCAGACCGATCGCTTATGCTCAATATGCGGGCTAATAAAAACAAAGGCGAGATAGGCTCCAACAACGGCCGGGCCGTTTGTGTAACCCGTGATATGGGCAAGACATGGACTCAACACCCAAGCGCTTTTCATGCACTGCCCGAACCGGTTTGTATGGCGAGCTTGTATAAACATTCGTTTATGGATCCAGGAAAACAACGGCATCTTTTACTGTTTTCCAATCCAAACTCAAAAACGGATAGAGATCACTTAACGATTAAAGTTAGCACTAATGACGGCCAAACATGGCCACAAAAATACTGGGTGCTTTTGGATGAATGGAAAGGCAGAGGATATTCGTGTATTGCCGCTGTGGATGAACAACATATTGGTATTTTATATGAAAGTAGTCAAGCCGATATGGTCTTTCAAAAAATAGCTGTAAGCGAATGGCCTGAAAAATAGCCATCATCACGTTAAAAATCGTGAATTTTAATGAGAATCCCTCTTAGGTGTGCCTTGCTGAAGATATCGCAATATGTGCTGTGCTACTTTTGGTGATGCGCCAGGCAGGCCCATCCGTTCATGCAGCGACTTGTATTGCGCAAGCATCTCTTCCCGATAAGCCTTATTGTTCAGTAATTGATCCAACTCTTCGGCAATGGTATGATGATTAGCTTCCTTTTGTATCAATTCTTTAACGATCTCTTTATTCATGATCAGATTAACCAAAGAAATATAATCGACTTTGATCACCATCCGCCCGATGGCGATGGACAACGCATTTGCTTTATATACAACAACTTGCGGAACGTTTAGCAGAGCCGTTTCTAACGTCGCCGTTCCACTGGCAACAACTGCTGCTTCTGCATGCTGCAATAAATCATATGTCTGTCCGAAAACGAGCGGTATATTATCATTATCTAGAAATTGCCTGTAAAAATGAGTATTTAAGTTAGGGGCACCCGCTATTACAAATTGGTGCCCCGGAAAAAGTTTAGCGAGCTTCACCATTTCAGGAAGTAGCTTGCTTATCTCCATTTTTCTACTTCCAGGTAGCAGTGCAATTATTTTTTTACCTTCCAATCCATAACGCGCTTTAAATGTCGTGTCCGGATGATGTAAGGTGACCGCATCTAATAGCGGATTCCCTACATAATCAACGTGCATATTCCAGTGTTTATAGAAATCGACTTCAAAAGGGAGGATACAGAACATATGATCAACGATACGTTTGATCTTTTTTACCCTACCTGTATTCCAGGCCCAAACTTTCGGCGAGATATAATAGAAAACCTTTATATTATGTTGCTTAGCAAAGGACGCGATCTTCAAATTAAATCCGGGAAAATCAATCAGAACCAAGGCGTCAGGACGGTATGCGAGGAGGTCTTTTTTAACAATTTTTAAGTTTTTAAGAATACTTTTTAAGTTCAACAACACTTCAACAAAACCCATAAAGGACATGTCCCGCACATGTAAAACGGCTTTTTGTTGGCTCGCTTGCTCCATACGATCTCCCCCCACAACCCTAAATTGGACATCTGAGCCCTGTTGTTTCGCTAATTCGCGGATCAGATTAGCTCCATGTAAATCACCGGAGCTCTCGCCCGCGATAATATAATATTTCATATCAATCGTGTATCCTATTTAAACCTTTATGCCACCTTTGAAATATAAAATCAATATCAAACCAATAAAGGTGATCCCCATAACACTTCCACCTGTTTTCGAGGCCTGCTGTTTATAACAATACCTGACTATAAGTAAATTTACTGCCCCCGCAATGGCATACAATGTCAGCGGTTTGTCTGCAAATTTACTACCTAAGCTTGTATATTCATTAAATAAAAAAGCAATTAAAGGAGCAATAGCACCTAACAAAATGCCAAGCAGTGGGTTATTCTTTTTTAACATATTTATTCAGCTATCAGCTGCTCGTTAGTCAGTCTCAGTTATGGCTACGGGTCCATCGGCCCATCATCACATTGGCTCATGAACTCCTCAACTATTGTCCTACTTAATAGCTCATTAATAGCTCAACTGTTTAACTTCAACAAAGCTACACATCAAACGACCACGAATTCAGTTGAGGGATAGCATGGTGCGCAGTCATATCAAATTGCACAGGTACCAAAGACGCAAAGTTATGCTTCAGCGCCCATACGTCCGTATCTTCTCCCCTATCGTTCAACACGAACTTACCGGTAAGCCAATAATACGGCCGATGATAGGGATCGATACGTTCTTCAAATTCCTCCGCCCATTTTGCATCAGCTTGTCTACATACCTTCACTCCTTTAATCGCGCCTTGAGGAAAATTTACATTCAACAACGTTCCCAACTGAAGCCCGTTCTTTAAGACTTGACTTGCAATTTCCCGTACAAATGGCCTGCAATTTTCAAAATCGGCATCTAAATTATGATCGTCATAAGAAAACCCGACAGACGGTATACCTTCTATAGCGCCCTCAACGGCTGCTGACATGGTTCCGCTATATAATACGTTGATTGAATTATTTAGTCCATGGTTAATACCTGATACACAAAGATCCGGCTTACGTCCTTTGAAAATCTTGTTGACCGCTAACTTCACACAGTCTACGGGCGTTCCAGAGCATCGATACATCTCAACATGAGGATATATATTTACCGGATCAACACGGAGTGGTTTACCTATGGTTATGGCATGTCCCATTCCCGACTGAGGGCTTTCAGGCGCAACAACTGTTACCTTTCCCAACATTTGCATTTCTTCCATTAACACCTTAATGCCGGGTGCCGTAATCCCATCATCGTTTACTACCAATATTGTTGGCTTTTGCTTTGTCATGTTGCGAAGATACTAAACCTTGGTTTATAAATATAACCAAAGCTGGTTGATTCCAGATTTTGCCGATCTCATAATAAGGTAAAATGAACTATTTTTTTAGTCACTTTTATTCGTTGCGGGAGTGCATCAACATGCAAGCCGCAAATTTCTAGGCGATATTTAAAGAGCTTTTACGTTTAATCGGACGTATTATCTTTAGCGGAATGTGCCCCTGTGTGCCGGAAGAATGACCTTGGAGGATACCGACGCAACGAGCAGCAAAGCATGTGCACAATCGTTCACCTTGCAATATCCAAGCGGATTGAGGAAGTGAAACGGCTCCAATATGCGCCGTAAATGCTTTTGCAATCAGTTGCAAGGTAGCCTACATAGCCTTGGCTTTTGTTCAACTTTTTGCCAAGAAAAAGTTGATTAAAAAAATAGTTCCTTTATTAGGAACGAATACGGAATCCAACATCTGGCTATATATAACAAGAGAGGATGACATCTATTGCCATCCTCTCTCTTATTTAAAGTACTGAACGTAAAGCCTACAGGTTATTCAACCAATCCACCACCTGATCTCTTGTTTTTCCGGTCTTCTTCTGCAAACGTCCTATTAACTCATCTTCTTTCCCCTCTTCATACAATAAATCATCATCGGTTAAATCGGCATAAGCCTGTTTTGCTTTACCCTTAACTTCGTTCCACATTCCTTTTAGCTTCAAATTGCTCATTTCGACTAGTTTTTAATAAGTAAATAATTTTATTCTTTTCTAGTTAAACAAGCATAGAAACAAATTGTTTTAGCAACTTCAAAAGTCGTTGCTTAAAAATACGGTTATTGACCTATCCACGTAAGGCTTCCGCACCTTTCTTTATTTCTTCAACTACTTCCGGATCTAACAAAGTAGTCGTATCACCGAGATTTGAAGTGTCACCTTCCGCAATTTTGCGAAGGATCCGTCGCATGATCTTCCCTGATCTGGTCTTTGGCAACCCGGTAACAAACTGGATTTTTTCCGGTTTAGCGATGGCTCCAATGATACGGGAAACGGTTTTATTAATATCTCCCCGCATTAAATCAGCATCTTTTAAATGATCTCCTGCAACGACAAAGGCATATATTCCTTGTCCTTTAATTGCATGCGGATACCCCACAACGGCTGATTCCACTACATCGCTGTGACGGTTTATGGCATCTTCTACCTCCGCCGTTCCGATACGATGTCCCGAAACATTCAGTACGTCATCCACACGGCCGGTAATACGGTAGTACCCATCCTTATCCCGCAAACAACCATCCCCTGTAAAGTACATATTTTCGTAAGTAGCAAAATAGGTTTTTCTACAACGTTCATGATCGCCGTATGTTGTTCGCAACATGCCCGGCCAAGGGAATTTAACGCATAGATTACCGCTAACATCATTCCCTTCTATTTCCCTCCCATTTTCGTCCATTAAGGCCAATTGTATACCCGGTTGCGGAAACATGGCGTAACTCGGTACCGTTGGTGTAATTCCTGCGATCGGACTAATAATAAAACCTCCCGTCTCCGTTTGCCAATAGGTATCTACGATAGGCGCTTTTCCATGACCTACTTTTTCATCGAACCATTTCCAGGCTTCTTCATTAATGGGCTCACCGACCGATCCCAGGGTTTTAATGCTGCTCAGGTCTTTACCCTCCACATATTCGTCTCCGAAACCCATCAATGAACGGATAGCAGTTGGCGCCGTGTATACAATATTAACCCTGTGCTTTTCAACAATATCCCAAAGACGTCCCGCATCCGGATAGGTGGGAATTCCCTCAAACATTAAGGAGGTGGCACCCTGCGACAAAGGGCCATACACGATATAGGAGTGTCCGGTAATCCAGCCTATGTCCGCCGTACAGAAATACACGTCTCCCCTTTCATACTGAAAAGTATTTGCAAAAGTATAGCCGGTATAAACCATATAGCCGCCGCATGTATGTACCACCCCTTTCGGGCTTCCCGTTGAACCGGATGTATACAATATGAACAACATATCTTCTGCATCCATCTCCTCTGCCGGAAAATGGGGGTTGCCCTGTGTCTCCACTTTTTTAATCTCGTCTTCCCACCATACATCACGGCCTTTTATCATCGAAACGGGCGTGCGTGTTCGCGTCAGAACGATCACTCTTTCCACTGATTTACATTGTCCCAAGGCATCATCTACAATATCTTTTAACTCAATTACTTTTGTGCCTCTAAAACTGCCATCTGCGGTAATCACCAATTTACATTGCGCATCATTGATCCGATCAGCAATAGATTGAGCAGAAAATCCACCAAAAACAACCGAATGAACTGCTCCAATACGAGCACACGCCAATACGGCAATTGCTAGCTCAGGCACCATAGGGAGGTAGATACAGACGCGATCGCCCTTAACAATGTCGTTGTTTTTTAATACGTTGGCAAACTGCTCAACATTGAAAAGTAATTGTTTATAACTTAATATACGATAATTTTCGTTCGGATCGTTCGGTTCCCAAATAATAGCGGGTTTATCTCCCAACTCTTGGATATGACGATCCAAACAGTTCTCGGTAATATTCAATTTCCCACCTTCAAACCACCTAACATCCGGACCTTTAAAATCCCAGCTTAATACTTTATCCCACTTTTTACGCCATTTAAACTCTTCTGCTATGCCTGACCAAAATTCCTCCGGCCGCTCGACGCTCTTTTTGTACGTTTCCTTGTAATCCTCAAATGACCTAACTTTTAAATTCATTGGTTATTAATTTAGTTTAGTTTATCGTTTATTCCCTTAGTGCGTGATTAGAATGGAAAGAATCAGGAACTACCTTTTGCATTCTAAACGGTTAGCTTTTTAAATATATTTGATTTTTTGCACCCAAGTTAATAATCTTTGTTGCCCTTTCCAAGGGACTATGTACAATTTAATCAAGCAGTTATCCGATTCGGCCAATTATTATTTATATTCAGCCAAGCACATTTTGAAATAACAGAAAAGGGAAAAACGAGCCGACTAATCGTCGTACTCTCCGAGTAAGGCGTACCATCCGAACACAAGCAATCCACCACTTATAATCGGCATTAACACAAAGGTATAAACAATCGCCGGCACCAAGTCTTCGGGTTTTTCACTTTGAAATTGGGGGATAGCCTGACTTACTATTAAATAATAGCCCGAAACAACGGCAAGCACGATCCAAAGAACACCTAAATATTTTTTTATGTAACGCATAGCTAATTAGATTAACAAAAACAACTACTCGGTCTTTTTATTCGATAAATAGACAATCCCAATAAGGAAGCTCACTCCTATGATAATAATAGGATACCAAAGTCCTTCTAAATACGGTTTGTCAAAAGGCAATGCTTTTCCGGCTGCCTGCGCAGCATCGTTAGCAGATTGAGCTTTCGCAACCAGATAAGTCGCGACAGTAGGCATCAATCCACCAAAAACACCATTTCCTATATGATAAGGTAAAGACATGGAGGTATAGCGGATTTTTACAGGAAACATCTCCACCAAAAAGGCAGCGATTGGACCATATACCATGGTAACATATAAAACCTGCAAAAATATGAGTCCAATCGCTATCCACATATCCTTTGTGACCAATTTAATAGAAACAACATCCTCTCGATGAATAATATGGCCATCGATAGGATCCACGTACTGTCTGCTAATTTCATCCTTCTGTGTGCCATCCTCATACACTCTGTGTATTGTAGTAACCAACCTCTCTTTTGCGCCGAAATCCCCATCCGGTACAGGCTCTCTCTTCATTGTATTTTTCAACGCATCTATTTGTTCCTTTTTTTCTCCTACATCTGCTAACTGATACAATTTATCGAAAATTGGCCGATAGGTAAGAATAGCCAGTAGCATCCCGGTCATCATTACAATCTTTCGACCAATTTTATCGGATAACCAACCAAAAAAGATAAAGAGTCCTGTACCTAAAAAAATAGCGATACCTAATATATAGTTTGTTTGGTCAAAATCGACGTGGCAAACTCTTTGCAAAAATGAAAGTGTATAAAATTGTCCGGTATAAAATACCACACCCTGCCCCATCGCTGCTCCAAACAGCGCCAAAAGCACAAATTTAAAGTTGTATCGGTGACCAAAAGACTCTTTAAGTGGGTTTTTAGAAGTTTTACCTTCCGCCTTTACCTTTTTGAATAAGGGCGATTCATCCATATTCTTTCGGATAAAGTAGCTCACAATAACCATTAATATCGAGATCAAAAAGGGTATCCGCCAGCCCCAGTCCATAAACGCTTCATTGGACATGCATTTGCGGGTTAGCAAAATAACAGCAAGGGAAATAAATAAGCCGAAAGAAGCTGTTGTCTGTATCCAGGATGTCCTTTCTCCCCTCCGATGTGGCTCGGCATGTTCCGCGACATAAGTAGCTGCTCCACCATACTCACCGCCAAGTGCCAAACCCTGTAAAAGTCTAAGTAGTAAAATTAAAATGGGGGCTAAAAATCCAATGGTTTTATATTCGGGGATTAATCCAATAGCCACGGTCGATAAGCCCATCACCAGCAGTGTTACCATAAAGGTATACTTCCTACCGATCATATCGCCTAACCTACCAAAAAAGAGAGCCCCGAAAGGTCTGACAACAAACCCCGCTGCAAAGGTCGCTAATGTCGATAGGAAAGCCGCCGTTGGATTATCTGCCGGAAAAAATTTCGTCGAGATAATAACGGCCAAACTGCCAAAGATGTAAAAATCATACCATTCGATAAGTGTTCCCAGTGAAGAGGCTCCAATAACTTTCCATAAGCCTTTGGTAGTAGTCGGTTTAACCGATAACGGTTCGTTCATAATTCAATAATGGTTTAAAATAAGGTTTTATTTCCTAGGCATTGCCCTTTCGCAAAGTAATAATAATACCGGAAATAATTACTTTCAGTAAGCGTTTTTTTGTTTAGAATTTATCGGCGTAAACAGGATCGTGTTGTTCGATTACTGAACTTCATAGCGATTATTTATGTATCTTTTTATGTAAGGCAGAAAATAGTTAGCAGGCGACATTATCAATCTGTTGAATATTTGGATTTTATTCAATAACTTCACGTTACCGTATGATAGCTATGGTGCTAATACCTATAAAATACGGGTAGCCGACGAATCTCTTCATATCCTAATGCAATCATCTATTTGGACGGTGGCAATGATGAACTGCTTTTTTTATAATCCTTTAAAAAACACTTGCATAAGAAAAAACATTTTCAGATATTTGCAAACTCTTTGAGAAAATTGTTTTTTAAAATAGAACGAACATCATATAGTCATGTCAAGAATTTGTGATTTAACCGGTAAAGCAGCAATGAATGGATATAACGTTTCTAACTCAAACGTTAAAACCAAACGTAAATTTTACCCAAACCTTCAAACTAAAAGGTTCTTTATCCCGGAAGAAAACCGTTGGATTACGTTGAAAGTTTCAACTTCTGCAATCAAAACCATCAACAAAAATGGTATTACTGCAGTTATTAATAAGTTCATAAAAAAAGGATACGTTTAGTTCCTACGTTATCACGCATAGTGATCTATCGATCCTGTTAAAAAATATCCCGCAGAATTGCGGCATTAAGACAAATAACAATGGCTAAAAAAGGTAATAGAGTTCAAGTAATCTTAGAGTGCACTGAACATAAAGAAAGTGGTTTACCGGGAATGTCTCGTTATATTTCCACCAAGAATAAGAAAAACACTACTGAACGCTTAGAGTTGAAAAAATACAACCCTGTACTTAAAAAAGTAACCGTTCATAAAGAGATTAAATAAATCTTTGATAACAACAGCTCGAAAGAGCATAAAAATAAAAGAAAATGGCTAAGAAAACCGTTGCAACCCTTAAAACCGGTAAAGGTAAAGATTACACGAAAGTAATTACTGCGGTTAGATCACCGAAAACAGGTGCTTATACTTTTAAAGAATTAATTGCTCACAACGATCATATCAAGGATGCAGTGGAAGCTGCAAAAGAGATTGTTGCCGAAAGCAACGCTTAATTTATTAAGTTGAGAAATAAAAAAGCCGTTCCGATAACATATTGGAAGGGCTTTTTTTGTTACCGTCCTTTATCAATGATGGGCTATTGGCCGGCACGTCATCACCATTTAGCGGAAAGCTGAGATCTTGATACTGAGCAAACAATAAATTACGGTCAATTTAGTACCTTTACCAACAAAAACTAGATTCTGGCATCTTAATATTATGGGATTATTCGATTTTTTCAAGAAGAAAGAGCAGACCCCGGAAGCGCAGGAAGCGCTGGATAAAGGCTTAGAAAAAACCAAGGAGGGTTTCTTTACGAAAATCACAAAAGCAGTGGTAGGGAAATCAACCGTTGATGAAGAAGTATTGGACGATCTGGAAGAAGTGCTAGTTACCTCAGATGTAGGTGTTACCACCACCTTGAAAATAATCGAGCGCATTGAAGACCGGGTAGCCCGCGATAAATACATCAATACTTCGGAACTAAACGGAATTCTACGGGAAGAAATACAAGAGTTATTAGCCGAAAACAACAGCAACGATTTCGAGAATTTTGAATACGGCAACCATAAGCCTTATGTTATTATGGTTGTTGGTGTAAATGGTGTTGGTAAAACTACAACCATTGGAAAACTCGCACATAAACTGAAACAAGCAGGGAATAAGGTCGTCTTGGGTGCTGCCGATACCTTTAGGGCGGCCGCAGTCGATCAAATAAAACTGTGGGGAGAAAGAGTGGGCGTTCGCGTCGTTGCACAGGCCATGGGCTCTGATCCCGCTTCCGTGGCTTTTGACACCATCCAATCAGCGGTAGCAAATCAAGAGGATGTCGCTATTATTGATACTGCCGGGCGTTTGCATAATAAGCTTGCCTTAATGAATGAGCTGACGAAGATCAAAAACGTGATGAAAAAAGTGGTACCGGGTGCACCGCACGAAATACTACTTGTACTTGACGCATCCACCGGGCAAAATGCCATCGAACAATGCAAACAATTTACCCAAGCAACTGATGTCAACGCATTAGCATTGACAAAACTTGATGGAACTGCCAAAGGCGGCGTTGTCATCGGGATTTCGGATCAATTTAAAATACCGGTAAAATACATCGGTGTCGGCGAAGGAATAAACGATTTGCAATTATTTAATAAAAAAGAATTTGTGGATTCCCTTTTTAAATAGGGATAGTAGAAGAATGAGAACAAAAAAAATAAACAACTTAACATCAAAACCACGTGTCAATGTCATCACACTGGGTTGTTCAAAAAACATTCACGATAGTGAAGTGCTTATGGGGCAACTTCGTAGTAATCAGATGGAAGTTGTGCATGAGGCTAATAATATTTCTAAAAACGACATTGTCGTTATCAATACTTGTGGATTTATCGATAATGCCAAACAAGAATCTATCGATACCATTCTGCAATACAGTGCGTTGAAGGAAGAAGGCAAGCTGGAAAAAGTGATTGTAACGGGCTGCTTGTCAGAACGGTATAAACCTGAACTGGAAACGGAAATCCCGAATGTGGATGCCTATTTCGGAACCAACGATTTACAGCAGCTATTAGCAAGTGTAGGCGCCGATTATAAGCACGAGCTATTGGGTGAGCGGATGTTAACAACCCCTTCGCATTATGCCTATTTTAAAATCGCCGAAGGTTGTAATCGCCCCTGCTCCTTTTGTGCTATTCCTTTAATGCGTGGAAAACATATATCGAAACCCATCGAGGATTTAGTTAGCGAAGCGAAACACCTGGCAAAAAACGGCACAAAAGAGCTTATACTAATCGCGCAAGATTTGACCTATTATGGTTTGGACTTATACGGAAAAAGAAACTTAGCGGATCTCTTAAGAAACTTATCCGATGTGGAAGGTATTGAATGGATACGTTTGCAATACGCCTATCCGTCAGGTTTTCCGATGGATGTATTGGATGTGATGAATGAAAGGCAAAATATTTGCAATTACTTAGATATGCCTTTGCAACACATTGCTGATAATATGCTAAAATCCATGCGCAGGGGAATTACCAAACAAAAAACGATCGACTTGGTAAATGCAATTCGCGACAAAGTACCGAATATTGCGCTTCGTACCACGTTAATCTGTGGCTACCCGGGAGAAACAGAACAAGATTTTGCTGAAATGATGGAATGGGTCGAACGTACTCGATTCGATCGTTTAGGCTGCTTTACCTACTCTCATGAGGAAAAAACGCATGCTTTCTCTTTAGTTGATGATGTACCTCAGGAAGAAAAGGAATCGCGAGTGGAGCAAATTATGGAAATTCAACAGGGTATATCTTACGAAATTAACCAAGAGAAAGTCGGAAATACGTATAAGGTCCTGATCGACCGAGTAGAAGAGGGATATTTCATTGGCCGCACAGAATATGACTCGCCGGAAGTAGACAACGAAGTATTGATTGCAGCAAATAACAATTATGCGGCTGTGGGGAGATTTGTTGATGTTCACATCGATAGAGCTGAGGACTTTGATCTTTACGGAACCGTCAAATCCTAAGGATTTATTAAATTGACGATAAAAGGACGAAAACAATCGGTTTTATAAGTTATTATTGTAGCTATATTATGTGATTGCCGACGGCTGATTGCTGAAAGCCTATATAAAACATGAAAGCAAGTTATATTAATTACAGCGATACCAATAGTTTTTCCGAAACGCTCTTAGCGTATATAGCACAAGATAAAAAACTAACACCCTTCTTGGGCAACAGTCCGGATATTGCTGGTTTTGAAAAGCAAATTAATCAGAAGAAAGCGAATCGGACTAACCGCAAGGTATTGGTAAATACACTCAGAGATCAATATAGCGCTTTCCACAATCTTCCATTAGAAGTTAAAAACAACATCAACCTACTGGAAGAAGCGAACACTTTTACGATAACCACCGGACATCAGCTAAACATTTTCACCGGTCCTTTGTACTTTATCTTCAAAATTGTCAGTACGATCAAGTTGTGCAAGCAATTAAAAGAAAAGTTCCCTGACTACCATTTTGTTCCTATTTATTGGATGGCGACAGAAGACCACGACTTCGCTGAGATTAACCACACCCAATTGCAGGGCGAATTGATTAAATGGGACATCCCTGCTCAGGCTGCCACGGGTCGAATGGAAACACTATCCATGGCACGTACCGTGAAGAAATACCAAAAATTACTTGGCTTAAGTCACAATTCAGATAAGCTAGCCAGGCTGGTTGAAGAAGCGTACTTGCAACATACCAACTTGGCTGACGCTACCCGCTATTTAGTGAACGGTTTGTTCGGAAAACACGGGCTGGTTGTAATGGATGCTGATCATCGCGACTTAAAAACGCTTTTCGCTCCCTATATCAAAGAAGATATTCTAGAACAACGTAGTTACCACAATATTACACGTACAACGGAAGCCTTAGAGAAAGCTGGTTTCGAAACGCAAGTTCATGCCCGAGAGATTAATTTTTTTTACTTGACGGAAGAGTACCGGGAACGGATCGTTCAAACAACATCAGGCGATTTTGAGGTATTGCACCATAATTTATTTTTCTCAAAGGAAGAATTAGTAAAAGAAATTGAAAACCACCCTGAGCGTTTCAGCCCAAACGTGGTGATGCGGCCGCTCTATCAGGAAGTTGTTTTGCCTAATCTCTGTTATATCGGCGGCGGTGCAGAAATTGTGTACTGGTTGCAATTAAAGAGTAATTTCGATCATTATAAGGTGGACTTTCCCATTCTACTTCCTCGTAACTCTGCAATCGTATCTAATGAGCATCTCGACTATAAAATTTTTAGGCTCAATTTAACATTTAAAAGTCTCTTTCGCGACGCAAACGAGTTAAAAAGAGAATATGTACGTATACATTCAAAACATCGCCTTAATTTAAATGATGAGTGGCTTGAGATGGAAGCTATATTTGAACGTATTAAAGAAAGAGCCACTAAGATTGATCCTACCTTACGTCCCAGTGCAGAGGCTATAAAAACCAGGTTATGTAAAGCAATCAATAACCTCGAAAAGAAATTTGTTAAAGCAGATAAACTGAACTTTGAAGACGCTGTATCACAGATAGACAAAATAAAGGAGAAATTTTTTCCAAATGGTGGACTTCAAGAGCGGGTGGAGAATTTTGGATTACTCTATGTGAAATACGGTGACGAGCTCATAAACGATCTACTCAAATTCTTCAACCCGCTGGATATGAAGTTTACGATATTGTATTAGTTATTGGTTATTAGGTGTTAGGTGTTAGGTGTTAGGTGTTAACCTAAATTTTTGAATTTTGAATTTTGAATTTTGAATTTTGAATTTTTACTTAAAAAAATGAACATCGAAGAACTAAGGACATATTGCCTAAGCAAAAGAGGAGTGACGGAAGGATTCCCCTTTGGTCCGGACACGCTAGTTTTTAAAGTCGGAGAAAAAGTCTTTCTTTTGACTGGCCTTGATGCACAACCATTATCTTTTAACGTAAAATGTGATCCCGAACGAGCTATTGAGTTACGAGAACAGTATCCCTCAAGTGTTCTTCCCGGTTATCATATGAATAAAAAACACTGGAACACAGTACAAGCAAACGGGGAGCTCTCCTTTAAGCAGCTTACAGAACTCATCGACCATAGTTACGAACTCGTTTATAACAGCCTTCCACAACGAATCAAAGAGACGTTATCGTAACAAAAACGTATACATTCATATATTTAACATTTCGCCCGACACTTTTAACATTTTCTCCGTTAATTTTAGCTAACAAAACGCCTTATTATGGAGAAGACCTACAAAAAGTTGAACGATCTTATTGGTTGGCTATGCGCATTTATTGCGACCTTCATCTACTTTCTTACTAAAGAGCCAACCGTTAGTTTTTGGGATTGTGGCGAATTTATCGCCGCTGCTTATAAACTGGAGATTGTACACCAGTCTGGAGCACCCCTCTTCCTAATGTTGCAAAATATTTTTTCCAACCTTGCATTGGGCGACAAAACATCACTGGCTTACTGGATGAATACAGGTTCTGCTGTTTGCAGCGGCCTTACGGTGTTGTTCTTGTTCTGGACTATTACCTCATTGGCGAAAAAAATACTTGTTACTGAAGACCATTCACTATCTCTGCTAATCACAGTCAAGCTTTTAGGAGCTGGTATAGTAGGTTCTCTGGCCTTTGCTTTTTCAGACAGCTTCTGGTTTTCGGCGGTGGAAAGCGAAGTATATGCTTTGTCTTCTTTATGCACGGCGATTTTGTTCTGGCTTATTTTGAAGTGGGAAAACCACGCACATGAAGTAAGGTCATCAAAGTGGATTGTCTTAATCGCCTATATTATTGGGCTATCCATCGGAGTACATTTACTAAACTTATTAACTATTCCCGTACTTACCCTGGTAATTTACTTCAAGAACGCAAAGCAAATTACGACAAGAGGAATTATTAAACAGCTCGGTATTAGCTTTCTTCTACTAGGCGCTATTTTATGGGGTGTCATACAATATTTAATTAAAGCGGTCGCACAATTTGATGTTTTCTTCGTCAACACCTTAGGACTTGGGTTCGGAAGTGGCATCTTCACCTTTATTATATTATTGGTTACAGCAATCATTCTTGGCATTCGCTATTCCATTAAATACAATAAGGCTCAACTAAATTTGATACTACTTTGTTTTTGCTTTGTGCTCTTTGGATATAGCTCCTTCGTTATGGTATTTGTTAGAGGGACAGCCAATCCTTCGCTCAATAATAATCATCCCGACAACATTTTCTCCTTCCTAGAATACGTAACGCGTGATCAATACCCTCGCAGCCCATTAATCGTAGGTCAGTATTTTGATTCCAACCCGATCGCCGTAGAAAACGGAGCACCGATTTATAGAAAAGACGCCGAGAAATACACCATTGTAGGACATAAATCAGAATATACCTATGATCGCACGACATTATTCCCACGCGTGCACAGCCAAAAGGATAGCGATTTTTACAAACATTGGCTTCGTTTAGCAGAAAATGAACGTCCAACGTTTTGGAGCAATTTGCAGTTTTTCACAAGCTATCAAGCAGGCGTTATGTTCTGGCGTTATTTTATGTGGAATTTTGTTGGAAGGCAAAACGACGAATCGGGACAATTCGGCAATCTTACGGATGGAAATTGGCTGAGCGGAATTAAAGCGATCGATCATATGCGTTTAGGAGGCCAATATGATTTACCGTCATCTGTTAAGCAAGATCCGTCTCGCAATCACTTTTATTTTCTTCCACTACTACTGGGCTTAATTGGTTTAGGGTGGCACTATCAGCATAATAGAAAAGATATGAGTATCGTATTGCTTCTTTTCTTTTTCACTGGATTGGCAATCGTTCTTTATTTAAACGACACACCTCTGCAACCACGCGAACGTGATTATGCTTATGTAGGGGCTTTCTACGCTTTCGCTATCTGGATTGGCCTTGGCGTTATTGCATTGACTAGTCTAGCTAAGAAACGATCGTTGGTTTTCTCAACAACGCTCCTCTGTCTACTCGCCGTTCCGTTTTTATTATTATACCAGGGCTGGGATGATCACGATCGATCGGAAAAGTATACAACTAGAGATCTATATGCGCGCAATTATCTTGCATCTTGTGAACCAAATGCCATTTTATTTACTTATGGTGATAACGACACCTTCCCTATTTGGTATGCACAAGAGGTAGAAGGAATTCGTCCGGATGTCAGGATCGTTAATATTGGCTATCTGAATTCTGATTGGTATTTAAAGCAGATGCGCAAAAGGATCAACAATTCAGCGCCCTTGCCTATAGACATCGAACCCGCAAAAGTAGATAAAGGTGTAAGGGACTATCTGGTATACGAGGATTACCATATTGACAAGCCGGTGGAAATTAAAGATTTATTAGACATTATGTTGTCGGACCATCCCGACGACAAATCTGATCGCACCGGAGAAAATTTTCTACCTACCAAGAAGATGAAGCTGATGGTAAATAAGGAAGATGTAATGAAAAACAAGGTGGTACCAAAAGCTTGGCAAGACTTCATAACCGATAGCATGGAATGGGATTTCAATCGTAACTATATCACCCGTGGTGACTTAGCAATTTTGGATCTTTTGAAAAATAATGCGTGGAAGCGTCCCATTTATTTTGTCAAAATTCCACCAAGTGAAACCCTGGGATTGGACAAATACCTCGTAAACGAAGGACTGTTATACCGATTAATGCCGGTAGACTTAGCTAAAACCAACACCAAAGCAACTGCCAAGGCTCCGGTCGATACGCAGCACACCAATAGGTGGGCTATGTATCATAACTTGATGCATCGATATAACTGGGCGAATGTGAATAAGTTAAATTACTTAGATCCCCTTACCCGGAACATCGTTCCGCAATACACGAACAATTTTAATATTTTATCTCGAGAGCTCCTGGAAGTTGATCAAAAAGCAAAAGCCAAAGATGTCGTCAATAAGTGTCTAGAGGTACTTCCAAAACAGGTTTTAAGTATGAATCAAGCGATTGACTATTATTTTATATCGGATACCTTATATGAAGTAAACGAAAAAAATAAAGCAAATGAGCTTATGAAAAGAAATGGCGACTATATTATAGAGCAGCTCAATTATAATTTAGCAATCGCAAAAGATAAACCAAATGTTATAGACGAACGTAATATTCGCTTAGGCATGGGCCTCTTGAATGCTATGCTAGACAATTCCAAAAAATACAAACAGATGGATATGGAAAAATACTTAGGTAACCAGTACGCCATGCTCGAAAGAAAAATAGCAGCAATTAGCCAATAGGCTAATTGCTCTTTTCCCGTATCTTCTTGTAGATCTTAACAGCTATCATCAGCATGACAGCAAATAGTACCAGACCTACCACGCCATATATCCAGTTTATAGCGCTTTTTAGCACCACCGTAAAAACGATAGCAAATAATAAAACCGTTGCTAATTCATTCCATAATCTAAGTTTAATGGAGGTCCACTTGCTCGTTTCTCCCGCCAGCTGAAACATAATTCGTTGGCAAATAAAATGATAGACAATCAATCCTAAAACAAAAGTAAGTTTGACATGCATCCACGGTTGAGACCACCAAGCCGGATTCAGGTGCATCATCACCGCTGCAGCAATAATGGTTAAATACATAGATGGAGTAGCGATAATCCACCACAACTTGCGTTCCATCAAAACGAACTGCTTATGTAAAATGCGGTACTCATTTTCAGACTGCTGTTTTGCTTCTGTATGGTAAATAAATAGCCTGACCATATAAAATAGGCCCGCCATCCAGCAGACAACAAAGATAATATGTACAGCCTTTGCGTATAAATACATTTTTCCGTTATTAGTTGTTAGTTATTAGTTGTTAGAAATGTATGTCTTTTATGATAATGATTAAACCAGAATATCAAATCTAGGACGAATAACAAATAACCAACAACAGACAACAAAAAACTTAATACCTAAACTCCTTTACTACATCAATTGCATACTTTACGTTATCAAAAGGAATATCCGGCATGATGCCATGTCCTAAATTGAAGATAAAACCTTCTTCACCACGCATACGTTCGAAGAGATGTAAAATTTTTTTCTTTATTACCGCTTTGTCAGCATATAAGATAAAGGGATCTAAGTTACCCTGTACGGCTATTCCTTTCGGCAAATTGTTTTTTATTTGTTTCAAGTCTGCGTTCCAGTCGACCGAGATCACATCCGGTTTCGCCTCGGCCATAAGTGGTGCAAACACCGAACTTCCCTTACAGAAAGAAATAACCGGTATATCTTTTCGATCAAGTTGCGCAATAATTCCAGCATTATATTGGTGAGAAAATTCGCTATAATCATCCCATGATAATGCAAGTGCCCAACTGTCAAATAGCTGCAACGCATTCACTCCGGCCTTTATCTGCATGTTCAGATAAGTAACCGTCACATCAGCAATCTTCTTTAATAATTTGTGGGCTAATTCCGGCTGGTTGTTCAAAAAAAGCTTAGTAAGCTTAAAATCTTTGGATGATCCACCCTCGATTAAATAACTTAGAACCGTAAAAGGGGCCCCGGCAAAGCCTATTAAAGGAATTGCTCCATTAAGTCGTTGTTGGATAACCTGAATAGCATCAGCTACATATTGTAGTTTATCCGCGACGTCGGTTTGCAAGGCATCGATATCGCTTTCATTTCGTACCGGATTTGCAAATTTAGGCCCCACTCCCTGCGTAAAACTCAATTCACCGCCCATCGCTTCCGCCGTTACCAATATATCTGAAAAAAGAATAGCTGCATCAATTCCCAACAAATCGACAGGCAGCATGGTTACATCCGCCGCTATTTCAGGCGTCTTACACATTTCCAAGAAAGAATATTTATTTTTTATATCCCAGTATTCTTTCATAAATCTGCCCGCTTGCCGCATCATCCATACCGGGGGGCGTTCTGTTGGCTGCGAAAAAGCAGCTCTGATAAATAAACTATCTTTTATAGCTGTGGTCACGTTATTTTGGTATTTCGTTTTCTATTCTATTTACAATCTGGGCAATTCGACTACTCACTTCCAATTCCTTCACCTTTTCCAGATACGTCTTCACCCGATCATAGTCTTTCTTCATTAAGTTGATATTCGCCAGGTTTACAAAAATCAGTGCCTTATCACTTTTCCGTCGAAAAGGCAATCTACTGGCAATTTGGAAATGTCTTTCCGCGCTATCATAATTAAGTAATTGCAGATCCAAGCTACCGCTGATAAATTCATAGTAATTTCGTCTCCTCTTCCGCAGATGATCAGGATTCTTGATATCGGCCAAAAGGTTACGCGCTAAATCATATTGTTTCTTCTTAAAAGCCTCAGAAGCCAAGAGTACAGTACCTTCTCTATAGTAACTCCATATCGTATAGCCGATCAAACAAACCATTAAGGCTGTCAATTGGTATGTCTTTGCATACACCGTATAGGCTAATAGCAATAAAGCAAGCACGATAACACCTAGTCGAGCTTTTGAAGTCATCATAGGCTAATGTGTCTTGTTATCGGTAAACTTATAACCAACACCTCTGATCGAGTGGAAATAGATCGGGTTTTTCTGATCTGGCTCAAAATACTTACGGAAGGTCAAAATAAAGTTATCGATAGTGCGTGTTGAAGGATACACATCGTAATTCCAAACGGTTTCTAAAATCTGCTCGCGGGACACGGCTTCATTTCTTCGCTCGATTAATAACTTAAGGAGCATCGTTTCTTTTTTTGTTAAAGCGGTAATCGTTCCGTCGGCGTGGTGTAACTCGAACGAGTTGAAATAAATCGTTTTGTCGCCGATTTGATAAGAATTTAACTCTTTCAGGTCGTCACCTTTCATGCCTCTTCTCACTAAATTGCCCACTCGAAGGATAAGTTCTTCCAGGTTAAAAGGTTTAACTAGATAATCATCAGCACCTTTTTTTAAACCGGTAATACGATCTTCGCTTGTATTCTTGGCCGTGAGGAACATAATGGGCACTTCTGTATTTTCCAGTCGAATAGTCTCAGCAACTTGGAATCCATCAATTTCCGGTATCATGACATCAAGGATGATCAAATTAAATCGTTCTTCCTTGAACTTTTTAAGTGCCTTTTTTCCATCTGTAGCAGTAGTTACTTTATATCCTTCCAATTCAAGATTCAACTTGATGGCTTCGAGCAAGTGCTCTTCATCTTCTACGAGAAGTATGCGTTGTTTTGCTTGCATAATCAATTAAATGTTACATCAAAAATGCTCCCTGTAGGAGTGTTATTTAATACTTTAATTTGGGCGTTGTGTTTATCTAATACTGATTTTACAATGTATAACCCTAATCCCGTACCTTTAGTTTTACGGGTATCTTCACTCCCTACACGATAAAATTTATTAAAAATACGTTTTTTTTCCTCATCATTAATGCCTATTCCTAAATCAGCCACTGAGAACCGTATCTGCCCATCTTGTTTATACAGTCGCACATTAACATGTGCACACGGTGGCGAATATTTGATAGCATTCTCAATTAAATTGGTGACAACTGAAGTGATAGCCAGCTTATCACCGACAAAAAAAATGTTTGGCTGAATATCCGTTTTAATAATCTGGGAGGTGCAGGAATGTACCTGCAATCGATCAGCTATTCGTCCGGTCAGCTCAGAAAAATCAAATTCCTCTTTTGGAATACTTTTGCCTACACTTTCCAGTTTAGTTGCTAGCAGCACATTTTCCACTAAATCGTCTAGACGCTCAATATCTTTTAGAGAATTTGATAGGAATTGATCCCGTTGCTCTTTATTCAGATCACGTTTTAATATGGTTTGTATATACAATTTAATTGAAGCTAAGGGCGACTTTAGCTCGTGTGTAACGGAAAGAAGAAAGTTATGTTGTTGTTTATGTGTTTTATGCTCGTGTACGAAAGCTCTTTTCAGCTTAATAGCACCCACCAAAAAGATGGTCATAAAAATAAACCCCTCACCTATCACCATGCCTTTTCGTAATGGCTCCAGTTCCATTAAAAGCATTCCCCACCATACAATCTGCGCTATTGCATAGAAGACAAGAAAATAAAATAAAAACAATGGCTTTCGCATACCTAATTAGTTGTTAGTTGTTAGTTGTTAGTTGTTAGCTAATTCAAGCTTATAAGCTAAAAGCTAATACCTAAGTCCTAACACCTACTTAAACACCACATCCAAGCTTTCAAATATAGCCCTTTTCGCTTTCTCTAGTTCTATTTTCGAATGGGCAGCCGAAACAAAACCAACCTCATAGCCCGAAGGTCCGAGGTAGACACCTCTATTCAGCAATTCCCGATGCATTACCTTATATTTATCCATGCTTTCTGCTTCAATATCAGATGCGGCCTGGATATTATCTTTATCAGTAAAGGCAATCCAAAATATAGACCCTACGTTAAACACACGTACCTTATAATTTTTTGCGCTTGCATATCGTTGTATGGAAGCTGAAAATTCAGCTGCCTTCTTATTTAATTCTTTATAAAATCCGGGTTTATTCAGTTCGCTTAGCTGTGCAATCCCCGCAGCCATCGCAACTGGATTGCCGGATAAGGTGCCTGCCTGGTAAACGCCGCCGTCCGGTGAAATATAGCCCATAATTTCCTCCGAGGATCCATAAGCGCCAACAGGCATCCCTCCCCCAATTATTTTTCCGTAGGTTATAATATCCGGATGCACGTCGTAATAAGCCGCTGCGCCTTCAAATCCCAGACGAAAACCGGTAATCACTTCATCAAAAATAAGTAAACTCCCGTGATCGCTTGTTATCTTACGCAGAAATTCGATATATTCTTTATTCTGCATCAATAAGCCGTTATTTGCAGGGATTCCCTCAATAATAACAGCTGCAATTTCTTCTTTAAATTCAGCAAAAGCACGTTCCAAAGCCTCTTTATCGTTCAAGCCGATTACCACTGTTTCATCGGCAAATGCTTTAGGCACACCTAAAGAGGAAGTCTCACCAAAAGTTACCAATCCAGAGCCAGCTTTTACCAATAAAGAATCCGAATGCCCATGGTAACAGCCCTCAAATTTAATGATCTTATCCCTTTTGGTATAGCCCCTAGCCAAACGGATGGCCGACATAACAGCCTCTGTACCGGAACTGACAAATCGTAGCTTTTGGATATATTTATTATTTTTAAGAATTAACTCTGCTAATTCATTTTCCAAGGCTGTTGGTGCTCCAAAACTCAGCCCATGCTGGAGTGTAGAAATGACGGCTTCCCTTATTTTGGGATGATTATGGCCAAGAATAAGCGGACCCCAAGAGCAACAGAAATCTATAAACTGATTTCCATCAGCGTCCCACAAAAAACATCCATTGCCTTTCTCAATGAATAAAGGGGTGCCGTATACCGATTTAAAAGCCCGCACAGGCGAATTTACGCCACCTGGAAAGTACTTTTTTGCTTTCTCAAACAAAATTGCAGACTTCTCGCGCGATATGTCTGCTTTAGACCCGGCCACCCGTACCTCTTCCTCATTTCCCGAAAACATTTTTTTTATGGAATCTAACATGTTCGTTATTTGTTGAAACGTTAAATAGTTGAGTTGTCTAGACGTTAAGTAGTAGAGTCGTTAAAACGTTAAGTGGGGTATTCATCATTCTTAACCACTTAACTACTTCCCTATTTAACTACTCAACATTCCATTAAATCCACTGCTGCTCTACCATATCTCTAATATGATAAGTGGTAATTATACGAGCACCCGCACGAGCAAAAGCATACATGGTTTCCATTACAATTTTTTGCTCGTCTATCCAGCCGTTTTGCGCAGCTGCTTTAACCATTGCAAATTCGCCTGAAACATTATAGCATGCCAAAGGCAAAGTGGTTTCATCCTTGATCCTACTAATAACATCCAGATAAGCTAAAGCCGGTTTAATCATTAGCACATCAGCGCCCTCTTGCTCATCTAAAAAGGCTTCTCTTAATGCCTCATTAGGATTTCTGAAATCCATCTGATAAGCCTTTCGATCTCCTTTGCTTGGAGCACAATCTGCTGCTTCCCTGAATGGACCATAATAAGAGGAAGCAAATTTTGTTGCATGCGACATAATCGCTACGTTTACCTGGTTATTTTCATCCAGTGCCTTTCTGATTGCACTAATTCTGCCGTCCATCATATCGGAAGGAGCTAACATATCCGCCCCGGCCTCCGCATGCGCAAGTGACATTTTTGTTAACACGTCGATGGTGGCATCATTCTGAACATAATCATGTTCTAAAATCCCACAGTGTCCGTGTGTCGTGTAAGAACATACACAGACATCCGTTACAATATATAGATCTTCACCAAAAGCTTCTCGAAGTGCTCTGATGGCTTTAGGAACCAGCCCATGGCGATCATAAGCCGTGTGTGCATCCGCACTCTTCTCTTCTCCAACCCCAAAAAGCATGATTTTATTAACGCCCAGTTTCAATCCAATTGCTACGTCCTCTATCAGTTTATCAATAGAAAAATGGTGTATACCCGGTAAGGAGGGCAAGGCATGTTTTATTTGATTTCCTGGAACGATAAAATAAGGATATATAAACATATCCTTTGACAGATGAGTTTCTGCCACCATCTCCCTCACAATTGGATTTTTACGTAATCTACGTTGTCGATAAATCATTTTCTTTTTTTTAATCTTAATCTCTCAAGACAAATCTCGTAGCTTTACAAGCTAAACACCAGGTATTTTCGAAAGAAAAAGGGAGGTGCTCGTACACGAAGCTTTTGAGATTTTTCTTGTTACAAAGATAAGCATGAAAATGTGCGATTGAAGTAGCAAAACATATTATAGCAATGGGGTGACAGTTCCTGATGAATCATTTTTCGTCGGCTTTCCCTTACTGTAATTCAGTGCAAAAACTGCTTCTGCCAACCCCAGCTCGTCAGGTGAGAAAGGCAATGTGTATTGAACTCCTATCTCCTCGAGCTTTTTTCCTGTAGAGTTACCGATACTGATCACTTTCTGCCCCGGCTCTACCAAGTTATCTTTAAAGTAGGCTTCAACATTGGTTGGACTAGTAAAGATTAGGACATCCGCTCCCGAGCCTTCTACCTGTTCATCAATACGCGTTTCATAAACCGGTAAATCAATAACCTTCGTATCGGCAGTTAGCCGACTTTGAATGGTTTGCAGCGAGCCTTTTGCGCGAGGAAATAGTACTGTAGAACCTGCTGCTACTTGGGCGAAGGCATCTCCCACTTTTTCCATTTCAATCCCCTCGGCTTCTCCAGTGAACGCAGGTATAATCCCATGGCTTCTTAAAGCTTCTTCGGAACCCCGACCAACTACGGCATATTGCACATGTTTACTAAGTCTCGGTTTAAGCTTGAAAAAATTTTCGATTCCATTTTTACTACTAAAAAATACCCATCGAACATATTTGAGTATATATGGATCCAAGGTATTTATAATGGAAAAAATTTTAATGAGCGATCGCCCTTCAACTTTTATATGATGTTGTTCCAAGGACCGCTTCAGAAAAGAGGTGTCAGCAAGTTCACGGGTGATAAAAACGGAACTTGGCAATTTCCTATCCGGATCAAATTTCTCTACAATCTCTTCTGCCAAGCCAGCAGCACTTTCCGCTTTAAGATATAAACGTGTAGGAAAGCTTTCTCCGTCTTTAGCTTTTGCAGTCCAAACTTCATAACCGGTTGTAGTTTTCCGACAGTAACAACCTAATGGCATATGACATCCTCCTTCAAAAAGGTTAAGGACTTTACGCTCTACTCCTATAGTTTCAGCCACATCTTTTTGATGCAGTTTTTGCAAAACTTCATACAATGTATGATCGGATTCACGAATTTGAATAGCTAAAACTCCCTGAGCGGGAGCCGGAATAATTTCCGTTGGAGGTATGATTTCCACATGAAACTCGCTTAAATCTAATTTCAAACGTTCAACACCCGCTTTTGCCAACATGATAGCATCATATTTTTCATCACGCAACTTTTGTAAACGAGTATTTACATTACCTCGTAAATCTTCGATTTCCAAATCCGGTCTGAAAGCCAACAACTGTGCTTTCCGCCGATTGGAGGAAGTGCCAACAATGGCGTTATGTTTAACGGATAATCTTTTCTTAAGATCAACGCAATCTTTCAGAATAATCAATAATTCTGAAGGATCTTCTCTTTCAGATACCGCTGCAATTCTTAATCCGGGTGGATTTGCAGTAGGAAGATCTTTGTGCGAATGTACGGCAATGTCGATTTTTTCAGCAAGCAGTTCTTCTTCCAATTCTTTCGTAAAAAAACCCTTGCCTTCTAATTTATCTAAACGAAGATGCTGTATATTATCTCCCTGTGTTTTAATAACTTTAAGCTCTGCTTGTACGCCAATTGTAGCTAAACGATCTTTCACATGGTTAGCTTGCCACAAAGCCAAATCGCTACCTCTTGTTCCAATAATAAGCGTTCTGTCCACCTTTATAATATATGTTGCAATTGTAAATAATCCATTTTCTAACCCTCATTACCCAACTCAACTTTTATTCCGCCCTTGGAATACTCCCTTTATTCGTCCGCTATCTATTCATTGAATCCATTCAGCGCAGCTAGAGTCCGATGCTTCAACTAAAACACTTCACTAAATGCCAAAAAAGATGGTGTATTGTTAGATAACCATCTTTAATTGCTATAAAAATAAAAAAAATAATGTGATAAGCTAAAAGCAATGTGTAGAAAGAAACCCTACCCTCTAATTTTCTGCCGCCTCTTTGCTTTTTGCGATTAATATTTCCTTTGCAAGCACCATCGGACCGCTGATATATTTTTTCTCCATATAGTTAATAACCTTTTCCAAAACCTCTCTGGAACTGGCATCCAAGGAATTAAGCTCGTTAGCAAATACCGTATTCAATGCAAAAGATTTTATTTCCTTCACTCTTTCGGGTACCTGGCGCATGGCTATTTCTACCTTTCGTTGTTTTAAAATAGGTAAAAACTCGGCAACATTGCTTTCAATAATTCTTTCCGCGTGGATAAGTTCGTTATAACGTTCCTGAAGATTCTTATTCGCAATTGCTTGCAAGCCGCTAACTTCTATGTAGTGTATTGCGTTTTCAGCAAGTACCTCCTCCGAAACATCGTTCGGGATTGCCAAATCAACGACTATCTTCTTGGATGTCTCCCCATTTAGCAAACTGGCATAAATAGACGATGTAATAACGGGTTCTGTAGAACCTGTACAGGTAATCAGTATATCAAATCCTTCCTTATAGTGCCTTAACTCGCTTAATGGAAAGGCTCGGCCATTTAACTCTTTCGCTAAACGTTCCGCTTTATCCATTGTACGGTTGAATACTACGAAGTTTGAAAATTTATGTTTTTGTAGGTATTTTGAGATATTTTGGTTGGTTTCACCTGCGCCTACTAATAAGATACGGGGATTATCAGTGAACTTGAGATCTCTTAATTTACGATAGGCTAATGATACAACGGACACCGGATTACGGGAGATCATGGTATGCGTATAAACCTCCTTAGCCGTCTTCACCAAACTGTTCATCATTAAGCGCATAAAATCACCCGTTAATCCCCCTTTACGACATCTTTCATAAGCTCGTCGAACCTGCGCTAATATTTCCTTTTCTCCGACAACTAAACTCTCCAAAGAACAGGACATCCTAAATAAATGATGTAAAGCATCCAGTCCTTCATAAGTAGTCACCTGATTAAGAAATTGATCAAATTGTTCATCAGGCACACAAAAATTCAATCCACGCAAAAAGTTCTTCACGAACTCACTTGTTAAGGTATGTTTTCCATGAAAAACGAATTCAACCCGATTGCATGTGCCTACGTAAAAAATCTCTTCGATGTCAAAATTGTTTTTGACGTTAATCAATCGGCTTTCAAGCTCTTCATTACAAATAACCAAATTGCCTAAATCTTTTAGGTCAACGTGCTTGTGTGTAAATGCTATTACTTTAAGATGCTCCAAGGTCTCTTTACCCTCTCTATATTATACTGTCGACAAAAGTACATCTATACGCTTGTTACAGTGTCAAAACTTTGTCAAACACAGCTATTTAGAATGTTTTTAAATAATAGGGATTTCAAGAATTTAGCTTCTGAGGCCCAGCATCTAATCACACCTTATACCTCACTACTTACACCTTAAACCTTAAACCTTACACCCTATACCTTAAACCTTATACCCTATACCTTACACCTTATACCCTATACCTTATACCCTACTCCTTACACCCTACTCCTTACACCCTACTCCTCTCTTCTCACCCTCCTCATAAAACAAAAAAACCGTTCCTATAAATAGAAACGGTTTTCCTTACCTTTAGATCACTTATTTTGTTGCTGGAGTGGTAGTAGTAGGCGTCGTGGCTGCCGGTGCTACCGGTTTCGCATTTGGATCGATTCCTAACTTCGTTTTTACTGCAGCACTAATATCATCTCCTCCCTCAAAATATAAAACAGATTGTTGTGCAATATCTAAAATATAGGCATAACCTTTTTCCTTTGCCACCGCTTGAATAGCCTTTTCTGCTTTTTCAAAAACCGGTTGGAACACCTCTTCTCTTTTCGCACCTACTTCCTGTTCTGCCTTCTGCTGCACCTCTCCCATACGTCCTTCCATCTGCTGGATTTCTGTACTTAAGGTTTGCAATTCTTTATCTACTGTTTCTTTATTAGCTTCGCTTCTGGTTTTTTGCTTGTCCATAAATGCTGTGATCTTTTTTTGACGCTCAGCATCCATTTGTTGAATCTCAGTACGTTTAGTACCTACAAAAGTTTCCAATGTTTGATTGGCTGTTTTGTACTCCGGCATTAGAAGCAAAATCTCCTGTGAATTCACGTGTCCAATTTTTTGTTGTGCACTCACAGCGCCAACTGTTAAAAATAATCCTGCAGCTACTAAAACCGACTTAAATAAATGTTTCATTCGCAATTTTAATTTTGTTGACTCAACAGAGCCGTCTATAATTTTTGTTTAAGTTAATTACATTTTACACAACACAATCCGTAGTAGGCAAAAGCTCAGCTACGGATTTGAAAATTGGTGCAATTTTAAGCAAGTATTCTCTATTTTGCAAGTGCCTCCGGTTTATAACCCAAGCGAGTGATTACATCATTGCTTTTATCCAACCTCGGATTAGAGTACAAGAATGTCACTTCACTTCCTTTATCGAGTACCACGTCTAGATTTTGGCTTTCGGCAACCGCTTGTATGGCTTTGGAAACACGCTCTTGTATCGGCTTGATTAGTTTAAGGCGTTCCTTGTACAGATCACCTTCAAAGCCAAAAATTTTCTTTTGAAACTCTTTAGTCTCACGTTCCTTCTGCACAATCTCGTCCTCTCTTTTCTTTCTCATCTCATCGCTCAACATCACCTGATCTTGTTGATAAGCCTTATACATTCTTTCTATGCTGCTGTATCGAGCATCCACTTCCTTTTGCCATTTTTCGGACATATCTTCCAGTTGCTTCTGCGCAGAAACATATTCCGGAATGTGCTTTAATATGTATTCACTATCTACATAAGCAAAGCGTTGAGCGAATGCAGAAGCGCCGGCAATAAATATAAAAGCTAACGTTAAGAATATTTTTTTAGTGTTCATATGATCATTTCTTTATGTTCTTTCAGACTCGACTTTTCAGCCAAGGTTTAACCTGACTAATCGGGATGAAAGACCTCATCTTTTCTTAATGAATGCCAAATATAATACCATTCCTATATTTTAGATATAAAATTTAACATTTTTTAGCAATTCTTTTGGCATCAAGATATCAGTATCAAGACTAAAGCATCAGGTATCAGAACTAACATCAGGTTATTTTTCTGCTACCCTATATTATTATCTTATGTCCAGACACTTATGTCTTATATCTATTATTAATTAAACCCTCCCATCTGTTGCATAATGCTGAACGTGAATGGTTGGCGCCATTGGCTTCTATCAACCCCCGGTATAGGATCGAAGGCATGTCCATAATCAATTCCTAATAAACCAAATATTGGAAGGAAAATGCGCGCCCCTATACCCACCGAACGACGCACCTTAAACGGATTGAAATCTTTAAAGGCATCCCAGGTATTACCCGCGTCAGCGAATCCAAGCAAGAAGACCTTCGCCTGCTCATTCATCATGACAGGGTAACGCAACTCCATCTGATAACGTGTATAAATCGGGCTACCGGAGTTTCTTGCAATTTGAATATCCTGGCTGTTTGTTTTCGTTTCCGGTATCACGTAACCATTGGCATAACCGCGCATGGCAACTACTTCAGAACCTTGTAGAAAGTCGAAGCCCATCATACCATCTCCCCCTAACTTAAAGCGCTCAAAGGCCGAGGTACCGGTAACTTTACTATAAGAGCCAATAAATCCAAATTGAGCTTGAGCTTTAAATACCAGTTTACCCACAACCGTTTGAAACCACTGCGAATCAAATTTCCATTTGTGATATTCTACCCAACGATAACGGATATGATCCGGTGCCGTAGGGTAATTGATGTTATTAAACAAAGAATAAGGAGGCGTTGCTTGTACCGTGAAGCGCAAATTCGATCCGGAGGTAGGGAAAATCGGATCGCTCAGCGAGTTCCGGCTTATCTCTTGCGTTAAGTTAATATTATAAGATGTACCATTTCTAAACAGGAAGTAAGCATCGTAATTACGCAACTTATATTGTTGTAAGTTTAACGAATAGTTTACCTGAAAATAATAGTCGGGCCATTTTAAACGCTTACCTAAGCTAACCGTTACACCGTTCATCCGGATTTTGGGGGTACTCTCCGTAACGTTCTCGCGGCCGGTATAATAATCGTAACCGCCATAGGCCGACATAGAAGTAAAGGCACTTATACCAAAATAAATCGGTTTCTTCCCCCCTAGCCAAGGTTCAGAAAAAGAGAAACTATAGGATTGATACGATTTACCACTCGTTTGGCCTCTCAAGCTTAGCTTTTGCCCGTCTCCACGAGGAAGCGGTTTCCAAGCTTTTTTATTAAATAGATTTTTGGTAGAGAAGTTATTGAACGTTAAACCTAAGGTACCGATAATACGTCCCGCTCCGAAACCTCCAGACAATTCCACTTGATCGGAAGGTTTTTCAGCCACCGTATATTCAATATCGACCGTTCCATCGGCTGGGTTTGGCTTCGGCACCGGTGAAGTCTTGGATTCGTCAAAATTACCTAAGGTGGCAATTTCACGGATATCCCGCATGATATTCGTCTTGGAGAATTTTTGTCCCGGTTTCGTTTGTAATTGACGCCGAACCACTTTATCGTTTGTCACGTCGTTTCCTTTTAGCACAATCCGATTGACATCATACTGTGGTCCTTCATACATACGCATTTCCAAATCAATGGTATCCCCATAGATTTTTGTCTGCACAGGATCTACCTGGAAGGTCAAATAACCATCATCCATATAATAGGCAGAAACATCGGCTCCTGTTTTGGATGGGCCTAACAATTTGGTATTCAATTTCTCTTCACTGAATACCTCTCCCTTTTCTATCCCCAAGATCTTGCTAAGTGTTTCGTCGGTATATTTTGCGTTACCCGACCAGGTTATGTCACCAAAGTAATACTTTGGCCCTTCATACACATCAATGTCAATGCGAACATTTTTTCGATTCAACTGGGTAACAGAATCCCGAACAATGGTTGCATCGCGATAACCTTTACTGCGCATCTTCGAAATAAGCGCCTCTTTACCCTCAGCATATTTTTCATAGTTAAATTTACCGGGGCCCCAAAACCGCCACCACCTCTTTTGCTTCACTTTTTTCAGGTATTTATGCATTTTCGCATCGGAAAATTCTTTATTACCGGTGAAGTTAATTTCTTTCGCTTTTACTTTTTTATTTTTCTTAACTGCGACTTTTAGAATTTGGTTATTTGCTTCTGTTGTATCTTTTACTTGCGAAATGTTAATATCAGGATATAAATAGCCCTTTTCCCTAAGGTAACGTTTAATCGTATTTCGGGTGGTATTCAGTAAGTTTTCGTTAATGATTTTCCCCGTATTTTCGTTTAGTCGCTTTCTAACCTCCTCTGTTTGACTTTTACTCAAACCATCCAGGTCGATACGCGTTAAACGCGGTCGTTCTACCACGTCAATATTAAAAAATACTGTATCACCCCGAACCTGGTCTATGGTAAGTTCAATATTATCAAAAAGCCCTTGCGACCATAGGTTCTTGATTGCGTTGGAAGTTGCTTCTCCGGGTACTTCAATACGATCACCGACAGAAAGTTTCGAAATCGTCAATAATACATCGTTATCTAAAAACTTAGTACCACTTATTGTAACACCTCCAATAATATAATCCTTTGGATTCAGGTAGCCAGACCCACCCGTTTGCCTAGACGAATTACCTACTCGAAGTTGTGCTGAAGCAATTTGCGCTCCTATCAAACAAAAACCTATTAAAAGAAAAAGTCGCTTCATTGAATTTATTTATCGCCGCTAAAGTAAAATAAACAGTTGTTAATTTTTGTTAAACTATTTTTTTTCAAATTTTGAACGTTAGCTTTTGATATTTTGATATATATAAAGTTAAAATACTTATTTTAATTGTTCGCTGGTTAAGCCGAATCTGCGCTCTCGATTTTGAAACTCAACAATAGCGGCATACAGGTCATCCCTTCTAAAATCCGGCCATAATTTACTGGTAAAATACAATTCAGCGTAAGCTAATTGCCATAGTAAGTAATTACTGATGCGCTGTTCTCCGCTTGTGCGGATCATAAGTTCGGGATCAGGTAGAGGATAAGAATTAAGATGCTGAGCAAACAGGGCTTCGTCGATATCGTCAGCTTTCAATAAACCCTGTTGAACAGACTGTGCTATTTTTTTTGCTGCGTCTGCAATCTCCCAGCGGGAACTGTAGCTCAAGGCCAGCGTCAACGTACATTTGGTATTGGACGCCGTTTCTTCCATACACTGTTTCAAGTGCGCTAACGCTTTAGCAGGCAACAGATCGAGATTTCCGATCGCGTTTAGCTTCACGCCATTTGCCATCAATCGTTTTGTTTCTTTACCAATTGAAGACACTAACAACTCCATAAGGGCGGCCACCTCCAATTTCGGGCGGTTCCAGTTTTCAGCAGAAAATGTATATAGGGTTAAATAAGGCACACCGATTTCCACAGCACCTTCTAAAACATCTCGCACCGAGTCCACACCACGTTTATGGCCAAACACTCTCAACTTACCGCGTTCTTTTGCCCAGCGTCCATTTCCATCCATAATGATGGCTATATGTCGCGGCAACTTACTGCGATCTATCAGTTCAACATTAGTCATCGTAAGCTAATTCTTCTTTATATAAACAGGACATCCTGCCCTAAATATCGCATATGTTACCGTAAAGGTGGCTAACATATACGTGTCTTTTTGTCGGCCATCACCTCGCTGCGTTCCCACGAGCATTTGCTGCGATGGATCAATAAAATACAGCCGTTGATTGAGCTCTTCATCCCCCAACCTGTTTCTTCCCGGCACCCAATCAAATCCATTTATGTAATCTCCACTTATATCATCTATGTAATCGGTAAATGCTATGCGATATCCCAACTCCACTCCAATTGTCCAGGGCCCGCGCAGATTATAACGAAACCCTACGCCAAAGGGAATACTAAGCGCATACCTTTTGTAATCAACACCTTCCGTTTGATAATCGTGTAGATTTACTAATTCTCCGTCAAAATTATAGTTCTTTGGCTGAAAATGAAAACCTCCAATACCCGCAAACAGATAAGGAGTATAAGAAACCCGACCATATGACGGTTCAAATTTAAAAAAATTAAACTCACCTACTAGCGATGCCTCATATATTGGTGATTTAAAATACAGTTGCTGCTGTCTTACAAATTCGTTGGAATTGGAAGCTCCATCACCCTGTGTATTGGCGCGAAGAAAATTAAACCGCACTGCCCAATTTCTGCTTAGGTTTTTTCTCACGAGTAAACCAAGCGTCCAGTCATTTAACTTAAGCGGATTAGTAGGATTCAATTCTCCCATATAACCTGACATGCCCCCACTAAGCCCAAACTCCCAGTCCTGAGATCTTCCTACATTTGTCACAAGAAGCATAACCGCAACTAGCAGCGATGTATTTTTTAGCATAACGTGCATGCATCTCCAATAAAGGTGGTAAAGATAAGAGAAATTTTATATAAGCGGTTAGGTTTTAGCTATTAGTTATTGAGTGGTTATTAGTTATTGAGTGGTCCATGACATCTTCAGTCTTCGGCAATCGGCACTGCCTGTTTTAGTTACCCATGGTACTTATTCCCCATTGGCTCATTAACCGGCTGTCAGCTTTCGTTCGCATTGGACCCTCATTATCACATTAGTAATTATCATATTGACTAATTAATAAGTTTCTTACTCAACTACGTTACTATTTTCACTAATAGTTCCTCGTGTCCAGCCCCCACAAAAGTTTATGGCGTATGGTACTAAAAAAACTTTCTTGCTTTAGCCGAATCAGATTAACAGCATAATCGGCCTTCCGTATATGGATCGCTGTCCCGGTATTGACCGTTTCAGTTGTTGAATCATAAGAAAACAAAAAAGAGTCGCTTCTGCTTTCGACTTCGATACGGATCGTGCTACTGTCTGATACCACGATAGGTCTGACATTTAGGTTATGAGGTGAAATAGGTGTAATGATAAAGTTTCCCGAGCCGGGCATTACAATTGGCCCACCGCAGCTCAATGAATATGCAGTAGAACCCGTCGGGGTCGCGATGATAAGTCCATCCGCCCAATAAGCATTTAACAGTTCGTTATTTACATAAGCATGAACCGTTATCATAGCAGAGCTATCTTTTTTAATGATTGTAATATCATTTAAAGCAAAAGCTAATTGCCTCGCATCCGGTTCCGGCCCATTACCTTTATAGGTAGCGAGCAAGACCCTCTTTTCGATATCATAATTCCCGCTAAGCAGTTGGGCAAGCGCATGTTCAATTTTGTCTTTATTGATACTTGCCAAAAAACCAAGTCGCCCAAAATTTATACCGGTCACCGGAATACCGCTATCACCGATAATGGAAACGGCTGCCAACATGGTTCCGTCACCGCCAAGGCTCAACATAAACCGGGTATCACCGGGAAGGTCTGTATAAGAATAAAAGGAGTGGGTTTCCTTCCTCCAAGCTATTTTATCGGCTAAAAATTCATTGAAAGGTTGATATACCCATATTTCGATATCTTCTGCTGCTAAAAGATCGAACAACGCTTGTACATATTGAATGACAGCATTCTGAAACTCTCTTCCGTATATAGCTATTTTCATTAAAATAATTTATTCTTAACGGAGATGAAGCTTTGATCGCATGAGGCGGTCGGCTGTGTCATATCGTCTGTCTGTTTCATCCGTAAAATCATAAATCCAGGTACCTCATTAACTGATCATACCGATCCCGGGTAGAGTCGTAGCCTCTCTTATCATTATAAATTCCCTTGACGATATAATCGTGCCTTAAAAACGCTGCCACAATAGAAGATATATCCGTTCTATTTAATTTCAATGTGATTTCAAGCCGCGTTGAGTCAGGAAAGCTTCTGACACTTGAACTGAGAATCTGGGTATTATCTGATTCGATAATTTGTGATATATGGGACAATGAGTTATCTCTATTTCCTATTTCCAACACAATGATTCCGCCTTCTGCATCGGACGCCATGTTTTCTGCCAGGAAATCTGTTAGATTTTTCAACGTAATCACACCTTTGTACTGCTGTTGTTCATCCACAATCGGCAATATATCTAAGCTATGTGCATGAAAAAGACGTAGCGCGTCATAAACGTGTTGATTTTCGAAGGCAAAAATCAGTTTTAAGGCATGCTTGGATGCAACCGCTTCCAAGCGCATCTCTCCCACATGCTCCAAAAGATCATCTTCAATAACCAAACCCAAGTAAGCGTTATTCTGCACTACAGGAAGTTGCGACACTTTATATTCAGTCATTCTATCCAAAAGAAATTGTAAGGTATCTTCCGGGCGGACTGGAAATATGTCGTTTTTTATGATTTCACCTGTAGTCATCGTTGCTTTTACTTTTTTAGTTAATCGGGTAATGAGTGCTGCAATTTCTCATCGCGCGAGTCATCAATAACTATTTATATATACGATAAAAACAACGTTTGGTTTAATCCCTTATCAAAAAAGAGGTCTTTTTTGATAATACCTATGCATCCAGTTTATTCAAAAATGCTTTTAAGTGTTGATTAAACTGCAAAGGTTGTTCCATCATTGGAGCATGGCCACACTGATCGATCCAGGTCAATTCAGCATTGGGCAGTTTTTCTAAAAATTCCTCAGCTACTTCCGGCGGCGTAATTTTATCATTTTTCCCCCAAATTAAGCCTACTCGGATTTTAATATTTGGCAATTCCTTGGCCATATTATGCCGAATTGCCGATTTAGCCATAGCGATTGTTTTAATGACTCGCTCTTTATTATTTACGGTTTCGAAAACTTCATCTACTAGTTCCTTAGTAGCTATTTTTGGATCGTAAAAGGTAAACTCTACCTTTTCCTTTATATAATCGTAGCTTTCCCTTCTGGGAAATGAGCCGCCAAATGAATTTTCATATAATCCTGAGCTTCCCGTCAATACCAGCGCTTTCACTTTATTTTGGTGCTCCGCGACATACATGAGAGCCACATGGCCTCCTAAAGAATTACCGATTAGTACAAAATTGTTTAACTTGAGGTGGTTAACAAATTTTTCAAACCATTTTGTTAAACTTTTAACACCCGTTGAGATTATCGGCATATCGTATATCGGCAACATGGGGATGATCACTCTATGGGTCTCTTTCAATTCGCTAACTGTATCTTCCCAGTTACTTAAGGCTCCCATTAAACCATGGAGCATAAGCACCACTTCTCCTGTACCTTCATCTATATATTTAAAACCCTTATCTTCCTTAATGGTCAACTCCATATAATAATTCCTAGTATCTATATAACTTTTGATGAAATGCAATCATATTTAGCACCTCCTATAAGGCACTTAACTGCTCCTTAACTACTTCTGCTATCGTCTTTCCATCAGCTTTGCCTGCTAAACGCTGATTAATAAGGCCCATTACTTTACCCATATCTTTGACGCTTGTTGCACCCACCTCTTGTATTACACGTTGTACCTCTGCAACGATCTCTTCCCTACTGAGCTGTTTGGGTAAGTATTCTTCTATAACGTCCTGTTCTTCTTTTTCTATTTGATAAAGATCCTGTCTGTTTTGTTGCAAATAAATCTCAGCAGATTCTTTGCGCTGCTTAACGAGTTTTTGTAGGACTTTTACCTCTGTTTCCTCTGTTAACGTTTCGGTTGCTCCTTTTTCTGTCTTCGCTAGTAAAAGAGCAGATTTAATTGCTCTCAATCCTCTCAACCGAGCCTCGTCTTTGGCTAACATAGCCGCTTTAATATCCTGATTTATCGTGTTCTCAAGAGCCATATTCATTTTATATTATGCACCTTTATGATGCGAATTATTTAACGTTTGGGATTGTTCCCTATATTATAAGCTACCGCGACATTACTTTTTGGGCAAAACTAATTATTTTACACATAAAACAGGTAAACAGGAACAAGTATTTACTTAAGATTTACCTTTCCTGCTAATCGATCAGTCTCAAAATAACCACAAAATAGCATACAATCCAAGTTTCGATAAAAATATTTTATGGCTCCTTATGGAAAAGAGTGCCGGTTGCCTGAGCCGTTGGCATTAGCAATAAATCATTTACATTTACATGGGGTGGACGGGAAGCTGCGAACCAAATAGCTTCTGCAACGTCCTCGGCAGACAAGGGAGTAAAACCTTCATATACTTTTTTAGCTCTCTCTCTATCACCTTTAAACCGAACAACGGAAAACTCAGTTTCGACTGCTCCCGGATCAACACTTGTGACCTTTATATTATACGGCAACAAATCGATTCGCATCGCTTTCGTCAAGGCATCTACTGCATGCTTTGTTGAACAGTACACGTTTCCATTTGGATAAACTTCCTTCCCGGCAATCGAACCGATATTGATGATATGTCCTGTCTTTCTCTCTTGCATAGCAGGAGCTACGGCTCTCGTAACATAAAGTAAGCCCTTCAAATTAGTATCAATCATGCGATCCCAATCGTCAGTGTTGCCTTCTTGTATGGGTTCCAATCCCTGACTCAAACCTGCATTGTTGATTAAAACATCAATAACCTTCCAATTTTCAGGCAATTCATCCCATACCTTTTGTACTAGGTTCTTATCCCGTACATCTAAACCTATTGCATGAATCTGAACGCCATATTTATTTTGTAGATCAGTAGCCATGGCATGCAACCGGTCTACCCGGCGGGATGCCAATAAAAGGTTGTACTTTTCCCTTGCAAATATTTCCGCGCAGGCAAAACCAATTCCCGAGCTTGCACCTGTTATAAAGACCGTCTTCATTCCTAACATGTTATTTTTATCGTGTTATACTGCTCAAGGTAAACACGATATTTTTAAATGAATTCCTTCTGTTTTGTTCTTTTATCTATGTAAGCCCATCTCCTTTTATGCTTTCTGAAATCACTCCCTCATAAAAGACTCGTTCAGCTAACTACTCAAATATCAAACTGAATTGGATACTTCTTAGCGATAGTTTATCAAGTGGTTCCATAAAAGGATTGGGTAAGTTCTTCCATTTTTTATCGAGAATGCTATTCATGGTTTGCGACCATTTTAACTCTGCCGACATCTTGAAGTACTCAAAAAACAAATCGACACCTACCCCCGCTTCATATGAAAAATAATAAGGTTTTACAATAAGGGGCATGAATTCCGGACGATTTTCTGTAAGCTCGTTATAGTATTTGTTCCGTCCTATATTTCTACTGAATTTTGCACCTCCAACAAGGTAGCCCCGATATTTATCTTCGCCGTAGATCTTTTTCATATCCGATTTAAACTTAAATAGAACAGGCATTTCAAATGCAAAAAAGTTCTTATCTAAGCTGTTGCCGCTTGCATTAGGGTTGGGTTCCTCTTTATGATATTTAGATATCGTAACCCGTTCGCCTGTGGCTTCGTCCAAAAACGTATAGTCCAACGACTGGTTAGCGAATATCAAATATGTGGGCCTGACAATAAAATTTGCATTCCCACCAATCCGTACATCAATTGGGATGCCGAAGCCTACTCCGCCCATGGCGGCAGGCGTTTTTAACCCTACCAACCTTCTTCCCGGAACACCACCATTGGATGATTGCCAATGGGCATTTTTTGTGGCCTTATAATAAGAAGTCTGATAGGTAAAGAAAAAGCCGAGATGAAGTATCTGATCTTCATCGTACTCGCCGCTAAAAGGTAAAGTCATTCTTTTTTGCGCACTCGCAACAAAAGAAAAAACGAGCATAACGCCCAATGCAATACCTTTTTTTATCATCATTTTGTGCCTATATAAATGCTACAAATACCGAAAGTTTGCGGTCTACATACTGTTTTTGAAAAACCTACTCGATCAAGAATTGTTGTAAACCGCTCTCCATCCGGAAATTGTACAACTGACTCCGGCAAATAGCTATAAGCTTCCCGATCTTTGGAGAACAATCTTCCGAAGAAAGGCATGAGTGTCCTGGAATAAACACTGTAAAGTTGCTTCATGGGAAAAGTTTTTGGATTTGAAAATTCCAATATAACCGCTTTCCCTCCCGGCCTTAACACGCGACAAATATCAGCAAGACCTTTTTCCAGGTTTTCAAAATTGCGAACGCCAAAAGCGACCGTAACGGCATCGAATGATCCATCATCAAAAGGTAAACCCTCCGAATCTCCCAACACTACTTCAAATTTATTGCCCACACCTCGCTTTGCGATTTTCTCCTTGGCAACCGCTAACATCCCTTCAGAAATATCAACTCCGACTATTTTATCAGGCTTCAGTATATTAATAGCCTCAAAGGCAAAATCACCCGTCCCGGTAGCTACATCCAATATTTTTTTAGGTTGCAATTGGCGGAGCGACCTAATCGCCTTTTTTCGCCATATGATATCAATACCAAAAGATAAAAAGTGATTGAGGAAATCGTAGGTCTTCGATATATTATTGAACATGGTAGCGACCTGTTGTTTCTTGCCTACCTTGTCATCTTTATATGGGGTAATTGTGTTTGAATCCATGCGTACGCAAACTTATACAAAATTGCGTTCTTCGCCAAGGGTCTCTATGTAATAATCGTTGTGAGTGGTCGACTAGCGTTGCAGACATAATTTGTCATGTCTTATGCCGAGTATCCTATCCCTTGTCTTTTATCAACCATTTCCCTACTCAACTATTTACGGCTTAAAACGTACAACTAAAATGCTATCTTTGCCTATTATGATCATAAAAAGTGCTGAATTTGTTTGTAGCAACACAAGGATAGATAAGCTTCCTCCTCCTACGATTCCTGAATACGCCTTTATAGGACGTTCAAATGTGGGAAAATCTTCATTGATCAATGCGTTAACTCAGCATAAAGGTTTAGCAAAAACTTCGCAAACACCCGGAAAAACGCAGTTAATAAACCATTTTTTAGTTAACAAGGAGTGGTTTTTGGTAGATTTACCGGGGTACGGTTATGCAAAAACCTCTAAAACAAATCGCAGCGAATGGGAAAAATTTATAAAAAAATACCTATTTAACCGGGAGAATCTACAATGTGTGTTCGTACTGATAGACAGCAGATTAACACCACAAAAAAATGATTTGGATTTTTGCTGTTTGTTGGGAGAAAAAGGCATTCCTTTTATTCTTATTTTTACCAAGGCTGATAAACAGTCTAAAATAAAATCGGAACATAATATAGAACTGTTTCGTAAGGCTCTTTTAACTTGGTTTGAAGAAGTTCCACCACATATACTCACCTCGTCCGAAACCCGAAATGGGTGCGACGAAGTACTTGGTTTAATTGACGAAGTTAATCAGAGATTCACCGTTTAATATCATCGATATAAACATAAGCTGACATCAGCCGGTGCGTAGCACGCCGTTACAATTACACAAATGAAAAAATATCTATCGCTTGTTCTTTTTGCACATAGCATTTTTGCGATGCCCTTTGCTTTTATTGGTTTCTTTTTAGCCATTCACACAACCAATTATACGTTCAATTGGTTGTTACTGTTACTGATGTTGATCTGTATGGTTTCAGCGCGTAATGCCGCTATGGCCTTTAATCGTTATCTAGACAGGGATATTGATGCGCTTAATCCCCGCACAGCTATGCGTGATATTCCAGCAGGCCGTATAAGTGCAAAGAGCGCACTAATTTTCACCACCATAAACTGCATTATTTTTGTAATAGCCACCTATTTTATTAATCCTGTTTGCTTTTACCTCTCGCCTGTAGCACTATTTGTTGTATTGTTTTATAGCTATACCAAACGTATAACGCCTCTGTGCCATTTGGTATTGGGATTAGGTCTAGGTTTAGCTCCTCTCGGTGCTTATTTGGTTGTAACGGGCAGCTTCAATATCGTACCGGTGTTATATGCGTTCTCTGTACTCTTCTGGGTAAGTGGTTTTGACATTATCTACGCTTTACAGGATGAAGAATTTGATCGAAGCCATCATTTAAACTCGATACCGGCTTACTTTGGCAAGAAGGGTGCATTACGTATATCCGAAGTTTTACATATACTATCGGCTTGTTGCGTAATCATCCCTATGTTTTATCTACATTTAAGTTGGTTCTATATTATAGGTGTTCTTTTTTATTGTTCACTACTCGTCTATCAACATCTTATCGTAAGTCCTACCGACTTACGACGAGTTAATCGGGCGTTTATGACCACCAATGGGATTGCCTCCGTTATTTTTGCTATGTTCTTTTTATTGGATATTTATTTCTTTGGTTAAGCCTTTACTAAAAAGGTGCTATTATTAATATGACAGTAGACACAATGGAAAAAGAGTAAGTGTTTGCACTACTCGATGCTTTTCCAGTCAAAAGCAAATAAAAGCCCTGCTTAAATAGATGTCCTGGGAGATCCCTTTTTCATCCGTCTTCCATTCCTATGATATTCCTGTAACATCCGTACTATATACGTTCTATAGAAAAGCAATGAAATACGGATGGATAGCGGAGGTATACCGAATGATAGGTGGATATGACGTGGACTAAAGGTGGATTTCACGTGGACTTGACGTGGATTCAAACATTGAAAAAATCTGATGTAATAATTGAAATCAGGAAGCTTTTACGTGTTGGTAGGAATACTTTGCAAATTTACGAAAAATATTGTAAAATGCCGGCTAATTGGTAATACTATGGCAAAACAAACAAGTGATATTACCCTTAGCGGAAAATTAGGTGATCATGTTCATTATCATCGTAACGGCAAGCACTTTACAAAAAGGGCCTCCACTAAGCCCCATAATTTTTCACCGGGAAGTGTTGCGGCCCAAGAAACTTTCGGTTTGGGCAGCGCCGTAGGGAAGCAGTTAAAAATAGCTTTAAAGCCTGTTTTAGATGAATATAAATATGATGGTATACACAATAGATTAACTGAGGTTTGCAAACAAATTTTCAGAAAGGGGCCGATACATCCATCAGAAACTAAAAGATTCGAAGACTATAATATTAAAATGCTGCTCGGTTTGAACTTAAACAGGCACACAGCTATTGAATCACTGATATATAAAAACCCGTTAGAACTCCTTTATAGCCCTACAGGAGAAATAAAGATCATGGTAAATGAGCATAATCCAACGGAGGTTTTTCCGAACCATTTAAAGATGTATGCAGCTTCAATCAGATTTCTTTTTTTAATCATTGACTTAGAAAAACCATCTCATACCCACCATCAAACACAGGAGATCATAATCCCGTTAAATCAATCGCACTTTGCGAAAATACAGGGAAGTGTACACCTAGGATCAGTGGATAATAAACTGTTAATGTGTTGTACACAACTTAGATATTATGGCAATGCAGACTGCCATTCCTATTCAAACAATAAAAAGTTGGTCGCTGCAGCGATTACAGCCATTGAATACATTAAAAACGGAGCTTTTGTCTCCTATCCTCCATTTAATCAACATGAAGCTAAGCCTTTAGCCAATAAGGGCGTACCGCTTAATACAATCGCTATAAAATGGGAATAAGGGACAAAGAAATTAATGTCCTTTCCACTTCAAACGTTATTCATAAAAAGATATATGCAGACACCAAATAAAATTAACCGTCGATTTGTATCACAAGATTTGCCCATCTTATGGGAAAATCTGAATCCTTTGTTTCAAGACTTACAAAATCGATCCATTGATTCCAAAGAGGCATTGGAACAATGGATGCTTGACCGTAGTGAATTAGAAGCAGTTTTGGAAGAAGATTTCGCTTGGCGTTATATCCGTATGACATGCGATACAACAGATGAGAAATTACTTCAAGATTTTCAATATTTCGCTACCGAGATTGAGCCGAAAATAGCACCCATTGCCAATTTATTAAATAAAAAACTTATAGAATCCCCCTTTGTAAAGGAATTGGATCAAGAAAAGTATTTTATCTATTTGAGGGGGGTTAAGAAAGCGTTGGAAATATTTAGAGAGGAAAACATCCCACTTTTAACCGAATTGCAGGTGGAACAGCAAAAATATCAATCCATCACCGGAAATATGGAGGTGGAAGTTGATGGCAAAAGTTATACGCTTCCCCAAGCGGCCACATTTTTAAAGGCTACTAACCGGCAAAAACGGGTAGAGGTTTGGCAGCGTATAAACAACAGGCGCCTACAAGATAAAGATCAGTTGAATAGTCTTTTTAACCGTTTACTGAAGCTAAGACACCAAGTAGCGCTGAATGCCGGTTTTGAAAATTATCGCGATTATATGTTTCAGTCCCTAGGTCGTTTTGACTATACTCCTCAAGACTGTTATGCCTTCCATGCAGCAATCGAAAAAGAAGTGGTTCCGCTTTTGCTAGAAAAAGCAGAAATACGTAGAAATGCGCTTCAGATTAACGAGCTAAAGCCGTGGGATCTGGAAGTGGATATTACGGGAAAACCAGCGCTTAAACCTTTTGATAACGGACAAGAACTGATCGAAAAAACCGCTGCTTGTTTCAACCGATTAGATCCATCTATCGGCAAATACATCGAAATTATGCAAGCACGTGAACTTTTTGATGTGGAAAGCAGAAAAGGGAAAGCTCCCGGTGGCTATAACTATCCCTTAGCGGAAAGCGGTGCTCCGTTTATTTTTATGAATTCGGCCAACACATTCAGAGATTTAACAACTATGGTCCATGAGGGGGGGCATGCTTTGCATACCTTTCTAACTGCCGACTTAGAACTGAACGACTTCAAGCACCTTACCAGTGAGATTGCCGAACTAGCATCCATGAGCATGGAGCTCATTTCGATGGATTACTGGGATTCGTTCTTCGAAAACCATGAGGATCTCGTACGCGCCAAACGAGAACAACTAGAAGATGTATTGAAAACCTTACCTTGGGTGGCTACCGTTGATCAATTCCAGCATTGGCTCTATACTAATCCCGACCATACAGAGGAACAACGGGCTATCGCATGGAATGAGATTTTTGATCGCTTTGGCCATAATTTCGCGAACTGGGACGGCCAAGAGGAGGCAAAATCGTTCCTTTGGCAAAAGCAGCTGCATATCTACGAGGTACCGTTCTATTATATTGAATATGGTATGGCTCAATTGGGAGCGATTGCTGTATGGAAAAATTATAAGGAAAACCCTGAATTAGGTTTAAGGCAATACATAGATGCCCTTAAACTGGGGTACACGAAAACAATTCCCGAAATTTATCAAACGGCTGGAATTGCCTTCGATTTCAGCCAAACTTACATAAAAGAGCTGATACAATTTGTGAAAGCAGAATTGGAAAAATTATATGAAGAACAACATTAAGAGTATTACCGTATTTTGCGGATCTAGTAACGGACTGAAAAGCAGTTACATGGAACAAGCCTTTTTACTTGGCGAAACGTTAGCGCAAAAGGGTATTCAACTTGTATATGGTGGCGCTAAAGTAGGCTTAATGGGAGCCGTTGCGGATGGCGCGTTGAGCAAGAAGGGCAGAGTCGTCGGTATCATACCTGATTTTCTAAAAAAGAAGGAGTTGGCACATGGAGGTATTACCGAACTGCATATCGTTGAAACCATGCATCAACGTAAAACAAAGATGCATGATCTGTCTGATGGTTTTATAGCGTTGCCGGGAGGTTTTGGAACCATGGAAGAGCTGTTTGAAATTATTACCTGGGCCCAACTTGGCCTACATAAAAAGCCCATCGGGCTGCTCAACACAGATAGCTTTTATGACCACCTCGTCTTATTGCTCGATCAAATGGTCAATAACGGCCTCTTAAAGGAAAGCAATCGTAATATGTTATTGGTTAATCAGGATATTGATACGCTGATTGAGCAGATGTATTCGTATGAAGCTCCCGCTGTAGGCAAGTGGATCAGCAGTGAGGAAGAAGTGTAGTTAAATGTAGCAGCGGCACGAACTGTAGCAACATCAATAAGAGAGAGCGTGCTCGTGCTGCTGCCACTGTTACTATTTAACAAGCTAGCGAAATAACCGATCGAGAGTCTCCAGGTCAATATCGTGGTAATTGCGGATATAGTAGTCACAGGGTGGTAGTTCTTCTTTGGTATGAGAAGAAAGAACTCCAACAACCTTCATGCCTGCATTGACCGCTGCCGTCACGCCCGAAAATGAATCTTCAAAAACAACACAGCCCGTTGGTAATACCTGCAAATTTTTCGCCGATTTTAAATATACTTCGGGATTAGGCTTATGCTTTTCTACATCCTCGCTGCTTAATACCGATTCCATTTGAGGCGCGAATGCTAACTTGTCCAAAATAAGCTCGAGATTTAAGTAAGGCGCCGAAGTAGCCACCCCGGTTTTATATCCTGCATCTTTCAAGCTCGACAAAAAACTCAGAAATCCTGGTATAGGGTCAATATGATTGGCATAAATGGTTCTGAATAACAATTCCTTTTCGTCCTCCAGTTCTTTCACCTCCTCATCACTAAGCTCTTTTTTTAGAAAATACTTCATGATATAGCTATTATGCTTACCATATATATGATCTATGAATTCCTGTTCGGTATACGGAATTGATCTTTTATCAAAAAATTGCTTAAACGCTTCTGCATGATATGGGTTGGTATGACAAATGACTCCATCCATATCGAAAATTACGGCTCGATGATTCATGTCGCAAAGATAGTGATAAAGGTATAAGGTGAAAAGCCTAATCCTTACACCCCATACTGTACTCCCTAGACCTTACACCCTATACCGTACTTCTCGCACCGTTCTAATTCTTTATCGGTAAGAAGCCATACGTTTTCCCATATTCCAACATTTGTTCGTAAAAAGAAGTGGGATATTCGATTTTAACATCCGTTATTCGTCCATCTTCTTCTATTGCAATCAATTTTGGCTGTATGAAGCCCTTGTACGGCTTGAGATTTAATTTCGCATACCGCTCCAACACTTCTTTATGCAGCGCTTGATCAACCTTCACGCCGTAGTTTTCAACGAGATTTTTACCCGCTTCATAATCACCTTCGGATTTAATGCGTTGGATTTCTCTTAGCAGCTCGCCAAACAAAGTACGCAATTTTTCATAATCATTGATCTGCACATAGGTTTTACCGTTAGCTTTGATGAATTCAACAACTTTATCATTCTTCCCGCGCTCATATACCCAGTAAGCATTCAACGCGCGATTGCGCATGTGGGCTTCTTCTATATTATCACCTAACTTTAGCCGTGTCAACTGCGTCATTAAACCGTTCATCATATAGTTATCGTATTCGGCTTTCCCGACCTCTAAAGAAGGCATAACGCCTATTTCAACTAATTTAGGATCCATCACATAGTACAAGGCAACGAGATCAGCGCGAGCTTCTTCTAAGCACGAAGCATAGCTTTTCAAGGTTTTATCCGGAGTTCCAACGCCCGAATTTATCTGGCCCGAAGCGTGACCTATACATTCATGCATATCGGTATGCAAATCGCTTCCCAGGTTCCCAAATTGTTTCATACGCTCCAATTTTTTCGGATTATTAACAAACTCATCCAAGAACCCGCTGCTGGCACTACTTTCATTATAAGCATGTATGATATTGCTCAAAGACACTGACTTTGAGCCATACTCTTTGCGTAACCAGTCAGAGTTCGGTAAATTAATTCCGATAGGAGTACTAGGAGCGGCATCACCTGCTTCTACAATTGCCGTGATAGCTTTGGCACTGATTCCTTTTACTTTTTTCTTCTTGTGCTCTGCTATCAATGGTGAATTGTCTTCGAACCATTGCGCCTGATCCGCGATGGCTTTAATTCGTTTGGTACTTTCGAAATCCTTTAGGGAAAGAACGGCTTCATAGCTACCTTTCATGCCGATGGCATCGTTATAAACTTCGATAAAACCATTCGCAAAATCAATGGTAGCGGTGGTATCTTGCACCCATGCAATATTGTATTCATCCCATTTTTTTAAGTCGCCCGTTCTATAATAATCTACGAGCAACGACAGCGATTTTTTCTGTTGGTCATTTTCCGCTAATGGAATAGCTTTCTCAATCCAATGCACCATCTGCTTGATGGCTGCATCATACATGCCGCCCATTTTCCAAACACGTTCAATCAACTTGCCCGATTCTTTGGTAACTTTACTATTCAGGCCCCATTCCGGATCTTGCCCTGTATGTGGAAATGAATTGTAAAAATTTTCGACTTCCTGTTGTGTAACACCTTCATAAAAATTGTTAGACGACTGCGCGACGTGATCAATACCCTCTGTCAAGTTAACCATTTTAGACTCAAACGACGGATCAAAGATGATCTCTTTCATTTTTGCCAAAAAGGCTTCTACGGTCTCGCCTTCATTTAACGGGAGCGACTTTTCGTCGCAAGCCTTCACCAATTTAGCAAAGTAGTCAAAAGTGCAAGTAGGCACAAATTTATCGTTTGAATAATGATGATGATTCCCGTTACTGAACCAAAATTGTCCTGAATAAACCTTAAATTTCTCCCATTCATCTCCGGATTGCTCCGTTTTAGGGTTATGCCAAATGGCTTCTAACGTCTTCCTAATTGTTAAATTATACTTTCCTCTTTGATCATAGATAATATCACGACCCGAAAGTGCCGCTTGATAGAGATAATACGCGAAAGTCTTTTGTTTTAATGTAAGTTGTTCCCAGCCTGGTACCTGATAACGTAAGATTTCGAGGTCTGTGAAGGAATCGACGGAAACTTTAAACGTGTCCTTAACTGAAGTTTGCTTTTCAGAAGTATTGCAAGCGGGTAAAAGTGCGACTGCTAGTACACTAAAGAGCCAAATGCTCCGATTTTTTTTCTTCATCATATTGTGGTTCTAATTTAGCTTGTAAAGGTACTAGTTTAGGAAATAGTTAGTAGGGAAATTGTTAAGTAGTTGATTAGCCGATGAGCCAATGTGATGATGAGCTTATTGCGGGCTTAAAGCGTACTGCTTATGGCTTAGAGCATGGGCAATGGTTGAGTAGGGAAATTGTTAAGTAGTTGATGAGCCGATGAGCCAATGTGATAATGAGCTTATTGCGGGCTTAAAGCGTACTGCTTATGGCTTAGAGCATCGGCAATGGTTGAGTAGGGAAATTGTTAAGTAGTTGATGAGCCGATGAGCCAATGTGATGATGAGCTTATTGCGGGCTTAAAGCGTACTGCTTATGGCTTAGAGCATCGGCAATGGTTGAGTAGGGAA
>NZ_LR027850.1 GCF_900607235.1 Olivibacter jilunii | reverse complement strand
GGTTCTGCCTGTCATTCATCTAAAGTTAGGGCAGCAGATGGAGCTTTTTTATCCAAAGATATATCGCACGTTTTATTCCCATTTCTTCTCTTTATTCTTTAGAGTACAAACTAACGATCGTTCATCATTCATTACCACTTTAAACCGATAATCCCCCGATCCAATCTGAACGATCATGCGCCCTTGCTCTTTGCCGATTATTTTCCAGTCCGTGTCATTCATCATTTTTCCACTCTCATAAATAGATGCTCCGTCCTGAACGGGTAAGTAAATCGCGGCTCGCGTATTCGGCGGAATCTTTACTGCCAATTCAAACTGACCTTTCTCCTTTTTCCATGCTGAACGAATCAGACCGTAGGGAGAGTCGTAGGCTCCTTCTGCACTGCGGACATCCCCTACTACCTCCGGTCGGATTTCGATTTGATTGAAAGCGATGCTTCCCTCTTGTTGTCTAATCCCCGCTAAGCCACTGTAAAGCCATTCCATTAAATGACCTAGCATGAAATGATTATTGGAAACGGTGGGTAACGCTTGCCATGACTCGGTTAATGCGGTTGCACCTTTAGCCAGTTGATAGCCATAGCCTGGCACATCGGTACGGCTGTTCATATCATAAATAACGTCCGATCTACCCGCTTGCTCCAAAACCCGGAGTACATAGCGATAACCAATATCTCCAGCTGTTAATGCGTTATTCCGATTCCGGATGTCTTGAATCAAATTATCCAAAACAGCTTTTCTATCGGAAGTGTCGACCAGCTCCATATAAAGTGCCATCGCATTTGCGGTCTGACTCCCGCTAGCATATTGTTTGGTATTGACATGGAAAAAGGTATCATTAAACGCTTTTTTAACCTCTTCCGCCAGAGATGTATATGCCTCTTGAGCCTTCGTTTCTCCGAGCTGCTCGGCAATTTTCGCCAATAACCTTAAATCGTAATAATAAATAGCGGTTCCTGTAACGCCCATGGGCGTCAGTTGAGAAACGCCGGGTGGTTTTGGTCCAAGGTCATACCAATCGCCCAAGCCTTGTTTAAGGATATGGTTAGTTGCTTTCGTTTGCAAGTAGCCTATATAACGCTTCATCATTGGATAGGCCGTCTTCAACACTTTTTTGTTCCCATACCACTTGTATAAGTACCAGGGAAGAATGATGCTTGCACTTCCCCATTCCGGTGAATCGCGGAACATGTCGCCGCCCCAGTTGAATTCGACATATTCCGGGGCAATTTCAGGTATCAGACCATTCGGCAACTGCGACTTCCGCATATCTTCTATAATCTTTTGAAGCAGTCTTTCTATGTCGTAGTTGTAGTGTACGGAAGCACCCATGAGATGGGTTTGTTCCAGCCAGCCGAGTTTTTCGCGATGCGGACAATCGGTAAAGACACTCATCATATTACTTTTGATTGCCCAATCAATCAGCTGATGTGTCCGATTGAATAAATTGTTGGACGACTGAAAAGAACCAACTTGCTGAGCGGCACTGCGAACGTGTAACCCCTGTAAGCCTGTAATTTGCGGCAGTTCTTCACCTTCGGACTGATCTTTTGGCGTTGCACCGCGCACTTCTACGTAGCGAAAGCCGTAATACGAAAAACGGGCTTGCCAACGTTCTTCATTTTCACCTTTTAAGATATAGGTAAAGTAATAGGGACCACCGCTTGCTTTTTGGGTAACGGCTCCTTCTTTCAATAGTTCGCCTGGATACATGCGAACGGTATCCCCACGATTTCCTTTCAATTTAATCTGCACAATACCGGAAGCATTCTGACCTAAATCATAGACCCAGTTTCCGCCACTTGTTTTTGTAATGGTCTTCGGATCGAATCGTTCCATTACCTTTAAGGGCTCTGTCATTTGGGGGTTGATTTGAGGAGGACCTTCCACTACGATGGCTTGCTTCCATGCGGTATCGTCAAAGCCTCTATCATCCCAGCCTTTCTGCTCTAAACGTGCATCGTAGTCTTCCCCACCATAGATACTGGAAAAGGTAATGGGACCCTTATCGGTCTTCCAAGTACGGTTACTGACAATATCCTCTTGGCTCCCGTCTGTATAACGCAATTGCAAACGGCAAATCATCTTTGGATAGCCAAAGGCTACCTTTTGTTTTCGGTATCTACCTTTTACGGGAGGAATGTAATAAAAGCCATTTCCCAAAAGAACACCGATCGCATTTTCACCTTTCTTTAAAGTTTCGGTGACATCAAATGTTTCATACAGGGCTTCTTTATCATATTTAACCCACCCGGCATCTAAAAAATGGTCGCCTACTTTATCACCATTTATATGCACTTCAAAATGTCCCAGACCGCTAATAAATAAGGTTGCTTTTTCGATTGTCTTTTGAACCTGAAATGACTTCCTGAATAAGGGAAGCACATTATTATCCTGATACGTATCTTTTTTATCGGCCTTTGGCAGGGGATCCCGTCGTTCTTCCGGCAACTCCTCATAAGCAATCCATTGGCCACCCTTCCAGTCTTCTTTGGTGAAAAGTCCCATTTGCCAATAAGCAGGCTCCGACCATGTTGACTCATTGCCGTGATTATCCCACACTTTAACTTTCCAATAATAGCATTGAGTGGCCGACAACGGCTTCCCTTGGTATGGAACCTGAATACTTGTACCCCTCTCCACTTTTCCTGAATTCCAAACAATGTGCTTATCATCCGCCCAGCTGCCTTGCTGATCCGACACCAGTACCTGATAAGCTACTTGTTTTGTATTTCGTAACTGGCTTTCAAGTTTCCAACTCAATAAAGGTTGCAAACTTACGATGCCCCTCGGATTGCTTTTAGACTCCACGCGTAGGCCTGCCGTCTTCAAATCAGCGGCAAAGTTATTTCCCCAACTATGAAACAACACACATAATATAATGATAATCCTACCCATTTTTCAGTTTATAAACCTCGTTCGCACATGTATACAAGGCGCAGGTTTATGGTTAGTATTTGTCTATGAATTCAGTGGCTAGACTAGCATGCTGTCTGGCAAGGCGCGCGTAATGAAGAAAAGCGCAGTTTACTAATGGTAAATGAGCATTTTCTGAATGCGTGCAACAAGGCCAGGCGACATGATAGACCGCCACATGCAAAGATAAATGGACTGGAATATATCCGTTTATAAGAATTTTTCCTTGTATTGTAGGATATTATCTTTAAATGATCTTTTTTATTGGTTGCGATTAATCATTATTCTCAACTGATAGACGAGGTTTTAGACGCTAATAGCTACAACAAAGCTACTGAAATCACACTAAATGGTACTGGCTTCGTACTGGTTTGACACTTGCTTGGTACTGATTTGACACTGATCTAGTACTAATTTCACACTAGTTTAATACTAGCTGGGTTATACACTGATACTTCTTTTGTACTAGATAATTATCCTAGCTATCATTATTCAGATAGCTTATATCTTTCAAAATAACCGAATCACCACCATCTGCTGCAATATGCTGATAAACTTTCTTGGCAGGAATATCGAAGTCAACCTTGCTAAAGGTAATATCTTGTGTATTTACCAGATGGACCATTGAGTCTTGACTAACCAACTTTGCGTTTTCAATAGCTATGTGCCTGGCATCCTTTATATCAAAAAGCTTTTCGGTCTTGGCTCTCACCTGACGAATTTCTACTTTTTCCAACGGAGCTTCCGGGATACCATCTATTCGAACAAAGTGTGAAGCGTCTTCAACGATTAGATTACTGATCTGAATATCCCGAAAATGGGGCGTTAGTTCATTAAGCTCAACTTTCTGAGAACGATCTGCAGCCGCTCCTACATGGACGGCACTTCCTAACATATCCCACCGTAGCGCTGTTTCTCCAACACGTAAGCGAATGCGATCATAGAACAACTGCTCTCCACCACCTCCTCTCGGTCTTCTTGTTTTAAAGCGTATTCCATTTCCTTCGTTGTTAAAAACACAATCGTGTACATATAATTTACGGATCATACCGGCGGTTTCACTTCCAATGGTAATGCCGCCATGCCCCTTTTCTGCCAGACAATAGCGTACCACCACATTTTCGGTAGGCCGATTAACGCGCAATCCGTCCCAGCCTCTCCCTGCTTTCATCGCCAAGCAGTCGTCACCGGTCTGCAACGTGCAGTATTCGATTAGTACATTCTTCGACGATTCAACATCGATACCATCACCTCTTGGGATGCCAATCGAGTGAATGGTTACCCCTCTTATAATGACCCGATCGCAATATTGCGGTACAATATTCCAAAAGGCAGTGCGCTCAAGTCGGACTCCTTCAATAAGTACATCCCTGCAGTTAATAGGAGCGATAAACATGGGAGGAAAAATAAAACTTCCGTCCTTCCCGTCGTATATACGTTCGGCTACCGGTTTATCATGTGGAACAACATTTTCAATTACATCGTGGGTCATAATTTGTTTCCGAACGGATCCTTCTGCAGGCCCTATGAGCCGTCCCTTACCCGTAATAGCAATGTTCTCTTGATTATTTGCGTAAATACAGGCGCCTAAAGACATCACTTCCACACCTTCATTACGCGTGAAGACAACGGGTAAATAGTCTTTAATCTCTCCACTAAAATATAGCTCAGCACCCTCCTCAAGGTGCAAATTGACATGGCTCTTCAAAGCAATTCGTCCCGTTTTCCACATGCCTTTCGGTATGCGTAGTGTTCCCCCTCCCGTAGCAGATAATTCATCGATACCCTGTTGAATAATAGCCGTTACTTGGGCACCTGCTTTAGCTCCTAAGTCCGCTATGTTTTTGGTTTGATCTGAAAAAACAGGCCGCTTCAGATTTTTCATGGGAAACGGTGCTTTTATCGGTGCAATTGTATCCGGCATACAAGCCGCTCCCACCTCCTGAGCGGTCGGAATGGTATGCAGCTGTTGTTCTTTTTTTTCTTTTCGGTTGTTACATGCCTGAAGCAAGCAGGCCAAGAGCAATAGACAGCTAACAAAAGACTGAACCGCGCTCATGATGCTTGAAAAATCTTCTTCATATAACGTGTATTCGCGCCGAAATTACCTCTTACATCACGCGGGTTATTGGCATCTCTGGATCGCTCTATTACTAGCCATCCCTTCCAGCCCATCTCCTCTAATGTTTTTTTCACTTCTATCATATTCAAGCGTTTATTGTTTTCGAGCCATACACCATCTTCATCCGTGCAATGTATTTGACAGATATAATCTTTTCCCAAGACTCGTAATTCTTGATGCAGATCACGTCCATTTTTTAAGGCGTTCGAAAAATTGAAATAGCTTCGGATATGGGTCGAACCGATATCATCCAAAAACTTCTTTTCTCCCGCAGCATCCAGCGCCGTCTCGATGCCAATCGTTACCTTTGCTTTAGCCGCCATTTTTCCGATAACTTTCAAACGCTCCACCAAGACCGGTCGCAGTTCGGGATATTGGATCAAGTCACATTGTATACCCAAAGGAAGGAAAGCGATCTTCACACGCATCGCTTTCATGGTATCGATGCAGTCTTGTACCATTTGTTGATAAGTAGGACGTTTAGCAAGGGATTGTGCATAAAAACCAGTCATAGCCAAGGAACATATTTCAATGTTCAGCGCTTTTAGTTTATCCAAGTAAGCCTTCCGCGTTGCCGGATCGGCTAGCTTATTATCAAACGTATCCCGATTACCTAAGCCACCCATATCAACCTCCACGCCATCTGCCCCCAATTCATGCGTTAAATCAAGTGCGCTGATTTTTTGCCTTTTCAGCATCATCAAATCTATTACGCCTATTTTATAAGGGCTTTTAGAGGATGCATAGATTGTATTAGGTAATAAAGCTGTTCCCAAGGTCACCGCAGTGGCTTGGTGTAAAAATTTTCTTCGACTTATTCTTGATTTCATAAATCTGGATTTTACTGATAACAAAGTTGAAATATTAGGGTTAAGAGCATTTTGTTTGTCGCTTAATGGCAGCGACACCGCCAAATACTTTTTTTTCCGCAAAAAAAGTATTCAAAAAAACTCGTCGCTGCAAAATTTACAGGATCGTTAGTGCTTCCCATTGCACAATGTAAATTTTGGAGGCGACATTTTCGTATACCAAGGCATCTGCTTTTAACCAGAAGTATTAATCTTTTTCACAACACGGGTTATTTGTTAGTCACTTATTTTATTAGATATCTGCAAAAACCCTCCGTTCTACTAAAATATCGCCTAGGAAATTTGCGGTTTGCAGGTTGAGGCACTACCATTGTAGCAAAGTTCCAAGCGATGAGTCTTTGGTTACTTTCTGCGGAAGAAAGTAACACAAATTAATTTCATTGAAACAACTTCTCTAAATTTTCATAACCTTTCAAGGCATTTCCAGGAAGTTTTTCCCCATTCTTCCCAAACACATAAAGTGCCTTTTCATCTTCGATCGTACATTTACTTTCGTCGTAATTTCCCTGTTTATCTTTCACGGCTTTTTCGTTCAAACCGAAATGTTTGATCATAAAATCATATACCGGTTTCCGCTTGGAAAAACCGAAATCATGTCCATCTTGCGGTAGATGGATATTCTCCATCAGTTCTCGCTTCCCGTAATAACTGTATAGTTTTTGCAAATAAGGCAAATCATGCTCAGGCATATGGGCCGTCCAATCCCCACCATCGGATATAACAAGCTGTGGATTAGGTGCGGCCATAGCTGCAAGCTCCACATTATTCGTTCCGCCACCACACAAATGGATTGGCATGCCGCTTTCACAAGGACATCCTCCATAGAAGTAGGAGGACAGTGAAACGACAGGAATGCTTAATTTAATACGGGGATCAAGGGCTGCCATCAACACGGTTTGACTGCCACCGCCGGAGCCTCCGCAGATAGCTACCCGCGAAGTATCTGCATTGGGCAAGCTTAACAAATAATCGAGAATACGTACGGCTCCCAGTGTCTGTACGGTTTGCGACAAGCTCTTTCGATGATCCTCGTATTTAAATTGTAAACCGGATTCGCCCCAGCCGAACAAATCGTAACTGAAGGCCATCGCTCCCATTCTAGCTGTCATGGCAAAACGGATTTGTGCATCTTTACGGAATCGATGGCCTTGCCAGTGTCCGTCCGGACTTAAAACGACGGGTATTTTTCCCTTTGCTTTCATTGGCCGATATAAGGATCCGTTCACATAGACTCCTGGTAATATTTCAAGGGCAATATTCTGAACCGTATAACCATCCATTTTCCGTACAGGTGTAACTATCGGTTTCGAGACAGGCTTAGCGGGTAATGGACTTAATTTTAATGCGCTCCATAATTCTTTTCTAAGGCTGTCTTTCCTTAATTCCCAACTTGCTTTGTTGCGATATCGAGCGGCCAGCGTATCCAGTTTCTCCCAACCTTCTTGCACAGGCCAACGGTAGTATTCGTACTCTTTTAACTTATAAACACCTTCTTTTTCCTTATTCACTTTTAGGTCCAGAGGCGCTAAGACCTGAGATAGGGTCTCATCTACCGTTGGTCTAAACCGCCATAAGGCATAGGTTAAGTTTCGATCTTTTACCTGATTTTCGTTGTATTTGATCTTGACACCGAAGCGAGCCTCAATTTGTTGCAGTACGTCTTTAAGTGGCATCCGGTATTGACGATCGCTGTCCTGCGCGCGAGTTGATCGCATAAAACATAGCTGACTTATTATCAGCGATATGAGTAGTATAAACGAAATTCGACCTGTCATTGTTAATCTTCCTCTTTCTTGTATTCTTCTAGTTTAGGAGCTGTATACCCCTTTACTTTCGGCCATTCTCCATTTTGAATAGGCAACAGCTTGAGTTCGTTTGGATCAACGACAACATGTTTTATTTTTTGTCGCCTCCAAGTATAAATAAAGTGCAGCAAACCATCTTTCGTTTGGATCACGGCAGGATAGGAATACTGGCTAATGGGAGAATCTTCTAGTATCAGGGCGGCCGACCAGCTCTTTCCGTCTTTTGATACCGATACGTTTAAAGGTGTCCTGGGGCCTTTTGCCAGATTTCCCGGAGGAAGTACATGGTTATAAACCAATACATGGCGACCATCGGCCATCGTTACCGCATCGGTTCCTGAGTTATTATTCGGCAAGCTTGTTTTTTCGAGTGGCGACCAGGTTTCGCCGTTGTCGGTCGACCATGATTGCACTAAAGCCCTATTGCGACTACGCGCAAGCAACTGTAAAGTGCGATTACCATGTACGAGGATGCTTGGTTGGATCGCGTCAATACTATCCTTCGCGGCCAAAGGGCCAATTTTACGCCAAGTCTTCACAAAATCCGGCGTTACTTCGAAATGGATTTTCCAGCCGTTACCTTCGGTGCTGCTGGGGCAAAAAAGTTGTCCGTTATCGAGTAAGACGGGTTTATTTTTCACCGGACCGATATGGCCATTTGGTAGCTTTTCGGCAGCCGACCAGGTTTTTCCACCATCTTTCGAGCGCTTTAGCATCCCCCACCACGCTGAGGGTTTAGGACCGATTTTATAAAACAAAAGTAAATCGCCGCCCGGAATTTGATAGAGCACGGGGTTCCAGGTAGGTAGGCGCTTACCTTCTGCCTGTACGCCGTCTGCAGCCGAAACCGGAGCCGTCCAAGTGCCGTTTTCAAAGCGGCAAACATAAATCTCCACATCGGGATGACGCTCCTTGGTCCCACCAAAAAAAGCTGCTACCAAACCGCTAGGCGTTTCTGCCATAGTTGCTGAATGGCACGATGGAAAAGCCGCTTTCTCATACAAAAACTCTTCTTTCAGGATGCCTTGTTTCCACGGCTGCTTTTCTTGGGCATGCGCGCCTATAAATACACCGAGCATAAGCAAGGTTAATAAACTAATCTTCATCATTTTAACCATTATTTTTCTCCTTTGCTTTTTTCGCCTTTGCCGCGTCGACATAGGCTTTAAATAGTTGACGCCAGTTCCGGCCATTTGCATTGAAATACTGTTCAATTTTGGTTTTGTAAATCTCGAAAACAGCAGATATCTGCTTCATACTTTTGTAATCCACCGCCTGCTCCCGTGCTTGCTCGAGGTTTTGCTTGATCACCTCCCGTTCTTTCGCTGTTAAATCGGGAACAATCGCTTCATAACCTTTCGTTGTAAAAGCAACTTTGCCGATCGTGTATTTATCCAGAATAGTCGCTACCTGCTCTTCAGTCAAATCTTTTCGCAAACCGTCCATTAACTGTTGATGAACTTCTGTCGGCATGGCACTATCCGCAATGATTTGCCGATCGAGTTCACTTAACTTATTTCCCGTCGCGGGATTGATACCCGCCGGTACCTCCGTAAACGGGTGACCATTGTGCCAATCCCGTACGGCCTTTAGGTGCCTGACTACCACTTGTACTAAACGTTCTTCTTTCGTTTTGTTGTCCAGTGCCAAACTTCCAACCCATTCCTGCGCTTTCTTAAGCTGCTCGGCATCCGACTTTGCTAAACGCGCAGCATCATCTTGGCCATAACTCGCAAAGGCGAATAGCAACAAAGCAAACAGGAAACTTAAGATCTTGATGTTTTTTAATTGGTTCATCTCTACAATTTATTTTTATTAGCTATCGGATTTCGGTTATCAGCAATCAGCTTTCAGTCACACAAACCTTTCTCACAACTCACAACGGGTAACTCGCAACTCATCATTCATCACTCATCATTCAGCACTCATCACTCATCACTCATCACTCAACTAAGTCAACACTGAACTGATACGTTCCGGCTCCCACCTCAAATACACTATGGCCATTTTCTTTTTTCACAAATCGAAGGCCTTCCAGACCTTCTATTCCTTCTCCATGTTCACGGATTTTTTCTTGATCTGATGTTGGAAAATAAACCAGCGCGGTTGTATTGCCCGGTACTTCAATAGTCCATTGCAGTTTATCTTTTCCTTTTTTCCAGCTGCTCCGGATCTGTCCATATGCTGAACGATGGGCTCCTTCTACCTGCATGAGCGGGAGACTGAAATCGGGCTTCATAACAATTTGCTTGAAACCTGGTTTATTTGCTTTTATGCCAATTAAATGTTCATAATACCAGATCAGTAAATCACCCAATAGCATCACGTGGTTTTGGGAATTCATGGAAGGATTTGCGGTATCACCATTCCATAGTTCCCAAATCGTCGTTGCACCTTTTTCCACCATATATCCCCAGCTGGGGTAGCTGGTGTTTGTTGCCAACTGAAAGGCTAGGTCAGCACGCCCCTGATTGCTAAGTCCTCTCATTAAGTACTGCGTACCAATGACACCCGTGCTGATATGTCCCTTGTTCTCCTTCGTAATTTTGGTAACGATATTTTCAAAAACCTGCTTTCGGTATTCATTTGGAACCATATCGAAATAAAGAGGAAGTAAATTTGCCGTCACCGTATTATTACTATACTGTCCTAAACTCTTGTTCAAATACTTTTGGTTAAAAGCTTCCTTTATATCCGCTGCTTTGGCCTCAAAGAATTGCTTATCGACCTCATTGTTTACAATATCCGCAAAGCCTTGCATCAGTCGCAACAGCTGATAATAGCTTGCCGAGGCCAATAACATGCCCTCCGTTTGACGTAATGGATCTTTGGAATGGATCAGTTCTTTAGATTCCGGTGGCACGCACCAATCACCATACTTATCCTTTGTGATCAATCCATTTTCTTCATAATTTTCCCACATATACTGTATCCATCGTTTCATGGATGGATAATGCTTCCTGATAGCATATACATCCCCATATTGTTGGTACAGCATATTGGCAACGGTCAAATAGGTTCCCGGCCAAGTTACATTATCACTGTAATAGCGCCAAAAAGCAGGTGCTACATCCGGGATGCTTCCGTCCGGCAGTTGAGCACCCTGAATATCGTCCAGCCATTTGGCATATAACTTCGCGTTATCAAACAAAAAACTCTCTCCATAACAACCTGTTGTACGATCACCAAGCCAGGGCTGTCGTTCATTCCGTTGAGGACAGTCAACCGGCATGCCTTTGTAATTTCCCGCAATCCCCCACCATGCATTTTGGTAAATCGCATTCAAGATTGGCCGGTCGCTTGTAAAGCTGCCGGTAGTTGCCAAGGCATCATAAACAACTAAGCCTTGCAAATCGTCTAAGGTAGGTTCCCCCGGATAGCCGCTTATTTCTACGTATCGAAAGCCATGATAAACAAAGCGTGGTTCCCAATATTCCGTTCCTTCGCCACGTAAGGTGTATACATCCGTTACTTTCGCGTCTCTTAAATTAGCAACAAACAAGCTCCCATCTGCTTGAAGGGATTCGGCGAAACGCATTTTTACAGCCGTTCCGGAAGCGCCCTTTACCCGGATTTTCAGCCAACCGGTCATGTTCTGCCCCATATCGACGATATAAGTATTTTTATTAAGTAGACGAATCGTTTTCGGTCGCAAGGTATCCATTACTTGCATAGGTTCATTGAGTTGTGCACGAGGCATACCGCCTGGTTCCTGTACAAAAGACGCTTTGAGCCAAGTTTGATCGTCATACCCTACCTGATGCCAACCAGGCAACTCTTTCCGTGCATCATATTCTTCACCATCGTATTCATTGTTGGTTCGTATGGGGCCGTCCGCAGTCACTTTCCAGGTGTCGTCCGTGCTGATTGTTTCCTTCGTGCCGTCCTCATACCATATATCAAGATTCAAACGCATCTTTGGATAGCCGAACGTTTTTATTTTATATGGTTTATAGGCTTGCCGCATGGTGTAAAAACGACCATTGCCTAATATAACGCCAAGCGCATGCTTACCGCGCTGATTAAGGTATTGAGTTACATCAAAAGTATTGTATTTTACTTCCTTCGTATAGTCAGTAGGAGCTGGGGCTAGTACTTGTTTTCCTATCTTTTCACCATTTATATAAAGTTCATACAGGCCTAATCCTATGATATAAACCATTGCCCGTTTGACCTTTTTATCCGTTTGAAATTCCTTGCGGAAATAGCGCGCCGATAACCTGGAGAATTGATCTTCACGGTCCCAATCAAAGGATCGATCGAGACCAATCCATCTACCTTTCCAATCATTGTATCGCAAAAGACCGACAGTCCAATAAGCAGGTTCACTCCACCGAGTCTCTCCATCATCTGTCCAAATTTTCACCCGCCAATAACATTGATCGCGACTATTCAGTTTTTCTCCGTTATAGGGTACTTGTATACTACTATCACTTAATACCTTACCTGAATCCCATCGATCGGCGTATCCTTGTTTCAATAAATCCAAAGAAGACGCCACCTGTATCTGATAAGCTGTTTGCATCAGACCCCGTTTACTGCCGATTAGCTGCCAACTCAGTCGCGGAACCTCTTGATCAATCCCCAATGGATTAGTTAGCGATTCACAGCGTAGATCGCTTAACCGCACATCGGTCATCTCGGCAAAAACTGCCGGAAAAAACCATAAAGTACAGAAAAGAAAAACCAATAAACGCTTACTTTGCATGTTATTCTTGCTCGTTAAAATCAAAATACAAGGTCAACTCTTTTGCACGTGTAGGATCCTTTTCATAGTCGTAAAATATGTTTTTCATACCCATGGGGCCTGTATTTTCCCGTTTTTGGGTTTTCGTCCCAATTCCTGAAATTCCTTGCATAAAGGAGATATCACCCGAAGGGAAGACGAGATCATAATTTTTCCACGGGTCTTCCTTAAACGCAGGTGTGTACAGTCGCAGAAAGATATCTTCATCGGGAGTTATTACTTTAAAGGAATGGTTTTTAGTCTTGATACGCGCCCAGTATAGATTCGCGTGATAACCTTTAAATTCAGGATACAACCACGGTGCCTCGCCCGTTTCACTCGTATTATATGCTTTGTCCCATACGCCCAAACTTTGCCCCTTCATCCTATTTTTCCACACGCGATAGGGTCCTCTACCCATATAAGTAACACGCAACATCTCCTTCTCGGGAAGTGAAAAATTCAGGCCAACATAATCGGTGAAATAATCCCCCGGAAAATAACGTACAAAAAGTTTCACCAATCCCGAAGGGAAGAAAGTCCACTCCAATGTATTGTAATTTGTTTTTTTGTCGAACGTAGAAGCAAAAACGAGTTTGGCTCCGTCCTGATGTAATTGAAAATTGCCAAAGTTATTTATGCCTTGCTGCAGAACGGGACCGTCATGGAAAGGGATCGTTCCTTTTCCATTTGTCACCTGTAACAATTGGCCATTTTGCTTATTCAAGGTCAAGCGCAGCGCTCCTATATGCACGAGAAGTAAGCTATCCCGCTCTTCATGGGTTATTTTATTCGTTCCCTCTTCTTTAATTAATTGGCTGGCCACTTCCTTTGGAATTTGCACGGGAAACGACCAGGTAAACAGTTCTTTTTTATAAGGATCGCGGACTGTAAGATACAAGACCTGATAATTTCGCCAGTTTTGGGGAAGTGTTATATGTAAGGTTCCTTTTTCAAATGGTTTAATATCCGGCGATGTTATGGTTCCACTAACAGAATCAGTAGCCACCCCATCGCCCGACCAAGTCTTCAACTTCCATGTAAAGGAACATTGGTTGAGATTGGTAAAGGCATAGCGATTTTCAATGGACAAGACACCATCGAAGGCGGGTGTAATTTCCCTGCGCTCGATAAATACAGGACTCCATATTTCTTTAATGGCGTAGAAGCTCCCCTCCTTTTCCCGATAGGGTCCCACGATACCGTCGGCACCACGATTGCCATCGGTATCGATGGAATCCTTTTTATCCTTTCGTACCACGCCTTGATCGGCGAAGTCCCATAAAAACCCGCCCGCTGAAAGCGGTTCTGACCACATATGTTTCCAATAGTCTTCTAATCCGGCACCGTGACCGCCATCGTACATGCCATGGAGAAACTCGGTAGGCATCACAATATCCTTCCCATGATCGTAATTCCCAATGCCATAATTATATTCTCGGTAGTGTTGCGTCTCGATCCCGCCGAATAATTGCCAAGGGTGTACAACAGGGCGTTGCTGCCTGTCCTCTTGTAGAAAAATGCTATCTAAATCAAAGTTATGGCCGCCCTCGTTTCCATTGGCCCATAGCACGATGGATGGATGATTTTCATCATGAATCATCATCTCCTTTAGCAACTTGGTACCTGTTGAGGTGTCATAATGCCCGTGCCATCCCGCCAATTCATCCATTACATAAAGTCCGAGCGAATCACAGACTTCCAGGAAATGATCATCTGGCGGATAATGTGACATCCTGACGGCATTCATATTCATAGCTTTCATCAGCTCAACGTCTTCGATACTTAAGGCTTTACTGGTTGTCCTTCCTGAGCTGGGCCAAAAGGAGTGTCTGTTAACTCCTTTAAATTTCATCTTTACCCCGTTGACGTAGATACCATCTCGCTGCTTTACTTCCACCGTTCTAAAGCCAAATCGCTGCTTAACCCGATGGATCAATTTGTTTTTATCATATAAGTCGAACACGACTTCATAACGATGAGGGAATTCGGCCGACCATAACAAAGGCTTTTCGATATGGCCTTTCAGTCTGATCTGCGCCTGATCACCAGCCAGTGATTGCTGCATGACATTGCCAACGGCCTTACCTTCCAGTGTATAAATTTGTGCTTGTATCCGGTCAGCTTGTCCATTAACTTTTACAAGGGATTCGAAGGCACCATTTGCTAAGGCATTGATCGAAACGCGTGCTATATGCGGTTGGGGCAACACTTCTAGCCATACGGGGCGGAAGATACCACCAAAAATCCAGAAGTCGCCTTTCCGCTCTGCTGCGTTTACCGACTCATTGGCGGAGTGTTTAGATACTTTCACCTCGAGCACATTCTCTTTTCCGTAATGCAAAAGTTTCGAAATATCGTACTTAAAAGCGTAGTAAGCGCCTTGGTGAATGGGACCGGCCAGCTGGCCGTTAACCTTCACTTCGGCATCCGTCATCACGCCTTCAAACACGATGTTAATATGTTGCGTCTTCCATTTTTTAGGAACCGGAAAGCGATATTTATATAAACCTTCCTCTTTCCCAACCTGCTCGGTTTTATCAAAGCCATAATTATAGTTCCCAAAACCTTCCAACTCCCAATTGGACGGAACGGGAATAGAAGTCCATTTCCCTGCATGAGCTCCGCCTGTGCAATAGAATTCCCAATTTACTCGATTGTCTTTCCCTGTGCCCGATAGGTAAAGGCGTTTTGCTTCTTGGGCCTGGGAAGTAAAAAAAAGGCAAAGTAAGCCAAATAGAAAGCAAATGTATACAATAGGCCTCTTCATCTCATTTACTTAAGGGTTCAGCACTGAAGTCTTGAATATAATAAACCGCCTCTTTCACCGGATCTCCCGGATTTTTCAGGTCAAAGTCTTGGTCTGTTGGTGTATCTGCATCGGGAAAACGCCTCACTTCGCCTGTTCGAAAGGCCACACGACTAATACTAGCTACCGGCGCGAAAAATATTTTTGTTCCTTTCTGCTCACCATTGACAGCAACCGTATACGAGCGACTGCTTACATCGAGTTTTAATTCAATTTGTAAAGCGTCACCTGCCTGATAAGTACTTAACTTGGAATCTCGATAACCTGCTTTGATTTTTAAGAGGCTATCCTTGTCCAATATCAAACGTACAGCGGCCTGTCCTTTTGCATCCAAGCATTCTATATGGAGGAGTCCATGGTCAACCTGCTGTGGAACCAAGGTAAATTTTACCGACAACTTTTTGCTTTCAGGTACTACTCGTTCTGCCTTTGCATAATCGTAGGGGTCTTTATCCCGTAAAGCCAAAACCTTGTTTCCATTAGTGGTCTTCTCGATCTGAACAGGTGCCCAAAGCGGACTGTAAAGGTTCCAATCGTTTAATTCTTTACCATCCGTCATCCGACTAAAGACTTCTTTGATCGGTTGCGTGACTTCGGAAGTAATCGGAACAGGGACACGGGCTACCCACATATCTTCCTTATTCATACTGTAAGACACCCACATGGCCTGCCCCGGGGGATTACCATTACCTTCCACAATTCCACGCACATACTGCGGACCATAAGATTTATAGTTTCCGCCATAGCGCATAGATGAAATCTCACCATTTACTAATAATAAGTCCTTATAGTGAAGACCATCATCACTAGTGGAAACCGCGAGTGGCCACCTAAATTCAGAAGGGTTGTACACCGTAGCATAGCGCCCATCTTCTGTGCGCTGGCCCCATATTTTGGCATTGCTGTTCACAAATCCCGGTGCGCGCAGCGGATCATACGCCCAGGTTTTACCTCCATCGGTGCTAATCGAAGTCAATGCATGCTTCCATAAGCCCACCACCTGCCCATTCGGAAGGTGGTAGTAATTGAATGCTTTAATAGCGCGTTTCAATGGAATTAAGGGGTCGTCCCGATCTGCTTCCTCTACCCATTGCTGCATCATCAGGGGCTGTGCCAACAGCTCTTCACAGGCTTTCACAAATCCTTTGTCCTTACTTTCGGTAAAAAACGGAAAGGCTGATAACTTTTTATCCCAGGAAGCATTATTACGGATAAAATGAATTGGACCGAAACGACCGTCTCGGTATATCTCACGAATCACCCGCCCGATGCCATTTCCGTCATTCGGATCATCCTTTGCATCCATGGCCACGCCGTAATAGCCTAACACGAATAAGCGATCGCTCTTTGACACATAAAAACCCATGCGCTGATGCATGATGGCGTAGAGGTCTTTGGCAACCTTATCATTTCCTTTCTTCTTCCAACCATCGGGTATTTTATAAGGCGGGAAGACTACCACGGGATCTGACCATTGATAACCATCCTTCGATGTCTGTAATAAACTTTCACTTGGTGGAATATGCTCACCAATGGGATCGCTCAAAAACTCCAAAAAGAATTGATTGTTCCAATAAGCAAGCATGGGTTGATGATTGTAGGTCCAGTTATGTCCTCCTGCCAATTCAGGGTGCTCTCTATTAGCTCTAAATACCTGAATATTGTGTACGCCAACGGCCGGACTTAACTGACCGTGATGGTAATCTACATTGGATAAGGTGGTGCCGATGTATTTTACTGTGTCCTGAGCGGCTGCCTTTCCTACTTGAAGTAGATAGGAGAGGCTAAATACTAATATTGTTGTTTTTAGTTTGAATATCATTTTATAGATTCTTTTATAAGCAATCATTATTACCAATGACGTGTACCTTTTTTTCATCATTTGTCAGTTTTTAAGGCATTCAAGCTTCTCGCCTACAGGCTCGAGGTTTCCGCAAAAAGGTACCAAAACCGACCAAAGGGAGCTCATGAACACCTTTTGAAACAAACACTTGTGAATAAACTCCCGGCTTGAAATCTCCTATGAAAACTTCTGCCATTCCTTAGCCTCTTCTATCCGGATATTTCTAGGCCGGATTTATCGCTGACGACCAGTGACTGCCTAGCAAAACCTTCTTAGGTAAACTTTCCGATAGTAATTTTCTTTTATGGCAATCGTTACACCTGAAAACGATATAGTTAAGATTGCTTCACTCCCACGTCATAACCAATCGCTTCGGTTTGCAAGGACGTACATAGTATCGTCACTGCGGGGAGGTACAACGAAAGCAGTCATATCATCCCTTCTTATTCCACTTCCTTTTTCAATCCCTTCAAAACGCCTTTGCTTGCTTTGAAAATGGTACCATGTTTATGCCCTTCAGGAATACTGACCTCGTCGTCGATCGCTTTAAATTGCTTAAAATCCTTTGTACTTACGGCTTTATATTTTTTATCACCATATGAATCGAAATAAATCAGATAATCTTCTCCTGCTTTAACCACACTCGGTCCTTCTGTTTTTTCACCTGAAAAGGGTTGGGAAACATCGTGATAAGGTCCTAAAGCTTTTTCAGCGAAAGCCACCTTTAAATTACGATTTGGCCTTGTATTATCTTTAAGCACCAGCACATAATCTTTCGGTTTTCTTTTGACAATCACGGCATCAATGACACTAAACCCAGGGTCAAGAAAGAGTTGTGCCTTCGTAAAGTTTTTAAAATCCTTTGTAGTGGTATAGTACATTCGGTGATTGTTTTTCTCTTCTTCCACGCCCTTCTCGAAACGATAAGGAATAGTGGAAGCCCATATAATGATGTACCGCTTTTCCTCATCATCATAAAACAATTCAGGTGCCCATACATTTACCGTTTCCGGCTCATGTTCCATAACCGGTATAAAGCGTTGTTCCGACCAATGGATCAAATCTTTCGATGCTGCATAACCGAAACCTTTGTCGCCTTTCCAGCTACAGGTCCAGACCAAATGAAACAGGCCATCCGGGCCTCGAACTATGGAGGGATCACGCATTACCTTTTGGGTACCCACCGTAGGTTTAAGAAATACATGGTTCAAATCTTTCCAGTGGTAAGCATCTTCACTATACAACAACCGTAATCCCGCATCCGCCGGCTCATGAAAAGAACTAAACATATATATATCTTTGGAGCAAGCGGAAAACAGTCCTATCAATATAGTCAGTATTACGTATTTAAACAGTCTCATGCTTTAAACTTTTAACCTTCGGCTACTCAAAACCTACAACTTATAACTTACAACTGGCAAAGCTAAATCGCCTCTAAAACCAATACCCAATCATTCCCCTCCTTCTTTCCGCCTGGTGCTTCAAAGCTTTGTCCATCTGTATTTTGTACCTCGCCAATTGCGGTATAGACACCTGTACGCGGATCGAACCAAGATGCTTTCAATTTGCCCGTTGATAATTTTACAGGATTAACCTTAATAGTTCCTCCATTATAGGTATAGATCAACGCATAATCTTTACCTCGGGTTGCGACTTTGTAATCGTAGCGTTCTCCATTTTCTGCCAATAATGATTGGTCGGGCACGCGATCTAAAAAGGATTTTGATAACATCAGTTCCTTTAAATAACGCATTTGTCCGGCTCCTGGATTCTTTATAGCATCTCTCCATAATTCTGTGGCACCGTAAGCTGCAGTTGAATCGTTATCGCTTTCGTTTAGAAACTGCATCACCGAGTTATTACCATAGGTAAAGCCGAAAGCACCGGAGAATACCGACCAGTAAGCATAACGACGTATATCTTTATCTGTCCATCTCGGTTCTTTCGGATCGTGCAGACCCTGCGGAATCCCCTCATAAGATGGTTCGCCATCTATTGTTGGTTTTGTAGGTGTTAGTTGATAATCACCTTTTACGAAACGCCAGTTATCCTCACCATAATGATTGGTTTCATTTGCAGAGGTGTCTTGGTCGTAGCGCCGATGGCCCGACTGGAACATATTGAAGTCAAGCCATGATTCTTGATGAAACCATTCAGATGAAGTAGTGCGCCCTCGAGGATGAAAGGTAATAAGGTGATTAGAATCGAGTTGATTTAAGGTATTTCCAATCGTTTTCCAAACGTCAATTGAATCACTTCCTTTCAAATCGCCCCCGTTTAACCAAATGATATTAGGTGCCGATGCATAGCGCTCGGCCAAGAAAGTAGCATAGGTTTTAGCCTGCTCGCTACTTACCCCGCCCTCTTTTACATTGGTGCCCCAAACCGGCACTAAAGCCAGGTATATGCTTTTTTCGGCCGCTTTTTTAACCGTGTAATCCACTAATTGCCAATAGGCTAGCTGGGTGCTATCTTGCCCGGTTGTATCTCCAATCGCTGGATTTGCTACATTCCCCATTATGAGGGCGGAATCGCCATACGTATTTTTAGCTTTCAATGTATGCAATAGCATCACTTGAATCACATTAAAGCCCTTCTCTTGCCGATCTTCTAAGTATCGGTCGATTTCCTCTTTGGTAAGCTTACTAAATAATAACCAGCCGGTATCTCCTAGCCAAAAGAAGGGCTTACCATCCTCCGTCACAATGTAACGCCCATTTTCAGACACTTTCAAACGTGGAAGAGAATCTTCTTTCTTCTGTTTGTTAGTACAACTCATAAAGCAGAAAAAGGCCAATATGAAAGCATAGTTGCTAAATTTTATCATAATATGTCGGTTGTTAAGCACGGTGTATCCACACAATGCTTTGGTTAGTATTTCTTAGTTGAATTCGTTGTTTTTTACCACTTTGTAAGTGTTGCTTTCCCTTAACCTTTCCAGTTACCGGATCGAGGTAAAGCACGATGTATCGCCCCTTACTGTTGGACAGATCGACTTCCAGTTCGTTTAAGCCGTCAGCGTAAATAATTCGCTCTCCAAATTCTCCTTGCAGCATATACATCCCTGCTTTTTCACTTGCTTGTGGCTTCATCTGTGAAGCAGCGGATAAAAAGCCGCTGGGTAGTGAGTTTGGAATGCTTGCCAATGAACCTCCTCCCATGAATACCGCCCAGCCATTACTTTCTGCGCCGTTTGCCGAATAGATCACTGCCTTATCAGGGTACTGTTCCCGATAAGTGGAAACAGCCTGATAAACTTGCTCGAAGGATGTTTTCTTCGGTTTGAACAACCTCGCCTGCTGTCGTGGTGCCAAATGCTGCCCCCCTTTGGGCTCATAAGTGCTACCATCGGCCTGTTTGTACCAATATCGGATGTCAATCACCTTGACGATTTTATTACGCTTTGCATCGGCCAATATCGCATCCTGTACATCTTTCGTAGTGCTCAGCCCGATTAGCGCCTGCTGCTTGTTTTCTATTTCCCACTCCTCAATGACATCCAGCCAAAATTGAACGAAATGCAACGGTCCGGTATACTCTGCGCCCGTTAACTGCAGTACGCCTTTATTTTCCTTGAAATTATTTAGACACTGCCTGATATAGGCACGGTGGATAGCCGCCCGATGTTGATTACTAACATCATAAAATTGGGCATCCATAAAAATCCGCTTGTCGCCGGCATAGGGTGGAGGTTCAGGAAAACCTGTTTGGTTAATATTATTTGCTGTACGCCATGGAAAATCAGCATAATGGGCGCCCGCTTCAATAATATTATGCTGGAAATAGTTTTGATGAACGAGCAAGATGTCCTGTGCTTCTGCGAGGTTGGCGAAAGTTTTTAATCTCGACCAGTACCACTTATTATATTTAGTTAAATCATACTTACTTAAACCATCCCAAGCGAGTCCTTCACCGCTTCTGGCAAAGGGTAATTCGTAAAACGGAGGCCATACATCGCCGTCCATACGACGTATACGTTCATGATCATCTCTTCTCCGATCGTACCAAAGCCCATAATTATGTTCAAACGCAACAACCTGCTGATTCTTCAAGGTGTCGACAACGCCCTTTAAATTATCCGTCAGGCCATTTCCTACCTGTCCGGGAACAAAACGGGTGATATGTGGGCGGGCTTTTTCCAGCCCGTAGCGCCGTGCACTGCCGTTCCACCATTGCACATCCTGCCGCTTTCCGGTTAGTACACCTTTTTTACCTACAAGCCAACCATTTTCTATATGTATAGTCGACGGCGATGAAGTAATTGAATTTTCGGCTTTCGGTGAAACCGCAATAATCAGCTTGGCTTCTTTGGACTTTAAAGATATAGGGGTGCGTTCACTAGCTTGATCAATAAATTGACTCAATGTCAGTTTGGGCTTGCCAGCTAATTGGGTTAACTCCTCGGCAACTTCTACCGAGGGACTGCTGGATGCCTCCGTTTCTTCGGGCATTAAAATTGCTCGTCCGACAGCACGATCATCCAACCGTTGACTTAACTGCGCATAATACAAACTGTAGGGTTTAATATGCTCATTAGATTGTTCCCAATAAGCATTCCCGACAAATTGTGCCCAAGTTCCAAAAGCCCAATTTTGAGCCGTCGGAGGTTGATAACATTCTACGCGAGCAGCCGAACATTGCCAAAACACGCTATTCGCGGCCGCCCAGCCGGCCCCATTCCCGTCCTGTTCCAAATTGGAAAAACGCAGGGCTTGACCGTCAATATTCATACAATCGAACAAGTTCCCAGATGACCAACTATCAACCGCTCCGCTAAAACTGAAAGGGTGTACTGCTTGGCATTGCACAAAGGCGTTAGGCCCTGCCGCCATGAAGCCTACTGCATAATCGTGATAACCATGTTCAGCATAGAGGCGTTGAAATAGGGTTTGTTGCCCATTGGTAAAAAAAGTATTTCTACGCTGCCCGCCGATCTCTGATATAGGGTCTGTCGATTTACAATCCTCTACGGTTATCCGTTTACCTGTTTCTGCTACATAAACTGCTGAGCCTGCAAAATGTTTAAAATTGACTTGCCGAACCCAAGCATCCTCTACGTTTTCCATTGTTATGGCCGTCCATCGGTGATCTTCATCTTTAGGATTGGAAGCTTCAAAGCTCGACTCCAAACTTATATTTTCAATACCGATTTGCCCAATTCGTCCCTTCCATTGATAGACACTAACTGCTGCTGTATCATAGCGATGATCCAGCGCCGTCGTAATAGGCGCATCAATGTAAATTTTGTTTCCTTCAACTTTTGTAATCTTCCGGTCCCAATAGATATCCCGCTGCCCGGGTTTCCATCCCAGGGATGTAATACCACCTCCAAAATGATCAGTCCCTAGGGTTTTAATCCAAGCCGCTGACGAGCGCCTATGAATGGTGATTCCATCGCCCGGTTTAAGAGACTTACTATTTGTCACCTCGAATGCCATGGCATTCACGGGTACATATTTCGTTTTAATTTTCTGTGTATGGCTTTGCGTACTATCCATTACTCCGACAATTCGGATCAAGGTTTCCCGACTTATACCGGTGCCAATCAATACGGTTCCATTCTCCGTTGCGCCACTGCCACGTAAGACGATGCCCGAAGCGGGAATCACCAAACTGCCATCAATTTGATAAGTACCTTTTTCAAGCAATATAGCACCTCGAAATCCATTTTGATCAAGCGGCAATTGAGCAACGTAGTTTATGGCCGACTGGATAGTAGCCGTTGCATCGGACGTTTGATGTTTAACCAAGGCCTTTGCTTCCACCAAAGGGATCGCTTCCTCCCCTCCTTTATATCCACTGTAGGAAAAATCAGGAATACGATTGCCCAAACTATCTGCCGTATATACTAATTGATTGCTTTCCCATTTCAACGGCGAATCGAGTACGTCTTGGGCATAAAGCGTGTTACCCTTACCTAAGCAGAGCGCAAAGGTAAGGGACCACACTAACCAACTACTAAAACCACAATAAACCATATTAAACCAATCGCAACCAGCGATAATCTTAATTCTTTGCTAAAACCGGCTTCACCGTCTTTACATCTACCAGGCTATTCAAATAATTCTCAATATTCGTATAACCATTATCCGTATATTTCGATGCGTCACTTGGATCATTGGGATTTAAACCATTCTTTTTTTCCCACTCGTCCGGCATCCCATCCTTATCACTATCCTTATAAGGCGTCCCTTTGTACTCAGGATAGCCCCCTACCTGACTAATATCGGTAATAATACCTTGTTTATAGGAGTCAATTGGCAATCGACGATGTTCAAATTGCGTTTCAGGCAATTTTACATCTTTTAAATAGTTTATCTTTCCTGTTCTAACCTGCTCTATAACGCGTGTATCCACCGGATCTCTTTTTGGAAGTGTCGCACCGACATTGTCAAGCACATAATTATAAGCTTCCTTAGTAGGCAGAATGCTGATTTTAGCCATAGGAAGCGGTTTGTCGTACTTCATTTTGGCAAAATAGGTCTTGGCAGTTTCCAAACTCATTTCATTTCCATCTTTTCCTTCAATTTGTACGCCGCCATCCCAATTATCTTTGGTAACACGTTCATTCCCTTCAACAATATTTCCGGCTACATGCAATCTACCGAATACTACGTAAGGCAATTTGCTTCTACCCGATTCCGGTTTAATGATGCGATAGCCCACCGGCGAGTCCTTCGGTGTGAGTGGACCGGGCTTGTAATAATTATTGATAATGTTATACATGGCCTTATAATCGCCCCCATCCGTTGAACGATGCACCCAGTTGAATACTACATTATTAGCAAAATTGAAAACACCATTCCAGCCAATGGAAGGATTTCTACCTGCATTATCTGCCCATAAATTCCGCATAAACGTACAATTTTCGCCACCTAGGGTACTACCAAAAGCATGGTTCCAGGTGTCTAAAGCTTCTGAGAAAATTGAGTTTTGAATGGTAATATTTACGGTTCCAAGCTTTTCCTCCATCGCTTTCCCGGTACTATCATTATACATGTGGCGATACATCGACATGTTTTCATCCAATCCCCAACTCGCTGAAACATGGTCAACCATAATATTGCCAATCGGATTGCCGCCAATGGCATCGTCTCTTCGTCCAACCCATGTTTCGCCTCTGCGGAAACGCATAAAACGGATAATTACATCATGCGTATTAATCCAAACAGACTCCCCGGCGACACAAACCCCGTCTCCTGGCGCAGATTGACCTGCGATGGTGATATACGGAGCGCGAATAATCAAAGGTGTTTTTAAACGAATAATTCCTGCAACATTAAATACGACGATGCGTGCCCCACCTTGTTCGCAAGCCTCCCGCAATGTACCGGGGCCACTGTCTGCTAAGCTCGTAACTACAATTACTTTTCCACCGCGACCACCAAAAGAATAGGCTCCGCCGCCCTCAGCACCGGGAAATGCCGGAATATCGGCCTGTGGCAAATCAATGGCCTTCGATGCCCAAGGCACATAGGGTTTCCCGTTTTTTGCTTCTTCTTCAATAATAGGCAGGGCTTTTTGCCAAGCAATTTCAGATTGCCATGCTGCGGCCTTCATCATCGAGTCACTCTTCCGCTTGACATCTTGTGGTATTTTTGGGTATTGGGCATATGTTGTTGCAACGATCCCAATAAAAAAGGGTAGCACTAAAAAAAACTTCTTCATTAGTTTATAGCATTTACTTAAAGGTTAGCTTTTGTTTACCCTACCCGAAAGTAAGGAACCTTGGTTAAATATACAGTATCAAATATCGTCAAGATGACACGAAATATTCTATAGTATATTGACGCGATATTATACAATATTATCTTTCACGAATTTATTACATACAGAAGGACATTTTTCAATTATTTAGTTGTTATTGCAATCAAGGCTTTAAAAATCGGCAGATAACGCTACTTTTCTGCTAATAGATCTAGTCAATATCCTATGCTCATTTCGCCGTCTATCATCTAAAAACAAAAAAGCGACACAATCATTAAGATTGTGCCGCGTATCACCAAAAATTAAACTAATGTATTACAAAAAAGAAGAAACTTATTATCAGTCGTTTTGATGCATTTTAATAACCGGCATCTATTTGAATAAGCGGTTCATCACCAATAACAACATTGTATAGGGTAAGATCCCTAGAAGAGGTTATTCCCTGCCGCACTATTTCGCCACCATTATAAACACGAATATCAAAATTCTCACTACCAAAGTATGGACAGTCAAAATTAACGGTATAGGTTCCCTTTGGGAGCATCCCTATAACGCCCGAATCAAAGGTGTCATCATTTGTTTCGAAAGTATAAGTGTCACTGCCACTTGTGAATGTAATAATCCAATTGTTGAAATTACCTGTGTAGGGCAAAATAATAGGAATCTCTACGTTCTGCGCGTAACTACTCTTAAAACTAGCGAGTAAAATAAAGCTAAATATTACCAACCCTCTCACCATTTGTTGCTTTTTCATATTTATTTAATAAAAGGTTAAACATAACATTCAATTACAGTTTATTGCTGATAGTCATAAGTACCACTAGCCCCGGAATAATCCAACCAGCCTTTTGTCTGCGCCAGCCAAGAGTTGTTACTCAACACCGTTGCCGAAAGCCCGGATAGGTAATAGTTGGGACGGAATAGGATGGTAACGGGTGCATTGTTTACGCGATCCCATTCTTGGTCTAATGGTGTCATCACAAAGTAGTTTTGATAAATTGCCTTTAGCTTGGCGATTTCTTCATTAAAGTTCGCAGCATCAGGATCAATCAGGATGTTTCTATCGGCATTGGTCAGCGGATCCCTACCAAAGGTTTTTGATTGCCAGTAATAGCCTGTACGTTTCGTACCATTTATCGGGCTCAAGCCTAGCTTCTGTACCGAATTGCCACTTTCCTGGATATTATCATAAAGCATCCAACGTTGTATATCCCAAAAGCGCTTTCCTTCATAAGCCAGTTCTACCCTTCGTTCGTATAAACATGCCTCCAAAGCAGCGTATTTAGAGGTCGGCATGCCTATTCCGTAATTATTCGCCGAGGGAATACCAACCCGTTGACGAATTTTGGTCAGGTAGTTCACCGCGTTTCCAATCTCTCCTCGAGCAGCATAACATTCTGCTATATTAAGCAACAGCTCCGCATAACGATACTCAAAGATATCCGTACCGGAAAAAGCAAAGCCGGTGCTATCTGCCGCAGGATCGGACATTTTGCGAACTAGTGCAGGGCTATTGGTTTGGTCATTCGCATAATAGGTCACCTTGGTAGATGTTTCATTGTCTTTCCATCTATAGAACCAGGTCGATTTATTTTCGTTACCCTTAATTCCCCATTTTGATCCGGAGAAAGCGAATGTTCGATAGAACCGAGGGTCTCTGTTTACAAAGAAGAAGGTGTCTACATAATTGTCGGCATTAGGACGCGAACCATCGGCCATTGGAAAAAGATCGAGCATCTCTTTGGGCGCAGCCAGACCTCCACCTCCTCGATAAGAAGCTGGACGAACCTGATTTTCCCATCCGTTATTATAGCCCGCGGAACCGGTGGAAGTATTTGATAGTAAAAAAACCATCAATGCCTCCGGATTAAACGAATTGTCATTTCTAAAGGTCATTTCCGCCCAATCCTTTGCATTTGAACCAAATAATCCATAGCCTGCGCCGGTCAATTTTGTTTCTGCATCCAGGCTGGCTTCCAAGGCCTTTTGCCAACGTTCATTAGCTGGGTTATCCCAATCTTTATTAAACAATGGGCTGGCAGCCGTCAATAGAACACGACTTTTCATAGCCAGTGCACCTGCTGCGGTAAGTCGCCCATAGTTGTTTGCTTCGCCGTCCCATCGCATCGGCAACAGTGCGGCCGCCGAATCCAAGTCCTTCACGATTTGCTCAAAACATGCCGACGAGGTAGCTCTTGGCTCTCGAATGGTTTCATCAGTAGCACTATTTTCTTGGACAGTAGTTACCAAAGGTACACCTCCATAAACCCTAACAAGATCGAAGTACTGTAGGGCCCTTAAGAAATACATCTGTCCTTTGGCGGATCTTTTAAAGGAGTCTGACAGTCCTTGCCCCGACTGGTCGATTCTGCCGATCAGGAAGTTTGCAAATCGTATGCGAGTGTAGGGATTATTCTGTACACTGGCCGTTACCGAGTTACCATAATAGCCGTCGGCTTGTGAGGCTAATTGTAAAGTCTTAGTCGGATTGATATAGTCGCCCACCGTGCCTCCTATTTCTTCTGTCATTCTTGACCGATCGTCTTTATACAATCCAACTACCTGCTGTAGCGGGTTTCGGTAACTCACAAAATAATAGTTATACATCCGGTCGATATACCAACCTGTTTGGAGTTCGTTCTCAAAAATACTGTCGTCGTATTTATCGTAACTTTTCATTTCCTCCAAAAAATCTTTCTTGCATCCGACTATTGTAAGTACGGTCATTGCAAAAATCAATATCTTCTTGTTCATGATGATCAAATAATGGTGTGTTATAAGCCTAAATTTATACCCAAAGACCAAGTTCGTAATGTTGGATAACCCAAGCCCGGTGAATCATACATATTACGGTATTTGTTCGGGTAGGGGTTATATAAATCCCAAAGATTGTTTCCCGAAAGAAAAATCCGTACATTATCTACCTTTGCCTTTGTTAGCCACTTCTTTGGCAGGGTATAGCCGATGCTCAAATTACGGACAAACATTCTAAATGTAGGAAGCAAGAAGAAGTCGGAATTTGTTCCACCGAAATCATCGTAATAGGCAATATTGGGATATTTACCATTCGGATTCGTTTCCGGATCGTACATATCGGTCAGATAAATGGACTGCGACCACAACGCGTTTGTGCTGCTGGTACCCTGCTTGACATAATCCAAGTAGTTGGCTCCTCCCCAGGAGGTTGAAATTTGGGCTTGAAACGAAATACCTTTCCATCCCGCAGTCAAATTGGTGGTGATGCCATAAGTCATGTTTGACTTTTTCAGAATTTCCCAATCTTGTCCGGAATCTTTTTCTATGACGCCATTTGGACCGCCGTAGGTCTGTGTACTTTCATCCAATGCACCTCGAACATCCTCATACACCAGCATTCCCTTTCTCATCTGCGATTTATCGGTAATACCCATAAAATTAGGTTCAGCCCCTTCAATACCCGAATTATTCGCATTTTCCGTCAAATAGTTCCAATAGGCATCAATGTCTGCATCGGTACGTAACATACCGTCGCCTCCGGATGTGTGCTTCCATGTTTTATATCCCCAAACAGGATTGCCATATCCGGTATTACCCACGGCGCGCCGCGTAGTCATTTCAGAGGGATAATCAAATGGTTGATCGAAGTATCGCGTGGTCTTGTAATTACCTAAACCGAAGTTCATACCTACGGAGTAGTTCACCTCATTGACATGGCTCTTCCAGGTAACCGATACTTCGGTTCCCCAAGCCTTTACACCTGCGTAGTTCTGTTCAGCAAAGGCCCCTCCCACAGAGATAGGTACTCCGATAGCTCCGGACATATCCGTTAACATGTCGGTAGTCGTATTGTAATAACCATCAAGAGACATGCTAAGTTGTGACTTCAGGAAAGACATGTCTAAACCAAGATTGCGCTGCACGGTGCGGTCCCAACGAAGGTCCCGATTAGGGTCAGCATCCGGTGTTATACCGATCGTATACATCCCACCGTTACTTCCAAAGGCCATTCCTTTATCGGTCGCTGCTGTATATAAGCGAGTCCATTTCCATGGATTTACATTGTTATTTCCGGTAATCCCGACAGAAGCGCGCACCTTCAAATAATTCATCCAGGCAACATGTTCTGTGAACCAATTCTCATCCGATACAACCCAACCTGCAGAAACGCCAGGGAAGAAGCCCCAGTAATTCTCGGGTGCAAACTTTGTGGAAGCATCGGTACGAAATACAAATTGTAAAAGATATCGGCTCTTATAGCTATAATTAACACGTCCCAAATAAGAAAGTGTTCCACTTTCTGTACGATAGGTGATGCTGTTAGACGTGTTTAAGGTTCCGGCAGATATAGAAGTCCCGTTATATACTCCTCTCGTTGGGTTATCGTAAATCTGGTACCGGTCTTCCCATCCGGCGGTTGTTTTTTCAACGCTGAACATGGCACCAATATCATGGTCGCCAAATTTTTGGTTATAATTGGCAAAGAAGTTCAGCTGTTCATTCTTGGAAGTTGTGTTGTCATAAGTAACGCGGGAATTGGCCCGATTAAGTACCGGATCATCCCATTGAGTGGTGCTAGAGTATAAATGGTTATCTGCCGTATTAATGTTACGAGCCCGTGCTAACAATAGCGGCATCTGAACCTGCTCTGTATTGCCTGACGATTGAATAATTCCATAATTAAATTTGAACGAGAGTCCTTTTAGGAAAGGCACATCGTATTGCAAAGAGAAATTGGCATTATAATTAAAATCCTTATTGGTGGTCTTGGAACCATTATTCAACATATCATAATAGTTCCAATTACTTAGGGAATTATTGCCCGATACATTTCCCAACTTATTGGGCCCTAACGCAGGAGAGACATACTGGTCGACGCCGTTTATATTATACATCCACGGAATGTATTTAGGCATATGCAGTAATACGCTATAATCATTCTGTTCACCACCGACAGCATATCCGTCGCTAAAATTGATCTTTGTAAAGGAGCGCTCCAAATTGGTATTAGCCGCAGCTATCGTAGCGCTCAAGCGCAGGTCACTTGCTACCTTCACTTCGGTACCCGCCCTGAAAGTCCACCTATTAAAGTCCTGCGATCCCAGATTGGCACCCTGTGTATAGTAAGAAGCACCTGTATAATAGGTTGCTTTTTCAGAACCTCCGCTAACGTCCAATGAGTGCTGCATGGTATGGGCAGCCCGCCAGTCGTTCGCTAACCAATCGTAATTCAGTGATTCCATTTGCGACAGTTCTGCCGCTGAATAGAAATAATTGTCGTTCCAACCGAGCGCCCTGCCAAACTTATTGGCAAATTCCCCATATTGCCGAGCGTTCATTACTTTCTCATGGCTTACGGCATCGTTTGTTTGAAACTTAGCGCTATAGGAAATCCGCGGCGCGCCCACTTGGCCTCTTTTTGTCTTTACAACAATGGCCCCTTGGGATGCACGGGAGCCATAGATGGCAGCGCTGGCGTCTTTTAATACCGTTATACTTTCAATTTCTGAAACATCGAGCATATTGAACCTTTCCATAGAAGGCTTGCCATTTTGCGGATCCACCTGAATCACATCGTCAATGATGATCAATGGATAGTCATTTCCGCCATCTTTGCCCCAATTAAATTGTTGCCGGACACTTAAGGTAGCCATGGCTCCCGGTCGGGTACTACCTCCCGTAACATTCAATCCAGGAACCTGCCCTCTTAGTGATTCAGAAACTGAGGCAACGGGTATATCAGCAAGTTTCTTAACGTCCACTGAAACGATCGCCCCGGTCACATCTTTAGCTCGCTGCGAACCGTACCCTACTACAACTACTTCATCTAATGCGCTATTATCTTCCTGTAGAATGACTTCGATTGAGCGCTGGCCACCCAACGCCACTTCCTTCGATTTGTATCCCACATAACTGAAAATCAAAACTTCATTCCCTGTGGGTAAGTTCATTCGAAAAACACCGTTCTGGTCAGTCGTGCTAGTAGTTTTGCTCCCCTTTAACTTGATGCTTACACCGGGAAGAGGCTCTCCCTTTTCATTTTTTACGGTTCCCTGAATGTTGATCCGTGCTGCCGTCGCGCTATTTGCGACCTTAGACGTCTTTGCTGTTGATGCACCCCACGATTTTGATATAGTTAAGATGCTACAACCTACCAGCGCCCACAAAACAAATTTGCTCGCGGCAATAACTGTTTTTTTTAATAGTACGTTCATAAGGTTTGGTTATGTATTTTCGGTTAGTTTAAGGCGAAATCAGTTTAAACCTAATTTCGTTGGCTCTGTTGTTTTTCTTTTAGTTTTTTCTCCCATACTTGTCTGGCAATCTTGGTCTCCACGCCTTCCTTTGATAAATAGTTATTGATTTTCCCCTTGTATTTACCAAACCAAGCATGCTTGGCTTCTGATGAACCTGCATCCATTGCCTTTTCCCTTGCTTCGGTAAGATAGCTGAGAATCTGTGCTTTTTGCGTTTCCGTTAAACTGGGAAGCATATCAAGATAGCCTTTATAGGTAATCGGTAACACATTATAGGTCATCTCATTTTTTACCTGCTCAATCTGTTCTTCATTGAGCTCCTTCCCCAAACGCTTCAGGTACTTTCCGTGAAGTTTGGCTAGTTTTGCTTGGGCAATCTCGTAAGCTTTCTCTGATTGCAGTTTAGCATCTTCTTTCGCTAAACTTGCCTTATAGGATTGCTCTTTCTGTTCCAATTCAGTATGAATCGTATTTAAATCGCGATATTGCCGTACAATAATCGTCCGAACCGCCAAACGTTTCGCGTCCTTTAAATTCAGTTTGTCAACAATCTTCTGTGCTCTTTTGGTAATAACTTGGGTATAGTCGTCTTGTTCAAAAGCATACAGCTTTGGCAATAGGATCACCAAGAACAGCATGATAACCGAGCATATTCTGAGACATTTTTTAGAATCATTCATGGTAATATATTTGGTTAAAGTCCAAAAAACAGTAGTGTTATTATGACATTTTTTATACAAGGAAAAAATTATTCACTCTCCCTTTTACTGTTAATTTTGTGGAACAGATCTATAATTTGTACTATTTCCTTATGGTTAGTAATGCAAATATCAACGCTTACCTGTGTAATTTTTTAGCGATTATTATCTACTTATTATAGGATGTTAGCATAGCTTGAGATCCAAAATCACCGGAATCGATTGCGGAAAAAAGGACTTAATAAAAGCATCAAAATGTACTCGTTATTGAATGTCAAGATTTGAAATAACTAAACCGTTCGATTGAGGCAGTGTCAGCGTTACAACATACTGCCCTGCATTGATCATGGTAGCGGTATTGCTGTATGAATAACTCCACTTCCCAGCACGTGAAGGGGTAAAAAGCGTATTTTCTTCGTGCAATAGGCTCCCATCTAACGTTCGTAGCGTCAATTTCCCCTTTATGGGCTGCTTTAGGTTGTTGGCATACCTCAAGGTGATACTATAGGTATCGGCTACGCCCGTCTTGATCGTCCAATCAATCTGAGCGGGTCCGTTCGCAGGGAGTTTGATCGCCTCCTTTTCCAAATAACGGATAGCTGTTGTTCCACGGGAACGCGTTGCGGTGCTAGGCTTATAGGTTATTGACGTTTTCAGATCATGTGCTGATTGGAGCTTACTTACCGGTACAACCATTACGGGCGCTAATGGCAGATTATTTTTTCCAAACGAAAGATGCACAAAGCTATTCTCCTTAAAACGTTTTCGGTAGATTTTCCAGATTGACGGGGTAGGTCCTCCGCTTGCTATTTTCATTTGTGTATCTTCATAATCCGCTAAGCTATTGTAAACGTTACGGTTATCTTTTGGCAGCAGAACATATACGTCAGCATCCTTCGATACATTAAAGGAAAGCGACTTTTGTTGGCCCGTCAGATTGGCAGGAAAGCGCAGCCAGGTAGCGCCAAATAGCGCTGGCGGAATTACCGTAAAATAGTCGGTTTTTCCGGAAAAGACTTCGTCTCCGATGTCAAGCCAAGTTGATGGCGACAAATCTACGGAATCAGGATCAAATCTTGCTTGCTGAATAAGAAGTGGTGAAGGTGCAGCTGCTTTTATTTTTTCCTTCGCAGCGATGGCGATAGCTGAAACCAACGCCTGACCAGCTGCTACCCTTGGAAAGTTAATGACAATGCGTCCGTTCTTTGCTTTTGCAGCATACGTTCTCTTCAATACCTGGTCATGCCCTACTTCGTTCCATATATCAACATGGCTATCCACAATAGCACCATTGATGGCGATATCGAATAAACGCCATCCTTTGCAATCCATCCCTCCTCCGGTGCCAAACCAAGGTTCGATAAAATACAGTTCCACTAGGTAATCCCCGTCCGGCACGGGAAATTGAAAACCCAATTTGTCTTTCCCGTATCGAAAGGTTTGCAGAAGCGACCAATTGCCGGTCCCCTTTATGGGGTCAAAAGTACGCCGCTGACTTGCAAAAGTTGCAGGCAAATTATCAAAACCGTTGGTCCAGGAAGAAGATCCCCAACTGTCATCAGCCGTTAATGGGCGGTCAGCTTCCCAAACATGTCCTTGTTGGTCTACATACCTTGGTCCCCCGCAGTTTACTCGGTAAATATATTTGTACCCGTTCGTGTCTTTTACTTTTTCATCATCTGTATACAAGCGATTAAAGGCGGGCGCTTGCGGTAAGCCCTGTAAAACAATGAGATCTTCCGCAACTACTTTATCTTTTACATAAGCCTTTGCATGCAATACATTAAACATAATCGGCACCTTATTCCACACAAATGGCTTGCCCATTCCCTCCCTTTTCTTTCTTCCTAGTGACGATCCGTTCACATCATTAAAAAGTTCAACTTCGTCACAATTCGAATAAACAGTGATGTCATTTTTTTCTCCGGGACTTTCCCAACGATTGGGCCAGGTATGCGAAACAATATAGACCATCGGCGACTTTCGCGGATCTACAAAGTTTGCCCGATACATATAATAAGCATCTGTAGGTTCATCCCAGGGCGTGAAGAGCCCTTTGTAGTTTACGGGGCCAATACGATCTAGCTCTCGGATTCCTTCGCCTCCCTGCACTCTACCGGGATTATCGTGGGAATTGAATAGCCAAAAGAAATGACCCGCAACACTGTCCTTCACCTTATCGGCAAGTCTTACTTTGGTTTCCATTAACTCACGCATTCGGTCTTCTGTATTGGCGCTCGTTTTCGTAAACGGTTTTTCGGCATGAAAGTCGATGGTACGCCAGGCACCATATTCCCCTACTAAAATTTGCCTTTTTAAATCTTGGTCGTACACCTCGGGATCACCACCATAAGTTCCGGTCCAATTTTGGGGCACATCCCAATCCGTTCCACTTCCACCGTTACAGGTAGTTACCTTTCTTTGCGAAGAGGTAGTAGGGTCTAAATTCCGGATCAGTTCGGTACATTCCCGAGCAAAGGCTTCCGGTAATGTACTTTCGTTTTCCAGGCCCCACAAAATTACAGACGGACTATTTCTCCGCTCGATAACCCAGTCGGTGAGTAACTTTTTAAAATTCGCCTTAAATGAATCGTTGTTAAACCAAATATGTGCCGCCATTTGGGTCCAACTCAGTATCCCCAAACGATCCCAGTGTTCCTGATAACGCAGATTATGTGGTTGGTGCGCGTCCCGAAAAGCATTGAAGCCCCCCGCTAGGATTTGATTAACACGGGCATCTATTTGTTCATTGCTGAAAGCATGACTTCCCCCCAACATGTGTTCATACTCAGCGATTCCATTAATAAAAAAAGGCTTACCATTAATAAAAAAACGTTTATCACTTCCTTTTCGATCTATTGGCCAGCTTATCCAGCGAATGCCATAAGGTGTTTCCACCTGATCCACAACTTTACCATCGATACTTATTTGTGAGGTAATCGTATAGAGATAAGGATCTTGGGGCGACCATAGACGGACGAAGTTCTTCAGCTCAAGTTGTTGCCGGATTTCTTCGGTGCTCTCACCGGCAATTGTTCTTTGTTGACGCTCTTCTGCAATTACATTTCCTCCCTGATCTTTTATCTGTTGCATAATCACTGCGTTTTTTGCTTCCACACCATAATTTTTAAAGCTCGTGTTTAAAAACAGCTTCGCGTATTTGGAAGTAACGGTGGTATCATTCCATATATGCACACCAAAAGGTTCAATGCGAACGGGATCTGTTACATATAAATGCACCGGTCTAAAGATTCCCAAGGGTTGCGAGCCCTCGGAGAAGCCACGTTCTTCCGAGCAGCCACCACATACCCATGGCAAATCCCGTATAGCAGCCGGATGGTCTGCTCTTACAGCAAGAATATTATCTTTGTCAAATCGCACTGCGTCTGTGATGTCTAATGTAAAGGTAGTGCGGCCACCTGCGTGATATCCTATTTTCTTACCATTTAACCATACCGTTGCGTAAGCTCCCACGCCCTCAAAATAAAGAAAATAACGCTTATCCTTACCTTCGTTTTCAACTCGAAACTTTTTTCTATACCAAGCATAACCATGTGTATTGCCATGAAGTAGTCGGCGATAACCGGCATAAGTATCCCAATTATGTGGCACCTGCACAGAAAGCCAATCTACCGAGTTATATCCGTCTTTTTCAAAGCCGCTAAAGGCCAACGAATCGGTTTCATGCATGGTACTCACCCAATTATCCGTTAAGTCATACTGCTTACGCGGCTCTTGCGCAAGCGCATATAAGTTAAAGCATATACCTATCCAGAAAAGTCCCAGTCTAATCTTTTGCATTGTTAAAATCGTTTCATGATTTGGCGAACTCTACATTGGTTCTTTGCAAAGAGACACGTCGGCAGGCTTAGATCGCTAAGCCTGTGACGGTCTTCACCAACATTGCACCAACAATTAAATCTTCATTTGGAGTTTCTATTGAGTTTTAGACTGCTATCCAAATAATATGTTTGTCCTTTTTCAGTTTGAAATTGGATTTCTTTGTCTCGATATCGAAGGGAGCACTTCCCGCCTGCGTGCGAGAACACTTCCAAATGGGTCAATAGTCCATTTTGCCATTGATAGCTCAATTCGAAACCGCCCCTTGCACGAATTCCTTTAACAGCACCTGCGTACAGCGCTTTTGGTAATGCTGGAAGAATATCAATGCTGCCGAGGTGGCTCTGCAAAAGCATTTCCGCCACACCGGCTGCACCTCCAAAATTGCCATCGATTTGAAAGGGAGGATGTGCGTCGAAAAGATTAGGATAAACACCCCCTCCTGCTTCCTCCGGACTCAGCAATCGGCTGACCATTTTATAAGCGTGCTCCGCATCTTTAAAACGGGCCCAAAGGTTGATCTTCCATGCCAAACTCCACCCTGTCCCGCCATCACCTCTAAAAATCAATGATTTTTTAGCGGCATTCATTAATTTAGGACTGTCTTGCCAGTTAATTTCGCTACCCGGATACACCGCCCAAAGATGCGAAACATGCCGGTGCTTATTATCAGGATCATCTATGTCTTCCAACCACTCTTGCAACTGTCCATGTTTTCCTATTTGATTGGGAGCGATTTTTTGGCTTTTTTCCGATAACCTTTGTACAAATTCCTTATCTATATCAAGAATCACAGCAGCGGAAGCGACATTTCTAAACAATTGCCTGATTAGCTGATGATCCATGGTTGGCCCCGCCACCAAGCCTCCTTGTTCCGGAGAATTTGATGGCGTACTAATCAGCCATCCGGTTTTTGGATCGCTAACCAAAAAATGATCAAAAAACAAAGCCGAAGCTTTCATAATGGGATAAGCTTGCTCACGTAGAAAACTTTCATCTTGGGTATAAAGAAAATGCTCCCATAAATGTTGACAGAGCCATGCTCCGCCAGTTACCCATATTCCGTGATTAGGATTATTAATTGGAGCGGTTCCTCGCCATAGGTCTGTATTATGATGTAGCACCCAACCCGGTGCATCATAATACGTTTTTGCCGTCTCCTGCCCTACAACGCTAAGCTCCTTAATCATTTGAAAAAGGGGCTCTTGCAGCTCAGAAAGATTGGTATTCTCCGCTAACCAATAATTCATTTCCGCATTGATATTGGTGGTGTATTTACTTCCCCAAGGTGGTGTCAGTAAATCGTTCCATATGCCTTGCAAATTAGGCGCCAATCCACCGGATCTCGAACTGGATATCAACAAGTACCTTCCATATTGGACAAATAAGGCCAATAAATTCGGGTCACGCGATTTTACAAACTGTGCAATCCGTTGATCAGTAGGGAGCGAGTTTGAAGCTTCGTCCGCTTCAAACTTTAATGAAAATTTGGTAAAATATTGTTGATAGTCTTGTATATGTGCCAGTCGTATCACATCGTACGACTTATTTTTAACCTTGTTTAGTTGCGATTTGGCAATCTCCTCAGCATCACCCGACACGTCGTTATAGCTTTTATAATTTGTGGCCGCCGTTAGGAATAAGGTTGCTTGATTAGCACCCAATATTTTAATTTTTCCGTCTCCGACATGGAGTTCTCCTCCTTCATGCCTTACATGCAAGAATCCTACGCCTCTTAGAACTCCTTGTTTAACCTGAACCGAAATCCGAATGGTGGAATCGTCAACTTTTTCCACGTTATAAGTCTTATGGGGAGACGCTAAGGATGCATCAAAACTAATTTGCCGAGGTCGATCAGCTGTTAAGTGAATTGCTAAACACGCATCGGGTGCACTGGAGAAATAGGTTCGTTCGAAAGACACACCATTCTGTACGTAACTTGTTTTGCAAATCGCTTGTTCTACGTCAAGTGTGCGTTTGTAATTGCTAAACGGTGCCTGAGACCCAAAATCCAGCAGCAAATCACCGAATGGCTGATATGACTCCTGGTATTTTCCTACCCGAGGTGCTTCATCGTTTTGTATCCAGTATTTCCACGTATCCGTTAAATAAACTGATTCATCTGCCGTATTTTCCTTTAGAAATACGCTTAATTTCCGACTGGGATCTTTATAGCCTACCAAACCACCTTTGTCATCGTAATTGATCACCTGGATGGCAATTTGATTTTGTGCTTTTACTAAATCTTTGGGAATGGTATATAGCCTTCCTTGATTTGCATCATGAGTAGTGCCGATCAATTTACCGTTAATATAGGTAAAATCCTGATCCCGTATTTTCCCCAAGTCGACAACTAATTCCCGCCCGATCCATTCTTTCGGAACGTTAAAAGTAGTCCGGAGCCAAACGGCGCCATCAAGTCCCTGAAAACCTTCCTTTTCCCAGCCGTCTCGCGACGGGACACGCATTTCTCTCCATGTCTTATCTTCAAAATGTTCTTGTGAAGGATTTTTAGGCTGTTGCTCAATTGCTCTTACGGCCGTTAGCCAAGGTTCGGGTGGATCGGAAATAGACTTAGTTCCCATGAAATGACGCCCAGCCAGCTCTTCCGCAGCTTGCTGCTTTCCTTCAGATAATAGCTTTCTAATCTCACCGAGATAATTCTTTGCGCCGGGTTGATTATAGTTTCTGGGACCACCCGTCCATAACGAGGATTCATTAAATTGAATACGATCCGCTTGTACCCCCCCAAATACCATGGCACCCAATTTTCCGTTGCCAACGGGAAGTGCTTCCGTCCAGGTATTAGCGGGATGCTGATACCATAGTGTTAAATCCTGTCCATACAGATTTCCCCTTATGAACACAATAAAGCAAAAGACGCAAAAGAATCGATATAGTTTTATCCAGCTCATTTTTCTAGGGTGACGGCGTTTTCAGGAGCATCGCTTATATATAAAGGGTTTTGAACAAGACGTAGGTCATTCGCCTTCAAGAGTAAAGCCTCCGTCTCATTACCGCTCGCTTCGAGAAATGTCTTAATGGGTTCCATGATCAAACAATTGGCAATAAAAGCACGTTTTACATTATTGAATTTCAATGTTGCGCTCCCGCTAAAACCGGCAGCGGTCCGCAACCCATTGATCTGTAAACCGCTAACATTGGTAGCAGCAATTGCCGGTCCGGAGGAGGGATTAACGGATACATTGGAGAACACAATGCCTTTCGACGCCCGGATATCGAAACCTGTTTTTGTTTCCATCACCATATTGCTGAACGATACATTTTCAATAGGCATCTCTTCCAGTCCATTTAAATAGCCCGCCTGCTCACCTTGCGCAGTAATGTTACTCAAGTGGATATTGCTAAACCTAGGGGTTCGTTCGGAGACCGGCTCCCTATCCGTTTTGGCATACTGCATATCCAGCACAATGGCTTGCTGTTTGATGTTTTTCATGACGATATTACTTACTTGGATATCCTCAACAACACCTCCTCTTCCGCGCGCTGTTTTTATGCGGATACCACGATCCGTACCATCGAAAATACAATTCGAAATGACGATCTTTTTTACGTCACCCGACATCTCGCTGCCTATGACAACACCTCCGTGACCTGATAGCATGGTACAGTTGGTGATGGTATAATTTTCAGCGGGACGAGCTTCTTTTCTTCCTGAACGGTCTTTTCCTGACTTAATCGTAATGCAATCATCGCCAACGCTAATGTGGCAGTTGGATATATGGACATTGCTGCACGACTCCGGGTTAATACCGTCGGTGTTAGGCGATGGGGGATTATTAATGGTAACTCCATCGATCGTTACGTTATCACAAAACTCGGGATTGACCGTCCAAAATGGCGAGTTTTTGATGGTAATACCATCTATGCGCACGTTTTTACAATACATGGGTTGGATAAAGGGAGGCCTCAAAAAACCACGTTCCACCCACCCTGGTAAATCCGGATGCAGTACATTCTTATTCAACTTATGAAATTCTTTCTGCCATTTTGATTCGGGCGAGTTCTTTACATGAACTTCAGAGTAAGCCCACCATTTCTTTCCATTCCCATTAAGCGTTCCTCTTCCGGTAATGCGGATATTCTCTGCTTCATACGCGTAAATGAAAGGAGAAAAATTGGTAACCATGGTTCCCTCCCACCGGCTTGGCACCATGGGTAGGTAATGGTCGAAATTATCACTGAAGCAAAGTTCTGCACCTGCTTCAATGAAAAGGGTAATATTGCTTTTTAAGTGGATAGGACCGGTAAGATAGGTTCCCGGAGGAAAATAAATGGTGCCACCACCGGCTTGTGAGGCTTTTGCAATCGCTTCTTTAATCGCCGTAGTGGCTAATGCCGAGCTATCGTTTTTCGCGCCGAAATCCAACACATTCAACGCCAATTGTGCTTGTGCAACGAAAGAAAATAATGTACAAAAAAGTAAAAGATATAAGCTGCGCATTTTTTAATTGATTTTAGCGGTCAGTTCGCCCAGGCTTTTGCCGGAGGCAACACGTTTGCCATCTACGAACAAGATAAGTCCTTTGCCTTTGCCATATTTTTTGCCGGTTTTATCCCATAAAACGGTTAATGTTCGACCATGATAGACGAGGTTATCCAAACAGAACCAATCCCATGTATCCGGTACAAGTGGTTTAATGCTTAGGCGATTCGTACTTCCCGGCTTTAAGCCTATAAGATCATTAATCACTAAATCACAAAATCCGGAGTGGTTATAAAAAGTGCTCCGCGGATTATCTCCTTTTAACCAGTATCCGGTTTTCTCATCCTGATACTCGCCAATATATGGTTTCCCATTTTTTTGATGCGAGCGCGCATATTGATGCAGCTTTTCATAGAATAGCTTACGATCTATGCCATCTCGATTTCTATAATTCGTGAGCAAATTTGCCAGTCCTTTCAGCGTCTGGGTAGTGGCAAAAGGCCAGATGGCGCCGTCCCACTCGCAACTATGTCCGGTACCACGTGTACGAAAAGTAGGCTCTCTTCGCTCGGCGGTGGTTAAACCCCAAGGCGCCTGGAAACCTGCAGTATCGGTAAGTTGTAGCCAAGCTTTCGCAAACTCGACTTGATCGGGGGGCAAGTTAAAGTACCAGGGAATAAATCCAATGGCCTCGCGTGCGGCAAGTTGACCATCCGGATAACGTGTACGGAAAAAATCACCTTCGGAGCCCCAAAGGCTGTCAACCACCAACTTTTCAAGTATACTTGCTTTGCGATTATATTTATCAACTAAACTATCTATTTGGAACAGTTTACCCATTTTCGATAAGGCTTGCGCATTGCCAAACATATAGCTATTGATGCTTGGTCGCCTATTTTGTACTCTTCTTCCCCCACTTACGGATTCTTCCATCCCGTCTTTTACATCATACTGCCAGAATAGTCCGCTGGGCAATTGACGCTCACGTTCCCAACGTTCATAGTCTTTATCCAATAACGGTAGCCATTTCACCAATTGCTCTTTATTTTGTTGCACCAGGTATAAATTATACACAGCATCACTCAACCAGCTACTAAAGGAATGAAATTTTGAAGGTTTAAATGTTGGTTCTTTGATCAACCAGAAATCGATATATTGTCTGATATATTCTTGATTTCTTAGCCACCTTCCCTCATAGATATGATGCCCCAATGCACAACTGATCGCACCATATTTTCCCTCGTGTTTAACCGGTTCAATAAATTCCGTAAAAATGAAGCCATGGGGTGTTTCCTTTAAGTGCTTTCTAAAACTCCACCACCGATAATTATATATTTGTTGAATGGCTGAGTCAGGACATTCAAATAGGGGAATATTTTTCGCCAACCATTCAAACGATTGGCTATTGGACACGAAGTTGACGACTGCTTCACTATCAATGCTATTAAAATATGCCACGTCTCGTTTTAAAGCTTCCGTTGTCAACACGAAAGGTTTGGCTTGTCCAAAAGACGAAAAGCCCAAACCGACGCAGAATAAAAGCAATAACAGTGTATATCTATCTCTTCGTTTCAGTATCATCATTCGCATTATTTTCGTTTTGATCACGCTATGTTCAGCTCAAAGCAATATCGGTAGGGATATCGAGCTGCTTAGCTAATATCGTATAATCTTTGTATAGTTTATCGATTGCCAATTTAACTTGCGCATCGAAGTTTCCAGCTTTTCTCCGACTATACAAGGATATATTCAATCCCCTTTTTTGTAAAAAATATTTTGCAACAATAGGATATACATGATGCATAACATCCATATTGTCGGTTAGAAACTGCTGCACCGACGCCATTTGTTCTGAAAAACCAGGATCATTGCAATGCTGACATAGCCAAACAATCAGCTCGGGGAAATAATTACCCTGTATACAGGACAAACCGGCAGCACCTGCTTTTAGCGATTCAACAGCATGTACCATGTAAGCGTCATATAAGCCGAAGTCAGGATTTTTAACCTGAGCCAGTTTAGATTGAATTTGTTTAATATCCAAACAAGTATCTTTGTGATAGATAATCCTTCCGGAAGCAACGAAGCGCCCCAATTGATCAGGATGAAGGACACGTTTATAGGGTTCAGGGCATTCGTAAAAGCCTAATGGAATGTTCTCGGTTAATTCAAACAGTTCAAATATACGTTCCTCGAACACAGCGTCGCTTTCGTCTTCAGCAGCAATTAAACCTGTTATCAGAATGACGGCATCTACGCCTAACGAATATACCTGGCGAACAAAATCTGCTTGGACAGCAATATTCCCTTTAACAGAACTGGCTGCCACGACCGGAATGCGTTCATCTACCTGTTCTACCACCGCCCGAATAACCCGTAAGCTTTCTTCTGCGGAAAGTTCAAACATTTCACTCGACTGGCAGTTCGCGAAAAGACCCGACGCGCCAGCCGATATATAAAATTCCGTTAGCTGGCGAAGCCCGTCAAAATCTATCTCCCCATTCTCGAGATAAGGCGTAAGCATAACGGGGATAAATCCCTTTTCTTTCTGTTTCATTTCTATAGATTAGTTCTTTTTTGGCTATCCGATTTGCGACCTTAATATGAGTTCTTCAGCATTCATAACAAGATGCAAATAAATGGTTAGAACAATAGCAAAGTTATTCCCGCTTTAAAGATGTTTCTTATAATATGTTTGCTGTAAATTATAGGATATTAGCGTATGAGGCAATAAGCTGTAACCTATAGGCAATAAGCCTTAAGCCGTAGGCTATAAGCTATTCATCGTTCATCATTTATAATTCATCACTACTTAACTACTTTCCTACTCAACTTTTTAACCATTGGCTAATTATCAAGCCTTCTGAGATCAGCTATCAGCTTTCGGTCGCACTAGCCTCTCATTATCAAATTGGCTAATTAACTAATTGGCTAATTAACTAATTGGCTAATTAACGACTCCCTCCTTTCCACGAAGATAAGCAGCGAACGTCCCTACCAAATAGATCGTCAATGTGCCAACAACAATGATCATATTAGCGTGCAAGGTGCTTTTGAGATAAGGATAATCTGCCGGAATTAAATACGAGAGACTCGTCCAGATAATTACCAGTATGCCTACAATGGTTGCCAAAATCGCGTCACTGTTTCCGGCATGCTTATTTAGAATTCCCAATAAAAAGAGGCCCAACATACCTCCTGCAAATATTCCCGATAGTTGCCACCAGATGTCTAAAATGCTTTTTACACCGATCATCATAATTCCAGTCCCCATTCCTAGCAGACCAAAAACAACCGTAGCCACGTGCAATAAGCGTAAGGTTTGTTTATCATCTTGATCTTTCCTTATATACCGTTGATAAATATCTACCGAAAAAACAGTCGCCGAAGCATTCATTCCCGAACTGATCGTGCTCATGGCCGCTGATAAAATAGCCGAAACTATGAGGCTTATCAGCCCCGTCGGAATTTTAGTTACCATAAAATGGGGCATTACTTTATCCCCATAATCTGCCGGTGTTAAAGTGGCAGCCAATGCTGACAGGTCGTGGGATGACGCCGCTGCACCCAAACGTTCTGCAGCAACTTGCAATTTTATCGGTTCAATTAGCGCTGGATTAATCTCATAATAAGCAAACAAGCATGCTCCAATAATAAAAAACAACAGAGATGCCGGAAGATAGATCCAAACACACAACCAAACGGATTTACTGGCTTCACGAGGCGACGATGCCGTATGATAACGCTGTACATAATTTTGGTCCATCCCAAAGTTATTTAGGTTTATAAAAAAACCATACAGCAGTACCACCCAAAATGTCGAATTTGTAAAATCGGGAGCGAAGCTACCTAAACTAAACTTGCTATTGGTTTGGCCAATCTCCACAATCTTGGGGATTCCCCCTGGCATATTGGAAACAATCAAATAAATAATCAATACGGCTCCAAGTGTTTTAATTACGCCCTGTACCACTTCTGTCCATATAACAGCTTCTATCCCACCCATAACCGTATAGATGATAATACAAATACCCGTAACTAACATAATAGCTTCCATTGAGTAGCCCGTAAGTGCTTGCAAACTGAGCGCAATGCCAAAAAATACGGAGCCCATCCGAGCAAGTTGTGTTAGCAGAAAACAAACCACGGCATAAGTTCTTGCCCAAGGCCCAAAACGATGCTCCAAATGCGTATAGGCGGATACTTCTCCCGAGCTGCGATAGAACGGAACAAAGTACTTAACAGCAATCCAAGCAGCCAATGGCATTGACAGACTAAACACAAAGGAGTTCCAATTACTACCGAAGGCTTTTCCAGGCACGCCCAAAAAGGTATTACTACTTAAAAAAGTTGCATATATAGATAAACCGATCGCCCAACCGGGAATTAGCCCGGCCGCTTTTGTGAACTGTTCAGCATTTTTGTTCTTTCTCGAAAACCAAACGCCAACCAATACCATAGCTAACAAATAAAAGGCGATGATTACCAAATCTATAATCGGAAGGTTTTGCATCATTGTAATTAGTTAGTACCCATCTCGTCACCACCGAAGTGACTAAGTCATAAAGGTAAGGACAAGTTACAAAAGTGAAGCTTTTTGACGTTTTGTTCTTCAACATTCTTAGCTTTTTTCTATATGAAATTATCAAGTAACGCTTTTTCTTCCGAAAACTCTAGATAATTGCAATAAAGAAAAGAACGATTATTTTATTCAACTTTTCTTGATAAAAGTTGAGCAAACCGAAGAACGTAGTGATGAGTTCATGAACACCTTTAAAAATAAACAAGCGTGAATAAATCAAGGCTATGTAGGCTACCTTGCACCTGATGGCAAAGCATTCATGGCGCGTATTGGAGCCGTTTCACTTCCTCAATCCGCTTGCATATTGCCATATGAACAGAAGTGCAAATGCTTTGCTGCTCGTTGCCTCGGTATCCTCCAAGGCCATTCTGCCCACGCACAGTGCTAAATTGAGGGCTGAAGAAATGATACGTCCGGTTAAATGCATCGATCGTTGGCCTTGGAAAATGTCGCCTAGGAAATTTGCGGTTTGCACGTTGATGCACTATCGTTTAAAGCAAAGTTCCAAGCGACGAGTCTTTGGTTACTTTCTGCGGAAGAAAGTGACAAAAATAATCGTTCTTTTAATCTTAACATTCGATTGAATACTACTATCCGAAGGCCACGGAAGCAATTTCAATACCATTAAAATAGACGCATTTAGAAAGCCAAACAACTAAAATTGTGCTATTAATTTCTCAGTCAGGGTGTAAAACCTTATCTTTAGGGCTTAACCTCAAAACTATTAAACTTATGGATCCGTCTTTATCTCCCATACTCATGATTGTAGGAGCTATCATAGCGCTGTTTTTGCTCCTTTATATATTACCGGTGAACTTATGGTTTACGGCACAACTTTCGGGAGTACGTATCAATCTACTGAATCTAGTACTTATGCGGCTACGCAAGGTATCACCTTCTTTAGTGGTTAATGCCATGATTACCTCAACCAAAGCAGGGTTAAACATTACTTCTAATGATATTGAGACCCATTATTTGGCTGGTGGAAATGTAAATAATGTGATAAAAGCACTAATATCTGCTGATAAAGCTAATATTCCTCTTGATTTTAAATTAGCAACAGCTATTGATCTAGCCGGTAGGGATGTATTTGACGCCGTTCAGTTGTCGGTAAATCCACGTGTAATCAATACACCTCCTGTCGCAGCAGTTGCAAAGGATGGGATACAACTGGTCGCCAAAGCTCGTGTAACGGTGCGTGCAAATATTAACCAATTGGTTGGAGGTGCAGGCGAAGAAACAATCTTAGCAAGAGTGGGCGAAGGTATTGTTACCACAATCGGTTCCGCTAATAATCACAAAGAAGTTTTGGAGAACCCTGATAGAATCTCTAAAACAGTGCTGGAAAAGGGCCTAGACAGTGGTACTGCTTTCGAAATCCTTTCCATTGACATTGCCGATATTGATATTGGAGAAAACGTTGGTGCAAAATTGCAAACGGATCAGGCGGAGGCTGATTTAAAAGTTGCTAATGCCAGAGCCGAAGAAAGAAGAGCAATGGCAGTAGCTTCCGAGCAGGAAATGCGTGCAAAAGCACAAGAGGCACGTGCGAAAGTAATCGAGGCTGAATCACAGATTCCGCTTGCCATGGCAGAGGCCTTTCGGAGCGGAAATTTAGGGGTAATGGACTATTATAAAATGCAAAATATACAAGCCGATACGGATATGCGCGAATCCATCGCTAAACCCGGTGCTGAAAACAAAGGAAAAAACAAGTAATATCCCCACTAGTATATAAACGCTTATAACATACAACGTATAACTTAAAACGTTTTCCTAACTTTGCATGTTATATGAGTAATGCAAATCGACCCATCACGGATAGCGATATACTTTACGAGGATAATCACCTGATCGCTGTTAATAAGCGTGCGGGTGATATCGTACAAGTGGATGACACAGGAGATGAACCGCTGGATGAAAAGGTAAAACAATATCTTGCCAAAAAATACAATAAGCCAAACGGCGCATTTCTCGGTGTAGTGCATCGCCTGGATCGCCCGGTAAGCGGGGTCATTTTATTTGCAAAAACGAGTAAGGCACTCGACCGAATCAATAAGATGTTCAAAAGCAGGGAGATGCATAAAACTTATTGGGCAGTAGTTCGTAACAGGCCTGCTCAAACTGCCGGAACTTTGGTTCACTGGCTTGTAAAAAATTCAGGTAAAAATGTAACGAAGGCTTATGATCATGAAGTAAAGGGAAGCCTCCGGGCGGAACTGCATTATAAGTTGATTGGTGAGCTGAATGGTTATTACTTAGTTGAGGTGAATCCGGTTACAGGCCGCCCTCATCAAATCCGCGTTCAACTAGCTTCACTAAATTGCCCAATCGTGGGTGACAATAAGTATGGATACCCTCGTGGAAGTTTAAAGAAGAGCATCTGCTTGCATGCCCGAAAGCTTGTTTTTGAACATCCCGTGAAAAAGGAAGAGGTGAAGATTTTTGCCTCTTTACCCAGAGATGGATTTTGGGAACGTTTTGAGGTTTTTGGGGAGTAGTTGAGTAGTGATGAATTATGAATGATGAGCGATGAGTGATGAATTGCCTTTTTACTTCCTGCCTACCGTAGGCAGGTTTGCTTTTGAATTTTTACTTTTGAATTAGTGAACAGCGAAGTACCTGAATCGTTAAGTAGTTAATTAGTGAGTAGTTAATAGGGAGTAGTGAAGTACTATCCGTAGGGTCGGCAGGCTTTTCACTTTTGAATTTTTACTTTTTACTTTTGAATTTGTAACCATGGAACGAATTTGGATATATCAAGCGGCTAAATCTTTCTCAGAAGGGGAAGAAGCACGTATACTCAATAAATTGGAAGCTTTTACCGATCAATGGAAAGCACACAAAGAAAAACTGACAGCAAGGGTCGAAATCCGATATCATTTATTTATCATTATAAGTGTCGACTTATCGCAGGTGCTGCCAAGCGGCTGCTCAATTGATAAATCAGTTCATCTACTGAAAGAGCTGGAAAGCGAGTTAAACATCTCCTTATTTGATCGGATGCAAATCGCTTATCGCAAGGGAGACGAGATTCAGGTAGTACCCCGTGCAACTTTCGAGCAGCTGTTTGCGACTGGACAAATTAACGAAGATACCATGGTTTTTAACAACTTAGTGGATAACGGGGAGGATTTGAAAACCAAGTGGGAAGTTCCGTTTAAAGATAGTTGGCATGCCCGTGTATTTGCTTAATCGGGAATGCTGCTGTGTCCCATATAGCGAACAATCGCATTCGCTTTTCTATTAATGTAAGAAGTGGGTCTGGCTGGCGACCAACGTCGGGGATTTGGCAGTACAGCGATGATCAAGGCGGCTTGTTTTTTTGTAAGTGATGTGGGCGCTTTGCTAAAATACGCGTGAGTGGCTGCATGTGCACCATAAAGCCCGTCGCCGGTTTCAATCACATTGAGATAAACTTCCAAGATTCGCTTCTTACCCCACAATAATTCAATTAGCATCGTGAAATAACTTTCAAAACCTTTTCGGAGCCAAGAACGACCGGGCCATAAGAAAACATTTTTTGCGGTTTGCTGGCTAATGGTACTCCCCCCTCGCATTGCCTTTCCTGCCTGGTTCTTTTTATAAGCCTCTCGTATCGCTTTGATATCAAAACCGACATGTTGCATAAAATTAGCATCTTCTCCGGCAATTGCTGCTCGTTTTAAATTGTCAGACAATTCGTCATAGCTTACCCAACGCTTTTCCAACTTCCAGTCCTTTCCATCAAATTTGCGTTCAACGCCTCGTTGTAACATGAGCAAGGTGAAAGGTGGGTTGACAAAACGAAAAATCAGCACCCAGCCACCTGTAATAATAATAAAGTACAAGGTCACATATGCTAAGAAAACCCCGAATTTTCTTTGTTGAAGAAGCGTTAGCAGTCGATCTTTAACAGGAAAGGTTTTACTATTTTTATGTTTATACGAACTTTTATTCCGAAATTGATTCTTTTTCGGTGTCCTTTTAATTGCCATTTGATAAGAGGTACTGTTGACTTTTCGTAATTTGGCTGCAAACCTAAAAATAAATTGTGACTATCTCATAGTGTATTATTATATCCGCAAGGAAATCGTCTTTAATATGTAGATGAAGGTGTTTATGTTAAAAGAACGATTATTTTTGTCACTTTCTTCCGCAGAAAGTAACCAAAGACTCGTCGCTTGGAACTTTGCTTTAAACGATAGTGCATCAACGTGCAAACCGCAAATTTCCTAGGCGACATTTTCCAAGGCCAACGATTGATGCTCTTAACCGGACGTATCATTTCTTCAGCCCTCAATTTAGCACTGTGCGTGGGAAGAACGGCCTTGTGGGATACCGAGGCAACGAGCAGCAAAGCATTTGCACTTCTGTTCATATGGTAATATGCAAGCGGATTGAGGAAGTGAAACGGCTCCAATACGCGCCATGAATGCTTTGCCATCAGGTGCAAGGTAGCCCACATAGCCTTGATTTATTCACTTTTGTTTGTTTTCAGATGAGTTCATGAGCTCAGCGCTCCGCTCTTCGGTTTACTCAACTTTTATCAAGAAAAGTTGAATAAAATAATCGTTCTTTTAATATTTAACAGTACATTAACATCTTAAGACGACTGCAATTTTGCTAGCTGTTCATCGATCAACTTCAATCCTTCTCCAAAACTATGAGGCACATAATCCAGTCTTTCATACGCTTTATCTAATATAAAACCTGTTCTTTTCGGACGTCGGGCATCTTGCTTAAGCGCTTCTGACTTTTCTTTGCATATAAAGGAAGCATCCAAACGATAGTACGCAGCAACCGCCTCAACAATCTCGCAGATGCTGAACATGTCTTTTCCCGAGATATGATATATACCGGTAGCTTTTCGTTCAGCAATGGTCAGACAGGCCTTTGCTAAGTCTTCCGCTAAAGTGGGCATCCGCCATTGGTCATTTACCACACGGATCGACTGCCCATTTTCCAATGCATCTTTCGCCCATAACACGATATTACTTCGGCTCATATCCCGAAGAACGCCATATACCAAAATTGTACGAACAATAGCCCAAGGGCATGTTGCTTTTTGTATCAACTCCTCCGCCGCAAGCTTATGCTTGCCGTAAGTATTCACTGGGTTAGGTATATCCTCCTCTTCATAAGGGCCTTCTTCACCATCAAACACAAAATCAGTTGATAGGTGAATCAAATGAATGTTTTTACGTTCGCAGACTGCTATTAGATGAGCCACGGCAACTACGTTAACTTCATAGCTCTTTTCGGGCTCTCTTTCGCAGGCATCCACATTGGGCATTGCCGCTGTGTTGATGATAATATCCGGACGATAAGTTTCAATAGCTTTTGCCACTTGTTCATGATGCGTAATATCTAAATCAAGATACCGATAACGGGAGCTCGTCCCAAATCTGTCCGATCCTCGCGAACTTGCTATATATTCAAACCCCGGAAACTGACCTTGTAGTAAAATATCCGTTATCTTCTGCCCCAATAAACCATTGCTTCCAGTAACCAATAATCTCTTCATGCATATATATATTTAAATGCTCCGGTAAAATTGCGATAAACGCATAAACCGCCTATTTTAAAACTACTTTTAAACTTAAGACCGAAATTGGGGCTAATTGTTTAGACCCATCAAAAATATTCTTCTCGGACGCAAACGATTCGTATGGCAAATGCAACATAAAGAACTTATTTATAAACAGTGGATTAGATTGCCAGCCCCTCAAAAAACGCATCCGGTGCTTATGAAAAGGCACATGATCAAAAGAGTCATTTTTAAGAACAAAAAATCTTTTCATTTAAGTATTTGATATTCCACTAGAAAGCGTATTTTTGCAGTCCGAAATAAAGCCCTTAAATGGCAATAAATCTGTACATTATTTAAAAAAACATAGTTTCTTATATGTCCAACACCGGAAAAATAGCGCAAATAATCGGACCAGTAGTAGACGTCAGCTTTGCAGGCGGTGCTAAATTACCGAAAATTTTCGACGCATTGGAAATCGAAAAAGCAAACGGACAACGTATTGTTTTAGAGGTTCAGCAACATTTAGGAGAAGAACGCGTACGTACGATCGCCATGGATTCTACCGACGGCCTTGTACGGGGTATGCCTGTAAAAGATACAGGAGCTCCTATAAAGATGCCAATAGGCGATGACATTAAGGGCCGTGTATTTAACGTAGTTGGAGATGCCATTGACGGTATTAAAGAACTCGATAAATCAAACGGACGTCCTATTCACAATTTACCGCCAAAATTCGAGGATCTTTCTACCGAAACCGAGGTGCTTTATACCGGTATCAAAGTAATCGATTTATTAGAGCCTTATGCTAAAGGCGGTAAAATCGGTTTGTTTGGAGGTGCAGGTGTAGGTAAAACGGTACTTATCCAAGAGTTAATCAATAACATTGCGAAAGCTTATTCCGGATTATCGGTATTTGCCGGCGTAGGTGAGCGTACCCGTGAAGGAAACGACTTATTACGTGAGATGATCGAATCGGGAATTATCAAGTATGGCGACGAGTTCCTTCATAGCATGGAAAAGGGCGACTGGAATCTAGAGCAGGTCGATACCGACGCTTTAAAAGAATCAAAGGCTACTTTCGTTTTTGGCCAGATGAACGAGCCTCCCGGTGCACGTGCGCGGGTTGCGCTTTCAGGACTTACCATTGCCGAATATTTCCGTGATGGTGACGGTGAAGGAGCGGGAAAAGACATTCTGTTCTTTATTGATAACATCTTCCGTTTTACACAAGCAGGGTCAGAAGTATCGGCACTATTAGGACGGATGCCTTCTGCCGTGGGTTACCAACCAACATTGGCAACCGAAATGGGTTTAATGCAAGAACGTATTACTTCAACAAAACGTGGTTCGATTACCTCTGTACAAGCGGTATATGTACCGGCGGATGACTTGACGGATCCAGCTCCGGCAACTACCTTTGCCCACTTGGATGCTACCACTGTTTTGTCGCGTAAAATAGCCGAGTTAGGGATCTATCCTGCAGTAGACCCACTGGATTCAACTTCTCGTATCTTGAATCCTACCATCTTAGGAGATGAACACTATAACACTGCTCAACGCGTTAAGGAAACTTTGCAACGCTATAAAGAATTGCAAGATATCATCGCCATCTTGGGTATGGACGAGTTATCAGAGGAAGACAAGTTGGTAGTAGCCCGTGCTCGTCGCGTGCAGCGTTTCTTGTCACAGCCTTTTCACGTTGCTGAACAATTTACAGGTTTAAAAGGCGTGTTAGTGGATATTAAAGATACTATAAAAGGTTTCAATATGATTATGGATGGTGAGGTTGATGAATATCCGGAAGCTGCATTTAACTTGGTAGGCAGCATTGAAGATGCCATTGCAAAAGGTAAGAGACTGTTAGAAGAAGCAAACGCATAAAATGATAGTATCGCGTGTTGAACATCCGGTTCAGTACGCATGATCTAGTATATATGGAACTTAACATTATTACACCAGACCAATCAATATTCAGCGGACAGGCCCATTCTGTAACCGTACCGGGAAGTGCAGGCTCTTTCGAAATTTTGAAAGATCACGCCCCCATTATATCTACGTTAGAGGATGGGAAAGTCATTATCCGCAACAATAAGGATATCGAAGTCATTATTATTAAAGGCGGGGTGGTTGAAGTACTCGACAATAAAATTACCGTGCTTGCTGAAGGTGTTGTAACTGAAGAAAACTAGAAAAAAAGCAAAAAAGAAAGCCCGGTAGTCAATGATTACCGGGCTTTCTTTTTTACAAGTTTTTTTCCCCATTTAGCAATTTTAGGAAGAAAATGGTGAGAAATTATTATGCATACATAAATATGTACCGTATACCAAATTAGGTTTTAGTCTATTTATTGACCATTTATATAGTTAGGCAGCTATAATTGACAGAATAAAATTTGGAACGAAACAATATTCATAAAACAAAATATCAAATTTAATAAATCTCCACTAGCTATTGCCTTTGTAATTATAAGCTACTATTTTGGGAAAACAATATATAGTAATAAAACCTATAGTAAAACAAGGCCCGTTGGTCTATACTATTTTGCAGATCAAATAAAGAAAAATAATATATTAAGTGCGACATGCTAACTGAACAAAAAACTGAACTAAACAAGTACAGCAAAGTGTTTACACAGGACAAAACACAACCTGCTGCCCAAGCCATGCTCTATGGCATTGGCCTTACGGACGAAGACATGAATAAAGCACAAGTCGGCATTGCAAGTATGGGCTACGACGGTAACACTTGTAACATGCATTTGAACGATTTGGCACAAGTGGTCAAAAAGGGCGTGTGGGATCACGACTTGGTAGGTTTAGTATTTAATACAATCGGTGTAAGTGATGGTATGAGCAACGGAACTGATGGGATGCGCTATTCGCTGGTAAGCCGCGATATTATTGCCGATAGTATCGAAGCGATCTGCGGAGGACAATATTACGATGGCCTCATTACTATCCCAGGCTGCGATAAAAATATGCCGGGATCTATTATGGCCATGGGAAGACTTAACCGTCCATCGATCATGGTATACGGCGGAACGATTGCCCCTGGACATTATAAGGGAGAGGATTTAAACATCGTATCGGCTTTCGAAGCACTGGGAAAGAAGATAGCAGGAACCATTAGTGAGGAAGATTTTATAGGAGTCATCAAACATACCTGTCCCGGTGCGGGCGCCTGTGGGGGAATGTATACCGCAAATACGATGGCCTCTGCCATTGAGGCTTTGGGAATGAGCCTCCCCTACTCCTCTTCTAATCCTGCTGTAAGTGAAGAAAAAAGAAAAGAGTGCCTGGAAGCGGGGAAATACATCCGCATCTTATTGGAGCGAGATATTAAACCATCCGACATCATGACCCGCAAGGCTTTTGAAAATGCCTTGCGCATCATTATTATCCTTGGGGGAAGCACCAATGCTGTATTGCATTTTATCGCAATGGGAAAAAGCGTAGGTGTTGAAATTACACAAGATGATTTTCAACGCATGAGCGATACAACACCGGTATTGGCAGATTTTAAACCAAGCGGCAAATATCTTATGCAAGATCTTCATCAACATGGCGGTATCCCGGCTGTTATGAAATACCTTTTAAACGAAGGCCTGCTCCATGGCGACTGCTTAACGGTTACCGGTAAAACCTTAGCTGAAAACCTGGAAAATGTGGAACCGATCAATTTAAAGGAACAGGCGATTGTACAAACTATCGATAATCCGATCAAACCTACCGGCCATTTACAGATTTTGTATGGCAACTTGGCAGAAAAGGGAAGTGTAGCCAAAATCTCCGGCAAAGAGGGTGAGCGCTTTGAAGGACCGGCAAGAGTGTTTGACGGTGAAAAAAATCTAATAGCCGGTTTGGCCAATGGTACCGTAAAAGCAGGCGATGTAGTGGTTATCAAAAATGAAGGCCCTAAAGGAGCTCCCGGAATGCCTGAAATGTTAAAGCCTACCTCTGCCATCATTGGTGCCGGTTTAGGGAAAAGCGTTGCCTTGATTACCGACGGTCGTTTTAGCGGTGGTACGCATGGTTTCGTAGTTGGTCATATTACACCTGAAGCCTATGATGGCGGACTGATCGGATTGGTGGAAGATAATGACATCATTGAAATCGATGCCGTCAATAATACCATCACCCTAAAGGTAGCCGATGAGATTATAGCGGAAAGAAGACGAAATTGGAAACAACCTAGCTTAAAAGTAAGCAAAGGGGTTTTATATAAATATGCAAGAACCGTTTCAAGTGCGGCAGAAGGTTGTGTTACCGATGAATAAATCGGGAAGTCTGCACACGTATATAGACGGCTGACAACCGATGACTGAAAGCTGATGACTAATAACTAATAACGAGTAACAAACAACAAAAAGGACATGAATACGCTCGAAATAACAAAAGACACGCCTCAGCAAGCACAGGAGGAAAAGGCAAAAACAACAAAAATTTCAGGCTCTCAAGCCGTATTGGAGGCATTTATTGCTGAAGGAGTGGACACCATATTCGGTTACCCAGGGGGTGCGATTATGCCTATTTATGACGCATTGTATGACTATAATGACCGATTGAAACATATATTGGTGCGCCATGAACAAGGTGGTATACATGCGGCGCAAGGCTATGCCCGTACTTCGGGAAAAACCGGTGTTGTCTTTGCTACCAGTGGTCCGGGCGCAACAAACCTAGTTACCGGCCTGGCGGATGCCATGATTGATAGCAACCCTATTGTATGTGTTACAGGTCAAGTATTCGCACATCTTTTGGGCACCGATGCTTTTCAGGAAACCGATGTTATTAATATTACAACACCCGTTACAAAATGGAATTACCAAGTAACGGATGCGTGCGAAATTCCAGCGGCTTTAGCAAAGGCGTTTTATATAGCAAGAACAGGCCGGCCAGGCCCTGTATTAATTGATATAACAAAGAACGCACAACTGCAATTGTTCGACTATGAAGGCTATACCTCTTGCAACCATATAAGAAGCTATCGCCCGGCTCCAATCGTTCGAAAAGAATATATTGCAGCGGCCGCAGAGCTGATTAATCAAGCAAAAAAGCCTTTTGTGCTTTTTGGTCAAGGCGTCATTTTAGGGAAAGCCGAAAATGAATTTAAGGCGTTTATCGAAAAAACAGGCATTCCTGCTGCATGGACAATTATGGGACTGAGCGCACTGCCAACTGATCACCCCTTAAATGTCGGTATGTTGGGTATGCACGGCAATTACGCACCCAATGTCTTAACAAACGAATGTGATGTCCTCATAGCCATCGGTATGCGTTTTGACGACCGGGTTACGGGGCGACTTGATAAATATGCGAAACAAGCTAAAGTGATTCATCTGGATATCGATCCGGCGGAAATAGACAAAAATGTCAAAACAACGGTACCCGTTTGGGGCGATTGTAAAGAGACCTTGCCTTTACTTACAGCATTAGTTCAAGCCAACCAGCACAGTGAATGGGTACAGAAATTCCGTGAGCTTGAGCAGGAAGAAGTAAAAGAGGTCATTCATGCTGAATTGAATCCGGGTGAAGGTGAAATGACGATGGGAGAAGTAATCAATGTGCTCAATGAATTAGCCAATGATGATGCGGTTATCGTAACCGACGTGGGTCAGCATCAAATGGTGGCTTGCCGTTATGCCCGTTTTAAACAGTCGAAAAGCAATGTTACTTCCGGAGGTTTAGGCACAATGGGATTTGGACTGCCCGCAGCTATAGGTGCTTGGTATGGAGCTCCCGAGCGCAATGTGGTAGCAATCATCGGTGACGGCGGTATTCAGATGACTATTCAGGAACTGGGTACCATCATGCAATTTGGTGCGAAGGTTAAAATTTTGATTCTGAATAACCAGTTCCTGGGTATGGTTCGCCAATGGCAGCAGTTGTTCCATGACAAACGTTATTCATTTGTAAACATAACAAGCCCCGATTACGTAGCAGTGGCTAAAGGATATTACATTCCCGGAAAACGCATAGATCAACGAGCTAACTTAAGGGAGGCATTACAAGAAATGTTGAACCATGACGGCTCTTATCTATTGGAAGTAATGGTAGGGAAAGAGAATAACGTATTCCCTATGGTACCGCAAGGAAGTAGTGTAAGTGAAATAAGGTTGAAGTAAGTCAAAAATAAAAAGTAAAAATTCAAAAATAAAAAGGTCCCCTTAGGGGGTGGTAAAAGTGAAAAAATGTCTTTTGGAGTCAACAAAATATATGATATAAAGGAAAGGACATTTCTCTTTTCGAAACCGATTATTTTGTTTGTAAAAGACACAAATTTTGACAGGACTTTTTCTTCAATCTTTGACCAGTTGGTTCGTAGTGCTACATCAGTCGGAGCTAACATAGCCGAGGGTAAATCGGGCTCATCGAAAAACGACTTTTTAAAGTTTCACATTATCGCATTAAAGTCAGCCAATGAAACAATCTATTGGCTCAAACTAATTAGAGAAACATTAAACATAGATAAAAATAAAGCAGATTCGTTGATGTTGGAAGTTGAAGAGATAGCAAAGATCCTTGCAACCATTATCTTAAAAAACAAAGCTGCATAGTTTTTAACTTTTGAATTTTACCTTTTGAATTAAAAAAATGGAAAAACAAGAATATACCATCACGGTTTACACAGAGAATAGCATTGGTATGATCAGCAGAATTGCTATCATATTTTCTCGTCGTAAAATAAACATTGAGAGCTTAAACACTTCACCTTCAGAAGTACATGGCATCCATCGCTTTACGATAGTAATCACCGAATCGGAGGAAGTAGTGCGAAAATTATGTAGACAAATTGAAAAACAGGTTGAAGTGCTCAAAGCCTATTATAATACCAATGACGAGGTCATATGGCAAGAGCAGGCCTTATATAAGGTTCCCACCAGTGTGGTAACTGAAAAAGCGCCTATTGAACGCTTATTACGTGAATATGGTGCACATGCTGTAGTGATCCGAAACGACTACACCGTATTTGAAACTGCGGGACATCGCGAGGAAATCGATAAGTTAACCGAAGCCTTAGCCGAATACAATTTAATTGAATTTGTTCGGAGCGCGCGCATTGCCATCATTAAAGATAGCGAAGGATTCCACAAGAAATTAAAGCAATTTGAACTGGCAGAACCAGCAGAAGAAATTGTTGAGAACGAATACCTTGATAAGCAGGATAAAGTCTTTACGATGTAGTTATGGCAATAAGCAGTATCGACATAGCCCTCCAGGTAAGAAGGAATTTTATTGAGTTGATGGACAATATGACCATCGGGGAACTTAATACCATCCCTTCGGGATTTAATAACAATATTGCTTGGAACTTCGGGCACATTGTAGTGAGTCAGCAAAAACTTTGCTATACACTATCCGGCTTACCCATAAAGCTAGATGAACAGTATATGCTTAAGTATCAAAAAGGTTCAAAACCTGAAAAATTTATTGATCAGGATGAAATTGACTACTTGAAGGAACAGGCTTACACACTTATCGATGAGTTGCTGGGGGATTTAGAAGCAAGCATTTTCCATAATTTTAATCCCACTAAACTACATTTCGGTCTCGAACTAAAAGGTATAGAAGACGCGATCAATTACTTTCAAAACCATGATGCATTACATCTAGGCTTTGCTACAGCTATAAAAAGAGCGATAATAGGAGAAAAACAAAAGCTATCGGCTAATGCCTAACAGCTAAAAACGTTATAAAATCAAAACAGTAATCGTCAAACATTAGATAAAACAATGGCAAATTATTTTAACACCCTACCACTCAGAGAGAAATTGAACCAATTAGGCGTTGCCGAATTTATGGACATCCGTGAATTTACGGATGGCGTGAGCGCATTAAAAGGTAAAAAAATCGTTATTGTGGGCTGCGGTGCTCAAGGCCTAAATCAAGGGCTTAATTTAAGAGATAGTGGACTTGATGTTTCATATGCGCTTCGTAAGGAAGCAATCGAACAAAAGAGAGATTCATGGAAAAACGCAACCGATAATAACTTTACGGTGGGTACTTATGAGGAACTTATCCCTACAGCTGATCTCGTCAGTAACCTAACGCCCGATAAACAACACTCTTCCGTTATTGATGCTATTATGCCTTTAATGAAGGAAGGTGCTACCCTATCCTATTCACACGGCTTCAATATTGTTGAAGAAGGAAAGCAGATCCGCAAAGATATTACGGTAATCATGGTCGCTCCGAAATGTCCAGGCTCAGAAGTTAGAGCTGAGTACTTACGTGGTTTTGGTGTGCCTACGCTCATTGCCGTGCATCCGGAGAACGATCCTCAAGGTAAGGGCTTAGCTGAAGCTAAAGCATACTGTGTAGGTACCGGTGGTCATAAAGCCGGCGTGTTGCGTTCGTCATTCGTAGCGGAAGTTAAATCAGATTTGATGGGTGAGCAGACCATCTTATGCGGGCTTTTACAAACCGGTTCGATCTTATCGTTCGACAAGATGGTAGAAAAAGGGATTGAACCCGGTTACGCCTCAAAACTAGTGCAGTACGGTGTCGAAGTAATCACAGAAGCATTAAAACAGGGTGGTATCACGGCTATGATGGATAGGTTAAGCAATGTAGCTAAAATCAAAGCATTTGAGGTTTCTGAAGAACTTAAGAACATTATGCGTCCATTGTTTCAAAAACACCAAGATGATATCATGAGTGGCGAATTCAGCCGCACCATGATGGAAGACTGGGCGAACGGCGACAAAAACTTATTGGCTTGGCGCGCCGCTACAGGTGAAACAGCCTTCGAAAAGACGCCTGCAGGGGATGTAAAAATTGGAGAACAAGAGTATTTTGACCATGCCGTATTTATGGTTTCTTATATTAGAGCAGGCGTTGAATTAGCGTTCGAAACCATGGTGGAAGCGGGTATTAAACCGGAATCTGCTTATTACGAATCATTGCATGAAACACCGCTTATTGCCAACACCATTGCCCGCAAAAAGCTATTCGAAATGAACCGCGTCATTTCCGATACTGCTGAATATGGTTGTTATTTATTTGATCATGCTTGTAAACCATTGTTGGCTGATTTTATGAAAACCGTTGATACAGACATCATCGGCAAAAACTATAATGATGGCAAAGATGGAGCGGTTGATAACCAAGAACTAATTGCTGTTAATGAGGCTATCCGCAACCATCCGGTAGAAAAAGTAGGTGCAGTATTACGGAAAGCAATGACTGCCATGAAGGCTATTAAAACAGTGTAAAAAACATCCGGGCCGGTTTTGGAGTTAACCGGCCCGGACAATTTCTAATGTACATAAACAGGCCTGGTTGGCACTTTTTGCAAAAAAGGCTTGATAGTATAAAAAAACAATTTGTATAAGTTTGTATTAAAACAACGACACCATATTAAAAAGGCATTCCAGCCCATTCGGCTATGATTAATCCCTTCGTCCATATTACCCATTTAAGTCTTCAATATGCACATGATGTTATATTGGATCAGCTCAATTGGCAAATCCTCCAGGGAGAGCATTGGCTTATTGGTGGAAAAAGTGGTTCGGGAAAAAGTTCATTGGGAAAAGCGCTCGCTGGACTTGAAAAAACAAGTGGCGATATGCAATTCTTTTTCAATAAATCTTCCGCCCTTCCCGCCCGAGTACTGTATGTATCTAACTGGTATCAGTTTACCAACCTGGAAGGCGATCGCAATTTCTACTATCAGCAGCGTTATAATAAACAACAGCGCAATGATACCTTGACGGTATATGCTGAATTAATGCATTATGCCAAAGAGGAAAGCCTAGCGTTTGAAGAAGTTGAGAAATACTTAGATCTTTTCGATTTTATCGATTTCAAAAATACGCAGCTCATCGAACTGTCCAGTGGAGAGCATAAAAAATTACAATTGATAAAAGCACTCTGGCTTAAACCGCAACTGTTAATTATTGATGAACCGTATACCGGATTAGATAAAGCGTCGCGCAAAAAGCTAAATCACTTTTTGGAAGAGTTGGCTGAAGCAGGTGTACAGTTGATTCTTATCACAAACGATGAAAACATACCAAACTGCATCAACCGATTTGCGGAAATTGAAAATGGAAAGTTAAAACACCTATCTTCTATTCAAAATTTATCCAAAGATGTGGCTCGCGAACAAAAGCCTTTACCGCATTTCCTTCAAGAAGAGCCGAGGGAATCGGCCGATATTTTCGTCCATATGGAAAACATCCATGTTCGATACGGCGAAAAAGAAGTATTAAAGAATATCAGTTGGACAGTACGTAAAGGCGAAAAGTGGCTTCTGCAAGGGCATAACGGCTCAGGTAAATCGACCTTGCTCAGTCTTATAAATGGCGATCATCCACAAGCGTATGCAAATGAGATCCATCTTTTTGGCAACAAGCGAGGAAGTGGAGAAAGTATTTGGGATATTAAAGCTCACTTAGGTATTGTTTCGCCTGAATTACATTGGTACTTTGATAAAACTGCGAAAGTGTGGCAAGCGATCGCCTCTGGTCTGTACGATAGTATTGGTTTATTTCGACAGCTAAACTATGAACAACAACAGCGGGTTACCCAGCTATTAGACTTCTTTGAGTTAACAACCTGTAAGGACCGCCTGTTAACAACCTTGCCTTTAGGTAAACAGCGACTTGTTTTATTGGCTAGAACCGTCATCAAAAATCCGTCGCTATTGATATTAGATGAGCCCTGCCAAGGCCTGGATTACGCGCAGACCGAACATTTCAATGCAGTTGTGAACGAACTTTGTAGCTTTGGAAAAACATTGATTTACGTTGGTCATTACGAGACACAACTACCGAGCTGTCTGGAAAACAAAATTGTGCTAGAGAAAGGTGAAATAAAAACAATACAAAAGATAGCCGCATATGCTTAGAAAGATGGAACAGACCGTTATTGTCAACCATATACAGCTATCCTAAATATATAGTAGAAATAAAAAAGACCCAGTATGTTACATAATCCTAATCACTTATACATATTCGACACCACGCTTCGTGACGGAGAACAAGTCCCTGGTTCACAATTGACCACGCCCGAAAAAATCATTATCGGTGAAGCACTTCAGGCTTTGGGAGTGGATATTATTGAAGCAGGTTTTCCGATTTCCAGTCCGGGTGATTTCCAAAGTGTAGTTGAATTATCAAAGGTTGTACGCAAACCGATCATCTGCGCTTTAACCCGCGCAAATAAAGGCGATATTGATTGCGCAGCAGAGGCTTTAAAATATGCGAAACGGCCCCGTATCCACACCGGTATCGGGTCATCTGACATGCATATTAAATATAAATTCAACAGTACCCGTGAAGCGATTCTTGAGCGCGCTGCGGAAGCGGTGAAATATGCCAAACAATTTGTAGAGGATGTTGAGTTTTATGCGGAAGACGCCGGAAGAGCGGACAATGTATATTTAGCTCAAATGATCGAGGCAGTGATCGCTGCCGGTGCAACGGTTGTCAATATTCCTGATACCAACGGCTATTGCTTACCTGAGCAATACGGTGCTAAAATTCGTTTCCTAAAAGAAAATGTTAAGAATATCGATCAGGCGATTATCTCCGTCCATTGTCATAACGACTTGGGCCTTGCTACCGCTAATAGTCTTTCGGGAATTCAAAATGGTGCTCGGCAAGTCGAATGCACAATAAACGGCATCGGTGAGCGTGCAGGTAACACCTCTTTAGAGGAAGTGGTCATGGCACTCAAAACACACTATCAAACACTCGGGTTCCAGACCAACATTAACACCAAACAATTATATCCGCTTAGCACGATGGTAAGCCGCATGATGCGTATGCCTGTGCAAGCTAACAAAGCTATTGTAGGACGTAACGCCTTTGCACACAGCTCCGGCATTCACCAAGACGGAGTACTTAAGCACCGCGAAAATTACGAAATTATCAATCCGGAGGATGTTGGTATAGATCAGTCAGAGATTATCCTTACTGCTCGTAGCGGACGGCATGCACTTAAACACCATTTAGAACGCCTCGGGTATACTATTGATCGCATCGATTTGGATCAGACCTATCAGCGTTTTCTCGCACTTGCCGACGAAAAGAAGGAGATTAAGGATGATGATTTGTTGCGCTTAATGGGTGATGAGGCAGAAACCAATTTTAAAAACGGCGTTACTATCAGTTCTCTGCAAGTTATAACCGGTGATCAAAGCGATCCGCAAGCGATCATTAAACTGAACTACAAAGGTACCGAACGGGAAGCAACGGCATCTGGTAACGGCCCGGTGAGTGCTACCATTAAAGCCATCGAAAGCATTATTGGAAGCCATAATGAAATCAAGGAATTTAATATACACTCTATTCATGGAGGAAGTGACGATGTAAGTAAAGTAGATATGCGTGTTATCCATGATAATCAATCCTATATGGGATATGGATTCAGTACCGATATCGTAAGAGCATCGGCTAATGCTTATCTGGATGCATTAAATAAGTTTGTGTAAATTAGCTTTTTCCATTATCATCGGAGTGAGACGAAACAGAGACGAGAAAGCGATAAACTGAGCAGTACTAAATAGCAAGAAAAATTAAAATCTAACTAAATAAAAATGAGCAAGACGTTATTTGATAAAGTGTGGGACTCGCATGTAGTACGAAAGATTGAGGGCGGTCCTGACGTGTTATTTATCGACCGTCATTTAATCCATGAGGTTACCAGTCCGGTGGCCTTCTTAGGGCTTAAAACCCGTGGTATTAGCGTATTATATCCGGAGCGTACATTTGCTACCGCCGACCATAACACGCCAACTATTAACCAACACCTTCCTGTGGCTGATCCGCTTTCAGCCAATCAGTTAAAGGCATTGGAAGAAAATGCCAATGCTTACGGTATTAGACACTGGGGGCTTGGCCACCAAAAAAATGGTATTGTACATGTGATCGGACCGGAAAACGGAATTACACAACCTGGTGCGACCATTGTATGTGGTGATTCGCATACGTCTACACACGGAGCCTTCGGAGCCATTGCATTCGGCATCGGTACCTCAGAAGTAGAAATGGTATTGGCCTCACAGTGTATCATGCAGCCGAAACCCAAAAAGATGCGCATTAACGTAACGGGTTCTCTTAGTAAAGGTGTTACGCCTAAAGATGTTGCCTTATTTATCATATCCAAATTAACTACCTCGGGTGCTACCGGGTATTTCGTTGAATATGCGGGTGAAGTTTTCGAAAAGATGAGCATGGAAGGCCGTATGACCGTATGTAATTTAAGTATTGAAATGGGCGCAAGAGGCGGCATGATTGCCCCGGATGAAACTACGTTCACTTACATTAAAGATCGGGAGTTTACGCCAAAAGGTGAAGCATGGGATAAGGCCATGGCCTATTGGAAAACCTTGAAAACAGACAGTGATGCGGTATTCGATAAAGAGTTTACCTTCGACGGCGGCAGCATCGAACCGATGATCACGTATGGAACAAACCCCGGTATGGGAATCGGTATTTCCAATCATATTCCGGATGCGTCTGAAGTAGAGGGCGGTGTGGCCACTTATGAAAAGTCCTTAGGTTATATGGGCTTCCATGAAGGAGAATCCATGATTGGTAAAAAAGTAGATTATGTTTTCGTCGGTAGTTGTACAAATGGACGTATCGAAGATTTCAGGGCTTTTACCTCTTTAGTTAAAGGAAAGAAAAAGGCAGAGGATGTTACCGTATGGCTTGTGCCTGGTTCGCATATCGTGGAAGAACAGATTAAAAAAGAAGGACTATTGGATATCCTGACAGAAGCTGGATTCACGTTGCGCCAACCTGGCTGTTCGGCGTGTTTAGCAATGAATGATGACAAGGTGCCGGCCGGTAAATATGCGGTAAGTACTTCGAATAGAAACTTTGAAGGGCGCCAAGGTCCGGGTGCACGTACCATGCTCGCAAGTCCGCTTGTAGCAGCAGCTGCTGCTGTTACCGGTGTTGTTACCGATCCAAGAACTTTAATTTAATCTCTATGGCTTACGATAAATTTAATATATTGACAAGTACAGCGGTTCCACTTCCTATCGAGAATGTGGATACCGATCAAATTATTCCTGCACGTTTTCTTAAAGCAACTAAGCGAGAAGGCTTTGGCGACAATTTATTTCGTGATTGGCGATATAATTCGGATAATACTCCCAAAAGTGATTTCGTTTTAAACAATCCTATTTACGGTGGTAAGATTTTGGTGGGCGGAAAAAACTTTGGTTCCGGTTCTTCGCGCGAACATGCTGCCTGGGCTGTTTACGACTATGGTTTCCGCTGTGTGGTATCTAGCTTCTTTGCGGATATCTTCAAGAACAACTGTCTTAACATCGGCGTGCTACCCGTACAGGTAAGTCCTGAATTTCTAGAAAAGATCTTCAGTGCTGTTTTTGCCGATCCGAAAACTGAATTGGAAGTGAATCTTCCGGAACAAACCATTACCCTTTTGCCAACTGGCGAAAAGGAGAAATTTGATATTAGTCCCTATAAAAAGGACAACTTATCAAATGGTTTTGATGATATTGATTACCTCCAGAATATAAAAGGAGAGATTCAGGACTTTGCTTCGACACTGCCTTTTTAGAGGGATCAGTTGTGAATTGTGAGCAGGCTCATTTGACACCACTACTTAACTATTTAACAACTTAACGATATTGGTTGTGAGCTGGGTTCGTGCGACTGAATTGCAGGCTTTTTAATTTTTAATTTTTACTTACCTTACGAATGAAAAGAAAAATAGAAATAATGGACACCACTTTGCGTGATGGTGAACAAACCTCGGGTGTGTCTTTTTCTATTTCAGAGAAATTAACAATTACACAATTATTATTGGAAGAATTGCTGGTAGACCGAGTTGAAATTGCATCGGCGCGTGTTTCTGAAGGAGAGTTCGAAGCGGTAAAAACAATAACTAGTTGGGCTAAGGAAAACGGATATCTCCAAGCTATTGAAATATTGACTTTTGTAGACAATGGTATTTCTATTGATTGGATGTTGAAGGCAGGTGCAAAGGTGCAAAACTTACTTACCAAAGGGTCTTTAAATCATCTCACTCATCAGCTCAAAAAGACACCTGAACAACATTTTGCCGAAATCGCTGATATTATCGCATTAGCAAGTAAAAAGGGCATTGACACTAATGTGTACTTGGAAGACTGGAGCAATGGGATGAAAAATTCACCTGAATATGTATATCAATATTTAAATTTTCTCTCCAAACAGCCTATAAAAAGGATACTATTGCCTGACACGCTTGGCGTATTGACACCGAGTGAGACCTTTCAGTATATCGCAGAGCTACGGCATAAGTATCCGGACCAACATATCGACTTCCATGCGCACAATGATTACGACTTAGGGACGGCCAATGTACTGGAAGCAGTGAAAGCGGGGGTGAATGGCTTACACTTAACAGTAAATGGCATGGGTGAAAGAGCCGGTAATGCACCTATGGCCAGTGTCGTAGCAGTAATGAACGATTTTCTTCCGGATGTAACGGTTTCCGTTAAAGAATCTGCGATTTATAAAGTCAGCAAACTAGTTGAAACCTTTTCAGGCATCAGAATTCCTGCAAATAAGCCAATCGTCGGCGAAAACGTATTTACGCAGACTGCAGGTATCCACGCCGATGGTGATAATAAAAATAATCTTTATTTTAACGACCTACTGCCCGAACGTTTTGGCAGAAAACGCAAATATGCGCTCGGCAAAACTTCCGGTAAAGCTAACATCGAAAAAAACTTGCAAGAACTCGGATTAAAGCTTAATCAGGAAGACCTGAAAAAAGTCACACAACGAGTTATTGAGTTAGGTGATAGAAAAGAAACCGTCACTAAAGAAGATTTACCCTATATTATTTCTGATGTACTAGACAGCAATCTATATGAAGAAAAAGTGAAGGTGGAATCATATGTTTTGACGCATGCAAAAGGATTACGTCCATCGGCTACTATCGCTGTCTGCATTGATGGTAAAACAATGGAAGAGCATGCGCAGGGTGATGGACAATTCGACGCATTTATGAAGGCCTTGGCTAAAGTATACGCAAAAAAGAACCTGCGTTTACCAAAGCTAGTAGACTATACCGTTCGTATCGCACCAGGCAGTAGCTCAGATGCGCTATGTGAGACCATTATCACCTGGGAAACCGGCAGTCGAACCTTTGTAACTCGAGGCCTCGACTCGGATCAAACCGTCTGTGCCATCAAGGCGACACAAAAAATGTTGAATATTATTTAGGGTGTGCTTAGATATAAGTATCAAGACATAAGACGCCTGCCTGACGGCAAGCAGATAAGTAGTAAGACAAGAGCCATCGGAGTTTTGACCATCCCTACGGGAGGCAGGTTCTTTAATTATTGATATCTTGTTTGTTTCTTAAAGCATCAATGAGCCCTTCAGGGTTTTTAATTTTTACTTTTGAATTTTTACTTTTTAATTAACACTATGAACTTAAATATCGCTCTTCTAGCAGGAGATGGAATTGGCCCGGAAGTTATCGACCAGGCCGTAAAAGTAGTCAATGCAGTAGCAAAGAAATTTAGTCACCAAATCAACTGGACAGCAGCCTTAACAGGTGCTGCGGCAATTGATGCGGTCGGCGAACCTTACCCGGATGAAACCCATGCGGTTTGTATGGCAGCGGATGCGGTGTTATTCGGTGCGATTGGCCACCCCCGCTTTGACAATGATCCAAAAGCTACGGTACGTCCCGAACAAGGCTTGCTTAAAATGCGCAAAAAACTAGGCCTATTTGCTAATGTTCGCCCTACGTTTACCTTTCCTTCCTTAATCGATAATTCTCCGTTAAAGAGAGAGCGCATTGAGGGTACTGATTTAGTGATTTTACGCGAATTGACCGGCGGTATTTACTTTGGTGAAAGAGGACGCAAAGATAATGGCGATACTGCGTTTGACACCTGTACTTATACTCGTGAAGAAATTCAACGTCTTGCCAAGTTGGGCTTCGAAATGGCGATGGGCAGGAGAAAAAAACTATGCTGTGTAGATAAAGCCAACGTATTGGAAAGCTCTCGCTTATGGAGAGAAACGGTACAGGATATGGAAAAGGACTTTCCGGAAGTAGAAGTAAGTTATGAATTCGTTGACGCCGTTGCCATGCGCCTCGTACAATGGCCCAGTTCGTATGATGTCATTATAACAGAGAACTTATTTGGCGATATTTTAACGGATGAAGCTTCCGTTATCTCGGGATCTATGGGCTTAATGCCTTCTTCGTCTATCGGTATTCATACCTCCCTTTTTGAACCGATTCATGGTTCTTACCCGCAAGCTGCAGGAAAAGATATTGCTAATCCACTTGCTACTGTATTATCAGCTGCCATGATGTTCGAAGACGCCTTTAATTTAAAAGAAGAAGCAGCAGCCATTCGAGCAGTAGTCAATAAATCGCTAGCCGAGGGGATTGTAACAGAAGACTTGGCAGGAAAGAATAATAAAGCTTATAAAACCAGTGAAGTTGGCGACTGGTTGGCAGCGAATATTTAAGCGCTTGCCTCAAAAAGATACCAGATTTGTCATTATTTTGACTGCTCTGGTATCTTTTTTAGTAATACCGATGAAATGGATTTAACATTAAACTATAAAACGGCAACCACCCGTTTAAGCGGCGTAATAAATCGCACCCCGCTGGTATACCACCCCAGGCTTTCGGAAAAATATGCTTGTCACGTTTATTTAAAACGGGAGGATTTACAACTGGTAAGATCCTATAAACTTCGCGGGGCTTATAATATGGTAAGTTCGCTAAGTGATGACCAACTTAAACGGGGCGTCGTATGCGCCAGTGCGGGTAACCATGCGCAGGGCTTTGCCTACTCTTGTAATAAGTTAGGCGTGAAAGGGGTGGTTTTTATGCCGGAAATCACTCCAAAACAGAAGGTAACGCAAACGACCATGTTTGGGAATGGACAGATCGAAATTGTGCTCGTAGGTGATACGTTTGACGATTGTTTAAAAGAGGCCCTCGCCTACACTGCCGCCAATAACATGACCTTTATTCCTCCGTTCGATGACTATCGCGTTATCGAAGGACAAGGCACCGTGGGGGTCGAAATTTTGGAAGATCAGCCTGATATCGATATTGTAGTTATACCGATTGGAGGAGGAGGCCTTGCCGCGGGAGTTGGAAATTATTTAAAAAGCGAAAATCCTGCCATCAAAATCTTAGGTGTGGAGCCAGCCGGTGCCCCTTCCATGACGGAAGCATTAAAAGCGGAGCAACCCGTAACACTCAGTGAAATCAATCGCTTTGTAGATGGCGCTGCTGTTAAACGGATTGGTGAGTTGACATTTCCGCTCTGTAAGGAGATCCTAGAAAAAGTAATATTGGTTCCAGAAGGAAAAGTATGTACGAACATTTTGAAACTTTACAATGAAGACGCCATTGTTGTAGAGCCTGCAGGAGCGCTTTCAGTAGCAGCTTTGGATTTCTGTAAAGAAGATATAAAAGGCAAAACAGTGGTCTGTATCATTAGCGGAGGCAACAATGATATCGATCGGATGGCAGAAATAAAAGAGTTATCCCTTTTATACGAAGGCCTCAAACATTACTTCATCGTTCGTTTTCCGCAACGTCCCGGTGCATTGAAGCTGTTTGTAAACGAAGTATTGGGACCTCATGATGACATCACCCGTTTTGAATTCATCAAGAAAACAGAGCGCGAAAGAGGACCTGCACTTGTAGGTATCGAACTTCATAAAGCAGAAGATTATGATGCTTTGTTGAGCCGCATGCGTCAACATCGTTTTGATTTCAAAGAAGTTAATACCGACCAGACTTTGTTTGAGTATTTGATATAAGGTTGAGTTGTAGAATAGTTGAGTAGTTAAGTGGTTGAGTAGTTTAACGACTATTTAATTACTTAACTATTTCCCTATTCAACTACTCAACGATTTCCCCACTCAACGATTTCCCTACTCAACTACTTACTAATACCCATTGCATAAACAATGCCCCCCAAGAGATGTTTCCGAAAATCCACCTCATCATAACTTTCTTTCGTGTGTCCCAAGCCTGTATAGAAAGCTCTTCCACCATCATAGTTATGATACCAGGCAATAGGATGATTATCTCCATTTTTACCACCTTCATAGCTGGTTTCATCCAGTTTCATTAATACTTTTGTATCTGGATTTATATCTTTATAATTGTACCATTCATCCCATCTGCGCCAAGTATCTGCTAAATGTTCAGTAGCTGGATGATTTTTATCCAACACCAATAGGGTTGCGTCCTGTTGCTTTGGGTGACTCAGAAACCATGCTCCCACCAATTTGTTATACCACGGCCAATCATATTCGGTATCGGCTGCTGCATGGATCCCCACAAATCCTCCACCTTGCTGTATATAATGCTCAAATGCCGTTTGTTGTGCACCATTTAAGATATCGCCTGTTGTACTTAAAAAAACAACTGCCTTATATTTTTTCAAATTATCTTCTGTAAAAACGGAAGCATCTTCTGTATGTTCTGTAGCAAAGCCATTATCTTCGCCAAGTTCTTCGATGGTTTTCGCCCCCTTTTCAATGGAGTCATGCCTAAATCCCGCGGTTTTTGAAAACACGAGTACCAGCGGTTTCACTTGCGAATGGTCGATATTCTTTTCCGATTTACAAAAGGAAAAGCAAATACCCGCAACCCAAATGAGGGCGAAGATAGATGCATAACGTTTTAGTTTCATAAGTTTTATAAAGTTATTAATCAGTTAATAAAAACATCCCTTGAAGACAGAGCATCCCGAGGGGTCTCACGAGTCCTCTCGGGAGCCAAGCTTTTGACTTTTTAATTATTGATATCTTGTTTGTTTCTTAAGGTATCAATGAGCCCTTCGGGGTTTTGACTTTTTAATTCAATAATGAACGATAATAATCCAAGCTTTCAAAAATTTGTTCTTTTTGAATATATAGGTCAAAATCGCAACTTCCTATTTTATTTAGAAGCGCAAAACCAATTTTATCACCGGTGTTCTTTTTATCATTCAGCATATAAGTATATAAAAACTCATATATGGCTTCGCCAAATGAATAGCTTGGGAACAGATGCATGATATAGCTTCGGATCTCGTTCAACGATTCCAGAGACAACCCGTTATGACGATGAGACAAATAAGCTTCACAGATCATGCCTACGGCAATTGCTTCCCCATGAAGCAAAGGAAAGGAGTCGTTTGCTAAAGAATAACTTTCAACCGCATGTCCAATTGTATGCCCAAAGTTTAAAATCTTTCGAAGTCCTTTTTCCGTTGGATCCTTTGTAACAACATCATTTTTTATGGCAACGGAGCGGTAAATATAATCCTCATTCAATTCTTTTAAATCAACTCTTTGTAACTCTCCAAAATAACTCTGGTCATAGATCAACCCATGTTTTATCATTTCAGCAAAGCCAGAAACCATTTGCCGTTCGTCTAAAGTAGCTAAGAAGTCGCTATTAATAAGTACCGCTTTTGGCTGTGTGAACGTGCCGATAATATTTTTTACCCCATCCATATCAATTCCGGTCTTCCCCCCTACCGAGGCATCGACTTGCGATAATAAGGTTGTAGGTATTTGAATAAAATCAATTCCTCGTTTAAAGGTCGACGCAGCGAAACCACCGATATCCGTTATAACCCCTCCCCCCAGATTAATGAGTAAGCTCTTTCTGTCAGCACCAAAATCCAAGAGCATTTTCCAGATACCGATACAGAAATCAATATTTTTATTCTCTTCTCCAGGATCAATTTCTATTAAATCGTATGCCGTTAATTCCGGCATCGATGATGTAAACACGGGCAAGCAGTGCTCGCTGGTATTACGATCGGTTAAGATAAAAATTTTGGAATAAGTGTTTTTATTTAAAAATTCGCGCAAAGCGTTGAACTGTCTCTCAAAATATACGGAATAAGTATTACTTTTTATTTCTTTGATCATGCTTATTAGCTCTCAGCTTTCAGCTCTCAGAAATCAGCCGATATCCGATTTCTGACGGCAGATAACTAGTCAACCACTATTTTATATTGTAAAAACTCAATGACATCACCCTTTCTAACTTTATAGCGCTTCCTGAACTCCGTGACGCCATTACAGCTCACGAGCCCCTCACTTACAACAGCTTGTGCTTCTCCACCGTTCTCCACTACATTGACAGCCTTTAGCAATTGAATAAGATGGATATATTCACTATCAAGCGTAAAATTTATCATAAACCAAACCTACATAAAATTCTTAGATGAAAGCAAACGAAAATAACATTTTCTGCTATTAAGCCATCGATTTTTTCTCTAAGTTTGCTCCATGATTTCGCCATCAAAAGAACCACAATCTGTTGCCGCGAGTGATCTTACTTTCGACAACACTGAAATCGCTTTTCGCAGTAAAAGCAATGCCGAATTAAACAGAGCTTATTGGCTGTTTAAAATTATTTCCAGTAATTTTTTGACTAAAGTAGGTCCTCCGGTAACGAACTTTGCGCTTAATATCGGCCTACCTATTACAAGTCTCATCAAGAAAACGATATTTGAACATTTCTGTGGCGGAGAAACAATTGAAGGCTGCGAAAAAACCATTCAACAATTGGCTTCTCAACACGTTGGAACCATCCTCGACTATTCGGTAGAGGGTGAAGAAAGTGAACAAGCTTTTGATCACGTGTTGGCTGAGACCATTCGCACGATCGAGCGCGCCAAAAAGGATACAAACATTCCGTTTTCCGTTTTTAAAGTAACGGGCCTGGGCCGCTTTGATTTGCTGGCGAAGGTAAATGCAGGCGAACCATTGACGGAAACAGAAGCGGCTGAATTTGCACGTGTAAAAAACCGGGTGGAAAAAATATGTGCATTTGCACATCAAGCAGGCGTTGCCGTGTTAGTCGATGCCGAACATTCATGGATACAGGATACCATTGATGACTTGGCTAGAGACATGATGCGAAAATACAATACGGAAAAAGCAATCGTATACAACACCTATCAGCTTTACCGCCACGATATTTTGGCTGCTTTAAAGGCAGATGTCTACTTAGCTCAAACTGATAATTTTTATGTTGGGGCTAAGTTAGTGCGTGGCGCCTATATGGAAATTGAACGAAAGCGAGCTGAAGAAAGGGGCTATCCATCCCCCATACAACCAAATAAAGAAGCCGCTGATCGTGATTATAATGAGGCTATCCATTTTTGTTTGGACAACCTTGATCGAATAGGTTTTATGGCTGGCACGCATAACGAGGCCAGCAGTTACCTCCTAGCAACGGAATTAGATAAAAGAGGAATAGCGAGAGGTGATCGCCGAGTCTATTTTGCCCAATTATTGGGCATGAGTGACAATCTTAGCTTTAATTTATCCGCTGCCGGATACAATGTGGCAAAGTATATGCCTTACGGGCCGGTAAAAGCGGTAATGCCCTACCTCTTTAGAAGAGCGCAAGAGAATACCTCTGTTGCCGGACAAACAGGCCGCGAACTGAGCCTTATCATAAAAGAAAAAAATCGCAGAAAAAAATAGCCGATGAGACCATCGGCTATTTTTCAAAGAAGCTTTCGCCGTTGAACCAAGAGTTCTAAGGTATCAGGAGCGGTCAATAATTCCGTCTGTATTCCCAGCTTTTTGGCTGTAACAAGATGCTGGGGGCTATCATCAATAAATAATGTCTTTTCCGGCTCGAGCTGGTGTGTCTGCAAAACAAATTCAAAAATATTCGAATTTGGCTTTCTCATGCCTAATAAATGAGAGTAATAATCTTTGATAAAAAAGCTGCTGTTATCTTCCAAGGCATGTTCTTTTTTCAGGTACTCCATAATGGATTGATAGTGGATTTCATTGTTATTACTAAGTAAAAAGGTGTTGTATCGATCTTTTAGTTGCCATAATAATTCGTGTCTGCCTTTAGGTACACCGATTAACAAGGAGTTCCATGCATTATCAATTTGTTGGTCTGTTAAGTCAGCTTTTCCCGTAACTTCACGTATCCCATCTCTAAATTGCGCGGCAGAAACTCTTCCCATATCAAAATCATCAAATAAAGCATTTTGTTCGGTATGCGCAAACACTTTTTCTACTCCCTTGACACCCAAATCGGTAAAGGCTTTATGCGCCTTAGCGAAGTCGATCATGAAGATTACATTGCCGTAATCGAAGATAATATTTTCAATATTTTGCATAATTAATTTTAAAATGTGCCTACAAATATGTAAAATTGCACTCGCAAATCAGCAATGGTTGCCGCTCCTATAGCTCAGTTGGTTAGAGTAGAAGACTCATAATCTTTTGGTCCCTGGTTCGAGCCCAGGTGGGAGCACAAAACAAACCCCTCTTTACGAGGGGTTTGTTGCTTATATCCATCTGAGATAGACTATTCATTTGATCCTGATAAACACCTTTTTTATTTTCCGGTGATTCTTTACGTTCCTTTTCAATAGGGCGTACGAAAAATTTTCGCCTTGTAAAACTTTGCACCGTTCTTTGTCCGATAATATTGAAAGTAGCCATCGCTGGAATAAATATCCACATAGCGTGTACACCAAGTTGGACTGGTAACAGGATCGGGTAGCTCGGTTGTCTTCTCCGAATCTGGACGTGTAAGTACAAATAGACCGGACTGCTGTCGGCTGATGCCTTTCACAAAAGTCTTGTTAAGCAGATTAGGAGCGTCCGTAAACGCTTTTGTTGTTTTATCAAAGCGATAAACGCCCCCATTGGTGCTCACCCATAATATATTAGGATCATTTAGGTCTCGGGATAGATCATGCCCATAGGGATTAGCACTGCTGGTTGTGTTCAAACGCCCCCGTCTTTCAGGGATTTCCGTCAAGGTAGGAGCGGCATCTGTTCCGCCTACCTGCATGGCCATCACAAAATCATTACCGGTTGCCCAAAGAATATGCTCCACCGGATCATATAAAACGGCATGCGCTTTATTAAGCCGAATGGCTGCATGGGCCAAATTGTCCGTTCCAACTGAAGAGGCGAAAAGCAATACCGAATCTTTATCTGTAGCAGCAACGGCGATGTTTCCATTTGGTAACAATTCTACACCATGCGGATTAAATCCGAGATTATATGCCCATTTCTTTATCCCCCCAGGATAAGAAGCAATCGTAACTAAACCATTTGAACAGGAAGCAACTAAATGGTTTCCTCCCCATACGTTAACAGTGCGGACTTTGAAATCTGTCGGCAGCCCCCAATTGTCTAGCGCATATTGAGAATAGCCTTTAGCTGCCTCCGGTTTCCACGACCATTTCAGCGCAGTGGAGCTATTCCAGTCTTCGACCCCCGGATCATAGATTTCAATTTTATTAGTAGCCTGATTACCGGCCCATATCCAGTCGTCAGTAACCGCTTCCGTCACTCCTTTAGCTTGAGCTGACATGGTGGTGCTTTTCTGTAAAAAAGCTTGTTTATCTTCTTTGCAGCAGGCAAAAATAAAAACCATGCAAAAAATTAATAATCTTTTCATTGAATTATGTAGATTAATAAACTTACTCATCGTAAAAACCTAGTAACCCGGATTTTGCGTTAGATTTGGATTTTTTATAATCTCCTCCGCAGAAATCGGATAATAGTTGTGAAACGGTTTGATATTTGCCGCTCCGATCGGATTGTCGTCAGCAACCGATTTAACGGCCTCCACCAGCTTATTCCATCTAACTAAATCCCATCTTCGTTGAAATTCACCGGCAAATTCAATGGCACGTTCTTTCATGATCTCCTCACGTAGGTTTTCCTGTGACGGGTTTGCGAGCTCATTCAATTTAGCGCGTTTCCTTACTTCATTAAGCCATTTTGTACTTTCTGCTATATTTCCATCTTCATTATAAGCCTCTGCCAGAATCAATAAGACATCTACGTAACGTAATATATAAAGGTTCTTACCACTTGCTTGCGCATTGGCATCCAGATCCCAAAATTTAGGCCCGAACCAGGGGTGGTCCGGTCTCGGCCATTTGGTAAAGGTCTGCCCATTATAACCATAGCCGAGCACAACATCCTTACGTTGATCGTTCGATTCGAACATCTTCGCTAATTTAAGCGTTGGCCTGCAAACGCTCCATCCATCGATAATATAGTTCCCGAAGTCTACACCTGCATACGTGCTTTTGCCCGGATCTCTCGCAGGCATATAATAGGATACCTGCTGGTGTGTTTTGATATTGGTGGCAGTGGCAGCATCACGAAGAAATTGAACTTCGAAAATGGACTCCGCATTGTTTTTAAAACGATTATGCACATCAAAAACATCGGCATAATTTGGCAACAGCGAATATTGGCCGCTTTGAACAACCTGTAGTGCGGTTTGCTGCGCATTTGTCCACTCTTTGTTATAAAGATATACTTTAGCCAAAAGGGTCAAGGCCGCTCCTTTAGTTGCCCTACCTACATCACTCGTGCCATAACTTAATGGAAGTGTCTCAGCAGCCTCGCTCAAGTCTTTTATAATCTGAGCTCGAACTTCAACTAGTGGTGTTCGTGCAAGCTGACTTACCGCATCTACATTCAGCTCGTCCGTCCATAGCGGAACATCTCCCCAAAAATTAGATAGTATGAAGTAATAAAGGGCCCGTAGAAATTTTGCTTCCCCAACAAGCCGTCCTTTTAATTGTTCGTCAATAGGAGCTTGTGATACGCGGTTGACTACCATATTTGCGTTCTTAATAGCCGTATAGGCTGCGCTCCAAACGCCACCGGTACCTGTATTTCCGGAAGTGAAGGTATATTCATGCGGGACGAGATTGTTTGCATCTTCCGTATAAGAAAGATCGGTACCCAGATCTACAATCCGCCAAAATTCCGGCGATCCATAAATCGTGTTTAAAGATCCATAGACGCCGTTGACGGCTTGTGTACATTGCTCGCCGTTGGTAAAAAACTTATCCGGAGCAATGAAGGTCTTCGCATCTTCGTCCAAGGCTTTTTCGCATCCTCCAATCAGCATGCTCCCAGTTAGCAGGAACATAAACAGATATATTTTCATTGTTATTATTCTTGTTTTCATTGTCAATTTGGATTAAAAGGTCATATTTAGTCCGAGGGTTATTGTTCTACTATTCGGATAGTTCCCATTGTCAGTAGCAATGATTGTTGAACTACTACCGCCACTATTTACTTCGGGATCAAATCCATTATACTTTGTCAGCAGAAACAGGTTCGTGCCACTGACAAACACCTTCATATCTTTAACAAGCCGTTTCAACAACAAACCCTTTAGGTTATAACTGAGCTGAGCTGATTTAAGCCGAAGGATAGAAGCATCATGCAATAATCGGTCGCCCGGTATGTTATCACGTGATTCCACTGCCGGAATATCCGAAGTTGGATTATTTGGCGACCAACGGTCAACCATATACTTGTACTGGTTCGTTAAAGAAGAACCCATCCCTGCGAAAAATTCCATGGCATTGAACATTTTATGGCCTTGACTAAACTGAAAAAAGAAATCAAGCATAGCCCGTTTGTAAGTAAATGTACTTCCAAATCCACCAAACAATTTAGGATTTGCCGGCGCAAGGTAATGGTAGTCCATCGCGTTTAGTGCCCCATCCTGGTTGTAATCAACATATCGTGGTCCTCCAGGTCTATAAAGATTGGCCGTTGAGACCAGGGTTCTCTCGCCGGCAGGCTTGCTCAATTCGGCATCTATTTCTTCCTGACTTTTCCAGGTTCCTGCATATTCAACACCATAATTAGCACCGATGGGTACACCTTTTTCTAAATAACTCGTAAGTACGCCGTAACCGATGCCGGCATCTAAAGAAACTCTGCTGAGCGGACCGATATCGGTTACTTCCTGTCGGTTTGTTGAGAGGTTGATGAGTGCGTTCCATGTGAAATTACGATTTCGGATCACATCGCCACTTAGTGAAAAATCAAAACCCTCATTTAATGATTTTCCGAGATTAACAATACGTGATCCGTACCCGGTTTGTGATGGAATCTGAACGGTCAGTAACAAATCTTTGCTCACCATCCGATAATAGTCGGCCGTAAAGCTCGCTCTTCCATTAAGGAATTCAACATCAAGTCCAGCGTCCAATTGAGAGGTGGTCTCCCATGTCAACCCGTCATTGCCAATGTTTCCCTGCGTATAACCCAACGCCTGCGTACCTCCGAAAATATACGCATTACTGTTTGCCGATAATGAAGCCAAAGACTGGTAGTTGGCAATACCCTGATTTCCCGATAAACCGTAGCTGACCCGGAGGGAAAGATCGGATATCGCGCTACGGATCTTAGCATGCTCAAAGAAGGATTCATTAGAGATTCTCCATTTGACAGCACCTGATGGGAAAAAGCCCCACTTCTTTCCTGCGGCAAAATTGGAGGCGCCGTCTCTACGACCTGTAAAGGTAAAATAGTAACGATTTTTGTAATCGTAATTAATGCGTCCCAAGAAAGAGGCAATCGTATTTTCATCCAGGTTGGAAGCGATGCCCCGATTCTCCTGTTCTGTAATCCCTAGGTTATTGTATTGCGTAATATCATTCGTAAGTCGCGAACCCGAAGCATATAAGCGGTCGATATCCCTGGTCTGGTAGCTCGTTCCAAGAAGAAAATCGAAGTGATGCTCTCCGAAGCTTTTCGTATAATTCGCTGTGTTTTCATTAATTAAGCTACTGGTATTGTAGATATCAGAAGAGGCCGAGCCGTACATAACCTTGTTATAAATCTTGCTTGGCATATCCGAAGGACTGTAGTAATCCGCACGCTGATTGATAAAATTGATACCCAAGGAAGACCTTAGCTTTAACCCCGGAATCGGTTCGTACTGAAGGTAAAAGTTTCCAATAACGTTGTTAGCGAGCTGCTTATTGGTGATCTTATTCACAATCGCTACCGGATTATCAATATGTCCTCCTGTATACCAGATAGGATTGAATGTCTCATAGCTTCCGTCCGCTTTATAGATAGGTATAGTAGGTGCTAAAAAAACATAAGAGGATGACCAGCCCGTATTCGATCCTAAATTCATGCTACTAAGCTTCTTGTTTTCGCGGCTGATATTAAGATTAACGCCAAGATTAACCTTGGACGAGAGGTTCTTCGTAAAGTTAAGACGCCCCTGATAACGCTTAAAATCGGTATTCTCAATAATACCCTGCTGGTTTAATACATTACCGGACAAATAATAAGTATAACCATGATCCCCTCCTGCTCCTCCCGACGCTGATAAGTCATAACTTGAAAACGGAGCGTCACGAGTTACCGCATCTATCCAATTTGTACCTTCTTCGCCGACTATATTGATGACTGAATCTACATTCGGATATAGCGCCGGCTGCTTCCCGAATATACGGGCTTCGTTTATAAACTCAGCAAACTCTCTCGCATTCATCATTTCCGGCCGCTTTGCTAGTTGCGATACCCCCTGATTCGTAGAAAAACGAAAATCATTTCTACCCACCTTCCCTTTTTTAGTCGTAACCAGTACTACCCCATTGGCGGCTCGGGAGCCGTAAATAGCTGTTGTAGAAGCATCTTTAAGGATATCAATGCTTTCGATATCGGCGGGGTTAATTGAGTTCAGGTTTGTTCCACTTGGATCAACAATACCATCAATGACATAAATGGGTTCGTTGGTCGCACTTATGGATCTGGAGCCTCTGACACGGATGGTGGTAGGACTTCCTGGGGCGCCGTTTGTTGATTTAATATATACGCCTGCTGCGCGCCCCTGCAACATCTGATCAATTCTGGTTGCAGGTAAATCTGCTAACTTTTCCGTTGAGATGGTACTTACCGAACCGGTAAGGTCCTTTCTCTTGCTTGTACCATACCCAATTAGCACCACTTCATCCAACATGGTCTCCTGAGGCTTTAATTTGATATATATGGAGCTGATAGACCCCTGATTGGTAAGCACCTCTTCGCTATATGGCCTATACCCCACCAGCCGAAAATTAAGTCTATAGGTAGCACTATTTTGTAAGCCGTTAACTTGAAATAGCCCCTGTTTGTCTGTAATTGTGGTTTTTACAGGCTGATTTTCCCTCAATTGAACAGTTACCGTTACCCCTTCCAACTGTCTACCGGCAGTATCAACAACTACCCCTTTAATACTTGCTTGTTGCTGCGCAAATCCCGGTTTTGCCAACACGAGCAGCAACAGTAGCCAAAAGCAACACTCAAAAGTTTGTTTCTTCATAAATTGTCTGTTTATCTTATTTTAATTTTTTACACAATAAGAAGCCATACCGCAATTTTTGCAGTTCATCGCTGTTTATATTTTGATTATTTATTGTTTTCTATGAATCAGGATAGTATCCCCACGTTGATCAAATAATAGATTATTCATATTACAGATAATAGAAAGTGTAGTTAACAGTGGCATATCTTCGTCGAGGTTACCGGTAAAATACAGATTCTTGACATCCCGATCCTTATAATCAATTGATACCTTATAGTATTTTTCTAAGGTTCTGAATGTTTCTGAAATCGAGGTATTTCGAAATGAAAGAGAAACAGCCGATTCTTCGGTTTTTAAAGATGGTATTTTCTTAAGTGATTGTGTCCGTTTAATTGCAGTAACCTCCACTAAACCTGTTTCCAAGTTTAAACTGAGTTTTTTCCCAGGTATTAAATACGTCTCTTTCTTGAAATCTTTGCCACTATAAACGACTACCTTACCTTTGAGAAGTTTAACATCAGCAGCGTTTTTGCGCGCTAGGTTAACATCAAATACGGTCCCCAGCACCTTCGTGATTAAACTTTTACTTTTCACAATAAACGGAATTCCTGGGTTTGGCTCCACCTCAAAGCGGGCATGCCCCTTCACCAGCTCAATGTTCCGATTGTCTTTGCCAAAATCTTCGTTATACAGAAAAACGCTTTGCGGGTATAGCGTTACTTTCGATCCGTCCACGAGTCTAAGCTCACGCACATCCTTTGAAAAATTCTGTTGTTGAAAAATCTTTGACCGGTGCTTATTTTCGGTTAACAACGTTTCCTTTTTTTCAGGGGCTTTTGAAAAGTGTCCAACCAGCGCTCTTGCTATAAGTGCGAACAGAAATATAGCAGCAGCATACTTTATGTAACGGAAAGAATAGTAACTTCTGTTTTTAGGTGTTTTCGCGGTAATCTGTTCCATCAATCGGTATTTGATCGTTTGAAGGTGGTCTTGCTCTCTCTTCATAGTCACATCCTCCTGATCGATCAATTCCCGGATCTGTAAACGTAATTCTCCTTCGTCAGCGGTGCCAAAGTACGCGAAGAGAGCATGTAGTTCCTCCGGCGTACATGCATTTTCAATATACTTTTTAAGTAAGGAGGTAATAGGGCGTCGCTGTTTATCCACTTTTTGCTCTTTTATTACCAATATGCGCGAGCAGGAAAAACACACTAATCACTTTTGATTTTTTTTATTTTTTCCTGATTTAACGAAATGCAATCGTCTTATTTCGATTTTTCATGGAGGAAAAAGTTAGGGATGAAGCTTCTTAAATTTATCACCTAGCGATAAACCATATAGGCGGTTACAACGATCATTGCCATGTCGGTGGACTGAAATAGGGTTTTTCGAACGATAGCGGTTGCGCGAACAAGATGATTGCTAACGGTTGATATCGATATATCTAATTGTAATGCCGCTTCTTCATAGCTTTTTCCTTGCAAACGGCATAACTCAAAAACCTCGCGACAACGTGGTGGCATATCGGTCATTGCATCCTGTAATAGTTTGCGGCTTTCTTTGAGGTAATAGTCCTCTTCAGTATGGGTGTAAAGTTCATCAAAGGTCTGTAGAATATGCGTTTGTAGTTTGACATCCAATGCCACCTTTCGATAGAACTTATAAATTTCGTTTTCAGTAACCCTATACAACCAAGGCTTAAGCGAATAATTTGAATCCAATGTATGGCGATTTTCCCAAACTTTTAAGAAGACGTCCTGAAGCATTTCATCGGCAACAGCACTGATCTTCACAAATTTCAGCAATTTACCATAAATCGCCTGGCTGTAATGATCATAAATTTTTCCGAAAGCTACCGGATCACCGGCTTTCATTTGATCTATAAGCTTTTTCTCGGCAAGCACAGTTGAAAAGGAGGTCGTCATAGCGTTGAATTACCAACAGAATATTTCCAATCATCAAAACTAAAGTCCCTTTATTAATAAATCATGAATAAATCTTAATGTTTTATCTGAGCATGAATATTTCCGTCGCCCCTCTTTTGATCAAGAAGCGCCTCAAAATAACCTAAATAATAACTTTTTGAATAGCTGGTTTTTTTTCGGTTATGACAGTAGGTATAAGCATGAAAAGAGCCTTCTTCAAATTGTGGTGGAAGTTCTACTTCGATACGTCCGTCTTTACGATACCAAACCTGATCACTCTTGGCGCCTATGCCGAGCTCGGGACTGATTACAATTAATACCAGTTCATCGCTATCTCTTGCCATTGGATGTGGTTCGTTCGTAAAAAAGACTTCCAATATACCGGGCGATCGCACCACATCGGCTATGGCAGGCGGGGGTAAAGCTCCCATGCTGATCATTACCCTTTCAGGAACAATCATTTGATCAGGATAGGTGCCTGCAACCGCCTCCTGTATTACTTTTTTTAATGCTTGCCCAAAGGCTTTACTCTTTTTACCATTGCCATATTGGCTCCAACCCTCGTTGATAACAGGCCGTAAAGGGTTCAAAAAGGCCATTGCCAATCTCATGCGCTGTTGGCTGGCAAGCTTTCCATAAGGTTCTTTTTCCTTTTTCGGTATATTTGCATCAAAGAAAAATTCCATAAGCTAATATTATTGGTTATTGGTTGTTGGTTATTGGTTGTTGGTTATTAGTTATTGGTTGTTGGTTGTTGGTTATTGGTTGTTGGTTATAGAAAGATATTTGGTAGGAGATACTCGTTTTTTTTGGCTATCGCTAAGAAATAACCATACATGAATACACTCGCCTTCTAATGCCTCGTATCTAACCGTAGCTTCCGCTTGATAGCGCAAAGGCGTGGTGTCTGGTGAATCAAATAGGTCACTACTCGCTGTATAACATAAAATATGAACCTGATCATCTAAGGAACCACCCAATCCATAGGTTTTCGGATTCCAGGTTACTTTTATCTGCCCAGGCTTCACTATCTCCAATTTTTCAGCCCCCGCGGTAAATAAAGTTCCCTTGCTGAATTGAATCAAACTATAGTTTAAATGCGGCTCGTTATTTTCGTCAAGTGAAAAAGCATGATCAAAATTCTGCTGAAAAGCAATATTACGCGCAGTAGCTTTGCGTAAGTAATTTCCGAAACCCACCTCCACCACTTTTTTTATAGGAATAAAAAACTCATTTAGTAATTTGAATTTTTTATAATGCAAAACTTGCTCTTCACTTGGTTTACCTTTATTCTTGTAAGTCCGCGAAAAGCCTTTAATATAATTTACACCTCGCCAACGACTGCCAATAATGCTACCTGTTTTACCACTAAAAGGTCCATTTATGCCTTTGTTGTAAGTTCCCATAATTTAGATTTAAATGCTAAATAACGCTTTTCTCTCTGTTGATAGGACTTATACCTATCGTTTACAATAAAAGTAGAAAAAAATAAGTTTGAATAGAAAAAGAAATATATAAAAAGTGCAGATTTATCGTAAAGTTATCGTTTCGTTATCGTAAATTCATCGTATATTTTACGATCATTTTACGATAACAAAACTATTAAAAAACTATGAAATTGGATATTTAACTATTGTCTTTATAATTTTTTATTCCTTTTTTGTTATGTTTTTTTAATAGGATAGCAAGAAGCTTTCTGCCACTCATTTCAAGCCCAATCAGCTCTTTAAAAAGCAAATCCGGCGCTAACTAGGAGCTTCACGATCTTACGAGCATTTCCTCACCATTTAAGAAATTTTAATATCTTAGCCTTCTATAACAATAGAAATGCAACTTGAACGGGTTACTACATTCATTTTAGATAAGTTAAGGCACGAGCTTACTGCCTCTTTTAGCTATCACAATGTGGACCATACGCAAGATGTTATGCATGCCGTAAAAGAAATCGGCTCACAGGAACATATTACCGAGAATGAATTACAGCTGTTATCGACTGCGGCACTTTTTCATGATACGGGTTTCTTAATATCTACTAAAAATCACGAACTACACTCATGCCATATGGCGCGCAGGTATCTCCCTCATTATTCCTATAGCGAGCAGGATATCAGCCAAATTAGCGACTTAATCATGGCGACGAAAGTGCCACAGCAACCAAAAAATCACCTGGAAGAAATTATCTGCGATGCAGATTTAGATTATTTGGGGCGAGCAGATTTTTTTGAGATAAGCGAAAAACTCTATCGTGAAATGTTAGCGCTTGGCACCGTATCTTCTCATCAGGAGTATATGCAGCTACAATTGGAGTTTCTCTCAAATCATCGATATTTTAGCAATACCGCAAAAGCATTACGTAATAAATTAAAAGAAGAAAATTTAACCAAATTAAAGACAAATTCGGAATCTTAGCAATATGAACTCAAAATCGACGGCGATCGCCCGTGACATTATTTATGTAGTTACGGGTATTTTATTCTGTGGTTTTGCCTTAAAAGGTTTTTTGGTCCCTAATCAGTTTTTTGATGGTGGTATCACCGGAATATCTTTATTAATACACGAAATCTACCATGTTAACATCGCTTATGTCATCGTACTCGCCAACCTACCCCTCATTATAATGGGCGCCTTCCAGGTAAGCAAGAAATTCGCTTTAAAAACATTGGCCTGCGTTATATTGTTAGGTATATGTTTGCTATATGTTCCTTACCCGATTATCACATCCGATAAACTACTGGTTTCTATTTTTGGAGGTGTTTTTATGGGAATTGGCGTCGGTTTATCCATGCGAGGCGGTTGCGCTTTGGACGGTATTGAGGTGCTCGCCCTTTATACCCTTAAACGGAGCAGCTTTACCATCAGTGAGATTATTTTAGGTATCAACATTATTATTTTCTTGATTGCAGCGGTTCATTTGGGACTTCCGACTGCACTCTATTCCATTCTGACTTATTATACCGCATCAAGGGCTATTACTTTCGTAATTGAAGGGCTCGAAGAATATACAGCGGTTAATATTATATCAGCCCATAGCGAACTGATTAAGGAAAGGTTAGTAAAAGACATGGGAAAAGGCATTACGGTCTATAAAGGTGAGCGCGGCTTCTTAAAAGAAAGTTTTGATGTGAGCCACCCCGTTGATATTGTTTTTACGGTGGTAACTCGATTTGAAGTACGAAGGCTCAAGAATATGGTACATCAAGTTGATCCGCAAGCCTTCGTATATACGAATACCATTAAGGAAGCAGCGGGCGGTATATTGAAGAGAAGAGCAAGGGAACATTAATCCCTTACTATGCAGTCACTTCATAAATATTGACAGGATTCGCTTTGTTTTTCAAGTTTACGGTTCCAAGCGATGAAAAGCCGAACGATTGCTTGGCCTGTTCATAAACATGTTCAGCAACAACGATTTGACCGGCTTTGGCTATGGACTGTAAGCGTTGGGCTAAGTTAACGGCATCACCTATAACGGTATAATCTAAGCGTTTCAGTGAAGCTGATCCAATATTACCGGAAATTACCTCGCCGGTATTGATGCCTATAGAGACGTCGGGCTTAAAGGTGTGATCGCCGGATCGAATCGCCTCAATAGCTGCAATCTTTTCTTTCGTTGCCAGCGCCGCATCAATTGCCCGGTCCAAGTGATACTCCCCTTTAAAGACAGCCATCACCGCATCGCCCATAAATTTATCGATGTGTCCATTGTAACTGATAATTTCTTTCACGATTACATCGAACAGGTCGTTAATCAGTTTTACGACATCATCAGCGGCGACAGTTTCCGTAATGGCCGTAAAACCACAAATATCAATAAACACAACTGTTGCCTCAATGGTCTCATTGATCAATAAGCTTTTTTCAAATTCCTGATGCGTCATAAAATTGAGCACATTCTCATCCACATACATCTTTAGGATATTATTCTCTTTAATGGCCTTTAATGTGCTTTTGATCTGTTCCACATGTCCCAGTGTTTTTTCTATTGTTACATCCAGATCATCAAAATTCACCGGTTTGCAGACAAAATCAAACGCACCTCGATTCATTGCCGTACGGATATTTTCCATATCTCCATAGGCCGAAACCATCACGGCTTTGATTACGGGATTGGCCTCCGGGAGTTTAGTAAGCAAGGTCAATCCATCCATACCAGGCATATTGATATCACTCAAAATAATATCAATATCTTCTTCTTCTTTTAACAATTGGAGCGCCTCCAAGCCATCCTTGGCAAAAACAAATGAATAGATTTGCTCTCGGATTTTCTTTCTAAATTTTTGCCTGATCAAAAGTTCGAGATCTGCCTCGTCGTCTACAACTAATATCTTAGCCATGCTCTTCTAAATTTTTTAATTTTTCCCTTAACAAGTTAAAATCAAGTGGTTTCGTCAAAAAGTCATCAGCACCTAATTGCATCGATTGCCGATAGTTTTCTTCGTCTCCATAGGCCGTAATCATCATCACAAAAGGTGGTGTCCCTCCGTGTTTCTGCCTGATATGCGATAACAAGTCCAACCCACTCATACCTGGCATATTGACGTCGGACAGGATAAGAACAACTTCGGAACCATCGTGAAGAAGATACTGAACAGCTTCTTCTCCAGACAATGCGAACTCAAAAATGATGGATCCCGTTTTGATTTCCTTACGAAATCGCTGTCGGAATAAGGGCTGTATATCGATCTCGTCGTCAACAACTAATACTTTCATTGCTTGTCGGGTATGATAATAATAAATTTTGCGTATTCTCCTTCTATTGTTTCCACTTTTAACTCTCCTCCGTGCATTTTTGTAATAATATCATAGCTCATAGATAATCCCAAACCGGTGCCTTGACCAGTTGGCTTGGTCGTGAAGAAGGGCTGATATATTTTTTCTAAGACGGCACTTGGTATGCCTAGGCCATTATCGGCCACCGTAATCTTAATCGATGCTTCTTGAGCATCATCAACTATATGTTCGGTAATAACGGTTACTCTTGGCATAAAACTCCCACCTATGTGTTTTCTCTTCTCGTTGACAGAATAAAAAGCATTATTGAAAAGATTAAGCAGCACACGGCCGAGATCCTGCGGTACCACTTCAATGGAAGGCAAGGCGGTGTCAAATTGGGTATCGATAGTGGCATTGAACGATTTATCCTTGGCTCTCAAGCCGTGATAACTCAATCTAACATATTCATCCGCTAGTGCATTAATATCGGTCATTTCTTTTTTTCCACTGCTGCTACGAGAATGTTGGAGCATACTTTTGACGATACCGTCAGCCCTTTTACCATGAAAATTAATCTTGTCTAAGTTCTGCGTTAGGTCTGCTATAATTTCTTCTGCCTCCTCTTGTCGAGCTCCTTCCAGTGCCTTCAGAGGCCCTCCTTTCAATTCGTCCAATAGCTCGATACTCACTTCCGAAAAATTGTTCACAAAATTCAGGGGATTCTGTATCTCATGGGCAATACCGGCCGTGAGCTCTCCTAGAGAGGCCATTTTTTCCGATTGAATAAGTTGGGCTTGGGTATTTCTTAATTCGTCGAGCGTCACTTGCAACTCTTCTTTTTGTTTAACCAGCTCGGCCGTGCGTTGTGCTACTTCGTGTTCTAAATCGACTTTCAGCTGCGCCATAATCCGATGTTGCGCCTCTTCCGCTTCGCGTCTAGCTCGTTCCCTCTCTAAAGCTTTCCGTTGATTTCTGTTCACGAGCCACATGCCTCCGTACCAAAGAACGCCAAACAACACGGCACTCTCGAAAAAATCATCCGTTTTTTTGTAAAATGATGGAAAAAACTCCTGGACAAAAGAGCTGATAAATGAAAGGATAGCATAAGGCAATATCGAAAAAATCATGTGCCTTCCCGCCTGTAATTCCTGTCTCCGGTAAACAAGGTACAATAGAGCAAATAGGAAGACCTGTACAAGCAAGGTAACCAAATAAGTGCTTGAAACAACGTCAAGGATGATCAATGCGATACTCACATAAAAGCCAAACTGAAGATATTTAGCCAAATCGTAATCTACCTTTTGATAGTTGACCTTCTTTTTAAGGAAACTAATCAGGAGAAGTGCAAATATGGGCTCTAGTGTCATAAAACAAAGGTTTAGCTTGCCAATAAGTAGCTATTAAAAAAACTATAACTTTTTGCTCAAACATAGATAAAATCACCTGCACCTACAACAACAATTCGATGGAAGGCTAAACTTTTTGCGCTACTTCTTGTTTTAGACAATAGTAGATAGTGAAAGGGGGCGAAACGTAAAAATTATTGATCAAATTACTGTTATGTTAGAAAGATTTGCAAAATGGGCCCATGAAATAGACCATGAATGGACGGGCTATTCCACCACTTATGACAAACAATCGTTCATTGTCTTTGACAACCTAAAGAATGAGGTTGCTCGTATCGATTATAATGACGGCCGATATGACATATCGGGTAACAATACACCAATTGTCGAAAAGTTAACCAATATGACGCAACACCGGCATTAGTTATCGTGGCGTTATTTTCAATAAAAAAGTAAAAGGACCATTATAGGGTTCACCTGCCATTTGATTTTCGCTAACAACGATACGGTAGACTCCGGGTTCTTTTATGTTATACTCCATGGTTGGGCCAAAAGGCCCGTCTGCTACATTATTGGGAAGAAAGATCTGAGCAATACGAACATTTCCATTGGGTTCGCTGGGTTTAACAGAAGCGGATAACTTTCCAAGGGTTTTTACATTAAATGAAAATACCACATGTTTTCCCTTTTCCATCTTGGCTTCTTGGGCCGCCTCCCCATTAATCAGTTGTAGATTAATGGAATCTCTATTGTCCTCAAGTGGTGCCACTGAGGTGGTTGATTTATCAATGTCGGCAGCGTCGGTTTCATTAGTCTGATCTGTTGTTTTATTGTTATTGCAAGCTGCGAATAAAAAGAAAGAGAGTATTACTGAAAAGCCAGTTATTGTAATTGCTTTCATTAAGATACAAGTTTTGATTTATAACGTAACAGCAGGATTTTTGAATTGTTTCAATGTACAAAAACCATGAGGGAAGACTTTCTCTTGTTTTACAAATAATTTGCAGTTATAAAGTGAATTACTATCTTTGCCGACACAAATTCTTTTGGGGGTTTAGCTCAGCTGGCTAGAGCGCTTGCATGGCATGCAAGAGGTCACCGGTTCGACTCCGGTAATCTCCACTAAAATGATCCCGCAACCGGCGGGATTTTTTATGCTCTTTTGATCCGCTTTTTCACTTATCGGCCATTGTCTCAATAATCTTCCCTAGTATATTGTTCTAAGATATCAGTGTTTCAGTAAACACATTGGAAGGCTAAAGCACGCCATATGAACAAGGTGAAGCAATTTGGTTAAAACATCATTTCACGCCAATGAATTTTAGCAATACTATAAAAAAATCCCCGCCGGAAATGACGGGGACTTTTTATAGTATGTTCTCTTTCGCTTAGTTAAAAGTATACTTAAACCCAATACTGAAACGGGAAGGTTCAAAATCCGACTCGTCCGTTAGGGTCCACCAAGGTTTCCAATCAAAATGGAAAGCTAAAGGCGCGGAAGGCACTTTATATTCCAAACCTAAAGCTGGACGGATTGCAAAATACGTTTTATTGCCAAAAGGTCCACGGTCAATAAAGCTTAGTTGCGGACCTACACCGATATACCAGTTAAGCCCTCTCGCTCCGCTAATCGCTTGGTTATACGAATAATCCGCTCCAAGCAACACATGGTTATCGGCAAATAAAACTTGCACATTAGCAGCATCTTTTGAGTTAAAAAAATGCTTTAATTGCGGTCCAACCAAAGTACGTCCATCCCCTAAATCAATACCTAAACCCAAGGCATTGCGGTATTGCGCTTTGGATTCCTGTGCTAAGAATACAAATAAAAAAACAGTTAATAAAGATAAAAATCGATTTCTCATAATAAATAATTTTGTTTTTAAACTAATTTTTTTACATCCACCAGATGTATTTTGTCCTGTTGTAGCAAATTTCTTGCCAAAGATACACAGATTTTCACATGCGCAGATTCAGTTCGGCCAGTGCGGCGATTACCTTCGTCATTTGGTCGGTTTCGAGTTTAAAATATTAAATGCGAATCCCTGAATCTCAGCTGATTTAGTTGACTTTGAAATAGGTTTGAAAGAGAATATGCTTTGGTATTAAAAGTCACATTGCTCAACAACTAGGGCTGCTGCTCCCAGCAGCTGCACTTCTTTAGACAAGTCAGACACGGCAATGGTGGTTTGTTCCGATAACCTGGGAATGCAGAACTCGTTAATTGCTTGATGAATCGGAGCCAACCATATCTTACCGGCCGCTGCCCCTCGTCCACTTAACACAATTCGTTCCGGATTCATGATATGAATCAGTGTTGCCAGACCTTTGCCAATCATAAAGCCGCCCTCAGCAAGTAGAGAAACCGCCAAGGGATCACCCGATCTCGCTGCATTCAATAAATGTTCGCCGGAAAGATTATGATCGTCCTGAAAAAGTTGTTCCAATTTAGACTTTGCGCCTATCATCATCTCTCTCTTCGCTTTTTCAACTAAAACCAACAGGGAGGCATCCACTTCCAAACATCCGCGTTTGCCGCAGGAACATAGGTTATTACTATTTGCCAAAGGGATATGGCTAAACTCCCCGGCGTAACCGTTATGCCCACTAAAAAGCGCGCCATCTACAATCATGCCCAATCCGATACCCCAGCCGATGTTGACTACCATTACATCTTTATAACCTTTAGCCGTGCCAAAGTTTAATTCAGCCATCGCAATAGCACGTGAATCATTGTCAACATAAACAGGGAGTCCCAGCTTTCTGCTTAAATGTTTTGGCAAATGCTGATGATCGGGGAAAAACGTATGATTAATCCCCTCCTTCATATTGTATACACCGGGCATGGCAATTCCTACACCTAAAATCTGATCGGCCGGCAGCTTGCTTTCCGTAAGAACTTGCTTGATACAGGCAACAAGATTATCAATTGCGATCGGATTCTGCGAAATTTCTAAGCGAAAGGATTTTATGGGTTGAACAAGCTCATTTCCGAGATTAAATATACAGATCCGTGTTTCAAGCTGATCAACAGCTACTGCTAAAATAAAGCTGTTTTTTTCCCGGTTCAAAAGATAGGTAATTGGGCGCCTTCCTCCTGTTGAAGGAGCTAATCCATACTCAACAATATATCTTTCTTCCAATAGTGCTAATACAGACGATGACACAACGGGTAAACTTTTAGATGTCATCGTACATAAATCGGCCAGCGATAAGGCACCATTATAATATAGTTGCCTTAGAATAGCTTTTCTAAGGTGTTGTTGTTTTAGTATTTTTGCTGTCAAACCGGTTAGTATTAATAATTATCTAAAATTAAACAATAATCACGTATTGTCCTAATATTGATTTTCATTCGAATAATCCGTCTTTAAAAGGTAATGAAGTTTGCTTACCTGTGCCGACTGCGCTTATTTACCCATATCCTTTTGAGCGGCAGCCAAGCAGTTCATTTATCATCCTCCATGCAGCAATAGCGTTGCCAAATTCAGAAATCGACCTTACTCCCTCTCAAACAACTATTTCATTTAGACGTTGTCCGTTAATGAACATTAATTGTTCATTAACGGACAATCAAATATAAAAAAGAAACGGGCCGAAAGATCTTTCGGCCCGTTTCTTTTTATTAAATAATACTAAATATTTTCTTCGACTAGCTGTTGTAGCTCTAATATTTCACTGCTTCTCCTCCGGGTTTCACCGGCCAATTTTGCATCAGTAGCTAGCGATTTACCGTAAGATGGGATCATCTCTTTAAATTTATGTTCCCAGGTTTTGACTTGTTCGGGGAAGCATTTTTGCAACAGTTTGATCCTAATAGAAACTGAAGTTGATGCACCGGGAGAAGCACCAAGTAGAGCAGAAATAGAACCGTCTGCACTGCTTACCACCTCGGTACCGAATTCGAGCACGCCGCCGTGCACCGGATCTTTTTTAATAACCTGTACACGCTGTCCGGCTATTTCTAATTCCCAATCTTCTTTACGAGCCGTCGGCACGTATTCCCGCAGCGCCTCTATTCTATCGTCCGGTGATTGTCTAACCTGATCTATTAAATATTTAGTCAGCTTCAGGTTATCCAGTCCTGCCGCCAACATCGGTCTAATATTATTAATCTTGATGGAAGCCGGTAAATCCAACCATGATCCATTTTTAAGGAACTTTGTGGAAAAGCCAGCGTAAGGACCGAAAAGTAAGGCCTTCTTACCATCGATGATACGTGTATCAAGATGCGGAACAGACATCGGTGGAGATCCAACCGCTGCCTTTCCATAAACTTTCGCTTCATGTTGAGCGATGACGTCCGGGTTGGTGCATCGAAGCCATTGACCGCTTACCGGGAAGCCACCGAAGCCTTTCCCTTCTTTAATATCTGATTTCTCGAGTAAAGGCAAAGCACCTCCACCAGCACCGATAAATACAAACTTTGCAATAACCGTGCGTTTACGCTTGGTTGTGCTATTCCTCACTTCAATCTTCCACCTACCATCCGATAAACGCTCTAAATCGCGCACCTCATGAGCTAAACGAAGTTTAAAATTAGGCTGCTTCTTTAAATATTCAAATAGACAACGAGTAAGTGCTCCGAAATTGACATCCGTACCAATATCCATTTTTGTAGCTGCAACCGGTTGATCAGGGCTTCTACCTTCCATAATCAAAGGAATCCATTCCTTGATGGTAAGCTGATCCTCGGAATATTCCATTCCTCTAAAAAGATGATGATCCTTCATTGTCTCATATCTCTTTCGAAGGTAAGAGACATTAGCATCTCCCCAAACAAAACTCATATGAGGCACACTTCTTATAAATTGAGCCGGATTCTTCAGAACTCCCTTGCTTATCAATTGCGCCCAAAATTCTTTTGAGACTTCAAATTGTTCTGCAATATTAATGGCTTTTTTAATTTCGACGGAACCGTCCGGTAATTGTGGCGTATAGTTTAATTCACACAGGGCAGAGTGTCCGGTCCCTGCATTGTTCCATGCATCTGAACTTTCCGCTGCTACTTCGTCTAAACGTTCAAAAACCTCTATACTAGCTTCTGGCTGAATCTGGTTTAACATGATGCCCAAGGTAGCGCTCATGATTCCCGCACCTATCAATACAGCATCCTTTTCTTGAATGGTGTTTTTGTTACTTTTAGTCATTTCAATCTATGGTTTGCAAAAATAACACCATCCGATTACATTTTCTTAAAAAAATAACAAAAGAACAGAATTATTTACATATATAATACAAAGTGACTTCCGTCATGGTTTTGCAATTATTCGTTACCGCCATTTTTTTATCCAATACAGCAATCATGATTTTTAATCGCTTTTTCCAGCTCGGAGCACTTCTCTGGAAATGACCATTTTTTGTATTTCGGAAGTACCTTCTCCTATCGTACAAAGTTTCGCGTCCCGGTAAAACTTTTCCACTGGAAAATCCTTGGTGTATCCATATCCACCAAAAATCTGAACGGCTTCTGTAGCAACCTTCACAGCCACTTCAGAGGCATAATATTTAGCCATAGCGGAAGCTTTCGTTACAGGGATTCCCTTGTTCTTCCATTCTGCAGCTCTTTGTATTAAGAGTTCAGCCGCTTCTACTTCAGTAGCCATATCCGCTATTTTGAACGATATCGCTTGGAAATTTGCTATTGGCTGTCCGAATTGATGGCGTTGCTGACTATATGTGATAGCTGCATCCAGTGCCCCTTTGGCAATTCCCAAGGCTAGAGCCGCTATTGATATTCGTCCGCCATCCAATACCTTCATCGCTTGCTTAAACCCTTCTCCCTCCACGCCCAATAAATTGCTTTTTGGTACACGAACATTGTCTAAAATAAGTTCAGTTGTTTCGGATGCACGCATCCCCAACTTATTTTCTTTTTTTCCATGCGTAAAGCCAGGTGTACCCTTTTCGATCATGAACGCAGAAATTCCACCTGACTCACCTTTATTACCCGTACGGGCCATCACCACCGCAATATCCCCGCTCTTTCCGTGGGTAATCCAATTTTTGGTTCCATTGATAACATAATGGTCGCCCTCTAAAACAGCAGTTGTAAGCATATTTAATGCATCAGACCCTGTATTCGCCTCAGTGAGCCCCCAAGCACCGATCCATTCCCCCGAAGCTAGCTTCGGCAACCAGCGGGCCTTTTGCTCTTCATTTCCAAAAGTAAGCAGGTGTCCGGTGCAGAGTGAATTATGCGCTGCCAGGGAAAGGCCGATCCCTCCACACACACGCGCAATTTCGACTATTACATCAACATATTCGTGATAACCGAGTCCAGCCCCGCCGTAATGCTCAGGCACCAATACCCCCATTAGTCCCAAAGCCCCCATTTGACCAAACAATTCGCGAGGAAAAATCTGCTCTTCGTCCCATTCCATAACATGTGGAAGAATATTTTTTTGTGCAAAGTCACGTACCATTTCCCGAATCATGGATTGATGGTCCGACGAGAAATAAGATGTTTCTCTATTTTCAAGCATAATAATTTATAATATGGTAATATACAATAATAACCAAATTATATCTTAAAAAAGAATATAAAATCAATATTTAAAAATAACAAAACAGTATTTGGTATAAAATCAAAGCCTATTCGTTTAGAATCGTATTAAGTTGTAAGTTATAAGTTTTGTGTGATACGTAAGGGTTAGTAGTGCAGCAATACTTTACTATCCACTCTTAACAATTGATCAGCGTTTAGGAGAGATTTTCGTAACATTCTTTCTAAACACGTGTCTTATATTCGTTAAACACATTTAATGCAATCAAAATGATAAAGAAAATTTCCATATTCTTACTCTTATTATCTGCCTTAACCATTGTAAAAGCCCATAATAAAACGGCAGAAGAACAAGGCAAACAATCCGTGCTATTAAAGATGAACCTAAAAAAAGGTGCTTCTTATCTTTTTAGCACCAGCATTGACCAACTCGTCAATCAGGAAGTGATGGGAAATCAGATGGACATCAAGCAACAAACGCAGGTAGATTATATCTATGAAGTGGTTGAGAGCAATACTCAGGGTATGAAAATCAAGAGCACTTATCAAACGATGGCAATCAACATGGAAACACCTCAAGGAAATTTTCATTTCGACTCAAAGCGTACAGACAATCCGGAAAGCCCGCTAAAAGCAGTTGGAAAAATGGTTGGCAAAAGCTTTTTTATGTATTTAAGTCCCGAAGGGGAAGTGACGAAAGTCGAAGGCATGCAGGATGTTTTGAATTCCATCGGTGGAGAAGCAAGCACGCAACAGTTGTTGAAACAGCAATTTAGTGATTCGGCTTTCATGAACATGATGAATGTCTCATTAAATATCTACCCAAACAAAGAAATTCAACCCAATGAAAGCTGGCAGAAAGACTTCAAAATGCCAATGGCCGGTATGATGGAGATGGACCTGCAAAACCAATACACCTTAACCGCCATCAATGGAAAACAAGCTGATATTTCGGTACATTCAACGATTAAATTAAGCCCTCTCAACTCTGAAAGCCCTTTGGGCAATATGCAAATCAACCTTACAGGGACTCAGGATGGCAAGGTTCAAGTGGACAGCTCCACTGGTCTTATCAACTCGAGCACAATAAATCAGCAAATCAGTGGTGACATCTCCGCACAGGGGATGAAGATTCCTATGAAGATTACCTCTAAAATTACATTAACGGGAAAAGCGTTGTAGGGTTGCTGAGTAGTTAAGTTTGGAAGTCGTTAAATAGGGAAATAGTTGAGTAGGAAAGTAGTTAATTATTCGTAAGTGTTTGCTTTTTCGGCACTCATGAGCTTCCTACGGTCGGTTAGCCGATGTGATAGTGGGAAGGGCCGGTGCGACCGAAAACTGATTTCCGAAAGCCGAAAGCCAACTTCGAAAGCTGCTAGTAGATAAGTTTGGAAGTCTTTAAGTAGCGAGCTGTAACTACTATTCAACGACTTCACTATTCAACAACTCAACTAATAATTAATAACTAACAAGGGAGATAAGCTGATTGCTATAGGGCAAGAGACGTTGTCTCCCGTTTAAAAAATCTAAACTTATTACAAAACTATATCCTGCTATTATTCCACCAAGTTGCTGAATCAGCTTACTAGCAGCGACTACCGTTCCCCCGGTTGCCAGCAAATCGTCATGAATCAAAACGCGAGCGCCTGGTTCAAAAGCATCGGTATGCATCTCTATAGTAGCTGAACCGTATTCCAGATCGTAGGATTGCTTGGTTGTTTGAGCAGGTAATTTCCCCTCCTTCCTTATCGGAACGAACGGTATTCCTAGATGATTTGCCAACATCAAACCGAACAAAAAGCCCCTACTTTCAATGCCGGCGACTACATCGAAGTGTACCTCTTTTAAGCGTGTTGCAAACTCCTCAATCACGAGATTACACAGATGGGCATTTTTTAGTATTGGGGTAATATCTTTGAATACGATACCGGGCTTGGGAAAATCTACAATATCTCGAATAGTAGCTTTCAGCAGATTGTCAATCATTGATCAAATATTATATAGGGTGCAATTTTACGCAAATATTTCCCATCGAATACAGGAATTCGTGATAAATCTTCCAAGTTTTTATAGTTACCGTGTTGATTTCTATAAGCGACGATCAGCCGTGCATACTTCGCTTTGATATAAGGATGCTTCCGTAACTCGTCAAGACTTATGCTGTTAATCGCGATGCGTTTTACATCGGTACTATCAACTTTTAAATAGGGTTCAATTTGTTGGTATCTTATCGTATCCATTCCATATACCTCCCGAAGTTGCGAAACTGAATAGAAACCGCCTAATAAATCGCGGTAACGAATGATGCGCGAGGCGAACACCGGTCCAATTCCAGGCAAGGGAAGCAAGGAAAGGCTGTCTATCTTGTTTAAATCCAATACGGAAAGCACGATCTGCGCCTTGCCGGATGTAGGTATTTTTTCTATAGGATGACGAATAGGGAAATCACTTTGAGATCGCGTTGCTGTCTCTACGCTTTTGATAGTTATATAGGGTTCGAGACGTTTATAATCATCCTGTGAAATTGTATATATTTTAAGTAGGTCATCTTTTTTCCTAAAACGGCCTCCCTTCGCCTCAAAATTCTTAATATTCTTAATTTGGCGTTCTTTAAGTCCCAGCTGTTGCCACTTGATTATTGGTAGATCATTCGGATCGAATTTGAAATAATGTGCGACGGCCTCTTGCTTTGATGCTTGTGCGCCAAGCTCTTCGGAGCGGTCAATCTCCACATCCTTCCAATCCGCTTCCAAGACTTCGATACGGGGACTATCCGGTTCATAAAACATACTGTACAGAAGCGGAATCAGCCATATAACCACGATTAAAAAAAGTAAACCGGAAATGCCGTTCAACTCTCTTCTGTGAAAGCCAAAATGCCTTTGCAGTCTTCTCAACATTTTTGATTAGTTTTTATTCCCAATTAAATAATATACAGGAATGCCCATCAATACAATAATCAGTCCCGGCCAAGTAAAGGTAGGCTGGTAAATTAGCAGTCCGATACAAATTGAGAACGCAGCTATGACGTAAATAGCAGGAAGCACCGGATACCCAAAGGCTTTATAGGTCCGGGGTATATCAGGTCGTTTCTTACGAAGAATAAATACGCCGATGATCGTTAACGCATAGAAGATCAATACGACAAAAATCACATAGTTCAATAAGTCGCCATACTTACCTGTCAAGCAGAGTGCCGAAGCCCAAACGCATTGAGCCCATAGCCCCCAGCCAGGTACTTCGAACCTGTTCAGCTTTCCTGCTTGTTTAAAAAAAACACCATCATTTGCCATGGTATAGTAAACGCGTGCTCCGGATAATATGAGTCCGTTGTCGCAGCCAAAAGTCGAAATCATAATCATAACAGCGATTACGACGGTACCGACATTGCCGAAAATGGCATGAGAAGCCACAACAGCGACGCGATCAGCCGGTGCAAAAGCGATATCCTGTAAAGAAACCGTAGCTAAATACATGACATTGGTAGACACATAAATAACTGTCACGATCAATGTGCCTAAAAAAAGGCTTAACCCTATATTGCGTTCAGGGTTTCTTATTTCCCCTGCTATGAATGTCACATTGTTCCAGGCATCACTGGAAAACAAAGAACCCACCATCGCTGATACAATTGCTGCAAAAAGTGCGGCTCCGCTGATATTGACAAACATCTCGCCACTGAAATCCCATGTTTTAGGCGTCCAGGCATCTGTCCAGTTCAAATTCCATATTTCCGATTTAAAAGCAGTTATCAATCCCAGGATAGTCAATCCCCCTAAAGAGAGTATCTTAACGATGGTAAGCACTGTTTGCAAAATCTTACCATTTTTTACGCCTCTTGTATTAAGCCATGTGAGCAAGACAATCACGGCAATTGCTGTGATTTGGGCCGCATTTAACTGAAATATATTATACTGATATAAGATGTGCTCATCACTTACTGCCGGAAAAAGGTAAGCCGTAAATTTAGCGAACGCAACACCAACCGCTGCAATAGTCCCTGTTTGAACAACGGCAAACAAAGCCCAACCGTACAGAAAAGCAATCAGTCGATTATAGGCCTCCCGAAGATAAACATATTGTCCTCCGGCCTTGGGGAACATGGCAGAAAGTTCACCATAGCTTAAGGCTGCCGTAAGCGTAATGGCACCGGTAAGCAGCCATATAATAATCAACCATCCGGCACTTCCAACCTGACGTACAATATCGGCGCTAACAATAAATATGCCTGAGCCTATCATGGATCCAACCACCAACATGGTCGCATCTAATAGGCCTAACTCTTTTTTCATATGATTTTCGGATTGTGCTTGATTCATCGTGGCTTCGGGTTATTCAAAACGAATGTAGAAAAATATTTTTGTGATTTTTTAAAAAAATAAATTTGATTATCTCGATAACCCTGTTTATTTTCAGCGAATTATTTTATTTGTATTTGCTGCTGAGAGCTCGAGTAAATAATGATTGCCATCTGTGTCAATATTATTTACATCTCGGTTTCAGCGAATTATTTTACCTTACGTTGGGTAACGGAGCCATTTAGATAAAACCTTTAGATACATTATAAACTCAATTGAAATTATGGATTTTCTACACAGTAATTTAATTTACATCATACCGATGTTAGGGCTTATAGGAATTTTGGTCATGATCGGCAAATCAAGATGGGTCAGCAGGCAGGATGCAGGTGATTCAACCATGCAGGAATTAGCTGGTCATATTGCGAATGGTGCCATGGCATTTTTAAAGGCCGAATGGAAGATATTGTCTTATTTTGTCGTTATTGCAGGTATATTATTAGCGTGGTCGGGCACCTTAAGTCCGTATTCCAGTTGGGTTATCGCAGTCTCATTTGTGATTGGAGCGGTTACGTCGGCCTTTGCCGGCTACATCGGGATGAATATTGCAACGAAAGCCAATGTACGGACTACCCAGGCGGCTCGCACGAGTTTGGCGAAAGCCTTGAAAGTGTCTTTTACCGGTGGTACGGTTATGGGACTCGGCGTAGCCGGTTTAGCCGTCTTAGGTCTTGGTTCTCTATTTATTGTCTTTTATACCATTTACGTTATCAATACAAATGGCGACATCAATGGGCTAGAGATGGAGAGAGCATTGGAAGTATTGGCAGGATTTTCTCTAGGGGCCGAATCCATTGCGCTATTTGCACGTGTTGGAGGCGGCATCTATACCAAAGCTGCTGATGTGGGCGCAGACCTTGTCGGAAAAGTAGAAGCGGGCATTCCGGAAGATGACGTAAGGAACCCTGCAACCATTGCCGATAATGTAGGCGATAATGTGGGCGATGTGGCGGGCATGGGAGCCGACTTATTTGGTTTTTTTGTGGCTACCATCCTTGCTACGATGGTCTTAGGAAGAGAAATTGTCTCCGACGATAATTTCGGCGGCATTGCACCAATTCTGCTACCCATGCTCATTGCGGGCCTAGGCCTATTATTTTCTATCGTCGGTGCATCTTTGGTAAAGATCTCCAACGAAAACGGAAATGTACAAAAGGCACTAAATGTGGGCAACTGGAGCTCCATTGTATTGACAGCGATCGCATCTTTTTTCGCGGTAAACTGGTTATTACCGGACACAATGGTTATCCGGGGATTTGAATTCACCAAAACCGACACTTATTTAGCCATCGTTGTTGGTTTGATTGTAGGGGCACTCATGAGTATTATCACTGAATATTATACAGCCATGTCTAAAAGGCCGGTAAGATCTATTGTTCAACAATCATCGACCGGTCATGCAACCAATATTATTGCAGGTTTAGCAGTAGGGATGGAATCTACTGTTCTTCCTATTCTTGTCTTAGCCTCAGGTATTTACGGATCTTACCATTTTGCCGGCTTATACGGGGTTGCAATAGCAGCGGCGGGCATGATGGCGACCACAGCTATGCAACTAGCTATCGATGCCTTCGGACCCATCGCCGACAATGCAGGGGGGATTGCTGAGATGAGCCAGCTCCCAGAGGAGGTGCGCGGCAGGACCGATAACCTGGATGCCGTCGGAAATACCACCGCAGCAACCGGTAAAGGTTTCGCCATTGCCTCTGCCGCCCTAACCTCTTTAGCTTTATTTGCAGCTTTCGTTGGAATTGCCGGCATCGATCAGATAGATATTTACAAAGCCGATGTGCTTGCCGGCTTATTTGTTGGCGGTATGATTCCTTTTATCTTTTCCGCTTTATGTATTTCAGCCGTAGGTAGGGCCGCCATGGATATGGTACAAGAGGTTAGGAGGCAATTTAGGGAAATACCTGGAATCATGGAATATAAGGCCAAACCCGAGTATAACCGATGCGTTGAAATTTCGACCAAAGCCTCGATCCGGGAAATGATGTTACCCGGCGCCATTGCTCTTATTGTGCCGATTGTAGTTGGTTTCAGTTTTGGTCCGGAAGTATTGGGAGGCTTGTTAGCGGGCGTCACGGTTTCAGGTGTCCTCATGGGAATGTTTCAGTCCAATGCAGGTGGCGCCTGGGACAATGCCAAAAAGTCTTTCGAAAAAGGCGCTCATATTAACGGCGAAATTTATTATAAAAAATCAGAACCTCATAAAGCATCTGTTACGGGCGATACAGTGGGAGATCCTTTCAAAGACACTTCCGGTCCGTCAATGAATATTTTAATTAAATTGATGTCAATTGTGTCACTTATCATCGCTCCTCATATCAATGTTAACAAACATACGATTAGCAGTAAACAAGCAAAGCCAAAAACAGAAGCCTTTCAGACGGCAACCAGCCGACAGAATGTAACAAATACACAAAAATACGACCTATAACCCTTCGAAGGCGCTAAAATAACTTAGCGCCTTCTTTGTTTCTCAAATAAAAGTTGTAGGTTTGACTTTCTTTTAATAAAAGATAATGATTTTAAGTAAAAAAGACATCAAATCACCCAAACATTACATTATTTTAGCAAAATCACACCATATTTTAACAATAAATACAATTCACACAACCACAAAGTAAAAACCACATTTATGTTTTATAAAAAATCGATCCCCTCACTGATTAAGGAAGCACAAGAAAGTGGAGAAGGCACCTTAAAACGAACCTTATCAAGTTATCATCTAGTAGCTTTAGGAGTTGGCGCTATCATCGGTGCGGGACTTTTTTCACTGACGGGCATTGCTGCTGCGGATAATGCCGGACCGGCTGTTATACTTTCGTTTATCATTGCAGCTATCGGGTGCGGCTTTGCCGGTTTATGTTATGCTGAATTTGCATCTATGATCCCGGTTGCCGGGAGCGCTTATACCTATTCTTATGCCACCATGGGTGAGTTTATTGCCTGGATTATCGGTTGGGACCTTGTCCTGGAATATGCCTTGGCCGCAGCAACCGTATCGGTAAGCTGGTCGCAATATTTTTCTCAATTTTTAGCCGAAATCGGCATCCACTTGCCTGCTTCTCTCTTACATGGCCCGTGGGAAGGTGGTATGATCAATATCCCGGCTATCGTCATCGTATGTCTTTTATCGCTCTTATTGATGCGAGGAACACAGGAATCTTCTTTTGTGAACAACCTTCTTGTGATCGTGAAAATAGCGGTTGTATTAATATTTATCGCCTTAGGCTGGAAGTTTATCAACCCGGCAAACCACAGTCCTTTTATCCCTGCAAATGCCGGAGAGGAAGCTTTAAAAGCCGGCAAAATAGGTTTCTTCGACTTTTTTAGTAGCCCCGACTTTGGGCATTTTGGCATTAGCGGTGTGCTAAGAGGTGCAGGTGTTGTATTCTTCGCATTTATTGGATTCGATGCCGTCAGTACTGCGGCACAAGAAGCTAAAAATCCTCAAAAAGGAATGCCTATCGGTATTATCGGTTCATTACTTGTCTGTACACTATTATATGTGGCATTTTCTTATGTGATGACAGGATTGGAACATTATACCGCCTTTGAAGGTGATGCAAAACCTGTAGCTACAGCGTTTGCTAAAACCGGTTATACATTTTTGAATTTAGCGTTAATGATAGCGATTCTGGCCGGCTATACTTCCGTTATTCTGGTGATGTTACTGGGACAGAGCCGCGTATTTTATAGCATGAGTAAAGACGGTTTATTGCCAAAGTTCTTCTCTGATCTCTCTAAAAACCAAACACCATGGAAATCTAATTTACTTTTCATGGTCTTCGTCAGTATTTTTGCCGGTTTTGTACCTGTTTCTGATTTAGGCCATATGGTAAGTATAGGGACATTATTTGCTTTCACGCTTGTCTGCATTGGTGTAATTATACTTAGAAAAAAAGACCCGCAGTTAGATCGGCCTTTTAAAACGCCGCTTGTACCCCTCATTCCAATCTTGGGTATTATTATTTGTGTTACGATGATGGCTGGCCTTCCCATAGAAAGCTGGGAGCGTTTAGCGATCTGGATGGCGTTGGGTATTATCATCTATTTCGGTTATAGTAAATCACATAGCCTTGCACGACTGGCAGCTGAACGTGATAACACTCCATAAATAAAAGGGCCGGCCGGCCCTTTTATTGTGAATAAGGAAACCGTAAATAGCCAACGCCTGCTTTTGTGTTGCGTCGCCGTACATCAAATGGGCAACTTAAACGTTCTCTAACAATCCGGTCAGCTAAATATTCGATTCAATTACGGCAGGAAAATATAGCCATTGGATATAAACCAAGTTTTATATAAGTTTGATTTATAAAACCAAAAACATGTTTTTCAACATTAAGGAAATTGCGTCTGTTACGATGATCCTTTTTGCGATCATCGATATATTAGGATCCATTCCGATTATTATTGATCTCCGTCAAAAAGCAGGAAAAATTGAATCAGGAAAAGCAAGCATTGTGGCCATGATACTCATGATCGCTTTTCTCTTCATAGGTGAAAGTATGCTGAAGCTTATCGGAATTGATGTTGCTTCTTTTGCAATTGCCGGCTCATTGGTTATTTTCTTTATTGCTATGGAAATGGTTTTAGGGATGACTTTCTTTAAGGATGACAGCTTTGAAACGGCTTCCATCGTGCCTTTAGCCTTCCCGCTGATCGCCGGAGCCGGAACCATGACCACCATTCTCTCTCTTAAATCAGAATACGCCACACAGAATATCATTGTCGGCATACTGATTAACATAGCTATCATTTATATTGTATTAAAAAACACATATCGCTTGGAAAAGCTTTTGGGGCGTACGGGATTAGCTGTGTTAAGAAAAGCTTTCGGAGTAATCCTGCTGGCTATTGCTATCAAACTTTTCAGAAGCAATACAGGATTGTAAATTCAAAAGTAAAAAGCCAAAAGTCAAAAGTCAAAAGTCAAAAGCCTGCCTCCGTAGCGATTCTACAACTTGTTTTCAGCGCTCGGCTATCGGCTTTCGCCAGTGTTACTGCTACTGCCACTATTACAAACCGACTGCCACGACCCTCACTATTAACTATCCCCTACTCCCTACTAGCTCACTACTAACTATTCCCTACTCACTACTAGCTACTTCAACTTGCTAAGCAGGGGAAAAATTCGTATTTTACGGGAAAACCGAATTTTATATGGAATTATACTACTCATTCTCTGTACTTATCGTCCTTTCAGCCGTTTTCTCTTATATAAACGAACGGTTTTTAAAACTGCCTTCTACTATTGGCGTTATGGTGATTGCCCTTTTGGTATCATTGGGTCTTATTCTGACCGACAAGATTTTCCCTCATACCTTTCAGGAATTCTCCACCTTTATCTCCTCCGTTGATTTTACAGAAGTGCTCATGGGAGCGATGTTAAATTTTTTATTATTTGCCGGGGCAATCCATATCCGGTTAAGTGACTTGAAAGAGCAAAAGGCGCCGGTAATGGTCTTTTCTACTGTAAGTGTTATCATCTCTACTTTTGCCGTCGGCTTTATGCTATTTTACATCTTGCAATGGTTACACATGGGAATACCGCTCATTCAATGTTTACTCTTTGGCGCACTGATCTCACCAACTGATCCAATAGCCGTTTTAGGTATTTTAAAACAAGCAGGTGTTCCCAAATCATTGGAGACAAAAGTTGCCGGTGAATCCCTCTTCAATGATGGGATTGCTGTTGTAGTTTTCATTATTATGTTACAGCTTGCGCAAGGTGAAGATGTAGATTTATCGTTCGGTAGCATCTCCTGGTTGCTCGCGAAAGAAGCGCTTGGCGGTGTAGCACTGGGATTACTACTAGGTTATATCGCCTCTAAAACAATAGGAAAAATCGACAATTATAAAGTGGAAGTTCTGATTACCCTTGCGGTGGTAATGGGTGGCCACCTGGTGGCAAGTGCGATACATATGTCCGGCCCCTTAGCTATGGTAGCTTCCGGGTTAGTGGTTGGAAACTACGGACGTAGCTTTGCGCTAAGCGAAGTGTCTAAAGATTATTTAGATAAGTTCTGGGAATTAATCGATGAAATCATGAATGCCATATTATTCTTGATTATTGGCTTTGAACTCATTCTTATAACGAATATTGGTGACTATTGGTTGATCGGTATAATAAGCATCGCAATGGTTTTGCTAGCTCGCTTTGTTTCGATATGGCTGCCGGTTAATATCATTCCGATGAAGACTAAATTTAATAGGGCAACGATTACCATTCTTGTATGGGGAGGTCTAAGAGGTGGTGTATCCGTAGCGTTGGCACTCTCTATAGATAGCCATTTGAATAAAGATTTATTGCTTTCGATTACTTACTATGTTGTTCTTTTCTCCATCCTTGTACAGGGTTTAACAATTGGTAAGCTAACCAATAAGGCCCGGCAAATTGCAACCGAAGACGTTTAGTAAGTTACAACGGATTTTTAATGAGCCGGGCAACGAACATGGTATCCGCCCGGTTTTCATACCCTTTTAAGAGCGTCGCCCGCTCAAGGCGCAAACCTAATTTTTCTGCAAAAGCGACTTGTTCTTCATTTTCCGCTCCATATACAGAACAAGTAATATAGATTAAGGGCTTATTCACTTTCAAATGTCGTATAACATTTTGCAAAATACGCCGCTGCAAATCAACAAAATAACGCAACTTCCCCTCGCTAAACTGTTGCATCATTTCCGGGGTCCTACCCCAAGTTCCCGACCCTGAGCACGGCGCATCCAGTATAATACCATCGAAAGTATCGTTCCCAAGAATAATGGACGGATCTTTGGTAAGATCAATAATTTTTCTCCGATAATCCTTAATGGCTGCTTTCTCAAAACGTTCATCCAAATTTCTCAATATGCTGGATCGAACATCGCTCACTAATAAATTGACCCCTGGGTAAGTTTGCATTAACAAGAGCGATTTTCCTCCCGAAGCGGCACATGCATCCCACCATTTTTCACCCGCTTTCGCCTCAAAATAGTCGCCGGTTTGCTGCGACGATCGATCTTGCACCTCATACATCCCACGAAGTTCTTCATACTGATCAAGCTTCGTCCCATTTTCCAGCGCAAGGCACGACCGCCCGATTCGCTCATAATTGATTTGGTTACGTTCTAAGCACTTTAAGACAATGCTTTCAGCTCCCGGACGAAGCCTTAAAAAAAGCTTGGGCTGTCGAAACAGACTCTTTAGGAAAAGACCGGTATCCAAATCTGCTGAGACGTGCGCTATCAAAGGAAAAACCTCATGAACATCAAAAGAAAAACGATTGGCTAATAGAAGTAATTTTCCATCAATCGTCTCTGTTATTGTATGACTCAAAGCAGGATCTAACAGAGCCACGACATCGCTTTCCGTGCAGCACAGGTATTCGGCAATAGTTAGACGTTCCAATACCGGCAAAGCCGGTAGCCCCTCACCTAACCGAAAATAATTATAGCTCCATCGAGATAGCGTACGCCTATCATTCGATCCCATTTGTCGGTTTTCCTTAAAAAAAAGGGTAAGAAACCTGGAAAGTGGCTCCTTACCCTTTACATAGGTATCTAAAAGACGTTCAAAGCTTCTTAGTTGCTGTGAAAGACGTTTTTCATTCATTAATTTTTCCTAAAAGGGTCTATAAAATTGGCCATTAAAGCGCAATAAACGTACACTGGTATTGATGTAACCTAACGCTGGATCATGTACGAATTCAAAGCCAATGGAGGCCCCCATATGTTTCTCTTTGACAAGCTTCTCGGCATAATCCGTTGGATATTTAGCTAATAAGCGGCCGAAGAATACGCCGGTATCGTATCCCTTAAAGGCAAATTCTGAAGGAATCACTTTAAAGAGCGAAAAATAGTCTTTTCTAAACTGCTGTACTTCCGGTTTTTTTTCATCAATAAAATAGGAAGAGCTTATACAGGTACGAAGTGCCGATAAATATTCCGGATTTAAATCCAGCTTACTCCAGTTGGGATGACCGATAAGTGAAATGTCATAAGCACTCTCCGTTTTCAACTTATTTAAACTTGCCAACAGCTGAGCAATAAAAAATTGGTTAGTCGAAGCATTTATAACTATATTTTTTCCAACGGTATTTAAACTAGCCTCTATCTCGCTTAATTCATTGAGTTCGCTGTATTTCACCTCTTTTTTATCCAGTGCTGCACGAAGAGGAACGAGGAGCTTTTCACTATCCTCATCAATATTGTTTAATATTACTACGTGATCTCCGATTTCATATTCCGAGGCAATATAATTTGCCAAGGTCTGCGCATGCATGTCAATCGGAGGCGTTACCGTTACCAATTTGTTTGTCTGATATTGAGAGGGGCTACGAGCCGCCAAGGGTGAAATCTGCAATTTACCGCTAAGATTCGCCACATCACTGAAAGCGTTGATTTCAGTTGGAAAGACCGGGCCTACAACTAATGCGGCCTCTGTTATGCTTTTCCCTACCGCTATTTTTCTGACCTCAGCAACATTATCACGCGTGTCCAACACATCAAGTTTAAAATTATCGCCGCTTGACGTAAGGTTATCCAAGCCTAACTTGAAACCCTGGTAAAAATCCAAGGCTAAGCTAGACCGCTCCACATCCCGTTTATTCGGTACAGAATCGATCACTTTGTCCAACTGGAAAGGTAGTAACAGTGCAATATTATTGAAATGTGCACGCTTCTCCACAGCCTCTTTCTCCCGATCTTTAACTTTCTTGTCCGGCGTTTCCTTAGTGGGTTCTTTTGTCTCCTTACGGCCTCCCGGTCTCAGGACCTTAGGCGAACAAGCTCCCAGCACACTCAAAAGCAGTGCAAAAACCAGTATTTTACTCCCACTCAATGGTAGCCGGTGGTTTTGAACTAATATCATAAACAACTCGGTTTATCCCTTTTACGTGATTAATAATTTCGTTTGATATTTTTGCTAAAAGATCATAAGGAAGGTGAATCCAGTCTGCTGTCATCCCATCCAAAGATCCAACGGCTCTGAGCGCAATAACGTATTCATATGTACGCTCATCCCCCATTACTCCTACCGATTGCACGGGCAAAAAGATAGCACCAGCCTGCCAAACTTTATTATACCAGCCCGACTCGCGTAAGTTTCTGATATAAATGGCATCGGCTTGCTGTAAGATATTAACTTTTTCGGCGGTAATTTCGCCCAGGATTCGTATGCCCAATCCAGGTCCCGGAAAAGGATGGCGGCCTAAAATAAGTGGATCGATTCCCAAGGCAGCTCCTACCCTTCGCACTTCATCCTTAAATAGGGTATTTAAAGGCTCCACCACTTTCAGTTTCATAAAATCGGGAAGGCCCCCTACGTTATGATGCGATTTAATGGTGGCGGAAGGACCTTTAACGGATACCGATTCAATGACGTCCGGATAAATAGTTCCCTGCCCCAACCACTTCACTTCCACGCCTTCCGGCAGCTCTTGCTGCACTTCGTGCGCTGCACTGTCGAACACGTCAATAAAGGCACCGCCAATGATCTTTCGCTTTCTCTCGGGATCGGTTACCCCTTTCAACTTATCATAGAAAAGTGCTTTTGCATCGATACCTTTGATGTTTAATCCCATGTGTTTATACGAATCGAGCACTTGTTCGAATTCGTCTTTACGAAGCAAACCATTATCGACAAAAATGCAGTGCAGGTTCTTTCCAATTGCCTGGTGTAAAAGCACGGCTGCCACGGAAGAGTCTACCCCTCCCGATAGTGCTAAAATTACATGGTCATTTTGAAGTTTATCTTTTAGCTCTGCAATTGTTGTTTCAATAAAAGTATCCGGCGTCCAGTCCTGGCTGCAGCCACAGATATTCAGCACGAAATTCTCCAACAACTTTTTCCCGTCTAAACTATGGGTCACTTCGGGATGGAATTGAATACCATAGGTATTAGAATCCTTAATATGATACGCCGCTACCTGCACTTTATCCGTACTCGCGATAATCTCGAAACCCTCCGGCACATATTTAATGGTATCACCGTGTGACATCCATACCTGAGAATCTAAAGGAATACCTTTAAGCAGGGCACTTTCTTGATTAACGAACAGTAAGTTTGCACGCCCATATTCTCTGATTTCAGAAGGCGTTACTTCGCCTCCCGAATGTTGTGCGATATACTGGGCTCCATAGCAAACGCCTAATAGCGGAATTTTTCCGTGAAATTGATTAAAGTTGATTTGTGGAGCATCATCCTGACGAACAGATGAAGGACTGCCCGACAAAATTACACCTTTTACATACTCGTCAAATGTTGGAAGATGGTTGAAAGGATGTATTTCACAATATACATTTAGCTCTCTGACCCGGCGAGCGATCAACTGTGTGTACTGCGAACCAAAGTCAAGAATAATAATTTTTTCTTGCATGGGCCAAAGTTAGGTATTTTGTTTACTTTTTTATGGCAAAAAAACAAAAAGCTTGCTGTAGTCTTAAGGAATTCGCCTTTAACCTTTGGATGAAGGTGTATATATTATAAGAACGTTTTTTTTAGTCACTTTTATTCGTTATTGTTTGTTTTAAAAGGTACTCATGCTACTTCGTGGTTTCCGCAAAAAGTGACGCAAAAACTCGTCGCTTGGACCTTTGCTACAACGGTAGTGCATCAACGTGCAAACCGCAAATTTCCTAGGCGACATCTTCAGAAACCAACAGTTGATGCTTTTAACCGGACGCATTATTTCTTTAGCCCTAATAAGCCTTGCGCACGGGAAAAACGGCCTTGGAGGATACTCATGCAACGAGCAGCAAAACATGTGTAGTTTCTGCTCATATTGCACTATCTAAGCGGATTGAGGAAGTGAAACGCCTCCAATACGCGCTAGTGATGCTTTGCAATCAGTTGCAAAGTAGCCTACACTACCTTGATTTATTCACTCGTGCTTGTTTTCAGATGAGTTCATGAGCTCATTGTTCCACTCTTCGGTTTATTCAACTTTTATCAAGAAAAGTTCATTAAAAAAAATGTTCCTTTTAAAGCGAAACCGACCAACGGGAAGCTCACCGAAGGTAATCTCTGGCTGTTGTTTAGCTGGTAAAAAGGCAAAATTACTCTACGATTACTCCCATCGAACAGAATTTCTCGATACGGTCATTCACAAGTGTATCAATCTGTCTATCATTTAGTTCGACGATATCTTTTATAAGCTGTTCTTTTATTGTGTTTGCCATTTGCTCAGGGTCTTGATGAGCACCGCCTAAGGGTTCAGGCAATATACCGTCAATAAGACCATTGCTGTACATATTCTCCGCAGTGAGTTTTAAGCACTCCGCAGCTTTTTCTTTATAATCCCAGCTTCGCCACAATATGGAGGAGCAGGACTCGGGCGATATAACCGAATACCAGGAGTGCTCTAACATATATACTTTATCTCCTATACCGATACCGATCGCTCCACCGGAAGCACCTTCACCTATAATAATACAGATAACAGGGACCTTTAAAACCGACATTTCCAGTAGGTTTCTGGCAATCGCTTCAGCCTGCCCACGCTCTTCGGCCTCAATACCCGGATAGGCACCCATGGTATCAACGAATGTAATAACTGGTTTTCCAAACTTTTCAGCCATGCGCATTAACCTTAAAGCTTTCCGATATCCTTCCGGGTTAGCCATACCGAAGTTACGGAATTGACGTTCTTTGGTGTTTTTCCCTTTCTGATGACCAATAATCATTACGGAATGACCGCCCAGTTTCGCTAAGCCGCCAACGATGGCCTTATCGTCACGCACATTGCGGTCACCATGTAATTCTACAAAATCTTCACAGATCATCTGAATATAATCAAGCGTTTGCGGTCGATCTGCATGACGTGCCATTTGCACTTTTTGCCAGCCGTTCAGATTGCTATAAATTTCCTTGCGGGTTTCCTCTAATTTCCCTTGCAGTTCGGTGATCGTGGCAGACATATCCACCTTTGTCTTCTCAGCCACTTGGTTCACCTTCTCAATTTGCATTAATAAATCAGCAATCGGCTTTTCAAAATCAAATGTTGTTTCCATAAAGAAAATTTGGGGTTGCTAAGGTACGGATATTTTTTTATTAGCCTAAAAATTCTTTCAATGTAGGGCGGTAATAGGTGTTAGCTGTTAGGTTTTAGGTATTAGGTATTAGGTATTAGGCGGTCAGCAGTCGGCGGTCAGCTTTATTCTCGTCACTATCTCCCACCTTGGCTTAGACATACGTATTTCGCTTAGACATAAGTATCAGGACACAGGTATCAAGACAGGAGCACTCTTTTACCCCTTACTCCTCTTTGGTTTATCCTAAGTCCATACCTATAACCTATTACTTAGAACTTAAAACCACCCCACACATTGGCTTAGACATAAGTATCAGGACACAGGTATCAAGACAGGAGCACTCTTTTACCCCTTACTTCCGATACCCCATACCTATAGCTACAGCTTATTGTTTATAGCCTATACCCTACTCCTCACACCTTATACCTTTACCGCTGTTTAGAACATTTCCAAATAAGGCCTTAAGTCCTAAAGATATGCATTTCATCTCTTTTTTTTGTAAATTCGCCTCGCTTTAATAGCTGATAATGAGTGCAGCAAAGCAATTTAGCTGGGTTTGTTGCTCCACAACAGCCCCTAAAGCATTGTAAAATCCAAATAAAACATTTATAAAATGGCATTTGACATTGAAATGATCAAAGCGGTTTACGGACGCTACGAGAGCCGTATAGCAGCAGCCCGCAAAGTTGTCGGTAAACCTCTTACTTTAACTGAGAAAATTTTATATGCCCATCTTTGGGATGGTGAAGCAAATGAGGCTTATGGCCGTGGAAAATCTTATGTAGATTTTGCCCCGGATCGTGTAGCAATGCAGGATGCAACAGCACAGATGGCCTTACTTCAATTTATGCAGGCTGGCCGGCCACAAGTAGCCGTTCCTTCGACTGTACATTGTGATCACTTAATCCAGGCCAAAGTTGGTGCAGAAACTGATTTGGCAGTAGCAACCGATCAAAACAAAGAGGTTTATGATTTCTTAGCCTCGGTGTCAAATAAATATGGTATCGGATTTTGGAAACCGGGAGCAGGTATCATTCACCAGGTCGTATTAGAAAATTATGCGTTTCCCGGTGGTATGATGATCGGAACAGATTCACACACACCAAATGCGGGCGGTTTAGGTATGATTGCTATTGGCGTCGGCGGTGCTGATGCTTGTGATGTAATGGCCGGGCTCCCTTGGGAGCTAAAATTCCCTAAACTGATCGGTGTAAAATTAACCGGCAAATTAAGTGGCTGGACAGCAGCAAAAGACGTTATATTAAAAGTTGCAGGCATTTTAACTGTAAAAGGTGGAACCGGTGCCATTGTGGAGTATTTCGGAGAGGGTGCGCGTTCTTTATCGGCAACGGGTAAAGGCACTATTTGTAATATGGGTGCAGAAATTGGTGCTACAACCTCGATTTTTGGTTATGACGAAAAATCGGAGGCCTATTTACGTGGTACCGATCGTGCCGATATAGCTGATTTAGCAAATGGCATTAAAGAACACCTTACAGGTGACGCTGAGGTGTATGCAAATCCCGAACAATATTTCGATCAGGTAATTGAAATTAACCTTTCCGAATTGGAGCCTCATATCAACGGTCCTTTCACGCCTGATTTGGCTTGGCCTATTTCAAAATTTGCAACTGCTGTTAAAGAAAACGGTTGGCCCGAAAAATTGGAAGTAGGCTTAATCGGTTCTTGTACAAACTCATCTTACGAAGACATCAGCCGCGCAGCTTCATTGGCACAACAAGCAGTAGAGAAGAATTTAGTTGCTAAATCAGAATACACGGTTACGCCAGGCTCGGAACAAGTTCGCTATACCGTTGAGCGTGATGGTTTCTTAGAAACTTTCGATAAAATTGGCGGCGTTGTTTTGGCCAACGCTTGCGGACCTTGTATTGGTCAATGGGCTCGCCATGGTGCCGAAAAGAAGGAAAGGAACTCGATTATCACTTCTTTCAACCGTAACTTTGCGAAACGCGCCGATGGGAATCCGAATACGCATTCCTTTGTAGCTTCCCCTGAAATTGTGACGGCTTTGGCCATATCAGGATCGCTATTGTTCAATCCTTTAACGGACACACTGACAAACGAAAAAGGTGAGCAAGTTAAATTGGACGAGCCACAAGGTCTTGAGCTACCGGTTAAAGGTTTTGCTGTTGAAGATGCCGGGTATCAAGCCCCTGCCGAGGATGGTAGCCAGGTTCAGGTAATCGTAAGTCCAACATCAGATCGCTTACAACTGCTTGAACCATTTAAAGCATGGGAAGGTACAGACCTTACCGGCTTAAAGCTGCTTATCAAAGCAAAAGGTAAATGTACGACGGACCATATTTCAATGGCAGGACCATGGTTAAAATACCGTGGGCACTTAGACAATATTTCAAATAATATGTTGATAGGGGCTATCAACTATTTCAATGACTCCGCTGATAATGTTAAAAATCAGTTAACAGGGTCATATGGTCCAGTTCCTGCGACGCAACGTGCCTACAAAGCGGCTGGAATAAACACAATCGTTGTAGGAGACGAAAACTATGGAGAAGGCTCTTCCAGAGAACACGCGGCCATGGAACCTCGTCATCTCGGTGTTCGTGTGATATTGGTCAAATCCTTCGCCCGTATTCATGAGACAAATCTTAAAAAGCAGGGCATGTTGGCATTAACCTTCAACAATCCTGCTGATTATGATTTAATCAAGGAGGACGATACGATTGATATTATCGGTCTAACTGATTTTACACCTGATAAACAATTAACTGTTGTATTGCATCATACAGACGGAAGTGAGGATCGCATTCAGGTGAATCACACGTACAATGCACAGCAAATAGAGTGGTTCAAAGCCGGTGGTGCTTTGAATATTATTCGCAAGAATCAAGCTCAACAGGCTTAAAAAAAATAAAGGTGCTCTTTGGGGAGCACCTTTATTTTTTTTGCTATAAGCGATTAGCTTTCGGATATCAGCTGTCAGCTTTCAGTGGTAACCGACCGTAGGATGCTCATGAGTACCGAAAAAAGCAAACACTTACAAATAATTGGCTCATCGGCTAATTATCAAGCTGTAAGCCCTAGGCAATAAGCTTCAGCTATTACCAAGTTATAAGTTCTAAGTTATAGGTTTTAAGTAGGGCATCTACTACTGCCAGTGCTGCTGGTAACCACATCACATTGGCTTATCGGCTAATTGGCTAATTAACTATTTTCCTACTCAACAACTTAACGTCTCAACCACTTCCCCATGCTCCCTCCTTAACGACTCGTCTTTTAACTAAAATTTCACATAAAATTAATCCACAGCTCATACGTGATTCCAAACTTTGGTAAAAACACGTTTATGACCATGGAAAGCTTCAAAATTGAAATCACTGACAATCAATATTTGATACGTTTACAGCGATCTGAATTTGACCTAAACTCGCTTTATACTTTATTGAAAAGTCTAGGTGCGGAAATACCATTTAGAAATTACCGTGTAGATTTAGATGATGACATGATTAAAAGTCATCGAAATGATGAGGACTTTGGCGATCGCTTTGACTATTTATTGGATAAATAGTCGTTTAAACGCATAATATTTTTTCATTTTTTTATTAGACCCCAAAAAAGAGAAAAAAAAGCGAGAATGAGCTGTCAGGTCGTTTTTTTTCAAAAAAGAAGCTTTTAATAAACTAGTTTTTTCAGCCATTGTTAAAATCTATTTGCATTATTAGAAAATATTGATTTATATTTATACCGAATCGGAGAACTTAAACTTAAAGATTTGACAATGGGAGATTTTGACAACAAAGAACGGGAAGAAGTTTTTTCAAAAAAGGTTAGAGCAGGAAAGCGCACCTATTTTTTTGACGTGAAGGCCACGAGATCGAATGATTACTATGTAACCATTACAGAAAGTAAAAAAAGACTGGAAGACGGCGTGTTTGTAAAACATAAGATTTTCTTGTACAAAGAAGACTTTGAAAAGTTTGCCGAAGGACTTAATGAAACTGTTGACTATATTAAGGCCCATCAAGAAGTAGTTGAAAAACGTTATGAGTTCAGTGAAAATGGCATAACAGCTGACGCTAAAAAGGATGACGATTTTTCGTTCTAAAGACTGCTTAATTGACTAAAATCAATTAAGAGCCTCAACCATTTGAGGCTTTTTTTGTTTACCAAGCATAACCATTAATCTTATATATTTATGCGCTGGAAAGGCAGAAGAGAAAGTGACAACTTCGAAGATCGAAGAGGTATGTCCGGAAGAGGTTTAGCAGTTGGTGGCGGAATCGGGGCGATAGTCATTGCGCTAATCGTCAGTTTTTTAGGAGGTGATCCCGGACAGGTGTTGCAACAGTTACAAACTGCTGCGCCGCAACAGGAACAACCCGTAGAAATCAGTGAAGAAGAAAAAGAGTTAACATCCTTTGTCAGGACGGTTTTAGCTAGCACTGAAGATGTCTGGAGTCATCTTTTTGAGCAAGAAGGCGCTGCCTATCAAACGCCTACTTTAGTCGTGTTCCGCGACCAAACTGCTACTGAATGCGGCGCAGGCATGACCGCCATGGGACCTTTCTACTGCCCTGCCGATCAAAAACTCTTTATTGACCTAAGTTTCAACGATGAACTAAAAAACCGGTTCGGTGCTCCGGGAGAATTTGCAATGGCCTACGTTATTGCCCATGAAGTTGGCCATCATATACAGCATTTGAATGGCACAATGAATAAGGTGCAACAAATGCGTACCCGTTTAAGTGAGAAGGAGTATAATAAATTATCCGTTAAGCTAGAACTACAAGCGGATTTTTTAGCCGGTGTATGGGCACATCATGCCAATAAGTTAGAACAGCTACTCGAGGAAGGTGACATTGAGGCCGGCTTACAAGCGGCCAATGCAATAGGAGATGATAAACTTCAAATGCAGGCTCAGGGTCAGATTGTTCCCGACGCTTTTACACACGGGACATCAGCGCAAAGAGTTTACTGGTTTAAAAAAGGTTATCAAACAGGGGATGTTAACCAGGGAGATACTTTTAATAACGATCGGTAGAGCTTCCCGCGCCCTAAATGTCATTTTTTTAAAAGGGGTTAAGACTAAAGTCGGACTTTGATTCTATCTATTTCTTCTATAAAGACTAGTGGCCAACGAGAACCAAGCTCAGCGAAGGTAAGAAGCAAATTTATCCTGTATACGTACCGTTTTCATGCATATAAAAATAAATTTGTCTAAGTTTGCGGGAGGGTCGCATGGATATTTCTCGCATTTGAGAATAGCCTCGACCAGTCAGGGTGATAATTACGATTTAAAATCACACATTCAGCAAATCAAATTGTTCAATTTACATGACTCAAGATAGCCGTTCAAGCAAGTTTATTCCCGCCTTTCCTGCCATGTTGAAAGGAAAATGTCCACGTTGTAGACAGGGCAATATGTTCAAGAGCTTTTTCTCCAATACCATGTATGAAGAATGCGGCCATTGTGGTTTAACTTTTGAACGCAACCCAGGCTACTTTTATACAGCCATGTACGTTACCTACGTATTTAATGTAGCAGAAATAGTAACGCTTGGAATAGCTACTTTCATTTTATCCGGCGGATCCGACAATCCCTGGTTATATGTTGGCATAATCATTCCGGGAATTTTGCTTTTGGCTCCTCTCAACTATCGATACTCGCGCATTATACAAATGTATTGGTTAGATCCGACGCTCAAATATAGACCGGATTTATCAGGAAATAAAAACGATCAGACACCTGCATAAAAAACAGCACCTATTGGCTTTTTCGAATATTCCTGCGTGCCAAGCCTAAAACAAGCGCGACAATGGCAAGCACCAATAGTATGTAAATCAAGTTTCCCACGGCATATACAAAAGTACCCAAAGCCCACCCAATCAACAATATAATAGCAATAATATAAAATAACGCTCTCATAATATCCTGTCTAATACAAGAACAACCATTTAAGTATATCTTTTGTTTTCCGGCATCGGTCATCACAATAAATCAATTCGCATATCCACATTCATTTCTCCCTTACCGTCAACTATGTTTTTATGTTCATTGAATGACGAACAGCCTTTCGGTCATTGCATATGAGACCAATTTTATCTATTTTTGCAAATAAAATAGAATAATTCCATTAGCTTGAGGCAATTACGAGGATTAGCAGGGAAAAAGAAAAAAACAAGGTTTTATACGCTCAACCAAACAGATTTCTAATGCAACAATCTATATTATTAAGTGGTCTAAAGTTTCAAATCACCATTCAACGTCTTTGCCAACAGTTAATTGAAAATCATCATGACTTCAAGAATTCAGTGATCATCGGTATCCAACCGAGGGGCATTTACTTGGCAAAACGGATACGGGAAGAACTACAAAGAATATTACAGATCGACTCCATTTTATTCGGTGAGCTTGATATTACTTTCTATCGGGATGATTTTCGTCGCAAAGAAAACGGTCCGCTAGTTCCTAACAGTACAAACATAAATTTTGTGATCGAGAACAAAAAAGTCATCCTGATCGACGATGTACTGTGGACAGGCCGGACGATCCGATCTTCGTTAGATGCCATACAAGCTTTTGGCCGCCCTGAAAAGGTGGAATTACTGGTACTTGTTGATCGCAGATTTTCAAGACATCTGCCCATTCAGCCAGACTATATTGGCATTCAAGTGGATTCCATTAATTCGCAACGGGTCATTGTTAACTGGCACGAAACGGACACGCAAGACCAAATCATCCTTCTAACAGAAGAAAACAATTAGAAATTTTTGATTGCATATACAATGGCAGAAACAGCACAACAGCTAAGCACCAAACACTTATTAGGCATAAAAGACTTGTCCGCAGAAGATATCCACCTGATATTGGACACAGCAGCCACTTTTAAGGATGTCATCAACCGCCCAATCAAAAAGGTACCTTCATTACGTGATATTACAATTGCCAATGTCTTTTTTGAGAACTCGACACGCACCAGACTGTCCTTTGAGCTCGCCGAAAAACGTCTGTCGGCAGATGTCATCAACTTTGCGGCTTCTTCTTCTTCAGTCAGCAAAGGCGAAACACTCATTGACACGGTAAATAACATCTTGGCAATGAAGGTAGATATGATTGTTATGCGACACCCTTATCCCGGTGCAGGCGTTTTTTTAAGTAAACATGTCGATGCCCAAATTATAAATGCAGGAGATGGAGCACACGAGCATCCAACACAAGCCTTGCTCGATGCGTTTTCTATAAGAGAGCAATATGGCGATGTTGCCGGAAAAAAAGTAGCCATTATTGGCGATATCTTACATTCAAGGGTCGCCCTTTCCAATATTTTATGCTTACAAAAGCTCGGGGCCGAAGTACTGGTATGCGGTCCTACAACGCTTATTCCTAAATATATTACTTCGCTGGGCGTTAAAGTGGAGCATGACCTGCTCAAGGCGCTTCACTGGTGCGACGTAGCCAATATGTTACGAATTCAGCTGGAGCGTCAGGATATCAATTATTTCCCCTCTTTAAGAGAATATTCGATGCTGTATGGTTTGAATAAAACGATACTTGAATCCTTAGATAAAAAGATAACCATCATGCACCCCGGGCCGATTAATCGTGGTGTAGAAATTACAAGTGATGTGGCCGACAGCCAACATTCGATTATTCTGGATCAGGTTCAAAATGGCGTAGCAGTGAGAATGGCTGTATTGTACCTCCTTGCCGGAAAACGTGTTTAAGGAAGCATCAATCAAAAATATTTATCGTACACATTATTTCACAATTATTGCCGTTATAGTAAGAGGTTATTAACATTTGTTAAGTAATAGTGTACAAAACTTCATAACATCCCATTAATTTAGCATAAAAAGAATTTGAACAACATGTTTAATAAATTCACTCGTATTAGTCTAGCACTTAGTCTTTTCGCCAGCAGTGCCCTCGCCCAACAAAGTGCTTGGCAATCTCTTAACCAAGCTTATAAAACAGGTATGGAGCTGTACGAAAGGGGAAAATATGCTTCGGCTTATAACCAGCTTGGTAAAGTTGAAACCATTCGTACCAATACGACTATACAACAAGATGAAAGTGACCAAATTTCATTACTGAAAGAAAATGCACGTTTTTATCAAGCGGTTTGTGCGCTTGAATTAGGCAATCACGATGCCGAAGGCCTATTTCTAAAATTCATAAAAGATCATCCAACAAGTGCCAATACGAAAGCGGCCTACTTTCAGGTAGGACGATCCTATTTTGCAAAAAAGAATTATCCGAAAGCGATTGAATGGTTCAAGAAATTAGACGGTGGAAATCTAAGCGGTTCCGAAAACACCGAATATCGCTTCAAATTGGGTTATTCGCTCTTTATGACAGAAGATTATAAAGCAGCAAAACCCTTATTTGAGCGCCTAAAGGAAGAAAGAGGCCAATATCAAGAGGCTTCCATCTACTATTATGCTTATCTGTCCTACCTGGATGCGGAATATAAAATCGCATTAAAAGAATTTGAGCGTTTAAAGGGATCAAAAGCATACGAGAACAGCTATCCATACTACATCGCGGCGCTCTACTTCCTCGACAAACGTTATGATGATGTTCTTTCTTATATACTGCCCATTTTAGAAAGAACTAAACAAGAGAACGAAACAGAGATCTTCCGTATCGTAGGTGCCACCTACTTTGCCAAGAACGACTTAGCCAAGGCGAAAGAATACTATGACAAATTTCAAGCCCAAGATCAAGGGAAGACCCAAAATAATCAAGATGATTATCAGATAGGATATATTGCCTACAAGAATGGCAATTATGAGAAAGCTATTAAAGAACTGGAAAAGTTAACGGAACCGGACGCTTATTTCCAAAGCGGAATGATCATTTTAGGGGATTCCTTTTTAAAATTAGGCAACAAAGAGAGTGCTCGTAATGCTTTTTTCAGAGCATCGAAACTTGATTTTGATCCTTCCATGAAAGAGCAGGGACTGCTGAATTACGCTAAGTTGTCTTATGAGCTGGAATTTCACCAAGTAGCCTTAGACGCCACCCAAGAGTACTTGAAAACCTACCCACGTTCTAAAAACCTCGACGAGGCGAAAACGTTGCTGGCAGAGGTTTTATTGAGTACAAAGAATTATCGATCGGCAGTGGATATCCTGGAATCCATTCCGAAAAGGACCAAAGAGGCAAATGCCGCTTATCAAAAAGTGACTTACTTCCGCGGTTTGGAATATTACAATGAGCGGGCTTTTGAAAATGCCATTTCGATCTTTATGCGTTCTGAACAGAACCCATACGATCCGGAACTCCTAGCTTTAGCAACCTATTGGAAAGCGGAAGCGATGTACGAAGTCAGAAAATACGGTGAAGCCACAACAAATTTCAGCAAGTTTCTGCAGTATCCGGCAGCAAAAAACACAGACGTTTATAATTACGCCAATTATGCACTTGCTTATGCGGCCTTCCGTAACGATAATTATCGTACTTCTGCCAACTATTTTGCTAAATTTCTAAATAGTGGAGAGCCCATTGAGCTGAATACAAGAAATGATGCCATTGCGCGTTTAGGCGATTCATATTTTATGTTGAAGGATTATGGTAATGCGATGGAGCAGTACAATAAGCTCATGAGTACAAAAGCTAAAACACAGGATTATGCTTTGTTTCAAAGTGGTATTATCAGGGGCCTACAGGGCGACGCCGATGGCAAGATCAGTATTATGACGGATTTATTGGCGCGATATCCCAATTCCAACTATGCAGACGACGCAAACTTTGAGATACCCTATACTTTTTTCCTTAAGGGAGAAAATGAAATAGCGATTCAAGGTTTACAGGATATGATTGAGAAATATCCACGCAGTAGCTACGTGCCGAGAGCACTTGTCACCATTGGTTTGGTTCAGTACAATAGTGACAACAACGACGCTGCGGTCAGAACCTTTCAACGAGTAGTTGAACAATATCCAACAACAGAAGAAGCAAAACAGGCGTTAAAGTCGATACAGAATATCTATATTGATAAAGGGGATGCGCAAGGATTCTTGGATTATGCCGGCACAACGGCCATTGGTGATTTGTCGACGGCTGAACAAGACAATATTACTTTTCAAGTAGCAAACAATTACTTCTCCAGAGGTGATTATCAAGCAGCTATTGAAGCAGTGAATGCCTATTTCGATAAATTTCCGAAACCGATACAGGAAAAATTTGCACGTTTCATCCGCGCGGAAAGTTTGTACAAAACCGGGCATCCGCAAGAAGCTCTGCATGACTTTAACATTATTTTGAACGATTGGACAAGTGCCTACACAGAACGAACCTTATTGAGTGTGTCCAATTTATATCTTGATCAAAAGAAATATAACGAGGCGATTGCACCACTGAAAAAATTAGAGCTTACTGCTGAGTATAAATCGCACTATAACTTTGCCATCAATAACCTGATGGTAGCCTATTTCAATATTCATGACTTTGACAATACGCTTATGTATGCGCGATATGTGAAGGAATATGAAAAGTCTTCTGTTGAGGATAAGGCAAAAGCAGATCTTTATGCTGCAAAAGCGCATATGTTAAAAGGCGACTTAAGCACTGCCCGAAAGGAATTAAATCAGGCGGTAGCCAACAGCCAAACGATTGTCGGTGCAGAAGCAAAATACAATATCGGTAAGTTACAATATGAAGCTGGCGAATATAAAGCCGCTCAGGAAACCGCTTTCGATTTAATTAAGAATATGCCGTCTTATGACTACTGGGTTGCGAAAAGCTTTATTTTATTAGCCGACTGCTATACAAAACTAAAAGATGAATTCCAGGCGAAAAGTACTTTACAGAGTATTATCGAGAATTACGAAGGTAAAGATGATATCATTCCTACAGCAAAAGAACGTTTAGAAAAATTAACCGGAAAAAAAATAGATACTAAGAAAGTAACAGATAGTGTAAAAACAGAAAGCGATTCTACTGCGGTAGACAGTACGGAAACTGACAGTACTACTTTAGATTCATCCGCGGTTGAGAAACAAGCTTTATAAATAAGTTCATTCATACTATCTAAATAACGAAATACCATGATATTGAATTCTTCAATGTTAAAATATACATTACTAATCGGCTTAGGTTTTTGTTCCTTCGTTGCGTTTGCGCAAGAAGAAGAGCAAGTACCGCAAGAGGAAGCCAAAGGAAATTTAGGGGAAATTGAAGTTGTTCGGGACTACAAACCTATTTTGGCTGATGCGGTAAAAATCAGACAAAGTCCCGACCTCACGAATAATCGTAAATATCTATCTAAACTTAACTATTCCGTTTTCGACAGAAAACTAGATATCAATACGGGAACACATCGCTTAGAAATACAACAATTGCCTGCGATGCGACCAGATATATTAACCAATAACTACGCGAAAATAGGGGCCGGAAACTTTAACACCCTCTTAGGGGAGGTCTACATTAGTAACGGTGAAGATCAAGCACTTCAAGTAGGCGGTTTTGCAAAACACCTCAGTCAAAAAGGATCGGATTACGAGGGGCAGAATTTTAGCGAGCAAAAAATCGGGTTATTCGGAAGAAGTATCTTAGACAGAATAACGTTGAATGGAGAAATCGGCTTTAATCGTTATGCAACGCGATATTATGGTTTTGTTCCCCTTCAGCCGGAATTAAACGCCGACCCTACGAAGCAGCATTATAACGACCTTTACCTTAAAGGAGAATTGAATAGTAATTATGAGGATAACGAAGAGTTGTTAAGCTATTCGCTTAAAGTAGATGGATACCTGTTCGGCAATGCTTTCTCAACGAAAGAAAATTCCTTTGCCCTCAGTGCCAACATCAACAAAAAAGTTAACGCTTTTAATGTGGGGGCGAATGTTTCGGGAGATTTTACCAGTCTCAAGAGTAATGACTTAAGCTTAGGAAATCATATCGCCCGTTTGAATCCCTATATCCGTTTTCAGGGAAAGAATTATAAATTGACCTTGGGAGCTACTTTAGTGAGCGAATTTGGCGGGGAAGAGAATAGAAACAATATTTTCCCAACTGTCGACTTTGATTTCGCCTTAGTGCCAGAATATGCGAGCATATATGCCGGTGTGAAGGGAGATGTGGTTAAAACCTCATTCCGGTCATTAGCTAATGAAAACCCTTTTCTTACGGAAAGCCCTTTCCTGGACACAACAAGCAATAGCCTAGTTGTACGTAATATGTTGGAAAAACTGCACGTTTTTGGAGGATTAAAAGGCAATGCCGGCGCTACCTTTGGTTATAAAGTTGGCGTCTTTTACAAACAAATCAGCGACCTGCCTTTTTACGCTATTCAGCCTAATTCACCTTCAAGATATGATATCATATACGATCGTGGAGAAAAGAATAAAGTCTTTGGTTTAGAAGGAGATATTAACGTCCGCGTATCTGAAGCGGTCAGCTTAGGCGGTAATTTATTGTTTAACGAGTATGATTTGGAAAATGAAGCTGAAGCTTGGTATATTCCAAAATTGCGCCTCGCTGCTAATACTCGGATCAATATCAGCAAAAAGGTATACATAGATGGCGAGCTTTTCTTCAACGATGCGATGAAAGCTAAAAGTTATCAGCAATATGCCGGTGTAAGCGGTACAGATCCAAATGCACCTGTTACTGTATCCATGCCATCGTTTGTTGATATTAGTGCCGGATTGGAATACCGCGCTACAAAGCAGATTGGCGTATACGTCAGGGGAAATAATTTACTAAACAAAGGTTACGAACGCTTCTTATACTACCCACGCTTAGGCTTTAATATAATAGGCGGTGTAAACGTTTCGTTTTAATTGTTAAGCTTTCTAAATTTGCCGACTCAAACGAAAGAAGGAATGTTTAATTTAGGCCAATACTTGCATCAACTCTTACTTATACATCCACAAGTCGGGGTACCGGGTATTGGTGTTTTCACCAAAGCGCGCATTGCAGCTCGATACGATGAGCAATTAGAAAAGTTTTTGCCTCCTACAAGCAGCTATTCGCTCATTCCTCACGCAACGACCGATAATTACCTAGTTGACTATGTTGCTAAATCCATGCACTTATCCAATGAGGAAGCAATTGACGTTGTCGATAAAACAGTAAATCGTTTGCTGACTGATATTGACGAACAGGGTGAAGCGAAGTTAGAGCCAATAGGTTATCTAAAGCAAATGGATGGAACGTATACGTTGGTTTCAAAAGAACTTCAATCGTTTTGGGGCTTACAGCCGGTGGATGATTATAAAGAAGAGTCTTTACCGGAAGAATTACCGGCTGTACAGGAACAGCCCGATACGATACTACAAGAACCTGCGATTCCTACTGAGCCGGAACAGCCTGAAATTAGCTATGAGACCGTAGCGAACCAAAGGGAAACAAATAATAATGTTTGGCTTTGGGTAGTAACCGGCATTATCGCTATCGGGCTAGCTGCATTTTTATTCTGGAAGCGTCAGGAGCCCGGTATTCCGCCGCATCAAAACGAAATTAACGTTGCCTTGAAAGATACAACGAATGGCTCAGCAAACACAGCAAAGGACACATCCACTAACCTACCAGATACAACGACAACCGGCCTTCCGGCCGACTCTTTAGCCGATTCGCTGAATCAGCGTGTATCTAAAGAGGAAAAAGAGCCGCTTGTACGAAAGGCATCAAAAGAAAAACCGTTTTCAATTGTAATCGGCTCGTTTAAAACCATGAAATTAGCGATTGAACAAGCAAAATATTTTAGAACGATCGGTATTAATGCATTTGTCCTGGAAAGCAATATGCCCAATAATAGAAAAAAGATATGCTATGGGTCCTATCCAACTAAAGAGGCTGCAAAGGAGCAATTGGAAAAAGTTAGGAACGAGATAACGAAAGAAGCATATATATATCCCTAGTGTATAAATGCCGGGAATAAATTTTATCTTGGTACCGATATTAAACAAACAGTGTAAAACAAAATTATTATTTATAAAACATGTTTTTATTACAAGTTACAGACACACCCGCTACATTGGACTCGATGCTTACCGCACCGGGCCCTTCTACTGCACCGATTGAAGATTTAAGTTTGTTAGACCTGCTTATTAAAGGAGGATGGGTGATGATTCCTATCGCCATTCTCGCTTTCTTGGGTTTGGTAATTTTTATAGAAAGGTACTTGACCATAAAAAAAGCTTCCCGTTATGATTCGAATCTTATGATTCAGGTCAAGCAGAACATCATGTCGGGCCGTTTGGAGGCCGCATTGGCGCTTTGCAGGAATAGTAACGGACCTTTAGGGGCCATGCTTCAAAAAGGGCTTACCCGTATCGGTAGACCCATTAAAGATATTGAAGGAGCGATTGAGAACGTCGGTAAACTGGAAGTATCAAAACTTGAGAAAAATATTAATATATTAGGTATCATTGCAGGTATTGCACCAATGCTAGGTTTTGTTGGTACAATCATTGGGGTGATTACAATTTTCCATGAGGTCTCCATAAAAGGAGTAATTGAAATCGGCACCGTATCCGGAGGCTTATATACAAAAATGATTACTTCTGCATCCGGACTCATTATCGGTATTATTGCCTATGTAGGGTATCATATATTGAATATGATGGTTGACCGTTTAATTCTTCGCATGGAAACAGATGCCATTGAGTTTATCGATCTATTGGACGAACCAGGCAGCTAAATTGGTTTTTGGCATTACTTCCACTGAGATTTGAAACTTTCAGGCACCGGTAATGTTCAGGGCCATTAATTCAAAAATGTATTTCCAATGAATTTAAGAAAAAGACACCATAGACCAGCTGCAGAGGTCCACACATCGGCCTTAAACGATATCATGTTCTTTTTGCTACTATTCTTTTTATTGGCCTCGGCAGTTGCCAACCCTCAAGTAGTGAAACTCTTGTTGCCCAGGTCACAGTCGGGAGAACAGTCGGTAGCTAAACGAACCATAAGCTTGTCAATTAATAAAGATTTGCAGTACTTTGTAGAAAAAAAACAAGTATTGCTCGATCAATTGATGCCCACCCTACAAAGTTATGTACAGGAAGGGCAGGAATTGACCGTGCTTTTATATGTTGATAGAACAGTAGCAATTGAAGATGTGATTCAGGTGATGGACATTGCCAATAAGTTAAAAATAAAGCTTGTTTTGGCCACCGAACCAAAAGAGAAGAGTTAGGCATTTAAATCGGAGAGTGTGCGATGAATCATCAGCATAAACAAGACAACAATTACCCCAAAGCTTTCGCAATATCGGCAGGCGTATTTGCTGCGTTCCTGCTGTTAAGTTTTTTTTGGATGCTGAGCCAACCAGCTGTTGAGTTTGGAACCGGCGGGTTAATTGTGAACTATGGTACCGTCGACGAAGGAATGGGCGATGATTATATGAGCTTGGATGAGCCTTCAATGGATCCCAACGCTAATCAAACACAACCTGATAAAGTTGTACCAAATGAAGAACCTACACCGGTAGCCTCGCAAGAAACCAATGATAAAACAGTGGTTACACAAGACGTAGAGGATGCCCCCGCCGTCGTGACTAAAGAGAAAGCAAAACCGACTTCTACTACACCTACCATTACACCGGAGAAGAAAGAAAGCAAACCGACCGTTAACCCCAACGCCCTTTATACCGGCAAGAAGAATAAAGGAGTGGGTGTTGGCGATGGTACGGGATCGACCCCTGGGAATCAAGGTAGTTTGCAAGGGAATAATATGGCCACTAATTACGGTGAGGGTGGCTCGGGTAATGGCCTTGTAGGCTTACCCAACAGATCTTTTGCAGTAAGACCGCAAATAGAAGATAAAGGTCAGCTTTCCGGTCGGATTGCGGTAGAAATCACAGTAGATCGGAATGGCGTAGTAACCCGTGCGAGAGCAGGTGCTAAGGGCACCACCTTGTCAGACGCTTCACTTTGGGAAAAATGTGAGGCGGCGGTTAGAAATGCACGGTTAAATGCAACCGACGGAGGACCTGAATTTCAATCGGGTATTGTAGTGTTCAACTTTAAAGTAAAGTAAGCACTCGTTTTCCATATCATGAACTATATTGAGGTAATTGATTATCTATACGGCCGTCTTCCGATGTTTACACGGGACGGCTCTTCTGCTTTTAAGAAAGATCTAACCAATATTCGCGCACTTTGTGCGGCCTTGGAAAACCCGGAAAAAGCATTCAAAGCTGTACATATAGCAGGCACTAATGGCAAAGGGAGCAGCTCACATATGCTGGCAGCGGTTTTACAAACAGCTGGATATAGAACCGGTTTATATACCTCTCCTCACCTTTTGGATTTCAGGGAGCGAATAAAAATTAACGGGGTATTGATACCGCAGGCCTACGTAATCGATTTTGTCAAAAACAATCAATCGTTGATCGAAACGATACAGCCTTCTTTTTTTGAGGTTACCGTCGCCATGGCTTTTCGTTATTTTGCTGATATGCATGTTGATATTGCGGTTATTGAAACCGGCCTAGGTGGTCGGTTAGATTCCACAAACATCATCAGCCCGATCGCTACTTTGATTACCAACATCGGTTATGATCATATGAACATGTTAGGGAATAGCCTAGCGGAAATTGCCTATGAAAAAGCCGGCATCATAAAAAGTCATACGCCCATTGTTATCAGCGAGCGGCAACAAGCTATAGAACACGTTTTTATCAATCGAGCACAAGAGTTGGTGGCACCCATTTTCTTCGCCAGTGATGAATGGAAAATAGATGAAATCGCAGTGGACACCGAGTTCCAATATCTAAAAGCAATACCTGAAAAAGAAAAGCCGTTTGAGACCTTGGAGCTGTGTTTGGATTTAAGAGGAAGCTATCAACAGAAAAATCTGCCTGGTGTTCTTAGCACGATCCGTATATTGAAGGAAATTGGTTTCACCGTTTCCGAAAACGAACTAGTCGATGGTTTAGAAGGGGTTCAAAAACTTACCGGTTTGATGGGCCGCTGGCAGAGGTTGTCGGCACAACCCTTAACGATATGCGATACGGGACACAATGAGGACGGCTGGAAAGAAGTAATTAAAAATATTACCCGTACACCCTTTGAAAAACTTCATATGGTTATTGGAGTAATGCGCGATAAGGACCTTGAGCACATGCTAACCTTGCTTCCTAAGGAAGCCAATTTCTACTTTTGTAGCCCCGCTTTCCAACGGGCTCTTCCGGCAATAGATTTGCAGTCACAAGCCGCTAATTATGGATTAGTTGGGGAGGCCTATGATAGTGTACAGCATGCTGTAGAAACTGCCGGACAAATCGCGTCAAAAGAAGATCTGATTTTTATCGGGGGAAGCACCTTTGTGGTGGCAGAAGCCTTGCCACTCTTTCAATGAAATTTGTTAGGGTAATAATATAAGATGGCGTCAAAAAAGTGCTACGTTCGAATAACACTTTTTTGACACCTCTTTATCTCTAAATTATTTTCGTTCTCTCGAAAGCGAATAAGGCACGTCCTCGTTTCCGACACCACGTGTCTTGTTCGGTTGACTGCCCATCTCAAACTGAATGGTTGCTCCTTTTACCAGTTCTTCATGCGAAAAGAAATTTTTAGTATAGGCTTTGCCATTAAGTAAAAGCTTATCAATAAACCTGTTGTCTAAACTATTATTAGGGGCATCCAAGCTAATTTCCTTCCCTGTGGGCAATTTAATCTTAGCATGCTTAAATAAAGGCGCTCCGATAACATACTGGTCGGTTGCAGGCGCCACCGGATAAAAGCCCAATGCTGAAAACACATACCAAGCCGAGGTCTGCCCATTATCTTCATCACCGCAATACCCATCAGGGGTAGGCAAGTACATTCTATTCATGGTTTCGCGAACCCAATACTGTGTTTTCCATGGCTCGTTCGCATAGTTGTATAAATAAATCATGTGTTGAATTGGCTGATTCCCATGAGCATATTGACCCATATTTGCAATCTGCATTTCTCGAATTTCATGAATTACCTGCCCGTAATAACTATCATCGTAAATAGGCGGCAACGTAAATACGGAATCCAGTTTATTAGCAAATGCTTCTTTACCCCCCATTAAATCGATCAGTCCTTGTATATCATGAAATACGGACCAGGTGTAGTGCCAACTATTCCCTTCGGTAAAAGCGTCTCCCCACTTGAAAGGATTAAAAGGTTTTTGGAAATTTCCATCTTGATTTTTACCCCGCATTAAACCCGTTTCAGGATCGAATAACTTCTTATAATTTAAACTTCTTTTTTTATACAGTTCAATTTCCTTTTTTGGTTTATTCAATTTCTTAGCAAGCTGATATATGGCAAAATCATCATAGGCATATTCCAAAGTCCGAGCTGCATTTTCATTGATGTTTACATCATAAGGCACGTAGCCCAGTTTATTGTAAAAATCAGCTCCTGCACGACCTACCGCAGTTAGCGGACCGGCATGATTGGCCCCATGCAGCAAAGCTTCATATAAGGTTTCAATATCGTAGCCGCGTAGACCTTTAATATAAGCATCAGCCACTACAGACGCCGAATTATTACCAACCATGACATTTCTTAAGCCGGGACTTGCCCATTCAGGAAGCCACCCACTTTCTTTATACGCGTTTACCAAGCCTTCTTGCATTTTGGTATTCATTTCGGGGTACACGAGATTCAGGAATGGGAATAGACACCGAAACGTATCCCAAAAGCCTGTGTCTGTGAACATATACCCCGGAAGTACTTTTCCATTATAAGGGCTATAATGCACTACCTTTCCATTCGCATCATATTCAAAAAACATGCGTGGGAATAAAAGTGTACGATATAAATTTGAATAAAAAGTACGCACCTGGTCAATACTGCCCCCTCCTACTTCTACCCTACTTAAAGCCTCATTCCAAACATCCTTACCCTCCTGTTTCAAGGTTTCAAAACTCTTATTCCCAATTTCCTTTAAATTTAATGTCGCTTGCTCATGACTTATAAAAGAGGAAGCGACTTTGATGTTGATCTGCTCACCTGCTTTGCTAGTTTTGAAGTGTATCAGCGCTCCAACATGTTCTCCGGTAGACTCTAAAATTCCACTTCGAAGTGTTTCTCCGTTAAAAACAGCAACACCGTCGAAGTCCCGATCAAATTCCATCACAAAATAATTCTTGAAATTTTCCGGTACTCCTCCACTATTCTTAGTAGAATAACCAATAATTTTGTTCTCATTCGGAATCACTTTGATATAAGATCCTTTATCAAAAGCGTCAATTACGACATAAGCACTATCTGTTTTCGGAAAGCTCATTCTAAACCGCGCTGCTCTCTCCGTCGGAACGATCTCTGTTGTTACATCATGATCAGCTAAATAAACACTATAGTAGTATGGAGTTGCGACTTCTGCTTTATGAGAAAACCAGCTGGCACGGTCATCTTCTTTAAAACGGGCTGCCCCGGTAACCGGCATAATCGCAAACTGGCCATAATCATTCATCCAAGGTGATGGTTGGTGGGTTTGCTTGAATCCCCTGATTTTATCAGCATCGTATGTATACATCCAACCGTCGCCCATTTTTCCGGTTTGCGGCGACCAAAAATTCATACCCCAAGGGCGAGCTATCGCCGGATAAGTATTGCCGGTTGATAGGCTGTGTTTTGACAGGGTACCCACAAGCGTACTTACATAATCGACAGGATTCGACACAGTTTTCACTTCCTGCCCACAAAGCGTGGAAGTAACAAGGTACATAGAAAATAAAAGGATAATGCGTTTCATTAGATTTTAGTTTTTGCTTGATTCAATATAGTGCTGACTTTGGTTAGTGAAAAATAAGCTCACGGAGCTAATATATAGAAAATTTTCAATATTGCTAAAACGTTAAAGCTATAAATTGCTTAGAAGCCGCATGCTCTTTCCGGAACAGATGGCTGACGAAGCATTCTTAACGTCAAACAACGTTTAGCATTCGCTATTAAATTTCGGATGGAAACTTCTGCAAGCGAATATTGAGCGAAACTAAAAAGTACCGTGCGAGTCGATTATTTTGCATATCCATAATACTATTACCTAAAATTTCTCTCCTAACACCTGTATTTTTATTAAACAGGTCAAAACCCTGTAAGCGGATCGCCAGCATATCATTTTGTAGAAAAGACTTCTCTATGTAGACATTGAGCAACGTTGGGTTTGCGCTAATCGAACTACTATACCCGGAGTTAAAATTTTGCGAAAAATCGGCACTGATAATCCATTTTTTAGGAAGATAGCCTTTCCCACCAAAACCAAGACTAAATGTATTAGCGCCCGCGTCCATAAAAGATGGAATATTATACCTTATCTTATTTATCGTATAACTGCTCCGTAAATCAGCCTCCAACAAATCTTCAATTTGAAAGTTGACCTGCAAATTTTGGGAAAATATCATGTTTCGGCCAACATTTCTCACATTATTGATATAAGTTAGATTATTGGTGTAATCCATTGAACCATTCAAATTGAGCGTCAGCACCTTTCCTGCCAGCGGCGCACTATAATGATAAAAGCCTCTTAAGTCATAATAGCCATTTGCATTTAAAAACGCTGTTTCCTGTATGGTGCTATTAGGTGTACTTATCCGATTTGTCACTACCTTATCCTGTATATGCGTAAAGGAGAAATTGGTAAAAAGCGAACTCCCATTTTGTATGTTGAAGCTTCTGTACTGAACACTCACCATATTCATAAACTCCGGTTTCAAATTAGCATTTCCAACTACAATATACTGTGGATTTGATACATCCCTAATTGGTTGAATTTGTGTAAATGCAGGCTGGTTGTTTTGCCCTCGATAATTTAACGAGAGGTTGCTGGTCTTATTAATTGCATATTGCAAGCGGGCACTGGGAACAAAGTTCAAATTATTTATATGCGTTACCACGTCTCTAGAAGGCGTTTTCCCATCCAACTTCGTGGGTTGCAAGGCAAAGCCAACGGTATACTTCAGTCGATCAAGACTGCCCTGGTAATTAATACCGAATTGATGCGTCTGGAAGAGGTAATCGTAATCAATACTTAAAGAATCTACCAACGACTCCCGAGCAGTAACAGAATCTATATCGAAGGTATTTCTAGCATTTGCAATGGAGTTAGATTCATATTGATAATTCAACTCCAAATAACTTCGTTTGGTTACCGGCTCCATATAAGACATGCCCAGTAACATACTTCTATTATAGCTGAAGTTGCCTACTCGCTGTAAAAACTGCCGGTATCCGACCTGAGGATTATTATAACCTGAATCAATACTCGTTGAAAAATCATTTGCCACATCGCTCCTGGTACGCTTATAATACTCAAACTTCGCGATTACACTTAGGTTTCTACCTCTTGTCGGAAAACGATGATTATAAAATAAATCGATATCAAAGTTCGGATCACTATACGTGCCCGAAGTTTTATAAAGCCTGTCTGTGAACACTCTTTTATCCGTTATTGCGCTGTGGCTCTCACTTAATAAATCATTTGTAATATAGGAGGCCGTAGGCGTGATTTTCAAGTAATTTGCCGTATCAATATTCGCTTCCACTGTCCATGTAAGCTTATGCTTGATATTATCTGAAAGTGATTTTACTTCATCGAGGGAATTAATCTGCCGATTTTGATAAATACTGGTTAATCGAGTTGTTCCGATTGTTTGATTTCTACGCTTCGTAAATGTATAGCCACCATAGACAGATACCCCTTTTGCCACTTCGTCCCGATAGTTCATGCCTATGGAGCTTGCACTATTGATACCATCCCCTCCGTCAATCATGCTACTTAAATCAGTGCCATCCCGGCTACCGGCTCCACTGATATCGCCAAAGCTAAATAAGCTGGTATTCGTATTATTAGTGGATCCTAAAATAGATACTTGCTTATTCCCTTTAAACTTATTAGCCGAGAAACTACCGATATATCTGCTATGCGCCTTGTCATTCGCATCCACACCGCCTCCGGCGGTAACCTGACCGAAAGTTCCAAAATTTTTATCTTCTTTAATGGTGACATTCAACACTTTTTCCGGTTCTGTATTTTTGATGCCGGTTATGTTAGCCTGATCGCCATAGTCATCTATGATCTGCACATTTTCTACGATCTCCGCCGGTAGGTTGCGTGTCGCGGTCAACACATCACCATCAAAAAAATCCTTTCCATTTACCTTCACTCTGGTAACGCGCTGCCCCTGCGCGTCAATATTCCCATTTCTGTCTACCTGTAAACCCGGCATCTGCTTGATCATTTCCTCTAATAGAGCGTTCTTACGAACCGAATAAGCCTTTGCGTTATATTGAATTGTGTCTTGCTTGATCACAACCGGAATAACGCCATATACGGCTATTTCCTGCAGTTCATGTGGTTGCTCCTTCAAATTAACGGTTACAAGCTCCGTTATGGGCAGTAATACATTGGAAGTATAATGCCTTTCGAATAATTGAAAGCCAATCAGGCTAAAGGTTAGTTTAAAATCATTGGCCGCTACCTTGTTAAAAATGAAACGTCCATGCTCGTTTGTGCTGGCCATCATTGTATCACTTTTTGCGTAGAGCCGAACAGTCACACCCACAAGCGGCCTGCCGGTAGAATCTTGCACTACACCGCGCACCTCTCTTGTCTGTATCTGTCCCTTTGCAATTGTAACAAAAGAAAAAATCACAATTATGCAAACCAATGCCCTGTGCATATAATATTTTAATCCTACCGATGCTTTATTAGTAACGAGAAATAACTTTAAATCTTATAAACACTCTAATATAGTTGAATTAATGCTTATTTCATCTGCAAATATTTTTTTTATCCATAGGTTGGGGCCTGTCTGATCGGCGATGATACCGATCCAGCTGACGCACGTTAGCACATAAGCCGTCAAAAAATTTACAGAGTTGTTGCTTAGTCATAAAATTTAAAGATGGATATTTAAAGCGATTGGCTCTGTAATTTATATTATGGTATTTATGATTCAATAAAAAAAGGAAAGCCTTAGTTTATCACTAAAGCTTTCCTTTTAAAAAATTATTAACAGCGCTTATTCCGCGTTATAACTTACTTTTGGTATGTGTTTGTCGATTTCCCAACGGCCGGTTCCCTCTTCTCCAATAACATCAAACATTTCTAAAATTCTTCTTGCTACATATTCTTCTTCAATTTGTTCCGCCAAGAACCATTGAATAAACTGAAAGGTAACAAAATCTTTCAGTTTAAAGCATTTTTCAGCGATGTTGTTAAATTGAGCGGTCACATGCATTTCTTGTTCCAACGCCAATTCAAAAACACTTCTGAAAGATTCGAAATCCTTTGGTACGTTAACAATTTCCGGCGAAATGGCCTTTCCTCCACGATCGTTAATATAATTAAACAGTTTCAGCATATGGTGGCGCTCTTCATCAGCCTGTTTGGCAAAATAACCGGCGCTGAAATCGAAGCCTTGATCATCACACCAAGACGACATAGCTAAATAAATAGCAGAGGAATGCGCTTCTACTTTAACCTGCTCATTTAATATTCTTTCTATTTCTTCATTTAATGAAGTTTTTAATCTCAATAGATCTTTCATATTCAAAATCGTTAATACTTAGCGGCGATAAAATGCCGTTAATCTTTATACAAAGATAACAGAAACGAGACTTAAGTTGCTTAAAATAAAATCAATACGTATTCAGTCTAAATTACTAAACCGCATTAACACATTCAAAGACGGCCCGTCTCCTAGACGAGGGAATGCAATAAAGCGCTCAATGGATGAGGGGGTTACGACCGCTAGACCTTGACAACTAATAACTTTGCAGGGAAGATACTTTCAGACAGTCCTTAATGACACCGGGTAACTCCATCATAAATTTAGCCCCTTGCATCAGTTCTTTTAACCTCACTACTTCAGTCACATTCAACACAAAGCAACGTTGAGATCTAAAAGGCATCAAAATGGTTAAATCAGAGCTTGAAGTAGGTGCACATAACAATTCATCGACAGCTATGGTATCCACTTGTTTTCTAAAACTTATAAAATCGGCCACTTTAAAAGGTGTACAATCACCTGCAAATTCCAACCAGTAGCAGTTTTTATTGCTGCATTGTAATACAGCGCCATGTTCTGTTCTAAAAATCTCCTCTAAACTTGCAAGACCACAAAGCATATTCTGCAAACATTTTAATTTTACCAATGCGAATATAGTGATTATGTATAATCAGTCCAAATTAATGAATATTATTTTTCACTATTTCTTGCTGATTGAGAAGCGTTTCTAAATAATTCCGAACAGAGACCCTCCCCGACTAGCTAGTTGATCAACCCGTTTTTCGATTTCGGGCACCTTTTCCAGAGGTGGTGCATGGTGAGGTTTGTTACGCGCGTCAATAATCAGTGGCCCCTTACATCCCCAATGCTTATACTCGACAAAGCTATCGACGCCATAAATATCATGCGAAGGATTGCTTCGTGTAAAGCACACCCAAACGAAATTATTGATATTTTCAGCCGTAAATTGCAGATCATCGCAAAGCACAATTAAAGCAATGCCGCTTAAATCCATGGATGTGAGCTCTTTTGCAAACACTTCCAGTTCGTCTTTCGCTTGCGGATAAGCAGTGAAAGGAGCTGCCTGAACAGCCAGTACACCGGGGACTACTATTTTTTTTTGTGCAAAGTTCCTGGGAAAATCTAGGCCGGCAGGCATTTCCGGCCACAAGATCCTCTTTACATTCCCCGCAGCTGCAAAGACTACCTTTGATCCCGAATTAAGTCCTTCGCCGCTATAATCGAGGGTATCTATCGTTGTCCGTGTATGAAAGTGAAGATCTCTTGCAAAATCCATTCGTGACAGTACATGCATAAGAAAAGCCGGAATATCATGTATATTCAATGAAGGATTATCCTCTTTCGCCGCTATAAACAAGTATTTAGCTAAACTTAACTGATTTTTTCCCAATACTTGATTGGCTATGGTTAATATCTCCTGCGGTCTATCGATTTTAAGATAAGGCGTATATCGTTCCGAACCAATGGCAAAAAGCAGCGGGTGTACGCCAGCCGCATCCACGGCATGAACAGCATGCAGACCATTGATTTCCTTAGGAATAGCCGGGCCGCTAATTTCATGAATCAATTCGCCAAAGCTTGTATCCTCTTGTGGAGGTCTACCGACTACCGTGAAAGACCAAATAGCATGCTTGCGGTAATACACGTTATGTACGTGCATCAGTGGGAACGGGTGTACTAAGCTATAATAGCCAATATGATCACCAAAAGGCCCTTCGGGTTTATTTTCATTGGGATACACTGTTCCTGTAATAACAAAATCGGCATCGGCGGAAATACAAAATCCTTCACTATCGTAAAAATAGCGAAACCTTCTGTTACCAAGTGCACCCGCAAAAATCATTTCTGAAAGCCCTTCCGGTAAAGGCATTACGGCTGCCAAAGGGTGAGCAGGGGGCCCTCCAACAAAGATGCTCACCTTGAGTGGTTTTCCAAGTTCGTTGGCCTTTGTCTGATGCACACCTATTCCCCTATGGAGTTGGTAATGAAGCCCTACTTCCTTGTCTTTTATATAATCATTTCCACCAAGTTGGATACGGTACATGCCTAAATTGGCCTGCATAATCCCAGGCTTTGTCACATCTTCCGTATAAACCTGCGGCATGGTAACAAAAGCCCCCCCGTCCATTGGCCAATTAACAACCTGCGGTAATGCACTGATCGTCGTCTTTCCATAGTTTATCGGACTATTCTTACCAACTTTCATGGGTAGAGCCGACAATGCATTTAAAGAAATGCCGGCATATTTTAACGGGTTTTTAAGCGCTCGCATGGGATCCATTTTAAGATCGACCATCAATTTCATTTTATGAAGGGTATCCCTAAACATGAAGCGCGACCGCTCGAGCGTACCAAATAGGTTAGACACTGCAGGAAATTTGCTCCCTTTTACTCGCTCAAACAGAAGAGCGGGACCACGATGCTCATATACGCGCAAATGAATCGCAGCCATTTCCAAATACGGATCCACTTCCTCTTTAATCCGCACTAGGTGTCCATTTTGTTCCAAATCTCTTACACATTCGGCTAAGCTTTTATATCCCATGTAATTTCATTTCTCTTGGCGCCAAAATAGACAAAAAAGCCCTTTTTTCACAAATATTTAGTCCTTATCTTAAGCCACAGTAATAGCTTCGGAGCAAATAACCGAGGCCAGCGAAACATCTACGCCCGTATAAAGAGATAGAGGCCTTCGCAGTTTCGCCAAAATTCACATTAATGCATAGCAATTGTTACTGCTTTGTCTTTTTACGAATTTGAATATTTGTTATCTTCGTTCTTAGGTCGTCATTTGCTTTCGTCGTACTTTTAAGGGTACTATAAAAGGCTTCACGTTATATCTAAGGCATTTCTATGGATGAAATACGAAGGCGCTTTGGTGAGATATCAGAAAAATATGACCAAGAGCGCGAACAATTAATCCCCTGCTTTCAGGACTTCTATCATATCAGTCTTCCACTGATACAGAACCATTACCATGCAGAAAATCTGTTGGATATCGGAGCGGGAACCGGCTTATTTTCTTACTTCGTCTATCAAGTTAATCCAAAGCTAAAGTATACGCTGCTCGACATATCGCCTGAGATGCTTGCTGTTGCGAAGAGACGGTTTACCGGTTTAAGTCACTTTTCTTACCTGGAGATGGATTACAGGGAACGTTCTCTTCCCGGAAAATATGATATCATTATTTCTTCGCTCTCAATCCATCATTTAACGGATCAGGAAAAATCCATTCTTTACCAACGGATCTTTAAAGCTTTGAAGCCGGACGGCTTGTTTATTAATGCCGACCAAGTAAAAGGTCGTACACCGGCGATCGACAATTTTTACCAAGATCAATGGCGTCGTTCGGTTATTGAATCAGGACTGAGTCAAGAAGCCATACAAAATGCGTTTAAACGGACTGCTATGGATAAGCTTGCTCCCCTATCCTGGCAATTAAACGAGTTGCAACGGATCGGCTTTAATGAAGTGGATTGTATTTACAGATACCACAACTTTGTAGTCATGATTGGCAGGAAGAGCTAAAATTTAACCGCATTTACTCCAAATCTATTCAGAAAGTCGACACCCTCATCCGATGTTAAGCCTTTGTATTCAGCATAAGAGTATTTATACAGCACTTTGACAATACCTGCTGAGTAAATTAACCGAGCGCAGGGTAAACAAGGTGATAGCGTAGTATACAAGGTTGCGCCTTGTAAACCCGCTCCATTTTTTACCGCATATAAAATGGCATTCTCCTCGGCATGTAAAGCCAATGAACAACTTCCTTTGGAATCGCGAGCACACCCTTCCAATGGCCAATCTTGATCGCAGTTATGCGTCCCGGACGGAGGTCCGTTATATCCGATCGATATAATTCTGGTATCCTTTGCCAATACTGCCCCTACATGCGCCTTTACACAATGAGAGCGTTCGGCAAGCTCGAGTGCCAAATTCATAAATATTTCATCAAAACTAGGTTTTGTCATCTCTTCTGGTTGTTACATTGCAAAACTGTTACAGAGCCACTTAATGATAAAAAAATAGGGGCCTCAAGCGTAAATAACTTTACTTAACAGTGTTACAAAAATAGAATTAAAGCCCAAAATTCCTGTGACTTTTTTCAACAGAAACTTCCATTTAATATTTTTTTCTTATACTTGCAGCTCAACCAAGTAATGAAAATATGATTGAAATAATCATTTCCGGTGTTGGTTTAGGAATTATTTTATCTTTTCTGACCGGCCCGGCTTTCTTCGCATTACTGAAAACAAGTATAGAAAAAGGCTTCTATGGTGGTCTTTCTTTTGCATTTGGCGTATTCGTAGCCGATGTCATGTACGTAGCACTTGCCCTATATGGATCTTCTTACATTGCTCGTGAAAAAGAGATTCTTTTACCTCTTGGCATTATTGGCAGCTTTGTATTACTAGGTGTAGGCATTCATTATATTCGCAAAAAAGTCACCATCAAACGCACGAAGTGTCTATCTAAAAAAGAGCATAGTGGGTACTTTATTAAGGGGTTAGCCATGTGTATTTTCAACCCAACACTGCTACTTTATTGGATTAGTGTGACAAGTGGCGTTGTTTCTATCAGTAATACCTTTGATTTAAAGCGAATCGTACCTTTTTTTGCTTGTGTACTTTTCACTCAGTTAGGTATTGATTCGTTGAAAGCTTTTTATGCCGACAAGCTAAGTCATAAAATCGAAGAATGCACATTGAATAAAATCAATAAGTTCGCCGGTGCGCTCATTATCGTTTTTGCTTTGCGATTGATGTATGAGTTGGTGTTTACGCATACGATTATCTAAGGAATAAGGAAGTAGTTAGTTTAGTTAGTAGGGAAGCTGTATGGAAGGTTTTTACCTCCCCTATTTTAACGGTACCATTTTCGTCGACTGCCCATAAGCAACGGATTAGCTATTCGTTTATTCTAAAAATCCAGGTAGCTTACATCATTCATATGCTCAAGAAAACTTTTTATTAAAAAAACAGGCTGAGATAAACCCCACCTGTTTTCCATCTTTTGCTATTTAGCTTTTAACTGTACTAAGCCGAGTAGTAGGCACGTACGTTTTTACCTTCCACCCAATTCATAAAAGCGCGGTTGACTACTTTGTTCCCACCAGGCGTCGGGTAATCCCCTGAAAAGTACCAGTCGCCTTTATTCTTCGGACAAGCGATATGTAAATCTTCCAGCTTTTGGTAAATCACCTCTACCTTTGCTCTGATATCAATCGGAGTCACGATACGCGCAATCTCAGCTGATATTTCCTCATATGTAAATGGTTCATAAATAGCTTTGACATGATTTGGGACCAATGTTTTATCCATATCCAATGACTCCACACACTTTTGATATACGTCATCAATGATGTAATTCATGCCATTTTTTCGCAATAGTGAAATGGCAGCCTCAAAAGCAACAAATTCACCCATTCTAGACATATCAATACCATAACAATCAGGATAGCGTATTTGCGGAGCAGATGAAACAATGATAATCTTGACCGGATTTAAGCGATCCAAAATTTTCAAGATACTTTGTTTTAAGGTCGTGCCACGTACGATGGAATCATCAATGGCCACAATGGTATCCTCACCGCTCTTCACCACACCGTAGGTTGTATCGTATACGTGAGCCACCATATCTTGCCTATCCGCATCCTGCGTAATAAAAGTTCGCAACTTCGCATCTTTAATGCTCAGTTTCTCAAAACGAGGCGATATATTAAGCATATCCTCCAACTCGGTGTCCGATATCTTATCGGTCCGTTTTAATAAGGTATCTTTCTGTAATTTACGAACATACTCGTTAATTCCATCCGTCACACCATAAAAAGCTACTTCAGCAGTATTTGGAATAAAGGAGAAAACAGTATTTTTTATATCGTGATTGATCGCTTCTAAGATACTGGGACATAACAACCTTCCCAACTGTTTCCTTTCCTGGTAAATCTCGGCATCGCTACCCCTTGAAAAATAGATACGCTCAAAAGAACAGGACTTTTGTTCTTCCGGTTCCCGAAACATTTCTTCGGTAATTGTTCCGTCTTTTTTGATAATAAGCGCATGCCCCGGTTTAATCTCGCGAATATTTTCAAATTTGATATTGAAAGCGGTCTGAATAGCCGGGCGTTCTGATGTAACCACCGCTATTTCATCATCATAATAGTAGTACGCCGGTCTAATCCCTGCCGGATCACGCATAACGAAAGCATCTCCATGGCCGAAAATACCACTAATGGTGTAGCCACCGTCCCACGTTTTTGCAGAACGCCGAAGAATATTGGCAACGTCAAGATTTTTTGCAATAAGTGCACTTATTTCAACATTGGAATATCCTTCTTTTTTAAATTTATCGAAAAGCTCTTGGTTCTCGGTATCCAAAAAATGGCCTATCTTCTCCAAAACCGTCACGGTATCAGCCTGTTCTTTTGGATGTTGCCCCAATTCAAACAATTGTTCCAATAATTCGTCGACATTGGTCATATTGAAATTACCGGCTATTACCAAATTACGACTCATCCAATTGTTTTGTCGCAAAAAGGGGTGGCAATTTTCAATGCTATTTTTGCCATGGGTTCCATAACGCAAGTGTCCAAGTAAGACTTCGCCAACAAAACTCATGTTCTCCTTTAACCAATGGGAATCTTGAAAGAGTTCGGGTTCAGCTTGTTGAATAGCCGCAAACTTCCGTTGAACATATTCAAAAATTTCCGAAACAGCACTTGGTCCCATTGCTCTATATCGGCTGATATACCGATTACCCGGCTTAATATCAAACTTAATGGTGGCAATACCGGCTCCATCCTGGCCTCGGTTATGCTGCTTCTCCATTAATAAATAAAGTTTGTTGATGCCGTACAGAGAGGTACCGTACTTCTCCTGATAATAAGAAAGAGGCTTTAGCAAGCGGATTAATGCGATGCCGCACTCGTGTTTGATTGAGTCACTCATAGTTGGAATTGAGCATGCAAAATTACATATTTAAACAACTTTGCAAAAAGAAAGCGACCTAAAAATAAACACCCCTATGTAAAAAAATTGGAGCCTCTCCCATCAAGAGGCTCACTGATTCAAACACTGCTGTCTGAAGATATTGGTTTGGTTAATTAGAGTTTCTCACCATGTTGACTAATATCTAATCCCATTTCCTCCTCTTCAGGAGAAACACGTAACTTGCTGATCGCGTTTGTCACACGCAATAAAACAAATGCTACAATAAATGTATAGGCTACAGACCCTATCAATCCTATAAGTTGCGCCCAAAACAAGGAGGTTTCGCCAAAAAACAACCCATCGGTGGCCACTATTGGGTTAACGTGCTTTGAAGCAAAAACGCCTGTTAGCAACATACCAACCATTCCGCCAACACCATGACTTGGAAAAACATCCAACGTATCATCCACATTCGAACGTGTAGTACGCCATTCAACCAGTAAATTACATATAATTGCCGTCACAACCCCTATAATCAACGAATGCGGAACCGTAACAAAGCCCGCCGCTGGGGTAATGGCAACCAAACCGACTACTACGCCGATTGAAACGCCCAAAGCGGAAGGCTTCTTCCCCCGTGCCGCGTCAAAAAAGATCCAAGCCAGTGCCGCAGCAGCCGATGCTGTAGTGGTTGTGGCTAGGGCTGAAGCAGCCAGGTGATTTGCTCCAAAAGCAGAACCTGCATTAAAACCAAACCATCCGAACCATAATAGCCCCATACCAATTAAAACATAAGTAACACGGGCGGGATCATGTCCATTGCTATTCCCCCTCTTCAAGAAAATGGCAGACATGAATGCAGTTACACCGGCCGACATATGCACCACCGTCCCCCCTGCAAAGTCTAACACCCCCATGCTTGCCAGCAGACCTTCGGGATGCCAGGTGGCATGCGCTAAAGGAGCATATATAAAGACGAAAAATAAACAAACAAATAAAATATAGGAAGTAAACCGAATACGTTCAGCGAAAGCTCCTGTTATAAGCGCAGGTGTGATGATTGCGAATTTTAATTGATACATAGCAAAGACGGCCAAAGGAATAGTAGGAGCTCCCACCCAATTTGGTCCGTCCAACACGCCCTTAAACATAAAAAAGGTGCAGGGATTTCCGACGATTCCGTGCCATGATTCGCCAAATACCAGACTAAAACCGAATACGACCCAAATAACGGCCACGATGCACATACAGATAAAACTTTGCAGCATGGTCGAAATTACATTCTTTTTCTTCACCATCCCCCCATAAAAAAAGGCCAATCCCGGAGTCATGATCAATACTAAAGCGGTAGACGTTAGCATCCATGCCACATCTGCACCATCGTATTCCGCAGTAGCTCCACCCCCAGACAGAGGAACTGATGGAAAAATTAGCGCTAACAGCACTACAAGCAAAAGAAAAATAAAAGGAACAGTTGATTTTTTCGAATTCATATTATATTTTAACATAAGTTGGGCCAAATATATACAATATTTCAAAAACAAAACACATATTTGTATTTTTTTAATACAAAAAATCAAAATAAATTAGAAATAACACAAAATAAAAAGAAAAACATACACAAAAACACAAAACCACAGCAAAAACAACACAGAATGAATTGATTTTCGAGTAAAAAACAGCAAACAAAAAAGAACAAAAAAGAAAGTGGAGAAAACAATAAAAAAAGAGAGCGGTTTAAAATCGATTAACTAGTCATACGCAGGGACCGGAATGCTTGCCAACTACTTATTTAATCAAAAACGCTAGTTTTAAAGTAAATCAAGCAGAAAAGCGGGGAATATTCCAAACAGAAGCGTTAACAAGCATAAAAGAAAGGCTACAATAAGCAAGCCGTTCATTGTTCCGGACTGCTTCGGTTCCATGTTTGTATTTTTTAGAAAAGCTTGTAGGGGAATTTTGAAATAAAAGAATAAGGCTACAACAGTAGTTATGGCCCCGGTAATCAATAGAAATAGCCAAACCGGATTTGCGTTGCTTTCATAGGCATTAAGTACAGCCGAAAAGGTAAGCAATTTAGCGACGAAACCTACTGTCGGTGGTAAGCCGACGAGTGACACCATAAATAAGGTTAACACGCCCATAATTAACGGATTTGATCTCCCAAGTCCTTCGTATTGCGTAATTTCCGTAAAACCAAACTTTTCTTCCAAATAATCGGCAAGCATAAACACGCCCATATTCATTACCACATAAGAAACCAAAAAGAAAAAAAGAATCGGAAATGAACGCTCAGCATCCGTTAATATAATCATAACCAGAAAACCTGTGTGTCCAATGGATGAATAAGCCATCATCCGCTTCATATTACTTTGTCTAATCGCCACTAGATTCCCTAAAAGCATACTAATTATAGCGACGACAGCCAACAGGTAAAACAGCGGCATCGGTAATGCTATTGTGCTTTGAGACCAAGCTAAAACAAAGCGTCCTAAAAGCATAATTGCACCTACTTTTGGAGCCGTTGACAAAAAAGCGGTCACCGGCGTAGCTGCTCCCTGATAAACATCCGGACTCCAAAAGTGAAAAGGAACAAAGGATAGTTTAAACCCGATGCCCGTTAATACAAAAAGTGCGGCAACGATAAACACGGGGAGCGGCATGCTCGTCAAGCTGGCTAAATGTTTCGGGTCAACGAAATTGAGACTTCCGGTATATCCATAAAAAAAAGAAAGTCCATACAGCATAATCGCTGAGCAAACCGTGCCGAACAAAACATATTTCATGGCGGCCTCACTCTGCTTATTATTCCTCGATAAATAAGCCACCATAATATAGGAACCTATGGATACCATTTCTATTGTTATATAAGCCATCAGCCAATTCACCGCAACAACCATTAAATTTAAGCCAATATGAATCGCTAACAGTACGCTCAGTAAATCATCTATTTTCTTTGGGTGCTTTCTCAGCGGCTGATTATAATACACGAACACACAAAACAGTAAGCAAACTACACTAACAAGTGCTTTGAGTGTTGCTCCATGCGTATCCGGTAGAATCATTCCGAAAAAAACGGGTTCAACAGCAGGAGAAAAGCGCTGCATAACTGCGGTAATACCAGCCAAGGTTATACCTATGAAAGTAAAACACCAAGTAAGCGTGGATTTTTCCTTCTGTGCAATGCCTGAGAAAATAGTCATGAGAAAAGTAATCGTCAATATAAATTCGGGCAAAAGGAAAGGCAACCCTTCCCAAACGCCATTTAACAAATTACTGATTTGCGGAATATACGCTCTCATAAACAACACTAATGATTTACGCGACTGACCAGTTCGATTAAAGAAAGTACGGAAGCATTTATCTTGTCAAAAACAAGGGATGGCATAATGCCAAATAACAAGGCTAATAGAACCATTGGAACCAGTGCCCACGTTTCTCGCCGACCAACATCCGTCAATGCAGCCTCCCATTGGCTTCCTCCCTTTAGACGCGTATGCCCAAAAAACATACGTTGCAAAGTCCACAAAAAATAAGCGGCGCTTAATAGAATACCTACCGCTCCACCAATAGCCATCCACCTAGGTAGAAGACCATTAACGCTCTCAGCGTTAAACGCGCCAATAATCGTAAAAGCTTCAGCGATAAAAGCAGAAAAACCGGGAAGTCCTAATGATGCAAAAAAAGCGATCGCCACGAAAGCCGTGTATTTTGGCATGATAGAGGCCAAACCTCTAAAATTATAGATCATCCGATCGTGCACGCGATCATACAAAACCCCCACGAGGAAAAATAACATAGCGGACAAAAATCCATGGCTGATCATTTGAAACATTGCCCCACTAATCCCTTCCGGTGTCAATGATGCAAGTCCCAAGAGTACAAATCCCATATGAGAAACGGAAGAATAGGCTACCAACCTTTTCAGGTCTTGCTGCGCCAACGCGTTCAGTGCCCCATAAATGATTGAGACTACACCGATCAAACCTATCCACCACGAACCGTTGAACGCAATATCAGGAAATATACTATAGCATATCCTGATGATGCCATAGCCTCCCACCTTCAACAATATGCCGGCCAGTATAATAGATATTGGAGTTGGTGCCTCTACGTGCGCATCGGGCAACCACGTATGCAGCGGCACGATAGGAACCTTAATTGCAAAAGCGATGAAGAGGATAATAAATCCGAGCAGTCGAGCCGATATTCCGAACAACTGATAGTTACCGATCCAGGAGAATAGAGCGCCATCGACGTAGTTCTTACCATCCATCATGTGTAACAAATTGAAGGTATGATTGCCGGTGACGGGGTCGGTAACCGAAAAATATAAGCCTACCATGACCAGCAACATGAAAACTGATCCAAATAAGGTATACAAAAAGAACTTAATAGCCGCATATTCTCTCCTTACCCCGCCCCAAATACCGATAAGAAAATACAGAGGTAGTAGCATGACTTCGTAAAACACGTAAAACAGGAAAAAGTCGAGCGCAACAAAAACGCCCATAACTGCGGTATTTAGCAGTAATAAGAGGGAGAAGAATCCCTTCAGTTGCTTATCGATTTTCCATGAAGCGATTACCGCTATCAGCATAACCAGAGCGGTAAGAAACAAAAACAGCACGGAAAAGCCATCCACGCCAACGAAATAGTCGACCTCCAAGCTTCCTAAACTACCCAGCTCCAGCCTGATCCATGGAAGTTTTTCCACAAACTGATAACTCTCCAAAGCGGAAACCCCAGGTAACTTCCCATCAAAGGAAGCGTACATATAAGCGGCAAGCAATAGCTGTATTACACTTATGCTTACCGCTATATACTTATATATCGTTTTATATGCCGTAGGTATCAGCAATACAAACAGAGCAGCACATAGGGGCAAGAAGATTAAGACAGACAATAAGCTCATATTTTCAGGTTAAGGATTAAAAACTTTTAATCCAACAAATAACACAATTAATAAAACTAAAAACATACTAAATATATAGTATTGTATTTTCCCCTTTCTGGAGCCACGTAATACTCCTCCCATTAAAAAAGCGCCTTTTCCCAAACCATTAACAATAGCGTCCACGAAGTAGCGATCAAGCCATTGTGCAAAATTGGCAAGCGAACGTATAAAGCCTGTAGCCGCTCCTACAACGCCGTCAATTACGACACGATCTATCGCATATAAAATCTTTGAAAGACCAAGCAGGGGTTTCACCAATCCTTTTTCATAGATTAGATTTAGATACCATTGAGAAAAGGAAAACCGGTACAAAGACCCCTGAAGACCTACTTTTGGATATCTTCCTTTTGCATACCATCTCCAAGCTATGAAAATCATTACAATAGCCAGCCCGTTAACTGCTGCAGGAATTACTGTATGATATATATTGACTCTTTCCAACGTTTCCGGCAACTCAAAACCTTTGATCAGCCAAGTATCTTCAAAAATTAACGGATTGTATGAAAACAGTGGAAATAGCGAACACAAGCCCAGAAACAACATAGGAAACAACATAACCTTAGGCGCTTCATGAGGCTGGTATACATTTTTATTATTTTCTTCAAGCCGCAGCTTACCGTAAAAGACCTTGAAAACCAACCTAGCGATATAGAAAGCAGTTAGCGCACTGGTAATTAACAACGATATTGGTATCAGCTTCCACCAAGCAACTTGCCACTCAGACCACTCAAAAGAAAATATCAGGATAGCGTCTTTTGATAGATAACCTGCCGTCAAAGGTAGACCTGCCAAAGCAAGCGCAGCTACCAAGGTCAATCGAAAAGTCTGCGGCATATATTTCTTTAATCCGCCCATATTCCGAATATCCTGTGGGTCTATCGTAAGGTTATGTTTTGCCTTCAAATGTTGCATCTCATGTATGACTGCTCCTGCAGAAAGGAAAAGTAAGCACTTAAAAAAAGCGTGTGTCACAAGATGAAAGATAGCGACGCCAAATTGACCAATACCAATGGCCACCATCATAAAACCAAGTTGTGAAATGGTTGAGAAAGCCAGGATTTTTTTTATGTCCTGCTGGGTCAACGCAATTGTGGCCGCCATTAGCGCAGTAAAAGCACCAACCGAGCCAATCAGCAAAAGCACTTGATCGTCGAAAAGGGGAGCTATTCGCACCAGCATGAAAACACCCGCAGCAACCATGGTAGCCGCATGGATTAGGGAAGAAACGGAGGTAGGGCCCTCCATGGCATCCGGCAACCAAATATGAAATGGAAATTGGGCCGATTTAGCCATTGCTCCAAGAAAAAACGCTCCTCCTGCGACCGTCAACCAGATAGCTGGCATGGTATGTTCGTCATATGTCCATTGGAGCCCATTGTTTAAAGCTTCCCTGACCATTCCTCGATCTCCAAAAAGAGCGACTAAATCCAGTGTTTGAAATTGGGTATAAATAATCGCTATGCCTACTAGAAAACCTAAATCACCAATCCTATTAATGAGAAAGGCCTTCTTATTAGCCTTAATGGCAGCCGGTTTCGTAAACCAAAAACCAATTAACAAGTATGAGGCAAAGCCAACCAATTCCCATCCTATGTACATCAGTAGCAAGCTATCCGCCATCACCAGTCCTAACATGGCAAAGCAAAAGAGGCTTAAGTACAGCCAATACCGATGAATACCAGGGTCACCTTTCATATACTTCATAGAATATATATGAACCGGCAGTGCAATAACACAAACCAGCAACAACATGATGGCCGATAAGTTATTTAACAGTATACCTGCGCTAAAAGTATTGTTGCCAATTTGAAACCAAGAAAGCTGTTCATGGATTTGTTCCCTATTCCAAACCCTAACAAATACAAAAACAGCGGCTACCAAGCTGACGGAGATAGCCACGGTAGCAGGCACTCCGGTTCGCAGCCGCTTGCCGGCAATAGCCGAAACAAAAAAAGAAAAGAGCGGAGCTAACAGCACAATCAGTGCCGCCAAAACAGGTATCGATAGCTGATTTAGTTGCTCCATTAATCTTTTAAATCGTTAATATCGTCAGGGTTAATGCTTTTATAGTGTTTATATACATTCAATATAATTGCCAGCGCGACAGCCACGGCAGCAGCAGCCAAAACAATGGCAAATAAAGCAAAAGTTTGCCCCCCATAAAATGTACCATCATACCTTCCAAATGCCACTAAATTCAATACCGCGGCATTGATCATCAATTCGATACCAACCAATACCAAGATAGCATTCTTCTTTGCGAGAACAGCATACATTCCGGTGGAAAACAATAAGGCACTGACGATTAGGAAATGGCTTAGGCTTATCACTGTAGTCGCTTCTCCTTCCTCGCCAGGTGAGCAGCGCCCATTAATGCCATCATTAAAAATATCGAAACTACTTCAAAAGGTAATATGAAGCGAGTCATAAGATTGATTCCTAAATGATGTATTGTATTGTCATGATGTTGTATTAGCAGTTGCTTTTCCTTCGCATCCGTTATCCATTGCGGTTGGTTAGTCGCCACTTGCCATACTACTGTCAACAGAACTGTAAACAGCGCAAGAGAAACCATTCCAGCCTGCCAGGAAGGTATGGAAAATACCCCCTTAAACCCTGACTGCAAATCATTTAACAGCACTTTATTTGATAGCATAAAAGCAAAGAGCATCAATACCAGTACGCCGCCAACATACACGATTACCTGTGTAACAGCCACAAAATCAGCAAGCGCAAACACGTAAAGTCCCGCAACGGCAAACAGGGTTACAAAAAAAAGAAACAGGCTTCGTACTAGATTCTTCATCGAAACAATCAGTATAGCAGATCCTACGGCAGTGAACGCCAACACATAGAATAGAAGAAGATTTATATTCATGACTTCCGTTTTGCCGCCTCCTTTTCAGCTTGAAAACGCGCCAATTCGGCCCGCTTTTCTTCGATTTCTTCGTCCGTCATCTCCGAAAACTGATAAATCAGGTCCGATAAATTTGAAAAGCTCCGATCGTAATTATCAGTCATGGTGATACATTCTGTTGGACACACGACGGTGCACAAACCACAATACATGCACTTGGCCATATCGATATCGAATTTAGCCGCATATAAGCGCTTCACACTTCCGTCAGAAGTCTTTCCGATGGCCTCTGTCGCCTTAATCGCTTCGATGCTGATGCAGTCTACCGGACAAGCTTTGGCACAAAGGTCACAGACAATGCAATCATCAATCTCAACATCTAATTGGTATCGGGCAACTTCCGGTATCGGTATTTCCTGTTTAGGGTATTGAATCGTAGTAACCCCTTCTTGTTTTTCAAAATAATTTTCCTGTTTGATATCCAATTCTTTACGTGCCTTGCGCGCAGCAAAAAAATGCTTAAGAGTAATACTTAACCCCTTAAGTGCTGTTCCAAACGCATGTAAAGTTCTTTTTAACATATTTCTTCTTAGCTGTAAGCTATAAGCACTAAGCTTTAAGCTGTTCGTTCATCATTCACTCATTTTCAGCTATTGGCTTTCAGTCGCACAAGCTCTTCCCCTATCACGAATTGGCAATTTATAACGCTGTAGGCTATATGCAATAAGCTTTAAGCTACACAATCCCCATCATCACATTGACTAACCGACCGTAGGGAGCTCATGAGTACTGAAAAAAGCAAACACTTACGAATAATCGGCTAATTCTCAAATTGACTAATCAACTATTCAACCATATTCATCGTTCATCATTTATAATTCCTGCCCACCGGCAGGCAGGCATCATTCAATACTAATAAAACTCTACTCAACCACTTAACTACTAACCGACCATAACCAAAATTCGCCAGATACCGGATATTGCCATACATAAAAAGGCCAACGGTGTTAATACCTTCCAAGATAAACTCATCAATTGATCCACACGTAATCGGGGGAGCGTCCATCTAATTAAAATCTGAATGCCAACAATTGTTAAGGTTTTCAGTAACACCCAAACAATCCCCCATACTATTCCCGTTGTCCAAGCTGCCAATTTCAAGGCTCCTATATTTGGCAGTGGTGTGTTCCATCCGCCCAAAAAAAGCACTACGCCAATCATGGATACCAAAAACATCAAACAATATTCGGCCAGAAAGAAGAAGGCAAAGCGTAAGCCTCCATATTCCGTATGGTAACCCGATACCAGTTCCGATTCCGCTTCCGGAATATCGAAAGGGGCCCGATTACACTCAGCCAACGAAGCGACAAAATAAATGATGTAAGCTAATATTAGATGAGGTGCTTGAAAGATATTCCACGCAAAAAAACCACCTATTTCACTTACATCCCAAAAACCAAGGAAAAGTAGACGTTCATTTGTTAATATTCCTTGATTAATGGTCATCTCCTGCATATCCAGTGTCTGCGTTATCATTACTGCAGCAATTAAGGCTAAACCCGCCGGTATTTCATAAGAAACGATCTGTGCAACTGCGCGGAGCGATCCCAATAAAGAAAACTTGTTATTAGAACCCCATCCCGCCATCAGTACCCCAATAGCCTCTACCGATATGATCGCAATTACATAAAACAATCCCAAATTGAGTGCTGCCGGTGCCACATTTGGCGCCCAAGGCATAGCTGCGAAACCTAGGTATACCGCAACGAATACAATAACCGGAGCAGCTGCAAACAACACCTTATCGCCGCTAGCAGGTGTTATAAACTCCTTTTGCAAAAGTTTAAGAATATCGGCAATCGTCTGCAAGCTGCCAAATTTACCGGTTTCCATAGGACCCAGTCGATCTTGCACAAAGCCTGCTACTTTGCGCTCGGCATACACGGCAAAAAGCGTAAACCCAGCTAAGAAAGTAAACAACAGAATGGCAACCAGAATATATATGATGTAAAAACTCAAGACAAAATTTGCACTAATTGTAATAAATGCAAACTTAATGATTAAGCATGAAAATACTAAATGGAAAATAAACTTATTTTGAATGATTCTAATAACTACTTATTCTGTAGAGCTGAGCGTGGTTATGAGTTGCAGATACCGGTATAAGGCGGTAAGCTCTAAGCTCTAAGCTGTAGGCGTACCGAATTACCCTAGCTGGTTATAAGTTTTAAGTTATAGGTTTTAAGTAGGGCTTCTGCTACTATAAGGCCGTAAGCTATAAGCTCTAAGCTGTAGGCGTACCGCTGCTACTGCCTGTGTTACTGCAACTATTATCACATTGGCTTATTATTCACTGTCTAATTACTTTCAAGGCTTTAATGAACTGACTTCGTTCGGTTATCACACTAGCTATTCACGATTTTCCTACTTAACAACTTAACTACTCCCTATTTAACTATTCCCCATTAACTGCTCCCTAATAAAGCTCCTTCAAATGCTTATAATTGCTCTTAACGGTATCAAGCACTTCATCCATTCGTCCATTGAGTATCATTTTTCCCATTGTAATGGCATAACCCTTCATCTGAGAGAATTCTATCTTCGGCGGCATTGCCAACGAGTTCGGATTCGTTTTTGCGTGCACCAATACGGGTCCTTGATAAGCCAACGCCTCCTTAATGCCCTGCTCTACCTTATCCGGTTCATCGATGCATATTCCCTTCATACCCATCGCCATGGCAACCGTTGCAAAATCCGGATTGTACATATCTGTTTGCCAATCGGGCAAGCCAGCCACTTCCATTTCCAACTTTACCATACCCAGTGAACGATTGTCGAACACAATTACTTTTATTGGAAGATTATACTGAACAATCGTAGCTAAATCACCTAATAACATTGATAGTCCGCCGTCACCACAAAATGCGACCACCTGTTGATTAGGCCGGGCAAAGGCGGCACCAATAGCCTGCGGCATAGCATTGGCCATCGAACCGTGATTAAATGAACCAAGTAATTCCCGGTTAGCGGTAGCTTGTATAAATCGTGCTCCCCAAACACAGCTCATGCCGGTGTCAACCGTGAATATTGCATCATCTGTGGCTAACTTATCAATCGTATGAGCTAAATATTCGGGTGATATATTATCCTTTTTCCCTCTGTCGTTCACATAAGTCTGCTGCGTCTCTTTTACTTTTTCATAAAGCTTCAATTGCGCTCGTAAAAAACTATCATCTTGATTTTGGTCCAACAGTGGCAACAGTGCTTGCAAGGTATGTTTAATATCGCCCATTAGTCCCATTTTGAGCTTAGCCCTACGTCCCAGCCGTTCCGGCTTTTCATCAATTTGAATAATACCGCAGCTTTCCGGCATAAAGTCTTTATACGGAAAATCAGTTCCCAATAATACAAGCAGATCTGATTCGTGCATGGCATGGTAGGCGGACGGCAACCCCAAAAGTCCAGTCATTCCGACTTCATTCGGATTGTCGTATTGCACATACATCTTACCTCGAAACGAATAACCAACTGGTGCGTTTAATTTCTTTGCTAAAGCCACTACCTCGTCATGGGCTTCTTTACAACCAATACCACAAAAAAGGGTAATCCGTTGATGTTGATTCAACAATTGCGCGAGACTTTGTAATTCTTCGTCATTTGGACGTACTACGGGCCTTTGTTTTAACAAGCTAGTTTCCGTCAATATATCAGCAGCATCTTCCATGGCTACATCACCAGGCATACCAATAACCGCCACACCTTTTTTACTATAGGCATGTTGTAAGGCTGCCTGAAGCATTCTCGGAAATTGTTTCGGCGTCGTAGCTATCTGATTGTAAACACTGCAATCGTCGAATAGCTTAATTGTATTTGTTTCCTGAAAGTAATCAGAACCCATTTCGTCGGTATGCATAGTTGACGCAATCGCTAATACAGGAGCCCCGGATCGATTGGCATCATATAGGCCATTGATGAGATGTACATGTCCAGGACCGCTGCTGCCCGCGCAACAAGCGACACCATTCAACTCAGCTTCCGCAGCTGCGGCATATGCTCCTGCTTCTTCGTGGCGAACATGTACCCATTGCATCTTGCCATTTCTTCGTACGGCATCATTTACCTCATTTAGGCTGTCGCCCGTAACTGCATAAATACGTTTAACTCCTGCGTCCCAAAGGGTTTCAACTAGCTGATCTGCCACTTTTTTTGCCATGATAAAAAATTTAAGGTTGTTAGTAAGATCTAGTAATAACAACACATTGGCTTATTAGTTTGGGCAGCGATAGTTCTGAGTATATAATAGACGATTAAAATTAAGCAAATTCAACCCAATTGCCGTCAGCTCGGATAATTTCTATCAGCTCATTCAAAGCATCTGCAGACTGCACGTTTTTCTTCACAACCTCTTTTCCCCGATAGAGTGTCACCCTATCGGGCCCTGCACCCACATAACCGTAGTCTGCATCGGCCATTTCACCCGGACCATTTACAATACAGCCCATAATGGCTATCTTTAATCCTTTCAGATGATTCGTTCGGCTCCTGATCATTTGCGTGGTTTCCTGTAAATCGAATAAAGTGCGACCACAACTTGGACAGGAAATATATTCAGTTTTTGAAATTCTCGAACGCGTTGCCTGCAAGATAGCAAACGACGCGGATGCAAGCTTATCGGTTGGAATGGAAGCTGCATCAATCCATATACCATTGCCCATTCCATCTATCAAGAGCCCTCCTAAATCAGTTGCAGCATATAATTGCAGTTTAGAAATAGGTTCTTCAGGACTCATCATATCGCCTACCGGTCCGCTAAATTCTACCGGATCATAAGATCGCTTCACAATAACCGGCATCTCCAGTCCCCAACTCCTTAGCTTTACAAAAAATTCCCGTTGATCGGCCATACCATGCAGCTGTCTTGTCTCCAAAACAAAAACCAGGGTTTGATCCATCGGTAAATTTTCGAACGCTTCGCTTTCTAAGTCATCGTGAAAAATGCGCACCAAATTAAGATTGGTATCACGTTCACTAGCATTTATATAATCATGGAGTGTATATAATGGATGCGCATTCTCTTTATTCGTTAAACCCAACCAGGTGGCAAAGTTGTAAACCTGTTTTAAGTTTCCCGGCATGGTAAAGGAGGGCAAATTATCACCAAAAAAAACAAAATCAACGGATTGATCACCCATATGATATTTATCCAACAGGGGGTCGTATATATATCCGATATCCTTTAATACCATAGGGTCTATCAATCGCTTGTTAGATAAGTCAGCCACCACACGGGGGACCATTGATCCGCCGATAAAGGCATTCACCTCTTTCGTTTCATGTCGGCTGCCCAAGTTTTCTACGATAAGTTTCGAATTAGTTACAATTTCTTGTGAATAATTGATCTCCAACACTTGTTCTGCACGTTTTACGTAACGGTTTACTAATGCTCTAGCCACCGGTGCCTCCAATTCCGGCTCTTCTGTTAACGATACCCTCACCGTGTCTCCAAGTCCATCTTCCAATAAGGTACCGATCCCTACGGCCGATTTGATTCTCCCATCCTCTCCATCGCCCGCTTCTGTGACACCTAAATGTAAGGGATAGTTCATCCCTTCGGCCACCATCTTTTCCACGAGCAAACGATACGCTTGTACCATCACCTGCGGGTTACTTGATTTCATTGAAATGACGAGGTTGTAATAATGAAGATCTTCACAGATGCGGATAAACTCGAGTGCAGACTCCACCATACCTTCGGGCGTATCGCCATAATGACTCATGATTCGATCCGATAAAGAACCGTGATTTGTACCGATTCGCATGGCGGTACCATACTCCTTACAGATTTTTACCAAAGGAGCAAACTTGGTATAGATTCTCTCTAGCTCTGCCTGATAGGCTGCATCGGTGTAAGTCAGCTGGTCAAATTTCTTCTTATCAGCATAATTTCCGGGGTTCACCCGTACCTTTTCAACAATACGCGCTGCTACTTCTGCCGCATTTGGCGTAAAATGAATGTCTGCGACCAGTGGGACTTTGCACCCTCTTTTGAGTAGCTCTTTTTTTATCTCAGCTAAGTTTTGCGCTTCCTTGATACTGGGAGCCGTGATCCGCACATACTCGCAACCGGCCTCCACCATTCGTAACGTCTGTTCAACAGAGCCCTTGGTATCCATCGTATCCACCGTTGTCATACTTTGAATGCGGATTGGATGCGTACCTCCCATCGGAACATCGCCGATTTGTACCTCTCGTGTAAGCCAACGCTTATAATGCGTCAACGATTCACAATATTTTCCGGGGAGCGTTAATTTCTTCGTTAAATCCATAACCTGTATGTGTTGCACAAAGTTAGGTAATTTTCCTATCTTTAGCCATGGAACAACAGATTACCTTACCTATATTAACTAATGAAGAACAGCGGGTATTGGGTTCTTTAATGGAAAAAAGCAAAACGACACCCGAATATTATCCGCTAACATTAAACAGTTTGACAGCGGCTTGCAATCAAAAATCATCGCGGAAGCCTGTCGTGCAATATGACGACGACACCGTTATAGCGGCATTGGATTCTTTGCGGAAGAAAGGTTTAGTTGCTACGGCTACCGGAGGCACCAGCCGCACCATTAAATACAGACATACCTTAAGTGTTCTATATCCGATTATACCCGCCGAAGTAGCTATTTTATGTCTTCTGCTTTTAAGAGGTCCGCTAACCGTTGGCGAGATCAACAGTAATTCCGGCCGGCTTTACGAATTTGAATCATTGGCAGAAATTCAGGAGTATCTAGATAAGCTGAGCAAAGAAGCGGAACTGCCTGCCATGATTATTCAAGTTCCCAAGAGACCCGGACAAAAAGAGGTTCGTTATATGCATCTTTTTGGTGGCATGCCTGATTTTGAAAGCAGTGAATTCAATGAAGTGTCTGCTATAAACATCCAAGATACAGGCATGTTGGAAGCTCGCTTAGCCAAGGTAGAACAAGAACTTGAAGAATTAAAAGAGGCATTTGAAAAGTTAATGAAGGAGCTTTATTAGGGAGCAGTTAAATAGGGAGTAGTTAAGTTGTTAAGTAGGAAAATCGTGAATAGCCAATGTGACAATTAGCCAATTATTCGTAAGTGTTTGCTTTTTCGGCACTCATGAGCTCCCTACGGTCGGTTAGCAGATGTGACAACTATTCGTAAGTGCTTGCTTTTTAGGCACTCATGAGCTTCCTACGGCCGGTTAGCCAATGTGACGATGTGATAAGGGCTGGTGCGACTGAAAGCTGATTACTGACAGCTGGCGAATGAGCCAATGTGATAATGGTTACCACATTAGCAGAAGCCCCTACTTAAAACCTATAACTTAGAACTTATAACCGGCTAGGGTAATTCGGTACGCCTACAGCTTAGAGCCTATAGCTTACGGCCTTATAGTAGCAGAAGCTCTTACTTAAAACCTATAACTTAAAACTTATAACTGGCTGGGGTAACAAGTTCACTTATTAACTAAGCTAAAGCTTACAGCTTGAACACTTCAGCTACGGGACTAAATAAATAAATTTTGCCGGTCGCTAATTCTTCGCATCGAAAACGGGTTCGATTTTTTTCCCCTTTTTTAAAGATTCGTCCATTGGGAAGTGCAAAAGCACTACCCAATGCTAGTTCTTCCACCCTAACATGCCCATTTTTAGGATGATCATATTGTTTCAATATACGATATAACGTTAGATCCGAGCAACTGGAAGCAGCCGGATTTGCCAAGTAACTTAATACCGCTTGTCTCACATCATCCGGGAACACCTCCATTTCAAAAAAAGGTTTCATTAATAATTTAAAATTCTGTTTCCATTCTATACCATGAGGTTTTGCCTTTGTTCTGTGTTCATTCCAAGTTTTCAGATGCGCGAATTCATGCACTGTTGTTACCAAAAAAGCATAGGGGTTCAGGTTATGGTTGACCGAGATACGATGTCCTTTGTCTTTGTACGGCGATCTGTAATCACCAAACTTAGATGTCCGGCTTTTGCTGATCTTAAAAAGGCAGGGTGCTTGATGAATCCAACGGGCAATTATTGGGGCAGCCTGCTTCGGAACATATTTTTCTAATGCTAACCTTGTTTTTTCAATCATTTTAAATACGACGCTAAAAATAGCAAGATATTCAGAATAAACAAGGCTTTCACGGCAAGTTCCTGAACACCTAATATTTACATTGGAATAATGCCTGTAATAAACGAACGTTTTTCTTAATCAATTTTTAACTATCGCTCTGGATAAGTTCGACTTGACACGAAGACACTTTTGTCTATTTTAACAATTGGAACACCAATAGAGAGGAAAAATAAGCCAAAGCCGTCATGTAGGTCAACTGGATAATTGGCCACTTCCAACTTTTAGTTTCCCGATGTACCACCGCGATGGTACTGATACATTGCATGGCAAAAGCATAAAATATCATAAGAGAAAAAGCCGAGGCTACCGTATAAATCGGTTTCCCTGTTATACTATCCTTTGAGCTGAGCATCTTTTGTCGAATTGTTGAGGTATCGTCTTCAGGTTCTTCTACACTATAAATGGTAGCCATCGTTCCCACAAAAACTTCACGTGCAGCAAAAGAAGTAATCAGCGCTATACCAATTTTCCAGTCGAAACCCAAGGGTCTTATAGCCGGTTCAATCGTCTTTCCCAAGATACCAACGTACGAATTCTCCAGCTTCTCTGCTGATTCCAAAAATTGCCGTTCCTCTTCCGAGTAGTTGTTTACGTAATCTTCAGTTTGATATTTTTCTTCGATAGCCTCCATTCGTCCCGGAGGACCGTAAGTTGCTAGCACCCACAAAACAATGGACATGGCAATAATTACCTTCCCTACCTGCAAAACAAAAGTCTTCACTTTCTCGTACATAGTTAAGAAGACATTTTTCCACCGCGGTGCCCGATACACAGGCAATTCCAGGATAAAATAGGATTTCTCCTTGGTTTTTATGACTTTTTTCATAACCCAGGCAACTACAATGGCTCCTATCGTACCTATTAAATACATGCCCATCAGGGCCAAGCCTTGCAGATTAAAGAAACCCCAAATCTTATCGTTTGGCACAACCAAAGAAATTAGTAAGGTATATACCGGTAAACGTGCCGCACAGCTAATGAGAGGCGTTACCATTATGGTAATAATCCGATCTTTCCAGCTTTCAATATTTCTCGTCGCCATAATAGACGGTACGGCACAGGCTAAACCGCCGATCATTGGCACGACCGACTTTCCGTTCAACCCAACTTTTCGCATAATCTTATCCATCAAGAAGGTGATTCTGGCCATATAACCCGTGTCCTCCAAAATGGCAATAAAACCAAAGAGAATGGCAATCTGGGGGATGAACACCAATACCCCGCCCAGCCCTGCTAAGATGCCATCCAATAAGAGATCAGCTAAAACTCCTTCGGGGATATACTGTCTTCCTATTTCATCCAGCCAGGCAAAAAAACTTTCTATTAAACCCATAGGATACTCGGCCCAGGCAAATATCGCTTGAAAGATGAGTAAAAGAATAGCCAGGAAAGAGACAAAACCCCAGACCCGATGCGTCAAAATGCGATCGATTTTACCTGTCGGTGTTTCCGCTATATTCTTAGGCATTTGCTTTACCGATTCCTGTAAAACCGTGCTAATAAAATCATATCGAGCAATCGTTTCTTTGGTTTGCGAATGTTGAGGCTGGAATGCGTTTGCCTGTTCCAACGATTCGATATGGTTGCTCTCTTCTTCGGTAAGATAATCGAGTATCTCATGTTGATGAGCAAGTAAAAGCGCTACATAATCTTCCTTTATACGAATATCCTGCTTTATCTGCGAGATCAGTGCCGGAGCAATTTCACAAACCTCAATACTTTGCTTTTGCAGCGCAATGCCGGGTGCGTCTGCAATAGCCTGCTTTAATAATTCTATATTCTCATTTTTACGGGCACTGATAGGCACCACTTGAACACCCAACTTTTGAGACATTTTATCTACATCGATCAGGATTTTTTCTTTCCGAGCGGCATCCGACATATTCAGCGCCAAAATAATCGGAATTTTAAGATCCGCAACTTGCGTAAACAACAACAGATTCCGTTTAAGATTGGTAGCGTCCACCACCACCACGATCAGATCCGGATGAGAAGCATTTTTGGGATTCGTCAATACTTCCAGCACAATTGCCTCATCCCGACTTTTAGGATAAAGGCTATAACAACCCGGCAAATCGATGATTTCCACATGCTTTCCGTTTGGAAGTTTAGTGGTTCCTGTTTTTTTATCAACGGTAATACCTGGAAAGTTCCCAACTTTTTGATTGAGTCCGGTCAGACTATTGAACAAAGTTGATTTACCCGTATTCGGATTCCCTACTAACGCTACTCTCATGAATATCTGTACTTATCTATCTATATTTTACAATCCCTCAACAATAATAGTTGCCGCTTCTTCCTTTCGCAAACTAAGCTGATAACCGGCAATCGACACCGCAATGGGATCTCCCAAAGGAGCCACCCGTTCAAAAGTAATCCGTTCTCCCGGTAAACATCCCATTTCCATAAGCTTTATGGAAAGGTTTAGGTCAGTAAAATCTTTAATAATACCGGAACTTCCGATTTTTAATGCTGTCAGTTTCATCCGTAAATATTTTTTATCTCTAGTCGACGGTCGACCTGCCGGTAGGCAAGGCTATATTCAAAACCTAAAGGTTTATGAATACAGATTCAACATCCGACATCGTGAAATGCGACATTTCCCTAGGTGCCTTTCCAATCCGTCGACAGTGACGACCCACAGAAGGCAAGGAGCCTTGTCGCAAACAAATCCAAAGGTAAGCTTTATTTAGAATGATTCAAAAAAAGATATTAGCTTCTTACAAATTCACGACTAAATCAGCGCTTCATAAACTCATAGCTATCGGTTCACGGTTCTATAGTGTTTACTAATTGGCGGGCAATTACATCCTTTTTTGAAAAGTCCGCAAGAACTAAGCAAGAGGCATAAGCCAACTAAAAAGAAAAGGATATACCTATTGTTCATATAAATTTTCATTCTATGTTAAAAAACTCAGATACTTCTTGTTTTAACTTTTCACGTTATATTTTTGCTGCCCTATAGCTTCTATGCAACACGAGGTACGAAAATAATCCCATACCCGTACCAGTCATGTCGGCAAAAACATCCCACCAATCACCGCTACGATAGGTAAAGAACTGATACTGTAAAAATTCTGTAAGTAAAGCAAATATTGCCGAAAAAATGAGCGCTTTCAAAAAAATACCGAATTGAGGCTGATGAGTTTTCTTTTTTCTTGCGTAACCTAAACAGAGCAAAACCGAAAAAACAAAGAAAAATCCAGTATGTACCAATTTGTCCATTCCTTCAAAGTGCGGTACTTTTTCTGTCGTGTTATCCATTGGCAAACAAGTAAGTAACAATACAACTACGGCCCACAAGATGGCCCATATAAAATGCTTCATAGCTTAGCGCAGGGGGAGAATAAAAGTATCATTCTATAAAATGATCAAGAAATAAACCAATAGTAAAAAATTAAAGCGATAGACTACTATTAAAAGAAGCAATCTATCGCTTTCACTTGTCTCGTAATACGTAATATTAATGACAAAATCGAATTCGGTAAAGCAGCGTATTAAGCTCCTACCAATGCTTGATATGCTTCAGCAGAAAGTAATCCGTCCAGCTCTGCACTATTACTGATTTTCACTTTAATAATCCAACCGTCACCATAAGGGTCATTGTTTACCAATTCCGGCGACCCATCCAACGCTTCATTTAAACTTAACACAGTTGATGTCACCGGCATGTACAAATCAGAAACGGTTTTTACTGCTTCCACCGTACCAAATACGTCATTAACAGCCACCTCATCACCCACCGTATTGATGTCTACAAAAACGATATCGCCTAATTCACGCTGAGCAAATTCAGTAATTCCTATGGTTGCTTCATCGCCCTCTACACGGATCCATTCGTGGTCTTTCGTGTACTTTAATTCAGCTGGAAAATTCATTATTATTTTGTTTAGTGCTTTAGTAACCCTTCTTCGTTAAGAAGACCGGTATATTCATGTTGTTTTTTTGCCAAACTTAGATAAAATTGCTTTCAAATGCAATTTTCATTGCGTGGCTCTATGCTTTAGCCCCTGAGCGGGATGGGGAACTTGTTAGTAGGGAATAGTGATTTTTAGCTATTAGTTTTTAGCTATCAGCTTTCGGCTATTTGGTTATAAGTTCTAAGTTATAGGTTTTAAGTAGGGGCTTCTGCTAATGTGGTAACCATTATCACATTGGCTCATTCACCAGTTGTCAGTAATCAGCTTTCAGTCGCACAGCCCTTATCACATCATCACATTGGCCAATTGGCTCATTATCACATCGGCTAACCGACCGTAGGAAGCTCATGAGTGCCGAAAAAGCAAACACTTACGAATAATCAACGAGCTTTCAGTAATCAGCTTTCAGCTTTCAGTTGCGCTAGCCTCTCATCATCACATTGGCTCATCGGCTAATTATTCACTATCTGTTTTTATTATTAAGGTGTTCATGAGCTCACTTTGTTCGGTTATCACATTGACCAATTAACGTCTCAACAACTCAACTATTTCCCTACTCAACTATTTCCCTATTAACTACTCCTTACTGCAATAATATCCTCAAATTGAATCCGAAGTTGCTATAGGCCGTTGCATAGGTTTGCGAAGTATAAGGCTTCACTGCATTGCTATCGAAGAACATTCGGATATTAAAACGATTATTGAACATATAATCGATAGACGGTCGGTAAGTAATATTTTTATTTCCTGAGGCCATTTCAGAAAACTCGGAATCGGACCGGTATACCAAGGTTTTCATATCATTGATAGCCACATCCAGTTTAAAGGTCAAATCGTTTGAAACTTTTCTATCTGCAAACCAACCAAAGGGAAATCTAAAATTAGCAACACGATAGCCTGCCCCCAAAATGAAGCCTTCGTCCAGTAGCTGTGCCAATTGACTGTTCTGCAGGCTAAGACTTAAAGTCCGAGCCTTCCTATATTCCGCATTGGCTGTTAGGTTATTCTTGAAACGAGCGTTGAAGCCAATCAAGGGTAAAAATTGCTCTTGTAAAGTAATTTGTGAGAATTGATATTGTGGCAAAAAGTTTCCATTGACATCTCTCACCGAAGACGCGCCATTCGTTTCACCATATCGAATAAGTGTGGTGTAACCATTAATATTATAGAGTGTTCGATAACCATGTACCAGTTCCAACGAGGATAAATATTCGCTAAAGAAAGGATATTTCGCCAATCCATTATACATAATACGCCAGTTAGGTATCGGTATACGCGGGAACACACCTAAGCTCTGCTTCTCCGGGCTTTTGCCTGTATAAGCCGCCAGAAAAGCGCCAACTACTACGTCTTGTGCCGTATTTCCATATCCATCAGCAAAATCGCCGATCGTTCCTTCCGAATTGGGATTTAATTGTCCCAATCTTCGTGAGATTGTCCCTCTGTTTCTTTCAAAAGTTTTGAAAAGCTCATCTTTGTTCGAAAAGGCCGTTTTCAAAGAGAGATACGATATACTGTAATCCCCTGCTGTAACCGGTGTTACCCGCTCAAATCCTTGCGTATCTTCGTTAAAGAGCACTTGCGTGGTAAAATTTCTATTTTCAATCCGCGTAGCTGTTAAGTCGATCCGTAGATCCTTAAAGGGCTCCAGTGTAGCGCGGATACTCAAATCCTCGCGTAAAGACTTCGCATAAAGTTGCGTTTGCAGGCTATCGGTACTCAACCATCCATTGGCAATCGCTTTTCCCAATATATCCCCTTGTCCACCAAAGATGAATCCGAAGCCCGGGGCATTCATATCGAAGTCCAAACCCAGCATATTTGTTTTCCCCAGATATCCAGGTAAGAACGTTCCATCAACCCTCGTGTAAGCAGCGTTAATATCCTTAATGCTGGAAACAAAGTTTGCCAGGATTTCAGTTCCTTTGTTCGGACTTCGTCCATTTCGCGCATCCCTAAAGAAGGGGAATTTATTAAAGAGCCCCAAAAGATTGAATCGCGGATTTAGTTGCAAAGTCCGCGAGTTCTGAATCGTATTTCCAATATTCAGGTTCGGGTCGTTGATTGCCAATAAGGGTTGGGTCTGCCAAGCGAACTGACTTCCATAACGAGCGGCTACATTAATCCAATCAAGTCCCGGAATTTTATCCAGCGGCACATTATAGGTTAAATTCATCATATGGTTATAGTCAGTCGTTCTCCCCAACTTCCAGAAGTTTTCCCATAAAGTATCACGCTTTAAGCCATCCAAACGTCCCTGCGGTTCATCTATAATAGAATAGTTAGTAGCATTAAAATCCAGCTTTAGTGAGCGGGTAAGATTCCAGCTGATACCATATAGCCGCGTCATCGTAAAATTCTTATTATAGAGGGTACCTATATTACCGGCAGGCAGGTAGTTATCCGGTGAACTGCCGGTACGAAGTGTGTTCTCGGTGTAAAGTCTTTGTACATCAATCCGAAAATTAATAAAAGAAGGCATCAAATTAAAGTTCAGATCACTTAATAGACGAGTATATCTTCCCTTAAATAATTTCTTCAGCGGTTCGATGTACTTATCTTTATTTTGCACATAATCGTAAGATAGTGAAGCGCGATAATTGTTTTGAACGGATTTCTCTGTCAAATAATCACGATGGTAAAACTGTGAGAAAGCATAGGAGACGCTAAAGTTCTCGATATCCCACAAACGTACCGGTTTTTCGTTATCCATACGCAACTTCCGCACGTTCATGAAGCTGATACTTTTGCGCGTCGTATAATCCTGCGTCAGGCGCAGAAGGGAATCTTTTTGATTATCATTCAGTCCATCCAGTGCCGATTTCATTTCAATGTCCGGCATTAAGGGATTGTATTGTGGGGTACGCACCTGACTTGAATAATTAAAATAAAAAGGAATTCTGATGCCCGTGCGTTCGGGGAAGAACTTACCCAGTTCCACACTACTTGTAAAGTCAAAAAATCGATCTTCCGTCCGATTTCGCTCATTGATTCGCGCGTCGATTGCACCAAAGCCAATGGTACTCTTACTTCCAGAAACCGTCACATCCGCGAAATCGGCCAATTTAGCATTTAACCGAGCTGTTGCGGCCCATCCCCCGTTATCCTCATAATCGGTCAAACGTAATTCATTGAACCAAATAACACCTGATTTCTCCATCCCGTCATCATTTGCATTATTTTGTCCTTTCAACGGATTTTTGACACCCAGCATATAGAATCTGATTTTACTGATGTCCGGTTGTCCTTTAATCGTCACGGTATTTGTGCCATCCACAAAGCTATAGGGCAAATTGATCGGCCAAGGACTACCATCGGGTAGGGTAGCTTTATTTCTTGCTTCTTTTGCTTCCTGGAATAGCTTAATTTCGACATTCATACGATTACTTGACGGCCAAATGGCGTCCGGATCCCGGCTTCCCGGCGTCGTTACTTCGAGTGGCATTTCGTACTCATAATAGTTTTCGATGCCATCGGTTCCCACCCTTATAAAACCATGTAAATCTCCACTTCGCAACTCATCGCCTTCCGCGTGAACAAACATCTGCAAGCGTTTATAAGCTCGAAAGTCATTGGTGGAAGTACGATAGGCCGCTTGTCCATAACCATCTCGCAACCGGTTGACGGTGACCGACAAAGCCTGCTCATTCAATTGTACATTTGTGTTATAATTGCCATAATCGATCTGTCGTTCGATGCCCGGAGGAACTACGTACGGAATCGGTTGCCTGTTCCCGTTTTCTTCAATACTAACCGCCGCTACTTCAATGGTAGAATTGTCTAAACCCGGATTATTTAAAGTTGGATCTGCAATGACTTTTGTAGGCGATCGTTCCGAATTGAATCGCCGCCATTCGCCCCTTACCAATTGTAATCTCGCCATTCTTAGGATAGACGTATCCGCGAAATTTGTCATGAACATCCGTATAAAGCGAATAGACTTAAAGTCTTGGGGATCGCCTGCCTTGGATTCGTATTGCGTAATTGGAATGCGTAGTTGATACCATTTCACATTTTCCTTCTTACCATTGGCCAAGGTAACGGGTGCATCAATCATATCCACAATAAAGTTCTTACCCACCATCATATCCTGCGGACGAACAGAAACACGGTACTGATAATACTCGTCGATCTGGTTCATGGTATTATCCCGATTGACATCCTCCCCATCGGGTAATAAGGTAGATGCCGACGTATTGACTCCATCTCCTGCCCCGGCCTGCTCCGCAGTTTTGCTATTACCCTCCGTCCCGTTAAATCGCTCATACCGTTTTAGAATACCGGCATTCTGCGCATCCAATTCGGCACTTCTAAAATAGCTGAAGTTATCGCTTGAGGGGTCGTTATTTAACTCCTGTAAAGGTTGCGGGTTTAACGTTGCACTAGCTTGCGACAGAAAGTTCGAAAAATGATTTCGTTCGTCGGCATCGTTCAAGGCATCTAAGCCGACATCCTGTAATGCGCGTTGATCGGGATTATTCGCGAAGGCCTGCACCATGGGTTGCAGTTTAGGAACTCTTCCCCAATTGGTTAGGTCCATTTCTGCATAATTGCCATTCGTAGGCAGTGCGTTTTCCACGGCCCGACGTCCGTCTTTTAAGATATCTTCCGAGATATTTCCCAAGTTGAAATAAAGATCCCCACCCTCATCCTGTGGTTTATAAATGAACGGATCCATCATCCAAAGCTCGATAAATTCGATATTTTGTGCTTCAAAATCAGGCGTTTGAATTTGTCGGAACATACCTCCCCAGCGGGATTTGGGATTGGTTAAGGTACCATCACTGTTTACACCGGAAAGCGTATAGTTATAAGGACCTCTTATTGTAGGATAAAAACTGAGGTCAAGTGTAGACATGAACAAAGGCTGTCCGGTAACCGTTTGCTTATTCGGAAACACCTCCTGTTCCAATACCTCCCGTACGTAATGGTTCGACAATTCCGTTAAATTACCCCTAATATTCGCAGGTGTAAGACTATTATCATTCCGATAAAAAACCGGATCAATATTATAGAAGGCTAGTCGGGCCCTGTTGTAGCCATAGCGTAAATCATTAGATAGCTGTGACTCGGGAAACAATTGAGGCGTACCCGAAATTTGCCAGCTATAGGCGCCTTTTAAATCAATTATAGACCGACTGTTTTCAAAATCATCAATATAGCTGGCGCCATTTCTGGATCCGGCGATATTGGTTGCCTTCGAATGTCCCGGTATCAGATTAGCAAATTCGCCATAGAAGGAAATAGTAGATTCCTCACGTGTATTAATAAATGGAATTTTATCCACCATACGCGTAAGCCATCGAGAAGGAGCGTTATAGTTCACATCAAATCCCCAAATGGTATTGGAGATTGGTTCTTGCGCTAAATTGACTTTTTGCGTTAGCGGTCGTTCCGATAAATTCATAATGGTACCGCCCAGTTGAAGTTGGTCGTTCACCATATAATCTAATCGGGACCCAAATAAGGTCCGTTGTTGTAAGCCAAAGAGTTCATTGTTTTCCATCTTTATTCGAATGGCCTGCCCGGATCTTAGTAGCGCCTCATTTAAGATGCGTACCCTTCCAATTTCGTAATCCACCGTAAAGTCTGCCCCTTCTTGCAAGGGAATCCCACCTGCATAGACCTGCACCGACCCTCGGGGGATGTTAATCGCTCCTAGCTGGAACTCCGATCCTGCTTCGGATTCATAGGTGCCGCGTATTGCGTATCTATTTTTGTTGGCAAACAGTTGCTGTGCAACCACCTTGGTTGAGTCATAGAGTTCTTGAAACGCATACCGCTCTGCCAACTGCTCCTCTCCCGGGGCGAATAAGCTCTTCAAATCCTTTCCGAAAGGTTCCACTACCGGGAATACAACCCTTCCATATTCCGGGTCGATCGTCAGGCCTTCCAAAAAGTCAAAAACCCCGTCAGGCTGTCGATCATTCTGTGGATTAAGTCGGTCCAAGCCTGTCAACTGCAGCCATAATTTGTTGGTGGTATTTTTCCCTTCAAACATCACCGGCCGTTCAACCCCCGTTTCGTCTTCCAGTCTAAAGACATTCAGAATAAAATTATTTCGTCCTACCCGATAAGCACCGATCGAGTAGATGTTTTTCATCATTAGGTCCCAAACAGGTAAATTAGGCTTCAATACTTCATTTTTCAACAACTTGGTAAAGAGCACCTGTGGATTAGATGGGCTAATAGGAATATCCGTAGAAAATTCGCCTACCTGGTATTCCCTCCCGTTGGCTGTATAGCGATAAGCAACCGCCAGTACCTGATCAGCATTTAATGGTGTATTTAAGGAAATATATCCCAACCGTCGATTCACAGTATACTCCTTTTCCGTTAATTTCCGTGCATTGGAAAGGCGAGCATAGTTGTCGTTAGCTCCACTACTTTGGAAAAGGGCGGCAACAGCATTTGATGAGCTATAGCGGGCATCGGGGTATTGCTGTTGCAAAATCTGCAAGAGCCGGTTCGACTGTTCAGGAAAGGCAGGGTCGCCTACCACACCCGCCGCCGGTAACTGAGAACCTCCCGGCTGATTAAACATCGGATTCCAGGGGCGACTTTCTCCTAAGTCCATAAAAGCCAATACATCTCGGCTATTTTCGATCGAGTTGCTCCTATTCGTAACCCAAACTTCGATCTGCGTAATATTAACATTCGTTAATAATAGAGGAGCGTTGGACATTGCTCTGTTATAATTGTCGCGAAAGTACTGCGCAAGGAAGTAATGCTTGTTCTGTTCGTACTCGTCAGCTTTCAACGAAAACTCATTTTGCTGCGCGCCATTGGTAATAGTGATCTCCTTGCTTTGCGATCGTTGCTGTGAAAAGACACTCGTTACCCCCAATTTACCAAATTGCAATTGCGTCTTTACACCGAAAAGAGCTTGTGTGCCTGAAATTAATGTAGAATTTAAAGGCATACTTACATTACCCACTTCGATACGACGAATGATTGCGTCATCTTTTCCCACGTAGTCAAACTTAATCTGATTTTCAAAGTCGAACTGCGCCTCCGTATTATAATTGGTAATGATGCGCATTCGATCACCGATCTGACCGGTTAAGTTCATCTGGATACGCTGATCGAAATCAAATCCGAATTGCTTCCGTTGGCGCTCATTGAACATGGGATTATCGTTTTTATTATATTGTCCCATAATGGTAGCATCCACACTTCCCCTAGGTATAATATTAATCGTATTTCCACCAAAAATCTTCTCGAAAGTAGGGCTATTCACTTGAATACTAGGAATCCATCCATCTTTCCGCGCACGTCTGGAAAAGTCATCCGACAGCTCTCGCCAAGTACGTTCTTTCAACGATTGGTTTTCATATTGCTGATATTCGTCAATACTCAAGTACTGTGGCGGACGGTACATGCTGCTTCCAATATTATCTCGAATGATATATTGCCTACCAATGGGATCAAAGTCTATTTCCCTTTTGATAGTCCCGGGCTTACGAAGATGAATACCATTATCTCGTTGGTATAAATTTAGGAAAGGTTCGTCCTTAATGGGATAAAGCACTCCCGTACTATCACTTACATTCTTAGTGCTATCTCTATTAGTTGATAATGCCGGCTTTTGCCGGGCCAAAACATCTATCGCCCCCGGAACTGAAAAGAAAAAAAGAAAAAATAGTATACTCGAAAAGGTATTTCTCACAGCACAGGTAAATGAATGTACTTGCTTTATAATATAATTGATAACTTGAGTTTAGGCCATTACTATGGCTTAAAAAAACACCACCAATTCAGGTACAAACGAACAAAAAAGTGCACACATGGCCTTTGTTCATTTTGTTCAGATTTTAACCGAGAAACACTAATTCGTAGATAATTATTTTTTTCCGTGTATAAGAAGACAGGCTTTCTTTTTAATTCAAAGAGCAAAGCCGTTAACTCTTCTTTTACATTTCCGGGTGTATTACGAAGGCTATCAAAAATAGCTTCCGACCGGAGCTACACGTTCGACCCAAGACCCCGAGCTTGCCTGAAGTACGTATTCACTCAGACCGACTTCAGGGCTGTCAGGAGCCCAATCATACGTATAACCTAAGCGAGTCCAAGGATAATGAAAATCAGCAGAACCGGAGAGGGTTCTATAATAAGCAAAAAGAATATAATTATTGAACCAAGTGTTATAAGTTTCTGAAACGTTATTACTTAATACTGCCCCCGCTGTCCGTGTAGCAACTCTCGGATCTCCGGCAGGTCGATACAGGCGTTCGGGGTTTACCCACATTTCCGCAATATGTGTGTTGCTTCTTTCGTTGGCTGGAGGCAGACCTAAGAGCTGACAGATACGCATGGTCGTATCACTGGTAGTCTGTAAGTCTTTGCCAATGCGCGCTTTCATTTGTTGAGGAATAAAGACCCAAGATTCGCCCCATACGTTCGTAATGGAATCTCCTACCGGGTAGCTGTTCGGATAGCGCATAAAGCTGGCTAATAAAACATAGTCTTTCCCATTGATTGTTTTCCATTGCAGCGCCGTGTTCTCTTTCGAAATTTGCCAAAGTGTGTCAATGACTTCCGAACTATCGGCTACCATTGCATCCAAAATAGCGTGTTGATAAAGTTGGGCCATTGTAAGTGACGGAACTTCCGGGGTCGGGTTGACGGGATCATCCTTTTTACATCCGCCAATGAAGATCAATATGAACAAGACACATAAAATTAAGCAGTTACGGTTAATTGTTAAAATACGCATAAAATTATTAAACGAATTAAGTTAAAAGAAGGCTAAAATATCTAATTCGGTTTATTTCCTATAATTCAGAACCTCAAGTTTCATCATGACGATTTTCATCACTTAGCTGAGAATCACGCATATTTTGACAAGGAACGGCAGTGAAAGTCGAAAAATCATGATCTAAAGTCGCTTATTCATCTTGTTCATTTTCTTGAGCAATAAACGATCTAAAACTACCGGAAAACCTGTAGAAAAAATAACTCATTTATGAGGATTGTAGAACCATACGGAATCAAGCAATTTTGTTAAGCTAATGTGTATTACAGAAAGAGTCCATAAAGTATTTTATTAGCCCTTTACCTGAACAAACTGAAACGTATTAAATAACAAGTTGGATTATGAAAAAGTTAATTGTTTGCTGTGCCCCCCTGATTTTTTTGTGTGTGGCCAGCGTGAAAGCGCAAAGTTTATTTGATAAAGTAGACCAAGCATTAAACAAAGTAGAAAAAGCATCTAACACAGCCGATAAAACAAAAGGAACCGGTGATAAAGTGTTAGGCTTTTTTAAGAAAAAGGAAAGTGCGGAAGAAGATTTTACGACCATTAATATTTCCGGTATTAACCTCACGAATCTTAAAAAGCTAAACGAGCAGGTTGAGACGTGCAAGGGAGTCGAAAGTACCAAGATGAAATTCAGTCCATCCGGCTCTGTGATCTTAGTAGACTACGAAGGATCGGCAGAGGATTTACTCACTGCCATTCAGGAGAAATCAAAAGACATTTTTACCGATGAGCACATTGAAGGTTTGGACGAACACTCGATCACGATTAACCTTAGTAAAGAAAAATAGTTGAATAGTAGGTTGTTGAGTAGGGAAATAGTTAAGTTGTTGAGACGTTAATTGGTCAATGTGATAACCGAACAAAGTGAGCTCATGAACACCTTAATAATAAAAACAGATAGTGAATAATTAGCCGATGAGCCAATGTGATGATGAACAGGTTAGTGGCTGAAAGCTGATTTCTGATAGCTAAAAGCTAATGCCTAAAGCCTATGGCTTATAGCTTGATTAGCCAATGTGACAATTAGCCAATTAGCCAGTGTGACAATTATTCGTAAGTGCTTGCTTTTTCGGCACTCATGAGCTTCCTGCGGTCGGTTAGCCGATGAGCCAATTGGCCAATGTGATGATGTGATAAGGGCTGGTGCGACTGAAAGCTGATTACTGACAGCTGGGGAATGAGCCAATGTGATAATGGTTACCACATTAGCAGATGCCCTTACGTAAAACCTATAACGTAGAACTTATAACTCGGAATAGCCGAAAGCCGATTTCTGACAGCTGATTACTGATAGCTAACAATCAACAGCGAACAATTAAGAATTGAGTAGGGCGTTGTGCGTTAACAACTACTTAACCATCGCCCTACTCAACCACTTAACAATACTATATTAATCCGTACTGAGCCAAAGCTGATTTCGTCGTTGCTACATCGACATGTTCAACACCCTGTATACCCAGTTGGCAAGCCGCCTCAATAAAGACCGGGCGATCGTCTAAATAGACGATTTCTTCAGGCTTTACCTGTGCCAGATCGATTGCAAGTTGATACATATCCATATCGGGTTTTCGCATATGCACAAAACAAGAAGAGGCAAAAACATCAATAAAACTCTTTAGGTCAAATTGCTGAATGCGGTAGTCGTTCAATTCCCTGCCTTCATTATTCACGGCGATGGTGAGAAGATGATGCTTCCGTTTTATGGTACGGATCAATTCGATCATCTCGGGATAAGGTTGCGACTTTTGCATCATAAATGCTTTAATATCCTCTCGTGTAAAATTGCGTGGTTTATAGAATATTAACAAAGTCAAATATTCGTCCAAAGTAGATTTACCTGACTCATAGGCGTCAAAGATGATACGATGTCTTCCATTCAGTTCCTCAAAATCAAGTCCGAATTTGATTGCTGCTTCTTTACGAGCTTCTGTATCCCAGCCATTTGTTAAAAACACTCCTCCTATATCCAGAAAGAGTGCTTTAATGGTGCTATTGTGTTCAGGCATTAGGAAACCACCTCCTTGCGTTTCTGTGCTAGCACGTCCATCAAGCTATCAAAAGGTTTAATAAATTTCTGAATCCCTTCTTCTTCCAGGTGTTGCGTAACGTCTGAAAGCTTAATGCCAACAATATCTTCCAATTTGTACAGCGTATAACGTGCGTGCTCAAGGTCATCTTTTAAGCGTGCTGCGGGGTTGCCATGATCGCGATAGGCATTCAAGGTTTCTTTTGGCAAGGTGTCTACCGTTTGTGGGCCGATAAGTGCTTCAACATACATTAGATCATCATAGGCTTTGTTTTTCACACTGGTGCTGGCCCATAGCAAACGCTGTGGTTTAGCACCCTTGGCTTCCAATTCCAGAAAACGATCAGACATAAAAAGTTCGTTATAAATACTATATGCCACTTTAGCACTTGCGATTGCGACCTGTCCTTTAATCTGCTTTGCCGCTGTAGCTTTACTCGGATCATTTTCAGCAACCTCGTCTAACATCGTATCTACCATTGTGTCGATGCGACTTAAAAAGAAACTTGCTACCGAGGTTACTTTTTCCAGGGGTTCTCCTCTTTCTGCCCGTTCTTCTAATCCTGCAATATAAGCTTCCGCTACTTCGCGATATCGGTCTAAACCAAAAAGTAGCGTTACGTTGATATTAATGCCTTCGCTTATCAACTGTTTAATGGCCGGCAAGCCTTCCTTTGTGCCGGGAATTTTAATCATCACATTCGGACGGTCAAGTGCTTTCCAGGACGATCGTGCCTCTGCAATAGAGCCTTCGGTATCCAATGCCAAACCGGGTGAAACCTCTAGACTTACGTAGCCATCCAGTCCTTTGGTCTGTTCGTAAACCCCCTTAAAAACATCAGCGGCATGCTGAACATCCTCAATAGCCATTTTGAGAAAAATTTCCTCATTCGAGATATCCGTCTTTCCCAATTCACTGATGGTATCATTATAGTCTTCACTACGTGCAATCGCTTCTTCGAAAATTGCAGGATTTGAGGTAACTCCTCTTAAATTGTCTTCGTCTATCAATTTCTTCAATTCACCGGATTGAATAAACGATCTTTTGATATAATCCAACCATATACTTTGGCCGAAATCAGGGATCTTTGCTAATGGATTTTTCATCTGATTAAATTAGACTTTTAGTGGCGATGAAGCTATCAGATTCATTCATACCCCTGTGTGGTTTGAATAAATCATGATGGTTTCATCTGATTAAATTAGACTTTTAGTGGCAATTCAGCTTGCATGAGCCGCGTTAATCACGCTCTTTTTTGAGCGGTAGCTCATGCAGGTTTCATTATAATAATTATTTATTTGTGTCTATTTCCAAAGGTATGCATGCTGCCTTCGGTGGCAAGAAGCCATCGGAAATCAGCTATCAGCTTTCGGTTATCAGTCGCTCGAACCTTTCTCACAACTCACAACGGGCAACTCACAACTGATCACTCATCATTCATTCGTTCATCAATTATAATTCATCACTTTAACTACTAAACTAATTCCCTACTCAACTACTCAACGTCTCAACTACTTAACGTTTCAACAACTTAAGAGCTCGATCGTAAACATGCCTGGCAGTAAAACCAAAATGTGTCATCACCGCTTTGCCTTCACCCGATTCACCGAAGGTATCGATGCCTATTACATCTCCGTCTGCACCAACATACTGATACCATAGTGGCGTCACACCTGCTTCCACGGCTAACCGTTTGGCCACATGAGGTGGCAGAACCTGCTCACGATAGGCCTGATCCTGTTGATTAAACAGTTCAAAGGAAGGCATACTGACAACCCTGGCGCCAATGCCTTCCTTCGTCAGTTGCTCTTGCGCTTCTAAAACGAGTTGCACCTCCGACCCCGTGGCTATAAGAATAATATCAGGGGTACCATCGGTGTCACTTAAGACATAGCCGCCTTTGCTTAAATTATCGCCGGAAGCGTAACGCTGCTGATCGATAACCGGTAACTTCTGTCGCGACAAGATGAGTGCTACCGGCCCCTTTAGTCGACTCATAGCAACTTTCCAGGCTGCTATCGTCTCAAAAGCGTCTGCCGGCCGTATGACCGTCAAGTTGGGGATTAACCGCAAAGCCGAAACATGTTCAACCGACTGATGCGTAGGGCCATCCTCACCTAAGGCAACACTATCATGCGTAAATATATAGGTGACCGGTGCTTTCGTTAAGGCTGCCAAACGAATGGCTCCTCGCATATAATCCGAAAACGTCAAAAAGGTACCGCCATAGACACGCGTACCCCCGTAAGAGGCCATACCATTTAATATTGCGCCCATACCGTGTTCGCGGACACCAAACCAAATGTTGCGTAAGTCGTAATGTCCCGGCTGGAAACTTTCATCTCCTTTAACAGGCGTATTGTTCGAACTTGCTAAATCCGCTGAGCCGCCAATCAACCAGCTTATGTTTTGGCGCAATACTTCCAATACCTTTCCCGAAGCCTCTCTGGTTGCTAGCGCATCCGCGGCATTGAAAGTAGGCATCCCATTATCCCAGCCCGCTGGCAATTCACCTTCAAAGCTAATTTCAAGGTCCTTCGCTTCTGCTTCAAAAACTACTTTATAAGATGTAAATTGCTCGTTCCATGCCTGTTGCAATTCAGCTCCTTTTTGTCCTCGGCCCAAAAGGTAATCGCTCACTTCTTCCGGTATAAAAAAGTTTTTCTCCGGGTCCCATCCGAAAAACTCCTTCGTTTTCTTTAGATTTTCGATACCCAGTGGATTGCCATGTACCTTATTCGTTCCCTGTTGCGGACTGCCATAACCGATAATCGTTTTAACGGATATTAAAGAGGGTTTTTCGGTTTCAGCCTGCGCTGCTAAAATGGCCTGCTCAATGGCATCCAGATCATTGCCATCCTCTACCGTTAAGGTTTGCCAGCCATAAGCCCTAAAGCGTGCAGGCACATCCTCTGTAAAGGCCAAGCTGGTCGGCCCATCGAGGGAAATCGCATTATCATCATATAAATAAATAAGCTTGCCCAACTTGAGGTGTCCTGCTAAAGATGCCGCCTCTGAAGCGACCCCTTCCATTAAATCGCCGTCGCTAACAATCGCATAGGTATAATGATCTATTAAATCGTAGCTCTCTTTATTGTATTTCGTCGCTAAAAACCGCTCAGCAATAGCGATTCCCACGCCATTTCCAAACCCCTGCCCTAGCGGACCGGTAGTCACCTCAATTCCTGGAGTCAACACCGATTCCGGATGGCCGGGTGTTTTTGATCCCAATTGCCGAAAGTGTTGCAGTTCAGTCAGCGGCAGATCATATCCGTATAAATGCAATAAACTGTACAATAATGCCGAGCCGTGGCCGGCAGAAAGGATGAAGCGGTCGCGATTCGGCCATTTAGGATCTTTCGGATTAAACCGCAGAAAACGATTCCATAAAACATATGCCATGGGCGCGGCTCCCAGCGGAAGCCCGGGATGGCCCGAATTTGCCTGTTGCACCATATCGGTCGCCAGGAAACGGATGGTGTTAACACTCAGTCCGTCTAAGGGGTTACTGTTTTCTTTAGTCATGGATAACTTTTTATGATCATTCAATTTGGACCCACCTTTGTATGTTCAGCTTTTGCTAGAACTATAACAAATTTAAGCAGCTTCGGTGTTGGATTTTTCTATATAACGTAATAATTGACTGATTGATTCTAATCATAAAGTCATAATTGTTTTAATTCAAATTCAGAAAACAGTGCTTACGCTTCACAAATTTTCGGCATTTAATTTGTAATGATTTCGGCATCCAGCTCTTGGGCTATTATAGAAATAGTCTATATTTACAAACCAGTTCAAAGAAATTAGGTTAAATAATGGGAGACTCCTTTACAAATGCGGCGTACAACCCTTTTGGGAATGATGCCGACTTTTTGTTGCACAATTTGGTTTACGACTCAGCGGTGGCTATTTATGCCTGTAATACCGAAGGCACCATTATTTTTTATAATACTGCTGCAGCCACCCTTTGGGGCCGAACGCCCAACCTGCAAAAAGACCGTTGGAGTGGTGCTTACAAGGTCTATAGCCCCGATGGGAAGAAACTGGCTGAAGAAGAATTTCCGACTGCTTTAACGGCTAAGGGTCTAAATCGCACCGATCAATCCGAAGTAATCATTGAACGACCTGACGGGACAAACCGAAAACTCTTGGTGTTTCCCAAGGTGCTTTATAATGCCGCTGGTGAAATTACCGGCACTCACGCTACACTAGTTGACATCAGTGACCGTACCCCCTTGGAAGAGCGGCAAGCTTTCCTTTCATCCATTGTCGAATCATCGGATGATGCTATTGTCAGTAAAGACCTTCAGGGTATTATTACTAGTTGGAACATTGGTGCCGAGCGACTTTTCGGCTATACAGCGGAAGAAGTAATGGGGAAATCCATTACCATTTTAATCCCCAAACCGCGCTTAAGTGAGGAAGACTATATTTTAGGGCAGGTCCGTAAAGGAGAAAAAGTTGACCATTATCAAACGGTACGACTCAATAAATACGGAAAGGAAATACTTATATCGCTCACCGTGTCCCCGATTAGGGACAAGCAAGGCAAAATTATAGGTGCATCCAAAATCGCCCGGGATATATCGGAAGAAGTGAAGGTACAAAATGCTATCTATCAGTACACGCGGGATTTGGAAACCCTCAATTCTATCAGCCGGGCTATTTCTTCGAAATTGGATGTACAGAGCACTTTACAGCAAGTGACAGATGCGAGTAAAGAAGTGACCGGCGCAGCCTTTGGTGCATTTTTTTACCATTTAGTTGAGGTAGATGGAACAATAAAAACCCGATTTACCGTATCGGGTTATCCAGCCGAAGCACTTAAGCATTTGGAAATGCCGCGCGACACACCCCTGCTTCACCCAACCTTCAACGGCAATGAGATTGTACGATCCGACGACATCAGAAAAGATTCCCGTTACGGTCAAAATTACCCTTACTACGGAATGCCGCATGGTCATCTTCCCGTCGTGAGTTATTTGGCGGCTCCCGTTGTTTCTGCCAAAGGGGTCGTAATGGGCGGACTGTTTTTAGGACATCCGGAGCCCGGCAAGTTCAATGTACACCATGAAAGCTTGATCAGTAACATCACAGCCCAAGCAGCCATCGCCCTCGACAATTCCAGGTTATTCGAAGAGGTCAAGGCCTTAAGCGCAAAGAAAGATGAGTTTATCGCATTAGCCAGTCATGAGCTTAAAACACCACTTACAAGCGTTTACGGCTATCTGCAATTGTTGGAAAAGAAACCCGACAGTAAAATGGCGTCTCTGTTTGTTGATAAAAGCGTAAAACAATTAGACAAACTAAACAAATTGGTGTCCGAATTATTGGATATTTCCAAAATCGAAGCTGGTAAGCTTCAGTTTAATACCGAACTGTTCGATCTCGGCGAGCTGGTCCAAGAAACCGTAGAGTCTTTTCGCTTTTCCGTCAATAGCCACGATATTTCGTTGAACCGCCCCGCATACCCGATTACCATTAAAGCCGATAAACAACGAATCGAACAGGTTATCATTAACCTCTTAAGCAATGCCGTTAAGTATTCACCGAACGCCAATGAGGTTTTTGTTCAATGCGAAAAGAAAGAAACCGTTGCTACCATCAGCATCCGAGACGAAGGCATGGGATTGACGTCTTCTCAACAACAACAAGTCTTTACCCGATTTTATCGTGCCGATAATACTTCGGGTATAGCAGGGTTAGGAATCGGGCTTTATCTTTCCCGGGAGATCATTGAACGACACGATGGTAGAATCAACGTTGTTAGCGAATACGGGAAAGGCAGTGAATTCGTTATTACACTTCCATTACCGAAAACACCTTAAACCCTCCTCGGCCTTTAACAGATCCATATTTGGTTGTATGAAGCTACGCCTCGGTTACCCTCATACCCATGCATTTTTTTGGCAAGGTTTTTTCTACGTCCTAATAAACAGATATTATCCTAGTATAATCCACTCGTCCGATCCCACTATTGCGGAATCATAATGTCCATTTCGGGGGCATTATCGATACGGCATGATATTATCATAGTTAAATCCAATAGTTTAACTAAAAGAGAATCAGCTATGTTTTTTCACGACAGAAGATTACAGTACAAGGTTCGGGTTGATAAGCCCAACCCGCAATTCGCGCGTTTGTTACAACAGGCAATCGGCGGTATCGAAGGAGAAATTAGAGTATGTCTACAGTATCTTTTCCAAGCTTGGGGCAACCGGGGGCCGGCAAAATACAGAAACATGCTTTTGGAGACGGGAACGGAAGAAATTTCGCACATCGAGATGTTGTGTACGGCCGTTGCCTTAAACTTGGAGGGAGCGAAAGGTTCTATTATTGACGAAGTGGTGTCGTCCAATCCGGTGGTTGAACAGATCATGGGAGGGATGGACCCTCGCCACTACCTTTCTGCCGGTTTAGCGGCTATGGCTGCCGATGCCAACGGTGTACCGTTTAACGGCTCTTGGGTGGTAGCAAGTGGTAACCTAGCAGCAGACATGCACGCAAATGTGATGGCGGAAGCTACCGGGCGTACCTTAGCCACGCGTTTATGGGAATCAACTACCGATCCAGGCATGAAAGACATGCTAGCCTTTTTGATTGCGCGTGATACCATGCATCAAAATCAGTGGCTAGCCGTTCTCGAGGAATTAGGTGGCCCAAGCGCGCATCCTATTCCGAATAGCTTTCCGCAGGAAGAAGAAGTTAGCTCCGTTGCCTACTCCTTTATTTCTACTAATATTAATATGCCCGAAAAACCGATTGCTCGATGGACCGATGGAACCTCCATTGACGGCAAAGGCGTTTTTACCTACGAGCATGGCACACCCATGGGCGAGGAACCTATGCTAGCTCCCCCCATTAGAGAAGGTTATGCCCAAGCTGAACAAATGATAAACAAAAAAGATAATATATGAAATTTATCAGTAGACGCGTTCACGCTATGTTAGACTATATAGTGGGAATCTTATTAATTCTTGCTCCCACCTTACTGGGTTTTTCCCATATCCCGGGGGCAAAGTACAGTGCTATTATTGCCGGTGTTTTAGTATTGGGTATGGCTTTACTTACCCGGCATGAAGGCGGAGTTGCCAAGGTTATTCCGATGTCAACGCATTTGGTAATGGATGTCATCTTGGGCATATTATTGGCCTTATCGCCTTGGCTGCTTAATTTCAGTGATCAGGTATTTTTGCCTCATCTCATCGTCGGTGTATTCTCCATTATTGCCGGCCTCTGTACCGCGCCCGCCAGTCAACATGGCGTGGCTCAGGGCGGTGTCTTAAGTTAAACTAGCAGGCTGCCTTTTATGGGAGGCAGCCTGCTTTTTGAATCTACGAAATTCACTCATGTGAACAAAAAATTGAAATATTATGCTAGTAAGAATCTTCCCCCGAATACTGCACGCCGTATTAGATTATGGCGCTGCCTTACTGCTAATAGTTGCCCCCTTTCTTTTCCATTTTAGCGAGGAGCGACCGGCTACTGTGTTGTGTATATTGTTTGGTGTAATGATTTTGGGTATGTCCTTGTTAACGAATTATGAGGGAGGTGTACGGAAAACCATCCCAATGGATATACATTTATATGCCGATATTTTTGGTGGTGCTTACTTGGCCTTATCGCCGTGGTTATATTTATTTTCAGAAACTACCTATGCTTTTCATCTGCTGATGGGTATCGGATTATGCATCTCCGGTTTAATTACCGTTCGCGAGTCGCAACGGATTGTTATGCCAAAACCAGGTGATCAACATATATATACTTCAGCAAAACAACGGAAAAGAAATGTTAGCATTAATGGATAATTTTCCACCACATGTGGTGGCTTATCGGGCGCAAGGAAAAGTTAACGGCGAAGAATACAAAGAAATTGTAGTGCAGCGTATCGCCGAAGTTGCGAAAGCTTATCCTCAAATCAATTTTATTGTATTGCTAGAAACGGGTTTTGAAGATTACAGTCTTCAGGCCCTTTTAGAATATATTAAAGTCAGTTTTGAACACTTTAGCAAATGGAATCGAATGGCCATCGTATCCGATCAGCAGTGGGTTCGCAAAATCTACGATATACTCAGCCCCTTGGTACACGGTGAAATCCGGACATATCGACTGGAAGATCAGCAAATAGCCTGTGAATGGGTTTCAGCGCCATTGCCCGCTTAGTTTTAGTCCACAAATCTACCATGTTTTGATATGGCGATTTTATCAAATTCTGTTATCAAACGACTCAAACCCATGGTTAAATCCTTTCCCTCCATTGCCTCACCATGTCCGGCAATTAAGAGAGCAGGCCTTAGCTGTTGTAGCTTTACGGCTGAATCATAGGCTGCTTTCCAGTTAGTCGTCAAATATCGCGGTGGCCCATTAATCTCCTTTTTTTGCATCAACACCTTATAGAGTGCATCTTGCCTTACCGTCACAATGGCATCGGCAGACAATAAAAGACGATCTCCTTCTCGGAACAAAGCTATTTGACCCGGAGCGTGTCCCGGTACGTGTATCCATTGCCAATCCGATAAAAAAGGTACTTGGCCGTCTTCCGGTAAAGGGAACAGTCGTTCCTTAATATCGATCGATTCATGTGGATAAATGGCCGCCAATTTCGCCAACATACCCCCTTCCACTGAAGTATCCGGCTCTGGATAGTCCTGTAGCCCTGTTAAGTAAGGGAATTCCAAGGGATGCGCAAAAACCGGCACATCGGGCCAATGGGTCAATAAGTCGACTACATTTCCCACATGATCAAAATGCCCATGGGTCAACACGATAGCTGCCGGAGGATGTTCGTCAAAACGAGATCGAGCCACCGCTATCATTTCGTCTGCACACTTCGGCATACCGGTATCCACCAAAACCCATCCTTCTTTTCCAACCTCACCAATCATGACGATATTAACAATTTGATTGGTATAGTAAAAAACATCCTTGGTGACTTCTTGTCCGCTATTGCTATTGACCGATGTCATCGGTATAAACTTACCATCATTACTCTTTTTCATCATGTACTTTAATTTTTTTAAGCGAAGAAGGAGCACTTGGCGGTGCTCCTCCGACTTGAAGAATTAGAAAGAAATTAGGGATTAATTTGAGTATTCAAAGCTTTCGCATCTTCCAAATGCGCTTCAAGGGTTGGCAATTTTTCGTTCGCCCAAGTCCTCAAAGCACTGTTCGGTACACCGCTCTGACTCGCTGCCTCGGAAAATAACAAAACCGCCTCTTCGTGCGATTTCACCATGATCTGCGCAAAAGCTTTGTCAAAAGCTTCTCCCGTAAGTGGTGTCAGCTGGTCTAGGTTCGCCTTTTCCTTCGCTGCAAGTTCCATGGGCACCGTAAAGCCCTGCGTCTCCGCTATTGCTTTTAACTCTTCACCCGCTTTCCCGTGATCGTTCACCATATGCTCTCCGTAACTTCGCACGGCTTCAGCACTTCCTTTTTCAACGGCCTGCGCTCCTGCCATAATTTCAAACTGATTGCTGCTCGCAGCCGTCGAAACAAAAGTTTGGTTATCCATCATCACCGGGTTGGTGTCATCATCATCACTGCACGATAAGACGAAATGGCTTATCGTCAAATACACAAACGCAAAAATCAAATACTTTTTCATAGGCAAATTTTATTTATATCAGAAGTATACGCATGATCCATGCCTCGAATCTTCATTTTTATCGTTTAATTGAATAATACGGAAATCAGTATCGTATCCTATTCCAGCCTGATACGATTCGGTCACCCCATTTCCCGGCAAGGTTTTCTCTATGTCCTAAAATTACCATAGCGATGCCTTTTAAATTTTAGTATTCGCATACGAATCGCCTGAATCGGTGTAATGGCGATCACAACTTAATGTATCAGTAATTCAATCACGGGATTCGTTGGATCGGCTATGACACGAGCGCGCCCTCCAATTGGAATGGTTATCATTGGAAGGGTATGGCCAAAATCGATATTGGCAATAACCGGAATACCGTCGAGTTGCTTTTTTGTCTTGATAATTTTCGTAAGAATCTCTTTGGTCATCATCGAGTTCTGTTTAAACCGACCAATAGCGAGCGCTTTTACCCCACTAAAGCTAGGTTGATTGAGAAGCGCTTGCAACTGGTTTTGAACGTTTTTATAATCTTCCGGACCGTTGTCTTCCAAAAAAAAGATACTGTCACTTGTATCAGGCAGATACTCGCTGCCCTGTAAAAAGTTAAAAGTTAAGAAATTCCCTCCCAGAATTTTCCCTTCCACATCTCCTTCATTAATTACCCAATAACCGGGATTATCCAACTGTTCATGTTCCCATATAGAATTATAGTAAAATAGCGAAGGGCTAAGGCTTATCGGCTTATCGTCAAAAAGACATGCGCGAAAATAATCGAGAGAGAAACCAAGATCTTCTCCCGCACTCAACATATTGAAATGAGGGCCGTAGTAGGTCACTACATCGGTTTTAGCATAGACGGCGTTTATTAGAGCCGTGATATCTGACAAACCACAAAGAATTTTAGGGTTGTCTTTTAACAATTTATAATCTATATAGGGCAATAACTGGTTAGATGTTGTTCCTCCGGATACCGCTAAAATTGCCTTCACCGATTTATCTTCGTAAGCTCGATGTAGATCCGCTAAGCGATTGTCTATGGTTGTTGATCCAAACTCATCTATTTCATGGACGTGATCTCCAAAGCTTACCGTTAAACCTAATTCCTCTAACCTCTTCACGCCCCGAATACGCATCTCTTGCGTTAATTTGGGCATTAAGCTCTGTGCAGGGGCGATGATTTGGATGTGATCACCGGGTCTTAATTTGTCTACGATCATTCGTTGCTTTTCCTTTTTATATACAAGAATCTCTCCAAGCAAAAGCATGATTGACAGGTCTTGCGAGCATATGCAAGCCCTTAATTAAACAGTATTGAACAACTATGTAGGGACCTGTGTTGATTAGCTTCATCAGGCTATTCCTTTGGCGGCGTCGACCATATGACACATGCATCTTCTATGCTATAGTAGTGTAAGTTTTTCAGTACCATATAAAAATCATTCCAAATGCACACTATATCATCAACACGTTCATTCATCCCGACGGTGCCTACATGCGTGGAACGTTATCGCACTAAAAAACACCAATCTTTTTTGAGTTATATCTTTTTAAGGATACCGGCACTATTCTGATGCACCATTGAATAGTATAGATTTTAATTTCAATGGGGATGGATATATGGATAATATAATGGGTCGGCAAAGGGTTTATATCACGCACGTGATGCCCACTATCGATAATGGTACCTATCCCTCAAAAGCAGTGATAAATGATGAAACTTCCTTTACCGCTGATCTTTTTGCTGACGGACACGACCAAGTATCTGCAAGCCTTTTCATAAAGGCGCAGCATGCAAACGAGTGGCAGGAGGTTGCCATGCAGCATGTGATCAATGATCATTGGGCAGCAACCTTCCGCTTTCCCGCGATAGGTGTTTACTTTTTCTGTATAAGAGCTTGGGTCAATCACTATGCTTCCTGGATCAATGGCTTGCAAAAGAAGGTAGAGGCCGAACAAGATGTTTACGTTGATTTGCTAATCGGCGCAAATCTGCTCGAAGAGGCCACAACCGAACTTCCTTTATTGCTCCCCGAACTGCAAAAGTGGGGAGCGGTTTTGCGACAAGGCGCAATAGAAAAGGATTTACTAAAGACATTAAAGGAGGAGACATTACCCATTATGCGGCAGTACCGCTTAGAGCCCTTTACTTCTATCACCCAAGTTTACAAAATTGAGGCAGAACGTCAAAAGGCTGGTTTTAGCACCTGGTATGAGCTTTTTCCACGATCCACCGCTGAGATACCGGGACAACATGGAAGCTTCCAAGACGTCAAGCGGCTATTACCGAGAATCGCAAAAATGGGCTTTGACGTGCTTTACCTCCCTCCTATTCATCCCATCGGTGAAGTGAAAAGAAAAGGAAAGAACAACGCACTTATCGCTAATCCGGAAGAACCCGGGTCACCTTGGGCAATCGGTAATCGACATGGCGGACATAAAGCGATTCATCCGCAACTGGGCAGCTTAGAAGACTTCCAGGAACTAATCATATCAGCCAAGAAATATGATATCGAAATAGCCATGGATATCGCTTTTCAATGCGCCCCCGATCATCCCTATGTGCAGCTCCATCCCAACTGGTTTAAATGGCGACCTGATGGATCCATCCAATACGCTGAGAACCCACCAAAACGCTATGAGGACATCCTACCTTTCGATTTTGAGACATCCGACTGGCAAAATCTATGGAGCGAACTAAAGAGTGTCCTATCCTACTGGATTGCTATCGGGATTAGCATTTTCCGTATTGATAATCCGCACACCAAAGCACTCGCCTTTTGGGAATGGGTGATACCGGAAATTCGGAAAGACCACCCGGCAACTATCTTCCTAGCAGAGGCTTTCACCCGACCACGCATTATGGAGCAATTGGCAAAAGGAGGCTTCAATCAGTCGTATACTTATTTTACCTGGCGAAACACCAAATGGGAGCTCGAAACATACCTGTATGAGCTCACAAAAACTGATATGCGATACTACTTTAGGCCATGTTTTTGGCCTAATACGCCCGACATTTTACCCCCCATGCTAAGTGAGTGTGGAGAAAATGCCCATATCATGCGTGCCATCCTCGCAGCAACGCTTTCTGCCAATTATGGCATTTACGGCCCGGTTTACGAATTTGGTCTCAATGAAGCGCATCCGGGAAAAGAAGAATACACAAACAATGAGAAGTATGAGATAAAGCATTGGGACTGGAACGCACATACGCGGATAGGCGAAATCATTGCACGACTTAACCGGATCCGGAAACTGCACCCCGCATTACAAAACACGTATAATATTGAGTTTGCGGAGGTACAAAATGACCAGTTGATCTGTTATGTAAAAACGGATCAACGCAAGCAGGACCGGTTAATTATTGCCGTGAACCTTGATCTTTTCAATAGCCAGGGAGCCTTCGTTAAGATTCCATTATCGGCCCTTCATTTAGATGCTGATAAGCCCTATCATTTATTCGATCTGCTAAGCGGAGACAAGTATGAATGGTTTGGCGAATGGAATTATATAGAACTGAATCCTTACCTCATGCCTGCCCATATTTTTTATGTAACTCAATAAATTGTTATGAAAAACGGCCAATTAGACAACCAACTTCACTGGTACAAAGATGCCATCATATATGAGTTGCACATCAAAGCGTTTCGCGATGGAAATGGCGATGGGGTGGGCGACTTTGAAGGGCTGCTTCAAAAACTTGATTATTTACAGGACTTAGGTATTACCGCCATTTGGTTACTCCCATTTTATCCTTCGCCCCTTCGAGATGATGGATACGACATAGCCGACTATTATAACATCAATCCGGCATACGGTAACATCAAAAAATTTAAACGCCTTCTTAGAGAGGCACATAAACGCGGCCTAAAGGTAATAACTGAGCTCGTTATCAACCATACCTCGGATCAGCATCCGTGGTTTCAACGAGCGCGAAGAGCTCCTAAAGGCTCCGGACTTCGAAATTATTATGTGTGGACCGATGATCCCAATCGGTACGCCGATGCACGGATTATTTTTCAAGACTTCGAAAGTTCCAATTGGTCGTGGGATCCAATTGCTCAGCAATACTATTGGCATCGATTCTTTCATCATCAACCTGATCTTAATTACGACAACCCCTTGGTGCAAAAGGAAGTGTTCGATATTCTAAATTATTGGTGCGCCATGGGAGTAGACGGCTTTCGATTGGACGCTGTCCCTTACCTTTTTGAGCGAGACGGCACTAATTGCGAAAACCTACCCGAAACCCATGCCTTTTTAAAGAAACTACGGGAGCACATAGACCTGCATTACCCAGGCACCCTTCTTTTAGCGGAAGCCAATATGTGGCCGGAGGATTCTGCCGCTTATTTTGGAGCGGGAGACGAATGCCACATGAATTACCATTTCCCCATTATGCCGCGGATGTTTATGGCATTACAGATGGAAGACCGATATCCTCTGACCGATATTTTTGAACAGACGCCTTCCATCCCTCCTACTTGCCAGTGGGCAATTTTTCTGCGGAACCACGATGAACTTACATTGGAAATGGTAACCGACGAAGAGCGTGATTATATGTACAAGGTTTATGTCAAGGATCCTGTAGCCAGAATTAATTTAGGGATCAGGCACCGATTAGCCCCTTTATTAGAGAACAATCGAAAGAAAATTGAATTGCTTAATGCCTTATTGTTTTCATTACCGGGTACTCCCGTAATCTATTACGGAGACGAAATAGGCATGGGCGACAATTACTATTTGGGCGACCGAGACGGTGTTCGTACCCCTATGCAATGGCATCCCGATCGTAACGCAGGCTTTTCTGAAGCTAATCCGCAACGATTGTACCTCCCGCTCATTCTAGACCCTGAATATCACTATGAATCAGTCAATGTTGAATTACAATCGCGCAACACCTCTTCTCTACTTTGGTGGATGAAACGAATGATCAGCACTCGTAAAAAGTATAAGGCTTTTGGTCGTGGCGACATTCAATTCGTGTACACGGAAAACGCTAAAATTTTAGCCTTTACAAGAACATATGACAATGAAATTATGCTCGTAGTGGCCAATTTGTCCCGCTTCTCGCAGGCTGCGGAGCTATTTCTAGAGACTTACAAAGGGTTTGCCCCGATCGAAATTCTAAGTCGCAACCGCTTCCCTGTCATAAAGGAAGATATACCCTATTTTTTCACATTAGGCCCTTATGCAAGTCAAGTGTTCTTACTCGAAAAAGCACATCCCGAGCTGGCGGATGAAGCAAGATTACATTTAATCGAGATAGACGAGTGGAAAGAGCTGTTAGACGAGCCTGTTATCGAACAACTGGAAAACCGTATTCTACCGGATTACATCATGAAATTACGTTGGTTTGGAGGGAAAGGCAAGGGACCTGAAAATTTCCGAATCATTGATCACGCTACTATTGGTTTGGAAGAAGGAACCGCCTTTTTATTGCTTATCGAGGTATCCTATCATGATGGCTTACCGGAAACCTATCAATTGCCTGTAGCTTTCGGCAAGGGGCAATTTTCCTATCGTTTACAAGACAATTGCCCGCAATCAGTAATCGCCCATTTGAAAGTAGGCCACACGGAAGGCGTTCTTTATGACGCCATTTATGGAATTGAGTTGCAGCATGCCATCATCGCCAATATGGTTGGTAACCGACACATAGGTCAAAAAAACGGACAAATAAGCTTTTTGGGAAACAAAAAAGTAAAAAAACATATCAAGGAAAATCCAAGGCCCAGGCCTCGTGTATTGAGTGCAGAGCAGAGCAATACTTCTATTATTTACGATAATACGTTTTATCTTAAAATCTATCGAAAGGTCGACGCAATCATTAATCCCGACGTGGAAATGATCGCCTATCTTTCGGGAACGGCTCGGTTCAAGCACGTCCCCGCTTATTTAGGTAGAATACAATGGGAATTTAAATCAGGCCATACGATGGTTTTAGCCATGATGCAGGAAATGGCCGTAAGCAACAGTGATGGATGGACTTATATGCTCGATCGCTTAAACGATTTCAATGAAAGGGTATTGTCTCACGCTGATCCCAATTCACTGCTGGAAGAAGTAAAGGGAAAGCTATTACTTCCCTTAAATTTTGATGAGATACCCAACAACATGAAATTGCTGCTGGAAGGCAACCTTGCAGAATTGGTAAAGCTGTTAGGTATAAGAACTGCCGAAATGCATCTCGCTTTAGCAAAACCAACGGAACTACCCGAATTTAAACCTGAGCCCTTTTCGCTCCATTACCAGCGCTCCCTATATTCCTCACTCCAATCACTGGTGCGAGCAAGCTTTCAGAGTCTTCAAAAAAATATGGAAAACCTAAGTGCAGAGGTTCAGGAAGAAGCAAAAGAAGTGCTGTTACTCCGCGAGAGAGTCCTCAGTACCATGAAACGTATCTATCAGCATCGAATAGATGCTGTCAAAACCCGAATTCACGGAGACTACCATTTAGGTCAGGTACTTTTTACGGGCAAAGATTTTTTAATACTCGACTTTGAAGGCGAGCCGGCTCGAAGTTATAGTGAACGGCGCTTGAAGTTTTCGCCCTTACGTGACGTAGCCGGTATGTTGCGCTCCTTACACTACGCTGCCTTCGGCAGCCTGCTTCTTGATAACCAGATCCGAGAGGACGACATCAAAACGCTAACTCCATTTATCGAGCAATGGTACCACTATATGAGCGGCTTTTTCATGCGTGCCTACCTTGACAAGGTTAATGAAGCAGCATTTATACCAACCCGGTTGGAGGATCTACAAATCATGATGGACGTATATTTGCTACAAAAGGCCGTATATGAACTGAATTATGAGATTAACAATCGTCCCGACTGGGTACTAGTTCCGCTCCGAGGCATTAAATCCATTTTAAAAGAAGTTTAAGGCATAAAATCAACGATCATGAACACCGCTCCGCATACCGACCCTAAGTCACGTTTCACCGCCTTTGATCTCAGTTTGTTTAAGGAGGGCAAACATTACCAGCTTTATGGTAAGTTGGGCGCTCATCTTGTCAGCGAAACGGATGCACAAGGAGTTCACTTTGCTGTGTGGGCGCCCAATGCCGAACAAGTTTCCGTTGTCGGCGATTTTAACCATTGGGATCGAACGGCTAATCCGATGGGACGAAGACCTGATGATTCCGGAATATGGGAGCTATTCATTCCCGATCGGTTGGAAGGTGAGTGTTACAAATACTATATTAAAGGATACAATGGCTACGAAGTGGAAAAAGGCGACCCCTACGCGTATGCTTGGGAAGAACCGCCGCGGACGGCATCACGAATTGCCCACTTAAACTATGCCTGGCAGGATGAGTCGTGGCTAGAAAAACAAAGGCGCACCGATATCTTCACCGTTCCATTGAAAATTTATGAAACGCATATTGGTTCATGGAAACGCCACAACGATGATCCCACAAGCTTTTTAAGCTATAGCCAGTTGGCTTCAGAACTACCAACTTATTGTAAGGAACTTGGATTCAGCCATGTCGAGTTTATGCCCGTGATGGAACATCCGTTTTATGGCTCCTGGGGCTATCAGGTTGTGGGCTACTTCGCACCAAGCAGTCGATATGGATCGCCACAAGACTTTATGTATCTCGTAGATACGTTGCATCAGCACGATATCGGTGTCATACTGGATTGGGTACCCTCACACTTTCCAACAGACGAGCACGGTTTAGGCTATTTTGATGGCACCCACCTCTACGAACACGCCGACCCCAAGAAAGGCTTCCATCCCGACTGGAAAAGTAGCATCTTTAATTACGATCGAAACGAAGTGCGTTCTTTTCTGATCTCCAATGCCCTCTTTTGGTTAGAAAAGTACCACATTGATGGCCTACGTGTCGACGCCGTTGCTTCTATGTTATACCTCGATTATTCGCGAGTCGAAGGCCAGTGGATTCCGAATAAGTATGGAGGTAGGGAAAATTTAGAAGCTATTCAATTTCTGCAAGAGCTAAACGAGGCCGTGCATCTATATTGTCCACGGGCCTTTACAATCGCAGAAGAGTCAACCGCTTGGCCTAGAGTAACAGCCCCCGTACAGCTTGGCGGTTTGGGTTTCGATTTCAAGTGGATGATGGGTTGGATGCATGATACCCTATCTTACTTTCAAAAAGACCCTCTTTATCGTCGTTATCATCAAGGTCAATTAACCTTCAGCATGGTTTATGCCTATTCAGAAAAGTTTATTCTTCCTTTATCGCATGACGAAGTAGTGTATGGAAAAGCATCTTTGTTAAAGAAAATGCCGGGCGATGCCTGGCAACAATTTGCTAACCTTCGTTTATTATACGCTTTCATGTACGGACATCCGGGCGGAAAAATGATTTATATGGGTGCTGAGTTTGGTCAGTCGCACGAATGGAAACACGATGATGGTTTAAGCTGGGACGAATCTCTTGGAGCGCCCAATCGGGGGCTCGTAGCGTTTATTCAGGACTTAAACAAGCTTTATCAAACCGAACCGGCGATGCATGTACACAATTATGATCCCGCGGGTTTTGAGTGGAATGCAATAGACGATGCCGTTAACAGTGTTATCAGCTGGATTAGAAAAAGTGATGAGCAAGATGATAGTCTTTTATTTGTAGCTAACTTTACGCCCGTAGTGCGTAAAAATTACCGCATAGGTGCACCCAAAAAAGGATTTTATAGTGAAGTCCTTAATTCAGACAATCTCAAATATCATGGAAGCGATGTGTTAAACGATGCAATTATTGAAACTGCCCCTATTCCTTATCATGGTCGGACACATTCTTTGTCCCTAATATTACCTCCGCTCGCTGTGATTGTGTTGAAATATCAATATGACGAATAATCTGCTATGCGCGGCTTAGCTCAATAAAGCTTTGCGTATGGTACCGTATCAAATTATCGATAAAAAGCCCTTTGTTATCTCACGACAGCAAAGGGCTTTTGGAAAAAATACTAAAAACAACACGTCACATAGATAAAAACAAGAATCCTACCATTATTACAGTTGCGGGTAGGTAACCTATATTTTTTTATTGTCGTTAATCTGGCAAAAAAAACCACGATGTCATCTCGACAACGTGGTGGCACTAAACTTTACAATTTAGAAGAAAATTTATTTATCTATAATGTTTGCCATCAAAAACAACTTCCTTTAGCTGTCCTTCGTGATCGACAAGCACTTGCTCCAATCTATATATCCCTTCCTTATTAGAAGCCAATAACTTCACTTCCTTCACAAGCGACTGAAATACACCGTCTCCTTCCAAGGCTGCTCTAAGCGAAGCGGTAAGGTTTAGAACAGCTTCATTTTTCGTTGTTTCTTTTTTAAGCACCATTATTTTTGGGTTTACGTGCGAACTGCATCTAATCTTAAGAAATTCTTGATACCATAATGTTCATGCAGCCATTGCTTTTAGGTACTACTGTTAGAAAAACAGGAACATTCGTTCCACTTAATCGGGTGCGAATAACACGCCTTTCCCTGTTCGTGATCGCTGCATTCACCACCTGATGATGATAGGCAGGCAAGGAGGCACATAAGACATCCCAGACATTATATCCTCTAACGCTCCTTTGATCACAATTAAGTAATTTAGCCGCTGTATAATCGATATCCAGAATCATTAGACGCGGGTCTACGTCTAACGAGCCTGAGTCACCAATCGGTTTCCACCGAATGCCGCCTCGCGGCCGTGTAGGTGGTTCGCTTAAAGAAAGTTTATTCATGTTTATAAGTAACAGGTAGGTAAGCTATTGCCAAAATCGTTCCAATAGAGGCGCACACCATAGGTGCCCTTAGTCAAATCTTTCTTCTGCGTCCAATACAAGGCCGCTACCACTAAGCATGATCTATAAAGAAGACAGACGTGATTTTTTTTTAGAACAGCGGCACCAATTTATTGGTCAGTCGGTTTTTGCATATTACCCATTCGCTCCGTTGCCGCTTCGTCCGTACTTAAGTTTCCGATGGCGACTTGCATTTTGTTTTTAAATCCGGCGACCACCATATCTTCTCCTTTCATGAGCGCCTCGTAGCCTTTTCTGGCAACGAAAGCTGGATCTGCCAACTCCTGCTCTTGGACAATCTTTGATTCTCCCATATCTGCTTTCCTAAAGAAATCGGTATCGGTTGCTCCGGGTAATAGCGACGTTACCGTCACGCCGGTATCCTTCAATTCGCTACGGATTGCCTCGCTAAAGAAATGAACAAAGGCTTTAGTACCATGATACACCGCCTGATAAGGGCCGGGAATTTTGCCTGCTATTGACGATAAATTTAAGATCTTACCATAACCTCGTTGTACCATATCCTTGACAAAAAATTTGCTGAGCACGACACAAGCACTAATATTTAGATGTATGATGTCCAACTCGCGCTGCAATTCCGTTTCTATGAACTTTCCATACACCCCTTGTCCGGCGTTGTTTATCAACACATCGATATCAATGCCATAAGCCTTCACTTCCTCGTATACAGAAAAGGGAGCATCCGGGTTAAAGAAGTCGGCGACCACCGTAATAACCTCTCTTCCGTTAGTACGTAATTCTTCGGCAGTCTGAACCAGCTCCTGCTCGTTTCTAGCCACCAACACTAAATTGTAATCATTCTCTGCAAACAACTTTGCCAGCTCCAAGCCAATACCGCTGGTCCCGCCGGTAATTAAGGCGTATCTTCCTGTATTTTCTCTATCGTTCATAATATCAACACTTTACTTGTTCCTTTTTTTATTATCCATGTTACTATTGCCGATCGATTCATCTTCATCGAACGACTTTGGTTCCTTCTTACCTTCCTTTTCCGTCGCTAATGCGGAATCCCCGACCGATTCATCCACATCAAACTGGGTGGGTTTCGGTGTTGGTTCTTTTTCATGCTTTTTCATTTCCCTAAATGTTTATGGTTATTCCTTTATAAGTAAACCAATATGTTGCCAATCTCCGTTTGCGTTCTATTACACCATACAGGGTAGGTAAAAAACAACGCATCGATTTTGGTATGGATGCAGTGTCCTAATTAGCAAATTGATGTGTTTATTTATCAAGGCAATGAACAGTATTGCTTGGGTTTGGCTTATGTTTCCACGCGTTTCCACATAACCGAGGTAGAGGCCGAGTCGGTCTTAAAGAGCATAAAAAAGGCCCGGTAATGTCCAGGCCTTTTGGCATCTCTTAATCATTACCGGACGTTTTCACGATTTTGTTGTAAATCCCTAAAAGTAGGAAAGGAGCCGCCCATTGCCCTACGAAAAGAGCACTATGCTTGCATCCCATGCATTTTAAGGTTAACGATGCGCCCATCGAAACGACAGCAGCTGCCAAAAAAACTGTCGATGGGATCTTTGCCGTTTGATTTTCGATTTCCTTTGTGTGTTGCCCTTCGTCGGGCGTTCCAAAATTTGCCATAACTGCATGTTTTTAAAGTAGATATTAAAACAACGACCTAAATCGCTTAAAGTTTTTGAAAATTTCATTTAGCATATCAAATGCTCAGGGAACTCCCGGGGCCGCCCATTTCGTCAACTAAAATAGCTCCTATGCTATCTTTGCTCGCTCCCATTTTTATTGAACATTGTGTCCAAAATATTGCCACGGTTATGAATTAAGAGCCTATTTATCTTAAGTGAAAACCGATACCGGTCAACGACTTAATTACACACTTGTTACACATTCTGTAGAATTCAGGCTTGTGTTGAGAATAATGGCGCAGCTATTGTTGCAAAACTATAAGCTAAAGACAAAGCCCATTTTATGGAAAAGAAAGTTGTTATTCTTGAGGACGATGCCGACATTCGCGAAATCATCGAATACATTTTAGTAGAAGAGAAATTAGCCGTTCAAAGCCACGCACGGGCAGAGAGTTTTTGGAAGGATGTTCAAGATAATCACGCCGATCTCTTTTTGTTGGATGTGATGTTGCCTGACGGAAACGGGATTGACATATGCAACCAACTGAAAGCCAATCAATCTACCTCACATATACCCATCATTATTATGTCGGCGCACCATCAACTCATGGGCGATGGTAAATGCCCCGCAGAGGATTTTATCAAAAAACCATTTGATATTCACGATTTTGTACAACGAATTCAGAAGCAGCTGTTGTAAATACGATCAGGTGGCAAACCAACGAATGACTTAATTAGCTTTGAGCAGTGAATGGGATAATAGAAATACTTCCGTTTCTTTCTAAAACGGCATACTTTATTTGGTTCAACTGTTCCAGCCCATGATTAAGACGAGCTGCTTCCATAATATCTTCTTCTTCCACACCTGCTCGCTTCATTCGCTCTTTCAAAGGTTGACCTTGATCAATTAATATCAGGGGTGTCCCTTCCAGCATCTTATCCAACCGTGGAAAACGCCCCTTAAATTTGCCCAAAATCATATCGAGCCCGATCAGCACCGTAATGAGAATCAAACTATTCGTCATTGAAAAATCTTCGCCCAACAACGCTTGTTGCGTAGCTTCTCCTATAATTAATAGCAAAACAAAATCAAAAGTTGTCGTCTCTGCTAAACTACGTTTGCCCAATACCCGAAAAAGTACCAGCAAGAAGAGATAAATGGCAATACCTCGTATAATTGGATTCATCGTATTTAAGGATAAATAAACTGATTGATTTGAAAATTGTGGTGATTAACTTCCCATGTTCCCTTTGCGCTCCCCGGTTTTTGTGCATGCAAATAGAAATGGAGAATAGTTTCCCCCGTTTTATCAACGTTAAAAGTATAAACGACCTTTCCGTCGGAAATGATGCTCTCATTTGCCTCCGGTACTATCTTTTCGATTTTAAAACAATCGAGGTATTCAATTGGAATAGCTACCTGCACATTGGCTTGATTCGAAAGACGAAGGCTAACATCCATCTCTTTCTGATACCGTAGATAACGTTCATACTCCACTGTGATATCCCCGTTTACTATTTTTCGGGCACTTAAGGGCCCTTCACCGAACAACCCAAGAGCTGTCAAAATCATTAAAATCAAGATGAGCAGACCACCCACTTTTTGGGTCTTCCATCCCTTTATATGCAAGGATAGATCTTCTTCGAGTGTTAACGAGTGGTTTACTCTTTCAATTGCATTGTTTGCGCTCATATCTTTTTTTAAGCTACATACACGATTAGCCCGCCGATGCCTACGTTCACTTCTCAAAAAGATCGGCTTTAAATAAACAGAAAACAAACCCGATTGTTCTACCACTTATCAGTGGAATTTATTTTCGCCCGTATGACGTCAAATAGATTTCCAAGGCCTAACATCGTCTCCAGGTATCCTTTACTTTTTGTTCGGGCTCTTTATCCTTTTTCCAAAACTGTATCATTTATAGCTTGTTACTAAAGGGTAGCAGATTGTTGCTATCGGAAAAAATTAAGTTATGAAAAAGGATAAAAAAGCGGTCGACGCTGAAAACGAAGAAAAAAGGCAACAGGCAGAGGCGAAGAAGAAAATGGATCAAGAGTTAGACGATGAGATCGAACAGAGCTTTCCTGCCAGTGATCCACCCTCCTATTCACAGCCACATCACCATAAAAAGAGCTAAAAATCAAACGCGGATGCTGCTAACAGGGTAGAACCTGCGTAACAGCGCCAATGTATAAACCTCTTCGGATATGGATTTCGATGGTACAACAAAAAGTAGATGTCTGTCGCTTTCTTGCCTCATTGTTGTATATAAATCAAAACAATTAAAAAGTAAGAGCGCTGGCTCCCGTCGCACCATGAGCTTGCCAACTAACTGCAGTAATTTGGCCAATGTTTTGAATTTCTTCTGAGGGTAAACCAAGGGCACAAGCGCGATCCTATGAAGAAAGAAGAAATAAAATTGACGGACATACAACGTATCCTATTTGGAGAAACGCCCGCGGCCTTTATGCTAGAAGTGTTCATACGGACGATTATTATTTATTTGGCCTTATTGCTTGTCCTCAAACTATTAGGAAAACGCATGACGGGGCAGTTGACGATAGCGGAAATGGCGGTGATGATTACCATGGGTGCCATTGTGGCTGTGCCTATGCAAATCCCCGATCGAGGAATTGTACAAGGGATAATCATACTGCTGCTCGCGGTCGCTTTTCTACGGGGCCTTAATTATCTTTCGTATAAAAATCACGAGGCGGAGGATGTTATACAAGGAAAAGTAAACCTACTCGTAAGAGACGGAATAATCGATTTACCAACGCTGCAAAAAATGAATATCTCCAGGCAGCAATTATTTTCCAAACTCCGAAATCAGAAAATATTCAATTTAGGGCAAGTGGATCGCGTTTATTTAGAAGCCTGCGGACTCTTTAGCGTTTATCAACATCAGGGTAAAAGAGCGGGCCTATCCCTTTATCCACTAAATGACCTGCGCTTATCCGATACACAATACAACGACGGTGATTACGCTTGCTGCAGCTGTGGCAAGGTAAGTAGGACCCAACAAGATCCCTGTGCCAACTGTGGAGCTACCGAATTTATCCAAGCCATTATTTAATATCCGATGAAAAAAGAAGACATTCAACTTGGCGACTGGCTGAGAGTATTTATAGGAGAGGCCCCAGGTGCCTTCTTTATTGAAATCGTTATCCGCACCATTGTTATTTATGCGATCCTTATGATCGGCTTCCGTCTAATCGGCAGTCGTATGGCAGGCCAGTTAAGTCGCACCGAACAGGCCTCCCTTGTCACCTTAGCCGCTGCTATTGGGGTTCCCATTCAGTCACCGGAACGAGGTATTCTCCCAGCCATTATTATCGCGATCGTAGTCGTTTTTTTTGGCCGTATAATCGCCAAGCGAGCCAGTAAGAGCGAAAAATTCGAGCGCATTAGTCAAGGTAATATCGATACGTTGGTTGAAAACGGAGTCCTATGCCTGCAAAATATAAGAAGCACTACATTGACCCGAGAACGCGTTTTTGCACAATTGCGTTCCGAGCATATCGTTCATCTAGGTCAGGTGAAAAGACTTTACATTGAGCCCAACGGCAGCTTTACCTTAATTGAAAATGAAGACGACCTCGCCGGTTTATCCATTATTCCTGCGAACGATACGGCTTACCTACATCGCTTTCAGCTTACCGATCAAACCGTCTGCGCTTACTGTGGCTTGGATCAGGGCAAAGATACAAGCTGTAAAAATTGCGGGAAGTCCAGTTGGGTGCAAGCCATTTATCGAAGTGAAAAACCGAGTCGCGAAAGTTCTTTCTAAAGCCGGCTACAAATGCGATACAATATCAGGCTCAAGTTGTCTACAGCACCTATCTTCGCAAAAATTTTTTCTTTTGTCTCATCGATCAATCTTTTATTGCTTGTTAAACGTTTCGAGATTTCCTTTGTAGTATAACCCTCGATTAATAGATCCAGTACCTCATTTTCCTGATCGGTTAAGGCAACGTTAGGATTAAATGCATCCAAATAATTTTCGTAAGGTGCCAAACGTTCAAAAAACAAAAAGGGTAAAGATGGATCGATAAAAAAGTTGTTTTTTTTAACAACCCTTAAAACCTGCGGAAAATCATCTAAATTAAACGTACTGGAAAGATAACCATGCGCACCTAGTTTTTTAAACAGGGCTGGTCTTTGTAGGTTCGAAGCAATATCATAAACTATTACTTTCAATCCGGAGGCAACCGCTTGCTGAATGCAATTTTGCCATCGTTGATTTCCGTACTGATCCACAAAACAAAGCAGTAATTCCGTGCTCTTCGGTAAGTCATCCAAGTGTTGCCCGGCAAATACAACGTCTAAATCGTGTTTTTCGAGGGTCTTTTTTACGCCTTCCCGATGGATCGGATTATAATCTACGACAGCAATCTTCATGTTTCAAATTTAACTAACAATTAAATACTGTCATAGTAACAAAATAATAGTCATTGTAGTTTCTTTCTTTAAAAAAAATGACTTGGGAAAAACCGTGGAATTGTTTAAAGTCAATTACACACTGTAGTGATTAATGGTATTAATGAAATGGTCGATATCGAAAGGTTTTTCGATAAAATCGCGCACACAATGCTCCGTTTCAACTAAATTGCGCCTACCGTGTGCTGACATGAGTACGACTGGAATGTCCTTCGTTTTTTCATCCCGATAGAGCTCTCGACAAAGATCGACACCATTCCCATCCGGCAACATGATATCTAGCAAAATGAGGTTCGGTTTATTACCTTGTATACGTTGCCTAAACTCTTTTACATTTGCACAACTTTTCACATCAAATTGTTCATTAACCAATAGATATTCCACTAATTCTCTTATATCTTTGTCATCTTCTACAACGATTATTTGTTTCATGTATGTAAACTGATTAGTATCTTTTGACTTCATTCTTAGAACGGGTTGGCTCTTATTCATCAGGTTAGACAATAATAAGAACATGCTTAACGCTCATGTTTTCAAAAACAAGAAGAAATCCGTATTGTTTTAGCTTACACGAAAAAAAATTAGCTGTAGGTAATGATCTCCCCCAACCAATGTTTGTATACCTAAAAAAGTAATTCTATATTCCTATAGAAAAAGTCGTAAGTTTTGCTAATTTAGTTTCTGAAGATAAACCGGGATCTTAAAACGCTACACGATGCTATTTTCAAAACTTCGCCTCAAATGTTTCTATCTATCTTTTGCGATTTTTCATATCCTCTTATGCGCGAATGCCCAACAGAAAGACAACAAGCCGGAGCGAGTTGCCTGGTTTCAGGATTTAGCCTTCGGTATGTTTATTCATTGGAACGTAGACGTCTCCTTGGGTGGTGTTATTAGTCACTCCCTAGCCGGTGCATCGGACGATTATGTGAATCGCTACATCGAAGAGCTTCCTCATTTTTTCAACCCGAAGGAGTTTAATCCCGACGAATGGGCGATGATGGCCAAATTGGCAGGCATGAGATATGTAGTATTTACCGCAAAGCATCATGCCGGTTTCTGTATGTTTGATACCAAGACAACGCCCTTTAATGTAATGAATACGCCTTATAAAGGGGATATCACGAAGCAGCTTATTGACGCCTTTCGAAAGCAAGGCATCGCTATCGGCATTTATTTTTCGCCGGAAGATTTTTATTTCCTTCATCGCCAGAAACTTCCTTTAGGTCGCTTACAGCATCCTATGCATTATCCGGCAAATAACAAAGCCTTATTTGACTATGATAAAGCGCAGTTGAAGGAATTGCTAACCCATTATGGAAATATCGATATCCTTTTCATCGACGGCCCGGGAGATGGACTTCGCGAATATGCCTGGAGTATCAATCCTGATCTGGTGATTACGCGCGATCTGATGAAAACACCTGAACAGCATATTCCTGACGCTCCCTTACCTCGTCCTTGGGAAGCCTGTTATACGATGGGCACCGACTGGCAATACAAAGCCACCAATGATCCACATAAAAGCGGTACGGAGATTATCAACATGTTGATTGAAATTCGGGCGAAAGGTGGTAATTTTCTATTAAATGTAGGCCCTAAACCAAATGGATCCATGCAAACAGAACAAGAGAACCTGCTTCGTGAAATTGCCTTATGGAACTTTGCCAACAGAGAATCAATTTATGAGGTCAAGCCCTTGCCAACTATACGTGATGGCGACATCTGGTTTACTCAAGCAAATAATGACGAGACTATTTACGCATTCGTTACACGTGAAGAGCCATCCGATTGGGCCTATGGCGCCCGGAGAAACTTCTTACTTCCCTATATCATCGGAAGTGAACAGACCAAAGTGAGTATACTGGGTTACAAAAGTGAGCTAGTTGAGTACCAAGAAGGGTTATCAGCAAAAACAATAGCTAGCACAAGCCCGGCCGGCCTCGCTGTGAGTGCTGTCAATGGGCAACGTTTCTACACCAACAACCAATGGCCCAATCCAATTGTACTAAAAATTGAGCATGCACAGTTTAAAACACCTGCAGCTCGAAAAGTAGAAAAGTCAGCAATAGACGGTGCCAAGTAAAGTCAGATCAACCCTCATCGGCTGTTATTCCTTCTCGGGTCACGATAATCGGCTCGATGGTGCCATCGGGCCTGTAGGAAAGGAGGTCGAGGCAGACCGACCGTCTGTGACTGCCTCCTCCTTCTAAAGCTCCATTATGATAAAAAAAATAAGATTTTCCTTGAAAATCAAGTGTCGCCGCACGATTCGTTTCACAGTTATAGGGCATCTTATTGATAACTCCTTTGAAATCCCACGGCCCATGCACGGTGGGGCTCATGGCATAGGCTATGTCTTCCGGAAAACCATAACCATACATCAAGTAATACCATCCATTCCGCTTAAGGACGTGTGCCCCTTCCCCAAATGCGGGGACATTCACCACTTGGATGTCACTGTCCAACTCGATCATATTCGCCTTCAACTTCGCGTAATAACAGGTCGTATTTCCCCAAAATAAATAAGCTTGTCCGATGTCATCGATGACCACACTCGGATCCAGGTTTGCCTTTTCCGTTGTGGGACAGGGTAACATATCGCCGGTAATCAGCGCCGACCCTTTAGCATCGGTAAATGGACCTGTTGGCCTATTGGACACCGCTACACCGATTGCTTTTCCGAAAATTGATCGATGGGAAACGGCTACATACCAGTAAAAAATGTGATCACGACACACCACATTAGACGCGAAGGCATCACCCGAAGCCCAGGAAAAATCGGTCGCCTTTAGTGGAGTCGGATGCTCTTCCCAATTCATTAAGTCGTTCGAAGAAAAACAGCACCAATCGTTCATCACATAATCATCAACTCCAGGAGGCGGATCATCATGCCCGGTGTAGAGGTAGACGCGATCACCGTAACTTATAACTGTTGGATCAGCTGTATATTTATGTTTAATAATGGGGTTAAAGAAAGCCGTCATAGCCACACCTTGCTGTTCCCAATAGAAACCTCCGATTCTTGCTAAAAGTTTTGCATAAAAGAAATTAGCGGTATTTACTTCTCTTCGTTCTCATCAATGACCGGTCTTTTCCGCCAATAATTAGCCAATAAAGATCCGGAAATATTCATCCATGGACTGAATACAGCAGCGGCTAAACCTACGGTTGCCAATTTACCCATACTTCCTGCTAAGCCCGATGCCATCCCACCATTTTGTAAACCTACTTCAAAAGCAATGGTGCGGGCGGAATTTTTATCTAATTTAAAAAGGCGGGCAAGCCAGTAACCGAAGAAGTAACCAGCACCATTATGCAAAACCGAAGCCAAAAATAAGAGCAGCCCCACTTGTAACAGATGCTCCCTGCCGGCAGCGGTAGTTACCGTGGTGAAATAAACAATGCCAAACATCGATACATAGGGCACTAACTGATCAATACGCTTAAAGCGGAGATAAAGAAGGTGATATAGTCCGCCCACAATAAATGCCCCCGTAAAAAAGTTCAGGACAGTCAAAGATTGGCCGGCCGGCACCGAGAAATGCGAGGCTAATAAATCCCATAAAAATAGCACCTGCGAGAAGAGCCAACCGGCGCAGACGAGTCCGATGACGACCACAAGCTTCTTTCGTGCGGGCTTGGCCGTTTTGAGGTAATCATGTAACAGGGCCGCTCCTATAGGCACGATGACGATCTGTATAATTTCCAGCATCATCGGCAAAAATTTCACTTCAATCAATGTCCCTGCCAGCAAACGCATCAGCAAAGGCGTTAAAAAAGGTGCCGCCAGCGTGGCCATCGCCGTAACCGTTACCGATAAAACCAAGTTTGCCCGCGCCAGGTATACCATCACGTTGGAAGCCAAACCGCTCGAACAAGAGCCTATGAGAATAATGCCGGCAGCGATTTCGTCATCAAAAGGGAACAAACGTGTCAATAAATACCCAACCAAAGGCATCACCGAAAAATGGCAGATTAAGCCAATCAAAACTCCTCTGCCCGTACTACCTAGACCCGAAAAATCACGAATGCTCATTTGTATTCCCATACCGAACATAACGAGCTGTATAATGATTAGGATTAACCATTTATTCCTCAAATCCACTTCACCCCATTGCATAAAAGCTCGTGGATAAATCATGGCCGAAACGACTGCAACAATAATCCAGGCTGTGTATTGGTAATTTCTCAGTATATCGATGCTTCCGATACCCACCGCTAGGCCCAAGGCGGTACAAACCGCAGCAGGTTGCCAGATGGCTTCGTTTTGCAACACAATCCCAAGTAATAGGAGAAGGGCGGCAATGCCACTTACTCCCAAACAGGCTCTTCGTAAATGCATCATGGGCATCCTTAGACTAAGTTTGCAATATATTGGATGGCATTAGGAGGACTGGCTAAGATCGGTACCCCCTTATCTTCATCTGCTAATGTATCAACCACTCGTGCCATACTTGCTTGGGCTAATAGAATAACATCCACTTCCTGCGTCAGTTGACGCAATGCTTTTGCTACTAATTCATCGTGTTTAGCGGCATCACCACCCATTAAGGCTTCAAATGCGCCCTCACATAATCGTGCATTTATTTCAATTTCCTTTCCTAGCAAGGCAGCTCTTCGTTGCACCAGGTCGGCTGTTGGCTCCAGGGTAGTTCGGAGCGTTGCGATAACACCTATCCGTTTACCTTTCTGTACAGCCAGGTCGGCCATCGGTTGATCTACCCTAAGTACCGGCACCCTGACAGTGTCGGCTGCCGCCTCTACCGCAGCACCGATGGACGAGCAAGTAACCAGAATATAATCGGCACCTGAATCTTCCGCTGAGGCGACATAATCTGCCACCCGCTTGGAGATGGACGGCGTAAGTTTACCGCCTCGTGCAATAATATTCTTCACCAAACTATCATCTACAATATTGAAGAGATTTACGCCCGGCAAATATTGCTGGCATAGTTGCTGAAATACCGGAATCAACGTAGCCGACGTATGAATAAGTCCTAAAGTTTTTGGTATCATATCATAAAATATTTAAGAAGCGTTCGCGCCCCATAGCTTAATAAAATAATGTTCATCCCCTACTTGTCCTCCCTTGAAATTAATTTCTATTCCATCCAAGGGTGTGTTAGGTGCGAAGGCCCGGCATAAAGGTGCACCGGGTGAAAACGGAGCAATCATCTCTACTGCTTCTATTCCTAAAGCACGCGCAATGAGGCTTGAGGTATCGCCTCCTGCTACGCCAAGACGTCCCAAATCAGTAGTCCTTGCAATATAGCGAGCAATTTCACCTAACACTTGCCCGTGAATGCGGGCTGTTTGTGCACTTATCTCCGTTTCGGCATATCCTTTTTGACGCAGCAATTCACGCGTTTCCGCAATTCGTTCATCCTCTTGACCTAAACTGGTATGCAGAATTACGGGAAAGCCCGCTTCCATAAAAGCAAGCGTTTGTTCTATACAGCTGCGCATAAGCGTTTGTAAATCGGCAGCGGGATCAACAGCAGAAGCAGGAACAGCGACTGCCCGAAAACCATGAAGAAGCGCATACTCGATTTGCTTCGCCGTTACAGGCGAGCAACTGCCCGAAAGTACCAAAAGCTTTCCGACACGGTTTAAAGCTGGCCAATCCACCGTTTGTTTCGCCACCCCCCTGGTCTTCCAATACATACCGAAAGCCATTTCTACGCCTGAAGATCCTATTGAAAACAGGGGTTTCTCCAGTGTGCCGTATGCATCCAGCACCTCGGCGATCGGCATTAAATCCGAAAGATGAAGAGCATCAAAAAGCACCATCGGAATTCCCAGGTCTAAGCATGCCTGCGTTTTTATCCTAATTTCCTCCACCCCCTGGTGAACCGATAAAATGTCCACCAAGCCAATGGGTAATTCCGTTTGTTTGGATAAATGCAAACGCAAATCCGCCTCTTGCATGGGTGTAACGGGATGGTAACTGATAGCAGGGTGGCGATCCAGGCGATAAATATCGCCTCGACTACCGATTCCCATTTTGGCAAAAAGGTTACCGAATAAACAAAATCTTCCCAAAGGCGGGGCAGCCACCAATAAGGGAACAAGGCGGGGATTAAAGACACTGATCCCAACTTCTGCGGCCGTACCGATACTCCCTATTTGCGGCGAGGAGTCGAAGGTTGAACAAACTTTGTAATGCACATGTCGAACTCCCAATGCTTTTAAAGCAGCAAAGGCTTGCGACAACTCGTTTCCCATAGCCACCGGATCCATGGTTCGCGTCATGCCGGCAACACCAATAGCCTGTATCCCGGGATAGCGTGCCAACTGTTCAACGTTCGGCACATCAATAAATAATACGGTTTTTAACCCCGCCTGATTGAGACATTCTAAGGCGTCGGTAGATCCGGTAAAATCATCACCATAATAGGCGAAGAAAGGGGCCTGCATTGCATCCATGTCCATTGCTGACCAAATTTTTGAACCGATTGGGCAAATTCAGGATATAGTCGAACGGCCTCTTCCATGGAAAGTCCTTTAACCGCGCCCTCCCAAGCCTGTTGCAAGGCCACCACACCCCCACCGGGACCTTTGGGATGCGCCATAATCCCGCCTCCTGCCATGTACAATAAATCAATGGTTTTCGTACGCCTGTAGGTTTCAAAGGCTTGCCCTCCCCACTGACCGGAAGATACCACGGGCAATAATGTTTCACGAGAAAATAAAGGCGTTAAGCAAGCTTCGATGGACTGTACCACCGAGTCATCCGATTCCCAGAATTTATTCTGAATTCCATTTACATGTAGCTGATCTACGCCTGCCAAGCGCCAAAGTTTTTGGTAGGCCGTAAATTCAATACCCAGCAGGGGGTGCCTATTCAGCATACCCCAACCATTCCGATGACCGTGGATAACCAATGCACCCTGATCACATATTTTTTTTACGCCGGCAAGGCCAATACTATTGATACTGAGCATGGCGCAGGTCCCGCCTGCCCTAACGATATAGTCATAACGAGACAACATGCTATCCAATTCATCGCTAATGTTAAAAGCATACATGACCTTTTTCCCGGTTTTGTCCGCATGCGTATTGATGACACGCATAATGGCGTCAACCCGATCTTCCAACTTGGAGTTAGCTGCTGCTGATTGCAGTTCGTCATCTTTTATGAAGTCAATACCGGCCTCCACCAAGGTTTTCACCAATTTAGCACTATCCGAAGGGCTCATGCCAATACTCGGTTTAATAATGGTGCCGATCAAGGGTCGTCCGTCCACCTTTGTACTTGCTCGGGAACCGGCCACTCCAAAACGAGGCCCCTCAAAATGAGCGACATAGGCGGTAGGAAATTGGATATCTAATAATTTTAAGCCCGTGAACTGACTGAGCTCATAAAGATTCCCTTGCAAAGTGGAAATAAGCACCGGTAAATTATAGCCAAAATTTTCTATCGACCAGGAGATTTCGATATAAGCTCGTTGATACCGTTCGGATGTGAACTTCGGGCTCGGAATGGCCGGCTGTGAAACCGATCCCAGCAGGTGAACGCTTTCCACACGCGCAGCAAAGCGTCGCTTTAGATCTTCCGTTTCACCCGGAACCGACACGAAGGTACCCGACGATTGTTCGCCCGCCAAGATCAAAGCCGCTTTTTCCGGATCAAAGGGAGTTTCAATATAGTATTTCGCAATAATTCTTTCCATAGCCTATTGAATCAATCCAATCTGCTAGATTGATAATCAGTAAGCTATGCGTAAAAAGGTTCTTTGCCGTTTTACACCTATTGATTATCTACTAGTCAAACAGATTAGATTTATACTGACAAATTTATCAGCGAGAACAATAGTGCTATTGTAGTATGTATGCAAGCTATTGTAGCATATTAGCTTTTTGCATACAGCTATTTCTTTCAGTCCGTCTTGAGCAATTGGTATTGATACTTTCTTCCGATTTTTTGCGCATCCACAAAACCGTTCTTCAAGAGGTAATTCATCCGCACCGCCAAAGCGTTCTCCAGTTTGTATTTATCCCGGTCCGGTTGCGCCTGATGGATTTCGTTTAAAATGGCATCGCGGTCGCCCGTTCCTAAACGTGTGAGCGCATAGGCAATTTTTCTATCCAATTTACCGAAAGGGTCGAATTTTTCAACAGGCACCAGAACACCTCTCCTCCATTTCGCTGGGGAAGAAACCGCCTCTTCTGTTGCAGCATCCGTCATTTTGGGTTCATGAAAAACAGAAATTTGCTTTCGTTTCTGCACGATATCAATGGTACATTGTATGGCGTCAATTTCGGCACGAATACTTTCAGCGAACTCTTTCAGAAAGGCGATTGTTTGCTCATCTAACAGCGGATTTTTTGTCATGAGATTAATTTAGGTTGATTCTACTGAGACAAAAGTAATAAGTTCGTTAGTTAAAAAGAAAAAATTGAGACCCAATTGTGAAAAAACTGTATACCAACCAGTTTCATACCACGCAAACACCGCTTCCCTGTGTAAATTATTGAAATAATCACAGTATACGTCACTAAAAAGAAATAAATAATTCTTAGCTTGCAAACAAAGTAAGTGAAATTTACGTCTATACGTTTACCTAACATGAAATGCATATGAGTGAATGGAAATTAAAAAGATCATGGCGACAGATTAAAAATCAGATAAGAACGAAATGGAGTGAGCTCACGGAAGATGACCTATACTATGAAGAAGGTAAAGAGATCGAGCTGGTTCATCGTTTAGAGCAGAAAACAGGAAAAAGTAGAGAGGATATCGTTGACTATCTCAATCACCTCTCCTTTATTTCCGATCTTAAATTAAGAGCTTAACGAACAACAAGGGGCTAAAATGGGCAACCAGGCCCCTTGTTTCACTCAAGGCGTGGCTTTCCCTTTCTGATCCCAGTGGTCTTTAATGAGACGTCCTTCCTTGTCAAACTTAAGTCTTCTAGCGTATCGTTCACCCCGTATATTCCCATTCGCATCCTTCTTGCCCATAAAAAGCAAAATAGGCCTCCCCTCTTCATCGGTTTTAAACATCAGATCGTAACGCTGAAAAGTTAATTCCACCAAAGATAATGGATCATACTTTTTACGCAGCAGCTTCAAGATCGGTTCCTTCAATGCCATAATCGCAGCTCTTTTTTAAGATAACCCAATGTCCCGGTTATTGTTTGGCGTCAACCACGGTCTACACGAAATTGAAACGGCAGATAGGCAATCAAATCGTTTCGTCTAAAGAAAAAAAATATCCTAACAGGATGAAACAAAAGTTTTGCTTCTTCGTTTTATTAAGATGATTAAGTCCGATTTAGTCCCTTAAGGGTACTTTGTAAACCGGAAGAGACAACAATTAATTTATTAAATAGTACTTTTACGAAAAAGCGCTACAAATTACAGGAGAACGATAACATGACGATCAGAAACTATGATGCTGAATTTTGCGGAAAAATACCCCTACATAATGTTAATTTAATTCAGCCTCATGGGTATCTCTTAGTTTTAGATCCGGAACATTTGGAGATCGTACAAGTAAGCGAAAACATAGCAGCGCTATTCAATCAGCCCCTAGATGCCATTATCGGAACCACTATCAATGATTGGCTGGACGAACCGCTGCATACTGAAAGGCTTACCGGCAACCACTTCAGCAGTCAAAAGATTCCGTTTCGTCTACGTTTGGCCGACAGCTTATTTTTAGCGCTAATCCATATGAAAGGGCCTTATCTATTAGTAGAATTAAGCCCCACAAGCGAAGAAAAAAGTTTTTTGGAAATTTATCAAGCGCTTCGGTATAATTTTGCAGAGCTAGAACAAAAGCATGACCTGCCCACACTTTTATCAGCTACGGCCCATCAATTCCAGCTACTTTCAGGTTTTGATCGCGTGATGATTTATCAGTTCGATGAAAATTGGAATGGAAAAGTCGTTGCGGAGGCAAACCATAGCGGGAAGGTGAGCTATTTAGGCCAACAATTCCCGGCTTCCGATATTCCGAAGAGCGCAAGAGAACTCTATAAAAAAAGCCCCTATCGCTTGATACCGACCTCCCATTATGAACCGGTAAAGCTTTACCCGATTATCAACCCACTCAGTATGTCGTTTGTTGATTTGTCTGATTGCCATCTACGGAGTGTTGCACCGGTGCATTTGGAATACCTGCATAATATGGAAGTAGATGCCAGCATGTCTGTGCGGCTTCTCGTAAATGATACACTTTGGGGGCTGATCTCCTTTCATCATAATACACCGCGCTACCCGAATTTCGAAACCTGCTGTCAGTTTGAGCTACTGGCTGATTTTGTTTCGAAACAACTTGCCAATCTGTTAAATGCCGAGACCTTTGCTTTCAACAGCACCATCTCAACTCATAAAAATGCTATCCTTCGCAATCTATACCGCGAAGTTTCCCTTGAAAAAGCACTTTTTGATAACGAATATCATTTATTGAAACTATTTAGTGCGCAAGGGGCCGTATTAATATACGACAATAAATACTATAGCACCGGCGCTGTTCCAACCGAAGAGCAATTACAAAACCTTGTCTTTTGGTTACAGGAAAAGCAATTAGAACCGGTTTTTGTTAGTAATAGTATGACAAATGAATTTGAAGAAGCGCAAGCGTACTCGAATATGGCCAGCGGTTTATTGGCCATCGAAATAGACAAACACAAGGGAAATTATCTGTTGTGTTTTAGATCTGAACACCCTTATACCATTGACTGGGGAGGAAATCCAAACGAAGCCGTGAATTTCGAGCAGGATGCCGGCACTTATCATCCACGTAATTCCTTCCGGATTTGGAAACAAGAGGTGAAGAACTCATCCATCCCTTGGAAAGAGGAAGAAAAAGAGGCAGCTCACGCCATCCGACTCTACGTATTTGAGTATTTAAGTAAAAATGCGCAGGAATAATTATTATTATTGCAGTATCATCTTTCTATGACCGAAAAAAAGGATATAAGAGAAACGGCCCATTATATAGTAGCCATTGGAGCCTCTGCCGGTGGCTTAGAAGCTATCAATAGCTTTTTCGATGCCGTACAGGATTTTTCACAATTATCTTTTATCATTATACAACATTTATCGCCCGATTATAAGAGTCTTTTAGTGGAATTGGTTTCCAAGCATACCCAAATGAAAGTGCTGGAAGCCAAAGACAATATGGCGGTGGAGCGAGCGGCTATTTATGTCATCCCTAATCGGATGAGCATGACCATTCATAATGGGACCTTATGCTTAGCCGAAAAAGTGGTCAACAATGTTCCCAACAACGCCATTGATATTTTTTTGGACTCGCTGGCAAATGACCAACAGGAAAGGGCCATTGCCGTCATCCTCTCCGGTACGGGAAGTGATGGTACCAAAGGTATTCAGGCTATAAAAAAGAACAAAGGCTATGTGCTCGTACAAGAGCCGAATACAGCTAAATTTGACGGCATGCCTAATATGGCCATTATGAGTGGCTATGCGGATGCGATATTGTCTCCTAAGGAAATGCCTCAGCAGATGCTGGATTATATACAGCTCATGAATGGGGAAGATGAAGCGCTGAGCGGTGAGCTGAACGATCAACAGGTGGATCGTATTTTAGCGCTGGTGCATGAAAACAGTGATCGCGACTTCAATTATTATAAAACGCCGACGATTATCCGCCGTATTTCGCGGCGCATACGGCTGCAGCAAATAAAAAGCGTTCAAAAATACATCGAATTCCTGGAAGGAAATGCGGACGAGGTGCATAGTTTAGCAAATGATTTATTAATCAATGTGACGCGTTTTTTTCGGGACCCCGAAGCGTTCCGTTACCTAGAAGAACAAGTTTACCCATCGCTGGTCAAGCAAAAAGCAACCGGGGAGACCTTTAAGATATGGGTTTGTGCCTGTAGTACCGGCGAGGAAGCCTATTCATTGGCCATATCGCTGGATCAATACCTTCAGCAGACGGCAACTCGGCTTCCGGTAAAGATTTTTGCCACCGATGTCGATGAAAGTAACATTCGACTTGCCAGCAGAAATCGATATCCCTTATCCATTGAAAAAGATGTACCCTCTTCGATATTGAAACGCTATTTCACGCTAGAGGATAATCACTATACCGTTATACCACGTATTCGAAAGCAAGTTGTTTTCGCTCACCATAATGTCATCAAAGATCCGGCTTTTATAAAGAACGATCTGATCAGTTGTCGCAATATGCTGATCTACATGAACAAGGTATTGCAAGAGAAAATATTGTCGATCTTTCATTTTGCCCTGAAACCGGGCGGTGCCTTATTTTTAGGACCCAGTGAAACCACCGGGGCTCTTGAAAATGGGTTTGAGCAAATATCGGGCAAATGGAAAATTTTCAAAAGATCACCACATCAACTGAAAAAGTACTTGGGTGAATATGGCAATGCACTTGGTACCGTCAGCACTTCGTATGTTCCCAGGAAAGCCACTGAATCACTGAGTGTCAGTGAAAGCCTTCGTCGTGATTTTCAACAACTCATGTTGGACGAACTCGGTTATACCGTTATCTATATAGACGGCTACAATGAGGTCAAAGAAACCCTCGGCAACTACCACAATTATTTGAGCCTTCCCAAAAAAAAGCTGAATTTGAATATCCTCAGTATGGTTCCCGAGGAGGTAAAACTACCATTGAGCAATGCCATACGTGAATCGAGACAAGAAGGAATAAAAGTATCGTTAACCGGCTTAAGCTTCCATAAGAATGACCAGATCAATCATGTAAATATTCACATACACCCAGCGGCACCTCCACACGAGCATTTATCCATGCTGGTCTTTATTGATGCAACCATCCCGCTGCGGGAACATGAACCCCTATCGACGTTTACGCCGCGCAGCGATTCCCCGGATGAAAAGCGCTACATTCAAGAGCTGGAAGAGCAATTGAGCGAAACACGTAATAATTTGCAATTGGCGATAGAAGGATTGGAGACAACCAATGAAGAACTCCAGAGCTCCAATGAAGAATTATTATCCAGTAACGAAGAGTTACAAAGTTCCAACGAAGAGTTGCAGTCGCTCAATGAGGAGTTGCATACATTAAACACGGAGCACCAGCTGAAGATTAAGGAGCTCATCGAGTTGAATGATGACCTTGACAATTACTTCAAAAGCACGGAGGTCGGTCAGGTATTTCTGGACAAGGATTTAAAAATCCGGAAGTTTAACCCGCAAGCCATGCGCCTGATTAATTTAATAGAAGGTGACATCGGACGGCCCATCGGCCATATTTCCAATAATCTTGCCAATGATAACCTGTTGGAAGATATTAAGAAAGCGCAAAGCGACAAAGGCTTTTACGAAAAAGAGGTGCAATTACAGGATAGCCGCATCTACCTTATGCGTATTTATCCTTTTGTTCGGCGCGACAAAGAGATTGATGGCCTTGTATTAAGCTTCATTGATATTTCCGCTTTGGAAAACCTGAACAGCATCATCAAAGCCGTATTTGATGCCAGCTTAGAAGCCATATTTGTGCTAGCGGTCAATAAAGACGCTTCAAGCCCCGATCAACAATTTGCCTTGCTCACCCAGAATGAAGCAGGAATCAATCTGTTAGATAAACTAGCTATTCATAAAGAACATCCGTCCTTTTTCGGGCATTTAAGCAAACGCCTCGGCCAGCGGGTCACCAAAAAACTACTTGACACCTATTCTTCCGGAACTGCTCGTAAGATTGCCTGTAATTTACAGATCGACAACCGCGAACAGTGGTTTGAGATAAGTATGGTTAAAATGAGAGACGGCCTGGCGCTCACTTTTAATGATATTACCCTGCAACGAGAGACGACAGACAGACTGCGCAAAAACTATAATGAACTGGTTGTTACCCGCGAACAGTTAAAGAATCTGAATAGTGGCTTGGAAGACGAGGTAGCGAAAAGAACAGCGGAATTGGCCCTCAGCGAAGAACGTTTTCGGTTGGTAGCTCGTGCCACCAACGACTGCATACGCGATTGGGATCTTGTTAATAATACGGTATGGTACAGCGATAATTTCTATTCCATCTTCGCCTATAAGTCGGAAGAGAATTTAAAGGAAATCAATCAATGGTTCAGCAAAATCCATCCCGAGGATGTGAAAGCTGTACGAAAAGATTTGCTTAAAGCGATTAACCAAGGTGCCGAACAATGGAGCGGCGAATATCGTTTTCACAAAGGGGATGGCTCTTACTGCCACGTGTTCGATAGAAGTTTTATCCTGAATAATGAGTCCGGTATGCCTTTTCGAGTAATCAGCTCATTAATGGATGTAAGTACATTAAAAGAAGCCGAGTTAGCTACCAGGGAATTAGCTACCAAGAAGGATGAGTTTATGAGCATTGCCAGCCACGAATTAAAAACGCCTATTACAAGCATGAAAGCCAGCTTGCAGCTTATCGATCGACTAGCGGAAAAAGGCGGGCCCAATGGTATGCTTAAAACATTTGTAGCGAAAGCTAATCAGCAGGTCGACAAGATTACTTTCTTAATCGAAAATCTGCTGGACGTAACGAAGATTCAGGCAGGAAAGATTATCTTACAGAAATCAACGTTTAACATCAATGAATTGATACAAGATTGTGTGTACGAGGTAAAAAATATGGGGGGCCATACGATTCAAATACACGGCAATATAGATGTCGATGTATATGCCGATAAAAACCGCATTGAGCAGGTATTGATTAATTTTTTGACCAATGCCATCAAGTATTCGCCCAAAGCGGACAAGGTTGACTTATTTACAGAACGGAACGAGTCCGAAGTGAAGATTTCGGTAAAAGATTACGGCATCGGCATACCACAGGAAAAGCTCGATCTGGTATTTGACCGCTTTTTCCGCGTAGAGGAATCGTCGTCACAATTTTCAGGACTGGGTTTAGGCCTGTTCATTTCGTCGGACATCATTAAGCGTCATCAGGGTCAAATCGGCGCAGTCAGTTCACCAGGCGAAGGTTCCACGTTTTGGTTCAGTCTACCCATTCAACAGGCCTAGCTTGGATTTTGCTTCCGTCGCACTCGCAGCGCTTCCTTTATCCCCTTGACGTCGGCTTTCCACTTGGGCAACAGCCACACCATGATGGTTTCTTCGAGTAGATCTAAAGTCGTCAAGGCGATCGCGATATAAAATAAGGGTAAAGAAGGCGTGGTAAGAAAAAATGACGGTATTAAGAAAAGTGCTTGGGCAACGGCGGCCACTTTAGCGAGGTAGGTATGAAAGCTGGTAAATTTTCCGTAACGAATCAACGCTGAGCCAACTTGAATGAGAAAGAGAATAAGCAATACGAGTATCCAACTATACTCCCTGTATAGGAAATCCTTGTGATAGACAAATAGCCCAATAACGGCCACCAATATGGTTAAATCGTCCGCAATGGAGTCCATCTTGGCGCCCATAACACTCACAACCTTGTACTTTCTAGCCAAAAACCCGTCGATGGCATCGGTAAAAAAGCTGAAGGCTAGTAACCATTTGAACCAGTTAAGCTGTTCAGAAAAAATAAGAAACAGGAGAAAAGGAGCGGCTATTAAACGATAAAACGTAATGCCGTTAACCATATAATAGCTTCCCTTATGCATATACAAGCCTTTTGCACTAAAAAAGACGGCCCAAGTTTCTACCTAGGCCGCCTTGACTTTTTTAATTCCTTCGTTGGCATTACCCAAATCAGGTTCAATGGGTTTATTCTCAGACTTATTAAAAGCCACCCCTTTAAAAAAATCTATATAGATAACATAGTGGTCTCTTTTTTGTTTGGATTTTTTTTTAAAAAAGCTAAAAGCTTTACGCTATAGGCTATAAGCTATAAACAGTGAATAAGGGAATTGTTAATAGTGAATAGTTTGCCCTACGCGTAACGTCCTCCTGCTATTGCTATCGTAACTGTCAGCCATTCCTATGATAAGTCTGCTCAACGAATGAACCATTCAACCACCCAACTATTTAACAAGCCAACCATTTAACTACTCAACTATTTAACGACTTAACTATTTAACAACTCAACCATTTAAAGCCCCAACTACTCAACTACCTCCCACTATAAAACGTTCCTCCGTGTGGGTACTCAGCACTTCCAAAGGGTCGCCAACCTTAACAAAACCACTACCTTGATGTATAAGATTCTGTCCGAATAGAATTTTCTTTTCCCTTGAACGGTACGAGGCCAATGTTTTTAACGGTTCTTTCGCCTTTTTTGCACTTTGTTGATCAATTGTAGTCATCACACACCGCGCACAAAGCTTAACGCCGTAAAAATCGATCGTGCCACCAATTCGTATATGGTTCATGCGATCCTCTTCAAAGGCAGCGCCCCCTGTAAATACGATATTAGGCCTAAAGCGATTCATGGGAAGAGCGATCTCCAGCCGGGCGTTTAAGTCATCCAACGATGCTTGTCCTATTATCAAAAAAGGGTAAGCATCCGAAAAAGAAGTAATCATGCCTTTAGGCGCGTAGCGTTGATCCACTTCGCGCGTGGTACTGTCAGGCATATACACCAATCGGCAGGTCAAGCCCAGGGCATCACTAAACCAGGCATCCACCTCACGGCTCACGGAAACCGCTTGACAAGTATCTTCCCAGATGACAACTTCGCTTAATTGAGCTTCAACCGGCTCAAAAGGTATATGCATTTTCCCCCGTTCAGGATGCGTTACCGACAAGCCATCACCCCCCATCTCAAGCTTAAACAAAGCCATTTGCGGGTGGACGCGTTGCGTAAGAAATTGATTGTTTTCATCGATCAACATCCATCGCCGATCGTATTTAAAGCCTCTATCGGTGACTTCGGCCTCCGAAAGCGCAATACCACCCAACGATTTGATCGGATAAATAAAGAGTTCGCTAATTTTTAGCATAGGCTATGAGTATAGTAAACAAAAATAGAAACGCTTGCGTGGTTTTCAAATGAACGTGGGATATTTTTAATATGATTATCGGAAATGACGCCTGCTTATAATACCTAGATTGCTTCACTTCTTTCCAGACTCCACTTCTTCATGTCGCCTGCCTGCGGTAGGCAGGCAAGGACGTGGATAGGAGCGTTTCTGCGAGGAGGCACGACAAAGCATTCTATTTGTAATACTTATAAAATCTGTCCTCCTTTTTCTTGGAAATCGAGCTTCAGCCGTTGATATCGTTCCGGATCAATGGCACGGGAGGCGTGTTCAATAATACCGGCTTTAAATCCCAGGTCAAGGGCATCATTGGCTGTATAATAGACGCAATAATCGGCTGCAAGACCACAAACTGCTACTTCTGTTACACCTCTTCCCTTTAAAAAGTCCGCCATACCTGTCGATTTCTTCCTTCCATTATCAAAAAAGCCGCTGTAGCTATCAATATGTTGATCCATGCCCTTTCTAAAAATAGCTTCGACCGCATTCGTTGACAGTTTCGGTGCTAAGGCCGCTCCCTCTGTTCCCTGTACACAGTGTACCGGCCAAAGCACTTGCTCCAAGCCATTCCATTGAATTCGCTCAAAAACCTGCTTTCCCGGATGTTCAGTAAAAAAACTTTTATGATTTGCCGGATGCCAATCCTGCGTAGCTACTACTAACTTGTAAGACGATTGCAATTCATTGATAATCGGAATAACTTCGTCCCCTCGTTCCACCGCAAGAGCGCCTCCCGGCAAAAAATCGAGTTGTATATCGATAATAATTAGTGCTTTCATTTCAGATACTATTCACTTACTTTCAAAAATACGTATTTTCCTTTTAGGCTATAAGCCTTAGGCAATAGGCTTTAGGCATTAGCTTTTAGCTTTCAGCCACTAGCCTGTTCATCATCACATTGGCTAATCAAGCTATAAGCCATAGGCAATAGGCTTTAGGCATTAGCTTTTAGGTATCAGAAATCAGCTTTCAGCCACTAGCATGCTCATCATCACATTGGCTAATTGTCACATCATCACATTAGCTAAATTAACTACTCAACGACTTAACCACTTAACTATTCAACGACTCAACTACTTAACAATTCAACCAAAACCTCCATAACTTCCGGTTATACCCTATAAAAAAAGCTCGTTTAAATCTGATACAGATAGCACCTAGATTTGCCACCATGGAAAAGATAAAAGAAACTTTTACAGATGATGAGACGGCCCGGCAGGAAGTTTATCGCTTGACAAAGTACACGAAAATCCTTACGTGCCTTATCTTGCTATTAATCGGGTCGTGTATTTATATCCTCCATGGCAGGACCGTACAGGTTCCCGTAGTCGGCCCTAATGCGGAAAAAACGACAGCAGGCGACTATCTATCCTACGTAAGTGAGGCCGTAATCAGACCTTTCGACAATAGTAAAGAAGGTGAACTAGCTGCTTACGGCCATCGATTAATCACGGAAACCTATAAATATCTAGGTCCGGAAGTAAAGGAAGGAATGGTTACCGGTAACAATCTAGCCTGCTCCAGTTGCCATCTAAATGGAGGCACCAAAGCTTACGCTGCACCCTATATTGGTTTATCCGGAGTCTTCCCTATTTACATCGGACGCGAAAATAAAGTTGAATCTTTAGAAGAGCGTATCAATGGTTGCTTTGAACGAAGCATGAATGGAAAAGCTATTCCGGTTGATAGTAAAGAGATGCGCGCTATGATCAGCTACATAAAGCATCTCAGCCGAGATGTCGCAATCGGTAAGCGTATCGAGGGGCAAGGATTCGTTCAACTAAACAAACCCAATCGAGCAGCTGATAGGATAAAAGGAGCCGCTGTATTCAAAAGATATTGTATAACTTGTCATGGCGAAAATGGACAGGGTAGCCGTCGAGGTAAAAGTGGCGACGGAAAAGGTTATCTATACCCTCCGCTTTGGGGCAACGATTCTTTCAATGACGGAGCAGGCATGGCCCGTTTACTGACAGCGGCTCGATTCATCAAAGGGAATATGCCCTTGGGCGCAACTGCCGAAGACCCGATTTTAACGGATGAAGAGGCCTATGACGTAGCTGCTTATATCAATTCCTTTAGCAGACCGCAAAAAGCAAATAAAGAATTGGACTATCCCGATCTGACCAAAAAGCCAAAGGATTGCCCTTATCCGCCTTATATAGATCGGATTACCATAACACAACATAAATTAGGACCTTTTAATTTTTAACATTAATACCATATCGATCATGAAATCATTGAAACCATTTATTCTCGCTACTGCTTTATTTTTAAGTCTAGCATCTTTTGTTTATGCCCAAGATAGCCAAGCCATTATCCGTAACAGGGCTTATCAAGGTGCCGAGGCGATCCAACCTCGGTATCGCGCCATCTATCAACTGGATAGTAACGCTCCGGCTACCATCGAAAAGGCCATACGGAACATCAACAATGTACTGCAAGATCCGCGACTAAAAGGAAAAATCGAAATAGAGCTGATTGCTTTCTCGGGAGGTACGGAAGCGTACCTAAAAAATGGCAAATATGAAGCCGCATTAAAAAGCTTAATCGATCAAGGCGTAATTGTAGCCCAATGTTTAAATTCTTTAAAGGAAAGAAAACTGAAAAAAGAAGAGTTGTATGACTTTATTGCCTATGTACCCAGTGGAAATGGCGAGTTGGTTATTCGCTCAGCCCAGGGCTGGACGATTATTAAGCCTTGATCGCTTACCAATCAGAACACACAGGAAACAAGACAATGATCAAGAGAACAAACACAATAACAAATCAAAACATGAAGACAACATTCTTTTTTATGGCAAGTATACTCACCCTTCACTTGGCTAAGGCACAACAAGGGCACCATTATGACCCGCCTTGGAATACGCCACCGGAATCGAGTGTCCAATTTACCGTGCCTGGTATAAACAATGCACCTGATTTATATGGTGATGTGGAAAATCCGCAACTCGTTGTATTCTTCGCGGGTAATCAATTTATGTGCATCGATGAGCTACTTAGTGGATTTAAGGAGAAGCATCCCGAGTACCAGCGCATCTTTGCTGAAACACTTCCGCCCGGTATATTGGCAAAGCAAATAGAAGGCGGATCGCTGACTATGGGCAATCTACGGATTACCCATCAACCCGATGTCTATACCGCAGGAAAAAATCGGATAACAGAGATGGCAAGCTATTTTGATCGTACGGAAGTCTATGCGTACAATAAATTAGCCTTAATGGTTCCAAAGAAAAATCCGAAAAAAATTAAGGCCTTAAAAGATCTAGGAAAAAAAGATATTCGGGTCAGCATGCCGAACCCGGCTTGGGAGGGAATCGGGCGTCAGATTGAAGCCGCTTATAAAAAAGCCGGAGGTGAAACTTTGTATGAAACCATCATGCAGACAAAAGTAAAAAACAACCGTACTTATTTAACACGCATCCATCATCGTGAAAGTCCACTGCGTATATTATACGGACAAAGCGATGTGGCCCCCGTGTGGTACTCCGAAGCTTATTATCAGAAAATGATCGGCCACCCGGTTGAATTGATTCCGATAGCGGATGAACAGAACATACGCGCGACTTACATGGCCGGTAAGTTAAAGCAAGCACCCCATCCTCGGGCGGCTGCCGACTTTATCGACTATTTAGCCTCCGATGAAGCAAAAGCGATCTACAAGAAATATGGCTTTGAAACCGACTAAAAGTTAGTCATGGAGCAAGGCAGTCTCGCTTTTAAGACAGCCTTGTTCTTTTTATTATTTACCACCTTTGATTACGCGGAGGGTGGAGCAAGTAAACTAATACTTACGTTTCAAATAGGCTTGCGATGTTAAAGAGATTAGATTATGTTTTAATGCTTCCAACACTAAACCCACTCTACTTTTCACACCAAATTTCGCAAACAAGCAAGCCCGATAACCGTCGATTGTTTTAATGGAAAGGCACATGCAATCAGCTATTTCATGGTAATTTAAGTCGGAACAAGCTAAACGAAGAAACTCCAATTCTCGGTCTCTTAAGTCCATCCAATCTGTATTGGAAGCCTGAAACCCCATGTTCGTCAGGTAATTGTTGTAATAACCCTTCATCCATATCTCCTGAAGTGCACCTTCCAATTCTTCTAATTCTATATTTTTTTGCAAATACGCACAACAACCGGCTCGGATCATTTTCATAACACTGACCGAATCGTCGAGCCCGGAAATCGCAACCAATTTAACGTTTGCATATTTTTTTTTGACGCGTGCTGCCACCTCATCTCCGTTCATTTCAGGCATGAGCACGTCTATTAACAAAATATCCGGTACCGATTCCCCTTTGTCTAACTGTTCAAATAGAGAGAAACCGCTATCCGCCAGTAAAGTCACCTCAAAACAAGAGAAAGAGCTAATAATAATTTCCAAGGACTTTAACACTAACGTGTGATCCTCCACAATGCCAATGGTTGCTTTCATAGGCTACCGAATTATAGTTGATCGAACCAGGTTTGATTCGCTTTCCTAGCTTTATAATTGATGAATAAAGTAACTGAAATTATTTCGGTTCATCAAGTATAATAGCCACTATTATCGGGCCGGCATGATTAAATGCGAAATTGTGGGAAATATTCTCAATGATCACAAGCAAATAAATCTGGTATTTATTGCAGGCTTCTATTAAGCCTATTATTGGTAATAATTCTTGAGTAGATGGATCGATTTAAAATCCAGGATATCGGTAATATCATACGTCGAAAGTGAAATAGATTCATAGGTTTCCAAGTTATCCAATTCTACCTCTTTATTAATCGGATTTTCTGTCAAGATATAATGTTCATTCAAAGGAATAAGGCTAATATCGCCTATTGTATGGATTTCTGCCTTGAGCAGTTTTCCAAGGGATTCTAAACTTAGGGGCATAACTGCATTTCAATAAGATAGTTGGACAAAATTACGCTATTTTATTTTAAAAAAAATGACTTTTATCATGTTTTCCTTTTTAAATGAGCATCACGTCGCCTACCTAATGATTTGGCTCAGAAGATTATGTAGCGACGTCCCCTTATACAAGTTGTACATCATTTCCTAACATTTATTTATTAATTAAATAATATTTCATTTTCTTAAAAACACCTATCTTGTCTCTTTAATATTATTCATTTATGCTTGTTTATTGTTGACGAGATCGGTATAGATTTTCAGATAGAGGCAGCGGCGGCAGTTTACATCAACGTACAAATAAGCTTACCAAAACTTAAATATTTATAGGATGAAAAAAACAGTCTTAGTCGTTGCAAGCGTGTTATGTTTAGCAGCCTGCAAACAGGTAGAAATGAACGCCCCTAATGATTCAGCTAAAGCAGCCTCCTTACAAGCGGCGCCTAATCTTGCCTTGCTCGCCAGTGGAAACCCTTTTAAAGTCTTATCCTTTAATGTCAGGCATCATGATGACAGCGATCCGCAAAGCATTGATGAGCGAAAGGGAAGTATCCGTCAGATTATTGTAGACAGTGCCCCCGACGTGTTTGGCGTACAGGAATTTTCTGACGACTCCTTCGAAACGTGGTTTAGAGTCCAAATGGCTGATCTGGGTTATGGCGAATATTACGACACAAGGATCACCGGCACACCCAAAGCCATTTTTTTTAAAAATGTACGTTTTAGTCTTCAACGAAGCGGCACCTCACGATTAGGTGCCTCACCTATCATCAATACCGCTACCTGGGTGGTATTACAAGATAAAATCACCTCCAACCGATACTTTATCAGTAACAGTCATTGGCAATATGATTCGCAAGCTATACGAATTGAGAATGCGAAAGCGCTGGCGGCCTTGGTAAAGCAAGAGAATACGGACAACCTGCCGGTGATTGTGTTTGGTGATTTTAATGCAAAGCCTGGTACCACCGAAATTTTAAATCTCAAAAATGAATTGGACGTGGTAGATGCCTTGGGAGATAGCTCAGGCGACTATACCTTTCACGGCTGGGATGCTACAGGCAGTTCCAAATTGGATTGGATTATGAGCGACAGAAGCATGGCCTTCACCTCTTCTCGTGTTATTACCACCAGCTATAACGGTTATTGGCCTTCCGATCATTGGCCCATCATAGCTACTTATGTCCCTTGCATCTTTGGCGGCCCGCACAACGATGTCAATGGCAAAAGCAGCAGTGCCGGTACCAACTTTTATTTTGCCGACGTAAATGGCGATGGGAAACAGGACAAGATTTATTGGAACCCCACCTATGATAGCGGTAGGCCACAAGTATTCCTTTCCAATGGAGATGGCACTTTTGCCGCTTCGGCAATTGCGCATGCCGCCGGCACTTCCTCCCTAAGCACTAGCCGTTATCATTATGCGGATGTGAACGGCGATGGTAAGGCCGATCAGATTTTATGGGATCCAAACTTAAATGCCGGTCACACCCGCGTCTATTTGGCGACCACGGGCGGTAATTTCAGTTCGACCGTCGTGGATAATCCCGAAGGAACGAGCGCAGGCAAGACTACAGTATTTCATTTCGCCGATGTGAATGGTGACGGCAAGGCCGATAAAATTTATTGGAACTCGACTTTCGATTCGGGTAAAACAAGGGTATACCTTGCCACGTCGGGCGGCAACTTTAGTGGTATGGTAGTTAACGGTTCAGAAGGCGCCAGCACCACCGCCGGTACCACTTTCTATTATGCTGACGTAAACGGTGACGGCAAAGCCGATAAAATGCTATGGCATCCAAGCTTAAACGCCGGAAAAACCATGGTGTATCTCTCCGATGGTGATGGTACCTTCACAGCATCCAGCGCCTTCAGCAATTCAGGCGCCACCAGCGTTTCGGCATCCACTACCTTCTATTTTGCGGATATCAATGGTGATGGCCGGGCCGATAAAATCTACTGGCGTCCGGATCTATATTTGGGCAAAATAAAAGCTTACTATTCAACTACCGGTAATACTTTTGACGGCCCTATTTATTCACTAAGAGGCACCTCGCAGAGCGCCAATACCAACTTCTATTATGCAGACATCACTGGTGATGGAAAAGCAGATCAAATCCGATGGGATTATGCGGAAAATGAGGGTAACCTACGGAATTACTTCGCTAAGTAATCATAATTAGAAAAGGAGGTGTATAAAGTTCATCATCGTTGTCATTGCCGCCCTGCTGGCCTGGTAGGCGATGACAACGATGTAAAACCGCAGATTGTTTCGTCATTCTCCCTCGCAATGACGCGTTTTCTAGGTGTTCACCACCTTTTGACACTCCCGTTTTTACACATAATAGGCGGATGTCCGCTTCCACCCCATCAACCGTAATATTTTGTGTACGACCTGTACTATTTGCTAAACATGACACCTATTTGCCAAAATAGTTTTACCGCCGCTATTTTTTTCCGTTCGTTGCGCATCGTTAAAAACTTTCCTGTTTTCTTCTACCCAAGTCTTCGTAGCAGTCTGTATCACCGCTTCGCTTAAATCGGTGCATTTGCCCCCAATCGCTCAGCGTTTGAAATACATCTTGAAGCGTTTCGACATATTTGGTAAGATAGTATTCGATGCGCAGGGGACGTAGCTTCATGTTAATTTTTTTCTGCACAAGGCCATGCAGTTGCAGATGCCTGAGTTCTTTCGCTAGGCAATGGGCCGATATGCCATCAACCACATCCTGAATATCTTTAAACGTGCAAACTTCTTTTGAAAGTGCAACAATAATCCGTAGCTTCCACTTCCCGTTCAACACACACATCGTCTCTTCGAGGAAATCAAGTTTAGCGTCATCGAAATAAAATATCGATCCATCAACGGAATCAGTAGTCATAGCCATAATTTATTTGTCCATTCAATTGCAGACAAAAAAATTGCAATTATGCTACCAATTATCCATTGATCACTTCTCCCCCATTCACATGGATCACCTGTCCGGTTATAAAAGAAGCATCGTCCGAAGCTAAAAACACATAAGCGGGGCCGAGTTCTGAAGGCTGCCCGGCACGTTTCATAGCTGTTTCACTACCAAACTCCTGAATCTTTTTCTCGTCGAATGTCGATACAATCAGCGGTGTCCATACCGGGCCTGGCGCTACACCATTTACCCGAATATTCTTTTCACTCAGATTCGTAGCCAATGATCGCGTAAAAGTAGTAATCGCACCCTTCGTAGATGAATAGTCTATCAAGGCAGGGGAAGATCGATAAGCCGTAACCGAGGTCGTATTGATAATGCTATCGCCCGCGGTCATGTGTTCCAATGCTGCTTCCGCAAAATAGAAGTACGCGTAAATGTTCGTACGGAAGGTAATATCTAATTGCTCATCTGTGATATTCTTCACATCCTTTTGTGGAAATTGCATGCCCGCATTATTTACCAGCACATTTAATTTGCCAAAATGCGCCACGGTCTTTTTTACGGCATCTTTACAGAATGCACTGTCTTTCACGTCGCCTTTTATTAATAGACATTTTCGCCCGGCTTCCTCTACTAACTGCTTTGTTCTCTCCGCGTCTACATCCTCATCCAGGTAAACAATGGCAACATCTGCTCCTTCCTTGGCATAATGAACGGTAACAGACCGCCCAATACCGCTGTCACCTCCCGTAATCAAAGCGACTTTTCCCTCCAATTTACCTGCGGCCTTATAACTATCTTTTATGTACTCAGGCGCGGGATTCATCTCTGCTTCTATACCCGGCTGGCGGTGTTGCTTTTCCGGTCGATTGTTTTTTGTGTTTTCCATCATCCTGTAATCTTATACTGTTTATGAATGATTAATTAACAACCATAAGCAGGACTTGTTTACATTAGGCTCCGCTCATTGAATTGCCGTAATTCTCAAAATATATAAACTGTGACAGATATTGTTCTTTCTCTAAGTCATTTTCAGCGAAAAGCAAATCAATATCAAAAAATTCGTCAAGACTAATAATGTCGTTTTTATTTTCTTTCTTCCTATAACCAAGTCTCCAGCGGATATAATCTCGGTGCTCGCGTAGCCCCATATACAGTACAACAAGGTTGAAATGGCGGCCGTCTTTCTGAATAATCCGTGCTAGCTTCTCAAGCGCTTCAAAAGAGCCTTCCAATACGCCTAAAAATCTTCCCTGTAGCTTGGACGAAAATAAGCCTTCGGCATACAACAAGATTCCGGTAATATCATGGATGGGGTTATAAAAGGTTGCTTTTTGATCTATTTTTCGGAGCTGATCGACCGACAACAAAGACGTAGCTTGGCTCGTATAGATTAATTGATAGGTTTCTTCTTTCATAAGGTTGTTTTAGTACGATAAAAGAAGAACCAAAACCATGCCGCCTTTGTGATGTGGTCATTTACACGGTTTTGCGACGACACAAAACAAATTCAAAATAAACCTGTTGACTTCTATGGGAACCCATATAGTACATGGGCGTCCATACATTTACTTAAAAAAAGAAAAACAATGGAAAACACGAAAGTTAAAGCAGAGGTATTAAATGATCTAATCGAAATCAATAATGATCGGATCGCCGGTTATGAAAGAGCCATCGAAGAATTGGATGACGCGAATACGGATCTGGCAGCTCTTTTTCGGGATATGATTCAGGAGAGTCGGAACTATAACATGGAACTGATATCAGAAGTTCAAAAGACCGGTGCTGAAATTGAAGAAGGCACCACCGCCAGTGGAAAAATCTATCGGGCTTGGATGGATGTGAAAGCCATGTTTACGGGAAGCGATCGAAAGTCGGTACTGGCAAGCTGCGAAGGAGGCGAAGATGCAGCACAGAAAGCGTACAAGATGGCAATTGAAGAAAATGAACTTGCGCCAGACACCCTTGCGCTTATTCAGAAACAAAAAGCAAGTTTAAAGTTATCGCACGATAAGATTAAAGCTTTACGCGACAGCGAAGTGTAAGTACATCACAGAATTGCCTTTTAGTCTTTGGTTATGGTCGTAAAAATGAATCCCTCATAAGAGGGATTTTTTTAAAGGACGGCGTTAACGTATTTGCGTTTCAATAGACAATTACAATATCAAAAAAGATGTATAGCTATTTTGTTACGGAGATTTCAATATATATAGGTTATCGGAGTATCAATTTTGGAAAATCGATCGCGAATGATGACCCCATTCCTTCTTCACTTTTAACATTTATGGATCCAAAATGATCACTGATAATCTTCGAAGCCACGAAAAGACCGATACCCAGTCCTTTGTATTGGGAATGAGCCATATCGCTGCGATAAAATTTTTCAAAGATCTTCGCTAGCGTTTCATTCGACATACCGATACCTTCATCTGCAACCGTAATCCGCACGACATCATCTTGAACAGCTGTCCTAATCGATATGGTTGTTCCCTTTTCGGAATATTTGATAGCATTACCTACAATATTAGCCAACGCCTGTTCAATGCGATTTTTATCGATTTGCATTTCACAGTCGGCACCTAATTCATACGAAATTTTATGGGCAGGGGCTAATAATTTAAAAGACTCGATGACCGACAACATAAAATCCTTGAAGGGCACCCACTCTTTATTGTACGTAAATTGGCCGTGTTCTATTTTAGAAACATCGAGCAACTGCTGCGTAAGCGTCACCAGTTTTCCTGCCTGCTTTTCCACCTTTTGCAAGTGACCGTACAATTTAATCTCATTGGGATCAACCAGCCGCAGCGAAATTTGTGATAAAGCTCTCAATATTGTAATTGGTGTATTCAATTCATGACTAGCTATTGATAGGAACTCACTCTTCTGCTCGCTTAAGTACTTCGCATGTATGAGTTCAAGCTCTTGTTCCTGATTAGTTGAACTGAGTGCGGCATTTCGCAATTTTAATTCCTCATACGCACTGATTGGCCCTTGAAGGCTAATCTGCCGTTTAATAAGAACCATCTTTTGTTCGTCCATCTTACTGGATGTTGGAATCGCCATCTGTAGCAAAACAAAACCCTCTTGTTCTGAGAAGCTCGCTTCCATTAAAGGCACTAGCTTGCGCGCGTAATCAAAACCCTCATTATGTTTTGGAAAGTCTTCATCAATACGAAAGCGCAGCTTCGCGCTGAGCGCATAGCGGTCTTTCACTTGTGTAAAGCCAATGGTACAGGCACCTTCAAAAGCTTTATCCATAATTTCCCTGCTGACCTCGGACACTGCCGTAGCAAAAACTGTTTGCGTAGCCACCGTCAATTTAATCAATTCGGCTACTTGGATCGACTTTTTATAAGCGAGCGTCAGATCCATTTCATTTTCGAGGGTAATATAGGCCAATTCAGTCATTTTACATATTGATAACAACAACAGACATGTCATCGGTTTGTCGGGCATAGTCTTTATAAATAGCTGCGGCCAAAACGGAGGGATCATGCCGGATTATTTGCGGATATTTGTTAATCTCCCATCGTGACCGGATGCCATCGGAGCATAGAATCAATTTGCTATAATAGCGTATATCTAATATGTGGTCGTTCATAGTTCGCGGAATGTTATGTCCAATAATACCATTATACGGAAGCTGCGTTTTTGAAAGTACAGCGCCTTGTAATCTCGTTGAGATATTACCAACACCGGAAATTTTCAAATGTTTTGTTTTCGTGTCAAGTACCGCAACTGTCGCAACCAGGCCCCGTGTTTTGCGTACTTCCGGATGTATGAACTGGATAATTTCCGTTGGCGAATCGAAAGGACAACGCTTAAACGCTTCCACCGCAGCGTTCATTGCTAAATTAGCGTCTGGCCCATGCCCCAAACCATCAGCTAACATGAATTTGATGTTGTTTCCAATGATTTTTTTGTAAAAGCCATCCCCACTGGTGAGCTCGCTCGGCTTGGCAATCACGAGCGGTCGTACATCTACGGCAACCTTTTCCTTTTTCCGCACCGTATGTTTATATACTCTGCTGAGCACGATAGTTCCCCAATTTGGTTGGGAAAACAAATCAAATTCGTCTGATAAGCGCGATATGCTACCCAAACCATGCCCCAAGGTACTTTTGGTTGATACACCGTCCACCAACATCGATTTAGCATCCTTCATGCCCGGCCCATTATCGATGCAAATCAGTTCGACATAGCTAAGATCAGCATCGCCCATAATGCCTGCTAAAATTTCGCCACCTTTTGTATATTTGTGTAGATTGGAGGTTAATTCGGCCAGTATTAAATCAATTTTATCAATTTTCTTCGGATCAAAGCCCGCCGAAGCCACCATGCTGTGTATCTCTTTCTTTAAGATGGAAAAATAACTCCGGTCTGCAGCAAAAAAGCGCTGATGCGTAGCGTCAACCATTAGCCCATTTTGTTATGGTAACCTTCGTTCCAGCTCCTAATTCACTTTTTATCTCAAATTCATTCACGAGCCGCTTTGCGCCCGGCAAACCCAGTCCTAAACTTTTACCGGTAGAATAGCCATCTTTCATGGCCAGCTTGATGTCCGCTATCCCCGGCCCCTTATCATTAAATGTGAGCCTTACACCGTGTTGTCGACCTAAAGAGACGATCTCGATCAGTACATCACCGCCGTTAGCATAACGTAACATGTTCCGCACAAGCTCGCTTGCCGCCGTGATGAGCTTCGTTTGATTCACCAAACTCATCTTAATTTTTACGGCGTACTCCTTTACCCGATTACGAAAGGGCACTACATCCTGCTCCCTACCAATAGACATATTGTCTTTATTCAGCGAGATAATCTTCGTTATCATTTGTAGGATCTGTTTCATCTTCTTCTGTCAACTGAACCTTTGATCTCAATAGATCCATGCCTCTTTCCACATTTAGCGCCGTGTAGACACCCTGCAAGGGCAAACCAAGTTCAACCAATGTGATGGCCACTGCGGGCTGCATGCCTACCACAACCGTTTCCGCATCTAACAACTTAGACATCACCCCTATATTACCAATGATTCTACCCATGAAGGAGTCAACGATACTAACGGCTGAGATGTCAATCAATATCCCTTTTGCCCCGGTTTTACTTACCATTTTTACCAAGTCGGCCTCTAACTCCAGCGCTAAGCGATCGTATAAATCTACCTGAATTGTGACCAGTAAAAACTGGCCCATTTTCAATATTGGAATTCTATCCATCACCTATAATTTAAACCAACGGAATTACCTGCTGACCACTTTTTTTACTTCTAGCTTTAATGATGTAAAGGCAAATGCCAAGGCACTGGCGAGGGACGCCTTGGTAACAATGCCGGTTAAGTCGATACCCAAATGAACGATCGTTTGCGCAATTTCGGGACGGATCCCGCTGATGATGCACTCCGCTCCCATCAAACGGGTCGCACTGACCGTTTTGAGCAGATGCTGAGCAACCAGCGAATCGACTGTGGGCACGCCCGATATGTCTAATATGGCTATGCTGCTGCCAGACTCAACGATCTCCGTCAGTAAGTTTTCCATGACCACCTGTGTCCGCGCGCTGTCTAAAGTACCAATAATCGGCAAGGCCAATATGCCATCCCAAACACGAATAACCGGCGTCGATATTTCGCTGATTTCGTCTGTCTGGCGTAGAATTACCTCCTCACGGCCTTTTATAAAAGTTTCGAAGGTTACGATGGAAAAGCTGTCAACCAAACGGCTAACATTCAATGTTGCGGCTAATAACTCAGCAGGATCTTTAATTTCCTCCTGCAAAACTTGCAGCAAGGCTTCCTTCAGGCTCATAATATAGAGGCCCGTTTCTCTCGGGCTAAAGCCTTGTTTAGCTCTAGACAACGATATGCCGCCTAATAACTCAATCACATGGTCGAAATCCGAAGATTCGGGACTGCCTAGATTTTTCTCGTTTATGCTTTTTATCAGCGCCTCAACCAATTCGTCCGACTCTTCCCGTAACTCTTCATTGCTGATTAAGTCCTCCCTTAACAACTCATCGGCGAGCTGGTTTTTCATCCAGCGATCGGCAATTGCCGCCTTTTTCTTCTTAAAGATTTTTGTGATTTCTGCTGCCATCGTATTAGTTAAATTATTTTGTAATGTTACAGTATTTTTCACAAAAAAGAAAATTGGTCAGCTGATTCTCATCCGCCGAATATTTTTCTGTCACTTTTGCAATCTGGCCCTTCGCTGCATTGCCAGTACAGCGCAGATATAAAATGCCAACTTAATGTTTGCCATTATTCGGTTTATGAATAAGATCAGCTGTTTCGACTATCCTTCGAAGGGTTAGCACTCCAAATATAGAAGCCTAGCTATAGCCATGGTATAAGATCTTTACCACTGATTATAGCATTTATCGTGTTAGTTTGAGAAATAATGGGAGTTTATATCCGGTTCGGGAAATAGTGTTATCAATTTGGACAATTATTAAGAGGTAAACATTTACGAATAAAAACAAAGAGGCCCTATTCCGAAGAATAAGGCCTCTTCTTCTATGTGAACTAGTCTAAAGGCTATTTAAATAGTTGACAACTTCTTCTCGTGTTTGGCCGGTCTTCTTTTGAAGCTTACCGATCAATTCTTCTTCCTGTCCTTCTGCATAGGTTAAATCGTCATCCGTTAATTCACCCCATTTCTGTTTCACTTTTCCTTTCAGCTCGTTCCACGAACCTTTTAATTTTAAATCGTCCATAACCTGTCTCCTCTTTTTGTTGTTTATTTAATAACGCCGCCCATGCCTATTTGTTTGAATAATATTATGACGCCTGTTTAGATCTGAAAAAGGACTTTTTCTTTTTCTGATCAGTGCCTATCAAATATCCGAAGGGCTGTAAGGCCGGAACATTATCGCAAATGATCTTAATGATCCCAAGCAGCGGAATAGCCAATACCATACCCCCTATGCCCCAAATCAATTCGCCCAAAACCAATGCGATGATTGTAAATAAGGGATTAATATTCACTTGATCACCTACTACCAGAGGCTCGAGGATATAAGTTTGCACAAATTGAACCACCAGGTAAACAACGAGTACGCCAATGATCTTATCGCTTCCGCCTCCTTGAGCAACCGTAGCTAATACCGTAAGGGAAGTTCCCGTTATATTGCCAACAAAAGGGACTATTTCAAGCACTCCACAAAGAATGGCAAAAAACAGCGCATTTTTTACACCGACAACACTAAAGCCGATGCCGTAGAGGATCCACAACATGACAATCATCAGTGCAAGCCCGGCTAAGTAATTCTTAGAAACATCGGCGGATTTATTGATGATTTTTTCGGTCTGATTCTTCTTGGTATTATCTACCAATTTAAGGATGAAGTTCTTTAATCGAGAACGATAAAGAAGAAAAAGAAAAGTATAAACCAGTACCAACAAGCTGTCTACCAAAATACTCATGGTGCCGCCGGCAAAAGACAAAATCGTACGGCTTCCTCCGTCGCTTCCGATCGACTGCTCAGCCTTATCCACCAACGCTGCTTGCTGATCCGAAGAAATACCTAAAGTCTGGTCCATCCAAGCCTTTAATTTTTCGAACAGGGCAAGCACCCGCTCCTGCATACCGGTCAGGTTTTCGGAAAAATCACTTAAACGCCAAACTAATAAGGCTATTATTGTTGCAAATGCAAGCACAATCAACAATACACCAATTAATGAGGACAGGGCTCTATTTAGTCCCCAGCCTTCCAGCCTTTTCGCTATACCAACAAACAAAGTAGCAAGCACACCTGCCAAAGCTATGGGAATAAGAAATGGTTTCCCTACATATAATATGGCGATGACAAGTACAAGTAAGAGTAATTTATTAACTGCTAGTTGGGTTTTAATCATATTGTATTTTTTTCGGCAACCAGTTATTCAAGGCTTAAATTGTTGCTTTTATTGATAGCCATGATTTGGTAAACAAAATATAACATAAAAAGTTGTATCAATAATTTTTGAGTTTATGTTCTGTATACGGTTCAGCATTGGCCTTATTTTCTTCCTGCACGCCGCCGTTCCAATTATCTTCAGTTACCTGCTTATTTCCTTCCATAATATTACCGTTTACATAAGCCCGTCCATATACCTTATAGGCTAAGTTATTTCTTCCCGACTGAACCTTCAGTATGCGATGGCATACAGGGCTATCTTTCGGTGTAGCCGAGCCCGCTTTAAAATAATTATTCAAGATATTATACATAGAGCGGTAGGCACTCTCCTAAAATAAAAGATAATTACTATTTTAGAAGCGCTTCCGAAAAAGAAAGGAAGCTTTTATATGGACATTTATAAACTGATTGAAAAATTTAATATATCGTCGGAGCGCGAGGAATATGGTTTAATCCATGAAACCGTAGAAAAAGGCATCTACTTCAGGGGAACGAATCTTTGGATTCTGATCTTTGCCATCGTTATCGCCTGTGTGGGACTGAATGTCAACTCAACGGCCGTAATTATCGGTGCCATGTTGATTTCTCCGCTGATGGGGCCTATTCTCGGAATGGGATACAGCTTGGCTACCTATGACTTTAAGCTATTCCGAAAAGCCCTTGCAAACTTCGGCTTCGCGGTTGGTGCCAGTCTTGCCACCTCCACCTTGTACTTTTTGCTAACCCCGCTGAGTGAAGCCCACTCTGAATTACTTGCACGTACACAACCAAATATCTATGATGTTATTATTGCTATGGTGGGTGGTTTAGCAGGTATCGTAGCCCTTTCCAGTAAACAAAAAGGCAATGTGATTCCGGGGGCAGCGATCGCTACGGCCTTGATGCCTCCACTGTGCACAGCAGGTTATGGCTTATCGACCGCCAATTGGTCATACTTTTTTGGAGCCTTTTACTTATTTACTATAAACACAGTCTTCATTGCGGCAGCAACCTTAGTAACTGTCCGCTTTCTGAAATATCCAATCTGGCATCAAACCGAGGAAGGCCTTAAGCAACGCGCGAACATGTGGGTGAGTATTATCGTCACAATAACCATGATACCGAGTATATACTTCGGCTACGTACTTGTCAAACGAGAAAGGTTTAAACAAGAAGCGACTCGTTTTATAAAAAACGAAACGTACATCGAAGGAGATTACCTCTTGAAGTCGGACATCGATCCTTTGCAGAAGATTATCCATTTAACTTATGGCGGAAAGCTCATACCCGAACCCACCAAGAAAAAGTTACAGGAAAAATTAAAGAACTATGCGTTGATGGATGCACAAATCACTATTCAACAGGGTTTTTCCTTTGCCGATGCGGATAATGATTTGCTTGAGCTAACCCAGCAACAAGCAGAAATAAACCGATTGCGCTCCGAATTGTCACTCAATCTAAAGCGCCAAGATAGCATACAGCAGCGTAGCCTTTTAGGACAGCAACTTTTAAAGGAGTTGAAGCCTTTATTTCCGGAAGTGCAGGCATGTGCTACAGCAGAGCAAGTTTTCTACAACGATTCGCTGAAAATGCAACGCTATCATTCGTTAACACTTCAAAGTAGGGATATCAAAAAAACGTTTGCAAACAAAGAACGTATTACGACATGGTTCCAACATCGCTTGCAACAAGACTCTATTCGGGTGTACATCGAAAGAGCCTTATAGCGGCTCGTAAAAATGCGGCTCATGCCAATAATTCATCAAAATGAATAGGCAGCCTATTGATGCGCTTGCCCGTGGCATGGAATATTGCGTTTGCAATCGCCGCGGGCATGGCGACTAAGCCGATCTCGCCAACTCCCTTCGTGCCTAACTCATTAATCAGCTCATCTTTTTCATCCGCAAATATAACTTCCAATTGGTGAATGTCCGCATGGGTGGGAATATGGTATTCGGCCAGATTAGGGTTAACATATTTACCGAGATTTTCGTCGATAACAGACTCTTCGTGAAGTGCTTTACTAATGCCCCATACCATCGATCCACTTATTTGGCTGCGTGCCGTTTTTGGATTGATAATTTTACCGGCCGCTACAGCGGTAACGGCACGGGTAACTACAATCGTTTTTAAGTCTTTGTCTACCTCCACTTCTACAAAGGATGCGCTATGCGTCATTTTACTATATTTTCGCAGCTTCAACAAGTGAGGCTTCCCCATTTTGGTGGTTTTGATAACCTGTCCCTTGTTAGCCGCAACAATCGCCCGGAAACTGACATGCACAGACGGATCGTTCCGCAGTGAGATACTTCCATCTTTAAAGGTTATATCTTTTTCAGCAACGCCAACCAGCGGTGACTCAGGCATCTCCTTTGCTTTTTTCAGCAGTTTTTCCTTAAGGGCCTTCGCAGCCATAACGATCGCCACACCGGTAGAACTGGTCATTGACGAACCACCTTGAAACATGGAAAAAGGCTTTTTGCTGTCTCCATACCCGAAAATCACGTCTTCAATAGGCAATCCCAATTCATCTGCGGCAATCTGGGTCATCACCGTAAACGTTCCGGTTCCAATATCGGTAACCGCATTATTTATCTTCAATTTTCCTTCTTTTGTTATCATAGCCTGCACGCGCGACGGAAACTGATAAGCGTCCCACACACCCGTTGCCATACCATAGCCAACCAGTTTATTACCACGTTTCATGCTGCCCGGCTCGGGGTTACGCTCGCTCCAGCCGAACTTGCTTGCTGCCTGTTGGTAACATTCCCTGAGCGCTTTGCTAGTGAAGGGTTTTCCGGTTGACGGATCGACCTCTGCATAATTACGCAGCCTTAATTCAAGCGGATCGATGCCTAATTTGTATGCCAACTGATCCATTGTGCATTCGATGGCATGCATAGCGGTTACACCGCCCGGTGCCCGCATATCGATAGGTGTAGATAGATCAAGGGGTACCACCTTGTATTCAAACCGTGTGTTGGGTATCGGATACAAGCGGTGGCTCCAAGATGAAATGACTTCGGTGTAATCTTCATAAGACGACGTTTCCACAAAAGCCGCGTGACGAGCAGCCGTCAACCTTCCATTTTCGTCGGTAGCGAACTGTAGTCGCTGCATATTTTGTGGCCGATGCGCCAAGGTGAACATCTGATGGCGATCCAGCACAACCCGGACATTGCGTTTAAGATAAAGAGCCGCCATTACCGATAAAAAAAGCTGATATTGAGGTCGCAGGCCCGAACCGAAGGCTCCGCCCACATAGGGTGCCAATACACGCACGTCCTTATAGCGAAGACCGAAGACATTGGCTACGAAAAACTGATTGTTGATGGTACCTTGCGTTTTATCATAAATAGTCAGTTTGCCATCGCCTTCAAACACGGTTGTGGTTGCGAAAAGCTCCATCGGGTTGTGATGTTCGATGCCGTGCTGATATTCAGCATCAACTTTAATCGGTGCTGCACTATAAACCTTTTCAAAGTCACCCGTAGGCGCCGGTGGCGGTGGTTTCAACGCCGTAGCGATTCCTTTTTTGGCCGCTCGTGCTGCACCCAAATTGGCCTCAACAGAGGTCACGAATGATTCCTCTTCATAATTCAGTTGAACGAGCGTTGCCCCATAGCGGGCCATCTCAAAATCTTCCGCCACAACCAATGCCACGGGCTGGCCGTTAAACCGTATTTTATCGTCGCATAATGGTTTGAAGACCGTACCAGGAGGCGCATCCATATCGGCATATTGCAGGTCGAACCAAGCAAGGCCTGGCCGGTTCTCGTGCGTCAATACCTCCACCACACCCGGCAACGCTTTTGCTGCGCTGGTGTCAATACGAATAATTTTGCCTTTGGTAATCGTACTACTGACTACGTATCCATACAGTAATCCTGGCACCTTGTAATCCGCTGCATATTCGGCAGCACCGGTCACTTTCTGCCTTCCTTCCAAGCGGCTAAGCGGTTGTCCTACGCTGGGTTTCATTGCCATAATCTTGCCTATTAAATCAAAGTGAAGGTTTTGCACCCGGTCGCTGTGACTCAGGTTCCGTGGCCATCATACCATTACGGATGATCGCCCGTTTGGCTAATTCTATTTTAAAGCTATTGTGTTCGTATCCTTTGGCGCCCCGTAAAATAACAGCTGCTGCTTCAGCGAAATTTTCAGGTGTCGCTGCCTTGCCTTTTAGCGACTCTTCGGCTTCGGCAACCCTCCAGGGTTTATGCGCAACACCGCCTAAAGCGATCCGCGCGTCCTTAATCACATCACCATCCAGTTCAAGCCCGGTTGCCACAGACACGAGGGCAAACGCATACGATTGCCGGTCGCGCAGTTTCAAGTAGGAATAATTTTGCTCAAATCCCTTTGGAGGTAAATCTATCGAAGTAATCAATTCGCCATGCTGCAAATTATTATCAAGGTCAGGCTGATCACCGGGTAATCGGTGAAAGTCGGCAAACGGAATACGCCTTTCGCCATTTGGGCCGGTTACGTTCACAACCGCCGCGAGAGCTGCCAAACCTACGCACATATCCGAAGGAAAAACGGCGATACAGTGCTCACTTGCTCCCAAAATGGCATGTATGCGATTATATCCGTTGATCGCAGCACAACCGGAACCCGGAACCCGCTTATTGCACGGCGCATTGGCATCGTAAAAATAATAGCAGCGTGTTCGCTGCAACAAATTACCGCCATCGGTCGCCATGTTACGTATCTGCGCAGAAGCCCCGGCAAGGATCGCTTTAGAAAGCAAAGGGTATCGCGACTCAATCAAAGGATGATAAGCCGTATCGGCATTGGTAACCAATGCCCCTAATCTTAGTCCACCATCCACCGTTTCGGTGATCGCGCTACAATCCGGCAAGTGATTAATATCGACCAACAGCTCTGGGTGCCTCAGGTTATATTTCCAAATATCAATGAGATTAGTGCCGCCGGCAATAAAAGCGGCGTGGGTATTGGCGTTAACGGCACGTACGGCATCATCCGCATTTTCAGCTCGCAAAAAAGCAAAGTTATTCATACAGGCCTCCGTCCTTTACTTCCATAATAGCATCGATGATGCCAACATTGGCGCCACAGCGACAAAGATTTCCGCTCATCAGCTCCTGCACCTCTTCCCGCGTCTTTGCCTTTCCTTCTTTCAGCAAACCAATTGCACTGCATATTTGTCCGGGGGTACAGTAGCCGCACTGAAAAGCGTCATGTTCAATAAATGCTTGCTGCATTGGATGAAGTTGCGTATCACCGGCAATGCCTTCTATTGTTAAGATCTCAGCGCCATCTTTTAACACAGCCAACGTCAGACAGCTTAGGATGCGTTTGCCATCACAAAGAACGGTGCAGGCACCACATTGCCCATGGTCGCAGCCTTTTTTTGTCCCCGTGAGGGTTAGGTGTTCGCGCAGGGCGTCCAAGAGACTTACCCAGGGCAATACCTGCAATTTATACTCTTCCCCATTGACCCTTAAGCGAACCGTTTGCAGTCCGTTGAATTGCTCTTTATTTTCCATTGGATTCGATTCTAACCAAAACCTATGCTCCCTGAAAGCACGTCATTTGCTATCCATTGAACAATTTGCCTTTGCGATAGTTTCGGATAATTTGCAGAACCGTAGAAAATCGATATGTTGGTTACTAGGTGTGCTGGCTCTGTTGCTACCCAAAATGAAACTTCCCGGACAACTACTTGCGAGAACAGGAAAATTTCTTTAAGTTTGGTTATATTTAACTTGACGAAACCAATATAGCCTACCATAAGCATTTTTTGAGGGTGTAAAAATAGCAAGTGTCATGAAAGCACGCCCTACTGATGAATTTTCTGTCGATCGCTTCCGTAAGGGGGACGAATCTGCTTTTGATTATCTGTTCAGGCAGTTATACGGTCCGCTATGTACCTTCGCCGAAGGAATCATCGGCGATGAATATATTGCCGAAGAACTCGCACAGGCTGCTTTTATCAAATTATGGAAAAAACGGAGCGGATTTGTTTCACTATTAAAAATAAAAGCCTTTCTGTATATCGTGATAAAAAATGACGCCTTCAATCACCTCAAAAGAGAAAAAAGCAGGCTCAAAATAGAACAGCAGCTTTCCCAAAAACTGCCCTTCTCGGAACAGGACATTACCGATCGCATCATTTATACGGAGATGATGCTTATCTTGGACCGCGCAATTTCCGACCTACCGGAACGATGCAAAAAGGTAATTGAATTGAGTTACCACAATGAAAAATCATCCAAAGAAATAGCCGAGGCAATGGGTGTATCTGTCAGCACCGTTGACAATCAACGGGCACGGGGCATTCAATTGCTGAAGAAATCACTTGCAAAGGTTGGCTTACTCTCTTTTCTCCCTATTTTATTAGCCTAACCAAAAATATCGTTTTGCTTTTAGAGATTTTTCCATTGGTGTTGTTTTTATATAAAAACGTTGAGCAACCCTAATGTTTCAAAATCTGAATGTGAAAAACATAGAAAAGACGATCGAAATGGCAGCTTTGCTGCACAGGTACCACCAGCAGCAGCTGAATGAGACCGAACGGCAGAAACTTACCGAATGGCTTGAAGCCAGTCCCGAAAACCGTGCCCAATTTAAAAGAGTGCTGAGGGAATTGAAAGGCGAGCACAGATTCATTGGATCGAAATACGATCTCCGTGTTGAGGTAGCACTCGATCGGGTTAAAGGGAAATTAAATAAAAGTGCCGGGCTGTCATATAAGCGTTATCTGCCTTACGCTGCTGCCATTGTGCTCATTATACTCTCGACGATCATCTATCAAACAAATTATGGCGCTGTGGAAATACTGACGGCAAAAGCAGAAACCAAGAAGCTGTATTTGGCCGATGGCACGCAGGTCGTTCTCGAACCGGACAGTAAATTGAGTTACCACAGATCATTCGGAAAGTCTGACCGAAGCGTAACGCTGGAAGGCGGCGCTTATTTTAGGGTAGCAAAAAACCAACGACATCCTTTCAGTGTGTCCGGCAAGACGGTGAAAGTGGATGTGCTGGGCACCTCCTTTCGGTTGAAAAATTATGCCGGCGATGAAGAGGCCACGGTACAGGTGACTTCCGGCAAAGTGAGAGTGGAAGCCACACAGCGACCCGCTTCGACCGCGGTGCTGGAATATGGTGAAGAGTTGGTGTACGACAAACATGAAAAGCTGAAGACGAAGAAATACGACAAAAAGGAGATAGCGAAGATTGATGCCGGCATTAGGGTGTATGAAGGTGAAAGCCTTAAAAGGCTCATCCGAGATCTTGAACGGTCTTACGGTGTGCAAATCAATTGCGCGCAGGAACTACAAGAGCGCCTCTTCTTCGGCGATCTGGATACAAGGGGGAGACTATCTTTCTTTCTGGATAAACTGGCAATGACGGTACATGCCACATGGAAAAAAACGGGCGATAATCAATATAGCATTCAACAAATTAAATAGTGTAGATATGATCTGATGAAAAGATAAAATGACAATCGCCTGCTTAGAGCAGACGATTGATCCTAGACAATAAATCAACGGGAGAAACCTTTCACCTTTTACTCCCGCGAATATGCTAAACTTAACCATAAATGTATGAATAACTATCTATACCGACAAATACAAAGATGGAGGCTGGTCGCATGGATGTTCCTGCTCATCGGTTTTCAGCCGCTGCTGTCCTTCGCTAACCGCAATGCCGATCCGCTTCTGAACAAACGAATATCCGTTAACCTGCATAATGCTTCGCTCAAGGAAGCGCTGGACTTATTAACGGAGAAGACCGGGATTGCCTTTGTGTACAGTGATCTGTTCAGCAACCGCACCGAACGTGTAAACATCAATGCGAAAAATATTTCTGTGCGGGAAGTGCTCGATAAGATGATCAATGCAAGTCTATTTTCTTACACCGTCATGGGAAAAGAAGTAGTCATCAATGCCAAAACAAAACAACAGCAGATCCGTGGCCTGGTAACTGACCAGACAAAAGCACCCCTGCCCGGGGTTTCTGTCCGGATTAAGGGAACAAATCAAGGCACCAGTACCAACGAAGATGGTCGTTACGGCCTCACCGCTCCGGCGGACGCGACATTGGTATTTTCCTTTACGGGCTATGTGAAACAGGAAATCCCCATCAGTGGAAGAAATGTGATTGATATCCAGTTGAATGAAGACAACAATGAACTGAATGAAGTGGTAGTGACCGCCCTGGGTGTTCGTAAGGAGCGAAAAGCATTGGGGTATGCGGTTACGGAGGTAAAAGGTGAAGAGATAACTACGGCAAGAGAGAATAACTTCGTGAATTCGCTGGCAGGAAAAGTAGCGGGCCTTGACATAGGCGCTACCTCGGGTGGCGTTGGTGCCGCCAGCAACGTAATTATACGGGGTGTATCCAGTATCGGCCAGGGCAATCAGCCGCTGTATGTTATCAACGGTGTACCGATGGAAAGCAAGCCCGTCGGTCGGTTCAATACGAATCCGAACGGTAATTCAGGAAGTCAGTGGGACAACGCGCCGGATATGGGTGATGCGATCTCCAATCTGAACCCCGACGATATTGAAACCATATCGGTGCTTAAGGGCGCAGCAGCTTCCGCTTTATATGGCTACCGTGCCAAAGCGGGTGTCATTATGATTACAACCAAAAGCGGCAAAGGAAACAGCATTGATTTCAGCTCCAATTATGTTGCCGAACAGGTCATGAACATGACCGATTGGCAATATGTATATGGGCAGGGTTCAAATAATGCCAAGCCGATCGATCAGGCGGGCGCAGCCCAAGTAGGAGGTTCCAGTTGGGGCGCACGTCTAGACGGAAGTCAGGTAGTGCAGTTCGATGGGGTAGAAAGGCCTTATGTGGCCCAGCGCGATAACCTCAAGAACTTTTACCGTACCGGCGGCAGCTGGACCAATACACTGGCTTTGAACAAAAGCTTTGATTTCGGGACGGTCAGACTTTCGGGAAGCAACCTGGATAACCGCTCGGTTGTGCCTAACTCGGGCATGGATCGGCAGACCTTCAACTTTAGTGGTGTATTCGATCCGATCAAAAACCTGAAAATTGATGCACGGGTCAATTATATCATGGAAGATGTGCAAAACAGGCCTTATCTATCAGACGGGGCAGGAAATGCCAATTACAATGTAACCTTCCTGCCCACCAGCGTCAATGTGACGGATCTCAAACCTTGGGTGAACGCGGATGGAACAGAACGCGCTTACAATGCAGGCAATACCTTTGCCACCAACCCGTGGTTTGCCGCCTATGAATTCCGGAACAATACCAAGCGCGAACGTACCATTGGTTCCATTACGGCCCGATATGATTTCGATAGCGGTTATTTCATTCAGGGCCGTGTGGGACGCGATAACTACTCCAATAAATACACCAATGTGGTACCGAGCGGAACTGCCTATAGGCCCTTGGGTTCAATGACCGAGCAGATCACACTTTTCTCCGATCTAAATGCAGACTTCCTGGCGGGAGGTTCCTTCTCCGTGGATGACTTTGTCATTACACCCGCCGTTGGCGCCGCCTTTCGGCGAACGAAAAGTGAACTGTCCATTCAAAACGGACAGGATTTTTCCGTTGCCGGCTTGTATAATATTCTGAATACCGTGAATAAAACCTTAGGCTTTGTGCCAAGCGATCAGGAAACGCAATCCGTTTACGGAAATGTTGAGTTTTCCTACAGGGATATGCTCTATCTTACCGGTTCCTTGCGCAGCGATTGGTTCTCTACACTGGCAACACCGGGCATTGACAACAAATTGAATACCGTTTACCCCTCGGTAAATGCATCCTTTGTATTCTCGGAGCTGTGGCAACCGAGCTTCCTTTCCTTTGGTAAAGTGCGGTTAGGCTACGCTACAGTTGGACAGGCAACGGACCCTTACAGAACCCAGCTGATGTACAATTTCCTCAGTGAAACGCTCAACGGAAAACCATTGGGCAATATTATCAACACCGCCATACCCAACTCAGGCTTAAAAGCTTCCTCCGCATCCGAATTAGAATTCGGCGCAGAACTCAGCTTATTCGATAGCCGGCTGAATGTGGACGTATCCTATTACAACAAGCAATCCAAGGACGAGATCGTCGACGTCACCACGTCAACCACCACGGGCTATCTCGGTGCCGTACTTAACGTGGGCGAGATGGAAAATAAAGGTGTTGAACTCTTGTTAACGGGACATGTATTCCGCAATCCGGATGGATTCAACTGGACCACCAGCTTTAACGGCACCTTGAACAACAACAAAATAAAATCCCTGGCCGAAGGGACTACCGTGCAGCCCGTGGCCACCTCCCGGTCAAACGTCGGTTTCCTCCAGCATCGCGAGGGCCTGCCAGCTTTTCAGATTATGGCCTTTGACTTCAGTTATGACGAAAACGGAAATATCATGTACTTACCGAACGGGGCACCCGTACGGGGTGAATTGAAGCCTTACGGCTCGGCCATGCATAAATGGATGTTGGGATGGAACAATGAGTTCCGGTACAAAAATCTAAATTTTTCCTTCCTGATTGATAGCAAGTGGGGAGGTAAGATCTTTTCGGCTACCGATTACTATGGATATATCTTCGGTCTGCATCAGGCTACGCTGGAAAACAGAGAGGGCAGCTTTGGTGAAAGCGGGGTGGAAGCATCGGAATATTACAGTCAGTATGCCAATAATGTATCGAAACAGTTCGTGCAGGATGCCAGTTTTATCAAGTTGCGCCAGATCGTTATCGGCTATACGTTTCCTTCCGCTATGTTCAACAACAAGATCAAGTCGTTGAACATCAGCGCGGTAGCGCGCAACCCGTTTATTTTGATGAGGCGAACGGATAACATCGACCCCGAAGCGAGTTACAATGCCAGTATACCGGGCTTGGAGCTGGGTGGTGTGCCGCCTATAAGAACATTCGGACTTAACTTAAGTGCTAGATTCTAAATCACGATGATATGAAGAAGTATATAATCCATAAATTATATGTAACGGTGTTGGCCTGTCTTTTTGCTGCGGGCTGTACCAGCGATTTTGACGAAATCAATACCGATCCCACGGCTTCGCCGGGCAGCGGATTTAATCCGAATTACCTGCTGACAACCGCGCAGCTTGCCTATACCGGCAGTAATGATTTCGCTTATGACACCTGGCGGGCTAACCTCATTTACTCGGCCACCATGATGCAGGGCATGGCAACGGTTGTTTCTTACTGGGCCGGCGATAAGTACCAGAATAATCCCGGTTATACCTCGGCCTACTGGGAGAGAGCCTACGATGAGCAGATCAAACGGATTGTGGACATTGTTGAATTCACCAGGGATAAACCCGAATACAACAATATTCATCAGGTGGGTAGAATCTGGCGAGCCATGGCCTTTCAACGGATCTCGGATCTGTATGGGGATATACCCTATACAGAAGCTGGCGGCGCCTATTATACCGGGATACTTTACCCAAAATTTGATAGTCAACAGAGCATCTATACCGATATCCTAAAAGAAGTTGACGAAGCGATCAATGCGATCAATCCATCGGGCGATGCGGTAACCGGCGATGTAGTTTTCAATGGCGATCTGGCTAAATGGAGACGCTTCGGTTATTCGCTGATGTTGCGCATGGCCATGCGCCTGACCAAGGTGGATGAAACGCTGGCTCGCAGCTATGTAGAGCGAGCAATCGGCAATACCATGGAAGGGAACGGAGACAATGCTTTTCTGTTGCATGATGAAAGTGGAGGCAGGGCTACCCAAAACCGAAACAGCCAGGTGCTGCTTGGCGATGGTGGACAGGAAAACTATTATGTAAAGTGGTCGGATACCTTTATTGATTTTCTCAGACAGCATGAAGACCCCCGTTTGGACAAAATTGCCGTAAACAACATCTATATGTCGGAGGGGTCTAAAGAACAGAACCCCGGATACATAGTGGGGGGAGCGTCCCAAAAGGGTATGCCGAACGGCAAGGACCTCAGCAATAACCCCTTGTATCGGATCAATGATGATCCCAGCTATACCGGCTTCCCCGACTATTCATCGCCGCATCCGCAAATGATTACGCGCAATGCACCTACTTTCATCTTTACTTATGCAGAATCAGAATTTTTGCTGGCTGAAGCGGCCGTTCGATGGGGCCTGGGCAATGCCGCCGAACATTACAAAAATGGTTTAAAGGCCTCGCTAACCTTTTTGTCGCAATGGGGCAATGCGTTGGCGATTTCCGATGGCGACGCGGAGATGTATGCTTCAGCGCACCCCTTGAATATGGCCAATGCCCTGAACGATATTGGCAATCAATATTGGGCCAACGCCTGTACCAGTTTTAATTTTTATGAAGCATGGTTCAATTGGCGCAGAACGGGCGTTCCTGCCCTAACACCGGTCAATTACATCAATAACGCAACCAACGCTACGATCCCAAGACGATTCCCTTACCCCATCGCAGAGGAGAATACGAATCCCGAAAACTATCGTGCCGCTTCAGGTGCCGTTATCGGAGGTGATTTATTAACCGGAAGAGTATGGTGGGATAGCGAATAAGGAGTAATTGCTATAATAAGCGCCCGGCATCTAAAATCACCGGGCGCTTCTAATGCTAAGGCTTGTCTTCCTTTGCCACTGTAGAAATGGCCGAGGCTACAATACCCGCCGTTGCCAAATAACCGGCTATGGTAACTACCGTTGCCGGTAACGTAATAGGAGCTGTTAATAAAGCCGCTCCTACTGCACCCAAGGTTAAACCGATGGTTCTTATTTTTTTAAAGAACTTTGGTGTGGGGGATTTGATTCTTTCTGTTATTTCGTTCATAAATGAAAATTAAAAAGTAAAAAGTAAAAAGCATGGCCCCTCCTCGCCATGACGCATTTCGGAATACCAGTACTACCGCAAAGCCACTCATTCAAAATTCCTGCCTACCGGCAGGCAGGCATCACTCATCACTTATAATTCATCACTAATAAATCTACTGAACGACTCAACTACTTAACTACTTAACTACTCGACAACTAAACTACTCCCCGCGGCAGCGGCCTTTGCTAATAAAGGATACACCCTTCTATAAGCATCTGCCGAATGCAGCACTCGATAGTCTCCGTCAATAAGCTGATAATAACTTCCGGTTAAGGGGCAACCACGGGTGTCGGTGTGGTAATTGCCGATATGGAAGAACACCAAACTGAAATTGGGGATACCTCTGATTTCCACCATTCCCTTATGCATGGAACTGTATCGGCTCTGATATTTCGCGTTCATACCCGCCAGCTTATTCAAACCCAATTGATACGTTCCGGCCGGGATGGCCGTTTCACCGGGGATTTTTTCATCCCGTATTTTATCTTCCAAGATATAGCACTGGAAGAGATTGTCAATGTATAACTGGCCGAGGGTCGTATTAATGCCTTCGGCGATACATCCATCCTTACCAAAGATGGAAAAAAGTTGCCCTACAATAAGCGATTGGAAAATATTATGCTAGCCCTTGACCCCAATAGCTTTTTTCGGGCAAACAAGCAATTCATTATCGCCAAACGGGCCATCGAAGGCATTACCATTTGGTTCGATAACAGGTTGCTGGTTTCCCTGGACACCGAAACCCCGGAAAGTCTCTACGTCAGTAAAAACCGTGCTTCTGAGTTCCGGCAATGGGTTGCAAGTTGACATATTTGCCTTGATTTACTAACGCCTTGTCATGAGCAATTAGTTGGAGAGGCTATCGAACCTATCCGTAAAGACATAATCATTTGCACAAAATTCGGCTTTGAGGAGGAAAAACCGGAAATCTGTCTTGATAGTAGTCCGAAACGGATTAGACAGGTTGTTGAAAATTCGCTTAAAAGTCTAAGGACAGACTACATAGACCTATTATATCGACCCGAACGTACCAATGGAAGTTGTAGCGGGAACAGTAAAAGACCTTATTGCTGAGGGAAAGGTAAACGTATAGCCCGTTAAGTCGTGGTTTTATTTCGGAATATATCAATGAGCGGACAAAATACAATCCAACTAATGATAACAGGATTTCATTACCTCGGTATGAGCCCGAAAACATCGTTGCTAATTGGGGCATAATAGATGTTTTTAAAGAATTTGGCCACCACAAAAGTTAACCGTAGCACAGGTTGGTATAGCTAGGTTATTGGTTTAGAAACCATTTGTTGTTCCAGTGGCAGGTACAACCAAATTGGCACACTTACAGGAAAATATGTGGTCGGCAGATTATGAATTTACCACAGAGGAGTTAGCAAAACTCACTGGAAATTTATCCTAGAATATCCAACTGACGTTTCGCGTGGTGTTTTAGAGATTAATTTTATATTTTTAGCGGTATCATCTATAAAACAAACCGCCATGGAGAGCGAAATTTTAAAGTTAGAAGCACAACTTATTACAGCCATCTTAAACAGCAATGTAGAGGTACTGGATCAGTTGCTTCACGATGAGTTGCTATTTGTTAATCACCTGGGAATGGTGCTTTCCAAAAAGGATGATATGGCCTCTCATATCAGCGGGGATTTAAAGATTACCGAACTGGCTGCCTCAGACCGGCAGTTGCACCTATTCGGAGATATCTGCACAGTGGTGGTCACTAAGGAGATTAGGGGCGTTTACCTGAACCAGCCATTTGAAAGCCGTGTTAAGTTTACCAGAGTCTGGAAGTTATTTAACGGGGACCGGAAGGTGATTACTGCAAGCAGCGTGCTTTGCTAAGCACATAAACGACTTTACGTCGGGTTATATACTTGCCGGAAAATGATGCAATCAGTCGTAGGATAGCTCTAATAAAATGTGCTTTACAGAACCTTCTGCAGCAGAAAATCTAACCGATTCACTTTGCTTTCAAGCGGATCCATACAGGTGCATGGTCACTGCTCTTTTCCCAGCCACGAACATGCCGGTCGATACCACCCTCGATCAATCGGGGCGCAATCTTGGGGCTCAATAAAATGTGATCCAATCGGAGACCGGCATTTCGGCCGTAGGCGTTCCACAGGTAATCCCAAAAGGTATAGACGGCCTGATCGGGAAATAGCCTACGGACGGAATCCGTCCATCCCTGTTTGAGCAGGGATTTAAATTCCTTTCTTGCCTCCATGCGGTACAGGGCGTTGTTTTCCCATTTTTGGGGTTTATATACGTCCAGCTCTGTAGGGATAATGTTAAAATCACCGATCAGAATGGTGGGAATATCCATTTTTATCAGCTGGGCAGCTCGCTTTTTAAAGCGTTTGATCCAGGCCATCTTATAGTCAAACTTAGGCCCGGGATAGGGATTGCCGTTGGGCAGGTACAAACAGCAGATAAGCGTGTCATCAATGATCGCCTCGAGGTACCGGCTATGGTTATCTTCCACGTTACCGGGAAGCACGCGGGTCACCTCTGTGATCTCTTTCGATTTCGATAAAATTGCCACCCCGGTCCAGCTTTTGTGCCCATGCCAGGTAGCTTGGTAACCGGCCTCTTGGTTCGGACATACCTGAACATGTAAAGTCTCACTAAGAACAATCGTGAACAGCTCCATGCTAATCGGCAATAAGATATTTAAACAATATTCGGAACGAAAATGAGCAGCTCCTTTTCCCTGTTGATGTCTTTAGCGGTTTTCAGTATGATCAACACGAGGGTAATAAGGAATATTAGGTAGCACCAAATGAAAAGTGGGATTTCCAATACTTCACCAATTTTAAATGTATAAAGATCTGCTACTGGAGTGGCAATTAGCGCCATCATTTTCCTCATTCATATAAGCACATTGCTATTGTCCTCAATGCAACGATTCGATAAAATTAAATGAAATGATATATAAGCGATCGTCCGGTCAGTCCCGCTTATTAGTGTTAAAAATTCCTGCGGGGATATTCTTACCAGCTGAAACAGCGGATGGCTGGAGATAATTTGCGGGAATAGTATCCGAACTCGCTACATTTAATACAACCTTTCCAGACCGTTGGACATTTTTTGTTCCGGGCTTGCTCCTACTGTCCAGCTCGATAGAGCCATTATTATTCAAACCCATAAAAATCTCATTATCGGTAATAAGAGAGTTGGCGAAGGTATAATGCGGTGTGTAATCTTTCATACCTATCCAAAAAGCTTTGTTGTTTGCTATAATGTTGTTGCGAAAATCAAAATCAGAATACTTACCGAACCATATAGCACCTTCATAAGAACCGTAGATGATGGAATTGGTTAGGGAAAAACCATTTACTGAAAGGAATAGTAAAAGGGCATTCTTACACTCGTAAAATATGCAGTGATCAACCTTAATGTCATTTCCCTGTGCAAATACGGCGCCTTGGATCGGTGCTGTATTTCTACTCCCTGCAAAAATGCATTGGGAGATCTCCATTCCTTTCAATTCCGGGAAGTGGCGCTCAATGGCGTAATAGTAAACCACGGCAGGATTGGTATTGCCTACAAACTTAAGTCCCCTGAAATGGGTATTGTTTCGTTCCACCTGCAGGCCGGTACAATGGTCAAAATTTGCCCAGTTCTTATTATTCGGAGAAATAGATTGAATAACCGGCATGGCCGAAGGCATCCAACCCTTATCATCTGGCAGAATTACGGCCTCAATGGTATAATCTGTAGCATATCCGTTTCCTGCAGGTGGTTTCAGCTCCAGCTGATCGGTGAGCATATAGAGCCCCGGGTACAGTTTAATTTTTATGGGATTTTTACCTGTAAAAGTATTAGCCACGGTAACCGCTCTGCCAAGACTTAATAACGGATCATGCTCGGTCCCCGTACCGGTATCCTTTCCCTTTACAGGATCAACAAATAAGGTTTGGGCCTGCATATTCATTAAAGGAAACAGGGAGACGAAAAATAGGCCGATAAATAATTTACTCATAAAATGATTATTGAGAAACACTGGCACAAACATGGGTAGATTTAGTGGATTTTAAAGGTTCAAAGCTGTTCAATCTCATGCAAATCCGCTCAACTTTATTATGGCTATAGATAGCTGAACGACCTGATACCAAAATAAGATTCATGCATTGGATGTATCTATTTGTCTAATAGAATCATCATCTTTATCAACAGATACGGAACTGCACCTTGCTAATGGCGACATCGAACTACATGATAAGTCGGGCGGCCATCAGTAAAGCCCATCAAATGCTCTTGGAAACATTCAATTTCAATACTGTATTCTTGCCGTCCGCATATGCGGTATTAAACCCCAGTTTATGAGCCATTCGTTGTGCATTTACATTGTTGGTCTGAGTGGATCCAACAATGGTTTTTATTTCAAGGGTCATCGCTGCAAATTTCATTACCAGTTGAAAAGCATGCGACATGATCCCTCGCCCCCAGTAGGCTGGAAATAAAGCACCTCCGATTTCTATTTCATGCTTCGTTTTATTCCAATGGTGCAATGCACAGTCACCAATTATGCGGTCTGGGTCGTCGGCTAATCGAATCGTCCAGATGTAGGTGCAAAGGGAGGCGATTCTGCCGGTAAAATCACATTTCGTTTCCTTTGGAAGGATAGCAGCTTCTTCATATATATCAAGAGCGTCCAACGCTAAATACAGGCTGAAATAGCTGTCTGCGTCGGCCAGCTGCAGAGGCACTAACAGTACATGCTCATCTTGGAGTTTCGGATGTTCCTCTTGTTTAGTTATTTTCATAGTCCCCGATGTAAAGGTACTACAAGTTTTGACTTCTTGTAATCCCGAATAACGACAAATATGAATTGATAACAAACTTATTCACGATAAAAATGGTTAACAAACATTATGTTGCGATCACCGATTATTAAGGCAGCTATAAACGGCTCTAGAACTAAGTTGGATAGTCCAAATATACCAACGAGCAAGGAGGAAATTCTAGAGGAGGCTAAGCGTTCGGTAATTGCCGGTGCCAAACAAATTCATTTTCATGTTAGGGACGACAATGGTAGAGAAACATTGGATGGAAAATTTGTGGCCGAACAAATATCGTTAGTGAGGCAGCATTTATTAAATATTCCGGTAGGTATCAGTACCGGTAGCTGGATAGAACCAGATTTCGAATTGAGAAAGAATTTAATAAACGGATGGACGATTTTTCCAGATTTTGTTTCTGTTAATTTTAGCGAAGATAACTGTGAGCAAGTCGTAAAAATGCTTTTAGATAAAGGTGTTTCTATTGAAGCAGGAATTTCGAATGTAACCGACGCAAAGAAATTGATAAACTCGGGTCTCCATAAATATTGTTTCCGAATTTTGATCGAACCGCAGGAGCATGCACTTTCAGGAGCGCTGGAAAACCTTTATGCAATTGAAAAAGCTATATTGCCGGTCGTATTCGAACAGGAGATTCTTCTACACGGTTTAAATGAGACTTGCTGGCCTTTGATTGAAAAAGCATTCGAGCGAAATTATAGTACGAGGGTTGGATTTGAGGATACCCTGTACATAGACGAAACTACCAAAGCAGAAACCAATGCGGAACTTATTAAGAAAGCGCTATTCCTGCATCAAATTAAGTCGCCCCCCTAATCACTCTCAGCAATATCGCAATGATGGCAATAACCAACAACGCGTGAATAATTCCACCATCTGCATAACCGCCAAAAAACTAATTGCCCAACTGATTACCAGTATCACGGTAATGATATAAGTAAATTCCCCATAGTGTTTTCGTTTTGTGTTAACTAGTAATAATCTTTAAGGCTATTTTGTTTCGGAAATTTTATCAAAGGATGAATCCGCATATTCTACGTGCTAACCGGAATCATCGCAAATCAATAAAACATTTTATTGGGCCTGTAAGTTATTATCCTAAATAAATTAACGAAGCAGGATTTGTCAGTCTTGATAAATCAGAACGATAAATACATAGACGGCAGTGAATACCAAAATTTAAACAATATGAGCACTGAAAATTTGCACGGAGAAAACGCTGTTCAAAAATTACGCAAGATGGTGGATAAAATTGATATTGGTATGTTATGTTCTAATGCAGCAGAGGAAGCATTGCATGCTATCCCTATGAGCCGACAAGAAGTAGATGAAAACGGTGCCATCTATTTTCTCTTTTCGTCAGAAAGCGATACGTATCAAAACGTCCAAAAAAATAAAAATGTAAGCCTTTTATATTCAGACACTAAAAATTATAATTTCCTTAGTATTAACGGTACAGCTGAAATTTCCAGCGATAGGGCTCGGATTGATAGGTATTGGAATAAAATGATGGAGGCCTGGTTTGAAAAGGGAAAAGATGATCCGACCATCCGAATTTTAAAAGTTACACCCTTAGCAGCCCATTATTGGGATAATAAAACCAATAAATTGGTAACTTTCTTTAAAGTCGCGGCAAATGCCCTAACAGACAGTCAATCGGATATTGGAAGACATGGCAATTTGGACCTTTAATCCAATGTATAGTAAAAGTGAAGCACATCTTCTTCTTCCGTAGGTTTTGTTTTCCTATAAAAATCGACAGCATAATCGTCTATTTTGTCGGCCTGTACAAAGACCTCCGAGTAACCATTCTGCTGGAAGTAAGATCTTGTATGCATAATCAGGGCATTTCCTATGCCTTGCCGTTGCCATAGGCTGGCGACTGCTAAATCAAAAATGTAGGCCAACGGTTTCTGGGAATAGTATTGATTCAACGTGTAAGCGGTTAAACCTCCTATTACGGAATCCTCTTTCAGAGCTACAAATACATGGAAGTTTTCCTTCCCCAGCAACTCACCGAGGTATTCACTTGTTGGCATAGAAAATTTTTTCATTTCGAAAACTTCTTCAAACATGATAATAAGATTTTCGAAACAGGATAGGTCGTTGACTGACAACTTCTTGATATGCAAATCATTCATCATATTCTTTTATTTTTAGTAACTTAAATATCGAATTAATGCAGCAACACCGGTTGTACAGTGCCCTTCAAAATCTACATAACTGATATAATGCCGACTACTGATTATTTATCTTCTTTGGACGTGCTGCCGTCCGGATTCAATATTACTGTCTGTTTTTTTGATCCATTAATCACATTGAAGTGATAGTCATTCACATTATTTCGTTCACCAACAATTTTTTGAAGGTTCACAGATACGGATATTTCCTTATTTCGGTCGAAATCTTTATTCGTATTATCGTATAGCATTATCAACCGCACTCCCATTGGATATGACTCTTGTACGAGACCATCCCAAATGAACTGAAATGACGCTGCGGCACCCCCGCCTTTTACTGTGACATCCAACATATCATTCTTCCGGACTACCTGCAAAATTTCGAAAACGTTTTCCGAATTTCGAGCCTTCATCGTGTTGATGAACAGCTGGTTCCCTACGAAGAGGTTGGTTTCCAATTTATATGGCTCTTCAATATGCGTTTCGTTGTTCGCCTTTCCGCAACTGAAAAAAAATACTGAAAACAAAGCGAGCATAAACACTGATGGCCTAAGTAGCGGTTGATTTTTCATATTTATGGTCTTAATCGTTAGCAATTTCTTAGAATCAAACACTTTTTATAGTTGATTCGCTACATGAACGTAAAAATAAAACCGTTAGAATAATCCCTTGAATGATACGCAAATACCATTTATTCCCCCTATAGACATAATAGCTATCATTTGCAGTGGCGCAGAAGACTCGTTAAGTTATTGGTGATCTGTTCGATCGTTAGCTTTTCTGTGTCGTACTCAATGTCCGCTGTCTCTTTCAATAGTGGTTGAATATTTTTAAAGTTCCGGATAATCTCGTTCCGTTCTGCTACGGTCCGCCCGTAAGCATTCGATTGCCGCTCGGAAACTCTTTTAAGTATAGTTTCAATTGAAGCAGATAGTAAAATAATGTAATCGAAAAATTTATAGAATTTGGATTGATTGCTACAGCATCCGGAAATGAAAAGAGCGTCCTCTTTTGTTGACTCCAAAAAATCATACATCTTTTCTTCGTTTAATATCCACTCTCTATCGGATTCAGAAAATACTTTCCAATTATTGTAATCGGTGTCAACTGCGCGGTAACCGCGATTTCGTAAATTGGTTATTATCGAAGATTTACCGGTTCCGGACATTCCCGTTAAATAAATACGCTTTGCCGATGAGGTAATTGATAGCATATGATAGCATGATAAGTTTGCCTTCAGAAATTCGGTACACTGTAGATTAAAGATACAAATATCGCAAGAATTGGCGGATCTGGTTCGCTTATACCGCTATCAATTTCCGGTAAAATGCAACATCTATTGAATCGCTGCGTCTTGTAGAATAGAAACCATTTTATGTTTAAAAGTTATATCAAAAGCGCTTGGCGCAATCTTTGGAAGAACAGAGCCTACAGCTTTCTCAATATCTTTGGCTTAGCCCTTGGCATTACCTGTGCGGGCTTAATTTTTCTATGGGGTGAAAGTGAACTGACATTTGACCATTTTAACAGTAAAAAAAACGAACTCTATCAGCTGAAAGTGAATGCACCTTTTAACGAAAGTGTCTTTACGATGGAGTCTACACCACGTCCCCTAGCTGCAACTATCAAAGCTGACATCCCGGGTATAGCCAATACAGCAAGATACTCAGACGGAGATCAAAAACTACTTTTCAGTTTCGATAACACATCCGTATATGCAACAGGTCGTTATACAGATGCATCTTTGTTTAGTATGTTTACATTTACCTTTTTGCAGGGAAATGCATCCAATCCATTCCCACAATTATATTCACTTGTGATCACAAAGCGTACGGCAAAGAAATTCTTTGGTACCGATGAAAATTCCATTGGTAGAACTATACGGATAGATAACAAACAGAACTATGTTATCACAGGTGTGGTAGAAGATATGCCCGAAAACTCATCACTTCAGTTTGAATGGCTAGCTCCCTATGACATCACCATGGAAAATCGGTCAGAAAATATCGATGAATGGGACAGTTATGGGCCCTTTACTTACGTTGAACTGGATAAAAATGCAAACTTTGCAGCTGTCAACAATCAACTAAGGCATTACATTAAACAAAAAGCACCTGCTGAAAAAAGCGAGGTTTTTCTCTTTCCTATGGAAAAGTGGCGGTTATACGATGCATTTGCCAATGGAAAGCCCACCGGTGGCGGTCGTATCGCGCAAGTCCGCATGCTTTCAATGATTGCGTGGATCATATTGCTAATTGCCTGTATTAATTTTATGAATCTTGCGACCGCACAAAGTGAAAAAAGAGCAAAGGAAGTCGGCGTGCGCAAAGTTTTAGGATCGGGAAAGAAGCGACTGCTGGCACAATTCATGGGCGAGGCTTTTATGATGGCTGCTATTGCTGCAATTTTTTCAGTGCTCTTCATGTATATTTCACTGCCTGCATTCAATACAATTATGCAAAAGAATCTTGTGCTGAATATACTCAATACTAATCATCTTATTTTCCTTATCACAGTTACAGGTATTTGCGGATTGTTAGCGGGAAGTTACCCATCCATTTATCTATCGTCCTTCGATCCGCTTGCAGTTTTAAAGGGGGCTAAAATTAAAACGCATGGTGCCGCTCTTGTAAGGAAAGGGCTGGTGGTCACCCAATTTGCTATTTCTATCATTTTTACAATCAGTACAATTGTGGTGTATGCGCAGATACAGCATGTGAAGAACCGACCCCTGGGCTTCAACAAAAGCAATCTCATTGAAATCAATCCGCAGCATAACGTTTCTGCTATATTTCCTATTATAAAGCAGGATTTATTGCATACGGGCCTGATAGAAAATGCAGCCCTTGCCGGTCATGTAACGCTTTATGGAGGTGATACCGACGACAGATTCAGGTGGGCGAACAAGCCGGCGGATCAGAAAATACCGGTAGCGCAACGGCATGTAAGCCCTGAATTTATTTCCACCTCCGGTATGAAAATTTTGGAGGGGAGAGATTTTGGCGGAAACACGTTGGCTGAAAGAGCGAACGTTATTATTAATAAATCCATGGCAGACCTGATAGGCGAAGGGTCTGCTGTTGGAAAAATAATACAATCGCCCCGCGGTAATCCGGATGGAGTTTTTACTGACATGACCGTAATAGGAGTTGTAAGCAACTTCGTCTATGGCAATATTTATGGACAGGCAGACCCAATGGTTCTTTTCTGCAAGGAACCTGAATTTCAAAGTTTTATTTATGCACGGATAAAAAACAGCGCCGATATCGGACAAGCGGTTTCAACGATAGAAACCGTTATGAAGAAGAATAATCCCAATTATCCGTTAGACGTCAGATTTGTAGATGACCAGTTCGATCAGCTATTTAAAAACGAAGCGCTCACCGGTCAAGTTTCTACCGTATTCGCCGTGCTTGCCATCTTGATTTCCTGTCTTGGTCTGTTTGGGCTTTCTGCTTATATCGCCGAAAGAAAAACCAAGGAAATCGGCATCAGAAAGGTGCTGGGTGCAAGTATCACGGGCATTGTATCCCTCCTATCTATAGGCTTTTTAAAACTTGTTGGTATCTCCTGCCTAATTGCTTTTCCCTGTGCGGGGTGGATCATGCACAATTGGCTGCAAAGCTATTCATACCGTATTCATATTGGCTGGTGGATGTTTTTAGTAGCGGGTATCGTGGCATTCCTCATAGCAATAATCACTATTAGTTTTCAATCGATGAAAGCTGCCATGGCTGATCCGGCAAAAAGCCTGAGAAATGAATAATTGTTTAGTCTATCCCTTTCCCGGGAGTGCTCACCGATTTAGTTTTTTTCGTTGGTATTTATCAGTTCGAACTTTAACTCCGCGAGCTTTTTAATTCTTTGAGACCACTGTCTTTGAAGTAACCAGAGTTGACCTATAAATACAAGGCCGATAAAAGCAATAGATAATATCCTAAAAATAGCCACATCCAATCCGTAAAAGAAAAAAAACAGCATGCCACCCGTGAAGATTATTCTCGAGCATAAAGAGCCCCATTTAAATCGCTTGAGTTTTTTTAGATATACGGCTATTGAAGTTATTATATTATCACCATATACAAGATTTCTTGCGGCCAAATAGCCGGTAAAATTAAAGGCAATTGCTTGCAGCACACAGATTATAAGTACCAGGTTAGCTGCCAAAGGTCGCTTTTCACCGTCAAACATATTGTAGTATACACATAAGATAATTAGCCACGAGCCGATTTCCAGTAACAGCTGTTTTCTGATTCCTTTAAGGATTGGATGAGATTTTTCTGTAAGCATTTCTGCCAGTGCTTCATTCGGCTTTATTTCAATGGGCTGTGCTGCCCAAAGGCTTTTCATTTCTTCAATTCTCATGATTGCTAGTTAATAGTGTTCTGATTTTATCTTTTATCCGGGAAACCCTCACGCAAACATTGTTCTCTGTTATGCCTATGATCTCTGCGATCTCTCTATAACTATACTCATCGAGGACTAAAGCTATAATGGCACGATCTCCTTCTGCCAACAGTTTAATTGCAGCCATCAAGCGGTCCTTACGATCGGCTAAAGCTCCATCCTCGTTTTGGGGCGACATTTCCGGCACTTGATCCACATAGCTTATCACGTTTTTTCGATCAGTCCTGAATGTTGCAATAGCGGTATTAAGAGCAATACGATAGATAAATGTGCTGATTTTTGACTGCCCCCTGAAATCATCAATAGAACGCCATAGTTGAAAAACGATTTCCTGAAATAGATCTTCTCGATCAGGCGGCGTGTCCCGGTATAATCGACAGACCTTATGAATGATTCCCTGGTGGACTGAAACAAGTTGTAAAAATTGGTCTTCATTCATACTGTGGGCATGCGTTCTGCTAAGATATCAATACTTTTGCGACTGTTTCCTTTTCACCTTATCCTTTCTAGCTTTTCTATTCTTTTATTAAGGGCTCCAATGCTATCAAGAAGTACGTGGTTCTGCCGTTTCAATGAGTCAAGCTGTTCGACGATCTGTTTGTCTCGAATAATCGACCTGCCTTCTGGAGAAGATTCGCGGCCACATGCGCTTATTGCGAAAAGAAAAATCATGGCTAGTGCTTTCATATTAATAATTTTTGGAGGTTAGTTGCATTTTATAGGGGAAACCTTACAGATTACGAAAAAAAATTTGAGCCCATATTGTTTCGCACTAGCAATTTTTGACATCAGAGCCGGTCCTGCTCTTCCGTTCTGCGCTCTTTTGCCGACTGTAGCTTACCACCCAAACTATAGGTGAGTGAAAACATTGCCCTTCTGGTGTCCGGCTTATCGAAATATCGATAGTCGGTAATTGCTGCGAGGGAGTGTGCGCTAAAATTATTCGTAAAGAAAACATCATTTAAGGTAATTCTAACCCCCAGCCGTTTATCGAAAAATGACTTAGCTAAACCTGCATTTACATAGAAGTAACTGCTCTTCTGAAAAATCCCAAATAATTCCCGGGAATACCAGTAAGCGGCCAATTCCATGTTGACATCCCCTGGAAGCTTAAGTTGATTAATACATTGCAGATTACCTGCCCATTGTGATAAATTATCCGCCTGAAGATGTTGATCTACCGGATAGGTGGTAAAGTTGATTCCCCCACTCCATTGCATCTGCCACCAGCTGCTAGGCAACAGCGTAGTTGCAACATTTAGATCCAAACGCCTGAAATGGTCGAAATTAGCCCGTTGGCTTATCAATGCCTCCGATTGAGTGTCTTTGATCATGTTTCGGGAAAGATAATTGCTCCTAGCGCTATAATTGAATAGAAAGAAATACTTTCGTTTCAACGTATAAGTTACAGCATATAGCCAACTCGTTTCGGGTTGTAGATTGGCATTGCCGGCAAACATATAATAGGGGTCGTTATACCAACGTACCGGATTCAGTGCGGCATATGGAGGCCGTTCAATCCGCCGACTTAGCGAAAAATCGATCTGGTTATCATTATTGATTTCCGTATTGATAGACAGCGATGGAAACAAACGGGTATAGTTCCATTGATTGCTTCCGGACGACAATACCGACCAGCTTTTTGCATCGGTATGTTCCAGGCGTAGGCCCGCATTGAAGGTTGTTTTTTTCCATATTTTAGATGCAGACACATAGGCTGCCGAAATCGTTTCCCGATAGTTAAAATTATTGGAAAGCGACAGTGCCTCAACATACTGTCCGTTCAGCAAAGAATCAAAACGGGCATTATTATCATTGCTTGCTACCGCATACTTTAGTCCAGCCTTCAGATCGACTCCGGAATAAGGTAACAGGGCATCCACCTTATAGGCCGAAACACGGATAAAACCGGGTTGATTAGACCGGAGTATATCCAGATCTCCATCGGGGTTGCCCGTTTTGCGATAGCGACGGGTTTCCATCTCGCTGTTGGAAAAGTTACGATAAGAAATTAGCTGTACATCAGCAGTAATCTTCTTGCCCAAAGTATCAATATCGAACTGATAGCCGGCATTAAAGGCATCGAAGTAATAGGGCTCGATAATATTGACGGTGGAATATATCGACTCCACGGTCGTGCCCGATCGATCACGCATGGTAATCGAAGATGTTTTCGGTGCCGTGAAGTCGTCCGTATACCCATGATAATTGGCCGATAGCTGATGACGGGGTGCCAATTGCCACGTCGCACCAATCTTGTACGTATAGAACTTGATCTTGAACGACACCTCATTTGCGCGTTCAAGGAGCATATCGTTGCTGCCATAGGATATGATGTGTGAGCTGGTACTTATGGTGTTTTTGTGTGGTGTATTATAATCGAATGATGCATCAACTTGTAACTTGTCATGTTTGAAACTTCCTGTTATGTTATCGTTTACCATCCAATATCGACCTTTGGATACCGTAGAGCGCAATTCTACTGCATAACCTTTTTCTTGCCGCCTTTTAGTAACAATATTAATGACTCCTCCCGTTCCGGCAGCATCGAAATTTGCCGATGGGGAAGACAGTAGCTCGATCTTTGCAATGTCTGCGGCATGCAACCCATTCAGCATTTCGGTCAGCTCCTTTCCCGACAAATAGGTCATTTTACCATTAATTGTTACCTGCACACCGGGTGCACCGCGGAACAAAATTTCGTCATCTTGTCCAGCACTCACGCCCGGCATGGTTTTTAGCAACTCCATGGCCGAGTTCCCTGCAGATAATGTGTTTTCGGTGCTTAGTATCAGTTTGTTGCCCTCCGCCTGTATAGTAGGTCGCTGTGCTACTATCACCACATCATCTAGCACCTTCACCGAACTTTTCAGTGAAAATGAAAGCGCTACAAGCTCCCGTCCATTTTTACTTACCGAGGTATCTAAGCATTGTTCCTGATAGCCAACAGAAACAACACAGATTCGATACCTGCCTGTATCTACTGTAAATTGAACAAAGCCGTTCTCATCTGCAGAGACTTGTGATATCAATTTATCGGTTTGCTCCTTAAACAGCTTGACTGTCGCTCCCCGTAAAGCAATATTGTCCTCATCCTTTACAACTACTTCAATTCGCCCATCAGGTGCCCGGCCATGTCCAACCGATGGGCTCATGAGAAATAATGTCAAACATAAGAACCAGACACCCAAAGCTTGCATATTTTGTTTCTCCTTAGCTGATCGCATTATTTTACAGAGCAACCACAGATTTCTTACGATAATTTATTCCTGCCCAAAACACGAAAATCAAGATAACCACAATAGAGGGTAACAAAACGGTAATCCAATCAATCCGGACTTCCTCTTCGTAATGCTCGACTCCGAACGTGTCCCAATTCTGATCATTGACGGCCGCATTTTCAAAAATCCTCGGGTAAAAATACAGGCGCATCTTCTCGTGGAATGATGCCATGCTGTCCTGAAACCGCAGGTGATTGCTCAACCCTGATCTTGCTATTGTATTCAGCTGATGTTGGGTGTGTAAGGTGGGCAGAAAAATAGCGATCAATTCGCTCGCCTGGTCGCGTTGCCAAAGCTTATTCCGCATTTGCGCTGTGTGCTCTTTTGCATCATCATCACCTAGCTGCTGCATAGCGTAATACCAGAGCCAACTCGATTGTTTTTCCGGAAAGCCGTACTTACGAAATTGCGGATAATGTGCATAAAATTTATCCATGGTGAGCTTTTTGTCCATATCCCATTTCTCATGGTACCCTTCCCGCTGGTCAACAACGGTTGCCAGTGCCTCCGGTACGGGATATCTACTGGTTATATAGTTATTAACTACTGTGGGGAAAATGATGGTCAGTAACATCCAGGCGCTGATAAGCATCGCTGCATTTGTACTTGAATCCTTTTGAAAAGAAATCGCCAGAAAACAAACGGCGAACCAGAAAAGCAGGTACAGGCATGAGATCATGACGGCTGCCAACAGGTACTTGTCAAGGGGTAGTGACAATATAAGAATCGCTAATAGTAACAGAGTCAACAGTGTTACAATAACCACCGATGCTCTGATGATTAGATTCCATACCAATATTCTCAGTGGGTTTGTGCTTTGTGCGGCTAGCAGCTGCCAAGTTCCGCCCTCTTTTTCTTCGGAAAGCAAATTATAACTGAAGCCGATAATTAGCAGGGGAAATAAGTAGATCAGCACGAAGCTGAAATCCAGGTTTCCTGCTAATAGGTTTGATGGATTGAACAGGTCTGTATCATATTTCTGGCCTTTCAGATTTCGTATTGTTAGGCTTTGAATGGAGCTGTTCAAATCCCGCTGCCCTATGGAAAGACCATTTAAAGGATGCGACTCATTGACCAGACTGAATCGGATATAGTATAACAACAAGCCGATTTCGCTTTGATGGAACTGAACATTCCGCTTAATATGCTCCTGTTGGAAATGTTCGGTATGGAGCAAGCTCTTCTTTTGTTTATCCATATGCTGCTTACCGATAAAAAGGCTCAGTACCCCCGCCGCAAGTACTACAGATAAACCTATGATGGCGATCTTTGATCGCAGGAAACGTTTTAATATCAAAAGGAACATAACTATATCGCTTTTAGTCTTTTTGAAAGAGTCATTATTAGAAGACCCAATAGCACAATCCAGCTCAAAAGGGCCACTAGCGAGTAGGCCTCGCCTTTCATTAGCACTTGCAGGGCGGTAAACTTATACTTGAAATCCGGAAATGATTTCCAGTGGCTTCGACTTATGCTGTAGGGTTTATCATGATCGCCCAATTTTTTGTTGCTGATCAATTTTATCTGCAGTTCGTTCATGTGTTGTGCCAGTTGATAACGATAAGCCTCGGTCTGCTGTTGAAACCCTATGTATGTATTGAAATCGGTTCCGCATAAGGCCATCGAAATGTTACGGATCGACGCGATCGGATTGAAGAAGGTGGAAAGCCTGGCCAACCTGTTTTGCCGCTGGTAAGTCTGTAATAGACGTTCCAGATGTATGTTATACAACTCCGCACTGATCCGCTCGCCTTCCTTCATCTGGAAACCGCTATAGTTGAAGGGAAGCTCCTCAACGGAATTTACTTTATATACTTTTAATATGGAATCTTTCAGTGCCTTATAATAGGGATCGTCCGGGTTGTGGCTATCGCCCGTTTTTATCAGGTCCTTTTCAATGGCGGATTGAAATTCAGTGATGGAAGGTGATGGGTAAAGTAAATTACCTAGGGCCTGGCTTGTCCGCGGAAAAATCACGGCGCACACCAACCAGATTGCTATCAAGGAAATCAACGCGACCTTTGCTGTTTTGCTAATGGCAGAAACTAATACCGCAATCACACTTATGACTGCAAAATACAATACATAAAAAAGGGAAAGCCAAGCTGCGCGACTTATCGCATCAGTCATTAACCCGGCGGGCGAAAGAATAAGACACCCCATGATCAATATAACTATGGCCAGCATCAAAATGGAAAGACTGATACCGAGTAGACCAGCCGCTTTTCCGATCAATATCTCCTTCCATGAAACACCCTGGCTCAATAGTATTTTTAATGTTCCGTTTTCTCTATCGGTGGCAACTGTATTAAATCCGATGAAAAAAATCACCAATGGCAGTAACAACTGCAAAATCATAGACATGCTGATCTCGCCAAACCGCAACATACCGGTGCTGAAACCCGCTTCAGAGAAGTTAACGGTATTCTGTCGATGGGCCTCCAGAAAAATAGCATTACCGGTGAAACTTTCCATCCCGAAATCGAAGAAGCTCAATGGATGCTTAGATCGAAAGACTAGATAACCATAATGTGCCATACGGTGCGGATGTTTATCGGGCATATTTTCCCAATTCTCCCGCACCTGCTTTTGGTACAGCTGTCGGCTTTCCGTTTGTTGTTGGTAAATGACTGCACCACTCAAAGCGGCATAAACTAATAAAATAACAATAATGCCAAGCAATACCATGATTGCCTTGCTTTTGAAGACATCTAAGTAAGTTTGCCTAGCGAATAATTTCAATACATCAATCCTCATAAAAATCTTCCGTTTTAAAATTGATAACTAGTTGTCAGCATGATATTTCTCGGTGCCCCGGGGAATAAACGAAGGTAATTCTGCGCACCGATCCAGTACCTTTTGTTGGTCACATTATTCATGTTAAACGCAATTTGCATACTGCCTTTGCCCGGTTTGTAGTAAAGGGCAATATCAAGCAATGTATAGGCGGGCACCTTAAACTCGCGGGTAAACCAGGGAATTTTATCGCCACTATATTGCAGCCCCAGTCCGATACCTAGATCTTTTAGAACGCCATCTTGCTGGAAATCATAGCGAGTCCAAAGGTTGCCACTATTAACGGGTGTATTCTCCTTACGGCTACCTTTTATACTTGCATTGGCATCTTCTAAAATTTTTGCATCGATGTAACTATAAGACAGGTTTACCTGCCAATTGGACCGGATAAAACCCGCAACCTCGATTTCAAATCCCCTACTCCTGTCTGCACCTCTGGTAACCAAAGAATCGGGATAAGCCGGAAGTCCTGCATTCATTAAAATATTTTGTTGGTTGATCTCATAAACAGCGGCATTCACGCTCAACTTCCCCTCCCACCAGGTGGTTTTTGTCCCTAGTTCTTTAAGATTGCTGGTCAGCGGCTTAAACCTAGCAGCAGATTCGGGAGAGCCAAAAAAGCCACCAGTACTGGGCATCAAGGTTACGGTATTTGATTGCGGTTGAAATCCCTCTAGATAGGTTCCATAAATATTAACCTGTTTATTCAACACATAGGTAATCCCTACCCTCGGTAGGAAAGCTTTATTGGTAAAAGAAGATTCATTTGAGGACTTATAATTCGTAATATCCCTAAACCATTCCTGACGAAGACCTAAAAGTACGATAAAACGATTCCACCGTAATTGATCTTGTATATAAACGGCATGCGTGGTGGTAAGCGCTGCCGGTAATGCGGTTCTTATATTCAAATTATAATCCTCTGGTCTTTTCATGGTATAGATCGGGTTGTTCAGATCGAAATAATCTACATTCGGTCGTGGCATGGTTACATTTCCAATCGTTATCACCTGATAATCGGCAAGATTAGTGGGCGAAAAGGTGTTCGTTACGCCTCCATCTCTCAACAGAAAGCCCCGGGCTGCGTCCTGTCCACCACCTTTCAGTTTCTGCCAACGGCTCAGATCATAACCCATCAGTAATTTATGTTGTATTCTTCCTGTCTTCAGATCGAAGTTAAAATAGCCCTGAAAGTTATCGGTACTCCAAGATTGTTTGCGCTGCACAAACTGCATCGCCGCCAGCGAATTAACGGGGTTGCCCACCGTGTCGGGAGCAAATGCGCCGGTGGTGCGATGTTCCTGTAGGTCCTCATGCCAGTTCTGCTTCATATACGAAGCGTTCAAACTGATCGCATCCGTAAATTTGTGGGAAAAGTTGCCCATCACGATCAGGTCCTTTGATTTAAAGAAATCGCCAGGGGCGGCAAGGTTGCGGTTAATAGGCGTGCTGTTCAGGTTCGTCTGCCCGGCAACGGCACCAAAAATAGGTTGCCCTCTATCCAGATCCCCGGTGAGGTCGCTAAGTATCACCTCTACATTAACGGCCGTTTTATCATTGGGGATATAGGAGAAAGAAGGTGAGACAAGAAAGGACTTGTTATCTACCAGATCGCGAAAGCTACCGGCCTCCTGATATGCGGCATTTATCCGGTACAGCAGGGTTTTATTACTATTTAATGGCCCCGTAAAATCTAAGCTCCCTCTAATGGTACTAAAACTACCTGCACTGATATTCGCCTCTCGTCTCTCTATTGCCAATGGTTTCTTGGTTACCAGGTTGATACTACCACCGGGGTCCACACTGGAAAAGGTGGCACTTGCAGGGCCTTTGATGACCTCTACACGCTCGATATTGCTAGTTAAAGGTTGTAGGAAATAATATTGCCTTGTGCGCATCCCATTAATGATCTGTCCCTCCTCGTTCTGACTGATACCGCGAATAGCATATTGGTTGTAATAGCTGGAAGGCGTAACGCCGCTGGCCATTTTAACCGCGTCTGCCAATTGGAATGCCTGCCTGTCGGCAATAAGCTCCTTCGTTATGGCGGATATAGACTGCGGAATCTCTTTTGTCAGGGTAGAGGTCCGCGTGGCACCGAAAGAATAGTTACTGGTATATTTTCTGGCCACCCGGCCACTGACTTCCACCAGCTGCAGCTCACTCGATTTGGATATGAGGACGATTTTTACAGCAATGGGTTTCTTTCCCAACACCACCGCCTCATGGAAGTTTCCATAACCAATATGGCTTGCATTAATCTCATAAGCACCTTCCTGCAATGCCGTAAGCGTAAAGTGTCCGTTCTCATCGGTACGACCTGTTCGGTCCATATTTTTCCCTTTCAAAGAAACGGAAGCACCGGCAATCGACCGACCGGTTTCATCCGTCACTAAACCATCGATGCTGGATTGCGCTAGGCCGCGAGAGGCCAATAGCAAAATCGCTATTATCAATAGATATCTCATACTGCCTTAACGCTAAATTGTTTCGAGGTATAAGGTTTGTAATTCATTCGCCGTGATCCCACTGTTGGTAATGGTATGTACCAGTTCGCCTTGTTTCATGATGCCGATGCGTGTTGCCATGTTAACTGCATTGAAGATATCATGCGTTGCCATAAAAATTGCTTTACCTTCGCCAATAAGTCCTTTGCATATGGTAGTAAATTCGTCCGTTGCTTTTGGGTCGAGCCCTGAGGTAGGTTCGTCCATTAAAATCAGATCCGCTTTTTTGGCCAATGCGATAGCAATGCCAACTTTCTGGCGCATACCCTTCGAATAGGTCGATAATCGCCGAGCACTTGCCTCCCGTTGCAGACCAGCTTTATCCAAGAACTCATGGAGTGCTTCTGTAGGATAGCGATAGCCCGCAATACGGCTAAAAAAATCAAGGTTTTCGACGCCTGAAAGATTGCCGTACAATTGCACGACTTCAGGGATGTAGGCCACATGTTTTTTTGTGGCAACGTCATTTTGTCTAACTTCAATGCCATTGATAAGGGCACGGCCACTGGTGGGGGCTAAAAACCCTAAGATTAGATTGATGGTGGTTGTTTTACCGGCACCGTTTTGTCCGAGTAGACAAAAGATTTCGCCTTTTTCTACGGATAGATTGAGATTGCGCAAAGCAAAGGTGTCGTTATACGCCTTGCTAAGCTGTTCTGCTTTGAGTACGCTCACGCTTAAAGAAATTTGGAATGATTGAAATAATGTTTAACGGAATCTGAAAAGATTTTCATCACTTCAACCAGCCTGAACGCTCAGCTGCCGGAATCCGGTTAATGCTAGAGAGTAGTGACTATCAGATGATCCGCTTATATAACTATGGAATAATGCAATGCGTTAGCAGGATATGGGGGGACCGCGAAGACTGACGACGATTAAATATTTAGCGTAGCAAAAGCTTGCGTTAGGCGTATCGTACACCTCAGCAATTTGGGGTATAAGGAAACGGAAAGACAGTACAGACACATCACTGTCTCCTATCAGATGGAAATCACAGATCTTACAATGAGCGCTATGCTGGGCAACGATCTGTTCTGTCTCACCGCAATATTTGTGCTTGCTCGAGACAGGAACAGGATGTTCATGTAGGGCTTTTACCATATGGATTACCAGCATAAGCATGAGTAACGCATAGGCAATTATTCTCCGACAGATCATATTTCTTGAGGCAAACACAAGTCAAAGATAAACCATTTTCCATAAAATGCAATATAGTTGCAATTTTATTCAAAGCATATCTATATAATGCTTTTTTTTATTTTTAATGTCTTTTTCACCGTCGTCAAAAGTGGGTTTACCAAAAAAACTATTTCGTGTATCGCGACAAAATAAACAGCTATCCTATAAGGCTAATCTGATCCGTTGCCTCTTTTCTACAGCCGAAACTTAAATGAAAAAGCTCTCGATCAGGGATCGAGAGCCTTTACTTTTCTTATAGGTGTTAATGATCAAATGGCCGGCTACCATATCATCTCCTCTGGTTGGTAAAACCGGACCGTGATCAATTTTTACCGAAGATTGAGGTGTCCGGGTAAAAGGTAACTACGCCTGTTGTGATATCGTGAATGCCGCCGACTATTCCGATTTCGCCACTTTCTATCATTTCTTTGAGAATTGGACTGCGTTCTATTATCGATTTGACCGAACGGTTAACATTTATAGCAGAGACCCTTTCAACAAATTCGCTGTTTTTGGAACTACGGTTCTCCTTTATGGTCAATTCTTCATCAACAGCGGGTCTAATTTTCGAGAGTAAAGCGGTTAGGTTTCCCATTTCCACATGATCGCATGCGCCTTTAATTGCACCGCATTTGGTATGGCCTAACACGACAATTATTTTTGCACCCGCCACTTTGCAACCAAATTCCATGCTTCCTAAAACGTCTTCGTTAACAATATTACCGGCAACCCGGATACTGAAAACATCGCCCAAGCCTTGGTCGAAAATCAATTCGGCGGATGTGCGACTATCGATACAACTTAGAATTACAGCGAAGGGATGTTGGCCGTCTGAGGTCTCATTTGCTTGTTGCAAAAGGTTTCGATTGATTTTTAAATTATTAACAAACCGTTTGTTGCCCTCTTCCAATAGGTTTAAGGCCTTTTGAGGTGTTATTGCCTGTTGATCTTCTTTTGTTAGCGTTCTCATTTTGATGTTTTAGATGTTTTATGTTGTGCAATCTATGAAAAACGTTAAAAAGTTGAAAGCAATTCACTGCCGTCTTTTCACAATAAATAATTCGTATATGGTTATAGCATTATTAGCAAGGGCATAGGCTGTTAAATGAGATCGAAGCCGACCGATTGGTCTGACTGATTCCACAGTTGTTAAACTACATGCATATCCCAATTATTGGGCAGCATTACGCGGTGATTTAGAAACTGCTCGAAGGGTATCTCTAGCGCTGCTTTTAGCAACAATACAGCATCTGCTTGCGGATCTATCCAATCACAGTCAAAAAATTCGACAACCATAGGTACCCAAATTGGATCGTCAAGACTAAATTGGAGCGGAGCATAAAGAAAGGTTATGCCTTTTGCGTGAAGCTGTTGCACGATGTCTGGAGTAAGCGTTACAATCATATTTAATTTATATCTATAACTTGCAGTGATAACGCAAGCAATACAGACTTTCTAACAAATTCACAAGCCATCATGTTTGTAGAGGATAATTTATCGTTTATCATGATGCCCTAAGTCATAATTTGTTGGCAGAAAAAAAGGAAAAAGCTCCCGATCCTTGATCAAGAGCCTTTACGTTTTTCATAGGGTGTTAAAGTATTGCGTATATTGAAGCAATAGAAGTGCCAAAACATACCCATCACACATTTGTTACATGCTCCTGTTTATTGCCTATCGCGTTATAGGTAACTAATAGCCGCCGGTCTCAAACATTTCAATCGCTTTTGGGGTTTTCTTGTTGATAATGGCTATAAATGATTTTGATTTCTAACATGGGAATTGAAGGAACGAGATACTAGAAAAACGCTTGACGATTTAATAGAAGGCAAACTTAACATGTACTTGTAGCCAAGTTAAGCCGAAAAACAATGATGAATCACAAAAATTTTAAAAAAAAACTGATTGGTGGATTGCTGATTATCTCTTCAACGGTAATGATTTACGCATGTGGATGCGATAGTCAATCGCCCGACGATGTCCAGGAACAGTTTGATGCCGATACCATAGACGCACCAAAGGAGCAGGACTCCACGCTCAGTGAAAAAATGTATCCGATGCAAACCGACAGTGTTGCCGAAAAGGATGCAAGTAAACCGTAAGGCCGTATACCCTTTCTGCCGGGGCACATAGCAGTAAGAACAACCATTGGAATGCGATGGTGCTACCCAGTTTGAACTTCGGGCATTGGGACGCGCCTGCAGTGCTTTTTTGGTGCCGAGTATCAGCACATTCTTTTTATTCCATAACCAGTCTTCTACCGCTCCTTCGAAACCAAAAAGCTCTGGTATAGCTTGGTGGGAGGCCACTTGAATCCGCTCTGCATCAGGGAACCGCTCGAGTATTTCGCGTCCTCTCGGATATGCCATAACCTTTGGCTCGTGGTATATTCTGCTGATTGATAGCAACTGACAGATTTTATTATCCTCTAGCATGAATTAGTTCCCTTCGAATTAAATTTGGTATAGTTTGGCAAACAAATCGACTTATCCGAAAATGAACTGATATTCGGCTCCCTTCGATACGAGATCAACCTCAACAGTTAATTATTTAGATTCCTCATTTCCGATAGATTGTTGTATCTTTTCGTTTTTATAATTTCTACTGGTTAATGCCACGCCCATACTGAAAACTACATGAGCCAATAGCAGATGTCCATAATACCGGTTAAACGGAATCGGAGGCGGATTTGGATGAAACTTGAACACCACTTTCCAAATTAATATTCCCGACAAACCACTAAGTACACCGGCAATTAAACCTTGCTTTATACCGGGATTGGTTTTTGTCTGTTTCCATATTTGCTGGAAAACGAAGGCCATACTGCAGCCCATGGCGAAATGCATTGTCCAGCCACTTATACGAGCGAGTTCTTTTTCTTTTGTTAATTTTTCGACCATTTCGGCCAAAAGAGCCGGTTCCTCAAATTTCTCGCCCTTAGACGCCGCTACCATATAGCTAAATAGTGTCATCAACGTTGTTCCGACGGTACCTGCAACTATGGGATGATGTTTTTCCATAATATGTGATATTATTTTCAACTGACTATATAACATTAACAAGAACACCTTGTTATAGTTTGACTACCGATCGCAAATGGATCTTTAATCTCTACGTATCAACTTAGCGCATCTAAACATATCTAAATGAATAAACACCAATTATTCATACTTATTAAAAAATATAAAAGACGTTTGAAACTTGAAAGAGACAGTTTGGAAATAGTACTTTACCACAGCTATAGAGGATCCGCAAACACTATTGTGAATATGAGATTTAGCAGCAAATCCTAAAACCTTATTGAGATTGCGTTGTTGTTGCAATAGTTGTTTACATAAAAGTTTTAGTTTACAAGTTGTTCATAGTAAGAGCAGAGCCCTTATGGCGGGGCTTTGCTTTTTTAGCCTCCGCAAACACTAAGAAGTTTAAATCGTTATTTATAGGTATCAGACATATAACAGATGGAACAGGATAAAACGAATAGTTCAAAAACGACAATGGAAACAAATTATGCCAAGCATGAAGATAATCCGGGATTACCGAAAGTGGCTCTTGACGAAAAGGATGACAAAAAAGTTGGCTTTACGATCCACTGGTCGATTATTGTTGCCGTAATTGCGCTGGCAATAGCCTATTTTTTCTTCAGGTAGCAGGAGAAGTTTTTTAGCCTTGCTGAACAAAAAGAACCTTATTTTTTGTTTAATACAATAGAAATTCTCTTCTACCTTGTTTTTAGTAAATAAATACCTTCGCCCACTTTAAAGCGTAAGGAATAAAGCCCCTGATGAGGAGCTTTGGGACCAATAATCCGTTACTGTCGTTTGAAGCAAGGAATAATCCAACGAACATTTATTTTTATATTCTTAATAGGCATATGAAATCGGATAAAAAGAAAGAAGTAGCTACCGAACCGGCAGCTACTCCGCGGCAGAAGGAAAAGTTTGAGAAAGAAAAAGCAAAACAGATCGATAAGGACGAACCACAATTTGACCCGGACTCTGATGAAGACACCACTGGAAAAAGTGAAGTCTTAAGAGAAAAGAAAGTACGGAAAAATTAGAATAGCCAAACTGAAAGTAGTGTATAGGTTAAGTAATTTGTAGATTCAAACCATGCCAAGATCTCTTCTGCAGCGCATTACTAGCATCTATTTCGGTAGTTGTATATAAAAAGTAGTGCCTTGGCCTTCTTCACTTTTGAAGGTTATAGTACCTCCATGCCATTCGATAATCGTTTTAATGATATGCATGCCCAAGCCTGTGGAGCTCTCACCACCAAGGCCTCTACGCCTTGCGGGGCTGAATTTATCAAATAAAGTCGCATGATATTCTTTCGGGATGCCAATTCCGGTATCGGCAACCGTTATGTAAATAGTTGTATCGCTTTCATCAAGTGAGATTGTAATGCGGTCGTCCGCCCTCGTAAATTTAAGCGCATTGGAAATGAGATTATTTATTACCTGTGGCAGCTTCGCTTCATCAATGTCTGCGTAAATGGTTTTCCTATTGCACTCAAAGGATATTGACCGATTCAACTCCACTTGCATTCCGGCATACTCCTCTATCATACGCTGAACTAACTGCACCACGTCTGCTCTCCTTTTCAGTAATCTGATTTCCGCGGTCTCCAAAAATTCCGTATCCAAAAAATCGCGTATCAGATGTAAGCATTCCCTACTTGCCCTGTCAATTATGGATAGAAATTTTTTGACTTTAACATTATCGGGATCTACTTCCCGATTCAAAAGCACCGTGATGTTTGTTATAAGTCCAATGGGACCGGCGAGATCATGCGACATGATACCCAAAATAGCATTTTTTTTATCGTTGTGTCTATTTAGGTTTTCATCATGTTCTTTATAAAGGCTGATGTCTTCTGCGTGTCCTACCAGCAGTTGATTGTCGTCATCACGTACTAAATGCGGTTCAATTCGGAACCAATATTTTTTTTTATGCAAAACAATTCGACATTCCAGACTGTGAACTACCTGACCGTTTAAGCAATCGAGCAATTTCTCTTTTACATATTGCCTATCTTCGTAATGAACTTTTTCAAACAGAAAAGCAAGATCTAAGTTGTCGCTCGATCGTCCAAAAAAAGATTCGAAAGCAGGATTAACATAAGTAAACCTGTTTGTTTTGCAATCATACGAGAAGAAGAGCAACTTAGAACTTTCAGTTAATGAGGTGATGGGCGGCAATATAGTCATAAGAGAAATAAATAAATCTGTTCGCGGGTGCTACAAATATATTGTAACGTTTTTTGATACGAGTTTATTGTTTAACAGATTATAAATCAAGCTTTAATGCATTGCACGTCAAGCCCAAAAAGCGATTGTTCACAAAGTTGTCCTATCTTCGTTATTTATTAAGGTGATTCCAAAAGGTAGGGCAACATGCACTATTAGTCTACAGATCAATATGTAGTTTTAACAATTTCAACGTTCGTCGTATTGTTATGCTTAAGAACAACTGGCAATTCTAACCAATGATATCAAACGTTGATCAAGAGAAAAAGTTTGTGTCGAGATGCTACTTTTACAAATAAAAACTACATCTATGTGCTACTGAGGTCGGAAGTGGATTCGAACCACTGTGAGATCTCTTGCGGAGCTCTGCCTAACCACTCAGCCATCCGACCTGTTTTGTGGAAACAAATCTAAGAATGTTCGGTTAGTTTGCACTACCCAATTCCTGCCCGGAATTTGCACAAATAGCGTTGCTTATTCCAAAGGGTATTGAATATTATTTAGAATGTATCTAAAAAATTTACAGAAAGGTTATGCATTTTTCATCTTAAGGCATTAGCTTCGTGGCATCCAAACACATCCAAATGAATAAACATCAATTATCCTTACTGATCAAGAAGTACCAAAGACTTATCGAGCTTGAAAAAAACAGTTTGAAGAAAGCACTTTACCAAACATTTATTGAAGATTTACAAACATTAACATGATTGCCCTGTTGTTAAAGTAGTTGTATACATTAAAAGTTATAGTTTTACAAGTTGTTTTAGTAATAGCAAAACCCCTTTGAAACAGGGGTTTTGTTTTTTACAGCTTTGTGAATGGATCGAATAACAGCGGTTGCTAGCACAGTGCTTGGTTTCAAGCTGGCAGATTTGGTCGGCAAATCCGCTAGCGAAATGGTAGCGGACGACCGACCTTATTCAGCGAATAGACTTGCTGAAGGTGATAATTCCTCAATTTTAGAAGCGCCTTTGTAGGCTAAATAAGAATAAAGGTATTGTTCTTTTCGGTATAAAGAAAGAGAAATGCAATTAAGCGAGGGCATGAATAGATAAGTTGACAATACTGAAAGGACAGAGGTAAAAAGATCACATAGAGCAACATTCAACAACATATAAAAAAGCCGTCCCGAAAAATTCGAGACGGCTTTCACAATATATGCGAAAATTAATTAGATCAATTTAACATTTACTGCATTAAGACCTTTCTGGCCTTGTTCTACATCAAAAGATACATCATCATTCTCCCGTATGCGATCTTTAAGACCCGATGAATGAACAAAAATTTCACGTCCACCGTCTGTAGGGGTGATGAAACCGAAACCTTTGGTTTCGTTAAAAAATTTTACTACGCCTTCTTGCATTTAAAACAAATTAAAAATAAATAACTGGTATAAAGATACATATAATTTATTGTTATATAACTTTATACGAAACAAAGTATATTAAACATATAAAAAATCGGCAACTGCTTGGCGAAGAACCAAATTCATTTTGCCTGGAAAAACACGGTATATCTCATTAAAAATGAGTATATTTAATCACTTCGATATCCTTCGGACTATCTACCTCGTTATTCGCATCGATCCGAAGCAAACAAATATAGATTCTCTTTTCTTTATGTATTATAGATAAAGGGCACGCACACAGATAAACAAAAAGAAAATGAAAATCGCATTCATAGGCACCTATGCACCTCGGCAGTGTGGCATTGGCTCTTTCTCGCAGAACTTGTTTGAAAGCATTCAGGATTTAGCATCTTCCCAAGCATCCGAAAACATTGTAATCGCCATCAATGATCCCGACAATACTTACGCTTATCCTCCGGAGGTAAAGTTTATCATTGAACAAGATGATCATCATAGCTACCTCAAAGCTGCCGATTATATAAACAATAACGGCATTGATATTTGTGTGGTGCAGCATGAATACGGCATTTTTGGTGGGCAAAACGGTGTATTTGTCCTAACCCTACTGCATCATATAGCAATACCGGCAATAGTGACTTTTCATACGGTTTTGAAAAAGCCATCTTACAATGAGTCCATGATCTTGAAAGAAATAGTAAGGGCAGCGGAAAAAGTGGTTGTAATGGCAAACAAGGCCGTAGAGATGCTCATCGAGTTGTATGACGTACCCGTGGAAAAAATCGAAATGATACCGCATGGGGTACCTGACATCCGATATGATAGAACGGTGGTCCGACAGGAATTACGGCTTACAGGAAAACACGTACTATTAACCTTTGGCTTCATCGGGCGCAACAAGGGCATTGAAACAGCTATCTGCGCGTTACCTAAAGTGGTGCAAGCATACCCGGATACCGTTTATATCGTACTCGGCAAAACGCATCCCAACGTTGTGAGACATGCCGGTGAAGAATATCGTTTGTTTTTACATAGGCTTGTTAAAAAACTTAATCTGGAAGATCATGTTATATTTCTGAATCAATATGCCTCTCAAGATGACTTATTCAAATATCTCAGTGCCTTGGATATTTATTTGACCCCCTATCTTCATGAGGCACAGATCACAAGCGGTACCCTATCGTATGCCGTTGGCGTCGGATCGGCCGTAGTATCCACACCTTATTGGCATGCCGCTGAATTGCTGGATGGCGGGCGCGGCAAATTGTTCAACTTCAATGATGACAAGCAATTAGCTGCTATTTTGCTAGATTTACTTGCTCATCCCAATAAGTTAGAGACAATGCGTTCCTGCGCGAGAGAATATGGAAAAACCATCACTTGGCCCAAAACCGGAGGTAGGTATTATGCACTGGCCGAACACCTGAATGAAATCACACCGAAATTGATTATCAAGGAAGATCCGGCTTTGGATCTCAATGTACTCCCGCCGTTGCGTTTCGACCATATTGACAGATTGACCGATAGTACAGGAATATTTCAGCATGCTACGTACGGTATTCCAAATTATCACGAGGGATATTGCCTGGATGACAATGCCCGTGCGCTACTGATGATGCTAATGGCATACCGGCGGACAAAAAGTGAAAGGACAATTAAATACATCGCAATCTACCTAGGCTATATTAATTATGCACAGAACGCAAATGGCACCTTCCGGAATTTTATGGGGTTTAATCGTAGCTTCCTGGATGAAACAAGCTCCGAAGACGCTTTCGGTCGCGCTGTTTGGGCCCTAGGCTATGCAATGGCCTATTCACCTATGGATGCCTATTACCAGATGGCACGTCAACTTTTCTTCAGAGCGATGCCACAATTCGAAAGGCTCCGGTCGATACGTAGTATTGCCAACACCATTATAGGTCTGTACTATTATTTACAAGATAATCCTTCAGACGAGGGCATGATTGAATTGATAAGGAAACTAGCGGCTCGTCTTCATCACGAGTACCAAATTCACCGTAAAGACGGATGGCATTGGTACGAATCACTTTTAGCTTACGATAATGCATTGCTTCCTTTGGCGATGTTATATGCCGCCGAAGTATTAACAAATAAAACCTATGAAGAAACTGCTTTTGAAAGTATGGCTTTTCTAGAGCTGCACACCTTACAGAAAGGCCATTTGAGCCTTATCGGCAATCAGAATTGGTATCGGCAAACAGAGACACCCTCACCATTTGCACAACAACCTGTCGATGCCATGGCCATGGTACTTCTATACCTGCAGGCTTATAACCATAGTGGAAAACTCAGCTATCTCGGTTCACTCCATACGTCTTTCATGTGGTTTTTGGGAGAGAACGATCTTCGTGTCAGCCTGTACGACTTCGAGACACACGGGTGCTGCGATGGCCTGCAACCGGACGGTGTAAACCGCAATCAGGGAGCGGAAAGTACGCTTGCGTATATCATTTCGTACCTTGCTGTCCAACATACATTTGAAAAACCTTACGGCAAATTTATAGAAGATGAAAGTCGCAATATTAGCCCCAATCGCCTGGCGCACCCCTCCACGTAAGTATGGCCCATGGGAACAAGTTGCTTCGAATTTAACGGAAGGACTGCTTAAACAGGGTATAGACGTGACCTTATTTGCGACAGCAGATTCCTTGACGAACGCGCAGCTTCGATATAGTAGTCCTACCGGTTATGCGGAGGACTCTACATTGGATCCGAAGGTAGAAGAATGCTTGCATATTAGTGAACTTATGGAAAACGCAGCGGACTTCGATATCATTCATAATCATTTTGATTTTCTGCCGCTTACTTACGCAAAACTGATAAATACCCCTATGGTGACTACCATCCATGGTTTTTCATCTCCGAAAATTATTCCTGTTTACAAAAAATACAACAAGCATAGTTTTTATGTTGCTATTAGCAATTCGGATCGGTCTTCCGAGTTGGATTATATAGCAACTGTCTATAATGGCATCGACACCTCTCAGTTGCAATTTTCGGCCATCGGAGGAGACTATCTGCTTTATTTTGGCCGTATACACCCTGAAAAAGGGGCCCATTTGGCTATTAGGGCAGCCAAGCTTGCTGGGAAAAGGCTGCTCTTGGCGGGATTGATCCAAGATCAGCTTTACTTTACCGAACAGGTTCTACCGCATATTGACAATGATCAGATTCAGTACTTGGGTAACGTCGGTCCAGCCGACAGAAATAATTTACTGCGTGGTGCATCAGCATTGCTTCATTTGATCGAGTTTGAGGAACCCTTTGGATTGAGCGTTGCGGAGGCTATGGCATGTGGTACTCCTGTAATTGCGATGAATAAGGGCGCAATGCCCGAACTGATCCGAGATGGCATAACAGGCTTTTTGGTAAGCGATGTACCAGAGGCGGTGCAAGCTATACACCGTATCCATAATCTTGGTAGAGATAGATGTTATCATTGGGCTACAAGCCGATTTACGAAAGAAAAAATGACGGAAGACTATATTACCGTATACCGTCGGATTTTGGACGGTTAAGTGCTAGCAACTTCTTCCTTAAGGATCTCCGCCAAAAGCACCTTCACATTGATGGTTGCGTAGGTGGACGTATAATCAGACATAGCATAAGGTATGACGAGCTCACCTTCGTGTATGTAGGCACCACAGGAATAAACTACATTGGGCACATATCCGTCCCGCTCCTTGGCATTCGGCATAAGCACCGGCTCACTTAAACGTCCGATTTCCCGCTCTGGATTATCGAGATCCAAGAGGGATACGCCCAATACATACTCACGCATAGGGCCGACTCCGTGTGTAATCATCAACCATCCAGCCTCGGTTTCCAAAGGTGAACCGCAATTTCCCATTTGAACCAATTCCCAGGGATACTTCGGTGTCTGTATCAGTTTTGCTTCGCGCCAAACATTGATATTGTCTGAATAGGCGATATAGTTATTCACCCCATCGATTCTGCACAACATAACATAACGGCCGTTAATCTGCCGAGGAAACAATGCCATACCTTTGTTTTGGGCTATATACCCATGAATCGGCATGACCGTAAAATGTAGGAAATCGTGGGTCTTCAGTAATTTAGGCAATATAGCAGTGCCGTCATAGGCAGTGTATGTAGCGTAATATGTTGCCATACCACTTTCCGACACAAAACGCACGAAGCGAGCATCTTCAATACCGTTTCTCTCTGTATCCGCTATCGGAAAGATCACTCTCTCACTAAGGGATGTGTCTGTTGAGAATGTCATTTCATAATTAGAAGATGCCAGCCATTTCGCTTCTTGTAAAAAGAGGGTATTTTCCTGTTTGACTTCTAACACTGCTTGCGCATTCTGCAATGAAATCTTCAATTCATCATAGGTAAACGTATCTTGCAGTTCTTTACTTATGGTTTGATAGGCTTCTTCATTATGTTGTCCGCTTTCGTCGCACATTTCTCTTAGCTTCCTCAAAAAAGATTTTTTATGGTAGACATGGTTCTTTACATGTTCAGGAGCTTCTAACAACATCCCAGGTTCGAAGATTTCGATATTTTGATTCCTATCCAGTATCCCCTCTCTAAAAACAATGGAAGAGATATGCCCCTCGCCGGTTGCACGGAAGCTAATTATAATGCGTTTTTGTCCTGTATTCAGCTGCGTCTGGTCGGGATGCTCCACTATAGATGGGTTAAAAAAAGCCGCAGCTTCAATGGAATACTCCATGGTAAAATAGGAGCCGATGAGCAATTGCAGGTGCTCTCGTAAGTTTTCGGGATTAAGCTCCATTTGCTCCATCAAGGGTATAAGACGGCGGAAATGGCCCGCTAGTCGCTTTCTAATATTACGATGCCTTCGGGAATATTTGCGGATGACTTGATCAAACTGTTCTTCTTGTTGCTTGTGACTGAGATCTAATATCGCCAAAATCAGACGTTTTGCCCGTTCTTCTCCGGCAAACAGAAACCTTGCAATGACCCGACGTGAATCGGGTTGAAATATTTTTTCTTTTCTAATTGTCTCTAATAGCATTTTCTTTATTTTATGGCGTTATTTAGTTATGAATTCGCTTCAAATCGGGTTCCTATCAATAGCTGGTTAGTTGTTTTAGAACTTGATTTAGTTGACGTTGTTTAAAAGTAAGTGCCGTTTTCACTCGAATACCTATGCTGAGTTCACGATTAAAATCAGTGGGGAGAAGTCGAAAAAAATGAGAACGTGTAGAACAACGGGATTTATGGCAACAATGGAAGTGGCTGCTTATAAATAAAGAGCTGGAGTTTATACGACCAAAGCCGCAAGATTTTTATTTTTTTTGACTACGTCTTCGAGTGTATAAATTGACAACAGGAGTTCATATATCCGATTGGCTTTTAATATCACACGGTTGTTTTTGTCGAGCTGTATCCAGTGCCCTTTTGAATAAGTTATCGTAAAATCCACCTGCTGTGTTCCTCGATATGTAATTAGGCGGTATTCTTTTCCGGAAATACCGTAGACGGCCAATTGAACTTCTTTCTTCGAGATGGTATAGGGTAAAATTATCGCCTCACCGTTCGGATCTTTTATTTGTGTGTGACCACTCATGATTTATGTATTTAGTAAATATAGTTATTTTTTATATAAAAAGAGCATCTATAACGTTTGCTTTTAGTTTGCAACAAATTTTAAAAATTGAGTAGATGAAAGTTTTGATCTGGTTATTGAAACTTCCTTTACATTTCGAGCAGCGTTTTTTTTGAATTCTAAAAATATGCCTATACTTTAGGCGGACAGATGTCTAATTCATAGACATCATTAATTATACAAGTTTGTTGATTCGGTAGTCGCCCAGGGATTTCGGGGACTGTACTTATCATTGACATATTTAACACAAAATTCAATACACCACAAAATCAAGTGATTGTAATAACCGAACAGCGAATTGTACAATAGCAGTATTACCAGCTCTAACGGGATCGATACCAGACGCACCTAGTTCGATGGTAGCGATAAACGCATAGCCTATTCTTTTGAATCTCTATAGATCTCAGCTAAACTGAGATCTACGAAATAGAAGATAATTACTATTTGAGAAGCGGCCTACGAAAAAGGGGGAGCCTTATACGGATGTTTATAAACTGATCGAAAAATTTAATACCATCAGGGCATGAGGAATATGGCACTCCGATCCGTTTTTTATATAGTTCCAAATATGCTCACACCTGCAATGTATAGAATCTCACTAGCTATCTGAAAAACTATTACTTTTAAAGATCGAAGGTTTTACGTACTTTTAGTGAAAGATGCATCATGCTTGGAGAATTAAATAAGAAAGAAATAGTCGATTTATTGAAAAGCCAATTCATCGGCCGGCTTGGATGCCACGCAAACGGCGAAACTTATATAGTGCCAATCAACTATGTATACCAAAATAATGCGATATATGCTCATTCCGGTGAAGGTAAAAAAATAGAAATGCTACGGAAAAATCCACGCGTCTGTTTTCAGGTTGATGAAGTTGAAAGCATGTTCAAGTGGAAAAGTGCTATTCTTTGGGGAACCTTTGAAGAACTGAAAGACATGGAGCGTCAACAGGCCATGCAAGGCCTCATTTTACGTATTATGCCAAACACCAATGATCCGGGACGGGACCCTTCTCACGCGATAAGTCCTGAGCTTCGGAATAGCTTGATCGTTTATCGAATAAATATAGAAGAAGGAACCGGACGCTTTGAATTTCATGAGGAGCAATAGGGTGGATAAAAGAAAATATCGATTAGTACCTTTTGCCAAACCAAAATCCGAAGCCAATCAACAAGGCAATGACGCTTATCAACAAACCATCATAAGATGCTGATGAAACGTGTTGTGCTTTCTGATTCTTATCGTTCGCTTGCCAACTGGTTTCTTCCATTTTATAGCCCTTGACGGGAGTGGACTTCCCTGCTTCTTTTTCTACGGGAGCATTCTGCCCAGTCGTTCCGGGATCTTTCGACCACCGCCCTGATCTTGCCCGACCTTTAACAGGTTTTCGAGGTTCTGCCACCGCTTTCGCAGCATTACCCTTTACAGAGCTGGATGAACTTGTATGGATTTTACCCAACTGTTCTATCAGATTGCTTACTAGCTCCTTATTTCCTGTGTTATTAGCCCTTTGCTTTAGGAAATCTGTCAAGGCTCCATTTCCACATACATTGTCAGCGCAGGAAAGTCCCGTTTCTTCGGCAGTTTTCAGGTATTCGGTCATCAGCTGCTGCAAACGCTGTTCGTCGGGTTTCCAATAGTTTTTCCTGACCACTTCCAGCATGCGGGCCAGCATCGTCTGGTAAGCATAAGTGTTACCGGCTTTTGCAAACCGCCCTTTAACATCCAGATTGTACTGATCATTGACATAAGTATCCATCCAATCCTCCCATTTCTGTGCATCGATCGCTTCCGGCGTTGTGACCTGCCATCCCCACATATTATCTGCTACCTGGCCGATCATCCGTGCTCCAGCGTATCCTTCATCTAGCATTTTTTCAATCCATTTGGGATTAAGGTAACGGGTATTCATCTCCCTTCCGATAAATTTGTTTAGCGATTCCTGGCGGGTATTTCTCGGGTCGGCCAGGTTGGTAATCATCACATCGGGCGACGCCCCGTCAACATGGCGTACCGCCATCGCCATCCCACCCAATGCCTGAAAAAAATCGTCGTTATCCAACGCGCCGTAAACATTGGTAGAGCGGCTATGAACAACTGCCTTCGTCCCGGATAAGGCACTTTTAAAAAGCGATACCGCTAGGTCCTTTGCTGTTTCCGGGAGTTCCCCATCCGGTATGTTTCCCCAAAGACCCTGCCCATATAAATGTCCCATCCGGTTAAAGTAAACAGCCCCAACCTTCTGGTCTTTTTTCCACTTATCGGAGGCCTGAACCACATCGTTCAAGCCGTTTCCGTAACTTCCACTCTTCGTGCTGAACAGGCGTATACTAGCCAGCTGACGGGCGAGGGTAGTGTCTTTGAGTCCGGAAGACAACAGCTTGTCCACACTTTGGTCAATATGTTCCCGCAAATAGTTAGCACCATCTTGCTGATAGGCCAAAGAAACCGCTTTATCTAATAACAGCATTAGATTGGGAAATAGGTCGCGATACAAGCCGGAGGGCGTGATGACCACATCGATACGCGGTCGCCCAAGCGCAGTATCTGCAATTGCTTCTACTCCTTTCAACCGCCCAAAGCCATCATAAGTAGGCTTTATCCCCAATAAACTCAATATCTGAGATTCCATAATACCTTCATGGCGGATGGTTTCCACCGACCATAGATTAAATCCCACCTTATCCGGATACTGGCCATCGTGTCTGCCACGGTAATCAGCGATCAACTGATTAGCCAGCTTCTCTCCTTCTCGATAAGTGTCTGTGGTGGGAATACGGTCGGGGTCAAAGGAATAAAAATTCTTTCCTGTAGGAAGTGCCGAAGGATTTCGAATAGGATCATTACCTGAACCCGCTTCCACATACTTTCCATTAAGAGCTGTCATCAGTGCATCCAGCTCTCGTTGGCCACTGATCATAATGCGCTGGTAAACATCCATCAGTAGCACGGCAAGTGAATCCTTGGGTATCCCCTGCATCCGCCCAACGATAGCTTCTGCCGTTTTTATCGCCATCACCGAATCCGGTGATTGCCCAAAGGTATGCATTCCCATTGGGCTAAGCGTCTCCTGGATTTCCTGCAGGTAATGTTCCAGTCTTTGTACATCTTCTGCTTTAATGTCGCCATCAATACCTAGATCCTTCCCTATATTTGCCTCCCTGGCCAGCCGATTGATTGTGCGCAGGTGAACAGCAGCGAGTGCTTCACTTTTGCCGGAAGCCACATCATAATCGTTGATGGTCCCCGCAAGTTCACGCAACTCGGGTCTTAAGGTGGCCTGATCAAAGGGCGGCGTTAAATGATCAATAATCACGGCCATTCCACGCCTTTTGGCCTGTGTTCCTTCCCCTACATTGTCCATAATGTAGGGATAAATGTTAACCAGGTTACCCATCAGTGCTTCTGGCGCATCGTCATCATCAAACCCCACTTCACGTCCTGAAAGCCATTCCTGTGTTCCATGTGTTCCCAGATGGATGACCGCATCGGCGGGCATACCTTTTTGTAGGTACAGATAAAAGGCAACGTATTGGTGATGTGGAGGAAGCGAAACATCGTGGTACAAGGCCTGAGCGTCTTCGTCCCAACCCCTGGCCGGTTGGGGCATCAGGTTAATATTGCCGTAGGCGATTCGAGGCAAAACAAAATAAATCTTTCCTTCCGGATCACGCCAGGTCATGATCTTTGAATCTTCCGGTTCACCCCACTTTTTTATTACCTGCTTTTGGAAAGCAGGATGCAACTGTCCGAACCATTTTTTATAGGTCTCCACCGGAACCAGTACGGGATGCGTTTCCTGCACTAACCGATCCAGTTCCGCCGGTGCCCAAGTACCGATATTACGGCCTCCGTTCATGACGTCATCAAATACGGTAATGGGATCAGGAGTTTGACCACCAAGATCATATTTCGCTTCACCCATACGTTTTAAAATGGCCGTAAGGCTCTTGGGCAGCACATTCAGGTAACTGGCACCAATATTATTTTTACCCGGATGCCCGTTATAATAAATCAGCGCAATTTTTTTATCCCGGTTGGGCAGGCTTTGCAATCTTGACCACGCTTTTACACGCCCCACCAATCTTCGTACACGGCTTTCAGGCGCGTATTTGACGCGGTATCCAGCCGCACCGGCGGATGCTACAGATTCGGTGCTTGCCGCTATTATCGGCTGTATCTGACCGCTTAGTTCCTGACGGGCAAGCGATAAGGCACGCGCCGCAAGTGGTATCCCCAAGGAGGAGGCATGCCAAGCTGCTGTATCGTCACTGATTGTGATGGCATTGATTACCGGTACACCCATACGGGAAAATGCCGCCTGAAGCCGTTCGTTGGACGCTCCCGGCAAAGAAGAAAAATTCAACAGGGCCGATAAACGAGAGCCTCCGTCGGCATCCAAACAATGATCTTCGATTGCCTGATCAAGTGGATGGCCATAAAAGGGCATCACATCGAAACCAGCCGTATCTAAGGCATCCGCATAAGACTTCATATACTCCCACTGACGGGTAACTGCTTCGTAACGGAACATATACAAACCTACCAACGGGCGCTCCCCCAGTCTTTCGGCTTGGGCATATCGTTCAAAGCTTGCGTATACCTCCCCACTCCGAAGAGAAACGATGCCATTTTCCAGAAAGGGGACAACCGGCTTTACCGGATAGGTCGATTCCAAATGTCTATTCAACAGCATTAGTATCATATTGGCCAGATTATCCGGGCTGGGATGCTCGAAATAAGCAGCCACTTCCGGGTCGAAGCGAATGCCCTGCTTGCCATAACTATCCGCTTCCGGCGTGTTACCAAGCGCATATACATGTCCGCCACGTTTAACGATGCGCTGTAGCTCCGCAGAAAAACGCTGTAGTACGACCGGGGTATGCACATAGCAGACGGCTAGATCTGCACCTCCCACATCCGCTACGGCATTTCCGTCAATGGCTGTTGATACCAGATAAGCATCGGTGAAGCCAGGAAGCTTGTGCAGTTGGGCAATTGCCTCGGCAACAGGTTTACTATAATTTTCGGAAACCAGTATCACTATCTTTTTCGGTGCAGGCGCACAAAAAGCCTCCAACGCAAAGCACAGAACAAGCTGACTCCATAATACGATACGAATAAATACTGTTTTACTGAACATTTTCCGGCACATAAATAATCTGTCCATCTTCCAATTGATAGGCCGTACCTAAGCGTTCGCCATGGCCGGCAGCTTCTTCTTGCGATAATTTCTTAACTTTGATTTCCCTTCCCTTCTTGGAGATGATTTCCATCTGACCCTGTGCATTTTTCTTTGTTAAGGTTACCTCCGTATTGGGATCGAACAACTCCAGCATGTTGAGCGCCGTCATCAACGCAACTATCATAGCGACAATAAGCACAACACTGATATCGAAAAGGTTGGCAATGCCACTTATGGGGTCCTCGAGAGGTGTTTGATCCTCGCGCCCCTGGTGTACTCTTAGTAATTTCATGCTAAAGCGATTGATTGTAAATGAGGGTAGAATCGGTTTCCGCTTGCTTTAAACCGGCAAACCTTAAACGGGTTTCCGCCTCTACTTCGCAGGCAAGAAAATCTGCATGCAGCCATTTTTCCCATTTCAAGCTAATCAGGTAGGCCACCGTTCCACAGACCAGTCCGATAATGGTAGAGGTAAAGGCGGTCAGCATGTTACCGGACATGGCCGCCATGTCGCCACTGGAAAGGGAAGACAGCGCCTGACCCATAGGAATCAGCGTACCTACCAAGCCGATGGATGGCCCCGTTTTGATTAAAAAACGAATGTTATCCAAACGGCTGTTCTGCTTTTTTTCCCAAGAGCGAACCAGTTCGGTCAACTGTATATCAGCATAGGGGCTATCGGTTAGTAAAGCTGTTATTTCGCCTTCGTGCTGAGCGAAAAATGTATGAACAGCTTCCCTGGGTTTTCGTACGCGCATCAACCAGGTGCGAAAAAAGGCCCCAATACTGATCAATGTCCAGACTACCATGGCAAAAAGTGCCAATAAAACCGGGGCATGCAGAAGCTCTGTGAGCTGAAAGAGAAAACGATCAATAAATTCGGTCATTTTTTTTAGTTTTTTGTTTTACAATTGATAAGTTATTCCGGCAAAGACACTCCTTCCCGGAGCATAGTAATAACTTGTTGGAGAGGTATAACTTCCGTAATAGCGTTTATCAAACAGGTTGGTCACATTGACGTTGAGTGTCAACGGTCCGATCGCCTTACCGAACTTGATGTCGAAAACCGTAACAGCAGGCATGGTTTTTTCCGGCGTGTTTTCCAGATCACCATAATAAGTTCCCGTATGTCTGCCCCACAGGCTCAAATGAAACAGTTGGACGCGATCAAATATGAATGCCCCGCTCACATTGTGGGACGGGTTATCACTCATGTCATTTCCTTCGTATTCCGGATTGGTTTCATACCGTTTTATCTCCGATGAATTATAGAAGTAGCTAGCCTGTACCGAAAAGTCTGAAGTTAAGCGGTAACGGGCAAAGCTTTCCGCTCCCCATAGATTCACTTTTCCAATGTTGATATATTGCCGTACCGGCAGGCCCTTAACATCTAGGTAAGCCGGAACTTCATTGGCATCAATCAGCACTGCCGCAAGAAAATCACTGTATTGGGAAGTATACAATGTACCGGAAAGCTCCAGTTTATCCGATAGTTGAAAATCCACACCAATATCATAGGAATACCGCATCCGCTCGGGCTTCAAGCGTGGGTTTCCCAAACGGAAAGACGAGCCCAAGGGGGCGGCATTGTACATATAGAAACTACTTGGTGCGCGGAATCCGGTAGCGTACACCGCCCTTAGGCGCAGGTTATGCAGCAGATCGTAACTGATTCCCACTTTGGGATTGACGATGTCAGAACTAGCGTTATCGTAAGCGATGGCTATATCATTGCCAGACATATTGTCAAAGAATTTCCCGTTTCGGTTAGCCCAATGGTCATACCTTAGTCCTATGTTAGCATGGAGGCGATCTGTAATATCCAAATCGTCATTAACGAAGAAAGAAACGAAATCCTGTCTGCCGGTAAAATCCTGAATACCTTGTTCGTAGTAATATTTACGGGATACTACTTCGGTAAATCGGATGTCCGCTCCCACCGTAACCACATTTGCTCCCCAGGTACGATGTACCTTGGCGATCAGTCCGTAGGTGTCCAATGGCACTCGTGAATCGTAATAACGCTCATCAAAGGCATTGCTTTCCTGATTCCATTTAATGGCGTTCGACTCACGATCCTGCACATTATAGTAGACAAGTACATCCGGAGCGTATACAGCTGCTGGATTGGTGTAACGCAACTGATAGTTTCCCCCGACACTACGATCATCGTAAATGGTGGTAGTACCCGATAAAGGCTGTTGCAGATTGTAATCCGCTATGGCCGTAAGGGTTCCTGCAGAGGGGAAATGATAAGCTACTTTGGCATTCACATTGAGCAGTTTCATGCTCGGCTTTACATAATAATTCTTCCAGAGGCTGTCGGCCATATAGGCATAACCATCCGTTTTCTTGTATTCTGCAAATACTATTGCCCCCCACCGATCGGAAAACTGCTTGCCTGCCTTAACACTTGCCTGATAGGTATTCATCGAACCGTAGCGAAAATCTGCACCAAGGGTAGGCTTATCCGAAGGGCTTTGCGTAACGAGATTGATGGTACCTCCCATGGAATTAGAACCATAAATCGAAGAGCCCGGTCCCCTTACCACTTCTATGCGTTCAATGCTATTACCTGCCAAGCTATTCCATTCGGAAACTCCTCCCGTATAGGCGTCGTTGATGGGCACCCCATCTTTCAGTATCAGGGTTCTATTTGCCGATCCGGTTCCACGCATGATGACGCTCGTATGTGTTCCGGTAGTTGTTAAACCCCGAGAGCGGTCGACTGAAACACCTGGCAAATAGGCCAATGCCTCGTCTATCGTTTGGATCTGTCGAAGTTCCGGGGCTCCCTTTTGTAAAACAGAAACACTGGATGCAATTTTTCTAAGCTCAATTGGCTTGGCAGAGGCCGTGACCGAAATAACGTCCAACATATTGACTTTGGGTTGAAGAACCCAATGATAAGAGGATGCGGAAATGGAATCGACATCAACTTCCACAGATTGATAGTTGATATGCCGTAAGGTAAAGGACTTGATCTGCGACAAAGAGATAGAAAAGTTGCCCTTGCTGTTGGAAGAAGCTACAGTCCCTTTCCCGCGAATTTCGACCGTAACACTGGAGATTGGCTTTTTTGTAGAATCGGTCACGAATCCGGTCAGGTCCGAAGGTTTGGCATTTTGAGCAGATACAGGTAGATGAAAAACAACTAATAGAAAAAAAATAACAACGGATAAGAATTGTGCAAACCGTTTGGAACAGTTTGTAAAATATTCAGAATACTTCATGAAAATCAGCTATAATGTGTCGTAAATATCGGACGGATATAATTATGCAACTATGTGTATTTAAAAACGAATTAAAGGCATGAATAGGAAGCAATTGCTTTAACGATCGATCATAGCGAGCACTTACAAACCATTATAATTCGCACCTCGGCCTACCAAACCTCGGCGACCGACGATTGAAAGTATGCCAGCTATTTCTCCGGCTTCTATTAATTTGATTTTATGTAAATCAAAGGTGTCAAAACGATGCCTAGATGAATGGTTTAATCAATATGTATGAAAAATTGCTTAATAACGGCTAGGGGGGCCGCGTAGGTAAAGGGCGTCACAACATCTAAAATAGCGAAGATCTACTGGCAATATATTGAATGCATCCGCTACTGGAGGTACAAGAAAGGTGAAAAGCAATTCACAGAACTCGCCGCTCCCCAGCAAGTGAAAGGTACAGATCTTACACTCCTCCTGATGTTGGTAAATTTTGATACCGTGTTTGTCGCTGCTCGCCAAACAGCCTGCATGTTCATGAAAAACTTTTGCCACATGAACAATCAGCACTAATGCCAGCAATATATGGGCAATAATTTTCTTATGCGTGATATTCTTTAAAACAAACACATATCAAAGATAAACCCATTCCTACAAATATGCAACTATATTGCATTTTAATTTAGAAACATGTATGATTTAGTGTATTGGCAGTGTAATAACCTGTACCAATTTTTCTACAGGAAACAAGGTAATTTTATCAACTACTTTTTATAGCCTGACGGGCCTCTGTGTCTGTCTGATCCCTGGGACAAGTAGTTCAATTTCATCTCAACCATTGGCATCTTCAATTGTTGAAATTAAAGGACAACATTTTCTAACATCTTATGGAAAAAAGGGAAAAAAAGAAGTTAATGCCCAGGGCATTTCAGATATTGAAGGCTTCAATCAACGGGTTTATGGAGCATAATGTTACGAAAATGAGTGGTTCCTTAGCCTATTATACCGTATTTTCGATGGCGCCCTTATTGGTACTCGTTATCGCCTTGTGCGGCTTCTTTTTAGGGAGGGAAGCGGCCGAGAATCAAATATACGGCCAGTTGAGTACTTTTCTTGACAAGAATACGGCCTTGCAGATACAGGAAGTGATAAAGAACGCGAACATCAATGGCAGCAGTACCACGGCCATTGTTATAGGTGCCGTAACATTATTGATAGGGGCCACCACGGTTTTTGCCGATATTCAGGACTCCATTAATCACATTTGGGGCATCAAACCCAAACCGAAAAAAGGATGGTTAAAAATGCTTCAGAACAGATTCCTGTCCTTTTCGGTGATTATAAGCTTAAGCTTCATTTTATTGGTATCTCTGCTTATAACGACCTTTTTGGACAGCTTCAGTGATCGACTGAGCGTTCGATATGAGAATGTTTCTATTGTATTCTTTTATATATTAAACCAGGTCATAACGCTTGCTGTTATCTGGTTTATCTTTGCGGTGATTTTCAAGGTGCTTCCGGATGCCCGTATACGATGGAAAGATGTACTTACAGGCGCTTTTGTTACTGCAATCCTGTTTATTTTGGGGAAATTTGCCATCTCGTTCTACATTGGCCGGAGCGGAGCAGGAGACGCCTTTGGTTCTGCTCGTTCTCTTGTAATTTTACTGCTATGGACGTATTATTCGGCTATGATCCTTTATTTCGGTGCAGAATTCACCAAAGCTTATGTGATAGCATATGGTTCCGAAATCAGACCGAACACCTACGCCGTTACCACGAAGGAAGTTGAAATAGAAACCGGAAAGGCATCCGTACAAGAGAGTGATGAGAAAGCAAAGCAGGTTCTGAAAGGATTGTAGCACACGAGTGTTACAGCGAAAATCGGTTGCATTTCATGAAAGTTCTCACTTTTTAACAATTGGCGTTATTCTTTTATACAATCAATCCGACATAAAATCCTTGCATTAAGCGCAGCCGTATATACCCTTAATGTTATTTGTAGGAAAATACCGGCGCAGCCTGGTCATTTTAAAAGAAAGTGTTGCCGAATGTTGCTCGCCCAACAAGGGCTGGCTGCCGTTGGCTGCTTGCATTTTTCTGATCGTTCTTGTTCTATCCGTATTGGCAAAAATTGATCAGCAAAAACTACCCATGGAAGAGAACGAGCTGACCGGCTTAACTATCCTAAAAAGGCTCGAAAATGATTTGGCGAAGGAAAACGCGGTGATTCATCAATTCGATAGCAAAATAGTTGCTTTGCTGGACAGTATAGAAGCGACCAAATTGTTAGTAAAGCACACACAAACGAAAAAGTTTAGCAAGTTATGGCGAAGCAAACTGCAAACGATTAAAAATTACACTGAAATTCCTATATCCCAATTTAATCAAATCCCAACTTTTCCGACAGACAACCGTTCTTTAGACAGTTTGATTATTTCTTACAACCAATTGCACACCGAAAGAGCGAAAACCCAAGCAGCAGATTCGGAAAGCGGAGTATCCTTAAGCCAAACGCTTATACAAGTTCGGTTAGCGATTCTGACATCATTAGATTCCATGCTAAGACTAAGTCCTCCCGGGCATAACTACCCCTTATCATCCTCTTTGATAAATCGGTTAAATAGCTTATTAAAATCTCGGGATGAAGCGGCCAAACGATACGAACTCATGCTACACCGATATCAGTCGTCTTTTGACCAACTACCAAAACAGCTTGTCACATCCATTGAGCTAACAGAAGCTAAACCTTTAAAACCATTAACGAATCGAAATCTTTCCCGATCACCTTTCCGGTTCGCTGTTATTTCATTTTTGCTCTCGTTACTAATAAGTCTTCTCATTATTTATTACAAAAAATATCGCTTTCCATTCGTATTGAGAACTGCGGATTTAACGAGCAACGACCAGGCCCATTTTCACGTCTGGACGGACATCGATTCCAAAAGGAATCTCCTCAATCTAATAAAAAACAACTCCTTGTCTGCCGGAACCATCGTCAATATTACTGCCCTGACGTATTCGAGCTACCCGAAAGAATTACAAGAAAATTTAATCGAGCCGCTACTGAAGACTGGCGTGCGTGTGGTACTTATACACCTTGCGCCCATGGGAGATGAACTCGAAGTCTATAAAGATCGAAAATTCTTACAAGATTATGTGCTGGATCCTTCTGTACACATCGAAGAAATAGTACATCGTGATAGGGCTTTGCCACTTGACCACATTTTTTTCAGTCCCCCATCCTTAAAGGCGAAACAGGAAAATTCACTTTTAGTCTCCGATGATTCATATTGGTTCCTACAGCGCAGTCTACTCAGCGAACGTTTCAAGTTTCTTCTACAGGTGCTCAAAAATGATCATTACTATGTATTGATCCTACAGCCGCCCCCCATTGATCCGGTATATTTTCCATTGTACTTATCATGCAGCGATATGTATCTAAATATTTTTAAGTATAACGCCTGTAATAGGCGATCCGCCGAAAAAATAGCTAGGCAAGGTGCCGGTCAGGATAAAAAGACAATCAATATACTCGATAAATCCACTATATATAAACAATTAAATCAAAGAAAGCATGAAAAAAACAGCCATTAATTTAGGTTTGGCCGCCCTATTTTCAGCGGCCACCATCTCAACCTATTCGTTTGCAAATGGTAATCTGATAAAAAAGGAGATAACGAAATCTGTTAAAGCCAAGGAATCTTTTAACAACATTGAATTCGGTTTTGACAAAGCGACTATTTCAAGAGATTTTGAAGCCGAACTGGACGAACTGGTAGCAGTAGCAAAAGAAAATGGTTACGCCATTAAACTCAGCGGACATGCCGATGCTATAGGTGAATATGTTTACAACTGGAAATTATCTAAATCGCGTGCAGACCAGGTTAAAAATTATTTAGTAAACAAGGGGGTAAGCGCTTCTAAAATTGCCTCCACCGAGTTCGGCGATACCAAACCCATTGCTTCCAACGCCACCTCGGAGGGCCGGAAAAAAAATCGTCGGGTAGAGATCGAAATAGTTGATTGAATCTTTTTGAGAAAGAGCAGGTCACGTTTAAGTGGCCTGCTTTTTTTATGCTTTACGTCAGATTTTACCGGCAACCACCATTTGATCTAAGCTAGGTATTTCAGCCCCGCCCTCCTTTTCGATGGTAATGGCAAACATTTCAGCTCGCTGCACCGTTTTCATCTGCTGCACCGCCTCTAAACTTCCTTGATTGAAAACACCTGCACTTACCGGTTTTCCGTCAATAATGGCCCATAACTGATATTGTTTTCCTTTCGGTAGTACCGCTAATTGATTAGGCGCCAAATAAACTTCTTTTGTAGTCGTGTTCCAATAGATAGCAGCCGCTCTTCCTTCATGGCCCGGCACCCCCTGTAGATCCAGTTTCCGTATGCCCGGTTTAGCCACAATTGCAAGCTGTTGCCGGAGTGTATCTGCCCGATCTCGATATTGCGTGAGCTCAGCGTTTAAAGATCGCTGTTGGGTGGCCATTAGTAGGATTTCCGTTTTGAGTTTATTAACGGTATAAAGATGGTAGATAGCTCCCAATATCAATAATATGATTGCTGCTGCAGCGACAAAGACGGCTGTAGAGCTTCGGCGTTGCCTGCTATCGTGGATGGGTATAATCTCCGATGTTGACGATGCAATTGAGTCCGATTGGGTATCTCGATCGCTTAATAAACCTTCTTGCTGCAAGGTTTGTAATATGCGGTTCTTACTCTCTGCAGGCGGGGTGGAAGCATTGGCTTGAGCGAAGCGTTCCATTCCTTCCTGAGCTTCCAACAAAGCTTGCTTTATTTCCGGATATTGTATACATAGGTTCTCCAGCTCACGAGCTTCTGCTTCGCTGGCAATACCGAGCGCGTACATCTCAATAATTCCTGACGATATGTATGCCTTTATATCCAATTTAATTCAATATTTGTCGTAATTGTGCCAGTGCTAACCTTGCTCTTGACTTTACCGTTCCCAACGGTATGTCCAATTCTTTTGCTATTTCTTCTTGTGTATATCCTTGGTAATACGCCAATTCGATAATAATTCTGTGCTCATCCTTCAATTTATCCAACACATTGCTCAGGCCCAAGTGATCGACCTTCGTATGCGTTTCATTTCCTCTTACATGCGTGCCGGGTTCCAAGCTGTCGGTATGCTGTTCTTTCTTTCTCATCCCCGATCGCAAATAATCAATGGCTACATGACGCATGATGTTGAGCATCCAGGTAAACAACTTTCCTTTGCCTACATCATACTGTTCAATATTCTTCCATACTTTTACAAAGCCCTCCTGCAATATATCGGTTACCTCTTCGCCCTCCCCTACTATACGCTGAATAACCCCGTAAAAAGCGGCAGCATAGCTATCATACAGGTAACTGTACGCTTGCTGATCCCTGCGCTTTAGGAGGGCTACCAACTCTTCTTCTGTATAGACGGATTTTGTTGACAAAGATAATCAGATAAAAATCTAGTAAATATAGTTAACTTTTTCACTTTACAACATGTTCCTCTATGCAATTGTTTTGGTCGTCGTCTCGAAACGATATACGGTAAAATTCGTAGATAGGATTTATAAACTTCATATTGTGCTGTATTTGTGCATTACGCCCATTAAGATTAGCATCGCCATAGTCGCTGATGGATGAGTTTCGTAACTTTTTTAATACAGGGATCTTGTGGTCAACCAAAATTTACCTCATTTCGTATATATAAAATATGGTGGAGCTAGATTTTTGGTAGCTATCGGAAAAGTTACAAGTATTATGAAAAAGACAGTTGTGATCCTTGAGGACGATACAGATATTAGAGAAATAATAGAATATATTTTGCGAAAAGAAGGGATGGAAGTGAAGAGTTATAATAAGGCTAAGAGTTTTTGGGCGGAGGAACACAGCGACGCCAGTTTATTCTTGCTGGATATCCGTTTGCCCGACGGTAACGGATTAGAAATATGTTGCGACCTTCGATCTCGACAAGAGACGGCAGGTATCCCTATTGTTATGATGTCCGCTCATACCGATCGCATTCTTAATAGCGATTGTATACCCGCCGATTTTATTAGAAAGCCGTTTGAAATCGACGATCTGGTGAGTCGAATAAAGCACCTTATACGTTAACCAGGATCATTATGCAGCCAAATCTACAGCGAGTGCCGGTAAATATAATGCTATTTTCTCACGGCCATAGAGATCAGTATGCCCGATAAAGCGATTAAGTTTAAGGTCGGCTTTACTTACCTTGAACTGGAAGAGAAGGAAGTATCGAAAGGGAAAGTAAGATACCGGATACGATTATCGGAGAAAAAAGGTAACGATGTCCTTACCTTGGAAGCAAACATCATGTTACATCATGTAAAGCAACTACATCTATTTACCGGAAATATACTGCAAGAAAGGCAAGAGGAGATTAGCACACAGGAGCGGTTAGTAGCCCGACGAATGGAACGGCTTGAACAGCTCTATCGTGAATCGGAAAGCCTAGGTTTTTTCACACTGGAAACCATTGAGCAATTAAGTGCATTGGGTATTCCGGTTATTTCCTTCTTGGCGGCAGAACTGAGAATGTCCGCTCAAGAGCTTAAAGATTACTTGGCACTGAATAACCTGCCTTTCATTTTTTTTAAAAATTTATACCAAAAAGGAAAAGAAATTATTGATTCCAATATATGAGACCAATGACAAGCCAAAATCACGCTATATGCTTCCGAATGGTGTCCACGAAATCCGTAATATTGAATGGCTTGCATATAAAATCGTCAGCGATAAATTCACCGGCCTTCGCTAAATTATAATGCGCAGACATCATGATAACGGGAATATGGCGAGTCCGACTATCCTGTTTTAACTGATTACATATATCCATTCCGTTACCATCGGGTAACTTGACGTCGAGTAGAAAAAGGTCGGCATCCATGTCCGATATCTCATTTAAAAATGCGGTGGCACTGGCGTAGCTCTGTACTTCGAAGCGCTCTCTAAGTAAGATCAAAGCGATAACCCGACGGATATCAGGATCATCTTCCAGCACCATAATTTTGGTTCCCATATATGCCAATTCTGTTTTAGATCTATTAGCAACTCAATCGTACATCTGCAATAGGCGACCGCATTGCCATAAGCCTATTTTGAATCCCAAATATATGCATCCTTTTTAGCGCGACAATAATATATGGTGCTTTTTTTCAGAATCAAACTATAGATAAAATTTATCAAGAAATCGAATATTATTCAGTTTTGACTATTAGCGGCATTTAGCGTATAATAGCACTCATTTCAAAAAATTATTAATCTTGTCATTTAAGGGATACATTTGTATACTAAAGATGACGTTATGACTAAGATACAATCGCAAAAAAAATTAAAGCATGAGCAGGTACAGTATATCGAGTTTCTCTCAACTGATATTAATCGAGCCAAAAAATTTTACACAGATAGTTTCCGTTGGAAATTTACGGATTACGGACCGGGATACACCGCTTTCGAAGGCGACTATGTTGATGGCGGCTTTACTTCCGGCGAGCCAATTAACGGAAGTATTTTAATCGTTCTTTATTCGGAAGATATTGAAACAAGCAAGCGTAAGGTGATAAGTGCCGGAGGTGTTCTTGTGAAGGATATCTTTAACTTTCCAGGGGGTAAGCGCTTTCATCACGGACCCCGATGGTTACGAGCTAGCGGTGTGGTCAGAATAATCCTATTTAAGCGAGTTTGTTCGAAAATCTGCGTATCATTCGTTTTCTCAATGTATCACTTTTTATTATAAAAGGTTTTTAAGGCGAAGATATTGCAGTAATATAATCGTTTTGCCGTCCTTAATTTCGCCGGTTTCCATCATACGGAGGGCATCGTCAAAAAAGAGTTCCAATACTTCAATGTTTTCTCCTTCGTATTCCAAGCCACCTCCAGCTGTGATTTTCATTTCATTCGTGTATTCTGCTATAAAAAAATATAGCATCTCCGTTACGGAGCCCGGCGACATGTAAGCCTCCAATACTTTGGTGATATTTGTAACCTTATAGCCCGTTTCCTCTTCCGTTTCTCGGCGTATACAATCTATTGCATTATCCTTATCCAATAAACCTGCACAGGCTTCAATTAACATGCCGGTTTCGTTGCCGTTTATAAAGGTTGGTAATCGAAACTGCCGAGTTAGAATGATCGTTTTTTGCTCTTTATTATAGAGTAAAATGGTGGCACCATTTCCTCTATCGTAAGCTTCTCTTGTCTGAACCTGTTTTTTCCCGTCGCCTTTTAGGTACTCGTAGGTAATTTTCTTCAAAATATACCAATTATCAGACAAGATTTCTGTCTTTAGGATTTTCACATTACTCTGCATCGGGAACATCTTCGATATGATAGTAGATCTTTAATCCTCTTTCTTTTGCAATTCGCACATCTTCATCTGCGCCTTTGGATGCCCCTTCTATCCGAAGTACGGCATCACATTTTTCAAGTAGGCGATGAGCCACCGGATATTGCACCTCCTCCCATGCTTCGTCGCCCGGTTTTGTAGAGCCTGCAAGATGGATAAGAGGGAGTGCGACCCATTCGCCAATGATAGGGACATGGCCTTTTCTAAAGAGTGGTAAAGCGACCGATTCAAGTTTATTTAAATTTTGCCGCATTAAGTTTACATCATCGTTAGTTCCGCTTCGGTAAGGACCTGCAATAAGTATGAACATAGTTTTTTATTTTGTTACAAAAAAACTGAACGGACGTAAGAAAAAAAATAATGTAGTTTAAGAAATCCTTTTTGTTCTTTTATTTCTTCGCAGCATACTCAAAAATTCCGGTGTGATACCTAGGTAGGAAGCAATCTGCTTTTGTTTAACCTGTTTTACTATCTCGGGATACTTGCTTAAGAAAAGATTATATCGTTCATTAGCCGGGAGCGAGAGGTTTTGAATAACGCGAAGCTGTTCTCTGATGTATGCATTCTGCATTATTATTCTGAAAAACCTTTCGAACTTTGGAATTTTGATGTACAATTTATCCAGATCGGCTTTTAACAATTGCAGCACAACGCTATCTTCTATTGCTTCAATATTGAGCATGGCGGGCTGTTCATTTACGAAACAAAACATATCGGTAACCCACCAATCTGTGATAGCAAACATAATGGTTGATTCTTTCCCAGTTTTATCTCTGTAGTATGCTCGCAAAGCACCCGATTTAACGAAGCTGATCTCTTTACATACCTGCCCGTCTTTTAAGATCATGGCTCTTTTGGAAACTTTCTTTTCTTTCAGGAGCGAGGTAAAGTAGGAAATTTCATCCGTATCCAGTGAAATGTGTTTGTTTATGTTTTTCAAGACTACATCGTAGGCCATGGGCGCGTCTCTTAAAATGAAAGCACAATATCTAAATTATTTTTCATTGTTCTCAAGAAGACCTAAAATTAGTAAGGTTCCAAACGATCTTTGTAACAGTGCTTCAGGGATGATATCGATTTCGTATTGATGGTATCTGATGGTAATTTCTTCGGAAGTATGATTCAGGTAATGACGGAATGGTAAGCGTATCGGTGATTATGTGGTCCGATCTAATGGAATCGGACCACATGAAATAAGTCCGCAGGGTCCTATTTTTTTGTTTTTGCTGAGGCTACGGCTTCGCGAAGTGACTTACCGGGTCTAAATTTAGGGACCTTGGTAGCCTTTATTTTAATGACGGCTCCAGTGTTGGGGTTACGTCCACTACGGGCGGCACGCTGGCCCACTGTAAAGGTTCCGAAGCCTATCAACGACACGCTCTCGCCTTTTTTCAAGGTTGTAGTAACCGAATTAGTGATACTGCTCAGCGCTTTTTCTGCCTGAACTTTTGTAATGCCCGCATCTGCGGCAATCTTTGTGATAAGATCAGCTTTGTTCATTGTAATAGAGTTAAGTTTACAAATCGGCAAACCAATAGACCTAATACCCATTGGTTTTATATGCCATAAATATAACTTTTTTATCTACTGTCTCCAAAAGATATATTAGCTAGCGAGCGTCTTTTGTTGAATTATCTATGATATTTTCAATATTATGCAGGTTGTTGATACGCATTATCGAAATTTTGAAACGCATTGCCTTTGTGGATAAAATCGATTTTCCTTTTTTTGTATAAACCCATTATAAATGATTCACATGCGCAGCTGCCTAATTATTAGCCTCCTCTTAGTCTATTATACAAACACGTTGTTGGCTCAAACACCAACCGTAAGCCGCCAAAAATTCGACAAAAAAGCCGGCGCGGATTTAAACTACCGCAATGATATATTGGAAATAAAATGGCCTGCCGGGGATAACCGCTATGGCCAGGTTGAACTTAATATGCAAGCAGGGAAACCCTTGTTCAGTCGTATTTTGCTGACGAAAGGCAAAGTGAGCAAACTTATCTCATCGAATCTGGATCCATCTTTTCTTCTGACTATCGGTAAACGGGATTTAGTCTCGCAGAATGGCTGGAATATCTTTTTTGATAAAGTTCCCCAAAAGCCTTATAACACGCATGAAGTAAAACTAGAAAAATCCGACGCGACGGTGGAAACCATCGGTAGTCGCACCGTAGTAAAAATCTCTTCGCTTAAGGCCGATCGCTTTAGCGGCGACCTTGAGATTACTTTTTATAATGGCAGCCCGCTTTTTAATGTTGCCGCTGTCATGTCTACAAATGCAGATTCTTCTGCCATTGTTTATGACGCCGGTTTGGTAAGTCGTGAGCCGGAATGGAAAAGTATATCCTGGATTAACACAGCGGATAGCCTGCAAACTACGGATATGATTGCTACGGATACTTCCAAAAACGTGGCGGTTAAATATCGCAGCATTGCCGCAAAGGGAAAAGAGGGTATTTTGACGCTGTTTCCTGCTCCACATCAATACTTTTATCCATTGGATGAGGCCTTCAACTTGAAATTTACCTGGTATGGAAACAACTATCGGAAAATGGTTGATGGATATGGCATCGGAATCCGACAAGACCTACAGGGAGATAAGCGATTTGTTCCCTGGTTCAATGCTCCTCCGGGGACCAAACAGCGCCTGAACTTTTTTTGCATGTTGAGTACGGAAGATGAAGACAATGCCTTCGCTGCCATAAAAAAATTCACGCACAATGATGCCTATGTAAAACTTCCCGGATATAAAACCATGTCCAGCCATTTTCATAATGAATTCATCATGAATGTTGTACTGGCAAACAAACCCATTCCGGAAGTCCCTGACTTTGTCACCGTGTTTAAACGAATGGGAGTTGACATGGTGCACTTAGCAGAGTTTCACTATACCGCGCACCCTAAAGGACCTGATGAACAACGGTTAAAAGAGCTGCATGCTCTTTTTGAACAATGTAAACGCTTATCAGATGATCGCTTTCTTCTGCTCCCCGGCGAAGAGCCCAATGAGTTCTTTGGAGGCCACTGGCTTGCTCTCTTCCCCAAACCGGTTTATTGGATTATGTCTCGTGAAAACGGAGCGGCCTATTCAGAAAACCACCCTTCCTATGGGAAAATATACCATATTGGAGACAAGAAAGACATGTTGAAGCTTCTCGAGCAAGAGCAGGGCCTTGCATGGACCGCTCATGCACGCACTAAAGGTTCGGTAAACACACCCGATCTTTATAAAAATGAGGACTTTTTTAAATCGGATCGCTTTATGGGTGCCGCCTGGAAGCCTATGCCCGCCGATTTATCTTCGCCAAGATTAGGCAAACGCGTGCTTGATTTAATGGATGATATGAATAACTGGGGCTTAAAAAAAACCGTTATTGCTGAAGCCGATCTTTTTACGATAACGCCCGCAAACGAGATGTATGCTCACATGAATGTGAATTATTTGATGCTCGACTCGCTACCTAAGTTTACCGATAGTTGGGATCCCATACTCAACAGTATGCAAAAGGGCCGATTTTTCACTACAACCGGCGAGGTATTGATGCCACGCTTAACCATCAACGGTAAACATTCGGGTGAAACTATAACGCTCGATAATTCAGGAATGGCCACCATTGAACTGGCACTAAATTGGACTTTTCCCATGAATTTTGTAGAAGTTATCTCCGGCGATGGACAGCAGGTATACCGGGAAAGGATCGACTTAACTAAAACAGAAGCCTTTGGTTCGCAGGTGCTCCGGTTTAAGACCAAGCTTGAGAAACGCGCATGGGTACGCCTTGAAGCTTGGGATGTTGCCGCTAATGGAGCCTTTAGCCAGTCGTTTTACATAGCGGAGTAATCCGGTAAATGACGGCAGTTTCATCGGGCGCTCCCTATAAATTTATAGTTAAAACTCACTCGCCGTAAGCCTTTCTGTCCGATGAGCAGAACGCATTTTCTAAAGAACGGGAGATTATTACCTGTGTAGACATCTTTACTTAACAGCTCTCCATCGTCGATTGCCCCTGACCGGTATTGCTTGCCCATTGGCAATGCAGTTGGCATCATCCCCTCTTTCCATTTTGAAACTTTCTTTTTTTACTCATCACACTAAAGAAAAAAATGCGGTACGTAAATCCAAGTTCCCCTTATTATCGTAAGTCTCTTTAAACAATTGCAAACGCTAAATAAATTATCTATGAATGATTATTATTTAAAGGAAAAAGAAACTTTGTATAGTACAGAGAACTTAACTACTTCGTCATTAAAAAGACGTTCCTTTTTGAAATATGCCAGCGCCAGTATGGCCGTTACAGCAATAGCCGTTACAGGCTGTAACAAAGACGATGATGACTTCCCGGGAATGGATGAAGGTGTGTATTTGGGAAAAGGAGATATTGCCATTTTAAACTATGCTTATGCATTAGAACAATTAGAGGCAGCTTTTTATACGAAGGTTGCGGAAACACCTTATAGTGGTATTTCGGAGCTGGAAAAAAATTTACTGACCGACATCCGCGACCATGAAATTGCGCATCGCGAGTTTTTCAAAGCGGCTTTGCAAGCGAACGCTATTCAGGATTTAGAAGTTGATTTTTCATCCATTAACTTTGGCAGTAGGGATAGTGTACTGGCCACAGCGAAAGTGTTCGAAGACCTGGGTGTATCGGCTTACAATGGAGCAGGACAATTGATTGAGAAAGGAGAATATTTACTATTGGCAGGCAAAATCGTCTCGGTGGAGGCAAGGCACGCTGCCTTAATTCGTGATCTAATTCAAAACGGAAGTTTTGCAGGTAGCGATGTAGTGGATATGAATGGGCTTGAAAAATCGTTAAGCCCGACAAAGGTATTAACAGCTGCCGCCCCTTTTATTAAAACAAAAATAAACGCAAGAGATTTACCCACTTATTAACTTGACTATTATGAATCTTTTTGAAATAATTAAGCAAATTGAAAATGTGGATGCTGAAATCCACGAGCGATTGAATCCACGTCGGGCCGCGATCAGAGCCCTCAGCACTTTCAGTGCAAAGGTAGCATTGGCGGGTATACCGCTGGCAGTGAGTACCATGTTTAAAAAAGCATATGGACAAACAATTCCACAGAAAATAGTAGACGTTCTAAATTTTGCCTTAACCCTTGAGTATTTAGAAGCCGAATTTTACACGAAGGGCCTTGCTGCCGGCGGATTAATCCCTAATGCAACGGCCAGAGGTGCTATAACGGTTATCAAAGACCATGAAGACCAGCATGTAGCATTTCTTAAAAGCGCGTTAGGGTCAGCCGCAGTGTCAAAACCGACATTCGATTTTACTGCCGGTGGTGCGTTTTCCGATGTGTTTACAAATTATGATACATTTCTCGCTGTTGCCAACGCCTTCGAGGATACGGGTGTAAGGGCTTATAAGGGTCAAGCAGGTAATTTAATGGAAAACGATGATATTCTTCGTTACGCTTTAAATATACATTCGGTGGAGGCCAGGCATGCATCGCATATCAGACAAATGCGCAGAGCGAGAGGGGGTGCTGCAGCAAATCTCAAGCCATGGATCACCGGGGCTAACGACACAGGCGTTGGTGCGGTGGATCCGATTTATGCGGGCGAAGACAATAAAGTACAGGCAGGTGCCGATATTACGACATTGAATGGTGTGGGAGGAAAAATCAGTATAAACGCTGCAACGGAAGCTTTTGACGAAGCTCTTTCAAAAGAAGCGGTGCTTCAAATTGCCGGGCTTTTTATTGTGAATTAACCTTAAACAAAGGGGATGTTATGTGTAGAGGGGGAAGTGTCCAAAAGGGCACTTCTTCTTTCTTTTACTTCAGTGCTTTTTCATAATTTCAATATCGAAAAAGTCATGATCGTTCATTAGCGCCCGAAGGTTGGAACTGCTTATTTATTCAACGGTCTCCTGTGGAAAAAATTGAAATAGACGGACAAAATTGCGACTAGGCCAAAACATACGCCTGTTGTTATATCTATGAATTCAGCATTTGTACTGCGATCGAAAAGTTTGTCGCACACATACTTAATAAATGAATTGGGCAAGTTACGTTCGCCCAACTTATCCTTCACCTGCCATTGCCAATCTGTTATGGGACAATAGCCAAATCCGAACCAGAACCCTAACACCAACCATGAGCATGCCGTTAAACACACCATATAAAAGTGAAGTTTCCGCGTTACTTCCCATATCCAACCGAAGAGATTAAAAACTATTATTAAGATGTGGATGATTGTAAAAAGCAGATCAAGTAGATGGAACAGATTACTTTGCATAAGCAGGAAGGCGTTGAAGTGCCCTTGAACTGCAAAGCCCCCAAAAAGTCAGACGCTTTATGGGGGACTTTATCACACTATTTTTTCTCTGCAATTTTTTGGATATGATCTAAGTGCGTGCGCAGCACGGGGAGTGTTTTATCAATAAACTGCTTCATCTCCGGATCCTGCACCCTGTTGGAAGCTTCTTCAAAAAGTGTCACATCTTTTTTGTGATCCGCCAACATTTCTTCCACATAAGCTTTATCGAAATCGGCACCTGTCTTTGCGGAGATTTCCTGCATCTTCTTTTGCTTCTCCTCTGCAGGCGCTGCGGGAAGCGCAATGTTCTTCTTTGCAGCGAGCGCCTTTAACTCTTCATTGGCTTTTGAATGATCTTTCACCATCATAGCCCCAAACTCCTTAACTTTTGCGTCCGACGCTTTCTGCTCGGCTAGTTTCCCCAATTCTACCTCAGCAAGACCACCGCTTGCCGCTTCGGTAGCAAATTTCGCATCCTCTGTTTGCGCGGCAGTCGTATCGGTGGACATTGTCGACGTGTCTGCCATGGATTCGTTAATACTGTCGGCGGTTTCTTTTGCATCCTTGTTGGAAGCATTACCGCAACTACTAAGGGCCAGTATAATACCGGCCGCCCATAAAATTAACCTATTTTTCATAAGATAGCTATTTGTTTACACTAGAACAGTGTGTACAGGGAAAATGTTCTGGATTTTTTACTAGTTTTGATACGGGATTTCAAAGAAAAAAGTTGCACCCTGTCCCGGAACGCTTTCTACGCCTAGTATGCCATTATGTTTTTTAATAATTTCGGAGACAATATATAGACCGAGTCCAATGCCTGATATATTGTCGTTTCCCTTATTAGTTACCCGAAAAAAACGATTAAATATTTTTGACTGGTCTTCAGCCGCAATACCAACTCCGTAATCTTGTACACTTACTTTGACGCCGTAGCCTACATCTATCGCTTTTATATGTACTGCCTTACCTTCAGGAGAATACTTAACCGCATTTGAAATTAAATTAGTCAGCACTTGATTGATCCGATTTTTATCTGCGATCAGGTGCGGAATCTTCTCTTTATGAAAAATCAGTTTGTGATCGATACTGATGGGCTGTAAATCTTGAATACAGTCATCGATCAATTCATTCAAGTCTATATCGCCTAGTTGCAGCATCAAGTGCCCGCCGGAAATATTAGAAGTATCAAGCAACAGGTACACAAGGTTTGTTAACCGATCTACCTGCTTGCTTAGTTTATTGATAAAAGAAGCAGGTGTATCGTCTGTCGTACTTTTTTTTAATAACTGAGTATAAGCCTTTATACTAGTAAGCGGTGTCTTTAATTCATGGCTAGCCACACCTATAAAATCGTCTTTCATTTTCTCGACTGCTTTTTGTCTGGTAACATCGACTGACACTACCACCGCAGACTCCGGCTTCCCATCCGAATTAAAAATTGGTGATACGTGATTATTGACCCAAATCAAGGATCCATTTTTACAAATTAGTCTTTTCTCAATCTCATAAGGAGTACCCTCTGCTACCATTCTACTGAAGAGAAGATTATTGCGTTCCAAATCTTCAGGATACATCAAATCAAGCACCGTTAATTTCATCATTTCTGAAGGACTATAACCCAGCATTTTGCAAAACTGATCATTTGTAAAAACAACTTCGCCTCGAAAATTCAGCCGAAGGATTCCTACGATGCTTTGATTAACGATTGCCCGATAACTCTCTTCCGATTTTCGCAGCGCCTCCTCTGCCCGTAGTCTTTCATATCGATTCCAAAAGCGATTTGCCAATTCGTTGCCCAGTTTAATTTCAGTATCTAGCCATTTACGGGGTTTACTATCGTACAGATTAACCATACACAGCCACCGGCCGTTACGGATCAGCGGAATGCTGATGAAAGAGGCAATACCGCGCATGGCATATCGTTCAAAGCCGGGATGGGCTGAGCCTTTTAAATCTTCTACAATAAAGTTTTTGCCTGCTCGCATGGCCTGTTCCCAACCAGGCGAAATATAGTCTGCAATAGCATACACACCTTTTATCGAATGAAAGCCCTTTCTATGCCACTCATGTACAACGGTTGCCTGTTGCTCTGACTGGTCAATTTCTGCAAATGCACAAAAGCCGAGGTTTAAGTAATTCCCCAATCTTTCACAAAAGATTGCAAGGGCTACCTCCGCACTATCGGCACGGGAAAGTTGCTCTCCCATACCGGCAAGCTCGGCCAAATCCAAATCTTCACGCCTTTGAGCGGTGATATCTTTAAAAAGGATGGCCACCTGATTGTCTGCCGGTTCTCCCACTCGAAAGGCGTATACGTCGTAAATGCGATCCAATTGACTTGCGACCATTTGGAAGCGCTCCGGTTTGCCGGTCAATGCGATGCGACCATAGACTTCAAACCACAGGTTTTCATGCAATGGAGCGATATCTCGCATTCGTCGCCCTTCAGCATCGACAATTCCTGTCAGTTGCTCGAATGGTTCATTAACTTCTATGAATCGATAGTCGACCGGACGCTCTTGGCGATCAAAAATCACTTCAATTATGCAAAAGCCCTCATCTATGGAATTAAAAAGATTATAGTAGGTTTCGTCCGATAATTTGAACCGCCTTTGGGTTGATAAGCTACTTGATGTAGCGTTGCCACGACGCACAGATGAGTGCCCCTGCCTACTTCGGTCTTCAGATTTGCCGTATGTGCCATGCTCCGTTTTCTCTTTATCTTCCATAATAAGTATAGCCGGTAATTTTCAGGTAGAGCCCTCAAAATTAACTCGTAGCTAAATGTTCTTATACAACAATTCAAGCAAGCTAATGTTCTTTTGTCCTCAACTAAATAAACTTAAAGACGAAATTGACGGACGCCTTCATGAGGCTTCGGATTTAGCCATAAATGTTTCCGGCACAACGAAATTTAATAGTCTCACCTAGGCGTTTCGTCCGCTATTTGTGCATTTCGTAGAAAATAAAAGGAAGAACGAATCACCGAAACTATTTTTGACTGTTAACATTTTTCAATATGGATAAAAAGACGAAAAACATTGCCTGGATCATTGCTATCGCTATGATCATCGCCGTACTCTATACGGAGTCCTCTTGCCAATCCGGCCTTAGTAAGAATCATTTTGACAACAATGACACCCATACCCTAGACGGTTCTTTTACTGATAAATATTGGGTGCTCACTGATTTTAAAGCCGAGCCGGGGATCGATTGGGATATAGATGGCGAAATCGAGACGGATATTTTGGCAAAGCTTGATCCCTGTGATAAAGACGATGCCATTATATTCCGTAACGACAATAAAATATACCGACATCTTGGAAGTGACAAATGTGACGAAGAGGAGGAGGTCGAAAAAGAAAACGGCACCTGGAAATATATGCCTTCCACGAAAGAACTGACGATGACCGATGATCAACAAAAGGCACGGGTTTATGTTGTGGCCGCAACGAATGCGAACACCCTGGTACTTCACCATTATTTAGATGGCAGTGACGGACGCCATCTTCTAACCGCTACGTATAAAATCAAATAATCAGACTTTTGACATTGGGAAGGTAATTCCTTCCCACGCTCAATTCCACCCCATTATCCAATACGATAAAGGTTCTATGAATATCTTTATACAGCTCACGCACATGAGCCAAGTTGATAATTACCGACCGATGTATACGAAGAAACAGAGCAGGATCAAAGTGTTGAAGAATGGCGCCTATGCCAACGGAACTTATGTAAGTGTTAGCAGTAGTATATATCTCGGTATAGTCGCGATCAGCCTTCATGTAAACAATATCTACGACTCGGAGATTCACAAAGCGCCTTCTACTTTCTACCATCACATGGTCGGGATATTTTCCGTTACGCGATGAAAAATGCGAGACAAGATTTGGGAGGAGCTTAGGTATCGGTCCGATTCTGGTTATGGCGTCGTTGAACCGATCTTTGGTATAGGGTTTTAATAAATAGTCGATAGCATTTATCTCAAAGGCTTGGATAGCATATTGATCAAACGCCGTTGTAAAAATAACCTTCGGCACATGTTCCACCCGTTGCAGAACTTCAAAGCCATTTAATCCAGGCATTTGGATGTCCAGGAAAACCAGTTCTGGTTCCAACATATTAATATATTTTACCGCTTCGATACCATTATGGCATTCGCCCGCTAGCGAAAATCCGGCATGTTCTTTTAGGTATTGCTTAATGAGCAGCCTCGCATGCTCTTCGTCATCGACGATCAAAACAGATTGTTTGGACATAAAACCTAATGTATTATGTTAACATCAAATTTAGCATAATTTTCTACAAGCGGTAGCATCGTCTGTTTAATAACAAATGTGACCGACAAATCATATTTCCGATTTATTCTTAAATTGTACAATGATTTTTATTACAAGCGAAATGCAACGTAATCCATCCATATCCAATGCAACACGTCAGGAAATCCTGCTTTTTGTTTCATGTTTCCTTATAATGAGCATCCTTTATGCAACCCCAAGTCTCATAAATACCAGTGTGACAGCTCGCTATATCAAGGAATTATTAGTCGACTGTCTGTTTATGGCTATAGCCTGTTTACCTGTATGGTGGCTACATTTCCGAAGGCTAGCTCATTGGTCGTTAAAAAAAAGATTTTTCCTTCACCTATTTAGTGCGGTTTTGTATTATAGTATCTGGATGTTGTTATATCAGCTCTATAATCCGTTGGATGGAAAGCTACCTATGACCAATCAGCAGATATTGCAGAATTTAGGTCCGAATTTACTTTTTTATATCCAAGTATTCAGCATCCTCCACATGTATCATTTTTTCCGCGAGCGGGAAATGCAAGTCCGTCTTGAAAAGGAATTACGAGAACTTGCCTATCGCGGCGAGATTAACGCCTTGAAAGCGCAGATACAACCTCATTTCCTATTCAACACATTAAGCAGTATAAGCGCTTCACTGCCTCCGGAACAGGAAAAAACCAGGGTATTGATAGCTCGCTTAGCCGACACTTTTAGGTATGCACTGCTATCAACGAAAGAAGCATTTGTGCCACTTGCAAACGAGCTTAGTTTTATGGAAAAGTACCTTTCGCTCGAAAAAGTGCGATTTGGCAAACGTCTTCAGTACCGGATAAACATAGCCCCCAACGTTCCTCAAGTACAGATCCCTCCAATGTTGTTGCAGCCGCTGGTTGAGAATGCTGTAAAACATGGCATTGAACCGGCATTGGAGGGAGGAGAGATAGAGATCTCGTGTATAGTAAAGAGCAAAAAGGTTTGGATTAAGGTAAATAATACCGGCAGTGCATACCCCGGATCCCTCGAAGAACTCTTTCAGCGTAAGGGTGTTGGTATTTCAAACACAGCCAAAAGACTGGAGCGACATTATGGCGAAGAGCTAGCTGTTTCTCGTAACATTTCGCAAGGATTATGCTTTGAATTTTGCATTCCAATCCCGACTAACCAATAAAGATTTACTCCGCTTCAGTTATTTTCTGATTCTGTTAGTAGATTTCTCATGAACACGTTGAACAACCGCCTCAGCCAGTGCTGCCGGCTCTAAAACAGCAGAGGGATTATTATCCCTGATCACAGCCAATGGCATTTGAGGGAATTGCGAAGAAATGGGACTCTGACTCATGACCAGACCGCCTCGTTTTTCAACGGCAACGGCCCCTTTCAAGCCGTCATTGCCCCCACCTGATAAAATAATAGCAATGGCGCGTTCTCGAAACGTTTCGGCAAGAGAAAGAAGAAAGATGTCAACGGCCCTGTTAATGTCTGATTCCTTTGGCCGCGGCCTTTTCAACAGCTTTCCGTCAGCACATTCCAAATAACTATCTTCGGTAATAACATATATATTTCCCGATGCGAGCTGCACATCGTCCTTCACTGCGATAACTCGATAAGGCGTATAACGTGCTAAAATAGCACTCAAATTACTGACATACCCACGCGATAAATGAGTGATAGCAACAAAGGCAATATTAGGAAGAAAGGGCATTGATTCAAAAAAGGTCTGCATGGCCTGTATCCCTCCACTCGATCCGCCTATTCCTACAAGAAAGAAATCATTTGCTTCTGTCTTCATAACAGCATAGAACTCTCGTGTTTATAGCTTCTATGGAAAAGCGGGCTATCGGAACACGATGTTAGTAATCGCTAAGTACAAAGGACTTATATCCAAGCGTGCTCGTCCGTTTGCCCTTCTATTTCCCAAGGTTCCTTTTTTAACTTAGACTTAATGGCTTCTGTCAACTCGCTTTTCATATGGTTGAAATGTTCAATTTGATCTACCGCCTGCTTTCGAAAACCTTGCGCCAGGTTTTTCATTGAATTAGCTGATTTTTCTCTTGTATATTCACCTTTATCGGGTGCAAATAATATCCCAATAGCTATTCCAGCTCCCAAACCTGCTAAAAATGTAATTACTCTTCCAACGTCGTTCATATTTCTTGTATTATCAGCTCATTAAACTTGCGATGTTTTTTATAAGACAATATTCAGAAGCAAAAGTTTGGTTATTACCTCAACAACTCGCATATCGTCTTTAGAAGACAATATAAGAATTTACAAGCATGCAAGAAAAAAACAAGCAATCAACTGCGGAAAGGTTATTCAAGATCCGTTACAAATATTAGCCAGCTTAGCTTTGAAAAAAAAGTATGGTGTAAGAGACAATAATTTTAGGATCTGCTCGTTTTATTGTTTCGATAATTACTATAAATATACGCGGCATTTGGGGGAGCTAGGTCCAATGCAAAAGCAAAGATACCTATCCCCCAAATGACTGCACCAAAGAGCTTTGAACATCGACCTTCATTAGCAACCACCACATCATCCAAATAAAGAAAATTCATTAGGACATCAATCAGATCCGCTTTATTTCTATGATTAAGCCTCCAATCTTTCCATTATCTCTTTTGTATCTTTATAACGACTGGTATCGTACAGTACCCATTCGTGATTGCCACTAATCAGTGCTTTTATCGACTGGATGTAACGAGTTAGCTCACGATCCATTTCTTCACCAAATGAAGGAAGAGTACGTTCCAATTCCTGCAAGCGCATTAGATCAGCATCATGTATATGCAGGGATTCCTTTATTGCTTCTTTAAAGGATAACTTCTTTTCTTTTGCCAGGATGATCACTATATTTTCTGCTCCCTCTTTGTTGAGTTCTTTGCCCAGGGAATGAATATCATTAGCCCAGCTAGCCGTTCTAACTGCCATCAGCAGCATTTGTTGGACCACAGGATGCTGGTAGACATAGAAAGGAAAACTAAACTTGCTTGCCAAGGAGAGCAAGCAGCAACACACATTACCACCGGAAAAATAAGGCCTCATTTTCATATAATCCGCTAGACTTAGCCCCTTCTCCGTTTTAATCAGCTCCGCTTCCATTTGCCAAGACTTGAGCATTTTTAACATCTCTTCCACAAACCATCGCTGCCAATCTTGATCCGTATGTTGCTTTATTTGCTGCCAAAGATCACTAAAGCAAGCACCAAGGTTATTGCCGATACGCATCGGTACCGTTTTATGATGAATAAGAATGTCGATTACGTCATCCTTCAGGGATGTTAAAATTTTTTCGTTATGATTGCTTGGATTTACCATCATATCATCAGCAATGAAAAACAAAGCCGTCCAGCATCCTACCAGATACAAACCGGTTTTATCGGCGAAGGGAAAGGTTCTGGCAGCCCACCAAATATATTTTTCTTCTCTATAACGCTGAACCGATTCTTCCGTAGAAAGAAGTCCAAAGCTACTAATCCAGTTGAAAATTTCATCATGGGTTTCTTCGACAAAAGGCGAAATGCCAAAGGAGAATGGATAACGAATTTGACGAAAAATTTTTTCCATTTTGTTTTGTGTTTAGTATAATATCCAACAAGATTTTATTTTCGGAATGTCAATAACATTATTTATTTTTAAGCTTACTTGCAATCTGCCAATTATCGAACGACAGATGATAAAAAGAGAGCACCCTACGTATCACATTTTCAATCAGAATATCCGGACAAGACGCACCACTTGTTAAATGTATTACTACAGACTCCGACGGCAAATAGTCTTTCGTCAGCTTTAATTGCTGATGGTGAATATCCCAATGCTCTATCGCTGTCTTTGACAGTAAGCTTTCACTGGCGGAAATAAAATAAGTAGGCAGCTTTGCTTCGCATAATTCTACAAGATGAGATGTGTTAGAGCTGTTATACCCGCCTACTACAATTGCCAGATCGGCATCCAGCGAGAGCATTTCTGTTACGGCACTTTGGTTGTCATGCGTGGCATAACAGAGTGTATCCCGCATATTGGCAAAGTGATCCGTTATATGATCATCTGTCAACTGGTAATGTTCGACCATGGTCTGTTGCAAAAAATCAGCTATTTGCTGTGTTTCGTCAGCAAGTAAAGTAGTTTGATTTACTACACCGATTCTCTTTAGATCTTGCGTGATGTGAAAGCCTTCGGAATACCGTCCTTCAAATAGACTATAAAAATCAGCTGGGGGCCTTCGATTTCTGATGAAGTCGGCTAATAGTTCTGCTTCCTTTAGGTCTTTAATAACCATCGAAGCACCGACGCTTCTACTGTGCGAAAAAGTAGCTCTCGTTTCTTCATGGTCAGGTTTTCCATGCACAATCACGGTATAACCTTTATTCGCTATTTGAGATACTCTTGTCCACACTTTTTCGACAAATGGACATTTACTTCGGTAATATATCCGGTTGATTTCCTTCCGCTTTAGCATCTGCTCTACTTCTACCGTTGTGCCAAAGGCTGGCATAATGACTACATCCGCAGGCGTAATTTCTTCCCATGGGATAAGCTGTCTGCCATAGGTATCCATAATAAATTTAACGCCATTTTCCTGAAGGGCTTGGTTTACGTGTGGGTTATGGATAATCTCGCTCAATAGATAAATCCGCTTATGTGGGTTTTCCTGTATGGCAGTGTATGCGGTTTCAATGGCGTTCTCCACACCATAACAAAAACCGAAGTGACGTGCCAGGTTAATTCGAACTTTTCCAAAATCAAGAATAGAAGGGCTGAAATCCTTTTTTAGATGATCACGCTCCTGCCTGCTCTTTTTAATAGCCGTAACCATTTCACTTTTATATGCGGTTGGAATATCAAAGACTTTCATGTTTGACCAGCTTTTGTATGATCCGTTCTTGTTGAAGCATTTCTTTTACAACCGCTTTGATTCCATCTTTATCAAAGCCACATTCCTTATGCAATTCAGTTACTTTACCGTGTTCGACGATACGATCCGGAACGCCTAATATCCGTACGTCGGCGTGATAATTATTAATTGCCATAAATTCCAATACCGCACTTCCCAGCCCACCGATTATTGTACCATCCTCAACGGTAATCAGCTGTCGGTAATGCTGAAAAACATGATGCAAAAGATGCTTGTCAATCGGCTTCACAAATCGCATATCGAACAGTGCCACATTCACTCCATCCGCCTCCAATTCTTCACAGGCCTCCAGGGCGAAGTTCCCGGGGTGACCAAAGGAAAGGATGGCGAGGTCCCGCCCCTCACGAATTTTCCGACCGGTGCCGATCTTTATTTTTCGGAATGGAGTTCTCCAATTGGGCATTACTCCCTGTCCTCTCGGGTATCTGATCATAAAAGGCTGTGTGAGTCCGGAAAGTTGCGCAGTATACATCAGGTTTCGCAATTCAGATTCATTCATGGGAGCGCTGATAATTAGGCCCGGTAAGCATCGCGAATAGGAAATATCGTATATGCCATGATGGGTAGCGCCATCTTCCCCTACCAGTCCTCCTCTATCAAGGCAGAAAATAACCGGTAGCTGTTGCAACACGACGTCATGCACGAGCTGATCATAGCCTCTTTGCATGAAAGATGAGTAAATATTACAGAATACCGTCATTCCCTGCGTAGCTAGTCCAGCAGCTAAAGTTACCGCGTGTTGTTCACATATGCCTACGTCAAAGGTTCGTTCGGGCATCTTCTCCATCATAAATTTGAGAGAAGAACCGGACAGCATGGCAGGCGTAATACCTACAATTTTATCATTGCGCTCGGCGAGTTCGACCACGCTATGTCCAAACACATCTTGGTATTTGGGAGGTTGCGGTCCATCAATGATCGCTTTCTGTATCTTCCCCGTGACCTTATCAAAAAGTCCGGGAAAATGCCATAATGTTTTTTCCTGTTCTGCCGGTGCATAACCTTTACCCTTGGTTGTAATTACATGGAGTAATTTAGGGCCCGGAATATGGCGCATGTACTGCAATGTTTCCACTAATTTCAATACATCATGTCCGTCCAGTGGCCCAAAATAGCGCAAATTTAATGCCTCAAAAAAATTTGCTTGCTCGGATAGCATGCTCTTGATTCCTGACTTTGTTCTATGCAGCAGCTCTTTAGATCGTTCCCCGACCAGTGGTAACTTCGTGATTGTTTTTCCTACATTTTTACGGAACTTGTTATAAGTTCCGGTTAAGGTCAGGTGTGTCAGATAGTCTTTTAAGGCGCCCACATTCTGATCAATGGACATGCAATTATCATTTAGAATAACGATTAAGTTGGTATCTGACGCACCGGCATGATTGAGCGCTTCGAAAGCCATACCTGCCGTCATGGCACCGTCACCTATCACCGCAATGTGCTGCTTATCGTGCTGTCCACTAAGTTTGGCAGCGAGCGCCATACCGAGGGCGGCAGAAATAGACGTCGAAGAATGGCCTGTTCCAAATGCATCGTATACACTTTCCTCTCTGCGTGGAAAGCCACTGATGCCCTTATGTTTGCGATTGGTATGAAAAGTGTCACGTCTCCCCGTTAGGATTTTATGACCATAAGCTTGATGCCCTACATCCCAAATTAGCTGATCGTAGGGCGTATTCATAACATAATGCAGGGCAGCCGTTAGCTCAACCGTACCTAAACTGGCTCCGAAATGTCCTCCGTGCCTGCTTACAGTTTCGATTATGAATTCCCTTAGTTCGTCACATAACTGGGGAAGTTGCGACCTTTTCAACTTTTTAAGATCGGTGGGATTATTGATCTGGTCGAGCAAAGACAACTTGGTTTTCTTCATAACGGCGTACAATTTGACGGTGATTATATAATCGTAGATTTACCTATTTAAGACTGTCTTACTAATAAGGAATTCGCCAATTTCATCAGCTTTTCCTTTTTAAAAACAGGCACATCAATCTCTTCTAGATTACCGAAGGCAATTGCTGTATATGACTCGATCGCTTTGGTGGCCCATTGATCTACCTCCAATGCTTTATAACTGTTTATAACGGCTTGGACTTTATCTTGTCCCGTTTGTAAGAAAGCTTCCTTTAACATTATTTTCTGTTTGAAGTCGGCCACTTCAAAAGCTTTGACCAGCAACGCCGTTTTTTTGTTTTCCAAGATATCGCCCCCTACCTGTTTCCCGGTCCGGGCAGTCAAACCAAAGGTATCCAGATAGTCATCCTGTATCTGAAAAGCAATACCAATGTTCTTGCCGAATTCATACAAACTGATCTGTTGTTGCTCATTCGCACCACCCATAATAGCTCCGCACTGAGCTGCACAGCCCAACAGTACCGATGTCTTCCTGGTGATCATTTCCAGGTAATCGGCATAATGTACAGCGTCCATTTCCTTCTTTTCTAAATCGATATCCATCTGCTGTCCCTCGCAAACCTGTTTGGCCGTTTCTGAAAACAATTCGACAATATGCGTTCGGTGAATTAAGTCCACTTTGTTGAGTAACAAATAGCAATAAATAAATAACGTATCGCCAGCGAGGATGGCTGTACCTTCGTCATATTTTGTATGTAAGGTAGCGCGACCTCTGCGCAGGGGGGATCGATCCATGATATCATCATGAATGAGCGTAAAATTATGAAAGAGGTCGATTGCATGCGCTATTCTATAACTATCGGATCGAATAGGAGTAAATAATTCATTGGCCATCAAGCAGAGAGCGGGCCTTATCCTCTTACCGGGTAAATCCAAAAAATAATTGATAGATCCGTAAAGATTTGAGGGGGTAAGCGGGAACACTAACGAATCTCTTTTTTGCTGATAGAGGTCAGATATTGCTGAAAAAGAATGCATGGTATCTCATAATTTAGTGAAGAAAACCGACTCTCACGGAATTTACGGCCAATCAGAAATTATAATCCGTTTATTCTAAATTAACTAATTTTGCAGGAAGAATAAATGTTCAACTTGTTCAGTTTTTCTTTATTAAGAATCTAACACCAACAAAGTCGCTAACAAACAACGTGTTAAAAACACCACACAAACTTGCTTTACCAGCAAATAAAAAATTACCCAATTAATTTCGAACAGTTGCGCGTAAATTAATATAATATCAATATTAACTATAGCTTTCGATCATAACTAATACCGTACGGAAGACGCCTATTTACGATTGGTAACTTGGGTACTTTCGGCCAAACCATAGACAGTTCAACTGACAGCAGCATCAGATATCTCTAATTAATTAAGCGATCTTAGGATAAGCTCGAGACTAGAGATTTCCATAAGAGGCCCGTACACATATCCTACACGAATTAATAAGTTAATTAGTCATTCACAAAAAGGGCTTTACTTGTTCGTAGCTTTCTTTTTTGAGAGAAAGAACTCGTTGTTTGCTTTAACGACAAAAAAGCCGCCCGCAGTAGCCCAAAACCATTCTTGCATTGGATTTCAGAAAACCGAACATCTCTTGTAGGCTTTGGACTACCTACTTTTTAAGCAAACAATAGTATGGTGGTTATGTATTTTTAAATAAGTAAACGGTTTATGAAAGTGGAGTGGAGTAAATTGGTCCGACAGTTTACACTAGCAGGTCCTGAAAGCGACATAACTAATCAGCTTCGCTTGGCTTTAGAAAGTTCGGCACTAGTCGCACCGATGGATGATGTTTTGGTCTTCAGTTATACATTTGATATAAGTGAAACTTGTCGAGAAGCAACCGTATATTATTAACCTGAAGCTTTTGAAAAATGTTATTTTTATAAGTCCCAACGGTAGAGGTATGCAATTGCAGCTGTGCGGCAATATCGCTTAATCGAAGACCTTTGACCATCAATTTGCAGACCTCCAATTCACGGTTAGACAATAATTCAAATGGATTACTTTGTATCGATTTACCTTTTTTGAGCCGGCTTTCCCAAATCATATCTTTTATCGCCGTACTGATATATTGCTTACCAGCCGACACGTTGCCGATCGCTTTTCTAAGTTCTTGGTCATTTGCCGTTTTTTGTATAAATCCATGTGCTCCCTGATCTAGATATCGCAGGGCATACACATGTTCGTCAAAAGCGGTAAACATTAATACTTTAAGATAGGGCTTTTTTGTTCTCAACAGGGAAATCATATCAAGACCTTTGCCTCCCGGGATTTCGATATCCAAAATGGCCAAATCAATTGGATAGTGGTCAATCAGCTCAGTCGCTTTGCCCCATGTTTCGGCTTCGTGAATAACGGGATTTCCGAACATTTCCTTAATAATAAAAAGGACACCTAACCGGATAACACTGTGATCATCGACTAACAAGATATTCATTTTTATTCGTTATCGTTAAAACAATACTTACTTTAATTTATTGGTTTAGGTTGACCGGATCAGTAGTTTAACGAATAATAACTATATAATAATGCGTTGACTTATGTTGACATAGTTTATCTGTTGTGACGGTTAAACGAATGAATAGATTCAGTATTTTTCACGATTCGATATACCCTGATGATGGACTTTATCGCTTTTGCTTGAACCATGTTATAATTAAAGTTCCAATACAGTAAATTCAGTTCTTCTATTCAGTTGATGTTCTGCTTCTGAGCACTTGATGCCGTTAGCACAACGGTTTAATAACTTACTTTCACCGTATCCTTTAGCAATCATCCTATCTCTCGCAATTCCTCTGCTGACTAAATAGTCAACTGCAGCCTGTGCGCGTTTTTGAGAAAGCGTCATATTGTATTTATCCCTTCCTCTGCTATCTGTGTGGGATGAGAGCTCTATTTTTAGGGTCGGATTGTCTTTCATGATTTTTACGAGTCCGTCCAAAATAACCGCGGCATCTTTACGGATATTAAATTTATCAAAATCATAATAGATATTATCCAACCGGAAAGTCTTCCCTTGTTTTAACTGATCTAGGTATAAAGCAACTTTCACCGTATCGCCCGGATTTAATCCATTGGTATTAGTAAATGCCGAATCGGCAATGTAGCCAACTTTTTCGCCTAATACTTGATAAGCCTGCTCTACATCCACTTCAAATTCAAATCGACCTGCCGATTCGCTCGTTTTCTTAGCCAATAAGGTACCTTGTTCATCAAGCAAACTAACGTTTGCGTCAGCTAAAGGTTCTTCGGTCTCCTTGTCGTAAGTTACCCCGGCAAGCAGCACCGTAAATTTCGGTTTTAAATAAGTAAAAGAATATATATCATCACTACCCAAGCCTCCTTTTCTATTTGAAGACATAAAACCCGCCTCGGTGAGATTGGTAATATCGTTAACCGTGTAGGCAAAATCATCAGCAGGAGAATTAACAGGAAAACGCATATTAACCGCCTTAGACCAAGTTTCTTTAGTTCCCATTGCGGTAAAAACATCTAGATTCCCCATACCTGGCCAACCATTACTTGAGAAATACAGAACACCTTCCTTTGTTATACTGGGAAACATCTCGTCTCCGGCACTGTTGATCATCGGACCGGCATTCTTAGGTTCGCCCCACTCACCATTCAATAAGCGCTCACTATACCATATATCGGTTCCACCTTGTCCTCCCGGCATATCCGAGACGAAATATAATGTTTCACCGTCTTGGCTCAAGGCAGCGTGGCCTACTGAATATTCATTCACTCGATTGTAAGCAAAAGGGGTTTCGTTCCAAGTACCGTTATCATTTGTATAAATATATAATTCCAAATTTTTGGTACGGTATCTTTTTCTATCTTCTTTCTCCTTTTGCACCTCTTTTCCGGGATGAGTACGCGTTACATAAAGTGTCGTTCCTTCTTTATTAGACGCCACGGGCCCCACATGATAAGGTTCATTGTTAAATGACGCCTCTGCAATGTTTGATTCCTTCAGGATGTTTCCTTCGTTATGCTTCGCGCTATAAACTCTTAAAAAAGGATTACCCGTCCATCCGTAAACATTCTTGAACATAATAGCATCAGGTTCCCCAACATAATAAACTTTATCTCCAACGGTATATCCTCCAAATTCTGCCAAGGCTGTGTTTACAGAAGACTCGTTTCTTAACTTATGCGTAGTCGGTTGCTGCATCCAAACAATGGCAGAATCGCATCCCCTTATTTGTAAATCAATTTCATTCGTGCTGCCAGCTTTATCTGCATAGTCCTGAAAAGCCCTTTTTGCTTCGGCATATTTTGCATTGGCCTTTAGTACTTCAGCATATCGCAGTTTGTTAATCGGATTGCTTGTGCTATCTTCCAATACACGAACGTACCAATTCTCAGCCATTCCGTAATTATTCATCTTCCTATAGCAATCCGCCAAATTTTCCAAATCGCTTTGCCTCGGTTTTTTACTATCGACCAAGCGTTCATATAATTGAGCGGCCTTCGCGAATTGGTATTCATTATACAGTTGATTTGCCCGATCGCGCAGCGTAGGTTGTTCTTGTGCTTGTACCCCCGATCCTAAAAGGATGAGCACTAATAAATAGGGATATATGTATAATTTCTTCATTGGATTCTGCATTAGCTGATTAATTCGTTACCTGGCCTAAAAGAATCGTGGACTTATGAGTCTATAACCGCTTTGAGGAAAGGTTAAACCAATAGTGACCTCATGCGTTCCGTTTTGAACAGAGCTCAAACGGCTTAATATGTGGTCGTATGAATAACCAATTCGCAAACGTTCGGTGACGTAAAATTGCGCCACACCTGTAATTGCATTAGAGCTTCTCAGATTCTGCTGTCCGTTGGCGTATGATTTACCCATTTTTAATCCCATTCGATATCCCGCTCCCAACCACACTCGTTCCCCAAAGATAAACATGGCATTCAAATCAACATTTGTAGGTCCCTTAAAATCCTCCATAACCATTACACTTGGTCGAAGTTTCATATCTTCTGATAGATCAAACAGGGCCCCTCCTATCAAATACATATGACGCTTACGCTTTAAATTGGAAGTAGCATTCGCGTCCCAACGGAAAATATTATTGGATTGATCACCTGAAAGTAAGTCCATCATAGAAACACCTAAGTACCAACGAGGATTATAATAGTAAACGCCAAAACGTATGTCCGGAATCGTGTTACTGATTTTTCCCGGTGGAATTGTTGGATCGCCCGGATAAGTTGTTCTCAGTTCATTTCCATCCAGTCCGTATTGGGTAATACCTGCCCCGATTCCAAAACTTAGCCTTTGGGTATCTTCAGCATCTAAGCGCAAACGATAAGCATAATTGGCATAGACGGAAGTAGCACTTTGTGCCCCCAATTTATCTGCAGTAACCTGCAAACCTACCCCTGTATTCTTATTCATCCCCAACACGCCGTCTATTGATGCCTGTCCCGTTTTTGGCGCGCCGTCAATACCAGTCCACTGACTACGCAAAGCCATTTGCGCAAACCATTCCTCTTTGTAACCTGCATAAGCTGGGTTTACACTCAGTGAGTTAAAAATGTATTGCGTGAATTGGATATTTTGCTGCGCTTTGACCTCTCCCAAACCGAGTGCCAATGTCAGTACGATGACTAATCTCTTTATATTATGCTTATCCATAGCGTTTTATTTTCATTCGAGTCCTTTGCCTTATGAAGCAATGTGGTTTGTAAGGCCTTGTCCAAAAAGTTTGCCTGTTTCTTTTTGGACAATCCCTACAACCTATGTCCAATATCTACTGTCTCTTTAATAATACCCAACCTTTTTGCGTTTCCACTTTATCTTCCTTAATCAGTTTGATCAAGTAATAGTAAGTACCTTCATTCAGGTTCTGACCATCCCAATTATTATTGTAATTTGGATTATTATATACTTCATTGCCCCAACGATTGAACACATAGAGTTCAACCCGATCATAGCCTTCTATTCCCATAATCTCAAACTGGTCATTCTTACCATCACCATTCGGTGTAAAGGCATTCGGTATGAACAATGGGTTCGGAATCACATTAACCATGACAGTGGCAGCATTACTTACATTGCCTTTTTCGTCTTTCACTGTATAAGTGAATCTATCCGTACCGACATAACCCTTATCCGATGTATACGTCACCGTTCCGTCTGCGTTTACTGCAACTTTACCGTTCTGAGGCGCATTCACAATTTCTACTGAGGCGACATTCAATGGCCATCTAGTAGCTCTATCATTTGCCAACACATTGATGGTAACCGGTGTTGCCGAGGTTGTTTCCGCTTCGTCATCCGCCGCTTCCGGTAATTGATAATCAACCGGTATTTCCGGTGTTTGATCCTCATCATCCGGATCTTGCGTAACCGGTTTATCTGGACCCCAAACTTGGATACCATTGCTAATTACTGCCGGCGCTTCTGCATTAACCAATCCCCTTATCTTCATCGTAATCGTTCCACCTCTAGCTACTTTTGTATTAGCTATGACAGTAGCTGTATTTCCATTACCGCTTGCTGTACCATTACCTGAAGTCACTTCATACCCGGTGATGCTTAATCCTTCACTTGGTAGTTCAGCAATATTGATTACTTTACCACTCAAAATATCTGAAGGACCATTGTTCGTGATAGTTACGGTGAAGCTGGTAGACTCACCCGCTTGGACCCTCGCCTGATCCGCTACTTTTGTAATACTCAAGTTTGATACATAATCAACTGGTATTTCCGGTGTGTCGTCTTCATCGTCCGGTTCTTCTGTTGTCGGTTTGTCCGGACCCCATACGCTGATACCATTGGTTATGGTTGCCGGAGCGTCCGCTGCTATCGTCGCAGTTACCTTGATGATAATGGTTCCGTTAACAGGAATTACTTTATTTGTAGTAACCGTTGCAGCCGTTGCATTTCCGCTAGCTGTTCCATTACCAGAGGTCACTTCGTAACCAGTGATGCTTACGCCACTTCCCGGTCTTTCAGTTAAGGTAATCACCTTACCGCTAGCGATTTCAGCAGGACCATTATTCGTGATTGTTACCGTAAAGCTGGTGCTTGTACCAGCCACCACCCTTGCTTGATCTGCAACTTTTGTTATGCTTAATTGCGCGTCACGATCAACAGGTATTTCCGGTGTATCATCTTCATCATCCGGATCCTCTGTTATAGGTTTATCCGGACCCCAAACGCTGATACCATTTGTGATGGTTGCCGGAGCGTCAACTGCTATTTGTGCAGTCACTTTCACCACGATGGTTCCATTAACCGGTATGTTTGCACTGGTTGTCACCGTAGGCGTATTACCTGTTCCATTGATGGTTCCGTTACCTGATGTCACTTCGTAACCGGTAATGCTTACACCATTTCCTGGCCGCTCTGTCAAGCTAATCACTTTTCCGCTAGGAATAGCCGTCGGACCTTCATTGGTGATTGTCACTGTAAACGTAGTATTTTCGCTGGCTTTTACTCTCGCTTGATCGGCAACCTTGGTTATACTTAAGTTATAAGGTCTTACAAAGTTTACAACAACCGGGCTACCACTGATACCCTTTCCATCTACCGTAGCTGCAATAGTCGCTTGACCAGCACTTGTACTGGTTATACGTACTACTGCTTTACCCGCTGCATCCGTGGTTACCGTTTGCTGGCTGGTAGTGCCGTCAACGTTCGTGATATCGAATACCACATCCTGGCCTGCGATCGGGTTATCGTTCGCATCCACAATGGTGGCTGTTGCTTCGTTATAGTCTACACCGTCCGCTACTGCTCCGTCCTTCGTTACTTCCAGCCTGCTCTTGTCGTGATCAACAGGGCCCGCTACGAAGGTTACCGTTACCGGACTGCCGCTGATGGCCGTGCCGCCTACAGTAGCCGCGATAGTTGCCTCTCCCGCTTTTGTGCTGTTCACACGTACCACCGCTTTACCTGCCGCATCCGTCGTTACCGTCTGTTGGCTGGTAGTGCCGTCAACGTTCGTGATATCGAATACCACATCCTGGCCTGCGATCGGGTTGTCGTTCGCATCCACTATCGTGGCCGTTGCTTCGTTATAGTCTACGCCGTCCGCTACTGCTCCGTCTTTCGTCACCTCCAGCCTGCTCTTGTCGTGATCAACAGGGCCCGCTACGAAGGTTACCGTTACCGGACTGCCNTCGTTCGCATCCACTATCGTGGCCGTTGCTTCGTTATAGTCTACGCCGTCCGCTACTGCTCCGTCTTTCGTCACCTCCAGCCTGCTCTTGTCGTGATCAACAGGGCCCGCTACGAAGGTTACCGTTACCGGACTGCCGCTGATGGCCGTGCCGCCTACCGTTGCGGCAATAGTTGCCTCACCTGCTTTTGTGCTGGTCACACGTACCACCGCTTTACCTGCCGCATCCGTCGTTACCGTCTGCTGGCTGGTAGTGCCGTCAACGTTCGTGATATCGAATACCACATCCTGACCTGCGATCGGGTTGTCGTTCGCATCCACTATCGTGGCCGTTGCTTCGTTATAGTCTACGCCGTCCGCTACTGCTCCGTCTTTCGTTACCTCCAGCCTGCTCTTGTCGTGATCAACAGGACCCGCTACGAAGGTTACCGTTACCGGACTGCCGCTGATGGCCGTTCCGCCTACCGTTGCTGCAATAGTTGCCTCACCTGCTTTTGTGCTGGTCACACGGACTATCGCTTTACCTGCCGCATCCGTGGTTACCGTCTGCTGGCTGGTAGTGCCGTCAACGTTCGTGATATCGAATACCACATCCTGGCCTGCGATCGGGTTATCGTTCGCATCCACGATGGTCGCCGTTGCTTCGTTGTAATCCACTCCGTCCGCTACTGCTCCGTCTTTCGTCACCTCCAGCCTGCTCTTGTCGTGATCAACAGGGCCCGCTACGAAGGTTACGATCGCCGGACTTCCGACAGTAATTGCTGTGCCATCTACCGTAGCAGTCACACTTGCTTCTCCAGCTTTTATACTAGTTATTGTGGCAAGTGCTTTACCATTAGCATCGGTCGTAATCGTCGTATCTCTCGTTGTACCGTCCACATTCACAATAGTGAAGACTACATCCTTATTGGCTACCGGATTATCGAAGGCATCCAGTAAGGTTGCGGTCACTTCGTTATAGTCTACGCCGTCTGCAATTGCACCATCCTTCGTTACTGCAAGATTGCTCTTCGTAAAGTCTACTTCTTGAGCAGTAACTGTTAATGTAGCTTGTGCAGAAATCACATCACATCCTGTAGTTGAAGAAACAACTACACGATAAGTGTATACTGTACCCGCAGGAACCAATGGAACCGTCAAGCTCAAGCTACTGTTTGTTTCACCCGGAAGCGCTGTCCAAGTAGTTCCTTCCAGTTGTTCCCATTGATAAGTCAAACCGGTTCCTGTAGCGACAACATTAAAGGTAGCCGTGCTTCCCGGCGCCAACGTTAAATTAGCGGGTTGTTCTGTTATTTCCGGCTTATCATTAATAACCAATTTAACCGGTATACGCTCACCGTAACAGATTTCACCACCGGTATTTGTACGGAAGGCTACTACTTCATAAATAACTTCGCCCGTTTTATCCGTCGGTGCTGTAGTTGTTACGGTCGCTCCTTCACCTATTAGATTACCTTCATCGTCAAACCAGCGCAATTGCGTATTTGGTGCTGCTGTAGCGGATAAGGTAATTTCATCACCCTGACAGTAGGCAGTACCATCAACCGGTTGGATATCGGTTGGTGCCGGTAATTCGAGATTTGCACCATGTATGCGCAGACCGTTTGCCAGTAAACCAACTGCTTCATATTGTTCAATACGAACACGGTCGAAATCAGCACCTGCAATAAATTTAAATTGTTGTATTGTTGTACTTCCAGGGAATAAGGTGATATCTAATATCGCTCCTGTTTGACTTCCATCATTATTATTAGTTGCACCGTTGTAAGTACCAATATTTAAGCCTCCTAAGATGCTTGCATCTAAGATTGAATTGTTTCCACTTAGCCATACGGAAACGGTATCACCTTGTTTACCCCCATTCGGGAAGATTAATTCTTGCCATACTTTACCCAATACATTGACTGTTCTCTGTAGCACAGCGTATGTCTCCGGATTGCCATCTACAGCATTGCCGGCATCGGAAACGCCACATAATAAGCATATGCCATTGGTACCATTTGTTTGCGCATTTGCCTCCAAACAATCATCATTGATCACCTCGGTTACATTAACAGTAACCGTTACTTTTGGCGATTCACAAAGTGCCCCCACCTTGCTCCGAACAGATACCTCATATGTTTTAACGCCTACCGGCAAGTCATTTGGCACCGTAAAGGTTGCTCCTATAAATTCGGCAGGTGTCCCGTTATTATCATATGTCCAGACAATCTCATAATCTGCAGGATCGCCTGTTTGTGTTTCGCCTAAAGCGGCGGTTATATCGATGCTTTGACCTACACTCACAGTCACCTCTGTTTGTACACGCGGTGCTTCAACAGTCGCATTTACATTGATAGTTACTGACACCGCAGCGGATGCATCGCCTTCGCATACATCATCTCCGGATACAGTCACATAGAACGTATTCACACCTGTTGCTAATGTAGTTGGCATAAAGCTAGCTCCTTCTACCGGTGTATCAGATAAGTCAGCCGTTGTATACCAACGGAATATTGGGTTGGTAACGGTCGTACTGCTGGCCGTGAAGGTTACCTCTTCACCTGCGCATAAATCAGTAGGATAGGTCGCTATATCTATATCTCCCAGAACTCCCTTACGGTTAATGGTAAAGGTTACAGAAGTTCTATCAGCCGCTGGTGTCTCGCAGTATTCATCGCTGCTTACACCCACAGTATACGTATAGGTACCAGGCGTTAAGACTAGTTCCAAAGTACCGTCTTCACCACCTGTAACAGCTGCTCCTGCACCATCATACCAATGGAATACCGGATTAGTTAACGTAATAGCAGCATCAACCGTTGCAGCTAGCACCACATTTCCAGCGGGGTCTGTACAGATACCGGTGCTCGGCGTCTGGCCATTAATCGTTACCGTAATTGGTTCAGTGAACACTGGTTTCACACCGGCAGTAATTGTAGTACGTTCACCACTTATACAGCCTCCTGCATCCCGTGATTCTACCAGGTAGCTAACGCTCGCTGTAACATTGTGAATAACAACAGCATTGGTAGTTGCATCATGACTAATTAGAGCCGGATCCGTTATCTCTACGCCATTTGCATCATAGAAATGGTAGGTAATGCTTGGCTGGCTATTTGTAAGCGTAAAGCTTGCATTTTCACCTTCGCAAACTAATAGATTAGTTGTATCAAATGTCGGTGCATCCAGTTCACTGCTCACGGTTACATCCACCGCTCTTCCTGATTCATTTTCACAATAACCATCTGCTGACATTGTTACATAGAAGGTGTATGGAGTTGCATTTATTGGTAAACCGGTTATTGTTAATACTCCCGTTGCCGCGTCTATCGCATAAGTGATGCCCGCTACAGTTCCGTTGACAATCTCAACCGATTTATCAGCCGAGCTGTACCATTTGAATATTGGGTTTGTTACATTAGCGTCACTCGCACTAGGAGTTAACACTACCGGCGATCCGAAACAATGCGCCCCCTCTCCGATTACATTGATATCAGTGTCAACTGCTTGTTTGTTGATAACAAAAGTTACTGATTTGCGATCAGCAGGTAAGCTTTCACATACATTATCCCCACTCACACCGACCTGATAGGTGTAAGTTCCGGCAGCTAATACACCTAAGTTTAAGGTACCATTCTCGCCACCACTTACGGCTGCCCCTGCTTCATTATACCAGTGGAACACGGGGTTAACAACGGTACTGGTTGCGCTTAACGATGCCGTCAATACGACTTCTTCATTTGGCTCCAAGCATAATGGCGCCGTAGGTTCAGCTCCATTTACCAATATGTTATTAATATCCGCTTCAACAGCTGTTGGTTTAATGGTAACTGTGATTGCTATTCTAGCGCCTACTTCGCAACCTTGGCGAACCGCCTGTACATAGAATGTGTGTTCGCCGGCAGCCAAACCATCAGGTAAAGCGAAACGGAAACCATCGGAAGTAGTCAATTCATTACCGCCTTCAGCAGCATCAAAGATTTTATAAACTGTACAATCATCAACTTTGTTCAATTCAATTGAATCGCCCAGGCATAATTTTAACTCACCATCCGGGTCCACTACAGGACTAATGGTTGGCTTTAAGTTGATATCGTAAATATTGGTTGTATTACCCAATACACTAGCTACACTTCCATAACTGATACGTACTCGATCAAAAGGTTCGTTGGTTGGCGCAACAATAATTGCTGCCCTTTGACTGCTGCCAAGTAAACCCAAGAGCTTAAGATTTAATAAACCGCTGTCCTCATCCAATGGCTCACCTACTGGTGTTTCACCTAGGTAGCGTTGAATCGTATAGCCTTTCAAAAGCTCAAGTTGTAAGATCGGATCATTAGGCACTTCTGTAACGATGCGGATCGAATCGTTCAGCTGACTTTGTGTTTTGAACGCTACGGTTAAGAATGCTTCATTCAATACAGCTGCAGCTCTTGAAATCGTTGCAAACGACGTTGTATCATTATCTACCGCATTCCAAGCATTGCTTACAGAAGAAGTCGCACTTAACGCTCCTAAGCCAATATCCCTCACTCCATGTAATACATCAATCACGTTCGCTTTAACACCAGGAACCACAGGTGCACAATTGTTTGTTGTGCTATTCTGCGTAACGTAAGCTCCGTACACTCTTGTATTCTGTGCAACACTTAATACGGCCGCTTGTATAACACGTACTCCTTTATAATTTTTAGGACCACTATTATCTGCTGGTACAAAAGTAAACTCAGCAACATTGTCGCCTACCAATAAATCTAGCAATCCGCCTTGTACATTTTGTGGTCTTCCTATTTCGTTTCCATCTGCATCTAAACCTACTACCGAAACACCCGATATAAGACCCACAGCACTCAGTTCTTTACCAAATTTCACGCTAACCGGTGTTCCAGCTTCTACTTCTTGCGCAAATAGCAAGTTTTGGCGAACGCTACCGATTCCGGCTACGCCCAATAATGTTCTTAGCGTAGCATGTGTTTGCGGGTTACCATCTACTGCATTAGTCGGGTTCTCTACATCTCCTGTAAGCACCGCACTCCAAGTTTGCGTATTGGCGTAAACCCGTTCTACCAATGGAGGACAAGCATTCTCATCGTATACGGTTATTACAACCGTTGCAGAAGCCGAGCAACCACCATTCGTTACAACAGCTGTATAGGTATATACACCCGGTGTACTAAATGTTGGATTTAAATTAGTAGTTACATTACCATCATTATCATACCATGTTGGTGTTAGACCAGTAGGATCTGTTGTCACACCAGGGATTTGAACAGCCTCTCCCACCTTAGCGGAAATAGCTGCATTTCCATTTATTGTAATCTCAGGAGTCGGATTCACCGTGATTACCAGGTCAGTAGAAGCAAGGCTTGTACAACCGGTGTTTGGATCAGTTACCATAACCGTGTAGGTGCCAGCCTCATTAACGGTGAGTGTTTGCTGCGTTGCACCTTGAATTTCAACACCATCCTTAAACCATTGGTTTCCATCAGTAGCACTCGAAGTTAAAGTAACTTCAGTGCCGGAGCAGATAGCCGCGTCGCCGTCTAATTGAACAGTTGGTTGAGTAGGACGTGGATTCATTTGCACAGCAAAACTTGCAGACACTGAACTTTCACATCCGCCAGCATTCAAAGCAATTACCGTATACTGGCCGGCAGTGCTCACTTCAAGGTTTGCACTGGTTTGCCCGGTAATTTCCACCCCATTGTTAAACCATTTATACGAGTCGGCATTGCCACTGGCTACGAGGGTAGTGAAACCTCCTTCACAGAAAGGATTGGCTCCTGTAGCTGTGATGGTAGGTGTTTCAGGCATCGCCGACACCGTTACGCTAATCTGAGCTGGTGGATTATTAAAGCAGAATCCGTCACCTTCAACCACTACGTAATACGTGGTATTGACTTCGGGATTCACGGTAATAGATAAACCGGTTAACGGTGTACCGGAAAGATCCGCAGTGGTATACCATTTCACCGAACCGGCGCTAGGTGGCGTTGTTAAACCGGAGAATGCCGCGGTCAAGGTAATCTCTTCGCCGGCACATATCGGATTTTCAGCCCCGGCAAGTGTAATATTAGAGGCGTCAATTGGCGTACAATCCGTTGGCATACTATGCGTAGCCGTTTCTGATTTATCGGCCGTATTATCTTCGTTTCGATAAGTTGCTGTTACACTATTATCGATGGACGTAACAACCGTTGGGTCAATTGTATTGACACGTACCGTAAAGGTATATGTCTGGGTTTCTCCAACAGCAAGTGTCGGAATTGTTAATTCAAGATTATTTCCGTTTTGCGTAAAGTCGCCAGCACTTTCAAGCGCCGTATTTTGTGGAATTGCATCCACCAAATTAACATTGGTTAAGGCTTTATTACCATTATTGGTTACGGTAACCGTATAAGTGATCACATCATTCGATACAGCTTGTCCACTATTTGCGCCATCGCTCGTACCAGTCAGTGCTAAATCTAAATCGTGAAGAGGCGTTACATCCAACGGTGTGCCGGTTGTACCGGTAGTATCCGGTTCACTTGGTGTTGTATTATCAACCGGAGGGAAGCTTTCAATAGGTGTGGTCAGTTCATCACTTACCACAGTCGCCAAGTTCCGGATTACATCGATACCGGTCAAATCTTCATTTACTTTAACCGTAAATATCTGCGGAGTGGAAGTCTGACCTGCCGCTAAACTAGGTATCGTAAATGTTACGGTATTGCCAGCAAAACTACCTCCTGAAACGTAGGTAAGTCCCGCAGGCAAGACATCGGAAATCACCACATTGGTTAGATCCTGATTTCCATTATTTCTTACATAGATTGCATACTCAACCGTCTCACCTCCGCGAACAGCCGTACTATCAGCACTACCGTTAACCTTATAAGCTTTCCAAGATACCAGGTTGTCGGCTGGAGCTACCGGAATAACCGTACCTGTACCACCTGTATCATTTGGTTCAGTCGGATTTGTATTATCTACCGGCGGGAAGCTTTCCGTAGGCGTACCAACCTCATTGCTTGTCACAGCGGCGACATTTCTAATCTCTGTAAGCCCGGTTAAATTAGCTTTCACCTTAACCGTAAATACCTGAGGGCTTGAAGTTTCACCAACAGCTAAAGTTGGTATCGTAAAGCTTACAGCGCTGTTCGCCGATGTCCCACCTGACACGTACTCAGTTCCGGTTGGAATAGGATCTGTAATATTTACGTTAGTCAGAGCTTGGTTACCCGTATTTCGTACATAAATGGTATATTCAATTTCTTCACCACCACTAACAGACGTGATAGAAGCATCGCCATTTACTTTATAAGCTTTCCAGGACACGAGAGATGAAATTTGATCTACAGGAATATTAGTTCCGGTAGGTCCGCTTGTATCCGGATCTGTAGGAGTAGCATTATTTGCAGGCGGATAAGTTGGTTTACCAGGGTCATTGGCATCCGTTTTTACAAAAGCCGTATTACTAATTTGAGCAACACCGGTTAGGTCGGCATTTACGGTCACCTTAAAGCTCAATGTAGTGGTAGCACCTGCTGCGACAGCCACATTCTCGAATGTAACAGCATTGCCAGCCAACACACCGCCCGATCCGTCGACATAGGTAGTATGGGCTGGTATTGTATCTGTTACAGACAATCCTGCCAGATCCACCGTACCCGTATTTCTAATATGGATCGTATAAGTTACTTCTTCACCTCCTTTTACTGAAGCAATAGAAGGATCGGCATTTACTGCATAGCTCTTCCAAGCTACGAAATCTGATACCGCATCACAATCTTGTTGAATATAATAGAGCCTTACATTCGGAACCACGGTAACACCTACCAGCGATCTTAAACGAATCGCTAGTTCATCTACTGCTACATCAGGTGACACACTGATTTCGGGACTAGCGCCGTTGTTGAATAATTGCAATAGGTTAACATTTCCGACAACCGCATTCTCTAAGGTTTCAACATACACTTCCTGTCCGTTGTTATATCCTACCACATCAATTCTTCCAAAGACACCGGCATCCAATGTTCCTGTGCCAACAGCCATTTTAATTTTGAAAATGCTGTTTGCTTCGATTTCTTTGTTAAATTGAACATTTTGTTGAATAGCTCCGGCAACGCTTAATGCACCTAGGCTAATCTCGGAATAGTCACCGTTATTATTATTGTCAAGTACACGATAAGGATTCTGTACTCCGTAATTTCCTATACCTGTTAGGCCAGCGGTTAAGCCTGAACCATCAAAAGAAGTAGTAAATGCTTCTGCACAACCTTCAAAGTCGGTTTCATAGCACATACCATAAACATTCATGCTGTTATTTTGTCCCAATAACAATGCATCAGTATGGTCTTCAATGCGAACACTTTGGTAGGCCGTGTTAGGTGTGATAGCTAAATAGTATCGCCCTGCATTATCCTGAACGACACGAATTTGTTTATTTGGGTTCATACCCGTTGTTGACCCTGTAAACGAATCTTCGCTCGATCCTGAAACTACAGTAGCTCCGCTCGCGTCTTTTACATAAACATGGAAGTAATGATTTCCAAGTACGACGTTATTCAGAATATCCGTCAACACTTTACCTACACTTCCGGCTAACAATGCGTCTAATAACCCACCTTCGGTATCAATGCGTATATACGACGTAGTACCTGCTGCAACTGGGGCAGCATAACCGAATTCTACATGACCTGAATATTTGGTTAAACCTGCGTCCGAACGAATCGTTGCATAACTATTATGATTTCCATCAAATAAGTTCTGCAAATCGTCGGTATGTTCAGCGCTTACCAAATCATCGGCGCAAACCGGGTTCCGATAAGGAGGTTCCAAGAAATCCGGGTCAGGACAATTTTCAGAGATTCGACTTACTCCATAAAATCTCAGAGGAGCGCTGGTATTTATACTTGCTACCGATTGCAAGCCAAATTGTACGCGGTCGTACACAACACCTGGTGCAATGGTCAATTGGATGATGCCACCCGTATTAAGCAGCCCTAAAAGGTCTAGATTATTGATCAGTGAGCTTTGAAGTGGTTGGTTATATACTTCATCATCTCCATTAAATAACTTAATTCGGTAAGATCCTGCCAAATCTACGTTTAAAATCCCTGGCTGATCTAATTGTACCCGTAATCTCAGTGAATCTGTTGCAGCTGATTTTGTTTTGAAGTAGATATTTTGATACACGGTAGCACCGACGCCTGCGACACCTAAATTGATGGTGGAGTAATTAGATGAGTTTTCATCGATTGCATATTGTGAATTGAAAACACCTCCTTTACTGATATCCAATAAATCTAAAGTAAGTCCCGAACCATCGAACGAAGTAAAGGTTGCTTGCTCGCAAGGATTGAACTCAGTTTCTCTGCACATGCTGTAGACGTTCATGGTAGCGGTGTTATTACCACCGATCAATGCGGCCAAACCATGCGTGATACGAACCGATTGATAAGGGACATCAGCCGTCACTGCTATGTAAAAACGACCATTAGCGTCTTTGACTACTTTTACCGCTTGATCGCTAAAGCCGTCGACGCTGGATGCGTTATATATCTGGTTACCGTTTGCGTCTTTCAGCATCACTTCAAAATAGTGATTGCCCAGTAATAGGCCACCAGCTAAATCGGCCAGGGCACCGCCTAAACTTCCTCCTAATAAGGAGTTCAACATATCATCTTCGAAATCAATACGGATATAGGACGTTTCTTTTGCCGGGATAGCATTCGAATAAGCCAGTTCAATGTGGCTGCTAAAGGCACCCAAGCCTAGCGCTGTACCTGTACCGGCATATAACGTAGCATACGTATCGTTTTTCCCATCGATCGTATTAAGAGGGAAGTTCGTGTTTTCGAAACTTGTTACCGTTGTTCCACAATCCTGGTTATTAAACGGCGGTGTCGTTACAGGTGGATCTTGTAATTCCGGATCCGGACAAGCTGCACTGAAACGCTCAATGCTGAATACCTGTAATGGATTATTAATTACGTTTGCACTCAACAAAGACTCAATACCTACCGCTACACGGTCGAAAGGTCTTCCGGGACCAAATGGTAAGGATAGTACTTGTCCGCGTTGTAATAAATCGAGCAAGTCAAGATCAGAGACCAGTCCATCTCTAAGTCGTTGCGAGAAGACTTCTTGGTCACCGTTAAAGGCTTTCACCACGATACTTCCCAATACCTCGGCTGATAAAGCAGAACCACCGTCCATTCTCAATTTTACGCGGAAGTGATCTGTTTCCGCCGACACCCCATGGAAATCGACATATTGATAAACGCTTGCTGCTATACCCGCAGCGCCAATACTAATAGAAGAAGCAGTATTTACATCACCGTCAATAGCGTTCTGTGCGTTGGTTACACCGGCATTTCCTACGCCTAGTAAATCAAGTGAAATCCCGTTAGAAGCAGTATAAGTAGCAAATGCCTGTTCACATGGCTCGAAACCGGTTGAGACACAAGCATGATAGACATTCATATTTCGCACCTCTCCGAGCCCAAGCAAGGCTCCGAGGCTTTCTGTGATACGTATACTATTATAATCGCCATTTGGCGTAATTGCGATATAGTAGCGTCCGAACTTATCTTGAACAACTTTTACACGACCTTCAGTATTGTAAAAACCTGTATTGCTAGAGCCGCTTAAGACCGAAGCACCATTATTTTTTGCTTCTACCGTAAAATAATGACTTCCGAATAAAACATTATTAACTGCGCCACCTAACAATTGTCCAACACTACCATTCAATAATCCTCCGAGCACCTCATTATCAAAATCTATACGAATATAGCTGGTGGTACCTGCTGGTCTTATTTGACTAAATCCAAGCTCAATATGGCCACTATAAGAACCGATACCAGCGGCTGTACCTGAGCTTGCTTCTAAAGTACTGTAACTGTCGTTGTTACCGTCAACGGCGTTATAAGGAAAATTAGCATATTCAGAAGAAATGAGATTGGTTGCGCAATCTTTCTGACTGAGCATATGATCCGTTGGATTTGGAGGAATAATCGGATTAGGGTCAGGACAAGTCAGTATACCACTATTCGCTCCACCATATCGTTCAACACTGTAGACTCTTAATGGCGAGCTGGCTAAACTTAATCCTACCGAAGTGTTCACCCCTATCGCTACCCGATCGAACGGTACACCCGGACCAAACGGCAAAGTTACAGTTTCGCCATTACGCAATAGACCTAATAAATCGACACCATTGATGAGTCCTCCTTGTAATTTCTTTGAAAAGACTTGTTGATTTCCGTTATATGCACGGATTTCAAAGCTACCTATTAAATTAAGGTCCAGTAAACTGCCGCCCCCGATTGAAAATTTGATTTTGAAGTAATCCTGTGGGGCCGATAAGCCATTAAAATAGAAAGTTTGGAATACAGAGCCCGCAACTTGCAAGGTGCCTGTACTGATTGTAGAATAGTTGTTAGGATCGCTATCAACTGCATTCTGTGGATTTTGGACGACATCCGTTAAGGCAACGTTTAGCCCCGTGCTTTTACCTACATCTGTGTAAGTTGCTAATCCACATGAAGTGCCAGATAGGGTAAAAGCATGGTGAACCCTCATTGATATAGTTGAAGCGACGTTTACCTCTGGAGGGAATGTCAATCTAATTCTTACGCCGTTATATGGAATAGTATTTTGAGGCGCAGCTATTGCTAAATATAGATCTCCATTATTGTCTCGCACAAAGGAAGTTTCTATATTAAGGCCTGCGATTCGAGTTCCCTCATCAGCGGTCGTTGAACCGTTATTCGCGTTCTGGTATAAATCAGCAATGATAATATCATTAGGAGCTCCTAACAATTGACCTAAGTTGAGACCAAGGCCCGACTCTGCTAGCTCGGAAACTTTAATGAACGAAATTGCATTTGCAGCTTGGGCGGTTGGATATTTCAACTGTAACCACCCATCTCCTCCAGCCAACAATACTGTTCTCTGGGATGTTATAGTTGCATAGGTGTCATCTGCTATTGCAGCATTACCCGCGTCCGTTACACCTCCACCATTAAATAACCCAATTTGGATTCGTCCGGAGTTAGGTGTCCAAGTCGCATAAGATTTCGTTTGCCCATATCCCTTTCCGGTCATACCAAATACGGCAAAGAATACCGCTAGGACAGTAAATACAAAGTGGGAAAAAGATTTTCTGAACGTAAAAGTTGTTTCCATACAACAGCTGTTAAGTAGAATGTCTATTTTTGAAGAATAATCCAAATTCAGCTATCACTCCGCATTAAAATAAAAGCATATTAAAAAGGCAACTATAGTTTCCCTCCATGCAAACATTTTCATTCGAAACCGATAATAATAAATTAGTGAACTATTCGTTGTATAAATGGTGAGTAATTAGTGATACAATACACACAGTATTACTCATTATTATCGCATAATAATTGTCATACAAATGTATTTCACCAAAATGAAGAATTAGTTGTTCACAATGTTCATTTAGAATTAGGCGTGTTCACGGTGTTCACTAATACAAATTCATGTTCAGTTTGTTCAGTTTTTAAAACAAACAACACATTTATTCACAATTTTTTCACACTAATCACACTGTTCAGAACTTACTTATCAATAATTGATTGCTAGGTTATTGATGTAAAAAGATTGTTAAAAAGCTATAAAACAAAGGATTTACATATTAAGTAGATGGAAAACACTAACTGCTCTCCTACTTTACGCTCTCAAGAAAAAAAAGTGCTTTTAAATTTTGCGAAAGAAATTTTCATTTTTATTAAGCTTTCTGTTTTTGTTAACCAAAACTTTAACTCTTATCTTTATCACACGGTGCATTAACACAGTTGTTGACCAAAACAGAAAGCATGAAGATATTTTTACAACCTCATATTCAAGAGTTAAAAAATAAGGTATTAGAAATTGCGAAGATTGATAACATCATCGCCGCTGATTGCTATAAACTTGCATTGGATATCTCAACCAAAACGCACAAAACGATCAGTCAAACGACGATCAAGCGTGTATACGGTTTTGCACACGCCCGTTATGCGCCCTCTACTTTTACGTTGAATGCGCTATCGCAGTATTGTGGTTACGATAGTTGGACAGACTTCATCAAACAGATGGAGACGCAAAAAGATGATTCCAAAGAACATATTACCTGGAACGAAATCGCACAAGCTGCACATAATATCACACGTTTTACCATCCAAACAAATAAACATAAGTGTGGAATTTCCTATTTATATACCATTGAACGGCAGTCGATCACAGATCATATTCAGCGTTTTTTAGAGACCGATACCACGGGCTGCATTATCAGTGCACCTTCAGGAATGGGCAAAACGATTGGTATCACGCATTGGGTAGATAGGCAATTGGCAGCAAACCATGTAGAAAACAGGAGTAACATTTTTCTACATGTGAACAGCTCTTCGCTCTTTTTTGCTGCGGGTTTTGGATTTCATAGCAACAAATGGCTGGCACATTTACTTAATTTTCCTCAACAACAACATTTTGAAGATTTTATCTTACAGTATGAAAAGGGAGCACCGGGAAATTTTTATATCATCATAGACGATTTCAACAATAATCTTATCAATAATCGATTATTTGACATTGTTTTCAAACAACTGATTGATATGACGGTCTATCTATCCAATTATCCTTGGATGAAGATCATCATTACGCTTCGTCCCTCTACTTGGCAAAAGTACGGGCACCTCATCGAAAATCATTCAGAAATCAATAAGCTCTGGTTTACCGATTTCCCTTGCAGCAAACGCGCAAATGCCGTTAACCTACCAGCCTTTACAAGCCAGGAGATTCATGAATTAATTGACAAGATTAGCAATGCCAAGGCTATCGACACAGATTATGCCAGAAAATATTTTCCGGTAATTAGCTTGCCCTTACACTTTCAATATTACTATCAGTTAAAAGGTGATAGTCTGGGAGTTGATCAATTAAATCCGGCAGATGAATTTGCAATTGCCTCTTTATACTTACACAAGAATATTCTTAAGGGCGCATTGGCTGCTGAAAAACAGGTTATGCTCAGCCAGCTGATTGGAATGGTGAATTTTTCGGATGATCACGCATACATCAACAAAAAAGAAGCATATGCCATTATTAAAGAAAATAACAGCATTTATAGCGAACTTTTGCATGCAGGCATCCTTTATGAACATCAAGAAGAAAAAGGTACGAGAGCCGCTTACCAGATAAGGTTCAAGTCGTTAGTTCTTGCTTCCTATTTTATCACTCAGGATGTTCTCGACAAACAACATGGGCAGGTCGATAAAGCCTTGATCGATTGGGTTCAAAGCAGCCCTTATACGGATAGCATAAAACTTACATTATTAAAGTGGTTTATCATTTTTTCACTTGAAACAGGTGATTTGGATATTTTCAACCACATGCAAGACGTTGAGTTCATTGAACCCTATCAAGCTTCGCTCATTTTATTTACCTGTAGCAACCTCGATTACGTAATAAATGCTAATCCAGCGATCGGTAGCACCCTTAATCGGGCTTTTGCCAACTCAGCCTTTATTGATATCGCCCTGGACCATATACTATTGGAAACAGAATATGAGCTAGCACTTAAAAAATTGCTTCAATATCATATTTCTCCACAACAAAAAATTTTACTTCACACTTCACTAGCCTTTTTTGAATTGCTATATCTGCGTGATGAAGAGACCTTGAAACATATTGAAATATTACGTTCAATGCCTCGAGAGCATTTTGCAGACTTTTCATTGAATCCCTTGCTCATTATCGAAAATATCCACCATTATTATCGGCATAACGTTTTAAAAGAAGATGCCATTGACGAAATACGTTTATTTTGCCGTTATCCTGAGCGGAGCACAAATCTTGTACATAAACAACTTATTTATGTCTTGGGCTACATTTTGTTAAAGATTAAAACTTCCGAGGAAATCACCTTGCAATATCTTCAGATTGTAAATCAGTATGGCTTGGATATGAATAGGAAAGTGACCAGCGACTTTAAAGCCTGTATTCAGCTGGCATTCGCCGAACGATATCTAGCGATGGATCAAACAGACCTTGCTTTACAAGCAAAGGAAGAGGCTGTACAGACAAATAGCTCCCACACGATCAATCGACTACAATTAGGCTTATTGGATCTGGACTTGTTAAGAAACCAGCATAGAGATTTCTTGCACCTTGCCCGCCAATTAATATTGATTTCAAAACAGTTTAATCTGAAGTTTTACGAGGCAAAAGTCAGAGTTTATGTTCTTTCCTCATTACAAGAAGATCAAAAGAGTTTAATAGCAGAACATCAAACTGCTTTGCAAGCCTTGTTCGAGCACAGTCGATATAAACCGGAAAGTTTTTATAACCTCCGTAAGGCCTCTTTAATCAATTCCTCGACGGTAAATTGAGCGGCATTGTTTTTTTGAATTTCGGTTAGTACTTTTTCAGCTTGCGCTTTATTGAAACCAAGCATTACTAAGGCTGTAAGAGCCTCCTCAGGTACAGACTGATGTTGTGGAACCGATATCAGGGTGTCGGCACCCTCTTTCTTTAACTTGTCTTGCAGCTCTAATATAATGCGTTGCGCAGACTTAGGTCCGATTCCTTTAATGCGTTGTATTTGCTTTACATCGCCTTGGACAATAGCGGTTTGGATTTCAGTTGGCGTAATCGATGACAGAATCATTCGTCCTGTACTCGCTCCAATACCCGAAACAGACAGTAAGTGATTGAATAATTTACGTTCTCCTTCTTCTGCAAATCCATATAGTGAATGAGCGTCCTCTTTAACCTGAAAACTAACATAGAGCTTACATTGCTCACAATCCTTGATCTTACCGAATGTATACAAAGAAATGTTAACATGATAGCCGACGCCATTCACATCCAGTACCACATACGTGGGACATTTGTATGCCAGTTTTCCATTTAAATATTCGTACATTTCTTTAGGTATTAACCTTTAGTTGTTAGTATAATTACTAGCTAGTTGGTTATCACCGACTAGCTAGTTAAAAAATCTACTTCTTTTTCTCTTTCCCTACCGCTTCTTTCTCTTTGGCTTGCACGTCGACGACCGCAATAGTGACCATGTTCACAATTTCTCGGACAGAACTGCCTAGCTGTAAAACGTGCACCGGTTTATTAAGTCCCAACAAAATTGGTCCTACTGCCTCTGCTTCTCCTAACTCTTGCAATAATTTATAAGCAATATTACCTGATTCTAAAGTAGGGAAAACCAATACATTGGCGGGGCCGCCACTCAAATTGGTAAACGGGAAATTCTCTGCCAACATTTGACTATTAGTGGCAAAATTGGCCTGCATTTCTCCGTCCACTACAATATGAGGATATTTCTCATGCAGCGTTTTAACTGCATTACGCATCTTTGTAGGGATCTCCCCTTCGTTTGAACCAAAATTTGAGTAGGACAACATGGCAATTCGCGGGTCAATATTCATTTTCTTGACCGCATCATGCAGGAGTACCGTGATGTCTACCAATTCTTCTTCAGTTGGATTTTTGTTTACAGTTGTATCTCCAAAGAAAACAGGCCCTTTCTTTGTTAGCATCATATACATACCTGCAACGCGGCTACCTGAACGAGTACCAATGACATGCAGTGCCGGACGAATAGTTGTCGCATAATTTTTTGTCAAACCGGAAATCAGGCAATCTGCTTCACCGAACTCGACCATACTTGCGCCATAGTAGTTACGATCTAACATAAATTTATTAGCTTCTAACAAGGTAATACCGCGACGTTGCCTTTTTCTATAAAGTGCCTCTACATATTGTTTAAATTTTGGCGTATCGATCTCCTCCAACGGATCAATGATTGTAACATTTGGTAGGTCTAAAGCATGCTCGGAGATGATACGCTGGATCTTCTCCTTTCTACCCAGCAGAATGGGGTGAGCAATACCTTCATCTTTAACGATTTGGGCTGCTTTTAGGATTTTATAGTTATCTGCCTCCGCAAAAACAACACGTTTAGGGCTTTGCCGCGCTGCAGCACTTAAGTCGCGCATTAAGACGTCATCTAAACCTAAACGCTTTCTAAGATTTTCTTTATATGCTTCCCAATCTTTAATTTCTGCCCTTGCAATACCAGATTCGATAGCTGCCTTCGCAACAGCAGGGGCAACTTCCGTAATCAAACGCGGATCAGTTGGTTTAGGTATGATGTAGTCTTTACCAAATTTGAGGTTGTTTATATTATAGGCGAGATTTACAGATTCCGGCACCGGTTCTTTCGCCAACTTCGCAATAGCATATACCGCCGCTAATTTCATTTCTTCGTTAATACCTGTAGCTCGTACATCAAGGGCACCTCTGAATATATAAGGGAAACCTAATACATTATTCACCTGATTTGGATAATCAGAACGGCCTGTCGCCATGATAACATCCTTACGCGTTTTTACGGCCAAGTCGTACGCGATTTCAGGATTTGGGTTTGCCATGGCAAAAACAATGGGATTTTTGCTCATGGTTTTTAGCATATCGGCTGTTAGTACATCGGCCGCAGAAAGGCCGATGAATACATCGGCGTCTTTAATAGCCTCTTCTAAAGTATGAATGTTCCGATCAGTCGCAAATTCACCCTTTAATGCGTCTAGGTTTTCCCTATCTTTTCTTATTACACCCGCCCGATCAATCATCACAATATTTTCCGGCTTTGCACCTAGCGAAACATAAATACGTGAACAAGAAATAGCAGCAGCCCCAGCTCCATTAACAACGATTTTAACTTTTTCCAGCTTTTTCTTTTGTAACTCACAGGCATTGATTAAGGCAGCACCGGAGATAATGGCGGTACCGTGCTGATCGTCATGCATAACCGGAATAGACATTTCCTCTTTTAATCGACGCTCAATCTCAAAACATTCCGGCGCCTTGATATCCTCTAAATTGATTCCTCCAAACGTAGGTTCCAATATTTTAACCGTGCGGACAAAATCATCTACATTCTTGGTATCAAGTTCTAAGTCGAAGACGTCAATATCGGCAAATATTTTAAACAAAAGACCCTTTCCTTCCATAACAGGTTTCCCCCCCTCAGGTCCGATATCACCCAGTCCTAACACGGCAGTTCCATTGCTGATAACAGCCACCAAATTTCCTTTGGCTGTATATTTATAGACATCCTCTTTATTGGCGGCAATTTCCAAACAGGGATCAGCAACGCCCGGTGAGTAGGCCAATGATAAATCTCGTTGCGAATTCGTTGGTTTGGTAGGTATTACGGCAATTTTACCCGGACGGCCGTTAGCATGATAGTCTAGCGCATCTTGCTTACGATTAATTTTGCTCATTTTAATTATTTCTTTTATTCTATATTCTTTCTCATTTTTACCAACAATCGTATTTGTATGGCAAATCTGATGAAGCACCAAAGGTAGGAAGTTTTGTGAGTACTACCTAGCATTTCACCTATTGATTTGAGCAAGTGTTAAGATCATGGAAGGAAACGCGAATATATGCCCTAATCGGTATCACTTAACAGCAATGCCAGCTTAAAGCACCTATGAAGTATCTTTCGTGTAACCTTAAAGTACCTTCTCTGTAAATACATATTTTTGGCTCGTACATTTACTTCATGTCTATTTAAACCCTAGCTATGAGCAGATGAGGAGGTTAAGGATGCAGCAGTACATGATGATTAACGAGGGCCTATGATATAGTATAAGTTTTGTTAAAAATCTGTTAAAAAACAGAAGTAAATGAATAAATCGATAAATTAGCGATTTATAAAAAATTCGACAATCACTATATGAGACAGCTCAACCGATATTTACTTTTTGCTATTTTATCGTTTTACAGCCTACAAGTCTGGAGTCAATCCCGACAAAAGGGAATTAATTTAAATACCATTGTTGAAAAAACCAATACCTTAGCTACGCAGCAACCTATTGAAAAAGTTTATCTCCATTTTGACAAACCCTATTATGCTGTGGGCGACACCATATGGTTTAAATCTTATTTGACCAGTCATCATCAACTTTCGAATCTTAGTAAGGTTGTCTACATAGAGGTGCTCAATAGCCGAGATTCCTTAATGAAAACCTCCATGATTCCCAGCAATAACGGCACGGGCAATGGAAGTCTCGTTTTAGACCCGCTTATCTATAAACAGGGGAATTATCGCATTAGAGCATATACAAAATACATGATGAATTTTGACCCGAATTATTTTTTTAATAAAAATATCATTATTGGAGACGTTTTCAATAAAAGGGTAAAAACTCACGCTAGTTTTGTTGCTGCCCCCGGAGGAAAAGCAACAACTGTTAACGGCCGAATCCGCTATACAGACGAAGAAGGGAAGCCATTAATAGATAAACGGGTTTCCTGGGAACTTATACGCGGCACAAGCAGCTTAAGCAAAGGAAGAGGTAATACTGACAAAAATGGCTATTTGCAAGTAAGTCTATCGAATGAGCAACAACAGGCTTTAAAAGACGGGATATTAAATACGTCCATTAGTTTGGACAATAACCGCTCCGTTAACACAAGTTATCAACTACGTGGGGCATTTCAGACACCGGATGTCCAATTTTTTCCGGAAGGCGGATATTTAATTGCCGATTTACCAAGTGAAGTTGCCTTCAAGGCGGTAGGAGGTGATGGATTGGGAGTGGCTATCAAAGGCAAAGTGGTAGATCAACAGGACCAGGAAGTTGCAAGCATTGAGACCCAACATCTAGGCATGGGCAAATTTAGTTTAACGCCTAAAGCGGATGCTGTATACACTGCAAAAGTTACAACCGAAAACGGTGCTACGTACAGTTATCAACTTCCGAAGGTACGACCTTTCGGAACGAGTCTGGCCGTTGATCCCTCAGACAGTTTAAACATAGCTGTGAAAATTATTTCGAATGATCTTTATCTACAACAAAATCAGAATAAAGTTTTCTCATTAGTCGCGCAAAGCGATGGTGTAATCTATTATGCAGCGCAAACCCCTTTGAACAGTGCGAGCATCAATGCCTCCGTACCAAAGAATAAATTTCCGTCAGGCATTGTACAATTCACCCTACTTTCCCCTTCCGGTATCCCTTTGAGTGAGCGACTGGTCTTTATTCAACGTGCGAACGAACTTAAACTTACATTAAGCTCCGATAAAAAAAGTTATGCAGCGAAGCAGGCCGTTCAATTACATTTAAATGCATCCACGGATAGCTCACAATCCGTTGGAACTTTTTCTGTTTCGGTTATTGACGAGTCGAAGGTTCCTTTCAACGAAAATGCAGAGACAACAATTCTTAGCAGCCTGTTGTTAACCTCAGATATCAAGGGTTATGTGGAGCAACCGAACTATTACTTCAAAAAAGTAACACCTGAAACTCGCAGCCATTTAGACATACTTATGTTGACGCAAGGGTATCGCCGTTTTGATTATAAAGATATTATCGGTGATAAAATACCTCCTGTTTCTTTCTTACCGGAACAGGGCATTGATATCACCGGCACACTCCGCCTATTAAACGGAATAGCAGTACCTAACGGCAAACTCGAATTGAGCATAGGCAATGATAAGAAGACAGTTGAAACTTACTCCGATGAACAGGGTAACTTCAAGTTTAGCAATGTTATGTTTACTGACTCGGCACAGGTCACTATCAGCGCAAGGAACAATGAGAACTATAAAAATTTAAAGATCACATTGAATGGAGACGCATTTCCTGCTATCACACCAGGTTTCACCGCACCGGACGAAATACTTAATATAGATAGTACATTAACGCCCTATCTTAAAAATAGTGCAAGGCAGTATCGAACTGAGCGGCTTTTAGAAGAAGTCGTTATTACGGAAAGAGTAGCACCAAAACCTCGCCATACGCAGTACCCGGCTTTATCAGGCTTAAGCCCGATCCCCGACCACCTGATTGACGGCGCTCGATTCACCGGTTGTAATCTGCTTATTAATTGCTTACAGACAGCCGCAATGGGTTTAACCTTTATGGACAACAACTTTTACATCACACGAGATTATAACCAAGGAAATCGGACACCGGTACAGGTGTTTTTAAATGGAATGGCCATTGATGTGAATGGCATCAATACCGTTAGTCCGGCAGAGGTGGAGTCAGTGGAGATATTTTTACGTGATGATCTGGGCACCGTAAACAGAACCTACCAAAGCAATGGCGTATTGGTGATCAACACGAAAAAGAAACCACAAGGTACGCGCATCAGCAAGGCTGAATTGGAAAATCTTTTGCCAAAATCTAACATCGTAACGATTACACCTTTAGGCTACCAAGCTGAACGCAGCTTTTACCTACCGAAATATACGGCAACCAGTACTCCCGGAATCGATTGGCGTACCACCGTTTATTGGAATCCGGATGTTATTACCGATAGTCAAGGGAAAGCGAGTTTCCAATTCTATAATGCTAGCGGCCTAGGCACTTATAAAGCTGTGGTAGAAGGAATCGATGAGAACGGCAATATCGGGCGGGCTGTTTATCGTTACAAGGTGGAATAAAAACAATCGTCAATGTGATAACCGCACAAAGTGGGTTCATAACCTTGCGATTACAATTAGCGAGTAGTTAGCCAATATGCAAATGTTGTATTGGCTAACGTTCTCTTTTTTTTCCGATTAAAAGTAAACCACATACACCTGCACAGGTAGCTAGCCCGTAGATTAGAAAAACCAATATACTGGGTAATTCGGGATGCAGCATCATGTAAATAATTCCAATAAAAGATATAAACCCGGAAACCATCGCGATCAGTGGTAACGATTTTTTCATACTTAGTAGTCTTCGATATTCAAAGCTAGGTAAAATCTTTTTAACAGCGTCCATTCTTTAATTTTATCGCCACATAAAAATGACAAAGTGTGTATAGATAAGCTGTGTTAATGACTTGCAAATGAAGGGCATTTTATCTATGTTTGTGCCCTTAAATGAAGAGATCTTAAAATGGGTAACAACCAGCTAAATCCCTCTTAAACAGCTTTATGCTCTGTTACTTAGATTGAAACTGCGTCTATAATTCATACATGAATGAACTTAAACATAAATTTTCAAGAGAAATTTGAGGAACGCCATATTGCGCCGAATAAGCAAGATGTTCCTGAGATGCTTAAAACTATTGGCGTTAATAGCATCGATCAGTTGATTGATGAAACCGTTCCAACTAAAATTCGTTTAAAAAGTCCCTTAAGCTTACCACCGGCTTTAACTGAAACGGGATATTTACAACGATTGAAGCAAATTGCTTCTAAAAACAAAGTGTTCAAATCTTACATCGGCCAAGGATATTACGATGTGATTACACCCAGTGTTATTTTGCGAAATGTATTTGAAAATCCAGGCTGGTATACACAATACACACCTTACCAAGCTGAAATAGCACAAGGCCGATTACAGGCTTTATTAAATTTCCAAACGGTTATCATTGACCTTACCGGTATGGAAATAGCGAACGCATCCTTATTAGACGAGGCAACTGCTGCTGCAGAAGCGATGTTTATGCAGTATAGCCTACGTAAAAATAAAGATGCCGATACTTTTTTTGTATCAGAGAATGTTTTTCCACAAACCTTAGATGTATTAAGGACACGTTCCGTTTCTTACGGCATCAAACTTTTAGTTGGTGATCATACTTCGATCGAATTTAATGAAAATATCTTTGGAGCTTTAGTCCAATATCCGGCCGGCGACGGTAAGGTATTTGATTACCGCAGCTTTGCTGAAAAGGTTCATGCACATCAAGCAACTTTGAGTGTTGCGGCCGACCTGATGAGCCTTACCTTGCTAACGCCACCGGGAGAATGGGGAGCAGACATTGTGGTTGGTTCCTCGCAACGCTTTGGTGTCCCTATGGGTTTTGGCGGTCCTCATGCAGCTTTCTTTGCAACAAAGGACGCTTATAAACGTAATATTCCGGGCAGGATTATTGGGGTCACCATCGACTCATCGGGGAATTACGCGCTGCGAATGGCTTTACAAACACGTGAACAGCATATTCGAAGGGACAAAGCTTCCTCTAATATTTGTACGGCGCAGGCGCTTCTTGCTATTATGGCGGGGTTTTACGCCACCTATCACGGACCACAAGGCTTACGCGCTATTGCAGAAAGAATTCATGGACTAGCCGTGCTTTTGTCTAATACGCTTACATCGCTTGGCTATAGACAAGAGAATGAGGCCTATTTTGACACCCTAACCTTCCATCTTGGTGATTTATGTAATCCGTTACATGCAGAAGCGCTGAACCATGAAATGAACTTTCACTACCAAGGCGAAACCGTCCATATTTCATTAGATGAGACCACCAGCTTGGAGGATATCAAAGAAATTGTTCGTGTTTTTGCGAAGGTAAAAGCAAAAAATTTGGCGGATGTTGAATTCAAAACATCAGCACTGGAAAGCGTAATCCCAACCGCGCTGCAACGTACCTCGGCCTATTTAACGCATGAAGTGTTTAACACGCACCATGCTGAGCACGAAATGCTACGCTACATCAAATCGCTCGAAGCTAGAGATTTATCGCTCTGCCATTCGATGATTCCACTGGGATCTTGTACGATGAAGTTAAACGCTACAACCGAAATGATACCTGTATCTTGGGAGTCGTTCAATAGAGTACATCCTTTTGCCCCCATCGATCAGGTTGGTGGTTATATGCAAATGCTTGACGAGCTAAACCGGTGGCTTTCTGCCATCACCGGCTTTGCTAAAATGAGTTTTCAGCCCAATTCCGGTGCACAAGGTGAGTATGCAGGTCTCATGGTTATTAGAGCATACCATGAAGACCGAGGCGACCATCACCGCAACGTCGTGCTCATTCCATCGTCTGCACATGGTACCAACCCGGCCTCTGCTTCGATGGCCGGCATGAAAATCGTTGTTGTAAACTGTGATGAGCGTGGTAATATTGATGTGGCCGATTTGCAATCCAAGGCTGAACTGCATAAGGATAATTTAAGTTGTTTGATGGTTACCTACCCATCTACCCATGGGGTATTTGAAGAATCGATTATCGATATTTGCCAGGTTATCCATGCAAATGGCGGTCAGGTATATATGGATGGTGCCAACATGAACGCGCAGGTTGGTTTAACAAGTCCTGCAAGTATCGGCGCAGATGTTTGCCACCTCAATCTTCATAAGACTTTTTGTATTCCGCACGGTGGTGGTGGCCCCGGGATGGGACCTATTGGTGTTGCCGAGCATTTAGTACCCTTCTTACCTGGCCATGAAGTGGTTAATATTAATGAAGGCAAGTCTATCTCTGCCGTTGCAGCAGCACCGTTTGGATCAGCTTCTATTTTACTTATCTCGCATGCTTATATCGCGATGATGGGTGCCGACGGCCTAACCAATGCTACTAAATTTGCTATTCTTAATGCCAATTATATTAAGGCTAGGCTTGAACACGATTATAAAATATTGTATGCAGGCGCTAGTGGCCGATGTGCCCATGAAATGATTCTCGACTGTCGAAGCTTCAAGAGTTATGGTGTTGAAGTAGGCGATATTGCTAAACGCTTAATGGACTACGGCTTCCATGCACCAACGGTGTCTTTCCCTGTTGCCGGTACGCTTATGGTAGAACCGACAGAATCGGAGCCAAAAGCAGAATTAGATCGTTTTTGCGATGCGCTTTTGGCTATCAGAAGGGAGATTGCTGCCATTGAGTCGGGAGCGGTGGATAAAAACGAAAATGTATTAAAGCATGCGCCACATACTTTGGCAGTAGTTAGTGCCAATGAATGGAATAGACCTTATACAAGGGAAGAAGCCGCATATCCTCTCCCATATGTTGCTGCACATAAATTTTGGCCCGCAGTAGGAAGAGTGAATGATTCTTACGGTGACCGCTCTTTAGTATGTTCTTGCCCGCCTTTAAGTGAATATGAGGAGGCAGCCGCGAGCTATTAGGAGGTAAGCGGTTAGGTATTAGCTATTAGTTGTTCGCTAATGGCTAATACCTAAATGCTAACAGCTAATTAAACCGTTTTCACAAAACGTTCGTCGTAATTTTCTATATCAATAATATAATGGTTTTGAATGAGGAAATCAAAGAGTGGTTTGGCTTCAGGAGATACCGGCATATTTTGAGTAGTTATGATTTCATTGTTTTTTCTATCTAGATAAGGATAAACATACAGCTTTACGTTTTTACTGAACATGCCACTCACGTAGGCTAACAACTCATCAGCATAACTTTCACCGTAGTTTTTGGAGTTGAAGATATTACGGAGATTGGAAATATTGGTAGAAATACCGACATTGTTTGGTTTAAACTGGGCAAGGAATTCAGCCAATTTATGATTTCTCGTGAAATTAGACACCAGAATATGATTCCCCGTAGCACATAGTTCTTCAGCTCGCTTAGCGAAATATTCCAAATCTTCGTTACTCAGGACGGGATGATCCTCCAACGCGTTTGACATCAGCACCTCAATCATAACAAGAAGATTTTTATCCTTGATTCCCAGGTTGCGCTTAAACTGATCAACAGCCAAATTGAATAAATCAAAATTTGGATTGGATTTCTGTTTATATTTTGTTCTCAGAATAATAACATCCTTTTTGTAAAGAAAGTCTTTTGCCTGATGTGCATGCCCCTCTTCATCGAAGATTGCAGCCCGTGAGAAGCCTTTAGCGATGAGGTACAAATTAACCAGCCGTTCACTCACATTTTTAAATGCAGATCCATTCAGCTTAACTAAGTCGATTTCAACCGATCCCGCAGCTAAATTGTCCACCAGGCTTTCAATCATCGTTTGTACATCATGAATATAAAAATAAGCCGCGAATACAAGATTAACACCTAATACCCCTAAAACTTTTTGTTGCAATGAAGCGTCGCTATCTAAGAGGCGTACATGAAAAATAATATCATTTGGCTCCCCTCCTACTTCCGATTGAAAGCGAAGTCCAATCCACCCATGTGGATCGTTCGTTTTACTAAAATTCAAGGTAGTTACCGTATCGGCAAAGGCAAAGAACTTACGGTTCTGATATTTAGGCCCTTTCAGTCGATCGGTAAGCAGCTGGTATTCATGATCGAGCATCTTCTCCAAACGCGAACTACTCACATAGCGTCCGTTTGCCTCAGCGCCATAAATGGCATCGCTAAAAGCCATATCGTATGCACTCATAGTTTTAGCGATGGTTCCCGACGCCGCTCCAGCGGTGAAAAAATTTCGTGCTACTTCCTGTCCGGCACCTATTTCCGCAAAAGTGCCGTAGATCTGTTCACTTAAATTAATTTTTAGCGCTTTACGCTTATTTTCCAAAATCTCTCTTGCCATGGGGCAAAGGTAAAGATTTAGTTAAGAGTTCTAAACGATGAATGAGGAGTTTTTTACAACTCATAAAGCGCATAAAAGAGTGCTGCCGTATGAAGCGCTTGGCCAATCTTATTTTCTTTTAGCAACCTTTTGACGTCATCAACTGAATAAAGCAAAATCTCAATTTCTTCCTGATCATCCAAAGCCTGTTCTTTCACCTTCACACCACCCTTAGCCACATAAGTTGTCGTAATATTAGTGCTCGTTGCAGGGTTAGGATACAAATCCACGAGTTTTTCCATTGTCGTGAAAGCGTAGCCGGTTTCTTCCAGCATTTCGCGTTTAGCAGCAGTCAGTGCATCTTCACCTTCATCAATGACTCCTCCCGGTATTTCCAAAAACTCTTTACCAGCGCCATGGCGATATTGCCTTACTAAGATTATTTCGTTTCTTTCAGTAAATGCTACCACATTTACCCAATTCGGATATTCCAATACATAATATTCCGGCACGATATGGCCATTAGGCATTTCGCACGAATCTTTTCTTAAGACGGCCCAAGGGGCCTTTACTAAATATTCGGATGTTAGGGTTTTCCACTTCATGTGTTTAAGATAGATGGGAGGCGTATTAGTTTTGAATTTCTTTTAACCGTTGTAAGCAGTTTTTTAGGCTATCCCGCCAATTCGGTATAACCAAATTGAATTGCTTTTTTATTTTTGATTTATCCATTACAGAATACGCCGGACGCTTCGCTTTTGTAGGAAAATCAGCAGTTTTAATCGGAAACAGGCGGATATTGGTATTGCTCAATTCAAAAACGGCATAGGCGAAATCGTACCAACTTGCAACTCCCTCATTGCTATAATGATAAAGACCGTATTCATCTTCTGTAATATTGTTATCAATAATTTTGCATAAGACTTCGGCCAAGTCGCGTGCATAAGTAGGAGTTCCGACCTGATCTGCCACTACCTTGAGTTCCTCGCGATCTTGAGCGAGTCGCAGCATCGTTTTAACAAAGTTATTGGCATACTCAGAATATAACCAGCTTGTACGGATAATAATATGCTTATTCCATATTTGCTGAATGGTCGTTTCGCCATCTAACTTAGTTTGTCCATAAACACCGGTCGGATTGGCAATACTCGTTTCCTCTAACAGACCCGTTTGATTACCTTCAAACACGAAATCAGTAGAAATATGAATTAAAATTGCATCGAAGCGTTTGCATAACCCGGCCAGGATACCCGGTGCTATCGTATTGATTTTACTTGCTTCCTCTTTTTCATCTTCCGCTTTATCAACGGCGGTATAGGCCGCACAGTTGATAATATGACTGGGGTTATACTGAATGAACCATTGCTCCAATTGAGCTTCATTACTAATATCGGCCTCTTTCGATGATAAAAAAACCATGGCCTTATCTTCGCAAACGGATTGCAAGCACTGCCCCAGTTGCCCCTGGCCTCCTAGTACTATAATTTTACTCATTTTTTTATTGACAATTAAACCTGTATCTCTTCTTCGATCATTATACGTATAAAGAGATAACTATTTAGTCATTACTACGGGTTTTATAAAACCATTTTCGTCAAAATACATTCTATCTATACAGGTAACGCGATGGTGGGCACTCGTTTCTCCTAAAGGACGACGGTGGTAAACGATGTACCACTCGTCTTTTCCTTTTCCTTGTATGATGGAATGATGTCCTGCGCCTGTAGCAATAGCGGGGTCCTGCTGTAAAATTGTTCCGATTCGTCTGAAAGGGCCGAAAGGCGAATCGGCTATCGCGTATGCTACTTTATAGTCGGGCCCGGTCCATCCACCTTCCGACCACATAAAATAGTATTTTCCATTTCTGACGAACATAAAGGGCCCTTCGACATAGCCTTCCGGTGTTACTTCCCTATAGGTAGTGCCATCTTCAAAAGGAGCAATCCCGGTAAAATCATCTTTTAATTTTACCACATTGCAATGCCCCCATCCCCCATAGTACATATAATAAGTTCCATCAGTATCTTTAAAGACGAATTGATCGATTGGTTGAGCGCCATTCACGATTTCATTGATTAGGGGTTTGCCGAGTAAATCGCGATAAGGGCCCTGTGGTTTTTCAGCCTCCGCCACACCAATTCCACCAACTTCGCCTTCATGAACATCATTTGCGCCAAAAAACAGGTAATATTTTTTATCCTTCATTAAAACAGCTGGCGCCCACATTGCCTTTTTTGCCCACTTTACCGCAGCAGTGTCAATTATTCCGGCGTGTTTTTTCCAATTTTTCAAATCTTTGGATGAGAACGCGTCCATAAACACCTGTTCTTCGTAAGGCGCTGAATAAGTTGGAAAAATCCAATATTCATTGCCATATCTAATACCTTCGGGATCGGCATACCAACCATCGAAAATCGGATTTGTTTGCGCTTTACCAACTGAAGCGGCTAAGAAAAAGCTTAGTAAAAGAAGTGCTGCGTAATAGCGATAAACTCGAATCATTTCAATCAATATTATCTGTTTAAGATTTCAATAAATAATGTGCCTAAAAGTAACAAATTAATGCGACTATCCTTTATATGCTAAATCGATTTTCTAATTTAAATCGGGCGGCAAAGAGTTTAAGCAGCTGAAAAAGAAAAATTTTTATTCATTTGTTTTTGTTCTTATGTTTGACTATTAACAGCATATACTACCTATGAACGTTTTTATATATAGTCTCTCTTTATTAACTATTTGTTTTACCCTCATTCCCCTTATTAAACACGAATATTGGATTTTTAGGGTTTTCGATTATCCGCGATTGCAAAAACTAGTATTGACAGCCATTTGTTTTGCACTATTACTTGGTTATTTTGACCGTTCGGTAATCTTTGACTGGATTGCACTTACCGTGATCATGATCAATGGCATTTACCTATCGTCACAAATTATGCCCTTTACGCCGCTTGCAAAAAAGCAGGTATTATATGCCAAAGGCAATATACAAGAGCAATCGGTGAGTTTAATGGTATCTAACGTTTATCAAGACAATAAAAACACTGCGGGGTGCTTAGGAGAAATAACCCGGGCTGATCCCGATGTTGTTTTATTGCTTGAAACCAACAAGCGATGGGACCTTGAGACACGCAGTTTATCCCAAGAATATCCTTATCATGTACGCGTGCCCTTAGAGAATACGTATGGCATGCTGCTATATTCCAAATTACCATTGTCAGCTACCAAGATCGGCTATTTGGTTGAAAAGGACATTCCTTCGATTCATTGCGTATTAACGCTCCGGAGTGGACTTGAGGTGCAATTATATGCTGTGCATCCTACTCCCCCTGTGCCGAATGAAAACCCACGATCTACGGAACGAGACAAAGAACTGTTGCTAATAGCAGATTTAGCTAAACGAAGCAGTAGACCGGTTATTGTCATCGGCGATCTAAATGATGTAGCATGGAGCTATACAACGGAATTATTTTTAAAAATGAGTGGATTACTCGATCCACGCCGCGGCAGGGGATTTTACAACACGTTTCATGCACATTATCCCTTTTTGCGTTTTCCACTTGATCATGCCTTTTTCTCGACAGATTTCAAACTTAGGGAGTTGAAACGACTATCGAATTTTAATTCTGATCATTTCCCTATCTTTATAAAAATACAATATGAAGCAAAGGCTTCAGAGCAACAAGAGGCTTTGATACCCGATGCCGAAGACATACAGGAAGCAACAGAGAAAAAGCAAGAGCCGACAGAAATTTAAAACGAGCGAGTTTAGTTGGTTTATCAAAAAACGATGAGGTAAGGAATGATGTTAAGAAAACACTATATGCTACAGCATGTAGAGAACGACATGAATAAACCAAGCTTATAGTTACTTGCAGTAGGCAAGCGGGTTTCATGGCCATTAAAAGACAATTTATTCTAATGAAAAAAATATTCGCATCAAGGGATACGCACGGTTTCGATTGGATCGATTTAACAGATCCTTCTATGGAAGAAATCCTGGACATAAGCAAACGATTTGCATTACATGAAACATCTATTAAAGATTGTATGCAGCCCGACCACTTACCGAAGCATGAAATCGTAGACGGCTATACCTTTATAATCGTCCGAGTATACACACAGGACCCCATGAATGACGCGGATACCATACAGGAATTAACAAATAAAATTGCCATTTTTTATACTTCCGACTATGTCATCACTGTTCATAGAACTGAACAACCTCTTATCGCCGACGTTAAAGCCAAAGCGATAGATGCAGGAGGCTGTAAGGACACCATATGCATAGTAAACCGTATTGTACGGGCGTCCTTGCTTACTTTTGAAGAGCCTAGTGTGAAGTTGGCACAGTCGTTAGATTATTTTGAAGAGAATGTTTTCCTGAAGCAGCGCAAGGCACCCGTTTTAAGAGGGCTTTATTATGTAAAACGAAAAGTCGATGTGATCAAACGTCTCTTGATCTTGTCTTATGAGATTATCGATAAAATAGATACTCCCAAACAACGAAATATCTATACCCGGGATTTACGGGATCAATATGTGCGAATGCAAAATATATACGACAATCTTTCAGAGAATACCGCACAGCTTCTATCGGCTTACTTTTCCATCGCTTCCCATAGAACAAATGAAATCATGCGCATATTAACGATCTTCTCTGTTTTTTTTATGCCATTAACGTTTATAGTAGGGATATACGGCATGAACTTCCATTATATGCCGGAACTTAACTGGCACTTAGGGTACCCAATAGTAATGCTTGTCATGGCGATTATCACCTTAGCCATTTATTTTTGGTTCAGAAAAAAAGGGTGGCTATAATTATAGATTTTTTGAAACTTCGATTAATCCGGCAGACCAGGACAAGCCAACGCCGAAACCGGCAACAATAATGGAGGCCTTTTCTTCTGTTAGATCCTCCTTGCAATAGTTTTTCAATGCAATGGGTATGGTAGAAGAAACGGTGTTTCCCCCATCACGTAAATTGATGTAGAACTTTTGAGGAGATATTGTTAAGCGTTCTCGCATCACTTTTAACATGTGGGCATTTGCTTGATGAAAAATAAACTGCCCAACGTCCTCCTTCTTTACAGCGTTGAGCGTAAGAACTTCCTCAATAAAAGGAGGCACCACAGTACTGGTGAAACGGAATATTTCGGGCCCGTTCATATAAAGATTATTTTCCGTATAAACATTGCCTCTACCATAAAGGTGCTCCACAGCTTGGCCATCAACAGGAAATCGAGTACCACCGTTCTTAACGATTAATTTATTATACCCCTTTCCGTCGGTACCAAATTTGAATTTATGGATTCCGTTGTCATCATTTGACGAAATAACGGTTGCGCTTGCCGCATCGCCAAAGATCGCTCGATTAGACCGGTCTTTCCTATTGATATATTTTGAATAGGTATCTGTTGTTACCAATAACACGTGATTGGCTTGGCCGCTTTCTATGAAAGCTTTCGCCATACTCAAGCCATAGGTATAACCCGAGCATCCCAAATTGAAATCAAAAGCGCCCACTGTCTTATTAAGAGCCAGGCGATCCTGCAATATACAAGCCGTTGACGGCATAATATATTCGGGGCTTTGGGTACAATACAAAATATAATCGATTTTAGCCTTATTAATGCGTTTAAAAAGTTTTAGGCAAGCTTTTTCGGCTAAGTCCAAAGCGGTTTCATTTGTTCCGGCAACATACCGACTACTTATACCTATCTTATATTCAAACTTAGAAAAATCATAATCCGGAAATTCCTCACTAAGATCTTGGTTGGTAATTTTTTGTTCTGGAAAATAGTATTCTATCGCTTGTATTCTAGCACCCATAAAAGGTTTTATATTAACAAAATTTCAATAAAGAGTGCAAACCTACTCCTTTTCAGGGTATTTTCCACACAACCGACAAAGAAAATTACATAAAAGTGGCGGAGAAAAATGGCTTTAAATCAAACCCTGAAACGGTATTTGGTTCAAAAAATCAACTAAACACATCAAACAAGATATTTACAACGGATGACGTTGTTTATTTAATAAATAAGAGAGTCTTTTGTATTTTTACTATTCAATTGATCAAACGTTAGCTGATTTAAAGGGAATACGAAAACTAAACGTAGAACCTTTTCCCTCTTCACTCTCTACGTAGATGTCCCCATGTTGCAATTTAATCAGCTGGTAGCAGATATACAGGCCCAAACCGGTGCCAGGCCTTGCATTTTCCTTTCCCGCTTGATAATATTTAGTAAATAATTTGGTCTGTTGTTCTTGCGGAATGCCAATACCGGAATCTTTAATACGTACCGTAAGTTCCTGCATACCGTCTTGCTCACCTTTTTTCATTGTGCAATACACCTCCACCCCTCCAATGTCCGTATATTTAATGGCATTCCCAAGTAAATTGATGACCACCTGCTTCAGTCGAAAAGGGTCGCCATAAACCATCTCGTCCTGAGAACCGTCAAAACTAAAATTTAAGGATATATTTTTCTTAATGGCTATGAAGCGCATGGTTTCTACCGTTTCCTTAATTTCATGAAATGGAGTAAAAGAAACAACTTTAAGTACTTCTGACTGTTGGCTTTCAACTTTAGTCATATCCAAAATATCATTCACGGTATCCATTAACATATCTGAAGAAGCTTTTATTGAGCTTACCATACGGTTCTGCTCAGCGGTCAGCGGTGTATTTTTCATCAAATAAACGAACCCGGTTATCGCTGTCAACGGATTTCGAATTTCATGGCTCATTGTAGCAAGCATTTCCGATTTCTGTTCCGCAAGCGCAATAGCACGAGCGTTTTCAACTTTATACTGATCTTCTGCTTTAGCAGCTTTTTTGATATAGAACAAAAGAAGCGCAACAAAAATCAGCACCATGATAGTGGCAGTAATCGTAAAACTGTCTAAATCATCAACAGCTTCTTCATATTGAGCTAAGGTTTCCCGTTGATTTCTTTCCCAAGTCAATAAGTAATTATCTTTGATTTGATCGATAAGCTGCCGTAATTGTATGATGAGTGATAAATTCGAAGATATGAGCTGTTGTTGAGATTGAGCAAGTAATGTATGTTCTTTGCTTAACCTTTCCAAGAGCTGTTGCTGCCCTTTTTCATTCTGAATCTGCAACTCTCTTGCAATCGAATCCCGCACAGCATTTTCCCGCGCAACGAGTAGTAACTTTGTACGAAGTGTATCTGAACCAGGGGAGAAAACTTGCCTTAAACGTTTTAAGAACCCTTTTTTCTTGACCGCTGACGCCACTTCCCTTATGATGGTATCTTGCTCTGCATTTCGGCGTATTTGTCTTCTTTCCTTAGCTATCCTAACTTTGCTGTTCCCAAAAATATTTTCATCCGTACTTTTTATCAGTAAAGAGTCGAAACTTTTCTTTAGCGCGAAAACTTTGAGCGAAAGATCCAGCTTTCCATCCACATATTTTTTAAATTCTCTTTCGTCCAATGAATTGCCTAGACTGTCCGCCAATATTGGATATTCGTGCAAAATAGTATCGATTTTAGCAAAGACGCTCAATACTTTTCGTTGATACTCATCGAGTTTATCACCATAGCCGTAAAGACTAGCTTGCTGAAAGTCATTTTCGGCGCTACTTAGCTCCAGTAAGACATTACTTATTTCGCCTGTTTCGGGAGGTGCTTTAAGTTTTACGCTTAAATAAGCCAGCTTCTCTGCAATGGAGTGTCTTAAAAGAAGCGAACCGGCCGTGAGTAAAAACACAAATATTAAGAAGACAAATAGTAGTCTTTGTAGAATACCGGAAGTCTTCTCTCGTTTTCTTTGCACCTTAAACTTCATAGATCATCATTCTATTTATCCCCTTCTTTTCTGCCACCTATAATGACGCATTCCCGTATACCAACCTACAACATACTACTCCCCATATGATCCAAATCGTTAACGGGTCTCCTGTTTACCAATCCTAATCTTATTTTAATCTGTATCTAATATTAGACAGGTTAACTTTGCAAAGTTAAACTAAAAAATATATTATGCTTTATTCAATATTACTAGGTGTCATTGGCGGGCCTGAATTGGGTGTCATTGTTATTGCATTGTTATTGCTCTTCGGCGGCAAGAAAATCCCCGAACTGATGCGTGGATTGGGGCAAGGCGTACGTGCCTTTAAAGAAGGACAATATGATGAAAAGCCAACACCCGAGCCTGCAAATAAGGAGGAATCAGCTTCTAAATAAAAGTGTAGCCATGAGATTGAACGACTCTTCTATCGCAGCAAACTGCTTGTTCTTTGATTCTATCAAGTCTTGTTTCGGAACTTTGATCGCTTTTAGATATTGATCATAGAGACTTTCAATGGCTACAACATTTTGCAGATTCTCCACCCCCCAAGTACCGAGATAGCTATTTAGCTTTTTAACATTTATTCCGACGTAAGGAACCGCATAACTCATGGCTGTTATGGCGCCGTGTAAACTGGTACCGATGTAACATTGCGCATTGGCAATTAAATACATAATGTCCCAAATAGTAACGTCGTTAAAAAATTGAGCATCGCCGTCCAAATGAGGGAAAATCAATTGCAAAGCTTCGTCATCATTATGATTTGATGCTTTTCCTATCGGGCATAAACAGATGTCTGCCCCGGTTTCATGGTGAATAGCATTTAGAAGTGCAGCTATTTTTTCCTCTTTTTGTTTTGCGTGATTTCGATTAATCTGAAAAAACACATATTTCCCTTTTTTTAACGCCACAAAATGCCGCACATCAATATTTACCAATTCGTCCAGGTGTTCAATAGCGTAAAATTTAGACATAAGGATAGCCGAATCAGGGTATAATTTCGTCTCGACTCCCTTATTTTTCAGATTTTTCCGGGTAATGGTGTCTCGCACGGAAAAATAGTCGACATTCTTTAGTTTCTGCTGTAAGCCCTCTATTTTAGTGAAAATTTGCTCTGGTATTTCCGAGCCACCCAGTGAATTGAACAAGACGTGATCAACGCTCTTAAAATCTGTTTTATTGAACACAAAAGGAAGCACCGTTTGTCCTTTCAATTTGCGTTTCGCCCATTTATTAAGGTCAATAAACTTCTCTAAATGATGCTGGTAACGCCTTATTAACCGATACCTTTCATTCAAAGCCACCAACAAAGAATTCCAAGTGACTGCGATAGCCTCGCCTCCCGCAACGATGATATTGGCTCTTTCATTGTTCGCATTACACGCACGATAAAATGCCTGTATATCTTGAGTCGGTTTTCCTCCCAAATCGCTTAAATCGCTTTCTATCATTCCAAAATATCCGATATCTAGCGGGTGTCCATATGTTTTTAATTGTTGCTCGATGATAATCGGGAATAATAAATCGCCGTAGTTAAATCGGTCAAAAGCCCCTATAATTAATATTTTATTCATTTGTTAGCAATTTAGCCGGTTATTTTCTGTTTTATCTTGTCCATAAAATTACGCATCAATATTTTTTCATCTGCACATAAACCGAAAAAATAGATGCTCAATCCAAAAACAAATCCCGTGAGCGGGATCGTAATTAAAAATCGATAATGATAATGGATATATTTTGTTGCCAATACGCCTACGAGTAAAACTATTATTAACGGAATAACTTCCCGATAGACTACTCTTGACAAGTAAGTGCGAATGGATAAGCCTCCTAAATGTCTTAAAAAGAACATTCGTAGCACACAGGCTATGAATTCAACAACGGCATAACTTATGATGACAGCATATACCGGGTAATGAAGTGAGAGTAAAATATAAGCAATTGGCAAATTTAATAGCAACGTAGTACCTACCACTATCTGATAATATTTAATATTGCCAATAGCTTGTGCTGCCGATTGCAAACCGATTGTTAATTGATTGATCAGGGTAGCTATGAGAATAAGCTGACAGAAAACGACCGTATGTGGTGGTACATTTTTCAACCAAAGTTTCAGGATCGCTTCCATTTCAAAACAAGCCGGAACGGCAATAACCGCGAGCAAGAAAAAGCCGAATTTGCTGGCCATCATAGCCAGACGTAACATTCTCGGCCGATCATTGGCCCCTTCGCTTTTCATAATTTGAGGATTGAGTGCTCGCAGTAAGGTTGCGGAAAAAAAGTTAAGTTGGGCCGCTACTTGATTAGCGATCCCATACGCTGCATTGATAACGGCCCCTAAAAATATATTCAAGAGGATGGCTAGACCCTGTGTTCTTCCTAGCCCACATAGTGTACCCAATAGATTCCATCCGGCGAAAGTGGACAACTCCTTTAATAATGGCTTATCAGCTTGTACTGTAATTCCACTTAAAGAACAATCAGCATACTTTCGTAAACAATAAAAAGCATAAAGTAAGAAACTGACAACACTAACGAGAGCGGTAAGTGCCCCGTAAACCATTAGTCTGTCATAAGAAAGCACTGTTAATAATAAGGCAATCCCCAACTTCAATAATGTTTCTATTACATTCACGACAGCCACCCAGATCATGTTCTCATGAGCAATTAAAGCCCCATTAAAAGGAACAACCACTACATTAAAAAAAACGGTGGCCGCCATAAAATGATAGACAAAGCGTGTTGCTTCCAGTCTATTCGCCGGAATATTCAATGTTCCGTTAAACAAGAACAAACCCGCGATTTCCAGAGCGGCTACGATAATAATAGCAATTACAATATGTAATAGCATACTATTACTAAACACACGTTTTTGCATCGCTAAGTCGCCCGCCCCTTGGTAAAATGACAAAAAACGCTGTGTAGATGAGGCCATGGTGGTATTGAGGAAGGACAGCATCAATACAATACCCGCAACCAAGTTAAACAAGCCGTAATCAGTACTTCCAAGTATATTTAGTACTATTCTTGTCGTATAGAGCGTTATGCCGGTAGTAACCAACATTCGTAGGTAAAGTATGGATGTATTAAGAGCTACTCTATTCGCTGCACGCATTTGTTAGTTTTAGTTACCTTTGTGTTGGCCTTAGAAGATATATAGTCAAACCCTTCGTCTCCTTTTCAAGCTACGAAATTAATAACACGGCCATACCTATATAAAAATCGTGCCGTTCCTCTTTAAAAATTGAACTATTGGACTGAAAATTGTTAGTTAAGGGAAAACGTTATACATCCATGGTTGAATTTTCCATTTGCATACCTGCTTATAAAAGCCGATACCTACAATCGTGTATAGAAAGTATTTTGCAACAAACCATCGATAACTTTGAGTTGATTATATTGAACGACTGTTCCCCCGAACCTGTAGATCTTATCGTGCAACAATTTGAGGACAATCGGATACATTATTACCGCAATGACAAAAATGTCGGAGCCATTAATCTCGTTGACAATTGGAATAAGTGTTTATCGCTAGCCAAGGGAAAGTATCTGATGATTATGGGCGATGATGATGAATTAGAGCCGGATTATTTGCAGGAGTTCTCGAAACTTATTCAACAATATCCAACATTAAATGTATATCATTGTCGAAGCAAAATAATCAACGACGAAGGTGAAACCATGATGCTAACACCGGCACATCCGTCGTTTGAAAACGTATATGATAGCATTTGGCACCGCTTGGCTCAGTATCGTTCAAACTACATTTCTGACTTTGTATATCGCGTTGAACCACTTAGAAAGCAAGATGGATTTTATAAGCTCCCCCTTGCCTGGGGTTCGGACGATATAACAGCTTTTATGGCTACGGGACAACTCGGTATTGCACATACTAATAAGGCTGTTTTCCGATACAGAAGTAACGCTTTGTCCATCACCTCAACGGGAAATAACTTACATAAAATGGAGGCAAACATCGGCTATGCGAACTGGTTAAGAGCATTTCTTAGTGAAAAACCAGCTAATGAAGAGGCTCTTGTTATTCACAGGTATCTTGTGAAGAAGCAAGATTATCTCATGAGCAAAAGAAAAATTTTCACGATGGCGCTATCCATGCGCTATTCCCTATTTGGCAATTTTTGGCTGTGGCTCAAACACCGTCGCGTGTTTGACATACAAATAAAGGATATTTTTATTGCCGCAGTAAAGAGTATAAATTTAAGAGAAACGAAATAGTGAAGATTGTATTCAACCCGCCGGATAATAAAGAAAATCAATATATCAGCTTAATGGTCGCCCCATTACGTGAATCGGGTTTTGAGATCTACCCGTTGGACAGTTTCTTTTCGTCATATAAGCATTTCAAATCAATTGATCTAGTGCATCTTAACTGGTTCGAAAATGTTGATGACAGCAGTTTTTTTGTCGCTTTTCGGAGTTTTTTCCGAAAAATGATTGTACTTCTAGCGATTAAATTATTTAGAAAGCCGCTCATATGGACCATGCATAATCGAAGTTCGCATGAAAAAGGCCTTCGTTTCTTTAGTCGCACCCTTACTGCCCTGCTTGTCAAATGGGCCGACCGCATCATTATTCATAGCCATGCCTCAGCCAGTATATTAGCACAACGCGATAGACAAACCACTGCCAAAATCATATACATACCCCATCCAAACTTTATTAACGTATATGGACCTATTCAACCGGGCCCGGAAGATTCCAACTTATTAAAGTTGCTTTTTATGGGAGTCGTTAAGCCTTATAAAAACATTGAATTGTTGATTAAATTAGCAAGGGAATTTAACAAGGAATTACAATTGACCATAGCTGGAAAGCCTTCGACAGATAAATACAGACAAGAACTGGAAAAGATGGCTACAGGTACGGATAACTTAAATCTTCAGTTACGTTTTATTGACGACGCCGAAATACCCAGCCTCTTTCGCGAAGCCGATTTATTAATATTACCCTATGATTTAGAAAGCAGTTTAAATTCGGGCACTGCTATTCTAGCATTTTCTTACGGAAAAACTGTGATTTGCCCCCTTATTGGTACAATAGCAGATATGGATGAAATGCATGCTGATATGCTTATCTATAACTATGACGACAAGCATGAGCACGAACCTATATTGAGAAAAACCATCGCCAAGGCCGTTGCGTTAAAGAAGCATAGCAATCATATTTTTAAGGAAAAAGGGGATCGATTACTTAGGTACGTGCAATATCGAAATAATAACCATCAAATCGGAGTGGATTTAATCCGTACGTATAGGGAACTTTTAACGGATAAATTCAATAAGAATACCTAATTTGATGAAAGAAAACATAAACTGTACCTCTGATAGATGAAGTATCATCGCGCTAAGATAATTTATTATCATGAAAATACTCTATATAAATGCCTTATATAGCCCCCTTATACAGGGGGGAGCAGAAATCTCCCTAAAAGCTATTGCGGAGGGGATGCAAGCCGCCGGGCATGAAGTTGCTGTACTGAGTTTAAAGCCCACAGGTGATTTGAGCACAGAAGAGATTGACCATATAAAAGTTTATAGAACGGCATTAAAAAATTTATACTGGCCTTTTGAAAAAATACGAGCAGGAAAACTAGATCGAATGTTTTGGCATGCACGGGATCGATACAATGCAGCCATGAGGCAAGTCGTTAAAAAGGTTATCGAGAAAGAAAAGCCTGATATTGTTTCATGTCATAATTTAGTTGGCTGGAGTGTTGCGGTTTGGGATGAAATAAAAGCTGCGAATATCCCAATTGTTCAGGTACTCCACGATTTGTATTTGCTATGTCCAAACAGTGATATGTTTAAAGATGATGCTTCGTGCGACACGCAGTGTTTTAGTTGTGCTTTATTAAGGCAAAAGCATAAAAAATTGTCGGGTAAAGTAGACGCGGTGATTGGTATTAGTAAGTTTATTCTGAGACGCTTTGAACAGTATCAATACTTTGATAAAGCCAAAAAATACGTCATATACAATACCAGGGAAATACCTGAAACGCCATTACCACAGCCAAGAGCGCATGATACTAATTTCACCATTGGCTATATAGGCACCTTAGCAGAAAAGAAGGGGATTGAATGGTTATTAGACCAATTTAAACGCCTTTCGATCAATGCTCAACTACAAATTGCCGGTGGTGGAAAAGAAGACTATGAGCGCTTCTTAAAAGCCAAAGCCGAGGGTGCGAATATTTCGTTTATCGGCTATACAGATCCGGCGGCATTTTATAAAACTATTGATGTGTTAGTGGTTCCATCACTTTGGCAGGAACCCTTAGGCATGGTGGCAATAGAAGCGCTTGCTTACCATCTGCCGGTTATTGCGAATGCCGTGGGAGGTTTACAAGAGACCGTTATAGAGGGCTTTAATGGGTTATTGTGTACATCAGAAGAGATGAACTCGTTGGGCGATGCGATACAGCGTTTGTATGACGAGCCCTTATTGTACGATACCTTGGTAAAAAATGCGCGCAAATCGGTAGAAGCTATTCTCAGCAAACAAAGGATGATAAATGAGTATTCAACTGTATTAAATGAAACGATCCGTGGAAGCAGGGCATAAACGTTATTTTTTAACAGAGCTATTATTCTGTTTAGCCATACTGAGTGTGTTTCTACCGTGGAAAGTATACCCCATTGTGTTTCTTCTTGCATCGGTTATATTTTTTATCAGCGCATATCAATTGGATCCAAAAAGCCTGAAAAAGTTCCTGCGGCAACCCTGGTTTTTAGCTATCAGTGCGTTCGTTCTCTACGCCTGCGGAAGCTTCTTCCTTACAACAAATGGACAACCGCAAATACGGGACAGCCTGATAAAAATGCTTATCAATATCTGTTTTTTTATAACCGGCATTTACCGGTTAAATCAGCTTGACAAAGCAAGTCTTGTCCGTATAATCGACTGGACGATGCATATTATCTTTTTACTGTGTTTTATACAATTACTTGTATACCATCAAGCGTTCCATTTTCATTTGTTAACAGGTGCCTCTTCTTCCGCTAAGGGCAGCGCTCTATATAATAAAGAATTATTTTTTTGGGGATTAAGTGATAAAAATATGTTTGGAGCCAGACTGGCCTTATTAGGCTTCATCTACCTCTTAATTCCGCTGATAAGGGATTCCCGTATAAGTTGTCTGCGGATCTTACTTGTTTTTTTGCTCGCCTTTCTTTCACTATCGAGAACGCCTATCGTAGCATTACTCATTGGCGTGTTTCTTGTTTTTTGGTTTTTTGCAAAAAAGCCAATCAGAGCTGCTTTGCTTGTTGGTCTATGCGCATTGACGCCTTACCTATTTGTAAAAGTTTTACGTGTAGACACACTCACGGCTTCCAATGATGGTATGGGGGTACGAATAACTTATTGGAAGGCCTTTTTTCAACATTTTGATGAAATCCGTCCGTGGGGCAATGGTTTCTTGAAGGGAGGGGATTTTTTACGGCGACACGCAGCTTACTACCATGGTGAGCCTCATATTCACAACACTTTTTTGTCCAATTACCTGGAACTTGGTATCGTAGGATTCATCTCTTATTGCCTCTTCCTTTGGTTTTTTTATCGCTACTGTATACATATGAATAATCTCCGTAGTTTCTGGCTGGCAGTATTTTTGCCTCTACTAGCCATTATGATGATTCTCTATTCAGGATATGATAACGACATCATACTTTATTTACAGTTGGCATTTGTATTGGGAACTTTTCAAACAATAGTTAAGGAAAAAATAAAAATCGGATTTTAAATGAACACAAAGGTGCTTATTGACAGCAGGTGGGCAGGAAATACAGGAATTGGCAGGCTGTACCGAGAGGTAATGGACAGAAAACCACCACATGTAGTGGGTGAGCATGTTAAAAGCAATATGCGATTGGGGAGCCTTTATTCCCCCTTCATGTTGGGAAAAGCAATCCGTTCTTCTACTGCAGACATTTTCTACAGTCCATCCTTTATGCCACCCGCTTTCTCTAGCATACCTTTTGTCATTACGATACACGACTTGATGCACTTATTTTATTACTCTCCTCTACATAAAATATACTATCAACAAGTCATTGCGCGATTAGCAAAGAAAGCAAAAAAAATAATCACCGTTTCACACCACAGCAAACAGCAACTGGTCCAACTTCTTGGTATTGATGAACACCTCATTACAGTCATTTACAACGGTGTAGACGAACGGTTTATTCAGAATGAGGAGCGTATAAAGCTTGACCGTCCTTACCTATTGTATATTGGTAACCGGCGCAAGAATAAAAACATTCCTGCAATGATTCGCGCTTTTGCGCGTGCTGCAATAGATAAAGAGATAATTTTCGCGCTTTCGGGTGAGCCTGATACTTTCTTGCTTCAAGAGGCAGAACGTTCGGGCGTCCGCGAAAGAATAAAATTTTTAGGTTTCATACAAGAAGAGACTTTGCCACAACTTTATAAGGGTGCTTTGGTCACTCTTTACGCATCCTTAATGGAAGGATTTGGATTACCTATATTGGAAGCGATGGCATCCGGCACGCCTGTTTTGACGTCAAACGTCAGCTCACTTCCGGAAATAGCCGGCCCCGGTGCTTTATGCGTTGACCCTTTCAATATTAACGAAATGGCAAATGGAATCGAGCAATTGGTTAACAATAACGAACTTAGGAATTATTATATCGAAGAAGGAAGGAAACGAATAAACGCTTTTCAGTGGGAACATACCGCAATTCAGACCTGGAAAGCAATACTTTCATAACTCGTAGAGCATGTCAAGATGAAAAAAGTGCTACTTACAAAATTCTGGTTTATTTCTATGAGCCTCATTCTTTGGTGCTGTTCATGCTGCCAAACAAAGCCGAAATCCAACAAGGGCGCCGATACCAAGAAAACCGAAAACACACAAGTTTATCAGGTGTTGAATGTACAAGCCTTTCAAGCGAAAGGAGACGGTAAGGCAGATGATACGGAAAATATACAACGAACCATCAAGGCGGCACAAAGAGGAGATACTATTTTGATCCCGGAAGGGACCTACTTAGTAAAAACACTGGTTTTGAAGTCGGATATTAATATAAAATGTTTAGGGTTATTAAAACAAGTTCTTCCGAGCGACACACAGAACTTCACCCGTGTTGTCCAAAATTCCTCCGCTCCTCTATTCTTTGGAAGAAATTTAAGGAACGTAAACCTGCGTTTTCGCGCATTTACCGTAAACGAAGCATTGTATGTCTCAAAAAGCACCAATATTCGCATTACAGATACCCACATCAAAGGAAATGACAAAAAAATATATGCCTTTCCCGGCATGCTGTTTTATGAGTGTGATACCATCGCTATTAGGAACAGCAACATCACCTCCTACGGTTCCGCGCGCCAGTCAGCCTCGACCTACCAAGCAGGAACCGGGATTCGATTACTATCTTGCAGTAACATTAAGATCGAAAACAATCAGATAATAAAAAATGGCGAGAATGGTATTTTTATGCACGGAAGCGGCAGAGCAACTATAAAAAATAACCACATCGCGTACAATGGAATGAGTGCTATTCAGATTGGCTTCGGGAAAGCAAAAAAAGAGCAGTACTTTGACATTTCCAACAATACATTGAATCATAACGCGGCCGATGCTATTGATATCAACAATAAAATAACTTCCGACCCTTTTCCCATTCACTGTATTATAAAAAGCAACAGGAGCTTGAATAACGGATTTGTTGCAGGCAAATCAACAGTGGACGGATCGGGATTGGCTACTTTAGTTAATGTAAGCGAAGTTCAACTCTTCAATAATAGATCGCAGCGATCGAATCGCCCGGCACTTTACTTAGAACGCTGCGGTATTATCCAGGCCGAAAACAATATCACTGATAATAAAGTAGAAATTGTAAAGTCGTTTAATACGATTTTTTTAAAGAATAACACGTTCGATGCCTTAACTGCACTTGCAAACACGAAAGGTACTACTTTACAATTAGCAGGGAATAAGCTCCGAACTTTATTGCTACCAAATGGTATTACGATAGATTCGCTCATTTTAACCCGTAACTTGCTTACCAATGCGAGCTTGAATATTAACCTGCAAGGTCGTGTAATACTGAACGAAAATAAGATTTTCAGCAACCAACCAACCGGCGCCGTCCTACTTGTCAAATCAAAGAGTGCTTCACTTGCAAATAATAGTATAAAGAGTACTTCCGGTTATGCTATTACTGTTAGAAAGACAGCCGATGCAGTTCGTCTGGAACACAATATTATCGAATCGGTTAACGCTTGTATTATAGATGAAGGCTCCAAGAACTTAGTAGTAGAGTTTAACGAACTTATTTCTCTTCAGGGTGGAAAATTAAATAGAACATTAATAAGCCAAAACCCTAACAACCTTATACTGAGAGGCAATACGCATAAAGGTGGCAAAACGGACAACTCAATCCGTTTAGAAGGTACCGGACACGCCTATATTGCCGACGAGGAAATTGTTAGCGGATATCCTGATTATGGTAAGGTTGTTGTTAAGAAGTTGTAGTTAGAAATGAAAACGATATTATATATTCCCACCCTAAATGCCGGAAAGTTATGGGCAGACGTAATTCAAAGCATTAAGACACAGCTTGTTCAACCCGATAAGGTTGTAATTATTGACTCCGGCTCAACCGATGGTACACTGTCGCACCCTTCCATGAAAGATTTCGAGATTATCCACATTGATAAAAAAGATTTTGACCATGGAGGGACGAGGCAGATGGCGGTTAATCGCTTCCCCGATGCTGACATATACGTTTTTCTGACACAAGATGCAGTCCTTGCCAATGCGCATTCCCTAGGCAATCTAATAAAGGTATTTGACAAAAATCCTCAAATTGGAGTAGCTTACGGACGCCAACTTCCACATATTGGAGCGAAAGGATTAGAAGCTCATGCCCGGCTATTTAACTACCCCGCACACTCGCAATTGCGCGGGCTGGATAATAGAAGTAAGTATGGTATTAAAACGGCCTCCTGCTCAAACTCTTTTGCTGCCTATCGGAGAACAGCATTTGAAGAAGCCGGTGGCTTTCCGAGCGGCACTATTTTGGGAGAAGATGTTATAGCAGCCGGGCGTATTATCTTAAATGGTTGGCAACTTGCCTACCTCGCAGATGCGCAAGCCCATCATTCCCATAGTTATTCGGTAAAAGAAGAGTTCAAACGATATTTCGATATCGGCGTTTTCCACGCCACCAATGCGTGGATATTTCAAAACTTTGGACATGCAGAATCGGAAGGTTTTAAATATGTAAAGTCTGAATTTTCTTATATCGTTAAACATCATGTTACTGAACTTCCAAAAGCTTTTTTCTCTACCGCCGCCAAATGGTTCGGTTACAAGCTTGGACTGGCCCATAGATATTTACCCACCCTTTGGAATAAATGCTTTTCCATGCATAAAGCGTATTGGAAATGATCTCAAAGCAATATAGATCGCTAATCGAACCCTCCATTTTGTGGAAAAAAATCCCCACTTATTATCGCTAACAAATTGAAATTGAATCTAAAAAGTGGGTTTAAATACCTATAAACAGGCATTCGGGGATTTGGCATATTTCTTGGCTTTTGCTTAACATATAATTAGAAGAGACATGTTAAGAGATTCGCAAATACAAGAAATGAAGCAGGCTACCAGTGTAGATCAAAGCATTGTTGTGCCTAATGTGATGCTAAGAACATCGTTTACCAGTTTAATTGAAAACAATTTTTTGCACTATGCAGACTTCCCTATCATTCTTATTAATAAAGGTGAAGCGCTCGATATAACGTCTAAATTTTTCAAAAGAAGCTTTGATATCGTATTTTCTCTAGTGGCTTTGATTCTTGGCTTTCCCCTATTTTTATTAGTTGCCATTATTACCAAGCTAAGCTCAAAAGGGCCCGTTTTTTACAAACAAGAACGTATCGGCTTACATGAGAAACCATTTTTCATCTATAAGTTTAGAAGCATGTATATTGATGCGGAGAAGTTTGGTCCGCAGTTAGCTCAGGATGTAGATCCACGTATCACACCATGGGGAAGGCTGATGCGTAAAACGCGCCTTGACGAAATTCCGCAATTTTGGAATGTGTTAAAAGGTGATATGTCAATTGTTGGTCCTCGTCCGGAAAGAGCACATTTTATTAAGCAAATTGTAGATAAAGCCCCGAGCTATAAAAAATTATTGACTATCAAACCAGGTATTACTTCTATTGGACAGGTTAATTTTGGATATGCGCAAACGGTTGATGAAATGTGTGAGCGGATGTTATTAGACTTGCAATATTTACAAGGAATTAACTTCTTTGCCGACCTCCAAATAATTTTTAAGACGGTAAAGGTCATGTTTCAAGGAAAAGGTAAATAGATATTAGGCATCATTTTTGTAAAAATGTTATAGCATCTATCTATTTATATAATGAAAAAACAAACTATTGGAGACAGCAATTCCAAACCACCTTACATAAACCACACCATACTAGATAAGAAGAGAAGCTTAAGGCCTTTCTCTTCTTTTTTGCATACACAAAGCGGCAAGCCAACCTCTCCAAAAGAGGGTATATTGAATTATGTATTTTATTGTGACCAACCGTCGCAACAAAACTATGCAGTCATTCAATTTCGGAAATTAGTCATTGAGAACAGCTATTACCTTAACATCAAACAACAAAGCAATCTGAACGATGACGAGATCAACAACTTTATTAATTACACTTACATTCCTTCAGATAATCTCCATGATACGCTTGCACAAATTTTAGTAGATTTTATGATCAGCCAACCCGATGCGTTATTGATTATTGAGAAAGATACGGGGCTTTTTCAAGTCCTTTTAAAAAGTTTGTGGAAGGAATTTACAGCACTTTTTGACGTTCAGGGGCTTTATGATGGCTCTTGGGTTTCAGTTAAGCCTGATTTGGATTACAAAGCCTATTCTTTGCGGCGAAAATCCAAACTATAGGCCAGGTATATTTTAGCTGAATATACTTCACATGTAATATAAAGTTTGTGCACTGACCTTTCTCTATTGCCTCCATAAAATAGTTACGCAATCGGTTGCGTTGATTATCTTTTTGTTCTATTTTAGCTCCTTACAAATATTATAAACAATCACGTTCAAAAAAACGCTTTATTTATGTGTGGAATTGTAGGCTATATTGGGCATAGGGATGCCTGGGAAATAATAATCAAAGGGTTAAAAAGATTAGAATACAGAGGATACGACAGTGCGGGTGTCGCACTTGTAAATGGAGAAATGAACATTTACAAAAAAGCCGGTAAAGTGAATGACCTCGAGCGCTTTGCAGAAAATGAAGAACTGTCCGGTAGTTTAGGAATGGGGCATACACGATGGGCTACTCATGGAGCACCGAGTGACAGAAATGCACACCCCCATCTTTCCGGGAGCCAAAAATTAGCTATCGTTCACAACGGAATTATAGAAAATTACGCTGCAATCAAGGAAATGCTTGTTCAAAAAGGACATACATTTTTAAGCGACACCGACACGGAAGTTCTTATTAAATTAATAGAACAGATTCAAATGGAGGGTGAATCTGATTTGCGAGAAGCCGTTCGAGTTGCATTGACACATGTTACAGGTGCTTTCGCCATCGTAATCTTAAGTAAAGAAGAACCGGATTTATTAATTGCTGCCAGGAAAGGGAGCCCTATGGTAATTGGAATAGGAGAACATGAATACTTTGTTGCCTCTGATGCATCGCCGATTGTTGAGTATACGAAGCAGGTATATTATCCTGATGATAATGTGCTTGTATTTCTTAACAGAGAAAATATGGAGATAAGAGACCTCGCAAATCTGAAAATTACTCCATATATTCAAGAGCTTGAATTAGAACTGGAAGCGTTAGAGAAAGGTGGATACGAACATTTTATGCTTAAAGAAATTCATGAGCAGCCGCGTTCCATTGCCAACTGTATGCGCGGACGAATCCATGCAGAGGAAGCACGAATCAACCTTGGAGGAATAAGCGAATACGCCAATAAATTTTTGCAGGCACAACGGATTATTATTGTGTCTTGCGGAACTTCATGGCACGCTGGATTGGTAGGTGAGTACCTAATTGAGGAATATGCACGGATACCCGTGGAGGTAGAATATGCTTCCGAATTTAGGTATAGGAATCCTATTATCGGTAAAGACGATATAGTCATTGCCATTTCGCAGTCAGGCGAAACAGCAGATACGATGGCAGCGGTAGAGTTAGCAAAAAAAGCCGGAGCAACGATCTTTGGAATATGCAATGTTGTCGGATCTTCTATTCCACGACTATCGCATGCCGGGATGTATACCCATGCAGGCCCGGAAATCGGCGTCGCTTCTACCAAGGCCTTTACGGCGCAGGTGACCGCGCTTTCACTTTTAGCCCTTTATATAGCAAAGCATAAAGGCAGTTTGCCTTCCTCCAGAATTGCGACCTTACTAGCCGAATTGCAAAAAACACCGGATCTCATCACAAGCTGCTTAAAAAGCGAGCCACTTGTACAATTAATTGCAAGCGAAATTAAGGACAGTACGAATTGCTTATTCCTTGGCCGCGGTATCAACTTTCCTGTAGCACTTGAAGGGGCACTTAAACTAAAAGAAATTTCTTACATTCATGCCGAAGGCTATCCTGCCGCAGAAATGAAGCATGGTCCGATTGCTTTAATAGATGAGCAAATGCCTGTTGTAGTTATTGCTACTAAAGATTCTTCGTACGAAAAAATTATCAGTAATATACAGGAAGTGAAAGCACGTAAAGGTAAGATCATCGCTATTGTAACCGAGGGAGATACGGTCATCCGAGACATAGCAGATTATATCATCGAAATTCCGTTTTGTGAAGAAGCATTAACACCTATTTTAGCCACAATCCCGCTGCAACTGCTATCCTATCACATTGCCGTTATGAGGGGTTGCAATGTCGACCAGCCTAGAAACTTGGCAAAATCAGTAACGGTAGAATAATGGTTAAGATTTTAAAGCGTCCAGCACAAGTACCCGTAGAACCACCAACGGGTACTTATTGTGCTTAGACTATTCACACATGAAAAACGTCGATATGATATAAGTTTATATTCTTTGATAAAAATACAATTTATTTTTTATTTTAATAAAAAAAATTCAAATATTTTTTCAAAGTGTTACTTATTTACAAAAAGGAACAGTTGGTACACAAACAATTTTGGTTTTACAAGCTGCTATCCTAGCTATCAGCTGTTGGTGTACCCTGTTTTCCGTATCATTTTCTCCAATTCAGTCCTCACACTTTCTTCACTTACTTGTTTTTGAAGAAAGCCGTCAGCTCCTGCCTTCAAATATTTAGCGGCGTAAAGTTCTTCCTCAAGTGTAGAAAAAACCAATACCTTTGTTTCGCATCGTTTCTTTTTGATAAAATTCAAGGTCTTTTGAAAACTTCCATTTGGCATTTTGATATCTAATACGATTAATGAAAGTCTTCTTTTGCTACCATGTCCAATACCCCCTGGTAGTTATCCGTTTGTCTAATAATGGCTTTGGGATATTGCTTTTGAATAATAAGGGAAATACCCAACCTAACAATAGAATGATCGTCGGCTATTAATATGTGGGGCGTGGCCATAAATTCATCAATTAGTAGCTTTTATAAATTCAAGTCTTACTGTTGTTCCGCTTCCAAGGGACGACTGTACAGAAAGTCTTCCCTTTTGCATATCCATAAAATCTCGGCAAATCATTAACGTAATCCCAATTCCTGTTTCCCCTGCAGTCCCAAGGTACTTGATCTTACCTGGATTATAAATATTTTTGAGTGTTTCTTCATTCATTCCTATTCCGGCATCTACAATGTCAACATATATTCTGCTATTATCCACTTGTTCCAATCTAATAGAGATACTTCCTCCCTTATCAGTAAATTTAATAGCATTATCCAGCACATGCTTAATAACAAACTGAGTCAGCATTGGATAGCCACTAGCGCGCATTACTTCTTCATAATAAGAGACGGAGACTGTTATTTGCTTTGCTTGGATAGCAGCATTATGCTGTTCCAATACGGAAGCTATAATGGCTTTCAAATTAAGTGCTACGGGGTCCTCATCTAACACCACCGATTGCTCTCTTGCCCAAACAACGGTTTTGTTAAACCCCTCCAACTGCAGCTCGGCTGTTTTTTTTAATTCCGGTAATAGCTCCAAAAACACCTCGTCGCCAATTCCGCGCTTTAAATAGTTATCTACAAACCAAATTGTATTTCCCAGAAAACCTCTCAGGTCATGCACAAGCAAACTAATCCACTTTATTTTCAATTGATTACTCTCCTCCAACTTCAAGATAGTTCTCTCTTGCTCTGCGATGACTGCTAATAGTTCCTCTTTACTTTTTGATAGCATTTATAACAAATCGATTAGAAAACACCAAACCCATTGTTCAAAAATATTGTCTTTTTGATGTTTATCGTTAAAGCTAATATTTTTTCTGCGCATATTTATATAAAATAATAAAACACCCAAATGCCTCTATTTGTTAAGTAGTTATCAACACAAATTTTTATGAACGAGCCAATAACTGTTCCTTTATTAAAAAAATTGAAGGAAAACGGATTTACTACATTAATAGCAAGTGCCCGGGACGGCGACGACTTAGTATACATTCCGAGCAAAGAGCCTGAAAGAGGGGAACTTATGGACGATGCGTCCGTTACAGCGTTAAGTGAAAAGGAGTTATTGGGTATAGACGAAGTACTTAATAACTTTTCTTATTATCAAGAGAAAGGTATTGAAATCGAAATTGATGCAGGAGAATAGAGAAATCAGTTAAGCGTTTAAGGCGTCATAAAAGCCGATGATTGCCGTTACGCGGCAGTCATCGGCTTTTTATTTACTTTTTTTCACTCATATAAAAGATGAGCTCTCCTCCGTTCATTAAATCAGCGTGTTTTAGCTTATAGCTCTTAACTTCTTCACCGTTTAGCGTTACTTTCTTAACAAAAACATTTTTATCTGACTGATTAATCGCTTTTACTATGAGGGTGTTCCCATTGTCGAACTGTAATTTTGCATTTCGAACGGCGGGGCTTCCCAACCAATATTCGTCAGATGCCGGAGCCACCGGGTAAAAGCCTAGCGAACTAAAGATGAACCAAGCACTCATTTGGCCGCAGTCATCATTTCCACCTAAACCGTCTGCCCCATTGTGATATTGATGCTTAAGAATCATTCGGATCTTTTGCTGAGCCTTCCAAGGCTCACCTGTTATATTATACAAGTAAGCTACGTGGTGCGAAGGCTCATTTCCATGCACATAATTCCCGATAATGCCATCTCTTGTAATATCTTCCGTATGTGCGAAGAACTCATCTGGCAAATGCATACTAAATAGCGAGTCTAAATAGCGGGACAAACGCTTCTTACCGCCCATATTGACCATCATTCCTTCAGGGTCGTGAGGCACATATAAACTAAAGTTCCATGCATTCCCTTCAATAAATCCTTGTCCATCGGTCTTAAGTACATCAAAATCTCTTTTAAAGGTGCCATCAGTCATCCGCGGACGCATAAATCCAACGGAAGGATCATATACGTTTTTCCAATTGGATGACCGTTTAATAAAATCCTGATACACATCCATTCTTCCCAATTTTTTAGCTAACTGAGCGATACACCAATCGTCATAGGCATATTCGAGTGTATTGGATACAGCGGTTCCGGAAATATCGGCAGGAACATATCCTTTGTCGATATAGGCACCAATACCATCATAGTTTCTGGCATTTGCAGTTTGGATGCAAGCCTCTAATGCGGCCAATGCATCCCCTTTATAAACACCCTTTATGATAGCATCTGCAATAACCGATACGCTGTGATAACCGCTCATACACCAGTTATCGTTTGCATAATGCGACCAAATAGGAAGCATATGCAAAACACTTTGTTGATAATGTGCCATCATAGAAGCTACCATATCGGCGTTTCGTTTCGGATTGACGAGATTAAGATAGGGATGAAAAGCCCTAAACGTGTCCCACAACGAAAAAGATGTATAATTCGTGAATCCATCCGCCTGATGCACTTCTTGATCCAAGCCTTTATACTGACCGTTGTTATCCATGTACATTGTCGGCATAAGGGCCGCATGATACATTGCCGTATAGAAGTTAATACGATCCTCATTAGTTGGAACATCAACAACGATCTTTTGCAACTCTTTTTCCCATAATTGCTGTCCATGGTGTTTAACTCGGTCAAAGTCCCAATGCGGAATTTCAGCTTGCATATTAGCCAGCGCATTTTGCATACTTACAGGACTTATGGCAAATTTTATTTTGACCTTTTCTCCCTCTTCAGTACTAAAATCGAAGTGCATTCTGAGTTTTTTTCCAGCAAGATCCGGAAAATTTTTCTCTTGATTGAATTTTCGCCAAAAGCCTTTGTATACCTGTACAGGGTCATTATTTTGGGTACCATATTCTTTAAAAGGCTTCGAAAAACTCATCGCAAAGTAAACCGTTCGCGTTCGCCCCCAACCATTAGTTTGTCTATAACCGGTCACTAAACTATCATTGACTACCCGTACAACAGTCCATACGTTCTTATCATCATAGTTGTAAATTCCAGCCATCAAATCGAGAATAATATGACCATTACTTGATTTTGGAAACGTATATTGGTGAAATCCAACCCGAGCAGAGGTAGTCAATTCTGCCAAAATCTGATGATCATCTAGTTTTACCCGATAGTAATTAGGCTCTGCAACCTCATTATCATGGCTGTAGGCTGAACGATAACCATTTTCAGGTTGATCACTCGTTCCCGGATTCATCTGCACGTCTCCTGTGGTAGGCATAATTAAAAAATCGCCTAAATCGGAGTGGCCTGTTCCACTAAAATGCGTATGACTGAAACCTACGATTGTAGGATCCGCATACTGGTAACCCGCACAATATTTGTATACTTCCCCATTATATTTCCCATCCACGGCATACGGAATGGTATCGGTATCCGGACTAAGCTGTACCGAACCGAACGGTACCGTCGCTCCGGGAAAGGTATGTCCCATTTTTGCTGTTCCGATAATTGGTTTAACATACTGCACCAACGATAAATCTTGCGCATATGCCCCTATCGGGAGCATAAGAAAAATCAAGATTTTCTTCCATTTATTCATATATAGTTACTTATTTATTATCCACTGCTATCTTAAAGAGTACCCAAGGGTTCGCTTCACTACACCTACTTCTTAAAATAAGCCATTTTAGTGTTAAAAGCGAAATATTTTTATAAAACGTTAAGAGGAATACGTTATTGCTCTTATAATAAAGACAGCCGCAATCCTTATCAACAAACCAAAATGAGGATTGAACGGCCGTCTACGTGTAAATATATTAGCTAATTGTTGGTTTTTTTGCATACTCAGCCCATAGTTCGTCTACGGTTTTACCGGTATTCTTTTCCCAAAAAATATCCGAATACGTTTTAGTGCGCATTGCTGCATCTAGTTTTTTAATCGTGCCCCTTTTTATGTTTTTTTCAATCCAGTAGAAGAAGCGGGCAGTTATCCGATATGCGTTTTCATAAGATTGTTTTTCGTCAAATTCCGGTAGTTTCCAGTTTGCCCCTTCGTTGTCGACACCCAAAGTAAACCTCACGTAATCCGCAATCCCCTCTGTTATCCAGCCTGGCCCCGCACCGTCCGGATAAGATTGGACAAGGTGCATCACTTCATGCGTAACGACATCTACATCACCTGGATTCTTCTTAAACCATAGGGGATTAAAACGTACGACACCTCCAGCCGCAGCAGCAACACCTTTATAATCGGGATCAATTACAAAAACAACCTTCCTTGTCGTTTTCTTATTATATATTTTAGCCTCTTTGGGATAATTTATAAAAAAGACTTCAACAAGCCTCTTTTTAACCACCGTATCGAAGTCCACCGATTTGTTAATAAATATCAAACTATATTTTCCCTGCTTCATTGTATCGACAGACGTAGCTATTTTTATATCTTCATCTACTGCATCCCAGCGATTTTGAGCATGAGCGACCTGACACTGTATATAAATGAACCCGATTAGTGAAAGTACTTTGAATTTTGAAATAAACATTATTGAAAATTTTAATGCATGACCAGAAGCCTTTTAAGCAACGTGTCTTGCTGCGTTTTTTGGTTTCGTTACTAATTGCTTGATGAAAACGAAAAAGGATATGCTTTTGCGTTGGTCCCCCTCGTTTTATTGGGTGTTTTATCCATTTGAAATAACAACTGACCACCATCTAAAATACGTTGGTGGCTTATCCAATTTTGATCAAGAGCCTTACCGTCTAACAAGGCGTCTTTGATGTAACGATTTTCATTATTATTTTGCGGCGCCGCAATTTCGAATCTTTTACCGTTCTCGAGGCGTAATATTACTTTTTTGAACAAAGGGGCACCCAAAACATATTGATCAGTGGCAGGACATACCGGATAGAAGCCTAACGCGGAAAATACATACCATGCCGATGTTTGGCCGTTATCTTCATCTCCACAGTAGCCGTCAGGAGTAGCTAAGTATAACCGGTTCATAACCTCTCGTACCCAATATTGGGTTTTCCAGGGTTGCCCCGCATAGTTATAAAGATAGATCATATGTTGAATAGGCTGGTTTCCATGAGCATATTGCCCCATATTAGCGATCTGCATTTCCCTAATCTCATGAATAACACCTCCGTAATAGCTATCGTCAAAGGTGGGCGACTGGTTAAATACAGAATCGAGCATGGTTACAAAAATCTTTTCACCACCCATTAAGTCGATAAGTCCCTGCACATCATGAAAAACACTCCAGGAATAATGCCAGCTGTTACCTTCGGTAAACGCATCTCCCCACTTAAGCGGATTAAAAGGCGACTGAAAAGAGCCGTCTTTATTTTTTCCCCGCATTAAATTCGATTCTTTATCGAACAGATTACGATAATTTTGACTGCGTTTTGCATACAATTCGATTTCCTTCTTTGGCTTTTTAAGTGCTTTTGCCAGTTGATAAATGGCAAAATCATCATAGGCATATTCCAATGTTCTCGCCGCATTCTCATTAATCTTTACATCGTAGGGAACATAGCCTAAACTGTTGTAGTATTCAACGCCCTTTCTTCCAACGGCAGACATCGGCCCCTCATTATTGGCGCCATGAATCAAGGCTTCATATAATTTCTCAATGTCATATCCCCTTAGGCCTTTTATATACGCATCAGCTACAACTGAAGCTGAGTTATTACCGACCATAATATCAGCAAAACCAGGACTACTCCATTCAGGTAAAAATCCCCCTTCTTTGTAATCATTAATAAGCCCTTCTTGCATTTCTTTATTGATGGAAGGGTACATCAGGTTTAAAAATGGATAAAGAGCTCTAAATGTATCCCAAAAACCTGTCCCGGCAAACATGTATCCTGGAAGAACTTCACCATTATAAGGACTATAATGGACAATTTTGCCCTTTGCATCTACTTCATAAAGCTTATTGGGGAAAAATAGCGTACGGTATAAGCAGGAATAAAAAGTTTGCAACTGATCAACACTGGCACCCTCTACCTGCAGTCTGCCCAGCTTCTCATTCCATACTGCACGTCCTTTGCCGGCAATTTGATCGAATGAATCATTGGCGAGTTCTTTCAAATTAAGCAATGCTTGTTCTTCGCTAATGAAAGAAGAGGCCACTTTTGCATGTACCTGATCTGTCTTTCCACGCACTGAAAACCCTACAACGGCACCTACGTGATCAGCAGCCAATTCCGTTCGATTGGGATATTTCGTTGAATCGGCCCAAGTTGCGAAATTGCTGAACGGTTTATCAAAGACGATTACGAAATAATTTTTGAAATTCTTTAGCTTTCCTCTGCTGTAACGGGAAGAATATCCAACGATCATATTCTTTTCCGGGATTATTTTTACCTTCGAACCACGGTCAAAAGCATCCAATACTACAAACGCACTATCGGTTTTGGAAAAAGAGAAACGAAACATGGCTGCTCTTTCGGTAGGCGTTACCTCGGCGGTTACGTCATGGTCTGCCAAATACACGCTGTAGTAATAAGGTTTAGATACTTCCGCTTTATGCGAAAACCAGCTGGCTCGGTCCTCTTCATCAAATACCGCTTTACCACTTACCGGCATAAGAGAGAATTGTCCGTAGTCGTTCATCCAAGGGGATGGTTGATGCGTTTGCTTCAAACCTCGAATTTTATCAGCCGCATATGTATACTGCCAGCCATTGCCATTCTTACCCGTTTGCGGTGTCCAAAAGTTCATTCCCCAAGGCAATCCAATTGCAGGATATGTATTTCCGTTAGACAAGGAAACTTTTGAGTCGGTGCCCATTAAGGGGTTTACGTAGTCGACCGGGTCGACCATTACTTCATTACTTTGCGCGCATGCAGGCTGCAGGGCCCCTAAGCCGCTGATCATGAAGACAGCAAAAGCATACGCCTTTATTTTATTTATCATCATATCTTATCGTCTTTCATTATAAATGCCAAATTCCGCTATGGCAGGTGCTTCTTTGAAACTACCAAAGCGGGCTCTTAATTTTTGTGCCCAAACAGTATCAAAACGAATAATCTTCACGCGTTTTTCATCGCGTCCATTTGCTAAGGGTGTCCATTTTCCTTCTGCATAATACTCTAATGTATAAGCCGACACATTGGATTTCTCTTCTGTTATTACCACGCTATTGAACGGCTGTTCTCTTCCCAAATCGATCTCTAGCCAAGGTTCTTTTACACTTGGATGAGCACGCCAGAAGGTGCTAAATTTATCGTCGTTGGCAAAGTCCATAATATTCATGTCATAGCTCCAACTACTATTAGCTGACTTCATTTTAGCCAAATTGGATGAAATAATTGGCCCATCGTTGGGTGGTAATGTTGGTAGATTCTTTGGTCTTTGGTAAAGCTGCCCTATTTTCTTTAATGATTCGAGAGCATTGTCATCGATTATACCATCACGATTTGGAGCTACATTCAGAATAAAATTACAATAAACCTGATTAAAAGGTATAAGGTTGTCGTTCACTAAACTTTCTACATCTTTTAAGGAAGAAGTTGGAAAAGACGACTTCCAAAACCAATTCGCCTGTAAAGGCAAACAAGAAAGTGCCGGCAATTTATTTTGTTCTTTCGATATATGCTGCCCTGCTCCTTGTTCGTAAGATTTTATATCTGTATAGAAAAGTGCTTCTGTGGGATATTTCGCAGCGTTTAAATCCATTACCAGACAATTTGGTTGTAGGGTCTTTATAAGTCTATATATCTCCTCAAAGGGTACATCGTCGTAAGAAATACGTGACCAAGGTGCGTCCCATCCATCGATAATTAGTGCCTCAATTTCTCCGTAATTAGTAAGTAGTTCAGTTAATTGGTCTTTTACCATCTTAATATGCTCGGTTGTTATATGGCCCGGTCTAAGCTGGTGATGGATATCCAAAATGGAATAATACAACATGACCTTCAGTCCTGCTTTACGAAAGGAGGTGACGTAAGCTTTTACAACATCTTGTTTCAAGGGACTATTCATTACGTTATAATCGGTTGTCTTCGTATCCCAAATAGCAAAACCGCTATGGTGCTTGGTTGTAAGGCATCCGTAACTCATGTGCGCGCTTTTCGCAGCCTCTGCCCATTGATCAGTATTTAGCCGCTTGGGGTTAAAAATGGCCGGTGATGCATCAGGATCAGCCCAGTCATCTTCCATATACGTAGGTATATTATAATGGATGAACATACCGAATGCCAAATCAATAAAGGCTTGTTGCCTATCCTTGAGTACGGAAGAATTCTGCTGTCCATAGGCAACAGACCAGCTTAAACTAATGGCAATGACTACAGCTAGAATAGATTTTGTTTGCTTTAGGTATCGTATCATATGCTTTTCATAATGGCTTGTATTGGTATCCATGGATGCAAATGAGGTTTCTTTGCATCCATGGATCAAATGTACTTAATTGTAACCTGGATTTTGTTGAAGGTTAGGGTTTAATATACGCTGTTGATTGGGAATTGGAAACAAAGCCTTTGTGGCATCGGTTGGTTGATGATCCCACCAAGTTTCCGTATGAAATTTACCAAAGCGGATTAAGTCCGTTCTTCTAAAACCTTCAAAAATAAATTCACGTCCTCTTTCAGCGAGTAATTCATCCAGAGTTAATGATCCTGTAGTATAAGCAATCGCATCCCAATCTTCGGCTTCGAAAGCGCGTCTTTTACTTGCATTTATGAGATCTACAGCTTCTTGTGTCGCTACACCGCCATTCTTTCGCATCAGTGCTTCCGCCTTGGCAAAGTAAATCCAAGTTAAACGATACACGTTCCAATCTGTGCTATTATAATATGGATGAGCTAAATCGCCTAATTGGTACTTATTGAAACGTACTCCACTATTGCCTTCCCCTGTATTCATATTGGAAGGTAATTTTTCCGGATCCGTCCCGTTGTTGATTGCTTCGAGATTTTTACGGATATTATCTACGAACACTAGAGGCTGATCTTGATATTCATCATTGGCTCCTAAAACAGGCTTTGTTGGATCATCAAAACGATATTGCGGGCCAATTAGCAGCCATTCATTTCTCCTTTTATCTTTTTCATTAAATGTACTATATACACCGGGAATCACGACACAACCATCGTTGCCATTTCTTCCGCCTCCCGTGATACCACGTTGATTAAAATAAAACATATCACCTGTCCACTGCGGCTGGGTGTTAGCTCGTTGAAAATCATACGCAATGGAAAACACCACCTCTTTTGAAATATCATTTTGGGGTTTAAATGCGTCAAAAATATTGGGCTCCAATACCAAAGCGCCGTTTTGTCCGCCAGCCTCCCCATTGATTAAGGCGTCCGCAGCCTTTATGCAATCGTCCCATCTAGGTGTGCCAGTCCATGTTTCTGCGTTTAAGTATAATTCTACCAACATCGCGTAAGCTCCCGCACGCGACATTCTTCCCAACATTTGCCTAGAAAGAACAGGCACATTATTCATATTCTCCAGAATCTCTTTTTCAATAAAATTAAATACGTCCTGTCTCGAAGCAGTTTCCGGGCTTAGGGGTTCACCAACCTTGGTCACAATTGGAACATTGCCCCAAAGATCCATAATTTTTAGATAGTGGAAGGCTCTAAATAATTTTAGCTCTCCAATAAATGCCGCCTTTTCTTCCTCTGTTATTCCCATTGCAGCAATATCACGTTTCTCTAAGTTTTCGATAGGATCAGTACATAAACCCATACCCCACCACATTAAATTCCAGGCACCTGAAATAAAGGTATCGTCGGGAATCCAAGTATGATAGTGCAAGCGCATCCACTTTCCTCCATCCTGTCCATGACGTCCTTTAACTGGCCACGCCAACTGGTCAGCTGCATACTCACTGAGTCTCCACCAACCATCCTGTCCAGGCGTAGCCCAAGCATTTGCATGGGTATACGGTCGTAAAACAGCTGATAAAACCTGCTCTCTATTATTATAATAATTATCTGTTACCAATTCATCATAAACTTTCTCATCCAAATTAGTACATGCGTTTATATGTAACGACAGTGCCAAGAAACATACAGCACGACCGATATTTTTTAAGTATTTCATTTCAAAAATATTTTCAGTGAATCAACTAAACTAGAATCCGATATTCAGCCCAACTAAAAAGGAGCGCGTACTTGGGTAAGGGTCTCTTGGATCCAAACCTAGCCTTCTACCATTAATTTCATTTCCGAAGCCATTATCTAGGATAAAATCCGGGTCGGCACCCGAGTAACTTGTAAAGGTTGCTAAATTTTGTCCGGTTACGTATATTCTAAAATTACGCAACTTCGCTGTGTTAAGCTTAAATGTATAGCCCAAAGTCACTTCGTCAAGCTTCACAAAAGAACCACTCTCTATATAGTAGTCGGAATACATATAAGTGTCACTCAAGGCTTCATGTTTAGTAAAGGCTGATTCCAACACATTATTAGGTAACGCCACGCGATTGCCGTAGGAAAGCTCTGTTGTATTTAAAACATCATATCCAAAACGTCCCCTAAAAAACACTCTTAGGTCAAAATTCTTATAGGTTATGGTATTATTCCAGCTAGCATAAAATTTCGGAATGGCATTGCCAATAACCGCCAAATCGGTATTTTCTAAATCCGTTCTCGAGTCGTTTATTTGATCAAACGGCACCGCTGAACCATCCTTTTTATAAAAAAGCCATTTGCCATCCTCAGAAAATCCAGCAAAACGTTTTCCATAGAAATTTCCGAGCTTTCCACCTTCCATTACTCTGAAAGCGTCACCAAGTGCGCCAGCACCTCCAATTGAGCCGAAGTCACGATAGCTAACCTTATAAACATCATTTGAAAAGCTATCCATTCGGGCACTATTGCTGCTAGCTATAAAATCTGTTCGCCATGTAACTTTATCCGTCTGAATTACCGATGCCGTTAAAGTCAATTCGATACCTTTCGAGGATAATTGGCCTACATTTGTAACTAAAAAATCCCTTATAAAAGGAGGTTGCTGCGATTTATATTCGCCCAATAAATCGTCCGTAACTCGTTTATATGCGTCAATTGACCCACCTAATTTCCCATTAAACAGAGAGAAATCTAAACCTATATTGAATTCCTTTTTCGTTTCCCATTTTAAATTTGGATTAGGATTTCTATTAGGGCCGTAGGTCTGTCTCCAAATTCCATTCTCTCCTTCCGGAAAAATATAAAAATTCCCTGTGCCCAACGTTACAAGAGAGTTATAGTTTCCGATATCCTGATTTCCTGTAACTCCGTAGCCTGCCCTTAGTTTCAAGTCATCCACAAAAGAGACCTCTTTCATAAACTCTTCTGCAGAAATATTCCAACCAGCAGACACTGATCCAAAATTTCCCCATTTGTTATTCGCCCCGAAACGGGAAGATCCCTCTCTTCTATAAATTCCTTGGAACATATACTTCCCCTTATAAGAATAATTTGCTCGACCGAAGAAGGCAATCAATTTGCTATCCCATTTATTGCTGTTCATCTCGGCTTTCCCGTCAATTAAGGCGTTTCCTGTTTGCAACTTATTGTCTTCAAGTACATCACTTGAAAAACCGAAATTTTTAGCATCAAATCCTTGTTCTACCGAACGGCGATAACTGTAACCCGCTACTGCTGTAATTGAGTGATCCTCGTTAACAATCGTTTTATAATCGATTGTAGGCTCAAACGCATAATCCGTACGCAAAAAAGAAGTTTGTTCCGCTTCACCCTTATAACCGTTACCATTCTTAAATGACGGTTCTGAATTCAAGCTTGCGTAATAACTATCTGTATAGGAATTTCGCTGTATAGATCCAAAAACAGATCCGTTTAATCCATCTAAGAACATATAGCTCACTTTTCCGTCGAGCGAAGATGTCTGTTGCTGTCGCCTATATTTTTCTTCATACAAACGAGCTACTTCGTTCGTCGTTGTTTGCTCGTAATACCAAGAACCATCAGCATTTTTTAATGGTTGTGTTGGATTTCTGGTATAAGCCCATTCCCATCCGCCACCACCTAATAAATTTGCATTGTTGTAATTGGTAACTAAATTAACGGAGGTATTTAAGCGATCATTGAGCCCTTTCCCATTGAAATTGGCTCTAATGCCATACTCTTGTCGCCCGTTTTCTTTGGCAATCCCCTCTAAATTCCGATAGTAAGTGCTCGCACGAAAGCTGTTATTCTCTCCGCCACCAGAGATAGCCAAGGTATGATATTGACTGATATTGTCTTTATTGATTAATTCGTCGAAAGCGTTTACATTAGCTCCGCCATCTGTACCCGTAAAAACTCCATCCTCCATTTTTTTTCGATATTCGTCAGCTGAAAGAAACTTCGGTTGACGTTGAACAAATTCTTTTCGGAAATAATTCGCATAATCAAAACGCGTTTGCCCTGGCTTCCCTTTTTTTGTCGTTATCAAGATAACTCCGCCATTTGCCTGCGTACCATAAATTGCAGCAGCGGAGCCGTCTTTAAGCACATCGATTGACTCGATATCTTCTTGTTGAAGTAAGTCCATGTTACCACCAGGTATCCCATCGACAACAATCAGTGGCGAGTTTCCTCCCATGATCGAAGTAGCTCCTCTCAATTGGATTGAAACACCGCTGTTCGGATTACTGCCAGATCTAGTGACCTGCAAACCAGCAACCTTTCCTTGCAATAAATCCATCGCATTTCTGGCGCCACTTTGTCTAAAATCTTTTGGGCCTACATGCGCTGTTGCAGATGTCAAATCTCCTCGCTTGATGCTGCCATATCCTACTACGACTACTTCGTCCATACTTTTAGTATCTGATTGAAGTATGATTGACAAGTTTGTTTGCTTACCGACATCCACGTTCTCTGACAAAAACCCAATATACGAAACCGATAGAACAGCCTTTTCCGGTACAGACAAAGTGAATCTTCCTTTTTCATCCGTGGTAGTACCGGTACTAGTACCTTTTACTAAAACAGAAACCCCAGGTAAAGGTGCTTGATCCACCCCACTTGTAACAATACCCGTAATTGTTCGATTTTGCGCCCAAAGCGTAGTATTGAATAAAATAAACATCGTAAAAAGAAACTGCCATTTCGGAAATATTGTCCTTTTACTTTTTTTGATTGGTAAAAAATGATACATATTGTTAAATGATTGGTTGGTATTTGTTTAATTGTAAGCTAGTCAAGCGACTGTTGACCTGTCATAATTAGAAAGTAATTCGTAAACTATCTTATCATTGTATCTTGTTTTGTTAATAAAAACGTTTTAGCTTTGCCTAAACACTAGCTATAGCAAAGAGATCATTATTTCTATCCCGAAAGTTTAACAGGCTTAAAGTATTAGTCTGATTACTCGCGTAAAGGTAAGTCTAGACGAAAGAAAAAGTTGTCAACCAAATCATAACAGATTGTTAACAGAATCTTAACAAGACAATCAACGAAAATCAAATGGTTAAAGAAAAGATTAATCGATTGTTGTTACCGTCGATCATTTTATATCGATCGATTGCTATCTGCTGTATGGCCATTCTCATTGTTGTTCAGGCAAAACTCATATACAACACCTATGAGCTGAAGAATCGCCAATATAATCTAGATGAAAAAGAACTTATCAACGACGCTTACAAACAGGCGATTCGGAATGAAGTCTTATTTCCCGGTGGTGCGAAAATCCTGAAGCAACATATAGACAATAACCTGGTGAAATTCCAAGAACTTTACACCAACGGGCCAAAAGAATTTGAAGCCTTTCAAAAGCAGGTCAGTGAAGAGCTATACAAAGATCTTACCCGCTATAGCACAATGGATAGTTTATTTCGGGCAATCCATACGCAACTTGCACTGACAAACGATCTACAATTCCTTCTTATTTTAAACAATATCGCCATTACTTTCGATGGTATTAGCTATATACCGATATACCATAAAGGTGTTTTTGGCGATGCTCCGGTTAATATTCGTGAGGTAAGCCAAGGGATGCTGATTGATGGTGATTTGTCCTTCGCTAATCGGGAAAATTTGGTCACAAGCATCAGCATTTCAGACCCCTCGCCCAATACCCTACAAGTTAGCTTCAGTTTATACGTTGACCAATATAATAGGCAAATAGCGATTTTAAAACAGATGGTCCCTACCCTAAGCTTGTCTTTGATGTCCATAGCCTTTGTGTTGCTCATTTATTACTTTACGTATAGGAATTGGCTGAAACAAAAAAAATTGGCGGATATGAAGTCTGATTTTCTGAACAGTATTACACACGAGTTCAACACACCCATTTCAGCTATTCTTGTAGCGAACAAAAGCCTGCAAAACCCGGACATCATAACGAATTATACACGAGTCAACACCTTAACAGGCATTATAAAAAGGCAGACAGACCGCCTTCAAACCTTAGTCAATCAAGCATTGGATATCACTTCGATGAGTAAAGAAAATATTGAAAAAGAATCACATGACTTGGAAAAATTGTTAGAAGAAATTATAAACGATTATGAATTGAAAACCCCGGAGAAAGTTCAAATTCGATACACTGCTTTTACATCTGGCTCGATCGTCCTGCTAAATAGATTTCTCTTTACCACAATGCTCTACAATATTTTCGACAATGCGTTAAAGTACAATAACGCTGCTATCAAAAATATTACCGTAATAACGGATTGGAAGGAAAGACACTTAACTGTTTCAATCAAAGATAATGGCATTGGAATGGCAGAGAGTACGATTTCACATATTTTTGAAAAATTCTACCGTGGAAAGCATAATTTACAAACCGGTGGTTTAGGTTTAGGTCTCTTTTATGTGAAACAATCGTTAGAAGCGCACGGATGGCGACTACACTTACAAAGTCAAATTGGTGTAGGAAGTGAATTTTGTATCTTTATCCCCTATCATACCAATAATACAGGCTTATGAAACATAGTTTACTTTTCGTGGAAGATGAACAAGATCTTGGAAATGTTGTCAAACAGTATTTAGAGTTCATGAACTTTAATGTTATCTGGTGCATGAGTGCTCATGAAGCGCTTCTACATTATCAACAAAGTCACAGTTATGACCTGCTCATCATTGATGTACAGTTACCTGATTACAATGGTTTTGAACTGGCGGAAAAGATAATCAAAGAGAATAAAACCCAAGCGTTTCTTTTTCTAACAGCAAGAAATGAAAAAAAAGATCGCATACACGGACTCCATATTGGAGCAGACGATTATATCAACAAACCATTTGACATTGACGAGCTGGTATTAAGAATAAAAAACATCATTAAGAGAAATAATAAAGAAATACGCCCTGAAATACTTCCCGGTGAGTTGCAAATCGGTGATCTCATTTTTCAAAAGGAGTTATTGAAGTTATCGTTGCCAAATAAAAAAGCAGTATCACTTACCCTAAGGGAAGCGGAGCTACTGGAGTATTTACACCTCAACAGCAATCGTATTTTAAAAAGAGAAGAAATCTTATTGCATCTATGGGGTGAAAATGATTATTTCTTGGGACGAAGCCTAGATGTCTTTATCTCCAGACTTCGGAAGGCCTTGACACATTCCACTCGCGTCAATATTGAAAACGTGTATGGCGTTGGATTTATTTTCAGTGTTTCCTAATCGTAGATCAATTGAGGTTCGTTATACCCTTCTTTTTTCCTTTTTTCACAATAAAAGCTACTTAAAACATCGTTAGAAAAAATAAAGAAACCTGATTAATATTCAATGTTGTCGTAAATTCATCGTAAATCTATCGTAAATTGATCGTAAATTTTACGCAGTATTTACGATGAGTTTATGATAAGAAAACGATCATTTTGAAGATTTTCCTATAATCTTTATTGATTCTGTTATATTTCTTCTTACTTTTTATAAAGAAGCCAGGAATAAGCAATCCGCCAGTCTTCTCGACAAGAACTGAGGGACTTTTTATCATTCGTATTTAGAAGCGAATCGATATTCCCTCTTCTTCACGTTCAAATACCCCTTTTCCTCTATCAAATTAACCACATATTCATTATATCGATTAACACCCCATTGATTTAAATGGCTTTCATCCAAAAAGCAACTATCAGGCAACTTTAATACTTCATTCGCATTCCTATAAAAGCCATATTTAGAAAAAAATGCATCAGCATAGGCATTATTGGTAACACGTGCATATTTCGCCTGCGGAATAGGCGATTGTAGAATGATATAGGGAATATTCCGTTGCCGCATTTTCGCAATGATGTGTTCAAACGCATCGACCTGATTTGGCAGAAAAGAATAACTCGTTGCTTTAAATTCTTTCTTTCCTTTGAAACGGCCCTTTGATTCTACATATCCACCTGAAACATACAAGTCGCCGGTGCTGCTTGGATTCTTCTCAACAAAACCTTTATTGAATCCAAAAGCATCTGCAAAAGCTCTATAAAACAGCGTATTATACACACTGATATTATTTTGAGCAACGCTTAAACGTACGAGCTCTTCATCAAGCTCGCCATTTGAAACCAAATCTATAACCGACTCTATCCCATCGGATTTGAACAGAACGGGGTAAACGTCAATAACAACCAATTTAGGTCTGAATTTAGCAATATACTTATCGAATAGGTATGCAGTTTGAACAGGTGTTTGTGCGGAAGAGCCTAAATTAAAGAGTTTCCAATCATATTGCTCGAAAATTCGAGGATCATAACCACGATAAGCATGAGAGGATCCCACAACAAGCACATCTACATTTCTATCAATTTCTTTCGCTTCGTTAAATCTTGTGTAAGAATACCCCACGCCGCCCAAAACATAAGGTAAGTTTGATCGAACGGAAAAGGGAACAAAGCGTCCAAAAGCGATGATTCCCAAGCAACAAATAATGCATGCGACTCCAGCAAAAGCAATTAAGGATATGAAGAACTTTTTCATGTTAAAATTGAAAATATATAAACTCTGTTCCTCCTGTTTGCATATACATCAAGATGACAAAGAGCATGATAGAATAGAAAGACCATCTTATGATTCTCGGCCAAATAAAGCCGATTTTTTCGATTGCATAATTCTGTTCTCGCCCAAGCCATTCTATCATGACAAATGGTATAATGAGCAGGAAGCAAATGAAGGTACCTCTTAACTCGTTCGATTGTAAAGGAATATATCCATCTCCAACATGTGAAAATATCCCGCCAATATAACTAAAGGCATGATCGAGGCTTGCGGCTCGAAAAAAGATCCACGCCAGCACCGTTAAAATAAACGTAGTTGCTATCTGGAGCAATTCTCGCCAATTAGGGAACAAACGTCCCTTAGCAACAATATCGAGATTCGACCGGTTCGTCCTGAAAATTATAGACGGCATAATGAAGAGCGCATTCAATCCGCCCCAAACTATAAACGTCCAATTCGCGCCGTGCCAGAATCCACTTACTAAAAATATGATAAATGTATTGCGTATGCTCATCCATAGACCTCCTCTACTGCCTCCTAAGGGTATATATAGATAATCCTTAAACCATGACGATAAGGAAATATGCCATCTGCGCCAAAATTCGGCAATATCTCTCGAAAAGTAAGGGAAGTTGAAGTTCTTTAAAAGTTCAAAACCAAACAGCCGTGCCACCCCTAAGGCAATATCAGAATAACCAGAGAAATCGCCATAGATTTGAAATGCGAATAAAACAGCGCCTATGATTAGCACGCCACTGGAGTAAGCGGATGAATTGTTGAAAATCATATTTGCATATTCCGCACAATTATCCGCAATAACGATTTTTTTAATAAAGCCCCAAAGAATTTGCCTCAATCCGTCAACAGCTCGCGTATAATCAAAGTTCCGCTTTCTCTCTACTTGAGGCAACAAATGCGTGGCCCTTTCGATTGGCCCCGCTACCAGGAGCGGAAAAAAACTGACAAACAACGAGTAATGCACCCAATTCGTGCTAGGTTCGATCTTTCTGTTATAAATATCCAGTACGTAAGATAATCCATGGAAGGTGTAAAAAGAGATGCCAACAGGCAGAATAATGTTCAACGTCGATATATTCGGATTAAACCCAAACTGGCCAACGAGATCAGCGAACGACTCTACAAAAAAATTATAATATTTGAAGAATGCGAGAAAGCCTAGATTGATTCCTATACTTAAAATAAGCCAAAATTTTCTACTTTTCTGACTTTCGGCACGATGAATTGCCAAGCCGGAGAAGTAGTCGAGAAAAGTAGAAAAAGCAAGTAAAAACAAAAAGCGCCAGTCCCAACAACTATAAAAATAATAACTTGCGATCAACAAAAGTATATTTTGTTGCTTAAGAGACCTGTTTACAACAAACCAATAGAGAATGAAAACAATTGGTAGAAAAACAGCAAAGCTGATGGAGTTAAACAACATATTGTCACCGCTTTAGTTAATAAAATCTTATTTCAGCGAGAACAATATTAAAGTTATTTAGGACGCCTACCAACCATTCTTCCCCGAACGTACATTTTATGTTGCCTTACATCACATTTATTCTCAAATTATCTATGGAAACCTCTAAACCATTTATTATAATAAAATGAAGGAATAACTTTGTACGTGAATACACCTTACATACGGACAATATTTCCTGTTTTTACGGATTCATCACATGCCAAAGCAATCCGTAAGCTATTGATGGCGTCGATATTAGCTTTTGTTAAATCTAAATCCTCAAGTATAGCCTGCAAGAAAAATCGCTGTTCCCTATTACACAACTCTTGGTGATCAGGTTCATCTTCCAAATTAACCAAAGTATCTCTGTGAACAAAGTTGTAATCTGTATCTAATTGAGCGTTATGTATTTTAAGAGACTCGGTCTTTGTATGCGACTCTACGGCATCGGATTTTCCGGTTTTTGATGCTTCCTTCGCAACGATCGATACAGAGCCTTTCGGCCCAATTACATCTTTTACGAAAAAGGCCGTCTCGCTTATCATCGGTCCCCAACCCGCCTCATACCAACCTACTGATCCGTCTTCGAATTTAATTTGCAGCTGGCCATAATTGTAATTATCCGGAGGAATGTCCTGAGTTAGCCTTGCGCCAATCGCACTTACTTGAACAGGCCTCGCATCTGTCATTTGGCACATAACATCAATATAATGCACACCGCAATCGACAATAGGACTTAAACTTTTCATTAAATTTTGGTGTACTTTCCACATGTAACCGTGGCTTTGCTGGTTTAAATTCATGCGCATTACCAAGGGTTTACCAAGCTTCCTCCCTTGCTCAATAAACATCTCCCAAGAAGGATGATAGCGCAAAATATAACCGACAACTAGTTTTTTATTATATCTATTGGCTGTAGCCACTACCCTTTCTGCTCCATCAATGGTATCTGCTAAAGGTTTCTCGATAAAAACGTGACATCCTGCTTGAAAAGCCTTAATCGCAAAGTCTTCGTGCGTATCGGGGTAAGTAGCTATGCAAACAGCATCCGGTTTTGCTAAACGCAAGGCCTCTTCATATTTGTCATATAGCTCATACAAACCACCTAGTTCCCGGTTTAGCACTTCTTTACTTTTACCGGTGGAAACCAATCCGCAAATCTCGAATTTATCCATCGAATGATAGGCTTTGGCATGTGAAGCCCCCATATTACCGCAACCCACCACTAAAATTTTGATTTTCTCCATAATTTGTCAACATTTGCTTTTTAATCTTGCAAGATAGCTCTTTCAAAATTATTTTGCTCGTTTTCGGAAAACATGAGTTAATACACTATATTTTTCTACATTTAACGAAGTTAACGGTGATGCATAGCACTTGATCGATACATAAAATATAATCGACTCGAAATTGCAGCATTTTTTTCTTTTTAGAGCCGTCTTGGCAGAAGAATTGTTAAGGTACACTTATTAAATGGATTGTTATGGAACCGCAGAAAATTCGAATCCTTTTTGTCGACGACGAGGAACACAATTTGATCTCTTTCAAAGCTACTTTTAGAACCAGATATAAAATTGAAACAGCCATTGGTGGTTTAGAGGCGATTGAAAAACTTAAGAATCTAGAGTTTGATATTATCATAACCGATCAGCGAATGCCTAGGATGACCGGTGTTGAATTCCTCGAGCAGATCATACAGACACACCCCGACCCCGTTCGCATCCTTTTAACCGGCTATACGGATATGGCTGCTGTTATTGATGCTATTAATAAGGGAAAGATTTTTCATTATCTCACCAAACCTTGGAATGAAGAAGAGTTGGATAGTACAATTCAAAAAGCCTATCAGTTATATTTGGAAAAGAAAAAGATGAAAGATGAGAATCAGTTATTGTCCATTACCAATGAACAATTGGAATTTTTACTTCGACAGAAACTCCTCTCCTGATTGGACATTTTCGTTGTTTAGTTGATTATCATTTGGTTGAACTGTGGGTATCTTAATAATGAATTCACATCCCTTACCTTCTTCAGTAACCAGGGAGATACTACCATGGTGCTTCGCCACCGTTTGTGAAACGATTGCAAGACCTAATCCCGTTCCCTCTCCTACATCTTTGGTTGTAAAGAAGGGGTCAAATATTTTATCTTTCAACTCTTCTTTTATCCCTACCCCATTATCTTTTATAGAAATATATACCAAATCGTCCTTATAGTACGTTTTGATAGTGATTTTCCCTCCTTGCTTTCCTTTGAATTTTTGGTCAATGGCATGGAAGGCATTGGTTAGCAAATTTAAGAAAACCTGATTTAGCTTTCCCGGGAAACACTCCACATATGGAATTTCATCGTAATGTCTTTTAACGTTGATCCTATCTTTAAACATGCTGTTTAAGATGACTAAAGTGGATTCAAGTCCCAAATTAATATCTGCCAGTTTTAAGTCGTCTTCGTCCACCCTTGAAAAAACCCGTAAGCTTTTTACGATCTCCGCTGTTCTAAAAGCCCCTTCTTGTATCCCTTTTAATAATAACTGAATCTCCTCTTTTAAGAACGCTAAATCAATATCTTCTTTATAACTCTCCAGCTCGGCAATCTTTGACTCCTCGGGAATATCCTTGAATGCTATTTCCTCAACAACCTTCAGCGCCTCAATTAATTGATCCACATCTCTACTTAAAGGCTTTATACTGCCGGTTACAAAGTTTATTGGGTTGTTAATCTCGTGAGCAATGCCTGCAGTTAACATACCTAATGAAGCTAGTTTTTCGGATTCAACCAAATGAGCCTGAGCTTGCTTTAAATTGTACATGGCCTCATTTAAACTCTCATTAGTTCTTTTCAGATCTTTGGTTCGTTTATCAACTTCCGTTTCCAATAATAGATTTTGCTCCCTTATAATTCTCGCATTCTCTTGTGATATTCGCAACGCCTGCGCTTGCGATGCCTCCTTCTCTTTTCTATAGAAATTTATCCGATCAGCCAATGCAAAAGAAAGTAATGAAATCTCTACAATCGAACCAATCTCTAGAATATAAGCGGTGAATCCATTGTAAGGAATTAGGTTAAAATTACGGAGAACAAACGCTATAACACAGGAAAAAAACAAGGTAAAAGCAATTAGAAAAAAAACTGCCGGTCTATATCCTTTTTTACGGATCTGATTAACGACATACATCACATATATAATGCCCAAAGAGGCCATTGTTTGCAAAACGATGGCCCCCTGAAAAACATCGAATAGGCCAATGAATAAACCTACGAAATAGCAAATAACGATTACGTTAATTCCTTTATCGAGTTTAGGGGTATTTGTTTTCGTATGTAGAAAAGTCTTGATGAATGCGATCGTGGCTAAACCGGAAAGGAAGGGAATAATAATAGAACTTCGACTTGCCATCCAAGGGCTATTGGACCAAAGATACATATAAGCATATCCTTGAAACATTGCCTGCGTAAGTCCTACAGTGAATATATAAACAATATAATAGATATAACTGCCGTTGCGTGTAGAAAGGCCAATAAATAGATTATACAGCATCATGATCAACACTGCCCCTGCATACAATCCGAACAAAAGGTTTTTCGTTGACATTTTTGTCGAGATGACTTCCTTGCTGCCGATATAGAGAGGCAACTGCATCTGATCGTTTGAAGAAACGCCGAGGTAAATGGTTGCGTTACTTGCCTTTTTCACATTGATTGGAAAGATGTAATCGGGCGCATAAACCGCTCTTTCCTCAAATGGTTTATATTTTCCTAAAGTATCGATTAAAACGTCACCATTCGAATGTTCAAGGAATAAAATGGCTTCATCAATTGTTGCTTGCTGCAATAATAAATATAAATCTTCATCGTCGGTATCATTTTGAACGGTAAATTTTAGCCACACCCTGTCTTTTGTTGCTCCTAAATTGATAATACCGTCTTTTGGATAACCTGCAAAGTTTTGTTGCTTAACGGAATTAATAGGCAGCTTCTTTGAAGCGTCTTTAAAAATAGAAATATGACGATTTAATAAAAGTTCGCTACTCGCATCACTAAATCTGACTATACGGTCGTGCTGGAAGGTATGACCTATTTTGCAAAGGCATAACAGCACGACAAGAGGTATTAAAAAAGTTCTGAATTTCGAAAAGATACTAACGTTTTTCATTGCTTTCAGTCTTTTTTATGTTACATGACTAAGGAAAATTTGGAATAACGAGATCATAAGTGACAGGATACTCACCTTTCGGGCCTCGCTCCAGTACTTCTTGGTGGGGCCTGTCTCGCAAAGACAAAATTTTTTCCCTTTCCAGATCTGTTGCTAACGACAGGTCATTTATGTCCTCCATACGCATTACGGTCGCAATTAAATCATCTTTTGGATAGTAGAACAATCCATTGTTCCCCAACGTCTTTTCTACCTTACAACCCAATCGGATTCCCATTTTAACTGTAATAGGTGCACATAGTACAAAAAGACTAACAACTGGCAGCTGCTTTGTGATTGCGACCCCAACTCGCGACAGAATATAACTACCGATTCCCATACCAGCTACTTCCCTTGAATTCCACAATCCGCAAATTTCGCAAGTTCCTCCACGAGCTTGGTCATGTTGTATTAGGTCGTATATTTTAGCATCATATCTTCCAATTGCAGTTTCTATAGGCAGCGCATATTTACTATTGGCCATTTGGACGCGAGCACCGCCATATACCGTTTTTGTTTCCGTATTTTCTACTAAGATAACAATAGTATCCCTATCGTCCACCCAATCTTGCCGATTAGAAGTAATCTGGCTAATGCCAAAAATTTCCAATAATTTTCTATGTCCAATTATGAACTTTTCGCATGCTTCCGGATCATCTGGTGCTCTAAAAGTTCGTATATGGATCATAGTTAATCAACTTTAGTGTTATGAATTAACTCTTCGAAATCAACAAAATACCGCCCTGAATCATTAAATTGATCAAGAAACACCCGTCTTACCACATCAGTAACCATTGCGCCGCCCAACGTGACAGCTGAGGCCAACTGTGGCCATCCAATGATGGTTTTTTTCATATAATGGAGTGATAGTTTCATTGCTTCAGAAACATTTTCAAAACCTATTATATCCACTAAATACGCTATCTTTTGCTCAAGGTCCAGTTCTTTTAGTTGTACTTCCATGTCTTGAATGGTATAACCTTCTATTTTTTGAAGTCGTCCATGAAGAATGGGGCGGTCTCTTTCTAAATCAAACCGCTCTATATCCAACATACCCTTGTCGTTTGTATCCATGATTACCGGTATACCATATGCTCTTGCTTTCAGTCGACTAATAATTTTAATGTCAATACCATCGCATTCTTCAACCAGCATGTCTAGTTTTCCTCCTTCGAGTAAGAATTGGTCCATATTGCCGGTATCTAAACCGTCCGTAAAACAAAGCACTTTGATATACGGATCTAACTCGGCGATTTGTCTTGCAGCAGTAATAACCTTACTCTGTCCTAAATCCTGTACACCAACACGGATACGATTCATATTACTTAATTCAATTGAATCGAAGTCGGCCAAGCGTAGCTCTCCGCAACTCCGCTCCATTGCTAAAGTCAATGCTATACTTTGCCCAACGGATAATCCAACTATTCCTACTTTCTTTTCCTTTAGCACATTGATCTCTTCAGGCTTAATCTTATATATATTTCTGCTGGTCCTAACCTTTACAAATTCAGGCTCATCCAATAAATGTATAATTTTATTTAACCAGGGATAATAAACCCATGCGCCAAAATCAAAAGATGAAGATGGATATATATAAGCATCTATATATGTTCTGAGCTTCTTTTCATCGAAACCCTCTGACGGATTTTCGATCTTGATCAATTCAGCTAACTGCATATCAATGGTATCGATTATTTGTACGGCTCCTTCAATTGCCAATAACTTATCCATTTCTTTGCTATCCTCAAGATGCCTTCTTCTAAAAATAATAGGCCGAAAATTATTCCCGACGGCCTCTTGTCGTGTTTCTCCCATTTGATGATTTTATAGCACCTATATTATATAGATAATGCAAGATCTGATGAACGATCTTCGTTACTCTTGAAATTTCCCGATGACCGCAGCGAATTTATCCATGGTAATAGGCTTTTCTACAATGGCCTCTATTACCTTGTATTTCTGCAATCTTTTTATTGTATGTTCATTATTAGACAAGGAGAGAATAATGATTTTATAGCGCTCTTGAATTGATTTTGGCAGATCTATAAATTTATCTAAAAACTCAAAACCATTCATGATCGGCATCATAATATCCAATGTTATAAAAGAAATAGACGCGCTTAGGCTTTCTTCGTTACTTTCTATGTATTGAAGGGCAAGTGTAGCGTCATTAAAAACCTTTACGTCCGAGCTCTTTCCACTAAAACCAATCACTTTCTTTACAATGAGACAATCGATCGGACTATCATCAATAACTATAAAAGGATATTTCATTTATCTAACAATACATTAATATTCAATTCAAATTTTCCATCTAACATTAAATCACTTTGTCGGAATGGCCACAACGAACTCAGTACCAACGTTTTCAACAGAGTTCACTATTATCTGCCCTCCTAACTTCGTTAAAATATTCTTAACGTTATAAAGTCCGAGCCCGCTACCAGCCTCGAGCAAAGTAGCCCTAAAAAACAACTTAAAAATCTCGCCTAGATATTTTTCCGGAATACCTATTCCGGAGTCCTTTACAACAAAAGTAGCAACACCTCGCTCTACTCCCATTTCCAAGTGCACATACTTGTAATTGTAATCCTTCTTTTGATATTTAAAGGCGTTAGATAATAAGTTATTCAACACTAACTTTACAGAAACCTCATCCGACCTAAAAACATCCGAGTTATTGATCGTTATTGTAAATCGGATGCCTTTCGCGTTCGCAATAGCTTCATACATTACCCGCAGATCGTCAGCTAAGGTGTTAAGGTCGATATCCATGATATTAAACTCACCTCGCCGGACACTGTAATAGTCGTGTATTGTCAAAATATAGCGATCAAGCTTTTCGGCAGAATTGACTATTATTTGCAAAAGTTCACCAATTTCACTAAGATCACTTATATCTTGTGCCAGCTGAGCAGCGGCCATTATGCCTGCTAACGGCCCACGGATATCATGGCTTACACTATGAGCAAATTTATCCAGTTCGTTATAAGCTTGTTCTAATTCTCTGTTCTTTACAGATAGCAATGAGTTCGTTAAATAATACCTATTGGCATCGGTTATAACAGCTGAAATTGCTTCAACCGACCACGGCTTTTTCACATAACGATAAACATTACCTTTGTTTATCGCATCTATTGCGGTATTTAAATCGTCCGTATAAGCTGTTAGCAGAATTCTAACCGGTAACGGATAAATTACTCGAATCTCATCCAGAAAATCTGTACCCAATTTGTCCGGCATCCGTTGATCTGTAAATATAATTCGCAGATCAGGGTGCTCTTCCAATATTTTAAGTGCCTCGTTTGTATTTTCAGCAACAAAAATCTGATAATCCAGTCGAAAATATGCTTTAAATGCAACCAAGTTGTTCACTTCATCATCCAAGTATAAAATTTTTATCTCTTCATTCATACTGATCAACTCGGTTTATTTCTTTGTCCATTTTTATGAAATGTTATTTGCACAAGTAAAGATGTAACAACTATAATTTTTATTTTAACACTTCGCTTGTTGACATTTTTTCTATACTCATTTTTTAGAACAAATAATTGGAAGGAAGAGGTTCTGTTAGAACCGATTCCCAACAAGTTCGGAAATGTTTGTTCAAAAGAGCAAAGGGCAACGGATTGCTTTCTGCTATTGCTATAATCTCGTGCGCGGGGACTTGAAGATCTTTTGCCAGTAGCGACACAATCGGAACTCCTATTTTACTCAAGTTATTGATCTGCCCGCTTGTTATCAAGCCGCTGTCTTTAGATTCTTCGTAAACATCATTCAACATACGCTTTTTTTCTTTTATTTCTTGATGGTGGTAAGCAAGTACCTCGCCCTTTTCTTCTAAAAAAGATTTCAAATATTCATAAAGCACGCTCGTTTGCTCGATATTCAAATATATACTGCATACTTTACTTCCTTCACCAGACCATTCATTTACCGACAGTAACAAATTGTTCTGCCTTATATGATCGTCCTTTGTAGGCTTCAGATCGATAAAAGATTTCCCTGGTGTTTGTTTTATCCTCAAATCCTTCATTAAAAATATTCTAAAAAAACGTAAATCTTCATAACGGTTGGACGTAAAAGTTCTTTTTAATGTCAAACTTAAGCAATTTAAATCACAAAGAATCATGCCATTTATCAATATACAGATCGATCTTATACAAAATACAATCTTCCTTTATTTCTTCATTGGCAATTGGCACAGTTATCGATACACAAAATATTAAAATATTCTTCATATCGATTAATGCGAATAAAGATATTTTATATTTGCAATAGGTATTTTTTTTATGATCAGTATTAGAAATGGTTTAATTGGATTGGGATTCTGCAGGACGATGTACGCAGAGAATAAACAAAACTCTATCGAAGGCATTTATGATGGTATTTATAATAACATATCCGTGTCCTTAGAAGTGTTTGCCAACGGTTACATAGCACGAGTAGAAAACAATCTGGAACACCAACCCTTTACTGATCTCGGGAGCGACATCAAAGTTTCATCTCCGCAAGACGGCACTAAATTGTCTGATATAGATCTATCAACCATTTCGACATTATCAACGACATCTTCATACCGGAAGGAAACCATGCTAAATACAGCAGCTGAAATCCGAAGTATCCGTTCGGAAGTTTTAACAATGCAAGACATCCTCCATTCCCTCGAGAAATTAACGACCAATCTGCAAATCAAAGAACAATCAACTCCGCGATAATGACCTTAAATGGCACCAAACTTAAAAAAACACGTTCCACACACTGAAACACGTTGGTTTCATCTTCATTAACGCGTTAATTTGCCGCACAAATTAACAATTATTATTTTAGTTATATTAAGGGAAAAGCCGTAAAATCAAACAGGAAAAATCCTATACGTACGGCTGGCTAATTATACAGATATAACGTTCTGCCGGATAGCTTCCAATACGAGACCTACTCTACTTTTAACCTGGAACTTTTCAAAAAGAGCTGCTCGATAGCCGTCGATCGTCTTGATTGACAAAAACATTTTCGACGCTATTTGTTGATAGGTTAAGTCACTACATGCTAGTTCTAAAAACTCACGCTCTCTATCTTTCAAATCTATAGAGTCCTTATTAAACATCTCCTGATAACACATATTTGTCACATAGGTATTATAAAATCCCCGTAGTAAAATTTCCTTTAATGCCAATTCCAGTTCATTGGGATTCATATTTTTCAAAAGATAAGCACAACACCCTGCCTTAATCATCCTAATTACGTTTTGCGAATCCTCCATCATGGAGAGTGCTGCCATCTTAATACTTGGATATGTCTTCCTAATCGTTGAAACAATCTCAGCTCCTTCCATTTCAGGCATGTTAACGTCAATCAACAGAATGTCAGGTAAGGGGTTCTGAGATTTTAGCTTCTGTAATAAGTCGGGTCCATTAGATGCATATAATATCACTTCAAAATCCGGGAAGGTATTGACAAACATACCTACAGTTTTCAAGAACAATTGTTGATCGTCAACTATACCGATAGTTCCTTTCATCATATGTTTACCACCTTTTAAATAAAATACGTTGCTTAACTAACAAATCTCGTTCCATCTATTGAAGATTTCTAAAGATTAACAAATGTGGTTTTTGCCCGTCTCGACCAATCTTTCAAATACCTTTGATTTTTTTCTTTAAAGATATAACACAAAAAATAAACTATCACTATAATAGGAAAAATACTTCAAATGTATGGCTCTATTTTCCCATTTTAAGCACAAGTGCAACACAGTGCCCAACAAGTACTTTATTAATTCCCATATTTTCATACCCAAAATTTCCTATTTCCTTATACAATCCGCTTTTACGCCCATTTTCTTAGGATATACTTGCGAAATTTGGAGAGTAATTAAATTATTAAAAACATCTATTATTATGTCAAAGCGCATTTTACTTTTACCATTGGTATTATTCATTTTATCATGTGATAAAACAGAGGATCCTGGAGTAGAAATCCCGAAAACCATCGATCAAACGCTTATCCGCACGGTATGGAATACCGTTTCGGAAAAATACGAGTACAAAGCGAGTGATGGAACCACTGTCTATCAAAGCAGTAAAGTATACGAAGATTTTAGAAATAAAAGTATACAGTATAACTTTAGACCTAACGAGGCAACTCCGGACGATCATCGGGTGACACGACTAGACAAGTTTACGAATAAGCTGACTTCAGGAGCTTGGAATATTTCGCGAGAGGATAAAAAAGACTATGTAAATATTACCTGGGACTCGGGAAAGTTAGACAAATATGAAGTGACCGCATTCACTGAAAAGACGATGAGCTGGTCTATTGTATCGACTGACAATTCCGATATACAGTATAAAGAGAACGGAGAGACGAAAACAGCGGCTAGCCGCCAAGGGAGTATTGAATTACATTGTCCTTGTAGAGATTAATCGCTTACCGAAACAGCTATTCTAAGTAGAAATGCATTAGCCCCTAGCAACATGTTGCTAGGGGCATTTTATTAAACAAGTTAGCCAAAAATTCAATGTTTAATATATTGAGAAAGAAATTATAGTAATATAGTAAGCGGGTTCTATTTTATTTACTATATTAATATTCCTGAAATGACGCTGTAGTATCTCAAGAGAAATGAGCATATGGTACTTCAATCATCTGAGTTAAATGTTTCGGATTTAAATTGAACAACAAATTTATCCGTACATTTTCTACAGAAAAAAGCCGGCTTTTAGATAAACCGGCTTTTCTGTAGAATGTATCTCAATGAACTGAAGAATGATGCGTATTAATAAGCATTTTCCTCGCCTTTAATCATATTGATTACAGTTTGCAAAATAATTCTGACATCAAGCCAAATAGACCAATTTTCTAAATACCAAACGTCGTACTCTACGCGTTTTCTCATGAGCTCGGGATCCTTAGTTTCGCCTCTAAAACCGTTCACTTGCGCCCAGCCCGTAATCCCTGACTTCAAAAAATGCCTTACCATGTACTGATCAATTATTTCACGATACTGCTTTGTAAGAGAAAGTGGATGAGGTCTTGGTCCTACTACACTCATATCTCCAAACAATACGTTGAAGAACTGAGGTAGTTCGTCAAGGCTAGTTCTTCTAATGAAGCGACCAATTGGTGTAATCCGGTCATCATTCTTAGTAGCCTGACGAGTATCGCTCTCATTATTGACCTTCATACTCCTGAATTTATAACAGTAAAATGTCTGATTATTGCGCCCGTCACGCTTTTGCTTAAAAAGAATAGGTCCTGGACTTTGAATCTTAATAATAAGTCCGATGATAGGATATAACCAGCTCAAGACAAAAACAATTGCCAATAGACTAAAAACAATATCAAAAATACGTTTTTTAAATCGATTCTCAATTTCTTCCAAAGGATCATGCCGCATGCTAATCACTGGGAATTCTTCCATATAACTCAACTTAAATGGTGTAACAAGCGTTCCAGTTAAATCAGGGACAAATTTCATACGGACGCACTGCCGCTCACCTTCCCGCAACAAGACATTTGCATTCGCCATATTTTCAGGAGTAAGGGGTACGTATACCTCTTGAATACCGCTTTTGGCGGCAACTTCTATTTGCTGACAAACCATAGGCAGTAGCCGTCCGTCCTCGCCAATACTGAGCTCCTCACTATCATCTAGGAAGCCATTGAATTCATACTGATTCTTTTTTTGTTCAAAAAAGGCCGCTAAACGAAGTCCCATTTTGTTCATTCCCAACACCGCGACCGGCCTGCTTGCCTTAAAATACCGTAAAAGTCTGTTTTCAAAAAAGGTTCCCAAAAAACGACTGACAAAGAGACACAGCGACAAACCTATATACATAACCAGCAGAAATTCGCGAGAAATCGCTTTTTCTTTGAAAAAAGCCGTATAACAGGCAAATAAGGCAAAATGCAATAAAAAGCTTTTTAAGGTGGCTGAATAAATAAAATCAATTCGACGGACCGTCTTCTCAGTATACAACTTGCAAAAGAAGGATGATACAAGCCAAATTAAATTGCTCACAATCAATCCGTCCATATAAATTCCTTGCAAGCGAGAATCATCTGCCACAAAATAATAGAAAGTGCCAAGGTAACTGACGTTTACTATTAAAAGATCGCTTACAGCGAGAATAAAAATCAATAAGTATAAATAACGTGTTTTCATAGTAGATAGATGAGGTAAATATTAACAAGATCGATATAACGGAAAATAGAGCGGATTCGGAGTTAATCCTCTCTCAATTTTATTCTGAACCAATTCATTGTAAATCGTTTCATTAGCGATAAACTGCCATGTCGTAAAGTCGAATAGGTTATCAGAAAAACCTATTTTAAAATGAAAAAGGGAGTCGGCTTTTCCACCTACTCCACTGCCAAGATGCAGAAGCCGAGCATCTCTAGCTCTGCCCAGTAGCGTAGCTTCATCAAAGATTAGCTTCATTGGCGACTCCGAAAAGAATTCACTCCTAGTTCCAGCTAAATGAAGTTGCATAATGTCGTTTGTTAATACTACCATCGCTCCAGCCACTATTTTATTCTCATAGCATGCCAGCAGTAACTCTGTTTGATAATCTGTAGCATGCATAAAACGTTCGAAGTATTCATCTTCAAAAAAATACTTTTCAGACGCACCCACCTTTATCATATTCTCTCGATAAATCGTGATAAACTCTCTTAATTGTAATTCAGAATCTGCCCGATGCACCTCGTAGCCTTTGCGTCTCAACTGGCTAACTTTCATCCGTATGGGGCGCCGATATTTTGATCGTTGTTCCTCTAGTGAAGTTTGAAGATTAATAGCAACAGTCTGCCCAACGTCTAATAATTGCCCATCTTTAATACTTTTAAAAATTGCTTTTTGATCAAATAACGGATGAAGCACACTAAAACAGCAAATGATATTTTCTTTTAGCAGGAATTTTTTAAGTGCATCTGAAAACCTATCGATAAAGCCATCGTCTACAAAATTAGTTCTATCTATGTTGGTTAGCGCACCAGTATAACCGTAAACCGATGTACAATCGAAATATGGTGTTTGTTCGATTTTGCGTTTAATAAAAGGTAAGCTCAGAAATCGACTACCTTCCTGGTAAACAAAAATAAAAGGATCACCTCCATGGTCCATTAAATGATAGTCATGCGTATGATAAAAGTCGAATTCGGTACTCTCTTTAATATAGTGATTCCAAGTATCTTTCTCTTTTATACCATTTGCATCTGTTATTTTAGCTGTAGAAAATGTGTTCGTTAAAAGTATGTTCATGTTTTGTGTGTTAGAGAAATTATTATTAATACCAAAAGCTATTTCCCAAAAGCGCCCTCATAAACAACAGCTCATATAAAACACATAGTTGAATGACAAAGCAAAGATATCGCTAATCGAGATCGATTAGCGTATCTTCTCAGCACATGTTACGCTATTGTGGATTATCGTATAAGGAAAGCAGAAGTGTGAAAAAACCTTAAAACATGAGAATATTCTATGTAAAAAAAAGAGAAATCCTTCACGTCACCTCACTGAAATTGTATGTTTATTAAAGTGAGTAAAATCTTTAAATTGCTGATTTTTATCTTTTATCTGCTTAAAGTACTCGTATGTAATTTTTAATCCTTCAGATCTTGATACTTTAGGTTGCCAACCCAATATTTCTTTCGCCTTTGTTATATCAGGACGTCTTTGTTTAGGGTCATCTGTTGGTAGTGGCTTACATATCAGTTTTTGATTCGCACCAGTCAGACGTAAAATTTCTTCTCCAAATTCACGGATAGTAATTTCATCTGGATTACCGATATTCAAAGGAAGTGCGTAATCACTTAAAAGTAGTCGGTAAATTCCATCTACTAGATCATCCACAAAACAAAAAGAACGCGTCTGTGAACCATCGCCGAAAACGGTCAAATCCTCTCCCCTTAATGCTTGCCCAATAAAAGTTGGCAAAACTCGCCCATCATTTAGCCGCATTCTAGGACCATAGGTATTAAAAATTCGCACTATTCTCGTTTCCAAACCATGGAAAGTATGATAGGCCATGGTAATCGCTTCCTGGAATCTTTTCGCTTCATCATAGACACCTCGAGGTCCAACAGGATTGACATTCCCCCAATACTCCTCAGGTTGCGGATTAACTAAAGGATCACCGTATATCTCTGACGTAGAAGCAACTAGAATTCTGGCTTTTTTTTCCATAGCCAAACCAAGAAGATTATGAGTCCCTAAAGAACTAACTTTCAAAGTTTGTATAGGAATCTTGAGATAATCTATGGGACTTGCTGGCGACGCAAAATGGAGAATGTAATCGAGTTTTCCAGGAACATGTACGAAATTAGAAACATCGTGATGATGAAATTCGAAGTTTGGTAATTTAAACAAATGTTCTACGTTAGCCAAGGCGCCTGTTATCAGGTTATCCATACCAATGACGTGGAATCCTTCTTGGGTGAATCTATCGCATAAATGAGACCCTAAAAAACCAGCAGCTCCGGTGATTAATACTCTTTCTTTTTTCATTGCTTTTATTTGAAATGATTGATTTATATGAGTTATATACTGTTTAGTCACGCCTATTCTAAGGCATTTTTCCGATTTATATACTTAAAAACTTATCAATTAGAAAATTTTATCTATCTTTGCGTGTCAGATTTACACTAGCAGTACAATTTCTTTGGCACACAGCCGTTAGTATTAAGCAGTGATCAACGTTATTTTTTTAATCCAACCGTAACGAATAACGCTCACTTTTGGCGGAGTTTACAATTTACAACCAACCGTTGTGTTTTCTTTTGCCTCAGTTTCGTTATTATTACACAATTCAACACTTAAATGAAAAAAAAATTCTTTTTTATTTTCTCAACCGCAAGTGCGCTGTTACTGGCTGCCGCATGTTCAAAACAAGATTTAATAGAAGAAACGCAACTAACTGAAGGTCCTTCAGCTACTATGTCCACATCGGGGAAAAGTTCGTCAACTTTTTTTTACGGAGTAAACGGTCATCCCCTGGGCACCAAACCCTACACAAGTGTACCCGCGAAAACTCAAATTAATCTGTTAAAAGGTATGGGCATGAACATTTATCGAATTGATGTGCAATCTCAATTAGATAACGGCTATATAACAGTACCTCATTTGTATAAACCGCTTAAAGAAGCCGCTGACGCTGCGGGAGTTACGTTACTACCTATGCTTTATCCAAGAGATTTTGACATAAATCTCTCTGAGCGTCAATCCTACGAACGAGGACGTGTTCTTGGCGATCGTTTTGCCCGTCGATATGGGAATGATTTCACCTATTATAATATCGGAAACGAAATGGAATTAAGGTGCCTTCTATCGGGGTCACTCTCTGGAGCGTCAGTATCGCATTATGATCAAAAAAAGTTCAAAGTAGTCGCCGCTTATTTAAAAGGGATGAACGATGGTATCAAATCCAAAGATCCAAATGCGAAAACCATAATTAACGCCAACTGGATGCACTATCAGTACCTTCTCATGCTCGAACGCCATGGAGTTAAATTTGACATTGTTGGATATCATTGGTACGATGAAATGGAGTCCTTAGCTTTAAAAAACCATAACATCAGTGACATTACACAATTTTTATCGTCTAAGTTTAATAAACCGATATGGTTCCTAGAAGTCGGTGTCCGGAACAAAACCGGCACTCGCTCAGAAGCTGAGCAGAAAGCTTTTCTCGATCCATTCATTGCTAAATGCAGGAATAATCCGCAAGTCCGCGCTGCCATCATTTACCAATTATTCGACGAACCACAAAAAGGGACCGGACTGGAAGCTAATTACGGCATTTTTAAATGGGCTAAACAATATACCGAGTACCGTGCGAAATCTTTCGCTAGATAGCCATTTTTTTATTAGTATTTAAGACTGTTGATCACTGCTAAGTAGAGGCTCTCTAAAAGGGGCCTCTATTTTTTTACACCATAGGAAAATGCTAGACTATAAGGTGCATATCATCATGATTATCCTTATGAAGTAAATCCTCTTTATTGGTTACTTGACTATATAGACGCAGATAGTTTGTGATATTATTTTCATTGTTAAATCGAACAACATGTTTTTTCGAGAGCTTGCCTTTCTGTTCTATCAACTCCCTATTGTCTATTATTTCTAATAAAATTTCCGATAACTCGTCATTTTCGGGATTGAAAAGCCATGCGCATTCGCCGTTAAAGATTTCGGGCAACCCTCCTTTACTTGACATACAAACTGGCACGCTATGAGCTAAAGATTCAATCGCAACCCTACCAAAGGGCTCCTCCCAAATTGATGGCACGATGGATACATCTATTTGCTTGTAAAATTCCGTAGGACTTACTACGCCAACAAAATGACAGATTATACCGTCAAGCTTTTCTTTAATAATGTTCAGATAAAGATCATCCCCTTTCCCTGCTAACACCAAAGAAAAGCTATCTGGGAACTTAGCATGTACGATTCGTAATTGTTCAACCAGGTAACTGACCCCCTTATCTTCCGCTATTCTACCCATAAATCCAAAAACGACCTTCTCGTTTGCAGCCTTTATAAGGGTCGATTTTGGCATATCAACAGCGTTGTATACCACTTTAGCATGTTTCATTTTCGAGAAATCACCAAAAATTCGGTGTTTATTGACAATAAATTTGGATATTCCCACAAATACATCCGGATAATCCATATATCTCTTTTTGATATAATGGGTAAAAGCGCAAGGCGTACATAATGTTTCGCAATTTGCTAGCTTGTTGTGCATATTACAGCGGTGGCAGAGCAGATAGTAGTCACGCATCGTATGAACGACAGGAAATCCCATATTCTTAAACGTTTTCCAAATATGCGGCGAAAAGCCTTGAATATTATTTGTGTGAATGATATCTGGCTTAATTCTTTTTAAAATTTTCCCCAATTTGGAATTATAAAAAGGGTTTCCCGAGTCAATAAAGAACCAGATTATTTTTTGAATGAGATTTCTCTTTATACCTGAATAGGGGGAGAAAATATTTCTCTCTTTCAACCGTATTATAACCACACCATTTAATTTCACCACTTCATCCTTAGCACCCAGTGTTATTACAAATACCTCGTGCTTCTGTTCTTTCAACCCCTCAGCAAGTAACTGAACTGAAACCTCAGCTCCTCCAATGAGCTTCGGATAATAAAACGTATTCACCAAAAGTATTCTCACAACTTTTATATTAATTTTACGCTAAATATATAATCACCTCGAGCTCTTTGAATTAATTCACAAAGTCGAATACCTTAGCTTCGCAATGCTCTTTATGCTTTTCAATTACAAACTTTTTTATCTTCATTACAAATTGTTCTTCATCAAATGATTCAGCATGTTTCCTGATAAAGGCCGAATTAAAAGCAAAGTTGTCAAATATACTCACGGCATGTATAATCGCTTCGGTTGTTTGTGTGTTGAAAAATAGAGCCGTCGATCTCTCAGCGCTTGAAATATCACTAACCGGTATCATAGTATCGAGTACGCCCCCACTACCATAAGCAATTACAGGTCTGCCTGAAGCACTTGCTTCAAGAGGTGTTATACCATAATCTTCAAGCTGCGGAAATATCAGTGCTTTGCATCTCGCAAAAACCGTTGCTAATGCATCAGCGCTTAGTGATTTAAGAAATTGAATATTAGGTCCTGCCATAGAGCGTAATTCATTTTCCTTTGTTCCTTTTCCCACTATCAATAGCTTTTTATCAGGCATTTGATTAAATGCCTCAATCACTAAGTCAACCTTTTTATAAGGCTCAAATCGGGAGACAACCAAAAAATAATCTTCAGGATTTTCATCCACATAAAAATTTTTGCATTTAACTGATGGATTAATAACGCTAATTGGTTGCTTAGGATGATAAGCCTGTTCAATTCTGGGTACAACTTCGCTAGAGTTTGTAACAAACCAATCAGTCCTTCTCGCAGATTTTAAATCAATTTTTCGCAAACGATTAATAACATATTGAAACGCTATTCTCTTTAAGAACGACGCATTTCTCACCTGCTCGTAGGTTTCTGATCGCCAAACTAAGCGAAATGGCGTATGGCAGTACGTAATGATCAATGCATCACTTCTTGTTTTGATATACTTAGCGCAATGTGTCGTAGATTGAAGTATAACATCATAGGCAGTTAGATCTAACTGTCTCATTGCCCAAACTCCAAAAGGGAAAAAGAGCTTTTTCATCGTGTCCTCATTTCTCACAAGCTTACCAAACCAACTTGTTTTAATGTTCACTTGTTTAAATTCTTCATATGTAGCGTGAGGATCATATGCAAGTGTATAAACCGGTGCATCTGGAAAAGCCTGATGAAAACTTAAGGCTACCTGCTCGGCCCCCCCTCTTCGAACAATATCGTCTTGAACAATTGCTAATTTCATATATAGTAATGTTTGCGGTCTGTAATTTGACTAAAAATCTTCTTTATAAAGATTCAAGATTTAAGCGAACTAATGACTAGGGTAATAGTTGTGATGATATTAAAACATCAAAGTTTTCCTTATTCAAATAGGATTGTCGACTTTATTTCTTGACCCTTAACTAGTTGAAGTTGATCGAATATTTTTTAATATATAACTTTGTTGACTTATTTTCACCAGAGTTTCTGCATCAATACTTTGAGTAAGGACACAATTTGGCCCAACCAAACTCCCTCTACCGATTTTTATCGGACCGATTAACTTGGCACCGGCACCTATTACACTGTTTGCTTCAACGGAGGGAAACCCATCATCATTTGGCACTACCTTTCCTTGTCTCTTTCTACCTAAGGTAACCCCATGGTACAGGGTCACGCCCTCCTCAATAACAACTCCTTCTCCGATTACTAACCCCACTCCATGTATGATCACAATCCCGCCGCTGATGGACGATCGGTAATCGATATCTATACCATAAAGTATTTGGATGCATCTTGTTAATATTAAAGGTAGTAATGGGATCTTTATTTTATACAACCAGTTGCTTAATCTATATACAAAAAGTGCGTGAAAGCCACGATTCGCTAACACTGCCAGCAAATAATTGATTTCATAAACTTTTTTCAGCTGTCGAAGATCTCGTCCTGTCTCTTTTATCCAACCCATTGCGATTTATTTATAAGATCCAATAATTTTTTTGCCGAACGCTCCCAAGTAAACTCTTTACTACGTGTAAAATTAGATTGAATAATATGGGTTACCTCTTCTTGAGATTTACTTAAAAAAGTATTAAAAGCATTTTTTAAACTCATTAAAGAGTTTGGATTAAAATAAATAGCACCATCCCCAGCTATTTCTTTAAAAACTTGTATATCAGATATTATCAAAGGACATCCGCTAGCCATTGCTTCGACTATCGGTATTCCAAAACCCTCATATATCGACGGATTCAATAGTGCCTTTGCTCGAAGGTATAAACTTGCTAACTGACTATCATTGCATTTATCAAATACCTCAACATTTGTAGGCAAATCGAAATCCACTTCTGCAAACTCTTTCGATTTAGCTCCAACAACGACCAGTCTCTGATTTCTGAACTCTTCCAAAGAAAATAATTTAATTAATAGATTTATATTCTTCCTGGGATGCATAGACCCTACAAACAAAAAGAAGTCTTCTTTGTTACATACTATATTTTCGACACTGCTATATACAAAATCATTCGATGGTGCATTATAAATTACTGTAATACGATCCTTACTCACATCAAGGTGATCGGCTATTTCCTTTTTGGAAAATTCACTAACGGTTACAATCTCCCTTGCTATCCTTACCAGTTTTGGTATCATAAATTGATAATATTTGCTAAACGCCCAACTAAACCATTTAGGATCTACCCTATATGTCATGTCGTGAATACAAAGCACTTGATTTTTGTTAAAAAGAGTGCCTATATTACAAAGGTTCAATAAAATATAGTCATTTTTGTTTTTTAAAAACCGTGCAATAGTTAGCTGTTCCCAAAGTATTATGCTTTTACATCCGTCTAGAGGTAACAATACATGCCCCGGCAGATCAATTTCAGTAGTTTCCAAGAAAGAGGGAATAATTACTTTAACATCTACCTCTAGTGATACTAACGCTTTTGTAATCTCAAAAGCGTAGCGCTGCACACCCGTAAGTCGCTGTGTAAGGTATTTACCATTAATATATATTGTCATGAATTATGAGAGAAATAAAATTAGTTATTATTTCGTCGAAGCTATAAATTGTCTAAAAATTAAATAAGCAGGTTTTAAACGACGTTGATTTCCTTCCATGTATATCAAACCATAATTCGGTTCATCTGGATATCTTGGCTTTAGCGCAGGTTGATCGAATAACTCATAAATAAATAAACCACTAATTACTTTATGCTTCAAAATTCGCTCTATACTTTTCGCTATATAGTCTTTTTGAGACGCAAACGAATGCTTTACTGTTCCCGCATGAGTATTAAACTCAGTAACCCAAATTTCCTTTCTATATTTTTCTTTAAGCGTCGGCAAAAAATCACCGTAAGGCTTTCTAGCATTTGTAATATCCCCCATGTCTGAATACCAGTGATACCCAATAATATCGTAGTTGACATGATGCTTTTCTAACAACTCTAGATAATACCAATGCGTCCAACCCAAAGAGATACTTACACGTAAAGATGATTTAACTGTCTTCATACCGTTAATAAACCCTTGCAGCAACCACATCCGCTTCTTCGCCTTTACTAGGTCATAGTGAGAGGCTCTTGTTCCATCAAGCTTTCTGCTTTTTATCAATTTTGTTTCCCACTCGTTTCCTACTTCCACAACATCTATTAGGTCTCCATATTCTTTTGCAAATGTTTTCCCTTGTTCATAATACAAATTATAGGTGTTCAATGAGTCAATTACAGTAGTATCAATCCTTGGAAAAACGGCTGGCATCGGTTTCACATTGATGGACTTTAGTTGTCTTACAAATGCGTAAAATGCGGCTTCGTTTTTCGATCGCCCTGTATTCGCTAAAGGCACATCAATCCGGTAATAATCCACCTTCAGATCTTTCAAAAATGAAAGTTGTTCTGCCCAGGTACGTTTGTTATATGCCTGTTGCGTAAAAGGATGCCCATTTATTCCCCAAATAAATACTCTGTTTTCCTTTGTCTGCCCGTTAACACGGTTACTCGATGATAAAAAGAATATCAGAAATATAAGCCCAAGGAGTTTCTCAAAATACAGCATCCGATTTGTTTTTATAATAAACTTTCAATATATAGCCTAGCGCTAGAAAAATCCAAAAAGAAGGGTACATAAACTCAGGGACCGTTGCCATCAAATTAAAATAGAGAATTAACAGCCCTATACTATAACAAAAAGCCACATCCCGCTGAAGAATAAAAATACGCGTATGCTTCAATATAAAGAAGGAAAACACCAGGAAGCCTATGATACCATTATTTACAAGTATCGTTGTAATAAAGTCCGTTGATCGAATATATCCAAATCCTATTCCAAAGAGTTTATGTGGAAAATGTAACCCGGTCCAGTAAGCAAGATGATAAGAGAACTTACCACCCCTATCTTGCGACGAACTACTATCGCCGCTGAGCTTATTCCCAAACACGCTGTCGTAAAGTGCATCAAATGTACTGCGAAATGCGTCCAGTTGTAGTATTGCCAACACCGCGAGTACGACAATCATTACGTAAAAAATTTGTTTGTAGCGTTTTCTGTAAACGAACCAAGCAATAAAAAAAACAATGATTGAAAAGTATGCGGTAGTAGAAAAAGTAAAAATTAAACAAACAAGTAATAACACAGAATCAAACTTTCTCCGTAAGGCGTAACTTAGCACCCAAAAAGGTTGTATAGTAAAGGTGAACATTGATGGTTCGCCTGTATATCCTTTCATCCTCTGAAATCTCATACCAGCAATAGTAGTTGTTTGAAACAAAGATGCAGAGGTTTCTCCAAACTTTCTATTGGTCACGAAATCTCCAGGGCTACCCGTTATCATATAAAAGATCACTTCATAAATCGCGTAAAAGCATAAAATACGTAAGGCCCAATAAATATAATCTATAATGGAATGATCGGCGTAATATTTAACCAGCAAATAAATTATAACTGAGATCATTAAATAGAGAGATTGTGTCAAATGGGAAGGTCGATAAAAGTAATCCAAAAACATACCCTGATTTATTAGCACGATTCGCTCATCTAATTTTAACTCATAGATCAGATTAAGAAATTGAGAGATTATACTAAAGCAGATATAAATCAAAAAGAAAACGCTTAAATCTCTTAAGACCATTTTTTTTTGATTCCCTGCAGGAAACGCACATACAACCCCAAAAAGAATCGCTATAAGTACACTTATGATGGTTGTGCCTTGTACAGAGGGGATAAGTAAAAATGATGTTATTGGAAAGAACAAAACGGCAAAATTGATACTACTTCTGTAAAATGGCATCACACCGTATGTTTCATTTACCACTCCTTCATAAGAACTAAGTTCTAAAGGAAAATTTTCATTTTTCATACTTTAAAGCTTCAATCGTTTTCTCCAGTTCTTTCTCTCTAACGTATCTTCGTAACCATATCCATATCCATAGCTATAGTACGCTGAGCTGTTTACATTAATATCATTAACTATCAAATACATATTTTTGAGCCGATTCTTTTTATTTAATTCATTAATAAAATCGAACTGATCTTTTTTAGTATAATTATGCCGGCACACATAGGCCGTCATCTCAACATATTGTTGGATTATAAAAGCATCTGACACTAACCCAACTGGAGGTGAATCAACAACGACGTAATCGAATCGATGCTTTAACTTGTCGAACAAAGCTTCAACCTTTTCATCAAGAATTAGTTCCGCAGGGTTCTCGATTGAAATGCCAGCGCTTAACAGAAAACATGACGGGCTAAGTGGACTTTGCACAATACAATCTTCCACCTCTAAACGGCCTGAAATTACTTCCGAAAATCCCGCTACAGGCTCGTTAATACCCATCATCGCTGCCAACTTAGGTTGTCGCAAGTCAAGTTCAACAAAAACCACCCTTTTCCCAGTTAATGAAAGAGAAAGACCTAGATTGAGAGACATAAAGCTTTTGCCCTCTCCCTTGATAGTAGAAGTGACCATTATAGTTTTGGACTGCTTAGACTGCAAGGCGTAGTACAGGTTGGCTCGCAAGCTCCTAAACCCTTCTGAGAGTGCTGAGTTTCTAGCTCCTGATCCCACCACATGTTGTTGTTCGGAAGCACTATGTCCAATCTTTCCGATAATTTCAACATCACTATACCGCTCAAAATCAAATTCAGATTGGATTTTTGTACGTGTTAATTCTCTCAAATTTAGAAAGCCAAAAGGCACAATCAGCCCCATCATAGTTGCCATTAAATAGATGACAGAAGGCATGGGTTTTACAGGGCCTTCGCTGCTTTTTGCATCATCAACTATGTTGGCGAGCTCCGCGTTAGATGATTTTGCAATATTAGCTTCTTCACGCTTCTGTAATAGATATACATAGAGTTGTTGTTTAAGTTCCTGCTGACGACTGTAGTTAACAAACTGCCTTTCCTTGGCTGGAACTTGGCTTATTTGGCTATTAAACCCGCTATTTACCCGTCCCAACTCTTCATTTGTCACTTGCAATTCCTTTTTGTAAGACGCTATGTTCTGAAGTAGATTATTTCTTTCTGATTTGATCTGTTGTGTAAGGTTGATGATTACGGGGTTCGAATCTGTATATGATAATTTCTTCTTTTCATATTCTTGCAACAATACATTATACTGGTTCAAAGAAGAATTAAAAGCAGCATTTTGGATTACTGTAGAACTAGGTATATGGCTATTCGAAGGATTTTGCACGTAAGCTTCTAGTTGACGTATCACTTTCAATTGAGCCTGCTGGTCTTTCAACCTGTTATAATATTCATTCGCGTTGCCAACTAGCATTTTTGATTGCTCAGATAAGTCGGTAATTCGGTTGCTGCTTCTAAATCCTTCCAACTCCTTTTCGACATCAGTCAATTCAGATGCTACCAAGTTCAATCGGTCGTCAATAAACACCAACATACTATCCGCTAACCTAATTTTTTTATCTTTATTATCACTTATATACCTACTCATTATAGTTTGAAGGATCAACTCGCCCCGTTTCGGATCAGGATAGAATAATTGTAAGTTGGCTGTTGTAGCAGTTTTATCGGTTAGCTCTACACTAAAACTATTTAGTAATGAGTTGGCTGCCGCATTTTCCGAGATAATGTTTATCCAATACTTTTCTCCAATCCGCAATTCCGCCGATTCTTTCTTCGAAATGCCAATATTGTATTGTTTTGTATTAAGGATATTATTGACCGCAATTACCTTGTTAAAATTTTCATCTTCGCTTATAATACGGAGCTTCTCACCTTCCAAAACTTCGACTTCAAAGTTTCGTTCTTTAACGGAATCGACAATAATTTTGCTGACAGATACATTGAATGGAGTTTTATCAAAAAGTTCCTTAAATGTAGGACCGTTTTTTATTCCCGTTTTAATATTCAAATTTAATTCCTTTACAACCTCAAGTGCTAAACTTCTAGAAGACAACACCTTCATTTCATTCATTACGTTCTCTGTCGGCTTGAGCAGAAAAGAAAGTCCGTTATCATTTGCAAATGATGTTACAGCTTTACTCTCCGTCATACTCTTTTGATCCTTTAACATTAAAACCCCGGACACCAAATATTGAGGTGTTGAATATTTCAAGTAAGCGAATGCCAACAAAACAAAGAAACAAACTCCTAAAAGATAAACGTACCAGAAGCTGGCCATGCGTTTAAAAAACCTTGACATTTTTTTATCGTTGTCTCTATCTACTTGCATTTTCATAATCCTAATTTTTACGGAGATTAATTTCTAAACACCAGTATACCCACCGATACTAATGATGCTAATAAGCTTAAATATCTAACAAGAGAAGTGTCTGCGTTTAATAGCTTGGCTTTTGATGGTTCAACATATACAATATCGTTCTGCCTCAAATAGAAGTATGGTGAATTAAAAACATCTTTAGAAGTTAAATCCATCTTTACCGCGACTGCCTTTCCTTCATCATCTTTCCTCACAACAAGCACATTGGAACGGCGGCCATACACTGATAAATCACCGGCAAAAGCGATAGCGTCCAATACCGAGACACGTTGATTCGGAATGATAAAGGTACCAGGACGTCCAACCTCACCTAATACAGAAACCCTAAAATTAGAGAATCTCAGGCTAACGGTAGCGCCCTTAAAATACTGAGAAGCGATTTCACGGATTTTTTCCTTCGCTTGCAGAAGCGTACTACCAGCAAGATCAATCTTGCCTAGAATAGGAATTTCAACAGTTCCATCTTGACCAACAAGGTACCCTAAGACCATTTGACTGTTAACACTCGTTCCAATTCCTACAATATTTCCAGGTACTGACGTATTTCCACTATTAATAGCTTCCGATGCTTCCTGATCTACTGTATTTACACGGATATTCAAAATATCATCTGGCTTGATCTTCACCTCTTCAAATTTGATCATCGCGAACTCTGTTCCCGATTTTACCTCGGGCAGATCCTGAAAGTATTTCAACTTTCTAGAACTAGTACAAGCGGAGGTAATCGCGATTATTGCCATTACGAAAATCATCAAAGGCTTTTTGCATTTAGTTTTCATAGTCTTAATTTGGTATATTTATTTATAATGTAGATGTACATAGGTGTAGCTCTGAGGTGTTTCTTACAGTTGCACTAAAAAGGTTTCTATACATTGCGTCTATTCGTGCTGTCGATAAAAAATCGATAGCAATGTCCACATTGGCCTTTACGTCTATAGTTTGCGCAATATCTTCTACGCTTTCTAGCTCCCCAATAGCGAAGACTTGAAGTCCCATTGATTTTAAAAAATCGAACACAAGATTTTTTGGGTTCATGAAAACAAGCTTACCCAAAAGAAGTGCAATCCAAATGTTGCCCATACCAAGCGGTCGAATCGAATTGCTAACAAATATATCAGACTTATAAAAAGCGGTTAGATACTCGTGTAGCGTTAAAAACTGAGTAAGGTAGGTTATTTTTGTTAATAACGGCTTCCTTTCAATTTCTTTTTGTAAGATCTTAATATATTTCTCGTTACCATAACTTAACGGAATAACTATTTCTTCAAATCCGAGCTGTCTTAACTCTTCCAACGCGTCTAAATGATTATTGGAAGCAACACCCGAATTGCCAAGAACGATCTTAAAATCACTAATTTTCTTGTGTTTAAAATTACGATTATACAAAAATTGGCTTACGATAAATTCGGCATCGTACTCAAACATGTAAGCAAAATCCAAATGATTAGCTTTTAACCCCTTAATATGGGTTACTGCATAGTCATATTCAGGTTTTATCCAAGTTAAAACGTTCGCCACCTTTGTATAAACTTTGCTTAAGTCAATATTGAGAAAAAAGTGTCGAGCACGAGTCAAACGAAGTTCAATGGCAGAACGTCGATCTTTAATCTTCTTTACAATATGTTTCGTTTGCTTTTCAAATAGGTCTTCGGTTAGGTAAAGGTCTTTTCCCCAAATAATCCAATTTAGCTCCTGAAAATCATTATCATATACCCATTCGAATAGATCTCGCGTAAAACAGTGAATGAAGACCTTTGCATAATGTCTTGTATTACCGATCCGCCGAGAATCACACATTCTGCAATAAATCAGGTCTTGCCGCTTTATATATTTTAGCGAGCCACATTCTTTTACCACAAAAATGTTATTACCTAACAGTCCCAATGCTTCAAGCTTCTGGACAAAAGGGTCAAAGAACTTCTCGTCATCAAGTATATGTAGATTCATATCTTTTCTTTTTCACATAAATATTTATACATCGATTTCTTTAATTATTCTGTACTCTTAACAAAATACGACATACAAAATTGACTTCTTCCAACGAGAGTTCATGATAAAGTGGTAAGCAAAGTACCCTCTTGGCTATATCATTTGCGATTGGTGTGTTTGAAGACCCTACATATGGCAGATTCGCTAACGAAGGGTAAAAATATCGCCTGGGGAAAATCCGGTTATTATTTAATTCCGCAACATTTTTTGTTAATGTTTCTTCCGAATCAAAAATTAGGGGATAGTATGCGTAGTTGAATTCTGAGTCCTTGTTGATTTCGATTCTTTTTGCTTCTAAGGTACTTAAATTTTGATCGTAATAGCTATAAAGCGTTTTTCGATAATTCATAATCTCATCAATATAAGGAAGATTGGCTAGCCCCATGGCAGCATGAAATTCCGAGTTTTTGCCGTTGATTCCGATGTCATACACTTCGTCTACGTTACTAAATCCGAAATTACGCATATAAGCAATTTTCTTTAACAGTTGAGGGGATTTAGTGAATATAGCGCCACCTTCTATTGTATGGAAAATTTTCGTTGCATGTAAGCTAAGTGCGCTAGCATCTCCATAACTAAAAATCGACTTTCCTTTATACTTCGTCCCAAAACAGTGCGCAGCATCATAGAGAACGCGCAAGTTGTACTTATCCGCTATTCTTTGTATTTCGTCTATCTCACAAGGATTACCATAAACATGAGTTGCAACTATACCTGTTGTTTTCTCCGTAATGGCCGCTTCAATTAAGGAATGATCTATATTTAAGGTTTTAGGGTCAATATCAACAAAAACCGGCTTACAATGCTCCCAAACTAGTGAACTAGTTGTTGCGACAAACGAGAAGGGCGTGGTAATGATTTCGTCTTTCATTCCAAGTGCTTTAAGCCCTATCTGTAACGCAGTTGTTCCATTTGTTACGAATACCATATGGTCAACATCAAGGTATTGTTTTAAGCGAAGTTCAAGATGATTCACAAGAGGGCCATTGTTAGTAAGCCAATGCCTCTGCCAAATATCTTTAATATAAGCAAGATAGTCGTCAAGAGGAGGCATAAACGGTTGGGTAACATAAATCATACGCTGGAAATTATTCGATCCTTGTTTTTATTTGAATGACACTAAATACTTCTGATGATAAATCGCTTGATATAATGCTTTAAAATTAAAGGCACCTTATATTGAATTGGCACCGTAAGGTTAAGGCTTCTCATCTTGGTTGAGGCACTTGATACAGAAGCTCCTCTCAGTCCCAATAACATATTGTAAATTGATACTGCGAAATCTTTGCGCAATTTTTTGTCCCACCCCCCAATAGCATTCAAGTGCTCCGCTATCCTTACTCGTAATTCGACGTAGTTTTCACCGATCTTCTGTCTTTTTTTTAAATCGGAAGGCCTTGAGACCGAGTTTTGTTCTTCATAGATTATTGCGCATATTTTTTCACTCATTTTTATGCTGACATTATTCTTGAGAAGCCGGAACATCAAGTCATACTCCTGAGAGGAACTGATAGTAGTATTCCATCCGTCAATTGCGAGTAATGAGTGTTTACGGTATAGGTTTGCGCTAGTTATCCCAGCTCGTGAAAAAAATAAAGACCTCCAAATACTATCTCCTGACACAACCTTAAAGTTGCATGGTCGCATCTTGGTACGGTAAACTCGGGTGAAGGACCCAATAACCACATCTGCATCCACTCCTATCTCAAGCTGGTCAAGAAGCTTGTCTGGCAAAATTTCATCGTCCGCATCTAAAAATTGAATCCATTCGCCTTTTGCCAAATTTAAGCCTGTATTACGAGCAAAGCCTGCACCTTTTTTATACTCATACACGGAGCACATCCTTTCAGGAAACTGCTTAACATACTTTTCGATTATTTTTTGTGAGCCATCACTTGAATTGTTATTTACAAAAACGATTTCCCAATCCTTGTACTTTTGGTTCAACACACTTTCGACGGCTCTTGATAGATAGCCCTCACAATTAAAACAGGGAATTATTACACTGACCATTACAGATAACTTTGAACCGTTCAATTTTCGATTAAGAAATTATTAAACTCAGCAAAAGAACAATTTATACAAAAAGAAAGAGCTTCGCCATTCCACTTACAGTGGTCATTTTTTCTTGATATAAATCCGTCAAAACTTATATCGTATAAATCCACTGCAAAGATTACTAAATCAACAATAAAATCCTTATTTCAGAGCTATTATGGTAACAAATAGCGCATATCAACGAAATTGTGTAGATAGTTTCACACAATAACACGAATTAACACATCAACTACAGATACACGGTTTTGAATGGCTAAGCCAAAACGAGTAGGTCTGCCGGCTTGCTCATTAATAACGCCGTATCTACCAGTTCATATTGGAGCGGCTCACTACTAATGTAACCTATAAAAGAAAGTTTAAAATGTCGCAGCGCAGCGCATAAAACCGGATGTTGGCTAAGCATGTCTTCATTTTTCACTATCAGTGTTCTTCTTGCCAGTATGGTACCTATATAGTTTTCGTTATAGTAGATTTGTTCAAACCCAAAATTATCCCTTTGTGTCGAGAAAAGCTGTTTATTCATACCATTTAGCGGGCTATTGATATCGGTCAATGATCTTAAATCGTACCAGTACGTACAATCTAAAGGTTCCATACCTATGCTTAAGTACCAACTTAAGGCCCTGCTGTTCCTTTCGAAAACATGAAGTTGAAATAGGTAATCGCCTTTGGGTAGGGTTTGTTTAATATCTGCCATGGCATCGGTCAGCAGCTTCGTTCCTATTCTGCTTCCACGCATCCGATTATCGACAACAATGTGCTTTAAAAAAATAATTCCTTCTAAAAATTGAAAACATGCAAAACCAGATAACTCGTCAGACAACTGATCATATACATAATAAGTTGCATAAGCAGGATGATCAAGAATAGACTGAAAAAACCTGATATATCCCTCGTCTTGATGAACAAAGAATCTCGATACATAAGGATCGTAGGCAGACTTCAAAGATTCGCATATTGCGTTGGCTAATCGCACATCGGTCTTTTTTAAACGCCGAACCTCATACATACATGGTAAAATTTTGACAGTTATTCTAGTTGTAGTTGGGAAAAACAGATGTATCCATCCTTCAATATTCTGCAAGTATAACGCACCTTTGCCAAATAAGAGCGCCTCTTTTGAAATCTGTAGATAAGAATGTGAATTAATTCACACATTTATAAGGAAATCGCGTTATCCATGCTGCTTTGATCATAAAAAAGGAGCTTCTTCTCACAATTCCGTGGCATTCCGTTAACATTTGAGCTGAAGTGCACATATAGCCATAAAATATGCTACAAAAGGATGAAAATCAACCAAAAGACGCCAACAAGAGGCTAAATTTGACTCTTAATTTGATCATTTGTAGTGATTACAAAGACAGCATAGTGCACAAATAACAAAGCTAGTAAAATGAGAAATCAAAGACAATGGATCGCTATTTACACACGGCCTAAATGGGAGAAAAAAGTAAATCAACTTCTACTTCAACAGGGAATTGAATCTTTCTGTCCTCTGATTAAAACAAAAAGACAATGGGCAGACAGAAAAAAAATAGTAGAAATCCCACTGTTTTCATCTTATGTATTTGCGCAGGTTAGCGCTCTTGAACAAAGCCGTGTTGAACAAGCCGCGGGTGTCGTTAATATTGTACATCACTGTGGCAAACCTGCAAAACTCACGCCAGAAGAGATCGACATGATAAAGAACTTGGTTGCCAAAAATTACGAGGGGTTAGAAACCGTTTCATTTGATCAAGTAAATCCTGGGGATCGCATCAAAGTAAGAGCAGGTATTTTGTCCGATTGGCAGGGAGAGGTCATAACGGTGAAGGGAAAATCCGTCGTCATGGTTTTAGAGCAATTTAATTGCGCACTGATAGCTAAAGTAAGCGTTTCACAGCAAAACTTATTACGTGCTTAACGACCGATGAAAGAATCATCAGAGTATTTTTGAAAATAAACCCAAGCAAATCTAATCCTAATGCAGACATCTATGGACAAACATTATGGCCATATTATTGAAAGAATTATCAGGCGTAATGGTTACAGTATAAGCGAACTGGCGCGTTTGACAAATGTAAATAGAAGATCTATATACAATTGGTTCAACCAAAAAAATTTAAAACCTGAAATCATTTTCCGCATTGGCTGCGCATTGAAACATGATTTTTCAGAAGAATTCCCTGAATTGTTCACTGAAGACGAATTTCAAAAAGTAATAGCGCCAGCAAAAACGTCAGAGGAGGATTCACAAACTGGCCCCGAAATTAGTAGCAGCTATTGGAAAGACAAATACATCAGAATTTTAGAGGAGTATAATCGTCTCCTGGTTAACCAAGTAAAACAAGAGCCGAAAAAATCTTAACGGCTTTCGTTTTTTAAGAGCTTTTGTTACTTTTATATCGGGGTTTCGCATTTCGTGCGTACCTGTTATACCGCTTTAAGATACATATTGATTTACCTATGACAATTAACGGCTTAGAATTATCCATCGAAAAAAAAGTTCAGCAGTGGCTGAACGGCAATTATGACACAGAAACAAAAAGTGCTATCAAGGACCTAATCCTCCAAAATAATATCGAAGAGTTAAACGATGCTTTCTACAAAGATCTGTCGTTCGGCACAGGAGGCCTCAGAGGTGTTATGGGCGTGGGCACAAATAGAATGAACATTTACACGGTTGGAAAAGCCACACAAGGCTTGTCCAACTATTTACAGAAAACTTACCCAAATCAAGCAATAAAAGTCGTCGTAAGTTACGATAGCCGTAATTCTTCATCCTTATTTGCTCAGACAGTGGCTGATGTTTTTTCAGCAAACAACATTCAGGTATACCTTTTTTCAGCATTAAGGCCTACGCCCGAATTATCGTTTGCCATCCGAGAGCTTGCCTGCCAAAGCGGTGTTATGATAACGGCTTCACATAATCCAAAAGAATATAACGGCTATAAAGCTTACTGGAGTGACGGTGGTCAAATGATAGCACCTCACGACAAAAATGTAATAGGGGAAGTAAATGCTTTGTCAATCGATGACGTAAAATTTGCAAGGAAGTCAGAGCTTATTCGGAAGATTGATGAGGAAATAGACCACCTCTATATTAATAAACTGGCTGCTTTATCATTAAGGCCAAATATTATCACAAAACAAGGGGACCTTAAGATCGTTTACTCACCTATCCACGGAACAGGAATCACCCTGGTTCCGAAAGTGCTGGCCAAATGGGGCTTTAAAAATGTGTCCACTGTTGAATTGCAAGCAATTCCCGACGGAAATTTTCCGACCGTTGTTTATCCAAATCCTGAGGAGGAAGAAGCGATGTCCATAGGCCTGCAAGAGGCCGTTAGACTAGATGCAGATTTACTTTTAGCTACGGATCCCGATGCCGATCGAGTTGGCGTTGCGGTAAAAAATTTAAAAGGAGATTTTCAACTATTGAACGGAAATCAGATCGGCTCCCTTTTGGTAGATTATGTTTTAAGCTCCAAGAAAGACGAAGGGAGTCTAGCACAAACTGATTACACTTGCAAAACGATTGTTACAACGAATTTAATAAGTGATATTTCTCTCAGCCACGGTGTACAGTGCTATGAAGTGCTAACAGGATTTAAATACATAGGTGAATTGATGACCAAACTTCTGCATAAGGAGAAATTTCTTGTAGGCGGAGAAGAAAGCTATGGTTATCTTGTTGGTGATTTAGTGAGAGATAAAGATGCTGTCGTATCGTGTGCTTTTATTGCCGAAATGACCGCTTATTATAAAAATCAAGGGAAATCGCTCTTTGAGGCATTAGTTGACTTGTATATAAAGCATGGTTTCTATAAAGAGAAGCTCGTTTCTTTAACGAAAAAAGGTCAAAGCGGTGCAGAAGAGATTAAATTGATGATGCAAAAATTACGAACAGAGACGCCAAGAGTATTAGGTGGTAGTACCGTCGCCTTATTAAAAGACTACGAAAACGGGATAAGCACTGATCTGATAACAAAAAAACAAGATTCCCTCGCGCTGCCAAAATCAGACGTACTTCAGTTTGTGTTATCAGACGGAAGTGTTGTTTCCGCTCGACCATCTGGGACTGAGCCAAAGATTAAGTTTTATTGCAGCGCCAAACTCCCATTGGACACCTTGGAAAACTATCAAGAAGTCAGCGAAGCGCTAGACCGTAAAATTGAGGAAATGATGAATACTTTATTAAAGTAGAATAATAAAGTAGTATGCTGGATAAATTTCAAAAATTAACCCAGCATACTTTATTCTCTATTCGCCTTCTTTCCAAATACAACTTTCATCTTTTCTAAGTTCATTGTATGTTTTATATATAGACGTAAACCAAATACTTTCAGCCTTTGCCATAAGGAAAGTTCTCCTCCGTAAAGTCTAAGCATATGCAAGGCATATCGTGAGGGTTCAAAAGTATTCAGATAATCTCTAATAGCAGCGCCTTTTGCCCCAAGTAACTGATGAGCCGTCCCTCCTCCAACCCTTTTTGCTTTTTTTATCAACTCCTGCATTGACTTTCTCGCAGGGTGAAATATCTTTACATCTTCGCCATATATGATAGAAAAGCCCGCATCTGACGCGCGCCGGGCCCACTCATAATCGCCTCCTGAAAATAACGTCTCGTTAAAAAGTCCTATCTTATCGAAAACATAACGATAACTGAACATATTCCCCGTTACACAAGCACCACTAGCATTTACTGTCTCGGCTTGTTTAAAGGCGAACACCTTCTCGTAAAGTTCCGCATCCGTCGGTTTTTCTTCATTATCATAAAAGATTTCAATAGCACCTCCAATTCGATCACATGCTTTGGCATTAAATAGCGTAACCGCATTCCTTATCCAATCTTTATCAGGTATACAGTCTGAATCCGTAAATCCAAGGATATTGCCCTTTGCTAATTGAATGCCGGCATTACGTGCTGCATATGACCCGGATTTTTGTTCATTTATAATACTGAAGTTCTGCGGTAAATCGTTCATAATCGAGGATGGTACAAAATCATTTGGATCATTATTAACAACAATCACTTCAAAGTTTGACGTTGGCCAAGATTGCTTCTTCAGATGGCTGATACATAACGCAAGCCTCGGCCAATCCCTATAAGTAGGAATTATAATAGAAACAAAGGTTATTGATAGTTCTTTCATTTGATCAGCATGAATATATTTTACTTCTTTTGAGGTTTCAGATGTAACATTAACTCCTGACCTACCATCTTATATATTACGCCAGCAAAAACGGCTACCATGACTATAGCCACTGCAACGAAATTCATATGTGCTATATTGAGTAACAAAAACCCGATTCCATAAGCTATTAACGAACCAATCACAGCTGCTTTCACCTCACTTAACAATTCCAATGTGCTTATTTTCAGATCCAGCAGGTACCTAAAGGCATACTGCGCAACGATCACATTAAATATTTTGTTGAAAAATACTGCCCAAGAAGCACCAATAATCCCCCCAGCATAAACACCATAAGCAAGCGACGGGATATAAACGACTGCCTTAATGATTTGAAGCCTCATTTCCAAGCCCGGCCGACCTAAGGCTCGTATCAAAACAGTATTGCTATTTACTAGCATCTGAATCATAATTGAGGCAGCTAATATCTGTAAAGGGATAATGGAGGCATGCCACTTCTCACCAAAAAAATTCAATACAAACGGTTCTGCTAAGGTAAAAAACAACAACATGACCGGAAATACAATGATACAATTGTAGCTTACTACTTTTAGATAATACTTTTTAATGGCTGCTGGTTCCGACTGCTTCTTACCATAAAGTGGGTACATTACATTGTTTATAACCGCCATCAAGCGGCTTCTAAACAAATCGGTTAATACAAAGGCGAAAGAATATGCGCCTAACAATGCCGCTGAAAGAAATTTTCCAATTAGCAGGTAATCAATATTGTTGATAATGTAGTTCACGAGATTCGTGCCAGACGCAAGCACACCAAATCCGAACACATCCTTAAACGCCTGCCTATTCCATTGAAATTTCGGACGCCAATTTGTGGCTTTGAAGTAAAAAGGGATAGCAAAAGTTACCATAGCAAAAGAATTGAAAGCTAATGACCATACCCCCGCTCCGGCAAATGCAAGAATAATAGAGAGAATGCCTGCCACTATATTAGCGGCTCCTTCTATACTGGCAATTTTTTTAAATTCCATCTTTTTAGATAGCTGAGCTTTATTAACCAAGTTGATGGGAGTAAAAAGAATACCTAAACTGATCACAGGAATCAACAACCTTAACCGCTCTTCATGGTAGAACTCGACAGCTAGCGGAGCGATCACAAAACTCATCAGAAGAAACAAGGCGATTGACCATAACAATCCTGTCCAAAATGCGGTATGAAAATGCACGGGCTTTAAGTCCTCCTCTTTTCTCTGAATTAAGGCTGCACCAAACCCCAAATCGGTAAGCACTTGTACAAATCCGGTGAAAACCGCGGCCATGCCTATTAGCCCAAATTGTTCTGGCAATAACAATTTAGCTAATATTAGTTTAACTATAAATGCAAAAGATTGATTAATTACCAGTTGCGCGCCATTCCAAAAAATTCCTTTCAACACCAAACTTTTCGAACTGTCCATTCCTTCTTATTTCTGTTTTATTTCCGCGGTAAAACTAAGCGTAAAATTCGGAATTACGCACGGTGAGAAATGAACGTTCTATTTGTGAGAAAAGCAATCTAGAGAGAATATAAAAGTGTGTAAATTATACAGACCTTCGAAATTTTAGCACCATTTCTACGCTCGGACTAAAACATAAAGGGCCTCATTAAAGTATAACCCCTATTATCTTTAAAAGACGACAGGGGTTAAAGCGTTGATGGGTTGAAATTAGCGCTCAGCAACTATCTGAGTATGCAAGAAGTCATCATATGCGAGTGCGAGCCCTTCCTTTAAATCTACACTGTGCTTCCATCCCAATTTATGTAATTTACTGACATCCATAAGCTTCCGAGGGGTACCGTCCGGCTTAGATGTGTCGTACCTAATTTCTCCTTCAAATCCGACAACATCTTTAACGAGCTCAGCTAACTCGCTAATAGTTAAATCTTCTCCAGTTCCAACATTTATTAATTCTTTTTCAGAATAGGTTTGCATTAGAAATATACAAGCATCAGCCAGATCATCTGCATATAAAAATTCCCGCTTAGGTGTCCCTGTCCCCCATATCGTTACAGAAGGAGCATTAGCTATTTTCGCCTCATGAAATCGTCTAATCAGGGCAGGTAATACATGAGAATTTTGAGGATGGTAGTTATCGCCTATTCCATACAGATTCGTAGGCATGACACTTATAAAATCACACCCATATTGATCTCTATAAGCCTCACATAATTTTATACCTGCTATTTTAGCAATCGCGTAAGGTTCATTCGTGTGCTCAAGCGGCCCCGTTAAAAGGTAATCTTCTCTTAAAGGTTGAGGAGCCATTTTTGGGTAAATACAACTACTACCTAGAAACATAAGCTTCGTAACTTGCTGCTGATATGCTGCGTGAATTATATTGCATTCCATCAACAGGTTGTCATATAAAAAATCAGCCCTGTAAGTATTATTTGCTACAATTCCTCCTACCTTTGCGGCTGCTAAAAAGACATATTCCGGTTTTTCTACCTGAAAAAATGTGTGGACGGCCCCTTGATTACGAAGATCTAATTCAGCAGAAGTTCTAGTAATTAAATTAGTGTAACCTGCTAATTTCAAATGACGGGTAATAGCGCCGCCAACCATGCCACGATGGCCTGCGATATAAATTCTAGAATCTTTTTCCATATAAATCAATTTTATTAAAGAATGCTAAGGCATACCATAACCTTCAAAAGTTAAGATAATGTTAATTGGCAGACAATGCCACCGCATTTAACTGCCTTGGAGCCCCGTCAGGCCCAACAGCAATAATATTATCAAAAATAACTCTTGTTCCCGGGCCTATTCCATTCAAAGCCGACTTCATCGCAGCACTTAAGGAGTTTCCGCTAGTTGAAAGAACAATGGCATCGGCTCGTGGCTTTGCTAAGATCATGGTAAATTTGGTAATATTAAATTTAGCGTCGAAATCAAAATTTTCTAAACTTGCAAACAAGGCATTTTGTGCTTTTAAAGCAACGGAAGCCATCGCACCACCTGACTTTCCACCAAATTTAGCGATGGGATCCGGGATCCGCTTCACCCTAAAATCCGTTGTACTCAAGGTTTGCACTTTACCTGGTGCCACTTCAGCTGACACCGATATTTTAGCCGTTCCGGGAGATGACACACGCGCTACGTACTTCCCGTTTGAACCCGATAAACTGCCACCGCTCATACTGACCTTAATCTTATCGGCCGGTGTTCCCGGGGCGGATATGGATAAGGGGTTATCAACACCGATGTAAAGCACGTTCATTTTGTCCGGAGAAACAACGGCCGATGGTCTCGATACCTGATAACGTTGTTCGGGAGTGCGATATTCCTTTATCGTTCCATCCGTTTGTTTTACTTTAATAACACCGGTCCATGTAAAGACGCCTTCTTTAGAGGTGTTAACGTTATACACCCCTTTTCCATTACTTACCTGTAAAGCACTCCCGTTTACAGAAATAGACGGATCTGATTTAGAGTCATAAGCCGTTAAGAAAACTTCAGCAGTGTATGGCTGTCCCTGAATCAGATAAGAGGTAGGGGCAACTGCTACTGCAGCAAATTGATCCAGGTTTACGACAGCCTGGTCCATTTTCCCTAAGATGCGTTTCACCACATCCGACTCTGCATTCTGTGCATCGGTTTGAATTTTGGTTAAGATAGCCATGGCAGCAGTCAACGGAGTGCCATCGCCAAAATTAATTTCTTCCCATTTTTTCTTTCCGTTAACACGTTTCTCCGGATCGTTAGCCTCCAGAGAAAATGTTACTGCTCCCCTATCCTTTTCGTCCAATAATGCCAGCAACTTTTCTCTTGTGCCATTTATTTTCTCTTTTAACTCAGCACCCTTCTTCTTGTTAATCATCAACCCAGGGGCTATATCCATATTATCGCGTTGCGACAAATCCCCTGTATCCTCATCATAACCACCACCCTGCTTTTCAAACTCCTTCTTCAGTGTATTGATATACTCGTTCAGCTCACCTACTATAGCTCTCGCCTGTTTCGCCTTTTCATAGATAGGTCTTGCGCGTTCCGGCTCTTCTTTTAGCTTGGTATTCTCAAAAGCCATAAATAACTGTTCTACCGAATTGTTGACATTCGATCTCGAAGTTTCCAAACTATCATTTATATTCTTAAAGGCATCCAATATGGTATCTGATACATTCAACGCCAGCATGGCCAATAATACCAAATACATGATATTAATCATCCGTTGCCTTGGGGTCTCTTTTCCTAAAGCCATTAATTAAGTTTTTAATTGTCAATGAATAATATCCGGAAAACTACATGCGCGGTTGGTTCATAGCGCTTAACATATTGCCGTAAACTGCATTTAAGGCAGCAAGGTTTTTCGCTAACTTGTTCACTTCATCTTTAAACATTTTTGAGTCGTCTAAAGATTCATTGAAGTTCTGCATAGTAGAGCTTAGCTGTTCATAGAACCTATTCATTGACTGTAGATGCGCATTTGAATCTCTTAATTCGCGCTCGTACATCGCATTTAGGGAACTCAGGTTTTGAGTCAATTGTTGTACCTGATCATGGTAACCACGAGTGTCCGAGTTAGTAGACGACATGGCAACAAGATTGGCCGACGCCTTTTCAAAGGCAACACTTAAACTGTCGAATTTAGATGAAGCTAAACGAAGCTTCTCTGTAAACTCGTTGGCCGCAAAAGAAGCATCGGAAAGGTTGCTAATGGCGGTCACTTTTTCATTAAACGAACGTAAACCCTTACCTAAACTGGCAATGGTCTCCGGTCCAACCTGAGCATCAGCAAAGATTTTATCCAAGGCGAGGGTAGTTGAGGCGTTCGGATTTTGTATCGGCCTCGCCGAAGTTTTAGGTAATTCTCCGCTATAATCATCGGCTAGCTCAGGATAAACTCTTTCCCATTCAGGATCCTTAGGCGGCGGGTTGAAACCCATTAAAAAAAACAATAGAGCCTCTACACCTAAACCTGCTCCGATCATGTAGTTTGCCATTGCTCCGCCAATATGGAGTATTTTAAACAGAGCTCCTAAGATTACCACACTGGCTCCCCATGAGATAGCTACGTGTAGCCAATTTGAATTGTCTTTCTTCTTCATACTTAAATTATTGGAAATATTTATTATAACTGTTTTTAAAAAAGATATACGATATTCCAACTTGTACATTTACCCCGGGCACCATATTGTAAGGGAAAGAATCTAAATCTTCACGTAATTTTGGTATGTCAACAGGATCCTTTTCGTAGATTTTTATCGCTGTCGACTCTATAGGGATATAATACCCTACATTAACCGCCATATTTAATCGTTGTGAAAGCCTTATTCCGTTTATTCCTGTTCCTATGTAAGGTCTTAATTTCCCCCATTCAACGCCATAATCCTTCTTTTGATCAGCCACCTTGCGCGTTCCAACATAACGCTCATACCTGTTCTCAAAAAAGTATCCTATTCCAGCACTAACAATCCATTTACGGGCAATCCAACTGTCTTTCCCAATAAGCGGCTGCCAATCCGCCAATAAAGTTACGTCTGAACGGTTTATTTCAAACACCCGATTACCTAATTTCATCTTAGAGGAAGGAAAGATACTTGCTCCCAATCGAACATTGAATGCGTCCGATAACGGATAAGCTCCCTCTATTCCGAGCCCCCTAGTTCCCACATGAATGCCTACACCGGGATAAAAGCTAGAATATTCTTCCCAAATCTGCGCTTTTACTTGCAGACTAGCAAGTGCTGTAATAAAAAATATGAAGATTTTTTTCATCCGTATATAATTTGCATTTTTAAAGGCGATGAAGCCGTCCGATCTTCGCTTAAGGGCTGCTCAAGAGTTCGTAAACTCCATTATTCATCCCTCGTGTAAGTTTAAAAATCATGAAGGCTTTATCAAATAATTGTTATTCTGTTTTGCCCCATATCAATCGAGTATAACTACACATTTATGCATGTATGGCCTTTACTACCAGTGATCGTAACCTAAGTTTTGACAATCTATAAAACGTTTAAAAGTATCAATGACTACTATTGACGACTTTCTTTACCCTCAGCCTGTTCATTTCTCAACACTGCCTTTTCCTTCTTTCGGTCGTTCTTTTCCTTCTTTTCTCGCAAATAATCCTCGTCCTTCGAAACTAAATCATCCGAGTTGACCCCTTTGGGATTGCGCCATAAACGGTCCTTATAAAGCTGAATCTTATCTTGGATGTCTCTTTCTGTCGTATCCTGTCCGTCGGCCGCATATTGCATCCGTTGACTTGGAGAAGTTTGTCGTACAATCTTGCTTGAAAATTTACGCTGTACAAATAGATCGTCCATTGTCATATCATAGAGCTCCTTATCGGGATCAGACACATCCAGTTGTACCAACGTGTATCGCAATTGTGGAAAATACAGCCAAAAGGCGGGTGTTTCTCCGACCGACTCCGCCAATTCCGCCGAAGAATTGATTGTCATCAAAGGCGCTACCCCAATAATCCTTGTTTCCAGTTTGCCTCGTTGTTTATCGAAAAATATATCTTCTTTAATACGAAATTTCGTCACCTTTTCCGGGTTAAATTCGTTTAAAGTCATCTTGGCATCGATTTGGTTTCCCTCGTTGTCAAAAATCGGTACCAGCACGCTATCTGTAAAGCGAGCTTCTCCCTCTCTTGCAGTCAGCTTCGTTTTAAAACCATCATCTTCCGGATTATAAGGCGTTAATTTACCTTCTTTGATACTTTTCATAATAGCCTCCATCAATGAAGCTCCGGGGATAGCAAAAATATAGTTCTCTTTATCTTTCAAATCGATGTCTCTCCACACGCGCTTGTAAAAACGAATATTCTTTGGATTAACCTTTGGATAAGCAAAAGGTACAGCGTCATGTAAATCACTCACCTGATAATAGCCATCCGTTTGGGGCACAGTATCGATCAATAACACACTACCATTGCCTGCCATCGAATCGGGGATCGTTCCACTTATTCCCTCTTCTACAATAGTTGTATCCGGAGTTTCCTGCGCCAACAATCCGAAAAAGCAGAAGAAACTCAATATACCGGTCAAAAACATTTTCATAATTATTATTCTTTTTCTCAACAATGATTTTCTAGCGTTTCGAGATACGCTCTAAGGAGCAATTTTGAAACCATCAATTTTTGTACTTTCTTGTTTTTACTTGTGGGGTTGCCATTTCAAAAGCTGACATTACACACCTGAATCCAATATAGGAATGTGCTTCATCTTGTTGTTCGTAATTTCTCGCATCGCTATTCAGCATGCTTCCATTATCTTTCCAAGATCCACCCCTAACTACTTTCCGTTTCAACGCATAACTTGCACGATCATCGGCGTCGTATAATAAAACGGGATTTAAGTCGTTCACAAATTCAATGGCTGAGGGGCTGAAAGCATCCAACGTCCATTCCGACACGTTTCCGGCCATATTATATACGCCAAATGCATTCGGAGTATAAGCTTTTACAGGAACCGTAAAGGTAGATCCATCTCTTGAATAGGTCCCTTCTCCTTGCTTAAAGTTTACTGCAAGTCTTTTTTTGTCTGATTTGCGATCATCGATTGTTAATCGGGTCCGTTGAATCGTATCTACCGGATCAAGCTTCCCTTCTGCGGCATATTGCCATTGGGCTTCGGTAGGTAAGCTGAAAGTCAATTGATACCCCTTTAGATAGGAGTTCTTTTGCAAACTTGCCATAATCTCCTTTCCTCGCCAATCAGCATATGCCCGGGCCTGTTTCCAACTTACACCGACCACCGGATTGTAGTCAAAAGATTTATGATAAAAGTAGTTTGCATCCATAGCATGCATTTGAGCATTTGGAAAATCTTTTGACCAAATGTCGTCTACTGGCATCACTCCCACGGTGTCTGTTACATATTGATCATTGTTCCTGCCGTCCATTTTTAAATAAGAAAAGCGATAAGTTAGCAGGGCATCGTTTAAAACTCTTTTACCTGCCTTCATGGTTAACATTGGACGCAGCTTCTCTTGAATTTCCGGATTTTTACTTAGCCATAAGGGAGACTCTTTTTTCACCCTTTTCCAATCAATCAGTCGTTCCACATTTGCGTCGTTAGCGCCGTCTTCATTCGTGTTGTCTTCTTTTAAAAAGTACTGATCGTCTTTTAAATAATCAACAACAGCAACCGAGTCGGCAACCCAGTTTACAAATTCGCGGTACTGTCTGTTTGTGACTTCCGTCTCATCGATAAAGAATGCACTTAAGCTTACGTTTTTCCCCATGTCGCTACTATCTTGCGAACTCTTATAGAAGATCGTTCCCGAAGGGATGTATACCATTCCCGGAGGTGCCGGCAGCCTATTACCCCGGAAAGACGAAACTCGGGGAGAATCATATAACTTATTTGATTTACACGCCGTCATGGATAATGCCAGTGCCATTATACCACCAAACGCAGCACGACCGGCAATCCGACTAAATCTGTTTAAAGCTCTCATTTCAATTATCATTTTTAATGGCAGTGAACAGCTCTTTATAAAGAGGTGTTCCGATATTTACACTTTTCTATTTTATCACCAAATATTTTGCAACGTGATTTTGATGATTTATATACCAATTGAGCCATAAGCCATCAAAATAAATTGATCTTTCTTTAAATGCACTATTTTCTCAACAAAATGTGTATAAACTCACATTTTTATATGGTAAATAATAGACTATGGCTTATTGAGCATACTCGCTCCCAAATTACAATATCCTGATTAAGGTCATAATTTTGATAGACTTCTTTATTTCGTTTCATTCGTCGTTCTCTCCATCATGGGAACTACTATGCAAAAGTAGGTATTCGGCTACAAGCCGCCATACTCGATTTCTGACCTATTTATACACAGGTATAGACAGCATTATACATTTGTTTAACAAAAGGTCTTTAGGAAATAAGGCTAAGAATTACGGGTTATCACTAGCTAATGTGGACGAATTTATGTTTAATTGCCTGTAAAACGAGTCCGGTTCGACTTTTCACTTTGAATTTAGCAAACAAACTGGCTCGATAACCATCAATTGTTTTAATCGACAGAAACATGCGTTTTGCGATCTCATGATAATTTAAGTCGCTACAAGCCAAATACAAGAATTCCTTCTCCCGATCTGTCAGATCTATTTGAAGCGCGATGTCTTCTACACTTTTTTCTGTCAAATAAGAGTTATAATACCCTTTTGCCCATACTTCAGTTAGTGCCAAATTGAGTTCCAAAACATTCATATTTTTTGTAAGGTATGCGCAACAGCCTGCTCGGATCATTTGAAGTACACTGATCGAATCGCTTAAAACGGAAAGGGCAACTAATTTTATATCCGGATAGGTAAACTTGATTTTGCCAGTAAGCTCTGCACCGCTCATATTGGGCATAAGCACGTCAATCAATAATATATCTGGATAGCTTTCTTGTCGTCTCAATTTATTTAACAAATCATGTCCGTCGGTAGCGTGCATCGTGACTTGGAAATCGGCAAGATTATTAATGAGCATGATTAAAGACTCCAAAACCAGCGCATGATCATCTACTATACCTATAGTTGCTTTCATAATAAAATACTTAAACAGTTGTTATGTATTTACCTGTTAAATCTAGATCGGTGTAAATTCTATATGATTATTTCATCAAGAATTTAATCCTTCTTCAATATTCAGTCCAGTACCAGAATTTTTAGGTCTTAACAAAGATGACAAAAAATATTTTTATGCCTATTTCACTCTTTGTAAAATATTGTATAGCAAAGGATGTCGGTTTCACATTTCACATCTCAATTGCATTTAACAATGAAGAGAAAAAACAACTAACGATCTATATAATAATAGGTTATATAATACCGTTATTATTAACAGAATGAACACAATCTACCTATCTATGAGAAAACTTAAATAAAAATGTGCAAAAATTGTTGTTACAAAATTTATATTAAAACAAAAAGGCCAGAAAATTCTAGCCTTCTATTTAATTTAATTCGACTTGGTAAAAGTCTGATAATTACTTTTCGTTTCTACTAGCTCCCTATCGGACAAATTTTAAATCCAATATTCTCAAGCTTCGCTTTATCGAGAATATTTCGTCCATCAAAGATATGCGCCGGCTTCAACATGTTATCGTAGATCCGCTGCCAATCATAGTGTTTAAACTCATCCCACTCGGTAAGGATAGCCACGGCGTGGGCGTCTTTACAAGCCTCATAAGGATCATTATATACTTGTACAAGCTTGCTGTTCTCATCCGATGATCTTGTAGCTAGGTAGTCAAGGTCGGTATAAACTTGCTGCTCGGGTACCTTAGGATCATAAACACCGACATGAGCCTGTTCGTATAGTAAGTGATCGGCTACATAAATCGCCGCAGATTCGCGCGTATCATTGGTGTCTTTCTTAAAAGCCCATCCTAAGAACGCAATTTTCTTTCCGTTTACCGTATTATAAAGCGTTTTTATAATCTTGTTCGCGAATCGCTTCTTTTGGTGATCATTCATAATAATCACCTGTTCCCAATAGTCGGCAACTTCCGTAAGTCCGTAGCTTCTCGCGATATACACCAAATTCAAAATATCCTTTTGAAAACAAGAGCCACCAAACCCTACCGAAGCCTTCAGAAATTTAGGACCTATCCGACTGTCTGTTCCGATAGCACGGGCTACCTCATTAATGTCTGCCTCAGTATGTTCACACAGTTCCGAGAGCGCATTAATCGATGAAACTCGTTGTGCTAGAAAAGCATTGGCGGTTAATTTTGACAGTTCAGACGACCATACATTGGTAGTAAGAATCCGTTCTCTGGGCACCCACTGTGCATATATATTGACCAGCGCTTCAATCGCTTTCTTTCCTTCTTCGTCCTGATCGCCACCAATCAACACGCGGTCGGGTTTTAACAAGTCCTCTACAGCCGTGCCCTCCGCTAAAAATTCCGGATTAGAAAGAATTTGAAATTTAACACCGTTTCCGGTATGCTGTAAAATATCCTTCAAGGTCCTAGCCGTGCGGACGGGAAGCGTGGACTTTTCGACAACTATTTTATCCGATTTACTAACGCGGGCGATTTGTCGCGCACAAAGTTCGATCCATTTCAAATCGGCTGCTTGTCCTTTTCCTGCTCCGTATGTTTTTGTCGGGGTATTCACTGAGATAAAGATCATGTCTGCTTCATTAATAGCTTGATCCACATCAGTTGAAAAAAACAGGTTTCTTCCCCTTGCTTCTGAAACAACTTCACTCAATCCCGGTTCATAAACGGGAATTTTATTAACATCGTGATCATTCCAGGCCGCAATCCGAGCCTCATTGAGATCAACCACCGTAACTTGTATGTCAGGACATTGCTTGGCTATTACAGCCATTGTTGGGCCGCCAACATAGCCAGCGCCGATACAACAGATTTTTTTTACAGTCATTTTTAAGGATAAATTCAAATTATAAACTAAATGTTTTTTATGTGCCGTGCGTTACAAAAATAAACAATGACAAAATCTCAAAGCGTTACATTTCTTTCACGAATCTTGAACAGAGAGATGCGGTGTTTAGCCTCCTTTTCAATTATTAGATCTTTCAGTTTCAAAGGCTGTTCGCTTTATGCCGTCAATTATAGTTACTCCGCAAAGAACTCCAAGCGAATTGAATACGAGATCATCGATATCGGCAAGCCCTACACCGGTGATATACTGAGTAAACTCTACTATAAAACTCGCGATAAAACCGATCCAAAACATTGTGTGCGGTCGCTTGACCTTCCATACTATATAAAGAAAAAGTGGTAGCGGAACAAACATTACAATATTGCCCAATATGTCGAGGTACACACTATTTACATCGATTGCATGTTTGTATAAATACCACTTCATTTTAAATGGGATTAATAATAATGGTCGCGAATCAGTGCTTTCAAATGTGGGGTTCGGCCTTCTTCCTGCAAAAAAAACCACATAGAATAAGATGATAAAATACAGCAAGCACCACACTCTCCATACCCATTTCATAATGGAATCCAAAGAATATTTAGATATAACTTTCACCAAATTGCTTAGCCGCATCTGCAACAACTTGCTTTACTTCTTGTTCACTATCGATCGGACAAATCATCAACGTATCATTTGCCTCCACTATAATATAATTATGTAAATTTTTCAAAACTACCTTTTTATAACTCGGCACATTAACCATGCAATTGCTGCTGTTGTATAGAATCACATTATTAGCGTCTGGTATAAGCACATTGCCGCTATTATCCTGTTGACTTAACCCATAAACAGACGTCCATGTTCCTAAGTCAGACCAGCCAAAATCTACAGGCAGGACATAAACCCGTTCGCTTTTTTCCATGATTGCATAATCAATGGATATATTCTCACATGCCGGATAATACGCTTCCAAAAAAGCTTTTTCTTCCGGTGTATTGTATTTTCCATATCCAGCCATAAATACTGCATTTAACTTTTCCTCATACTTTTGCAATTCAGCAAGAATAGATTGCACATTCCAAATGAAAATACCTGCATTCCAGAGGTACTTACCACTCGAAACATATTCTTGCGCTACTTGTAAAACGGGTTTCTCTCTAAAGGAAGCGACTTTGTTAAAGTTTGAAAATCCGGCAAGCGTCTCGTCGCTAATTTGAATATACCCATATCCCGTATCCGGTCTTGACGGCTTTATTCCTAGGGTAATCAACGCTTCGCTGTTTTCCGCTGCTTCCAGAGACATTTTGATATCCGACAGAAAACGCTCCGTATCTTGAATAAGATGATCAGAAGGGGCAATAACGAGTGTTGCATTAGGGTTTAAAGCTTGCAATTTATGACAGGCATAGGCGATGCAAGGCGCCGTATTGCGCATGGCCGGCTCACCGATAATTCTGTTCTCATCGGTAATCCCTAACTGCTCTTTTACCAATTCAACATATTTATGGTTTGTTAGCACATAAATATTGTCCTCCGGAACAATTTGCTTGAATCGCTCGTAAGTACTTTGAATTAAGGTTTTACCTAACCCAAGCACATCAATAAACTGTTTAGGAAGTGATGTTCTACTAACTGGCCAAAAACGGCTACCTACGCCCCCGGCCATAATAACAACATAATGATTTTTATTCATATATAATTTTTTATAACTGCGCAAAAAAATGCTAAACAGCTACCTCTTTCCATAAGTACTTAGGATAAACCCCTTTCTCAACTAAATCAGACAGTTCGTTTTTAACCAACGGTTTATCTTCTTGATACGTTACTCCAAAGCACGGGGCGTCAATAGGGATCACCCGAAAGCTTGCCTGTCCTTTCTGTAGCAAGATCTGCGCTGCCTCCGGTATGAGAAATTCGGCTTTCGGATCCGCTATATTTTCACGTACAAAAGTAACAAACAAAGGCTCAAGTAACGAAAATATCGCTGGAGTAAAACCCCAAAAATTCATTGAAACAAGATCGTCGACATTTAACTTGCCAGGTGTCCCATCGTGCTGAACAAACTCGATTTCACCTTCAGAATTTCTGTAAACCTTTGCTCGCTCATCCAACCTTTTCAATTCACTTGAATCTGATATGGCACAAACCCCTCTCGTTACAGGGCCACTATCCGATAAAGTTTTGTCAATCTTATACCCTAATAGCGCAAAGTAATCATCTTTAGCTTCATCTGCCAGAAAAGCCGCCATTCGCCGAAAAGCTATAAGACTATAAAAATCATCCGCATTAATCACACAAAAATTTTCTTTAACTACATTTCTTGCAGCCAACAGCGCATGTCCGGTTCCCCAAGGTTTAGTGCGCTCAATATACTCATTAAAACCGTATTCTGCCAATTGAGGCTCTTGAAATGCATAATCAACTTCCATTTGGCCTTTCAGGGCCTTTGCAAACTTCTCTTCAAATACAGTTTGATGTTCTTTCCTAATGATGAAACATACTTTTCCAAATCCGGCACGTATGGCATCAAAAATAGAATATTCCAAAATTGTTTCGTTATTCGGTCCAAAACCATCAATTTGTTTGTTTCCACCATAGCGGCTCGCCATTCCAGCGGCTAAGATTACTAAAGTCGGTTTCATTTGCTATTAATTTAAATCAATTTTTAAAGGAACTAATATTGACGACTCGCAAACGTAAACGATTTCGCCAGGAAATTTATCGGGGTGAATATCGGATAAATAATATTTTTTTTAAACGCAATGTCCGTAAATTGTATACAAACGGACCGCTTTTGAGTACTATTATCCAATATACCAACCGTTAAACGAAAGGTAGCATGATCGACTATAGCAATTCAGCGTTTTTTATAGATAAATGCCCTAACTCCTTATAAGCGCGTCCACTTTTTACATAGCTGATTATTTTAGTTAATTGCTGATGGTGATGCAAATCAGTTCCTAAAAAGTCATACATATTTTTATTAATAAGATATTGCGTTGTTATTGTAACTTGTTTTCCATAGTAACCTATTGGAGAAAGTAAGTTCAACTGCAACAAACACCCCATCTCTTTTAATTCATGGTACTTCCTTGTTTGCGATGAATAAAAATTGTAACGTTCGGGATGCGCGATGATTGGGATATACCCATTTGCGATAATGCGACTTACTATCTGTTCCAACGCAATCGGTTCGGCCGACCATGGCATTTCAACCAGTAAATGATTGGTTGGAAATGGTCTTAAACACTGCTCTTCTAAGAGCGCTTCAAATTTCTCGCCAAGCATGTATTCCGCAGATGAATGGGTATATATATCTGCTAAACCGGCTCGTTCCATTTCAGCATAGAACCTCTCGTGAGCATAATCAATTGTCTCCTTCGTATTAGGAAATACCTCATCATATATATGGGGCGTTAATATGAACGATTTTAAACCAAGAGACAAAAGTTTTTTTAGCAACAGCAGCGATACCGAAACATTTGGCGCCCCATCATCGATGCCTGGCAATAGGTGTGAATGTATATCAACTTCAACCCACTCTAGACTCGCATGTCCACTTCGTCTAAACAAATTAAACATCACTGTTCTCCTCATCAACATAAACGATTTCCGCATCAGTATATTGTACTTGCTTTCCGCCACTTATCTTTGTAAGCGTTGTACATAAATAATCAACACTTCCCACCCTTTCGTATAATTGCCCGTTTTTATATCAGTTCGTATCCATGGTCTCCATTAATTGGGTCTCCAGCTTACCTTTGTATTACCATGGCCGATACCTTATTAAAAACTGACTCACCACGAATTTCCATCCTCGATATTCTCCGGGGATTTGCCTTGTACGGAATTATCCTTGCTCACGCGGCATCTATATATCTTCTTGAATTACAATCCGAAGGAAAAAAAATCGGCAATGAAACGGACCTTTTAATCAAGAGTTTCTTAAGTTTTTTCGTAGAAAGAAAATTTTACTTAATATTTTCCTTCTTATTCGGCTTAAGCTTTTATATCCAATTTAGAAATGCTAAAAGAAAGGGTCAGCCATTTACAATCAAGTTTATATGGAGGCTGTTTGTTTTATTTATTATTGGTTTACTGCATAATCAATTTTATGCTTTTGATATATTGCATATCTACGCCATTATCGGTTTGTTACTTATTCCTGTTAGACATCTGAATCAAAGACATCTTCTATTCATAATAGCAATTTTAGTTGTTGCAGCTTGCTTATCTTCCGAATTCGGCCATCATATTAAAAGTTCTTCTTCCATGTCCTTAATAGCCAATTTAGGCTTCTCGCAACGTATTATCCATCAATTATCGTCCGGTCATTTCCTGATGATTCTTAGCTTATTCTATCTTGGTTACTGGGCCGGTACAGTTGATCTATTTAATGCTAAGGGTTTTCGTACTGAGCTATTAAAAAAATCCTTACTTCTGTGGTCGCTTGCACTTGGCGTGTTTTTAATTATTGGCAGTACGTTATATTATACAGCTACGTTGAGTGCCTTAAAAAGTCTATGGCTTTCATTCTGCTACATCGGCGGCATCTGTTTACTTTATTGGTACAGAAAAAAATGGCGGCTTTTTTGGTCAGCCTTGGAAAATTTAGGCCGCATGGGTTTAACGAATTATGTATTACAAACTTTTTTCTTCTTTCTTCTCTTTGAATTTGGCTATAAACAAGTAAAAAATGGAGAATTGCTTTCCATTATCATATTAGCCAACTTATTCTATTTTGCACAAATCATTTTTTCGATTTATTGGTTCAAAAAATTCAGCTTTGGCCCGCTTGAATGGATCTGGCGAAGCACTACCAATTTATATAAAAACCAGCCTCTTCAAAAAAAGAAATTACATTCAATGGTAGAACAAGACGCACCACTTAGCCAATAAGATAGCATTGATCATTCCGAATCTATTCCGTAAGTTTGACCTCCATGTTATCTATTTTAGAGGAGCCACAACTACCCATTCAGCAAATCCTTTCAAAAGTTCAGGATTCATTAAAAAAACACCCCAATTTATTGGTTAGCGCTTCTCCGGGGGCAGGAAAAAGCACCTTGCTTCCTTTGCGTTTATTGGATGAACCATGGCTCAAAGGCAAAAAAATTCTATTACTGGAACCCCGTCGTTTAGCTGCAATCGCGATCGCAGGGAGAATGGCATCTCTATTAGATGAAGATATAGGAAAAACCATAGGTTATCGGATTCGATTTGAACATAAAGTAAGCAATAGCACACGGATAGAAGTGGTAACCGAAGGTATTTTGACGCGCATGATACAAGATGATAATGCCCTCGAAGCATTTGGTTTAATTATTTTTGATGAATTTCACGAAAGAAGTATTCATGCCGATACTGCGTTAACACTCTGTCTGGAAACGCAAGAAATCTTACGCCCCGATTTGCGATTACTGGTAATGTCGGCAACGCTCGATTTACCTAACCTGGCACAGTTATTAAAAGCTCCAACTATTGAATGTCCTTCGAGAACACATCCGATAGATATTATCTATACAGGAGAGCAAAACTTGGAAAGTCTTCCGTCTTTATGTGTTCAAACTATATTGCGAGCACTTCATGAAACCATCGGAGACATACTTGTCTTTCTTCCTGGACAGGCGGCGATTAACCGATGTAAAGATCTCTTGAAAATAAAAAAGACAACTGCAATTATCCATTGCTTATATGGGCAGCTCTCAATAGCAGCACAACAAAGAGCCATCCTCCCCGATGAAAAAGGTGGTCGGAAAGTCATCCTGGCAACCTCCATTGCCGAGACCAGCCTCACGATCGAAGGCGTTCGCGTCGTCATTGATAGTGGCTTTACGCGCCAAGCAATATTCGACGCTAAAACTAATTTGTCAAGCTTACAAACGGTTAGTATTAGCCTCGACTCAGCAATCCAGCGAAGTGGTAGGGCCGGTAGACTTGGCCCTGGAACTTGTTATCGCATGTGGTCTAAAACACAAGAGGCTAAAATGAAAACCTATCGCAATCCGGAAATTATCGATGCGGATTTGATGCCTTTAACCTTAGAACTGTTCAAGTGGGGGATTTCATCTGTGGACCAGTTAAAATGGTTAACACCACCGCCGCTCGAACGATTTCTGCAAGCACAAAAGATCTTAACTCGTATCGAGGCCATCATGGATGGAAAGATAAGCGCTCATGGCAAAATGATACATCGTTTACCATGCCATCCCAGGTTAGCGCATGTGCTATCCGCAGCAGCATCCGAAAAATTACATTTGCACTTAGCAACAGATATTGCTGCCCTTTTGGAAGAACGCGATCCCCTAAGTAATACGATTGAAACCGATTTAAATTTGCGAATTGAAGCATTAAGAAGAGCGAGAAAAAACCGTATGTATCATCAGTCTTTCTCCAAAGTGATTAAGATTGCCGCCTATTATAGAAAGCTATTTGGTATTGAAGAGAACAATGACGATCCCGATCCTTACGTTAGTGGATGCCTTGTGGCCTATGCTTATCCCGATCGCATTGCCCGCAAGATAGAGCAGGGCAGCAACCGCTTCTTCATGGCCAATGGACGGAAGGCAACACTCCTTCTAAGTGATAGCTTATGTAACGAAGACTTTTTGGTCATAGCCCATATTGATTTTCGAGGAGGAGAGGGCAAGGTATTTCTTGCCGCTCCACTAAAGAAAGAAGATGTTTTTCCTTTGACAACACACGATACAAACATTCAGTGGGATTCAAATAACGGGGCTTTTCTTGCAAGAGAAGAATGGAAAATCGACAACCTAATCGTTCAGACAAGGCCATTACAGCAAATCCCCCCCGATCTGGTTACCGAAGTGCTTTTAAAGGTAATAAAGAAAGAAGGGCTACATTTACTTAACTATACGACGGAGGTTGAACAATGGCAGAATCGCGTAATGAGCTTGAAATTCTGGGATCAGAAAGCATATTGGCCTAAAGCTGATACCGATAGCTTGCTTAATTGCGTAGAAGAATGGCTAGCGCCCTATCTTACTAAGTGCCGAAAAGCAGAGGATTTGAAAAAGTTGGACCTAATTTCGATATTGGTCCATTGGCTTCCCTTTGAGCTGCAAAGAAAGCTGGAAAAACTGGCACCAACCAAGCTTACAGTGCCCAGTGGATCTCAGATTAGGCTTCGCTATTTACCAAATGGCGAGTCGCCAATCTTGGCAGTGCGTTTGCAAGAAGTTTTTGGTCTACTCGAAACGCCTACCATCAATGACGGAAAAACGCCCGTATCCCTTCATCTGCTTTCTCCCGGTTTTAAACTTGTTCAAATAACTGCGGATTTAAAAAGCTTCTGGAGCAATGCTTACTTTGAAGTCCGAAAAGAGCTTAAAAGAAGATACCCCAAACATGCCTGGCCTGAAAATCCAATAGATGCGCCGGCCGCGCGAGGCGTCAATAAGCGAATGTACCCTTGAGTTTAGCTATCTATTTTCTACCATGGTAATTTGCATAAAATTTCATTGAGCACTTAAAATGGATTTCCAAATGGCACCACCTCCTAACATAATTCCGGCACCAACAATCACTGCTACTAAACCATCATCAGCTCCTATTCCCAATAAAGCGATTCCAAAACCAACAAGTGTTATCGAAAAAGCAATAACTTTTATACCGAATATATTTTGCTTCACAGAATCTTGTCGCTCGTTATACTCATGTATGGATTCCTCTTTTTTTGAAAACGCCGCATAATGTTGCTTTCGGTTGATCAATTCAAATAGTGCTAAAATAGCTAAGGGCAAACCTACTCCGAGGCAAGTTTCCAGAAAGCGATCTAACCTTATACCCATAATAAATGGTGCGCCTATTTTCATCCATATGCTTACCACTAAGCTGACAATAGATGCAAAAACAATCGATTTTGCGGTCTGTTTCTTAGAAAATAATGACCAAATCAAGGGAGCGAAGAGTGAACCGCCCGCTATTGCCGCCGTGCTCAATACCATTTCAACAATTCCGCCAACTTTAGGTATCAGAATAGCAATAACCATTGTCAGCAATCCAAAAAGCACAGTGAAGACTCTTGCAACCCATACTAAGGTTTTGTCAGAAGCCTTCGGAAAAAAAATTTTTTTATAAACATCATTCGCAAAAACCACTGCAACTAAATTCAGTGTAGTGTTTGCTTTGCTTGCCGTAGCCGAAATCATTCCTGAAAGCACCAAGCCCACTAAGCCTGCAGGCAACACTTTTTGTGCCATCATCATATAAGCTCCTTCCGCTTCTATGCCCTGTAAATTGGGATTAATCACACGGTAAAGCATGGGAGGTAACATCCAAATAAACGGACAGATCAAATATAACCCTGTAAATAAAAACGCCACCTTACGCGCATTCTTCTCATTGGAAACACTGGTATAACGTTGCACATAGGGCCAGTTTCCTCCTATATAAATAGTTTGATATAAAAGAAAAGCAAAAAAGAATCCTATACTGTACTCACTGTTAAAAAAGTCAAAAAAATGGTCCGGAGCATTGGAGGCAAATGTCTGGATACCCCCTGCATCCTTTAGCGCCAGTGGAATTACAATTAATACCGCGGCAGATAAAACTACAAATTGCACCACATCTGTTACCAAAACGGCCCAAAGTCCTCCCGCAGCTGTGTATAAAATAATAATACCTCCAATAATAAGCACGCTGGCTTCAATAGAAATCCCCGAAGCAACATTTACCATCTTCCCAACTGGGTATAACACAGCCGCCACAGAAAACAAGCTATACAATAACGTTAAAGTAGTATAAAATTGTTGCGTCTTTACCCCGAAACGGACACCGATGTATTCTGCGGCAGTAAGCGCACCTGTTTTCTTCCATCGATGAGCAATAAAAATTGCTGTTATCAACCCACCTAGCATCATGGTTAACTGTATACCATTAGCCACGAAGCCTCCTTGATAAGCAATTGATCCCCATACAACAAAAGTACCAGCCGAAAAGTAGCTAATAAATAAGGAGAGGCCATTAATCCACCACGGTGTTTGCCCCCCAGCTTCAAAAAAAGTCGATGTATTTTTACTTCCTGAATAAGTAAACACCATTCCAATACATAAAATCAGAAGGGCAAATACAGCCATTACTACATAATCGATGTTATTCATCACAATCTAGGTCTTTATTTGTTAAATACAATTATCTTTGAGCATAACAGCGTATTCCAAATAAGGCTGCCGGAACGTTATTCGAAGGATGTGCCATGCTAACAATCAATTTTTCTGTTTCCACGGAACCATCGAATAATATAGCATTGATCGTTTGAAAATTATCTTGTTTTTCATATATAGTATTTCCCTTATCGTCTAGAATCTTATACGCTCTCACACAAAAAGGCATCACGCGTTCCGGGTGGGTCATTAGTACCGATTCCATTGGATGATCAAAATCCGTATCAAAGAAAAGGACCAGCTTACTTATCCTTTGTTTTTTATTCCAAACAATCTCGATGGATGGATTGGGATCTGTCGGATCCGCAACCCAGGCATTGCTTCTAACAGTTGGTCTATCTACACCATTTATAAGAAACCTAGGATCGAAAATATGCAATCCTTTAGAGACGCTTAACAATATATTTTGCCCTTCCGGCCTCCGCGCCGGACACCAAAATTCGAATGTGTCAACGCCCATATTTAAAGGCGGGATTTGCTTTCCATAATTTGACACGGCTTTATTTACCCCATTAAAAACAGCAACCAATCCCGTAGCCCGCTGTTCCGTATAAGGAAGTAAAATATTCGGATTATCTTTAAACACAAGGAACACGTATGTAGGATCAACCAGCGTCAGGTCAAAGGTTAATTCCAATAGTTGCTCTCCCTCGTTCAAGTCGAACGTTTGACTAGTCAGCAGCATATCCGGCGTAAAATTCCCTATTCTGCTGCTTTTTCGCAACTCCACCACTAATGTAGTATTACGAGTAGCCTTGACGGTTATTTTAAACGACGGGCACCTACCACTGGGTATAGGCAACAATTGGGCAGCAGCAATAAATAAGGGCTTCCACTGAACATCTATGGCATCAAATCCATTAAACTCCCACACAGAAGAAGCATTTATAGACGCTTGCTGCATCAAATCTAAGGGATCAGCCTGCTTTATATGCGGTATATAATGACCTATCTTTATTAATTCCCGTTGTAGTGTGTCTATTTTTTTTTCCTGTAAGAGTGCCGCCGGATTTAATTCGAACTGTCTGCATAAAACAGCTGCCATCCCCACCGCTTCCCCAACGTAGGCACTTGTAGCCATCACTCTAGTCGCTCCAAAAGCCACATGGCTTACGCTGATAATTCGTCCCGCCAGAAATAAATTCTTAATATTACGACTATAAAGGCAGCGATAAGGAATTTGAAAAACTCCTTTGCTATGCCACTGGTCACAAGCATTATTTTCACCGAACACGCCGTCCGCAGGATGTAGATCAATAGACCATCCGCCATAAGCCACGGCGTCCTCATGTTTTCTTTGCTCCACTAAGTCCTGTTGTGTCAACATGTAATCCCCTTCAAACCTTCTACTTTCTCTTTTCCCCGGAATTGCACCTACCCATTCCAAGGTCATCGTATCAGCTTCCGGAAAATTTCCCGAATTCTTGATATAATCCCACACACCATAGACAATCTTCCACAAATCCCATTTTATTTTCTCGCTATCATGCACCGTATCCATTCTGCCCCCATGCTCTACCCACCACAATTTACATCCAAATTCTTTGGCATTAAAATTCCTAAATCGGGGAATTTCTTTCGTTACATCCATTGCAAATGAAGGCGGTATAAATTTAACCGGCTTACCAACATCTTTACTATAAAAATATAGGCTATGACCAAGTAATTCTCCGTATACAGCTCCCGGAGCCATCAGTTCACCAAACTCTTCTTTGCTTTCGGCCCCCATTCTGAAGGCTGCGCCCGCTAAAAAGCCAACAATACCGTCTCCGGAAGCGTCACAAAACAACGGTGCCTGAAGCTGATATTCAATGGAATTCTGACTACAAAATGCTTTCAGTGCCGAAATATGATCGGGCCCATCTTTCTCGACCTCATATACCATCGTATTCAGCAATAGGGTAATATTGGGTTCTTGAGCCACCTTGTCTAAAAGAATCATATCCAAAATAACAGGATTTCCTTCCGGATTGCGGTAAGTATTTTCCACCAATAATTCATCAACCACCCCTCCCTCTCGGCTCCATCGGTTGTTGTTACCCATATGAGAAGTAGCCCCTAATATCCACAACCGGATCTCACTGGAGGCATTACCACCAAGTACGGGGCGATCTTGTACAAGCACCACCTTGGAGCCTTTGCGCGCCGCCGTAATAGCTGCACAAACACCGGACAATCCACCACCGGTTATAACAAGATCAGCCTTTAGTACTTCTACATACTTATTCCTTCCTGCTGCTACGAATTCTTCTTTAAACTTCATCTGTTAATATTTATTGATATGTAATTTTATTTTGTCGGTAGCTTCGTTTCTTATTATTTGTTTCAATCGCATCCCTAAATGGTTATAAGCTCACCAATCCTTTTTTAAACATTTTCCTATTATTGCCGTGGAAACTTCATTCGTAAATTTCATATCGATGTCCTGGCAACAGCCTAAAGGACCAAGCTAAGTTTTTATGCTTTGCTTCCAGTTCAACCTCTTTATTCGTCGCCAGATCTTTCACCCTCACATTTTCCTTGATGATGCCTTTTCCTCTTTTATTAACAGTAGATTTTCCGCTGCCATCCGGAAAATAGAAATCATACAAAAATGCTCTTTCTGATACCGGATATATATCTGCGTAAAACGCATCGCCTTGTTTCCTTACTAAAATCCCGTCCCCACCTACAAATAAAGGTAACTTGTCGGTAGGGAATTCATATTCCCGCAATGTACAAGGCCCATTAAAAACGGTCCCTTTTTCAAAATCTATCCACCTCCCTGCCGGCAAGTAGACATCCCGAGAAGTAGCGGTGGCATAATCATTTCCGTACACTGGAGTAGCCAATAAGGATTCACCCAACATCCAAGCATATTGCCGGTGTTCCTTCCCCGCTAAATAATACGTATTTGTATCTGTAGGAAAAGCAATTGGCAACGGTGTCATCGTATACGGATAACCTTCTTTAAAACTTTTAACTGCCGCACTATAGAGATAAGGCGCATATTGGGTATGCCAATCCGCTGCTTTCTTGACTGCATCCTTATAATGGGTATTTGTAATATTCCATGGACCTAGTCCCATCGCCATCACCGGGCTTACAGCTGCCAGCATTGCATTTCTGGCAAAATATAGTTCTTGATCGTTCGTAAGCGGCAGTTTTAAATATTTACCCGCCACAATATCTAGATAGACAGCAGATACACCACTTGCAGCATAATTCAATCCATTAATAAGGGGCCGATCCTGGTCATGACCATATTGGGTATCCTCCAGACGTAAAATATCACCAGGCACAGCATAAGCTCCGTTTCTGGCCATTAGTAAGTATTCTTTATCAATCAAGGCCCGATTCACCTCATCAACCTTGGCGTCATTATTTAACTTGGCACCGTCCAATAACATGAGATCTTCCTTAAATCCCTTCACTCCCCATTTGTCTGTGCCCCTCACGTACCAGTCAATCGCTCGTCTATTCCCACCATTTAGCAAAAACACGTTTCCCTGCGGAAAAACGACTTTATAGGTCTCCGGATTCATCGCGGCATCCGTCACAAAATAGCTTGAATCCAAACCCTGCAAGGTGAAAGGCCCATCGTTGGCCTCATAAAAGTTACCTTGATATTGCCGAGGAGCTTTAAAATTAATACGCAATCCCACTAATAAATCTATTCCCCGCTCAGCAAAAAACTTTTTAAAGCCTTTCACATCGGGGTATCTCGGAGAAGGCAATCCATCCTTTCTCCCTCCTTCCTTCAGGTCATCCCATATACCAAAACTTGTTGTACTGCCTTCACTTGGATTTTTTCTTTCTCCTTTCCAAAACCCCGAACCTACCACGGCCCATTTAGGTCCAAACCCATTTTTCAAATAATGATCCAAATCTTCTTGCACCGAATGCTGAAAAGTATTCCATCCCAATGAGCCAAATGCTTCATACCCCAATTCGAAAAAGCGGTATTTTGGTTTAATATCTGGGTATCCCTCCTGAATTTTTAGTTGCTTATAACTACTGTAGATCGTTCTCGGCCTACCAAGAAGATAATAAATTTTAGCCTCCTTAACACCTACAGCACCTAAACGGTTTTCTCTATCGCTAATCGCTACCCGTTTTGTTCGCTTTTCGAAAAGAACCTGCGCAAATTGATTTTGTGGAAAAATAGAGAACGTAGAAATAAAGCGATGCCCATTGTCCCGATTGCCAAAATCATCCTCTATAAAATTACGAATGGCCATGTTGTCTCCATAACCTCCATGATCGCCTAAGCCATAGGCCGGGCTAGCAGCAGCGGTACAAAAATCGATCGTAAACAAGCTATCCACTTGATTGGATATAAACGGTTGCAGTTTTAAGGCTACATAATTTGTATCAAAGAAAACACTCAATCGCGCTTTCATGCTTTGCTCATTTTCAACAGCCAACTGCAACAGGCTCTCCTCTTGTTTTAATATTCCTTTCGCATTAGCAGGAAGTGGAGGTCTTTCCGCTCCTTTTGCAAAACGGATTCCGGCTTGCGCGTGTGGCGATATAGCCTCAATGTGCTGCCGGTTTAATAAAATACCATAGCGCAAGCCCTGGGGTATGATAAAAAAAGTATAGTGATCTCTTCTGATAAATAATGTATCAGGCAAGTTTGTGGCCTTCGCAAATAAGCAGGCGAAACAACATAAAAACAAAAGACCTTTATTTTTCATCTGTAAATAACTTTATTCCATCGGTCAGATGGAGCTTACCATGTTAAAAATTCACATTGTCCTGTGTGATGGAAATGCGATTTTTAACATGGACGGTTCATCTAAAATATCACCCTTTACTAAAATTTTTCCTATGTAGATTTGAGCATGCGCATATTTCTCCGGATGCGCGGTAATATCATCTAGTTGATCTGCTCCTAAAATCTCCCTTTTGTCAGGTATTATTTTATCTATACTAAACGTCACCTCATGTTTTCCAAGTGAGGTCTGTAACATAAAAAACTGTCCCCTGTAACGGTTGTTACAATTGATATTAAATCGGTTAAGTACGGTTTGCCCTTCAGACACAACGTTGTAACGCACACCTTTATCAACAAGCAGTTGCACTTCTCTGCCATCCAGCGTCACCTTAAGTTGTCCAACTTCCGGCCCCCCTATATCGAATAAACCAACAGCATCTCCTTCAAAACGGATCGTGCAGCTGGCTCCCGCTTGATCGGCCGTCATGACTGTAGGAAACCACACGCCAAACTGTTGCAGTTTTCCGGTAGTCGGAATCTCTTTCCAATCATCCGAAAATATTGCGCCTTCTTGAGGGCTTATCCATTGCGCTTGCTCCCAGTTATCAACATACAGTGCAGAAGGCAAATCAGGCGCAGCCTCTTTTCCTGACAAAAAAAGCTCAAGTGCAGCACGAAACATCCTTACTATCGCAGCAGCATATAAGTTTCCTCCAATCGGTAGTGGGTGAACGCCATCTTCGGTAAAAATTGGTTTTCCAAGTTTATTTCCAGCATCACCTTTTGCTATCAGTTTTTCCTGTTGTACCATCCAAGCCAGGTATAAAGCCATGTGTACCGAAGGCAACTGATAGTGATCGGCCAGTTGTTCTATTTTAGCAATATGGGTTAAAATAGTTCCTTCTTGGTAGGCCTTTAGTTGTCCTACCGTCGCTGCATAGATCAAGCAGATATCGATTTGCGGATCAGTTTTTTTAATTTGCCGAATAATCCCTTCCATTCCTTGCGGAAAACCACCATTTGCAGCAAACTCTATAAAAACGAGGTCCGGCTGCTTTGACAATAATTGGTCGGCCAGTCGGCAGGCTCCTAAATCAGCGTCCGTTCCAGGAATTCCTGCTGTTAGCTCAACAAGTTCATTATTGGGCAATAACACTTTAAGAAGTTCTGTAGTCTGTTTACGATACCCTTTATCTGCCTGTGTAATACTTCCCCCAATATAGCCTACACGTAGCTTTTTTCGCTCCCTGGCTTTTTTAAAAAAATTAGCCGCTCCCTTGCGCAGCTTAAACTCGTCAATCCCCTTAATCTGTAATGCTCCTGTTTTAGGCAAGTTCTGCTCAGTTATACCGAGCTTGTTGGCAACCTTAAACGCCAATGAATCTCCCACTTTATTCAAGCCTTCTTGGTTGTAATGAATCTCGTCCGTCATTAAACCGCTGTTTATAAAAAGATTTGTTCCTTCAAAAGCGATATACACCGAATCCATCTGTTTAGCTACGTGGTCTTGACTGGCCCGTACCTGATCAAAACCTGCCCTCGGATGGTTATTGTAATAACCGGTTTTAACTATAAAAAATGGCGTACTAGCATGCATGGCTGTTCTAAAGCGTACGATCAGTTCTTTAAGACTTCGCTCGTATGCTGCTTGCGCTAACTTCCCACTATTAATCGCATTAGCGTCTCTCTCCCCTTGTAGCCAAATAATACCACTAAGTGGCAGGCCGGTCTTTTTCATAGCGGCCTCTACTTTGCGTAAAGCATTATTAAACAATCTTCCGGAAACCGCCCATGTCCCATAATTATCCAATTCGGCTTTTTCATGACAGGAGCTCCCTCCTCTGGAAGCTGGCACTAATACAATCGTATCGCCCGTAAGTTGATAAAAAGTATCAGCAAAAGCGGGCCAGGCACTTCCTGAGCTTGCTGATTCAAAATCCAACTCATTAGCGCCCACGGGATCAATCAGCGGTCTTAATGAGTCTGCTTGGTAAACATATTCATAAGCCACTCCCGGCATTACAGCAGGAGCTAAAGAAGCATTGCCCTTTCCTACACTATTGCTCTGGCCGGCCACTAAAAACAAGTACTTAGCCGCCTCCACTTTCCATATAGCGCAGCTCAACAATAAGAAAATGTAACAAAATTTCAACCTCATTATAAATCAATCAATAGTGATAGCCGCTTCCTTACTAAAATGTGCCAAACCGTAAGAAAAAGTAAGTACATCACCTTTTTTTATTTGGTAGGGTAACTCTTCCAACTTCAATCTTTTCTTAAAATACAAGGCATCTGTTCCTTCCTCTTCCAGTACCAGCGTCGTTTCATCCTTGCCGTTTTTAGTTACCCGTATCTCGGCTCGTTCTTGTACCAAAGGATTTAAGTTCAGTGGTACAGCCAGTTGCACTAGGAGTTCTTTATTCTTTGATTCGCCAACTACGCTCAATTTCGTTAAATCGTAGTTCCGATAGGCAATCCCTTCCATCCAGGCTGTGTTAAAAGTGACCCAACCTTCCGTATGGCCGGGATCTCCTCCGTAAGAATCATACGGATATACATCCTCCTTCGGTGAACCATCCAACACCCCTCTTACCGTTTGCAACATGCCTGCTCCGCCTTCATATTCCTGAAACCAACCTAGGTCGGCCCCTTCAAAATCAGTGCAAGCATCGTAGCTATAATGCCTGCCAGCGGGATTTCTACCAAACACATTATCAATCTGTCCTACCGCTATTTCTTCTAATCGCTTGTTCAGCTTCTCGTCAGTCAACACCTGTTTTGCAACCAAAGCAGCTACCGGAAATCCAGCAATATTACCGGGCTCATTAAAACTACCATTCGGATTAAACGTCGGATCGTTGGCCGATTTAATCTCAGGGATTACCCATTTATCTTCTTTATATTTTCTAAAGTCCCACATATTATCCGAACGTGAGATGGCCACCTCAGCCCACAACCTTATCTTTTCAAGCAACTTTTTTGGTGCCTTATCGGGATACTGTTTTAAAAAATAACCCAACGATTGCATCGTTACGTACTCATTCATTCGTTGTCCTTTCGTAGTTGCAGGATCCTTCCAATCCACATTGTCAACAATCCACTGCGTTTGCTTCATCGCTGCATCCCAGTAGCGTATAGCATCCCTTCTTCCTTCGCGTTTAGCGACTTCAAACAGCATTAGGTTTGGCACAATTGAGTGCCCTGGAGGAAACTGCCCCTTACCCGTTCCCATAATGGTATAAGTTTGAAAAAGATTGGCACTATGCTCAATATCGTGCCAGCGCCATCGATTATTGTCAGCGGTTTCCCAGATAGCAAACACATAGTCCCTTGCTTCTTCATATACCTCTCTCGGTATATATTCACTTAAATACGGATATGCATATAGGAAATAAGCCAATTGTTCCTTTAATAAGGTATGATTCACTTTTCCCCTCAAGTAAATGTCTACTGCATAATATATGAGACGAACAATTTCCGGCGTATTTTCAGGGAGCCTTTTCCTCAAACCAATATATTGTCCTTCAATGGGCATGCGATCTACCGAAAAGGCGTCAGGATTCGAGAAATACAGGTTGATTAAGGCTTGTAACTCAAAAGAAAATTGATGGCTATCCCGCCAAGCGATTCCTAGAAAAGGGCAACCTGCATCTTGCACCGTTGGTTTAAAACTGTTTGTATTTCCGTACCAACACCTATCATCTATCATAAACTGTATGGCTGGTTTATAGGAAACACGCTCGATTAAATAGGGAGCTATTGTAAATGGGAAAGAGACACCTACATCCTGCCCTTTAACAATTATTTTATAACTGGACGAGCCCTCTGGATTAAAGGCCGTAAAATCACCTATTTTATTTTTTATTACCCCTTCAAACAGCATTTTGTCTTCATCCGCTTTCGCGATAACAAAGGGTGTTCCATTCGCAGCAAGTGGGGCCGTAAACCGCTTTACTGCACCTGTATTATAACCACTTTGGTTTACCATTACGGGTTGCCGCTCGTGAGCAAAGACTTCTAATTCACCCATCACCGTATTATTCTTGGGTTTATACTCAACTACTAACTTACTGGCAGTAACCGGTGTAAACGTTATCAGCTTTTTCGCTGGCAGTACATTAACAAATACCTCCTTCTTTTCAGAAACGTTAATCGTAAAGATCCGAAGGGTATCTGTTCCCTTAAAACCTCTAAGAAGTATACGATCAATATTGAACGTCCCCTGCAAGTCCACCTCTATTCTATTAATAGGAGCTGTCGGGTAAGCATAAAACAAGGTGGCATCCTCCCCGTCGACAAAGTGTTCGCCAGGATTATCAGAAATTTTAGGAGTAACGGAAACCGGCTTTCCTTTAGCAAGATTCAGCATCTGCGCTGCAAGCCTATTGAAAAACAATAAGCCTGCAAACAAAAAACAGACTGTTAACTTTCGATTTATCATTGGTTTCATCCGTAAATAACTAGTTCGTTTGTATTTATATTTTTGCACTCATAAAACGCATAAGCGCTTTTTTATCCATTGGGAGGTTTGTCAATCAAGTTTTACTACTCTTAAACCATAGGCTGGAATGTGCATAGCTATCTTATTTTCTATCTGCGCCCTCTTGCGCAAAACCACCCCTGTTTGATCTAACAAAACCAGCTTTCCGGTTGGCTTCCCTAGCTTATGCTCATATAGGCTGTCGGTAGTCAACTCTATCTGTTGATCTTCTGTGCTGTTATTCATCAACACAACATAATAGGTATCGTTCGCGATACCTTTGGCGCAGAAATAGTCGATTTTCTCATTCGTTAACCGGATCGTTTTTTTTGGAAGATGTAGTTCCACCTCTTCATTAAACAAGCTGCCTGTTGCAAAGCCATAAGGCTGATGAGGGCCAACTTTAGGGGTTAGAAATCCTCTTGGAAAAGCAATCAGCTGATTCGTTCTTAAGGAAGCCTCCGAAAGGAGGTAATCCATAATCCATCCGATCTGCCACCAGGCATGATGCGGAAACGGTCCGGGTCCTGCATTCATCGTACTCCAATAGTAAGAAGCAACGTGACTAGCCGGATCAACAAATGCATCTCTTCCCCATGCCGCAGCACGTGCCATATCAATAAAAATTGAATCTTTCGTAAGTTCGAACATCCTCACAAACATACCCGCATGACTGGCCAATAAAATTGGACCGGAGACATTAGCAGAACCAAAGATTCCACCATGCTCAAAGCTTAAACCAACTTGACTAATTTGCCAGTCTTTCCACTCGGTTCCCTTAACATGCTTATTTGTCTTCGAGGAAATGGGGTGTGTATAAATAGAAGTTGTATACAAACGGGCCGTTTCGATAGCCGCATTTAGATAAGCTTCTTTTTTAGTGATGTCATACAAGTCAAGAAATGCCTGCGCTGTCTGGCCTGTTGCAAAATCCGGTGCAAAACGCACATCCCCGCAAACCCCCAAAAACGAACCTTTATTTACCGCTTCCTCCATCAACCAATCAGCGCCTTTTTTAGCACCTTCCAAGTATTTTTTGTCGCCCAGCAAACGATATGCAACCACTAATCCATAAAAAGTCGGTCGTCGGTCCGTCAATTCCTTAAACACCGGATGCGTTGTCTTACGATCATAAGCAACTTCCCATCGTCCATCCGCCTTTTGCCAATCCAACAACTTATCTCCGCCCGCCCGCAAGCGTTTTAACAGTTCCACGTCTTGCGGCTGATATAACAGTATATTTCCGAGATCAATCATTGTATAATAAGTCAGAGCGATGGGTTCCACGTAGTCGCCCCATTCTTCGGTAAAACGCTTGCCTTTCCACAAGTAATACTGGCCAATTGCAGCGCCCTGGAAAAAACCGGTATCCTGCTGTTGCTGAACCAATTTAAAGTTGCGCGCATAAGGAAGTCGTCCTTTTTGAAGTACCGTATCACCGCTTAACTTGGCCGTCATCCACATCGCACCGTAGTCTGAATTCTTAACTGCGTCGCGGTCAGATCCGGCGATGGGCCCTAAGTATGCTTGTGCGCCTATTTTTAATCCCTGGTAATCATAGGTGTTCCAAAGAGAAGTCGATTCATTCTTCAGATAGTCAACCATAGCACCAATGCGATGGGTGAGTGATTCATTCGTGTTTTTTAATGCTAGAAAATCTTTGAACCGATAAATATCATACACTGCGTGCTTATAAAGCGCAAACCAGTTATCCGTATTTAATGCATATCTAAATCGAAAAACGCGCTGCTCGCCCGCATGCATGTAGGAGCTATCTTCACCTAAAACGGGATGATATAAGGTAGGCGAAAGCTGCCCCGTACGGTTCATTAAAGACAAGCCCAAGCGCCATTTACGTTGCGTGATGGTATCCGACTCCCAAGGATCCCTTCCTGTCCCCGGCGCCGGTATTACTGCCAAACTTAGACCATTCAGCTGCTGCACGAGCGGAGCTAAGGTGCTAGCGACCCGCTCGCGCACAATAACCGGTTTAGCTGGTATACCCTGTCCGTAACCGTATGCCAGCATTAAATTTGGTTCCAATTTTTTTCCTTGGAAGTAACCCGGAAGGATCGCCCATTTTAAATGCTGCTCTTCTATCGGATACAGTGTTGGGCTCGCTATGGCATAATATCCAGCCTTTTTCGCCGTAAGGCGTATCTCCACCAAAATGTCTTTCGCCGAACTGTCTAACTGCCATAGTGACTCCAAGGAAAGTACATCCGTATCCTGCTTAAAGCGCAGTTTCCCACCAACTCGATCAACTTTTTCAGGAAAAAACGAAATCGGATTACCCGCCGTATTTAAGGGAACTGGCTGAAGCGCCTCTTTCCACATCTTCAAATTATGCGGATAAGCTTTAAATAAATTAATTTGATAAGCCTGCCCATTAGGACTGCTTGTATCTGGTACATCTTTGCTGTACAATATCGTGTATTCGCCCAGCGTATTAACTACCGAATCGGCGTGCTGCCCATCTTTTAAAATAAGTTGATTCAACCGATAGCCCTGCGCTGTCTTCGTCCACTGCAACTTAAGATACTCATTTTCCAAATCTACATTAGATTGAGCAAAGCCGGTTAAACTTAGAAGAACCAAGCTGATACAAATAAATAGGCGATCATTCATAGGGATTTCTTTTTCTCAATTTGTCATCACTTAATTCCATTCAGGGTTTTGCACCAACTTATCATTAGCATTTATTTCATCCTGCGGAATGGGAAAATACCGATATTTCGCTTGCACGTTCCGTTGCGGATACACATCGTTTGTTGCTGTCGGGATAACCGTCATAAATTTACCGGTTCTTGTCAAATCATACCAGCGATCGCCTTCCGCAAAGAACTCCCATGCTCGCTCTTGTATTACCGCATCAATAAAACCTTCATTTCCTAAGCCAGGCGCTATCTCTTGCAGGCCAGCGCGCGTACGAACAGCATTTAAGTAAGAGTAAGCCAGCACTGTTGGCCCATTTAATTTTGCTTCTGCCTCCGCTGCAATTAAATACACATCGGCCAAGCGCAAAATGGGAATATTCCGAATCGTTCCGGTTGTAGACACCGGATCCTGGTATTTTTTAATTAAAACTGCTTGCGGCGTAAAAGGCGAAATATTCCTTTGCGGAACCCATTTTCCATCCCTATTCAAGTAAGTAGTATCCAACAACCGCCTTCTTTGATCGCTCGGGTCAAAAGAATTGAAAAATGACATATACGCAAACATAGAACCGAAAGATGTACGGGCATATTCTACTCCCGCACTACCCGATGGACCGCAAAGTCCAACCAATTGGTGGCCATTTCCCGGCGAAATAGGATCGCATTCATAAGACCAGATCATTTCCTTTCGCGCATCTTCCTCCTTTGTATACGCGTATAAATCTACCACATTCGGTATGAGCGAATAAGTTCCCGAACTGATTACCAATTGTGCTTTTTCCAGTGCAGTCGACCAGTCTTCGTTATACAATGCCACTTTCGCATAAAGCGCATAAACAGCTTCCCGCGAGGGCCTTCCGGGCACTATCGACGGGTAGGAAGGTAAACCTGCGGCATACGCATTGTCCAAATCGCTGTATATCTGACTGTACACATCCGACACTGCGCTTTTAGGTGTATAAGCATCTGCCTCCGTTACACTAGGGTTAATCTTTATGGGAACTTCACCGAAGTTCTTTGTAAGCATCCAATGGTAAAATGCTCGCAAAAAATATGCTTCACCTAAAATTTGCTTTTTCCTATTTTCATCCATGGTAATTTCCGGCACCTTTGTAAGTACCCAGTTGGCCTGTTCAATACCACTGTAGCAGGAGGTCCAGATTTGCTGTGGCGATTCATTTAATCTGCCCTGACTTCGCTGAATCGTGTAGGTTGGATCTAGCGTAAAAAGAGTCAGTGAATTTCGACCCACCACCGCACGCGGAAAAATCTGATCACTGCTCAGATCGGGCACTAAGGTTGCGGCCGGCCCCGAATACAAACCTCCCATGGCGCCGTAGGCTGCGAGAAGACCTTTCTCAGCATCCGAAGCTGTTTTGTAAAAAGTTTCAGTAATAATAGAAGAATAGACATCTTCCTCCATGCTGCAGGAAGTATAGGTAGAAGTTATTATCAATACCGACAATAATTTCCAAAGTTTTTTATATTGAAAAGTTTTCATCTGTTTACATTTTTGTTTATTCATTATTGCATGTTTCTAAAGGCATTATTCATAAGTATTTATTTTCAATGGTATTCATGAGCTCGTTTACTCATTAAATTGGTATTCTAAGGTATTCGTGAGCTCACTTCGTTCGGTTCACTCGGTTCATGCTGCCTCCGACGGTTTAATGGTTAGATGGAGCCTTCGTGTCGGGTTCATCTGTTTACTTTTTAGAGAGCACTTAAAAATTCACCTGAATACCCGCTATGAATGATCTGGCTTGCGGATAAACCAAATTATCAACCCCAATCTCCTTGTTTGAACCTGCAAAAGTGTTTACCTCCGGATCATAACCCGAATAATCAGTAATTGTAAAAAGATTATTGCCACTTACGTATATTCTCAGATCACGCAATACACCTTTTAGTCCTGACAATCTATATCCCAAAGTCACATTACGTAAGCGTAGGTAAGAACCATCTTCCATGGAGTAATCGCTTATCGGCAATCTTCCCCCTACGAAAGGACTGACATATTGATTGCTGTGATTCTCCGGTGTCCAACGATTCACCACCCCTTTAAATAGATTCCGTTGCCCGATGGGGTTTTCAAATGACAGTCTACTGATGTTATAAATATCATTGCCCTGTGTTCCCGATAAGAATACGCTCAAATCGAAGTTTTTATAGCTTAAATTGGTAGAGAAGCCATAAATAAATTTAGGATTAGGGTTTCCTGTAATGATTTGGTCATTCGAATTAATAATTCCATCATTGTTGATGTCCTTTACTTTATGCCCACCTACTCGGCCATCGTAGCCCGGAACAATCTCCTCTGCACTTTGGTTGATTCCATCAAAGACGTAGGTTTTAAAAACACCAAGCGGCTCACCCACTTTGAGCAGTGTATAATTTGTAATGAACCGCTCCTGTGTCACGCCGCCATCTAAATCCAGCACTTTATTTCTGTTTATCGTCACATTAGCCGCTACCGACCACTTGAAATCGCCCTCAAAAATTGTCGCATTCGCCGCCAGTTCTACTCCTTTATTCTCCAAGGATGCATAATTCCCCGTCATGGTAGGATATCCGGAAGATAAAGGAAGGGCCAGCACATATAGTAAATCGTCTGTACGTTTATGATAATAATCTCCTACAAACGATAGCCGATTGTTAAATAAGCTAAGATCCAGCCCAATATCCAATTGCTTCGATTTTTCCCAGCGTAAATTTGGGTTCGCAATACCCATCGGCCCGATCGCGGTAAGCCATGTATGATTCATATTATAGCCACCATTAGAAGCTACCGTTGCGAGCGACTGATAGGGTATAATACCCCCAGCATTTCCACTGATACCATAACTAGCGCGGAGTTTTAAATCAGATATCCCATTTATATCCTTTAGAAAAGGTTCTTCAATTACTCGCCAGGCGCCGGATATAGCGGGAAAAAAGCCGTATTTATTATTAGCTCCAAATTTGCTTGATCCATCCACACGTGCTGTAACATCCAAAAAGTATTTGTCTCTAAATCCGTAGTTAACCCGCCCCATATAAGAATCCAATCTTTGCGACGTTCTTTCGCTCAATACCGTCCGGTTTAAAGCAAGCTGTAAAGCTTCATTTGCCGTCGCATCATTTGGAAAGCCCGTTGCGCTGATCCTGTTCATTTTATATTTTTCTGTTTGCGTAGCAAACAAACCCGTAAATTTCAAGGAATGATCTTCACCAATTTTAGTTGTATAGGTTAATAAACTCTCATGTAGCAAGTTAAGATAGTCGCGATTTTCCTTCGACCCCGAACCCGAATTCTCATTAATATCAGCAGCATTTAAAATAGACAAGGGAGAGTAGTTATCATATAAACGGTTCTCAATATCCGAATTAAAGGAGGCTCTGTAAACCAAACCTGGCAAAATCGTATATTCGCCAAATAAATTGATCAAGGTCCTTTTAATATTATTTCGCTGTAAGATTTCGGTGAAATTGAGCGGGTTTACTACCTCCCTATACCTACCATTTCCTTGCTCGCCAAATGGAAATACTGAACCGTCGGGTTTATACGCCTGCAATACTGGTGGAGCACCAACAGCTGCTCCCAAAACACTTCCGGTTACCACCCCGCCACCATCTAATGTTTCGGCACCCGCATTAACACCATTATTCGTAGAATAACTACCTAAAATACTCGTTCCTATTTTCAGGCGATCACTAATTTTATGATCCACATTTAAGCGATACGAATAACGTGTGAAATCAGAATTCACAATAATTCCATCCTGCTTAAAATAATTTAAGGATAGCGATAACTGTGTTTTTTCGTTACCTCCATTTATAGCTAACTGTTGGTTATTAATAGGAGCACTTTGAAAAATTAGATCCTGCCAATCTACGCCCTCACCCAAAGATGCAGGATCTGGATAATAATTATCTTTAAACACCTCATTCTCTAATGTAGCAAATTCAGTCGCATTTAATAGATCAAGTTTTTTACCTACCTTCTGTATCCCATAGTAACTCTCCAGCGCAATGCGGGTAGCACCTTCTTTGCCTCTTTTTGTAGTAATCAGTACTACGCCATTCGCCGCCCGCGCACCATATATAGCAGAAGCCGAAGCATCCTTCAGTACCTCGACCGATTCAATATCATTCGGGTTAATCGTAGAAAGCGGACTGACATCATTAATACCCCCACTGTTTGAAATCTGTATTCCGTCTACAATATAAAGCGGTTCCGAATTACCATTGATGGAGTTCGTTCCCCGTATCCGTACACTCACATTTCCTCCCGGCGAGCCTGAATTTTGATTAATCTGAACACCTGAAACCCGCGATTGAAGTCCTTGCGCCACATTCACAACCGGCATCTGGGTCAGCTCATCAGCTTTTACGGAAGCAATAGAACCCGTCGTCTCGATTTTTCGTTGGGTACCATATCCCACTACCACAACCTCATTCAATAATTCCTTTTTTTCTTTCAACAGTACGTTAAGTAATGTTCGATTTTCTTGAAACGTTTGGGTTTGCGTTTCGTAGCCGACCAACGAAAAGGTTAGAGTTCGGTCAGAGGGTTCTAATTCAAGTATGTACTTTCCCTTTGCGTCCGTTTTTGTTCGCTGTTGTTTCCCAGCCACCGATATAGTAACGCTAGGTAAGGGTTGTCCAGTTATTTCATCCGCAACTACACCTGAAATTGTTCGTTTTTGTTGCGCCGACACGGTTCCCATTCCGATTAGAGCGCAGAGAAAGATTAAAAAAAGCCTACACATGGTTTCATTAATTTAGTTTTAATTGGTATGGTCTGGTCTGGTAAGAAAACCACATCGCAATATTAGGAAATCAATTTCAAATTCCAAACATTTTTTTTAATTTCGCTTGCCAAAGTGTTTTTATAAACCAATTATCTTCAAGAAACCTGGTTTGCTTTGGTAGGAATAACACCTTAACGTATATGGAAACTAAAAACCTGCAAGAGAACAGAGATTCTTCAGCGCAACGAATGAAATACCTACAGCTCGTCGACCATATATTGCAATTAATTGAAAGGAGTGAACTACAGTTAAACGAGCGCTTACCCTCACTTAAGCAATTTGAGCATCAGTTTGGTATCAGTAAGGAAACGGTTCTAAAAGGTTTGAACTATCTGCTCGAAAAAGGAATTATTGAGTCGGTTTACAGAAAGGGGTACTATGTGCGGAAAAAATCAGTTGATCACAGTTTTCGCGTTTTTCTCCTGCTTGATAAAATGAATCTTATGCGAGACAAATTTTATCATACGCTGTTTGAAGCCATTAAAGATAAAGCAGATATTGACGTTTATTTTCATCATCATAATTCCAAGGTTTTCGAAAAACTTATTACCGAAAACATTCACAGTTATACGCATTTTGTAATCGCGGCTTACCTTAAAGAGGATGTTTCTACCATATTAAATAGCATACCTGCTCCTAAAAGGATCTTGATAGATTTCGACCAAGCTCATCTTCAGGGAAATTATTCTTCCATTTATCAGGACTTCAAGTCTGATATTTACGATGCACTATCGGAAGTTGAAGCGCAGCTTGCAAAATATAAGCAGTTGATATTAATTGTGCCACCTGAAGCGTTTCATGCTCGTTTGGTCATCGAAGGTTTCTTGCAATTCTGCCAGGAGCATCAATATCCTTATATTATTCAACACGAGATTTCGTCTGCCAACTTTTATAGAGGCAATGTATACATAACCTTTAGCAGGTATGACACAGATGATGTAGCACTCATCAAACTTGCTCGCAGAAAAAAATATCGTCTAGGCGAGGATATTGGTTTAATTTCCTATAACGACACGGACGTCAAGGAAATCCTGGAAGGAGGCATTACTGTAATTTCATCTGATTTTGAGGCGATGGCAAAAAAAGTAGCAGAAACTATTGAAGGAAAAAAAATTATTAGACATCGTAATCCAACAAAGCTTATCTTAAGAAACTCTCTTTAATATAGGCCTATTTCGTGCGACGTAGTTCAAGAATAATTTTCCTCCATCGTATAACACCTCGCTTTTTTGAGAAATAATGCTCCAAAAGTGTTGATTGACAAACCGTTTCAAAAACCTACATTTGCTTACCTAGCGAAATGTGATGCTAACACTATTTTATATTTATATGCGATACCGAGGGGAGGTCACCATCGTGCTCCGGGAAGTAAAGGCGGAAGAAGTGAATAATTTAGTCAACGCGCTTAACTTATTAAGCGACAATGGAGAGGTTTTTTACAAAAAGGCCGCACCAGCAAGTATCAACTAGCTGTACCACAACGAATAACGCTAACCATCATGATAGAGCGAATTGCTTCGGCAATTCGCTTCAATTTATATTCGTTTACTTTTAATATTATAATTTTAAGCGTATATGCATACGTGTTAAGAGCCAGGCAAATCCAAGCATAAGAAAAGCCCATATCATCGAACCTCCTATCGCCAATAATTGACTGGATGTTTGCTTATAAAAAAAAGAGATCCCCCAACCCCAACAGACGAAATAAATGACATCCGGAGCCAAATAGGTTGTTAAGGAGTTTCTTCCTGCAAAACGAAATAAATTACCCCAGCGCGTACTATATCTTTTTATATCAACCAAAAAATATAAAAAAACATATATTAAAAGACTTATACCATTACAGACGAATGCCCAGCTTGGTGTCCCGCCAATCTTAGATAGAATAAACCAGTTTCGAAGAAAGAATCCCAACAGTAAACTGAACGTTCCCATTAAGCTAATTAGGAATACGATCTTCTCCTTTGCAAGCTTCTCACTTTTGATTAGAATACCAACGATTACCCCTATTAGAACAATAGAGGGAATATTGCCGTCAAGTACTACCCCAAATACTGAATTGATCATTTCGGGCCAAACCAGTGTACCCGAGCTAGACAGTACATTCAATATAACAAAAAAAATCCATAAACAAAGAAGTGCTACTATTTGTCCATTCAATAGTAGGCTAGCTAAAGCCGCAACAAAATATCCCCAACCTATTAATCCTAAAATACCCCACCAACTTGTTTCTAACCACAACACATTTCCAGGCTCACCCGCCCTAAAAATAAAAGCGAGTATCAGCATGATTACCAGTCCCAATCCTTTTAATGCAAAAAAAATTCGCTGCTCCTGCCGGTCAGGATAGTTATTCCAAATTAAAAAAACACCCACATAAAGCAAAATTGCCCAAGCATACCTGCTCATTCCGGTAAGCAATTCGTTTAAACGTTCTATATTAACGATATAAACACCAATAATAAGTAAGCTCAGGGTACGCACCGCGATATGTCCGATTATTTGCCTCTTCGATTCTCCCTCATTCAGTCTAGAACGGATCGCATATGGCACTGACACTCCCACTATAAATAAGAAGCCGGGAAACACCCAATCCGCCAGTCCCATTCCATCAACATCCACCTTTGTATGGAGTAACCAAGCAGGGACTCCCGGTTCGAACAAATCGTTCACAAACAACATCAGCAGCAACGTAAGACCACGCATGATATCAACTGACAAGATTCTTTCGGAAGCAACTTTCTTTACGTTCATATTGCTATGTATTAGCTTTAACGGAATTGTTGATTTTTTGATGGTCTATAATTTTTCTTCTTTTTATTATTCCATTCCTTAGGCTGCCATTGATAGGTATTAAATCGATATGCAAAATTATAAAACAACCCAACTTGGATGTTCAGTGAGGTTGCCAGATGTGCCCAGACACGGTTGTATCTATTCTGTTCTTCTCTTTCAACCCGATCAATAACGCTTGGGTCATACTGTTCTTTATGAACCATTTCAACCTTGGTTTTGGCGGTGGGAATAAAAAATCCACCATTCAGATTGAGAAAAAGACGTTCAGTAAGCACTAGCCGGCCAATCCCCATACCTAAATAAGGTCTTACTTTACCCAAATCAACTTCGTAATACTTTTCCCTCGGTTCACCAATCACCCTGGATTCCCTAAATGTACTCATCTGATGTTTCAAAAAGTAATAGAAACCAAAAGCAACAAACCACTTCCGCGCAAACCAACTATTCCCTCCAAAAAGCGGTTGCCAATCCATATTCACGCCCGTTAATGTCCGCTGTGGTTGATATATTAACCCATGATAGTGTTTGCGCACTTCAGGCAAGTAATTTGCTTGCCACCTTATACTCAAATTATTATAAATCGGATAATTAAATTCGACACCAATACCGGCTGAACCTAATTGAACGCCAAGAGAAGTAGCAAAGGCCGTATGTGATGGGTACTGGCTTTGGGCAATGACACCAGTAGGCAAAAAATGGAGTAAAAGTAGGTATATTATGGTTCGTAGCATGGCTTTTTTAATGACCCAATGAATATAGCAATAACTAGGGTATCAAGCAATTACAAGTTAATTTTTTTCGTCTATGTTAGATTTTCCTTTCTTATATAGCCGAAATGATCTTTTTATTATCTTTGCATTGATATCGTGCGAATGCTGTTTATGCCTAAAATAGATCAACATATTCTTTACGAAGATGAGCACCTAGTTGCTATCAATAAACCATCCGGTTATTTGGTAGAGGCCTCTGCCAAAGAAAAAAGAGCATTGGAGGAAATGCTGAGTGCTTATTTAAGTGAGAAGCATCATAAGGACATACAAACGCGCGCGGTCCATCGGCTTGATCGCAGGGTAAGTGGATTATTACTTTTTGCTAAGACACCTGTGGCTCTCGAAGGCATGATAGCCCTCTTTAAAGCCAGACTGGTTGAAAAGACTTATTGGGCTATTGTCGCGAATCCTCCCCTTGTCCCATCTGACAAACTAGTTCATTGGCTGACGCGCGACAAAGAGCAGAACATCAGCTATACCCATAACGAACCCCAACCCCATAGTGTCAAAGCAGAATTGGCTTATCGCCTCTTAGAAAAAGCGGACGATTTCTTTTTAATTGAGGTATATCCCTTTACGGGTCGCACACATCAGATCAGAGCGCAGTTAGCAGCCATCGGTTGTCCCATAGTTGGCGACTATAAATACGGCTTTCCACGCGAGAAGCCCAGAAGAGCTATCGCACTACATGCCAAGCAATTGCGTTTTCCACATCCTATCGACCATCGATCGGTTTACTTGGAAGCGCCGATTCCCGACGCACAATTATGGAATAGCTTTAAGCAAATTCCTTCTCTCTAGGATAGGCGAACTTAATCAGAGCGTCTTTCTTGAGTACGATAGGTACTCGGCGAGACACCACAAAGTCTTTTAAATACCTTATTAAAATAAGAAGGATCTTTAAATCCCAGTTCAAAGTTGATCTCTTTTATGGAACGACGTGTAGTAGTAAGAAGCCGTTTTGCCTCCAGTAAGGTTCTTGCCAGCACAATATCATGTACAGAAGAACCCAACACCTGTCTGGCAATCTTATTTAAACGCCAAAGCGGCACATTCAGTTCTTTTGCATAGAAACTCGAATCCTTACGCTCTTTGTAATACAGCTCGACATTTCTTTTCAAATGCTTTATTAACGTCCATTCTTCTTTTAATAATCGGCTATCTCTACTTCTCATCTGAATGGCCTGTGGATAAACCCAAATTAAATTGATTAATTTTGCAATTAGAAAACCCAAAGATTCCTGCTTCCAATTTCGCTCCAATATTTCCCAAAGCGATTTAAAATCCAATAACTGTATATCATCCGGATCAAAAAAAACTTGAGGTATGAACAACCACTCCAACAAGATGTTCTTTCCCCTATTTTCTGTTGAATTAATCAGAAATTCTTCCGTAAAATGTAAAATATACCCTGTCTGCGGCAACTTAACAAACGATACTTTTTGGCCGGGCATCATATAAAATACTCGATTAGTTATAAGCTCATACTCCTCACAGTCGATCTTTAAAACACCTTTACCCCCTGTTATCCAAAGAATTATATAGCATTCAGCATCAAGTATTAAAGCTTCTTTGATTCGATTGTGTCCCTGAATACGCGTTAGCTTTGGATTTAATGGCATAGATTGAAATTGTATTTAAATTTTTGTTAAAATAAAGGAAAAAACAATCATCATGCTAAAGAGTTTTAGAAATGGAGAATGCCTTACATAAAGGACATCCGTGCTTGTCTGCCAAAAACGGCAATGTACTAACGACAGGGATCTGTAATGAATATATGGGAAGTAAACGTTTTACATAAGCATCTCATTAACGACCCGATATTCTAAAAATGTAATCCTATCACTATAGTAATTAACATCACTTTCTGCCTGATATACAAGTTCTTTCGATTGATCCTCGTTCCAAATACCATGCAGGAGTGTAAGTGCTGTAAGTTCATTTATTGACATCATCTTCAGGCAGATGGCGGCCAGTAAGTTAACCCCCGACCGGGCATCTATCTGTAATCCAAATTGAATGGCTAGTTTTTGAGCAAGGATGATACCATCCCCATGGGCTAACTGTATCAAGCCTTCTTTCTCATCAGCTTGTGTGATATCCGAACGGGGCTTAGGCATAAAAAGTTCCCAATTTTTTTGCTTCAAGAGACCGTGTTCACTCGCTCTCAGTTTGTAAATCTCGGTTGAAGGACTGAAGGTCCGTAAATACGCTTCGACATCATCCAAGTATACGTTATGGTCATTATCAACGAAGAAATCGGAGATTCCTGTTTTGTTATAGGATCCTAATTTCAATTTCATATCGCCTTTCGTAAAACAGCCTTTTCGCGGAAGACGGATATATTCTCCGTAAACAATTCCGGTCACACCACAACTTTGATAGTGAATTTCCAATAGCGAGTTATCGGTTGAGGCGTCTGGATGTGCATAAAAAGCGTTACTTTCATCAATAAGAAAATGTTTATCAGTCATTTTAATTGTATTTCGGACTTGTATAAATCATTTAATCGGACAATCCAATAGGTTAGAGCTGCTGTCTCCCGGAAAAATTTGTACACAAAAAGCTTCTAAAAGTACGTAAACAGCAAATGTACTATATGGATGCTTTGCAAACGGGTGTTTTTATCATAAAAAAGGGTACTTTTTTCACGCTATTGCACACTAGCCGTTGCTCACTATAGTAAAACAGGGAATAAAGAAATTGCTTATCACAATATCATGACTGTGATTAATAGAAATATCAGACGTAATTTACATCACTAAGTGCTAATTAATAGCTGCGTTTCGTAAACAATTTCATCTCCAGAGATAGTATCAGGCTGTTGATCATTGCTTATACAAATAATATCGTGTTCTTGTTATCCGCTGTAAAACGGAATGTGCGATCAGAGTTCGAATTACACTTCAGAAAATCTTTGACAATTCTGAATGGTTAGGTCAAATAGAATAATATGTTTAATCCAAAACTTAAACATCGCATAGCCGATTAGCTCTCATCGTCTTTTGGCATTTCCGAGATTTCATCAAGGCAAACGATGTCTCCTGGCTGGTTAATCAAATAGTTTATATCATAATAATGCAATTTGCCTAATCTATTAGCCACATCATAGCTATAAATTGCCTTAATATGCATCATGACATCACCCTCTTCATGCGGGCTATAAACATACGTCATAGGTTGCGAAGGAAATGCTGCAAACTCCTTATCATCAAAAAAAATAGCTGCATGGAACATTGCACCATGAATAGGTCCTTTTTCTAAAGAATGGCAGAAGTGGCCGATATCGATTTTTGTCACTAAATGATTTACTGAAAACAATTGAATCAGGTAAACCTTTGAAGCATTTGTTTCAATTCGTTTTTTAACAAAAGTTATTTCCTTTGTATCCATACAGCGACATTTGAAAGCACCTTTTTAATTAAAGATAACACAACTTAGCAGTAATCTTTGTCTTCGGTAACATTTTTTCTGCAATTTTGTTAAAATTTATTTTAGCAAGCAAAAACGTCAAACACCTCGAGATCTTAAAAAGTCTCATATCCTCGCGTTAACAGAGAAATTCTAATAATAGCATGGTTTTTTGTATGTTTGGTAGTTAATAAGCCTCGTTTCATGCTAAATCAAAAATACAACTTTTTCCTGTGCATTTTCATAATAACGGTTGCTACGTCATGTATGCAAAAAATTCTTGATTCAAAAGCAAAATCGGACTTAAAAAGTGCCAATTTTAAAGCACTTGTTAACGGGGACTCCACTCATCTATACGTTTTAAGGAATACAAAAGGCATGGAAGTAAGTATTACGAACTACGGTGGCCGAATTGTTTCCCTTTTAGCACCCGACAAAAATGGTAAATTATTGGACGTTGTTCTAGGCTTTGACAATATCCAGGACTACCTTGCTAAACCAAATTCTTTCGGGGCTATCATGGGACGTGTTACTAACCGCATTGCCAACGGCACCTTTTTATTAAACGGAGACACCATTAAAATAGACAAAAATAACGGACAACATGCCATCCATGGTGGGAGTAAGGGGTGGCGTCAACAGGTATTCCGAGGCTCACAACTAAGCGACAGCATGCTGGTACTTTCCTATCTTTCACCTGATGGAGAATCCGGATTTCCGGGGAATGTTAAAGTAAAGGTGCGATATACGCTCACAAACGAAAACGCCTTAATCATCAATTACGAAGCAGAAACTGATAAAAGTACCGTTATCAATTTAACAAACCACAGCTTTTTTAATTTAAGCGGTAATCCTCAAAAAACAGTGCTTGACGATATTCTCTTTGTAAGAGCTAAACATTTTACCCCGGTAGATTCCAACGCCATTCCTACTGGTGAAATCCGCTCCGTCTCTAATACCCCTTTCGATTTTACCGTTCCAACCAGTATAAGAAGCGCCATAAATAGAGATAGCACTCATAAACAATTGGTGTTTGTGTCAGGTTTAGATCACAACTGGGTATTAGATACAGATGGAAATCTAGAGATTCCCGCCGCAAGTGTATATTCTCCCACAAGCGGCATCAAATTGACTGTTTTCTCTAACGAGCCCGGATTACAGGTTTATACGGGTAACACGTTAGATAAGACGCAAAAAGGAAAAGATAATATTCCCTTTCAGAAATATGGCGCTATTTGCTTGGAAACGCAACATTTCCCCGACACACCCAATCAACCAACCTGGCCATCCGTTACGCTAAACCCCGGTGAACAATATAAAAGCACTTGTATTTATCAGTTCAGTATTGAATAGCTACCTGATCCCATTGCCTCTCAAAGCCTTCCCTGAAATCACAAAATAATTTGTGAATATCTGCGCGATATCGTTACTTTGTTATTTAGATTTAATAAAAATAAATATTTCAAGAGGCTCCGTCCATGAAGAAAGCTAAGAAAATCTTTGCCTGGTTACATTTATGGGTTGGTTTAACAGTAGGTCTCATCTTTAGCATCGCCGCAGCTACCGGAGCTATATTAGTTTTTGAAGATGAACTCGACCCCCTACTCTATCCATCTTTATATTACGCACAGTCAAACAATGATGCTTATCAACTCCCTTTATCCATTGACAGTTTATATAACTTAGCTCTTCAATATGCGAAGGGTGCAGCAATTAACTCTTTGGTAATACGGGAGAAAACGAACCATCAAGAAGCCGTATTCTTTCAAACTCGGGGCGATCGTTTGACACGACACCTTTTCTCGATTAATCCCTACACCGGAAAACTTCAACAAGATATTAAAGGAAAGCAACATCTCTTCACATTTTCAGAAGAGCTGCATAGACAATTGCTAATGGGTAAAACAGGAAAAGTCATTACAGGCATCTGCTGCCTGTCTTATTTAGTCATTTTAATCACAGGATTATTCTTATGGTGGCCTAAAAACAGTAAAATTCTTCGACAACGTTTAAAGATAAAATGGGATGCAAAATTTAAACGCGTAAATTGGGATTTACACGCAGTAGCAGGTTTCTATAGCCTTCCTATTTTGTTTCTAATCGCCTTCACTGGGCTAACATGGAGCTATAAATGGTTTAATAATGGCATTTTTTTTATATTTGACGGGAAAGGACCTCAAAAAGAACTGATTCACAGCGGAGAGAATAAATCGCAGCAAAAAGGATCACTCGAGCAAATGTACAGTCAAACCCAAAGATTGCTTCCTTATTCAAGCGATGTAACCTTATATTTTCCGGAAGACGCGATAAATCTCGTTCGCGTGAGCAAAGAGCAACATCATGCGTCAATAGCTAATGTAGTAGACCAGTTATTTTTCGATCGAAACACAGGAGAACTTGTCAAAAAAGAATTATATGCCACGCGTTCAAAAGGTATGAAGGTACGGCGTTTAATTTTTCCTATTCATACCGGCAGTCTTTACGGTTTACCTACCAAATTACTCGCATTTCTTTCTTGCCTAATTGGCTCCAGTCTTCCTATAACAGGATTTATCATTTGGCTAAAAAGAAAGAACAAGAAGAAAAATTCAAAGATCAAGAAGCAGGTTCATAACCACTACGAAATAGTGAATTAAGCTTCGCCAAATATCAGTTCCTCCGCATCTCTTCTTTCAACATACCGCATCTCCTGTTAATTATTCGATTGATCGTTCTCAACCATCAATTTGACAATTAGAAACCAATATTTCCAAGCAATAAAAGTGCTTTTAAAGGCACATAAAGACCGAAATTTCACATTCTCACATTTATCACATTTTATATACATTTTTATACATATTTTTACACTATCCGACCGAAACTTAGAGAATATGTTGCGAGCAACTAATTTTTTCAGCCCGATCCTACCGTTTAAGAGCGCCATATCTCCATGTTTCTTCAATACTTAAAAATTGAAATATGAAGCAGGTTTTACGTAAAATTTTAAGCAGTGCTATAATGCTAGCAGCCTTAGCGTGCGGCAAAGATCCATTTCCCGGAGGTGGCGAGAGCGATCTAGAACCCGTTCCGCCGCCAGACACATTGGTAACACCAGGGCCCGACACTTCAACAGCAAGAAAATTCTTTTTCGGCGCAAATGGGCATCCTGTTACACAAGCAGCATACAAAGCCTTGTCCGCAAAGGAACAACTGGAATTAATAAAATCTTTAGGGTTCAATATATATCGAATTGACATAGCGGTTGATGAAAATGGATATAGTAAAATGCACAATCGTTTAATGGAATTTTGCCGGCTCGCTGACGAAATGGGCATTGTATTGCTCCCAATGTTATATCATGTACAAATGGATTTCGATGGTTTTGAACAAGACTCGTACGAATCTGGCTACCAAAGAGGGCGAAATTTTGCCGCAATTTACAAAGATTATTTTAAGTATTATAACATAGCTAACGAATTGGACAATCGATGTATATTACCAAAGATGTCCGGCACATTGTCGTCTCACTATGATTTGAAAAAGTTTAAGATAATTGCTGCACACCTTAAAGGAATGAATGACGGAATAAAGTCTATTGATTCCGAAGCAGAAACGATGGTTAATGCTTCTTGGATGCACTATCGTTATTTGTTAATGTTGGAAGATTATGGTGTGAATTATGATGTAGTCGCCTATCACTGGTATGACGAAATGGACAAACTAGCCGCCAAAACTTATAACATTGACGATATAACGCAGTTCCTATGCACGAAGTTCTCAAAGCCGATCTGGTTTACAGAAGTTAATATAAGAAATACAATGGGAAACGTAGCTGACGATGTTCAAAGTGCCTTTCTCAACAAAATGTACATGAAATGTAAAAGCAACCCCCAAGTAAAAGCAATGATGGTATACGAGCTATTTAATCAACCTGTCTTTAATAGCATTGAATCGCATTATGGCCTTTTTACCTGGACTCAGCGTTACAAGCAGTATCAGCCTAAGTTGTGGGCAGAAGAACAGATACAACGAATAGCCTTTTCTATCCCATAAAAAATACTGCTTATCTCTGGCGAGATAAGCAGTTTCTACATTGATCAAGTATCCAACCGTAACCTTAGTAGAAGTCTTATTATCTCATAATAGATCCTCGTTTGTTTTTAACCTAATCAAAGCTAACTATAAAACAGCGCATTTATTGCCTTAGGTAAAACATGTGTATTATTTTGTATAAAAATGAGCAAAATTTCTAAGGTTATTAAATTCTCAAATGCAATTAAAATCTACCCTAGTCAGTGTAGTCAGTGCTTTTAGATCGTTTAGGTCAAACTTCCGCCAAGTGTAATTTATCAAATCATTTATCTCGATGTCTTCTTCACTTTCAAAACTTGCGGTTATTATCCATCGATTGTCAATTCTAAGATAAGGAATGTTAAATACATCAGTATATTCAATTTCCCTACATAAGGATATACTCAAGCTTTCTAGACTAAACCTCATACTACTGTTTTAAACTAGGCTAAGTTACAAGTCATAAGTCATTTATTCTTAAAATAATATCAATATACCTGAAAACCATTACAGATAATTTAGCCATCAAAAAATATCATTCGACAGCAGAACCGCTGAATCTTTTTTCCACATAGTATCTTAATAACTTAGAAAACAATTAACTTTATGAAAAATTAAAGTCAGATTATGAAAACAAAACACTTATTCTATTATGCTTTAATCGGCATATTTGCTTTCTCTTGTTCAAAAGAGTCATTGAAGAAAGAATTAAATTCAACATCCCTTATCAAAAAAACGGGAGCTATCAATCTTCTTCGAAGTGATTTTATGCTAGGTGTCAATGGACATCCAATTAATCAAACTGCTTACGGCGCTACACCAGCTTATAAGCAAATAGGCCTCCTTAAGAAGCTTGGAATGAGTATCTATCGTATCGACGTACCTTTCTCTCCAACTACAGGCCAAATAACACCACTTAGCTTTTACACAAAAATTAAAAGTTCTGCTGACTCAGCAGGTATCACTTTATTGCCAATGGTTCCCGCTGCCACGCTGGATTTTACAGGCACAGAAACTACAGCTTATCAAAGCGGTTATACCCGTGCTTTTAATTTTGCATCCCTATATAAAAATGATTTCACTTATTATAATTTAGGAAATGAACTGGACAACGCGTGCATAATAAGTGGCTCAGGAAGAAATGTGTCGGATTATGATTCTGTTAAATTTAAGATCATTGCAGCACACTTAAAGGGAATGGATGAGGGTGTAAAAGCAGCCGATCCAACGGCGCAAACGATGGTTGTAGCCGGATGGCTGCATTACAAGTACTTACAAATGCTTGAAAATTACGGAGTTAACTTTAACATTGTTGCTTATCATTGGTATGACAATATGGAAACGCTTGCTGCCGGTTCACCATACTTTATTCCAGACATCACCGAATATCTGGCGGATAAATTCACCAAGCCCATTTGGTTTACGGAAACTGGTTCAAAAAACCCGGGTGGCTCCAAACCCGATAGCGTCCAGCGGAATTTTCTCAACAGTTTCTTAACCAAATGCCAGAACAACCCGCAAATTAAAGCAGCTATTATTTACGAATTGCTAGATGAACCTTATTTCTCAGGCACTGAAGCCCATTATGGATTATATAGATGGATTACGCCCTATTCAGCCTTTGCCCCAAAATTGTGGGCGCAAGAAAACGAAACACCATAAGTAATAGATAGAAACAGTAGCTTTTCTTGATTAATTTTCATCAACAAAACAGGACTTCAGGAAAAAGAATCCTGTTTTGTTCCATAGCAACCACTCTTTTTCAAAGGGATCTTACAATTTACGAAAATTTCCTCTCTGCTGAATTTGCCTCATCCAATATATCACGTTATTCAAATGGGTTCCATCTTTGTTCGCTAGTCGTCTTCAGGGATTTTCGATTTAAGAGAATCAACAAAGCACAATGAATCCAAGTAAATTCTCGTATTTTTACCAGGTAGTAAAATGAATCACTCGCTTTATGCCTATTCTGGTCTATCTGTGGCTCTTGTTTCTTCCCTTAGCGGCATTTGCCTTTAACGACAGTGCGATCTACCGTCATTATAACTATACTTTGCAAAATGGATTGCCGTTTAACAATATACGGGATATTAAGCAGGACAATACCGGCTTTATTTGGATCGCAACAGAGAATGGCTTAAGCCGTTTCGACGGGAAGGTGTTCAAAAACTTCAGCTATGATGTTTCGTCGCCTCAAGGCTTACTGGGTAACTATGTACAAACAATCCTGATTGACAAAGAAGGAATACTTTGGGTTTCTTCCAGAAAAGGTGTCAGCAAATATAATAGCACAACCGAATCTTTCACACACTATCCAATCCTGGCCTCTGTCAAAGGTCAATACAAAATGGACGTAGGTTGTATAAGCAACTCAAACGACAAAAATGTTTTATGGATTTCTGCCAACGGCTTGGGCGTCTATCGCTTTCGCAAAGAATCCGGATCTTTTACAAGATATACCACGCAAAATCTAGAAGGTTTGCGCTCCAACATGGTAACGGCTATATTTGAAGACAGCCAAGGCTTACTATGGATAGGCAGTCAGGATGCGGGGCTACAGGTGTTCACACAACACAACAAAACCCTAAAGCCCTTTTATCCAATCCAGTCTGCCTTAAACCAAAAACCTTTCTGCCGTATACATAACATATTCGAAGATCCCACAGGAAACATTTGGGTGGCAACCGACAGTGGCCTCTTTACTTACCGTCGACATAGTGCGAAGGGGCAATGGATTACTGCCCAAGCTTTAGGTACGCCTCATAACCACTATTTAAGTGTGGCTTGCCATAACAATAAAGAATTTTACTTAGGCATCCTAGACGGCGGGGCTTTCCATATACATTTTGAGGAAAGCACAGATCATAGGATTGTTATCAAGAAAGTTTCACGGGTAGATGAAAATGATTCAAAACCCGATGGCCTACATAGAAGGTCAATTACAAGCTTATTTTTTGATCGAGACGAGAATTTATGGGTAGGTTCATACGGCGATGGGGTATTCCTTATCGCCAAACCCATATATCCATTCTTTAATCTTCATGAAAATCAACTAAATCTCGTCAATAAGGCGGATCAAAATGTTCGTTTTTATGGCTTGCTGGAAGATGTTGCAGGGAATCTGTTTATAGGAACAGACGGTCACGGTATCTTTAAACTGGATTATGAAAACAAGCTACTGAAACACTACAAGAAAGAAAAGAACCAGTCATCATCCCTATCGGATAATGCTATACTGGCTACATTAAAAGATCACAACAACCAACTCTGGTTCGGCACTTATCGTGGTGGCCTTATGCGCTATAATACTCGACAGGACAATTTCACTCATTTTAAAGCGGACCCTACAAAGGAAGGGACGCTTGGCTCGAACGATGTCCGTATTATATTTGAAGATATGCGGCATCAACTCTGGGTAGGCACCAACGGAGGCGGGCTTAACAAACTAAACTACTCTACACAAAAATTCACCACCTTTGTCCCTCAAAATAGCACCATCCCTTCCAATGACATCCGTTCAATCGTTGAAGACAAACACGGGAACCTTATTATTGGCACCTACGGAGCCGGCATCACCTATTTTGAACAGGAAAAAGAACTTTTTCATCCCTTTTTTCCTGAGGGCGGAATCTTTGACAAATTAAAATCGGAGGTTATATACGATCTGGCCATTCTCCATGATGGGCATTTATGGATCGCAACGGAAAGTAACGGGCTATTGGTGTATGATATGGAGAAGAAGCACTTCGTTCATAATTTTCATGAAAGAAACGGCTTGGTAAGCAATACCGTCCTCGCTATTCAGCAAGACAATCAAGGGCATTGTTGGGTAAGTACAATACAGGGCTTATCCAGCATTGACTTAACGTCAAAGGCAATTACTAACTATGGTGCTAACTCCGGCGTGCAAGAGGGGACCTTCAACCCACGGGCAGCAATCTATAGTGAAAAAAGAAATCAACTTTTCTTCGCTGGTACCGGAGGACTAACCTATTTCAACCCAAAAAACGTAAACTATCAGCAACCCCAGAGAAGCATCATTTTGACGGGACTGGATTTACTGGGCAAAGAGATTACTTCTTATCCCAATAGGCTAATAGCTGCGCAAGAGCAATCATTAAATGACAAAAAGAAACTAACGCTTCCATATAACTATTCAACTTTCACGCTACATTATGCTTCACTAACGTATGGACAATCGGGTCAACATCGTTTCGCTTATAAATTGGACGGTTTAGATGAGCGCTGGAACTATGTCGGTAATGAACAGGCAGCTACTTATCGCTATTTGCCTCCCGGAAACTATACGTTTCAGGTAGCACTGGAACAAGGCGGTCAAATCCTTAAGAGCAGCATTAAACAACTACATCTCGAGATCTTACCTCCATGGTATAAAACATGGTGGGCCTATATCATTTATTTTATTTTAGCGGGCGCCATTCTTTATTATTACCGCCGACACCAATTGCAAAAACAGAAGCTTAATTATCAGCTCAAAATCAGCCAGTTGGAACGGACTAAAGAACAAGAAATAAACGCTTTAAAAATAAACTATTACACCCGACTGTCACACGAATTCCGTTCCAGTTTAACGCTCATCCTTCAACCGGTTAAGGAGCTACTAAACAAAAAGGATGCGAATTCAGATCAAGACCCTTCTGTTAAGACCCTCTATGTAAACACCAACCGCCTACTAAGGCTCGCGAATCAAGCACTAACGTTTAGAAAAGACAATCTAACCAAAGAAAATTTGCAAATACAGTCGACAGACTTGGTCAACCTGATTCTGGAAGTATTAAATTGCTTTAATCACCAAGTTAAACAAAAGAATCTGTCAGTCACTTTTCATACGCAATTTGACGAGCTTTTCTTATTGATAGATCGTGAAAAAATCGAAATGGTCCTATTTAACCTGGTATTCAATGCCATTAAATTCACCAAAGAAGGGATATTGGAAATTAAACTTGCCAAGCTCGATCAGATGGCGATTTTACTTAGTATAAAAGACAGTGGCTGTGGTATCGATAAACAAATTGGAGAGAAACTGTTTGAGCCCTTTGCTCATCATGAATCCTTTAATAAAAGCACTTTGGGATCAGGTTTTGGCGTTGGGTTGTGGATGGTTAAATCACTTATCGAACTACATGATGGCCGTATTTACTATGAGAGCGAATTGGGTAAAGGAACCACTTTTTATATGGAACTTCCCATGAAAGCCTCAGCCACGAGCACTAGCAGTGTACAGTTAAACCCCGGTAGTATTTCAACGGTTCTGCAACTGATGGAACAGGAGAACAAACCTCCGCTTCCCATGACCGCCAAAGCGACTTCCTTTTATAAAATATTGATAATTGATGATGATGTGAGCTTAACCAATTACCTCGAAAGCATGTTATCTAACTACTTTGAGGTATATGTGCAACACGAAATATCCGGTGCCTACCGCTTATTAGACGATAATCTACCGGATCTCATTCTTTGTGACATCGTCATGGAAGGGAGTAATGGAATCGAATTTTGCAAAGAGGTAAAAACAGATCCTTCCCGGAGGCATATCCCGATCATTTTGCTAACAGCGTCACATAATACAGAAACCAAATTGGAAGGCATACAGAGTGGCGCGGACGACTATATTACAAAACCTTTTGACATTGATGTATTAATAGCTAAAATACAAGCTATAATAAAAAGTAGAAGCGATTTAAAAGACTATTTTTTTCATCATATTACTGATAATGCCAAATTTCAAAAAATCAGTAGCGAAGACCGGGAGTTGCATGACAAGTGTTTGCTTATCATAGAAAAACACCTTACCGATCCTAGCTTCAATGTACATAAACTTGCCGACGCCTGCGGCTTTACTTATGCTACCCTAGGTAACCGCATTAAAGAGATACATAACCTCAGCCTTAATAGTTTTATCAGAACCGTACGCTTGGATATTGCCGCGCGTCTATTTCTCAGCTCAGAGAATACCATCTACGAAGTAGCCTATCAAGTAGGCATCCGCGATCTCAAGTACTTTAGAGAACAATTTGCAAAGCAGTATGGCATGAACCCCTCCGAGTATATTAAGAAATACAGAAAACCTTTTCACCGCGTTTACCATGCGAAATAGGATTTCACATTGTTCTTAAACACCTTTAAACTTTAAAAAGGCGATTAATAAAAAAAAGCACAGATGATCCAGATAGACCCTGTTAGGGTCACTTTCTTTGATTGTTCTACGAATGCCCCCCCTTTTTTTTTATTTTACCCCTCACTACCGGACGGGGGATAAACGACATTTGCTCCTCACAACCTAATCGATTATAGCAAGCCTAGCGCATGCTTCATCGGTTTCGTTTATTCTAACCAACAGCATTATGAATTCTATTTACAATCAAACACGAGGATTTGCACGAACATGTTTGGCACTGACTACCTTTTATATCTTTGCCATTCACAGTGTACAGGCCGCTGTTATTCCAACCAAGCTTGGAGTTAAACAGACTAATGTAAAACAACAAGCCATCGTAGGTACAGTGGTAGACGAAAGCGGAAACCCGCTCCCTGGAGTCAGTATCCGCGCAAAAAATGGACAAGGTGGGGGCAGTACCGATATGCAAGGAAAATTTAGCATACAACTCTCACCTACAGAAACGACTTTGGTGATCAGCTATGTAGGTTATCTAACGCAAGAGGTAACCATTGTCCGCAATCAGGCCATGCGTATTGTCTTACAGCCCGATGCTCAAGCACTTAATGAAGTGGTCGTTGTAGGCTATGGAACGCAAAAGCGAGCAACAGTGACTGGATCTATTTCAGAAGTAAAGGGAGCTGATATGGTCAAAAGTCCGCAACCAAACGTATCCAATTCACTTGCCGGGCGGTTTTCAGGATTGGTCGCCACCAATAGAGGTGGAGAACCGGGCTACGATGGCTCCCAAATACGTATTCGTGGTGTATCAACAACCGGCAATACCGATGTGTTGGTAGTGGTAGACGGTGTGCCCGGTCAGGTCGGCGGGTTAGAGCGATTGGACCCTAATGATATCGAGAGTGTAAGCGTACTCAAAGATGCCTCCGCGGCCGTCTACGGAAGCAGAGCCGCTAATGGCGTTATTCTAGTAACCACTAAAAAAGGCAGCAGCGGCAAACCCACGGTCTCTTATAGTTTCAATCAAGGTTTCGCTTCCCCTACCCGATTGCCAAAGATGGCCGATGCGGCCACCTACGCAACGATACGCAACGAAATAAGTTATTATAACAACCCGTCCGGTGGTCTGTTTCAATCCTATTCTGCTGATGAGATTGAGAAATTCAGAAATGGATCCGATCCCGAGAATTATCCGAATACCGACTGGCAACAAGAGGTATTGGCTAATACTGCCTTACAAAGCCAACATAATCTCTCTGTAAATGGAGGATCAGAGAAGGTAAAATATTTTGTCTCGGCCGGAACACTCAAACAAGATGGTATTTTTAAAAACGGAGTAACCAATTTCAAGCAGTATAACTTCCGTTCCAATATCGACTTGGATGTAACCGACCGCTTCAAAGTGGGCATGTCCTTAGCGGGCCGCGAAGAAAAACGTTTGTTTCCCACGACCGGGGCAGGCGATATTTTTCGCAATTTATACCGCGCCTATCCTACCGTATTACCACGTTACGCCAATGGTTTACCAACCACGGGTATAGAGAACAATAACCCGATTATGATGGTAACTGATGCCGGCGGAACGAATCAGAATCCGAAGCAAATTTTTAATGGTATTCTTAGAGCATCTTATCAATTACCGGTTGAAGGCCTTATGCTCGACGGCTTTTTTTCCGTCGATCGCTCTACAGAATCGGGAAAAAACTTTATTGTTCCTTACCTGGTATATAGTTATGATGCAACCACCGGAATCTATCAACCACGCACCGTTGGCGAGTCTAAAGCACAATTACAACAATTTCAAGAAAATACATCCCTAACTACCTCGCATATTAAATTAAATTATGAACGCAGTTTTGGCTCCCATAATATAAAAGCTTTTGCGGCTTATGAGCAAAGTGAACGGACACTGAACCGAATGGAAGCCGGACGCCGTAATTTCCCTTCTTCGCTTACCCCCGAACTATCACAGGGAGGAACTGCGTTGGAAGACCGCACGAATGCAGGATTAAGCTGGCGGGAAAGCCGCAAAAGCGTGATTAGTAGGATCAACTATAATTATGAGGAAAAATACTTAGTAGAAGCCCAACTCCGTGTGGATGGTTCATCCATCTTTCCAAAAGACAGTCGTTATGGTTATTTCCCGGGTATTTCCGCAGGTTGGCGCATTTCACAGGAAGATTGGTTTAAAAACAGAGTCAAATTCATCGATGACTTGAAGTTACGGGCCTCCTATGGTGAGCTGGGCGGTGATAATGTAGGCGCGAATCAATTTGTTAACAACTACATTTTTGGAAATTATTATACCCTTGGCAATAGCATATATCCTGGCATTGATTTAAACAAATTGGCCAACCCGAACATCACTTGGGAGGTTTCCAAAAAAACAGATATCGGCTTTAACGCGCAATTTTTGAAAAACTTCAACATGGAATTTATTTATTTCATGGAGAAGCGCTCTAAAATACTTTTACCTCGTAATGCTTCCATTCCAGGCAGCACCGGTATTGTTAACCCGTTTCCAACCAACGACAACACGCCTCTTGTTCCCTCTGAAAACATAGGTAAAGTTGATAATACCGGGCTAGAAGCCACTTTAGGTTATCAACGAAATGGCACGGTCAATTTTGGCATTGCAGGTAATATCACCTATGTCAAGAGCAACGTAGTTTTTAGAGATGAATCACCCGCAGTTTTACCTCATCAAAGTCAAACCGGTAGGCCACTAAATAGCTATCTTTTGTATCGTAGTGCCGGCATTTTCCGTAGCCAGGAGGAGCTGGACGCCTACCCACATGTTGCGGGAGCAAAGGTGGGTGATTTAATTTTGGAAGATTACAATGGCGATGGTGTCATTACTGCCGATGATATGGTGCAAACCAATTTAGGCAACATTCCACAGTTAACATTCGGTTTAACGCTAAATGCTTCGTACAAGCAGTTTGACCTCTCCGCCGTATTTGCAGGTCAAGGGAGGGTGCGTCAATACATTTTAGCCGAAGCCGGCACCATTGGCAACTACTTTAATACCTGGGCAGAAAATCGGTGGAGCCCGGAAAATCCCAATGGTAGCTATCCACGCGTTGACGAACGAGCTTCTTCCTCCATCAGCGGCGGATTATATAAGAACGATTTTTGGTTGTTCAATACGGCTTTTGTTCGTTTGAAAAATGTAGAATTAGGGTATACGCTGCCGGAAACACTGATAAACAAGATAGGCATCAAATCATTAAGGTTTTTTGCTAGTGGATTTAACCTTTTTACCGTTACGAAACTGAAAGACTTTGACCCTGAAGGTTCAAGCGAGAGCAGCCAATTTTATCCGCAACAGCGCATTATCAACATAGGCGCCAATGTACGTTTCTAACCTTTAAACGCTAAAAACATGAATACCATATATAAAACAAAATTAGTTGCCTTAGCAGCGTTGGTACTAACAACGGCTGCGTGCAAGAAAGATTTCCTCGATGTTACGCCAACAGACAAAGTGTCGGATACAGCTGTTTTAAGTGATTCCGTCTTATTCGAAGCATTTGTCGTCAATCGCTACCTTGGCGTACGGCTTATTGATAAGGAAGCTGAAGGAACGCCTCCTGGCTTTGGAAGAGGTTTTGAGTATGCTATGTGGTCGTCGCTATCGGACGAATCGATTTACAACAATGACGATAACACTTGGTTTATTCAACGCGGACAGCTTTTACCGGAAAATACGGGTATCGCCGGCACTTTCTGGAAACGGAGTTATCGTAGCATCCGTGAATGTAATTACGCCTTAACTCATATTAACGAAGTTCCGATGAGCGAAGCCCACAAGAATTTATTGGTTGCTGAACTGAAATTCATCCGAGCCTTCCGCTACCACGACCTGATCCGCAATTACGGAGGAATCGTTTTGTTGGGTGATAAAGTAGTCGAGTTAACGGATGATTTCAGTGATCCCAGCTTATTTAAAAGGGAAGACCTAGCTACCAGCTTAGCTTATGTTTTATCCCAATTGGATGAGGCTGCTGCCGGACTTCCGGAAAATAATAGTAATAGCTGGCTTCGTGGTCGCGCAACGAGAGGCGCTGCTTTAGCACTTAAATCTCGCTTAACGCTCTATGCGGCCAGTCCGCTTTATAATGTTGGGACTTGGGAAGCGGCGGTTCAAGCAGCCAACGCTGTCATTGCGCTAAATCGCTATACTATCTCACAAAATGGTTACCGCGCACTTTTCCGCAAGACGAGTGATGATAATGAAATCATTTTTGCCCGTTATTATTCTGTTGGAGCTCGACATGTTCCCATGGAAATTGCCAACGGCCCTAATGGTTACGACGGTTGGGGAGGCAATGTACCTTTACAAAATTTAGTAGACGCCTACCGCATGGCTAATGGAAAGTCAATTTCTGACCCTACCTCAGGATATGATCCACAAAATCCTTATATTGGACGTGATCCTCGTTTTTATCAAACTATTTTTTACAACGGAGCCGGTTATCGTGACCGAAATGTTGAGACTTTCCGTCCCGGTGGCCGTGATAGCCAAGACGGCCCGTCTAACTGGAATACCAGTAAAACCGGTTATTACCTACGAAAATTTATCGATGAAGACATGCCGATTAATAACCCTTGGAATATTGCAGGTTTACAACCGTGGATTTATTTTCGCTACGCCGAAATACTCTTAAACTTTGCAGAGGCGGCGAATGAACTTTCCGGACCTGATGCAATACCTGCAGGTGCCCGCTTTTCAGCGCGTGAAGCTTTGAATCAAATCCGTAGCCGGACGGGTGTTGAAATGCCTGCTGTGCCCGCAGGTTTAAGTCAAGAGGCTTTCCGAGAACTTGTGCGTAATGAAAGGCAAATTGAATTAGCCTTTGAAGAACACCGCTTCTATGACGTTCGTCGTTGGAAAATCGCAGAGCAGACAGAAAACGTACCTGCTTATGGTATAGAAATCACCAAAAACGGAAGCACCTTTAATTATACACGTAAAATTGCGCTTGATGGCAGAAGTTTTGCGGCGAAACACTATTGGTTGCCGATCCCTCGGGAGGAAATCCAAGCGTCCAATAACACCTTGCAGCAAAATCCCGGATACTAGCAGAAACGGTAAATTTATATTTAACTAACAAACAGCAGTTCATGAAAGAATTTGTCAGCATACTGATGGCCATAATCTTCGGATTATCGGCTATGGCCCAACAAAAAGTACTTTTTAATGATCAATGGAGGTTCCACTTAGGGGACATTTCGCAGGCCTCTGAAAAATCATTCAACGATCAAAGCTGGCAGCGGGTAGTATTGCCCCATGATTGGACCATCGCCGGCCCTTTTGATAGTCGGTGGGCAAGTGCTACCGGCTACCTTCCAGGTGGCGTCGGTTGGTATCGCAAAACATTTAAGCTATCATCACAAGATGTCAAGGGCAAACACAGTATTTATTTTGACGGTGTCTATAAAAATGCAGAAGTTTGGGTCAATGGTCATTACTTGGGTAAACGTCCCAACGGCTTTATCCCTTTTTTTTATGACCTTAGCCCGTATCTAAAGAGTGGAGAAAATGTACTGGCGTTAAAGGTAGATCACAGTCAATTTGCTGACTCCCGTTGGTATACCGGCTCCGGCATTTACCGTAACGTATATCTTATCAAGCAGCAGCCGCTACATTTTGCCACTTGGGGGATTACGTTTCAAACCCCTACCCTGAACGGCAGGGAAGCAAATGCAACAGTGGATATTGATCTAATCAATGAAGAGGCCTTAACTTCCGATGTGACACTAACGGTTTCTTTGTTAGACAAAAGCGGTAACACCGTCGCTCAAGAAAAACAGCAAGTCCATTTAACCGGCAGTAAAGAACAGCAAACAACCGCCAAATTACATCTTTTAAATCCCAATCGATGGTCGATAGAAAATCCTTATTGCTATACCCTGGCTATAGAACTTACAAAGGCTAATAAAGCCATCGACAGTTATCAAGAGAAAGTGGGATTCCGAACTTTTCGATTCGATGCCAACAAAGGTTTCTTTCTAAACGATCAGAACATGAAACTAAAGGGAGTTTGTATTCATGACGATGCAGGCGCCTTGGGAGTTGCTACTTTTGAGAGTGTTTGGCGCAGAAGACTTAAAACATTAAAAGAAGGTGGAGTAAATGCGATACGTATGAGCCATAATCCACACGCTGACTTCTTTTACACTTTGTGTGATGAACTCGGCCTATTAGTGATGGATGAAGCTTTCGACGAATGGGAATTTGGTAAAAACAAATGGATCTCGGGATGGAATGTAGGCAGCCCCGGAAAAGACGGCTATCATCAGCATTTTAAAGAGTGGTCCCAAACCGATGTCAAAGACATGATTCGAAGAAACCGAAACCGGCCTTCCATTATTATGTGGAGTATCGGTAATGAGGTTGATTATCCCAATGATCCTTATAGTCATGAAATCCTGAGCGGGGGGAACAATCCACAAATTTATGGAAAGGGTTATTTGGCTGACCATCCGCCGGCCAGTCGACTTAGTGTGCTTTCAAAATCACTGGCAGAAGCTGCAAAGAGCGTCGATTCTACTCGCCCCATTACAGCGGCCCTGGCAGGTGTAGTCATGTCAAATACGACAACCTATCCTGAAAACGTAGATATAGTTGGCTATAACTATCAAGAGTATCGCTATGCAGCGGATCACGCTAAATACCCATCACGTGTTATCTATGGCAGTGAAAACGGTATGCAATATAAAGCTTGGCTTGCAGTAGATACAAACGATTATATTTCCGGACAATTTCTATGGACCGGTATTGACTACCTCGGCGAGGCTGGCAAATGGCCTACAAGAAGTAATGGCGCAGGGCTATTAGATCTCGCGGGTTTGCCAAAGCCGGAGTATTATTTCAGACAGAGCTTATGGGCAACAAAACCCATGGTTTACATTGGCACCTCGCCTATTCCCGATGGTGATGATAGCGGTATCTGGAGTCACAAGAAAGCGGATCCCATTTGGGAGCCTACTTATGGTAAACGGCAGAGAGTTACTTCTTTTTCAAACGCTGAAGAAGTAGAACTCTTCCTAAATGGAAAGTCATTAGGAAGAAAAGCAAAACAAGATTCCAACACCGGTTACATCTATTGGGATATCCCCTTTGAGCCTGGTACGTTGGAAGCAAGAGCCTATCTTGATCAAAAACAGGTCGCTACTTACACGCTACGATCTACTACCAAACCGACTCAACTAGCTTGTCGGATTTTGAACGAGAACGAAACTGATAAATTAAAAGAGATATTGGTGCAAGCGGTTGATGAAAATGACAATCCCGTATACATGGCTAATGATGCAATAGAAGTACAAATTGACGGGCCGGGTGAGTTTAAAGGAATGGAAAATGGAAATCATCAAAATCTAACAAGTTATTTATCACTTCGTAATCAGTTGCATCACGGGAAAGTATTAATTTATATTTATAAACAAGAGCCCGATAAAAATGTAGCTGTAACCATTAAATCCGCTTCTTATCCGGCTGTAAAAATGCAGCTCTAACATCGGATTTTTACAGTTGTTTCTTGCATACAGCTTAATAATAAACCCCTATTTTCAGGTAGTACCATTTCATGGATAGCAAACATATTTGCTATCCATGAGCTTTCAGCAATCAGCTTTCGGTTTTCAGCTTTAGATAGTCTGTCTGTCGGTTATAAGTTCTATGTTATAGGTTTTAAGTGATCGGCTATCAGAGGCCAGCTTTCAGTCGCACTACCCCTTCTCATTATCACATTGGCTCATTAACAAGCTGTCAGAAATCGGCTATCAGCTTTCAGTCGCACTAACCCTTCTCATTATCACATTGGCTCATTAACAAGCTGTCAGAAGTCGGCTATCAGCTTTCAGTCGCACTAACCCTTCTCATTATCTCATTGGCTCATTAACAAGCTGTCAGAAGTCGGCTATCAGCTTTCAGTCGCACTAACCCTTCTCATTATCACATTGGCTCATTAACAAGCTGTCAGAAGTCGGCTATCAGCTTTCAGTCGCACCAACCCTTCTCATTATCACATTGGCTCATTAACAAGCTGTCAGAAGTCGGCTATCAGCTTTCAGTTGCACTAGTCCTTCTCATTATCACATTGGCTCATTAACAAGCTGTCAGAAGTCGGCTATCAGCTTTCAGTCGCGCTAGCCCTTCTCATTATCTCATTGGCTCATTAACAAGCTGTCAGAAGTCGGCTATCAGCTTTCAGTCGCACTAACCCCTCTCATTATCACATTGGCTATTAAGCTATAAGCAATAAGCGCTAAGCTGTAGGTGTTACCGAATACTGCTACTACTGCAACCATTCAACGACTCAACTACTTTCCTACTTACTACTCAATTATTTCAAACATAATACCTCAACTATTTAACGACTCAACTATTCAACTACTTCTTAACGACTCCACCATTTAACGACTCGCCAATTTTCACCGAAAAATCCCTGCTATTTACCGAGTTCTCCGCATAGCTCACCTAATTTCACTCGAGCCGCATGTTCCTTTGCTTTACCTTTGAATCAAAGAACAAAATATAACAGCAAATAATAAAAAATTAACCCTTTAAATCGTAAAGTCATGAGAACCTCCATTAAATCCATCATCGCTGCCATTATAGTTATTACTTCAAGTGCTTTTGCTAATGCTACAACAGATAAAAACTTAAATACAGCAGAAAGCACTATCCATGAATACATAGATGGTATTACCTTAGGCCGTACAGAAAATCTGGAAGAATTATTTACCGAAAACTTTAAACGTAACACCCCGGGTAAAGGTGTTGTTCATAGCCACACCAAAGCACAGGTAATTAATTTTTTAAAACAGAACAAAAATTTAAAACAAAATTGTAAAACCCAATACAATGTAATCGAACAAAGTGCTCAATTTGCGCTTGCGCAGATAGAAATGAAATACCCGGATTTTACAAAAGTTGAATATGTTCAATTATGTCGAGAAGGCAACGGATGGAAGATCAACCAAGTAACTACTACTTATAGATAGGTCGTAAGCCTTTGCAGAAGGTCTGAAAACAGGAAACAAATACGTAAAAAGTAAGCCACGTTTTAAAACCGTGGCTTACTTTTTACGTATATAAGTCTCCTATTATTCCACGTCCCACCACATACGCGAAGTCATTCGATCCCCGTTACGATAACGGGAAACCGCTTCATTATAGTTCGCGGTATTGATCGATGCTTCGCTGGTTGGATACGTAAAACGACGGGGCACCTTGCCATTCGTCACATTATTAAAATAGTTTACTTCTTTTAATATTGGATAGCCTGAACGCCGATAATTTGTCCAAGCCTCGTACTCATCCATAAACGTTGCAATCCAATATTGCGTATTAATTTGTTCCAACGCCTGATTGGCATCAAATGGGTTAGCAGTTAAGTAAGCTGTGGCCTGTGACTCTGTGATGGCCGGTGACGCCCCCAACTGGTTCATCTGCAAGATGGCCGCTTTTACCCCTTCGTCGTAGTAGGTCTTGGCGTCACCCCCTATCCAACCACGATTTGCTGCCTCAGCCAATAACAGTTGCGTTTCTGCATGAGTCAATAGAAAGCTTGGTGCATCCAAACGCGCGTAGGTATAACGATTCACAATCGAATAGTTGTTAAGATTTCCCGGCCAGTTCGGCGCTTTTGAAATATCCGTTTCAGCGCCCAATTCATCATAACCGTTTGGCATACCTAATTGCTTGGAAGCTGTAGTATCTCCCAAATCATAGTTTGCATTCCCGTAAGCCAATTGAGGTGCTTCAGCTACCGTAGCGATATAAATAAGTCGAGGGTCATTGGTGCCTTTTAATTGATTGATAAAAGCCTCGCTCACCCGCGATGCGTTAGCATCTTGATAAACCAATACCTTTCCGTATGCATTGGCCGCATCTGTCGTATTTAACTGATGCTGCATTATGGCATTGTCATCATTACCGGTAAATACACCACCTTCTAATGCTCGGTTTACCCATTGACTACCGGTTTGAGGGTCTACCTTTGACAAACGCAGCCCCAAACGCACCATGAAAGAGTAGGCAAACTTCTTCCATTTATCAACGTTACCGCCGTAAATTAAATCAGCCGTCGATAAAGTATTGGCGGCATTGGCGTCTAGCGCACTTGCTGCCTCGTTCAACTCTTTATATAAATCATGATAGATTGCCTCCTGGGTATCATACTTCGGATAGCCAACACCATCCAAGTAGCCCAGCCCTGCTTCGCTATACGGAATATCACCGTATAAGTCCGTCATCTTTTGAAAGATTGCAACACGCATAATACGAGCGATGTGATAAGCATTAGCTTTTGCAGGATCGTCTTTGAATTTGCTGAGCACCATGGTAATGTCTTTCACAGCATTTGGATAATCACGATCCCAGTGTGCAGCATTATAAGCCGCATCATAGGTATATTTATCACCGTTCCAATAACTTTGTGTAGAAGCGAGGTGCTGCACCATGGTAGCACAATAGATTAAACCGTTTCGCCAAACATTATAATCAGTGCCTGCATGGTACACTTGAGCTGAAGAGAATAATAAATTATAATCCATCCCATTCTCCGGGATTGCATTCGGATCGGTATTGATTGCTTCAAAATCCTTGGTACAGCTCCAAAAGGTAGTCGCTGCCAAAGCCAAGGTCAATATGGACTTAGAATATCTCATTGGATAATATTTTTAGAACTTAACATTAAGATTAAAGCCAAAACTTCTTACAGGGGGATTGGATGTAGCCTCTAGCCCCTGTGCATTTGAATTGTTGTAAGCAGACTCCGGATCGATGTTCGGCGTGTGCTTCAACAAGGTCGCCAGGTTGCGGGTAACCAGTGAGATAGTAGCAGCCTTAAAAGGCATTTTTTGCAAAAAGCTACTCGGCAAGGTATAACCCAACGATAACTCACGCAACTTAATAAAACTTGCATCGTATACAAACTCTTCCGCAATGTTATTATTGATGGCTAAATTTTGATAATAATTTTGTGCCGGTACCGCCACGGTATTCGGACTGCCATCTTCGGTAACCCCGGCTCCAATAACTCCACCTTCACGTCCATTTAGTGTTTCTTTATGCAAACCCGCATTATATAAAAGTAAGTTGGTCGCTGAATACAATTTGGCGCCAAACTTAAAGTCGAATAATGCAGACAAAGAGAAGTTTTTGTATTTGAATTGATTGGAGAAGCCACCGGTTATTTTGTAAACGCCCGAACCTAATGGTACGACACCATCCGTACGTAACGGATTACCGTCCGAACCATAAATAATATTCCCCTGATCATCCCGTCTATAGGCAAAACCCATAATCTGGCCATAACGCATACCAACCACATTACTCACGACCACGCCACTTCCGTAAGCCGCCTCTGACCCCTGGATGGTCAAGGCATTTACACCTTCACCTAAATACTTAATTTCACTATCATTAAAGGCCAAGTTTAAGCTTGTATTCCACGTAAAGTTGTCGTTTTGGACAGGTGTTCCTGAAATCAATCCTTCGATACCCCGATTACGCACCTCACCAATATTCTGAATAGCTGCATTAAAGCCGGAAGCTGTACTCGTACTGATGATGGCAATATCGTCCTTTGTATCTTTTTGATAAACTGCAGCATCAAAGCTTAAACGATTATTGAAAAACTGCATATTTAAACCAGCCTCATATTCACGAATTTGAACGGGCCGCAGATTCGTGTTCGGCACGTTCTCATTCTTTACGTAACCCAATGGCACTCCGTCCTTATCATAAGTTCGTAAAGAAAAATTCAGTAAATTCTGATAAGGAGTTGTTCCATTGGACGATTCAGCATAAGAGGCTCTGAATTTGGCAACGCTGATTGCTTCCGGTAAATCGAAGGCCTCACTGAATACAAAACTGGTGCTCACTGACGGATAGAAATAGTTGTTGTTACTAGGGTTTAAAGTGGAGAACCAGTCGTTTCTTCCTGTGAAGTTCAAGAATAGAAAATCCTTATAACCAAAGTCTGCCGTACCATAAAAAGAGTTTACTCGAAAACGCTCGTACTCGGGCACATATTTAGTATTCGGTGCATTGATATTATTAATATTATACACATAAGGCACAATAAAAGGTCCCGCGGCACCGCCTAACAGGCCGTAGGCACGGTTAATGTTGTCCTGGTGATTACCGCCTAACGACGCGTTGATACTAAAATTCTCACCGATCTTCTTATTCGCGGTAATCAAAAAGTTGGCGTTCAGTTCGCGGAAGTTACGCTCATATTCTGTCAGCTCGCCTCCATTTGCATAAGCCGTTCCGGTAGGCGTTACCTTTCTAAATTGAAAAACATAACCATCCCTACTCACTTGTCCCTGAATAGATAACCAGTCTAAGATATCATATTTCAGTGTCGCCGCCCCGGTTAAGCGGTTACGATCCGTATTGTTCTGATGTTCGTAGGCTAAAAAATATGGATTGTTGAAGTAGAGGTTTGTTCCAGGAAGCAATTCATTCCCGTCAGCGTTACGATAGGGATTTAGCCATCGAATGTCGTAACCATTTCCTAAATACAAGGTTGAAGCATTAATATTCGTAGAGTTATTAGCTAACAAAGCCCGATTTTTTACCTGTTCAAAGATATAATTCGCAGTAATGGTTAACTCTAGCTTATCAGTAATCTTATAGCTGGTATTCGTGTTAATTCCCTGTTGCTTCATGTTCGAATTGGGAATGTTGGGATTGTTATATAAGTTCGATAAGCCAACGCGGTAACGCACCTTCTCACTACTTCCGGCAATAGCAACTGAGGTTTGGTTATTGATACCGTTTCTATAGAAATTCTTCCAATTATCCGGCCCGGGAGAATAGGTATAAGTATTACCTAATAAATTCACTGCTTCGGAACCATCAAATCGAGGCCCCCAGCTGGAAACAGCTGAGTTAAGCGCGGAAGTTGCCGAAGTAGGTTTTACCCCTTGCGTACCTTGTCCGTATTCGTTTTGAAAATCTCTGAAGTCGATAATATTGTTCAGGGTGAAGTTGTTATTCAGCTCAACAGATAAGACCTCACCCGCCTTCCCACTTTTTGTGGTGATTAAGATAGCACCATTACCGCCACGGTAACCATATAGAGCTGAAGCTGCCGCACCTTTCAATACTTGAATGTCGGCAATGTCATCGGGGTTGATATTCGATAAACCATCACCGAGGTCGAGTCCGCCGTATTGTCCCGCACTGCCTTGATTGGTATTGTCGAACGGCACACCATCAATAACATACAGCGGTTGGTTATTGCCCGTCATCGAAGCATTACCTCGGATCACAACCCGACTGCTACCGGAAGCTCCTGTGGCATTATTCGAGACACTAACCCCGGCAACTTTACCGGTAAGGGCATTACCCAAGTTTACATCACGCGATTGGGTAAACTTATCCCCCTCTACCCGGGTGGTGGAATAACCCAAAGCTTTCGATTCGCGTTTAATCCCCAACGCACTTACGACGACCTCATTCAGCGCATTGGTTTCCGGAGCAAGGGTAACGTTCATTATTGGATTATCACCAACAGCCACCTCCTTTCGAGTATAACCGATATAGGTGAAAACAAGGATTTCTCCTTTTTTCGCTTTGATTTCGTAGACTCCGTTGGGCGAAGTCTGAACGGATTGTTGCTGTCCCTTAACCATGACGGTAACGCCGGGTAATGGGCCTGATTCATCTTTCACCGTTCCTTTAATCGTTTGCTGTGCATACAATTGAGCTGTACTCAGCAAAAAGAAAAATACAGCTCCAAGGAGCATTTTGTAGTACTGAAACATAGTTTAAAAATTACAATATTTAACTTGTAGAGGGACCGATAGCGCAAACCGGTCAAGCTATAACCTAATCCCAATAGAATTAAACGTTTTAGCAACAATTATTTTGCCGTACTTGCACTGACTATGCGTTTAAACAGATAAAAAAATTTACGCAGGTGAAAAGGGCTTATATATTCAGGTGATTCATTTAACTGGCCTCCAAATTATCAATTGTTATTCAAACACTTAACCAGTTATAAAATATATACAGATATATTGATTGTCGATTGATTCTTTTTTGACAAATAACAGAGGATGATCCTCACCCGCACCTGCCAACCACAAAAATCTCCACAAAATGTAGAAAAATGCCATCGTTGGCAGTAATTCTAACGGAATTAAAACAACTTTGAAGCTGAATACATGAGGTCATCGCGTCGCACGATTTAAGAAAGATTTTTTAATACTAAGCGAAAAATAGAGTAGGCGGTCATCATGCCGACTATACATATTGGCGTAACCGTCTAATTCATCCCCAAAGTAAAGTCCCAGTTGAGCATTTGCGTTGATAGCCCAAGTTGGTCCGCTTATCGAATAGCCAAAGGGAATGTCAATACCTAAATTTAATGGCACAAATACCGCGCTGCTTTCATCTTCACCTACCAAATGTGCATCATTTGGCGTTCCTCGGTTTGCATCAATTTCATTTCGCAATAAACCAATCCCTGTGCCTACATAAATATTACGGATCAAGGATCTGAAAAAATGTTCACGGATATAAGTCAACTCGAAATTTTCCTTGTCATCGATCCACAATAACCCTAAGCGCGCTTTTGCATTGATGTTAGCGCCCATGTAATTATTTTTGGCCATTCGTCCCATCGGATCGTTAGCAGCAAGTCGACCCATCATTCCTTGCACACCAACTGTCATAAAAGGAATCACAATATAATCAGCGCCTATATGATAGCCAAATTTCAGTGGCTTATGCATCATTTCACCGTAAAGCTGAGTGGCTCCGGCTCCCAATTCCACGCTCAGACCTCCTCCAAATTGGCAAAAAGCTAGATAAGGCATTGAAAAAAATATACCAAGAGTTATACAGTAAAAAATTTGACGATTATATATAAAGATCATGATGATATAATTTATGGCTATGATAACATAAACGTTATCGGCGATAAATTAGTCTTTAAATATCGATTTTCTTTATTCAAGGCTTAATTTAGCCAACATTCACAGCCTTCGTTCTTTTCCAACAATTAGTATGTCTTTAAATAGAAAAGATAAAATATACAGCAAGCAGGGTTTTCTAATCGTTAACGATATGTTAAGCACTGGAAATAGCAAGCAGTGTTCGTTGGCCAAAAAAGATCTATGCTGTCCCTTATACGTTTACAAGCCCTGAAATTTAAAAGGTTTACTTATTATAAATTTTTTGGCAGCATTTCCAGCGTAAGTTTCGCCATTACTAATTTTAAGCACTTTCACCGCTGCATTCTCCGAAAAATCTACGTCTTTGAAATCGACCCAAAATGTGTTAGGAGTAAGGGCGGTTTCAAAATAATAAACTAAATTCTTATGGTCTGAAACCGAACGCCAACGCGTAGAGGATATATTAGGTTGATCAGGTGTAGAAATTCCAAATGGAACAGAGCAGTTCCGAATAACACTGAAAGCACTTGCTACTGCAATTCTGCGATCGGCCGTTTTGGGAACTGAATTCGCATAGAACGCAGCACGTACAAAGCGATCTACTGCTCTATTCGTTCCCGGCAGCATGACAGTTCCTCCGATTTCTGACCAATATTCATTTAATGCTAACTGCTTTTCAAAAATAGGTGAGTTTGTCATCACGTTATAGGACGTATCGTGATGGATCACCAGTTTGCCTTTAATATATTCAAAAATAGCGTTGTCTCCTGTTCCATCCGAAAGTGATAGATGCAAGGTAGTCAAGCGCTCCTGTCCAGGTACATTTGCCGTTATAATCGTGATTTTCTCATCTTGAAGAGCGTCTACAGCTTCTGATACGGTTGCGAAATTATCAAGTACATACTGTGCCCATAGTGCAATCGATAAACCAGGTGTTTGTTGATTCCAAATAGGATATTCAGACTCGGCTAACCACAAGACATTAGCTACCAGCCCCTTCTCATTCATGCCATCCGTTGTGGAAATATCATAGCCGGAAGCAATTACACTTCCATATTTTGATTTCCATTGGATGGATTTTGGTCCCACCTCCCCGCTTCGTTCCATCCCGCGCGGAAAAATCCAGAGGTTTGTAAGAATATCATCTTTCCAATCCATAGAACGAGCTGTTAACAAGGTGCCATTCGTACCCTTGTAGACCACGCGTGTGCAACTTTTTACATCCGTTTTAACCGAACAAACAAAAAGTATGAATGCTAATAGTATTGATTTTCTCATAAAACGATTTGATAAACAAATTGGCTGTTACGTATTGAACAATAATAAATGCACAAATGTTCTGACCGAGCTCAATTTGTGCATTTATTAATTAGTCTCCTGTTTTCCCGAGGGACTTTATACTACCGCTGTTCTAGTTCATTAGCCAGTCTTGCCATACTAGCTGCAAAGAGTGTATCCACTCTTACTTTCGCGTCTAAAGCCTTTTGCTTGGCTTCCTCTGGATTTTTGGCAAGTGCTAAAACTGCCGGTAAAATCCGCTTCACATCCTCCGGTTTATCTACATCGAAATACCATTCATCCAAGCCAATATCCTTCCACATGATTCCTTTAGAGGTTTGTTCTTCAAACCTACCAACCAAAGCGGGTATACCGTTTCCGATACACATAATTGGGGAATGCATTTCCAATCCAAATAATCCTGCTGAGAGCCTATAAGTACTCACGGCTTCATCCGTTAGCCAATAAGAGTCTTTCCAAACTACTTTATTACGTACATCTTGTGGCAATTTGTCCATAATGATTTGCTTTCCCAACTTTACCTGAGTTCCATCCTCCGGACATACCAATACCTTCATTGGTGTCTGACGTACCACTTCAATAATCGCTTCCCGAATCGGCGCATTATCATGCTCACGCATTTCCTCATTACGTGCATTTTTGCGTCCATCAAATTTCGCTTTCTTTTCAGGAAGTTCCCACCATGGCGTATAACGTTGCCGAGGAATAGCACACAAGAAGCTACCTTCCTCTAAATCATGCTGTTCAAGAAATTTCCTGGCAGCCTTTTCATTACTTAGATCCACGGCAAAAGCACCATCAGGCCCAAATTCCATAACAGGACAACGCGCGCCATGTTCTTGCGCAAAATGAAGTGATGTTGAATCCCGGAAATAGCAAAACTGTGCTGTCGTGAGCAATTCAATATTCTTCGCTAATGCAGCTTCCTGTCCGGAAGTCGGCGGACCGTAAAATCCGGGAAATGTAATTCCATAAATGCCATAAGGTTTACTTGTTTCCTCTTTCCACCGAGCAATATCTTTAGCAGCAACCAAAGACGGTCCCGAGCCATGCAGTAAAAAATCGCTCTCCTGCCAGGCTCGCGCCAGATCGGCTTCACCTTGTACAATCTTCACGTGTGGAAAACGCTTTCGTAACATTGGTTCTACGCCGTTATTGATACTCATCGGCCACAAGCGCACTTCCACGTCCGGCAAATGCTTTTCAAGTAAGGCGAGTACGCCAGGGGTGTGGCCAATATCACCTATGTTGACCGTTTGCCAAGATGAACGAAGTAATACAACTTTTTTCCTCAAACTTCGCCCAAACAAATTCTGGGATAGGAGTACACTTGCAGTCAATGTTCCTAAATTCTTTATATATGCTCTTCGTGTTAACATAAAAATTCTTTTTAATAATTTGTCTTTAATTAATACCCCGGATTCTGTTCCAGTAGTGGATTAACATCCATATCCAATTGCGGAATAGGCAACAAGGTATGATGTTCTTGAATTTGTGCATTTCGTCCAAAGCCGGTATCTGCTTTAATGGCTTGTAGTAATTGGCCGGTTCGTATTAGATCAAATCGTCTGTTATTTTCGAAAGTTAATTCTAATCGGCGCTCCAGCCAAACAGCCGCTCGAAAAGACTCATAATCAAGACCACCCAGTGCATTAATACCTGCGCGTTGTCTCACTCGGTTAAGTGCTTCATATGCTTCCACAGACGGGGCCCCATCACGCTCATTACTCGCCTCGGCATAGATCAACAATACGTCCGCAAATCGTAAAATCGGAAAGCTGGTTCCCTCCCCACCATTTGTTGTCGCCGTTTTGTCCCAGAGTTTTTGGAAAGATACCGCATTGGCGGGATTCGGATCAGTAACCGATAATTCAACCGTCTTTCCTTGATAGCTGTAAGAGGTAATAAAAGAAACTGCTTTCCGTTGATCGTTGTCTTGATATAAATTAAAAAGATTTGCTGCTACTCGTGCAATACCGGCACCACCGCCTGGATAAATCGGCGCGGAGCGAATACCGTACCCTCTCCCCAAACTATGCCCCCGTACGTCGGTTAAATACTGAACTTCAAATACATTTTCTATACCTCCCCTCGCCTGTAACGAAAAGGCTTGGGCAAAAGTTGGATAAAGATCATAAACCCCTTGATCCATCACTTCCTTTGCTTTAGCCGCTGCCTGTTGCCAATAAGGTGAACCGCGGTCTGTGCCCGCTCTAGTAAGATAAACCTTCGCCAAAACACCTTGGGCGGCACCTTGCGTCGCCCGCCCTTTATCGATTCCGTCATATGATAGTGGAAGTACCTGTTCCGCTGCTAACAAATCACTCTCGATAAGTTGATATACTTCGTCTATAGAGGCGCGGGCAACTTCCAAGCCTTCCAAGCCATCCGTTTCAGTTGTCATAATAGGAACCCCTCCGTAAAGGCGTACCAAATTAAAATAAGCCAATGCCCGTAAAAATTTTGCTTCGGCAATATAACGCTGCTTCAGGTTTTCATCCATCGCAATCGCTGGCAATCGATTGATAACAATATTACACCGATTAATGCTCGTATAAGCAGCTGGATAGAAGCGAATAAAAGCATTATCGGGTGTTATATCATAGCGCCACAACAGCGGGCGGTTAGCGTCCCCCGTCAAAAACGGAACAGCATCATCGGAAGTAGCTAAATCAATAAAGACATCCGGATTACTTATACTCGCATAACAAGCCCCTAACGCAGCTTTTGCATCTTCCGCGGTTTTATAGTACGTCGCGTCTGTTAAATTGGAGAGGGGTGTTACATCCAATCGGCTCTCACAGTTAAACAATATCATTGCCAAGCATGAGAGCGAAACAATCGTTTTTATGTAGCCTAAAACTACTCGTTTCGTGTATGTCATATTTTCCATATTAAAATTTAACATTCAGTCCCAACAAATACGTTTTCGCCGCCGGATAGGCCCCATAATCAATACCTTGGCTTATCGTATCACTTCCGAACCTGTTTACTTCGGGGTCATACCCGGTATAAGAAGTGATCGTAAAGAGGTTTTGACCCGTGATATAAATACGACAGGAACTAACCGAGAGTGACCGTAACCAACTGGTAGGCAAAGTATAACCCAAAGAAATATTTTTAAAACGAATGTAAGACCCATCTTCCACATGGAGTGTGGAAAGCAATCGAGATCCACCAGCCGCGTTGGCCCGCGGCACCGAATTACTGGGATTGGTAGGAGTCCACCGGTCTAACACACGGGTTGACTGGTTATTTCCTCCCGTCATATTCATTTGGTCAAAAGTGCCGTAATTGAGAACCTCATTCCCGAAGGTGCCTTGAATAAAGATATTTAAATCAAAACCCTTATAAGAGATCGTATTATTAAGGCCACCAAAAGCATCCGGGTTTGCATTCCCGATAATCGTACGGTCCTCATCATTAAAAATACCATCGCCATTAATGTCTGCATAGTGTATATCACCGGGCTTTGCGTTAGGTTGTGCTGAGGCTGCAATTTCGTTTTCATTTTGAAAAATACCCTCCATTTTAAACCCATAAAAATTGCCTATCGGCGTTCCCACACGCATTAAAATCGGACTGATATTTGTTCTATGCACTTGTGCATCACTACCCGCTCTAAACTCTGTGCGATTATCAAGCGCAAGTACCTTATTTTTATTGAATGTTATATTGAAAGCGCTCGTCCAACGAAAACCACCATGATCAATGTTGGTACTATTCAATGCTAGCTCAACTCCCTTGTTCTGCACGCGACCGATATTTTGGAGCATTGAAGAAAAACCCGAATTCGTGGGGACTCCTACACTGAACAAAAGATCCGAAGTTGTTTTCACATAGTAGTCACCGGTGAAGGATAGCCGGTTATCAAAGAACCCAAGGTCCAATCCAATATCAAGTTGCGCGTTCTTTTCCCAACGTAAATCCGGGTTGGCTATTCCCTGAGGTGCATTACCTGTTAATAATGCTCCGCCCAACACATAGGGAAGCGGTGTAATATTTGCCAAAAAACGGTAATTATCAATTTCCTGGTTGCCGGAAAGTCCATAACTGATCCTAAGTTTTGCGTCTGATAAATATTTCAAATCCTGCATCCAGGTTTCATTCCGTACTTTCCAAGCAAACGCACCGGAGGGGAAAAAACCGAACTTATTATTGGTGCCAAAACGAGAGGATCCATCCCTTCTACCGGTGAGTGTCAGTAAGAACCGATCGTCAAAACCGTAGTTGACTCGTGCGATATATGAAATCAATCGCCACTGGTTTACACCTGAGCTAGCCGGAATAAGTGTCGACCCGGCTCCCAAATTATGATATTTAGCAAAGTCATCATTGAAAGTATTGGCATTGGCCGTGGCCGTTTCATAATCAGACTGCTGATAGCTGTACCCTAGCAATGCGTTAAGTTGATGAATCGATCCGAAAGTGCGCTCATAAGTCAAGGTATTTTCGTTTAACCAGTTGATAGTTTGTGCAGATGCGACAGAAGCGCTTCCGCCTAAGCTCGCACCTGTAATTACCCGGCGTGAAATATAATTGCTTGCCTTATTGGACTGTAAATCGGCGCCCAATGTAGTTTTAAATCTCAGATGATCGCTGATTTTAAATTCTGCATAGGTATTTGCTAAAAATCGAATCAAAGAACCTTTGTTGGTGAATTCCTGTGACATTGCATAGGGATTATCAGCCCCCAAACCATTGAGGGGTCCCTGGTTAGTAAAGTAAGCTCCATCGGAATTCCATACCGGAAAAGTTGGCGAATAGTTCAAAGCTGAAGAAACCACACTTTCATAAGCGGTATTGCCCGCTATTTCCGTACGCGCGCTATTACTGGAAGTGTGTACACCCTGTGCAGATAGGCCCACTTTCAGCCGACTTGAGACATCACTATCTACATTTGTCCGAAGTGAATAACGTTTAAAATCAGAACCAATAACGATACCGTCTTGTCCATAATAGCCAAGCGAAATGGCATAGCGCGTTTTTTCGGAGCCACCTGATATACCTAATTGATGATCTTGTATAGGTGCTTTGCGCAAGATGACATCTTGCCAATCTGTACCTTCACCTAAACTTGAAGGCAACGGACGTTCGTCACTACTTCCGTCAAAATAGGGCACCGAACCATTATTAACATTGGCATCATTGACAAATTCTGCAAACTGCCGGGCATTCAACAGGGGGATTTTTCGTCGTACGCTCTGCTCTCCATAATAACCGTCGTAACTCACAATGGATCTTCCGACTTTTCCTCTACGTGTAGTTACCATGATGACGCCATTTGAACCTCTCGATCCGTAAATAGCTGTCGCTGACGCATCTTTCAGGACCTCCATTGATTCGATGTCGTTGATGTTAATAGAGTTGAGATCGCTGGTCGGGAAGCCGTCAATAACATATAAAGGTTCATTGCCTGCGTTAACGGAACCTGTGCCACGAATGCGTACCGTAGTGGCTCCCCCGGGCCTAGCCGAGTTTGTGGTAACATTGACGCCCGCCACCCGCCCTTGCATGGCGCGGTCTAAGGCCACAATTGGCGTAGCGCGAATGTCCTTCTCCCCTACGGTAGATACTGCTCCTGTTAAATCTCCTCGTCTCACCGTACCATATCCTACTACTACTACTTCGTCTAATGCCGACTCCTGTTCGGCCAACGTCACATTAATCTGTGTACGCTGCCCAATTGACTCTTCCTTCCGTTGGAAGCCGGTAAATGAGAACACGATGAAGGCTCCGTCCCGAACAGATAATGAATAATAGCCATCACTATTCGTTATCGTACCTACTTTTGGATGCTCCTTAACAAAAACAGAGACCCCTTCCAAGCCTCTTCCATCTTTGTCTGTTACACGTCCTTCTATTATTAACTGTGACAGCTCTGGTGGCCCTAGGCTTACCCCTCCAAGAGAGGATCGCTCACTTAGTTTTAATACAACAGTTTTTTCTTCTTTCGAGACGATTTCTACCTTTAAAGGATAAAAGCACTGCTTTAATACCTCTTCTATGGGCGTCTCTTTTACGTCGATAGACACCTGTTTCAGGGTGTTAGAACGATCAACATTATAGATAAAATCATAGCCTGTCATTTTTCCTAACCGCCGCATTACTTCTTTTATCGCAACGTTGTTAACCTTTAAGGTAACTCGCTGCGCCAAGCTGATCGCATAACAATGGCTACAGATGATGGTTAAGATGAAAATGAGCTTCATTACCGCTATTAATTTTAAGAAACAGCGCAAAAGTGCAACACTATTCCATGCAGTATTTTTTTTGTACATTTGATTATTAGGTTTGTTTAATACGAAAAGGAATTGACCTAATGTTCAGCTTTAAGCTACTGATCCGGAAGTGTTAGCGCATTTCCGGTCAGCTTTTTCTATTACTCAGACATAATCGTCACCCTCCTTCCTTTTATTTCGTAAGTAATCTCTCCCGTAGCAGCTAAACTGCTTAACAGATGCTGCAGGCTCTTCCTTTTAGAAAAAGTACCGGCAAAAATCTTATCCTCCATATCTCCCACATAAGTAACATCGATCTGATACCAGCGTCCTATTTTCTTCATGATATCAACAATATTTTCATCGTTAAAGACAAAATATCCGTTTTTCCAAGCAAGCGCGGCTTCTATGTCCGCTCGTTCAATATCCAATCGATCATCAGCCACATAAGAACGGGCCTCCTCTCCTACTTTTAGCACTTGTTGTTGATGGGCTGTTCGGACTTGAACAGCACCTTCCAATAACGTTGTTTTCATTGCTAGCTCATCTTGATACGCCTGCACATTAAATTTTGTTCCCAAAACATAGATAGTCTGTTGTCTAGTATTCACGATAAAGGGACGTCCAACGTCATGTACAATTTCGAAATAGGCCTCGCCTGTTAGTCGCACATTACGCTTGCGCTCAGTAAACTGCGAAGGGAACGCTAAAGAAGAATTGGCATTTAACCATACGAGCGAACCGTCAGGTAAAACGACTCGATACTCACCGCCTATCGGCGTCGCGATGGTATTGTAATTGGCAACAGGTTTCCTCCCGCTTACAGTTGTATAATTACAAGTAATTTGGCCGTCAGCAGTTTTAGTAATCCGCACCCCGGCACGCGAAGTGCTTTCTCCAGCTGATAGGCGATCCAAATCGACCGTCGAGCCATCATGTAACTTCAACTGCGCTATCGGGCGGCCAGGCGGAATCATTTGCTTAACTTCTTTATGGTTCTTTTCGTACATAAATAACCCTCCCATGCACAGAAAAATCAGTATAGAAGCGGCCATCCAATAGACCGTTCTTTGTTTTTGTCTTTTGCTATTCACCACCATTCGCCTCTTAATACGGTCCATGCTAGCTTCAAGGTCGTAAGCTTTCATTTTCGCTAACCACGAGCTCACCTTGGAAGGATCATTTAATTGTTCAAAAAGTAGCTGATTGGCTTGGGATGTCTGACGCCAAACGACGATTTCCTCTTCCTCCTCTATAGAAAGCGGCTGCTGCAATCGTTTCGAAAGTAAATAAATAATATGTTCCTGTTTATAAAAGGCCTTGCTCGTCATGTTCGGCAAATTTTTACCTTATATACGACAAACGAAGAAAGACGTACCTATTCGATTACTTATTTTTTTAAGAAAGAAAAAGGTGAATGAATAAGAGCCCCGAAACACTTCCTGCAAATTGCTTTTTCAGCATTCTTAAAGCTCTTACTTTGTGGTTTTTTACCGTCTGTACAGATAGATCCAAGGATTGAGCAATCTCTTCATTCGTTAGGCCTTCTACAAATCCTAATTGCATCACATGCTTACATTGAGAGGGTAGATGCTGAATTGCTCTATATAATTCCGCCAACACCTCAGTATGGATTAAATCATGGAGATAGTCCTGTTCAACTTCTTCACATTGATCAAGCCAAACGCTATGTCTTTTGTGTATTCGTCCCTGTGTTTTGATAAAGTCTAGGCAGGCATTTCGGGTAGCTTGATATAGAAACGCTTTCAGATGCGTCTCATTTGTTAACACCTTCTTCTGCTTCCAGAGACGAAGAAATAGCGATTCGATAATATCTTCACTTTCGTCATCCCCCACATATTTTGTTGCAAAGAAACGAAGTGCGGCATAGTAGGTCTTATACGTCCGTTCGAAAACGGCATTGTCACCTAGATTGCATTGACCACCTCCGATATGCATTTCGATGTTTATAATTGGTTAGATAATAAAGGAGTATACTGAGAAGCCCCTTTCTGTAAAGGTATAAAATAAAATAGGAATCAGAAAAAGATAGCAGCAATTCGGCTTTAGTTCCCAAGCTAACAACCAAAAACCAATAACTAACAACTATTAGCTAACCGCTAACTACTAACTAACTGCTAAAAACTCTTCCAATACCTGGTGAAGATTATCAAACATACGATCAACTAGTAAAGATTGGCGAATCGACTCATGTGTCTGTACACCCCAGCACATCAACCCGGCGGCCTTTGCCGCGGTTGTTCCCGTTACAGAATCTTCCAGTACCAGACAATCCTGCTTGTCTACCCCTAATTGCTCTACACACATAAGGTACGGCTCGGGATGTGGCTTGGTATTCTTAACTTCCGTACGCGTCACTAAGCACCTAAAATATTTCATCAAATCATGGGCTTCCAAATAGTAAATAGCAACTTCCCGCTTGCTGGAAGTAACAAGAGCGATCACGATTTCTTCTTTATGCAGATAACTAATCAGCTCTTTTGCCCCAGGCATCAATGGTACTAATTCTTCATCATACTGCTGTGCTACTTTCGATTTTACTTTTGACAAGAACTCATTAACATCCGGTTGGAAATTATATTGTTTTTGTAGCACATCAATTGCCTGAACATCTGTTTTACCGGCAAGCGATGTAAGCCATAATTCACTTTCCAGTATAAAGCCGTAAGTGGCTAACACCGCTTTCCAAGCTTTATAGTAAAACCACTCTGAATCTATTAAAGTTCCGTCTAAATCGAATAACACTGCTTTTGGTTTTTTTAGCATCATATTTTTACATTTACTTATTTCTTCACTATAGCTGATGCAAAATGCGAAGAAAAGCTGGGTTTTACCTTATTAAATAAAACTTTTGTAAATTACACTAGGATAATTAATCCCTCGTCAATATTTTCCTAATTTGATACCCGCTAAAGGTACTTTGGTACGGCTATTGTACTATTATGGATAGTATTGATTTTAAACGCATTTACTATGGAAATTACAACAACTACTGTTCACGATTTACATTGGGATTTTCCAAGTTCGCAAGATTTTTCTGCTCAAATTACAAACAATAAAATCACGAAACTTTCCTTTCAGGACGTAGGGGAATTAACCAATTCACACCTCGATTCAATTAACGAGAAATATCTTCGCAACGTTCATCGGGCACTTAGCAATCTGTTTCAACACCTCGATCAAGTACGTAGCCTAGGAAATCTTCCATCAAAAGAAGAAGAAGATAGTGCTGACAAAACAGATCGCGCACAGCAGCTCCGATATCTTCAAAAAGACGAGAAAGATATGCTGGAACATCGGGAGAATATTATGAACCGCATCCGAAGGTTATAATAGATCGCTCTAAATTGGAGAAGAAAATCCAGCCTTATCGACTAGATTTTCTTCTCATCTATTACAATATAAGTTAATACCCTGGGTTTTGTTTTAAATTAGGCTCCACCCTCAGTACCGTTTGATGGAAAGGCCACAAGTAATTATGTGGTGCAAAGTGACGATCTTCGATTTTCAACGACACCATTTTTCCATTCACTAAACGTGTGTGTCCGAGTGCAGGCTGGCTCAATACTTCCTCAGCAATGCGCCAACGAAGTATATCCTCATAACGAAGCCCCTCTCCTGCAAACTCAATGCGTCGTTCGTTGCGGAGTAATTCAACCCATTGTTGTTGTGTATAAGCGCTGTAGGCAGGTAAAGTTACATTAGCTACTGACATGTCTAAACCCGCACGTTCACGCACCAGATTAATACAGCTTTTCGCCAGCTCGTCGATTTGACCCAACATAATTTTCGCTTCCGCATAAGTTAGTAGGACCTCCGCGTATCGAATTAAACCGAAAGTCAGGGTTCCGTCTCTAAACGCATCGGCCTCCGATACAAACTTTCGAAACCAATACCCCGATTTACTGGCGCGTTGATTTTCATAGAACATCGGATTGCCGGGCGTGTAGATATCAATTTTTTCTCCATAAAAAGTATCACCGGGTCCCATAATACTAGCAGCATAACGTGGATCCCGATTCAACCCCGGATTGAGTTCATATTCTTCTTTTGTATGCAATGGACATTGATCTATCGGACGTCCCTGTAAGGTCCAGTAAGCATCTACCAGCGATTTCAAAGGCACTGCATATGATTGACCATTCCCTGTTCGGAAATGTGGCCCAAGATCGCGGAATGAATAAGTCGCTGCATTTCCCACGCTCTCCCGTTCCATATGAAGAATAAATTCCTTGTTTTTTGTATCACCTTCGTATTGAAACAAATCGCGATAGCTGCTATACAATTGATATTTACCACTATCCATGATCTCCTTTGCCAGTTGGGCGGCTAATTCATAACGTTCGTTGAATAAAGCATAGCGCATAATCAAGGCTTTAAACGAGTATCGATTAAACATGTATTTATTAGTCGTATATTCATTATCGGGCAACCGATTCGCTACCTCAACAGCCATGCTGAATAAGTTATCCAATACTTGGGCCTTTGGGGTAGGAGCTACTTTGGATCCCTCAATCGTAGTTGGTTCCAACACAAACGGAATATCTCCCCAGCGCATAACGGCTTCAAAATAATGCCAAATGCGTAAGCCTTCCAAAATGGCTTTATATCTTTGCCTTACCGCTTCGTCCTCTACATAAGGCACATTGATATTTGCCAGATACGTATTTATCCGACCGATATGCTTCATATGAATGGTCCAATAGTATTCAAAGGCCCTTGTATTACTGTTAAAGGTACCGTTCGCTATGCGTTGATGATGGTCACTTTCGGCGCGACTATACGCATTATCCGATCGAGCATCTTTCATGTAAGACAATAAACGACGATCACTCCGATTGGTAAAAACATCCAGGTAAGTGCTATACACCACCCTGCGTAAATCATCTTCATCTACAAAGAACTCTTGAAACGTTGTTGCTGTAGGATCCGTTTTGTCCAAAAATTTCTCGCAGCCACACGCTATATAACTTAATAAAATCAGTATAAATAATTTCCTTTTCATCTCTTATTTTTTGTTGTCATTGAAATAACGCTCACAGAATTGTGGCACGAAGGCCGATACTATAAATAGCCATCCGTGGATAACTTCCATTACCACCGTTCCTCTCTGGTTCTAAACCTTCCCATTTCGTGAAGGTGAAAGCATCCTGCGCATTTAGATAGATCCGCACATTTTGAATTCCCTTAACCAATCGAGGGATGGTGTAACCCAGTTGGATCATTTTGATACGGAAGAAGGCCGCATTACTTAGCCAAACATCGCTGAGTACTGCATTAGAACTGGCACCGGTCCATACTCTCGGAAACCGGCTATTCGGTGTTTCGGGCGTCCAACGGTTATCCATGTATTCCTGACGAGGTGTGCCGAAGCTATTATTTGTACCATCCATTAGTACAGGATAGCCCTCCAAGCCGCTCACCCATCCAGTGCGCTTGCCTACACCTTGTCCCAACACCGTAAAATCCCAGCGCTTATAACGCAGATCTATATTGATTGCATAGTTCATGTGCGGAAAAGGATCGCCCAAGTCTACCCGGTCCATCTCGTTGATGATACCGTCACCATTTTGATCGATATAACGGATGTCTCCCGGCAGGGTATTCGGTAATTTAGCTGTTGTATTGTTGACCTCTTCCTGGTTTTGAAAATAACCGTTGCTTCGGTATCCGTAATAATTATCTAAGGCGATTCCAGGATACCAAATCTTATTCTCATTGTCTTTAAAAATTAATGTATCATTTGCTCCGTATCCAGCTTTTAAGACTTTATTACGATTATCAAACAACATTCCTCCAATGGTATAGCTAAAATCACCTAATTTATCAGACCATTGCGCGCTGATTTCCCACCCCCTATTTTCAACTTCGCCAATATTGACAGCCGATTCGAGGTTATTAGATCCTGTAAGCGGTGGCACCGGAAAACGTCCATAGATAAGATCGTATGAATGCTTATTGTAAATTTCGGCTGTTAAACTAAGGTGATCGTTCAATGCAGTCAAATCTAACCCAACGTTCCATTGCTTTTGCTTTTCCCAGGAAAATTCGGGATTAGGTACACGCATCGTCCAACCCCAATCATTTACATTTTCCTGCCATAGATAGGGGTCTACATTTTCATTTCCAATGCGTCCATATGAAAACCGCAGTTTGAGATTCGTAATTGCTCCTGATGAACGTATATTGTCAAAGAATTTTTCATTTTGGGCATTCCATGCGATAGCAGCAGAAGGGAACATTCCCCAACGATGCCCTGGAGCAAACTTGCTGCTACCATCCGCCCGGGCCGTAACCTCGACGATATAACGATTATCGAAAGCGTAATTTACCTTACCAAAAAAAGAGGCCTTGCTAACTTCCCTATAATCCGTGTAGTTATAATTCATAATTTCTGAACCTGCAATCAGATAGAGCTTATCCTTTTGCCCCCTTAGATCTTGTTCGTAATTAATATTCGCCCGTGCGGTAAGTTGGCTCACACTTACGCCCTGTTTTGCGCCAACATAATTGGCCCAGGTGGCTGCAGGTTTACCGTCTCCATCATAAAACATAAAAGTAGAGCGCTTAATTTTGCTCGCCGACTTATTAATGGTATAAGAAACATTTCCTTCCAAAAACAAATTACTTTTCAAAAAATACTTGGGTCGCAAGTTGATCGTGCTTACATCGTACATATTATTTCTTCTTCCTCCATGCGCAATAGAGGCCAAGGGGTTTAGGTTATTATGTAAAATATAATGCTCCGGTTTATCCGACTCATAAAAAACAGGTTGAGTTGGATTCATCTTCCAAGCATCCTCATACAACCAATTTCCACTGGGATCATCATCAATATCGCTGAGTTGTAACCGGTCCACTTGCAAGCGATGTGCGTAAAAATCAGCCAATAGCACAAATTTGTCTGCTACATTGATATTGGTATTAAAGCGGGCACTAAACTTCTCCGACCCTTCGTACTGATTAAGGCCGCTTTCGTTAATATAGCCGAGCATCAGATTAAAAGTCCCTACACCTCCGCCACCGGATATACTGGCTGTAACGTTCTGTGCATGCGCCCGCTGTTGCATGACTTGGTCCAACCAGTTTATTTCCGTATACTGCCCTTGATCAGCTAAGGCAATTTGCTCATCTGTAAAAAGCAGCGATTGCCCCTGTGCCCGATGGGCCTCATTATTTAAGCGCATATAATCCGCTGCCCTTACAAAATTGGGTTTATCAATAGGCTCATTGAATGAGGTCCAAGAATGTAGGTCGACCTTAAACTGACCGGTTTGGCCTCGTTTCGTTTCAATAATGATAACTCCATTGGCACCACGCGATCCATATAAAGAAGCTGAAGCAGCATCTTTTAGGACGTTGATGCTTTTAATCTGATTGGGATCAAGGTCGGTCAGGCTCTGCTCCATGCCATCTACGATCACCAAAGGTTCGGCGCCTTGCAAAGTACCGACCCCTCGAATGGAAATAGTCCCCGGCACACTTCCCGGCATATTATTACCTTGCATTAAAGTAACACCCGGCAAAGTACCACTGAAGGCCTCCTGCAATTTAAAAATAGGCCTATTGGTTGCTCTATCCATATTCAATTCGGCAACAGATGACGCGATATGTCTCTTCTCAATCGTACTGTAACCGGTTATCACCACTTCCTCCATTTGTTTATCCTCTTCCTCCATCACCACGTCCACTTTGATGCGGCCTTTCGTGTTCACTTCCACGGAAGCAAAGCCCAATATGCTAAATATGAGTGTTGCATCACTCGGAACTTCTATCCTATATTTACCGTCCTCATCGGAAATCACACCGATATTCGAGCCCTTTACTACAATCGTCACTCCTGATAAAGGTTTTCCCTTTGCATCACGTACCGTACCATCAACCATGCTTTGTCTCTTCTTTGAGCTATTCTTATTATCAAGAAGTGATATATACGTTGTTTCAATTTTCGATACGATGATGTTTTTCTGCATAATCTCATATGATAGCCCCTGCCCTTGCAGCACTTGCTGCATCGTTTCGTTTATATTTTTTTTCGAAAGTGTTACGTTAAAAGGTCGGGTTTTCTCCAACAAATTAGCATCAATTAAAATGTTGTAGCCGCTCTGCCTACGGATTTCTCGAAATACATCTTTTAAAAGGGCGTTTTTTCGATTGAGATTAATGCTTTGTCCATAGATCGCAGCTTGAGCGTGGAGGGCGAGGAACACTAGGATCATAATCCCCTTCATAATCAGGAAAAGTCTAAATCGTTTGCGCATAGCAATAGCGCAAACAAATGCAGTATAATTTTTATACATTTGAGTACAGGTTTATTAATATTAGGTCCTTAAACTTAAATTGATGAACATGGCGGCGACAGGTCGCACGATCAGGGGCGGTGGTGCGCTCCTGATCTCCTTACCTTCGCACCATTTAGGTTAGCTTAATTCATAACGATTACCCTCCTTCCTTTAATGGTGAAACGTGCTATTTTCGTTTTTTCAAACCCGGCAAGTAATTGTCGGATATCCTCTGCTTTGGAGATGGTCCCATCCAATCGTTTCCCTTCAAAGTTCCCTTTATATTCGATTTCTACATCATACCATCTACTGATTTTTTTCATTACACGCTCCAAGGGTTCACTGTTAAAGAAAAAATTGCCATTCTTCCAAGCTAATGTTTCTTCCAAATCAACGGATACTATTTCCGTTTTTTCGGCTGTTAAACTGGTCTGCGCCTGCTGCCCCGGTTTTAGAAGATGTCGTTCCTCTCCTCTTCTAACCTGCACACTCCCTTGTACCAACGTCGTTTTTATCAGCTTATCATCGGCGTAAGCACAGACATTAAAATGCGTCCCCAACACATCAATTTGTACACCTGCTACATCAACAACGAAGGGATTACTCTTATCGGCGGCTACTTCAAAATAAACCTCTCCTTTCATGGATAGTCTCCTTTCGTTTTCACTAAAAACAAGTGGATAACTAATGGAAGAGGCACTGTTTAGCCACACCTTCGTACCATCCGGCAATACAACCTGATATTCACCGCCAGTTGGTGTAGCGATGGTATTCAAAAGCTCTTGATTACTTTCTTTGCTTTTTTTAACATCAGACGCGTAAATCAATCTTCCCCGGGTAGCGCGTATATGCATGTTTCCCTGCACAGCTACCTCTTTATTAGCCGTGCTATCCAGCGCAATACAGGTACCATCTGCCAATGTTAAAATTGCTTTCTTTCCGCCGGGAGTAATATTACTTGACGCAACACTTGAAGTTTGCCAATTCGTTGAACCATTATTAACATAACTTAAAAACCATCCGCCAAACAAGACCAAAATCAAACCAATAGCAGCCGTCGCAACTAGAAGCCATGGTCGTTTCTTAGGGTGCCGCTTCCTTTGAAAAGATAGGTGCGCCGATTCTTTAAAACGACTATCCTGAATGATTCCCTGATAAATCTCATCACTGGGGATCGGCATATCTGTCGTCAGGTCAAGCTCATCCATAATGCTTACTATAGCCTCGTCTAACACTTGTTCGTGCCCCTTTTCGTGAAGATAGTCCACTAAAACCCGATAGTCTTCCGGAAGTAAATTGTCTTCTAAATAGGCCGTAAGTAAGAGCAGCAAGCGATCTTTCGTCATTAAACTATATAAAAATGATACTATTGTAAGGGTAAACGCATGAAAGCCGAAAGAGGGTAGGGTAAGATTAAAAAAATTATTTTCGCCACAAAAGATAGACAATCAAAACCGAGTAAAAGATGTCATGTTGTGCCAAATATAATCGCAGGTTTTTTAAGGCGCATACCAAGTGATATTTTACGGTATTTTTAGATATCCGTAGTTCACTGGCAATTTCCTCATAAGAGAGCCCTTCGGTTCTACTAAGTTCAAACACCAGTTTTTGTTGTTTAGGCAATCTATCTAACGCCTGTTGCGTGATCTGTCGTAGATCATTCAGTAAGATTGTATCCTCTGTTTCTGTGCTTAGGTGTATCGAAAATTTTGTCGCTTCTTCCTGCATTCGTACTACAACCGTAGATCGTCTGAAGGCATCAATTGTCAAGTTCCGTGCTTTGGCAAAAATATAAGGATATAGTGGTAACTCGTCCGACAAATCGTTTCTGTGAATCCATAAATTTAAAAAGGTTTCTTGGGTCACTTCTTTACTTAACTCAATATCTTTAAGAAACGCATAGGCAAAGCGAAATACGGATTGATGACACTGTTGATAAATGAGCTGAAAAGCCTGTTCATTTCCGTCACGAAGCTTCCGGATAGTCAACGGATCTATTATTGGCGGCACAGGCATAATCGATCATCAATAATTAATTAGTCAGCACAAATTAGCGGATATTTTTTTATTATCAAAACTTTCCTTTTATTTCGAAACGTTTCGTTGAAGGGAATTGCTTACCTACAAAGCAATCGCTATTAAAATTCACTTGGACTTTAATTGATAACCTTAATATCTCACGTCCATCCGCTCGGAGAAAACACCAACGATAGATTATTGCGTACTTGGCTAGGTATATATAGCAAAAAGGTTCTACTTTTGAAGCAGAACCTTTTAAGACTATCCTACATGATACGCTCTTATGTCTGATTTTGATCAATTAATGCATCCACTTCTGCGTCTCTAAGCCAACGGTTGTATTTTCGTATTTCATCAATTCTACCACGAAAATAATTAGATGAACCTGTATGCGACCCCTCATAATTATAACTATAACCCATTTTCTGAGGTGGTTCCTGAGGGTCTAGTATTCGATCGCTCTGATAATAATTAGTTAAAACAATATTGCCATCAACTAAAACTTCAAGTACCGACTTGTTCTTCGACCAGCGGACAACGATATGCTGCCATTGTTGGCACTTAATGACCTTCGGTGTCGTCGGCCAAATATTTTCATTTGTCCAATAGAGTGTCATGGTGCTATCGGGGTTTATAAACATATTATATTCCCGAGCACTGAAGTTATGGAAATAAGCTTTTATAAACAACGGATGAAGCTTTTCAAGATCATCCAGATTGATCCAAAAGGCTAAACTTCCTTCAGCTTCACCCAATCCTGCTCCTATATCCATGCCTTGTCCATACAAACCATTATTTACCATTCTTAGCGCCTTATTGGGTACATTAAAACGATCGGCACCAAAAGTGGCCTCTTTGATGTCATAAGTTTCATTACTGACTTGATCTATGCTGTTTCCGCTAAACGGAAAGTAGTAAACCAAGCCGCTGTCAAGATCAACAACGGGATCCATGTCTCCATTTCCCTTGTCGCAACTGTTGATCAGTAGGGTTACGAACAACACGTTCAGCAACCATACAAAATAGCGATAGCTTTTCATAAAATTATTTGTATCTATAATTGTGTTGCTACACCCTGTTTAATAGGATAGCCTTTAACGCGGGAGAGCGTTTAATTCGCACAAAAAGCCAACCACAACCTCAGCAGATTTTGTCGGTTGGCAATAATTGTGCAGAAGCGTTGATCAATACACGCCTTTTAAGAAATAAATGAAAAATATGCACAGTCCGGTGCATGTAGGTATTGTCAAATCGACCTTTGTGCTCGATTATTTTAGTGTATAAAAGTGATTAGAACATTTAGGGCACCAAAATTTTCTCTTGTAAAAAGGCAGAAATAGCTTCACAAATCTGTTGCGGGGTATACGATAATCCGTAACCGCGCCACACCTAGGACATTTTGCTTCGCTTGCGAAGGTTGCAACCTGTTGCATGGTTGATGTATTTAAAATAAAAGATTAAGTTAGGGAGCGAAGGGTGTTATCCTTCTGAAATGTCCGTTCGTTATATACTGTATCGCATCACATGACTGTCAAAAGACAACCAAACTCAGTCAACGCAAAAACGTTTCAAATCAAATGACAATACCAAATATGCAACAAACAAAACTTAGTGCTAAACTAATCATTATATCACAAATACACAATTATAATGTGCAATATTGAGAAATACACCATTATCACCGAAGTGAGATATCTCAACACGATTAACACCATACCAACCTGATCCAGGAAGGTAGATTGCTACATTGCAAAAAATTACAGATGAAGTAAATGAAATAAAATCAGCTTCCGATAGCGCTCACTTTAAACCCTATACGCTCCAGCTGCCCCTTATCTAAAATATTCCGTCCGTCAAATATATGCGCAGGTTTAAGCATTGCATCATAAATTTTTTGCCAATCATAATCCTTGAATTCATCCCATTCTGTCAGTATAGCTACTGCATGTGCATCTTGACAGGCTTCATAAGGATCTTGTACTACATCAACAAGCAGCTGGTTTTCTTCTACAGTTCTGGTATTTAGATAATCTAAATCGGCATACATTTGATCGGCAGAAACCTTCGGATCATACACGGCAATCTTTGCTTGCTCATAAAGTAAATGATCTGCGACGTAGATAGCGGCAGACTCGCGTGTATCGTTTGTGTCTTTCTTGAAGGCCCAACCTAAAAAAGCGATCTTTTTTCCGTTCACTGTATTATAAAGCGTCTTGATAATCTTATTGGCAAAACGCCTCTTTTGACGATCATTCATAATAATCACCTGTTCCCAATAATCGGCAACCTCATTTAAGCCATAACTTCTGGCTATATATACCAAATTGAGAATATCTTTTTGAAAGCAGGAGCCTCCAAACCCTACGGAAGCTTTTAAAAATTTTGGACCAATTCTACTATCCGTTCCGATAGCGCGGGCAACCTCTCCAATATTGGCTTCTGTAAATTCGCACAGTTCAGATAAAGCATTAATAGATGATACACGTTGAGCCAAGAAAGCATTGGCAGTAAGCTTCGACAGCTCAGAAGACCATACATTTGTCGTTAGAATCCGCTCTTTGGGCACCCACCGCGCATATATGTTCACAAGTGCTTCTATAGCTTGTTTCCCTTCCGCATCTTGATCACCGCCAATCAGCACGCGATCGGGTGTTAGCAAGTCATCAACAGCGGTGCCCTCTGCTAAAAATTCCGGGTTAGAGAGTATCTGGAATTTGACATTATTCCCGGTGTGTTTTAGGATATCCTTCAAAGTGCTAGCTGTACGGACGGGCAAAGTTGATTTCTCTACCACAATTTTATCACTTGTGCTTACGCGAGCGATTTGTCGGGCACAAAGCTCAATCCATTTTAAATCTGCGGCCTGCCCCTTACCTGCTCCGTAAGTCTTAGTTGGTGTGTTCACCGAAATAAAAATCATGTCGGCCTCTTTAATAGCACGATCGACCTCCGTTGTAAAAAAAAGATTCCGACCACGCGCTTCCGCCACTATTCCACTTAATCCCGGCTCATATACCGGTATATTTTCCACATTAGGATCGTTCCATTTATTAATACGTGATTCATTCAGATCCACTACCGTAACCTGAATATCCGGACATTGTTTGGCGATGACCGCCATGGTTGGGCCGCCAACATAACCGGCACCTATGCAGCAGATTTTTGTGATGTTCATTGATTATTCTTTATAAGTTAAGGTTCTTTGCTGTTTACTTCTTCTTCCACCACTTATTTGATTGCTCCTCTTGACCATAACTTCCATAAGCATATCCATAGTAGCTATAACCATTCCCCCTCTTTCGCACATCATTGAGGACGATAGCGTAATTTCCCAGCCTTCTTTCCCTTTTCATATCTTCCGGTAACGCAAGTAGGTTATATGGTGTGTAATGAGCACGCGTCACGAACACAAATAAGTCAGCGTAGTTACTGAGCAGCTGGGCATCTGTCACCGCACCAATCGGTGGTGCATCAATAATAATAATATCAAATCGTTCTCGTGCGACTCTAAACAACTCTTTGGTACGTGCTTGCATAATCAATTCGGACGGATTGGGAGGTATCGGCCCGCATGGCACAAAATAAACATTCCCGGTACTATCCACCGGTCGCGCAATATCGTCAAGCGTCAACTCCTTATTTACCATAAAATTGGATATCCCTTTTTGCCCAACTTGCGTCTGATAAGTTTTAGACAATTTTGGCTTACGGAGGTCAAATTCCATGAGTAGAACTTTTTTATCCGACTGGGCGAAGACACTGGCTAAGTTTAGCGAAATAAAAGATTTTCCTTCTCCCGGCATACCGGAAGACAGGAGCACTACCTTACGCTCGTCTTCTGCCAAAAGGAATTGAATATTGGTACGTAGCCCTCTAAATTGCTCGGCCAATATCGAACGTGAGGAACTGAATTCCAACAAATCGATCCCCGACGTATTATGACTAAGTTCCGCTATAACAGGCGCCGAAGTCCGCTCTTCAATATCCTTACGACTCTGCACCCGTGTATTCAAACTATCTTCTAAGAAAATCTTGCCTGTAGGAATTAAAAGGGCCACAACAAAACAACCTAGATAAACAAAGGTTGACTTTGGACTAAAAGGTTGTTTATCTGCCTTAGGCCGATCTAAGATGGTAATCCCCGCAATACTGGATGTGTTCCCTAAAGCGGTCTCTTCCCGCTTTTGCAACAAAAACAAATAGAGTTCCTGCTTTAACTGTTGCTGTCTCGACAAGTCGAGAAAAGCACGCTCCTGCGCGGGTACCTGTCGTATATCGCCACGAATCGATCGTGTGCTGCGCTCAATTTCCTGCTTATTGATTTCCAGAGAACGTCTCGTGTTCTTGATGTAATCAAAAATATTTTCCTTTACTGAAGTAATCCGCTGATCTACATTTTTTATAATCGGATTGTTCGGTCGATATCCCATCAGTAAGCGATCGCGTTCTAGAATGAGTCCATTATAATTCGAAATCAGCGCGTTAAACGCCTGGTCTGACGATTGCCCATTACTCAATACATTGCCGGATATCAAGCTTTTGCTTCCGGGTACGTTAAGTAATGAATCTACTGCATCCATTACTTCCATCCGTATTTGCACATCATCTAGCTGTTGTCCATATTCTTTATTGCTCTGAAGCATAAGTTGAGATTGCGCCGATATGTTAGTCAAACCCTGCCCTTGCATAAATTGTTGAATTTTTTGTTCAATACTCGTCAACTCTGTGTTTACCAAAATAATGCGTTGGTCAATAAAGGAAATCGTACTATCTGCTATTCGGCTTTTGTTCTGAATATTCTGCTTAATATATTGATCGATGTAACGATTTAGCACATACTCTCCTTTGGATTTAAGGGCGCAATCCATCTGTAAATCAATAATTGTGGTTAGCTTATTACTAATATTCGTTGTAATGGTTGATCGTAACGAAGAAACCGCATCATCAAAAGGCAAAACCTTAATCTTGTATTCTACGTCTTCTACCGCCGCTTTGGATTCGCCATTTTTCTCCATAGTGAAGGAGCCATAACCTGCTAATTCGAATGGACTATTGAAAGGGATCTTCTGTAGAATCTTTTGTTCTCCATTACTTTCGTAAGATAGATTGAAAAAGGCACTGTCATAAGGCTGCATAGTAAGCAGTAAAGCCCGACTAATGGTGTCAGTTACGCCGTTGAAAACGAGCTTGTAAGGCCCTTCAAAAACTTCTACATCGCGCAAGGGCTCTTCCTTAAACCACATAATATTAAGTTTAAAGTCCCTTACGAGTGCCTCCATCAATGAACGTATTTTCAGAATCTCCGATTGATTGTCTACACCACTTGTAGTTCCAAGTAAGCTCTCAAGATTTAATTGAGCTGCCGAAGGGGTGGATTGCTGGTCATCTTCGATCAGTATTTTTGCTGCTACATGATACAAAGGGGTGGTGTAATACCGGAGATATACATAGCCTGCCACAAAGCACAGTAGTAAACTCAAAAGAAATAACGGCCATAATCTTATTAAACGTAGTAAATAATCTTTATAGCTGAATGCAGACTTTCGCTTCGATTGAGATGTTACTTCCATATTATATGTATTCATTGATCGGGTTCAATTAGAGTCGTGTTATAATAAGTGCCGCAGTGGATAATAATGATGCAATGATGGCTATCACACTGAAGCGAGAAGATTCAGCAGCAGCTATTTTACCCTTACTAGGTTCCACGTAAATAATATCATTTTGCTTTAAGTAGTAATAAGGCGATTTAAATAATTGCGAATCGTTTAAATTAAACTGCACGAGTTCCTTCCCGGTATTCGTCTCACGTATCAATAGCACATTCTCCCTCTTCCCATATATAGTCAAATCTCCAGCTAAGCCAATCGCATCTAAAATTGTTACTCGCTCTGATGGCATCGTATAGCTCGAAGGTCGGTTTACCTCTCCGATTACAGTTACCTTAAAATTAACAAAGCGAACCTGCACAGTTGGATCCACAAAATATTCGTTAGCCTTTTTACGAATTAGATTACGTGCTTCATAACTGGTTAATCCTTCTAGTTTAATCCTTCCCAATACGGGCAATTCTACTTCTCCCTCTTTATCTACCACAAATCCTGTTGCTCGTTGTTGACCACTTCCGGGGCTCGCTATGCTATTATTAGTTGCGGCATCGTTCACTTGTGAAGCAGCGTTGACATCGGCAGTTTGTATGGTAATATCCAAGATGTCATCTTCTTTTATTTTCAGTTCTGTATATGCTGCTTGTTCGATCTTATTATATTCTGTCTTAGGAATATTTTTAAAATAAGGAATGGTCTTATTACTCTGGCAAGCAGTTGCCAAAAACGCTATTAACACTAAAAAAAAACCAATGCGCATTTTTTTCATATATATCTTCTTATCCTGATTAATTATTTTATTCATTGCGTAATCGAGCGTTAAAAAATACGATAGCTAACACCAAGGCTAAAGCCTACATTGTCGTAAAAATCACCGGCATCCCAAGCGATTTCGCCGTTAATCCACCACTTTCTATTCAAAACATAGCTTACACTTTGTAAACTGTAAAACTGCTTATATGTACTATTTACATACTTTTCGATCGCTGTAGCCCCCATGAAGTGCACGTTATAAGTGAGAAGCGTTTTGAAGCTAAAGTGCTTGAAAGGTGCATACTCAATTCCCAGATGCCCACCTACTACGCGGTTACTAATAATGTTTGCCTTCCCCATAATCCTTCCTTCACGACCTTCGTCTTGCTGCCAGTTAAAGGGTTTCACAGGCAGAAAATGACTCCCTCTTACCCGGTTCAGAAACAAGGGGGTTCCAATGATCATATCTTTATATTCCCAACCGGTTTTATAGATTCCATTGTTGTAATAGCTTTGCTGTTCCTTTCCATAGTCTTCCATCTGTTTGGTATGGATAAACTCAACGAGCACCTTTCTTATTTTCCATTTCGGTTCTTTAAAAGTTAAGCTAAGGCCAGCAAGGCGGTCGATGTTACGGATATCGATACCCGTACCACTTTCAAAAAATAGCTGATTATAAAAATGCCAATAACCATAACCACTTTCCAAATCGAAACCACCTTCCAGCGTTCCACGCTGGTCTCCTGCACGATTGGGGCGCAGTATACTATTTGATGGTAAACTGCCATCATTTGCCTCTTTTACAAGGAAAACATCCCAAAAGCCCTTCCAGCTTCTATCTAATGAAAACCTTCCCCTCTTTCCACCCCATTCACCAAAGTGAACAACCCCACCAAATAATTTCAATTTTCCTCTACCAACGCGTAAATAAAATGCCTTTTCGTGTAAATAGGATTCGTAGTAACGATCTTTCCCCATCCAACCGTGACTGATTAAACCTTTAAATTGTACCCATCCGTTAGTAAAGGGAATTTCTTTATACGCAGGCACTGCAATACCGATTTTTGGAATAGGTAAGGCATTAGCACTCAGTCCCAAAGAGCCTGTCGAAAGCGTCGGGTCGACCTCCCCAAGTACTTCACGATATCTTCCTCCCCGAAGCTCCCAACCCTTATAATTAACTTTCACATTTCCTTCTACAATCGTAAAACCCTCAAAATGATTATGATTATAGACATCTAAGGTATAATTCACTCGAAAATCCCCATTTTTTGACGCATGTTCGTTAGCGAGGTAGACATTTGTCGAAACATCACTTTGCCTATCCTTAATCGTTCCGTATCGGTTTGCAACTAACCATAGTGGTAAAAAATCTTTCGAGGCTACCGTCGTTATCGTACCCACAGAAAGTTTTAGTGAATCTTGCCAACGCTTTACTGAATCCTGCGCCGCCACTATTCCAATACATCCCATGCAAACTATCAATAAAAAAATTAAGCGTAATGCCATTTTTTAGTCCTTTCTTTTACACCGATCATTTCCAATAAGCGATCCTCAAAGTTTCGCATAATCCTTTCCTTCGAAAGATGTTGCATCGCATACTCTCGAGCAGCGTTACGATAACTTGCTAAATCTTCACTCAACATCCTATTCAAACCGTCTACGAGTGCTTGGGTCGATTCGGGTTCTACCAACACGCCCAATCTACCTTGGTCCACGATGTCATATAGGGAGGTGTTAGGCATGGCGGTTACCAAAGCGCAACCACCTGCAGAAAATATACCCGTCAACTTGCTCGGCATAACCAAATCGGCGGCCGATTTTTTCTGCAATACTAAGTGAATATCAGCTGTAGCTAATAAAGCGCTTAATTTTTCGTACGGTTGCAGCGGATAAAAGAACACATTGTTCAGACCTCTCTCGCTTACCGCCTTTTGCAAATTTTCCTTATTACCACCTGATCCGACGATCAAAAAACGAATAAAATGGTTTTGCTTAAATGCTTCCGCAGCCTCAATAATAACTTCCAGCCCCTGCTTTTCTCCTAAATTTCCGGCGTATAGAATAACCTTATCATCCATTGGAATATTCCATTCCTTACGCAACGACTCGTTTATCGACAGCGGTTTGATAGCCGTTTCGTCTACCCAATTGGGAAACATAATAAATTTTTCTTTCGGGACGCCTTTTGCAAGGATCTTTCGCTGCATGCCTAAGCTAATGGAGGATACCGCATGACTGCTATTAAGAAGATAACGTTCAGATTTAAACATCCAATCCAATAAGCGCTTATTACGGATCATACCAAGATCTTTCGCAGCATCGATTTGCAGATCCTGAATATGTGTCAATAAGCGTGCTTTCTTTATTTTCGCATACAATAACGCAAAGAAGCCCAAATGAAATGGTGGGTTAATATTGATGACCACATCATACTTTTTCTTTAACAGTAAACCAAACCATTTTGGCAATACTGAACCTAAAAAAGAAAATTCATGCAGAATGCGTTTCTTTGAGGTAACCTCTTTTGGCACATATAAAGGTACTCGGTAAACGGTTACACCATCAATAATCTCTTTGAACCATTTTTTTCCTTTGTAGGCTGGATGGATATCCCATTCCGGATAATAGGGAGGTGCCGTTACTACAGCAACCTCATGCCCCTGAGCAGCTAACCAAGCACCCATTTCACCGGTATATTTTCCAATACCGGTAAGCTCAGGGTAATAATTGATACCAAATATTAATATCTTCATAGCATTTCTATTTGGAATTTTGTTTACTCACTAACTCCTTTGTCTTCAAGACAATGAAGTATTCATAGATAGACTGTAGTGTAGCATAAGTAGTTCCCGCTATGCCATCTAGAAAGGCTCTCCTCCACAGCACCATATACAGCCACTTAATAAATGGGCGTCCTGGCATTTTATAGAATAAGCCCTTTTGGTGATAGCGCTTTTCTGTAAAATCCTTACTGAACAGCGCTTTTTGTAACGAGAAGTTGGTACCTTTTCCCATGTCTTCCAAGCGCATTGCTGCCTCCATATCGGCGTAACTCAAGTGCCGTTGCAACCAGTAGCGAAAACCTTTGCTAAAGGGATAATGGTCGAGGTATCCGTGTAATCGGCCTACCGGTCCATCCGGCAAAGACACCGGGTTGACCAAACGTTCGTAGCGCATTTTATCCGGTCTAAAAAATCGGAGATAAAAAGGAGATATCTGAGCATGTTTTAACCAACGGCCGTTCCAGGCAAAATCACGTCGTTGAATTTCATAAGCCACTGCATCTCCTTCCTGGTCGAACGCCATGAGTGCTTCCCTCAAACCCGTTGATACCCGCTCATCAGCATCTATATAAAGAACCCAAGCGTACTTAAAGGGAATATTGGCCAGACCCCAATTTTGGTGTGCCGACCAATTATCAAATTTACGTTGCGTAATCTTAGCACCGGCCTGCCGGGCGATTTCCACGGTACGATCTTCGCTAAAAGAGTCGAAAACATGGACATCATCACACCAGGCTACCGAAGCTAAGCATCCTGGCAAATCTTGTTCTTCATTCTTAGTTAAAATCAGTACAGAAATCATATTTAACAGCTTTCAGCTTTCGGCTATCGGCCACTAGTCACATAGCTTTTGGCAGTATGCTTTAGGCCTTAAGCGTAGGCTTATTCATTATTTCTTGTTTATTTATCAGCTTTCGGCTATCAGCCATCAGCTGTCAGTCACACTGCCTACCAGGCAAGTTTATCATTCATACACTCTATTAATCACTAATCTTCAACTCATTATCACATTGGCTCATCATCACATCGGCTCATTATTCCTTGCCCTACTCAACAATTTCTCGACTCAACGATTTACAACAAGCTAATTAGCTAATTGCTCCATTGGCTCATTGACCATTACCCGCTCCTTCAAGGGCTTACACGGATGTCCGGCGCAAACCATCCATGCGGGCATATCCTTCGTAACTACTGAACGTGCTCCAATGACGGCACCCTCACCAATAGTAACCCCTGGGTGTATAAAACAATCCGCGGCGACCCAAGCGCGCGCGGAAATAACAATAGGCAGGGTATATAACGGATGCCCTACCTTGGTATAATCATGCGTACCCGTACAGACATAAGAACCCTGCGACACGATGGCACGATAACCAATTGTAATCATCCCTTGTGAGTATAATTCGGCTCCGCTAGCAATACCACACTCATCCTTCAAATCCAGATTCCATGGGGCCCAAATCTTTACCCCGGGATAAACATGCACTCCTTTACCTACTTTAGCGCCAAAACATCTCAAAATAGCCGCACGGTAAGCATGAAATGGTCGGGGCGAATATTTAAATAATAAGGCATAAACAAGGCTCCAAAGCACCCGCATCAAACGGTTACTTAAGGAAAAGGACGCTCCTACGTACGTATCATTATTATATACTTTAGTCATAATTCAACGCTTCTTTTAAACGCTTCGCGGCCATGCCCACGGTAAAATACTTATGAAATGTTCGCTCTGCGTTTCTTCCCATTTTTATTTTCTCGTTTGGATCTAAGTGTGTCCAGCTATGGAGTAAACGCTCGACGCCTTTCTGTGTATTATCCACCACGATCCCTCCCCCTTCTCTCTCAATTTCTCGCCATATGTTCACTTGATTGCTAATCAGGACCGGCTTCTGGCAAGAAAGAGCTTCTACCACCGCTATACCAAAATTCTCCTGATGGCTCGGTAACACAAAAGCGCCGCAACCGTAAAAGGCACCCCATTTCAAACGCCCTGTTAACATATCCGTAAAAATGATATCAGGATCTTTAGCTGCCAGTTCTCGAATTTCCCTTCCATAAGGTGTATCCAAACCCGGCCCGGCTATAACCAAAGGAGCTAATGAATGCGTACCTGATTGCTTAAGGTTTAAATAAGCATTTACCAACAAATCCAATCCTTTTTTGGGATGAATTCTGCTAATGAATAAGAAATAACCATCAGAAGTAACTTGGGGAAAAGCAATCTTAAATTCGTTAGCCATTGCCTCATTTTCCTCTAAATCTTTTTCCACTCCTAACCCTACAACAAGTTCTTTTTTGGGCTTATAGCCATTAAATGTCTCATGAGCCAAAGTCTTTTCCATCTCACAAGTAAATAATAGCCCTTCCGCTTTTTTAATCAGCCGATTTTCAACCAACGACCAAATGAGTTGATTTCTAAAGGCTTTCAGTTTTCGGCCAGCTGATTTTTGAAAGTAAGGATCCAACATACCATGGGGCATTACGTAAATTTTCGTGGCAGTAGCCGCAGGCATACTTTTCAGGATAGCATAGCATTGAAACTGCCAGAGACCATGAACAATGACATTTTCGTATGCGTCCAGATTTTCTTTAAGCCAACTGATCAATTTAGTATGGTAATTCCAAGATGTTGTTCCTTTACCTATTGTAATTAGTTCAAAGTCCGGATAATCTCTTTTTATCTCTTCCTCATCTAACGAAACAATAGCACTTGAAATATTGTAAAACTTTAGTCCCCTTACCATGGTTTTAACAGCTTGGCTAACGCCCCCGGCTTTAGGATCCATAGTTGAAATAACATGTAAGATTTTTGTTCTCATATTATAAGATGGATAAAGCATTTTGCACCATATTTCCCATAAGTAGTTTATCCTGGACAATTCGCTTCGATTGCATGCCCATTGCTATCAGTTCTCGTTGCATAAGCTTCGACAGCGTCTCTTTTAACTCCTCGATATTATTTAATAAAATTCCATTCCGATCATGCTCTATATAATGGTACTCCACACATTGTAAGACTGCCTCGCTCCGTTTAAATGTTAAAATTGGCTTTCCATATGCCATGGCTTCAACAACCGATAAACCAATCCAGCCGGGCTGATAATAAATATCGGCAATCGAAAAAAGCTCATCCTTTAGTTGCTTTTCATACACTTTTCCATAATCATACACATTCTTATAAGGTAAAAAATCAGGCTTATAAGCGCCTTCACCTATAATGATAAAGCCATATTTCCGAGGGTCCAGCAATTCAATAGTTTGAATCAGTAAATCAAAACGTCTATAGGGATTATCAAAGCGGGCACAGTAAATCAATAAGATGTCCTCCGTGATGTTATGCTTTTTCTTAATGCCTTTTAATTCATCTACATCGTAGTGCGTATCCAAAACCTTTTCAACACCGGAGATCGTATTGTTCAGCGCAACGATAGCCTTATCGGGAAAAATTGCCTTCCATTGAACAGTCTCTTTTTCCATATAAACCCAAGCGCCATCTGCCAGCTTCAACATTGCCATTAAAAGCCGGTTTGGATGTACCTCCTCCACGAGATAGCGTTTTACAGAAATACCCTGCCCCCAAAGAATAATTTTTTTACGGTGGAGCGGTTTCGTAATCAAAAGCAACCAAGTACTGATTTGCGCAAAGTCCCACATCAACACTAATGTTTGATACTGTTTACTGAGTAAGGGAAAAATATTAAAGAGCAGAAATTTTTTCAACTTAATACTTTTCAAGCGTTTCGTTATCAACTGGCTCTCTTTGAAATTGCGGTTACTCGTACTTTTCATGTCTTCATAAGTGAACACATCACAAGCTAATCGTTCTTTTATATAGCGATAAAAGTCTTCCCTATAATGAGGTACCGAAGGGTTCACAATTGCAATTCTCTTTTCCATTATAACTGTCTAGTAACCGCCAATAACATCCAATATGTAAAGGATGGGATACTCACCGTATCCAGTAGGTATCCTTCAAAAACAGATGTCACCAATATCAACGTCAGTAAAGCCAAGAAAGCCAACCGCTTAAAGTTGTGTGTATTTAATAGATCCGTAAAAGCTGAAGCCATCACCCCAAACAGGCTCCGGAAAAAAAATGCAGCTCCCAAAACACCTCCTGCCACGATGGCAAACATATAGGCATTTGTGCTAGCACCGCTTCGTCCTTTCCCAATCAATGGTAATTCAGAGGCATCTTCGTAAAGTTCGCGCCACGTCTGCTCTCGGGTATTTCCCCGATCGGCATAATCCAACGACTGCATAGTTAGGTTAGCCACCAACAGCATTGAAACCAGCGCTAACAATATCATAAAAAACGGTTTGAAAGATGAATTTTTCATCCCTACCATGAAGAAAATGAAAACCCCGGTGGCTACTCCTAGCATGGATGTACGAGACATTGTCAAGAGACACGCATAGATACCCACTGCAAAAGCTATCAAGAAAATAGAGCGTCTCTTCCACTTCCGTTCTTTCCATAAAAAGACAAAAGCGAGGATCGTTTCAATAGACGCGCAGATTCCCATAAAATTGGGATGAGCCGTCACTCCAAATAATCGGCCTTTCCATATGACATGCCCTATTCCTGAAACGTGTATAAGCACGTTCAATGCGATGAAGAAAAAACTGCCCCAGAAAAAAGCTGCTAAAACGGAAAACCCCTCTGCTCGATAAATGGGCAAATTGGCCACTACCTTCAAGAAATAAATAAAGGTGATGATACCGAATAACAAACGTATCAAAAACTCCGTCGCATTATTCTGCCGTGAAAATTCGGTTAACAGAATAATGACTTGGAAGATAAAAAAATACGGCAAATAAGATTTCCCACCTTCTTTTTCCATTTCTGTCGGCACCCGGAACATAAATCCAATACTCAACAGCATCAAAAGCAACACGATGGGTACAGACAGTGTCTGGAGAAACTGAATATAGGAGGGAACGGAATAATCCAGTGCTAGCTCCGGATCCGGCGAACGGAAGGAACTAAGGAAGACCACTCCGATCATACAGAGGTAAATCACTAATTTATTTCCGTTCTCTTCCATATATTATATTACTATAAAGCAGTCTCAACTTCAGCTGCAAAATGATCCACGCTTTTCAATTCAACAAAATCCCGAGCCTTGCTAACGAAGTTATAGTGGCCACTGGCAACGGTAATTTGTCTGCCAATTTCCCCCGGCGTAACCTCATCGACTAACAGACCAAGTTGATACGTGTTAACAATATCCTTTAATAATCCTTTACCCGTTGTAATCACCATTTTATTGGAAGCAGCGGCATGGCCGAGAATTCCACTGGAAGCTTCTGCGTTTTTATAGGGAATCACCACCGCATAACACTGGTTAAAAAGACTTTTCATCATGGCATTCGGTACAAAACGATTATCCCAAATAATAGGTACTTGCGTTTTCATGCGAAGCTCATTAAGTGCCAATTGAAGTTCTTCTTCCTCTTGGCTGTTCCCCGCCTTTCCCACCAATAGAAACACCACTTTCATCTGCACTTCGGGCTTTAAATAGGTGGCGGAGTTCACAAATTCGATCGTTCCTTTCCGGTCACTCAAACTTCCAATATGTAAGTATATTTGGCGATCTTTCGAAATACCATAATGTTCATACACACTGAAAGCTTCCAACGGTTCTATGTTTGGAATAGGGTCAGCCAACGTCTTAAAAATGGAAGTTTTAAATTTCCTATTCAGAAAAGAAACTGTTTGTTCATCGTTCAAAACAAAAACACGATTCACTTTTTTGTTTCCTGTATAACCTTTGGTAATTAAATATTTGCGCAAATATTTAATCCGCTCCTTTAAGCTTCCTCGATGCATACGATAAAATTGAAGGAATAGGATACCACTTACGCTGTAGCTTGGCGTGTAAAAGATTAATGGTAATTGCAATAAATTGAAATAGAGAAAGCAGACATGATCCGCCCCTACTTGTAAAGCATATCGATGGGCTAACCGATAAGTATTAAAAGACATTTTCACCAGCCCTCGACCTTGGGTTTTCTCAAATTCATGTAGACTAACACAGACAAGGCGCAAATTGCGCGCTTCTTTTATCTTAATCGCAATTTCAGGAAAGCGTTCTTCAAATTGAGGGTGTACCACAAAAACGTAGTTGTGCCCATCTTCTTTTTCTCGAAGATAATTCACCATATGGTCAATATATTCTACGTGATGCCCCGTAATCATAATATCGAAGAATAATTTCACCATACTATCTTGTTAATTTGAATTTGAATAAGCTTAAATACAAGTTCATTAATGCGATGGCTGCATGGAATTTATTCGGTATTCTGCCAAACAACTGCCTGAGAGACCGTATACGTTCGTCATATACTGGCGATGTTTTACTGTAAGAAGCAGAAATTCGGTCGCTGCTATGCCTCACATAGGTATAAAGTGCTTTTGGCACATAGGCAATACGCATCGACATAAGGGCAGCTTTGAGGAAATAATCAACGTCTTGATTTCTTTTCAATCGCACATTCCAGCTAATCTTATCAGCTAAGTCTTTTCTGAGTAAAGGTGAGCCACAACCGAAAGAACCGTGTGTTTTAAGTACTTTCTTTAACTTATGGGCATTGGAATGATAAACCTGCTCATTTGTATCTACATAGATCATTTGAAAATCACAGAGGCCGAAGTCGGCACTTTCTAACTCCATGCTGTGGATCTGCTCGGAGAACTTATTCGTGTCAATTAAATCATCGCTGTCCAAAAATTGAATAAAAGCCCCCTTAGCCTGTAAAAAACCATAATTCCGAGCAGCGGGCGCTCCCTGGTTTGACTGCGTAAAAACTTTTACTGTAAAGAGCTCGTTCTGCTGGCTTTCCCTAAACCGCTCAAGCACAGAAAGCGACGTATCCGAAGAGCCATCGTCTACCAGTATTATTTCCAATGGGCGATATTGATTTGCCACGAGGTTCTCTAAAGTAACACCGATAAAATCTGCTCGATTATATACGGGTACTATAATAGATACTAATGGCTTTTTTATCATATCTTTCGTCATAAGGCTAACGATTCAACATAGTTCTATAATAAATTCTATACTCTTTTAATACTTGCCGCTCCTTCAATAAGTATTTCAAAAAGAGTGACCAAGCACTGAAGAAATAGGAACCAGCTATTTTATATGCGTAAATTTTTCGGGCGATAAATTGCTTATATCGAGCAGCCAAACCTTCTTCCTGGGCCCATCGATCTAACGCTTCCCATACGAGTAACTGGTTACGGTAGTACTTTTTCTCCTTAAACCCCACCTTCGTATACCGATTTTCCAAATGGACACCTCTAGTAGCGATCGCCTGGGCAAGAATGCCGGGAACGACCTGTGCGTAATAGCCCAATCGGATAGTAAATTCATAGTCTTGATGTAATCGCAAATTTTCCTGAAAGTGCATCGGCATTCGAGCAAGAACTACTTTTCTTACAGTAAGCGTATCCAAATGAATGTGCCCTCTACGTTTCTCATTGATACCAAGCAGTTCTTCGAACATGGACTCGCCTGCCTTAAAATTTCGCACCACCGTAAACTTCGATGAGAAATGGCTGGCATATTTCTCTTGAGCCTCTTGCGAGTAAAAGTGAATACCTAAGGCCCCATACATGGCGTCGAAATCTTTTCCCTCCCGCCAATACTCCCGTTCAGCATCAAAGCGATTCGTTAAAAACAGATCATCAGCGTCCAAAAAAGCGATATAGGGACAAGTAGCCTTCTGTATGCCAAGATTTCGAGATGCGCCGGCTCCTTTATTTATGCCATTTTCGTGCTGATAAAGCTTAACCCGTTCATGTTGTCTTTCCAACTCCTTACATACGGCCAAAGCATTGTCCGGTGAGCAGTCCTCAATAAGAATGACCTCTTTCACTTCCTCAAACTGTAAGGCAGACTGTACTGCATCTGCCACATAGGCTTCAGCATTGTATACCGGTATAATGACTGCGATTTCCATACGATAGCTTTATCTGCTTATTTTATCAATTCCTTAGTACGTAAAACACCTGCTCCCACATCTGTTTCGATAGTTCCTTTTGCTTCGCACCTGCGTCTGCTAATGTCTGCTTGCATATAGCAGCGCTCTTCTCATCCAAAATCAATGAGATTTTAGCTTCGAGCGACTCCAAATCCATGTCCTCTTTTCCAATTCCGCCCTCCTTGAAATTGTAATCTTCCATTAAGGCTTGATATTTATGACTCCACCCAATGCAAAGACAAGGTACTGCTTGAGAAAGTGCACTGACCAGGCCGTGAAACCTTGATGTGACAACACCTTTACAGGCGCCAATAATTCCTTTCACTTTAAGCGGGTCATCTTCTTTGATAATTTTGACGGTTTTACTGAATTGAGTATTTACATCCTCCGCAAGCTGCAGGTCTTTTTTTCCTTCGTGAATAAGGAAAAAAGGGATCTTACCATGCCTTTCAATCAATACGACTAGATCGTGTAAACGTTCCAGGTATTGACCACGGTGTGTAAAAATATTGGACTCCAACAGTTTATTATTAGGAATGATGGCCACTTCCGTTTCCTTCGGATTAAAATAATCGGGTACCTTTCCTTTGATCAGATTGGTAAAATCCGGTCTAAGGTGTATTCGATCGGTTGACACCTGCAAACCATTCAAATAAGCAAGTGAATATTGATCACGCGCGAAGACCAGATCGGCTTGATCTAAAATAATTCTCATTTTCTGTTGTAATGCAGGATTCTCAAATGCTCCAAAAGCTTGTGGCAGCATAATGACTTTTTTCCCTTGCCTTTTCCACTTTTCAATATGATTTGCCAAACGTTCACCCGCCTTTTTTTCGCCCCAAAAATCGCCAAACGCGAACCCCGAACCATCAAGCACAGCCTGAATGTCCTTTTCGTGAACAAAACCTAAACTGCGCATCAGGAATTTTGGCATAAATCGACCCCACTTAGCCGAGTCTATCCCATATTTCTTCACGTTCAATTTGGTATAAATACCCAAGCTACGTTGTTGTTTAATTGTTGCACTAGGCCGTTTCTCCATAACGAAAACCACATCAGGAATTTGTTTTTTAACAACATCCATAATGGCATGTAGCATCAATTCGGCACCTTTATTGTGGAATTCAACCCCACGTAATTCGATTATCATGTGTCTATTAATTATATCTACGAATTTGGTCCAACGGTCTTTTTTCCGAAAAAGCCACCAAACCTTCCGGATCAGGGTAGCCGACTCCCATACACATCAACGCACGTTGATAAGGCTTCAACATTAAAAATTTATCCATTTTTTGTTCACGACTTTCAATATCAGGCCAGTTAATAGCGCAGCTGCTTAAACCCATAGTTTCTAGAGCCAACATAAAGGACATAGAAGCCAAAGAAGCATCAATATACATTACATGACGGTCTCTTTCATCAAAATAGGCATCCAGATTTCCCACCAAAACAATAAAGACAGGTATCGAATGACCGTACCCTTTGGTTCCCATAGGTAAATTAATCCCTTCCTTTACCAGCTGGGCCTCATCAAAAATGCGAAATTCAAATGGCTGCCTATTACAAGCACTCGGTGCTTGATTAGCCGCTAGAATCGCCTTATCGATCATTTCCCGTGGAACGGGTATGTCTAAAAACCAACGAACGGATCGACGTTGACGGCACAATTGATAAAAATCCTCAAAGGAAATGTTACTCCGATGTTCTTCCAAACGGACATAGGGAACGGACTTTGCTTCCGCTTTTCCGTCTGGTATATTCGTAGGCGGCATACACTCTTGAAGAATGCGGTGATAGCGTTGCCCCAACTTATAGACGAAGGGGTCTTCTTCGCCTGCAGACTCGAAATAGGCGGACAAGACGTCCTTAAACCACTTCAATTGTAAATTTGTATCCGTCGTAGATTGCAATTTGCAAATTCCTTCAAAGCTATCAATCGTCTCTTCAATATAATCCTTTCCAAAAACGGCCCTGCGAGGACGCATCAATAAGCCCTTTTCAATCCGGTGCGTATTGCGTACTAATAAAAAGTAGTTTGCTTTGATTTCCTTCGCCTCCTTTACATGTTTCACTCTTCCAGCTAATACAGCTTGGCTTTCTCGGGCAAAAGATTTATCAAACAGCAGATAATAAAGAACAGATAATTTTTTTGATCGAGCACAATAGATCGGTATTGTCTCTTTGATCATTCGTTTAATAGGTGCTTTTAGGGCCTTCATCATAGCTATTCTTCTATTATTTCTTCATTAATTTGAGTTGATTGATTTGTAGACGAATCTCATTTCCCATGAGCAACCAAATAACCAACATATAAGTCAACATCAGTAAGGAAGCCGATACAACAAAGGGCCAACCCAGTAGGGTAAATGTGATTTTTGACACCAGATAAGCCAATAACGATGCAATCCACGGGTCTTTAATGGCTACTAAGAACTCTTTGGTGCTTACCTTAATTGCCAGTAGCTTATTAAAGGTATACTGAGCGATTAATACTGCTATCACTTTGTTCAATAGTATCGCCCAAGCAGCCCCAATAATTCCATAGTAATAGATGCCTGCTAACAGCATGGGTAAGAATATAACTGCCTTTACCAATTGAAGTTTCATTTCCAAGCCAGGCCTACCGACTCCTCTAATCAGCGCCGTATTGCTATTAACCATCATATGGAACATCACCGCGATGGCTAAAATGCGAAGTGGCTCAATAGCCATTTCCCACTTGTCGCCAAAGAATACAAGAATTATAGGTTCAGCCAGCGCGCAGAAAGCCGTCATAATAGGATAAATAATTAAGCTATTATAATTGATGACTTTCAAATAGTAGCTTTTTAGCGCCTTATGGTCTGTCTGCTTCTTGCCATAAAGCGGATACATTACATTGTTGATGACGGCCATAAGCCTGCTCCGAAATGTATCAGTAAGAATGAAGGCAAATGTATAAGCACCAAGCAGCTGTGCGCTTAATAACTTTCCTATTAACAAATAGTCCACATTGTTAATTAGATAATTAAGCACATTAGTCCCTGTCGTATAGATACCAAAACCGAAGATATCGTGAAAAGCTTGCTTATTCCAAATAAACCTGGGCTTCCATCCGGTTGCTTTAAAATAAAGCGGAATCGCTACAATAATTGAAGCTACCGAGTTAAAGGCCAACGACCACACACCCGCTCCGGAAAATGCAAGGCCGAGAGAAAGACATCCTGAGAGAATGTTCGATGTGTTGTCAATAAACGCAATTTTTTTGAAATCCATGCGCTTTGTTAATTGAGCCTTATTAACCAAATTGATCGGACTTGATAGTACCCCCAAACCGATTACAGGAATAAGTGCCTTCAAGATAGGTTCACTATAAAACATAGCGGCTAATGGCGCTACAGCAAAGCAAATGATCAGATAAATGAATAATGACCATCCGAAACCCGTCCAAAATGCTGTGTGAAAGTGCTCCTCGCTCAATGTCTCATCCTTTTTTTGGACAAGCGCAGCTCCTATGCCTAAGTCGTTCATCACCTGAACAAATCCCGTAAACACAGTTGCCATTCCTACGATACCGAATTGCTCCGGGAACAAGAGCTTCGCCAATACCAAACGAATGATAAAACCAAATCCTTGATTAACCACCATTTGTATGCCCGTCCAAAAAACACCTTTTGCTACGAGTTTTTTCGCATTATTCATTAAGCGTCTTTCATCTAATCATTTTATATACTACCCCGCCAAATGCTCCCACTGCGTTTTATTGTCCTTTTTAAACACCTCGATATCCGAAGCCACCATTTCGCGGCACAAAGCAGATAAATCATATTCCGGCTCCCAGCCCAATTTTGTTTTCGACTTAGTCGGATCACCGATCAACAACTCAACCTCCGTCGGACGGAAATAAGCCGGATCTACAGATACTACCTCTTGTCCTATCTGTAAAGCATCATATTCCGGATTGCTTAGTGACTTGACAAATCCTTTTTCATTTACACCTTCACCTTTAAACTCTATTTCGGCGCCCACTTCCGCAAAAGCCATTTTTACAAAATCACGCACCGGTGTGGTAATTCCGGTTGCAATAACATAATCTTCCGCTTTTTCTTGTTGTAGGATAAGCCACATTGCTTTTACATAGTCCTTGGCATGTCCCCAATCGCGGCGCGCATCCAAATTGCCTAAGAACATCTTGTCCTGCAGGCCTAGAGAAATAGCCGCCACCGCTCGTGTGATTTTCCGCGTCACAAACGTCTCACCACGTAAGGGACTCTCGTGGTTAAACAGGATTCCGTTGCAGGCATACATATTGTACGCTTCACGATAATTCACCGTAATCCAATAAGCATATAACTTAGCTACGGCGTAAGGGCTCCGTGGATAAAAGGGTGTGGTTTCGCTTTGCGGTACTGCTTGCACTAAACCATATAGCTCAGAGGTCGAAGCTTGGTAAATGCGCGTTTTCTTTTCCAAACCAAGAATACGGATGGCCTCTAGAATACGTAAAGTTCCTATCCCGTCGGCATTAGCAGTATATTCCGGTGTATCAAAACTTACCTTTACGTGGCTCATCGCCGCTAAATTGTAAATTTCATCGGGTTGCGTTTCCTGGATAATACGAATCAGGTTGGTGCTATCTGTCATGTCGCCATAATGCAACTTAAAGCGCACATTTTCGCTGTGTGGGTCTTGATATAGATGGTCTATACGATCGGTGTTGATCAATGACGAACGGCGTTTAACACCATGCACCATGTAGCCTTTCTCTAATAAAAGTTCTGCAAGATAGGCTCCATCTTGCCCATTTACACCAGTAATTAATGCTGTCTTCATATGTTACATTGTTTTTATATTATTTCACTCCTATGAGCTATAATTTCAATCGTATTACGTCTGCATCATCCGAAGGATACTGAACATCCACATGGTTCCAAAGTTGTGCGATAACAGCCCAGTCGTCTAATCCTACCAAGCGGTGTCGCTTTCCCGGTCTCAGCTCGATGATATCTTTTGACTGTTTAACCAATAGCCTTCTTTCTTCATCATCATCACTCGTAATCACGCCTACTTCGCCTACAATCACTTGCCACCATTCGGCCCTACGTTGATGATATTGCCAAGCAATAGCCTGCTTTGGTTCAATAACCAAGACTTTGGGTTTAGAGGGATGAGCGGCCTTTTTCTCTTGAGACTGTATAACCTCTTGAAAAAATAGGTCAGCGAAGCGTTGTGCCTGGCTTTCGTCGATCATTACTGAACCACCCCACGGCTGCGAATGATCAAGACCAACAATCCGGAAGCCCTGGGATGTTATTTTTCTTTTAACTTCCTCGAAAAAATCAGCTTTATATGAGATGCGCATGATAGAAACGGGCTATATTTTTCAATTCTGTCCTTAATATGCGCCAACTTGCTCAAATGAGCACAGATTAAGCACAAGCTATAAATGAATATTTATCAAAAAACAAGATCGTTTGTTAAATAAAAGTTAAGCAAATGATCAACTGATTGATTTATTTCGAAAATACTACGCAAAATGACAGTAAACAAAAAGCCATAAGGCACTTGTGTACGAACTACACAATATTGTGTAAATATGTACAGAAGAAAAGGGGAAGGTTTATAGCCTGAACACGCTAAAAATAAAAAGCCTGCTTCCAATTTTTGATAACTAAATTGGAAACAAGCCTCAAATTTATGTCTATGGGTCTAGTAGACCCAGTCGCGTCCAAAGATTGGTATAAGTAAAAATCTAATCTATAATTATTTCGCAAATAAAGTCAGATAACCATCGTTGATTTCAAAATCATCATATACAGGCATGAAAGGAGATTGCCGCGACACTTCAATAAATATTTCTCGTTTCTTACTATTGCTTCCAGAGCGCCCTCTCTCGCTCAACGGAAGCCTCGGTCCTTGCCTCAATAAGGCCGGTGCATTACTTTTACTATTCATTTAACAATTTTACAATTAGGTACTTACAGTTGTTTTTTACGGCACAAATGTACATAATAATCTTTTTCATATATATACCTAACACTAGATATTTTTGTATAAAACAATGAGTTTTAACATTTTTTAACGTACAGATGATATCAGGTGTAATTGGCGAATACCTTGATCCTAAAATAAAAAATCTTTATTTTCCAAAGGCAAATATGGATAAAAGCAACACAATCAACGAAATATAATCATACAAATGTGTACCAATGGTTCAATTATGAGTATGAGGAATCACGGTTTGTGAGTTGTAAGTTTTAAGTCCTATGTTTTACGTAATAGGGGGTAGTTGAGTCGTTCAGTAGTTGAGTCGTTAAATAGTTAAGTCGTTCAGTAGTTAGTGTAATTGCTACTTGTAAGTGATGAATAGCAGCAGCAGTACAAGCCTTATAGCTTATTACTCATCATTCATAACTCATCACTCGCCACTCATCGCCTATAGCTTATTGCTTACAGCCTATCGCCTACTAACAAGCTCCCTTGTTCACTAGTTAGGGAGTAGTTGAGTCGTTCAGTAGTTGAGTCGTTAAATAGTTAAGTCGTTCAGTAGTTAGTGTAATTGCGCGTTGTAAGTGATGAATAGCAGCAGTACAAGCCTTATAGCTTATTACTCATCATTCATCACTCATCACTCGCCACTCATCGCCTACAGCTTATTGCTTAAAGCTTATCGTCTACTAACAAGCTCCCTTGTTCACTAATTAGGGAGTAGTTGAATCGTTCAGTAGTTGAGTCGTTAAATAGTTAAGTCGTTCAGTAGTTAGTGTAATTGCGCGTTGTAAGTGATGAATAGCAGCAGTACAAGCCTTATAGCTTATTACTCATCATTCATCACTCATCACTCGCCACTCATCGCCTATAGCTTATTGCTTACAGCCTATCGCCTACTAACAAGCTCCCTTGTTCACTAGTTAGGGAGTAGTTGAGTCGTTCAGTAGTTGAGTCGTTAAATAGTTAAGTCGTTCAGTAGTTAGTGTAATTGCGCGTTGTAAGTGATGAATAACAGCAGTACAAGCCTTATAGCTTATTACTCATCACTCATCACTCATCACTCACCACTCATCGCCTATAGCTTATTGCTTAAAGCCTATCGCCTACTAACAAGCTCCCTTGTTCAATAATCAATAAGCTTGCTTATCGCCGATAATCATTCGCCAGAAGGTTAAGAAAATAATTTTCAAATCAAGCAAAAAAGTCCAGTGTTCGATATACCAGATATCATGTTCAATCCGCGCTTTTAATAGATTCGGATTTCCGGATTCTCCGCGTAGTCCGTTCACTTGAGCCCATCCCGTAATACCGGGTTTGGCCTGATGCCTTACCAGGTAGTTTTTTACAATATAGGTAGATTCGACATTCATCAGCGAAGCGTGCGGGCGAGGTCCTACCACCGACATTTCGCCCCAAAGTACATTTAGGAATTGTGGAAATTCATCTAAGCTCGTTTTACGAAGGAAACGCCCGATCGGCGTAATCCGGGGATCGTTCTTTTGCGCCTGTTGAAATTTACCGGCCTGATTGGTATCAGGCGCCTTCACATACATTGATCTGAATTTATAACAGAGAAAAGGTCGGTTGCGTTTACCCCAGCGTTCTTGTTTGTAAAACACGGGGCCTTCCGATCCCAATTTAATGAGAATGGCGATAAGAGGAAACAGCCAGGAGCATACAAAGACGAGCACAAACAAACTAAAGAAAATATCAAAGGCTCTTTTTGCCGCCCGATTATAAATATCTTCCAATGGCTCATTCCGTACGCTTAACAACGGAAAACCGCCAATCATGCTAAAAGTATACATCCCCGAGTTACTCATTTGAAAGACATCCGGAATAATGCGAAGTCTTACCGCGTGGGCACTTAAGGCAGAAGCGATTTCTTTCGTATTATAAGAGGTTTCCGGACCATCTGCAATAAACACCTCATCAATGTCATTGATATCCCCTAAGGGTTGCCCTCCCACCATCAACATACGCTCTCCAAAGCTTTGGGCTGGCTGGGAAAAAGTCAAGGCGCCCTGAATATGGCGCACCACTTCATAGCCGTAATACTTATTTTCTTTGATATACCTGCAAAATTGCTGACCATGCTCTCCTCCTCCGATCACGAGTGCACGACGGCGTAAGTAGCCATGGCGAAATACCATCAAATAGATCTTCTTAAGCAGAATCTTACTGAAAGGTATGAAGAAAGCAACCAGACAGCCATAGATCACAACAAAAGTTCGCGAATAGTCATTTTCCTTTACAGCAAAAATGAACAAAACCACCAACATCACCTGCCATAAAATCGTATTAGCTGTTTTAAACAGCTCACGCATCTGGTTTTCCTGGATCTTATCTTCATATAATCGATTGGAACGAGCGGTAAAGTACCACCCACAAAGCAAAAAAAGTAGAAATCCCGCATCATAAAGGCTCAGCTGATAAAAATACTCGTAGTTACTAAATCGAACAGCAAGTAAAAAGGAAAGGATAATAAAGAAAAAATCGGTAACTACGTGTGTAAAATGAAAGAGGTAACGGCTGCTTAAATCCATAAAAGGGAAATTACGAGAAAAATTTAACAAAAATGTTTATTCCTGTGAAATGCGCTCAACAAACATCATACCGGTAAATAAAATTCAAGAAAAGGCCATATTGCATACATATTTTTCATAAAATCGTGAAAAAAACCAACTTAAATGCACAAAAACATAGAGTTAACACAATTAATATAAATTTAATATCAGCAAGAAAAAGCGATTTTAAACGCAACAAGACATTTTTACATTTTTTAAAAAGAAATCGAGTGGAAAATTAAAAATATTGGCATGATTTTTAATATTTAATAGCGAATTTGCAAATAAGATACTCAGCAAACAGGCAATACGTTCTTTACCACTAAGAGAATTTTGCTTTTTTCACGTCTAAAAGAAAGAGATATTGTGATACCATTTTTAATCAGTGATATTCCTAAAAAGCCTATTCCCATGCGAATGAAGGGTATGTTTGCACTTTTGGACGCCGGCTTTTTCGGTATCCTTGGCATTGTTCTCACCGTTGTGAGTATCTTTTTTATTAGCCGGCACAAAAATAGACAACGTATTCACAGGCTAAAGCGAGAATATGCTGAGTTGGACGAACGTTATCAGGCTTTGCGCAACAAAACAGAATCGCACGAGCTGTTCATAAACGAGACACATCATCGCGTCAAGAATAATCTACAGTTTGCGTCCTCTTTATTGAACATGCACATACGTACAAGTAAGCACCCCGAAGTAAAAAAAGCCCTTCACGATAGCGCCGTGCGACTTCAATCGATGCTTTTAGTGCACCAAAAGCTATACACTGACAATTTGCATGACACCATTGATTTAGCAAATTATACGAAAGATTTAGTCCATTACATCGTAAAGAGTTATAGCGGACAAGAACAAATACAAAAAAAAATCAATATCTGTGCGGCTAAAGTAAAAACTGATGTTATCATACCGTATGGTTTACTGATTACCGAACTGATTACCAATTCAATTAAATATGCGAGACAAGAAGATGAACACCTACAAGTAACCATCCAGGTTACGCCCACAGAAGCAGGGTACTATCGTTTGTATTACAGTGACAACGGCCCGGGCATTTCTTCGGGCATCAATTGGGAACAAACAGGTACCATGGGCCTACGCCTGCTAACCAACCTTACAAAACAACTACAGGGAACGATCCATTACGAATTTAACGAAGCCTCCATTTTTAAAATTAATTTCAGAAGTACATAGATGCAAAATTTACGAATTCTTATAGTTGAAGACGAGATGATCATTGCATTGGACATGCAGGAAATGCTCGAAGAAGTTGGTTACACCGTATGTGGTATAGCGGCTGATTACGAGGAAGCATTAAGCTTCGTAAAAGAAAAAACGCCGGATCTCGTGCTTTTAGACATTGGCATACGCAGTGCACGAAGCGGTATTGATGTGGCTCGCGTGTTACGCATTAAGGGTATACCGTTCATTTTTACGACCTCACACGCGGAACCCGCCACGATCGAAAACGCAAAAGATACACGGCCTTACGGTTACCTTATCAAACCTTTTACCAAGATTGACTTATATGCTGCCATCGAGATTGCCATGAGTCATTTTCAAAAAACAGACGAACCAAGCTTGTTTCTACCTATGGGTCGAAATAAACATCACGTATCGTTAAAGGACTTAGTTTTTATCAAGGCAAATGGTAATTATGTGGAATTGCAGATTGGCACCAGACGAGTAGCCCTTCGAAAAAATTTAAAGGAATTCGAAGCTAAATTACCGGCAGGACACCCTTTTTTACGCGTACATAAGTCGTACCTCGTCAATCGTTCTCATATTCATTCTTTTAACCAATTGGAACTAAAGCTGAAAGATGGCACCGGTATACCGATAGGTCGGACTTACTTTGCGGATATCAAATCAAATTTATTGATTGTTTAGCATATTCCTAACAAACTGAACAAATATCCATCAGTTTACACACAGAAATACGTCATTTAGACACAAAACGAAAACACTTGCGAAACGAGTTGAGCAAATACGATTATATTTATACATTATATCACAAGTATTGTATAAATTATATAAGGATGTTTTCAATTTTACCAACTCAATCAGCAACGTATACAGGCAATAGGGTTGGAAGCATACTCGCTGCCGATATACATATTGATTTACTGAAACCAAGTTTCGGCTATTTCAATAGCACTGATGTAACCGAAGAACTGAAAAACGCTGGCTATGCTTGCATCTTCGGAGCTGTGAGTCAGGATGCTATAGATGCTAAAACGTTTAACAGCGCCTTGCCAATACATTCAATTAGGCTTTATCGTTTGGATACGGACGGAGCCCTTCTTCAACAAGAAAAATTAGAGACTTTTGGAAAAAATTATGTACTGCTAGAGGCACCGGCAGATATTTTAAGCCGCGATCTGGAAGATGTTGTCGCTTATCTCACCGGTAAAGGCCTGCAACCGGTACTGGCTAAGACAGAGCAATACGCCTGCTTGCAAGATAACTATCGGAATATAACACGCCTTCACTTGCAAGGATGCCTGTATGAAAGTGATTTACTTTCCTTAGCTGGATCTAATGGGGTCGACGCAAAGCGTGTAGCACAGAAATTATTTAAAGAAGAACGTGTAAGTTTTGTAGGATCAGGTGCACGGAATACCGATGATCAACAAATGATCAACGAGCTTTTTCATTCAAAGAAATTAATGAAACAGTTGCAGTCAGCTTGCATAAAAAACAAAGAAATTATTTAACCAAGAATACCTGAACAACGGCGGTGATCATGGCCCTATGATCATCGCTTTGAAAATTCACTAACCTTCATATTGCCGACCATAATCGGCACAACTTTCTATTTCCTAATTTGTAGGTATTTCGTATTTCGAAATTATCCGCTACCTTTGATTCTAAAACCTATAGGGAGGGGTTCTTTCAATGACATAAAAGCTTTGTGATACAGAATCTTACCAAGTAACAAGAATCCCCACTGTGCGTTGTGTGTATAAATAAGTTAACATGATGTTATTTAACATTTTCATGCGTCATCATGGGGTCGTGACGCTGGTGATGGAAAACGTATTGGCTACCGAAGTCGATAGCCTCGTGAAATCACTGAATGCATTGAACGATGACGGCGAGGTATACTATAAAGTACCCGTCGATAATCGGCGTTCACAGGAAAGACAATAAAAGAGCTATAAAACAAAGGCGAGGCGCTAACGTAGTGATTAGGGCCTCGCCTTTGTTTTGATACGATCAGTTATTTTTTATCTATCCCACCAAACTTTCGTCATGATATCATCACCACCGATCCGATTAGCCGCTTCCTGGTAATTCGTTGGATTTGATCTGCGGATTTCTGTTGGATACATGAAACGGGTTGGCATGACACCATCATGTAGCATATACTCTGTTTTCGGAAGTTCCGGGTAACCGGTTCGCCTATACTCAAACCACTGCTGATAATCATTATAAAATAGAGCAATATACTTTTGTTCCATCAACTGCTTCATCGTTCCATTGAATGCTACCACGGGATGGTTTAGATAGCCTTGGGGCATAACACCATTTTTCCACTGGGTGATCCCTGCAGCAACACCTTTTTCGTAAGCTGCTTTTGCCGCATTTAAATCTCCTCGTTCCAAAGCTACTTCCGCTTTAATAAGCTCCACCTCGGCATAACTCATCATCACTTCAACAATCTCCGTCCCCAAAGTGGTATAAACCATGAGGTCGGCATTCGGCTGACTTGGATTGAAATTGAATTGTGAGGCATCCCCTGAATGCGCCGCCGGTACGCCTTTATAACCGATATCGACAGGCTTACCCCCTTCTAAACGGCTCGCTCCTGTCATAAACAAGCTACGCCTCGGATCTTCTTGTGCATTTAGTAAATCGACAAAGAAGGATGCCATAGCCTTAGCATTGGCATAATCCTGCCTTCTGCCCCAGGCATAATCATAAGGGGAATTTCCTGTAATGGTTACAAAGGCAGCTTCAGCATTACTTGTGAACACCGGATATTGATCCGGATTATCGATTATTGTTTGCAACCGTTCATAGCTATTCATTTCCGTTCTTTTAGACATGCGCAGCAATAAACGCATCAACAAGGAGTTATTAAAGCGCTGCCACTTCGTCTTATCGTTACTATAAAGCAGATCCTCTCCAAACATCTTGGAGTCATCTGTCGCATAAATGGTGTTCGCCTCTTCTAATTGTGCAATAAGGTTTTCATAAATTTCCTGTTGTGTATCAAAGCGTGGTTGACTGATACCTTCAGCGGCCTTCATTGCCTCAGAAAAAGGGACATCTCCGAAACTGTCGGTGAGAATCCCCATTATATAGGCCTTTAAGGTAGCCGCTACAGCTCTGTAGACAGGTAAATTGTAATTGTCGGCTGCAGTTTCCATCTCCCTAATATTGGCCATCCACTTATAACACGTATTCCAAGTTCCATTTCCTGAATTTTCATTCAAGTCATAACGGTGAATCCCATTAGAAACGCTTGGATGGGGAATGCATACCTGCATCATCTGCCAATCAAAGTTGTAGCTCTGCTCGGTAAAATAAGTGCTCATGTTGTAGATAACGGGGGTAAGCATACTACCTGGTGATACCACCTCCAACTTATTAGGATCGGTATTAATTTCTTCAAAGTCCTTTGTACAGGCGCTCATCCCTAAGAAGGATACAATAGCCAATGTTTTGATATACGGTTTTAGTTTCATCAGTCAACAATTAGAATTTTACATTTAGATTCATTCCCCATGTCCGCGGTGTAGGCATTTGTCCCATCTCCACGCCTGGAATAATCGTGGCTCCATTTAAAGCTGCCGTCTCCGGATCGAAAATCGGGAACTTGGAAATTATCGCTAAGTCGCGGCCAAAGACCGCAATACTCGCACCGCCCACCCGAAGTTTTTTACATAACTCCTTGGGTAAAGCGTATTCAATACGTGCTTCCCTTAATTTAACATACGAGGCATCAAAGCTATTGGTTTCTACATTGGCTCTTCTATAATAATCAGCATACCAGGTATTAATGGCCACCGGTGTTGTATTAGGTGAATAACTGCCATCTGCGTTTTGCACCACACCATCGCCAACGACGGTACCGGTTTCCCGCCCCAATAAAGTATGACCTAACTTACCCTGTTCAGTCATTTTATGGTGACTTTGCGAATAGACAATCCCACCATATTGTCCGTCAATCGATATGCTTAAACGCCAATTCTTGTAAGAGAACTCATTCTGAAAACCACCACGCCATAAAGGGTAAGCGTTACCGATTTTCTCTATATCAGTAGGTCGTAACGCCAAGCCCGTTTTTGCATCAAATACCACTTGCCCGGCCTCATTACGTACTAAACCGTAGCCATAAAGGTCTCCAATCGATCCGCCCTTCGTGGCGTAGAAATATACCGTACCACTTTCGGCATAAAGCTGTTGGTCTACTCCCATATCTTCGCTCAAGGTCAAAATCTTGTTTACATTCTTTGCCCACGTAATGGTGGTATTCCAATTGAAATCTTTACTGACTATAGGTTTGCCGCTCAGTAAGATTTCAACACCTTGATTCTGGATTTTCCCTGCGTTGATGAAGCGCTCTTGATAACCCGTTGTCACATCTAATGGAACTCGCAACACTTGATTTACCGTATTATTCGTATACAGGTTTACATCTGCATTGATGCGGTTATTAAACAGCATGAAATTCACACCCCCCTCCCACGAGGTTGAAATTTCAGGCTTAAGATCGTCATTGAACAAGATGGCAGGTGCACCGGCCGAACCAGGGAAAGGCGAAGTTTCAAAATAGCTGCGGGTACGATACGGATCGGTATCGGTGCCCACTTGAGCCCACGACAAACGTGCTTTGGCAAAAGAGATCAATTCAGGCAATTCGAATAAATCACTCAAAACATAACTTGAACTCACCGAAGGATAGAAATAGGAATTGTTGCCATCGGGTAAGGTAGACGACCAATCGTTTCTTCCGGTTACATCTAAAAAGATTTTATCTTTCCAACCGATATTGATCAAACCATAAACACTATGGGTTTTACGTTCAACAGTTTGGTTTTCGGCCACAGCCTGTGTTAGGGCATTAGACAGTTTATAGATACCCGGAACCATCAAACCCCGTGCAACTCCATTACTGGTTCTGATTTGATTATGCATAAAGTTTGCCCCTACCGACCCTGTAAAAGAGAAGTCCTCGCTCAATTTATCACGATAGGTCAACAATCCGTCCGTATTGGTCTCTTTGAAAAACACGTCTTGTTGTTTATAATACCCTTGGGGGAAATTTGCCGTATTATAGGGCCGCCGTTGCTCGCGCTGATCCTGCCTCATATTTAAGCCGGAACGGAGCATCAATTCCCATTTACTGTTAAAGCTATAGATACCCTGCAAGTTCCCTTCCAAGTTGGTACTGCGCAGACTATTGGTCATCTCATAGGCAATTAAGAAAGGGTTCTCAATAAAGGAGCTAAAAGGGTGAATTTGTTCTATGTTTTCCATGCCGGGCTTCCAAATGGGACGATACCAATCCAGATCAACATTCGGATTTTGGAAGATCATAAAATAGCCGATCGACTGATTGTTATAACCTGTACCCGGGAGGTTATCGCTGTTCTTATTAGTAAAAGACAACTTCGCGTTCAATTTCAATTTCTCGGTCAGTTGCGCGCTGGTATTCAAACTCGCCACTAAACGGTCGAAACCCGTGTTCGGCATAATCCACTTATTTTTGGTATGCGTAATGGAAGCTCTCGCCGAAAATCGATCGGTTGCTCCATCCAAGGCTACGCTATTAGTAAAGTTTGTTCCCGTGCGCCAAAAGCTTTTGATATTATCCTTGTAAGGTACCCATGGCACACGCGTGGCCGATTGTGCACCCGTTGCGGGATCGTATTGGAAATATGACTGACCGTCAAACTTAGGTCCAAACGCACTGGAGGTAGAACCCGTATTCGCCCCATCTTCCGATAAATCATACGAATAGTAAAGCTCACCTGCGGCGTTGCGGTTTTGTACACCCTGCCCATACTCGTATTGATAATCCGGCCAACGTAAAACATCACTGATACTGGTATTGGAATTGATTGTAATGCCAATCCCCCCTTCATGTTTAGCGCCTGATTTAGTGGTAATGATCAAAGCTCCGTTACCAGCTCTGCTACCATAGAGAGCGGTTGCCGCGGCTCCTTTTAAGACGGTGATCGACTCAATATCGTCTGGATTAATATCGCCTAAACCGTTTCCGAAATCGATTGGAATATCTTTATCCGCACCACTTGCACCCGCACCATAAGCCTGATCAACTCCCGAGCTGATATTTCCATTGATCATGGGGATACCATCTACCACAATCAAGGCCTGATTTTTGGCCGGGTCGAGTGATAAATTGCCACGCAAGTTAATCCGCGAAGTATTCAGCGGACCCGAGCTGGCCTGTGTAATATTTAAACCGGCTACTTTTCCTTTAAGGGCTTCCGACCAATTGTTTGGCATCGCTTCGGTCAAGTCTTTATTATCGAGCTTAGATACCGAATAGCCCAGCGCTTTTTCATCCCTTTTGATACCCAATGCCGTTACCACCACTTCGCTTAAGTCGGTACTTGCACTGCCAAGTGAAATCAATAAGCTTTGATTATCCTCCGTAAATCTGGTGGAATACGGCTGATAACCCATGTACTGAAAGCGTACTTCCGCTCCTCGTGGTACTTTTACCTGAAATTTTCCATTGACATCAGTCACCCCGACGGCCTTACCATCAGCTATAATGGAAACGGAGGGAATCGTTTCGCCGGTTTCGGCCGACTTTACTAGGCCTGCAAGTGCAATTTCTTCCTGCGGTGCTTCTGTTAAGTGAATGTGGTTGTTTAGTTTTGCCAAACTTACCTGATTCGTAACACTGAGGCCTGCCACCAATAAGCTTGTAAAAAAATAGGGTTTAAAATGTTTCATCTGTAAATAGTTTTAATCCATCGGTAAGATGGAGCTTACCATATTTAAAATTTACATTTCCCAGTGTAATGAAAATGAAATTTTAAACATGGACGGTTCATGCTAACTTTTCAATTTGGCGCAAGAATAGCCCTATTATGTTAAGTGTAGGTTAACTTACTATTATCCGTAAAAGTTACACGGACTCGTTACAATTGTCCGGTATACTCATTACAATTTGTCTGGTATTTTATTACGTAGATAAACCTCAATTGTCCATTTTTTAGGACAAGGGAATATACCTGTCGAGGATTTCATTTCTAATTCCGCGCTAATCTAACTGAAAAACGACGAAAACATTTGGCACAGGATTTGAAAATAATAAGATAGGTTTAGGTTGATTAAAAAAAGACGAACGTCCGGCATCCCCAAAAGCCGGACGTTCTCATTTCATAGCACCGACAAAGTGCCCCACTCTAGCAAGCGACGGCCCTAATGCATTTATAAATAACTTAATAATCCGGATTCTGTTCCAGTACGCCCTGACTTTTATCGATTTCCGTTTGCGGCAAAGGCCAATGATAAAAGCGCTCTTCAAATCGATACGTAAGGATACCATCCTTCACATTATTGAGCACCTCTTCTGCTATCCGCCAACGCTTCAGATCAAAATAGCGCAAGCCTTCAAAAGCCAACTCTAAACGGCGTTCCTTGCGAATAGCCGCTCGCATTGCTTCCTTGGTCAAACCCGCAGCTAGCGGATCCAATTTGGCACGTAAACGTATCGCATTTAAGGCCTCTAACACCTCCTGTGTAGGCCCTGAAAGCTCATTCTCCGCTTCTGCAAAAGAAAGCAATACCTCCGCGTAACGCAGCATAACCCAGTCTTGCTGACTTTGTGTCGAATAACCATAAGGTATCAGGCCCGGCGTCAGAAATTTCTTTAACCCGTAGCCGGTGGGCACATTATTGGAAGGCCGATGGACAACACCGTCAAAATTCACCACCTTATCAAAAATCGTCAGGTCTCGACGAATGTCACCTGGTTCAAATGCATTAAAAAAGTTAGGTAAGGGGCTAACCACCGCCCAATCACCATACCATTGATCCATTGGCGTTGCATTATTGGGTGCTAGAAACTTGATGGAAAAAATAATTTCCGGATTACCCTCTTGTGTACCGTCCCTAAAGGTGCTCTCAAAGGAGGGAGTCAATGTATAACCGGCCGCCATGATTTCTTTTGCCAAGGTACTCGCCTCGCTTAACAAAGCGGGGTCAGGCGTTCCATTTTCATCATAGGCCGCATAAAGTAACACCCGTAATTTTAACGCTTGTGCGGATGTTTTAACTATATGGCCATCTCCACTAGCGTAAAGAGTTGATCCTAAATTGGCAATGGCTACGTCCAAGTCAGCAAGTGTCTGCGCCAATACATCCGCTTCAGCAGCCTTTGGCTGAACTTGATTTTCCAAAGTGAGCGGCTCCGTTACCACAGGCACTGCACCATAACAGGCATAGAGCATATAGTAGTAGAAGCCACGCATAAAGCGAACCTCCCCCTCATAGCGCGAACGGGCAGCTGCATCCAATTCCGCCCCCTCGTAAGCACTTAATTTAGAAAGAAAGATATTGGCCCGGGCTATGCCACTATAACATGCATTGTAAATATCAACAATATATCCTCCCGAGGAAGGAAAAATTTCACCGCGCACAATGCCTTGGCTGCCGTTATAATTATGTTGACCGTAGCCATTATCCGTCAACACATCCCAATTAGGACTACCATAGGAAAAGATGCTATTTTGCAACTGCCCATAAATAGCGGTTAGTGCCATATCAAAATCGGCTTTCGATTTCCAGTACTGATCACCCGTTAAACGATCCAAGGGATCTTTATCAAGAAAATCTTTACTACAACCACCCATGCTTAACAGAAAAAGGGTGGTACACATCCATAATATATACTTTTTCATCGTGTTCAACTTAAAATTGCACATTTAGACCAAACGAATAGATTTTGTTTTGAGGATAGCCTACGAAAACACCATTTCCGCCCCGCTCCGGATCCAAACCCGGATAATCCGTAAGGGTAAACAAGTTGTCGCCCGAGAAAAACAGACGCAGCTTTCTCAAACCTATCCGTTCTACTAAATTAGCCGGGAAGGTATAACCGATCGTGATATTCTTTAACCGTAAATAAGAAGCATCCTGTAAATAATAGCTAGATGTCCGCCGCACTTTTGCCGGTGCATCAAAACCCCAATATATTCGCGGCATCGTTGTCGACGGGTTCTCCGGTGTCCACCGATTGCGCCAATAGGTTGTAGGTGGCGATCCCTGAATAAAAGGTACCGTGCCCCAATCGGCGACATAAATTTTTCTCCCCTCTACCCCTTGGAACATAAAGGAAAGATCGAAGTTCTTCCAGCTAGCGTTGCCCGTAAAGGCATATTCAAACGAGGGATATTGACCCCCGAGATAAGTCCGGTCATCATCATCGATGATACCGTCACCATTTTGATCCTTAAAGATCAAATCACCTGGCTGTGTATCGTCATTATATTGACGGGGAGATGCCTGTATTTGTTCTTCGCTTTGAAAAATGCCGATCCACTCCAACATATAAAAAGTATCCCAAGGACGACCTTCCTCCTTAATTGTATTACTGCCAATTTCACGCTGCCCGAACTTTACCAGCTTATTTCGGAAACGATCAATGTTCCCACCAAAACTATATGATAAGCCCTCTAAAGCGCCTGATTGTACGCGTCTACTATAACGCAGCGCAAGCTCAATACCCTCATTCTGCATGGTACCACTATTGATATTTGGCGCTGTAAGCCCCACTACACCGGTTAATTGGGATGGCCGAAGAATATCGGAAGTTGTTTTCCGATACCAGTCTAGGGTAAGATCCAAACCGTTTAAAACAGCCAAGTCCAAACCAATATCGGCAATTTTGGTCGTCTCCCAAGTAAGTAGCTGGTTCGCCAAGGCCGTCTGCGCCGCACCGGTGCTTAAATTGGCATTATCAAATGGATAATTGCCGGTATAATTTAAAATATCCTGGTAAGGGTATGGGTATGTTTCCTGATAAGCATATTGATAAGGCGAGCTACTCCGGATATCAATATTGATATTCTGATTTCCCAATTCCCCATAGGAGCCACGGATTTTCAGGTTATTCAACCAGCTCAAATCTGCTTGCTTCACAAAAGATTCTTCGGAAACCCGCCATGCTCCAGACACAGATGGGAAAGCCCCCCAGCGATGGTCGTTGTGCAATCGGGAGGTTCCATCATAACGCATGTTTACTTCCAATAAATAGCGTTCCTTATAATTATAGGTAAGTCGACCGAAGAATGAACGCATCGCCCACTCGTAGGTAGAACCGCTTGAATTCTGCACTGCTAACCCCCCGGCATCCAACTCCTTCAAGTCCGTACTGAAAAAGTCGCGGCGATAACCGTATAAGTATTCATGCTTATTCGCTTCCTGGCTGAAACCAAGCTGCGCCGATAATTGATGACTGCCTGCAAAAACATCGTCATACTTTAAATAAGTAAATAAGTTGGTATATCGATTTTCGCTGTTGTTAACCCCAAGTCCCTTACCACCTACATCTAAATCTGTCGCGAAATCACCTGTTTGGTAATTATACAGCGGCACTACCGGACGCCAGTCTTTCGATTTGTCAAAGTCCGCAACAATAGCCGCTTTAGAATACCAGTTCAATTTTTTACTCAACTGCACATCCAACCAACCTTGCAGATTAACGGAATAGTCACGATTCTTCCAGAATACCTCGTTCTCCACAATGGCCAACATATTTTTATTGTTGTATTCAAAATCATAGGCTTTAAATGCATAACGTCCATCCGGAAGCTTTGGCAAATACGTAGGAGCCTGTGATATGGTAGCAATAAAAGCATCTTGTGCTCCTTGACGAGGGCGGGAAACATCGCCTTGTTTTACACTTATGTTAGCCCCTATTTTAATATGGTCGTTGATAGAAGAACCAATATTAAAACGGGCATTGTACCTTTTGTATTCAAAACCCTTCATCACGCCGGGTTGATCAATATAACCCAATGATAAATTGTAGTGCGTACCACCGGTACCACCGCTGATTCCGAGATTATGTGTTTGTACAAAAGCAGGATTGAACATAATATCCAACCAATCAGCATTTGGATACTGCACCCTATCGGTTGCATTCCGATATAAATCGATCGCTTCCTGAGGATATAAGCCGGCGGTATTGCCATTATTCAATCTTGCCTCATTCCAAAGTTCCATATATTCGGCCGAGTTGGTAATGAGATCGAACAATCTTGTAGGGGTGTGCACGGCACCATTAAAGGTATAGTCGACCACAAAACCGCCGGACTGACCTGCTTTGGTGGTCACTAAAATAACCCCGTTTGCTGCTCTAGATCCGTAGATCGACGCCGAGGCAGCATCTTTCAATACCGACACGTTCTCGATATCATTGGGGTTAACGTCGTTTAAGCTTCCTTCTACCCCATCAATCAACACCAATGGGTTAGAACCTGCGCCACTGAAAGTACCCTGCCCACGAATTCGGACAGACAGCCCCTCGTTTCCGGGTTCACCCGAATTCTGTACAACACGTAGACCCGGCACCTGTCCTTGCAACATGGATGCGGCATTGGTTACCGGTCGTTTCACCAACTCTTCTCCACTCACGGTCGCTACGGCACCTGTTAAGTTCGCTTTCTTTTGGGTACCATATCCCACTACAACTACTTCATCAAGGTTAGCAGGATCCTCTATCATGACCACTTCCAAAAAGCTACGATTATTCAGCGATACTTCCTGCTCTTGGTAGCCGATATAACGAAACACCAGCGTCGCATTGCTCGGTACCGAGATGGAAAAAGTGCCGGTTTCATTCGTTGAAGTACCCTTACCCGCAGCGTTTTTCAGCAACACGGAAACGCCTCCCAAGGGCAACCCCGCCTTATCCCGTACGATTCCCTTTATGGCAAGCTGCTTTTGTCCACGTGCACGCCTTAATACCACATTATTGCCTGACGCCTCATAGCTAATACGTAAAGGATCCAACAATTCGTCCAATAATCCGCCCAAGGGCCGATCCTTAGCAATAATCGTTACAGTCTGATCGACATTAATGAGTGCCGGACTATAAATGAAGTGAATGTTGAAAGCCTGTTCAATGTCTTTTAACAAAACTTGTAAAGAGGCCTCTTTTTTTGAAAATGTAATGCGCTCATTGAGTATTCCCTGCCCATGGGTATTGGCCGCCCACGTGCTCCCCAGAAGAAATACTGCCATTAATAATTGTAATGTGCCTGTCCTCATGACAACAATAAATGTTGATTTTTTTTCCATACATTTGGTTGTTAGGTTTACTGAAAATTTAACAAATAGCCCCCAAACCACTTTGACGAGCGGTAATAAATTGATGGGCTGAAACTTACCCGCTAATGATGTTCCAGCAGCTTTAGCGGGTTTTTAGCATGCTTGGTTACGTTCTCCTGTTTATTCTGTTCATATCGGTTTTATTGTTGGTTTTTTAAAGTAAATATGACCATACCGTCTTCCAATTGATACCGCGCTTCAACAGCTTTGGCAATTAAGTCGAGCTTCTCCTGCAAAGAAACCTTTCCTAAAAAAGCCGTAATCGTTCGATTCGTCAAAACTTGGCTTTCAATCCGCACAGGCACACCATAATATTCCTGTATGATTTTAGCCACCCTATCCATTGATATATTTTGAAAATCAAAGGCTTTTTCAAAATCATCCTGCATGTGTAAAGCTTCTCGTGAAGGTATAGCAACGAGTGAATGATCCCCTTGCGTTCGCGTTTCTTCGCCCGCTTTTAATAGCAATCCATCGGATTCATCGGGTCTCGATTTAGCCCGGTGTATTCGTTCCTTGACACGGACAGAGCCGCTCGTTACTACCACATGATGGTCTGCTACGCCTGGTTTAGCATCTATGAAAAAACTCGTTCCCAAAACCACTGTGCTCAATTGATCCGTATTAACGACAAAAGGTTGCTGTTCATTTTTAGTAATATCAAAGAATGCCTCTCCCGTTAGGTACACCGCTCTTTTAACAGCAAAGGAGTCGACCTGATAGCTTAGTTGCGACTTTGGTTGCAAGATAACGGTAGACTGATCCGGAAGTTGAACCAGTAAGGCCATATCTGCCGAATTCTTCACTCGCTTTACGCCTCCATCTTTTGCAATAACCACTTCCAATTTGGTCGAACGGGTAACTAATCCCTTCCACAATATAAGTCCGGACACAAGGACGATCAGTGCCGCAGCACCCCATTTATAGAGCTTTCCTTGCAGGGCGCCTATTTTTTTCGTTGTAACATTGTCGGCATCAAAGGCTTTATCTAGAATATTTTTTTGTAAGTCGTCCGTTCCCCCGTTTATTGGCTTTATCTGCATATGCAACAACATCTGTCGCGCTTCTTCTGCAAAGGGAACAAGTGCCGGAAAAAGAACAAAAACTTCTTGCCAGTGCCGGTCGCTATCCGGCCGCGGAAACCTCACCCAGTCAGCAAAATTGTCATCAGTTAAAAAATCGACCGTTTTATAATGTCTATAATGTTGCATGTGGCGTTCAAGCGCTGTCTCTAAAACTATATAGACATCAAAAAGCAAAATCTACTCATGCTTTTGCTTTTTTTTGAATAAAAATAGTTTTGGGATGTTAATTATTAGGTATTGGTTATTAGTTGTTAGTTATTGGTTGTTAGTTGTTGGTTATTGGTTGTTAGTTGTTGGTTGTTAGTTGTTGGTTATTGGTTGTTAGTTGTTAGTTATTAGGAATTAGCTTTCGGTCAGCGATGGGTCGTACATAGCCTATGCCGGTTATAAGTGCTAAGTTATACGTAATTAAGTAAGGGCCTGTGCTATTGTAACTACTCGTTCCACTGTAATAATACATTATTAAAGCTGATAGCTGAAAGCTGACTGCTGATAGCTTTTTAGTTATAAGTGCTAAGTTATACGTTTTAAGCAGGAGCTTGTACTAGTGCTTGTGCAACTGTAATGACTTGTCCTGCTACCCATGTCCTGCTACCAGTGTCCGTTTAAGGCTTAAGAGTGCTAAGTTATACGTAATTAAGTAAGGGCCTATGCTATTGTAACTACTCGTGCCACTGTAATAATATATTATTAAAGCTGATGGCTGAAAGCTGACTGCTGATAGCTTTTTAGTTATAAGTGCTAAGTTATACGTTTTAAGCAGGAGCTTGTACTAGTGCAACTGTCTGTACACACAGGGCAATTATTATTGACAAGTGTTTACATTTTCAGGTGTCAATGAGCTTCGCTGCCGCTTCGGTTATTTACTCGAGCTCTCATCAACCAAAAGAAAATAATAGGATGAAATTAAAAAACATTCATGATTCACTATATTTACCTTATGCCTACCTATAAAGAGGATCATACAATACCCATTATCGGAATCCATGGGTTTCGAAAAGGACAGATTGCCGGTCGTGAGGAAATCATATTCAATGAACTTCATGGTAAACGGCTAATCGAGAAGCCTCATAAACACGACTTTTTTATTATCATCCTCTTTGATCAAGCACAGGGAACACACAATATTGATTCGATAGATTATCAAATCGGCAACCATCAAATACACGTTTTATTTCCGGGCCAGATGCATAAATGGGATATCGAAACAGGAACCACCGGATATCAACTGATGATCGAACGTTCATTTTTCGAGCAATTTGCTCCCTATTTCAGGTTTTCCTTTACCAACTACCAAAATCACCCTGTTATTCAATTGACTGATGAGGCCTTCCAATTATTATTATATGAGTTTGATGCTATCAAGCATGAATTAAAGAATGATCGTTCACTCGTACATCTGATCAGCGCTCGCGCTGCAGTCATTGCCGCAATTGTTAGTAGAGAAGCAGAAGGCACGTTCACCGAGTTCAAGGTTTATCAATCCAATCCCCGGCTAGCTAAATTCAACACCTTAATAGATGAATTTTTCAAAGAGCAGAAGCTAGTGACTTTCTATGCAGAACAGCTACATATTTCACCCAATTATCTGAATATCCTTTGTAAAAAAAATCTAAAAGTTTCAGCAACACAGCTCATACAGCAACGAGTATGTATCGAAGCAAAAAGAATGCTACAAAGCACAAGCCTTTCCATTAAAGAAATTGCTTTCGAACTGGGTTTCGTAGATCACGCTTATTTCTCCAACTTTTTTAAAACCCAAACAGGAATAACGCCTTCGGCTTTTCGCGAAATAGATAAATCCCACAAGTAATAGCAGAAATCCTTCACACCTTATAAAAAGTAGGCATCGTACCTTTGTCATTAGGTATCGTATAATTTGAACGTGAACAAACAATAAAAAGATGAATCATTCAATGCTATCACGTAAAGAATTCCTTAAAAACGCAACCATAGGATTTGCAGGCTTATCACTCACGCCAGGTGTGGTCAATGCACAGGTTAGCAAAGGAGCAGCGGAGAGAAAAGAGGAAAAATTAATGGAGGCCGGTAATTACACGCTGAAGAATGTTCGCTTAGAAACTGGTTTCGAGTACGAAGACGGCGAAGTGGTTGCCACCAAAACAGCGCTTTTTTCCATTGAAGTAGCAAATAGAAAAATCAGAAAAATTAGTCCTAATCAGTCCACTGCGGAGGCAATTGATGCCAAAGGCCTACTTATGCTCCCTTCCTTTAGGGACATGCACATTCATCTTGATAAAACTTTCTACGGAGAAAACTGGCAGGCAGTAAGAAAAAGGACCGGGGGCGTAAAAGGAATGATTGCCCTTGAGCAGAAAATATTGCCCGAAATGTTGAAAAATTCAACTTACAAAGCAGAAAAACTTATTGAACTTCTTCAATCGAAGGGAACATCCTTTGCAAGAAGCCATGTCAATATCGAACCAACGTCGAAGCTAGATTCCTTAAAGCATCTTCAAAACGCATTAGAAAACAAAAAAAATGGTTTCGGAGCCGAGCTGGTCGCATTTCCCCAACACGGCGTTTTTTATACCGATACCGTTCCCTACTTGAAAGAAGCAGCTAAAACCGATATAGATTTTATTGGCGGACTGGATCCTTATTCAATCGATGGCGCAATCGAAAAGACAATAGATTTTACCGTACAACTTGCGCTCGACCACAACAAAGGCATCGATACACACCTACACGAATCCGGAGAATCTGGATTGAGAACAGTAGAATACCTCATCGATAGGGTAATCGAAAATCCGAGGCTAAAAGAAAAAACTTACCTGAGTCATTGTTTCGTTCTTGGAAAGCTAGATGCTAGCAAACAGGAAGAAATCGCTGAAAGGCTTGGTGCCGCTGTAATAGGCGTTGTTTCTACGATACCTTTCGGAGGACTGATCATGCCGATTCCCCTCTTACTAAAGCACAAGGTGAAAATCATGACCGGGAATGATAGCGTTATCGATCACTGGAACACTTTCGGAACGGGAAGCGTACTGCAAAAAGCGAATCTAGCTGCACAATTGTACGGATACACCACCGAATTTGACTTATCGAGAATCTTAAAGCTGGCAACCGCCGGTCCGCTTCCCTTGAACGATCAAGGGGTACAACAATGGCCAAAAGTGGGTGATGATGCTAATATAGTTTTCATCGAGGCCAGCTGTTCTGCTGAAGCTGTTTCGCGGGTTTCACCTGTTAAATCACTCATCTATCAAGGCAATATTGTCTTTTAAATTGAAAATTTCCAGCACTTGACAAAAGTGCTGAGGAGACCGATCATTCAAAACTAATTGAATTATGAAAACAATATTTTTTGTAATGATGCTCATAACGACTGTTACCTCATGTAATTTAACGATGCCGGAAAGTACAAAAAAGATCTTGAACAATCAGGACATTCTAAACCTAGTAGAAAAAAACGATATACAAGGCGTTTCTAAAGCACTGCAAAACGGAGCGGATGTAAACACAAGAGATAAGAGCAAACGATCACTGCTCTTGATCGCGACAATCAACCATCAAACTGAGCTGGCTAAACTGCTGGTAACGCATGGAGCGGACGTCAATCTACAAGCAGATAACCAAGACAGCCCTTTTCTTTATGCCGGTGCCAGTGGACAAACCGAGCTGGTACAGTTATTTCTGAATCACGGAGCGCGTTTCGATATCTTCAATCGTTATCAAGGAACGGCGCTTATTCCCGCTTGTGAGCGCGGGCATATCGAAACCGTTCAACTATTAGCTAACACCAAAGGATTCCCGATAGATCATGTCAATCGCTTGGGATGGACCGCCCTGATGGAAGCCGTACTGCTAGGTGACGGAAGCGAAAAATACCAACGGATCGTACAGATCCTGAAAGACGCAGGTGCCAAGCTAGATATTCCCGATCATCAAGGTGTAACACCGCTTCAGCATGCACAAACCAAAGGATTTAAAGAAATTGTCAAGATCTTGCAACCTTAGTTATTTGTCGATACAGGCTTGCTCCTTTAGCTAAAGGACAACAATACGAAAAAGAAACACCAGTAAGCAATCAGTGTTTCATAGTCCACTTTTTTCTTGAGCGCAACCAGTGCCCCGCGCAAAAGATTGTAAACCGATTGATGATTTAGATTCATCATTTCAGCAATTTTTTGTTGTCGGAGGCCTTCATAAAACCGTAAATAAAGAATTTCCCGCTGACGAGGTGAAAGCTGATCGATATAGGACTTCAAACGCTTTCGAACAGCGGGGGGCGTCGCAGTCTGTTCGTCCAGTTCGATAAAGAAGTCGGGAAATTGATACTCAGACTCCTGAAGCTGCTCTTTCATTTGCCACTTCGGAAGTTCACGGCCTATTTTATTTCGAACAGCCTTCATCAGGTAAAATTTCAAAGAAACCGGCTGCTGCAAGTATTGCCTTCGCCTCCATATAAAAAGAAACACCTCTTGTACGCAGTCCTTTACTAATTCCTCATCTGTGCACAAGCGCATGCCATAATCGTAAAGAGTGTCTGTATAACGCCTCACTAGGGCAGTGAAAGCCCCTTGTTGCCCATCAACCAGTCCATCCCACATAGACCGATCATCCCATGCCGATTGCTCTCTCATAATTGGTTATTTGATTCCGATTCGTTAGTTTTCCATCGAAGATGTTACAAAACTAATTATACCGGGAGAGAAAAAATTACAAGATATAACCTAATCTATCAGCAATTTTAGCATTTTATGAACCGTCTACCTATATTCCGAATGATTCTGGAACATTTTCATCACCAATCGGAGTCTATCAATCCGGGCGCATCCGCTCGATATAGGTAGCGGGTTGATTACGCGAGCCTTTCTTCAGTTCGAAAGTGTCAAAAAGTTCACCTGATGCCTTATAGGCTTTATAGATTAATCGATCGTGATCAACATGAATGACCTGAAATAACTGTGTATGAGATGCCAGCTTATCAGCCCATTGGTTATCCGAGCCCATCTCATACATTTTTGGCCCCGCCACGGACACCAAATACATAGGGCCACCGGCACTTTTTTTCGACTTTCCGACTGGCAAATTTCTACCACGCCCATAGGTATGATCATGCCCTTGCATCAATATATCAACATGGTATTTCTCAAATAATGGCTGAAACAATTCTCGGAACTCCTTATTATCTCTTCCTTTCGCTGTCGAGTAAATCGGATGATGAAAAGTCAAGAATGTCCACCGCTGCGGATTATTCTTCAAAACCTGTTCCAGCCAATCGAATTGTTTTCTACGCGCAAGACTGTCCAGTACAATCATTTGCGAATTCAGCGAAATCAAGCGAACATTGGCGTAATCTACGTAGTAAACACTTTCCTGCATTCCTTCCGGCCCATTCGTAGGTAAAGTGTACTGTGCTTTCCAATGTGGATCCAACCTTAACATTTGCTGTTCATCACGCTTATACTCATGATTACCCGGTGTCGGCACACTCGGTATCATACCATTGATGAACCCACCGCCGAAATGCCATTCACCCCATTGCTCATCGTTGTTCGACCGATTGATCAAATCGCCTGCATGTACAATAAACCGCGCATCGCCTTCGGTAGCAAATGCCTTTCGAATTACTCTAGACCATTTGGATTTAATATCATTCTGCGCATCACCCAAGTAGATAAAAGAGAAAGCCTCTTCTTTCGCAGGAGCGGTTTTAAATTGAAACCATTCGCTCCATAAAGTATCACTTCCCACACGATAAGCATAGAGCGTACTTGGTTTGAGGTCACGAAATGTCACTCGATGATAATGTGCAGCCGCATATTCCTTATCCATCAGACTGTTCGTTGTTGCTTGGAGTTGACGTGCTTTGGGTGGTTCGAGTCCTGGAGCACTCATTTCCTCGGCAATTTCCGCCCAACCGGTAACTATTGAAGTATCCGTACGCCAGGTAACAGACTGTGTGGTAGTCGGATCCTCGGCCCAAGTCAATATGACGCGGTCCGGGTACACCGTTGGTTTAAATAGCTGTGCCTGTACCTTGCCCGTTACAAAAAAGAAAAGACAGCAGTAGCAAAAGAATTTGATGTGTGCGCTCATAAATGTAAGCTGAATAAAATCAGGTTGCAATGCAAATATACCGGTCGTAATATTAAGCAAGTATTAAGTTATCAGACCGATTCCCACGAAAAAGCCTTGGCTCTTAAGCCAAGGCTTTTTAATTTACTCGAGCTTATCCCCTATGTGATTATTTTCTCTTACGTGCCACCAAGCGGTAGATTCCTACTTCAGTTCCCGTATCAGCTAGCATGGAAAGATTCAATTCTCTTTCGTTGGCCTTTAGTTTTATCAATGTACGATTTCCTTCTTTTGGGCCCCCTCCAATGATAATGGGATAACTGTGACCTTCCTGCGGTTTGTGTACACCGTAGCGATGGGTATGTCCTGAAATAACCATATCAACTCCGTACTTTTCAAACAGCGGCGAGAAGAGCTTCCGACAATGCATAGTTCCATGCCAGTCGCCTGAATGGAAAGGAGGAATATGCATTAGTACCACGCGAAAGGCAGCTTCCTTTGCACTTTTGCTTTGTAACTCGGTTTCCAGCCAGCGTGCTTCCTCTTCCCTAAAGACATCAAAAGCGGCCAACCCGTCGTATTCCACATCGTCGTCTACCTTGTCTTCCCCCGTATCCAAAGCAATAAAATGCACCGGTCCACGGGTAAAAGAAAAATAAGGCTGATTATTTATATTTTCAAAGTAATCAGCCAGATGGTAAGCAAACTTTCCACGCGTCTCATGGTTTCCACGAACAAATAAAAAAGGCTTTTCTGACGCAAATATTTCCGTACACGGCTGAATCAGGTGATCAATCAGTTGTTGTTCACTTTCCTGATAGTCGAACATGTCTCCATTCAAAAAAACAAAATCAAAAGGATCCGTGCCATTTAACTTCATGAGCTGACCAAAAGAAAGAGGCCGATCGTGAATATCGTTAAAGATCAGCATGGAGACTTCCCTATTGGAAGGATCGGGTGTAGTAAACTGATAAAAGTCGCTAAAGATCGTTTCCCCGAATGTTTTCTCATAAGGTTTAAACATCTGTATCTCGCGCGAACACACGCGATAACGATAAGTAACGCCAGGTTTTAAATTCCGGAGCGTAATTCGATGCATGGTATTGTTCGCAACCACCAAACCCAATACGACAGCCTGCGCTTTTCGCTGCTCGCCACCTTTTACTTCCTGAAATTCTACCCAACTATGGCTCGGTTTAGCTGTTATCCAGCAGATGGTCATCGCATTCGCCATTGGGTTTTGCAGGTACGGCTTCGTAAGAAACACATGGTTTGCCTGAGATTCTGCACCGATCCAGGCCGGAGCAATAAACCCTATCGCACTACTTTTAGAAATCACCGATACAAAAGCCCTTCTATTTAATTTTGTTGTCATGCCAGTCATTCTTTAGGATTAAAAATTAGGATTTTGCTGTAATTTAGGATTCTTTTGTATTTCCCCAATGGGAATAGGCGCAAAATAGCCCTTTACATTAAATTGGCGCGGTGCCACATCAATTATTTTGTATTGATAGGTGTAAGTCTTCCGGTCTGCATTGAGCTTCGCCAAGATATCTATTCCTTTTGCCGGTACGTTCATTAAACTTTCAGCAATCAACCAGCGTCGCATATCGAAGTAACGATGCCCTTCGAAAGCCAGTTCATACTTACGCTCATAACGATACAGATCGACCAAAGCCTGTCCACTGACCGTTGAGGTCGGCATGCCGGCACGTGTTCTTACCGTATTGATTGCTTCCCGGGCCTCTGATTCCCTACCTAAAGCGAGCGCGGCTTCGGCATAATTCAACAAGATTTCGGCATAGCGAAAAATGATCCAAGGCTGCTCTCCGCGAAAAAATTGACCATCTACATTGATATCCAGAAATTTTCGGGTATAGTAGCCCGTGATGGAAGCATTCCAATTCTCAATCGGACTATAACGGGTGTCCACGCCCCATACTTCCTCAATTTTATTGGTGGAGGCATTATATACTTCCTTACGCCCCGTTTGAATCACATTGTCGGGATCCAGCGCCGCCGCGTCTGTGGGCCGCTGTCGCCATTTGGCACCATTATATAAAATAGACGCATAAAATCGCGGATCACGACCTACATATGGATTTGCTGCATCCTCCGGATTATTCCAATCAAAAGGAGAGCCATCCCGTTTTTGATAACCCGAAACAAAGTTCTCTATCGGCAGGTTGCCACCCCAGTTATGATAACCATTTGGTCCGTTCCATAAATCCACGGATGTACCTTTCAATTCTTTGTTATGCAGAATGGCAAAAATGATCTCCGGATTATGATTGTCTAAAAATACTCGTCCGTAATTTTCGGTAGCAGAATCTGTAGGTTGGTATAAACGATGCGGCCCTGGGTTATCCAACAGATCTTTGGCCGCCTCATAAGCTCGCTGCCACCGTTCCTGCCGGTTACCACCTACATAGCCTACCAAAGCATTGCTGTTTGCAGCTTTATTATATAGATCACTCGCTGCATATAAAAGGATGCGCGATTTAGCCGCCATGGCGGAAAACTTGGTAGCCCGTCCCTTATGATCCGCCCCGTAACTTTCCGGCAATAACGCAATCGCTTGATCGCAATCAGCCACAATTTGCTCAACGCAGTCTTCAAAAGAACTACGCTCTACAAACATTTCCTCACCACTGTCCAAGCCGAAAGATTTAGTAATCAACGGTACCCCGCCAAAATGACTTACCAAATTTAGGTAAAAATAGGCGCGCAAAAAATAAGTTTCTCCTAACAAACGATTTTTCATCGCTTCGTCGGTAAACGGCACACGATCCATATTTTCAAAAAGGAGGTTACAATTCCGGATCGCCTTATAGTACGGTTCCCATCGTCCGAACTGGGTTAAGGTTCCCATATTTTCCGGTGTAAAAGTCCCTTTTAAAACGACGTCCGTGCCCTTATCACGTAGGTACATCCCTTCATCCGTAATGGCGGTATGCATCACCTTCCAACTATCAATAAAGGGGTCCCACACGTCCACATATAATTCATTTACATACGATTGTACCAAGGCAGGATCCTTCCATACGTCCGCATCGGAAATGGAATCCATGGGTTTCCGATCCAAAAAATCGTCCTTACAGGCACCGAATACCAAAAGGAAAAAAAGTACCGCAATATTATATCTTTTATTCATGATTTAGCTTTTAGAAAGTGATATTAGCACCTATATTATAGATCTTGATTTGGGGATAATAATGAGCTTGATTTCCATTATCCTCTCTGTCATGGATTTCAGGATCAAAAATCTTCATTTTATCCCAAGTAAACAGGTTTTGTCCACTGAGATAAAAGCGTAAACCTTTCAGCTTGATTTTTTCGATCACGTGTGCCGGAAGGGAATAACCAACCTGTAAGGTCTTCAGACGAACATAATCGGTATCCCATAACCAATGGGAATTGCCCTGCGTAATCCAATACTCACGCGTATCGTATACACGAGGAACATTCGTGTTCGGATTATCCGGTGTCCAGCGATTTTCTACAAAAGCAAGGGGAAAATTCCCGATCAGGCCCGACTCGGTTCGCACATATTGCGAGCCTCCGGTAGCGCCCTGAAAAAGCGCCGAAAGATCAAAGTTTTTGTATTGCAAATTAATATTCAATCCGAAATTCCACTCGGGGAAAGAAGGTTCAAAACGGATACGATCCAACGCATCTATTTTGCCATCTCGGTTAAAGTCCTCAAAGATCACATCTCCCGGGCGAGCACCTGACCAATGAGGATAATTTTCCAGCTCCTCTTCATTTTTGAATACCCCGATGGCATGGTAATAGAGCCCGGATCCAATGCGAGAACCGGTATATTGTTGGTATGCCGGGATATTTTGGGATTCATCCCAAAACAGAATCTTGTTGCGCGCAAAGGAAACGGTGCCACTGATGTCCATTCGTAAATTCCCGAAGGTATTCCGATGGCTTAATACCGCGTCAAAACCTTGGTTACGAACTTTTCCTAAATTCTCGTCAGGTAAGGAAAACCCTGCATACTGTGGTATTGACTGCGCACGCTGAATAAGAATTTTATCACGATCTGCACGGAAATAATCGAATTCCAGTCCGAAACGACCATTCCATAATTGAGCTTCCAAACCGACGTTTAAGGTATTGGCTACCTCCCAGGTAATATTGGGATTAGCCACTCTCACTGGATAAATTGCGGGATTGAAGGTTAGGTTATCTCCGAAAATTGCTCCCTGGAGAACACTATTTTTCTCAAAACCATAATTACTTAAGAACTGGAAATTATCGATTTTATCATTTCCCATTTGCCCATAAGAGGCCCTTAATTTCATGAAATTGACTGTTTTCGCATATTTGGTCCAAAAAGATTCATTGGATAAGACCCAACCGGCTGACACCCCGGGAAAGAAACCATAACGTTTCCCCGCGGGAAAGTTCTGCGAACCATCTACCCGAAAATTAAGGTCGAGTAAATAGGTATCATTGTATTGATAGGATACTCTACCAAAATAATTTCTTCGGGCAAATTCATAGCCATACCCTTCCACCCTGCGCATGTCCTGACCTCCCGCAAAAAGTTGGTCAACCACCGGGGATATAAAGTCCCGACGATAGCCCAGAATGTTGGTTCCCTTATCCACATTTTGCTCATATGCCACAAAGCTATTCAGACTATGCTTGCCGAAAGAGCGTACATAGTTGATCTTTGTATTAAAAAGAACCTGCTGATTCTGATCGTAACGTTCGGTCAGTTCCGGCGAATTAACACCCCGTTGGGCGGCGACCAACTTCGGCTCGTTATTTTCGTCAAAACCGCCAAAGGAATACAAGGTCCAAGGCTTTACAAAATTTTTGCGGTGCAGCACCTCTACACTCGCTGCATAGGTTCCATCCACAAATAAGCCTTCAACTCCCGGAATCTTGATTTTATAACCAATAATCGCATTCCCGAGGTTAATCACATGGTGGTTATACCCAGCTTCCTCTGTGGATGTCACTACGGGGTTATTACCCCCTTCAATATCCGGCCCGGGGAGGCCGTTTGGCCAAATGGCTGTTTCCGTTGGTCGACCACGTTGAATAAACCGGAAAATATCGCCCGCTCCGCGCGGCGCATAATTTCGGTTCGTATGCCGACCCTGCAAATCAAAGCTCAATTGTATATATTCATTGACCTTTGCATCCAAATTAACCCGTAAGTTTTGTTGCTTATAATTGGTTGCACTATTCCTGTACACGGCATCTTCATATTGGGAGCCCAATGAAACAAAGTACTTGATATTCTCCGATCCCCCGCGCAACCCTAAATTATGTCGATTCTGTAAGGAAAGCGGTTTAATAACCGCATCGATCCAATCCGTGTTCGGATGGGTATAAGGTGAAGAACCATCGGCAAATTCCTGGATATCTTCTGCCGAAAATTTAATAGGCTGCCCCGCATATTCAAGAATCTCATTGGTCAGTTGCGCGTATAACGGAGCATCAGCCATTTTGGGCATTCTCGTTGGAGTCACAAAACCCTGGTTAAAGCTATAATCGAGCGTCGGCTTTCCGTCAATTCCACGTTTCGTTTTTACTAGGATAACACCGTTCGCTGCTCTGGCACCATAAATCGAAGCGGAGGCATCTTTTAATACCGATACCGTTTCAATGTCATTCGGGTCCAATTTGTCAAGTCCTCCCAATAAACTCGGTACTCCGTCGACAACTAATAGCGGGCTATTATCGCCCAGCGTACTTTGTCCGCGTATAAACAGTTGCGCTCCGCCAGAACCCGGTTCGCCAGTCTTTTCCAGTCCGGTAATCCCCGCTACACGTCCTGCCAGCGTATTGGCTACATGGGTCGTAGGCGCCTTATTGATCTCTTTCCCCGAAACCGTTGCAACCGCTCCCGTTACTGTGGCTTTCTTTTGTACACCATAGCCAACCACTACTACTTCACTCAAAGCGGCACCTTCTTCATGCAATTGCACATCGATCGTTTGCTTTCCTTCTACCGGCACTTCCAATTGTCGATAGCCCACATAAGAGAACAAGAGTACATCACCCTTAGCGGCCTGAATACGATAATGCCCTTGACTATCGGTATTCGCACCCTTGCCACCGCCTTTCACCAGCACACTGGCTCCCGGTAAGGCGTTTCCCAAGGAGTCGGTTACACGACCGCTTACCAGCAGTTGTTTTATCGCATCACTCTTAGCCTTCACATTGTTGAGCGACACGGCGATGGTATGGTTAATTTGTCGGAAAGACAATCCGGTTTGGGTCGCAAGCTCCACCAAAATATCCGATACCGCATAAGTTCCGGAGATTGAAACCGGACTTTTATAACTATCCAAGGCTTTTGGATATAAGAATTTATAGTTTATTTTCGACTCCAACACTTCGAGCACTTGCTTAACGGTTGCCTGTTTCATATCCAAGTGAACGGTCAGCGTTGCGAGTCCCTGTGCTTTTCCTGTAGTGGCAAAAGAACAGGATAAGCTTATTATAAGAAACGCAATAATGGTTGCGATACGCATAACTATCCTAATTACTACTTGTTGTAGTATTAATTTCATAATTTTGAGTGTTTAATGAATATTGAGTTCGTTAATCCGTAGCAGCTTTTCTTACCGGCCAAAGTATTGTTAAGCTGCCGTCGGCGGGAACATTATCCGATGTTCCCGCTTCTTTATGTATTTTATGCTATGTCGGTTTCATTTTATTATTTTTGAGGTTGATCAATTAAGGACACTTTCCGTCTGTAATGACGATTTCATTTCCGTTAGTTGTATACCGCAGCTTCAAGACAAAAGCCAACGAGTTTAACACATTATATAAACCGGTATTGGTATGCTCCCCGGCTATCACGCAATTCTTTAATTTTTCTTTATCAATACGGATCGTTACACCATACCAGCGCTCCATTTCGCGTGTCGCCTGCCAAAGGGTTTTATTATTTAAGTTGAGCACCCCATTTCGCCAGCTCGCGCTTACCGAGGCGTCTACGGCTTTCACCGCCGATAAACCCATTCCTTCCAAGTACTCAACTTGTTGATTCGGTGCCAATACCCGCTCCTCCTTTTCACCGGCTACTTTCACTTTGCCCGACTGTACAGTAACCACCAAAGGCTCATGCTCAAAAACTTTCATATTAAAAGCGGTTCCCAATACTTGCGTAACTAGCCTTGAGGATTCCACGTAAAAGGGTCTTTGGTTATCTTCTTGTATCTCAAAAAAAGCCTCTCCTATTAACTTGACTAAACGAACGGAATCATCAAATTGCTCCGGATATACCAATTTACTGCCTGCGTTTAACCACACCCACGAACTATCGGGCAAACGCAGCTTGGTGCGGGTACGGGCGGGATTCGTTATTGTCTTCCATACCAATGTCTTTGCGGATTCCGAAGACAAGGCTTCTCTCTTGTTCAAATAATTTAGCAAGACCACACTTCCAACAAGCAATAAAGTGATGATGGCTGCCACCTTCCAGAAGGACAAGCTCCTCGATTTGCTTGCCGCCACGGTACTGATGGATTGTTCTCGCAGGTGCTGCAACACATCCTCTAAACGAGCTACTTGCTCGTCATCCAAACGATCCATATATTGCCCCAGCTCTTCGAAAAAAGCCTGAGATTCTTCCGCTGAAAGGTTATCAAACCAATTAATCAATTCCAACCGCTCTTCCTCCAGCAAGGTGCCGGCTAAGAGTTTATGGATATATCGGTGTGTCGTATACTTCATGTCTTTATGATAAAGTGTATACGAACAAGGAGCTCACATCCCCCTCTCCCTTTAAATTTTTTTTATTTCCCTAGAAAAAGACCGACCACGAAAAGGTAAGCTAAGTCAGTATACTCGCGTAGGTAGCGCTTTAAGAATGCATTTGTTCTTGCCATATGACGTTCGATGGCTTTAGGTGTAGTATTTTCAAGCTGAGCGATTTCTTTATAGCTCAACTGTTGTTCGCGGCTGAGCCGGAAAATTTGCTGCTTTTCCTCCGGCAATAACTGTAAGGCTTCTTGCAATTTATCGTTCAGTTCCTTATGATAAAGGTTTTCAAGCACCGTTTCCTCCAAGCATGGTTCCGTAGCCCTTTCCTGATTCCAAACCTGTTGAAGTTGTTGTTTTCGTTTTAGGTCGATAAAAAGGTGGTGAGCTATCTTGCGCAGGTAAGCCTGTAGTGATTTGGATGGATCGATCGACTCGCGCTTTTCCCAAAGCCGTACAAATGCATCCTGACAAATGTCCTCCGCCAACTGAAAATCAGTCGAAAGCAATTTAAGCTGAACCAGTAGCCTCAGGTAAAATCGATCATAGAACAACTGAAAAGCACGCGTATCTCCCTGCCGAATAGCATCCGCTAAGGCCGTGTCAGAAGGGCCGGCTTTGCAACCAACGCCTTCAGCATGCTGAGTTTCGCTTAGCTTTTCGATATCCATATCAACAGGCAAAATGAGCCAAAAAAGATGTCTTTTATATTAAATTAATATTAAAAATGCTTTTGGGTTTATACTCGGCTTTGCATAAATTTATGCATAGACACGGATTGAGGCAAACATAGGCAATCCCTGCACGTTATGCAAGTGGTACGATGTGTGATTTGCCCCGCACGTTAAAAAAACAAATTGCTAACTTTAAACGCCCAATATAGACAGCTATGGACAAATTATTGCTATTCCTTTTGCTTTTATTCTTCCTTGCCTGCTCTTCCTCTCGCCAAGAAGCTGACACCGCTGATGACACAAAAATAATATTAAAAGATGCCTTGGTAATTGATGGAACCGGTGCGGCCCCCCGTCAAGCCGATATAGCCATTTTCAATGGCCTCATTGCTGCGATTGATTCCCAATTAGATACAAGCGATGCAAAAGTGATCAATCTCGCTGGAAAAACAGTTCTTCCTGCTTTTATCAGTGCACATGTACATATCGGCACCTTGAAAGGAACATCAGCCAGTGCGGAAAATTTTACACGGGGAAACATACTGCGCCAGTTGCGAAAATATCAACAATATGGCATCTTACAGGTCCTTTCTATGGGCACCGACCGACCGTTGTTATTTGAAAATCAACTATACGATTCGCTCAAAAATGGGCAATTGGACGGCGCGCGACTGTTTTCAGCGGGCATTGGTTTCAATGTTCCGGGAGCGGTACCCACCGGTTCGCCCATGGATCTACTCTATCGGCCAACAAACGCTTCAGAAGTACCTGCCTTGATGGACCAATTAATGCAATATAAACCTCAAGCTGTCAAAATATGGGTAGACGATTTCGGTGGTACCGCAAAAAAAATGGACCGCTCTATATACCAAGCCATCATCCAAGAAGCTCATAAGCACAGTATTCCCGTAGTAGCGCATGTGTACAACCTGGAGGACGCCCGTCAACTCGTTGCCGATGGTGTCGACGTGCTTGGCCATAGCATTCGCGATCAATTAGTGGATGACGATTTATTAACCCAAATGAAAACCAATCGAGTGGCCTATATTCCAACACTCACGCTCGATGAGTTTGCTATCGCCTATGCCTCGGATCCCGAATGGATGAACGATCCATTCTTTAAACAGGCATTGGAACCGGGTGTCTACGAAATGCTCAGTGCCCCCGATTACCAAAGCCAGGTAAAAAAAGATCCACAATACGAAAGAAAAGTCTTGGCCCTCAAAAATGCGCTGGCGAACGTATTGCGCATGGCAAAAGCAGGCATACTGGTGGGATTAGGCACCGATTCCGGTGCCTCGCCGACCCGTGTACAAGGTTATGCTGAACATCGCGAACTGGAACTGCTTGTACGCGCGGGCTTAACACCCTTAGAAGCCATTTCCATTGCCACGCAAAATGCCGCTAAAATCCTCCACATCGACAAGCAATATGGCACCATCGAAAAAGGCAAAGTGGCCGATTTACTTATTTTAGAGGCAAACCCATTAACGGATATCAGAAACACCCATCAAATTGATGGGGTAATGAAGGCAGGGCAATGGATGCCTAGGGAAGTAGTTGAATAGTTGAGTCGTTAAGAAGTAGTTAAATAGTTGAGCCGTTAAATAGTTGAGTAGTTAAATAGTTGAGTCGCTAAGAATAAGTTGAATAGTTGAGTAGTTAAATGGTTGAGTCGCTAAGAAGTAGTTGAATGGTTGAGTCGTTAAATGGTTGCAGTAGCAGCTGTATTCGGTGACGCCTACAGCTTATAGCTTATGGCCTATAGCTTAATAGTCAATGTCATAATGAAAAGGGCTAGCGCGACTGAAAGCTGAAAGCTGACCTCTGATAGCCGATCAGCAGCAGTATTCGGTAACGCCTACAGCTTATGGCTTATAGCTTATGGCCTATAGCTTAATAGCCAATGTGATAATGAGAAGGGCTAGTGCGACTGATAGCTGATCACTGAAAGCTCGTTAAGACCCTAACTTAAAACCTATAACGTAGAACTTATAACTGGATAGGCCATGTGCGGTTGAAAGCTGACGCTGACCTCTGACAGCCGATCAGCAGCAGTATTCGGTAACGCCTACGGCTTAGCGCCTATAGCTTACAGCCTTATTAGTTGCACTGGCAATAGCAAAAGCCCTAACTTAAAACTTATAACTTAAAACTTATAACGTAGAACTTATCGCTCCACAAGCTCCTTTACCTGCTCGCCGTAATAGTCTGTCTGATGGCTATTCAATTGCAGCAATTGATACCATTTCCGGAAGGCTCCTATAAATACCACAAGCATAAGCAGCATCGCCAGCGTCGCCAATCCGGCCAGCAAGTATTCTCCATGAGGAAGATAGATATCAACGATTTGCAGATAGCCTGCCCAAAAAGTGATAAAAGCCATAAAAACACCGGGTACGGCCGCACAGACTGCATGTTTTCCGCGATTTAAACGGATCAGCATCGTCGTACACACAATCAAGCCACAAGCAGCCAAAAGTTGGTTGCTGATACCGAACAAAGGCCAAATACTGCTTACATTGCCGGTATAAACGAGATAACCCCAAGCGAAAGTAAAAAGCAAACTACTGATCACAATTCCCGGTATCCAGTTCTTATCATTGAACTTCGGCCATACAGCGCCCAGCATCTCTTGCAAGAAGAAGCGACCCACACGCGTACCGGCATCAATAGCGGTTAAAATAAAAACCGCCTCAAACATAATAGCAAAATTATACCAATAGGCCATAAGGGTGTCCATCCCCGGGATCTTATTAAAGATATGCGCCATACCCACGGCAAGAGAAACGGCACCTCCTGTTCTACCGTGAAGATCTACCCCAATCTTTTCCGAAAAGTAATCGATATCGACCCCATGTAAGGCAGGATGGGCGGCTAAAAAGGCGTCGTATCCTTCTTTCGGCGTATTGATAGCAAAATAATCCCCGGGCATCAACGTACAGGCGGCAATCAGCGCCATCAGCGCTACGAAACCTTCCACCAACATGGCACCGTATCCTACAAAAAGAATTTCGCGTTCATGGGCAATCATTTTGGGGGTTGTCCCCGTCGCGATTACCGCATGAAAACCCGATATAGCCCCGCAGGCAATCACAATGAAAATAAAAGGAAGTACCGGTCCTCCAATAACCGGCCCACCTCCATGGATGAAAGAAGTAAGTGCCGGCATTTCTAAAGTGGGATGGATGAAAATAACCCCAATGGCTAACATCACAATGGTACCTATCTTGAGATAAGTCGAGAGATAATCTCGCGGTACTAAAAGTAGCCATACCGGTAATACCGATGCGATAAAACCATAAGCAGGTATGGCAATGGAAATGGTGCCAATGTCCCAGCTGAATAGCTTATTGATCGCTTCATGCTGCATCAAGCTATGACCGCCAATAATTCCGGCAATCAATAGCACGCCCCCTAGCATGCTCGCAAATAAGACACTGTTTGCTTTATAGCGCATGATCAAACCCATGATAATCGCGATGGGCATCGTAATCAATACCGTAAAGAGCGACCACGAGGCTTCGTGCATCGCGTTAATACAAGCCAAAGACAGTCCTGCCAATGTTAAAATAAGAATAAACAAGATGGCAAAGCCCGCTACTGTCCCCGTAATCTTACCAATTTCTTTGGACGCAATGGTGGCCAGGCTCTGCCCTTTATGGCGTACCGATGCAAAAAGTACGACCATATCATGCACGCCACCCCCCAGCACACAACCAATAAGTATCCAAAGCGTCCCGGGCAAATAGCCGAACTGCGCAGCCAAAACCGGCCCAACCAACGGCCCCGCTGCAGCAATCGCCGCAAAGTGATGCCCAAAGAGGACATTCTTATTGGTTGCTACATAATCTTTGCCGTCTGCAAATTCAATCGCCGGTGTAACATGCTGATTATTGAGTTTCAAGGTTTTGTTTGCCAGGTAAATGCCATAAAAACGATAGGCTATGGCAAATAAGAGAATAGACGTAAAAACGAGGGTGAGTGCATTAATACCGTTTAGCGATTCCATCGATTGGTCATATTTGGGTTTACAATAACGAGATACACAAACATAAGTAAAATACGCGAGATTACGGCGGCCTCAACCGCTAACAGCAAGCAGGCTTAAACATGCCATTTCCCGGTACGTACAACTATTTCTTAACCTATCCGTAAAGTTAACATCATGTCAATGGGCTTTCTTTGTTCGAACAATCTAATCGATCCAATGATCAAGCGAAAGTGCCAACGGCATAACCACGCTAAGGGATAAATTTATAGGTATTGAATAGTACATTTTGAAGATGCGCCCGTATTATAAAGGTATGAACAAAAACCTTTGTAACTCAGCGAAAAAATGGTAATAGGTGTAGATATAGGAGGCACTAATATTCGTGCCGGATTGATAGAAAATGGTGTTGTTATTCATCAAAATCAATGCGCACTGCAAAACAAGGATTCAATGGATGCTACGCTCTACCAACTTATAGAAACAATTAAACCACTAACCACCCAAGCCGTTGAAGGAATCGGGATTGGCGTTCCATCAGTCGTGGATATTGAACAGGGCGTGGTATATGATGTAGCGAATATTCCTGCTTGGAAAAGGCTTGAATTGAAACGAATTGTACAGGAACGGCTTCACCTGCCCGTGAAGATAAATAACGACGTGAATTGCTTTACCTTAGGCGAATATCACTATGGTGTAGCAAAGGGGATAGGATCGCTTATTGGCGTTACAATCGGAACGGGTATGGGGGCAGGGCTGATACTCAATCATCAGCTTTATATGGGCCATAATTGCGGGGCCGGCGAAATCGGACTCTTACCGTACCTGAATAAAACACTGGAAGAATATGTAGGCAGTCAGTTTTTTATGGATCGTATGCAAAAAAGTGCAGAAGAGATCGCAAAAGAAGCTATTGGAGGTGATCATGAGGCAATAAGGCTTTGGGAAGAGTTTGGCCTTCACGTTGGCGAGGCACTGAAAATAATGCTTTACGCCTACGATCCCGAAGTGGTCGTATTAGGCGGGTCCATCTCCAAGGCCTACCCTCTTTTTAAGAAAAGCATGGAAGAGTCAATGAGGTCTTTTGCTTATTCCAACACCTTACAAAAGGTGCGCGTGTTGGCTTCCGAGCATTCGCATATTGCACTTTTGGGCGCAGCCTCCTTAATCCAATTTGATATGAATGTACTTGCAAAGGGAACTAGGATTTAATGGGAGATACATAAATGTAATAATTTTTAGGTCTAACAATTTGCGGGAAAAAGATCGGTGTTGGCCATTTATGTTTAACTTTATTGTACGTATTGCGTATCGGGATTTATAAGCTTTTAATCGAAATACATGCAAATGAATCCTACCGATATAAACCTGATTCAATAAATAACATAAGAGGTGATGCATAGATGGCAAAGAACTAATTTTTAAATAGCGATGGTTTACAAAGTGATTCTGCTCCTCGATTTTGCCGAAGAATACAGCAAGAGCCTGTTGAAAGGTATAAAGGCTTATGCTAAAGAGTCCGGAAAATGGCTGTTTTGCTCCATGCCTTTGTTTCATCGGGAAACTTTGGGCATGTCAGGGATTTTGCGGTGGGCAAAAGAGTGGGGAGCGCACGGAATCATTGGTCAGCTATACAATGATCCGGAAATCGACCGGTTACTGGATGCCAATATTAAAGTTATCGCGCAGGATTTTAAGGAGCGTTTTCATAACATTCCCAATATCACCGGAGGCTATTTTGAAGCAGGTGCCATGGCCGCAGAATATTTCTTAAAAAAGGGCTTTACCCACTTTGCTTTTTATGGGTTCAAAGATATTGTCTGGTCGCGAGAACGGGCTACAGGATTTGAACAGCGATTGGCATATGCGGGATTTTCGGTACACTATTTTGAACATACCGGGCCTACTGCCGATGAATTATGGTACTACCGCCCCAGCGCGTTGAGTCGGTGGCTCAAATCGCTACCGAAACCGATTGCTTTGATGGCCTGCGATGATAATCAGGGACAACATATTACGGAAGCATGTCGGTTATCCCATATCCGTATTCCCGAAGATATTGCCGTATTAGGGGTTGACAACGACGAAATGATCTGTGAACTCTCCGATCCGCCCTTATCAAGTATTTCACTAAATGCAGAGAAGGGCGGGTATCAAGCGGCACATAGGATGGAACAAATGATCCTGACAGACACCTATAATGGTGAAGATATTTATGTCGGACCACTGCAGATTATTACTCGCCAATCCACCGATATTTATGCAACTAACGACATCCAAGTGGCGGCTTCTTTAAAGTATATCCATCATAATATTGAGAAAAACCTGTGTGTACAAGATGTATTAAAGGTGATTCCTTTATCCAGGCGTGTATTGGAGAAACGATTTTTGGAATGTACGGGAATGCCTATCTACAAGTATATTTCGACCTTAAGGATGGAAAAATTTGCCGAAAAAATCCTACAAACAGATCATGCAATTTATGAGATTGCGCTCGATTTGGGTTACGAGGACAGCAAAAATGTAGCACGCCAGTTTAAACAGATCTATGGTTGCAGCCCTTTCGTCTTTCGTAAGAGACAACAGCTAAGGAGGTAAACTAAAATATCTTTACTTCCCCATTGACCGATTGCAATTGAATCCGGGCGTTCTGATCCTCTGGATAACGGACCGTGATCATTTTAACCTCATATGGGAGAAGAGAAAGGTAATTATCAGACCATAAAACAGGCAATACATTATCCGTCAATGACTCATTCATTAACTGTAATTCGTTGAAAAAGGAAAGCTTGTCACTTGTGTTCTTTAGTGTTATTTGCCATACTTGATAGGCTCCTTCATTCCGTAAAAATTTCTTAGCCATTTCGAGCTTAACAGGCGGTAATTCAGATAAGGGACGAAAATTTGCAAATTCCTTGCTCGGTGTATAAAACCAAGAATAGGTGTTCCAATCCAGTGTGTCCATCTGCGCACTCAGCCAATAAAAATTGTCGGCTACGGCTTGTCCATGCTCATTCAAAACGGCTAAATGCAGGAAAGTGACCGGCTCTTGCTTGCCTGATGGAACCTTTATAAGCTTAACAACATGATTTGCTTTCATTTGATCAATTGGTATTACCTGCCGGCTGATCAACTGTGACTGCAGATTGTATACTTGTACAAGCAATTGGTGTTTCCGTAAATCTTGCCGCGTATCATTACTGAGGTAAATCGATCTATCATGATAGTTATATAAGGGGAGGATGGGTTGCAAGGCCTTCTTCGTACCAAAGTAAGCAGCATTTGGCATCAGGTAATAATCATATAGCTGCCAGTAAAATTCGGGCCAAGGCGAGTTTAACATCCACTGAACCACACCTCCTGCCTGTTTTCTATTCATAACATGTGCTTCAAACATTGGGCGAATCGCCTCATAATTTAACAGTTGTGCTTTAAAAGCCAGCGTTGCCAGATTAGGACTAGGGCCATATCGCTTTTGCAAGGCCTCTAGGTAGATAGACAGGCTAGCAAAATCCTTGCGTCCGGAGTGGTAGTTCCATACCGCATTGTCAGCCGGCCAACGGTATGCCGGTGGAATCATTTTTTCGATGCTTTTAATGGGCGGGATTTGTGGGCCTGGACCGACCTCCGAGTTGAAACCGTAGGCACCTCCTAATTTTTTGTCCTCGTACCAGTATACGGGAGGCACGTATTGATAGGGTCCGTTCATTTTCATGCCCGATTTTCCCGATATTGTACTGGTAAACTCACCCGCAGAGATCAGAAACGACGTAGTAGGCGCATATTTTGCCAAGGTGTCCAGATAACGTTGTTCCAGATCGGGAGGAGGCATGGCATCACTTCCACCAAGCCAGGTGAGAATACTTGGATGGTTGCGCAACCATTTGACCTGATCGCGGAAATAAGTCGCTAATAAATCTTTTTCTTTCGGCATCAGCTTGATGGCGTAGCGCTCAACCCCTTCATTGATGGGCAGGTTTTCGTCCCCTGCTTTCATCTCGAGTGGCAGACCCAAATAATCCGGCCACTCCCATTGGCAGCTCCATCTGGGCATCACTAGAATGCCGTACTGGTCACAAAGATCGTATAGATGCTGATTATTAGCCCATACCCCTTCCAAACGAAGGGCGTTAAGCCCCATATCCTGCACATATTGAATTTGTGCACGATCTTTATCGGGAAGATAACGCAAAAAAAGATCATCTACCCAACCCGCAGCTTTGATGAGTATATCACGACCGTTTATTTTATAATGTCGCCCCTGGTTGCTGTTTCGATAAGTTTCGATTTTGCGGATCCCGAACGTGAGGTAGTTGCTATCAGAAAGCTCTTGGTTTTTATTGTAGAGTTTTACAGCTGCTTTATAAAGAGATGGTGCTCCTAAGCCATTAGGCCACCAGAGCTTTGGATTTTTTATTTGAAGCTGTGGGAAGTCACGATGGTCAAACGAAACTATCCGATGGGCGAAGGGTTCGAGAACGATCTGTTTTTTTAGCTGCTGGCCGGCAATACGAAGGGCCAAGGTGATTTGCTCGGGCCTGTCGCTTGCATTTCTTAATGCAACTTGCGCCTTGAGTTCCGCATTGCTGGTATCGCAAACATCAAAGTCGCTCTCAACAAAAACGTCTTCTATAAAAACGGATCCGCTGCGCTTCAGCCGGATATCGCGAAAGATGCCCATAAAGTGATCGGCCGGTGTGGGCGCCCAGTCTACGAAGCCCATATAAAAATCGCGCACCTGTGGTGGATAAATCTTAATGAGCAGTTGGTTTTCGCCTTCTTTAATGGCGCGGCTCACCGGCAACGCAAATTGTCGGAAGGCACCGTAGATGCTGTCCTTATCGGCAATTAACTGCTGGTTAAGCCAAATATCCGCGCGATAGTTGATGCCGTCTAAATAAAGGATGACCTGTTCTTCCGAATTTAAGTTATGGATATACAACGACTTTTTGAACCACCAAGGTGATTGAAAGACTTGCGCAGGAATACTATCCATGCGCGTGCCTATAAAAGGATCGGGGTAAACACCTGCTTCTACCAATGCCCCAAGCACGGTGCCTGGTACCAAGGCCGGATACCAATCATTTTCCGCCGTGTGTTCCAATACCTTGTCCACTTCGTCGCCGACCACTTGGCTCGGAGCCATCACCCAGCCTGAATCGAGCACATTTTCGGCAATAGGCAATGCGGTTGAAGCTTGCCTGCAGCTAGCCGTTAGCAGACAAGCTAGGAGGCCAAATTGTAATTTCAATACAGTCGAAAAAGACGTCATTAGGGTAGGTTTAATAAATCAATCAACGGGTGGCCAACATTCCCGTTGGGTTCTTGTATATGTAATAGTGCTGCCAACGTAGGCCGAATGTCTGTCATTCCCGTGGCTAAAACCGGTTCGTAATATGCGTTTGAAGCCGCCTTCTCCATAGCGATCATAAAAACGATAAAGGTAATCCCTGCGCATTTGGTCGACAACCAAGCCCACCACTAGTTTTGGTCGTTTAAGCGCCTCCGTCTGTGCAAAGCAGCTGTAGCAATAAAAGCCGCAAAGGAAGAAAAATAGAAATCTTTTATTCATTTTCTTGTTTTTTTATCGCTTCTCTTTACCGTTGAGATAGCGTAATAGTTTTTCGGGCTCGTCTGTTTGTATAATATTGGCGCCTTTTGCAAGAAACTTGTCCAACTCGCTTAGGTCCGCTTGTTGTGCGATCATTTTATCCAGATCACCCAAGGTATTCATCCAAACGTTGGCACCCTTGTTTTTGATATGAGCTGTTACGGTATTGGTATAAAAACTTTCGTCCAGGTGCACAATGCTTGGCTCAAACAGCGCGAGCGCTTTGTCGGCTTCTTTTAGATCATGTGATCTCGGCATTAGTTTAAGTGAGGAGTTGGCAGCCTTTACTTTTGCCAACTGCTTGTAATCACTGTCGAAAAAGATCACTTCCCGCTGTGCTTTTACTTTGGCAACGGTATGCAGGATGGGATCCAACTTATCTGTTTTAAGATCCAGATCCAGTACAATTTTCCCCTTTGCGAGCTGTAAAGCTTCTTCCAAGGTGGGAATATGGTAGCTGGTTTGTTTGCCCCGGTGCTTCAACTGTAATCGGCTTAGCGCCTGAAAAGTAAAGCCTTCCGCATCCCCCTTTCCATTCGTTGTGCGGTCGATGGTTTGATCATGCATCAAGAAAGGAATACCATCGCTGCTTACCTTTACGTCTATTTCAACAATATCTACACCCTGTTTAATGGCGGCTTCAATGGCTGCAAGCGAGTTTTCCGGTACTTCGTGATGTACTCCGCGATGCGCGGCCACTAAGATTTTATTCCGATGTGGTTCCGCCAAAGCCTTCAGCGTCGCTTCCAGATGACCGTGTTGATGACTTTCTACCAATCCAAGGCTATCCATTACAAAGATCCGGCTCGACTGCCCATAGGTGCTTCCCGTAGGATCGGGATAGAGCAGCTCCACAAAAAATGCCTTATAGCCCGCGCTGGGAAAGTCAAAGGAATAATGAAGCTGAGCCTCGTTTCCCACGTAGTTCTTTTGGCTGAATAACCATACATTATTGCGTAAGTCAGCATCTTTAGAGGAGGCTTCCCAAACTTTTATACCCTGTAGCTTATCGGGAAGAATTTTCAACGCCAAATTTACTTTCTTCCCTTCAGTATTGATTTGCCATTCGGCAGGCGGGTATCCTTCATCCCGGAGCGTTAAGGCAAAAAAGGCATTCAACGCATTAAAGGCATCTTGTCCGTCTCCCAAATTATGCCCTACGTTAGGTACATAATGCAGCAAATTGGTTCCCGGGATACTATCGTAATAGTGTTTTATATTATCAACCACCCAATAAGGATCGTTGGTACCCATAAAAATCATTTTAGGCATTTTCAACGCCTGTCGGTAACTATAGGGATCAACCATTTGCAGGAGTGTAGCGCCGGCTTCACTTTTTGCCTGCTGCGGAATACCTAAGTTTACATAATCCTGAATTTCAACACTGTATTCTTTCCAGGTTTCAATTTGATAATCCAGACTTACGGGCATATTCAGCACATCAATCACCATTGGAGCAATTGCTATGACGCGTTGATCACTGGCCCCTGTCAGCCAAGTTGTCCATCCCCGTTTGGAAAGGCCTGACACCACAAAACGATCAGCAGGCACCATCGTATGTTTTTCAGTGAATTCCGTAACCGCATCCATGGCTTTAACAGCACTTTTTACCATGGGAAAAAGTAAAGGCCATGTGTAGTCGCCCTCTTTCTGAAACTGATGAAAGGTATAAGAAATGAGCGCATCTTCTGTCAGCCCATTGAATAGCGGTTGGTTGGGTGTTTGTTTCAATAGCGCTACACAGGCTCCATTTTTTTCTGCAAGGGAGCTTAGGTTCACTGTTAACGCATCCTGCTTATCGGTCCATCTTGGCTGTCCCTTATCCAGCGAACCGCCACTGATAAATAATAAGGCAGCACTTTGCTTTAAATTTTTCGGTACAATTACACTGAGCTGATGCGTCCAAACGATGTTTCGCCAGGTTTGAGAAGTGAGTAGCAAGCGATATACCTTCGTCTCGTTGCCAAGGCTCAAGGTATCGTGTATGATCCATCTATACGTATCATCTTCTTTCTTTAGATACTGCTGCAACGCATTTTGGGGCGTCACAGCAGTTTGGGCAAAACTGAGCCCTATATAAAAAAACACATGAAAAATTCCCGTCAGTAAGCGCTGTTTCATTCTCGCAATTTAATTAGTAAGGATTATTGGTATCTTGTAACAACCAGCATTTCGACCAAGCACTGTTTTTACCATCAGCCTGTGAAAAAGCGGTGGTCGATAATCGATCTAAAGCCTCTTGTACATGTTGCCCGTTCATATTGATTTCATCCTGCATGTAATAAAAGCGCAAGGGAAGGGCCCGCCTAAGCGCTACCGGCCCCGCTTGCAACCGAGGGTAACCGGTTCTTCGAAAATCGAACCAAGCCTCCGTTGCGGCCGTCCAACTAGCAATCCACTTTTGGGTAATCAGCTGTTCAAGCGACCCATCAAAACGAACTCCTTCTGTTTCAATATACGCATTATAATTGGCGGCTAGCTGCCAGGCATCTAAAGAAGCCTCAATGGCCGCATTATAATGTTCGGCGGCATTACCCGTATTCCATCCCTTCAGTGAAGCCTCAGCCAGTATAAAATGCACCTCGGCTGCTGAAAGGAGCCGTGCCTTTAGTAAAGGTCCGGAAGCTTTCCGATAGCGCTCGTTTAAGTAAGAAACATGGGGATTAAATGAGGTCTGCCCCGGTGTTGGGTTTAAATTATAACTGGATGGCAAATTGGAGTAAGAAGGCGGAATACCTACATAATCCGGATCGGTATCAACGGAGGTATTGGCTACCATATCGGGCGACAAGTATCGCTTCCCATTGCTAATGCGATCGGTGCGCGGGGGTAAAGTGGCATCAACAACCAAAGGAATCTCCACTTTTTGGGCCCATATCGTCAGGCGGGGATCATCCAGTTGCTGCAAGGTGTTTACCAAAGTGGCACACATCTTCAATCGACGGAAATTCGACCCACCCGTATCGTCAATCTCGGTATTACTAGGCCAGGCATTGGCGCTTGTGGTACCGGGGTAGCTCATCGCAGCATCTTCATCCGCCGCTAAGATCAGCGGGTATTGATCCGGATTCGTTGCGATTTTCTCTATGCCTGCCTGCGCAAAAGAGGCTTCCTTAGCCGAAAGACGCATATAATAACGCAAGGCCAGTGAATTGGCAAAACGCCGCCAAGCCGCTGGATCACCATTATAGAACAGATCCGCCGCCGCTTCGATACCCGTATAAGAAGAAGCCGGTTGCGAGAGTAAATTGTTAGCGGTTTCCAATTCGGCTAAAATGCCATGATAAATATCGGCCTGGGTATCATATTTGGGCGTAAGATACTGTGGGTCGTTTAAATTCCCTTTTAACGCATCGGTGTAAGGCGCATCACCCCATAAATCGGCAATAAGCCCAAAGACATAGGCTTTCATCACCAAGCCAACGCCCTGATGAAAGGCCTGTCCACTTTCTTCGGCACGGTTCATGAGAAGTTGGGTGTTACGTAAAATATTGTAGTAGTCTGTCCAGCTTTGGCTGCCCGCCCAATCATAATCGTTGTGGCTTTCAAACCAAGCATCTTTCTGCGTATGTTGCACAACACCGGCGATATCCTGATAGCCTAAATTGGTATACAGCTTCCCTGTTTCGCTCAATATCGTTGGCAAAATAAGGTTAGGATTCACCGCCGTTTCATCTACCCCATTGGGATTCACATTCAGATCGTCCAGCTTCTTACAGGAAAACAAGAGTATTGCTATCAAGAGTAAGTAAGCGACCGGCGTTTTTATTACGTTGTTCATGGCTTTATTTCTTGTTGGATAACTAATTAGGTTAAAAAACCACTGCTATTTTGAAACCGATCGGCATGACCCACGGGTTTACATTATAGCGTTCAATCCCTTGTTTGAACTGGGTACCTGCCTGTGTTCCGGCTCCGGGTTGAAAAGCCGTTTCGGGGTCGATCCCGATTTTCGATTTCGTCCATAAGATAATATTACGACTGTAGATGGAAACGTTGGCCGATTGCATACCCAGCTTTTTAACGAAGTTGCCAGGTAGCTCATAACCAAGCGAGATTTCCCGGAGCTTTATAAAGTCGGCATCAAAGGTAGCAGCGCTCATAAAGTCCCAAGGGTAATTATCGCTCAAGGGTATGATTTTAGTACCTTCGCCCCCCAAATTTTCGGTATAGCCAACAATATTGCCATCGTCATCATATTGTGCGATAACACCGGGGTTAAAAGCGCCGAAGTTATAGGTCTGCCCTTCCATTGTAAAAGGAAGCCCACCGCTTTCGGGGGTTGGTCCGCCCACAATGCGGAACTGGTTGCCACGCACAACCACCAGGTCATTGTTCACCAGGTAATCACGTAGCGCTTGCCCGCTCATACCATTTGGATTGATCAGCTGGTCAAGGAAGCGCTGCGTTTTCATGTCCGATTCATAATAGCGATAGGTTTGGGAAACGAATTTGCCTCCTTTACGCCATTCGAGTGAGAAATTCAGGCTAAAGCGTTTATAGCTAAGGCCCGACTGTAAGCCGATGCTAAAATCGGGATTGAAATTACCGATTTTGGTGCGTGTATTGGTCATCGATATACTCTGCCAGGAGCCATTTTCGTCGAGGATCGGATAACCATAATAAGGCGAATTAACGTCTTTCACTGTAACGAGTTCCGCATCGTAGAGATCACCAATTTCATCCCCTATATAGGTACGGGCACCGCCCTTGGCGTCCGACCATAACTCATAGTATTCCAAGCCATCTGATAATTCCATAATGCGTGTTCTGTTTCTCGACCAGTTGACATTGATATCCCAATTCCAGTTGGTCGACTTGATCGGTGTGCCGCCTAAACTGAGTTCCCACCCTTTGCTTACCAATAAGCCGGCATTGATGTTTTTAGAGGTATAACCACTGGAGCTGGGCAATTGAATGGGAATAATCTGGTTCCGATTATCCACTTTATAATAGGTGCCGGCAAAACGTAATCGATTATTAAATAAGGCAAAATCCAAACCACCTTCGTAGGATGTACTTTGCTCCGGCTTCAGGTCGGGGATGAGTAAAGCGCTCGAAGAGCCAAGGCGAACCACATTACCCCAGGGGTCCATATTTTGTAAAACGTTGATCAAGTTATAGGGACTCGTGTCATTACCGGCTCTCGCCCAGCCACCGCGCAATTTCAACAGATCGATCTGATCGGGTAATTTAAAAGCATCATTCAATAATACACTTAAGGAGGCGGAAGGGTAAAAATAGGAACGATTGTTTTTTGGCAAGGTGCTCGACCAATCGTTTCGCGCAGTTAAATCCAGATAAATGAAATCTTTGTAACCTACGTTAATTAATCCATATATACTGTGAATGGCTTTTTCACCGATGTAACTGTTGTAACGTAAACTTGTCGGAGCGATATTGGATAAGGTATATAAGTTGGGTATTGTTAAACCGCTTCCATTAATCGAGGCATTGATGACATTTTCATTGCGCTGATAGCGGGTGTTTCCGCCTATTGACGTATTAAAGCTCACATCGTTAAAGCGTTTCTGATAACTAGCGAGGAAATCAATATTCTGTTCCAGGTTATTTAAGTTAGTGATACCGTAGGCTCCTTTCGGATCATTGGAATAGCTATACGGAACTTTGGTTTCTCTCTTTTCGTGATAAAGATCGAGTGCATAGCGTCCCATTAAACTTATTTCGGGCGTAATTTGCCAATCGGCACGTATATTACCGAAAACGCGATCGCGCTTAAAGGCATTGTTCACTTCATAGGCCAGAAAATACGGGTTATCATAGTCGCCCAAACTTTGCGAACGCTGCACCACCCCCTCTTGTCCGGGCAGCCAATAGTCTTTTAAATCCAAAATATTAATATGAGGTGCTACGGCATAAGCCCATTGAAGGGGATTGGTACCTCGGTTACCTGCGGGCCGATTATCAGAGCCATTACGACTGAAATCAATTTGCGAGCTGAGCTTAAGTTTATCGGTCAATTTCAAGCTGCTATTGAGGTTCAGTGAATTCCGACTCAGATCGCTATTCGGAATAAGGCCTCGATTCATCATATTAGAATAAGAAATCCGATAAGTAATCTTCTCCGTATTGTTAGCGATGGACACCCCATTAATAGAGGTAATACCCGTTTGTACAAATTCTTTGATATTGTTCGGATGAGAGACCAACGGCATGGCGACAGGGTTACCCTCCGCGTCTAGCGGACTGTTCCATTGAATGGCTTGATAGCCACGGTCAAGTTCGGGGCCTAAAGCGCCTGCCGATCCTTCTTCAATGGTGAGCGTCCCATTAGGAGTACTTTCCGGCGTAAAAGGAATAACCCCTGCGGCGAAGCGATGATGCATATCCAGGTATTTGTACGGCACATCGAATACCGTATTGCTGGTCACATTAATTTGCACCTTATCTAAACCGCTACCACTTTTGGTGGTGATCAATACCACGCCATTGCCCGCCCGTGAACCATAGAGCGCCGCGGCACTCGGCCCTTTCAAGATCGAAATGCTTTCAATATCATCTGGATTCAGGCTGGCCAAGGCATTACCATAATCTACGTTGTTGTCGGTACCTACCTGACTGACATTATTAATCGTGTTGGCAATCGGTACACCATCCACTACGAAGAGCGGTTGGTTATCCGAACTCAAGGATTTTGCTCCCCGAATGACCATGCTAACGGAAGAACCGGTTGAGCCCGTAGAGCTGATACTAACGCCTGGCACCTTACCGGTAATGCTATTGAGTACATTATCCTGTGCCACTTTGTTAATATCCTTGCTGCTCAACTCCCCTACCGAGTAGCCCAATGAGCGTGTCGAACGCTTGATGCCTAAGGCGGTAACCACCACCTCATCCAGCCCTTCCGTCCGTTCTTCCAAGGCCACGCGCAACATACGTTGGCTACCTACGCGTACTTCCTCTTCTTTATAACCGACAAACGTGAATACGAGAATTGCTTGTTCATCGGGTACTTCAATACGGAAGGTACCGTTCATGGAGGTCGTAGTGGTGCTTCCGTTTTCTTTAACTTTAATACTAACACCAGGGAACGGCCGGCCATCGGTGGCCGAAGTTACCACGCCCTGAATAGAGATAGCCTGCCGGTTGACGGAAACGGCATCTGCGTGCGCAGCGGTAGTCAGGGCTCCGTTCCCAACCGAAGCCGACGCGCTTATCGGTAGTCCGAGCTGGTACAGCACCGCTAGCGAACAAATGAGCAGTTTGGGCGTGCTTGGTAAATTGAATTTCATAAATTCCTTATTTTGATTTTTTCCCTTTTTACAGCAGATGATTTTGTTAGCTGATCAATTATACTACTACGGATAAGTAAAAAAAGGCTATCAAATACAATGGTAATTTTGAAATAATTACTTGTTTAACAATACGTTGTTGTTTTGTTAATATAATATTAACGTTAAGCAATGAGCATTTTAGGTTTTAGCTGATCGCGTAATAACTGCTTTGCTTTTACCAGCTGATTTTTGACCGTATTCTTGGAGATGGAATAACTGTCCGCTATTTCCTGATAGGATTTACCATCTACAAAACACATATAAATAATTTCCCGTCGTTTATCGCTTAAGGCATTCATCGCGGTTTGGATCATACGATAACGCCGCTCCCTTACACCAATGGGGTCCTCTTTTTGGCAACTTTCGTTGATATAGGATTGAAAAGCAATGCGATTTCGTTTTTCGCGCTTGATGTGGTCGAGCACGAGATTACGCAGGCAAGTAAATAAAAAGGAACGGAAGTTCTGTTCGGGCTTTATCCTGTTTTTGTTATGCCAGATCTTGGTAAAGAGATCATGCACCATATTTTCTGCTTCTTCCGTATCGCGAAGCATATGCATGGCAAATTTAAAAGCATCCAGTTTGTAGGCTTTGTACAATTGATTGAAGGCATTGTTGTCGCCCTGCTTCACCTGCTGCAGGAGCGTTACATGTAGGTCCGTTGACATAAGCTGTTTAATTTGATTGTTCAACGAAATTATCGGTGAAAGCTCCTCCTTGGTGACGCATTTTGCGCTTAATAAACCTCAATCTGCGTCAATCCTAAAATTTTGATTTCAAGTAGCCCGATTTGAATATTGCCACGTATGATATAATGAGCATCCGATTGGTGAAGGTGCTAACTTAAGACAAACCTGCATATGATGCGACATCATTTCATTTTTTATGCGATCTTTTTATTATTCAGTATAACGCTTCGAGCACAACCTAAAGTGGCGGAAGCGACCCTGATTTTTCCTTTGCAGGCAAAACATGTCCATGGTAGTAGTTTGGCCGTTTTACCGAACGGAGATGTATTGGCTGCCTGGTTTTATGGCAGTGGAGAACGAGGGGCCGATGATGTTTGCATTATGGGATCCAGAAAGCGCGCAGGAAGCAAAACTTGGTCCACGCCTTTTCTAATGGCCGATACGAAAGGTATCCCGGATTGCAATCCTGTATTGTTCTTGAATCACAAAAAGCAGTTGTATCTCGCGTGGATTGCCGTACAGGCGAACCGTTGGGAGCAGTCGATCTTGCGTTATCGCGTAGCTGATAAATATGAAGGTAGTGCGGCCCCCAACTGGGGCTGGCAGGACAATATACTCTTAAAACCCGATAGCAGTTTTGTGCAGGAACTTAAGGAGAAGTTATCGATGTTGTCCGATCAACAACATGGCTGGGCAGCCTACGCACCACGTTATGATGAAATGATCGTAACCAATGCACAAGATCCCGCCAAACGTAGCTTCGGTTGGATGACACGCATTAAACCCCTGCTATTGGCCGACCATAAAATATTGTTGCCTTTATATTCCGATGGCTTTAACTGCTCTCTCATCGCCATATCCGAAGACGATGGAAAAAGTTGGCGACCAAGTAAACCTATCGCGGGCCGGGGAAACATCCAACCCGCATTAATAAGACGGAAACAGGGCGATATTATAGCTTATATGCGCGACAGCGGGGATGCACCCGCACGAATTCAACAAAGCATCTCGATGGATGGCGGTGAAACATGGACGGTAGCAAGAAAAACGGAGATTCCCAATACCGCCAGTGTGGAGGTCATTCGCTTGCTCGATGGGCGGTGGCTATTGGTAGGTAACGATGTGGATGATGGACGCTATCAACTCAGTTTGTATTTATCCGAGGACGAAGGCACTTCCTGGAAACTCAGCACCCCGCTTGAAGCAGACGACAAGAAAAAACTTTCCTGTTCTTACCCGTCAATCGTCCAATCGACCGATGGCTTTATCCACCTCAGCTATTCTTACCATGTGACAAGCGATAAAAAATCAATAAAGTATTTAAAAATTTCTCCCGATGATATTAAATAAAAAGAAGATTTACCAAGTGTTGCTTCTATGTTTGGCTCTTCAACCTTTTGGATGGCGAACGGCTATTGCCCAGGATCGGTTCAAACAGGAATATGCCATAAAATATTACACCCATGATCGAAAAACGAATAATGCGAAAGTTTTGAGTGATCGAAATGGGCGGATTCAATTTTTGCAGGCAGGTCGTTTATTAAAACCTTTTGATGGCAAATTGCTCTTTCCAGGCAGGCTATCGGCCGACATCACGTATCGTTACGACTCCTTGGAAACTTTTAGAGATATCATCCTATATCAAAACAATTTTGTGTACCTGACCAACCAACTGGTTTATAGCAATGCCTGGGCAGGAACCTGTTTATTTAAACATCACTTGCCAAAGGCAAAATTTTTGGAAATGGACGAAACGGGAAACGTTTTTCTGACCGATGGGCAACAGATCAGATGTTATGCGATGGATGGAAAAGTGCTCGCAAATGCTCGCGTAGATGATAAAATTAAAGCCGTACACTATGACACGCGAAATCAGCTTTTTTGGATGCTCAGTAATCAGGCCCTATATAATTATAGTTTACAAAACAAGCAGGTACACACCGTTTATCGGGGGAGTGATTTTAGCTGCTTTACGCTTAATGAAACCGGAAAACTACTGGTCCTTGCCAAATCAGATCGGTATAGCCTATTCAGTATAGAAAAGTCAACGGATGGACAAGTGAGGATGATACAGCAACGCAACTGGGATGATCGGCTGCCGGCGCAACCGGTGAACACAGTTCAGTATGTCGATGGAACGCTTTGGTTTGGATCGATGCACGGGGCCTTTAGGCAACAGGAGAATGGGGCTTTTGATTATTATCAAAGTGGCCGCTGGTTGCCCGGCGACACGGTATATTCGCTTGCCAAAGGGCCGGAATCAACGGTGTTAATAGCTACGAACAAAGGTTTGGCCCGCTTGCACCATAAAGCAATGAGCTTGGAAGAGAAAGCCGCCTATTATGACAAACAAGTGCGCGAGCGGCATATTCGATACGGTTTGAATGCAACACTGAAAGGCTTGAAGGAAGGAAATTTACGAACAGGCATTTTGTCCGATTCTGATAATGACGGTTTATGGACGTCTATGTATCTGGCAGCGGAGGCCTTCCGTTACGCTACGACCAAAGATTCCGATGCCTTGCTGAATTGCCGCGAATCTTTATTGGCCATGGAGCGCCTTTATAGCGTGAATCCTTTAAAAGGCTTTCCATCACGATCATTCGAACGAATCGGTCACAAGACAGATCTTGCCGATAGCAAGGTTTGGTTGGATGCGCCTGATGGTCGGTGGAGCTGGAAATCCACTACCAGTAGTGATGAGGCAATTGGTCATCTTTTTGTTTTTTCGGTGCTGGCCGAGGTGGTAAACGACCCTTGGGTGAAAGAAAAAGCCGTTACACTGATGGATTCCCTGATGTCGCATATTGTGGCTAACGATCTTTATCTTGTCGACCATGACGGAAAGCCGACGTTGTGGGGGAAGTGGAACCCCGCTTATGTCAATCAATTTCCGACAAACATAGGCGATCGAAAATTAAACTCGTCCAACATCATATCCATGTTACAATCAGCCTATTACTTCACTAAAAAAGAAAAATACCGAGATAAGGCGTGGGAATTAATGGACAGGCACGGATACTATGAAAACCTGATGCGGCCGATGAAAGGTATTGGACAAGCCGATGAAAAAGCTGATGATTATAGCAAGATGCTTTCTGAAAGGTGGAATCACTCCGACGATGAGATGTATTTTTTAGGCTATTGGGGCTTGTATCGCTATGCCTTAAATGATACATTAAAGAATAATTTTCGAAAAGCAATTCTGGATCACTGGGAATTCGAACGACCGGAAAAAGATGCGCTGTGGAATTTCTTCGCTGCTATGGTTGGCGAAAAGAACTTTGACAGGGATGCATCCCTATGGTTTTTGCGCGAATTCCCCTTGGATCTGATCAACTGGCAAGTGACGAACAGTGTCCGAAAAGATATCAGGCACTTGGAGGAGAATTTTATGAATCAAAGCACGGATGCCGTTCTTTCGCCCAAAGAGCGCCCCGTCCACCGACATAATCGAACAACCTTTATTTTGGATGAAGATAGCAACGGAACGGAAGAGTTTAGTGCGGGTGATATTTGGTTACTCCCGTACTGGCTCGGACGGTATTTGGAAGTAGTGAAGTAGTAGCAGTGACAGTGACACCTGCCTACTGGCAAGTAGACTAACATAAACCAAAGCTGACTGCCGATGGCTGATCGCCGACAGCAGATTGCTACAAATCTGTTACAAAAGCGATTCTTCTTTTGGCACAAGCTTTGATTAGTTATTAGTAAGGTTTAGGTTGATTAAAAATAGAAAAACGTCCAAGCATCCCCAAAAGCTGGGCGTTTTTCATTTTAAGGCAGCGGATCCGGAGGCATTAACCAATCGATATACATAAGGTCCTAACCTCTTCTCATACTGATCGCTAATGTAAAAATGATATGGGAATTTGATTAGAGGCACACCTTATCCTCGGCAAAAAGAAATAATTCGTAATATTGCAAAACATTTGCTAAATCGAATTAGGAACAAAAAGAAACTATTCGTAGCGAATCAACATATGTAAGCTAGCTAACCAAGCTTTTTAGAACGAAATGAAAAACCGACGAATTACCTCATTTGTAACCGACCCTTTAACCGATTTCAAGCATTTTCTATTGCATATTACGAAGAATAACAACTTGGTGCCCATTAGTTAAACATCATTATAAACACAAAACAAATCTTAAATTTATGACAAAACACAGCAAATGGATTGCGCTATGCAGCATTCCCATTCTCAGCTGCGCAGTGGCTAGGGAAAGCCTTTATGCAGCTGCCCGACCGGTTATTCGGTCAGCTTATGAAACATCGCTTCAGCAGCGGACGATCCGTGGAAAGATCACGAATGTAAACGGAACAATGCCACTGATCGGTGCCAGTATTAAAATTAAAGGCATGCAGGGAGGTACATCAACCAATCAAGATGGGCTCTTTGAGCTCGCCTTACCCCAGGTACCGGTAACCCTCGTTATTTCATCGCTTGGTTACATTACCAAAGAAGTTGCTGTTACCGATCAGCAAAATCTAAACATTCAATTACAAGAAGATGCAAACAACTTGGAAGAAGTGGTGGTGGTTGGTTATGGCTCGTTGGATAAACGTGAGCTTACCAGCGCAGTATCCAACTTAAAGCAGCGTGATTTGGTTGCCGGTACGGTATCGCCACTACTGGCCATTCAGGGAAAGGTTCCAGGTCTAAACATCGCTTCCAATAATGGCTCTGATCCGAACGCCAGCGTTTCCATTCAGCTCCGTGGTGTCAATTCGGTCAAGGCCTCACAAGGACCTTTAGTCGTTATTGACGGTGTTCCCGGGGGCGATATCAATTCCGTTGCCAAAGAAGATATTGAATCCATTAACGTACTTCGAGATGCATCGGCTGCTGCAATCTACGGTACACGAGCCTCCGGTGGCGTGATTTTGGTTACTACCAAGCGACCACAACCCGGTAAGGCAACCGTTAACTTTACATCGGAGTATTTTATTGAAAGTGTTCGTAAACGACCCGATGTCCTTTCAGCAGAAGAATACCTTGCCCATGGCCTTGGAGAAGACAATGGCGCTCGTACCGACTGGTATGACGTCATCACAAATAAAAATCCCTTCAGTCACCGCCAAGTGGTAAATGTAAGTGGTGGTTCCGAAAACGCCAATGTATACACCACCTTTTTCAAACGCGACGCCAAAGGTATATCAATTGGTTCGCAACGCGGGGAAATTGGTGGAAGGGTCAATACCAATTTCAAATTCTTCGATGGACGTGCGGAATTGAGCACCAATGCCAGTTACAATCAAGTAGATGCCGATTTCCCCGGGAACAGTGCGCCAGGCAACTTCCGTGATGAAAACAACAGCCTCTATAATATCGCCATTGGCTTAGACCCCACTATCTCACCATACGACCCATCGGATCCCTCTGGCTATAATGTCTTAACCGGAGGCTATAATACCTGGAATCCCTTGGCAGAAGTGATGTTACGTAAAAAACAAAATCAATATCGCTACCTACTGGCCAATGCCACCTTAAAAGTAAACCTGACGGAAGACCTTTATACAACCGCTATGGTGGGTATCAAAAACAACAGCGAACATCCCAGCTTCTTCCGTTCGGCGCAGCACCGTGTCTCGCGTGAACAAAATGTGGATGGCTATGCCAAACAAGAATACAAACGTTGGCAAGACCGTATAGTCGAGTGGACAGTAAACTATAGCAAGCGTTTCGAAAACCATCAGATCACCGCGGTAGCCGGTTACAGTTATCAGGACTTCAACGGACAGGGGTTCTGGGCGGAAAACTCCAACTTTCCGGTTGATGGGCTGGAAGAACACGATATGGGTTCAGGTACCTGGCTGGCTGATGGCCGTGCGGGTTTAGGCTCTTGGAAGGACCCATGGGTTAAACTGGCCGCTTTCTTCGGACGCGTTAATTATTCGTTCAAAGATCGTTATATCATCACAGCCAATCTCCGTCACGAGGGCTCTTCCAAATTCGCTCCCGGAAATCGCTGGGGCACCTTCCCCGGTGTATCGGCAGGTTGGCGACTCAGCGAGGAACCTTTCATGCGTAAGCTTTCTTTTATTGACGACATCAAGATCCGCGCTGGTTACGGTGAAACCGGCAACGAAGGTTTCGGTGCCGAGGTATCAACCCGGATGTATTCGGCCGACACCTGGTGGCCGTTCGCCGGAAACTGGAACCGTACTTTTGGTGTTAAACACAACCAAAACCCGAATATCCGTTGGGAAATCAAAAAAGAATATAATGTCGGAATGGATTTCACCATTCTGAATAATAAATTAAGTGGTCGGTTCGACTACTATAAGCGGGTTATAGACAATCTGATTTATGAAATCAGTGTATCACAACCGCCCGCCATCCATGATAAAACAACCATGAACGTGGGCAGCATGGAAAACCAAGGTTTCGAGTTTGAATTAAATTACAATGTAGTAAACAAGAACGATTGGACTTACACTACTTCCCTTGTGGCCTCTCATAATAAAAGTAACTTGCGCACACTCTGGGGCAGCCAGACCTTTATGGACGATAAAAACTTCCCCGCACCTGGATCTCCGGGTACTGCAGTACGCCTTTATCCCGGTGAAGCGATTGGCCAATTCTATATCTGGCAATTTGCAGGCTTCACCGACGATGGTCAATGGCTGTTATATAACAAAAACAACGAAGTCATTCCGGCAAGTGATAAAAAACTCGATGATAAACGCTTCATCGGCAATGGTATCCCGAAATTACAGTTATCTTGGAATCATGCCATATCCTATAAAAATTGGGACGCCAGCATCTATCTCCGCAGTTGGTTAGGCTATGATGTGTTTAACATGACCAAAATGTACTATGGCATAGCTAATGTGACCGGTAGGAATGTATTGAAAAGCGCTTATGATGAACTTGCCAATGTAAAAGGTGAAAAACAATTGAGCGATTACTGGCTCGAAAACGGAAACTTCCTAAAGGTAGATGCCATTAGTTTGGGTTATACTTTTAATAAAAAATGGATCGGCCCATTTAAAAATATCCGTGTGTATGCAACCGGACGAGATCTCTTCGTTTTCACCAAATACAGCGGTCTTGATCCCGAAATCAATATCAACGGCTTAGCACCCGGATTTGAGGAGCTCGATGTGTACCCACGCACGCGCACCTTTATGTTCGGTTTACAGGCGAGTTTTTAACCTTTAACAAATGCAATGATGAACAAGCTTTTCACATATACCTTATTATCGCTGTTGGTACTGCTAGGCAGTTGCACCAAGCTCGATCAGGAATTTTATAGCCAGGTCACTCCTGAAACCTTTTTCAAGAGTGAAAAGGACATTCTGGCCGCCCTCAACCGTCCGTTTACCCACGCCCGCTGGTATATGGGTGAAGACCGCTGGCAGTTACAGGAACAAACAGCTGACAATTTTGCCATTACAACGAAAGGACCCCACTGGTACAATGGCGGTACGAATGAACGTTTTCATTACCACACGTGGACGCCTGATGAAGGATGGATCTGGGGAACCTGGCGTGGTACATTGATGGGCATCGCCTTGGCGTTGGATGCACGCAGCGATTTGGAGAAGTTGGACTATACCAAATTTGCTTTGACACCGGAAGATCAGACATCCCACGTAAACCAGCTTAATACGCTGATTGCCTATTTCTACTTACGCGGCCTAGACTATTTTGGAGGAATGCCTATCTTCAATAACCTGGAAGGAGAGAGTTTACCGCGCAATACCGATCAGGAGGTCTTCAATCACATTGAACAATTATTAAAAACGGCTATGGAGACTTTGCCCAAGAAGGAAGCCGGACAGAAGGAAGCAGGTGAGTTGAAGCAAGCGGCCGCAGCCATGATGCTAACCCAACTCTATTTTAACGCCGAGGCCTACATTGGTAAACCTATGTACGCCGAAGCCCAGCAACTAGCACAGGCTATTATCGATGGTCAATACGGCTCTTACCAGCTCGATCCGACCTGGTATGGCCCACACAGCTTTAAAAACAATGAATCGCCTGAAATCATCTGGTCCATCCCTTCCGAGTTCAACAAGCTACAGTACGATTGGTTTTACGGCAATTTCTATCATTATAACAGCCGACAATATTTTGATCAGGATATGGGGGCCGACAACGGCACGCATTTAAGCCCGTCCCGGCGCCCCGATTCCAGCTTATATAAAAATGAGTGGAAACTGGGTTCACCATTTGAAAAATTTGATGCAGCTGATCTTCGCAAAAGACCCTACCATTACTTAGGGAGCGGCAATTACGAAGGAATGTTTCTGAACGGGCCGCAACTGAAACCTGATGGCGGTGTAATTGTCGGTACCCAGGAGTATAAAGATAAAGCACTGGTGCTACGCGACCAAGTGGGGCGTTTCAGCGAGGTTGGTCCAGGCAAAAAGTACAGCGGTATTTCTCAGCTTCCTTCTAAAATGTCGGAGGGCGAGGAGAATACCGGTATTCGATTAGTAAAAGTGCCCATTCCCACTTTAGCCGAAAACACCTTGCGTTGGGGAGCGGATAATCCGGTTTTGCGACTGACCGAAGTGTATTATATACTGGCCGAATGCAAATGGCGCAGCGGAGATCTGGCCGGTGCTGCCGAACTCATCAATACCGTACGGAGGCGCAACTTCGAGAACGGGGTGGATCCCAATCCGGTACGTGTCGATAATTTCGATAAATACCGCTTTTTAGATGAGTGGAGTATCGAGTTTCTGGGCGAAGGTCGCAGACGTACAGATCTGATCCGTTGGAATATGTTCACCACCGAAAACTGGTGGGATCATCAAGCCTCGCAATCTGATCACCTGAAACGGTTCCCGGTACCCACACAGGCTATTTCCGGAAACAATAATTTAACCCAAAATCCGGGATATTAATATTTCAGATTTCGAAAACCTTGAAGAGGCTACATAGCCTTTCTTCAAGGTTTTTTCTCGTTATCAGCAGACCGATAAAAACGTAAAAAAAACAATTATTTTTCCAAACATTCATCGTGTACAAGTGTTCACTTTAATGTACATACTTCATATTAGTCTAATTGTTCAGAGCTCTAGTGAAAACTGGAGCTTTTTTCTTTCGAACAAACCAAAAACGTTCTTTTAAAAACATAAAAATTGTTAAATCCATAGGAAAGAGCGAAGCTTGGTATAGCTTTTGTAACTAACTAGTTATCAATACCGCCCCTTATGTGTTTAACGTTAGAATCATTAGGTTTCCTACTGGAAACCGATGTGCAGACTGACTGTACAGGAACTTTTAGATATATTGCATTAGAAAACGATCATATTATTTCCGAAAATCCCATCACAAAGGAACTTGAAGTCAACAACTTACAAGTATACGAATGGGAATCCTTGTCGCTGAAGCATTTAAAAGGTATCTTTCATGGGGAGCCTCTATCAATGGGAAAGGGAGCACCGGAGTTTCATGAAAAAGTGTCATAAACTTTCTAACTCCACACTTAATATCTACGATGCCCGGTGCAAAAGAGCCGGTACTTATCAATCGCCTATATTAAATTTGACCTGGGCAGTGCTCGTCCCAATATAACGTGAACAATTTTTCGGCATATTTGGTGAATCCCCTCCCTAAGCCCGGTGTCGGCGTAAACTCACCGAATACAGGGCCATTTGAAGTCGCGTAAAAGTCTATCCGTACAAATATTCCGTAGAGCTTACTCAGTTTTTTCACTTGCTCAACCATTTCTTCGAAGCATTTTGGTTTGCTTTGTCCGAACTTATAAGGATATGGGTAAGATATAGTTAGTGGCTCCATCGGAATCCAATGTTCGTTAAAAAAAGCACTTGTTCCATCGTGAGGCCCTTGCCGATTGATAACGCTCAAGCCAGCAATTTTTCCATTAAAGCAAAAAAATTTATAATCGGTCGGGATGACATGTTTTCCTGCTTCGTTCGTTAAAAACTCTTCAACTAAAATGCATTGATTGGGTAGCTCTTTTACATTTTTCCTCAGTATAGCAACAATTTCCTGTTCAGAATAATACTTGTTATCAAATAAATTGAATCCATTATCCATTAAAAAGACTCCCGTGCACCCACTCCCGAAAGTAGGACGGATCACATATTGAGCAGGAAGTGAAGCAAAGTCTATGCGTTCAACATCACGGCCTTTCCAATAAAGAGCTGATGTCTTAGCTCCATGTAGTTGTGCAAATTCTTTAGCATTGAGTTTATTACTTAGTCGTCTTTGCCACAAGTTCTCATCACGCCAATCATCAATAGAATTGTTCTTTGTTAACCATAATTTTTTGAGCGGCTCCGCCTCCTGCCATAAAACTTGATGTCTACGTCTGAGTCGGTTTGAGAATTCACCGCTATACAAATGAAGTTTAATGCGACCTAACATAATTTAAACGGTTTATAATTTAGAGTGACTTTTAATTCTGTATCATGTTATAAATATAGCTTGTTTAGTCCTACTGTAAATAGGCAACAAAAGAACAATCGCACGCACGATTTTTCATATTAAAAATACACATTGTCAATCGTCATAAGACACACTTTACACGAAGCCATGGCAAAAACGACCCAACTGTATAGCTAATACTTTCCTACATCTTGAAAAGAAAATTTAAAAAACTTTAAAGTTTTATTAATATTGCCATAACTATAAACTTGATAGCCTTTTGATAATTTTGGCTCCGTTATCTATAGTCTTGCTATGGCGAAGCTGTCTTATAAATCGTATGATGAACATGAATTGATACGGCTCATGCTGCGAGACGACTACGCGGCTTATTTAGAAATCTATGAACGCTACTCCCGGCCACTTTATGCACATGCCTGTAAAAAATTGAACAATCGGGACGAAGTCAAAGATCTGCTGCAAGAGGTCTTCGCGGCACTCTGGCAAAACCGCAGCTCACTAAGCCCCCAGAGCCCCTTAGCCGGCTATCTCTATGCCACCCTGCGATACCGCGTTATTAAATTAATCGCTCATAAAAAAGTGGAATCGGTTTATTTTGAATCCCTCGCAGCGGTGAATACACACGACAATACCACGGCAGACTACCTGGTACGGGAGAAAGAACTCGGCCAATTGATCGAAAACGAAATCGTACGCTTACCCGAAAAAATGCAGGAAGTCTTTCGTATGAGCCGTCAATCCCATCTCTCCCACAAGGAAATTGCCCAGGAACTCGGCCTTTCAGAAACCACCGTAAAAAAACATGTGAACAATGCGCTAAAGGTACTCCGACCCAAATTTGGAACCCTGCTCTCCCTCGCCTATTTCCTCCTTCCTTAGAGCCCGTTTAGAATTTATCTAATCATTTTCTTATGCCCTTTTTGGCTGCACCTGCGTTAAATTTATCGAGATAGGCTTCCTGCTATCCCTGCTAAATTTGCCTTGGTTCACTCAAAAATAGCCTATAACAAATTTTATAATACAAATTTAAACAGGCTCTTAAATTTTTTATTTTCTTTTACGCCCTAAGGCGCTGTTGCAGTACTATCTCTATAAAAACGCGATATGAACAAAAAAACAGCACCTATCCTACTCAGCTTCCTGCTCCTTAGCCAACTTCTCGTCTTCGGACAATCCGCAGATTCCGTTGCCGTACTTAATAAAGAATGGAAAATTATTCCCATCAAAAAAGGCGTCACCTGGAAACAGGGCCATTTTGAAAAACTCTTTGGAAGCCAGCAGGAAATCAACCTCGTGGAGATCGACCTGAAAAAACACCGAAAGAACATCCACCTCGCAGCTGATCCAAAAGAGCTGAAAAAAACCTCCGAATTTGCCACGGAAGCGGGCGCTTTGGTGGCTATCAATGGTGGTTTTTTTGATATGAAAAATGGCGGTTCCTGGGATTATGTAAAGGTGGATAACCACGTGGTAAATACCACCAAAAAGAAAACGGACCGTGCCAATGCGATCCTATTGATCGATAAAAAAGCCATTGAAATACAACCAGATTCAGCCGTAAACTATGAACAGAGCAGTAAACCGAATATCCTCCTATCCGGACCTCTATTAATCCACCGCGGACAGGATGCGGCACTTGCCAACAATCCCTTTAACACCAACCGTCATCCCCGTAGCGCGGTAGCCATTACCCGCAAGAACAAACTAATCTTTCTGGTAGTAGACGGTCGAAACAACCAAGCCGCGGGCATGAATTTGAGCGAATTAACCCAAACGCTACGCTGGTTAGGCGCAAAACATGCGATGAACGTAGATGGCGGAGGAAGCAGCACGCTCTACGTGAAAGGAGCAACGGCAAATGGTGTCGTCAATCATCCCAGTGATAACAAGCAGTTCGACCATGAGGGGCAACGCCCCGTAGCCAACATTATTTACTTGAAAGAATAAAATTAATTTTCTCTTACGCCCAAGGGAAGACTTAAGGTACTATCCCCTAAAAGCAACCCCGCAGTACACATGGAGGAACACGAAGACATTAAGAAACTGTTGAAACGCTACCTCGCCGGCGAATGCACGCCGGAGGAGCGTATGCGGGTGGAACAATGGTATGGGCAATTGGATATCCAAGCAGAAGAACCTGCTAAAGAGCAGGTAGAAGAAGATATAATCGACATAAGAAATCGCTTGAGGAGATCCCCGATTCGGCGAATAGCCCCTTGGTATCGCTATGCCGCAGCCGTTGCCGCTGTGCTGCTACTAACAGTGGGTATGTATTATCAATTTAAGCCATCTGACCGATTTAAAAGTAGTAGCAAAACCGCTACCATAGCAAGTCAACCCGATATCGCACCGGGCAGAAACCGGGCCATCCTTAAGCTAGCCAATGGCAAAGAAATCATATTAGACGGCAGTCCGAATGGGGAAATTGCGCAAGAGGGTACACATGCCATCTTCAAAAATGTGGATGGGGAATTGGTTTATCAACTCGGCGGAGCCAATACAAGCGACGCAACCATACCCCGGTTCAATACCATGCGTACCCCACGGGGCGGGCAATATCATTTAGTGCTGCCTGATGGTACCAAGGTGTGGCTAAATGCGGCTTCCAGCATAACCTACGCCATTAACGGCAACTTGGGAGAGCGACTGGTAAAGTTAGAAGGCGAAGCCTATTTTGAGGTGGCGAAAGATGCGACACGTCCCTTTCGCGTCGAATCCAAAGGGCAAATCGTCGAAGTCTTAGGTACGCAATTTAATATCAACAGCTACCTGGATGAACCGGTGGTGAAAACCACATTAATAGAAGGTTCTGTTCGCGTAGCCGAAACCGCCGAGCACAAGACTGTCATGCTCCGGCCCGGGCAACAGGCAGCGCTCGACCGCCAAAGCCACTTATCCGTAAAACAAGCAGATGTTTCGGATGCGGTAGCTTGGAAGAACGGCAAATTCAGCTTTAACCGGGCAGATATCGGCATGGTGATGCGGCAGCTATCCCGTTGGTATGATGTAGAAGTCGTCTTTAAAGGCAAAAAGCCGGAAATTACCTTATCAGGCGAGGTATACCGCAATACACATGCGTCCAAGGTTTTGGAGATTCTATCCTTCTATAAGCTCAATTGCCGGATCGAGACTGTTAACGGTGTCAAACAAATTATCATTCAATAAAACAAAGAAACCGATGTTAAACAAAAAAATGAACACGATGAAACCGTAAAGATTACCTAGAAAGGCTTCATAAAAAAGCGTCTTCTGATGGCAGTCAGAAGACGCACATGCTTGAGCCAATGATTCGAAGAACTTAAACAAATTAAATTAAACTCAAACCTTACAAAGTTAATGAAATTAGTATTTCATGCAACGGCTACGTCATTACGGTGGCCGCCTCCACGAACATTTAATCAACTGAAATTCATCATGAGATTTCAACTAATTGTCGGTTTACTACTTTCGGTATTTATCCAAGTGAGTGCATCGACTTATGCACAAAATGTGTCGTTGAAAGTAACGAACATGCCCTTAGACCAAGTATTCAAATTGGTCGAAAATCAAACGGAATATGTATTCCTTTACGATGATCCGAGTTTCACTACCGAGAAGGTGAGTTTAAACCTGCAGCAAAGACCCATAGAAGAAGTATTGGAAGCCTGCTTAAAGAACTTACCCATCTCTTATAAAATTGTCGATCGCAATATTCTCTTTAAACGAGATGAAAGGCAAGTCGAACCCAGGAAGCCAAGCCTCCAACCGCAGCCAGTTAGCGGACAGGTAAGGGATACGACAGGCAATCCACTGACGGGGGTCAGCATTATCGTAAAAGGAAGCACACGCGGCGTAACAAGTGATACACAAGGACGTTTTCAGTTACCGGTAAGCACAGGCGATGTGCTGGTTTTTAGTTTGATCGGCTATCAAAAGCAGGAGCTTAAGATGACAGGCCAAAACCAGCTGCAGGTAGTCTTGAAAATCGATTTGTCGGATTTAGAGGAAGTGGTTGTTATTGGTTATGGTCAGCAGAAAAAGCGCGACCTCACAGCGGCAGTATCATCTTTCAAACCGACCGAAGAAAATGCGAGACCTGCATTAAGTCCGGACCAACTGATACAAGGGCGCATGCCCGGCGTCCAGGTGAGCGCCGGTTCCGGTAGCCCGGGTACGGTAAATCGGGTATCCATCCGTGGTATCGGCTCTTTGAGTGCAACGAACGAGCCGCTCTATGTAATCGACGGAATACCCGTCGTGAACCAAAATGCTGCTTTACTGAATTTTGGTGAAAACATGAATCCGCTCGCGCTGTTGAATCCGAGCGACATCGAATCGGTGGAAGTGCTGAAGGATGCAGCCTCGGCAGCCATCTACGGAAGTCGCGCCACCAACGGCGTCATCCTCATTACCACCAAATCAGGCAAGGCCAATCAAACCAAGTTTGGCGTTGACGCTTTTACCGGTGTATCGGTAGTGCCCAATACGGATAAAATGAAAATGGCCGATCCGGATCTATACCTGTCGGTCATCAATGAGGCGATCGACAATTTTAATACACAGTACGATTACACCCCCGGTGCTAAAAATTACATGGAGCGCAAGGAAAACCCCTTTCCGGGCGAACCGGGCACCGATTGGTTTGATCTGATTACACGTCCGGCCCATACCACCAGTTTGTCCTTATCCTTTACCGGTGGTACCGATAAAACCAGCGTATACTTATCCGGCAATTACCTCAGTCAGGAAGGAGCCTTTATCGACCAAAAGTTTACGCGTTATACCGGTAAACTCAATTTAACGCATAAGCTTTATAACTGGCTCGAATTCGGGGCAAACACCAGCTATAGTTATTCCAAGAATAAACGCGTGCCGGGATCGAACCTAGGAACCACCATGATGGGGCGTTCTTTGCTCCAACGTCCCTTCGATCGTCCTTTTAAGCCAAATGGCGAATATTATTTAGGCGGTACCGACGAATTGATCTATCACAATCCTTTCCAGATTATCAATGAGCAAAACGTATCGCTGGATAATTACCGATTTTTGGGATCTTTCTTCGGTACGGCCACCATTACGGATGGACTGAAATTCAAGACCATGCTGGGTACCGATCTAACTTATACCCTCGACAATATTTACTATGCCGAAGACCATCCTTATGGAACGGGCATCGGCGTAAAATACGACAATCGTCGCTTTACACCCAATATCTTATGGGAGAACACCTTGAATTACAATAAAACCTTCGATAAACTTAGTGTGGAAGGATTATTGGGTTACTCCTATCAGCGCCTCAACCTGTCCAGCTCCAACATAGAAGGTAGCGGTTTTCCTTCTCCTTCCTTCCAACAGCTTTCGGTAGCTGCCTCCATTCTTTCGGCAGGGACTAGCTTGACGGAAAGTGCTTTGATGTCGATATTCGGTCGTTCCAATCTATCTTGGGATGATAAATACTTACTGAGCCTATCCTTACGTGCGGACGGTTCGTCCAAGTTCCATCCGGATAAGCGTTGGGGCTACTTCCCATCGGTATCCGCCGGCTGGAATATCTCCAGCGAACCGTTCTGGTCGCTTGCCGGTACAACAGCCAAAATTCGCGGCAGTTATGGTGAAACGGGTAATCAAGATGGTATCAGCAGCTACGCTTACCATGCCCAAATGAGCGGAGGACGCAATTACAATAATCAAAGCGGTATCGGTGTCAGCACTAATGGTAACCGCGATCTGACATGGGAAACGGCCCGACAATATGGAGCTGGCTTTGACCTTGGTTTGCTCGGTGGCAAACTGAATCTGACGGCCGATTATTTTATCAAGAAAACAGATAACTTATTATACAGCAAACCCGAGCCTTCCACTTCCGGGTTTACTTCGATCATCAGCAATATCGGCTCAATGGAAAACAAGGGTTGGGAGTTTTTGCTGAACGCACAGGTCCCGCTAGGACCCGTCCAATGGTCATCCGACTTCAACATCTCCTTTATCAAAAACAAGCTGACCTCCCTGATTGGTGACGAAGCGCTGTTAATCGGCGCTAACATGACCCTGCAGGTCGGGCAGGAAGTAGGTAGCTTCTATATGTATAAACAGCTCGGAATTTACCAGTCGGACCAGGAAGTGCCGGAATCACTCTATAAAAATGGGGTACGTGCGGGCGATGTGATGTATGAAGATTTGGATGGTAACGGAGCCATCAATGTGTCTGACCGACAAATTGTGGGCACTGCCAACCCGGATTTCTACGGTGGATGGAACAACAGTTTCCGCTTTAAGAACTTCGACTTCAACATCTTTTTCACCTATTCTTACGGTAACAAGGTGTATGCAAGTTATCGGGTCAACACCGACCGCTTGGGTAGCGGTTTCATGAACATGACCGAGCGAGTAGCTAATGAGCGTTGGACCGGACCTGGAACCAGCAATACAACCCCGCGTGCCATTTACGGCAATAGTTGGAATACCCAAAATTCTTCCCGCTTCTTAGAGGATGGTTCATACATCCGCTTACGGGCATTAAATTTTGGTTACACCTTGCCAACACAGGTTGCAAATAAAATCGGCATGAAACGACTACGGGTATATGTACAGGGTGATAACCTGCACCTGTGGACCAAATACCGCGGCTTCGATCCGGAAGTAACCAATGACTTCGATCCGCAGTTTATCGGACAGGATAACTTGATCTTACCGCAACTGCGCAGCTTCAATGTTGGTGTTAATATTGGATTTTAATGAAGAAAAAATTAAGCATGTATAAAACAACAGCAATTACCAACATCCTGGCAGTCTTGATGCTGGTATCCTTCTCTTCCTGTACAAAACTCGACTTCTATCCGCAAACTTCAGTAGCACCTGAAACGGTAAACGAGCGCGACATGGATGCCTTGTTAAACGGTATGTATAATGCCGTGCAAAACAATCAAGGAAGAGAATCCTACATTATGTTCGATTTAGTAGGCGGCAACCTGATTAATGCTTCGGGCGGAAGCGAGCTCGCTTTTATCCGTAACATCCTGCGTACCGACTATAATTTGGTCAACAACAACTGGAGTGGCCTATACCAATCGCTGTACCAGGTCAACAACGTCCTCCATATCATGGCCGGTTTGCCGCAATCTGACAAACGCACGCGGATTGAAGGTACCGCCCACTTCTTCCGTGCTTATATCTATTATAATTTGGTAAGCCGATGGGGCGACGTGCCCTTGATCTTGGAAAACACCACTGAACGCGTATCGCGCGATCCTTCGAGCGCTGTGTGGAGCCAGATCGAGGCCGACTTAGCGATAGCCCTGGAAAAAGCACCGGCTTTCGAAGGTGACTATTACTACGTATCGCAGCAAGCAGCAAAGGCTTTGCTAGCTCGCGTCCTGCTCGGACAAAACAAACTGGCAGAAGCGGCCCAAGTGGCAGAAGAGTTGATTGCCTCCGGGAGCTTTTCATTGGATCGGTTCGACAAAATATTCAGGCATACGGAAAACACCGAAGAAATATTCTCCTTTAAAAATCTAACCGAAGAATCGAGCATTACCCTAAGCACTTTATTTTATACTTATGCGCATGACGTAAGCGGCTCATACGTTTATAAACCAACCGATGAAGTGATGAACCTATTTGAGGAGGGCGACAACCGCAAAGACATGAGCATCGCAACGGTGAGTTCACTGAATGTAATCAATAAATACCCCAGCGGCCAAACAGGAACCGACCCCATTCCGGTTATCCGCCTAGGCGAAATGTATTTAATTGCAGCCGAGGGGAAAGGTTTGGCAGGACTGCCGCAGTTAAACGCATTGAGAGCCGCAAGAAACCTCTCGGCCATCAATCCTTCCAACGAGGCCGAATACCAAGCAGCCGTAGCCCTCGAGCGGCGACGGGAGCTACTCGCAGAAGGTTTTCGTTGGTTCGATTTGGTCCGCACGGGTAAAGCCGTGGAGGTGTTGGGTATTGAAGATTATCGAACCAAATTTCCGATACCCGATTACGAGCGTGAGGTGAATCCGAATCTCACACAGAACGAAGGTTACTAACCCATTAACAGCATCAAACATGAAATTGAACATAAAGCAACAGGCACTATGGTTTATTCTCGCCCTTAGCTCCCTCGCAAGTTGCGAAAAAGACGAAAAGGGCACCATCCGGGTGTTGGATCACACACGAAGCGAACTGACCCTTCGCCTGCAAGAAAACAGCACGCTGATTCATCGCGTATATAGCGATACGACCTTAGAATTATACCCGGGCGTGCAGGAGACGGACATTCACTACCAAGATATAAACGGCCATACCATGCGGATATTTATAGTAGAGGCCGACATGAATCAGTCCACTATTCAATTACATCCCTTAACACCCAACGGCGCAACCGCCTATGGCCGTCAATCCGTTCCAGAAATGGTAAAACATGTAGATTCGACATCCAAGGTGCTTTTTGCTTCCAATGCCGACTTCTTCAACGCCACAACAGGCGAGCCGCGTGGCATTGTATACTTATCGGGGCAAGCCATTCGTAGCACCATCCCGGCGGGCTGGACCTTTTTCGGTGTCAGCAAATCAGGTCAATTAATGCTGGGGGATGACAGCGATTATAAAGCACAAAAAGCCGAGATCTTCCATGCACTTGGTGGTCATCAACGCGTAGTAAAAGACGGTGAACCGGTAAGCCACACCGACGCTTCCGTAGAACCTCGTACCGCTGTAGGATTTACGGCAGACAATAAGTTATACTTTATGGTGGTAGACGGAAGGAAATACGACTATTCTTACGGCATCAATTTCACCGATCTAGGCAAGCTCATGCATGCCTTAGGCGTCAAGGAGTCGATCAACCTCGATGGTGGCGGTTCGTCCACCTTTCTCATAAACAATCCATCAAGTACATCATACGAGATCAGAAACCGCCCATCGGACGGAACGCCGCGGGCAGTTGCCAATGGATGGGCTATTGTGGCTACCGGAAATTAGTTGTTGGTTTTTAGTTACCGGTTGTTAGTTGTTGGTTATTAGTTACCGGTTGTTAGTTGTTGGTTATTGGTTATGAGTTGCCGGTTGTGGGTTTTGAGAAGAAACGCTCATAGAAAAAAACCTACTTAACGTTTCAACTACTTAACAACTCAACGTCTCAACGATTTAACAACTTAACGGATTAACGGTAGCCGTTAACCAATTAGCCAATTAACCAATTGGCTAATTGGTTAATTGGCTAATTCACCCGTACATCCAGTAACTTTAACCATCCCTCCGTTGTCACCTCATCGTCAACCGGAAGCTCTATGGCCGGTTTATTCCCTTTGGACGTATCCACTATCGCTACAGCCCAGGCATAAGTGCCGGCGGGCAAATCTACCGTTGGTTTGAAATCATAAGACACCGGATTTCCGATTAACCAATTGGAAGGTTCGCTGTTGGTATCTACAAACACCTTTTTCACCTGGTTATTCCCGTCCAAAAGTGCAAAAGCAACCTTATACTTGTAGTTCCATTGCGGGATATTATTGGGAAAATAACCCCAGCCCATATTTTTCCAACGATGGCTAATAGTTACCTCCGCTCCACGATTGACATTTTCAGGTAGGTATAGCTCATCGGGATATAATCGGTAACCACCTTCAGACACAAAACGCCGGACCAATGTGAAGGCTTTCTCAAACCAGGAAGCGGTTTCCCCACCAACACGAAAATCCATCATGTTGACATGTGCTTCGGCCGATGCGTCAAACTCTCCCTGTCTTACATCTTCGGGATGCCCCTCGCGGTATTTACCACTTGGGTCAATCCAATAGCGGTGTGTGCCCGTGGTAATCCAACCGCCCTCCATAATAATTGGTCGTTTATAATTCCATGTTTTAGCAAACTGCTTTTCCCAGCTTTGATAATAATCAGTCATACCGAAAGCATCGTGCCGCAAGCTGTATCCTTTGTTAATCGCACTCGCTAATAATTTGTCGCTATTCGCATTGGGGGCTCCCCAACTCGCCGGATGCCCAACCAATCGGTGGTAATTAATCACCAAGGGAACCTTGGTAAAGGTTCGCGCGTACAAGTCGGTCACCCAATTAAAAACCTCCTCTTTAAGTCTTTCTGTATTTTCACCCGTAGAAGTCGCAGGATCTTCATAGATCACATTATGCGCCTCTCCCCATTTGCCTAAACCATAAGCATCAATAAATGCCGTACGATCCGGATCGTTAAATTCGGTGGCTAAAGCTTCGATAAACTTGGCATAATATCGTTGGAAAACAGGATCCTGAGGTATGGGGGTTTTCCGATCAGGAAATCGTGCGTTCTCTAAATAATATTTCGCACCGGCGTCGAAGACAAACTGTGGTGTATTGGCGCCCTGATCACGTCCATCTACTACAATACGGAAAGCGATGGGCACACCCCGCTTTTCCGCTCCTTTGATTAATTTTGCAATTCTGGAAGTAGAATCATTCCAGGCATAAACTCCGTCGCTCGGGTTCAGGGATGCCCAGCTGGTACGGACATAACAGGCCGAGGCGTAGTCGATGGCCTTTACTTTTTTACCTAAGTCCGGTACATAAAATTCCGTATCCCAATACGATTCATCGGCGGTACGCGCCGCGTACATCACCCAACCATTTAAGGGATTGCGCAACACCGAACTGTCGTTATAGCTAGGTTGTACAAGCGTATTGTCTCCATGATCGCTTGTTGCATAATTAGTAATTTCTTTCGAGCAGCCAAATGACTGAAAACCGAGAATCAGCATCAACGCAGATTTGATGACCGTCTTACCATCTAATTTTGTCATAATTTTTACTTAAAGATTTATATTAAATTGATTTATGGAAATAGCATATTTACGAATCGTCATAAGTGTGTATCATTCGCTATCCGCGTCTATTGGCCATATCCGGGATTCTGTGGGAATTCAGCATCACGGTTCGCATCGATAATCACCTGTGGTATCGGCCACAGCGCATGATAATCCTGTATTTTACCTTTGATGGCATTGTTGTACATCCTTACGCGGTCAACCAGCTTCTTGGTACGCACCAAGGTAAATCGTCTACTTTCCTCTCCTACTAATTCCCGGATACGCTCATCCAACAGAAAGTCCATCGTCATCGCACCGGCGTCGATTAAAGACGCCCCCGCACGTGCCCGTATTACATTGACCGCCTCGGCTGCTTTGGCCGGGTTATTTTGCCCTAGGTAAGCTTCTGCAAGCAACAAGTAGGTTTCCGCTAAACGAAATTTCATGCGGTCTTTATAACTGCCGGTGAGGCTTAGGTTCTCAGCCCGGCCATAGAAAAACTTCGTTACCGCAGGGAATAAGGACTTGGTTGTGAACCAGGTTTGTTCCGTGATAGTCGCTTTTTTACCGTACAAGGAGGCCTCATTTACGTTGTTATAATACCAATTGCGTTTAATATTATAGTTCGAGTTGCGTATGTCTGTTGCATCAAAAATACCGGCAACATTACCTGTAGCATTGGTTCCTTGAGTGCCTACCCACCATTTCATCGGAACGATTTGCGCCAGGCCACGTCCACCTAAGGTGTCGGCCAGCACAAAACCTAACACATCCTGATACTTGGGATTCCACGCCCTGCGTGTCCAATCATCCGAGTTGGTGCCCCCACCTACCGTGTTAAATTCAAACTGCAATACCCAGATGCTTTCCCGGTTGCCACTTGATTGCCTATTTTGATTATTTTCGATAAACAGGTCGCTAAATACATCCCCGGCCGTATTTTGTTTGGCTCCGAAACGATTTTTCATCAACTCATAGCGTCCGCTATTAATAACGGCTAAGGCAGCTTGTTCAGCCAGTTGGTATTCGCCCTGTAATAGGTACATTTCACTCAATAAGTGATAAGCCGCCCATTTCGTCAATTTACCATCTTTAACCTGATCCGGATTTTCCGGAAGATGTTCCGCTGCAAATTGCAGGTCAGCCACAATATGCTCCAGCACTTCAGCTTTGGGTGTCCGGGTAAAATTCAGCTGAAAATCATATAAAATAGTTTCTACATACGGTACATCTCCATAGAGGTACACCAGCGTACGGTAAGCGTAAGCGCGAAAGAATCGGGCCTCAGCCTGAAAACGTGCTTTATCCGTCGGCGCATCCCAGTTTGTGTTTTGATCCGCATATACCAGTATTTCATTTGCCGAAGAGATCAGGTGATAAGCCCAATTCCAATAGGTTGTTACAAACTGCTGGGAGGGCGTCAAGGTCAGGTTAGCAAAAGGCATCAACGAAGCGTCGCTGTTGATGACATCCACAATATCCGTTGCCGCCTGCAAGGCTTCATACGGACAAGCACCATTGTGGATATAAGCGCCCCCTTCTCCATAGGTATTATACTCCGAACGGGTCAATGCATATAGTCCCGCACTGCCCACCTCAAAGCCATACGTACCGGTAAAGGTGTTAGTAGGTGCCAGCTCTGTCTTCAAGTCTTCTTCAAGAAAATCTTTACACCCATTCAGGGAAATGAGTGTTATAAAAGCTAAGCTTATTTTTATAAAAGTCTTCATTTGCATATGTTTAATTCCGTATTCCTATTGATTAGAAAGTTAAATTCAGTCCGAGCATATACGACCGAGCCATCGGAAAAGAGGCCATCCAACTGTTATCGTAATTGAGCACCTGTCTGATATTCGAGAAGGTATGTAGGTTATTGACACTCACATTCACATCAATGGCGTTTAAGCCCACCTTACGAGCGGTTTTTTGCCCGATCCGGTAACCGAACGTCATGTTCTTAATCTCTACATAGGAAACCTTTTTATAATAGCCATGCCCAAAGCTATTGGTATAGCCCGGAGAAACGATGCCGGCTGTTGGGTTTTCAGGTGTCCAATAATTGGCACCATGTACATAATTGGTTATTCCAAAAGTCCACGAGCCAAAATTAGCCAGGTTATCATCGCGCCAAACACCAAACACACCGTTTATCAGACATGAAAAGTAAAAATTCTTGTAGTTTATCCGATTACCTATTGAACCGGTGAAGCTTGGCATTTTGGATCCGATAATTTTCCGATCATTCGCGTCAATGTATCCATTACCATCTACGTCCTCCAACCTGGCAGATCCCGGCTCCGCACCCGTCTGGATTTCGCGCTCCTTTCCGTTCGCGTCGGTGAAAGAATACGTATCACCTGCTTGCCAGATTCCCACCATGTTGTAATCATAAAAAACCCGTAAAGGTTTATCGATAAACCAGTTATTGGCAATATCATCTAAATGGTCGCCCCGTAGTTCAACGATTTTATCGCGGTTTAGCGAAAAATTAACATTAGAACTCCATTGAAAATCTTTTTTTTCGATATTCACCGAGTTCAAAGCTATTTCAATTCCTTTATTGCGGGTTTCCCCTACATTGTCCCAGATTCGGTTATAACCATTCATAATTGGCACCGTCCGCATCATCAGCAAGTCTTTGGTTTTAGATCGGTAGAGGTTAATAGTGCCCCCTAGGCGATTGTTAAATAACTGAAAATCCAGACCGATATTAGCCGTATAAGTCGTTTCCCATTTCAGGTTCGGGTTACCAACCCCATCACCCGCCAGATACGCCGTATTCACCGCCGTACCACCATCGCCCCAGATGTATTTCACGTTCGAATAAAGGCGATCCAGCGTTCGATAAGCCGTGATTGCCTGATTCCCATTAGCTCCATAAGAAGCCCGCAATTTTAACATGCTCACCCAATCAAGATTGTCCTTTATGAAATGCTCTTCGCCCATATGCCATGCCAGGGCAGCAGAAGGAAAAAAAGCGTATTTATTATTCACGCCGAAGACCGAGGCACCATCGGAGCGGCCCGTTAAGGTGGCCATATATTTACCTTTATAGGCGTAATTCAGTCGGAACATATACGACAACATTGCTGTTTCAGACAACCCGGACGACATGGTTATATTGCGTTCGGCGGTATTCATCATATAATAGCTCGTATTGTCAGTCACGAATCCATCCCCACTCTGGGCAGCGCTGATGCTTTTATTCTCCTGTATACTAAACAGCGCGGTTGCGTCAAAACGATGATTATTGATTTCGCGTTCATATTTGAGCAGATTCTCCCAAGTATAATTGGTTGTATGCCCATTGCTAATACGGGCGCTTCCACCCACTTGTCCCGCTTGCTCCCTCCCGATAAAGGTATTACGTCCATAATAGGTGCCTGTAAAATTGCTTCGGTAATTGTATCCGTAATTGGAACGGAATGACAAACCCTCTATCGGTAAACGAATATTCGCATAGGCACTGAGGAAAAAATTCCGATTCGTTCGGTCTTGATCCGCATTTACGTTGAGCATGGGGTTGGTGATCAGTGAATACTCCATCGGCTCGTACACATAATTACCCGCGTCATCTTTGTATTTTCCGTAAGGGCTCTGCTTGATAGCATGTTCGATATTCGGCGTAACACCACCATCCTCTCTTTGTACAAACTGAACACCTATGCCGGTTGTCAACCAATCGTTGAACGTTTGGTCGATATTTGTAGAGAGGTTATAGCGCGTAAGTTTTGAATTATAAACTACACCTTCCTGACTCAGGTAAGCTGCCGCGGCCATGTACTTCGTTTTTTCTGTTCCACCCGATATGCTGAGCTGGTGATCAGTGGTCAGTGCCTTCCGGAAAATGTAATCCTGCCAATCGTGAGTAATGCCTTTGATGTAGTTCTCCCGCTCCGTAAGACTGATGATATTTCCGCTCACCGGATCGAGCAGCTCGCCGGTATAACCCTCTCTTAAACGACCGATATCCTGTTGCAGTTTGATGTATTCCTCCGGCCCCATCACGTCAATCCGTTGCATCGGTTCGGCCATTCCAAGCTGCGCTCGGTAAGCCACTTGCGGCTTTCCTTCCATACCTCTTTTAGTCTGAATCAGTATAACTCCATTAGAGCCCCTCGACCCATAAATTGCCACCGCCGAGGCATCCTTTAATACCGTCAGGTTTTCAATGTTATTGGGATCGAGATCCGTTAAGGAGCCACTATAGGGAATTCCATCCAGTACAATTAAAGGCGAATTACTTGCTGATAGTGAATTCTCTCCGCGGATGAGCAGCGTTTGGTCTTGCCCCGGTGCAGCATTGGTGGTGGTAATGCTAAACCCGGCTACCTGCCCCACCAATCGGTCCATTAAATTGTTGGTAGAAACCATTTCCAATTGTTCCTTGCCAACCACTGAAAGACCGCCCGTCACGTCTTTCTTCTTCATGCTGCCATAGCCCACCACCACCACTTCATTAAGTTGCTGCTCGCCCGCCATCGTTATATTCATTATGCCGGACGGATTTACTGCCACTTCTTGGTTGATATAGCCGATATAAGAGAAAATCAGCGTGGAGGATGGCGAAGCTTGAAGCCTATAGTTTCCATCTGTATCCGTTACGGTGCCTGTACGCTGGTCTTTAACCCGAACGGAAACACCTACAAGGGCTTCACCGCTTTCATCAACCACTTGTCCTGTAATTTTAATCAGTTGTTGTTGCGAATAGAGAGGCGTACCTGACAGCAAAAAGAGAGCAAGTATCGCCCAGAAGCCTTTCAGCTTGATGCGATTTTTTTTAATCATGTAAATTTAGATTTAGAAAAGGTTAACGTTAAAAAAGCAGTTACTTCTTATGTCATCCTATATATTTAGGTACGTGATGACCGTTTATTTTGTTGGATATTATTTTCTATAGGCAAATAGATTTTATGGTTAAACTTAATTTACTATCGGCACCTGTTTAGGTACTACGATAATTGGCTTACGCTGCAAAACTAAGCGAAGCCCTTAATAGGGATGGTATTGATTTGTACGGAAATGGTTCTATTTTGTACGGGGCAGTTTTAAGTTTTAAGTTTTAGGTTTTAAGTGGGGCTTGTGCTACATTCTCCACAAAATTCATCACTCATCACCCATCATTCATCACTATTCCCCTACTCAACGATTCAACTAATCAACTAATCTCACAACTCAACTTTCTTCCTAAACTCCGTTGGGGTCACTTCAAATTGCTTTTTAAAGCAGATGCTGAAATACTTGGGACTATTAAAACCTGTCAAATAAGAAATTTCGGATATGGTAAGATCGGATTGTTCTAATAATTGCGCGCTGCGTTTAAGTCGTATATCCAAAATAAACTCCTTAATCGACATGCCGAGTATGTCGTTTATTTTTTGGTATAAGAGCGTGCGTCCGATTCCCATATCAGACACAAAGGATTCGACATGATAATCCATGTTACTCATATTTTTTTCGATGTGTTCCATCGCCCGTCGAAGCAAGTCTTCGTCGGCTGAAGAAATGGTAATGTTTGCAGGTTCGGCAATATATTTTTTACTATAGGACGCCTTCAGTTCATTTTGGTTTTTTATCAGGTTATCTACCTGCTTAAGCAGATAATCCATATCAAAGGGTTTATCTATAAATACATTCGCTCCACTTTCCAGTGCTTTAATTTTGTTTTCCGCATGCTTACCCAACGCCGATAGTACAATGATCGGGATATGACTCGTTTTGATGTTGGAACGGAGTTTTCGGCAGACAGCAAAGCCATCGGCTTCGGGCATCATCAAATCGGTAATCACCATTTGCGGAAATATCCGTTCGGTTTTTGCGATGCCCTCATAACCATTGCAGGTAGCATATACATTATAATGCTCCGATAATCGTTGCTCCATATAAGAGCGTAGGCTGGGGTCATCTTCAATGACAACGATACTATTCGCTTTACGCCTTGATTTATCAACCGCTTGTGTCTCTGCCGATTCAACCAACATATTGTCTATTTCTGCTATCGTATATTCATATGATCCCGGCTTATCTCCCGTTTCCTCGGTATTAGCAGTAAATGGCAAAATCACCGTAAAAGTAACGGTAGAATCGGCCGAGTATAAGCTGACTTTCCCCGCTAAATAGCTAACCAATTCTTTTACAATGGACAGACCTAATCCGGTACTTTTTTCAAAAGCCGGCCTTCCGATAGACAACCGGTTGAAAGATTCAAATATCACGTCTTTCTTATCGTCCGGAATCGTCGCGCCGGTATTGGTAATAGCAACTGAAATATAATCGCCGTGCAATGGCGGAGTTAGTCCGTACGCTGCAAGTTCTTCCCGTCCCGCTCTCTTTATTTTTACACCAACAAAGCCATTTTCGGTTGTGTATTTTATAGCGTTAGAGAATAAATTAGTGAATATCTTTTCGATTACATCGTAGTCAAATTTCGTATAGAAACTCTCCATTTCGGATTTCAAATCTGTTTCGATTCCCTTTTTATTGGCATAAAGTTCGAACAACGAGAAAATATCGCCAATGTACCGGATAATATCGCCCAGTTGCTGATTAACCGTAATTTTTTGACTTTCTATTTCTCTGAACTGGAGCAATTGGCTGATCATTCGTTGAATGCGATTTACGTTCTTTTCGATAAGCTGTACATAAGTCGCCGCAGATCGATTTTCTTGTAAGGTTTCTTTCAATTGTTTCAAGGGGTCGACTACTAAGGTGAGCGGTGTTTTCAGATCATGCGAAATATGGGTAAAGAAATTAATCCGCGCCTGCGTCAGTTCTTTCATATTTTGTTCTTTGAGTTGCTCCATTTCAAGCCGATGCTCGAATATCTTTTTATTGGTGAAATACCTCCAGATAAAATAGATAATGAATAGTACGAGTAACATATAGGCGATGTACGCCCAGACAGACAAAAATGGAGACGGCTTTATCCGGAAATACAAAACAGCCACATCATCGCCCCATAAACCGTCGTTATTGGCAGCTTTTATTTGGAAAATATAGCTTCCCGAAGGTAAATTAAAAAATTGAACCGACTTCTGACCTCGGGCGAGCGTGAACCATTTATCCGAAAGACCCAACATCCGATAAGCATATCGGTTTTTTTCGGCTTGCAGGTAACTATTAGTGGAAACCCGTATTTCTATATTCGACTGTTTATGAGAAAGCACGATTTTGTTGTCCCTATCATCTGCATAAGAAAGGGTAGCAATGTCTTGCTTTAGCAGTGCATTTTTGTCTCCCGGAACTGCCTTTTTGTTATTAATCAATAGATCGGTAAAAAAGACTTTCGGTTTTTGGTTATTTCGTGTGATCTTGCGGGGTGTAAACATAATGAACCCATTGGTTCCACCAAATAACATTTCGCCTGTCGAGGTTTTAAAACACGAACGTGCATAAAATGTACCGCAAAGATTTGTAATATCAACCGGAAATTTGCTAATCCGTTTGTTACCGTCTTCATAACAGTATAATCCGTCATTGGTACCGAACCAGACATCCTTTGAATCGCTATCTTCCAGTATGCCAAAAACGGTTTTTGCCGATAAGCCTTCCTTTTCGCCAAAATTGACATAGCTTCCGTTGCTGTCCAACCGGTTAACCCCTCCCCCACGTGTTCCAAGCCAAATAACCGAATCTGATGTAACGGCATAAGAACAAAGATTATTTACAGCATAAGGTGCGTTAGCTATATAGTAGTGTTTTAAAATGCGTCTGGTGCGAACATGTACAATATACAATCCGCTATGTGTTATGAGCCATAGCTGATCACCTTTATCCCGAAAAAGAGTTTCAATCCGCAATCGCATCGCCTTCCCCTTGGCATCAACGAGCGAGACGACTTCTATCTTTCCATTTTTTGTATTCTTGTATATCAATTCCGCATCCGGATCCGTCATCCAAATACCCGAATCAGCTTCCATGGCGAAATCGTAGACATTAAGAGGTTGTGAGCTTATCGGATGATTAATCGGCAATTCCACAAAACGATGTCGGTGCTCATCAAAATGGGCCACTCCCCCGTTAAATGCTGAGCTTTGCAAGCTCATACTATTTTTGTCGTAGTGCAGGCTTTTAATCATATTCGATCGTATACCACTTTTATTTTCCTGCGTGTAATATGAAAAATGGTCTGTTTTTCTATTCCAGTAATTTACGCCCCCACCTTCTGTACCGATCCATAAATTACCCTGCGTATCTTCTTCAAAGCAGCTGACGATCGGATGATTTAAACCTCCTAAAGTCGGTTTGAAATAATTGAGATCATTATCGAAAAAAGTCATGTAAGCCAATTTCCCTCCATACATACCGATCCATATACCCCCATCCGGATCCGGATAAATAGACCAAACCGAATTATTTGGAAGCGAGTGCGGATAATGCAAGTTGGATCGAAGCAAACGTGTCTCTTTTTTAAGCGGGTCTACCAAGAAGAGACCGGATTGCGTGGCGACCCATACAATATTTGATGCATCCAAGTAAAGGCTCTTAGTTGTGGCTGACTTTCCGTCACCGAGAGCGAGTGTGTACTGTTTTTTTACCTTCCCTTCCCGGTCGCACTCAAATAATCCGTGGCTATGCGTCAGTATATACGTCTGCCCCTGATGCACGATTAAATCCCTTATTACATACTCTGTGTTTCCCAGATCAGCAAATAAATGGTATCGTTTAGTCTCTTTATTTACCCGGTACACTTTTCCTTTTGAAGCAACATAGGTGTTATTTTCGGTGTTTATTAAAGCCGATATGGCGAGCTTTGATACGAGCGGATATTCGGTTATTTCAGCTAAACGATCCGGATGGAACGATTCGATTTTATTATTTCTGACCAACCAGATCATCCCATCTTCAGCAACCAGCAAGGTACCGATATTACCTTCCAATATGCGGTCAAACCGTTGGCTTCGGTAATTGAAGCGTAGCAGTCCGTGGTTTGTAGCCACGTATAATCTTTTAGCCTGATCGGTAATTACTTGCCCGTAGTTCCAGTATTCGCCAGGCGAATAGCTTGTAACGAGGTCATTCATCTGTATAAAAGAATGACCATTATATACAAACAAGGCGTCATATCCGCTAAACCATATTCTACCTATACTGTCTTTGGTAATGCTATGGATACCTCCGTAGTAAGAAGTCTCCGGCATGGCATGAAATCGATAATCCGAAAGAGAAACGGCAAAACCGGTCCACGGCAGTAAGAAGAAGAATAGGAAGATCAACAACCTCATAAACGAAACAATTAGGTTTATTTTAGCAAACGTAGCGACTACGTAAAGCAAAGATAGCATATTACGGTTAGCTATTAGCTATCAGCAGTCAGCTTTCAGATATCAGCGCAAATGATTACAGGAGCAGTAGCAGGCACCCATACTTATTGCGTATAACTTACAACAGCAATTAAATTTCCCATTAATAACCAATTATGCATATATAATTGTTCACCAAAACAACTTTAGCTATAATTAAATTGCAGAAGAAACTAAAACAAAAATTATGAACAAAAAAAGTCTACTATTTTTAGTCACGCTGTCCTTAATAGTTCTTTGGAGCAGCTGTGAAAAAAATTCAGGAAGAGACGAGGTCTTGCCTGAAGCAGAGGGTAAAAAGTACGAAATATCGTTTAAAGTAACGGCTTTCACACAAGAGGAAGAACCATTACCACCAAAGGTTGCATCAACAAAAAAAAACAAAGTAGCGGCTGCTTCCGATAACCCTGAGCTCGACGACGCGATTGAAAACTATATCCGACGGTTAGATTTTTTTATTTATAATAGCCAAGGTGAATTAGTTGAGCGATTAATCAGCCCAAATGAATACTCATTAACAGGCAAATACAATGAACGTTATTTCGAGCTGGAGGCAGGCAGCTATACGATGATTGTTGTTGGATCAATGGGAGGACTGACCTATGGAGATACTACGAAGTATGCAACAGCTTACTTACAGCCCAAGCAGGAAATCGAAGATGTTTTTTATAAAGAATATAAATTCACTGTGAACGAAACGGATGTAAACACAAACATGATTAATTTAGAGCGAATAGTGGGCAGTCTGGAAGTCAGGTATAGGACCTATCCAATAAGGAATGTCCAAGCTGGTCTCCCTTATATTTTCGCAAACTCCGTAAGTCGCTTTCCCTTTGATCCGAATGGCAGCTATCAATATCTGTATAGTGAATTTCCAGCTGATGGAATGAACTACCCTGGCTATTTATTGCCGAAAATTTCCGGAGAACTTGAATTTGGGCGTCCCGTTGATGTTGTTTATCGCGGTTTTATATTGCCAAACAGAAGTGGGCAATTTAATTGCGATCCGGTAATGGAGATACCAGCCAGTCGTTCGGGGGACATCACCGAACCTGACCTGGGTGATGTGACGATAAAGCCCAATGTTAAGGTAATCCTTACCGGTGGGGGCTATGCTTCGCAAGGTGGTGAATTTACTATAATCACTGCTGATTCAGTTTGGGCAGAAACGGTAAGACAAGAATTTTAGCGCTCAAGTTAAACTGGTGGGGCATTACTAGACACCCCACCAAAAACATTAATTTATAGCAATTAACTACCACCCCGGATTTTGCGTGATGCCACTATTCAACGAAATTTCGTTAGCTGGAATAGGCCATAAATAATCTCGGGAAGGGTTGAAATTTCTTGTTTCGACCAACACATAATTATTATAATCACTGCGACTGCTATCGAAGTTATTGAAGATTCCTAAAGCCCTACCTGGCATAACTTGCTCCGCAATCCGCCACCTGCGAATGTCAAATAGCCGGTTATCCTCGACAGGGAATTCTACATGGCGTTCCCTCCTAACAAGCTCCCTTAACGCGTTTTGATCGGGATGCGTAGCGGTTGTAGCCGCTGGCATGTTAACGCCATTCCGTTGCCTTACCTGGTTAATTGCGTCATAAACCGATTGATCGATCTGGCCGCTTTCGATTTTTGCTTCCGCATAGGTTAGCAGCACTTCCGCATAGCGCAAGATCATGACGTCTGCCGCTGAGCTTGTTTCCCATCCCCCACTGATGGTGGTAGGCACGTATTTTTTATAGTAGTAGCCTGAGAAAGAAGCATTGGACTGTCCGAGTGCGTCCGGCGATCCCCGTTTGGTAATATCAATTACCGTATTGTTAACCTGTGTACCGGGGACCACAATGGTTAACGTTAAACGAGGATCGCGATTTGCAAAAGGACGGTTGGCATCATACAAGGGTGATTCATCAATCGGCAACCCATCCACACACTCATAAGCATCTACCAGTGATTTTAACGGCACAATCTGCCCCCAGCCGGCAAGACTAGGTGCACCGATCCAAGTGGCATTGGGGTTAGGGTACACATTGGGTAGGTACTGTGCAGAGACAATAATTTCTCTACTTTGCTTATTATCACCGTTAAACAAACTTAGGTAATTATTGTCGATTTGATAGACACTTAAATCCATCACCTGCTTGGCCGTTTCAGCCGCCTCCTGCCAACGTTCGTTATAAAGCTCCACCCGTGCTTTTAAGGCCAATGCCGCGCCCTTGGTAATCCGTCCGTACTCGCTCGCTGCATAAGTTTCCGGTAAATCATTACTAATAGCACTGAGTTCATCCAATATAAATTGAACAACTTCAGCCTTCGGTGTTTTTTCGATATCAAACTCCTCCGGTGCTTGGATGTGGGTTATCAAGGGTACATCTCCAAATAAACCCGTCAGCTGTTGATACGCGTAGGCTCGTAAAAATCTTGCTTCGCCCAGCAGACGTGCCTTGATGGCCGGATCGAGATTCGGTACACGGTCAATATTGTCGGTCACATCATTAGCCCGGGCCACCTGTTGATACAGATTTTTCCAGAAATTGCCGAAGGTACCGGTACCCGGCGTGGCGCTGCCATTGGCAACAAACTGAATATCCACCGGCCAATTACTCCACGAGTAACTGTCATCAGTGGCACAAGAAATAAAAAAACGTTCGTTCGAACCTAAATAGCGATAAATTTCGGTTACCGCGCGTTCCGCGTCTTCTTGTGACGACCAATAGGTTGTATTCCCCAGGTTATCCAGGGGCTGTCTGTCCAAGTCTTTCGAACAGCCGGCCATGCAAAACAAAATGGCCGCTGTCAGTATTTTTATATAGCTTTTATGTATCATGTTATTGCTGGATATTAAAAGTTTGCGTTTAAACCAAAAGTGATTGTTCGTACCTGCGGATAGTACCGAATATCATTCGGTGCTTCCGGATCCACATCTTTCGGTAAAGAAGAAAAAGTTAACAGGTTCTGGCCGGTAGCGAAAATCCGCAAGTTGCTGATAAATGTTTTTGCTAAAATGGATTTAGGCAACCGATAGCCAATCGACACATTCTTAAGCCGCAGATAGGCGCCACTTTTAACCCAGAACGACGAAGGTTGATAGTTTACCGCAGAGGTAATCAACCGGGGGAAGGCCGCATCCGTATTTTCCGGTGTCCAGCTATCTAACCAATTACTGCGAATATTACCGTCCAGGTTTTCTCGGGCTTTCTCAATATTCAAGGTATTGACGTCTACCTTTCCTACCCCTTGTAGAAAGGCACTGAAATCAAAATTCTTATACGACGCGCCCAAGTTAATTCCGTAATTATAACGAGGAATATTGCTACCCAAATAAGTAAAGTCATTCACAATATCAAAAACTCCATCATTATTCAGGTCCTCGTAGATCAAATCGCCCGGCCCAACGGACGGAGAAATAACCGCATGCTGCGCGACCTGTTCAGCCGTTTGGTAAATGCCAGCCACCTGATATCCGTAAAAGGCACTGATAGGCCTACCGACGAAATTACCTGTCGCAATATTATTGCTATTGATTGTCACTTGGTCAGCCCCTTTCAGATCCGTAATCTCATTACGCACATCCGAAACGTTCAAACCGATGCTGTATTTAAATTCATCACCCAACTGGTCTTGATAATTCATAGCAAGCTCCCATCCCGAATTCTTGACAGAAACTGCGTTTTGTACCGTTGGCTCCAAGCCTACCGACGAAGGAATGGGCAAGTTGAACAAAATGTCCTTTGTTCTCTTATCGAAGTAATCGAAGGTAACATTCAGTTTTTTGAACAAGGTAAAGTCCAATCCAAAGTTGGCAATATTGGTGGTTTCCCAGGTAAGCCCACTGTTCGGATAATTCCGCAAACCCGCGGTTTGATAAAGCACACCACCTATCGGATAACTATTTAAAAAGTAGTTGGATTGATACGGATAATTACCATCAATATTGCTTCCTAAGGCTCCACCGCCGAGTGCATCATTACCCAAGATACCATACGACGCTCTCAGCTTGAGATCCTGCACAAAAGAAACATTTTTCATGAAATTCTCCTGCGATATCCGCCAACCGGCAGAAGCAGAAGGGAACCATCCCCAGCGTTCACCATCCGAAAAGCGCGAAGAACCATCCCGACGAATGTTTGCCTCAAAAAGATACTTATCGTTAAACGTATAATTGACCCTACCGAAATAAGAGATCAAGGTATATTGCTCCGCACTACCGGTAGCTACCTGACCATCGGCGGCACCGGCATCAATCTGACTTAAGTTGCCATTCGGTAAATTGAGTCGCATACCACTCAAATTGTCCGTATATTGATTTAAATATGAAGCTCCACCGAGTAATTTGATATAATGTTTAGAGAAGGTTCTTTCATAATTGGCCAAAGCCTGGTAGTTCTCGTTGCGGTATCCCGTATAAATCTTACGGATGTCGTTCCGACCGATCGGTGCATCCAAATTAACATAGGTAAACTGCTTTGTATGTTGGCTATTATACATCGTCTGCATATTATTCGATGCAATAGCACTTAGCGTCATGCCTTCAATGGGACGATAGTTAAGCCGAAGATTACTGGTATAAAGTTGGTCTTTTAAACTATACAAACCACCCTCTTCCTGTAGACGCAGCATATTATTTTCGCCCCGCAAAGCCCGCCAATTTCCATTTTCGTCTTTACTCGATTGGATCGGCGTCACTAAATAAGCCTGGCCAAACTGAAACCAAGCAGCATCTCCGCTAGGTGCCTGCGGTTCATCCCTATTGGCAATACGGGCAGAAAGATCTGCATTGAAGTCGAGCTTATCCGAAATTTGAAAATCGGTATTCAGGCGCAAGGTAAGGCGATCGAAATTCATGCTTTTCACCAACCCGGCTTGGTCAAAATAATTCCCCGAAAATCGATATTTCGTTTTTTCGCTTCCCCCGCTGAGCGATACATTATGTTGTTGTTGAAAGCCTGAGCCCGACAAGACATCTCGGTACCAATTATTGTCCGGATAAACAATCGGATCCCGATTAGGATCATTATAGGCATTAATACGGTCTTGCGTAAACTGTTCGGAGCCACCGGAATTTGTATACATAAGATTCACCAACCGCATATAATCCTGCGCACCTACAAAATCCGGCGTGCGAATGGCCTCTTGCCATCCAAAATAATTACCATAACTAACTTGAGGCTTGTTCGCAGCTCCTCTTTTAGTCGTCACCAAAATCACCCCATTTGCTGCACGTACGCCATAGATAGAAGCTGCGGCGGCGTCTTTCAAAACAGATACCGACTCAATATCGTTGGCATCAATGTCATTCAAGCTGATGGTATTATCATAACGGACTCCATCGATTAACACCAAAGGACTATTATCATTTAAGGTTCCCAAGCCACGTATACGCAATGCACCTTGGTCGCGCCCCGGTTGCCCGCTACTGGTGGTAACTGTTAAACCAGCCGACAAACCTTGCAAGGCTTGAGATGCTTGCCCAACGGGTTGTCTGCTGATATCCTCTTGTTTAATGGTTGCAACCGAACCCGTCAGATTCACTTTCTTCTGCGTGCCATAGCCAACAACTACTACCTCATCTAAGCCCTCGGCTGCCAGTTGCAGCCCTGTTCTCAGTTCCTTTTGCCCGGTATAAGCCAATTCAGTCGTTTCATAGCCCACATACGAAAACACCAACACCTCACCATTCGCTATGTTGACCTGATAACGGCCATTAGCGTCCGTCACCGCTCCCCTGTTTATCCCCTTAACACGTACGCTCACGCCCGGCAACGGGTTCCCCGCTTCATCTACCACCACACCGCTTACCGTTTGTTGCTGCATGGGATCGTTAATAACGATCAGATTATTCTCCAACAAGGTATAAGAAATCCCCTTCTTAGCTAGCACCCGATCCAATATTTTCAAAACCGACTCTTGTTCGGCTGTTATATTGATATCATTTTTGGTGAAGATCGCCTGTTGGTTAAAGACAAAACGAAAATCCGTTTTCGTTTCCAGTTCATTCAGCAGATCGGCAATACTGACCGATTTCAGCTTCAGCGATACCCTGCTTTGCGCTTTCACCGCTGAGTATGCCTGAAGCTGCACCAGCAGCAACAGGATCAAAGTAAGTTTCATGGTTATTAGGATTTGAAAAAGCATACGCTTTCTAATAACACCGCTTAGGTGCGAAAAAAAAATCATATTTTTACTAGAATTAAGTTAAAGCCAGCTTTCGCCAAAAAGCTGGCGCGATTTTGATTTAATTGTACATCTTGTGGAAGCTGCCTGGGGCAGCTTTCACTTTTAGGTTGGGGGTATCGTTCCGTTCATACTTAGGTGGTTGTTAAAAATTAGTCATATATCATTATTTTATCCGATGCTTGTTGATAGCTAAAATTACTGGCCATTTTCAGCGCTCTTAAGATCTGGCCAATATCTTCTTTCTCAAAGACGGCATTAAAGCGCAAGGCAGGCGCCCGCTTTCCCTGAAATTCAATTTCGACACCATATTTTCTTTCCAATGTACGGGCCAGCTCTTCAAAGGGCGTATCCTTGAACACCAATTTATTATCCAGCCAACTGGTCTCCACAGAAAGCGTGTCTTTTGGATGAAAAAAAGAGATGCTCGACCGTTCGATTTTCTGCTTGGAGGGAGCAGCCTCCTTGGCTACCGGGTTATAGATCGTTAACTTTTCCGACGGTTGTAGACGAACCGTTTTCTCTGCCTCACCTTTCAAGGACACTTCTACAACCCCTTCAATCAAGCTGGTTTCCGTTTTATTTTCATCGGGATAAGCCCGCAGATTGAAGGAAGTGCCCAAAACTTTCAAATATGCATGGTGTGTACGCACAATAAAGGGACGTTTCTCATCTTTCGCCACTTTGAAGAAAGCTTCACCTACTAAGTAAACTTCGCGCGTGAGCGAATCGAAAGTCTTTGGATAAGTTAAGCTGCTCGCCGCATTCAAGGTAACGCTCGTGCCATCTTCCAACACCCAGGTCCGTTGCTGATTCGCTGTAGAAACCTCCTGATCCGGATTCCGCCCCATCTGATAGAACCAAAAGGCTAAAGAAACCAGAACGAGCACGGCTGCCGCTGCCGTTAAACGCCATAAAAAACTCGGGATTAGCTTTTTAGGAGCAGCTGGCAACTCTATCTTACTCAGTACTTTATTAAACAAGTCTTTATCGCGATCACTAGACGTTTCCTTACGATTCCAATACTGATGTAGCAGTTGATATTCCGCCTTCAGCTCGCTGCTACTTTCCAATAAACCCTTAAGCTCAGCTGCTTCTTCCACAGTCAGTTGATCACTCAGTTCCTTTGCTAATAAATACTCAAATCGTTGATGCAGCATAAAATTAAATGGAAGAGATTCAAATAAAAAATCGGTCCGTATTTTAACAGACAGTTTTTTGACAGGAAATGCGTACAAGAAAGAAAAAAAAAGTTATAAGTTTTATGTTATAGGTTATAGGTCTAAGGTAGGATTTCTGCTACTGCAACTATTTAATACTTCTTAACGACTCAACTATTCAACTACTCAACTATTCAACTATTTAACGACTCAACTATTCAACGACCCAACTATTTAACTACTCACAGCTAACCCCTAATACCCCAAGAGGCAAGAAATAAAAAAAGCAATGTAAAAAGCTTATTCTTTGTAGCAAAGTAATCCCGTTTATTATAAGCTTGTAGCCATTCTCGTAATTTTTGAATTGCCCGACGCATGTGAGTTTGCACCGTTCTTGGAGAGATATCTAACAGATCAGCCACTTCCTGGTATTTCATACCATCTTCCTTAATCAAACGAAAAACGAGCAAGGTCTGTGTAGGTAAACGGGCAATGATACCATCCATTTTCATAAAGAACTCTTTTTTTTCGAGTTCGCTGTTCGGATTACTCGCGTCTACCAATATCACTTCATCTGTTAGACTGGTTTGTAATTGCAAATGAGAGTATTGTTTCACATGATTCAGCGCCCGGTTTTTTACTGCCATAAAGAGGTAGGCTTTCGGGTTTGTGACATGCTGCAATTCGGCCCGTTTATTCCAGCAGGCAACAAATACATCAGAAACAATTTCTTCCGCAGCATGTTCATGATGGATGATGGTATGACAAAAATTGATGAGGTTACGGTTCAACTGATGAAAGAGGAGTTCGAACGATTTAATATCATTCGAAAAGCATACTTGATCCCACAAGTATTTTAGTTGCACGTTAGGTTGGTCAGTCATACATCCTTCTCGAACGTCAAAGATACACTTTATGATGAAAAAATCACGCTCGTTCCAGATTAAGTTACGATCAGCAGTCAGTATTCAGCCATCAAGACAAGCCATTACAGTGGTACGCGCCAGTTGCACTAGCACGAGTTCCTACTTAAAACCTATCACTTAAAACTTATAACTAAAAAGCTATCAGCAGTCAGCTTTCAGTCATCAGCTTTAATAATGTATTATTACAGTGGCACGGGTAATCGCAATAGCACAAGCTCCTACTTAAAACGTATCACTTAGAACTTAGAACTAAAAAGCTATCAGCAGTCAGCTTTCAGCCATCAGCTTTAATAATGTATTATTACAGTGGCACGGGCAATCGCAATAGCACAAGCTCCTACTTAAAACCTATCACTTAAAACTTATAACTAAAAAGCTATCAGCAGTCAGCTATCAGCTTTAATAATGTATTATTACAGTGGCACAAGCAGTTGCAGTAGCACAAGCTCCTACTTAAAACGTATCACTTAGAACTTATAACTAAAAAGCGGGCATATAACCATAACCACCAGACAGAAAATAAACACCCGGTTGTGCAACCGGGTGTTCACTTCTAAGGCCTATCTTCTTTTGTAACGCTTGATACCGCCGAAGCCACAATACCGGCCGTAGCGAGGTAACCCGCAATGGTAGTTACCGTTGCCGGTAAAGCGATCGGAGCAGCCAATAGTGCCCCCCCTATCGCTCCTAAAGTTAATCCGATCGTTCTAATTTTTTTAAAGAACTTCGGTGTTGGGGATTTGATTCTTTTTGTTATTTCGTCCATTTTCGTTATTGGTTATTCGTTATTGGTTGTTCGTTGTTGGTTATTGGTTGTTGGTTATTGGTTGTTGGCTTTCGGATGTCAGCTGTCGGCTTTACGCTGTAGGCTATAAGCGTTAGACGCTATTAAGCACTGCTGCTACTGCCACTGCTACTATCCAGCCATCACATTGGCTCATCATCACATTGGCTAATTATTTCAGGCTTTCGGATGTCAGCTATCAGCCTTATGCGGTAGGCTATAAGCGGTAGGCGCTCGCAAAGCACAACTAAACTCGTCAGCGAAAGCAAACCGACCGAGGTCGGTTCGCTTATGCGCAGTTTAGGACACAGTGATCGATCCTGCGTATTGACTGTTGGACGTTACAATACCTTCACGGTGTGCCATAATTACCCACACAGCGAGTTCATCGCCGGAAAAGACCGTTGGCAGTTCGATGCTTAGGTTGCCATCGGCCCGTGTGGACTGCTCCATGATATCAAAAAAAGCTTTGTTTTTGTTGTATACCAGTACAATCACCTCATCATCGGCAAAGGCCGTGAATCTGTTCATTTTAGGTTGCCAGGTTAAGGTAGCTTCGCCAGGGCTTGTTTCCGCGAGTTCCAGACCAAAAAGAGGTGCCAGACGTCCACGACTCAAATTCACTTGCTCATAGGCAATTTCCAAATTCGGATAATCTCCTACTACCCCGTGTTGCAACATTTGCCTAAGGGCAACGTTGTAACCGGTCGCCTTCGTCTGCTGCAAATCGCTGAAGCCGATGTTCAGCAGGTCCTTAATCGGACTTAAGAAAGCGACCGCCATCCCAAATTTCGCTCGTTGCGATAACTGCGCATCCGTTGCCGGTTTATTCGAAGGTCGTGGCAAACTTCGCATGTAATCAACCGAACGCCATCTCGCGCCGATGTTGTTACCTACCTTACCTGAAAAAGCACCATTGATTCCCTTTAAAAATTTTCCCATTTGTTTTCTTTTTAAACGTTTTACAAATTTTCAACTCATTCAGACACATGTATATACCGGTATTTCTGTATCCTTGACGCAAACATAGGTCGACAGAACAGCCTCGGCAATTAATGATTGGAGATGACAGGAATTGATAGCAGGTGATCGTAGATGACAACATACAATCATTTAATAATGGGATTTATTTTTTATTTTAAGCAAAGAAACGGCGGTCTTGGAGCAGACGGGAACCAAGCAAGTTCGGCAAAAAATCGAAGGTCTTCGAAGGCTCCCGAAGCCTTGTCGAAACCGCTCGAAGAAAACTCAATAAATTGCCGAACAGCACAAGGAACAAATTCAACGGAAAAGCGAAGTGTAGCCGAAGCCTAAGCAACGGATTGCCGAAGCAGTCTCAAGCCAGTGTCGAGGCAGTCCCGACCATCTGTCGACGGCAACTCGAAGAACCGTGAACTAAATTCTACCGCGTCTTTTGCTTTCTTCCAACGCTTCCACCAAATCGGCTTCATAGAAGTAATGTCGGCTCCCCTTCATCCTTGGTTTAAGCGCCCCCTTCTTCACAAAGCGATAATAAGTAGCTTCACTGATATTCAATTTATTCATTACATCCTGTGCACTTAACAAACGTTCGGGCAAATGTTGACGAGGCGATAAACACTGCTCAGTGAGGCTTTCCAGAAACTTATGAATTTGCACAACGCTTTGAATCAATAGGTCTATCTTATTCATATGGTTTTAAGGTTAAAATTAGAAAGGCAAAACCCAGGAGCTAGAGCTTATGCTCATTTAGCCAGTCAAAAAAATCTTTTGCAAGATGTTTCATCCGAGAAATCGGAAAAGGTTCAGCTACGTGATATAAATAAACCTTAGCATTTGCATAGTTTTTATAATATTCCGTACCAATAACAAAAGCATTGGAAATACGGACAAAAAGGTTCTTGGGCAAAGCGCGATAAACCCGCGTCAAGGATTCGCTCACCATAATCTCCTCTTCCCGCAGTACAAGTTTTACCCCACCCTCAACGGCTTCCATATAAAGGATATCTTCAAAAAGGATTTTATAGTTTTTTAGCTTATCTTTCGCATTCACGAGAAAATAATCCTGTGCAATCCGTGTACCGTTTAGAATGGCATGAAATTGCGACTCACGTAAGCGGGTAACCACGTCGAAGAATCGCGCAAAATCGACCGGCTTAAGCAGAAAGTCCGCTACCCGATGCTCGAAGCCATCGTAAGCATACTGTCGATGAGCCGTGCAAAGCACCACTTTTGTACCCGGATTTACCCATTTAATCAGATCAAAAGCAGTTAACTCAGGCATTTCCACATCCAGAAATAAGATATCCGGTTGGTATTTCCGTAGTTTAGCAAGAGCTTCCGTAGCATCATTCGTTTTAAAAAGCAGCCGAACGTTCTGCATTTTGCTGAGGTATGTATTTAGCAGGTGTACCGCTTGGGGATCATCGTCCACAATACCGCATGTTAAGATGTCCATGTTTGTTCTGTATTTGCTTTAGTATCAATGACGTTCAATAACAAGAAATAAAATAAAAAGATCACCTTCGCGCCAATAGCTTAGCGTAAAATGCACCCCCAACAAGTACCGTAACCGATTTCTCAAGTCAATTAGCCCCGAACCGCTGGATACCGTTTTTGATTCGACCTGCTTAACTGCGTTGACTGCCGTCACCAGTAAGGTATCGCCTGCTGTTACCACCCGAAGAACCGCTTGCTGTCGGCTGTGATCAAGTACGGCATATTTCAGCAAATTCTCCACACAGTTTATCAACGTAAAAGCAGGCAAGCGAAAAGCACGATAATTGCCCGCGCAGAGCAAACGGATTGGTGCATTCCTGCTATCATCACCGTAATAAGCCTTCAATAATTTCGCCGTCTCCGATACTTCCCGTTCTAAGGTAACCGTTTGCAGCACTCGGCTATTTTGTTCGCTCATGCCATATTTAAGAATCTCTGCCAAGTAGAAAATCCGACGGCCCAAGGCCTCACTCAAATCACAAACGAGCGAGTAGCAGTGGTTAAAAGCATTCATTAAAAAATGAGGCGAAAGCCTAGAAACCTCTCCCTTTAACCGATAACGATGCAGACCACGACGTAAGTTGCGTAACCGCAACATCAAAGCAGTCAATCTTCTTTTCTTTAGCACATTATGATAAAACAGAAAGTAGATGGCCGCATACTTACCCATTTCTTTCAATACGCGCCCAGCATTAGCCACAAACTGTTTGTGTGAGTAGGGAATATCCTCACGATAAATTTTCCAGCCGAAAGCAGGGGCCAATACATAAATATAGCCCCATGCAAATAAGATAAACAGGCCAACAGCACCCAGCAACGGCATAAGCAAGAGACGCTTGCGCGTTCGTTGAAACAACCAAAAGAGCAGCGCCAAGATCAGGTAAAACGTGAACGCCAACAAAATCACCAATGCAATGATACGGCCGATAGACGGATCAGGATATGCCTTCAGGTTATATCGGTACATAATCGGAACGTAAACGAGCCATGCTGCTATATGAGCATAAACAGTCTTAGCGCTTACTTTGGGTAACCATTTCATCATAAGCTGTGTTTGTTAGATTTAAGCTCCCAGGTCAGTAACCTTCTATAATTATTTAGGTAGTATGGACTTTAAATATATAAGTATTTGAGGAGATTTACAAAATCGCGGTACAGATCTTCACTAATTCGGTAGCTCATCAAGGTGTCGGCGCATAACATATAACATTGTTTCGTGCTGCGATAAGGGAAATACCGGTAGGCGTTGCCTTCCTCGATCCTCAATTTCTTATTTCTCCGATATCTTCCCGTCGGTTGCCCCGAGAGCCAATGCTCCCATTGATGTAAATAAACACTTTGTGTTAACGTATCTTGCAATATGCCGAAAAGTTTACATAAAACGGCATTCAAATGATCCAATGTATTCTCATCCCATGCCACATATATCGGATCATGCGCGATCAGTTTTGGTACATGTGCCGTCGTCCTAGGGACAACGATGGGATAAACAGGGCATTCGGCCAGTCTGGCCAGCAAGGGGATGCCGCGATGAATATAAAGTTTTCCGCTGAAGAAGGGAACGGGGGCCAGCCTATCCAAGTCAATATCCGTAAAACATCCACGCCCACCGTCCACATAAGTCAGTATGTAAAAACCCTGCTTAATATAGTTACACATTTTACGGATTACGTGAGGATCTTCCGCCAGTAAAATAGGCGGCAATTGAAAACCCTGTCGTTTGTTCCTTTGCAGGTAAGTTGAAAAAGCCGTTTGCTTAGTCACGCGCGTTGCTACAAGCAAAACAAAGGGAAGCTTTTGTTGCATCAACCACCGGCCTATTAAACGATAAGAACCAACATGATACGTTGCTACAATACCCGGTTTGGCTAGGTACTTACGCAGTTTATGCCAAGCAGGCTGATCAAATAGCGCTAAGGCTTCCCGTTTCTCCTGATCAAACAAATTCAGGGCCTGATGGAGGCGTGCACAACGGAACAGTTGAAGCAATTTTTTCGGCTCCACACCCGCTTCAAAAGCCTGCAATTGCGCACCGAAGAAAGCAAAAGAACGAATGATGGCGTCATTATTGAATAGTTCTTCATTTGCATATTTAGCAACAAGAGGTTGAATTTTTTCCAGATAAGTATTCATAATTTTAGTTCTTAAAAATTGAAACAGAGGAGGATGCGTGGGCATCCTCCGGTTTAGTTAAAAAATTTCAAACGGGCATTTATTTTCATCATCGTTCAACTCATTCCGCTCGATGAGCTGGTTTAATGAAAGTGGTGCTCCTAGAATAGGCAATACCCGACTGATCAGTTCAATTTGTAACTGTGACATGTTAACTACCATTAAATTTTAAACATAACCCTATTTACGGATGAGGGTACTTCCGACCTCTTGTCTGGCCAAGCAGAAGGTTTTTCTGGTGATCACAATCCAAAAGTGAGGCTTCGGAGAAAGAAACGAAAAGAATTTTTTTACCTTACCGTTGTTGCAAGCCAATTGACATAAAAGGCCAAAATTCTCCCATCTAATCGGCAAAAACCGTCAACTAATTAGTGAAAGGGGAACAGGTGAGCATGGGAACCTGTCATACTCACTACTCCCTATTCCCTACTCACAAATAGTGAACATGGAAACTTGTGAGCTGGGAACCCCATTATCGCATTAGCTAGATCATTTACAAACATAGGCCACTGCTACTAATAAGGCCATAAGCTTTAGGCTTTAAGCTATTACCCATTACTCCTTTTCAGCTTTCAGTCGCAAGAACCTTTCTCACAACCTACAACCGGCAACTCACAACTAAGAAAATTCATCGCTCATAATTCCTAATTCCGGCCTACAGGCAGGCGGGCATCGCTAAAAAACTACTCCCTAAATAGTGAACAAGGGAAATTGTGAGCATGGGAACCTGTCATACTCACTACTCCCTATTCCCTACTCACAACTCCTCAGTGAATATAGGAGCCTGGGAGCTGGGAACAAGACACTATTAACTACTCCCGAATAACTATTACCTATTAAAAAGAATTGAGTATATTTCCTCTATAAAAAGAAGTTCTTGATGGCAGAGGAGAGATCGATAATTTCCTATTATATGCAACACGATTATATTGCATATAATAGGAAATTTATCTAAGTTTGTTTATATTAAAAGTAGAAGATTATGGATAGGATAGTATTAGAAGTCGACTCATCTTTAGCTAAAGTTTGGAGAAACACTACTCCATCCTTAAAGGCCAAATATGAAAAAAAGATTGCGTCAATATTGAAGGAAATGAAAGAAGTTGAGTTCGAAAGACTTTTAAATAAGGTTGGAAAAATTGCAGCAAAAAACGGACTCACAGAAGATGAGTTGAACAATTTATTGAATGAAGAAGACTGATTTTTATATTCTAGACACAAATACATTAATTAGTGCCATTATACTTCCTAATTCCGTTGCTCGGAAAGCATTTGATAAAGCTAGAAAATCAGGTCAGATTATTGTTTCAAAAGAGACATTAGACGAACTTAATGGGGTTCTAGTACGGCCAAAGTTTGACAAATATATACCCTTGGATTTACGACTGGAAATTATTGAGGAGTTCGAATCTGTGGTAAAACATATTAGCCCTAAATACACCATAACCGATTGTAGGGACGAGAAAGACAATAAATTTCTTGAATTAGCTTTGACGGTAAAGGCGAAAGCAATTATTACCGGAGATAAAGATCTGCTTACATTAAACCCCTATCACGATATATTGATTATAAATGCGAATGGGTTTCTATTAATCAATTAGAAAAAACGTATAATCCGTGAAAAGTGAACCTGTGCGTTAGAACCTATATTATCACATTAGCTAACCGACCGCAGGGAGCTCATGAGTGCCGAAAAAAGCAACCACTTACGAATAATCGGCTCATTCATTTACAAACATAGGCCACTGTTACTAATAAGACTGTCAGCTTTAGGCTTTAAGCTATTCATTATCCATCACTCCTTTTCAGCTTTCAGTCGCAAGAACCTTTCTCACAACTCACAACCGGCAACTCACAACTAAGAAAATTCATCGTTCATAATTCATCATTCCGGCCTACCGGCAGGCGGGCATCACTAAAAAACACACTTCCATCCCAAAAAAGTTGCCATCCAAACCCCAAATTCTGCATAGTAATATCTAATTCTCCAAAAAGCATTCATAATTCAGAACTTAAGCCTATCAAAAAGAACCCGTTAGGCCTATGCTCAAAGCCGTACATATTGATTTACCAACCAACAACCAAGGATATTTACTCTACAGCGAGCGCGTGCCCGCCACCACCCCGTACCGTTTAACATTAGCCGATGTAAACTACTGGCAAAGCGATCAATTTTCCGTACTTGAGCAATATTACGACGCACCCGACGCGCTTATCTGCCTAGCTGATGTGCATGCAGAGGCACCGGTAGAAGTACCCATACATTGCAAGCTATCCGATTTGTATTGGCTTTACCAATTAAAGGGCACGTACAGCATCCACACATCCAATAAGGCACAAAAAGTACTGCAAAGCCAAGAAGCGCACTATACACAGGTATACGTACCTCAAGGCCGGTACCTTACCCATTTTGATAAGGGAAAACACCAGCTGTTCTATTTTGTGATTAAGCCAAATTGGCTTCTACGGCATGGGAAAAAAGAGTGGCGCGGTTTCGAAAAACTGTTGGGAAACTGGAAAGAAAAAGCTGGAAATGTTAGGTACAACAAACAGTTCCCCATAAGCGAACATATTATGCTGCGGTTACTCAACTTCTTTGCTTTACCGCCCCTAAAACGGTTGGCTATGGATTTAAAAGTATACGAACTCTGTTTCAATTTGCTCATTCTAAGCCAAGAAGATATGCAGTCCATAGTGACCGACTCAACATACAGTAATCAAAAAGTAGAAGCTATCCGCAGCGTTATTGAACTACAGATACAGCATGGACAGGTGCAAACCATAAAACAGTTGGCACATCATTACAAGATATCAGAAAGATGGTTACGAAAAATCCACTGCGAAATTTACGGTAACTCGTTGGGGCAGTACATTCAGCAAACAAAGCTGAAGCGCGCGACGGAACTTCTTGACGATAGCCGTTACACCATTTCGGAAGTAGCGCATCTATTAGGTTATTCCGGTATAGCAAGCTTCACAAATGCCTTCAAATCCTATTACGGGCTTAGTCCGAGCGCATACCGTATACAGAAAGGATAGACAGCCGCGAAGCCACTTTCCGCAACTCATAAAGCCGCTTTCCGCAAACAGCCGGTATCGATATAAGCTAATTTTATCCCTAAAAATGAAAACTATTCATTATGAAGAACTACTTAACCATCCACAACAGAAAATTTGCAGTATTTCCGGGTAGGCCGGTACTTCATATAATTTCGACCTTCGTTTGCAGTAAACAGGCCGAAAGGTTTGGCTGACCTGAAGATGCCCCGATTCTAAAACATAAAAGTATAAAATAAAGGTAGCATTTTCCTTAAATGCATGTATACATATGGCACGTATATTTAACGCGCGACTACTTGTCGTCGCATTCTTCGGAGCTATTTTAGCATTGTTCTTATATTTCAGTTTAAATGCAAAGGAAAAACCGACAGCGGATAAGAAAGTCCGTGTAACCGCTTGGTTTTCCTTCAACGGCGGGGATATGGATGATCCAACGAATTATTCTTATATCGGTTCATCCGCGCCAAATTGCCCGGGTCAAAACAACCTTTGTGCGGTTCAGGCAGACGTCAGTAATCCAAATGCTCCGGACAATCAAAAACAGCCAGACATTACATCTACTTTACTGGATGAAATCGACGAGGCGATCCAAAGCAAACAGGAAACTTCTCATGTATCATTACGTGAGTAGCGATCAATGCCGGGAAAAATTTCCCGGCATAACCTTACCGTACGTTTTGCTCCATTCCGCTTTGCTGGATTACATCGTCCGGTATAAGGAAAACATATCTGCTACTGTTTGGTAACATTATATATTCTTTGCCAAGAACGTTCCGGGTCAACACAGTTGCTAAATCTTCTTCCTTATTTAACCGCCGCAGATCAACCCACCTAATTCCCCGAAACAGCAGCTCTTTTCTTCGCTCATTCAAAACAAAGTTTAATACATTGGTGGCTCCAATTGGCATAAATTCGTTAAAATTATTATTTGAATAGCGATAGCGAAGGAGTTCGGATAACACATTCCATGCTTCTGAGGATTTACCCTTTCTAGCCAAACACTCTGCTTTCGTCAATAGCATTTCAGCAGATGTGATACCATTAAAAAGTGCGGAGGTATTTTGTCCATCGTAATTACCCTTGAAGTAGACATGGCCATCCTGTTCACGAAAAAACAAAGTCCTGCGCAAATCATCGTCTGCATACATGGTATATAAGGTTGTATCTACTTTGCGGTAAGATTGGCTCAGGGTACCTCCGCCCGAAAACCGTGAATAAAAAATCGTTTCCCCATTAAAGGGAGCGAAAGGAGTTTCAGAATTCATGACCTGATTGTAATCGATCAACGTTGCATGAAGCATCAAGCTAGAATCAGCAAAACGCTCTGCCTGCTCAAAATCGGCCATAACAAGATGGAGACGAGCAAGCCCGGCAAATGCAGCAGCTTTGCCTGGACGGGTTGGAAAAAGTGGTTTCTCCTTGGGTAACAAAGCAGCTGCCTCCCTCAAATCCATTTCGATTTGCGCATAGGTTTTTTCCATACTCGATCTAACCGAAGGATCATCGATTGCCGCGGTGAACTTAAGCGGTAGCCCCGGTGCTGTAGCAGCGATCTGCTTATCGTAAGGCAACATATATAACTGCGCCAGCTGAAACAAGGTGTTACCGCGAAAAAACAACGCACTACCTCTTAACCGATTTCTTGCTGTAATATCTATTAAGGGATTCTTTTCCAATGTTTCCAGTACCGTATTGGCATACATAATAGTCCGATAGTTGCTTCCCCATCCCGTTCCAAAAACATCTTTGCCCCATATATACAGTTCCCTATCATTAATGTCGAGCGATTGCCAATCATTATCCGTCAAGTAGTAGTTGTCAGCAGCCATTTCGCCCAGCGAGCTTTCAGCGGCATTCATAAAATTGACATTATCGAGCAGTGCCTGCATATCCTGTTCTGTCTCAGGCAATACCATCGTTTTATCAGGCTTCAGTTCAAGATATTTATTGCAGGCACAAATTGAAAAAGAAGCAACAAGGAGTAATAGCTTGATTTTTATCATAGTCGTTAAGTTTACAAAGAGACATTAATACCGAACGCAAGACTTTTGGGCGGCCCAAGAGCCGTACCATATTCAGGATCTTCCGTCGATTTGGTAGCTTTCCAAATAATCCCAAGATTATTTGCGTAGATAAAAACCTGGATATTTCGGATATGCCATTTTCGGAGATTGCCAAAGTCTTGCGACAACCTAATATCCCTTAAACGGATATGATCGGCTTTATCAACCAGGATTTCCGATTTGGCGTAGAAATCATCGCGTGCCGAATTGGCGGGATAAGACAGGCCGGGCACATTCGTGTGCTGCTCATCGCCAGGATGTTGCCACCGCAAACTGTAATCAGCATGCGTTTTTCCGTTGGTAAAGAGCTCACTGTAATTGATCGATTGTCTCCGAAAGTAATAAGACCATCTGAATAAAATATTTGCCGACAAGGTAGTTGCCCTCCAAGAAATGCTGGGTCGGAAAGAACCAAAATAGAGAGGCACCGATGAACCGTTTGTGACAAGATCCTCGAAAGTAGTTTCCCGGCTGATCCTGCGATAATCTGTTGTTAATTCATCACCCACATACCCTTGCGGATTGCCATCGCTATCCAAACCTCCCCATCGGTAACTGTATAACATATAGATCGGTTCATTTTTCTTAGGCGAAATGAAGACCCCATTATTAATATAAGAGCTCGCGCGGGCGCTTTCCGAAAAATATTCGAGTACCTTTGTTCGGTTATAGCTTAACAACAAGTTTGCCGCTAGCTTAAAGGCGCCTATATTCCCGTATCCATTCATTTGGGCATCAAAGCCTTTACCGTGGGTTGTTGCACTGTTCCGAACGAAGTTGAGAAAACCGGTGGTCTGGTCTATCGGTGTAGATGCAAAAAGATCCTTGGTATTTTTCCCGTAATACTCAAAACTTCCGTTTAACCTGCCTCCGAATAAGGAGTAATCCAAGCCGGCATTAAACGTACCGACTTGCTCCCAACGTAAAGATGGGTCAGACGGGTTAACTACATTGGCATAAGGCAAGTTGTTATATGGATTGGAAGGAGCGTAGCTAATAGTAGTGAGTGCCGACTTAGAATTGTCTACATTTCCACTGTATCCGTAGGTTGTCCGGAGCTTCAGGCCATCTACCCATTTCACCCGCCAGAACGGTTCGTCAGCAATGTTCCAGGCCATTCCGACCGACCATAAAGGCACTCCCTTCTGATTACTCTTTACTCCAAATAAATTCGAGGCATCCCGTCTAGCGCTAGCTGAAATTATATACCGTGCCTTGTAGGAATAAGACGCATTTAAGAAAGCCGAAACAAAACGATAGGTGTTATCGCTGAACTGAAAGGGTTCTCCGGGAATTGTACTGAGACCGCCTAAGTTATCATAGATTGGAAATCTCGTTACCTGATCTACACGCGCATAAGTAAGCAAGCGATCATTATAGCCATAAATGGTACTTCGCATACTACTTGAATTTGTCTCCCTCAACTCAGCGCCTCCCAAAGCCACCAATTCATGCAAACTGCCAAAGTTCTTTTTGTAATTCAGTTGCATACGGGCATAATGTGCCTGGAGCCTACTTTGTGTATTCTCCAAAATGCCGCCCATCGGCACCGGATAACTGATAACGCCATTATCTATCTGCGTAAACCGATTGATCAGGTCGCGCGTATAGTAGGTATCAAGTCCACGGAAATAGTCTATCTGGTTTGTACCCCGCTCCATCTGATACTTAAGTTCAGCGCTGAAGCCTTCTGTAATCTCATAATTTACCCCTACGTTAAAGAGTAAGTCCTGCTCTTTAGTTTCTGACCTACCTTTTTCCAGCAGCGGGAAGTAATTCCAATCGAGCAGCCTATTCCTCCCTGCTGTATCCGTATAACTTTTCCGATAATCTTTAGCAATAGTTAAAGGGCTTCCAAAACCATCTGCCAACCGGGCATAAGGGTAAAGATCTTTGTCCGCTGCCCGAATCTGCCCATAACCCGATGCACTGGTATTTTCGTTGTCGAGTAAAGTCCACTGTAACGATGTTTGGATTTCCATCCCTTTCAACGGTTTGATCGAATTTACCAAACGCAATGTTCTTCTTGTATCGGTTAAGCCATACCGATTCCCGATATTACGGTCGTAACCAGCGGAAAACATATAGGTGTAGCTTGCGCTGCCGCCGCTCACATTCAATGCATACTGCTGATTTACCTGATTTCTATAGACATATTTCAAGAAATCGTCCCTTACATCCTTTGACCGCAAATCGTCAATTAAAACCTTTGCTTCTTCCTCCGTGTAAATTCCATCACGCCTGGCAATCAGATATTCGATTACAGGTGTAAACGCCGGCTTCGAGAGGCTCTGTTCACTATTGTTATAGTATCCATTTTCAAACAGCATCTGTTCAACATCGATGTAATCCGAAGATGACATAAGCGGCAATCGACGAAGATCGGGTTTGTTCTGAATGGTCACATTCGAATTGAAGTTTACCTGCAAAGGCTGATTAGCGGAAGATTTCTTGGTTGTTATTACAATAACGCCATTACCTGCCCGCGCTCCCCAGATGGAACTCGCTGCAGCATCCTTTAGCACGGTAATAGATGCCACATCATTGGGGTTAATATTGCTTATATTACCTTCATAAGGAAAGTTATCCAAAATTATTAACGGGTCTAAAGAAGAAAACAAGGTGCTAACACCGCGAATCCGTATGGCGGGATTACCACCGGACTGATTCACATTATAATTTCGGTTATCAAATGCCAAGCCATTGCTTACTCCCTCGAGCCGGTCGAGCACATTTGTGCTGACAGATCGGTTCAGGAGCTCGTTGTTTAATTTTTCAAAAGAGCCCGTCGCCCTTTCCTTCGGTATTTGTTGATAACCGGTGGATACGGTTACTTCCTCCAAAGTTCCTGTGATAGGATCAAGTGTAACAAGATTAGGTTGATTTGCATAAAGACTTAATCGTTTGGTCTCGTAGCCCAGATAGGAAATTTCCGCCCAGACTTCCGAGCTATCACTCATAAATGAAAAGAAAGCGTCGCTACTCTTCGTCTCGGCAACAGCCTTTCCGTTCACTTTTACGGTTGCTCCGATAAGGGGCTCATTTTCCATAGTCGAAAAGACATTACCCTTGATAAGCACTTGTGCATTCGCAACGACACTAAAAAACAAGAGTAAAGCACATAGGTTAGTTGTTAAGGTTAATTTCATTTGGTTTAGGTATGATTAGATTTTTTCCACAATCAGAAAGCTTAGTTTCCTTTTAGCCGGTTTTAAGCGTAGCCCAATGGGTGCCAATACTTTATTAAAATCTTCCAAACTTTTAACGTCACTAACACTGATCTTGGGGAAGGGTGCATCGTCCTCCAATTCCGTTGCATCCAGTATGGGCACTGTACTTTGCCGATTTAATAAATTGAGCAATCGCTTTTGCGTCATGAAGGCTACTTTACCAATATTCGTTTTGTTGAAAGGTTTTGATTTTTGTAATAGATAACAATTCTCTTTGCGCTCCTCTATCCTCACAACAATTCCCTTAAAGGTGTGCAGATCTTGAAACAGGCGCTCTTTCAGTTCGTTCGCTCCCATGCCTTGAATCAGAGCACCTTCATAGCTTACTGCATACTGTTTACGCCATTCGTCAATAGTTAAACCGCAACTCTCATCATAAAAAGCTGATTTCTTATCTACACCGATGAAAAGCATGCGATTGGGCAATAACCAATCCAGCGAAAGCGCATTCTTACAGAGTGTATAAAGCGAATGGTTGATAAACGTTATCCTTCGGGTTTTATTGATCGTGTTCGTTACAATATTGGAAACAGCATTCATTTGAGGTACATATCCCGTGAGCGCAGTGTAATAAACAGCATTGCCTAATCTTTTACCATAAGCGTTGTTAAGCTGCAGGAAAGCTTGCTGATACAGAAAATCATTCTTTACATCTCCTTCTATGGAATCACCCATAAGTACTTTTTTAATATTCGCCAGGTTCGTAAAATCTGCATCGGAAATAACACGGAGTTTATTATCTTTTATCCACACCTGATGCGGAACAATCTGATGTGGAAAGTATCGCTTCAACACAGTGTCTCCATATACTGACGGCAATTCAATATGTTGCCGTTGAAGGAGATTGGAAACTTTAGCCTCTGATTCATAACCCGTAGGTATGACAATTACGTCTTGTCCGAGCATAGTTTTTAAACTATCAAGTTTCTTTAGAGATTTAACACAAGGAACACACCAAGTCGCCCAAAAATCCAGTATAATCAGCTTACCTCTATAATCATTGAGTGTTATAGTAGTGCTTCCCGCCCGCCCTGCTTTTACCGTTTGTAAGGGCATGTGCCATAACGCTTCCGGAATGGTATCTCCTATTTGTAGCGGTTTAATGGTATCCGTGGATAAAGCCACGCCATGGGCAGCCTCCAGGGAGGAGGACTGCCGGGCGTGTGCCAAACAAACACAGAACAAGACGTTTAAGGCTGTAAGGTATATGGTGTAGGGCTTAAGGTAGTTAAGAGGTATAAGGTGTAAGCTGTAAGGTTTAAGGGCGCGCCGGGCCTTAGCACTATGCGGCACTGCCGGTTTACCGAACGTCACCTCGAACCTGTCGAGAGATCCGAGCCCGACCTTCCCTCTCGTCATTTCGACTGAGGGAAGTGATGTGGACAGAGCGGAACGGAGAAATCTCCGACCAAAGGAAACGAGCGCACTCATCACTAATCGCTCACACTCCTGCCTACGGCAGGCAGGCATCATTAGCGAACGCTTGCGCGCCGTACCTACTATTTTATATGTTCGAGAGAGGGCTTGAACTGATAGTTTCCCAACAGCACATACCTCTCTCACTAAGCGTAAAAATGCTTTCATTTCGGTCGATTTAATTCGATTTAGGTGTTAAAATCTTATAAAAACCGACCCACATGTCTTTAAGAAGACGCAAAAATTTGCCGGTTTAAGAGGAAGCCTGTATCTTTATGACTAATTGCGATAACCAAAAGAACCGGCCTATCTTAAAACCTAAGCAAAACTTGGTTTACTTATAACATAGGGTCGGCAACAGACGGGGATATGGCTTTTTAAAGCCTGCTTCGGGTTGAGCTTCTTTGCTACTTCCCTATGCTATCCGCAGTCTGTTTATCTTTTGACAGCCTTATTCGGGTGAAGTGATAATGTTCTTTAAGTGGTTTTGTAAGGATTTGGGACGTGGCCGCAAGGTGCCATTGTTAATGCCTGGCATCACAAATAATTTGCGGCTTAAATAGTTGGTCGGTTTGGTTTGTATCGTCCTCATAATACTTAGAGTTTATGTGAACGATGTCAGCTCCGAAGCTTTGAAAATATGACTATTGGTTTAACAACCAATAGGACGAACTCCAAAGCTCTGGTAGTGGTACCGCTAAGAACCCCACGACCGAAATCATGGTTCCACAGAGTCTAACATGGAGAACGCCCTATTGGATAATATCTACAAAGATATAAAATTCCAATAAAGGCGACCCCACGATCAACTCACATGGAAATTTTAGCGGTTTTCTACTGTGAGTAACATCGTTGTAAAGAAGCTTATAAACACTTCTCTCCTATTGTCGCTATAATCTAATTACAAAACAAATATATAAAAAGTTTGAGTCATACACAAACTTTAAAAGAAGATTTTTATGGCAAAGAAGAAGACTCCAAATAAGAAAAGTAGTAACAGAATCAAACAAGTAGCAAAAGATGTGGGGGCTTCATCCCGACTTATATCGCTATGGGTAGACGTAGACTATACAACTGTTAGTAGCTGGAACTCAAACAATTTTCAACCAACTGATGATAATTTGAATCAAATTGGCGAATTGCTGGAAAAGGATAATAGGGATCTTCTAGAGCCCCAAGGACGGATAAATACAGGGTTAGCAAAAGCACTAGAGGAGGAGCTAAACAGACTCCATAAAATTGAGGGCTTACCTTACGAAGTTGAGCATTTTGACGAAAAGAAAGGCAAAGTCGTTATGGTTAATAACCCGATGCTAATTGCAGCTTTAAAGAAATTTGCCAAGGAGTATAAAAATAAGCAAAAGTAACTCGCTCAATAGCCGCATATCCTGGCAAAAAAGTGAAAATTTAACAAGCAAACGCAAGCAATTTTAAATAAGAAGGCCCGGCAATTGCCCGCCAGACTTTCTTACTAAGGAAGACCTATGCGCAATAAAAATATGGCCCCGACGGTTGCCGAGGCTATATTTTTGTACATTTTGTTTTATCAAAAGTTCAGTGATGAGGAAACCGATAGTTCTTGCCTCTTCTGAATATAAGACATAGAGTCCAAAGGGCCATAACTGATATTTTTCTTTTTATCTATTATCCAATAACTTATCAAAGTATCGGTTAGATTCCTGTCATCACACTCCGGATTATTTTTCTGTTTTGCAATAATGTTCTTTCCATCGAACTCATAAGCTATTACTGTACAAGGTATCAATCCGCGAAAAGTAGTATCATTTGGACCGCTAATAATCTGATTAGCGTTACTCTCACTCACAAACAAATAATCATCTCCTAAATCGTCGGTATAATCACTCGAAGAATAAGAACACGACGACAAACACACCACAACGGGTAGCATTAGACCTAAAACAACTTTTATTTTATCCAATTTCATTTTTTTCTGATTGATACTGTACCATTAAAATAAATCTTATAAGCCTTACCTTCACCTGCATAAGCATTGCCTATTTGAGTCGCAGCATTTCTGATAATCAGCTGTGCTGGCGACATTTTTGTTGTCTTAGAATCGAACCTCTTTATGTCGAAGTCATAAGTATCATAATCCCCTCTGGCACGCCCATTCTCTAGTTTCAAGCCTATATTGCCATATACACGCCCGTCCTTAGAATTAAACAATGTCTGAAAATAATTCACCTTACCAGCTCTTTTGAAATCACTTTGACTAATTGCGGACAAATCGATTTTCGATAAATCGACAAATAAAGGATCTCCATTCCCCTCTCTGAACCATTTATTTGCCTCATCTAAGGTTACATGCCCATCATAATCGGGTCGATCTTTCAAACTGGCATAATTCTCTAAAAGATTGGATTTTGCCGCTTCATCTTTCAAGCCTTTTTCTCCCAGATTATTTTTCAGCGCATCTTCATGGCTCATTCCCTGTTTGAAGTTCTCTTGATTCATTACAATAGCTTTCCCTTGAAGCCCTTGATCATCTGTCCCCAAAAACTTTCCTTCTTCATCATAAATTGGACTCGCAGCCATACCTGTAGGGTCAATCATTATAATCGGATTGTTCAGCCCGTAATTGTACGGTGAATGTGATTCGAAGCTTTCAGCCAAAGGATCCACGCTGCCCCACCTGCCGATCATCGGATCATAGAACCTCGCCCCGTAATCGTACTGCTTCAGCCTGTCCTGCAATTCCTTTCCGTTGTAAAGATAGTTATTTTTTACGCCCGATACATAACTGTTGAAAGTAAGTCCGAAAGGATAGTAGTCATCGTGCTGGATCTCCCGTGCCGAGCCGTTATTGATATCGAAGCTCGCCCGTGCATTGCCCAGGTGGTCCGTCAGCGTATATTCGTACACATAGGTGCCGCTGCTGTTGTAGATCCGTCCCTCCTCCGTCTGTATAAAGTCGATGGCCGTGCCCCGGTACTGGATGCCGTCGACATAGTCGACCGTCTCCGTGCCGGTCACCCTGCGCAGTTTCCTGCCCGAACCGTCGTAGGTGTAGTTCACCGTGCCCGTCGGGGTCGTCACCGCCTGCGGAAGGTCCAGGTAATTGTACACCGTGGCCGTGATGTTGTTCCCCGTATTGGCCGTGTTCACCCGCTTGGTCATGTTTCCGTTGGCATCGTAGGTGTAGCCGGTCGTTCCCGGCAGCATGAACCCCGCCGTCGTTGTCGTGTTCGCATCCGACACCGTAGATAGCCTGCCGGATGTATTGTAGCCATAGGCCAGGTTGTCCACCTCGCCCCCGCCGTCGTAACGTTTCAGCGCTTTGATGTTCCCCACCTTGTCATAAACCACCCATTCGCGCCATTTGCCATTGGGAAGGAAGCTCTCGATCAATCTGTTGGTATAATCGTAGCCATAGGCATAATTGCCCGAATATACCCCGCCGTTGCGCCACCAGTCCTGTGCGCTGATGTTCCCGTTGTACTGCGGGTAAAAACCGTCATCGTAGAACAGCTTCTCCGAGAACAGGTGCGACTCGCGGATCGTCTGCCATCCCCGCGCATTGTAGCTGTAGGCCACGTTCTGGGCAAAGCCGTTCCCGTCCGTGCCCCCGTGCAGGTTCTTCTTCCGCAACTGGCCGATTTCGTTGTATTCGTTGCGTGCCAGCAGCGTCCGCTGGCCCCCCGTTACCGTCTTCCAGGTATCGATCAGCCTGTCGCGGTGGTCATAGCGGTACTCCGTGGTCACCGTCAACGCTGCCGTGACAGCGCCCGCATAATGGCTGCGGATGCTTTTACTCAGCTTGTGCGTGAAGGTATATTCGTTGATGACATCGTCATAATTGTTCAGGTTATAGGCCCCGCCCTTATAGTGCTGGCTCAGCGTCCGTATATTGTCGCCCCGCTCGTCATAGTAGTACACCGTCCACAGGTAGACGTTGTTCGAGCCGATCACTTTCGTCTTTTTGGCGACCAATAAACCCTGGGTCTTTGCCGAGACGCCCGCGGCCGTGGTCTTATTGAGATTGGCGGGCAGGCCGATACCGTCATAGCGGTCGTAATAGTTAACCTCCAATATATCGAAAAGCGAGGCATCCTGCGGCATGGCGTTGTTGGTGTAACCGTGCAGGTTCCCCGTGGCACTGCTGCGCTCCTCCCAATGCGTCGGGTGTGCCGATATCCACTGGTCGATCTGCGACTGCAGGCCCACACGCCCTTTCTCCCACCCCGTGATGATCATCCGGCCAAGGCCGTCGTATTTGTAGAAACGGTGGTAGCGCTGGCTGGTATCGGCATTGCCGAACCCGCTGTACTCCTCCGTCGAATCACGGGCCGTCATATGGAATACCAATTGATCAAGGGGATTGTAGTTGAAATATTCCATCCCCTTGCCGGGCACCTTTTTATGTGTCATCCGGTTCCGTCTGTCGTAACGGTACTGGTAACAGTAGGCATCCAGCGTTGCCTGTGCGGGAAGTGCCGCATCGGCATTCGAGATCGGCGTCAGTACGAAGCAGAGGTTGCCGAAATCGTCGTACACGTAATAGGTGCTCAGGATCTCGTTGGGGGTGCCGCTGTTGTTCCCGTCGGCATTGAAGGTACGTCTGAGCACCACTCTGCCCTGCTTGTCGGTATACTCTTCCGTGGTATTCAGCCTGGCGGCAAAGCCGCTGCCCCCGGTCCAGTTCTCGTCCTTCCTCACCGTTACGTAGAGCTGGTTCGCTGCGTAGTTCCCCGCAAGGTTCAGCTTGGGTATACCCGCTGCATAGGTGACCGTGTACAGCCTGGCCAGCCGGGTATTGACCAGGTCGGTAATGCCCGTTGTGTTATTGGTGGTATATTCCGTTACCACCGTACGCCCCGAAGTGGTGCCCCGTGTTGCGGCGGGCTGCCAGGTGGCGCCCGGAAAGGCCTGTTCCAGCACCCGGTTCAGCGGGCTCGCCTCGTACACCGGACGGCTGAACGAAGGGGTAACACCGCTTGCCGGTCTGCCAATGGCCACCACCCCTGCCGGCGGTGTATTATAGAAGGCGGCCTGGTCCGTGACCGCCGAGGCCTTATAGCTCCCGCTCGCCGTCGAGCCGCTTGAATACGGAAGGTAGCTCCGGTCCTCCCGCCCGAAGGCATCGTAGCTCTGGGCACTGATGATATCCTTGTAGCTCGGGCCCGCCTTGGTGCCGATTGTTAGAACAGGTCGTCCGAGCCCGTCGTAATAGCTTATATCCTCCATGATCTCATTGGTCTGCGGTGTGGCCGACACAGCGGGGCTCAGGTACGTCCGCGTCCGGATGTAGTTCCGGTCCGCGCTGGGGCTGCTGCCCAGCGCCACGGGCGGTAATATGCTCGTTATATAGGCATGGAAGCTCGTCGTGCTGAAACCCGGCCGCAGCGTGATGCTCACCCCGTTCGTATAGGTCCCCGTCGTATTCGGGCTGCTCAGTACCAGCTGGGCCCGGCTCTTTACAGCTGTAAATGATAACAGCAGTGAAGCGGCGTATAGTTTGTAGATCGATCTCATATAGCTAAAGTCTTATCTTCGTTTACCGGTCGTTAACAGGTCTTCCAGGCGGTCTATCCGTGCCGCCTGCTCCTTCATTTCCCTCGCCTGGCTTTCCCTTATCTTCTCGTTTTCGATCAGCAGCAGGGTAATCTCCTCCACCTTCTCCAGCAGTTTCCGGTTCATTTCGGCCAGGCCGACCCCCTCTCTTGCCACCTCTTCCTTCCCCGGGATTCCCGGCAGGTGCCCATGCTCCCTTATGTATTTTTCCACTTCCGCCAGACCGGGCATTTTATAGCCCGCCGCGAACACGTAATCGGGCCATACCCCGCTCTCCACCTTTACCTCCCTGGACTTTATGATCCCGTTCACCGTCAGCAGCTCCTGTGGGTTCACCGTACCTATGCCCACATACCCGCCTCCCGTGACCGTTAGGTAGGGCGTGCCTCCCGAGCTGCCACCGCCATCTATATTGGCCCTGGTATCGCCGGCGATCATGAACGTGCCCGTATTGTCAAAAACAGAGGCTGTCCCGTTCAGGCCCGAGAGCACCGCAAGCGATTTACCTCCCGAGGTCCCGATGGACATATTGGGTGTTACATTGAGCGCCCCCCTGTTGAACCTGAAGGTATTGTTCCCTTCCACGATGTGCAGTTTGGCCTCGGGACTGACCGTACCGATACCGGTATTGCCGTCCGACGGGAATCTGTTGGTCTGCGCCGAAACCCTGAAGGAACAGCCCAGCGCGAATGCTATAAACAGGAACCTCCTGCATTGATGGATATGGCCTGAAGAATTTTCACTTCCGATAATCTTATCGGGCGATATTGCTTTTCTTTTTATAAAGAACCTGATCATAATTTTATTCTCTTTTTTATCTGTAATGGTATTCATAGGTACCGGTCGTTTTGCTCTGGGTATCCTTTGTTTCCTTCAACCTTCCAAAGCCGTCGTAATTGTAATAGGTGGTCCTGCCCGATGGGTCCGTTGCGCTAGTCATGCCAACGAGTGGCTTATAGGTATAAGTGGTCACCAGTGCATTTGTCAAAGCTGTGCGAAGAGTCTGAACGGTACTTCGAACAAGCGCTTCAGACACTGTCGCAGAATTTAATTGGGAAATAATCGTACTGCTATTACTACCCAGAGCAGCCAGTACCTGCGCATAGGTCGCATTCTCAATTTTAGCAATCGGGTATTGCCCATTATAACCCCATAGATAGACGGCACTAGCTCCTTCTTTTTGTTTTATTTCCAGTGGATTACCATAGGTATCGTAAGACAGATAATCAGCCAATGTATTAAAAGATGAAGACAGACCTTTTTTCTCAATTACCTTACTGAGGCGAGATTGGCCGCTAAAATTTCCATAAAGATTCCTTTGCATTGAAACTAAGCTGCTATTGTTATATACTTCCGCCTGAATCGGCATGGCAACCCGATGACTGCTATTATTTTTCAAAAGCTGGATCGCACTTAACTGTTCGGCAGTCAAATTGCCCCCATTTAAGGTCGTAGACGATATGTCGTCCGGATAATAGTTTCTAATCTGAGTAACCCCTGACCTAGAGTCAGACTGCTTTATCAACGATGGCTGAATTACATAGGCAGCTGTATACTCAAAATCCTTGGTTTGAATAATACTATCCTGTATTATTCCATTTGAAAACGTGTACATTTTTTCCAGTTCCTTTATCGGTAGTTGGACCTCGGTTCGTAAATTCGAACCTGTAAACCTAAATTCCGTTGAGATATTAGGTTCTAAGATATAACCTCCCGGCAATGCATAGGTGGGAACCTCGAAATAATAATCCTCAAACACTAAGGTAGGCGTAAAAACTGCCCCTTTGAAATATGAGTACGATCGCTCCTTTTTAAAAACCGGCTGATTGAGGCTGTTATAGGATATTTCGCTAACGGGAACAGGATTAAAAAGCAAAAATGAATAAGCACCGTAATTTTTGGAGTTTAAGTAATCAACTGATTCATAGGTTTTGCTATTATTGAGCTTATAATTTCGTACCTCCTTAAATTTCGAAGTACCATTATTTGAATGGGTATATCGAGTAACCTGACTGTAAAAGGCAGGACACCCGTTCAATCCCACGCTGGAATACTCGCTTATTCCAAAATATTTTCGTTGCCAGTAATCAACCCTTCTTGTTGGATTCGCCATATTACCAGGCGCACTCCAAAAGGTGTACATTTTTTGATCGAGATAATTCTTATAGAAAATTTTAGGATCAAAAAGTGATGTTCCGACACCGCTTTCATTGGTGCCGTACCGATATTCTTCGCTATTGACAAGAACACCATCGTGATTGTAGCTTTTGATACTTTTAATTCGTTGCCCCCCAACAATTTTTTCAACGTCACCCAGGATATTGGCATTACTGACCCAGCTAACAGAGGCGTCTACCGTTGATGTCATATAGCCATTAGTATAAGAGCTTACACCATAAATCGTTACCTTTAGCTCATAATTGTGTCCTACCTCTAAACTTAAATCTTTTGAAAACTGAAGAGGTAACGATGGATTAGCATCATGCCATTTTGTTAACAATACCGCATTGGTGGTCAGATCTTTTAACGTTACCAATTGCGTATAGTCCCGCACAGCACCGTTTATTGGTGTTGGAGGACCAAATGTGAGGTTAAGTTTAGGTTGAGTGTTATATTTTGCAACGTTCCCGGCTTCATAAGAGAATAAATAAACGTTCTCGCTTTTTGTCGCACTTCCCTTTCCACTCGTTCCCCCACCAAACCAATGTGTTACGTCAGGGCTTATGATTTCCTGCTCGAATATGCGATTGGATTCAAAAACAAATTCCGTATAACCTCCCGTCGGGTAGACGATCTTAGAAATCATCTCCGCCCGGTTAAAGTTGGTGTCCACGGCCCTATTGGCACTGCCAACGGAATAGGTTTGCTCTTGCTGATAACCCCAAGGCGCTACTGAAGATACGCCGATGGAAGATTTTTTTACTTGAACGCTTGGAATGAAAGATGTGTTTCCACCGCTATTATAATACCCCCAGTAATCGCTCTGAAATCCATAGCCGTTATTTCTACCTGGAAAATGCAGGTTGTTATATGAAATTTTATAAACCCCACTTAAGGTCGGGTTAGTCAGATCGACTGTAGTCACGGCAGTTAATTTCACTCTGGAAGACGGTATTTCGTATTTAAATGTCAGTTTTTTGACCAGCTCATTTGCTTTATTGTATATCAAGATTTCATCCAAGAATTTTGAGCGGGATACAGTCAGGTTGGGAGAATCTTTATAGTTAAAAACTACTTTACCATTACCATATGTAATTTGGCTGACTAAATAGGTTTTGTGGTTGATATTTCCGGGCGATAAAGAAATCGATCCTCCGAGTGCCGTTAAAGAACCGTCAGCATTGGGGGAATAACCGATGCTCTGCTCCTGGTACATTGTTTCTTCCAAATTAAAAACCTCATTATATTGAAAATCGACTACTTCATTGTAATGCGGCAACGATATTTTATCTACGTACCAACTGCTGATGATGGCATTTCCCTGCAACGGTTCAAAATTGTCGGGAACAGAATAAGTATAACTGTTAAATTCATACACTGCCCCCTCATCGTCTTTGAGTATAAAAGGATAGGAGTTATAAAGATTAGATAAAACCGTGCCCCTATCAATTTTAATAGGTGCGTAGGGAATCGTATAATATTGGTTTTTATTATTTACAATAAATTTGCCCGACGCTTTAGGTAGGTTATAAAAATAAATATCTGTATGTGTGTCCTCGCCCTTTCCTTCGGTAATCGCCCGTAGCCTTACCCTCTTGGTCATAATATCAGACTGAGATGTGGCGCCACTTGCTTCACTGATTAGCTGTGGAGCAGTTTTGGGAACAATATTATAACTACCCATTGTTTTTTCATCGGGAACGCCGATAACGGATCGGCTGATCACGCCGATGCCCGATAAACTCCAGCCTAAACCCACTTCGGTTTCCATTTGCTGCAGCTTAATGCCCGACGCATGATAAGAAAGGGAAAAAGGTATTTTATAGCCTTTTACATCAATTTCAAAAAGGGGGATATTTATTGGAATTACACCGGTATATTCAGCCACCGGGTACATCCCAAATTTTCCTAGACTTGCCGCCTGCGGATTTTGGATGGACGGTAAGGTAACTCTATTTGCTCCGTTTTCTTGTTGCCCATAGACACATGCGGAAAAAATAAAAAGAAAAATTGCGCTTATATAATAATGCTTCATATAAAAGATTTATTGCACTTATTTGTTTTGTTCTGGTGATTCCAGGTATTCGATACGTTTGGTCAATTGAACAATAGCCTTCTCTTGTTTTTTAATCAAAAGTTGCTGTTCTTCCCTTGCTTTTTCATTATATATTGCATGCAAAGTCAGCTCCTCCACCTTTTTCAATAAAAGCAGGTTCATCGTTGCCAGATCCAGCCCTTGCTCTCCAATTTCCTTCGCTGAAGGAATTTCCGGAAGGTGCTTATGTTCCTTTACATAATTTTCGATTTCGGCAAGTGATCGCATTTTATAATCCGGTTCGAAAACATAATCTGGAACGGATATATCTGTTTTTATTTTGATCTCTTTAGCTAGGATATTGCCGTTTACGGCTAGTTTGGCCTGTGGAGTAGCTGTGCCAATGCCCAGATTTCCATTACTTGACATTGTCATGTAATCGGTTGTATAGCTCTTCCAAACAAATAAAGGCCTGTTAACGATTTTGCTTGTAGTCAGACGCGCATCAAAAGCCATTACTGCATTAGTTCCAGCATCAATGTCTGAACCGGCAAGTACACCCAGTAAAGTCAATGCGAATCGATTATCTGTTGACCTCAATCCTTTGATTCCCGGCACGAAAACGCCATTTATTCCCGTTACATTTTCTATAGTTATCTCGTCACCCACAGCATCTGAAACGGTTGCCTTAAAAAATCGCTCTGCACTATTGGATTCCGGACTTTTCTTGATATCCAAAGGAGCCGTTGGACTGCTTGTACCTATCCCCACATTCCCCGTCGAGGGAAAGGTATTTTGGGCATAGGATATCCCCGAAGCACCCATCAATAAGATGAGTACAAGAAATTTCATTCTCATAGTTTCAATTATTTATTACTATTATTTACTAATAAGCAAATCCGCTAATTAATCTTTGATTACTGAATAGCCTTATTGATAAGTGAAAATACCTTCGGTAT
>NZ_LR027849.1 GCF_900607235.1 Olivibacter jilunii | reverse complement strand
CATTTTAAAATATTTTAAGTCATAAACTAATAAATAGGAAGTTTACTGTATTATATGCTTCCTTTTTTTTCTTTGTTTTTGTGTATTTATTTCAATTTTTATAAAATATTATGATATATTCATGTCTATATTGATATTTTTATGGTTTTTTGATTGATTTTTCTGTTAATTTTTGTGATTAATTCCTGTTTTTGTTTTGTTTTGTATGGTTTGGTTAAAAGGATCTTGTTTTAATGAGAAGAAATACAAAAAAGGCCCTCAGACAAATCTTTTTCATTCAAGGAGCGTTAGCGTGAATTTATAAACAATTTGATGGCACAAACGTTGAACTTAAGCTAGAAAGAAAAATAAACATGAAAGCAATTTCGATTACTGAATATGGTGCACCAAACGTTCTAAAACTACATGATAAGCCTGATCCATTAATAAAACCCGATGAAGTACTTATTAAGGTGGCGGCAGCCGGGGTAAATCGACCGGATATATTTCAGCGCAAGGGGAAGTACTCAGCTCCTGAAGGCGTTGCAAGTGATATACCGGGCTTAGAAATTGCAGGCGTTATTGAACAAATAGGTGCCGAGGTAGCTCAATGGCAGATTGGAGATCATGTATGTGCATTGATTGCCGGAGGTGGTTATGCGGAGAAAGCGGTTGCCAATGCAGGTCATTGTTTGCCCATCCCTACAGGTTTGAGTTTTGTTGAAGCTGCGAGCCTTCCGGAAACCATTTATACGGTGTGGGATAATGTTTTTCGCCGCGGAGCACTGAAAAAAAACGAACATTTTCTTGTGCATGGTGGTTCGAGTGGTATCGGTATTACGGCGATTCAACTTGCAAAAAGCATTGGGGCGAAAGTGTACGCCACCGCTGGTTCGGAGGAGAAATGTAAAGCCTGTCTTGACCTGGGGGCTGACGTTTGTATCAATTACCGGATTTACGAATTTGAAAAGGTTTTTGCAAAGGAAAAAATAGATGTTATATTAGATATGGTAGGTGGATCCTATTTCAGGAAGAATATCAGTATTTTGAACCATGATGGGCGCTTAGTATATATCAATGCCATGAATGGTTCCTTGGTTGAGCTGGATATCATGGAAATTATGCATAAAAGAATCAGCGTTACCGGTAGTACTTTACGTAGTAGAGATAAACATTTTAAGGCTATGTTGACGGCGGACATACTAAACAATGTTTGGCCGCTGATGCATTCCGGTTTTTTCAGACCGCTGATTCATGCTGTATTTCCATTGGCGGAAGCTTGGAGAGCTCATGATTTAATGGAAGAAGGAAGGCATATAGGAAAAATAGTATTGAGAATAGATTGATTTTTTTCTGATTGAAATACAGTATTTTGCAGATAAATATCGTTAAAAGATAGAATTTGTCTTGCATTATAATGGTAAAGATTATACCTTTGCAGCTCTTTCAAAGAAACCTGGTAGGTTTCGAATAAAGGAAGATTCCGTAGCTCAGCTGGTAGAGCAATACACTTTTAATGTATGGGTCCTGGGTTCGAGTCCCAGCGGGATCACAAAGCTTCAACAAAAGTTGGGGCTTTTGTCGTTAAGCGGGAGTTCGAACGCCGAAGGCCTCTTGAGCGAATTAATGTCCGGAATGTGGGCTAAACAAAAGCTTGACCGGCTTGGCTCCATTACACGTTTACATGATTAAAAAATAACAAACTGATACTTAGTGAATAATTGAAAAATGCTATTTTTTTTGTTTTAAAATTTGGCGTGTATGGATAAAAAACATACCTTTGCACCCGTTAACAGTTCAGAAATAAAATAAAATTCTGAAAAATAAGAGTTAATGATATTTAATTTTAGTGAGAAATTAAATATGAATAGGATTCCGTAGCTCAGCTGGTAGAGCAATACACTTTTAATGTATGGGTCCTGGGTTCGAGTCCCAGCGGGATCACCAAGCCTCAACGAAAGTTGGGGCTTTTGTCATTAAGCTGGGGCTCGAACAGAGGGGTTGAGTGGGTTCGAAGGAAGCACCTATTCTAATAAACCCTTTTCCCCGCTACCCAGGTTTGCTGCACTTTGGTATTTCTTATTTCGTTTAAGGGAATCTGCATGATGTCTTTCTCTAGCTGGATAAAATCTGCTTGCTTTCCCTTCTCTATACTTCCTTTTTTCTCATCCTGAAAACAAGCATAGGCTGCCCATCGCGTTAAGCCTTTCAATGCTTCTTCTCTTGTCAGGGCATTTTCGATTTGGAATCCACCGACGGGTTTACCGTTTTTATCGGTCCGTGCTACTGCGGCATGGAATTGATACAGCGGATTGATGTCTTCTACGGGGAAATCACTTCCCAAAGCTAAACTACCTGCGGCTTGTAATAACTGTTTATACGCGTAAGCATATTGTATTCTATCGTTTCCTAATCGGTCTTTTGCCCAATGCATATCCGAGGTAGCGTGGCTTGGTTGCACGGAAGGGATAAGATTAGCAGTTGTAAACAGTCGATAATCATTGGGTTGAACAATTTGAGCGTGTTCAATGCGCCAACGCTTTTTATTATTCTCGCTTAAATATTTATTGAAAGTGTGAAGAATAAAGCGATTGGTCGAATCCCCTATAGCGTGCACATTAACTTGGAAATTACTTTGTGCCAATTCACGGATTATAGTATCCAACGTAGTAGGTTTTAGAAGTAAAAAACCTTGCTCTGTTGAAGCATCGCTATACGGTTGCAATAAGCAAGCCCCTCTAGACCCCAACGCGCCATCTGCCACAATTTTAAAGGAACGAACCGTCAACTGCCCTCGATCATACACACCTGCTTTTACTAGCTCTTTAAAGGTGCCTGTATTGAGCATTGCCATTGCGTACTCCCCTATCTTTAATTTGTTTTGTTTATACAGTTTTTTTAGTAAATCGATTTCTTCAATTGACAAGCCAGCGTCGGCCAGGCTTGTTAATCCAACGGAGAAACAGGCCCTCTCCGCTTCCAATAAGAATTCCGTTAATCGCAATTCAGAAGGTGGTGGTATTTTCTGTTGCACTAAATCCATTGCGTTGTCAATAAGAATACCTGTTGGGGTATTTCCCGCTTTTACAATTAAACCGCCTGTGGGTTGCCCATGAAGCGGAATATGCGCTAATTGGAGAGCTGCGTCATTGGCTAAGGCCGCATGACCGTCAATTCTGCTTAAATAAACCGGGATCTTCGGGAAAGCGGCATTCAACTCCTTATTATTAGGGAAACTTTTGTCGCTCCATAGATTTTGGTCCCAACCATGTCCTAAAATCCAAGCGTCATTTGGAAATTTTGCCTGAAAGTTCTTTACCCTTTCAATTACTTCTTTCATGGAACTTGCACCAACCAGGTTGACCTGATGTAGTCCGCGAGCCAAAGCAAAGAAATGGCAATGAGCATCGTAAAGTCCAGGATAAACAGGATGATTTTTCGCATCGACCATATGCTCGCTCTCGTATTTGTCCAAAATGGATTCATTTGAACCGATATCCAGAAATTTTCCATTTTTTACTGCAAAAGCTTGCTGGAGCGAAAAGGTGCTATCTACTGTATAAACAGTAGCATGGTGAAGAATGAGGTCAACCCGTTCTTTTTCCTTGCAACCTATAAAAAGAGATAAGCAAGATAAGCTTAATAGCAAAGAGATAAGCGTTTTCATAATCTGAAAAAAGTGTATATAAATATAAGACTTCCGGCGATTATCGCGCGGAAGTCTTATACAGCCTCCATAAAAGGAGCTTATGGTAGTTTTAAAGAATAAATAAACTAATGAAGGAGCTCTTTTACCGCTCTTTCCAACTGTGGATCCTCGCCTTTTAGAAAAGCCTCGTAAGGTAAGGGAACCCGAATGTCCGGTTCAACCTGAAGATTTTCGGTAGGGCGATTTTCCTTTCCGATCGTAGCAATCATAGGTATCCCAAATATCAATGTTGGATCAATTTGAGTTTCCCACCAGACGGCTGTTCCTGTACCCGGAACGGGCATGCCGATCAATTTACCTAAACCATTTTGTTTATAGATATAAGGAAAGATAAAAGCATCGCTATAATTTCCCTCGCTCATTACAACAGCACTCGGTTTGTTCCAGCGACTTCTCGGTTCGCCACCTTTTAAGGTATTCCCCTGTGGGGCAAATTTCAGGTATTCTTTGCCGCTTAAAAACGTATTGAGGTCGTCATGTAGCCATCCTCCACCATTAAAACGCGTATCAACTATAAGTGCATCCTTATCTAAGTTCTCTCCCATGACGCGGTCATAAACCTCCCTAAAGCTTGCGTCATTCATACCTTCAACATGTACATAACCAATCTTTCCGTTACTTATTTTGTTAACATACGCTTTTCGTCCGTTAACCCAGCGTTTATACATAAGTGGAATTTCATCAGCTGTGCTTATTGGTTTAATCGTTTCGTTGAATACACCACCTGCTCCATTCTTACCGCGAATGCTTACATATTGGCCAACTTTACGATTTAAGAACTTTGCCCAGTCGACGTTATCATCAATGGTGTTGCCATCTATTTCCAGTATAATCGTTCCTTTTTCAATTTTCGACTTGGCGTTGGCTACCGGACCACCCGGGATTACGTCTGCCACTTTCAACCCTTTACCGGTATAGGTTTCATCATAGAGTAAACCTAAAGATGCCGTAATATCCGGATTGGTATATCGAGGAGAAAAGCGCCCTCCCGTGTGGGATGCGTTAAGTTCTCCTAATAATTCGCTTAAAAGTTCCTGGAAATCAAAATTGTTATTTATATGCGGTAAAAATCTAGCATAGGTTTGATAATAGCCATCCCAATCGATTCCATGCAAATTAGGGTCATAAAACTTCTTTTTCACTTGCAGCCAAGCATGATTGAAGATGTACTCACGTTCGGCAGCGGCATTCAGTTCAAGCTCTCCTTTACTGTTGAGTGGTGTAATCTTGCCGCTTGCGGCATCAACTTTTACCAGTGCGCCACGATTTACTACGAATAAGGTTTTTTCATCCTTGCTCATTTCAATGCCGCTAGGGGAACCTGATAATTTAGCCAAAATTTTTGTTTGATTTGTCCTCGGTTCTGTTAACCACAAATCGTAGCCCTTTTCAAAAGATGCCAGATAGAATAATTTACTTCCATCTTTGGTTAATGCGTAATCACTGATGGATGAGCTGTTGATGGTTAACCTAACTTCTCGATCACGTAAATTATCAAAATTTATCTTTAGCGTTTTTTCCTCCTCTTTTTCACCCTTTTCATTTTTTTTCTTTTTGGACGTATTTTGATCATTGTTTTTTGTCGCCTCGTCTTTTTTTGCCTTTTCTTCCTTTTCTTTCAACAGGTCGAATTCATCTTTAGTTAACTTAAATCGATCGTAATCTTCTTGATTAAAGAAAACACCAAAAACGTCTAGTTCGCGACTGCCCTGTAGGGCTAAGGATTTTCTTCCATAGCGACTGCTTAGCCAGGTGAGCATTTTTCCTTCCATCTGCCAACGCGCCCCCTCTTCACCAAAACCAGTAAGAAGCGGATGTCTTATTTCAGCAGTTCCATCCGCTTTTATCAAGGCTACATTAGAATTAAAAAAGTATCCTCTTTGATCATCGACCAATAACCACTTGCTGTCCGGACTCCATTCGAAGCCCCAGTCGCCATCGGCATAAGAGTGGTTGTGTCCCTTCGGGAGCAACTCGACCGTTTTTTTAGTATTGATATTATATACCTTCAATACGTTTCTTTCTTCGATATAAGCCACAGACTTACCGTCAGGTGAGAACTTAGGAGCAAAATTGTCTGTTTTTCCGGTAATAAGAGGCTCTTCTTTCAAAACGGTTGCATTAAAGAAATAGGATTCTTCTTGATTGAGAATGGCGCTTTGATAAATACCCCAACCATTTCTGCCTCGTTCAGCGGCGTAGATTAACGTTTTTCCATCCGGCGACCATTTTACCATTCGTTCTTGATCGGCCGTATTAGTAATTCGTTTTGTAAAGTCGCCTTCAACACTTGTAACAAATAGCTCTCCTCTACTCACATAAGCGATTTGTTTACCGTCAGGACTTAACTCAAACTGACTAATTTGCCCGTTTAATGGCACATTGCTCGCTAAAGCATTTCCATTATCAACTGCGATGACTACGGTTAGCTTTTTTGGTTCACCCCCTTCCTTTAGTGTATAGATAGAGCCGTCCTGTGTAAAGGCTAGCGTATTGTCATTTGAAATACTCAAATGGCGAACCGGGTTTTTTGTGAAATGTGTTAGTTGTTGATCCGCAATACGTAATCGAATTCCCTTCTTATAGAGATTTAGGGTTCCATCCTTCTCATTTAGATAATAAACAAATTGTCCGTCATGGCTGAAAACCGGTTCGCGGTGTTCGATTTCCTCATTAGTTAAGGCCTCGTATGTATTGGTTTTTAAATTATATAGCCATATATCACGCGTTACGGAAGAATTGTGATGTTTTCTCCAAGGGTCTTCGTAACCCTTTCTGTCTTGGAAAACCAATAAGCTGCCATCTTGATTAAAGTGGGCATTTTCGATGCCGGCAGCACTCACAAGTAGCGGTCGGCCCCCATTGATAGCCACCCGGTATAGATTTTGAAACAGTCGCAAGCTTGGAAAACGCGTACTTTCGGCGGGTGCTTGCCTGGCACTTCCAAATATCACCTCCTTATTATCGATACTAAAGTCGTATGGGTAATCATTTGCGCTATTATAGGTAAGTCGTGTTGACTTTCCGCCGCTTGCCGGCATTACATAGATGTCGAAATTACCATTTCGGTCATTTGCGAAAGCTATAAACTGACCATCACGACTCCATACGGGCATCATACTGTGTGAGCTTCCGACTGTAAGGGCGGTGGCTGCTCCCCCACTGGCGCTTACACGGTATAAATTACCTTGATATCCAAAAACAATAGTTTTGCCGTCCGGTGATATGGCTGGATACCGGAGCCATAAAGCCTCTGATTGGGCCTGGCTTTGATATGAATAGCTCAGGAAAAAAAATACGGCTAATAGAAATTTTAGATTGATTAAACGTTTCTTCATGTGATTTTTTATTGATTAATAATATCACAAACTTAGAGAAAATTGTCAAAACATCGAACGGGAAAAACGCAACTTTGTAACGTTTTTGATGTAAAATTAAAGCATACCCATAAACAATTTAGTTTTGTACGAGAGGCTTATAATTTGATTGGTAGCATATTTGTCGAACAAGACCCGTAATCGAGTCTTCATTTCGGGTGTTCTTTTATGGCCTTCATTAGGCATATAGGAGTAAGAAAGTGTTCTGCCCAATAACTGTTCGAATGTCAGGTAAGTATCGTATATAAATAGATGTTCTTCCATGCTATTAGGCAGAAAGAAATTTTTAAGGTTATTTCCTCGTGTTTCTCTATTCTTAACCTCTTTATAATCTATTGAAAACTCCAAAATGAATTCTTCATATTCTTTTTCAAAAGTCGTTTCTGCGCTACGGATATTCCATATAATTGCTGCTTTTCCCTGATTTTTTAATATTCGCTCAAATTCTCTTTTTGCTTTCATCGCGTCGAACCAATGAAATGATTGCGCACAGATTATGAGATCAATACTATGGTCTGCCAGACCGGTTTCTTCGGCGGTTGCGTCCTTTATTACACAATTTTTAACTCTTTGTAAAGTTTGGATCGCTTTTTCGCGCATTTCATCATTAGGTTCAATCGCAATGATGCTACAAGGCCATTTTACTAGTTCTTCTGTTAAGATGCCGGTTCCTGCCCCCAACTCAGCAATAACACTTTGTTCATTTAGGGAATTATGTTTATATATGAAATCCAGAAGACCTTGCGGATAACCTGGACGATATTTATCATAGTTATCGGCTCGAAAGTTAAAACGGTCAATATTCCGATGCGCTTGAGTCATATGATTTTGATCTAGGTTCCTAATATACTGAAAATAAAACAAAAATGGCTTCCCCACCACAGGGGGGAAGCCATTTTTGTTTTATTCGGTGTCGTCTATTAATATACTTTAATCATATAGATATATTCCTGTACCTTTTTGATCTGTTCCGTGCGGCTCAAATTGGCGAGGGTGTTCTTTTTATTTAATGTTAGCTTTTTCTCCAGACTATCCTCGGGAATTGACGCCAACGCTTCCAAAACATAGTTCGATTTGATGGCAAAAGCGGCTCCATCAGTCTCCGTTTGTTTACTGTTAATAACGCCGATTATATTGCCCCGATTATCCAATACAGGTCCCCCGCTGTTACCTGGGTTAACGGGAATGGAAACCTGATAAGCAATGGTATCGCCACTATATCCCGTATTACTGCTTAAATAACCCCTTCCGTATACTGCTTCTTCTCTCGGAAAACCAATCGTATAAACGTCCTCTCCTATATCAGCTGCGTTTTGTTTAAAAGTATAGGGTAAATTCCCTACTTCTTTAAAGTCTTTGTCTATAATTTCCAGCACTGCAATATCGTATGTGGGATCCGTATATATGACCTTTGCTTTGTATGAGTTGCCTGTATAATTCTGCAAGTAAACAGAATCAGCATCTTTAATTACGTGATACGTTGTCATAACGTAGCCATTGGAAGAAAGAGCAAAACCGGTGGCTCCATAATGACTGGGAGTACCGGCGTCGTTCTTGCCTTTGTTAATATCCTTAATCAGTGCATTTTGGGCTTTAACATTTTGTCGAATGCTATTCATATCGCGTCGCAAAGCAATATATTGGGATGTGTTGTCTTTTGAATAAAAGCCGGTAAGCCATAAGGTAGTGAAAACAGCAAGAAGTGCAACCGACGCGGCCACAAGGGAATTGATCTTATATTTATCCCATAAGCGTATAATGAGTGGCTTTTTTGGAACCACTTCTTCTATATTAATTGTTTCATGAATGGCCTCGAGCTTATGTCGTAAATCGGTCCTAGCTCCGTAACTCTTCATGTTTCCAATAAATATTTCGTGCTCGTCAAATTTTCTACGAGCTTCAGGATCATTCACAAGATGGTCTTCGAATACCTTTTTTTCCAGGGCATTCATTTCACCTCTTAAGTAGGCTTCCGACTGGTCTAGAAAATCTCGTTCACTTTTCATTGTTGTAAAATGTTAACCAAAATAAAGTTTCTTTAAACGTTGCAGACATTTATATTTTTGATTCTTTGCATTATCCGTATTCGTGTAACCAAACTTTTCACAGATATCTTGCATTGTTAAATTTCGTATATAAAAATCTTCTATTATTGTTTTGCAGGGCTCGCCCAGCTTTTTCAAGGCATCTTCCATCATGGAAAATTGCCGGTCTCGTTCTTTATGTGTGTCGATGTCGTCTTCTACAAGAATCTTTTCTTCAAAATCGTCGATCCGGGTATAAATCCCTTTTTTTGTTAGCTTTTTAAGCCAAAGATTTCTGCAGACAGAATACAAAAACGTTTTGAGTTTGCTATTAAGTGCAAAGTCGCCGCCACAGAGTTTATCATATAAAATAATAATGCTTTCTTGGAATATGTCCTTTGCGTCGTCAATATCACCACCGTTATTGATAATCAATCGAGCAATCATCGGGAAATTAGCCTTATATAAACTATCCAAAATGTTGGTGTCCCCTTCTAAAACCCCTGCAAGTATTTCGTTATCGTCAGATGGTGTATGTTTTCTTTCTTTACTCACTAGTTAATACGTTAAAATGCAAATAGTAACCCACCCATTCGTGTTTTTTTTAGCACGTTTTGAAATTAAAAACGGTGCTTAAATAAGGTCTGTCTTTTTTATAACTGTTCCCCCGACGATTTTATTATCGCCTGTTTGTTTCAGTTGCAAAGAGGCAAAAGTACAGAAACTAGGGAAATAAAAGTAAACAGTAAATGAAGTTTGATCAGTCAGCAAATTCTATTTGTATTTTTCTAAAATATCTCCATCTTTGCAGCCGCAAAAAAGAACGAAAAATTTTTTTTTAAAAATGTTGGGTTACCTTTCAACATATGCGGTATAAAGAGGTAAATAAACAATTTTTATTTAATCAGAAAAGAAAATTAACAATGAAAAATTTATTCAAATTCGGTTTTTTAGGTTTAGCTTTAACTTTAACTGTTGCTGCTTGTAACTCAAACTCTGGCGAAGGATCTGCTACTGAAGAAACAACTGATACTACTACTGTTGTTACTCCTAGCGAGCCAGATACAACTGTTATCACTACAGATACTACTGTAACTGCTGATACTACAGTTAAAGAAGCTCAGTAATTAAAACTGAAATAGTAAAAAGCGTTTCCGTTCATGAGCGGAAACGCTTTTTTTTTGTAAAATGGTACGGGTCCCCTCCGTGGCATTGTTTCTAAAATTGATCTCATTCTCTGATGGGAGAAAATGGACAAATGCAATATTTTTTTAACTTTGCGCTTTTAACCCGACATATTTCATTGACATGAGTTTATCTCCACTTACAGCAGTTTCACCGATAGATGGTCGTTATCACAGTGCAACAAAAGATTTAGCTTCTTTTTTTTCGGAGGCCGCTTTAATAAAATATCGTGTATTTGTAGAAATTGAATATTTTATCGCACTTGCTGAAACCGGTATATCCCAATTAAGTGCTTTACCGAATAAAGCGGCTCTGCGGACCATATATGAGGACTTTTCTGAGAACGACGCACAACGTATTAAGGATCTGGAGAAGACAACTAATCACGATGTGAAAGCCGTTGAGTATTTCATCAAAGAAAAGTTTGAGGCAATCGGGTTGACAGATTCGAAAGAATTTATTCATTTTGGATTGACGTCACAGGACATTAACAACACAGCCATTCCCTATTCCTGGAAGGAAGCCTTAAACAAAGTATATTATCCGGGTATTCACGTACTTATCAGCGAACTTGACGCTATGGCCAAGCAATGGAAAGCCATACCTATGCTGGCAAAGACACATGGGCAGCCCGCTTCGCCGACTCGTTTAGGTAAAGAGCTAGCCGTATTTGTTGAACGATTAGAGGGACAGCTAAATCAACTTAAGGCGATTCCCTTCTCAGCTAAATTTGGGGGGGCTACCGGAAATTTCAATGCACATCATATCGCTTATCCAGACATTGACTGGGTTGCCTTTGGTAATCACCTGGTAAACGATATTTTAGGTCTCCATAGGTCGCAAAAAACAACCCAAATTGAACATTATGATAACTTTGCGGCACATTGTGACGCTTTAAAGCGGGTAAACAATATTTTAATTGATTTGTGTAGAGATATCTGGACTTACATTTCCATGGATTACTTTAAACAGCAGATTATTGCCGGACAGATCGGATCTTCCGCTATGCCACATAAAGTCAATCCTATAGATTTCGAAAATGCAGAAGGTAACTTAGGTCTAGCCAACGCCTTGTTTGAGCATTTAGCTGCTAAGCTGCCTATTTCCAGGTTGCAGCGCGATTTAACAGATTCGACTGTGTTGAGAAACATAGGTGTTCCTTTTGGCCATACACTCATTGCCTTCAAGTCCATTATGCGAGGACTCAAAAAACTCATATTGAACGAAGACGCGCTTCGGGCCGATCTGGAAAAAAATTGGGCTGTTGTAGCGGAGGCTATACAAACAATATTGAGAAGAGAAGGATACCCCAAGCCCTATGAAGCATTGAAGGATTTAACGCGGACAAACGAAGCAATTAATCAGGAATCAATAGCCGCTTTTATCAATAATCTGAATATCGCTGATCCGCTTAAAGAGGAGCTCAAGGCCATTACACCCTGGAACTATACCGGGGTTTAGGGAGAGGTATCGCATCGCTATATTAACTATGACGTGCAGTTGACTTCTTGTCCGTTATATTTTTGTTAGCTTTGTGTAATTAATATAAATAAAAATGGCCACGATCAACGTATATACAGAGAGTACCCCCAATCCGGCAACTATGAAGTTTCTGGTAAATAAGTTGTTGTATAATGGGAGTTTAGATTTTCCTGATAAGGAGAAAGCCCAAAGTTCTCCCTTCGCACGGGAGCTCTTTAAATTTAATTTTGTTAATGGTGTTTTCTTTGCCAGTAATTTTGTCACTATTACAAAATCCGAAGATAGTGAATGGGAAGACATCCTGCCCATATTGAAAGATTTCGTAAAGGGCGCGGTAGAATCTGAATTGCTAATACATGAGGTAGAGCGTGATGAGAATGTGGCTTTCGAAGGCAGTGAAACTGAAAAGAAAATTCAGCAAGTATTACACGATTATGTCCGTCCTGCTGTTGAACAAGATGGTGGTGCTATTGCTTATAAATCTTTTGATGAAGGCGTGGTAACAGTTGAATTACGCGGTTCATGTAGCGGGTGCCCGTCTTCAACAATTACGCTAAAAGCAGGTATAGAAGGGTTGTTAAAGCGAATGGTTCCTGAGGTTCAAGAGGTTGTGGCGGAAGCTATGTAATATAATAATAAATAGAAATTCAAGAGAAGAGCCCGGTAGAAACCGGGCTCTTCTTATTTAAAGTGCATTTTTACTGCGGATAGTACGAGGTTAGTAATATCAAAATTGCCTGCAATAACAGATCTTTTATCCAGCATCTCTTGACTTCCCTCAAAATCATAAGCGATACCACCCGCTTCTTTAACCAACAATACGCCGGCAGCCATATCGTAGTCATTCAGATTATATTCAAAGAAGCAATCGAATCTTCCTGCGGCAGCGTAAGCCAAGTCCAGGGCGGCTGAACCGATTCTCCTAATGCCACGGCATTGCTGCATTAAATGTTTAAGTAGATTGATGTATTGATTTTGATACTCAAATTTATAAAAAGGAAAACCGGTAGCGAGCAATGAATCGGATAAAGTCGTCGATGCAGAGACTTTTATCCGGCGATCGTTCAAAAATGCGCCTCCTTGTTCAAAGGCATAATAACATTCTTTGCTGGTCACTTCATAAACAACCCCTATAATAGGTTGACGATTACGAGCAAGCGCAATGCTAACACAATAGGCGGGAATATCATGAATGAAATTGGTAGTTCCGTCAAGTGGGTCTATGATCCAATTATAGACGTCGCCCTTCTTCACGATCGTTTTTTCTTCAGTGATAAAGCCTGCTTCCGGTAATAAGTCTTTGAGCCGTTCTACAATAATAAATTCAGCGCCTTTATCTACATATGAAACCAAGTCGTGAAGGCCCTTTTGCTCTATTTTACTTTTATCAAAGCTTAACCGTTCCTGCCTGATAAAGTTAGCCGCTTCGATCGCTATGGATCGTACTTGTTGCGTGAGTTGAGATAAATTAAGCATATTTTTGCGTAATGGAATAAGCAGTTTTTTGTGCTCTTGACCGGGTGTAAAAAACGCCGATAAGTCCGACCAGGACCATGGCGAGGGAAATCAATTCAGCTTGCGTAAATGATATTCCTAAAAGGTGATATTTTGCATTTACCCTGATTAGTTCTATCGAAAAACGTTCGACACCATTTAACATAAGATAAATAGAAAAGAGCATTCCGGCAGTATGTATTTTTTGCCTTAAAAACCAAAGTAAGGCAAAAAGGATAAGACACATCAAAAATTCGTAAAAAGATGTGGGAAACACGGCAACCGGTAGCTCATGGCAAAATTTACCTTCACAGCCTACAATAGGCACACCTTCGTTAATCACGTTATGAGGAAATTTAAATGCCCAAGCCCAATCGGGAATCCATTGAAGGCTCGATGGTTTAGTAGCTAAATTCTCAATGCCCCAATCGCCATCCCCTGATAACTGACAACCTAAACGACCAACGGCGTAACCTAACATCATGCCGGGAGCACCCACATCAAGCATATGTAATGGATGTATGCCCTGTTTTTTGGTGTAATAAATAACTGCTGCACCACCGAACAGGATACCACCATAAAAAGTAAGTCCGCTAAAAGATAAGAGACTTTCTACCGGATTATGTATAAAATCGTCCCAATACTCTAAGTTATGGAAAAGCTTCGCCCCCAGTAGGCCCCAAATGGCTGCCCAAACTAAAATTTTGCTCATCAGTTCATAGGGATGTATCTGTTGTATTTCTATTTTATCTTCTGCAAGCTCTTGCTTCTTCTTATCTTTATAGAGCCAATAGCCAAATAGAATACCCAGCAGCACACCACCTGTTAAGGAACCTTTAGTGGATAGTAAGAAAGCTTGAGGGTTATCAACTAAATCGGCATAGTTGAAAATAGCATGTATTAGCTTATAACCAATGATGAACCCGACCAATGCGTTCATCAGTATCTCAACCGGATGTGCGGGTTCTCCTACCCTTACCTCCTGCTTAACAGGCATAATTAATCCCAGTTGTTCTTTACGTATAAGCTCAACCTTAAAAATGTAGTATGCAGACAGAAAGGCAAAGCCAACAAATAAGCCAAATGTCTGAATTGGCAATGGAATATATATCCCGAAAAGATATGCGATCAGATGAGATAAGGTAGGAAACATAAAGCTAAAGATAATTTTTTTATGCAAAAAACGAAAAAGATTTGCGAGCGCCTACCCTTCTTATAAACTATATGTCGATTGCTTTGTTGTTTACTATATCAAAACGAAGACGGATGAAGGTACTAGGTATTATACTTATAATTGTGGGAGCTGTGATGTTGATCTGGACAGGTTTCAGTTATACAAAAAAGGAAAAAGTAGTAGATGCAGGTCCCGTAGAAATCAATGCTGATAAGGAAAAGCAAGTTAACTGGCCACCTTACTTAGGTGCCATTCTAATTGGTGGGGGAATTATTGCGTTAGTTAGTCAAGCGAACAAGGGTACAAAATAAGAAAGGAGCACTCTAGTTAGCCCCTCTCTTGTTAAATGATTTATTAAACCCTGGTTATCTGTCTTTCATCGCAACGAAATTACGTTTTGGATGTCCTGTATATACTTGACGTGGGCGCCCAATTGGTTCTTTGTTTGTACGCATTTCTTTCCATTGCGCTATCCAACCGGGCAAGCGGCCAAGGGCAAATAACACCGTAAACATATCCGTAGGGAAGCCAAGTGCCCGGTAAATAATACCGGAATAAAAATCTACATTCGGATATAACTTACGATCCACAAAATAGGGGTCACTTAGCGCGGTTTCTTCCAGTTTTTTCGCAATATTTAATACGGGATCCTGTACTCCTAAACTGTCCAGAATATCGTCACATGCCTTTTTTATTATTTTAGCGCGCGGGTCAAAGTTCTTATATACACGATGGCCAAATCCCATTAGGCGGAACGGATCGTTTTTATCTTTTGCTTTAGCCAGCCATTTTTCCGAATCACCGCCATCTTCTTTTATTCGCTCCAGCATTTCTATTACGGCCTGATTAGCCCCGCCATGAAGCGGCCCCCAAAGCGCGGAAATACCGGCAGAGATGGAAGTGAAAAGGTTGGCATTTGAAGATCCAACGATTCTAACGGTTGATGTTGAACAATTTTGTTCATGATCAGCGTGTAGAATGAGTAGTTTATTCATCGCTGAGGTAACAATTGGATCAATTTCGACTTCTTCCGTCAATTGACCAAAAGTCATGTTCAGGTAATTGCTTACATAGTCTAACTTATTTTTTGGGTATATGACCGGGTGTCCCAAGGACTTCTTATAAATCCATGAAACAATGGTTGGAAACTTAGCAAGTAGTTTAATGATGGTAAGATTGTCTTCCTCCTCGGAGGCGTCCGGGTTTAGCGATTCCGGATAAAATGCTGAAAGAGCTCCTACCAAGGCCGACAGCTGTCCCATCGGATGGGATTTGGTAGGAAAACCTTCGAAAAATTTCTTCATATCTTCATGGATAAGCGTGTGTCGGCTTACTTTATTCTGAAAATCAGTAAACTCAGCTTGGGTTGGCAATTCTCCATATATCAACAGGTACGCCACTTCCAGAAAGGTTGATTTTTCAGCTAATTCCTCTATGGGATAGCCTCTATAACGAAGTATACCTTCTTCGCCATCTAAATATGTGATAGCACTTGTTGTTGCACCGGTGTTTTTAAAACCCGGATCAAGCGTTATAAATCCTGTCTCTGCTCTAATTTTCGAAATATCTATTGCTTTCTCGTTTTCTGTACCTGTAATGATTGGTAACTCTACCTGCTTATCTCCAATATTTAAAGAAACTTTTTCTGACATAATGATTCTATGGTTTGTAACAAAACTAAAAAAAAATGGCTTAAAACATAGGGAAACCTATAAATATTTCAATTTATTTACGATAAATTAATTTGCGATGACACGATTTTATTCCCGATTCTACTTAATTTCCTGTGTGACAGTTCCACAGGTTAACATTTCTTCACCAAAGTAAGGGTTTTTTATCTCCGGACTGGTAGAAAGCCAATCTCCGCCCGCTTTATTGTTGTACATCGGGCAATGAATTACATAAATTTTGCCCGCACTTAAAGAAGGACGTTGATACATGTCGATCAGATCTTTGCTTATTGCCGAAAATGCCGAACGCTGTAAGGCTAAATCTGTTGAATTGGCAAGCTCCTGTGCCAAGATGGCTGTATTTTCACAACCGTGAATACCTTTAAGGCTTTCTGAAAGTCTGTTGGACGCTTCGCCTGCCAATTTAGGGTCTGAGGCAACCAGTGCATCCTTTACCTTTATATAAGCGGCAAAGACTTGCGACAAGGTGTCGTTTTCTATCACGATACCTTGTTCGCTCACACGTGTTGTATCGGCATCCTGCCCCTTTTTGTTAGGGCCGCTATGACAACTAATAAACAATATGGCCAATGCCGTATAAAACAATGGACTTATTCCTTTTCTTCGTTTCATATGATCAATTTAAAGTCGAAACTTTCTTATGCTGTTAACATAATAGGCAAGTTTCGGTTTCACTAAAAACAATTTGTACCAATGAAAAAGTCAAATATAAACATTTTGTACCCGACTCGTAGATCCGTTATTTCAAATAATATTTTGTTTTTTACGAAAATTTCGTAGATTTACGAAATAAACATAGAGTTATGCAGAAACTAAGTGCACAAGAAGAGGAAGCCATGCTGTTGATTTGGAAAAACGGAGGCGGCTTTGTAAAAGAATTATTGGATAGTATGCCCGATCCTAAAATTCCCTATACAACATTGGCATCTACACTGAAGAACCTTGAACGAAAAAGCTTTGTTAGATCGGTAAAATATGCCAATGCCTATCGATATGAACCGACTGTTACGGAAGAGGAATACAAGCGTGGGTTTATGAACGGATTTGTAAGCGAGTATTTTCGAAATTCTTATAAAGAACTTGTATCCTTTTTCGCGAAAGAAGAGAAAATCAGTGCGCGGGAATTGAAAGAGATTATTAAAATGATTGATGAACAAGATAAGGATTAGCTATGCCTGAATGGATTGATTATTTATTAAAGGTTAATTTATCAATTGCCTTATTTTACGGAGGTTACTACCTGTTCTTACGGAAGCTAACTTTTTACCTTCTGAATAGATGTTATTTTATCATGGGACTCCTGTTTTCTGCCTTGTATCCGCTCGTTGATCTTTCTATGTTTTTTGCTAAAGAAAATTCTGCAGGAAGGAGTGAAATGCAAATAATGACTTGGGACGATCTCCTGTCTATCATACCGCCCAAAGTAGATTTATGGAATATTATTACCTTGTTATTTTCGTCTGTAGTTGCTTTGCTAACCTTGAGGTTCCTTCTCCGATTGTTTAGTTTATCGAAGATTCATCAAAAATCAACGGTCGCCATTTTTGAAAGCTGTCGGTATCGTCAAGTATGGCTAGACATCCCTCCCTTTTCTTTTTGGAAATCCATTTATCTAAATAAATCGCTTCACACAGAACGTGATTTAAGAGAAATCCTGAAGCATGAAATAGAGCATGTAAAACAGTTGCATACCATTGATGTGCTACTTGTAGAGATCGCTAGCCTATGCTGCTGGTTTAATCCAATTATTTGGTTGACCCGTTCGGCCATAAAAGAAAATTTAGAATTTTTAACAGACCATAAAGTTCTCCAAAGCGGCGTAGACAAGAAAAAATACCAATATAGTCTTGTTAATCTTAACAGTCGAACTATTTCTCCGGAGCTTAGCAATCATTTCAATTTTAACGCCTTAAAACGAAGAATTGCGATGATGAACAAAAAGAAATCTTCACAACTGCATCTCAGCAAGTATGTGTTTATTGTACCTGCAATTACTATTTCAGCGATGGTGTTTACGATCAGCAAAGCTTATCAAGAAGATGGTAAGTTGATTAATGCCGGTTTATCACATGTCACACCGAACGCGGGCAATAAACATGAAAAAGAAGAAACGTTAGGTACGGCAATTCAAGAAAAAGATCGCCCCAAGGAGCTTCCGAAACTAGCATTCCAAAATGGAAGGAAAAAAGCAAAAATGCTGACTATCAGATCAAAAAACCAAGTGCAACCTTTGTTGGTGCTTGATGGTGTCGTCTTGAAAGAAGGCGAAGATATTAATGCAATCAATCCAAATGACATAGCAAGTATTAACGTCCTAAAAGATCGCGCGGCGACAGCTATGTATGGTAGCATGGGCAAAAATGGAGTTATATTGATCACAACGAAATACAAGTAAGCTATATTGGATGCGATTACACGAAGAAAATATGTTAAAGGCCGTCTGTTGACCTTGGTGATTTCCTGAATTAAGGTTACTAGCAAAATATAAATATGAAATTATGAAGCACCTCAAATTATGGTATGTAGGAGTCGTATGTTTTTTCTTCATAGTGAAAGTGAACGCACAGGAAACAGAACCAGTGTTGGCACGGGCACGTTATCAGTTTATTCATGTGAACGATACTGCTAATAGGGATCATCCGAAAGAAGAAGAGATGGTACTTTATGCCGGCATTAACCGGTCTTTCTTTACGTCAAACGCAGAAGAGGAAATCAACAGACAAATGGAAGAGCAGGTTGCCAACCCCTCTTTTGACGGTAATATCAACTTGGTGAGCAAAGGGAGTTCTACCAATGAGTCGTTCTATTTTGTGTCCAATACACAGACACTGAAAAGAATATATCGGCTGATGCAAAACCAGTATATTTTAGATGAACCTTATCCCCAATTAGATTGGAAAATTAGTGACGATACCCTAACAATTGGAGGATATAATTGTCAGAAAGCTACCGTATCATTTAAAGGTAGAACCTATACCGCTTGGTTTTCGCCGGAATTGCCTTTTTCTTTTGGTCCTTGGAAGTTGCATGGTTTACCTGGATTAATTCTTGATGTGGCTGATAGCAAAAAGGAAGTGGTATTCCATTTTGTTGGGTTTGAGAAATTGGACCATGTAAATTTACAGATAGGAACAACAACCGATTATATTGAAACAAATCAAGAGGCGTTAGATCGTTTGTTAAAAGCATTTAAAGAAAACAGGCAGACGTTTATGGATGTGCAGGGACAAGGAGGGCGCTCCAATGCAGCGAATGTAATCAGCGGATTACCTAAAAAAGAGGATGCATTTAGTTCAATAGATCCCGGTAAAATTAAATCCATCAATGTGAACAAAAATGCCGGAGGAGTTTCTAACACTGACAATAATCCGATCGAATTAACAAAATAAATGAGTGACTCGGGCTGTCCAGTTCTTTTTCATGGTTTCGAAGATATATCCATGGGAAGTAAGCTTAACTACCTTTCTTTTATTGATTTTTCCTTTTTTGTTATCTGCCCAGAAACAAGCGGTTCAGGGCCGGTTGCAAACAAAAGATGGGAAGGATGTCGCTTACGCCAATGTTGTTATTAAAAACAGGGATAACCGTGTTGTCAGTTTTAAAACAAGTGATGCTCAAGGGAATTTCATGATTGCCTTGCCTGATACCGCGAACAACAATCATTTGGTCTTAGAAATACGCCATCTTGGTTATAAGCAGGTTCGTTTATCGTTAAATGGGCAAGATTTTTATAAGATTATATTAGAAGAGCAAACAATCGATCTTTCTCAGGTAGAAGTAAAAAGCAAACCCTCGATTCGGCGTCGAGGCGATACCCTGAGCTATCAGGTGAGCAATTTTGCGAAAGGCGAGGATCGCTCTATCGGAGAAGTCTTAAAGCGCCTACCTGGTATAGAAGTCGCGGACAACGGCGAAATCAAGTACAACGGAAAAAGTATTTCCAGTCTGTACATCGACGGAGATGACCTTCTTGCCGACCGTTACGTTATCGGATCAAAAACGATCCCCCATGGTATGGTGAAGAATGTTGAAGTTATGCAGAATCATCAACCCATTAAAATACTCCAGAATAAAGTATCGAGTGATCAGGTAGCACTGAATTTGGTAATTAAAGAGGACGTTAAGCTCAAAATGACGGGACAGGCCAAGCTTGGTCTTGGTTTACCGCCCCAATACGATAGTGAAATAAACGGCATCTTATTTAATAAGAAATATAAGATGCTTAATGTGATGAAAGGAAATAATATCGGAGAGGATCTATCATTGGATTTTACGGCTTTTAATCGATCTGTTATATTATCCACGATAGGAAATGAGCGTCCGGATGCCCTATTATCCACAGGTACAGTCGGAACTCCGAATTTACCAAAGCCGCGTTACTATTTAAATGAGTCAGTGGCCGTTAATGCCAATAACCTGCTGAATCTTAGAAATGGATTACAGCTTAAGTCAACTATTAATATATTGGTGGATCGGAATCAACTGAATTATAATGGTTTGAGCGATACTTATTTAGGTGAAGATACTATTCATTACAGTGAGCGACAAGCTTTGTTTCGACATCCTTTTCTGGCCGACTTTACTTTAAGTGCAGAAGCCAATAAAAAAAGCCATTATTTTAAGAATGAACTACGTTTTTCTTATTCGGGCGATCGCGCCGACGCGAATATGTTCAATAATGGTGCTGCCTTAAACCTACGTTTAACAAGCAAAGTCCGAGATCTTTCGAATCGTTTGGAATATATTCCTGAATTGCATAATAGAAACGTAATTCAGCTTACTTGGTACGTCAATTACTCCAATCTACCCCAACAGTTGTTCTTACAACCGGGTGTAAATGCGCCGATATTAAACGATAGTGTTGCTTATCAGTCGACCACTCAATCTGTACAAACACCAACCTGGTTTAACCGTCTATCATTAAGTTATGGTTTAGTAAAAAATAAAGTCAAGCAGCATTATAGGCTAGGTGTTTTGAATGAGTTACAGCATTTGGAATCGGTATTGCGGCTGAATCAGGATGACGGTCGAACACTCGCTTTTGCCGGGAGTAAAGACAATGACTTGCAATGGAGCCGACATAGGCTCTATGCGGAAGCTAACTACGAATATAAAGCACGAAGATGGGAAACTTCGCTCGCTCTTCCACTTGCCGGTCAACGGATTGGATACAAAGACCCCTACTTTATGCTTGTGCGTAATCAATATCAATTATTGTTTAACCCTGCTTTGCGATTAAAGTGGATGGTCAACCAGGAAGATTACCTTTCTACCAATTACACTTATTCGAATCACATGGGTAACATAGGCGGTATCTACCGTGGAGCGATTCTAACCAATTACCGAACTATACAGGTCAATAATGCCGGTCTGCAGGAGCGGAGTAGCCACAACGTGGGATTGCAATATAATTTCCAAAGGAGTATTGCGATGCTCTTTATGAATGCAGGCTTAAATTGGAACAAATCAATAGCCAATACGATTGCGTCTAATGTGGTAAATCAAAATATATCCCAAACCGTACTACTGCCGCTTGAAAACAATGTAAGTACACTGAATACGCATATAGAAATTAGTAAGTTTATCTTTGCTTTAGGGTCTGCGGCGAAAATTCGGGCTTCTTGGAGCACTACACGCTATAATCAAATAATAAACAATGAGCTATTTCCCTATAATAACCGAACTTTTTCCTTAAGTCCGAATTTTGAAGCTCGTTTATGGAGCTGGGTCTCTTTTAATTATCGGGCGACAAGAACGTGGTTGAGCAGCAAAGTAATAACGAATGGAATCACGTCTGTTTTGCCCGAACAATATATGCAATACGATGATCAGCACGTGCAATTCGTGTTCTATATTGGTAAAAATCTGTTTGTTAATATAGCAGGCCGTTATCAATCCATCAAGCAAAATAATAGGCTAACCTATTTTTTCATGGATGCCAATTTTCGTTTAAAGCTTGTTAAACTGAAGTCGGATCTTGAATTAAATCTGACAAATCTGGCTAATGTGAGGGGTTATGAAAGCTATCATATAAATGCCAATAATATCTGGTACAGTCTTTACGACTTAAGGGGGAGAATGGCAGTTTTCAAATATTCGTTTAATTTCTAGTAGTGTCCGACATCTGTCGATATTATAACCTGATTTCCAAGAAATAAGGACGGAATTGCTATGGGAGCCCATAACTACTTTTGGTTTCTACCGACCTATTTCTTTACTTTGTTATTCGGCTGTTGGAAACAGTAAACGCGTTTACTGTTAATAAATTAATAAAATCCATGTCATCGTAAATCTAAAGATATGAGCAAATTAAAAAGCGAGTCGGGAACGATTACAAGCGTTATAAATGGCAAGATCGCTACCATAAGCTTTTACCATCCTAATCATAACGCACTCCCCTCTTCCCTTCTTAACCAGTTGGCCCAATCGATTGATAAGTTCGGAAAAAACGAGTCCATTCATGTCATCGTGTTAAAAAGCGAAGGAGAAAAGACATTTTGTGCCGGCGCCAATTTCGATGAGCTATTGACCATTAAAAGCGAAGAAGAAGGAAAGCTTTTCTTTTCCGGTTTTGCCAAGGTAATTAATGCTATCCGTTTAGCTCGACAACCGGTTATTGGTCGGATTCAAGGAAAAGCGATAGGAGGAGCAGTTGGTTTAGCCGCTGCATGCGATTATTGTTTTGCTACGAAAGATGCTTCTGTAAAACTGAGTGAGCTATCGATCGGGATAGGCCCCTTTGTTATAGCGCCTGCAGTACAGCGGAAGGTCGGACTAAGTGCATTTACCGAATTAGCTTTTAATCCATTAAGCTTTAAGAGCGCGTACTGGGCCGCTGAACGAGGATTGTACCAATCCGTATTAGACGATATAGAAGCATTAGATAGCACAGTGGAAAATTTTTGCAAGCAATTAGCTGATTATTCATTCATAGCGCTTTGCGAAATAAAAAAATACCTTTGGAATGAAACCAAACATTGGGATTCATTGTTGCTATCTCAAGCCGAAATAAGCGGCAAACTAATTGTAGACACACAAACAAAAGAAGCCATAAATAAAATTAAGTTTGACAATAAAGCCCGCTAAATGCGTTGTTGTAGGGCTTATTACCAATTGTAAAATCAATATCATATTTCGGTACTTATTTTTAGTGTAATATCGAGGTAACAAATAATTAGTACTTTTGCTCCCGAATAAACGTTCGATTGAATTGGAAAATACGTCAGAGAAGAAGCAGGTTATATTAGATAACATGCTTGAATTGATTGAAGAGCACGGCTTGCTCGGGGTTCCGATGAGTATGTTGTCAAAAAAAGCGGGAGTTGCGGCAGGTACGATTTATCATTACTTTGACTCGAAGGATGCGATTATTCTGGAATTATTTGATTATGTAAGAGATAGCATCTCGCATGAAATTTTTAGGATAAAAGATCGCTCAATGGATAATTACAGTGAACGATTTAAAAGTATATGGATCAATTTGTTTCAATATTTTGTGAAATATCCAAAGGTGCTGTCGTTTATGGAGCAATTTTATTCCAGTCCTTTTCAACGCATTGTGCAGTCGACGGAAAGTCAGTTCTATGAGGATAATTTCTCTAGTTTTTTTACGAGCGGAATGGAAGCCGGCTTCTTAAAAAAATATGGAATTCATATTGTGAGTTCGGTATTTATGGGAGGATTAATAATCGCCGCTAAGAAGCAGAATAACGGTTACCACAATTTTACAGAGAGTGAATTAAAGGCCATGGCTTCCATCATGTGGGACGGTCTTAAAATATAGTTAATTACCTATAGATAGTTTATAAATAACATATGAAGTATACCTATTTAAGTTTATTGGTTTTGTTGCTTACGGGTTTTAGCGCCAAGGCACAAGATACCGCGCAAGTTAATAATAGCATTTCGCAAAATGCCACTTTGCAGGAGTGTATTGATTTTGCTTTGAAGAATCAGGCAAGCGTTCAGCAGGCCTTGATCGACGAAGAAATTGGCAAGAGAGATATAGCATCTGCATTATCCGGCTGGTTTCCACAAATAAGCGCTAACGCTTCTTATAATTATAATGTTAAAATTCCGACAAACGTAATCGGAGATCAGGTAATTCAATTTGGCCAGAAACATACTTCCGCGGTAGTACTTCAGGCAGATCAGAAGATTCTGGATCCATCGTTGTTACAGGCATCCAAAGCTGCTCGGTATGTGAAGTTACAGAATGCACAAAATACCGAAAACAGTCGGATTAACATTACAGTGGCTGTTAGTAAGGCTTTTTATGATGTATTGACCAGTGAAGAACAGATAAAAATTATTGATGAGAATATAGCGAGAACGAAAAAGCAGTTAGCGGATGCGAATGCTCGTTATGAGACCGGGCTTGTTGATAAAACGGACTATAAGAGAGCACAAATTACTTTGAGCAATACCGAAGCAGAAAGAAAGCGTACGGTGGAAATGCTTAAGTATAAATATGCCTATTTAAAAGAGATGATTGGCGTTGACGTTAACCAACCTTTGGATTTATCGTACGATGGAAAGACGATGGAAAACGAAATGTTGGTTGACACCACCCAACTTCTGCAATTTGAAAGACGCATTGAATTTCAACAATTGCTAACTCAGCAGCGTTTGCAACAAATCAATACCCAATATAATAAATGGACTTTTTTGCCTAATTTATCAGCTTTTTACAATTATGCTTGGGACTGGCGCACCAACAACGGGTTATCTAGCCTTTATGATGTTGATTATCCGCGTTCGGTACTTGGTGTAACACTTTCTTTTCCTATTTTTCAAGGGACAAAACGTATACAGGAAATCAGGAAATCAAAGTTACAGGAAAAGCGTATCGATTGGGATATTACTAATTTGAGAAATCAAATCAATACACAGCATCAGCAAGCATTGGCTACTTATAAGGCAAATTTAAATGACTGGAAGACAGCCAAGGAAAACGTGGAACTTTCAAAGGAAGTTTATAATACCATCAAACTGCAATATGATGAGGGAATTAAAACTTACTTAGATTTAATGACCGCTGAAACAGACCTACGTACAACACAAATAAATTATTTAAATGCCTTATACGCCGTTCTATCGGGTAAATTAGATGTACAACAGGCCCTTGGTAATATCTCTTATAAATAGCAATAAATCGAAATAACATGAATAGAAATTTAATACATTTTTTAGCCGTTTTATCTGGAAGTTTGGTATTATCTTCCTGTGGCAATAAGAATCAGCAAGGCCAACAACGACCTGGTGCCGGTGGACCTGTTCCAGTGGCTATAGCCTCCGTTCCTGAGGAAATTGTGAAAGGAATCAATAATTTCCCGGGAACTGTAGTAGCACTTAACCAAACCGAATTGCGAGCGGAAGTGAATGGTTATATTACAGCGATATTGGTACCGGATGGTGCAACTGTAACGAAGGGACAAAAATTATATGAGATTGATCGTACACGTTATCAAGCGGCCCAGGAACAAGCAAAAGCAAACTTAGCGATTGCAGAAGCTAATTTAAATAAGGTAAATAGAGACGTGGAGCGTTATAAGCGATTGGCTGAACAAGATGCGATTGCCAAGCAGACATTGGATTATGCAATGACCGATTTAAATAATGCACAAGCACAGGTTATGTCTGCTAGAGCAGCATTAACTTCAGCAAGCACAGATTTAGAGCGTTCCGTTATTCGGGCCCCTTTCAATGGAACGATTGGTATTTCTCAGGTACGTACTGGAGCCTTGGTATCCGCAGGTACAACACTTATTAACACCATTTCGTCCACCAACCCAATTGCTGTAGATTTCGCTGTTAATGAAAGGGATATCAAACAGTTTGTGGACTTACAGAGCAATAGCGCTGCATCCCTGAAAGATTCGGTTATTACGCTCCAGTTATCAGGAAATAACACTTATGAAAAACCGGGCAGAGTGACCGCTATTGATCGGGCTGTTGATCCGTCGACAGGAACTATTACAGTAAGGGCAACTTTTGACAATCCAAGTAATGTTTTGAGAGCAGGAATGAATGCTAATGTGTTGGTAGCAGCAAATTCAACTACAAAGATGCCAATTATTCCGTATCAGGCTGTGATTGAGCAACTCGGCGAGTTTAAAGTTTATGTAGTAACGGATAGCAGTACCGTTATACAACAACCTGTGAAATTGGGACAAAAAATCGCTGACAAGGTAGTGATCAATGAGGGGCTGCAGGCGGGTCAGCAAATCGTTGTGGAAGGAACACAAAATCTTCAACCTGGAGCGAAAGTAGTAGATCAAAGCAAAATGGAAGCACAAGCTCCGCAAGGTCAGGGACAAGGTTCAAGTAAGAAATAGTTTATAATAAGCGAAACATGATATCTGAAGTATTTATAAAAAGGCCGGTAACCGCAATTGTCATCTCTGTATTAATAGTTCTTATAGGAGCAATTGCGATTACTACGCTTCCTATTAGCCAGTATCCGGATGTGGCGCCTCCTACCGTTACCGTTACAGGTACTTATACAGGGGCTGATGCGGCCACGGTAGAGCAAACTGTAACGACACCAATTGAGAGTCAAATTAACGGTACGCCGGGCATGACCTATTTGCAATCAAATAGTACGTCAGACGGTCGTTCATCTATCACTGTAACATTTGACGTAGGTACCGATATAGATATAGCGACACTGGATGTCCAAAACCGGGTTGGTATTGCCGAGCCGGCTCTCCCCGAAGCTGTTAGGCGTCTGGGAATTATTACCCGGAAAGCTAATAACGATATATTGATGGTTGCAGGTTTGGTGTCTCCAAAAGGAACACATGATGAAAAATTCCTGTCAAACTACATTCAAATCTATGTAAAAGACGCACTTTTACGTGTAGCTGGTGTTGGTGATGTGCAAGCGTTTGGTCAACCGTTCAGTATGCGCGTTTGGTTGGACGCCGATAAATTGTCGCGATTAAGCTTAACACCCGCAGACGTCAGCGCCGCTATCCAAGAGCAGAATCTACGGATACCGGGTGGTAGTGTCGGAGCGAAACCGCAATCGTCTTCTCAAGCTTTCGAATTTAACGTGATTCTTGACGGCGATTTGATTACACCGGAGCAGTTCGAAAATATCATCGTTAAAACCAATGCGGATGGGTCTTTAGTTTATCTACGAGACGTGGCCCGTATTGAATTGGGCGAGTTTGCTTATAGTACATCCTCGAAGGTGAATGGGCAGGTTGCATCCATGATGATGATTAATCAAATGCCTGGTGGTAATGCAGTAGAAACTGCAGAGGGTATTCAACAGGCATTGGAAACTCTTAAGAAATCATTCCCCGATGACGTGGATTATGTGATTTCTTATGAAACGATCTCAATGGTAAAAGCATCCATTAGCTCCGTGATTCATACACTGGTAGAAGCATTGGTGCTCGTAACCATCGTGGTATTTGTTTTCCTTCAAAGCTGGCGAGCTACTCTGATTCCGGTGTTAGCAATTCCGGTATCTATTGTTGGTACATTTATTTTCTTCATTCTTTTAGGTTTTTCGGTGAACACGTTAACAATGTTGGCGTTTGTATTGGCGATCGGTATTGTGGTGGATGACGCGATTGTGGTGGTGGAGGCTGTGCAACATTATATCGACAATGAACACCTTTCGGCTAAAGAGGCTACCCAGAAAGCGATGAAGGATATTACTGCACCTGTTATTGCGATCGCTTTGATATTGGCAGCGGTGTTTGTGCCGGTGGGCTTTATACCGGGCATGGTGGGTAAATTGTATCAACAGTTTGCGATCACTATTGCCGTTTCGGTTTTATTGTCTGCTTTTATCGCCCTTTCCCTTACACCTGCCTTATGCTCATTAATGTTAAAGCCAATGAAATTGGATAAGGATTCGAAAGGATTGGATCGCATATTCTATTTGTTCAACTCTTGGTTCCATCGTGTTACACAAAAGTACTCAAGGGGCGTGCAATGGTGCATCAAGAAGACGCCGTTAGTGATGATTTTACTTATTTGTATCTTTGTGGGGACCTACGGCTTATTTACAGCCAAGCCGAGCGGTTTTATACCGCAAGAGGATGCCGGTGTTTTCTTTATGGGGATTTCCCTACCCGAAGGCGCTTCTGCAGCTCGAACAAACGAATACTTGGACGAAATTACCAAGTATATACAAAAGGAGGTTCCTGAGGTACAAAATATCACTGCGATCTCCGGTATCAATATCCTGAACCGGGCTTTTAAATCGAGTGCGGCGACTTGTTTTGTACAGTTGAAGCCATGGGAGGAACGCCATCGTTCTGTTACCGAAATAACAGGACAGTTGATGGGAAAATATATGGCCAATACCAAAGGTAGCTTAATAGCCGTTGCTCCCCCTCCTATCCCAGGTTTGGGTACTACGGGCGGTTTTACTATGGAGATTGAAGAACAGCAAGCAGGCGATATCAAAGCCTTTGAGGGTGTTGTCGGTAAATTCTTGATGGCGGCTAACCAACGTCCCGAAATAGCCATGGCCTATTCGCTATTTAATACCAAAACACCCAACTATCGTGTAGAAGTAAATAGAGAGCAAGCAAAGAAGATGGGGGTTCCGATTAATTCAGTTTACGGAACTATATCGGCTTATTTCGGTAGTAGCTATATTAACGACTTTGTATTGTATGGACGTACGTTCCGTGTTGTAACCCAAGCCGATACGAACTTCAGAAAACATATCGAAGATATCAATAATCTGTATGTGAAAAACACGAAAGGGACGTCGGTTCCGCTCGGGACCTTGGTAGATTATAAAGTTGTTGAGAATCCGTCAATTATCAATCACTTTAACATCTTTCGTGCTATAGAGGTCAGTGGTAATGCAGCACCTGGCTACAGTAGTGGTGACGCTTTGAATGCATTAAAAGAAGTTGCTGCTCAAACGCTCCCTACGGGTTACACCTACAGCTTTGCAGGTTTAAGTTTGCAGGAACTTGAGTCGGGAAATAAGACAGTCATGATATTTGCGCTTTGTATTATTTTCGTTTTCCTGTTACTGGCGGCACTTTATGAAAGCTGGTCGGTTCCGTTTTCTATCTTGATGTCGGTGCCTGTTGGAGTGTTCGGAGCGATTCTTGCGCTTACCTTCCTCCCCAAGCTGGATAATAATATCTATGCTCAAATTGGTTTGGTCACCTTGATTGGTTTAGCGGCGAAGAACGCTATCTTAATTGTGGAATTTGCCAAAGAAAGGGTCGATATGGGAATGGAACTAATTGCCGCAACCATTGATGCTGTCAAGTTAAGGTTACGCCCGATTGTGATGACGTCTATGGCTTTTATATTAGGTATTATACCATTGATGTTATCGAGCGGCGCAGGTGCCGTATCACGCCAAACTATCGGTTGGACCGTATTTGGCGGAATGTTGGCAGCCACGCTATTAGCCATCTTCTTTGTGCCGGTATTGTTTGTTTTGATTACGCGTTTGGCTTACGGAAAAAAGAAGTTGGCCGAATTACAAGCTAACTATAACCCAGACGATCACAAAGACATGCTTCACTCCGAAGATTAAAAATCGGTCTCCTAAAGAAAAGGGCCTCATTTTTACATGAGGCCCTTTTCTTTTTTAATAGTTGCATCTACTTTACGCGCGTCCATGTTTCTGTTCGACCTAATAGGCTTAAACCAACAAAACCGCGAATATCGAGCTTGTCACCTTTTAAGGTCATTTTACAACTATATGTTTTGCCCGATTTTGGATCATATATCGTCCCCCCATCGTATAAACCGTTCTCTTTAGCGGTAAAGCCTTCCAATATTTGGCTTCCTTGTATGGTTCTCGATCTTTTTGTCTCGTCCGGATTCTTTTTATCTTTTTTAGGCTGGCCGTTTTCATCATTGGGTTGCTTTAGCCAATATAGGGTTCCGTAGTATTTTTCTCCCTTTTTTGTTATCTCGATCCTTCCTTCACCGCTTGGGTTTTGCCACTTTCCTAATATTCCATTGTGATTTTGGGCAAAGACACTACTTACCAGTAGCATGAATACCGCAAATAATGTTAGATTTTTCATGATTTAGCATTTTAGTCTAGGATAAATATAGTAATATTCTACATAAATTATGCATGCATAGTAATCATCTCTTTACGGATTAACTGTATAGTCTCCTATTTGTTTTCCATCCTTAAAAAAATAATACTTTGTGAAAGAGTTTCTTACGAAATTTAGTGAATTTGATGATAAGAAAAATTTTTTGAACCAAATACAAGTACTATATTTGCAGCCACGCCCAGGTGGCGAAATTGGTAAACGTTGCGGTCTCAGAAGCCGTTGAGCTCGGCTCTTGAGGGTTCGAGTCCCTCCCTGGGCACAAATGATCGTAGTTTGATTATGCGGAAGTGGCGAAATTGGTAGACGCACCATCTTGAGGGGGTGGCGCCCTAAGGGCGTGGCAGTTCGAATCTGCTCTTCCGCACAGCTCTTATAGTACGCTTGCTTTCGCAAGGGCTTTACATTAAGAAGGCGCGCCGAGTTAACTTGAGCGTGCCTTTTTAACGTAAAGACTTAGGCACCGCGTGCTATGCTACATGGGGCTGGTTGAGAAGTTAGCTTTTTTTGTTATACTCCTTAAAAACACGTTCGTATACTTCCAAAAACCAAAAAGTGAAAGCGTCCGGGCTTGACTTAATCATTTGTTCAAGATTTTGATAAGCGATCCATTGGTAATCCATAACTTCTTCCCTATTTGGTATAATTTCTCCACTAAACTCACCTACATAAACATGATCGAATTCGTGTTCAACTAAGCCATTGTGAAAAGACGTTTTATATAAAAAGGAAAAGAGGGGTCTCAGTGTCGTTTGAAATCCCATCTCCTCTTGTAATCTGTTTTGAGCGGCGATAAGTGTATCTTCATTTGGTAAAGGATGGCTACAGCAAGTATTTGTCCATAAGCCCCCGCTATGATATTTATTCAAAGCCCTTCTTTGTAAAAGCAGTTCGCCTGCGGTATTAAAAACAAAAATGCTAAAGGCTCGATGTAATAAACCCTTTTGATGCGCTTCCAGCTTTTCCATTTTACCGACTGCTTCATCCTGCTCATTAACTAATATAACTTCTTTCATTGGCCCTGTATCTAAGTTTAACGCATTAAAAATTAACAAAAAAAGGTTTCAAAAGTTCTTTATAAGCGTTGGAGTATATACCCCTTTCTTTATATATTGTAAAGATCGTATCTTCATTGGGTTGCATTCGCTCCCCCTTTCTTAGACATATAATTTGTCTGAAGGCGTCTTCGCTTTCAAATGACTTTATATGGATTGCTTTAGCAGGATGAAAATCTGTTAACTTATCCGCATATTCCCGGACACTAGTGCTGATGACTGGTGGGAGGACAAGTTGTAACTGTCCGCCATCATTGAGCCAACTCCAAGCTTTTTGTATCAATTCGCGATAAAAGGATGCATCTGTGTGTCTAGCAATGGACTTTCGCTTATCAGGATTTTGAAGTGCGTTCAAAAAAAAGGGTGGATTACTAACAATCAAGTCGTATAACGCTGGTGGGGCAAACTCTTGAAAAAGCGTACAATGCGCTCGAATTCGATTGAAAAAAATAGAATTCTTAAAGTTTTTATCCGATAACTGTGCTGCTAATTCATCTTTTTCAACGGCGTCAATTATAGCATGTGGAAACCGCTGTGCCATCATCATTGCTATCACTCCCGTACCTGATCCGATATCCAATATCCGGTTGGGTGACGGATGGTCAGCCAAGGCTCCTAACAATACGCCATCCGTATTTATTTTCATGGTAGCATTGGTTTGTTCTACATGAAATTGCTTGAATCTAAATAGGACGGGTGATTTGGTATCCATAAGGCATTATTATTTACTCCAGTAAAAAGTATTCTCCAACGGTACGACATAAAAAAGAGCAACCTGTTGAGGGTTGCTCTCTATTTTCGCGCTTACTAATTCTAGGTTGCCCAGGCCTTATCTCCCTTTTTATAAGGTAAATTACCATCGTAACGACCTGGTATTTTAACATATCTTAGGGCTTTGGTAGCTCCTAATTCAGAGGTAAAGAAACCCAGTAAGGTAAGTTGCTTAATCATGCTAAAGTAGTGGTTAGCATCCCCCTCTTTTTTGTTCTTCCCGTATTCTTTTGCTTCCTTATCAATTTCGGTCAGCAAGCTGGTGCGTTCTTCTTTAGATAATTCCTGGAATTTCTTACTGTATTTAGCTTTTGAAGCATCTTCCAGTTTTCCCAATCCTTCTAGAAATACTTTTTGATCTTCTTTGGTGTAGCAGTCGCGCACCATTACTGGTATAAATGCACCCACGCCCGCCTCTTTTGCACCCGGGCTGGATGTTTTAGGTAAAATGGTTTCGGCAATATCACCTAAATAGTCTATTTGATCCTCTTTGAATAAGCTTTCTACATCTTTCGATGCAGGGCGAGTACAGCCCTCAAGAAAGAGATTAGCACCGATTACAGTGCCTCCCATTATCCAAGCTACTCGGGTCAAGGCTTCTCTTCTATTCATATCTTTAGTTTATTTAACGGTTTTTATATTGTGTATTTTACATCCCAGCCTGAACGGTAGTTTCGTTTAACGAATTGATTCACTTCGTCAAAGTTCGTCACCTTCATCGCATTGTTATCCCAAACCAATTTAATGTTGCGGCCCGGATATTGATTATTGATGCGCAAGTCGGCACCTCTAATTGCTAAATTAGCCATTAGCAAAGCCTCGGTAAGTGGTCCGGCAATTTCAAAGGGTGAGCTCACCGGTTTCTTTCCGTACCCGGCGATACAAGACTCCACCCATTGCGCATAATGTCCTCCCTCTTGACCGACAACGCGATCGTACTTCTTTGGTACATTGACAGTTGCTGTTTTTGACGTTGGAAGAAGACGTGCATTTTTTCCGTAAGTGTCGGCTAGAATTTTTCCTTTGGTACCGATCAATAGAATTCCGTTTCCACCATCGCCATAAATCTCATTAGGTTCCAGCTCCTCGGGTCTTTCCGGTTGAATACCCCCGTCCATCCAATGTAATGTTACGGGCCCGTTGGTTCTAGTGCCTTTCGGGAAGGTAAGCGTAGCATGACTTGAAGGAGGACAACTCTCAGGGAAATACCCTCGTTTAAATTCATCTACATATACGGTACCTACACTTGCCTGAACATCTTGTACATAACTAAGACCCAATACGCTGAATGGTAGCTCTAGTAAGTGACAGCCCATGTCTCCCAATGCACCGGTTCCGTAATCCCACCATCCACGCCAGTTAAATGGAACCAATTTATCCACATAATCCTTTTGAGGTGCGGTGCCTAACCAAAGATCCCAATTTAATTCTTTAGGAATTTCAGCCTTTTGTGTAGGCCACTGAATTCCAGAAGGCCATACCGGTCTGTCTGTCCAGCAGTATACCGTATGCACATCACCGATAATTCCGGCCTCATACCATTCGCGGGCTTGCCTTGGGCCGTCATTTGAGGCTCCTTGATTACCCATTTGAGTTACTACCTTATATTTCTTTGCAGCATCGGTTAATACGCGCGCTTCCCAAACATCATGAGTTAACGGTTTTTGAACATATACGTGTTTTCCCAACTGCATGGCTGCGAGTGCCTGAATAGCATGATTATGATCGGGAGTTGATACAGAAACAGCGTCTATATGCTTATGCTCTTTGTCAAGCATTTCCCTATAATCTTTGTAGTATTTTGCCTTCGGGAATTTTTTTACAGACCCTGCAGCTCTTCTATCATCTACGTCACATAAAAAGGCGATATCCGCTTTTCCGCTCTCAAAAAAAGCATTGATATCACTTGATCCTTTACCACCTACACCAATACCTGCAACCTGTAGTTTATCGCTTGGCGCAATAAAACCGGATCCTCCTAAAACGTGTCTAGGAACAATCATAAATCCAGCCGCTGCTAAAGCACCGGCTTTTATAAAGCTCCTTCTGGATTCATTTGTTTGTGATTTGTTATTTTTATTAGTATCAGACATGATTAAATAAATTGGTTGTTAAATATTTCCCTTTTTCAACTCCTTCACAGCAAAGTCAGCGGCACGTGCAGTTAAAGCCATATACGTAAGCGAAGGATTCACGCAAGCCGCAGAGGTCATACAAGCACCATCTGTTACAAAAACGTTAGGAGCATCCCATACTTGATTATTTCCGTTCAATACGGAAGTTTTAGGATCTCTACCCATGCGTGCTGTTCCCATTTCATGGATTCCCTGACCGAAACCATACTCGCGATCGTAGGTAAAGACATCCTTTACACCAACGGCTTCCAGCATTGCTTTTGCCTCTTCGGCCATGTCCTTACGCATTTTTAGTTCATTCTCTTTAATTTCTACGTCGAACGCCAGTACAGGAAGACCCCACTTATCTTTTTTCTCCTTATCCAACGTGATTTTGTTTTCATGATAAGGTAATATTTCACCGAATCCACCGAAACCAATTGTCCATGATCCAGGTTCACATAATTCATCTTTGAAGTCAGCACCAATATTCATTTCAGCGACATTCCTACTCCACCCTTGTCTACTGGCACCACCTTGATAGCCAAATCCTCGTAAGTAATCTCTCTTATCACCATCGACGTTTTGGAAGCGAGGGATGTATAAACCATTTGCTCTGCGCCCAAAATAATATTTATCTTCGAAGCCTTCGACTCTTCCACTAGCTCCAACACCTAAATGGTGGTCCATCACATTATGTCCCAATTCACCGCTGCTGCTTCCAAGCCCGCCTTCCCAAACATCTGTTGCTGAGTTCATTAATACCCAAGCAGAATTTAGTGCGGACGCATTTACAAAGATGATCTTAGCAAAATATTCGTATGTCTGATTGTTCTGCGCATCCAGCACCTCTACACCTTTGGCCTTTTTAGTATCTTTATCATAGATGATTTTAGTTACAATTGACCAAGGTCTAACCGTTAAATTACCTGTTTTTACAGCGGCTGGTAACGTTGCGGACTGCGTGCTGAAATAAGCGCCAAAATTACATCCTAACCAACATTTATTCTGGTATTGGCAATTTACGCGTCCATTGTGCGGAACCGTGATATTCGCTGTACGACCAATAATAAAATGTCTTTTTCCACCAAAATGCTGTTTAATCCGTGCGGCAACATCCTTTTCTACCACGTTCATTTCCATCGGCGGCATAAAGTCACCATCAGGCAACACGGCCAATCCATCCCGATTTCCACTGATACCCGCAAATTTTTCGGCATAGCTATACCACGGCGCAATATCCTTATATCTTATTGGCCAGTCGACCGCTATTCCATCTTTCAAATTCGCTTCGAAATCAAGATCGCTCCAACGATAGCTTTGGCGGCCCCACATTAATGAGCGTCCACCTACGTGATAACCCCTATACCAGTCGAATCGTTTTATCTCAACGTACGGGCTTTCTTTTTCGTTTACCCAATAATTTAAATTCGTTTCGTTGAGGGGATAATCCCTCTTCAATACCGGATAATCTTCAATCATTTTTTGCGTTCTGCCACCGCGGTGAGGGAAATCCCAAGGGTTCTTATTGGGGCTTTCGTAATCCTTTATGTGTTCGATGTTCCTGCCGCGCTCCAACATAATTGTTTTGAGCCCTTTCTCTGTTAATTCTTTGGCTGCCCAGCCTCCGCTGATACCTGATCCGATTACTATCGCATCATATACATTATCTGCCATAATTGATTTAGTTTATTTGTCGTTTTAGTATTCGTTAGTAATGTGCTATTTCTTTGCCTGGTAAGTCCATGTTTATTTTAATAAGTTATTCACTGATTGCATGGATCTCTTTCTTTTCTTTAAAGAAAAGTGCAAATAATACAAATATTATAGCGGCTATCGATGCCGGTACGATCCAGACATGTTGCCATAAATTATCCACCGCTGCTGCTTTATAATGTTCTGTGACAAAGCCTGCCACCCAAAAACCGATAAGCATTCCCACTCCATAGGTTGCTAATGTAACCAGTCCTTGAGCGGATGATTTATACTTTTCGCCTGCGCGAGCATCGGTATAAATTTGACCGGAAACAAAGAAAAAGTCGTAACATATTCCATGAAGTGCAATACCGATAATAAGCATGAACGAAAGTTCATTAGCGTTGCCATATGCAAATAAAGCATACCTTATCGCCCACGCCAGCATTCCGAACAAAATGGTTTTTTTAAATCCAAAACGGCTAAAAAAAACTGGAAGAAGCAGTAGGAAGAATGCTTCCGATATCTGGCCAATAGCCATTTTACCGGTTGGATTTGGTAAACCAATATCTGATAGGAATGGATTCGCATTCTGGTAATAGAAGGCCAGGGGAATACAAATAAGAATAGCCGAAATAAAAAATATCAGAAAGTCTTTTTTGTTGAGGAGTTTTAGTGCGTCTAAACCTAAAATCTCCGAGATACTGCTTTTTTCACCTGCTTCGCGTGCAACCGGAGGAGTTTTAGGAAGGATAAAACTATATAGCCCCAAAACTAAAGACGCTATTCCGGCCATTAAAAAGGTGTTTTTCAAGGCGCCTGCTTTCAAATTATCACCCGAGTCCCAATGGAATACATAGCTGATAACTAGGCCTGCAATGATCCAACCAATTGTACCCCAAACACGAATAGAAGAGAATTCTTTTTCAGGATTTTGCATTTGGCGGAACGAAACGGAGTTTACCAACGCCAAGGTAGGCATATAGCCGATCATATACGCCAGTACGTAGGGATAAAATACACTGACATCAGGGGCACTATACATTTGGTACATCAAAAAGGCACCGATTAAATGAAGTACACCGAGAATCCGTTCAGCATTAAAGTAGCGGTCGGCAATTAAACCAATAATAAAAGGTGCAATGATGGCACCAAAAGATTGTGTGGAAAAGACATTGGCGCTTTCCAGTCCAGATGCATTTAAGTTAATATTTAGAAATGTTCCTAAGGTCACGAACCATGCTCCCCAGATAAAAAATTCCAGAAACATCATGAATGACAATTTTGCACGAGTAATAGTGTTCATAAGGTGGGTTAGTATAAGATTCTGGTTGCGTTAATAAAATATTTAATTCTTATCATTTAAATTGTTGGTTTTAAACAGTCTCTGTTAGCTTTACTGGTTATTTTATTTAACACCTTCCCTACTTTATGGTAGAAATGTTTCAGCTAAAATTTACTAAATGTAGTCGAATTTTTAAAAAAACCAAAATGCTTGTAAAATTTATTTGAACTTTATTGAAACGACAAAAGCGTTGGATTTATTGTTAATAATGAAGGTTTTAGCAGAACTTGTTGATAATCAGCTTGTACAAAATACACTAAGGGGGTGTTTCTACACTGCGGATTTTTTATTAACAATTTGGTTATATAAAGTGGCTGGCAATAAAAAACCTGAGGCAGGTAGACGCCTCAGGTCATTATTTATTGCTAAATCGTTTTTTATTATTGTCTGCTATTGTAATTCGGAGCCTCCTTTGTGATCGTTATATCATGTGGATGACTTTCGCGCATACTGGCAGCACTTATTTTTACAAATTTTGCACCTTGTAGCTGTTCGATGGTTGCAGCGCCGCAGTAGTGCATGCCGGCTCGTAACCCACCGATATATTGATAAACAATCTCTGCAAGGGTGCCTTTATAAGGAACCCGACCGACAATTCCTTCGGGAACCAGTTTAGTGACCACATCTGTTTCGTCTTGAAAATATCTATCCTTTGAGCCTTTTGCCATCGCATCGACTGATCCCATTCCTCTATACGACTTAAATTTTCGGCCTTCATAGATAATGGTTTCTCCCGGAGACTCTTCTACCCCGGCAAATAAGGATCCGGCCATGATGGTGCTTGCTCCTGCAGCAATTGCCTTTACGATGTCGCCCGTTTGCTTGATTCCGCCGTCTGCTATTACCGGGATGTTCCGTCCTCTAAGTGCTTTGGCACATTCAAAAACTGCATATAGTTGAGGTACACCAACGCCCGCAACAATACGCGTGGTACAGATAGACCCCGGGCCAATGCCAACTTTGACGGCATCGGCGCCTGCATCAGCTAAAGCGATCGCTGCTTCAGCCGTGGCTATGTTGCCTGCTATTACTTGTAGATCGGGATATAATTTTTTGACACTTTTTACCATATCTATCACTCCTTTGGAGTGACCATGGGCGGTGTCTACGGTAATCACATCTACACCGGCTTTAACAAGTTCGGCTACGCGTTCCAAATTATCTGCCGCAACACCAACGGCTGCGCCGACAAGTAGGCGGCCATGCTCATCCTTCGCGGCGTTTGGATAATGTTTAAATTTCTGAATATCCTTGAAGGTAATCAGGCCGACAAGCTTCCCTTCGCCATCCACCACCGGTAATTTTTCTATTTTATAGTTTTGGAGTATCTCTTCCGCTTTAACAAGGTTAGTACCTATGGGGGCTACTACTAGATTGTCTTTGGTCATTAACTCGCTAATGGGTCTTTCCATATCTTTTTGGAAACGTAGATCGCGATTTGTAACAATCCCGACCAATTTTTTCTCGCCATCAACGACCGGTATCCCTCCTATTTTATTATCTTTCATGATGGTAAAAGCATCTTTAACAAGCGCTGCTTCATTCAAAGTTACCGGATCTTGGATCATTCCGCTTTCCGATCGCTTTACTTTACGCACCTCATGAGCTTGTGCCTCCTTGGTCATATTCTTATGTAATATACCGATACCGCCTGCTTGGGCAAGAGCGATTGCTAGTTCTGCCTCAGTAACCGTATCCATGGCCGCAGAAATCAAAGGAATATTTAGTCTGATCTTTTTCGTTAGCTGCGTACTTGTATCCACATCACGGGGCAATACTTCGGAGTAAGCAGGAATTAATAATACATCGTCGTAGGTGAGACCTTCAGCTACAAATTTTTCTGGATCTAATTGCATGGCAAATATGTATAGGGGTTACTATTTGCCAGGCAAAAGTACGATTTTTTTTCAAATCTATACGTATAATGTCGGTCTTTTTGTAAATACAAAGTAATTTTGTGCTGAACTGGAAGTTTCGGAGATCCATTACTATTGCGTATTGCTAAAATCCAACGCTATATTTACCGATATATTCCTTACCTTTGCCCCCTTTAAATTTCGCTGTTAACGATGAGCAACTTGCAAATAGAGATAAATAAACGAAGAATCTTTGGGATCATTAGTCACCCGGATGCTGGTAAAACGACGTTGACTGAAAAACTATTGTTGTTTGGAGGAGCTATACAGAAAGCTGGCACGGTCAAAAGAAATAAAGCGGAGAAAACAGCAACCTCTGACTTTATGGAAATTGAAAAACAACGGGGTATCTCGGTTGCCACCTCAGTGATGGGGTTTAATTACAAAGACCGAAAAATAAATATACTGGACACGCCCGGTCATAAAGACTTTGCAGAAGATACCTACCGAACGCTCACTGCGGTTGATTCGGTCATTTTGGTGATTGATTGTGTTAAAGGAGTTGAAGAACAAACACGGAAGCTAATGAGTGTTTGTAGAATGCGGCATATCCCTGTAATGGTTTTTATCAATAAAATGGATCGTGAAGGCAAGGACCCTTTCGACCTATTGGAAGAAATCGAAAAGGAGCTAAACATTTCTACCCGCCCACTTAGTTGGCCCATTGGAATTGGTAGTACCTTTGCGGGTGTTTATCATCTTTACAAAAAACAGCTAAAATTGTTCAGCGCTGAAAATAAAATGAATATCGCTGACGACTTTATCGAAGTTGAAGATCTGTCGAGTATTGAACTTGAGCGACAACTGGGGGATAAAGCCGCGAGAAAATTACGCGATGAGGTTGAGTTAGTAGAAGGCGTGTATGAACCTTTTGATTTGACGCTTTATCGATCAGGTTATTTGGCTCCTGTCTTTTTCGGAAGTGCAATCAATAACTTCGGTATTGAAGAGTTATTGGACACGTTTGTAGAAATAGCACCGGAGCCGCAAGCGCGAGAGACAGATAAAAGGACCGTGCAGCCCAACGAAGAAAAATTTACAGGCTTTGTGTTTAAAATACATGCCAATTTAGACCCAAACCATCGGGATCGTATTGCTTTTTGTCGCGTATGCTCCGGAAAATTCGAACGTAATAAATTTTATCAACATATCCGATCCAATAAAAAATTAAAATTTGCGTCCCCTACAAGCTTTATGGCCGATGCCAAGAGTTTGGTTGAAGAAGCTTGGCCCGGTGACGTAATCGGATTATATGATGCTGGTAACTTTAAAATTGGCGATACATTGACTGAGGGCGAAACGTTAAAGTATTTGGGTATTCCAAGCTTTTCTCCGGAAATTTTTAAAGAGCTGGAAAACATGGACCCGATGAAAACGAAGCAATTGGAAAAAGGAATTACGCAGCTTGTGGATGAGGGTGTGGCGCAGCTTTTTACGCAAAATCTGGGAAGCAGAAAGTTTGTTGGTACGGTGGGTGAGCTTCAGTTTGAAGTGATTAAATTTCGCTTACTTCATGAGTATGGTGCGTCATGTAATTTTAGGGCAATCAGTTTCACAAAAGCAAGTTGGATAACATCCAATGATCAAAATCAGATGGAAAAGCTCATGCGGTCTCAGGCCAATCGTATTGCTTTTGATAAGGAAAATAGACCCGTGTACCTTTCAAACTCCAAGTGGGATATTGATTCAACAATGCGTGAGTATCCCGATGTTGTGTTTCATGAAACCAGTGAGTGGTAAGTTAAGCTTGATTCAGCTAATTAACGTAGCGTTGGATAGCTTAAAAACTGCAAGTTGCCGTTGCCCTTTACAGTAAGGGTATCGGTATGGGAATTGCCGTCTTTGCTCTTCAGTTGGAGGGCGATTTTGTTTTCTCCTAATTTTAGTGGAACCCTGGTGTAAAGTATTTGGTTCGGGAGGGATTGCCAATTTCGTGTGTCAGCTTTTTCAGAAAGTAGACTGTATAATTGAACGCCGAAACCTAATCCTTCCAGTAATGCATTGTCTTTTCCGTTTTTTCCGGAACCTTTTGCGCTTTCCTTTAATGCGTACTCGGCACCTTTTTTTATGGCTAAACGGGTAAGTGTTTTTCCCATTTCTTTGCCAAAACGTTGTTTTAATGTTTCTACAGCTAATGCGTTGATATCTTCCGCTTTTTCAAAATAAAAATGGTTACTGTCAACGTTAATCGAAGCGTCCGTAAAATAAGCTGGTTTTGAGACATATTTAGGAAAGGCCACCCGCACACTATGTACATCGTTCAAACTGGTACTGTTATTACGGTACACATCATGATCAATTGGAATAAGAATCGTTCCCGCTGCATTGGTAAATACAAAATCACCATTACTTCCTTTAACCAAAGAAAACACTAAATCCTCTTGTTGCTTAATGGGTGCCAAGCCGTTTTCCCAGAATAAGACGAGTTCTCCTCCCGCACCTGCTTGGTAATGTTTGTAAGGCATATTGAAAATTTTCTCAAAACGTTGAAGCTCCGATTCGAAACCATTAAGGTAGGCCATTCGCATTACATCATATTTTAAACCGGTTGGGATGGGGGTATCGTAATAGATCGTGTCCTTTTGTTTAAGATACACTTCTACCGCATTTCGATAAGCGATAAAGGCATTATTAACATCCCGGTCACGTTCATAAATAAGCCCCTGTAACATAAGGGAGAAAGCGTCCTGAGAATATCTATTGGCCTTATCGTTGTATTTATCTGCTTGCGCCTGCGTTTGTAAACTAATGCGTCTGGCCTCTACAATGGCTTCCTCAGTATTATTCAGGTATATATAATTGAGTGCCTTGTAATAATGAATCATAAACTTTTCAAAGTCTTCGCCCTTATAGTTTTGCGTCATTGGATTTACCAGTGTTCCAACTATCGCATCTCGGGTGTTCCCTAAACCGATTTCCAGCAACCTGTCTGCTTCGTTAAAATAACGGTTACTAGCCTCATAATTGCCATTTAATTGACTAACACGGCCAAGTTCCATTAAGTACAGCAATTTGTTACGGGGTTTCTTTAATAAAGAGTTCCTTTCGAGATCTTTTTCTGCTGCCAGGTAATCACCTTCTGCGATTTTTTTGTAGTATGATGCGACTCGCTCGTTATAACTTGCACAGCCATAAACAAATACCATCAAAAATAAACCCATTAATGATATTGGTATTTGTTTAGAATATTTCTTCATACTGCAACGATGATTCAACTACTAGTTTTTAACGTATTTAGCAATTTTTTTATCTCCAATCCAGACAACTTCATTTGTTTGGATGTCGGTCAATTCCAAATCTACCTGATAATAAACAACTTTTTGCCTTTTATGTGAATCGACTATAGAGTTGATCGAGCCTTGAAGTATATAGTCAGCACCATTTTCCAATCCAAACTTCTTCATGGTAGAAAGCGAAGCGTTTTCCTGCTGATCGGCCTTTTCTGCTCTTAGCTCTTCGCGCTTCTTCCCTCCCTGAACTAAGCGTACCCGTTGTGTTTGTATAAAAGCTCTTTCTACATCTTTTACAAAGGTTTCAGCATCAATATGCTCATGGCTTTTATTTTGCATCATACCTACAATTACTACTGGTTTTTTCCCGGCATGCTTTTCTAGATGATCAGCTAACCAATCCGCTCCAAGAATCGTTTTTGTCATTTCGTCAGCTACCATCCTCGAATCCGTATTATTCCAATTTCCGCTGATATCTATGGTTTCTTCGGGACTTACACGAGTGACTTGGCGTGCACAGGAAAATATAGTGAAAGAAGCAGCCGTTATAGCGGCGGAAAATAAAAAGTGCTTAAGTTTCATTTTAATTTTTTATTTTTTAAGTTAAAAGTGTTAATACCAAAAGCCTCTGGTGTTGAATCCTAAACCCACATATGGCGACCAACCCCAATTGTTATAGCCGTAATAACCAAATCCAATGGAAGGATAATACCAATCATTATAGTAGGGATTGGCCATTCGCTCTAAATGCCTTCTTTCTCGTCGTAAGGCTCTTCGCTCTTCTCTTGCCTGGTACCAATCATACGCCTTGTAAGTTTGTTGAATGGTCGCTCCCTGGTAACGAAGTAACGAATCACTTAGCCTCGCATAGCGTTGAAGACTTCTATTGAAGTTTGGGTTTTGATCTGCCGATTCTATTTCCTGAGCGTTTGCTACTGCAAATGACAAGAATGTCATGCAAAGTAGCTGAAATATACCCTTCTTGTTCATAACAAAGAAAATTTAATGTAAGCAAAGCTATTAAATTAAGATAGATGTTTATTAATAAACTTTTACTTACGAGCAATAATTTTGTGTTTCTGCTAATTTTGACAATATTTAAACACAAAGGATTAATCCACCTCTGATTTTTCACCCCAAAGTACTTGCTATCGCAGTGATACGATCGATTAATTCCCCAAAAAAGCCATATGGGCGGGGATATCACCTGTTTCAAAAGACCTTAATAATCTACCTGTTGCGTTGAACTCATACAATGTTCCTGGACTAACATAGTTTTTTGCATCCGTTAGATAAACGTTTTTAGTATTAGCATCAACGGCGATGCCATACGGGATGGTGATGCGGCCGGCTATGTCAGTATCTATATAAGGAAAACCGTTATTCAAGTCGTTAATCAAAAATGAATTAAAAAGAATCGTGTTCTTTTGTGCGTCGCTATCCCATTCGGTAGCATAGGTATATATTTTTTCGTCGTCAATCCAAAAATTACTTACGGGTTTATCCAATTGTTCTATTATACGATCCGTGTAGGGATCGATGAAAAAAAGATTAGAATGCTTGCCTTTATAATCTCCCCTGGACGTTACGTAGATTTTGCCGTGTTGATCTACTTTTACTTGTTGTAGGTTTATGGCAACATCAATTCTCTTTAGCTCTTTGAAGGTTGGCAGATCAATAACGGACAACGTTCGCTCATAGGTATTCGGATTGTATCCGCCTGAATTGGCGACATAAAGCTTGTTGTTAGAAACAGCAAGCCCTTCCGGTTGCCGACCTACTGAAACTTCTCTCAAAATGTTTAGCGACATGGTATCGATTTCAACTACCGTTCCGTTCGGAGAATTAGGGCTTAAGGATATGGATGCGTTATAAGAGCTGACATAGACTTTCCCCTGTGCGGCTGTTATATAGCGGCAGTTAATAAGATCAATCGACTTAATACGTTTGGCAGTAAACGCATCTAGCACTTCTATTTTATTGGATGCGTTTACAGCTATGTATAGTTTGCCTCCGTACAGTTGTATATCATTACCGACATCGCCCAAACCCAAGACAACGGATGGATTAGCTCGCTGATATACATTTCTCTCATAGGTTCCGGTAGTGAAATCATAAAAGTCGAGAGACGCTTTGTTCATCGACATATTACCCTCGTTCAGTAAATATAGGCCCCTACTAAAACGAAAGGTTTCCTCTGCTGAAGGGATTGTATCCTTTCTGCAAGTACTCAAAAGCCCAAAACCGAGTATCGCAATGAAAATATAAAATATTGTAACTGTATTGCGCATGCTTAATATTTAAATGATATTCTTATACGGAAATTTCTTCCCGGCATAGGGAAATTTTTAACAACCTCGTAGGGTTGATTGAGAAAGTTATTCATTTCCAGCATCAAATTCAGCTTTACCTTTCCTGTAAAGGTAAGATCCTCTTTTCCGATTGAAATGTCATGTGTGTACCAAGGTTGCAAGTAATTGTCTGCACGATTAGCTGCCTGACTGTACCGCTCACCGGTATAAAGAAAGCTATAATTTAAACGAAAGCTTCGATAGTCCATTTGTACTATTAATGAACCGCTATGCTTCGGGATATACGGAATCTGCTGTCCGCGATTAAAGGCTTGGTGATTTTCCTGATTTTCTGTCATATCCAATGCCTCTTCGAACGTATAATTCAATCCCATGGTAATATTGGCCTTTTTAAAGGGCTGATAAACCACTTTTGCCAGGACATCGACACCCTTTGTTTCTACGCGATCTAAGTTATACATTATCCAACGGAATTGATTATTGGCCGGGGAGGCAATTATTTTGTCGTTAATCGTGTTATAGTATACATCTGCCTGTATACTGAAATATTTCAGTGCCTTTGCCAAAGACTTCCCATAAGTTGCACCTACATTGAATTGGTTGGCATTTTCGGGCCTCAATGAAGTGTTTCCAATATCAGTATAATATAGGTCATTGAAGGTAGGCATTCGGAAAATGTTCTTATAAAACGCCCTTATTCGGAAATCCTGATAAGTAAAGGGCTGCCAGGATATAGAAAAAGTGGGGCTCAGCCTGCGTTTAACTCCTGCGCCCGCATCATGTTTTGCATGATCTTGTACCAAGGTTGCCAACAAACTCGATTGAAAGGTAACCCGATCTACTTTATATTGCGACGCTAATGCTAAGAGCGTAGTATATCGCGTAGGATAGGCAAAATCGTCTAAGTTCGCGTTTAATTTATTCCATTGCCAGTCCGCACTTAATGACAGGCCCCATTGTCGGGTCACTTTATATTGATTAGCGAACGATAAAAAGATTTCCTGTTGCCTGAAATTATTCTCCAGCGGTCCTTCGATCTTAATGATATTGGGGTTTAAATAATACGTATAATCATTTGCGTATTTAGCATTTACCAAAAACGAATACCGGTTGAGTTCTTTTCGATAGGAACTTTGAAAAAAAATATTGCGATCTTTTTGACGCTGTCCTTTCTCCGGACTTGTGGGTTTTAATCGATTGGCAATAATTGCGTCGGGAAGTCCCCTATCAGATGAATAGATGTATACATGACTACGCCAATCACCGGATAACCATTTTCCATTGATGATTGATTCTGCTCTAAAAGCTTTGATATCGGCGTTTTCTCGGTAAGCCACGGTATCATAGTTTGGGTCTTGCAATCGGAATTTATATTTTCCGCTCGCCTGAGTATATTCGGTGCTGATAGTAGCATTTAAATTTTCGTTGATTTTTCTTTCAACTAATAAAGAAGGATTGATTAGGTCAAAAGAGCCATGCTTTAAACCTGCGGTTAGATTATAATCTTTGCCTTCTTTAAATTGAGGTGTTTTACTTTGTAAATACATATAAGAAGCCGAGGCAAAACTTTTGGCCGGTTGTAGTAAAGCTTGGCGGTCGCCATTGTAAAGGCTAATTTGTTCTATGTTTTCAAGCGAATATTTTCCGAGGTCAACTTGTCCGTTTTGCATATTGCCTACAGCAATACCATCTAAGAGTACTTGTGTATGACTGGACCCCATGCTTCTGACATTGATAGTTTTTAGTCCCCCCACTCCTCCATAGTCCTTTAGCTGGACTCCGGAAAGGAAGCGTGTGGCATCTGCTACCGATAAACTATTTAATCCTTTCAGTTCGTTAGAAGTTAAAATCTGGACAGGAACCGCCGATTGAATGGTGAGGTTGTTTTTTGTGCCATAAATGGAAACGGTGTCCATTTTGTTTGTTTGCGCACTTACATTTCGCGTAAGAAAAAGCGTAAAAAGGACAAGCCAAAAAGAAGGGTATAGTGAATAATTATTCAAGTGTTATCAAGGAATATTAAGATCTTCTACAGCCGTTATTTCAGTGGATAGCTCCCCTAGCCTTCCAAGATCTGCCAAAATACCGGTTTGTATCTTGATAAAATTAATAGAAGGAAGATTTACCTTTACCCCTTTTTCGTCTATTGCATCGGCGATGTCTATCTCATCTCCATTATACCTATTGTCTGCATAGCCATAAACAAATGGCGCGCTCGTAATAAAGTCGGGGTTTGTTTGATCAATATTAGTGCTAGGGAGTAAAGAGCCCTGCAATGAATAGGAGTCCTGATCAATCCAACTCGGGAAATAGAGTTGGCGATGTGTATTATTCCTTTTTATTTTTCCTTCATTTCCTGAGCTATCTTTCCACAGAATATCGGAAGTATCTGTAGCAGGCTTAAAATAAGTAACCATATAATCACGCACGTATCCAGGTTTCCCAAATTCACTTCCTTGGATTTCATACCAAGTATCATCCGGAATCCCATTACCGTTTTCGTCTCTCATGAGCCAGACAACTCCCGGTTCTGCAAAGTTGTCCATGGAATTACCATAAACGGCGATATCTGCTTTATCAGGTACGTTAATCACCGGGTGGTCGAACCCCAGAACAATGTATCCCCCAAAAGCGCCCAAAGAAACGATTCCTTGATTGCCTCTCAGAATGCTTCGCGCGCCGTTTTCATTATCTAATGATTGACTGATAAATTGTCCGGGTGCCGGTTGGTAGTCAAAGAGTTCTGTTACATATTTGATCGGCCCAGTATCAGTTGGTTCGGTATCGCTCTTTGAGCAGGCCTGTGTTAAGCATGCGGTACAAAGGCCGAAAAAAAGAGTTCTTTTACGTATAACGATTCGTTTTAACATAGCTTGATCCGTTAAGGCAGTAAAAGAAGCGGCAGAATAACTCCTTGTTTATAAGTATAATACAGGGTAAAGTTTAATCTGATGCTTCAATCCACGAAAGCCTAGATTTTTTATTATTCGGCAGGTATTCTGACTTGTTCTCAATTGTTTCGCCTTCCCATACATCCTGTACAGTGGCCAATGAAACATAGTTTAATGAACTTACAGCTGCGGGACAGTTTTGGATTTGCACCAAATTCCCTTTTTCATTTCAATCTAATCTAGATTGAAAACCAAATAACAGGACAAACTTAGATAAAATGCACGACATTGCGAATAGCTACGATGACTAATCAGTATTTTGATAGCTAATCTTAAGCTATTCTCTTATTTGCCCATCGCCCCTAACTATCCACTTGTAAGAGGTCAGTTCCTCCAAGCCCATGGGGCCTCTCGCGTGCAACTTTTGGGTGCTGATACCTATTTCAGCACCTAGACCGAACTGAGCACCGTCTGTAAATGCGGTAGAAACATTTGCATATACCGCGGCAGCATCCACGGTATGTAAAAATCGAGCGATTGTTTCAGGGTTTTCAGCGATAATGGCTTCGCTATGTTTAGAGCTGTATTGCGCTATATGTGTAAGTGCATCGTCAATGTCTTTTACCACTTTTATGGCCAGTTTAAGCGAAAGGAATTCGGTTCCGAAATGGCTTTCTTCCGCTTGACGAAGTAAATGTTGAGGGTAATGACTTTCAAGCTGTCTGTAACTTTCTTCGTCGGCGAAGAGCTCAACTTCTTTATGTGATAAAGGCTCCGTTAGTAAAGCTAAATCAGCTAATCGTTCTTTATGTACAAGCAGGCAGTCAAGCGAATTACAAACACTGACACGGCGAGTTTTGGCATTATGAATAATAGCTTTTCCTTTTTCCACGTCCGCAGATACATCAAAATAAGTGTGGACAATGCCTGCGCCTGTCTCAATAACGGGGATCTTACTCGCGGTACGCACATAGTTTATTAACTGCTGGCTACCACGAGGAATAAGTACGTCTACATAACCCACAGCTTGTAGTAAAGCCTCTGTTGCTTCGCGTTCGGCAGGCAATAAAGTTACGACCTTTGGCGATACATTGTGCCTCTCAAGCACAGTTTGTATGATTTTAACAATAGCCGTATTAGAAAATGCTGCGTCGCTGCCCCCTTTTAATAGCGTCACATTGCCTGTTTTAAAGCAGAGAGCGAATACATCAAGCGTTACATTTGGACGAGCTTCGTAAATGACGCTTATAACACCCAGTGGAACCCTTACTTTTTCAATATGAAGCTTATTAGGAAGCGTGCGACTTTCAAGGATGCCCCCAATTGGATTTTTAAGATGAGCAACATGCTCTATATCGGATGCGATTGCTGATATTCGGTGTTCACTTAACAGCAATCGGTCATATTTCGGATCATCAGTCGGCATCCTATTAAGGTCCTTCTGGTTTTCTTCCAATAAAAAAGAAGTCTTATTTCTAATCTCATTCGCAAGATCAGTCAGTATTAGGTCGATCGTTTCATTTGATAGACGCAGCATTTCTTGTTGTGCGTTTTTCGCATGCTGAAAGTATTGCAAGTAATTCATTTTTTGTCTTGCCTTTATGGGTTACCGCTAAAATGGGTACCTGATAAAAATTAAACTAATAAACAGAGTACAGGTAATCGTAATGAACAAGTGGTTTTTGATTTTTTACACCCATCCGTTCGCGCGCTTTGTCGGCACCATATTGAGCAATTCCCCAGCCAATAGTTTGCTGGTGTTCGTCGAGTATCTTGATAACATCACCTTTCTTGAATTCACCGGATACAGCAGTTATGCCAATAGGCAAAAGGCTGCTAACTTTACCGGAAGTCAGTACCTCTTTGGCGCCGGTGTTCAGTTGAACCGTACCCGATGCGGCGCCTTCCGCATGTGCAATCCATTTCTTCCGTTCGGATTTGTGTTTTTCCGGTAAAAAATGTGTATGCACCAAATCTTCAAATAATAGATCTTTTAACACATTGTCGCGTTTGCCGTTTGCAATATGTACCGCAATTCCCAGTTTTGCAACTTTACCCGCAATAGAGGCTTTTGTAATCATGCCACCTCTCCCAAAAGTAGACTTCTCGGCTTTGATAATAGCGGAAAAATTATATTCATTTTGTTTAACCTTTTCTATAATATGCGTATCGGGAAGTTTGGGGTCACCATTATATATTCCATCTATATTAGATAGTATAATCAGCGCATTTGCGTTTAACATAGATGCGATTAGGCCTGCTAATTCATCATTATCCGTAAACATCAGCTCCGTTACCGAAATCACATCGTTTTCATTAACGATGGGAATTACATCATTCTGTAATAGAGAATGGAAACAGTTTTTCATGTTTAAGTAATGTACCCGATCACGAAAATCTTCCTTTGTAACCAAAACTTGCGCGCATAGCATCTCGTGTTCGTTAAACAGTTGCGAGTAGGTGTTGATAAGTTTTACCTGTCCGATGGAAGATAATACCTGTCTTATAGCAACGGCATGTTTAGCTTCTTTTACCGAGGGAAGTAAGCTTCTGCCTGATGCAACAGCACCGGACGACACGACGATCAATTCAATACCCTTTTTCTTTAAATAGACTAATTGTTCGACGAGATGCTGAATACGGGAATAATCCGGTAACCCATTTTCTTTTGTTAGCACATTCGACCCTATCTTGACAATAATCCTCTTGTAGCTAAATGCCATTTTTTTAAGCTGAATTTTATTGGAACCAATAAGCGGCGCTTAGTGGTTTCCAAATTAACATCTTTTTATCGCAATAGGCAAAAAAATGACAATAAAATATTCAGAAGGCTTATCCTTTGTTATTATTTGAATTACACTGCCTTAATATTTGCCAGCTCTATACAAGGCTACGTTTTATTTATAACAAGCATCGGTACAACCGCATGAAAGGCTAAATCTTCTGCTAAGTCGGACAGAAACAACTTGTGAAAGAAGGACCTGTGTCTTTTTGTAAATAAGACTAAAATGGAAGGTTTCATGCGCACCAGCTGATCTCTTAGGTTTTTTAACAGCGTATGAACCGGATTCGTTTTCTCAAAATGGAACGTAATGCCATAGTTGTATTTTTTTTCAACTTCCTGTTGATTATACTTGTCCGGTATAAGAGCCAGATCCGGAACAAAATGTAGTACTTCAATAGGGGTTTTAAGTGCGGAAGAAAAATTAACAACCCTTTCAATCTCCGCATCAAAATCTTGCAGATCTGATGCATATACGATCTTGGTAAAAGGTTGAATTGCATAGTCTAGCGGTACAACAATTACGGGGACATCAGATTTTGTTACCAAATTGCCGGTATTTGTTCCGAAAAGCCGGTCTATCTTGTCCGCTCCCTTCGTGCTCATGCATATATAATCGATACCCGAAGTTTTTGCGCAGTAATTTAACAAGGCACTGTCTGCTCTAACGCCTCTGATTACTTCTACAGAAAAGCGCTTTGGCTGGATTCCCATTTCGTTATATATACCTAAAACGAACTCCTCCAGTTTTACCTGATATGCTGACTGTTCCTTATCCTCAGTGAGAGAAGTTTGAACAACAGGATCTTCCTTGACAGCGAATACTTTGGCTAAATGATTCACATATATAAACTGTAAATGAATTTCAGCGTCCGTTTGATTTGCCAAATGTATGGCAAAATGAATACCGGCAAGGGAATTAATGGAAAAATCAGTTGGCACTAAAATTTTCATAATCTTTATTTTTTAAGTTAACTAAAGCAACTTTACGTTAAAGTTACCGCTAATTTTTCAATATTTTAATGACTTAGATCACCTTCCCTTTTTAAACACTTGTTGAAATCGATGCGATCGGATAAATATTTGCAAAGAATAATATCTTTGCAAATAATCTGAACATGCAAGCATTAGAATTGCTCTATGAAGAAACAGGGAGCCAATAGAAGAGAAAAAATAATGGAAGCTGCACTTCTGCTGTTTTCAGTTAAAGGCTATGCAGACACATCGACTAAATTGATTGCCAAAGAAGCCAATGTTTCAGAGGCGCTTATATTTAAACATTTTGAGAATAAAGATAAATTGTTATTCCACCTTATTAAATCGGGTTATCGCAGGGTACTAGTCCAGAATAAGGGAATGTTAACCTATCATGATCCCAAATCTTTTTTGCGTTATATGATTGACCTTCCCAAAAAATTAGTAAGTGAAGAGCCACTTTTCTGGAAATTGCAAGAAAGGCTTTCTCATCATGAATTTTCGAAGCAACAGCATATATTATTTATGAAACCTGTTGATACGGTTGTTAATAAAGCGTTTACCGAGTTGGGAATGGAGAATCCCGCACTTGAAACGCAATTTCTTTTATTGTTGATTGATACACTGTGGAAAAAAGAAGCTACCGGGGATATGGAGAACATAGATGAAATTGCGAGACTGATAAAGATGAAGTATGGCTTGGAGTGAAACAATTGTTTTACCAAAAGGTGAGTGTTTACTTACTTAATTTTTAAATATTTTTTTGGTTTTACGTTTTAAACGTTACATTTGTTCAACTAATCAATTATAAAACTAAGAATTTTTACATAGAGCATCCGTGAGTTTTACAAAACCCTTGCAAAACTCACGTTTTTCTTTATCCTCGAGATGGCTCGCTCACGGGCGAAAAGTCTCTTACTTCTCCCGTGTTAAATAGTAAAAACGAATTGCTAAATATATTATTGTTTAACTAAACGTATTTTCCTTCATAACCACGATCGTCTGCCTGGTCTTTTTCTAATGCAAATGATTTTATTTGAGGTTTAATGGGGTTCAAATGAGTACCTTCTTGTTTCTCCTCTTCTTTGGTTTCTACATTTCCTACGGCTCGTACGGAATCTAAATGTTGAAAAAGCTCTTTCAGTGCTTTGCAAATGTTTCTTAAATATTTTTCATTCGTAGAACAGAGATCACTATCGGTGAGATCTCCAATGTCTTGAAAGTGAAGTGTCGTAATTTTTCCATTGCTAATAACGGCATGGAATTCGTTGGTATCCGGAAAATCCCATTTAAGCTGATGTATGGTAGTAGTTGTAATCTCCATGGTGATATGGGTTAATGGTTAATGAAATAGTGCATTTTAAATTTTCCCCAGATGGTTTTAATCACGTAATAGTTACCAATATGTATACCACTTTTCCGTATCTGAAGAAGAGTAGATCAGTCCATCCATAATATTTCGGCGTATTACACAATAAAATTGTTCTTTTTTTGTTATTCTAATACATTATTTAGATTTTAGTACACAAATTTTGATACATAACAGTAAATCGCCCAAACCCGACTATATGAAATTCAATAAGTATACCATTAAGATCCTGGTAGTTTTAATACTTGTTTTAGGATCAGGTATTGTATTCTTTTCTGGATTCGAAATAAATAGAACATCAGAAGAATCACCCACCAAAGCAGTAAATGCCCAAGAGAAGATTCCGGTTCCACTTCCAAAGCAATTCAATCTAGCCGTCGATTCCTTCGATGTTCATAATAATAAGGTTGAGAGAAATCAATTCCTGTCCAATATTCTATCGGCTTATCAGGTTGACCCTGTTACGATCAGCAAACTTGCTGATAAATCAAGAGCTATATTCAATGTACGTAAAATTTCAGCCGGAAATCCATATACGATCTTTACGTATAAAAATAACCCACAAAAAGCAGCCTACTTTATTTATCAACCGAATCCGATAGATTATATTGTATATGATCTCCGGGATACGTTAAATGTGTATGCTGGTAAGAAGGATGTTGCTGTCAGGTTGGAAACCGTGGCGAGTGATATCAATCATTCGCTTTATGAAGCGCTGCAGCGGAACGGTGCAGATCCACAACTAGCTATCAAGTTAGCGGAAATTTATGGATGGGCGATCGATTTTTATGCGATTGGTGAGAATGATTGGTTTAAAATCCAATATGAAAGGCGATATGTAGATGATCGGCCTGTAGATGCAGGTCATATTGTGTCTGCGGTGTTTTCACATAAAGGGAAAGAATTGTCGGCATTTTATTTTCAGACAGACAGTACAACTAAAGGAGAGTATTATGATGAAGAAGGTAATAGCGTAAGAAGGGCTTTTTTGAAAGCACCCCTGAAATTTAGCCGGATAACCTCGCGGTATACAAAGCGACGGTTGCACCCTGTACAGAAAATTTGGAAGGCGCATTTGGGAACCGATTATGCTGCTCCGAGAGGCACACCCATCATTGCTACCGGTAATGGCGTGGTTACCGAGTCGGCCTTCTCTAAATTCAATGGTAATTATGTGAAAATAAAACATAATGGAACTTACACTACGCAGTATTTACACATGAGCAAACGGGCGGTTCGTTCCGGTCAACGTGTTCAACAAGGTCAAGTTATCGGCTACGTGGGAAGCACGGGATTGGCTACCGGTCCACATGTCTGCTACCGTTTTTGGAAGAATGGAAAACAAGTGGATGCACTAAAGCAAAACTTTAGAGAAACCACGCCCCTTCCCTCTAAATTTCTATCGGCTTTCAAGGCTGTCGTAGCAAGAGAGCAAGAGGTTCTCGCTTCGCTCAACGTAGTTGCAGGAGATGCATTAGCGTCTTCCACTGAGCTAACTGATCGTGAGGAAAAAGCGCTGTAAAAATAAAAATCATTTTGTTTAGGTAAATCTTTTGCGAAAGTTTATAAACATTCATACCCATAATAAACAAACAGAAGGGGTTGTAAGTGTTATTAATCTTGGAGATAACTACAACCGATGTCTTGATTTCAATCCGTGTTCGATTGGTATCCATCCTTGGTTTGTGACCGATACCTCTTTTAAAGGTCAACTGGATGAGCTAGCAAACTATGCTGCACATGAAACGGTTTTCGCAATCGGTGAATGTGGTTTGGATAAACGGTGCGAGACTGAATGGCTTCTTCAGGAAAAGGCTTTCTTTGAACAAATAAAGCTTGCGAATCGGATTGATAAACCCCTACTAATTCATTGCGTAAAGGCTTTTGGCGAAGTTGTTCAGTGCCTGCAAAAAGTTAACAGCAAAGTGCCTGTCATTTTTCATGGTTTTAACAGGGGCATAACTGTTGCTCGTACTTTGATAGAGAAAGGATATTATTTGTCATTTGGCCGTTCTCTAATTAGAGATCAACATCTTGAATCGCTAAAAGCATGTCCGCTCACTCAACTCTTTCTGGAAACAGATGATGCCGAATTAGAAATAGAAACGGTTTACAACAAAGCATCGGTAGTGCTAGGTATGCCGGTAGAGGCATTGGCCGTACAACTTCACGAGAACTATGCCCGTGTTAAAAAGACAAAATTTAATATATAAAATACATGCAAGAAACAGCTTGGTTGTCGAGAACGGAAGTTCTGATAGGTAAGGAAAATTTGAATAAATTAATTAATAGCCATGTAATGGTACTGGGCTTAGGTGGTGTCGGTTCGTTTGCCGCCGAATTTTTATGTAGAGGAGGTGTAGGAGAAATGACCATAATCGACGGCGATGTGGTGGATCCGAGCAATAGAAATAGACAACTGCCCGCATTAGCAACAACGCATGGGCAATCAAAAGCGACATTAATGGCTGAACGCTTGTACGCCATTAACCCCGAATTGAAATTGCATGTCATCAACGATTTTATGAGCCCTGAACGCATCGAATCCCTAATTAATATGAATCCGGATTATGCGGTAGATGCTATAGATAGTATAACACCCAAACTTTCTTTTATTAGGCAAGCCTATGCAAAACGAATCCGTTTTGTCAGTTCAATGGGAGCCGGTGGTAAAGTAGATCCCACCAAATTGGAAGTGGTTGATATTTCACAGACTTACAATTGTCCATTGGCGCAACATATTCGTAAAAAACTTAAGAAACACAAAATTTACAAAGGGGTTAAAGTCGTTTTTTCTTCTGAGCTTCCTGATAAGAACTCACTGATCTATACAGATGGAAGTAACTATAAAAAATCTGCTTACGGCACGATGTCTTACATACCGGCAACATTTGGAGCGGCGGCTGCCTCAGCTGTTATAAGAGATTTAATAAAATAGTTTTTTTCTTATTTCTTTATAAGTAAAAAGGCCTCCAGGGAGATTGGAGGCCTTTGTTATTATTAAAAAAAGCGGCCGGATGGCCTAGACATAGGATTGCAAATATACTGAGAAAGTCTAGAAGTGTTTCATAATTCTATTGTTTTTTTCATATTTATAAAATATTGTCTTCTGATATGCCCTTTGTCGCCATTCTTTTTTAATTCTATTGATCTTTTGTTTAACAATATCTTAATAGTTAATAATTGTAGCTAATCCGGTAATCATTGCACAGTCCAACCATCCTTGGTTAGGCTCAGTTTAGCTTCATGCTTTTTTATTTGGCTATAGTCTTTTTTATCTAACTTTGAAAAGGGATTAACATTTATATACTTGGTTGTAAAGGTAACAAGGGCGGTTTTTTGTTGTTCGCTGACTTGTACCGACACAACCGAATCAAGTACCTCCTCTGCGATTTTTACCTTCTGGACAGAGCTTAACTGCCCTTTATCGGGAGGCAATAAGAGCTCACTTGCTTTGTCAGTAAAACGAATAATAGCCTTTTGATTCTCTCCTGTTTTATGATTGCGTTCTACCTGTACCAATCCATCTTTTTCCAAACCGGCATCTAACACTCGACGTCCGTCTTCGGCATCTTTCGTATAAATTTGATAGCTCTGAATCTGCGGATATTTTCTATGCTGCTCAATGAGCTTGTACGCCTCTTCCTTTGTTAACGATATTTTATTACAGGCGCATACTATAAGTGCTGCAGAAAATAAAAATAAGATTTTGAAAGTCTTCATTTTATATAGTTTTATCATGTAAAAATATAGGTTTTAACGATTTTTATAGATTATTTAGCCGATATTTTTTAATATCGGATTTTTGTCCGATATTGCTGCTTATGATAGCGGTACTAACAGGAGATATAATCAATTCAAGAAAGGCGAAATCTGCGAGAGAATGGAATGATCTGTTAAAGGAAAGTCTTTCCAAGGTGACTGAAAGTGATACAGACTGGGAAATCTTTAGAGGCGATAGTTTTCAGCTGGAACTATCAAATCCAGTAAATGCCTTGCATAGCGCTTTGTACTTAAAAGCGAGCTTAAAGACCGTAAAGGACTTAGACGCTCGAATATCAATAGGTGTTGGAGCGAAAAGCTTTACAGGAGAGCGTGTCACCGAATCATATGGTGATGCCTATCTTTTCTCGGGCGAACAATTTGAATTACTTAAAAAAAATAAACAAACTTTGGCCATTCGAACCGGGAACAATACTTTTAATGAAGATTTCAATTTGTTTTTCAGGCTTGCCCTTACCTTCATCGATAATTGGACACCAAATTCGGCTATGTTGGTACAAACGGTTTTTGATCATCCGAGCTTATCACAAAAGGAATTGGGTGAAATTTTGGGAATAAGCCAGTCGTCGGTAAGTGAACGGTTTAATCGTGCCTATCTTGCGGAAATTAGGGATCTCATTGAATTGTTTGAAAAAAGACTGAAATCAATTTAATAACTTAAAATGGAGCTGTTTTTAAGGTTGTTATTGGCCCACTTGATAGGCGACTTCTTTATACAAAGTGATAAAGGCGTAAAGTCAAAAGAACATAAGAAAGTAAAATCCCCTTACCTCTACTACCATTGTTTGCTTCATATCGGTTTGGCATGGTTGATGGCTTGGGATATCCAATTTTGGCCTTATGCTGTTTTCATTGGATTGACACATTATTTAATCGATTTGGCGAAACTATATTTTCAACAAAAGAAATGGCAGGTGGAGGCGCTAATTGTTGACCAGATCTTTCATGTTTCAATTATTGCTGCGGCCGTTATAATGGCTGAAAGTGTGGAGATACCCTCTTTGGACAAGCTGTTCGATGCGGAAAAACTGGTCCTATACTTTTGCCTGCTATTTCTCACAAAACCATGTTCAATACTTATTAAAACGGCTATTTCTAAATGGACACCTCAAGAGGACGGAAGGGTTGACAGTTCATTGCAGAATGCGGGGAAGTGGATTGGTTATTTGGAGCGATTATTGATTTTTGTCTTCATTATCGTAGGAAAGTTCGACGCGGTTGGTTTTTTATTGGCCGCTAAATCAATTTTCAGATTCGGCGACTTGAAGCAAGGTGATGACAGAAGACTGACTGAATATGTGTTAATAGGTACATTACTAAGCTTTGGTATTGCTGTCGTGATTGGCTTGTTTTATTACGGTTGGTTTGGATAAGAGGAACGTCTAGGCGTATTGCTTCATTATCATCCCGATTCTAGCGTTTCAAATCATTCCATTCAATGCGCGACGAAAATGCAACTTATAGACGTTCCCCCTGTTTTAATTTTTATAAGCCAATAATCTCAACGCATTAAGAACGACCACCAAGGTAGAGCCTTCATGAGCGAAAATAGCCGGGCCAATGGAGGCAAGCTCGAACATAGTTAGCGGAATGAGAAGCACGACTACTCCTAAGCTTATCCACAAATTCTGACGAATAATTGCTTTCGACTTACGGCTTAGGCCGATCGCAAAAGGCAGGTTTTCTAACTTGTCCGCCATCAAGGCTATATCTGCTGTCTCCAGTGCAACGTCCGAACCCGCCGCTCCCATTGCGATTCCAACCGTACTTTTTACCATGGCGGGGGCATCGTTCACCCCGTCGCCCACCATGGCTACCTTGCCTTCTTTGTCTGTGAGTTGTTTAACGGCTCTTACCTTATCTTCAGGCATTAAATCACCGAACGCGTCTGTTAATCCGATCTCCTTTGCAATAGAATTTGCAACCTGTTGATTATCGCCCGTTAACATGATCATTCGTCGAATGCCAAGCTTTCGGAGCGCTGCGAGTGTTTCTTTTGCGCCTACTCGGGGTTTGTCCATTACAGAAATAATTCCGAGAAAATCTTTCCCTTTTTTAACTAACATCACCGTTTTTCCTTCTGCTTCTAATGTCTCCACTTGTTCTTTATAATCCTGTGGAAGATTCCCGTCGTCACTTGAGAAAAGAGCCTTATTCCCTATCAAAACTAAACTGTTGTCGATCGTACCTTTCACGCCTTTACCCGTAACACTTTCTATATCGATAGCCTCACTTATCCTATTAGGTTCAACGATTTCATTAATGCCGTTAACGATTGCCTGAGCTAAAGGGTGATCGCTTTGCTGTTCGACAGCTAGAACTGTGGAATAAAATTCTTGCTTATCAACTCCGTCGAATATGATTAGTTCAGCTAACTTTGGCTTGCCTTCTGTCAAAGTCCCTGTTTTATCGAAAGCTACGGCATCTAATATACCCAAATCTTCAAGTGGCCTACCTCCTTTGATCAAAACTCCTCCTTTAGCTGCACGGGCTACACCACTTAATACAGCACTCGGTGTAGAAATAGCTGAGGCGCATGGGCTCGCCGCTACCAGAACTGATATGGCCCGATAAAAACTTTCGTTGAATGTTTCATCAACAATTAAAAACGCGAAACATAGTAGGATCACTAATAAAAGAACGGCCGGAACAAAATATCGCTGAAATTTATCGGTCAATAATTGGGTAGGCGACTTTTGTTCTTCTACTTCATTAACCATATGTATTAATCGTGCAATGGTCGAATCTTTCGCCTCTTTTGTTACCTGGACCTCTAGCACTCGGTTTCCGTTGATAGTGCCCGCAAACACCCGGTTTTTTTGATCTATCTTCTTAACTTTGGAATAATCTCTCGTAGGGTCATCAATGGCCATTTTATCTACCGGAATACTTTCACCTGTAATTGGTGCCTGGTTAACAGTCCCCTCACCTCTTACGACAACCCCGTCTGCCGGAACTTTGCTATTCGGTTTTATACGTATAGTATCCCCTAATTGCAATTCTTCTATTTTGATCTCCACTTCCTTGCCTGCTTGCAGTAACAGGGCGGTCGGCGGGGCTAAATCCGTCAATGCTTGTATCGATTTACGTGCTTTACCGAGTGCATAGTGTTCTAAAGCATGACCAAGACTGAATAGAAAAAGTAACAGGCCGCCTTCTGACCATTTTCCTAATATAGCTGCTCCAACTGCTGCGGCAAACATGAGAAAATCAATCTCGAAAGCTCCTTTCGCTATGGTTTTGATTGCTTCTTTTAATGTGAAAAACCCGCCAAAAAAATAGGCCAAAATAGAGGCTGCCAATGCCATGAATGTTTCGTTGTTTATTGATAGTAAATAGCCGATGCCCAAAGCGAGCCCCGAAAGCAGCGCAAATACGAGCTCCATATTGGAAAAAAAACCGGTATTGTGCTGCTCTTTATGCTGTTCTTTCATAATAATAAAATTAATAAATAAAAAAATTAGATGCCCTTGTTCATAATCATTGTTAATGACCATGCTGATTGCCGCCGTCCATTTTGGCTTGAATGAATACCGCGCAGGATGTGGCGACTTTAACACTGTCAGGTAATACATCGATTGGGATAATTTCGGTGTAGCCGAGCGAGCTTGCACCCTTTTTTATTCGAATACGTTTGAAGAGATATTCTTTTTCTTTGTCTGTGTTGATCTTTTCTTCGTTAACGTAAAATATATAACTGTTACCCTCTTTCTGAGCAATTCCGTCATTAGCAATCGCGTTAACCGTGGTATTTCCGATGCTCAGTATCGCATTTACACCCATTCCGTCTATGAACCCATTCCGATTGCCTACTATTCGTGCATGCACGGCAACCGCTTTATTTTCTCCTTCGAAAGAACTTCCTACTTTATCGACAATTGCTTTGCCCTCTTTGTTGGGATTATTTGAAAGGCTGAATGTGATTTCCTGCCCTATTTTTACTTTCTCCAAATCTTTCTCATAAACATACAGATCGAGATCTACTTCCTCATTATTCACAATGCGTGCAATAATCATCCCTGCATCAGCACTGGCACCAAGCCCCATTTCAACACTGGCAACAGTGCCGGCCATTGGAGCTGTTACCGATAGGCTTTCTCTTATGTTTTCTACGCTTAGTTTCGGGGCATCTATGCCGGCCAAACTTAGCTGTTTCCGGATAGATGCGAGTCGGATTTGTTGTTGGGCAAGCTGCGCTTTTATGTTTTGGTAATTCTTTAATGCACCGGCATTTCCTCTCATGAGTTCCTCTTGTCTATTTAATTCGATCTTTGTAAGCTCGATGCTGTTTTTTAATGTCAGATACTCCTCTTGCAATACGATAATTTCCGGATTAAGCAGCGTAGCGATTAGTTGTCCTTTCTTTACAACAGAGCCGGGAGAAATATATAAGGATTGTATTTTACCTCCATATAACGACGATATGGAGGCTTTATCTTGATTGTGTACCCGAACAAAACCCACAGCTTGCAAGCCGTTTTTTAGATCCTTTTTTTCAATATAACCTAAGGTAGCATCGATGGCCTTGAGTTGATCTTCGCGAATACTGAGCAAGTCGAACGTTTTAGCCTCTTTTGCGGTGTTTTCTGCCGTTTCGGTGCGGAAAGAATTGGTTGATGCTTTATTTGAGCGATTTGACTGACAGGATAAATTCAACAGGATGGCACAAACGCATCCCCATAATTTTATTCTTTTCATTTTTTGTTTTTTTGAGCTATGCTGGTATGGTTATTTCCCGGTTAGATAATTTATAGTGGCTACCACCTGATTATACCGATTAAGTGTTTCAAGGTATTGGAGGTGGGTATTAAAAGCTTGTTCTATACTTTGTGTATAAGCTACGTAGTCAATCTCACCTTTTCTATATCCTAATCTCGAAGAGGCGATCAATTCGTCCGCTTCTTGCAGTCCACTATCTTCATAAAATATAAGGGCAGCCTGTAACGGTCGGTAATAACTTAATTGTTGCATAAAAGTCGTTTTTAAATTATTGAAGGTCTGCTCATATGCGTATTCAGCAGCTTTGGTTGCCAGTAGAGAAGCTTTTACTTTCGCTTTTTGTGCGGCTAAATTAAATAGAGGTACTGCGACCCCTAGAGAAACACCAGCTATTTTAGTTCTTTGTCCGTATGATTTGTTTATTCCTTCCGGATTCCATCCCTGAAGAATGAGTTGCTGTTGATAGCCAACAGTGATATCCGGTAAAAAAGCCGATTTCTGTACCTTGACCGATTCTTCCGCTACGCGGATTTGTTGATTAGCAAAAGATAGCAGCGGGTTATTTTTAAGTGCGACACTATCTGTTGTTGATAAAATACTTAATTTATAATCTTCTTGCTCTTTTATATCGTATGGTTCGGATACATTAAGCAAACGCATCAACTCCTGCAAAGCAGCTATTTTAGCAGCGCCTGCCTGTTGCTGTTGTAATTGAAGCTGTCGATAACGATTGGATGCAATCAGTAACTCGGTCTTCGAAGTTTCTCCTGTATTATAACGCAGTTCGGCGATTTTGAGAAATTCATTCAAGATGCTATCCTGTTTTGTCCGGAGCTTGAGTGATTGATTGGCATAAACGAGATTAGCAAAAGCGATACGCACGTCACGTATAAGGTCGTTCTTACTTACTGTTAGACTTGTTGCCGCTAATGTGGTTTGTTCTTCTAACAGTTGTCTTTTAGCACCGTATACCGTTGGGAAGCTGAATGTTTGACCAATACCTATGTTGTTGTCCGGACTGGCGCCTTCTAAAGGAGATTGCGCTGCCGAAATATCTATGTTGGCCGGATCAAAAGCGCTTTTTTCCAAAGCTTTCTGTCTAAGCCGATTTACATCAGCTTCTTTAAGTCCAGGATTGTTTTTCAAGGCCATGTTTATGGCTTCGTCTAAGCTAATTCTGCCTTGGATCATGTCTTGTTGATTTTGAGCGGAAACGATAAGGGAAGGTTCGGTAAGCAGTACTAGCGCTAAGGAAATCATTCGGATCAAGCGTTTAGGACTCCTAAGTTTGAAAGAGTAGAAAAGAAAATAAAGTATCGGCAAAACAAATAAGGTAAGGAGTGTCGCGGTTACTAAACCTCCTATGACAACGGTGGCCAATGGCTTCTGAACTTCAGCTCCGGAACCGGAGGATATAGCCATAGGTAGAAACCCGAGGGACGCCGCTGTTGCTGTCATCAAAACAGGTCTCAGCCTGGTGAGTGATCCTTCAAGAATACGGCGTAGGATGTTTCCCTGTCCTGCTTTTTTCAACTGATTGAATGTACTAATCAATACGATACCATTCAATACGGCTACGCCGAACAAAGCAATAAAGCCGACGCCGGCTGAAATGCTAAATGGCATATCACGAAGCTTTAGAGCGATTATTCCACCGATAGCCGACATCGGGATGGCGGTAAATATTAATACGGATTCTTTCGTCGAGCGGAATGTAAAGAACAGTAAAACGAAAATTAGCAACAAAGCTAGGGGTACTGCGATGAGTAGTCTCGATTTTGCTTCTTGCAGATTCTCAAACTGACCTCCAAAGGTATAAAAGTAACCATCCGGTAATTTTACTTCTTCATCAATTTTATTTTTGATGTCGTCAACAACACTTTGGACGTCACGACCTACAATATTGAAACCGACTACTATACGTCTTTTTGCATCGTCGCGACTAATTTGCGCGGGGCCATCTTTAAACTCGATATTTGCCAGTTGAGAAAGTGCAACTTGTTCACCATTTGAAATCGGCACGAGCAAATTACGAACATCGTCAATATTGTTTTTAACAGTACTATCTAAGCGTAAAACTAAATCAAACCGCCTTTCATTTTCATAAATTACACCGGCAATTGCACCGGCGAAAGCCGTATTTAGTGCTGTGTTTAGTGCTTTGATGGTTGTACCGTAGTTTGCAAGTTGGTCATAATTATAGGTTACTGTAATTTGCGGTAATCCACTGATGGGCTCGGGTAATACACCGGAAGCTCCGCGAACGGTGGCGATTGAAGTTGTCACCTTATCAGCATAAGTCGCAAGCGAATCTAAGTTCTCGCCAAAAATTTTGATTGCCACATCTTGCCGAATACCCGTCATTAACTCGTTAAAGCGCATTTGTATGGGCTGATTGGCTTCGATATACACGCCTGGTAGTAAATTTAACGCCTTCTCCATATCGGTAGCAAGCTGCTCATAACTGCGGTCGCTTTTCCATTCTGATTGATTCTTTAGAATAACCATGAGATCGGTTGCTTCAGGTGGCATTGGATCGGTTGGGACTTCAGCAGAACCCGTTTTTCCAACCACCATTTTTACTTCATCGAAAGTTTTGAGAATTTTAGCGGCCTTCATCGACGTTTCGATACTCTGTGAAAGTGACGCACCTTGTGGAAGTACACACTGAAAAGCAAAGTCACCTTCTTTTAGTTGCGGAATGAATTCTGCTCCCATTCTTGAGAATAGGTATGCACTTCCTCCAAAAAGCAACAAGGTAAATGATAGAATCCAATAGGGTGCTCTTAATGCTTTTTTTAATAAAGGAGTATAAAACCGTTGTAATTTATACATTAAACGATCGGAAAAAGTCTTTTTTTGTATCGGTTTTTTAGAAAGAAAAAGCGCGCACATCATCGGGACATAGGTCATGGAAAGTATGAGAGCACCAATGATCGCAAAACTAACAGTCTGCGCCATTGGTTTGAACATTTTCCCCTCAATACCCGTTAATGCTAGAATAGGGATGTATACCATTAAAATAATGATTTCGCCAAAAGCAGCACTCGATCGGATTTTTACAGCTGAATCAAATACATGATCGTCCATTTCTTCTTGGTTTAATCTGAAGGCAGATTTTCGTAGGCCAAAGTGATGCATTGTCGCTTCTACGATAATAACTGCTCCGTCTACGATCAAGCCAAAATCGATCGCACCTAAACTCATCAGATTGGCACTGACACCGAAGATGTTCATCATTGAGAATGCAAAAAGCATGGAAAGTGGAATAGCAGATGCGACGATAAGGCCGGCACGAAGGTTACCCAGAAACAGGACAAGAACCAAAATAACGATCAAGGCACCTTCTATTAGGTTACTTTTGACGGTATCAATGGCGCGATTCACTAGATTTGTTCGGTCTAGATAAGGTTCGATTACAATATCTTTGGGAAGCGACTTTTGTATCGTCCGCATCTTTTCCTTAACCAGCTTTACGACCTCTGCACTATTAGAGCCCTTTAACATCATAACCACACCTCCCACTGCCTCCCTTTCTCCATTATAAGTTAAAGCGCCATATCGTATGGCTCCGCCAAATTGTGGACTGGAGACATCTTTAATTAAAATTGGAACACCCTTACTATCTTTTTTGATCACAATGTTTCCAATATCGGTTAAACTCCGCGCCAAGCCGAGTGAACGGATATAATAAGCATTGGGCTTTTTATCGATATATGCACCGCCTGTATTCTCATTATTGTTTTGTAAGGCGGTGAATACTTCGGCAATTGTAATGTTATGAGCCTGCAATCTATCCGGACGAACTGCAACTTCGTACTGCTTTAATATTCCGCCGAAGCTATTAACCTCGGCTACACCGGGAGTTCCATACAGTTGCCGCGCTACTATCCAATCTTGCATTGTTCGAAGATCAGTAGGTGAATATCGTTTTTCAGCACCTGGTCGGGGATGGATGATATATTGGTAAATTTCCCCTAAACCAGTAGTGATAGGTCCCAATTTCGGTTCGCCGATACCTGGTGGAATTTGGCTTTGAGCTTCTTTTATACGCTCGGCAATCTGTTGCCTTGCCCAATAAATATCTACTTTCTCTTTGAATACTACCGTAATCACTGAAAGACCGAAACGACTAATACTTCTTATTTCGATCATCTGCGGAATGGTGGCAACGGATAGCTCAATTGGAAAAGTAACTAATCGTTCGATTTCCTGAGCTGCCAGACTGGGAGCACTGGTAATTATTTGCACCTGATTATTGGTAATGTCAGGTAACGCATCAATAGGAAGTTTAGTTGCAGACCATACCCCCCAAACAATGAGTGCAAAGGTAAATATACCTACAATCAGCTTGTTTTTTATACAAAAAAAAATGATTTTATTCAACATAAGTTACACGTAATGTATAGCATACCGTAACGGTATCTATACAAATTATTCCAATATGACTAACGATTGTTCACGGGCGGATTATAAGACTTTCCCGTGAATGACATTTTTATGGAAGGTGTAATCTGTTATGCGTCAATAGCAAAAAAGGTAATTATTGAAGAATTACCATCACTAAACACATAGTTTCTAAGTATTACACAACATCCTGTTAAAGACTAATGTGCTTTTTGGAGGCTGCCAGATACTTGATACCTGTTCATTTGAGAAGTAAACTGTTAAAGGGATTGCCGGACAAGTTTGTAAGGGTATATACGGTAACCAATCATTCGTTGCCGGAAGAATTTTAAAGTTATGTAGGGAATAACCACAACTTTCATTATGGTGATGATCACAGGGGAAATTTGTGTCTTCTTCATCATCTGAAGCATCATGCTTTTCAACTCCCTGACTGTGCTCTTTCAGAAATTCTAAAAGTGATATTTTTCCATGATCTTCTAAATGATGAGCGTAGTGTGCAGGAAACGAGGTCACAAATAGCAAAGCATCTTGTGGAATTATCATCCAAATAAAGAAATAGATAACACTTATTTTCTTTAATATTGCCATCGCTATTGATCAACTACGAACAAAGCTATTAAAAATTATTGAAAATGAATAGGATCCTTTTCCGTATTGTTCGAGCGGGATACCTAACTAAGCGATGACAAACACATGTATATAAAGCAATTACAATATATACTGGCGGGCCTAGTATTCGCAGTTTTATGGTCGTCTGCGTCCATAGCTACGAAATGGGGATTACAGGTTTCACAACCTTTTGTTCTAGCGATTACTCGATTTTGTCTGGCCGGCGGCATTATGATTTTTATTTCTCATATTATGCTGAAACATCGTTTACCTCATGGGAATGAATGGAAACAGCTGTTTGCCTACGGTATTCTCAATATTGGCGTTTATTTGGGATTGTATGTCCTTGCTATGCAGCACGTGTCCGCAGGTCTTGGATCACTTTTTCCCGCAACAAGTCCAGCTTTTGTGAGTGTGATTTCCGCGTTGGTTTATAAACAACGAATCACCGCCAAAATATTGTTCAGCTTAAGCTTGTGCCTCATCGGTATTGTTGTTGCCGCCTATCCTTTATTAATGAAGAGCTATGCGTCCCCTATCGGTTTGTTTTTGCTTCTACTGAGCATGTTATCTTACTCGTTGGGGTCTATTTACTTCGCTAAGAAGAACTGGCAGAAACTAAATATACTTACTATAAATGGTTGGCAAACGATATTAGGCGGTTTACTGCTTGTACCCTTCATGCTCTTCTATTACGATCGGTCCCTAAATACTTATAATATAACATTTTGGAGCGCGGTGAGCTGGTTAGCATTTGTTGTTTCGATTGGTGCTGTTCAAATTTGGCTTTACTTGATTAGGCAAGATGCCGTTAAAGCCTCTTTTTGGCTCTTTTTGTGCCCAATATCCGGTTTTTTTATTGCCTGGTTGCTTGCCAACGAACCAATTGATGCATATACCGGCCTAGGTGTAATGTTGGTGATAGCGGGGCTAGCCCTTGTGTTAAAAAGAAAATAGATCGGATAAACCAATCCGTACATGCCATACGATCATTTGTTACTTTAAAAGAAATAAAATGGATAAAACCATTGTTATTAAATAACTTAATTATTATGTTTGTTTAGGTATTAAACTTATTGTTATGGGAAAATTTGTTATTAAAACAGCTAAAAACGGCCAATTTTATTTTAATTTAAAAGCAGATAATGGTCAGGTGATTTTATCAAGCGAACAGTATACAACCAAATCAGCTTGTAATAATGGTATATCGTCCGTGAAAGAAAACGCAAAGTTAGATGAGCGGTACGATAGCAAAGAATCTAGCAATGGAAAATTCTTTTTCAACTTGAAGGCAAAAAACGGACAAATTATTGGTACCAGCGAGATGTATGAAACGAGTTCCGGTCGTGATAATGGTATCAGTTCCGTTAAGAAAAATGCACCTGACGCCACAACCATAGAAGAATAAAGAAATAGAATGGTAGCTAACTTAAGTTGGCGGCACCAAAAGTTGTATAGGATCCGATTCTACGGAAAATGTACAACTTTTTTTATTTTATGCGATGTTTAACCTTGCTATATATTGCTGTCGACCAATTTATTACTAGTCAATTTCATCGATGATAGGCGATGTAAACAGACTGTGTTGACTGGCAGTGAACAAGTCTCTCCACATACGATTAATCTCTTCGGTGGGGCTAGCTGCTTTCATACCACAATAGGGATATAGTTTGGCTACCCATTGCTGCGCGGTCTTTACCAACAAACGAGTATGTTTACTGATTTGTTCGAGTAGAGCTAAGTCGATAGCATTCGTTGTATTCAATTGCATCCAGGATTTTTCAACTAATTCATAAAGTTCGCGTTGTAAGTTATTCATTTCCAGTTTGGCATTTGACAAATATTGATCGGGTAACTTCATTTTCCCATGGTAATTATCCCGTACGTCACTGTACTTTTCATCAAAGATTTCGTGGCATAAATCGAGAAACCTACAGGTCATACCGAGGGTGTTAACGCATAATGTAGCTTCTGCGAACTGTTGAAACGGATAACGATAAATCGGAGCCTTTAATATTGCACCTTGGGGGTCTATTTTGAAAGCCCTCCTCTTTTCTACTTTTAGATTATTTACCTCAAAACTATGACTCGCTGTTGCTTTCAAGCCCATGGCATTCCAGTCGTGCAAAATGGTGACTTCATCCTGTAAAAAGAAAAAGGATTTTATTACCGGTTTCTTTGCCGCATCCAGTAACGGTTCTCCATTTTGGTAAATTTCACAATTTGCCGTGAAAACAGTATTATGTGCAGCCCCGGTGGCATATTGCCATTTACCGGATACTAAATAACCCTCTTCCATTATTTCAGCATGGCCACCTACTCGTCCGCTGCCACCGAAACACACTTTTTTGTTGCTGAATAAGGGGTGTGCGATGTCCTGATTTAAAAAGCCGACAAACATGTTGGCTCCGCTGCAGAGCGTCACCGTCCAGCCTAGGCTTCCATCTATTTCGGCCAACAACCGTTCTATTTGAAGGGCTTCTGTTAGGGAGAGGTCCAGCCCGCCGTAAGCTTTGGGTACAAAGAGATTAAAAAGCTTATTTTCGTATATAACTGCTAATTGTTTAGTTGTTAAACTACCTTGTAATTCGGCTTCTAAGCTTTCTTGACGCAATTCTGCAGCTATTTTTTTTAATTCTTGAAGAAGTTTCATTGATTTATCATTTATACATTAAGCTGTCGGTAAATCTTCTTTTTCCATGCGAAATAACCAAAAATGGCGACAATGAAAAGTATCAACGTTAATATCGCATAAAGCAAAAGATCTTTATGAATATAAAGCGGGATCGCAAAAGCGTTGCTTATATTCAGTAGCAACCAATTTTCAATTTTTCTTTTTGCCAATAACCACATCCCGGCCCAAGCCGTTACACTTACCCAAGTATCCCACAGTGGGACGGTAGAATCCGTGAAATGGATGAGAATCTTATATAGAAAAGGCGTTCCCAGCAAAAGAAAACCAGCAACGACCAGCCAATCACTTGTTGAGCAGGTCGTAATGGGCACCTTTTCACTACTTCCTTTTCTAAGCCAGTAATACCATCCATATATGCTCATTACGAGGTAGTAGGCATTTAGTAAAATTTCCGCATATAGGCCCGCTTCGTACAAAACAAACATCGTAATGAGAATACTGATAATGCCGCAGGGATACAGAGCTACTTTGTTGTACCGTGCCAGTAACACCTCCGCTATTCCGAAAAGGACTCCAAACCATTGTATCAGTGGTGTTTGTATTAACTGTTCTTTAAAGATAGTTAGCCATTCTGCCATGTCACGCATTTTAACGAGCTATTTGCCTATTAATTTTACAGAGCTGCGAAGTTAAGCTTAATTTGTGCCAAATTTGAAATATTCATCGTTTCTTCTGCAGCGGGAAATAATCTCAATTTTCACCAAATACAGCACAACGAAAACAATTATGCTAAGCTATTGTTAAGTGATGGATTTATTAAAGATTCATTTATTCACATGTTAAATTCCCCTTCTCCGGAAAAAAGACCTTATTCTTTTGAGTTGGCTTCAAGCTTATTGTCATTAGTACTCATCATTGCAGTTCTCTACTTTTTACAAAGCGTGCTTGTCCCTCTCATGTTTTCTATTCTAATTGCTATTTCGCTTTATCCCGTAACCAGGTTCCTCGAAAGGTTCAATGTTCATAGAGCACTTTCAGCAATTCTTTCTGTTATATTAGCGATATTAGTTATAGCCGGACTCATCTGGTTTATTGTACATCAGGTAATCGTGATTGGCCATAACGGAACAGATCTTCAAAGTAAATTCTTGACCATATTTAATACCATCCAACAATGGATAACTGTTAAATTCGGTGTTGAGCCGGGGGAGCTGACCGCAAAGGTAAAGGAGTTGTCTAATCGGGCTTTATCGAACGCAGGCACCTATCTTTCAGCTGCTTTTGGCTCTGTGGGCGGTATTTTAGCAGGTCTTGTGATTGTGCCACTTTTTTCTTTTTTCCTTCTTTATTACCGGGATTTTTTTCGCGAATTTTTCTTTCATGCCTTCCGCAGTACATCTCAAGATAAAGTTCACGAAACCCTTAATCGTATTTATAGTGTTGTTCAAAGCTATTTGCTTGGTTTGATTACGGTAATGGCTATTGTTGCCGTTTTGAATACGGTTGGATTACTGTTGATGGGAGTGGAATATGCTTGGTTCTTTGGCACCTTAGCATCTCTACTGATGTTACTGCCTTATATTGGTATTGCCATTGGGTCTATACTACCTGCAGTGTTTGCACTTGCCACGAAGGATAGTTATTGGTATGCCATTGGCGTTGTCGCTTGGTTTCAAGTTGTGCAATTCTTGGAAGGCAACGTTATTACACCGAATATTGTCGGTAGTAAAGTGAGTATTAATCCGCTAATGGCGGTAATTGCTATTTTGCTTGGGGGAATGTTGTTCGGACTAGCGGGGTTAATACTGGCACTGCCGTTAACGGCGGTTATTAAAGTTTTATTTGACGCTATTCCTTCCATGAAAGCTTTTGGTTTTCTAATAGGAGAACCCGAAAAATATCATTTGAAAAAGCATTCGACAATGGTATTACTAAAAAGATGGAAGTTAAAGGATAAATTAGATAAGGATAAATAACTTGTTCATCATGATCGACTGTCAGCGATTGCGCAATTTTTGACAATCGCTGATAATACATTTTATCCCTGATCTTCCAACAAAAGCTCAAGTTCTTTTCCTGCTATTAATAGCTCTTCCGTGATTTTTCTCGTGTACTGCTTAATTTCTTCTTTAAATGCCTTGACGGACGCTCCGGAGCGTATTTCTTCCAATCGCTTTTCCCATTGACCTGTTAGCTCCGCTTGTGCAATTAGTTTATCTTTCACTATGTCGTATACAGCAAGCCCGGTTTCCGATGGCAGTAAGTTCTTTTTCTTTCTTGTAATATAAGAACGCTTTATCAAGGTTTCGATGATTGATGCGCGCGTTGCCGGAGTCCCTAGCCCACTTCCTTTCATTGCATATCGCAATTCTTCGTCCTCAATTTCCTTACCTGCCGTTTCCATTGCTTTCAATAAGCTTGCCTCGGTATAAAGTGGTTTAGGCTTGGTTTGTTTTTCAGCGATGCTTTTTTCTATAATAGCCAAGCTTTCGCCTTCACTTACTTTCGGTATGGTGTTGTTCTCCGGTTGATCTTGATCATTCTCTTCCGGTTCATTGTATACGGCGCGCCAGCCCGCAGATCGAATTACGGTACCATTTGCGATGAATTTTGAACCTGATTCAATGGTAATCTTAGTGAGGTCCTTCACACAGACCTCATGAAAAGCCTCTAACATCCTTCCGATAATCATGTCATATAGTACCTGCTTATCAGGTGACAGGTTTCGTGCCGGTTCTCCCGTCGGTAAAATAGCATGGTGATCTGTCACTTTCTTGGCATTGACACTTCTTTTGTTGAGTTTGTTATTGGCCAAAACTATAGCTTGTTTCGAAAAAAAAGGATGCTGTTGTTGCTTTTCGATGAGTTGCGGAATGGTTTCAAAAACATCATCACCTATATATTGACTACCTGTACGAGGGTATGTTATTAATTTTTCCTCATATAGGCGTTGTAGAATTGCCAGCGTTTCATCAGCGGTGTATCCTTTCTTTTTGTTCGCTTCTTGCTGTAAGCTACTGAGGTCGTGCAGCAATGGAGGTTGCTCCTTTTTTGTTTTTGTTTCGACTTTGCTGATATCCCCCCCTGTAGCAAATCCATCTGCTACACTTTTGACGGCATTAAGAACTTCTTCTGCCTCTTCCCTTTTATAATAGTTTTTTTTGGAAACGGCTTTGAAGTTCTGCCCGTCCTTTTGCAAGGAAATGATGACCTGAAAATAAGTCTGAGGGATAAAGTTCTTGTTCTCCAGGTATCGAGCGCAAATCATTGCCAAGGTGGGAGTCTGCACCCGACCCAAGGATAACACGGTTTTAGATCCGGCTGATATACTCAGGGCTTGGGTCGCATTCATCCCTACGAGCCAATCAGATTCAGAGCGGCAATGAGCTGAATAAAACAAGGTATCATAATCCTTGCCGGGTTTAAGGTTCCTAAACCCATCTTTAATGGCTGCATCAGTCTGTGAGGAGATCCAAAGTCGCCTAAACGGCTTTTGACAATGGAGATAATGATAAATGTATCTAAAGATAAGCTCTCCTTCCCTACCGGCATCCGTTGCTACAATAATCTCCGTCGCTATATCAAAAAGAGCTTTTATGGTATTGAGCTGCTTGCGTACAGATGGATCCTCAATCATACCTTCGTTCGTTCTGATTTTTCGAACACTCAGCTTTAGTTTTTGCGGAAGCATCGGCAGATTTTTTACTTTCCATCCTATATATCCATATTCTTGCGGTGGGGCTAATTGCAGTAAATGACCAAAGGCCCAGGTGAAGGAGTATCCTTTGCCTTCTATATATCCGTCTCTTTTCGTCGTAGCTCCAAATACCTTTGCCAGATCACGTGCTACAGACGGCTTTTCTGTTATAATGATCTTCATTAAGATTGCTTTTGGAACCGCTAAATTAGGGTATCTACGCTTAAATTTCGTCTTTTTTTATTAGATGATTGATTGTCTTTTGTTTAGCAAATTGTATTTTAGTTTACTTTAAAAATAATATGGAAATCTTATCATACCTCTTTTTTGGAATAACGATTTCGATCGTGTTATTGTTTATCTGGTCAAAGAGGAAACGAGCCTGGAGAAAGGGGGCGCAGGAAGGCTTGACCGAAACTTATAGCGGGATATTAGAACAATACGTATCCTTTTATAGGGACCTTAATGACGCGGACCAAGAGCGCTTTCTTAACGAGATTACCATTTTTTTAAGAGACGTGCACATTGAAGGTGTTGGTACAGAGGTGAATGAGTTGGACCGGGTCTTGATTGCCTCGAGCGCTGTTATCCCAATTTTTAATTTTCGCGGTTGGCGCTATAAAAACCTTAGTAACATTGTCTTATATCCTGATACGTTTAACAGTGACTTTCAATTTGTTGGTGCACGCCGAAACACGTTGGGTATGGTAGGCGAAGGTTTTATGAATGGCCAAATGATATTATCGAAAAGTGCCTTACATCACGGATTTTCGGAAAATAGCAATGGGAGTAATACAGCAATTCACGAGTTTGTTCATCTGATCGATAAGCGAGATGGAAGTGTCGACGGAATCCCTGAGCTTCTTTTGGCACGCCCCTACGTGATTCCCTGGATAAAAATGATGCATGCTGAAATGCATCGGATTAAAGCGGGTCGTTCCGATATTGATCCTTATGCGCTAACAAATGAAGCAGAATTTTTGGCTGTTGTATCGGAATATTTCTTCGAAAAGCCAACTAAATTCAGAGATCACCATCCCGAACTTTTCGATCTCCTGACAAAGATGTTTGGCAAAAAGCCTTGAAAAATGGACTTCGTTCCGTTCTATCCTGCATACGATTAACTCGTTTGCTTAGTGAGAAAGAAGTAGTGAACTGTTTCCTTATTTGTTGGTTAAAGCAGCTGCTAAAACGAAAAAGGATTTAGTATTAGATTTTCAGTCCTTTTTTGTTTGTTAAAATAAAGCCTTAAAAATTATTTAACTGTTTATTAATATGTGTTTTTGTTGTGAAAATATTAATAAATTATCTATTTTCACCAAATCCAAACAGAAGGCGATGATAAGTTGCCACAGCTTAATATCGACTGTTTTACAATCATTCAAACAAAAGAAATGAACTTTAACGATCAATTGAAATCTCTATTTGTACCGGAAAGCGAAATACCGGAAGAGTTTGCCATTCATGAAGAACTCCATCAGCGAGAATATCTCTGTGATGGGGAGATGCGTAGCTGGACAGGTCCTGTCAGCGAAGTGTACTCGCCCATATGTGTACCCGACGCGCAAGGAACTTTGCAGCGTAAATTTATTGGCACCTATCCTATTTGTACCGACAAGGAAGCCTTGGAAGCACTGGATGCCGCTGTAAACGCCTATGACAACGGTCGTGGCGAATGGCCTACTATGAGTATTGACAATCGGATTAAATGTCTACAAAAATTTGTTTTCAAAATGAACGAGCAACGCTCGTTGGTAGTTAAGCTGATTATGTGGGAGATTGGGAAATCTCATACGGACGCGGCGAAAGAATTTGACCGGACAGTTGATTATATAAACGCTACGATTGATGCACTAAAAGATATAGACCGTCAGTCATCCCGATTTGAGATCGAAGAAGGCGTCGTAGCACAGATAAGACGGTCGCCCATTGGTGTAGTTTTATGCATGGGGCCATTTAACTATCCATTAAATGAAACATTCACAACGCTGATCCCGGCGATTATTATGGGAAATACATTGCTTTTTAAACCACCGAAACACGGTACATTATTGCATTATCCTTTATTGAAGGCTTTTCAGGAGTCTTTTCCAAAGGGTGTAGTTAATACGATCTATGGACGAGGAGCAACGATTACACCGGGCCTGATGCAAACAGGCAAAATAAATGTGTTAGCTTTTATAGGTTCAAGTAAAGTAGCAAATGACCTTAAAAAACGCCATCCAAAGATTAATCGCTTGCGGGCTGTACTTAGCTTAGATGCCAAAAATGCGGCAATCGTTACTAAAAATGCCGATATTTCGCTTGCTGTTAATGAAACTGTATTGGGCGCTTTATCATTTAATGGACAGCGGTGCACCGCTATTAAGATCGTTTTTGTTCATAAGGACATTGTGGATGATTTTCTTATTAAGTTAGGGGAAGCCATTGCAAAATTGAAATTCGGTATGCCTTGGGTTCCGGGTGTTAGCTTAACCCCCTTACCGGAGCCAGGTAAACCGGAATATTTAAAAGAGTGCATCGATGATGCTCTCCTACACGGTGCAAAGGTCGTTAACGAAAATGGCGGAGCTAGTCTAGCTTCTTTTGTTTACCCCGCAGTGGTTTATCCTGTAAATGAAAAAATGAAATTGTATCGCGAAGAACAATTTGGCCCCGTTATTCCGGTAATTCCCTATGACTCGATTGAGGAGCCAATTAAATATCAGATTGATTCTCCCCACGGTATGCAGGTAAGTATTTTTAGTAATCATGCGCAGGAGATTGCATCGTTGATTGATCCATTCGTAAATCTCGTTAGCAGAGTGAACATCAATAGCCAGTGCCAAAGGGGACCTGACAAATTCCCCTTCACTGGTAGGAAAGATAGTGCAGAGGGCACCTTGTCTGTTGTAGACGCTTTGCGTTCCTTCTCTATTCGATCATTGGTAGCCACCAAAATGAATGACAAGAATAAAGAACTCATCAATGAAATTGTAAATCATCAAGATTCTAATTTCTTGAGTACTAATTTTATATTCTAAAAAAGAAGCAGTCTCCGGTTCTTGACGAAGACCCCTATCGGAGACTGCCTTTATGAATGTGTTTATTTCGGATTAACCAACCATTTTGCCAACTACTACCTTGATCATATTATTATAATCAAGATATTTGTTAGCAGTATTCATAATGGTTTCGGGTGTACTACTTTTTACAATCTGTAAGTGGCGATTATAGTATGTTAAATCCAATCCAACGAAGTGTACGTTTTTAAATTTATCTACATGAGAGAAAACGTTTTCCAGTGAGCCAAGAAAAGCACCATTCACGTAATTTTTTACTAAGTTTAGCTCTTCTATCGGTATTGGCTCATTTCGCAAACGATCGATTTCTTTTTCGATTTCTACCAGTGTTGCATTGGTTACCTCTACGCCAACTTCAGTTGCTATGGTAAAAAAAGCCCCATATTTTAAAGATGCGATGCCTGATCCGATGCCATACGTAAAACCTTTTTCTTCGCGAATATTGGACATCAATCGTGACCCGAAATAACCTCCTAAAATCGTGTTTAATAGCTGAAGTGAAGAAAAGTCAGGATGCTTTCGGTTGATGGTTTGGTAGCCTACTCGAATAGCTGATTGTAAGGCATCCGGTCGTTCAATAAGTATGAAATTTCCCTTTTGCGAGCCCTTGTCCACCATGCGCTGTTGCGTTTGATCAAGCGGGCGGGCATCCCATTGATCTCCGAAAATCTTTCTAACAGTTTGATGGACTTGGTTTGTCACTCTGCCCGATATAAATATCGTGCAATTACCTGCATTTATCTGGTGCTGATAGAGCTTCAAAATATCCGAACGCTCTAATCGATCATAGTCTTCTATTTCGGGGGAATATGCATATCGATTGCTGTCGAAAATAGTTTTGTTAAAAACTCTTCTTGCAACAAAGTCGTTTTTCTTTAATGATACAGAAAGATTTTGTTTGTTGTTACGAACATAAGTATTTAGCTCACTTTCGGGGAAAATACTTTCTGTTAGAACGCTTTTTACAATAGGCAATAACTTCTCTACGTGCTTATTTAGGGCATATAAAGTAAGAGAGGTATGATCAAAAGAATACTCCGGCTGCAAAAATGCGCCATAAAAATCTACTTTTTCCGCTATTTCCGCGCTCGCATATTGTTTAGTGCCCTCCAAAAACATACCGGCTAAGGCAATATTAAGTAATGGAAGGTGCAGATCTTCGGTATTCAGGTTTTGGAATACCCATTCTATTTTTACCAAATCCTGCTCCCCGGAGTTGAAAACAAAGAGATCTACTCCGTTTTGTAACACTTCGTGTTCGGGTTGCAAAAGCCTTACTTCTTCTACAACATTAAATTGGGGGGCAATGGTTCTGTCTATCATGCTAACTTGCTAAATAAAATAAAGTGGACGAATTTTCTAATTGAAATATTTGTTGTGCTGTCTTCTGTATATCCTCAGGGGATACATTTAGGTATTTTACAACTTCGTCGTTAAGCATATCTGCGTTGCCTAGCAATTCAAAATATGCCAGATTCATCGCCTTGTCAAGAATTGACATCTCTGCAAATACCATGGTCGATTCTATTTTATTCTTTACCTTTTCAAGTTCATATCCCAACACGGGCGTATTTTGTAAATCACGTAATTGTTCCCATACAGCGTTTTCGGCAAGCTCCATTGTGGTACTTGGCAAAGGTTTACCTTCTACTATAAATAAACCATTATCTAAACTGCCCAATAAATAAGCATTTATTTCACTGAAAAGCGATTGCTCTTTTACTAATCGACGGTACAATCGGGATGAATTACCTCTTGATAATATGTCTGAAATCAAATCGCAGGTATAATAGTCTTTTGAACGCCTATCGCTCATATGGAATGCCATATAGAGACTATTAACCGGTACATTGGCGGTAACTACCTCTCTTCGCGCCTCCAATTGCTTTGGCTCCGCCTCAAGATTGCGAATATATTTGGTACCGGAAGAAATGGAGCCGAACCACTTTTCGGCTAAATCTTTTACCACACTTACGTCCACGTCTCCTGCAATAACTAATATGGCATTTTGCGGCGTGTAATGTTTCTTAAAAAAATCCTTCACATCTTGTATTGATGCCAGTTCTATGTGGGAAATTTCCTTTCCGATGGTGGCCCATTTGTAGGGATGCTGTTTGTATGCCAACGGTCGTAACTTAAGCCATACATCTCCGTAAGGTTGGTTAAGGTAACGTTGCTTGAATTCTTCCGATACTACTTGTTTTTGCGTTTCCAGGCTTTTTTCGCTAAACGCCAAACTTAACATGCGGTCGCTCTCCAACCAGAAAGCAGTTTCCAGATTAATGGCAGGCAGCGTTATGTAATAATTTGTGATATCATTGCTGGTGAAGGCGTTACTTTCGCCACCAACTCGTTGCAGCGGCAAATCAAACTGAGGGATATTAACGGATCCACCGAACATCAAATGTTCAAAAAGATGAGCAAACCCCGTCTTATCGGGTTCCTCATCCCTTGCTCCTACATCGTAAAGTATATTGAGTACGGCCATTGGAGTCGACTTGTCTTCGTGTACCAATACCCTTAAGCCATTGTTTAACGTGAACCTTTCATATTTTACCATAGATTGTTGTTTTATTTTGGGTTAGCAAACCTACTATAATTTTTAGAATAAAAAACCTAACAATCTAATATTTGCCGGCTTTTCCGTTTAGTTTTGTATGGCAAAAATTACACAGCATGTTTCCTTTTAATTTTTTTAGTCCTATAGAGCGACTACGATACGAGCCTTTTTATAAAAAGAACTATACAGTAGATATCAAACGAGATGATCTGATCCATCCCTTTATCTCAGGCAACAAATGGAGAAAGTTAAAGTATCTGTTGCAAGATGCTCATAAAAACGGAAGGAATCATTTGGTAACATTTGGCGGAGCTTGGTCCAATCACCTCCTTGCAACCGCCGCTGCCGCTGCTTCATTCGGATTTAAATCTACCGGCTTTGTGCGAGGCGAACTGGTAGACAACGCCAATCTGAAACTTTGTCAATTATTTGGTATGCAGCTTATATTTGTTGAAAGAGAGGCTTATAGAAATAAACAACATGTGTTTGATCACTACTTTGGACAGGACAAATATGCCTATTTCATCAACGAAGGAGGCGCTTCCTCTCTTGCTTTACTCGGTTGTGCGGAAATAATTGATGAGCTTCGCACAGATTATGATCATATCTTTTGCGCCTGTGGGACGGGTACGACTTTAGCTGGCTTAAGTATGGGATTAAAACAGCGTAACCAACAAACCAAATTACATGGTGTTTCTGTTCTCGCCGGTGGTGATTTTCTCTTAGAGGATATAAAAAAATTGTACGGTGAAGCAGACAACATTACAATACATACAAGCTATCACTTTGGTGGATACGCAAAAACAAAACCCCCATTAATGGATTTTACTAAGTCGTTTGTTAGCAGCACCGGTGTCTTAATAGAACCTGTGTATACCGCTAAAACCTTCTATGCATTGATGGATTTGATTGAAAACAATTACTTCCAAGAAGGTGCAAGAATTTTAGTCCTGCATACCGGTGGACTGATCGGTATTTTAGGTAAAATAGACGAGTTTTAGTGATATTTTGTTGAATTGGTATTTTTTTGTCATAAATAATAGGTTGAAATTTAAATATGAAATAATTATTCGGTATAAATTGCGTTTTTTGAAATTTTATCTTATGTTTGATAATAAACCAAATCAATAGCATTTTATGAACAGGATCTCCATTACTCCCGAAAATGCACAGGCCATTATTGGTAAACACGTACTTACTGATGGTTATGACTTAACATTGGATCTAAAGAAGAGCCAAGGCGTTATGATGTATGATTCAAAGCATGGCAGAGAAATTCTCGACTTCTTCACTTGCTTTGCTTCCGTACCACTGGGTTATAACCATCCTAAAATGTTAAATGATGGCGATTTCAAAGAAGATTTACTACTAGCGGCATTAACAAATCCATCTAATTCGGACATTTATACAATGCAGTACGCTAAATTTGTAGACACATTTGATCGTGTGGGGATTCCCTCTTATTTACCGCACGCTTTTTTTATTGCGGGAGGTGGTTTGGCCGTGGAGAACGCGCTGAAAACAGCAATGGATTGGAAAGTACAAAAAAATTTCCAAAAGGGATATATTAAAGAAAGAGGGTTTAAAGTTATACACTTTCAGAAAGCTTTTCATGGTCGTACAGGTTATACCCTTAGTTTGACCAATACACAACCGGAGAAAACGAAATGGTTTGCCAAATTTGACTGGCCCAGAGTGAGCGTTCCGTATATCGAATTTCCTTTTACTGACCAAGGATATGAAGATCTTCTTAAACGCGAAGAACAGTCGCTAGCTCAAATTAAGCAAGCTTTTGCCGACAATAGAGATGATATTTGCGCTATTATTATTGAACCTATACAATCTGAGGGTGGCGATAATCACGTAAGGAGAGAATTCTTGGAACAGCTACGTATTTTAGCGAATGAAAATGATGCGCTTTTAATTTACGATGAGGTGCAGACCGGCGTAGGTTTAACAGGTAAATTTTGGTGCCACGAGCATTTTGGGGCGAAGGCGAGGCCTGATATTATCGCATTCGGGAAGAAAATGCAGGTCTGTGGCATTTTAGTAGGCGAAAAAATTGATGATATAAAAACAAATGTCTTTAAGGTTCCCTCACGGATTAATTCTACTTGGGGCGGAAATTTGGTTGACATGGTAAGAGCGACTAAAATTTTGCAAATCATTGAAGAAGACAAGCTCGTTTCGCAAGCCGCCGAACTCGGTGAATATTTACAGCAAAAGCTTTTGACCTTAGCAGACAAGTACACGATAATTAATAATGTTAGAGGTCGAGGATTACTAGCAGCTTTTGATTTTCCGAACAAAGAAAGTCGAAACCATTTTTTAAAGAAAAGCCTTGATAAAAATGTGTTATTGTTGGGATGTGGAGAGCGAAGCATTCGTTTTCGGCCAGCTTTGGTAATACAACGTGACGATATTGACAAGGGTGTTAGCATAATGGGCGAAGTTCTTCAGTCCTTGTAATAGGCTATTCGGGAATGCGGGTAATAAGTATCTTATCGATACGCATTCCATCCATGTCAACAACCTCAAGCTCAAAATTATTCCATCTAACTTTTTCAGTCAAGGTAGGGATATGGTCTAACAGTTTTAACAATAAACCTCCCAGCGTGGTGAAATTATTGGTTTCAGGGACATCAGACACCTTGAAATATTGAATAAATTCAAAGAGGGGCAACTTACCGTCAGCTAACCATGTATTTTCAGAACGCTGTATAATTTGATAATCGTTTGCTGTATCCGTCTTATCACTTATCAATTCATCTAATATATCATTGATAGAAATCAGTCCCTGAAGATCACCATATTCATCTAAAACGATTCCATAATGCTGCTGTGCGCTTCTTAATAGCTCCAAAACTCGATAGGCCGCGGTATATTCCGAAACAAACAGCGCTTTTCTGACATGGCGCTTCAGGTTCGGTGAAGAAGTGGAGGATTCTTGCAGAAAAAGTTCCCTAACCGAAACCAGTCCTAGTAAATTATCCAACGATCGTTCACATACCGGATAAACCGAATGAGGTCGACTTCGGATTTTTGATTTTATGGTCTCCCAATTATCGTTTATATCAATCCAAACAAGATCCATGCGATGAGTCATTAATTCGCCGGCCCTTCTATCTCCTAATGAAAAAACACGCCGGACAAGATCTTGTTCTATTGGTTGTATTTCCCCTCCCTCCGTACTATCTTTAATGATGGCATTTATTTCTTCTTCAGAGACGGCCTCATCATGATAGTCCTTTATTCCAAATAAGTTAAAAAAAAGATTGCTGGTTTTCGTCAAAATCCAGATAATAGGTAAAGAGATTCTGGAAAGTATGGTCATTGGCGCCGCGATAGTTGTCGCAATTGCCTCAGGATAATGCAAACCTATCCGTTTTGGAATGAGTTCACCGAATACAATAGTAAGATAGGTAATAAATAAAACGACTAAAAAGACTGCAACTGATTCCGCGTAAGGGGTGATTAACTCGATGCTTCTTAAATAGTTGGCCACGGTCAGCGTTAAACTTTTGCCGCTAAAAAGTCCGGTAAGAATACCAACAAGCGTAATACCTATTTGAACCGTTGATAAAAAGGTCGTTGGATTGTTGGCTAATTCGAGCGCTTTAGCTGCCCCCGTATCCCCTTTCTTTATTGAAGCTTCCAGCTTGAACTTTCTGGTTGAAACCAAGGCGAGCTCACTCATCGAAAAAAGGCCATTGATAAGAATGAGTGCAATGATGATTACAATTTCCATTATTCTATTAAATAAATCTAAAAGACGGGTTTATCTCTATCTTTATCTAACAAAATGGGCATCTATTGGTTTTTAGTACTTCTGAAGTTCTTATTCTATTTAAACGGCAATCTGTCTATTATACTTACTTTTATATTGTGTTGGTGAAAGGCCCGTGATACGTTTGAAGGTTGTCCGAAAGGACTTGGAATCACTATAGCCCACGTTATACATTACCTCATTTACGTTTTCATTGCTTGTCTCAAAACTTAACTTGGCGGCTTCAATTCTGACGCGTTGTATGTATTCTAAGATCGTGTTGCCGGTTGCCTTTTTAAAGCGTCGTTCAAAGTTCCTTCTTCCGGTGGCCAATTTATCCGCAAGATCTTCAACGGTAATGCGTTCGCGGAAATTCTCCTCAATAAGCTCCTGTGCACGCCGAACGGTTAAATCTTCATGATCTTTCTGTCTTTGAAAGATGATAAACTGAGATTGATTGTTTCTTTCGATATCAATTTCAAACATTTTCGATGATCGAATGGCCATTTCACGCCCGGCAAATTTCTCCACCAAATACAGGATGAGATTTAGCGACGAGTAGGCACCCCCACTTGTATAAATTCCCCTTTCGTCCGTAATAACCTTGTATGGCATCAGTTTCACGTGTGGGAACATACTACTGAATTCATTAGCCGATAACCAATGCGTTGTGCAGCTTCTACCGTTTAACAAGCCAGTAGAGGCCAAAAGAAAGGCACCGACACATAATGAGGCAATTTCGGCCCCAAGTTGATATTGCTTTTGAATCCAAGGCACAAATTCACGATTTACGGCTACAATATCTTTCATATTTCCGTGAATAGCAGGAATAACAATGAGGTCTGTTTTTTTTAGCTGATGAATCGTCGTGTCAGAACGTATGCTAAAGATTCTGCCCGATGAAACTGCTTCGTCTGAAAGGCCCACTATCTGAATGTCGAAAAGAGCTTCCTTTCCGGTGCTTTGTAGCGCTTCATTAATTTTAGAGAACATTTTATAGGTGGCTTCCATGCTACTCAAGCTCGTTTCGCCTATTGGATTAAGTAAAGAGATATGTTTCATGGAACGAGGTTTAATGTTAAAATACCGCCTTAAACGCTTTAATTCAGATAACAAATTTAGCATAAAAGGGTGTCGCAAGCAACACCCTTTTATGACGCAATTTGCCTTGAATGACAACTGCTTTTAAATTTGGAGAATCGTTGTTCTATTTTTTCGGCGGGAGATCGAACGCGATTGCTTCGTGTTCGAAATGTCCTTTATGAGAGCCGTCGCAAAACGGTTTTTTTGATGACAGGCCGCAACGACAGATCGATACAACCGTGCGTCCATCCAAACCATATGGCGTACCGTTTTTGTCAACTATTTCAAATTCTCCTTCCACCCTTAGGGAGCCGTTTTCGTTGATTGTTAGTTTAGTTTTAGTCATGAGTTATAATTTGTGCAAAAGTATAAATATGTGGCAGCTCCCTGTAAAAATAAACGCAATTCAGATTGATTCTTCGATTTTCTCTGACAGAAGGTATACATTTGTCAATTAAAGAGCCCTTATACTTATGAAAAGAAGCGCAGGTATTTTGCTTTATCGACTAAAAGACGGAAAGGTGGAGTTTTTCCTCGTTCACCCCGGTGGGCCATTTTTTGCGAAAAAAGATCAGGGCTTTTGGACGATCCCTAAAGGAGAGTTTGAAAATGCCGAACCTCCACTTTCCGCAGCAAAACGCGAATTTGAGGAAGAGACGGGATGCTCCATTGAAGGCGAATTTATTGAGCTGGACCCTGTGATTCAAAAGGGCGGAAAGAAAGTCCTATGCTGGTTGTTGGAAGGGAATATGGACTTGGATAACATCCGAAGTAATACCTTTGAGATGATATGGCCTCCCAAATCGGGAAGAATACAACAGTTTCCCGAAATAGACAAGGCTGGATGGTTTTCCATAGACGAAGCAAAACGATTGATAAACGAAAAGCAATTTTCGTTCCTTGATCAGGCTTTTTCTCTCCTTAATGCTCGGATGAATAGTTGAATAATCACTTCGTCCTATTTGGATCAATCAAGAAGTTAATCTCAATAGGATTTGCTGGCTTTTCTTTAAGTTATGAAGAAATGTTATCAAGAGTGGTTCGACTTCATGAATAGGCAGCGATTTCACTTCATCGCTAGTAGTTTTGCGAAGATAGCTTTGCAAGCTGCCCGCTAAATAGGCGTCAATTAAGTCATTACAAACATATGAAGCTCTACATACGGCTCTTGTGTTTCCCAATTTTTTAGCAACGAAATCGAGACAGGCATTTAGGTTCTTTTTATAAGACTTCACCTGTTGCTCTTCAGTGCTTAGCTCAAGTAGGTACTTAAAAGCCCATAAGGTTGCATACCATGTTCTAAAATCCTTTGACGTAAAGTTCTGTCCGGTGTGCCTTTGGATATATTCATTTAAATCGCCGGAATCTAAGGAGCAGATTTCCTGATCGTCATTATAATATTGAAAAACCTCTTGGCCTGGAATTTCCATAACCTGACGAAGTCTCTTAGTCAAACTACGATTACTGAGTTTAATGTTGTGCTTTTTGCCCTTTTTTCCTGTAAAGTTAAAAGTAACAATTTGTCCTTCTATTTTTACATGTCGACTTCGTAAGGTCGTCAATCCATAACTGTTATTCTCCCGTCGATAGCGGTCGTTCCCGGCGCGCATAAGAGTGTTTTCCATGATGCTGAGTGCAATGGCAGAAACGCGGTCTTTACCAAGGTTTCGTTGTCTGCAATCAGCCGTAATCGCCTCTCTCAATGATGGTAGTACCTTTCCAAAGGCGAGGATACGATTAATTTTGTGTTTTTCTCTTGTTTCGTTCCATAGCGGGTGATATAAGTATTGCTTTCTCCCCTTATCGTCCAATCCGGTGGCCTGAAGGTGGCCATTATCGTAAGGACTTATCCAAACGTTTTTCCAAGCTGGCGGAATCACTAAACTTTTTATTCTTTTTATTAATTCTTTATCAACGATCGGCTTTTTATTGATGTCTAAATAGCAATATCCCTTCCCCTTTTTTACCCGAGTATAACCATCAGAACTATCATTACAATAGCGCAACTGCTGCTTGCTTACTTTTAACATAACTGTCCGAATTTAGAATAGTTAACATATATTACTAAGCTTTTGTGTGAATTAGGGAGCTGAATAATCGAATGTTTTTTACTAAAGTGTCAGACACTTCATTTTAGCACATGATGACGCAGAATAGGCTTAGCATGTTTTTTGGTACCACATTAGATTTATGCTAATGCGGAGGGCGCTCGCATAATATTTGGAACTTTTTTTATGCGTATTTAACATGGAATCGAGCTTCTTTAATGTTTTCTTAACAAAAAATCAACAAAACCATCATTACCGATCGAAAAACAGTTGAAATGTTGCCGATTTGCTTTAAAAAACCAATGAACAAAATGAACAAAAGAAAAAAGTCCATCATTTACTAATTTGCATCACAAATAACAGATAGAAATGCTTTGTTATAATCTCACGCTATTCGAGGCAAACACAAAAGAATGATGATTGCATATTGTAATTTAAAGACACCTCTTCTATTTCTTTGTTCGCTTTTGAATTTATGCACATACAAAGCAAATTAATAAAACGAATGCTGATTTGGCCTTCGTAAGAACCTCACATAATAGTTCATCAAATTTATGAAACAGAACAATAAGCAGATTCCTTAAACGAAAAAAATCCAACCAACTATTTTTTATCGTTTACTACACTTATAATTATTAGCATCATGAAAACAGCAAAGTTGATTGGTATTACCCCTTTCGAGCTTCCTGATTTGGCTTTATTGAAGGCACTTAGTAAAACCCCTTTTGCACCGGTTCTCCATATCGGTAGAAATCACGATCAGATAGAAAAAATATACGATAATATAAAATCCTATAAGCCAAAGTCCATAGGTCTTTGTTTTCCTGACTCCCACATTCCATCAAAGGAACTTCCATCGTCTGTAGCCTATATTATTATGCCATTTTCTAACGAAATCTCAATGGAGGCTATTGACGTAGAAATTATTTTTCAAGTTTATTCTGTGGAAGAGGCAAGACTCGCCAAGGCCAGAGGTGCAAAAACAATTATTATTAAGGGAAATGAATCGGGAGGTCATGTTGCCTATGAAGCCACTTATATTCTATTCCAGCATGTGATCCAGGATTTTGATCTGCAAAGTCTATCAGTATGGGTACAAGGTGGTATAGGGATTCATTCTGCCGCAGCACTTATTGGATTAGGAGCGGACGGAATCGTAATGGATAATCAACTATCGTTATTCCCGGAATGTAAGGCACCGCAAGCGCTAAAAAATGTCATTGAAAAATTAAACGGTACCGAAACTAAATTAGTCGGTAACTTCCGCGTATTAAATCGCCCTAATGCACCGGAACTTCCCCAAGGTGCTACTTTCTCGGATTTACTTCCATACTTGAATGGAAACTATACACTGGAAGATTCTTATTTGCCTATGGGGCAAGATGTTATCTTGTCAAAAGGACTTGTTAGCAACTATAAAACAATCAATCACCTCGCATCTGGTTTACTTGAAGCTATCAATGGTCATATTAAGCAAGCCAAAACTGAGCATGTGTTAAGAGAAGATAATCCTTTAGCGAAGGAGCTTAAGATACGCTATCCAATAGCGCAGGGACCAATGACTCGAGTGAGTGATCTTCCAAGTTTTGCGGAAGCTGTATCTTTGGGAGGTGCACTGCCTTTTGTAGCACTTTCGTTAATGACGGGTGAAAAAGCAAAAGAATTGATCGTAAAAACGAAAGAAGTGCTTCAAGACCAAACCTGGGGTGTCGGAATCCTCGGTTTTGCGCCGCAAGAATTAAGGGAGGAACAGTCTCGCTACATTTTAGAGGCAAAGCCCCCTGTCCTACTCGTAGCCGGTGGTCGTCCGTCCCAAGCGATTCCTTTTGAAAAAGCCGGAATTAAAACCTTCTTGCACGTTCCTTCTCCTACCCTTCTTGACCTATTTATAAAAGAGGGTGCAAGAAAGTTCGTATTCGAAGGAAGAGAGTGTGGGGGGCACGTTGGTCCGTTATCGTCTCTGGTACTTTGGGAACTTCAAATTGAGCGTATTTTAAAAGAGGAACAGCTACCATCATTTGAACTATTTTTTGCCGGTGGAATACATGATAGTTTTTCAAGTGCCTTTGTATCCATCATGAGTGCTCCATTAGCTATCGGTGGTGCAAAAATTGGTGTGCTCATGGGGTCAGCTTATATTTACACAAAGGAGGCGGTTGATTCGGGTGCTATTCTGCCTGGTTTTCAGGAACAAGCGATAAAGCAGGCGGAAACCGTTCTGTTAGAAACTGCTCCCGGCCATGAAACCAGATGTTTGCAATCGCCTTTTACCTCCTACTTCGAAGAAGAAAAGCGGAGACTTGAAAAGGATGGTGTCGATAAAAAGCAGATATGGGAATCATTGGAGCAGTTAAACGTGGGGCGTTTGCGCATCGCTAGCAAAGGAATCGAACGGGTATCTGAGAATCTGATATATCTGAACGAGGATGTGCAATATCAAAAGGGTATGTACATGATCGGACAGGTAGCCGCTTTAAACAATAAGATCAGAACCATAGCTGATTTACACGAAGATGTCGCCAAAAACAATTATAAACATATTGAACATGCAGAGACCTTTACCTTAACAGAAACAACCAATCATGCGATCGATATAGCTATTATTGGAATGGCATGTATCTATCCGGGAGCACAGGATATTGACGCTTTTTGGCGGAATATACTAGATGCTAAAAATTGTATTACGGAGGTGCCTGATGAAAGATGGAATAAAGAGATTTATTATGATCCATTAGATACCAACGGCAGCAAATCTCCATCAAAATGGGGTGGATTTATACCGAAGATCGAATTTGACCCGCTTGAATTTGGAATTCCCCCGCAGTCGTTGGCCGCTATTGATCCAACACAGCTGTTGAGTCTGCTTGTTGCAAAGCGGGCACTTGAACATGCAGGTTATGCCGCGAAGGACGCTAATAAGGAGAATGTATCGGTTATCATAGGTGCGGAAGGTGGCAATGACTTGGCCAATAATTACAGTTTCAGAGCACTTTTCTCGCAATTTTTCGGCGAAATACCGAAGGAAGTTGATGAATCCTTACCAAAACTTACTGAGGACTCGTTTCCGGGGGTATTGGCAAATGTAATTGCCGGTCGAATTACCAATCGATTAGACCTTGGTGGCCGTAATTATACAGTGGATGCTGCATGTGCTTCTTCGCTGGCGGCTATTGACTTGGCATGTCAAGAGCTCATCCTCAACAAATCTGATATGGTGATTGCCGGAGCGGCGGATTTACATAATGGTATCAATGATTATCTGATGTTTGCCAGTACACATGCTCTTTCGAAAAAAGGTCGATGCGCAACCTTTGATGCGGAGGCTGATGGCATCGCTTTAGGCGAAGGTGTGGCAATGGTTGTGCTGAAAAGATTGGAAGATGCGCAACAGGACGGTGATCAAATTTTTGCCGTAATTAAAGGTGTAGGCGGCTCCAGCGATGGAAAGAGTCTTGGGTTAACAGCACCTCGACTTGCCGGACAAACGAAGGCATTGGAAAGAGCCTATTCGCAGGCGGGTTTATCCATATCATCTGTTGAACTCTTCGAGGCACATGGTACCGGCACGGTGGTTGGAGATCGCACTGAATTGAGTGCATTAACGCAGGCAATGGTTAAGAGCGGAGCCATCCCGCAACAAAGCCATCTTGGTTCAGTTAAAACCCAAATTGGGCATACAAAATGCGCGGCGGGTATGGCAGGCCTGATTAAAAGTGCGTTGAGTGTATATTACGGAATTAAACCGCCGACTATTAACTTAAAAGAACCTAATGGTTTTTACAACGAAAAAACAAGTCCGTTTGTATTTACCGACAAAGCTGGTTTATGGTCCAATCCACAACGAGTAGCCGGAGTTAGTGCTTTTGGTTTCGGCGGCACGAACTTTCATGCCGTTATTTCCAATCATGCAGATAACAAGGAAATACCGTTCTCTGTTACGAAGCAATGGCCCGCGGAGCTCTTTGTTTTCAGAGGAAATGATTACGAAGAGGCCAGTCTCCTACTCAAGAAAACAAAACGATTAATTGATCTGAACGACTCGGTAAAGTTACGTGATATTGCGTTCTCTCTTGCTACCTATAGCAATGCTCCGGTACAATTATCTATAATCGCTGATTCCATAGCAGATCTGCAATTCAAGATAGATTTGGTATTGTCCGGTACGCATGCGAAGGATACATACATAACAAAGGAGGTTAAGGGAAAAACGGCCTTCCTGTTTGCTGGTCAAGGAAGTCAGCGAATACACATGGCTAGAGAGCTATTGGTGAACTTTCCACGGATGAGATCACTTCTCAGTCGTTACCCGGCATACGAAAAAATACTTTTTCCTAGCAATGCTTTCAGTGAAGAAAGTTTAAAGAAGCAAAAGGAAGCCATTAAAGATACGCGTATGGCGCAACCGCTTTTAGGAATAATAGATATAGCGATTGCTAACCTTTTGAGTGATCTTGGCGTCATCCCCGATATGCTGGCAGGCCATAGCTACGGAGAGCTTCCGGCACTCGCATTTGCAGGGGTGTTCAATGAGGGGGATCTCGTTGCTTTAAGTAAAGGGAGAGCCGAAGCTATCTTGGCCTCGACAGGTGACGACAAGGGGATTATGGTAGCCGTAAACGGTGATAAAGCGATGATCGATCAGTTGTTGTCTTCGAGAAAGAACATATACGCCGTCAATCATAATTCTCCACAGCAATGGGTTCTAGCAGGCGAATCCGCTGTGATGGAAAGCTTTATGCAGGTCTTGAAGGAACAAAAAGTTTCCTACCGGCAACTGGAAGTAGCCTGTGCTTTTCATAGTCCGTTAATTGCAAAGGCGGAATCTCTTTACGCTGATTTGTTGAACGATTTTTCATTTAAACAGCCTAGCATTCCTGTTTGGTCAAATACAAGTGCTGCTTTATATCCAACGGAAAGTACCGAAATCAAGAACCGTTTGGCTTCTCATATTGTCAATCCTGTGCTTTTTTCAGACCAAATAGAAGAAATGTACGCGAATGGTGCCCGAATTTTTATTGAGGTTGGGCCAGGTAAGACGCTAACAAGTTTGACAAAGTCGATTTTAGGCAAGGAAGAGGTTGTTATACATACAGAGGAAAATGGAAAACACGGTATTTTCCAACTATTAGTGGCTTTAGCGCAATATATAGCTACAGGGAAAACCGTACAGATAGATGTTTTATTTGCAGATCGACAAGCAACTTGGTTAGATCTGGACAACCCGGAGAAACTCAAGAAAAGTTCCTCAATCTGGCTCGTGGATGGTCAGATGGCGATGCCTGCTCAAGGCAAACTACCCGCTTACAGTGCACTGCCTGTAACGAAGCCTATCATTAATTTTAAAGAACTGACCGTGCAAAACAACACAAAAAGTGATACTTTATCGGTACAAGGATCTGCTGAGCAGCTCACCTTGGAATATTTAGCAGGTATGAAGATGCTAATTCAAGCACAACGGGATGTCCTCCTCGCCTATCTAGGACAGCCTAGTACGAACAATTATATCCATACAAATCCTAATACGGTTCCGGTATCAATGCCTAGTCTCATTGAAAAGAGAGAACAATCTCCGGATCCTGTAGGTAAGAAAGCTAATGAAAACGAACTAATAACATCCGGTCCAAAAACGACAAAGCCTTTGTCTACGATTCTGATGGAGGTGGTAAGCGAAAAAACAGGTTATCCAAAGGATATGCTAGGAATGGATCTGGATCTGGAAGCAGATTTGAGTATTGATTCCATTAAGAGACTCGAAATTATTGGCGAGTTGCGTATACAGTTAAGTAACTTTCAGTTTAAAAATAAAAGCCAAGATGAAATGGTGGAACAATTGGCTTCCATCAAAACACTTAATGGTTTACTTGGATGGTTTGACGCAAACATTATAAACGATGTTAATGAAACCTTAACAACGGAAATAACCCGGCAACAACCTGCGCTTCAGAAAGGTGATATCCAAGATATGATTCTAGGAATTGTAAGTGAGAAAACAGGATACCCAACGGAAATGCTCGGTCTTGATCTCGACTTGGAGGCTGATCTAAGTATAGATTCCATCAAAAGAATCGAAATAATCGGTGAACTCAAAGTTAAATTAGAGGCTATTATGCCTGGCGATGAGGAAAACCAAGAGCAAATGGAAAAGCTATCTGCGTTTAAAACCTTAAATCATTTGATCGATTGGATAGCCGCCAAACTATTAGCTAACGGTGAATCTAAAAGCCTTGCAGATAAAGAAAAGCCGTTCGTTGACACCTTACTTGGAAATAACGAACTTAGTGATACATTGAAACGGATCAAGTTTGAATTGACAGATGTTCATGCTTTATTAAAACAGGACTATCCTAATACCTTGCAAGGTGCAAAAGTTGCCATTACACGCGATGGGAATCTCGGTTTTCTGATTAAAGAGAAGCTGGAAGAACGAGGCGCAATTGTCGATATTGTACCACAAGAAAAAGACCTGGCAAGCTATGACGGACTGGTGATTTTAGATATGGTCGCATCTAATCACCGATTAAATATTATCGATGCCGTCCGCATGGTAAAATCGTTGGATATGAACCGTGTTAAGTGGGTTTATGTGTTATCTGATCACGGTGCTCATGTTGATAAGAATGAAGATCCCAAATTTCTACGAAGTTATCAGGGATATACGGGTTTTATTAAAAGTCTAGATAAAGAATATGATCAGGCAAAATGTCGGACCATTCATTTTATGAATGAAACAAAAGAAGATAAAATTCCTGACTTATTGATTGATGAAATGCTTTGCACGGATGAGCCATCAGTTATCTATTACAAAGATAATTTTAGACATGCAGTTAAAGAAACGAACGATCCTTTACAGACTGCAAACAGAAGTCCGTTTGTTATGGATAAGGATGCTGTTGTTCTTGTTTTAGGGGGTGCCCAAGGGATTACCGCCGCGTTAACTACACATTTAGCGAAGGAGTATCCTTGTAATTATGTGCTAGTAGGCCGGTCTTCATATCCGAGTGACGTGGACTCAAATCAGATTATCATGCAAAGCAAAGAGGAAATCAGAAAGAGCCTAATTGAGCAAGGGTATTCCAAGTCACCTGCAGAGATTGAACAAAGGACAATACAGTTGCATAAAACACAACAAATCCTAAGTAGCATGCAGGCTATTAGGGAACAAGGTGCAAATGTGAGTTATCATGCTGTTGACGTAAGAGATGAAGATGCGCTAGTGCTTCTGATACAGGAGCTCTATAAGAAATATGGCAGAATTGATGGCGTAATTCATGGAGCAGGTATTTTGGAAGATAAGTTATTTGAAAATAAAACGGCTGATTCCTTCGAACGGGTCTTTAGTACGAAAGTGACCCCCTTACGCGTACTCGCTGAACAATTGAGAAACGATACGCAATTTATTGTGTTCTTTTCCAGCATAGCTTCTGTTTATGGAAATAGAGGCCAAACAGATTATGCAGCGGCAAACAGTGTGCTGGATCATTATGCAGAGGTGTTACGAAAGAAAATGAAAGGTCGAGTAATGGCAATCAATTGGGGACCATGGAAAGGTGCCGGGATGGTGTCCTCCAGTCTCGAGAAAGAATACGAACGTCGGGGCATATCGCTAATTCCCTTGGAAAGAGGAAAAGAAACATTTGCCAATGAAATAAAATATGGAAATGAGAGTCGGGTTTTAATTATGGCATAGTTACGCAGAAATGAATAAAAAAGATATTGCAATTATCGGGATGTCTGCTGTATTTCCGGGAGCTCCCGATATCAATTCGTATTGGAATAACATTTTAAAGAAAGTTGATGCTACGGGACCCATACCGTCAAGTAGAATTAACGAGCGGTATTTTATTCCCGATGATGAATCCTACGATCGATTCTATTGCTCGCGTGGTGGCTTTATTGATGATTATGCGCATTTTGACCCCGTTACATTCGGTATTCTTCCACTTGCTGTAGAAGGGATGGAACCTGACCAATTACTCACGCTTCAGTTAGTTCATAGCGCTTTGGAAGATGCCGGTGTTTGGAAGAACAAATACAAACTTGATAGAACTTCTATTATCATAGGAAAAGGCAATTACGTGGGGCCTGGGGCGACGCGAGCGGTCGAAGTTGTACATGTAGCAGAGCAGCTGGTGAATGTTATACGGCACTTAATGCCAGATTTAAAAGAGGAGGAGATCAAGCGGATAAAAAAGGAGTTCCAGAAGAAAAAAGGGCGCTTCACTCCGGATACTGCGATGGGCCTCATACCTAACCTGATTGCTTCATTAGTGGCTAATCGTTTTAACCTAGGAGGAGCCGCTTATACCGTTGACGCTGCCTGCGCAAGTTCGTTATTGGCTATAGACCATGCCGTGAACGAATTAGTAAACGATCGATCGGATATGGTCATTGCCGGAGGTGTTCATGTCGGCCAAAACGCCACATTTTGGAGTATTTTCCATCAATTGGGAGCGCTTTCCAAACGGCAGCAAAGTAGGCCGTTTGATAAGGACGCCGACGGATTAATAATTGGTGAAGGTTGTGGTTTCGTAGTCTTGAAAACGCTCGATAAAGCATTATTAGACGGTGATCGGATTTATTGTGTCATAAAAGGTGTCGGTATAAGCAGCGATGGTTCGGGAACGAGTGTCATGAGTCCCTCCACCAAAGGACAAGCGAGGGCAATCGAACAGGCATGGCAACAAGCTGGTTTGTCTGTTAACGATATCGGTTACTTAGAGGCCCATGGTACCGCCACGGTTATTGGCGATCGTACTGAACTGGAAACGCTTAAATTGGTGTTTGGTTCGGCTAGCAAAGGGAATAAAGCAAAAATCGGGAGTGTAAAATCCATGATTGGACATGCGATGCCCGCGGCTGGCATTGCCGGTGTAATAAAAACGGCTCTAGCACTGTATAATGACACGCTTCCCCCTACCTTGCACTGCGATTCACCTATTGAGGTTTTGGCCGAAACTCGATTTGAACCGGTAAATGAACCGATAAACTGGTCTAGCAGCGGTTTACCGCTAAGGGCCGGTGTAAATGCCTTCGGTTTTGGCGGCATCAATGCGCATGTTGTATTGGAAGCTTTTACAGTAAAAAATACGGTACATCAGGCCAAGCGAGTAGCAGAGGATGAAGTGCGAGTATTGGCACGAAAAAGTGTGGATGAATTAATATTAGCGCTAGAAAGTGGCAGCAATGATATAGGCGATGGTGATTTTCGCATAGCAGTTTTTAATCCAACGGTAGACCGGATTAAAAAGGCGATCAATATCGTGACTAAAAATAAGCCCTGGCGTAATAGACAGGATATATGGTATACAAATGCGCCGCTACTACGCGGAGAGAAGAAAATTGCTTTTCTATTCCCCGGTCTAGATGGCTTATCATCGGGCGAAACCGAAAGTGTTTCCAAATACTTTAAAATAGAGCAGGAGTTTCTACTTGAAGATTCTATGCATGATACAAAAGTTTTTGTTTCTGCCTTGAATCAACTTCAAAATAGTAGAACGATTGATCTAGCGATGAAAAAACTCGGGGTTGTACCGGATATCAATGCAGGACATAGCATGGGCGAGTGGCTGGCGGCCATGTCAGCAGGTTTGGTTACAACGAGTTCTGTCAAACATTTAATAACAAAGCTTGATCCTCAATTGTTTGAAGTAAGCTATGCCAGGTTTATCGCAGTTGGTTGTAGTTATGAACGTATTAAGGGGATTTCAGAAAAAATTCCGTCCCTCTATTTAGCAAATGACAATTGCCCTCAGCAAGTAATACTCTGCGGTACGTACGAAGCAATTGAGCAGCTCATTACGGAATTGAAGGTACACCAAATTTTTCATCAGGTTTTACCATTTCAATCCGGTTTCCATAGTCCTTTTATTAAAGATAGAGTGCCTCAAATATTAGAAGGCATCGAAGAAATAGATTTTTTAAGGGTAAAGATTCCAGTTTGGTCTGCCACAAACCTGGCCCCTTACCCTGATACAGTGGAGGCGATAAGGCAACTTAATGTTGAACATTTAATACAGCCGGTTAGATTCAGGGAGCTTATTGAAAAATTATACCATCAAGAACAAGTGCGTGTTTTTATCCAGATTGGAGCAGGCGGCATAACAGGCTTTGTTGATGATACCCTTAAAGGAAATCCATATAATGCTTTATCTACTACTTCTCCCTATCGAGATGGATTATCTCAGTTGCGAAGAATACTTGCCTCATTGTATGTCGACGGTAAAGAAGTCGACTTAGATTTTTTAGGTCTTCAAACAAAATCACAGAAGAATGCATCTGTTAAGTTAAATCTTGGTTCACCGCTTGTAAGCACGTGGGATTTTCCGATCCATTCATCGTTTACAAAGCCACCTAAAGATACCGGTTATGTGAGAACACAACGAACGGTAAAACATCCACTTGCGATGGCTGTGATGGACAATATGGAGGAAGCGATGGGTATGTATTCGGATCTGATCGAACTGATTGAAAACAAGGAGTTTTCGAATCCACTACCACAGTGTTTTAATAGGTTTGGAACCGAATCTCATGTGCCCGGGCATTTTGAAACACCGTTCAATATTTCGCTAGATCAGCATCCCTATCTTATAGACCATGCACTGGTAAAACAAAAGCCAGGTTGGCATTGTCCGGAAGATATGGATCCGGTAATTCCGATGACAATGATTTTGGAATTGCTAGGTGAAGCTGCTTTTAATCACGAAAGACAACGAAAGTTGAGCAGAATACAACAGATCCGGGTTTTCCAATGGATGAATGTGAGTAAGCCGTTCAGGGAAAAAGTAGTTGGTGAGAGGAAAAATGACTCTATATGGAGCGTCCGTATTGATAAGTATGCCGAGGCGGAAGTTGTATTAGCTGAAAAATTGGAGAGCTCTTCTTTGCAACTGTTAACGGTGGGTAATTTATTGGATATACAAATTGATCCCGTAACCATTTATGATCGACACATGTTCCATGGGCCAGCTTATCAAGGTATAAAAGCTGTCAATTCTATTGGTGATAAGGGAATAAGGGGAATAATCGTTGGCAGTGGAGGAAAAGGCTCACTGCTAGATAATGCCGGGCAATTATTCGGCTTATGGTTGCAATTAACCTTAAAGGTGAATAAAGTTGCATTTCCTATCAAAATCGATGAAATTATATTTTATCAGGATTTCGCTGATCAGACAGGCGAATTCGAATGTACGTGTTCGCTAACGGACATCAATGATGAAACGGCTACTGCCAACTTTCTGCTTAAAAGAGACGGAAAGGTCTGGGCGGTGATTAATGGATGGCAGAATATACGGTTGGAGTTTGACGAACGCCTATGGCAAGTGTCTATGTCTCCTAAATTCAACCTATTGTCGGAGGAGATATATCCGGAGGTATTCAAATTTCACAAGGCTTACCAAAAAGTTATTTCGTGGGATTTTATTGCAAAACGTTACTTGCCACTAGCGGATCGTAACTTCCTAAACGGCTTAGCGCTTAACAAGAGAAAGAAATGGTTAGTTAGTCGTGTTGCCCTAAGAGATGCGATAAGATCATTACTCTTAAGAGAAACGAACACTGCCTATTACCCCATAGAATTTAGTATTGCTAAACTTGCTACCGGACAGCCCGTTATACAAGGGCCTTTAGCTGCAGATGTTCAGATCTCAATAGCACATAAAAATGATGAAGCCGTAGCCATTGCACGACTCGGTAAACCTGTTGGAATCGATATGGAAGAAATCAAGTCGAGAGGGGTGGGTTTTGAAGAAATCGCCCTGACGGCCAACGAACGACTTTTGTTAAAAGGAAAAAAAGATCGGGACGAGTGGATTACGCGCTTTTGGGTAGCAAAAGAGGCTTATGGGAAGTCAATTGGGAAGGGCTTGGCTGGCAATCCAAAGACTTATCAAGTAGGTGCAATTGAGGGGGATGAGCTGATTATTGAAAGTATAAAAGTTAAAACAATTAAGTACAACAATTATATCATAGGATGGACACTGTAGAAAATTACAACAAACTAAAAAGTGAGGAAATCTTTAGCTTATTGAAGCAGTTTATAACAGATATTATCGGTGAAGAATTTATTGAAGAAATGGACATCTCGATGGAAAGTTCTTTTACAAAAGATTTAGAGATGGATAGTATTGAGATCGTCTCTTTTTCGGAAAAAGTAAAAGCACATTTTGGAGAGGGTATCGATTTTACCGGTTGGCTCTCTGGCTTGGATTTGGATCAATTGATTGATCTAAAAATAAAGGACATCGTAAATTATATACTTTCTTCTCAAGTTTAATATTCCATTTAATCCGTAGGATGTCTGGAAGTCGCTACGCTGCCAACGTCAGGGTTCTTTCATTACATGAACTAAACATGTCGGTCACAAAGACGGCTTTTAGACATCCTCGGAATGGGCTCTTAACGTACAGAGAAATAGCGGGCTATATTCCCTTTTTTTGATAAGACCAATTGCCAAACATTATTATGACGGGCTTTAAACGAAGCTGCACTTACATTTAAATAATACAGCCACATCCTGTAAAAGAGATCGTCATAACTGTTTTTTATGCAATGCCAATAGTTTTTAAAATTTTCTTGCCAGGCATTCAGGGTCAACTCGTAATCAGGACCAAAGTTATGCCAATCTTCCAACGTGAAATAAGGTTCCATGGCAGCGGTTAATTGCCTTGGTGAAGGTATTAGTCCGTTTGGAAATATATACTTATGTATCCACGGATCAGTTGCTGTTGAAGCCTCGTTTCCACCAATACAATGAAGCAGAAAGAGACCGTTGGATTTTAAACAATTATGCACTGTTTGCATAAAGATGCGATAGTTTTTGTATCCGACATGCTCGAACATTCCAATGGAAACGATACGGTCAAATTTTTCATCCAAGTCGCGATAATCCTGCAATCTAAATTCAACAGGCAACTTATGGCACCATGTCTTGGCAAACTCAATCTGCTCCGCGGCAATGGAGATTCCTGTTACGGTAACACCATAATTTTCACTTGCAAACTTTGCAAAACCGCCCCAACCGCAACCTATATCCAAAACAGTTTGACCGGCGGATAAATCCAGTTTTTTACAAATAAGATCTAGTTTTCTTTCTTGGGCCTCCTCTAGAGTCTTGGCATCTTTCCAATAGGCACAAGAATACATCATCGTTTTTCCGAGCATATATTGATAAAGTTCGTTGCCAATGTTATAATGCTTTAAGGCTACATCTATCGATCTTTTCTTATTCTGTAAATTAAATAGCCTTGATTTCAGATAGTACCAGAATAGGGTTGGTTTTCTTTTAAATTTGTCACTTAAATTAGCTTGGATTAAACGATATAAGAGTTCCTCAATATCGTTTGAAACCCACCAGCCTTGCATAAATGACTCACCTAAACCGAGCGAACCTCGTTTTAGAACTTCTTTATAGAATCGACTGTCAACAACCTGTAAGTCGTGGGGTCTGGAACCGTTAATCTGTATATCACATGGTGCTAAAAAATCGTTCAGTAAATCTCTTAACATAGCGTTCAAGTTAAATTAGTTCAGTTAAGCAACTATGTTTTTAACAGTTAAAGGGGTAAGATGTTTATTATCGGGTGAAGTTCTCGAGAATAAAGCGCCGATTAATCTCAATATAAACCGGCATGAGATATGAAGTTGATCAACTAGAGTTTATATACGATTTGAGTATCTTTGCAAAACATGTTAATAAACAGGTCCTTTGTACTCGCTACATTAATGATGGCTACGTCCATGGCCGCAATTGATAGTAGCATTGTAAACGTTTCTTTGCCGGTAATGCGAAATGATTTCGGGGTTGATCTTAACCAAATTGAATGGGTAATCACTGCCTATATGATTTCGTTCTCGCTTTTTATACCCTTGACGAACTGGCTAAAGAAACGCTTTGGTTACTATTATTTGTTTCTTGGAAGTATTGTCATTTTTACCCTTGGTTCCTTATTGTGTAGTCTCTCGGTAAGTTTGGACATGCTAGTTATTTCCAGGATAATACAGGCTATAGGCGGCGGATCGCTATCCCCCACTTCGCTGGCAATTTTAAGCGAGACCTTTCCGAAAGAAGAACGCGGTACGGCAATTGGTTGGTGGGGAATGGGAAATGTGATGGGCCCCGCCTTGGGCCCAACACTTGGTGGAGTACTCACGCACTACTTGGGCTGGGAATCTATTTTTTATATTAACATACCGATCGGGGCTTTAACGATCTTTTTTTCAATACGTTACTTAAGCTTTTTAAAGCGGCAAGTTGATAAGGAAAGTAGGTTTGATGTAAGGGGATTTATATTCTTTTCAATCTTTATTATCATTTTACAATACACGATATCGACGATCAGTAAGCAAGGCTTTTTATCTGTTTCATTTTTCGTTGGCCTCCTGATTACACTTTTGATGCTGTACTTCTTTGTACAGTCAGCAAAGAAGCCCCAATCACTGCTCGACCTGAATGTTTTTAGAATAAGGCAATTTAATGTTGCTGCTACGATAACGATTATTCGATCTTTGGCTCTTTATGGCGGCATGTTCTTTTTACCTTTTTTGCTTCAGGGACTGTTAGGTTATACCGAAATTGAATCCGGGTTGTTAATGCTGCCAAACGCATTAATTATGCTGGTAAGCAGGCCGTTATCGGGTAGATTAGCCGATAAAGGAATGATCCGAAATATATCAATTAGCGGTATTTTAATTGTATCTATTTCTTTCTTTATGCTGGCTAGAATTGATATCGGTGTTTCCGTATGGTTTATTTTGTTTACGATGGCGATAAGAGGACTCGGCATGAGCCTACTGGTAGCACCGGTTTCTACAGCACTTCTCAATGCTGTTAAACCAAATCAGACGCAAACTGCAACGGCGCTGAACAGTTTGTTCCTACAGGTAGGAGGCTCCATTGGAATAGCCGTAAGTGCAGTTATACATACATTTATATATGATCGTTATTTGGAAAACCAATACCCCGATCAGGTAGCGGAACATTTCGCCTTGCAAAATAGTTTTCTAATAACGGCCGTTATTATCCTGCTAGCTGTTTTGCCTGCGCTAAAACTGCCGCAAAAATCGAGTCTTATCTATATGCTTCGCAATAGAAATAGGGATAAAAAAGGAGATATAAGTGCTGAGGAAAAGGCTAATTTATTGAATAAGAAATGATTGTATGTCGATTAATCGTTTTGATTTCAAAAAGAGAAATAATTTCGTGAATTTTTACAAAAAAATTGCATTTCTAATACTTTTGCAATATCTTACACGTTATTAAGAATAAACCCTAATGTGTATAAATGAGTAAGAAAAAGAGCTTTAGCTGGTCGGAAAATTGTGAACCGCATAAACTTAGAACCAAAGAAATCATATCCAGTCATCCCGAAATTCGACATTTAATAGGTAGAAATCCGTATACCTTTTTAGTGATAGTCCTATGTGTAGGTATACAAATAGCCATGTCATGGATTTTGTATGATGAATCGTGGTGGTTTATCTTCCCATGTGCTTATTTAATTGGTGCTTTTGCATGTCATACTTTATTTATTTGTATTCATGAATGTTCACACAATTTGATCTTCAAAAATAGAGTGCTTAACACACTTTCAGGCATTTTTGCAAATTTACCCCTCGTATTCCCAAGCTCAGTATCCTTTCAGAAGTATCACTTGAAACACCATGCTTTTCAGGGCATCGAGGAATTGGATGCTGATATGCCCAGTGAATGGGAGGCAAAGCTGGTTAACAACTCTACGCTGGGAAAAGCACTATGGTTACTTTTATATCCTATTGTTCAAGCATCGCGCTTGGGACGGATGAGCAAAGAGATTAAGATGTTTGATAAATGGGTAGCGTTGAATTATCTCGTACAGTTCATCTTTATGGGTTTGATTTTTTATTTCTGGCAGTGGAAAGCAGTGGTTTATTTAGTCGCCAGCTTTTTTTTCTCGGTAGGGTTGCATCCACTTGGTGCTCGGTGGATTCAAGAGCATTTTTTAACCCATGATGAAGATCAGGAAACAAAAAGCTACTATGGGGTATTAAATGTTGTCAATTTAAATGTCGGCTATCATAATGAACACCATGACTTTCCATCAATTCCATGGAACAATTTGCCAAAAATTAAGAAAATTGCAGGTCCTTACTATGACTCCTTGGGCCATCACAGATCTTATACGCGTTTATTATTAAGGTTTATTTTTGATAGAAAATTGTCACTTTATTCGAGAATGGCACGTGATAACAGAGGGAAAACAAAGGCTACCCCAAGCAATAGCAAATCAGTTGTCAACGTAGAATAATCGGATTATAACGGTTACCTTAAGTAATAAACAGAAAGGCCGAAATAATTTCGGCCTTTCTGTTAGGTTTTAAAATCATTTACGCGTTAAGCCACTTCTTCGCGTTCAAATGTTCTTCCAAATAGCGAAAAAGTGTTGTTGGCGGCTTTAATGGCTAGGTTCTCCTCTCCTTCATTTTTAGCGTGCGCATTTAAAACAGTTACAAATATGCTCCATTTCTGTGGGGTTTCTGCTCCATAGCCTGAAAAGAAGGACAATCCCCTTGTTATGCCAAGCTTTTCAAGCATTTTAACAATGATACTTCCTCCCATAATTGAACCTTCTAACACATATAACGCACCTAAGGCTTCTTGAACCGTTGTTATAGTTGGAGCTTCTACTTCAGGTAGCTGATCTGTGCTTTCGCCTAAATCTTCTATATCGGCTTTTATGTAGCCGGAATTTCTTCTTTCTTTATAATCCGGTAAAACAGCGTCTGTAATATAGGGCTTGATAACCTCTTCTACCGCATTAAAATAGGCGTAGAAAAATTTTAGAAATTCAGCATAATCCTTATCACCGTTGATTGCTTTTAATTTTCTCACTACTACGCCTTCCAATTGTTGATGAGGTGCTTTTGTAGCTTCTTTTATTTTAGTACTTAACATATTTTGTTATTCGTTATTTGTTGTTAATATGACCGATAACCGATATCTAATTAAACGATCGACTGAAACAAAGATTGTAAAATTTGAAAATAAAGTCTGTATGCAATCCGCTTAATTTTGTATCAATTTCGTCGACGGTTGACCTACGGCTGCAAGTGAAAGAGGACGTTTTTCTTACCTAATTTATAACTATCTTAAGTAAGACGGAAGTAAACTCCGGTAAGTTTTTAATATCTTTAGGTAACATTAAATTAAATATGGCCAACTTTGCAATAACTTTTTGTGCGTTCGTTATAAACGCAAGCACTTTTACTGTAAACAGTACTGCTATTATTGCAGAAGTATTTGCATTTGTTGCAGCTTTACCTAAAGTTGTCATAAACTCACATAATTTTGTTGCAACCATTCGTAAGTTTCTTATAGCTGTAACCATGTTCATAGGAGCTCCATGGAACACTATAATAAAGTTGCGAACCTTTGCTATAAAAACAACTAAGTCTTTTGTAGCTTAACGAAAGTTAATTGCAAAAGCGAAGGTTTTTCTAACAAACGCAGCTACTTTTGTTGCAAATTAGATCGACTTTGTTGGAAAGCAATCGACTATTGCTGTAAACTTACACACCTTTATCTTAACTGTCGTTGTGTTTGCTTCAAGCTTGGGTAAATAAATCAGTTTAGCGACGGGCACCGCCTTAACCTAACCACGTTTACTTGTTTTCAAAGGAGTTCATGAGTTCATCGTTTCGCTCTTCGGTTTTGCGCATGTTTGGATTAAACCAAAGCGATAACAGCGAAATCGTTGAGTCAATATCACTTCAATTCCCCTTGCTTTTACCAGCCCATCTGTAAAGGCCTTATTAGCATGATGGCAACTGGCGCAATGTTTATTTCAGCTTGAATTGCTTTTTATATATAGGTATATAATTTCCCGATAGGCTCGTTTGAATTGTAGACGAATTTTCTTTGTTCATATCCTCGTGACCACTGCTTGTAAAAGATTTTCGATTTGAAAAGCTGCTCGAGTTGAAGCTACCTCCTATTACGGAAAGAGCGGTATACAATCCTGGTTCATCTAGATTACCCAAGGAAGTATCGGTAGAAAAAGTTATTGTCACATCTGGTTGCATCCCTTCAAAATAATCATACCAACCCACGGCATTTTGCAAAATAAAACTGCTGAGATAAATGGTATAAGAACCAATATGAACACCAAAAAAGCCTACCGGTTTACCATATGTTTTTTGGCCAATAAGCTTAACATCAAAGTAAGGTTTTAAACTACTGATCAATAATTCACTGGCTGAGGCGGTATTACCGGAAATGATAAAATAAACATTGTTAATCGTTTCGAGATTGCCGGCTTTTTGAAACAGAATGGTATTGAAGCTTTTGCTATAGTTCACATCCGCCATGGTAGCTAAACGCCCTTTATAGCGCACTGCGTTACCATTGGCATCTCTATATAATTGATTTTTAAGGATGGTGGCCTTTCCATTTTGCATCAGGTCATTAAATTTCTCACTGTACATGACCTTTCCGGTTAAATTGGAAGGCACGATTAAATTAGCCAGGTATTCGGCAGTCTCAACATAACCACCCCCATTTGATCGAAGATCAATAATAAGGCCGGTAATCCCTATTTTAGCGAAGGAAGCGAAAATAGCATTCAATTGCTCTTTAATGGCAGTAAGAGCGGGAAAAGAGGCCAGGGAAAGATAGCCGATTTTTTTATTATCAGTTTCAACAACCTTATATAGAGGCATGAACTCCGAACCGGTGTTCGCTATAGTGGCCATTGTTGAGATGCCATTGTTTGGAGTTCCCTGCTCCAAGTATGAATATTTAGGACTGCCTGCATATACAGGCAACTCATAAGAATTGCCTGTTTGAGGGTTGACGTTCATCTGTGAAATATCGTATAACTCCGATTTATAAGCCCTTAATTCAGGACTGACAGCCTCGTAACGATTTCGAGGATCAAATTCAGTATAGCTGGGCAAAGTTTCACGCCATAAATACACTTGTTTTGCGTAAAGGAAAATAGAATCCAATGTAAACTCCACCGGTGTACCGGTTGTTGGCGAAACTACTTCGTCTGTTAATCCTAAATCCTCCTTTTTACAGGAAAAAAGAATTGTTACTAAAAACGGATAGCATAATATCTTGCTAATTAGACGCATGAATTGTTTCTTTTCTCTTTAGTAGCCATTCAATGATATTCATATACTATTACTCTGTCACCGTAAGAGTATTGTTTAAAGAAAGCGTATTAATCGTGTCCGAGAAATAAGGAGTGGACGCATAAATAAATCGCACCGAATGATAGGTGTTTAGTGGGAAATCAACCGGAATTCTTAACGTAATTTCATCGGATGAGACGTTTACTATTTCTACCGGTATATAAGTTCTGGAATTTTGATTATTCAAGAGCAGTTGGGTTACTTTATCTAGGTTTTTCCCCGCCAGCTTGTATTCTTCTCCTCTTTTCAATGTAATGGCTTCGTTTAAGGGTATGTTACTTGGCCGCGGATCTTCAATTACTTCAAAATCTCTTTCTACAGTAATGGTATACGGAGCACTTTCTAATCGAATAGACGTATAGGTGCCGACAGTCATTTCATCTGGAATAGCCCAAATATTTAGCGATGTACTATTGGAAATAGGTACTTCCACTTCTCGCCCATCTGCTGTGAGAAAAAAGACTTTCAGTTGCCCTTCCGTTGTATTGAAATAATCTCCGGCGAAACTAAGCTGATCACCAACTAATATGAAATTTTTATCGTTGTAACTTGTTATGCCACTGAAGTCCGTCACATAAGGTTTCGGTACATTAATGATTCGTTTTAGTTTATATACCTTGGCTGTTCCGTCTTCGGCAGTAACCGTAAAACTTGTACCGTCTGTAAAAGCTATCGGCGTATTGGAGGCAGGTTGTACATTAGCTCGCTCCGATACTGTCACCGTAGGCGTCACGGTTTCGGGAACAGCTTGCTCGGGTGGCCAATAAATAATGATTTCGTTATTGTCAACAGCTGCTTTTAGCACAGCGCCGTTGGCATCGATGATACTGAAATTGATAATCTCCGCATAGGGATAATCTATGTATTCCTTTTTGCACGAAGAAAATGCAATACATATTAAGCTAACAAGACACCAAGGCTTTACGAAATTTTTAAAAGGGTACATTTCTTTTTTACAGCTATATAATGGTTTCATGTAAATGATTGTAAGTCAATTTTTTTTTCATTCTATTCCTTATCTTTGCCTCAATAAATACCATGAACAATCCGGGCATTTATTAAAACTTGCAGGCTTAGCCTGCTAAATACTGCTGAAATAGGGTTTGCACGCGAATGTATGACCCTGTTTCAGTATTTTAAGAAGGGTGTTTTATTTCAATCTTTTAGTGGAGAAATCAACGTCCGTGTGGTAAGGGCCGGTTCCGGTACCTACAATGGAAGTTAACTGCACAACGAAGACCTCAGTTGCGGTGCTCAAATTAGTGTTATTAGCCACTACAGCATAACGATTAGCTACCGGTGTTATAGTCCTGGTGCTTGAGTTATAGTTATACCAGCCGATTACCGCGCCATTGCTTCCTAATGTGGTAACGCTCCAATTGGTTGTACTTAAATTAGCCAATGTTATTGCCGATACGTTGCTTACACTAGGGAGATCTATGTAACCTAAATTATAGCCATTTGCCTCGGTGATATTGCCGTTAAAATTCTGGTTAAATACGACCTCGTTTCCACTGGTGCTAACGGCATTATCGAAAAGGCTATATCCTACATTTCCCCAGCCTGATGCCGAAGGCGTGGTAGCGGTGTTCGTAAAGCCACCCGTTGCAGTTCCTCCAACAGGAATAACCGCCGTTTCTTGTTCTAATGCCAAATTCGGCTCAGCTGTTTCTGATTTATTACAAGCAGTAAATGTTAAAGCTAAAAAGGCGAATGCCGCCATTGATTTTAAGATATTTTGTTTCATTTTTTCTTTTTTAATTAAACTTATATATAACTAATAGGCAATGCCCGGATTGTTTTCTTATTCACTGACAACGGTTATGGGCCAATTCGTGCTGAATGGACTAAAAGTTCCGAAAAATGCTGTCGGATAGTATTGTCCAGGAGGTACACTGTTGGGTACGCGAATCACGGCTTCGGTACGCGTATAGCTTTCGATTGGTAGTAATACCTTTTCGCCATTTACGATAATGCTAAATTCCCGAAAATCGTGGAAGACATTGGAAGTCGTTTTTATGGTGAAATTATCCCCACCCCTTACAGTAATGGTATGATGATCTATAACGGGTTGCTGGTACGTCAACCGTACGGGATACTGACTTTCCGCTGATAAGGCCTGCACCTTAACCTTAACCTTATATAAACCCGTATCTAATGTTTGCGGTATTTGTAAGTTACCGAATGTATAAAGCTTTTCGTTGCCAATTATTGAGACCGTTACGTTGGCAGGACCGATGCCGGTATTGGCAGAAAGTGCGGTTTCTTGTCCTGCTTCGTTCACTAGGTACGCTGAAATCTTGGCTGGATCATTGGTGTTAAAATTGCCACGAAGTACAATGTTAGAAGCTCCTACGCCCCATGCTGTAATAGTCGTTTCACTCGAAAGTTCTTGAATAACTAAGGGAGCAATTTGTTGTAACACAATGATAAGTTTATACGTAGCCGTGCTCTGATCAGCCCCTTTTACGGTATAAGTGATAGAACTGTCCAATACAGCAACAGGCTTTACTTCCTCTTGCAAGCGGGCACCATCGGCTACGGTTATTTCGGGATCGATAACATCTAATTGATAATAAAATGGTAAGTAAACAGTAATCGTTTTATCGCTCTCATCAATTGCTCCTAAAATAGTACCATCTGCTACAGGTACTTTATAGGCTACAATTTTACTGTTGGAAAGTGGAGGAAGATCCGCTGTTTTTGTACAGGCACTGAGGCTTAGAAAAACGATAATAATGAAAAATAGGTTTGCTGACTTTCGTTTCATTTCAAATATATAGATTAGGATTTAATTTCAAAGGTGGTGCTGCCTTTGGGGACAAGAACATACTCAAAGGTGAAAAACATATGGGGAGTGTTTCTAAACCATTTATCAGACGTGAAAGCATCCTGATAACAGCTGATCATTCTGATTTTGGCATAATTACCCTTTGCTGTGCGAATTACGATGGTTCTGGCTTTTACGACTGTTCCATTCGTTAACGTTAAAGGATTACTAAGTGCGTAGGCCACGTGTTGTTTGTCGTAACTTCCATCTCCTACTATTGTTCCACTGAAATCATATAAATACCAGCCTATCCCCTCGCCAAAGTCCCCGGCAATATCGGTGCCCACGATTCCGCTTCCGGTTTTAAATAGATTGTCTGCCGAAATGGTTGTTACTTCGTCAAAGGCTTGTTCAAGTACCAGAATCCCTCCTTGACCGGCACCACCATATCCATTACTAGTGCTGTTTTGACCATTATTAGCACCTAAGAAGCTGTTATACAGGTGGGTGAATGAAACATCCCAACGCTGTGTTTTTGCATAGGTCAGCTGCACTTCTTTCTTATCCTCCAAAGAGAAAAGTACGGCTGTTTTTGCCGAGGTGGGGTTCTCATCGTCTGTTTCCATCGCTAGGTTTTCCACTCGTTGCAAAGTATAAAATGGGACTGTTTCACCAGGCTCCTCTTCTTTCGGTTCTTCCACGGGGCTTGTATTGTCCTTCGAGCAAGATGTGTTTACTAAAGCGATCGTAAATAGAAGACAAAAAATCATGTAGACTATCTGTGATTTACGGTTTAAAGAATATGGTACTTGTATCATACTTTTCTATGTTTTGAAAGTGACTAATTAGTTGTAAGATTTTTACTCCCATCCTCTTGAACAAAATAGCGGAAGGTATAATAAGGTGCCGGCCAGTTCAGATCAGTTACTGATGGCGGATTACCTTTGTATACATTAATAAGCTCAAGCTTGGCGTATTTACCACTGGCAAGACGAATGACATATACCCTGTTCTTAATGGGTACTACCAAATGCGTGTTAAGGCTATAATTGAACCAACCATTCGAATTTTCTCCTGATGCCCAACCGATTTTACCGACCTTACTTTGATTAAATACCTCATCGGATGGGGCTTCGGTTACGGAAGCATAAGGTCGGTCGTACTTTACAACAGCGGTCTGTGTTGCCGGACCTTCAAATCCCGGATTAAATTCGTCACCGGCATTATTGACATAAATCTCGCTATTGTAAGGCCCTGTGAAGGCCAGATCCCATTCGGCTGTTTTAAAATAGCGGGCCGAGTCGGCCGCATCACGTATCCAAATTTGTCTCCTATCCCTTAGACGATAAAGAAAAGTATAAAACGGTCGTTTTTCTTTACCATCCACACCATTCGACATGGATGCATCTGTATCTCCTGCCAGGTCATATATGATTGTACTTTTCCCATCTTCGTAACCTGGAGTTACTGCTTCATCTGTTTTACTGCAGCCACTTATTAACGATAGGCCGATAGCAACACTTAAAAATAATCTTCTATCGGCATCGAATAGCCAGTTTAGGTATCGGAACCACCGGCATCTTGATTTTATTGTTTTCATGTTGTTATTAGTTATTAGTATTCGTTTTAGCCTTTAGTTATTGGCTGTTTGTTATTGGTTAATGATTATCCATATTCATCATTCCTCATTCATAGTTTATCATCCCTCTTTAAAAAATCGATAAGTTACTCCCGCTAACACGACACGGCCTAATTGTCCGGGCATCAGATAATCGGTGTAATTAGCGATGTTTTCGGCTGTGACTTGCAGAGTCAGGTGTTTTTTAAATATCTTTTTCTCAATTGATGCATTGAAGAGCAAAAAACCATTAACAAAAATGTCAAATCGATCGATGTAGTAATTTCCGTTAGCATCTTCAAAAGGATATTTACCTCGATAGTTCAACCTAAAAGTAAGTCCAAGGTCCCAAGGCTGATAGTTATAAAAGACACGGAGATTGGCCATATGTCGTGAGCGATTTTCCAATCCCCAGTAGTCCGAAGTCTCCGAGCGAAAAGTTTCTCCGGTTGTAGGATTGCGAAGAGTGTAATATGGCCAATTTCCCGTTAAAATGCTATCCTTCACGCTTAGGTCTTTGGAAACCAGGTATTGGTAACCTATTGAAAGATCCAAATCCGGTAAAGGTCTATAAGAAAATGAAGCCTCGAAGCCTTTATTGTTAACCTTTGGAAGATTTAAATAGGAATAGATCATTTGTCCATCGCCTGCCGTGGCTACCTGAAAACTGTTGATTTGGTTCTTTATGTGATGGTAAAAACCACTCAGCTCTACCTGCCACGTACTTGAAGGAGCAATTGTCGCAGTCAGGTTGAAAGTATTGCTTTGTTCAGCCTGTAGGCCATCTTGTTGTAATTTATTGAACGTATAATTTCGCAGTTCACTCAGCTGCCCAGCCTCTTGCATGGCCGTTAATTGTGTTCTGGCAATGTCTGCTCCCAATACCGTGTAGCCAACGAGCGGATTAGTGAAAATTTGAAAACGTTGACGAAAATCGGGTGTTTTAAAGCCGGTACCAAAGGCCGCTTTGAGTGTTACAAAGTGAGCAGGAGTATAAGTAATCCCCAGATTAGGATTGAAGCGACCACCATAGTATGCATGATAGTCATAACGACCACCCCCTAAGATTTGTAGATGATTCGTTAACCGCCATTCCGCCTGACCATATACAAACCCATTTTTCATAGAAGGAACATCACCAAGTAATTGATCTTCCATCGTTTCCAGTGTACCGCCAAAGCCACTGGTTAATGATAAATCGGTAATTCTATTATAAGCGAATTGCTGTTCTAAGCGGAAGATGGATTGTGAAAAATTGCTCTGCTCACCCAGTGCGCCGGTATCCCATATGATTTTCGAATGCCAGGTATAATGCGTGAAATAAAAACGGCTGAGGGATTGCAAGCCATTTTGGTAAGAAGTATTTAAATAGGTTGAGGCGTTGATATCGCCCTCATTCATATCATCTTTATAGGTATCACTTCCATATCCACGTGTCATCACCGATTCCCGCAATCCATAACGCCCGCTTGCACCAATGCTCGTGTTCTTACTTAAACGATAACGCACTCGGCCTTGTAAGGTATAATTGTCTGACGGCGGCACGGTAGTACCCCTAGTTTGATACCGACTGTTTACATTGAATCCATCGCTGTGATAGAAATTGGCGGATAAGCTGGCTTCCCCTCGATTGGATGCAAAAGGTGTTTCGCCTTCTAAGGTGGCATCTAGCATATTAAGCGATCCATAACGTAAGGATGCCGCTCCTTGCGTTTGTAGGGCGCCATGGCGAGTCACAATATTGATGGCACCTCCCATTGCCTCACTTCCGAAAAGACAGGATGCGGCTCCTTTGATGATTTCAACACGTTCAATGTTCATTACGCTGATCCGCGACAAATCAAAACTTCCTCCATTACGGCCAACCATAGGCTGTCCATCTATTAAAATCATGACATATTCTGAAGAAAAACCTTGTAACTGAACGCCTACCGAACGGTTTCCCCTGGCAATGTTATTGACGATGGCAATGCCCGTTTGTTCCTTTAATATTTCATCCAATCGTCGACTTCCCATCAATTCAATTTGTCTACGTGTTATAACGGTTACCGGCATGGCCGAATTAATCGTCGAGATAAGGTTATCCTCTTGAATATGCTTATCGGTAACGGCTACTTCATTTAAAGCATGTTCGTCTTTTATTAGTATTATTCTTATATGTGTAGTCTCATTCTCTTTGATGTCTATAGATTGCGTATAGCTTTTATAGCCTATACGGGTAATTGCTAAGGTGTAGGTTCCAGTATATAAATCATTGATTTTAAAGGAACCATCACTCTCTATCGCTATTAAATGATTATCGGGGTTTAAAGTTAAAGTAGCAGCAATAGTTTGTCCCTCTTCGTTAGAAACCGAACCAATTAGCCCCCCTTTGACTTGGCCATATACAACTGAAGGAAACAAGCAAAACATAAACATGTAGAATCTGAGCATTTTTGCCTCAATATTATTTTTAATCATTCTAAATAATGATACAAATGTTGAGATAATCCATTAAAAAGGTTGTATGAGAAACGCCTTATTTTGTATGAATTCCGCCATAAACGGAAGAATGCATTGAATATGAAGCTTTCGTATTTTGTAATTGTTCTAAATAACATTTGTTTTGCGTTGTAATTTTTGCGTGTATTCAATAACATATATGAAAAGAGAATTATTTCTTACTTTTTTAATGGGTTGCATTATTTCTTCCTGTTATGCAATTCCAAACAGGATTATAACACTTAGTGGTGCGCTGACGGAGACTGTAGATGCCTTAGGGCTTGGCGCCAAGCTTGTCGCGACGGATGTGACGAGTATTTATCCAGCTTATGTCAAACAGTTGCCACGGGTCAGTCGGAATCGATCGGTTTCTACGGAGGGTTTATTGTCTTTTGCGCCCGACTTAATACTAGCGCCAAAAGGTCATGTTAGCAAAGAAATACAGCATCAACTGAAAGCCACCGGCATACGTTTAGTTATTTTTGATCAACAGTACAGTTCTCGGGGAGCTATCGAATTTATCCAATCCGTCGCAGACGCACTTGGTATACCTGAAAAGGGAAAGATACTTGCCCAAAAAACTGAAAGGCGACTTCAAGCTGCAATAGCGGCAGTCAAAGCGTCTAAACAAGTGAAAAAGAAAGTGTTATTTATATATGCACGAGGTACGGGTACAATGAGCGTGGCAGGTAAAGGCAGTAGTATTGATGCAATTATCAGATTAGCAGGTGCAGAAAATGCCATTCAAGAATTTTCAGATTTTAAACCTTATACCACAGAAGCTATGGTAAGGGCTAATCCCGATATCATACTGATGTTTGACTTCGGTTTGAGTAGCCTCGGCGGAAAGGCTTCCGTTTTAAAGATGCCAGGCATCAAATTAACCAAGGCCGGTAAGAACGAGCGCATTATTGATATGGATGGTCAACTTCTTACAAACTTTACGGTTCGTTTACCTGACGCGATTTTAGCACTACATAAGGAATTGGTAAAGTGAACATGAGAAAGTCAGTTATATATGCTTTACTGATCAGCGGTCTAGTGTTGATTGTTTTTTTTTCTTTAACACTTGGAGCTTTTCAGATTTCCATGCGTGAAGTGATGACAATCTTGGCTAAGCTGTTAGGTTTTTTCAAAGGACAAGTGGATGCGACCAGTGAAGGCGTTATTTATATTGTCCGACTTCCGCGTTTACTATTGGGACTACTTGTAGGAGCTGCACTTGGTATATCCGGTGCTGCCATTCAGGGGATATTCCGTAATCCACTTGCAGAACCTGGCTTGATAGGCATCTCCGCGGGTGCTTCTCTTATGGCGGTTATTGTCATCACATTGGAATTAAGTTTACTTGCGGGATTAAGTAGTCTGTTTGGATATTATTTATTATCATTCGGAGCCTTTATCGGAGCTGGTGTCGTCGCTTTCATGGTATATAATATAGCACGGACCAACGGTCGTGCCAATGTAGCCACCATGTTACTTGCCGGCATCGCGATTAATGCCTTTGCTACGGCGTTGACTGGGCTAATGACCTATTTGGCGAACGAACAACAATTACGTACCATTACATTTTGGATGCTGGGTAGTTTGGGTGGAGCCACTTGGCAGACAGTGGGGAGTGCTGCTCCTTTCATTCTAATTCCTTTAATTATCTTACCGTTTTTAGGAAAATCATTGAATGCCTTTTCTTTGGGCGAGACACAGGCTAGCATTTTGGGATTAAACCCTAACCGGGTGAAGATGCAAGTGGTGGTGTTGGCCACGATGGCTGTTGGCGCTTCGGTAGCTGTATCCGGAATTATCAGTTTTGTTGGCTTACTCGTGCCGCATATTATTCGTTTAGTGGGGGGAGTTGATCATAAGTTTGTATTACCGGCATCTGCAATATTTGGCGCACTTACTTTGGCCGTAGCGGATGTACTGGCGCGCATTTTAGCGGCTCCGATTGAATTGCCGATTGGCGTAATTACCGCCCTTTTGGGTTCACCTGTTTTCTTGTTTATACTTATTAAAGAGAAGAAAAAACTCTTTAGCTAACATAAATTCATTATGCTTACAGCCACTGCCTTGAACTATAAGGTTGGAAAACATTATTTGCTGCGTGACATCAGCTTTCAGATCCGACCAGGAGAATTACTGGCCGTTCTTGGTGCGAATGGCGCCGGAAAATCGACCTTAATAAATATCCTGAGTGGAGAAAAAAAGCCAACATCAGGTAAGGTCTTACTTTTTGATAAGGAATTGTCATCCTATTTACCGCAAGAACTGGCCAAGAAAAGGACAATTCTCCAGCAACACAATAGTGTACATTTAAACTTCTCAGTTAATGAAGTTCTTCTTATGGGAAGGTATCCACATTTTAGGTTTCGCCCGGATATAAAAGATCTCATTGCTGTGGAGGAAGCGATGGAGGTATGTGGTATCAGCCATCTTGTAGATCGGTCTTATCTATCGCTTTCGGGTGGCGAGCAGCAACGCGTCCAATATGCCCGAGTGCTGTGTCAAATTTGGGATCAACCCGAAAGCCTTTTATTGATGGATGAGCCTGTTGCTGCCTTAGACCCTCAATACCAGCAACAGACAATGGCAATTGCCAGAGCATTTAGCCAACGGGGTTATATGGTTATTGCTGTATTGCATGAAATCAATTTGGCAGCACAATACGCTGATCGTATCCTCATGCTAAAGGGTGGCAGAAAATGGCTGGATGGTACGCCGGTTGAGGTTTTGACACCCAGCCATATTTACGCTATTTTTAGCACGGAAGTTGATGTGATGGTTAATAAAAGAACCTTGCAGCCAATAGTTATTCCAAAACAAATAAATCTTGATATTAACCGTTTCAACTCGCTATTTTATCCAGTTGCGATTGATCATACGGAGGTTACTACCTAATATCACTCGGTGCGATCCCAAAATATTTTTTAAAGGCGGCACTGAAATTCTGTTGATGGTTATATCCGGTTGCATTGGCTACTTCGGCTATACTTTTGCCTTCATCCAGTAAAAGTGACCGGGCTTTTTCCATCCGAACCCTCGTTAAGTAATCATATATGGTAATTGAAAAATAATCTTTAAATGACTGGCGCAGTTTGGATTCACTCATGCCAATCTCTTCAGCTAAGGTCTTTTGCGTTGGAGCTTGTGCGTAGCGTTCGTCTAGAATAGCCCTCGCTTTAAGCAATTTAACAACGTCGTCACTAGCTAATGGTTCTCTTTCTTCTATAAAGCTGTCATTTAGCTGCTCTAGTTGATATACAAGCAGCTCAGATATTTTGGACTCCGTATGGATGCGGCGTAATTCACCGGTACGTTTATTGTCTTTCAGTTCGGATATAACTTTGAGCATTTCATGCGTAACAAACATGTCGTCGTGAGCAAAAGATGTGTATTGCCCCTTATTGATCTTTTGTACAAAATCTTCATGTAAAACGGATTCAGGTGCAATCAGCCTGAAATAAAAATCTTTTGATAAAACAACCAGGAAGTAATCGTATTCAGTACCCGATTGTAGCTCGTAATCTTCTACGAAGGAAGGTATGTAGCGTACATTATGCCGCCCCCTGCCATGAAAAGATGTCTTGATTTTTCTGTTATCCTGATGCCGATAGAATACAAATTGGCTTGTAACGGTTTCGCCTTGAACTTCTGTATGTATGCGAACCGGCCCTTTGAAACTCATTTCGGAATAAAGAATGAATAGACCGCCGGTAGAAAGCTGATAGTTGGCCATATGAATAGGATGGCGTTCTATGACGGTCTTTTTTTCGTTCAGGGGGCTATTTGGAAGACAGGTGTCGGGTATGTCTTCTATAAATAACCAATCCTGTAAGCCTTCAATTCTACTTTTTACAATCATGATTTGGCTATTATTTTCACAAATATAAGCTATTACTTTAATTTATACTTATTCTAAATAATATATTTCATGATTGGTCTTGCCACTAATAAATGCTCTTTGTCGGTTACGACGAGGCTATAGGTCTTGTTTATAAACTGTTTAAAAGGCTATTATTGGTTTTCATTAACTTTTTTCCACCAATGTTGCAGTCTTTTATCCTCAAGATCTTCTTTTTCAGATAAATCGATGCTTTTATTTACCATGTATAGGTTGTTTTCCTGTAGCGTATCGGGTTCCGGAAAAGGAGAACTATAATTTTTGCTTATTTTTATTTTTCCGGTTAGTGACTCAACAGATTGTCCCTGATCATGATCATAAGCAGCTATTCTAAAGGTTGACGGCGCCATTACCTCCAATTTCATTAAGCTTGTATAGATATAAACGGGATACTTTTCTCGATCGATCTTAAAGAACATATCCCCATTTGCTCTCCAGCATTGTACGTTGTCTATAAGGGTATCCTTTAATGTACTCTCTTTATCAATAATATAGAGTATATCGGTGCCGGTTAATTTTTTAATTTGAGCGGGTAATGAGATATCGCCATTTAAACTCGAAATTTTCTCCTGATTGTCATTGGTTGACTGAGTGCATCCATGGGTCAAAATGACTAACAAAAGCAAAAAAAATAGAGAAACTCGCATACTTAATTTGGTTGAATAGTATGCAAAATAGGCAATCAAAATTTGATTGTCAATTTATTTATATTCTTCCTTACAAAAAACTTAAAAGTGTAAAACTATTTGACATCAGGAACTGTCCACAAATAAATAGTTGAGTTACCCACTAGCATTTGTTTATCGGGCTTCCAGTCACCCATATCGAAAGCATGTGAAACAACGCGTGTTCCAGGTTTTAACTGGAGTAATTTTGGACGCAACTTTATATTAACAGAAGGCAATAGATAAAGCGAAACCACCGAAGCCTTACTGAAATCGGCTTTGAACAGATCTTGTTGTAAAAAGGCAACCTTATTCTCCACAGCTGCTTTTTGTGCATTTTCGCGTGCTTCTTGAATACGTTCCGGATCTATATCAATTCCCACAGCTTTGGCGCCGAATTTCTTTGCGGCTGTTACTACTATACGACCGTCCCCACAACCCAAATCATATAACATATCGTTTGGCCCTACATTGGCCAAGGTCAACATCGCTTCCACCACCTCCTGTTTAGTAGGTACGTAGGGAACATCCTTGTCGATCATTTGCTGGGCTTGCATGGTAATTGGAACCATGAATGCCAGCATCAACATACCGTAAAGAACTGTAATTGCCTTCATCTTATTGAATTTTAGTTAACAACTTGATTTTCTTAACGTTTTGAAAAAACAATAGTTTTTATTTTTTCAAAATTGTTACCTTCGAAAAAGACTGAAAACGATAAATCCAATAAATAATACGAATACGCCGAACATAGCCCCCACACCGGTATAGGCTAAGCTGCTATAAAGGAGCAGGGAGCTACTTATACAGAAGATGGCGGGGAGCACCGGATAAAGTGGAACTTTGAATGGGCGTGTTATTTGAGGGTCTTTTTTTCTTAGAATAAATACTGCCACGCCGACTAACAAAAAGAAGAACCAAAAGACGGGTGCCGTGTAGTCAACTATCGTTTCAAAACCTTTCCGAGTCATTAATCCTAACAACACTAAAATAGTAGCGATTATTCCTTGTATTATTAAGGCTTTAACAGGGGTAGACGTTCGATGATTCCACTGGCTCAAACTCTTAAAAAAGGGAAAATCCTGACCGAGTGCATAATTTGAACGAGCTCCTGTAATGATGGTAGCGTTTGCAGAAGTCAATGCGGAGATGGCAACAAGCAGGCCTATAAATTTTGCTGCATTTTCTCCCCATGTAAACCGCATTAAATCGGCTGCGACCGCATCGGAAGAAGCCATTCGTTCGTGTCCTAAGACATAAATAAAGGTGTAATTGACAAGAAGGTAGACAATTGTAATGATCAAAATACTCCAAACCAACGCTTTAGCCATGCCTTTAGCCCCCGTTTTCAATTCAGCCGAAATATAGGCGGCTTCATTCCATCCACCAAAGGTTAATAGTACGAACACCATTGCCATCCCTAAAGAAGAAGAGGTAGATATATCGGATTTAATCGGCAGAGACGACGCTTCTATTGTAGGGGTAACGAACAAACCGACAATGATAATCAATACAATGCCGCCTACTTCCAACAGCGTAAAAAGCTTTTGTGCGATAGCACCAAAAGTGAGCCCCAGTATATTTAGAATGGTTAGTGTTATAACGATCGCAAGGGCATACATTCCTTCAGAATAGGGGCCGATTGTGTAGAATTGCGTTGCATAGTCACCGAAAATAAAAGCAAGTAACGCAATGGATCCTGTTTGAATGACTACCATTCTTGTCCATGCAAATAAAAAGGCAAGAGGTTTTCCGTATGCACGGTATAAAAAATGATAATCGCCCCCTGTATGCGGATAGGTAGCACACAATTCTGCATAGCTCAATGCTCCTATAAGGGAAACCGCTCCTCCTACTAACCAGGTAAGAAGAAATAAGGTGTCATTGCTTGTATTGAGTGCCACCAACGAAGGTGTTTTAAATACGCCGGCTCCGATCACAATTCCCACGATGAGCGCGACCGCGTCTACCGTGCCGAGCGTTTTTCGGGGCTTGTCATTTAAGCTGGCATTTTCTATTGATTTCCAGGGCACGTATTAGACAAATTAAAGAGTATAAACCATATAAGCCTCTGCTTTAATACAAACTTTGCTTGCCAATTGTTTTTAGAAGTAAAGAAAGCCTCTATTGACCTTTTATTTCCGTATCGGATTTTTGTATTAGCGAATTCAGTTTATGGGTACTCCAAAAAGTGTAGTAAACGGCTATCAGACAAGCAAAAACTGCATTAAAACAAGCCAGTAGCGCACCGTCAAAGGTATACTTTGGAGGGACGATATAGTGGATAAACAGTAATCCAATAAAGGTAATTGCTAATGACGTTAAACCATTGTAAAGTCCTAATCGTAAAAACAAAGAGGTGTTTAAGCTATCTAATTTTCCTTCCAGGCCCAAGGGAGTAGCTACTATAAATTCAGTCGCCTTTTTCAGAAAATCAACGGTAATCGCCAACGGAATAAATAAAGCCATGGGTAATATAAATCGAGCGAAGCAGAACTCTCCTTTAAAAAGTGCAACAGAAGCAGGATTCTCAAAACTATAATAAGGAATGAAACCGTTGAATACTAAATTAGGTAACATATACCAAATAAGCTTTTTGCGAATGAATATTCGGATTGCTTTATATTCACTTATTTTTTTTGCTGGATGCGTCGTCATGAATTAACCGTATTAATTGGTGTAGGGATCGTCTCTTCTTCTATTAGACTGCTGAGTTTTTGTATTGCCCGTTCTAAAAATTGATTCGCATCCTTTTGGGGTAACACTGCGTCATTTGAAGTAAATGTTATATCTAAAACGTTGTTATATGTGCTCATTACCATCGTGTTCGGGTTTTTCCATGGGAATGCTACAGTCGGACTGTAGATTTGTTCAACCGTGAACTTGTCAAAATGTGAGGGGATCGCTAGATTGCCCATGTTAGAGAAGGTAAAATCATGTGAGCCTTCGTTTACTCGTAAATGATTTAATAGTTTGAGAACGATGGATTGAAAATGTGCATTTATGTAGGCAACTTCATTAGCATTGATTTTGGTTAAACCGACTTGTAACTGTTGCTTTAGATCTTTAGCATGCTCCCAAACGGATGTATTTTTGCTACTTTTAAGGTCAACAATTGGCGCAAAAGCAAAAAGCTGGTCCTCTTTTAAACTAGTTATATATTTTCTGATGTCTACAGGGCATATTAATTTCCCTTTTGGTTTGGGAAAAGCGTGCGCTCCAACATCAAAAAATACCGCCGACATTAATGTATATAAAGAAACCTGGTTCTTTTTACAACAAGTAAGGAGCTTTCGGGTATCAACTGATGAAAAGCGGTGGCGCACCATATAGGTGTTATTCAAGTCAATTGTTTTGCTCTTATCCAGCTGCTTTGGTAAAAATAGATGGGCAGCGCACTTTCCTATCAAAGCTTTCAAATTTAGTTGGACTCTTCTGATAGTGGATAATTTATGCGACACCAAATCATTTCCAACCAAGGCTTGTGATTCACCGATATCCTTGCTAACGTCATCCAGCAAAAGAAGGAACTCTCGTAAAACGGCCGTAATGCTAACACCATCCGCTATGCAGTGTGGACAAATAAGTATAAAATCCGACGTCGGATTGCCGCGTATCCATATTAATTTAGCAAGTGGGCCTTGACTTACATTGAAATAGTCTTGCCAGCTTTTCTTAATTAAATTTAACCATTGAGTTTCATTGAACCGATCATATATCGTGATCGGAATAACCGGTGCATTTTCCGGTAAAATAAACGATGGATACCCATTTACCTGTTTAATGACGGCACGTAAAAGTGGATGCTTTTGTTGAAGTTTATTGAGTGCCGCTTGGATTTGGTCCTGATTGAACAAACCGTTTAAGCTAAATGGAAAAATGCAATTGATGGCTTCTGTTTCGGCCACATACATGATCCGCTCTCCAACAGATAATCTACGTTGTGTTATCATGGTTTTTCTTTGCTGAGGTTATTAATAAAATCATCTCATTTCGTACAAATTCAATAATGCTTTTTGCTTTTTCTTGAGGTAAAAAGCCTTCATTTGATACGAAGGAAAAGTCCAATTCATCATTAAAGGTTGAGCAGATAATGGTAGAAGGATTAGCAAAAGGACCAATTACCATAGGGCTAAACACTGTTTCCAACGAGAAATTTTGATATTCATTTTGTAATGGTATTCTTCCAATATTTGAAAACATAAGGTCATTTCCAACCTTTCCGTAAGTCAGCATTTTTATCATGCGGGGCAGAGCGCTATGTAATTTTTCGAAGGTCATTAGAAACTCGTAAGGTTTTAATGCCTTTATTTGTTTATCCACCACGGTCTGAAGTATTTGTGCTTCAGGCCAGAATGATTTATGGTTCGCCTTTTTATTGGTTAATGTCAGTACCATCCCGAAAGAGAAGAGCTGATTTTCTCTTATTTGTTTAGCAAACTTCCTGATATCTACGGGACAGGAAATTTTGTTTTTTGACTCTGGTCCAGCCACTTTTTCATAAGCTTTAAGCAGGAGCAAGCCAATTGCAGTATTTACCGTAACGCCGTGTTTTTTACATATGGAAACCCAGATTGAGGTGCTTTCACGATCTAATTTTGAATGGAGCAAATAATCCCGGCTTCTGGTTAAGGTGCCACTGTTCTTGGTAGAAGTAAAGATAGCCGATATAGATAAAGCGGTTTTCAGAAGACCGGACAAACAGGAGGTTTTTACTTGATTGATCTTACTTTTACGAACTTCTATAGGGATGATATCATCGATTCGCAGCAATCGGTTTTGCTTGTCAATATTTGATTCTTTGCCATCGAGAAAAGTCAGCAATTCACGTATTAAAAGTACGCCTCCTCCGCCATCGCATATGCAATGATGGAAAGACAGAATAAGATCTGAAGTTACATGGTTCGACAAACAGCTAACATGAAACATAGGCCCTTTCACGACGTCAAATTTAAGTCTAAGTCCCGCCAACGCTTCCTCCTGCCATTGATTGGCATGTTGCCACTCTTTTACAGTCAATGGAATAGGACTAATGGTGTCAGGGATGAAAAAATAGGGTTTTGGTGATGTAATCTCTGCGATTGCCATTTGAAGCTGAAGGTATTTAGCTTGCAATTTGGCTAAGGCTGCGGCCAAAGATTCATGTTCTATTTTACCTTTCAACCTAATAGCGAATACGCCATTAAATGGTTCAGTTCCATCTCCAACCAGCGTTCGTTCTAAAAAAAGAAGCGGTCGTTCTTTCCTATATACGTTAATATCCGGCATGGTAGCTAACTATAAATCAAATCCTCCGCTTGAGCTGTTTGCTCTAATAAAATTACTGCGCTATCATTACTTCCCGCGGCGAGAAAAGTCTGTTTAACGTGGCCGGCCTGTTTTTTATAATCGGGTTGCTCGATGAGCTCCCATACTGCGTTCCGAAGATCTGCAATCCGCATGCGTTTGTAACGAATTTTTTTTCCGCAACCGGCTTTTTCAACGAGATCAGCAGTATGAAAATGATCATAGGCAATAGGCGTTATTAATAGGGGCAATTCGTTCAAAATAGCATCGTTAACGGTATTAAATCCTCCATGGCAAATAACCAAATCCATTTTTTTCATCACTTCGGATTGTGGAACAAAACCCTGAACAATAAAGTTTTCGGGCCAATCTTCTATGATCTCCGGTTTTGTCGCGGCAACGATGGTTAAAGGTTCATCTCTAAAAGCTTCAATGACTTTTAAAAAAAACTCCTTTCTAATATCTTCCAATAAAGTTCCCAAAGAAACGAAAACTTTAGGCCCCCTACTTTTTTCCAGTCGATCCCAGTCGAACGCAACTTTGTTTGGACGTCCTGCAACCGGGCCTACGAATCGCATATGGGGTTCGGGCTTTGTTATGGAAGCAAAGTATTGTGAGGTGAAAACAAGATTAAGTTTTCGGGAATGAAAAATTAATTCATTTCGCTCAACTCCGAGTTCTCTTTGCAAACTGAACATTAGATTTTGTTGCCATTCCCATATCTTTGGACTATTCATGGCATTTGCACCTAAATCTGGGGGTACCGGTGTTGTCGTAACATAGGGTATTCCATGTTGATAAGCACAAATACCACCGGCAAAGGTAATGCAATCACTTACGACGACATCTGGCTTAAATGTGCTTATTACATCATTCAAGCCCTGATACATAATCTTACAAAATGGAATGTAAGTATCTTCCAGCGCCAATTTCCAAGTTTCAACACCGGAAAGTAGCGGTCCTTGATCCTGCATTATTAAAATCCGCTCGATTTCTTCACCGTGCTTATCCCAATAAATTGCCGGAACAGTAAAAACCCCTCCTTCCGGAACTTGTTCTGCTTTTATATTGACCAGAGATACCCATCGCACTTCATGGCCTCTCTTTAAGAGGCTAGCCCCAACACTTAAGGTTGGGCTGACATGTCCAAAAAACGGGGGGACCACAAAAAGGAATTTCGACATAGCTGTTATTTAAATTGTAACCTAATCGGCTATTATGGAATTGTAAGCAAAGTCTTCCAGAAGCTGCGCAGCATACGAAACGCCACCGGCTAATTGAAATGAAGAGCAAAGCTTCTGTGCTTCTGTTTTAAAGCTAGGCTCTGTTAAAACACGTTCAAGTGCGTCTTTGAGATGTTCCGATTTGAATCGTTTATAATTAAGCCGCAAACCACTCCCTGTGGCAACCACCCTTCCGGCAACATAAGATTGGTCGTAAGCGATAGGCACTACAACCAGGGGAATCCCCTGCATAAGGGTCTCACAAACCGTATTGTGGCCTCCGTGGCAAACAACGGCGTCCATTAAGGGGAGTAGTGAAAGTTGGGGTACCTTTGGCGCCACAATAAAATTCGAAGGCCATTTGTCAAATAAAGCCGGATCGGAAACAACCACCACCGATATATCTCGATTGCCCAAGGCTTCGATAACCTTTGCAAAAAAATCTCGTTTAAAACTGTGATCAAATGTCGTTCCTATTGAAACTAATACTTTTCGCTGATGGTTCATGGCCTCCAGGGCTTTCCAATCAAAATTGAAATTCACTGGTCTGTCGAGAACTGAAAGGCCGACAAACCGATAGCCCTTCGCTAATTCCATATCACCGAAGAAATCACGCGATGTATAAATGATCGTTAGATCTTCTGAACAAGCTATGGATCGATTCAGGTTGAGTCCTAACTCTTGTTGAAGGGAAATAATCTGATTGTCTTCCCATTGTGAGATGCCCGGTAGGTCCTGTTGCATTTTAACGGCTGCAGGTGCGGTAACAGATGTGACATATTTGACATCCGATTGTATAGCAACTATCGCTGCACTGAAAAGTTGATGATCATTAACGATTAAATCCGGTTGATAAACCTTAACCCAATCGCGAATTCCATGATACATAAATCGATTAAGAGGAATAAGTACATCTTCGTACAAAAATTTCACGCTTTCTATGCCTGTTACGTTTTTTTCGGAAATTTTAGTTAAAAAAACATGCTGTTGCGCACGTTCTGCCTCGGAAGTATTGTATTTTAGTGGCAAAAACTCACCGCCTGGTGGCAACATGGCCTCAAGTTTCTCATCAACGCTCAACCAAGCCACTTTAAAGCCTTTTTCCAGCAACGCTTTACCTAAACTTAATGTCGGGTTTACATGCCCCATCAGGGGAGGTACAACAAATAGTATTTTTTTCATGGAGCTGTTTTTTTAGTCGACGCCCTATTTATTCATTCGTGTGCTACTATGCCAACACAGCTTGTTTGGATAGAAATCCAAGTAGTTTGTTCGCGATCAACTCAGGTGCCTGTATCGGTAAGTTATGATCTCCCGGTAAGGTTACGAATTCTGCGTTGACAATATGTTTTGCTAGAAACTTACCCGATTCAAGGCAATTAGACTGCTTGCCGTAGATTAGTAAAGTGTTTTGTGTTATACTACTTATTGGGACGCTTGAGAAATAAGCTATCTCCTTCTCCATATCATCCTTAATACTGGTATGATCAAATAAGTATTGATACATTCGATGATTTTTCTCGAGCTGGCGTTTTCCCATTTTGACTTTCGTCGTATCCGTAAAGTTTTGTATATAATGTTCAAGAAATTCTTTGCTATAGATATCGATAATATCCATCGTTTTCCGATCGCCTGGGTCGGGAGCTTCGATTACACCTAACCTATCAATCCTACTTGGATATTTTAAACAGGTATTTAATGCAACCAGGCCTCCGAAACTATATCCAACGAGATGTACCTTTTCAAGCATTAACGTATCCATGAGGTCGATTAAATCGTATGACATATCATCAAAACGGTATCCATGATCAACTCGGGAAGAGAGACCATGACTTTTTAAATCGTACATAATGACATGGAAATATTTGGCTAAAAGAGGCGCTATTCGAAAATAGTATACAGAAAGATTGCTGAACATACCATGTATTAATACGATTGTTTGAGGGGCATCTTTGTTCAGTTCCTGAATATGTATTTCTCTATTTTGAATCTGTATATGTGGCATCGGCTACAACTTTTAAATCTCGCTTTTTGCTAAAATACATGGTATATGATTTAATTGAGTACAAAGAGCCTAAAGCATTTTGTTCACTTTTTTGCTATCTTGAAAACAACTTCAATATGTAACAAATTGGAGTGAACATTATCTATAGAAATATAAAAATGACGAATTGGACTTATGAATCTTATCGGTAACTTAATTTGGCTTATTTGTGGAGGTTTTTTAGCGGCGCTAGGTTACTTAATCGGCGGGTTGGTGTTATGTGTGACCATTATAGGAATTCCTTTTGGCATCCAGTGTTTTAAATTAGCAGCTATTGTTTTATTTCCATTCGGGAAGCGCGTGGTTAACACGCCAACTTCGTCCGGCTGCTTAAATTTGGTTGCCAATTTGATTTGGATTCTATGCGGTGGCTTATATACGGCGCTCAATCATCTCTTTTGGGCAGTTTTGTTGGCTATTACCATTATAGGCCTCCCTTTTGCTAAACAACATCTTAAGCTTTTGGAAATTTCGCTAATCCCTTTCGGAAAAAAGGTGGTAGAAAATTAGTGAATGGCGTTTTACAAAGTCAGACGGTGAATGAACGATGTCATTGGATCATTTTTTTTCAATTACGTTATGGTCATCCGTTACCCCACGCAGCAACTGTTGTGCATAAGCCCTTAATTGGAAAATATGGTTATTTAAGCCATAGTAAAGAATAAAAATAACAAGTGCCCATGCAGCCAGAATACTTGTGATAGAAATGATCTGTATTCCGAATAAATAAAATATATAGAAGGCCAGAACTAATAAAAACAGAGCAATGGATGTTATTCCTTTTATAATAGTAGATTTACTGCATGGTTGTACATCGTAAATGATTTTTGTCCCGCTTTCCAAAGGATGCAGCTTAAAAGAAACTTCACCGGCTCCTCTAAAGCTTTCGTATAATGAAGGCTCGCGTTTTATCTGTATCCGGTCATCATAAACCTTCATGTAAGAATGTATCGCAATTTGCTGATTATCATAATTGGTTATACGAATGCTACATAGACGTTCTATGATATCTTTTTTTGATAATTCGGTGTATATCTCTTTCACCGGAAGAACCTTTTTCAATAGTTTCATGGTCGATTCACAAGATGCTAATATTCAAACCGAAGTTCAATATCATTGTATATACTAAGGTACGCATTTGTGATAATTTCACAATATTTATGTGAATATTTGTTTTATTTAGAGAAATATTGATGTAGGTTGTGCTGTGGAGCTTAGGAGTGCTCCAATATAGCTAACCGTTTTATGGGCGTAATGTTTTGAGGGTATATTAATGAATTAGTTTTAGCGCTTCTTTAATATATTCATGCCCATCGGGGGAATAAGGCAAGGAAAGCGCGAAGCTATGGCCGTGGGCATCCATTTTTAGCAGGGACTTTTTTAAGATATTTACAATTTTATCGCGATGCTTGGGATAGAATTCTTCGTACTGATAAGCAAGAAATACAAGGCAAAGCGCATTTTCCATTGTTTGGACAGCTGAATTTACCTTTATTTTCTTTTTAAGGATAATATTTTGGACTGCATTAATTTGATCGGTTGAGTAGCCGACCTCTTTTAGAATTTCGCTTGCTTTCTTTGCGTGATAAATAGCCAGTTCTTTCCGCCATTTTAAATAACCTTCTCTATCGGGTGCGTAGCTTTCACGTGGGATTTCCCAGCGACCGATATGCTGACACCTTGACGCAAGAAGCAGTGTCTCTTCTGCCTGAGGATCCAGCTTTTTTATCCAATCATGTAATTTGATTGCCAAGAAGTATTCTTGGGGGAAGGATTGCCCCTCCCAAATAATTCGGTTTGGATCTCTTTTATTATAAGCGTCAAATAAATCGAACGCTTGTTGCAGTTTGTCATTCATACACGATGTCGATAAGCTTTGGTAAAAATAACATATTGTATGAAATATAAGCAATTTTTTATCAGTATTAGTCGAGCTGGAAAACAATAGAGTACCTCCTTAACTTTTGTCTTCGACAATAAGGAGGTACTCATGTTTTTTTGATTCGCTTACGGAACGCTGATTTCTTTACTTTGTATGTTATGAGCGCTAAAGTATCCCAAGGCATTTCCTTGTATGTTGCTCACGGGGTTAGAAGGCGTGGCTGATTGGTTTTCTCCCGTTGCACTATTATCCAAACTAAAGAAATATTTGTAGACGGCTTGATCGATACCTAACATTTCTACCCGTACAAGATCGCCGCTTCTGATGCGTCTGTTTTCCGGATTGTCTTCATCTTCGCCCACATCTGCATATAACCTAATCGAATTTGCCTTCCCGTTAGACAACTCATCGTTTATAACAAAAATCTGTTTCTTTTTTACTCCATTTACATATAATAAAAAACGGTAGCTATTCACTACGTTGGCCGGGTCCTGAAAATCAATCGTTGGCAGTTTATAATTATCTCCGAATATCAGGTCATCAACAATATAAAGACTATCCATCTTAACCAATGCGGGCATGGTAGAACTTGAAGTAAATATTTCAGTACCAATCTGTACTCGTAAGTTATAGGTATGTCCTTCTAAGCCTCTCAAAGTAGGTGCAGTATAAGTTCCGACTTCGGTTTCCTGCAGCTCATGCGTTTCGGCCCCCTCACTAATAAAGACCTGCGCTCCTGTAACAGTTACTCTGCTATTATCGTCATTAAAATCTTTTGTCTTGCTTATCAATACTTTGCATCCCCCCTCTTGATCCGTTATAACCCCTTCTATTACATAGCGTTGATCAGCTCCTTTGAGTTCGATATCAATTTCTTTCTCGCAGGAAGAACTTAATAGAACGCCTACAGTTAAGCATATGATGCTAAACAACCTATTCCAATATTTCTTAAAGACTGTATAGGCTATAAAGTTTGAACGATCGTTCATTATAAGATGTATATTATTCAAATGCATGGTAATAATTTATTTAAACTTAAAATTGTATGAAACTGAGGGGATGAACTTAAAAAGAGCGATTTGATTAGCAACTGTTTTATTGGGATCATTCTTACTATCCATAAATTCAATGGTGTAAGCATTCTCTCTACCATAAGCGTTGTATAGGCTAAAGCTAAGTTCAGAACTCCATCTTTTTTTCTGCTTTAGCTGCATGGTTGCACCTAGGTCTAATCGATGGTAATTAGGCATGCGATAACTGTTACGTGCTGTGTAATAATAAACTGTGCGATCGTCAATTATGTATTTTCCGGCGGGGAAAGTAACAGCGTCACCGGTATAAAATACCCAGTTGGCTGATAATGTCCACTTCTTGTTTAGTTGGTACATGGCTACAATAGCTATATCATGTGTTCGATCTTGTCGGGCATTATACCATTCATTATTATTAATCCCATCGATTTTACGTTCTGTTTTTGATAACGTATAACTTATCCATCCCGTTAATCTGCCTGTACTCTTTTTTAATAACCATTCGATCCCATATGCCCTGCCTTTTCCATACAGCAGCTCGGTTTCAATAGCGTTGTTGCTATTGTAAACGTCGGCACCATCCCGATAATCGATTTGGTTTTGGAGTGTCTTATAATAAGATTCAACGCTAAGTTCGTAGCGATTGTCTGCAAGGTTTCTGTAATAACCTATTGAAAACTGATCTGATAATTCGGGCTTTATAATATTTGTACTTGCAATCCATTTATCTGTGGGGCTCGTGCTGGTACTATTAGAAATTAAATGGAGATATTGCGCATTGCGAACATAAGAAGCTTTAACTGAATTGGCACTGTTCCATTGATAACTGGCGGCGAGGCGAGGTTCAAGATTTACATACGTTTTTACAAAATCACCTTTGCCATAATGCGTGGTGTCTATAACTTTACCTTCACTGTTAACATTGTAGAAGTCCCCTTCGCCAAGTATACTAAAAGTACTTAACCTCAGACCGTAGGTTAGGTTAAACTTATCTGACACGCTCCAAGTATTACTTGCATAAATCCCATTTTCCCATGAATAGCGGTTCTGCATGCGTATATCATTAATCGATGACTCTTCATTTTTGCTTCTTACCTCACCTGGTTTGATATTATGGTATATGGAATTAAGTCCCATTCTTATACTATTGCGGTTATTAGGATACCATTGAAACTCTTGCTTAAAGTTATAATCGCGTATGTTTGATCGGATATCAAAATTATTAGTTCCACTGTTAATAGATATATTGTAATCGTAATTGCTGTATATCAATGATGTATTTGAAAAAAGTTTGCTGTTGAAAACATGATTCCAACGCATAGTTGCAGTTTTATTTCCCCAATCAAGTCCGAACAAGTCGCCAACACCAAGATGATCTTTTCCTAAATATCCTGAAAAGTAAATGCGATCTTTCTCGCCCAATTGATAATTCAATTTTGCATTTAAGTCATAGAAATACAGCGAGTTACTATTTATACTTGAATCGTTTGATAATTTTAGAAACATATCTGCATATGTTCTGCGTCCTGTTAAAAGAAAAGAAGATTTTCCGGTTTGTATGGGGCCTTCCACGTTCAGTTTAGCTGATATAAGTCCCACACCTCCACTTACATTGAAATCCTGATTATTTCCGTCGTTCATTTTGATATCCAGAACGGATGATAACCTTCCACCGTATTGCGCAGGCATACCTGACTTATAAACAGAGACATCTTTTATTGCATCTGAATTAAAAGTTGAAAAAAAGCCAAGTAAATGCGAAGCGTTATATACGTTAGCTTCGTCTAGCAGTACTAAATTTTGATCAGCGGCTCCTCCTCTCACGTACATCCCACTACTGCCGTCTCCTGCTGATTTAATACCTGGTAATAATTGCAGCACTTTGACAACATCCTTTTCGCCCATTAAAACGGGAACTTTTGCAATTTCATTGGGAGTGACTCTTTCTAGTCCCATCTGAGGGCTACTTAAGCTTCTACCCCTACTTGAAGATATCACAACTTCATCCAAGGTTTGGGCATCATCTATTAATTCTACATGCAGGGTGATATCCTTATTTACGATGATTTGCTGGCTATAAGGTGCAAACGACACATTGGAAATTGTCAGCTCGTATGTACCGGTCGGTACTGTGAGCGAATAAAAACCATATTCATTGGTCTGCGTTACATATCTACCCCCAGCACTTATTGTGGCACCAATAACAGTTTCTCCTTTACTGGCTGATTTAACAGTGCCGCTAACGGTAAACTTGTTTTGGGAAAAACATGGAAGAGCGAATAGCGCTCCAATAATAAAGAATAGAAAAGCTTTCATCATGCATCTTATTTTAATGCATGACAACATACTCTCTATACACCCCTATTCGTTCGCTAAAGTTTTGGATTTTTTTTAAATGGAATATTACCTTGTGAAGATAAAAAAGCATTTACCTCGTCTTTGTTATAGACAATTTTGCCTTTTTTTGTTCCATAATTGATGACGGCAGAAGTAACGTGGGAAGGATCGACCTGATTTCCGTATTTTTTTGGGTAATGCTCTTCGATACCTATCCACGGCTTATCCTTATGTATATAATATCTTATAACAATATAGTCGAAATTATCGCTTGATACCGGACCTTCTGAATCTTCAAAACCTAGTTTTAAAAGATCGTCACGATTTATAGTTGCCATTATTTCTAGATTAAATCTTACTGCCTATCTCCTTTTTCAGAATAAGGCAACTGTAAGGTAAACAATATACAGCAACTTTTGTTTCCCTGCAGGAGCGACTAGTCTTGTCTTTGCGATTTAGTTAAGGTTATCAAAATCCACTCTTCTTACCCAGTCGGGAGTGTAACTGTTTTCTTTACAAGGGATTTCGCTGATCAACTGCCCCGTCACTTCACAGTAGCCTAATCCATTTTTCTGACAATACAATGTCGCCGCTTCCATAGTCGGAGCTGTGATATAAGGCCCCAACCATTTTTTAAGTTCCCTGGTATGTGGATCTATTGCCGTGATTTCTGTTACCCATTTTTTCATATCTCCTATTGCGCCAGCTTTAAAATTTCACTCAACTATTATCACTATGGATACCGAACCTTAGCTTTTGACCATTTTTACGATGTATATTCATTTCATTCTTTGAAATAAATAGCAAACGCCACAAGTGATCCTAAAAATAACGTAGCACCGCATATGATTATTACCACGCTAAAGTCATTGTGTACAATGGCAATTGCGAAACGAAACAACATGGCGGCCGCAATAACTAGTGCGAATGCCACCCACATCTTATTCCTGCGTTGCATCATATATTAGAACGCCCAATAGCCTTGCCAAAAACTGATTCAATATGCCGGTGTCGGTGTTTAAATTGCGACGAAGGAAGAAATTATAATATTACATACACGAAATTCTTGATTTAGGACATGTTAAAAACCGTTCCATTTTTTTTCCATTCTATAAAAACACTAGGGCGTTTGGGCTGTTACCTTAATGTAGCAATAGCATAGAAGACATGACAGAAGACAAAGCAAATAGTTCGAAAACGAAGATGGAAACCGATTACGGAAAACATGAAGAAAATCCTGGGCCACCGAAAGCAGCACTTGAGGAAAAGGATGATAAAAAAGTAGGTTTTACGATCCATTGGGCGATCATTGTTGCAATAGTAGCGCTTGCTATTGCTTATTTTTTCTTTATGTAACTTAATTAAGGATTCTTTTCAACTTTTTCCTTTCTTATAAGGAAAGTGGATATGAATCTTTGTTCCGTTTCCTTTCGTTGACTTTATGTCAACAGTACCATTTAATAATTTGACTTTGTTTTGGATTGTGCCTAGGCCTATTCCGCGTTTTGGAGATACTTCTCGGAAACCCACGCCATTATCTTCAATAGAAATGGAGATTATGTCGCCATTAAGTGTTATTAAAATAGATGCTCGAGTAGCTCGCGCATGTTTAATAATATTGATGATGAGCTCTTGAACCATTCGATATACGGCTATTTCGATATGTTTGTCAAGCTTTCTATCCAGCCCCTGAAATTGGCAGTTAAAATCGATAGTCTTATTGAACTGCTCACATATATCTTCGATAGCGGCTTGCAAACCAAAGTCCTCTAAAATAGCAGGCATCAGCTCGTGTGATATCCTCCTGCTTTCTCTAATAGCTTCCGTTAACAGCCGTTCAGCTTGTTTTAGTGAGTTGAAATGAATTGCAGGATCATTTTCCAATTTAGGATTCAATTGCTCCAAGTTAAGCTTTACACTGTACAATAACTGTCCTAAACCGTTATGTAAGTTTTCGGCGATCCGCCGCCTCTCTTCCTCCTGAGCATTCAGCGTTGCCATAAAAATCTCCCGTTGCTGTTTCTTTTCCAGTTCATTTCGTTCCAGCCTTAATTGAAGGTTCTTCTTTTGTAAATATACCTGCTCGGTAATATCCAGCGAGATACCTATGATATGAGTTGGTCGGCCATCACTATCTCGTTTAAATACCGTTCTCCGTGTCTGAATCCAATGCAATCTGCCATAACCATCTACTAGTCGATATACAAGCTCTTTTATTTCGTCGTCCTTCGTTGTTTGCCTGAGCGCATCAATGTTATTATCAAATTTTGCGCGGTCGTCTGCGTAAATTATTCGATCGAAAAGCTCGGCGCCCATTTCTTTGATGTCGTTCAATGACCTATTGAGAAGTTTAGCTAGTTTATTGTTCCCATATACCATCTGCATCGAACGGATGTCAATTACATATACCATATCAGGTGCAGCTTCAGCGATACCTCGTAAAAGCGCATCGTCCTCCTTTATCTTTTCTTCAGCGATCTTCCGTTCGGTTATATCAAGATTAGTGGCCACCAAGCTATCGTCCATTTTAACAAACATACAAGAGAACCACTTATGAAAGCCATCGTATGTATATAGATATTCCATCTGCTCCGGCTTACCACTTTCGATTACACGGAGCATCATGTCAAAAATACCCACCTTTTTTATTCCGGGATATTCTTGTAAGTAAAGCTTCCCTTCCAAGTCTGAGCGCTTAGTTTCCCGTTCAAGTTCTTTACTGACGATCTTTATGCGGAAATCGGTTACGCGGCCGCTGTCATCGCGTATCGCCTCCAACACAGACATGCCAATTAAACTTGTGTCAAAAATGGATTGGAGTAACTGGTTGCTTTTTCTCAGATTAATTTCGGCTTCTTTTCTTTCGGTAATATCCAAGCCTTTTACCACTAAACCGTCATTTAGCTTAATTAGCGTCATATCATACCACCTCAGTGTTCCATTTATAGAAAGAGGTTGTTCAAATGTACTATCCTTGCCGGTTTCAACTATCCGTGAATAACGATCGAACAGATCGAGGTGATTAGCATACGACGATATGTTCGTGCCGGCAATATGCCCAAAAATTCGCTCCCCCAACTTATTTGAAAAGACGTATCGAAAGTCGACAATCATGCCCTCTTCATCTCGAATGGCCTGCAATACTTGCGTTATATTTTTTGAACTGTTCAATGTTGCCCGCAAAAGATCTTGACTTTCTTTTAAGGCTGCTGTCTGTTCCTTAACCTCTCGTTCTAATTGTAATGTAAATTCTTTTGTAAGTTTTTCTGCTCTTTTTCTTTCTGAAATGTCGTTAAATAATATAGCTACTTTATTGGTATCATGTTCCATCGGAAAGGCGTCCACTTCATACCAACCGCCGATAAGAAGCTCGGCTTGCGCTTCAAAATGTCGCGCTTTGCGGCTTTTCGCTATTTCCCCATAAATTTGAAACCAGTGCTCCTCATGTGATGGTTCTATTTCTTTCATTGTACGACCAACGGCGTTCTTAATGCCCGTTTGTCGTTCGAATGCTTTATTTACCTGTATAAACCGATAATCGATAGGGACTTCCCGGTCGTTCCAGATTAGCTCTATAATACAGAAGCCTTGATTAATATTGTCGAGAAGGAAAAAATACTTCTCTTCTGTGAGTTGTTTTTGTTGAGTCAACAAGGCAAGATTATGCTCATCGTGATCGATTCTATAATTATTTTTATGGTGGTTGTCGCCGGGTTTCATGTTTTTTTGACAGGATCTATGTTCGCAATAAGAACGTTATAGTATCTGTTTTGTTTAACACATACAATAACTAAATCTGTCTTCCGTTGAATTTGCTTCGTATCATTATGACTTGATTATCTTAAAAGAAAAAAATTATAGCATACCGGAGAATCTTTACTCATGAGACTTTTAGGAATAATAGTTGGACTAATATTCAAAAAATCTGTACTCTCATGAAGCTAACGCCTAAAGAAGTATTAACAGAAGAGGAAATTCGCCATGGACTTAATATGGTTATATGGGACGGACTCGCTGCTGAAATCATGACCTCTTTTACAAGCGGAGCGTTTTTAGTTGCCTTAGCGATTTTGATAGGTGCTAATAATGTTCAGATCGGTTTGCTTGCCGCATTACCCATGATTACCAATCTCTCCCAGCTCATATCAATATGGCTTGTGCGTAAATATAATAATCGAAGGGCTGTAGCCGTTTTCTGTGCTTTTTTAGCAAGGACACCCTTGGTTCTTATAGGTCTTACCGTATGGTGGACAACAGACATTTCGGTAAATATATTGATCTTCTTTCTTTTTTTCTATTATTTTTTTGGCTCTATCGCAGGGCCCAGTTGGAACTCGTGGATGAAAGATATGGTTCCTGAGAATATGCTGGGAAGTTATTTTTCTAAACGCAGCAGGTATACGCAAACAGTAAATGTTATTTTAAGCATAATATTGGCGCTTTTACTCGATTTTGTAAAAAATCGTTATCCGCAATACGAATTATATACGTATGCAACCTTTTTTATAATTGCAGGTGGCATAGGGATTTTAGGAGGATATTTATTGTCTAGAGCACCGGAACCTCAGTCTTACTTGACGAGTGCCAATATTTTTTCTTTGTTCACACTTCCGTTAAAAGACGACAACTTCAGGCGATTACTTGTTTTCAACTCAGCTTGGGTATTTGCATTAAACATCGCTACGCCATTCTTCACTGTTTTTTTAATAAAAAGCTTAGGCTTACCGCTGTCGTATATTATTGTTTTGGGAATTATAAGTCAACTATTCAGTATATTGACACTACGTATATGGGGCATATTTTCTGATCGATATAGCAATAAAAGTATTATTAGATTAAGTGCCCCACTCTATATCGCCTGTATTATTGGATGGTGTTTCGTAGGGATTTATTCACATTTATATGCCAACCTCGCGCTATTGGTAATCATATATATTTTGAGTGGGATCGCTACGGCAGGTATTAACTTATCATTAACGAATGTTGGCTTAAAATTAGCGCCAAAGGGCGACGCTATTGTTTATTTATCGGTAAAGAATATCGTCACGGCCGTTTTTTCATCGCTTGCACCATTAATCGGTGGCTTTTTGGCAGACTATTTTACCGATATAAAAATTTTGGTGACCGCCCAGTTGAGTAGCCCCTATTATAGCAAGCTGGTTAAACTCCTTTCTTTACATGAATGGAATTTTCTTTTTTTAATCGGGGCGCTACTTGCCTTGGTTGCACTTGAGTTCTTAGGTCGCGTGAAAGAGGTTGGCGAAGTTGAAAAAGACATTGTCAAACGTATTATGCGAACGAGTATAAAAAATAACCTACGTGAATATTTTGTAATTGGAAATATTATCAATTGGCATGAGCAGCTGGTTGCCATACTGAAACGAAGAACAAAAAAAACACCTTAGCTTCATTTGCGCATAAGCTAATATTACCTGATAGCAAAATTAGACCAAATTTCTATACGCTTTTTCTTTGCTTTACTAATGGTGTCTTTGTATGAGAAAGAATAGATTACCCTTTGGTATTAGTGACCAAACAATATGAAAATAACAAAAAACGACTTCAGCTATTTTGTGAAAAAAGTGATCGCTTATTTAAATCTCTCCGTGTTTAGTACTTTGTTTAGGCCGAAATGGGAAATTAAGGCCTTTCCAATGTTATCGACGCTTTGTTGATCGGCCACTCCATTGACTAAACGCCATGTGCCTTCACCATTGCTAATAATCGACAACTGCTCACCTCCCCCCCTGTTAATAACGAAAACATCTCCTTGCCGTAATACATCTACAGTCTCTATTTTACCGGCTCCATTGATATCGATATTTATTTTGTTATTCTTGTTTGGTATCATGTTACATCTATATGTGAGTCGTATACCATCGGGTACAATATTCCTGCCATCGACCAATTTTGCTCATGCCTAATATTGACTGCTTAAAAAATGCACAGATTTTCAGGATATGAATTTATCTATGTTAAAAAGAGTTACAGCGGTATACAAATTTTAGTACACCGAAAAAATCGGTCCAAATGAAAAGACTGCCTCGCCAAATATAAATGTTGTTGGACCGACTCGCTAAAAATAGAAATTTGGGATAAATACCGGCTGCAATCAAAAGACTATCATCGAAAGCGTATATTTAAGTCAAATGGAATAAAAATTGATCTATCTATTAAAAAAACACTATGAAAAGCTCCAAATTGCTCTTTTTTATTTTCTTCGTTGTCTTTTTTATAAATGGTTGTGGCTGTGACAGTCAATCACCTGATGATGTAGAAGAACAGTTCGATCCGGACACGATTGAAAAGCAGCAGCCTTCAGATTCAACTTTAAGTGAAAAAATGTATCCAATGAACACCGATAGTGCTGCTCAAAGGGACAGTTCAAGAAAATAAAAGCAGCTAATAGAGATGAATTATTCAGACAGTTGACGTTTTCTTGCAATTCCTTTTACCTTCCTAGATAATAGCGGTGCTACTAACAACAGAGCCGTTAATCCGAGGATTCCTAAGGCACCTTTCGCTAAAGTAGGTCTGATCTTCTCTTTCGTAGCGTATCGCCACCCACCTATTATACCTACATTATAGGCGAGCGGAAGAAAAACATTACCATCAGTTTTCACCGATAAATCTGCGCGTTTCAGGTATGATGAAATTATCCTATAAGAAAAGTACGAAGTTAGCTTTGGGAAAAGCCGGTAAGCAAGAGAAAGCGCGGCGGCAGACAGATGAACCCAGTTAAAGCTTGCAGGATTATCAGCTAATTTCAATATACTTTTTGCAAATCTGACAGGGTCATGTACAGGAGGCATCGGTTGAATCACTTTTCCGGTATAGTTGGCCGCATGCGACATACCCGGTGTATCAAGAAAAGCAGGATATACATCGCAAATATGAATATGAGGCCATTTCCTTAATTCCGCCTTTAATGCATCTGAGAAGCCTCTAATACCAAACTTACTGGCGGAATAACTTACGCCATAAGGTACTGGTAAAAAGCCGCCAACCGAGATATTATTAATGAGCGTTCCTCTGCCCTGCTTCTTAAAATAGGGTATTACTGTATACGCACCATGTAAATAACCCATTAGGTTAGTCTGAATAAGTTGATCATGTACTTCTATAGGCATATCTTCGAAATTACCTACCGCCAGAACACCGGCATTGTTAATCCATATATCAATTCTTTTTTTAAAAGAGGCTGCCATATCAGCCAAGCGAATAACTTCTAAAGGCTTGGAGACATCGGTTTGCTGGACGAGAACCTCAGCTCCAAGAGATCGGCAATCGGATGCCAGCTCTTCTAGTGCTTCTATGTTTCTAGCCGCTAATACCAAGGTTGCTCCTGCTAGAGCGAACTGTTCTGCCATTGCTTTACCTGATCCACTAGACGCGCCGGTTATGACGATGACTTTATCACTGAAATTTTTCCTATATCTTCTTTTCATATCCCTTTCTTCTCTAGTGGTCTCAAGCATCAGATAGTCGCGCCACATCACAAGAACTGTTTAAGGGTGCCGCAGTACCGTAGGTTGAGAATGATAGCTATAAGCTATGCTATATTAATTTTACAGAGGGTTCGGTTTGCTGGCCTTTAATCCAGGTATATACATAATCCGCCACCTCTTCCCATCCTGGTTCTCCACAGATGAAATGGCTTCGTTGGGGAAAAGATTTAAAATTGACAATGCTCTCACTATCTGTATAAGCCCTTGCATTTTTTTGCGCTAAAGCCACGGGGATAATTTTGTCTTCTTCCCCTATTATAAAAAGTAATGGGATATGTGGTTTATTTAAATCGACTTGGCCTACCGGTCCCATACAATCGCGTAAAATATTACGACTATCATAAACAGCGTAGTCCTCCCAAGCTATGTCGGAAGTGCTTTTATCTAATGTGTTGGCAAAAAATTGATGGAAAGAAGTTTCGTCCATCACAAAAGGCTTATTGCCCTTTAGCGGATTTGTTATCAGCGCACTGTTTTTAATAAAGTTCCAATCGAATTCAAGCATAGCATTCGGTGCAACGGAACTAATGGTTACAGCAAGGCTAACTAAGTCTTTATTGGCAAGTAACTGGGCTATTAAACCGCCAACTGAATGACCGATAACGACTGGCTTGTCATGCTTCAAAATTTCATGCGTCATACTCGCTACCACCTCGTCTAAATGTAGATCGCCAAGATTAGCAGGTGGATTGCTCCTAAGAATAGCAGGTTCGTCCTCATGTAAAGGCCAAAAAAGCGAACGGCAATTATAACCACGCGCTCCGAAGAATTTTTCCCACGGTTTCCAACTTTTGGCAGTTAAGAACATGCCATGAATAAAAATTATATCTTTCATTCTTACATAATTGCTTTTGCTTACTATTGAGTTCCCTGGTATATTTAAAAACCAGCCTTCGTTTATTATAAGATGGAGCTAATTCTATCAGAATACAACATCACTATTTGGATTGTTCGCCCTTTCTCGAAGACCATTAACGATTACCGACAATATTTCCGGATTAAAATCCTCTTCATCGACAACTTTCCAATCCTCACCCTCCTTTACAATCACAAACGATTCTTTATCCGGATAAAGAATCCGCCAGCCCTGTTGTCCGTTATAGTCCTCAGGTTCAGCACTCAAACGTACCACAGTGTCGGTAACAGGTTCTTTTATTGTAAATTCCATAACTCAACCTTTGTTTATTTCTTAATCTTTGATTCCCCGTCCATTTTATCAGTTTTATTAGCTTTACTCCCTTTGCTTGTCCCCGTAGGTGATTTAGTCCCTTTAGCTCCCTGTTTTGCAACATTAGTCTCCCGTTCTTCTTTCAGCGGTGCTTTTGACGATTTCTTTCGGCCGCTTACACTTATCGGTGTTGGCTCATCTGACAATTCACGCTTAGCGGCTTTATTCAGCTGTTCTTCCGCCAGTTTAGTCAATTTAGCGTCTGTCGCTTTTTCTTCTTCTAAACTTTGTTTAAGCAACCCTACTATCGAATTGTATCCGAGTAATGTTGCCAGATTGATAAGACTGCCATAGCAGGCAATTTCATAGTGCTCAACCTTTTGCGCTGCAATTACCAAGGCTACATCTCGCTGGAAAGATCCTTCCTCTGTTTCGTCAATAACTCGCCAGCCTTCATCAAATAATCCCTGCATACCGAGACTGCTTCTTTCATTGATTGGTTTTCCTAACTGATCAAATATTTGCTCTATTCGTCTCAATTGTTCATGCGTCTCGCTCATATGCATATCGAAAGCCTTCTTAAGTTCATCGGTCGTTGCCGTGCTTTTCATGGTGTGTAGCACATTTCCGAGATGTTTTTCCGACCAATATATTTCGCTGATCATAGTATGGAAAAAAATAGATAGTGTAGAGTTTTCGTTGCTCAATTCTTGTATGTTGTTCATAATGCTGAAGTAAATCGTTTATTGTTTAAATTACTTAACATTCCTATACAATATCTCTACCTAATTGCCTAAAAAAAATACATTCTTAAAAATAAATGGATAAGGTGTTCAAAACGGCATTTTCAACTATATTCTTCAAACATATTAACATTGATTTTTTTTTGGCTTCATTTTAATAGTGTACTAAAATACATAATAGAGTGTCTTACATCTTAGATAACAATTGGAATGGAGTGGTACTGCTTTAGTAAATGGTTTACTTAATATCTTCCTTAGAAAGCGTATCCTCAAAAACATGGCATCTTAATTGGAACATAATGAAACTAACTAATATCGACTCTATGAGAACACTAGTGCCCATCGTTTCCGTTGTTTTTATTTTTGCTTGTGGAGGAAATAACACGCAAACATATGTGAATGAGCAGGGAAAAGATAAAACAATCAAAGACAAAGCATTAAACACGGGTGCTGATATACTACAGAATAAAGCTCCTTTAAGTGCATTTAACGTCTATCTAAACGGCTTTCACTTTTACAATGGTAATATGAATGCTCAAATGGAAGCGCATCATTATGTTAGCCAATTAAATGAAGATTTCTATCAAGCAATTATTTTTGATGGCAATTCGAAAGACTCGAAAATAATGGGTATTGAATATATAGTCACTGAAAAACTGTTTAATACCTTGCCTAAGGAAGAAAAAAAACTATGGCACTCGCATCATTACGAAGTCAAATCAGGTACGCTGGTTGCACCTGGCATTCCGGAAGCAGTGGAAAAGGAACTCATGGAAAAATTAATTTCCACTTACGGTAAGACCATACATACATGGCATACCGATCAGCAACATACCTTACCCATAGGCAGTCCCATGCTTATGATGGGATTTACACGCGATGGACAATTAAAAAATGATCTACTACGAGATAGGGATCACAGATTGGGCGTTTCATCTAGAGAAAGAAAAAAACAACGAAGTGAAATTCCTTTCCCAACGGTGGATCCGATGGCTAATGCTTGGGAGAAAGGTGAGTTACGCCAATTTATCGTTTCTGATCAAGTTGATAGTGCGCAAGATAAACATCAGGGATTATTGCCCCAAAGAACGAAGTAATCTTTAACAGCTACAGAACAAAATAAAATTAGGATGGTTATTTCTATAGTAATGATATAATTATGATAGAAACAGATTCAGTAGCCATTGAGCAATGTGCTAAATTACTTAAAGACAACCGTTTAACTATCGCCTTTGCTGAAAGCGCTACCGGGGGTAGTTTGACATCAACCTTCGCGAAACTGCCAGAGGCAGGGAGCTTCCTAAAAGGTGGCATAGTTTGTTATGATGCGAAGCTTAAAGAAAAACTCCTAGGTGTACCTAAAAGCTTGGTAGATCAGTATTCCCCCGAATCAAAAGAGGTAACACAAGAAATGGCCGTTCGGCTGAAAAATTTAATAGATGCTGACGTGTTAGTGGCGGTAACCGGATTGCCAAGTGCCGGAGGTAGCGAAAGTGCTGAAAAGCCTGTTGGAACCATGTTTTACAGTATTGTTCTTGGAAAGAAAGTGATGAACTGTCGAGAATTGTTTACGGGAACACCTGACGCCATTATTAGCCAGACAATCGAACAAATTGGTAAAACGATTACCAAAGCACTGATAAACCATCATCGTTTAGCAAATACTGCAGTTTAAAAGAAATAATAGAGAAGATAATGTCGGAAAATAACTCCCGGGAGACCGAAAAAAATGATTTAAAGCATTATACAAGAAAGTTGTGGATAACTGTTGGCATCATCTCTCTCCTGGTTATTGTTATTTTTATCTTAAAGGCTGCGTTTAATGTCTTGCTTATGGTTTTTGCCGGTTCACTGATGGCAATATATTTTCATGGGCTGGCCAACCTTTTAGAAAGAAAAATTAAACTTAGTCATGGATGGTGCCTGTTAACAGGCATCTTTATAACGCTTGCGTTGGTGGGTGTTCTGTTTTGGTTTCTTGGAGCGAAAATTTCTATGCAGGTAGGTGAAATGACACAGGATATACCAGAAATTTTGAGGGATGTAAGGGAACGTTTAGGCCGTTCTGACATAGGCAGGAAATTACTTTTTTATCTGTCTGACGGAAATGGCGAAAAGATGATGAAATCTTTTCAGGATGTGTTTCGAACGAGTTTTGGAGTGGTGGGCGATATGTATATCATTCTTTTTATCGGGATTTTCTTTACGGTTAACCCTAAACTATATCGTGAAGGAATTATAAAACTGATCCCCCCCGGAAATAAAAAGCAAGCAAGGGATGTAATCCGAAGGCTGGACTTCACATTGAAAGGATGGTTAAAGGGGATGCTAATTGCGATGTTTTTCATCGCCTCGTTATCCTTTATCGGATTGTCCCTTATCGGTGTTCCTATGGGACTCGCCTTGGCTTTTCTAGCCGGTTTTCTGAATTTTATTCCAAATTTTGGGCCTTTAATCGCTATGATTCCTGCCGTTTTGATCGGATTTACCGTAAGTGCCAATACCGCGCTATTAATCGCCCTGCTTTATGTGGTCATTCAAGCAATAGAAAGCAACGTTGTTACTCCAATGATCCAAAATGTAATGATAAAGATTCCTCCCGCGCTCATAATAATCAGCCAAGTATTGTTCGGAACGCTAACGGGAGGTTTGGGAATTATATTGGCCACCCCGTTGTTAGTGGTTATTATTGTTTTGGTTGACGAATTATATGTCAAAAAACAACGTCCCATGACGGATCAATTGGATTGATTGGGTTATCCATGGTTAAATCCTTTTTTTATTTTAAAAACGTGTAAAATAGCTGGGAACAACGCATCTATACTTTCCTCAACCCCTCTTGTGGAGCCCGGCAACGTAATGATTAGCATTTCTCCGATAAAACCTGCGATGCCTCGCGATAGCATTGACAAAGGCGTGCGCTGTTGCCCATATGCGCGGGCGGCTTCCATAATTCCGGGGATCTCTTGATCTAATAAGGGCCGTATGGCGTCAGGGGTTACATCACGTGATGAAAGGCCCGTACCTCCGGTATAGAGCACCAGTTGATAACCATTTTCTTTAAAATAATTTGCCTTTTCCCGGATAATATCTTTCTCGTCGGGGATAATGATGTATTCGCTAATCTGAATATCATATTTTTTCAGCTTACTTGCTATGATTTTCCCCGAACGATCTTCTTTTACACCTTGTGCAATGCTATCCGAGCAGACTATAACGGCGCATTTAAACGGTATCGGTACGGCTTCCCGAAGGTTCGATTTTCCTCCTTTTTTACTCTCTAGCCTGACGCCTCTTATCTCTATTGCCTTATCAATCGGTTTTAGCATATCATATATGGTAAGAGCAACGTTCATCGCACCATGCATGGCTTCCACTTCAACCCCTGTTTTGTAAATTGTGTGTACTTCCACTCGAATAACGATCGATAGCTCTACTATTTCAAAACTGATATGTGCATATTCAATGGGAACGGGATGGCAGTCGGGAACCAAATCAGCTGTTTTCTTGATAGCTAATAGGCCGGACGCCCTTGAAAATTCGAAAATGTCTCCTTTCGGAACGGCCTTATTACGAATGGCATGTATTGTCTCTTCTGATGATACTTGTACAGTAGCGATAGCAATCGCTTGTCGTAATGTGTTAAATTTATAAGTAATATCAACCATTTTACTTCTCTGTTTTTTTCAATAAGCTTTTTTTATTAGGTAACATCACGAGATTAAACCGGACATGCCAATGAGCTTACCCCTCCTTTCAAACTATAAACTCTCTTCTGCTGCACCTCTACGATTTCTTTATACTGTTCGGCAGCAAATAAGCTGCGCTTTCCGCTCTGACAGACAAACACAACAGTATCTTTTTGAATCAATTTGACCTGGTCCTTTAAAGTAGACAACGGGATTCTTAGATGATTGTATTTAGTGATTTTTGGTTTCTCGGAAATCTCGCGCACATCTACAATATCTACTTGGTCGTTCATGTATAATGCAGCCAATTGATCGGAATTGATTTCTTCTACGCTTGCAATTGGCGCAGAACACAAATATCCGTAGTCAATTTTTCGAAAATCTTCTTGGCTTTTTGGTTTTAATTGACTGCTCAACTCAGTGCTGTCAATTTCTATCGTATAACTTTGGTTATTTAGCGCGTTATAGGTTAAAAGTTTTCCTATAAGTGGCTCACCGATCCCGGTTACCAGCTTAATACACTCATTTGCTTGAAAATTGCCGATAATGCCGGGTAATATGTTTAAAACGCCAGCTTCACTACAGTTCATAATCTCCCCATTTCGCGGAGGAGAGGGGAAGATATCACGGTAATGTATACCATTTGCAAAAATAGCGACTTGACCCTCGTATTTAGATACAGCTCCGTAAATCAGTGGTTTTTCCAGAATAGCGCAGGCGTCATTGATCATATAGCGAGTTTCAAAGTTATCGGTACCGTCAATTACAATGTCATAATCTGCTATAATATCCAGCGCATTCACAGAGGTGATCCTTTCGTCGAATAAATCAATCTCAACTCCCGGGTTTACCTGTAGAAGCACACTTTTAGCGCAATCAACTTTCTTCTTCCCAATATCTTGCGTTCCGTATAATATTTGCCTATGGAGGTTACTCAACTCAATTAATCCATCGTCTACGATACCGATTCTCCCAAGACCTGCGGCAGTTAAATAAAGTAAAGCAGGACATCCCAGTCCGCCAGCTCCGATCATAAGTACTGACGATTGCAAAAGTTTCTTCTGTCCTGCAACGCCAAACTCGTTTAAAATAATTTGTCGGTGATAACGCTCGATTATGTCTTTTTCCATTTTCTCACCTTTTTATCCTCCCGAGAACGGTGGAAGTAAAGCTACTTCTACTTCGTGGGATAGTGCTACTTTCGTTCTAATGATTTTCTTGTTGATTGCAATTACATACTTGGTCTGTGCAAGCAAAGGATATTGGTCCGTTAAAACGGCGTTCAGTTGATCTGTGTCTTCGACATGATCCATTTTCAATTGCGAACAACCTGTAATATCGGTTAATTGACCAAAGAATAATATTGAAATAGACATTTTATATCAAATTAGGTAAAAATAATTTGAAGGACGCGACCATCAGAACTAAGGCCAGTAATAACTTGATTGCTGATTGTTGAAAACGCAAGGCACCAAAATAGGAGCCAAATAATCCTCCTGTAAAGGCAACAAGCACATAACTGACCATATCCGGGCTAAACGTTATACCCTTTGTTATTTGACCGAACAAACCTGATAACGAATTTACAAAAATAAATAAGGCACTGATGGCCGCCGTTTGTTTTTGATTTGTCCAGGCTAGCAATAATAAGATGGGTGAGAGTATGACCCCACCTCCTATTCCCAGCAATCCCGACAAGAAACCTATACTTCCTCCAATCAAGAGCAACCAACCTATAGCCGGCTTTTTTGTTTCATCTACTTCTATATCTTTAAAAAATAAAAAACGAATGATCGGGATGAGTAGAAATATACCTAATAGCTTTTTATAAAGATCGGCATGAACCACCATACTTCCTCCCACGAAAGCCATTGGTATAGAAGCTAATGCGAGCGGCCAGAATAATCTACTATTAAAATATTTTCCCTTATAATAATATGTGAATGAAGTAAGTGCTACGAAGAGATTAAGCATGAGGGCGGTTGGTTTCATTACGGCAGGCGTAATCCCGAACAAAGCCATAAGGGCAAGGTAGCCACTAGCTCCGCCGTGTCCGACGGAAGAATATAAAAAAGCAACTGCAAACAGTACTATGTAAAATACCAATAAATTATCCATAAGTGGGAATTAAATGTATTTCAACCAACTCCTCTTCTAAATAGGTTTTCATTTCCTCATTCAGTACAACAAGGCAATTGGCCATAGCGAACGAGCGTAGCCTATAAGATTCCTGCGCATGGAGTATGGTGACTTTATCATTATCGTAATATCCTTTCAAGAAGTGTATTAATTGATTATTTTTTGTATACGATATTCGTAAGGGTACCTTTAATGTCTTCAATTGCTTTTCGTGTCCTCCAAAGGAGCGTAGTGCCGGCCAAACGTACTCGTAAAAACAGGTTAAAACAGATGAGGGATTTCCGGGCAGTCCAAAGACCATTTGTTCTGACTTCCTTCCGAAAAATAACGGCTTTCCGGGGCGCTGTTTAATCTTATGAAAAAGCTTTTCTACTTCACATGCTTCAGCTGCCCTTACCACAAAATCGTAATCTCCAACGCTTACACCACCTGTAAGAATTATCACGTCTGCAAATGCCAATGCGTTTTGTAGCTGGATAATTGTGTCATCTAAGTTATCTTTCACATAATATGTTTTAACTCTGTTTATTCCCATTTGCAGCAAGGCAGCTGATAACATAGCAGAAGATGCCTCATATACTTCACCATGAGCAAGGGGCGTACCCGGCTGTTTAAGTTCATCGCCTGTAACAATAACAGCGACGGAAGGTGACGCGAATATATCAACCTCGGACAGACCAATTCCACATAAAAAGCCAATGGTAGCCGGGCCAAGCACGGTACCGGCGGCCACAGCTTGCTCTCCCTCTTTGATTTCCGAGCCTTTTAATCTCACGTTATCGCCTAAGGAAATAGACGGATCTTTGATTACAATCTGATTATCTTTTAGTTCAATTAATTCTTGCTTGACAACCGTATCTACGCCTAAAGGAAGTGCAGCACCGGTAAAAATACGTGCCGCATTGGTTTCCGGTACCCGAAGCGGCCCCTTACTTCCTGCAGGAATCTCATGGGTTACAGAAAGTGATTGTTCTTGTTTCCAATACTTAAAGGAAAAAGCGTAGCCATCCATCGAAGATTGATGAAATGCAGGAATATCAATCGGAGCATATAAATCAGTTGCCAAGACTTTTCCCAAGGCGTCTTGAACAGGCACACGAAGAATTTTCTTCTTAATTTGCTGCTCATTAATTATGTTTTTTGCTTCCTCAACGCTAATCAATCGATCCATATATCTGTATTTATTTGTCTATTAGCCTCCGATACTAATCATGCTTCTATTTTTGAGGCTCTCCTGCTTAAGCTTGCTGAAATCTACGCTAAATTGTCCGCCTAATTTTTCTGCTTTTGTTGATATGTTTTGTAAAATTAACGGTTCGAGCGGTAAACCATCTCTCAGGGCGCTCAATAAATCACTCTCATTTTTTGAGAATAAACAATTCTTCATTTTTCCATCGGCGGTTAATCGTAAGCGATTACACCCTTCACAAAACGGCGCACTCATTGTACTAATAACTGAAAACCGCCCCTTATGCCCACTGATTTTATAATGTTTGGCCGTGTCGTGTAATGATCCTTCAATCACTTGAATTTTGTGTTTTGATTCAACGAGACTTACGATTTCTTTGAGGCTGAATACTTGATTGCTTGTCCATTTATTACCTTCAAAAGGCATAAATTCAATAAATCGTACATCCAAACTTTCCTCTTTTGTCCATGCCACAAAATCCAATATTTCATCTTCATTAAAATCCCTCATCACCACCATATTGATTTTGACCTGAAAACCTTGTTGTAGCGCCATATGAATATTTCGCATAGTTAAATCGAATTTATCTCTTCGGGTTAACCTTTTGAACTTTTCGGCTGATAGGGTGTCCAAGCTAATATTAAGTGTGCCAATACGCGCCTTTCGTAAAACATCAAAATAACGATCTAATAGAATGGCATTGGTTGTAATATGCAAGCTTACAGGCAGCTTCGCCAGTCGCAAAATGATGTCGCCAAAATCACTTCTAACCATCGGCTCTCCTCCCGTAAGTCGAATTTTATTTACACCTAATCGGACAAAATGACCAGCTATGATTTCTAACTCGGTTGCGGACATTAAATGTTTCATCGGCGTAAAGTCGTAACTCTCTTCGGGCATACAGTAAAAGCAGCGCAGGTTGCATCTATCAGTTAACGATATCCGCAAATAATCATGTACCCTATTGTATCTATCAACTATCATTTTTTCGCTGTTTTAATTGCTTTTTTTCAATCGTTGAGGCAATTAGACGTGTGTAAGCCTCTTCTGTATCCACATCTATTTCACCGTACGACAGCGGAATGGCTATTGCTTCTGCTCTGTGTTTTTGGATGAGTTTTTTTGCTCCTATATCTCCTGTTAAGAGAGTCAGCTCGTTGAACAATGTTTTATTGAACAGAGCAGGCACGCCCAGTTGATCCGCGTATGAGCTCGCAACTATTTTTGCATCTGTTTTTCGCTGCTCTTCCATCAGTCTGTTTATATGTTTCTTGCTTACATAAGGCTGATCACATACCATAATAATTATGTTCTCGATTGCCGCATAATGTTTTAAGAGATAATCAACTCCACACCGGATGGAGGAGGCAATTCCATTTTTAAAATCGGGATTATAAACAAGGTTAATCTTTTGTCCTCGTATTTCGTCTTTTACGAGATCTGCAGCTGCACCCAACACGACGACTAATGCAGCAGGATTCGTTGCTTCAGCAATCTGAACACTCCGGCGAACCAAAGTACTCCCGCGATAAGATAGCAGTTGTTTCGGCCTACCAATGCGTTGAGAGGAACCGGCCGCTAATAAAATAATTCCATTCTGTATATTTTTCACCTTTGATTACTATCCTATAAATTGCTTGTTATCCGATATGACAATCTCATCGTTTCGGTTATGGATTTTTCCGGGATAATCCCGTAAAGACCCGCCATCTCTCCTAGCAAAAATAGCTTTTATTTCGGCAATTACAGACAGCGCTATCTCCTCCGGTGTTTCTGCGCCTATATTCAACCCCATGGGGCTATACAAATGAATTAAAGCCTCTTCTTGCCAATGGGCACCGGCTTCACGTAATTCCGTTAACATGCTGTGCTTTTTCTTTTTTGGACCCAGCATGCCGATATAGGGTACTCTGTTTTCTGATAGTAAGGAGTTTAGCAAGCTTTTGTCATATTGATAGTTATGAGTCATTAAGACGACAGCTGTCCTGTCATCTAATAAAACCTCATGCAATGCCTTATCGGCATCAGCAACAATTAGATGACAGGATGGAAAACGTGATGCTGTTGCATAAGCCGGTCGGCCGTCGATTAATGTAATCTGCCAACCTAACACTTCAGCCATGTCTATTAACGGAAAAACATCATTTCCCGCCCCCGCGATCACTAAGGAAATATCGGGAGCTAAATATTCAAAAATTGCCGTGAGTTCTTTGTGGTTTGAAGACGTCGTCGAAATGTTGTATTTTACAAGATACGTATGCTTATGTTCAAGTGTTTTATTGATATCATGTAAGAAAATATCAATTGATAGGGGTAGTGCGCCGGACTTAACAACCATCTTATTGTTTTTCATCAGCAAATAGGTTCCTTGTAAGGGATTCCATTTGTCGTCTAAGGAGAAAAAAGTAACGATCACGCTTGGTTCTCGCGTGTCTGCGGCTTTTCTCAGAAGTTCAATTGGGTTCGCATCATCATTTGTATTGATAGGTTCAATCAATATGCGGATAATACCATTACAGCCTAGCCCCATGCCAAAAATAGCATCCTCGTCGTCGCTCGTATCATAGGTTGCCAATAGCGGTCTTTGTTCCGCAATAGCCATAAGCGCCTTTCGTAGAGCGTCTCCTTCTAAGCAACCGCCACTAATGGCGCCGGTAAGGGTGCCATCTTCACTCACCAGCATCCTCGCACCCGGCCCTCTGTAAGAGGATCCGTCGACGTGTACAACCGTCGCCAAGGCTACACGCTGTCCCTTTTGACAAGCTATATCATATGCTCTTAAGATTTGCCTTATTTCTTTCATGAAATTTATAAAGTTAGCGGTTTTAATACGCTTAATCCATTTCCCGATAATGCTTCTTCTACAGCATCGGTTAATACGTTAATAGCATATACCACGTCTTCCATTTTTGTAAACCTACCCAAACTTATGCGAATCGCTTGGCCGGCTTCTTCCCTACTTAAACCCATCGCCTTTAACACATGCGATTCTTTCTGCATTAGCCCCGAACAGGCGCTGCCACGACTTAGAGCTAAATATTTGGAAACTTTCAGTAATAATCTTTCTGCATCCACCCCGGGGAACCGTATATTGCTTATATGAGGTAACCTGTTTATTCTTCCATTGACAGTGGAGCCTGCTACCTTTTCCAGGAGTGATTCCTCAAAACGATTTCGAAGCGATTGTAGGCGAGCTCCCTCGTCATTCATCTCCTCTTTACATATAGCTGCAGCCTGACCAAAGCCAACGATGCCTGGTATATTCAATGTGCCACCGCGATGACCCCGTTCCTGAGATCCTCCGTGCTGTTGCTTAAAAACAAGTGGCTTTTGTGATTTCTCGTTAATGAAAAGTGCTCCTACTCCTTTAGGTCCATATATTTTGTGTGCCGAAAAACATAACAGATCGATTTCATCCGCTTGAACATCAACGGGGATTTTCCCTACGGCTTGTGTAGCGTCACATACGAACTTAACTTGATGTTTCCGTGCAATAGCGCCTATTTCTTTTACCGGATTAACCACGCCTGTTTCATTGTTTGCGTACATAATTGAAATGGCAAGCGTTTCGGGCGTAATGGCGTGTTCCAATGCTTCAAGCGAAAGCCCCCCCTCTTTATCAACGTCGAGATATGTAATCGTATTTCCTTGCTGCTCGAGGTACCTACACGAATCTAACACGGCCTCATGCTCGACTTTTGTTGTTATGATATGGCTGCGCTTTCGGTTAGTTCCTTCCATCAGTCCTTTTAATGCCAAATTAACAGATTCCGTAGCACCGGAAGTAAATATCACTTGATTTGGTTTTGAACCAATTAGATCAGCTACTTGTTCTCTTGCTAATTCGACCGCATCTTTTGCCATCCATCCGTAATGGTGGTCTTTACTAGCAGCATTGCCGAAATAGTCAGTAAAATAAGGCAGCATCCTTTCCAAAACTCTTGGATCACAGGGTGTCGTTGCGCAATAATCTAAATATATCGGTAATTCTTTCATGCAAAAAACATTTTTTAAATGGCTGCACGTCAAGGCAATTCAACATCACTGTATACTCTTTTTCAGTTAGTTTTCCGTTAGCTTTTCTCCAATTTGGCTACATCGACAAGTTGGATTTGAACCGAAAGTGAACTGCAAAATATTTCAACAGCTTGCCGGACCGCGGCCACAAAACCTATGAGATTGTTATTATTTTGCCTATAGCACAGGAAGCCTCTATCAAAAATAATTTTTTTTAGCACAAATTTTTACAACCGGTTAAGAATGTTACATATCATTAATTAAGCATAACAGGATGAATAATCAAGGGCAGCTAGGTCCTTTATATTCTGAACCGTTTATAATAGAGTTTACTTAATTCAATAAGCAAGGCTGGTAAAATTTCCTTACCCACTAATTTTGCGTAACTGTAATAGATGGTACTGTTGGGGTTAAAGCCCTTAGCATATAACACATTATATGCTGCCAAATGATGGCTGCTTAATATATTGTCTTTTTGTATGACAATACTTGTAAACCATCTTTTGTCTTCAGCCGTTTCAATGGTAAATGTAAGACCATGGGTACATATGTCCTGTTGGTCAAGCTCTTGAACTAGGTATCTCTTTAATAGTAACGCTTCTTCATCTAGTACCGGAATGTGCCAATTTAACTCTAAACTGGAATGTCGCATATTAATCCCCATTTGTCCCATTAACTTTTCCCATTTTAACTGGTGCGTAGACTTTATTCCCTTAATCACAAAAGATTTCCATGGACTGATATAAATAAACGGAATACCACTTTCAATACATAATGTGCAGGATTTTTTTAGAAATTCGATATCAAATCTATTGTTACGCCAATATAAGCCAAGCCATAGGTTGGTTTCGTCAACATTGTTAAGCCCTTCATAATAGGGAAAAAATGTGTCCGGCAATTTCAGTTCGTCATTGCTTACAATACTATCCAGTTTTAGATACTCCGCCAAACCTACGATTAAATCGGGCAGTAGTAATTTCGGATTTTTCTGCCATTTGCTCTCAATAAATTTACTAAGTTTAGGAAGGTCCGACGAATGAATTAATGTAGGCCATTTTTCGAGCTCGTGTCTATTTTGTTCGCTGCGTAGGTATAAATACCAATAATCCGTATATTCAGAAGCGACGAAATTTAAATGCCCTGTAAAGAGGGGAACCATAGCCTGTTTAGGATCCGATAAATTAATTTTAAGCCGGGGCACAAAATGGAAGCTTTCCAATATGAAACGATATTTTTCCAGATTTAACCAAGAGGTATTAGCCGTTATATCCAGCGCAATGGCACTGCTGACAATATTTTGAAACGCATCCCGCTTTCCGTATTCGAAATCTATTTGATGCATTGTTAAATGTTGTTCTACGATAGGCAGTCTACTCTGTTCGACCGGAAACAATATATCTTCCCTAGATCCGAAATGGATGAAATCGTTGTTCGCCAGTTCACTTGCACGTAGAACTGATAGTAGATAGTTGGGGGCAATCATGCCTCCCTTTACAAATACTCGAACTAAATGTGCCCGATCGTATACGGATAACAAGCTTTCGGCCATATTATATATTTAGTGTTGTGCATCCTGAAAAAGTGTCGGTTTGAATGTGATCATTAACCACGCCCATGATGATTGTCCATGTAGGCTGCCTGCCTGCTTAATAATCGCCATACTCGAGGTGTAAAATAGGTGCGAATAACCACCTTTTAAGTTAACCTCCTTTGCCAAACTATAGGAAAAGGTCCAATCCAGTTCGGTGCCTAAATCGCGTGATCTAGGGATTCCTTCTTCATCCGTTATGGCGGAGGCCGCCGAAAAATGATGCCCATCCATAGATATTGTCCAATTTTTCTTGATCCAGTTTACTTTCAAAAATAAGTCATTTAGCCCTTTATTGCCATGGTCGCTCCCCACATAGAAATAATCCATATAGCCGTAAAATTTATGATGGGTTCCATAGAGCGGATCAAAGGCTTCATTTGTCTTAGAGCTTTGTTTGTCGCCACTAAGATAATCGTTTCCAAGTTCTATCTTATAAGTGCCCGTAGGTTTAAAAGACAGTTGTAAGGAAGCTAAAAAAGCGCGTTTTGAAAAACCGTCTTTATTTTTTCCGGTTTGATAGTACCCCTCTCCATAAAATACAAAAGGAGCGAATGATGCTTGCATATTGAAACCCGCAGTTTGCATAAAGTAACCGGTGTCCGGTGCATGTTGCCGCCCCTCATTTAAAGCAATAATAGAGGTGCTTATTTGCTTGAAGTCGTGATGAAACCAGGCGAATTGAAGTGATTTGTAGTTGTTTAATCCCTGATAATAGGTTTCACTTAATTTGGTGGGTTCGGGATTATTTGCGTCCTGGTTAAAGGCTAAGCCAATGTGGAGGCGATTTTTGCTTCCATTATATTCATATTTAAGCAAGTCATGACTTCTGCCCTGCTGAGCCCAGTCAAGATTTCCTAGAATACGTGCGTTATCATAGTCTAATTCCATTCGCCCAACTAAAAAGCGCTGCGCGCCATTAAATTTAAATCCGGCCCAAGCCTGCTGAAAATTTGTCAACGACGGATCAGTCTTACCCGCTTGATCCGTATTGCCCCAAATGCGCACATCTTGTGGAACCAGTACGAGATCCATTTTCTCGTTACTATAACTCAGGTAAATTCTGGAACGTTGTTCTATAAAAAAGGCAGGACGCTCAGTTTGATTTAGGGGTCTTTTAAAGCCATCCCGAAACTCTGCTCGTGGCCGAATTTCCGCGCTTACCGTGATTTGCGCTTGCGTATCTAAAACTAGAAACAGAAAAACAAATAAAGGGAATACAACTCGCATAAGATTTTATATATTACGTAAATATACGTAATATATAAAACAAATCAAGTAAAATTACGTGTTTATATTAGGTTTTCCTTCATAGCCTTATTAATCATGTCGACGGCATTGTTTACCCCTAATTTTTTCATGATATTAAAACGATGTGTTTCAATTGTGCGCACACTTTTCCCAAGTACTTCAGCTATATCTTTATTATGTTTACCGTTTATGACCATACCAAGTATTTGTTTTTCACGTTTAGAGAGGCCGTAAATATCGGTGTTACTTTCAACCGCTTCGTTCACCCGTATGCTACTACTTCCAGCTCCTCCCAACAATTGATTGGCCAATACATTGGATACAGAACCGCTGTAATACCGGATACCATTGTTGATTTGTTTTAGTGCTTTTATGAACTCATTCTTATCAGTATCCTTAAGCAAATACCCCCATGCGCCAACCCGTAAAGATTCGAGTACGTAATCTTCGGTATCATGCATAGACAACATAACGACTTTCGTGTTTTCCTTGTTTTGGGTAATAGCCTCACATGCTTCCAGACCGTTCATTTCAGGCATACGAATATCCATAATAGCTAAATCAGGCTGAAGCTCCTGTACACGTTGAATCGCTTGCATACCATTATCCGCTTCGCCTATAACCATTATATCGTCATCTGCCTCCAACATTGCTTTGATTCCATTACGCACTAAAATGTGATCGTCGGCTAAAAGCACCGTAATTTTACTCATATAGCTATATTTCCTGGTTTATTTTTCAAAGGTACAAAAAGCTTTATAATTGTCCCTAATCCAGGTTTTGATTCGATCAATAGCTTCCCATTAATATAAGTGGCCCGTTCTTGCATATTTAGGAAGCCGTGTCCATAATCTGCGTGAAATAGATCGGTGGATTTACTTTCGAAACCCACACCGGTATCTTTTATTGTAAGAACAAGCTCATCTGTGTTATGCTCTAAAGACACGAGCACTGTCGGTGAGTTCGCGTATTTAATAGCATTGTTCACAGCCTCTTGCACAATCCTATATATGTTGTTTTCTACTTTTGGCGAAAGCCTTTGTTGGAAATCAGTTATATTTTCAAAAATTAAGCGATTATTGCTGAGTTTATCTATTTCCTGAACCAGGTTTTTCAATCCGGCAACCAAACCATAATCACTCAACACAGGCGGCTTTAAGTTGAATGTAACGATACGTACTTCTTGAATGATATCTTTTATAAGTTTATTTATATCCAGTAATTTCTGCTCAGTTTCTTTTGTTTTGGAAAGGTCGATCGAAGCAGTTTGAAACTTAAGCGAAGTAAGCATTTGTCCGATGCCATCATGTATATTCATGGCGATACGTTTTCGCTCTTCTTCTTGTCCTTCTAATACCAGGATAGATCTGAATTTCTGTTCATTAACTTTCCGCTCTATTTCTGCCCTGTCCTTTTTATACATGTCTTGTTCGGCTAATCGTCTCGGCGTCATATCAGCAGCAAAAACCTGTAGCACATCTACTTCGCCTTCTTGATTATATATCGGTATAATATGTATATCCATATGCCGTTTCTCGCCTGACTTATCGCTGTAAACCAGCTCTTTATGCCAGTTTTTTAAATTTGATACCACATCGATCAATTGGTCATTAAAGTCATCTGCGGCTTCTCCTGCTAAACCGAATAAATTGGCAATAGTTTTATATCGTTGCTCTTCATGAGAGAAGCTGCGTAAATAATAATCGCTTACATAGTAAAGGTTTCCGCCTTTATCTGATTTGGCAATCAGACGGGGGGGCGCAACGGGTAAGGTAATGCCTGATATGCGTTCATAAGATTCCTCCAGTGAAGCATAAAGAGCCCCGATTTCCTTGCTCATTTGCTGGGCATCACTTTCAGATTTGATTAGTTTGATGAGTGTTTCATTTACTTTTCGTGTTGTAGGTATAAAAATCAACAGTACTTCCAATATGATTATAAGGAGAGAAATACCAAAGAGAATATACTCCGTTCGTTTCAATTTCACGATCTTTCCCGACGCAAGTTTTTCATAGGTGTTCACGATTGAATCCATATGCCGAAGAAAGATGGGCTCATGTTTCAAAACAGTTCGCATATCATTTTCAAGAAGTGGATAGCTAGATTTATCGCCATTTTTCAACTGAGAATAAATACGGTTGCTGGCAAAATAAATGCTATCAAAAACGGGTTGATTTTCAAGAAAAAGTCTGTTGATCGCTTTGCTTTTACTGATTGGTATGGCTGCCGCTTCATTTCCGTAGCGTAGGCTGGTGTTGTTCTCGATCCATTCCGCGTTAACGGAAGCGAGCTCTTTTAGAAGGCTGTCACGTTCTTTTGTGTTTAACCTATTTGTTAGTAAAATGAGTTTGCTTATCTTTTGGCTCAACATCCGCTGCCTACCCGCCATGTTGACGATATGTGCATCACTTTCCTGCTCCCTTAAGTGCCTTTGTACTAAAAATTGCCCTATGATAATACTTAAGGCTATAATGCTAAGCGCTAGAAGATAATACGCTCTTAGTCTGCTGAATTGATTATGCTGTGTATATATTCGCACGATGTTTTGGCATTCGTTTGTATTATCCAAAGCTACGAATATTGCGTTATTATCATACACCACGCTGCTTTATGAAAATTGTTCTTCCTTTACCTCTGTTTGTATTCGCTTGGAGGATGGGTATCTTTTTTCAATGTCGCTGGTTTGTTTTGTTTTTTTATGAAATGAGTAATACAGTGGAAGTGCCGTAAATAGGATGCCGCCTATGAAATTGCCGAATGTAACCGGGAGTTGATTGAATAACCACCAGTCAGCAAAAGAAACGTTCGCGCCCAATATAATGCCGGCTGGAATTAAGAACATATTTACAACTGCATGCTCAAAACCTTGTCCGAAGAATATAAAAATAGGCAACCATGATGCGACGATCTTTCCGGTAGAAGATGTTGAGCTCATGCCCAATACGATACCGGTTGTAACCATCCAATTGCAGAGGACACCTTTAGTGAAGGCGCTGAAGAGGCCGTCAAAACCGTAAGAAGCATAAGTTAAGGTTTTCGTTTCAGCAAGTTTTACAATGAGTAGTGCCACCGCATTCTTTTCCTCGTGCCCAAATTGGGTGGTTGATAGGCAAAAGAGAAAGGCGTAGAGAAGTCCACCAAGTAAGTTGCCGATAAAAACCAACAGTAGGTTTTTGAGTACCGATAGCGCATCTGTTTTCTTGTCCATGTAAGCCATGGGAAGCACGGCAAAGCTACCGGTGACAAGTTCTAACCCCATTAAGACGATGATTATAAAACAAGCCGGAAATAATGCTGCACCTACGATGGCGAGTCCGGTTTGTGTCGTAGCCGTTAGTGCTAAGGTTGTACCAAAGCCTAAAATGGCACCGGACAACACACCCCTGATTAGCAAGTCTCTACTCGCTAACATAAGCTTATCAACGCCTGCCTGAATCATACTTGCAGCGATTTGTGTTGGTTTATTATAATCCATAATCCGGAATTATGTTGCTATACTTTCAGGTCCTGCTGAATTGCATGTTCTGCTCTTTCTATTAACCCAACATATATTTCCCCGTTGATCTCTTTGACAGGAAAGGTGGTTATATGGCACTCGTCTCCGTTTAGACATTCGCCTGTTTTCAATGAAAAGGTTTTTTTATGAAAGGGACAAGCCACTTTAGGTTCTCCTTGCTGCGAGCCGATCATGCCTCTCGATAAAATCATCTGCATTTTATGAGGGCAAAGGTTTTGGCACGCATACCATTCATTCCGATTAGTGAAATTAAATACGGCAATCTGGAGCTCTCTGTGCTTGAAGCACAGCCCGCCGTTTTCCGGAAACTCATCACTGGTACCAACCTTCAACCAATGATCTACATGTTGTTCGTCGGATGGTTTATAACTCAAATAATCTATTTTTTGCATTTTTATTCATTTAAAACGTTACACAATAACATTCCAGTTAGTAGGAATTCGTTGTCCACGAAGCTCCTCAAATTGCAGGAAAGGATCGCCTTCGTCACTATTAGCAAAATGTTTGAATCGTCTCCTTATTGATTCGTTTTCGACAGCATGCTTCCATTCGCATTCATAGTTCGCAATTAAGCTTTCCATCTCAACTTCCAGTTCAGCTCCTATACCCAGCACATCATTAACGACCACATCATATAAATAAGGTAGTCCGCCTTCTAACTTGTTCAACCAAGTAGCCGTACGTGTGAGCGGTTCAGCCGTTTTAATGTAGTACATCAGGAAGCGGTCTAAATAGCGTATACAACTATCTTTATCAATATCTCCAATCAGCAATTGCGCATGCTGCGGTCTTGCTCCACCATTGCCGCAGACATATAAATTCCATCCTTTCTCTGTTGCAATAATTCCAAAATCTTTGGATTGAGCTTCTGCACACTCGCGTATACAACCGGAAACCGCTCCTTTTAACTTGTGAGGCGCTCGTAAACCCTTATAGCGATTTTCTATTTCTATGGCAAAACCAACTGAATCCTGCACGCCGAATCGGCACCAAGTTGATCCGACACAGCTTTTTATGGTTCTTAGCGACTTTCCATAAGCATGACCGCTTTCAAAACCGGCTGCAATAAGCTCTTCCCAAATGGCGGGAAGCTCGTGCAATTGGGCGCCAAATAGGTCTATACGTTGCCCACCGGTAATCTTCGTGTAGAGGTTATACTTCTTTGCTACCTGCGCAATTACTAGTAGTTTATCCGGCGTAATCTCCCCTGCAGGTATTCTTGGTACTACCGAATAAGAGCCACCCTTCTGGATATTGGCTAAGAAACGATCGTTCGTATCTTGTATGGTACTTTGTTTAAGAATAACTTCGTTCCATATGCTGGCAAGCAACGATGCTACTGCCGGTTTGCAGACCTCGCATCCGTCACCTTCGCCATAACGACCCAAAAGCTCGCTATAGCTCTTTATATTTTGAATTTTAATGAGGTCGTATAGTTCTTGTCTTGTATAGGCAAAGTGCTCGCATAGTGTTTTCTTGACAACCTTACCTTGAGATTCCAAAACAGATTTTAAAAGATCAGCCACCAGGGGTGTGCATCCGCCACATCCTGTGCAGGCCTTCGTGGCTTTCTTTATTCCTGCTAAATCAGTCAATTCATCTTTTGCAATCGCCTCACAAATGTTCCCTTTGCTAATTCCCTCGCAGGAGCAGATTTGAGCGGTATCGGGCAAGGAATCGACGCCCTGTCCACTGCTTTGTCCCGCACTGCGACTTCCCAGAATCAAATCAGCAGGATCTTCCGGTAAAGGCAAACCGTTTTGTGCAATTTGTAAAAGCATGTTATAAGAATCCGCCTCGCCTACCAGAATTCCTCCTTTAAGGTACTTACCATCTCTTGTTACATTAATTCTTTTGTAGACACCCTTCGCTTTATTTTCAAAAACAATGGGAACACACTCCTCTTCTGGATCCAGTGCGTCTCCAAAACTTGCAACATCAACACCTATTAATTTAAGTTTAGTTGACATGTCAAAGCCGGTAAATGATTTGTCATAGTCCCCACATAGCCTGGAAGCCACGACTTCGGCCATTTCGTAACCTGGGGCTACTAATCCATAGATCATTTCATTATGTAATGCCACCTCTCCGATCGCATAGATATCCGGGAAATTGGTTTGCAAATGGTTATCTACCAAAATTCCACCCCTGCTGCCCGTTTGTATCCCACTTTTAGAAGCCAATTCATCCCGGGGTCTTATCCCGGCGGAAATAACCAACATATCACAATCCAATATACTTCCATCTGCAAAGGCAAGTCCAGCGATTTTGTCAGTTCCTAATATTTCCTTGGTGCTTTTTGACGTATGTATGTGTAAGCCGAGCGCTGATAACTTATTGCGCAATATGAAGGCTCCCCTTACATCTAATTGACGTGGCATTAAGCGGTCTGCAAATTCCACAATATGCGTTTCCAGTCCCATATCCAGCAAGGCTTTAGCTGCCTCTAATCCCAACAGGCCACCACCTATGACAACTGCTTTTTTTGCTGTTTTGCCGTAGATCTCCATCTGTTGTAAATCCTCGATAGTTCGGTAGGCAAAAACGCCCGTTTTATCGATTCCATGCAAAGGGGGGATAAAAGGAGATGAACCGGTTGCCAGTATAAGTTTATCGTAACTATCGCTTGTTCCTTTATGAGTGGTTATTTTCTTTTTTGTCGGATCAATTTCGGTAACCAACTCCCCAGTCACCAATTTAATATGATGTTCATTGTACCAGCCGGTAGGTGCCAACAGCAAATCGTCGGCTGATTTTCCCGAAAAATATTCACTCAGATGAACTCTATCGTACGCAGGACGATGTTCTTCTCCATAAACGGTAATTTCGATGTGGTTACTGTTTGATTTTTTACGTATTTTTTCGCAAAACTTGTAACTAACCATGCCATTTCCAACGATAATAATTTTCATATCAGAGGTGTTTTACGTATATAAACTTAATTTTTATCAAAAAAAGGAATATATTTTTAAAATAGCAAATGAAAAGCAAAATATTTTACGTATTTTTACTTAAAAATAAGATGTTATGAAATACACACTCATAAAGGATGCCGAAGACCTTCGCTTTCTTACCGTAAAAGCGGCGAAATGTATTGCCGAAGCACAATTTTTGGTGGTCGATTCAGCTATTTCGGATGAAATCAATGAGCTGGTACCTGTAAACAGTATTAAACTCCATATAAATGAACTTCGTAGCTATTTGTCAGCCCGTCCGGATAGACTGCCAAGCAACATTGTACACATTAGTGGTAATGATACCGACATCAGTGAGGAGGAAGGGTCGATAGTCTGCTATCTAAAAGGGATCGGATATCAGCTATCGATTATTCCCGGTGTGAACGTGGTTAATAGAATTGCAGGACAGAACCATTTCCCTTTAACCATTCGAAACCGTAATGAAAGCTTTTGGGTATGTGATGCCCGTTTTTTTTATCCATCTGTAAAAGAAATGGTTGAAAAAATTCATGCGGTAGCTTCTTCAAATGCTGCAATGGCAATTAAACACATAAATATAGATGCCTTAAAATTCATGGCAACTATTATTAGTATCTATCGGCATCAAGAGACACCTGTCCTTGTAAACGATTTTGGCGGCGGTGTTGATTGTTATACGTTAATGGAAATACAAGACAGATTAGCGGAAGATCAATACAAGCTTGTTGTCATAAATCCCTGCGTACGGATGTTGAAGGCTGCGGCCTTTTCGGTGGAAGAAGTTTTAGAGAGTCGATTAGCAACGGGTTAACACCGCTCGATTGCCGCCGATTTCCCGATAACAAGAATTGCCGGTGTTAGAACTTGCTTATCAGCAATCTCGTGTAGAACCGTTTCAATAGTAGAAAATACCATGCGCTGATTATCCAGTGAGCCATTTTGGATAATCGCTATGGGTAAACTGCCCCTGCCCTCCATTTTATAAAGCTCAACAATCTTTTCTATATGCTGGATTCCCATTAATATTACAACGGTTTGATCTAATTTGGCGGCAAGATATAAATCCCTTGATAAGCCCCCATCCTTTGTTGAACCGGTAATTACCCAGAAGTCAGAAGAACCGTTTTTATTTATAAGCGAAATGCCTGCTAATTCCGCAACTGCGATAGCACTGGAAACTCCCGGTATAACGGAAGTTTCAATATTTTTCGATTTGGCGAATTGAAGCTCCTCGCTTCCACGTCCAAAAATATAAGGATCGCCACCTTTTAAACGTACTACATGTCCATAGCTATTGGCAAAATCAACTAACATTTTATTAATATTGTCTTGAACATAGGAATGACACCCCGCTCTCTTTCCAACAAATATTTTTTTTATATTTTTTTTTGCGTATGCTAAGATTGCGGGATTAACCAGCGCATCGTACAAAACAACATCCGCTGTTTCGAGTGCGCGAGCACCCGCAAGACTTAGTAATTCCGGATCTCCGGGACCCGCACCCACCAATGTAATCTTCGGTCTTTTCATCCTACTTCTTTATTTATTTTGAACCCCTTAATTGTCAACTGTAGTGCTTTACTTTCAATTGACTTATCAAAAATAAGTATATTTACTTAATATAAAACAATAATTTACGTAAAAATTTGCGTATATAGATTTTTTTATGCTAAATTTGATCACGATAAACCTCTCTTTACGTATAAAATCGTAGAACAAGGGTTTGCGAAAATCAAAAGTTATTAAACGCGACGAGAAGCCATGATTTCATACGAAGACGCCTTACGGCTTATTTCCTCAAGCACAAAAAAACTCCATCAGATGACAATCTGTCTTTCTGATGCCTTGGGTTATCGCTTGGCTCAAGAGGTAAGAGCTGACAGGCCCTATCCTCCCTATAATCGGGCAGCCATGGATGGTATTGCTATTCGTTTTCAAGATTATTTAGACGGTGTGCAAAATTTTAACATTCAGGAGGTTATTTATGCAGGGAGTGCTAGTGATGGGGTATTAACCCATGGAAATTGCTATAAAATTATGACAGGGGCTGCAGTGCCATCTTCTGCTGATACGATCGTGCGTAACGAAGATTTGCTATATGTCGCAAACAAGGCGTCAATTGTTCATCATGAAAAGATCAAAAGCCATGCAAATATTGCTTTACGCGGACAAGATTTGCAAAGTGGCGAAGTGGTTATCCCATACAATACTTACATAACGCCTTCTATAATAAGTTTATTGGCGACACTTGGTGTAACTAATCCCGTGGTTTTCCGTAAGCCGAAGGTCAGCGTTTTTACAACGGGCGACGAAATTGTAGGACTGGAAGAAAGTCCAAATGAAGTGCAAATACGAAATAGTAACCAATATCTCTTAACGGCTTTATTGGCTAAAGACGGCATTATACCTGAATCCATTCGGCATATTAAAGATACTGAAGCCGATCTGTATAAAGGTTTTATGGAACGCATGGATAGTGACATCATGCTCGTTAACGGTGGGGTTTCTGCCGGTGATCGCGACCTGGTGCCAACCGTTATGAAAACACTCGGAGCAGAATTGCTCTTTCATCATGTAGCGATAAAGCCCGGAAAGCCATTATGGTGCGGAAAACTTCCCAGTGGCTGTTTGGTGTTTGGTATACCCGGGAATCCATTTTCGTGTTTGACAACCTATATATTGTTTATTAGATCTTTCTTAAATTCCAAACCAACTAGCTCAGTTAAGTTTCCGTTGGCATGTGATCGGATTGGAAAGTCAACCTTCGACGATTTTTTTCCTGTTCAATTTTCTGAGGAACATAAGTTAGCGCCTATCCCAATCAATGGTTCCGGTGATGTACGACTTGGTCTATTTGCCGATGGTATAGCACGTCATCATCGTGCGAATCGAATACTTAAAAAAAACGATTTAATTTCATTTTACGCTTTTTAGTCAACAATCAATTTAACATTATGCTTATGAAAGCCTCGACTCTCCAACCTTTAAAAAAACTGCCCTTGTTCAGTCTAAAAGGACTACAGATGCGCACCTTCCACATAACTTGGCTTATGTTCTTTATTTGCTTTTTTGGATGGTTTGGTCTTGCTCCACTAATGCCCACTATCAGGGATGAAATGGGGCTTACAAAAGAACAGGTCGGAAATATCATTATTGCTTCCGTATCATCTACAATCATAGCACGCTTAATTATTGGCCGATTATGCGATATCCTAGGGCCTCGGAAAACTGCCGTCTGGCTTCTTATAATCGGTTCCGTGCCGGTGTTTTCGGTTGGATTAGCGCGTTCTTATGAGACCTTTCTTCTATTTCGTTTAGCTATCGGGGTTATCGGCGCATCCTTTGTCATCACTCAATACCATACCAGTATGATGTTCGCAGCGAATATTAAAGGAACTGCAAATGCCATTACAGGCGGTTGGGGTAACTTAGGTGGAGGGGTAACCAATATGGTTATGCCATTGATATTTGCCGGTATTGTTGGGTTTGGTTACGGGCCGGCGTATGCATGGCGTTACGCGATGATTGTTCCCGGTATACTGATGTTGATCGTCGCTTTTCTCTATTGGCGATACACCAAAGATACGCCTGCCGGTAACTTTGATGAAATTGATCGACATACAAAACAAAATCATAAAACGGATTGGAAAGTTTTAAAAGATTGGCGCATATGGGCATTAACACTTGCTTATGCGATGTGTTTTGGTATGGAGATAACTTTTGATAACGTTGCGGCACTTCATTTTGTGGACGCGTTTTCTCTTTCTCAAAGTAGTGCAGGATTCTGGGCAGGCATCTTTGGTTTTATGAATTTATTTGCACGCGCCTTAGGAGGGATAGCGGCGGATAAAGTGGGATTATCTTACGGAATTAGAGGTAAAGGGGTGCTGCTTGGCCTCGTACTGCTATTGGAAGGTCTTGGTGTTCTGTTGTTTGCTCAGGCAGGATCATTTCTTTTTGCTATCGTCTCCATGTTGACCTTTGCGCTATTCTTAAAAATGGCAAACGGAGTTACATATGCCATCACACCGTTTGTAAACAAGAAGAATGTTGGACTTATCAGTGGCATTGTAGGGGCCGGTGGTAATGCGGGCGGAATGTTTTTCGGCTTCCTTTTTAAGTCAAACCAGATCACCTATACCGAAGCTTTCCAATATATAGGCTTTATTATTCTCGGTGTGGCTTTCGTGATTTTCGCTACCCCATTTAAAAAATCGAAATCAGGTTTGGTGGAAGACACAGAATTGATTATACAGGCTTAATCAATCTTACATGAAAGATGCTAAGAACAGTTCAAAAGAATTAAAAAGCACCTGCTGCTATTGTGGGGTGGGATGTGGTGTTGTTATTGAAAAACAATCTGATGGAACTATTCGTGTAAGAGGCGACGAGAGCCATCCTTCAAATAAAGGTTTACTTTGTAGCAAAGGTATGAATCTTCATCATACTGTGAATGATCAAAGTGATCGTTTACTATTTCCCCAAATGCGGTACCACAAAGATATGCCTTTACAGCGTGTAGATTGGGACACTGCACTTGAACGCACGGCCGCAGTATTTAAAACGTTCATAAAAAAGTATGGTCCAAACAGTGTTGCCTTTTATGCGTCAGGCCAATTTCTAACCGAAGAATATTATGTGCTGAATAAATTAGTGAAAGGCTTTATTGGAACCAATAACATTGACACTAACTCGAGACTATGCATGAGTAGCGCCGTTGCGGCTTATAAAATGACGTTAGGTGAAGACAGTGTACCGGTGTGTTATGATGATATCGAGTTAAGTGATTGCATTTTGGTTGCAGGGGCGAATCCCGCATGGTGTCACCCCATCATTTGGCGTAGAGTTGAGAAACACAAAGCCGGCAATCCAGCTGTTAAAATTATTGTCATAGATCCGCGTGTTACTGATAGTTGCGCTATAGCCGATCTGCATTTGCAGATACAACCAGGTACAGATGTTACACTATTCCATGTCATTGCAAAACTCCTCATCGAGGCGGGCAAAGTGGATTGGAACTTTATTGAGTCGCATACTGACGGTTTTGAAGAATTAAGGGACCTAGTTTTGACAATTTCCGTCAGTGAGGCATCGGATATATGTGGTATCAGTGAAGACTATATCTATAGGGCCGCTGAGTACATTGGATCTGCCAATGCATTTTTAAGTATGTGGACAATGGGCTTGAATCAAAGCGTCGTGGGGGTCGATAAAAACGTCAGTTTACTGAACTTACACCTACTGACAGGTACAATCGGGAAACCTGGCTCCGGTCCTTTATCGCTTACCGGCCAACCGAATGCTATGGGTGGACGGGAAGTAGGTGGTTTAGCTAATTTACTTCCGGCACACAGGGATCTAAATAATCCGCAACACAGAGAAGATTTGCAGGTCTTTTGGGGAGGAAAAACAATTGATTCAAAGCCCGGGCTTACCGCTACTCAAATGTTCGATGCGCTCAATGAAGGTACATTGAAGGCTATTTGGATTAGTTGCACGAACCCGCTAATCAGCTTGCCGGACGTGCGGAAAGCAGAGCAAGCTCTCAAAAATGCGAAATTTGTAGTAGTACAGGAAATAAGTAGTAAATCGGAAACACTTGCGTATGCAGATGTGATTTTACCTGCTGCCGCTTGGAGCGAAAAGGAAGGAACAATGACTAACTCCGAGCGTCGCATTACTTACCTCCCCAAGGTAAATAGGCCTCCAGGTGAAGCCTTATCTGACCAAGAGATATTTTGCCGATTTGCAAAAAAAATGCAGTTCAAAGGATTTGATTTCCCTGATGCTGAAGCTGTTTATCTAGAACATGCCCAATTAACAAAAGGAATGAATATCGATATCAGCGAATTGACTTATGATATCTTAAGGAGCAATAGAAGTATCCAGTGGCCATACACAGAACAAAAGTCAACACCCCGCCTTTTCACAGACCTTAAGTTCTATACCAATAATAAACGAGCAAAAATTTATGCTGCATCAACCTCATTAGGAAGTGAAAAGCCCGACGACGATTATCCCTTTATTCTCACGACAGGAAGAATACGCGACCAATGGCATACAAGAAGCAAAACCGGAAAAGTAAACAAATTAAACCAGCACATAGCTCGGGCTTACCTCAGTATACATCCTGATGATGCGCGAGAATTGGGATTAAGGGAAAACGATATTGCTCATGTAAAGTCGCGTAGAGGAGAAACAAGTGTGCCTTGTAAACTAGATAAAGGGATAAAAAAAGGTGTGGTTTTCTTGCCAATGCATTGGGGAAAAATATTGAACAGTGACCTTAATCGAACCAACAATTTAACGAATAATCTATTAGATCCCATTTCAAAAGAACCGGATTTTAAATTTTGCGCCGTTCGTATTGAGAAATTTTTCAAACCAAAGCAACGCATTGTGATCGTTGGAGCCGGAGCTGGGGCATTTGGTTTTATTAAATCTTATCGTGAAAAAAATCAGATCGACGAAATTATCGTTTTCAGCAAGGAAAACACCTCATTCTATAATAGGGTTATGTTACCGGATTACATTAGCGGTGAACAAAACTGGGAGCAGTTGTTGAAGATGAGCGAAGAGGAAGAGAAAGATTACAGAATAACACTTCTTAAAGGGATAACCGTCACGGGGATAGATCGTGAATCAAAAAAGGTAACAGATTCGAGAGGTGTAAAAACACGCTATGATATACTTATTTTAGCAACTGGAAGTAGACCAACGCTCCCCAAGGGGGTTCCGCTTTTGCAGGGAATATTTACGATGCGTAGCCGCTCCGATGCAGATGAATTCAAAAGCTATTTACCACCAAATGGACATGTTGTTATTGTAGGAGGTGGACTGTTAGGGCTGGAAATGGCAGCATCGTTGCGAAGTATACACCTAAGCGTCACGATTGTTCAACGTGTGTCCCGTTTCCTAAATAGGCAACTTGATACACTGGGGAGCCAGTTATTACATGAAGAAATGGTCGATCAAGGCTGCGACATTTATTATGAAGATGAAATTCAACTATACTACGGGAGCAAGTATTTAACGGGTGTGGGCTTAAAAAGCGGACGGAAGATTGATTGCGACGCCCTTATATTCGCAATAGGTACCACACCTAATATTGAATTAGCAAAAGATTGCGGCTTGACCTATAAACGTGGAATAACCGTAAATGGGCGCATGGAAACGAATGATCCCGCTATATTCGCCATTGGAGAGATTGCAGAATACGAGGATACGCTATACGGTATCACAGCCGCTGCCGAGCAGCAGGCGAACGTCGTAGCCGACTATCTAAATGGCGATGTTGCGCGTATCTACCAGGGTAGTTTATTTATGAACATCATCAAAATTCACGGCTTTCATCTATGCAGTATTGGCCTGCCAACCGCGCCGAGCGGGCAGCCAGGCTATGAGGAAGTGACTTTTACAGATCGGGCCCAGCGCTATTATAAAAAATGTGTTATCTACCAAGACCGCTTGGTCGGTACTATACTGATAGGTGACAAATCGGAATTTTTGGAGTACAAAGATTTAATAGAAAAGAAATTAGAACTGGGTGAACAAAGACTGAAGTTATTGCGAAGCGGAAAAACGGCAGAACCGGTAATTGGTAAATTAGTTTGTAGTTGTAATAATGTTGGCGAAGGCAATCTAAAACAGAAAATCAACGAAGGAAGCCGGGATTTGAATTCGCTATGTACTAACTCAGGTGCCGGATCAGGCTGTGGATCGTGTAAGCCGGAGGTAAAGAGGATACTCTCCGAGGTGCTTGAAATGCACGCAATAATATAAAACAAATGAAAGCAAAGGAACAATATATCGTCAAAATAAACTTGCCGGGAGGAATCATTTCTGCCGGCAATTTATTGCGTGTTCTTAAAGTTCTCCAAGAACTCGGAATCGAGACCGTTAGTTTCGGTAATCGCCAACAATTACTTTTTAGCGCTGCTACTGAACATTTGCATCATCTCCGGCTCAATATCCCCAACACCATCATGGAGGTAAATGGAGATGATTATCCAAACATCGTCAGTTCGTACGTTACAGAGGAAGTCTTTGCTCCTATCGGATGGTTAAGGGAAGGTGTTTACAAGGACATCTTGGATTCGTTCAATTATCATCCCAGATTGAAAATTAATATCGTTGATCGCCATCAAAACCTGATTCCTTTTTTTACCGGGAATTTTAACTTCATTTCTTCGGATATTAGCAACCACTGGTATTTACACGTTCGTTTTCCGAAAACAAATAAAATCTATCCTTGGCCTTCTCTTATTTATTCAGCTGATATCGCGGAGATAAGTCGTCTATTGGAGCTTATTATCATGGATAACGATCATCTTTTTTATAATAAGCCGAATGCAGATGGGGATCAGCTTGTGCAAATGCTAAACAGAATGGCGGATTTTCATACGCAGTACTATGATCTTCCCATGACGCACACCGATTTTCATCTTCCTTTTTATGAGGGGATCAATTATTATGGTGAACATAAGCTTTGGTTAGGCATATACAGAAGGTGGGAAAATTTTTTTGTAGACTTTTTAATCGAGATCTGTACCTTGTGCATGGATTGTAGAATAGGCCAGTTATATACAACACCTTGGAAAACAATTTTGATAAAGAATATCCTTCCATCCTACAGGATTCGATGGAGTGTGTTGTTAAACAAATATCGTATCAATGTACGGCATGCCTCCAATGAGTTAAATTGGCAACTGGAAGATCGTTCAGACGAGGCAAAAGAGCTAAAGTGGTTGCTGGTAAAGGCATTTGAAGAGGCTGATCTCCGGACGTCGAAACTTTGCTTTGCTATTAAAATCAGTAAGCAGACAGGACTTTTTGGTTCCATTATCATACAAAAAGAAATTTCGGAAGAAACGTTATATCATGTAATGCATACATCTAACTTCAACCCGAATTCCAAAGAATTTGTTAATTATGGAAGTGCCGGTGATATAAAAGAATTAGGTGAACTTCTGATCCGATTGTGTAATGTCTATTATGAGATGCATAGTACATTACGGCTTTCTGTTACTCCAAAAAAGGAAGTAAATAGTAAAAAGAACGATGCTCCTGCGCAAATTTATCAATGTAAGCACTGCTTTACCCGATATGATCCCTTATATGGTGACTCGATAAATTCGATTAGTCCGGGAACCTCATTTGATTTGTTAGTAGATTATAATTGTCCGACTTGTGACGCGCGTAAGGCGGAGTTTGAACGCGTCTTTTAATAATGAACTAAATAAGGAGTCAACAAGAAGATCGGACGTATATAGAAGCCCAATCACTGCAAGTGATCGGGCCTAGAGCTGAATAAAATACTTATTTGCTTTCGTTTTTCTTAGCGGTAACTTCGTTACGAATATCTTGCGCTAAGGTTTTTGTTTGCTGTAATGCTCCACGTAATCTAGTACCCGCAGCCTTGTTTCCCTTTTCATAGAAAGCTACCGCATCTTGTTCTGCTGCAGCAATCAATTCCTTTAATTCATTGAATTTTTGCATTTTTGCTTAATATTTAAACAGAAACAACCATTGTTTCTGCAAGGCTGCGAAAGTAGGCAAAAAAAGCATATTCTCTAAATATTGCATAAAGAACTTTAAATTAAGTCAAAGAAAAGTTGTTTACTGGTTGACGTAATCCATTAATGAAAATTTTACTGATTTCCTTTTGCTTTTCTACGATTTCTTCCGGATTGTAACAGTCGCTCAATGTCATCCTGCAAACTCGCGCGTTAGCACCTAAATTTAGTCCGTACAATAGTTCAGCATATAGTGTCGCAATGGATTGTAATGGAAAATCTTTGAGCTCACCGCTTCTAAGCCCCCTCCTTAAAATGAGGGTAAGCTGCTTTACGTCTGCGGATTTAATCATTGTCAAAACAGATTCGGGTAAACCCGAGTACACCCCATCATAACCATAAATCAGTTGTGTGTGGTTATACTTACCCCTCGTTCTTTCTCTTATTTCCAGGAGCTTATAAATTGAAGGTAAAACACGCATACCCTTGGGGATAAGCCGATTAATCTGTTCGCGTTCCTCTTGCAAAGTATGTTTTACAATTTCGGCAATTAGCTCGATTTTGTTTGAGAAATAAAGCGTCATTGTTGCGCTCGAGATACCAACGGTTTGTATAATTTCAGCCATTGTTGTCTTGGCAACGCCGTAGTGATTAAAACGTTCAACAGCTGTATCGATAATTCTCTCCCGAATGTTTTTATTGTAAATCATATCTCTATTCTCTTTTAAAGTTTACTCAAATATCTTACAGTTTGAACAGACTATAAAGGCTCTTTTGACGCTATTTTTAGTCTAAAAGACGCCTAAATTGACTATATTCTGAATGAGGTCGGTGCCAATCCTACCTGTTTTTTAAAGAATTTTCCGAAAGTGGATTGATCGGCAAAATTCAATGATTGAGCAATTTCACTAATACTTAACTTAGGATCAGCCAGTAGCATTTTTGCTTCTTTTATTACGGCCTCGTCAATAAAAAAACCAGGTGTTTTTCCGGTAACCTGTTTAACTGTTTTGCTTAAATATTTACGTGTGATAAATAATAAGTTTGCATAAAACTGAACTCCCCTCTCCTTTTTGTAATATTTTGATACTTCTTTAAAAAAAAGAAGCACCAGATTCTCTTTGCGACGAAGCTTTATCTGTGTTCCAACCTTATTCCGATGGTAGGCTTGAGTCAGTTCATATATAAATTGTGAAAACGTATTGGTTAAGACCTCTTCTTGGAACAAATGATCGGATTTTGGATAATTAATTTGCTTCAACCGTTTTAGTAGCCAGTCTAATGTTGTCAATTCGTCTGCTCCTACCGCTATGATGGGAGATGGCTCAGGTGCGAAAATTTCGAGAATCTGCGGATGGCTGTAATGAAGACCCAGACTTAAGAAAAAATCGGGACAGAATGCAATACCAATGGCTTCACTCTTTGGCAGAATGGCAGACACCTCAATCAAAGCGGATGGAGGAATAACACATAACTCACCTGCTGTTGCGTGATATTCCTTTCGATTCAGCTTAAAGTAAATTTCGCCTGCTTTGACGACGAAAATATAGAAAAATTCACTTCTTATGGGACTGTTCAACATAACAGCTTCATGTAAATCTTGCATTTCATGTACAGAGAAACGAAACTTGAATGAATCTAACTCATCAAGAACTGCAGTCGAGGACTGGTGAAATAAGGACAATTCTTTTTCCATAATCGGTAACCTAATAAAAAACATTGCAATTTAACTATTTGACTTTTCAAATAAAATAGTCAGATTAAAAAAATTATCTTTACTGCTTTAGTCAGTCCATTGTCAGACATGCTCTTCAAAAAATGATTTTCACTGGATATAAAAAAGTTGTTGATTAATATTGTAAGAAGTCGAACGAAACGAAAGCTATGGAAGCAATTGTAGATTATTACAAAACGGTACTCGATACAGGAACTAAGCTTCTTTTATTAAACTTGATAGTTTTAGTGCTTAGCGTTTTTTTTCTTACGGTAAAAAAAACGCCGTTTTCATTTGGTTTTATACTTATAATCGTACTTTTTTCATTTCTGTTTGCCGGTATCGGAATAGGATTTTACAAAGATGCGTTAAAGAAAGTTAGTCAAGAAACAAAAGAGATCATCCGTTACGATATGGAGATAAGGAAGGCAGAAGTTTTCCGCAAAGAGAGTAGAACGAGGGTAGTTATTGAAATGTGTGTTGCTGTATTGGCCTTATTTTTATTACTACGCGCCAAACCGGAATCCGGAAAACAGGGGGTTGCTATTGCATTGATTTTATGTGGTGCGCTGATGTTTGTTTTTGATATTTATGTCTCGTCCCGATTAACCGATCATATTGCCGATCTAAAAATTCTTAAGCACAATTCGACAATTAATGAAAAATGAAGCAGATAGTTGGATTCAGCCCGATCTAGCTATTTTTTTTATCGTTCAACAAGCGATTTACAGCCTCTGCAAATGAACCTGCAGGGGTGACTTTTCCTAAGTTAACGAAGAAAATTTCATCTGCATTTTCAATCGTATTTAATCGATGTGCTATAATAACTAAAGTAGTATGCGCTGGCAGTTTTCTCAGGATTTTCTCGAGCAATCGTTCTGTAATCGTATCAATATTGGCTGTCGCTTCATCTAGTATAAGAATGTCAGGATTTCTGAGTACCGCACGAATGAATGCGATCACCTGTTTTTGCCCCAAGCTGATACCATCTTCCTGGGATGTAATAGGCGTATCCAAGCCGCTCTCAAAAACAGCAATTAAGTCTTCTAATCCTCGATCCTTGATCAATTCATGTAACGCTGTGCTGTCATAAGTCGCATACAGTTCATTTCCATAAAGAATATTTTCGCCTACCGTGCCGGTAAACAAAAACGGCTCTTGCAGAATAAAGCCAATTTTTTTTGACCGCTCTGAAGAACTGTATGCTCTAATGTCCTGACCATCGAGAAAAACGTGTCCCTCTGTGGGGTCATATAAACGTGCCATTAGGGATGCTGTAGTCGTTTTCCCACCTCCCGTTGGTCCTACTAGTGCATACGTCTTTCCACGTAATAGTTTAAAATTGATATCATGCAAAATTTCCTTGCCATTTGGGTAAGAGAAGTAGACATTGTTAAACTCCAATAAACAGTCTTTCGAATTAGTGCCAGTGCTTGGTATTACGTTTAAATTGGTTTCCAACGATAATATCCGAGCTATTCGGTCCCAACCAGCCATGGCAACCTGAAAACTTGACCACAAAGAGGCCAGTTGTCGCAATGGATTGTAAAAATTAACTACATAAGCGAGATAGCTTACTAATAGTCCAATCGTTAATTCGTTCACGCTAATCAGATAGATTCCGTATGTTAAGACAATTAGCTGTGCTATGCTAGAAAAAAAACTATAAATAGGCAAGAAGATGTTGTTAGCTAAACCCGCTCGGAAGGCGGTGCGATAGTTTTGTTGATTGACTTCTTGAAACCTTTTTTTATAGTAGTCACGACGGTTAAAGGCAATGATAACTTTAAAGTTCCCTAAACTTTCCTGTATTTCCGCACTCATATCCCCTGCTGCTCTCAGGCTTTCCGCATTCCGTTTTTTTACCCAGGGAGATACAACTTTGGTAAAAATGAGAATGAATAAGGCTGGTGCTAAAGCGGCTAAGCCCAACTGAATATTAATGATCAGCAGAAAGACGCCGGCACCAAACATAATGACCATGCTACTGATAAACTGCGTGAGGGCCTGAGAGAAAAACTGATTAAGTTTATCGGTATCGTTGTTAATGCGGGAGATTAGATCGCCTGCTTTATTCTGATTAAAGAAGGCTATCGGTAATTGTAGCAACTTGTTGAATACAGCATTACGTAGCGTGAATAGTAATCGCTGCCCAACACCGCCCATAAGTTTTGTTTGAAGGTAACTGGTTAAGAGCAGTATGAGGTACATAATCAGCAAAATACCCGAAAACAGTAGTACTCCAGGGTACTGTTTTGTTACCACATAATGATCAATCGTATACCCAATAAAGAATGGACTCAGTAGATTCAGAAAGGAATTCATTAACATAGCCAAAAAAGCCAATATCAGTTTCCCTCGCTCATGCATAACCAGACCAAAAATGCCTTTCAAAGCGGCCATGGACGATTCCCGCTTACCGGATCCACTTTCATCATGTAAGTTATAGTTCATAATCGCTCGTACTTTGCTGTGAGGTAAAAATCTGTACATACTCGGGACTTGAGCGCATTAATTCTTGGTGTTTTCCGATGGCGATAATTTCACCTTCCATTAACAGTATAATTTGATCATAATGCTCGGCGGTTGTGACTTTCTGTGTGACGGAGATCAACGTTAAATTTGGATAGTTTTCGTTGATATTTCTCAATATATTTTTCTCCGTTAAACTATCTACACGTGCTGTAAAATCGTCTAAAAGTAATATCTGAGGATGGAGCGATAATGCTCTTGCTAACATGATGCGCTGTTTCTGCCCACCTGACAGATCCGAACCTCTTTCTGATAGCATGGTGTCCAGCTTATTCGGCAGACTATTTACGAATTCATTCAGCTCAGCAGTTTTAACGGCCATTTGCAAGTACTCATTAGTTACGGTCTTGTTGAAGGCGATGTTTTCGCGAATACTCATATTAAACAGAATACTGTCTTGAAAAACAAAACCTACTTCATCATGAAAATACGTTTCTTCGTATTCTTCTATTGAATGCCCATTGAATGTGATCGTTCCTGCATCTTGCTTTGAGAGCCCCATTAACAAATAAAGCAGTTGCGTCTTTCCTGCGGCAGTGGGGCCAATAATAGCTGTTTTTGATCCCGGCTTTAAGCAAAATGAAATATCTTTTAGTATCGGTTTCTGCTCAATATTTAGGTAGACAGATTGGAAACAAATCTCTCCATTTACGCCTTCTTTTAGATTGCCGTTTTTCTTATTCGTAGGCGCCTCCAAAACCGTTCGTATCCGATCATAAGAAGCCGTAGCCTGTGCAATCACGTTACTCATGAATCCAATTACTAAAATTGGAAAAATAAGAAGCGCTAAATAACTATTAAAGGCAGCAAAATCACCAAGACTCATACTTGTGGTGATAACAAAATGCCCTCCTAGTAACAAAATAATCAAACCTGCCATATTGGCGGTAAATACGATAACCGGAATTAGACTTGCAAAAAGCTTTAAAATAGAAAGTCCATAATGCTTCGCTTGCTGATTACTAGCTAAGAATTTATCATACTCGAGTTGTTGGGAATTGACAACTCTTATAATTGCAGCGCCCAAAATGCTTTCGTTGATTGTTTTGTTCAATCGATCGATTACACTCCTACTTTGGATAAAAAGTACCCGTACTTTTCGGAGTATCCAAAAGAATGTTCCGCCGATAATCGGTATAATGGCGATAACCGCCAGTGCCAATTCCCACTTTATAGTAAACAATAAAATGCTAACGCCTATTATAATAAAAATTGAGGAGGCGATGGAGACAACCGCCTGGGCAATGAACAACTTAATTGAATCAACGTCGGCGGTAAGGTTTGTCAGCAATTTTGATGGATTAGCAGCCTTAATATAAGAAAAATCCTGCGCGGCAATTTTTTCTGTTATTTGCCTTCGTAAATCTCTTGCGACACGTTCAGAGGTAAAGGTTTGTATGATGATCTGCAAATAAGAGAAGATGAAAACAATGAAAACCACCAAGCCGAAACGTATAAATGTTTGGTAGTAAGAAAAACTTTGATTGTTATAAGCATCAATACCTTCACCTATTATTTTGGGAATCCATAGGTTTAAACCGTTACTTATCAAAGCGAGAAGCATCAATAATAAGAGCAAAAGCCTATATGGCTTAAGTAAAGTTAGGAGACTTGTCTTTTTTCCGGTGTTCATTAATTCTATCTATGATAGATTTATTCTCCTTATGCTAGTTTACTTGAGGAGTCAGCCATATCTTCCGTATATGACGTGCGTTTGTATCTGCCTGCTCATTAGGAATTAAAAGCCTTGTATGATCAGAAGTATATTGTATACCGGCTAACCCAAAGTAATAATCGTATGGAATGGGTTCCGTTCCCTGAACATACCTGATGAGAAATTGTTTAATTTCAGGATAACTTAATTTCTCTATTTCATCAAATAATTGGTCATCATTAAAATAGCTATTTTTTCCAAAACGTATTCCAAGGTCATGAGTTAGGTTTTTCAAACCGTATCCGCCGTCTGATAGATGTAAAAGATAGATGTCTAGACAAGCGGCAATCAATGCTCCCTTTTGATAGACGTTACCATATTGATTGGCATAAGTGCTTGCCGCGTGTTTACTTAGTTCTGTGAATGACAACTTATCATTGTAATTTTTTCGAGAATCAACAATTTTTTCCGATAATTTATCTAAAAACTCCTGCTCAGAGTTAAGGCCATACTTAACCTGCACATGATGAGCTGTATATTCAGTAGTGCCTTCGTATAGCCATAAATGCTTAGATAGGGCAACATGGCTGTAATTAAACTCTTTAACTTCCTTCGATGCTATAGTTAAAGGGGTTATTATATGAAAAAATTCGTGTGACGACACGTCTGTCACAATTTTTTTTAATTGATTGGCCGGCAACTCCGGAAGGTAGTAAAATGATGATGTGGTATGTTCCAAAGCCCCTGCAAGTCCCGGTTTAAATGAGTGTTTTATCTTTGGGTCTTTAAAATAATACAGAAACGCGTAACGGTCAGCTGGAAGCTTACCTCCTAAATAGCCTTTTGCCGCCCTAAGTAAATCGCCAAGCCAGGATATAATCTCTTTTGCATGAATTTGTTTATTGGGAGAATAAACTGAAACTAATACGTCGCAATTGCCTACTTTCAATGATGCAGTATCAGCAATTCCATACATAATGGGTGTATCATAAAGATCGTCAATGTTTTCCATTTTAAACACATCTTGCTGAATATTTGATGATATGGGCAGGCTACTTGACGATGCAAAGAAATTATTGGGCTTATCAATGGTTATTTGAACGGGAATCTTCGTATGATGTTCTAAATATCCAAAAAAGCCCGGAGCATTGATTATGACGTTTCTCCCTTCTTCAATGTTTGTAGCAGCCATTGGATAAATATCATGTGGTGTATCAGCATCAAAAATGTCATTTACGGTGTATTTTATTGTATGCAAACGTCTAGCTTTTGATATTTTCCACTGATTGTCATTAAGTCGTGCAACGCGAAGTTTTTTACCCCGTCTGTCAAATGCCGCTACATTTGAGATAAATTTGCCATAATCACTTATTGCGTAGGTGCCTGGAATAATCTTTGGAAAAGAAAATATGACTTCTTTATCTTGTGATTTCGGTGGAATGAGAGAAACCTCGACTTTATCCTCCTTCGTCTGATTAAGATTAACAGCATATTGATAGTGTTGTGCGAGTGATTGTTTTATAGGATGAAAAAACAAAAAACAACTGAAAAAAAATACTTTAACGATTACCGCTATTTTGTTCATGTGATTGACGCATTAAATTTTTCTTTGGAGTAATATTACCATCGAATGTTACAACTTAGGCAGCCTAAAGCTTACCTTGGAAAATGAATATTTAAGGGTTATCCGTCGTTAAGTCCATCGCGGTATCTATTTCCCGACCAGTGTTTTCTTTCAGTATCACACAAGTTACCAAGCCAATTAATACCATAGCCATACTGAAAGGAAAAATATAGTTCATCCCCAGTCCTTTAGCTACTAAGCCTATTAAAGGGCCGGTCACACCTAACGAAATGTCGATGAATAAGCCATAAGCCCCTAAAGCTGATCCTTTGTTGGATGCAGAGGCACGACTTACCGCCTCTACTCCTAGAGCAGGAAAGATCAGCGAGAACCCTAAACCGGTAAATGATGCTCCTAACACAGCAATATGAGGATTCGTAGCTAACCAAAGAATTAGCAAGCCCATACTCTCTACAGCCATACTTACAATAGCGACCCGAAGCCCTCCAAATCGATTTATACTTTTTGCAAATAACAATCGACCTAAAACAAAGAATAAACTGAATGCCGTGATACAGATAGCCGCTTGATTCCATCTATTAAAGGCATAATAGAGTGTGATGAACGTAGATAGCGTACCAAATCCCATTCCGGCTAAGGCCAATCCACTTCCATATGGGCTAACTGTACGTAGCACCTTCAAAAATGGTTTTCGGGGAGTATCCTGATCACCTTTAAGTGCAGGTTTTCTAACAGCTGTAAGGAGGCCTATTATTGCGGTCGCTATGGTTAAGGCGCCTAAGCTCCAATTGCCAACATAACCGGCCATCCAGACTCCCAAAGGAGCCCCAATAGCCATCGAACTGTAGTTGGCGATGCCATTATAAGAAATAGCCGTTGCTGTATGCTTCTCTCCGGTTCTAAGCATGGCCCAGTTAACGGGGCTAGCTCCTACCATGCCCTCTCCACATCCGGTTACTAATCTGGATATGATAAGAATAGATAGACTTAAGAGCGGTTTATCCGCTAAGGTAAAAGATGTTATTAAGAGAATGCCGGTAAGTAGGAAACAAATCATGCTAGCAATTACAGCAGGTTTCGGCCCCCGGTTGTCGACAATATGGCCTGCGTATGCACGCATAAGAAAAGTCATTATATATTGTATACTGATAACCGCTCCCGCTATCACGGTATTGAAACCCAGTTGTTGATGGATAAATATCGGTAATACGGCCAATGTTAGTCCGATCGAAAAATATCCATAGAAAGTCAGCAGTACATAATTTGCAATAATAAAAGAAGGCTTTTGGGACAAGCTCTTAAGGGAAGAATGATTCATAACACAAAATAGTCAATAGCTCAAGCTCCGTGCAAAAGTAAAAGTTTTTTGATCAAAACAGGGTCCTAGTTACCGAAATAGCTAATTATGACATCCATATGTAAAATACTTGTTGCCGTTTCCTTTGTCGGATACTCCTGCGGGGAGAAGGTTTCGCACAGGGCTACTGATTTTGTCAAGTACAAAAGCCCCCCTCCCACGTTGGAGAGGAAGGCCACTGTTTCGGCTGGATACCGGTTATTAAAAAATAAAGGTAGCCAAACCTCAGTATATTACTAACAGCTTAAAAACGCGAATGTTTCGTAGATGCCCAATCAATAATTGCGAGAAATCTAAACCTTGTGAAGATTTATTCGTTACTCTAAAAAAGCAATAAGTTATGGATAGTATCAATAAGCAACAAGAAGAAAGTAATAAAAAAGATTTACACGGAAAAGAGGCTATTGAAAAGGTTAAAGAGCTGGTAAATATAGCCGAGGCTTGTTTTTTTTGCACAGACTTGAATAAAGTAGGCGTTCCTTTATCTATTAGGCCGATGGCGGTGCAAAAAGTTGATGATGATGGAAACCTTTGGTTCTTAAGTGCAAGCGATAGTCATAAAAATGAAGAGGTTCAAAGAGATCCTTTCGTACATTTACTTTTTCAAGGCTCAAAATATGCCGACTTTTTGAATATTTATGGTTTAGCTTCCATTGTTAACGACAGAGAGAAAATTAATGAACTTTGGAATCCCTTACTGAAAACCTGGTTTACGGAAGGAAAAGACGACCCGCGAATAACGGTTATCAAAGTTGAGCCTACAGAAGCGTATTATTGGGATAATAAACATGGTAATGCTGTGGCATTTGTGAAGCAGTCAGTCGGCTCAATTCTAGGTAAAACGCTGGACGACTCGATTGAAGGAAAGTTGGATCTTTAGAACAAAAGAGCGATGGGTTCCAAACAGAGGAGAAGTCAATGTTGTTTAATGCGGTAATCCTTTATTTGCATTTTTATTTTTCCTGTTTTGGTTTCCATCGCTCTCATTTTCTTTCGATCGATTTTTGTGTCCTTTCCCATAAAGTTAAACGGTATTTTGAGTCGTTCGATAGCAAACGTTGTTTCGACATAATTAGGAAGTATATCTTTATTACTGGCGTAGCTCATTAATAGTATATAAGAACCGTCTTTCCGTGTATTTATTTCTGATTCCACGATACGTTTCGCTTGAACATCCATATATAGCGTAGCCATTGCTAAATCGGAGCGTTTGTCGGTGGGAATCACATTAACTACTTTCAAAAGCAAACCCTTTCTTTTCTCCGTACCCCGGTCGACGGTTATAAACGGATATTTAAAAATCTCCGACATTGAAAAATCCAACCCACGCTTTGGTAGCATAACGAAATCCGTTGAGGAAAATCCCATCTTTTCCCCTTTCGAATAAGTTATTTTTGCAGATTTAGTGGGCATACGAATGAATGGTACATCTAAATCAAAGATCACGGTTGCAGAGAATTGTTGAACGGCATCCATCCTCTTTTTTATGGTCAGCAGATCTGTGTCTATTTCTTGGCCAAAAATAGGTTTGACTAACCATAAGAAAAACAATACAAAAATAACGCGAATCATCCGATATCTTTTTTATTAAAAATGTATGTGCCGATTAAGACCATTAACAAACTGTACAATATGAGCAAAAAGTTGTTGCCAATAATACGTGTCCAGTCAAGTTCATATACAAAAAGCTGTTGCCATGTATCTATCAGTTTTGGAAAAAACAAATTATTGAAACTTGCATTGCCAAAGTCTACCTTTAAAAGTAGATTTGTAATAACAAGAAATAGTGCAGATACAAGCCATGTCTTTGAAGAATCCTTTATCAGGATAGCAAGGGTCATGCTTGTAACATTGTAGAAAATCATAGCAATTGCACCTGAAATAAATGAAAAGCATATTCGTCTAAAAGCATCTCCCGATTCGAAAAAATTTAAGGTGTTAATATAAACGATTAAATCTCCTTTACCGAAAATTGCATAAGCAAAGGCGAAAGTCGTTAACATCATAAAAGTAATCACAAGGATTGTAAACAAGATAGCCATTGCATATTTGACTAAAATGAACTGCTTTTTTCTAACTGCCTGCAACATAACAGACTGCAGTGTTCCGTCTTTATATTCATCAGTAAGAAAACCAGACGTAATTATCATGAGAATTAATGGCACATTGAACCAAAGTGAATTAAGAACGATGTACATAATGAGGTTACCGTTCAGTAATGAACCCTCAAAATAAAATGATTGCTTTAATGACTCTAGAAGCAAATCCAAGACCGTGCTTCCCTGATAGTACGCGATGAGCAGAATCAGCAATTCTATTAATATAATGGCTCCCAAAGCATAATAGGTTTTGCTTTGCTTCACAATTTTCAACAATTCGGCACTGAAAAGTGATTTCATCATAGAGTTCCCTTTATTAATTGTTCCAGGGTTAAATCCGGAATACAAGCTGTGACTTGTACTCCTTCACTTAACAATTCGTTCAACAAACCGGTAATTTCCCCGCTATTGCAAACTACTTTCACTTCATTAACGCCAAAGACGGTCTGATACTTCCTAAGTACTTCGGAAGATTCGATATTATTTGCTAATATTGAATAGCTATAAATGTATTTACTGATTAAATGTTTTGTAGTACCTGAATTTACAATTTTCCCATTGTCCATTATATATAACGAGTGACAACACCTACTTAACTCACTCGTGAGATGAGAAGATAAAAGAATGGCAATTTTTTCATATTGGGCTAACGATAGAATAAGGTCAATAAGAGATGCCACACCGAAAGGGTCTAGCCCGGAAAAAGGTTCGTCCAAAATCAAACAGCCCGGATTGTTTACCAGCGCAATAGCAATGCCTAGCCGCTGTTTCATTCCTAGGGAAAAATTACCTACAGGATCTTTTCGATCTGTAGGTAGGCCTACTTTTAAAAGGTAATCCCGAATGCTGTCGGGATCAGCTTTGGCACCTTGTATGCCGGCAAATATTTTCAAATTATCATAGGCGTTCAGATAGTTATATAAGCCAGGTCTCTCAATGATGGCACCAATAGATTTGGATCGAGGTGATTGAAGAATTATTTCACCGCTATCAGCCCTGATCAAACCGGTTAATATTTTAAAAAGTGTAGTTTTCCCGGCACCATTACGTCCCAACAACCCGCAAATCTCCCCTGGGGCAACCTGTATACTGACATTATCTAGTGCAATTTTTGAGCGATAAGATTTAGACAGATTCTTTCCTATAAGCATTATAGACCATGTTTTTATTCAATGTATTACCTAAGTCGCGGAAGTTGAAACGCGGTTCATAATACTTCTCCATAAATGTACGCGACCAGAAATATCTTTTAAACAGGAAGAACGGATCACGTACCATAAACTGAGGTATGAAATGAAACCACTTAATTCCTATTTTATTATAATAAACCTCTACCTGGTTCCGAAGACCTAATTCAGCAGCAGCAACAAGTACTGCATTTCGCTGACATTTGGAGCCGCTGTAGTGTCTGGCTAATTTAGGGGTAAAACCGTGTACATAGAGATGGTCTTTTATTCTTTTGTAATTTTGAAATCTCGACCAAGCGTCCATAATAACTAAAAAAACATGGCTAAAAGCAAATAAAAGGCACCCCAACCAAAATAACGTTTGAATAATACCTCCCTCTATATAAGCACTTTTCAATTTTAACCAATAGAAATACGATTCAAGTAGAAAAAGAAAAACTGAGCAATGTAACAAAACGCCGACATTCCAATAAGAAAGCAGCCAGCTAGGCTGTTTAGGTAACGAATTCTGATTTAACATGTTACATTAATTAAACTCTTCACAAATCTTTAGCTGGGATCAAACTATAAGCACTACGCATTGCAGCATATGACAGGGGCATCAAAATTACACAAACTCCTTTACTTCTGCTTTTAGTTAAGTTTTTCAAACATAGATAAATTTGCTTTTTTTCACAAGCATTCACTTTTTTTGTGTTCAAGTTGTTTCTGTAAAACCATGTATACCCAGATTAAAGCTCCTGTGGATCAATACGGAAAACTAACTTTCCCCATAGATACAGCGGGTAAACCACCCATCTGTTCAAAATGGGTCTGCCTCCCTGCAACGGCTTCGTTAGCCAATAATGCAAACAGGACGGCCTCTTTTGCATCGGGATTAATTCCCAGCTCTTTCGTCGTTCTTGCTTTTTTGTTTAAGAGTCGCTCAATTTGATCTACCAACAAAGGGTTGTACATACCGCCCCCACTAAGGTATAACGTATAGTTCTCGCCTTTTTTTATGGATGAAATGATTGCCTGTGCAATACCTTCTGCCGAAAACTGTACAAGCGTTGCCATGATATCATAATCATTCAAACCTTGCTGCTCTGAACGTTCAATTGCCCGATTTAAATAAGCCAAACTAAAAAGCTCTGGCCCCGTGGTTTTCGGAAAAGGGGCTCTAAAAAAGTCGTTGTCCAATAAAGCTTTCAAAAGGCCTTCATTGATCTTTCCGGCAGAAGCTATCGTCGCGTCTTTATCATAATATCTTCCAGGAAATTTAAGCTGAATATATTGATCCATTAATGTATTACCGGGGCCTACATCCGTCGAAAAGCCGCTTTCCGAAAAGTTGGCTGGTAAGTAAGTGAAGTTTGCGATCCCCCCTATATTAAGCATAATTCTATTCTCTTTCGGGTGAGAGAAGATCAAATAATCCCCATACACAGCTAATGGGGCACCTTCCCCACCACCTGCAATATGTTTTTGTCGAAAATCACTAATGGTGATAATACCGGTATTTACTGCTAAATGATCTGCATCGCCTATTTGGAGCGTGGCGTTGCCATACTTTTGATTTCCATGCATATGCTTCGGTGCGTGAAAAATAGTTTGACCATGGCTGGCAATAATATCAATGTCGTCAGCTTCAAGCTGCCATTCTTTTAAACAAGCAGAGACGAGCGAAGCATAATAGCGGCCGATATAAGCGTTTAACAAGGTGATTTTCTCTAAGTCGACCATCTTCTTTGCAAACACTGATTTTAAGTCTTCTTTAAAAGCAGTGTCATAATCCTTTGTTACAAAATGCAACACCTTCACCTGAGTTTCCGGTCCGTAACCTTTGAATTGACACAACGCAATATCGAGCCCATCAAAGGAAGTTCCTGACATAAGGCCAATAATATTTCGTTCTTCTTTAGCCGCTATTTTATAGAGTTTCTCGATATTTTTATTCATAAAGCCATAGAAACTGATCCAAGGAAACGAATATAGAATTTTCGTGATAAATTTTGCAAGTAACCGGAAGAAAGACAAAGCATCACGTCGAAATGTTATAAAATGTTAATTCTGCTCCGCTTTTTTGTATTAGTTATCAATAGGTTATAAACTTGTCATAAAATCACCTTACTGCTAAAAATGAGGAACCATGAATAGGTTGTTAATCCTTTTTATCCTTTGTTTCCAACTTCACCCACTTGCTTATGCGCAACCAAGTAAACAGCAAAAACGAAATTTGATGGCTTTCAGCAAATTGTTTGGATATGTTAGGTATTTTTATCCGGCCGACGAACTGCAAAACGATTCTTGTTGGAATGCAATAGCCATATACGGAATACAGCGTATGCTCACGGTAAAGAACGACAAGGAATTAATAGCGGAACTGCGTGCTTTATTTTGCCCACTTGTGCCCCAAGCTAAAATTGATTTCTCAGACAAAATCGATAGCTTTACGTTAACAGATACGGTCAATAATTGTAAAGATCGATTAGTTTATTGGCAGCATCAGGGCTTCGGCCTAAATTCAAACATGTCCGTCCCTTTTAGAAGTATACGGGTAAACAGTAAAATAGAATACGACCAAAACAAAAGCCCCTTAAGTTACTTTTCGGTTACAAAAGTACTTCAATTGGAGAAATACAAAGGGAAGCCTTTTGTATTCACCTTGGATATTACAGCTAAACCGACGTCGGACAATTATAAAGACAATTTATTTGCAGGCCCTTGTTTATCGTCGGAAGACCTAGAGGAACTAAATACAGAACGAAAAGCAATTGCTGAAGTGAAAGAAAGTTTCATATTTCGTGGAACGATCGACAGAAACTTACCCCTTATACAATTTGGATGTTACATTGATCCATCCGTCGAAAATGTACAAATAAATAGTCCGCAACTATTTATACATAATTCCGACAACAAGTTAATTCCTATAGATCTCGATTTAGCAGAATTAATTGATTTTTCAGGGGATTTAAATATTGAACGTACGAAATATGCGTTTATGATAGGAAAAGTACGTCATGAGCCGCTCTTTAATAGGGAAATTAAGGCAGGTGAAGTAATAAGGAAGGAGCTAGTGTCTGATATCAGTGTCCTTATTCCGCTTTCATTATATAGTAATGGTATACATACCTACCCGGTTGTTGACAGCGCTACGCTTGACCGATTTCAAAAGAAGGCAAGCGTAAAGTTCTTAGGTCAGGATGAAAAAGCAATTGAAACACGACTAGCTTGTCTTATTCAAGCATGGAACGTACTCAAGCATTCCTTCCCTTACTGGAAAGAAGCTTCTGCTGCTCCCGATTCAATATTTGAACGATCGCTCGAAAAAGCATTTTTTGATGTTGATAAACAGGATTTCTTAAGCACCCTTCAATTATTAACCGTCCCCTTAAACGACGGGCAAATGTATGTGGACCTTTATAATGAAACAAAAGATGATGCAACAGCCAGTGTACCACTACTTGCGACATCCATAGACAACAGGATTTTCGTTAAAATGGTGATGGATCAGGATCTTTCAAAACGCGTGCAAATAGGCGATGAAATTATGAATATAAACGGACGATCCGCAATGGAGTATCTTAGAGAAAAAGAAGATTTAATATCTGGATCTCAACAGTGGAAACGATCAAAAGGATTAACAATATTATTCAACGGCCCGAAACACAGTTCGTTAAAAATGAAACTACGAACGGCGGAAGGTGAGAAAAGGATTCAAATTCCAAGAAGTGAAATGTCGAGAGCGCCTCAAAACAATTCTGTCTCATTGTATCAAAGAGCAACAGGGTGGATTAATAAAGCATTATATTATGTTGATCTTACTTCTGATAAGTTTGGAACAAACCCTTATATTCTGCAAGAAATGGATGAGGCAAAGGCGATCATTTTCGATATGAGGGGCTATCCTCCTGCAACGATTTCTTCAGCTCAAATGCTTAATCAAATTCAGGAACAGCTTACTACTTCAGAAATTATAGGTCATCGCATTTATGTTCCACAAATTCTCTATCCAGACTATCAGAATGTGCACTATAAAGTACTGACGCATTTAATTCATCCGGCGCAAAAAAGGTGGAAAGCAAAAGCATACTTTCTAACGGATGCTAATGCAATAAGTGTGTCGGAAACCTATCTTAGCGTAATAAAGGATCATAAACTCGGAACTATTATTGGTCAAGCTACCGCGGGTGCAGATGGAGCTGTTAATATTTTGCTCTTGCCCCATGGTTATAGGTTACGCTTTTCAGGAACGTTGGTAAAAACGAATACAGGTAGTAAACATTATTTAGTAGGAGTCATACCTGATATAGAGGTGAAACCTACGCTTGAGGCGCTAAAAGAAAGACGTGACGAAATACTGGAACGAGCAATAGAACTTGCTGAACAGGACATTCAATCGGCTGCAATAGGTAAGTGAATAACGTACGTATCCGTAATATCATCGATACCAGGTGAAAACAGATGAAAATCGATTAATAATATCTTATTATTGAAGATTAATCCGATATTTAAACACAAAAAGCTAACATATGAAGATTAATCATCAATTCCTTTGGCTTTGGTTAATTCTTTTTTTCGCTTGCTCGAATAGCAAAAGTATAACAGAAGAAAGTAAACCCTTAAAGCTAAAATGGAAAATACTTGAAAGCTCCTCTGCAAAACTCACAGAAAGTGAATCAGCTTTCACCATTATTAATACGGGTAAGCGTTCATTAAAACAGGGGAATTGGAAACTCTTTTTTAATATGGGCTCTTTACGATTGAGTGATAGCGATACCAATCACGTTGAAATAGCGCACATCAATGGTGATGTCTTTTCAATTGCTCCCGATTCCACTTTCCCGGAGATTAGACCCGGTGATTCGATCGTTATGCAAGTGCTTTCACGTAAGATCCGCAATATTACAGATTTTCCAAATGGTTTTTATGCAGTATTTAATCCTGATTCCACCAAGGGAGTTAGTTTGTCTTTAGCATTGGACACACCAAAATATATTAAAAAGCAGGAAATAGCACTGAATGCCAAAATCTATGAAGAAAATACCAAGATTGTATCCGTAGACAGCATGTCGATTCCGCCTGTGTTTCCGACTCCGGAAAGTTATTACCGAAAACCGGGAAGCTTTACGTTTAATGAAGAGTTGAAAATTTATGCTGACTCTAGCATATTAGGGGAAGCAGAGCATTTAGTAGAACTATGTAAATTGCTGAATTGTAACGCGATATTAACTAATAGCCGTAACCAAGCGACGATACGGTTTGAAAAGAAGGCGCTCAACACGCCGGAAGCTTACGAACTTACCATAACACCTCATGACATTAGCATCTATTCGGGCGATCCTAGGGGAGCGTTTTATGCTATACAGTCCATTAAGACGCTTATAGCACCGGAATATTATAAGGGTACGCAAAAAAATATTAGCTTACCTTGTGTTAGTATAATAGATCGACCAAGATTTAAACATCGGGCTTTCCAGTTGGATGTTGGACGGAACTTTCAACCGAAAGAGCAAATTTTTAAGCTTTTAGATTTAATGGCCCTGTATAAGTTGAACGTTTTTCATTTTCACTTAGTTGAGGATGAAGGCTGGCGCTTAGAAATTCCCGGCCTACCCGAACTCACAGAAGTCGGCGCGTTCAGAGGCCACACCTTAAACGAATTGGATCACCTTCTTCCCTCCTATGGCTCCGGTCCTTTTAAAACGAACACAGCAGGGAGCGGATATTACAGCCGAAAGGATTATATAGATATCTTACGATATGCTAAGTCTAGACACATCCGCGTAATACCTGAGATAGAGACACCCGGACACGCGCGGGCAGCTATTAAAGCGATGAAAGCCCGTTATGAACATTTTAAAGCACAAGGTAAGGAAGAAGAGGGACGAAAATACCTGCTGCATGACTTGGAAGATCATTCAGATTATCGTTCGGTTCAAGGGTTCAATGATAATGTGATAAATGTTGCTCTGCCATCAACCTATACATTCTTGGAAAAAGTAAGCGATGAGTTGATCAATATGCACAAAGAGGCTGGAATGCCTCTTCAGACCATCCATTTCGGCGGAGATGAGGTGCCTTCCGGGGTTTGGGAGCAATCTCCTGCCGTTAGAAAGTTGATGGCCAACGATCCGACAATAAAATCGGTAGACGATTTATGGTATTATTATTTCAATAAGTTGCAGAGGTTCTTGTCAACTAAAGCATTGTACCTCTCTGCTTGGGAAGAAGCCGGGTTGCGTAAGGTAGCAGACGGGAAGGGAAAGAAAAAGATGATTGTGGAACAGCGTTTCGCCAAAAATAACTTTCATTTAGATGTTTGGAATAATTTAGCCGGGAATGAAGACCTTGCTTATAAACTGGCCAATGCAGGCTACCAAGTTGTGCTTACAAATGTTACCAACATGTATCTTGATTTGGCTTATAACCCTAGCTTTTACGAAATCGGGCAATATTGGGGTGGCTATGTTGATCTGGAGAAACCTTTTCGATTCATTCCGTACAACTATTATAAAAATCAGGTAGAAGACGAAAAAGGAAGAGCTCTTCCCGCTAACCACTTTGTAAAAATGGAACGGCTAACAAAATTCGGCAAGGATAATATTGTCGGAATTCAGGCGCCATTATGGAGCGAAAAAATAGTCAATAAAGATCGTTTGGAATATCTGCTGTTACCGAAATTGTTAGGTTTAGCTGAGCGGGCTTGGGCACCCGATCCTAGTTGGGCCGTTGATGTTGAGCCGAAGAAAGCGGAAACCTCGTATTTATACGCTTGGTCAGTGTTTCTTAATACCGTTGGCAAAAGGGAATTGCCTCGTCTAGACTTTTACAAAGGAGGCTTTTTGTATAGAATTCCGACACCTGGGTTAAAAAAGATTGAAAACACAGTGTATGCCAATGTTCAGCTTCCAGGTTTAATTATTCGCTATACAACAGACGGTACGGAACCTAATGAAAAAAGTAAGGTATATTCAAAACCCGTTTCCTTTCAAAAAGGGCTCAAATTTAGAGCGTTTAATGTATTGGGAAGAGGGGGGAGAACGGTTTCATGGTAACTGAGAATAGACGCTACCTTGGTTATATGTAGGGAAACAATAACTGGTTGGTTTTATTTTAGCGTAATAAAGAATCTTTAATAAGAAATTTTAAGTGTGGTGCCATGAACAAATTTGCCTTTAGATTTGCTTATAGTAAACTTCTCATTCCAAGACAAGCCAACCATCTCGCCGCTTTTCAAATGTACGTTAGAAACCAAGACATAATGTACAATATTATACATAAGCGCATTTAATTCTTCAAATGTCTTTTCGGAATTTATAATCTCCATTTCTTGCTTTCCAAAATCAGACAAACCATAGGTATAGATGGATTGCTTTGTTCCAAGCTGTCTGAGGCCAAAATAAATCCAATTGTACAGTGGCAGGCGGTCTTCTGAGGCACCAATAGCATTATTTAAATAAAAGTCCTTTTCTAGTAAAAGTGTTCTTCCTCCCATATAAAAACCTAAAGAGTTGCTGCTTTTTAAGATAGCACATACAACTTTACTGAACAATAGATTTTCCTTTAAAGCGTTTTTTCCCGCATTTATAAGCGATATAATAATATGACCGTTATGTTCTGCTGTTTCTTCTATGGCGTTCGGCCAGTAATAATTGTACCTGGCAATCTCATTCACCTCATCATCCGGAATATTGCCACAAATGGGTGCAATAACTATTTGATAATCCGCAATCGTTAATACCATCATTTCCTCTCCTCGCTCATGCTCTACCATTTTGGTCTTAAATTCACTTTGAAGTAACCATAGCACCTCATCAAGTACCATTGTCGCTTCTTTTAATAATACAATTCCTAAAATAATAGCCGATGTTGAACTTTCTATTCGCTTTTCTCTATTTAAAAAACTTAAAATCCCCATAAGAATGCAATCAAAAAGAAATCCAGTGAACTCTCAGCGGCGGTTGTTCGGAGAATGTGTGCTCCTAAACCGTTACTATCGAACTCAAGCAGAAATGAACATCTTCCTTAGATCGTAAGAAATAAGACGTTCGAGATGTTAATTGGTATTTACAGATTTCTTTATTTGGTTTTGTTAATGATTTGTTTAGTTGACGTTGCTAATATAAATTATATACACATTATTTCACAATAATATATGAATATTTGAGAAATAAGATAGAGGAAGTGCATCTATTTTTCTTTCAAGTGCATATCGATTTTCATGATGAGATCATCGAGCCAATTTTTGTAATCCGACAGATATATGAGTTCAAAATTGATGTAATGTACCCAAAGGAGTTCTGTATATTTGAAGCCTAACAAATTGGATACTTTTTCAAAAATGGTTTTAGGTAAACCGCCAGCGACTAATCGGGTTAATTCTTCAGCCAGAACATTCTGAACGTTCTTATAACAGGAGATAACAGTATCGGGAAAGGCTAAGTCGAAACGAATATAGCGTCGCATGATTAAATCGTAAGCTATTGCATGGCGCCCTTTTTCGAAAAGAACCGCTAACTGTTTATAGGGAATGGTGTCTTGCGAGGCGTATATTGTATGAGGTGGTCGAAGTCTAAATAAGGTCTCATGTAAAGTGCCACCACCGTGAGCGGTCACTTGGATAAGTCCCTCCGGCACTCCCAGCTTTGATAGAAACTGAACCGACTCCTCCTTGTTTAAAATGGTGCTCATTAGGTTTACTATGTAATGGTTAATGGTTAGCTAAAGGCTCGTACATAAGGCAATTGAATTATTTCTTCATCCAAATACCTTAATTTTTTGTCACTTCCTTGTACCTCTAATATAGCAAATAATCTTTCATTTTGCTTACGCAACGAAATTCTTGTATACTTTATGTGCCTTTCCTCTAAAAAATGCTCAACATAATGAAGATGCCGAAGATCGCCATCACAAAAGTCAATATTCAGCAACTTACGATTATGGTACATTCCAATTAGATTTTCAATTTTGGTAAACAAGGACAAAACTACAATAGTAACCAACGTAAGCGCCAGAGCTAAAGCGTGGTAACCGATTCCAGCCGCCATACCTATTCCCGCCGCCGTCCAAATAACCGCCGCAGTAGTGAGGCCCAGTACCGATAGTCGATCTTTAAATATAACACCCGCGCCTATAAAGCCAATACCTGTAATAATATTTGCAGAAATACGATCATCACTTCCGGTACCATATTTTGAAACGATCGTGAAAATTGTTGAACCGAGGCAAATTAATACAATGGTTCTAAAACCGGCTGATTTATTGTTGTATTCGCGTTCGAGTCCGATGATACTACCACAAATGATCGAAACGAGAAAGCTCATCATATCGTTAGGTTCAAGTAACCATTCAATTTCAGTTGTTTTCATACTTGCTTTAAACAACCAAGATGTCGAATAGTTTAAAAGCTATGAAACCACCCCAAATTGAGCCAACATTGGTGTTCCGTATTTTTTGCTATTATATCTTCAGCTCTATAATCGAAACCGGTCTCGAATTTCATTTTATCAGATAAATTATATCCAAGCGAGGCAAGCAGTCTAATCTCTACATCCAGTTCTTTTTTCGCATAGGTTGGAAGATATTCGTTGTTAATTTTTAAGTAAAACTCTTTAGGATCTATCTCTAAACCTTCTAATGGCTTTTCAAAACTTAGTCGGTACCGGATTCTGAACGACCATTCATTATCGGTTATGGTTTGGTCACTTCGAAAACGATGGGCAAGTCGAAAGCCTATTTTATTTTGAACATGAGCATATTGTTGAATGAAACGATGGACTAACTTTCCTTCTTCAATTCGAAGGAGATACCCCACACCCACTCCGTCTAAAGGGCTTAGCTTTCTGTTTAATATTGTTTCAAAATCGCTTCTTTCAAAATGAAATCCTTTTTGTGCAGTAAGGTTTGAAGGACCATCTTTTAACAGTTGTCGTATCTCTACTTTTGAATTTAGCTCATATCGGTCACCTAAGCTAAATTCATTATTAATTTGAGGAATAACCCCTAATTGGTAGCGATCCTGCCCACGTAAAGATGAAATGCAAAATAAAAAGAAATACCCGAACAGGAAATGGTTCTTCATTTGTGTTTTATAATCAGAATATGAGATGATTTACGGCACGTTCTACAATTTTAGACAATTTAATTACCTCACCTTGTTTATTAACAAGAATTTCGTAAAAGCTATTGATCTTATCTTCGCTGCTTTTCGCTTTTATAATAAGTTCATAATTTATTATGAGTTCTTCTGTAGTTTCCCTGGTTTGATTACCAACGATTCGCTGAAGTTGAGCAGAAGAGCCTTTCAATTGTACTTGTGTTTTGACAATTCTATAATGTTGAAAGTTAGTTTGTAAGTGGGTTTCAATTTGCTTCCTGGCTATGTCTTCAACCTCTTCAAACTTAATGCCTATCTCGATATCCTGTAAATTCCCTAATGTGTCGAATTCTACACTGTGTCGCTGTCCCTTCCATTTAAGTTTTGCTTCTAACGTAAAACCGCTTAGACCTTCTTCTCTATACCATTTTGCCTTTGCATTCAAATAAGTAGCTTTAATAAAGGATTTTGCTTTTTCAGGCACATGTTCCGCCGCTATCCTGTATTCTCTTTCTAATTTCTCTTGCGCTTCGATAGGCTGTGACAAGATAGAAAAAGCAAGAATAAATAATATTCTTAATCTGCGTGCAATCCCTTTATTTTCTATGCAATATATTAGGGTCATCGATCTATAATTGCTTTAGGTTAAAACACCTAAAATCTGTCGGTGGTTTTTTGTTTATTTCTTTTTACGGCCAAATAACTCACATATAATAGTATTAACCAGATGGGAATCAGTTCAACGGGCGTTTTCATACCCGTAAGCCACATGATAACGAGCACACCAATTAGGAACAATAGGCAGATATAATTTGTAAAAGGATATAGGAACGTTGGGAATTTTGATTTTAGCTGCTCAACATTTTTTGCTTTACGAAAAAACAAGTGGGTAATACTTATCATAATCCAATTGATAATCAACGACGACACCACTAAAGACATAAGAATCCCCAATGCTTGCTCGGGCATTAGTTTATTAATAACAATGCAAATAGCAGCAAAGATAGCCGAAACTAAAATAGCCATTATCGGGACGTGGTTTCTGTTCAGCTTCGACAAAAATCGGGGTGCATTGCCTTGCTTCGCCAATCCGAACAGCATTCTGCTATTGCTATAAACGCTACTGTTGTAAACAGATAATGCTGCAGTGAGTACAATAATATTTAACACATTGGCTATAATGCTTGTAAAAGAGAACGTTTTACCTAAGACTGTAAATTCAAAACCCTTTAAAGTGTCAAAAACAGCAACAAAGGGACTGCTACCGGTCGTAATTTCTCGCCATGGAGACAAGGAAAATAAAATCAGTAAGGCACCGACATAAAAAATTAGAATACGGTAAATTACTTGATTGGTTGCCTTTGGGATGTTTTTTTCGGGGTTCTCTGCCTCTGCTGCTGTAATACCAATTAATTCCAGGCCTCCGAAAGAAAACATAATCAAAGCCATAGCCGTAAGTAAACCTTGGTAATTCCCTCCTTCATCGATACTAAACAGACCTTTTGGAAAGAAACCATCATCATTCCATAAATTACGAATACTTGCTTCTTCTCCGCCCTTCCCGGTAATTAGGAGATAGGTGCCAAAAAGGATCATCGCAATAATGGCAATCACCTTAACAATTGAGAACCAAAACTCAGCTTCTCCGTATATTTTCACAGAGGCTAGATTAATGGCATTTATGACGAGGAAAAAAAACAAACTGGATGCCCAAAGTGGGATTTCAGGCCACCAAAATTGTACATAAATGCCTATGGCGGTCAGCTCCGACATGCTCACCAAGATATACAAGATCCAGTAATTCCATCCCGATGCATAACCTGGAAAGGCTCCCCAGTACTTATACGCAAAATGACTGAAGCTTCCTGATACCGGTTCTTCAACCACCATCTCTCCCAATTGCCGCATAATTAGAAAGGCGATGAAACCTGCTATTGCATAACCGAAGACAACGGCAGGACCTGCCATAACGGCTGCCGGTCCAATTCCCAAAAATAAGCCGGTACCGATGGCGCCGCCTAAAGCAATAAGCTGTATATGTCTATTTAATAATCCCCGTTTAAGTTCTTGCTGATTTGACGTGTTTTCGTGAAGATTTTCCAAAATCTATTAGTTTTTACTTAGTAAAAAGCAAAGGTAAAAGATATATGCGTTTTGTTGTGATTATTTTGAAATTATCAGCAGTAACGCCGTGTTGCATATGGGTTACTGCCGATGCTTTATGTGGGCAATTCAATGGAAGGTCGCCATGGTTACCGTTAATTGGTTTAAACCAATTAAGTGTCAGCAAGATAATAACTTAAGATAAGTGTCGGACTAAGAAAGTATAATTCTCTTCAGATTAATAATATTTTTAGAGCTCGAGTAGGTAACCAGATAACTGTGTAATTTGTTAGGGTATTTTTCACCATCAATAAAAACGACATCCATGTAACGTGTATATTCATAATCTGCACTTAACCGGATATCGGTCCATGCATTTTGAAAGGGCTTCACTTTAAAATTTGTCATGTTGACTTCAGTAGGCAATTCCTCGGGATGCTCAAGCAAGTACTTTTGCAAATGATCAGGGAAGGCTGATAAAGCTTTAAAATTCTCCATAATAAGTTTGTTTTAGCGATATAAAATTAAATTAAAATGAAACAATATGATTATACATCTTTTACACAAACAGTATGAGAAAAAGAGCGTAGATGTGGCCTTCTTCGTAGCCATGAAGATTAATCAAGGAGTGGCAACGTTTTATTACTGTCCTAAAAAAGGTTCTCCGTTGTTCACTTCTTTGTATAAACTGCTTTCTCCTTTTCTAATTTTTCCTTGACGTTGTGCTGATATTGAAAAAGAAATTACGTTGAATTTTATACCTAAAGCACTTCTCTTCGCTTATTTACGACTTTTTTAGATGCAGTTACTTCACAGCTTTTCCTTTTTTGGATAGGAGTTTGTGCTTGTCTGTCCGGTTCTGGCAATCATTAAGATACGGAATTTTCGATAATCAAAATGATTATAGCGAGGTTGTATTCGTGGCAGATTTTGCGCTTTACGATGCATGAATAGTTTGACGAAGAAAAAAAAAACAGATGAAAATACGAAGCATTTTTGAACCAGGTACCGAGATTCCGAAAAGATTTACATGTTTAGGCTCAAATGTTAGCCCATCGTTCGTATTTGAAGGTGTTCCTTCTGATGCCGAAAGCTTAGTATTGTTGATCGAAGATATAGACGCTTCTCCAGTCCCATGGACGCATTGGCATGTTTTTAATATTCCTCCTGCCACTACGTTAATTGAAGAAGGGCAGGTACCTGCCGGTGGAATTGAAGGTTTGTGCAATAATCATACGTTTGGCTATGAAGGCCCCTGCCCAAAATACTTCAAAGGGATTCATCATTATGTATTCAGATTATATGCACTGGATACACGCTTAGAATTATCGGCAGCCACCGAACCTGCCACAATCAAAGAGCTGATGAAAGAACATATTATTGACTTTGCTGATTTAGTAGGGATTTGTGATAGTGGCACATATATAAATGACTTATCGGATGAAGTAACCGACGCTACAACAGATGAATAAAATTAAAGAGAAAGAGGTAAAAAAAATAGCCGTTCTAAGAGCCAACGCTCTTGGAGATTTTCTTGTTACCCTGCCAGCCATTCATGCTCTTAAACACGCTTATGAAGAGGCTGAGATTGTACTGCTGGGAAGTCCTTGGCACGCCGAATTTCTTGTCAAAAAGCGAACGGTAATCGATCGTGTTGTTGTGGTTCCCCTGTATAAAGGTATTCGGGATGAAGAAGGAAAAGAGGCAGATCAAGCAGAAATAGACCATTTTTTTCAACGTATGCAAGAAGAGAAGTTCGATCTAGCTATTCATTTTCAAGGCAGAGGTATAGCGTCCAATCCCTTTATAAGCAAATTAAACGCCCGCGTGACAATAGGGCATACATGCAGGGAGGCCATAGATACAGATTACTGCATTCCTTTTGTCCATTATCAGCACGAGGTAATGCGCTATTTAGAGCTGATAGATTTAGTGGGGGCATTGCTCTATACTTTAGAGCCCGAAATTACCCTGTTTCCTGCTGAGTATGCCAATGCAAAGGAGATTTTGCAAAATTTGGTTATTAGTCAGCCTTACATCATTGTGCATCCCGGTGCTAAGGATCTTCGAAGGCGATGGCTTCCGGATAAATTTGCACAATTGGCGGACGAGCTTGTAAAAAGCGGGGTTACTGTCCTATTCACTGGCGACAATGAGGATGAACAATACCTTCAGGAAATCATTGCAACTATGCAAAATCAGGCTTTTTACGCCTGCCGCAACGTATCCCTGGGAACGCTCGGAGCACTTTTTGCCAAAAGTGAATTGGTCGTTTCTAACGATACAGGACCGCTTCATTTGGCAAGGGCTGCTGGCGCTAAAACGGTAGGTATATATTGGGCACCCAACTTCGCTAAATGGGGACCGCTATTTACGAAAAAGCACCGATTTGTTATATCGTGGGATATGCAATGCCCTAGGTGCGGTGTCGTTCCGAATGAACCTTACCCTTTTGAACCTCGGGATCTTAATTGTGAACACCTTTTTTCGTTCGTAAGAGGCATTGAAGTAAGTGAAGTTTTAAGGGAAGTGAAAATTTTATTAAATGATAAATAGAAGCAAGAATGTACGAAGAAATATAAATAGACAGTTATGCAAATAATATCGCAAAAGCCATTAAGAATTTTAACCTGGCATATACATGGTAGTTATCTTTACTACCTTTCTCAGGTACCGTGCCAGTTCTATCTACCGGTAATGTCTGATAGACCGGAAGGATACGGCGGTCGCTCCGGAACTTTTAAATGGGGAGACAATGTATATGAGGTACCGGTTTCTGAACTAAAGGACATGGATTTTGATTGCATTTTGTTCCAGTCGAGAAAGAACTACCTCGAAGATCAGTATGAAATTTTAGATGAACGTCAAAGAGTTCTACCTAAGATTTATTTAGAACATGATCCACCGAGAGAGGTACCTACCGATACGCGGCATATAGTAGATGATCCTGAGGTCCTATTAATACATGTAACCCATTTTAACAATCTGATGTGGGACAATAATCGTACACCTACTAGAGTGATCCAACATGGAGTTTTGATCCCTAAAGACGTCAATTATACCGGAGTGCTTGAAAAAGGAGTTGTAGTAATCAATGGCATAGCGAAGCGAGGGAGGCGATTAGGTTACGATATTTTTAAGCAAGTGCAAAAGTATGTTCCTTTAGATCTAATCGGTATGGAATCGGAAGTGGCCGGTGGATTGGGAGAGATAGCGCCTCCTGAGCTACCATCCTTCATTTCGAAGTATCGTTTTTTCTTTAATCCGATACGTTACACAAGTTTAGGTTTGGCAGTCTGTGAGTCGATGATGGTAGGCTTACCAATTATAGGCTTAGCGACTACGGAGATGGCCATGACCGTAGACAATGGAAAGTCTGGGTACATTCATACGGATGTGTCATATTTGATAAATAAAATGCAGTTGTTGCTCGATGATCCACTTCACGCCAAAAAATTGGGGGATAATGCTAGGGAGACAGCAATACAAAACTTTGGAATGGATCGATTCATTCGCGACTGGCTGGACGCGTTCGAACTAGTAATCGAAAAATCAATGCAATTGAGGCAATCTAATCAGACAAATTATTAACAATATATATTATGGAAAATTCACTGCAAGATAAAGTAGTTTTAGTTACCGGAGCTGGTCGTGGTCTAGGAGCAGCAATTTGTAAGAGGCTTTCAAGAGACGGTGCCAGCATTGCATTAACAGATGTAAGAGAAAATGATTTGGTACATACGTCAGCGGAAATATCAGCTGCCGGATGCAATGCACAATCATATGTGATGGACGTAAGTGATGAAACCAGTGTGATAAACGTACTAAAACAAGTAGTAGACCATTTTGGCCGACTTGATGTGATAATAAACAATGCAGGAGTAGATTATACTAAATCAGTGGAAGAATTAAGCCTCAATGAATGGGACCAAGTAATGAGTGTCAATCTTCGTGGCCCCTTTATTGTTTCAAAAAGCGCTTTCCCATATTTGAAAAAGAATGGACAAGGACATATTGTGAATATCGTGTCGACAGCGAGCAAACGAGCTTGGGCTAACGCCTCTCCCTATCACGCGAGTAAATGGGGATTGCTGGGCTTTAGTCATGCCCTACACGTGGAAGGGCGTAAAGAGGGTATAAAGGTCACTGCCGTAATTGCCGGAGGAATGAAAACCCCCTTTCTACTGGAGCGTTTCCCCGACATCGATGTTAATTTGCTACAAGATCCTGAAAATGTAGCCGATACTGTTCGGTATGTGCTATCACTACCAAAAGAAACTGTGATCCCGGAAATTATGGTACTTCCCATGACTGAGACATCCTGGCCATAGGTCGCGCCTTTAGGCGGGCAGTGACTTCATATTGCCCGTCTTTTCTTTTATCCAAATCACTAAGATGCTTCTAATAATTCGACTACTTTTTGCTCCATCTGACTTAAGTCAAAAGGTTTTGAAATAAAAGCACTAATCTCTTTTCTTTTTTGCAAATCATCACCTTTTGCGTGGGCAGACATAATAACTATTGGTTTGTTCTTAGCCAATTGATTTTTAGAAATATCAGTTGCAAGTTCCAATCCATTTCCATCAGGGAGATTTATATCCAGTAAAAATAGATGAGGAATAACAGCCAGCATGGCTTCTTTAAAGCTTTTAATGTTCCCAAAAGTTTTTACCTCTGCATATTCAGATAAGAAAATAGATAATATATCCCTTATATCCGACTCATCTTCAAGAATATAAATCAACTTCTTCATTCGTGTCTACTTTTTACGATCAGCATATATAAGCAATTCTCAGGCCACAATGAAAATCAACCGTTTAAGGCATGCCGTTATGTGTATATTCAGTAGATATCTGTATACTTTATATGTCACTGTAAACATTGTAAAAGCAGGTCCCGCATATAAGCTCAAAAAAGAGGGCACCCGACGAGTTTAATACGGTGGACATAAGAAGATAGAAAAGCAGAAACACAGTTATGCATTTTCCAAATCAGCAATGATCAACTTTTTTCATTTGCATCAAAACAGCCATCACCCTTGGGGCTTTTCCGGATTTCCTACTAATGCACTCAGTTTCTTTGGAATAATCTGCCAACTTATTCCAAATTTATCTGTTAGCCAGCCACAAGCGACTTCGGTGCCCCCTTCTTTGATAAGATGTTTCCAATAATGATCAGTTTTGCGACTTTTCGATCCCTTAGCATCTACGAATCTATCCAATCATCAATTTCCCGGCATAAGTCCTGCAGCTCATTAATAAATTTGGATGTATGATAACCGTCGGCCACTGCATGATGTACATATATAGAAAATGGCAGTAGGGTTTTTTCCATATTTTGATAGTACTTACCAAATCTAATGATAGGAACAAGTAGATCCGAGTCACTGTAAGTGTCTTGGCTAATACTTGTAAAGCTTAACCATGGAAGTGCAGAAATGGGACAGAAGTTAGCAGGACGTCCGGCCTTCACACGAATACCTTTGATATCTCGGTATTGTTCCATGTCGTGCAAAATGGTGGTATAAAAGTCATTAAACCCCGTGTAATAAGGGCTCCATAGATCCGAAAATGTTTTATCGTCCTTGTGAAAAATCGTATATGATGGCACTAAAAAGTTCCAAAGTCCCAAAATGCCATTTTCATCGAAAGCCATTCTAAACGCTTCGTTTTGATTCACCGTTTTTGTTATAAGATAGAGAAACGTAGGATAAAATTTCAGCTGTCTTTTTTTAATGGAATTGAGCAACGCGGTTATTTCCAAGTGATGATTGACATTGTACTTGGTCTTCAATTGATAATAAAAGTAATCAAAATAAGGCTTTCGCGGCCATGTATTGAGGTCTATAGGCAAAAAAGATGCTGTCATTTCACTTATTAATATTAACTTTCTTATTCATGCCCCTAACACTTGGTTTATGCTGTTGATAGAGACTAATAGAATATACAATTAATACAAAAAAATCACCGGATCGTTTTTGCATGTTGTTACTCTCTTCTTAATGCGGCTCCTATAAGTACCTTGGCGATCTGTTGTGAAATGGCATGCCCGCACATTTGGTCCAGCCAAAAATATTCACCTGCCGGATTAATTTCTAAAAAATAATATTCATCATCGGGAGTTACAATGAGATCAATGGCCCCATAGTTCAATTGATAATAATCCATCAAAAGTGTCAGGCTTTTCTTTATTCTCTCCGGCAGCTGAAAAGGTTTCCATTCGTTTATCAAGCTAAGTCCATCTTTACGCCAATCAATCTTTGTGTCTTCCTGCTTTTGGGAATCGATGCTAAAGGCGAAAAACTCGTAGCCTACAATGGTCACACGCAATTCTAGTTTTTTTTCTATCTTTTCTTGGAAGATCATAGGACAATATTGAATGTCTTCCAATTGTTCAATATCCTCAGGATCTAAAAGAGTTGTAAATACAACTTGTTCTATATTATCCTTAACAATTGCAAAAGAGCTTTGCATTTTGGCAACAAACTCACCCCCAACTTGCTGCATAAATTCTTTTATCTTCTGTGGCGAATTACTGATGCAGGTTGCAGGAATCTGCATACCGTATTTATGTGCTATTTTCAATTGTTCTTCTTTGCTATCTAATCGTCGATAGGTGCTGTAACGTTCCATCTGAAAGCAGGGCAACGATTCTACCATTCCATAGAGCGTCCGTTTAACCTCTCCCAATGTCGCGGGTAAATAAGCATCATGGATTAGGTTTTTAAGGTTTCTACCAATGTAATGGCTTCTGCGATACCAAACACCGGTAAGATTGTCGTCCAACAATTGAGCCATTGTTCCTTCTAGCTCAACAGACCACCCCTGTTTGTTGTATGAACTTGTTAAGGAGGCCGTTGTTGGATACTTATCTACATCAAATCGTATTACGTTACCACCAATCTGTTCTATATGATCTGTAACGTTTGCTACACAGGCGTTATCACCTTCGTGGGTAATAATTAATACTTTCTTATTGTTCATTTTTCCTTGCGTGCTCAATTAGTTTTTCTGCTAGTGTTTCTCCGATCTTATAATTTAGTTCTTTTTGGAGCATACCCCATTCACCCTGCGGATTAACTTCAAGGAAGATATAAGCACCTTCCCTATTCCTTATCATATCAATCGCTCCGAAGCCCAGATTTAAGCGTTGCATCATCCTTCGTAATTTATGCTTTATTTCATTTGGCAGTGGATATCGCTCCCAAGATGGAGAGGTCCCCCGAGTGATTCTCCAGTCAGTCTGCATCTCTTTATGCTGAATTTTCCCGGTGAAAAACTCACCATCAACATAAATTATCCGTAATTCATATAACTTGTCTATATACTCTTGAAAGATCATAGGGCAGTAGGATAACTCTTCCAGGTTCTTCAAGTCTTCATCGGCCAGCTTTATGGTTGGAAGAAACGATTTGGCATGCATACTTTTCTCTAAAGCACCATGAAGCTTCATGATCGTTCCGTTTACGCAGGATTTATAGAACGCTCGGATAGTTGCCGCTTCATTACTAATAGTGGTTTTGGGAACCCGTAAACCGACGCTATTCGCAATTTTCAGTTGATATATTTTGTTGCCCCCAACAGCATGGTCTACTTGCATATCATTTATCCAATATAAATCTTTCAAACTATCAAAGAATAACTGTAAATAGGTACGGTACTCTTTCACGAACACAGATCGATAAGTTAGATCCAAATCGCCGGGAACTGTTAAGTCCCATAACTTGCGATACCAAACGGCCGTGATTTGAGAAGATTCAATGGTTAACCCGTTTATATTTAATCGGTAAAGTTGCCGTCCGTTATCCGTAAAATCGTAATGAATTTTATAATTTATCGCAAATTCATCAACATTTAACCGGATTGATGGTACACCCATACGATTTAAGGCGTTTTGAACGATGTCGATAGTATAAAAGTCACTGGAATGGGTAATACATAAGATCATGTCAATCAAAATGGACAAGAGGTCGGCGCCAACCCCTTGTAGATGCTAAGATTCAGATACCTTACAGACCCTCGTCACTGTCCGAAGGGAACTTCAACGTAACATTCCAATCCGGCGATTGATGAAGCTCGGACTTTGGAGATTGCTGATTACCATCCTGATTTTTAGCATTTTGAGCTGTTTGTCCTTCTAAGAATCTGGCAAAGAAGGGTTTCTTCATTTGATTTTTAGTTTCCATAACTGTTAGTTTTTAAATAAATAAATAATAAACAAAAAGTAATACGCATTACTACTTAGTAGACGAATCTTGATGAAATTATGCTACATATATGTTTAAATTATTTAAAATAACCAATAATTACGGTTCTCTTCTTGAGCTTGTCAAACGAAGCGTGTGATTTTTCTGACGGTAGCCTCTGTTGATAAAATAGACACCGGTTAAAGTCGTAAATAACGCTAGCAGCGACATCGTCGTCAATTTTTCGTTTAGTAAAAAGAAGCCAAGCATTAAGGCAATAAGCGGGTTGATGTAAGCGTAGATGGAAGCTAATCCCACTGGTAATTTATCCAAAGCATAAATAAAGCAGGGATATGATAGAAGCGATCCTATCACAATCAGATACACTAAAGCCCAAAAGCTATCACTGGAAACTGGCTGAATTAATTTAAAGTCGTCTAAAAAAAGGCTCATTAGTAGCAGCACTATGCCCCCGATGAGCATTTGCATAGCGGCGTTAACAAGTGGATCAGCCTTTGATGGTTTATATTTTGTGTACACACTTCCTGATGCCCAGGCTAAGGCTGCACCGAAAGCTACGAGCATTCCCGTAAAATAGGATGGATTAGACAAATCACTCAAATTATCGTTGAAAATGAGTATAATACCCAAAGTCCCCATGATTAGTCCTGCGACTATTGCTATATTTGGCATTTTACGATCTACCCCGCTTACAAAACTAACGACAACGATGTACACAGGCATGATAGAGACAATCAATGCAGCTAAACCACTGGGAATAAATTTTTCGCTCCAACCTACAACACCATTACCAAGCGTAATCATCAGTATTCCGGGGATTGCTTGACGTATAAAATTAGTCCTGGTAAGCGCGTTCAACTTGCCGGTTATCTTTAGGAAAAGCAATAGTATTCCTCCTGCCACAACCTGCCTAAATCCGGAAAATAAAAAAGGCGGAATGGTATTCACACCAATGCGCATAGCAAAATAAGTAGTGCCCCATACTATACAAACAACAGCGAGGGCAAAATAAGCTTTAAGTAAATCGTTAGCCATATTTAAGCGGATTTTAACCTAAGTCAAATCTCGATAAAATAATCGAGTGATCAGGGTTACATTTCCGGTAAATTTGAGAGATACAGTTATTGTATGCCTACTTTATATTCTTTGTTAAACCATCCAGATAATAGTGTTCTTCCGCGTGACCAAAGAAATAACTTGTTGGATAATAAAAAAGCTTGCTAAAACCGTTAATAACATTGGAGATGTATACAGCTTTAATATGTTGGACAGCTAGGCTATCCTCCAGCGTATTATAAATGTAGGTAGCAGCTCGTTTAGGAAAATCAGCATATTTCTCGTTGTCAAAAAAAATAAATGCGTAAAGTGTCGTATTAGAGAGTTTATCTGCATTATAGCTTCGGCAATATTGTATAATTTCCTCCTTTGCTACAATGGGATCAATTTTAAAAAGAAACAATGTATAGACCTTAAAATCGAAGGTTTCAATTCTTTTTTTAAGGAAGATAATCGGTCTGTTGCCCAGTTTCGCTGTTTGAAAGGGTGTTTCCAATAATGTATCCGCAATTATTACTAATGTACACTGAGAGAATTTAATGCAAAACTACGAATTTATGTAATCAAAAACCAAGCTCGTTGTTTCAGTCGTTTATATTAAACGGAATTTTATACAACAGTTAGATTGTAGCCTGTCATTGATTTACTATGAAGTACATAGGGGCCAAATGTTCACAAACTTTGTAGCTATTGCAATTCTTTTTTGTTAATTTAACCGATTTAATATTGGGGTAACAAACGATTAACTTCCAAATACACTCTTTATGAAGAATATTGAGGAACTTTTACTTTCACTTATTGCGGAAGACAATCGCTATTATTTCATATACAGTTTAACAGATAAGCTTTTTTGCTATGCTAACACATCATTTGAGTCTTTTTTCGGCATCCGCTCCGGCGATAAGAGTATAAATAAACTCACTCGTATTATTCATCCGGATGATGTCCGGCGTTTGAAAAAATATCTCCCATTTTTACGTCAGGGAAATTCGCTCACCGATTTTGAATTCAGGACGATACTCCCTAACGAGAAAACATGTATCCTTTCTCTATATGCACGTATTGACAATAGTTTAGATAAAGAACTATTTTTAGGTTATGTGACTGACATCACAACAATAAAGGAAGATATAGACTATTTGAATGAGCTGAATGATAAAAAAGACTCCATCCTTCATATTCTATTGCATGATTTAGGTGGGCCTTTGGGCAACATCAAAAATCTATCCCGTTTGCTAAACGAAAGATTGAAATCATTGAACGAGGAAGATATACAAAAGATTATTACGTCTATCGAAAAAAATAGCAAAATGAGCATACAGATTATCAATGACTTTGTCGGCCGTCAGAACCCTTAGTGATTGATCGCATATCCTATATTATTCGAAGAAATGCGATAATCACTCGTATGGAGATGATTGGCAAATGCTATTTAATATACTTCTTCTTGCGCTTCGAGAGTCTTTAATATCCACACCGCCCACGGTGTAATAGCCACCGAAGTCCCTTGGTAATAAACCGGTGAGTGATCATGAAAAAGTAGTTCCTTCCAATAAGGGAAGCCGATAGGTATCTTATACATAGTTTCGTCTTCGGAGAAATTAAAAAGACATAATGTATTATCTCTTCCTCCTTCGTTCACTCGTTGTAGGACAAGAAGCCTATCGATCACATTGACTTGTATATCTTTTTTATTAAAGTTAGAAAAAACCGGATCAGAAAACCGAAGCTTGATCAGTTTTTTGTACCAATCCAATATCATTGCGTGCTTTCCTATTGTTCGCTTATCCCAATTTAATTTGGAGCGTTCGAATACGTCGGGATCTTCCGGTGCTGATACATCCTCTTTATCCATAAACGTTCCAAATTCCTTTCTTCTACCATCCTTTACCGCTCTTATCAGCTGTGGATCACCGTGATTAATAAAATAAGAAAATGGATTTTTTTCACCATATTCTTCTCCCATAAACAACATCGGAATGTAGGGTGATAGAATAACAGCGCCTGCCGTTATTTTGAGTCTTTCAAAGTCCAAACTGGTTGATAGACGTTCGCCTTGCCCTTTATTTCCTATCTGATCATGATTTTGATTAAAGACCACGAATTTACTACCCGGTATACCGGCAGAGGAAGCACCGAATCTTTTCTTTCTCGCTTCCACGTACTCACCGGTGTGTACAAAGCCCTCTTTATATGCTTTGGAAAGCTGTTCTATCTTTCCGAAATCTTGATAAAATTTTTTCCCCTCCGGAAAGACCAGCGTATATAATGCGTGATGGAAATCGTCTAACCATTGTCCATCAAAACCAAGTCCTCCGCTCCCTTGCTGAATTATCCGGGGATGATTGTAATCGCTTTCAGCGATCATATATAATCGGCGCCCCAACTCACGTTCAAGCTCCTTTACATAGGCACAGGCCACCTCCCAGAAAGGAACTGATCCATTATCAAACATGGCATGGATAGCATCAACTCGCAAACCGTCCACGTGGTAATGAACAAACCACTCCGCAATATTTGCCAAAAGGTAATTACGGACACCGTCACTCCATTCCCCATCTAAATTGATCGCCTGGCCCCAAGGAGTCATATACTTATCAGTAAAGTACGGGCCATATTCGCCAAGATAGTTTCCTTCCGGGCCTAAATGATTATAGACTACGTCAATGAAAACAGCTAGCCCCTTTTCGTGACATTTGTTAATCAGTTTTTTGAGCCCCATCGGACCACCGTAAGAATTTTGAACCGAAAAGGGATAAACTCCGTCGTAACCCCAATTTCGCAACCCGGGAAATTGGCAAATAGGCATCAGCTGCAGCGCGGTAATGCCTAAGGTTTTCAAGTCGTCAAGCCTCGATAACACCCCTTCAAATGTCCCTTCATCTGAAAAGGTACCCACGTGTAGCTCATATAAAAGTAATTGGTGGGAAGCAATGCCGCGCCAGTTGGCATCCTCCCATGGAAACCGCGCATGGTCAATTACCTGAGAGGGACCGTGTACACCTTCTGGTTGAAAACGTGAGGCCGGGTCAGGATAATCCTTTTCATTATCATCAGGTTGATAAAAATATCGAATGATACCGGTTGCATCTTTCAGCTTGTAACAAAAATAGCCCTCGCTAGTTGGTTTCATGTTATATTTCGCCTCCTTAGGTGATACAATGTGTAGCACCATTGTTTCCTTAAGGGGTGCCCATACGCTAAAATTTACTTGATTACGATTATATATTGCTCCTATCATGCGGGGTATGAAATAAATCAAAGCCCCAATCTAAAACTGACTGGGGCTTTGCACTTAAATAAAACTAATGAACTATTGAGCAACATTGGCTTCAGACATGGCAATGTCCGTTAATTTCACGTCTGTTTCCTTTTCCTCATTAAGAGTAGTGGCTAGCAATTCCTCCGCTTCCGAATGTTCCATCAATTTGGCATAGGTTACCAGACATCCATAGCTTGCAATTTCATAGTGCTCCACTTTTTGGGCTGCGGATATTAAAGCAGCATCTAACACTTCCCCATTTTCAAATTCTTCCATTATTTCTTCCGCCTCATTCAACAGCCCTTCCATTGCCTTGCATTTTTTTCCCCTTGCTGTTAGACCTATGGAATCAAATACGTTTTTTAATCGCTCCACATGTTCTTCTGTTTGCGATAGGTGTTCCTGAAATGCGTTTTTTAGGGTTTCACCATTGGCTTTGGAGGCCATCTTTTTCAAACCTTTCAAAAGTTGCTTTTCGGCTCCTAGAATATCTCGCAATTCGTCTACAAATAATTCATGCAGATGCGCATTGGGCATTCCTTCTGTGTTTTTTTTTGAATTTGCCATAATCTTACTGTTTTATGTTCACCGATTTTTATTTAATTTACCGCTCTTCTTCTCTATCCCGTCCCTTGTCGACATTTCTATTTTGATGCCTAATTGTAATACCTGCTGCCGGCTTATCCGGACCGCTGGTATATTTTTCCGCCAGTTCATTGTCTTCATCTAACCCAGTAACGGCAAACGCATCACGTAGTCCGCTACTTTCTCGGCCTGTGCCCGAAGGACGTCCTTTTGGTGGCACGAAACTGCCATTTTTATCTTTTCCCATACTTGTTCTGTTTTGATCTCTCATAAGATTAGTTGATAATAGAGTTACAGGATTTGTGCCTAAATAGCGGGTTGGTTTCGTAAAAAAAAGAACAGAAACTCTTCGAGGTTAAAATTGGCTGATAAGATGTGTTTATTACAGCATCCACTGTATGGATGTCGATATTCGTTTTTCATATTATTTTTTATGCATATTTGGCAAGATTTTTTCTATGTCCTAATTTCTGATATAACCGGTAGAAAAACAGCACTTCCCACCGACCAAAACTACCTACAGTGGCGATCTATTAAAGGCCTAGATATTAGTTGTTTTGTGGATATGATTATAGTGCCTTCCTTTGTTAAGTGATTATCTGTTTAAGAAGAAAGAACGGAGGTTGGAAAAGGTGCACTTTCCAATGATGAAAAGTAAAATGAAAGTGAGCGGCGCTGCCGTTGTACCCGACGGTACTAAGTTTATGGCGATTGAATGAATCTACCTATATTTTTTAAAAGGGCTTACTAATCTGCTTGTTAACGCGACGCCGGCACTAAAAATCAAATGTGCTAAAATTAAATGGCCGTAATAACGCTTAATAGAAACTTTTGGTGAATTAGCACTCACCTTAAAAAGAGTTTGCCAAATAAGAATACCGGTTAAACCGCTAATTAGCCCCGCATAAGCGCTATCCTTTACATTAGGCTTCCGCTTTCTTTGTTTCCAAAACTCTTGAAAAACAGTCGCCATTGCAAGTCCCATCGCATAGTGCATACCCCAACCACCCGGCTTAGCTATGTATTTGTATTCTTTTGCAAAAAAATCTGATGTTAGCTCAGCGAGAAGTTTCGGTTCTTTGAAGTTTTCCTCTCCTGAGCCGGAAACAGCATAGCTGAAGATCGTCATTGCTGTGGTGCCGACAATGCTTGGAAAAAAAGCTTTTGTTGGTTTCATATCACAAGTTTATGTTATGTAATAAAAAGCGATATACATGCCGGTTTTCACAGACTGTACGGCCTTCGGTACGTTTTTAGTATATATTTCAGAAACATCATGTGATGGAAGCAGAAATTACCTCTGTCAACGAATATCTTGATACCATTAAAGATTTTAAGAGAAAACAGAACGAAAGGGAAAGCCATGACTTTCTTTTTAGGGGCCAGGCGGCTGATTATCCTCTGGTTTCGAAATTACTTAGATTACGCCCTAAGGGAGATCTTCTGAAAGTTGAGCAACAATTACTTGAAGAGTTTAAAAGGGCAAATTTCTTATTGGTGAAGGAACATCAAGCAATGAATGATTGGGATTACCTCACCCTGGGTCAACATTATGGACTGCCTACACGCCTCTTAGATTGGTCGAATAATGCCTTAACAGCGCTATGGTTTGCTACCGAGCAATATAAGATGGAGCGATCCCGGCAACCCTATGCTACTATATGGATATTGATGGCTACGGAAGCACACTATTTAAATATGAAAGAGAATCATAATCCCTTTACGGTAAATAAGACAAGGTTGTTCCGACCTCGGATCATCAAGCAACGTATCAATAATCAATCAGGTGTTTTTACTGTTCAAAGCACGGAATCCATTAAAAAAAGACTTTCCCTACATCAGGAAGAAGACTTTGCATCTCGGTTACTCAAAATCATGATTCCTGGAAAATGTCAAGAGTCCGTTCGCGATGAATTACACACATTGGGCGTAAATGCCTTTAGTGTTTTTCCAGAGCTTGAAGGGCTTTGTTCATTGCTTCAATGGAAATTTTTTCATTAGTCGCCAACGAATGATTGAGAAGGTATGAACACTGCACGCATACAATTATCTAGTTTATCATTAAAAATGCGGTATGCATACGCTCCTTCCTCCAATGACATCGGGTGTGTCAATAAAAAAGATGGATCTATTTTTCCGTTGCGGATATGCTCAAAAAGCCGAGGGACATAACGTTGCCCGTGCATTTGTCCACCTCGCATTGTCAGACCTTTATTCAAAAACAGACCCATTGGGATTTTATCAACTAAACCGGCATATACGCCCACAACTGATACCGTTCCACCTTTTCTACAGGCCGTTATAGCTTGTCTTAACACCGCCGGGCGATCGGATTGCAGTCTTAAGAATTGCTTGGATCGATCGTAATAATGTTCCATCCCAGTCGTATGGGCCTCCATCCCGACTGCATCGATGCAACAGTCCGGGCCCCTTCCTCCTGTTGACTCCTTCAACGCCTCCAATATATCCGTTGCTTCATAATTTAACACTTCTGCATGGCTATAGGTGGCAGCCGCTGCCAAACGGTAGTCAAATCGATCAATTGCAATAACTTTTTCAGCGCCCATTAAGTAAGCACTCTGTATTGCCATTTGTCCGACACCTCCTGCGCCCAAAACCGCCACGATATCTCCTGGCTTTATGGAGGCCATTTCTGCCGCCATAAAGCCGGTGGGAATACCGTCGGAAACGAAAACTGCCTTGGTGTCAGGTATGTCTTCCGGAATTTTAAAGGCCCCGTATTCTGCAAATGGAACGCGTATAAATTCGGCATGACTACCTGCGTATCCTCCAAATAAATGCGAATATCCAAAAATACCTGCTGTCGGATATTGATAAATCTTTTCTTGTAATCCGGCATTTGGATTCGAATTGTCGCAAAGCGACCAGGTTTGTTGCTTACAATAGTGGCACTCTCCACAGCCGATAACAGAAACAACCACCACCCGGTACCACCCGGTCGCCTACTTGTAATCCCTTTACCTCTTTTCCGATCGCTACGATTTCTCCTATAAACTCATGGCCGATTACGTCGCCTGCTTTCATGCTCGGGACAAAACCGTTTATAAGATGCAAGTCGGACCCGCAAACCGAACTCATCGTAACTTTAACTATTGCGTCCTTTGGATTTACAATAGTAGGATCAGGTATACGTTCTACCTTGAGGTCCCTAACGCCATTCCAACATAATGCTTTCATATTTATAATTCTATCGTGTCACCTGTTCGGCGAGTGTTTATACATCATCTTAGATTGTTGAATCGAACAACAGCATGCTGTAAATACTTATTCTTTATTCAGTTTGTTCGTCGCTCGTTCTCCCGTTTCCATTATTTGTTTAAAGCCCCTTACTTCATTTGCTATTAAATACTCCAAAGGCTTATTTAGTACTTTTGCAAGCCCTTCTCCTAAAATACCGGCGGGAGGTCTATAGCTAAAGATGACCGTTATTTCGGTACCTTGATTATTTGGAGCATCTTTAAATACCACTTTTCCGGCGTTAAAAATCAGTGGATTACGAATCGATTGCCATCCGATTAGCTCATTTGGTTCATCCTTTACAATTTCCGCATCCCATGTAATCTCACGGTGATACCCTGGTATTTTAGCAGTCCAGGTAGATTTATTCTCCTGAACTTTTACCGATAGAAGATGTTCCATGAATGAAGGAAGATTTTCTAGATTTCTCCAATACTGATAAAGCTCCTCACGAGGCTTATTAATAGTAAAATAACTCCTAACATTAACATTATGTCTTTCAGTGCTATCCAGATCAATCGCATTATATAATAAACACCTACCTGTAATTCCTCTATATATTAAATAGATACTAGGAATTGTCTTCAAAAGGTTGAATTTTTTCAATGAACTTCGCAAAAGCAATGCGCCGAAACCTACTGAAATAATTCGTTCAATGGTATTTACATTTATTTTATCATCATCGCTGTTCATGGTTTCCATATTTTAAGGGTATTTCTGTAAAATATAAAGACGGCTCGTCATACCGCATACGATTCTTGGATGGCAAGTTATTCGGTAAGCATTTTTTGCATGCTTTGGGCATTTAATGCAGCAAAGCCCGATTGGTCGTTGTCGAAATATACATAAACATCTCTACCCTCGTTTTGCCATTCTTGGCATCGATCAACCCATTTGCGCAACTGTTCGTCGGTATAATTGCCCTGATACTTAGCGCCCGGGCCATGCAATCGGATATAAACAAAGTCGGCAGTCACAATAATTGGTGATTGATGACCAGCTAATTCATAGATGCAAAAGGCACAATTCGCTTTTTCAAGTATATGATAAATTCGATCCTCATACCAAGACCCGTCCCTAAATTCAAAGGTAAAGCGATGATCTTTCGGTAAAAGTTTCAGAAAATCGATCAGCCGCTGCTCATTAATATTCCATTTTGGAGGTAATTGAAAAAGTATTGGCCCTAATTTGTCTTTAAGGTGTCCCGCATGCTCAATAAACTCGTCAACAACCTCTTTTTGTACTTTCAGTTTTTTTAAGTGTGTTATAAATCGGCTTCCTTTTACTGCAAATTTAAAATGCGCCGGCACCGCGCGATACCAATTGCTGAACGTTTCGGAAGAAGGTAGTCTATAAAAGGAATTATTGAGCTCTACCGTCGGAATTTTCGTTACGAAGTATGTTAATTGTTCCGATTCTTTTAGTCCTTCGGGATAAAACGGCCCTTTCCAATGTTTGTAGTGCCACCCAGAGGTCCCAATATACGCTACTCCTTTCCTTTTTGCCATGAGATCTCGTTCATTCGAAATATAAAAAGATTTGATTTCCTATCGCTTTCACAAGCCCTTTTTCAACTCCGTCCATTTTCCAACCGCTTTTGGCGCAACGGATAATGCCCAAATTTTTATCATTTAAGGTAATGGATAACTCGTAACACACGCCTTCATGACATGTTTCGGTTATTGGTATTCCCTCGCCTTCGTAATGCACTCCTTCGTAATCGAAGGTTAATGGAATAGGGTCGCTTTCTAGCTGGGCAATGATTTCTTTAAGAAATTTAACGAGGTGCTTACGTTGGGTGGGTGCCTTAGTACTCCACTTATCGCTATCTGCACGTTTATGAGCAAGCTTAAATTTTAAACCGGACATCTCCGTGGAATAGTCGTTCGCATTTAACTTTTTTACGTTTTGATGAGCCAAAATATACCAATGGTATTCCGTTCCTACCGGAACACCCGACCCTTTTGGCGCATGTCCCTTCCGTCGCTTAGTTACTGCATAAAAAATCTCCCAAAGGTCCGGTGTAATCTTTGTTTCTTTCCAGTCACCCTGGTCATATTCCCAATGGTGACTTCTGCCGATTGCCATTCCTGTATATTGCTTGCCGCCATATTGCTTAAAGGCATTATATGATTTGGAAAGATCTTTTTTTCCGGGAGCTTGCCTTTTTTTTTCGATTTCCAACGTAGGTTCTTCGAGCGCTTTCTTCTTCGTTTCCGGTTTTCGCTTTGCTGTTGTTGCCATCTCCTTTATTTTCGCTGAATGAATTTGTGAAAAGTACTCTGTTCGCCATCTGATTTTTTTTCCTGAAAAAGAAAATCCAGTTTATTTTCTTCAAATTCTTCAAAGAAATCTTCCCAGCTTATTTCCTCCAGGTCGTCATTATGCTCACTATGTTCAGGAAAATGGATTCTTAAAATACCTGCATCTTCGCCATTTCCTGTTCCTTTTACTCTGGCCGGGACACCACCCCGTTCTTTTGCCCATTGCTTTATTTCATTGTGATTGCTTGTTTGATTCGATGTGCTCATAGGTATAAAATTTATTTGTTTAAAAATATATTTAATAATAGGTAAACAATTGCTATTCCAGTTTAGACAGCTTATACCAAAGGTAACTGTAAGGAGAGAGTATGAGATTTATTTTTCCGGCAGATTCTTTCATTGATAAGGGGCTGCCCAACACACAGGTTAGCACCGGTTTTTCTTTCGTTAGATCTATTTCCACGTCTGCATTTGTATACGAAAAGTTATTAATGATAAGTATTCCATAGTCATTGAGATCATATCGATAAATGAATATTTGCGGATGATCATTCTTTAAGATTTGAAACGAACTGCAAAAAGCCAGCTTATACTCCTTTCGAGAGGCGATTATTTTTTTTGTTTGACATAATATTGAAAATTCGTCATCCATTTCTTTGGAAACATTGATGTTTTGATATCCATAAACTCCTCCATCAATCACTGTCCACTTAAGCTCGGGTGGTGAAACGGAAGAAAAACCACCATTGAATGTATCGTCCCATTGCATAGCTGTTCGCACGCTTTGTCGTTCCTGCAAGTCCAAATCATCTCCCATTCCGATTTCTTCACCATAACGAATTACAGGGCTTCCAGGGAGTGTTAATAGAAGATTCATACTTAAACAAATATGCATTCGATTGTTGTTCAACATAGGAGGCAATCTTCTTCTAATGCCCCTATCATAGATTCGCATAAATGGACAGGGTGCAAAAACTTCCATAACGCGGGCTCGTTCATCGTTTGTTAATCGTTCCAAATCCAATTCATCATGGTTTCGAAGAAAGTTCAGATACTGACCGTGGCCATTTGAGAAGGGTAAGCGTTTAAAAGCGTTTATTAGCGGTTTAGCACAGTGTTCTGCAAGAGCGAGAAACAGATAGTTATTCAGGAAGAAATTAAATAATCCATCAAGTTTTTTCCCTTTGTTAAAAAAACGGGGATAGTCTTCCGGTTCAACATCCGCCTCTCCAATAAGAATCGCGTCTTTATTGATTTTAAGAACAGCTTCCTTCCATCGATCTAGAACGTCATAGGGGTTTCCTTCAAAACGCTCGTCGCCTTTGTTTTTAAGTATGTGTGGAACGGCGTCAATGCGAAAACCAAAAATGCCAAACTGCATCCAGAAGTTTAAAATTCGAAGAATCTCTTCCTGAACTGCGGGATTTGACACGTTCAAATCGGGTTGAAAGTGATAAAAAGTATGGTAGTAATAACGATTCACCTGGTGATTATATTCCCAATTGCTTTCTTCGACAGTCTTGAATACCAAATCTTCCTTGTCATTTTCCGGTTTCTCATCCTTCCATATATAAAAATCGTGAAATCTGCTGCCTCTATCGGATATTGCTTCAAGGAACCAAGGATGTCGATTGCTTGTATGATTAACTACCAAGTCGATAATTATTTTAATATTTCTTTTTGCGGCCGATTTTACCAGTACTTCAAAGTCCTGCAGTGTTCCTAACCGAGTATCAACTGTATAGTAATTAACCACATCATATCCCCCATCCTTTTCGTCTGAGCTATAAAAAGGTACTAGCCAAATACAATTGATACCTAAATATTGAAGATAATCCAATTTAGATATAAGCCCTTGAATATCACCTAATCCGTTGTGGTCAGCATCTTTAAAGCTTCGAACGTCCAACGAATAGATGACAGCTTCTTTTAACCAATGTTGAGAGCATAGGTCTTTCATGTATTAAGAACAGGTGCAGAAACGGTTTTGTTTTTTTCTAATCGAATAACCAGTGCTTCATCCCCACCTACATAGATTTCTTCTTCAAGTGATAGACCCTCAGTCTCGGGTGTTGTTGCTAAAATTACCTCGCCTTTTAAAACGGTCTTGCCTTGTTGTTTAAAATAAGCGGGTCTTGGCGTTAAATTCAATGCGATAAGAAAGGTAGGATATCCTTCGAGCGCTCGTTTATAAATAATCAACTGCTGATCGCTAAATATAGGAACATAGTTGCCGTATTGCAATGTCGGCTCTTCATTCCTCAGCTTGATAAGCTTCCGGTACAAGGTAAGCATACTATAAGGATTATCTTTCTGAATCTCTACATTCTCCCGTTTAAAACGCTTGTCGACTCGAAGCCATGGTTTAACTGTTGAAAAACCGGCGAATTCACCATTGTTCCATTGCATGGGGGTTCTGGCGGGATCCCGGCTTAAATTTTTACCGGGCATATTTAGTCCTTGGGGATCTTGCACTTCATCGCTTGGTATAGGAACATCGTACATGCCAATCTCGTCTCCATAGTAAATTGTTGGCGTTCCCCTTAGTGTAAGTAGTAAAAATGCAGCAACCCTTGCCTGTTGGCCTCCGATACGACTAGCTATACGCGGCTTATCGTGATTGCTTAGAACCCAATTGGGCCAACCATTTTCCGGAATTGCCCCCTCGTATTCATCAATGGCAACAGCAATTTGTTGGGCATCCCACGGCAATGTGAGTAATTGGAAGTTAAAAGGCAAATGCGCACCACTCGAATTAATTCCATAGTAGGTAACTAGCCGTTGGATTGGCAGGTATATTTCACCGATCAACACTTTCTCCTGATACTGTTCGAGTAGCGCACGCATTTGTCCAACTAACTCATGCACTTCCGGCTGATCGGTAGAATATACGGGGAGCAGACGATTATAATTAGCATCCCTTTCTTGAAAATCAGGATTGAGCGGATTATCCCGAAGTTGTTTGTCTTTAATTAAATGCCACATAACATCAACGCGGAACCCGTCAACGCCTTTTTCCAACCAAAATTGCATTACCTCCAACATCGCTTTTTGAACATCTTCGTTTCGCCAATTAAGGTCTGGTTGTTCTTTTAAAAATGCATGATAATAATATTGCTGTGTATCTTCATCCCACTCCCAAGCGCTTCCACCGAATACGCTAAGCCAATTATTAGGAGCCGAGCCATCTGGTTTGGCATCTTCCCAAATATACCAAGAACGCTTTGGTGAATCTTTTGATGACTTGGACTCGATAAACCAGGGATGTTGGCTGGATGTGTGATTAGGCACTAGATCCAATATCAACTTCATGTTTCTCCTATGAAGTTCATCAAGGAGTGATTCCAAATCGTGCATCTCGCCGAATATAGGATGAATCTGTTTATAATCTGATATATCGTAGCCAAAATCAGCCATCGGCGAAGGATAAATTGGTGACAGCCATACCGCTCTAATTCCTAACCATTCTAGGTAATCTAACTGTTGGATAATCCCTTTTAAATCGCCTATACCATCCCCGTTACTATCTTTAAACGAACGAGGATAAATCTGATATATAATGCCATGACGCCACCACAATTGCTCTTGGTACATTGTTAAGAAGAAATAAATTTAAAATCTGTCTATACTAAATAGTAACTCGTCCACCGGTAGCAGGTATCGTTGCCCCCGAGATATAGCTGCTTTCGTCAGACGCCAAAAAAACGTAAATCGGAGCCATTTCAGCAGGTTGGGCCGGACGTCCCATTGGCGTATTTTCACCGAACTTATCCGCATTAGGCATCGTAGAAGGAATTAAAGGCGTCCATACAGGACCCGGGGCAACTGCATTGACTCGTATACCCTTCTTTTGCTCTAGAAATAATTGTGCTAGGTTCGACGTGAAGTTTTGGATCGCGCCTTTTGTAGCTGCATATGCTAATAATATGGGTGTGGGAGAATAGGCATTTACAGAAGTGGTGTTAATAATACTTGCGCCCTTTTTCATGTAAGGTTCCGCTGCCTTGCATAAATAATACATACTATGAATATTTGTCGCGAAGGTGTGTTCCCATTCTCCTTCCGGTATATCCTGTAAGCTTTCTCGTCCCATTTGAAATGCGGCATTGTTCACAAGAATATCTACTTGTCCAAATTCGGTAATCGCCTGTTCAACTAGCGATCGACAATGGGAGGCCTCGCCTATGTCACCTTTTACGAGGAGCGCTTTGGTTCCTGCTTCTTGCACCCATCGGGCGGTGTCCTTCGCATCTTCATCTTCAACATCTGCCAAATAGCTGATGAGAACATCAGCGCCCTCGCGTGCAAAGGCGATTGCAGCTGCTTTTCCAATACCCGAATCGCCTCCTGTAATAATGGCTTTCTTTCCTTTCAACTTACCTGTCCCTCGATAACTTTCTTCTCCATGGTCAGCCTTTGGCTCCATTTCCCGCTCAACTCCGGGTGCCTCCTGCTCTTGTTGAGGGAAGGGCGGTACCGGGTGTTTTTTTTGCGGATCTTGTACATTTTGATTAGAACTGCTCATTACTTTTCTCATTAAGGTTAATAGAAAACAAGAAAGTGCCATTATATGGGTTTTCCTTTCTTGTTGGTTCATTGTTAATTAAGGCATCGATGTTGTATCCATTGCGGTATCAACCGGTGCTGCCATTCCTGAAGTATCATTGGGATGCATGGGTTCTTGTAATGTATCTGTTCCATCCCCAGCTCCCATACCATCGTTTGTATCGCCTTGACGATTACCGCATCCAATAAAAATAAATGCTGCTACTGCAGCTGTAAACAATAACTTTTTCATAAGGATATATTATAAATTCAACTAAACTTTACTTCCATTGCTAAAAAACCGAGCCAAGCATATTTTTTTACTGAAATGAATAAAAAAATAAAATCTATTAGAAGATTACTAACAATAAGACGCGTTGGAGATTGAAAGAATTCCGGATAAATAAACAACTTATCCATTTATTAGTACATCTATAAAACCAGGCCGGAAGATGAGATGCGATTGGTCAATTGTGAGGGTAGCGGAACGGCGTTTGCTATAAGTTTAGAAAGATAAAATGACTATTATATGGATCGGAAAAAGAAAAATGAACGTAATCAGCAACTGAACAATGGTGGGACAGACGAACGGAACGGTATGCTACAGAAAAAGAACCCAGACAAAAAGCCTGGCAGAATTAAGCAACCTGCAATTGAAAAGGAGGCACTTATTATTAATGAAAAAGGCAGGAAATTGTAGAATAGTTTCGTATCGGTTTGTATCCGTTAACTTTTATTTTTCTCCCCTAGTTTGTCCTCATCATTTGCATTCTGCCAGTCTTCTGTATTTTTTGGAACCTCATTTATCTGGTCCTTCTGTGGATCTACTCCCGCTTCATAGGATAAATCGGGCTTGTCCTCTTCTTCCCTCTTTTTAGAGGCTTTGTTTTTTAAAGGGGATAAGCGCTTGTCTTTTCTTATAGCCATTTTTTTTTATTAAGGTAATCACACATATAGCACATAAATTATTCCAAGTAGAACAGCGACAAAAAATGTAGTCATGCTATGTATTCTGTTTTAATCCTTTGAGCGCGCTATGGCTGTAATATCCTGTTTTAATTATGTTCAAATTTGTGATTCTCTTTTTTTAAATGGATAGTTTCCCCGTATCTTTTTATTGAAAAAAGCACCTTTCGAACGGGCGTGGATCAGTTCCTCATAAATTATGGGTGGAACATTGTAATAAAGATACAGCAAGCCAGTAGTGAAAACGATTTGAAGAACTTCGGTGTCTGCATTGTAATGAACGGAATCTATAACAGTGGAGGGCATAGCTATATAATTTTGACTTAGTCACATTTTACGAATAATGTTGGTCGTATTACCTGAACTTGCGTAAGTTCCTTAAAAAGATTTTTAGACAATATCTTTTTCACAAAGGTCTTGGCAATTGAAGTCACAACTAATACATCTATATCCTCTTCATTTATCGCCCGTTTAACTCCTTCAAGGACGGTATCTGCTTCTACTACTAAAAAGTGAATATCAACCTTCTCGATATTTCCCCTAATGTCAAGCTCCCATTCACGCATTCGTTCGTATGCCAACTCTTTTTTTTCCTCATTTGCCACATGAAATACCGTTATATCTAGTTTCCCATCAAATAACTGTTCAACTAGTTTAATGCTTTCTATTTCGTTTTCATGAAAACTCGTCATCACGCCAACATGACGAAGATTTGGCAAGTGCTGGCTTTCGGGAAGTACCAATACAGGCGTATAGCACTGCTCTACTAATCCCTCAGTAAGGTCGCGCGACGCATAATGTAAAATATCTGCATACTGTCCGGACACAATGAGATCAAAGTGTTCGCTTCTGTTTAAATCCAAAAGGAACTGCAAGATGTCACCTTGTATTGCCTCTCCCCTAATGTGGACAAGCGGAAAATCGTTTTTCGCCTGCCTCATTAAGTGTTCAAGCTTTTGATCAATATCCTCTTTATTCTCAGATTTGTCATTTTCGAACGACAAAATAATGAATACCGACCAATCGAAGAGATTCGCTTTCTTTAATACAAACTGCAGAACATAAAAGGTTTTTACTGAGAAATTCAATGGTATTAATACTTTTTTTCTTCCAGACATAATAGTTTGAATATTACCTTATTGTGTTGTCAAACAAATAGATTCGGTTAAGGTTTGAAAGCTATAGCAGATTAGGAGGTTCAGGAAAACTCCTTTTAATCTCGTTATTCATGAGTGAAGTATATTCAATACGGAAAAAGAACAAAAAAGGCGGAGATGCTGTTATAACCTTATAGAATGCTAAACTTATGATAGAAACACAGGAGCAAAAAGATATTTCCAATGCATTTTTTAAAGAAGCATTAAAACTTTTAAATGATAGCGGTAGTCCGTACATGCTAGGTGGCGCCTTTGCCATGTTTCATTATACCGGTATTTTTAGAAATACAAAGGATCTCGATATTTTCTGTAAAAGCAGTGAATATCCAAAAATCCTGAAGCATTTCGCCTTGAATGGTTATCGAACCGAATTGACCGATGCGAGGTGGCTAGCCAAAGTCTTTAAGGGAGATTATTTTATAGATATTATTTTCGATACCGTTAATAACATTTGTACGGTAGACGACAGCTGGTACGTACGTGCGAGTACCGGCGAATTTGTTGGTGTACCAGTCAAATTTATTCCCGCTGAAGAGCTGATTTGGTGTAAAATGTATGTTAGGAATCGAGAAAGAAACGACAGTGCTGATATCAATCATACCTTTTTACGATATGGAAAGCATATTGATTGGAAGCATCTTTTAAATCGCCTAGATCAACATTGGCACATTTTACTAGCGCAATTAATAACTTTTCAATTCGTTTATCCGGCCGACTATCGGCACATAGTACCTAAATGGCTTTTTGATGAACTCATAGAGCGAGCGAAAGAGCAATACGAGCTACCGCCTCCCGTTGAGAAGGTATGTAGAGGTCCTTTGATTGATCAAACGCAATATGAGGTGGATATCAAAGAATGGAATTATAAGTCATCTACAATTACAACAATTTAATGATGGGAAAGAAAGTTAAAACCACAATAGCTGCGCTAGCAGATATTCACATTCGAGTGAGTGATAAAGGCCGCTGGGCAGATTGTTTCGAGGAAATAGCTAACAAAGCTGACGTACTGCTAATTTGTGGCGATCTTACCGATACAGGAGATGAAGATGAGGCGACCGTTTTGGCTGCTGAATTAAAATCATGCAATATACCGGTTATAGGTGTATTGGGAAATCACGATTACGAAAAAGGTAGACATAAATTAATTCGTCAGATTCTGCAAGACAGTAATATGGTCATTCTAGATGGCGAAGGTATTGTTATTGATAATATTGGTTTTGCGGGTGTAAAGGGCTTTGGTGGTGGCTTTGACGAATATATGCTATCTATGTTTGGTGAAGAGTCTATGAAATCTTTTGTTCAAGAGGCCGTAAATGAATCGTTGCAGCTGGATCGTGCACTTGCTAGATTGGAGCAAGACAATCCTAATATTCTCAAAATCGCTTTATTACATTATTCACCTATTAAGGAAACCGTAATTGGAGAACCTGAGCAAATTTTTCCTTTTTTAGGCTCTTCGAGACTAGCAGACCCTTTACATAGGAGAAAGGTCTATGCTGCCTTTCACGGCCACGCTCATGCCGGCCAGCTCGACGGTGTGACTTCGGGCGGTGTCCGGGTCTTCAATGTGGCTTTGCCAATACTTAGAAATGAAGATCAAGCCAAGCCCTATTATCTATTAGACGTACCACATAAATAGACAAAAATACAGATAGGATATTAACACGTAGGCATGATAAAACACTTTATTAAATAGCTGTCACATTATCGTGAATCAATAAGCGATTGGCCATTAACCAAATGAGATATCATGATTAACATTATTCTAGTTGACGACCACCATATTGTAAGACAAGGCATTAGGACCTTATTGGAAATTGAATCGGATATTACCGTTGTTGGCGAAACGGATCAACAAGAAGAGCTGCTTTTCCTCCTCGACGAGCGACAAACGGTGGATGCGATCGTTATGGATATCAATATGCCGGATACCGATGGTATAACCTTAACTAAGCATATTAAAAATCTTTATCCAGGTATTCATATCATCGTTCTCTCAATGATGGATCATGAAAAATATGTTTCCCAAGCCTTTGAGGCTGGTGCAACAGCATATTTGATCAAAAACGTAAGCCGTGATGAACTCTTGTTCGCGATTCGGTTTGCCGCCCAGGGTGAACCCTATATTTGCGCGGAAATTAGTTTTAAACTTTTGCGACAAGCTATGAAAGTAGTCCCTTCATCAGCCAGTGCAAATGCTACTGATTTACAAATAAATAACCGTGAAATGGAAGTTTTGGCCCTCACAGCTGATGGATTTACGAATCAGGAAATCGCAGAACGCTTGTTTACAAGTAAACGGACAGTAGAAGGATACCGCCAAAGTCTTATTGAAAAAACAGGTGTAAGAAATACTGCTGCATTAATAAAGTACGCTTATCAAAATGGTATCCTGAAATAATGTATATTACCGTATTTACCGAAGCTAATTTTGGGTATTTATACGTAATTGATGTTTCCTTTAATCACGACCTTTGTTGGCAGTCAGATTGCATAACTGCGACGTGAATTGCGCAGAAAAGTTTAGTGGTTAATTATCTAATTCTCAATTATGAAAACCAAGTTAGCGATTGCGGACAATAATCCTATACGTCGAGATGGTATCCGAGCTATATTACAACAGGACAATATAGATGTCAATTACACCAATAACTGTCTAGAAACCTTAAAAGAGCATCTAACGGATGTCGACGTACTGATTTGGGGTAATGATCTTAACTATTCTATCGACAAGGAATTGATAGCTAAGTTGAAAGGATCCGGTAATTTAAAGATTATAATTTTAGACAACGACCATGGTTTACAGCCTGCGATCCGAGCAATGCATGCGGGGGCGCACGCCTACATTACGCAATCGGTTCAAAAAGAAGAACTTTTATTTGCAATCCGCTATGTTTTGCAAGGTAAAAAATACGTTGATCCAAGCCTAACGGTACGACTTTTTAATAAACTAAGCGACTTTGAAGATCATATTAGTACGCTGAACACCGATCTCGCGCTATCTGACAAAGAAAAGGAGGTGCTTGATTTAATGGTATGCGGCTACGCCAATAAAGAAATTGCTTACCGTTTATTTACCACAAAACGCAACATCGAAGATTTACGTCAAAACCTCATCACAAAAACTGGGGCGAAAGACAATTTAAGTCTGATATTTTATCGTCTGCATAAAGAGTTCATACAAAATTAGATTTAGCGATTTTATCGTTGGTTTGCACTCTTTAGTACCTGCCCGGAACCGTTCGAAAGAAGTATCTGCTTTGACCGAACGGTTTCTTACAATATCAGTGTACCCTTAACAAAGTAATGGTTCTGAAAACCGGCATGTGTACTGCGATAGTGATAGATTAGGTAGAAAAAATTAATCGGACTTGATTTTAAGTCCGATTAAATATACGTAAACCATTAATAAAGTAAATTGGTCGTTCTTCTCGGAATATATTGCTGTAATATTTTACTGTAAATATTGGCATTACTACTCTTATCCATCATAAAGCCCAATTTATCCATGATCTGAATAACCTGGTCATTTATAGAATTAAGTAAAATCTTTACTTCATTGACTCCATAAAAGTATTTAGCCATCTCTAACATCTGATTGAAGGCCTCCACCATTAAACCCTTGTTTCTATATTCCGGAAGTAAGGTTCCACCCACATACATATCTTTCCTGTTCTTTCCTCCTTTGTAAATCATACAAGACCCGATAATTTTATCAGGTGCTGATTTCAAACGAATGGTATACACACACTTTGCTAGCCATAACAAGCGCTTTGTAAATTCTTCCGGCGATTCATCATTTTCGTATAAATCTTGATAGTAAGTACCATACTGCTGCGGGAAAGAATGTAAATGGCAAAACTCACGTGCCTCGCTTAGGGATAGTTTTCTTAAAACTATACCCGTTTTTTCATAGTTTTTCATTAGATAAAAAGAATATATATATGTACTGTAAATAATTTCCCGAAACATGGAAGCCCTTGATGAATAGGAGCTTTCTTGGTACCTATTAATTTTCAATATTTATGCCAAAAAGAAGGAAAAGCTAGATAAAAATCAAAAAATATATTTTTTAGGAAAATAAATTTCATAATAGGGTAAATACGTCTTCTTCAAAAATAAGATGCTAATTCTTAGTGAGAATAACGTTTTCCTTCTCCAATAATATGATAATTATCTAAAACAGCACGGTAACTTGGATAATTGTGGTCAATTTTGCTGATTGGCTTCTTTCCAACCTTTTGCAAAAATTTTTTTAAATGAGGACAGTGCTTACTATTCAAGTTTGTAGGATCAATATCATCGTCCACCGCAACAGCCGTCTCCAAATCGTAACAAACTAAATAATACATGGCTTTTGTTTTTTATTTTATAACAGTTTAAACGCTTTTTTGTTTTTAAGTAAAAATTCTAGTTATGCGAAATTTAACATACGTTGTTTATATTCTACTGTTTACTATCCTGAGCACTATTGTTTTATATTTTGGACGCAGCTTTCTCGTACCCATAGCATTGGCAGCCATTATGGCCACCTTGTTCATTGAAGTTAGCAATTGGTTGAACAACGTGGGCTGAAGCGTACCATAGCATCATCGGCCGCAGTAGACCTGATCGTGCAATTCGTTCAGACCATATATTGGAGTTTTAATAGTAAGCCGTCAAGTGAATATTAATCCACTCCTTATGATCGTAGGCTTAGTGGCAGGTGAAGCCGTGTAGGAACCGCCGGTATGATTTTGGCCATCCCTCTACTATGTGTCATGAAGATTATCTGCGGCCAAATACCAGGCTTAGAGTCTTATGGTTTTTTAATCGGAACACAAGTAAAATAAAAGAGAAAGTTTCGGATAAGCAAAAAAAGTATAAGCTAAGCCCAACCTATTCCAAACATCGTTTGCTGAAACAAGAGACTGTTAAAATATTTTCTACGATTATAAATGATATAAATTATGATGTTTTTAAGTTCGAACGCCCTACGCCTTCTTCGTTTACTAAGAAGGTGGTCAGTTGGATCCATAGGTAAGTTTGCAGAGGAAATGCAATTGGACCCTGAAAGCGTTCTCAAGGCAACCTACATACTGGAGCAAAACGGCTACATTCTTACAGTAGACATCGCTGATGATTGTCCCTATCCAAATAAAATGCTCGAGATAAATGCGCTGGGACTTAGTTTTCTGGAAGGGCTTGACGGTAGAGTGGATAACACACAAGACAAAACCTAGCGCTTTTTTAGCCTTGGGACAACGAATTTTCCGAAATCACGGATAAATTCTTCTTGATAGATGTTGACATTATGAAGAATAAGATGTTCGAAGCCAAGAGACAAGTCTTGCTCCAACCACTGTAGCTGATCCTGCCAATTACTGGATACTCTTATTTTTTTGGGTATATCCTCAAAGCTAACGGATGATCCAAGCGCATCGAATTCTTCTATCGTGGCTATATCACTTAGAAGTATTGGATCTAGTAAATTATTCCTCCATTGTTCGTACGCATTTACAAGGGCCAGTTCCTCTGATGTTGCATACGACAATTGCACTTTTAAAAACATAGGTTTCCCTTCTCCGCCATTTTTCCTGAATGCAGTCACTACCTCCTTCAATTCGTTATACGGCCTGCTAATTGTAATCAAACCATCTGCCCACTTACCTACCCAACCCGCCGTCTCCACACTTACAGCAGCGCCGAAAATTGGAATGGGTTTGTTGGGTCGCGTGTTAAGTTTGGCCCTGTCTACACGCACATGACCCTCGTAGCTTACTTCCTTGCCTCCCAATAAAGCGCGAATAATGGTCGCGCATTCTCTCAAACGTTCATTTCTGAATTTTTTATCGGGCCAGTTGTCTCCTGTGATGTGTTCGTTGATATTTTCGCCGCTACCCAAAGATACCCATAACCGATCTGGAAACATATATCCAAGCGTCGCAATAGCCTGGGCAATTATAGCAGGGTGATAACGCTGCCCAGGGGCGCATACAAAACCAAAAGGAAGCCTGGTAGATTGCATGGCAGCGCCTAGCCAAGTGAAAGCATAGCCGCTGTGTTGTTGGGTTATGCTCCAAGAATGAAAATGATCAGAGCAATGTATAGCCGTAAAGCCGCACTGTTCCGCTAGTATAGCCCAACCTAATAGGTCTGTTGGGCTAAATTGTTCATGAGATGCATGATAAGCGATAGTTTGCATTTTCGTTTGTTTACGTCATACCATATTTTAGGTTGCCGGTGCTAAAAAGTCACAAACCTCTGTGCATTGTGTGAAATATCATATTTCACGTTAGTGCTTCCTATAAAAGTAGTATACGATACCGATAGCTAACAAAAAGATAATTCCAAATAAAATAGGTGCAAACATAGCGTCTTGCGTTAAATAATAAATCTATTAAATTCATTGCGTGGCAGCCGGTAATCTTTATTTAATCTACCCGAAGCGTCATGAATCATACATCGAATATATCCCTGCCCCTTTACGTTTCCTTTGGACGTTTTGCGTTCCAAAAAGACCTGTATTGGATCGCTGGACTCGTCAGTTTTAAAACTTAGTTCGTATTGATTGCAAGAACACGCTATGAGCGACATGCAATCGTATTTTTTACGTAAGATTTTTAATATAGGTTCTTTCAATCCCATGACATCCTTATTTACCACCTATATAAGCAACTATTGAACCTATAAACATACACAAGTATACTTCATGCAAAAATCCTTAGCTCAAGCAATGCGGTGCCGTTGAAGGCAATATTGGCAACATTTTATTAGTGTCCTAAAAAGTGCATAGTGCTGTACCCATTCGACGAGAAGATATAACAATAACTCAATTTTAAAGAACAAATAACTAAATGAAAAAGGGTTCTTGAGCACAAAATTGAGGGCGTAGAGAAGTGGCACTGTATATGGAATCCGATTCTTATTTAACCCTATAAATGAAAGATATGTATACCTTAGGAATTAACGCAGCTTTTCATGACTCCGCAGCTTGTTTAATCGAAAATGGACACCTAATTGCAGCCGCCGAAGATGAACGATTCACGCAAATCAAACATGGTAAACGCCCCATTCCATTTTCGACCTATGAACTACCTTATCATGCAATTGATTTTTGTCTAAAGCAAGCAGGAATCACCTTGTCTGCGGTTGATCACATCGCTTATTCGTTTGATCCCTTTTTATTGGTTAACCCTGGGGATGAGAAGAGGCCATGGGCAGATATTCCTTTTGTTAGAAATACAGAACACGATAAAGATTCCGAGCCGTGGCGAAATCTTTTTCTTTCCTCTATCATTAATGCTCCACGACAATTGGTTGATGGTTACCCACACCATCTGCAATCCTCCTTTTTAAATGCAAGGACAAACGATTGGATCTGGCATTTTACGGATCATCATCTGTCCCATGCAGCCAGTGCATTTTTTCCTTCTCCTTTTGAGGCAGCAGCCGTGCTCGTTATGGACGGTCGGGGTGAAACAGCATCAAGTTCTTATTACGTTGGAAACCAAAATGGCTTGGAGTTGATACAACAAGTACAGCTGCCCCATTCCCTAGGCCTGTTGTATGAAGATATCACAGCGCATCTCGGATTTCTACGATCATCTGACGAATATAAAGTAATGGCTTTAGCTTCATATGGTGAGCCTGTTTTTGTTGATGAATTTAGAGAGATTGTGCGCTTAACAGGAAGCGGACAATATGAAATAAGCGATCTGCGACTTTCTGAGAGATTTGGCCCACAGCGCTTAAGAAACGCTCCCTTTACCGCACACCATTTTAACATTGCACGTTCGCTTCAGTATGTTTTAGAAGAGCGTATATTGGAGTTGTTGAATTGGTTTTATGAGGTGACGCGGGAAGAAAATCTTTGTCTCGCCGGCGGTGTATTTCTCAATTGTGTTTTAAATGCCCGTATCAGGGATAAAAGTCCATTCAAGAATGTGTGGGTGCAGCCTGCTGCCGGTGATTCCGGTACAGCTTTAGGGGCTGCTATATTAAAAGATCGGGAAGAACGTAGAGAAAGTAAAAAGACTTCGATCATGCAGGACGTATATTTAGGCCCCTCTTACTCCGATAGTGACATACAACGTATTTTGGAACGAAATAAAATTCCTTATATCAAAATGCATGACATAGTGGAAGAGACCGCAACGTTACTTGCTCAAGATAAAATTATCGGATGGTTTCAGGGTGCGATGGAATATGGCCCAAGAGCCTTAGGAAGTCGTTCTATCTTGGCTTCGCCGTTAAGTCCTGAAATGCAAGCCAAATTAAATGAGGTAAAGGATCGCGAAGACTTTCGACCCGTCGCACCTGTTGTAACGGAAGAGGACGCCGAAAATTGGTTTGTGGGAGCAAAACAGTCACCGTTTATGCTGTTCATCTATGATGTGATTCCCGATAAAGCGACGCAAATACCAGCCGTAAAGCACGTCGATGGTACTGCGCGTATTCAAACGGTTAATGAAAAACAAAATCCACTTTATTACCGACTTATCAAGGCGTTCGAACGGAAAACAGGAGTGCCTGTACTCGTAAATACCTCTTTTAACACATTGGGAAAGCCAATTGTATGCACACCAAGAGATGCTATTGAATGCTTTTGGACATCCCCCTTCGATGCGCTTATCATAGGATCCTTTCTAATTCAGAAGGATTATGTCAATGTTCCTGAAAGAATGGTCTTGGACGAAAATCTTGTTAGTTTTTAGGGTGCCGTATGGATATGTTTAGGATAACTGTAGTAATTCCGACTTACCAAAGAACGATGTTATTGTCACGATGTCTAGACGCTTTGACTAAACAAACACTTAATCAGCGTTTATATGACATTATTGTGGTGGGTGATGGTTATGACAAAGAAACGGAAGAGCTGGTAGCTACGTTTAATACCGCTTTTGAAAATCGTATAACTTATCTTTATACTGAATGCAAAAAAGGACCGGCTGCAGCCCGAAACCTAGGATGGTTATACGCTGATGGACACCTGGTTGCGTTCACTGATGATGATTGTATTCCCGATGAACTTTGGCTTCAGGAAATTTTTGACGCCTATAACGGTGAGGAGAAAATCGTATATACAGGATCAGTATATGTACCAACCCCCGAGAGCCCGACAGATTTTGAAAGGAATACGGCACAATTGGAGGTTGCAGAGTTTATCACGGCTAATTGTATTTGTACGAAACAAGCGCTATACCATGTCGGAGGTTTTGACGAACGATTTAAAATGGCATGGAGAGAAGACAGCGACTTGCATTTTAAGCTTCTCCGTGCAAAAATCCCAATAATAAAACTTAACAAAGCCGTTGTTATTCATCCAGCTAGAAAGGCCAAATGGGGAATTAGCATAAAAGAACAAAAGAAAGGCATATATAATGCGTTATTGGCAAAGAAATTTCCAAGTCTCTATCAAGCCCGAATCGGCCATCCAACAAATGCTTTATATTACAGTCTTTTATTGCTATTGATTTCCATGGTTCTCTTATGGCATGTGAACCTGAAGTGGGCCTTTTTTGCCAGTCTAAGTTTTTGGTTGTTTCTTACCGCTAAATTTATTTTAATACGTCTGAGAGGAACCAGTAAATCACCCTCTCATATTGCAGAAATGGTTTTTACTTCAATACTAATACCGTACTTATCTATTTTTTGGCAGCTGTATGGTTCTATTAAATACCGAACCGTTTATAATATTAAGATCGGAAAATGAAATCAATCGCAATTTTCAGAGCCTTACAATTAGGAGATTTTTTATGTGCGATACCGGCAATACGCTCATTAAGACAAGCGTATCCGAATGCGCGTATTGCTTGGATAGGACTGCCGGGTACACAACATCTGCAACATCGTTTTGCCAATTATATTGATGAATTCATTCCCTTCCCCGGCTATCCGGGGCTGCCTGAGCAGCCCATTGAACCGAAAAAGATTTTGGCCTTTCTACAAGATATGCAGAGGCGTAAATTTGATTTGGTAATACAAATGCAGGGAAATGGCACCTATGTTAATGCACTCGTTTCATTATTTGATGCAAATAAATTGGCTGGCTTTTTCAAGGATTCACTCTTTCGACCAAACAATGAACATTTTGTTCCCTATCCTGAACACTTGCATGAGATTGAACGGCACTTATATTTGATGCATCATCTCGGCATACCTGATGCAGGTAAACAACTCGAATTTCCGCTTCTAAAAGACGATCGTCATATCTGCGAAAAATTCCATTTAACGCCGGGGAATTTCGTTTGTATACATCCTGGGTCACGTGGCGAATCTCGTAGATGGAATCCAAAGTACTTTGCGCAAATAGCCAACCGTTGTTTAGAAGCGGGTTATGATGTCGCTATTACGGGGACAAAAGAGGAAGAAACGATTGCCAACGAACTATCAGCACATATGAACCGCCCGCCATTATTTCTTGTCGGTCAAACAGATTTAGATGAGATCGCCCTTTTACTTAAACAAGCGAGGGGATTATTATCCAACTGCACAGGGGTAGCCCATATAGCCTATGCACTGCAGGTGCCTGCAGTGGTCGTTAGTATGGATGGTGAACCTCATCGGTGGGGCCCCCTAACTCCTACAAGGCAGCAAATAATAGATTGTCAAAGAAAGCCAAATGTCGAAAAGGTGCTTCAACATTTCAACAATACAGTGTTGTGTAATATATAAAATCACCACATAGACAATACCGCTTGCATGATATCATTCACCGATGGTAAAGGCAAGTAGTCAGCGTAATATTTTCGATCAACATAGCGAATAACTTCATTTTTGCTTTTGATCTGTTCATCAATACTATATTCAAGCACGCGTGCATTACCCATCCAAGGATGGTGTTGTGGATTTGTTTGAGCATAAAGTACAACTAGAGGAGTCTCAACGGCCGTCGCTAAATGGACGGTAGCTGTATTGACAGATATGACAAGTTTGGACATTTGGAGAAGTGCTGCAAACTCATCTATTCGGAAAAGGCCTCCGGTTGAAAAAGAGTTATCTTTCACACGATCTTTCAAGCGGTTTGTTATTGAACTTTCACTATCCGAGCCGGAAAACACAATCTGTGTATCTAATAGCTTTAACATTTCTTTAGCGAGCTCTTCCCATTTTTCTTCGGGAAACTGCCTTTTTTCTTCACTCACACCTGGATGTAGTACAATGAAAGGTTTCGATAGATTTATTCCCAAAGCTTCGAGTTTGATTCTTACGCTTGAAATGGCATTTTCCTTAATCGCTACTGTTATTTTTTTCTCCTTTGCTACAGCCCCAACACGCTCAACTAAGTCGAGATCACGTTCGACCTGAGGTTTAATAAGTTCGTAGGGTTCCTTCTCAGGAATCCAATCATTTAAAAGCTCATAAGGATTTTCTCGACAATATGCTAGACGTCTCGGAATTCCCGCCATCCATGCTAACATTGCTGCGGGTAACGGACTTTGACTGTAAACGGTAAAAATCACGCAAGCATCAAACGATGCCACTTTCAATTGTGAAACTAGTTTTTCTACTATATGAGTTGCATGATTGGCTTTTAACTTAACCCAGGGCAAATCGACTGCAATGGTTTCATCAACCATAGGCAACAGTGAAACGACTTCTGATGTATCTGTTGATGTTAACAATGTAATCCTACAATTAAAGCTATCTTTAAGCGCTCGGATTGCAGGAGACGACATGAGTACGTCTCCTGTATTATCTGCTCGAATCACGAGTATATTTTTACAGCCATGCCATGTAGTCATTTAAGCTTTCATTTTGGTGACTTGGTTTGGCGATGAATTTTCCTGGATACGTCTAATTATGTTGGTAGTTGACTTTCCATGCGTAAAAGGTAAGAGCACCAATTTGGCACCAACTTCATTTATAGCTTGCAATTCGGGCATTTGTTTGTTTCTATAGTCCTCTCCCTTCACCACTATATCGGGTTTCAATGCCCGTATTAAATTTGCTGGGTTATCTTCATCATTTTCATTACCAAAACTTATGATATAATCAATTGATGAGAATGCCGCTAAAACATGCATTCGATCTTTCAGTATATTAATCGGTCTGCTTTTTCCTTTTAAACGGCGCACGCTTTCATCGGAATTTACACCAACAATTAGTACATCGCCCATTTTTCTTGCTTCCTGTAGGTAGTGTGTGTGCCCGCAATGCATGATGTCAAAGCAGCCATTCGTGAAAATAATTCGCTTATTTTTTGCTTTAAGTTGATCTGTAAGGCTAGTCAATAACGACGTAGAAGTTAAAATTTTTGTCTTATTCACTATTTTATCAACAATATCTATTGCATGACAAACGGAGGTTCCCGACTTTTCAATTACACAATGTGAAGCGATGGCTGCAATTTGGGCGGCTTCTATCTTCTCGGCATTGGAAACAAGTGCCAAAGTTGCTGTAGCCAGGTAGGTGTCTCCTGCCCCACAGACATTTGGATTATAAACGGGATCGACCGGTAGATGTAAGGATTTTTGCCCTCTTTCGATCCAAACTGCACCATCCGAATCCAAGGTAAGAGCAACATATTTAGCCCTCGTTTTTTCGATGAGTTGCTTGGAAATTTGGTCTACCTGCGCAATCCTATCAGGCATAGTTTCTATATTAAGTAAATTAAGGGCCTGTTTATAATTTGGCTTCACCACAGTCGGCCTCAATGCGCTAAAAGAAAACAATCGCTTGGAATCGATCGCTATGAACCTTGGGTAACGCGTCTGTAGCTGAATCAATGCAGCGATTACGCGTGCACTGATTACGCCCTTTTCATAATCGGCAATTATTACAGCATCGCAAGCTTGATATGCATCCGCTAAGAGGTCAATCAGAAGCGATTCTGAAGATTCACTCAGGGAACAGTGATCACCTTCATCGAAACGAACAATCGTATGTTGATCTGCAAGAACACGTGTTTTCACTTCCGTTCTTCTTTTATTATCATGCACCAAATATTGTTCTTGAATTTTATGCCGCTTTAATAAAGGCTTTACAGACGATTCATAAAGGTCTTCTCCAATGACACTGCAAAGGAGCGTCGTAGCTCCTAGCGCCTGAAGATTTGCAGCTACATTTCCGGCCCCACCCAAGCATAGCATCTTTTTTTGTACATCCACTACAGGAACCGGAGCTTCAGGAGAGATCCTGCTAGTCGTTCCGTTTATGAAAACGTCTAAAATAAAATCGCCAATAACGAGTACTTTCTTCTCTTTAAACTGATGGACTAAATCTATTAATCTTTGGCTCATGATCTACTGTACTTAAATGAGTTATAATTTTATTAGCAGCTTCTAAAAAATCAGATGCAACGTAGTATGGTCTCCTATAATAACCATCAACCATCCATTCTGTCTCATTGCCGTTATCTATAAGTATGGTTTTACATCCTGCACGATTTCCTGCTTCAACATCATTCAAGATATCACCTATCATCCAAGATTGACTTAGTGAAATGTGATGGTCTTCGGCAGCCCGCTCCAGCAATCCAGGCTGGGGTTTTCTGCAGTTGCATGCATAGGAAAAACGAGAGACAATACCGTCAGGATGATGAGGACAGAAATAAAACCCTTCAAAAGGTGGTAATCCTTCTTCAATAAACAGTCGGGCCAATGCTTTTTTTACCTCAAAAATCTCATCCTCCGTGAAATAACCTTTTGCGATGCCTGACTGATTCGTTATGATGATAAAGACAAAACCGTTAGCTGCTAATTCCTTTAAACCTCTGACAACCCCTTTTTCAAAGGTAATTCTATTTGGGTCGGCGTTATAAGGAATGTCTGGTATGATCGTTCCGTCTTTATCTAAGAACACTGCCTTTCTATTAACTTGCATGATGTTGTTTTGTCAGATAATATGCGTTAGTGTTTAAAACCGCGTATCCTAAGCGTTCATCCCGGTTTTTCATTAATCGCTTAGTAGTTGCCCTTAATTCACCGGTCTCGCGGACCAATCCCTCCGACGAAAACATACGTTGTTCAATCAACGTGCAGATCGAATGGATGACATGTAATTGTATTTCTTGAATGCGTTGTGTACTATCGGAAGGGACAATGATATTAACATCTCCGAAACGATAGGCTTCTCCTCCTTTCTTCCCCAGTAAATTAATACAGATCATTCCCAGTTTCTTAGCCTTTTTTATTGCGTGCAATATGTTTTCTGAGTTACCGCTTGTGCTAATTGTAAACAAGATATCGCCCTTATTACCAAGGGCCTCGACTTGTCTTGCGAATACTTCTTCGAAACAAAAATCGTTTGCCCATGCCGTTAATGTAGACGTATCGGCAGTAAGCGCGATGGCTGGAAGAGCTGGCCTTCGCTCAATGTCGAAACGACCTACAAGCTCTGCAGCGAAATGTTGACTCTCCGCCGCACTTCCTCCGTTGCCACATATTAGCATCTTCTTGCCCTTTGAAAAGCCTTTGCAGATAACACTACCAGCTTCCAGGATAGCAGGCGAAAGTAGAGCGGCTGAGAACTGAAATGTGGAAGCCGCTTCTTCAAAAGCATGTGCTATAAGTTGCGACTCATCTCTATAAACAATAAAATCCGGATCAATAAGCGACTCATATATCATCATGATCGCATTACTGACGTTCTGCCAGGTGAAAAGATGATTTACTCTATCGATACCCTGTAATCCCATTAAGCCACCCTCCGATTTCAAAAGCCTTTGCATCTTGTTAGCCAATTCAACAGGTTTTTTAGGCGGTACTAAATAACCGGTTACTCCATCTACAACGCTATATTTAATGCCTCCTACGTTTGAACCGATTACAGGTGTCCCACAGGCCATTGCTTCCAAAGGTGTAATTCCAAAGGGCTCGTACCACGGAGTGGAAACAAAAACATCTGCTGCACTGTAATAATATTTCAATTCTTCTCGCTTCTTTGGTCCAATAAACTCGACGTATGAGGAAACACCTTCCTCTTCTACGATTTTCTGAAGGCGCTTCAATTCAGCACTGGCCATAAATTGTTCAGCGTTTCCTTCTCCTCCTACAACCAGAAGTCTTACTTTAAAATCCCCTTTCAAGTATTTTAGCGCATGGATTACGTTATCCACTCCTTTTCTCGGAACCATGCGTCCTAATTGTAAAATAATTTTTTCATCATTCTGAAGTCCTAAAAGCATACGTGCGTACATTTTATCGATAGGATAAAATTCCGTGGGATTAAAACCACAAGGGACAACGGCTATTCGTTTCGCATTAGCGTTGTACATGCTAATTAAATCTTGTTTATCTTGTGGACATTCAGCAATAATGCAATCGGCTTCTCTCGCGATATTTTCTTCAATAGTCACTCGTTCTTGAGGAAATTTATCATCTTCCTGTAAATGTAATCGCCGAACTTTACCCAGGGCGTGGAACGTCACAACCAATGGAATACGATATCTCAATTTTAGGGATAGACCAACCCATGCCGACATCCAAAAGTTGGCGTGTATCAAAGCATAATCTATTCCTTCTGATTCAATAAAGGTGATCATGTCGTCCTTAAAGGCCTCCATGAAGTCAAATAATTGTTCTTTTGGTATGCTTTGCTGTGGCCCTGCATTGACATGGATAACTCTTACATCCGGAAACAGTCGCACTATTCGAGGTAGTCTATCGCAATCACTTCGTGTAAAAATGTCAATAGCATAGCCGTCTTTGGCGAGCTGTCTGGCGAGCTCCGTAACATACACATTCTGTCCTCCACTGTCTATTCCGCCTAACATGGCAAGGGGTGAGGCATGTTCGCTTATAAATGCAATTCTCTTCTTCATAATTATTCTGGATAATATGCTATTGAAATTCCCTGTAATCAGCATCTTTATTTTGCTTACGTAGTACAATTGATTAAAACATTGTACCGTGGCAGACGCCATGCTGCTTGACGAAGAGATAGCAATCAATACTTATAATTAAATTTTTCTAACCTTCGTTTCTTATAAAGAAACAAGACATATACCTAAAAAAAGAATAGAATTTGTTTTACGTAGGGTAAAAAAGAAAAAGCTCTGTAGTTGTTAGATTAGCAGAACATTAGAAATAAGGACGATTTTATAATGAGATCGGTATACAAAACCGGTCTGGTTTTCAAGCTGTCCTAAAAAGTAAATAAGCCTGTTTGCAAAAGCAGATATCTTCTTGACAACCAACTGCTAATGTGCTGACAGGGGTAAACAGCCCTTGGCTTAGCATAAAGGAATAATCATTGCTTAACAAAATAAAATTCCATAAAATGCTTTTTATTAAACTCATATTATCCGGATTGAGCGCAACCATACTGATGGTACTCGTACAAAAACTATACGTTACGGTTAGCCAAAGGGGAATTACGCTAACCGAATTATTTAGTTATTTACTAATTGAAACGCGTAAGGAGGAAACGAGGCCCACGGGAATGTCCAATCGTTTATACATAGGCTTTATTGTGTGTTATTTGTTGGGGGTCTTTTTCGTTGGCGTTTATTATCTGTTATGGCGCCTTGGCGTAGGAAGATCTGATGTAATAACGGCGCTTCTATTTGGAGCCGCCCATGGATTAGCGAGTATTTTGCTCGTTAGAATTACCTTAAAGAAACACTTAATCTCTCTTGGTATAAATGCTCATTTCTACCTAGGTTTATTTTTTGCACATATCATGTTTTCATTAACTGCGATCGTGACATTCAATTTAGTTACGCAAATTATGCGCGTAGGCGAAATACAACCTTAATAACGGAGGCTTGCAACGAGCAATTTTGCGTCGGGCATTTCTTCTTCGGATAACACATATATATTTCCACCGTTCTGAATAGTATGAATGATCGCTTGATTAACAAGACACTCATCACCATATTCTTTTTCGGTATGGAGCGTTACTTGATTACGATCCTTGTCAAATTTTCCCCATGCATGACTTCGTTCTTTGACAAAAAGGTTTTCTACTTGTCCGAAAAAACTGGCTGTAATGACTTTCGAAAAGTCGTCGCAGCTGGTCCCTCCTCCAAGATTGTTATAATAGTTTGCTAACGCGCTTCTGACCGGTTTCTGCAAAAAAGGGATCATCATATTTCTCGATTTTTCAAAAATGATGTGGGTGTCTACCCGCTCGTAATTACCGGCTAAATATTCAGGTACAATATTTCCATACCGACTGATCTGTCTATATTTCGCTGCCATATATGCTACCCCGGCTAATAGTAAAGGCGCTTTCTCATTTCCCAATTTTTCCTTCCATAATGTTTGATCGACCTCTTTTAAATAAGCTGCCACATATTCTTCTTCATCTGCGAGTCCAGCGTCATGCCCATGAGCACTACCTATGCCGGTTGCTGGGCTCCCTCCTGCTCTGAACAACCTCTGGCCACTTTTCTCTTCAAAATGGATGACATCATCCATACCTCTTGGTAAACCCTCAATGCTCAGTTCTTCAATAGAAAAGGCAGTCCCTCTATAAAAAGCCGTTGCGTTTTTACTAATGGCTAGTACATAGAAATGTATATCATTATTAAGTAGCGGGAAAATAGGTGTGAGATAAAAGGTGTTATTAACATAGACTTCCTCTTTTATTGATATGGGTAGTTTTTTGACCAAAAAAGAGTCTGCTGTGATGAATAGCGCCAAACCATAATCCAGTTTATACCAAAATTCCTTATCATCTAACAATTCATAGCTTGGCTTAAGCAATTGTTGTATGTCTGCTTTGTCTCCGCCTGAATCAAGAACCTGCTTTTCCACATTCTTCAATATATTCTTATATAATAACCGGTCTTGTTTTTCGTTCACTTCAAAACCGGAACGGTGGGTTGGCATGTAGATGGTGATACAGCGATCGCTTTTTACATTTGCCAACCCTAGAAATTGCTCTCTCGATATGGTGTCCATAATCATTGTCTTTTTAATGGGTTTGAATATTTAGCTAGTTAATTAAGCTTGCTGCTTAGTTTCTTCGCAATTTGAAGGTGATTTCTTATAATGGGTATGTTTTTGTTAGCAAATGATTGTATATGTACATCCTTAGCATGCGCTCCAGCTTGGTCAAATAAGGTTAACGACGTTGTATGGTCTTCGATCATTTGTTGTAAAAAAGCACTTTCAAATTCTTTCCCCGACTTACTTCTTAGGCGATTAAGCTTGTCTGTGTGTGCGTCATCTAAACTTTCTGGGATTTGCACTCGTCTCTCTGCTACAATATCCTTCATGTCTTTAGTCAACTGTTGATGTTGTGTAATCAACAGTTTAGCATAACTTTGGATGGCTGTATCCCTAGACTTCTCGCTCGCCAACTTGCCCGCTTCGATCTCTCCCATTCCAGACCTTATAACTGCATTCACAAAGGCTTTATCTTCAGACTCCAAAATTCCCGAGTCAGCTTCCATTTTGTTGGTAATAGAATCCTCCATGCTCAAAGGTCTATTTCTGTATTTGTTTCGTTCTTGTTCGTTACAGCTTAATATAAAGAATAACGAACCTATCGCAATTGCCACTTTGAACATCATAAAAACTTTTTATTATAATGAAACAATTAATATACCCATTTCATTTGCTGGTGTTAAAAGGCTTTTAAAATAAAAATGCCGGTGTTTTCGTCGTCTTGACATAATAACTAATCCACTTTTCTATACAACACATAAAACCATACCAATCATTTCGGTCGGTCCATAATTTGCATAAAACCTGTTTTCTCGCCGCGGCGCTTACCTTTTAAGGTTGACCATAGCAGTCCATTTTCTTATTTCTTGGTTATCGCCGTACTTAATTCGTTTGTATTCGAAAACTTTCAATTCCTATTCTATGTTCTTAAGAAGAATCCCACAGAATAAGGTGTTCTGTATACAGATCATAAAAAAGATTTATATGTCAACTAATAATTTTTTTGAAAAATTCTCCGATAAAATAACCGGCTGGACAGGGAGTTCTACTGCCTTCGGAATAGCCTTTGGAATTGTCATCGGTTGGGGGCTCTCCGGGCCGATTTTTAAATATTCTGACACTTGGCAGCTGGTAATTAACACAGGAACTACAATTGTTACGTTTTTGATGGTGTTTTTGATTCAAAAGTCACAAAACAAAGACTCAAAGGCAATCCAGCTAAAGTTAAATGAACTTGTTGCCGCGAATAAAAAAGCGAGTAACCGTATGGTGGACGTTGAAGATTTTACAGAGGAAGAGCTAGATATGCTCCATAAATTTTACGAAAAGCTGGCGGATAAGGCCAAACAGGAATCAGATATTCATCAATCACATTCTATAGGAGATGCAAAAGGAATCAATAAGTCGAAAAAAAAAGGAGCAGACGAATAGCTCATCTCAACCCGGCCATTTATCCCTGTTCTATATAAAGACAAATGGGGTTTATTAAGGCTATTATTTATTGCTTATCTTACTTTATGTTTTTATTTCAAGGTAGCTGTTTTGCTTTCGTTAAATGTGTTTCTAAACATTTTAAAAGTGTATTAAATTTTACATATTACTGGTACGATTCGGGCAATATGCCTCTTAAACAAAATCCCTGGAGTCACTCGATAGAAAGACGTAACGGCATGGATTTCGCTTGAATATACATATGGAAAATCTCGAAGCGAAAACACCACTGTTGAATGACCTAATACAGCTTAATAATGACCGAATAGCTGGATACGAAAATGCTATTCAGGAATTAGATGATAATGATACTGATTTAAAATCAGAATTTCACAATTTTATAACGCAAAGCTATCAATTCCTTACCGAATTAAAGGATGAGCTCGAGCGAACCGGTGGAAAGGCAAACGATAGGGCGACCGTTGAAGGCGAGTTTTTTCGAAGTTGGATGGATATGAAGGCTTTGTTCAGCGAAGACAAGAGACGAGCAATTCTTAAAAGTTGCATAGAAGGCGAAAATATAATTTACGAAGCCTATGATTATGCAGAAAAATTGGAAGAACTCCCTTCTGATGCGCGCTTTCTTCTTTCACAACACAAACAACAATTAAAATTGGCAAGTAATAAGGTGATGACGCTCTACGAAGCTGAAAATAGAGCGTAACTAACATGTTAAAAAAAAATAAAAAACAATTTAAAAATCAACATGTTAAATCATAACACAGTACATTTACCTTATTACTTAAGCTATGAACGCGAATATCAAATTAAGAATTCAGAATCCGCTATTAAAAACCGGCTTACAAGCCATGTTAAAGGAAGAGAAGAATTTATTGTTGTTGAGAGATGAGTCTTACGACGAACTGGCAGATGTTTGTTTGTTTGAACTGAATAATGAAGACGATATTCGGTATTTGAAAAAGATGGAATCCCTATCATTGAGGTCCCGAATGCTTGCCATCTTGTCGTCTAGCGATTTATCCCTGGTTACGCAATCGCTCGAACAACAAATAGCCGGTGTAATTATGGATAACGCTTCGGAAGAAGAGCTGTTATTCGCTATCGAATACATAATCAAGGGAAACAAATATGTAGCACCCAGTATATCCTTGCAGTTTATTCAGAAACTTGGTAGCTTGGGTTCATCAACGCTTTTTTCATCCAAAATGGAATTGCTTAATCAAAAAGAGCGAGACGTATTGGAGTTAATTATGAGCGGTCATGCCAACAGGGAAATAGCCTATCAGCTATTTACCACCAAAAGGAAGATCGAGGAAATACGAAAATCTATCATGAAAAAAATAGGTGTAGACAACAATTTAAGCTTGACGGCTTTTTATCTTAATCAAGAGCTGTATCATAAGGATCATTTAGGCACAACATAAATGTATTCACAAGACAGATTACGACATAGTAATCCGTCTCTCAATCGAGTAACAAAATCTTCCGAAATACATACGTCATTCGTTAATGATATCGTATGTATTGTCTGATATGCCGTATAAGAATCGACTCGGTTTTGTAAATACAGCGTCCCAAGAAGAAACATAAGCTGGCATCGTGATAAACAAATTTTCCTTGGCTCTGCTACAAGCGACGTAAAATAAACGTCGCTCCTCCTCTATTTCTTCTAAAGATGCCATTGATCTTACCGAAGGCAAGATACCATCAAGGGCAAACGGAACAAAAACGGTATGCCATTCCAAACCTTTAGCAGAATGTATCGTTGAAATCGTAAGAGGTTTTTCGTCACTTTCATCAAAGGGTATAGTCTTATCCTGATATCGGTTGGATGGAGGCTCTAACGTAAAATCAGCTAAAAATTTCTCTAAATCTTCGTATTTAGCTGCAATCTCTGCAAATATCTCAAGATCAATTTCTCTGGCGTCAAAATCGTCTTCCAATTGTTTTAATAGCGGTTTATAAAATTCATAGATCGGAGGAATTAAATCGACGGGTGCAGAACCTAATTGCTGCATTCGATTAAATAGATCTAAAAGTTCTTTTAAATGTTCTCCATGCTTTTTCCCTTCAAACAAATTAGTTTCAATTCGACCGTGTTGCTCATGTATTTTAACAATAATTTCTTTTGCGCGTACGTCTCCAATGCCTTCGAGCAACTTTAGAATACGATGCCAGGCCACGGCGTCCATCGGATTCATCATAATTTTTAGGAAGGACACCATGTCCTTGACATGTCTTCTTTCACCGAATTTTATTCCTCCTACTACAATGAATGGAATATTCCTCTTCATCAATTCTGCTTGTACAAAATTGGATTGCCATGACGCTCTGCTTAGTATAGCGAAATCAGAATATTCTAAATCATTTTCCTTCAGTGTCATGACGGTGTCCACAATATAAGCCGCTTCTTCGGTCGTATCGACTAACCGATTTATGCGAGGCTTTCGTCCCTTATGTAATCGAGAAAATAATTCTTTTTTAAAACCGATCCGAGCACTTTCTATCAGCTTGTTTGTAAAATCCAAAATGCGTTGTGTACTCCGATAGTTCTCCTCAATTTTTACTACCCCACAATTTTCAAAATGTTGTGGGAAACGAAGAATATTCTCGAAGTTAGCTCCACGGAATGAATAGATACTTTGTGCATCGTCACCGACAACCGTTATGTTTCCTTTTTGTGATAACAATTCCACGATCTCGCGTTGAATATTGTTTGTATCTTGATACTCATCTACTAAAATGTAAGCTACTTTCGCCTGTAGTACTTGTCTGAAATGCGTATTAGTTTTTAGTTTATCACGTAATATATCAATCAAGTCATCGTAATCCATTAAGTTCGACCGCTGCTTGTATGCAGCGAGCAAAGTATAAATTCGCTGAAAGTCTTTTACAAATCGCTCATATTCGGGAAAATATTCGGCAATAACATTCTCAATACCCAATTCATGATTCTTTGCTTTAGAGAAGATACTCTGAATCGTACTTGATTTAGGAAAATGCTTACTGCCTTTTTTTGGCGTTAAGTTTAATTCGGTTTTTAGAAGGCTGATGATATCGACCACATCCTCGCCATCAATGATGGTAAAGTTTGGTGGAAGGCCGACTAAAGCATGGTACTTTCGCAATGCATAATTAGCAAAAGAGTGAAAAGTTCCACCTAGTACATTCGTAATAGACTTGGCATGCAGCAACTTTTGTACCCGGTTAAGCATTTCATTAGCCGATTTCCTCGTAAAAGTGAGCAGCAAAATCTCGTTTGGTTCAAATCCCTTTTCAATTAGATAGCTTACTTTATAAGTAATAACACGCGTCTTACCCGTACCGGCTCCTGCAATAACCAATAAGGGCTTATCTAGGGTACATACTGCAGCTAACTGCTGTGGATTTAGCTCTTTTTTATAGTTGATTTTAAGATTGGAAAGATCATAAATACGGTAAATATCAACAAGCTTCTCATCAATATGCTTTGCAGCATCCATTAATGTCCGTAGATACGTAGGGATTTGCGTATCAAAATTCTCAACTCGTAGGGGTTTACTTAATAGGTCTTTGAGCCCTTCTTTTTTTTGCTTGGAGTAGCTTACTATGTTTGTATCAAACAGCAAACCATCCAACAAACGGTCCAAATCTACCGACTGTCCTTCCCTATCGTCCCGCTTATTTTTATCGTCATTGGTCGGATCCATATCAAAAGCTATTACTAATGAATTAAAGAATCAAAATTACACTAATTTTTTTAGCATTCCAACATATGCTTATAGATTACATAGGTTTATCCCGCTCCGTGTAGCTGTAGATACGTTTTAGGGGTTTTACCTGTTACCGATTTAAAAATTTCGTGAAATGAGGTATAATTGCTAAATCCACTTTCGTAACATATCTGCTTGATTGTACCTTTGTTTTCTACCAAAAGCTTACAGGCATAACCAATACGGACTTCCTGTAAAAACCGCGTATAAGTTTTCCCGGTGCGATTTTTAAAATATCGGCAGAAAGAACTGGGTACTAAATCAGCTATGGCAGCTACCTGATCTAATTCGATTTTATTTCTAAAATTTTTAAGGGTGTAGTTGTAAATACTATGCAAGCGATTTGTTTCATTTTCACTGTGTTTATAGGAAAAACCAACGGAGGCTAGAACACAGGGTGACTTAATGTTCGCTATATAATGTAAACAGGTTAGTAGAGACATTAACCGATTGAATCCCTCTAATTCATAAATAGCTGCCATGAGATCAACAACAATTGGATGCTCGTGTCCTTTTAGCATAATTCCTCGTTGTGCCGAATCAAACAAGTGCTTAAACAAGCGAAACTCCGGTAAACTAAGCCATGCTGCGCCTAAAAATTTTTCATGGAAGTGTATAACCGTCGAATAAGGTTGCTCATTACTTTCGTCGTATTCTGCATCGTAACGCCAATAATGAGGTAAATTTGAACCGACCAACACGATGTCGCCAGCTTTAAATCGCTGAATATGATCTCCTACGAACTGAGTGCCACTTCCCTGATGAAAGTGTATGAGTTCTAATTCGGCGTGGCAATGCCATCGATTATTGATGTTTGCTTTTAGCTCTTTACGAACCTGAAAAGAGCTCGAATGCCCTGAATGTAAAACAATTTGCTCAACTTTCATTAAACCACTGTTATATTAGTTTTCATTGCCGAAAATATGAACCGTTCTGCGCTCTCATACCAGAACTCATAAAACAACAATATTCAATATGATAATCTATAAAAATAAGGCTATTTTTCTTTATTTGAACAATATGGAATATACAAAGTTAAAATCCCGTAACAATAGGCTAATTGTTTTAAATGAAAAATCGTTAAAATGCGTCTTATTTGTATTCGAAAAACTTAAGAGAAATGAAAACAATTATATGTCAAGAACCTGGTAAATTAGAGATAGTTCAATCAACGGTTCCGCGTCTATCGGCAGGACATAGTATCATACAGATAGAGAAAGTTGGCATATGTGGCACCGACATACATGCTTTTGACGGTACTCAGCCTTACTTCGAGTATCCAAGAATACTTGGACATGAATTGGCGGGAAGAATACTTGAGACGACCCCTGATTCAAACTTAGAAAAAGGAGATTTGGTTACTGTTATGCCTTATCTTAATTGCGGAAAATGTATCGCCTGCAGAAAAGGAAAAACAAATTGCTGCGCTCAAATGCAAGTGATCGGCGTGCATATTGATGGCGGTATGCGCCGTTATATAAGTGTACCAAATCATCTGATTATTAAAGAAAACCAGCTTAACATACAACAACTGGCTCTTATTGAGCCTCTTGCGATTGGCGCACACGGTGTAGCTAGGGCTCACTTCGTAGCGGGCGATTTTGTGTTAGTCATAGGCGCGGGTCCAATTGGTCTTGGTACCATGGAAATGGCAAAGGTGCGTGGTGCAACAGTTATTGCTATGGATATCAATCCCAATCGTTTACAGTTTTGCAAAGAGGCGCTCAACATACCTTACACGATTTTAGCTACTGCAGAAGATTCCATGGATTCGCTGCGTACAATAACGAACGGAGAAATGCCAATAGCGGTATTTGATTGTACCGGGAATTTAAATGCGATCAATCGTGCATTTGAATATGTTGCTCATGGTGGCGAGTATATATTGATTGGTCTTCAAAAAGGCGATATTATATTCAATCATCCTGCCTTTCATAAACGCGAACTTACATTAATGAGCAGCCGAAACGCCACTATACAAGATTTCGAGCACGTTATAAAAAACGTGAAAGAAAAGGCTGTCAATCCGGAAAAATATATCACACATCAATTTGAAGCGGATCACATTCGTGAAGCTTTTAAAACTTGCACAAGTACTTCATCTGCTGTCATTAAAGTTTTAGTTGACTTTAGTTCCTAAATGAAAGAGCTTCAAGATAGCCTTTTTAGAGGTACTCACATAGAGAATCTTTTCTATGTTCTGGATATTCCTTATGTTTACAGAAATTTTATGCGTGATGAATATTAAGAAAACCTATCCATTTGTTATTTTACTTACTGTTTTTGTGAGTATGCAAGCTTGTAAATCGAAGAAGATGGCTGTGCAGCCAAATGCCGTCGTTGAAACAGTTAAAAAGGAAGAGCCGGTAAAAGAGAAAGAACCGGAGCCTGCGCCTGTCGAAGAAAAGGAGGAAGAACCGGTCGTTGAGAAACCCAATTATAACTTTAAAAATATTTTGTTTGAGTTCGATTCAGGGGTGCTAAAAACCGCTTCTTATAGTGTATTGGATCAAATCGTACGAGAAATGAAGAAGGACCCCTCTGTTAAGTTTACCATTAATGGGCATGCTTCTCTAGAAGGATCGGCTGAACATAACATGGCTCTATCGGTTGATCGCGCCAACGCCGTCAAACTTTATTTGGTAAATGCAGGTATAAGTCCGGATAATTTAACCGCGCAGGGCTTCGGAGCAACCAAACCGGTGGCTACTAACGAAACGGAAGAAGGTAGGTCGCAAAACAGAAGAGTGGAAATAAAGCTCTCGAAATAATCAGTTTGCCAGCCTAACTACATCAAATCACACAAAAGACAAGGCCAACTAAAAGTTGGCCTTGTCTTTTGTGTTTTCATAGGATAGTATACCTTACATAGAAGGATAGGACAGCGTATTTATCTTATTACTGCTTATCGCCAAAATCTGATTGTATTCTTCTAGTAGATTGATATATTTATCTTTCCAATAGTTTATTTTCTCACGCTCTTCACTCAGTAAAGCGGTGTTCAACAGTTTACTATTGTTGAATGCATGCTGAAACTCTTCTGATGAAAACAGCTCGGGAAATTCATTTGAAAAGTCGTGCTTCAAAGCGCAACCTATTTTGAAGATGATTTCCGGTTTGAATTTGGGTTGATTAAACCAGTTATAAATGGATCTACGGTTTACTTTCATCAGTCTGGCTAGTTCACTGATACTATAACCGTTACGTCTAATTGTTCTTTCGATAATTTCGCCATAATGCTTGTCCATAGTTTTTCTCATTAGTTGGTAGTAATTTTATTTTGCTACACAAAGAAACGAGACAATTAGCGTAACCACTAGAGGAAAAAGCACAAAAAAATACAGGAAATTTCCTGTTTTTGTATATTAGCTATGTAATATAGCGATAAAATACATGTTTAAACTACAATTTTTCACAAAAAAATAACCTTATATTAATCTACATGTGGAAGCTTGGGCATATATTCCCATTCGTGAGTGTATTGTTTGTTGATTTTCCACAGATTGAGTAAAACATTTGTTTTAAGTATTTTGTTAGTCAGTTAAGTTAAATCATTTTTAAATAAACTTATATGCATTCGCGTCGGGAATTTATACATAGATTAGCAATTTCAACGGCTGGTATACCGTTTTTATCAAGCAAATTTCCTTTTTTTGACGATCGTCCACTAAGAGTAGCTATTATGGGCTTGGGTGGCTACGGTACACGTGTCGGTGAAGCAATGCAGTCTTGCAGACGAGCCAAACTTGTAGGTGTTATTAGTGGCACTCCTTCGAAAATAAAAGCTTGGCAAGAGAAATATAATATACCTGATAAAAACTGCTACAACTATGAAAATTTTGATAACATAAAAGAGAATACCGATATCGATGCAGTTTATGTTATTACGCCTAATGCGCTTCATCACGACCATGTGATAAGGGCAGCAAAAGCAGGGAAACACGTCATATGTGAGAAACCGATGGCTCTTAACGCAAAGGAAGGACAAGACATGGTAAACGCATGCCGCGAGGCTAATGTTAAGCTCTTGGTGGGTTATCGCATGCATTTTGAGCCCAAGACGTTAGAGATTGTTCGGATGAGAAAGGAAGGCGAATTTGGGAAAATTTTATTTTTTCAGGGCCTTTCCGGCTTTAAGATAGGTGATCCGAATCAATGGAGATTAGACAAAGACCTAGCGGGTGGTGGCTCTTTGATGGATATAGGGATTTACGCTATAAATGGCGCCCGTTACATGGTAGGTGAAGAACCTGTTTGGGTCACCGCGCAAGAGACAAAAACGGATCCACAGAAATTTAAAGATGGTGTGGACGAAACGATTCAATTTCAAATGGGATTTCCAAGCGGTGCAGTTGCATCGTGCTTATCAACGTACAATATGAATAATTTGGATCGTTTCTTTTTAAATGGTGAAAAAGGTTTTGCTGAGCTGCAGCCTTCAACAGGGTACGGTCCAATAGAAGGTAAAACACACATCGGACCATTAACACAACCGCACAAAACGCACCAGACAGTGCAAATGGATGAAATGGCCGGTATTATTTTGGACGGACATAAAGCGATTGTTCCTGTAGACGGAGTGGAAGGCTTAAAAGACTTACAGATTATTGATGCGATTTATGAAGCCTGTCGGAGTGGACAAAAAGTTTCATTACAAGCTTAACGACAATAACGACGTAAGAATATAATATTATTCAGACAATGAGGATTTCCTTGTTACGAAACAGATCCAGCCTTTTATCTTCGCTGGGAAGATCTGTAACAAGTACATCAACAGGGGCAAGATCACAAACTTTAAAAAAATCATGATGGTTCAGTTTTTCGTGATTACTTAATACAATAGTTTTCAACGCCGCATTCATCATACTCTGCTTTACGTCTCCGTCTTCTCGTATGCGGGCAGTTATTCCATGATTGGGATCTGCAGCACAAGCTCCCATCAAATAGGCATCAGCAACATACATCGAGACTTCCTGACAAGTTCTGGTCCCGACGTTGGTTTCTGTATCACGATTATAAACCCCGCCTAAAACAACGATTTCTATCCCTTTATTCTTTGCCAATATGGGTACCAATGCCTGATTGTTGGTTACCACGCGAAAATGTGCATTAAACGGAAACTGTGTGGCCACTGCACAAATCGTAGTTCCTCCATCCATAAATATCGTTTGACCGTTCTTAACAAATTGTTGTGCTTTGAGGGCGATGACATCTTTACCCTTCTTTAAGTAAGACGATCGATCCTGAAAAGTTAAAGGATTCCTAGATCGCAAAATTGCTCCTCCTCTTACTTTAGATAAGAGGCCATTTTTGTGAAGGATGTCAATATCTCTCCTTATCGTATCTTCTGATACTTTTAGACTCTGTGCCAATAATTCATAAGTGACCATTTCTGAGCCCTTTAGGACCGTCAAAATATGATCTAATCGTTGCTCTTTTACCATTTACAGGTTGCTATTAATACTTTTAAATACCCAATAGTGCAGGCAATTCACTCATTTTCCGGAACACCTGTACGCGTTCATCGATCCATTCGTTTTCATCATAACCATTTGCAAAGGCATAAACACGAAAACCGCCAGCCAAGCCAGCCGTTATACCGGCTAAACTGTCTTCTATAACCACACATTCAGAAGGCTTATAGCCCATTGATTTAGCAGCGTATAAAAATATACCTGGATCAGGCTTCCAGCTATCAATTTCGTAAGAGCTAAAAATTCGATGAGGTTCAAAGAAACGTATCAGGCCCGTCACCTGAAGATTCAATTCAATTTTCTCCCGGGGTCCGCTTGAAGCGACACAGCAGGGAAGTTTTATAGTTGACAATAGTTCGCTTACACCGGCTATCGGCCGTACCTCTTGTTTGAACCGTTCATACGCTTTTCTACGGAACTCAATCTCAAAATTCTCTGGAAAAGCTTTTCCCCGCCGCTCTTCCAATATCTTGATGGTTTCCAAAATTTGTCGGCCACTAAAAAGTTTGAGTGCTTCTTCCAAATCTATCACAGCCGGCTCCCCTGCCATTTCCAATAAAACGGAAATCATAATGGACTCGGTATCTACCAGGACACCATCGCAATCAAATATTATGCATTTTACATCTAGCATACGGTTTCTTCTTAAATTATTCTGAATAGTTTTTCAACAGTTTAGATCGCTCGTTTCTACGAACGCTATAACTCAAAGCTACCAGTAAAAGCATTAAGCCGATACATGCGAATGCTATTGGAAGCGAAAAGTTATAGGCGATGAACCCGAGAATTGCCGGCCCTATTAATTGCCCGGCATATCCCATTGTCGTAATAGCCGGAATCGTTACGGTTGGAGAAAGGCCATTTATTCGTCCTCCTTCGGTAAAAAATACCGGAACGATATTGGCAGCTCCCAATCCGAGAAGAACAAATCCAAATAATGTACCTGAAATCCAGGGAACGAAAACGACCAATGACAATCCAAACGCTGCCAATAAGCTTCCACCTACTACGACCCGCTTTCCGTCTAAACGCGCCACAATTCGATCACCAACTAAACGCATAATTGCCATTGCTATTGAAAAAGCAGCATAACCACTACCTGCAAATTCAGGTTCTACATACCTAATTTCCCGGAGATAAACGGCACTCCAATCCAACATAGCTCCTTCTGATAGAAAAACGATAAAGCACATGGCACCTAGAAATAGAACACTTCCTTTCATCCAAGAGAAGCCCCCCTGCCCGTCAATAACTTCCGAGGAATTGGATTTTCGTAATTTTATCTCCGAATCTGCTGAAAGCAAATTGGTGTATTGGCTGCAAACGATAAGTAACAACAAAAGTGAAATACTAATAGCGGCTACAATTGGCTCCAGACCGAATCTAATAAAGAATCCTAACCCCAAAGATCCCAATAGCCCTCCCACGCTGAATAGTCCATGAAGCGAGGACATGATAGGTTTAGTAAAGATATTTTGAACCTGTACGCCGTGCGCATTCATGGCTACATCAATGGTGCCGACAGCAGCACCAAATATAAAAAGCATGATTCCCATCAAGATAGGAGACGTCATCAAAAGCAACATCGGTAAGCTAAGGGCCATAATGAAGGTTGAATACAGAATAACCGGTCGACTCCCATATCTCGTTGTCATAACACCCGTCAAGGGCATCATTGTAATGGCCCCGGCTCCCAGAAGAAGAAGCAGTAAACCTAGGTCTGCATCATTAAGGCCTAGTCTTTCCTTAGCATAGGGAACCATAGGAGCCCAACTGGAAATTCCCAATCCACATATCAAAAAAATATATTGTGTTGCGGAACGCGCTTTAGCGGGATTAATTCCATTTATTGAAGTGTTATTCATTTTGCAATATTATGCAAAATCGCATAATATCGCAAAACGAATAACTGAGATGTATCTCCGGATATCCTGACTTCTTAAATAGAGCCCTTGAAAGCTTAGAAACGCTATAGGTTATTGACCGGAATTGTGAGAGTAATTGGTGGTTTTTGTGAAAGCTACCCATATTCCATAAGATTCTGTTTACATTAATTTGATAATCAATAAATAATAAAAAAAATACTGATATTGTAACGAATAATGCTTACTTTTATCGCCGTTGAATCATAATCAAAAACTCCAGGCCATGTTCATCGGTGCAGTGAAATGGTTTGATAATCAAAAAGGATTCGGGATAATCGCATTACCTGAAGAAGAATCCTTATTCGTTCATATTCGCGGCTTTAGTTCGACGCCACTAGCAATCGACAGTGGAGATGTTGTCATTGGTGAAAAAAAACCAGACAAGAAAAAAGGTGGTTATATCGGTCATAATTGCCATTTAGCGACAAACAGAAAAGATTGGGATATTGCTATGCAACTTCTAGATATAGAAGCTAAAATAACACTACCCCAGACGCTTGATTTGCAGCATAAAGGATATCGGAAAAAAAAAGACGAAGAATATAACCTAATAAATTTGGCGGCAAAACAGATTTTGCAAGGCAAAACCGAGGACGAAATTTATGATGTCATCACCCAGTATTTTCAGCAATCATTGAATTCCGCACTCTTTCTTAAATATGTTAAAACGTTAGATACGGTGTTACACGAACTGTTTGATCGTGATGTTGCGGATCTCTTACTGAAGAGGATATACGTGTTTTTTGGAGAATCTTTGAACCATGAAATACTTTTCCTTGTTTGGAAAAGCGGTTGCTTTCAGTATATTGGATATGAAGCTGATGGCGACTTCGAGATTCCCGAAGAAATTTTATACCTATACGCAACAGAAATTGGTTATAAGGAATTAGAACGCATTAAAGCGTACAGCTTTGGGCCTGCTTTTTGCACTGAAATCGTTGAAGCAAACATCGAAGCCCTCGACCTAAGTAACGCGCACGAAATGGAGATTGCCAAATCTTTTGTCGACGTATTAGATGGCGATGAAAAGGAGCATTGGCAAAACTATATAACCAGTAGTATAACAAGATAAATTACGCCTTTTTAACCGCAGTCCTTTATTCACCAATATTCGTTTTATATCCTTGAAGCAAATTTACCTGCCATCGGGTGAATTTTTTTTTGGATATATTTTTAACCTACGTTCGCTTATGCATGACTATTTAACCAATGCATCCCAGAGTATCTCAACAGGGTGATATGCTTTACGGCTGGTTGCATCTTTTATTTGATGTCGACAACTTGTGCCCGGCGCGGCAATTATTTCACTGGAATCTGTCGAGCGTATCGAAGGCAATAAGACCAATTCGCCTACTTGCTGCGAAACATGGTAGTGTTCCTTTTCGTAGCCGAAAGAGCCTGCCATTCCACAACAACCGGAGGGAATGACCTCTACTTCATGTCCAGTTGGAAACTTCAATATTTTTTCTGTTTGGGCAACCAAGTGAAATGCCTTCTGATAACAATGTCCATGTAATTTGATCTTTTTTTCGATTGCTTTAAATTGCTCCTTCTTTATGTTTCCACGATCTATTTCCTCTGCAATAAACTCATCGATTAGTAAAGCATGTCTTGCTATCCGCTGCGCGTCGGATACCAGATCTTTATCAACTAAATCTAAATATTCATCTCTAAAAGTGAGAATCGCCGAAGGTTCGATACCTATCAATGGGCTTTTATCAGAAACTACGTCTTTGAATGCCAAAACATTTTGATTGGCTATTTTTTTTGCCTTTCGTAGGAGACCTTTCGACAAGTATGTGCGGCCACTCTCTTTATGATTAATTAATTTTACTTGGTACCCCAATGCACTCAACAGTTTAAAAGCTGTTTGTCCGATCCCCGTGTCGTTGTAATCGGTAAATTCATCGCAAAAGAGATACACCGTTTGCCCAACAGCTAGATCTTGCGGCTTTTGTCGTTGTATCCACTTTCGAAGGGTTGTGTTACCAATTTCAGGCAAGGATCGTTCCGGAGCGAAGCCAATGGCACCTTTTACTAATGACGATAAAACACGGTTCTTGATAACAGCATTATACAGACGGGGCGCATAACTCCCTATCTTTTGAGACTTGGTGAAATTTGCGATGAGCCATGTTCTAAAGGGCGTCCCATTCGCATCGTAGTAATGTTGCAAAAACTCTGCCTTCATTTTTGTTACATCAACCGCAGAAGGACATTCCGTTTTACAGGCCTTGCAACTTAGACACAGATCCATCACTTCTTTGATTTCTGCATGATCAAAGCGATTCTCTTTAGTGGAATGGGTTAAAAACTGCCGAAGCATGTTAGCACGTGCTCTTGTTGTATCTTTCTCCTCACGAGTTGCCATATAAGAGGGACACATCGTACCTCCTGTTATATGTGATTTTCTACAGTCTCCGGAACCTGAACACTTTTCGGCTAAACGAAGAATATTCTCTTGTTTTTGATAGTCAAAAATTGTATTTATGTGAATAGCAGAGGTGTCTGTTTCGTATCGTAGAAATTTGTCCATCGGCGGTGTGCGGACAATTTTATTCGCATTAAAAATAGAAGAAGCGTCGAAAATAGATTTGATTTTTTCTAAAAGCAGATAAACCTCCTCTCCTAACACCGTCTTTATAAATTCTCCCCGCAAACGACCATCGCCATGCTCTCCGCTTAGCGATCCATTGTATTTTTTTACCAAAACAGCCGTTTCGGCCAATATCGCTCTGAATTTATGCCTTCCGTCGGCTGTTTTTAGATTAATCAAAGGTTCAACGTGTAGCTCGCCGGCTCCCGCATGTGCATAATAGGACGCCTTTGTACCGTATTTGGTTAATATAGCCTGAACTTCTTCTATATAAGAAGGAAGATCTTCAGGTGAAACAGCACAATCTTCAATTAGGTTCACAGGCTGTGTGTCTCCCGGTAAATTACGGATCAGTCCTAATCCAGCTTTACGAACGTCCCAAACCAAATTGGTGCGACTACCTGTAATAAGCGGATAAGCATAGCCTATATTGTTGGACGCTAAGGCCGATTTTAATGTATTTGCTTTATTGACTACACCTTCTACATCATGGTCCCGGAACTCGACCATTAATAAAGCGGCCGGATCACCTTCAATAAAGAAACGATTATACCGGTAAGTGGGATGATCTTTCGTGAAATCAAGAATGTATTTGTCCACTAGTTCGGACGCTTCAGGGTGGTGTGCTAGGGCTGTAATATTGGCATGCAAAGATTCAATAAGCGAATGGCAATGTATACAGAGTATTCCTACCTCCTGAGGTGGTAGCGAGATAAGGTTTAATTTAGCTTCGGTAACCAGTGCTAAAGTACCTTCGGAACCAGCTATCAATTTACTAAAGTTAAAGGCTTCGTTGGGCTTTGCCAATAGATCCAAAGCATATCCTGTATTGCGTCTTGTAATTGAATGTTTAGGATAGCCCTGTCTGATGGTCGCTTGGTTTCCTTTATCACTTAACAGGGCATTAACCGCTCTGTATATTTCACCTTCCCTATCGTTTTGCTTTAGCTTACTAAAAAGACTTGGCTCATCGAGTGCTTCAAAAATAGCAGAACTACCATCATCCAATAAGACTTTCATCGCCAATAGATGGCTCCGTGTATCACCCCAAACGATTGAATGCAAACCACTCGAATTATTCCCAATCATCCCGCCGATCATGGCTCGGCTTGCAGTGGAAGTTTCCGGGCCAAACATTAGGCCGTAGTCTTTTAAGAACGCATTTAAATCATCTCTTATTACGCCTGGCTGTACTCTTACCCAACGCTCTTCCTGATTTATTTCTAAAATCTTGTTAAAGTGCTTAGATACATCGATAATAATGCCCTTCCCAACAACCTGCCCTGCTAATGAGGTTCCGGCAGTTCTCGGTATCAAGGTAATTCCCGTTTGTTTAGCAAAATCTATTAACACCCTTAAGTCGTTTTCGTTCTTTGGAACAGCTACGGCTATGGGCAACTCTTGGTATACAGAAGCATCGGTAGAATACGCGAGTCGCACGGCATGATGCTCAGGGCTGTCATTGTAATATAACTCACCTGAAAAAATAGATCGTATATTTTCAAATTGACGATTAATATGCGGGGAATCCATATACAAGTTTATAAAAAAATGATGGTCTAGTTATTATAATATATCGCTACTATGATTCTTATAATCTATAATATAGGCCAAATCCAATTGAGTGTAATACCCGAGTCAACCTCATTTTTGATGTCAGGCGATTAACTTAAAATGATCTATCCAATATACGCTCATATCAGTCTTCTATTTTTTACAAAAAAACACTTTCTTTTCCATTAAACACTAAAAAAAATATTTTTTGCAGTTCATCGCAAGGCACCTTCATGTTGATGGATTAAATGAGGTAAACAATATAAAACACAACACTAAGAAGAATAATGTACAACAATCTCTCGATGGGCTTTGATTTTATAAATCATTTATTACATTTGTACATTCATCTGATGATATGATGAATAAAGTAGTATAATGAAAACAGTAATACAGCGAAAATCACTTGCCGACGAAGTGGCATCTAAACTTCAAAAACAAATTTTTAACGGAAATTATAAATTACATGAGAAGCTTCCGATCGAATCGGAGTTAATGAAGTCTTTTGGAGTTGGTCGTTCTACTATTAGGGAAGCCGTTAAAATCTTAGTTAATTCCGGTTTATTGCGAGTACAACAAGGTATCGGTACTTTTGTGGAAAATAATCATATTCATAAGGAGCCTATCGAACAGCGATTTAAACGGGCAGACTTTAAAGAACTGGATGAGGTTAGGCAATTGTTGGAAATGAAGATTGCGGAGAAAGCCGCAATTAACCGAACAGAACGAGATATTATTCAGATACAAACTCATCTATATGCTCGTAAAAAAGCTGCTGATGCTGATTCGCTGGAAAACTGCATTGACGCCGACGTTAACTTTCATATTTCCATTGCAGAGGCGTCACAAAATGAGATTTTAACGGACTTATATAAAATGGTTTCGATTCATTTAAAAAATTGGTTCCATAGTATATATTCGGATACTTCTGTTTTTAGGAATACACAGCAACTCCACGAGCAGCTTCTAAAAGATATAATTGCAGGCAACGCCAAAAAAGCTTGGAACACAGCAGCAAAAATAATCGGACACATTTCACAATAATCAAAAATCTCTAATTCTCCAATCTAAAAAAATGAAAACGCTTACCAATAGCACGCTTGATTCTGACGTAAGAAAAACAGTTTATTCAATCCTCTTTACCATTAGTTTCACGCATTTATTAAATGATATGATCCAGTCGGTAATCCCTGCAATCTATCCATTAATAAAGAGCAATTTCCATTTATCATTTACACAAATCGGAATGATAACTTTTACATTTCAGCTAACCGCTTCTCTATTGCAACCTTTTGTAGGCTATTACACCGATCGAACTCCACGTCCTTATTCGCTTGCAATCGGCATGGCGTTTACGCTGTTTGGCCTGATCTTATTATCAACAGCTAACGGATTCATTCCCATACTAATAGCAGTAAGTTTAATTGGAATGGGATCTTCTGTATTTCATCCTGAATCTTCCAGAGTGGCACACTTAGCGTCTGGTGGAAAAAAAGGATTGGCGCAATCTATTTTTCAACTGGGCGGTAATGCCGGCAGTGCCATTGGTCCATTGTTGGCTGCCTTAATAGTAGTTCCTTATGGACAACTTAATATTATTTGGTTTGCCTTGGCGGCTATTTTGGCTATCATAGTTCTTTTGCAAATCGGGAAATGGTATAAAGAACATCTGTATCTAAAAAGCGTCAAATCGGGTAAAACAACAATAAGCACACCTGTTTTTTCTAAGAAACGTATTCTCACAGCGCTCGGGATCCTGCTTGTCTTAATATTCTCTAAATATTTCTACATGGCTAGTATGACCAGTTATTTTACGTTCTACCTAATTGAGAAATTTCATCTTAGTGTACAACAATCTCAACTGTACTTATTTGCTTTTCTAGCATCTGTAGCAGCTGGTACAATGATTGGGGGGCCCTTGGGAGATCGCTTTGGAAGAAAGTATATTATCTGGATATCCATATTAGGGGCTGCTCCCTTTACGCTGCTTCTACCTTTTGCAAATTTATTCTGGACAGGTATTTTAGCCGTACTTATAGGGGTAATTATATCATCGGCTTTTTCGGCAATTTTAGTCTATGCTACAGACTTAGTTCCTGACAAAGTTGGTATGATTGCAGGTCTTTTTTTCGGATTTGCCTTCGGGATGGGCGGTGTAGGATCGGCTTTATTGGGGTGGTTAGCCGATCATACAAGTATCAATTATGTATTTAAAATATGTGCCTTTTTGCCGCTAATAGGAATTATAACAGGTTTTCTCCCGAATGTAGAAAGTCAACGCAAAAGGTCGTGATAACCTTTTGCGCATTTTTTTACGCTTTTCTGTGTACTTTATGTATATACAGCTATTGTTGTTAATACCTAGTTTTACCCATAACAATAAAGTATTATGGGAAACTTTGTCGCACTCAATGACTTTGCTGATCATCTTAAAAGGTTTTTTCTACAACACCCGGAAAGATTGCCGAAAGGAATAGATATAAAGAATCTGGAAGTTAAACCTTTTCAAAACGCTTGGATAGACAAGCGCCTGACGTCAGACTATGAATATGTACGTTATATGGATGTATTATTTTATGGAAATGAAAGTACGGTTGACAATCATTTTCATAGTTTTATTATTACCTACTCTTGTGATAAACATGTTATAGAAGTCACGAAAATGGAGTTTTACAACAACTTAACATCTGCCTAATATTTTTTATATCACCAACCAACCTTAAAATCCCGGTATTATATCCGGGATTTTTTGATTATCAGGTTAAAAACAGCTATTCTTCGTACATACGAATAGCGTGAATACCAATCTTCCCTAATTCATTGATGACTTCCAGATAATTTATGCCAATACCGTTTATTATTAACAGTTTATAAATGGATTCGATATCGAGCCTCCAATGATTTAGGCCTTTAATATTTTCTAACGCGCTCAGTAGTTTGTTCTTAATAAGAGGCGTTTGAATATCAGTCTTGAATATTAAAGTCTCCATAATTAAAATTTATGTTACCAAATGCTTATTTACGAGCTAGGGTTTTAGAATAAGTACAGAAGGAGTTTCAGCCAACCAGACACTTCTTGATTCAACTGCCTTCTTCCAGCTATCCAGACTAACGAGCAGCAAATCTTTCTGGCCCAATAATGCCTTATTCATCGTTCTTTCGTCTATTACTGACAGGTGATTTGATGCTACCACATCAATCGCTCTGATAGCTTCTTTAAACTCAATATTCTGTTTAATGACACCTGCAATATCCATGATATAAATCTTGACGCCGCCATTCTGTATAAGTTTCTGAATATAAATCAATAGGAAGCTATCACTCAAGGAGAATATTGGCACGATCACTTCTTTTATTTCCCTTAATTGTTTGTCAATCAATATGCCTGTCGGAATTTTCGAGTGCTTCAATATATACTTGGTTCGTTCGTCGAATACACCAAAAGAAAAAAAGTTACCTTTCGTTTTAAACGTCTCATATAACCTTTCGGGATTTACAACGGTAGAGGTGAGCCCCAATATCCGACCTAACAATGTGCCTTCAAATACAGATTTGCCAACACCAACTAAGAGTAGATCAAATTCGCCTTTGTTGGCTGTTTCTATAATATCATCATCGATATTATCTGAAGGCTTGAACAGTGAAACAACGGACTGCCCTAACTCCTTTGACTCAGATTCTATTGGCGCAAAGCTTTCTTTTTCATATTCGAATGCGTTGAATTGATTCAATTCGTTTGCAATGGAAAGATGTAATGCTGTAACACTTACCGTATCTTTTGTTTTTCTAGTTAGACTATTGGCTAGTCGTACGAGCAGACGACCTGTTAGTGGATTACCAAAGGCGATCAGAATATTGTATTTATCAACCTGTAATGCCGGAAGTGAATTCTCCTCCTGCTTATCCTTAAAAAAATAGTTAATAAATGCTAGAGAAGGGCCTGTCATAAAGGTAGTAACCAGGGCCATAAGTACCAACATAGCAAAAACTTCGGGAGAAAGCACGCCAAGATCATATCCAATATTAAGTGCTACAAGCTCCATTAATCCACGCGTATTCATTAATGCACCTATTGTCAGGCTTCCTTTCCAACTTTGCCCTACAAATCTTGCGGCTATTGCGCTTCCCGCAAACTTCCCTACTACAGCTACTAAAATGAAAACAAGGCACAACCCCCATAGCTCGGGTTCATTTAACAGTCCTATTTGCGTACGCAAACCGGTAAAAACGAAAAAAAGAGGTAGCAAGAGGACAAGGGCTAAGTCCTCTACCTTTTCAATAAAGATGTTTCTGAAATTTATATTAGCGGGCATGATTACGCCTGCCATAAAGGCTCCAAATAGGGCATGGATGCCGATCACTTCTGTGCTCCAAGAGGATAACAGTAAGATTACGAAAAAGATACCTACGATTGGCTTGCTTAAACTCTCTTTAGTGGAATAAAGATCTCCTATTCTCTTTAAAAAAGGTCTAACAAATTTTAGCATGAGTGCTACATAAGCTACAGATAATAAAATAGTGTAAAGGGCGCTAGCAAGGGAACCTGCCTTCACAATAGCAATTACAGCCGCGAGTATACACCAGGCCGTTATATCATCAGCTGCGGCACATGTAATGGCCATAGCACCTAATTTGGTTTTTGAAAGTCCACGCTCTTGCACAATCCGAGCTAATACGGGGAAAGCAGTAATGCTCATGGAGATACCAATAAACAGTGCATAAGAAATGAAATTGACACCCTCAGGTGCTGTTTCCTGATAAATGAAATAGGCCAACGCAACGCCGAGGGCGAAAGGAAAAATTATACTGGCGTGACTCACTACTACAGCTTCATGCGCTTTGTTTCTTAAAATGCCTAAATCAAGTTCCATCCCCACAACAAACATAAAAAGTATAAGACCGATCTGGCTCATAATACCTAGATTCCCCAGTGAGCTTGCGGGAAAAAGAACCGCTGAAAAATCTGGAAAATAGGCGCCTAACAATGAAGGTCCTAATACGATCCCGGCGATTATTTCACCAATTACGCTCGGCTGACCAATTTTTCTACACATATAGCCAAAGCATCTAGCAACCAGTATAATGGCGATGATCTGTAATAATAAAGTGGCTAACGGATAAGAAAAGTTATATTTTAATGAATCGATAAAGTGACTCCAGGCTGAGCCTGAAACTCCTATCTGTTCCACTTTTACATTTTTTTCAAATTCTAAGTTAGCACCTTGAATGATCAGCAAGTAGATGAACAGAGAAAAGCCCCCAATACTCACCACGTAAAATACGAAATCTTTATATCGCCTCATTATGAAAATTTTTAAAGTACTTTTACGAATTTAGAACTTAGGTATCCTTTATGAAAGCGCTGACAGTCTATTCTGTAACCAACGAGAAATAAAATGTAATAAAGTTAAGCGCCGAACATCGCAAGAAAATCTTTACGATAATGTTCATTCAAGGAGAAGACAAAAGACTTGGATCCTACTAATAGGGTAACCTGATTATGGGTAAAGGCATGTACACACCGAGTGGCAATAATTGTCTGTCGGTTGATGCGCACAAAAGCGTCTCGCGGAAGAAGCTTAACGAGTTGTTCAAATGAAATATTTTTTAACGTTACTTCCCTTCCATCGTCATAGATCACCCTCTTGTCTCTTTTATCAACTTCAGAGACCACAATAAATGCAATCATTGCAAAGTGTAATAGTATTTTCCCTTTATTGCTGTTCAACTGGACGTACTGGGGAAGCTCTTCCCGTTGGAGGAAATTATATGATTTATCAAAAGCTTTTTTTAATCGATCAAACTGAATAGGTTTTATAATGTAGTCTACAGCATCCAATTCATAGGCTTCGGCGGCAAATTCTTTATAAGCGGTAGTAAATATGATGGCTTTTCCTTCCAGTTTACCGGCCAACTCCATTCCGTTCATTTGCGGCATTTCAATATCGAGGACGCATACATTAAAATCCAGCTGATCAACCTCTTCTAGCATTCGCAAAGGGTTATTAAATGCCTTGACAACTTCAACATTACTAAACCCTTCGCAAATCGATCGCAAGTACCGAAGTGCGGGCAGCTCATCATCCAATAAAATACACCTTAATTCCTTCACAGTATTTTTATTCTTAGTTCGGTAATGAAAATTCCATTATTTATCGATTCCTTACAAGAATACCCTCCTTCGCCGTAAACAGAAGAAAGCTGATCTAAATAGATCGTATTTCCTAATCCTCCCTTCGTATTTAACGGTACCGGCAAATCATTGATTTTATTAGCTACCTGCAGTACAAACCAGGAATCATTTTCAAAAGAGAAGCTGACGCTTATAAAGGCGTTGTCACTTTGAAGATCGGCATGTTTAAAAGCATTTTCTATGGGATTTATAAATGTCAGCGGTGCGATTACAGCTTGGTTGCAACGGGGATCTCCCTCGTCTATTCTATTCTTTATGCGTATATCGAACAACGGACTCGTTTTTAATCGATTTATCTCAATAAAATTGCGTGCAAACGCTATCTCTTCCTTTATCGTTACTAAACGTCCGTCGGTGTCATATAAAATATAGTCTAACACGCCTGATAGTTTATCCAAGGCATAGTAGCTTTGGTAAGCATGTGATTGGATCGCATTCAGAGCATTTCTGAATAGATGAGGATTCAGCTTATACCGAAGCTGCTCTGCATGAACGCCTGTGTATTTTTTTTCAATTTCTTCATACTTCGTCTTTAACCTCAAATTTTCCTCCTTTAATTGCTCCTGGTTTTTCCACAAAAACAATAATACAATAATGGATGCCAGTAGCAAAATGGCTAAACCTATAGTGGAAACCAAATATATTGTATCGGTTATCATGAGTTTCAAAATACACAAATAATAAAAGGCTAATATATTCTATTTCCCGAAAAAATCAGGTGAATAACTAAAAGCAATATTGCATGGAACCGCGACTGTAGATGTAAAAGTGAATTTCTTATCATTTTACATTTTACTTACAAAATTAAAAACGGACAAATTCATGTTTAATTTCCTTTAACTTGATGATTTTATTTCTATTAGAACTTTTTCAGGCTAGAATACTTGCGGGATACGGTTTGCTATCTCTTTCTTACATTGCATTTAAAAGCAATTTTGCCTAATTTTGCGGCACGTATAAAACATCATGATTTACTTCTTCAAAAACCCTCACCACACCATTTTTGCTTTACAAATAGAACGGCCAATAACAGCCAATGAAACAGCTAAACTAATATGGCTTTTTGGTGGAGCTGAATTACATACAGGCGAAAGTCTGGAAGGTTCTTTTATCGGCCCTCGGGCTACCATGATAACGCCTTGGAGTACGAATGCAGTGGAGATAACGCAAAATATGGGAATTTCCGATATTCTTCGAATAGAGGAATTTAAGGAGGTTAGCCCTGATTTTACTGACTTTGACCACATGCTATTGCAAAAATATAATGGATTAAGTCAAGACATCTTCACGGTTCGTTTAAAACCCGAACCTATATTAGAAGTAGAAGATATAGCAGCCTATAATCAAAAGGAGGGCCTTTCTTTAAGTGATGAGGAGGTTGACTACCTTAATGCGTTGGCTAAAAAACTCGGCAGAAAACTTACGGATTCTGAAGTGTTTGGTTTTTCTCAAGTTAACTCGGAACACTGTCGACATAAAATATTTAATGGTACTTTTATAATTGACGGCGTAGAACAACCGACTTCTTTATTTAAGTTGATCAGAAAAACCTCTGAGAAGAACCCAAATGATATCGTTTCTGCTTATAAGGATAACGTGGCTTTTATAAAGGGGCCTAAATTACAACAATTCGCCCCGCTACGAGCTGATCAACCTGACTATTACGCCATCAAAGAGTTCAACTCAGTCATTTCCCTTAAAGCGGAGACTCATAACTTCCCCACAACCGTTGAACCTTTCAATGGAGCAGCAACAGGCTCTGGAGGCGAAATAAGAGACCGTCTCGCAGGAGGACAGGGTTCTTTGCCGTTGGCCGGAACTGCTGTATATATGACTGCGTTCTCGCGTTTGGAGGAGAATAGACCTTGGGAAAAAGCCATGGAAGAGCGGGATTGGCTTTATCAAACGCCAATGGATATCTTAATAAAAGCATCCAATGGCGCATCTGATTTCGGAAATAAATTCGGCCAGCCTCTTATCGCGGGTTCTGTTCTTACTTTTGAACATGAGGAGGATGCTCGTAAGCTAGGTTTCGATAAAGTAATTATGCTGGCTGGGGGAGTTGGATATGGTAAAGAAGAACAATCAAAAAAAATGCAGCCTAGCCCAGGTGATAAAATTGTTGTACTAGGTGGCGAAAACTATCGTATCGGAATGGGCGGTGCAGCAGTTTCTTCAGCTGATACAGGGGCTTTTGGCTCCGGTATTGAATTAAATGCTATTCAACGATCCAACCCGGAAATGCAAAAGAGAGCTGCAAACGCAATTCGTGGCTTAGTTGAGAGCGATCATAACACCATTGTTTCTATACATGATCACGGTGCCGGTGGTCACTTAAATTGTCTTTCCGAGTTAATTGAAAGTACGGGAGGACAAATTGATCTAGATCAACTTCCTGTGGGCGATCCTACTTTGTCTGCAAAGGAAATTATCGGCAACGAATCACAGGAACGTATGGGCTTGGTTATTGCTGAAGAACATCTGCAAATGCTAAAGAAAATTGCCGACCGCGAACGTTCACCAATCTATACAGTAGGTCAGGTCACAGGCGATTACCGTTTTACCATCGCTTCTTCAAGCAATGGATCCAAACCGATGGATTTAGCTTTAAACGATATGTTCGGTAGTTCGCCAAAAACAATTATGGAAGATAAAACCGTAAAAAGGGTATATCGGGATCTTTCCTACAGCGAGACTCATTTGGACCAATACCTCCATCAGTTATTACAACTCGAAGCAGTGGCCTGCAAAGATTGGTTAACAAACAAAGTAGACAGATGTGTCGGTGGACGAGTGGCTAAACAGCAATGTGCGGGTCCTCTTCAATTACCTTTAAACAACTGCGGCGTCATGGCCCTTGACTACCAAGGAAAAGACGGTGTGGCAACATCGGTGGGCCATGCTCCCCTATCTGCGCTAATCAATGCAGCGGCAGGCAGTCGTAATGCGGTAGCTGAATCATTATCCAATATAATTTGGGCACCGCTAAAGGATGGGCTACAAAGTGTTTCGTTGTCCGCAAACTGGATGTGGCCATGTAAAAATGATGGTGAAGATGCTCGTTTGTATGAAGCTGTCAAAGCTTGCTCTGATTTTGCTATTGATTTAGGTATCAACATACCGACAGGAAAGGATTCGCTTTCTATGAAGCAAAAATACTCGAATGGCGAAGTAATAGCACCTGGAACAGTTATCATATCTGCAGCTGCGCATTGCGTTGACATCACTGCCGTCGTAGAACCTGTATTGCAAAAAAATAAAGGGGCAATTTATTATATAAACCTTTCCGGAGATAAACCTAAATTGGGCGGATCATCCTTCGCTCAAATTTTAAACTGTATAGGTAACGATACACCTGACATAATTGATCCTAACGCATTTAAAGAAGGATTCAATGCCGTACAGGAACTTATAAAATCCGGAAAGATACATGCAGGGCATGACATTGGAAGTGGCGGCTTGATCACCACGCTGTTGGAGATGTGCTTTGCCGATCGTCACCTTGGAGCTCAAATTGATTTATCCGCTTTAGAAGAACAAGATAGTATCAAACTTCTGTTTGCAGAGAATGTGGGTGTAGTTTTTCAAGCGGATGAGTCTATTGAACTCGAGTTGAACAATAAAGGGGTGACCTTCCATAAGATCGGTCAGGTAAGCGATCAAGCGGTCTTAGAATTAACAAACAACGGTTCGAAATGGTCCTTTGACATAGATGAACTGCGAGATGTCTGGTTTAGAACTTCTTATCTGCTTGATCAAAAACAAAGTGGTGAGCAAAAGGCTACCGAGCGTTTCAAAAACTATAAAAACCATATACTGAAATATTCGTTTCCCAAGCATTTTGATGGTAAAAAACCACAAATTGATAATACCAAACCTAGACCAAAAGCTGCAGTGATTCGTGAAAAGGGAAGTAACTCGGAAAGAGAATTGGCTAACGCCATGTATCTAGCTGGTTTTGATGTGAAAGATGTTCATATGACCGACTTAATTTCCGGGCGGGAAAATTTGGAAGACATCCAATTTATTGGTGCTGTCGGAGGTTTCTCCAATTCAGATGTTTTGGGATCGGCAAAGGGCTGGGCGGGAGCGTTTATGTATAACGAAAAAGCCCGAGTTGCACTCGAAAACTTCTTTAAACGTCCTGATACACTGTCTGTTGGTATTTGTAATGGATGCCAACTCTTTATTGAACTTGGCCTTATTAATCCCGACCATGAATCTAAACCCAAAATGTTACATAATGACAGCCATAAACACGAGAGCGGATTTACAGCACTGACAATACAGGAAAATAATTCGGTAATGCTTTCAAGTCTGGCCGGGTCGACTTTGGGGGTATGGATTTCACATGGTGAAGGTAAATTTCAACTTCCATATAGAGAAGACCAATATCATATCGTGGCGAAATACCATTATGAGACGTATCCTGCTAATCCAAATGGCTCTGATTACAATACCGCCATGTTATGTGATAAGTCGGGCAGACATCTTGTAATGATGCCTCATATCGAGCGTTCATTATTTAAGTGGCATTGGGCTCATTATCCAAGTGATAGGAATGACGAAATTTCTCCATGGATAGAAGCGTTCGTCAATGCTAGGAAATGGATTGAACAACATTAACAAAAAGCCCGGCTCTGCAGCCGGGCTTTTTGTTAATGCATATTTACGGACTGACAAATCATGCGGAATATTTATTGCACCTAAAAAGGAGAAAACAAAAGAACGGGTTCTTAACTACACATCAACTGCACGTTTACTGCGATCGGATTGTATAAGTAAAGCCCGTCGATATCAGTACTTTTGATCCAAATCAGAACGTGTCGGATGGCCGAGCGGTTAGGCGGAGCTCCGCAAGAGATCCCAGAGTGGTTCGAATCCACTTCCGACCTCCCCTTATAATATATCCCTCGCTTCTCTCACGATGCATACTTAACGGCACACAAAGCCATACTATCAGGGTTCATTTGCTTAGGGATTATTTATTTTCGAAAATATGTGATTACTTGCAACGTTTTGGCATTTTGAGCGTCTATAAGTCAGTAAGCACATTAAACACGCATAAAAAAATTAAACCTTACTGATCAATGGAACATCAAAAGAATAAAACAATCCTTTGTCAAAAGCTAAATCGTCCTTTTAGTCTGCAACAACTAATCCTCTAGCACAATCGAAAATTTACCCAATAAAACAGGTCGTTTACCGAGATTTTGAATGCATTTACCTAATTCATCTTCAAGAACATGTATATGATAAATACTTTTGGCAAAAAGAAATTTAGCCATGAATATTCCAAACACACACAAAAAACATTATAAACCAATGCCTTTATTGAGAATCTCTGTACTAACCCTATTTTTTTTCTATTCTTTCATTATCTGCGTGCTGGCACAAGAGAAAGCAAATATTCAAGGAACCGTGAAGGACCAAACAGGTGCACCTGTTGACTTAGCGACAATCATTTTGCTCAGGGCCGCAGATTCATCTTATATTCGCTCAGTATTCAGTGACCAGAAAGGTAACTATCAGATACCTGCGGTAGACGAAGGGAAGTATATATTATCTGCATCTATGATCGGCTTCCGCAAGACTTATTTACCTATTGCGATAAGATCCGGACAAAAAACGATACAAGCAGCTTCTTTTGTTCTAATGCCAGAGACAAATGCACTAAAAGAGGTAACTGTTACGGCTAGTACCCCTTCCATCGAACGTAAGGATGGCGCCTTGGTTGTAAATGTCGCTAATACTGCACTAGCAGCAGGTAACAGTGCAATGGATATATTAGAACGATCACCTGGCGTAAGTGTTGACAAAGATGGGAATATAAGCCTCATGGGACGTCAAGGCGTAACAGTTATGATAGATGGGAAACAAACCTATCTATCTGCTGAACAATTAGCTAATATGTTAAAATCGATGGACGGCAATAACGTGCAATCCATTGAATTAAACACCAATCCTTCCGCGAAATATGATGCAGCAGGTACTGCCGGGATTATTAACATCAAATTGAAGAAAAATAATATGGAGGGTACCAATGGAACATTGAGTTTGAGCGGAGGATACGGCCGTACCCATAAGTCGAATAATTCATTGCAAATTAATCACAAAACAGGTAAAGTCAATCTTTTCGGAAATTATAGCTACGTTAACAGCAATTTTAATAACACACTGGAGTTATATAGAATTGTTGGGCAAAGCGCGTCGGCAAAAGTATTCGATCAATTTGCTGATTTCCAAAATGAACGCGCGAGCAGCAGTATAAGGGGTGGTATTGATTATAAAACATCGGAACGGAATACATTAAGCGGTTTATTCTCCGGCTTTTTCTTGCAAGGAAATGATCATTCCACCAGTAACAACCGGATTTCAGATTTAAATGCCCCTCTGGATTCTACACTTACAACGCTAAATCGCGGTCGAAACAAGTATAACAATCTGTCCTTTAACGTTAATAACACGTTTAATATCGATACCAATGGACGTAAACTTGTTGCTGAAGTAGATGTTTCTAGATTCAGTGATAAAACATCCAACTACTATGACAATTATTTTTATAGATCGAACGGTGAGAACTTACGAAGCCCGGAATTCATCTTAAACGATATGCCTTCAATCATCAATATACAGACAGCGAAGATTGATTACACTCATCCGTTAAATTCTAAAAGTAAAATCGAACTGGGAATGAAATACAGCAGCGTGAAAAGTGACAACAACATGGGCTTTTACAATCAGATAAATGGTGACTGGCAAAATAACGAAAATCGCTCGAATCATTTTATATATAAAGAACGGGTTAGCGCTGCTTATGCGATCTACAATCAAACCATTAACAAAACCGAGATTAAAGCCGGTTTACGTGCCGAACATACTTATTCTGACGGTAATTCGATAACGATGAATGTGAGAAATAAACGGAATTATCTAAGTCTCTTTCCAAACATCAGCTTAAATCAACAACTATCTGATAAGCAAAGTATAGGCCTGTCCTACAGTCGAAGAATAAATCGGCCAAATTATGGAAACCTCAATCCGTTTTTGTTCTATGTTGACCCTTACAGCTATCAACAAGGAAATCCATTTCTGAACCCGTCATATACAAATTCTTACGAATTAAGCTATACACTTCTAAAGAAATATACGTTAACAGCAGGATACCAGAAAACCAAAGATATGGTTGGAGAAATGATGTACCAAGATGATGAAACTAATATAGTGTATGTAACGAATGAGAATATCGCAAGCGAAAATGTATATTTTGCAAATTTGAATATTCCTTTAGAACTTGGTAAAGTCTGGAGTAGTAACACAAATATTAATGCCATGCATCTCGGTTATAAGGCAGATATTCCTGCCGCGCCTATAGATTTCGGCCAATTCGCCGTACAAGCGAACAGCAATCATACATTCAATGTAACGCAGAGTTTACGTTTCGAAGCTACCCTGCAGTATCGCTCTCCTCTACGGTGGAGCATTTACCAGATCGGCACGTCATGGGGATTAGATCTCGGTGTTAACAAATCATTCTGGAATAAAAAAGCGCAGGTAAAATTTGCAGTTACCGATATATTTAATACGCGACCAAACACAGTCAAAACAGACTACTCAAATTTGAATGTCCGTGTTTTCAACACGTGGGAAAGTCGCGTGGCCCGGTTGACTTTTACATTTAACTTTGGGAATCAAAAGCTGAAAATATCTGAAAGAAATTTAGATAGCTCAGAGAAAAACCGCGTAGGGAAATAAAAATATTTTCATGTGTGTTTGTGCCGCTGCCGTCGTGAGATGACAGCGGCTTTTGTCATAAATAATATGTGCTGATCAACTAATTGCCTATGATCAATCACAAACATAATGCAATAAATTACAACAATTAGTTGGGAATTGTTGTTTCCATAAGACAGGTTTTTGAAGAAAGTTATGACATATCAAAAAAAACAACCCGCTATATCAAATATGCAATACACTCGACGTTTATTGCAAAATGGTAAAATCCAACTAGACATTAACGGTCATATTGATAATGAGTACTTCGAAGCGACTGCAATTGTAAGCCAAGCCGATGCTGACAACGACAAGGGTTTAAATCAATTACTCACAAACCATCTATTGCAAGCAAGAGAAAAAACCATCATGCTGAAAAAAAATAAGGATTCTACTAAATAGTGATGTTGTGAAACTTACTTATTTTTTCTTTGGCACTTTAGCGCCTTCTTTTCTCGCTTCCGATAAGCCAATGGCTACAGCCTGTTTTTTTGAAGTGACTTTCTTTCCGCTTCCGCTCTTCAGTTTACCTTCTTTCATTTCATGCATAGTTTCTTCAACCTTCTCACTTGCCTTTTTTGAATACTTTGCCATAATATTGCTTAATTTGTGTATCTAAGAACAAAAGAAAGACTTAGATGTTTCGTATAAAATATAAAAGTTTTAGTAGTTCAAGGATATTGTTCGTTAGAGAGTTATGCGCAACAATCTAAAGATATAGTGGCGTAAATAAGAATTCCGTCCTCAGAAAACGCAATTTCGTGTAATTTTTTTTATTAGTAAATAGGATTTATTGATATTAGTAAGTCAGATCAAACCACCTAACGTTGTAAATTAGATTGTATGATACTGGTTTTTGATAGTTTAGCTGAAGCCAACAATTCTTTAATGAGAATTTTGGAAGCAAATAACCTGCCTGCCCAGGCTGCTATGTCGACGGATGAAACACTGCAACATATCTTCACATATAAATATAAACTCTTAATACTAAGAGCGGACGCTTTTGAGGGTAGCGACGCGCAAGAAGTCTTAAGAGTAATGAATAATAACCCGAATGTAAAAGACACTCCCGTTCTGTTGATTACTCCGTCATCAATCAAACAGAAAATTAAGTTCGAAACGTATACCGGATTATGGCTGGATTGTCTCTTTGGGGATTACAGTACGGATTTCTTGATTTTTAAAATTAAATCCATTCAAGACAGACAAGAATATATTGCAGGATTGTACCATGATAATCGATTCTTAAAGGATGAGCTTCAGAAAACAAAAATGACCGAAGCCGCCAAAGAAGAATTTATCAGTATTGCGGGACATGAACTTAGTACGCCAATCACTTCTATAAATGCCTACCTACAATTGGCATTACGTAACGCTAACAGTCAAAACATCGAACAAACCATACAGCTATTATCTAAGGGCCTGAACCAAATCAATAAATTGAACCGTCTTGCAAAAGACCTTCTGGACTCTTCCAGATTACAAGCGGGAAAAATGGAGTATAATTTTGCTGTGTTTAATTGTCGGGATTTTCTAAGGCAAACGATAGAAAATGTCAGACATAGTTACCCTGATAGGCAGATTAACGTCAATTGTAATACAAAAGTATGGCTGGAAGGTGATCAGGAAAGACTAGAACAGGTGCTGACTAATTATTTAACAAATGCGCTTAAATACTCGCCTACTAGTACCGAAGTCCTTGTTTATACCGAGATTATCGATAAGAAATGGCTAAAGGTATGTGTGAAAGACCGTGGACAAGGTATTCCCAGAGAGAAGCAACCATATATATTTCATAAATACTATAGAGTGAGTGATGAGAAGCATAAACACCAAGGTTTAGGAATGGGTCTGTTTATTTGCGCACAAATTATTTCTCATCATAAGGGTAAATTCGGACTGGAAAGTGAACCTGGGAAAGGTTCAATTTTTTATTTTATGTTACCTATAAAAGCTACGAAAGAGAAAACCGAAGGACTTACCACAAGCTTTCCAAAAAGAAGTGCATTTTCTTCTTCTAATTTAAATAAGTAATGAAAACACCGAAAGTCCGTATCATCCTTCCCGAATATCTCTCCTATCCAAACCTCGCGCCATAAAACGATGGTAGAACGAATACTTCATTATCACTCATTTACCATACGCGTAGGTTATGAGCCTGGACTTATTCATATTACAAACAATATTAACCTATGGCGTTTTTTGGATAGTAATGTAAGAGAGAGAACGGAATGGTTAGCCAATGCTATACAACAGGATTATGAATCTATTTATGGGAATCCTCTTAAAATAAAGCGAAAATCTTTTCTTATGGAAATCTGGGGTCATTTATATTTCGAGTATTACCTTCTAAAACTGACACATTTTTTTGGTATTAATCATCAGTCAAAAACACTACAACACCTGTTACAACGTTCGGCATCGATAGATTGCGGTGAAAGTGCACAAGATAATAACCGCTTTATATGGGATTTCTTAGCATTGTTTTTTAAATTGTTCACCTATTTCCTTCCAAATAATATATCCTCAGAAGGCCTGAAGAAATAAAGGCCTGTATCAGTGAATGCTGTAAAAAGACCCAATTTTTTTACTTACCGCTTGCAAAGAATATTTATCTATCTTATATTTGTTTCCTCATGCGAAAATAGCTCAGTTGGTAGAGCGCAACCTTGCCAAGGTTGAGGTCGCGAGTTCGAACCTCGTTTTTCGCTCCAAAGGATCATGCTTCGGTGTGATCCTTTTTATTTAATTTCCCAACTTCCACTTATTTGAGTGCCCGTAAAAGGATCATTTTTAACCTTTAGATAAACATCTATTTCCTGCTGTAACTCCTCTACGTGAGAAATAACCCCCACAATTCTATTTTCGTTTCGTAATGTTTTCAACGTATCAAACGCCACTGCCAATGATTCCCGATCTAAAGAACCAAAGCCTTCATCTAAAAAGAAAAAATTTTGCTTGGATCGATTTTGTTGTTGTACAGATTCCGCAAGAGCTAAGGCTAGCGACAATGAAGCCTGAAAAGTCTGGCCGCCGGACAAGGTCTTGGCTAATCTGGTTTTACCATCATTTAAGTAATCTCTTACCTGAAATTCATTTTTATCGGTTACCTCCAGTCGCAATTGCTGCTGTGTAAGCTTATAAAAACGCTTGTTCGCTGCCTCACATAATTGTTGTAAGTAAACCGTGGATATATAACTAACAAAGCCACTTCCTTTAAATAGGCTTTTAAGAATAGTCAGGTTATCTGCTCGATGCTGTAAACGCGCCAAATCGTCTTCTAGTTGTTGTTTTTCTTCGAGTTGCTTTAGAAGCCTATCGTAATCTGCTTTGGCAGCAGCATATTTCTCTTGTTCTTGATTGAATCGATCCCTGAGCACTTCATAAGTGCTTAATGACCTTAGAAACAGCTCCTCATTGTAAACTTTATCGCTAGCCTCCGTAGCTAGCTTGGTATATTGTTCTTTCGCATTATATAATTGTTGGAAGAATAGGTCTACACTGCTTCGGACCTCTTCTACAGCAATTGCTAGATTTAATATATTTTTAACTTCATTCAAACTGCCATACTTCGATTTACTTAAAGAACCTCGTAACTGATCAGTAATAAAGTCCAGACGTTCCTGCTCGGCAGCTAAGTTTTCATTGACTGCCTGAAATCTTGCTTCCAACGATACTTTTAGCTGTTGCTCCTCCTGTACCAAAGCTTGAAGTTGCTCGTATTGATCGACAATAGCTTTACTTTCACTATCTATATCTAAAATACTGTTTTCCAGATAGTTTTTATCATATTGATAAACTTCATCTTCAGATAAGTTGTGAAGTTGTTTCGTGAGCATATTTAAGGCCCCAACCTTTACTCGTTCTTCTGCTACTATTTTTTGTATTCCGATTTCATATTGATCTCTATCTATTTCTGCTTTTTTCAAAATGGCATCATTTTCATTAATCTCCAGTTCCAGTCGTTCCAACTCTTTTTCTGCGGTTTTGTGTTCTTCAAGTAACCGATCAATAGTGCGGGCATCGTCTCTACCGCAAGTAGATTCCCAAATAAAGGATTGGAAATGTACTTGTAATGCCTGTTCGTCTGACTCGGCCCTAAAAAGGAGTTCGTCCCGACTCTTAAGAATGGTGGCTTTTTTTCCATCTAATATTTCAAGCTGGCGTATAAGTCCCTGCACGAGATTCCGTTCGTCCTTGAGATGTACAGATTTAGCATTTAATTGTTGGAGCTGATTTTCCACATCCTCTAAGACCATAACTTGAGGGTGCTCCAATGCTCCACAAAGCGGACAAGCTTCACCTCGCTGCAAGGCCGCGACAAAATCACCTAATTTAACTTGCATCCGGGCATGCGCAATTTCATTTGAAAGCTTATCGAGCTCAAAATCAATGGTCTTTATGCGTGTGTCTAATGATTCTTTATGATTTTGGATCGGAGTAGTTACCCCAACAAGTAAGTCGTCGATGGTACTTTCAAGTTGCTTTAAAGTTCCAGTTATATCATCAAGTGCTAATTGGCTTGTTTTTTTGTTTTTTTCTAAATGCTCGCGGGAAGTAAACCAATTTTTTATCTGCGATAAGGTGTTCAAATCCAGCTTTTCATTCCGTTTCTTTTTTAGTTTTTCTCGAAGCGCTAAGGCTATTTTTTCTCGATATATCTTCTCCTGCTGCGCTTTATGGACAAATTCTTTCCCCTTGATAATTCGTCCACTTAAATGATCGATATCTTCTTTTAACTGCAATATTTGCAAAGCAGTCCGATAATCGTTACGCTTTTGATTAAGGAGCTCAAGTGATTGATATTTCAACGTGATATTGGCAAGTTCTTGCTGTTGCTCCATCAGTAATGTTTCGCAGTTTTTGAGCTTATACTGATATTCTTTCAAGCTTTCTTTTCGCTTTTCTATTCCTGTTGCCAGCTCTTCCGCTCGTTGTATATTTACCTTAAAATAACGTTCGCAGTATTCATAATCACTCAATTGCTGTTTCAACTGCTGATATTCCGATGACTTAAGATGCAACTGCTTATAGGAGTTTTCAGCAGTTTTTAAGTCCTCAAATAATCGTTTCAATATCTCCTGCTCTTTTAGGTCGCTTTCTCTCTGTTGAAGCTCGGCCTTCATTGTCGAGACTTCTGCTGCCAAGCTTTGCAATTTTTGCAAAGCGAGACCAACATAGGTTTCATTTATTCCTTCAAAAACAGATAAACGTCCTTTTAGACGTTGGATCACTTCGTTGTTCTTTCGCTCTAAAGAGGCGGTCTGTTGAAAAAAATCATATTTGTCCAGCTGAAAAATATCTTTGAGCATTTCCGTTCGGGCTTTATCTGTCAGCTGTAAGAACTCTTGAAATTTGCCTTGTGGAATAATAATGGTACGTCTAAAGTTCTCGTAACTAAGTCCCAATAAAGGTGTCGCAGTTGTTACCTCCAAAGGTTGCCACATACCATTTTCAAACTTATAAGCAGACCGATCGAAAGTATTTACTTTCTCAAATTTCTTGCCATGGCGTTTCCCTTTAACGATAAATCGATACTGCTTTTCGTCGAAGTTGCTGAACACAAAATCAATGAGCAACTCATCCGATTTCAAGTTCATCATGTTATAGTTTCTATCGTCCCGGGTGCTCAGTCGTTCGGTTTCTCCGTACAAAGCAAAAGCAATCGCCTCCAAAACCGATGATTTGCCTGAACCCACGGAACCGAAAATGCCGAATAATTGTCCCTCAATTAGTCGAGCGAAATTAATCGTTTGCTCCTTTTGATAGGAAAAAAGTCCCTTTATAGTTAATGAAATTGGAATCATTCGTCTATCTGCTCTGCTCTTACTTCTGTAAATAGTTTTAACAAGTCCTCATTTGGTTGCTGTTTGTTCCTGAAGCTAAAATACTGGATAAATAATTCTTCGACTGACTGACTTAAATCGATTGTTCTAGTCTCTTCAGCTACATTTCCTTTGGTTTTTACTTCAGGAATGATAGTAACGATGCCGTCGTGGGCCTGTAGAAGTTGCTTTCGGTCTTCTGCATTCATGAAATCTTCACTTACCATTGTCAATTCAATCCAGGCAGGACCGCAGTGGTGCAACCATTCAAGAGCCTCTGATATACTTTCGAAACGTTTTTTATATAGTGGTTTTCCTGCTTTTAGTGGCAATTGCCGGAAATCTACTGCTCTGGCTGGCTCAGCTTCTATCAGTACTACATTTTTCTGTTGACCCGCTTCAGCAAAGCTATAACTTAATAAACTACTGCTATACACAATAGGCATGCGAGCTTTATCTATTTCCTGATATCGATGTAAATGCCCTAATGCCACATATTGTAAACTCTCCGGTATATTTTCGCTATAGACAGCCTGCGCACCACCAATGTGCAGTATAGGTTTTTCATCGATGGGTTCTTCGGGGGGGACTTCTCCCCTCTTCATAACGAAGAGGTGTGCCGTTAATATATTTACGCCAAATTTGTCGCAATACTTTGTTGCCAGCTGCTCCCAATGGGCTTCCAAAATACTTCTCAATTCTTTCTCCTCATTATCCACACCCAAAAATGTTCTCAATCGATATTCGTTAGCGTAAGGCATTAACAGCAAACGAAGCGGATAATCGTATTTCGGAACCTTTATCTCGAGGAAGCCAGGTTCACTCTTAGTAATACAAAAGCCACCACACAATTCACCTACAGCGATTGTGGCCTGTGGATAACCGACGAACACAATCCCGCATTCACGAGCCAATACATCGGGGGCATCTATTCTATCGGGCGAATCATGATTACCAGCGATGGCGATAACAACTCGTTCACCATTCTTTGCCAATCTTTTCAAACTTCTATATAAAAGTTCCACGGCTTCAGCGGCCGGGTTAAAAGCGTCAAATAAGTCTCCGGCGACTAACACAACATCTATTTCCTCTTCATCTGCTAGGGCAATTAGCTCATCCAATACAGCGCGCTGCTCCTCTAGCCTTGAATACTTGTCTAATCTCTTACCTAAATGCCAATCGGCAGTATGGAGTATTTTCATAAGTCCATTATAGTTAATATAAGCAAAAAACGGAAATTTTTTTTAAAAGCTTTAAAAATAACGTCCACACTAGGCTATCTAATTGTATAATCCCCACAAATTGGCTAAGTTTGAAGCCAAACACCATATTAATGACAGTTTTAACTTTTACACTCATCTTGTTATTTGGGGCGTGCTGTGCTGGATTTATTGGATCGCTTACCGGACTTGGTGGAGGTGTGGTAATTATCCCGCTGTTGACAGTAGTATTGGGTGTTGATATACATTATGCTATTGGCGCTGCTCTTGTCTCGGTCATTGCCACATCTTCCGGATCAGCTGCAGCTTATGTAAGAGAAGGGATCACGAATATGCGCTTAGGAATGTTTCTAGAAATAGCGACAACGGCAGGCGCTGTGGGAGGAGCCTTGCTGGCCTCCATTGCACCAACCAGCTTAATCGCTATTCTATTTGGTTGTACCCTTATATTTTCAGCGTTAAATTCTTTGCGTAAAAAGGAAGAACACAATGTGAAATCCTCAAGCTCCTTGGCTTTAGCATTAAAGTTACCTTCAAGTTATCCCAGCACTTCCGGGATTATCTCCTATGGAACCAAAAACGTAATAGGCGGTTTTAGCATGATGGGTTTGGCGGGTATGCTTTCGGGATTACTTGGAATAGGATCCGGTGCCTTTAAAGTAATCGCTATGGATAATATTATGCGTATTCCTTTCAAGGTGTCAACAACCACTAGTAACTTTATGATGGGAGTCACTGCTACCGCCAGTGCTGTTATTTATTTGCAGAAAGGATATATCGAACCGGATATTTGCATGCCGGTGGTAATAGGTGTTTTATTGGGTGCTATGACGGGTGCTAAAGTCCTACTGAGGGCCAACCCAAAAAAATTAAGAATGTTTTTTGCCGTTATCATCATTATTTTGGCACTCAACATGATTTATAACGGCGCCGCCGGAAATATATAATATGATGAGAGGAAGCTCTAATTCAATAACGAATGCAAAATGAGAAAGTAAAAGATAGAGATATCCAGCTGGTTATAGGAAATCTATTGCGATACGGCGTTTGGACGGCGCTTGGTGTTGCCGCTTTGGGTGGATTGATTTATCTGTTCAATCATGAGCGTGAAACAATTCACTACGGTACCTTTATAGAGAAAGACATAGATATCTTAACATTATCTAAGCAAACACTTATTGGGGTGGCACATGGAAGAGGCGATGATGTAATCCTGCTGGGAATATTACTCTTGTTTTTAACACCAATTCTGCGTATAATATTTTCGTTAGTGGCTTTCTTGTTAGAGAAAGACTATCTTTATGTAGGAATTACACTACTTGTTATCGCAATAATCTGTTTTAGTATTTTTTTTGGTTTTGCCCATTAGCATCGTTCCGATTTAGGAATACCTAATGCAAGGGAACCACCTAAAGCAGGATTAACTATTTATCGTTAGTATAATTATTATAATAAAACGATTACGTATGACCGTATTTATCGACCGCATGATCCCGCAAATCGGCCTAGATCTTTTAAATGAGGCTGGCATAACTTATGAACAACACGTTGACAGAAGAGAACTTAGCACACAAGAGCTGATTGATCGCTGCAGTAAACACAACGCGTTGCTAACTGCCGGTTGGGGGCCGCTCAATAGTGAATTTATTGCAGCATGTAAGCATTTGAAAATCATCTCACTCCATTCTGTTGGCTATGACCGCGTTGATATTAAGGCGGCCACAAAATGGGGTATTCCTGTCGGCAATACGCCGGATGTATTAAGCGAAGCCACCGCTGACACCGCTTTTCTTTTAATGCTTGCTGTATCGCGGAAAGCACTGTACCTTCATAAAAAAATTATTAAAGGAGAATGGGGGTTTAGCCAACCAATAGATGATCTTGGTTTTTCCCTTCAGGGTAAAACGTTAGGCATATTTGGCTTAGGTAATATTGGTTGCGAACTAGCAAAAAAAGCAAAGGCGGCTTTTAATATGCCTATTATTTACCACAACCGTTCGCACAATAAAGAAGCCGAAAGAAACCTGGGGGCAAAACGTGTATCCTTCGACGACTTAGTAAGTCAAAGTGACGTTTTAGTTGCTTTCTCTTCTCTAACACCGGAGACGAAAAATAAGTTTAATAGAGACGTTTTCCGTAAAATGAAGCCGTCTGCCATTTTTATAAATCCTTCGCGAGGTGGCGTACACAATGAACCCGATCTCATCGAAGCCTTGCAGCAAGGTATAATATGGGGAGCCGGACTAGATGTAACTAATCCTGAGCCGATGCAAGCAGACAACCCGCTTCTCAATATGCCTAATGTAGCTGTTTTCCCTCATATAGGATCAAATACTGTAGAAGCGCGAAATGGGATGGCCAGTATTGCGGCTAAAAACGTTATCGCCGCGTTCCAGGGACGACCTTTATTACATATAGTCAACCCGGAAGTTTACGAACAGCACTGACGATCCGAAATTGAAGGTTACGAATTATTAATAAAAGGGTAACATAATATAGAACAGCCCGTAATAACGGGCTGTTAGAATTTCTTAATACAAGCTTAAGCAGAAGTTATACACACTAGATCTTCTTCACATTTACAGCCTGCTGGCCTTTTCTTCCATCGGCTACCTCAAACTCCACTCGATCATTATCTTTGATTGCATCTATTCCGCCCTTTACGTCTTTAAAGTGAACAAAAATGTCGGTCCCGTCTTCTTGAATAATAAATCCAAATCCCTTTTGCGCGTTGAACCATTTTACTTTTCCGGTTTTCATTAATAAAAAATTTGTTGTTGTACGATTGTTGTGGCCCTATATAGAAATACTGATGTATCATAATTTAGGAAACACAGGGTTAATTCTCAGTAATTTTGCTTAAAAAAATAGTCCACATTACTACCGGCGATGGTGAGAACCCGAACAGATTTATTTAAACTATACCAAACCTACTATAAAATTTTCAATTTTTCAATGATCAAGCAAAAAAATTGAACGGTATATGATAAGTTGTTTCATTGATATCATCGTTACTCACTGATTTGTTAAAAGTTCAGCTAATAGCTCATTAAGTTATTAGCTGATTACTCTTACTTATTCGGCTGTGGAGTTGTGCGCAAATAAGGTTTGATCTCCTTATAGCCTTTCGGAAATTTTGATGGAATATCCTCTGTTTTTATAGCCGGAACTACAATAACATCCTCTCCATCCTTCCAATCAGCAGGTGTTGCAACACTATAATTCTCGGTAAGTTGTAATGAATCAATCACACGCAAAATTTCCTGGAAATTTCTGCCTGTAGACGCAGGATAGGTAATCGTAAGCCGTACTTTTTTATTTGGATCGATGATATAAACCGAGCGCACAGTCGCAGTGGCAGATGCATTGGGATGAATCATTCCATAAGCTTCTGCTATTTTCCTGTCTTTGTCCGCAATAATCGGAAAGTTTACCTCCACATGCTGGGTTTCATTAATATCTTTTACCCATCCATGGTGATCCTCGACGCTGTCCACACTAAGTGCCAAGACTTTCACGTTACGCTTGTCAAACTCATGCTTCAGGGATGCTGTTTTTCCCAATTCAGTTGTGCATACCGGTGTATAATCAGATGGGTGAGAGTAAAGTACTACCCAACTGTCTCCAACGTAATCATAAAAATTAATATTTCCTTCTGTTGTGACCGCATCAAAGTTTGGTGCAACATCTCCTAGTTGTAAACTCATTATTTTTCCTCCTTTAAAGTTAATACAAAGTATATCAAATTAATCGACTTTTTTCGACAATAACAAACGCCGCCATCACAAATTTTACTTATAGCTGATTCGATCTACACCTATTACATTGACATTACATAAATCCGGGGAAATGGTTTTCATAGTAGCTCCTACTTGCTTTTTTGACATCTGTGTTATGTTAATTACGTCGCACATAGCTATGTTTGCAGAAAATTACAGGCCATGCAGTTAGCTTATATACAACAATTAGAAGAAGCGATCGCTCAACAGAAGGAGGAGATCATTTACCACCCGCTTTATAGGAGTATTACAAGTATTGATGATCTGAAAGTTTTTATGGAACATCACATTTTTGCCGTGTGGGATTTTATGTCCTTGTTAAAAGCGTTACAAAGAAGTTTAACTTGCGTTCAAATACCTTGGTATCCTATTGGCGACGCAAACACACGTTATTTAATCAACGAAATTGTCACCGGTGAAGAATCTGATATTGACCATCTGGGAAATCGAAAGAGCCATTACGAAATGTATTTGGAAGCAATGGAGCAGTGTGGAGCTGACACGACTTCAATAACCAAATTGACGCAGGCACTTAAAGAAGGTAATTCAATGCAAATTGCTCTACGTATAGCAGATGCACCGGAGGCGGCAGTAGATTTTGTTAGCGACACTTTCGATATAATAAGCCATGCAACCCCGGCAATTCAATCAGCTGTATTTACCTTTAGTAGAGAAGACTTGATTCCTGATATGTTTATTTCCATCATAAAAGATTTGGACAGCGAATTTCCGGAAAGTATTTCCATTTTTAAATACTATTTGGAAAGACATATTGAAGTAGATGGAGATCATCATGGCAATCTTGCACTCGAGATGACGAGCACCCTGTGCGGTGACGACCCCTCTGTTTGGCAAGATGCGATACAAGCGGTAAAAAGATCCTTACAATCTCGCATTAAGCTCTGGGATTGTGCTTTAATGAAAATGAAGTGCCAAAAAGATCAATCATCCAAAGAAATTTCTAATCCATCATAAGCAAGGTGGATTCCTGGAGGCAATTCTTTGGAAACTTCCTCATGCAAGCCCAAACGATGGCTGATATGGGTCAAATAGGTGTGGTCAGCCCCTATTCTGCTCGCAAAGTTTATAGCTTCTTCTAAAGTAAAATGAGAAATATGCGCCTCTCGTTGCAACGCGTTTACTACTAAAGTTTTTGTACCTTTTATTTTGTTCACGGAACTTTCCGAAACGGATTTCACATCGGTAAGGTAAGTGAAATCACCAAAGCGATAACCTTTTATCGGTAGTTTAAAATGCATAATATCAATAGGTTGAACACCTATATTTCCCACGAAAAAGGATTGATCGGTTACATCTCTTAAATTAATCTTAGGTATACCTGGATATTTGTGCTCAGCGAAGATATAATAGAATTCCCGTTTAAGTGCTTCTTGAACCAAATAATCGCCAAAAACATCAATTGCTGTCCCCTGAAAATAGTTAAAGGCACGGATATCGTCCAAACCTGCTATATGATCTTTATGTGCATGCGTGTAAAGTACGGCTTCTAAATGATTTACTTTCGCACGGAGCATTTGAAAACGAAAATCAGGGCCGGTATCGATCACAATGTTTTTGCCTTTCTCCGTGAGCAAAATAGAAGAACGAAGACGTTTATCACGATAATCAGAAGAGGTACAGACGTTACAACTGCATGCAATTACAGGCACGCCCTGTGATGTTCCTGTACCTAAAAACTTAATCGTCAAAGTGTTAATTTAGTTTGTTTAATATTAAATAATAGTTGTTTTTGTTTATCATCCAGCTGGGATATATCGGGTTCCAGTTCACGCAAAAGCTCAATTAACGAATTTATCTTTACCTCTACATTCGAAAAGCGATTAACAACTATTATCTTACTATTCTGTAAAAGGCAGGAACCTGTCTTAAAGTTTCCTTTTTCATAGCGAACTTTATAGCCCATGCCCTTAAAAAGAGCCTCTAACTTATCCAAACTATGTTGCGTAAACGGTAACACTTTTTCTATGTATAAAAATCATTGACCCGATCGCAGAACTTATCGCAAATCTACAACCTCCATCCCCGGATAATCTGCTTTGTCAAATATAAAAGTTTTGGGGCTAACTTTAACATTGGGTATGAAATTTTGGATGGTGTAGCTATAAAGGCTTCCACTTTTATCAAAAACTGTAACATCGTAAATCTGATTTACTGATTTGTTTAACCGTAATCGCACTTTGAAATAAGACTTGCTATTGTCCGTCGGGGTCAAATCAATCACCCACAAGGCCTTGCCTGCTACTTGCTCGCTTTTTGCGGCAGGATATTTAAATCCCTGATTATAGAACGAAAAAATATTTGCCGGGGTAATTGATCCCGATTGTGTTTCTTCTACATCGTTAATCTGAACTTCCTGCTCTTCTTTCAGTACATGCCATTGCTGTTTACCATCCGAGATCATTACCTGATCGTCAAGAACGATACGGTATTTATTGGTTCGAGGTTCTACAGTTAACTCCCCTTTTTCATTTACCGTCGTCTGTTTTTGTTGGTTAAGTGCCTTTAAGCTAAATTGAATTTTAGCCGTTCTATACGATTGGTATTTTTTACTTATGTCGTTTAGCAGCTTCTTTGTTGCAGGATCATTTTGACCTAAAGCCATTAAACTGCAAGCAAGCAAAATAATCACAGAAATAAATTTCTTCATATTATAAACTTCTGTAGCCACCGTTTTCCCCAGCGATTGGTAGGGGCTCAATAGCTAGGTTATATGGGATAGACGTTTTTATCTGCAAAACGTTTAATTGCGTATTCGATTTCCATCAATCCTTTTTAGCTAAACTTTCCAAAAATTGTTCCAATGAGTATTCATCCGGGTATAGCACTTCCCTGGCCTTGCTACCTTCAAAAGGACCTACAATGCCTGCTGCTTCAAGTTGATCGATAATGCGCCCTGCACGGTTATACCCTAATTTGAGTTTTCGCTGAATCAAGGACGTAGAACCCTGCTGATGCAAAACAATTAATCGCGCAGCTTCTTCAAATAATGCATCGCGGTCGTTTACCAAATCGATATCACTTAAACCACTGCCCTCTCCATTTTCATCCACGTACTCGGGCAACAGAAAAGCTGAAGGATAGCCTCTTTGTGCCCCGATGAATTCTGAAATCTCTTCTACTTCGGGGGTGTCCACAAAAGCACATTGTATCCGGATCAAATCACTTCCTGTCGCGAGCAACATATCACCTCGTCCAATAAGTTGATCCGCACCTCCGGTATCTAAAATCGTGCGTGAGTCCACCTTAGAAAGAACTCGGAAAGCTAAACGAGCCGGAAAGTTTGCTTTAATAGTACCGGTAATAATATTAACGGAAGGGCGTTGCGTTGCAATTACTAAATGTATTCCCACGGCCCGTGCCAATTGCGCAAGTCGCGCGATAGGTGTCTCCACTTCCTTTCCGGCTGTCATCATCAGATCTGCAAATTCATCGACAATCAGAACAATGAAAGGCATAAAGCGATGTCCCTCTTCAGGATTAAGCCTTCTGTTAACAAATTTGTTGTTATATTCTCTCAGATTTCGCACTTGCGCATTCTTCAACAAATCGTAACGTTGATCCATTTCAATGCAAAGTGAATTGAGGGTATTGATAACTTTTTTCGTATCGGTTATGATGGCTTCCTCTTCTCCTGGAAGTTTAGCTAAAAAATGTCGCTCAATAGTTTTAAAAAGCGATAGTTCAACCTTCTTCGGGTCTACCATCACAAATTTCAATTCTGCCGGATGCTTTTTATATAGTAAAGAAGTAATAATGGCATTAATGCCCACTGATTTACCCTGGCCCGTTGCCCCTGCAACTAGTAAGTGTGGCATTTTGGCTAGGTCAGCTATATATACTTCATTCGAAATAGTTTTGCCTAAAGCAATCGGTAAGTCCATTTCAGTATGCTGAAACTTTTCGGTAGCGATAACTGCTTTCATAGCAACCATCTCCGGCTTTTTATTTGGAACTTCAATACCGATAGTCCCTTTACCCGGCATCGGTGCAATAATACGTATTCCAAGGGCTGCTAAACTAAGTGCGATATCATCTTCTAAATTCTTGATTTTTGAAATACGCACACCTGGCTTAGGAATAATTTCATATAAGGTAACCGTAGGACCAATAGTTGCCTTGATCTTGTCGATTTCAATATTATAATTGCTAAGTGTTTCAACAATTTTATCTTTATTTGCTTCCAGTTCTTCATTATTCACCACGATCTTTCCCGAACCATAATCTTTTAACAAGTCTAAATGAGGGTGTTGATAGCCTGATAAATCTAATTTTGGATCATATTGACCAAATTGCTCTACAAGCGTATCAGCGGTGGTCAACGGCTTTTCCTCCTTCACGCGCTCTACCAGTAAGTCAGGACTTTCTTTAACCTCGTTGAGTGGCATATTTCGCTCGGATTCCGGTTCATTTGCAATGAGCGGTTCCAATTCAAATGAAGGATTATTTGAACTTGCGTCTGAGTCCAATTCAACCTTTCTAGGTTTAACTTCTAAGTTCTGCGATAAACGAGTTTCATTTTCTTTCTCGCCACCAATATGATCGCTCCGGTCATTCTTTATTTGATTGCGCTGAAAGGCGGGTGTTGTGTATTCATCCTCCTGAACGTCATCATCCTCTTCTTCCTCCACGTTGGATATAAGATCGTTGACATCATCATTTAACACTATTTTTTTCTTTTTCTCCGGCAGTTTAAAATCGAGATTAAATGCAATAATCAAAGCGGTTAAGCCTATAAATAACAAAAAGGCTCCAACACCTGCCGTGCCAACCTGTGCTTCTAGTATCTTATTGGTCCAAAAGCCGAACTCTCCTTCTAAATAATGTGGATATTCTAAGATGAAGCTATGAAAATAAGCAATCGTTACCGATATGAACAACAAAAGAAAAAAACCGTAGCCAAAAAGCTTATCTAAAGCAATGAGTCTTACTTTAAATAGAAGCCTATACCCCATTACAAAAAAGGCTATTACAAACAAAAAGGATGCGATACCGAACCACTCGTACATAAATTGATTCGCCAATAATGCACCCAACTTGCCAAGCCAGTTTTCAACAACTACCTCTTTAAATCCCAAGGTTTCCAGCTCTTCCCTGGTCTTAAATAGTGTGTTCCACCCTCCATTAGCCGCAGATATATAACTTTGGTCATTTTGCCAAGTAAATAGATAAGAGGTAAATGCAATGAAAAAATAAAGAGACAGCACCAAAAAAAATAGGCCGGCAATTTTCACAGCTTTACTATTCTGGAAATTTATTCGCCCCGAAAATCGGGTACCAAACGTCGATTGTTCATCGCGTGATCTTTTAGGGGTACCGTTATTTCGTATCTTCCCTTCTCCCTTTACTGTATTAGACCTAAACTGATTTCCTTTTAAAGACATTAATTTCTACAATTCTTTGGTACAAACTTATGGATTTTTTTGGACGAAGGCTTCGCCCTAAATAAATTTTATAAATACTGTAGCGCTCGCACTCCCCAACCCGTTAAAGGTATCAGAAGATAAGCCATCAACAGGCTATCTACATACGTTTATTAATTCACATGAACATACATACTTTATTGTTAAATAACAAGAAGAGATTGATCTATGCGTTTCTAGGCCTTTGTTTTTTGTTGCCAATGAGCGCATGTCTTAAAGATGACGATAACGGACAAGATGGAACCATACCCGCAGCACTTGTATCGTTTATACATACATCACCGGATGCTGGTGATTTAATCGTAGGAATAAACGGGTATAGAGTTAATACACAACAATTTAAATATTTGGATAGAACGGTTTACCAATTGGTGTATCCAGGGGGTAACCAATTTCAGGTAAATACGTCAGCGGACAATAAAAAATTGGATGTAAAAAATTGGAGTTTAGAGGGTGGGGTATGCTATTCCATTTTTGCGGTAGATCGCCTTGATTCATTGGAACTGTTAGGTATGCGGGATTTTTATGCAAGCGATGTCCCTGCCAGCGGCATGGCAAGAATTCGTTTTATTAATCTTTGCCCTGACTCCGTGAAATTTGACTTGAAGACAAGTGCGGTGGATACACTTTTAGCGTCCGATAAAAAGTTTAAGCAAAATAGTGCTTTTGGTAATATTAAAGCGGACGACAACACAGCCTACACACTGGAGGTAATTAACCATGATACGCATGTATCAATCGCGAACGCTACTTTTACACCAAAACAAGGACAATATTATACTATACTGGCTACTGGCTTTATAGACACTGAAGAGGAGGCGAAAAAGCTTAAGGTCTCCATCTTCAAGCACGATTAGGTTGATTGATGTCCATCATATCCCAATCGATGGACAGCCGCCCGCTCCCCTTGGGCGGCTTTTTTTCACAACACTTCATTCACTCTTACTTCGGGTGGGAAATAGTTAAGAGGTAAATAAGATAATGATCTTTTTAAAACAAGTTAATGTTAAAACAGGTTTGAGGTTCTATATTACAATTAATGTAGTCAGTTAATAAAAAAGGTTATAAGCTTGCATATATCAATAATTAAGTCTACCTTTGCACCTTCTTTAGACAATAAAGTCTAACGTTTTTTGAATTTCATGAACCCATTTAGTCAATTGGGAATCCGTCATGATGTTGTTAATGCCATATCGGCGCTAGGTTTTGAAAAACCTACACCAATCCAGGAGCAGGCCATTCCGGCCCTTCTTACAGGCAGCAGCGATTTTGTCGGATTAGCCCAAACAGGAACCGGTAAAACCGCAGCATTTGGCCTGCCGTTATTAGAATTATTAGACTTCTCACAAAACACGCCTCAAGCATTAGTGCTTTGTCCTACGCGTGAACTGTGTTTACAGATTACTAATGATTTAAAAAATTTTTCTAAAAATCTAGACAATGTACACGTTGTAGCTGTGTATGGTGGCGCTAATATTAGCGATCAGCTGCGCCAGATTAGACGTGGTGTACAAATTGTGGTTGCGACACCTGGCCGTATGCTCGATATTATCGGCAGAAAGGCCATAGATTTTTCGGGAGTACGGTATGTAGTTTTGGATGAAGCGGATGAAATGCTCAATATGGGCTTTCAAGAGGACATTAACGATATCCTTTCAACTACTCCCGATGAAAAGAAAACGTGGTTATTTTCAGCCACTATGCCGGCAGAAGTACGTCGGATCGCAAAAAATTACATGACCGATCCGTTTGAACTTACCGTAGGAACAAAGAATACAGGTAACGCAAATATCGATCATGAATACTACATCGTGAGACCGCGCGATAAATACGCGGCTTTTAAACGCATTGTAGATTTTAATCCTGAAATTTTCGGTATTGTTTTTTGCCGCACGAAAATTGAAACGCAAGAAATTGCGGAAGCCTTGATAAAGGATGGTTATAATGCCGATTCTCTACATGGTGATCTTTCGCAACAACAACGCGACAAAGTAATGAAACGTTACCGCGAACGTAGCTTGCAACTGCTCATCGCAACTGATGTTGCTGCGCGTGGTATCGATGTTAATAATGTAACACACGTTATTAACTTCTCTTTACCTGACGAGATCGAGAATTATACGCACAGAAGTGGTCGTACTGCTCGTGCAGGTAAAACGGGAGTTTCTATTTCGTTGGTTACCTCTAAAGAACTAGGGAAAATAAGACAGATTGAACGTGTAATCGGCAAGCAATTCGTAAAAGCAGAGATTCCTAATGGTTTTGATGTATGCGAGAAACAATTGTTTGCACTTGTTCATAAAGTAAAAGCCGTTGAAGTGAATGATGACCAAATCGGTCAATACCTTCCACGTATCATGGACGAGTTTAGTGATTTTTCTAAAGAAGATGTCATTAAGCACTTTGCTAGCTTGGAGTTCAATCGCTTCTTGGATTATTACGAGAATGCACCTGATCTGAATGTATCTGCGGCAACTGACTCCCGATCAGAAAAGGGAGGAAAAGCAGATCGTTTTGGCCGTACAGGCTACAAATCTGACTTTACTCGCTTATTTATTAATCTTGGTTCGGTGGATGATTTTACCAGAGGAGATATGTTGGGATACATCTGTAACAATGCACAGATAAGCGGTAAAAGCATCGGTAAGATAGACCTAAAAGGTGTGTATACTTTCTTTGAAGTAGAAAATGATGTAGTTGACAAAATCATGAGCGGATTTCAGCGAGCGGATTTCAACGGACGTTCCGTACGTGTTGAATTAGCCGGCGACCGAGACGCAGGCCCTTCTAGAAGTGGAAGCAGTCGGAGTGGGCGCTCTTCAAGAAGTAGTGGACGTGGAGGACGCGATCGTGAAAGAGATAGTGGTAATGGCGGAGGTTTTCGTGATTTTTCGGGAAAACGTCGCGAGAGAAAAGGTGAACGAAAAAAATGGTAACCCTTAAGCCCCTATTTAGTAGGGGCTTTTTTTATACCAATTGTTTCTTATTTTTAAGTTAATATCCAACGGCCTTATCGTCTCCTCTTGAATCGGCGCCTCCCATCAATGAGCCATCCGAACCTACCAAAATTGCATCCACCCTACCAATGCTACCTCTAGGCGTAAACTTATATCCTTTCTGCTCCAAACGAGTTCGGACAGCGTCTGTTATCGCGTTCTCTTCTACAAATACCTCATCCGGCATCCATTGATGATGAAAACGGGGTGCATCAACAGCCTGCTGCATTGTTTTATCGAATTCTATGACGTTTAAGATCGTTTGAAATACCGACGTTATAATAGTTGATCCGCCAGGTGTACCAAGAACCATAAAAAGCTTGTTATCTTTGGTTAAGATTGTCGGACTCATTGCACTTAACATTCGCTTTCCCGGTTCTATTGCATTTGCCTTTCCACCAAGAAGTCCATATAAATTGGGCACACCTGGTTTAATTGAGAAATCATCCATTTCATCATTTAATAAAAACCCTCCTTTTTGCACCACCACCTGTGAGCCATAGGCATTATTCAGGGTAGTCGTTATGGATACCGCGTTCCCTTCTTTGTCAACAATTGAAAAGTGCGTCGTTTGTTCACTCTCATGATGTTGAGGGCTTCCTGCTTTGATGGCGCTGCTAGGGGTAGCCCGATTAAAATTCATGTCTCGCATTCTTCCAAGCTGATAATTGGAATCCAACAGCCCCTTAATTGGTACTGGGTAAAAATCGATGTCTCCTAAATGTTCCGCGCGGTCCGCATAAACCCTCCGCTCAGCTTCCACCATCACTTGAATTGTCGAATCTTGTTGGAAGCCCCACCTGCTCAACGGATAGGGTTCAACTGATTTGAGCAAGGACACTAAAGCAATACCGCCACTAGATGAAGGCGGCATCGACACAACTTGGTAACCTTTATAATTTCCTATAATCGGTTCGCGCCATTTAGCTTGATAGCGTTTTAAATCCTCATAACTAATAATTCCGTTACCGCGCTTCATTTCCTCCAAAATCAAAAAAGCCGTCCGACCCTCGTAAAAACCGGCACGACCTTTCTCCTTAATTGCGGTAAGTGTCCGGGCTAAATCCTTTTGCACTAAAAGATCGCCTCCTTTCCATTCGCTTTTTTTATTAATAAGCGCCGTTCCCATTGGATTGAACCGCTGAAAAGCTTCCTTTCTTGCATTCAGCTCCTCCGCTTGCATAGCTGTAAGGGGGAAACCTTTTCTCGCTAAATCTATTGCTGGCTGAAGCAAATCCTTCCAAGCCAATTTAGCATATTTTTCGTGGGCTTTAACCATTCCATCCACGGTTCCCGGAACCCCTACTGATAACTGTCCATCTAAACTTAAACGCTCGATTGGATTGCCTTCGGGGTCTAAATACATATCTCGTGTCGCTTTGCCGGGAGCTGTTTCCCTAAAATCCAAAGCGGCAAATTCGTTTTTGGCAGAACGATACACCATAAACCCGCCTCCACCGATATTCCCGGCATTGGGGTAAACGACGGCTAGGGCAAATTGTACTGCAATGGCAGCATCAACCGCGTTTCCACCTTTCTTCAGTATATTCAAACCAACTTCTGAAGCTATCGGGTGAGCAGAAACTACCATACCATTCCTATATCCTGAAACTGCATCCTGTGCAACGACAATATGATGGGTTGGAAGTAAAAAGCACAGCAACAAACAACTGAATCTGCCGATTGATCGTAAATAGGTGTTCATAATAAGTCTTATATGATTGGTTAATAATTAGGTTAATTGTTCAGATAAAAGTCTCATTTCGATATGAGGTGAATGTTTTTCGTACAAAATGGCATATACGGCTCTACAAATGGGCATATCTACCTGATATGTTTTATTAATTTGGTGAATACATTTTGATGCATAATATCCTTCCGCCACCATGTTCATCTCCAGTTGAGCAGATCTAACAGTATAGCCCTTTCCAATCATATTCCCAAAAGTTCTGTTTCGGCTGAATTGTGAGTATGCCGTTACAAGCAGGTCACCCAAATAAGCGGATTCATTGATATCTCGGTTAATCGGATGTACTTTTGCCAAAAAGCGAGCCATCTCACGAATAGCGTTGGAAATAAGAACCGCTTGGAAATTATCACCGTACCCCACGCCATGACATATGCCACTGGCAACGGCATAAATATTTTTCAAAACAGCTCCATACTCGGTTCCATATATATCATCGGATTGAATCGTCTTAATATAACGCGTATTGAGCATAGACGAAAAAACAGAAGCCGTATGTGGAGACGCAGAGGCAATAGTTAGATAAGAAAGCTTTTCCAAGGAGACTTCCTCCGCATGACAGGGTCCGCTAATGACAGCAATGCGATCCAAGGGAACGTCGAATCGACTCTGTAAATAGTCGCCAATTATCTGATTTTCTTCCGGAACAATGCCTTTGATAGCGCTTATAATATATTTACCTTGCAATAGCTCTGCTGAAACTGTCGAAAGTGCATCCTTCAGGAACGCCGCAGGTATACTTAAGATCAAGAGATCGCAAGATTTGATAACAGCAGACAATTTGGTTGTTATCTGGTCCGAAGGGATTTTAATTTCTACAGCACTAAGGTAATTTGGATTATGATGGTATTCTCTAATGTAGGATGCAGCTTCCTTGTTTCGCATCCACCAGAAAATGTCTTTTTCCACTTCGTTATCGCTTAACATCTTAATGATGGCTGTCGCCCAGCTACCCCCTCCTATTACGGCTACTTTCTTTTTTCTTTCCATGCGTGTACCAACTCTGCTAAAGTAGGCCAAATTAAGGATTTTTTTACATTACTACTACATGGATTCTTTTTTAGAACTATTACGCCATGTAAACCAAAAGTCTAGGATCGCTCCCAGACTTTGGTTTACTGTAATAACAAGTGTTATACTTGCCCAACAAGATAATAAGACAAATAGACGAGCAACTGTCAATACCCGGGGTTATTTTCCGTTATACCCTGATTGTAGTTTAATTCAGCTAATGGAATCGGCCATAAATAATGTTTATCAGCAATGGCTACACCTTTATTCTTTTGAAGTATCTCTGCTGCTTTACCTGTGCGTTTCAAATCAAACCAACGCTTTCCCTCAAACTGAAATTCATAGGCCCTTTCTTGTAGGATGGAGTCTATCAACGTTTCAGGAGAAAATGACCCAATTTGATAATCGATGTCAGAAGCTGTATTTATTTCTCTTCCATAAGCACGTCTTTTAACTTGATTTAATGCATCCAGCGCCTCGGCTGTGACGCCATTCACCCGTGCCTCTGCTTCAGCAAATAACAGTAATACTTCAGCATAACGATATACGGGAAAATCATTAATTGCCCCGTATTCATTTGCAGCTGCGGGGTCAATGAACTTTTTTTGAAGAACGGTTCCTTCTCCTAGACCGATATTCATTGGATACCACGATTGTTTACGTAAATCCAAGTCACTCCATTCCTTATAAAAATTATTATTAACATTGGAATATTGGGCATAAGCACCTTTTCCACCCCCTTTCATGAAATACCCTGTTTCCGGATGGTTGATAATAAATGGATAATAATTTCCCTGACCTTCTCTTGTATATTTGAAATGAAAAACTTCTTCATCTGTTACGCCTACTCCTGCTCCAAAAATACGTTCGAAGTCATCAACTTGTTGTATAGGAACAAGGGAGAAAAGACCGGATTGCACAAGCTCCAATGCTTTATCTCTTGCCTCCTGATATTTATTGTTGGTTAATAGGTAATCACTTAGCACCGTCTTTGCCATCCATTTAGTAGGCCTTCCCGGCTGTGCAGCATTATCTTCAGGGAGGTAACTTTCTGCAAACCGTAAATCAGCATCAATCAAAGCATAAACTTCCTCAACCGAGCTTCTTGGCACATCCTTTTCTTCCATATTACTTTCAATACGTAACGGTACGCCTCCCCAATTACGAACTAAATGAAAATAGCACCAGGCACGCATGAACTTTGCTTCTGCAACATACCTGTTCTTTTCTTCATCATTCATTGCATTACCCTCCGGTACGTGTCTAATGACAAGATTGGCATTTCGGATGGCCAGATAAAATGAATTCCAAAAATCGCCTACTCGATTGGTATTCGTAGCATCTAAGCCACTAAAATCATTAAACTGCGCCCAACTTCCTCTTCCGTAGGCATAATCGCTATGGCATTCCAAGGTAGCATTATAAGAAGCGATGCCCTGCGCTCCTAAACGAATTGGGGGGAAAATCGCATTGACGGCTGCCTCGGCCTCGGCAGCTGTATTATAAAAGGTTTCTTCCAAGATCGACCGTGGTTCCTGATCCAATTCTTTGCTGCAACTCGATAGCGTAAAAAATACGACTATTAGCCATATCCCCAGGCTGTGATGCTTCATCGTATATATTAATTGAGCGTTGTGTATCATATTCTTAAAGTCTTTTTTTGTTAGAAACCAGCTTTCACACCGAATGTATAGGTTTTAGCGATCGGATAACTTAGGTAATCAGAACCACTGGAAGGCATCTCCGGGTCATACCATGAATAATTGGTTAATGTGAGCAGATTTTGCCCACTCACGTAAACCTGTAAACGCTTAAGCCACCCGAGATTAAACTTCTCTACAGGTAAATTATAAGCTAGCTGGATATTCCTTAATCGTAAGAAGGAACCGTCTTCAACCCATCTATCAGACACACGTGCATTAACGGTATTGCTGATTACCGGATACTTTGCGTTTGGATTCTCGGGAGTCCAATGATTATTCAGCACATCACGCACCATATTCAGTCCGGAAACATAATCCACGGTGCTGCCAATTGAGCTGGCGTTGAAAATGTCATTACCGGTCATCCCTTGTATAAAAAAGGTAAAATCAAAGTTTTTATAAGACATGGAGGAGTTCAACCCATAAATAAAATCCGGATTCGGGTTGCCTATTACCGTTCGGTCTGCGTTACTGATCGATCCGTCACCATTTAAATCTTTATACTTTATCTGGCCTTTTTCATCATATCCATCTTCTAGATAACCAAAAAACAAGCCCCTTTGTAAACCTTCTCGTAAAATGGTTCTGGAATCACTTACCACATTCATCTTCAGTTCATCGCCAAATATATCGGCTCCTGCATATAATTTTAAGACTTTGCTTCTGTTAAATGCAATATTAGCAGTAACATCCCATTTAAAATCGCCCTTGAAAATGTTAGCATTCAGGCCTAATTCAACACCGCTATTACGTATTTGTCCCACATTCTGAAAGGTCGTTGCGTATCCCATTGAAGTGGGCAGTGGAACAGCATTTAATAAATCTTTTGTAGTTTTGCGGTAGTAATCTGCCGTAAAAACAAGCCGATTATCTAAAACACCAAAATCAAGTCCCGCATCGATCTGCTCAGTCGTTTCCCATTTTAAATCCCTATTTGGAAGATCAGTCTCAGGCGCAAAAGCTAAGTGCAAATCTTGTCCGAAAACAGTATATCCGCCAGCTAATGGATTAAACGTCGGATAAAAATCTTCAATCTGTGTACCTGTTTTACCCCAGCTTACCCGCAATTTAAGGTCAGATATCCAATTGTGATCTTTCATAAAATCCTCCTGCGAGACTCGCCATGCAAAAGCGCCGGACGGGAAATAACCCCAGCGACTGTCCGTACGGTACCGAGACGACCCATCGGCACGAAAGCTTACCGTAAAAAGATACTTATCATCCAATGTGTAGTTTACTCTTGCCAAATAAGACAGCAAAGTTGATTTATTATAACCTGATGCAGGCACTAAAGGCACCAAAGCGCCGCCTAAATTATCCCATCCGCTTACATTACTAATGAATCCCTGGCCGCTTCCCATCACGTAGCTATTTATAAAATCCTGATAAGTTACACCCGCTAACGCGGAGAAATTGTGTCGCTCATTCCAAATCTTATTATAGTTTGCGGTTAGTTCAACCAATCTACTTTGTTCATTATTAGCCGTAATTTTTGCTTCACCCGTTGAGCCTTGATACCGGTTTGTGCGATACATATTTTCGCGATCATCTCGATTCTCAATACCGGTTAAGAGTTTAATATTGATGTCTGATATAGGTTTGTAAGTAACGGCTGCATTCGCAAGCACTAAATTTGCTTCCGTTTTGTTTGTTTCTTCGTTTATCCAATTCAATGGATTTATAATATCCGGTGCTGCGATATTGAAGGCGTTTGAGAGCAATCTGTACCCCCCATTATCGTCGTATGGCGTTAATGCAGGAGGTGCCCCTAAAATTGATGATATCAATGAATTACCCCTTGCTCCACCATTACTGTCTTTTCTTCCCGTGATTAATCTACTTAACGTAGCATTAGCATCAACTGTTAGCTTGTCACTAATCTGATGTTGAATACTTCCACGTAAAGAATATCGATCATAATCGCTTCCTTTGATAATTCCGTCTTGTGCAAGCACACTACCACCGACTGAAAATTGCGTACGTTCATTTCCACCGCCAATATTGAGTGAGGTGCTTTTTATCGGTGCTGAACGGAAAATAAAATCTTGCCAATCGAACGATGGTAAATTATTAATTTGTTCTTGCGTAAAATAAGGGGTAACTCCATCATTTGCAGCACGTAGGTTATAAAACGTGGCGTATTCAGGTCCGGTCATCAAATCCAGTTTTTTTCGGATTTGCTGTATGCCGTAATTAGCTTCAAAATCTACCTGTGTTGCACTTCCCGTACCTTCAACTCCGCCTTGTTTTGTTGTGATAATTACTACACCGTTGGCCCCCCGCGAACCATATATTGCTGTCGCGGATGCATCTTTCAGTATTTCCATACTTTCTATGTCCGCGTTATTTAGGATAGTCGGATTGCTCCCCGATAAGGGAAAACCATCCACGACGTATAAGGGCTCGTTGCTTCCTAAGATGGAATTGGCTCCCCTAATACGTACGGACATAGCAGGCCCAGGTGCGCCGGAACCCTGATAAACTTGCACGCCAGGTGCCCGGCCTGATAACGATTGCAATGCATTACTTGTTGGAAAAGCATTGATTTCAGTAGCTTTTACCTGCGCCACGGAACCGGTCAAATCTCGTTTTTTTACCGAACCATAACCAATAACAACTACCTCTTCCAACGCTTCCTGCTCTGCTCTAAGGACAACATCAACTTCTTTTCTCTTTCCAATGCGTTCTTCCTTACTTCCGTAACCGGTGTAAGAAAACACAAGTATCGTATTACCGCCAACAGTGGCTTTGTAGCGGCCGTTCGGATCGGTTGTGGTGCCGGTGTTGGGTTTTCCCTTTACCATTACCGAAACGCCCGGAAGTGCATTTCCTTGTTCATCCCTCACAATTCCGGTTATCGTGTCTTGTGTTTTTGTGTTGGTCGTATCGCCGGGAATGGTCGGAGTTGGAATCTCTTGTGCTTGAGACAGCTTTATAAATAACACATCGGCAACTAACAAAAAAGCAATCAGTATACTGATGTATTTAAACGATTGCATTAAATAAAATAAGAGTCTAACCACCATAACAGAAGGCTTAATAAATAACGATTAATAATGCAGGGTATGTAACAATTGTCTGTCCACTCTAAGGAGTCGTAGCATATTACTAACGGCTCATCAGCCTTTCTTTTATAGCAATGAGGGTTAAAAACGCTATTTATGAAAAGCTGAAGCGTCAAATACACAATTTGATTATTTAATCAGAAATTTGCAATTGAAGACAGCCAATATTGCTTACATAATTATGGCATGTGGAATGAGAAGGATACTTTGTAGAGAAAGAGAAACAACTAGTTCACTTTATTGAACTAGTTGTTTCTTTTTGAAAACGTTATTTTTGAGCTTGTACTACTTCCATTTTTTCAGCAAAATGGGCGCAATAGTCGCGTAAATCTCCTATTACGGCTTCCGCTAAAGGATCGCTGCCCGCAGCTCTCAAAAATGAGTCGCCCATAGTATGCAAGGTTTCATAAAAGAAACGTTTCATTTCATCAAGAGGCATGTCCTTTGTCCACAAATCAATACGTAGCGCATTTTTGTAATGATGGTCCCAAAGTGCTAGAAACATTGCCTTGGTTGGTAATGCTTCTTTGTTTTCTCCTTCTGTCGACTCCCAGGTTATATTTTCAGGAATATTAGCGTCATCTAATTCAATTGTTAATTTTATTTCTGCTTTTCTCACTTTATATTATTTTAGTTTATTCATTATCTATTAATAGCTCTACATCAAAAAGAGCCTTGATTTTCTATTAGCCATATCACCAAGATGGTAAAAACAACAAAGCCCATTTCAACAAGCCAAATACGTCTGATTCGTTGAAAAAAAAGACGAAAAAACTGGTCCGCAATGATCAGTATAACAATTAATAGTATGCCAAGCGCAATTCTCTTCCAAGCCAATTGATCAACAATTACACTCCACACCCCCGAAACAGCGAGCAAGGCACATACAATATTGAGCGGAGTCAAACGGAGATTCTTCATCTTTTACGTTTCATATTGCCTTTTGTTGCCCTTTTACTTGCCGTTTTGCTTTTACCGGCTTTATTCACCTTTTTGTTCGCCGCTTTCTTTTCGTGGAACGCCCCTTTGAATTCGGGATTCTCTTTCCGCTTTTGCATATCAATTTCCCTAGCCTGAGCTTGTTTTTCCTCAAAAGGAGTCTTTTCTATAAGCACCTCGGCGGGTAGTTCAGATACAGGAATTTGCTGGCGAATAAGTTTTTCAATCTTCGCAATATAGTACGCTTCCGCTGGCGTACACATACTAATGGCAATGCCCGATTTCGTTGCTCGGCCTGTACGACCAATGCGATGTACATAGTCCTCTATAACAATTGGGATATCAAAATTAATAACGTGGCTTACATCGCTTACATCCAACCCTCTGGCAGCTACATCTGTCGCAACAAGTATTCTTACAGATCCCTCTTTGAAGGCGTTGATAGAGTTGATTCGCGTATTTTGTCCCTTATTGGCATGAATCACCCGCACTTCATCTTCGCCATATTTTCTAGATAAAAAATGATATATATTGTCAGCGATCGTTTTCGTTTTACTGAAGATGATGAGCCGGTGAAAATCTTCATCATTTTTTAGTAAATATTGCAAGAGATTAATTTTCGTTTTTGTATTCGGCACAAAGTATAATTGCTGGCTTACCGTGTTTGCCGGCGTAGCTTGTGGCGACACCTCTACTATAGTTGGAAAAGCCAAAAAATCACCGGCAATTTTATGAACTAGCTCACTCATTGTTGCAGAAAAGAGCAAATTTTGTCTTTTTCTAGGAACAACTTCAAGAATCCTGTGGATTTTTCCGATAAATCCCATATCCATCATTTTGTCCGCTTCATCCATCACGAGCAACTTGATTTGCTTCGTATTAATGTGCTCAGCTAGGTATAGATCCAAAAACCTTCCCGGAGTAGCCACAAGAATATCCACCCCTTTCTCAAGTGCTTCTATTTGCTGCTTAGGCCCTAGTCCACCGTAAAGAACTACGGTACGCAAATCCGTATACTTAGCGAACAATTGTATATTCTCTTCAATTTGCATTGCTAATTCCCTTGTCGGCGATAAGATCAATGCTCTCGGGTCTGATCCCTGGGCATATTTGAGCTTCATAATTATGGGCAATACGTAAGCGGCCGTCTTTCCTGTACCCGTTTGAGCAATACCCATCACGTCCTGCCCGGCAAGTATTGGAGTAATCGCCTTTTGTTGAATAGCCGTAGGCTCTTTATATTTCGCGTCAGCTATTGCGTTCAGTATTTGCCTGTTAAACTTAAAGTCCTCAAATGATTTGTGCATAGCCTGCAAAGATAGAGAATTGATTGGATTGGATAAAATTGTTTATGAAGCCAATTTTGCCTAAGTTTGACTTATCATACTGAACAAAATACTATGTCATCCATTTTAATCAAGGCCGCTACCATTGTAAACGAAGGAACTACTCAGATCGCTGATTTATATATAAACCATGGTATAATAGAAATGATTTCGTCGGAGATTAACCACCCGGCCGATCACATAATTCGTGCGGAGGGTTTACATCTTTTTCCAGGCCTAATCGACGATCAAGTCCATTTTCGAGAACCTGGTTTGACACACAAAGCAGATATATGGCATGAAAGCAGGGCCGCCGTTGCCGGTGGTACTACCAGCTTTATGGAAATGCCCAACACGGTTCCAAATACGTTGACTCAGGGGTTGTTAGCAGACAAATATAGAATAGCATCAAAAAACTCGTTGGCAAATTATTCCTTTTTTATGGGAGCTGCTAATGACAATTTGGAGGAAGTATTAAAAACCAATCCCAAAGATGTCTGTGGTATCAAAGTCTTTATGGGATCATCAACCGGAAATATGCTTGTTGATAACCAAAAGACCTTAGAGGCTATCTTTAGAAATGCACCTATCCTTATTGCAACACATTGCGAAGATGAAGCTACAATACGGCAGAATTTAACAAATTTCAAGAATCAGTATGGCGATAAACTTACGCCGGATATGCATCCTTTGATACGATCTGCCGAAGCTTGTTATTTATCATCTTCAAGCGCAGTAGCACTTGCGGAGAAGTTTGGTACTCGATTACATATTTTACATATTTCGACCGCAAAGGAAACGCACCTGTTTAGAAACGATATACCGCTTAAAGAAAAAAGAATAACGGCAGAAGCATGCATTCATCATTTGTGGTTTAACGATCAGGACTATAAAACGAAGGGCAATTTCATCAAATGGAACCCTGCGGTAAAAACGAAGGAAGACCAAAGAGAAATTCTACGGGCGGTGTTGGACGGAAGACTAGACGTAATAGCTACCGATCATGCGCCACATACGCTGGAAGAAAAATCCAAGCCGTATATCGACGCGCCATCAGGAGGACCTTTAGTACAGCATGCACTCCAAGCCCTCCTTGACTTATACCATGAAGGAAAGCTAACGCTAACGGATATTGCTTGGAAAACCGCTCATAATACGGCAATTTGTTTCCAGGTTGAAAATAGAGGTTTTATTCGTGAAGGTTATTTCGCAGATCTTGTATTAGTTGATCTAAACAAGCCATATACTGTTAGTTCATCCAACATCCTATCAAAATGTGGTTGGTCGCCGTTTGATGGATATACATTTAAATCCTCGATTACACATACGATTGTCTCCGGAAATCTGGCTTTTGAAAATGAAAAAATTGTGAGCAACGAACCGGGGAAACGCCTATTATTTGAAAGAGATTAGCTAATTCAGGTAAATTCAATCACAACCATTAGGCAATGGATAGACGAACTCTTTTGCGTTTCATGGGAACTGGCATAGCATATGTCACATCGGCGAATTTGAACCTGCCTACGGTGCAGGCTGCCAAGAAAAACATGCCTAAGATAGCCCCGATTTATCCTGAAAAATTAAAACCTGGCGATACTATTGGTATCATTTCTCCCTCGTCGGCTATTGATGGAAACTTGCCATTTATGCTAGCACAAGAGACATTCGAAGCCCTGGGATTTAAAGTTAAATGGGGTAAGCATACCCATGATCGCTTCGGCCATCTTGCAGGGAATGATAAACAAAAATTGGATGACTTGCATGATATGTTCGAAGATACGCGGGTTAAAGCTATAGTTTGCATGCGTGGAGGTTCAGGCGCTGCGAGGTTGTTAGATAAAATAGATTACAATCTAATAAGACACCATCCTAAAATATTTTTGGGATATAGTGACATTACAGCTTTACACGCTGCTATACACAGTCAAACAGGTTTGATAACTTTTCATGGCCCGGTAGGATCGAGTTCCTGGCCGACCCTAGTCGTGGAGCAGTTCCGAGATATTTTCTTTAACGGCATCCCCCCACTCTACCGCAATCCATTGAACAAAGGTGACGATCTTATTCCAAGGCAAAACCGTATCCAAACAATTGTCCCCGGTATTGCCAAAGGCAAATTATTAGGTGGAAATCTTACCGTTTTGACCAGTATTGCTGGTTCAAAATATTATCCAGATTTTGATAATAGCATTTTATTTTTGGAAGATGTATCAGAAGAACCATATCGAGTTGAACGCATGTTTTGTCAGCTGAAGCTAAACGGTACACTCGATAAAATCAAAGGTTTTATTTTTGGAAAATGCACAGATTGCTCGCCTAGTGGTGGTTATGGCTCATTGACACTCGATCAAATTTTAGAAGATTATATTAAACCACTTCGTATACCCGCTTATCAGGGTGCACTAATTGGTCATATTCGCGAGCAGTTTATTCTTCCTGTCGGCGCAGAAGTTACGATGAACGCAAATGAAGGCACATTTCTTGTTGAAGGGAAGATGGTTTCTTAAAATGAATTAGGTCTGTGGTTATTTCTCACAATCCCGTGCAATATGAAGTTAATTAAAATCGTATTCTTTGCTTTACTTACAATAAGCGCCTGTCAGCGCGAAAAATCCAGCTTTAACAACAAAAAAAACTATAGTCCCGATACCGCTATGTTAGCAACTGCTTTTGAAACTTTTAAAGAAAAAAATCTTACGCATCGTCGATTTAAACACGCAGATATAGAGCCTTTGATATTAAAACGAGAAGAGAGTAAGCTTTTTGAAATAAGTAAGTTAGGCCAATCCGTACAAAAAAGAACGCTTTATCAGCTGAAATATGGCTCAGGAAATAAACGAGTGATGCTATGGTCACAAATGCACGGTAACGAAAGTACCGCTACCATGGCGCTATTTGATCTCTTTAATTTTTTGGAGGGTAGAAATGACCAATTTGATTCCGTTCGAAATCTGCTGAACAAAGAAACAACATTGTACTTTCTACCCATGATCAATCCCGATGGTGCTGAAATTTTTAACCGCAGAAATGCGTTGGACATCGATTTAAATCGAGATGCCCGCGAAACCGCGAGCCCGGAGGCTCGCATACTAAAACATGCTGCCGAAGTTAACAAACCGGCATTCGGCTTTAATTTGCATGATCAACATATTTATTACAACGTTCCGGGCACGCCAAATCCAGCGACAATATCGTTCTTGGCACCAGCTTATAATCATGAAAAAGACATTAATGATGTAAGGGGCCGAGCGATGCAACTTATTGTGGGAATGAATAAAATCTTACAGCAATACATCCCCAATGGTGTGGCTAAATACGATGACACACATGAACCCCGCGGTTTCGGCGACAATTTTCAGAAATGGGGAGCCAGCACGGTGCTTATCGAATCGGGAGGTTATAAAAATGATCCCGAAAAGCAATATATCCGAAAGCTAAACTTTTTGATTATTTTAAACGCCTTGATTGAGATCGCACAAGAAAGTTATACCCAGTATGAACAAAAGGCTTATCAAGATATTCCTGAAAATGCGACTAAACTATGTGATCTATTAATAAGGAATATCCAAGCTGAGCGAGACTCGGTAACCTATCCGATTGATCTAGCGATTAAAAGAGACGAATTGAATGCACCGGACAGCGCATTTTATATACGAGGTAGAATTGACGATGTAGGTGACCTGAAAGATAGTTACGGCTATGAGGAGTTGGATGCGAAAGGGCTTAGTTTTATGAAAGGGAAATTGTATCCGACAGCAATAAATCATCCCAACGAACTCACAAAGGAAAAGGTTATCGGATTATTGCGAGCAGGTTACATTGCTGTTCAAGTTAAAAACGTAGCGAATAATAAACACTATAAATGGCCGCTTCTTTTAACCGGTAACGGAACAATTTATGGCAACAGTCCAACGCTCGGAAGTCAGGCGAATTTTTTTCTTGCTAAAGAGGGTGAACCTAAGTATGCCATTGTAAATGGTTATTTGGTTGACTTGTCGAAAGAGCTGGATGAAAACTTTAAAAATTATATTCAATAATGAGGAAACAGACTGGAAGAAACGAGGTGTCAATCGAACTATTTCACCTTCTTTATGCCCTCTATTTCCCGGTTTGCTAAATAGCGACGCGCTGCTACTACCGTTCGACTTTCAAAATCATCATAATTGGAGGCTCCGGGCACCATACTGTTGATCCTCACCTTGCCTGCGGCGTGGATGAAGCTACCATCGCCTATATATAATGCCACATGGGTTACCTTGGCATTTGAGCTTCTATGCTTTCCTCCAGCAAAAAATAGGAGATCGCCCGGTTTTAAATTGTTAAGTGCTTTGGATAAATCAAGTTTATCATTCGTTAAAATATTAATGGGCTCTCCTACTAAGACTTGTTGTGAAGCGTCTCTCGGAATGATAAAACCATTCATTAAATAGGCTGTCTTTGTAAATCCACTGCAATCAACTCCTTTTATCGATGTTCCTCCCCATAGATAAGGCACACCAATCATTGTTTTTGCAATTCCCAGAACTGCATCTGCTGATGGGTTAAGCCCGTGTCTCCAATCTTCATAATCCAGCGCTATTGCCTTATCGATATAACCACGTCTGCCGTCGGGAAAAATGACTTTAAAAAAATCCTTGAACTCACCCTCTTTTACCAATATATTTCCCATCACTATATCAGAAACTCGCAAAGACCTTTTATCCAGATCACTGTAGACATGCCCGTAGTCGCCTACAATTATTACTTTTTCCTTTCTATTCCAATCATCTATTTCAGGCTTCGTTTTTAACGAAATAGCAGCTTCATCTAGCCAGCTAATATAGCCATCGATCGTTCGCACTAGATAGTACCCCTCCTTCTTTCTCAATACATCAACCGGCCAACCGAGCAGTGCTTGACTGGCCATTTCCGCAGCATTTTTGGGGACCGTACGCATATTACCTACAGAAACATTTATTACACCAAAAGTAGTATCTTGCAGCGCCGCGTCCGGCAAAGTATTAATGAATAAAGGCTGGTTTATATTGGCAGTTTGGTATTGTTCACGAAAATAGGCGGCTGCTACGTTGCTGCTCGTTTCAAGTACACATCTTCCTAAAGAATCGGTATAAGCTTCAAAAACAACTGTCCTTTTATCCAATGCATATTTACTGCGTGTGAGCTCTATTAAGTGTACAATTCTTTCTTCTAGGGGCAAATTCTGCTGTGCATTTAACCGCGAACAAAGCCCTAAAGCGAATATAACAAGAATCGTGATCCTTTTCATATAATTCAGATGGAGGTATTAGGTACTAAATTAACGTATATGTCAAGAAGAGCAAATTATCTTTGCATAATTTTTATATAAAAATGCAAAATAACGCATTTTGCGCAACGATTTCTTTTGCATGTCACTTACTTGCCGTTTTTCTAAAGAGTTTTTTTATGTTTGCATCGATATAAATAAACTAGAATGATCAATCGAAGAAAGTTCATTCGTCAAGGCATTATCGGAACTGTTGCCTTGGGAATTAAGAACGAAACATATGGACATCCACTCTCGTTTTCCGCAAAATCTTCCAAGCCTATTGTCATCTCCACCTGGGATTTTGGGATTGCAGCCAATCAAGCTGCATGGCAAATATTAAAAGAAGGAGGACGTGCATTAGATGCCGTCGAAGCTGGTGTAAAAGTGCCGGAAGCCGATCTTAAAAATGTTACCGTTGGCAAAGGCGGTTATCCTGATCGCGATGGACACGTGACATTAGACGCATGCATTATGGATGAGAATGGCAATTGCGGGGCCGTGTTAGCTATGGAGCATATTACACACGCCATTTCAGTCGCCAGGTTGGTAATGGAAAAGACTCCACATGTAATGCTTGCAGGTGATGGTGCGCTTCAATTTGCATTGGAAAACGGTTTTAAGAAGGAAAACCTTTTGACAAAAGAATCAGAGAAAGCTTGGAAAGAATGGTTAAAAAAAGCTGAGTACAAGCCGATTATGAATATTGAAAATCAGCATTTTTCGCCAAATAAATTACCAGGTAATCAATATAATCACGACACAATTGGTATGCTAGCTTTGGATAACCGTGGCAACCTTAGCGGTGCCTGCACCACAAGTGGAATGGCTTTTAAAATGCATGGCCGGGTGGGTGACAGTCCCATTATTGGCGCCGGCTTGTATGTAGATAACGAAATAGGTGCTGCTACTTCTACGGGCGTGGGTGAAGAAGTGGTCAGAACCGTTGGAAGCTTTCTGGTTGTTGAATTAATGCGCCAAGGTTATTCACCGGAAGATGCCTGCAAGGAAGCCGTTCAGCGCATTGTAAAGAAAAAACCCGCGAAAGCGAAGGAAATCCAAGTTGGCTTCTTAGCCATGAATAAGCAAGGTGAATATGGCGCCTATGCCCTACAACAAGGATTTTCGTTTGCCGTGTGTAATGAAGAACAACAAGACTTACTTATTAAAGGGAAAAGTATATACTAAATAACGTTTTCGTGTTATGAGTTTTGAAGCCTAGCTTCTTCCGCCAACAACTGATGACTAATAACCAACAACTACATATGACACTCGAAATATGTGCAAACTCACTTGCATCCGCTTTGTCCGCGCAACTTGGCGGTGCCCAACGCATCGAGCTTTGTGAGAATTTAAATGAAGGCGGAACAACACCTTCCTATGGAACCATAAAAAGCGTTCGCAAGCTGCTTAAAATAAAGGTATATGTACTGGTTAGACCACGTGCAGGAGACTTCTTTTATTCTGATGATGAATTTACCGTCATGAAAGAAGATATCGCTATATGCAAACAGCTTGGCTGCGATGGTATAGTGATTGGTCTACTAGATCAAGATGGGAATGTAGACATCGAGCGAACGAAAGAATTGGTTAAACTAGCCTCTCCAATGGGTGTTACCTTCCATCGCGCCTTCGACTGCAGCAATGATGGTTTAAAAGCGCTAGAAGATATTATAGAATGTGGCTGCGAACGTATATTGACATCGGGTATGGAAAATACTGCGACAGAAGGAACTGCATTCTTAAAGACCTTAGTTGAAAAGGCAGGTGATAGAATCGTCATTATGCCTGGTTCGGGCATTAATGAACAAAACATTACAGAATTAAAAAAATCGACCAATGCTAAAGAATTCCATACATCAGCAAAAGAACCTATTCCAAGTAAAATGATCTATCACAACATGGCAATAACCAATATGGGCGATACGATCGAGGTAAGTAATGAGCATAAAATTAGGAAGATAGTAGCGATGTTAAATAGCTAAAACGTTAAGTAGGCATATAGTTGATTTAACTATTTACCTACTTAACTACTTAACAATTTTACAATTTGCCAATTTCCTGAACCAAGTCGATCAGTTTATTGGAATATCCCCATTCATTATCGTACCAGGAAACGACTTTTACAAAATTATCGTTCAAAGCAATACCTGCTTTTGCATCGAAAATAGAGGTTCTTGCATCCCCTTTAAAGTCTTCTGAAACAACGTCATCTTCAGTGTATCCTAGAATACCTTTTAATTCGCCTTCTGATGCGTCTTTGAAAGCTTGCTTAATTTCTTCGTATGTAGCTGGTTTCTCTAAACGAGCTGTTAAATCCACTACCGATACATCAGGAACAGGAACGCGGAAAGACATACCCGTTAATTTACCTTTGATTGAAGGGATAACCAAGCCTACCGCCTTAGCAGCACCTGTTGAAGAAGGGATGATATTCTGATAAGCACCACGTCCTCCTCTCCAGTCTTTTACGGAAGGGCCATCCACCGTTTTTTGGGTAGCTGTTACAGCATGTACGGTGCTCATCAAACCTTCAACGATTCCCCATTTGTCGTGCAACACTTTTACAAGCGGAGCCAAACAATTGGTAGTACAAGACGCGTTTGAAACGATATGTTGATCAGGTCTTAGTTCTTTATGATTTACACCCATGACAAATGTAGGCGTGTCGTCTTTAGCGGGAGCTGACATTACCACTTTCTTAGCACCGGCATCAATATGTTTTTGAGCAGTTTCTTGCGTTAGGAACAAACCTGTTGATTCAACAATTACCTCGGCGCCTACATCTCCCCATTTCAAATTTGCAGGATCTTTTTCGGCTGTTACACGAATAGTTTTTCCATTAACGATTAAATTTCCATCTTTTGCCTCTACCGTTCCATCAAAACGACCATGTGTAGAATCGTATTTTAACATATAGGCCATGTATTCCGGATCAACTAAATCGTTGATACCAACAACTTCTATACCTTCACGGTTTATAGCAGCCCTAAATGCAAGACGTCCTATACGTCCAAATCCATTAATTCCAATTTTCATTTTAACTAATTTTTATTTAAATAATAATTTAAAAGATTCTGAATCGGCTCTTTGATAACCACTCCCACTTCCATGCCATGATTATTAGCTACTTGCCTTAACCAGGGCTCATAACCGGCAGCCACACTTCCGGTAAAATTTATTTTCGGATAATGATACCGCTCTTTCAACGGAACAAAATACGTTTCAAACAATAAATTGAAACCCTCCATCACCATATTATGAACGAATTCATGACTTTTTTGTTCTGCAACAAAGTCGGCAAAGGAGCTTAGAAATAATGCAGCATTTGGATTCCTGTAAACTTTATCCATAATTTGCTTCCGATCAAGAGGATAATAGCTGGTGAACTTATTCTCGAGATCAATGGGTAAAGTTTCGGATAAATAATTTCGCAGAAGATATCTGCCCATCCAATTTGCCGAACCCTCGTCTGCCAAAATATAGCCTAGCCCGTAGTTAGTCTCGTAAATTCTTTTGCCATCATAATAGGCAGCATTGGAGCCACTGCCTAATATCCCTACAAGCGCCTGCTCATTGCCTCCCGTAGCGAGGGCAGCTGCCAGCATATCGTGCTCAACAAGCACTTTGCTATAGCGGAAAAATTCCTTAAAGGCATTGTAAACCGTCTCCTTACGCTCATCAGAAGAGGCACCTGCACCGAAGAAATAAATCTTCTTTATTTTTTCAGCGTAGTTTATCAGACTGTTGTTCTTGTTCAAAACCTGGCTTATGTACCGCTCATCATTATGATAAGGATTAATACCCATAGTTTTAAACCCGGCAACAACCTTACCCTTATCGGCTAATCGCCAATCAGCAAATCTCGAACCACTGTACACTACGGCAATCATCTTAATTGACTAAATCGCTAAAACATTCATCATTTCGATCATATCATCGGCTAATTTAAATTCCTTGCTTCGGAGCGCAACCTCCAAAGGGGTTGTCACAATATCATTTCCCCGCAAACCAACCATTATCCTTGTCTCACCTCTTAATAGCCTTTTAACGGCTGCAAAGCCCAGCCGGCTGGCCAATACACGGTCAAAGCTGCTCGGAGAACCGCCCCTTTGCAAATGGCCTAATATGGTAACTTTGGTATCATAAAAATCGAACTTTTCCTGAACCCTTTTAGCTACATTATATGCCCCTCCATTTTTATCACCTTCAGCAACAATTACAATGGTAGAAGTTTTCTTGTCTTTCGCAGCATTTTCCAATTTTTGAATAAGCTCGTCAATACCTGTTTCCTTCTCAGGTAACAAAATGGCCTCAGCACCTCCTGCAATACCGCAGTTTAAGGCAATGCAGCCCGAATCGCGTCCCATTACCTCAATAAAAAACAAACGATCATGAGAAGCCGCTGTATCACGGATCTTATCTATTGCATCAATCACCGTGTTGTTAGCTGTATCATATCCCAAGGTAAAGTCGGATCCGTATAAATCATTGTCTATAGTACCTGGTACGCCAACAACCGGAATATCATACTCCCTGGAGAACACTTCGGCCCCGGTAAAAGTTCCATCTCCTCCAATAGCTACCAAAGCATCAATTCCCTGTGCTCTTATATTATCATAGGCCTTTTTACGTCCTTCAGGTGTTCTAAAGTCCAAGCAACGTGCTGTTTTTAAAATAGTACCTCCCAGTTGAAGAATATTACTGACCGAACGACTATTCATATCGATGATATTCCCATCGATCATTCCTTGATATCCATGCAATATACCACTTACTTTTTTGCCTTCATAAATGGCGGTACGAACTACCGCCCGAATACATGCGTTCATCCCTGGAGCATCTCCCCCTGAAGTAAATACGCCTATACGTTTGATTGAATTGTCCACTGTAAATAATCTATATAGGTTTCACTTGAATTTAACTTTCATTATGAATTGAAGAAACACATCCGCATTGCTCATTAAAATATAGCGTTAGCGTGCGTATTAGGTTGCTTCACTTCACATCAAAGCACGAATATAAGGTGTATTTCTTACACTATTGCTATTTATTTGTATTTTTTTTTACTTTTTCGCATCAGCTTTTATTCTTTCGTTACGAACATTCTAAAAATACTAAAAACGTAGCGGAAGTGGATAAGTTTTTTGCTTTTATAGTTTTCTTCCATAATTTTGAGTTTATTTGCCTAAAGTACCTAACGTTTTGAAATTAGCAATCAATTGCTCAATTTTATGGGCGTCTATGGAACTGAGAATTGGATATTTAATTGAACCTTAAAAAACAGAATTTTGCAATCAAACTTACCACATCTACAATCTATATTTACGGCTGACTGTGTTATTTTTGGTTTTAACGAAGGTGAGCTGAAAGTCCTTTTAATTGAAAGAAATGAATATCCTTTCAAAGATTGGTGGGGACTTCCGGGTTTTTTTGTTGAACACAATGAAACGATCGATGATGCAGTTAAACGTATTTTACTGGAACACACGGGGTTAAAGGGAATATATATGGAACAGCTCTATACCTTCGGTGACCTAAAAAGACACCCTCAAGGAAGAATCATAACGGTGGCATACTATGCTATGTTGCGATTGGAAGCTGTCAACCTCAATCTGAAGCCGTCCACCAACTACGTGAGAAAAGCGCAGTGGCACCCCCTTAACAACCTGCCTGAACTTGCTTTCGACCACCGAAATATAATAGAAAAAAGCATAGAAAAAATACGGCGTAAAGTCAGTCACAGTCCGATAGCTTTTGAACTGCTTCCTGAAAAATTCACGCTTACCCAATTGCAACAACTGTATGAAGCTATTTGGGACAAAAAACTAGATAAAAGAAATTTCAGAAAGAAGATGCTTAAATACAATGTCTTAAAAGAATTGGATGAAAAGCAAAAAGGGGTTTCCTATCGTGCCGCCAAACTGTACAAATTTGATAAGCGAAAATACAATAAGATCTTTAAAAATGAGTTGAACTTTTCTTAAAAAAGTAAAGGGTCTTTAGAAACCCTTTACTTTTTATAGACTATGCCAAGTTTAACTAAGCATTAATTTTCTCTTGATGAAACTTCACCAGGTCATCGATCGGTGACCGAACAATTCTGCCAAACTCCATACCAAACTCATGTGCCGTCTCCTCCAAGACATTCCGGAAGTTATAAGCTACGGAGCCGATACAGTTAAATGAATATTTTTGATAGTCAGGATAATGAACAACTAAATTCTTAAAGAAATCTTCAAAAGAGCTCTTTACCAATCCTCGTGAATATTCGATATTGATCATGATATCGTAAACGAACTTACTAAAGCTCGCGCAGAATCGATTCGCCAGTGGCTTGGTGTAAACAGCGTCCATTACATCATCCGGCGTAAGCTTAAATGTTTCCCAAAAAACTTCTCTTACATCACTTGGCATGTAGCCGCGTACATAATCTGTTAAAAGTTTTTTTCCAATATAGCATCCGCTGCCCTCATCACCCAATATATAGGCTGCAGAATCAATATTCTGAACGATGTCTTTTCCATCATAAATACAGGTATTGGTTCCTGTTCCTAAAATGGCAGCAAATCCAGCTTTGTCTTTTAACAAAGCCCTGGCAGCTGCTAACAAATCGTGTCCTACAAATACTTCCGATCGACTAAATACTTGTTTGATAGCCATTGCAACAATAGCCGCTTTTTCTTCGTTGTGAACCCCCGCACCGTAATAGTTGACCTCTCTTACTTCACTGAACGGCAAATCTTTTGGAAGCCCCTTTTTCAAAGAACTTACAATGTAATCGCTCGATACAAAATAAGGATTATACCCTTCAGTGTTAAAATAGATTTTTTTACCGGAGTCATTGATCAGGCACCAATTCGTTTTGGTTGAACCGCCATCTGCAATAATGATCATGTTATTGGTTTTAGTTAATATTGATTTATATCATTTTCTAATTTAAAAAATTTCTCTCAAGCAAGCGTTCAAAAACAAAATACGCTGCAAAACCTGAAAATCGTGGCACAAAATACACCTTTCAGGATATTATTACAAGTAAATACAGAAAAATTAATACACAATTTTATTATACCGTTTATACAATTGGTATAAAAACAGCATTAATAACACTGAAAAACTTGTTTTTGTATCTCCATATTTATGGTAATATATAGTGTACTTTTTACAATTAGCTACTTCATGACACCGAATTGTTTTAGGATATCAAATGGAAATGTACCTTTGTTAAAAAAACCGGAAACATGTTTACAGGCATTATCGAAACATTGGGAATTGTAAAAAATATAAAACGAGAGGACACAAACTTGCATCTAACGATAGCTTCCGATATTTCAGATGATTTTAAGATAGATCAAAGTGTATCTCATAACGGGGTGTGCCTTACGGTGGTGGCTCTTAGTCCTGGCCGTCACACCGTGACCGCTATTCAGGAAACGTTAACAAAAAGCAATTTTGATGAAGTAAAAGAAGGTGACAAATTAAATTTGGAGCGGTGTACATTAGTTGGAAGTCGTTTAGACGGACATATCGTTCAAGGGCATGTAGACCAAACCGCCACTTGTATCCAAATTAAGGATGAGCTTGGGAGCTGGATATATACCTTTCAATATGATCCTTCTGTCGGAAATATCACAGTAGAAAAGGGCTCCATAGCGGTAAATGGAATAAGCTTAACCGTAGTGGATTCAAAAGAAGATAGGTTTTCGGTAGCAATCATACCCTATACGTTTGAGCATACATCTATGCATATGGTAAAAGTCGGTGATCGGGTTAACCTGGAATTTGATATTATTGGAAAATACGTAACGCGTTTAGTGTCGTTAGGGAGAATAACAGCGTCTGAATGAATAGCCTATGATAGGTGCCTTTTAGGTACTTAATCTTGTGCATTACCTTTAATCTTTAATACCGAAATAGCGGCAAACAACATAAAAAAACCTGCCAATATAAGTGCATAAACGGCCTTTCCATTAAACACATACTTTATGATATAACCGATACAAAGGCCGTTTATAATCTGTGGAAAAGTGATAAAGATGTTAAAAATACCCATATATACACCCATTTTATTAGCTGGTAAATTTGCAGAAAGAATGGCATAAGGCATAGCCAAAATGCTCGCCCACGCAATACCGATACCCAGCATGGGCAGGGTCAAAAGGTACGGATCGCGGATAAAAAAAATAGACAACAAAGCGAATCCTCCCAACGAAAGTGATATGGCATGGGTAGCGCTCTGTCCGAAATATTTAGCTATTCTTGGTAAAACTAATGCATAAAGGGCTGAAACTGCATTGTAAATACCGAATAACACACCAACCCAATTGCCGGCATTTGCAAAATCGATTGAGGACGAATCTCCTACTTTAACACTATAAACATGTTCTGCTATTGCAGGTGTACTAAAAACCCACATAGAGAATAATGCAAACCAAGAGAAAAATTGTACAAGGCCCAATTGTTTCATTGCTTTTGGCATCTGTTTTAAATCGTTCAGAATAGCCGTTAAACCTCTTATGTCTTTCTGATTGATAGTAGTTCTATTCTCGGATTTTTCGAAGGCATTCAGTTCTGCCGGTGTATACTCCTTTGTCGTCACCACCGTCCACATTACGCTCATCACCAGGATGAAAGCGCCTATATAGAACGAAAAGACTACATTGTCGGGAAGATGCCCTTCCGTTGCTAATTTAGAGACACCCAAGAACTCTGCTAACACATAGGGTAACCAGGAACCAACAACTGCGCCGACTCCAATAAGAAAACTTTGCACAGAAAAGCCTTTACTCCTTTGCTCATTGGGTAAATTATCGGCGACCAACGCCCTGAATGGTTCCATCGTCACATTAATGGAAGCATCCATTATCATTAACATACCCGCTCCTATTATCAACGGAGGTAAAATTGTTGTTAAAACCGCGGCGTTTGGCATCAATAATAGGGCAATAGCCGTTAATAACGCCCCGGTTAGAAAATAAGGACGCCTCCTGCCGAGCCTGCCCCACGTCCGATCGCTGTAATGCCCTACGAGTGGTTGCACAATCATACCGGTTAAAGGCGCGGCTAACCAGAATAAAGACAAATGTTCGACATCAGCACCAAAGGTTTGCAATATTCTGGAAGCGTTTCCGTTCTGAAGCGCAAAACCTATTTGGATTCCTAAGAAGCCTAAGCTCATATTAAATATTTGCAAAGTGCTGAGACGTGGTTTAGTTAGTTGATTCATGCTAGGGTAACGCAAACTAGGCAGTTTGGCTCTGTTTAAAGACCGATTGCTTTAGTATTAAACAAACACTTAGTTATTAACAACGGCAGTTGATTTTCGGGGAATAATAGTCGAAGGAAGAAGAATAACCTGCTTTTCCGTTACGGACTCCTTATTGCATAAAGCCTCAAATAAAATTTCTGCGGCGCGTTTGCCCATCTCGAAAGCTGGTTGCTTAATAGTACTTAAAGGAGGGTTCAGCATATCGGCAATTTCCAAGCAAGAAAAGCAAACCAGTTTAAAATCTGAAGGAATCTCCAATTTTACATCTGCGCAATATCGCAAAGTAGTCATTGCTAACCGCTCAACAGAGGCGAAAGCACCATCGGGTTTCATTTTCTCAAAAGATCGTTTAATAGATTTATATATTTCTTCCTTATCGTTTGTGCATTCAATAATCAACTCGTCCTCACATGGTAAACCGGCACTCTTTAGCGCGTCTAAATAACCCTGCATCCTGATCTTCCCGATAGATACATTCTTATTTACCACTAGGTAAGCAATCCGCTTACATCCGTTCATGATTAAATGGAGTGTTGCTTCATAGCTGCTCTCATAGTCGTTTCCCGTTACACAAGTAGCTTCTACGTCTTCATAGCAGCGGTCAAAAAAAACTAATGGAATCCCCCTTTCTTTCAACATATTTAAGTGAACATGTTTTAACCCCTCTCCTGACGCTGACATAACCACCCCCTCTACCCTTCCATTGCATAACGATCGGATAAATGTGGCCTCCTGTTTTACATCATCTTCTGTAACATAAATCAATGTATGGTAGCCATTACGTCTCGCTTGTTGCTCAATACCTTTGATCGCTTGCGAGAAAAAGTTATTATCAAATTCCGGAATGATGATGGCGATTGTTTTACTCTTTGATTCGCGCAGATTACTAGCATAAAGGTTAGGTGAATAACCTAATTCATCGGCCATGCGTAAAATACGCTCTTTAGTAAGCGGATTGATATCGCTATTATTTCGAAAGGCTCGGGAAACAGTCGAGGTAGATAAACCCAAAGCGGCTGCTAATTTTTTGATGTTTATTTGGCTCATTATTTATAATTCTATTAACAAACTTAGATAAAGCTGATCGTTATTCCAAGCTTACAAAGCATTGTAAACCAACTGCTTTGCTAATCTATCTTCTTATAATATGTTACTTGGACAAACAAATTAATTTTATTTCTTGTTAGTGATTAGGAAAACAAGAGCTTGAGATATGGATAAACTAAAAAAGTTTGAATTGATGGAAAAGATTGTCCGTCAATTAGAAGATTTGCGAAATAGCCAACAGGCTATTCTTGAAAAAATAAGTAACATTGAAGTAGAGAACATTGAAGTAGATGATAAAAGTCTTGAACAGATTCTTCCCGAAATCCATCAGCGCACAGCAGATAACCTGGATGCAGTCACAAGTTTAATGGAAGACTTCACTTCAAAAACCAGTGATTTTGGTGAAAAAAACAATGTGGCTCGACTAAGGGAACAGCAAGAAATCAACAATACTAAATAATATTCAAGCCGGGCAGCTACTGCCCGGCTTGAATACTAATATCCTGGATTTTGTGTATAATTTGGGTTTCCCAATTGGTTCAAAGGAATCGGGAACAACAGATTTTTCGCGTCTGATGCCGGTTTTTCTTGCCAGGCTTCCAGAAATCTGCCAAAACGGATGAGATCAGTTCTCCGATGTCCTTCCCAAAAGAATTCCCGGCCTAATTCATCCAATAATAGCTGTTCGTTCAATTCGGTAAAACTGCTGGCACCGCGCTTTGTCCGTACTTGATTGACTAAGTTAAGGGCTTCGCCGGTTTGTCCCAACCGTAATAACGCCTCGGCCTTCATTAATAAAACATCCGAATAACGGTAGAATACCCAATCATTATTTAACAAGCTCGTAGAACCGTTCGCATAGTCAATTGGATACTTAATAACACGTATACCAGCTACTTCCAAATGATTCTGATCTCTTTCTATAATGCTAACTTCTGGAGTAAAGGCTAAAGGGTTTCCTCGTCTATCGGTTAAGTTTTCACCATTTTGATTTACTTGCTGTCCCACCAAAAAGCCAACTCTTACACCACTCACATTAGTTACACCGGGATATTCACCGCCTCTCCGGACGTCACTTTCTTCAAATTTATTATAGAAGTCCGATAAAGTAGAGAAACCATTATTTCCCGGGGGATTTTGATTATAGTGTAATGTAGCTACCCACATATTCGTCATACCGGTAGCAGAACTTTCTCCACCGATATTTTCACCTGTAAAGATATTTTCGGTTGTCGATTGCCCATTATTTGGCGCGAAATTTAAATAATAATTATCAATTAAGGCGTATTCTCCACTATTGATAATCTCATCCGCCAACCGAACGACTTCCTGCATATCTTCATTGGCAAAAGTCGGCGCTTGACGATTCAAAAAGGCTCCCTTATTTAAATAAATTTTCATCAACAGAATTTTAGCTGCATCTTGTGAAGCACGATCAATTCTGTCCGTAGGTAAATCGTCTAACACTTCTGTCACTTCAGAAATCAGGTAGTCAATTTCTTCTTGCGCAGTTCTGACCCTCGGATTTTGCGTAACATTTTCTCCGGGGTCACGGTAAGGTACCTGTCCCCAACCATCTAAAATGGAAAATTCGGCAAAAGCCCGGAGAAATCGAGCTTGGGCTTCTTGCGAGGGAGTAGGATTATACTGCAAAATATCCGTTGCCGCATAGCTAACTCCTAGTACATCTTTAAACACACTGTGAACGCGTGTATGATCTGATTGCCATCGATGCAAATGAAGCGCTCGCCAAGCACCGTTATCGTCCCAGTCGCCGCCTCTCGTAGGAACTATAGCTTCATCGGTAGGAAATTCCTGTAGCGCCCACCAACCATACGGACCATAGTACGGATTGCGCATAGCAATATAGGCCGCATTTAACAACGCTGGTACATCATCGCTGCCAACGCCACCGGAACCTACTTGCCCATGAAGATCTTCTTCCAGTTTTGTACATCCTGTAAATGCAACTAATGCAAGTAAAAGGACCTTTATATATTTATTTCTCATGATTCTTCCGCTAAAATTTATAATGAAAAGTTGACGCCTAAATTAAATGTTCTGGCTGTTGGATAGGTCACATTATCTATGCCCGCCGAAGGCACGCTGTTTACCGATTTATTGACATTCACCTCAGGATCAAATCCTTTATATTTAGTGATCACAAATAAATTTTGCCCGTTAACAAAAATGCCTAAATTTTTAATGGAGTTACCAACATCTCCTACCCGGTAACTTAATGTAGCGTTGGCAAGTTTTAAATAGCTTCCATTTTCAATATAACGTGATGAGGCTGCAATTGGATTGGCTGGCGACTCTAATATGCTTGAATTTACTAGTTCCGAAGCAATGTTTCTAGACCCTAAATTAGATATAGGTAATACAGCATTAGCGGTATTATTATAAATATCTTGTCCGAGGGCTCCATTAAAGTTTGCAGAGAAAGAGAATTTTTTATAATCTAACGCTGTACTAATACCTAATAACACTTTTGGATTTGGATTTCCCACACGATAAAACACAAAACCGTCGTCTGTATATTGTGAAAACCCTTCTTGATCCAATCCTAAATATTCCCTTGTCACGAAGGCAAAAAGCGGATAATTATTTTGAATTACTTGCACCGTTACATCACTGAGCCCTTGTCCGCTTAAGCTACCGGTTCTAATGATTTCATTTTCTCCTAAATTGCGTACCTTATTGCTTACAAACGTTGCATTCGCCCCTAAATCCCATCGAAAATTATCATTTTCAACGATTACACCATTTAGGTTCAGTTCGATCCCTTTGTTAATTACTTCTCCCGGCAAATTTATCCAAGTAATAGATGCATCCGGTGATGCAGGATATTGTGGTGTTTGCGGAAAAAGTAAATCCGTTGTTTTCTTATTAAAATAATCCACCGTACCACTCAAGCGACCGTTAAATAAACCAAAATCCAGCCCCACATTCATCTGTTCATCCGATTGCCAACGTAAGTCTGGATTCTCGTTATTATTTATAGGTCTGGTTTGGCCACCACCTCCATATCCGATTGAATATCTACGTTGTGATGAACCCGACGGAAACTCTTGATTACCTGTTTTACCCCAACCGGCACGTAACTTCAATTGATTCAACCAAGCAACATCCGCCATAAAGTCTTCATTTTTCAGGTTCCAAGCACCCGCGAATGAAGGAAAGGTTCCATAACGGTTATTTTCTCCAAATCGAGTAGAACCGTCAATACGAACCGTAGCAGTCAATAGATAACGATCTTTAAAATTAAAGGTAGCCCTTCCGAAATAAGATTGTAGTTGCGTAGTAGGATCGTTAAAAGAGTTCAAATTTCTATTTCCAGGTGCAGTGGCTTGCATAACATCGGTATAATCTACAGGAATATCGCCGAAACCACGTGCATTCATGTCGGTGCCCCGATTGATGAAATCCATGTATTCATAACCTATCACCGCGTTTAGATTAAGGTCGGAGGCAATTTCTCTATTAAATGAGAGTGTATGAGTCAATTGTTTAGTTATGAGCTCATTATTAGCAACACTAGCATATCCCCCAGGGAAATTATTGGCGGGCTCCGCCTGAATACTTGGAAGATTAATAAAACTCCGCGTGGATGATCGACGTTCTCCCCGGTTATAGTTAATACTCAACAACATCCGATACTCCAACCAATCGTTAAACTTATAATAAGGTGACAAGCTTGCCAATATGGTAGATACATTAGAACGATCGTTATAAGCTTCAGACATGGCTAGCGGATTAACAATATTACCACGTTCTACCAGCAAACTGCCATCCGGGTTCCGCAATGGCCGAGTTGGGTTCCAGGCTAAAGCGTGTGTTAGTAAACTACCTGACGCTCCTGCGTCTGTTGCCAGGGGTGCTATATTTTCGTTGGTCTGGCTGGCTATTAAACTCACATCCAATCCCAATTTTTTACTTTTAAGCATTTTGAAATTTCCATTAAACGAACCGCTGTATCTTTTAAATCCGGTTTTTTCGATAATACCCTGCTGATCCTGATATCCAAAAGATGCTCTGTACTTATTATCAGCGTTCCCTCCGCTTAATGAAAGGCTGTGATTTTGATTGTAAGCGGTTCGCAATATCGCATCCAAAGCATCGACATTATCGCCAAAATCACCCGTTGTTAGTCCATATTTGTTTAAAGCGTCTCGATATTGGTTGCCGTCAAGAATGTCGATTCTTCTCATAATATTACTTATCCCACCGGAAGAGTTGACATCTACCTTCAGGCCGCCCTCCTGACCACGTTTTGTTGTGATTAAAACGACACCGTAAGCAGCTCTTGAACCATAGATTGCCGTTGCGGACGCGTCTTTTAAGATTTCCATCGAGGCAATGTCCGCCGGATTAATAAAACTCAAGGGATTTCCTGCCGGGCTCGTACCTATCCCGCCACTTTGACTCGGTCTGGCTGAACGCCCGTCCAAAGCAACGCCATCCACTACGTACAGTGGTTGCCCGGTACCTGTAACAGCCGAATTACCACGAATACGTACGGTAGTAGCGCCCCCTGGTTGTCCGCTATTATTGATCATCTGCACACCGGACACCTTACCCTGAATTAATTGATCGGCTGCAACTAATGGGCCTTTGTTGAAATCCTTGGCGCCAACGGAAGCAACAGCTCCCGTTAAATCACTTCTGCGTTGGGTACCATACCCTACCACCACCACTTCATCCAAACCCTGCGCATCGGGTTGCATGGTAAAGGTCACCGTAACTGCCTGGCCTGAAACCGTGACAGATTTTTCTTGCGGCATATAGCCGACAAACGAGGCAACTAATGTGTACCTTCCATTCGGAATATTAGCCATGTTAAAATTCCCGTCGACATTCGTTCCTACGGATTTGTTTAATTCTTTTAGTTGTATAGAAGCACTTGGTAAAGGTTGGTTGTTTTCGTCTAAAACTTTTCCCGCTATACTGCCACTTTGTGCCATAGAAACGAGAGAGCTTAGCATAAAAATGAAATACGCCAGAAAACTGACAACATGATTCTTTTTCATTCGATTGGTTTTAATGGTTATAATGAAGCTTGTTGGGCCAATTTATTTGGCCATTTACATACATACATCGCTAGATAAGCTTAAGGAACGGGCGTTGGATAAAAATTCATAATTTACTTTAATTTTATTGGTGATACCTTTTGTTAAGATTGGCAATTGTCAACGTCTTTCATGACAACACACAATCTGTTTATATTGGCCTCAGGAAACACTACACGTAATGAAAACGTTCCCGATGAGTGCGGTAAAATTAAAGTTATTCTTAAGAATTACAAAAGTAATTTGCAAAATATACACGTTAGTTTGGGTATCGCACACTCCAGATCACCTCCTTTTCTTTTAAAAAACGTTGCAGGAAATGACGTTTTTAGTTACTTTTATGTCGTGACCTATTACAACCGTTCATTATATTCTATAGACTTATGAAGTTAAAAGCAGCCTTAGCTATTTTTCTATGTATCGGTTTAGCGTTCGTATTAAATAAAAAAATCGGGGATATCCCTCCTCTAGGAAAGTTTTTAAGTCCATTTGATGGCTTTTGGAAAAATGCAGAGCCCCTTTCGCAAACAGAAAATCAAAGCTTTTTTGTAAAAGGGATAAAAGACACCATCGAAATTTTTTATGACGACCAACGCATCCCCCACATTTCTGCCAGAAACGATTATGATCTCTATTTTGCGCAGGGCTACATTACTGCGAAAGACCGACTTTGGCAAATGGACTTTCAAACGCGATATGCAAGTGGTAGACTTGCGGAAGTAGTAGGTGCAAAAGCAGTTCCGTTAGATCGGTATCAACGAAGAATGGGTATGATGTTGGGTGCTGAGCGAATGCTAGCTGAAAGTATGAAAGATCCTATTAGTAAACTTATCCTTGAAGCCTATGCCGATGGTGTAAACGCTTATATCGCCGATCTCTCTCCTGCTGATTACCCTTTGGAATTCAAACTGTTAGATTATGCACCTGAACCTTGGCAACCTATAAATTCAGCCTTATTGCTGAAATTAATGTCTGCTACACTCGCCGGTAGTACCGATGAACTTCATATGACGAACATCCTGAAGACACATGGAAAAGAAATAACAGACAACTTATTTCCAAACTATCCTTTTAGAGAAGATCCGATTATCCCACAGGGAACGCCTTGGCCATTTAAGGCGGTACACGGAACAAACATTGCAAATAAAATTCAGACACCTGTAGAACAACCCAAAGAGTCACTCTCTTTAATGAAGTTTATTGATCAAAATAATTTACTGGCAGGAAACAAGGAAGAGGGTTTAGGCAGCAATAATTGGGCAATATCTTCGCAAAAAAGCAGCACGCGCTATCCAATACTGGCAAATGACCCACATCTTAGCCTTACACTTCCAAGCATTTGGTATCAGGTACAGCTTCAAAGTTCCACCAGCAACACTTGCGGTGTTTCTATCCCAGGTGCCCCTTGTGTAATTATCGGCTTTAATCAGCACATTGCCTGGGGTGTGACTAATGTCGGATCAGACGTATTAGATTGGTACCAAATTACCTTTAAAGATAAAAAAAAAGACTTCTATTTAGTTGATGATGAATGGAAGAAAACTACGAAAAGAATAGAAAAAATCAACGTAAGATCAGGTGCTACTGTATTCGATACGGTATACTACACCCATCACGGTCCTATTAGCGTCACCGAAGAACCGCTGAATAGCGAAAGCAACTTAGCAAACAACATACCAACGGGTGCAGCTTTGAAATGGGTTGCCCATTTGCCCTCCAATGATTTGCGAACCTTTTATGAGTTGAATCGAGCCAAGAACTATGGTGACTACAGAAAAGCACTGGTATTTTTTACTGCGCCTGCTCAGAACTTTATTTTCGCTGACAATCAGGATAACATTGCTATTACACCAAACGGCTATTTTCCATTAAAATCATTTGAACATGGAAAATTTATACTCGATGGAAAATACAGCAAGAACGATTGGTCGGACAGAATTCCTGCCGAGCAGAACCCAAGCGTTAAAAATCCATCACGCGGTTTTGTCAGTTCGGCAAATCAATCCCCGGTTGATCAAAGTTATCCTTATTATTTGAATTGGGAGTATGCACCCTATGATCGCGGGCATCGAATAAATGAACGACTAGCAAAACTGGAACACGCAACGGCTGATTCACTTCGATTACTTCAGCTCGATAACAGAAGCATATTGGCGGACGATATCCTGGATACCTTGGTGTCTGTTACTGAAGGGGTGCAGGAATTAAATGACATTGATCGAAAAGCACTTGCCTTATTGCGAAATTGGGATCATTGTTATGAAGCAACTTCTATTGCTGCAACCATTTTTGAACAATGGTATAAAGAAATTGAAAATGCATTATGGAGCAAATGGTTTGATAAAAAATCGGCGAAAATGCGTTATCCCAATCGCGATCGTACCGTCGAGCTCTTACTCAATGAACCTAATTCAATATGGTATGGAAAGGAAAAGACGGGCACCCTAAGCCCTCGAGCTACCCTGTTCGCCAAATCACTTCACGACGCCCTACAGAACCTGGAAGAAAAATATGGTGCGCTCGATGAAACTTGGGCGTGGGGAACGGTCAATGAACGACGTGTTCTTCACTTGGCGAGTATAAAAGGATTGGCATCTTTTAAGTTTCCCGTCAATGGTTCGGGGCGTACAATAAATGCAATCAAGGAAAAGAGCGGCCCTTCCTGGAGAATGGTGGTCGAACTTGGTCATAGGCCGAAGGCTTATGGCATATTACCGGGTGGCTCGTCAGGAAATCCGGGTAGCATTTATTATGACAATCAGTTGAAAGCCTGGCTTCAGGGAGAGCTCAAAGAACTACTATTCCTGACAGGTGAAAAAAATGAGCTGCAAAACAGAATTGTAAGTAAAATTACGCTTACCAACTAAATCTGCTTCTGTCTTTCGTAAGTGAATAGGCAAACTTCATGCTTTTTAAAATACTATTATAATGAAAATGTTTATCGTACTCTGTGTAATCATCTTTACGGCTCAATTAGTATTGCCTTGGTGGATCATTATACCAATTTCCGTCATTGTATCCTATCTTTTCAACGAAAAGCCATGGAAAGCTTTCATCATTTGCTTTGCTGCAATCTATTGTGTTTGGGCTTTGTACAGCCTTTATCTAAGTTATTTAAACGGACACATACTAGCTAACCGTGTCGGCCTGTTGCTGGGCTTACCTGAAAGCTCTTTCAATTGGATCTGGATGACGCTGATCAGTGGTATACCCGGTGGCCTTGTAGCGGGTTTTGCCGGCTTGTCGGGACAATACATTAGAAAAGCATTTTAATATTTTCACGTATCTTTGTTTTCAGTAAATATGGTAAACATCGATAAAAGGGCAATTTTTCAAATACGCTCATCGGAACAATTTGAGCAAGTTGCATTGCAAATTTTTAAGAAGCAAGCATTGGAGAATGCGGTGTATAAGGAATACCTGGACTATCTCAACTGTAATCCTAACAATATTTCTCATACAGAAGAAATTCCATTTCTGCCTATTGAATTTTTTAAAACAAAAGAAGTCATACTGAATAATCAAATCAGTCAAGTTATTTTTTCAAGTTCGGGAACTACCGGTATGCAACCAAGCAGGCATTTGGTTAGCGACTTGAGCTTGTACGAAGAGAGTTTCAGAAGAGCTTTCAGGCTTTTTTATGGCGATATAAAAAACATGGCCCTATTGGCCCTTCTTCCTTCTTATTTGGAACGCGAAGGATCTTCACTTATTTATATGGTAGATGATCTGATTAAGGATTCCAATCCACAATATAGCGGTTATTTCCTTTATGACCATCGGGCTTTATATGAACGATTGAAGGAGCTTCAAAACCTGAAAATTCCAACCATGCTAATCGGCGTCACCTATGCTTTGCTTGATTTTGTCGAAAACTATAACATTTCTTTTAAAGAGTTGATCGTTATGGAAACCGGTGGAATGAAAGGTAAGCGGAAGGAAATGATCCGAGATGAATTGCATAATATATTGTGCACCGGTTTCGGCGTCACCGCCATACATTCCGAATATGGAATGACTGAGCTTTTGTCTCAAGCCTATTCTGAGGCAAAGGGCGTTTTTGCCTGTCCTCCTTGGATGAAAGTATTAATAAGAGATGTAAATGATCCACTTACCAAATTGCCGAAGGGATTAACGGGAGGCGTCAATATAATTGACTTGGCTAATCTTAATAGTTGCTCTTTTATTGCCACACAAGATCTCGGTCGCGTTTCAAGTAATAATCATTTTGAAATATTGGGCCGCTTCGATCAAAGTGATATCCGAGGTTGTAATCTATTGGTCCAGTAGCCACTCGCTCATAGCTATTATTGTTACCGGCTGCTGAGCTACAACCGGTAACCGACATTCAAAAAGGGGCTTACTGTGCAATAAGTAAAAAATAGTTCTTTTTACCTTTTTGTGCAATTATATATTTGTTATTAATCAAGTTTGAAAGGTCAATCGTTTGATCAACCGATCCAACTTTTTCCCTATTAATGGATACGCCCCCACCTTGTATCATTTTCCGAGCTTCACCTTTTGAAGGGAAAACAGATGCGTAGGTAGAGAGGAGATCGACAACATTGATTCCGTTTTTCAACTCCTCTTTTCTAATTACAGACTGTGGCACACCATCGAAGACGTCCAATACATCTGCGTCGTCCATGCCACTTAGAAAGTCCAAAGAACCGCTTCCAAATAAAAACTCAGAAGTCTTTACGGCCATTTGGTAAGCAGATACCGAATGTGTTCTTATCGTAATATCCTCGGCTAGCGCCTTTTGAACAATTCGTAAATGTGGAGCAGCATCATGTTCAGCGATAATCGAATCGATTTCGGCCTTATCTTTAAGGGAAAAAATTTTGATCCAATTTTTTGCGTCTTCGTCACTTGCATTAAGCCAGAATTGATAATATTTATAGGGCGACGTTTTTTTAGGATCCAACCACACGGCACCACTTTCAGTTTTTCCAAATTTTGTGCCGTCTGTCTTCTTTATCAACTGAGTTGTTAAACCAAAGGCACTTCCTCCTTCCTGCCTTCTAATAAACTCCGAACCGGTTACGATATTACCCCATTGATCCGATCCGCCCATTTGAATCATACAACCTTTATGTTTCCATAGATAGTAAAAATCATAGCCTTGGATAAGCTGGTAAGAAAACTCCGTAAATGATAAGCCATTTTCACCTTCTAATCGCTTTTTTACTGAATCTTTTGCCATCATATAATTGACAGTGATAAGCTTTCCGACATCACGTATGAAATCTAAAAACTTAAAATCTTTGAACCAATCATAGTTATTGACCATTATGGCTCCATTGCCTTTTCCACTTCGGTTGTCAAAATCTAAGAATTTTCTCAACTGCTTTTCCAAGCATGAAACATTATGGCGAAGCGTTTCCTCGTCCAACAAGTTCCTTTCCGCTGATTTGAATGATGGATCTCCGATCATCCCGGTGGCTCCTCCCACCAAAGCGATCGGTCTATGTCCCGCTCGCTGAAAATGAATGAGAGTCATTATTTGCGTTAAATGACCTACATGCAACGAATCGCCTGTTGGATCAAAGCCGATATAACCGGAAGTTACTCCTTTTTCTAATTGTTCTTCTGTTCCGGGCATAATGTCCTGTAGCATGCCCCTCCAACGCAGCTCGTCAACAAAATTCATCTCTGTGTCTATTTATTTAACTATCTATTTTTCCCATGAAATGTGCAAACTTAGCATTATTTTTTCATCGATGTAATTTTTTCTCCATTTAATACCTGGAGTTCTTTACTCGAAAGCTCCTATTTGAAAACTGGCATAAAAAATGTATATTCACAGGAAGTTTGCACATAACAGAATTGGACAAAGATGAGGACTTTAAACTGAGTACCATGAATTTCCTATCTCATTTTTATTTTGAACGAAAAGTAAATGACCCTCATCGCGCACTTGGATCTGTGCTGCCTGATCTTTTACGAAATATGGATAGAGATATCCGTGTTTTTCCCGAGAAGAATGTTGCATTGTTTATCGATGATCAGCGTATTTCTCGGATATTGAAAGGCTGGTGCCGCCACTTGGCTACAGACCGGTTCTTCCACAACAATGTGTTTTTTTTGGAAAAAACGAGACAATTGAAAGCGCATTTGTCACCTGTTGTTGCAAATACACCCATCCGCGCTTCGTTTCTTTCACACATTGCGCTCGAGCTCCTCCTTGATCGCTTACTTCTCAAGGATAGTTGGCTACATGAAAACGACTTCTACGGGCAACTCCAAGATGTAGATCGTCAAAGCTTATCCCGTTTTTTGGAACTTGCCGGCTTACAAGATACCACACTATTCCTTACATTTTTTAATGCTTTTATCAATGATCGATATTTAGGAACCTATCGTGAGATGGCCAAAGTTACCTACGCTCTAGACCAAGTTTGTAAAAAATTTTGGCCGCAAGGCTTAAATGAAGATAAAAAACTTCAGCTGACTGATGCCTTAAATGTATATGAAAGAGAATTAGCATACAATTATAAAGTGATCTTTAACGAAATTGCCGATTATTTAAGCAAATACTACAATTAGGCTCACCTAAGAATGGATGCAGCTTTATTTGGTGTCCATAACAACGGAATAAAATATTTTTTTTATGTTTGGGCCTTAATTTTAATTGCTGTTTAACAACCAAACATCGTATGGCTCATAAACTCTTCCGCAAAAAAACCGTTGAGCAAATCCAAAAAGACACGTATCATCAAGGAAGCGGAGGATTAGCAAAAGTCCTAGGCGTAAAAGATCTAGTTTCGCTCGGTATAGCGGCTATTGTTGGGGCGGGTATCTTTAGTACAATAGGATTAGCAAGCTATAACGGTGGTCCGGCAGTTTCGCTTTTATTCGTTTTTACAGCGATAGCATGTGTATTTACGGCGCTTTCTTATGCGCAATTTGCAAGCACCGTCCCCGTTTCCGGAAGTGCCTATACTTATGCCTATGTTGCATTCGGTGAAATATTCGCATGGATAATCGGATGGGCACTTATTTTGGAATATGCAGTGTCCAACATGGTGGTTGCCATCTCGTGGTCTGAATACTTTGTAAGCATGCTAAAGGGCTTCGGCATCCGACTTCCACTGTGGCTTACAACTTCTTCCGAAGGCGCCTATGAAGCTTTCCATAAACTACAACAAGCGGGCTCCGAAGCTCTCAGTTCTTCTGAAAAAATTGCAGCAGCGGCCTATGAACAAGCTCCCCACTTAGGTAATATTGCCCTTGTTTGCAACCTTCCGGCTGGCCTTATTACGATTTTGGTGACGTGGCTGGTCTATATTGGCATTAAAGAATCAAGAACTGCAAGCAACATCATGGTCATTCTTAAAGTCAGCGTGGTGCTTTTTGTTATTATCGGGGGTGCTTTTTATGTTAAACCGGCAAACTGGAGTCCTTTCGCACCTAATGGAATTCAAGGAATTTTAAGTGGTGTTGCAGCTGTGTTCTTTGCGTTCATCGGTTTTGACTCCATTTCAACTACAGCGGAGGAATGTAAGAATCCACAACGTGACCTCCCACGTGCTATGATCTACTGCCTTTTAATCTGTACCGTTTTATATGTATTAATAACGCTTGTGCTAACAGGGATGGTGAACTATAAAGAATTGAACGTGAATGATCCCTTAGCCTTTGTATTTCAATCAACAGGATTAGATTTTATGGCAGGAGTCATCTCCATTAGTTCTGTTATAGCTATTACCAGTGCCCTATTGGTTTTTCAATTGGGTCAACCACGCATTTGGATGACGATGAGCCGAGATGGTCTATTATGGAAAAAATTTGCCAGTATTCATCCCAAGTATAAAACACCTGGCTTTGCCACCATTATTGCCGGTATCGTGGTTACGATTCCTGCGCTATTCTTTAGAATGGATTTCTTTGTAGACTTAACCAGTGTAGGTACTTTCTTTGCCTTTATATTGGTTTGTGGTGGTGTTTTATATTTAGATCATCAAGGGATCTCAAAACAATCAAAGTTCCGGGTTCCTTACGTCAACGGCAAATATATAGTCGGTTTAGCCCTCTTAATAACAGTGCTAGGTCTGTTCATATATGGTAAAGCAACGATAAAAGAATGGGTTGATCTCTCTGCCGTGGAATTAATCGAACATAAATCGCTCACAATAATCTTCTGGCTTACTTGGGTCATACTCACTGTTCTCAGCTACAAATACAACTTCTCGACACTCCCGGTAGCCGGTATTTTGGTAAATCTTTACCTCATGACTGAACTTGGCGCAAGCAACTGGATTATATTTATTGGTTGGCTCGTTATAGGTCTTATCATCTACTTCATTTACGGCTATAGAAAGTCAAAATTGAATGCTAGCCATAGAGCTTTAGGCGATAAGCTCTAAGCTTTAGTTACCCTGTCGGTATGTAAGTACAACTGTCACAACCACCTAACCCACCACCATTACATTGGCTAACCGACCTTTGGGAGTTCATGAGTGCCGAAAAAGCTAACACTTACGAATAATTCGCTAATTGGCTAATTAACCGAACCTACTGCTTCCAATAACTTCGTTTGATATTAATTTCTTTTGTACCCGAAATGACAAGTGGTACACGTTCAATGGTCACGAAGCTGGAATCTAAGCCGAAACCTCTTTCTTCTGATAAACTGAAATGCCTCAGCAGATTATAGGCATCCATTACGATACGTTCCATAAACCCTAGATTATTAGACCTTGAAACCACTTTTTCGAGGACCACAAATCGAAAGTCACCCACCATATTATATTTCTTCAAGGTTTTATACCTACTTGTAATCTCTACCTCCTGGTTTTTCACTAACTCTTCTACTACCTTTCGGAACAACAGGCTAATACGTTGTTCGACTCTAAATCCTAAACGAAAATCTATTCGTATCAACTTGCCCTTAACTAGGTGATCCACTTTATATTCATTTGTATAGGGTTCATCGGTCACATCAACATGAACCAGCCAGTATACATCGGCGCGTTTTGGTTTCTTCTGAAGAATAGAATAAACAATCTTCGACTCTATTTCCGATCTAAAATTGGCGCTAGTCAGGTATACGAGTTGAGAAGCATAGCGAGGCACTGTTTCATCTTCTGTCAATTCACTTAATATAGGATAATAATCCTCTATATCAACATAGCGTACAAAATTATTCTTTATCTTTCGAGCCCACCACCAACAAAGCATAACAGCAAAAAGCACACTCGCCAAAAGCAGCGTCAGCCATCCACCATGAGCAATTTTGGCGCCGTTTGCCGCTAAAAAAGCCAGTTCTATCCCCATGTAAATGATGAAAAAAAGCGCAATCAAATACCGTGGTGTATGCTTTTTGAAAAGATACGCTACCATTAAGACAGTTGTTGCTAGAAAGGTGGTATTGATGGCTAATCCATAGGCCGCTTCCATATTGCGCGACTCTTTGAATATTAAAATTACGACCATACAGCCAATCCATAAAAGTAAATTTACCGATGGCACGTACAACTGGCCTTTTTGATTACTTGGGTAGTTAATTTTCACTTTCGGCCAGATATTAAGTCGCACCGCCTCAGCAATCAGGGTAAACGATCCCGATATCATAGCTTGCGATGCGATAATAGCTGCTATCGTTGCAATGGTAATGCCAATCGTCAAAAACCACTCCGGCATCAAGAGGTAGAAAGGATTCTGATCGTTTAGATAGGCACCTTGATGCTGTGCCAACCAAATGCCTTGACCAAAATAATTCATTAATAGGCAGGTTTTTACGTAAATCCAGCTTATTCTAACATTCGCGCGCCCACAATGGCCCAAATCTGAATAAAGTGCTTCAGCACCTGTAGTACACAAGAATACCGCTCCTAAAATCAACCATGCATTCGGATAATTAATTAGAAGTTTAATGGCATAATACGGGTTGATAGCTGCAATAATTTCGGGCATATCAACCAAGTAACGTAAGCCTAAAACCCCCATCATCGTAAACCAAACAAACATCAGCGGACCAAACACTCTTCCTACCACCGATGTTCCAAATCGTTGAATAACAAATAAAACAGAAATGATGCCGATCACAATGGGAACAGTGGGCAAATCTTTGTTATAGATTTTCAACCCTTCAATTGCGGAAGATACGGTGATTGGTGGCGTAATCATCCCGTCAGCAAGCATAGCGGCAGCTCCAACCATGGCCGGAAATATTAACCACTTAGCTCTCCGTTTGACTAGCGAGAATAGAGACAGAATCCCACCCTCTCCCTTATTATCGGCCTTTAACGTGATGATAACGTATTTTATGGTAGTTTGTAAAGTCAAAGTCCAAAAAATACAGGATAATCCCCCATAAATCAACTCAGATGTGATAACATCGTCACCTATAATGGCTTTGAATACATATAAAGGAGAGGTTCCTATGTCGCCATATATCACCCCCAAACTAACCAATAAACCCGCAGCGCTTAACTTGTGTAAATCTTTTGATTTTTCCACTGATTAATTTTTCTAATTTACGAGGCAAATGTAGCTAATATATTGATATTTGAAAGCATGTCTCATTTCCAATCAATTCAAAAACAGAGCAAACGAAAAAAGTTGTTAAAAATTGTTAAAAACTATCTTTTTTTTGCTTTGTTCTAAAAATTGAAATATATTTATTATATTTTTGTAGTCAAGCTAACTGGTGAAGTGTTTCCCTTTGTGACGATCCACTTCTCTTTTTTTGCAATAACTATTTGAAGCGACACCTATGGCATATAAATACTTTTCTATTCTATATCTTTTTATTTTAAGTGTAGTCTTTACGCTAGCAAAAATAGACACGCATGCGGCGGCTTCTCTCAGTCTAGAAATGGATTCCGCATCGAGAAAGCAGCAAACACCCATGCAGAAGAGTCGAATTTCTGACCACAAAGCCTATAAGGTCAGCGATCTGCACTTTGGATTCAAACCTTTTTCTCCCTTAATGGGGGCACAAAAGATGGAGGGGACCGAAAATGAAAAGCTGCTCAGTAATGTGAAGGTTTTTCCAAACCAAATTTCAGATCAACTGAGTTTGTCCTTTAAACTAAACAAAGATAGTAATGTGTCCATCAAAGTGATGGATGCGTTGGGAAATGAAGTAACTACTTTGCTTTCACAACGTCTGTCTGCGGGAGAACAAAGCAACACTTTTAACTTGGGTAGTAAGCTTAACCAGGGATTTTACTTTATCCGTGTTGTTGCCGGTACAGAAACTATTGTTAAGCGAATTGAAGTGCTCTAGATAAAAACTAATTACTTTTCTGATTCGAAACCATCCGCTCCAATTGGAAACGGATGGTTTTTTTATTTAAATTAACAATCAAAAAATTCGTTGCAATTTTTTTTTGTAGTAGGTTTGGGGGTATATTTACAGAAACCTGCTGGCCGTAGGCAGGCAAGCTTCATTGCCACTTTAAAACAAATTATTAAATGAAACCTGCTGGCCGTAGGCAGGCAAGCTTCATTGCCACTTTAAAACAAATTATTAAATGAAACCTGCTGGCCGTAGGCAGGCAAGCTTCATTGCCACTTTAAAACAAATTATTAAATGAAAATTATAGCAATCGGTAGAAACTATGTAGCCCATGCCCACGAATTAAACAATCCTGTACCGGAAAAGCCTGTAATTTTTTTGAAACCGGATACAGCAATACTTAAAGACAATAAAGATTTTTATCTACCTGATTTTTCAAAGGAAGTCCATCACGAAATTGAGATAGTGATCCGAATTTGCAAAGAGGGAAAGCATGTTCAGCGAAAATTTGCTGATACCTATTATGATTCCATCGGTTTGGGAATCGATTTTACAGCACGCGATCTTCAAGCAGAACATAAACAAAAAGGTCTACCCTGGGAACTGGCAAAAGCCTTTGATCAATCGGCGCCCGTTAGTACTTTGATTCCAAAAAACACTTTTGCAGATATCTATAACATTAATTTTTGTTTAAAGAAAAACGGAGAAGAAGTTCAGATAGGGAATACAAACAATTTGATCTTTTCTTTTGAGAGCATTATATCCTTTGTAAGCGAATACATTACACTCCGTAAGGGCGATCTAATCTTTACAGGAACACCTGCCGGCGTAGGCCCTGTGGCTATCGGCGATCATTTGGAAGGTTATATTGAAGACCAAAAGCTACTTGATTTCAATATAAAGTAAATTGCGGATGAAACTTCTCTATATTACCTCGCTATTTCTCCATTTCATGCTTCCGGTAGAAGCTCAAGATTCGCGCGTTCAGCAAAAACAATACCCGCAGAACTATTTTCGTCCTCCGCTAGACTTAGCGCCGCAGGCAGCCGGAAGCTTTGGTGAATTGAGGTCAAACCATTTTCATTCTGGAACAGACTATAGGACGAATCAGCGAGAGGGTTATCCGGTTTACGCCGTAGCTGATGGCTTTATTTCTCGTGCCCGCATCCAAATAGGTGGTGGCGGAAATGCGCTTTATATAGATCATCCAAATGGTTATACCAGCGTTTATATGCATCTACAACAATTCAATGCAAAAATCGCCACACTTGTAAAAGATAAGCAATACAGTGAAAAAAGATTTGATGTAGATTTTCCGTTGACAGCCACAATGATTCCGGTGAAGAAGGGAGACGTCATCGCATTCTCGGGGAATACCGGTGGGTCCGCTGGACCCCATTTACATTTTGAACTTAGAGATACTAAGACCGAGCATACCATTAACGCTCAACTTTTTGGACTGACAATTCCCGACAGGGTCCCTCCTACTATTAGCGCTTTAACGATATATCGATTTGGAAGCGATACATACGACGAAAACACAGAAAGAGAACACTTTCAGGTTTCGGGGACCGGTGGTGAATATAAAATTACCCCGACAAAAACAATTATCATCAACGGACCAACCGCTTTTGGAATTGTAGCTTCCGACCTCAATTCTGCATCGGCCAATCGAAACGGCGTATACTCCATTGAACTTTTCTTGGATGGAAAGAACATTTATACAGCGGCCTGGGAAAGCTTTTCTTTTGACAATAGTCGAGCCATTAATGCACATATTGATTATGCGTCTTATATATTACATAAAAGAAGAATACAAAAGAGCTTCGTGGAACAAGGGAACAAACTAGAAATTTACCACAATCTTCATAATCGGGGTATCATCCATATTAAAGATCAACAGAGTCATCGGCTTCTTTATAAAGTAAAAGATATAATGGGCAATGTGAGTACTTTATCATTCGAAGTCAGAAACGATCCTCAGTATACGATAGCAAAAAAGAATCACGAAGGAACGACTTTCTTTTATTATGGGCAAGATAACCAATTTGAAAATGACGCGATAAAGATTAACCTGCCTAAAGGCAGCCTATACAGCGATTTATATTTTAGATACGATCAAGGCACGCGTCCAAAAGGTGCTTATTCGCATCTACAGCACATCCATAACCGCATGGTTCCGGTGCATCAGGGATATAGCTTGGCAATTAATGCGCAGGACGTGCCCCGCAACTTGCAATCCAAAGCTCTTATTGTAAATGCGCAAGGCGATTCGCAAGGAGGCATTTATAAAGATGGTTTTGTTATGACGACTGCAAGAACCCTGGGAAGTTTTTATATCACCGTTGATACCGTCGCTCCCATTATCCGTTCGCTTAATCTCTCTGCAAACAAAAATATGAGTGCCTACAGTCGGATTAACTTCAAAATATCCGATAATTTGTCAGGAATTCAGTCATTTGAGGGCTACATAGATGATCAATGGATATTAATGGAATATGATCCCAAAAGTGCATCTCTCCGACATACCTTTGACGACAACCTCCCTAAAGGAAGGCATCGGTTCAAATTGCGTGTAAAAGACTGGAAAGACAACGAAAAAGTATTTGAGGCGGATTTTGTGAAATAAGCTGTCAGCCATTGGCTATTAGTCATTAGCTAACGGCTAAAATCTAATAACTAAAAAAATGAAAGAACTAAAAGAAGGTGATAAAGCACCGGCGATTAAGGCCAAAAATCAAAAAGGTGAAACCGTAGAACTGAAAGACTATTTAGGTAAAAAAGTGATTTTATACTTTTACCCGAAAGATAATACACCGGGCTGCACCACCGAAGCCTGTAACTTTAGAGATAATTATCAGTCTCTCCTTCAAGATGGATATGAGGTATTAGGAGTGAGTATTGACAGTGAACAATCGCATCAAAAGTTTATCAGCAAGTATGAACTCCCTTTCAACTTATTGGCTGATGAGGATAAAAAGATAGTTGAGGACTACGGTGTTTGGGTGGAGAAAAATATGTATGGTAGAAAATACATGGGAACAGCCAGAACTACCTTTGTGATCAATGAAAAGGGAATCATTGAACATATCATCAGAAAGGTCGATAATAAAAATGCTTCCCGCCAGATACGGGATTTGGTAAAATAGACCATTTATTTAAAAGACCAACTAATATAAGTGTCAAATTAACAACTATTAATTAACGGCTAATAACTAAAAATATTTATCTTAGCATCTTAATATCGTTTAACACAAATTATAATGAGTGCAGACATAGCAAAACTTGAAAACATAGCAAAGCAAGTACGTCGAGATATCGTACGCATGGTACATGGTTGCCAGTCCGGCCATCCGGGAGGATCACTGGGATGTGCAGACTTTTTCGTAGCTCTCTATTTCCATCAAATGGAACACAATCCTACGTTCAACTTGGATGGTATTGGAGAAGACATTTTCTTTTTGTCCAATGGACATATATCTCCCGTATTTTACAGCACCTTGGCACGTGCCGGATACTTCGACAAAAGTGAACTAGCAACTTTTAGAAAGATTGATTCCAGGCTGCAAGGGCATCCAACAACACATGAACATTTGCCGGGTGTGCGTGTTGCTTCTGGCTCTCTTGGTCAAGGACTTTCCGTGGCAATCGGGGCTTCCCGTGCGAAAAAATTAAATGCGGATGATAAACTGGTTTATGTTTTAATGGGCGATGGCGAATTGCAAGAAGGCCAAGTATGGGAAGCTGCCATGTATGCGCCACATAATAAAGTGGACAACCTTATCGCAACGATTGATCTAAACGGTCAACAAATCGATGGTCCAACCGAACGTGTACTTTCTTTAGGTAATTTAAAAGCCAAATGGGAGGCTTTCGGATGGGATGTTTTGGAGGCAAAAGGTAACGATATGGCGCAGCTCATCGAAACCTTAACGGAAGCGAAAAGCCGTACCGGAAAAGGAAAACCGATTATGATTCTTATGCATACCGAAATGGGATATGGCGTTGATTTTATGATGGGATCTCATAAATGGCATGGTGTAGCACCCAATGATGAACAGCTAGCTACAGCACTAGCACAGCTTGAAGAAACTTTAGGAGATTATTAATTGACCTGACTTGGTCATACACTATTCAATATTACGAAATGAAGAAATATACATATACGGACAAGAAAGACACGCGTTCGGGCTTTGGAGCTGGTTTACATGAAGTAGGCAAAAAAAACAGCAATGTCGTTGCACTGTGTGCCGATTTAGTTGGATCATTAAAAATGGATGCATTCATCAAAGATTTTCCGGAAAGATTCTTCCAGATAGGAATTGCTGAAGCTAATATGATGGGAATTGCTTCCGGTTTAACCATTGGCGGAAAAATCCCCTACACCGGAACCTTCGCAAACTTCTCCACGGGAAGAGTTTATGATCAAATCCGCCAGTCTATCGCTTACTCCGGAAAAAATGTTAAAATATGTGCCTCACATGCCGGTCTAACATTAGGCGAAGACGGCGCTACCCATCAGATATTGGAAGATATCGGTTTAATGAAAATGTTGCCCGGTATGACGGTGATTAATCCTTGCGATTATAACCAGACAAAAGCCGCAACGATCGCGATCGCCGACTACGATGGTCCTGTTTATCTTCGTTTCGGCCGCCCTGTCGTACCAATCTTTACCGACCCGGATCAAAAATTTGAAATCGGCAAAGCTTGGATGGTAAACGAGGGCTCCGATGTTACGATTATTGCAACCGGTCACTTAGTTTGGGAAGCTATTCAAGCAGGAGAACAGCTTGCTGCAGTGGGAATAGACGCTGAAATTATAAATATTCATACCATTAAACCTTTGGACGAAGAAGCAATCTTAAAGTCTGTGGCTAAAACCGGCTGTGTGGTGACAGCAGAAGAGCACAACCGTCTTGGCGGCTTAGGTGATAGCGTATCCCAAGTGTTGGTTAAAAACCATCCAGCTCCCCAAGAATATGTTGCTGTTAACGACAGCTTCGGAGAAAGTGGCACACCTGCACAATTAATGGAGAAATACGGACTAAATGCTGCGAGTATTGTTAGCGCCGCTCAGAAAGTTATCAAAAGAAAATAAATGGTTTAGGTTAGCAACGGAAGGTAACAGGTTTCCTTCCGTTGTTATCAACCATCAAGCTCTCTAATGGAAGATTCAATAATAATTGAAAAATTCTCTAACGAAAGAACTCGAAATGAGGCTTTTAATTTATTGCTAAAAAAATACCAGCAGCGGATTTACTGGCATGTCCGTAGGCTGGTAGTAGATCACGATGACGCGGATGATTTGGTGCAGGATATTTTTGTAAAAGTTTGGAAAAATCTGGAGAACTTTAGAGCCGATGCGCAGCTATACACATGGCTTTATCGTATCGCAACCAATGAGTGTATTACATTTTTAAATAAAAAGAAGCAGTATCAAAGTATATCCTTAGATGATGATTCTGCTTCCTATTTGTCGGACACCCTCACTACCTCAAGTTACTTCAACGGAAACCAAGCTCAACTAAAATTACAGCAAGCTTTATTAACCTTACCGGAGAAACAGCGACTGGTTTTTAATATGAAATATTTCGATGATCTAAAATATGACGAAATTTCTGAAATCCTGGGAACAAGTGTTGGTGCGCTAAAAGCATCCTATCATTTAGCCGTAAAAAAATTGAACAATTTTTTAGTGATAACGATTAAACCTTTTAGCGTAATCTATATCTAAGAGTTACTATGAGCACTATGGACAATGAACGTAATTATCAAGATGATTTAGCTGGCATACAAGGGGTGCCGCCTAATCCAAAGGATACGCCATTTATTGTGCCTACGGATTACTTTGATCGATTGGAAGCTAACATCATGCAACGTGTCTCCATCATTTCCGATATGGAGAAAAGCTTCACTGTACCAAACGGGTATTTTGAATCACTTAGTGACCATATCATTGCCAAAATAGAAAAGGAAGACAACCTGACACTGGCAAATTCTACGTTTGAAGATACTGAATATCACCCTTTCATCGAAAAACTAAGGGAAAAAGTTACGACCTCGGGTTTTGTCACACCGCAAAATTATTTTGATCAATTAGATAAAAAAATCAATCAAGCGATAGTTTCCACAGCTAAAAACGAAAAGACAAGGGAGATTGCATTTCCAATAAGAAGGAAAAATCGGAATCTAACCTGGATCGGCTATGCGGCAGCGGCTTGCATAGCAATCGGCTTAGGTGTTTACGGTTTCTTTCAGTATCAATCCAACAATTTTGAACGTACTTTGAAAAGCATTCCCGATAATGAAATTGTGAACTATCTGGAGTATTATAGTGAACCGGGAGACGCTGCTTTTCTTGAAGCTCAATTTGATGGTGTCATTCAAATGGATAAACCCAAATTTTCAGAAGAAGATATAGAAGCCTATTTGGATTACAGTATCTAACTTGAAATGAAGAAATTACTTTTTACATATATACTGTTGGTTGCTTCTATCTTCACGCTGAAGGCTCAAGATAGAGATCAACAGAATCGATTTAAGCAGATTGAAGCTGCCAAGATAGCCTACATAACCAAAGAACTTTCCTTAAGTCCGGCTGATGCTGAACGTTTTTTCCCTTTATATAATCAATACCAGCGGGAAATGAGGGCACTGATTCATCAACGGCGAACTAAAACCGGAAAAAAGAGAAGTGAATTAGACTATGACTCGGAGGTCTTAGCTTTGAAGATGCGTTATCGTGACGCTTTTATTCCTATAATAAATGCACAACGAACCGCTAAATTTTTTGAAGCGGAGCGAGAATTTAGGGAGCAACTATTGCAGGAGTTGAAAGACCGACGAAACGAGTAAAAGATCTTTATCGCCCGCCCGTACCTCTATACTATTTTAAATCTGTACCTTCGACGCACAGAGTGAATTGAAAGGATTTCTATGTTAAGTAATCGCCAACTTTTTTTATTGAATACCGCACAAACGTCTACAAGCCCACGGTTAATAGAAATTGAAAAAGCAGAAGGGCTTTACCTTTATGGGCCCGACGGCCAAAAGTATATGGATCTAGTATCAGGCTTCGCTGTTAGTAATATCGGACATCGGCATCCTCGAGTTTTAACGGCTATTCGCGATCAACTGGAAAAATATCTCCACGTTACCGTATATGGCGAATTTATTCAAGCACCTCAGGTGGCCTTGGCTACTAAGTTGTTAGAGCAACTCCCTTCTACCCTGAACAACATCTATTTCGTAAATTCGGGCACCGAAGCAACTGAAGGAGCGATGAAAATAGCTAAAAAATACACCGGACGCTCCGCGTTTATTGCTGCGAAGAAGGCCTATCATGGAAGTACGCAAGGTGCTCTCAGCTTAATGGGAGATGAAAAATATAAAATACCATATGAGCCCTTGCTTCCTAATATAACTTATATCAACTATAACGAACTCAACGATCTCTCAAAAATCACCACAGATACCGCTGGCGTAGTGCTTGAGGCCGTACAGGGAGAGGCGGGCATCCGTGTGCCGGATATAAATTATATGCAACAGCTACGTAAACGTTGCAATGAGACGGGAGCTCTTCTTATACTAGATGAAATACAGACAGGGCTGGGACGAACTGGAAAACTTTTCGCTTTTGAGCATTATGGTATTGTCCCGGATATATTATTAACTGCAAAAGGCTTAGGTGGGGGTATGCCCATAGGGGCATTTATTGCTAGAAGAGAAATAATGGATGTTATTAAAGAAAATCCGATCTTAGGCCATATTACCACCTTCGGCGGACATCCTGTATCGTGTGCTGCAGCGCTGGCGTCCTTAACGGTTATTTTGGAAGAGAAATTAATGGATACTGTTCCACAGAAACATGAAATATTCAAAGCTCATTTGAAGCACCCACTCATAAAAGAAGTAAGAGGCATTGGCCTCATGATGTGCATTCAGCTAACGTCTTTTCAGCAAGTCGAAGCTGTTAGTAAATACTGTGCAGAAAATGGCGTCATGATCGATTGGTTTTTACATCACGAAACGGCTTTGCGCGTTTCTCCGCCATTAATTATTAAAGAGGAAGAAATAATAGCAGCTTGTACGGTTATTAAACAGGGTTTGGATCGTTTATGAGCTTTAAGCTATTAGGCTTTAGCCATTAGCTAATTTGCTAACAGCTAATACCTAACAGCGAAAACCTAAGCTAACTGTGCTTCTAACTTACTAGCCAAAACCGACTTAGGCACGGCACCGATTTGTTTGTCCACAATCTCACCGTTTTTAAAGAACAATAAAGCCGGGATATTTCTAATTCCGTATTTAGTAGAAATTTCGGCGTTGTGATCCACGTTCACTTTTCCTACAACAACTTTACCGTCGTAATCTTTTGCTAATTCTTCAACAACAGGTCCTACCATACGGCATGGTCCGCACCACTCTGCCCAAAAATCCACCAACACGGGTTTGTCTGATTTCAAAACAACTTCATCAAAGTTGCTATCTGTGATTTCTAATGCCATTATCTTTTTATTTTATATGCTTATTATTAATATCCAAGATTTTCCTACATCCTAGAATTGATATTACAAAGATAACTTTCAAAAGCTTTGCCAAAGTATAGTATCTGACAATCTGACACTAATTTAACTTATAGCCCCTATCGCCCGTTAAAGCTCGCAAATCTTGTAAAAACTCATTACTTAGATGTACTTTCATGCCCTTTGCAGGCATCTCTAAGCTTACCTTATCTTCATAGTCTAACAATACAAACTTCAATTGACAATTTCTAATTTCCTGTTCCTGCTGATTCTTATGAATAATTTGTTGCAGATTATCTACAAACTTATTGTTCAGTTCATGCAGCGGTACCTGAATACTGATCGATTTCGCCATTTTATCCCGAAGCTCAGACAATAGTTGAATCGAAGTGATTTTAAACTCCCAATTATCTTGTTGTCGAAAACGTTCACTAACTGTGCCCCTAATCTGCAAAAAGTAGTTTTCGTTCATAAACCCTTTAAATTTAACATAATCTTCACCAAAAAGTGCCATTTCATACGAATCGCTGTAATCCTCAAAGGTCATACGTCCATAGGGTTTGCCCGTTTTGGTCATGCCATGGTAAACTGCGGTAACCATCCCTCCTACTACTAAATCCTTATTTTTTATCTTAGCAAATTCCGTTTTGACATCTTCTACTCCTTCCTCCGGAGATTCTAGTCCTGCGTCCTGTCCGTTATCAGCATCTTTCCCTGCACCGGCTTTCATTTTGTCAATCAAGTGGAGTTGACTCACCTTGTGTTGACAAAAATACTCCAATTCCAAACGATAGTCATCCATTGGATGCCCGGTTATATACATACTAACAACGTTTTTTTCGTAACGCAGCTTCTCCATCAATCCCCATTCAGGGCATGGCGGTAAGGATGGTTCGGGAATATCCGCATCACTGGTTCCTCCGAACAATGACATAGCTGCATTATTTTTGTTGTACTGGTAATCATTCGTATATTTTATTAGACGCTCTATCCCATTTTGGCTTAGCCCCTCAGGCACATGGAAGAATTGCGCCCTGTTTATACCAAAACAGTCAAAAGCCCCACTATACACCAAACTTTCGTATACCTTCTTATTGATCGTACGTGGATTACTGCGCCGGGCAAAATCGGCAATGGATAGATACTTGCCTTCATCCCTATTGCTCACAATGGTGTCTACAGCGCCGGCTCCAACTCCTTTTACTGCACCAATACCAAAGCGTATAGCTCCCTGGTCGTTCACCGTAAACTTGTAGAATGATTCATTTACATCCGGACCCAAAACCGTTAATCCCATTCGTTTACACTCTTCCATAAAGAATGATATTTGCTTGATATCGTTCATATTATTGGATAATACAGCGGCCATATATTCGGCAGGATAATGAGCCTTCAAGTAGGCTGTTTGGTAGGCCACCCACGCATAACAAGTGGAGTGCGATTTATTAAAGGCATAACTTGCAAAGGCCTCCCAATCTTTCCATATCTTCTCCAAAACCTTTTCATCATGTCCTTTTTCCGCTGCTTGTTGCACAAACTTCGGTTTCATTTTATCCAGTACATCGCGCTGCTTTTTACCCATAGCCTTACGCAAAACGTCCGCTTCACCTTTGGTAAAACCGGCTAGCTTCTGGGAGAGAAGCATCACCTGCTCTTGATAAACGGTGATACCGTAGGTCTCTTTTAAGTACTCTTCACAAGCTTCCAAATCGTAGGTAATGGGTTCCTCTCCATTTTTTCGTCGGATAAAACTGGGGATATATTCCAATGGCCCGGGTCTATAAAGAGCGTTCATAGCAATCAGGTCACCAAAAACGGTCGGCTTTAGCTCCTTCATATACTTCTGCATGCCGGGCGACTCGTATTGGAAAATACCTACCGTTTCACCGCGCTGGAAAAGCTCGTAGGTCTTCACATCGTCAATCGGAAAAAAGTCAGGATTTAGTTCAATCCCCTTCGTATGTTTCACCAAGCTGACCGTGTCCTTAATCAAGGTTAAGGTTTTCAAACCCAGAAAGTCCATTTTTAATAAACCTGCGCTTTCAACCACCGAGTTATCGAACTGCGTTACGTAAAGCTCGGAATCTTTCGCCGTGGATACAGGAACGAAATTGGTAATATCATCCGGCGTAATGATTACACCACAGGCATGTATTCCTGTATTTCTCACAGACCCTTCTAATGCTTTCGCCTGCCTGATTGTTTCAGCTCCGAGATCATTACCATTTGCCAAATTGATTAATTCGCGGACACTCTCAAGCTCTTCTGTTCTTAAAGCGCTCTTCAAGGCCTGTGCATCCATATTAAATAGCTTGTTAAGCTTTAAGTTTGGTACGAGTTTCGCAATTTTGTCCGCTTCAAATAATGGTAAGTCCAACACCCTTGCCGTATCTCGAATAGAAGATTTGGCGGCCATTGTACCATAGGTAATAATCTGTGCTACCTGATTGGCGCCGTATTTATTTATAACGTAGTCCATTACCCGTCCTCGGCCTTCATCATCAAAATCGATGTCAATATCCGGCATGGAAACACGATCGGGATTTAGGAAACGCTCAAAAAGTAAATCATATGCAATTGGATCGATGTTTGTAATTCCCAAGCAATAAGCGACCGCGGAGCCTGCAGCCGAGCCACGACCCGGCCCAACGGACACGCCGATTTCTCTAGCCGCCGCAATAAAGTCTTGTACAATCAGGAAGTAGCCTGGGTAACCGGTTTTTTCGATTGTTTGTAACTCAAAATCAAGCCGCTCTCTTATCTCCGGTGTAATCTCGCTATAACGCTTAGCGGCACCTACATAAGTTAAATGTCGAAGGTATTTATTCTCTCCTCTTTTACCGCCGTCCAGCTGATCTTCTGCTACCTGGAATTCTTCAGGAATATCAAACTTTGGCAAAAGTACATTACGATAAAGTGAGTAAACCTCTACCTTGTCTACAATCTCCTGGATGTTTGCAATCGCTTCAGGGATGTCGGTAAAGAGTTTCTTCATCTCTTCGCCCGATTTGAAGTAGTACTCCTCATTGGGCAGTCCGTAACGGAAGCCTCGACCGCGCCCTTTAGGTGTCGCTAGTTTCTCCGCATCCCGAACACATAAAAGAATGTCATGTGAATGCGCATCTTCCTTGTTTATATAGTACGTATTGTTAGTTGCAATAAGTTTTACCCCGTGTTTCCTTGCCAGTTCAACTAAACTGGCATTGATACGATTTTCATCTTCCTGGCCATGTCGCATCAATTCGATATAGAAGTCCTCACCGAAAGTCTCCTTCCACCATATCAAAGCTTCCTCCGCCTGGTTTTCTCCCATATTGAGTAACTTATTCGGTATTTCACCATATAAGTTTCCTGAAAGGACGATAATGTTTTCTTTATATTGCTCAATTATCTTCCTATCGATACGAGGTACATAATAAAATCCATCAGTATAAGCTAACGAAGACATCTTGGCCAAGTTATGGTAGCCTGTCTTGTTCTTTGCTAACATTACAATCTGGTAACCATTGTCCTTTCTCGTCTTATCCGCATGATTATCACAAACAAAAAATTCGCAGCCCACGATAGGCTTAATGATCACTTCGCTCGGCTCCTCTCCATTCTCCACGGCTGTTTTATTTTTGGCTTCTGCCGCCTTGTTATGATTCAGCACGTTGCTGACAAAGTGAAAAGCGCCCATCATATTTGCATGATCAGTAATTGCTACAGCAGGCATTCTATGCTTAGCGGCGGCCTTCACTAAATCGGAAACAGAAATGGTCGATTGCAAAATGGAAAATTGCGTATGGTTATGAAGGTGTACGTAATCGACTTCTTTAAGCTCCTCTCTGTTGGCGTCAAGCTCTTTTTGTGAAATGCTATCTTGATCAGCCTTTAAACGTCGCCTAATTGAATCAGAGGCTGCTTTCAGATTAACATGCTGTAAACCAACTGCCGCGATAGGATCTGGATTATTCGTTCGAAAAACCTCAAAATAATCTTCCTGAACTTGTAACTCAGCCGCAGTGAAAATATTCTTCTTGATCAGCTCTAGAAAACAGCGTGTCGTAGCTTCAACATCGGCGGTTGCATTATGTGCTTCAGCGAAGGGTACTCCAAATAAATATGCATGCAGCTCTGTCAGATTGGGAAGTTTAAATTTACCACCCCTACCTCCCGGTAGCTGTAACAAATTTGCCGTAACCTCTGTACAGGTATCCAATACCGCCTTCTCGCCCATGGTTGTGGCAATTCCCATCCGATGAAACTCACAACCCATAATATTGATGTCAAAACCGATATTCTGTCCAACAATAAACTTGGCTTTATCCAAAGCAATATTGAACTTTTCCAACACCTCAACCAGATCAATTCCCTGTTCTAAAGCTAGCTCGGTAGAGATACCATGGACCCGTTCAGCATCATAAGGAATATTGAAACCTTCCGGCTTAACCAGATAGTCCTGATGCTCAATCAAACGGCCCATATCGTCATGTAATTGCCAAGCTATCTGCACACAGCGCGGCCAATTATCTGTATCGGTAATGGGTGCATCCCAACGTTTCGGTAATCCTGTCGTTTCAGTATCAAAAATTAAGTACATAGCTATTAAATGGATTGAGCAATAAGATGACACAAAACTACAGAAAATTAAACGTATCCGCTTGCCACCTGATCACAAAAGTATCCACATATGTCAGAAATTATACCGTAGAGAAAGCAAGTTTTTTTCCGCTACCGCTATTCTGTTCAAACTATCAGAGATTTCGCTTTTTAACGGTATATTATTGTTTTATATTTATGCTTATTTCAGTTAAGGTTATTTAGCAAATTGGAAATCACGCCAATTTTCTATAGGTTTGGTGGAACAAAAACTAACAAAAACCAACAGTTTTGATCTAATCATCTACTGTCGATCCACTGAAATAAATTGCTTAACCGTGCGACGAGTTACCCTATATACCCTGATTTTGATGCTGTTTAGCATAATGACAACGTTAGCACAACGTATAGCTAATATTCGATTCTACCAGTTGAACGAGCAGCATGGCTTATCCAATAACCACATAAGCGCCATTATTAAAGATTCAACCGGTTTTCTTTGGTTCGGTACTTCAGCGGGCTTAAACCGGTACGATGGCCGTCAAATCAAGGTTTACCGCCACTCTAACGCAAATATTACCAGCATAAAGGACAATAATATCATCGATCTGTTTATCGGCCCTGAAAACAAACTGTGGATAAAAAGTAAAAAAGGCTTAAACATCTATCAGGACAAACACGAAAATTTCGTCAGGAATGTAGATAGCGTATTAAAAACCTATGGACTACCGCCTACAGACATTATTCAAATAGAGCGAGATAGTCAGGGGAATTTTTGGTTTCTAACTGTTGGAAATGGCTTATATCGATATAATCCTGTAAAAAAAACGAGCGTCCGCCTTCAAAGCCTCAACGGACAAAACATAACCGGTATAGCGCTTTCGCAAAGCAATGGAACATTGCATACAATTTACGCAAATGGATTGATAGAGATTATAGATATTCAAACCCTCGTGTGCAGAAAACGTCTTCAAGCGATCACAAAAGCGGTTGATGGTTTGTCTGGTGCAATCTTTAAACTATTTTGTGATCGGCATGACGACCTTTGGGTTTACTCAACAGATGTTCCGCTTGGTGTTTACTACCTCCAAAAGGGAAAAACAGACGCCAGACACCTGCATAAAAACAGCAAACCTGCTGCGCTGAATACGGATGTAGTTACCCATATTACCGAGGATGAAAACAACAATATCTGGTTAGCAACTGATCATGGTGGAATTAATCTATTACACAAAAAGGATTTCTCCGTGTCCTATATTCTTCATCATGATGCCAATGCTTCCACGATAGCACAGAACAGCACCATTTCACTCTATAAGGATGACCAGCAAATCATATGGGTTGGAACATATAAACAAGGGCTAAGCTATTATCATAAGCAACTTTTTATGTTCCCGCTGGTAAACAAGCAAACAGGGTTACCCTTTGAAGATGTAAATCGATTTGCAGAAGATCGTCAGGGCAATTTATGGATAGGTACAAATGGCGGTGGTCTTTTGTATTTCGACCGCGCCAAGAATCAGTTCAAAACTTATAAGCAAACCGACTTACCCAACGACCTAAGTAGCAATATCATTGTCAGCATGCTGCTCGATACAAAAGATAGACTTTGGGTTGGCACTTACCACGGCGGCCTAAATATGTTCGACGGCAAGACGTTTAAGCAATACCCGCTTGAATCAGATCGAGATGGATACCCTCATGATAATAATATATGGGAAATCTATCAGGATAGCAGAGGCCGGATATGGGTAGGAACGCTATCAAACGGGCTTTATTACTATGAAGCGGAATACGATCGGTTTGTCAGTGTGAACAATGCAGGCATACCGAAATACATATCAGCCATAATGGAAGATAAAAACGGACATCTATGGGTCGGAGGTGCGCAGGGAATTGTGATATTGAATCGATCTAACGAAATCATTTACAAGTTTACGGCCGGAACCGGGAAAGACAGCTTGAGCAATAACTATATCTCGGATTTATTGCAAGATAAACATGGCCGTATTTGGATTGCTACACAAGATGGTCTAAACTTGTATAAACCTGGATCAAATAGCTTTCAAGTTTTTCGGAATACAAATGGCCTACCTGATAATTTTGCGCTGAATTTATTAGAAGACGCACAGGGCAGACTTTGGGTAAGCACCTTAAAAGGCCTATCATGCATACACTATCGGGAAAGCGATAACGAATTACCGGATATCAAAAATTACCATACCCAAGATGGTCTTCAGGGCCTTTCTTTTAATGAAAATGCAGTATACAAAACAAAAGCGGGAGAGCTTATTTTCGGTGGGCCAGCTGGTTTTAACATCATCGTCCCAAAGGATATTCCTAAATTAAAAGCGCCATTTAAACCGGTAATAACAGCCTTCTCATTATTCAACGAGACATTGGAAATCGATAAAGAATATCATGGTCGTTCCATTTTAATCAATTCCCCTACCTATACCAAAAACATATCCCTAAATTATGATCAGAATATTTTTACAATTACCTTCTCGCCGCTTGAATATATAACGAAGGAGCATCGACGGTTTCTCTATCAGCTTGAAGGTTTTAATGACAATTGGTTACCTGACCAGGGCGATCACAAAATAACCTTTACGAATTTGGATCCGGGTGTTTACGAATTCAAGGTAAAAGCGTCGCTCGATAATGGACAATGGAGCGATCCCTATACCTTGCTCCGCATTGAAATTGCTCCCCCCATTTGGAAAACACCTCTGGCCTATGTCTCTTACATTCTGTTGCTTGGTGCCTCGCTTTTACTGATCCGACATATTGAAAGGAAACGACAAAAAAGCCGATTTCGACTGCAACAGGAGCGCGAAGCTTTTAAACAGGCAGTTGAGCTAGACAGAACTAAAACACAATTTTTCACTAACATAAGTCATGAATTTCGCACACCATTAAGTCTCATCCTAGCACCAATTGATCGATTACTGGATGAAAAGCTAAATGAGGGACAAAAGACTCAGTTGCAAACCATGAAGCGCAATGCCAAAAGGTTATTGAATTTAGTCAATCAACTTCTTGATTTAAAAAAGGTTGACAGCAACAAGCTAAAGATAGACTTAACTTTAGGTGATATCATCTCGCACATCAGAGAACATGTTGATTCTTTTATGGATCTGGCGGCCGTAAAACATATAACACTCTCATTCATCTCAAATAAAGGCAGCTTTTACGCCTATTTCGATCAAGAAAAAATCGAACGTATTACATTTAATTTATTAAGTAATGCGTTGAAATTCACCGACAAAAATGGTAAAGTGGAGGTAATACTTACAGTAAAAGATGCTGCAAATTCACATTACTTAGAAATAAAAGTGAAAGATACAGGAATAGGTATACCCGCAGATCAGCAAGAAAAAATCTTTGAACGTTATTTTCAACATGTTGACACCAAGAACCTTTACAATCAAGGATACGGTATTGGATTATCAATTACACATGATTACGTGCAACTGCTAGGTGGAACAATTACACTCAATAGCCAAGAGAACGTGGGTAGCACCTTTACAATTGATCTACCATTACCTGTTAATGTTGAAAAAAACAGCGATGCCCTATCTGCACTAGCTGAAGTTGGACCCGATCTCCATCCACAAAAACACAAAAGGGAGCAAGGGAAAAAGCTTCCATCAATACTTTTGGTTGATAATGATGAAGATTTGATTTTTTACCTATATGAAAACTTAAAGTATAAGTTTCAACTGGATTATGCTTTTGATGCACAATCAGCGTGGGTAAAAGCACTTGGGCAACATCCCGACTTAATCATTTCGGATATACAGATGCCCGGCGATTCGGGTATTGACTTATGCAAAAAGATAAAAGACGATTCCCGAACCCGTCATATACCCGTTATGTTATTGACAGCCTATAGCGATGAAGCGATACAGCTAAAAGCTACTGATTCCGGCGCGTCAGATTATATCATCAAACCTTTTCATTTCCAGTTGCTAATAGCAAAAATCGACAACCTATTAAAGCAAAAGACATTATTGGAAAGAACTTATAAAAAACAACTTGAAGTTATTCCTTCTATCACCGCCATTGAATCTGAGGACGAAAAATTTCTACGGCGTGCAGCCAAAATCGTGGAAGATAATATAGCCAACACGACATTTTCAGTAGAAGATTTAGCGGCAGCCCTAAACATTAGTCGCGTAGGTTTATACAAACGCCTTTTAGCATTAAATGGCCATACGCCCTCCGAGTTTATTCGTAATATTCGATTGCGCAAAGCCGCTCAACTCCTGGTAAAATCCAATCTAAGTGTTGCAGAGGTAGCTTATCAAGTCGGTTTCAATAATCCTAAACAATTCAGCAAATATTTTAAGGCAATGTATGCGGTATTGCCTTCTGTGTATAAACAGAATCAGTAGATTTTCTATACCTTTTGCGACGAAAAAACGCGATAAAGCAAGCATCCACATCTATATTGTTAACCAAAATACCCCTATTTATAAACATTTCCGTCCCCTCCCATATTGGGTGTACACGTAGTTTTGTCTCACAAGTTTTACAGGACTAACCAAAACAAACTAACCAAAACTTGTAAAACAAGAATTTTTTTTGTAACAAAACATGCCAAAATTACCTACTCTTTTTGCCCTACTTTGTTGCAGTTTACCACTACTGGTAAATGCACAGAAAGCTGATTATCGAAAAACTGAAAACGGAATTTCGTTGACATTTAGAAATGCTCCCGGAACGATTGATCAAAATCTAGCAATTGAATTCATTCGTGACAGCATTGTACATATCAGGTCAACTCCCTTAAACAACTCGGTAAAGCAGTCGGCCCAACTTTCCATCACCGATACACTTCAAAGTAAGTCGACGCCACACGCTATTGAGGAAACCGGGAATACCATTCACCTCAAAAACAAAGTGCTTCAACTTAGTATTTCCCTGCTGACAGGCCAGATAGCCTTCTTAAATCCTAATGGCGATACCATCTTATGCGAAATGCCAAGAAATGCCCAAGCATTTACTCCGGGCGTTGCCAACGGCGATGTGTTTTACAAAATAAAGCAAGATTTTAAAATAAGTGAAGACGAAGGCTTATACGGACTTGGCCAACATCAAAACGGTATTATGAATTACCAGGGCAAGCAAGTCACCCTTTTGCAATACAACACCGATGTTGCCGTACCCATGTTATTGTCTACAAAAAACTATGGGCTCTTATGGAATAATTACGCTATTACTAAAGTCGGAGACACGCGCGAACTATTGCCTTTATCCGGTTTAGCATTGTATGCAAAAGATAGTCAACAAGGCTGGTTAACAGCGAGCTATGTAAATAAAGAAAACGAAAAAGAGGTTTTTACAACGCGCGCCGAATCGGATATCGATTACAATGATCTGAGTGATTTATATAAATTTCCTCAAGGAATTGACCTCTCCAAGTGTTTAGTTCGTTACGAGGGTCACTTTAGCTCTCCTTTAACCGGTAAACAACGCCTACACTTTAAGTATGCAGGCTATATCAAGGTTTGGATCGACGGCAAACTTTTACAGGACCGGTGGAGGGAATCATGGAATGCCGGAACCTTCGAATTGGAATTCGCCACGGAGGCCAATGAGAAACACGCCATACAAATCGATTGGAAACCGGAAGGCGCCCAGTCGTATTTAGGAATAAATTGGCAACGCCCCATTCCACAAGCAGGGCGACGAATCTTTGGCTTCGATTCAGAAGCGGGTGATGGCATTGACTACTACTTTATTAAAGGAAGTAATATGGACCACGTAATCAGTGGGTATCGTACGCTTACCGGAAAGGCACCCGTGATGCCCAAATGGGTGTTTGGTTATTGGCAAAGTCGCGAGCGCTATAAAACGCAAGCTGAAATCCTAGAAGTAGCCAAAGAATTTAGACGACGCCGCATTCCAATTGATAATCTTGTACTCGATTGGTCATATTGGCCCGAAAAAGATTGGGGAGGCCAAAATTTTGATGCTGCACGCTTCCCTGATGCAACAGGAATGATCTCTCAACTGCATAAAGACCATTTCAAACTCATGATTTCCGTATGGCCTAAATTTAACCAAGAAGCTACCACCTATTCTCAATTCATGGAATATGGTTGGCTATATAGACGAAACATTGCGGATGGCAGGAAAGATTGGATAGGAAAAGGGTACACTTCGACGTTTTACGATCCTTTCAATGCCGAGGCAAGGCGCGGATTCTGGGACTTGCTCAATAAAAAGCTCTATCAAAAAGGTGTTGATGCTTTCTGGATGGATGCTAGCGAACCGGATATTCATTCGAATATAAGTGTTCAGGAAAGGAAAGACGTGTTTCAACCGTCTATCGGATCTTCGACACGTTATTATAATGCCTTCCCATTGCAAAATGCCAAAGGAATTTACGAAGGTCAGCGAGCGGAAGATCCTAATAAAAGAGTTTTTATGCTTACACGTTCCGGATTTTCCGGGCAACAGCGCTACGCCGCTGCCACATGGAGTGGAGATATTGCTTCTACCTGGAATGATATGAAAGACCAGATAGCAGCTGGTGTGAATTTCTCAATGTCCGGACTTCCCTATTGGACAATGGATGTTGGCGGCTTTTTAGTTGAAAAAAGATATTACCAACCTCAGGCTGCCGATCAGGAAGAATGGCGCGAACTAAACAGCAGATGGTACCAATTTGGCGCTTTTACGCCTATTTTTAGGGCTCACGGGCAGTTTCCGTTCCGAGAGCCCTTTAACATCGCTCCTGAAGGACATCCGGCCTACAATAGCATGGTATACTATATACGCCTACGTTATCGGTTGCTTCCCTATCTGTATAGCTTAGCCTGTAAAACCTATCACGACGACTATAGTATACTACGGGGATTGGCTATGGACTTCACCGGCGATACTACAACTTACAATATCAACGACCAGTTTATGTTGGGTCCGTCCTTGCTTGTCAACCCGGTCACCCGTAAAGGAGCCAACAGTCGCACCCTCTATTTACCGACCGGAACTTCCTGGTATAACTTTTACACCGGTGAACAGGTCCAAGGAGGCCAACAAATCGATGCACCTGCTCCCTTCGAGCGTATACCTGTTTTTGTTAAAGCGGGCTCCATTCTACCGTTGGGCCCCTCCCTACAGTATACTGACGAAAAAAATGATCAAGCCACTACGTTGTATGTTTTCGAAGGCGGAAATGGCGATTTCACCTTGTATGAAGACGATGGACTCACCTATAACTATGAAAAAGGAGGTTTTAACTACATTCAAATTGAATACGACGATCAAACAAAAACAGTCACCTTTTCAAAAAGAACAGGAAACTACACGGCCGCGCCTAAAAGTCGGATGTTTAACATCGTTTTTGTCAGCAAGCAACGACCTAGCGGTATAGATAGCCAAGCTAAACCCAACACAAGCGTGAGCTATAAGGGCAATAGTATCAAGGTAAAACTAACAAACAATTAAATAAACAAGCCAGCAACGGTAAGACCTAAAAACATGAATATGCTAACATTCAAAAAAACCATTAAACAGCTTGGATTATGGGCTCTTTTACTGCTATTTTCAGTACAATTGACATTCGCCCAACAAGCAATTAGAGGGAAGGTGGTCTCTACGGAAGACCGACTTCCTATTCCAGGGGTAAGTGTAAAAATCAAAGGGACCGCTCAGGGTATATCAACCGACGAAAACGGTAATTTCTCCATTAATGCCAACGTTGGCCAGTCATTGATATTTTCCTATATCGGTATGCAAGAAAAGGAAGTAAAATTGACATCCGCTGCACCTATTAACGTCGCGCTCGAGCCAACAACAGGAAATCTAGACGAGGTAGTAGTGGTAGGCTATGGCGTGCAGCAGAAAAAGTTGATAACCGGTGCCTCTGTTCAAGTAAAAGGCGATGACATTCAAAAGCAAAGCACAACCAATGCACTGCAAGCTTTACAAGGACAAACACCGGGGGTTCAGATTAGTTCAACCTCCGGACAGCCGGGAGAAAGCATGCGTGTCATCATCCGGGGTGTCGGAACGATCGCCAATGCCAGTCCACTTTACGTAGTAGACGGTGTTTTAACAAACGACATCAGTTACCTGAATCCCAACGACATCGCCTCCATGGATGTGCTAAAGGATGCTGCTTCTGCGGCTATTTATGGCTCACAGGCCGCCAATGGCGTGATACTCGTTACTACTAAAACAGGTAAATCGGATCAGCCCGCACAAATTTCCGTGGACACTTATACCGGCTTACAAAAATTGGCAAGGAAAATCGATATGCTCAATGCCAAACAATACGCCATTATTATGAACGAAGGAGCTATTAACGCCGGAAAAGTGCCTTATTTTACGAATGAAGAGATAACCAATCTCGGAGAAGGGACCATGTGGATGGACGAAATGTTCAAGGATAATGCATTAACGCAAAATTATTCGCTAAGTGCACAAGGGGGCAGTACAAAATCAACCTATTCGACTTCCTTTGCGTATACGTCGCAGGAGGGAATTGTAGGAGGTAAAAGTTTATCCAACTATGAGCGTTTCAATTATCGCATCAATTCAGAACACAACTTATACAATGACATTATACGGTTAGGAGAACATCTCACATTTACCTATTTGAACAGTAACGGGATTGGGGTAGGAAATCAATACAACAACTCGTTAAGGGGGGCTTTCAATACCAGTCCTTTGGTGCCAATGTACGATGAAGAGGGGAATTTCTATGACAACACCAATTCCTCATGGAACACCGGTGAGGCAAACCCTTATGCAACCATGTATTATGGCAATCAACATGATCGCAATAGTCAGCGTTTATTTGGCGATGTTTATTTAATAGTAGAACCTATGAAAGGCCTACGTTTTAGAACCAGCTTAGGGCTGGACTATAATGTTAATGAAAGTAGATCTTTTACCCCCATATATAGGCTTTCTGCTTATTCTTTCAATGATTTTTCCAGAATTAATCAAAATATGGGAAAGAATAAATCCCTCCTATGGGATAATTTACTTAGTTATACGTTCGATATAAAAGACGATCACCACTTTGAGGCCATGGTTGGATCTTCGGCCTTTCAATACGATGGATCGAGTATCTGGGGAGCCAATATAAATGCGGTCTTCAACGATCTAGAGCACGCCTGGTTATCTAATGCCACCAACGCTAATGATGCAGCACAGATGACTTTAAGGGGCGCACCCGATGATGCGGATAAGCGTATGTCTTATTTTGGACGGCTTAACTATAACTATAAAGGCACGTATTTATTAAATGCGACCTTTAGAGCGGATGGTTCATCGCGATTTGCGCGCGGTAATCGTTGGGGATATTTTCCGTCCATTTCTGCCGGTTGGGTTATCTCCAACGAGGCTTTTGCAGAAAGCACCAAAAACTGGTTGGATTTCTTTAAACTAAGGGCGAGCTGGGGACAGGTTGGTAATCAAAGAATAGATGCCTTTCAATTTATGTCGCCGGTAACATTCCTGAATACCAATTACATCTTTGGAAATCAAGAGGGTGTGCTTACACCGGGCGCCTATCCAAGTCGCTTAAGCAATGTTAACCTGAAATGGGAAACTTCGCAACAGACAAACATCGGCTTCGATGCCCGATTGTTACAAAATCGGCTGGACATTGCCTTTGATTGGTATGATAAAATCACAAAAGATTGGTTAATCCAGGTTCCCGTGTTGGCAACAGCGGGAGCAGACGGACCATTTATAAATGGCGGTGATGTGAAAAACACCGGTGTAGAACTTGCATTGAATTATCATGATCATATTGGTGAGTTTAACTACAGTGTAGGCCTTAATGGTACTTACAATAAAAATAAAGTAGGCAGTATACCCACTGCAGACGGAATTATCCATGGTGCCAACAATTTACTGTTTGCTAACTCCGGTGAGTTTTATCGTGCACAAAACGGCTTTCCCATTGGCTATTTCTGGGGATATAAAACAAATGGGATTTTTCAGACTGAAGACGAGGTTAACAGCTACCGCAATGCCAATGGTACGCTTATACAACCCAGTGCGCAACCGGGAGATGTTCGTTATGTTGATGTAAACGGTGACGGACAGATCGGCGAAACGGATAAAACCATGATTGGCAACCCAAACCCCGACTTTACCTATGGTTTCAGTATTACAGCTAATTATAAAGGTTTCGATTTAGCAATTCAGGCTTCGGGCGTGGCAGGTAATCAATTAGTGCAATCGTACCGCAATCATACGGATCCATATTCCAATTACACAACCGCCATACTTGACCGTTGGCACGGGCCGGGATCATCGAATACCACTCCTCGCATTACCGAAGATGCACGTAACTGGACTAACTTTTCTGACCTATACATTCATGACGGTGATTTCCTTCGTGTAAGTACCATTACATTGGGTTATGATTTCGGAAAAATCATTAAAAAGAATTATTTAAGAAAAGTTCGCCTATTTGCTTCTGTATTGAACGCCTTCACTTTTACGAAATATGACGGTATGGATCCGGAAATAGGATATGCCGAAGGATTTGCCAGTGGTGTCGACCTAGGTTATTATCCACGCCCAAGAACTTTTATGATTGGAACTAACATTACTTTTTAACCAATTATCTATTGAAAAAATGAAAAATTTCATTCTCTATACGCTTTTAGCGAGCACGTTAACATTAGGATCGTGCACGAAAGGATTTTTAGATACAGAGCCAATAACCGAATTGACGGATGAAAACTTTTATCGTACCACGGACGATGCATATAAAGCTCTTGTCGGCTGTTACGATGGTTTACAGATCGTTTGGGCCGGTGGCGTTAGCTTACCAGTTGCCACTGAGATCCTATCTGATAACTGCTTTGGTGGTACGGGTAATTCGGACGGCTTTGGTTATCAAATGTTGGACGAATTTGATCGGCTACGTTCACCCGCTGACCAAAATTTATTTGTTGATAATTGGATCGCCTATTATAAGGCAATCTATCGATGTAATATGCTCTTAGGAAAATTGGACGGTATAGAATGGGGAAACAAAGCCGATCTGCGTCCTGTATACGAAGCAGAAACACGTTTTATCCGTGCCTATTTGTATTTTGATATGATCCGGTTATGGGGGCACGTTCCTTTATTAACGGAGCCGAGCAATGAAAATATACCGCAAGCCGATCCTAATGAAGTTTATACGGTTATAGCCAATGATCTTAAGTTCGCTATAGAAAATTTGCCGGCAACATCTTACGCAAGCCAACCAACCGCCACTTATGGGCGGGTTACAAAATGGGCAGCTGAAAGTTTAATGGGCCGAGTGTTCCTTTATTATACAGGTTACTACAAGCAAACCGACTTGGCAGGCGTGGTTGACCGTAGTGCTGCACTCAACTACTTGGAAGACGTTATCAATAACGGAGGCTTTTCGTTGGTAGAGAATTTTGCTCATCTATGGCCAGCCTCCTTAGAAAACTATGTGGGAGAGGATAATAAAGAAACCGTTTTTGCTATCAAGTATACCTTTACAAGCGACTATGATGGAAATACGGATGGTAATCATTGGATGGTTATGTTTGGCATGCGCGAGCAATGGAGTTTTCCTTATGGCAACGGATGGGGTGGCGCAACTGTCAATCCAAAGTTATGGAATGCTTATAATAGAAATGATAGTCGCAGAACAGCTTCCATCATCGCCATCGCAGAAGAGGGCATCAACTTCACCAATCAAAGTAAGCAAAGAGAGTATACCGGCTATTACAACAAAAAGTACAGCCCATTGGTAGATGAAAACGGAAACAGCATTGCCGTAAACAAAGGAGGGGTCAACTTTCAAATTGGCCAATTCCAAGATTATGTATCCATTCGTTATGCGGATGTGCTTTTAATGGCAGCAGAACTTGGAAGCCCTAACGCCCAAACTTATTTTGATGCCGTACGCAGGCGTGCTTTTGGCACTAATTTTTCCGCTCAACCGGTTAGTCAGTCGGCCATTATGAATGAGCGCAAGCTTGAATTTGCGTTAGAAGGAATTCGTTACTGGGATTTACTACGTCAAGGCGTAGACGTAGCTGCTTCAACAATCGCTGAAAGCACCACCGTATTAAACGGGGGCCAAGAAGTGCGTAAAACGATCAGTGCCGGGAAAATCAATGAAACAAACGGATTACAACAAATTCCGAACAATCAAATAACCCTGTCTAATGGTGTACTGGTTCAAAATGCAGGGTGGTAACATACTAAAGCTATTAAAAATGAAAGCAAAGAAAATAAATATAGCACTGATCGTGACTTGTATCACTATACTGACAAGCTCCTGTCAGAAAAAAGACTATCAATTGGATGAACCTTTGGATAAGTCCCAAATCCAGTTCGAAGTTGTGCAAGATTTCAATGCCGATGCAGGTGGTAATACGGTTATATTAAAAAATAACACAGCTAGTACAGTATCCATATGGGATTATCAAACCGGAAAATCAACCCGACAACAAGATACCATTCATTATGCATTTAAAGGCGATTACACGATTAAGTTTTCGGCTATGACAGGTGGTGGTATTGTTGAGGTTGATTCTGTGAAAATCACAGTTACTGAGAATAATCTCAATTATGTTAGCGATCCTATGTGGACCTATATATCCGGTGGCGCCGGTCATGAAAAAACTTGGGTGCTCGACACCGACGGCCTTTTTTTTGAGGGTCCGATGACTTTTGTTGATCCCAATAATTTCTCGACTATTTGGTGGGATGCCGGGCAAGGAATCTATCCCGACAATATGGCACGAGGAGATTATGGTGAAATGACCTTCTCGCTCTTAACAAGTCCCGATTTCCGGAACATCAAGAGGATGGAAAATAACGTTCAAGAAAAAGGCACCTATATGCTAAATATAGCCGACAAAACCTTAACGATAAACGGAGGAACGATACTCAGAGGATATAAGCCGGCTAAAAACGGTATTACCGGTGTATCTAATTGGACTACCTACGAAATTTTAGCCCTTGATGAAAACACGCTGCGATTAGGAGTTTACCGTGATAAGGATGTCGACGGTGAAGGCTTAGCGCTATTGGTATACAATTTTATAGCTAAAGACTTTGCTGAAAGTCAAAATAAGTAAAAATAGAAAGCAGGCTTCGTATGAAGCCTGCTTTCTATTTTACAATTCAACACGCTTACCTTCCATAGCTGATTTTTTTGCAGCTTCTAAAATTTCTACAACAATCACATTATTGTTTAAAGAAGACAAATCGTCGTCTGCTCGCACCTCACCTTTTAAAAGGGCTTCTAGATAGGCTAAATGATTTTCGTAATACTCGTTTGTAAGCGAAATCGATTCTGGTTTCTGATGCGAAGTATACTTCAGGAGCGTGGTCCCATTTACTGCGTGCCACTGCTCTTTCGTAGTAAACACCTGTAAATCCTTAACGCTATAAGGCCAGCACCAGGAAGCTTGGATAATCCCCGTGCTGCCATCCGCATATTCAAGAACAAGGGTAGCATCATCCTCTACTTTCGGATAAATCATGGGTTTGAGCTGTTTGGTGATAGCCATAACGGCCTTCGGTCTTTCTCCGTTTTTAAGCCAAGTCATCAAATTAGCTCCATAACACCCGAAATCCATTAAAGCACCGCCCCCATTCTTTACCGGATCAGTTAACCAATTAAGGAAATCTTCGCTACATCCTATTTCTTTAGGGCCTTCATGACCATCTTTCACCATCATTTTCCTAATAGTTCCAGCTGCTTGTTCACGAAGCAAAGCTTTGAGACGTTGGTTACTTCTATACCAGGTAGTTTCGTAATTAGTTAAAAATAGCGTGGCATTCTCTTCTGCTAATTGAGCAATCCGTGCAGCTTCCCCCGTATTGGTCGCTAAAGGCTTTTCTACCATGACGGGTATTTTGAGCGGCATGCATAATTCAGCAACCTGTACATGCTCATTCGTGGGATTGTACGCGAGTACAACGGTTGGCTTTACATGTTGTAATAAGGTAGCAAGATCTTTGTAAAACAGATTCCCCGGAATTTTATACCTTGTTTGCATTCTTCGCACTAACTGTTCATCTGATTCAGCTATTCCTACTATATCAACTTTCCGTTGCTCATACAAATTCAGCAAAAGATGTACATGGTCATGGTTTAGGCCAGCCACGGCAACTTTTAATACCTCCCTACTGAATAGATGGTTAGGCATAAGCAAAACAATAGCAAGCGTTACTTTAAATAATAGATTCATGAGTGTATGGCTATTCTGTCAGGCTAAAGGTAGTGATTCAGGCAAACAAAAAGCCATTGTATCCTAATTATTGCAATTGCTCCGGTCTAACAATGTTGCGGACAATCCATTCTTCCCTGTCATTTATATTGCTTCTTTCCAGAAAAACGGTATAAGTATGTACACGGCCATCCTCCCCTTCTATATCGACACTCGTTTTGAATTCAGTTTCACTCGAGGCCTCATTTTCCTGAATGAGTTGGTGAATGTGACTGCAAACCCAGTCCTTAATCTCTTTATCTGTATGCATATCAAAAAGCTTCTTCCCTATTAATACAATTTAACAAGCGCTTTGTTGTTGACTTTATCTGAGATAAAGGATGAATTAGGCTAAACCTTTTGTCCAAAAGCGTGTTTAGAGTTAAGAATGTAAAAACAGCTCAGATGGACGCATTAATAAAATGACAGGAAGAGAGAAAATGGTAGATAATGATAAAAACAGCAGTAAAACGAAGGCTGAAGAGGATTATGTGGCACATAAAGAAAATCCAGGACCCTCACCGGAAGCATTCGAAAAAACAGACAGAGGTTCAGGAAGATTTTTATTTTTGATACTGGCGCTGATTGTCGTTATTCTGATCATTGTGTGGATGCTTACCTAAGCAGTAAAGCTGCCAATAATATCAAGTATAAAAAACAAAAAAAACGTTATTTAAAACAAGATCGGCCCTGTCTTTTATCAAAGTTTGATACCTTTGTTTTTTCTATTCTGCACAACTATTTGAGTGCTGAAGGTTTACCGGGGGAAGAGGGTCATTAACACAAACAGGTGAAAAGCAAAAGAGCGACAGCATTCGTTAGGGGTTCGAAAACACATGAATTTGGGAACACTTTTAAGAATATATTATTTTGAATAAAGTTGGAAGAATTGCACTCAAGACCATTTTATGGGTCGTTGGTAGTATCATTGGTTTAGTACTCCTGATTTTTATTTTAATTCGTATTCCAGCCGTTCAGAATTTTTTGGTCCAACAAGTAGTATCCTATCTGGAGAAAAAAATCGAAACGCCGGTTAAAATTGAAAGGGTATCGCTCGATTTACCTAAATTATTGGTATTGGAAGGTGTTTATTTCGAAGACCAAAAGAAAGATACATTGCTCGCAGGAGAGCAATTAAAAGTCGATATAAGTCTACTTAAGCTCCTAAAAAACAAAGTGGAAATAAACGAAATCGATTTAAGAGGCATTACCGTCAAGATTGACCGCACTTTACCTGACAGTAGCTTCAACTTCGATTACATTATGCGAGCATTTGTTAGTGAAGAGCAAACGCAGCCTAAGCCGGAAGATACAACCTCCAGCATGGAGTTTTCGATTGATAAGATTAATCTCAACCGTATTCGACTCGTTTATCAAGACGAAGTTATTGGTACCAATGCCGATTTCAATTTAGGCCATTTAGATACACGGATTAAGACTTTCGACCTGAACAAAATGCGTTTCGAGATTCCAAAGATCAACATCCAAGGAGTCAATACAGCTATCAGACAATGGACGGTAGCAGACTCCACAGCGATCCCATCTAGCAAAAACTTAGGAGTGGAAGCAGCCGTTGGAGAAGAGGCTCCCCTCCCCGACATTCAACTTGGCAGTGTCAGCTTAGAAGATATCAAAGCACAATACGTGGACGAAGCAAGTGCTTTAAATGCGCAAGTTCTGTTTGATCGACTTTTGGTTGATTTTAAAGACATCGATTTGAGTGGCGAGCGAATAGATATAAAACAGGCCGTATTAGAAAACAATACGGCAAAGGTATCCTTTGGAAGGATACAAAAACCAACCCCTAGCACCTTTACGCTTGATACCGGCGAAACCACACCTATAAAATGGCAAGTAAATATCTCCGACTTAATTATTGGAAAGAATAAACTTGCTTATTTTGACGCAAATCAGCCAAAAGTGGCCAAGGGCATGGATTATGGAAATCTTGATATGACGGGCGTAGACCTGAAAATGTCTGACTTTTTCTTTTCGATTGATTCGATAAGTGGGAAGCTAAACCAATTGAATTTCAAGGATAGAAGTGGCTTTACCATCACGAAAGCGGAAGCTGATTTCGTCTATACAGAAAAAGGCGCGGAGGCAAAAGACTTATACATTGAAACCCCTAACACCCTTATTCGAAACTATGCCCGGGTAAACTATCCCTCGCTGGAACAAATTACGGAGCGCATTGGCGAAATTCAATTGAATGCTAATATCCAAAAGAGTAAAATTGGAATGAAGGATGTACTCTTGTTAGTTCCGGATTTAGATACGATGGAAGTAATGAAGCCGCTACTCGGCCATACCTTTTTTGTGGACGGAAACGTAAAGGGGCGTGTTGATGATCTTCGCATAGCTAATTTGACATTTACAACCTTAGATCAAACCCGCTTGCAAGCCAGCGCACATATAAAAGGATTACCTGACATCGACAAATTCTATATCGATTTACAATTAAAAGATCTACAGACCGGAAAGCGAGACCTGGATCGCTTGGTAGCGAAGAGCATGCTGCCTGATAGCATCGAATTGCCAAAACAGCTGAACTTGAACGGTACGTTCAAAGGAGGGCTTAATCAATTTACTACCAACATGCATCTTCGATCATCTATGGGAAATGCAAATCTCCGAGCAAACTATGCCGCCCAAAGGGATACGAGTTATGATGCAGATATTACAATCCAAGATGTGAATGTAGGTCATCTGATGAAGATGGATTCAACACTTGGAAAGATATCATTTGCTGCACAAATCAAAGGGAAAGGTCTTGATCCATCTAAACTAGTAGCAGATGCCAAAGCCAAGCTGATACGTGCGGAAGCCCTGGGTTATACCTATACCAATATAAACTTAGCGGCCACAGCCAATAGTGGCGATGTAAAAGCATCGCTTAGCAGTAAAGATCCAAACATAAGCCTGGAAATGCAGGCATTTGCAAACTTGAAAGAGCGATACCCAACGTTTAACATGGATCTACTAGTGGATAGTATCAACACCAAAAATTTAAACCTGACCAACGACAATATCCGGTTTCATGGCAAATTGCTTGCTAATTTTGATTCAGCCGATCCAGATTATCTCAATGGAAAGCTGGATTTAACAAATGCTATTATCGCTTATAATACTGATCGATACGTATTAGACACGATCAGTTTGATTGCGCAGACTGACAGTAGTCAAAATCTCTTACAATTACGTTCTGAGTTTCTCCATGCACATATGATTGGATCTTATAAACTCACTTCTTTATCCTATGCTTTTCAGGATATACTAAACACGTATTATAATCCCAATCCGGCCATTAATAAAAAGACAGGCCTACCGGACACCATTCCTGCATATAGTCCTGCACAAATCGAATTTGGTGCAACTTTCAGAAGGTCACCACTCATCATCCGTGTAATGCCGGAACTAACCGAAATGCAACCTATTACTTTAGACGGCAACTTCAATAGCGAAACCAAATCGATTAACATTAAGGGTGTTGCACCGAAGGCGGTATATGCAGGCACCGATATACAAAATGTTAGCTTTGATGTCAACACTTTAGATAGTACACTCTACTACGCTGCACTTATTAATAACATTAAAGTATCCGGTATCGAAATCATGAATACACTTTTAAGCGGTACCGTAAAGAACAGTTCTATTGATGCGGGTTTGTGGATCAAAGATAAGAAAGGTAAAGAGCAATATCATTTGGGCGCTAATCTACAGGCCCGTGCCGAAGACTTTCTCTTTTCCTTAAAGGAAAACGGCCTTATGTTAAATTATGACAAATGGTCCGTTAATCCCCAAAACGCTATTAGCTTTGGCGCAAAAGGTTTATTGGCTTCTCACTTCGATCTCAGCCAAAATGGGCAAGAAATGACTATTGCATCGCAAGACTCCGTACCCAATTCACCTTTAGCCGTTAATTTCAAAAACTTTCGTATTGAAACTTTTGCTAATATGGTGGAAAGTGCAAATTTAGACTTAGGTGGCGGAATAAACGGTAATGCCTTAGTCGATCGACTCGATGGCTACCCCGTTTTTACATCCGATATAACCATCAACGACTTCTACTTTGGCAAAGACACTATTGGAGATATTGGCGTTCAAATAAATAATGCGAAGGAAAACACCTACAATGCGAATATTACTATTCAAGGAAAAGGAAACGATATTCAATTAAGTGGCGACTATATTACACCGCTTGACGCCGAATCTACGATGGATTTTGATTTGTTGGTTAATAATCTTAATATGAGTACCATCGAAGCCTTTAGTTTCGGCAATTTAAGGCGCTCATCCGGAAGCATTTCCGGAAAGCTTGATTTAACGGGAAGTTTAGATGCACCGATCATCAACGGCGATTTGATCTTTAACCGAGCCAGAATGAATATTTCCATGCTAAACGCTACGTTTAACATGGATCAGCAGCGGATTAATTTCAATGATCGAGGCATCAGCTTTAAACAATTTACCTTGACTGATAGTGTTGGTAATAAAGCGATTATCAATGGCAATATCAGAACAAAGACGTATACCGAATTTGCTTTGGGTATGGACGTAAAAGCTGATGATTTCCAGGTTTTAAATTCTACAGAGGTCGATAACAACTTATTCTATGGAAAACTGAACATCGATACCGACCTGCGTATCCGTGGCGCAGCCATGAGTCCGTCTGTGAATGGTACCTTAAGAGTCAATGAAAATACCGACATGACACTGACCATGCCAGAAACGGATCCCGGTTTAGTGGAACGTGAGGGCATTGTAGAATTTACTAGTTTGAGTCCTCGAGATAGCGCGGAGATCTTAGCGGTTTACGATACAACCGAAACGACGGGCAATACCATTACCGGGATGAACATATCCTTAAATATCGATGTGGATAGAAACGCGGCCTTTACTGTGATCGTTGATCCCGGAACCGGCGATAAATTATTTGTCAAAGGCCAGGCTCTACTTAACTTCGGTATCAATCCGGGCGGCGAGATGACCCTTGCCGGAACTTACGAAGTGGAAGAAGGTAACTATTCCCTATCCTTTAATATGATCAAAAGAAGATTTGACTTTAAAAAAGGAAGTACAATCACTTGGGGTGGCGACATTATGGACGCTGATCTTAATATGACGGCAGTTTATACCTTGCAAGCACAACCGATTGATTTGGTACAGGTTACCGGCACGCAAGCAAATTATTATCGACAACGCCTTCCTTTCAATGTCAATCTTCATATAGGGGGCAAAATGTTAAAACCCGAGATTTCTTTTGACATTGATTTGGGAACCGGCGGAAATGCCAATACGGTATCGCAAGATGTGACCCAAAATGTAGAAGCAAAACTGGCACAACTACGAGACAACCCTTCGGAGATGAACAAGCAGACCTTTGCTCTGATTGTATTAGGTAGGTTTATCGCTGAGAATCCTTTCTCCAGTGCAGGCGGATCCAGCACTGAAACGATGGTACGATCCAGCGTTAGTAGTTTGTTAACAAGTCAGCTAAATAAAATGGCCGGTGATCTAATTGCCGGTGTAGAATTGAATTTTGATCTACAATCTACTGCGGATGACTATAGCACGGGGCAAGCGCAAAATCGGACAGATCTAAACGTCGGGGTTTCAAAACGAATGTTAGATGATCGGTTGAAAGTGACCGTCGGCTCCAATTTTGAATTAGAAGGAGCTACGCAACCTGGTCAAAAGGCTACGAATATTGCGGGTGATATCTCGGTTGAATACCAATTATCAAGAGACGGTCGTTATATCGCCCGTGTATATCGAAAAAATCAATATCAGGTAACCCTACAGGGCCAATTTATTGAGACCGGGCTGGGTTTCATTATCAATATGAATTACGATGAATTCAGGGAGCTGTTTATGAGCGCTAAGCGCATTCAAAAGCTTAATGAAGAACGAGCAGAGGAGATGAAAGAGCATTTGGAAAAAAATGATGAGGAGGATGAAAACGGCCAGGATAGTGTGGAGCGCCGCAATGACCATCAACCTAAGGAGACGAAGAAAGAAGATGGGGTGGCCGAAGAAAAGAAAGAAGACATACCTGCGGATCACGTCGAAAAGTTAAACAAAGCCTACCGGAATGAGGATGAAGTTACAGAGCAAGAATCATCAGAGAAGAGCAACGATGAGAATTAAAATATACACATATATAGCGATTTCAGTACTTTTTGCTTCCTGTAGTAATATCAAGTATTTAAAGGAAGGTGAAAACTTGTATGTGAAAGGTGAGGTGGAATTGAATAACGATTCGATTCCGGACCAGTATAGAGGACCGCTAACCGAACGACTGGAGGGGGTGCTACGGCCGCGTCCGAATAAGAAGTTTTTAGGCTTACGTACCAAACTCTATTTCTATAACATTGCCGGTCAGCCCAAGAAAAACAAAGGATTTAAACACTGGTTGAAAAATAAAGTAGGTGAACCTCCGGTATTGCTCCAAGATGTAAATGTTCCGTACAATGAAAATCTCGTCAGGAATAGGTTGGAAAACATCGGCTTCTTTAATGCTTATGTAACGACAGATACGACTATTGAAAACAGAAAGGCGACGCTGAACTATGTAGCTACGACCAATAAAATTTACCGTATCAATAAAGTAACGTATGAAGCTGACACAACTACACAGATTGGAAGGGAGTTAAAATTAGCGCAGGAAGGATCGCTTTTGGTGCCCGGTAGACCTTATAACTTGGATAGGATCATTGCGGAACGCGAGCGGATTGATAATATCCTCAAGGATAAAGGTTATTATTTTTTCAGCCCTGATCACCTTTTGGTACAGGTAGACAGTATGATTGGCAATCACATGGTAGACATGAATGTCAAACTAAAAGAGGAAACACCAAAAAATGCGAAACAACCTTATACGATCAACAACATTTTCATTTATCCGGAATATTCACTAGTTCAGGGTAATTATGAAGTGGCTACTCCCAAAGATGCCGAAGAATACAAAGGCTTTTATTTTATAGATCCACATCGGACCTTTCGAAAGTTTGCACTCGCCAGAACGATGTTTTTCCATAAAGGCGATCTTTATAACCGAGATCGGCAAAATCAAACGATTAGCCAGCTTGTCGGAATGGGAACTTTCCGCTTTGTTAAAAATAACTTTATGTTGGCCGATCGTGGAAAAAGCAATAAATTAGATGTCCATTACTACCTTACGCCACAACAAAAAAAGGCTGTACGTGTTGAATTGCTTGGTAAAACAGCTGCTGTTTACAATGGTTCCGAGGTTAACGTCAGCTGGAGTCATCGAAATGCGTTCAAAGGAGCCGAACTTTTACGTTTAACTGCTTATGGCGGCTACGAAGTGCAATCAGGTGGTGGTATCAATATCAACTCCAATTTTTACCGTTATGGTTTAGAAGCCTCCTTAACTTGGCCACGTATCATTGCTCCTTTTGGTTGGGAGCCTACGCGTCGGTTCGTCCCGCATACTACCACGCTGGTAGGCTACGAATTTCTAAATAGAAGACAGGCCTACCGTTTGAATTCGTTACGTTTTGCATGGGGCTATAACTGGCAGGAATCCGCAAAAAAAACACATCAACTGAACGTATTAGACGTTGCTTACGTGCAACCGGTAAATGTAACCCGCTTTTACGATAGCTTAGCTACAGAGTTTCCCTATTTACAAAGAGCGATCGACCGACAGTTCACCTTTGGTCCGAACTACAAATTTACCTATACCAATACCATGGAAACCGACAGGAAACATACCTTTTACTTTTCCGGTGGTTTGGATCTTTCCGCCAATACCGTTGGCTTGATTTTGGGATCAAACGTAAAAAAAGGGAAGCAAGACAGTATTTTTAACGCTGCATTTTCGCAATATATTAAAACCGAAATTGAGTACCGTCATTATATGAAACTGGGGCAAAATCGGACGCTTGCCGCTCGTGCTTTGTTTGGTTATGGTTATTCCTATGGCAATTCGACTCGACTTCCCTATGTGAAGCAGTTCTTTGCGGGTGGGCCTAACAGTCTACGTGCTTTTAGAGCCCGGGCAATTGGTCCGGGATCTTATAACCCCGAGCGATTTGGAAACGATAATTTCGTTCCGGATATGACCGGTGATATCCGCATGGAATTCAATTTAGAGTATCGGTCTAAGATTGTTAGTATATTAGATTGGGCGGCCTTTATCGACGCCGGTAACATTTGGTTACAAAATGCAGATACGGTATTTCAAGGTGGTAAATTTTCCAAGAATTTCTTTAAGGAATTAGCGGTTGGCGGCGGCGTGGGGCTCCGCTTTGATCTGACTTTCCTCATTTTAAGAACGGATCTTGCTATTCCACTCCGTATCCCTTATTTACCGGATGGCCAGCGCTGGGTTTTCAATAAAATTAATTTTAGAGACCCTGATTGGCGACGTGATAACTTGGTCTTCAACTTGGCTATTGGTTATCCGTTTTAGTTATACGTTATAAGTTTTTGAGTTGTTAGTAGCAACGGTAACACGATTTACCCCATATAAGTAATAGCATACAACTTATGACTTATAACTTACGACTTGTTTTGCCATTCCCATTCCTTTTTACTATTTTACCATCGTGCGGAACTGAGGTAAAAAACAATAATTTTAACGAATCATTTAATTCCGGAAATTTATGAAAATCACCGTTATTGGCGCCGGTGCCGTAGGCGCAACCGCTGCAGACAATATCACAAGGAAAGAACTTGCAGAAGAAGTTATACTGCTGGATATCAAAGAAGGAGTTGCCGAAGGCAAGGCGCAGGATATTTCGCAAACCGCAGCCCTTTTAGGATTTGACACTAAAATCACGGGGGTAACAAATGATTATGAAAAAACTGCCGGATCAAGCGTTGCTGTTATTACTTCAGGTATACCGCGTAAACCGGGAATGACACGTGAGGAATTGATCGGAACAAATGCAAATATTGTTAAATCGGTTGCCGAGAATCTGCTAAAATATTCGCCTGAGGTGATTATTCTAGTGGTTTCTAACCCCATGGACACCATGACCTACCTTACCCTTAAAGCCACTGGCTTACCTAAAAACAGAATTATCGGTATGGGTGGCGCATTGGACTCTTCCCGATTTAAATATCAGATCAGTCAGCATACCGGAGCCTCTCCTTCCGATTTAAACGCCATTGTCATAGGCGGGCACGGTGATACTACGATGATTCCGTTGATAAAACACGCCACTTGGAACAGTATTCCAGTGACACAGTTTTTATCTGCACAGCAACAGGAACAAGTAGTAGCCGACACGATGGTAGGTGGAGCCACTTTAACGAAACTTATAGGCACCTCTGCTTGGTATGCGCCGGGTGCAGCTATCGCCGGGATGGTGGAAAGTATTGTCAGAAATCAGAAAAAACTATTCACGGCTTCTGTTTATTTAGAAGGCGAATATGGTGAGCAGGACATCACGTTGGGAGTTCCTGTTATTATCGGTAAAAACGGCGCCGAAAAAATAATTGCTCTTCAATTGGACGAAGAAGACAAGGCTAAATTCAGACAAAGTGCCGAAGCCGTGAGAAGCATGAATAACGTGCTTTCTGAGAGTAAAATCATCTAAAAAACTAATATCGTTAATGATTAAAATACCACTAGCATTATTAAATCTTCAAGATGACGGCTTCCACTTATTGGTGGAAGTCGTTGTTTTCGAACATAGCTTTAAAGCTGTATTGGACACGGGTGCGTCCAAAACTGTATTCGACAAAACAATCGTAGAGCGTCACATAGGTAATGAGCAACTTAAAAGCAGTGACCGCGTATCTACCGGTTTGGGTACGACTAATATGGAAAGCTTTACTTGGCAACTTCCTGATTTTCAAATCGGCACTTTCCACCTTAAAAATTTTGAAGTGGCCGTACTGGATCTGTCTTCTATTAATTTTGCCTACGAGAATCTTTCAGTCGAGCCTGTAATCGGCGTTATTGGCGGCGATATACTCACCCAATATCAAGGTATCATTGACTATGGAAAAATGACCCTGACACTTAGCATGAAGGAATAGAGTTTAATAATAGCACCTAACAACTAACAACCAATAACTAATAACTAACAACTAACAACTAATAACTAACAGCTAATAACTAACAGCTAATAACTAACAGCTAATAACAACAAAAAAAGGCGCGCTTCACAGCGAGCCTTTTCCCAATTTTAACCAAACCTAATTTACATGAATCAATTACTATTTAACTCTGATACAAATCTAAGGTATCCGCGTTAAGCCTATTTTAAAAAAGCATTATGCCTTTGTGAAAAAAACAAGGCTATCGGCTAGATTTTCTTCATTACATGACGAATTCATAACAATTGATTAATGCTATTATTAATTTAAACCGATAGCTTTATAAATACGAAGTATATGCTATGCGAAAAATTAAAGTAGCGTTTTTTGCGGAAATCTTGCATGAAGATAAAGATGGGGCATCCCGAACGATGTTTCAGCTTATTAAGAGGATTCCGTTCGATCGTTTTGAATTCATGTTTATTTATGGTGATGGCCCGGATCAGCTGTTAGACTTTCCTTCGCTTAAAGTTCCAACTATCACCATTCCTTCCAATAAGAATTATACGTTATCGATTCCTTCCTTAATAAAAAGAAGATTAATCCGTAAACTAGATACATTCGGTCCGGATATCGTACACATCGCTACCCCTTCTCTTTTGGGGCATTTCGCGGTCACTTACGCCAGCAAGCGGCATATCCCGGTCGTCAGCATTTATCACACCCACTTTATTTCATATATAGACTACTACTTGAAACATTTGCCTTTTCTTATCGGCCCGGTTAAGCGATATGTTTCGTCGAAGAAAAAATTATTTTATAATCAATGTGATTGCATTTATGTTCCAACAAAATCCATTAAACAGGAACTAATCAATTACGGCATTCAAGCATCGAAGATGTTGCTATGGGAAAGAGGAATTGACAATACATTGTTTAATCCGCTGAAAAAGGATCTGGCAAAGCTTGAAAAAATAACCGGGAACCAACAGCCTACACTCTTGTTTGTAAGCCGCTTGGTATGGGAAAAAAACCTAAAAATGCTCTTTAAAATTTATCGATTAATTAAAATACGAGGAATTGCATGTAATTTTTTAGTTGTAGGAGATGGATCCGCAAGAAAAGCATGCGAAAGCAATATGCCTGAAGCAATCTTTTTAGGCCATGTTGGTCACGACGAATTAGCAAGTCTTTATGCATCGAGTTCCATTTTTGTCTTCCCATCTGTTAGTGAAACTTATGGCAATGTTATTTTAGAAGCACAGGCCCCCGGCCTGCCTTGTGTCATTGCCAACGGTGGGGGTTCCAAAGATCTAATAGAAAATGGTGTTAATGGCTTTGCTTGCAATCCTAACAGTGAGGGAGAATTTGTAGACTGTATAGAAACGTTATTGAATAAAAAAACGATTCACCGGCAATTCAGCATGCTTGGCATACAAGAAAGCACAAAACGGAACTGGGAGCGGCTAGCGGACATTTACTTTAACGATATTGAGCAGTTGGGCAAAGTTCCCAGCATTTACAAACTAACCTCTTAGTACCGGAATGCTTCGATTTATTAAAATTATACTATTCTTATCTGTTGTTATTTCTTTAGGAATCTACATTGCTCATACAGACCTTACGCAGGTAACCCGGTCGTTAGCACATATCGGTTGGGGTTTTTGCTGGGTTTTGATCCTTACCTGCCTCGCGTATCTCCTAGGCACTCTGGCCTGGGCTTATTGCTTGGGAGACCAGCGAAAGAGAATCAACATTTATCAATTGTTTTGGATCAGACTTATTGGTGAAACGGTGAGCCTTTTTAATCCCAGTAGCATTATTGGGGGCGATTTTCTAAAGGCCGAATTGTTGAAACCCTATATGATCGAAAGAAAATCGGCTATTAGATCGGTTATCGTTTCACGCTTTCTGATGATCGCTTCGCAGCTTCTGTTGTCGGCACTAGCGGTAGCTATTCTACTTAAGCAGAGCAGCGACGATAGTTTTAATCGACAAGTAGCGTCTTTTTTCCCTTATTTTGTGATTGTTTTTTTAGTCATCAGTCTGCTTATTTTCTTAATATTTCGCCTTACTAAATCGTTGCATAAGAAACTTACAACCCGTTTTAGTCAACTCAAATTAAGTCTAACAACTACCCTATCCGAAACAAAGTTATACTATCACCAAGAGAAAAAGGCGCTATGGCTGTCGTTTCTCTTTTTCTCGCTCCATTGGTTTGTCGGTTCCCTTGAATTCCTGCTCATCTTGCATTCGCTGGATATCAATATTGACGTAATTGAAAGTTTAGCCATGGATATGGGCGTTATTTTTTTTAAATCAGCAGGCGCAATAATTCCGGGGCAAATCGGTATTGAAGAGTATGGCAATCAATTTATGTTAGAATTTATTGGTATAACGGGCAGCCTATGGCTTAGCGTCTCCGTTGTCCGGCGGGCTCGACAACTCGTTTGGTTACTTTTTGGCGGTATCAGTTATGTTGTATATCATAGAAAGGCCCCGCAACTGCAAGCAGTATAATTATTCATGGAAGTTCTATTTGTAAGTCATAAATATCCCCCTACTACCGGCGGTATGGAAAAGCAAAGCTATGAACTGGTAGTGGGTATGAGAAAATGGTGTACGGTGCACGAGTTAATATACAAAGGCATCGGTAGCCGGCTGAGCTTTTTTCTAGCACTCGGAAAAAACATAAGACATCTTATCAATCAGCATCCCAATATTAAACTTATCCATTTTAATGATGCATTGATTGCCTCCTATTATTTATTGTGCTGTCGATTCAATCCGCACATTAAACACACGGTTACCATACATGGTTTAGACGTCGTCTTTCCGAGTTTTTTATATAGGAAATTTATTCTCCCAAAACTGAATCGCTTTGATCTTATCGTGGCAGTAAGCAAAGCTACGGCCCAAGCCGCACAAAGCGTGGGGATCGCTACGGGAAAGCTACGAGTCATTTCAAACGGTGTCGATGAAAAAATACCTAAACATAAATTCTCATTAAATTTCCATGACGATTTCCAAGCAAGGTACCGTTTGGATATTCGTGGAAAACAATTATTGGTAGCCATGGGCAGGCCCGTTAAGAGAAAGGGATTTTCTTGGTTTGTCGAACGCGTAATGCCTCATTTGCAACATGATTATTTATTGCTCTTTATAGGGCCGTTTCATTGGAAAGCAACCAAACAAGAACGCTTCTTTAAATTCCTTCCACCCTTTTTCCGAAACAAACTTGCGTTATTTCTAGGTGCGGCCACCGATGAGCCGAAATTGCGTCAGTTATTAAGCAAGCCTGAAATAAGAAAAAGAGCCAAACACTTGGGACGATTGCCGTTCGATGAAATTCTGAACATCCTGTATCATGCAAGTGCCTTTATTATGCCCAATATCGAAGTAGAGGGTGATATGGAGGGCTTTGGCCTGGTTTGTTTGGAAGCTGCCTTATGTGGAACAACTGTTTTTGCCTCCCACACAGGAGGTATTTCGGACGCTGTAAAACACGGGAAGAACGGTTATCTGTTACCATCAGAACAAGCAGAAGAATGGATTACGACACTAAACGAGTTTATGAAGAAACCTAGCGACGAGGAGAAAAAGACAGCGTCGGTTAATTATACAAAAAGACACTTCGGTTGGAAGAAAATGGTCAAAGCTTATTATGAGGCATTTTTGGGGTTAGTTGAGTAGTTAAGTCGCCGAGTTGTTAAGTAGTTAAGTTGTTGAGTAGTTGAACAGGAAAATAGTTGACATAGAACGGAAAGTCGTGATACTTATGTCCTGATACTTACCTGCCTGCCGGTAGGCTGGTGTCTTGATACTTGATACCTGCTAGAACATAAAGACAGGAAGAAAACTCACACCCACAACCCACAACCAATAACCCACAACCAACAACCAATAACCAACAACTAATAACCAATAACTAATAACCAACAACTAATAACTACGTTGCTGCCAACTAAACGATAAACTCACGGGGCAATGGTCCGAGAGCGGTATTCCTTCTTTATTATTGAATTTCTCGTTCTCGAAACGGTAGGCATTTGGAGTCAGCAACAGATCAGCACTGCTTCGAAAGAGTATCTTATCGATAGACTCACAGTCGTCAGTCAACTTCAAAATATCCTCTTTCACAAATTTTTTGAAAGCGGGGAAGCTATCCTTAGCCTTGAGCGTTACCCATGCATCTTTCAAACCATTTTGGGCAAGCAGATCGCGAATATTGTCATGTTCATAGCAGAAGTGCGCATTTAAATCACCCATAACGATGACCGCTCGATCGCCTGAGTGCTCTTTAATATAATTGGACAGTTGAATCATATTCTTCCGTCTCGCGGCAGCAGCGGCCGGATCATCCGCCGCATTTGCGTGTACATTATAAAAATCGATAAATACGCCCTTCCCTACTTCAATCTTACTAAACGTAAAACCCTTAGGTGTCAAACAGTCCGCCCCTGTGCAATTATTCCAAGGAATGCGGTGTATTTCCGTAATACGATATTTTGAGAGTGTATTCAAACCATCACCAAAAGGTACGCCTCCTTTCGTTTTGGTTTTATAAGGATGCTCATTACCACTATAGTACAAGAAGCTATTATAGTTAAAGTCTTCCTGCACATGAACAATATCATAATCATTCAATCGACGCCCAATTTCTGCAATACTTGACGAACGCTCGGTAACAGCGCTGCAAATAAGCTGTGGCAAACCCGCTATATTATAAGTTATGACGGAAAATTCACCCTCATAATTGATGGGCAATTCTTCAGGAGGATGGGTATTGAAGCTAATAAACGAATGACTTTGTGTAGGAACACGACAAACTTGAAAATATCGCTTCACAACCAAAAACAAAAGACAGGTAATAAAGAAGAAGTTCATCCACTTTCTGCTTAGTTTACGACGAAGAATAAGTTCCATAAAAGTAAGGCTTTCCTGGCATAAAACTAGCATGGAGAGTTAAACAGAACGTCGTTTAAATGTTAAAGGAATGTTATTTTTTTTAGGCTATAGGCAGTACGCTATATTCCCGCAGTGAACAAGGGAACCTGGTAGTTGGGAATAGGCCTTACGTCCTCATTTAAGTCCTACCCCATTCACTGTTAACTACTCCCTACTCACCTCCTTCCAGTGAACAAGGGAACCTGGTAGTTGGGAACATACCTTACGTCCTCATTTAAGTCTTATTCACTATTAACTACTCCCTTCTCACTACTCACCTCCTTCCAGTGAACAAGGGAACCTGGTAGTTGGGAACATGCCTTATGTCCTCATTTAAGTCCTATTCACTATTAACTACTCCCTTCTCACTACTCACCTCCTTCCAGTGAACAAGGGACCCTGTTAGTTGGGAATAGGCCCTACGTCCTCATTTAACTCCTACTCCATTCACTATTAACTACTCACTACTTCCTATTCATCTCCTTCCAGTGAACAAGGGAATCTGGTAGTTGGGAACATACCTTACGTCCTAATTTAAGTCCTATTAACTACTCTCTATTCACCTCCCCCAGTGAACAAGGGAACCTGTTAGTTGGGAACATACCTTACGTCCTCATTTAAGTCCTATTCATTACTAACTACTCCCTATTCCCTCCAGTTTCAATCCCATCCCAAATGACATTAAAACAAACCTAACTAGTATTGATGTAAAGTCAACCGGGATCGTCATAAAGACAACCATATTTAATACAAATTTGATCACCTTTATTATAAAGCCGATCAACATAAATGTAACGGCAATTAGCTTTGCTTTAAAGAAGTACGGAATTACCTCAATTCCAATTGACTTTAACGTAATCCCAATTGTCTTTATAGTAAAGTCAACGGTTTTTACTATAAACCCATATGACTTTATTATAGATGGAAACGTCCTTCATATAAGGTCGATCAACTTTGCTACAAAGTCGTACAGCAATGAAATAAACCCAAAAGGATTCATCATAAACCCAACCGACTTTGAAGTAAAGACGACCGGAATTAAGGCAAAGTTGTACGGAAACAAGATAAAGGCAAACAACTTTAAATTAAATCTGAATGTGTTTATTATAAAGCCAATAGTGTTTGCTATAAGGACGAACCTCTTTGAAGTGAGGTTTTAGTTAAACCTAACAGTCATCCTATATCAAACATCCAAGTATAGATAACAAAAAAGCGGCTATCCTGTTAGATAGCCGCTTTAAAGCATTTATGTTAACAATAGACTAGTTGGCAGTTAAATGCGACTCAGCCCAAGTTGACCAATTAGGACGAGCAGCACCGTTACCAGCGCCCGTAGCGTTAGGATCTTCTTCGTACGTTCCAGCAGTACCTTTATTTGGTACGTTATCAAAACGAACTTGTTTCACTTTATTAGCTTGAAAATGAGCTAAAGATTCTGCACCACTTGCAACAACGCCTTCTCCAGCGATAAAATCTTTTAGATAAACATTGGTGATTGAGCCTAATGTACCACGACGCAACATCATTCCCGCTTCCGAAGTTACAGAGGTGCTATTACGACCTATTAATGTTAAATTTGTTAACGTCGGACTTGAAACAGGAGCTAAAGTTGGATTATCCTGGTTGCTGTCCGCTTCAATGCCACGGCTATCTGAAGAATAAGTTGTAGCTGCAGATTGATCAGCATACAAGTTCGTCACTCTACCATTCCAGCCTTCAGCCCAGTCAAAGGAATCATCTTGCGACCCGATCACTGTCAAATTTTCAGCATTTACCGAACCTCCAAACCATTCTACACCGTCATCGGAAACTTGATTGATAAATATATTGTTTACAGTAGTCCCGTTACCAACAGCGTATAACGTAAGCGCATTGAATTCAGATTCGTCATTAATTTTATTGCCTGAATACTCAATAATGATGTGTGATAAGACACCTGAATTATCAGTATTATTATTACCGCCATATATCAAACCAGCCACTTCTGCTTGTGCATTTGCACCTTTATTAGTGCCAGCATTTCCGCAAATAACAATGCCACCCCATTGCCCAGCAGCAGGTGTAGCAGCGCCTGAAGTAAATACTATTGGATTTTCCGCTGTTCCGGCAGCATTGATCATAGCACCTCGTTCAACAGCTAAAAAAGCTACATTTGTTACATTCTCTGAATATTCCGCTTCAATACGCACACCTGGTTCAATTGTTAAGGTTGCTCCTGACTTAACATAGACCGGACCACGCAAAGTATATGTTCTCCCCGCGGTTACACGAGCGTTTCTATCGATATTTCCACTAATAATACCATCCTCAAAAGTAATTTCTCCACCATCAGGGCCTGGATTATTATCATCATCGCTGCTACAGCTTGCAAACATAGTTGCGATAACCATCATGCTTAAGAATAATTTTTTCATAATTGTCATTTTGAATGAATAACTCTGTTGTTTTCTGTTTTTATTTTTGTCTAAAAAATCTTGTATTTAATACCTAAACTAAAGTCCAATCCTCTCCTGTAGTTATATACCTCTACACTTTGATCGGTATTTTCCTGTTCCATACGCACTTCATTATTTAATAAGTTATTAATTTTCAATCCTACCTCCCATCTTTCATTTATTGCAGTGTTTGAAATAAAATTCAAAGTAGGGTAGCCTTTTTCTACTATGTTCCCTCTACCGAAAGCTCCCAATGAAAAAATTCGATCATAGAAGTAATTTCCTACGACAGCAACAGTTGGCCTGATTTTTCCAGTATTTAACTTATAAGTCAAGTCTGCATTCACCAACAAAGGCGAGGCTCCTTGTAGGCGATCATGATCACCATTAAAATTAACACTCATTGTGTAGTCGGTCTCTTCCGCAACTTTCTCGGGATCCAACTCTTGGCGACTATACATATAAGTTACGTTCATCCCTCCCGAAAAACCGCCAGCAATGTTCTTTCTCATCTCTACTTCGGCACCAAATACGTAAGCATAATCTCCAGCATTTAGAAATGAAAACAAGTTCGATGCCGCTGACGTGATTAATGTTTGGCTAATCGGATCTTTGATATATTTACCAAAGATTCCTGCCGAAAATAATTCATCAGAACTTGGAAACTGCTCCCATTTGATATCTAAATTATAATTGTCTGCGGGCTTTAACGCTCCGTTTCCGAAGGTCAAAGATGTCACATCTTCGTATTGAAAAGGGGCTTTTTCTAAGAATTGAGGAAGCGTATAAGATTTACTAGCTGCTACTCGTAAGTTTTGATTTTCCGACAAAGCATATTTAAGAGTAGCTTCAGGTAATATAAAAATTTTATCAATGTCCGCTTGATCAAAATCTACTATGGGTTGCAGAATATTTACGTCCCATGTCATTTTTTGTAAGACCTTGTCTGCTCTTAACCCCAATGTATAGGTAAGTTTTTTGTTTGGACTATGCTCAAAAAGGGCGAAGCCACCATGTATATTTAAATTAGCGTCGTATGTTTGGGGAACCAAACTTAAAACTCTTGCGGTTTCAAAGCGAAACGTTGGACCTGTACCAGTAGCAGTTGTAAAGTTATCTGCATTCAAAAATGCATCTAGATTGTTAGGATCAGCTGCTATGCCGGACTGTTGGATGCGAGCGTTAATTTGAGTAGCTTCGAAATCCCGTTTTTTATACCGTCCGGTGTAACCCACACTTAGTTTTCCGTCGTATTCCCCTGCTTCATTTTCAAACAGCTTATAATTAAAAGCAAATCTCCCTGCGACTTCTTTCTCATTAATATATTGAAAATACCTATTCTGATTATTTACCTGAGAATTGTTGAACTCAAAACCTCCACTGTTACTAGTTGATAAGGTACTAGTAATCCGATCAGGCATATCAGCATTGACGATACCATAAGATGCTCCCCAGTCTAAAGATAAACGTTCTTTTAATTGATGTTCTCCGAGCAACTGATTCAAGAATAATTGGTTTTGCTGGGTCAATGTTTGTCGTGTAAATTGTATTGGTTCATCTAATGGAGCCACATCATAATCATTCACAGCACTAGAAGAGCCATTAATGAATATGCTATTCCACCTTAATCGGTTTTTTGAATTAACTCGATAATCTAGGTTGAACATACCAGTGGTATTCGTCTCGTAAACATTCTTCTCTATGTTGAAGTAATCGGCATTGACGATATCAACCCTTGAACCCATTACTTTCTCAGAACCTTCTCTAAACTGATAATTGTTTTTATGAGAGACAGTTGCAAAAACATTTAATCTCCCTTCTTGGCCTATCTGAAAACTTTTTCCCCCTTGAATAGAAAAGTCATAATTAAAAGGCTTATCAACAGTATTAGGCGACCATTTACTCCCGAAAGTATATTGTTGCAGCGTAGTAGGTGGCTTGATATTATAGAAACCAAAGCGCTTCCAGTTATCTGCTCTTTTAAAATCAGACCGAAAAGCATTTGTGTTTAAACCACCACCAATTTCTACGCTTAATGTAGGATTACCAACGTGTTCTTTCGAAAGAATGTTAACAGTAGCACCTCCAACATCACCATAGTCCTCTGCAGTATATGTTTTACTAATGCCAATTGATTGAATAACATCCGTTCCAAATAAATCTAACGAGATGTTCTTACTTGTTGGCTCATTCGATGGCAACGGCAAACCATTTAACAAGGTATTATTATAACGATCTCCTAAACCACGAACAAATACACCCGTTGTCCCTTCTTGTTTCGCAATACCAGTTACTTTCGTAATAGCAACGGCTGCATTACTGATACCTTTTCGGCTCATTTCCTGTGAGCCAATGCTTTGCGTAATCACAGCCGAGTTCATCTGCTTTCTTAACAAAGCCGATTCAGTATCCTTTCTTACTTCACCAACAATCACTACATCATCGAGCATCTGTGCATCGGAGGCCATGGCGACATTAAGATTAATGTTGTTTCCTGCTTTTACAGTGACTGTATCCCGTAAAGTTTGGTAACCTACATAACTAAACACGAGGATATGAGTTCCAGGATTAAGTTCTAATTTGAATTTTCCGTCGATATCTGTATTGGCACCCAACTTGGTACCTTGCACGGCGACGGACACCGCGGGCATGGTTTCATTATTTAATGAAGCATCTACCACAACACCACTAACGATTCCCTTTTGTTGAGCAAAAGTAATTGAACCGCTAAATAATAGAGTTAAAAAGATTAGGGTCTTGACTTTCATGTAACTTGTAATATTCCGCTACAAAGGACGCAAGAACAGGTAAACAGAATGTTAAGTTCGTATTATTCTTATATATATCTATTGTTAATATAGTGTTAAGACTAAACAAGGATTGAATTGTTAGACATACCTTGTCATTGGAATATTAAGCATAAAATCAGCATTTTATATAACGCTTAACACTTTCATAACCTCTTTATAATATTGCTTTCGCAATTCGAGACTATAAAAATAACTTAAATAAAATCTTCATGATTTCGGAACTCGTAAATGGATCATTTCGTGTTCGTTCATAAAAAACACCCCCTCGAAGTGATGTTATAAATCATCAACAGTTCAAAAAAGATAACGGAGACAGCTACCTACTTGTATTTAAATGTAAGACTAAGCACATATACACTGCCTGAAGCTGCGCTGCTTAGCATGCCAAAGTCTAAAAGGCATAACCAACTTCAGGTTAAATTCGTGCCAAATTCGAGATTTCATCAGATATTTACCAGATCCTATCAGCTTTTTATCAGATAAACCTGACTAAAATCTGGTAAAACCTGAACAGCACCTAATAAACTTACGAATTTGGTACGGAGTTAAGGGGTAATTGAATGGAATAAAAAGGGATTACCACGTGGATTCGATGAATCATCAGGCATAAGACAGAACGTCGTAGATACTATTTAAGCACCTCTCGAAGATAAGATCCCTGAAAAGCTATCTAGTTACTCCCTCGCCCCTCCCCATCCTCTCCCCAGCGAGCTAACTTGAGCGGGGCTGAAGGCGCACTTAATGGAGTGTTTCCCCAAGGATCTCGCCACGAGTCCCCATTGAGCTCCGACCAAGGTGAATCGAACCACCGAAGCCATCTCCAAAAGAGGTACAAGCGAGGGGCCCAAACTGCTTTACACGATCTTTGTTCATGCTTGATCGCATCTATAGCTTAGTTCGATAGGAGTCCGATAGGTATTGCTTAAAAAGCCGTGTTTTGGGCCTTTTTACGTACCATATAAGGATATCACTGGGATATAGGGCGAATGGGACACGGATGGAGCACGGCTCAAGGTCGGATCTAAGCGCTTGCAACAACCGCGTCCCAAATCAATTCCGTAGAAGCATACTAAAATAGATAAATGGCTAAACCAGGTACATATAATGCTTAAATTATGGAGACAATGCAGAACCTGATTGCTTTTCTTTTTTGTTTTTTAGTGATTTATAATAATTCATTGTCGATATTGCTGCCAACATCACAAGTATGCCTACAATCTGCACGAACCCTAGTTGTTCATTCAGGACGATGCTTGCACAAAGGACGGCAACGGGAAGCTCGATCGTCATTAGTATGGAGCTGATGCCTGCCCCGATCTTTGGAATAGCGGCTGCAAAAAGCGCTGTAGGAATGGTCGTTCCGATGATGGCAAGAAAAACTGCCATCATTGCAAATTCATAGCTGAAATAGCTTCCCGCCAAAATGGTTTTTACATTGATGATGAAAATAGTCAATGCAGAACCCGCCATGATTACCATGCTTTTAGGCAACCAACCCACCGTGTGGCCAACCCTACTATTCGCAACGATATAGATGGCATAGGTCAACGATGAACAAAGTGCCAAGGTAATACCGATCCACGAGAGGGATTGGACATCTTCTCCGAAAAGGTTTGCGGCCATAACCGTGCCGATAAGAATGAAAACAACCGTCAGCAATTCCGACTTATTTGGTTTTTTACCGAACACAGCCCAATCCAGTAATAAACTGAACCATGTAAACTGCATAAGAATTACGATAGCAAGTGATGCGGAAATATAGCTTACGGACTGATAGTATAAATAATTGGTGAGACCAATCGCTCCGCCTGTTGCTAAAAGAGATATAAATTCATTCCGTGTGAGGCGTACTTTTCCCTTACGGGAAAGGAATTGGGCTGTCCCGAGAAATACTGCTGCCAAGAATGCTTGTGAAAAGGATAGTTCAGCGGCATGGTACCCGCGTGAATAGAATAACTTTACGAACGAGGACATCGTACCATACATGATGCCTCCCATTAAGACCATTATGATGTATTTTAAATTTGCCATTTCAAGATTGTTAGAAAATAATTACGTTAATACCTGCTTAGAGGCCAAACAACCTTGAATGGTCACATGAAAATGTAGACAATATCCCCTCACTGAAAAAGTGAGAACATGAAAATGATAAATCCGGTTATTTAGCCTTTAGGCTACCGGAGGGGGCGTATTTGAGGAAAATTGTTTATTCATAAGAATATATGATAATTAAGGCGAATATAATAAATTCTTGATGTATTTAAAATCAGTGGAAATGTTTGTAATAATAAACGAAATCCCCGCCTTGCTGTGACACGGTAGCTTCAAAAAAAATTTTACGTTGATTTGTAAATAAAAAAGCCACTGCGGTGTGCAATGGCTCCATTCTATACGGTATAACTTACAACGTATAGCTTAAACTTATCCTACTCTAAGTCTTTCACTAATTTGCGGAAGTTTTCAGCACTAGCCGCGATATCTGCAGAATTGGCTAACCAATTGTATTCGTATTCCGCTGAAAGCATCCCTTTAAACTTTTGGTTTTTTAATTCTTGCATCACCCCTTTTATGTTACCAACGCCGGTACCCCAGTGTACATCATGTGCATTTCTCGATTTTTCGTTCAAATCTTTAAAATGTAAATGGTTGATATGTCCCTTATACTTTTGTAGACATTCTATGGGATCTAAACCGGAACGTACCCAGTGGCCAATATCGGCACAAGCGCCTACATATTTACTGTTTGCCAGTTGGATAGCATTTAACACAATTTCGGGGCTCCAGTAGTGGGTTGGATTCGGATGGTTGTGAATGGATACTTTGATTTTAAACTCAGTAGCCAACTTTCCGATTAAAGGAAGATCTTCTTGCTTAGGCTCAGTATTGATGTTTTTAATACCCATGGCTTTGGCAAACTCAAAAAGTTGACGCCAAGCTTCCGGCGAATCGGCGCTTACAACACCGAAAGCAACCAAGGTAATTCCTTTGTCTTTCAACAATTGCAAAACCTGCGCTCTTTTTTCTTTGCTCATGGCGAAATCCATTTTACCTTCTATCCCACCACCAATAGTTTGACCTGGATAAGCTTCAATATACTTCAATTTACAGCTATCTACTTTAGCAATTGCCTCGGCGAAAGTAAATCGGTTAAAACTATAGGCCTGGGCGCCTAATTTCCAACCTAATTTTTCTTCCGGCCTATCTTGCGCTTTTAAAACGCTTGTTGTAAAAACGATTGCTACGATAGCAATCAGGCTACTCCATACATGTTTTTTATAGTTCATCTTGATTTTATTTGGTTTGTGGGTTTATTCTATCTATGGCTATCGTAGGTAAAGCTTCGGACTTGCGTTCTTAACACCTGCAGTTCATCAGATGATAGTTTCGGCCGGTTTTTCAAAATGCTTAAACCTTGATCTAACTGCTCTTCTGTACGAAAGCCTGTTACGGCCGAAGCTACTGCCCGATTTTCGAGTACATAGGCTAATGCCACAGCAGTATCCGATGTATCCAACTTTCCGGCTAGTTTATGAATGGCTTTAGCGGCTTTGAGTACCTCACTCGAACTGAATTGCAAATAATCTCCTTCTTTCTTTCCAAGCAATCTTCCTTGAGCCAAAGCTCCTCTACTGATTACACTAATATGGTGATCAGCTAACAACTTCAGTATCTCCTCTTCCGGACGATGATCCAACAGACTGTATTGCATCATCACCGACACAATACTAGATCGCTTAATATATTCGCGAATGACATTTGGTCGAATCGATGAAATTCCATACCACCTAATTTTACCCTGTTGCTTCAATAGTTCGAAGGCCTCAATCGTCTCATCTATTGGATCTTCTATGGTACCGCCATGAAGCTGGTACAGATCGATATAGTCCGTCTGCAAACGTCGAAGGCTTTGCTCTACCGCTTTGAGAATGTACTCTTTCGAAGGATTCCACTCCCAGCCATTTCCATCTGGTCGCCATTGATTTCCAACTTTTGTGGCAAGAACAATCTCTTTTCTGACCGATTTCAGCGCTTCGCCAACATAGGTTTCGTTCATCCCTTTATCGTAGAGATCGGCCGTATCGAAAAAGTTAATGCCATTGTCAAAAGCTTTACGTAATAAGTGACTTGCATGCGATTGGTTTTCTCCTAAGGACATACAGCCAAAGCTGATTTCGCTAACTTTTAAATCGGATTTTCCAAGCACATTCATGAATACTAGCCTCCTATTTTAAGCAGCTCAACATCAAATACCAAAACGCTAAATGGAGGAATATCGTTTCCGGCACCGCGCTCTCCATATCCTAATTGATAGGGTATATAGAAGCGATAGTGCGCCCCAACAGGCATTAACTGCAAGCCTTCCTGCCATCCCTGAATAACGCGATTTAATTGAAATGAAATCGGTTCGCCCCGATCGTAAGAGCTATCAAATACTTTTCCACTTAAAAGTGCACCCTTATAGTTTACGGTAACGGAATCTGTCGCCAATGGTTTCGGTCCGACAGCGTCCCGAATAATTTCATATTGCAAACCACTCGTTGTAGTATGAACCCCTGCTTTCGTTTTGTTTTGTGCTAAGAAGGAATCACCCGCAGCTGTTTGCTCTTTCTTTAAATCTTCTGCTGCCGCTGTTAACACGTCGCTGATAGCCTTATATTCATCTTCTTCTTTTATACGGATAGGACTCTCTGAAAAATAGTCCTCGATAGCCTGTGCTACTAATTTTCCGTTTAGATTTTTCAATCCTCTCTTCTTTAAATCTCTTGCCATACTTAAACCAAAGGCATAAGAAGCTGAGTCGATTTTACTTTCGAACATGGGTGTAACTTTATTTTGCTTGGGTATTATTTTTTGTTTCGTTTTTTGCTGCGCGAATGTAGGAAGTGCCGACACAGCTACAAGACCCGCGATAATTAATGGTTTGATCATGATAGGCAAACATAAAAAAATTAGTTGAGTGGGGAAATAGTTAGTAGGAAAATAGTTAAGGGAGTAGTTTTAAGTTGCGAGTTGTGGGTTGCGTGTTTTCTTCCCCTCCTATGTCTTAGGAGGTATCAAGTATCAACACTTCCTGTCTTACATCCTATGTCTATATTAAGCTATAGGCATGAACTATTCTACTCTACGCAAAAATTCATCATTCATTATTCATCATTCAACATTCATCACTTAAGACCCTACTTAACAAATCAACGACTTAACCACTCTCCATACCATTTCCCGCTTTCTTTAACGATACGTTTTTGCGTTTCAAAGTCGACATGCACCAGACCGAAGCGCGGATGGTATCCTTCCGCCCATTCAAAATTATCGGTAAAGGTCCATACAAAATAGCCACGCACATCCACTCCCTCCTCTTTAGCGCGCAAGACCTGCTGAATGTGATCTTGTAAATATTTTGTCCGCTCCGCATCATAAACACGATCACCGATCACTTCGTCTTTAAATGCAGCCCCATTTTCGGTTATGATAATAGGCGGCATATTGGGATAGCTCTGAAATCTTTTGAGTGCCTCATAGATAGATGATGGATAAATCTCCCAATCCATCGCCGTCGTGTGTTTTATCCCCCTTTTGCGAGGTTCAACAATGTTAGCCCACACATAAGGCATCAGCATTGAAAATTGGATAACCTCTCGGGTATAAGTTTGAAGTCCAATAAAATCGAAATTAAAAGCAATATTATCTTCATCGCCGGGGAGGATGTATTTCTTTAAATTTTTAAGCGCTTTGACAGCGTCGATGGGATATCCCATCCCTAAGATAGGTTCTAAAAAAAGGCGATTCATAATTGCATCTGCCCTTCTAAGTGCATGGATATGTCTCGTCTTAAGGGATATGGGCTCGAGCACCGAATGTGAAAAAGTAGTGCCTACCATTGCCGTAGGATAACGCTCTTTTATAATTTTGGCCCCTCGGGCCATGCTAAGGGTAGCATGGTGCACCGCCGGCAAAAAATAACGGAGACCCCACCGTCCCGGCGCGTGCTTTCCGAAAAAATAGCCCGCACCAACGAAGGCAACCGGCTCGTTCATAACCATCCAATGCTTTACACGATCGCCAAAAGAATCAACACATAAACGGACATAGGTCTCAAACCATTCTAAAATGGAACGGTTGGTCCAGCCACCTTTGTTTTCCAGTGCTTGCGGAAGATCCCAATGATATAAGGTTACCCAAGGTGTAATTCCATGTTGGATACACGTATCAATGACCCGGTTATAAAAGTTGATACCCTCGCGATTAATTTCTCCCACACCTTCCGGCAGTATACGTGTCCAAGCAATGGAAAAGCGAAAATGCGGGATATTCAGCTGTTTCATTAGTAAAATATCGTCTTCATACCGATTGTAAAAATCGCACGCAACTTGCGCATGATGCCCGTTTCTGATTTTTCCTTTCTTTTTACTAAAAACATCCCATATGGATGGGCCTTTCCCGTCAGCATTATGCCCCCCTTCTATCTGATAAGCGGCCGTAGATACGCCCCAGATAAACTCTTCACCAAATAAACTGCGATTCATATATGGAGATGCGTGGCTAAAATCTTATCTACAATCTCTTGTGTATTGTCAGGGTAACTAACTTTTACCCCCTGATCGGTATTTATCCAGCGCTCAATAGCTTCATCATTCTTTGATTTGAGATTTTTGATAACCGGTACGCCCATTTGCATTAACGCCGCCGCATTTAAATGTTGCTCATATTGATTTTTCATCGGAACAACCATTAACTTCTTACCCAAAAAAAGCGCTTCAGCAGGTGTCTCAAAGCCCGCCCCGCATAAAATACCATGGCAAGAGGCCATACTTTCCACAAATTTCTGATTATTAATAGGCTGAACGTTCACATTCTTGAGTGAAAAGGGCACTCGATTATGCTTAGAGAACACGTCCCATTGAACTTGATCAAAGCGTAGCAGGCTTTTTAATAGACGTGCGTCATCATAGGCCGGTAGGTACACCGTATAGTGCCCCTTATCACTGATTTCCTGCTCCCGGATTTGCCTTCTGATAACCGGTGTAAATATAGAGGGACTGTAAGGCTGAAAATGGAAGCCGTAACTTACATCTACGGGGGCATAATGCTTTAAAATAAACTTACCCATCATGTCCACTTCTTCAGGCTTTGGCGATTTGGAATCCAAAACAGCTGATTGATGGCTCATGCCGATGCAAGGGTGTTCACGTAGATGACAGGCCCAAGCCGTTACAGGTTCAAAATCGTTGATCACGAGATCATAATCCTCAACAGGCGTTTCATTTACCTCTTTTACGATATCTCGAACTTTATTACTCATAAAAGTTCGCCAAAGGTCAACACCGCCTGCTTTTCCAAAGATAAAGCTAAGCCCGTGCTTACGATATTTGACCTCAAAAGGCAAATCTAAATCGGCTTGGATACCGCTCACAAGAATATCTACCTCTGCCCGTTTTTTTAAACAAGGGATCACATCCATCGCCCGGCTTAAATGTCCGTTACCTGTTCCCTGTACAGCATACAATATCTTCATTTGATAATGATAAGTACTATACTTAATCTTTTGGTTAGGTTAAAGTTAATTATTTGTAACCAAAATTGTTTGTTGTTGGTTACTGGTTATTGGTTGTTAGGATTGAAGACCTAACAGCTAATACCTAAGACCTTAATACGGTATTCCTAGCCTTTTGAAAATAAAATGCCATAACCAAACCGGACCGATTAAAAGAAACTTGATATCTGTCAAAAACGATGGTTTCTTACCTTCAATTTTGTGACCTATAAATTGTCCGATCCATGCTATAACAAAAATGATCAGGCATATCAACCAAGGTGCAGGCCCTCCTGCTTTTTCCCAATACTCCAGTTGTACGATAATATAGCTGAAAACCCCAAAGCTAAAAAGCATCGCATAAGATAACGTAGGAGCTAAACGGAGATAGTAGTAAACCACCAGTGCCATTGCGATGGTAAACCAGTTAATAAAGCCATTATAGCGCCCTAAGAATTCAAGATGTGGAAAAGGAATGAACCAGATAAGCCCGGAAATACTAAAGGTTATAAGTGGAACACAGATCCAATGAATCAGTTTGTTGCTTGAACGTTGGTGGTGTTCAGCATATTGCTCAAAATAAAGATCAATAGGGCGTTTCTTTGTCTGTATTTGCTTCGCCGACTTAAGCTGTTTTGACATAAGAGTAAGAATTTAGAGGATGCCTAAAAGCTTTCCCGATGTTCATTCGACCGTGTACTCATATCTCAACTTATTTCGATTGCCTACCAGCGATGAGCAAGCAATCGAAAAAATGTCAAGAAAAGGCCTTTTTAAACAACCTCCTTGTATTATTTATTTTGCAAAGGCCACTGATCGGGTTTCGCGGATAACCGTAACCTTAATCTGCCCGGGATATGTCATTTCGGTTTGTATACGATTGGATATATCTGCCGCTAATATTTCTGCCTGGGCATCAGTAACTTTTTCACTTTCTACCACCACACGCAATTCCCTACCGGCTTGTATCGCAAACGTTTTTTCCACGCCTGGATAAGAAAGTGCTAGCTCTTCCAACTCTTTTAAACGCTTGATATAACTTTCAACAACTTCTCTCCGTGCTCCCGGTCTCGCACCGGAAATAGCATCGCAAGCTTGCACAATTGGAGAAATAAGTGAAGTCATTTCGATTTCGTCATGGTGAGCTCCAATGGCATTACAAACTTCCGGATGTTCTTTGTATTTCTCAGCCAATTGCATACCCAAAATCGCATGAGGTAATTCCGGGTTATCATCAGGTACTTTGCCAATATCATGCAATAAGCCGGCACGTTTTGCCAGTTTTACGTTTAACCCTAATTCAGCTGCCATGGTTGCACAAAAATTAGCCACTTCGCGCGAGTGCTGCAACAAGTTTTGCCCATAAGAGGAACGATAACGCATTCTGCCAACCATCCGGATCAACTCCGGATGTAAACCATGAATGCCTAAATCAATAACGGTACGTTCGCCAATCTCTACAATTTCGTCTTCTATCTGCTTTTTGGTTTTCGCTACAACTTCTTCAATGCGGGCGGGGTGAATACGTCCATCTGTAACCAATCGGTGCAAAGCAAGCCGCGCAATCTCTCTTCTTACCGGATCAAACCCGGACAAGATAATCGCCTCAGGTGTGTCGTCAACGATGATCTCTACGCCAGTAGCTGCTTCCAATGCACGGATATTACGTCCTTCACGACCGATAACGCGTCCTTTGATTTCATCATTTTCTATGTTAAAGATGGAAACCGTATTTTCGATAGCGCTTTCGGTAGCCGTACGCTGTATAGTTTGAATGACCACCTTTTTTGCTTCTTTACTGGCGGTGAGGTTGGCCTCATCTACAATGTCTTTTATCTGGATCATTGCTTTCGACCGTGCCTCTTCTCTTAGGTTATTTACCAGTTGTTCTTTCGCTTCTTCCGCCGATAAACCCGCAATTGTTTCTAACTGCTTAATGTGCTGCATTTTCAAATGCTCCACCTCATCCTGTTTTTTGTTGTTCAGCTCAATCTGACGTTCCAGATTTTTCTTAACGTTATCAAGCTCTTGCTTTTCCCGATTAACTTGCTCTAATTTGGAATTAAGTGATTGTTCTTTTTGGCGAAGCGAGTTCTCCTTTTGATTGATCGCATTATTTTTTTGGTTAACCTCCCGTTCATGTTCGGCCTTTAAATGAAGAAACTTTTCTTTTGCTTCCAATAAACGATTTTTCTTCAGCATCTCCGCCTCTTGTTCAGCCTCTTTTAAGATACGTTTAACCTTATTCTGTGCTGCAATTTCTTGCTTCTTAAGTAAGCTACGGAGTAAAAAGCGTCCGATCAATACGCCAATAGCCAAACCTAATAACACATAAATTACTATTTCCATGTTGTTTATATATATATTTAGTTGATAATAGAACCGGGGGATCATACTATCCCCGTTTCTAGAACCGTTGATTGCTTAATCATCGTGCAAAACCAACACCTTTCCCATAAGGTCAGGAAGGTTTACGCAAAAAAAAACCGCAGTTAAAAATAGGTTCCAATTATTTTAAACTTCTATATACAGGTTTAGCGTACTAACTATCTCCAGGTGGCGAAAGCAAAATGGAGTATGTCTATTTACGCTTCTTTATATTGAAGTGTTAAGTTTAAAAATAGTGAAACCCGAATTAACTGCGGTTAAATCTTATAGCTCTATATTTCAAAAGAACGAATCAATCTTTAAAAAACTCCGATAGCAATTGATCTAATTGGTAAACTTTATCGGATACGCTTGTATCCTCTTCTCTCACCTTTTTTTCTGCCTTTAAGGCTGCTGTAGCATAATGCAATACAGCCATCGAAAGCAGATCTTGCTTATCTCTTACCGCATAATTCTCCTGTAGATCTTTTATACGGTCGTTAATTAATTTCGCTGCATGACGGATAATCTCTTCTTCTTCCATCTCTATCCGTAAAGGATATATCCTGTCTGCAATATTTATTTTTATGGAAATATCTCCCATAGAATGAGCTTGATTCACTATATAATTTGGGTTACTCTATTTTAGTAACTCAATACATTTATCTATTTCTCGCACAAAATCGTTAATTTTTTGCTTGATGTCAAGTGTTTTTTCATTAATGGCTTCCTTTTCTACCGGTGCACCTTCCAAAGAACGGGCAACAGTTAGCGCCTTCAGTTTCTCCTCCAGATCCTTATTTTTATCTTTGGACGCTTCAAATGCTACTTTAATGGATTGATTCTCCAATTTAAGCATGTCGTTTTCTTCTTGTAAAGATAAACATAATTCAATCAGTTTTGCTGTTTTCTCTACGACATTATCTAATTGCGCTGAAACCGTTGACATCTCTATTTAGCATTTTTAGTTAGCCTCTATCCCTTTCTAATTTCTGCACCTACTTCTTTTTCAAAGTTAAGTATTAATTTTTGTATCACCGAATCAATTTGTTTATCTGTTAAGGTTTTTTCCTCGTCTTGCAACTCAAAGCTCAAAGCGTAGGACTTCTTTCCCGCCGGCAACTTGTCACCTACATAAACATCAAAAACACCTACTGATTTGAGAAGTTTACGTTCGGTTCGTTCGGCTATATTCTTTAAAGCGTCGAAGGTTACTTGCCGATCAATCAATAGCGATAAATCTCTTCTTACCGCAGGAAATTTGGCTACTTCCTTATAGGTGATTTTATTTTTACGGATGGCCTTTAGTAGTAATTCCCAATTGAATACCGCGCAATATACCATGCCGTTCACATCGGCTTTTTTTAAAGCCTTTGTAGAAATTGCGCCAAATTTCACTAAGGTCTTTTGTCCTTTAACATATTGTAGGCCATATGAAAAATGCACGCTCTCCAAGTCTTCCGTTTTGAGATCGCGAATGTTAAGACGCTTCACTAAGGCATCAACTGCTGCTTTTATATCGTAAAAAGAAACGGGCTGCGACGGTTGGTTCCATTGCTGGGTATGTTGAGCGCCCGTAATGGTTAAACTTAATTGCTGTTCTTCTTCGTAAACGCCGTCTACCATATGATAAGTCTTCCCGAACTCAAATAATTTCAAATCGGGATTTTTTCGCTTTTGATTATATGCAACAGCTTCTAATGCGGAAAAGAGCAAGTTTTGTCGCATGACGTCCAAATCACTGCTTAAGGGATTTAGTATCTTAACCACTGTCTCTTCATTATCGGCATAGGCTAGTTTAGTAAGCGAGTTGGATAAAATCTCATTAAATCCATTGGCTATTAAAGTATCCGCAACAAGGTTCTGAATCACTTCTTTGTCCGGTTTTGCAGAAGTATTCAATGAAGCCTTGATTTGCTGCTTCATCTCGATATTATTATAACCGTAAATGCGCAAAACTTCTTCGGTAATGTCAACCTCCCGCGTCACATCAACTTTATAGGGCGGAACATAAACCGTCAAAACGCCTGCGTCTTTGCTTGCTATCTGTATTTGCAATGCCTGTAAAATATCAACAATATTTTCGTCAGTGATATTTTTACCGATCAAACGTCGAACGTTGTCCGGATTGACCTCAAAAACAAAAGGTTTTACCGGAGCAGGATAAATATCTGATATCTCGGAAGATATTTCTCCACCTGCGACTTCCACCATTAGCAACGCCGCCCGTTTAAGCGCATAAACGGTCATATCGGGATCTGTACCACGTTCAAATCGGAACGAAGCATCTGTTTTCAAGTTATGTCGCTTTGACGACTTTCTAATAGAAACGGCATCAAAATAGGCGCTTTCCAAAAACACATTCATAGTCGTTCCGGTAACGCCTGAATTTAGTCCGCCAAATACGCCAGCAATGCATAGGGGCTTCTCCTCGTCACAAATCATAAGATCTTCCGAAGATAGCTTACGTTCTACCTCGTCTAATGTAACAAAAGCCTCGCCTTCTTTTGCGTTGCGAACGATAATGTGACTACCTGCTACCTTATCTGCATCAAATGCATGCAGTGGTTGCCCTAGCTCGTGAAGGACATAATTGGTGACGTCAACAATATTATTAATGGGTCTTAAGCCAATTGCCCTTAGTTTTTCCTGTAACCACTCAGGTGAGTCGGCAACTTTTACGCCACTAATACTCAGGGAAGAATAACGCTTACAAGCATTGGTGTTATCCACAGTGACAGGCATCAAACGACCCGATCCCGCTTTGAAGGAGCTAATATCCGGCAACTTTACTTCCTGTCTCAAAACAGCCGCTACATCCCTAGCAACGCCTAAATGAGAGGCGGCATCAGCACGATTCGGCGTCAGCCCGATTTCGAAGCAATAATCGTCTTTTACACCGAAAAAATCTTTAGCCAAACTTCCAACGGGTGCGTCAGCGGGCAATACCATAATTCCTTCGTGCGATTTGCCCAAACCTATTTCATCCTCCGCGCAGATCATCCCTTCGGAAACTTCTCCTCTTATTTTCGATTTATTGATTTTAAAAGGCTCACCCTCCAATGGGTAAACCGTTGTACCAACGGTTGCTACTACTACTTTCTGGCCGGCAGCGACATTTGGAGCCCCGCAGACAATGTGTAATAAAGAAGCTTCACCGACATCGACCGTAGTAATACGCAGTCTATCAGCATTTGGGTGTTGCTGGCAAGTTTTCACCTCTCCGATCACTAAACCTGTCAAACCCCCAGGAATGCCCTGGATTTCTTCAACACCTTCAACTTCTAAACCAATATCTGTTAATATTTGTGAAAGTTCGTTCGGGTTTTTATCAGTAGATATAAATTGTTTGAGCCAGTTGTACGATATCTTCATGGAAATAGTCTGTTTTCTTTGCTTTTTTATTTCGACGTTGCTAGGGTGACAGATTAAATAAATATCGCCAATAAAAGTTTATTAAATCCAGACTCAATACGGAGGCTGCAATAAACAGGCTACCTGTTAATCGTCCCACCGGTTGCAACGCTAAAAATTGTTGCAAACTTAGCATATTTTTTATTTTTATCGTACTTTGAGATAAGATAGATCACGAATATTAACTTGAATTCGGTTACTAGATATCTCCATGATCTAAAAAGCTGTAATAGCCTTCATCGGAAATGATGAGATGATCCAGTACCCTAACGTCAAGCAGTTTCCCTCCCTCAACAATTTTCTTCGTCAGCTGTTTGTCTGCCATGCTTGGCCTCAGCGAGCCGGAAGGATGGTTATGGCTTAAGATCAAACCCGTTGCCTTTGCCTGCAATACCGCTTGGAACACACCCTTGGCATCAACAGCCACTACACCGCTCCCACCTTTGCTTATTAATTCCTTTGCAATTACCCTATTATTTGTATTTAATAACAGAATCCAGAATTCCTCATGAGATAGATCAGCATAAACCGATTGCAACACCTGATAGGCATCTTCGCTACTCTCAATTTGAGGCTTTAGTACCGAGGCATTCTCTTTTCTCCGTCGTCCCAGCTCCAAAGCAGCAATGATGGCAATAGCTTTCGCCTCTCCTATTCCCTTATAATTGCATAAATCTGCAAGGGTTAATCGCGCTAAGTCACTCAGGTTGTTTTCCACATCACTTAAAATACGCTTACTGAGCTCAACAGCGGTTTCCTCTTTTGATCCGCTGCCTATTAAAATGGCTATCAGTTCAGCGTCACTGAGTAAACGACGGCCATTTAATAATAACTTTTCTCTTGGTCTGTCTTGTTCTGCCCATTGTTTTAAACGCATTCTTTTGGTGTAGGTTTCCTGCATAATTTTAATTCTAAGGTTTAAAAAAGATTTTCAGGTTCAGTGAAATTTATAGGACTAAGATAGTAAATTTCGGTTGGAAATCCTCTCTCCTCCTCCCGATAGCTAAAACCCAAATCTTATAGTAGCAAATTCATCTAAGTTTACTATTTTAGGCCTTAATTTACGCAATTATAAGCAATGAACAAATTACTACAGTTAGGAATGTGCGCATTGATCGGCGGAACGCTATCGGCTTGTCAACACATTCAATCGAAAGAAGCAAAAATGGAAACACCGTCTTGGGTTGATTTATTCAACGGAAAAAACCTTGATGATTGGACGGTAAAGATTGCCAAACATGAGGTTGGCGAAAATTATGCTAACACGTTTCGGGTGGAAAATGGCGTTATCAAGGTAGGCTACGAAGGATATGATCAGTTCGACCAACAGTACGGACATATTTTTTATAATAAACCGTATTCTTATTATTTGTTAAGAGTTGAATATCGATTTGTTGGTGAGCAAGCAAAAGGCGGTGAAGGTTGGGCCTGGAGAAACAGCGGTATTATGCTTCATGGGCAGGAACCTCATACTATGTTAAAAGATCAAGACTTTCCGATTTCTCTTGAAGCACAACTTCTTGGCGGGAATGGAAAAGAAGAAAGAAGCACCGGAAATTTATGCACGCCGGGTACCGAGGTCGTTTATAAAAATGAGCAATATACGCCTCATTGTTTGAACTCTAATTCAAAGACCTATGCCGGTGATCAATGGGTTACTGCGGATGTGCTAGTGCTCGGTGATTCCATTATCAAACATATCATCAATCGTGATACCGTAATGGTTTATACCAAGCCGACGATAAATGGTGGTGGCGTTAGCAATTACGACCCTAAAGTGAAACAAGATGGGAAATTGCTGAGCAGCGGATATTTTTCCCTGCAAAGCGAAAGCCATCCAATAGAATTTAGAAAAGTTGCTATTATTGATTTAGAACCTTATGCTAAAGATCCAAAAAAGTTGGATGGTATATTGAAGGAAATTCGTGAAAGGGACACCAAATAATAAAAGGGGTTGTGGAAAAAATCCCAACCCCAAAAATCTTAAACTATATATCTTAAGCTAAACCGTTAACGAACTTCGTCAATTTAGACTTATTGTTAGATGCTTTGTTTTTATGAATCACGTTTTTCTTTGCTAAACGATCTAGCATTGATATTACACGAGGTAATAAAGTAGCAGCTTCTTCTTTCGAAGTTGTCGCACGTAATTTCTTAATAGCGTTACGCGTTGTTTTTGCTTGGTAACGATTTCTTAAACGCTTCGCAGCGTTAGCTCTAATTCTTTTAATTGAAGATTTATGGTTTGCCATTTTTTAGCCTTTAATCCTTAATGTTTTTTTTCGGACTGCAAATATAGAATTAAGATTTGGATATTACAAAAAAGTTTTAAAAAGAGTTTGAAACGAATCTTGCTTATGAATCGTATCCTGACATTTTTATTAGCCTGTACAACCATATTTTTCTTAAGTTCTTGGGGCTTTTATGCCCACAGAGAGATCAATCGCTTAGCCGTTTTCACTTTACCAAGCCAATTGGCTCCTTTTTACAAAAAACATCTGTTGTATTTAAGTGAACACGCGGTGGATGCTGACAAAAGAAGATATGCCAATGAATACGAGGCGGCCCGACACTATATTGACATCGATGCTTATGGAAGCCATCCATTTGATAGTTTACCGAAGCATTGGTCGGAAGCCGTCTCAAAGTACGGCGAGGATACGCTCAACAGCCATGGTATTGTGCCTTGGCAGATCGATCGAACCTACCGTCTTTTAACAAAAGCCTTTAGCGATGGCGAACTTTCGAAGATTCTACGATATTCTGCTGACTTGGGGCACTATATTGCCGACGCACATGTTCCACTTCATACGACGCACAATTACAATGGTCAATTGACCAATCAAGTCGGGATCCACGCGTTCTGGGAAAGCCGTCTTCCTGAATTGTTTGCTCATCAATATAATTTTATTGTCGGCCGTGCCCGGTATGTTGCAGATCCGCTAGATGAGGCTTGGAGAATCGTCCAGCAAAGTTTTTTACTCGTCGACAGCGTGTTGACTTTGGAATCTACGCTTAACGATCGGCATCCCAAGGAAAAAAAATACACCTATGAAAACCGGCTACGTACATTGGAAAGGGTCTATTCCCGTTCTTACTCAACAGCTTATCATCGATCATTGGGCGGAATGGTAGAAAGACAGATGAGGAAATCAATCTTAGCTACCGGCAGTTTCTGGTATTCGGCATGGATCGATGCCGGGCAGCCCGATCTGGAAAATCTTTTAAAAATTGATAGCCGCCACCTGGTTAATCCCGAAAAAGATAGCATCCCCCCTAATGGTAAAGCCTTTGGCAGGGAAGAATGGCAATAAGTAATCCGGACTACCTCTAATATTAAAACCGGACTACCTAATCTAACGTAATAGCTGTTTAATTTGCACCGGTTTCTACTATGAGAAACCGGAAGAAGCACTTTTAAAAACACCTAGCTGTCATGAGAGTTTTTACGTTTATAGTCTTTTGCCTCTTTACAAAGGCCCTATTAGCACAATCGCCCCTATCATCTATTGACACGGATACCGTAACTACTTCACTAAATGAAGTGATTATTAATGAAAATCGCCTTCAGACACCTTTTTCGGAACAAAACAGAAATATCAATATCCTAACGAAAGAGCAAATAAAGAATTTACCTGCGCGTTCGGTTAGTGAGTTGCTCAGCTTTATACCCGGTGTGGATGTTCGACAGCGAGGTCCGTGGGGTGCACAAGCGGATATCAGTATTGATGGGGGTACTTTCGAGCAAACGATGATTTTGATCAATGGTATTAAAGTAAATGATCCACAAACCGCACACCATTCCATGAATATCCCAATTCCTATCGGAGCCATAGAACGAGTGGAAGTTATCCGTGGGCCAGCGGCTCGTGTCTATGGTATAAATAGTTTAACCGGAGCCATTAACATCGTCACCCGAACACCTGATAACGATTTCTACGAGGGAACTGTCCAACTCGCTTCCAGTTTAAAAAGCAAGGAAGAAGGCCGCGGCCTTTATAACGGACGCACTATCCAATTGGGCACCGGATTCGCAGATAGTACTGCGACGCATCTCGTATATGGAAGTCATGATTCCGGAAATGGATATCGTTATAATACGCCCTACAATAACAGCAAGATTTTTTATCAAGGAAAGATAAAAAACCATCATGAGGGACTGTGGAACCTCATGGGAGGCTATACCTATAATAATTTTGGAGCCAATGCTTTCTACGCTCCGCCAAATGACAAAGAAGCAAAGGAGATTGTACAAACCGCCCTTTTTTCGCTTGGGTTTACCAGCAGCACTTTAAATCGATGGAAGTTTTCACCGCGACTGAGTTATCGATATAATTATGACGACTATCGTTACAACCAATATAATTTAAGCTTGTTCAGAAATTTACACCATTCTCATGTAGTTAACACAGAGTTCAATGCTACCTATGGCACAGGAAGGGGTGTATTAGGATTAGGTATAGAGTTGCGAAATGAATTTCTCATCAGTACGAATATGGGTGATCGACAACGAAATAACTATGGCCTGTACGCTGAGTATAAAACTGAATTTTCGGAACGGTTAACAGCTAATATCGGCGCCTATTTGAATTATAACACACATTTCGGCTGGCAGGTATACCCTGGCTTAGACTTGGGCTATAAATTAGCTCCTCATTGGCGTCTCTATATCAACGCGGGTTCGGGACAGCGAATTCCTTCTTTCACCGATCTTTACACCAATGGTGGAGGCAACGTTGGTAATCCTGATTTAAATTCCGAAAATGCTTGGTATACAGAAGGGGGATTAAAATATAACAATGAGCGTAGTTTTGTAAGCATCAGTTATTTTTACAGGAAAATAACTGATTTTATTGATTGGACAAGGGCTAACACCGATGAAAGTTGGCGTGCTTCCAATTTTATGCAAAATCAAGTGCAGGGTTTTAATGTAAATGCCAATTGGCAATTGAGCACCCTCGCTAATAGTAACTGGTATCTCGGTCTTGCCTATAATTACCTAGATCCCAAGGTAAAGGCAGTTTACCGGGATCCTGTTATGTCCAAATACGCCATTGAGAGTTTAAGGCATCAAGCAGCACTGCAATTAAGCTTTAGATCAGAACCTATATCATTCAGTATATCAGAACGTTTTGTTGAGCGGATAAGTTATAAAAATTATTTTTTAACAGATGTAAAACTGAGCTATAACTGGAAGAATTACAGACTGTTCTTAGACGCCAATAATATATTCGATACGAGCTATATTGAAGCATCAGCTATTCCGCTGCCGGGACGGTGGTTTAATCTCGGATTTAATTGCAGTTTCTAAATCTAAGTAAGAGGTCGTCCGGAAACTACTTTCTAGACGACCTCCTACTCTTTGATCTAGCGGATTCCTAGTATCTCTTTATTGAGTTTCTCATTCACCCCGGTAGAAGCAAAATCATCGAATGTTTTATCCGTTACTCGAATAATATGTTCACTAATAAACTTAGCCCCTTCTTTAGCACCATCTTCGGGGTGTTTTAGTGCGCACTCCCATTCCATAACAGCCCATCCGCTAAAATCGTACGCGGTGAGTTTACTAAACACTGACTTAAAGTCTACCTGACCATCGCCTAACGACCTGAATCGACCCGCACGTTCAACCCAACCCTGATATCCTCCATAAACACCTTGTTTACCTGTTGGATTAAATTCGGCATCTTTTACATGAAACATTCTAATACGCTCATGGTAATGATCTATATAGGCTAGGTAATCCAAGCATTGAAGTACAAAGTGAGATGGATCATATAAAAGACAAGCTCTTTTGTGGTTATCGACTTTATCTAGAAACATCTCGTAGCTAATACCATCATGTAGGTCTTCCCCCGGATGAATTTCGTAACATAAATCAACACCAGCTTCGTCAAATGTATTTAAGATGGGTAACCATCGATTAGCCAACTCTTTAAAGCCTTCTTCCACTAGACCCGCAGGGCGTTGCGGCCAAGGATACACGGTATGCCACAGCAAGGCACCGCTAAAAGTAGCATGCTCGGTAAGGCCAAGATGCTGTGAGGCTTTCGCTGCATATTTGAGCTGCTGAACCGCCCATTCGGTACGAGCTTTCGGGTTATTATGATACTTCTCCGGAGCAAAGCCGTCAAACAATTTATCATATGCGGGATTCACTGCTACCAGTTGTCCTTGTAAATGGGTTGATAACTCCGTAATCTCTAAACCGTAACTATTTACAAGCCCTTTTATTTCATCAGCATAGGTCTTGCTTTCAGCGGCTTTTTGCAAGTCGAAATAAGAAGTCGCCCATGTGGGAATTTGTATACCTTTGAACCCTAAATCTTTAGCCCACTTACAAATAGAATCTAGGGTATTAAATGGTGGATTTTCTCCAATAAATTGTGCTAAAAAAATGCCTGGTCCTTTAATTGTTTTCATCTATTATTTTTTTTAATTGCTGATGAGAGCTCGCGTAAATAATATTGCTCTATGTGTCAATATTATTTACGTCTCGGTTTCATTCCAAATTTTACTTTTTGTTGGCTTTTCTAATACTGAGGGTTCAATATATTACATTTTTTTGAGCAAACCAAAAACCCTGCTTATGGGGCAGGGTTTCCGAGTACATTTTTAAATATACCGATTAATCAGATTCTCCAAATATTCTTGTTTACCACTGATTGCTTTCGGTTCACCAAGCGAAATCGCCAGGTTTCGAAGATCCGCTAACGATAGCTTTCCTTCCTCATAGGCTTTGCCATCACCGCTATCGAAAGAAAGGTAGCGCTCTCTTCTTATTTTAGTATAGTCAGAGTTTTTCAAAATTTTGTCTGCCACTAATAAAGCACGTGCAAAAGTATCTGCGCCACCGATATGTGCGTAGAATAAATCGGCCGGATCGGTTGAGTTTCGTCTAATTTTAGCGTCAAAGTTAATACCGCCTCCAGCAAAACCACCCGCCTCTAAAATGATCAACAGGGATTCCACCAGTTCGTTGATATTATTCGGAAACTGATCCGTATCCCATCCATTTTGGTAATCGCCACGGTTAGCGTCAATGGAACCTAATAATCCCGCATCCGCAGCTACTTGTAGCTCATGCTGGAAAGTATGTCCTGCTAAGGTAGCGTGGTTCACTTCCAGATTTAGCTTAAAATCATTTAACAAGTCATATTGACGTAGAAAACCTATAACAGTCGCGGCATCGTAGTCATATTGATGTTTTGTAGGTTCACAAGGTTTGGGTTCAATGAAGAAGGTGCCCTTGAAACCTTGCGAACGTGCATAGTCTTTTGCTATATGTAACATCTTCGCCAAATGCTCCTGTTCCCTCTTCATGTCCGTGTTCAGCAAGGTCATATAACCTTCCCTACCACCCCAGAAGACATAATTTTCACCACCTAAAGCGATTGTTGCGTCGAGCGCCGCTTTGATTTGTGCGCCCGCGTGTGCCACTACATGGAAATCAGGATTCGTTGCAGCGCCGTTCATATAGCGTTTATGACTGAAGAGATTAGCCGTCCCCCATAGCAATTTTACGCCACTAGCCTGTTGTTTTTCTTTTGCATAAGCGACTAATTTTTGTAGACGTTCTTCATTTTCCATAACATTATCTCCATAATCCACTACATCTACATCATGGAAGCAATAGTATGGCATGTCAATTTTGGTAAAGAACTCAAATGCGGCATCCATTTTGTCTTTTGCCCGCTGAATTACGTCTGCGTGCTCATCCCACGGAAACACATGCGTTTGACCACCAAAAGGATCCGAACCCGTTCCGTTGAATGAGTGCCAATAGGCTACAGCAAAGCGAAGATGCTCTTTCATGGTTTTACCTCCTACTACCCGGTTAGGATCGTACCAACGATAAGCTAATGGGTTATCACTTTCCGGACCTTCATACTTTATTTGTCCGATTCCTTTAAAATACTCGCGTTCTCCAATAATAATTGACATATGATATCTATTTATTAGTTTATTATAATACATTATTTCAGTTGATTCTCTAATAGATGCAGCCATTGACCATATTCCTCCTCATAGTTCCAGTTGGGATTTGGTTCAATTACCCTAAGTGCTTTTGCGTTTTGAAAAGCCTCTTTCGATGAATTAAAAACGCCGGCACCAATACCTGCTCCAAGCGCAGCTCCAACACTGCCATCGTTATTGTAAAGTTCGACGGGGGTATCCGTTACGTTCACAAAAATCTGTGTGAATAGGTCACTTAAAAATAAATTAGCTTTACCCGCACGTATCACCTCGGGAGACATACCGTTCTCTCTCATAATATCAAGACCATATCGAAAAGCAAAGGCAATTCCCTCCTGGCTAGCTCTAAATACATGTTCACGCTGATGCTTATTTAAATCCAGATTGGCTAAGTGCGCACCAAGTATACGGTTTTCCAAAATCCGTTCGGCACCATTTCCAAATGGCAGTATCTTAAGTCCATCGCTTCCTAAGGAAACTGTCGAAGCCAGCCTATTCATATCCTCATAATCAAGTCCCTTTCCGAATTGTTCTTTAACCCATCTATTTAAAATCCCCGTGCCGTTTATACAAAGCAATACACCAACCTTCGGGTCATCTAACCCGTAATTGACGTGAGCAAATGTATTCACACGCGAGAGGCGATCATAAACAAGTTGGTCACTTACACCATAAATAACGCCGGATGTGCCTGCCGTTGCGGCCACCTCTCCCGGATTTAAAACATTTAAGGATAATGCATTATTAGGCTGGTCTCCTGCCTTATAACTTATAGGAATACCGGCAGCAAGACCCAATTTATCGGCTATCTCCTTGCTAAGCCTGCCGTGTTCCCCGAAAAGGGGTGCCACTGTTGGTATTAGATCTTCTCTAAAGCCAAAATAGTCCATAAGTTCTTTGGATAATCGCTTGTTCCGAAAATCCCAAAATATCCCTTCAGAAAGAGCTGAAATACTTGTCGTAATGGTTCCTGTTAATTTCATGGCAATATAATCGCCTGGAAGCATTACTTTATATACGCTATCATATAGAACTGGTTCATATTCTTTTATCCATCCCAATTTAGCAGCGGTGAAATTTCCGGGAGAATTGAGCAAGCTAGCAAGAGCGGCTTCTTCTCCTAATGCACGAAAAGCCTTCTCTCCTATTGAAACAGCCCGACTGTCACACCAGATAATCGCGTTACGAAGATTATTTAACGCTTTGTCAACCATGACCAATCCATGCATTTGATAAGCAATACCAATAGCCTTAATATCTTGCGGGTTATAACATTTTTGATTGTTTAATGAGCGGATCGCTTGTTGAACATGCTCCCACCACATATCGGGTGATTGCTCCGCCCAGCCTGCCTCGGGAGTTAAAATCGCTGTCTCCTCTTCTTCGGGATATCTTAACGAGGCGACACAGCTTTGCTTGTCAGCGTCTACCACTGATATCTTAATAGCAGATGTTCCAATATCTATTCCTAATAATAACATAGATCTCCAGTTTACTTAGGTTAATGCTAACGTTGGCATAAAAATAGAACTAAAGAATGAAAATTGCAATAGGCAGCGTATTATTTTATTGTTTTTGGCTTCACAATGATATCGCCCGCTGCTATATAGCAAAATTGCATATCACCTTCATTTTTTCTATGTTTGATAAATTATTTCGTATATTTTCTATAATAGCCGTGGATCTTTGCTTTGGTGGTCTAGTTCCGGCAACCCAAGTTTAAATATTATATTACCGAATGAAGAAAGTCACTATACTGGATATTGCCAAAGAACTGAACATCACATTTTCAACTGTTGCAAGGGCCTTAAATGATCATCCTGCTATTAGTAAATCAACAAAAGAAGCTGTAAAGAAGACAGCCGAGAAACTAGGGTATAGTAAAAACAAGATTGCCTCTTCGCTACGTTCGGGCAAAAGTAATATCATCGGTGTCCTCGTCCCTTCGTTGGACGTTAGTTTCTTCAGCTCAGTGGTACATGGTATTGAATCTATTATGAACCAACATGGATATTCGATACTTTTATACCAATCGCAGGAATCCTATAAAAAAGAGGACAAAGGTATTGAAACGCTGCTTAATTCGCGTGTTGATGGCATCATTACCTCATTTGCTATCGACCGTGAAGATAGTACCATCTTTGAGGAAATTATCTCGAAAAATATTCCGCTTACGTTTTTCGATCGTGCGTTATATCAATTGAATGCACCGTCCGTTACTATAGACGATTACAAAGGTGGCTATATGGCAACAGAACACCTCATCCAATCTGGGTATAAAAAGATCATCCACATTACAGAAACAAGGGATCTATCCATTTTTAAGGAACGTCTAAAAGGTTATTTAGATGCTTTGAAAGCCTATAATATTCCCGTTAACGAGGATTTAATTCTTAAGGGCAACTTATCGCTTAATTTCGGTAAAGACTGTGTAAAGGAGTTGACAAGCAGAGGCATCGACTTTGATGCTATTTTTACACTAGAAGACTTTACTGCTATGGGAGTTATACAGCAGTTAAAATCACAACAGATCAGAATACCGGAAGAAGTAGGTGTAATAGGCTTTGCCAACGAAGCTTTCGGCAGTCTGGTTACGCCATCTCTTTCAACCATTGATCAACAAACGCATTTGATGGGACAAGAGACAGCACAGTTATTTTTGACGATGTTAAAAGAGGGAAGTTTTTATAAAATGGCCCCGCAAAGAATCAAGCTTGACCCCTTACTAATCGTAAGGGAAAGTTCAAAAGGCCCACAACTTTAATCTAACTCTAATATACTTATAAAGTATTCCTAATAAGGCGTGCCTCATCTTTGCTGCATTATAATGAATGATAATGACGGCAAAGACACCTATTCTATTGGTTATATTTTTTCTTTCTTCCATTTGTAGCGTCTCTTACGGACAGATAAAACCGGATACGCTCCGCATATATCCCGAAGAAGCGGAACAGCTATTTCTTCGCAATAACTTATCATTGATAGCCGAACGATTAAATATCGATCAGGCAAATGCTTTGATACTGCAAGCGAAAGTTTGGCCAAACCCAAACTTGAGTATTGATGAAATCAACTTGAATCGCAATTCTACATCCGAATCCATTCCGCCTCTATTCGGAAGCTTTGCGCGCAATCAACAATTTACCGTACAACTCGAACAATTGATCTTAACGGCTAGGAAAAGAAAGAAAAACATAAGCCTTGAAGTCAGCAATAAACAATTAGCGGAAAATACGTTCATCGATTTTTTACAATCATTAAAAGTAGAGTTTAGGGCGCTTCTGGCTAATTTATTATTTAATCAGGAAACTTTTTCGGATCTGGAACGACAAGCACAGCTCGTTAACAAGCTAGTAAAGGCACAGGAGGTGCAACTGCAGGAAGGAAATATATCGCAAGCCAGCTATCTACGCCTCAAGGCGCTTGGAATTGAGCTGCTCAGTGAACTTAATGAAACTAGCGAAGAACGCAATAAGTTGCAATCAAATCTAAAAACGCTTATGGCCATTAGTGGTTCTACCTTCATTGTACTAAATGACAATAAACTTAACGAAAAGACGATTAATAAATGGTCCGATATGCCCTATACGGCATTGCTTGAAATGGCTGATCATCATAACAGTCAACTTAAGATTGCCAATAGTCTAAAAGAAGTTTCATCATCTACATTGGCTGTTGAAAAAGCAAAAAGGATTCCAGACCTGACTGTTAATTTAAACTATGATCGCAATGGTTCTACGATGTTCAATTTTTTCGGTGCCGGTATTTCGTTCGATTTACCCTTGTTTGATAGAAACAAAGGCAATATTAAGTATGCCACAATTGAGATGAAAAAGCAGGAGCAGTTGACGGAGGAAAAGAGAAACGCCATTCGCAATCAGCTGGACGAGACCTACAAAAACATCCGCCAGCGGATTCAGCTTTATAGAAGTTTCGATGCCAATTACCTTGTTCAGTTAGAAAAAATGCAATCATCTATCGCCAATAATCTACTCAGCCGCAACCTGAGCCTGCTTGAATTTCTTGATCTCTTCGATTCATTTAAAAGCAATAAACAATTGTACTACAAAACGAAAAGGGATATTCAATTACAGGCTTGCGAACTGACCTATATAATTGGCAAGGATCTGTAGCTGGATAGGAAAAATTGAATAGGTATGAGAAAGTAAGCTTCAACTAACATATTAACCAAGTTTATTCAAAGCGCTTCGGCGCTGAAAATAGCATTTATAGATAAGTACCTTAAACAGGTGATACATAAACAAATTCATTCTAATGAGAAAAAGTATAATATTTATTTCGTTCATTATAGCCTTAGGTGTAAGCTCTTGTAATTCAAGTAAAGAAAGCAATGGAGGTCAAGAAGAAGAAAACATAAAAAAAACCTGTTTGAACGATGATCTTAAAAAAATAATATCAACCGAGACGATCCGAACAAGCGTTGAAAACAAGGAAATTCTCAAACTTACCGGAAGTGTTAGCTATGACGAAGATAAAGTTTACAAATTTGTACCGCTATTAAGCGGTGTGGTGCAACATGTGGGATTCAGCCTTGGCGACTATGTGAAGAAAGGTCAGATATTACTTGAAATAAGCAGCACAGACCTGAATGATATGGTTGCCGGTTTGAATGAAGCCGAACTAAAATTAAAAATTGCACAAAGACAATTAAGCGCAACCCAAAATTTATATGCCGATGGCGTAGCTTCGGATAAAGAAATTTTAGAGGCACAGGCTGATGTAAGTAATGCACAATTCGAAATTAAAAAGACCAAAGCAAGCTTAGATATCTTTGGTGGCAATATTGAAAAAGGAGTACTGGTTATCCGCTCAAAGAATGATGGGTACATCGTGGAGAAAAATATTGTAAATGGTCAGCAGATAGAAGCGGGAGGAGAACCGCTGTTTGTAATTGGCGATTTGAGTAGGGTTTGGGTAAAAGCTAACGTGTATACCGGCAATATTAGTAGTGTACGAAGGGGACAATCTGTCAATATAGAAACAACAGCCTATCCAAACAAGCATTTTAATGGGGTTATTAATCGTATTTCCAATGTAGTGGACCCAAACGAACGTGTTCTGAAAGCCATTATTGAGCTAGACAATCAAGACTTACTATTAAGACCGGAAATGATGGCTACCATTGATGTTTACTTAGATCATCAAGTTCACAGCATGGCCATTCCACATAACGCCGTTATTTTTGATAATGAAGCGTATCATCTTATTAAATACAATAACGATTGTGATTTAGAGGTGGTGGATTTTACACCTAGCTATGAAGACAATCATTATTATTATGTGTCTGATGACCACCTTCATGACGGTGATCGTATTATTGGTAAAAACAGTTTATTAATCTATAACCGATTGATCGGAAGATAACAATTTGTTCTAAGTTATTTTAAGCGCTATCCCCTACTCATACTTTATTTCAAATGATTAAACTTGTAGAGAAGATTGTTGGTTTTTCACTGAAGAATCAACTGATTGTTTTCTTTTTTGTGGCCCTCTTGATAGCCGCCGGCGTCTATGCGTATAAACATACTCCTATAGAGGCCTTTCCTGATGTTACCAATACACGTGCACGGATCATCACGCAATGGCCCGGGAGAAGCGCCGAAGAAATAGAAAAGTTCATTACTTTGCCGATAAGCAAGGAAATGAACACCATTCCCGGTAAAACAGAAGTCCGCTCCATATCACTTTTTGGCCTATCTGTGATCACTGTCAATTTCAAAGATCATATAGAAGACTTTTACGCCCAACAGTATACAGCCAACCGGTTGCGTGCTGTTGATCTACCCGAAGGGGCTGAAGCAGAAATAGAGCCGCCCTATGGGGCAACCGGCGAGATTTTTAGGTATGTAATTAAAAGTGAAAAAAAGATTCCGATTAGAGAGTTATCTGCATTGCAAAACTGGGTTATTGAAAGAGAACTTTTATCCGTAGATGGCGTGGCAGACATTGTTAGTTTCGGTGGTGAGGAAAAGATATTTGAAATAAGAGTTAATCCCGCTGAGTTAGCAAACTATAATTTGACGGCTCTTGATGTATATGATGCGGTAGAAAAGAGCAATATTAATGTGGGAGGCGATGTCATTCAAAGGGGCGATCAAGCCTATGTGGTTCGGGGCGTTGGTTTACTTGACAAGGTAAGTGATATCGCCAGTATATTGATAAAAAATGTAAACGGGGTCCCCGTACTGGTAAAAAATGTGGCCGACGTCCAGATTAGCAGCAAACCAAGATTAGGTCAGGCCGGATTAAATGAACAAGACGACCTGATCGAAGGCATCGTCGTGATGTTACGGGGCGAAAACCCAAGTGAAGTTATTGAACGATTGAAAGAACGTATACAGGATTTAAACGATCGTATACTGCCGAAAGGTGTTAAAATTGAAGCTTTTCACGATCGCACGCATCTTGTGGAGAAAACGGTAGATACTGTAACGCATAACTTGATTGAAGGTATTGTACTGGTATCCGTTGTCATATTCTTATTTCTATTTAACTGGCGTACAACCGTAATCGTTGCTTCCGTCATCCCACTGGCGTTTCTGTTCGCAATTTTGATGCTGAGGATCCAGGGTTTACCCGCCAATTTAATTTCAATTGGTGCTATTGATTTCGGATTACTTTTGGAAGGTACGATGGTTATTGTAGAGCACGTATATGTAAGTCTCGACAAAAAGGCGAAGCTATTGGGAATGGAACGCTTCAACAAAATTGCTAAAGGAGGCATTATAAGAAAAAACGCAAAGGGCGTCGCAAAATCTATCCTTTTTGCCCAAATTATATTGATCATCGCACTGATGCCGATTTTCACTTTCCAGAAAGTTGAAGGCAAGATGTTTGCACCCTTAGCTTTCACTTTGGGTTATGCACTTTTAGGATCGCTTTTATTATCGCTCACCTACGTTCCGGCCATGTGCAAGCTCTTATTGAATACCCATGTGGTGGATCGGCACAATCCCGTTGCCGAGTTCTTTCGTCGGCTCATTTTCAATTGCTATCAATTTGCCCACAGGCATATCAAAACAACCTTGTTCTTATTTGCTTTGCTTTTAACAATTTGCAGCATCGGCTTTACCAAAATTGGTACAGAATTCATACCTGAATTGAATGAGGGTGCCATCTATATACGAGCAACCCTACCAAATAGCGTAAATCTCGACGAATCGGTACGTTTAACCAAAGAAATGAAAGAAAAATTGAGAAGATTTCAGGAAGTGAAGTTTATACTGACACAAACAGGACGACCTAACGATGGAACGGACCCAACGGGTTTCTTCAATATAGAATTTCACGTGCAGCTAAAGGACGACAACGAATGGCGAAAAAACATAACGAAAGAAGACCTCCTGGAAGAGATGGAAGCAACGCTTAATGTTTATCCGGGGATTAATTTCGGCTTTAGCCAACCCATTATGGATAATGTGGAGGAGTATGTTGCCGGTGTTAAGAGTTCTTTAGTGGCAAAAGTATACGGTGATGATCTATACAAATTAGAACAAATTGCGGATAGTATCGCCAAAAGCCTGAATCAGGTAAAGGGGATTGAAGATCTATTAGTTTTTAGAAATATTGGCTTACCGGAATTAAGAATACGCTTGAGTGAGGCCAGAATGGCACGATACGGTGTTTCCATGCGTGACGCACAAGCCGTTGTTGAAATGGCTATTGGAGGAAAGGCGGCGTCTACCTTTTATGACGGAGAAAAGATGTTTGATATTCGCGTACGCTATGATAAGCCCTTTCGGGATACAGAAGAACAGATTAAAAATATTTTAGTTCCCTCAATCGACAATGCTAAAATTCCGCTCTACGAAATTGCTGACATCGGGTATCATTCAGGCCCTGCCTTTATTTATCGGCAAGGGAACTCGCGCTATATTGCCGTCGGCTTTTCAGTCAGGGGACGTGACCTGGGCAGCGCAATTAAAGAAGCACAGGATAAGGTAACGAAACAAGTGTCTCTCCCCTCATCCTACAGATTAGAGTGGGCGGGTGATTTTGAAAACCAACAACGCGCTTTAAGTAGACTGGCCGTTATAGTGCCTGTGTCTCTGCTGCTAATAGCCTTTCTTTTGTACTTAAACTTTGGCAACTTAAAGGATACACTCATTTCGTTAATAACCATTCCTTTTGCCTTTATTGGTGGCTTCATATCTTTATGGTTAACAGGAACCATTTTTGGTATTTCTGCCGGTATTGGTTTCATTATTTTGTTCGGTGTAGGAACAATTGATGGAATTATTCTTATTTCAGTTATGAAAAGCAATTTAATCAAAGGCAAAGATCTATCAAATGCTATTTCGGAAGGAGTATATGACCGAATTAGACCGGTGTTTATGATTGCTATTATGGGATCATTAGGTTTATTACCAGCTGCCCTTTCTCAGGGAATGGGTTCTGAAATACAGAAACCCTTAGCCATCATGATCGTTGGGGGGCTCTTAATCTGCATGATACTGAGCCTTGTTGTTTTACCACAGGTATTTTACCTGGCCTATAAAAAGAAAAAGTAATAATCGATTAAAGCAGCGTACCCTTTAGAATCGATGTCGCCACGGTGAAATAGATGACCAACCCCGTAACATCCACTAAAGTAGCAACAAAAGGAGCCGATGACGTGGCGGGATCGGCTCCCAATTTTCTTAAAATAAAGGGAAGCATGGAGCCAACCAAAGAACCCCATAATATCACTCCTACCAGGGATAGGCCTACGACCATACTGATTAAAAACCAGTCTTGCCCATATTCGCCGAAAAGATGATAACCGAATATCCGCAATAAGCCAAGCACACCTAAGATAACGCCTAATATGACACCGGATATCAATTCCCTTTTAAAGACTCTAAACCAATCAGATAGATTAACCTCTCCCATAGCCATCGCCTGGATAATAAGAGCAGAAGCTTGCGAACCGGTATTCCCTCCACTTGAAGTAATCAAAGGAACAAAGGTCATCAATACAACGGCTGTCGCCAATTGTACCTCATATTTTTCAATAACGGTAGCTGTAAATAGCTGACCGATAAACAACACCATTAACCATGGAGCCCGTTTTTTTACCAGATGCCAAATTGATACGTCCAAATAAGGCTCGTCCAGCGCTTCGGACCCCCCCATCCGTTGTATGTCCTCAGTATACTCTTCATTAGCTATCCACAACACATCGTCCACCGTCACGATCCCCAACATAATTCCCTGCTTATCAGTTACGGGTAGAGCCACCCGGTTGTTCATCCTAAATATATTGATAGCTTCTTCTTGTGGATCGAAAGCATTAAGGGCGATTAATCGATTATCCATTAGATCGGCAACCTTTACATCGGGAGCGGACAAAAGTATTTCGCGGATTCGGATATCGTCAAGTAACACGCCTTTATCGTCTATCACGTAAATGACGTCAATGGTTTCGGAGTCTTTCCCATATTTACGTATGTGTTCCAGTGCTTGCGCCACGGTAAAGTCTTGTTTCACCGTTACGTAGTCCGGTGTCATCAATCGACCTACACTATCCTCGGGATAACCCAATAATGTCAGAGCCTCCTTTCTATCCTCAGGCGGCATTAATATAATCATCTTCTTCACGGCGTCGCCGTGAAGTTCGCTAAAGAAAGCTGTTCGATCATCCGGGGGCAACTCGTTGATCAGTTCAGTTATTTTTGCACCGGATAGTTTCTTTATAATTCGCTCTTGCGTAGGGAAATCTAAAATCCTAAAGACATTAACCGCTCTATTGATACTGAGCGTCTCAATAAATGTAGAACCATATTCGGGCAGTTCGTCGATGAGATCTTCTACCTCGGATATATTTAGGCTATCCAGATATTCTTGTAGCTGTTCCTTATCACCTTCGGCAATCAATAATTCTATTTGTTCTACCAGAGTGTCCAGGTTATTCTCCATACAAAAGCCCTCAAGTAAAGTTTTTACATAAAAATTCTATTTGCTGCAAAAGTCGCCTTTTTTATTGAATAATCTCAAGGTAATTTATACATTTCACCTAAAAATAAATTTACCCTTAATGCTTCATAAAGCTCATTTTCATTGCCCTCGCTTTAAGTACTGACATAGGAGCTTGCGTTCAAAAGCCTTTATCATCCAGCTATTTTGCTTTGGCCGATGATTCTCGTGTCTTATTAATATCGATCATATGAAGATCACGACTGAAAAACAAAGCCTGTCTGGTTTAGTTTTTAAACTCCCTAACTTTGTCTGACTTTCGTAATTTTTTTATTCATTAAAATCATATATAAATGTTTTTTGTTTATTTTAGCGACAGGTATAATATGAAATTACCAACTTAAAATAGCATGAGAACGAAAAGGATCAGAAAAGTATATAGCGCTCTTTTTCTTTCTATCTTCTTTTTGAAGATGGCTATTTCAATCGCACCTATATATGCTTCTTTATACGATAGCAAACATGTAATGGCAGTTATCTTGCAATTAGAGATTGAAAACCACTCCGGTAAATCTAATTGTGGCGACACCAATATTGAAAATTTCAGCAAAGAATTCGCAACGGTAATTAATTGGGACATTTTCATGACTCCTTTACGTTATTTAGCTATCAAGCAATATGTTACAGATGATGACATCAGCGTAAAGTCATTCTACCCTTCTGTCCCAACGCCGCCTCCAAATTGTTAAACAAGTAATTCCCAAATTAATTTTTCCTAAAGCTATAGCACCCACATACCTTATTGGTTATGCGAGCTAGTAAAGGACTGATATACTCCCACAATCAGCTCTTTATAATCGTATAACCAATAATAAAGATTCGGTGCTGTATTGTAGGGATAACATATACTTGCTTAAAACAACAAATAATTATCATTTATCTAACACATTAAAATTTTATGCTAGGCACACGTTTTTCAGCATTTTTTAAAGTTGCCAAAAGAGACTTAAAGTACGACTTACCCGCAAGTGTGGTCGTCTTCCTAGTTGCCTTACCCCTTTGTTTGGGGATAGCAATGGCATCGGGAGCACCTTTATTTGCAGGTCTATTGACAGGAATTGTCGGAGGACTCGTAGTAGCCTCTATTAGTGGTTCGCAATTAAGTGTAAGTGGCCCTGCCGCCGGCTTAACGGTTATTGTTTTCGGTGCTATTCAGTCGTTAGGTTCGTATCATGTTTTTTTATTAGCTGTAGTCTTGGCGGGCATGATACAACTAGTTCTTGGTATGATTAAAGCAGGAACCATCGGCAACTATTTCCCTTCAGCAGTTATCGAAGGTATGTTAGCTGCCATCGGTATAACCATTATCCTTAAACAGTTACCCCATGCATTGGGATATGACGCTGATTTTTTTGGAGATGAAAGCTTCAAGCAATTAGACGGAGACAACACGTTATTAGCTATTAAAGCCGCTTTCGGAGCGATCCATTTAGGTGCTACTATTATAACGGCTTTATCCCTCCTAGTATTAATCTACTGGCCAAAACTTAAAAAGCTGAGTATAGTGCCGGCGCCTCTTATGGTCGTTGTTTTCGCCGTATTGCTTAATATCGCCTTTAAGGGCAGCAAGCTCGAAATTGACCCAAAACATTTAGTTGAGATACCGGTTGTTAACTCTTTTAATGAATTTTTAGGCTTATTTCAGTTCCCTGATTTCACTGCGATCGTAAACTATGATGTTTGGATAGTTGCATTTACAATTGCTATTGTTGCGAGTTTGGAAACACTTCTCTGCATTGAAGCGGTTGATAAACTAGATCCCTATAAGCGTGTATCTCCTACTAATCGGGAGTTGGTTGCGCAAGGAATTGGAAATATGACAACCGGTATGTTAGGTGGCCTTCCAATGACTTCCGTAATTGTGAGGTCTTCCGCAAATGTTAATGCCGGCGGAAAGACCAGGCAAAGCGCGATGTTTCATGGCTTCTGGTTGCTATTGGCACTATTAATTATTCCTGCCATTATTAATATGATACCGCTCGCCTGCTTAGCGGCCATACTATTGGTTACCGGATACAAATTAGCCAAAATCCCCCTATTTACCCGCATGTACCGAAGAGGGCTCGATCAATTTATTCCGTTCGTTGTTACGATATTAGCAATTGTTTTTACTGATTTATTAAAAGGGGTCGGTATTGGCATGGTAGTGGCTATATTCTATATCTTACGTAACAATATGCGCAATCCTTTTGGATATGACCTGGAGGAAAGCAATGGAAATAAAAAAATAAAAGTATACTTATCTGAAGAAGTGTCCTTTCTAAATAAGGCAGCTATTCAACAATCATTATATAATTTGCCGAAAGATGTAACGCATATTATCGTGGACGGAACCGGTAGCCGTTTCATAGACAAAGATGTTGTTCAAGTAATCAAAGACTTTGAACAAAATGCGCTCAGTTCGGGAAAACGCGTCGAATTGATCGATGTGTATGATAAACGAGAAGCGCCGAATATCCATCATTTATTTAAGAAAATACAACCAAGAACAAGAAAAAAAAAGATTAAACCAATAAAACAAATTTAATATGTCGAACAAAGCTTTTAAGAATCCCATTTTAGAAGAAACATTTAATAGAATTAAGGCAGGAAATGACGCATGGGTTAATGAAGTAGCAAGCGATACAACGGGCTTATTTAAAGAATTAGCCAAGGGACAACGTCCTGAGATTCTTTGGATCGGCTGCGCAGATAGTCGTGTACCGGCAAATCAAATCACGCATACAAGACCGGGAGACGTTTTTGTGCATAGAAATATTGCAAATATGTGTATTCATTCGGATATGAATATGTTGAGTGTATTGGACTATGCAGTAAATGTATTAAAGGTTAAACATGTTATCGTTGCAGGGCACTATGGTTGCGGCGGCGTGGCTGCTGCTCTTAGTCAAAAGCAGTTTGGCTTAATTGACAACTGGCTTTGCCATATTAAAGACGTTTATCGCTTACATAAAGGCGAAATCGATGCTATTACCGACTCTACTGCTAAGGTGAATCGCTTGGTTGAACTGAATGTTGCAGAACAGGTATTTAATCTCTGCACCTCAACCATCATCCAAAACGCCTGGAAGGAAAGGGACGATTTAGCTGTTCACGGTATGGTTATTGAACTGGAAACAGGCAGGTTGATTGACCTTGACTTAACTTTTACAGAAAGCACCCAATTGGATGATGTCTTCGCTTATAAATAATAGGCTATGGCGATTATAGTTAAAAAGCCGGTAGAGATAATCTCTACCGGCTTTTTTAACGGATAAAAGTTAGGTTAATTAAAGTATATAGAACATTTTTCGATCTGCATTTTTCGCTTCATCTCGCTGATCTTCCATTCGATCATCAAGCCACATTTGCATTAAATCCCGCTCGATTTTTGCGGAAATGGTAGACATAGGCGTATCCGTCGGCTTATTCTCAAATGGATCTTGCAAATGTACAGCCATCTTTTCTATTAAAAGGAACAACGTACCGATGGCGATAACCAAAGGAATAGATATATATCCGAACAAACCGAAAAGGCTGAATGGCAGCACCGTAATGAATAGATAAATTGCCAAACGTATATATAGTGTATACGTTTCAGGAAATACCGTACTTTTTATGCGTTCGCATTTCCCCATCGAATCGGTCAGCTTCATTAAGGTTCTCTCTAATTCAATCTGTTGAAATTGGTTTAAAAGCCCCTCATTTGTCGCCCTATTAATGTCCATGCCTTGCAACTTAAGTAAAGCATTAGGTACATTGTCATAAGCCTTGACAAACTCAAAATCAGATTCGGATAATAACCTTTTGATATCTTTATACGGATCTTGTTTCCGCAACGACTTCGTTAACGCATAATTCCATGCGATTTGACGTTTAATCAGTCTTTCTTTCAATTCGCCGGTGCTTCCTGAATCGTAAAGATTTCCAATAAATGTAATAACCTGCCTTGCGAAACTTCTTGAATCATTTACGATAGCTCCCCAAACAATGCGGGCCTCCCACCAACGATCATAAGCTTGATTTGAACGAAAAGCCAGTAATAAGGAAATAACCGTTCCAAGAATCGCAGGCACTCCTCCTATTGGAATGTCAAAATTAAATATGTTCAGTTGGTGTGAAACCGTCACAACAATGGCATATATGGCAACCAGCGCGCTGTCGTATTTTACTTTACCAAGCACGTATCCTATGGGTATATTGTTTTTCAGTAGCATAAGTAAATTCTTTAAGTTTTTTGATTTATAGGAGCGCTCTTTCTAATTCCCGAGCATAAATTGCTTTCTCCTCCTCGGTTAATTTACTGCCCATCTGCTTTCTTGATGGAACCCATTTATTCCATTTACACCTTTCAATTAGATCAATGGGATCGGAACTCTCCTTGGTAATCATCTGTAATTCAATAGAAGGATCGTAAACAATTTCATCGATACGGTTTGCATCCAAAAAGTTTCTAAAAAGTGCAATTGTATTCCCGTAAAAGTATTCAAATCTTACATCTTTAATCCTTTCGAACTCATCCTGTATACATCTACAATAATTTTCGAACGATCTTGGGATCAATTCTATTTCTTTAGTCCTTTTCGACAAAAGCAACAAATCAGTTATAGAATCAGAAAGTTTCACTACGCTAAAGAATAAAACAGATACCTCTTTTTCATTGCAAGACAAAAGATAATCGGTCAGAATATCCAATGATTGGCCTGAAAAATCAGTCGGAATAAGAATTTTCTTCATAAAATGTCTCCTTTTAGCTTAAAAATCAATAAAAAAGAACATTGCTAAAGCTCCCACAAACAATTGCTCATTTTACCTAACTTTACAAAGAAATAAGAAACTCATTAAAGAAGATTAAGGATAAAATTAAAATAGGATTAGAGTTTTAGGCAAAATCAAGCTATGACCTTATTTATGATTGGCAACGCTTGGCAGTAAAACAGTGATATCTGTTCCGGAATTTACTTGGGTTCTAATATCGATTGTGCCTCTGTGTAAGCGAATTATTTTTAAGGCTAAAGGTAACCCTACACCATGTCCTTCATAAAAATGAGTATTGGATGCCCTGAAAAATGGTTCGAAGATGTATTTCTTTTCTTGTTCGGGGATACCTATCCCTTCGTCTAAAACATTAATGAGAATATGTTTATTAGAAGTTTTTAAATGAATTCGTACTGGCTTGTTGTCGGAGTATTTGCAGGCATTTGTCACAATATTAGATAAAGCCAGCTGTAACAAATGTTCATATCCCATCACCGTAAGTTCATCTTCCTCCTCCGGCAAGTCTTCAAAGGTTAACCTCAATTCACAACCGGGATTCACCTGATCGGTGATCTTTTTAATATTCATTAAAAGCTGATCCATGCGCACCCGCTCTTTTGGTTGCTTACTTTTATCTGCAGACGTTTTGGCAAGGTAAAGTAAGCCACTGATAATCTCCTGTAATTTATCAGCTTCGCTAATAATGACCGACAAGGATTGTTTATGTGATTCTGGCAATTCACCGCTACCCATAGCCAATTCTGCTTCCCCGGATATAATGCTAATGGGAGTTCGTAGCTCGTGAGAAGCATTACTGATGAAATTACTCTGTGTATCAAATGCAGTTTCCAATCGATCCAGCATATCATTAAATGTTGTGGTAATTTCAGCCAGCTCATCCGTTCCTTTACGTCCAGGCAAGCGTAGATGTAGGTTATCAGCCGTTATTTCCTGCACTTTTTTAATAATTTGCGAAAAAGGTTTGAAAATTTGTTGAGAAAAAACCTTGCCGATGAAATAAACAACCAGAATAGATATAAAAAAACCGATGATCAATATTTTTTGAAGCATGGCCAGTTCACGGAAACCGGAAGGGTCTTTGGCGTAAACCACTACAATGAAATCGCCTTTCTCCGACTTAAAAAATCGACCGGCAAAAAAATCGTTCCGGTTATTATATCGACTACGGCCTTTTTTTAGTATTTCCGTAAAAAAGCTCTTCGGCAGTTGCGGCGCTCCCTTTTTTGGAATTACCTTTCCATGTTCAACACGAAAGAAGAAATCGCTTTCTGCCGGTAATCTTTCGAGATAACGATTTCGTATCCGTCGGTAATAGTAGATGGTCAGTTCGTCTTCCTGCATATATACCTCAGCACCGATATTCACCCTTGCCTCCAAGCGCTTATAGAAATCTTCAAAAGCATACTGCTGCGTAAAAAAGAAGATAGCTCCCATTAAAATGGAAATTAATCCGAGCGCAACACAGAAGAAAAGAAGGACAAACTTACTTTGGATTTTCATCTAAGTCAACATATTCTTTATCATCAGAGAAGCTTATACCGCACTTGTTTCGACAGTCTCAATATTTAAGCTTCTTTGATCGAGTAACCGACTCCTATCATCGTATGAATCAATTTTACGTCAAAACCTTTGTCTACCTTCTTCCTAAGATAGTTTACGTAAACGTCTACCACGTTGGTTCCCATATTAAAATTGATGTCCCAGACATGTTCTAAAATCTCGATTCTCGTTAGTACTTTATTTTTGTTTTTCATCATAAATTCCAGCAAACGGTATTCGGTTGCCGTTAAGGCAATTTCTTTACCACCTCGAGTAGCGATCCGCGCATCCATATCTAATACTAAGTCCATAATTCGAATAGTAGACGAAGCTGGATTCTGCTGACCGTTAGTGCCATTTGCCCTTCTCACCAATGTGCGAATGCGAGCTTTCAGTTCCTCGAATTTAAAAGGTTTAACCATGTAATCGTCCGCTCCTGAATCCAATCCGGTTACAACATTGTTTGTTGCACTTAATGCGGTTAGCATTAGAATAGGAACGGGGTTATTTTCTTTACGCAACAGTTGGCAAACTTCAATTCCACTAATTCCAGGCAACATGACATCCAAAACAATAAGGTCAAATGCGTTGTGGTATATCATGTCCAAGCCCAATTCTCCATCGGAAGCAATCCGAACGTCATAACCATCTGCGCTGAGTCCCCTTTGAATTAACGATGCTAATTTCGACTGATCCTCGATAACTAAGATTTTATTGGCCATACTTATTAAATAAAAAAGCGTTAATTGCTAAAATACACATTTTATGGCTTATATCATGTCCCTAAACAAAAAAAGCGAGGGGTTTGGCCCTCGCTTCTTGTTCTAAAGAAAACTAAAATCATTAAACTTTGATTTCAACTTCTACACCACTAGGCAATTCAAGTTTCATCAGAGCGTCAACTGTTTTTGAGTTAGAGCTGTAAATATCTAACAATCTTTTATAAGAGCATAACTGAAATTGTTCACGCGCTTTTTTATTCACGTGTGGTGAACGTAAAACGGTGTAAATTTTCTTTTCAGTAGGAAGTGGAATTGGACCGCTTACTACAGCTCCTGTAGGTTTTACAGTTTTTACAATCTTTTCGGCTGATTTGTCAACCAAATTGTAATCGTACGATTTTAATTTAATTCTGATTCTTTGGCTCATTATATGTTATATTAATGATGTTCCGTTAGAGCTATTTATAACGGAACATCAGATTTAAAAATTAGGCTTTAACTTTACCCTTTGCTTTTGCAATCACCTCGTCCTGAACGTTTTTAGGTGCTTCTGCATAGTGATCAAACTCCATGGTAGAAGTAGCGCGACCGGATGTAATTGTTCTCAATTGAGTCACATAACCGAACATTTCAGAAAGTGGCACAAGTGCTTTAATTACTTGAGATCCGTTACGTGTATCCATACCTTGAAGCTGTCCGCGGCGACGGTTTAAGTCACCCATTACATCTCCCATGTTTTCTTCCGGTGTAAGCACCTCAATTTTCATGATCGGCTCCATTAACACGGGGCGACATTTCGGTAGTGCTTCACGGAAGGCAGTACGGGCGGCAATCTCGAAAGACAGTGCATCGGAGTCGACCGCGTGGAAAGATCCATCTACCAATCGAACTTTCATATCCGTTACCGGGAAGCCCGCTAACACACCATTTACCATGGCTGCTTCAAAACCTTTCTGTACTGAAGGAATAAATTCACGTGGAATTGCTCCACCTACGATTTCATTCACAAATTGTAAGCCGCCTTTCTCGTAATCTTTATCGATTGGAGAAATAACTACTTGTATATCCGCAAACTTACCACGACCACCGGTTTGCTTTTTGTATACTTCGCGGTGCGCAGCTTCTGCTGTAATCGCCTCTTTATAAGCCACTTGCGGAGCGCCTTGATTTACTTCTACTTTAAATTCGCGCTTCAAACGATCAATTAAGATATCTAAGTGTAGCTCACCCATACCTTTGATAACCGTTTGGCCTGTTTCTTCATCACTTTGTACCACGAAGGTAGGATCTTCTTCAGCTAATTTACCCAAAGCAACACCCAGCTTGTCAACATCGGCTTGCGTCTTAGGCTCAATCGCCAAACCAATTACCGGTTCGGGGAAAGTCATGGATTCTAAAACAATTGGATGTTTTTCATCGCAAAGGGTATCCCCGGTTTTGATATCTTTGAAACCAACAACTGCACCGATATCACCTGCTCCGATATTTGGAATAGGATTTTGCTTATTCGCGTGCATTTGGAAGATACGAGATATACGCTCCTTATTGCCTGAGCGTGTATTATAAACATAGGAACCTGCTTCCAATATGCCCGAATAAACACGAATGAAGCATAAGCGGCCCACAAATGGATCCGTTGCAATTTTGAAACCTAGTGCAGCAAATGGTTCGTCAACAGAAGGTTTACGAATAATTTCTGCATCAGTCCGAGGATCTGTTCCTTTTACCGCTTCTTGATCTAGCGGGGACGGTAACAACTCCATTACTAAATCCAACATGGTTTGAACCCCTTTATTTTTAAAGGACGATCCACAAACCATTGGCACAATAGCATTGTCAATTACCGCTTTACGAAGTGCTGTTAAGATTTCACGTTCTGAGATCGAGTTAGGATCTTCAAAGAATTTCTCCATCAACGATTCATCGTAACCCGCTACCGATTCCAATAGCTTCTCTCTCCACTCGGCAACTTCGTCAACCATATCCTCAGGGATAGGCACTTCAGTAAAGGTCATACCCTTATCTTCTTCATTCCAAACGATCCCACGGTTATTGATCAAATCAACAACTCCTTTGAAGTTATCCTCAGCACCGATTGGTAATTGCAAAGGAATTGCATCAGCACCTAACATATCTTTTACTTGCTTAACTACCTTTAAAAAGTCAGCACCTGAACGGTCCATCTTATTAACGAAGCCGATACGTGAAACTTTATAGTTATCTGCCAAGCGCCAGTTAGTTTCGGATTGAGGTTCTACACCGTCAACTGCAGAGAACAAAAATACCAATCCGTCCAGTACACGTAAAGAACGATTTACCTCAACGGTAAAGTCAACGTGTCCCGGTGTATCTATAATATTTACCTGATATTTACTTCCTCGATAGTTCCAGAATACAGTGGTAGCAGCGGAAGTAATGGTAATACCGCGCTCAGCTTCCTGGACCATCCAGTCCATGGTTGAAGCTCCCTCATGCACTTCCCCAATTTTGTGGTTAACTCCGGCGTAGTATAAGATACGCTCGGTAGTAGTGGTTTTACCAGCATCGATGTGTGCGGCAATACCGATATTCCTTGTGAATTTTAAGTCTCTTGACATCTTTTTTATATTCCCTAAAGGTGTATTTAAACTCTTATATAAATGTGAATCTACTATTGGTAAATCCACTTTGCTTTATACTTCGGCAAAAAACGACACAGATTAAATTGACACACACTAGTTTGTTACATGCTATTGTGTTATTCAATTTAATCTGTGTCATTGTAATTGGATTAGAACCTAAAGTGAGAGAAAGCTTTGTTAGCTTCCGCCATCTTATGGGTATCTTCTTTTTTCTTAACAGCAGCACCTTCACCTTTAGAAGCTGAAATTATCTCACCGGCTAATTTCTCGTACATAGTTTTTTCACCACGTTTACGAGCATAGCTGATCAGCCACTTCATTCCCAAGGCAATCTTACGTTCCGGACGAACCTCTGTTGGTACTTGAAAGTTAGCACCGCCTACACGACGTGATTTTACTTCAACTGAAGGCATCACATTGTTTAGTGCTTTTTTCCATGTTTCCAAGCCATTTTCATTGGTTTTTTGTTCAACCAAATCAACAGCATTGTAGAAAATTGAGTATGCAATGGATTTCTTTCCATCGTACATCATGTTATTTACAAAACGTGTAACCTGAATATCGTTAAACTTTGGATCAGGTAAAATGATTCTTTTCTTTGGTTTTGACTTTCTCATCTTAATTTCCTCCGTTTAACTATTTCTTTTTACCTTTTGCAGGAGCTGCAGCAGCTTGTCCTGGTTTTGGACGTTTTGTTCCATACTTAGAGCGACGTTGATTACGACCGGCAACACCGGAAGTATCTAAGGCACCGCGAATGATGTGATAACGCACACCTGGTAAGTCTTTTACACGACCTCCGCGGATCAATACAATCGAGTGCTCTTGTAAATTGTGTCCTTCACCAGGGATATAGGCGTTCACCTCTTTTCCATTGGTTAAACGTACACGAGCAACTTTACGCATGGCTGAGTTTGGTTTTTTAGGGGTAGTGGTGTATACACGTGTACACACACCTCTTCGCTGTGGACAGCTGTCCAACGCTGGTGATTTACTCTTATCAACCAGAGCTACTCTACCTTTTCTAACTAATTGTTGAATAGTAGGCATTTACTGTTTTTTAATTTGCTTTTTGTCCTATTTCTATTAAAGTCCGCAAAAATATGAAAAAGAATTTGATAATCAAAGCATAATCGATTGTAAAAGAAAGATTGACCGGGACACTAAAGTGTCTGCCCCACCTTACTCTTCTTTTTCCTTTCCTTTGGCTCTTTCTTTAGCTGGTGTTTCTTTTCCAAAAATTCGATAATGTGGGTAGCAATGTCCTTTCCGGTAACCTTTTCTATACCTTCTAAACCCGGTGAAGAGTTCACTTCCAAAACAAGCGGACCTCTATCAGATTGCAACATATCTACTCCACAAACGGTTAGGCCAAGCTCAGCGGAAGCTCGTAAAGCGGTTTCTTTTTCGGCTTTCGTTAACTTGATGACGGTAGCAGATCCACCTCGGTGAAGATTCGATCGGAATTCGCCTTCTTTAGCAGTGCGCTTCATTGCGCCTACCACTTTACCATCTACTACCAACACCCTGATGTCTGCGCCTCTCGACTCTTTAATATATTCCTGTATCAAAATGTTGTTTCCAAGCCCATAGAATGCTTCGATCACCGAGCTGGCAGCCTTTCTGGTTTCGGCAAGAACAACGCCAATACCCTGTGTTCCTTCTAATAGTTTGATCACAAGAGGCGCCCCTCCTACCATCTTTATTAAATCATCGACATCATTTGTTTGTCGTGCAAATCCCGTTATCGGCATACCAATACCGGCACCGGATAAAATCTGCATACATCGTAATTTATCTCTGGATCGCGTAATAGCCTGACTTGGATTAGCGGACGCTACTCCCATAATTTCAAATTGCCTCACTATAGCCGAGCCGTAAAAGGTTACCGAAGCACCTATTCTGGGGATGATTGCATCGATATTGGACACATCCTGCCCTTTGTAATGTATACTGGGCTCCCCCTGTTTTATGCCTACATAACACTGCCTATGATCTAGCACAACACATTCATGCCCTCTTTTTAGGGCCGCCTCTACCAAACGCTTGGTAGAATACAAATTTTTATTGGTTGACAGTACTGCAATCTTCACAATATGTATAAATAAATTGAACGCAACGATAAACATGTGTTTCAACAGCAGCTGATCATGTTTTGTTTCGAGAGGTCAGTTGTGATTCTTTCGTTATTAGGTTTCTATTTGGTTTTGCTTTCTTTTTTTGATAAATTTGACTTGGAGACGTCGACCAGAAATTTCTTCCGGATAAAACTTCTTCCAAGTAACATCGGAAATTCCATACCCGACCGATCACGAAGCGAAATTTCAATCTCGTGATTTTCATTAAATATAGAGATTGCTGTTTTTACTATGAATCTATTTTCTTCACTCCCAAACGAGTTTTTAACCTTTCGCTCTTTATGGTATGGAAGCATATAAACTGTTCCATTTCCCCCAAAATTGTCGTCCAAGGGGATGAAACGAACAAAATTTTTTCGCTTTACTTTAACCAGTTCGATGAACTTACAATGTAATACGGATGTTTTGGCTCCCGTATCTATTTTGGCTGGAACATTATAAAGTTTAAAATCTATAAAATCGACAGTCTCCTTCCAGCCGATAATCTTCATAATATTAACTAATTTCTCAACTATAATGTATGCGTAAGATAATTAATAGTAAACAAATTCCCCAACTTCGGAATGGACGGTTACCTTCTTTTGTTCACTATCTTCAACTCTTCCTACTATTTTAGCCTCAATGCCAAATTTTTCTGCGATGCGAATGATATCGACTGCTCTCGCCTCCGGAACGTATAACTCCATTCTATGTCCCATATTAAAGACTTTATACATCTCCTGCCAATCAGTCTTTGACTCCGTTTGTATCAGTCTGAACAAGGGAGGGATCGGAAAAAGGTTATCTTTAATAATATGGAAACGATCAATAAAATGCAGAACCTTTGTTTGTGCTCCACCACTGCAATGAACCATCCCGTGTATATCTTGGCGATAATGATCGAGCACTTCCTTCATAACGGGCGCATAAGTACGGGTTGGCGAAAGGACCAATTTTCCGATTGTAATCTCCTCGCCGTCAATAGTAATCGTATCGGTAAGCGCTTTGCTTCCCGAAAAAACAAGCTCATGAGGAATTGCGGGGTCGTAACTTTCTTTATATTTTTCAGCGACTGACTTATTGAACACATCGTGACGGGCGGATGTCAAGCCGTTTGATCCCATTCCGCCATTGTATTCAGACTCATACACAGCTTTTCCGTAAGAGGAAAGCCCTACAATAACATCTCCTGCCTCTATCTTATGATTTGAAATCACGTCAGCTCTCTTCATGCGGCAGGTAACTGTACTGTCGACGATAATTGTTCTAACCAAATCGCCGACATCCGCCGTTTCTCCCCCGGTCGAATAGATGCCTATCCCCAGATCTCTCAGTTCTTGAAGGATTTCTTCCGTTCCATTAATGATTTCTGCGATTACTTCTCCGGGGATTAGACTCTTATTTCTTCCTATGGTGGACGAAATTAATATATTATCTAAGGCTCCAACACAAAGCAGATCATCGATGTTCATGACGATTGCATCTTGTGCAATACCTCTCCATACCGATAAATCACCGGTTTCTTTCCAGTAAACATAGGCCAATGAGGACTTGGTGCCTGCACCATCGGCATGCATAATGTTACACCAATCATCCGCCCCGCCTAAAATATCCGGTATTATCTTACAAAACGCTTTTGGAAATAAGCCCTTGTCAATGTTTTTAATGGCATTATGCACATCTTCTTTACCGGCCGAAACACCGCGTTGGTTGTACTTTAAATCTGACATACGGCTGCAAAAGTAACTAATCCTAATGATATTTTAGACACCTTAATATAAATATAATACGATGGGGTAAAAATAAAAAATCCCCAAGGGAAACCCTTGAGGATGTATTTTTTGGCCGCCTCTTTTATCTTACAAACAGAAGTTCTCTCAATTTTGGAAGAGGCCATTTGCGATCGTCAACAATCTGCTCAAGTTTATTGAGATGATAACGAATCTTATCAAAATACGGCTTCACATTTTCGTCATAAGCGATAGCTTTGTCACGAACGTCTTCCAAAACATTGGCTTTCTTACGCTCTTGTCTCATAGCTTCAGCTTCTTCAAGTATTATATTGATATGCTCACCGATACGCTCCAATAATTCAGATTGCGATTTATAAGCAGAAGCTTTTACACCGAGGTCTTTTAAGCCTTTAACGTTTTCTATCAGCTCATTCTGATAGGTAATAGCCGCAGGAACAAGTGAACTGTTAACGATTTCGCCTATTACACGGGCTTCAATTTGAATCTTTTTGAAGTAGTTTTCCAATAAGATCTCATGGCGAGCTTCACCTTCACGCTTAGTCATGATCCCTAAAGATTCGAACATCTTTTCGGTTTTTTCGCTCACGTAAACATCTAAAGCTCTTGGTGTTGTTTTGATATTAGACAATCCGCGTTTCGCTGCCTCGTCTTCCCACTCTTTGCTATATCCATTACCTTCGAAGCGGATAGCCTTTGATTCTTTAATATACTTACGAACAACGTTTAAGATCGCTAGATCTTTCTTCGTTCCCTTCTTTATTTGTTTGTCTACTTCAACCTTGAACTTAATCAACTGCTCTGCAACGATCGCATTTAATACCGTCATCGGACTGGCTGAGTTTGCAGAAGAACCTACAGCACGGAACTCAAACTTATTTCCTGTAAATGCAAAAGGAGAAGTCCGATTACGGTCTGTATTATCTAATTGTAAGGTAGGGATTTTAGGAATTCCATGCCACAATTGACTATCCGCTTTCACTTTCTTCGCAACACGTGCCGTTTCAACTTCGTCCAACACAGCATTTAATTGGCTGCCCAAGAAAATAGAGATAATAGCAGGAGGAGCTTCGTTCGCTCCTAAACGGTGATCGTTGCTGGCTGTAGCGATAGAAGCTCTTAACAAATCGGAATGCTCATATACCGCACGAATAACATTCACGAAGAATGTCAAAAACATCAGGTTATTTTTAGGGGTTTTCCCCGGAGACAGCAAATTGATGCCGGTATTGGTAATCAACGACCAGTTGTTGTGTTTGCCCGATCCGTTAATATCAGCATACGGTTTTTCGTGTAAAAGAACTTTGAAGTTATGACGCAAAGCCACTTGATCCATCAAGTTCATTAACAATTGGTTGTGATCAATTGCTAAATTGATTTCCTCAAACATCGGAGCGCATTCGAACTGTGAAGGGGCTACCTCGTTGTGGCGTGTCTTCAATGGAATACCCAGTTTCAACGCTTCTTGCTCCAGGTCAACCATAAAAGCTAGTACCCGCTCAGGAATAGCACCGAAGTAATGATCTTCCAATTGTTGACCTTTAGCAGACATATGACCAAATAAAGTCCTTCCCGTTAATTGCAAATCAGGGCGACCGTTAAATAAGGCTAAATCAACCAAGAAATATTCTTGTTCGATACCTAAAGAAGCAAAAACTTTTTCAACGCCTTTATCAAAATATTGTGCAACATCAACAGCCGCCTTATCTAACGCGTTTAGGGTTTTTAACAAAGGAGCTTTATAGTCTAATGCTTCACCTGTATATGACAAGAAGACTGTTGGAATACAAAGTGTCTTGCTGCCTCCTGTTTCATAAATAAATGCAGGTGAAGAGGGGTCCCAGCCGGTATAGCCTCTTGCTTCGAAGGTATTACGAATACCACCATTCGGAAAGCTGGACGCATCCGGCTCCTGTTGCACTAACGCATCAGCTGTAAATTTCTCAATGGCTACACCATCACCGCCAGGCTCAAAAAAGGCATCATGCTTTTCTGCAGTTGCGCCCGTTAAAGGCTGGAACCAGTGAGTGTAATGGCTTACCCCATTGCTGATCGCCCAACTTTTCATAGCCTGAGAGATATGCTCCGCTAAATCAAAATCGATCGCCTCGCCGGCTTCGATTACACTTGTTAATTTCGCGAATACATTTTTCGGCAAATACTCTTTCATCTTCTTCACGGTAAAAACATTTTTACCAAAGTATGAGGAAGCTTTTTCTCCAGCGGCTATCACTGCTGGTCTTTTGTCACGAGAAATTGCAGCTTCAACTGCGCTAAACCTGAGATTTGACATGCTTTTGTGTTGATTTTATTATTTTTTTGTCTTTGTTTAGAGATTATGCCGTAAAAATCATCATATTTTTTCGAAATTTCCTAATATTTCTTCAAAAAAAATATCAACAAAGTAAATATTATCTGAATATGTTGTTAAAATACACAAATGGGAATCATAAAATGGTGCTCGCCTAGGTCGGGAATTGAGGCCTAATTTTAAAGAATTTTGAAGGATAAATTAGAATTTTGAAATATTTTTCAATAGAAAGAAAAATCCACTCACATAGACACAAAGAAAATGGCGTGATTTTAGGATATTCAAAATAGAGTTAACAGACACTATTTCGTTATCAATTGCAATGTCCAAGCGCGTAATAAACGATTATAAAAATTATTATAGTCGATAAACATCCACCTCCCAATTTTTTGGCGGTAAATCCTGCAATTAGTGCTCTAAAAAACTTATTCATCGTTAAGGTGCTTTATTAGGTAAACTCCTTAACCATTCAATTTGTTTTTCGTAAGAGCGCTAGACATCAAAATGCTTTTTATTTCTCATAACAAGTGGCGCATCCCAAACGATATCCACTTTTTTTTCCTCACTCCTAATAGGGCAATTCTTCATATTACAATAGTGACAGCATGCGGGCAAACATGGGTCTGCGTGAATAAAGAGTTCGGTATCTATATGTACTTTCTTATTGATAAGGGCGTCAACTTGAGACACTTCCTCGTGCACTTTTATCAAATCAAAATAGTTGGGTAAAGTCATATGGCAATCGATATGGAGTTCGTGTCCGTAGCGTTGAACCCGTAAATTATGAACATCGATCCAGCTGTCCTTCCGATTTTCTTCCAATATTTGCACAACCTGGTTTATTAATTCGAAGTCGGACTCATCCATTAAGCCACCGACCGACTTCCTTAATAATTTGTAACCACTAAATAAAATGTAAAAGCCTAATCCTAAGGAAAGCACTATGTCAATTTGCTGTACACCTGTCATATAGAGCAGAAGTAATCCTACCAATAAGCCTAAGGTGCTGTATGAGTCAACTTGTAGATGCTTGCCGTCGGCCATAATAGTGAGCGAATACAAGCTCTTACCTTTTTTTATCATGTAAGTGCCCAACGCGAAATTAACCAAACCCGTAAAAGCCAGCATGCCCATTCCCTCTAGCAAATTACTAATTTGCTCTGGAAAGAAAATATTATAAACAGCCTTGCCGACAATTAAAAGTCCGGCGATAAATATCAAACCGCCTTCCAGAAAGACCGAAAAGAACTCTACCTTGCCGTGACCATAAGGGTGATTTTCATCCTTGGGCTGCGAAGAAAGGTGAATGCTATAGAACGCAAAGCCGCTCGCTATTACGTTAACGATGCTTTCAACAGCATCAGTCAGAATCGCATTAGAGTGCGTTATGAGGTAAGCTGTGAATTTAAACAGCATTAAAATGATACCGGTACTCAGCGAGTATAATATAATCCTTTTCTGTTCTTGCACGCGCAGACTGCTTAAAGTGCAAAGGTAAAAATTAAAAAATCATAACAATGTGAATTGAATGAAGGCCTCAAGGCATATTGAAAGAATTAGTCGACTTAATTGCACTTTGTTGCGAATATGCTATCCTAAATCACAGTTCATAACTTTTTTATCAAAAAGATTGTTATAAAATTTAAAATAGTAGAATTTTGCTTAGGTTTGTAATCTAATGGAAACACTATCAATATTATCTGAAAGAATCAATAACCTATCTGAATCGGCCACACTAAAAATGACCAAATTAGGTAGGGAGTTGGCAGCCCAGGGCGCCAACATTATTAGCCTTAGTGTAGGTGAACCTGATTTTAATACACCGGATCATATAAAGGAAGCGGCGAAGAAGGCGTTGGACGAAAACTATACGCGTTATTCTCCCGTTCCCGGATATCCCGAACTAAGAAAAGCCATTGTAAAGAAGTTAAAGGAAGAAAACGGTTTAGATTATGATATTTCGCAGATTGTCGTTTCAACCGGTGCCAAGCAATCACTATCTAACGCTATACTTTGTGTGATTAATCCGGGAGATGAGGTTATCATTCCGACTCCTTACTGGGTGTCTTATTCAGAAATGGTTAATTTGGCGGAAGGAAAATCGGTTTTCATTAATACCAGCATTGAAAGTGACTTCAAAATCACTCCAAAAGAATTAGAAGCTGCGATAACAGATAAAACGAAATTATTCATGTTCTCTTCTCCTTGCAATCCAACAGGTAGCGTTTATAGCAAGGATGAACTCGCTGCTTTAGTGGAAGTGTTTGAAAAGCATCCTCAGATCTATATTATATCTGATGAGATTTATGAGCATATTAATTTTAAAAGTCAACACGAATCAATTGCCCAATTTGAAAGCGTAAAGGACCGTGTGATATTGATCAACGGATTCTCCAAATCTTATGCTATGACAGGTTGGCGTTTGGGTTATCTTGCAGCTAGTAAAGAAATAGCAGCCGCAAATGACAAACTTCAAGGACAAACCACGTCCGGAACTTGCTCAATTGCGCAACGGGCAGGAATTGCGGCCTATGAAGGGGGACTAGAATCGGTAAATGAAATGAAAAAGGCCTTTGAGCGTCGGCGAGAGTTGGTATATAACGCGCTGAAAGAAATTAATGACGTAAAGGTTAACCTACCCGAAGGAGCTTTTTACTTCTTCCCTGATGTAAGTGCCTTCTTCGGACGAAAGGATGGAAATGGTAACACGATTGCTAATTCATCGGATCTGGCACTTTACCTATTGAATGAAGCGCATGTGGCAACTGTAGGAGGAGATTCATTTGGCAACAATGACTGCATCCGTTTGTCCTACGCTGCTTCGGACGAGCAACTAACGGAAGCATTGCGACGCATTAAAATTGCGCTTGAAAAATTAGTTTAAACGTATTCCGTATACCCGTATTTGCTCCGGAGCAAATACGGGTATTTTTTATATATCATAGTCCGCCTTCCAATACTCAGGCCGATTGTTATAAATGGCGTTATTAGCCATGGCGACACAAATAGCAGCGCTAGCACCACGTTTTACGTTTGACGAAGGCATCGTATTGGTCTTTATGGCTTTGTAAAACTCCTGTAGTGCATACCAAGTACCATCTTTAGTCGGTTCATCTAAAATCGGTGTTCCGCCATCTTTGTTCCAAACAATTTTCGTTGCACCACTTACCCCATCTACTGTACTTAAAGCCTCCTTTGCTTCTTTTTCAGGATAAAACAGCCCTGTGTTTGTCAACAAGGAAACAGTTCCTTTGGTACCCTTGATCTTAAATAGATAACCATCTCGCGCATTTCCGCAAGTGGCACCAAAATTACCGATCATCCCCTCCTTTTTGTACCTAAACATGACTTGGATATTATCAAACGTTTCCCTGCCATCAGGATAAATATCAATACCGCCGGTACCATAAACTTCATCCGGGTGCGTATCAAAGGCCCAGTTTATAAAATCGATCTGATGTGACAACAATTCTGCTGCTAAGCCACCGGAAAATTCTTTATACATGCGCCAATTAATTTGCCTTTCCAGCCCAGGTTCGGGTACTGCCCTTCTCCAAGTGCCATTTCTATCCCACCTGCAGTCAACCTGACTAACTTTGCCAAGGAAGCCGCTACTAATCATATCTTTCACTTTGAAATATAGGGGTGAATACCGGTATTGATAACCTACTTGAACCGTTTGTTTAGGGTGTTGATCAGCTAACCTCACTAATTGCTTTGCTTCATCAATCGAGTAGGTCATCGTTTTCTCTACGTAAACGTGTTTACCTGCTTCAATTGCGTCTTTAGCAATACTAAAATGCGCACTCAAGGGCACTGCAATAAAGACAGCATCGAGATCCTTGTCGTCAAGCATTGACTGATGCGATTTGAATTTAATAATCTTATCGTCTTTCAGAAGATGATTCGCCTCATCTAATCTAAAGTCCAAAACATCACAGTAACTTCTGATTCTGAATAACTGGGGCAACGACTTTATGACAGATAACACGCCCTTTCCCCGATCACCACAACCAATCATCCCAATGTTAATTGGCTTATCATTCAGCCAGCTCGTTTTTGCCAACAGCTCATCAAACATAAGTAGACTCCCCCCTAACAAACTGCCTTGTTGTAAAAAACTTCTTCTGTCCATTCTTTTACAATTCCCTTATTTTAATGCTTCTAAAGCTCACCTCATTCCCGTGATCTTGTAGTAAAATACGACCCTCTTTTGCCTCACCAAATCCAGGTTTATCTTTAAATTTACTTAAAGATACCATTTTTTTGAATTCATCAGAGCCCCTTACATACTCAAGAACCTTTACACCATTTAAGTAATGCTCTACCTTATTATCCGGATACACAACGATTCGTGCATTATTCCAGGAACCTATTGGCCTTAAAAACCTTGGCTGCTTTTCGGCAGTCAATAGATCGTATAGCGAAGCGAGCGTCCGATTGCCATCACGTCCCATTTTTGCGTCCGGATGTTTTACATCATCAAGTACCTGGTATTCTAGACCCAAAGGCCAATCTTTGTTTTTGTCATCGATTACGACGAAATATTTAAGTCCACTATTAGCACCGGGTGTTAGCTTAAATTCAAAGGATAAGTCGAAAGCACTAAAAAGCTCTTTAGTTACAATATCACCGGCACGGGGTATATCTGTTCCTTCAGTAGCATGCACGCGCAATTCTCCTTGATCGTACGACCATCCCTTTTCAGGAAAGACATTTTTATTTGAGCTGACCCAATTATTTGTTGTTTTACCATCATAAAGCAGTTTATATCCGCTCTCGCGTTCATGGGACGAAAGTGTGTTGGGCTCTAAATTCACAACATAAATTTCCTTTCCTATCCTTTTGGGCTGTAAATTATTTGTTTGTATTTTAATATTTTTGAAATAGACTTTTTTGCCCTCCTCGCCATTTTTGCCGACGCTATGAACCTGTAAACCGATAAACCCGGTCTTGTCTAGGGTATCAACGACATAAGAGACAGGGATGTCATTAATCCAAGTTTTGGTTGTGTTGCCAATGCATTCAATCCGAAAATGATTAAATTCTCCTTTTTTGAATGCTGATTTACTTGTCGGATTGAGATCTAAAGGATAAAGCCAATTTCTTCTCGCCTCGTCATAAATGCCACCTGTCCAACTACGTGGAGTCGGATCGATTTCAACCTGTCTTCCATATACCCGCCCTTTACCATTATTTGCCTGTTGATCGATATGACTTCTCGTTTGAATGCCTGAATTATTGTGATCTCCTTCTATTTTCGCATCCAGTTCCAAAATAAAATCCCCATATTCCTTTTCCGTTACCAGAAAGGTATTCCCGGTATTTTTAACGGTAGTTCCAACAATCATTCCGTTTTCTACGGTATAAGGGGCATCCCCTGCAACTTGTTTCCAGCCTTTTAACGACTTTCCGTCGAATAAATCCTGCCAAGTGCTTTTCTGAGTATAAAAGGCTGAAAAAACACAGATCCCAATGGCGCTCAAAGCAATTAAACTTATTTTTCTCATGTTTTAGTATCCCTATATTGGTTTAATAATATACATTTTAATGGCTAGCGAAGCTTCTTCAATATGTGCGAGTGATTTTTAAGCGGGACAAAATTTAACATTGCTAGCGAGTCGGTTATCATTGGATATTTATCAATTGAAACGCTGTAGACTGCACCCCTTGCAGGCTATCTATCATTTAACAGCCTACAATCGGATCTTTGTCCCAACGTTCAATATTAGTAAATATTCCCAATACTAAGGTTGGAAAGGATGTATTATTTACGAAAACGATATCGTAATTTTTTCGCGACGGTGGGCAGATTATTTGCTTCTTATAGCCTCAACAGGATCCAGTTTACCAGCAATTATAGCGGGTATAATTCCGGAAATGAGCCCAATAGTAGTGGAAATAAAAATAGCCAACAACACTTCATCAAGGTGTACGACAACGCCTATACCAGCGATGATTTTTAATAAAAACGCCAAGGTGTATACCACAAATAAACCCATTAAACCGCCAAAAATGCATAAAGCGACTGATTCGATCAAAAATTGCCAAAGTATAAAGTAGTTCTTTGCACCAAGCGATTTTTGAATGCCAATAATATGGGTACGCTCTTTAACGGATACAAACATAATATTGGCAATTCCAAATCCCCCAACTAATACAGAAAGAATGCCTATACAAAAGCCTGCTGTATTTACAATTTGGAACATGGTATCGAGCTGCGCGGTAATAATGGTTGTTTGATTAAGTGCAAAATCGTCCTCCTGTTTAGGGCTAAGCCGATGAATGGAACGCATGAGCCCTCTCAATTCGCTTTCCGCTTCATCCAAGGAAACACCATTTTTTGCGTTAACAATAATCGACGGTCCGAAATTTCTCACATTAATTACGTTTCTGGCAAAATTCAACGGTACCACTGCAATATTATCCAGCGAAACATCAATTAACATGCCTTCCCCCTCTTCCTTGAAAACACCTATTACTTTTAATCGGCGCCCGAGCGCCTGTATAGTCTTTCCTATGGGATCCGTATGCGGAAATAAACCTTTAGCTATCGTTGATCCAATAATGACAACAGCGGTACCTCTCTCTGATTCACTTTCGGTAAAATATCGTCCTGCCTGAAATTCGAGATTTCGTATTTTATAGTAATCATTTGAAACTGCACTGATGTACACCTTCTCCACATTGTTATTCAAAAATTTGAGCGTTTTGTCCGACATCCCGACTTCAAGTGCGATACCATCAGCAAGTGTTGCCCGTTGTTTTAATTGATCAAAATCACGGACAGTAGGCTCGGGTCTGTTCACATATTTCCACCAAGGGTAATCACCTCCACCACCCCAGGGCCACTTTTGAATGTAAATTGATCGACTTCCCAATTTTTCAACGCTACTTTCTAAATTCGCTCGGAGTGTATTAACGGCAGAGAAAATACCAATAATCGTCATAATACCGATCGTTACACCTAATAGTGAAAGGAAAGTACGCGTCTTATTTTCCCTTAACGCTGAAAATGCAAACCGGAAACTCTCAAAAAATAGCTTGATAAAAATCATACGCTCTTAAGACACGTAAAACAGGGAAAGGTTACAAGTTTCGGTACTTTTTTATAGGCGGATGTTTTTATCCAACAATCACCTAATATATAGCCTTTAAGGCTTACGTTTTTAAAACTTTTTTTTGTAAATTTGCGCGCTAATTTATCAGCTAATAAAAGAGGGGAACAAATTATGCCCCGTTTTTGTTATTACCATATTTAGGTTGACTGACCTATTTATTATTAAGAAATAAGATATATAAAATTCACAAAACATGAAGTTATCTCAATTTAAGTTTAATCTACCTGATTCGTTAATTGCTCATGAACCCGCAGAAACGAGGGACGAGGCGCGTTTAATGGTGCTTGATCGCAAAACCGGTGCAATTGAACACAAAATTTTCAAGGATGTATTGAACTATTTTGAAGAACATGATGTGATGATCCTCAATAACACAAAAGTTTTCCCCGCTCGTTTATATGGCAATAAGGAAAAAACAGGCGCCACGATAGAAGTCTTCTTACTCCGTGAATTGAATAAGGAATTGCGTCTTTGGGATGTACTGGTTGATCCCGCCAGAAAAATCCGGGTCGGGAATAAATTATATTTTGGCGACAACGACTTACTGGTTGCTGAAGTTGTAGACAATACGACATCGCGTGGTAGAACCATTCGCTTCCTGTTTGATGGGTCTGATGAAGAGTTTAGGAGGAACATTGAAATCTTAGGAGAAACACCACTTCCCAAGTATATCAAAAGAAAGCCTACGCCGGAAGATAAGTTTAGATATCAAACTATTTTTGCTAAGAACGAAGGCGCTGTAGCGGCACCTACAGCTGGTTTACACTTTAGCAGAGAATTGATGAAGCGCTTGGAATTAAAGGGTGTTGAGTTTGCAGAGGTTACTTTACATGTTGGTCTTGGAACATTCCGTCAGGTAGAGGTAGAAGACCTAACGAAACATAAAATGGATTCGGAGCAATTTATTATTGAACAAAAAGATGCTGATATTGTCAATAAAGCGATTGCTGAAAAGCGAAGAGTATGCGCAGTTGGTACAACAAGCATGCGTTCTATCGAGTCAGCGGTTTCGGCCAACCGGACCTTGAAAGCGGCAAACGATTGGACCAGCAAGTTTATATTCCCGCCTTATGATTTCAGTATTGCAAATAGTATGATCACTAATTTCCATACACCGGAATCCACACTTTTAATGATGATTTGTGCTTTTGGCGGTTATGAACATGTGATGAATGCTTACGAGATCGCCGTAAAAGAGAAATACCGTTTTTATAGCTACGGTGACGCGATGTTAATCATATAAGGAGGAATACTCTTAACGAATAGGCTATCTAATAAAGGTAGCCTATTTTTCTTGGTATTGGAATGAGGAAAAACTACGTAATTATTGTTGGTGGCGGATCGGGAACACGCATGCAAAGCGCAATTCCGAAACAATTTATGCTATTAAATGGACTTCCGGTACTAATGCACACGCTGACTGCTTTCTCACAAAGTAACACCAGACCAACGATTATATTAGTATTGAATAACCGACTGAAATCAGAATGGGAACAGCTTTGTATTAAGTATAGTTTTGATGTACCCCATATAATTGTTGAAGGTGGAGATACCAGATTTCACTCCGTACAGAATGGATTAAGCCACATAAAGCAGTTAAGTGAACCAATAAAGCCAACTTACATCGCGGTTCACGACGGGGTACGCCCACTTGTATCTAAAGAAATCATTGATTACGGCTTTCAACAAATAGGTCGGCACCGAGCACTAATAACAGCTGTCAGCAGCAAGGACTCTGTACGCATTAAAGAGTCGGGAGATACCTCTAGAGCGGTTGATAGAAGCACCGTTTTCCTCGTTCAAACGCCTCAATTTTTCTCCGCGGAGATTTTATTTGAAGCTTATGAGCAAACCTATAGTGATACATTTACAGACGACGCTTCTGTTGTGGAAAAAAAAGGGTATCCGATTCAGATTCTACCTGGGGATACCCGTAATATTAAAATCACTTTTTCGGAAGATTTACTCTTTGCAGAGGTCATAATGAAGTCGTTAGCCAACGACTAGGCAGCTCCTCTGATAATTCTAAGCAATACCGCAATGATTGCAATTACCAACAGAACATGGATAATACCGCTACTGGTGTATCCCCCGAAAAAACTGATGGCCCAGATAATTACCAGAACAACAGCGATTAAATACAATAGATTTCCCATAACAATTCGATTAATAATTAGTTCAGGCAGGCACATTTCATTGCGCTGTAACTGCCTATTTATTTCTTGCCATAATAAAGCTTTTAAAAGCTATTTTGTTTTACATTTTTTATATTAGTCAAAAGAAAGGGAATCGGAAGACTACGAGAGGATGTTTAGAAAATTTTGAACATAAAAAAAGGGAAACAACTTGTTTCCCTTTACTATGGCAAAAACACCTTTTTTATAATTTATCGTTCACATCAACGCAATTAAGTTCTTCGAAAGCCTGTTTTAAACGTTTCACAAAGCTCTCTTCTCCCTTCCTTAACCAAACGCGAGGGTCATAATACTTCTTATTAGGAGCATCCTCTCCGTCAGGGTTACCAATTTGACTCTGAAGATAGCCTTCATTTGCTTTGTAGTAATCTTTTATCCCCTCCCAAAACGCCCATTGCATATCGGTATCAATATTCATTTTAATGGCTCCATAAGAGATCGCTTCCTCAATTTCGGCCGGAGACGAACCTGATCCACCATGAAAAACAAAATTCACGGGTTTTTCAGCGCTTAGTCCAAACTTTTCTTTAATATAGTCTTGAGAATTCTTGAGGATAACCGGTTGAAGTTTAACATTTCCCGGTTTGTAAACGCCATGCACATTTCCAAATGCTGCCGCTACGGTGAACTTATCGCTTACTTTACTGAGTTCTTCAAAAGCATAAGCTACTTCGGCCGGTTGTGTATAAAGTTTTGAGCTATCAACATCGCTATTATCCACTCCATCTTCTTCTCCGCCAGTTACTCCCAATTCAATTTCAACAGTCATTCCAAGCGGCTTCATGCGCTCTAAATACTTTTTAGAGATTTCTATATTTTCTTCAATAGGTTCTTCTGATAAATCAAGCATATGAGAAGAAAATAAAGGCTTACCATGTTGGGCAAAAAACGCTTCGCCGTGATCTAACAAACCGTCTATCCAAGGTAGTAATTTTTTAGCTGCATGATCTGTATGTAGGATAACCGCTACACCATAATGTTCGGCCAGTAAATGCACGTGTTTTGCAGCAGATACAGCACCTAGTATACATGCTTGCAATTTATTATTATCCAGCGTTTTACCAGCATAGAATTGCGCACCGCCATTTGACAATTGAATGATTACCGGTGAATTAACTGCTTTTGCAGTTTCCATCACTGCGTTGATAGAATTTGTTCCAATGGTATTTACTGCGGGGAGAGCAAATCGATGTTTTTTAGCGATCTCAAATAATTCTTGTACAGCATCTCCATGCAGAACACCTTTATAACCTTTTAAACTCATTTGTAATACGTTGTTTAATTTTTGATTCCCGAAAGTAGGTATTTTATTTAAAATAAGCTACTTTCCCTTTCATTTTTCTTTCAACAGCAGGAGCCGTTTAGGGTAGTTTTTAGTAAAATAGGATATAAAGTGATAAGGTTACACAAAAGGTCACGTTTTATACATTTTTTTTGTTTCTTTGTACCTCTAATATTTTTTTGAATGGCTTGGTTTAAACGAGATCGTGCCGGTATTAACACGGCAACAGAAAATAAAAAAGAAGCTCCCGACGGGTTATGGAATAAATGTCCGTCCTGTAAAAAACCACTCTTGAAATCAGAGCAAGTTGAAAACAAATATGTATGTCAATATTGCGGCTATCATTTGAGGATAGGCTCAGCAGAATACTTTTCAGTACTATTTGACGACAATCAATTCACTGAGCTGTTTGGCAGTCTACGTTCAGCAGACCCCCTTAACTTCGAAGACACAAAAAAATACACGGAACGAATTGCGGAAAGCCATGCTAAAACGGGTTTAAACGATGCAATACGTGCCGGGCACGGCAAGATCGAAGGGCTTGATCTAGTCATAGCCTGCATGGATTTTACTTTTATCGGTGGTTCAATGGGCTCCGTAGTGGGAGAGAAAATTGCAAGATCGATCGACTATTGCATACAGCACCGTCTACCTTTTTTACTTATCTCAAAATCGGGTGGTGCCAGGATGATGGAAGCAGCGTTTTCGCTTATGCAAATGGCCAAGACATCGGCTAAGCTAGCGCTTCTCAGTCAGGCGAAGCTTCCCTATATATCCCTTTTAACAGACCCTACGACAGGAGGCGTAACAGCCTCATATGCCATGCTCGGTGATATCAACATTGCGGAGCCGGGTGCATTGATCGGATTTGCAGGGCCTCGTGTCATTAAAGAAACGATCAAAAAAGATTTGCCAAAGGGATTTCAAACAGCTGAATTTGTGCTTGAACATGGCTTTTTAGATTTTATTGTTGATCGAAGGGAAATGAAGCATAAAATAGCAACATTCCTAAGAAATATTTTATAGTGTAAAAAAAGCCTGATTTAAAATCAGGCTTTTTTTACACTATTTCCGTTCTCTTGTGGTAGGTGAGTCTGCAGTAAAAGCAGGACCTTCGTTTTTTCTATGATGGTCTCTCTCGGAAAAACTGCCTTGATTCACCTCAACGACTTTTTTCTTTCCATCTTTTTCCTTTATGATTTCTTTGTCACTTTTTCTATCTTTCAATTCATCACGCATAATAACCTCCTCTTAATTAAATAAACAAAAAACGGGTTGGTAATTGATTAACAAGTCCAAACCCATTTTGTTGGATAAATATCACGAAAGTTACGTTATACGTTCTCCGGACATACTTCCTTCAATTTAGAAACAACGAAATCGATTTCTTCTTTCGTATTGAATTTACTAAAAGAAAATCGAACAGACGGCCGTTTGGCATCCACGCCAATCGCGGTTAAAACATGAGATCCGATATTTGATCCCGAACTGCATGCACTGCCGCCCGAAGCGGAAATACCCGCAATATCTAAGTTAAAGAGTAACATGTCAGCTAAATCTGTAGGTGGAAACGACACATTTAATACCGTATACAAGCTTTGATCGGCTTCCAACTCGCCGTTAAAGCTTACACCGGGAATATGCTGAATAAGTTGCGCTCTCATGTAATCTTTCAGCCCCTGTATATAAGCCCTATGTTCGGCCATATGTTCATAAGCAATCTCGAGTGCCTTGGCCAAGCCAACAATGCCATAGACATTCTCCGTGCCCCCTCGCATATTTCGTTCTTGCGCACCGCCATGGATGAACGGCTTTATTTTTACTTCATGATTAACATATAGGAAGCCTGCTCCTTTCGGGCCGTGGAATTTGTGCGCTGCTCCCGCCAAAAAGCTTACTTTCAGAGCACTTAGGTCATGCACAAAGTGTCCCATTGTCTGGACCGTGTCGGTATGAAATAATGCGTTATAGGTCTGACAGATATCGGATACCCTTTGTATATCGGTTATTGTGCCTATTTCATTATTTGCATGCATCAATGAGACGAAACTAGGTGGACTATTTTGCAAAACTCTTTCCAGTTGCGATAAATCCACATGTCCCTTCGCATCAACGTCAAGCAGTGTTAGCTTAATGCTCCCTTCTTTTTCCAGTTCTTGTAAGGTATGCAAAACCGCATGGTGTTCGAGCGGTGAACTGATTGCGTGACTTAATTGATGATCTAAAATTCCCCTTCGAATTGCCGTATTGTCGGCTTCTGTTCCTCCTGATGTAAAAAAAATCTCCGCTGGAGAAGTATTTAATAAAGCAGCGACTTTTTTTCGGGCTTTTTCGATAATTGTTCTAACCTTTCTACCATCCGCATGAATGGATGAAGGGTTCCCATAATCGTCTCGCATAACAACCATCATCTCTTGCAATACTTGTTCATCTATTGCAGTGGTTGCCGCATTATCTAAATATACGCGCATGCTACAAATCTACTAAGTAATCCATTAACAGAATTTTATTCTTTTATACTTTTACTTCTAGGTGATCAAGATAAAATGGCTTCTATTTCGCCAATAATCTTATCAGCCAATAAGTCGGCGCGATTCTGTGTTGGCGATTCTGTGTAAATACGGATGATCGGTTCGGTGTTCGACTTCCGTAGATGAACCCATTCTTCCTCAAAATCTATTTTCAAACCATCAATGGTGCTATGGGGGGTATCCTTATATTTTTCCTCCATCGATTTTAAAAGCTGATCAATATCCAATCCAGGAGTGAGCGTGATCTTTTTCTTCGCCATAAAATAGGAAGGATAACTGTTGCGCAAAGCGGACACTTTTTGACCGCTTTTAGCAAGATGTGTCAAGAAAATACCGATACCTGCCAAAGCGTCCCTACCATAATGGGTAGCCGGGTAAATTACACCTCCGTTCCCCTCGCCTCCTATCACTGCATTTACCTCTTTCATTTTGGTCACTACATTCACCTCCCCAACCGCTGCTGCGTAATAAGTACCGCCGTGTTTCTCTGTTATATCCTTAAGGGCCCGTGTGGAGGATAAGTTAGATACCGTATTCCCTTTCTTTTGCCGGAGGATATAATCTGCAACGGCTACTAATGTATATTCCTCTCCAAACATTTCTCCATTTTCCATGACGAAACACAACCGATCGACATCTGGATCAACCGCAATTCCGAGATCGGCTTGCTTTTCTTTTACAAGGGCAGATAAATCCTTTAGATTTTCGGCCAAGGGCTCAGGATTATGCGGAAAGAGGCCATTTGGCTCACAATACAATTCATATACGGTTGATACCCCTAGTGCTTTCAATAAAGCTGGTACAAAGCGTCCCCCCGTTGAGTTAACAGCATCTACAGCAATTGAAAAATTAGCCTGTGCAATTGCGTCTCTATCAACTGTTTCCAGCGCTAAGATCTTCTCAATATGCCTTTCCAGGTAGGTGTCCTTTTTTATGACCCGTCCAAGTGCGTGTACTTCAGAAAAATCAAAACTCAATTCATCGGCTAAAGCCAATACTTCTTTTCCCTCGTAATCATTAATAAACTCTCCTTGCTGATTAAGCAACTTCAATGCATTCCATTCTGTCGGATTATGGCTAGCTGTCAAGATGATACCACCTGCCGCATCCTCCTCGGGCACGGCTATTTCAACGGTAGGCGTAGTAGACAGACCGAGATCTATCACCTCAATGCCGAGACTTTGGAGTGTACCTGTTACAATATTACTTACCATTTCTCCTGAAAGCCGTGCATCTCGACCTATTACTATTTTTTTATTGCCGGCTTTTTCGGTAATGTATTTTCCAAAAGCAGCGGTAAATTTTACAATGTCAATAGGAGTCAGGCCTTCGCCAGGTTTTCCACCTATGGTTCCGCGAATACCCGAAATAGATTTTATCAATGTCATTTTATACTCGAATTTATTAAGTAGGTGGTAAAAATAGCATTTTCATTAGAATATTCTAACGCTTCTGTCACCATCTGTAGAAGCAACCGATTGCTTAATAAAATAATTTTTTATTTTTATGACGCAATTATAAATCCGGATACGTTTGTAAACTGTATATTTGCAACCTTATTGAATTTAGCGACACAGAAAGGCATATTACATTTCAATGGTAATTTATATACAGATCGCTTTGGGGGTAAAAAAGATTAAAATCTTATTTCATAAAAACACATGTTTGCTTCTATCATACAATTTGATATAGATCTTTTCCTGATAATAAATCAGGATATGGCCAATGTTGTCTTTGATTGGCTAATGCCTTACTTACGGAATCCATATACGTGGGCCCCCTTATACTTGTTCATCTTAATTTTTTCGATACGTACTTATAAAAAACGAGGAGTAATCATGATGTTATTTCTGGTGCTTAGCTTTGGAATAGCTGACTTTTTATCTGCCTCGGTTATTAAACCCATAGTAAAAAGGATAAGACCCTGTAATGAACTTACCCTACAGGGGGAAATGGTAAGCCGGGTACGATGCGGCAGCGGATACAGTTTTCCGTCGTCCCATGCAAGTAATCATTTTGCCATGGCTCTATTTCTTATTATGGTCTATAGGAAGCGTTGGAGCGCCATATTATGGTTTGCTTTGTTATGGGCTTTCGCTATTAGTTTTGCTCAAGTCTATGTAGGCGTGCACTATCCTCTTGACGTAACTGCCGGCGCCCTATTTGGTAGTATCATTGGCTATTCTATGGCAACGTTATTTCTTTATATTCAGCCCGAAACAACTCGGCAGATAGCACAACCATGACACTTCTTATAATAGTTACTTTATTTCTTTCGGCTCTCTTGGGCGGTTTGGCTGTATTCTTTGTAAAAAGAGATAATACCGATTTATTAAGGCTCGTACTTTCTTTTAGCGGTGCGTATTTATTTTCGATCACTGTATTGCATCTTATCCCTGAGATCTACGCGCATAACGACGATCATTATTTAGGCTTATATGTACTTGGCGGTTTTTTATTTCAGTTATTATTAGAGAGATTTTCAGAAGGTATAGAACATGGTCACATTCATAAGCATGGCCACCACGGACATTTCCCGATAGGCGTTATGACCAGCTTATGCTTACATGCTTTTTTAGAAGGGATGCCACTAGCAAAGGGACATCAGAGAGAGCTGTTATTCGGCATTGCCATTCATCATATTCCTGCTGCCTTCGCTTTAGGCAGTTTACTCATTCAGTCAACTGTTAGGCAACGCACCATTATCCTATCTCTTTTTATTTTTGCTTTAATGTCGCCAATAGGTTTTACATTGAGTAATATGATTAGTTTAGGAGGTATTGGCGAAATCAACCAATACTTTGATAAAATGATGGCGATTGTCATCGGTATATTTCTTCACATCTCTACAACGATTCTGTTTGAATCTTCTTCAGCAGATCATCATCACTTTAATAAAAGAAAGCTCTTAGCAGTGATTACCGGGGTCACTCTTTCCCTATTTAATTTTCTGGTGCATTAAGCTACTGGTTTGTCTAATAAATTTAACCACGCAACTTATCAAGAAGGTAATTAAGTTGCTTGCATTCTTCTTCAGAAAGGTTTTCATCCAAGACGCTCAAGATAGACATTTTTTTATCTAAACGTTCCAAAATTGTCATACCATCATGGGTAATGAAAATATCAACAGCACGTCTATCTTTATGGCTCATACACCGCGAAACCAGTCCCTTTTGCACCAAACGATCGATAATTCTACTCACATCCGACATTCTATCCAACAAACGCTCCTTTAACATGTTAACGGTAGCCGGTTTTGCGTTTTGACCCCGCAAAATTCTCAACACATTGTATTGTTGAAGCGTTATTTTCTCTTTGTCGGTCCGCTCTTTTAAAAGACTTTGAATGAAGTTGCTTGTATATATGACGTTTAGAGCAGCCTTATGGTATTCGTTTTCGAATTTATTAGTGACGAGTACTTCTTCTATCTTCATATACCTAATTTAGAATTGGAGCACTAATATATAGCTTAAAATCTGATCTAAAAAATAAAGATGTCTTGCAACTACATTCTGTATAATATCGTGTAATCGACGATTATAAAATTTTCACATAACGACTGCCTCTATAATGATCTACAAGAAAACTGCCATCACCATGAAGTGTCCATATCTCCCGGGGATCAACAACATCAATTGTCTTTAAAATATCCCCCCAATCAACATGATCTGAAATAAACAATTCCATATCATTTCTGTTTTGCAGATATTTCCAACCGGAGGCAAAGACCTTTATAAGGTTTTTAGCTCTAAAATAGCTATTAAAAGTTAATGGTGGCACAAGGTAAATGATATTCTCAGGCTGCTCTTTAATAATTTTACGACCATAAGGTATATAGTGCCAACCAGCATAGCCATATTGTTCATAAATCCGATGAAAAGGAAGCACTGCATGATGGAGAAGTACTTTTTTTTCCGGGCAATATTGATTGATCATCGCCGTCAAACGTTGTGCTTTGCCTAACGCATAAGCACCAAGCATAATCGGATAGGTTGTACTATTTAGCTTATCAAGTTCCACCGAAGGGTCCGGATGTTTTACAATCGGATTCGCAAAAGTGCTTTCTGTAATCAAAACGTCCGCCTTAACAAGCGAGATGGGAGTACAGGTTGGATCTGCTTGCAACTTATAATCGCCGGTATATAAATAACGTACTCCTTTGAATTCCATCAATATTAAAGACGAACCCAAAATATGACCTGCAGAAAGAAACGTAACCGTCACACCTCCTAACGTAAAAGGCACGCCATAATCATAAACTTGGAAGTCGCGTGCAGCGCCCTTGTTATAACGCAGCTCCATAAATGACTTTGTTGGAGCCGTACAGAATACAGTAAAGCAGCCTGATGTTATGTGATCACCGTGGCCGTGAGACACCACCGAAACTCTCACCGCTTCCCGGGCATCTATAAAAAAGTCGCCATAAGCACAATAAATACCCTTGGAATTGACTGTCAAAAAATCATCTAAAATCATCTTGCTTTCAGCTGCGCTAGCAAGCGAGCCCTGACTTTTAAAACTTGCGGAATAAGAGCGTGAATCTCGTCATTATCTATCACAAAATCAGCGAGCTTGCGTTTTTCTTCATCAATCATTTGTTTATCTATTCTTGCTAACACCGCCTCTCTTGTTAGCTGGTCCCTTTCCATCACGCGCTTGATTCGAAGTTCCTGCGGGGCAACTATTAAAATATTATAGTCTGATAATTTATAGGTTCCTGTTTCGAAAAGTAACGCAGCCTCTTTAAATGTTAGCTCTGCTTGTTGTTGCCTTTCCCAGTTTTCATAGGCTTTTATTGTAGCTGGATGAACCAGGGCGTTAAGCTTATCTAATTTATCACGGTCTTGGAAAACAATCCTCGAGAGATAGACCCGGTCAAGTTTACCTTCTTTTGAATAGACTTCCGCTCCGAATATTCCTTTGATATCTTCCACTAAATCCTTATTGTCTACCATCACATTCTTAGCTTCGGTATCCGCATAAAACACCGGATATCCCATAGCTTCAAATATTTTACAAACGGTGGTTTTACCAGTACCAATTCCTCCAGTTACGCCAATGCGTAGTTTATCTTTATTTATTTCCACAATAAAAATTCTACATTTTGCGGTTCTGCCTTAATAATTTTCACGAAATCCGGCTGCTTCGTGATAATAACCGGCAAATTCTTGATGTGATTACTTCGCCAGTCGTTCAAATTAATAACTGCTTCGAACATATCCCGATCTATATCTTCGTATTTTTCTAAAGACACAATGGTTGTTAATCTTACTTTCTCAGGTAGCACTTTCACCGTTCTAAAGGCTCTACTATTCTCTGCCCTAATAGGTACCTCTATAATCTTTTCCGTCACTTCACCTACCGGTATGGTAACATCAACCGATGAGGGGTGTACATTAATATTTGCTTTCTGACTTTTTGATAAAGTAACTTTGGCAGTAATGGTATTGTCAACATTATTTCTCCTTAATGTATCTGTCGCCCAGCCATCAATCAATACCAGGTCTTCCAAAGGCCCTGTAACCGTCACAAACTTCGGTTCAATCTGAATATCGCCTGTGATATCATATTGCTTTCTAAACTTAATGTCTTTGGACAAATTAACGGTTACTTTTTTAACATCTTGCTTAGAAAAATTAAAGAAAAGTGTATCGGGAGAAATGGAAACAATACGTTGATTTGCACTAAATTGCCGATTTATATATCCCATTTGATTGGAAAATAGTATCCAATCACGTGTTTTTAAACCGCTTAAGTCAACATGTATATCTTGAGGTTTAAGTCGAAGATTAGAAAATAACACCTGCCAGCCCGTTCCTTCGACCTGCATAGCGACGGTATCTGACTGAAGTGGGTGAAATGCCCTTTTCGGCGGAACATTTACATAATTTAGAGAGGCCTTTACCGTATAAATGTAACGGTTTGATAAAGCAAAGAGGCTCCACACCAGAAAGGAGATAAAGAGACAAATAGCAAATAAGCTTAGTTTCTTTTGTTGCTTCTTATTGAGATTAAACATACCTACCCTTTATAAACGAACAAAACGCCTAACAAAAATAACAACCTTTGTCGGTCAAATCAATTTTGTCAGGCGTTTTATAGCACCTCGTCTAGCCGACAAAGTCTATTTCTTTTCGTCCGTTGTTGTAGTTACTGTCCCTTGCTTTGGTGTATTGGCAAGTTTGGAAGCATCCAATGAAATCGCAGCTTTATCGAATTTGATACGTGTACCGGAACCTACGTCAATGATAAATGTGCTTTCGCCTATCTCAACGATACGACCGTGAATGCCTGCGGTAGTTACCACTTTATCATTCACCTTTAAATCTTCTATATATTTTTTATGATCTTTCTGTTTCTTCATCTGTGGGCGTATCATGAAAAAATAGAATACTACCACAATTAATCCCATCATAATGAGGGATGACATTCCGCCTGATCCTGCTTGTAATAAAATTGCTGCTGTTGTCATGTAAATTACTGTGATTTAAAATTGTTAACTATTGTACTTCACCTTTTAAGTGTAGCATTAATTGTGCGGGTTGCGCGTTACTATATACGGTAATAATTTTATGCTGTGCACCGCGTTGTCCTGCACTATTAAAACCAACTTCAATGCTGCCTTGCTCTCCGGGTTTAATCGGTTTTTTATCAAATTTGGGAGTAGTACAGCCACATCCTGCCTGCACGTCGCTTATTATTAAAGGTGATTTCCCTGTATTAGTAAATTCAAAAACGTGATTTACCTTCTCCCCTTCTTTGATCTTGGAGAAGTCATATGTATCATTCTTAAATTTTAGCACGGGAGCATCCGCTACATCGGCGGAATCCGGAATCTGCTTATTCACCCCGGTATTATCAGTCGTATTTACACTTTCGATAATATCCTCTCCAGCACTTTTCTCCTTTTGTTTAGATCCATTGCAAGCGCTTAGCGCCAAAACTGCTAATGATAGTAACAAAATTTTATTTTTCATATACTTATAATTGTTGGTTATTTGATGTAGATCAGCCATGCACTAGCTTATCGACTAAGGGTTTATAGAAACATCTCATCCAATAAGTCCCCTTCCGAATTTTCTGATTTTGCCCTCCTTTTGAAGTTCGATCAAAATTTTATCGAGGATGCCATTGATAAACGAATTGCTCTTCGGTGTACTAAATTCCTTAGAAATTTCAATATACTCATTAATTGTAACCTTAACAGGTATAGAAGAAAAATTCAATAATTCGGTGATCGCCATTCTCATCAGTAAGGTATCAATTAACGCTATTCTGTCAGCTTCCCAGTTTTTTGTTTTCCCCGAAATATATATCTGATAATCCTCTCCATGCCGAGTTGTCAATCGAAACAAGTCAACAATAAATTCTTTATCATCAACCCAATTTGGACACAATTGCGCTAACTTATTTTTCTCCGGATCTTCGCTGTTGAAATTTTTCAAAGTTTTAGCTAACAGCGCTTGTAACACATCTTTATCAGTCGTCCAATTAATAAAATGCTCATCGAATATCTGTTCAATAGCCGGTGATTTCAATATAATTTTTTTAAAGATAAACTTTATAATATCCTTCTCAGCCTTGAGCGATCGATCTTCATTCTCTAAATAAGCAACATACTCGGGAGATTGTTTTAAAATGTGGAAAATACTTTTCACCGTTTCCATATCAAAAACGGCATCTACCTTATATTTTTTACACAGATCCACAAACTCCTCATTTTGTTGTAGCAGTTCAATAAAGGTGTTATTCGCCAATCGTGTATTGGCATTGAGATCGTGTTCAGTAGGTAAAAATTTATTTGCCCGGTCTTCCGCATCTACCAACGCATATTCAGCCACCTCTGACGCGAGTGCGAGCACCCAAATATACATCTCATAAACCTGATCAACACTTTTCAGCAATGCCTTTTCAAAATTGTTTATATTCTTATCATCCGATTGCTGGAATGCATAGATTGTTTGTAATACTTTAACCCTCAGGTGCCTTCTATTTAACATATTATTTATAAAGAACGATTATATAGTCATGCTAGCCCTATGACTAGTTTTGTTTTATTTTTTTTATAAGCGCAATCCGGTCTTCAGCAATTTGCATAGCAGCCTGATGCGTTGGAATTTTTTCTTTCAACGATTTTTGAATCACCGAGCGCGTTGCTTCATAGATATTTTCGGTTAATGCGGCACTTCTTAAGACATTATATCCAGCAATTTCAGCATAGCAGCTCAAAAGGCCTCCAGCATTTATTAAAAAATCAGGCGCGTAAATAATGCCTTTTTCCAGAAGCTTAGCGCCATGTTCACGATCGTTGGCCAACTGATTGTTAGCAGAACCCGCAATAATTTTGCATTTCATACGCTCAATCGTGTAATTATTAACTGTCCCTCCTAATGCACAAGGCGCATAAACATCCAAATCCATATCGAAGAGGTTATTATGCGCGATGGCTTCTGCACCGTATTTGTTAGAAACCTGAATCATTCGATCTTCAACAATATCACTTACATATACCTTCGCATTCTCTTCCCGAAGTAATGAAACAAGATGTTCCCCCACTTTTCCCGTTCCCTGCACGGCCACCGTCCGCCCAGCCATACTATCTGTACCATAAAGTTCTTTGACGGCTGCCTTTATACCATAAAACACGCCTTTCGCGGTGAAGGGAGCCGTATCGCCGCTTCCACCCAAAGATTTCGGCAAGCCAACCACATGGTTGGTTTCCATGTGGATAAATTCCATATCCTTGGAAGTAGTTCCCATATCCAATGAAGCGATAAATGAACCATTCATCTCTTCTACAAACTGCCCGAGCCTCCTTAAGATAACTTCCGATTTCTGGGTACGGTGATCGCCAATAATTACCGCAGTTCCACCCCCTAAATTGACACCACTTATTGCCGATTTATATGTCATCGCCCGAGACAATCTTAAGACGTCGTCTATCGCTTCCAATTCGGTTTTATATGGCAACATACGTACTCCACCGATAGCGGGACCAAGTGTAGTGTCATGAATAGCGATGATAGCCTTTAATCCTATTGTATGATCTTGGCAAAATACAATCTTTTGATGTTCAAATTGTCGTAACAAATCAAACATTTGGGGGTATGGCGTTTCGGAAGACATATTTTACTATTATTTTAGTATCGGCAATTCTGCGCAAAAGTACTAATTTTATCGGTATCTTTTTACGAATTTAAAATCATTTCATTCAGTAAATAATTGTTTGCATTGCCATTTAATTTTAATATTAGTTAAATGCACTCAGTATAGCAATAGTTTTATCAGGATACGTACTTTTGTACGATAGGTTTAATTTTAGTCTTCATGAAGCACTTAGCTTATCTTAATAAATTTTTCTATAAATATCGTTGGCGAATGATTCCCGGTTTTATATTCGTGGTAGTATCAAACTACTTCGGCATTATACCGGCTCAAGTAATTCGTATTGCCTTTGATCTGGTTAAAGATAATATAGCTCTTTTTCAGCTATTCGATGGCTTTGAACGTCAGTCGTTGATTTATGAGATATTTGGACATAGTCTTCTTTTATTTGGTACGCTTGTTTTGGTCTTAGCACTGATAAGGGGACTGTTCCTCTTTCTTATGAGACAAACAATCATCCTGACTTCACGTCATATCGAATATGATCTAAAGAATGAAATTTATGATCACTACCAACAATTGGATATGGCTTTCTTTAAACGAAACAACACGGGAGATTTAATGAATCGTGTAACCGAAGATGTAAGTCGTGTCCGAGCTTACTTGGGTCCGGCCATTATGTACTCTATTAACACGGTTGTGCTGTCAATAATGGTCATTAGTTCTATGTTTACCGTGAACGCCAAGCTAGCTATTTACGCATTAGCTCCTATACCCGTTCTATCAGCGGTCATACTTTTTATTAATAAGCTCATCAATAAAAGAAGTGAAAAAATACAGGAGCAGCTATCCGCGTTGAGCTCTTTTGTACAAGAGACTTTCTCAGGGATCCGTGTTATTAAAACATACAGTCGTGAGCAGGATAAGAAAAACAGCTTTGCAAAAGAAAGCAACGATTACAAAACTGTCTCCTTATCATTAGTGAAAGTTCAGGCTGTATTTTTTCCGCTTATCTTACTTCTCATTGGTTTAAGTACGATTATAACTATTTATATTGGAGGTATCGAGGTCATGCGTGGTAGCATATCATCCGGAAACATTGCAGAATTTATTGTTTATGTTAATCAATTAACATTTCCTGCAATGTCACTTGCCTGGGTGACTTCATTGGTGCAGCGAGCGGCAGCTTCGCAAAAACGGATCAATGAATTTTTAGATACTTCTCCTCGTATAAAATCGCAAACCGGCGGGAAAGAGGAGTTTAGAGGAGATATTGAATTTAGAAACGTATCTTTCACCTATCCGGATACAGGAATTACTGCACTAAAAGAAGTATCTTTTAAGGTTAATCCAGGAAAAATTTTAGCGATCATTGGCAAAACAGGATCGGGAAAATCCACCATTGCACGACTTTTAATGCGTATGTATGATACTTCTTCCGGTACTATTCTTGTCGATGGGATACCCATACAGGACTTAAACCTAAACAGCTATCGGAGCACAATAGGTTTTGTTCCGCAAGACGTTTTCCTTTTTTCAGATACGATAGCAAAGAACGTCGCTTTTGGGCTGGATCAACTGGATATGGCGAAGGTAGAGGAGGCAACAAAAAAAGCAGCCGTGTATGACAATATCATGGAGTTCGAAAAAGGTTTTGAGACAGCTATCGGAGAAAGAGGAATCACCCTTTCGGGAGGACAGAAACAGCGTGTTTCGATAGCAAGAGCAATTACAATAAACCCTAAAATACTAATTTTTGATGACTGCCTATCAGCGGTAGACACCAAAACAGAGGAAAAAATTCTTCAGAATTTAGGTACGGTTATGCGTGACAGAAGCGCCATATTTATTGCGCATCGTGTTTCTACCATCAAGAACGCAGATCATATCTTGGTAATGGAAAACGGTCAGATAATAGAAGAAGGTAAACACACAGAACTTCTGGCTGCTAAAGGCAGTTACTTTGAGCTATACGAAAAACAGCTACTGGAGGAAGAAGTTTAACCAACAGTAGCTGCTCTTAATTCGCTTGGGTATCTGGCGTCTTGTTTACTAACGGAATCGCATCTGCTGCTTGTCAAGCATACCCATTTGATCTTTCATCATTTTAATCTGATCGGCTAGCAATTTATTTTTATCAGCTTTTTTAGCCTCTTGAAGTAATTGTGTAGCTTCCCGCTTATTTCGCTTGGCCATGGCGATGCCCGCCAGGCTTAATTTAGCCAATGCTACGTTATGATCCATCTGCATGCCTAAGCTAAGTGCCTTCTTGAAATATTTTTCTGACTGTAATGGAGCGGATCGCGACTCAATTAGTCCAATGAGTAAATGATAATACCCATGCTGAGCACGAATCAACTGTTTCTCATAATTAGTGATTTTATTTAGCCAAGTTTTTGCTTTGTCCATATTTTCCTTTCGTAAGTAAAATTGCGCAATCAGCATATTTTCGTTAAAAAAGAAAGTGACAAAAACAACTATAGCCAAAAGAAGTGCTAATACTCCCCACGGCCAGTGGCCAAATACAAATAGACTGACAGCTGCTCCCAACAAAAGGAAAGCTATAATAATACGAATGAAATTTGGCATATCTTTACTTTATGAATGTATTCATTATAATGCTGCAAATATCCGTTAATTTATGGGTTTTAACAAAAAATTATCCGTTAAAATCTGTTGTTAAATCCGGTCTATAGGACGTGCAAACGACTATTGTATTGTATATAATGTCAATTTTAGCTAAGTTTGAGCATGAGTATAGCCCTTGAAAAAAGCTGGAAAGAAATTTTAGAACCGGAATTTTCCAAAACCTATATGAGCGAGTTACGAAATTTTTTGAGGACAGAGCAAGCACAATATCAGGTATTTCCGCCCAATAAACTTATATTCAATGCCTTTGAACACACACCCTTTTATGAAGTGAAAGCCGTTATCTTGGGGCAAGATCCTTATCATAATATCGGACAAGCACATGGATTGTCTTTTTCGGTTCAACCAGGCATTGCAATCCCTCCATCGCTACGGAATATGTATATCGAATTAAGTAATGATATTCCAGGTTTTAAGATTCCCAATCACGGTACACTGACCAAATGGGCTGATCAGGGTGTACTGCTCCTTAATGCGGTAATGACGGTGCGAGCACACATGGCAGCATCTCATCAAAAAAAAGGATGGGAAGTTTTTACGGATACCGTAATTAAGGAACTCGCACAACGAAGAGAAGGAATTGTTTTTATATTATGGGGAAATTACGCTAAACAGAAAGTGAAACTGATCGATTCCTCCAAACATTTGATTATAACATCAGCCCACCCTTCGCCGCTATCTGCACACAATGGATTTTTTGGCAGTAAACCCTTCTCAAAAACCAATGACTATTTAGAAAAACACGGAAAAACGCCAATTGACTGGCAGGTGTAGACCTAGTAGATTGTTATGCAAAAAATCGATCTTAGTATTCCATTGGTACGATCGGTTCTTTTTTAGACGTTGACATAATCATCATCGTTTGAAAGGTTTTCACACATGGTATCCGACTAATCTTTTCCATAATCAACCGCTCGTAAGATTTAATGTCCTTGACATAAACCTTTAAAATAAAATCACATTGCCCGGTGACGTGATGGCATTCGGTCACTTCAGGTATACTTTTGATCGCTTCAACAAATTCAGGGATTGAATTGTGTGTATGAAAATCCAATTGTATTTGTATAAAGGATTTAATGCCCAAGCCTAGAAGCTCTTCATCCACCAAGGCATGGTAGCTTTTGATATAGCCCGCATTTTCAAGTTTTCGAACCCTTTCCAGTGTTGGTGCCGGTGACAAACCGATATTGGAAGAAAGTTGTAAGTTGGTTATTCTACCGTTTTCTTGGAGTAATTTAATAATCTTTAAATCAATTCTATCTGGTTCAAAAGCCATGGCTAACAGTTTTAGCGTAAAGTTAACAAATAACCAAATAAAATTTTACAATATTGATTTTTTAATTTCAAAGATTAGGTATTCAATAGTACATTTAATACGATGGAAAATGAGTGCCAATTAACGTTTAGCATTTAGGGCAAGCGCGTACAATTTCATTTGCTTTACCATCGCCACCAACCCGTTAGCACGAGTAGGTGACAAATGTTCTTTTAATCCGATTTCATCTATAAAATAAAGATCGGCACTCACAATATCTTCTGCACGCTGTCCGGATAAAACTTTGATCATTAAGCTAACAAGTCCCTTAGTAATGATTGCATCACTATCGGCCGTAAAAAAGACTTTGTCGTCTACATACTGTGCATGCAACCAAACGCGAGACTGGCATCCTTTAATCAATAAATCGTCAACTTTATGGGACTCGTCGATTAAAGGCAGCTCCTTCCCCAATTGAATAATATATTCATATTTAGCCATCCAATCCTCGAAAAAAGAGAAATCTTCTATCAATTCGTCCTGTATTTCCTTAATTGTCATATCAACCATCGTTATAGCAACATAGAAGCGGCTCTTTTTACAGCGCTTACCAACAGATCTATTTCTTCCTTTGTATTGTACATTGCAATGGAGGCACGCACCGTGCCAGGAATCCCAAACCGCTCCATTAAAGGTTGTGTGCAATGATGACCAGTACGAACAGCAATGCCCAACTTGTCTAAGATAACGCCCACATCGTACGGATGCGCACCATTCACCAGAAAAGATATCACGCTGGATTTCTCTTTCGCCGTACCTATAAACCGGATTTGATCAATTTCCGACAAAGCTTTAGTCGCATATTTAAGCAGTTCCGTTTCATAAAGCGCAATCTGACTCAAGCCAATCGTCTTTATATAATCTACGGCTGCCCCCAAACATATTCCCGCTTCGATATTGGGTGTACCCGCCTCAAATTTAAATGGTAGTTCGTTATAAATCGTCTTTTCAAACCTAACCTCTTTAATCATATCACCCCCTCCTTGATAAGGCGGCATCTGATCCAACCATTTTTCCTTTCCGTACAAGACCCCCACGCCGGTTGGACCGTACATCTTGTGTCCTGAAAAAGCGAAAAAATCAACATCTAAAGCTTGTACATCCACATGTAAATGTTGTATGGCCTGCGCACCATCAACCAGCACGGGAATGCCATGATCATGCGCCAGCTTTGTAATCTCTTTTATTGGGTTTAAAGTTCCGAGCGTATTTGATACGTAGGTTATGGAAACAAGCTTTACTCTTTCGTTGAGCATAGCCTGATAAGCGCCCATATCCAATTCTCCTTCATCATTTATGGGAACTACACGTAGCTTCGCGCCCTGCTCTTCGCATAACATTTGCCAAGGCACAATATTGCTATGGTGTTCCATGGCCGAAATAATAATCTCGTCCCCTTCTTTTACAAATTGCTTTCCATAACAATGCGCAACCAAGTTGATGCTGTGCGTAGTCCCATTGGTTAAAATAACCTCATAATCTTGCGCTGCATTTATAAATTCAGAAAGCTTTCTCCGTGTGACCTCATAAGCATCTGTTGCCAGCTGACTTAAGTGATGAACACCCCGGTGCACATTACTATTGATTTGTGTATAATAATCAGTAATAGCATTAATTACCGATTGTGGCTTCTGCGTAGTCGCTCCGTTATCCAGATAAACCAAGGGGTACCCATTTACCTTCGTTTTTAATATAGGAAAATCAGCTCTTATACTATGAATATCGTAATGTGTCAAAATCAGAAATTTAAAGTAAGACCGAAAACTTATTACTCAATAATTAGGCCCTGTTCGATTAGATGATCAACGTAAGCTCTTACATTATCATTGCTGAACTTTTCCGTTACATCAAAGGCAAAAGCATGAACCAAGAGCACTCTTGCACTCGCTTCGCCAATACCTCTTGCTTTAAGGTAAAATAAAGCTTCATCATCGAATTGTCCCATGGTACAACCGTGACTACATTTTACATCATCTGCAAATATTTCTAATTGCGGTTTGGTCAGAATACTTGCTTTATCACCAATTAACATGTTGTTATTCTGTTGAAAAGCATTGGTTTTCTGAGCGTCGGGTTGTACAAAAATCTTGCCATTGAATACTGCCGTTGAGGTATCTTGTGCAATATTCTTGTACCATTCATAGCTTTCACAATGAGGCATTCGATGGTCAACAATAGTATGATTATCCACCAGTTGATCTTTAGCGGTAAGCGTTACCCCGTATAAATGACTTTCTACCGATGTATCGTCTAAACGGACATTAATATTGTTTCGAACGAATGAAGATCCAGGAAATGAACAATTATAGTTGTTGTACAAGCTATGCTTAGCTTGTTTAACCTCTGTATGGTTAAGGTATCGAGACTTTTCGCCGGAAGTCTGTAAATAATAATGTTGGAGATGAGCATTCTCGTTCAAAACAAGTTCGGATACTGTATTGTTCAGACTTATCGTGCTACCATTTGCAATAAAGGATTCGATAATCTCTGCTTCAGCGTTTGGGTCTAAAACAAATAAATTCCTTGTTTGGTTAAAAATAGCTTCACTTGAAGATGCAACATGAATAATTTGAATGCTCTTTTTTAAAGCAATATTTTGACCTATGTGGATATAGAGTCCCCCCTCATGAAGAGCTGTATTGAGCGCAACTAGTGGATTATCTGTTTTATCTGCGTATTTTGCAAAATGCGCAGCGAATAATTCATTATTCGCTACATCTTCAATAGCACTCACAAATATGCCTGGTTCTGTAATAACATCAGAAAGGTCTTTGCGATAGCGCCCATTCACTAATATGAGTCGATAAGCGTCCAAACCTTTTATAATCGCTTGACTCGTATCTACATTTTTTCCCGGAATGGCGTCATTTAATAGATAATGCTGATTGATTAAAGGTTGCAGATTCGTGTACTTCCAATCTTCCGCCTTCAGCGTAGGAAAGCCCCAATCCTTAAAACGGGCAAAAGCCTCCTTACGTAGAGAGACTTGCGGCTCCTGGTATCCCTTTAAGGTTAGCCTCTCTTCAAAAAAAGTAACTAATTGATGATATAATGAACTTGAAACTTGTGTAATCATTTGTTAATTATCATAAAAGGATGAGAAAATAATCGCTATAACCTAAATGGCAGCATTCTCTTCTGCATCCACACTTTCTTTTAACCAGTCGTAACCCTTCTCCTCCAGCTCGAGTGCTAGTTCTTTCGTTCCGGATTTTACGATTTTTCCTTTATATAGTACATGTACAAAATCAGGCACTATATAGTCCAAAAGGCGTTGATAGTGCGTAATAACAATAAAAGCATTATTCTCTGAACGCAAATGATTAACACCGTTCGCCACAATGCGAAGCGCGTCGATGTCTAAGCCTGAATCTGTTTCGTCCAAAATAGCCAGCTTTGGTTCCAGCATGGCAAGTTGAAAAATTTCGTTACGCTTTTTCTCTCCACCTGAAAATCCTTCATTTAACGACCGGTTAGCCAATTTAGCATCAAATTCAACAAGCTTTTGCTTTTCTTTAACCAACTTTAAAAATTCTTTCGCTTCCATTGGGGCTAGTCCCTTATAGGCCCTGATTTCGTTAACGGCCGTTTTTAAAAAGTTGATATTAGAGACACCTGGAATCTCAACCGGATACTGAAAAGCCAGAAAAAGCCCTTCCCGTGCTCGATCCTCGGGAGATAGCTCCAGTAAATCCTTGTTATCTAACCTAACTTCCCCGCCGGTTACCTCATAAGCTTCCTTACCGGCTAAAACCGAAGCCAACGTGCTTTTACCCGAGCCATTCGGCCCCATAATAGCATGCACTTCACCCGCTTTAACTTCTAAATTTAATCCTTTTAAAATCTCTTTATCATCTACAGATGCCTGTAGGTTCTTTATACTTAACATATCTTCATCAATTCAAATCTCGCGATTTGCTATTTGTTTTTTATATTAACAATATTTACAATACTCTTTATCCAACACTACCCTCCAGTGAAATTGCCAGCAGCTTTTGCGCCTCCACGGCAAATTCCATTGGTAATTGGTTAAGAACCTCCTTAGCATAACCATTAACAATCAGTCCAACGGCTTTTTCCGGATCAATACCTCGTTGTGTAAGATAGAATATCTGATCTTCCCCAATTTTTGAGGTAGTAGCCTCGTGTTCCAATTTCGCTGTTTTATTCTTTGCTTCAATGTAAGGAAACGTATGAGCTCCACATTTATCGCCAATTAATAAAGAATCACACTGCGTAAAGTTTCGAGCTTTTTCGGCACCTTTACCTATTTGAACCAGGCCTCGGTAACTATTTTGACTAACACCGGCGGAAATGCCTTTAGAAACAATTTTACTGCGTGTGTTTTTACCGATATGATACATTTTACTTCCGGTATCTGCTATCTGATGGTTTCTTGTCAAAGCAACGGAATAAAATTCTCCTACAGAATTATCGCCCTTCAAAATTACACTTGGATATTTCCATGTAATCGATGAACCAGTCTCAACCTGTGTCCAAGAGATCTTGCTATTATCACCTTTACAAATTCCTCTCTTGGTTACAAAGTTGTAGATACCTCCCCGGCCTTCTTTATCTCCGGGATACCAGTTTTGTACAGTGCTATATTTTATCTCTGCGTTTTCAAGTGCAATTAATTCTACAACGGCAGCGTGCAACTGGTTTTCATCCCGCATTGGGGCGGTACATCCTTCCAGGTAACTCACATAACTTCCTTCATCGGCAATTATTAGCGTACGTTCAAATTGCCCTGTGTTCTGCGCATTAATCCTAAAGTAGGTGGAAAGCTCCATTGGACAATTTACGCCCTTTGGTATATAGACAAAAGATCCGTCGGAAAATACAGCGGCGTTTAAAGCCGCATAAATATTATCGGTTTGTGGCACTACTGTTCCCAGGTACTGCTTTACCAAATCGGGATGTTCTTTTACCGCCTCTCCAAAAGAACAGAATATGACGCCATATTCTTTCAATTTTTCCCTAAAGGTTGTCTTTACTGATACACTATCAAAAACAGCATCTACAGCAACGACACCTGCCAACACCTTCTGTTCATCTAGGGGAATTCCCAATTTTGCGAAAGTATCCAACAATTCGGGGTCAACCTCATCCATGCTGTTTACCTTCGGTTTTTCCTTTGGCGCAGCATAGTAAGATATATCCTGAAAATCAACTTTGGGATGCTCAAAGTTTTGCCACTTAGGCATTGTCATTTTTTCAAAATGCCTTAAGGCCTTTAACCTCCAGTCAAGAAGCCAAGCAGGCTCACCTTTTTTTGCAGAAATGAAGCGTACTGTTTCTTCGGATAGACCCTTTTTAGCGATATCCATCTCGATATTGGTAGTAAAACCATATTTGTACTCCTCTACCGCGAGTTCTTGCAATATATTATCGTCTTTCGTACTCATTTCATTATCGATTTCGCTTCGTACTTCTCTTCTCCTTTAGAAGCGATTGCCATTAATTAATTTGCAAAGTTACAATTTGAAGAGCAATTATTCGAGCATTTACCGGCTCTTTTACGGCAAATAAATAATCTCAATGTAAATTAATGACGGTCGTCATTTTCCCTTCGCAGCTTTTTACTTTCTTTAAATTAGTATACCGATTTTTTGTAATTCCTGTTCCATTTCAATTTGCAATTTTTGGGCCTCCTCTCTTGCCCTTTCAGCGAAATCACTACCATTGCTCGCGTAAATAATTGATCTGGTAGCATTTACCAACAAACCACATTCCTTATTCATTCCAAACGCACACACTTCTTGCAAACTGCCACCTTGAGCACCGATCCCCGGCACTAGCAGAAAATGATCGGGTGCTATCCGTCGTATATCCTTAAAATATTCCCCTCTGGTGGCTCCTACGACATACATTACCTGTTCACTGCTTCCCAGAGCATTAACCTTTTCAATAACATGTTCAAACAACCTTTTACCACTTAAATCAGCCAAAAACTGGAAGTCCAAGCTTCCTTTATTTGATGTTAAGGCCAGCACGACCGACCATTTACCCGGATACTCCAAAAAAGGGCTAATCGAATCTTCTCCCATATAAGGTGCAACAGTTACCGCATCGAATTCCAGACCGGACACCTCCTTTGAAAAGAACGTCTTAGCATACATATCTGCTGTGTTTCCTATATCGCCACGTTTGGCATCTGCAATATTTAAGCAACTTTTCGGAATGATCTCACACGTACGCTGTAGGCTCCGCCAACCCTGAGCGCCCCTGCTCTCATAAAAAGCAATATTGGGTTTATAAGCGACACATAGATCAGCAGTTGCCTCAATAATACGCTTATTAAATTCAAAAATGGGATCTTCCAAGTCCAATAGGCAACTTGGTATTTTCTCGATATCCGTATCTAAGCCAACACACAAAAAAGAGCGTTTCAGTTTAATCTGCTCTATTAATTGCTTACGAGTCATATAAGGGGAAAAATTATTAGGAACATGTAAAAAAACACGACAAATTTAGCTATATTTGTCGGCATATACAAAAGACTTTGCAATTGAGACCTTATCACTTTTTTAATGGTGTTCAATATAAAAGGGCACTAAATTGAACAATTTTAACAAGACATATTGATCTCTATTTTTATTTTTTTTCGTTTTTTTTTTGAATTTTCAATTCTTATGCATACAATTGCAGCGGAATCTCAAAATTTACCTATCCGTTAAAGGAGAATCATTAGTCCTTCAGCGAAAAATTTAAACTTATCAATCGAGTTTTTATATGGGTAAATTTCTGTTAAACACAAGCATAAAAATCCTTATTACACATAACGACATTTGATGAATATTAATGAATTGAACGCTAAGCTCGTGTCTGAGCTACGTGAAATTGCAAAATTAATCGGTATTGCAGATGCTGAAAAGTTGAGAAAACAAGAGTTGATCAACAAAATTATTGCTACAGACAATGAAAAGCCTGCAGAAGAAGAAGCGATGGCGGACATTCTTGAAAAAGAGGAAGAATCCGGTGAAACGAAACATCGTAAACGGGTCAGGACCTCTGTAAAACAGGCCGAGCCTATAGAGATAAGAAAAAAAGTAGAGAAAGAGCCTGTCTTGGCTACGGCTATAAAAGATGAACCTAGCAAAGAAAAACTTGCTTCATCTGAAAACCGTCCACAGCGCACTGATCGCAGAGCGAGCAGCTCAACTCCCTCCTCTACAACCCCACCTCAAACAAAAACGGAAACTGCTCCGGCATCGACACCCGCTTCTAATCTTGATTTTGACAATGTGATCGTCAACGAAGGCGTATTAGAAATCATGCCTGATGGCTATGGCTTTTTACGCTCGTCTGACTATAACTACCTGACATCACCCGACGACATTTATGTCTCACAATCACAGATAAAGCTTTTCGGGCTTAAAACAGGCGATACTGTCAGAGGAAGTATTCGCCCTCCGAAGGAAGGCGAAAAATATTTTCCTTTGGTGCGTGTAGAAGCCATTAATGGCCAAATTCCCGCAGAGGTAAGGGATCGGGTTCCGTTTGATTATTTGACACCGCTATTCCCTACTGAGCGTTTGAAGCTCTATACCGATGCAGGAAACAATTCGACCCGCATCATGGATTTGTTTACGCCTATTGGAAAAGGGCAACGCGGCTTAATTGTAGCGCAACCAAAAACCGGTAAGACAGTTTTATTGAAAGAGGTGGCAAATGCCATAGCAAAAAATCACCCAGAGGTTTATTTGATCATTTTATTAATCGACGAACGTCCGGAAGAGGTGACTGACATGGCTAGAAGTGTTCGGGCAGAGGTGGTGTCTTCTACTTTTGACGAACCGGCTGAACGACATGTTAAAATCGCCAATATCGTGCTCGAAAAAGCAAAGCGTATGGTCGAATGCGGTCATGATGTTGTCATTCTGTTAGATTCGATTACCAGGCTGGCTCGCGCTTATAACACAGTTGCTCCTGCTTCCGGAAAAATTTTATCGGGAGGTGTGGACGCTAATGCCTTGCATAAACCGAAAAGGTTCTTTGGAGCAGCTCGTAATATTGAGCATGGCGGCTCGCTTACTATCTTAGCTACTGCCTTGACCGATACCGGCTCCAAAATGGACGAAGTGATTTTTGAAGAGTTCAAGGGTACAGGTAACATGGAATTACAACTCGATCGGAAGTTGGCTAATAAGCGTATATTCCCGGCTATTGATATTACTGCATCGAGTACACGTAGAGACGATTTGTTAAACGACAAGGAAACACTTCAACGTATATGGGTGCTTAGAAATCACTTAGCGGATATGAACTCCACAGAAGCTATGGAATTCTTGCTAGCTCAAATGCGTGGAACAAGATCAAATGAAGAGTTTCTTATCAGCATGAACGGCTAGAAACGGATAATCGTACAATTAATTGATAAACAAAGCTTTCTTACTTTATAATAGGTAGGAAAGCTTTTTTGTAACACTTTATGAAGACACTGCCAAAATCATATTTTTTCTAAGCATTTGACGGGAGTGAAAGAAATGACGCATGAAACAACATATACCTAATACGATTACAAGTTTTAATCTGTTCAGTGGGTGCATAGGTGTCGTACTAGCTTTTGAAGGACAGTTGATAAATGCGGGGTACGCTATTATCATAGCCGCAATTTTTGATTTCCTCGATGGCATGGCGGCTCGTCTATTGAAAGTAAACTCTCCGGTAGGTAAAGAGTTGGATTCACTTGCTGATATGATTAGCTTCGGTTTTTTACCGTCTGTTATTGTCTTTATGATGCTGGAGACAAACCCGGCGATAGAATACGGCGGTTCGTGGATCAAATATTCGGCTTTTTTGTTAGCCGTTTTTTCTGCGCTACGTTTAGCGAAATTCAATTTAGATAGCAGGCAAACTTCTATTTTCATAGGTCTTCCTACTCCTGCCTGTGCATTGTTCATCCTATCGCTTCCACATATCGCCTTAAGCAAAGATCCGATAATCAGTGCCTATGTGCAGCATCCGGTTATTTTGCTTGCTTTAATACTTGCTTTAAGTTTTTTATTGGTGGCGGAAATCCCGCTCATGTCGCTAAAATTTAAAGATTTACAATTGCGCACCAACCTTCATCGCTATATCCTTCTTTTGGTCAGTGTAATATTGCTTTTTTTATTTCAACTAACGGCCATTCCGTTCATCATTATTTTCTACTTGGTATTGTCACTTATGCAATATAATAAGCTTACTCAAGAGTTATAAATTGAAAAACGACTCGATTTTCAATTTATCTTTGCTCAGATTTGATGAAGTTTAATCGTAAAGTCATTTTTCAAGCCGCCTTACCGACAGGTTATCATCTAATTTTTCATATAAATCAGCTATCCCCATTCTGTAGGAAGGGTGCATTAGCCCAGGCGCTATTTCAACAAGGGGAGTTAGTACAAACCTCCGTAAATGAAGCAACGGATGAGGGATTTTCAAATTAAGGGTATCTAAGATGATTGCATCATAAAATAAAATGTCAATATCGATTAGTCGAGCCTCCCACTTTGTATTTCTTTTCCTTCCAAGCGTCTCCTCAATCGCGAGGATTTCTTTTAGCGTTTGTTCAGGGGTTAAAATCGTATTGACTTTGAGCGCCTGATTTAGGTAATTCGGTTGGTTGTTTACCCCCCAAGCAACTGTCTCATAAATTGCGGATTGATCAATAACGTTTCCTACTCTACTTTCAATTAATTGAATGGCTTTAGTTAATTGCTGTCTGCTGTCTCCTAAATTTGAACCCAATATCAGATAAACTGTGTGCATAAACAAACTTAATCAAAATGACATTGATATCCAATTATGGTTTTGACGGTACTCCGATGATCGATTGAGCTTCTATACCAATGATTACTTATTTTGCATTTCATGTAACAATACAGCACCTTATTTGTCTTATAGCAGTGTAAACATTTAAATTTCAGACATAGAAAACATACATGAAGCAATTTTTCAAATTTGTATTTGCCTCCATGCTTGGAGTATTTTTATCAACGATCATCTTTTTCTTCGTTGCTATTGCCATTATGGCCGCGATAATAAGTGCTGCCAGTTCAGACAAGGCAGTAGAAATAAGTGAAAACTCCATTCTACGCGTGTCTTTAAATTACGCCATTAAAGAACGTACAGACAGAAGTCCCTTTAACAATGTTAGCCTTCCGTCTATGAATTCGGAAAAATATATTGGTTTAGATGAGATATTGCTTCGAATTGATGCAGCAAAAAATGACAATCGAATAAAAGGTATTGTACTCGATATGGACGGTATCGGTGCAAGTTTTGCCACACTTCAAGAGATTAGAGATGCATTGCTCAAATTTAAAGAATCAAAAAAATTCATATTAGCTTACAGTGAGGGGTATTCAATGAAGGGATACTACCTTGCTTCAACAGCTGATAAGGTTTATTTGAACCCGGAAGGGTCGGTCGACTTCCGCGGAATGGCAGCGCAGCTTCCATTCTTTAAAGGCACACTTGAAAAACTGGGCATTGAAGCACAGGTAGTGAAAGTAGGTACTTACAAGAGTGCGGTAGAGCCTTTTATATTAGATAAAATGAGCCCGGCAAACAAAGAACAGGTCAACTCCTATCTTAATTCTTTATACGACTATTACCTTGGCAATGTGTCCAAATCACGGAATATACCTATGGATTCCTTGCGGAACATTGCCGACAACTACAGTGGAAGAGATGCCGAGAAGGCGCTGAACGCAAAATTAGTTGACGGGTTGAAATATAAAAATGAAATAATAGATGAACTAAAAGTTAAGTTGTGCATTGATAAAAAGAAGAAGATCAAGTCAATAAATATTGAAGATTATACTTCTCCAAAAACAGAAGAAAACGGTTCGCAAAATCGGCTAGCTGTAGTCTACGCAGTAGGTGATATCGTTTCCGGTGAGGGTTCTGATGAGCAAATTGGTTCGGAAAGAATTTCGAGAGCGATTAGAACAGTACGTGAAGATGATAAAGTTAAAGCAGTTGTGCTTCGTATCAACTCTCCGGGTGGAAGCTCGTTGGCTTCTGATGTTATTTGGAAAGAAGTTGAACTGACAAAAAAGGTAAAACCTATTATCGTATCAATGGGCGACGTTGCAGCTTCGGGTGGTTACTATATTGCCTGCGCCGCCGATTCCATTTTTGCTCAACCGAATACCATTACAGGTTCAATCGGTGTGTTTGGTATTATTCCAAATTTACAGAACTTTTTCAACAACAAATTGGGAATTACGTTTGATGAAGTAAAAACAGGAAAATATGCTGACCTAATGAGTGTTAATAGACCACTTACAGCGGACGAGCGCGACCTTATTCAACAAGAAGTAAACAAGACGTACGATACCTTTACAAAAAAAGTAGCTAACGGTAGAAAAATAAGTCAAAGCCAAGTAGATAGTATCGGTCAAGGACGGGTATGGACGGGTGCACAAGCGGCAAAAATTGGTTTAGTTGATCGTTTAGCCAGTTTCAATGAAGCTATTACAGCTGCAGCTCGTAAAGCCAAATTGAAAGACTATAAACTGGTGAGCTACCCTGCCATGAAAGATCCTTTAGAAGCTTTTCTCGGTTCTTCCAGCGATAAGCTGAAGACTTGGATAATGAAGAAAGAAATGAATGAAGGCTACCTTCTTTACGAACAAGCAAAGCAGGTTATGCAACAAAGCGGTATACAGGCAAGATTACCGTATATGATTAATATTCATTAAATCTTACCGTGCGCAACCAAAAAAGGGCACTCCTTTCGGAGTGCCCTTTTTTGGTTGCGCACATTTTGTTATATATCGTCTATATACGTAAGTTTGCCCGTTATATTGGCAAAGCTTCGAAGCCCCTTAACAATACATCGAAATGGAAAATAAAATTATATCCCGCAAATTTAGATTGCTTTCGCAATTGATGGAATTACATGGCGAGAATTCCTTCAAAACTAAAGCGATAGCTAATGCAGCTTTTAAGCTAGATAAGCTACCTTTTAAAATTATTGATAAAACGGAACAAGAATTAAGTACAGAGCAAGGTATCGGCAAAAGCATAGCGTCAAAAGTTTGGGAGCTTATCCATACGGGCTGTATAGAGGATCTAGAGGCATTACTCGCTAAAACACCTGAAGGCATTTTAGAGATGCTAACAATAAAAGGTTTGGGGCCAAAAAAAATCTTGATCATATGGAATACGCTTGCAATCGAAACGTTAGGAGAGCTTTACTATGCGTGTAACGAAAATCGACTGATCGAAGCAAAGGGGTTCGGGCTAAAAACACAAGAAGAAATCAAGATGGCCATTGAGTTTAATATGGCCAGTCAAGGTTTATTTTTGTATTCCCAGGCAGAGAAGTTAGCCAGTTCAATTTTTGATACACTCAAAGAGATGCTTTCCGACCAACATCTCTTGAGTTATACAGGTGATTTCAGGCGCAAATTGGAATTACTATCATCGGTCGAATTGATTACAACTGCCAGTGCCGAGGAAATATTGATATATATTGAAAAAGATAAGCGACTTATCCAATTTGATTATCAGGAAAATAAAATTCGGACAGTTCACGAAAGCGGTCTTCCTATACATTTTATTTTAAGCAACGTAAATGAGTTCTCTAAGCACCTATTAATCACCACAGGTAATCAACAGCACATCGCGTTACTCGAACAACTTTATGAAAAAGGAGTTCCTAATGCGGAAAGTGAAGAGGAAATTTACCGTCAATTAAACTTAGACTTTATTGAACCTGAATTGCGTGAAGGCTTGGATGAAGTCCAAAAAGCCCACGACCATACACTTCCTAACCTTATAACTTATGACGATATAAAAGGCACTTTGCATAATCATAGCACCTATAGCGACGGCGTTCATTCACTGAAAGAGATGGCTCTATATTGCAAAGACGTTCTTCAGTTACAATATTTAGGGATATGTGATCACTCTCGGACAGCAGTTTATGCAAATGGCTTAAAAGAGGACCGGGTAAGATTGCAATGGGAAGAAATAGATTCGTTAAATCAAACATTATATCCTTTTAAGATTTTTAAAGGTATTGAGTCGGATATTTTGGGAGACGGCTCTTTGGACTACCCGGATGAGTTATTAAGAGAATTTGATTTTGTAGTTGCTTCTGTGCATGCCAACCTGAAAATGGACGAGGAAAAAGCTACCCTACGTTTAATCAAAGCTATTGAAAATCCTTATACGACCATTTTAGGGCATCCAACCGGGCGCCTTCTGTTAAGCAGAAAGGGATATCCCATTGATTATAAAAAGGTAATCGATGCCTGTGCTGCCAATGGGGTAGCCATCGAAGTCAATGCAAACCCGTTAAGATTAGATTTAGATTGGCGCTGGCACCGTTATGCGATTGAGAAGGGTGTCTATCTTTCCATCAATCCCGACGCCCATCGCGTAGAAGGATTTCACGATATGCGTTATGGAACTTTAGTGGCAAGAAAAGGAGGACTTACAGCCTCGCAATGCCTCAATTGTTTTGATCTGGAAAAATTGGACAGCTACTTTAGCTCTCGTAAAACAAGTATAAAATAATTACCTTTGAGAATGATCGCACAACACGCTAATAAAATATTCAGTCAAGCTATTCACGATTACCATGTTCTTAATAATATAGACCATCCTATAAAGAATCCTTATGAAGCTCATACGCTGGAACATTTACTATATCTTAAATGTTGGATAGACACGGTACAGTGGCATATGGAAGACGAAGTACGTGATCCCAATATCGCTCCGGTGGAAGGGCTAAAATGGAAAAGGAGGATCGATCAGTCCAATCAAGACCGCACAGATACGGTTGAATACATAGATAGTTACTATCTAAATGCATTCAAAGATGTAAAGCCTCTACCGGATGCTAGGATAAATACGGAGAGTCCTGCCTGGGCTATTGATAGGCTTTCTATCCTGGCATTGAAAATTTATCACATGCAAATTGAGGCTGAACGTCGTGATGCCACGCCTGAACATCGCGATCAGTGTGGTCAAAAGCTTCGTATATTATTAGAGCAGCGGGAAGATCTTTCCAATAGCATCGATGAGTTACTCGAAGATATTAAAATGGGAAAAAAATATATGAAAGTATACAAACAGATGAAGATGTATAATGATCCCTCGCTGAATCCGGTTTTATATACAGGCGAAAAGAAATAAGAAACCTCTGAATACGTTAGGGGTGAATAACACATGAATAAAAGGAGCATTTTGGTTTTTCGTTTTTCAGCAATGGGCGATGTCGCTATGATTTCACCCGTTATAGAACAGCTATGTGAACAACATCCCCAAGTCAGCATAATTCTGGTAAGTAGGCCTTTCTTCAAACCTTTTTTTGATACAAATCCCCAGATACGCTTTCATCCTATTTATCCAAAAGAACAGCACCGGGGCCTAAGAGGCTTGTATAGATTGTTCAAAGAGCTGCGAAATTATAAGATAGATGCAATAGCAGATCTTCATGACAGCCTCAGAAGTCGTATTCTTTCTACATTCTTTAGACTAACTACTATTCCAATAAAAAGAATAGACAAAGGAAGAGCTGAAAAAAGAGCTCTAACGCGCATTCAGAACAAGCATTTAATCCCTCTTAAATCGACTTTTGAGCGTTATGCAGAAGTGTTTCAGTCGCTTGGATTCTCTATTCGGCTAACAAATAAATTAGTAAAAAAGACCAGGCCGCTTCCTGCTGCATTCTTGCGTCAATTTAATAGTTCTTCTGCGCTGAGGAGAATAGGTATCGCTCCCTTCGCGCAACATCGGTATAAAGTATATCCGCTTGATAAAATGGAGGAAGTAATCGCTGTTTTAAGTCGTAATCACGAACTGTTTATATTCGGTGGAGGCGAAACGGAACAAGAAATGGCGACAAAATGGGAGAAAAAATACGCGCATGTTACCAATGTAATAGGTGTGGTAGACTTAACCCACGAGCTTGATTTAATAGCTAACTTAGATCTTATGCTCAGTATGGACTCCTCCGGCATGCACATGGCTTCTTTGGTAGGCACTCGAGTAATATCCGTTTGGGGGCCAACGCATCCCTATGCTGGTTTTTTGGGCTTTGGCCAAAAAGAAGATGACTGCCTACAGTTCCACCACCCCGCAAGACCTAGCTCCATATACGGCAATAAACCCTGTTTATGTGACGGGATTCCGTGTATTGAACGCATTAGTCCTGAACAAATCGTCACAAAAATTGAAAAAACATTAAGCTATGGCTAAATATTTATACCTGATTCGTCATGCCAAGTCGGACTGGAACTTTGATCTCCCGGACTTTGATAGACCGTTAAATAAGCGCGGATTGAGAGACGCCCCTATAATGGCTAAACGGTTAAATTTGCAAAATCTACGCCCAGATCGGTTGGTGAGCAGCCCTGCCAATCGTGCCATTTCTACCGCTAAAATTTTTGCTAAAGAGTTAAAATTTTCTGAGGCCGATATACAGGAAGAAGCAGCCATATATGAAGCCGATGTTCCTACCTTACTGAAGGTTATCAATTCATTCCAAGCTGAAGCGGATTGCGTAGCAATCTTTGGACACAATCCGGGCATTAGTTTGTTGGCGGAGTATCTTTGCGATGATGCAGCCATCGATTTCCCCACTTGTGCAATAGGCTTTCTGTCTTTTAACATAGAACAATGGAGTGAGGTAAGTATAGGAACAGGCAATTTAGTTTGGTTCAATTATCCCAAACTTGTTTAGCAACAGAAGCTTTATTAACTTTACCAGATAACAATTATTCTTTCCTGTTCACATGATTCAATTAAGCAACGAATATATCCGCGTAAATATTAAAAAAAAGGGCGCAGAGCTTTCTTCAATTTATAACAAGAACATGGCTCATGAATATATTTGGCAAGGAGATCCAAGCTTTTGGCCATGGCATGCCCCTAATCTTTTCCCCATTGTTGGCGGCTTAAAAGATAACCACCTAGCTGTTGATGGCCAAATCTATGAATTAGCCAGACACGGTTTTGCAAGACATACCAACTTTCAAGTTATTGAGTCATCGGGCACCCATGCAATCTTTTCATTACGTTATAATCAGGAAACATTACGTGTTTTTCCATACCATTTTGAGTTTCAGGTTATTTACCATCTGGAAAACGAATCCCTTAAGTGCATTTACAAAGTCATCAATCTAGAGACGAAGCCGATTTATTTTTCAGTAGGAGCCCATCCCGCCTTCAATGTGCCTTTTTTTTCCTATGAACATTATAATGATTATTACCTGGAGTTTGAAAAAGATGAGCCCTTGATACGCCATCACCTTTCTGACGCCGGTTATTTTAACGGCGAGGAATCAACGATTTTACTTGACAATAGAAAGCTGCAACTAAATGAAAACCTTTTTGATACCGATGCTCTTGTTTTTAAAACATTGCTAAGTAAACGTGTAGCTATTCGAAGTAAAAATCATCCTCACGCGCTGCTCATCAGTTATTCTGATTTTAAATCTTTAGGTATTTGGGCGAAACCGGGTGCACCTTTCGTTTGTATTGAGCCTTGGCTGGGATACGCAGATAGTGAGGCCGGCACTTCCACTATAGAAAAGAAAGAAGGCATCGTATCCTTAGCCCCAGGTCACGTATTTGAAGCCGGCTATTCTATCACAATTCAATAATTTGATCATTTTAAACAGATCTAACATAAGAAAAAAGCCTAAAGTAGGCTTTTAAATTGAAAAAATAATTTTCGAAACTGTAATTGCTTTTGCGGGTTATATCATTAGTATTCCGACAAAGTGCAAAAAAACAAATAACAATGAATAACAGAGTAGAAAGAACCATTGAAAATTTGATCGATTCTTTTATTGACAAACTTCCTTCGCTTTTACTGGCTATAATCACATTAGTTTTAGGTATTTGGCTAATTAAGGTATTAGTTCGTTTTTTACATAAACGGTTTACGAGTGGAAAAATCGATATTTCACTTGCTGAATTCTTGACCAGCATTATACGTGTTTTGCTCTACGTTCTATTGTTCTTGAGTGTTGCTTCCACTTTAGGTATCCAAACGACGTCTTTTGTTACCATGCTAGGTGCTGCGGGATTGGCCGTTGGTCTTGCGCTGCAAGGCAGCTTATCTAATTTTGCAGGAGGTGTTTTAATCCTGCTCTTTAAACCTTTTCGTGTCGGCCATTTTATAACGACCAATAACAATGTCTCAGGAACGGTATTAAAAATAGATATTTTATATACTACGCTAAAAGCAGGAAACGGCACGACTATATATGCGCCAAATGGGCCCTTGGCTAACGCTGTTATTAATAATGTGTCCGACAATCCTACTCGGATGGCGGAATACAAAATAGGCATCTCCTATAATAATAATATTGATACGGCACGAAAAATAATTCTTAATGTATTGGAGAACGATGAACAAATTCTAAAAGATCCGAAGCCAGCTGTATTGGTAGATTCTTTAGGTGACAACGCCGTTGTGCTAGTTATAAGAGGATGGGTTAATAACAAAGAGTTTTGGCCGGTTTATCATGCCAATTATCAGAAAATTAAAGAAGCTCTAGATCAACATAACATAAGTATGCCTTACCCTCAGCGAGACATACATATCATAACTAACAACACGGATAGCAATTCTTAAAAAACAGGGAAAGGAATCCCTTTTCATCTGCATAATGAAAGGGATGAAACAGTACTTTTAACAATGCCTATCTTTATTTTAACCAATAGGTTAAGATATGCCATATCTTTTTAAAGACAAAAATAAGTGTCCACAAAAAATAATGGTACAAGGTGAAATTATGTTTGACTCTCATATTTGTTAAAATTAAGCGTTCACTCTCACCAAGTTAACGAACTTTTATTAACTTTTCGTTAATAAAACAATAATATTTTATAGCAATGGAGATATCATTCTAGCCGACTTTTCCAGTAGTTTACGCCATTTGGCACGATGTTCCCACCGTTCCGCGTCTATTTCTTCTGCATTTAATAAGTCTTCATTGAAAATTTCGCGTAATTCTTCCGCTACTTTTGGATCCAGTATAAGAGACATAACTTCAAAATTAAGATCGAAACTGCGCTGATCCATATTCGCTGTTCCTATAATCGCTAATTTACTGTCAAACACGATCGTCTTAGCATGAATAAATCCTTTTTTATAGCGAAAGATACGTACCCCTGCTTTTAATAAATCATCGTAGTATGAATGTGCTGCCGCATTTACAATTTTAGAATCAGAAATATAAGGTACTAACAGCTTAACGTTGACACCACTTAACGAAGCAATGATGAGCGCATCCATTAAACTTTCACCGGGAATAAAGTAAGGCGTTGTAATAAGAATTTCCTCCTTCGCGGTAGCTATGGCCTTCAACAAGGTGTATAAAATAGAGGGAGAAACCGAGTCTGGTCCGCTTGACACGATCTGAACCAAGCTTCCCCCCTCTTCACTGGATAGCTCGCTGAAAAAACGCGGCTCCGGATGGAGCTTATTTGGGCTACAAAAGTTCCAATCACATAGAAAAATATACTGAAGGTATAAAGAGCCCTGTCCTTTTATACGAACGTGAGTATCTCTCCAAAAGATTTGCTGCTCTTGTCTTTCATCATTCACATATCGATCAGCTACATTAATTCCGCCAACGAACGATGTATAACCATCTATCACAATGATTTTTCGGTGATTCCTATAGTTTAATCTATTGGCTAATAAAAGAAATGTAATTTTATGAAAGGGGTACACTTCTACTCCTGCAGCAGCCAACTCATCAGAAAAGCTCCCATCAATCGATCGGCTGCCGAAATGATCGTAAATAAAACGGACTTCTACCCCCTCCTTCGCCTTTCTGATAAGTGCATCTTTAATCGTATTGCCGATGGCATCGTTTTCAAACGTATAATACTCGAGATGTATATGGTCTTTTGCCTGGCTAATTGCCTGTAAAATTGCGTCGAATGTTTGCTCTCCATTAATCAAAATCTTAACCTCATTACTTGTGGTCAGCGGACTCATCATGTCTTTCAAAATCATATGAGCAAGTCCTTTATAGCTCAGACCATAATCGCCCACACTATGTAAGGCATCGAATGACGATTTATAGATTTGTATTTTAAGTCGTTCTTGCAGTTTTTGATCGGAAAGTAGCTTTTTACTATACATGCTCCTATTCCGATAATTTATTCCTATCGAAAAGTAAAGGATGATACCCGCTATTGGAACAAATATCGTTAATAGTAAATAAGCCAGTGTTTTTGTACTTGATCGGGTTTCATATATAATCCGCAGACAGACACCAATAACAAGAAGGATATAGGTAATTTCTGCAACAAGGAACCAGTCGATCGAAGGCATAGCATTTATCCCGAATATGGGAATAAACTTAACAAAAATTATTGATACCCTAAAGCATCATTGCCTTGAACACTTCTTGTGCATATTCTCCCCAGTCTTCCATACTCTCTTTTAAGGTGCTTAACAAACCTACATTATTAACTTTTTTCGCTTTTTTTGCCGGCGTAATAGGACTGGGTTGTATAGAAACATCACTAACTTTAGTGGCAAACCAGGTTGTATTATCGTGCGGTAGCGCAAGACCCAAAATCATACCCGGTAACCCGGTAAAGGATTCCGGTCCGCCCGAAACAGGTATTTGATCCGTATAAAAAGCGACGACATAGATTGAGTCCATCACCAATGCGTTTGCTCTTCTGCAATCATATCCGGCGATCTCCCTGGTTTCATCGGTAATCTTCCATTTAATTTTTCTTACGCTGTCTTCCACGAGAAAGATCTCTTCGTACAGTTTCTTTTCACTGACGGAAATACCATTTTTAAAGTCTGTATAAATAGTTTTTTTCAAATCGATCGTAGGATCATTGCTAAAAAAACTATTAGTTGACGGCATGTTGGTTTCTATCGGTTTATATAAGGACGCGGTTTGCGAAAAGGATAAAGTAGCCTTTACTGAGTTGAACTGTGGCTGTGTCTTTTTGTACTGATCGTAAATTTGTTGCATCCAGCTTGAATTTCTCTTTGTAATGCGTTTTGCTAATTTAGCGTACATATTCACTCTCTTTTCGTATTCTATAGTTCCGCTATTAACAAAACGAACGTTTTGGCCATATACTAAATGACTGATTATTAATAACAGAACAATGGAGGTTGCGAGTTTTATTCCTTTTTTCATTTCCCTTAATAACTTTATAAACACAATATTTACATCTGGGTTAACCTATGGTTTTGCCCCCATTTTGCTAAATTCCCAAGTAACCGAGAACATAAAATAACGACGAATGGTTGTATAACTACTCTGATTAATGGTATTATTAAAAGCATTTCGATTAAAGCCTACGTTCTGGTTCAACAGATCATTTCCGGAAATAGTAAAACGAAGGTTTTCTTCTTTAAAAAACTTTTTGGTGATATAAGCGTTCAGTATAAATCGCTCAAAATTTTCATCGAAAGACTGTGTCGCTTGCGTATAAGTATAACTTCCGTCAGATCCTATTTGAATCTTACCGGGCAAATATATATTGAACCCCGCATCTCCACTCATGCCCCATCCGTTATTGTTGAATTCAGGCTGCAGCGATGATTCAGAAGTGTTGTAGCTTGGCCCAAAATTCACACTAAAATCATATTTCTTCTCCTTATACTTTGATAAAGATAAGCGGCTTGAATAGTTGTATGACTTCGTCTCATTGAGGTTATCATTGGTTAAATTATAGTACGTATTACCATTCGTACTCAAATCAAGCCCTATCTGCATATCCAATTTCTTTATTTTCTTACCTGCATACATACCACCGTAAAAATTAGAGGTGTTTCGATCTTTTAGGTTAGCGGATTGATAGGTGCTTTTCCCAACGGAATCCGTTACTGTATTACTTACGATAGGGTTTGTGGTAAACGAATAGCTACCATAAAAATTAACATACTGATTGCTGAGCACCTTGTAAGAATAATAACTCAAATTAAAGCGATTGGTAAAAGAAGGCTTTAGATCCGGATTACCCAATACGATATTGAGTGGATCTGTGTTTACCCTAACAGGTTGTATCTGATTGATTGTAGGCTGTGTATTGTTACCATTATATCCAACGCGTAAGGATTTTTGCTGCGAAAATTTATATTGGTAATTCAACTGTGGATTGAAATTCGTAAAATTTCTTGTAAACAAATCGTCTGTGTACCTATCAAGTTGTTTGAACCGCACGTCACTTACCTTTGCTCCAAAATTCAAGTTGGTTTTCTCCGTCTTATAATTGAAAATGGCCCCAACCTGGTTGGATGTTTGATCCAATTTATAATCATTACTGTATAAACTATCCAATACGTCATAAGCTCCCGTTGCCGATTGATTAAAGGACCGCCTATTAGAATGGCCACTATTAATACTAAGTCCATAATTCAATACCACAGCGAAGTTCTTAAAAAGAGGTTCTGAGTAGGTTACATTAGATCGAAAAGAGTTATTTACAATATCGTTAGTTTTGTATTGATTGATGTTAGAAACGCTATCTTCCACGCCGGCACTACTATAAAATACGTTTTCTGCATCTAAAAACCCGTCCGTTTTGTTTGTGTTGGATGATTGATTCAGATTCAGGGAAAAAGACCGCCCCATCTTTTTAAATTTCTTTGTGAACAAAGCACTTGCATTAAAAATCCGATCGTCTGCCTTGTTGGTTAGCCTTCTTTGACTTTGGTTCAATAATCCGCCGGAACCGTTCCTACTTTCGGAAGTATAATTGTTTTCGGTGTCACTGTTTCTCAGGGTTCCATCTACTGAAATACGCAGGTTCGTAGTCGAATCTAATTTAATGTCATATCGTGCATCCAGTTTATGGCGGAACATATGGTTATTAAACGTCTCGTCTGAACGATCATTGATAACTCCCGTGGGTAAGTTGCGTTGCGTCAAATTATTTCGAGTACCGTCCACATCCAATGTACCTATTTTATAGTTGGTATTGATTGATTGTTTATCGCCATCCCACTTGTTATCATAGTGTAAACCACCTGTACGTGCCAAAGGAATGCCTTGTCCATCATATTGCCCGTTGAATGATTCCAAGTCGTCTCCCCCTCCCCCATAAAACATCATGCCGCCATCGTCCGTAAATTCCATGTTATTGGACGTTGTACCGTATCTATTTGCATCCTGCCAGCCAAGCCCTACTTTCCCCGTATTCCCGATGGTTCCGTAGGCAGACATTTTTTCTTTCCCTTTAAACTTATTGATCATACCCTGTGCCTGATAAAATTCGTCATTTCCCGCTGCCGCTTCCAATTTACCAAAGTAACCCCTTTTACTGTCTTCCTTTAACTGAATATTGATCGTCTTGGTTTTTTGCCCATCATCAACTCCTGTAAAGGCGGCTTGGTCACTTTGCTTATCATATAGCTGCACCTTATCGACCATATCACTTCGAATGTTTTTTGTAACTAAAGTAGGATCGTCTCCAAAAAATTCCTCGCCATCTACCAGTACCTTATTAACCGTTTGTCCTTGCGCGGTAATCTTACCATCTTTATCCACCTGTATACCCGGAAGTTGCTTTAACAAATCTTCTACTTTAGCATTTGGCTGCAGCTTAAAACTTGCGGCATCATACTCAGTCGTATCGCCCTTAATGGTTATCGGTTGCCGCCCGGTAATAACCACCTCTGCTAAAAGCTGAGATTTTAAAATCATATCGATCGATCCGAAGTTAATTTCATTTAACGAATCGAGTGTGAAATTTTCAACGTAATCAGCGTATTTAGGATAAGTAACAAGCAAAATATATTTACCTTTCTCCAATCCCTCCAATTTAAAATTGCCCATCTGATCAGCTCTTGTAAATTTATAAAGCATGGAATCCCGCGCATGTAAAATACTAATCGTAGTATTGCTAAGTTTTATATTGGAAGCAGTATCTATTACTGTTCCTTTAATTAAAAATCCGTTTTGAGCGTGCGAACTAAAACAAGAGATAAGTAAAAGCAAGATAAAGGTTAATCTTTTCATAAATTTTTAGGCAATCGGCCTCTAAAATATTAAAAATATCTACACTCCAACTAAAAGATCAAAAGTTTTAACATTAATTAACATAATATTAAAGTATGAGGATCAGGCTTCTTTTAGGCAGCATTTTCATCCGGCAAATGCCAGTCTGAATTACTTAGAACATAAACTATTGCGCCGAACCGGGAAGGTTTTTAACGATGCATAATAAAATTCAAGATGACTAATTAACGTAGAAGACATTGTCTTGATTATTCTTATCCGGCACATAAGTATTGCCGAGCGCAACCGACTTAATTTTTTTCTGAGTGTTTAAGAACAAAGACACGGTTCTTCCGCCATCCTTCCATATGCCAATCGATCGATTTATCTTTTCTGTCGACCCATCTGAATAATAGACCGTGAGATAGATAGGCAGTGGTTTATTACTCTTATTTTTAACGGTTATTAGGTATTCATCATTTTCCTGTTTTACGACACGCTGAATGGCTAAATCCAGCATGCCCTCTTCGTAAAACCACCGATTCCAAAACCAATCCAAATTCTCTCCACTTCCTGCATTCATAGCACGAAAAAAATCCAAGGGCTGTGGATGCTTTCCTTGCCATGTTTTGATATAGTGATGTAACGCGTTTCGAAACAATTCCTTTCCCAAATAGCCTTCTAAATAGAGATACCCTAACGCCGGTTTTGGGTAAGAATTTGTAAAGGCTCCACCACCCTTCAAGTCGGTAGTCAACGTCATGATTGGTGTATCGTTCCGATCGCCGGAACTTTTAGCCGTAGCTTGTATTCCATAATCGTCCACATAGCTACTGTCAACATAATTAGAAAGCTTCCATTCTCCTATAGTTGCCCATCCTTCATCCATCCAACCGTACTTTGTTTCATTTGTTCCCATATAGAAGGGAAACATCGTATGGAATATCTCATGATTAGTTAGAGTAATAGCATCTTCTCTCGTTTTTGTAGGGTTATCATTAGCCATCATTGGGTATTCCATTTGATCGAGTCCGTCAAAAACAGTCATATGACTATAGGGAAAAGGCCAAGCCGGAAAATGAAAGCTCATCCCTTCCACTGTTTTTGCCGCAAAATCGATTACTTCATTATAATCCTCGTGTATGGGGTTATAAACAGCATCAACCCGTGTTCTCCGGCCAGTAAGTGAATCAACAACTAAACTGACGGATTTCCAAACGTAGTGATTACTCAAAGCAAAAGCGAAATCAGTTACCTGTTTCGCCTCAAACTTAAAAGTATTAAAAGATTTTCTTTTTGTAACCGCATTGGATTTGATGTCCTGTTCATCGATGACATTGACAATCGTGTCGGATATACCTGCATATTCAACCCGATCGTTTATTTGCTTTTGATATATTTTCTTCCCATTCTTTAAATCGCCGGTAGCCCATAAGGCGTAACCATCGGGCACTTCGATTGCTGCTTCAAAATTGCAGAAATCATTATAAAATTCTTCCTCGCCTGTATAAGGATACTTATTCCAACCATCTATATCATCGTATACGGCAACTCTAGGAAAAAAATAGGCAATAAAATAGGCACCATTATCTATTTTTCCTGTGCGCAAGTGCGACCCTTCGTTCAAGGTATATTCATAATCTATTCGAAAATGCGCAGAGCTGTGAGGCAGCACTTCAGCATTCTGTAATTTCATGTTGGTGCCGTCAATAATGACATCATGATTTTCAATCGCGTGTTTATCAACCACAATTTTTTTAAGCGTCAAACCGTCTCCTAAATCTTTCTTTTCGATTTTGGATTTCCTGTTCACACCTTTCTTATAAATATTGGCATATAATTTAAACCATATTTCAGATAAGGTGTCCGGACTGTTATTGCGATAATCTATTTCTGCTGTTCCTATCAATAGGCGGGTTTTTGGTTCAAATTTTACCTTAAGTTTATAGTCTGCTGTATTTTGCCAGTATTTATTGCCAGGTATTCCATTCAAGGTACGCGTGCCTTTCCTCACAGCCTTGGAAAAACTTGAATCGATTCGCAAGATATCTTGAGCAAAACATTCAGCTATTCCAAAAACGAAATATACTAGAATAAGAGTTTTATTGAAGTTCATTTTCATCGAATACTATTTGACACATTTCCTCGATCAGCGCCCTATGGAAAACGTAAATTAAATCAAACAGGCTGGCCTAGTTACTGATTAATCCCGCTCGTTTTAACAATGCATCAATTGAAGGCTTCCTCCCGCGAAAGTCTTTATAAAGCTGCATTGGATCAACGGTACCGCCTTTACTGAGTAGAACCTTAAACTTTTCAGCGATTTCCCTATTAAAGATACCTTTTTCTCGAAAATATGCGTATGCATCTGCATCAAGAACTTCAGCCCATTTGTAGGAATAATATCCTGCAGAATACCCACCGGGAAATATGTGGGAAAAGGATGGACTCATAGCGGTGCCCTCGACTGCCGGATAAAGTTGCGTTTCGGCTACAATGCGCCGCTCGAATTCTGCTATTGCATCATCTGGCCTTAACTGATTTGTGTGATAGGCTAAATCCAACAAACCGAAACTCAATTGTCGTAAAGTTTGATAAGCTTCCATGAAATTTGCAGACGCAACGATCTTATCAATTTCTACTAAAGGAAGCGGCTCGCCTGTTTTATAATGTTTTGCAAAACTAGATAAAAATGTTTTATCATAGCAATAGTTTTCCATGAACTGTGAAGGAAGTTCAACAAAATCCCAATATACATTGGTACCGGAAAGACTTTCATATACAGTATCCGCCATTATTCCATGCAAGGCATGACCAAATTCATGAAATAAAGTAGTCACTTCATTAAAGGTCAGTAGCGATGGGATATCTTCATAGGGACGCGAAAAATTACAAACGATAGAAATATGAGGTCTTATGTTTTGACCCTCAAACTTTGATTGCCCACGATAACTCGTCATCCACGCCCCCGCACGCTTACCTTCCCTAGGAAACCAATCAACGTAAAGCAATGCCTTATGTTTACCATTCTCCGACACTTCAAAAACGTCCACCTCCTGATGGTATTTCTGAATATCATTCCGCCTGTCAAATGTCAATCCATATAGCCTATTCGCTACATCAAATGCAGCTTTGATTACGCTTTCAAGCGGGAAATATGGTTTTAAAGCTTCTTCAGAAAAATTGTACTTAGCTTCCCTTAATTTTTCCACATAGTATGCGTGATCATATGGCATCAATTCGTCTATATCGTCTGCCGATGCAATATGCCTTAACTGATCAATTTCCTTTTGCGCAAAAGGTTTAGCCTTGATCAACAAATTATGGAGAAAATCCTCAACTTGTTTGGGTTCGGCCGCCATTCTTTCTTCCAAAATAAAGTGAGCATGTGTTTCATAACCCAGTAGCTCGGCGCGTTCTTGTCTCAAAGCAACTATTTTTCTAACACATTCTTCATTATCGTATTCGTTTTTGTTGAAAGCCTTTTTAGAAGAAGCTAAATAAAGTTCCTTTCTTAAATTCCGTTTTTTTGCATACTTCATAAATGGCATCATGCTTGGAAACTGCAAGGTAAAGATCCAGCCTTCCACTCCTCTTTTCTCTGCCTCTTCCTTTGCTACACTTTTTACAGACTCCGGAAGTCCGTCCATATCCTGCTCGCTTGTAATATGCAAAGTGTAGGCATTCGTTTCATGCAAAACGTTTTGTGAGAATTTAACTTTCAATGTTGAAAGCTCTTTATCAATATACCGTAGCCTTTCTTTTTGGACAGCGTCAAGTAATGCACCATTTCTTGTAAAACTTTTATAAGTCTTATCTAACAGTCTATATTCTTCTTCAGACAAACTTGATTTAGGTGTATCGTTAAATACTTTCTTTATCCTTTGAAAAAGACTTTCATTAAGGGTTATATCGTTTCCGTATGCTGCAAGTAAAGGGGAAAGTTCCTGCGCTAAATTTTGAAGGTAGTCATTGGTTTCAGCAGAATTGATATTAAAAAAACCTTCAGCGATAACATGCAATGGTTTCCCTGCTTTTTCAAGTGCTATTATAGTATTGTCAAACGTCGGATCGGCTGGATTGTTAACTATTTGTGCGATCTCCTGCTTCGCCTGTGCTATACCGTCTAAAATTGCAGGCTTAAAATCTTCTTGATTTATATTTTCAAATGGAAAACTATTAAAGGGGGTATTGAATGGCTTCAAAAGTGGATTATGCATAATATTGGAAATAAATTCCAAACTTAGACAAAATGCTCGTCATTCGCGAACGCTGTAGAAAAAAAGAGAAAGTAATTGCTTTTATATGCAATCTGTGAATACCTATAAAAGCAATTGGCCTTCGTCGAATTTACAACTCATACTCCATATGTTCACAATATATACCTTCTGTTCTCAATAAATTTTCAATCATTTCGGGACGGACATTTAACGATACCACCCGTAGGACTCGATCACAATCGTCTAAATCAAAACTCCACTGTTTGATTAACTTAATGGATTTAAACAAGGCAGCTACTTGCTGTACATGTTTTTGAGCATTAACACTCGTTTTAAAAATTAACACTTGGTTCATGATACTTCCTTAATTTTTGTTGATTTCCATTCTATTTTTCCTCTTGAAAGCTCCTCCAATCACACCACCGCTCGCGCATGTAGGTTCTCATTTTTTCTGTATCCATTTCATTCGTTTTTTCAAATTTATCGCGCATTGACCGTTTGCTCCAAGGTGCACCTCCTCTTCGCCCTCCTTTGCCAAAGCCAAAAAGAACCTTGGAAAGAACAAATAATGCCATTGCCTGCCAAAGATTTATGCTATGTATATTAAAGATTGCTGCAATACTGAAATTCCATAATAGCATAACGATATAACTTACCAAGAACAGGAAAGTAACCGCTAGTATAGGTATGGCAATAAATCTAAATTTACTTCTGAATATCCGTTTCATCACTTTATGTTTTTATCAATTTTACCGATTCATTTATTTATCCAACTCTTTATAAAAGACAAGTAAGCGTTTCCTTAAATGTAGCACAGCATAACGCTTCCTAGAAATCAATGTATTCACGGACTCTCCGGTACGTTCCGCAATTTCCGCAAAAGGGATATGGTCTAACTCATGCCATACAAAAACATCACGTTGTGCTGCAGGCAATTCTTCCAGTGAGCTGAATAACGTTTTCCACATCAACCGATCTTGATAAGTTTTTTCCGGACTGTCGTTAACACCTAAAAGTAACTCACTAAATGATACAGATTGTTCATTGTCATCTTCCATGGTATCATCGTAAGAAGTTTCTGTCTTCTTTCTGTATTTATCGATAATACGGTTTCTTGCCACTCGGTAAAGCCACCCACCTACCTGTTCTACCGGCTCCGAATTAATGACTGCTGTTAGCTGAAACCACACATCTTGCAAAATATCCTCTGCATCTGCATCACTTTTGACACGCTTCCTAATAAAGCTTAGCAACCCCTTCCCATAAGATGTTATGGTGGTTAAGATTTTGCTCTGCTTATCTTCTGACATGCCTTTTGCTATTGATAACTGATCCATCTCTTTAACTTATCTGTATAGACGAGTGGGTCAATGAAATATTTCAATTTTTTTTAAAATTTTTCGCCTTCGTTCCAAGGCCCTCAAAAACAATATCCGCAGGTAGTTCCTGTGAAGAGCATGTGAAGCAAATTCTTGAAAAATTGATAATAGAGAATAGGAAACCGGTAAAAAAATAAGCAACTTAAAACTATCGTGGGAGTGATTATCGCTACTTACTATAACCCTTTGTGCGCATTTTTAGCGTAAACACCTTATCACTAGCGGTAATAAAAAGAATATTTCCATCACGGCCTCCGAAACATACGTTCGCGGTCCATTTTGCCGGCACTGAGATATGTGCAATCTCCTTCCCCTGCTTATCATAGACGGTGACTCCTTTACCTGTTAAATAAAGGTTTCCTTGAGTATCAATTGTCATTCCATCAGAGCCCTTATGAATAAAGAGCCGCTTTTTTGCGAGCTTCCCATTCTTTTTTAAGGTATAACGATAGGTTTTATTGTCGCCGATATCTGCTACGTATAAATAATGGCCATCAGGCGTTCCAACAATTCCGTTGGGCCTTTTGAATCGATCGTCCAATCGAACCAAGTGCCCGCCTTTTTTGTACAAATACAATGCTTGCACTTTTAAATCAGGGGCCTTTCTCTTCCAATAATCTCTCTGGTAATAAGGATCCGTAAAGTAAATGAAGCCGTTAGGTGCTACCCAAACGTCATTTGGACCATTGAGAAGTGTATCTTGATAATGCCTCACTAACTTCTCAACCACGCCGTTCTCAATTCGCCAAAGCTGGTTCTGTTCATCAGCACAAGCGATCAGCGCCCCTTCCTTGTCGAAATACAACCCATTTGCCCTTCCTGCATTCTCCATAAAAATGCTGAGTTTTCCCTGTAAGTCATATTTCCAGATACGGTTATTAGGTTGGTCAGTAAAATATACATTACCATCACGATCAGCGGCGGGCCCTTCAGTAAAAGCAAAACCATCTCCCACGAGTTGTAACTGCTCACCAGCAAGGACTATTTCGCTACTATCAGTTACCGGTGTTGCGGAGCCATTCACTTCGTGATTATAAAGAAATAAACAACAGACAATCAAAACAAAACGGGTACAATTATTAATTGGTTTCATAATCTATAGAAAATGGTCGCTAGGTGGGAATGGATCAGTTTAAACGATTGACAATCTCTTCTGTCCTACGAGTGACTTCCTTAAGCAGCAAGGGAAATGCGGGAAAAGTCATATTATGTCCATATCCGCCTAGTTCAATAAGAGACGTCGCATTATGCCCTGCTAACTTCATCATACGCTCCATGTAGGCATTTTCTTCGTATCTTCCCAAAAGCTCTAAATCCCTGTCCCCCGTTATGAGTAATAGTGGCGGCGCATCGGCTCGTACATAAAACAAAGGAGCAAATTCGTCAACCACTGCCTGTACATCACGGATTCCTCTTTCTTTCCTTATCGTGAAATGAGTAATGGTATGACCACTAAATGGTATCACACCGGCAACTTGATTGGCGTCGATATTATATTTTTTTAAGTAAGCTTTATTAAGGGTCAGCATCATTCCGAGGTACCCTCCCGCCGAATGTCCGGACACGAAAATTAGTTTCTCATTCCCCCCAAACTCTTTGATATGCTTAAATACCCAAGCTGTTGCTGCTGAGGCGTCCTCAATCACGTCACTTCCTTTAACTTTCGGAGAAAGCCTATAACTGACACCAACAACAGCAATTCCTTGATTTTTTAGCGCTTCCGGCACTTCCTTCTCGCCTCCTGTCAAACCACCTCCATGAAACCAGATAACGGTAGCAAAGTCGCTTTTATTTTCGGGATAATAAATATCCAGCGTGCATCGCTTCTTCTTGTAGCTATCCAATCGGGAGCCCTCCTCGTAATAAGACACGTTAGCTTTCGTATTATATTGAACGACTTGCGCATTCGCAGATAATTTTAGTAGAATTAGATATAAAACAAAAAAACAACGCTTCATTTTGTATTTGCTTAAGGGAAAACCATTATTGAGTAAAGTCTAAAATTACACTATTTTTTAAAAATAGCGATAATGATTCGTTTTATTCCCTAAGTACCTAAAATTGTCGTATTTATTCTATTCTGTGAGGCAGTTACAATTTATTTTTACATGTACATCAATAAACATTAAAACATAGATTATGAATCAGTTACTAACTTTATGCGCACTCTTAGCAACAGCGATCATGTCTGGGCTTTTTTTTACTTGGAGTAACGCCATCATGCCGGGTTTGAGGAGGTTACCAGCTTTTGAGTCATTGTTGGCATTGCAATCGTTCAATCGGGTCATACTTAATCCTTGGTTTATTATCGTTTTTCTGGCTCCCTTACTATTGTTACCGCTAAAGGTCTTTTTTGCTTATCGACAAGAATCTCAGCTTAAAATCTATCTGCTTGTTTTCGCTACATTGATATATGTGTTAGGTGTCTTTATTATCACAATGAGCGTAAATGTCCCCATGAACGAAGGGTTAAATAAGCTTCATTTACAACAGACAAACCAGCAAGAATTAATGAATCAAAAAGAAATTTTTCAAACAACCTGGGTGCGCTTTAATTTCGTACGTGCGGTTAGTGCGTCTTTAAGCTTCCTCCTTCTTTCGATAGCTTGCGTTGATAAAGAATAACGCACTAAAATAAATCACCTTGTTTTGGATAAGACTTATTTCCTATGAAACGAATCGTATTAACTGGTTTATATGGGCTATAAGCCGTCGTCCTCTTTAGTAATAACATTTGGGATGCTATGAAAGCTGCTTGATATGAAGGAATCTTCCAACTTCGACTGATTTCCAGACACTGTAGTTGTAAAAGCCCCCTTGCAATCGTTACATGTGCGTTGCGAGTAAAATGATAGCGATTCTTACCTGCACGTAATAGTGGTAGCAGCGAAGACCGTTGATTGTATACGACATCCAAAATAACGCTTCCCGTTGCCACGTCAATGTAAAAGACCCGTTCGAAAAATCTAAAACCGTTTAAAATTACGTGAAATGGGCTAACATAACAAGCTAATTGGATCAGCTTATTTATAATAGCTCCTTCATAGTTTTCAAACTGCATAAACTTCAATAGTGTAAGGTGAGGATATGTGATTAAGGCGTTTGGAAAATCATATGTATCCTTAAAGACATTCTTAAAATACATAACGTGTTGTTCCACCTCCTTGGGCAACGGCAACACGAGCAAATATTCGAGCTCTCTATGTTTAATAGAAACCATAAACGACAAAACACTAAATATATTAGCAAATATAACAATTATATAGGTTTTTCTATTACGTTGATTACTTGCCATAGACTGCTTCCAACTCAGCGATGTTGATTTTTTTCATTTGAAACATCGCTTTTAAAACACGATTAACCTTAACGACATCCGGATCCAAAATCATTTCGTTTAGCACAAGCGAAGCAACTTGCCATGATACACCAAATTTATCTTAAAGCCACCCGCATACTTGTGCTTTTTCGTCACCGCCCTCGCAAAGACGTTTCCAATAATAATCAACTTCGTTCTGATCTTCACAATTCACAATGAGCGATATCGCTTCGTTGAATATTGGCCCAGCATTTAATGCCAAAAACTCTTGGCCATCAAGGGTAAATTCAATGGTCATCATGGACCCTGCCGGTTTTCGGTGATGCTCAAAGCCCTCTTCGGTATAACGAGCGATACTTTCAATTTTACTATCTTGAATATCGAGGTATAAAAGCGAACCGCCTCTTCTGCTTCTTTTTCGAACACAAGTTTGTCGTAATTCTTTGTGATATAACGTCTCTTTTCATTGTATTTTTATCATTATTTGTTAAAATTAGTCTTCACACCAGCCAAATGATTCTTCTATAGTTAATTGAAAAAAAAGCTAAACCATCTCCGCTGCAATTTGCAGTAAACTCTATCACAAAATTGTAACGATACGAATCTACATGATCAATAAAAAAAACAGCAGTCGCTCTATGAGAAATTTATAAGGAAAATGCGACAAACGCCTATCCGTATTCGCTTTCTTTTATCACAGAACAAACAATTTAAAAAAACAAAGCATACGATTTTTGATGTCTCTACCACAACAATGCATCAATCTTAGTCCTTCGAATTGTATAATTTATTTAAATTATATAAGTTTGTAAAAACCAATCACTAACATTACATGAAAGCTCAAGTTCAAGAAAAACAAGTAATCGAATACTTGAAAGAAATGCGGGAAGCGCTTTTACAGGAAATAAAAAGCATCGACAAAACTATTGAGGGCATTACGGGCAATAAAAGCAATAGCCTTGCCAGTCTGATCCCTTCCTCTGCCGGTTATACCCTTGAAAGTAAAGCCAATAAAAAGGTACTCAAACCGGTAGAAAATTTTGATCCCCATTCCAAACTAGACTATAAGATCAGCTATGCATTGACAAATGTAGGACAAGGATTCAAAGAGGATATTTTGGATGTTCTACAACAGGCACAACCCGAATTGGATCCATATAAACTGGAAAAAGTAGTTGCGGTAAGGCTGTCCTATCTTCTTAAAAATGGCTTTATTGAAGGTAGAAAAATAGGTCGGAGATTTGAATATACCCTAATAGGTGCTTAACGATAACTCCCCATATTTTATGGGGAGCCTATTAAAGAACAAGTTGTGGACCGTGCTTGTCCTATATTTTGACGTCCTCAAAATTTGCTAATAGATCTAAATGATATCCATTACTTCTAGTCAAGCATGGCCGCAAGCAAAGGCTTTACATCTTTAATTTCTTCATCTATTCTTTTTAAATGTTCAAGAAGAAAATCTTCATCAAAACTCGCTTGGTTTTCTAGCAATAATGCATATTCACTAAGCAGCGGCAAGCGAGCGTTGAGTGCGGTTCCTCGAAGTTCATGTGCAAGTTTTTGTATTTGCTCTTGATTTCCTTCAGTTATTAAGTTTCTAAACCTCGGCAAGAAGGTGTCCAGACTATTTAGCACATAAGTTAAAACTTCATTGATCAATTGTCTGTCATTAGCTAAAGATCGCTCCAGTTCCTCATAATTAAAATGCCGTTTATCGTGTAATATGTCGCCTTCTATTGTAATCTCCAAGTTATCCGTGCTTTCTTCTATATTTTTCCCATCTACAATAACCGGCGATAGCAGTGTCAACAGAGCTTCTGCAGTAAACGGTTTGATGATATAATCATCAATCGCCTCCTGATTATGAGCCCCATCATCGACATTGAGTGAATTCCCTGTCAATGCAATTATCCGAGGTTTGTCCCCGTTTGTTTCTGCTAATTGCTTAATTGTTACGGCGGCCTCATTTCCTCCCATAATCGGCATATTTAAATCAAGCAGCACTAAATTCGGCCTATACGCTTCATATATTTCAACAGCTTCTCGACCATTTTTGGCTTCCAAAATCAGCATACCTTTAAAGTGCTGTTCGAAGAGAGACCGAAGATAAAACCGATTGACCTCATTGTCCTCGGCAAATAAGATTCTAAGCTCGCTCGTTTTGTTTTCTTCCATTAGAAATTCTCTTTAAGTGGCAATAAAATTCAGCTGGTCATCCACGTGAGAGGTGAATTATTTCACACCTCTCTTCAATCCACAGCTGTTCATACTTTTCATGACCTTATAACGCACATAAAACTGAATAATTGCGTTTCTTTCGCGCTGCAAAATACGAAATGTAATACTTCTCCCGAAATCTACAGAAACAAGCAATGCCGTCTCTAAGAACCAAATTGATCCGCGTTCAATCGCTCAATCAGCCTTTTCTTATAGAATCGCCCAACGGGCAGGACCTCGTTTCCCACCCTCAATCGATCGCATTTATACGCCTTAATCTGGTGTAGGTTTACAATAAACGATTTGTGCATTCTAATAAAGTTATCCTCCGGCAACTTTTCTTCCATATAACTGATTCGCTGATACGTTATAATAGTTTTAGCAGCCATAACAATTTTGATATAATCTCTAACACTTTCTATATAAAGAATGTCTTTCAAAAAAACTTTGATCAATTCTTTGTTAACATTAAAGTACATGTAAACATCTTCTTGTTTTTGAACTTTATGAACGAACTCCAAACTAGAACCGCTCGTTTGCGAATATTTTGATACTGCTCTTAAAAAGCGTTCAAATCGAAAGGGCTTAACTAAATAATCTAAAACATCTAAATCAAACCCCTCTGCCGCATGCTCACGATATGCGGTAGTCATGATTACTGCCGGTCGATAAAACAACGCACGAACAAATTCTAAACCATTAAGACCCGGCATCTGTATATCAATAAATAAAATATCGACCTCATGATGTTGTATAAAATTAAAAGCTTCCAGCGCGTCGCTGCTAGAAAACACCAATTCGAGTGATTGAATTTTTTCGATATAAGAAATTAATAATTGTAATGCAGGCGGTTCATCGTCCACCGCTATACATTTTATTTTATGCAGTGATTCCATTTTTAATTTTTAGAACAACTAGGAAAGTACCGGATTCCTTCATTATACTTATTTCGTGAGCTCCTTCATAGAGAATTTCCAGTCTTCTTTTTACATTGTCTAAACCAATACCGGGGCGTTCCGATTGGGTTGTTTGCTCAGCATAATTATTCTCAATCTTAACGGTTAAGATGTCGCGTTTCATCGAGATATCCATACGTATCCAAGCATCTTTTTGCAATTTGCCTGCACCATGTTTAAACGCATTTTCTACCAGAGGCAACAATAACATTGGACTTATATAAAAATGCTCTATTTCCGAGAGGATATTTATAGAGATATCTAGTCGATCGCCAAAACGAATTTTCTCTAATTCGATATAATGCTGTATGTATTCTATTTCGTTAATGAGTGGTACAGTGTTTTCCTTTGCCTGGTATAAATTATAATCTAAAAAAGACGAAAGGCGATGAATAAGATCTGCCGCCTTCGGTTTTTGCTGAATGGAAAATGAGTAAATATTATTTAAGGTATTAAAAATAAAATGAGGATGAACCTGTAGCTTAAGCAACTCCAATTCAGACCTGATCATTTCTTTCTGAAGGGTTGCATTGAGTTTTTGTTGTTCGTAATAAGAACGAAAAAAATAGATAAGTGAATATAAACCAACAATAAGGTACATATTAACAAAATCGATAATAAGCTTAGGTACATAGAAAAAAGGCAATAACATTCCTTCGGGGTAGTATAGTGGATATGTGTGATAGTAATAAAATAACCTTCTTATCATCAGCAGCACGAACATGGTTAGCATAGAGGCAATCCAAAACAAGCGTTTGCGGCTCTTCAGATAGAATTTAGCGAAATAGACATGTACCGTTAGGATGGCCGCAATAAAGGTGGTAGGTACCATTACACAAGCTGAAATAAAATATCGCCTATACTCTCCGCTCATGGATGGAACACTTAGCCATTCGTATAGAAAATATAATGTCCAGAAAAGAATAATAAAAATGTATTGGTTATTTAACTTTTTCATCACCGGTTATGGAACTAGTCATTTTAAATCTAAGTTACCTAATATATCCGTCGAACGCCATTTTTTTTGTCATACGGCAGTTTTCGAACGACAAACGACTTATATCAAGACATATTATCATTTAGGCTAAAAACATGTCGTATATCTAAAAAAAATTGCTGATCTATAAATGATACCTTTCTTTTGTTTTAAATCAATGCTATTTGATCATGAAAAGTTTATTATTAAAAACGGCGATAACTTTTATGGTAATGGTTATCGTGATCATCGGTACGACCGATGGCAGGGCACAAATGCTTGTTGCGCAAAACGGATCGGAAATAGGGGAAGATTTAGACGCCCCACTTAATACCGTACTCACCTCAATCGGATCGTCTAACTCAAGGCTTGTACTGAAACATTTTAATAAGCATTTTTATAATATTTCTGACGCTCGATGGTACAAAGTAAATGATGGCCTGGTTACCAAGTTTAAACAGGAAACCATTCCCTATACGGTAAGTTATAGTGCAACAGGTATATGGAAACACACGATTAAATACCTGAATGAATCCGCTACTCCAGAAGATCTAAAAAAAATTATTCGTTCAAAATTTGATGGTTATTCTGTTTTACGTGCACGAGAAATTCAGATTCCGGGTACCGTTATTTACCTTGTTCAAATACAAAAAGACAAGCACTATAAAGAAATTTCGGTACATAACAAGCGTATTCGCACACTAAAGAGCTTATACCCGCTTTAGCTTAGCATCTCATTTCACAGATTGTTAGCCCCGATTATCAAATTGACGGAATAGTAGTAATCATAATAGGTTGGTTTCCGGTAAAAAGAAAAGCCCGATAACTAGTCGGGCCTGTTTTCGCGGAGAGTGAGAGATTCGAACTCTCGATACCCTTTTGAGGTATACACACTTTCCAGGCGTGCTCCTTAAACCACTCGGACAACTCTCCGTTTATCCCTTACCTTGAAGGACTGCAAAAATAGGAGTTTTGGCGTATTTGCCAAAATAAAAATGTATTTTTCGGCTAATGTGAATTTGGTGACCGGGGCGAAAGGGTACTAAAAATGCTGTCCTATAAAAAATGTACTAAATCTCATACATTTCAGCGTACTATCCCCCCTTATTGTATAGCCATCACCAACTTCTTGCTTATCTGCCCTTATTAGCGATCGGTTTAGTTAATAAATGTTAAAGTTCGCTATTGCTAAGCTTTCTACATATTCCTTGGAATGTTTTTTGCCTAAGGGCACATAGAATCGCGGAAAGATTTTTAACAATCTAACTGATGAAATTGATAATAAATTGTTTGATCGCCTTAGCCTTATGCTCCTGTAGCAAGGATAACTTTGAAATAGAGACAGAAACGGATATATATACGTGGAATCGCGAATTATATCGCATAACGCCTTCCTATAAATACATTAATAATGTTCGCATCTCCGATGAACCCAAAGAAGAGTTTGTTTCTTATGACGTAATTAAATTAAGCTCACAACAAGCGCAACAACAACAAGACAGTCTTTTTCAAGCGTCCAACGGTAAATATCTATATCGTTTTAAAAAAGTCAGTACACACAAATAACAGTCAGGCATTAACTATTCGACAGTAAGATAAGATTCCTTCAAAGTAATATGGAAAGTTTATAGTTACTTTGAAAGAACCTGATAGAGCAATAAAGCCCATCCAATTACCAAGAAAAGTCCACCAAGAGGGGTGATGGGCCCTAAAAAACGTAGTTTACGACCGAACGCAGAGCTGAGACACAAACCATAAATACTGAATGAAAACAAGATGACACCAACAATAAATAGTATACTAATTGTTTGAAATAGTGCCACATCTTTGTATAGTTCACCTATACCTATCAAAACAATTGCATGGTACATTTGGTATCTTACACCGGTTTCAAAACTTTGCTGTTGGTCAACCGTAAATTTCTTTTTCAAAGCATGAGCACCAAAGGCTCCCAATATTACGGCAAGGAGGCCAAAAGCAGCGCCAAAAATTTGAGCAACCATCTGTTTTTATTTATTAGTCAAGTCATTTAGCATTATTCTTATATGCCCTGTAACGCTTCTTTCAGTATGGTAAAAGAGGCAAGCCTTTTATTCAGATCATAGATATAACTAGTGGCCATCAACTCATTGATACCCATCTCGGCAATAAAGGCCGATAATTGTCGGCTCAAGGTATCTTTGCTACCCACAAAAGTACAAGCAGTCATATTATTTACCGCTTGCTGGACCTCGGGGCTCCATGCCAGGGCCAAAGAAGGATTCGGTGGTTGCAATGGCTGCCGTTGATCCGTCAAAATGCCAATAAACATCCGATACAAACTGGAGGAAAGAAACTCCGCCTCCTCGTCCGTATCTGCTCCAATAACATTAACACAAGCCATAACATAGGGTTCGTTCAGATGTTCTGAAGGACGGAATTCTCGTTTATATATGGAAACGGCTGCTCGAAATTGAGCGGGTGCAAAATGGGATGCAAAGGCATAAGGTAAGCCTAAACGCGCTGCTAAATGTGCACTATCCGTGCTTGAGCCCAATATCCATATTGGAATATCAAGTCCTTCACCGGGAAATGCTCGAACCTTGCTGTCCACATTATCTCCACTTAAAAACTGTTGCAACTCTTTGACATCATCGGGAAACTGAAAAGCGGCGTGCATATTATTTTTCCGCAAAGCCATGGCTGTCAGCTGATCTGTGCCAGGTGCTCGCCCCAAACCTAAGTCGATACGTCCAGGATATAGTGTTTCTAAGGTTCCGAACTGTTCTGCAACAATCAACGGCGTATGATTGGGTAGCATAACTCCACCGGATCCCACCCTAATTGTCTTAGTACGACCAGCGACGTGGCCAATTAATACGGCTGTAGCGGAACTGGCTATATGTTCCATATTGTGGTGCTCCGCTAGCCAAATTCGACGATAACCTAATTCTTCGATGTGCTGGGCTACTCTTACGCTGCTTTCTATTGCTGTTCCTGCATCCCCCCCTTCCACTACTACTGCCAGCTCTAGAGCTGATAAAGGAATTTGTTCTGTCATAGTTCAACAAATGTAGCCTTTAAGGTGAGTTACCGCTGTAAGCTTTAAGTCAAATTCTATTATAAAATGTCAGCCGTCTTTCAGAATCACTCCCCGCTCCGTTCTCATGATTTCCATTAATTGAAGAACATGCCGACGAATACTTAAAGGCAGTGCAGCGTAGCTCTTATCAAATTTCAACGTACGGCAGGCATCCAACGCGCATTCCTGCGCACGAACGCCAATCTTCGCGGTTTTATAAAAAACAAATATCTTGACTCGTAGCGGTTCTTCATCCGATTTATCCTTCCCTTTATAAGAAGCATAAACGACTACAGGATCGATATACCCATCGCCATCTAAATCTGTAAAAGAACAATAGGATGTCCAGAAACGAATATCTCCTTCTTCCTCCTTTATAAAGTCCTTAAATTCTGTTTTTTTTAAATACCCGCCGTGATCCTGTAAGTATAAAATCCCCTTAATGGATGAATTAGTAGCTGTGTCACTCCCAGCCACATAATTATTTTCCAAAAGCAACATATCCCATAAACCACCTCCATCTCTATATTCAAAGCCACGGAATACAGGCATATCTAAATCACCTTCATAAGCAATTTCGTCTATTTCGGCAGCATTTAAGATTCTTATCTCTTGGGCAAATGATACGGCTATAAACAACATTGTACCAACCAGGCATATTACTTTTAAGAAAATCTTCCTATTCTTCATTAGAGCAAATAGATTTGGTATTTAATCACCACAAAACTAACTTAGTCAAATTGATTAATAAATAGCCATTTTCAAGTATTTCACCAGCCATGATAAAAAAAATAAAAGCAGTTATTTTTGATCTTGATGGAACGATCGCTAATACGCTTCCACTTTGCATTCGAGCTTTCCGTGAGTCTATAGAGCCACTAATTGGCCAATCAATTTCGGATCAGGAAATCATCTCTACTTTCGGCCCTTCAGAAGAAGGGACTATTATGGCCCTGGCTCCGGCGCATTATCAACAAGGCGTTTCCAACTATTTAAGTAATTACGAAGTATTACATGAAATATGTCCACAACCGTTTGAAGGTATACGTGAAATGCTGGCTGACCTAAAAAAGCATCAGGTTGAAACGGCTCTTGTGACAGGAAAAGGAGCACTGAGCACCGCCATTTCCCTAAAGCGTTTTGATCTTCTTTCTTTTTTTAAGTTGATCGAAACCGGGTCGCCGAAAGGGCCAAGAAAAGTTGAGGGTATTCAAGCTGTACTAAATCATATGCCTGATTTTAAGAAAACCGAGGTCATTTATGTTGGCGATGCTCCCAGCGATATAACAGCCTGTAAGGACGTTGGCATTCCCATTGTAGCGGCGGCTTGGGCAGAGACTGCAGAGGCTGATAAACTACGAGCCTTAGCACCCGACTTTATGTTTTATGACGTTAAAGATTTTCATGGATGGCTGCTTGAAAAAGTTAAATGAAGGTGGTACTTGTTACGGAAAATCTCTATTATCAGCCTATTGACAAAAGTATGTCGCCACGTATCCAAAACACAAACTTAGTATTATCTTAAAATGAAGTTTATTAAGTTTAACAAGATTTGAACCTAAATGAGCAGCTTAATAAATCGTTTTAAACAACATAACTATTACGTAAAGGAAATCATAGGTCTCCTTTTTGTCCTATTTGGCATTTACTTTTTAAAACAGCAGCGTGAAGAGCTGATCAAAGTAAAAGAAACGACCGTTCAAAGCGACCCTTTATGGGTACTAATTGGCATCATCGGTGTACTTCTATATATCCTACTCCAAGCTCTCATGTATGTCCATAGTTTCAAAACGGTTGGAAAAACATTATCTATCCGACTAGCCACGCAGCTGTTCCTCAAAAGAAACTTATTAAGTGTATTCCTCCCGGGAGGCGGCGTGACATCCTTAGCTTTTTTTACGAAAGAAATTGAACGAACGGGCATCAGTAAAACAAAGATAAATTTTGCTTCCTATATATACGGTGTTATCGGAATCATATCAGTTGTCTTATTCGCCTTTCCGGTTATCCTATACATTTCTTTTACAAATCAACGCTATGGAGGTGAATGGGAAACCTTATTGGCTCTCTGTTTGCTGCTATTTTTGATCGGTTATATCAGTTATGATATTTATGTTGAAGGCAGCTTCTATAGATGGCTATTACCGCGCTTCCCCGCACTTGAGGCAGTTGTTTTAGAACTTAAAAACGGACATTTCAGCAAACAACAACTAGGTTTAACATTGCTCTATTCCATATTGATTGAACTGGTTGGAATAATCCATTTACTATTGGCTATGAAAGCTCTCCATTTACAATACGATGTATCGGCTGCTATACTCGGCTATGTAATTGCAACCTTGTTCCTTTGTATTTCACCTTTTTTAAGGGGGCTTGGAGCCGTCGAAGTATCTTTAGTAGTGGTGCTCAACCGATTCGATTTTAGTACTACAGAGTCACTTTCCATTACTTTTCTATATCGTCTTTTTGAATTTTGGCTACCGCTTCTACTGGGTGTTTTTAGCTTCGTTTTTCAAAAGGGTAATTTAATTTTACGCATTTTTCCGTCTGTACTACTTTTCACACTGGGAATCGTCAATATCGCTTCTGTATTAACGCCTGCTATAGCGAGTAGAGTTAAAACACTGCATCGCTTCATTCCAAATGATACGATTCACTTCTCTAACTACATGGTTTTGCTGATCGGACTACTGCTGCTTATCTGCTCGGCATTTTTAATTAAAGGGTTAAGAAATGCTTGGCTAATTGCACTACTACTTAGTTCTTTATCTTTTATCGGTCATCTTACCAAGGCGATCGACTATGAAGAGGCCTCTTTGGCACTGTTCACAATCGTCACGTTATCTGTTACCTATAAACAATATTACATCAAAGGTGATAAGAAGCTTCAAACATTTAGTATCACTACCTCCCTCATCGTTATTTGTGCTGTATTAATCTATGGAACAATAGGCTTTTATCTTTTAAAAGCCAATCACTTTCATGAAAATTTTTCAATTCTTGACTCGTTTGTTAACACCCTGGCTTGTCTTATTCTAGTAGACACCACTTATCTAAATCCACATACGGAATTTGCCAGACTATTTGTTTATTCCATTAATTTATTCGGTGCTCTTGCCATCTTAATGTTATTCTATTCATTCATCCAACCCTATATTTTTAAAACTAAAAGAAACGAAGAAGAATTGATTAGAGCACATGCAGTGATTACCAATTACGGAAAATCAGCGGTTGATCATTTTAAGCTTGCCAATGACAAGCTATTCTTCTTTCCTGCGGATATAGATTCCATGATCGCGTATAAAATAGCCAATAGCTTCGCTGTTGTCTTACATGAACCGGTATGCTTTGACTCACCACTAGTTAAGGAGCAAACAATTTATGCATTTGAAAGATTCTGCCAGCAAAATAGTCTAAAAGCCATTTATTATCGTGTGGATGAGGATAATTTAGAATTCTATAGATCAATTAAGAAAAAAGCACTTCCTATCGGGCAAGAGGCAATTGTCGACTTAAGCCGATTTAACCTGGAAGGTAAAAGCAACAAATCCTTAAGAAATGCCTTGAATAATATCGAAAAGAAGGGTTTTATTACGAAGATTTACACGCCACCAATAAAAGATGGCTTGCTCCAAAAATTAAAGTCGGTCTCAGACGAATGGCTGATTATGCTCAATCGGGAAGAAATGGTTTTCTCTCAGGGGGCTTTTAATGAGACAGAATTGAAACAGCACACCATTATTACCTTAGAGAATACGGATGAAAAGGTCGTGAGCTTTCTAAATATTATACCGGATTATATGCCCGGTGAGACTACTTATGATCTTATTAGAAAAACAGCCGACGCCCCTAGCGGAAATATGGATTGTATTCTTATAAAACTAATAGAGTATGCTCAACAACAAGGGTTCAAATCTTTGAACATGGGCTTAGCTCCTTTTTCCGGTATTGACTCACCGACGGATATACCACAACGGACCATTAAGTTCGCCTACGAAAAACTGCAACAATTCAAACATTACAAAGGCTTAAGAGAGTTTAAAGACAAATATAATCCCACATGGCACACTAAGTATTTAATCTACTCAAACGACTACGATCTCCTGCATATCCCCCTTGCTTTAAATAAAGTGATGAAAGCTTAACGCAATAAGCAACGCCTTTTTTTGGGCAAGGGCACTTCAAATTTTTTTCAAAATTAGTCTCTATCTTGTGCTCTATTTAGCGTTTTGTTAATTTATTCTGTGGAAACCGATAAGTTTAAGCGATAATTGGCTATAAAGTATATTTTTAAGTCCCCGCATCCGGTTTGCTCATCAGATGTAAAACTAGTCGTAAATGAAAATTTTGGTAATAGAAGACAATAAAGAACTCGCTAGCAGTATTCATGATTACCTAGCTGGAGAAAATTATATCTGTGAGCTGGCTTTTAGCGCAACCGAAGCGCGCGAAAAATTGCTCTTCTTTACCTACGACTGTATAATTCTTGATATTATGCTTCCGGATGGAAACGGGCTCGAGTTGCTCAACTTGGTAAAAGAAGAACACATCAACGGTTCTATATTGATTATTTCTGCCAAAGGAGCGCTAGATGATAAAATAAAGGGCCTAGAAGAAGGAGCCGATGATTATCTTACCAAACCTTTTCACTTGCCGGAACTTCATGCACGTCTGAGAGCCATACATCGAAGAAAAAATCTAGACGGCAATAATATCATCTCTTTTAAGGAAATCACGTTAAATACTAATACCTTTGAATTAAAAATACATGGAAAAGCACTAGATGCGACCAGAAAGGAGTTTGAGCTTCTTCTTTATTTTCTGGTAAACAAAAATAGAGTTTTATCACGACAAGCTATTGCCAACCACCTTTGGGGCGATTACACGGATAATCTTAGCAATGTAGACTTTGTTTACCAGCACGTTAAGAATCTCCGAAAAAAAATCAATATGGCGGGTGGCGACGATTACATTGACACAATTTATGGTTTAGGATATAAGTTCAACACAAACAAGGGTTGATATAAATTCCAGATAATGAAATTAGCGGACAAATTTACACTGTGGTTTTTGGCGATAATATTACTTGTAACGCCTATCAGTATGTTCACGACATTAAGTAACATACGCAATCGTATCGATAATTCAGAAATAGAGCGCTTAAAAGCTGTCAACAATGAAGTAGCCGAGCAGTTGAAAGCAGGAATTGCGCCCGATCAGTATTCGCAGGGAAGACCAATCGCTATATTGAAGATAAACAGCGCCTTACCCCAAAACAGGGTACAAGTACAAAAACAACAATGTGACAGTACCGCTTCCGTTACCGATGAATGCCGAATAACGGTCAGTTGTTATTATACCATAAATGGCATCAATTATCAAGTATCTTCCTATAATTACGTAACGCAATCAAAACAGATTTTAAAAGGGATGCTCTTAACGGCCATTTTGAAAACTGTATTGATCGCTTTAGTGGTTCTCTTAACCGTCCGTTTGGTATCCAAAAAGATTCTTTCTCCATTTAATCAAACACTGAAAAGTATACAGAAATTTAGCATTAAAAAAAAGCAGCCGTTAACGCTTAATCATACTAATACGAAGGAATTCCAAGAACTGAACCGATTTCTGAAAAAGATGACGGACAAGGCAATCAAAGAATATAGTTTGGTAAAAGAATTTAGCGAAAATGCATCGCATGAACTGCAAACTCCACTAGCTGTTCTACGAAGCAAATTGGAGCTACTTACGGAAACGGACATACAGCAAAATCAGGCATCGCTTATCGCAGACATGCAAAACGCGATCGAGAAGTTGTCAAAAATCAATCACTCGCTCCTTTTACTCACGAAACTGGAAAATCAGGAATTTGAAGCGACCAAAGAAATAAACTTCACTAAACAGGTTCTTGAGTTACTCACGATTTATGAAGATAGGATAGCAATTAAAGAGCTAAAGGTAACGCAACACATCGATCCTGATATTACCGTCAGAATTAATCCGGCCTTAGCGGACATGTTGTTCGATAATCTGCTTAGCAATGCAATCAGGCATAATGTAAAGAATGGAACCATTTTCCTAGAAATAAATAAAAAGGGAATTTTAATAAAAAATACCGGCCCCGAACCGATTTTCCCAACAGAGGAGTTATTCCAACGCTTTAAGAAAAGCAATCAGTGCAGCAACAGTGTAGGTTTGGGTCTTGCTATTGTTAAACGAATTTGTGAATTGAATAACTTTGATGTCCAATACACTTACGAAAACAGGTTGCATATGCTAACCGTTGATTTTCCAAGAGCTGGGCTTACGGAGACTGATCGAGAGGAAGGTATTTCGGTTTTGGGGCAGGACAATCAAATTGTTACATTAGGATAACAAAATAATCACATTTTGATCACTTCCTTCAAATTCTCTTCAAAATCATTCCCCAATTTCACAAAAGATACTACTAATACTTTTATTTTTTGTGAAATATTCATTCCGTTGGATAATAAGGTATTGCATTTCAAGCCTATTATCATTAATGTTAACACAACATGCTTGGACACAGCAAAAATTGTCTCTAAAGGAAGCCCTCGAATTAGCAATTAACAACTACGGCAGTGTCAAGGCTAAAGCGAATTATGCCAAGGCTTCTTTTTCTTCCGTTGAGCAAGCTAAACGAGATTATCTTCCTAACTTGGTCTTATCCGCGCAACAAGATTATGGAACAGTCAATGGTCAGAACGGACCTCTCTATGGTTTTGGTGGATACGGTGTAGCCTCTTCGGGGCTACCGCTTCCAAACCAGAACTGGAATGCCGCGTTTGGATCGCTTTATTTAGCCAATGTCAATTGGGAATTCTTCTCCTTTGGAAAAGCTAAGGAGCGGATCAAAGTAGCACGAGAAGTTGCCGAACGAGACAATATGGATTTGCAACAGGAGCTGTTCAATCATCAGGTAAAAGTGTCAGCGGCTTATTTGAATCTTCTGGCTGCACAAAAACTCACGCTTTCGTATAAGAAGAATCTCTTTCGGGCCGATACATTCCGCCAAGTGGTTGTCACCAGAGCATTGAATGGGCTCATTGCCGGCGTAGATTCTTCCTTGGCAAATGCGGAGGTATCTAACGCTAAAATAGCATTGACCAAAGCAAAAGATTTTGAACAGGAACAGAGTAACAAGCTGGCGCAATTAATGGGTATTCCTCCAACCGAATTTACCTTAGATAGTTTTTTTATTTCGCATGTACCGGCAGGTATGGAACAGTCGACCGACAGTGATATTGCAAACCACCCTACTTTGAGATGGTATCAATCCCGTATTAATGTGGGGAAAGAACAAAAAAAGTATCTAAAAACACTTTATTACCCTTCCTTATCACTTGTGGGAATCTTTCAGACCAGGGGTTCAGGTTTTCGAAGTGACTACGCGAGTAATCAACAAGCTTTTACACAAAATTATTTCGACGGTATTAAGCCAAGTCGTTCAAATTATCTCATTGGGATCGGTTTGACTTGGAATTTAACCCAACCACTTCGGATTTCGAAACAAGTAAAAGGACAAACCTTTACGAACCAGGCTTTAACAGATGAATTTGAATTGGCGAATCAGCAAATCCGGGCCCAATTAGTTTTAGCGGATACGAAAATTGAAAATGCATTAAGCAATTATAGAGAAGTGCCAACCCAAGTTAAAGCCGCCTCGGACGCGTTTTTGCAGAAATCGGTACTCTATAAAAATGGGTTAACCAATTTAGTGGATGTCACACAAGCCCTGTATGCGCTCATACGGGCAGAGACGGATCGTGATATCGCCTACAACAACGTTTGGCAGGCTTTATTATACAAAGCTGCTGCTTCCGGCGATTTCAGCTTATTTGTTAACAAAATAGAACCTTAGCATTTATTGCTGCAAAAAAAACAGTTAAAAAGAATCTAAATAAACTATCATGAATTTAATTCGCTTTGCATTACGTAAACCGATAACCATAATGGTCATAGTAGCAGGGCTATTTTTCTTTGGAATAAAAGCAGTTACTTCCATTAAGATCGATATCTTCCCAAAACTAGATATGCCTGTAATTTATATTTCCCACCCTTTTACAGGTTATACGCCCGAGCAGATGGAGTCTTTCTTTGCTAAACAATATGTAAACATACTCCTCTATACGAATGGGCTAAAAAGTATAGAGACAAAGAATATACAGGGATTAACCCTAATGAAATTGAACTTTTATCCAGGGACCAATATGGCGCAGGCAGCGGCCGAGCTTGCCTCTTTCACAAATCGTATCCAAGCGATATTCCCTCCCGGATCAAACCCACCCTTCATTATACGTTTTGATGCCTCAACATTGCCCGTTGGCCAACTTGTATTGAGTAGCAAAACGAGAAGCAATAATGAGTTGGCAGATTTAGCTAACACCTATGTCCGTTCTTCTTTTACGTCAATAAGCGGGCTAGTCGCTCCCCCTCCTTTTGGCGGAAATGTCAGAACCATTGTTATCAAAGCCGACCCTGCATTACTTCGATCCCACAATATGACGCCAGACCAATTAGTAGAGGCCTTGAAAATCAATAATCAAACCGCCCCGTCGGGAAATGTAAGAGTTGGCGACAAAAATTACATCACACCTACTAATACAACGATTAAAGATGTTAAAGATTTTGAAAATATACCACTTTTCAAAAGTGGTGTCCAAAACCTTTATCTGAGAGATGTAGCAACTGTCGAAGATGCCGCTGACATTACTTCTGGTTATGCCTTGGTAAATGGTAAACGCTCAGTCTATTTAAATGTTGCAAAAAGTGCTGATGCCTCCACTTGGGAAGTAGTAAAAAAACTGAAGGCCGCAGTTCCAAAAATTCAAAGTCAACTGCCGGAGGATGTTCAAGTAAGCTACGAATTCGACCAATCGGTTTATGTTATGAATTCGGTAAAAAGCTTATTAACTGAAGGTGCCATAGGTGCTATACTCACGGGATTGATGGTTATTCTATTCTTAGGCGACCTACGTGGCGCTTTGATTGTTATCCTTACCATCCCAACATCCATTATATCAGGGGTCCTATTTCTTAATTTATTCGGGCAAACCATCAATATAATGACACTGAGCGGTTTGGCTTTGGCAATCGGAATTCTGGTGGATGAAAGTACGGTAACCATTGAGAACATTCACCAGCATTTTGATATGGGAAAACCAAAAGCTTTAGCGATTTGGGATGCCTGTAAAGAAATTGCCTTTCCTAAGCTCTTAATTCTCTTTTGTATTTTGGCCGTGTTTGCTCCAGCCTTTACAATGGGGGGCATACCTGGATCGCTTTTTCTACCGCTAGCTTTGGCTATCGGCTTCAGTATGATTGTATCCTATTTTCTGGCACAAACCTTTGTTCCTATTATGGCTAACTGGATTATGAAGGTAAAGCATCACAAAAAAGCAGATGGATCGAATTTAACCGATGCTGAAGAGCTCGAATTGGCCGGCCTTTCTACCGACGATCATCACGCACAGATCGAACAAAAAATTGCTGCTGCCAGAACTGCCGACAGAAATCATAATGAAAAGATTGGCGTTTTTGAGAAGATACGAATGCGCTATTTACGTTTTATCGAACGCATTATGCCTTATCGCAAAGCAATTGTTGTTGCCTATCTTTTAATTATTTGTGGATTGGCAAGTATATTGATGATGCAAATCGGCCGAGACGTATTACCAAAAGTAAATGGAAGTCAATTCCAAGTACGCCTACGCGCCCCCGACGGCACCAGAATTGAAGAAACCGAGCGCAAGACAAACAAAGCCATTGAAGCTATCAAGAAGTTAGTAGGTCCGGAGAACGTGTCGATCACCTCTGCCTATGTAGGTTTGCATCCATCTCTTTTCTCCACAAGTCCTATTTACCTATGGATGGCAGGCCCACATGAATCCGTCATTCAAGTAGCATTGAGTGAACACTATAAAACTGACCTGGATAAACTCAAAGAGAACATTCGATCTGCATTTGCTAAAGATTTACCGGAAGTAACAACCTCCTTTGAACCGATAGAATTAACGGATAAAATTCTAAGTCAAGGTTCGCCTACTCCAATAGAAGTCCGATTCTCCGGAAGAAATAAAAAGGTGAGCGAGGCATTTGCGCAAAAGCTTATTACTAAACTTAAAAAAATAGATTACCTAAGAGATGTTCAATTGGGGCAGTCTACCAAATACCCATCAATCAATATTAATGTAGATAGAACAAGAGCCGCACAATTGGGCGTTGATATGAATGACGTTTCCCGATCTTTGATTGCCTCTACGTCTTCTTCGCGGTATACCGATAAAAATATTTGGATCGACCAACGCATTGGCAACAGTTACAGTGTTCAAGTACAGATTCCGGAAAATAAAATGAACAGTATCAATGAAATCAATGAAATACCTTTATTGAAAAATTCATCCAGACCCGTACTGGGAGATGTTGCTACCATAAATTCGGGTATAACCTACGGTGAAACTGACAATTTAGGAGCGATGCCCATGTTATCTGTAACGGCTAACATTAATCAGCAGGATTTAGGTACCGCGTCTAAAGAAGTAGAAAAGGCGATTTCCTCACTGGGTGAACTGCCTCGCGGTTTGGAAGTAGAATTGATCGGTTTAAGCAATACGCTAACCGAAACTATGGACAGTTTAGAAAGCGGTCTATTAGTGGCTATTGTGGTCATATTCTTAATGCTTGCCGCTAACTTCCAATCGTTTAAAGTTTCTGGAATTGTTTTAGCAACCGTCCCTGCAGTTATTTTAGGTTCTATCGGTCTTCTATTATTAACAGGATCTACCTTAAATTTGCAATCTTATATGGGTATGATCATGTCGGTGGGCGTATCAATATCCAATGCCGTTTTGCTGATTACCAATGCTGAAGAGATACGGAAGACGACAGGAAATGCTATTTCTTCGGCAACAGGGGCTGCCTCACTCAGATTAAGACCTATTGTAATGACGGCATTGGCCATGGTGGTTGGTATGATTCCGATGGCCAGTGGATTGGGAGAGGCCGGTGACCAATCCTCTCCTTTGGGTAGAGCTGTGATCGGGGGCCTTGTGGCGTCGACTTTTGCGGCACTTTTTATCCTGCCGTTGGTATTCGCCTGGGGGCAAGGTAAAGCCAGCACACAAAGTGTGTCTCTTGATCCGGAAGACGAAGAAAGTATTCATTACATTCCATCTATTACTAAAAATTAAAAAAATTCAAATATGAACTCTTACAGATTTGTTTTATTGACCAGCGGTTTATTGAGCATAACCTGCATGTTGGCTCGGTGCACCTCACCTATACAAAAAGCGGAGGCCGAAAATCAAAAAGCAAAGGAGGAGTCGGCTCCATTGGAAATATTTAAATTGAGCAAAGGCCAACTTTCTTCTTCTATTAAAATTCCCGGAGAGCTTATTGCCTATCAACAAGTGGATTTATACGCCAAAGTTAGTAGTTTCGTAAAAAAGCTAAATGTGGATGTCGGCAGTGTCGTATCTGCAGGGCAAATACTCGCTACAATGGAAGCGCCCGAATTGAATTCACAACTAGCAGGAGCTGAATCCCGCCTGAAATCGCAAGAAGCTGTTTATCTAGCAAGTAAAGCTACTTATCAACGGTTACTGGAAACCAGCAAAACACCGGGGACGGTATCACAAAACGATCTCGATTTAGCATTGGCTAAACAGAATTCAGATCTTGCGCAATTTAAAGCGGCACAGGCTGCCTATCGCGAGGTCGGCGACACAAAAAATTATCTTGAAATAAGGGCACCTTTTTCGGGTATTATAACTGCGCGGAATGTCAGCGCAGGTGCTTATGTTGGTCCTTCCGGTAAAGGTTCTGAGGCCCCTATTTTTACTTTACAGCAGCAGGACAAGCTCCGTTTAGTGGTCAGTGTGCCCGAACTATATTCAGCCTATTTGAATCGCCAAAATGAAATCAAGTTTTCGGTTAAAGCTTTACCAAGTGAATCTTTTACGGCCAAAGTCGCGAGGTTAGCAGGCGCATTGGATCCCCGTCTTCGTTCACAACGTATCGAAATGGATGTTAATAATAGTAATAAACAATTGCTACCGGGCATGATTACAGAAGTTGAAATTCCGCTTACCGGCGCCGAGCATACTTTTGTAGTGCCTACAGAAGCGGTTCTCAATTCAACCCTAGGAACTTTTGTGATTAAAGTAGAACACGATAGTACGAAATGGATCCCCGTCAATCTCGGCCGTCAAGCGGACGGAAAATCAGAAGTTTTTGGACCCCTTAATGAATCTACACAACTCGTTAGATTGGCGACAGAAGAAATACGAGATAAGGAACCCGTACGTGCGCCTGTAAAATTAATACAATAAGGCAATAAAAGCTATTGTAAATAACGTTACAATAGCTTTCTACCGACCTTTTCCTTATAGGTTTTCTCTTTTTTAACTTACTTGCTTTGTACTTATTATGGCAGACAGTACCTCTTCCAAATTATCCAACCCTCTAGTACGAATGTTAAAAGTGTGCTGCAGGGCTTCAATAACCTCACAAGCAGTACTAAAAAGAAACGACTCTTTTCTTCCGCTATCATATCGAATATTCAACACATTATCATGTAACGTATAACGGCCATCATCATCTACTTTCGCCACAATAAGCTGTTTTGTAAAGTGTGAATTGGGATGTGTTGAGACATACCAGTTGGCCACTTCATAGTCTATCGACTCCAAAACCTCTGTGTAAAACTGGTAGATCGACCGCCACTCATTCTCTTGCAATACCTGCAGGATATAAAATTTTTCCTTTTGTATAATGCGAAAGATTCCATGTTGCGTTTCCTGCACAATGTCAGGAGCAAAAAGTAAGGGAGCCGTTAAGGTCATAGCCCCAAACCCAACATCGGCTATATAAGCTTGGCCTTCGTAAACTATATGTAATAACATATGAGTTCTCGCCGTTATCTGGGTTGGATCTATATTCCAAATCACTCTTGCCCAAAATCCACTTACCTGAAAACCTAGTTGTATCAATACCTGCTTAAACAACGTATTATGTTCAAAGCAATACCCTCCTCTATGTGACAGTATTAATTTATCGAAAATATCCTCAATGCCTAGACTTATCGGTCTTCCGGTAAGCGGATTCAAATTTTCAAAGGGAATGTATTTTGGATGTAGTCGATGTATCTCCATCAACGTTTCCAGGTTGGTATCCGGTCGCTGCGTATAATGAATTCGCTCTAAATATGCTTTTAAATCAACCATATATAAATTTATTAAATGGTTATAGATAACAAGAACATCTAACGCCCTCCCCTCCTAATTATTATTCCTTCATTCTTATTTCTGATTACCGATCAAAGTTAGTATTTTTACGAATTAAACCAAGCGGATACTTTGTTTATGAATCATCATATAAACGATTACGACAGCGCTCTTTGGTTGCTGAAAAAAAAGGGTCCTCAAACGCTCATTGAGGTCGCTAATGAGCTTAAAATCACCACGGAGGGCGCGCGTTTCAAGCTACAAAAACTTGCCAACGATGAGTTGGTTACCTCCAGCACGCGAGTAAAAGGACGGGGAAGGCCACAACAGATTTGGTCGTTAACCCGTGCAGGACACGCGCGGTTTCCAGACTCGCACGCAGATCTTACCGTAAAGCTTATTGACTTAATTCGTCAAAGCTTAGGCGAACAAGCCATGGAAACCATCATTTCCGAAAACGAAAAGGCAGGCATAATAAAATACAATGAACACTTAAAGGGTGTTAATGAATTGGAAGAACGAGTCAATAAATTGGCCGAGATTCGGAATCAAGAAGGCTATATGGCCGAATGCCAAAAGCAGGGTGATGTTTATTTACTCATCGAAAATCATTGTCCGATTTGCGCAGCAGCACAGACTTGTCAGGGCTTTTGCCGTTCAGAGCTTAATACGTTCCAAAATGTTTTAGGAGAAAATGTATCCGTTGAACGGATAGATCATATTCTTGCCGGGGCAAGAAGGTGTGCTTATAAAATTTATCTTCAGTAATGCGGAATATTCGTCTAAATAGAGGTTGCTTTTGATAAAATAAAAACAATTGCTTCCCACTCTAATCGTAAACTCTGCTCGATCAGGGCCTTATAAACCCCATACCAAAGGCGGATCCAGCACCTAAAATAGCTCCTGCCGCAACATCTGATGGATTATGAACACCTAAATACATGCGAGAGTAACCTACAGTTCCTGCCCAAATGAACGATGGCGCAATTATATACCATTTAGGATAAGCGCGCGACAAGGCCGTGGCCGTACTGAATGAAGCGGACGTATGACCTGACGGGAAAGAATAACTAGACGGCTGATAAACAGCTTTAAACCCACTATGTGCGATGAAGGGACGTGGTCTTTTAAATATTTTCTTCAATCCAAAATTTAGCAAGGCGGTAATTGCTGTACTACTAGCTATATAAACTGCGTTCTGCCGCATCTCTTTGTTTCCATCAATTACACCGGCGACAAACAATCCGGCAGGTATGGCGGCGTTGACATAGTTGTTTGCATCAGAAATGATACGCATTGCCTTCGTTTCTTGCTCGCTCCTCTTGGCGGCTAAATTTTCCAAAATGCGTAGATCAATTTGATCAACTGTCGACTGCCCAAAAAGATTAGAAGTACAAAAAAACAAAAATACGATCGTATAAATTTTCATCTACCTTAATTCCAATTTCCAAACTTAGGCAAATTACATCCCGAAAGCAAAGAAGATTGATCACTGCCGTGATTGGATAAACCGTTAAGATTTAAAAATTGGAATAAAAAAAGTCTTCAACCGGGGAGATTGAAGACTTTAACTAACCAATTATAAACCTAAATTATGATGACACAAAGATAGTGTACTTAATACACTATATTGATAAATTAATTGTAATTTATTTGTCATTTCGACCAAGGACTTATTAAACACCGAATGGTGGAAGTTCAGTTCCAGTGACTTACTGCTTTTAAATGCTTTTTTCAGTCAAGTATTTCCAGTACCTCTTGGGCACATGTTGAACATGCAATCTCACGTTTTTTCTTTCCTTTATATTGGTGGATTTAAAATACTGTTGCCACAAATCGGCATACAGAATCTCGTCTTCTTCAAGCTGTACCATATCATCCAACAGGACTGTCTCATTTGTTAATTTTACTTCCGAAACAAGGTTTAAATCGTAATAGATGCCGTAGTCGCGTTTTGTATCATATATTAACCAACGTTGATCCGCATAACGGCGCATAAAATGCTCGTTAATAAGCGGAAGCACATTAAAGTCCGGTTCAATCACGGCAAAGTATAAACCATTTTTTTGCTTTTTAAAACGCGTAAAGGCTTTCATGCGATGTCGTTCTCTGTTCACCATCTTTGCAGTCTGATGTATTGTTAGCACGTCATTCCGTCCAAATGCTAAGTGCCCCTCTTCAACGGTCGAAAAATAAAAACAGACAGCCGAGCACAAGGTCGCCTCTATTTGGGGAAGCTCAGACAGAAACGCGCAGAACAAGTTTTCCTGAGCATATTTTGGTATCCGCAATTGTAAACCTTTCCAAACGCGCTGGGCTTTTGATTTATCGGTTGTCACTCTTTTCCACGGCACGAAAATATCTTGTTGTAACGGTTGTTCATTCCGGTAAATGGCGGTTACCGAGACCTTGAATTCGAACATCTCAAAAACCAAAGTTAACCAGCCTTCCCATGTTCCATCATAAATTATTACACACATTTCTAGAAGAGGCTTGTTTGATAAAAGTTGCTTCTTGAATATTTACTTTTCGAAGCATTCAAAATATATGATTTAATAAGCTGCTCAGGCTTATCACAGAAAATTTGCTTATATCCTCTACATATAATGAAATACTTAGCTCTATTGAGCGAAACACCTATTTTTTTCAATTGTTCTATATCAAGATGACCATGCTTTCGCGCATTGACTATTTTATGGGCCGAAGTCAGCCCGATACCCGGTACTCTTAGTATAAGATGGAGATCCGCATTATTGATATCAACAGGAAAAAATCCGGGATTTCTCAATGCCCAACTAAGTTTCGGGTCAATGTCTAAATCTAATACAGGATGTTGCTCATTCACCAGCTCGGATGATTTAAAGCCGTAAAACCTCATGAGCCAATCGGTTTGATAAAGCCTATTTTCCCGAAGGAAAGGTATTGCCGAACCAATCCCCGGTAAACGCATATCATCACTTATCGGAACATATCCGGAATAATATACGCGTTTAAGGTTAAATTTGTCATAGAGATTTTGTGCAACCTTTATAATTTGAGCATCCGTTTCGCCACTTGCGCCAATTATCATTTGGGTACTTTGACCTGCCGGTGTAAACGAAGGAGTATATTTGAATTTTTCTTTTTCTTCTTTTACCTCCATGATTTTCTGCTTGAGGTAATCCATCGGTCGGATCATATCTTGCCTATTCTTTTCCGGTGCTAACAACTTTAAACCTGATTCAATCGGAATTTCAATATTCACGCTTAACCTATCAGCGTATAGCCCCGCTTCGTACATCAGGTCATTACTAGCTCCCGGAATCGTCTTCAAATGAATATAGCCATTAAAATTGTGATCCATTCTCAGTTTTTTTGCAACAAGTATCAACCGCTCCATGGTATAATCTGCATTTTTAAAAATACCGCTACTGAGAAACAAGCCTTCAATGTAGTTGCGTCGATAAAAGTTGATGGTAAGATCTACGACTTCCTGAACTGTAAAAGCCACCCGTTTAATATCATTGCTTTTTCGCGTAACACAATAGGCGCAGTCATAAATACAAAAGTTCGTCAATAAGATTTTCAATAAAGAAACACAACGACCGTCTTCCGTATAGGTATGGCAGATACCGGCGCCCGTATTCCCAATGCCTTTGTTCTTATTTTGTCGATTGCTTCCACTCGAGGAACAACTTACATCATATTTGGCTGCATCAGCCAAAATTTCTAACTTCTCTATAATCCTGCTCAAAACAAACTAAATTTATTAGCAAATATACTAAATAAAATAGTATACAGAATTATTCGAGAATCAATTCTATTTACCTTCAAATAATCTTCCCCAACTTGATTACTACCGCGCCACCTACGATCACAATGCATTAAAAAAGCTTCCGGATATAGTTACTTTAACCTGTATTTTCACTAGCTTCGTAAAAGTTAATAAATAAGATTATGAAATTCACAAGAAAAGCAAATGCCAATTGGAAAGGCACAGGCATGGAAGGAAAGGGTACAATCAGTACACAAAGTAAGACATTGGATAACGCCCAACTCTCATTCAAAACCCGCTTTGAACAAGGCGTCGGCACTAACCCCGAGGAGTTGGTCGCAGCAGGGCACGCGGGCTGCTTTACCATGCAACTAAGTTTCCTGTTGAGCGAAAAAGATTATACACCGGGAAATCTAGATACCGAAGCCCAGATAACGTTTGAGGACGGCTCAATTACACATATCAAATTAATCTTAACCGGAGAGGTAGATAACATTTCCGAGCAAGAATTTAAGGAAATTGCGCAAAAAGCAAAAGAAATCTGTCCTATCTCTAAGTTATTGAATACTGACATAACATTAGAAGCGTCTTTAGTGTAAGTGCCCCCTCCAAGCAGCTATTTTCCAGCTGCTTGGGGAGCAAAGCAAACTTTTTAACTATGACACCGCGGTAAGCTTCAACACGACGCTCTTTCGCTTACTAGACAAATAGGGGTTAAAACCTACCTTCATCAAAAAGTCGCCCGTATAAGTTTCCCCGGGATTAATCAGAGATGATTCTCCGTTATAAAGATTTATCTCTTCCAACCGGTAGCTTTTAACCGGATCTAATCCTTTGAACTTTATGGGGGCCGGCGTACCTGTATTTTGACGATAATTTACCAAGTAATTAAATATTACCCCTGAATCCCTATTTTCATTGACATATAGAATAGAAGCATAATCCTTTTCTCGAGGGTTTGCCAATCGAAATTGATCGCCTTGCCAAATAATCGGTTTTAATTCATCGTAGGTTTTCAGCGCTTGCTGACAAAATGCCAAATCTTCTTTTGGTAGTTTACTGACCACAATATCAAATCCTAATTTACCCATCATAGCAACGTCAACCTTAAATTTAATGGGCTGGTCTCCCCAGTCAGTTACATGATTAGCACTGGCCAAAGCCGGATAAAAAAAAGAATATTCATACTGCATGAAAATACGTTCCAAAGGGTCTGTATTATCACTCGGCCAATATTCAGTGAAATAGCGAAGGGCCCCGTAATCAACCCGTCCTCCTCCCCCCGAGCAAAGCATCATCGGTATTCTTGGATACTTGGCCCTGATCCGTTCCAGAACCGCATATAACCCTTTCACATAGTCTACATAGAAATTTCCCTGGCTTTTGAGATAAGGGGAATAGGCGTTGTAAATAACAGCATTGCAATCCCATTTCACATAGGCGAGGCCCGGATTTTTTACAAACAAATCATCCAACGTCTTGAAAACAAAATCCTGTACTTTAGGGTTTGACAAATCCAACACCAACTGATTTCTAAAATAATATTCAGGACGTCCCTCTTGCTTTACCACCCAATCCGGATGTTTTTCATATAACTCGCTTTTAGGACTTACCATCTCAGGTTCCACCCAAATACCAAATTTAACCCCATTGGACGCAGCCTCCTTTACTAAAGAAACAAGGCCATTGGGTAATTTCTCCCTATTCTCTTCCCAATCGCCTAAAGCCGCTGTATCGCTGTTTCTTGGATATTTATTTCCGAACCAGCCATCATCTAAAAGAAACAAATCAACCCCTAACTTTTTTGTATCTTTTAGCAGAGAAGAAAGTTTGTCTTCATTAAAATCGAAATAAGTGGCTTCCCAATTGTTCAATAAGGTTAATCTACTGCCTCCGCCATCAAGCAATTGATACCTCCGTGCCCAATTATGAAGATTTCTACTCGCATTCCCTATGCCTTGATCAGAAATCGTATAGACAAACTTAGGCGTTATGAATTCTTCATTTTTTTGCAGTATATAAGTAGAGGCGTAATTGTTTATTCCGGCTAGTATACGTAGGTTGTCTTGCGGATCCTTCTCGAAATCAATTTTGAAATTACCGCTCCATGCTAAACCGCCTATAAGCACAGACCCCTCATCTTCTTTGGCAGGACCATTAAAAGACAGCAAAAAGGAAGAATGCTGAAAAAGGTTTGCTCGCGTTCCCAATTTGCTGTCAATCGTTTTTATTCCGTGCGTTAACTTCTCTTCCTCGGGCTGCATTTCCTTGATCCAATCGCCGTGATAATGCTTTAACCAAAAATTGTCCGCTTTTAAGTTTAAATTGGCGGACGAATACTTAACCAACTCCACAGCTCCCTTCTCATGATGACGAATGGTAGCCCATTGCTCGATAACATTTTCTTTTTGATAGATCCGATAATGTAAATCAACTTCAAAAGGATATAGAGCATCTTTTAGAAGCACCCGTAACTCACCGATGTTATGGTTTACAGTGATAAATTCATGGTTCAGATATTTTAAATCCAGCGATTGATTACCGTCTGCGTGTCGCACACTGATCGCAGGTTCCAGCAAGTTACGACTTCCCGACCCTGTATAGGCCGCGCGGTACATCCCGGTATAATCGTCAGCTTGTTTATATTGAGAAGCCAGTCGGCGGTAGTCAGAAGAATGTAGCAATTTAGGGCCCAAATAAACCATATTGAGATCGCCATTGATTTCCACTTGTAAAACAATGGCTTGTTCGCTACCCTCTAAAATAAGTTGCTCTTTTACTTGGTTGGTAAGCTCTTTTTGCTGCGCTCCTGCAATAAGATAACAGCACATGGCAATTAAGACGAAACAGCAGTGTTTCATAAATACGATTGTTCTTTGCATTTATTATCGGTTAATTTACAAATCTGTACTAGTCTATACTATTAAACAAAAGTAGCAATTAACATGCAACAAGACAAGCTATTTGTATGCAAACAATAAGACTAAATCTTTTTTCACTTTTTCTAGTACCTTCTTTATTTTTAACTATCTTTATCGCCAGCATAATAGTTTTAGAATAAAGCACATAGCAACTAATCAACCCAAATAGAAAAGCCAGGCATATAGTCTGGCCTTTTCATTTTATTTGATATAGAGCTATTCTTATAAGCGTCGCATCACACCCCATTATTGTCGCTTCTACACATATTACCTGTTGATTTTTTGAATTAAGTTTGTACTTAACAATGACAATATTTGGCCATTGAAAACAAATTATTCCAGTGAATCCGGCACGAGCCGTAGCTTTAGAAAGAACACCTGCCAGCGGTAGGCAGCAAGCGTTCTTGTTATTAAGAAAGTTTATTCTAATGAAAAAAATTATCGTATGTAATTGGCTATCCCTAGACGGTTTTTTTTCCGGTCACAATGGCGAAACCGACTGGTTTTATTGGAATGATGAAATCGAGCATCACCAACTTACTATACTACAAGGGGTAAAATTAATGTTATTTGGCAGAACTACTTATGATATAATGGCAAATTACTGGCCAACAAACGCAGCTGCTCATGAGAATAAACAAATAACCAAATTGATGAACAACATACATAAAATCGTTTTTACAAGCAGCTTAAAAGCGATCAGTTGGAAAAACAGCATTGTTAAAAGTGAACTTAAGCAAGAGGATATACACCGCCTAAAACAAGAGACTCATGGAGACATCCTCATCTTGGGAAGTGGAAGTATTGCTTCGCAACTGTTGAATTTGGATTTAGTGGATGAATTGCACCTTTTCATCAATCCGATTATACTGGGTAGTGGGCAAACCATGTTTCAACACGTACACGGACGAATAACATGGGAACAAGCGAAAAGCGAGTCTTTCAGTAATGGGGTAACATTAAATGTTTATGAAAAGCAGCCTGCAATTTCAAATGAACATCATCAACTCCTTTCGAAAATTAATTTATCATATTATGGAAACTAAGATCAAAAGTAATTTCTTAAAAATTGTCATCCCTGCCTACAGAATGCGTAGTCAACTATTTAATAACGTGCTGGCCAACATAAATGAAACAGATGCTAAACATAGGGTAAACGGTCGCACCAATCACATATTGTGGATGGCTGGCAATTTAGTAAACTGCCGCTATTGGCTCGGAGAAGCATTGGGACTTCCATACAAAGACCCGCATGCAGATTTATTTTCAGATGCCAAAGCTTTAGATGAAAACCTAAATTATCCTAACCTGACGGCACTTATAGGTGAGTGGCATAAGATTTCACCAAAGCTTTTTGACAGACTTTGCAACATAATTGACGATGAGCTTCTTCAGCCCTATGCTATTGGAATGGAAACACCCTTTATCGAAGAAAACTATTTAAATGCAATCGGAATGTGTCTTGACAGAGAAGAATATTTGTTCGGGCAGTTAGGCCTTATGCGGCGAGTTCTAGGTTACGAGGCTATGAAATATGATCTAGATCCCTCCATCAAGTACTAAAGGTCGTTTTTCACTTTTAAGCCCTGCGGAGCCATTTACGCGATATATCGCCAGTTACTTGAGAGACAGGTCCCACATATACACCGAAGTAAAAAGATTAAGAATGAGATAATGAACTCGACTTATTCATTGATGATTAATTTGTAACCAATACCCCGTATATTAACAATCTCAATACGGCTGTCCTCTCTCAGGTGTTTTCTAAGCTTTGTAATAAAGACGTCCATACTTCTGGCGTTAAAGAAATTATCTTCTCCCCATACAACTTCAAGCGCCAATTTACGATTGAGCACCTCGTTTTTATTTTCGGCAAGTAACTTCAGAAGTACCGACTCTCTGAACGAGAGTTTGATCGTTCCGTTTGGCTTGTTCAGTTCCTGATTTTTGCTGTTGAACAAAAAATCGCCTATCTCAAAGATCTCTTTTATCTCATTTTTGTTTTTTATTGATGGACGGGATAAAAGCGCATTTATTCGAACAATTAACTCTTCCATACTAAATGGTTTCTTTAAGTAATCATTGCAACCCAGTTCGAAACCCTTTACCACATCGTTGGTTAGAGATTTTGCTGTGAGAAATATAATCGGAACCTGCTGATCTATCCTTCTAACGTCTTCTATAAGACTAAAACCATCTTTCACGGGCATCATAATATCAAATATGCAAACAGTCGGTTGCCAAGCTCTGAACGTGGCATAGGCCTTTACTCCATCTTGGACTAAAATCACGTTAAACCCGCTAAGTTCTAAGCTCTCCTTAACGATCTTACCAAGAAAAGGCTCGTCTTCTGCTATCAATATTTTCACAGCTTCCATATAAAGTAAAATTTTATGTAATCAAGTTAATATAAATAAAAACAACACAATATCATTTAAAAGGTAAACAAATAGTAAATACACTTCCCTCTCCTAATCTACTGCTTACGCTGATCTCTCCGTGATGCATCCTGACAATACTTGCAACGTAACTCAGTCCCATACCGAAGCCTTTTACATCATGAAGGTCGCCTGTTGGAACCCGGAAAAAATTGTCAAACACACGATCCTGATAAGCGGTAGGAATTCCAATACCATTATCTTCTATCGAAATCTTCACAAACGCTTGCTCATAACGCAGGTCAATCTTAATCACAGGTAAACGTCTTGAATATTTTAGGCTATTTTCTATTAGATTATAAAAGACATTCGCTATATGGTCTTGATCCAGCTCCAACATCGGCAGTAATTCTTGCCCTTCGTTAACGTGTATTACTGCATTTTTTCTTGATAATTGCGGCTGCATAGTTGAGATAACCTTATTAATTAGTAAAAGAACATTGGTTGTTTGAAAGTATAGACTAACTTCGTTCTTTTCAAAAGCAGCCATTCTTAACACCTTATCAACCATACTCGATATACGATTGAGTTCAAGTTGACAGATAGTTAGGTATTCTGACAATCGTTGCGAATTACTATTTACTTCCCTATTTTTAAGCGCTTCGACAGCCAAGGATATAGTTGCTATGGGCGTTTTGAATTCATGGGTCATATTATTAAAAAAGTCATTTTTTATATCCGACATTTTTTTTTGCTGAAAAATAGTACGCAACATATACAAAAATGCCCAGGCCGTTGCTCCTATAATAGCGATTGAAATAAGTAATATCCATTGCATTTTTTTTACGATAAAGAGCAGATTATTGTCTAAAGAAAAATCGACAAAGTAAGGCTGTAATATGCCGAATTTTAAACGCGTTATTTTACGTGAGAACTGCTCAAAGCGTATACTATCCGTATAATAAGGTTGACCTCTACCACTTATATTGGACAATTTTAATGCATAAGACGTATATATATTATGCGTGTGTAGTAAAGAATCAATTTCTAAAGCTAAAGGGCCGGATAGCTTTTGTAGCTCAGATTTGTCATGGAAAACATCGGTTATGTTAACAATTTTCGTTTGTTGAACTTTTGAGCGGCCTTTTATATCCGTTTTGCCTGCGTTTATCTGCGTGATCACCGACAATTTAAAAGGCCCTTTTGTTGAATCATCGGGTTCAAGTAACGGAAGCTCCGGTTGTCGCCCCGTCACATCGCTAAATGTTTGAAAAAAGGCATTCATTTTCTCGCCCTTACCTATAATAAGACGCTTACCGCTCCGCAAGCTATCCAATGGAATACCCAACGTCTTCATATCACGCTGGATATGTTTTTGCTGAAGCGTTTGCAATAGCTTTAATATATCCTTATCAAATTGTTCAGCACTCAGTTGATAAGAATTGTATAGCCAGTAGCCTTGTAACAGAAAAACACCGGCCAAGGCAAATGACACAATGATTACTGTAAAACGAATTCGTTGCAATAACATACTACAAATCTACATTTAATTGAATGCAAGCCTTAAACCGTTAACAGAACTTAGCAGAAATTAACAGTAATTAACATTCACCCTTATGTTTAACAGTGTTTAACAGTAATAAAAATCAATAAATCGACTAACCTATATACTTTCGATGATACAATAATGCTTTAATCTAACAAAACGTGTTGATCCATTGATAAAAGCATCCATTAACTATTAAAATATAAGCGAAATGAAAACATTTTTTTTTCTGAAAAGAAGCCTCGCGTTTTTTGGCACTATCGGTCTCGCATTTTCTGCATTTGCTCAAGAAAAAGATCAAGCACTCGCCAGTGTTGTCTATGACTTTATTCATGTGACAGATACAAACAAGAGAGAAAACCCCAAAAAAGAAAGTATGATCCTCTATTTAGGTAAATTCATGAGCGCCTATAAAAGTAAAACACTCGCTTTAAAGCTAGAAGAAATTAGAAAGGAGGTGGGGGAAGAAAACGACAATGGAAATAAAAGAAAACTTTTCTCCTTTAATTCGCCCAATGTATCCAACGATGAGCTTTTTCTAAATCCTCAAAAGCAGAAACTAATTAGGGTAGATAAAATTGGTCCCACGGCGTACCAAATCCCTGAAGACTATCCGATTATCAATTGGAAGATAACCAATCAAACAAAAATTATTGGTGGATATAATTGCCAGCAGGCCTTTGGAGAATTTGGCGGTAGACTCTATACCGTTTGGTTTACCCCCGAAATACCATTTCCTTATGGTCCATGGAAACTTCATGGCCTACCGGGACTAATCCTGCAAGCATCCGATGCTAAAAACGATGTTCAGTTTAATTATGGGGGATTTAAGAAAGAGCTAGACAGCAAAGTTTCTATAGCACTTCCCGATAATGCTCCGCAAACAACACTAAAGGATTTTATGAAAGCGAAAGCCGCTTTTGAGAAGAATTTAATGTTCAATCAAAAAGCCATCGCACCGGGGAATGCTAATACGAGAATTGTCCTTAAGGATCAATCCGGGCGCCAATTATCTGAGAACGAGTTCAAAGAAATGATGGAGTCTCGGGCGAACGAAAAAAACCCGATAAATAATCCATTAGAGCTTAATAAATAACAAGCCTCATCCATAAGTAAATGAGATTCATCGTACCGTTTCTTTCTTTCTTCTCTATATTGGTAGTTCATTGCCAAGAATTGAAAATTAGTGGTCAATTAAAAACAATTGACGGTAAAGGTATTCCATACGCCAACATCACATTAAAAAGTGCGCAGCAAACAATTATTGCCTATACCACCAGTAACATTGAAGGCTATTTCAGCTTCACATTAAACGATACTACTACTACTGCACATTGGTTAGAAGTAAACCACTTAGGATATAAAAAGTTCAGGACATCCGTAATAAATGGTAAAATGGAGTACCTGATCATGCTCGAAGAACAACCGATTGATTTAGCGGAAGTGGAAGTTAAGAGCCCTCCCATACGTTCAAAGAACGACACCTTAAGTTATGACGTTGAATCTTTTGCTAAATCAGAGGATCGTACCATAGGCGATGTGTTAAAACGTATGCCTGGAATAGAGGTTGAAGAAAGCGGACAAATAAAATATAATGGTAAGAATATATCAAACTTTTATATCGATGGAGATGACTTATTAAACGACCGTTATAATATCGGAACAAGAGCGATTCCACAAGACATGGTAAAAAATGTTGAAGTATTACAAAACCATCAACCCATTGAAGTGCTACGAGATAAAAGCTATAGTGATGATGTGGCAATTAACTTAAAAATAAAAGAAGACGCCAAGCTTAAGCTGACAGGACAGATAAAAATGGGTGGCGGAATTCCGAATTTATACGAAGCTGAACTAAATAGCCTATTGTTCAATGATAAACACAAAATGCTTAATGTTGCTAAAGCGAACGATATTGGCGTCGATTTATCAAGGGAGCTAACTGCCTTTAACGCCGAAAACCAATTACAGTCTATGAATAATCAACGACCATCCGAAATACTTTCTTCAGGTACCGTATCGGAACCAAATCTTCCGAAGGAACGTTACAATTTCAATCACTCAGCCTTAGTTAGTGCAAATAATCTAACGAATTTGAAAAACAGTTTTCAGTTAAAATCGACGATAAATCTGTTATATAACCGCAACGATATGAACTACAACAGCTTGACAAATATGTATGTAAACAACGATACGATTCGTTATAGCGAGGTACAAAACATAGAAAACAAACCTTTAATGGCAGATTTCTCAGTGAGTCTTAAAAACAACAATAAAAAGTATTATTTCAACAACATGCTTCAGGTCAACTTTAGCAACGAAAAAAGCGTGTCTGATCTTCAAAGCAACTCATTTGATTTTAGTCAGCAACTAAAAACAGGGCAGTATGACTTTTCAAATAAAATATCCTACCTCCATTCCTTAAAGAACCAACATATCCTGAGCTTTAATTGGTATCTTAATTACTTTAATAAGCCACAGACGCTAACAATAAACCCAGGCATCAATGACGGAGCACTTAATGATAGCATTCCCTTTCAAGCCGTCAATCAGATTACTAATTTACCAACTTGGTTTAGTAATTTGTCATTGAGCTATCGGATCCCAAAAGGTCGTATTAAACAGCATTATCTAGTTGGCCTCGTAAGTGAATGGCAACACCTGACTTCTAATTTAGAATTAAGACAGGCAAACGGAGACTGGACTCCTTATGGAAATAGTTTAGATAATGATTTATATTGGAAGCGACATAGAATAAACATAAATCCATCTTTTGAATACGAAAAAGGTCCTTGGGAAAGCCTCCTTTCGTTTCCACTTTCGATACAAAGTATAAATTATGAAGATGTCGGATTTAAATTTAGAGAAAATTTCAGCAAATGGCTTTTCAACCCTGCATGGAACTTAAGCTATAACCTAAATAGTGAAGATTATCTTGCTGTTAACTACAGTTACAACAACCAAATAGGTAATATAAGCGATCTCTATCGCGGGGCTATTCTTACGAATTACCGAAGCCTTCAATCTAACAATGCAAGCCTCCAGGAAAGAAATCTCCACAATATCGGTCTACGCTACAATTATCAGCGTAACCTTCAAATGTTTTTTATGAATGCATCTATTAATTACAGTAAGGTTCGTTCCAATACAATTCTTTCTCATATAGTAAGCAATAATCTCTTTCAAACCGTTCTTTTACCTTTTAGCAATAAAAGCCATGATTTAAGCATCGCGGCTGGCATTAGCAAATATTTATTCGATATCGACGTCAATATTGGTGCTAATGCCTCTTGGAATAACACCCGTTATAATCAGTTTTTAAACAACCAATTACTTCCTTTTAATAACCTAACCTTCAGTTTTAGCCCTTATTTTGAAACTCGCTTATTGAATTTCCTATTTTTAAAATACGCCGGAAGGGGAAATTGGACCACCAGTAAAATGATCGGTGCAACCGCAGGAATTGATTTTCCCGACAGACAAATTCAATTTTTTGATCAATCTCTTGACCTGACATTCCGACCATTTGAAAATGCTTTTTTTAAGCTGAGTGGCCGACAACTTTTAACCACGCAAAAAAATGCGGAAAATGTAAAGTATCTTTTTACAGACCTCAACTTCCGTTATAAAATAGACAAATGGAAGACTGATATAGAGTTGGATGCAAGTAACCTTACAGACATTAGGTCTTACGAACTATACACGCTTTCTTCCAATCAGTTTGGATACAGTCAATACGATTTAAGAGGCCGCATGTTACTCCTTAGACTTAGTTTTCGTATTTAAAACACGTCGAAACGCAAATGCTGATCGCTAAACGTGTTTAGTCCGTCAAACGTCCAATAGGATAAAGCAAGTGTGTCTTCTCGTAATAAGAAGAATGTTTATAAATCCAATCGAGCTGTGCTTGGCCATTTTTCATAAGCGATGAATCAGCCTGTTTAGCTTTTTCAAAGGCATGTGCCAATGCTCGGTTTTCTTTTAATAACCTCTCAGCTTCTTCTTCAAAAATGTAAGAGGCAAAGTATTCTTTCTGTCCTAAAATTGCGTCAAAAAAATTCCAACAGAAATATGAGTCCACCGCTTGAGGCTCAAGTGTCTCTATAATATACCTGTTTTTCTCTTGATCCGTTTTTACTATCACGTCTCCTGCATAAAACGGAACCTCCATTTTTTTCGTTACAAGCTCTACCTCCCTATGCAAATAATGACCTTCGAATGGTTTTTCTAGACTTTTGAATCGCTTAATATAGTACATGTCAAGCAATAGGGTTGTGTCTCGCTCGAGCGTTTCCAGCTTCACTCCATTTAACGCTAAAAGTTTAACAACTTTTTCATAAGCTTGGGGAATGATATAAGCCGATGGCTTTTTCACAGTTAATTTTGGCTTGTATCGATTATAAAGTTTTATCTTTCGGGTAAAAGGTTTGTTTCTATCGTAATATAATCGATCCTGTCCACTTACCTCACTTGGCTTGTGCATAGCCTCATACCCATAAAAGTCAATTTGCCTATAATTAAGCGTATCCAGTTCCCATGCCAGCGGAAAAATCTGCTGATCCTTTACAGATTGCTTCGCTTTTTTTCTAACTGCCAGCAATTGGCTTCCTTGCTCATGGGTAATGTCTATTAAATGTTTCATCAGCGCATAAGTTGCATTTACTCGCTGCGCAAAAGGTTTCCACATATGAGTTTCGGGCATATAAGCTATGGTATTATGCAATGCAGCATATCCAGTGGAATATCTGGGATTTTCCAAAAAAGACACGATACCGGATTCCGGCGTCTCTCCGCGCGAATCTACATAAGGCACCAGTCGGTACCCCTCTCCTTCCATTCGATTATATAGCTCCTGCGTATAATTTTTCAACATATAATCAGCTAAAATAGTGTTCAATTTGTCCGGTTGCGTATCGATAAGCGTCATCACATACTGATAATCAGCACCGTTACTTGCGTGGTTATCGATAAAAACATCGGGGTCCCAGCGATTAAATATTTCCTGGAAAGTCTGAGAATTACGACTGTCTGTCTTAATAAAATCACGATTGAGATCTAAATTCTGTCTGTTCCCCCTAAACCCATATTGTTCCGGGCCGTTTTGATTAACTCTCGATACCCCGCGATTTAACATACCATCAATATTGTATACAGGGATGAAGCAAAGCACAACATTGTCCGGAACAGCATCTTTTATTAACAAATCCCGAATTAGCATCATGGATGCGTCAATACCCTCGGGTTCTCCGGGATGGATTCCGTTGTTGAACAATATGATGCTTTTATTTTTCTTTCTTAGGCTAAGGGGATCGAAATCACCATCCTTGGACAAAACCATCAGCTGAAGTGCCTTACCAACATCAGTTGTACCAAAAGAAAAGAGTTTAGCCTGCACATAACTACTATCCAAATGGCGATAAAATGCCAGTACTTCTTCGTAAGTAGCAGTACGATTATGTTTATCATCTAACTCAAAAGCAATCTTTTGAGCTTGAACAAAAAAGGAGAAAAAAATGAGCGGGAGAAAGACAAATGATTTTAGCATTTTCTGTTTGTTATTTTCTTTAGGGTGTCCCCTAATTCTTAATCATATACCCTCTTCTACAAAGATCTTTTTTACTAAGTTGATTTCCCTTTCATACATAGTTTTTTTCCTGGTACCGAAATACAGCGTGTTTTCCATAACCGGGTCACCGGTCCATATAAGATGAAGCTTTTTGGACTCTATTTCGTTCTTGCACAAAAAATCCGGAATGATTGAAAAACCAACCCCCTCGCTTAAGCATCGGACAATAGAGCATATATTAGGGACGATATAGTTCGGTTTAAAATCCGGATGGTGCCTGAAGTTCAGATACCAGAATCTTTTTAGGTTCTCCATATCAGCGGCGGTACTATACCATACTTGTTCCTTAAGCCATTTCTCTGCAGCCATCAAATCGCCCTTTACAATGAGCTCTTCCACAATTTTCGCATCTGTTTCCGCACCGGCTACCAAGACGATCCGTTCTTTAGAAAATGGGCTAAATTCCAGGTTTTTTTCCAGACCTTTCTGAGGCGTAATAATCAGATCTAATAAACCTTTATCTAAATCGTGAATCATCTGCGGATACTCCCCAAATTTAATAATTACATTAAATGGCAGGGATGATATATGTCTTTCCAGCGTAAATTGAAAAGTTTCAAAGCACATACCAATACTCACGGTTGCGCGATCGATTTTAGAACTTCGGTGAAAAAGCTGTTCAGAAGTTTCTAATTTCGTTAAGGGTTCAAGAATGAAGTTATATAATACCTTGCCTCGTTCGGTGGGGACCATCCGCTTTGCAGAGCGATCAAACAGCTTATAACCGGTATAAGTCTCCAGCGAATTTAAATGTAAGCTCACCCCTGGTTGTGATATAAATAACATCTGCGCAGCACCGGTAAGTGTTCCGGTTTCATAAATAGCCTTAAAAGTGCGAAACCATTCCAAATTTAGCATATCTATTATATTAGTAATGCAAAGTTAACACATTGCACATACTATTAATACACTACATTTTTTAATCGCTAACTTAATTTCTTAAAAACAGCGATGCCGTTATGGCCCCCGAAACCAAAAGTGTTACTCATTGCTACTTTAACATCATGTTTTAGTGCATTTAATTTTACAAGTTGAAGACCTTCAGGTATTGCTTCGTCCGGATTGGTTAAATTAATTGTGGGAGGTATAATCGAATCACGAATTGATAGAACACAGGCAATGGCTTCAATGGCACCCGCAGCACCTAATAAATGACCGGTCATGGACTTTGTTGCGCTCACATGCAAACGATCAAAACTGCTCTCGAATAGTTTATGGATTGCCTTTAGTTCACTCATATCGCCAACAGGGGTAGAAGTCGCGTGCGCATTCAGATAATCTACTTCTTGAGCTTCAATATTGGCATCCTTTAGGGCTAGCTTCATTGCCATATAAGCTCCTTCGCCTTCAGGATGGGTGGCGGTCATGTGATAAGCGTCTGCCGTCATCGCTGCACCAACTATCTCGGCATAAATTTTAGCTCCTCGTGCACGCGCGTGCTCATATTCTTCTAATACCAAAGCCCCCGCTCCTTCACCCATCAAGAATCCATCGCGACCTTGGTCAAAAGGCCGGCAAGCTAACGTGGGTTCTCCATTTAGCGTAGTCATTGCCTTCATTGCACAAAACCCACCTATTGACGCTTCCGTAATAGGCGCTTCTGAACCTCCGGTAATCATCACTTTTGCCTTCCCCCATCTTATATAATTAAAAGCATCCATAATAGCCGTATTGGATGTTGCGCATGCCGACACCGTCGTATAATTGATCCCTTTCAGCCCATGTCTTATAGAAATCAATCCCGAAGCCATGTTAGCGATTAGCTTCGGAACAAAAAACGGACTAAACCGCGGTGTAAAGTTTTCAGACACATATTCCTTTACCTGCTCCTCAAAAGTAAGCATCCCCCCTTGCCCAGACCCCCATATGACACCTATATCGTAGGGATCCATGTCCGCGAAGTTTAATTGTGCATCACTAATCGCCTGATCAGCGGCTATAAGTGCATATTGTGTAAAGGGGTCTGTACGCTTGATCTCACCCCTATCAAGCCATCGGGAAGGATCATAATCTTTAAGCTCGCAAGCAATTTGTGTTCGAAATTTATTGGCGTTAAATTTTGTGATTCTCGTGGCACCCGAAACACCTTTTATCAAGTTCTGCCAAAAAGTCTCAACATTTTCGCCAATTGGCGTTAAGGCTCCAAGCCCGGTTATAACGATTCGATTCATGATTTTAAATTTAGGTGAAGCAACGGCCTCACAACAACTACTTGCATTTAACAAGCACTTGCAAATATAAAGCAAACCGCCTTATATTTGCAAGTGTATAAATTTCCTTGTAAATATGAGATCTGATTGCCCTTTAAACTACGCTCTTGAGCTATTTGGTGACAAGTGGTCTTTATTGATTATCCGGGACATAGTATTCTTTGATAAGCGATACTATCAGGAATTTTTACTTTCTGAGGAAAAGATATCAACCAACATTTTAGCAAACAGATTGCTCATGCTCGAAAAAAACGGGTTCATAAAAAAGAAAAAGGCACCCGATCATAAACAGAAAATAGTATATAGCTTAACCGAAAAAGCGATCGATTTGGTTCCTTTGATCATTGAAATTGGTTTATGGTCGGATAAGCACGGCCACCACATTCCGGCCTATAAAAAGGAGCTTATCTTAAAAGATGTAAAAATCAATAAACTGAATGCCCTCCAACAGCTTAAGGACAAGTTGTACCGCAAGCATATTTCTAGCTAATAGGTATTTCTACAAGGCATGCCTTCGCGACACCTAATCTTTTAACATTTTTTAAGGTTAACTGAACCAAACCTTAAAACTTCTTAACACTTCATTAGCTAGTTTTGATTTAAAATTAGCAATATGAAAAAAACTATTTTTATTTGTATTTTACTCGGCTTGATGGATAAATCTTTATCAGCCCAACAATGGAATATTCGATATAGTGTAAGACTGGGAGGCAATTTGCCTTATTACGCATTGTCCAATATAAACAATAATACTTCTCGTGTAGCGTCCAAAAAGGTGGGTTTTACCGTTACCGGTTTAGTCGAAGCATCAACAGCTCGTTACTTTGCCATCCAGTCCGGTATCTCCTTCCAACAACTCGGTTCACAGCTAGATTATTCTGAGTTTGGCAATACACCAGTCAAACAGCACACCTTCTGGCTTCAGCTTCCTGTTAATTTTGTAGGAAAGCTTCCATTGAAGGATAGCAGCTATTTCTTTTTAAGCATGGGGCCATACGGGGGATTTGGACTTATGGGATCAAACAGCTTTGCTTCAAACTATACGGGGAATCGGGAAGATTTCACATTCGGCGATTCAGGAAGCCAGAAAAGGTTTGATTACGGCGTGAATCTCCATTTTGGTTACCAGTTAAAAAAAGGATATAATCTTTCTGCAGGTTACTTACTGGGATTGGCCGACTTATCAACCAGCTCGCGGTATGAGCAACGGAACAGAGCTTGGGCGTTTACGGTTGGTTATTCCTTTTAAAAACAGAAACAAGCCTGCATATAGGTTACCTTTGGCAGAAAAAAGGAATGAAAGGTTATGGAATTTGATTGAAGAAAACATCTTATGAAAAAATCAAAGTCCATATCATGATGGACTGAAAGTTGTGATGCGGTTCATACGTGCAAAAGAATAAAGATAAACGAGCTAATTATTTGTAGATGAAAAAGAAAACCCAGGTTATCGATCAGTTAGCGCTTCCTCTTCTAATAATTTTTTCATTTCTACTATTTGCTTGCCATAACGGGATAGATCAACAGCATGCCATTGGCAGCGTAGCTACAGCGGAAGCGATTGCACTTAATGAACCGGAACCTATACAAACTATACCATTAGAACGAAGGCTAATTAAAGAAGGAACCATCTCTTTTGAAACAAACGATTTATCGGAAACGGCCAAACTAATTGGACAAGCAATAAAAAAATATAATGCTTATATAGCATCAGAAACCGAGAATAATTATTCGGAAAGCCTCAGCAGAACCATCGTTGTTCGCGTAAATGCTAAGCAATTCGACGCCTTTATTGGAGATGTGGCTAAAGGCGTCAATCATTTTGAAACAAAAAACATACAAGTAAAAGATGTTACCGAGGAATTTGTTGATATACAGGCTAGGTTAAAAACAAAAAAAGAGCTGGAACAACGCTATCGCACATTACTCCAACTTGCAGCTAAGGTTACTGAAATTCTCGAAATCGAAAAGCAATTAGCAGAAGTTCGCGCCGAAATCGAATCGGTTGAAGGGCGTTTACGATATCTGGCGAATCAATCGACTTATTCTACCTTGTCGATTACTTATTATAAAGCTGCTCCTAAGCAAATTGCTTTTGGTCAAAAGTTCGAACAGGGACTTTCCAACGGTTGGCAAAACTTCGTATGGTTTACGGTAGGCCTCATTAATATTTGGCCATTTTTATTGCTGATAGTAATAGCCATGTTTTTTGCTCGACGTTGGTGGCGCAAACGTAAAACAAGACAACGAATGGACGCATCAACGAATTAAACAAGCTGGTAATTCGAACGATTAGCTCGTTTTCCGATAATTCCAAATGGCCCAGACGTTTAATATGATTGCAAAAACAATTAAATATAAAAATTCCAATTGTACGTCACTAAAGTCGCTGCCTTTTAAGACAATCATTCTTACTACTTTTACGAAGTGAGTTACCGGCGTTAGATCAGATAAGGTTCGAGCCCACCGCGGCATGCTATCGGTAGACGTAAAAAAGCCGCTCATGAGCATAAAGATCATCATAAAAAAGAAGGCTATAAACATGGCTTGCACCTGATTATCGCTGTAGGTAGAAATAAGCAAGCCGAAACCCAACACGGCCACCAAATAAACGGCCGCAAATAAGTATAAAAGCCACAAACTTCCTTGTAAGGCAATTCCATAAACAAAAAAACAAATCATCAATCCTAAGGTGAAAATAATAATCCCTATTACCCAGAACGGGATCATTTTACCTAATATAAACTGCCACTTTTTAATCGGGCTTACATTGATTTGCTCAATCGTACCAATTTCTTTTTCCTTTACAATATTTAATGCAGTCATAAAACCACCTATTAATGTTAGCAGCAATACCAACACCGCTGGAACAACATTAAATTTATAGGCCTCCAAGGGATTATACCAGCTTCTTTGTAGAATTTCAATACTTCCCCTTGGCCTCGATTCCGCGTTCCATTCCAATTCTGAACTGAAATCTGAAATAATCCGATTCAAGTAGGCTGTACCAATGCCTGATTTTGTCCCGTTAATAGCGTCAGCATAAACTCCTACCCGCTGCTTCCCCTCTCTTATCAGATTTCGTTCAAAATTTAGCGGGATTTCCAAAATTATGTCCGCTTCTTCCTTTTCAATATGATGAATGGCACCGTTATAACTGGTGTTAGAACTAATAGGAATGAAATACCCTGAAGCGTAAATTTTGTGAATTAGGCGCTGTGAAAAAGAACTGTGGTCCTTATCAACAACAGAAAGATTAATGTGCTTTACATTAAAGTCCATGGCTAGCGGTAAAACAACCAATTGAACGATCGGCATAGCGAACATCATAGCCAAGATAGACTTATCCCGAAATATTTGACGAAACTCCTTTTGCAATATAAATCTTAAAATTTTCATCTTTAGCGCCGTATTGTTTAGAAAACTATTAAAGTCTTACTTTAAAACGTCTCAAGGCTAAACTGAGCAGTATAATTGTCATCAAAGTCAGAACCAGTGTCTCCTTCCAAACATAGGTCAAACCCAAGCCCTTTAACATAACCGATTTAACTGCAAGATAATACCATCTGGACGGAACAATATGAGAGAGCACTTGAAAAAAGCCAGGCATATTTTCCAATGGCATAATAAAACCGGTGAAAATCAAGGTTGGCAACATCATTCCCATAAGCGATATTAACAGAGCTGTTTGCTGCGAATTGGTTATATTTGATATTAGTAACCCTAAAGAAAGACAAGTAACAATAAATAACGTACTCTCAAAATAGAGCAACAAGATGCTTCCTCGAATTTCGACATCAAGAGCAAAGGCGGTTAACAACAAAATCAACGTAAAATTTGCAAGCGAAAGCAATAAATAAGGAATTGCCTTTGCAATAAGTACGAAAACGGGCTTAAAGGGAGATACGAGTAGTATTTCCATGGTTACCATCTCCTTTTCTTTAACAACTGAAACAGATGTTAAAGCAGTGCATACAATCATCAAAATTAACGCCATAACCCCTGGAATAAAATTCAGGGAACCATTCCCCTCTTCATTGTAAAGCATTCTCAATTCCGGTTGTATTTGTAAAAACAACGGATTGATCGATGGTGTGTTAAATTCACGCCCAAAATCCATAAAAATTGACGTCAAATAATTTGTCACGGTTTTCGAAATATTAGGATCAGAACCGTCGGTAATAAGCTGTACCGGTGACTGGCCAAGATGCAGTTGATCGCTGCTAAAATTAGACGGAATAATAAGAGCGGCCTTTATGTCTCCTTTTTTAAACGCATCCTCAATCTGTTTATAATGAACATTTGCCTGCTCTACAACGAAATAATCTGATGTCTTAATTTTTTCAATTAATCTTTGGCTTTGAAAATCTTTCGCATAATCAGCCACTATCATCCGAATATTCTTCACCTCACTCGATAGAGCGAACCCAAATAAAATGATCTGTACAATGGGTAAGCCGAACATGATCAACAGGGTCCGGCGATCTCTAAAGACGTGGTAAAATTCTTTCCTAATAAAAACTAACAGCTGCTTCATTTTTCATGATTTTGATGAGATCGAAACCTTTGACCATACTGAGTTAATTGTCGTTTCGTTTGGCTCCTCTTGCCAATTGATAAAAGACTTCGTCCATTGAGTTAGCGTTATAGGCTAATTTCAGGTTAGTCGGTGAATCAAGTGCTACTACCTTGCCGTCCACCATGATAGACACTCTATTACAATATTCTGCCTCATCCATATAATGAGTCGTGACGAAAACAGTAATTCCGGCATTTGCCGCACTGTAAATCATATCCCAGAACTGTCGGCGGGTTACGGGATCTACACCTCCGGTAGGTTCATCCAAAAAGACGATCTTTGGTTGATGAAAAATGGCAACCGAGAACGCCAATTTCTGTTTCCATCCAAGGGGCAACTCGCCGACCATTTTATTCGCTTCTTGCGTCAAGCCCAAAGCTCGTATCAGTTCCTGTCCTCTTTTATTGATCTCTTTTTTGTTTACACCGTAAACGCCACCAAAAAATTCAATATTCTCCGAAACCGACAGGTTCTCATATAAAGAAAACTTTTGGCTCATATAGCCGATATGCTTTTTTATTTTTTCCTGTTGCTTATAAACATCATAACCTGCTACCTCTGCTTCACCGGATGAGGGAAAAGATAAACCACAGAGCATGCGCATCGCAGTGGTTTTGCCTGCGCCATTTGCACCCAAAAATCCAAAAATTTCTCCTTTAGCAACGTCAAAGGAAATACCGTCAACTGCCACAAAACCGCCAAATCGTTTGGTTAAATTGCGGCACATTATTACTTTTTCCATCGTCTTTATTCTACACGGCCCGTAAATTCTATTCGTTCCATTAAACGAATAAAGCTATCTTCTATCCCTGGCTTAATCTCTTTTACAATGATGTCCCTGTGCCCCAAGTTCGTGGCTAAATCTTGCAACGTAGATAATCCATCTCTTTCGGGATATCGTAATGTAACATGGATGTATTCACCAAAAGCGTAGCTGCTCTCTATCGCTTCGTTTTGTCTATAATCTTTTAAAAGTCGATAAATATCGGCTGATTTAGCGGCATATAATTTTGTTGGATATCGCTTGATTATATCTGCAGGTGGATCGACGCTTAAAATTTTCCCTTGCTGGATTAATGCAATCCGGTCGCAAAGAATAGCTTCATCCATATAAGGGGTGGAGACTAATATGGTTATACCCTGTTGTTTGAGTGCTTTTAGCATATCCCAAAATTCGCGTCGCGAAACGACGTCCACCCCTGTGGTTGGCTCATCTAGTAAAAGAACCTTGGGCTTATGGATCAGTGCGCAACATAAGGCTAACTTTTGTTTCATCCCGCCTGATAGCTTTCCGGCCCGCCGATGGTTAAACGGTTTTATTTGCTCGTAAATATCTTTTATGAGGCCATAATTCTGTTGGATATTAGTGCCGAATACCGTAGCAAAAAAACGGAGGTTCTCGAGTACAGTTAAGTCTTGATACAGTGAAAATTTCCCGGGCATATATCCAACCAGATTACGAATCGCCTTATAGTCTTTTATTACGTCGAGACCGACAACACTTGCCGTTCCCTGATCAGCAAGTAGAAGCGTAGTTAGTATACGGAATACGGATGTTTTGCCCGCGCCATCCGGGCCAATCAATCCAAACAATTCACCTTCATCAACAGAAAAGGATACATCATTCACAGCTACAACTCTTCCCTTATCATAGCTTTTGAAAATATGGTGGAGTTTTACTGCTTCCATTCTACCTTTTTCCATTTTTCTGCGTTGCTAAAATCACTTGTCCGTACATCCCGATTTTTAAATATCCATCATTTTCCACCTTAACCTTCATTGCATATACCAAATTAGCTCTTTCATCCTTTGTTTGGATGGTCTTTGGTGTAAACTCCGCCTGATCACTTATCCACTCAACCACGCCGGGATAATCCTTGAATGCAGCCTTACCTTTATCAACCTGCACCCGAACGCGCTGTCCTATTTTAACATCCGCAAATTTTTCACCGGTAATATAAGCGCGCAGGATCATTTTTTTGGTGTTAGCTATACGATATAGGGGTTTTCCAATGGTTGCCATTTCATTCGCCTCTACATATTTAGCGAGAACGGTTCCTGTAACGGGATTGACAATCTTGCTTTTCCGAAGTTGGTCGTCCAACTGTTCAATCTGTGCATGCAACGGAGCTGTCTCTTCTTGCAAACTGACCGATGCAATACCTAATGATGATTGTTGACCTTCAATACGTTTACGAATGATATTTACCTGTGCGGTTGCCGCATCCAATTCCTTTGGGGTTGCCGCATCAGCCTTAACCAGGTTGGTCAACCGTTCTTGCTCGTTTTTAGCATACCGAAGCTCTTCCTGTAAAGCTGCAATCTCTGTGGCGATATTAGGACGTTTACTCAGTATGGCACCTGCTTGTGCTTCTAATTGCTTCTTCTTGAGAAACAGCTGAAGCGTATCAATATAACCAATTACTTTCCCTGCGGGGATAGTTTGCCCCTCTTCCAATAAAAGCTCCCTTATAATGCCGTTTGCTTCCGCAGGTACGATGGTCTCTACGGTTTCAAAAGCACCCGATGCGTCGTAATTTATATCGTTCGTTTTACAAGATACGATGGAAAAAGCCAGCAAATTCGTGTATAATATAACTGTTTTCATTTTTCTTCTTTGGTATATCAATAGGTATCTCCTGTTATGTATAAATAATCGTATTGTGATGCAAGCAATTGAATCTCGTGTATGATTTTATTTAATCTAGCCTGATCCTCTGCATTTACTTCCCGTAAATAGTCATTTGTGGTGATTACACCATGTTCTAATTGAGTAACCGCGGTTTTTTTTACTTTTTCGCGCAATGCGATAATCTCGTTGTCGGATTGCAATAAATCTTGGTAGCGTCGTATTGTCACTGATTCCCGCTTGGCTTGCGAATGTGTATTGAATAGAAATGTTTCTTTTTCGACTCCTATTGCCAATCGATTAATTTCCAAAATTGCTTTTTCCTTTTTTTGGGTGTACAGCCCCCCCAAATTCCAACTTAAGCGCAAGCCACCGATGTAATAAGCATCAAAACGAGGTTTTAGAATATTAAGAGCCGGCCTGCCGTAACCACCCTGAAAAAAGAAATCAAGTCGAGGCCTATTTCTCACATTAATCAATTCTTCCTGTACCGCAATATTCGTAAGTTGATCATCATACAAAGCAAGTTCCGGTCGTTGAATCGTCTTCGGTAGTATAGGTAATTCCGGCTTAATCAGTTTTGTACTGGCATCTAAAGTTTTATTAAGAAATAAACCGAGCACCTCCAAATAGGCCGTTCGATTCGCCTTCAAATCAACCGCGTGCTGCGCTGCTTTTAACAATTCGGCCTTCAAAACGTTAAGATCCGCCTCCAGGGCAGTCCCATTGGTAACTGCCGCTTCGACTTTATCCAGCCCTAGCTGGATATCCTTCATTAACAGTTGATTCTGGTTTAATTGCTCTTCTATCATTAAGATGCTGAAAAAAAGCTGGTTTATCCGGTCCTTTAGTTGATAAAGCGCTACTGAAAGACTTTGCTCTTCAATCGCCGATGTAGACCGGTGTAGCTCAATCTTTTGCTTAATGTTTCCCCCGTCATAAATCGTTTGATTTAGCTCGCCATAGAACTTATACTGATCTTTGGTCAACTGCGGGATTTCAATACCCTGCATTTGAATAGGAATTTCAGTAACGGCCGACTGATACGTTGCTTGTGCATTAATAATAAACTGAGGCAAATAACCCTTTGCCGCCTTTTCAATGGCGTACGCCTTACTTCTTTCCACTAAGTCGCGCTTCTTAATAAGCGGGTAATTAACTTGTGCCTGATTTTGACAATCATCTAAAGTGAGACTTAATTGTCCATAAAGCTCTGGACTGAATACGATTAATATCAGCCCTATCCATAGTGCCTTACTTCTCATTGCTTGTTGTTTTTTCTAATCTTCGTCTGCTAATAGTGACAAAAGATTTTCTAATTGTCATTATTCTAAATACTTCAAGTAATAACATTGGTCATACTTTTTAATCATTTGATTAGTTGCAAACCAAAAAAATTTGTTCTCCAACTAACATTCTTCAATCACGGCAAAGGTAGAGGTATTTTTTTATTTAAAAAATATTTCTAATCATTTGATTAAAAATAAAGATCAAAAAAGTTTCTTCGCCAATTGATTGACAGTGTTTATATTTCCGTACGTAAAATGCTATTGAACCATAACGGGATCATTTTTTTCCGTTCTAGAATAAATTTTTTGAACTCGCCGCTTCTAAATGCGTCTGTTTGTGTAATAACGGGTTGAGCAAGTATAGGAAAAATGATCATGCTCAATAAATTCAAGATTAAGTGAAACACGTTAATATCAGGACGGAGCTCGTTTAATTGTTCATAAAATTTAGAAGTCATCAGCTTCCCTGATATTCGGCTACTAAACAACTTGGGATTGTTTTTTATCTCGCTCAATACAAATATAGGTAGATCCGGATTGTGTAGAAGCATATCAATATAATCATTCGCAACTGCCTGCACCTTTTGCTCCAATGAACTGTCTTCATCGTTGAGAAGCCTCACAATCATCCCAAAAAATTGTTCAAACTTCTCTTCCATAATGATGTGGAACAATTTCTCTTTACTCCTAAAATAGTAATTTAATAAAGCTAGATTCAAGCCAGCTTCATCTGCAATATCCCTTGTACGAGTAGCTGCAAACCCTTTTCTTGTAAAAACAATTCTTGCAGCTTCTTTTATTTTTTCTTCCGTTGAAATATCTTTATCTTTCTTAACCATCTTATGCGATCTAAATTTAGGCCAAAAGTAAGGAGGAGTACAACAATTTAAAAACAAAATTTAATCATTTATTTAAAAAGTACGCAATCACCGGTTATAGCGCCAACTTGTATTTCATATTGTCGCTATTCCGCTTTCACAAATAGTCGTATCTTCGAACTACTTCATTATTTGAATATGGAAAGTTTTAAAAGTTCGGACGATTTCTATAGGGCTCAGCAACAATGGCGCGACGAGCTCTACGAATTAAGAAAGCTCATAGTATCTACGGGTCTAAAAGAAGAACTCAAATGGGGCGGTCCCGTTTATACGCATAACGGCAAGAACATAGTAGGCTTAGCGGGATTTAAATCTTATTTTGGTATCTGGTTCTATCAGGGTGTCTTTTTGAAGGATCCGCACCATTTACTCATTAATGCTCAAAACGGCACTACAAAAGCGTTACGCCAAATGCGTTTCACAACGCTCGAAGAGGCCAATTTAGACATTATACGAACTTACGTACTGGAAGCGATGAGCAATCAGGAAAAGGGAATTGCAATCAAAGCGGATAGAAACAAACCAATTATAGTGCCTCAAGAACTGAACTCCGTTTTTGACAAAAATCCCGAGCTAAAAGAGTGTTTTGATCAACTGAAAAAGACTCAGCAACGGGAATTCACGGAATACATTGAATCGGCCAAACAAGAAACGACTAAAAAAAGTCGTTTGGAAAAAATCATTCCGATGATTATCAAGGGAGTTGGGCTACACGATAAATATCGCGGGTAGCCGGTAAATAAAAAACCCGGTATTTGGGATACCGGGTAAAAACATACGTTTTTATCAACCTAAACCTATTGATAAAATAACGGTACGATATCGAGATTATTATATCCTTTTAATTTTTTTTTATTTTTTTTTGCTACTTCATCAAATTCGTCGGTAAAGTCCCAACTTTATGAGAAGTTGAACTTCCTCCCTGCCAATATCGCCAATAGCATATTGCGTAATCCCATTAATTTTCATTTCATCGAGTATATTCACCAGATCGCTATAACTCGACAGGTTGCTTGGGCGAATAATAACCATTAAAGGCTTGGTGGAGCCGACTTGCTGACTCTTTATCTTTGTCATCTTATCTTTTAGCTCCGCTCTTATTCCATTCCTTCCAAAATCAGTTACTTTTGGGCCTTCGATCGGAGTTTTCTGAAGCCCCCAATACCATGCTGCTTGATGATTGGCACCAAGCAATATCGTCATCGTGCGTTTGTCAGAAAAACCGGTGGCGTTCCCTAAATCTACTTTATCCGGCAGTGCAATGTCCATCATCTTCGGTTTGGCCAAGCTCGTTGTTAACATAAAGAAGGTTATTAGCAAAAAGGCTAAATCCACCATTGGTGTAAGGTCAACCCTTGGTTGCATCTTACCGCGTATTAATTCCGCCATGACGTAATTGATTAGTAGTAACTTTTATATTAGATGCCAAAAACGAATTGATTCCATAACAGCTATTATGGCTTACGTCTTTTAGAGATTACGCAGAATGCGGACTATAGTATAAGATGTAGGTAGTTTAGGATGAGACCTATTCTTTAAAAAATTTAACATGGCTGATCATTTCCAACTTTTTGATTTCTTCGGTACTAAGATCGTTGGTATCTTCAAGCTTTTTGGCGATCAATTCATTGCAAAATATATTCCCGTAGCTATAGGTATGGATGCGCATCAGTTCAGAAACGCTTAATTCATCAGCAAAAAGTACAAGAATATCTTCAGGAATTTCGAAATCGTCAGCCTCAACGTGTCCGATATACCGAAATTTCGTAGACTTCCACACAAGAAAAAGCTTACGTGCGTTGACGTTTTCTCCGAAGAAATTAAAAATTCGCGTCAGTAGCTCATTTCTCTTTTCCAATCCCATACTTCTTGTAAATACTTTTTCAAGAAACTCCCCATAAAACAAAAATTTATCGTCCGGTAACTTGCTTGTAAAGTATGTGGTAACCTCTTGGAAAATTTGCTCGCGTGATTTCCCATTGAGGTATTGATAAGCAGCCAATTCAGCAAGTGACAGGTGATTGCTTTTTGGCATAGTCGATCGTTCGCTTAGTTCTTTAGTTGCATTACTCCCCTTTAACGCCAGCGAAGCGATCAATTCCCAGTCGTGCACATCACCAACTAAACGTGAATGGATTGCTACCGCGTTGTGGCTCTTTGGATCGACACGTCTTTTAAACAGAATGGCATCTCTTGAAGATAAATTGGTCGGTTTCAACTTAAAACTCTTAATATGAACGAATACCTGACCGCTCACTGTATCTGCTACACCGAAACCTTTCGAATTATTGAACCACTTAATCACTCCTATTTCCATAGTTCTCGATTTTATGAAGAAGGATGAAAAGGTAAACTGAAATAAATGAAACGTCTTAGTTAATCGCTCCAATGAACACCTTAACAACAAGAATTTCAAACATTAACGGCACTTAATTTAAAGAATTATCTATCTTCATTGCAAGATACCGAATATTTTTTAAAACGCAAAAGCAAGCTAGCCTTTGTCCTTATTTATTCCGGATTCACGGGAAAACCGTATACAAGCTCATTAGCTTCCTGGTAAATTTTCTTTCTGCGATAGGTGGTGGTATTTAAATGTTCAAGTATTCGAGGCTCATCCAGAATGTCTTTCACAAGCATATAATTTAAAGAAAGCAACTTATCTTTCTCCTGTGTATTAATGGAAGTCAGGCAAGTTAAGGGATATAGGCCGGCGCTATCAACTCGGTTTTTTATGCTCAAACCATTGGGATAATCCCAGGAGAGCAAATTCAGCTTATAATAATTTGCGAATTCGATTGCATCTTTTGTTAAATACGCATTCGTAACAAGCCAGGCTTGTGTAAATTTAATGGGGCGATCAAAGAAGTTGAATTCTTTATCGCTGAGATCAACAAATCGTGAGAGAAAATACATGGGGTTTGTAACGCTAACCTTCGCATCAACCGTATTTCTGAATTTACATTCGATCAATAATAAATCATTATCTTTTTGGGCAATTACATCAACTTCATGACTTACCGCATTTCCTTCAAGTATGAGACTCGTCAACGTGTGATGATTTGTATGTTCAAATAATCTTGCCACCCATTTTTCAAAAAGATAGCCTGTGGGCCCTAGGTCACGAAGTGCCTTCTTAAGGCTGTAACGAGCAGCTAACGAATTTCGCTGCTGCTTTAATAGTTGAAAAGCTAACCGATATAACTGTTTAGTAGACATACCATCAAATATCGTTTTGTTCATCTTTTCCCAAACGAGTTCAACGGTCTCATTCGAAGCCCCGGATTTTGTCAACGAACCTTTCAATCGCTGTAAATCAAAATCAACTAATTCCCCCGAGTATTTTCTTACCTTCATGTTTCCTTGTATTTTTTGATCTTTAAAAATGGCAATTTTAAATAGTATTTTTCTAAAGTTGGTATAGAGAAGCTTAATTTTCTCTAGTATTTTCTTCCTGCCTCTTTACATACTGTTTCCCGAAGTTGTTTGTTCTTCTTTTGTAACTAAATCAAAACTACTGCTGTTACTCCATTAAAAGCCGATAAATCACATTATAAAAAATGAACAAAAAGACCAAACACTTAATAAGACATAGATTTTTAAAAAAAACAGATTAAAAATGCCTTCAATTAAGTGAAAATCCACTTTTTTCATGAGTGAATAAGGATTAAGCGTTGTTCTGCTTTCATTGCTTCGGTGAAGCCCTAATTTACTTAATTATATATATTTGTTACGTGCTGGCCAGCGCAGGCGTATCCTGAAAAGCCGTGATAGAGTAAGGGCAACGACAAAAATCTCTTTGTTATGAAAAAATTAGATTTAAACAACCTAGGCGTAGAAGAAATGAACGCTACCGAATTAAGAACCGTAGAAGGTGGCGGTCCTGTTAACGATTTATTGAATATTCTTGTAGGCGGTGTTGGCACAGTCCTTAACGATACATTCAAATTCGTAAACAAAACATTGGTGACTATTTTCCAAACACTTTCTTCATTATAAGACAAAGTGTTTAAAAAGCCACTAACAGTTATCCCCAAAAGGATAACTGTTAGGCTTATAACATGGCGGCACGTCCGCCTCAACCCTTTCCTCCTTTAGTGGCAACTGTTAACTATGAAATCATTTTATACAACAGGCGCAAGTTCATGCTTAAAAAAAACTGAACAAAAAGGCAAGGATCATTTAATCAACAACCTTCAGATAAAAAAAACGGCTAACGCATTATATTTCAGCAAGAAAACTACGTGTTTTAGCACTGACAACTTAATAATCCTAAACGGGCCACCCTTCCAACCGCAGCTCCTATTAGCTTATTAATTATATATATTTGTTACATGCTGGCCAGCATAGGCGTATCCTGAAAGGCCTTAAAAGAGTAAGGACAATAAGCAAAAATCTCTTTGTTATGAAAAATTTAAATTTGAACAACTTTGGTGTTGAAGAAATGAACGCTTCTGAATTAAGAACTGTAGAAGGAGGAGGTCCTGTTAATGACTTATTAGGTATTGTTGTAGGCGGTACTCGTACAATCCTTAAAGATACTTTTGAGTATGTAGGCAAAACTGCAACAACCCTTCTTCAGACTATTTTCTCTCTATAGATTACAGTTCTAATAACAAACATTAACGGTAGCCTTTAACGAAGGCGACTGTTAATGTTTAACCAGTCCGGCAAATATTATCGGTAGCCCAAAGCTCCTCAACTCATTTATGTTTTGGCGCAATTTGGGATGATCGGTAAGCGAGCAATCAACAACCAAGTCATCAGGATTATGTCAATGCCTATCTATTCAGTAGAAACAATCAGTAATACATCCATTGTTTATACTGCACGTGTCAAAAAAACAACACAGATTATTTATCTCGGCATTTTATTATTATTTATATTGGCATTTGCTTCCCTCCCATTAGTAACAATAAATATAAGCGTAAAGGGCAGCGGCCTATTGCAGTCTTCAATTGAAAAAACAGACGTTAGCATTCCTGTTAACGGCAGATTGGTATATTTCAATTTAAAAGACAATCAAAAAATGACATTAGGCGACACACTGTTGATCATCGACGGAAGCTCGTCCAATAAACAAGACCTCTTGGTAAAGGGAAGGCAACAAGAAATCTCTTTATTTGTTAAAGATCTTCATACCTTAATCAGGCAGGCTAATGCCGAAGATTTCAGCCCTCCCAATCTTCAATCAGGACAATACTTTGCCATCTGGCAACAATATATACAAGAAGTTGAAAACGCCCGAATTGCCAAAGAGCAAGCGGAAAACACATTTAATCGCTATAGTAAGCTATATAAAAAGAAGATGCTATCTTCAGCAGAATATGACAAATACGATTTTGAGTATAAGCAAGCGTCTGCTGCTTTAGCAATGGTTTCAAGAAAATATAAGGCTCAGTGGCAAACAGAGGTCAATCAATTACAAAACGAACTGCGTCAATTATTAAGTCAGCAAATTGATATCAATGAACAAAGAAAACAGTTTGTGGTAACGGCCCCTATTGACGGTTCGGTGCAAAATTTAGTGGGCATGCAGAAGGGAACTTATGTTTTCGCAAACCAAAAGGTAGCTGAAATTTCTCCCGACACCACCCTACTGGCTTTCTGCTATATAAATCCTTCCGATATTGGTTTAATAAAAAAAGAACAAGAAGTTCGCTTTCAAATAGATGCTTTCAATTATAATCAATGGGGGCTGTTAACAGGGCGGGTAATTGATATTTCTGACGACATCGTCATGTTGAACGACAAACAACCGGTTTTTAAGGTGCGTTGCGCTTTGAATAATGATCATCTTACATTGAAAAACGGCTATAAAGGCTACGTAAAGAAGGGCATGAGTTTTACGGCAAGATTTTCTGTTACCGAAAGAACGCTGTTTCAATTACTATATGATAAAGTGGACAACTGGTTAAATCCCAATATAAAGGCGGCATCGTAGCATGTAGCAAAGTGCCGTGTACGAGATCGCAAATTAGAAAGAAGTTTATGACCAAGAGAGTAAAACAACGTGATATAACCGACTGTGGAGCTGCTTGTATTGCATCTGTTGCCGCTCACTATAAATTGGCAATTTCCGTAGCGAATGTAAGGCAGATGGCAGGGACGGATAAAAAAGGAACCACGGTACTCGGCATCTTAGAAGCGGCCCAATTGTTAGGCTTTGAGGCAAAAGGAGTTAGGGGACCCTTTGAAAGCCTTTTTAAAATTCCAAAACCGGCCATTGCTCATATCGTAGTGGAGGGAGTGCTGCAGCACTATGTTGTCATATATAAAGTGACGAAGCACTGGATTGAGGTCATGGATCCACTGGATGGCCAATTTCATAAGAAATCGCACGAAGACTTTAAAAAGATATGGACCGGTGCCCTTGTCTTATTGATTCCTTCGGAATCATTCGAAAAAGGCAGGAAAACAGCCAGTGCCTCTTACCGTTTCTGGAATCTTGTAAAGCCACAAACCGGAACGCTGATCCAAATATTGATGGGAGCCCTCGTATATACTGTTTTGGGGTTATCTACGGCCATATTTGTACAGAAAATCGTAGATTTTGTTTTGGTTGACAGAAATGTCAACCTGTTGAATCTCATGAGTACAATGATGCTGGTTTTGCTCGGATTTCAACTATTTATTGGTGCCACAAAAACCATTTTCACACTAAAAATGGGACAGATTATTGATGCTCAACTTATACTTGGTTACTATAAGCACCTGTTAACATTGCCTCAAAAATTCTTTGACACCATGCGAGTCGGTGAGGTTATTTCAAGAATCAATGATGCTGTAAAAATCAGGATATTTCTCAATGAAGTAAGCGTTAACTTTTTGGTAAACATTTTCATTGTAACTTTTTCTTTTTTAATGATGTTTACCTACTACTGGAAACTGGGCTTACTTATACTTACCGTGATTCCAATGTATCTAGTAGTCTATTTTATAAGTAATAAACTGAATAAAAAGGCCCAAAGAACATTAATGGAGGATTCTGCTGAACTCGAATCTCAACTTGTTGAGAGCCTAAATTCTATTCGGACCATTAAACAGTTCGGCGCCGAAAGCTACGCCAATGAAAAAACCGAAACAAGATTCGTAAAGTTGTTGAAAACAGGATACCGTTCCAATTTGAATGGGGTGTTTTCTACTACCTCCTCGGAATTGATTTCAAGACTGATTACAATTGTTCTTTTATGGGTAGGAGCCACGTATGTCTTGAGCAACCAAATTACGCCGGGCGAACTCCTTTCATTTTATGCGCTCATCGGTTATTTTACAGGGCCGGTCACGTCGCTAATCACCATGAACAAAACAGTCCAGGATGCCATGATCGCTACCGACCGTCTTTTTGAAATACTCGATTTGGAGCGCGAAAAAGACAGCAGTGACCTCGAATTAACGAAAGAAAATATAGGCGACATCCAAATTAAGAACGTATCCTTTAGGTATGGAACACGAGATAACGTCTTTGACGAATTAAGCTTAACAATTCCCAAGGCGAAGTTTACCGCCATCGTTGGTGAAAGTGGATCCGGCAAGTCGACCCTCATTTCCATCTTGCAAAATCTTTATCCCGTTCAAAGTGGAACTATTACCATTGGCAAATACGATTTAAAGCACATAAAAAACACCTCTCTTCGCCAAACGATTTCTGTTGTACCTCAACATATTGATTTGTTTTCGGGCAATGTAGTAAGTAATATTGCGCTGGGAGACTATACCCCCGATATGCAGCGGATCATCGATATTACCACTCAGCTCGGAATTATAGATTTTATTGAATCGTTACCCCAAGGCTTCTACACCTCTATAGGGGAAAATGGTTTGTCACTTTCCGGTGGGCAACGCCAACGGATCGCTATAGCCCGAGCCTTATATCGAAATCCGGAGATTTTAATCCTTGATGAAGCAACATCTTCACTCGACTCCGCTTCAGAGAAATTTGTATTGAACACCATCGAACATCTGAAAAAAGAAAATAAAACCATTATTGTCATAGCACATCGCCTAAGCACACTTTATAGTGCCGACAAAATCATCGTCCTCGATAAAGGTAAGGTCATCGAACAGGGAACACATCAAGAATTACTACTAAGCACGGATTCGCTTTATGCACATTTATGGAAAATGCAATCCCAACAGCTTATTCTGAAAAACTAATTGGTGGTATATACACGCTGCGTTTAAGTGACTAACAAAGGGTTCTTGGTCCTTTGTCGCCGCTTTTTTAGGATCGTGCTCTTTAGTTTCATAAATGGATACTCAATAACCCGATTTAAAAGAAGGGCAATCAGTATACACATTAAGGCGCAGACAGCAACACGCCAGTTGCTATCAATTGGGATATCTAATGCGTTAAGAGGAGCCTGAAGTAGATGATTAACAAACTTGTGGCACAAATAAATACTATACGATAAAGTAGCGATTAACGCGCTAATCCGCCATTTAAACCGATATAAAAAACTTGCAGGCAAAATGGCACTTAACACCATAAAACCAAAGGCAACAGAAATCAACGGAAAACCGAGAACAGTAGGCCAAAAATCGAGCCGATCCTCTTTTAACAGTAAATAGGCAACGGAAATCAACAATGCACCTATTATGAATAAGGCATTTGCATGCTTTTCAATTCGTTTTATCCATGTTGGGAAAAAGTTTACCAGGGCCGCAATCCCCACTCCTACCAGCAAACCGTCGAAACGATTATAAGTGGGATAATACACCCATTTATTATAAGCTACAAATCTTCCATCAGTTATATTATTTGCATAAAACGGTTCCACAAAATAAAACCAGTTCAGGGCCCTCAATAAAACGCTGAGCAAAAAAAATCCCAGTAACAGCCAAAAAGCTTTACCGGGGCGCGTCTCATCCCAAAAAGCACTTATATAGAAAGGGAGTGCCAAATAGAACTGCTCTTCGATACATAAAGACCAGGCATGCGAAAAGCTACCTTCCGTACCGAAATCCAAATCAAAATTCTGCGTAAACGTGAGAAACTGCCACCAAGGAGCGATTCCTTCGCGTTCGCGAATCATAGGAAACAAAAAATATAACGAGACAACGAAGAAATAAACAGGTAAGATCCGAAAACTTCTGCTAATGTAAAACTCCTGAAAGTTTATACGTCCAAGAGATATCATTTGACGAATTAATTGGTTTCCTATCAAAAAACCACTCAGCACAAAAAAAAGGTCAACACCTGTCCAACCAAAACTCCCGATGAGGTCAACCCATTCGGGTCTGACATAAGCTCGGTAATGACATAAAAAAACCAGAACAATAGCAAGCGCCCGCAAATGATCAAGCCCCGCTAAACGCTGGTTATCAGCGTCTATTAATTTCTTCCAATAAGTCATTAGTGTTAGTTATTAGTCAGTTAGCCGCAATATAGAACAAATTACCAATCGATCAAAAATTTCCACTCGTAAATATTTTTTCTATACATTAAGTTATGTAATTTCTTCCTGTCTTTTAAACATTATCTATATATTAGCTTTGAATGAAAACTTCAATCTCATTGGTATTATCTAGCGGTGGAGCGCGCGGCATAGCTCAAATTGGAGCAATTAAGGTATTAGAAGAACAAGGGTTCACCGTAAAATCCATTGCAGGCTCATCTATTGGCAGCCTTATTGGCGGATTATACGCCATGGGCAGATTGGACGATTTCACCTCATGGCTAAAAACATTAAAGCGACGGGATGTCTTTAACTTAATGGATTTCACGTGGAGTAGTTCAGGTGTCATGAAAGGGGAACGCGTTTTTAACAAAATTAAGAGCTTTATTCCCGATATGTATATTGAAGACATGCCCATTCCTTTCATTGCTGTATCTACTGATATACTTCATCAAAAAGAAATAACCTTTACACAAGGGAGCTTCTTTGACGCCGTAAGAGCCTCTATCGCTATCCCAGGTGTTTTTACGCCGGTTAATCATATGGACAATATCCTTGTAGATGGGGGCTTGATAAATCCATTACCACTCAATCATCTTCCTAATCAGGGAGACGCGCTGGTGGTAGCCATAAACCTAAATGCGCCGGAAGAAACAACTTTTTCATTGGCAAAGGCTAATAGTAAATACGGTGGCTACCTTACTATTACACAAAAAGCAATATTGACCATGCTTGGAAAGATTACAGAACTTTCCATTGACCTATATAAACCGGATATTGTCGTTCATATACCTCGGAATGTAGTAGGTGTTTGGGATTACCATAAGGCGGATTATCTTATCGAAATAGGAAGGCAAAGAACGTTGGCAGCTTTACATGATTTTTGTCAGGTAAGCACAGAAGGTGTGCCCAAAAACGTCAAACATAGTAACAATAACATAAAATGGAATCAACGTTAGAGGTTTGGATGCGGGGCCCCATTGACGGTGTTCCTCCTTTATTGCAACCGGTAGCACATGCATTGCTTCAGGTAAAGGAAGAATTGACAAGCTTGCTAGCTGATTTTCCCAGAGAAAAACTTTGGGAAAGACCCGCAAACATCGCTTCTGTTGCCTTTCATTTACAACACATTACGGGAGTAATTGATCGTATGTTCACTTACGCGCAACAGTGGGCCTTATCAGACGAACAATTTGTTTACCTCCAAAACGAAGGGCAAAAAAAAGAATCGATTGATACCCATCAATTATTGAAGCAACTTGATAATCGCATTTCAAATGCTATTCAGGAGCTGAGAAAGATAGATCCTGCCTCACTAACAGAAGCAAGGGGTATTGGAAGAAAAAAAATCCCAACCACACTCATCGGTTTGCTTTTTCACGCAGCAGAGCATGCGCAACGTCATGTCGGACAAGCATTGGTAACCGCTAAAATCATTCTAAATAGCGCAGCAAGCACCGAGGACACCCTGTAAATATTCTTTTTCAGTCGCCTAAAACATAACAAAAATAGAAAAATTTGTATCTTGCGGAGTCTTTGGTATAATCATCCCAGTTGGACTTAATAAGTGAACCTTTACCTCATTAACCTCTCTTTTTTATTATAGCCCATATCTCTTCTATCGTGCCTAATTTTACCTGCACAAATTAATCCCTCCCCTAGTTTTAAAGTACTTGGCAAAGATCGGCTTATGAAGGCTATCCCTGCTGAACATAATGTTAAATTCAATAAACTATTAAATGAAACCATTAATATATAACAAGACGAACTTCTTTGTCTTAACAGGTGGCCCTGGTTCGGGCAAAACGTCATTAATACAGCAGCTACATAAAGAGGGGTTTCTAACTATAAACGAATCCGGTAGACGCATCATTCAGGAACAGAAAAAAATAGACGGCGATGCACTGCCTTGGAAGAATAAATTACACTTCGCTAAAAAAATGCTGGAAATTGATATGAAAAATTATCGAGAAAATCTACCAACACAAGCACCCGTCATTTTTGATCGTGGAATACCGGATATCCTGGGCTATGTTAAACTATGTCACTTAGATCCCTTTCCTTGTTTAGAACAGAGTGTTAATTCCTTTCGATATAATGCCTTTGTATTTATCCTCCCCCCCTGGCGGGCCATCTATCATCAAGATGCTGAGCGAAAGCAGAGCTTTTCATTAGCAATGGAAACGTATCGCATGATGCGAAGTATCTATACCTCATGCGGTTATAAACTTATTACTATACCAAAACTTAGCGTCGAAAATCGGGCGAATATCCTACTACAGCATATCAAAAATCAGCAAACATAAACGAATGATGCGATTCCGGCCCGTATTGTATTCAAAAAGAAAAGTCCTTAACCGGGGAGATTAAGGACTTTCATTAACCAATTATAAACCTAAATTATGATGATACAAAGATAACCGATTTTGGACACGATGACAAAAAGCCTTGCGACTTTAACAAAATTTTAACATTTTTTTGCTTCTTATTCTATTACAACAGCTGTTCCGCTCGCAGTAACCATAAGCATACTTCCTCCGTTTCCCACCGTTTCATAGTCAAGATCCACACCTACGATTGCGTTTGCTCCAATGGATGCGGCGTACTGTTGCATTTCAAAAACTGCGGTATCTTTTGCTTCCCTTAACACTTTTTCATATGAATTGGATCTGCCTCCTACAAAATCCCTTATTCCCGCAAATATATCCCTAAAAAAGTTAGCACCTATAATGGTTTCGCCACTTACCAAGCCGATATATTTTACTATTTTTTTACCTTCTACATTAGGTGTTGTTGTTATTAGCATGGCTTTTTTCTAGTTAGATGTAGAAAGGTGACTATTGTTACAAAAAGGGAGCCGCTGTGATTTCCTTTTTTGAGTTTTTAACACATTACACCTTCTTGATATCTTCAAGCTTCCGATCATAGTATGTCGCATTTTGAATATTACTTTCGGTGCTCTCCTTTAGTATCTTTTCCGTCTCTTCCAGCTTAGTTTCCAGGTCTCGCAATTCAGGGCTTACATTTCCATCTAAGTACTTTTTGTACTTGGCCTTCAAAGATTTGCATTCACGAATATGGCTATTCAATTCTTTTTGCATGCTCGTAGCTAAGCTCTTTTGTTCTTTAAGTTCATACGCGGCTCTATTTTTATGTTTGCGTGCATATTCTTTCTTAAGGCGTTGCACGGATTCATCGATCTCCTTTGCGTTATCCTGTGTTTTTGAATCTTCCAATAATAAACTGTGAAAATACTCAAAATCTTTATCGATATCTTTATGGCTTCCTTTTGAATTCTTAATGGCTTCCTGTGCCATTTTAAATTGTTTATTCAGCATATTTAGGTTATAAAGTTGTACTTCCACTTTTTGCTTCAGTTCTTCTGCTTCACTCTTTTTTTCTTCGATTTTACCGACATGCGATACATCGCTTAAAACTAAAGCACTGGCCTGCGCGCTCAGTACAGAAGTACCCAATAGCGCTACGATTAATAATGTTTTCATTTTACTGATTTTAATTTTTTAACGTTCATGACCGAACGATTTTCATTCCTGTTATTTAATGGTAAAATATATTTGCCGGCCGGGCATATTAAGCGTTTTAATAATCTTTATCACCCCTCTAAGCTGTTACGCTTTTTGTATATAAGACGCTTTTGATGTAGAAACGTTGCAGGAATTTCTCGTTTTTTATGGTCTTTTCTACCAACAGGATAATTTTCTCTACGAACAGGCATTGCTTATCTTCCTATTTCTGCCAATGGAAGAAATAATGATAAAAGAACAAACCGGGGAGATATAATTATGTTACTAGTAAAGACAGGCATAATACTTTGTAATATGGACAATTTGAATAAAAGAAAGGTGAGTAAACAACAAAAAGCGCACAAAAAGCGGCAAGAAAAAAGAAATCCGCCAGAAACCAATCGCTCCGCTATTACCGGACACAACCTGGAAGATGACATTACAGGTGCTAATCCCGCAGGTTCGGCTGTCAGACCCGACATACTTCGAGAGGATCATCCCGGGCTTGCTAAATAGCGATGGCCATATTTTAGGTTGAATAAAAAAGTAAAATTGCATATGTTTGTTAAAAAAACAAGCACTTATGCTAAGACCAAAAATTCTCCTATTCTTAACTATGATTGTATCAGGTACATTGGCCTATGGTCAAACTGCCGAGGAAAAACAGCTTTTAAAAGCCGTAGAAGATCTTCGTTTAGCCATGATCAGTGGTAACCGGCAGGCGCTCGACGCGATAGCTGCCGACAAGCTAAATTATTGGCATTCAAGCGGCAAACATGAAGATAAGGCGGCTTTTATAGAGAGTCTCACATCAGGAAAATCGGATTTTTTAAGCATTAATTTAAGCGAACAAACAATCAATATATCAGGGGACGTGGCTACCGTTCACCACATCTTGAGCGGAGAAACGAACGACGGCGGTAAACCCGGCACCGTAAGAATCGGCGTATTACTGGTTTTTCAGAAGCAAAGTGGAAATTGGAAGTTATTTGCCAGACAGGCCTTTAAACTGCCTTCATAACTTTTAAAATAAAGTGTCATTTGTCGTCAATTGAAAGAATCCTTCTTTCAATTGACCCGTTCTAAATAAGTTGACAAATTCATGCGCTTTCCTTGTTGGTTCAGGAAGTCGATAAGTGCCTATACAATGCATGGCAATGTGCAAGCTGTCTTCTATACTGAGATGGTTACCCGGCGAAATATACACCGGTTTAACGTAGTTTTTGGTTCTTAATACATACCCCAACAGTTCCTCCTTATGCTTAAGTGGACTAAAGCTATACTTCACGGCCGAGGGCTCCTCGAAATTTCCATATAGTTTCTTCTTGGCACAACCAAGCGTGGGAATGTTAATTAAAGCGCCTAAATGCGCTGCAATGCCCAATCTTCTGGGATGGGCAATGCCATGACCGTCCACCATGATGACATCAGGCTTCACGGTCATTTGAAGAAAAGCCTCCACTAAAGCAGGAACCTCCCTAAAGGCCAGAAAACCGGGAACATAAGGAAACGAAGTTTTGCTCTTTACCAACGAGTAAGCTAAAGGCTTTAACGTGTTAAAATCAAGCGTGACAATTCCTGCATAAATAATATCACTGAAGCGGTTAAGTGATATGTCAGCACCGGCAATCGTTTTTATCTCCTGCTCCAAGGGTGAATGTACCAAGGAATTCTGTAATTCCTTTTGCATGGCAGTTGCTTCGGATATGGTTATGTTGGTATAATCCAATTGTTTGTTATTCATAGGTATCTAAAACAGACTTAACTGAATCTTTGTTTGTTTTGGTTTCTGTTCTCTTCCATAAACGGTTCGTCCGTCATATTGCCAAGAAACAGCCTTCTCTTTAGCTACTAGCTGATCCAATTGATGGTTAGGTATAAAGTCTTTTTCTTTTTGCAAGGCTACTTTCGACAAATTCTTAATGGCTTCTGAACGCGCTTTGAATCCGATTTTTGCCTTCTCCAATGCCTGTTGAAGAATGGCTATGGATTCGTCGTATATTTTTGTCGGTACAGGAAAAGGATGCCCATCTTTACCACCATGAGCGAAAGAAAAACGTGCCGGGTCTTCAAAACGACTAGCTGTACCATGAATAACTTCACTGATTAATGTGAGCGATTGCAGTGTTCTGGGCCCGAGTCCTTCCAACAAAAGCAACTCTTCCATCGTCTGCACGGCTTGCTCCTCAGCCAATGCCAGCACAGTACCTAGACGCTTTAGGTTTACATCTTCTTTCCTTACATCATGATGAGAAGGCATGATAATTTTTCTAGCCTCCTGTAGAATATAACTCGGGCGCTCCTTTGTAATCGCCAGTATTGCTTCCCTTGTCAATGCGGCATTTCGGTCGGTCAGATTTAATATTTGACCTTGGTTATCTCCATAAATGAAAGTATGCGGCTCCTCGATAAAAGAATGAACCTGCGGAGCATGCCAATGATAACGCCGAGCCAATCGAGTTTCGGTATTCATTCCTTGCTGAACAATTGCCCAGCTTCCATCAATACTTAGTACAAAAGAATGTAAATACAGCTGAAAGCCGTCTTGAATGGCTGTATTGTCGACCTTTGCAGCAAGCTTGCTATGCTGTACAAGCTTGTTGCCATCCAAACCCGTTGCAGACGCAATGCGGAGAAGCTCATCGGGCGTTTTCAAAGAATGTTTGCCTCTCCCACCACAGATGTAGATGCCTAACTCATGTGCTCTTTTGTTTATAGAAGCTTTTAATGCTCCCATAACGGAAGTCGTAATGCCGGAAGAGTGCCAGTCCATCCCCAATACACAACCCAGCGATTGAAACCAACAGGGGTCACTCAATTTACGAAGAAACATATCTCGTCCGTATTCCACTACAATGGCGTCCACAATCGCACCGCCTAAAAGACTCATCCGTTGCGCTAACCATTTGGGAACATGCCCATAATGTAAGGGCAAATCTGCCTGTCCTCCTCTCATATCAAATTCTTTCAGCAGGCAATTTACTAAAAAAAATAGCAAACAACAACAGTAATTATTTTTTTTGCGAAACATCTGATTGAACGAAAACATAGAAACCAGTTTGCATAAATTTCCTTATATTGCCGCCCGGTTATAACGATAGATCGACAAACCACTTTATAATGTAATTACCGCAAGGCAATAAAATGAATTTATGCTAATTACCTTCGATGAGTGAGCGGGGTCCGACTCGCTATACATTGAAGGCTATTTACTAACGAATTTTTGGCCTTGCATTTAGAAAATTAACATGAAAATTACTGGAATTCTATTGACAAGCTTTTTGTTTTTTGGGACAGGTATGTTGCAAGCCCAAGAAAAGAACACGCTAAAGTTGAATCATATCGCGGTATACGTAGAGAACCTACAAAAGAGTACTGCTTTCTATAAAAATGTCTTGCAACTTACCGAGATTCCTGAACCCTTCCATGATGGCCTACATACTTGGTTTACCTTAGGCCAAGCCGGAAGTTTACATCTTATTCAAGGTGCTAAAGGAGGCGTGGAACGAGAAAAGAATGATCACCTATGTTTTAGTACAAATGATATAGACAAATTTATTCGCAACCTGGAAAGTCATCAAATCAGTTATTTCGACTGGCCCGGAAACAAAGGCAAAGTTACAACGAGGGTAGATGGTATCCATCAGATATATTTTCAGGATCCGGACGGGCATTGGATAGAAATTAACGATGAACAATAAACCGATTTGTGAGTAAGTTAAGTCGGTAATACGTTAAGTAGTTAAATAGTCAGGTTGTTGAGAAGTTAAAGACTACTCGTCGTTTCTTCTTGCCATAAGGACGTAGGAACGTCATCGTAAAGTCGATAATACGTTAAGTAGTTAAGTAGTTAAATAGTCAGGTAGTTGAGAAATTAAAGACTACTCGTCGTTTCTTCTTGCCGTAAGGACGTCATCATAAAGTCGGTAATACGTTAAGTAGTTAAATAGTCAGGTTGTTGAGAAGTTAAGTAGTTAAGTAGTTAAGTAGTTAAATAGTCAGGTAGTTGAGAAATTAAAGACTACTCGTCGTTTCTTCTTGCCATAAGGACGTCATCATAAAGTCGGTAATACGTTAAGTAGTTAAATGGTCAGACATTAAGATCATGACCATTCAACTAGGCCTGTACCGCTGCTGCTACTAATTCACTACTCAACTACTCCCCTACTCAACGACTTTATTAGACGATTCAATCGGTTAATGCCCACCTGCCACAGGCCCTGTTTGCTCAACATGCTTAAGCTTTTTTGAACAGTAGATACCGAAACCAAAAATGTAAACATAACAAACGACCGGTAAAATCAATGAAAGTTGAACACCTAATTGGTCTGCTAATGCGCCTTGAATTACAGGAACAATGGCACCACCTAAAATAGCCATAACCAATAGCGAAGACCCTTGGCTTGTATATTTACCAAGGCCCGCGATTGATAAGGTATATATATTAGAGAACATGATCGAATTGAATATACCAATTCCTAAAATCGAATACATCGCATAAGCGCCTGTATTTACAATACTGGAAATCAGCAACAAAACATTAATGCCGGCGAATATAGCTAAAGTACGTGCCGGCGCTGCCTTTCCAATTAAAAAACCAAGCAAATTCAACACTATGAATACTAGGAAGAAGCTTACTTGCGAAAAGGTCAGATCGACTAAACTAAAAATTAACAGAAATACAAGCGTTGCCATTCCTACCATATAAATAAGTTTCTTGCCGAAATCGATATTGTGGTTAAGATAGATAGCGCCTAAGAATCGGCCAATCATTGCCCCTCCCCAATAAAGTGAAAGATAGTTTTTACTTATAGATTCGGTAAAGCCCATAATCTGCTCTTGCTCAAGGAAACTGATGATAAAACTGCCGATGGCTACCTCCGCACCTACATAACAAAAAATTCCGAGGACACCTAAACGCAAATGTGTAAATTTTAATGCACCTAATCCTTTAACATCTTTTTCTTCATCACTTGACTCAAAAGAAGGCAGCTTAACGGTCGAGATAAAGACGGCTACCAATAATAAAATTATAGCGAAAATAAGGTAAGGAATACGAGTAGCTTGCGGACTAATGGAGTCACCATCTGCAAAAAACTCAAATATAAGATGTCCTCCTAATACAGGGGCAATGGTAGTCCCCAGCGCATTAAAAGCCTGTGTCATATTGAGTCTGCTAGAAGCACCATCTTCGGGGCCTAACAAAGAAACATACGCATTCGCGGTAATCTGTAATATAGTAAAACCCAAACCCAATACAAAGAGCGCCGTTAAAAACAATCCATATAACGAGGTAGTAGCTGCTGGCCAAAACAATACACAGCCTACCGCAGACAAGATAATGCCGGCGATAATAGATTTTTTATAACCGATTTTGTTCACCGGATCACCCCACTTGGAAGACACGACAAAATAAATCAATGACCCAATAAAATAAGCGCCAAAAAAACAGAATTGCACAAGCATGGATTCAAAAAAACTCAAGCTAAACAACTGCTTTAAATAGGGTATTAAGATATCATTCATGCAGGTTATAAATCCCCACATAAAAAATAATATCGTTAATGTAATCAGTGGCACCACATAGCGCTGGCCGGAGGAAGGGGTTTGGATATTACTCATGAATAGTACGTTTAATATAGTTTTTTTCCAATACGCATTGAAAGTATGCTACGAATATACATTTTTGGATTTTAAAAACAATTGAATTAATGCGAATAAATCGATTTAAAACGTATTAGCAGTGTTTTGAACAGGTATGAATCGAGATCCCTGTACCGCCTCCCTTTTTTCCAGCTGTTTGTCGATGTAGGTCTGGATACTTGATTTACCAAGTCCCCAATTAGGCGCAATAAGCAGCTCTTGATCAGCCAGCCCAAAAAGGCGCTGTATAATAATATCAGGACGCAATAGCGGAATAAATTCACAGAGAAAATCGGTATAAGATTCCAAGCTAAAGAGTGGAAAGGGTTTGCGTTTATACTGAACACCCATAATGGATCCTTCCACAATGTGCAGGTGATGTAATTTCACAAATTTGATTTGCGGAAACCGGTTAATTTCGTCAGCATACTTTAGCATCATCTCTTTTGATTCCCAGGGAAAACCAAAGATGGTGTGAACGCAAATATCAAGTGGGCTATTTTGTACCAGATTGAGTGCCACTTCGAGCTCTTCATGCGAACATCCCCGATTGATTCGGTTTAATGTATCATTATAGATTGATTCCATGCCCATCTCTAAATCCACATCAAACCTATCGGTATAACTTTCCAACAATGCAACCTTCTCAAAATCTATGCAATCCGGCCGCGTACCTACCGATAATCCTACTACATTTTCCGGTGCAATACTCAAAGCTTCATCATACATGGCTTTCAAATAATGAACAGGGGCGTAGGTATTTGTATTCGGCTGAAAATAAATGACAAATTTCTCAGCGCCGTAACCCTTGATGGCTCGTTCAATCCCTTGTTCTACCTGCTCACGAATTGTCGGCATCTTTCGGGCGCTTTCCGGGGTAAAGGAATCAACATTGCAATAAGAACAACCACCAAATCCTTTACTCCCATCACGATTAGGGCAAGTAAAATTACCGTCGACGATAATTTTAAAAACGCGCTTATCATCATATTTCTTTTTAAGATATGCGCCATAATGATTGTAAGGCTTTATTCCCGAATCTAATAGAGTTCCCATAATAAACGCAAAGGTAGTTATTTCATGTGTAAATAAATCGTTTTTCTATCAGACCTCGATCCTGGAAAGGAAATGTCAACAATCTAAGCTTTTCATAATACGGGGCAGCCTTTCTCGGATATTTCACTTTGTAATAAACAATTATACCGGCTGCCTGTTACTTAAAAACAAATCAGGTTAAACGTCAAAAGAAAGGAGCTTAACATGAAGTCAGGACAAAAATCAGCCACGCAAAAGACCCCATTTGTAGGAACGACAACAGCTGACAAGTCTTTCAAAGATCAAAAAGTATTAAAACGTCATCAAGGCTTGCCAAACGCAGGCGCCCGCTCGGCCGATTCAGGCGCCCGAACGGATAATGAGAAAAACAAGAACTGACAACGATATGATTCGATAAGATCATTACTTTGAACCTTTATTTTTACTTTTACCGACAAGGTATTAATAAAGTTTCAAATACGTTATATGTTCCGAAGAAAGAAAGCGCTCATCATCGGTTGTGGATGGGTTGGATTTCGGTTTGCCCAAAAGCTACTGACATTAAATTTTGAAGTAACCGCCACCACAACCTCTGAGCACAAAATAAATGCGTTGGAGGCTGAAGGTATTTCCCCCCTACTGCTAGATTTTAATTTCGAAACTGATTCAGAAACAGTAGCTGTTATTAGTAGTCTACATTATGATCTTGTACTCGTAAGTGTGCCCGCTAAAAAACGTGAGCATCAGCAGACCTGTCTAATGAAATTTGAGCGCCTGGCTAAGTTTCTTCAAAAGATCCAAGCAAAATCGATCATTTATTTAAGCTCTGTTGGTATTTATCCGAGTGCACCTTATCTCATCAATGAGACAAATATTCCAAATTCATCACTCGATCTCAAATTGTTCCAAACAGAGCAGACGCTCGCGATGCGGGTTAATAAGCTGAATATTTTGCGCCTAGGCGGTATATTTGGCGATAACCGCATTCCCGGCAAACACTTCAGCGCTAAAGTATGCGAAGTTGGCAATCAATTTGCAAATTATATCCACCTAGATGATATCATGGCAATCATTTTATGCTTGTATCATCAACGTATCGAAGGCCAACTCTTTAATGCAGTCTCACCACTCCATCCAAGTAAAAAAGAAATCACACTACAAATGGCGGAGAAATATGGCTTCGCACCTCCGAGTTCGTTCGAAAACGTTTCATTTGATAAAAAGGTCATTTCTCCCGCAAAATTAATCTCTGATTTAAACTACCAATTTATATACGAAAACCCGTTGGACTACTAGTCAAATGCTTCCTTGACGGCTTTCCCACGCCAAACAGCAGGCTCCTCCAGTCCAAGTATCCAGGCTATGGTTGAGGCCGTGTCGTAGGTTATGATGGGACTAGATAACTCGTGTCCTTTTTTAACGCCTACACCATGAATGATCCAAGGTATTTGAACCTCATCCAATGATTTTCCACCATGTCCCTTATCTTTACCGCCGTGGTCTGCAGAAACTATTATAATCGTTTCATCAGCAATACCAGCTTTCTGTACCGCCGTTACAATAGCTCCTATTCGCTCATCTACCTTATGAAGCGCTTTGTAATAAGCCGGTGTGCGATGGCCTATATTATGTCCCGTGTGATCCGGTTCGTCAAAATGAATAAAGGTAAATAGGGGCTTGTTTTCCGTAATTGTCTTTACGGCTTCTTTCAAACAAAGTTCTTCGTCGTCGTTCGCAGGAAACGCCTTGCTTATGGCAGCCTTTTCAATCAAATAACCAATTCCCGGCCAGCTATATACAGCAGCGGTATATTCATTAGGCCGTTGATCTCGAATGATGCTGAAAATACTTGGGAATAGTTTATAGCGTGTGGTATAAATTGAAGGGATTTCCGGTGTTTTGCTTCCCCACTCCGTATAGCCATGTAATGTTGGCCCTGCTCCCATTAACATAGAAGCCCAATTGACCGCGCTCGAAGAAGGCAATACTGACCTGGCTTTTAATGTCCAAGCTCCTGTTTCCATGAGCTTTTTAAGATTCGGCATATCTGCTTCCGGTAGGGCATATGCTCCAAATCCATCACATCCGATAAGAATAATATGTTTGGCTTGTTTCACTTGCGCATTCAGCGCAAATACAGAGAACAATAGATGCGTTAAAATGATTAGTTTCTTCATCTGAATATTTTATATAATTCGAACGACTAAACTAATGTTTTAATATTAACAAACAAAGTTTATAAATACCAAAAATAAACGCAATCGATTGCCCAATTTCAACAAATAAAAGGGATCTAAAAGTATCACTTCTTAGATCCCCATCCCATATTTTACTCTTTCATTTACCTATCGCCATGAATCCACTTAAAATTGTATTGTTTCACCGGATTTTTCATCCGTTCGGCAATACGAAGCAATCGATCGGGTAAACGCATAAGGTAATCCCGAGCTTTTTCGCCGGCTTCATTCAAATTGGTCATCGCATCTACTTTCCACTCGTTCAACAGGTCTTTTAAAATATCAACATAATCAATCGCTGTGTAGACTCCCAAACGCTGTGCTGCATCGGAAAAATGCGAAAAAAGTTCTCCTTGTGGCTCCCCCGCCTCTCTTAGGAAATGCGCCGGCATCACAATTTTCTTTTTCATCATATCTTCAAATGCAACCAATACTTCACTGGCATCAACCTCAGCTGCTTTGGAAATAAATGACATATAAGCTTTTGCATGGCGCGCCTCGTCCGAAGCAATAACACCACACATCTTTGCCAGTAGTTTATCGCCTGCTTGTTTCGCTAAACCGGCCACTCTTCGATGCGAGACGTTGGTGGCCAGCTCCTGAAACGAGGTATAAATAAAGTTTCTATAAGGATCCCGACCAGTACCAATATCAAAGCCATCCTGTAACAGATATTGAACCGAAATCTCGAATTGTTTCATGTCGACTCTTCCGGATAAGTATATATATTTGTTCAGGAGATCCCCATGTCTGTTTTCCTCTGCTGTCCATGCCCGAACCCATTTCATCCACCCACCCTGCTCGTGTTTTTCAACATCTTCCACCATAGTCAACCATGATTCGTAGGTTGGCAAAGCCTCCTCTGTAACTGTATCACCAATTAAAACGGCAACTAAATCATAAGGTAATTCCTTTGCGCTATCTTGTAGATCCTTAACTTCTTGAAAAAAAGTATCTCGCGATGCGTCGGGTAAAAAATCAGCCGGCTGCCACATTTCCTCAACGGGCTTCAAATATTCACTCATTTCGTTGAGCATAAACGGCTCAAGATAGGTCATTACTTCTTTTCTCGATCCCTCGTGTATCGGTTGCATGGTATTTTCCATATAGAAAACAAATATACACATATGGATATAAAATAACGATTAGCGATTTATACCCATTTTTTTCTTCATTGCTTTCCTAGCAACAAATGCTTTAGTATCAGTGTTTTAAAAACTCCATTAATTTTTTAGTAAAAGTTGTGCAGTGACGAAAATTTATTTTCCCGCTAATCAATAACGTACCTCAGTATTTAGATCCTTTATTGATATTCAACGCCGGCTTATAAGGTCTGGGAATAGGTCGCTTTTGACCCCGTTCGGGCATAAGCTTCTCACTTAGTTCGATGCTTGAAATAGACCTCTGTATTTCACGCGGTATTCGCTTCTTCGTTTTCTTTTTTCGCTTTCCCCACCAAATGATAAAGCCTGTAATTGGCAGACTAGCGCCGATCAGGGATGCAAAGAAGGCAATGACTTTTCCTGTCAATCCCAAAATAGAGCCGACATGGATATCATAATTCATTTTGCGAAGTTTTACGCCAAACGAGGCCGTAGCGAAGTTTGCTCCGTATACCTCATGCCGGGGAAGCTGTTTTAATGTGTGCTGGTCAAAGCTATAGGCAATATGGTTATAGTACTGCCCTGCACTCGGATAAATAGTCACATTAATGGTAGATTTAGGTTTTGTTGAATCCGGAAAGCTATAATAAAATCCTTCCGCTCGCGAATGTTCACTAATCACTTTGCTCCATACAATATCCATTGCATTTTTGACTGTAAAATGTTTCCCCATCTGAAGCGAGTCCGACTCAAGACGCGCAAAATCGGGTAACGAATTTCCTCCTGAAGTTGTCCAATACAAGCCTTTGCTAAACCATTGTATACCGTACACCATGCCGGTACAAGCGATTGCGAAAACAATTAACAATGAATAAAAGCCCAGTACATTGTGTAAATCATAGTTAACCCGTTTAAACGAACCTTTCCATTTAATAAAAAAGCTCTTCGCTCGTGTGCTCTTTGTCCATTTCGCCGGCCACCAAAGTACCATCCCCGTTATAAGAGTAATAACGAATACCAATGTACTGTAATTCACAATTGGGCGACCAATTTCATAAGGTAACCACAAAAAGCGGTGACCATTTAATATAAATCGAAAGAAATCAACTTCCCCCTCTTTTCTTTCACTTACGCTGATAATTTTACCGGTATAAGGGTTCAAACGCAGCGACGTACCCCCGCGACGCCCCTCTCCCATCCCTACATAAATGGCTCGGCCTTGCTGATAAGTTGCATAGGAGACCCTTTTATCCGGAAACTTTGCTGTGGCTATGCGTTGAATCTGAGACGGAGTCAGCACAGGAGCTGCTTGGTGAGTAACGCGCGTTTCGGGTTCAAGGATATAAGCCGTTATCTCATCCTGGAAAACCCAAATGCAACCGGTTAGGCATACAATTATCATCACAATACCCGTGATAAGCCCTAACCAAAGATGAAGCCAGGCTGCTATTCTGTAAAAAAGTGATCGTGATGCGGATTTCCTTACCTTTGTGCTCATTTTAATTGATTAAGAGCTCAAAGATAATGTTATTTAGATTTCTTAAAAATAATATCTATAAAATATCTTGGTTCCCCGAATTTTAGCCTTTTAAAACCCGGGTATTTTTTAATTCAGCATCAAAATACGTAAATCGAGCAGGGTAACCGAGCGCTATTTTTCCAATACGATCATGAAGGCCTATAGCTTCCGCAGGGCGACGGCTTGCCATTTCAATAGCTTCTTGTACAGATACACCCAGCTCTTTAATTGCATTTTGGACTGCATCCATGAGAGATATATTAGCTCCTGCAAGATTTCCTTCACTATTTACATATTCTCCATTAATTAATGTTGCATCAAATTCTTCCCACTGAAAACGGGCTTTCTTTTTTCCAAGGAATAAGGCATCCGAAATCAAAAAGAGTTTATCTCGCTTTAATTTATAAGCGATTGCGGCTGCTGAAAAGTCAACATGTTTTCCATCCAGCACAAGGGGAGCATAGATGCGTTCATCGGATAAGACAGCTCCTACCAGTCCGGGGTTCCGATGCTGGAAAGGGGACATTGCGTTAAACAAATGCGTCACCTGGGTAATTCCCAGATTAAAAGCGTTTCTTGCTTCTTCAAATGAGGCATTACTATGCCCCAAAGCCAATGCAATTCCAGAATCCTGCAAGAGAGCGAGTAGATGGTCGTCAAACATTTCCGGTGCAATCGTCATCTGTAAGATAATGCCTTTTCCATATCTCACTATTTCCTCAACCATCGCTCTTTCGGGTTTTTTAATATATTTCAACAGGTGTGCACCTCTCTTTATCGGATTAATAAAAGGGCCTTCCAAATGCATTCCCAAAATGGCGGATTGTGGATGCTTTTCTATGTATTTTCTAACAGCGTCAATGCCTGCTAAGATGTTATCGATGGAAGAAGTAATAAGGGTTGGCAACACAAACGCCGTACCATCAGTCAAACACGCCTCTTCAATATCTGATAAACACTGCTCATTCGGATGAGCTGTAAAATGGTAGCTCGCCCCTCCATTTACCTGAATATCAAAAAATCCCGGAGCTATATGCGCTACCCTTTCGTCCGCATTGCCGGCATTTCCTCGATTTATTCCTACAATTAAACCTTTTTCGCAAGTAATCAGTTGATCCGTCAATACCGTTTCACCTGTATAGACTCGATTCGCAAATATTTTCATATAATGATTTCTCTTTTTTATGGATCTTATACAACCTATAGTTCCTAAAGGAATAGGCTAAAGGTAATGGTTTTAAACGATAAGAAAGCAAAGTGAAACAATGCTTTCTTTTACCTGTTATTTCCCTAAATTATTATGGAGTCTAAAATTCATATATACAGAGCTAAAAGTCCGATCATTGCCGCAGCCATTCATGACGGGCATAGTATAGCGCCGTCGCTCCGGTCTAATATGCTTTTATCTGAACACGAACGTATGCGCGAAGAAGACCCCTATACCGCAGAGATGATAAATTTTCCGGTTAATCGAATCGTTGTTGACAATTCACGCTTTATGGTGGACCTGAATAGGCCGAGGGACCGTGCCATCTACCGCTCACCTAATGATGCCTGGGGGCTAGCTGTATGGGCAACGAAGCTTACACAAGAACAGGAAGAGGAAATATTAACTTTTTACGATACATTTTATTTAGAGGTAAAGAAGGTACTGCTTGATCTTATTCAAAGCTACGGATATTTCATTGTTCTAGACGTTCATAGCTACAACCACAGAAGAAAAGATCCTTATATAGAAGCTATATCCAGCGAAAATCCGGAAATAAATATTGGAACGGCCAACAACATTTCTAAATGGAGGCCGATAATAGACACATTTATTGATTCCCTTTCAAAAACAACAATTGATGACCATTTTCCGGACGTTAGAGAGAACATAAAGTTTAAAGGTGGCACATTTTCCAACTGGATATGCTCTCAATATAGCAAATTTGGCTGTGTACTATCCGTGGAGTTTAAAAAGACTTTCATGGACGAGTGGACAGGTCGAGTCAACATAAGCCATTTGATGGACATACAACGCGCTTTACAAGCCAGCATCCTGCCTCTGGAAACCGAACTAAAGAAGTTATACCAAACAGCCTCAACAGATAAATGATCATATGGAGAAAAAGCAAGAAAAGGTTTTGAATCAGATTCAGGACAAGTTGAAAAAAGGTGAACCGATTAGACTTTCCTTACCGGACAAAGGCATACTCAAGATAGACAAACCCGTTCCTTTTCTCCTGGTATACCGTGTTCCTAAAAAGGGCAAAGACAACTTTGCTTATAACCTTGCTAAAACCGAATCATCCTATTTAATTACGTCCGACTATGAAGGAAGCGGTCTGACTGAGCTCTTGAAACTCATCTCTGCATATTTAGCAGACCAATTCGGTGGTTTCATGCTGGTAGAAATCTGGCATCAAGCCAAACTGGACGATAAAGCCTTTACAATAAAGGTCAACCAAAAAGGGACGTTGAGTATGGCGACAAAATTGACTGAAGAACTGAATGCACTACGAATAGGTAATCAAAAAATCACGGCGTCACTCAATAAACAAAAAACGGCTGTTGCTCCCCCGGGACGTTCGCCACTCATTGACAAAAATGTAGCTAAACAATCTGAAATTGTATTAGTCGGTGTGGAAATAGCACCTGTTTACAACGATGTTAAAACCGGTAAGCCCTATCCCTTGTTTATGCGCGAATTACGAGCCGCTTTTGGTAAATCGCTACGCAAAAGCCTATTTGAGTTCGTTCGCACAAATACCTCATATAATGCAACTCACTTTGAAATGCTCGGCACCACAGTGTTAGACGACAAAGTTTGGGAAATTGATAATGAGTTGGCAGAATACAGTAATCTTTTTGATTTTCTTCTGCTAGTAACGCCTATTAACACCATGGATGCATGGAAAAATTTTGCAGAAAATAAGTATCTGAAAGCACCCGTTTTTCATTATCGACCGATGCCGATAGAGCCTGAGTTGATCAAGCGTAAAATATACAACTTACCTATTGAGGATATTTCTGATCCCACTATCGCCTTCCTTTTCCGGGATAAACGAAAAGAGATAGATCGGATGCTGAATATGATGTTAGAGCGGGAAAAACCGGATTTTATGCACAGTAGCTTACAAATATTCGGCAATATAGACGAACATCTTTTGGATGTTGCTCGCGCCATCCTTGTTGCCGCCGAGCCAAATTACGAACAAGAAAATCAAGATTTATTAAACGCCTGGGAATTCGCACAAATGGCTGAAAATGAATTAATATGGCTTAAAAAACAGGACGCATCCATCTTAACCGCCGTACGCGTACGCGACGATGTTGATGGAGTCATGGTCTCACGTGGCATACTGAACATCAATAAAAGTTACCAAATTTCGAAGCAACGGGCCTTTGCCCTCATTCAGCATGAAATTGGAACACATGTGGTCACATATTATAACGGCAAAGCGCAACCACTCAAACTCTTCTATATAGGCGTGCCGGGTTATGAACAGCTGCAAGAAGGATTGGCCGTCTTTTCAGAATACTTGTGTGGCGGATTAACCAATCAACGCATGCGTATTCTTGCAGCTCGCGTAGTAGCTGTCAATTCCATGATAACAGGGAATTCGTTTGTTGATACCTTTTTTCTGTTAACCGACAAATATCTTTTTACTCCTGAGGCCGCTTTTCATATTACGATGCGTGTATATCGCGGCGGCGGGCTCACTAAAGACGCCGTCTATTTAAAAGGGTTGCTTAATCTAATCGAGTATATCAAACAAGGTAATGACATTGCACCTTTGCTCATTGGCAAAATTCGCCAGGATTACATACCCGTTATTAACGAATTGACATTTAGAGGTTTATTATCAAAAATACCGATCAAACCTCGCTACTTGAGTCGTCCGTATCTAAAGCATATTGAGACAATTAAAAAAGGGGGAAATATTTTCACCATGCTAAACTAAAGAACATCATTCCTGTTATCTTAAAAAATCAATGCCTTAAAACTATTACTGATGAAAATCGCATTTATTGTGAACCAACTAATGAAGGAAACTGCTGTATACACAACAACAAGATTGGCCTTACAAGCCCATAAAATGGGGCACGAAGTTTATTATCTGGGCGTGGGTGATCTTGCTTATTTTAGCGACGAGCAAATGGGTGGACTTGCGCGGAAGGTACCCTCTAAACAATTTCGTTCGCCTGACACCTTCTTACAAGCCATTAAAGAGAGCGAGAAAATTCAGATAAAAGCAGCTGATCTTGACGTGCTACTATTAAGAAATGATCCTTCCGCTGATATCGACAAACGTCCCTGGGCACAAAACGCGGGCATAGTATTTGGCCAATTAGCGCAAAAGCAAGGCGTTTTGGTCTTAAATGACCCCACTAGCTTGTCACAGGCATCCAACAAAATGTACTTCCAGTATTTTCCAAGGGAAGTGCGTCCGGAAACTATTATAACCAGAAGTGTAGCGGATATCGAGGCATTTTATAAGGCCAACGGTAATAAAATTATTCTAAAACCACTTCAAGGATCCGGAGGGAGGAACGTGTTTCTTATCAATAAACAAGAAGTGAAAAACTTAAATCAAATTGTCGATGCCATTTGTCGCGACGGATTTGTTGTTGCGCAAGAATATCTTCCCGCAGCAAAAAACGGCGATATCCGTTTGTTTTTGCTGGACGGTGACCCAATTGTAGTAAATGGCCACTACGCCGCCATTCATCGTCAACAAAAAAAAGGCGAAATCAGAAGTAACATACATCAGGGCGGTACCGCAGGTAAAGCGAGGATGACAAAGAGAATTAAAGAAATTGTAGAACTGGTAGGGCCCAAGCTTAAAAAGGACGGCATGTTCCTAACCGGTTTGGATGTGGTGGGCGATAAGCTAATGGAAGTAAATGTCTTTAGCCCCGGCGGTTTAGTGCATGCTTGTGAATTGTATGATGCCGACTTCTATACTCCCGTCATAAAGGCCATCGAGGATAAAGTTAGGATTCGAAAGGAATAGTTTTGTTCAACAGAAAGGATTTGCTATCTTGGGTGGATAAGAAGGTTATGGACAATCTTTCGATCGTTTTACGCATAAAATCTATTAAAACAGAAGCGCCTGATACGAAGTCCTTCGTTTTGGAATCAGTGGAAAGTAAGCCGCTTGTTTATAAATCAGGCCAATTTTTGACATTATTATTTAAGCACAACAATGGTGAAGAAGTAAGGAGAAGTTATTCAATCAGCTCATCCCCTCTTTTGAGCGAACCGCTCACGATAACGGTAAAAAAAATACCAAATGGCGAATTCTCTCGAAAGCTGGTAGACCATGCGAAAGAGGGGGATCTACTTAATAGCATCGGTGCCAGCGGCCTTTTTGTTCTACCGGATTCTTATGACCGTCATCTGCTTTTTTGTTTTTTAGCTGCCGGCAGTGGTATTACGCCCATATTTTCCCAGATTAAATCTATTCTTTACGGATCAGAAAACAGTGTCATTTTAATTTATAGTAATAAGAACGCGTTTTCAACCATATTTTTGAACGAAATTTTGCGATTGAAAGACGTGTTTAAAGAGCGTTTTATGCTCGAATTACTTTTTAGCGAATCAGCTCCGTTAACAGAGGGTAGGCTGAGCCAAGGCGTTTTGGATCAACTGGCGCAAAAGTACAACCTTTATAAGGATGATCATATTCTTTTTTATCTATGTGGACCGAACGCTTATATGCGCATGATCAATATTAAGTTACGTGCTGAAGGTGTGCGGTCCGACCACATAAAAAAAGAACTTTTTATTGTGGACGCTCCGCTCTATCAACTGCCGGAACCACCTGAAAGGAAGGCGTATCCTGTTACCATACATTATAAGGGAGAAACTTTCACCATTCAGGTTAAATATCCTATATCCATCTTAGAAACCGCTAAAAAACATGGCAAAGCCTTACCCTATAGCTGCGAAACCGGACAATGCGGTACCTGCGCTGCAATCTGCTCTACCGGTAACGTGTGGATGCGCTATAACGAGGTTTTAGGAGAGCATGCGCTTGCTGAAGGTTACGTATTAACTTGCACGGGCTATCCCATTGGCGGCCCTGTGGAATTAACTATTTAGCAAATCACACACATATGGTTAAGCAGGTACGCGATAAAAATTAAAATTCCGCTATAACCTAAAGCCACAATTAATGCCCACCAGGCTCTGTCGCTTTTTTTAATCATTAACGATGCAATGGCTGAGACCAAAGCAATTGGTGCAGGTAATAATACACCATATACCCACAAATTTGTATTTTCAACAACAAATAAGAGAAAAAACCACAGCGCTGCGAAGGCCGACAGTGTCAACGATATATTCGCCAGCCTTTTGGCACGGTATATTGACTTCAACTGATTGTTAACGTAAGGCATATTAATTGTGTTGCGATATTCTCTATCTCAGAAGCAGATAATTTCTGAGCTTTTGCAGTTAGTATACCGCCCAACTGCAAATGCATAGCAAGTTAGTGTAATATCGGAGGCGATGTAGGAGCTGCTCCGTTCTCGTGATCGGAAAAATAGGCTGAATTTTCATCTAGATGGAGTAAACACTTAAACTGTTTTACGGGCCTTAAACGTTGAAGGATTATTCTTTTGCCATTAAGTCCTTCTACCTCAAGTTGCAGCGGAATGCGCTGATTTTCTGTAGCATCGGATAACAATGCTTCATAGTCGGAATTTAGCGTACCTTTCACAGCAAAGAATCTTTCCCCCGCACCGTCGTTCATGTAAAGACTATCCCCTTTTAGATAGGCCTCCATTTGAAAGGTATCGTAATTCGTGTCGTGATTATAATACAAATACAGGGTATTTGAAGTGGTTGCCGACTTAAATTCATACACGTCATTTTCCACACTATTGTTGGGGGCGCTCAGGAAGAACGAAGAATGCGCTTTGGGTGTAACACTTAGCCTATTGGTCATACTAAATGTATTTTCATCTCTTAGATGTATTAGCTTCATACTATCGGGATGAAACTCAGGAAGTATCCGAAATGCTGTGCCGGTATTTTGGCTAAAATTTTTGAAGACAAATTCACTTTCCGCTAAAAGTTCTTTATCAATTCCTTCATAGACTATAAACGCATCACGATCGGCGCTCTTTGTTTCTTGGAAGAAAATCTTTTCGCCTTTCTGCTCCCATTTTCCAACAATTGTTCGATCTATTGCACCATAGCTCATAGCAAAAACAAAATGATGTTGCGGCAAGATGTATAGCTCTAAGGCAGCCTCTCTTTGTGATCCATTGTAACTACCGATAAAGGGGCTTTGTCCGTAAGCCATTCCCAGTGTTAGCGTCAGCAAGATCGTTAATTTACTTCTCATTATTTGCACTTAAAAGAATGTGACAACGGATGTTGTCACTTGCACAAAAGTAAGGTTTTAGCGAGCGTAGCAAAATAGCTGAAAATCGGGATTTCACAAACGAGTGTCTTCGAAGCAAATGTGCAGACTACAAAAAAGGCAAGTGAAGCCACTTGCCTGGTTTTTCATGTGTGTTTAATCTAATCTCGATTCAACCTTGCAAAGATATAATTTATTATGCATACATAAAATAGTTGTTTTCAGGTATTTTCCTCATTCGTACAAATGAGCCCATGTCACAGACTAAAAAAACTAGCAGAAATCATGTATTTTTATAAGCTCCCTGAAAATCGGGGTTTTACTATTTGCTTTGTTCCACTTCGTCAAAAAAACTAACTTGCCAAAAATATGAGGTCCACGGTTAGATATACGCTTTTTAGCTTGTTGATTATGACGATTGTTTTGCCCTTGCGCGGTAAACAGCAATCCCCATTAATTGACAGCTTAAAAAGAGAACTCAAAAATGCTCATTCCGATACTTTAAAAGCACGTTTATATGTTGGTATTGGCAGTCATTTAGCCTCGTCCGATAGTTCAGGTGGTTTTCAAGCCCTAAAAAAAGGGTTAAGTCTTGCCTTATCAAGCGGAGAAGACTACTACATTGCCAACGCGTATGCATCGTTGGCAAGATTCTTTCAAATTTATTATTTGCAAGATAGCGCTGAAAGCTATTATCAAAAGGCCGAGCATTTATTGCTGAAGTATTCCAATGTCCGAAATCAGAAGCTACTGCTCTTTATTAAGCAGAATCACCTTACGTTAAAAATCAGTAAGGAACCGGATAAAGCCCTCAACGAAGCGCTTTCTCTCGTGCCACTGGCTTACAAAGTAGGTGATCAGGTCACCTTGGGAAATCTATATAATAATATCGGAGTCTGGTTTATGAATATCAGCCAATATGAGAAAGCGATACAGTATTTTAAGAAAAGCGTAGCCGTAAAAATAGTTGAACGCAAACAATATGCGCGATTCGCTTATTCCTACGTAAACTTAGCCGCTTGTTATTATAGAAGCGATCGAATTGACGAGATGAAACCGTACCTGGACGAAGCCAAAAATTATTTATTAAAGGCCAATGATCGTCAGGAAGTGTGGAGCTGGTATTACAACTATCGCGGACTGTACGCCTTCGAAAAGAAGCAATATCAACCGGCGGAGAAAGACTTACTAAAGGGGCTTTCCATCGCAAAAAAAGAGACCGATGCGCTTGCCCAGAGCAATATCTTAGGAACTTTGGTAAAGCTGAAGCAGGCCATGGGTGATAATCAACGAGCTTTAGCCTATGCACAGGAGAACGTTCGCCTAAATTTAAAAGGCAGCCAGTTAGGTGCATTGGATGATTTAGCTGACATCTATGAAAAAATTGGTGATTATAAGCATGCATACGAAGCTAAATCCTTATATGCGCACCTCGCCGACAGCCTAAATGAATCGGAAAAAAAGGCGAACCTGAATGAAATTGAGGAGAAATTCCAAAACGCAAATAAGCAAAAACAAATTTTACAATTACAACATGAAAACGAAGTTAAATCTTTTGCCTTGCAAAAAAATCGCCTTTATACCGGCTTATTGACGGCCACATCTCTTTTATTATTGACCTTAGCTGTCTTGTATTTTCAATCCAATCGTCATCATAAGAAGCAGTTAATACAACATAAAAAGCTACATCAGCTGGAGATGGATAAGATCAGTCAGCACAACCAGATATCCTTGTTATCAGCGATGTTAAACGGGCAAGAGTCCGAGCGAACACGAATCGCACGTGATCTTCACGATGGTCTGGGAGGCTTGTTATCAGCATTAAAAATCGAACTGTCCAGTGCTTTAAAAAAGGAAAATAAATATACCAAGCTTACCGACCCTTTAAAAAAAATTGACTATGCCGTAGATGAGCTACGATTCATCTCGCAGAACTTGATGCCTGAGACGCTCTTAAAATACGGTCTTGGCGAGGCCATTAAGTCGTATTGCTCACGTATGCGAAACAAGGGAATACAACTCATCTGTCAGATATTTCACTATAATAATGAACTAACACAGGAAAAGGAATTGATCTTATATCGAATCATGCAAGAATTGGTAACGAATGCCATTCGTCATGCAAAGGCCAGTACCATTTTTGTCCAACTCTTGAAAAGCGAAGACAAGGTAACGTTAACTGTAGAAGATAATGGGATCGGCTTTGATAAAACACTATTGGTTAAAAACAGAGCGGGCAACGGCCTTACCAATATACTTTCCCGCATCGAATATATTCACGGCGAGCTCGATGTTCACTCGCAAATCGGCAATGGCACCACTTTCACTATAGAATGTAATATTAAATCATGATAAAGGTTATTATAATAGACGATCATCCCATCGTAATTGACGGTTTAAAGAATTTGTTCTTCACACATGAAGATATTTCCCTGATTGAGTCGTACAAATTAGGAAAAGAGGCCATAGATGCATTGAAAGGAATGGACGTAGACGTCATTCTTTTAGACATCAACCTACCTGATATGAACGGAATTAACTTATGCAGTGATTTAAAGCGAAACCATCCCGGTTTAAAAATAATAGCATTAAGTTTACACAACGAACATGCAGTAATTCGGAGCATGCTGCAGAATGGTGCCTTAGGTTATGTTATCAAGAATGCCCCTGGCGACGAAATTCTGGAAGCGATACGAACAGTTGCGCGGGGACAAAAGTATTTATGCTCTGCTACGCGTACGACAATGGCCAATGCCGAAGCCGATCAACACATAACGGTTCCACTGATAACCCGACGGGAGAAGGAAGTCTTACAGCTTATCGGTAAAGGTCTGACAACGCAGCAAGTTGCTGATCAACTTTTTATCAGTCCACATACCGTAGAGAGTCACAGAAAAAAATTGATGGAAAAATTTGAAGTAAACAATATTATTTCCGTCATAAAATTAGCAACTGATTATCGTTTGCTGTAATTACTTGAGCGTTTTTTCCTTGCTTGTTAAATAGGGAAATAGTTTTTTGCATAAAGCTTAGCACCTTAGGGCTAAGCTATTCATTAATTAACTCAATTTTCCTATTTATCTCCATACCATTTTCATCAGTTACAGTGATAAAATAGTTGCCTGATTTTAAATTTAACGGCATCTCATGAAAGGTCTCGGTAGTTCCCAGAAACTCCTTATTCGCATACCAAAAGAGTTTCGTATGATCCAAGGCGTGCGCTACTTTCAGAATTACAGGTTGCACAATTCCGTTAAAATCTTTTGTTAAATAGATTTTACTAGCATAATCCTTCGGATAAATGAAATCCATACGTGTTATCTGTGCTCCCAGGCAATCGGCTCGGAAGGGCGGAAGCACTTTATAATCTGCGTGTTTACTTTTATAGTACCACGCCATAACCGGTGGTAAAACAAACCAACTTTGGGTAACTAGCTGGTCAACAGCTTCGCAACTACTGTTCACGCGAAATCGGCTGGTACGGTCGAGGTGAATCAATTGATGATACGGACAGGTTTTTGTTCGTATACCATTAATCGGAATATAAGCCTTTTGTTTTGGACAATGGTCGGTTGCCAAATAACCGCTTACAGTGCACACTTCCTCTGCTATTAAGTTATCGACCGGACCGGTAAACCAAGTTGTTCTGGGCAGGAGCCGAAAGACATCAAATAATAAAGGAGCTGCACTTCCAACTCCCGTTAGAAGCGGTCGCCCTTCCCCCGTTGCATTCCCTACCCATACGCCCACCACATAGTTTTTGGTGGTACCAATAGCCCATGCATCCTTATTTCCAAAACTGGTGCCTGTTTTCCAAGCAATTTCCAAAGCCGAATCATAAAATTTCCAAGCTTCGTCGCCACTGGGCCTATTCACTTCCTTCATCGCATTATAAGTCAGCCAAATAGAGCCTGCATCCAAAACCGGTTCCTGCCTGGTTTCTTTACCAAACATCACCTGATTATTCGCATACAAATTCAATTCCGCAAATTCATCTTCACGATATTTGCTACCGATATTGTAATAATTCAAGGTAGAGGATAAGTTAGCATAAGTGCGACATAAATCCCACAGGTTGGATTCGGCTCCACCTAGAATTAAAGAAAGACCATAGTGATCGGGATGCTTATTGATATTTTTTAACTTGAACTTCTGTAATTCTTCATAAAATTTATAGATACCATACTGTTGAAGCATTAATACCGCAGGAATATTTAGCGATCTCGCCAAAGCACTATGGGCTGGTACAGCTCCATCGTAAGTTCTATTAAAATTTTCGGGACTATATCCAGCTATCTGGGTTGGTACGTCAGCCACCAAGGTATTTGGCAGTAGCTTGCCATCATTGAGCATTGCGGCATAAAGTAGCGGTTTCAATATACTCCCGGTACTTCTTGGTGCTTCTATGATATCGACGTCCTTTTGATGCCATTTATCAGTCGGCGCATTTCCCACATAAGCCAATATGTTTCTGCTCCTGACATCAACCACTAAAACTGCCAGATTGTAAATTTCATTTTGTTTATATTGGAGATAATATTGTTTAGCCAGTTGATTAACACGTTGTTGAAGACCTAATTGCAGGCTTGTCCTTATCCGTCTTCCACGGTCTGTTTTGGTTAATTTAGCCAGTAAATGTGGAGCAATTTGCGGTAGATCATACGGTTTTTGAGGCAGTGGTTCCGCAAGAGAAAGCGTATAAGTAAGCGAGTCAATCAGTTTTTCATGATAGAGCTTATGTAAAAGATGGTTTCTTTTCTTGAGCAATAGCTGTTGATTTTTTCCCGGGTAAATAAGACCGGGAGCATTGGGAAGGACCGCTAATGTAGCGGCCTCTGCCCACGAAAGCTGGTTTGGGTCTGTTCCAAAGTAACGCCAGGAAGCCATTTCAAGTCCAACTACATTACCTCCAAAGGGGGCATGCGCACCATATAAATTCAGGATTTTATCTTTACTATACCTTAGCTCAAGTCGGGTGGCTAGAAACAGCTCAATTAGTTTTTCCCAATAAGTACGGCGCTTTCCGTTCCTTGAAAGCCTGATTACCTGTTGTGTAAGCGTACTCCCTCCACGTACAATGGATTTGGCTCTAGTATTCTGAACCAGTGCCTTGAACATGGCCACTGGATTGAAGCCCGGATGGTAATAAAAATGCTGATCTTCATAATTGACAATGCACTGTTTAAACTTTTCAGGAAGCGAATCCCGCTCAGGAAAACGCCATTGTCCATCAGATGCAATCTTCGCTCCGAGGAGCTGTCCCTGTGTATCCTCAATTACGGTCACATACGGATCGTCAAAAAGCTTTCGGGGCAACGAAAAATAATAAACCAACAGGATGAATAAAATAGCTATACTCTTCTTTTTATTTTGCCCAATCCAATGCTTAACAAGTAGTAACTTTTTTTTCAACAATTCAATTTTTATTTTACGTTAAGTAGTTAAATGCTTGCGTAGTTGAGTGCGTAATTAGCCAATGTGATAATAGGCGGTCTGTAAGCCTAACGCCTATTGTCTCCATACTATTATTTTATGCCTGAATTAAGTTGAGTGGTTGAGTAGTTAAGTCGTTCAATAACCAGCAACTAAATTCCGATCACTAATAACCAATAACTAACAACTAATAACTAACAACCAATAACTAATAACTAATAACCAACAACCAATAACTAACAACCAATAACTAAACCCTAACACCTAACCGCTAACACCTAATAACTAATAATCAACAACTTCTATCCAAGTTCCTTTTGTTCGCGTTAAGAAAGAATGATCATACATTCCCTCACACTGCACCCCCGGTAAATAATATCTGCCAAGATAAGATGCATTTAATAAAATCTTAAACGTGCGGCTCTCGTTGCCGTTTAACGAAAAATAAAAAGAACTTCGATCATCCCGTATATCAATATAATCCGCTTTATTCTGTCCAAAAGCCCCATAATCAGTATATCGAGTATTTACAATTTCCCAACCGGAAGGTAAAATCTGCGTCAATGCCAAATTCTCCACACGATCCAAGCTTTGGTTCTTAACGGCTACCAAGGCAACAAATTCCGTACCTTGCTTAAGGGTATGTATGTCTAATGCCTTACCTGCCCTATCTACGAATTCAACCTGCACGGTTAAATTTCGCTGAATTACCTGTTCTCGGCCAACCGGTAAAACACCACTGTTTAAGAGTTTAACATACAAAGTATTTTTATCATTGTTTCTAATTTTGATACTATTCAGTCCCTTATTTATTTGTAAGCCCTTGTCTATAAACGATTTTGTAGTTTTGACATCCGCACTTTGCCCATGGTAACTAAAACGAGCATTAACACCGTTTTTGCCATTCAATTTTGCAAATTTAGCGATCGAATATAAGCTGTAAGCAGTGGTTTGGGTACTCATCCATGCACCGGACGACAGGTCTTTTGCTATTTTCGTAGCAAGCGCAAATGCATCGACCGTTCGGTTCAACAATAACAGAGTTTCCAGCACCATTGCTCGATTGCGTTCCGGCGAACCGTAATAATAATAGCTATAAGCATTATTAACGTTATTGATACTGCTAATTTTCAGTAATTCATTACCGGCGTGCTTTTGTCCCGCCAATACATAGGCGGCAGCAAGACGTAAACGAGCTTCATTAGAAATACCTACCGTTTCCCTTAAACGGTTCATCGAGGCCAAATCAGGAGCACCTGCTAATGCCAAGGTATACAATCGATAAGCCTGCGCGAAATCGCTACCGGGATGTGTCTCCATACGCCATTGTCTTGCCGCTCGCTGTTGATAGCTTATCCATTTGTTTTTAAAATCAATCGGCAAAACATATCCTTTTGTCTCCGCCTCTAACAAAAAGTGCCCCGCATAGGACGTACTCCAATCGTCGGCTGACGATAAGCCGGGCCAATAAACAAATCCCCCGTCCGGTAATTGAAACCCGGCGAGTTTGCTGATACCTTCAACTACATTTCGTTGAATAGCTTCGCGCTTGGCAGCTTCTAAATCAACAATATCGCCAAGGTACAATTGCGGAAAAACACTGGATGTTGTCTGTTCTAAACAACCGTGAGGATATTGAATCAAATAATTCAACCGGGCATTAAGGTCTATAGAAGGAAAAGAGGAAAGCTCTATACGCGCTTTGTTACTACCATCTACACCAAAAGGCTCCCAAGTGAGTGTCTGCTCTTCGTTGGCTTTCAATACCAGTTCTTTATAATCGTGGGTTATCGGATTCGGATTTTTGACATCGATCTCCACCGGATATGATGCCCTTTCATTACCCGAGCTTGCCACGACTTCCACTTTTGCCATTCCGGTTAACGCACCTACTTCCAAATCGAAGTACACCATCTTCTCGTCCAGACCACTAAAGCTAAGCGATTTGGCACTCGACCCCAGCACTTTTATTCCTTTGCTTACCTTTACCTGGACCCGTGCATTCTTTATCTGATTTTCCATAGCGAAAACGGTCACTGGTAAGGTTACTTTTTCCCCTGGAGAAATCTTCCGAGGCAGCGATGCTAATACCATTAATGGGCTTCTAACGGGTGTCGCCTTTTCTGTACTTCCATAAGCGCTCGTTTTAGCATCACCGGCAACCACCATCGTACGAACCGATCCTATATAGTTCGGCAATTTGACACGATGGGTTTTGCTTTCATTTTTCGACAGATGGAAGGGGCCCAGATAAATCACAACCGGTTTGAAGCGATCTGCATGTTTATTTTCGCCACCTCCAATATCCTCGTCACCGCCTATGCTGAATACCTGATTGATCTTGCCACCATAAGCGCCTATAACGTCATTATATACATCCCATGTTTTAACACCTAAGGCTTCTCTCGCATAATACTTGTCCCAAGCATTTGGCGTCTTGAAACGAGTAAGATCCAGTAAGCCTTCGTCCACAATAGCGATCGTATAACTCATAGCCCTTCCATTTTTCTCTTTCACCTGCAGACTAACCGCTTGCTCGGGGCGTAATACATCCGGCATGGAAAGAACGGGCTGTAAAATGGTTTCTTTATCCAACACCTCTACAGGCACCACACCATACAAACGAATAGGCGCGTCGTTCAGCGTAGAAGCATGTGGTTGTAAGAGTGTCACAAAAAGATAGATATTGGGTGCCATTTCAGAAGTAACAGGTACTTCTAGCTGCGTCTCACCCTTTTTTGTTTTTACCCAATACGTGTTTACAATCTTCGCGCCACTTTCAATTGATACCAAGGCTCGGCTCCCTTCACTTGAAGGAAAGGAAATCTTCATCTTTTCCCCTACATTGTATTTTGGCTTATCGGTAGAAAACACCAACATATTTGCATTTGTCCCATCGGTATTTTTAGTCTTAGCCGACCAGTAAGGCCAGTCGATCAATACCGTCTCACCGCTTGCGTGCCCCCCGTCCAAGTCGGTTACACGTATAAAATATCTACCCCAGTCCTCATCGTTCACAACAAACTGCACGCTCGTTTTACCACTCGTACCGGCGCTGATACGATAACTTTTAAAAGGTGTTTTGCTGGAAGAAGCACTATAGCTTGATAGGTTATCGTTCGAAGCATCCCACCACCATCGCCAATCCACTTTATATATTTTCACTTCCAAGTTGGCTACTGCCTTCGGTCTTCCCTTTTCATCAACCGTTACAATATCAAATCGATTGCTTTTACCTGTTTCCAACATACCGTATTTATTCGGTTCGGGCGATTTTAAACCCACATAGGTTTGATAAGGCGAATAAGTAGCTGTTGCTACATCCGTGCTAAAATCGCCACCATTTTCATATACCTTTGTAATGAAGGAAGCCTTCAACATACCGGGCGCTTGCCCATGTAACTGCGGTTTGATACCAATCGTTGCTTTTCCGTTTTCATCAACATTTCCGGAGAACACGTTCACCTCTTCGGTGCTAAAGCTGCGTGCCGGATCATCAAAAACATAGTTAGCCAAGCCTTTAAATGTAGTTTTCATTTGATAAAACTTGGCTTGCATTTCTGCTTTCAGATTCTTAGCCACAGCTCCATGCAACCAGATTACCGAAATTTCATCAGTTGTTGCACTATTTGCTTGTAGCACCCGACCGGCCAGGTTGTTCTTTATCTTTAAACGGTTGGGTTTAATGGTTTCTATTTTGATACTTTTATAAAACCGGGCACCACCAACACTCACAACAGCTTCCCAATTTCCTGTAGGAGCTTCATCTTTTGTAGCAATAACAAATCGGTATAAATTACGCTCATTGTATCGTTGTACTAGCTGGGTAAACAACTTTCCGTTAGGATCGGTTAGCCGCAGCTTTATAGGATGATTTGCCGGTAGCTTATTAGCCTGATCATTTAACATAAACGAAAGAAACAAAGTATCTCCGGGACGCCAAACACCCCGTTCTCCATAAATGTACCCCTTCAAACCTTTCTCAAGCTCGTTACCGGCGACATCGAAATTGCTTAATGATAAAGAAAGCCCTTCTTCAAGTTTTACATAGGTACTACTATTATCTTTCTTTACGATAACAAAATATCCTCTTTTTGTATGGTCTAAGTGCGCTATTCCTTCGTCGTTCGTAGTAGCCTCAGCAACTTTCTGTTGTTGATAGTCATAAAGTTCGATATGTGCTCCCGGTACCACTTCGGTTGTTACAATGTTATTCACGGCAAAAAAATAAGAGCCGTTTTTACCCATTTTAGCAATCACACCCAAGTCGGTAGCCAAGACGTTGGTTGACACTTTGTTGTCGTAATAATAATATGAATTAGCACATGGATCTTCTCTCTCTTGCCAATTATAGTCGTCGTAGTAAGGATAGTCTTCAGACTCATTGCTTCTAAAAGACGCTTGCTCGTCTTCCAAGCTTTGTTCTTCCGGCTCCTCTCGGTTTTCTTCCGGTTGGCTACTACATGGATAAATAGAGTAGGCTTTTTTATAGCTAAATTCGACATGATAAATCGCACCTGGATCCGGCTTAATCAGTGAAGCGAGATCTAAGGCAAAAACATTCCACTTCCCATTGTTATATAATCGGTTTTGCGTCAGTTCAATTTTCTTCTTCGCAATAGGCAAAGCAACTTTTCGCAGATTGTAACTGCCATTTAGATCATTATCCTGCAAAAACTGCAAAATATTATCTTGATAAATCTTGTAAATTTTTACATCTACAGCCTTTAGGTTAGCCGCTTCAAAATTCAACTTTAGGTTATTCGAGCTTGGAAGTAAGGTCCCATTTTTAAGCAGTCGCACACCGGGTTTTGTTTGTTCAAAGTATACTTTTTTTGTATAACCCTTTTTAAGCTTCGTCCCTTGTGCACTTTCCACGCCCTGGAAAACCTCTAAGAGTCGCTCCCCTTTAAGGGGCTCGCTCAAAAACACTTTGAGCACATTCCCGTCTACAGTATACGTCAAACTTTTTGCTGAGTCAATCGTCACCAAGCCTTCAAAGTCTTGACTTTTTTTGAGTGGATCTGAAAAATTAATCAAAAGCAGTTGATTATTCTCCTCAGCCACTGTAGCCTTCATCACCTTAAAATGGCCTTTTGCGGCTATTTCTATTTCTTCCTCCCCTTTTTGATCGATATCCAAGTCGCTTCCGTCCCACATTAACTGAATCGATCCATCCTTTTCCGGTCTTTTGATGCTATCTACGATAAAGCGGAATTCAGTCCCCGACTTGATCTGATCAAAGCGAATAGGCAACTTGCCCGTTCCTTGTTTGGCATATATCAATTTTGCCGCTGATTGTACGTCCATCTCATCGCTTGTCCGCAAAACGGCATGTTGAAATTGATATTCCGAACTGTAGGATTGCAATTCTCTGCTAAGCACCACAAAATCTTGCTTAATCGTTTTTATTGTGAAATTGAACTCTTTCAGTTCTTTAGGCACATCAATCAACTCCTTCAACTTAAATGAAATTTGATATTCCGTATCCTGCTTTAATCGTTTACTCGGTTTAAACATCAGCGTATTTTGCGATAAAGCAATAACCTTCCCTTCAACCTTTGGTGTAATCTCAAAGAGATTGGATTCCAATTCCTGATTCGGCATCCATTCCTTTCTGTTGAAATTGAGCACGATACGAATCGTTGACTTCGCCGATATAATGCCTGACGTAAATTCGGTGATATAATCTTTATATAATGAAAAGTCAGAATTGAAATCTTTTCCGTTTTTTTTTGCGCAGGCAACCAAGAGGAAAAGAAAATAAATGAATAGGTATTTTTTCTTCATAGAGCAAATTGTGAAAACCATAATGCGTCTGATCGGATATTAGTAACAGTTCCGGAAGATACATATAAGGTTTTTGATAGCCATTTAAATACAGACAATAAAAAAACTACCTCCTTAAGAAGGTAGCTTAATCAATGTTATGAAATTTGATATAATACATGTAGACAGCTTTGTTTATACAGCAAAGCTAAAAGAAGCTGTTCGGTCTCGAAATACCTGTTTTCAGGTAATTTTCTAAAACCATCTTTTATTACCTGGCCTTCTCATTTCATGATCAAGCGAATACCGTCCTGAACCGACAATGAAGAAAACGATTAATAATAGCAAAACCACTAGCGAGAACCAGAATTCTGAGTTTAAGAAACTAAAACCGTTGGTAATGTTTACAAAAAACACTGCACCGAATAAAATTGGCAGCTGAAAGGCAATGGCCACTCGCGTTACTAATCCCAGCGCGATAAAAATCCCGCCAACCAAATGCGCAAAAGCAATATAATGCACAGCCGACCAAATGGATAATTGGAAATGGGTATTTTCCAGTAAACGCGCTACCGAATCCGTATCAGCTATAAAGCTTACACCCTTAGCAAAAATAACAACACCCAATACAATTCTAACAGCATCCATCCAGCGAGGGTGATGTGCATCACCCCAATGTTCGATTCTGTGGATTAGGTTCATAATAACCTCCTTTCTAATTGGTTATATAAAGTTAACAAAAATAAAATCGCATTTACAATTTTATTTTCATTTAATGGAGGTCATACCCTCTCCCTACCCAAACAAATCGCTGCTCAAATAACGGTCACCCCGATCACAAGCTATAAAGACAACAACCCCATGTTCTAGCTCATCCGCCACCTGAAGTGCTGCCTGCAGCGCACCACCGGAACTCATTCCTACAAAAATGCCTTCCCCTTTGGCCATTTGTCTTGCACGAAGTGTAGCATCCTGCTGAGACACGTCAATAATTCGGTCTACCCGCGAAGGGTCGAATATTTTCGGTAAGTATTCCACCGGCCAACGCCTTATGCCCGGTATAGACGATTCTTCAGTAGGTTGACAACCTACAATCTGTATATCCTTACTTTTCTCTTTCAGATACATAGAATTGCCCATGATACTACCCGTAGTACCCATTGAACTTACAAAATGGGTAATGGCTCCTGCCGTGTCGTTCCAGATCTCCGGTCCTGTAGTTTTATAATGGGCCATATAGTTATCGGGATTAGCAAATTGATTTAGGATAAAAAAATTCTCATTTGCTGCTTTTTCCTCGGCATAATCCCGGCAAACCTCTATTGATTCAAGTAAAGTAACTTTTGCCCCATATGCTTCCATCGTAAGTGCACGCTCTCTCGTAGAATTAGACGGCATGACCAGTTCAATTTCCAGTCCATAGATCGCCGCAATCATGGCAAGAGCAATACCTGTATTTCCGCTAGTAGCCTCAATAAGACGGGTACCTGCTTTAATTTCACCTCGTTCCATCGCACTGCGAATCATATTCAAGGCAGCTCTGTCTTTCACGCTTCCACCCGGATTATTCCCCTCTAACTTAGCGAATAACTTTACCTTTGGATTTTTATTTAAACGCTTGATTTCAACCAGCGGTGTATTACCTATACTTTCTATAATGTCCATTTCAATAAACTAATGCTCTTAACCCCATTGTTTGATTTAAATACCTATTTCTTTCCAGGGTCAACGATGGTACTTCCTATACCCGCTTCCACTACCTTGATAGTCGATTGATGATACACCGTAGATCCCGCAGGAACACTTTTCGTAAGCCAAACATTACCGCCGATTGTCGAGTGTGTTCCTACCACCGTATCTCCTCCCAGAATCGTAGCTCCTGCATAAATTATTACATAATCTTCAATGGTCGGATGTCGTTTCGTATTAGCCATAAACTTTTCCACGCTTAACGCGCCCAAAGTTACCCCCTGGTAAAGTTTAACATGATTACCGATAACCGTAGTTTCTCCAATTACGATCCCTGTACCATGGTCGATATATAAATACTCGCCGATTTCCGCACCCGGATGAATATCGATCCCCGTAAGCGAATGTGCATGCTCTGTTAATATCCGAGGTATTAATGGCACCTCCAATTTGAACAAAGCGTGAGCAATACGATAGAGAGAAATTGCCAAAAACCCCGGATAGGTACGAATAATTTCAAACTTACTCCGCGAAGCCGGATCACCATTTAAAATAGCTTCCACATCGGTATTCATTACACGATACAAGTCAGGAACGCGCTCAAAAAAAATTGCTGCTACCGCTTGATTATTACAGTCTTTGCAAGCTTTTGTTGCGTCCAAAAGTTTCACCAAATCGCTTTGCAAACTTAAAAAACGTTCCCGTATCCCCGTTAAACTCTGCTTAGGAGAAGTAAGTCGTTCCGGATAAATTAAATCCAATAAATTAAAGGCCCATTCCGCTATTACTTTATTGGAGGGAACTACTTCTACCCGATGCTGTTTCTCATAAATGTGTTGAAGAAAATCTTCGCTCATGTGGTTTTATTCTGATTATATAAACTTTGATAATTAGCCTATCCATCGTGAATCTGACATACAAAATAGAACAAGCGAGCAACGCTTTTACGTATAATGCCTTTTAGCACATAAAAGCGATTAGCCATCCACGTTTATTTTATAAGGTATTCATGAAAGCTGGCCTTTCATCTATCTCTTCTCAACCACAAAGAACTTTCTTCCCGTGGCATAATGTTATTGTAAAGGACGGAAAATTATTGCATTTATGGCAACACTTTTGTTAGTTCAATATAATATTTGAATCTTTTGCTCCCTTTTTGAGAAATTTTGGGTGTTGCCTGAGATACGGCGAGGTTTATAAATAGAAGGACCCGTCGGCATTAACAATGTCTAATGCACCGCAGATGTCATTACAAAATCGCTACCGGCAGGTCTCTTATCAGAAAGCATGATTAAATTAAATCAACTCAACCAGGGCTTCTCGGGTAAAACCCTTTAATTCATCCGAACGATTATCTCGTATTTTCGTAACCCAGAGTGGATCCGCTAAAAGTGCACGTCCTACAGCCACAAGATCGAAATCCCCCCTATCCAATCGGCGGATAAGCTCATCCAACGAACTAGGGTTGGAACTTTCACCTCTAAACGCGGCTAAAAACTCACCGGACAAGCCAACAGACCCAACCGTAATGGTAGCCTTTCCTGTCAACTTTTTCGCCCAACCCGCAAAGTTTAAGTCAGATTCCTCAAACTCTGCTTCCCAAAAACGACGTTGTGAACAATGAAAAATATCAACACCTGCGTCGGCTAAGGGCTGCAACCATGCTTCCATCTCAGCAGGTGTTTTTGCATGTTTATAGCTATAATCGCTCCCTTTCCATTGCGATAGGCGTAAAATAATGGTAAAATGTTCCCCAACCTGTTTTCTAACCTCTTTGATGACTTCTATGGCAAAACGTGAACGTTCGGATAAGGTTTTGCCCCCATAAATATCTGTTCGGTTATTGGTGGCTTCCCAGAAAAATTGATCGATTAAATAACCATGTGCCCCGTGTATCTCAACACAATCAAAGCCTAAACGCTTTGCGTCTGCTGCCGCGCTACCAAAAGCTCGTATGGTGTCTTCAATGTCTTTTTCACTCATGGCTCTCCCATTGGAAAACCCCGGCCTTGCCAAATCTGAAGGCCCTTCAAAAGGTGCTGCAGGAACCCAACCGGAATGGTGATTTTCCATAATACCCATGTGCCATATCTGCGGCCCCATGCTGCCTCTTGCTGCCTGTACACTCTTAATCACCTGCTGCCAGCCGGCCAAGGCCGATTCGCCATAGAAATGCGGGATATTTGGGTCGTTCGAAGAGGATACGCGGTCAATCACCGTACCTTCTGATAAAATTAACCCTACATCACTTGCAGCCCGCTTGCTATAATATGCAGCCACTGCATCTGTGGGCACACCATTCGGCGAGAATGACCGTGTCATAGGCGCCATAACGATTCTATTCTTTAAATTCAACGACTTCAGTTGAAAAGGCTCAAACAATTTTGTGGTACTCATTCTTTTGAATTTTTACCCTCCCTACGGGAGGCAAGCTTTTTACTTTTAATTTATAGCGCCGATTTTACAAAGTCTCCTAACAATTCAAAGGCCTTCTCATTACGTTTATAGTAGGTCCACTGTCCTATTCTTGTTGCTTCCAGTAGACCGGCCTTTAATAACAGGGCCAAGTATTCTGACACCGTGGACTGTGTCATGCCGCACTTCTCCTGTATCTTTCCTACACAAACCCCAACTTCCATGAAGTCGGCATGCTCCTGTGGAGGAAAATGCCGCTCAGGGTCTTTAAGCCATTGGAGGATATCCAACCGGGTCTTATTAGAGAGTGCTTTGAAAATCGCCAATTGATCCATGCAGCAAATATATATCGACTTTTCCCGATATCCCTATTGATAGAGATGCAAATGACGAAACATTGATAATAAGTGGATTGAATTACATTTCGTTGACCTTATACTCGCCTTTCAAAAATTTCCGCTTCAATGTGAAAGACTGCTGATGTGGATCGCTACCGGAAAACCAGTAGAAAAAAACACCCATAAACCGGAATTGCTCAGCTTTTCTCAGCTGTATACCTTTGGGAAAATTATTTCGGGCCTTTATAAAGAAGTTATATCCCTCGATAATTAAGAACAAAAGTTTAAAACATATTAATTACACTTATGAAACGATTTTTTCTATCCTGTTTTTTAGCGGCCAGTGTATTGGCCATGAACGCCTGCTCGGACGACGATGATCCACAACCGCAGGATTTTGACACCCATAAATACAAATTCACGGTTACGGCGGAAGGGTTGGGCGAAGATGAAACTGCAAGTTTTTCTTTTGGCGGTGTACCTACAAACTATCAAGAATCAACTCTTTGGAAAGTGGATGGTCAGGTTAGAACCAACGAACCATCCGTAAGAATAGAAGATTTTCCAAGCAAACGTACTTACGTAATTGAGTCAAACATTCCACTGGCTCAAGCCGCAGTCGTCATTTCCTGCCAAAACTTCGACGAGGTTCCAATTAAATTCAGCTATAAAGCAGAAGTTGATGGAAAAGTAGTCAAAGAAGACTCGCAAACAATTGCAGGTTCCGGTACACAGTATAATCAACAATACAAGTATTAAGCGGGATACCATCAGTTAAACGTATTGTTTAATATTCCCCCCCTGCCTATCGAGAATCTTCACGATAGGCAGGGATGTTACAATAATCCGGACATATTTTATTAAAGGCTTTAGGCGATAGGCAATAAGCAATAAGCTATAAGCAGTAAGCATTAGGCTTGCCCAGACCACCTATATCACATTGGCTAACCGACCGTAGGGAGCTCATGAGTACCAAAAAAAGCAAACACTTACGAATAATCGGCTATTTCCTACTTAACCACTCAACTACTTAACTACTTAACCACTTAACCATTTAACTACTTAACTACTCAACCACTCAACCACTTAACCACTTAACTACTCAACCACTTAACTACTCAACCACTTAACTACTCAACCACTCAACTACTCAACCACTCAACTACTCAACCACTCAACTACTCAACCACTTAACTACTCAACCACTTAACGATTCAATCGTCCCTTCTAAATTAAAAGCTTTTCCCTAAGTTTGCATGGAAAAGACTTTGCTATGCTTGGATTAAAACTACTGACAGACCCCCGTTGGGCGAATATTGCGCAAACAAATTTGGAAGAGATCTTAACAGACCATGCTTGGTGCGAGCAGAAAGCAGCCTCTAACGCCATTTCGTTAATTACCAACAATTCCGAACACGAAGATTTAGTGCACGAATTAACGGCGATTGCTATTGAAGAAATGCAACATTTCCAAATGGTAATTGATATCATCAAAAAACGAGGTTATACACTCGGCAGAGAGCGGAAGGACGACTATGTAAACCAGCTGATGCGATTCTCTAAAAAAGACGGCAGCCGAAACACCGCTTTTATTGATCGATTACTCTTTGCAGCCATGATTGAGGCTCGCAGTTGCGAGCGTTTTCGCGTGCTATCCCAAAATATAGCGGACGAAGAATTGGCCAAATTTTATTATGACCTCATGGTCTCAGAAGCCAATCATTATACTACTTTTTTAAATTTTGCACGTAAATACACCCTCGATGTAGATGTGGATAAACGCTGGAAAGAATGGTTGGAATTTGAAGGTAAGCTCATTCAATCTTACGGAAAAAGAGAACATATACATGGATGACGGTTCATTATCCCGGATCAGTCACCAAACGATTCCCTAGAAAAACCGAGGCTTTGATAATCGAATACAGCTTCTTGCCATTTAAATTTGCATCAACTGCATTTGGCATGGTGCTTGCCTTATCTAGTGCTAAATATCTATATTACTATGAAAAGCAAAATTAAATTTTTAGGCATGTTGGCCATTGCCATGCTCTTGTTTACTGTGGGGTGTAGTAAAGACGACGATCCGGCAGACAACGATTTCTTTGTAGGGACATACAACGGAACCATCACCTTCAGCAACGGAAGCGAGACCATTGCGGATGACGATGGCCGTGTAACTGTTGTCAAAGTCGATGATTCGTATACCTTCGATTTTGGTAGTAGCATCCCCAACATTAATGGCGTTAAGTTCCAGCAACAGGGGGACAACACTTACGTTAGTATAGGTGATGGACTTACCGGCATTACCATAACCGCGAATACCTTGAAAATGCTGGTATCAAACGATAATGGTACGTGGACAGCCGATTGTACACGTTAGTTACGTGCTATACTTTCTAGATAAAAACCATCTATCAGCGCGATAGGTGGTTTTTGTGTTTCTATTTACGGCACTTACTTGCCAATGCAAAACTTAACAAAAGACTGTATCTATCTATTATTCAATAGTTTATGTTAACGTTCATTTTTATGAGTAACAAGTAAGTAACAGAAAATCCAGTAGAAACCGTAAACACTCGTAAACATGAAACTTCGGGTCATTTTACTGCCCCAAGAGCGTTTTATGACATTTTTTTTACAAAGCTACGACCTTTCTTGTAACATCGGAAGTTGCGCTACGATGCTACATTTAAATGGTACAGTTATGTTATAATAAAATATTACCTCCCCTATTATATCCCCAACCGTTTTCAAAAAACTATTCCTTTTAAATAAGCAGTATGGCTATGTTCTGTATCGTGATGTAGGCATAGGCCATACGTCCAATAAAAATAATTCAACCCATACTTTGAAAAATTCCTATCTGGCGATCACGACCTTTCAACTCAATGATACATTTCCTGCATGCTTATGAGCGGTTGCAATTCCCTAAGTATCCGGCATGGAATCCATGAACACACCGAAAATATCCTATTGATTTGGATATTGAGGTCCGGTATACCAAGCGATATCCGGGTCCAAAAGAAATTGTTCCTTCGATTCAAGCCATTTGCACCTCAACAGTACTCAAAAAAATCCGCATGTTGAGAATGCCTATAACCATGAATCAATTGCCTTTTGATCAAAACTCATCGTCTTCAGTATCTGTTACTAATCCTATATCATCATTGTATTCTAAAGGTACCACTGGATACCCTTTAAAAATACGGTACTTCCTTAGAACCGACTTTACCGGACAAGGACACATTTCATCCAAAAGTTCTTCGTTTTCCGGGTCAAAATGACTTTCAATCAAGGCTAGGATTGAATGGCCGCCATCCGTTGTATAACAATACCACGGCCTTAGCTCTTCTGGTATTGGAGAATGATATTGCTTTCCTCTAACTAAATACTCCGTACCATCAAAAAACCTTTCCACTATAGAATCTGGATTCATTTTATTCAATTATATACTTACAAATTTTAGCGTTTATTCAGCAATTTAATGAAATTGCGAAAAATCTGATAGATTATGTATGTGTTGGAAACGAGCTAAGCATATCATTCTCGATGCATAATTTTATTTAATATCCCATCCGAAGAAATGCCGGAGCCATCAGCTCTCTTTCTCTCCTGGATATACCATGCTCTTCAGCAAGCTTTTCCCACGTTTCAACCGAAGCGGTTACTTCGGAGACTATTTCGTCCATCTCGCTCTTACTGAGTTGAAAAAAATCCCCAACACTATATGCCAGCCTATAATCCAGTGCATTGTTGTATAAATCGACATTCAACCCAAGTCCACCTTTGTCTGTTGAAGGATTCAGATCATAGGCAGGCGAGAGCCGCCATCCTTCATCACTAAGCAGAAATCCATGATTGCGGAGATGGTCATCCGTGTTGGATACGGACATGTTGAAAACGATCCTTCGCCATAACTGATGAAGATCCTCTTCTATGGCACATCCATTATATTGGATGAATTCGGCTATTTCCAGGTAACTTGGGGTTTTATCCCGAATCAATTCCTCACTATGCCCGCACATGGTCATGGCTGAGCTGAAATGTATCCGTGCCTGACCATCCCTGTCAAAGCGTTTCGTGAAGAAAGTACCAAAATCACCGTGGATGTACTCCAATTTACAGTCGGACATGGTAATACCGGCTTTTACGGCCAACAGGTGGGTGACATATTCCCAAGCCGCTTTATCAACCATATCATTTTTAGCAGGGAACTTTGCGATCCATAAATGTCCTTTCTCATCCAGAATATTTGCCTTGGGCCTTGCCCCACCCAATGAAGAACCCGGAGCAATCAATAGGTCCAACCATTCCTTATCATGGCCATCATCCGATTCAAAAGCTTCGGCACTCTGCTGGAGCTCTCTAATGTGGGCCCAAGGGGGCGTCGGCCTTTCCCCGTCATCATCCAAAAACGGCCCTTCGGGATCAAGCTTGAACCGTAGCGCGCCCATCCGTGTGAAATCGTGAACCTGCAACAAATAATCGAGTTCTGTAAGTGAACGGGGTTTTACCCCCTCCTCCATGGCTTGTAGAGCTGCTTTTCTCTGCATCAGACGTTTCCCCCAGGTATCCGGCATGGAATCCATGAACACACCGAAATTATCCTTTTGATTTGGATATTGAGGTCCGGTATACCAAGCGATATCCGGGTCCAAAAGAAATTGTTCCTTCGATTCAAGCCATGCCCTGTTATACTCAAAACTGAAAATCTTATTTCCTTTTGCCTGATGGGCAGAAAGTATACCGATGCATTTAGGTTCATCCATACCCTTCCAATGTGCATATATCCAAATATCTGTCTTCGCCATTATTTTTCTCTTGTCTGTAATCGTAAATCCTGTAATTTTCTACCATACGGATCTTCTTCCAGCACTTTTTTGATCTCGTCCTGAAGGCCGATTACACGGAGCACATTCAGGTAAGCACCTATAGAAACAGAAGCACTTCCTTGCTCTACCGCACGTAGAGTACCTCTATCAATCCCTGCCCGTTCCGCAACCTGAGTTGCGGTAAATTTCCTTCTTTTCCTAGCAAGGCTGATCCTTTCCCCCAATCCCTCAAGCAAAACCTGTTGCTTCGGGAAAACTATATGCTTTTTTCGTTTCATCTTGCTGTATATTTTCACCAAAAATACAATTTTTGGGGAAAATATACAGCATTTCCACAAAATAAATAAAGGTACAAGAAGTGATAAATAAACGAATTTGAGGAATATTATCACCAATATTAGAATTTTTGGAGAAAATATCCACCATTATTGGAAGCTCTTTATCTTCTCCACAGACCGTCATTCAAGAACTTGCGGAGCAACAAATGTCCACTCTTCTAAACTGCTTAATCTTTCAATCGAAAATCAACCTATTCTACCCATGTTGAATTATTTCAGCTTACATAACGGATAGAAAAGGCTTCCTCCACAGCAAGTGAAAAGTTTTTTGGGAATAATATGAACCGATAACAGATGCATGATAATGAACAAAGTGAACAGGAGGCTTTGCTTTATTTTGTGATAACAAGTAAATTATTTTTGTGAAAATAAGTACAATATAAAGTATAATGAAAAAGAGCGAATTAAATCTTAAAGAATTAGATTTTATTGAATTGAGTCCTACCGAATTCCAGGCGATCAATGGGGGAGGTCTTATCACAGATGTGATCTCAACTGTCCTTCCCGGTAGCGGGTTATCGGATTTCCTTTCGAATTATGCTTCGACTTTTCTATACATGACTGTACAACAGCTTAATCTTCCCCCCTCTTTACAGAATATATTGATTGGATTAGGCCGTATTCTGATATAAACGAATACGTTAGAATTGATGTAATTCCAGGGCAGAAAAAGTGGATAGTGGAAATAAATAGCTGAAGCCGAAAAGTAAGGGAATATTTTGAGCAGAATGGCATGAATTTTTTGCATAGGAAACAAATTTAAAAACCGATAATTTCACCTCAGTTTCTCCTCCCCATTTTTGCTTTCCGGTCCATTCCGGAAACGGGAAAGTGAAACTTTAAAATATCGGAAAAATTCATTTAACCTTCGAATATTCGTGTTGCATTTTGTAAATTAGCAATTTATCATTGAACCTAATGGAACTTTCCAAACTGTTAACCTTAGCGGCACAATCGAAGGAAATAAATAACCTTTTGAAAGCGGAAATCGAAGCTTTGAGCGGAGAGCTGATAACTGACGTTGAAACTACTGTTTATGTTCAGATGAATGGATGGGAAATGCCATTTACAATATCCAAAGCACTTGAAGACTTTGAAAAACACGGGAGACTTGTATACCGCGATCCTGAAGGCGATTCCGAGGACACCTTTGATCTTTGATTCTCTATACGGATAAATCAAATAGGCATTAACAGGCCTCGCACTGAAGATTAATTGATACATTAAATTCAAACGCTTCATGGAACCTAACAACAATAAAATACGTGAAGTCCTAAATATGAGGCATTCTAACATCGGCTAAAGATCGGTATTCACTGTACATAATTTAAGAAAGGAAAAATGAGTTCACGTACTTATGTCATTGGGGATATTCATGGAGGTTTCAAAGCTCTTAATCAATGTCTGCAAAGAGCCGATATAGACTATAAAAATGACACAGTTATTCAACTTGGTGATGTTGTAGATGGTTACGGTGAGGTTTTTGAATGTGTGGAAGAGCTATTGAAAATTAAGAATCTTATAGCCATAAAAGGCAACCATGATGAATGGTTCAATGAGTTTCTTCAAACAGATTTTCATCCCGGATTTTGGAATTATGGTGGTAAAGGAACAATTATATCATACCTTAAGCACACGCAGAAAAATGGAGTTTATTTTCCAACCAATACCGGTTTCAAGACCTCTTTAACTTCTTCTGATATCCCAGCTTCGCACAAGAAATTCTTCAGAAAGCAGAGGCCTTTTTTCATCGACAGAAATAAAAGATGCTTCGTTCACGGTGGATTTGATCGAAGCCTACCATTCCGTAAGCAGGAAGCCAATGTCTATTGCTGGGACAGAAACTTATGGTTGGATGCTGTGGCATGGAAAGAAAGTAATGGAGGTGAGAACGACTTCAAAATAAGGACAAACTTCAGCGATATCTTCATTGGACATACCCCGTTGACTCATTGGGGTTGCGACAAGCCATCTACAATCCTGAACATTACAAACCTTGATACGGGAGCCGGTCATTCGGGCAGATTGACCATTATGGATGTTGAAAGTAAAGAATTTTGGCAATCCGATTCCATGGATACGCTATACCCAGAAAATTTTCGGGATTAAGCGCATAGTTAATGACATCCTGCGTATTATTTTTCCTGTAAATTTACCTGCAAATACCACCAATAACATAATGAATTCATTATATTTACCTAGTCACAATCAAAAAGAGTACAAAACTACCCATAAATGAAATTTGCATTGGTTGATAGTAAAAAGACCGAAGCGACCAAAGGTGCTGTGGGTGTCTGTCCAATTTGCAGTGCAGAGTTAATTGCTAAATGCGGTGAGATCAAAATAAGCCACTGGGCACATAAAAAAATCCGCAATTGTGATCCGTGGTGGGAAAACGAAACAGAATGGCATCGCTCATGGAAAAACAACTTCCCTGAAGAGTGGCAGGAAACCTCTTTATGCGATGAACAAACGGGAGAAAAGCATATTGCCGACATTTACACCCTGCATAAACTGGTAATTGAATTCCAACATTCGCATATTGTTCCCCAAGAGCGAAATTTGCGTGAGGCCTTTTACAAAAAAATGGTCTGGGTTGTTGATGGCACACGACTAAAAAATGATTATACGAGATTTTTCAGTCGGAAAGATGATTTTCAAGAAATAAAAGAGGCAGTATTTTGTGTAGCCTTTCCGGACGAACACTTTCCTACTGCTTGGTCATATAGTACTGTACCGATAATTTTTGACTTCCGGGGCACTGAATCAATAAATGACCCCAAGGATATGCGAAACCATCTTTATTGCGTGTTCCCTAAACGCATTGGAAACTACGCCGTACTTGCAATAATACCACGCGAATTTTTCATAAAGGGCGCCCAAAACGGGAGTTGGCTACGTTGGGCCCAGAATACCAATAATAGTATAAATCAATTCAACAAAGAATCGGTAAACCGAACTGTGATATTTCACCGTCGACGGCAAAATAGTCATCCGGGAAGCATCCAGTCTAACCTTAAATTCCAGCGCCGATCGGAGGTTAAACGGAGAAGATTCTGAAATGCAGAAAATGCGGCTCCCCGAGTGCCATTTAAAATGTCTTTCTATTATCAAGATCTTTGCATTAACTCTAAAGAGGCTGGATTTTATCCGCTATTATATCCTCATATAGTTCTTTTAAATGCCAATATTCCGGACACCTTTCATAATTTCCATTAAAATTTTCAATGCACATATAGGCATTCTCCAGGAATACTCTACTATTAATAATCTTTGCCCAGGGTTTCCAATTAACCTCCAGGGGAGGTGGGTTTTTATCGAAATAATCCTTTAACTCTGCAAGTGTCATAGCTGTCGCAAATGTATAAACAATAAAATACTCTTAAAACAAAAGTTTTCTTGAATATAAATATTTACCGTTTAGGCTTGCAGACAATGAACACTATTTGTTTAAATTGATTTAAATTGCCGGTATTAATACTTTCCAAAAATGAAGGGAGAAAGAAAATTGAAGCATGTAGTACAATGCGCAAAATGTCCCTGGAAGAAATCAACGAATCCCTTTGATATTCCGGATGGCTATGATGAAATGCTGCATAAAAATCTATCCTGCACCATAGCTAAGGAGGAAAACGAATTTAATCCGAACCTCATTCGAGCGATGGCATGTCATAAGTCATCAATTAAAGAACCATATTTCTGCATTGGGTGGTTATCCAACCAACTCGGACAGGGTAACAATATACCGCTTCGAATTCATATGCGAAACTATACAAACCTCAGCCAATTGCGTGTGGTCGGCGAGCAACATTCCAATTTTCAAGATACACTGCCAAGGAAAGATCTTTTGCAAGGCTAAACAATTCAGATAACAATCATTAATAAATCCCCATTTTTGTCAAATCCCAACATAGATATAACAAATTTAGTTTAAATTCGAGTATACTTCCCTTTTTTAATCACAAAAATACTTCACTATGCAAACTGAAAGATTTAAGTTGGTTACTTCAAAGAATAATAATGAACTATCCTGTATCGATCAGGTGTATTTTATTCAGTGTACATTTGAACGTTATGAATTCGAGAATAGTAAACGGTTCGTATGCCTGGAACCCTTTGTTAAAGAGAACATTTACCAAATTGGTGTATTGCTGGGACATATGTTCGACTGGCTAGAGGAAAATCACTATGATAAATTGTCTCCGCTATTTAATCCGGTCCAAAGCCTTAAAGTGGACATTGATGCAGGCTTAGTCTTTGAACGTCCATTGAAACAGTATCCCGTTCCTTGCTTCTTTGCTATTTTCTCCAATGATCAGGAGGACAAGATTATTTATCCTCAGCCAATTGAAAATAAACAACAGTCTATATCCATACAGCAACCTTGAATCTTCCATTAAGAATTGCAAATTGACACCAATTTTAAAGACCTTACCTACACGCTAAACGAAACTATTGTTGGCTGGTAATTTTTAAATAATGAACGATGTCATATTCCTTTAAATGCTCGATTGGATCAACAAAATAATACCAGGGATAAAACGCATACTCTTCATTCCCATTTTCATCGACCTCTTTAACAGGACCTCCTACCTTCAGCAAATCTTTGGGAGGAAAAAACCCCGGCGTGTCATCCAGTAAAAAGAGACGGAAATGAACTTTCTTCTCTTCCAAATTTAATATGATACGTTCCTTTATTATATTGAGCTTCACCATTTTCCGTATGGTAGAAGGTTTGGCATTGAATAGGTGTTGCAATTCTGCTAAGGTATAATGACCATCTTCCGTTTTAGCAACACTTTCCGGAATAACACCTTGGTTTATTGCGGATTGACAATGTATACACTTTAAACCGTTGGAATCATACCATGACCTTTCTCCGGATGCATGCCCCTTGCAAATTACACATACAGGTCGGTCTCCATCATAATGAAAACCCTCGGGATTTTTACTTAACTTACCTTGCAGTTTATATTCCTCCATGGCGAGATCAACAACTATATCAGCAAGTAATTTCATAAAAGCCATGGATTGCCGCACCTCATGATCACTAATGACTCTGCCACAGTCTTTTTCAAGTTGCGCTTTCATTTCCATAAAATCCTTTTCCAGGTCAGGTAAATTTGCTATGTGTTTCATAAAATTGTATTTAGAGATATAAGTTCTTTCATCAGTAGAAGGATAGGTTCACTGTATAATTGAAAGACTAAAAAATTAGCTGAGTGTACTACTTCTGTCGAAAATAAATTCTAGTTCTTCAAAATTCTTCAACGAGCGTTGAACAATCATTTGAAGAATCAATTTAAACAATGATAAAAAAGACCAAGATGCAGCATTGTATTTGGATATTGATGGTAGAGTTCACCTAATCCTTAACCTTGAAGAACAAATACTATTTCAGCTATATGGTTTCCATGGCCCTCTATAATAACCCGCTTCATCTAAATTTAATCGCTCCATCCTTCCACACACAACAATCGAACCCCCAGCCGGTGCAGGTGCTGCTCAACAAATGCAAGTTGTATAGCATCCGGCGCGACCTGCTCCCGACATTTCACAATAATATATTTCACCTTCCCAAAATTGGAAGACAGATACATCAGCATAACTGACCACCCTGTACGATTCGAAAGACTGCAACCGTTATCAATGAACAGTTTCAACAAATCCAGATTAAAACGATCGGCATAGTGCCGAATCCTATCTTCCTGAATATTTATGGCCCTTTCGTTCCGATCATAGATAGGAGTAAAAATGTACCCCACTGCCCCACACCTTTCCATACTCTCCCTTTCTTCCCGCTAAATCCCAATTTTAAAACCCTATTAAGGAATGCAGTAAATGCCTATAAACCATTTCCTTTGGATTTTCTTCTATCTCTCCTTTCGGACAAACCTGAAAGATATTGCCTATTCTTTGCCATAAGCTCACCTACCTTACTTCCTTCCACGGGAACCAAATCAACTCCAGGTTTAAAGTCCGGCGGAACTCTCAGAATTTGTTCCAAGTGAAGGTTTACTTCATCCCCATACCAATTACCCATTGGGTCGAGTGAATTATATCCATCAAAACGCAAGAGCCGGAATCCCTCAGGTACGTTAATCATATTGTAATCAAATTTGATTTGCTGGCAGGTCTTGGGATTATGAAACAAAATAAAACTATCATCATAATAGCATGCTTTATTCAGATCAATCTGCTTCCTGAAATTCCACGCTTCAATCAGTTTATTAAAATCCGGATCAAGCACAAACTGCTCCCCACCAACCATGACCCGGGGGAGCTGTCCGTTTATTCGATCAGCTAATTCCCGGTCCAGTATCCGAAATCTCCACTCATTATCAAAACTTTTCCAGTTGAGAGCACGGATTCGCTCCTCACCAATCTGCTTCTTCGAAAAAATCTCAGCTGGAACACTGATGGTCCCACTCCCCCTCTCCGCCTTTCCTATTTTTAAATCTTCACTCCAAGACTGATGAAAATGATAAAAACCATTTTCATCTGCTTTATCGTAGTAATATACCTTATTGGGGTTCTTTACTTCAATCAATAGCTTATTCTCAGTATCAATTTCATAAAGCACATTGTAGAGAATGATATCTCCGGGCTTTGCGGCAAACCGGCTCTCCTTTGCTTCAATGGTTTTTAATTCCAGCTCGTTGAAAATATCCTGCCGGCGAAAAAAGCGGTTTACCGATTTTATATTCTCATCGGTAAGAGCGATAACTCCGGCCTTTAAATTCCGTTGAACCGGATAATCATAAAGCAATTCCAGTCCGTTTCTTCCGGCACGAAAGTTCCATCCGACAGGGTCCATCCTTAACGGGTGCGGGATCGTTAGCATAACCACATCTGCAGGCGCCTTATCCGTGAATGGATCTACTTCCATAACTTTCTTAGAAGGAAGGTGAAAAAAGCACTGATAGGTTTTGCCGGAGACACTGAGAAATTCATTGCTTAATGGAATGGATGATATGATACTATCATGTTCACGGAGTTCACCCAATCGGCTGTCCACGAAAAATTTAAGCCCGGCAACGTCGATCGTCGGTATCTGTCTGCGGTGAAACCTGTTAAAGGTAGCATCATCCATCATTTGAAAGTTCCACCCCTGTTGTTTGCTGCTTTTGTTAATTTTATCAATCTCCTCCACATTGAGGAAGGGCTTCTGAAGGATTTCTTTAGGGATCGTTACCAATACTCCAAAAAATGGCAAGGCCATAATATCCTTTCCTATACTTACATTACCGTCATAATTTTCCTGTTTAAACTTCGGGAAAACTTTTTTTTGGTAATCATCCCAAACGAATTGGAAACAGGTTCCATTCTCAGTCAACTCAGAAAACCGAACTACATGGTTCCTATTATGGAAATCGATCAAACACTCATTTTTAAAATCTATATCCAATAACAACCCACCTTTCACTATAATCTGAGAAACATCCACCTCCTTCGCACTCATTTTCTGATTCCTCCTTCTTTAAGAGTATAATTGTTCACAACTGCGCCTAATATGCTATTGGGGAAGTATTATTGATCTATACCAACCCTTCACGAAAAATCTTTCTCAGCATTTCATCATCCCCAAGAAGAGAATCTTTCTGAAATACATCCACTCCGTACTTTAAAAATTGGTTCACCCGTTCAGTTGCAAATTTTATGGCGGTTTCAGAAATATCACTACCGACAAACCTGCAATTTTCCTTTATTGCCGCAATTGCAGATGAACCACTTCCAAAAAAAGGATCACACACCATAAACCCACGCTCAGCACTTGCTTTTAACATTAATTGGAAGACCTCTGTCGGCTTCTGCGTGGGGTATCGATATGAATTTACCCGATTTATGCGCCAAACATCCGGTATGCCCCTTAAACTAATCGCTCTTTTCCCTTTACTGGCCATTATGACAAACTCATGCCGTCTCCTAAAATAATAACCCAAACCAATTCGAACTTTATCCCAGCAGATCAGATTCTTTATTTCAAAAACACGTCTAACTACAGGAGCTAACGTAATCAGGGAATAGGAATCGAACATGAGATATATGTGTCTATTGCTTCTTAATACCCTGTAACATTCAGCAAGGAATTGTTCATAGTTTTCTTCACTATCTCCGAATTCCATAAACCATCTTCCATTATTTTCCCCCTTTGTATATTTACCGACTATTTTGCCGCTACCTATCTTCAATCGTTGGTTCATCCCGGAATAGGCCGGATCGGATATGATGATATCAATACTTCCATCAGGTAGTTTTTTTAAGAATGAAATTGCGTCGTCCCGGTAAAGTTGGATTTTCCGATTTTCAATAATTGCCATTACTAAACCCTAAGCTACCCGACATATTCCCCCACTTCCTTTTTAACGCTTTCCATTCCGATCCAATTCACTTTGCTTCCCTGGTTCCGCTTATAAGATGGCTCATAATGTATATATCCGTAGGCGTTCAGGTCCCGTATACAACGGTGATAAGTATTGGTGGAAGCGATCTTCGCCAACGGCATGATCTGGTGGCTAAAGGCCTGAATGGGGAGATCGTAATTATGGGTTTGCCAAAATTGGACAAGTGCCGTAAAAATTCCGATATGTGATACGCCTATCCGTCCATCTTTCTCAATACTTTGAAAAAAATCCTTCAAAACTTTCTCTGTATTCATGATCAAAAATTTGCTGAGTCCAAAATTTTCTTCTTTTCATCAGGGTACTAATGAATAATCATCACAAAAAGCGACATCGTTCCGCCGCTTTCCTTAGCTTTCCGTATACGCTCATTACATATAGTGATGAAATCCATGCGCGTTCCAAAATGATAGGCTTCCCTATTCAGCTCTATGCCAATGAAGTCCCGGTTCTCCATTACTGCCGCCACCAAAAAGCTGCCCGCGCCACATGCGTTATCCAGCACTACACATCCCGGATTCGTGTAGGTGCGTATCAGCCATCTTCCCAGCTCGACAGGCTTTTGGGTCGGATGGTAAATACCATCCCGTTCTGCTGTCGCAAAGTATGCCCAGTCTACGGGTTCATCCTGTTCTACAAACAGTACGTCACTCGGAAACCGGAGCCCATCAACGCTGATACTCCTGTATCGTCCGAACTTTCCATAAGACCCGGTTTGCTTATCATTTCTATACCCTTTATCATAGGGCAGACCGAATTTTTTTTGTGGATTATAAATGGGCTGTTTTCGGTAAAAGACACAAATGTCCTCATGCTTACGCAGCGGTTGCCTGTTTGCATTCAGAAAATTCGTTGATTTGGATTTCAACCACACAATTTTATACTTAAACCACCGCGGATTACTTTCTATGAGTTGCCCGGTAAACCTTCCTGCACCGAATAAAACCACTACTCCCCTTTCTTTCACAATCCGCTCGTAATGGTTCCACAAACGATTCAATTCGATAACCTGATCCCATGGATTGTTGGTCATGCCGTAAGGTAAATCACACAGGACCATATCTATACTGTTATCCGGAAAATCACCCAATACTTTCAAGCAGTCCCCTTGCAGGACTTTATTCAAATACTCCATTACTTCCTATTTTATGCCCATCATCGAACAACAGACATTCCATGCTTTACCACATTTTTATGCTCCTGACCCTTCATGGATAAAGAAAATTCCTCGAATGTATTTTCCCGCTTTAGATTGGTTAAGGAAACGGGTTTGCCTTCCGGGTCCAGCACATAAAGACGGTCATTCAAAGGATCGGCATGCAACGTAAAATCTCTTTGTTGACCATCCACATCTCCTTTAAATCTATAGGGAATACCGCGCGCAAGGGCGCTGTAGGCGTCGACAAGATTGACCAGGTGCTTCGCCCTTTCCAACTGATCATAAAGATCGAAGCCATCCGAGACCGGAACACTTCTCATTTTAGCGCTTCCTGTAGCATCCCTGTCATTAAAATCCAGTTGCGTCCATTCAGGCCCTTCTTTCACGGCTCGTCCGGCCAGCAGGCTCTGCATCTTCAATGCATGCATAACACTTTCACCATCAACGAAATTGTGCCGGACCGTTTTTTCACTCCCCTGCGGGGTTAATGCCGCCTCTACACCCTTCCGTTCATATTTCCCTTCGTCATTTCTTTCGAAGGAAATGCGGAAATCCACTTTTTCCCTGGAAGTAGTAAAGTAGGACATTTGCACGATGATGGATTTGGCTCCTTCGCTTATCTTCCGCTCCAGTTCAGGGATCGCCCCTTTGAATCCCTGATCAACTAAATCCTGCTTTAGACCTTCATTGTGCTTTCCAATCGCAACCCTTTCCTTACGAAGATCAAATTGCCGGAATATTGGCCTGAACAAGCGCTGCCACCATCTATTAGCCTTCTTGGGATAAATCAACCTTTCTATTTCCTTAGCCCGGTCCCGGACCTTCGCCAACAGCATCTGCTCGCCAAGGTCTTTCGTACCGCCATATTTGGCTTCGATTTTCTCAAAGAAATTCAATTTCAGTTTGAGAAACTTTCCGTTGGAAACCGAATTGGGCAGGATTTTACTAAGTTTTTCCTCATTGGTCTCCCAACGGTTGACTTCATCCAAAATCCTATTGGTATTCATACATACTCCTTTCTGTTTAGTAAAAATGGAATCGCCGCATAAAGTAGCGGCGATTCTTTATCCATACGCCGATGCCTGATCAGGGCATACCTACACTTTGCCTTGATCGCTGGCTTTGCGCATTGGAAGCCTTTTCACCTTCAGTCATGCCATCCGCCCGCAGTTCCTGACGTTCGTTCTTGGTCAATGCTACATTGGAGTCAGCATGCCAGATGAATAAGGACTTAACAGGCGGATTGACAGCAACGAGATACTCCTTCCCATCATGCTCTCCTATGCCCTTCACCCGCTCGCCTTGACGCAACCTTTCCAGGCCATCTTCAGGCAGCGCGATGGCATATTGCTTTACGGCCGCCTCTGCCGAAAATCCAAAATTCGGGTGGAATGGTTTCACTTCCGCAATTCCATGCTTGGGATTAATCTTCCTTTCATCAATGGCTGACCAGCCTATATAAGGATTCTGTTGCTTGTCCAACATTTCCCTTTCAATGCCCGCCCCGCGTTGAATTTTGGTCACCTCATCCAACGTTAGGTTGTGGGATTTATCAACATACACCAGCGTTTCATTCACTTTTCTGCCCTGTTCGGAAATCAAGGTCTGCGAATAGTTGTTCAGCCAGTACATATCTCCCTCCTTAGCTTTCGTAAGGTTCGGTTTGGTAACCCGCACATCACCATCCTTCAGCTCGACCTGTTCCCTCGCCGTAAAATTGGGAATACCTTCACTGATGTTAATTTTTACCTGCGCAATTGTTTCCGGCTGAAACCCAATGTCCTTCATCTGGCGCTCCAGAAAATTCCAATTTTTCATGTTCATCTCAATTTGGTTTTTCTATTCTTAAATTTTAACCCATTCTTATAATTCTCAATGGTCTTTTCTACATCCAGCTCCAATCCCTGCAGGCTTTTCAGTCCGGTATTTTGCGCTGCTGCCCGAAGCGCTTTAAGCGCGAGATCGATTGATTCATACGCATAAAACTGTTCCCTGCCGACACAATACTTTTCCGCCTCTTTTTTGGTAGGGAAGGAATCTATTATCCTGTCCCCTCTGTAGTCTCCGCCTTTCTCATACCCAAAATAATTGTCCCCATTATCCTTCGCCCACAAGTCCAGATACACTATTAAATCCTTGAGTAAGCTATGATATATTCGCATTACTTAATATTTAACCGATCTTGCTTCAGCAATCGTTTTATATTTTACCTGAATTTCCAGGTTGCGTCCGCCGTTCTTTTCCAATAGCTGCACTACCATGATTTTCTTATCCGGAATTGTAAATTTTGGAAAGGACAATACAACTGAGTGGGAAGACTCCCCACGAATCCGTTGGGCATCACCATGAATCTTTACCGGCTTAAGCTCTACTTCCTGAAATGCCGTTCGTTTTGACTGCTTCTTATCGCGGATATAAAAGCGCAATTGATCAACATCATAATTCAACTGTGAATTGTTCTCCAATCGAATTTTAAAGAACAGGAGGTCGTTATCAATATATACGCCCTCCAGCGCCATGAGGATATCGAATTTCCTTTCTTTCTTCCCTCTGATGGATGGTTTCCTCGCCGCAATCCATTCGGAAACTTTGGCAATTTTGCTTTCGTTATCACCAAAATCCGAAAATTGTACAAGCGGAGCGCTGCCATCATCCGATGTCAGCCGTAAATTGAGGATCGACGGCCGTTCATCATAAACCAACAAAAAGGAAAATAAGTTTCCGTCAGCGGTAATAACCGTAAGATTACTTTCACCAAAATCGCAGCTGGCTGCTTTTACCTGCAGGACATTCTCGACGTTTTTTGCCTTCTGGACCAATAGGTCCTTACTGCCCCTATCGACACTTTTTATCGAAAAGGGAAAAATTAGATTGGTCGTCTTTTCACTCGAAATACTTAACCCGATCGGTGTAAGCGAATTTTGAGCCACGCACGGAACCCAACTTACCAAAATGATCACTAAACTGATCCAAACCCACAATCCTGTTCTCATCATCTCTTAATTTATTTATACGATATTAGCCTTCACCTTTCCGGTTCTCATCTTTGAGAACAACGGCGTATCCTGCCTTTACGGTTACTTTGATCAGTTTGACTTTTTTGCTCAGCAAACTTTTGGTAGCTTCGATACCGGCAGTCATCGCCTGCGCTCCGAGGGAAGGATCTAGCGCGGAAAGCCCAAGACTTTGCATCGATCGCTCTGCTGATTCCTTGGCAACATCCCGTGTAATGGCGCCGGGGATATAAAGACCGCCCACCCCATCCAGGTCATACACGATCAGGTTAACCGGATATATGGAATTTCCATAGAGTATACTTTGAATGGAAATAGTTAAGCGTTCGCCACTGACACCGGCAATTCCATAAACGAAATGATCTTTTGGTATCAATTGACCATTAATATAGATATCATTCAATAATCGCAGCTTAACGGTCGCCCCGGTCACTAGGGTCTGTGTTTCATGTATAACTGCCCGAATGGCATTGCTTTCAACTGAATCAGCCAAGGGGGCTTCGAGCGAGTAAAAACCATTATTGCCATGCGGGAATGATACCGCACCTGCGCTGTCAAGCACGCTCACCGCTTCTTCCGGAGGATTGGCAGAAACCGCAAACACCTGTCCCCTCATCGCTGCGGAATTTTTACGTAATTTATCACGAACCCTATCCGGATGCTGAATATCAAGGATACGTTCCAACATGCCACTGAGCTGCTTCATTTCCGGGTCCTCTCCGCCACTTTCCTGCATGGCATTCATCATGTTTTCCAAACGATCGATATCTTTAGCTTCAACAGCCGGATCAGGCCTATTGGTCCGCTTCGCGGGAACCTCATTACTTCCTGCTTCCGGTTCATTCAATGCCTTGTTGAGCAGGTTTAACCTTTCATATATTTTCGCTTCGTTGGCATCCGGACGTGACGCTCCATATAATTTCTCTTCCGGACCGGGTGCTGAATTTGCATCCGCTGTCGAAAGACCTGAATCACCTAATGCCATGTTTTTATAATAAGGATCGCTGGCAACCTGACGAAGGTGCTCCAGGGAGTCTTTATCTGCCTTGGAGTAAAAAGCCATTTTATCCAAAGTGGAATCCTCCGGGTTTGCAGCAGAGGGTAACTGCATATTTAAACCGGTTTGTGTAACTTCCGCCGTTTGTTCAACATCTCCTTTACCTCCTCCGAACACCCAAAACAACATGGTAATAAATGGCAACACCAAAAACGGAACTACCATCATAAATTTCCGTTCCCTTAAAAATTTTTCACTATACCCCACATTTTCCATCTTCACCTAAATTTTCCTGTAAAAACACAATTCTACTATCACCCGTCACTCAAATTTTACAGGCCGGTTTTTCGTTTTCAACAAGCTGAATGCTCCTGAAAATTTCCCTTGCCACCTGTGGTACTATCGTATTTCCGTAGGCTGCAATGGTTTCACTTCTCCATCTTGAAAAGGTAATTCCAGCCAATTCAAAGGGAAGCCCATCAATTCCGCTACAAATCGGGTGTTGAGTCGGGAACTCCCTCCAGGCTCTGTCAATTCCAAACTGGCTATGACATCCTCCAGATTGCCCCTGCCCCGGTCTTTCGAACAGTTCCCTCCGGCGGCTCTCGCCCGGGGAGTCGGCAGCATCCGGTCCCTCAAAAGTTTGTTTACCGATTCCATACCGACCCGCGCATTTCCCTTCTTTTGCCTTCCTACGGTCTTTCCTGCTAAGGAAGTCCTCTTTATTTTGCCTGCCGATGAACCAGACACGATCCCGGCGGTGCGGCGCCCCGACGGCACAAGCCGGAATAACCATAACCTGGACTGAATATCCGATGCATTCAAGATCTTTTCCGATCGTTTCCGTGATGTATTCCTGCTTTTCTTCAATGATTTCATCACACGCCTTACCGAGAAAAGTGGCTTGCTTTCCCACTTTAGTTGCAGTAACCGTGGATTGTACCATTGAAAGGATTCCAGTAACGTTCTCGCTACACAACCAACGAGGTCTGATCTCCTCAACTGCCCGCAGCATAACCGGCCAGAGGTAGCGGTCATCCTTCTTGCCTGCCCTTCGTCCGGCAACACTGAACGGTTGGCAAGGTAGGCTTCCCGATAGTATGTCAATTTCTCCTTTCCACTCGCTAAATTCCGTTTCCCTGATATCGCCATAACTAAATGAATTGGGCCAATAATATCTTAACACCCTTCTTGCAAATGGATTTATTTCGCAGTGAAATACATTCTTCCATCCCATCCATTCTGCTGCAAGTTCAAATCCCCCGATTCCACTGAACAGGCTTGCATGCCTTATAACCACTCTTCACAATTTTCGCTGAAAAATAGAGTACCACATCAATTGCAAACAGTCAATTGCTATCCATCATCATAAAATTCATGCCTATATCCCTTCTTCATACTTATTTGAACCATTGTTTCAATAGTTTCTCCGCTTCCAACAGACTATCTACCATACCCGGGCGGGACGACAGCATATGCTCCAAGGTTTTCCGCCCCTCAGGTGTTTTTCCCAAGCTGTCCATATAGGCCCTAAAGGATATGATCCTCCCGTAGGCTTCACGTAAGCGCAAACTATCCATCATCAATTCACCGCTAGTCCCCAGAAGGTATGGGGACCTAACCGTGATAGCGTAATCCGGGTTCAGTAATAAAGCTTTCGCGTTCCCATTGTTCCCTGCAACCATATAGAAACAGAAAGACAAACAAACAACCGAGAGCCCTGCTAATGCACCTATTTGCCCGCGCCTGCTCATCTTCATTGTTTTGCCGTTCATCCAATTTGCCCAGCGCCTTTGAAAGCGTAATATTTTTACAGCGATCAATTCCGAAGCTAAATCGCTTTTCCCTTGGCTGCTTTTCCTGTCTGCCTTATCCTTAAACATATTCCACCTTTTACCTATTCTTTACACTTAAATCTCTATTCTCCAGGATTTGCCAACGTTCGATCAAAAATCCGTGGGGGTTATTATCGCTACGGGGAACACTTCTTAAATAACCTTCGGTAACCAAACTCCTGTGCACGATTGTTGTCGTCCTGGTTATGACCTGTGTTGCCCTACAGCGGAAGAAAATCGGATAGGTATCCATATTGACCTGCACACTGTCTATATTGATCTCCTGGCTGACATTGCCACTGATGATATTCGCATAATAATTGCTTTCCTTTAGGTTATCATATTGCCTTTTGGCGCTTTCGTCCGCCAGATACAGGGCTTTGGCTATATTGGATTGAATAACCTTCTCATCTGGCGCCAGGTTAAAGAAATATTGATGGAAGGTCTTGATATGGTCTCTTGCTTCCACCGGCACATTATCCTTTCTGTCAGAGGCAAATGCCTCCAGAATTTTCCCGTTGGCTAACACATAAACCTTATCCTGAGCGGTCATGGCTACTGAAAAACATTTATAAATCACGTAGCAACTCATTTGAACCGAAGCTAATATAACGACAACGGCCACCAGCCTAACCTGCTTAAAGGCTGTATCTATATTTTTCATTTTCCTGAACATATCCAACGCCTATTATCTATCCCACATTTCAGAAAATGCCATCCGGCATCAAATTCTATATCAGCTTTTATTTGGCTTATCATCCAATTTACCGGCCATAGAGGCCGGCGATGCCCCACTGCTACTTTGTCCTGAGCCGTTTCCCTGACCTGAATTGCCGACCTTTCCGGGAAACCCACCGCTTCCCGTGAAATTATCAAGGTTAGTAGCCTGGGCGATGCCTTTGGCAATAAGCGATCCACCCTGGGTTGCCACGGCGCCTGCAGCACCAACCATAAATCCGGTTACTTTCTGCATCAGCGCACCACCTCCACCCGCATTAACAATAAAGCCGGCAACCGAAGGCACAGTCGTATACCCCAAAATGCCTATAAGCATGAAAATTAAGTATGCCGTATCCTGCGCGCTGAAAAATGTATCGCCCGATGAGCCGATCTGTTGCAGATCCAAGGCAAGCATCTTTTCCTGTATTTTTCCAATGATTGCACCGAAAATATTACAGACCGGTAACCATAGGTACACATTGATATACTTGGCAAGCCAGGCCGTTAGGGATTGCTGCATGCCATCAAAAATTGCCAGTCCAAAAACCAGAGGCCCCAGAATACCGAGAATAATCATATGAAAAGTCCGTAACGTATTCAAACAAAGGGCTGCCGCTTGAAAAATGATCTGCAGTATTTCGCTGAGCACCTCCTTTATCGAGTTGCGCACATTGTAGGAGGCCTTGGCGAATGCAAATTTTATATTGTTCCCCAGCCGATCGAGCATGCCTTCGGAAGGCAAAGGCTCATCGTCCCCAATATCCAGCGTGTACCTTAACCACTTATCCCGGTCCCCCATATTGTTCTGCCCGACATACATCTGCCAGGCATCACTTTTTAGAATCGCTTCTTCCTTTTGTTTCAGCAGAACTTTCACAGCTTTATCCGAATCTTTCACCATCCCGGCCGTAGCTTCTACTGTAGGCTCCAAAATTCCCCGCAGCAATCCCAATGTCAATGGATAAAAACTGATGCAAAACCCCAGAACGAACGGCCGAAATAAAGGGTAGAAGTCAATTGGCTCCGAATTGGCGATATGCCTCCAAACCCGGGAACCGATATAAAACAGCGCTCCAAAGGCTCCGATGGCCCGACCTATATTGATAAGGTCTGAACACATGGGAATCATTTCTTCGTATAGTGAATCCAAAACCCCGTGCAAACTGTTTATCTTTTCCATTGCGGGCTGGGCAAATACCAACAAAGGAGACAGGATACAGCAAAAAATCAAGCCACACACAACCAAATACCACTTCATCACACTTGATATTATAATAAATAACGTTAATTCGACTCCCCATCAAAACCATGGATTTTTTTCATACTTTCCACCTGAAACCGTTCCTTTTCCCGCTGAGCACCCAAGAGCGCGGTACTGTTATTAAAACTCCTAAGAAACATTACTTTGTCTTCCATGTCCAGATATATGCGATCAATGGCCTTCAAGCGCTCATCATCGCTCATCCGTAAATTGCCGGCAGTGATTACAAGCAGCAACTCATCCAGGTTCTGCAAAGAGAGCCGGAATAAATTATCATATACCTGCCCCAGGTAAACCAGTTCATCAGGTTTAAATTCACCACTTCGCTTAAAATCACCATAAGCATCCCTATACTCTTTAACCAGTTGGATTTGATAGTCGATGACCCATGCCACTTTGCGGTAATTCCTGACCGTCGGACTTACCTGCATCAACCCGTCCAGAAAATGCTTATGTAACGTAAAGTTCCCTTCTGATATATCTTTAATTGCCGAATATCCGCTGCTCAGAACTTTATAACTGGTTTTAAGGTCACTCAAAATCGCCTTATACTGCGAAAGCTTCTCCACGTTCAATAATAGGACAGCAATCTCATGTGCCTGTCCACGGGAATTTGTCCAACCCACCATCAATAGGAAAAATAAACACAATACCTTCATCATACCACACCCTTTCCTTCCATAATCTTTACCAATTCAATCTTCACCTTTCTGCTAAAAATCCGGGTCCTCCAATCCCAACCAGCTTTTTAATACATCTGCTTCCCTGTTTTCGTTCTTGCGGGAAAGTGAAAGAAACTGCGCCTCCTCACCAAATCGCCGGGCAAATCGGTATTGTTCCACCGACTCATCATAAAGCGCATTAATACGGTTGATCCTTTCATCGTCTTTCATTTCCAATTTGCCATTGGTGGTCAGGTCGGTAAGTTCAAGAATCACGGTGGAGCCATCTTCCAATAATCGGGCATATGCCGATTGCATAAATTCCAGTTCCCCTTCCCTGAAAAAACCTCCCTCCCGAAATTCTTTCAGATACTGCCCCCTTACTTTAATAATGGCAACCTGCATGGCAATGATATCAGCAATCTTCGGATATCTTTTAATAATGGGATTGATCGCTTTAAGTGAGCCAAAGAATAGCTGGTGTAAACCGAATTCTCCGCCCTTGAATTTCTCAACGATACCTAATCCATTCTGCGCAATTTCCCAGCCCTCTTCAATATATTCCTTGTAGACTTTCAGTGCAGCAATTTGCTGCGCCATATACTTTTTTCTGGTTTTCTTTTGCTTGAACCATTCAGAAAATGTCTGCGCCTCCGCCGTAAAAGCAAGCATCATACATAGAACACTGATCCCTATCCACTTTCCCTTCATCTCCCTATAATTTAATTCCTCTACCAAGTCGCTCCCTTCTTTCCTTTACCATATTTACAGCATCATGTCGCTCCGGGATATCATTGAAAATAATCCCCTCAAAGCGCTTGCTCTTCAGCACAAAACCATATTCGTTTTTATACGATATTTCCATATCACTGACCTGCAGACCAAAAACCGGCGAATGCCGGACCGTTAGGCTGCAATCAATGAACGGTTTATCATCCCCCTTCCACTCCAGGTAGGTGAACAGATGCAAACCGCCTCCTATTCCCTTTTCATCGCCTATTATTGACGAATATAGGTATCGCAGCACACTATCTTTTAAGCGATCGGGATAGCCACCGTTTGTCAGGAAGTGCCCATCATAGCCTTTATCGCCAATGATCTTACTGAACCTGTTAACGTCTTCAATCATTTCCTCCATTTGGTTCATTCTTAAACCCTTTCACTCAAGACCGTACATCTTCTTAACCAGATTTATTTCCTGCTCATCTTTCGCCCGCTGCAGCGATAGAAGCGCATTCTCGTTATTGAACTGACGTAGGTCCATAATATTTTCGTCCACCCGGTCACCGACTGAATTGATCAGCTCTAACCTTTTGGCATCGCTCATTTGCGTCTTAAAGGAATTGATGACAATGGTTAACTGATCAATATTTTTGATCGTTTCATTCAAAATACCGTTATAGACCTTTCCCATATAGTCAATTTCCCATGCAGAAAAGTGTTTGTCACTTTTTAATAATCCCCAGGCCGTCCGGTACTCCTGCACCAAACGGGCTTGCTTAACGGTAATATCCTTAATCCGCTGATAGTAGGTAATGAGCAATTTCACCTTTTGAAGCTCTTCAAAGTATTTCCCGTACTGCTCCTTCTGTCTTTCCGTCCATTCACCGATTTCGCGGAGTTTCAGTTTTGACATGGCATTTTCCAAGGTCTTTTGTGCACTCTGTAACCATATTACTTTATTCTGCTCCCGCTGTATTTTCAGGTCCACGGCCTGGATAACCTTGGTGATACCCTGTTTAATGATTTCGATAATTCCCAAAGCATGTGCATCTTTTACGGGCATCACTAATAATATGCTCACGGTAAACACGACCAGCCTCCTACTTGACATTTTCATAACCTTTTCCTTTTCGATCTCATTTCCTGTTCTCCCGCACCATTGCATCGATACCCGCTTCCATGCTACCGAACTTCTCGGCATATTCCAGCACTTTCACCCGCTCTTTACCCTCCGTGGTGAATGCGTAATATTCATGCGGGCAGAGCTCATTCTTAACGACTTTCATTTCCTGTCCCCCCAGGTCAATGAAAAGTTCACGTTCATCCGGATTGACGGACAGCGAAATTGTTTTCCCTTTTTCCGATAGGCCAAGTGTTTCCTGAATTTTGTCGAACTTGTGCATGAACTTCCTCATACCAAGCAGGATCTTTACGTCGGCATTGTTAATAATCGCATCCTTTATAATCGGCGAGCTTATCAAATCATCCAGCTCCTGCGTGATCACTCCCGGGATTCCATCAAATTTCCGGATGGTTTTAAAGGCATACTTTAAAAATTCCGCCATCCCTGATTTTGTGATCGCCTTCCAGGCCTCGTCAATCATCAGTACCTTTCTCACTCCTTTAAGTTTCCGCATCTTAGAAATGAACTGCTCAACGAGGATCAACGCAACAACCGGAAAAATTATCGGATGATCTTTGATCGAATCCAATTCTACCACTACAAAAGGTTGGTTGAGCATATCAAGGTTCTCCCTGGCATTCAATAAAAAGTCAAATTCATTACCGGAATAGAATGGCCGCAACACGTACAGGAAATTATTCAGATCAAAATCTTTATCTTTTACCCTTTGTGACTGCAACACCTCGGAATATTCGCTTTCCAAATAATCATAAAAAGTATTAAAGCACGGAAATAGCGATCTATCTGTCGATAGCTTATTGTAATAACCCTGTAAGGCGTTGGATAAGGCCACATATTCACTGCGGACAAAGCCTTCATTGTCCTGCTTCCAGAGAGCGACCAATAAAGCTTTCAGGCTTTCCTTCTTCTCCGTATCCAGGGATATCCCATCGGGCAGATAAAACGGGTTAAAGCTGATCGGATTATTTTCCTCATAGGTAAAATAGTAACCCTTCACCAGTGAGCATAACCCTTTATAAGACCCTCCAATGTCTACCACGAAACAATGGGCACCCTGATCATACAGGCTCCTTAAAATATGATTCACCACCATGCTCTTTCCGGCGCCGCTGGCACCCACAACCAGTGTGCCCATGTTACTGGTTGTTCCCCGCAAGCGTGGCGCCGTGAACAGGTCTAAAAATACAGGCTTACGGCTGATACGGTCACAAAAACGAATCCCTTCCTCCGGTGGATCGCTCCGATAGTTGCTTTCCATATTCAGAAAGCAACTGGCCTGTTCTGCAAAGGTGTCAAAGCTGTCATTCATGGGAAAGTCAGCCGCGTTTCCCGGAATTCCTGCCCAAAAAATTTGCGGTGAACCCACTGTTTCCTCTTTAGCGGCAGCGTCCATCTGGGACAGTGCAGCGCTTACCTGATTCTTCATTTCCTTTATCTCTTTTGGATCAGAAGACCATAACAGGACATTAAAATGGGCTTTTACGGGTAACCGTTGTTCGGCAATGGCTTCATTCAAAAAGTCATTGGTGGCATCCCTGGCAATGAGATTCTCGCGGGAATAAGCGGAAAGTGATTGCAGACGTAATCGCTTCCTTTCCATTTCATTGATGGTCTGCTGCCCGTCCCCTATAAAAATGTACTGGTTATAGATATGGCTACAGGGCAATAGTAAACCAAGCGCGCTGGAAAAACCGGTGGAAAATTTTGTACGATCTGTACTGAACTTCTCATAAGTCAACCTACTTCCTGTCAGGTGAGGCAGATCTACCGCATCTCCCAGTGTGTACAGCAAACATTGGCGATCGCCGACTTTCAGGCCATTTTCCGTAGAAATATCCTGCATCAGAAATTGATCCGAACGTTGCGCGAGCGAACAGTACTTCTCGATCACCCCCATCGCACGCCTCTCACTCAATAGGGAATCCTTTTTAAGTCGTTGGAGCTTTATCAGACCACAGCTTTCCAGTACCTGCTTGAACTGGCCGCATAGATCCTCAAAATCCGAAAGGGCGCCCGCATGAAGGGTCAATTCCGGTACAATGCTTTTCCTTATCAAATTGGAGAATAAACTATTAACAGACTTCCTGCCATCCGGCTTTTTAGTAATAAACAGGTAGCAGCAATGATCAAGGTAGGGACGACCGGCGAAATATGCGCTGCTTGCCCTGTTCAGGAATGTTGGTGTGTGCTTACCATCAGGCACCTTATACGTATTGCTTAGGAACCAATCCTGCTTATGCAATACGGAATGTTTGGGCAATGTCTTTATACCCTTCACCCAGGCATGATGCAGATTATCATAATCCTCCGAGCTGAGGGTAAATATCTCCGGTAAATCAACCTGATAGGCAATCGTTATATCCCCCTGTTTACTTAATATACAATCATGCTCAACACCGAATATCGGCAACAAGTCATCCAGCCATCTTTCCATCACACAATTCCCTTTTCACTTTCCTGTTAATTAATTTTTTTTACTGATCTGTTTTTTAGACTCGTTTCGAATATGACATCCAATATCTGAAATTCAGCGGCGCGCTGAACCATTTCACTTTCTTTTATGGGCAAGAGCTCTCCCGTCATTTTACCTGTCAACAGGTAATCATGTAAGAGTGAAGCCGGGCGCATTCCTATCTTCCGGGCATATTCCACAGGGTCCAACCGTACATAGTTTGGTATCCTTACCAGCACGACATCCTCCGGGAATGTAAGACATTCCTCGGCGCTCAGTTTCACCATTCGCAAGGAAGGTGTATGTAAAAAACCTTCGATAAACTTTCCCTCTCCGGCTCTCCAAAAGAATTTCAGGTCAAGAATCGGCGTATCGGCAGCATTTCCAATCAGCATTTCATTACGGAGGTCAACAAAATAATCCTTACTTCCAATCTCAATGGTAGGAAGTTTTCCGGACAACCGTTCTCTGATCGGTTGATCAATTAATAGCGAATCCCACTTTTCCTCCCGGCTTCGCCGATTTACTTCACTGGCATAAACTTCATCACCATGAAAATGCGGGGACAGAAACTCGCCGGGAATAGTCACTTTTTGGTACCGCATATCCGCTGCAGTTGCCGGACATTCAGGAAACAAACGGCAGGTTACCGGTTCTAAACGGGCATGGGCTACATCCCGATCAACCTTCCATAGGGCAAAGGAAAACGCATACGCCGGTCTCCTTTCAGGCATGAATACTCCTTTAGCTCGATCCACCGTAAATAAATTCCCTCCTAAGATCACTCTTTCCTCTTCATTCATCTTCATCGCTATAATCTATTTGTTAAAGACGCAATCCCCTATTTTGTTGCACCAGTCTTTCCCTTAGGTTCTCTTCGATTAAATAAGGGAGCCAGCTTTGCGTAACCGGATAGACTCTGGCTTCCATTTTCATCTGTTGAGGATATCCAAATTCGGCAATTAGCTGTTCATACCCCTCCTTTCTGGCCCAGCCTATCGGGTCCAACCGCTCATCGGTAGGGAAAGTAACCATAACTACATTTTTAGGTAAACTCGTGATGGTGTCTTCGTTTATGTTGACGGGTTCTCTTTTCTTATAGTCCCAGAATAAAGTATACTTATCCTCTTCCATTGTATAGGGTACCTGAGATAAGTCGATCTCACGTTTTGGACCCTCCGTGGATCGGAGCTCATTCTTCCACAGATCGACAACAAAGTCCCGGTCAATAATGCGAATTATCGGCAATTGTTCTCCATTCACTCGGTGATCAAATGCCTGTGGATTGTTCTCTAACTTTAAATCACTGTTTGGGAGCAATGTTACGGATATACCATACTTTGCTGCAACACCGATAGGATCAATTTTTACCATTTCATCCAGGTGAAAAGGGACGTAAGAACGCGCCATCCGCTCACTTGCCGGATTCCCGGATTCTTTATCAATATAAATGTCATATCCGCCCCCTTTTCCTTCATGGAAATTCATATCGTGAAATAACAGGTAATTCATAGGGTTATCCTTCCTGCGGATTTCACCATAGGCTACATCTACAACAAAGGTATAGCCGTGTGCATTTATCTCAGGCAAGGCCGGTTGCTTATACCGTAAAGGCCTATCCGCTATTTCCATCAGGGCGTCCCTGTCCAATAAGCGGATATTATAGGCATCGAGGTGCTCCTTATTGAAAAGTTCGGCAAAGGACGAACCCTGCGTATACCCGCTTTCATACAGGTAAACAGGTATCCGGAATTTCATCTCCCTTCCTTTTTCACGACCTGGTGCAGGGCTGATACTTTCAGTGTCCTTATTTATGTACCCTTCAATGAAATTCTCATCGATTTTCAACTTATAAATAGCGATCCGGTTGTCAGGATCGTGATCAGCTATTAGCTGATCGTAAACCCGGTCTACCCGGAACAGGGTATTACCTAAAAACAGTTTCTCTTCCTCTCTCATAACCACTGACACATTTTCTGAATTAATACCCTTTCGAATGAATCCTTCTTTTTCCACCTTTCAATGATGGATATTTTTGACTGACGGGTCTTGCAGAACCCTTGACCATTTCCGCCCTGTTTTCTTTAATGATTTCAGGAACAATTGATTCCGATAAAGGAAAAACCCGGGTTTCAAAATTTATCTGCAAGCGGCAGTTCTTTAAAACCTCCACGTCGCCACGATAATTCATTTTTAACCTACGCAATCCGATCAGCGTTGAAAGTGGATTTGAAATGGTAACCAGCAGTACATCTTTGGGTGGGGTTATCATGTCTGCCGGCAGACTCACCTGCTTTCCGGTAACCGTATCATAAAAAAATGAAAATTTGGACATATAGAACCCATTTTGCCAATTGGGCAGTAATATACCGGTGCCGGTGTCTTTAACCGGGACCAAGCCCCGTTCATCGATTTTAAATGACCGGTCCAGAATGGAAACCATCAGCGCTTCCCCATTGAGCTTTCGTTTCAGGACTTCCGCATCGGCACGGCAATCACAATCCCGTTGGGGCACAGCCTGTACTGCAATTCCATACTTCCGTGCCATCCCCGACGGGTCCACCTTTACCATTTCATCCGTCCGAACCTGCAGGATATCAGCCGGATCGGTATATAAATCCGCCAGCTGCTTTAGCTTTCGATCATAGTAAAAGAAGTATCCTCCCTGCTGATGGCAATCCATCTCGCTGAAGGGGATGATATTGTCCGGCTTTCCCTTTTCCCTCATTTCAGATAGATTTACGTCCACAGTAAAACAAGTCCCATCTATTATTTTTTCCGGAAGTACACTCATACTATATATTTTGCCATCCCCTCAGTTCCAACACCCAATTACGGTATAACGGCATGTTCGGATTTACCCATGACTGATGATTCGCCGTGATCCCAATTCCAACCGCTTCGTTTCTGCAGGACCGCTTCGACCCTCCATGGAAAGTTGGTTTCTCCTGATCAATTCCGGCAGCGTTGTTTCACTTAGCCGGATAATGCCCGCTTTCAGATTTTGCTCTATCGGGCTTTTAAGAAGCAGTTTGGTATCCGGTAAGCCGTACACTCTCGCGGCACCTATCGGATCAAGCCTTACCATATGGGGAACCTCTACCAGCACAACGTTCTCCGGCATCGCGGAGATGGATCGTAAGTCCAGGTTTACCTGCCTTTTTTGCTCTGTATCATAAAAAAAACGGTTTATCATATCATGTGGATTCCCTCCGGCCAGTGATATAACTGAATCTCCCTCATTCCCGAGTAACTGCCTTCTGTTTAAATCAACGGTATAAGAATCACCGGCTATATCAATAACAGGCAATATACCGGCGAGCCGATCGAATATCGATTTGTCGATCGCTAAGGTTCCCCACTCTTCCCGGAAACTGGCCGCGTTATAACGGGCAGCGTCGGGGGATGCTTCCAGGTAGCCATTTTTAATCAGGTCGGCCGGAAAATGAACCGGCATAAAATCACCGGGAAACCTGCCATCGGCCATATTGACCATATTTTTTGTCCTGCGATCGTAATCCAGATAATAAAAATCCCCTATATCCGTCAGTACCTTAAAGGGTATTTCATTATAATGACTACCTACCATCTGTGTGAACCTTTCCTTCCGGGTGTCCATTAAGAACAGATCGCCATCTATAATCATCCGCGCAACCATAACATCCTTTTTAATACCGGTCTACTTTTAACCGATCCAATCCTTCAATTTACATATGCATCCGTCGCCTGGCTTTCCTAACGGTATGATAGTCCTTTACCGCCTTCCTGACCTTCTCATCTTCAAATGCCCATTGGGTTTTTTTTATCGCTGAAGTTCGATTAGCACCTGTCAGGTTCTTGATGATATTCTGCTGGAAAATGACATTCATCGTGTAATCATTATGTACTTTCATTTCCTCATAAGACAACTTATGTTTTAAAGCAAAACCAATGGGATCTAGTTTACGCATGTGGGGTATTTCAACCTGCACTACTTCGGGATAGTTTTCCTCGCTTTTATCCATAGTCAACCTTCTCTCTTCATAATCAAAATCCGCCAGATAGAAGCCCCCTCCAAATTCCAGGAATTTTACGTCGATTATGTCTCTATGATTACCTTTGCGAATAAGCAAATCCAATTCTGCATCTACTAAATAGGTTACTCCCTTGATAGTGAATTCCGGTAAGGTTCTTCGGCCTGTTTTCTTTTCCATTTTCTTCTCTTCCTGAATTTATAACTTTAACCCTTTCTGCTCTTGCTTCCGGTCCCTCCTATTCCTTTCCATAACATAAGAGACGCCAAAATACTTCATATCGAACATCCTGGCTTCCAGATCATGTTGAAGGGGAAATATCCGCAGGGTTTCATCCAAACTTAAACCCATCTTTTTTGCATAAACAAAGGGGTCCATAAGACCGACATGGGGTAATATCACCATGACCGCATCGGGTGAAATATCGGTTATGTAGGGGTCAACCATGATCATTTCCCTCTTCCGTTTATCAAGCAAAAACATCATTTGGGCATCGCTACAGAAAGGTTGTTCACACTGTGTTAAATCAAAGGTTTGCCTTTTGCCTTTTCCGGCCGGAGCTCTTTTTGCTCCAGATCAACGATATAGCGTTCGCCATGAATTTTAATCCTCGGCAGATTTCCCGCCAAGCGGTCTTTTATTAATCCCGGGTCACAAACCAGTTGACTATCCCTTTGTGGTAATTGGTCAATAGCCAATCCATACTTTTTAGCCATCCGCTCCGGATCAAGTTTCACCATGTAATCCAGTTCTATTTTAAAATACGGACGTGTCCAGGTATAAGCAACATTCCGCCAATAAGGTGAATAGTCGAATTCATAATTCTTACCGGTATCCCGCATTTGATTGAACAGGATTGTATTTTGAGGAACATGCTGTTCACGTATCTCACCATAAGCCACATCTACCAGGAAGGTGATTCCGCCGATTACTTTTTTAGGTAATTCACGATCATTCCCTGTCACATTCTTTTTTTCCATACCTTTTTCCCTTCTATCCAATTCCTGAAAATTAAGTTGACTATAAAACGGCACTCCCGGCGCCCAATCGCATTGCCCCGGCCTATTTACAAATGGCGGTTCCTGATTTTCGTATTACCGACAAAATGTCGAGTCCTTCTTAAAGTGTCGTTTGGCGCAGATAGCATTTTTTGTTCCACGTCAGCGCTCCGGAGCTGCCGTTGCCCGTTTAACTCCAGCGAATAGCCTTTCATCACCCGGGCACCGATCATCCTGTAAAATTGCCTTGTATGTTGATCCCCGTCCGGTGCTACCTGGTATTTGATCAGGTCCTTTAAAAACTTCCGGATATCTTTGTCTTCCTCCAGCCGCCGCATGTCACCTGTGATCGGTTCACGGAGTACCAGTGCCAGAATGAATTTACCATCGGATTGCCTATAAACAGGTTTTTGGAAAACGATATCCAACATCATGGTCTCCGGTAGTTTTTTGACCGGAAGTACCGGGACAGGGCCGGGCGCCAGGACCCCTGATCGGAACGTTCCGATCACCTGTCCTACATGATCCTTTGTGAAAGCTAGGTGCAACTGGCTGGCATCGAGCTGTTTATTATGCCAAACATCTGCCCCGACCTTTACACTTACCCCCCGATCAAAGTGATCAAATGAATGCCCCATCGGCATCTTATCTTCATCGGGAAAAGGGAAGCGAAACCGGAAGCCCGCATTTGGTCTGGCATAATACCGAGGGTCAATATTACCATCTACGAAACCTAACTGACCGGCAAACAAAGCCCCCAGGTACTTTTCATAGCTCGTGTAATAAAGGCTTTCACAGGTGCCGATCTTCACCACTTTACTTCCGTATTTTACATATTCACCCATTGCTCTTACCTCTATTGTCCGATCCGGTTCAAATAAACCAATCGCTTCCTATTTGCTTCGTTGTATCCGGATTTTCCTTTCCTGATCCATAAAAACCCGGCGGCTGTTGCATTTAATGGTTTTGGGAACTGATTTTCTTGCCATGGACTTCATCATCCCGTGCTCCCCATATTTATCACTGAGCTGATATACTTTCATGACAACACCTGCACCCAGGCAAAGAATAACCGCAAGACATATATATTGATTCAGACCAATGATGTACATCACGGCATAAATGATCATCAGGGCAATAATACCGCCGCCCAGATACCATATATATTGCGCCTTTAGGCCGCGAAACTCTACCGGCTTATTGACTCCTTTGTTTATCCTATATATACTTGCCATATACTTTTTCTTATACCCGCATCCCTTTTTTTCCGCTATCTCCGGAAATATTCCTACTATTGAGCGCAATCACTTTCCCGTCATCGAGCATCACGTCGGCAATGACCGGTTTCATGTCCACTTTGTCGGGATTCGTTATTTCTTCAGCTTCTTTCCGCTCCTTATCCTGTATATTGATCAATATTTGACGTGAAAGGTTATCCAGGTCCACCTTCAAACGGGCCAGTTCCTCCTCCCGATCAAAAGGCTTATGGACGAAGCGCTTCATGTTCTCAATTTTATCCGCAAGGCTCCTGTCATCGCGTTCATAGTTTTCTTTCAGGTCAATACAGCGATCGATCGCATGAAGAAATAAGCGCGCGGTAAGCTTCGGATTGGCCATAGGCTGCCCCCCATTATAGGTATATTTGATTTCACCCCCGTCCCGTTGCGCATAAAAGAAGTTAACAGGCTTCGTCTCCATCCGATTCTCTTCAAAAATATCTACCTTTTTTTGAGACAAAAACAGATCAAACCCATACAGTGTCCCGATCTTCTTTTTTTCATCAGCCTCCTTAGGCCGGTAGGTTTTATGCAATTGAATTAAAAAATTTCCGATGGCCTCTGAATCCTTTCCTGTAAAGCCATCCAGTTGGATGGGATTCAGCTTTTGCCCTGTGTCTTTCCATTGAAGCCTGGATGAATATTCCTGCTCATCCACGCGGATCAGATCGAGTACCCGCTTATTTCCGGCGTACTTTCTTTCCAGATCCCCAAATTCCCAGGTATTCCTCCGCTGTTCGTTATAGTGGGCCATTTTCAGGCTTTCCAACAGGGCGACCTTTTTCTCCAGCTTACTTTTCTCCAACAGCGAAGTGTCTCCGGATAAGACAGCGATATATTCCGCATAGTTCATTCCGCTTTCCTCATCAAAGGCACCTTCGTCCAGTGTTCGCGTATACAATTTATTGCTCTTCAATTGACTGATAAATAACTGTTTCACTTTCAGTAAATTGAACTTATAGTTGTCCAGTGATTTTTCCGTAGCGTAGATGTAGTTATATACTTTATTTCCTTTATATAATTTCGCAATTTCATTTTTCGGTCTCGACCCGCGACCATTGCGTTGATCCAATTCCGACGGTTTCCAGGGAATGTCCAAATGATGCATGGCTATCACCCGCTTTTGTACATTAAGTGCCGTACCCGCCTTACCCGTGCTCCCCAATAGAAAACGGATCTTACCCTCATTCATCTTTTCAAAAAGCTTCTCCCGTTCATCTCTCGGCCAGTCATGTATAAAGGTTATTTCCTCTGACGGTACACCCTGTTTGATCAGCGCATCACGCATCGCTTCATACATATTGAACCCCTTGGTCCCCGGTGTACCAACATCGCAGAAAATGATCTGGGTGCCTTTATGTTCCATGAACTCTATATAGTGCTGATAGGCCTTACGGGCGCAGGTATTGATTTTATTGTTCGGATCGTCTCCATATTTATAGGGATTGATCAAACGCATATCCACAGCCATCTTCTTCGCTAGGTTCGTCGCCAGCAGCATCCTGCTCTTTTCCTCATTGGGAGTCAATCGCTCCTTCCCGATCAGTTGCGCATTGCCTGTTTTGGCAAACTGCACCAATCGCTGGGTAAAGACCTCCTGATCGGCATTGGGTTTGATATTGATCAGGTACTCCTCCAATGCCGGTTTATCCAGCTTGATATGGTCGGCTGTTTTATAGTCGGTAATCCGGTTATAGGATACGGCGAGCTCCGGTACGTTCACGAAATGCCTGAACCGTTCTTTGGCAATAATCTGGTTGGTAACTGAAAATTCATAGTCAACACTCTTTTTTGCAAAAATGGCCGCCCATGCGTCAAAATTCTGGATATGTTGGCGCTCCAATTCCCGAGGCGTGAGGTACTTGAAGATCAGGAACATTTCCGTCAGGCTGTTTGATATGGGTGTACCGGATAAAAAAGTGGCACACATATCTGAATTACGACGCTCCTGCAGGGTCCGTAGGGCAAATAACATATTCAAAGCTTTTTGGGAGCCTTCCTGGTTGCCCAAACCGGAAACCCGATTATGCCGCGTAGTGAACAAGAGGTTCTTAAAGCCATGCGATTCATCAACAAATAGGTGGTCAATGCCCATGTCCTCAAAGAAAACATCTTTATCGCGCCGGCTGTCCATGGATCGCTTTGCCGATGTTAAGCGAACCAAAAGGTTGCTCTTACGGATTTCCATTCCCTTCCTCATCGATTTGGTGATCTCATCACCGCGACCTTTTAAATCATTTAAATCCTTTTCAATCGCATCCAGTTCAGCCTGAAATATCTGCATTTGGATTTTAGGGGACTGCTGGATCTTTATAAACTGATCGTGGGTGACAATGATACAATCCACGTTATTGTTCTTTATCTCAAAAAACAGTCGCTGGCGATTCTTTTTTTCAAAATCCTTTTCGCCGGGCACCATGATCCGTGCGGAAGGATAAGCCGTTTTATAGATTTTTGCAATCTCCGATGCATTGGCATTCAGGGCTGCGATCATGGGCTTTTTACAAATGCCCAACCGCTTCAGCTCCTGCGCGGCAAGGATCATAATCAAGGTCTTTCCCAATCCCACGGCATGATCGATCAACGCCCCGTTATTCTGAACAATACGCCAAACACCGTCCGACTGTGATTGGTGGATTTTATGAATTCCGATACGTTTAAGTCCCTCCCAATCGAGTCCCGGAAAGGTTTGATGGCTACCATCGTATTCCCGAAGGGTATAGCAATTGAAAAGTCGGTTATAGTAGTTTTCCAGGTATCTTTTCTCTTCATCGGGGAGGCGCCTTAACCATTCACCGAAACCGGACCTGATCCGTTCCACTTTTTCATGGGCCAGTTGCGTCGCTTCCGTGTCCGGTAAGCGGACGGATACATCGCCATTCTTAACCGTATAGGTGAAATAAGGAGCGGTATTTTCCAGTGCGTGTTTAAAAAGGGCATGTGCCAACATATTTGATCCGCTCTTGGGCACAATCATAAAATCCCTATCAGTGACTTCATTTCGCCGGGGTATCTGCACACCATAAGCATCCATGGACTCCAGGTAATCCACCTTTACCTCCGTTTCAAAAAGTTCCTTTCCGTACCGCTCGAAATATTTTACAGGCATCCAGCGCTGACCAAAATTGAACTCCAATAACTCAAAGGGAATTTTCATCGGTTGTACCCCTTTCAGCGCCTTCAAACTTTTTTCATAGTAGAGGTTATCCGGATGCTCAGCTGCGATGCGCTCCACAAGGTCCAGTTTATCTACCACATTACCGGAAAGAAACTGATCCCTGGTCTCCCAGTGCCCGTTAATCGGATTAATAAAAATTTTATGCTCCAGGGCTTCGATCACCTCCTCCTGCGGCTGCTGACATAATTCCGTAATCACATCCAGTCGAACCTTGCCATGCCGGTTCAGACAGATACCCAGTGCCTCCTGGGGCTCATCGACCAGAATCCGCTCTTCAACGCCTTTTACTGCCGTATAAAGAATATCAGCCGGCACGTACTCTTCACCCTGTCTTCGCTCCAATGAAGAAAGAACCATCAGTCCATATGCCTCATCTTGCAATAAAAGTGAGCTGTTCTTCTTTGAATTCAACAATCCGAAAGCCGCCGTAAAGGTCTCATACCGGTGCCGAAGGCTTTCCCGTAAGGACTCTACCGCGGATAAATCCTTTCCTTCGACTTCGGAAAGTTCCAGAAAAGCATGCCGAAGAGCGGTATAGCCGGCATATAGTCCCGGTGTTTCATTTTTTAACTGCAGCTTTTTAAAGCTCGCATGGCCGGCCTCATGGTCTACTTCTTCCAGCAGGCCGGCCTTCCCCTGATGGATTACCAGCGTTCCATTCCGGTAATAGGGTTCAATGGGACTTACAAAATTGTTTCTGTCTTTTGCAAGTTCTACATAGTGCTCCAGACTTTTATCGCCCTCAAACAGAAAAGTATAAGGGAAACGTTTTAATTCCGCTCCAAGATCTTTAAGTGCCACATTGAAGGACTTGGCACTCATCCATCCAATGGAATAGGATGGGCCGTTTACATTGGAAACCATTTGGTACATATACCGGTTCCACCGGCGATGCCTGGCCGTAAGCAATACAATGGACTCATGATCGGGCCTTTCAGCGGTCCGGATGATCCCCAGCAGTTTGGCGGACTTCCGCAGGATCATGCGCTCGTCTGCTTCTTTAATATAGTCAATGGCCCGATTGGTCAATTCAGGTGCGATGGTATCAAATAGGCCAAGCTGGGCTCCCGAGGGGGCATCCTGCTTTACAGGCATTTCCAGGTACTCAAAGGAATCTCCCGAGCGTGATTCGCGCGCACTCTTGACCAACTTAACCCCTTGAAATTTTTCGAAATCAAAGCGCTGATCAATATCCCCCTTTAATATTTCGGCGAGTCCTAAAGCGATACCGCTAATTTCGCCGCTTTGCCTCACCACGGTCTGCGGTCTACCATATTGGTTCTTGCCCGCCTCAATAATATTTCCCAGCAATAAACGCGGGTTTTCCGCTACATAGGCATTGACGGTGAATTCCCCGAATTCGTTCATTTGGGTTATGGATTTTACCAACAGTTCTTCCTCCGGTGACAGGCCCTTTTTTCCAACATGCTTTTGCAATATCAACAATTGGGAAGGTGCTTCGGTGCCTCCTGTATCTTGCATCAGGTTTTCCGGCAGTACTGCCAGGCTGACAAAATCCGCTCGTTCAAACACATATCGACGCGCAAATTCATTGCCCGGCCTGTTCAGAAATGTATCCGTGGTTAGGTAAACAAGTAATCCGCCATCCGCCAGTTTATCGAGTCCCTTGGCGAAAAAATAAGAATGAATCCTGCCAGAAATTTTTTTATCGGGATAATCCGGATCGTCCACTAAAAAGCTGCCAAAAGGAATATTACTGGATATAAGATCATAAGTTCCGTTCTCCGACCTGTCGGTTTCTTCAAATGGTCCAATGTGTACCTTGGTATCGACACGGTTGGACGAACTAAGGCAAGTAAGGATCATACCGGTCAGGTAATCCTTCTCCACTGCCGTTACCCGTTGCAATTCGGGAAACTCCGCAAGCGCCTTCTCGACAAAAACACCCGAACCTGCACTTGGGTCATAAAATGATTTCGGTTCGATCCCTTGTTCCCGGATGGCCCGAAAGACAGCCTCCGGAAAAAAATCGGGTGTGTAAAATGAGGTGAGTACACTGTTACGTAAGGAATCTACAATAAGCTTATTTTCTTCCGGACTGAAATTGTCCTGTATTAATTGGTATAATTCCTGTACATTTTCATGAAGGCGTAGATCTCCGGAAGTAGCACCCTGATCAATCCAGGATTGCCGGTCGCCGATACCATAATGAATGGCAGGTATTCCGCCAAATCCACGATATTGGCGAAGAGACTCCAGCTCTTCATCTGAAAAAGCTTGGCCTTCCTGCTGGCGCAATGCAATCCGAATGGCGTCCACATTATTCTTCAGTGTAAAAAAGGCACTAAATCCCATCTCTACGTTCTCCTACACCTCTTTTCAATGCCTAAAAATCCCGGCGCATGGGCTGCCCAAAACACCAAACCCCATTCACACCCATGGCCGGGATGATTCCTTAATTGACTGCAGCGGCTACCCTTCCCTGAAGGTACTCGTGCAACTGCCCGATGATCGCATAACGGATCATCCGGTCCTGTTCCCTTTCCACACTAAAATTCAACAACTCAAAAACCGGCTCACAGGCCTCCATCATATTCAGCACTTCGAAGGTCAGGATACCGCTTGCAGTCATATCTTCGAAAAAATCTTCAAAATCCTCTTTCAGGATACCGATGATATAATGATATCTGGAAGGGCGCAACTCCTCGGTCAAAGCATCGAGGCAAATTTCTTCTATGGTATAAGCCTGCTCACCCGCTTTTTCCAGTGCATCCGCCAAGGGCAGGATTCCCTGTACCCTTTCCTGCAGATATTTCTGCACTTTATAGTCTTCCTGGAGATTATACATCAGTTCCGGATTATTCGTTACGATATAATCCCAGAGTTTTTCGATTAAGATTTTTTCCATCTTTTCTTTCCTTTATTGAATGCCGAAGAAGCTCTTGATGACCGTTGCGACAATGACCAGAAAAACACAACTTCCGAACCACGCCGCCGCCACCTTACTGGTGTCCTGGTCTCCTGAATTCCATTTTTGGTATACTTTCACGGCCCCAATCAACCCGAGAATTGCCCCTACGGCGTACATGAGGTTCGTACCATCTGCAAAGTAGCCACGGACCTGATTATTGGCCTCCCGAATCCCCAACCGTCCATCCTGTCCCATGGCAACTAATTTTACACCTAACAACACAATTGTTGATACCAGTTTCCGGTACCGATTCTTTTTAATCCCACTCCACTTCATCATATCTCCACTATTAAAAATCAATTCCGAGGGCTTTCCGAAAACCGTATGCTTTAATCGTCCATTATCCTTGCTCTACAGCACTCATCGGGAAGGGGACAATATTGGTATCCATAAACAAAGAACTTTAATGGGGTTCCCGCTCCCCGCCCCATATTGGACGGGGATGGGAACCCGGGCGCCCTCACCGCTCATTCCCCCACAACACTTCCACTTCATCTTCCGTCAACACCACGGCGCCCTTCGACCTACATTCCGTTACGATATATTCATCAACTGCTTCGCGGAAGGCCGGATGGTTTACCACCGGATACTTTGCAAGCAACGGTTTCAAGGCACCCAACAACTTCCGCTTATCGAACATTTTCTTAGCCGCTTCTTCAATGAGGACTTTCAGTTCCCCCGTCAGTCTTTCCACTTCGCGGAAGGACTCATCGGGCGTATCCTCAAATGGGACTTCCTCCACTGGCTGATAGACTTCCGGCGTGGTAACAGCGGGTCCGAAGGGTTCTTCAATCGGTTCATCCTCTCCTATGGCGGCAGTGCTTTTTATAGGCACACGCTTTGTACCGGCGCCGGCTAACAGCTCCTTACCATAATATTTTAATCCGACCAGGACATAATAAATGATCGTGATGGCAGCAACCGCCATAAAGTATTCCGTCCATGAGTATTTAGCTAAGAATTCCATAAACACATGTTTTTTGTTTCATGATCCCGAAACACATTTCCGAAATCCATGACACAAAATTGGCGGAAATTGGAGGCCGCAAAAAGCACAAAAAAGGTTCTCATTTTTTGGTAACCCAAATGAGAACCTTTTAAAATACCGCTTAAAAGCCCTGCCGGGGCTGAAAGCCGCTAATAGTTATTTAGTAACCTTTGATTTTTTCTATCATTTTTTGGAGCACACCGATTACAACTTCCTTATCGCTGTCCTCAGCGCTGTAGGCTTTTGCGCGCATGCCATCGGGCGATGGATTATTTTTTTTCGGCGTTGCAATATGGGGTACAATTGCCTTGAAAACGGCACGGATTGACCGGCCTACCAGCACCCTGATTTCGTCGGCAGCCCGTAGCAGCAAGCCGATCTGGTCGGTTGAAAGGGCCACCATAACCTTGAACTTGTCATTATCGTATACCTCCGTGTTCCTCACGTCCGGCAGCGGCGCAAATTCAATCATGCGCTTTTCACGATAGGTGATTTCATTGGTTACATAATCGTTGCAGTATTGCCGGATGGAGGGGTAAGATGGGTTCCAGGTACTTTTGGGTTTCGCCGGAATCTGCTGGAGACGCTTTTGCTCAAACTTTAAAAATTCAAGTTGTTCAACCTCCGTTTTATATTGGCTTACCAGCATATTCAGTGTGGTAATAAAATACTCGATGGTCCGCTTACTGTTCAGGTCCCAATAAATTAGCAGTTCATTCAACACCGGGCAATTGGTCATCCCTACTCCCTTCTCCATATCCACCGTCTCAATGTCCTTGACCATTTCCAGGGTGAAATTGAGCTCGTGGGCGGTGATCGGTACGCGTGTATCAATACGGGCTACAAAATCATCGAGGTACTCTTTAACTATGTACACGGGCGCCTCGCCGTGGATACCACCTTTCAGGCGGTTCAGGAGATATTCCATCTTTTCCGTTATTTCCAGACGGACGGCCAATAAACGTGTAATGGGCACCCACTTTTCATTGGTCAAAAAGGATGAAAACTCCTCTTCGAAGAAATGAAGGATCTCATGTAACTGACCGAGCAGAAACTCTTTTAACTTGACAACTGGACTGAAGCCCCGTTGGTATTCATAGTCATAATTTTTTCCGATCAGCACCACCAGAGCATTGTGGTATTTGGAAATGTAGAGTTTACTTTCATCCTCAGTCTTCAGTGCGAAAACCTGGTCCTTGATTTCATAGCATATTTTCTTTTTTTCATTCATAACCCTATGTTTTACGGTTTCAACATACTCCGTGTTCATGAACATAGGGGCAAGCATCTGGGGGTTTAGTTCATTGGTAATAAGCTCGTCCAACATCTTGTAGACATAATTCGTTTTTTTCATAATCGTTTCCCTAAAGGTCACGCATGTATGAAACAGGCAAAGTTTACATGAAAGGAAGGAAAGTATGAGTGGGTATATAGGTATGCCGTCCTTTTCCGTACCTGTCCACACACGCGACATTCAATAATGTAACATGTTCTCGGCATTGGGTCCGGAACGACGGCTTGAACAAATATAAAAATTATGAACACAGAATAGCAAATACAAATTGCAAATTAATGAATGGATATGCGCCAATCGGCTTCAATAAGTATTGAGCTGTTCCTTCGCACGGTCGAGCAGATTATTGACAACATCGAGGTCACTCCTTTCAGGTGTACGGGATTTTACGCGAAAGCTGTCCCATGAAGGATTCAGAACTTTAAGCGTAGATATAGCCGGCACCACCAGTTTACACAGGGCACGGAAAGATTTAATCTCAAAAAAGCCAATTTCAAAGAAGGCCCTTAACAGCAAGGCGATCTGATCAACTGAAAAGGGTATTTTTATCTTTTTAACGGATTGGGGTACAATCAGGCTTTCTTGTTTTCCCTCATTGTCCATTATTCCGTTCGTTTCCCATTTTTCCAGATAGCTGATCTGGCTGGACAGATAAGCTATAAAATAGTGCCTTAGACTGGGATAGCCGGGATCAAAGGCTACCCCCGGCTTCTCCGGGATCTGCTGAACCTTCATCAGTTCTTTCCTGAACCAGGCCAGCTTCTCTTCCATGGTACCCAGTCCGGCCATAAACTGATCCTTACCACCTATGAAATAATCAACGACCGGTTTAATGTTCAGGTTCCAATAGATTAACAGTTCGTGAAGGTGTGGACAGTCATTGACACTCATAACCCCGGTTACTTTTTCAAGATCGTCCAGCATGCCGAGCACAAAGTTAACGTGCCGCGACGATACCTGCTCCTTGTTATCGATCCTTGCAACAAAATCCATTAAAAAGTCATAAATGATCCGGATGGGACCCGGCGGATGGCCATCATTGCTTAACTGCCTTACAATGGTTTCCACTTTCTCGCGGACCATATTGCGGACCGGAAGTAAGCGAACGAATGGCAGGCGTTCCCGCTCCCGGATATAGAATGAATACTCTTTATCAAAGACACCGAAAAGGTCATTCAGTTGTCCTTCGACATGCAATAACAGTTCGTTATATTTTGTACTCGTTCTTTGGTTGACCGTTGCCTTATAATTAAAAACGATATCCATGAGATTGACAAGGGAATGATAATAGGCTTTCAACAGCACCTGGCCGTGCTTTTCTTTTTTTACCTGGATTACCTGTTCACGGATCGATTGAACGACCAACCACTTTTGCTTGGTGGCCTCTTCCGACAGCTGGCCGGCTCTGCCCTGTTCTAAAAGCTGCAAATCGATATGCCGGGGGTTCAGCTCATGGTACACAAAGGTATCAAACCATTCAAAGACGTAGTTTCTTTTCATCCTACACCGGTTTAAGAAAAATAAAGGGATTGGTAATGAACGTGTAAATCGCTGAGTTAACTTGCCGTACTGATCCGTAGATTTAATGGTCCTGAGGTTCATATTCCGTTCGCAGAAATTTAGCGGCCAGGGCAATATAGGACGGGCATTCTAAAGTAAATCAAATTACTTAATAATAAAGATACCGCCAAATTCTGTTTTTTCGGGCTGCCGCGCCATTTTATCTGCTGAATTTCCCGAAACCATAGTATATAAAAACCGGAAGTGATGGGCACTTCCGGTCGAGAGTTTAGAAAACAAGTGTAACAATTATAAATGATGGCCCTTTTTCCAAAACTCCGGGGATGCCGATAAGAACAGACTTAAACCTAAAAATATAAAACAGGCACCCTTTATTTTTATTACCGCTATGCTCCTACCGCTTCGCAAATTACAAAGACGGTAAGAACCAAATGGAGCATGCGGCCAAACACAGTCATTGATAAGGAAAGGGACCTTCTGCCTGCCGGTCCATGCATATTATCCGTAGGTGATCCGGGTACCCTTTTCCACCTGGTCATTAATCCATTTATGGATAAGACGCAAAAAGGAAATATTTGTACTATGCCAATTACATATTTTTTCTCTGATTTCGTTTAGCCTTCCGCCGTCATATGTTTTGTCATGGCCTTTATTTAAATTCAGATTTCAGTACAACAAAATAAACGCACCCAAACCTCATCTCGCCGCTAATTTCACGATGTAATTATTTAATATTCTTTTAATGTTATCGATACAATCCATGATTAATTTTCTCAAAAAAATTAAAAACCACTTTATGAGAAAATTTTATCTTCCTGCCGGACAGTCGCTACGAAGTGTGCTGCTGCTATTGTTGGCTATGTGCCTATTTACACGGTGTCAAAAAGAGAACCTCCACAACCCGGATGCCAACTTGGAAATCAAAGAGTCCATTACCACTGCCATGATCAAAAAAGATTTCTCCAATGCCGATCTTGCCTCCAGACTCATAGACACGCTTAATGATACCCTGCAGATAATTTACATCCCCAATTGGAACAAAATCACTACCAATAAGATGGGAGATTCACTGGATTACCGTTTTATTCCACTTCATCCCATTGCAAAATCTCCATCCGGACAATCCCCCGTTAATTTAATAGGCCACAAAGCCTTTTTATTGGTAAAGAACGGTAAAGAATTCTATCGGAGCCGATTTTACCCGAAGCCGGTAGGACAGATAACCAATGACTCTACCCTATTCCTTTATAACGGTCGATTGGCGCTCGATGATCTACTTACTGACCAATTACACCTCATAGATTATAACCTTGGTAAAACCTCCCAAAATTTTATCAAACAGGTCAAACTTAACGATAAGCACGGGTTATCAAACAAAACCGCCTCTAAGAAGTCAGGCAAAAACACGACAATGGGGTGGGAACAGGTTTGTTATACGGTAAGGACCTGCAACTGGTATACGGTCTGTCAGGGAGTCCCTCATGTCTATTCCAATTTTACCGGCGAATGCTCTTACCCCACCGTTGGTACTTCCTGTGATTATACTGCCGAATGGTACCAGTCAACCCCATCATATCACACAGTCTGCGAGAACATCTATTTTGCAGATCCTCCTACAGATGACAATGGAGGTACCGGGACGCCACCCATAATTACTCCAACGCCGCCTGAAGGATTCAGGCCGCTTTGTATGAGCAGCATCAGCCTGGTTCCCAAAAATAGTACGACTAAAGAAGTACATCTTAAAGATGTTAAATTCGGTATTACGGATGTGCCTTTGATAGGACCGCCGAAAACCAATGTCATCACCTTTAATATATATATCAATATTCCATTCGTCATCGCCAATCCGGACGATAGAACAAAAAATTACACCTTTACGGATCAGCAACTTAAAGAGTTTATTTATGAAGCCTATCATTATGCAAGTGAAATGACCAACTTGGGACATGGACAGGATTTTTTTGATCCTGTAATTGCGCAGACCAAGTACCGTGCGATTTTTGCCCAAAACATGCAGTTTTATTTTAACTTTATTGCATTGGAAGGAATGTTCAGGGTTTATGAGAATATGCATGAGGGTGTGGTTCCCTCCTTATCTGCCACTACGGGTAATACAATTGATCCTGCCAAAGCAAAAGTAGCGGTTTACACGAATGCAACCTCAGGCAAGGGTTGTTAATTGAAATGAACATTTATAGATACCTGCGTAAGCAGGAAAAAGTAATATTTGTCCAATGATAAGACATAACGAGAAGTACCTGGATACTATTTATAAATATTATCCCAAGGATCTTAATCCGGGGGATCAGGAATATCTGGAAAGTGCCGAATACATTGCTTTTCTCAAACTGAAAGAACGTTGCGCTTCAAACACCGGCTTATTTGACAACTTATGTAAGGTTATTGCAGCAGAACGAAATGTAAATGTTACCGAGCGGATCGATTTCAGCTATATTGCTCAATTCTACTTGCCCGAAAGAATCGGTTACGCTAAATTGGATTCCTGTAACGTTATTATAAGCGGAATGGAAAAGGTGTTTTCTGTCTATTTGCGTTCTGACCTAACAAAGGTAACGACCTTGGAAGGAATCCGATCCAAGGGCGAGCTTGATCTGATCAATGGCATAATTAAACACATTAATCGCATCTATCCAGATTACGTGCCTTTTGATATGAACTTTTACCATACCAGGGTTCCGGGCATTATGGCATCCGGCCGTTATAACGATCTTTCTACTTATTTTGAATGCCTGATGGTAGCCCAATTATATTGATAGTTGGCCAGTTTTTTGAGTCATAAATCTATACATAGGCGACTTCATTCTAAGATCCAATTAGGATAAAATTTAAAAGCCATGTTGTACCTAATACAACATGGCTTTAACATTCCGGCCAATATCATGATCCGGTTCGCTGCTTGCACCTCATAACCGCTTGCACCCTGCTTTTCAGTTGGTTAATTCATGTTTATAATTTTGGTTATCAGCGATTTGTAAATTTCATTTGTTTCACATATATTTGATGTATAACCAATCGCTTAGGGAAATGATCAGTCATTGACAGGCTAAATTTCCCCGGGATTCGCTTTACGTGATCCGCAGTATTACACAAACTTTATTGAAGCAATGAAAAATGAGCTTAATCTGCTGGAAGGTTTTGTACTGAACGAACTTTTCCCGGCCTTGGTGCACCATCAGGAAGTATCCGAGGAAATTTACGACGATCGGTTAAATTACATCCGGCAATGTGATGTCATTCTTAAAGAACGTGTCATGGACTTGCTGGTCAGCAGTGAAGATGACCAGGTGATAACCCGCCTGATCCGCGCTGCCCATAACCGAATTGTGTATCTTTCTGACCAGCTTTATCCCCAGCAGGCAGATCTTCCCGACCTTACAGCTGAATCCCTCCCCGAAAATCGCAATATGGGAATCCTACGCCTTTCCCTGCTAACCCAGGAAATGATCAGCGCTTTTCTGTTATTTCTTGAAAATACCTGCAGCGCCTACCTGGAAATGGAAGCAAAATATGCCGATTACCGCTTACGCCTGATGCACGATGAGATACGGCCTATCCTTACTCGCCTGTCCAAACGCCTGCGAAGAAACCACATCGAACCCGAGCTGACGGAAACGCTGATCAGCTACCTACTGAATTTTCCCCGGCAGGAACGCAACCTAAGCTACAGGCATGTAGACTACCACGGCAAGCTTTTCCGGGGGCTGGAACGCATGCAGAAAAAGTGGCCCGTCAACCAATGGAGCGATCGACTTTGGCAATTGATCCTTTATTTCAACTTTAATAAAGAACCGGTATTACGGTATGCAGGTAGCCGTGTAAAGGAGATAAGTGAAAAAGCCGATTCCATAAGCGAAGCAAAGGAGCGCCTCCTGTTCCGGCTTAAAGAAACCCGGCAGGCCGAACAGAACCCGGCCTGGAGCTATGACCCCGATCGTACGTCGGTTAAAGATCACCTCATCTTACAGATCGAAGAAGAATTGAACTACCTTCAGGAGCAGGAAGATGAACAGGTCAAGATCCTCTCCCGTGATAAAGAAGCTTTTTTCATCATTGATTTGACGGTTAAGCAGATTAACCTTTGGACAACGATCAATGTTGCGATCAATCGCATTCCCTACCATTCACCATTGCATGTCATCCGGGTGCTACGCTCCTTTCTACGTACCACCCGCACGGGTCCTATCAGTTATGAAAGTGCGCGGAAAAAAACGACCGACTTTGATCCCCCAACCGTTCAGGGACTGCACCGTTACCTCACCGAGCAGCTTGCCGAACTGGAAAAATCCTATGGCCATATGCTCCTGGCTCTCCTGTTTACCTCTCCTTTTACTACTTTCTGAGCAGATTTTAGCCCGGAATAATTTTTTTTCGACCGATTCGGCTAACATTCCGGAATTTTCCGGGATCATTGCCTTTTATAATAGCACGGGAGAAACCTGTTACGTAACGAAACCATAGATATTTGTTCTATTTCATTTTTTATATGTCACCACTTTTGCGGATTCGGAGACATATAGCCAGTTTTTCCTCCATGGCGGAACACGGTGACAGAAAGGGTGACAATTCTGTCCCTTGACAATATTACCCTATCCGCACGACCTTTACATCTCACAAATAAACAGTTTCTGTGAAAAAAGCGAACATTGATTTTTCTTTCATAAGTGCCCGCGGTTCATTACGTAAAAGTGGGCATATCGGTCTTTCCGGCTTCGTGGAGCGTAGGGGGAATGTGATTGCATTCCCCGTAAAGAAATCTGGAACGACGGCAGGTACCTGCAATCAAATCGTGCAGGTACCATTTTTCTAAACATACGCCGTATTTTAATATAAACAGCTCATAAGGAGCATTTTACAGAATTAAGTCTTTGGAAGTCGATGCCGGCTTCGGTAACTTTGTATAGTACCAATGTGATTAGATTATGAGATTACCTGTTATTTGTAGCCTGGCGCTGTCATTGTATGCGTGTAACAGCACAACCGAACTCAAGTCTGAAGAGGCATACGCGATCATCCGAAAGGAAATGAAATATCCACGTACCATTACCTATACGATCAATCGCGTAGATGGCGATCATGCGGATAACGCCCGTTCAACTTCACTCATCCGGGATGGCTACCTTTCCGTTATTCCCGTCGGTGAAGTAATTCCCGAAGGAAGGTACATGATTGAACTAACGGAAAAAGGTAAAAGCTATCAAGTGGCTGATCCCGATCTTCCTGAGGAGAAGATCGCCGTACGGCTTGCAGAAGCTGACGTAGTAAGCCCGGAAAATGTAAAGGTGCAGACAGGGCAAGATGGAAAAGTCGCCACCGCTACTTATAAAGTATCTTATACTGATGTTACGCCCTTTGCCGCATTAAGTAAGAACCGGGATTTTTCACCGGAAGCTAAACCCGAAGTAATTTATCTCGCAAGGCAGGATGACGGGAGCTGGATCAGGGAAGTCAATCCCGATGCCAGGTTTCTTGAATTGGAAAAATAATTTATCCATAGCGTTATCCCGCTCCATTGTTAATTGATGTTATTCCCATGCAAACAACTATTGATCCCCAAATGGCGGCTGACCGTACCTCGCCGCACATACTTCAAGCCGGATCTGTCCGTTCCGGCGGTCAAACCATCCATTTTCAGGTGCTGGGCGAAGGGGCGCCGCTCTTTTTATTGGGGGGCGGTCCCGGCCTTTCTCCTGAATACATGTTGCCGGTTATGGCCGATCTGGCTAAGGCCCACCAATGTATATTAATTCATCAGCGCGGCTCCGGGCTGTCCACCGTGCCCATTTCTGCTGAAACCATCAACCTGTCATTATTTCTCGATGATATCCTCAAAGTGGCCGCCGAATTGAAACATAGCTCCTTTTCGATCCTTGGTCATTCCTGGGGAGGGCTGCTGGCAATGGAGCTGGCCGTTCGCTATCCCAACCGCATAGATAAACTCCTATTGATAGGCGCTGCAGGATCGAATACGGATTATATACCCCTTTTTATGCAGAACCTGTTTGAATCCCTGCCACCTGATGATCGTCATTTTTATGCCACGGCAGGCGCCGAACTCATGCAGCTCCTGGCTGCACTCGATGAGCAGCCCGTACCTGATGAAATTTTCCGTCTGCACCTCCGCCTCTACAACCTGGCAATGAAAGGCTATTTCTTCGATCAAAGTCTTGCACAATCCTTTCATATCGGTGAGCAGGACCTGAACCTCGCGGTAAAGGACCTGATGGAAAAATGGTTACTGGATACGCGCTGGAATATCCGGAAAAGGTTGAAGGCCCTGGATGTCCCGACGATTCTTATTCAGGGACGGCAGGACCCAATGGGTCTCGAAACCGCCCTGGCGACCTCCCGGGCCATTCCTCACAGCTCCCTGCATATCATCGAGCGATGTGGCCACCTCCCCTGGCTTGAACAGCCCGGAGAGTTTTATAAATTGGTCGGAGAGTTCCTTCGGAACTGATGCCTTTCAGGCCATTCTTTAAAAGCAGGAAATATCCTTCCTGCTTTTTTGACGATATTGCCGGATTTGATTCGGGGATCAGAACTCCCCCCACAATAGGCCAAAACCTTTGCAGTAAAGGTTGGAAGCTATTTTTTAACGGATCAATATGTTCATAATTTCGTTTTGAAAATCGTTCAGGCTCGTGGTATACATATTGGTAAGTAAGATGATGGTAATTTTTTCCTCCGGTATATAAAGCAGTCTTGTTGTTGTTCCCCAGATTGAACCCTGTCTTTCAGCCACCGAAATTTTACGGTTATTGATTACCCGGTCCCTGATCCATAAACCGAAACCATAGGATTCCATATATGGCTCTAGCATCATTTTCAGCGATCTGGCCGAAATTAAATGGCCGCCATACAGGGCCTCGGAAAACCGGAGGAGATCTTCTGCCGTGGAATACATGGCCCCGGCAGCATAGAAATTCTCAATGTAATAGAATGGATCGTTTTTTATCAGCTTGGTGCTATCATCGATCATATATACGGATGCAAGTTTCTCAACAACCTTCGAGGTTGAACACATTCCCGATCCGGTCATATGCAAGGGCTGCAACAGTTTTTCCTCCAAAACGGCTTCGTACGGCTTTTGGTAGATCGCCTCAATAATTTTTCCCAGAATAATATAATCCGCATTGTTGTAGCTCCACTTTTTACCGGGCTCATTTTCCAATTTTCCGCTACAATAGTGCTGTAAAATTTCACTCGATGTATATTCCTTTAAAAACATGCGGGGTACTTTGCCTGCATCCTCTTCGGATTCGCTGTTCCGGATTCCTGACGTTGCGGTCAACAGGTTAAAAATGCTGACTTTATCACCGGCTTCGCCGCTGTAATCGGGGAGATAGGTGCGGATCGACTTATGGATATCCAATTTCCCGGCCTCCTGCAGCTGCATGATCAGGACGGCGGTAAATAATTTCGTAATGGAAGCAATCTTAAATTTGGTATCCATTGTATTCGGGACGGCAAATTGAAAATTAGCCATGCCGAAACTCCCGGTATACTTTTTATCGCCCTGCTTCACCAGAATCGTTCCATTGAAGCTCTTTTCTTTTGCATACTTTTCAATGAACTTTTCCGCTGTGGCAAATTGTCCAAATGTGGTCGTGGCGACTGCCAGGAAAATGCATGTTATTAATAAATTCTTCATGTCGTTAAAACCCCAATAGCTACCGGTACCGATTGACTTCCCCTAGTTTACGGGATCAATGCATGGCTCCTCTTTTATACCGATCCTTTCACTCCGATCCAATAAAATGCCACATTTTTATTCTTTTAATTATCAGTTGATTAGCAATTTCACAACCAGCAGACTGCACGTTTCCGTACAGTCGGTGTTCGTTTGTAAACTTAAACTGTCTCCCGGGGGCTGTTAAAACAGCGGGTGTTCTTCATGTAGGTATCCGTGATCACCTTCCGCTATACTTAACCGGGCTGATTCCTTCATTTAACGGTTCATTCCCCGTTGCTTGCTTTTTTCCGGTTTGGGTACCAGGGTCGAGTTAGCAATTTGTCTCAACACGTTTTTCCTTTCCTCATCGGACAGAGACAGTATATAATTGCCCCAATTGGTAGAGTTACCGAAACATTTCTTCTCAGACGGAAGTTTCGGTAGCACGATACCCACTGCAGGCTTCACCGAGATTCCGTGGTTATAGAAAAATTTCAATAAGGTATGCGGCCATTCGATGCAGGTGGGTGCATCCGCCCAGAGCATCGCTATCGGGTTTGCCTTCATTTCTTTGATATAGGCCTCACCCTCCGGTCTTCCCAGGCCCCAGGCCTTTAAAAATCCATACTGTACATCGCGGCTCAGGTTCAGGTAAAAATCACCCCAATCCCGCTTTCGTCCCCTCCAGGAACGGCAAAGATGGGCCGCCGTGCCCTTATCTTTGACTACCGCCTTAATGAGCTCTTCCCCTACCCTCGGCGTAGCCGATTCAACTTTACGATATTCAGCAATAAATTTTTCTGCCGATAAAATCAGATCCATATCCATACACACCATTCCTTTCCGGGTACCCGCCCTTCCGCTTCATTATTCTTCGGATCGGATTCTTAAAGCCTGCCGGACCCGAAGGCTTCCTGCGCTAAAAACCCACCTTTAACCCCTTGACAAATCTCGCTAAAGAATATGAAGCTATCCCAAGTAAAAATCATGGAGCTTAAACACCGGCCCGGCGCAGGCAATGCCTGACAGATCACCCTAACAACTCCGGCTAATTATTGCCCGTTATACACACCGATCCCATGCCGGCGGACCTGCAAGTCCCATAGCTCAACCATCATTTCATTGCATGTATAGCATTGCCCGATGTAGTGAGTGAATGGAAACCATGCACATCACAAAGTTCGGCAGCGGGCTGCTGTAGCGGACAAAAGACTACGGCATAAACGGTTTCCTCCCAAATGGGGACCCTCCATTTATTCCGTTTCCTTTTGCCCTTGATTGCCCGCTGCCGGAGCCGGTTCCGTTAATGGATTTCCTCACTAAAAACTTAATTTATGAAAACACTTCAGACAGATCTTTTCCGTGGAATCGATGAGCTTCGCCGTCAGCCCCTGGTCGTAGCTTATGGAATGGGCGTAGATAGCACCGCAGTGCTGGTGGAACTCAACAGGCGTGGTATCCGTCCAGATGCCATCCTTTTTGCTGATACCGGAAATGAGAAAATGGAAACCTATGCGTATTTATCCCTCATCAACAGCTGGCTGGAGAAGGTTAAATTCCCGGAAGTAACCGTTGTCCGGTATGTACCTAAAAAATTCGGTGACGCTCTTCCCTATACCGGTTTAGGTGAAAACTGCTTGAGCAATGGAACCCTGCCATCGCTGGCTTTCGGATTCAAAAGCTGTTCCCTGAAATGGAAGGTGCTCCCTCAGAATAAGTGGACCGATAGGTGGCAACCTGCCCGTGATTGCTGGCGCAGTGGCGGCAAGGTCCGTAAGATCATTGGCTATGATGCCTGTCCTAAGGATTTAAAGCGCTATGCCCATGCCCGGCATATGGAAGATCCCAAATATGATTACTGGTACCCTTTAATCGAATGGGGTATGGACCGTGAAGCCTGCCGGCAAAGCATCCGGTCCGAAGGTTTACCGGTTCCGCCCAAGTCGGCCTGTATTTTCTGCCCCGCTACCCGGCCGGAAGAATTGCGGAGCCACAAACCTGCCTATTTACGGTATATCGTTATCATGGAAGCCTGTGCAAAGCCACGCTTACAGGGTTGCATGTCGGCCGAACAGCTGCAGGCTGACTTTGAGCACCGGATGCAGCTATGGAACCAACGCCTCGAATGTGCCCGTGGTCAGGAGCGTCAAAAGCTCCTGGCGAAAAAACCCCGCCTAAAAAAGCCGGGGTCAGGTTGTGCGGGCCTATGGCGCCGGGCAACCCGTCAACGTCCCGCTATGATGACCGATTATATCCGCGATCATGAATTACTGCCCATTGCTGAAATTGAAGACCTGCAGCAATGGGCTCCCCTTCTTATCGAACAAAGGCTGCATGAATACAGGGCAGGCAAAGCAATATCCGACTGGCGCCATTTCCTTGATATGCTCTGCCCACCGGACGAACTTATTGACTAAGTACACAATCAGGCCTTCAGCTACCTACCCCAAGCAAACAACGTCGCCTATAACGTAACAAGCTACGGGCACCCCTCTTTTCCGGTCGGGCGATGAATTCTTCCATAGGTATCGACAGCAGGAAGGCCATTAAGCCTTTACCGCTATTATCGATGATCATGGAGGTCGGCTGTCAAGGATGAAATTGCGCTGCTCGGTTTCTTTGATAGAGGCGTCTACCTACTTTTCAAGCGCATACCCAAGTGAACCTCCGTGATCGCTGAAACTGTCATTGGCAAAACGGTCTTCAACGTTAACGCGCGATTTTGTGAAATAGCCATCGGTGTTGCGGATCAACCCGGCACTTTCGGGGTTATGCGCTTTCCATTCTGTATCCCGGTCCCGACTTTTGCACCGTCAATCACCGACGTGTTTTTCATTGATATATTTCGCCGGAAAAGAATTTCGGAGTATCCCCCCGCAGCTCCTAGCTGATCTTCTTTTACTATTGTTTTCATTCCCCCTCCTTCGCGCTTACCATTTAAAAATAAAGGATCACCGATGGCTCTTCCGGACAAGCGTAATTTTTATTGCACCTGTAATTATTGCAGCGATCCGGGATCTGCGTTAAGCTTGGCCTATCCGATTACTCTTTGTTTTCCTTGGTCCGGATCGGAGAAAATGAACGCCGGCATTTTGCTGTAAAGAAGGGTAAAAACTTTTCCATTTTTAAAACAGGGGGCGTTACCCGCCCTTAAAGGCGGGCCGGCGTGTTCCGCTCTATCCGCTTTGCGGGATGCCGCTGCTCTACCTAACGCAAAAAGCTTTTGGTAATTCTTTCGCCCAATCCCATCCTGGGTGCTTTTTTATGTGCCGGAGAAAACGTCAACGAATGTCATGCCCGCGCCGGAAAGGGCAAAACGCTTTCGCGGCATATCCTCCCTTTGGTCCGGTATTCCACGACGTTTTGCCTATTCCGGCTGTCCCGGGCATGGTGCACATTGTTGATTTTTCTTTCCGGCAGCAAATAAAAAAGCACCCGCACAATGGGACTGATGAAAAAAGAAAAACGGAACGGAAAACGGAATAAAAAAATGGATATGAAAAAATTGAAACCGATGAAACCGGGACAAAAGGCGAAGATTCTGATTCCCGCAGACTTTAAAATGATCGCGGACACGATTCGCAAGAATTGGGATGATAGGTTGAACGAAATCCTCCCGCTGATTGATATGATGGAAACGCTCACCTCCATCGATGAACGCTTCCCCGACGGTTATACAGGCCGACAGCTTGTTACGGATTTTCTTGCCTACTCCAAAGCGTGGAAAGGCCGGATTGCCCAAGCGGTAAAAGAAAAACTGATCGAGCTGCTCGACACACAGGATTTAAATAATCAATGATTGTTCACCATAGGCAGATTGCCCTTCAAACACCTTTTAATTATGGCTCACGAACTCTTTTTTGACAACGACACCCAAAGGCACAGCTTTTTCTCCGTTAAAGAAAAGGCATGGCACAGACTCGGAACCATCCTGCAGGATCACCCCACCAGCGCCGAAGCGATCCAATACGCCGGACTGGATTTTACCGTGGAAAAACGGGAACTGTTTATCCGCAATCAGGATACCATGCTTACCGAATTGGTCGCCGGTCAGGGTATAGCCCTGCCCTACATGGAAGTACCCAACTTCTACGCTACCGTGCGCACGGACAAAAACATCCCTTTGGGCATAGTGGGAAAGGATTACCACGTCGTGCAGAACCGGAATGCCTTCGCCTTTTTCGATTCCATCGTAGATAACAGCAGGGATATACGTTACGAAACAGCGGGATGCCTCGGAAACGGTGAACGCATCTTTATCACGGCCAAACTCCCGGATTATATCCGTATCGGCGATTCGGACGATGTAATCGAACAATACCTGTTCTTTACCACCTCCCACGATGGAACGGGCAGCGTAACCATCGCTCTTACGCCCGTCCGCATTGTATGCGCCAATACGCTCAACCATGCCTTACGCAACTGCACCCACGCGGTACGGGTGCGCCATACCGCCAGCGCTGACCAGCAGTTACAGGATGCCTTTAAGGTTATGGAAATGCACCATAAAACGACACCCGTCCTGCAGGAACTGTTTACCCATTGGTCCAAGGTGCGTATTACGGATAGGGAAGTACGCCGTCTCATTGAAATGGCTATGGCTAATAATCCCGAAGTGCTGAAGCATGTGATCGAAGGTAACAGCGAGGCCCTTTCCACCCGCTTCAAAAACACCTGCAACGAAGTGTACAGCTACGCCATGGCAAACGAAACGCAGCAAATGGAAACCACCAAAGGAACAGTGTTCGGCGTTTATAACGGGGTAACCGGGTATTTCCAGCATGTGCGCAAATACGGCACCCCGGAAGATAAGGTTAAAAACATCCTCTTAGGTGGCACCGCCTTCAACCGCGCGCAACAGGCATTTGACCTATGCCTGAATTATGCCAAACACGGTACGCAAGTATTACAACTCAATTGATCATCCGGGAGCCCTTTCGCGGGGGCTCCCACAATGAACAACTTATGCAGACAGTAACAGGAACGATCTACAATGGCATTGAATACCGGGCCGATGATGGCGGCGGAAACAGGATAAAATTTATCCTTTTCCCTCATAAATTCCATACCAAGGATGATATACAGTCAGCCAGGAAGCAACTGCAGGAGATGTTGGTGACCAAAAACATCCGCATGGCCCGCCCTGATGATTGGGACAACCTGTATATCGAAAAGGTTTTCAGATTATGCAGCGACCTGCAATGGTATGAAATCCATATCGACCGCAAAATCATCAGAAGGGAGCGCATCAAAGGAACTTCGATTGAGGAATATAAAAAAAGTTATATCCTGCCGAAAGTTGAGGCCGAAAAAAAGAGAAACTACAGTAAATATGGCTTTGCCCTATTTCAGCTTCAAATAGGACTGCAGCACAGGCAGGGCAAACTGACCAGTTGGACACCCAACGGCATTGAATATACCGAGGACAAAACCATATCGGAAGGCGCCGACTACCTGCTCTTTCCCCTCCCGCACCATACATCCGAAGATATCAGGATCGCCAAAGAATGGATACGGAATTACTTCCGCGCGGCTTCCCTTCGGGTTGCCGGTGAAGAGGTGGCCGACAGCCACTACATCGACAAGGTGTTTGACCACCCTGCCTGCTATAGGTTACGCTGGTATGAGATAAAAGTGGATATGGAACTGATCCGTGCAGAACGCCTGAAAGGCACCCCACCGGCCGATTATGTTAAAAATCATGTGCTGCCCAACATTGAGCGCACCCGACAGGAGAACATCAAACGCCATGGTGACCGCATTCTCTAAATCGAAACTTTATTAATTCACAATAAACATTAAAACATGATGGACATCATTTATGGAACAATCAGAGAAGACGCCGTAGTAGCAAACGTCAAAGGAAAGGATTTTGTCAAATTTATGCTGACAACTGTATCCTACGTTACCCGTAAAGGGAAAAAAACAAAGCGCTACAGGACTTACCGCTGTTCTTACTGGAAAACTGCAAACATTGCTCCCTACCTGCTCAAGGGTACGGTTTTACAACTGTTCGGGGAGGAAAAGATCGGTGCTTTTCTCAACAGTGAAAACAAACCTACGGTTAGCTTCGACTTTCACGTTGACGAAATAATGTTCGCACAGGTCAACATGGAGGACAGGGAAGAAAAAAAGCCTGAGCTACAGACCGATCCGGTAGCTGAACCGGCAAACGGTGAGGACGATCTGCCATTTTGATGGTTTAACCCGGGAGCCGCAAAAGGTGGCGGCTCCCCTAATTTTCAGTTTATGACACAGGCACAGATTTTACAAAGCTATAGATCATTATTAAGGGCCAATCCTCCTATTGCGGAAATTGAACGGCTCCTCCATCTGGCACTTGCCGCACCGGTCTTAACCGATAAGCATGCGCTTACCGGCTCCTACCGCCTGCCCAAGATTATCCTTTGTGCAAGCCTTCGCCATATGGCGGAAAAATGGCGTCCCGTTTCGGATGAACAGGAGCGGCTGGTAAAAGACCTGTGTGAATACCTGAAAAAGGAAGACAGTATTTAAATCATGCTAAAAGCGAAAGACATGAAAGCATTGAACGTAATGACAGCTGAAAATAAAGCAGATTTATTACATAAACTTTTCCCGGATGCCATTGGCCATTTTTTAACCTTTCTGTATGAAATGACCTTGGCCATCGAAGAAAACGAATCCGTTCACCGCGCCCAATGGAAAGGTCAGGATATGACTTTTGACGAGTATATGATCGGTATCCGCAGAATCCGCTCCATCATTGCCGAAGCTAAGGGACCGCTTGCCCGTTATGGTTATACCTTTTCGATGATGCTATTCCATAACGCACTTGCACAGGTAACTTCCAATATCCTGCTGGACTACATTACCGTTCGGAAACATCCCGACCCCAAATTTGTACAGGCAGTAAATCTTCTCTTTAAATAGTCGTTATGAACCATCAAAAGATCACCGATTTATATGGCCGACCTATTGAGGTTACCGACCTTAATAAAGCCATTGAACAGGCGCGGGAATTTACCGGCTACCGTCATCCGGATAAATCGTTCGAGCTATTCGACCGGCAGCAACATCTTTATTGGCAGGATATGCTGGACAAATTGCTTGCGCTCAAAAATGAATTATAGAAAATTAAAAATTGGCACCATGAAAAAATATTTGCTGAAATCAAAAGGGGAACACCCGGATGTCGAATTTGACCTTGATGACCTGATCGGCATCCCCTGCCCGCTGTACATGGAAATAGACCAGCTAACGCTGTTGCCGAACTACAGGGACTTTCACCCCTGTGAACAGCCGATGGAGGAAGATTACGGGGTTCTGTACGCCAAGCCGGAAAACAAAGGCTGCGACTTCTTCCGCATCAAAGGAACGGAACTGGTGGTTATACCCGGTGACGATATCCACTGTACGCTGCTGACGGAATCGGACATACGATCCGGAAAGGACTTGATCGAAAAGGCAAAGGGATGAAAACACCGCGCACCTTTTCACCCGAGCGCCTTGCCAAAATCCGGCGGATGCGCAAAGCGCGCAGGCTCTGGAAACAGGTTCCGCTTTTCGCCTTCAGCCTGATGGCTGCTGAATATCCGGGATATAGCCATATGGCCTTTTTATGTGACCTGCGCCGCCGCTCACCGAAAAAACGCCGCCACGCCAAAGCATACCTCTCCCGTTTCGGGCGCTACCTGCGGATGCAGGAACTGGCAAAACGCTTTAAACTGGAAGGAAATATCGAGGATGGCATAAAGGCCCAGGTACTGCAAAAGAATATGACCAAACCGTACCGCCTGCTGACAAGGACCAAGGATGGATCGATGGAATTTCTGTTCTCGCCCCTTACGCCCATTGTGCAGATTGAACGGCTGTCGCAGTCCCTTCGGAACTGCCGCAGTAACAGCGAGGTTGAAAGTATGGTGGAAGCCTTCCGCGCCAAAGCGCCGGGAATAATGAAATAAATCAATAACAACAAAATCATATAATCATGGACCGGGAAACGAAAAAGGAGGAAGTAAAGGATACCAACGTGATAAACGAAAAAATGTACGGCACCGCAGAAGTGTCGGTTTATTACGAATGGCTCTTTTTCCTCACCATTGAGCGCAGGAAAAACGGAAAGATGGTAGCACGTAAAGTCTCAGTGTATGTAATCGCACATAACTATCTATGGGCCAAAGATTCCATGCTGCAAACCTGTAAGAAAAAGGGTTACAGGTTCAAGGCAATCAATGCAGTGAAAACGGTGCGCATCTGCTTCGCTTATTTTCTGAAAGACGGATATCCGAGTGTACCTGTTTCAGCATATAAACGATTGCCTGACCCAATTATACCGGCTGATTTATAAAGTGATTGTTGATATAAAAATGTGATGAGATGGAACTACATGATTTGATACCGATCCAATATCAGGGCATCATCCCGCTGGCCATTGGCTTACTGGTTCGACTCATAATCGGTTATAGACGGTTCAATAGGCGCGGTGTGGCAGGCTTACAGCATTTTAACAACTATTTCGTTGGCCTGCTTGTCACATTTGTGGAATGGCTGTTTTCACTGGCAGCATGGATTGCTATCCTATGGGGACTATTCCTGCTGCTTACCGAATGGTTACAGGGTACTTTAATTCTTAACGGAAACTGATTATTTGTTATGGACGGAATTTTCAAAGAGGATATGACACAGACCTTTCTCGCTTTCGTGCTGATCCTGCACATTTTGGTGGACATGAGCCGCTTGCGGCGCTGGTATCTGACCCAACAGCCTTGGGAATCTCCGCAACTACAGGCAGAACGTGTCGGGGAGGTAATCGGAAAGTTGATCGCAAACGCCTTGACCGCATTGGTAATAGCCGATCTGCTGCTAAGGGTTTATGGGAAATAAATTTGCTAAATCAAAAATAAGGTCATGAAAAATAAAGGCTATCTGAACACGGAAAAAGACTTTAAAAGATGGCAGGCAACCCGCAAAAGGATAAAACCCGCCAGCCTCCGGCGCTACACCGACCTAACGGACGATATGGAAGCCATGGAGGAACAGATCAAATATGTGCTTCTCTACGATGCGGAAACCATGATTTTCGAAATGAAAAGTGAGCGTTTCCCCGTCCGTTTCTATGCACCGAAGTACCGGCCCCTTGCAAACAATGAACTGGAGGTAGTGGAAAGGAACCTGTTTGAATGGCTGATCTACGAAAATGTTTTCACCGACTACTTCAACAGTGATTGGTACAAAGCCCGGCAACTGAAGAAAGGCGGGAATAAACGAAAAGCGGCGAAAAGGCGGAAAAAAGATAAAGGAGGAATTTAGTGTACAGTGATACTACACTGAATAATAAAAAAAATAGCTACAAAATCATTTCACGCAATTACATACAATCTGCATCTATATGTTGACTATTTCTGAAAATTTGTTTGAGGTTACTAATAATGAATTTAGAACACTAAATGCATCAGATTTTAAGACCGATTGCATAATCTATGTAAGAGATAAAAATTCGAATGCATTTATCTATATTATTAATCTCATCAAAGGACCGTATAAAACGTTTTCTTTGAAGTCATATGTTGAAAATGCCATTTCACATAACAAACTAAGCTGTATAGCAGGGAATAGATCAGGAATGACCCCATATTATATTAGGCATTTTATAGACAGGTAGATTGGTAATTTAAAATTCCACAGAGGAGCGTGAAGTGCACAAGTACATTAATCAATTAGTATTAAAACTTTCTATATGAACTCATCAACTGCTATGTACGAACTGGAGTTACAACTGAAAAGTTTTCAGCAAAAAGCAATTCATACCATTAGCTATGAGTTGGTACGCATTGGCCGACGGGTAAAGATCGGGGAGCTTGCCGATGATCCCTTCCGTTTATTTGAAATAACAGGCTTCTATCTCGGTAAAGATGGGCAGGTCATGGTGTCCATGGATTTTGGTGGCCTGCCCGACAAGGGGCCGACCGATGACTATCCCCTGCTCGACGTGTTTGAAAACAATGGCATCGGTGCCCACCAGCTCATATCGCTGGCGCGTCTGCTCCAAGGGATCAATGGATAACACACTATATGCTAAATGCTAAAAATTAACTTATGGAATATGTTAAAACAATCACTGAACTACAGCTTGATCTGAAGGTTTTAGAGAATAACCTATTGGAAAGCATTATTTACCAGCTTAGGCGCTTGGATAAAACCTTGATCATGACCGAGTGGCATGATTCCCCTTTTCATCCGGATTTGGCAACACAGTTGCTCCGGCTCCGCTTGGAGGAAGGCCATCGTCCCATCGTGGAATGTGTGCTCGACAAACCTGAAGAAAAGGATTTGATGGAACTGCTGCAGGAACAGGTCATCAGCCACGCGGAATTAATGTCGCTGCTAAGGGTATTGGTACATATCCCGCGCTATTTCACCCGCCATTATTAATAACTCAAAGTTTTTCAGATATGGATACTTTATTCTTTAAAAAACTCAACGATATCGGCATCAAAGGAAAATGGACGCTGCATATCGACAATACCGAAGACACCATGGTGCTGACCGTCCAGTATAAGGCCCATCCCCGGGGGGACAAGGCCGCCCGGCTCATCCCGCCCTTAACACACCGGGGAACACCCGGGGAAGTCGGCTCCCTCTTTTTCGAAGGGCTTACCCGTGGTATATCCATGCAATGGAACCTTGAATGCGAAATGGAAAATTTTGCCAAAGGTTTGGAGGAGGCCAGGAAAAACTCCGAAATGGAGAACCGGCGCAAACAGGAAGAGCAAAAGGAGAAGTCCGAAAAGGAGAAAACAAAAACCGCACAGGAACGCCGCTACGATACGATCATGGCGCAGGTGGACGAACTGGAAAAGGCCGGTAAACACCGCGAGGCATGGACGAAATGCCCCGATCCGAAGGACTTCCCCGAAAAGGTTGAAGAAATCCGCAAACGCAGGGAGGCGCTGTCCGCAGTTTTTGAACCCTCCCTATTTAATAACATTGCTTAATCATTAAATACTTACCGATCATGGCTGAAACAATTGAACTGGCCCGCATTTTCTTACATGAAATAGATGGCAAAAAAGTTGCCCTTTCCGATCCGAACCCTTTATGGAGCGCCGAAGCTGTTATGGATCACTATACGGGAATATATCCGGAGTTGGTATCCGCCAAATGTGAAGGCCCCGTTATCAAAGACGATAAGGAGCAATTCACCTTCACTTCCGTGATGGGCGTAAAAGGATGATCACCGGAATGGAAAGCGACAAACATGAAACAAAAACGTATCGCGCGGGTAATACCCGCGAAAAATCAAAACGTATGGGACCTGGCATACAAGCTCGCCGCACTCGTGTCAAAAATGGAAAACTTGCCGACCGCCCGCGAGGCCCTCGGGAAAAAAAGCAAATGTGTACCACCGGGCAACCTGCCGATGCTTTTCTAAAGCATCGGTTCCTGCCCATGGTGGAAAATAAGGAGCAACTGCAGCACTGGCAGTCAAGGGAAAATTCCTTTTTCCAAAGCCTTGCTTATCTGGCCGAAGAATTTGGATTTACGCCTATGGGCCGGGGAAACAATGTCTATCCGCTCAATGTGTACGATGCCTTTTGCCATGCCAAGAGCTTTCTACTGGAAAAACATCCCAAGTATTCGCTGGATATCATCGAACAGGAGGAACAGCCGGGAATATGCCATATTGCTATGTACTACCAATATCTCCCCAAATACCATTTTAACTGGATTCCGCTGCATCCGCTGTATTCCTTGGCAAAAAAACGGAAACGGCCCGGCGAAACAGCCCTGCTTTTTTCCATAATGGCTTACCTGAAACAGATCGTCCATATGGCTGACTATGATAATGATTATATCGGAGGTACTTACGCTTACATGGAAGAATCCTATTTTGAAAACGGGATGGAGCCGGACTCCCCGGAAATGCAAAAGATCAACGAAATAAACACCATAGGTAAATCGCTCTTGGCCTATATTTCCCGACCTGATCATCTGCATTATTGGAAAGTTCGATTGGATTCCTTTAGGCCTGTGGACGATTTTGGCAAAGCGGTGTCAAAAGTGGCGCAAATGGCCTATCGCCTATATAACAGATACCCCGGGCGCAGCATCATGGATAACCTCCATCCTGATTTGATTTACGATCAAAAGAATTATTGCATACAGCTCGATGAGTGCGTTTCTTTTATTTGGGACGGGGACGGATGGCTTTTTGAGGAAATGGAAGAATATATTTCATGTTACCATAACGAGTCTACTGCTCAGGTTAACCCGACCTATGTCCGGGTATTTGATCGCCATCGACCCGTCGCAGCGGATGATCTTCGATTTGAAAAAAGATTTTTTAACCTGTTGGAAAAATTAGCCAACATCATTTATAGTATACCATGAATAAAATAACAGAAAATTTTCAGAAGATACATCTTCCCGTCAAAGCATGGGTTTTGCGCCAATCTATTGCCAGCCATTATGATCGCTACGTGGAAGCCTACGACTTTGACCGTAAAGGAAGGCCCATAAACGCGCATCCGCTCACCGAGGAAGAAACCATTCAACTGGCGCAGTCCCTTGCAAGTTCCGAGCAACTCAAAAAGAAAAATTTCCTGCATTATAAGGGGCTTCTTCCCGAATCCGTTCTGCGGGTGCAAAGCGGCCACGATAGCTATGTCATTTGGTACACGCGCCCCATGCGGAAATTTCTTTATTTTTCACCCGACTTGGGAATCCCTAACGGGGAAGCGACCATTCCCTGTTTATTGTGGAAAGCACATCGATCCGAACTGCGGTTGTTCGCCCTAAATGAGCCGATAGGGCGTCCGAATTTGGACACTGCCCTGTTCCACGCGCCATTCTTTAACATTAACCTCAATGGGAGGGTTTGCATGGGTACGATATCCACCGACATACCCGAGGATTGCGAACTTTCCGTATTCATCGAAAAATGGCAGGAATATTTCTTTAATTCCTATTTCAGTCACCTGATCGAAGGTCATCAGCCGACCTTGAAGAACACCGTCAGGCTATGGAAAAACCTTTGCAGCGGGAAGGTCACGCCCTTTCCCTATGAGCAACTGAAACAATCAACAATAACCGTTAAAGATTTATTGTCATGAAAAAAAAGACCTGTATTCACTTCACCCCAACCGAACTGATCACGCCCACAAACCCGCTGACCGTAAACCTGATCGGTGCCGGAGGAACCGGTAGCGCTATGCTCACCGTACTGGCCCGCCTGAACCAAACGCTCCATTTTCTTAATCACCCGGGCCTGCACCTACGGCTATGGGACGATGACGTGGTGCAAAAACCCAACCTCGGCAGGCAGCTTTTTGCCGAGTCCGAACTGGGCCTCCATAAATCCGTAGCACTCATCAACCGCGTGAACCGCTTTTTCGGTACGGACTGGAAGGCAATAACCCAACCATACAATTTGCATACAGCTGTAAATATGCCCCGGCAGTCTATCGCCAATATGACCGTTTCCTGTGTGGATACCGTTCCGGCACGTTTTGAGATTGCCGACATACTAAAGCAACAGGTGGCAAACAAACACCTTAGAACAACAAGGCTACGGCCCCTGTACTGGCTGGATTGCGGTAATGACAGATATTCCGGTCAGGTTGTCCTTGCTACACTCAACCATATCAAACAACCCCCATCCCGAAAATATAAAACCGTGGCCTCCCTGCCGATGGTAACCGATGAGTTTAAAACGCTGTTGCTTGCACAAAAGGAAAACAATACGCCCAGCTGCTCCATGGCCGAAGCACTGCACAGGCAATCCCTGTTTATCAATTCATCCCTTGCCCAGCTCGCCGGTTCCCTGCTGGAGCAGCTCTTTCGGGATAAGTATTTAATCTACCGGGGCTTCTTCACAAACCTGAAAAATTTCCGCACCATGCCCCTCAAAGTGCAGGCACCGGACACCATCAGGGAAATTATAACGACACCAGGAAAAAATGCGGCTTGATATGCCATCCAAAATTCCGCAGGAATCCCTGCGGAATTTCGGGGTGCGTAAAGCTCCTGGTACGCCATCTATAGTCTTATAAATCTATAAGGCCATCGGTTTCTGCTTTTATCCTGCAAAGCACTTAAAACACCGGCGCCGGTCTGAGCGTCCCTGATTTGGTGCGAATAATTTTTTACCCTAATTTGCTTTTCTATAAAACCAACCGTTCCCGAAAAGGGAATCCTTGCTCAACACCCAAAAATTTTATGGAGATGCAAATTACCACGGAAAAAACAACCACGCTTGATCAGTTGGATACGGACTTCCTTAAGCTCAAAATGGAAAGTGAAATCATACATATCTTATTGACGAGCGTACTTGACACACGGCTAAGCAATGTCCGAAGGGATTATCTTGACAACTTCCTAACGCCCCTCCAGGAACTGGAAGTGCTGCCCTTCCTGACCGGCCCGAGGGACTTCCGTCCAAAATCAGTGCCGGGGCCTAAAAAGTTAACGGATCGATTTTTTGAAAGGAAAATGTTATTGCTCTATAAAGGGCTTCGGGAACTGGAGGCCCAGCTGGCTCCCTTCCAAAGCTTGGCAACGGCAGATCCGGGTCTGTTGCAAACTTTGCAGAAGGATGTGAATTGGGAGGATTGGAATTACAGATTTGGTTCCATCACGGAAAAAATCGGCGATTTGAGTCTTGAATCGGACGAATAGTTTCCTCCCCTTGATTGCGCCTCTTCGATCTTTACGATAATTAAAAAAGATGCGGCATGCATTGACCCGCACCTTTCTTTTTTTTGCATGCCGTCCGGCACGCTAACCATCCCCCTCCGAGGGGTTGCCTTTCTTGACACCCAAAATTTATGTAAATGGAAATTGCCACGGAAAAACTCACCACACTCGATCAGTTGGACACTAAACTCCTTGCGCTGAAACGGGAGGGAGAAATTATCCATCACCATTTGACAGGCGTACTTGCCACCCGGATCATCCGGGAAAGAAGGAAATATCTTCTGCATTTTTTACCACCCCTGCAGGACCTGAGATCATTGCCTTCCCTCACCGGGCATCAGGACCTTCAGCTAAGTTCCGATGCTCGGCCAAGGAAATTAACAACCGCTTTCTTCGAACTGAAAATGTTATCCCTCGGTAGGGCATTGGAAGAATTGGAAAAGCAAATTACCCTATTCGAGAAAAGGGTAAAATCGAATCCCGGCCTCTTGGAACCTTTGCAGCCGGAAATGAACTGGAATGACTGGAGATTGCGCTTCCTCACGGTCATATGCAAAATTAAAGCCCTCGGCCTTGGCTGAGCCGGTTCCTATTTTGTCCTTCATAATCCTTTAGGGGATAAAAAAGGTGCGGGAATGTATCGCCGCACCTTTTCATTTTACCCCCGCCATTAATTGTTCACCGCAGTTAAAAACAACCTTGGATTTTCATCACTTTCTTAGGGAAGCTGTTTTTGGCGTTTAACTAAATTATAGGGCGCCGGTATGGACGCCGATATTGGGCCTATTTGCTTCCCAGCAATTTCAGTTTCCCATAGAGTTCTGTCAATCCCGCCTTACCGAGCAGCTCAGCCAGGAGCTGCTCCAGTTCATCGGTAACCTCTTTGGGAAGCGCTTCCATTAAAGCGGTCACGTTTCCCTCCTTTCCACTGATCCCCTTTTCCAACAGATTGCTCATCAGCAGTACCTGCTTCCGGCTCATCTTCACGTCAATCCGCACGGGATCGTTCATACCCGGAATACTCAAAATCGTATCCATCAACTTTCCAACTTCATTCATCGTCATTGCTTCCTTTCTTTTTCGTTCACACCTCGCAAAAATAAGGACATTCGCGCACTTCATCCCCCGTATAATATGCGCAGGATGGGATTGTGCCCGGCAAAGCTTGTACTTTTGTATCATGCTATTGCAATGTGGTTTGGAGAATAGTGTTTAAGATTAAATGCAATGGAAATAAGCATCAATAAATTGTACTTCCCTACCGGCCCCGATGAAGAGGTGCCGCCTTTTACAGGAGAACTTTCGATTAACGGAAAAGATGCAGGCCATTTCGAGAATATGGGGGCGCGCAATGCGACCATGATCTTTCCTATCGATGAAGGTGGAAAAATCCGGATCGCCGGAGCTGCGCACCTGCTTGCCCTGCATCATGATATGAACGAAGATTCCAAAAAGACCTTGGCAGTACCGTCCCCAATGCAGGCCTTCACCTCACAAATTGAAGCCTTAACCCTATTCCAATACCACCTAATGGGTGGCGGAAGCCAAACCAATGAATATGCAGACCTGATGGATAAGCTGGAGGAAAAGGCGCTTATTCATGGAATACCCGGAAAAGAATGCAGTGTATTTCTGCTGGATAGATCGGTAGAGCAGTTAATGGGCACGCCGAAAGATGTAGCATGGTTTACCGACTTCCTGCGATTTTATTTTCACCGGAAATTACCGCCACTTCATGAAGTATTCAATTCCAATATTCCGGAATCCATACTGACAAATGCCGGTTTGAAACCGTTGCCACAAGACCCATTCACCGATTACCCTAAATGGTGCCGGAACAGGAACAAAAAGAAGGGGCAGAACCTTTAATCTGCAATCGTATAGAAAGGAGCTGATGGATGAAAGTGAAAGTATCTGAATTAAAAATCCGTCCGGATTGGAGTGGTAGCCACTTACCGGAGTTTGACGGGAAATTGTGGCTTGATGGCAATTTTGCAGGTATGTTTTTCAGTGAAGGACGCGATGCAAAAAATCTGCTCCTACTGGGCAATGTCTCCTCCCATTACGAGCTAATCGAATGGCGTGAGAAAAATGTTGCAGAAGCCAAATTATGGAAGAAGCTGGGCGGCATCAAACCCGGGCTTAAATCGGAAATTCTTGACCTGGTTCGGACAGCCTACCGGCAAAAGAAACACAACCAGCTGCAAAAGATCATGAAAAATCTCGGCCCGTCGATGGACCGGCATATTGTCTATGGCTTTCCCTATAACCGCTATGCCCGCTTTGAATTGCCTAAACCGTTCCTGGAAATGAGCACGAACCCCCGGCACTATCCCAGCCTGGCGCATAGTATTCGCTACAAACTGCTTCCCATTATGAGAAAGGACGACATGATCTTCAATACCCTCCCCCCTTTCGTCCTCCGCTTGGCCAACCTGAAAGAAACACAGTATGCATGGGACCAGGTGGCCCTTGAAAAGGAATTGAAAAAGAAATCCAAAGGGCTCGGCAGATGAGCCGCAAAATACAATGAACTTATTGCGTATCCTGATATGAAAATTGAAGTTAAAAATATCCAGATTGCAGGGCCGACCGGCGCCGTTCGCCCGTTGGAATTTAATGCCGATCTGTTTATCAACGGCGCCCTTGCCGGCAAGTGCAGCGAAGAATGGTACGGATATCCCCTGCACTATTCCCCCGTGGATAAGGCAGGCGCAGAACTGATCCGGCAGGCAGAGCGATATTTTAAAGCCTTGCCAAAAGAGGAAGCAACCGACCGGGGAAAGATCGGTAGCCTGTCACCGAATTCATTGGCCGATGCCATCCTGCTGCAGGTACTCGAATATAAACGGGGACAGATGAAGGAAACCCGGATACCGGCATCGGAAGAATGGCTGAATAGATACCAAAACCGGCATATCATTTATGGTGTACCGGGCATGTATTTCGTAAACATGGACCGCATTTCACCTTCCTTTGATGCAATCCGTGCCAACCCCTTATTACATGAACCCGTTGCTACGGCCATCCGCCGGGATATATTACCTAAACTCGGAGAGTGGGACATGATCTTAAACACGAACATTCCCGCCGAAATTCTGCAAAAGGCCGGACTCCGCCCGGAACAATACCGCGTAAGTGAAGCTGAAGAAGTTAAAAAAGATCTGAAACGTTCGCGCAGGCGCGGTCACTGGCTGTAAACTAAAATAAATCAGGAATTATTAATGGATAGAAGTGATGGAGATTAATGTGAAAGATGTAATGATTACCCCGACATGGGGCGGTCCGATGCCGACCTTTGCCGGCAAGTTCTATGTTGATCATCTATTGGCCGGAGCCTTCCTGAATGGGGGTGAAAATAGCCAAACCATGATTATATCTAAAAAAGATAGCTCCGGTCAGCTCCTGCAGGCTGCCGAAAATCACTTAAAACGTATTTCACCTGATACGGGTGAGCTGGCTCAAAAGGCAGCGGACCCCTTGCCCTATCCTCATTTAACCGCCGAAATCGACCGTCAGGTGGAAGCTATCTATGACCGGAAATTGCGGACGCAGCTCAGTGAAATGTCCATCAAACTTTACTATGCTGCCAACCGCGCCATTCTTTACGGAATCCCCTTTAAAAAATATGCCGCTGTTCCGACCGATATCCCCTTGGTAGATGTGTTGGTCAACCGGCAACATCATCAGGAACTCGCCCACTTCATACAGCAACAGGTACTGCCCAAGATGGCAGATGGCGAGGTGATCCTGAATCCCAACATTCCGTTTACGGTGCTGAAGCAGGCCGGTGTCGATCACTCTCGCCTGTTATATGAATTGTCGATAGAAGAAGAAGGAAAGCAGGAAAGAAAAGTAAACCGTGGGCAAAGAAAATAAACCTGTTATCTCATGCATTACTACGGCATCATTAGATAGGAACTATTTGCTCGATGGGCTGTGAATTAACGTATAGGCTATGAAAATTGAAGTAAAAAATTTGGATTTTAAGAAACTCACAGAAGATTACCGGACTTCCAACTATATAGGCGATCTCCTTATTAAAGGTACGGGCGCCGGAATGATTATCAAGAACTGGAGCGGCCTGCATTACTATCCGACCAGTCAGCAGGGACATTTCCTGATACTGGAGGCGGAGAAATTCTACGGTGGCCCGGCGGCCAAAAATTTGACGGGAGATGCTTTGGGCAAAAGTTCGCCGGCATGGCCTTCCCTCCTGTCAGCAATTGAAGACCGTGTCGCCGAAAAACACCGGAAAGTGTTGCAGGAAGCCATCAATTCCCAGGCAGCACGGGTCAAAGCCATTCAGGATAATAGCATTCTTTTCGGCCGATTGATCGGACAGGTGACAAAGGTAGCAACGACACCTCCCCTATCCATGCTGCTGAACGATCCCTTGGCCTGGTTCAAAGTCATTGAAATCCTCCAAAAGGAGGTAATGCCCCGGATGGGAAAAGAGGATCGCGTACTCAACACGAACATTCCCGATCATATTCTGGATAAAGCAGGCTTGACCGTTGCCGGTTACCGTCACCTAAAGGAAGAAAAAAAAGAACACAGACAGGGAAAAAAACTGCGATAAAGAACAGCCATCATGAAAATAGAAGTAAAAAATATCGTCTTTAAATCCATTCCCCGCGATGCAATCACAAGCCCTTATGAAGGTAGGGTGTTCATTGAGGGCAAACATGCGGCCAATTGCGAAAAAGACGGGATTACCGGTAAGCTAAGCATCGATCCTGTAGATGAGTATGGACGCAAACTCCTCCATTGGACAGCTACCGCATTACAGGAGCCTTACCGGGATCTTCCTGCCCGGCGTAAGGGCAAGCAGCTCAACATGCCCACCATCGAAGGAACGATCGAACGGCTTGTACAGGAGCATATTACCCGGCCGGCGGTCAAAGTAACCAACCTCGGTACGGAACGGTACCAACGGACCCACCTGGTCTATGGTAAACCCGGTAGCAGTGTTTTTTCCCTGCTGTTGCCTTCTCCCCCGCTTTTCCGGCTTCTGGAAAATCCCCTGCTCTTCAATGAACTGGCGCGTATCATCCGTGAGCGGATCGTCGCGGAACTCAGACCGGGTGAGCAGCTGCTCAACACCAATATTCCGCAATCGGTATGGCAGCTGGCCGGTCTAAAAGCACCTCAATATGCTCCTGTTGAAAAAAACGGTAAACCAATCGGTAAAGGGCTATCGCCATAGGATCACCCCTGCGGGAAAACGGGGCGTTGAACCGGGATACATTTCCCACTGAATGGTTAGATCGATCCATATTGGTAATGTGAAAAGGAATTGTGCGCATGGACTACGAGTTTAAAGAAAAAATAAGGAAACTGAAAGAAAGGGATTTGGTGGATTATCTGGAAAGCATTGGCTATAAGCCCACCAGAATCCGTGGCAATGACTATTGGTATCTCTCGCCTCTCCGCGATGAAAATTCCGCCTCTTTTAAAGTAGACCGGAAGAATAACTGCTGGTTCGATCACGGGATGCATATCGGCGGCAACCTCATTGACTTCGCCATCAGATTTCACAAGTGCACGGTCGGTGAATTTATGAAAATGGCAAACGAAAACTATTTTCTTTTTCATCAGGATACCGCCCGCGAAAAAAAGATCGTAGAGACTCCCGAAAATAAAGTCGAAATTATTACCGACAGGTTTATCACCCGCTACCCCCTATTAAAATATCTGAACGAGCGCCGCATTGACCGCGAAATTGCATCACATTATTGCCGGGAAGTAACCTTCCGCATCGGTGAAAAGGAATACTACGGCATCGGCATGCAGAATGATTCCGGCGCCTGGGAAATACGCAACCCTTACATGAAGGTGGCCAGCTATCCCAAGGACATAACCACCATCCGCAACGGCCAGGATTCCGTCAATGTTTTTGAAGGCTTTTTCAACTTTCTCAGCTATGAGACCATCATGAAAGCCCGGCCGGAATTGAAGCACGATTACGTCATCCTCAATACACTCGGAATGTTCGAGCGCGCCCGCCCTTTTATGGAAAGCCATACCCATAAAAACCTCTTCCTCGATAACGGAAAGGGAGGCGATAACTACACCCGTTTTGCACTCGAACTGGAGCTCGGCTATACCGATCTGCGCGCGCTGTACAAAAACCACGGCGACCTGAACGACTGGCTGCAACACTTCGGTAGGCCGCCTGCCAAGAGCAAAGGCTTAAAGCAATGAACCGCCGGGAGCAGCTTGCACCGGTTAAAAAAGCCTCCTGATAAGCTAAAGCACCCGGTACCGCAGACGCTCCGGGCTATCGAACGCCTTACTTCGTGCGTTCGGCAAGGTGTCAGTTTGTGGGACAACTATTTTTCCCCGCATGCCTCCAAAGTCGGCGCGGGAAGGGATTAAAGGCCCCTAAAGGCCATAAAAAATGAGTGGGAATATGACAGATAACCCTAATAAGACACATCGTATACACGTCCGAATGGCGGAAAAGGAATACCGCCAGCTGCAGCTTAAATGGCGCCGGACCACCTTCCGCAAGTTGAGTGAATATGTGCGCGCCAAGCTGCTCGACAAGGCCATCGTCACCACCTATCGTAACCGTTCGCTGGATGACTTCATGCGTGAAATGGTGCTCCTCCGCAAGGAGCTCAACAGCATCGGAAATAACTTCAACCAGGCCATCCATAAACTGCACATGAGCGATACCGACGAGGAGCTCAAAATATGGCATGCGGTATTCCGGAAAGATCGCCAAACGATGCTCCGCCATACGGAAAAAATCAAGGAAAAAATCAACTCAATCGCCGACATATGGTTGCAGTGATCAATAGCGGAACATCCTTCCGCCGGCCCTTGAACTATAATGAGAACAAAGTAAAGGAGGGCGTGGCAAGTTGTATCGGTGCATCGGGGTATCCAAAGGATGTGGCCGACCTCTCCTTTGACAATAAGCTGAACGTCCTGGTCAGGCAGGCGGCAGGCAATCACCGGGCGGAGCGGAAAGCCATCCATATCTCCCTCAACTTTGATCCTTCGGAAAAAGGGCTGACCAATGAAGAGATGATGATCATAGCGGGCGATTACATGCAGGGCATCGGCTTTGGCGACCAGCCTTATCTGGTGTACCGCCACAAAGATGCCGCCCACCCCCATATTCATATCGTTACCACCAAAATCAAGGCGGACGGCCTGGCCATTGACACCCAGCATATCGGCCGTGATGTATCCCGGCCCCTGAGCAGAAGGCTGGAAGAAAAGTATGGACTGGTAAAGGCCATAAAGGGAGAATCGCTTTATACGCTGAAACCGATCGATATGGAAAAAGTTGAATATGGCAAATTCCCCATCCGAAACACGATCCAAAATATCCTCAGCCATACGTTGAAAAATTACCGGCTTGGTAGCCTCCACGAGCTGAACGCGCTCCTGGGCTTATATAACGTACGGGCCACTCGCGGAGAAGAGGGAAGCCGTGTCCATAAACACCGAGGGCTTTTCTATCAGGTATACAATCCGGAGACCGGGAAAGCCATCGGCAGACCGATCAAATCCAGCAGGATTTTTATCGACATGCCCAAGCGTGACAGCCGCTTCAAAAACCATCCATCCCTGGACTACCTCTCCGAAAAATTCGTGACCGGCAGCATTTACAAAAAGAAACATAAAACGGCGCTCAAAAACATGATAGACCTTACCCTGTCGGGCAGGACGATCGGCAACTCCCTGCAGTACTTTATCGATGCCCTGAAAAGACAGGGCGTGGATACCGTGCTGCGCCGCAATGCGGAAGGCCGTCTTTACGGAATTACCTATGTGGACCACAATAGCAAATGTGTGTTTAACGGCAGTGAACTGGGCAAAGCTTACGGCATTACCGTTATCCTGAACCGCTTGGCTGCCAATTCCGCAAAAGTACCCTCCGAGCGGCATCTTCCTTCTGCTGTTAAGCAGCATAAAGAGCTGCCCGACACTGACTTTCCCGGCAGCCGGACAAACTCCCCGGATTATTCCATCATCCCACCGGATATCTCAGCGATACTGGAATCGCTCTTCGGTCCTGAATATCTCTACGAACCGCTCCCCTATGAGCTGCGGATCGGACGTAAAAAACGAAAAAAAAGAAGAAGAAAAGGTTACACGGACAGACCATAAAAAACTAAAAACATGGGCATGCAAACAGGTGAAAATGAACAGGCGCTGCGGAAGATTTTGGACATGACCCGACTGATCGCCATTACTATTTTAATTATCCATTTTTATTATTTCTGCTACCGGGCTTTTCTGACCTGGGGTTTGACAACCGAGTTCACGGACCGGATATTGGGAAATGTCGCTTCCACCGGCCTGGTGAAAAGCTTCCACCTGTCCAAAGTTTGGGCGCTCGGCTTTTTATTTATTTCCCTGCTCGGCGCCAAGGGACGCAAGGAGGAAAAGCTGAACAAACGGACGGCTTTCGCTTATCTATTAACGGGCCTGCTTATTTACTTCGTCACCTTTCCCGTGCTTTACCTTCGCCTGCCCTTCACACACCTGGCGTGGCTATACATGGGATTGACCTCTACCGGTTTTTTGCTGGTGCTCAGTGGTGGCACCCTCCTTTCCCGCATTATCAAGGATAAGCTGGAGGGCGATATTTTCAACCGGGACAACGAAACCTTCCCGCAGGAGGAGCGCCTGATCACCAATGACTATTCGATCAACCTGCCGGCCCAATACAACCTGAAGGGCAAAATGCACCGGTCCTGGATCAATTTTACTGCAGTCTTCCGCGCGATTGTCGTCTCCGGCAGCCAGGGCTCCGGTAAAACAGCCTTCTGCATCCGCCACATGATAAGCCAGTTCCTGGCCAAGCCTCAACCCTTCACCATGCTGGTGTATGACTTCAAATTCCCGGACCTCTCGAAAATTGCCTATAACCATTGGCTGAAAAACAAACACCGCTATAAAGGTAAACCGGCCTGCTACTTCATCAACTTCGATGATCTTTCCAGAAGTCATCGCGGCAATGTGTTTGATCCGCTGGCAATGACCGATATCACCGATGCCACGGAATCCGCGCGTACCATCCTGCTGGGTCTTAACCCCGAGTGGAAAAAGAAGCAGGGCGAGTTCTTCACCGAGTCAGCCATCAACTTTGTTACCGCCATCATCTGGTATCTGCGCCGCTACAAAAATGGCCGTTTCTGCACGCTCCCCCATGTGATAGAGCTGATCTCCCTGGAGTACAATTCACTGTTTACCCTGCTTCGCACCGAACGACAGATATCCATTCTCGTATCGCCATTCCTGAATGCCTACCTGAATGATGTAATGGAACAGCTAGAAGGCCAGATAAGCAGTGCAAAAATAGCACTGGCCCGCCTGGCTTCCCCGGCACTTTACTATGTGCTCAGCGGAAACGACTTTAGTTTGGATATCAATAATCCCGAAGCTCCCAAAATCATCTGCTTCGGTAACAATCCGCAGAAAATACAGACCTACGGCGCCGTCTTATCGCTCTATGTGAACCGCCTGCTTAAGATCGTGAACCAGAAGCGGAAGCTCCCTACAGCATTGATTTTCGATGAATTTCCTACGCTATCGATAGACATAATTCCAACGATCAGTACCGGGAGGTCCAATTTGATTTCAGTGGTTTTGGGAATCCAGGATGAATCGCAGTTAAGGCGCGATTACGGCAAGGAGCAGGCCGACGTTATCATGAACACCGTGGGCAACATCATCAGCGGTCAGGTGACCGGCGACAGCGCGCGCCAGCTCTCCGAACGCATCGGGAAAATCATGCAGGACCGCCAATCACTGAGCATCAATTCGGGTGACACCTCCATCAGCAAAAACAAGCAGCTTGAATACGCCGTGCCTGCCGCCCGCATCGCGCAGCTTTCCTCCGGCCACTTTGTCGGCATGGTGGCCGATACGCCCGACCAGCCCATTGAGCTGAAAGCCTTCCACTGCCAGATTATTAATGATTGGGATGCCATCAATGCCGAGGAAAAGGCTTATAAGGAAATTCCCGTAATCCGGCAGGTGGACCACAAGATGGTACAGGACAATTTTGATCAGATAAAGAGGGATGTGCAGTACATCGTCCAGTCGGAAATTGAACGCATGCTGCGCGATCCGGCCCAGGCGCACCTGATCATACGAAAATAACCACGGGATACGACTGACAAAACCAAAGAATCTGCCGGGCCTTCGCCCGGCATCGGATATAAAATTTTATGGAGAATGTTATGGAAAATGAATTGAGAAAAGTTTCGGGAGAATTGGTATTGGATAAAATCAAAAAGTGGAACTATACCTATTATGAAAATCGGAAAGAGCTGCTCGACTACGCTGACGTGCGGAACAAAAACTATGTGGATATTTACCTTCCATTGGATCTACTGCGCAAACAGGACCCCAACCTCGACAAATGGTTAAGCAATCCGCCTGAAATTGACAGTGTGCACCGTACTGCAAAGAGTCCGGTTTATTCTCCCATCCTGATCGGGAACCGCTTCCTCGCCGGTCTTAGCCTGAAAGACCAGGTAGTGGATGGCTATTACCGGGTACTGATGGCACAACGGGCAGGCCAGGACCGTGTCCGGGCATTTGTACCCGAAGATAGTCCCCTGATCGATAAGGCAATTCGCCAACTGGAGACCGAACGCTTATCAGCCGGTAGGCAGCAGGTAGCTGATAAGCGATTTAAGGGCTACCATCCATAAAGCAAGGTAAGGATATAGTGGACAGCAACAAACATGACGGTCATGTACGATGGCCGGCTGTTCCTCCGGAATGGATTGTCTTAAAATTTAATAACTACAGATGAAAACCGAAGTTAAAATACCGGGAATAGCTATCGTAAAGGCTATCCTGAAATTGCCCCATGAGCATAACGAATATATCCAAGAAAAGCTGGAATATGCGGATGTAAAAAAACGCACTTACGTGTTACGCCAATTGCCCATAGAAATGCTGCGTAAACAGGACAGCGAACTGGACTACCGGTTCCGGGAACCATTGAAACATGATTGGGATAACCTACCTCCGGTTGATGCAACACTTCGTCCGGGTTATATGCCCATTCTGATCGGCAATAAAATGGCAGCGGGCCGAAAAGAGATTGTAGATGGGGTTATTGATGGCTTTCAGCGCATAGCCGCTGCATTGAATCACGGATATAATTTGATCAGTGCTTATGTACCCTGGGAAAGCCCGCTTACAAAAATCCGCTGGAAAGGAATAAAAACCGGGAACTTTTTATCAGGTGAAGAAATTATCAGCGAAATACTATCACGCAAACAGGAAAATAATGATGGCATCCGGGATGACCTGGCATATGCTGAAGTACATAACCGCCGTTATCGCCTGATTGAGATGCCAATCGACTTTTTAAGGAAAAAGGATAAACTACTGGACGGCTGGCTGAATGAACCCGTAACCATGGAACCACTTTACCCCGGGTACACGCCCATATTGCTTGGACGGAAAAGTTACGGGGAAGATGAGGATCTACCCCTTGTGGACGGCTTTCACCGCGTAGCCAGCGCCGTATTCTCCGGACGTCGGACGATCAAGGCTTATGTGCCTGAAGATAGCCCGCTGATCAGACAGGCCAAACAATGGCATAGAGGAATGAAGCTGTGATTAAAGGTGGTAGCATATATCTCAACAGCGAATAATGGTATTATCGCTACCTCAATATACGATGACATGACGAGTGGGGATAAAGGGATTAACCGTTCAGTTTGGAAACAATTTCCATTGCCAACATATCATCTATGTTGGCATTGAATACTCTTTTGCAAAGTAGTCTGTGCCAGTCTTCGATTGCCTGCTCGATGTCCGCCCCAAAGCCCATAACGGCATCGGCTTTGCCATAATAACAGCAATACATCTCATGGTATTCGAAAATGATCGGGCTTAACGTGCTATAAGCATGTTCCAAGCTCGGAATAATGCCGGGAATTTGGGGAGGAGGATTACCGCTTTTCATGATAGATCATATGTACATCACTTTCAGAGCATAAAGCTATTAATTTGTCGTTTGCATTGCAAAAAAATCGAATAGCTAATTGTCCAATCAGATCAGGATTTGTTCTGATGCTCAAATCTCACCGGCAATTTGGAAACGTTTCACGAAAGTGAAGTTGAAAGGCTTCCCCTGGTAAATTCCAGAATTGTAATTGCGCGAAAAAAAAATCTTTACTTCCGGTTGCCAATACCAAAATAATACTTAAATTTATAATGGTTATGCTGACATCATAAAAACGGAAGTTTCCCTAAGCCTAAACAGATAAGTAGCCATTGCAGTGAATGTCTTTCCTTATGTATTCAGCCCCAAACGATGAATACAATCAGTTAAAAACTAATTTCATATTATGGCCCCAAATGTCGAACAATTGTCGGCAAATATGCTGTACACCATCGTCACCATCTTATTTGCATTAAGTTTAATTTCAGAACGGGTTTCCAACTTAATTAAACTTGCCATCCCTGACACACGCAATCGGAACTATTCCCCGCTGAGAGAGAAGAAACGCGAACTCCAGGTTCAGCTAATCACGATCGCCAGTGGCCTGCTCGTCTCTTTCATTGCAGGAGCGGATTTCTTTGGTCTAATAAAAGGACAGGGATTGATCAATATCTGGGAAATAGAGAAGATCTCCGGACGCTCCGCTGTAGGAATGCTCCTTTCCGGATTCTTTATCAGCTTGGGCTCCAAGTTCTGGCACGATATGCTCGATATTGTACTGGAGTTTGCAAACCTCAAAAAGTTCCGTGTACAACAGGCCGCTTCCCAAGCGGAAAGCAGTGAGCTCGAAGCCTTGGCAGCAAAAGTAAAGGTTGTAGAACCCAGGCTAAAACAGATCGATGCTTATGCAGGCTATGATTTTGTCGGCACCACGAACAAGGTAAACCTAAAATTCGATAAAGGCTTTAAAGCTACGGGAGATCAACAGTCTTTGTTGGAACAGGCATTGGGTAAGGACCGATACAACATCATTTCAACCGATCACCAAACAGGCACGAGCAAATGATCCCGCTTGGCAGACCGGTTTATAACGCGATCAATCCTCCACGCGATCATGAAAATGAAATTGTGAAAGGGACAATCGGTGGCAAAGTCTATGGAGAAAACGGTCAGGAATACCTGCTCACCTGTTTCCATTGCATCAAAAATCCGGCCTTGGACTATGCCCATTTCCGCATCGATAATACTAACAACCTGGTTAATATCATAGACGAACAATACATGGAACTAACACACTTTGGTCAGGTCATTGAAGCGAAAAGGGATAACCGGGTAGACGTGGCCCTCATACAGGCTAACTATCCCGTTGCAAACACCATACCGAAGGTCGGGAAAGTGAACGATAAACGTATACTCACCAATGCCGATAAAGGTAGGTACGTGCTTCGCAAATACGGCCAGATCAGTAAATACACCGAAGGTACATTTCTTGGAATATCCGACTCTATTGGAGCTCCCTATGGGACCGGTACGGCAAAGCACTTTTTCGATCAATTGATAGCAATCGCCAGTACGGAAGGTGATTTTGCAGTCGAAGGAGATTCCGGCGCCTTTGTCCTCAGCGAAACGAACGATGTGGTCGGTATCATTGTCATCGTGGACAGAGCAAACCGGGTAAGCTACGCAATCCCCATTGAAGAAATTCTTACATCATTCACCATACCCCTAAAAATAAAACACCCATGAAACTAATTTTACTCGTTATCCTCACTTGGATTTTCCCTGCCATCCTTTTGGGTCAGGAAATTCCGGACAATGAAATCCATTTTTCCCTGAAATCGGAAAAATTGGAGGCCTCAAGTTCACTTAATCCCGAACTACCGATCATGCTAGTGCTGAAAGAAGCTGACAGCCTCAAACAGGGCACTGCTCTACAGCTGGACATTGAATATCCCGGTAGAACAATCCCCCCGTATGCCTTTAACTGGAAACATCAGCCCATTGAGATTGATCAATTTGTTGCCATTGTTCCCAAAACAGGTAAATTAACCGTAACATTATCGCAAACAGTCGGTATTTCAAAAAAGTTATTGAACCGTTTCACCATAGATCCTGCCGGCAAGGTTTCCCATGATGAAATAGGTGAGATGCCCGAACCTGTATATTATGATCCAAAAACCGTTAAATTGGAATCGTTCAATCCTAAACAACTCCCACAGGGACAAGTGGTAGTTTATCGTCCCGGATTAAATCAATATCGGGTGTTTTCGGATGGTAATACCGTGAACGGGTTACGCTTTCCCGCATTCGCGGAAAAAAATGATCCCAAGCGCGGAGTAGTTCTTCTGATCGACAACTTCAACATTCTGAAATACTCTATTAAGGCAGAACACAGTTTCAATAACCGCTTTACCGAAGTGCCCGCCCTTTTCGGGACCGTAACATCACTTATTTCCGGAAGTCCAACAACGGCCTCCAAAGCAACTAAGAACATCGAATCGGAGATTTATAAAATTGCCCAACTGAACTCTGACCTGAAACGCTTACTGGACGAAGATGAAATTGACTTTGAAAAGGCCAGAAAGCAGGTCTTACGAAACGTCAATTTAAATTTCGGCGCGCAGAACGGCATCATCGATATCACTTCGGGCTACCGCGCAGCCAAGGAGGCGGTCATAGAAGAGCAAAAATCCAAATCGAAGGACCCTTACACTTCCGATAATTTTAACAGGGAATTTCAGCAGACCTTACATATTCCCCTAACACCGGACTCCCTGGTTGACGAAACCGTTAAATTATATGAAACATTTATGGCAGCCAAGTTCCGGTTTGCCAGTAAAATCATTCAATTGGAAAATGCCGATGAAGTTGTTTTTAATCTTGATATCAAAGGAAAGGATAAAGTGCTCAACGCATTCCAAGTCCCTGCTCAATCCTTCGCCGTACCTATACATGGTGGCATAAAGGTAGACTTCAGTACCGGCTTTTATTATAGTAATATAAAGAATGAGAAATATGCATTGCGTGACTTTCAGGTCAACGACACAACCTCGATGAAAGAACTTGTCCCGGATGGCGGAAGCGGAGGTACAGTAGGCATTTCCGCACTGGCACATATATATCCACGTAATTTGATTCCCTATGTATCGCCATCCCTTACCTTCGGTGTCGGAAAATCGCTCGATGTAAATTATTCGCTGTTACTTGGTGGAAGCATTATTATTGGAAAGGCCCAGCGATTGGTTCTTTCAGGGGGTTGGAACTTTACCAACCGAAAAGTACTTTCTGCAGCAAACTATACCAATGAGGGAAATTTCAAACCACTTCCAACTTCAGAAACCGAAGTGAAATATCGCTCCGACTTTAAAACGGGTTGGTTTGCCGGCATCAGCTATAACTTGGGCCTGGGTAGTAAAAAGCAGGAAGCAAGTGCCTCGACTGAGGAAGAAACAACAGAAAAAGAAGAAGAAAAGAAATAGTAATCTGGATTTAGGTTATCGTAAAAAAATGAGCCACATCATCTACAATCATGTGGCTCATTTTTTAGTTTATCTATGCTGACACAGGGCGACCTTATGGTTACTTTAATTGAAAAAGATCAAAATCTCTCCTTCTTTCAGTTCTCATTCCCTTCCTTGATCTGTTCTTTTTTTATTGCTATTACCGTTCTTTCAACCATAGCTTTCGCCCATGGTTTAACTTCGTTAAGTTCGCTATTAATCAATTGTACAAATAAGTCTTGCAATTGCCTAAAATAAGGAATAATTGAACCCATACTACTAAATGAATGCATATTCGCATTTAATTGATCCAGCACATTCTCATCATTGCCAAAGTTCGCCAAAAAGTCCATTGCAAATGGATGCCACTTCAATGTGTCTCCTTCCCTTGTTTTAAAGGGCATTACGTTGGCTATCCGATGTCTTACTAAAGGGGGTTTTTGTCTACTCCATTCAATGATAAAATCTTTTCTTTCCCCTTCCCAAATATTTAGTACCGGGCCTCCCTCGCCGAAAAAGTTCTTTTCCCCACCTAAAGCGAACTGAAACTTAATGAAGGCTAGTGGATGCGAACTGAAAATGGCGCCGAAAGTATCCCAAACATCGAAGAAATAGGTATCCAACAAAAACTTGCTGACCGCTTTAACCGTGTTATCTAAGGAAGCGGTTGATTCCCTTAAATTAAAATGCTGAATTATTTGACCTGCAACTGAATTAGCTAAGGCTACATCCGGTTCGCCGCCCAAAAGTTTTGTCAGGCAATCTGACCAGGCCGTAGCCCGAAGCGTATGTTGGTTATCTTTAACAAGCAGAAAATTGTCACGTAGTATAAATTCCCTAAACTTCTCCTTAAACAAGTTGAATCGTTCAGCATTTTGGAAACAATGCGAAAATAAAATGGCAAACGATAACCATCGTGCTTCCGGGGAATAACTTGCGAGCTTATCAATAAACAACACAACGTCTTCATTCTTCAAAGTACTTGATTGAAAGCCGAACTCAAATACCCGAAAGTGGTAGATCGGAAAATTAAAGTCATCAACCAAATGGAACAGGGACATAAAATCTTTTATTCCCGCCCTTGGAAATGATCTTGTTAGGTTAAATGCCAAATGTCGAATATGGGGCATTTCTATTACCCGGTGTAGCACATAAGTGAAATAATCCGGATCGTTGATTCCTAACAATAAGCCGTTCAGGAACTCGGGATTGATATCAGCTGCGGGTATTTCATTCAGAAGCTGCAGTGTCAATTCAACCAAACTCTTCCGATCAGGGAATACTTCCGCGATTTTTCGGCCAAAGGAGAAAGACTGCCTTTGCTCCCCTTTTAGCAGATCGCCCAGATAGGGTAACCATTCCAATCTTTCTGTTATCAATTTTACGGCAAAATCTTCTGCTGCTTTTTGACCGGCATACATACCATCAATCCGGGTTGCCGCCTCTAACCAGTCCGGCTTACTTACTTTAAGTACCAATTGGGATTTAATATCCAAAGGAAGCAACTCCTTGAGCACTTCATTAATGTCCAAAATCGCTTTTTCCGGAAATCCGTTGCTTTTCCTTTCATCTCTGTTTACGATAGATTTAAGAGACGAAATCGCTTCCTGCCAGACATCCTCCCTGACTTTATTTACTGCCAATATTACATCCTTGATCAGATCAAATTTTCCACTTCGGGTAATGCCGTTGATGTTCTCTGCAAGTATTTTCTGGGCTTCACCTTGAAACTGCCCTGGTGTCATGGCTTTTTCTGCCAATATACCAATGATTGCTTCCCAATACGCTATAATTTCGCCCCCACTTGGATGGTAATCCTTTAACTTTGGCCCACTTCCCTGTTGATCGGCGCCGCTCAACCTAACAAAGCGGTCGCTTCGCAGCCCATTTTCCAGCGCTTTAAGGACTAAAGATTGAGCATCCGGATCGCCATTTCCCAAGGCCCAATGAAGCAACTCCAAACGCTCCTTTAACGAAGCCTCAGTCCCGGACAACAAGATTCGGAAAAGGTGGATAAATTGGTTTGTTGCATTATTGGCCCAAGTTTCATTCTCTCCCATGGCAAACCCAAAGAGCAATTTAGCAGCTCCCAGAAAGGTTTCCCTCCGGAAACAAAGCTTTTCCAACGCCCAGATTAGATTACGGCGCCCCTCGGCAATCTGCCTAAATCCCTCTTTATCCAGGCTTCCTAAGCTCTGCTCAATCGCGGACAGAGTAGCCACTGGATTCACTTCTACCACATAGCGGAAGAGAAGTGAACCCAGCTTTGTATTGAGCACTTCCGCGTTAACAAAAGGGCTGCCTGGGCCCCATACATCATTAACAACCTGTTTTGCCGCATCCAACTGATCCAACTGCGATAGGCGTTCGACCATTTGTATGCCCATATTCTTGTCCTTCAGCTCATTCAATAACTGGACAGTGATCGTTCGAGGAGTATTTAACCAGAATTCTGTGGCAAGTTTCATTGCCAACGGAGTTGGGCGTACCATAATAGAGGTCCCCCGCATTTCCAGGATATGGTCTAAGTACTTTCTTACAATTCTATAAAATTCCCGGCTTCCAACTTCCTTGGCACATATTTTTGTACGCACGAACTCAGATTCTTCTTCCAATATCGCCCGCTCTTCCGGCGATAAAAGGTGGACATGATCGTTATGGAGAAAGCCTACACGCGAGAAAACGGAAATTGCCTTGATCACCTCATATTCAATAGGATCTTCTTCATTTCCAGCAAAAATCAATCTATTTATGTATCGGGAGGGAATTTTTTCGGTTAAACCGGCTGCTCCATGTTCAGCATACCCCTTGATAAATAGTGCAGCCATTTGGGGGTACCCCTCCGAAAGGAGAACAAGGAAATCCTTTTCTCCCTGGGGAAGCGCATTTCCGAAATTCTGTTCAATTATTTTAGCAACAATATCCCGTTGTTCGTTCCGATCCAAGCGAATCAGGGAGCGCTCTTCGGAGTTTAAACTAAAATCGATGGTTACAATGCCGATATTCCCGCCCTCCGCAGCCACGCAAATTTTTGCATGATCAGCGTCACTGCAATTATCCACCACGATAACACCGGTCATGACCTTCGAATGAGACATTAGAAAGGTAAATATTTCCTTAACCTCACCCATACTGAGATCGTAGTAAACCACCTGTTGTTGCAGTGCCTTTATCTCATCTGTATCACCGCGGAAAGTCTCCAAAACCATCCTTGTTTTTCCTAATCCTGACTGTCCCAGCACCCGGATCACCCGCCCCGCCTCGACCTGCGACCTGATAAGAGCGCGTTTCTCATCCAACTGGCTATTCGTCTGATAAGGGATACCATTTTGCCTTGTAAAGCGACTATCCCAGTCTTGCCATAGCTGGAAATTTAAAATACGATGTATTCCTAAGCAACTCTGTATATAGGTAACAGCCGCGATGTGTTCATTGACCCACTTTTTAATACTTTCGGCATCATAAACCAATATGCGATCGTAATTGGGAAAACCGGCATCAGTGATCGCCTCTTTAAATTTTTCGATCCTCGGCTTCATTATGTGCTCATTCAGCTGGCGACTTGTAAACAGAATATAATATCCTCCTGCAGCAACGACCTCTTCCACATTAGGTTTCAGTTTACGCGGACTATCTGGCTCTTTAGGTAGTAACACTTCCTCGTAGCAACTTTTGGGTGCCAGATCCTTCGCCTTACATTGAAACATCGTAAAGGCTGAGGGAATCCAGGCTGTTTTTTCCGGTCCCGCTTCCCATTTTATTCTACCGTCTTCCCCGCCATCCGGGACGTTAATATTGCTAGGCACCTTAATTCCCGGGCTGTTAATACCATTTTTTTTGGCGTCCGCAGTGAGTAACATATCCAATAGCTTAGTCAACTCGTAATCTTTCAGCCTCGTGATATGTTCAGCCATAATTTCGTTAATATGGTTCATTTTAGTTGATCAAAACCTGAACAGAAAAATAATTTTCACGTATTCCTGCGCTCCTAAAATACCTTATTTTCCTAACATTTCCATAGTTTGTTATGGCTTTATTCAACTTAAAATCGCTTTTGGCAGATTGAGTAAAATTGATTCCGCAGGCAACATTTGCTTTTGATACGCTGATTTCAAAATGTTATATTCGCAACTATATTTGTTGAGCTTAACCTTCTCAAAATGACGACTGAAGAATTGATAACCCATATCGATGGCCAAAGAGAACACCAGAACCTGGACTTTAAAGCAGATTGCCCTTGGGATGATAAAAAATATGCAAAAGACTTTTTAGCGTTTGCAAATGTAATGGATGGAGGGTCTATTATCGTCGGTGTGGAAGAAACTCATACAGGCTTCAATCCAGTGGGTGTATCTCCAGAAAACCTGTCCACTTATAATGCAGATATTATGAAGGATCAACTCCGCCGGTTTGCTGATCCTACTATCGATTTTAAGGTATCCTATCCGATTGATAATAACGGAAAGCAGTTTGTTGCCATTGAAATATTTCCATTCCGGGAAATGCCCATAATTTCGAAAATAAGTATTCCCGGCGCTATACAGCATAATGTAATCTATTACCGAAATACAGATAAACGAACTGAAAGTGCTCCCATTTCAAATGCCCATGATCTGCGCGACATTATTGAAATGGCTGCGGTACGATTAATGCAAAGGAGGAGAAGTTTCGGCTATACAATGGCCGAATCTGTAGAATCCGAATTAAACCGGGAAATTGATTCACAATCTCCTACATCACATATAGAAACAATTAGGTCTCGGGGCCATTGGCTACTTCGCTTTCAACCTCTCAAAAAGGCTGGTATTGAACCGCTGTCAGAATGCTTGCATTTAATAGACAGGAATAAAGTTTCAATGGAATGGACATTCCCGCAGGTCGTAATATATAATATAAACGGCCGTGTTTTCCCAAGCGAACATAGCTACCACGGTGAATATTCCATTGGAGATCGAAAGGAAAGCTGGAATTTCTATCAATCCGGCCAATTTGTGTACTACGGAGCTCTTGTGGAAGACTGGCTGGCGGAATCGCCTTATCGTAAGCAGATGGCTGAAAAATTCAGACCTGGAGACATTCTGTTCATCAAAACCTCCCTCATCCACTTCATTACCCAGGTAATTGAATTTTTATCTCGCCTCTGCGTTGAGAAAATATATGATGAAGGTGTCCAGATCAGCATTTCCCTTAAAAATACTAAAAACCGGACATTGTATATTGACGATGAGAATTCCTCATTTTTCCTTACACCGAAAATCACCGGCGCAGAATCGATAACCTATACTGAAAAGCTTACGGTCGCAGAAATTCAGGAAGGTGGACATTGGATATCCAATAAGATAATTCTTTACTTTTTGGAACGATTCGGTTATGCACCAACCAAAGAAAGGATCATGCAGGATCAGCAACGACTTTTGTTACGTTACATGCGCTAATTAAAAAGATGCTAGCTAGTGGGGGATTGATTAAATAAGGTGGCATAATCCTCCCCTATCTTTTTAAAGATAGAGCCAAGATTATAATTGGGATATTTTTCCGCATATTCAAAAATAATTGTGCGAAACCGACCAACCAATAGCGGAAAGGTCTCCTTCATTTTTAGGTGAGATCTATTGTTGATTTTATTTCCGTGGAGCCTTTGGTTACGCAGGTCATAGGCTTCCAATAAATTGTGTTCGTAATACTTTTTGTGCCGCAACAGGATATTCTTCGTGATTCGCCGCCGCTTGATGATATCCTTCAAAGATTGTACAGAAGCCCGTTCTACGAGTTCATCAAATAATTCTGGCCTTCTACCGTAATTAAGAACTTCTTCATAAGTCAAGCCAATATCCTCGGCGGAAGTGTTGATTGGATGAAGTACATTTCTTACATAAGAAGCTATCATCTTACCGTGCCATTCTTCCTCATGAAGTATCAAGGCCTGGCTGATAACCTCTATAATCCCCGTATCGTTTACATCGGTAAGGAGGCCCTCCAGGTAACTCCACAATAATCCCACATTTGTGTTCAGGCGTGCTTCCACAAATTTTGGCTCTTGGTTCAGGAACTCAACTTTTGCCTGGGAATCACAGCCAGCAAAAAACTCGTAGGCATTATCCTGGAGCCTTTCCAAATCATAATGAGACACGAGATGGCTTCCTCTTTTAGCTGTAAGCCGCCAACCGAAAAGTTTCATATCCTCGGTATCGAAAACCGCGTCTTTTTCTAATATCAAACGACAGTCAATGATGCGTTCAATATAACTTAGGGTTGGCCGCAAGCGATCCAATGCCAAATTGATACCGTTTGTGACTGTTACGCTTCGTACTGGAACAAGACACAATGTATCACCTTCATTTAATTCAAACCACTCTCTAATGGTCTCTTTCTTCCTTGCCAGAAAATCATGAAAAGATGACATCGACTCGTGGTTTGAAGAAAGAAACTGGATGTTGTTGTGTTTGAAGATTGTATCAGGTGAAAAAGCAATCCCGCCTATTCTGAAAATTAATACCATATCCCGTTCTTCTTTATCATAAAAAGAATGGATTGCCTTTAAACATTCATTCAGTCCCCGGTTCTGAAAATACGATTTCTTTTCCTCTTCCGAAACTTCAGTAGGATAAGGAAAGCTTAAATAATCGTCTGTGAATATTTCCGAAAACAATCCCGCTACCTCACGTTGAGATCGACGCTTCAATAAAAGTTCCGAAGTTATTGCATCAATACATATGTTTATAGCTGTTTTGTGTACTGAAAGGTCGCATCCACACTGTATCATTTTAATAACCGACTCCAGATTCCTTAATAGAAACTGCTTTTCAAGAACATCAAATAAAGATTCGAGTTTACTACGCCCATCCAACAACAGCGCTAAACTAAGTGGTTTCCCTGTATTTAAATACCGTTTAAACAGATCCATAATATCTTGATGTCCCTCAAAATCATTCAGGTACCCCTCAGACAATTGCAAAAATTTTTCAACGTAAATACGGATATATTTATTCGCCTGCTTTACGGGATTAGTTCTCAAGTGAAAGAGAATCTTGTGCAAAAGGGAGGGAAGATTATCCAGTTCTTTATCAGCAAGGACGCTATACCCATAAAGATTGAATTGAAACATTTCTGCAAAGTAGTTCAATTTGATCTCCTGGATCGAAGCATTCGGCAATTTAACCCTCTTTAAGCCATACATAATAGTGAATAATTTACTCTAAACAATAACTCTTCCGGTGATGCCATTAGTTCCATAATAAAATTATAAAGAGTGCAAACACCTGCTGAGCAAATTATAATATATCACCAATCTTCTTCCGGTTATCCTGGGAATTTGGGATATTCTGACCAGTCATATCACGTTCACCTAAATGGTTGCCGATACTGTCAAACACCTCATAATGCTGTTTATTTTCCCTATGAAAAAAATCATAATACCAATAATGTCCGGTTTGCAATTCTACGTAAATTCGTTGATTGCGATATCTCTTATTTGTTGGTTCGAACATACTTGCGTCATCAAGGGAAAACCCTGTCTGGCTGAAGGAAGATGTCAACCAGTATTTGAGTTCCTTTTCGTTATCTACAATTGGGATTTTTAGCATAGTTGGGAAAGTCCGCGAAAACGCATAATCCTTTACTATAAAGAGCGTATTACGCTGTCCGTGCTCTATCCCGCCTCCAATATTGAGAATAGCAAATGAAGTTTGGGGAGCCTCAATGATGCTTTCCGTTGCATGTACGAATATTGGTGGAAGATCATTAAACGCGAAATTTAACAACTGCATATAATGAGCACGATAATCAGCTTTTAAATTACCTGTGATATCCTGACTGCGATACTTAAGTAAAGCCCGGAGATTACTTGAAATTTCATTTTTGTTAGTTTCACCGATAATAACTTCAACATTAGTAAGAAAACGCGCCACGTTAGTGGAATCATAATAAAAATCAACATCGCCAGTATCACGTAGCAATGTTTTAGCGAGCTGGATTCCTCTTACTAGGTCCATATATTGATCAGGGTCTTCTCCCAGCGCTAAAATGGCATCATCAGAATCCGGAAAAACTAAATAAGCATTAATAGGCATTTTTAAAATCCCAATAGAATTTTTAAATCTTTGTCCGACTGGTCAAAAAAATCTTTAGGTTGGTTATCAAGCCTTCCGCCTGCTAAAATATTAATTGTTTGCGTCAACGCATTATGCTTTTCTTCGTCACGGTAGAAATGATGAATTTTAACATCCTCCCTATTAATACCGGAACTGCCTGACTCAAACTTCTTGCAAGCGACCAAAATCCCATTGATGATATGGTCGCTATGTGTTTCAAGAATTATCTGAATTCCATTATGTGCTGCTAGTGCCAAAAGCTCTGCCATTTTTGCCTGCCCTTTTGGATGCAAATGGGCTTCCGGATTCTCAATTAAGAGCAGCGAGCCTTGTTCGGCACTCAGAACGGCTACAATAATTGGCAATGCATAACTTAAACCAAAGCCAACGTTTTCTGCAGTAAATTCATTTGTAGTCGAAAAATCATTCTTCCGCTCAAATTTATAAAGCAAGGTAAATGATTTCCCGTTAGGTACGGGTACAACTTGAACACCGGGGCTTATTTCTCTTTCCCAAGCTGTGGTCTGGCTTAATAAATCATCAAATTCTGAATTCGGGTTTTTGAGATTGGGGAATCTCAGCCCTTGTTTATTCTCAACACCGTAATGATATAGAAAATGCACAGCGAGCTCACCTTGCCCTTTTATGATGGACAACTGTTTTTTAATTTCAACTGCATAGGAGTCCAGCGGATAAGTTTCTCTAGGCGACAATCTAGCAGCACTTAAATATTGGAAGTTCTCATTAAAAATACTTTCTATACTATAATCTTGCTGAGGCTGTGTAATATGAGGAATGAAATTTTTATTATGCTTATTATCAGCAGGTTTAAATTCCCATTTAAGCTCACCAAGCTTATCCGATGTTAAGGTAAAGCCAATTATATCATCATCCGCATATTGATAGAGAGCATCACCGATAAACCCGATATCACATAGTGGTTTGTTAAGCTGGAGACCAGCCGTAAGTACGTTGTTCTCAAATGATTGCCTTAACAACAACAGGGATTGGAATACTGATGATTTTCCAACGCCATTAATACCCGTTAAAATATTAAGATTCCTCAGTTCAAGACGGGTATTACTATGCGCCTTAAAATTCTTTATGAAAATTTCCGAGAGCATTTTAGTAGTCTATTGTTTCTTTTATAATTCGCGAGATCTCAGTAAATCTTGTCTTTACATTGTCTTTGTGTCCCGTTCCCGACGAAAGGGCATAAAAAAATCTGTTATCGTTATTAAGTTCAATAAATTTTCTCTTAAAAACATCTGCAACATTCTTTAACTTATTGCGCTTATCGTCCGAAAGCTTAGCGAATGAAACACTGAGAACTTCGAATAAAGCTTTATTTATAGGTTTTCGCCGATCATCTATATGCTGCCGTTTACGGAACGCATCATCCCCAAAAATGAATATAGCGGTTTCCATTGCTGCAATAAAGTCCTGCTTGATTTGCGTTAATTCATTAATAGATTTTCCATTGATGGAGCTCATACCTTTCGTCATAAAACTATCAAGATCGGGCTCGTAATCAGTAAACGGAATTAAATAAAAGGAAACGAACCTGGTAGTAAAATCTCGGTCCTCCATTCTATTAGATTTGATAGAATATTGGGTTGCCCTTTTGAATTCATCCAACTCAGCCAATTCCTCAACAAATTTTGCCGGTGTTCCCTGGTTCAGGGCATGCCTAATTTCCTGGGGTTTTAAAAGAAGACCTTCTGTATTAATCCGTTTAAAAATATTGAATTTTACAACATCCGGAGTTCCTTTTTCCACAACATAAACCGTAATCGGCGTTTGAGATATTCTTCGCTGCAAGTCCCTTGGTAGATCGTCATATCCATATTCATTAAACTGATGAAGAAATTCAAGATTTGACAACTTCATTTTTTTATCCACAGCGAAGTTCTTTAATGCACTGCAGCGTTGCAAACCATCGATAACTTGCCACACAACCTTTGAACTGAACATGTCGTTAGACTCAAAGGTAACTTCGTCGAAATAAAATGCAGGAAGTGGAAGCCTCAATAAGACAGATTCAATTAAACGACTTTGTTGTCCCTCGCTCCAGAGATCACTTTTCCTTTGAAATAAGGTAAAAAAATTAACTTCATTATGAGCAATTTTATCAATAAGCTCACCCAGTGTGAAAGGATCGCGACGGATGCGGATCAAGTTTGGATCAAAAGGAACCTGGATCGGCACCGTACTTTCGTCCGTGACTTCAATTAAATTTTCATCATTCAAGATGTCGTCAGTTGTCATTTCGCTCTTATTGAATCTTACTACTTTTATGATTTGCTTTCCATTTTACCCTACTTGGTATTGCTGAAAAAGTCCACGCTAGGTAAATCCATGTAAATGTAAAAAAATAGTTCCACCTTTGAGTATGCTTAAAAGGAAGACTGAAAGATTTTCCGTCCCGCGGTTAATGCTTTCTATTCAACATTACTTTAAAATGCGATAGTTTTGAGTTTAACTCATTATAGAATATAAAATTTCAGTTATATACTGCAATTGTCGCGATTCACTTCACGGGTAAGCTTATAGCGGCTTCTAGTCACATTTACAAATTCACATGCGCTGGGGGGCGGCCATTTTTAAATTAACGAGCGGGGAATACCTAGTAAATTCTGAATTCTTCACTTTTACCCTATAGCACTTTTATATTTCTCTCTTAAAACTCTATCCAAAGTAGCCCGAAAATCTCATACAGAGCAAAATAGTTTCCAGTAGAAGGCAAATAGAAATTTAGCCTTCTACTGTCTTCCATTCTGGAAAACCGAGTTATTAAAAGAGTGTTGTTTGCGGAGGCTCCATATGGTCTACTCCTAATGGTAGTCCTGCATTTCCCCAATTCTTATACCTCGTGTATGTGCGACCTGCAAATTTCTTTATTCAGCCTTTTGCAAATAGTACTTTTCCTTACAATAACACGTTTATATAGTGTGTCACTTTATTTCGTGCGATTAGCTTTTGCGAAGGTAAAATTACCTCACTTTGAGCTTCTTATATATTAAGCAAAAGCTGCACAGCTAAAAAAATATATAATAATTGAACAATGAATCCAAATCAGGTAAAAGGCAAAGTACTCCTAGCATTGCATGACGGCAAGGATTATTCAAAAAAGAATCTGTTGGAAAAAGTGAATGAAGATGAAGGGACATTGAATTTGATTTTAGGCGCGTTGGTTTGGAAACACCCTCATTGGCTTAATGGTAACCCCATTTAACATGCTAGTGATTCTGGTTGTTTCGGCATTTTCAGTGTTGGCATATTATTTATATTGTGATGCAACTATATTGTGATGCAACCCTCCCAGCCTAATAACGCAAATCTAGTACAGAATCCAAAGAGTAACGGTTAATACGATCGATGCAGCCAACTTCATTCATGAGTTTTCACGTTAGGAAAATAAGGTAACAATTATCATCACTCCCACGGAATATCGTCAATTCAACACCAGCTGCATGATGTAAAACTGCAAAATCTCGGTAAATTTTGATTTTTCATAAAAAAAATTTAAATTAATCCAATAGAAATATCACTATCTCTTGCGTCAAAAAATGGGAAATCTATTAGGCAATGAGAAATTCAGCCTTGTGTATCAGGGCGTACGCCTGATGGTTCGGGAGCTGACCATTCAGGATCAACAGGTCTACCGCATCGTCTTTGATGACGGACGGGACGCGCTAACCATTACAAGGGCTTCAACTGCTAAGGGACGCTCCTGGACGAGTATTCCACAGGGCCGGCTGAAAGAGGCTGAAGCGATTGGCAAAATAATTGAAGCACATTTAAAGGGAGGATAATATTATGTGTTATTATAATGGACAAAAAGTGAGCCGTGAGGAGTACATTAGGTTGATGAACCTGGAAAAAGCGGTGATGGATTATGACTTTCTGGATCAGGAGCTGCATGACGGCTTTTCGTACGGAAATATCGCTGTCATAAAACCGACAGCTGATAAATGTAATTTTGATATCGTCCAAATGGAATGGGGCTTCATCCCCTCGTATATCCCAAACCGGGAAGAGGTAAAGAAAATGCGCTTCGGTTATAAGGACGCATCCGGCAAATGGCATCAAGCCTACACGACATTGAACGCAAAGGGAGAAGAGCTCCTGATGATCGATGAAAAGACGGGGCGGGAAAAAATGTTCCGAAAAGCGGCGCTTGAACGCCGCTGCCTGATTTTGTCATCTGAGTTTTATGAGTGGCGCCATATCTACCCGCTCAATAAGCGTACAGGGGAGCCCCTCAAGACACCCAATAAATATCCTTACCACATTGGACTGAAAGACAAGGCATACTTCTTTATCGCAGCCGTTTGGCAGAATTGGACAGATAAGGATACAGGCGAAACTGTCCATACCGTGGCACTGGTTACGACCGAAGCCAATGCGATCATGAAACAGATCCATAACAGCAAAAACCGGATGCCGACTATATTGCCTGACGAACTTGCTTGGGAATGGATGATGGGGGATCTTTCCGAAGAGCGTATCATCGAACTTGCAACCCATCAGATCAGTGCCTCAGAGATGCAAGCCTATACGGTGGAGAAAGAATTCAAAAGCACTGGTACACCGGGAAAGGCCTTTGTTTATGCCGAAGTACCGGAACTGGTTTACGAAGTTTAACTCGACATAGTTATGGGGCGGTCGGTTGACCGCCTTTTTAATTTCACTTTTATTTGTGCTTAACCGAATTTGGCGAAGTCTGCGTCGCACGATGGCCTAAGGACCTAGATGCTGCCGTCCCAAAAAACTTTCAAAACGCCAAAAAGATATTTTGCTCACCACTCCACGGTTTTTATTCGCTCCTTGGATCAGGCTTCATGGGCATACGTCCACATTTTGAAACCTCAATGCCCGGACAGCCGAACTCCAAGACCACTCTTCCCTCAATGAGGTAAAGTCCGGCGCTATATAAAGGATATTTGCGAAGTGAGGGCGCAAAATGAACCGTGTCGAAAAAATCACCGTTCACATCCAGAAACGTTCCGAATTTCATCAGCGTACCGTTTTTGGTAGGCACGTTTTTGGTGGTCACCAGCTCGCCTACAATCCTTACTATCTGTCCTTCCCTATCATTCAGTTCCCGCGCAGTAACGTTGCCCCGGTAATCGGATTTGGCGATATCAAAGACCCTTCCGGAAACGCAAAACCCGAAAAGCTGGATTTCGTCATACAGGTCTTCCAGGTAGTGGCTCTCCAGCTGCGGAAGCACCGGTTTTGCCGTCAGATTGTCGAAAAGCGGTACGTGGCCGTTTTCTTTCCGCTTGTCCGACAGCAACAGGTGCGCTTCCCATAGGAGTTCCTTCTTGCCCATCCCTGTAAAGCGGAGGGCTCCGGAGCGGATCAGGATAATGAGCTGCTCCAATGCGGCTCCCGTGCGCATCACAAAATTTTCCAATCCCAGGTACGCGCCGCGCGCCTGCCGCTCCTCGGGAATCCGTTGCGCCAGTTTGCCTTCCAGGTTCAAAATACAGTCGAAGCCCAGGTAGATCTCTTTCCCATGCACCGAAGTCCGGAACTGGCTGTTATTAATGCAGGGAAGGTTGATGTTGCCACCCGCTTTTTTAGCCTCATTGACATAAACCAGCCGGCTATAAAAGCCGCCGTAGTTGTTCAGTACGGCTACCATGAACTCGATGGGATAATAGGTTTTCAAAAAGAGGCTCTGGTAGCTTTCAACAGCAAACGAGGCGGAATGCGCCTTATTGAATGAATAACCGGCAAAGGATTCCATCTGGCGCCAAACCTCGCGTGATATCTCTTGGGGATAACCTTTTGCCTTGCAATGCGCAAAGAATTTATCTTCGATTTCTGCCAGGTGATTTTTGTTCCGGTATTTTCCGCTCATCATGCGCCGCAGGACGTCGGCGTCTGCCAGGTCCAGCCCTCCGAAACGATGACCGATCTTCATGACATCCTCCTGGTACACCATAACACCATAGGTGTCTTCCAACTCCTGCTTAAAGGCGGGATGGAGATACTGTACTTTTTCGGGGTTCCGGTGACGCTCAATATAGGTACGCATCATACCGCTGCTGGCAACGCCGGGGCGTATGATCGAACTGGCCGCCACCAGCGTCAGGTAGTTATCACATTGCAGCTTCGTGATGAGCTGCCGCATGGCAGGTGATTCGATATAAAAGCAGCCGATGGTATTGGCAGAGCGCAGTAGCTCCGCAATTTTGGGGTCTTTGAAAAAACGCCTGGGATTGGATGTATCGACAACCTCCCCTCGGTTCAGACGGATGATCTCGCGGCAGTCCTTGATATGACCGATACCTCGCTGAGAGAGGATATCAAATTTTTCAAAGCCGATATCTTCCGCCACATACATATCAAACTGCATCGTTGGCAAGCCTTTGGGCGGATAGTCCAGCGCGGAATAACAGGTCAATGGTTTTTCCGAAATCAGCACGCCGGATGCGTGAATTGTGCGCTGATTGGGGAAGTCAACGAGCTGGTTATAGACCGACAGGATCATATTGGTCACCTCATTCTTGTTCAGCACACTATCCGGTTCGTTTACCATGCGATCAATCTCCCCTTTGGGAAGGCCATAGACCTTACCCAGCTCACGGATTATTGAACGGTCCCTGAACGTACTCATAGCACCCATAAGTGCCGTGTGACCGCTCTGGTAGCGATGGAAGATATAGTCATACATCTCATCACGCTCGTTCCAGGAAAAGTCCACATCGAAGTCGGGCGGGCTTTGGCGTTTGGGGTTCAGGAAGCGTTCAAAATAAAGATTGAGCTCTATCGGGCAGACATCAGTAATACCCAGGCAGTAAGCTACGACTGAGTTGGCGCCGCTACCCCGTCCCACGTAATGAAAGTCCCGGCTACGGGCATACCTGCAGATGTCATCGGTAATAAGAAAGTAACTGGAAAAGTTCAGGTTATCTATGATGTCCAGTTCTTTGATGACGCGTTCCCGAGCAATTTTATCCCCGGTACCATAGCGACGCAAAAAGCCGTCCATGGCATATTTATGCAACAGTTGCTTGTCGTCGTATTTATTGCCGGTAAAGGTTTCCTTATTCTTGATCTTTTTAAAGTCGAAATCGATGGAGCACTGGCTCAGCAGCTTATTGGTGTTGCGGATCAGCAGTGGAAAATTTTTGTAGGCGTTCAGCAGCTGGACTTTCGTAAGAAACACCTCGTCCCGGCGCCCCACCTGGCCGGGTTCCAACTGCGAGATGAGGAGGTTATGGCTGATGGCCCTGAGCTGTGTGTGGAGCTTATAGTCGTCCCTCCGGAAAGATACCGTCTGCAGGATCACATAACGTTCCTGGTTGGCGAGAGGCTCCAAGACGATTTTATTCAGCTCCGGAGGTCGGATACCGATGTATTCATTTTCGCGCAACCCTTTCACATCGATGGCTCCGTAAGGGTAGATAACGAATACCTGATTGAAAGCCGGTGCTTCAACGGGCAGCTTGCATTCCTCCCGGTTTGCTTTCGTTATCAGCTCATTGAGTTCGCGGAATCCATGCTCGTTCCTGGCGATTCCGATATAGAGCAACTGATCGCCATTGCGAAACTCCATGCCAGCAAGGCCGTTCAATCCGGCCTCCCGACACTTTTTAATAAAGTCAAGACAGGCAGAGGAATTGTTAATATCGGTGAGTACAGCCGTATCGTAACCGGATAACAGCATACCCTCAATGATCTGCTCCAGGCTCAGGGTACCATACCTTAAGCTGAAAAAGCTATGTACATTGAGCAACATCCTACACCTCCACTTTCTCTATTTCCGGCAGTGCAAATCCCCTCATAATCGCGGCCGTACCATACCGGAGCCGGATCTTATCCATAGCAAGGGACAGATTAAGGTCCTCCAAGCTGTCGTCGAACAGGTCAGCCTGGTAGCAGCCGGTAATCAGGTTGCTGAATTTCACACCGATGAGGCGTATCAGCATCCGGCGGCTGTAGAGCTTCTTGAAGAGCGCCATCACTTTTTCCGATATAACCCTTTCAGACGCCGTAAAGGGAACCTTGGTCTGCATCGTATGCGTGTCAAAATTGCTGTACCGTATCTTTAACGTAATGCAGGAAGTAAGCTTATTATCCTTCCGTAGATCAAAGGCCAGTTCATCAACCATGGAAAGCATCGTCTTTTTCAGGATATCCATGTCAATTGTATCCTGCATAAAGGTTGTCTCTTTGCTCATGCTCTTTTGCTCGTGGAAGGGCACGACCGGACTGGTGTCAATGCCGTTGGCCTTCTTCCAGATATTGACGCCGTTTTCTCCCAGTACCCGCTCCATCGTGCGCACTTCCATTTGCTGGAGCGTGTGGATTTTCGAAATGCCCATATTGCGCAACAACGGATAGGTTTTCTCCCCTATACCGGGTATCTTACGGATGGAAAGTGGGGCCAGGAAAAGTTTCTCCGTTCCGTCATCAACCTTTCGCTCGCCGCAGGGCTTGGCTTCCCCGGTAGCGATCTTGCTGACAGTTTTGTTGATCGACAGCCCGAAGGAAATTGGCAGTCCTGTTTCGCGGATGATACGGGAACGCAGCTGCCGGGTAAGCTTCCATGTTCCGAAAAACCGATCCATGCCCGTCATGTCAAGATAATGCTCATCGATTGACGCCTTTTCCACCAGGGGCACCTCCCCTTCGATTATTTCAGTGACAATGTTGGAATATTTAGAGTATAAGTCATGGTCTCCACGGACCAAAATCGCTTCGGGACAGAGCTGGCGCGCCAGCCGCATCGGCATAGCAGAATGGACGCCAAATCGCCGGGCTTCGTAACTGCAGGAAGCCACTACCCCCCGGTCAGAGCTACCGCCGATTAAAACCGGCTTTCCCACCAGACTGCTGTTCAGCAGCCGTTCCACGGATACAAAAAATGTATCCAGATCGCAATGGACGATTGTTCGCTGTTCCATATATTTTTCACCAAAGTACCGGAACAAAGCTACTAATATTTTTAGCTTAAAAATACTAATATTTTTAGCTATAAAATTAAAGGACTGGTAAACAAAAGGTTATTTATCAAGATAGTTTACCAAGGTGGACGCACATACAGAATGGCTAGTCGTAGTCAGGAGTAGGCTGTAGACTAAAATCGACTGAATTGGGAGGGCATTGTAATCAGGAGGGCGGGTATTCACCCTGCCCTCCCGTGATTGGATTAAGGAAGTCGATACATAACAGCCACACAGTTGGCATCGCTGTACCATGTTCTGCCGGAAACAGTGCAAACTATGCCTGTGTTCCAACCAACGCAATTACCCGGTGCGAGCTCCGGTCCTCCGCAGGCTGAGGAGCCGGTCGTCTTGTACCAAGCAGAAACTCTTCGATTGTTTTCGCCCCGGCTTTTTTCCCTTGCTTTTCCAATGACTACCATCAGGAGCGCTGAAGCAACGATGACTGCAGATTTGAACATTGACTTTCTCATACATTTTAAATTTAATAGTGAATAAAACAGATCCTATAGGATTATCTATGCAATAACAACGCATTGCAGAATTGTCGGTAAACACCGAAAAACTTGTTTCCTGGTGAAGGAGTAGCGTGTAGGAGTAGCTTGTGAAAGTGCGAAGGATGAGCGTTCAGCTTACATGCACCAATAGATTCTTTTATACCGGTCAGAAGGTTACCTGAATGCCAGCGGTGATAATCCGCAGGGAAGGATAAACTTCCGCAGCAGCGGTGGTTTCCGGGTCCCTTCCCGGATACTTTGTTATCGTAAACAGGTTCAATCCCTGCATATACAATTTACTGCTTTTTATTTTAATCCGTTCCAATATTTTCGATGGAAGATGATAGGCGAACATAAGTGACTGTAACCGAAGATAATTGGCATCCATAACCTGGCGATCACTGGTAAGCGCCATCATATAAGCAGCGCGCGCCTCCGAGCTTAGAGAAGCCGTAAATTTCTGCCAGTCGGTGATGTCTCCTTCCTTTTGCCACCGTTGCAAAACCGTGGCAGGCTGGTTTGCCATGCCTCCCGGCGCCGCTTGCCAGGAAAATTGATAATTGAAATTCCGCTGCCGTACAAAGCGAAACAGCACGTTCAACTCAAAACGATCATAGATAAGGTTGTGCTGCATGCCTCCATAAAGCACGGGCCCAAGCGCATTGCCATAGTGAAAATCTTCCAGACCCACTCCGTTTTTATCGGGGTCGGCGAATTGATAAACACCGGTTTGGGGATTAACTCCGGTTACCTTAAAACCTTTTACCATGTCCAAGGACATGCCCTCCTGATAATAATTCTGATAGTTAAAATCCTTCAGTAGGTCAAAGGAAAGCAAACTATTTCGTGGAAAACTGAGATTGAGCGTCGCCGTCCAACCAAAGCGGTTCCTCTTAAATATGGATGCTTCGATATCAACTTCCCATCCTTTATTCTCCACTTTTGCATTCCAGTTGATGGGAAAATACAAGGAATCCTGCATACCCGATAGCAGCTGGTTGCTACTGACATTCTTATAATGGTTCACTGTAACCATGATCCGATCCTCCGCCAATCCCAGTTCAAGAGCAATTTCCCGCTTTTTCAATTTTTCCCATGTGATCGTCGGTCGCCCCTCGCTATTCAATTCACCATCCCATCCATTGGCCGGCCAAGGTATGTAAGTATCATGCTTCACATCTCTACGATATCGATCATTCCCTGTCCATCCAACACTCGCCCGAAGTTTTCCGAAGCTAAGAACCTTGTTCGGTCTAAGCCATGCTTCCCTCGTAAACACCCATCCCGCGCCTATGGCGCCGAAATTAGCATATTGCTTGCCGGGGCTTAGTCGGGTGGAACGATCCCTACTTCCGGTTAAGCTCAACAGGTATTTCCCTTTGTACCTGTACTCCAACCGCGTATATAAAGCCTCATTCCGAAAGTTGGTATAGGCTCGCTTCGTAGTGGCCAGGCTATCTGCAGCTGCCATATTATTCAAACTCGCATCATCAGGAAAGCCTGACCCATAAAAATTGGATAAGTCCTGTCCTTCCTCCTGAAGCCTTAAACCGCCAATCAAGTGCAGATAATGTTTCTCATTGCTCCGTTTCCAGTCAAAACTCATATCTACCATCCAATTGCGGAATTGACTATTGGAGAAATTGGAAAAACTTGACTTAAAGCCTTTATTTGGATTGAAGGAAGAAACCGGATTCACCTGCACGTCCGTATTTTTCATATCGTTGATTCCAAATGTGGCCTTTAAAAACAGGGAGCTTAGGGGTTGCAAATTAAGCACCGCCTGGGCAGACTTTAATTCGGATTTCCCCGTATACACCCGCATCAGGTATCCAAATGGATTATCAAAGGTGCTGTCAGCGAAGTTTAGCCGGCCGTTCACATAGGGTTCCGGCGAATTCGGCGAAGTATTGGAAAGGATGGTCAGATCGGTCTGCGGCAAGCGGTTACGGTCTGCCATATAACTGCCGGAAAGGTTGAACTTTAATTTTTTATCAGGCGTGGTCAGATTGAGTTGCACCCTTCCCCCGCCTTTCCTGTAATTGAAATCATCTGTAGTATACACCGTACCCTCCTCACGAAACATCCCGCTGACCCGATATACTGCCAGTTCATTTCCGCCCGTCAGTTCCAGACTCGCATTGCGGATATGTGAAACGCCACCGATCAGCTCTTTCTGCCAGTCCGTATACCTGGTCGTGTCCCAACGGACTAGATCAAAGTCAGTAGCTCCTGCGGTCGCGTCATCATTGGTCAGCGCTTCCCGACGCATCTGAAGATATTCCGTCGTATTCAGGTAGCGGATCGTTTTACTGACCTTCCCCACACCGGTATAATAATTCAGGTTCAAACGGTTCGTCCCCTTTTCCGGTGTCTTGCTGGTAATCAGGATAACACCGTTTGCCCCGCGAGCCCCATAAAGGGCGGTTGCGTCCGCATCTCTAAGAATATCAACGCTCGCAATATCTTGAATGGGTAGCAGGTTCAATGGACTTGCCGCCACATTGGCACCCAAGCCAGATCCGCTACCGACCAGGTTAAGCAGGTTCTCATTGAAAGAGGCCGGCGCAAAGGGGATGCCATCGATAACAATTAAAGGATCGCTATCGGAATCTATGCTGTTTCTTCCGCGTAATCTGATGCGGAAGCCACCGCCGGGCAAACCGGTAGTCTGGCTTAAAAACAGTCCGGGCACACGCCCCTGTAAGGCACTGAGCACATTGGAACTCGGCTGCATGGCAATTTCATCCGCCTGAACGGTACTGGCTGATCCTGTTAGTAACCTCTTTAGCCATCCCTTAACCTTGACCTCTTTTAATGCCGCAATCTGTTCTTCTAAGCGTACGAAAAGCGTATCCGGATACTTGGAGAGCTCGCGGGTTTTATAGCCGGATTTTCGTGCCAGCAGATGTGAACCCGATGGAATACCGGCCAGAACAAATCGGCCGTCTTTTTCGGTATAGGTACCTTGTGGTCCCTGTTTTTCCATCACCACCGCCCCTTCGATTGGCGTCCCCTCGTCATCCACTACGGTGCCGACAATTTTTCTACGCTCAAGTTCCAAGAGACTTTCATTTACTTTTCGCTTTTTCCTTGGTACTATTACGAAGGTTTCTTCCCGGTAATACCATGTGAGCTCTCTGTCTTTGAGAATGGTTCCCAAAACTTTTTCCAGTGGCACCTTTTCAAATTTTACCGATACCCGCTCGTCGCTACTCAATTGCTCATCATTGTAAAAAGCCTGCATTTTGGTTTGATACCAAACAGTGGTGAAAAAGTCTGCCAACCGCATATTCTCTTGGATGCAAGTAATGAGTCTGCCGCCCGGCCAATTGGGTATTTTTTTGACAATATATGTTTCGTCACGAAAGGTCCATGTCATCCCTCTCCTAGAAAATAGTTCTGCCAGCACATTTTCCAAGGGTTCCTGGTAAAAATCGACACTGATCAATTCATCGGCATTGAGCTGAGAGTCGTTAAACAAGGGGACGGCACCCGTTTGCTGTCTGATCAATTCAAAAAAATCTTTCAGGCGTATTGCTTCATTCTTAGAAGTTACTTGACGGTATTGATATATGGATTGTGCCTGTACCAAGCCGGTGGTACAGACGAGCAGGCAGATGAGGGGAACCAATCGTCGATAAACCATAAAACCAGGGGTCTTTAGTGGAAAGTTTTATGTGGCCGTATAGATATATACGTCCTAACGGTCTAGTGGGATTTTCAAGGACAAAATTGTCACTTTCCGGACTGCAGGGGCATCCTACGGCAAAGATCAGATCGGAAGTCCGGGCAGCGGCGCTACCGGCAAATCCGGTAATTTCTCAAAGTTAAAGTCCCCCAAAAAGTTCCATATAGCTCCCAGGCAAAAAGGGAATATCATAAACAGTCTTTAAATTGTTAGCCGCCACAGTGCCGGGCGGTAAATTGTAAGTTCTTTTTAAAATAAGCAAAAAATCGCATATTTCAGGTTAAGAATATGTGAATCGGGATAGCCGGTGCTTGCCCGATACTTACTGCAGTATCGATGCAGCGTAATATCCCCGAATCGATCCTATTTTAAGCTTGATTCCAAAATTGTCATCCGCGATCAATGTTACCTGCCCGTGCCGCGCAAACTTGGCTTGCAGTCGCTTAATATAAACTTCCAGGTTATGCTCCCATAGTGAATCTTCCTGACCCCATAAAATGAGCAATACATTTTTCGTGGACAGGTAAACATTCCGGTTCCGGTAAAGGACCCGTAACAGTAAGGCTTCATCGTTCATGAGCTGACATGACCATGATGTTTCACCGTCGTGATACTGCAAGATCCCTTCGCTGCAAAGGGTATACCCATTAAATCTTATAACATTCATATTGTGGATTATTAAGCGGCTCTTTGTTGCGCCATCAGCTGATCATAGATGCGTTCTATCTTCTCAAGGTTCAACGGTTTATCAAACACGGCGAATGCGCCTACGTCAAATGCAACCTCCTTCAGTTTTTGGGTTACCGTGGTGGCTACAAGCACAATAGGTATCTTGCTGAATTGCTCCTCTTTCTTTAAAATAGCGATCAGCTCCACCCCTTCCATATCTCCCAAACTTGAATGAACAAAAATAAAATTCGGTGCTTCGGTCCTGGCTTTTTCAATGCCCTCCACTCCAATTCCTGCAGAGCTGATCAACAGGCCGAAACGCTTTAGGTACTCACAAAGTAGGCGGTTGTGGACGGCATCATTCTCCACAACAAGGGCTTTTTTCATATGTCCTGCTTTTATTTTAAAATATAATAATTCAACCACTGATAAAACCCGGAGTTAAAACTCTGGGTCATTTCCTTCCATGTGTGCAGCAAAAGGCTGCACTTATACCAAATTTTTATGTCCGAAAATGTATCGTCCCCCATGGATGCATTGAACCACCATATATTTCAATTGCTGTTCTGTAATCTGATTAGGCGCCATCAACTGCCACAATCCCTCAGTTTTAAATAAAAGAGCCAGAGGTGGAAACCTCCCGACTTTAAATTTATTGTTAACCCCTATAACTGGCAAAAGCCAGCCAGAGAGGCCACTTAATCCATGAACGCTGGATTACTCATTAAAGTTAAAATGTATGAGAATCTTGAAACATTCACATGGCGCTTTATATAAGAACGACACCGAAAGAAAAAAGGGTGAATGAGATTTGAAAAAAAATAAAAATTCCGAGAACTGGATGTGAAAATCGACAAACTGGCATTTACTTCAAAAATAGGGTATCATTTCGCCATGAGTAATCAAAGTATGTATCCCCGGCCTTCATTTCTTTCAGAAAGCGCTGTATCGGTTTCTGCCTATACACTTCAATTGAAGTATCATATTTACGCATCTTACTTTCCGGTGCAACAACTACTGTTACATGATAGATATTTCCGATACCTTGTGCAATATCCCCTAAGTTGACGTTTACGAGCTGTAATTCAATGGACATGGTATCTCCTGTCGAAACAGAAGGCCTGGAGATCATTAATTTGCTGTTCGGAACGTCCAGATTGACCTTGTGCCCAGGGTACAAAATCAATTCCTCCTGGCCAATTTTGACCTTTAGCTTTCCGCTTGCCAATTTAGTCTCGAAGGTGTCGGGGAATGATCTTACCTCAAATTGAGTCCCAAGGACAGTTATATCGGCATGAACGGTTATTACCGAAAATGGATGTGACGGATTCGCTACTACCGCAAAATTTGCCATCCCTTCCAGCAAAACTTTCCTTTTCTTGCTGCCCTCAAATGTGCGTGGAAACTGAAGGCGGCTTTCGGGTCCTAACTCTATCACGGAATGGTCTTCCAATATAAGGGTAAAGTACCTGCCTTTCGGAACCTCCAGTGTGTTCCATTCCGACCCCTCATTTTCAGAGCTCCCGGTGAAATATAATGTATCTTCTTTAGTGGTAAGGCTTACTCCACGATAGACCTCCTCTTTCCGATCGCCCTTTTTGAAACTGATTTCCTTTCCTTCCCCTAAATGCAGAGATACAAGCGGCTCATCCCGGGCCGAGCTAGAAAGCTGTTTTTCAGCCTTTTTCGTTGGAATGTACAGAATTAAAGTGAGGCCGCCTAACAGGATGATGCTCAGAACCATAGCTCCTTTTGCGAGTATTCGCCGGCGCCTATTTTTTGCCAGCCGCTGATGAAGGCGTCTCTTTACATCGTCTTTTGCCCCTCGAAAGTAGGCCACATCAGGATCATGCTGCAACGAATTCCATACCTTTCTGAGCTCAGGGTCCGTGTCCAAAAGGCTTTCGATATATTCATCGTCTTCCTTCTCAATTACACCCGCAAGCTTCATTCTGAGAAGCTCCAATATTTCTGCTGGAAATTGTTTCACCTGTTAATAAAAGATGCGGTTTTATTACGCTATACTAGATCTGAAAGGAACTTTCTTGCAAACCGTAGGGCCAGTCGGAGATGGGTTTTTACAGAATTCTTACTGATTCTCATTATTTTGGCCACCTCGTCATACTGTTTCCCCTGCAGCCAGGCCAGATCAAAAGCCTTACGTTGTTGCGGGTGCATTTCCCTATACATTGTATTGAAACGCTTTCTAATTTCAGAATCTTCTCCGTAATTAGGCCGCTCGTTATCCGGAAAGAGCTGAATATAGTCGTTAATCCTAGATACTTCTCGCGCAGTCATCTTAATATTATCCAGACATTGATTACGACACAGCTTTTGCAAATACCCACCCAGAGAGGACTCAACAAAATTGTATAATTTTTTTTCATAAAACTCGATAAATACTTCCTGTACAACATCTTCACTTCGCTGTCGATCCTTCAGATACAACATAGCAATACCTGTCAACGGTTCGAAATACTTTTCGAACAGCCGGTCAAAGGCATCCTTCCTGAATCTGCTGTCCCTAAGGTTCAGCAATATGAATTCATCGTCCCAATACTGCATCCGAGGGGGTCACTTTAACAAAAATCGATTGCTCAATATACCCCTCTTTTCGGATTTGCCGGACAGCTTGGCCTTCAAATCACACGTTTGTGTTATTATTTAACAATAAGCATGTTGCTCATAGCTGCGTCCGCTATACTTCGGACGCATTAAATTTTCCTAAAGTTGCATAGGTTATTTTGGCTTTTTGCCTTTTTTGCAGAAGTGAAGTGTACCCTCCGGGTCATAATAATAGTCGATCTTGCTCGTCACCCGCAAGTTCTCCAAAAACGGCCTCAATGGTATTTTACTATCCAATACGCCCGTAAACCGGAGTTCCGAATCCGCCGGATCGTCGAACACTACCGTAATCTTATAATAGGCCTCTATCTTCTTCTCCAACTTCCAAAGCTTTTCCTTCTCGAAACGGTAAGTAGGGACGACATAGAAAAATTTAATCTGAGTATCCCTATATTTTGCGTAAAGTCCAAATCCTACCCCAAATAGGGCAAGCACAATAACTGCCCTGGCAATTACTGTCCGTTTGTCTCTATTCGGGAACAAGCGTTTGCCGGGATTGGCTTCCTGCACATGTATCCATGCATCCCTGGCTTGGGGATTACGCTTTAACTCTAATTTGATATAGGCTCTTTCGGATCTATCTAGGTGTCCATCCATGCTCCAAAGCAATAGCTGGACAAATCTTTCATAGTCAAAAGCAGCACCTGGAGACCGCCATTCGCGTCGGCGCGACCAGAACATTTTCAAGGGATATTAGTTTTAAAGGTGACTTAAAGTATACCTTTTAACTCCTGACATAATGGTGAATGATCAGGAATGATCTCACCATAATAGTACTTCTTTGGGGCCGGCAACAATAAGTACCATAAAAGGCCGGCAATCCAGTTGACCTGGGCAGATGCAGGAAAGATCTGTCCTAATACAATGAACGTCTATTAATCCGAAAGAACATGGCGGATTTTGGGGATCACAGGCAACCAAAACCTACCGGTAATGCTTCCATCGTGGACTATAATAGCAATAAGACGAAATTTTAAAAGGTATGTACTATATAAATTTCGGATTTTTTTTTATTCAAAGTATAGCGACCTTAAAAAAGGGTGACTTTATTTAAAATGAATCGTACTGTCCGGGGAGAAGTAATAACCGATCTCCATGGTTCGCGTCATATTGTCCAGAAACACATTTACCGGGTTATTCCGATTATAGATACCCGTGAATATCCTATTGCGTACTTTGTCGTTGTCAAACACAACCTGATGGCCGGTTACCCTATAAAGCTTTGCAGCGATTTCCTCCAAGGGTTCATCCTGCAGATAATATAACCCTTCCCTCCATCCGATCACTTCATCTTTATCATAGCTTCCGACTTCCATGCCTCCTTCTGTCGTGTAACTGGCCAGTTTTCCCGGTTGAAGTACCACCTGGTCATCTGCTGCTTTAAATTTTACGGCGCCATTTACCAGGGCTACCTTCAGCTTCTTCTCCGTATTGGCATTAAACTCGGTGCCCAATACCTGGATGACTCCCCTTGAATTCTCTCCCCCGGAACCATTATCGGATAGTAACAGATGAACTATAAAGGGCTTTTCGTTATCCTTTGCTACTTTGAAGTAGGCTTCTCCCTGTACACTTACTTCCCGTGTAGAACCATTGAAATTGAACGGGAAACGCAGGGAAGTGGATGAATTCAACCAGATCTCGGTTCCATCTGATAAAAGAACCTTATATGTTTTGCCGGCGGGCACAGTCAATAGATTGACGGTGTTGGAAGGGTTATTATCTTGCAAATGATCCCCGGGGTCGTTAATGGACAATGTATTATTGCTATTGTTCAAAATGGTACTTCCCGCTTTTATGGAGTCACTGCTATCGCCGAGATTTACTATCCCCCCACTGGCAAGGCGCAGCTGCACTTCCTCCAAATCCCGGGATACAGTCAGAACAGGCTCAGAAGTCGGCTTGTTCATAAGGAATAACGTGAGTACAATGCCAATTACGGCAGCAGCTAACACCGCCGCATAAAGCATCGTTCCGCCGCGTCTTCTCTTACCCGAAAGAAGGATCAGTTCGGGAATATCGGCCTGGTCACGTTCGTCGTCAAACCTTTGGAAGAATGTCTCCACATCCTCACGGTGAAACCTGGCCTTCATTTCTTCAAATTCATTCCTCACCTCCTCATCTACTTCGATTAACCGGTCTATATACTGGAGATCTTCGGGGTCTAGGTGGCCGGCAAGTTTTCGCGTAAGCAGTTCGATAATATGATAATCGGGCTTCATTATACTCTAAAAGACGATATTTAGCTGTAAACGTACTATAGCAGGTAGAAGTTTTTTAAAGCAACCCGTAGGATTTTTACAGCTTTCACCAGTTGGTTTTTGACGGTATTGGGACTGATATTCATTTCCTCAGCTATTTCCTGCCTGCTTTTATCCTCCAGGTAGGCCAATTTGAAAACTTTTGCGCTCATCGGGGAAATACGGTTGACAGCGGCATCAAGTGCTAAGCTAAATTCGCCGTTCTCTAACCGGTTTGATGGCATATTCTCATTCTGGGGCCGTCTAAAAAATCGCTCCTCTAATTTCTGACGGGTCTTATTTGCCTTTACCCGGTCCAGGCAACGGTTATGTACACTGCGAAACAGATAACTGTTCAATGCTTTCGGATGATTGATCTTACCAAATAATCTCCTGTCCCAGAACTCAAGAAAAAAATCGGACAAAATATCTTTTGCTTCCTCTTCGGCATCCTTGCCCAATACATTCAATGCAACAACCATTAGCCACTTGTAGCTGTTACGGTACAATCGCCCCATGGCGTTTACATCGCCGGCCTTGAGCGCGTCTAATAATTCAAAATCCATTTGTTTGTTGCTGGACATTATTTAGTTACGTTGATTGTATGCCCGATAAAATATTAATACACTATTATATATTATAATAGATCATTGACTTCCAAACACAGGAAAAAAACATATGTCCCTACACTCGATTTTCAAACCTTATTATGAGGGAAGAGAACGGTTCCATGACTAATTTCATGACTTAGGGTTAAACGTAGGACAAACATAGAGAATAAAGAATAGAAAAGAAAGAATTAAATAAATTTTAATATGAAAGCCCCGCTAACCGTTCAGAAATGAACGGGAAAGCCAAATAACGCAGAATAATTTCCAATCAATTCCGGGTTTCCAACTTAGATAATGGTCATTTTTCTTTCATCAGATTTAACGCTTTTTATTTTGGGATATCGTTTTAAATGGTTGCTGGAATAAATTTAACACAAAAAGAGCATTTGAAATGTGAATCGCTTGTTAATGGGTAAATAGCTTGCTTTTCCTTGTCTAGTCCGGCTCTAAAATATTCCTTACAACATAACGAAAAAATGTCAAATTGGTATAGTACGGATCAAAAGAATTTTCGTCTTATCTGTAAAAATGCATCCATCATGTGAATGTTAAATGTTTGTTAGCCTTCAACCAACTATGTGTTTACTTATACCAAAATTAAAGTGTATGTCTCACCTAAAACCTACTGTGAGGGGCGTCCTCTTATGTAAGCCTCTCCTTCTTATCATTTTATTATACCTATGCGGCTTTAAGCAGATTCAGGCCAAAGGCCAACAGGGCAAGCTCGTGACATTAACGGCTTCCCAAATTTCAATGAAAGAAATTTTCAGGCAGATTAAAAAGCAGACTGGACTAACAGTAATGTACAGTAATGATATAGTCAGCCTAGATCTTGCCGAAAAATTGAATGTAAATTTTAAAAACACTCCGATTGAAGACGTTTTGAATTTCATTTTATCGAAGAAAAACTTGACTTACAGTTTCGTGGCTGACGGAGTTCTTATTCTTAAACCAAAAGGGAATGAAAAAAAATCAACATCTCTCAATAGCAGTCAAGATACAACTGCTAATACTTTTGCTATCAATGGAAAGGTGACTGACGCCTCGGGAAATCCAATACCGGGTGTTACCATATTAGTGAAAGGTACACGTCTAGGTTCAACTTCCGACAGCAACGGTACCTTTTCGATTCCAAGTGTCACCCAAGGTCTTATATTACAAGCAAGTAGTATTGGATATCAAACAAGGGAATTAAAAATAACCGGAAACACTGTTTTAATTCTTCTTCCTATAGATATGAAAAGCCTAGACGAAACAGTTGTAATTGGATATGGAACAAGTACAAGAAGATTCAATACGGGCAACATTGGCTCTGTTAAAGCAAAGGAAATTGAAAAACAGCCAGTAACGAATCCACTTCTAGCACTTCAAGGAAGAGTACCAGGTCTATTTGTCGAGCAAACTACTGGTTTACCAGGAACTGGCGTAAAAGTTAGAATCCAAGGTCAAAATAGCATAGGAAATGGAAACGATCCACTATATGTGATAGATGGCGTTCCATTTTCCTCCCAGTTATTACCAAGCATTAATCCTAGTTTATTGGGGAATTCTGGAACAAATGATTTGGCAGGAAATCCATTTAATTTCATTAACCCGTCTAATATCGAAAGCATAGAAGTCTTGAAGGATGCAGACGCAACAGCGATTTATGGTTCAAGAGCAGCAAATGGCGCGATCCTTATAACGACAAAGAAAGGGCAACAGGGAAAAACAAAGATATCACTAAACATGCAAAATGGTTGGGGGCAAAATGCCAGAAGGATAAAACTTCTAAATTCACAGGAATACCTTGAAATGAGAAGAGAAGCAAATAAAAATGATGGACTAACGTCTCCTAGACCAAATGATTACGATTTAAATGGGTTCTGGGATACCACAAGATATACTGATTGGCAAAAAGAGTTAATAGGTGGCACGGCGAATTATAGCGATATCCAAGTATCAGCTTCCGGAGGATCAGAAAACACGCAATTTATCATAGGAGCAGGTTACCATAGAGAAACAACGGTTTTTCCAGGAAATTTCAGTGACCAAAAAGGTTCCGTTCATTTTAATATAAATAATATTTCATCAAATAAAAAACTACGAATACAGTTTACAGGCAATTATCTAAACGATAGAAACCTGTTACCAAACGTTGACCTTACTTCAGATGCTATAAGGTTAGCACCAATAGCGCCTCCTGTTTATAATACAAATGGAGAATTTAATTGGATGCCAACAGATGCGGGAACTAGCTCATTCATTGCGAACCCACTAAGATATACTTTAACTAGATATAAAAACTTAACTGACAATTTAATTGGAAATGCTATAGTGGGGTACAAAATACTTGATAATCTCGAAATCAAAAGTAGTTTCGGATATACTAAACTTTCTACCAGTGAAATTTCCACAACACCCTTAACTTATTATCCACCAGAGAACAGAGCATTTAATGTGCGATCAGCTGGTTTTGGAAATAATAAGCAAAGCTCTTGGATTATTGAACCGATGGTTAATTTTCACAAATCATCAAAAATGGGAACATTAGAAATACTACTTGGTTCAACTCTTCAACATTCAAGTACTAACGGAACACTTATTTCCGGATTTGGACAAAACAGTGACTTGAATCTCGAAGACATTAAAGCTGCAACACAATTATTTGTAAGTAATTCACTGAACACAGAGTATAAATATAATGCGATATTTGGAAGAATAAACTACAATTTAGATGAAAAATACATCATCAACCTAACCGCACGTCGTGATGGTAGCTCTCGATTCGGTTCTAGCAATCGTTTCCATAATTTTGGTGCAATCGGAGCAGCGTGGATTTTTTCTCAGGAGAAATTGGTTAAAGATAATCTACATTTCTTAAGTTTCGGAAAGTTGAGAGGAAGCTATGGAACATCTGGAAGCGATCAAATAGGTGATTACCGATTTATGAGCCTATATGAGAACTTTAACGTAGCAATTCCATATCAAGGAATTCAGGTACTTACTCCTATTCGTCTCGCGAACCCATATTTAAGATGGGAAGAAACGAAAAAACTGCAAATAGGTATAGAATTGGGCATTATAAATGATAAGGTCCATTTTGTGACAAATTATTTCAATAATAAATCACTAAATCAATTAATGGGGTACCAGTTACCATGGACGACTGGATTTAGCAACATTGATCAAAACTTCCCAGCAGTCGTAAAAAATAAAGGATGGGAATTTTTAATATCTTCAAATAACATCACCAGTAAAAACTTTACTTGGACATCAAATATAAACTTTACAAAGTATAGTAATGCAATAACCTCATTTCCCGGGTTAGATGTTTCATCATATGCAACCACATATGAAATAGGAAAACCAATAAACATTTCACGGCGATTTAAATTTATGGGCGTTGATCCGTCAACGGGATTATATCAATTTCTAACCCATGACAACAAACTCACTTCTACACCTGATGAAATTTTAGACAGAACGGCTATTATTTCATTAGATCCATCTTTTTTCGGTGGAATCCAAAATACATTTGCCTTTAAAAATATCTATTTAGACATTTTATTCCAGTTCGTTAAACAACGAGCTCAAAACTATAGATTTGGGCCAATCCGTCAGGGCCATTTTTCAAATGGAAATGGGAATCAACCAATAGAGGTGTTAGACCGTTGGCAAAAGCCTGGTGACATCGCGCAATATCAACAATTTAGACCTAATTCCTCTGACGTTAGAAATGCATACAGCGACGCAGTTTCCTCTGACATAGCATATTCTGATGCTTCATATATACGATTAAAGAATATTTCGCTATCATGGGAACTTCCGAATAGATGGAAAGAAGCTATCCATTTCCAAAGTTTAAATATCTTCTTACAAAGCCAGAATCTATTTACGATAACCAATTATGTTGGATTAGATCCTGAATCCAAAAGTTCTAGCTCATTACCTCCACTAAGGGTGATAACAATTGGCATAAAGGCGACATTGTAAAATCTTCATTCAATCATTAATAAAAAAACATGAAACCTAGCAACATATATCCAAGGCTCCAAATTTGTTTAGAAAGGATTTTCTATTATTATAGAAAGCCAACTCAATATGGAAATTCAAGAGATGAACACATAAAATATTTCCTATTTCCAATTAAAAAGAAATTAAGAATTTCACCAATTTTCTCTTCCATTCTCCTCTTATCAATTTCTTCATGTACGAAACTTATAGATATTGATCCACCACTTACAAACACCACAGTCGAAAACGCATTTAAAACCGACGCGACTGCCGTCGCAGTCGTAACCAGCATTTATACGAAATTGAGTGCCGGAACATTTGGATCAGGAGAACTACGCAGTACCTCCGCACTATTGGGATTATCTGCAGACGAACTAAAATTATACGAGAATGCATCTAACCAAACCTACATTGATTATTATCAGAACTCACTTAATAGCAGTTCCGTGACAGCTGACTTCTGGAGTAATTGTTATCAAATGATTTACTTAACAAATTCAGCAATTGAAGGCCTCTCGACTTCCAATTCGCTATCCGGAAGTGTCAAGCAGCAACTGCTAGGAGAAGTGAAATTCGTACGTGCATTTTGCTACTTTTACCTAGTTAACCTTTATGGAGATCTGCCCCTAGTATTATCAACTGACTTTTCGAGAAATTCAAATTTACCACGGACACCTAAGACAGAAATATGGAAACAAATTATTGATGATCTCATACAAGCTAAAGACCTTTTGAGCAGAGATTATCTTGATGCATCTCTGTTGAACATATCAAATGAGAGAATTAGACCCACGAAATGGGCGGCAATTGCTCTATTAGCTCGTGCATACTTGTATACAAAAGAATGGACAAATGCCGAAATACAGTCATCAGAATTAATAGAAAATAGTGGTTTATTCCAATTGGTAGAATTGCAAAATGTTTTTCTAGCCAATAGTATGGAGGCTGTTTGGCAACTGCAGCCTGTGTACATTAATTCGACGGAAGAAGCAAGGTTTTTCAAAATCCCAGAGACAGGACCTGGACCGGATTGGCCAGTTTCATTAAGTATTCACCTATTAAAGCAGTTTACTAGTACTGATGGTCGAAGAAACCAATGGATAGATAGCTTAATAATAGACAATGTGACTATTTACTATCCCACTAAATATAAAAGTGTTGCTACCGCAGAGCCGACAATCGAATATACTATGGTACTTCGGTTGAGTGAACAGCTGTTAATTCGTGCAGAAGCAAGAGCGCAACTCGATAAACTGGATGATGCAGCATCTGATTTAAACCGGATACATTTAAGATCTAATCCAGAACCAATTCAGGTTGAAAATAAACAAGATTTAATAGACAAAATTTTAAAAGAAAGGCAGATTGAACTCTTTACTGAATGGGGACATCGTTGGCTCGATTTAAAAAGATCTGGTACAATTGACCAAGTGATGCAAAAAATAACCCCTGAAAAAGGAGGTATTTGGAACTCAAATTGGCAATGGTACCCAATTTCAGCAACTGAACTATCAAGAAACACAAAACTAGTACAAAATCAGGGATATTAAAACCTAGAAATCGATGAAAGCAGTTCTTATTTTTTTATTGGTCATTCCCATATTGGTACAAGGACAACATCAAGGAATTAAATTTTCAAACTTTGATACCTGGGATCAATTATTGGACAGCGCGAGGATAACTCAAAAGTTCATATTTATTGATTGTTATGCCACCTGGTGTAAACCATGCCATTTTATGGACGATTCAATCTTAAGTCAAAAAGAAATTGGAGAATTTATGAATAGCAAATTCATAAACGTTAAAGTTCAGATGAATAAACTAAAAACGGACCCTCCATATATAAAGAGCTGGTATTTAATTGCTGAAACTATTGGATCTAAATATATGGTTACAGGTTATCCAACATATTTGATTTTAGATCATAACGGAGTATTAGTATATAATGCAGCTGGAATTTATGATACCCCAGAAAAATTCATAGCAAAAATATCGAAGACTTTCAATAAGCATGAGGTCTACTTCTTTCTATTAAATCAATTAAATGGAGGAAGTCAAGATGCAAATCTTCGAAAAAAACTGTTAGAGGCAGCAATGGATGTACATGATATGGAAATGATAAACAAATTAAAGAAGGAACAAATCGAATCCTTCTAATCTCCGGATGCCATTAAATAGATATAATAAATAGATTCTTAAAATAGAAAAAATAAATAAACCAAAATGATCAGCTACATAAAAATGGTTAATAGAAATAGTTATACTTTTTATATCAAATTGACCTGCATAATAATCTGCTTGTGCCCAATTTACAATACAGTTCTCGCCCAGTGGAAGATGACGAAAACTCGAATGCAATCACGATGGGCAAAAGAAGTAAATCCAGAAAACACCCACTCAGGTTATCCACGTCCACAATTGTCAAGAGATCATTGGATAAATCTAAATGGGCTTTGGAATTATGCCATAACAAAATTAAATGCACCACCTCCAGCGAGATATGATGGTCAAATATTGGTTCCTTATCCAATTGAATCTGCATTGTCTGGAGTTAATAAGGCACTATTACCAGACCAACATCTATGGTATTCCAGAAATATCCAAAAACCAAAAATAACTAATGATCAACGAATATTATTACATTTTGATGCAGTTGATTGGCAGGCTACCGTCTATCTCAATGGTAAAGAAGTTGGCAGTCATTCGGGAGGTTACGTCGGATTCACCATCGATATAACTGAAAGTTTAAATCAAGAAAATAACGAACTCAAGGTACGTGTTTACGACCCTACAGACAAGGGAGTTGGCACACATGGAAAACAAGTACTAAATCCGGCAGACATATATTACACTTCAAGTAGTGGTATCTGGCAAACTGTATGGATGGAAATAGTACCGTCAACATATATAGCCTCATTAAAATTAGAATCTGATATAGAAAATAGCTTATATTCAATAACAGTCAATACAAATACGAATACAAATGACAACCTCACAATTGAAGCAATTACTTATGAGCGAGGTAAACCAATTATGGTTACAAATGGTAAGGCAAACACTAAGTTACGGGTTTCTATTACCAATCCTCATCTTTGGAGTCCTAACGATCCTTTTCTATATAATTTGTCAGTTAGACTTAGATATGAAGGAAAAATAGTGGATGAAGTTAGAAGTTATATTGGGATGCGGAAAGTTGAGATTAGAAAGGACAAAAAGGGAGTTGAAAGAATTTTCCTTAATAATAAATATACATACAATTTAGGAGTACTGGACCAAGGATATTGGCCAGATGGACTGTATACAGCTCCGACAGATGATGCTTTAAAGTTTGATGTTAAAGCAATCAAAGAAATGGGATTCAACACAATTAGAAAGCACATTAAGATCGAACCTCTTAAATGGTACTATTATTGTGATAGTTTAGGTCTAATGGTGTGGCAAGACTTTGTTAATCCGAATCAAAGTCTACCTGCAGGGGCAAAAGAGGCATTTGAAAAAGAACTTCAAGAAACAATTACACATTTATATAATCATCCATCAATTACAACATGGGTTCTGTTTAACGAGCGTTGGGGGGCCTATGATCAAGAGCGGTTAACGGAATGGGTAAAACAGTTAGATAATACAAGGCTTGTAAATGGCCATTCGGGAGAATTACTTTATACTGATGAACAGCTCAGAGTCCCATCTGAAAACCCATATATCAAAAGTGATATGGCAGATGTACACTCATACCCAGATCCTATAGCCCCCCCAGCAATTGTGGGTAAAGCGAAAGTATTAGGAGAATTTGGTGGCATTGGCACATCAGTTTTCGATCACCAATGGAATGATCTTAAAGGATGGGGCTATGTTACAATAAAGCCTTCACAATTAGCCGGTAAATATGAAATTCTGACCAAGAAATTAAAATTTTTAGAAGCCCTTGGGCTTACAGCATCAATTTATACACAACCATTTGATGTTGAAGGGGAAGAAAATGGCTTAATTACTTACGACAGAGAAATCATAAAAATACCTCTAGATCGAATCCGAACGATCAATAAACAATTATTACCTGAAGGCATCTTACCCAAGGCTGATTCTAGTTTCTTCCTAGCTAAAAATATGGATGTTAATGACAGTGACGACAGATATAATGAATTGTTGGAACGATATTACGATGGACAAAGAGATTCTGCATTCCTTAGAAAACTAACTTTAATGGCTTTGCGAAAAAAAGACCAGGATAAGGTGACGCTATTGGGTACTGAATATGTTAAACAACTCAAACACAAATTCCTAAGAGAGAATTTAGAGTTCTTATTACACATAACCCAAACATCTAAGGATGTTGGATTTAATCTTTACTTGGAAAACCAGGAAAAGATAGATAAAATTATGGGAGACCTTGAAACACTCAGGAAAATCAAAAGAATTATAAATGCAGAAGAAATAGAACCACTTCTTTTGAACAATTCAGAGAATCCAAATTGGGATTCTATACAACAAAATGTTTGTAAAAAATATGGCAAAATTGGAGAAGAGCTTGTCTATGGAAAGAGAATGATCTATTCTTGGAGAATTAAAAAAGACTGGCAAAACATGGGTAAATTTTATAAACTATATTATGAAAGAGCGTTAAAGCATAGCGATTACCATATAAACAATATTTCCTGGTTCATATTCCTCCATATTGAAGACAAAGAAATACTTGATTTTGCAACAAAAGTCGTTAAATACAATATTGAAACATTTGATCAAACTGCCGAGTCAGTTGATACTTACGCCAATTTACTTTACAAAACTGGCAATTGGAAAGAAGCAATAAAATGGCAAGAAAAGGCTGTAATGTTATCTAACAATAATGATGTATTTCTAAAAAACCTAGTAAAAATGAGGCGTGGTGAAGCAACGTGGGCACTTGCTAACGAAAAGGAATAACATACCGAAGTCAACAAGAAACGAATTAAAATATACTTAATTTTTCCGAATCTATTAATGCAAACAACATTAAATGAAGATGAAGGAACACATCCTAACTACGAATCACATCCGTGTTTAAATCTTATAATAGACTAGGAAGGAATAACGATTTAAATACTGCAGTAATACTGAAATGTTACTGCAGTACTTTTCTATATATTATACCATATAGAAAGCATTTACTTCCTAAATCTTTTATTAAAGACTTTCGCATATGAAGAATTTTCTATTATTATTGCTTTTCATTGCAGTTCAAAATGTTGTAATAGGTCAAAGGAATGGGACATATAAAGTCAATCACAACAATAATCTTAGCATCGGTATACCATTAATAAGTAATGATGGTAATTACTCAGCATTCCATATAGATGAACCGGGATCAAGTAAACAAGGTTTCATTTTTAAAGAAACTTTTGGAGATTGGATAAAACGTATCCCAAAGTATGCGGATCAATCCCAACCTGCTATTTCAGGAGATAGTAAAAAGGGTGTTATTTTGCTACCAGGAGATTCACTATGTATAATCGAATTAGGCTCAGAAAAAATAGAAATAGTCCCAGAAGTTGAGTCTTTCCAATTGTCGCCGTATAAAAACAATCCGTGGTTATTGTTGGAATCAAAATTTCCAAATAAACAGTTAATAATTCGTAATCTTAAAACTAAGAAAAGTAAAGTCTTTACAAAATTTACCCGATACTATGTAGATGAAAATTGGCAAGGAATATTATTAACAATAGAAGCCCCTGAAAGAGCAAGGCAAAAAGAAATTTTGGTATATATTACATTGCCTGAATTAAGAGAGAGTCGAATATGGGAAGGTAAGTTATTAGCACCTCCGATTTTTGGTCCACAAAAGCAAGTGGCCTTCCTTACTGACGGGGGTAAAGCAAGGAAAAGAACTTTGTGTTATTACAAAAGTACTGACGAAAAAGCACTTCCAATTCTTGACACCCTATACAACCCTACAAATAATAGGCTACTAATAGATAACCTGCAAGCTTTCAGTGACAATGGCAACTACCTATATTTTACAATGAAAGAAAGTAAAGTAGAAGGAAAACAAAAAGGGAACTTAGCCAATTTTAATATTTGGAGTTTTACTGATTCTAAACTTCAACCTCAACAGCTTATAGATATTGAGAAACACCATAATAACAAATCATATCTCTATTTAATAGATGTTAACACCAAAAAAACTAGACTTCTAGCATCCGATAATGAAATATGCTTAGAAAAGCGACAAAAAATAGCACTTATAGGAAGTGATCTAAATAATATTGGTCATGGTGAAGGCCACTGGAACAATAGCGTTAAAAAAACCATTAAGATAACGCATTTAGAACAACCTAAGGAAAAGGAATTTAGCTTTTGGGGACATTTATCTCCCGCTGGCAAATTTTACATATACTATAATGATAGTCTAAAAACTTACTTTTCATATGAAGTCTTAACTGGAATTTCTCGAAATATAACAGAGAGTATAAACTCTGATTGGATTGGTTACTATCGATACGATAGATTTGGATCAAACCGAGGAATAGCAGGATGGTTGAAGGATGACTCAAAGGTATTACTTTATGATCGATATGATATCTGGCTAGTTGACCCAATGAAAAAATCAGCTCCAATAAATGTTACGAACGAATTCGGTCTTAAAAACCATATCGTCTTCGACATATTACAATCTGGAACAACCTTAGATCAAATTAGGGAGAATGAAGAACTAATTTTAGTTGCATATAATCTGCTCAATAAAAATAATGGCTTTTATAAAATTAAGATTGGCAAGAAATCCCAGCCTGAAATGCTAACAATGGGACCATATATTTTTTGCACAGCAGATAATCCTTATATACCAGAAAACACAAGCTTCCAGCCCATAAAGGCGAAGGAATCAAAAACTTTCATTGTCAAACGTACGAATTCCCGTCATCCTTCAGTTTACTTGTGTACAAAAGATTTTAAAACGTTTAAACCTATTATTGATGTAGATTACTCTAGCTATAGGAGCTTGTACACCTCAGAGTTACATACTTGGAGAAATAAAAGTGGAACACTGTATCAGGGTATATTATACAAGCCTAGTAATTTCGATTCAACGAAACAATATCCTGTAATTGTTAACTATTATGAAAGAAAATCAGACGGATTAAATGCATTTTTAACACCTGGCAATTCTACGGGAGAAATCAATATTCCAAGCTTTGTTAATGACGGATATCTTGTATTTACTCCAGATATTTTTTACAACATAGGTTCACCAGGAGAAAGTGCACTCAACGCCGTAGAAAGCGGAACATTATATTTAAACAATTTTAACTTCGTAAATAAAAAGAAAATTGGCATACAAGGATTCAGCTTTGGAGGGTACGAAACGAATTATATAGTAACGCACAGCAATTTATTTGCTGCAGCATGTGCAACAGCAGGAGTTTCCGATCTGATAAGCTTCTACAATAGCTTAAGAGAAGGTGGAAGCCTACAAGGGGTTTGTGAAAACGGGCAATTGCGAATTGGCCAAACGATATGGCAAAATCCTGAATTATACATTAACAATTCTCCAATTTTTAACGTTGACGATGTCACAACACCAATCCTGCTGGTTCATGGAAACCGTGACATTGCTGTTCCATTCGCGCAGAGCGTTGAGTTCTTTAATGCGCTTCGGAGGTTAGGCAAAATTGCATGGCTAATTGAATATGAAGGAAGCAATCACGGAATACATGGAAAACAAAGCTTAGATTATACTACTCGAATGAAGCAATTCTTTGACCATTATTTAAAAGACATGCCTCCGCCATTATGGATGACACAAGGAATCAGTGCGGAAGCAAAAGGTATTGAAGATGGTCTAAAAATCGATCAACGGATAGGTGCTACAAAAATCAAAGCCATATCTAACATAAAATAAATTTACTCACAAGTCAATTTAGAAAAGCCATAAGGTTTTTGAGAAAAATGGGGCTGCCAAAATTGGCAGCCCCTATATTCCTCAAAAATTTATTTAAGGAACTTAACCTATTTAAAGGTCCTGAATTGTGCGGATCTGAGGGCACGGATTAGTTGTCTTAGCAGTGCTTAAGCTAGTTAAAGGAACCGCAGGATTGTTTGTAGTAGTTGCAAACCTCAATGTGGTAACAGAGCATTGACCGTTGGATGCAGATTTATAAAATGCTCTTTCTGTAGTGGCTCTAGATGCAAGTGCTGCACCAACAACAGCTGTCACTCCAAGGGCTGTTAACATTACTTTTGCTATTTTCATAAAATAGATGCCTTTTAAGAGCAAAGGCTAACTTTACAAAATAAATATGCTTACTCTTTTCTAATGGTTTTCAGCTTCCCCATTGCGGCCATTCTTGTTGACAACAAGAATAAGCCTATGATGCGCATCAAACGACAATTTAGAGAAAAAGGACTTTTGTTTAAGCATTTACCATATAGATGTATTCTGGGTCTCTTAAAAAGAAATCGTAATATAAAAAAGTTGATCACTACTAAACGGCTTGGATAAGGCGAAGCAAGCCACATCTCCCTGATGTTTTAGCGGTGCTTAATCTAACCTGTACAACTGTAATTTCAGTTGTTGTTTGGGACATTTTAATTGTTGTAACAGTACAGCGCATTTGCGAGTCCTCTTTATAAAAAATCCTTTCTATTCGCGTCTCTCTCAGTTTGGAAGCAAAAACAACACTTGCTAAAGAGGTTAATCCTATAACACTTAACAGAATTTTCGGTAGTTTCATAATTACAGGCCCTTTTTAAATCAAAAGGAAAAACTTTAGTTTTAGATTGCCTACTCTTTTCTTGTGGTTTTCGGCGTTCCCACCAAAATAGTATCCTTAGAAATCATGATCAGACACCTGATCATTACAACTGCAAAATTTCTGACACACCTATAAATCCTACATATACCCTGGAGAGTTTTTTTTGCTCATCGTAAATAACTGTATAAGGAACACTTTTAACCGAAAAATACCTCCGAAAAAAGTTTTCAGGATCAGAAGCTGCGGTAATGTTATTGTACTTTTTTAAATCACGCTTCTTGTAAATTACTTTCAATTCCTCCAGTGGGTATGAAGTAACTAAGTAAATTCTGAAATTTATCAATAGTTCTATATTATCAATAATTTCATCAATCTGGGCTTCACAAAATGGACAATCCGGACGAATAAACAATAGAATTACAGGCTTACCCAAAGGAATGTCATTAGAATTGAAAGCAACGCCGTTAGTTGATAGCAAATTAAATGAAGGCAAAGTTCTTCCTTCCATACCAGTAGTTATCGGCTCATTTAACGGAAAAGAATGAGAACTTGTAAAGTTACAATTTGATAACAATAGTAAAACGAGCAGACAGACAGCCAGCAACGGATTGACAGAATATTTAAACAATTGCAGCTTCATATAGACAACTTTTTCCAAAAGTCACTTTGCAGATAATGTTTCTTGACTAATTTTATGGTTTATCATAACCTCCTGAATATTTGAGATCTCGCCGAGCTTTGCTTCTTTAAACAGAAAATCAATTATCAAAAAGTCTATTAATAAGAAAACCATGTTAGGGAACAACTGAAACCTTAAGGCTATTGGCGATGCAAAAACACTAAATCCGAAATTTACTATCCACAAAATTGCCGCAATTGTCAAAATTTTACTTAAAATGGGATACCGATTATGACCTCTCATTATTATAAAGCTCATCAAACCCAAAACAAAGACCGAATTTAATGCTCCTATTATAAGTGGATAGAAGTCAAGAACACTTATTTTATAATTTCTATTAAATGTAGTTACATATTTGCTTTTGAGATCAAACCATACCTGAGCAATTTGCTGTACGGAATCTTTCCCGTCATTATACTTTTCTAAAAACTCAACAGGCGGAGCATAATATTTTATTGCATTTGGTAATAAATAATACTTCATGAATTCAAATGGATATTTGCCTATCAAATGATACCCATATCTTGAATAAAGAGGTCCTTGGGATGCCCATTTCTTTACGCCACCAGAAATTGAATCATTTTCAAATGTTTTCTTTTTATATAATTCTAATGGCGACCTATCATCCCACATGTAAACTGTACTAGCAATTAGAAGCTCCTGTGGATGTCTTTTAACATCTCTGGTTGTGTCAAAATAATTTCGCACCATCATATCTAAACTCTGAAACTCTTTTGCTACAGGTTTCCGTTTTGCACTATCAACATACCTATAGGCATACAAAGCATTATTAGCTATTTGCCAGCCAGAAAAAGGAGAAAACTGTCTAACTCCGGTTAATTTATAATACTGATTCGAAGTATTCACAATAAAAAAAATTATGAACACCATTCCTATGCCCAAACCTAAGAGTTTATAATAATGGAATTTCTTGGACAATAGGACGGTTGCGAAGGCTATAATTGGATAGTATAATGCATTATATCTAACAGTAAAGGCAACGAATAAAACAATTCCACTTATAAGAATAATAGACTTTCTAGGCTTGAAAATGTTCCAAATTAATAGAGAAAACCAAATCAGGCTCAACGACAGAAATAGAGCATCAGAAGAGACTAAATTTGCTAAATGCAGAAATATAGGATTAAAAAGCATTAAAGCAAATAAAACCAATTTTAAAACTTTACTTACATTAACAAAATAAAATAAAGTAAATAGAAGCGCCAAGCCGCTCATTTCCAATAACAAGTATTGAAAGGTTACCAACAAAATATCTGATTTAAAAAAAACACTAAATAATCTGAGAAATTTAGAATACCCAATTGGATGAGTATTAATATCCAGGTTATGATAAGCAGACTCCAAGTAAACGAAAGAATCACCGTGAATAAAACTGGCAAAAGGATATAAAAACTTAAAAATTACAAGTTGAATAAACATTGCTACAAATGCAAACGATATCAACTTCCTGTTAAATTTATTATTTGACAAAAAGGACTTAAAATCGATGCTAAAAGATTCTTCTAATTGATTTTGATCCTTTAAAACTTCCCGGCTAGAAACCTTTGATGTTTCTTCATGGTATTCCTGCTCAGTATTAATCCCCCATATATTTGCCTTCTGCTTCACTCCCGTCGCAATATTATCCACCGCCACCATCGCCGTCAGCATACTATGATCAGAATTATTATACTTATGCATCCCGTTCCTTCCCACCAGAAACAAGTTCTCAAACTTATCTACATACTCCTTCACCAAATCAAACCGTTCATACGTCCCAAAATATGCCGGATATGTCTTCTCTACTCTTAGCACCGTTGTATCCAATACATTGCCAGCGGAAGCCAGCCCTATTTTCTCCAACTCGGCAATCGCCAGCTGCTTGATCTCCTCATCCGACTTCTTCCAAAAATCATCCGTTTTATTACAGAAGAACTCCATCCCTACCCATGCCGTATTTGGATCTTTCACCATATACGGGCTCCAGTTATTAAAAAGTTGTAACCTTCCTACTTTAACATCTTTCTCTTGAATATATATCCAGGTATCTTCGAGTTGCAGCGGCTTCCACTCCCCTGTCTTCTTATCCTGGAAGGACATTTGCTTCAACAAAATTCCCACTGTAATGAAATCCCGGTACTGGAGGCCGGCAGCCACCTCCCGAACGTCATCGGGAACGCTGCCGTCCATGCCTCCTACCAGCTCCTGCACCGGCATCGTGGAGAAAAAGTAATCTCCTTCCATGTAGCTGGTTTCACCGGTTATATTGTTGATGGCTGCTATAGCTGTGACTGCGTTATTAGCTTCAGAAGTATAGATGCGCTTTACATCATGGTACATGAGTATCTTGCCTCCCATTTCTTCGACCTGGCGGGCTACCTCTTCCCACAACTGCCCCGGCCCGAATTTGGGATACAGGAATTGTTCTATGAGGCTGGTTTCAGTATCCTTTTGGGCAATGTCGCCACTGGTTACTTTCTTCTTTTTGGTGGCTGATTGAATAGCATGCTGGATAGCTTTGCTGATAGATACGCCTTTGATCCGTTGTACCCCCCACTCTGCAGATATTTTATTACAAGGAATGCCCCATACTTTTTCTGTGTAGTCCTTGAAGAACAGGTTATACAACACCTTCCCGAAGCGATTGACCATAAAGTCTTCGAGATTGCTTTCCGGATTACGCGGAAACAACTGCGCCTTCAGATAAGAAAACATAATAGCAATAGTGGTCCATAGGCCCAGCTTGGTGAGGGTGTCAAGGGATAGCTGAATAGGGTAAGTAAAGAACTTTCGCAGGAAATAGATCCTGGATAATCGTTTGCGAACTAACATCACCTTATCAGGATCTGCTCCTGCGTTTACCCCAGTAGACACTGTATCAATTGTCCGGGACTTGTTCTGATAATTAATATTAATGGTAGGCTGTCCGACAGTTTCCACCGGCATAATATTAAACCACCAGTTCATTACCCTGTCCGATTTAGAAAAGAATCGATGACCGCCAATATCTATTCGATTGCCTTTATAATTAACTGTTTTGGAAATACCGCCTATATCACCAGATTTCTCCAGAATGACAGGTTTGATATCTGTTCTCTTCAACAATTCATATGCTGCGGTAAGACCGGCTGGTCCGGCGCCTATGATGATTGCTATTTTACTCATTTTTATTCATTTGGGATTTAACTAAAATTGAGGTAAAATAAAAGCTAGACAAATATTGGCATCGATAGCTTTTCAGGCTCTAGCCATCTTGCAAGGAAATGAATAGTACCACAATTACCATCCATTAAATCTGCAGTATTATTCAAATTATCCATTACCCAAAAACAAGAATTGGGGTCAATATTTGTATACAAGTTTGTTAATAACTCTGCAATCCAATCTGCCCTCAGTCGCCAAATATCCTCTTTAAAAACACTGTATGCTTCCAAATAGACCTCTCCAAGTCCACACAAACCAGCATTTTGGCCAAGAATACGATATGCAATTCTCTCAGGATGATTTAAAAGGGCACCTTTAACAATTCGCTTATATTTCTCATTATTATAAAACTGAAATGCTCTTATAAAAGTGAACGCTATTCCTGTTACCCCGTTAGCAAACCAGGGATCGGTATCGGAACTATTCACACTTATTGTCCACGAATATGCATCACCATATTCACTTTTTTGATTGTCTAACCAATCCAAACCTCTTACAATAGCCAAATCAGTCTTCTCATCGTAAAATATATTTATATAAGAGAGTAGGAAGTACAAAATGCCAGAAATTCCAAACGAAAGCCCCAAATATTTACTTGCCGGTCCTTTTGGATCTTCAGACGTAAACCAAGACCCATCGCTTTCTTGGCTTTCAAGTAAGAAATTGCAAATTTCCTTTAATTTTTGCTGGACAAATTCCGCATTCAAGTAATCATAACAATATATTAATGCAAGCCCCATGCCTGAAGCTCCAAAGGCAATGTTACCCCCTTGTACTTTACTATTAAAACATTCTGATATAAGCTTTTCAATTTCTTCGCTGTTGATAATATACCCGCTTTTTACACCAGATGCAAGCATCATTGCAAGTCCATATGTACCATAATAAAGGCCATTAGAAAGTTGATCCAAATTTGAAAAACATTCATCAGTTAAATATTTAAGATTTGCTTCGGAGCAATCTTTCAAGACATTATCAACGTCAAATCCAGCTCGTCTCAATTCAAATAGCGTATAGAAAACACTAGGAATTCCGTTAAACAAGCCAGTCAATAAACAATAGGGGCCTTCGGAATTGGAGCTAATAAAGCTATCTTTCGGTGAAGAAGAATACCATAAACCATTTTTATCGACTAAAACACTGCTTTTAAGTCCATTTATGGCAGAATTTACGCTCTGGGAAACCTTTAATCTTATTCCGTTCGATATCTTAATTGGTTGTGAAAAATTGCTCTCATTATAAATTTTAGTAAGTCTCTCCTTTAAAGTATCTAAATTTGGGCGGTTGTCACTATTCTCCAGAAGACAACAGCATATCAAGCATACAAGTTCTTCGTTTCCTATTAGGACCATAAGCCTATTCTTCAAATCAATTTCTGACCCAGAATTTAAAGTCGTTGGCAACAAACAAGTAAACAAAACAATCATTAATGCACCAATTGCAAATATATCCTCCTTAGTTGTCGGTATTTCTGCTCTCCTTTGCTCTGGGGACATAAACCCCTTAGTCCCAAGAATAAACGGAGGTCGAGGCATATTTCCGTTAATTGAGTACATAAGTTCTAAATCTATCATGTACACCTTTCCTGATTCACCAACTATAAAATTATTTGGTGTGATATCCCTATGAACAAATCCGTGATGATGAATTTTAAAGACCATATCGATAATTTGGAATAAAAAACCGAATATTATTATTTTCTTATCGACACTTAGATCTGCCCATATTCTTCCATCATAGATAGATACAATTTTTTTATCTAATATTTCACCATCAATATATTCAATGATAAGACTAGCGTCCTTGTTGCTAATGAAAAAATCGAGTGCCTTTGGAATAGGTATAATGTTCTCTAATGCTTTATGTAATTCAAACTGCCACCTTAGTCTATCTTGTATATCACGGCCATAATCATCAGAATACATACAATATCGCCCCTCTTTTAGAATGCATTTAATCTTTCTAAACAACCCTACTTTATAAGATATTAAATGAACAGACCCTTTAAAATCCTCCACTATAGATCTCAAAACTTTTATACGAGATTTTCTATTATCCGAATTTGGTATGACTTTATAAGCTGTTATTGAGCTAAAGGGCCATTCTAAACCATCATATAATTTAAAAGGAACTGGATAGTTGTCTTCAATTAATTTCCCATCAACTGTATAGAAATACTTCTTAACAACTCCGTCACCATCAATTTTAATGATTGGGTTAGTACTTCCAAACCTAACGAAAACAATTCCGCCCAATTGAAAATCAGTAGGTATTAAAGGTCCTTTAAAATCCTTTGTTTTTTCCAGCAAGAATTGAATTAATTTAAGTAACTGTTGAGAATCGTGAGGGTAAATACAAACAATTTTGGCGAGATTTCTGTATCCGAATTTTCCAAAAAGTATATTCTCAGCTATTTCCTTATTCAACGGAATCTTAAAAGGCACTTGAATGCGAATTAATTCCGGAAGAATAGCGTCAATTAAATAGGGAACTTGCGAAATCACTGCAGAAAGATGAATAATCCAGCCTTGAATCCCTTTAGGTTTCCCAACTTGTAAATAGTAGTCAACTATATCATAAGTTAAATCAAATTGGTCTAACAAAACATTATACTCTTTCACCTGGTTACCACTAAAGTAAGAATCTATACTATCCGCAGAGATAAAACATTGCTTATCCGAAATAATCTTAACGCTAGTAGGCATATGGCTTATTAATTAATGACTTCAAAATATATAGACTAGAATTGGGAACGGTTATGTTTTAGGGAAAAGCCAGCATAACTACATCTCTTTGCACGTCGCTATAGTTATGAATATTAGTAATAAATCATAAACTCTATTGTTGTCAGCAAAGAGAATCCTATAACATCGCTCATTTGAGTTACAAGCGATTCCTTTTTTGAATCGCCAAAGTAATTGCTCAACTAAACTTGTTACTTACGGTAAATGAGAGATTGAAAAAGTCATATTGGATGTTATTTTGAGGATTAAAAACTCTAAAGTATAGTATCTAACGGGTTTGCTATGTCAGGAGACTTATGGCCTTATTTTATTGTTCAATTCTTATTATACCAAAGCTACAATCATCTACTGCAATGTACACGCAGGGAGATTTTTTTTGTAAAATTGTAAAATTGGGATCACATTGTTTATATGAAAGGAACACAGTTGTCATTACGAATTAATTTAAAGTAACTTTGACATTATACACTAATTCTTGGTAAATTAGGTATATGTATTCAGTATTCACATTTGGAAAATATTGCTGAACATGGTGATGTAACCTTAGCTTTTCTTCAATTTCTTTATATGATTGCCCATTCAGCCCCATCTCGTACTGGCAATGTAGTACAAAATGACTAATGCCATTATTAAAATGGAAGATATTTGGCCCAGAACTTATTTCTAAAAACGCGTCATTTCCAGGCACAATCACAGCGGCAACACCTTTATACCAATGGACAAACACCAAATTGTTTCTTATTGATGTAAGTAATGCATAATGGGATCTTCCCGGACTGAGATAAATAGCAAATGGAAACCTAAAATAAGACACTAAATTCCATAATGAAAATTCTTTATCAGAATCACTTTGGATCAACAAAGTGCCAGCGGCGCTTTTTATCAGTATGGACTCAGGGGCGCTTAATGCATTTTCTGCAATGGTTGGGCAGTGCACAAATACCTTCCAATTAACACAAAAATCAAATATCTGAATATTGCAATTAAATTTTACATAGTTATTTTCTCCCCTAATTGCCTGGGTAACCAAGTTAACAAATGTACATTTATAATGATCGGTTCCTCCAAAATCCTCCTGATGAACCCTCTCTGCCAGATGCTTAATGACATTATCTATATCGGGTCTAATAGGACCATAAAAAACGCTTTCTCCCTGCATTTTCGATATTTGTTGCTTTCGATCAATTGATCCAAAATTACAAGTCTTTGATCTTAGGTCACCCATTGCGGAAGATGTGCAATAAAGCTCAACCGTTCTATAGACCCCTTTATTAAATAAAATTTTTTCGTAATTTCTTTTGAGCGACAGAATGTGATAATGGTTTTCATAAAGTGATATCGTCCGCTTTTTTGTCACTAAATAATTACAATTCCCTTGATACTGCAGATGATAACAAATTGCAGGTGTATTTAGCTTGTAATACAATATTTTTTGCTCTGACCGTATTCTATATTCACAAAATCTAACGAGGAAACCCTCAGGTGTAACAACTTCAACACTATCCATTTCCCAATCCTCACCTCTTAATTGCTTACTTACAAGGATTGGCTGACCATGAGATTCCTGTAGTGGAATTTCCATAGAGAGCTGATGGCGCCCCTCGAATCTTTCGCCCACCTCTACGGCAAACAATCGTTGAACATTTTTATAATGATCCATAAGCAGTCATTTTGAGGAAAATCTTAATTGATACTTTCAATTTAAAGAAAGTCCCTGCAGATAGGTTGCATTGAAATAGCTTATTTGGAAAACTCGGGATGCAATATAATTTGGGTAATTTATATTTAAAGAAATCAATAAACGTAGCTCAATGGCAAGCTAAGGTTATAGCTTTACTTTGCATCTCAGTAATAGCCGCCGGTAAACCGTGTAACATTTTTAAATCGAAATAAACGCAAAAATCAAAAGCCTGCACGCTGTTAAAATCCAGAGCCCAGGCTACCTACATTCATTTTTCCAATCCATTTTCAACCGCTTTTTATTATGCGAAATTATTTGCGGCCATTTATGTCTGCAAGAACTTTCGCGGCATAAATGCTTAGGCTTTATTCCACGTTTCTTGCATCCATACGACCGCCAATTTCCGGCATAAAAAAGCAATATGAAAATGGAAATCACAGAAAAAAGAACGAACAACCTGTTGCTGAAAGCTTACAGTGACAGCGAGTGGGATCAGGTAGATTTTGCAATCCTTAAAATTACAGGAGAATATCTCCACCAGCTCAAAAAGATATACGATGCGATGCTGACCTTACCGGACCTCCAATGGATAGGGGATCTAAGTTTATGGATTGGAGATGTCAGCTTCCATTCCAATTCGGATGAAACCATTCCCTTTGAAATTTTGGAAGAGATAGAACAGGAGTCCCCTGGGTATAGCTACATCAGGGAATTAAATCGCAGCAAACTACCTGAACCGGAACAACAATTATCCGGCTATGAGACGGTTTTGGATAAATATGGAAACTTATACCTACGTGCCGGCGCCAAACACACAGGTGAACGGTATTGGACGAATAGTTTTAATATCTATTCACTATTGGGCAATGATTCCGGTGAAGATGAAATGAAACAACAGGTAGATATCTGTGCTAAGCTGACCTTTGAAGCAGACGCGTCATTAGATAATGAGTATATTTTTCATAAATTGAAACAACATATCTTAGATTCCATGATCCTACTGAACCACAGAAACGAATATTCATTTGTTGAATGTAACTTTATATCAACCCGTGCAGAAGCGGACATCTATGATACTGAAAATCTCTATCGTACACGTTATTTCGCCTTCGGCACCATACTCGTAGATATGCTGGAACAAAAAGATATGGAAGGTGCTAAACTTGCCCTGTTACAGGGTGATGGCGATATTTATAAATTTGAAGGCGATTTGGATTCCTTGATCGACAGCGCCAATGGCTGGAATTATTACATTGAATTATCAAAGCACCAATATGAAGAACTAAGTGGGCTTTAAGCCTAATAAAAGGGTGTTATCTGCACCCTTTTATTGTTTTACCATATGGATAAAACAGATTTAATTAAGCTTTTCCAAGACCACTCCCTCATTTTCCTAACCCCTAAACTAAGTTTCTGCCTACAGGGGTTTGTAACTAACCTGCCTTATTCAATTGCTTTTCCATGTATTTTTTGTTGGGCCGGCAAAAATATGATTGCCCATTTTTCCTTCAAGGTCTTTCGCGGCATATCCTCATCCTTCCGGTATTCCACGGAACCTTGCCGGAATTCGGCAATCTTACCAAGCCTTCAAACAAAAAAATACATTATGGAAAAGCAAATCAATGAAAAGCAACTGAACTTACCTACAACCTTCACCTTTCATGAAGATCCAGGTCATGGATGGCTTGAAGTGCCTTATCAAACAATTGTAGATTTGGGTATTCAGGCTGATATTACTGGGTATTCCTACCGGCAAGATGGTAGGGCATACCTGGAAGAAGATCTTGATGCAGCAACGTTTATCATGGCCTATAACCGAGCCACTGGTCGCAATGAGGATGACTGGACCTATTTCAACTCCTTGGCAAAAACCTTAGTGCACAATGGATGGTGCTTTATCCGGAACTTACCAAATTATACAATCTGATAGGATTAGCGCTTCGGCCAGGTTGATAAATTATTCAACCTGGCTTTTTTATTATTGTGCACGCTGATCAATAAATTTTTTACTTTCCGATACAAAATGCCCAAAAGTGACCGTACTATTTTAAACTAACAGAGAAATCGTTTAAGATTTTACACAACCAAGTAGAACCTGAAAAATATTAATTCCTCAGAAACCACCATTATTCCATCCAGGGTATAAGATCACCAGAGCTACTCCTGATACAATAGCCTTGCTTCTCTTTTAACTGGACCCTATTTATAAACGTTGGTACAGTTAATCACGACTCTGATAAAGGTCAGTTCAACCCAATTCCAATGGCAATTTTTTTTGGTGGAATTCCTGTTGGGTCCCTCATAATTTTACATGGTCCCATTGAAATTTCTAATACCTCAAACTCGCCGCCGAACAGAACTAAGTCATCGACACTGCTCTCTTCTTCAAACTTTGTATAATGCTTTCCTTTATGTGGTTTCCTTTTTCTTTTCATCCGCTTCCACGCCTGAATGCGGAAATTCCACTTTAGTCCTGGCATCAGATTAATAAACATGTTTACAACTTTCATCATATATCCTTATTTACCGCTAATGCCACAAGGATCAGTAAAGCCCTCGCTTATAAAAGCCCTACCTCTCCCTGCGGCAAATTAAGCGGATTAATCACTATTTGTGCACTGGGGCACCTCATTATACTATCGAAGTTGTTAAATAATATACATTGCCCTGAAGTAATTTTGAAGTTTCCGCAACCTCATTTTACTCCAACGGAATCATAACCGCCCTTATCGCGCCAGCCGATATCTGGCTTAGATAAATAAACAGTATCATTGTTCTTAGAAAAGTAATAATCTATTTCAGTATCATACCATAGGTCTCTTAAATATTCGCTGATCGGCTCCTGCGTATTGATCGCCCCTTCTGCAACAACTTTCGTAGCAGCACTATCTTCAAAGACTATGTTTATTGAATAAATTTTTTCCAACTTTCTTTTCAGGGATTTCAAGGTAGTGCCCGGCGGAATCTCAAATGTATGATGGGCCCAATGCGGTATCGATTTTTTAACCGTATCTATCTGCTTTTTAATATAACTTCCATCCGCAAATGTGGCCTCATAACCGGCAGGTATCTCATTAACCTCTCCGTCATACTTCACGTTAACCTTTCCCTGATATACTGATAGATAAAGGAGGCCCGCTCCCCTGGATCGGGAAACAAATACACTTTCGGTTGTGCTCAGTTCATAATCCGGATATTTGACGTAGAACATCTTTGGCGAATTTTTATCTTCTTGGCGCGCAATGTTAAAATATGCTTCTCCGTTTACAGTTACCTGTCGTAGTTTGTCGAATAGAAATGGAAATACTATTCTTGAATTGGAATTCAGCCAAACCTCTGAACTATCACTTAACTTAAAACGATAATCCTGATTTCTTGGCACCGATAATAACCCCACTTTTGAAAAATTGGAAGGGAGAAGGATGCTATAACTCATACGGTTTCCACAGGTTGTTATGGCAAGGCCATGAGGATATTGGGTATGCTCAGGTGCACCGTATTCCAGACCAACTGAAAGTCTGTGTTCAGGTAAATAAAGTGCCAGACCATGGGCAATAGTCGGATCTGTTGTTGAGTTTTGCTCATTGTCCTCATTCTGTGACATAAATTCTTTAGCTGTTAGGGAATTTGCTACTTCATTAGCAACGTTCTTTGTGGAATTTGATACACACCCGAAAATAAAAATCAAAGGCATCAGGACAGCCGATCTAAATTGAAATACATTTAAAACCATAATTGTGCGGTGATTTAAAATGAAACCTTTATTCCGGCAGAAGCTGCACGGACAGATGGATAAAATTCAGGACCCGAACCGAAAATTTCCGCATCACGACCTGCATAGCCTGAGACTGTAAAAAAATTAAGTAGCTGAAAATACGCCGTACATCCTTTTCCCCCGATGGCCCGTGCCAACCTGGGAGGGAAATGATAAGCCATTATCAGGTTCTGTAACCTTATAAAGCTTGCATTCACCAAGGCTGCATCACTGCGAAGAATCCTTTGGTATTGCTCATAAGCAGCTGAGCCTTCTGTTGCCGTGTATCTTTGGACCAGTGCATCATCACCGGGTTTTGACCATCTTGACCAGTTATCAATGAACTGATTACTTAACATTCCCGGTGCCGTTGTTCCCAATAGAGGGTTCCGGTTTTGTTGGTCTGCAAATTTGACCATAAAACTGAGCTCTAATTCCTTGTACCTGATATTGTTCTGCAATCCTCCATGCATCGATGGCCCTAGATTAAAACCGGTAAGTTTGTTTTGGAAACTGTATACCCCGGTAGCAGGATCAATACCTTCAAACCGGTTACCTACCAGGACATCCAAAGATTTTCCCGGAATATATCGATTCCGGTATACTGTTTCAGAAATTCCGGGGAACGCTCGTAACCTCATTTGGGGAACACTGATATTGAATGAAGTGGTCCACGAGAAATCACCTGCATCAAACCATACAAGCTCCATACTCATTTCAAACCCTTTATTTTCAATGACCGCCGGGTAGCTTACCGGAAAATGAGGAAAGGATGCCGGCGCCTGATAGCGCCCGGTCAGCAAGAGGTCCGTACTCCGGTTGTTATAATAATTGAATGTGAACGAAATTTTATCTTGCAGCAACCCGATATCTATCCCCAATTCAGCTTTTCGCACATGCTCCCAACCATATGACGGCGTACTGAAAGGATGATCCGTGTTTGGTATTGTAACATAATTCCCTCCAATGTTTCCAATAAAGCGGTCATTGCCCATCAATCCCCAGCTTCCCCTGATCTTTCCATAATTCAACAATTCAAATTTCCTGAAAATGCGCTCTTTACCGAACGACCATGCAAAGCCGACGGTTCCGAAGGAGCCAAATTGCTTTCCCCTGCTGAGTTGATTTGACCCGTCCCTGCTGCCCGTCAACGAAAGCGTGAATTTATTAAGTGCTTTCAATTCGACTCTTGAGAAATAAGACCGGTACAGATACGTGCTTTCATCACGGGAAAGCAATAATAATTGCCCTGCGGCTCCCGGTTTATCCAGATAGCCGTCCATAGTATATCCCGTTCCCAAGCGATGCCTTTTTAATTCATTTTCACCCTGAAGATTTATACCGGCATTCAGGGAAAGGGTAAATGCCTTCATCTCTTTCCCCCATTCAACTTGAAAATTTGCCATTCCGGTTGTGTTCCGCTGATCATAAAAACTGCTATGACCTGCTCGAATATTTAACCGGGGATCAAATGAGCTTGCCGGGGTTACCTGCGTATTCCGGCTGCTCCACGTTCCCATTCCGGCTACCAATCGGATAACGGTATTTTGCCCAAGCGTATAAAAACCGTTAAGAGCGGTTCTGAAGTGCTTGCTTTTAGTGTTATCTGTACGAAGCAGGTAAATGTAGGGATTGTCTCCTTCCTGCTCGAAATTAAGAGAATGGTCGGCTTTGTATCCACCGGGGGCATTGGGAGGAAGAACGGAGAAAACAGTTAGGTCCTTGCCGGGCAATAGCCGGAGATCAGTGGTATAGTTTCCTATCAAGTTTAAACCCAATCGGCTGTTCGGAGCGTATTTCATCATTATATTGCTTCCCATCTTGCGATAGAAAAAGTTGTTTGTCGGAAAAAGTGTTTCCTCCCGATGATATAAACCGCTGACCCGATAACTTAATTTTTCCTTACCCCCTGTAATGCTTATATAGCCATCAGACAATAAGCCCCTGTTACCGATCATTTCTTTCTGCCAGTCTGTATAACGCGAACTGTCCCATCGGGTAATATCCACATCGGTCACGGAAACCGATCTGCTATCATTACGTATCCCCTCCCGCCGCATGTCAAGATATTGGCGCGTATCCATGTACCGATTAAGTTTAACTGCCTGGCCGACTCCGCGAGAAAATTGAAAATCCACTCCTTTATTTTGGGGATTGGCTTGTTTACTCCTGATCAATATTACTCCATTGGCGCCCTTTGCTCCATATAAGCTGCAGGCGCTAGCATCTTTTAAAATGGTAATGTCGGCAATGTCGTTTGCTATCAAGAGATTGAAAGGACTGTTTGCGTAAAAGGTCGTTTGATTTTGCCCTGCGCTTATCATATCGCTCAGGTTATCCTGAAAAGTATTGGCGGGCAGTAACACACCATCTACAATGATGAGGGGATCGCAGATGCTTTCCAAACTGTTTTGACCTCTTAGGCGTATTCGGTAGCTGCCTCCCGGTAAACCGGAGGTCGAACTTATAAATAATCCGGACGCCCTGCCCTGGAGCAGGTTGAGCACAGAACCGGGGTTATCTTCGACTAATGTTTTTCTTTGCAAATGAGTAACCGAACTGGCGCCGTCATCTATCTTTCCTTTTACCTTTACTTCACGCAGGGGGATGATGAGCGGCTCCAGTTTGAGATGTAGCGTGTCCCCGATTATCGGCAATTCGCGCGCATGATAGCCTAATCTAAATAGCTGCAAACTGTCCTTAGGACCTACATCTTTTAGGAAAAACTTCCCTTCATTATCACTGAAAGTCCACTTTCCACTTTGGGATATGATCAGGGAAACTGCCGGTATGGGTCTGCCACGATCATCGGTTACCCAGCCCACTACATTCCTCGGAAGCGCCTCGGGCAGCTCCCCTACATCTGCATGTCCTAAAAAAATACGTAGGTTTTCCTTATGGTAACACCATTGAACTTTCTTCCCGCTGAATATTAGTTTCAATACATTGTCCAAGGGTTCTTCCAGTACATTAATCTTAATTTTAGAATGGCGATTAAAGGCATCATGATAATATGAGGAAGACACACCGGTTTGCAATCGGATAATTTCAAGCAGGTCGGCTATGCTCAGCTCCCGCTTACAGGAAACGATACGCCAGCCTGGGTAACCCTGGCTATGAACATTTAAACTGATAAGTAAAATTGAGATTATAACTAATATGACTCTACAAGGCATAAAGGATAACTCTTGGGGGGATAACCCTTTATCTCCTAAACGGCCAGAATGAGAAAATGTACTATTGGACCATGCTGTTTTTTTATAAAAAAGGCATAATTTTTATGAAACAAAAAAAAAATTAACGGTTGATGGTACCTTTTGCTATTTCATCCGTTCTTGTTTCTTTACGATAGGCGTAGGTAACTAAAGAAATGCATTTGAGAAATTGCCGGGTTTAAAACTAATGAATGCGAAAGCCTCTACTTTATTAGAGATATACTGTTCCCCATTCCGGAACAAATGCTTCAATGGTTTTATGTCCTGCAGCTAATGCCATGGCAACCCGGTAAAACCCATCTATTACTAAATTTTCGTTGTTCGGCCCATCATTCATCCTTCTGCCAATTAATATGGGCGGAATCGCTCCTTCACATGGCTCTATATCATTTCGCTCCTCAAGGAAATCATGTAATTCAATATCATGGCGTCTCAGTTCTTCAATCTCAACCTGAATGATTTTGTACCTCTTTTCAGAAACCCGGGCAAAAACCAGATCTTCCATTAAACCTTCTATATTCCATTGCTCCCGGGATAATATTGCCTTCACTATATCAGCCCCTGTATAAAAAAAATCTTTCCGCTTACACATACCCTTCCATATTTCAACATCTACAAAGCGGCTGTCTCCCTGCTATTACCGGTTAGCCTCCTACCTATTTATCATACCATCAATTGACAAACTTTCTTTGAAACAAATTTAAGTACTATCGATTTACTTAACCCCAGTAAATTTTGCGATAAAAAGTAGGGAAAACCAACTATGATGTTCATACGTAAATATATCAAAGCCAACTCATATGCTTTGTAAATTAGCAACCATTTTCATTCTTTCACCATTTATAGCTGCTTCTCAGAAACTAGATTCACTTTGGATAATAAAAGGATCAAAGATTTCAGAAATTATTGCATTTGAGAAGAAAATAGATCCTACTTCCATCATGTATTTTAACAAAACAAACATTAAAGTGGATAGTCCTTTTAGACTCATAGCAAATAAACACAAATATGATCTAGGGAGCTCCAGCCCTCTGATTGTGGAACGAAAACAACATGGGACGCTGCCGCTAACCATTGAGTATTATTATACACCTGATTCAATAGTCCGAGGAGCAATCTATTACTGGGAAATGAGGTACTATAGTGAAAAAGAAAAGCTTGGAATGTGTGCCCGAGAGCATCTACTGCCAACTAAATATAAAAAGATATTTCTTGAGCTTTTATACAAATTATGTGGTTATGAAGTGGCAGAGTCGGAAATCGTATCTCTCAAATCGAAACCTATTAACAAATGGTGGTTCGGCCATATTACCAAAAATAACTGTGCAATTTACCTTAAAACGAAATTTATTTCATCAGACCATGAAGTAACGGCCTGGATATACTGGCTTTGAAAAAGCACTATTTTACTTTCGTTCAAAGCACTTGAGCGACTTCACAGGGACCGGCTCATAGTTACTTCCTTACATTTTCATTTCCTTTGATATTAAAAGCCTTAACTTCTACATACTCTAAAATCCAGCGCATAAAAAACGTCAGAATAAATATAACTCTGACAGCGAAGAGAATGGTATTGAGCTCTTTTATCAGGTTTTCATAAACAAGTTCATAACGCCCGGTAATATCAATTCCTAATAACGCAAGTACAGGGGTAGGTCCGAAAACAAAAATGGAAATCTGTAAAAAAAGTAAGATCATAGTTAATAAGAAATAATTCTAAAATGGCGTTGTCGTAAATAATAACGTACCTGGGATAAAAAGGTACCATAATCTCCCATCATTAGTAAGTTCATCACGGAATTTTATTTGCGAAAGAACGCAAATGAACAGCCGGTATTTCCCGGTATTTTGTTAACACCATGAAAATTTAATCGCAAATGTTTTTCTTTACGCCTGTCTTGTGAAACCAAATCCCTGACATAACCTTAACCCAAACTCCAATATGAAAAGAATTACCCTAATTCGAGTAGTTGTAACCCTATTTGTTACAGTAATTTTTATGCATGCCTGCTCAAAGAAGGAGCTGCCATCTCAGTTTCCTGGAAGCAGCGAGGAAGATGCAACGGCCCTAATTAAGGAAAAATATGAGGCCTTAAATCTGCAAGCCAAATTAACGACACCTTTTAAGGACTCGCTGACCATGACATGGTCGCCCGACTGGCAATCTACTTCCAATAAAAAGGCAGGTGATACGGCGGTTTACTATTATATTCCAATAAACCCCTATTTAACGGTTCCATCCGGGGCTATAACGCCGGTGCAAGCCGTAAACCTCCAGCAATTTATTGTGGTAAAAAGGCTACTATCGCAGGCAGATAAGTTCGTTTTCTACCGCGCTACGTATTCGGCTGAGGTGGATTCCCTTTCCGGATCGCCAACTTCCCCGATCGGAAATTTTGACCGGTTTACCGGATGGCTGGTACTTGATGACTTTTCAGGACACCGGACGCTTCACCGGTACCAAAATGGTCAGTTGGTCACCGAAAATTCGGGCAATAAGAATGCATCTGAGAACGCCCGCTGGATTTGTGACCAGGAGTGCAGTTGGTTTTCTTATTGTACAGGTGCTGATATTGGTAATGGCAATTACACGGTAACTACAACCTACGGGCGGGCCGGTAACTCATGTGATTATCCCTGGACGCCATTACCGGATTGCGGCTTTGCAGGCGCCCAACCTGTACCTTGGACGCTTACTTCTTCCAGTGAGGTAAACTGTACTTATATCGATGACGGCGTTCCTCCAACCCCTCCGGATGGCGGTGGTGGAACCGGTGGTTCCATTGAAGAAGAAATGGCTCAGTTCGATGAAAACATTAAAGACTCCCTAACGAGCTTTTGCCTAAGATCTGCACTGGAAGGTATAAAGAACCTTAAAGATGGCAAAATTGCAGAAATCATTACCAAGTTCTCCGGCCAGGTACCCAACTGGAACTGGACGGTCAAAGAGGGGCCGTTAGGACCTAATATAAATGGGATAACCACGCTTATCACAGGTGGCGCTCTGACGACCATAGACTTCAGCAAATTCCAAAATGCAACCACCTTAGCCATGGCCAGAACTATGATGCACGAAGCCGTCCATGCATATTTAACAGTCTATTTCAGGTATGATCCGCTCAATGCACAGAAAGATTACCCGGGCATGGTAAAAGCATGGTCACAATCCAAACATCCGGATTATGCTGATATTCAACATGATCAGATGGTTAAATCATTCGTAGGTGATATTGCCAAAGCACTGGAAGATTATGGTATTGCGTGCGGATATTCGATTGACAGTTATATTTATAACGACCTGGCATGGGGCGGATTGGATTTTATGAATAATAGCCAACTTTCTGATACTGACAAAGAACGAATCCAGAACCGCCTGAGTGCTGAACAGACAGGTACCGTATATGGTGATGAAGCCCCTGCAGGATTGAAATGTAAACCGCCCATAAAATTGTGATATATTTGAACAATATAGAAGATGTCACTCATAAAAACCGGATCATTGCAGACAATCTCATTATTATGAAATACATACAGCTCACATTAGTATCGGCGATTTTTATCCTGGCCAGCTCTTGCAAGCAAGCCAAAATGATCGACAATGGGAATTCGGCGAGAGTAACTGTAAATAGGGAAATGACTGAAAGTGAAAGTTCAACGGTTCAGGGAACTATTCTGGAAGCATCTACCGGTGACCGGCTGAAAATTTCGGACATATGGATTGGCGACAGACGCGTTCCCTGTGATTCTAACGGTTACTTCCATGCCGAACTACAGCCTGGTAAGTACAAACTGGAGGCAAGAGCAATGGGTTTTGAAAACCTAAAGTATGGCCTGTCTGCAAAAAAAGGAGAAGTCTACAATTTTTCCTTTTATCTTAAACCTTATAGAGACAAAAAAGAATATAAGCAGATTCACTAAAAACAAAAGAACAGATTTTCAAGTACCTTGGATGTGGATTCAATTTCAATTCATATTGCAAGGTACTTATTTTATGTCGCTAATTTATTGAGATATAGATCGAATAACATATCCATTAGCCCAAGTTGAAAAAAATCTTTAGAAGCCGTTGTTTAAAATAAAGTAAAAACCTGTATTTATTTTGATCCCTTATGGCCAAACGTAAAATCTTGTCTAACATTCAAAAGCAGTGTTTAATAGAAAATTATTCAACCTGCACTCTCATAGACACGACAGAGTTCTTTAACTTTTCTTCTTTCTTCTTTTGTTCGGAACCAAAATAGACCGTGCCAAATATACCTTCTCAAAAGAATCCAGTCGCTTTCCTTGCTCTTCATGCAGCTCCCTCAGCTTTTTGAACGCCTTTTCAATCCGCGATTTTTCACCCTCGCTTTCGTCCAGCCCTTTATGTTTTACTATTATTCTTACTATTTCATTGGACTGGCCGCCATCGATAACAGAATCAATCCAATTCACCAGCTTCTTCTCATCCTCCTCTAATAACTCAATATGCTCCTTCCACTCCTGCTCTTTCCGTAAGATATCCAGGGAGGCTACCAAACTTACCGTCAGTTCCAGTGACTGTTCAATAGAATTGCGCAGTGCTCTCAGGTACTCTCCCCAACTTGCGCTATTTTCAAACGGTCTCATCCTGCGCCAGTAGTAACTATCCTGATCCGAATCATCAAAAGATCGTAATACGTCAAGTAGGTTTGACATGCTACCGAGAGGAACGTGACCTGGAGGGAAATGCTTCCTATTCTGCCAAAGCTGAATAATGGTATCAAATACCTCTTTCTGGAGACGCTCTTTTTCAGCGGCATCACCTTCTTTCTCCAACTTTAGTAAAAGCTCCGCCAGATAATTTGACATCCAATTTAGCGTTATATCATTATCTCCTGGATCATCAAATAGCTTGACTATCTTTTTTCCCAACTGCAAAATTTCCTGATAATGTTTCGATGGTTCCATCTGGTTTAATTAATTGATATAGTGCATATTCGTTATAATCATAGCTACTCTCAACTCGATCTTGATGCCGGTGCATTTCGGATTGTAATAATAGGCATAGATCGTTCTTCTCTAAAAAGCGGAGCATCCAGGCCTCATCAATATACATCCTTATGCCGGAACTATAATCTTCACCATATCCCTCCCTTTCCGGAGCATTCGTCCAACTTTCAAAAACGCTCAAAGGCTCCCCTTCGATGTCCTTTATAAAGGAATACCTTAGGTCCTTTGAAAAACTGATAGGATGGCGATTGGTGAAAACTGATCCAAGAGAGCCCCGATATTTATGCATTCCTTTAACCTTAACATCGGATTCATCAACGGATGTTCGCTCTGGCTTTTCGAATCTAAGTGTGGGAATCAGCTTAAAGACGGCCTTTTCAGGGTATAGCGTCTTCCTCGCGGATCGATTGGATACCTGTTCTCTTTCCTCTGGGTCTTCCTCTCCATTCTCACTACTAAAATGATGAAAATATCGGTCATTTAATGTTTGAAAGGTATTCAATGCTGCCTGAGCATATTTACTTTTAACCAACGCTGTGGTAATGGATCTGGATTCATAGTCTTTTCCCCAGTTTATAGTTGAACTCTCCCATATCAGGAATCTTCGGCGACCATTCTTCCAAGTTCCATATTTAGGAAGAGCCATCAGATCTTTAAGGGAAATTTCATATCTCCAATTGATACCGATCTTTGGGGATGTCCAGAATTCCCTATCATCTGGTACCGGATCTTTTAAATCCGTCAACCAGCAATCATCCCAGAACAACCCTTGATTCTCTAACCAATGTGGCCAACTTGACCACACCCAATCGTCGTCCTTAACTTCTGGAACCCGTCGAAGAATCCGCATTGCAGCGTACTGCATGCCCTGAAACTCCAGGTAGGACTTGTAAGGCTCCACGGTAGGGTAATCATGCTTGTAATGGTAGGTCAGCTCATGGCGATAGCTATCCGTATTCCTATATTCAGGAAGCTTTGTCTGAATCAGCCAATCGTCAATAAGGATATCGTCTACGAATTTGGCAACCTCTAGGCCGGATAAATCAAAGCCCCTTCCCAATGATCCAAACCAATGCTCAACTGTATCAAGGTAATTAAAATCAAACCTTATCTTGTCATTCGAGCGCTTCGAGCCTGTTTTCTTCCTAACGGGTTTTAACTTACTGTTAAGCATCGTATTCAAGTGCTCTACATCCTCTTTTTCAAATGTGCCCGGAAAGAAACTTTCAATATTCAGGCAGGTCTTTTGGATAAATAACAGTATCTGCGCATGAGCTCGTTCTGGAGATCTGAACTCTTCTACAAATTTATCTTTAAGCTTTAGTAATAATTCTGACTTCTGACATGATAACTTATGGAGAACAATCCATAACCAGGTTTTGCTTGCCAACCAATAAAATGGTTCCTTTTCATCTCTGAAGGGAGAGCAATCTTGATTATTCTGTTGTTGAACTAGTTCGCCAAGAACATCTTCTCTACCAAACTCAACTAAACGCACCAGCGATCCTGCAGTCCTCCATCTTGTCCGCTTATCCGGATGTCCGAGCAGATAACGATAAACACCCACAAGGAGATCTAAGCCAGTATTTAGGTGAGTAACATTCCTCAAAGCATTCGCAGGGAAATCTCCACTGATTTTTGCGCTCCACTGAGATAATAACCAGGGTATGAATTCCGACACTTGCTGCTCACTTAGATTCACAGTCGTAATCTCCAAAAGACGGTATAATTCTTCACCCGAAAAGTTTTCAATCATTAAAGGAAGATGTTTCTGCAAACTCTTCGTAAATTCCTCTCGGCTAATTTTGGCGATGGTGAGAAACTTCTCCAGGTAGTTGAGCCCATTCTCCCCTTCTATCTTTATATATTCCTGTTGGCCGGAAAAAACGATGCGAATATAGTTCTCTCTGAGCCATTCTGTTACTTCAGGAAAATTCCGCCATGCGGTTAATCGGTCCTCTATAACCTCTCTGAAATAATAAAAGGGCAGTAGCTCTCTGCTAATTCCAATTATATTATCAAGGAATGACGTATACTGGTTCTGTGATAACCCATTACTCGATTGAATAATAACCGATAGTAAATCATGATTTCCCGTCCCCATTTGATTATTTTGTTGGATATTTTTCAGCAGGCTACAAAAGGAATCGAAATCCAAAAGATCCTTGTTCTCCAACAAAATTGGTTTATTCTCTACACTGCCCGACGAGGTGATTGGGTATGTATAGCCTTCTGGCTTATCAGCATCTAATAAACTTGAATAACGCTTCAGCTCAAACGCTACGTTTGTTTCTCCGATATTATTTTTCTCAAGAACCTCTACCATTTTAGTTATCATCCCCTTCTGCTGCCGGTTATTCATTTCAAACATGGCGTCACGATAAATATTGTCCACAAACATTTGTTTATGCCGTGTGTTTGAATCTTTAATAAACCGTCCGAGCAGATCATCGACAAGAGCAGCATATGGATACCAGTAATGGCTTTGAGCCGAAATTAGGGCGGCAATTGCCGTTTTATCTAAGATATCGTACCTGCTGAGAACCACCAATGCATCCAACAAGGAATTATCTATTGGTCGGACTGATCGATGATCCCAGGTGCACAATACGGGCAAAAGAACAAAGCGGTTAAGTTTTACAATGCCATCAAGGGCAGATTCCCACGGAAAATCATCATACCCATCCAGTTTAATCGAACAATACTCCACATAACGGGCAAATTCCACTGCCAGCTGCCATGAATTAAAGTTATGGGAACCAGCTATCCTGGGAAGCAGCCTGATCCGATCGAAAGCCTCCATGTCAATTTCCTCCGAGGCTCGGACAAGTTTGTCAAAATAGCCTTTACTTAACAGATAAGAAACTGAACCGGCTATCTTCGTGGCCTTCATATAGAATGCGATGATTTCTGATGCAGGGAGCCTGTTGTGGTCTCCTGCCTTTTCTGCAGCAGATAATAGCTCCGTTACCAAAACGGGTAGTCGCAAAACAGAGGCCTTTTGCGCCAGGTAGATAAAAAACTGCGTTTTATGGTTTAATTGGTCAATAAAATGGTCCTGTAAAATTTTAAACAAATGCTCTTTATTCCCGGCCACATGCACAACCATAAAAATCTGATCGCAAATAGTGATTGCCAATCCCTCCTTACTTCCGTGATCTCCCGGAAAATCGTATTCGAACGTTACCTGTTTAAGATGCTGTTCGAGCCCTTTATATAATTCATATTCCCCTGATTTATTTACTAAAGCAGATATAATGTAATTAACCAGCGGATAAACTTTATTGAAAAATTTGGCCAATCGTTGCCTGTCTTGTTCATAACGGTTCTCGGTGTAGGAGGATTCGGCGATGTTTTCTCTTACTGGTAGCAGCTCCTCTGGTTTTCTATCTATTTCTGTTATTACATTGGTATAGCATTGTCCTAATACATAACCCATCAACTCAACTTCATCCTTCCTATCATAAGAAGTATCTGAAAATCTAGCCAAACGTGTTGGCGATTTGTTGGGTAATTTTCCTACCAGACTCTGCAGCACCACCTTGTCCCCATCGTTAAAAAGTAAATATTCTATGGCAAACCGCAAAACGTTCCAAATAGAATCGGGTGCAATCTTTCCTGATGACAAAATGCGCTCCAGCTCCAGAATATCCTTTTCCAATCCCTTCCCCAAAGGCAAGCCTCCATCCCTAAGTGCCCTACAGATTTCGATATTTACATCAAACCGGTGCTCAGGTAAGTCAGTTAACCACTCCTCCAATTGAGATACTTCAGAAGTGCTAACAATACGACTGATTGTAGGATAGATAATTCTGAAGATCATTTCACTGGGTCTCCATTTTTCAGCCCATTTCATTGCCTTTTCAGCTCCGTAAAGACGTAAATTTGCCTCTATACCGAAACTGATATCCCTCTCATCCAACTCAAAATCGTTATTATTGCTATTTACGGACTTCCATTTTTTCGTCCAGGCATCAGCAGATTTTAATAGAGACCTAGCTGTATCATGAGTTCCCTTATTCCGGGACAGAATGGCAGAGGCCCTATAATAATGTCCCCCCAACACCTCGATTTTGGGAGCTATACTATACCGTCTATCTTTGGTCGAATCATAGGTAAAAAGAGCATGGAGTTCCGGATTATCCGACAACAAATTTATAAGGATTTGGTTGGACGAAGTTGCTTCGGCTGTTATCACCTGCAATTTTGAATAAACCAGCATGTTCTTTGCCTCAAACGCGTACTTCATTGCCGCCTTTGCGCGGTTCACAAAAACCTGTGTCTTCCGAAATTGATCTTCCGGTTTAGTCAAATACTTTCGTTCAAGTACAACCTGCTGTAATTCTTCATGGTTATTTCCTAGCTCGAGATACAACGCGAGATTCGTACTGGCATATTCATCTGATTCGGCATATAAAAGGAGTATTTCGCCTATGTGACCGTAATCCATCGGAACCTTCTCGCTCCAACCTTTTAAAAAGGTTTCGAAGTCCTCATCATTAAAATGTACGTGATTGCCCTCCACAACCACGCCACTTGAAAGATCGATCAGCACGTCGCTGCAAAACTGCGGATCTGCTCCAACGATCTCATTCACTAATTTCACCGGAACGGGCCTCGGTAAGGCCATGAAATGCCGGACAATCCTTCTAAACAGCCCTTTATCTCCCGACCTTAATTCCGCCTGCTCTACTGTCCTCCTGAAAATCTGATCTAAATCTTTACCATCCGGCTTCAAGGGGTCCATTTTGAGTGCCAACGTACCTTCAATTGCCAGAACATAACTAATAACCCTCGGGATTCCCTTACTGAGGTACTGCAATTCTTTCAAATCATTTTCTGTATACGGTATTCCCGTAAGCGAGAGTAGATTCCCGGTTTCATCCTCTGTAAAAGGGCCAAGTTCGTGCTCGTTAATCCAAGCATTTGAAGAAAGAAAGCCTTTACGATGTGTACGGGTGGTAATTATGAGCTTAATATTATCCGGATATTTAATACCCGCAATTTCGGAAATAAACTCTTTTGATCCTGACTGCCTTGCCGCTGCAATTGAGTTATCAGCTGCATCGATACATAAATAAATTTTCTTCCCAGGTCTTATTTCCTTCATTATTTCTGCCGCATCTCTGATTCTCTTTGCAAATTCCTTTATGTAGTATCCTTCATTCTGCCCTCTCTTCAATAATAACGGTGTGCCAAGCGCCTTTGCCATTTCGTTACAGATTGTCAACAGCCCGTATTCATGCCGATGTCGCATGTCATCAGGATCAAGGTAGGCCCCTCCACCGTAACAATCAAATAAGATAAATATATTATCCTGATCTATATCCTTTATCTGCTGTAGAAACGTAGTCTTTCCTATGCCCGCCGGGCCGTGAATACAATATGGATACGGGGAGTTAGACTTATTAATTAGGTCATAAATTTCATCAACGGCTTTTCTCTTGATATAATTACCCTCCTTAAAAGCGTTTTTTACAGGAAAAATGGACTCATAGGTCGGAATCTCGAATTCCAACAGTAATTCTGTTAGGTTAATAGTATTATTGAGTTTTGCTTCCGGATAGGTCTTGCTTCTTACATAAGCTTCCAGCACGGCGAGCTGTCTCCCCGCTTCAACAATCCCCAAAGAATTTATATGCGCTAAATGGTTTGCTCTTAATAGCGCACGGGATTGGGTGTCGCAGTCGTCAAAGTTCAGTATGGCCAAGAAATAAATCAGTTCTTCGGCCTTTAAGTTTGCAACGTCTTTTATTCGTTCAAGATCCTTTTGTTCACTGGCATTTAACTTCGTCTTTAATTTCTCAATGGATAATTTGAACGGTGAGGAACTCAAAAGACGCTTAGCTTCTTGAACAATTTTATTTAATCGTTCATTGACTGGCCTATTACTGACGAGCTTGATCTCAATCTTTCCAATATCGCATTTCTCCTTAAGGCTATTGTATGTAGAAACGAACCTATCGATTATGGAACCTACTCCTTTCGCCTTCTTTCCGGTACAAATGCCCGATGCTGTCCACTCCTTTTGCGAATGCTTCGTGCTATATTTTAACTGTACGATGATAATTTTAGAGGCCGTTTTAACATCCTCACCATCGTAATACTCACTCATATCTACGGCTAAAAGCTTATCACCGTCGGGATCTGTTTCAATTTTATCTTTGGGAGTGAGGCTTTCCACTGCAATTAAACGCAGCCCCTTGTCTCCCGCATGCAGAAGCGAAAAAGCACGCTCTATACACCAAAGTATATGAAAATCTGTCCCAGCATTCGACTCATGGGCGTCAACGGTAACTCTGCCGTTATCTACATCATTCGTTGCCAATAGTTAATTCAGTTAATACGTACCTAAATTAAACTTTATATGTCATTTGTCCAATTATCGCTATTTGTTGCATAAGATGAAACCTGCCCCCAAAATGTATAGTTACGGATGGACAAATAGCAACTAAGGCTTGTTGATTTTTCGTCCTTTTGGCCGTTCAGCTCGACGGAAATATTTCCGTACACCTGTATATTCTTCCTCGTGTTCAACTGTTTCAAGCATAACATGACCGTCAGGAACGGTTTCCATTACTTTCAGTACTTCATTCAAGTTTAGATTAGTGGAAAGTCTTACTTCTACATCCGGGAATCCCTCCATAAATTGAACATCATAGCGTCCAGGCAACCTCTCTTTAAGATTATCAACGTCTTGAACGCATTCAGCTCTGAATTTATATTGATAATTTTCTTCCATCTCCCACTCCTTTCCATTTTTTAAATATTCCATTGCCTACTGTTCCCGTCTGCAGGAAGTATCTGCTTATGTGTGCAAACCACGTCTGACCGCTCTTTTGGCAACTTGTCGCTGTTGCATTGAAAATTCACTGATAATTTGAATTTGCTTTGTGTCAAATATGATAAACTCCACATTGGAATCACCCATATCTGAAATAATACTATCATACCCATGTTGTTTTAAGAGCTCATTGGCGTCGGAGGTGTTCAGGCTGTCCCACATCTCTCCCAGTTCTCCCAAACCTATTTCCTCATTGAGCCTTTCCAACGCTTTCACGTTGCTTAGCCTCTCACCAAAGATGATTTCAGCAAGTACTGAGGCTTGTTTTTCATTCGAAAAGATTTCCTCCAGTCTTAAGTCCGCAGACATGCGCATAGTCAGTTCAGCCTCAATGATGCGATCGCCAAACATTGCGGCATTGTTAATTTTATCGGAAAAGAAAATACCGTGTGTGCAATTGTCCCAACCTGTGTTGCTTCCCTTAAAAGCCAGATCGAATTCTTTGAACTTTGCATCGGTTCCATGGTATGCTTTTACAATTACCGGATTACTGTCCCTTTTCACCATATCATCCCGCTTTGCATCCCTCTCCTTAACTCGAAATTCCGTCCTTCACTACTTCACAAATAGCGGCTTGCAGGTATTCTTTTCCTCTTTTTCATATGCTCCATTGCCTCATTCTGATATTCTTCATACCCTTTGGGCTTCCCCGAGGCAATATATGCATCTAACTCTTCCTTGTAAAAATAAAGGTGCTTTCCTTTTTTATAGAAGGGGAGTTGCTTTTTGTATACTTTATCATATACGGTACGGACAGCTATCTTTAAAAATCGGGCCGCCGCTTCAACATCCATAGGTTCATCGTCAGCGCATTCACTTCTTTGTATGTTTTTGACAATTTCGGTTAATATGTCAAGCTTCCTGTTCAGCGCCCTGATTCCGTCATACAGTTCTTCAAATGTCATCCCCATCTTCTTCACGTTTTATTTACCCTCAAACATTTTGTACAACTATCACCGCACATAGCTTTGTATGGACTACGCCGCATCTTTGATTTCCAATCTGGAGATATCCAGTCTAACTGTATTTGCAGCATTCCGTTTAAGTTCATCCACAATCTTCACATATATCATCGTTGTCTCAATACGCTTATGACCCAACATTTTTGAAACTACATAGATATCCGTTCCCCGCGCCAACTGCAGGGTAGCAAATGTGTGCCTGAAACAATGGAAGGTAATCTTCTTTTCGATTTTGGCTGCTCTGATCCAATCACTCAGGACATATCTCACGCGGCTATAGGTGAGATTGGGAAATACCGGTGTATCCCAATTTCCGCGTGTACCCATTAAGGCGACTGCAATATCTGATACAGGAAGCACATCCGCCGATTTGGTTTTTTCCTGCGTGAACTGTATGTAGTAATTTCCTTTGGCTCCACGGATTTCTGACCATAATAAAGTTTTAATATCCGAGAAGCGTAGACCTGTCAATGCAGCAACAAGCGATGCCCTTCGAATATCCTCTGATGCACACGGGGTATCGGCAAGCCGCTGTAACTCGTCCTGGAACAGAAACTCCCGATGGGTTTCAGCTGGGCTTATGCCATCGATCATTTCAGCTATATCCTCATACAAATATTTCTTTTTAAAAGCTTGCTTTAAAGAATAGGTGAACTTCACAAAATAACTCACCTGTGTGTTTCTTTTAATTGGTCTTTTCCATCTTCCCAACGCCGGTGCCTGTTTTAAATAGTCGGCATATTCTTCACAGAACGTTTCGTTGATTTGTCGGAAAGAGACAAACTCGCCTGCAAAATCTTTGAAATATACAATCGCGTTCTTCCAGTTTTCCAATGTCGAGCCTTTCCGCTTATTCATCAACGCTTCGAAAAATAGGAGGAAATTGCTATCCAATTTGGAGTTGGGGACATAAGCAAAACGCCTGTTCTGAACTTCCAGTTGCGTATTGGCGCAGATATGAGTCGCAAGTTCCAGGGTTTCCTTATTGTGTCTTTTTTCCAACTCAGTCTTTGGCCTTCTATAGGTATAAAGTTCGAGAAATTGCCATCTCGTTACCTTACCGGTAACAGGATGTGGTACCGGTGGATAAATATCAAGGTAAAGGCTCATCCTTCCCTGACTTATCGGTTTCTTCCTCAACTTTACTTTCATATCAACCTACATCTTTGAACCGCCTGCACAATTGTAATAAAAATATTATGGTGGCAAAATCATCCGCAATTTTTGCACCTGTACATTTTACTATGGCGGTCCGCTTCATAATTTCGTTTGCAAATGTTCAACGTCTCTCTTAAGTACGTAAACCCTGTTTTTCTCCTTTATCTTCTCGATCGCATGGTCTTTAAGAATTTTTTCGACGGCGGTTCGTGATCTGCCCAATATCTTGGCAATCTCATCTATTGAATACCGCTCATCGGGCGCAATCCGCTCATTCAATTCCGATGCCCATTTATCGATATCCGATCGAAGTACATAGGTATGGTTTCCCACCAGCTGCTTTTGTATTCCCCGGCGCATGATCCCATAGTATACCGCAGATGGAGAAAGTCCGAGTAGTTTTTCAGCCTCTCCAATAGTATAACAGGCTACCGGATCTAAAGGCCGGATCTCCCTTGGGTAAGTATTTTCCCCTTGCTCAAAACCATCAAGTAAGCTGTCAATCACTGCTTTGGGCACCAAAATATTCCTACCATCCTTTTGTTTCCGGACATTGTTTGCAGTGATCATCTTCTGTAATGTGCTGGGTGACACGTCATATTTATCCAGTACCTCAACTATGGTATAACACTCATCTCTCTCCAGCGGCCGGTCAGTATTTTCTTTTTTCACCAGCTGTGCCAGGGGTACAAAGTCATCGGGACCTGAAAATAGCGCATCGAGATCCTCCCTCTTTATCCTGGTCTTCCTGACACCGAAATTCGTTGCAGGTAGCCGACCGCTGTTGATCATTTCATTGATGACCTGTCGGCGAAGTCCCATCAGAAGAGCGGCTTCTTTTACGGACAGCACAGCCTTTTCTTTCACATCAAGCAATGGTTTATTTCGGACAATGGCAGTTTGAGCCACAGCGACCTCAACCTTCTTTCCCCGCTGCAGCGCTTTGTAAGCCCTTCGGTTACATACGTGGCTACAATACCTGGTAACCGTGGTTCTGGCTTCAAACTCATTACCGCAATACTCACATATCTTTTTGACTTTGATATTCGATGACATATCCGCCTGTTTTTTGTTCAGCTATAATATGCTATATTGTGTTCAACTAGGTTTGTTTAGGTTCATTAAGGTTCATTAAGGCCGCTAAACTCTCCCAATTTTCAAATGCCATTTGATTCCCGCTTTTGAGTAACAAATGAGCAACAAAAATACCTGAAAACCGACGAACAAAAAAGGTGGGTGGCGTAAACAAAAAGCCTGTAAAAGTTAATTTACAGGCTCTTACGTAATAAAAAAACGTGATATTTCCGAATGTTACTGAGGTCTACTTCCCGATGCAAAACTTACTGAATATGTTATCCAAGAGGTCTTCCGTGCTTACTTGTCCCGTAATCTCTCCTAAATGATGGAGTGCCTGCCTTATGTCCATCGCTAGAAAGTCTGAGGTAATCGGGTTATCAATTCCGTACAAAACCTTTTCCAGCGATGCTTGCGTTTTAAGAAGCGCCTCTACATGTCGAATATTGGTTACCATTACATCATCTACATTAATATTTCGGAGACTTACCTGATTTAAGAGCTCTTCTTTCAGCGCCTCTACCCCATCTCCACTTTTAGCTGATATAAATACCGGGTTAAGCGGCTCGTATTGGGCTAACGCATCGGGTGATAACAGATCCTTTTTATTGATGACCAGAACAAAAGGCGTTCTCAGTAAAATCAGATCCGCCACCTGAATGGAAACCTCTTCAAATGCATCATCAACCGGATCTACCAAATAAATAACCAATCGGGCCTTTTTCATTTTCTCGCGCGTACGTTCTACCCCTTTCGCTTCAATAATATCTTCCGTATCCCGAATGCCAGCCGTATCGATAAAACGGAAGCTTACTCCTTGAATGTTGATTTCATCCTCAATGGTATCCCGCGTTGTACCGGCAATATCAGACACAATCGCTCTTTCTTCGTTTAGCAAAGCATTCAACAGCGTGGATTTACCCACATTTGGTTTACCGGCAATAACGATCGGAACGCCATTCTTTAGCACATTACCTTGCTCAAACGATAAAATAAGTCGGTGTAACACTTTAATGATCTCCAGGATGAGATCCTTGAGTTGACTGCGGTTTGCAAATTCGACATCTTCCTCTGAAAAATCGAGCTCCAGCTCAATCATAGAAGCAAAATGAATCAGCTGTTCCCGTAATTGTTTTAATTCATTGGAGAAGCCACCACGCATTTGCTGCATTGCAACTTGATGTGAAGCGGCCGAATTAGAAGCAATCAAATCTGCCACAGCCTCCGCCTGTGATAGATCCATTCCTCCATGCAAAAAAGCTCTAAGTGTAAATTCCCCCGGTTTTGCAGCACGGGCACCTTTTCTTATAAAAAGCTTAATAATGCTTTCTACAATATACTTGGAACCATGCGTAGAAACCTCTACTACATTTTCTCTCGTATAAGAATGGGGTGCAATAAAAATAGAAGCCAGCACTTCATCTAAAATTTTCCCACCCTCGTCGCGGATGGTTCCAAAATGCACTGTATGGCTTGCTTGTTTGCTTAAATCTTTTCCCTTAAAGACGCCGTTTACTATTTCAATTGCTTGTGGTCCCGACAAACGGATAACGGCAATGGCACCGCTTCCTGTGGGTGTCGCAAGTGCAACAATTGTGTCAGCACTTTCGGCTTCCATGCTTATTATTGACATACACAAAGATACTTATTTGTTAGGAGATAATTTCTAGCGATGAATTTAAATATCATTGCTCATAACCTCCTATCAAAATGTACGCCATCTTTTATTTAACAGGCATTTTAACTATTCCTCCTCGCTTTGTCCATACGAATCATTGCACCAAAGTCGAGCTGTTTTTCCATTGCTTCTACCGTTAAGGCAATCCGTTTGGTACGCGTTGCTTCCGTTTTGGCTTCATTGATCCATTTGATAAAGTAATGCTGGTGCGACTTTGCCAGGGATAGAAATTGGTTGATCCAAGTCTCCTCCTCACAAAGGCATAACTCAAGATCTTCGGGTATTTCCATTTTGAAGTCGGTATCCTCTTCCAGCTCCAGCTGGATGATATCACCTTCTTCTTTACGGATTTTTTTTCGCAGCGATGCCCTTAATGCTAAAATAAAATTGCCCTCACCCATGGGGGTAAGGGCTAATCCATGCACAGGCTGCTGATCTATTATCCCTCTTACACGAAAACTCTTTCGATAGTCTGATTTTAACTGCTCTGCAAGCGCTCGCGGAATTTCGATGTAAGACCAGCCGCTCTTTTCGCCTTTGCTGCTAAATTTTAGTATCTCAGCTTGGAAAACAATCATAACATTCTACACTCAATCTACTAATTCACTTTATCTTTTGTTGTTTTTTCTACCAGATCACCGTCTTTCAAGGTTTTGCTGATGGCATTGAACGGCCGTATTACTACTTCCTGCCCCTCTTTCAGTCCTGATAAGATACGGATATAAGCATCGTCCTGAATACCGGTAGTTACCTCGACTTGTTTCACCTTGGTTGTGGCCGGATCATAAACAAATACATATTCCTTTACATTCGATTTAAATCCATCGTCTTTTTTAGCGTCATTGGCCGTGCTGTCCTTCTTCGCGGTTGCATCTTCGCGCGTTGTTACCGCTTGGATAGGAACGGCTAAACCGGTATCTTTTTCCGTCAAGATATCAACTGTAGCCGACAATCCCGGTCTAAAAGGAGATGGATTGGGCCGGTTCGGTTTTAACAAATCTTCGTACGACTCCGGTAAGATTCGAACTTTCACCGTAAAATTCGTTACCTGATCCGTGTTGGAAGTGGTTGTGGTAGAGGAAGAAGACAAGGCATTTGCTGACGAAGAGCTTGCAATCTCCGTTACAATGCCCTTAAATTTTCTGCCTCGGAATGCATCGATTTCGATGGTAGCTTCATTGTTCAACGAAACCCGGTTGATGTCACTTTCATTTACATCCACGTTCACTTCCATTGAACTCATGTTAGCAATGCGCATAATCTCGGTTCCCGCCATCTGCGCAGTTCCTACCACGCGCTCTCCCTGCTCAGCCCCCAACCAGGAGATAACGCCATCTACCGGTGCATAAATGGTCGTTCTCGCCAAATTATCGCCCGCCTCTTTCACCGCTGCTTGCGATTGGTCGATTCCGTAACGAGAGCCAATTACATTCTGCCGTTGTGCTTCTACACTCGCGAGGGCACTTTCGTAGTCGGTTCTGGCTTTATCAAATTCCGCGGCCGAAATTACTTTCCGATTGTAAAGCTGTTGCGTCCGTTTAAAAGTAGCTTCCATAATATTTAAGGAAGCTTCGGATTGCTTCAATTGTTGTTGTGCAGAAGCTAATGCAGCACGTTGTGAATTTAAAGAAGCAACGGCTTTGTCATACCCTGATTGTAAGATGTCCGGCTTAATACGACATAAAATTTGTCCTTTCGTCACCACTTCTCCCTCCTTCACATTCAGCTCCACAATTTCTCCGGACACTTCCGAGCTCAGCTTTACTTCTTTTTCAGGCTGTACCTTGCCACTAGCCGATACCGTTTCCTGAACCGTCCGCTTCTCCGCTTTCTCGGTGGCAATCAATTCTTTCTTTGGCCCACCGATCCAGCCCATCTTGCCGGCTATAACCACCAGGATAAGCAAAACAACTGCACCAATGATGATATATTTAAGTGTACCTTTTTTCTTCTTCGCCATGGTTTATTTTGATGTTATGATAAATATAATAGCCCATTAATTATTAAAGGTGATGGGGCGACCTAAATAAAAGTCAATCACCTTGCTTCTAAAAATAAAGTCGTATCGTGCTTGAATAAAATCAAATTCAGCTTTATTCTTGGCAGTTTGTTGTGTGGATAGCTCTACCGCATTTGCCAAACCTACATCGTAACGCTGTTTCAACACCTCAAAAGCATCCGAAGCCGATTTAAAATTTTCTTGCGTAGAGTAATACTTCTTCTCAGCCGTTCTTAGATCCAATACCGCCTGATTAACCACTTTATTCAGGTTGTTCTTCGCTAAGCGTTCATCATTCACCGCACTTTCGTAAGAAATCTTGGCTTTTCTTAAGGTGATGTTTCTTCTGTAATTGTCAAAAATGGGAATACTTAATTGTGCAAAAACGTTTGTATTCTTGTTACGATCCAGTTGCCTGCCTAAACTAACGGGTGTAACTATTATCTGGTCCCCAACAATATGCCTGTCACCTGCCTGCGATGAATAGTTCGTCCCATAACCAGCTCCAATGGATAATTGCGGATAAAAACCTCCTTTGGCGATGTCTATGTTTTTTAATGCCACCAATGTATTATATTCCGCCACCTTAATATCGGGATATTGTTGCACGGCCTCTTGATAAATGTCTTCTGCTACATAGCTGGAAACCAATTTTGCTACATCCGGCAAGGGCGGTTTTTCCAGGGCAATATCATTTACCGGGTTCATTTCCATTAACTGTTTCAGATCCAGGATGGATAAATCGTAAGCATTTTGCGCGGTAACCAGGTTTAATTCATCGGTGGCTAATTGGCTCTTCGCTTGGGATAAGTCGGCCAGCGTCTTATTACCTACTTCATAATTATATTTCTGCGCTTCTAATTGCTCGGTCGATAATGCCACCTGTTGCTTAGCAGCCGTAGCCATATCCTTATTACTTAAGGCTTCCAAGTATTTGGTTACCACCTGTAGTACCAGATCATTTTTTACTTTATCGACATTGGTTTGATTGGACAGCAATTGGTATTTATTCGCTTTAATCTGGTTTACTTTTTGAAAACCACCAAACAGCAGCATATTACCCGTTACACTCGCACCTGCTTGTGTAACTGATGTATTAATCAAGGTTCCCGCAGTCTGGTCAAAACTTAAACCCCAATTCTTAGACCCTTGTACGGTACCACTAACCGATGGGTAAAGGTCCATCTTCGCCTGCAACACATCCTCTTCACTCAGCGAGCTTTGAAAGACAGCCTGTTTAACCTGTAAATTATTACGTAAAGCCTGATCTAGAGCTTCTCGGATGGTAATGGTTTTCTGCGCGCTGGCGGAAACGGAGATGGCACATGCAATTAGTACTGAGCTGCCATATTTAAAATATTTCATTGCGGGTTTACGTTGTATCATCTAGTAAATTTTTCTCAACTTCTTATTAATGTATTTAATTGTTTTACCTTCGCCCTAAACAAATCACTGCGCCGTAAAATGAATATTGTCAAATCACCTTTATGGTTACGCTTACTTCTACCTAAACTCACCTGGAATCGCAATCGGAAAGAAAAGCATATTTATTTAACCTTTGACGACGGACCCATACCTGATGTTACACCAGAGGTATTAAATATCTTAAAAAAATATAACATTCAAGCTACCTTCTTTTGCGTTGGCGAAAACATTATTAAACATCCTGAAATTTTTGAGCAAGTCAAGCTTCAAGGCCATCGAGTAGGCAATCACACCTATAACCATTTAAAAGGCTGGCAAACACCTTTAGCTACTTATTTGGAAAATGTAGAGAAATGCCAACAGCTTACCCAAACGAATCTATTTCGTCCTCCTTATGGTAAGTGCACCCTTCCACAGTTCAAAAAACTAAGAGATACATACGAAATCATCATGTGGGATGTGATAACCTACGACTTTGATCACAAATTGAGCCCCGAAGCCTGTTACCAAAATGCCATACAGCATGTTACCAACGGTTCTATCGTCGTATTTCACGACAATATAAAAGCTGTACCGCGCTTACTTTACGCCCTCCCAAAAGCCATTGACTATTGGCTGGATAAGGGTTATGAATTTAAGCTTTTGTAGTGATAGTTAAGTGGTTGAGTAGTTGAGTAGTTGAGTGGTTAAGTAGTTAAGTGGTTGAGTGGTTAAGTAGTTAAGTAGGAAATTAGCCGATTATTCGTAAGTGTTTGCTTTTTTTGGTACTCATGAGCTCCCTACGGTCGGTTAGACAATGTGATAATAGGTGGTTTGTGCAAGCCTAATGCTTACTGCTTATAGCTTATTGCCTAAAGCCTACTTATGGCTTATCGCCTAAATCCTTTAATAAAATCTTGTGTCCTGATACCTTTGTCTTATGTCTGGGTTAAGTTGAATAGTTAAATCGTTGAGTAGTTGAGTAAGGAATTAACTTATGTGATAATGGGCGTTCATCATTCATCATTCATCATTCATCATTCATCATTCATCACTCGTTATCCCCCCTACTCAATCGTGGTAGATGCCCGTGTTATACTATGAGCACTAAAATACCCTAAAGCGCCATTGCTAAAGTTTGATTTCGGATTGGCGGGTGCGGCAGAGCCCGGGTTGTTCGACTGAATGCCGTTGAAATAGGTATAAACAGCTTGATCGATGCAATGCTGCTCCACCTCTACATAATCGCCCACAGCTAAATCCAGGTCTTCATGATATAAATTTCTTTGCACCTTCTTGCCGTCATTAAACTTATCATTATAAGCAAAAACGAAGTTCGAGGGTTTTCCATTCACGGCAACCAGGTACCGATAATAATTCTTCTCGCCGGGCGGGTCCTGATATACAACCCCCACCGTTTTCTCCTCGTCGCCAAAAAAGCTATCGGTCACCGTCCCGATGGAGTCAATGGCAATAGGCGCAGGCATCGTTGAACTAGCCATATATTGCTCATTCTCAAAGTCGACTGTCAATCTATAAGTCCGGCCTGGATTCGCCTGATAGTTGTTTATTCGATATTGTCCCGGGCTCACCTCTGTAAAGGTACGCTCCGCGGACGTTCCTTCTTCTTGGATTTTCACAACGGCACCGGACTGCGGGTTATTGGTACTGTTTGATGAGAAGGGTACCGTTTTGGATATATAAACATAATGCGTTGTTTCGGTATTCGACACCCCGCCTTCTATCACCAACACCTGATCAGCTTCTTTTAATTCAATATCAATCACTTCTTCACAGGAACTTAAACCAAAAAGAATCATTGAAACAGTTAAAATATTTATATACAATTGCTTATTTAAAAAAGAAAGGGATTTTTTCATAGTTATCATCCTTAAAATTTAAAATTCCACGTTACTGAAGGTATAATACCAAACAAGGCCACTTTATAGGCTTCCGTAACATTCGGGTCATTTTCATTTTCCCTAAAATCAATAATATAAGCGTTTTTCCGGTTATAGGCATTATAGAGACCAAAGGTCCAGCTCGACTTAAAACGTTTTCCGGGTTTCGATTCCAGCGTCGCCCCTAAATCCAAGCGGTGATAATCCGGCATACGATAACCATTTCGCTCCGTATAGTACCAAGTGGATTTACCACCGATACTATATTTTCCACTTGGGAAGGTAACGGCATTACCCGTGTAATATACAAAGGTTCCGGAGAAACTCCAACGATCGGAAAATTTGTACATACCCACAATCGCAATATTGTGGATACGGTCTTGGCGGGCAGCAAACCAATTACCATTGTTGATTTCATCAAATCTTCTTTTACTTCGGGATAATGTATAGCTAACCCACCCATTCAAGCGGCCCGTTCTTTTCTTCATAAAAAGTTCCAGTCCGTAAGACTTACCCACACCATATACCAATTCCGCTTCTACATGCGCGTTTGCCTGTAAATCAGCAGCATTTTTATAATCGATCTGATTTTGCATATCCTTGTAGTACACCTCCGCAGAAAATTCGTACTGATCATCATTAAAATTCCGATAATACCCCAAGGCACCCTGATCCGCTATTTGGGGCTTTATATTGTTACTGCTCAATACCCAGGCATCCGTCGGTAACGATGAGGTTGTATTCGTGAGCTGATGTAAGTTTTGTGTATTGCGGTTATAGGAAGCTTTCACGCTGCTATTCTCATTGAGCATATAGTTGACGGAAAATCGCGGTTCCGGATTAATGTAGCTCTTTACCAATTTACCACTTCCATAAATATCGGTTTGAATAATATCACCTTCTGAATCATAAGTATTAAATTCACCGGGCCCCATTAATAAGAAGGAATTCAATCGCAAGCCATAAATAAAGCTGAGCCGATTACTAGGTTTCCATTCATGCGAGAGGTACGCCGCCAGCTCATAGCCTTGCCTATTTTCAATTCGCAACGAATTGATATCCGATTCTTCCGAGGCGTCGATACCCGCCGGTGAGATTTCCTGCCGCATTAGGTTTAATCCGAAACGTAGATTGCTGCGACTACTTGAAAAGTAATGAAAATCCTGTTTCAAGTTCAAATTCTGTATACGCGAGTTGATTTTCAAATCATTGTTATCGGTATACACGCCCACATTATACTTAAAGTCGCTGTAAATAAATGAGGTGTTTGAGAAAAGTCGGCTATTGAAGACATGGTTCCACCGTAAGGTTCCGGTAGCATTTCCCCAATCGAAATCGAAGTCGTTTGCATAGCCCAGCACGTCCTTTCCGAAATAACCTGAAAGATAGAGTGTATTGTTTTGATCAAGCTGATAATTGGCTTTTAAGTTCAAATCATAAAAATACAGAACGCTGCTGTTTACCGAAGTGTCCGAAGAAAGCTTCAGAAATAAATCAGCGTAGGTACGCCTACCGCTTAACATAAAAGACCCCTTGCCCTTCTTTATGGGGCCCTCCACCTTTAATCGAGAAGCAATTAGGCCGATGCCGCCATCCATACCGAAACGTTGATTATTACCATCCAGCATATTGACGTCCAGTACCGACGCCAAGCGCCCACCGTATTGCGCAGGCATTCCACCCTTATACAGGTTAACATCTTTGATCGCATCGGAGTTAAAGGTAGAGAAGAAGCCCATCAAATGGGATGCATTATAAACCATGGCTTCATCAAGTAAAATCAAATTTTGATCGGTTGTTCCTCCCCGCACAAAAAAACCGCTATTCCCTTCGCCCGCACTTAACACTCCCGGGAGCAATTGAATGGTTTTTAACACGTCGCGTTCCCCAAACAATACGGGCACATTATTCACTTCCTTAATGCTAATTTTGTTGACACCCATTTGCGGGCTTTCGATTTGCTCCCTACTCGAAACGGCATTGATTTCGACTGTTTCGAGTTGATTAGCCGGCTCCAGTGAAAAATCCAGGCGGAGATCCCCGCTTAATTCAACCGCTCGTTCTTGCATGGTATAGCCTACCGAGGATACCTGAATGGTGTACCTTCCTTTTGCCAGGCTTAATGAGTAAAAGCCATACGAATTGGCGCTAACACCGGAAGCGTTCTCTTTCACCTTGATGCTGGCGCCGATCAATGTCTCACCACTGGAAGCGTCTCTCACGGTGCCACTAAGCGTTATTTGTTGGGCGAAGGAAAAGGAAAAGAAATAGAGAGAAATAGTAATTGATAAAATAAAAGCTTTCAAGGCCTTGCGTTTAATATGAATTTATGAGCTTTTTTGCGTGCACTTTATTCCACTAGACGCAGGGCACTTTAAAATGTTACAAATAAATTACAAATTTATTGTGCGTATTAAAAGGCATATCCAATCGAAATGGAGCCAAACTGATGGGCAGTGGCATTACTTTTAACTTCTTTGGTATTAAACTGGAGATGCGCGTCGATCGTTACGTGACGATGCGCATAAGTGAAGCCAACAATTTGACTAAGCATCCAAGGCTTAATGCCAAAGGTAACAGGTCCTTTGTCATCCAGTAACATCCCTCCCTGTATGCTCGCATCGTATAATCGGTAAAACAGCATTGGCCGATAGTAAAAGTAACGCTCTTTATTGACAACCTCGCCTTTTTGAAATAACCGACTCCCGTTATAAGCAGACGCGTACAAAGCGTTCAATTTGCCAAGCCGCAATACCGGGCCCGCACCGATAAAACTTTGATTTAAGCCCAGAGACATGCTTGATTGAAGCTGCAGATCCATTTTACCGGAGGTACTTCGTAGTAGCAGTCGACTATACTTCGCCCGCAAATCCAGTGTTACATGATCGCGCAATTGATACTCCCAACCGCTGATTTCATAAAAGCCGAACAGATTGTGAAAACCTTCCTGTAGCGCCTCGCCAAAAGCACCTTTACCATATAAGCCCACTTCTGCACCAAGGTTTAAGCTCGATTCGTCCCGATAGAACCATGCCTTGTTCACCCGTCCATATAAATAGGCGGTAAAAGGCCTGTCCATCAATACCAACTCGCTGAAACCGTTATATGCATTATATAGTTTATGGCCTATCGCTATTCCCCAGATCTTCTTCTTAGCACTCGCAGCACTAAAATCCTTGTCGACTAATTGACGATAGCTAAAGGATATTCCGTTAGTATAGTATTGGTCCTGATTAATGAACAAATAGGCATCGTTATCACTATGAATAGACAATTCATGTAACAGTTCAGTCTGCGCACGTCCTTTATACGCAATTAAACATAAAAAAATACACACGCCCATCAATAGGACTTGCGTATGGCTGATCGATCGTAAGCTCATGAAGAAGAGCCAAACTTATACAAATTGAAAATATCAGTCAAGGTGAATGAAACAAAGTTGTTAATGAATCCTTAAATATGACAAAACAACTTCAATTTTCCGGAGATTTTTATATCTTGCGCAAAAACGTTTTAACAGTTAACCACAGTAAACGAATCAGAACTAAAGAACAACAAAAACATTAAGAAAAAACAAATGAAGAAGATTTCACTAAGTATCTGTGCCTGTTTATTCCTGGCTACAGCTACCTTTGCGCAAAAGCCAAATGCCTTAAGCTCTAAAGAAAAGAAAGATGGATGGGTGCTTCTATTTGATGGAAAGTCCACTACAGGATGGCACACCTATCAAAAAGACAAGGCCACTGCCGCATGGTCTGTCAAAGACGGTGCCTTAGTTTTCGATCCAACCGTTGATAAGGCGGAAAAAGGCGATTTGGTAACCGACGCCGAATATGAAAATTACGATCTGACCTTGGAGTGGAAAATAAGTGACGGCGGAAACAGTGGTGTTATATTTGGTATCCATGAAGATCCAAAATATGGTGCAACTTACCAAACAGGAATAGAAATGCAAGTATTGGATAACATCAATGCGGGTGATCGCTTTATTCCCAATCACTTAGCAGGTTCATTATACGATTTAATCGGAGGACCTGACGTTTCCAAACCAAAGCCGGTTGGCGAATGGAACCAAGCGCGTATTCTGTATAATCAAGGAGAAATTACTTTGTGGTTAAACGGGGTACAAACTGCTCATGTCAAAAAAGGTTCTGAAGAATGGAATCAATTGATTGCCAAAAGTAAATTCCACGATTGGGAAGGATTTGCCAAGTATCCTAAAGGAAAAATTGCCTTACAGGATCATGGGAATGTCGTCTCTTTCAGAAACATCAAAATCAAGCAGTTATAACAGGGATTACCTTCGGTGAATCCCTGTTGGTCAGCTTCGCCTTTAACATATAGATGAAGGTGTTTAGATTAAAAGAACGATTTTTTTTGTCACTTTCTTCCGCTGACCACGAAGTAGCTTGAATGCCTTTAAAAACGAACGAGTGATGAAAAAAGTAACCAAAACCGACCGTAGGGAGCTCATGAGTACCAAAAATGGACAGAACGCGAATAAACTCATCGCTTGGAACTTTGCTTTAAAGGTAGTGCCTCAACGTAACGTGCAAACCGCAAATTTCCTAGGCGATATTTCAGCAGAACGGAAGGCTTCTACTTTTAACCCGACGTATTAGCCTTAGCTTAGTACTATAGACTTGTGCGTCGGAAGAACGGCCTTGGAGGATACCGAAGCAACGAGCAGTATAGCATTTGCACACCTGTTCATCTTGCAGCACACAAGCGGATTGAGGAAGTGAAACGGCTCCAATACGCGCCACGAATGCTTTGCCATCGGTTGCGAGGTAGCCTACACAGCCTTGATCTTTTGTAACTTTTGGATCAAACCAAAAGTTAAATGCCTTTAAAAACTAACGAGTGATGAAAAAAGTTGATTAAAAAAATCGTTCCTTTTATAAGCGTAAAATTCTTGACAATTATAATTAGCTTATACGCTTCTTAAATAAAATTTGTAACTTGTTTGGCCACCTTACCTTGTGTTCGGTGGCCAATCTTTTAAACACCCTATTATGAACAATTCTTCTGCGGGATTACGCTTTAAAGAAGCGATGGAAAAGAATAGACCTTTACAGATTGCCGGCGCTATTAACGCCAATCATGCTTTATTGGCTACACAAGCTGGTTTTCAGGCATTGTATTTATCAGGAGGTGGTGTAGCTGCAGGTTCTTTAGGCATTCCTGACTTAGGAATCACCAACCTCGAAGATATCTTAATTGATGTCAATCGGATTACCAATGTTACCGACACGCCCTTGTTGGTGGATGTGGATACGGGGTTTGGACCTTCGGCCTTTAATGTTGCCCGTACGGTAAAGTCCTTGATTAAGGCCGGCGCGGCTGCCCTTCATATCGAAGATCAGGTAGGAGCCAAACGCTGCGGCCATCGCCCAGGTAAGGAAGTCGTGAGTACAGACGAAATGGTCGATCGGATAAAAGCGGCCGTAGATGCGCGGACTGATCCCAACTTCCTGATCGGTGCACGCACGGATGCGCTTGCGACAGAAGGAATTGAAAGAACACTAGATCGAGTAAATAAGTACCAAGAGGCCGGGGCCGACTTTATTTTTGCAGAGGCTGTACACGAAATCCGGCTATACGCAGAATTCGCCAAAGCGAGCGGTTTGCCTATATTAGCCAATATAACCGAATTTGGTATGACACCCTTATGGACAGTTGCTGAATTGCATGCCGCCGGTGTTCGTCTTATTCTTTACCCCTTATCCGCTTTTCGGGCGGCCAATAAAGCGGCCTTAAAAGTGTATACACATTTGCTGCAGGATGGTTCGCAGCAAGCGGTCATAGCAGATATGCAAACACGGGAGGAACTTTATCAAAGTATTGGATATTATGATTTCGAGACGAAACTTGATAAGCTATTCAAAAAGACATGAAGAGCTGTAATTTTGGCTGAGACAGCATTATCGTCACCTATAAACATGAAAAACCCATAATTATGACAACAGAAGAGAACCAACCATTTAAACCAAAAAAGTCAGTTGCCTTATCAGGCGTCCTAGCGGGAAATACAGCCTTATCCACCGTCGGACGAAGCGGTAATGATCTCCACTATCGGGGATACGACATTTTAGATCTCGCAGAGGGTGCCTCTTTTGAAGAGGTCGCTCATCTGCTCATCCATGAAAAATTGCCAAATGCCGCAGAACTTAATATCTACAAGGCGAAATTAAAAGCCTTGCGTGGTTTGCCCATTATTGCAAAAAATGTATTGGAACAGATTCCCGCTGCGGCACACCCGATGGATATCCTCCGTACGTACACTTCTCTTTTAGGCACCATATCGCCCGAAAAAGACGATCATAACATCTCGGGTGCTCGAGATATCGCCGACAAACTAATGGCCTCCTACCCTTCTGCGTTGCTGTATTGGTACCACTATTCGCACAACAGCAAACGCATCGAGGTGGAAACGAATGACGACAGTATTGGCGCACACTTTTTACATCTCTTACACGGAAAAGAACCGAGCGAATCATGGATTAAGGCAATGCAGATTTCTTTAAATCTCTACGCCGAGCACGAGTTTAATGCTTCAACCTTCACCGGCCGGGTTATCACGGGTACCGGTTCGGATATTTATTCGGCCATTACGGGAAGCATTGGTGCTTTACGTGGTCAAAAACACGGAGGTGCCAATGAAGTGGCGTATGACATACAAAGTAGGTATCCCAATGAAGAAGAAGCGGCAAGAGATATTGAAGCTCGACTGGAACAAAAAGAAGTGATCATCGGCTTCGGTCATCCCGTGTACACCATTGCCGATCCACGCAATATTGTTATTAAGAAAGTAGCCAAATCGCTATCGGAAGAAGTTGGCGATCTCAAACTGTATAAGATAGCGGAGCGAATCGAAACCCTGATGTGGGAAAAGAAAAAAATGTTTCCCAACCTCGATTGGTTCTCTGCCGTCTCTTATCATATTATGGGCGTCCCTACTTTGTTTTTCACGCCCTTATTTGTTATTTCAAGAGTGAGTGGTTGGAGCGCCCACATTATTGAACAACGGTTGGACGGTAAAATCATCCGCCCCAGCGCCAATTATATCGGACCGGAAAACAGAGCCTTTGTGCCACTTGATAAACGGTAAGGTTAGTTGTTAGTTGTTAGTTGTTAGTAAAATTTACTTTTTACTTTTTACTTTTTACTTTTTACTTTTTACTTTTTACTTTAAAAAATGCACCATTCTAACATACGTCCACCTGTAGATCAAGTCATTACTGACATGGTTAACTATGTCTTTGATTATAAAATCACGAGTGATCTTGCTGTTCAAACAGCCTATCATTGTTTTCTAGACACGCTTGGATGTGGCTTTGAAGCCCTCACTTATCCGGCCTGTACTAAACTTTTGGGCCCTATTGTAAAAGGCACCATCGTTCCGAATGGGGCAAAGGTACCTGGTACCCCTTATCAACTAGATCCCGTGCAAGCAGCTTTTAATATCGGAACGATTATTAGGTGGCTCGATTTCAATGATACTTGGCTGGCAGCTGAATGGGGCCATCCCTCTGACAACCTGGGTGCTATCTTAGCGGTCGCCGACTGGTTAAGCCGGGAGTCCATTGCGACGGGCAAATCGCCTTTTACCATCAAAGATGTATTGCATGCCATGATTAAGGCCCATGAAATACAGGGCATTATCGCCTTGGAGAACTCCTTTAACAAAGTAGGACTAGATCACGTGGTCTTAGTAAAATTGGCGTCTACTGCTGTTGTCGGCCATCTATTAGGTTTAAGTCGTGAAGAACTTACAAACGCCATTTCACTGGTTTTTGTAGACGGCCAATCCTTGCGTACCTATCGACATGCACCTAACACCGGGAGTCGAAAATCATGGGCAGCCGGTGATGCTACCTCACGCGCAGTCCGTTTGGCATTGATCGCCCGCACGGGCGAGATGGGCTATCCCTCGGCGTTGACTGCCAAAACCTGGGGTTTCTACGATGTTTTGTTTAAGGGACAAGCCTTTAAGTTTCAGCGAGCATATGGAAGTTATGTAATGGAAAATGTCTTATTTAAGATTTCTTACCCGGCAGAATTTCACGCACAGACGGCAGTGGAAGCAGCCATGACACTTTTTCGGAAGCTACAAGCGGCCGGAAAAACAGCTGACGATATTGAAAAGGTCCAAATCCGCACGCATGAAGCGGCGATTCGTATTATCGATAAATCGGGCCCTTTACACAATCCGGCCGACCGTGATCATTGCTTACAATATATGATTGCCATTCCGCTTTTATTTGGAAGATTGACGGCAGCAGACTATGAAGATGACATCGCATTCGATCCAAGGATAGACGCGCTCCGTGAGAAAATGAGCACACTAGAGGATCCTCAATTTACAAAAGACTACCACGACCCGAATAAACGTTCGATCGCCAATGCCTTGACAATTACCTGTAAAGACGGCATGGTATTTGGCGAGGAAGTTGTTGAATATCCAATTGGACATAAACGGCGACGAGAAGAGGGAATCCCCCTGTTAATTGCAAAGTATAAAACAAACTTAGCGCGAATCTTTGCGAAGAAGCAGCAAGATAAAATTCTTGAAGAATCACTCAATCTGGAAAAATTAGTTGATATACCTGTCTCCGGTTTTGTGGATTTAATTACGTTTTAATTCGTCGCCTTAATTTAAAATAGGATTTTGCCTCCGGTTCATGTTGATTTTATCCGTGAACCGGATTTTTATTCCATTATTCTATCCCCCTCACCCTTAGCATAATTAAGCTGGTATGCGGTATCCCCAAGGTCGTGCCCGGTTTAATTGTTAATAGGTTTTTCAAATAGACGTTGATAATTCCTTCCAAAACTTTTTTCCTGGATTCCACAAACTCATCACTGGTCACAAACTTTCCAAGATGGACATCCCCTCTCCCATCTACGAGTACCGAGAACGGATAGTAAAAATCCTTATATGCCTTATTGATTACAATATCATATTCAGGATACAAATATGCATAGGCAGCACTCTGGTTTAACCGTTCTGTTTCACTGAATATACGCCTTTTAACAGTTATATTCGGATTCTTCGGTATCAGTTGCACCGGATTACGTGCAGCAAAAGCGCTATCAATGACCGTGGGGTTTGCATTTGCAATATTGGACCGCCATTGAATAAAAGCCGTATCATTCGGTCGTGGCTTTCTTAATTCTTCTACTGTTGTTTTTAAACTATCGCGGATAAAGCGTGCCGAGTAAAGCTTCATATATACATTGGATCGCGCTTCCTTCACATGCTTGCTTACCACCGTCAGGCGTTGCAATAGCAAGCTATCCTTTGCTAAACTACGTACTCGAAACCATTCCCTTCCAAAGTGGAAGATAGAATCCTGATCAAAATAAATTGAGTAATGCAGCATGGCATTGCTATCCGGACTAAAAATTTTGACAGAGTCATTGCTGATGAAATTCAGATGCCATACCGGCTCCTGTTCAAAACCCAAGGTGTCAAAAGCCAAGCCATTGTCAAAAGCTCTCCGAACCTCAAAAAAATCCGTTCCCGCAATCGGTGTAAAAGACGGTCGGCCCGGCTCCAATTCTTCCTCATCGGTTGAGGCTTGCTTGTTCGCAGCGGGAGAAGAACAAGAAAATAAAAAAATCAGATTTAAGAGGAAAAGAAAAACGTTAAAGCACTTCGAAAATCTCAATAGCATAGCTAGCTTAAAATACATAATATAAAATTACGAAACAATGTCTATTCATCGGGTAAACAAAACAAAAGAAACACTATTATTGTTACCTAAATATTTGCAAATCTATAAATCAATGATCAAAAAAATAGTTTTACTTTCGATTTTACTGATTAATATCCGATGCCTCGCTCAAGAAATCTATATTATTCCACAAGTTGGCCTAAACGCTAACACGTATGACTTCGGCGAAACCTCTTCGAACCTGAGTAACCAACGCTTCTCGCCGGGTGTTTCTGCAGGCGTCGGTCTCAATATCGCATTGGATGAATTACGAACTTTTATCCTGCAACCCGAAATAAATTATAGCATGCGCAATAACCGAACCGATCATATTTCTTCCGGTACCATGAATGAAGCCTTGACCATCCAACAAAAGAGTACATTGCATTACCTGGAAATACCGCTACTTGCCCGCTTCGACTTTGGAATTGGCACACGCTATTACTTTAACGCCGGACCTTCCTTTTCCTATGCTTTAGGTGGTAGAGAAAAACTGGAAAGTGATGAACCTCGAATTCAAAGCTACAATAGATCCGCTGATTTCGACAATCGCTTTAACCGTACCGATTGGAGTGCGCTCATTGGTGGCGGAATTGAATTTCCATTCAACGATGGCTTTTTAGTGCTCGATGCCCGTTTTTCTTGGGGTTTCAAAACGCTTTACAAATCCAGGGAGATACAACGCGTAGACAATGAAGGCAATTTAACCTCCACTATTGTCGGCCCCGAAGGCAAGAATAGAATATTCACATTAAGCATCGGCTATGCGCTTCCGCTAAATTAGTTAGCAAGACCTGTTTTTTCATTCATGTAAGCCGCAGGCGTGTTCGTCATGTGTATAGCGCTGTATGTGTAATTTTTTTTCATATAAGAAAGCGTTTCTTACGTTTGTTCTATTAAAACAACACAGTCATGCCTAACACTCAAAACCACCAAGAACTGGAGTCTCTTATTAAAAGAAGAGAAAACATTAAAAACGAACTTTATCTATTGGAGTTGGCCATCATGTCAATCGAACTGAATGATGCGTTTCACTCGAACGACTTCGGTTTAGCTACAAGGAGAGCGGCCCTCCCAAATTAATTCCATTTATTAACATACAAGTAAAGACAATTTCATCGCTATATTCAATTTATAATATAAAATATCACGATGTCTTCATTTATGTCACCATTAATAAACATAAGTGAAGCTATAATCGTGACAGCTAAACTTTTATAATATTTTAAAATGTTAAAATTTAGTTATATTTTTGTTATAAATCATAAGACATAGTAATGAAAGCTGAAAGTATAACAGAGAAACAAGTAGTTGAATTTCTAAAGCTGCGACAACAACAGCTTAAAGAGGAACTTAAAAGTATTGAAGTCACGATCAATGCAATTGCTCAATCTAAGTCGGTTAATTTAGGTAATGATCGAATCAAAAGCGATTCACCTGATACAGACGACGCAACAAAAAAGAGAAAGACAGCAGGTAAAGCCCTGGCTCCTCAGGAAAATTTCAACGTAAATAGCAAGCTTGATCAAAAGATCAGTTATGCACTTACAAAAATCGGATCAGGTTATAAGGATGATATTCTGGAAGTCTTAAATCAAGCACAACCGGAAGCAGATCCTTATAAGGTCGAAAAAGCAGTTGCCGTGCGTCTCTCCTATTTATTAAAGAATGATTTCATTCAAGCTACCAAACATGGTAGAAGTTATAAATATAGCCTGAAATAACAGGCTATATTTTTAATTAGTTCTGCTTATAAGCCTACCCTATCTCGCACTTTCAGATTTTCCGTTTCAACCTAAACAGGATGGAGCTGGAAGCAGGTTATGCCAAGATTAACAGATTTTAGAATTAACGGGCAGGCATACTCACCATCATTGTATCACTTGCTAATGTAGGCACATAATAGCCCCCAGTGTCAAGCGATGCCTGGGGGAATTGCTTCTTTAAAGCTGCCAATCCGTTTCGGTCTACTGACGTTTTATACAAATAGATGCTTTTTAGGTTTTTAAGTCCCTTTAAGGAGGTCAAGCCTGTGGCACTTATTTTTGTTTCCACCAAATTAAGCAAATTTAGCTGCGTTAAATCTTTCAGATTGATTAATCCTTTATCTGTAATCGCCGTGCCTCTCAAATTAAACTGTAAAAGATTTTCAAGTGAGGCTAATACTTTCATATTCTCATCATTCAGTGATGTATAAGCTACTTCCAAGTAAACTAACTGTTTAGCTAGCTTTTTTACTTCTTCCAGTAAAGCGGGCGTCACATCGGTCGTAACAAAATTTACGGATAAGTAATTACTGTTTTGGTGGATGGGCAATACCACCACACCTGCATCTTTCAGTTTTTCGAGTGTGCCCGCATCAGCCGCATCTACCTCTTTGGCTAGCAGATCGCTCTGCACCTCTTTGTTTTTTGCACTGCCCGATTGAAAGGCCGCAAGTATGGCGCTCATTTCAGGCTTAGGTTTCAATTCCGCGACCGTTTTGTGGATATCGGCGCCTTGGTTAACCCACCATTTTAATAATGCAATTTCTTCTTGCGTTAGCTGCGCCTTTTCTTTTGGCGGCATATGATCTTCATTATCCAATGGTAGTAATAGACGTTTAATAAGTTCGCTTTCATCCGCCTTTCCTTCTATAAGAGAAGAACCGGCTTCCCCTCCTTTTACCATAAATTCCTTCGTATCCACCCGAAGCTTACCTTTCTGCTTCTCTCCGCCATGGCAGCTGTAGCAGCGGTTCTTAAGCAATGGTTCAACGAGCTGCGGATATACCTTTGCCCGTTGAATATTGGGAACGGGCGGGATGGCTTCCTTGCTAGTTGGTTCGCCTTTTAGCGCCGCAATCAGGTAGTCAGAACCATGGGTAAGTGATCCTCCATAATGTCCCGTTATGGTAATACCTATTAATAACGTAACACTCAGCAGGCGAAGCAAGGGCTCTTTAACAGGATATTTCATCAACCCATACAATAGCATCGCAACAATTGCTACAGCAATTCCGAACCATTGGTGTAAGCCAACCAATTTTGCATCATAATCACTCGTTTGGGATAATAAATAGCCGCTAATACAGGATACAATCGCTCCAATCGCTCCCAGCAAATAAATTAACGGAACGGCTGTACGAAGAAAGGCATAAGACTTTATGGCACTCAATAAATGAAATAGTACACCTAAGATTAATATGCCAATAGGTAAGTGGACAAGTACCGGATGAAAATGGCCAATAAGTTGTTGAATGGTAAGAAGCTGCATGGTCTATTCGTATCGTTTGCGTAGTAGCTGCATCATATGAACATTGATGGCCCATTGATCGGCTAAAGGCTGTCGGGTATAAGGCAAGGTCGGCAAATAATCCGGGGGGCCAAATTCGGTAAGCATGGTCATCGGCTCACCCTTTTGTTTCTTACGCGAAACGACTTGGTCCCACCAACGAAGATGAGCCTCCACAGCCCCTTTCCACTCAGGTGCGCGCGGATCATTTACCTGTGGACCTTCTGCATGGCCAATGCGCGTATGAATATGATCAGCACGTTGGAGGGCCAGTTGCACGGTTTCTGCCTGATCGTCCAATAAACTCTCATGAACAACACACCAATGTGAAATATCTAAGGTTAAGCGTAAATCAGGGTGCTTCTCTATAAAATTTCGAGCTACAGGTGCGGCAAACAGCATTCTGCCACGATGGGTTTCATGGTAAATCGGGATACCCGTTTCTTTCGATTTCTTAACGGTATAATCAATAAAAGCCGCATTTTCTTCATAGGTAAAATAATCTTTCCCGGAATGGCAATTGATATAAAGTGGACGTTGATATCCATTACCGGAAGCCGCGTCAATTTGCCTGCAAAAGGTTGCCAAATGCTCTTTGATATCCGGCCCGCTACCCGCACATAGAAATCCCACTTCCAGCCGGTGCTTCTGAAGTGCCGAAAACAACAGCTTTTGTGCCTCTGCGCTACTCGGCCACCATACCTCGATACCATCATAGCCGTCCTTTTTTGCTGCTGCACAGAAGTTCTCAACACCCCCTTGAAAACCCCAGTCGGTAGCCATAAAAGTCAGCGAATAACCGGCTTTTGATAATACCGGCACGGATAAATCGGCAAAAAGTTCTTCCATTGACAAAAATAAACCAGCCGTTGCGGCTTTTAAAAAATGTCGTCGATTATGCGGCATCGTTATGTATCATTAAATAGCTAAGCAATAATATCATGGATAACCTTTCCGAAAACATCGGTAAGTCGAAATGGCCGTCCCTGAAAGTCGTACGTAAATTTTTCGTGGTCAAAACCCAGTTGATGCAAAATGGTAGCTTGTATATCAAAGGGCTCTACCTTACCACTAATGGCACTATAACCAATTTCATCCGTTTCGCCATAGGTAAATCCTTTTTTGATACCACCTCCCGCCATCCAAATGGTAAATGCCTCCGTATGATGGTCGCGTCCATTGTAAGGATTCGTGGCCCCGTTTCGATTTTCCAGCATGGGGGTTCTGCCAAATTCTCCACCCCAAACAACCAGGGTATCTTCCAATAGTCCCCTTTGTTTCAAATCCAACAGTAGGGCGGTAATCGGCTTATCCGTGCTTCTGCATTTGTTTTTCAAGCCGATGTTCAATGAGTTTTGCGGTCCGTCGCCATGTGCATCCCAGCCCCAATCGAAAAGCTGCACAAAGCGCACCCCCTTCTCCACCAACTTGCGGGCCAGCAGTACGTTATTGGCAAAACAAGCTTTCCCGGGTTGCGTGCCATACATATCGTGAATATATTGCGGTTCATTATCAATATTCATGACTTCAGGCGCAGTTACTTGCATGCGAAAAGCCATTTCATATTGCGAGATCCGCGATAAAATTTCAGGGTCATTGTAGTAAGCATATTCCTGTTCATTGGACGCATTGATCGCGTCGATGGTTGCCTTCCGTAAATCCCGATCCATCCCATTCGGATCCTTGATAAACAACACCGGATCACCTTCACTTCTGCACTGAACACCCTGATAAACCGAAGGCAAAAAACCGCTCCCCCAAATGCTCTTTCCTGCATCCGGAAAACTGCCACCACTGGTGAGCACCACAAAACCCGGCAAATTCTGATTTTCGGTTCCCAAGCCATAGGTAACCCAACTTCCCATACTGGGTTTCCCCAAACGGGCACTCCCTGTATGCATTAACAACTGCGCAGGCGCATGATTAAACTGGTCTGTTGTCACCGCTTTTAAAAAAGTCACTTCATCCACTACGCTCGAAAAGTGCGGTAAATTTTCACTCACCCAAGCCCTACTTTCGCCATGTTGGGCAAATTTAGCCTGCGGCCCCAACATCTTCGGAACTCCCGTGATAAATGCAAATTTTTTCCCTTTCAGCAAAGACTCCGGACAATCCTGTCCGTTCATCTTCTCCAGTTCAGGTTTATAATCAAACAGCTCCAATTGCGATGGTGCTCCGGCCATATGTAGATAGATTACGCTTTTAGCTTTCCCCAAAAAAGGCGGCGATTTCGGCAACAATGGGTGAGCCGGATCAAAGACAACCGGCTTAGCGCCCGTAGCCTGCGTACTACAGCTCCCCAGCAATGAGCCAAATGCTAACGCTCCCAGCCCCATCGCACTTTCCTTTAAAAAATGTCGACGTGTATAGGCCCGCAATTGCGTGTGGCTGGCCTCCTTTAGCAACCGATGTAAATTCAATTCGTCCCGTGTCATAAATTCCTAGTTTTTAGTAATTACTTCGTCCAAGTTAAATAGGGTGTTCGCGACTACCAATAAGGCTGCACTGCTTGCATCCTTTTTAACCTGTTCCCCTAATAAAGAATCGATGCGATCCGGATGTGTTTTATATTCATCAAAAGCGGTTTGATACAACTTGGATAAAATTCCCAGCTTTCCGGCCGGGATAGGCTTATACATAATCCATTCATAACCTTTTGCAATCTGATCGTTAACCTGCTCGCCCCCCTCCCGTTGCATCCGATCAACGAAATGGCGAGCGAGATCTATATAGACTGAGTCATTTAGTGTTACCAAAGCTTGTAGGGGCGTATTAGTGCGGATCCGCCGTGGATTACACACCACACGTTGTGCTCCATCAAATGTTATCATGGAAGGATAAGGTGCCGAACGCTTCCAGTAGGTATATACCGCCCGACGATACCGATCCTCCCCTTTTGCATTTTCCCATTTGGCGCTATTATATGGCGAATTCCATATACCTTCAGGCTGCCAGGGCATTACCCCTTTTCCATACATTTCCGTCCTGAGCACGCCACTGATCGACAAAAACTGGTCGCGCAGTTGCTCGGCGCTGAGTCGCATACGTGGTCCTCTGGCGTACAGCTTATTAAACAAATCCTTTTCCCGGAGCTCCTTAGTGATTCTAGAGTCTTGTCGGTAGGTTGCACTCATCATAAGCTCCTTCACCAATCGCTTCACACTCCATTTATAGTCATGCATAAACCGCCACGATAAATGATCGAGCAGTTCACGATGCGTCGGGTCCATGCCTTGTGTACCCATGTCTTCCAGGGTTTCCACGATACCTGTCCCGAAAAGTTGCTCCCAAACACGGTTTACCATCGTGCGCGAAAGCAGTGGATTGCGCTTATCCGTGAGCCACATCGCCAGTCCCATCCGATTTTTCGGTGCACCTTTCGGCATGGCATACTTAAATGCCGCCGGGACATCGGCATTTACCTCCTTTCCCGGCGATATCCAGGCACCACGCTCAAAGACAAAGGTTTTACGTTGCCTATTGGTCGGATTTTCTACCATAATTGGTGTTGTACTGGCAGGTGCTTGCAGCAAGGTCCAGAAGGTCTGTTTTTGTTCTTCATAACCAACCTTGCCTTTTCCGGGAAATTGATCACTAAAGTAAAACCAATCAAAAAATACTAACACCTCATCACCTTTACCTTTACTTGTATTCCGATAGGTAATATATACATCGTGTACGCCTTGTTGCATGGGGAAGTCTACTGCCTGAATCTGGTAACCCTCCTTAGCTTCCACCTTCCAAGAAGCGAAAACCGGTCCATCCGGCCTGTCCAGGTGCAGCTGCATATGGCCGCCAGGTACCTTGGAAGCAAAGTGGTAGATCATTTGGTCAACACGGTTCAAATCCACTGCCGCAATCCGAGCAACACCATGATTACGGAAGTAAAGCGCAATGTTATTATTGCCGATTACCGCATTGCGTAAACTATCCGTAGTCGTAGAATTGATTGTCGGTTGTCCCGTTTTTAGAAACTTATAGATCTCAGCGGCCTTTTGTTCAGAAACATTTTCTTTAAGCCATTTTGTCAAGGACTTCAACTTCAGTTCCATATCTGGAGCGAACTGTTTTAATAAAGGATATTCGCTCGGCACATCTTCATCCCGCGAATTATTAAAATAGGCCATAAACTTATAATACTCATCATGCTTAATGGGATCATAAGGGTGACTGTGGCATTGTACACAGGCAAAAGTAGTGCTTAATAGCCCCTCCCATGTCGTATTGACGCGATCGATAACCGCCGCCACGCGGTATTCCTCGTTACTGGTACCACCCTCGTCATTGGTCATCGAATTCCGATGAAAAGCCGTCGCGATATACTGCTCGTCCGTTGGATTCACATAAAAATCACCGGCTATTTGTTCGGTAATAAAGCGATCATAGGGCTTGTCTTCATTAAATGCTCGGATTACCCAGTCGCGGTATTTCCAAATATTACGTGCTCCGTCTGATTCATACCCTTTTGTGTCGGCATATCGTGCTACATCGAGCCACATGGAGGCCCACTTTTCGCCAAAGGCAGGCGATTTCAATAAGTCCTCTATTAACTTCTCATAGGCTTTGTCGGCATTCGGATCACGTAGATAGGCGTCAGCAAGCGCCGACTTGGGCGCCATGCCAATTAAATCTAAACTTGCTCTTCTGAGTAAGGTAGCACGATCGGCTTCCTTTGACGGTTTTAAGCCAGCAGCATCTAGCTTCTCGTAAATAAAACGGTCAATTTCATTGTGTGCCCAATCCTCCCCCTTACTAGGCACTTCTACTTCCGTAACGGGCAGGTAGGCCCAATGCTCCCCCCACTTCGCACCCTGTTTTATCCATTTCTTAAAAACGCTTATCTCTTCTTCACTTAGCGGCTCATGTTTGTAAGGCATACGTTCTTCCACATCCTTTGTCAATAAGCGCTTAACAAACTCGCTACCGTCGGGATTGCCGGGAATGATAGCCGGTTTACCGCTATTGGTAGCAGCCATTGCTTCTTCCTCGAAAAGCAAACTGAAACCTCCTTGCTGTTTTACGCCTCCATGGCAGGATATGCACTTTTTGTTAATGATAGGCTTCACCTGCGTATTAAAATCAATCGGATCCTCATGCGGAAAAGCAAACACGATTAATACAAGCACTACCGCTACCGCAAGTAAAATAAGCAACTTTTTTCTATGGAATACCACCATGCTCTTCTCGGTTTATTTCATATTGGTTATAAAAGGGAACGACATCATCTCGCTTCCCTGTTTCTTATTTATTAGGTTTTCAATATCTAAGATACTGAAAACCACTTTTCGTTCAAAGAAAGATTCAACGGTTCTACACTTTCTTTTTTTATTTTTTCGGATTCCCCGTATTGTTTGTTTTAACGATGAATCAATTGTTGTTCTAGTTCTTCGAGCGTTTGTCCCTTGGTCTCCTTTACCCGGTGCTTCACAAACAAAAAGCCGGCAAAACAGATAGCCGCATAGAGGTAGAAAGGCCCATAGGTACCTAAGATTTCAGCGAGAATAGGAAACGTAAAAACTAAAATGAAATAAGCGATCCAAAGCGACACAATGGCAATGGATGAAGCCACACCGCGGATCTTATTCGGAAAAATCTCGGCAATCAAGACCCAAGTAACCGGCGCCAACGAAGTGGCATACATAGCAATGGCAATTAACACAAAAATAGATACCACCGTGGCGTTCATTTCAAGTTGCAATACCCCCGCTAATACGAGATAAACGACGGAAAGGCCTAGAGATCCGATTAACATCAAAGGACGTCTCCCAAGTTTATCCACCTGCCACATAGCAATAACCGTAAAAATTAAGTTAACCGTACCAATGGCAACGGTTTCGAACAGCTGTCTATCCAGATCAGCGCCTATGGATTCAAAAATCGTGGAGGTATAATTGAATACCACATTGATACCACATAACTGCTGGAATACAGCTAACGTAATGCCGACAATGACGGCCGGACGTACTGCCTTTTCAAATACGGCCCGAAAGGATTGCCTGGCTGTACCCTTAAGGGATGCCTGAATTGTTAAAAAAGTTTCTGCAGCAAAAGCCTCACTTCCGATAGCTGACAACACCTTACGCGCACGTTCGTCCTGCCTTGCTTTTAACAGCCATCGTGGGCTCTCCGGCAACCAAAGCACACCAATAAAGAACAAAACGGCAGGTACAGCCCCCAGGCCAAACATCCACCGCCAGGCCTCGGGGCCATTGTCTGCAAGGGTATAGTTAACCAGGTTGGTCACCAAAATCCCTATGACGATGGTCAGTTGATTGATGGCGACATTGCGACCGCGAACATGGGCCGGTGAAATTTCGGCAATATATAGAGGGCTTAACATCGAGGCCATGCCCACGCCTATCCCCGCAGCAAAGCGCATGAGTACAAAGATGGATAAGTCGGAGGCATAGGCCATTCCCAGGGAAGATATGGCAAAGATGAGGGCAGCTAACAGGAGGCCGGGCTTTCTGCCATAACGATCCGCCAGTTTTCCGGCCAACAGGCATCCCACAATACAACCAAGGGCCAGCGAGCCGGTGAGAAATCCTTCCCACCATGCATTGAGTCCAAACGCCTCACGCAAAAAAGGTAAGGCACCGGCAATCACGGCGAAATCAAAACCAAACAGATAGCCTCCAAGTGCCGAAATAAAGGAGATACCCAAGATGTAGGAGTGCTTAAAGTTCAATTCAGAATCATTCATCGATATACTGTTTTATCGTCTATGTATTTCGTTACTCTTTACCTAGGTACACAAAGCGCGTCGAAACGCTGCAGGAAACCGATCATGCGTTTATGCAGAACGGCACCCAAATGACTATTGTTACGTTCCAATACTTGATTGAAAAAATGTTCGGTCCCATCCGTATTGCCTAGTCCCAATTGAGCCAATCCAGCCATATAAAGGCAATGAACATGGTTCTTGGCCGACAAATCCTGTTCAAAAACCAACAGATCCGGTAAGGATACAGCCATGTAATCAATTGAAATGACATCATGTAGATGATAAGCGCTAAAATCCGCCAGTCTATTAAATACCATGCGCGCCTTTTCTTCATCCCCTAATTGTATCCAAGCCAATCCTTGGTAAAAGATTTTGTCGGGTTGCGGATCATTATAAAAGATCGCTTGTACGGGTTCGTCATTCCCCCGTGTTGCCAGCTCAAAATACGCTTTTGCTTTCGTTTCTTCTTCCAACCGTTTATAGGCCAATCCGGTTAGGTAATGGATGTCATTTTCCGGGGTGTTAGGGAGTTTGCCTTCACCCAAATTTGGCGGATAGCAAAGCATGGCCTGTAAATAATCCAAGGCCTCCTCGAGCCGGTTTTCAAGCAGCGCTAATTTGGCCAATTCTTGTCCGGCCACCAGGTACTGGCCGGGCACCTTGCCCTCGCCCCCCTCCCAAGGGTGGAAATTACGAGATGCCAATTGTTGCCAGGCTTCATCATGTCGCTGCAATAAATTGAACAAGCTGATACGTTCAAGGTATAAATCGTCTCGCTGTTCTACCAAATCCCCATATTGAGCTAAAAACGAAAGGCGCTGATGTGGCGTTACCTGTTGTAAGCGATATAGCTGATCCAGCTCCATCAAAATACGGGCGTCAGTGCGATCCAGGAAAAACGCCTCCTCCAAGAAACGCAGAGCCTTTTCACTCTCGTTCTTTTTATTATAAAAGGCCAGTGCCAAATTCCGTTTTACGGTAGGAAAACCGGCATCTATACGAACCGATTCTTCCCAACAGTGAATGGCCTTTTCGTGCACACGTTTATCATACCAATAATTACCCAGATAATAGTACGCCTTGGCATCGTTTGGGTTAAAGGTTAAGGCTTTTTCCAGTGCCAGCATATCTTCCATCCGATTCGGAAAACAATAATCAGGACTGCATCTGCTTGCCTTCTCGAAAAACGAATGTGCTAAATCGAGTCGAGCCTGTAAAGAGGCGATATAACCTTTATGGTAATGAACCAAAGGATCCGGGCTTTCGGCCAAGCACCCCAACCAGTCTAGCGCTTCCTCATAACAATACGCCTGCACGTAATCCAGCGCATACTCAATGAACGTACTGCTTCGCTCATTCATTAAAGCGACTGTATTGCTTATTAGGCTATCGGCTTCCTGTTCTTGGTTACGCTCTTTTAACAGCAAGTATTTTTCAAAATAAACCGCATAATTAAAAGCGTCCAGCTCAAGGCTAAAGTTCGCATAAGAAAAAGCCTCCTCTACACGCCCGAGCTTTCGTAAAATGACCACGCGCAAATGTTGTGCTTGTCCACTTGTGGTATTATTGGCAAGGGAGTGGTCTATATGTTCCAGTGCGCTGCTAAACTCGCTTCTACCCACGTCTATACGGGCGAGCATCAGATACGCAGTATCTTTCCAAGCAGCATTCCAGGTCGCTTTGTAAAACAGCGAATAGGCCTCATCCAATGAGTCGTTTACCTTCTTGAGCAAGCCCAAGTTATAAAGCACTTCGCTATCGTAAGGATTGGTATTTCTTGAGAGAAGTCGGCTTTTCGCTGCCAGAAAATGTACTTGGGCCTCCGTAAACAAGCCTCTTCTCAATAACCAAAGCCCCATGGCATTGTTATTCCGAATATCATTGGGATCGCGTTGAAGAGCCTCCTGATAGTAAGCCCTTGGATCGTAAGTGGCGTGTCGATATTGTTCCAAGTGCAGACCGTGCAAATACAGTTCTTCGGTAGAGGGAACATCTTTCGGATCGGGTGCCGGTATTGCCGGCGGCGGGATCTCCTTTTCTTCCGCACGTTCAGGGGCATAACGAATCAATAAAGCTCCTTCCCAATCATACACACGCAATTCGTAGTCGTGTAGAGCATCATACCTATCCGAATTGGTTAAGGTTTCCTGATAGCTATGGCTTGGCGAAAGCGTCACCGTACGCTCCAAAATCAGTTTAGCACCTACAGTTACAACAATTCGAGCCTCTTCCCAAACACCGCTTGCATAAACACCTAGCGTGAGTTGTCCCTCCTGTAGGTCGAAGTGAACGGCCATGTCCTTATTTGCATTTTTCACTACACCAATTTCACTATAGGGCATAAAATACTGCACGAAAGACTTGGTTTCATTTGGCTGTAGCCATGAAAAATCAGGCTGGTTATCCGTAAAAGCGCCTGTCATTAATTCGATATACGGACCATCCGTATCCGTTAGATTCCGGTCCCAGGCCTTTCCGAAGTCGGCATTACCCCAAGTCCATTGTTTTTTACCCGGCACTACATGATGATTGGCCACATGAAGCATACCGGCTTGCGTGTCATGTTCATAGCCGCCCATAAAATCATAGGTTGAATTTACCGCCATGAAGGAAGTGGGTACCGGTATGTTTTTATAGCGTGAAATATCCGTTCCCGGAGCATAGTCCGTTTTATAATATACCCCTTTCGCAATCGGAAAAGAAGAGACATCCCGCTTCCCATGATCGTACACGGCATGCACATCCGGCGGAAATATCGATTGATAATGATCGTTCACTTTTACGGCAGGGTTTGCCCACCATAAGAAAGTCTGCGGAAAAAGTGTTCTGTTCGTTAAATGCGCCTCAATCTCCAGGTAAGCCCTGCCCGGATAAAGCCTAAATCCGGCTCTGCCCTTTGTTCTGAACATCATTTCCACTTCATTGACCCACACCGTTTGCTCACCATTTTCTCCGTGCTCAATCGTATATTCTACCGGCAAAAAGGTACTGGGGCGATGATGCTGGGGCCAGTTGAATTCAATACCACCCGAAATCCAGGGTCCTGTCAGGCCTACCAAAGCTGGCTTGATGACGTGGTTGTAATAGATGAAATGCCTTTCCTTCACTTTATCATAAGCCATCTGCACCCTACCCCCTAGGGCCGGGAGTATCATCACTTTAAGGTATTGGTTTTCCAGAAAAACAGCATCATAGCTCACATCTTCTTTCTCGTCAAAGATCTTTTCCACCACCGGATAAGGATAAACAACGCCACTACTTCCTTGGTATACCCTTTTTTCCAAGAACATTGGATTTTTCTCGGCCTCACCAATTTTATAAGTTGGTATGTTGATTTTTTCGATCCAAACCTTGACTTCAGTCTGCATAGTATATAACGGTTAATGAGACAAAGTTAAGGTCAACCGGTACACGAAGCATGGAGAAAGCGTTTTTAAAAATGGATTATATTACTATCTTGCAGGAATTTTAAACCAATTTATGATTAGAAAGAAAGAAGGATTTGAAGGAGAAAAGGCCATCATCATTCCTCCGAAAGTCGTTAATCAATACCGGGACACGTTCCTTACCAGGGAATTTTACATTACCGATATTGGCTTTTACCCAAAGGCCAAATACCACTACCGAAACCGTCCCGAAGGGACAAATGAACATATATTGATTCATTGCGTCGAAGGTAGGGGAAGTGCTACCATCGATGGTTTCGACCTGCCGATCGAGGCAAATCATTTCCTTATCATCCCTACCGGAACGCAACACCTCTATCGTGCTGATCCAGCCTATCCATGGACAATTTACTGGCTTCACTTTGGCGGGAAGCAAGCCGACCTCATAGTCGCCCATCTTTTCGAGAAAATGCTTTCCCAGAAAAATAAGATCATGCGAAGCGAACCCCATTTAGCACTTTTTTCCAAAATATACAACACACTGCAGCAAGGCTATAGTAAGGAAAATATGGAGTTTATAGCCCTCACTATGCCTTTTTACCTGAGTGCCTTTCTTTTAAACGACCGTTTCAACTATCACCCCGATGAACAGGCAGAAGATATCGTTGATCGCACTATTCGCTTTCTCAAAACTAGTATTCATAAAACATTAAGTCTGAAAGAGATCGCTGATCAGGCGCACCTATCCGTATCCCATTTTTCAAATCTCTTCCACAAAAAAACGGGATATTCGCCTATTGAATACTTTAATCACTTAAAAATCCAGCATGCCTGTCAACTTTTGCAATTTTCCGACCGACGAATCTTTGAAATTGCCTTAGCCATCGGTATTGAAGACCCTTACTATTTCTCCCGTTTATTTAGCACGCAAATGGGAATATCGCCCAAACAATACCGAAAACAATGGACGCTGTCAAAATCCTAACCGAAGTTACCTGACTACGCCCCAACTAAATGAAATTCACATTGAATCAAAAAACAAAACTCCCCGCTTTTCAGCTAGGGGAGAATAATAGAACGAGCCGGGATTTACCTAAAAGCTGACAACCAGTTTTCCAATCGTTTTTCCACTTTCCAACTGTTGGTGTGCTTCCTTAAAATTTGTAACGGACAAGCCCTTAAGCGTTTCTTTTAGTGTGGTTTTTAAAACGCCACGATCCAATAAATCGGCAACCTTGTTCAGAATATGATGTTGTTCAATCATATCATCCGTCTGGAAGGTAGAACGTGTGTACATCAACTCCCATGAAAAGCTGACGCTCTTAGCTTTCAATTTATTCAAAGCAAGAGGGGTAGCAGATCCGGTTATCGAACCAATATGACCTTGCGGTTTAATCAATTCAACCATTGCATCCCAATAGGTATTGGTATCCACGAAATCCAGAATAAAGTCGACATACTGAAAACCTGCTTGACGAACTTCGTCCACGAGCTTATAATGATTAACTACATAATCGGCACCCTGAGTCTTGCACCACGAAGCTGTTTCCGGTCGCGAGGCAGTTGCAATCACCGTAAGTCCCGCCACGTGCTTGGCAAGTTGTATCGCAATTGAGCCAACCCCACCGGCTCCGCCGATAATTAAGACGGATTTGCCCTTGTCGCGCTCACCGATACGAAGCCGATCGAAGAGAATCTCCCAAGCGGTTAAGGCCGTTAACGGAATAGCTGCGGCTTCCTCCTTAGTAAGTTTTTTTGGTTTATTCCCTACAATCCGTTCATCCACCAACTGATACTCCGCGTTACTGCCTGCACGGTTAATATCCCCTGCGTAGTACACTTCGTCTCCCACCTTAAATAAAGATGCCGCATCGCCTACCGCCTCCACTACGCCCACCGCGTCCCAGCCAATAATTTTTGGCTCTGTCAGTACCGTATCCTTTGCACTGTTCTGCCGAATCTTGAAGTCGACCGGATTGACGGATACAGCGCTTATTTTTACTAAAAGGTCTCGGCCTTTCGGGCTTGGTTTTTCTGTTTCAAACTCAATAAAACTGTCCGCTGCTTCAACGGGTAACGATGTTCTGAATCCTATAGCTTTCATATATTTATTCCTTAAGTACATCACAAAATTAGTAGGTTACAGAAAGAGAAACCAGTACAATTTCATGCTATATTTGTAAAAATCAATCCCCGATGACAAGATTTAACAGCTACCATTCGCTCAATATCTTTCGACTAGAAGCCGAAACCTGGAGTTATCCGGCACATAAGCACAACTTTTATGAACTCATTTTCATAGAAGAAGGTAACGGAAATCACGTGCTTAATGACGCTGTTGCGCCCTATCATATGGGTGATGTCTTTTTACTAAGACCGGAAGATACGCATTATTTTGAAATTGAAGCACCTTCGAAATTTATATTTCTAAAATTTACGGAACAACTATTCATAGAAAAGCTCGAAGGAAGCAGGACCGCTAAATGGCTCGACATCCTTAAGACCTTATTACAATCACCTTTCTCCATGAATGGTAGTTTAATTAAGGATAAAAAGGATCAAGATCAACTTAAACATTTACTTCAAATATTGCTGGCCGAGTTTTCCCATCAATGTTCTTACAGCCGTGAACTGCAACTCGAGCTCTTTGGAGCCGTTATGATGATGTTGGCCCGAGCACAGGCTACCGCGCAATTTGGCACGCAATGCCCGGTGAATACCGAATTAGATAAGTTGAGCGAAATTCTGAGCTATACCCGTTTGCATGCGCTTGATGCAGACAAAGTACGTGTAGAAAGTATAGCCAGGCACTTCTCGATGTCACCTAATTACATCAGCATTTACGTCAAAAAACATAGTGGCTTATCCCTCCAGCAACACATTGTACAAATTAAACTGAAAGCCGCTGATCAGTTACTGAAAAACGGGCGCAATAATATCAACGAAATTGCTGTCAAGCTTGGCTTTACTGATGCCAGCCATTTTAATAAAATCTATAAGAAGTACAACGGCAAAAATCCAAGGGACATACAACGCCGTAAAACAGAAGCATTTCACGAATAATCGGGTTGCCTCTGGTTAATATAGCTGAAGATCTTGCTAATTTCCATGCTAAAGATATAAGCAATATTGTTTAGTATTGTTCCTTACAACCCGGTCTGGCATCGTCACCGGACAGCAAGATCTAAATATGAAAATACAACATGCTATCACACACATTATTTTACTTATTTTCCTATGCAAGAGTGCTACAGGTCAAAATAAGAATAATTTAAAACTTTGGTACAGCAAGCCCGCCAGTAAATTTGAAGAAGCACTTCCTTTAGGCAATGGCCGTTTAGGTGCCATGGTTTATGGTGGCGTGCAAGAAGAGCGGCTGTCTCTCAATGAAGCAACGCTTTGGTCGGGCAAGCCTGTTGACGAAAATAAAGTTAACCCACAAGCCAAGGATCATCTTCCCGCCGTACAGGAAGCACTCTTTAACGAAGATTATCAAACTGCGGATTCACTGATTCGCTTTATGCAGGGCGCTTATTCTCAATCTTATGAACCCTTGGGCAATCTATTGATCCATTTTAAACACCAAGGTACTCCCACTCATTTCAGGCGCGAACTGGATATTTCCCAAGCCATTGCACGGGTTTCCTATCAGCTTAACGGAACCAGTTACCGTCGGGAAATCTTTGCCTCGCATCCCGATCAGCTTATTGTCATCCGATTAACCGCAGAAGGTAAAGATAGGTTGGATTTTACTTGCCGTTTTAACAGTTTATTGCGTTCAAAAAGCAAGAAGCAAAGTACCAGCTTATGGATGCACGGTTGGGCACCTATTCATACCGAGCCTAATTATCGTAATAAAGAAAAAAATCCGGTGGTATATGATACGCTAAACAGCATGCGTTTTGCCTCCATGCTGAAAGTATTGAAGAACGATGGGCAAACCAGTTGGCAAGATTCATCACTCGCTATTTCGAACGCCAAAGAGGTAGTCTTACTTTTATCAATGGCCACCAGTTACAGTGGTTTCGACAAAAATCCGGGCAGGGCAGGAAAGAATGAATTAGATTTAGCGCTTTCTTACTTGAAGGAAGCAGAAAAGCAATCCTTCGCCTCATTGCAAGCAAAGCATATTCAGGACTATCGGCATTATTTTGACCGCGTTTCAATTAATTTAGGACACGGGGAGAAAGCAAATTTGCCTACGGATGAAAGGCTAGAACGCTTTGCCAAAGGTGACGGCGATAACAACCTCGTAGCACTCTTCTATCAATATAGCCGTTATTTACTGATTAGCTCCTCACGACCCGGTGGCCAGCCAACCAATTTGCAGGCTTTGTGGAATGAAATTGTAAGACCGCCTTGGAGCAGCAACTATACCACCAACATCAATACCGAGATGAACTATTGGGGTACTGAGGTCGCTAACCTTCCCGAAATGCACCAGCCCTTATTCGATTTTATAGGCCGCCTAGCACAAACGGGTGCCATCACGGCTAAAAATTATTATAATGCTGATGGTTGGGTATGCCACCATAATACAGATATCTGGGCAATGACGCATCCGGTGGGTCATTTTGGCGAAGGGCATCCCTCTTGGGCCAACTGGCAAATGGCCGGCGTATGGTTAAGTACCCATTTATGGGAACATTTCGCTTTTACCGCAGATGCCGACTTCCTACGCAAGCAGGCATATCCGCTAATGAAGGGCGCCGTCGATTTCTGCCTGAGCTTTCTCACGACCAATAAAGACGGTTATCTAGTAACTGCACCATCCACCTCACCCGAAAACATCTACATAACTGATAAGGGCTATAAAGGTGCCGTGTTGTATGGAAGTACGGCCGATATTGCAATGATCCGTGAGTTGTTTGCCGACTACCTGAAAGCAGCTGTTATCTTAAAAAAGGACAAAAAAACACAAGAAGCGGTTACCAACGCTTTGGCAAAGCTTCCACCCTACAAAATAGGCAGAAAAGGCAATTTGCAAGAGTGGTATCATGACTGGGAAGATGCTGAACCTCAACACCGTCATGTATCCCATCTGTTTGGATTGTACCCCGGCACTACCATAAGCGATGCATCCACACCGGAACTGGCAAGGGCGGTACAAAAATCATTGGACATCAGAACCAATGAAAGTACTGGCTGGGCTATCACCTGGCGCATCAACCTATGGGCCAGATTACACAACAGTGCGATGGCCTATGACGCGTTGAAAAAGCTATTCCGCAATGCCAATGATCCCGAAATCATCAAAAAAGGAGAAGGCGGACTTTACTCGAATCTATTCAGTACCTGCCCACCTTTCCAGATCGACGCCAACTTTGGCGGTGGTGCCGGCATTTCCGAGATGCTGCTACAGAGTCATGAACACTATATCGAGCTGCTTCCCGCCCTGCCTAAGGAATGGCCCGATGGAGAAGTCAACGGGTTAGTTGCCCGTGGGGGCTTTGTCATCGATATGCAATGGCGGAACGGAAAAATTGTGCATGCCAGTATCGTTTCAAAAAATGGTGGGTCTTGTAAAGTAAAATATGGCACCCATAACCAAGAGATAGACACCAAAGCCACACGGAAATACACACTGAAATTTTAGAAGCGATGCATAAGAAAATATGCACCGAACAAGAAGCCGGCATGTTACCCTATTTTCTTGCAAACCACTACGAGTTTTCCCTTGTGAAAAATCAGCAAGTTGCCTTCTTTATCTACTTCATAGGCATCTTCCGCGCTTTCCAGACTAACATAATAATTACCGTTTTTTTTCAGCTCTGTGGCATAAGCGCTAACCACCGGTTGATCGCTTACCTGAAGCTTTTTTCCTTTAAAAGCGATGGGCTGAATAAAAACGCGTTGTTGGCGAGCAATCACCTGATAAGCAACGTTCGCCCCTTCCGGTGATTTAATTGTTTCATCAAACCAAACACCTAACAAATGTGTAGAATCGGCTGCACTAAGCGCCATTTGGCCTACGGTATCCGGTTGACTAGGCTGAACCATGGATTTATCTTCCGTATTCGTAGCTTTGGGAGCTTGGCTTTGTGTACAAGCGGACGTCGCTAAAGCACCAATCAGCCATACAAGTCTGTGCAATCTGAGCGTATTTTTCATCTGCCGCAAAGTTACGAATAATTAACGGCTTAGGTTCGCACCTGTAGCTTCCCGTTTCCATAAGTTATCTATTCAGCAGCTAACGATTTTACCGGATTGGTTCTGGCCGCTCTCAAGGCTTGATGGCTAACTGTAAATAATGCAATGCACAATACGATGAGGCCGCTTAAAGCGAATATCCACCAAGACAAAGCAGTGCGCTTTTCCCAATTCGACAACAGGCTTTGCATGGCTAAAATCGCCACAGGTACCACGATCACAAAGGCAATGCACACAGGCTTTAAAAAATCCTTCGACAAAGACCACCACATCTGTTTGATACCGGCACCCAAAACCTTTCTTATTCCGATTTCCTTTGTCCGTACCTCTACCACAAAACTGGCTAGTCCGTATAAGCCCAAACAAGATATGACAATCGCGAACAGGCTTATGATATTTATCATTTCCCCCGTACTACGCAATTCGTCAAATTTGGCCTCGTACTCGTCGCTCATAAAATGATACTCGAAAGGATAATAGGGATTTTGTTTTTTTACCGTTTGGCCAATGTCGTATAATATCTTTTTCATATCCACACCATCTTGTATACGAACAAAAACATTAGACATAGCCTGTTGCCCAAGCGTAAGAAGCATCGGATCAGGCAGTTTATTGGGGTTATTATAAACAAAATCCTTCACGATGCCTATAATTTCCTTGTCCCCCACCTTCTTTCCAATAATAGGCTTTTCGAGCCCCATCTTTCTTGCAGCAGCTTCGTTAATCAGACAAGCGGACGTATCACTTCCGTAATTCTTGGAAAAGTCTCTTCCTTCAACGACATCAGCGCCAATCGTTTTAATCCAATCATATTGTACCCCTGCCAGCGCGAAAGCAAAATCCTGATCATCATTTTTACCCGTCCAACCAAAACCATTTGCGTATCCACCAAACTGAATCAAATTGTCGTTGCCTGCACTCACACTTTCGATCCCGGGTAACTGAAGGAGTTGTTCTTTCAATACGGGAAATTGTTCCGCCATGCTTCCATGGGCTGTAAGCCGCAGAAGACCTTTCGGCTTGTATCCTATGGGCTGGCCCTTGGTATAGTCAACCTGTTTATAGATAACAATGGTAGTAATGATCAAGAATATAGAAACGATAAACTGAAAGGTAACCAATAGTTTTCGCATCGAAAACTTACCTCTCTTTATTAACATGTCACCTCTTAACGAGGTGATCGCCTTAAAACGACTTAGAAAAAACGCCGGATAGCCTCCCGCAATAATGGCCGTAAGAAAAACCAGCGGAATAAGCGCCAACCAGACCGCTATATTGCCTGGATCGAATAGAATCTCATTTTTGGTTACGGTGCTAAAATAAGGCAGGCCAATCTTGGCTATTGTGAAACCGAGAATGGCGGCCAATATCGTCAATATAAAAGCTTCTGTTAAAAACTGATAGATCATTTGCCATTGCGTTGCGCCGACCACTTTTCTTATTCCTACCTCCAGCGATCTCTTTTGCGATTTGGCCACGGTTAAATTCATAAAATTGATGCAGGCGATCAACAGCACGAAAAAACCAATAATTGCGAGGAGTACCAATCCGTAAATTTTACCACCCTGCGCCCTGCCGTTTTTGAATTGGTTGAAAATCCGCATATCTTTAAGCGGATAAGTGAAAAAGGAAATCGGTTCATTTTGCTTTCTATGGTACAGTTGATTGATCTTCTTGTTCAAAAGCCCCCGATTCGCCTGGTCTATAGATAGCACCCAAGTATTGATTACGAAGTGATCCCATCGATGGATCCAGCTGCTATTCTCTCGTTCAAAATCCCGAAAAGGAAGAATTACGCTAAATTCGTTGACACTATTTTGTGGAATATCAGCAATTACCGCCCCAACATTGCGCGTATATTTATTGTCGTGCGCAAGTAATTTGCCAACGGGATTTTCATTTCCGAACAATTTTTTTGCCGTACTTTCTGTTATAACGATGGAGCCCGACTGGTTCAGCGCGTCGTAAGGATTACCCGATAAGGTTTTAAAGGTCATTATTTTGAAAAGGGAGGGTTCCGCATAGATTCCCGTTTCATAGATATTTTTGTCACCCACCCGTAATAACTGGGCACCCGGTTGACTGGTTCGCGCAGTCTGTCGTATTTCGGGCATGGTTTTAAGTACTTCATCCGCTAAAGGCGGTGGCGTTTCGCGCCCCGTATTGACTTCGCCATTTACTTCTGTGTTAGTCATCATCAGGTAAATGTTCGGCAAATTCTTCTGAAATCGATCGTAACTTAATTCGTGGCTAATCCATATAATAACAATGATGCCAATTCCTAAGCCTATGCTTAAGCCGCCGATATTTATCAAGCTTGAAACCTTGTTTTTCAACAGACTTCTCCAGGCAATATTTATATAATTTTTCAGCATTTGGATAAAGACTTGAATGTGTACATCACTATACCAGCTTTATGCCACAAAAATAATAAACTGTAAACGAGCGATTTAAACAACGCACTCAGATCTGTATGTTCGTTTTTGATACACCGGGTTGTTCGTTATCGGATATGTTTCCCCGAGAAAATTACCAGATTGATGATTGTCTATTATCCCAGAAACAGATAACAATTATCTCTTCTTCATAGACTCTATAAAACATAGAACATTGCTTGTGTAAGATGCATTTCCGAACTTCGGTGCGCTCGTCAATTATTGGAAAAATTAAGGGAGAAAAACTTTATGGTGTACACTAGCTGATAAAATGTTTACTTTTAAACACATCGAAGGAGACAGTCTGTCCTTTAGTAGCTTGATCAAGCCCTTTTTCTATACTCTCTTGGATATGCTTTGGTAAACTAACATCCTGTTGCTGAAAAGGAACCTTCATTGCTTTCAAGAACGCTTTAACGGCCCTTAACTGTTCTTTATTTTCGGGATGAATTACCAGTGCTTCCATACACAAATTTAAATAAAATATTCTAAATACTTCTCTCTTTACTTTCCAATAAAGATTATCTTTACTCACGTCCTAAACAATACACCTTAACGAAAATACTTCGCTAAATTTTTTTTAAAAAAAGCAGCACTTTCGGCTATACTCTCCATAGAGCTCTTCTTAAAATTTCCGCCCTGCTCCAGGTAATAATATTCCATACCGGCCAAGTCCTTATCTGGTAAAATTTTAGTATAATCTATTGAACCATTGCCCAGTTCCGTATAATCCTGTGTCACTTTATCCATGTCTTTGATATGCCACATTACAAAACGTCCGGGCTGCATGCTAAAAAGCGCTGCAGGACTTAATTTAGAAGCACGCATTACCCAGTAAAGATCGATCTGTAGCTTCACCAGGTCGGGGTCCGTCTCTTTCATGATTATTTCATAACCATTTATCCCGCCATGATCGATAAACTCAAAATTATGGTTATGATAAGCAAAGCCCAAACCGGCCTTTTTAATCCTTTCTCCAATCCTATTAAGTTTCGGGGCGAGTTGTTTAAATTGCTCGATACTTCTATTATTAGGATCTAACCAGGGCCAGGTGATATAAGGTTGCTTTAATATACCTGCACCGATAATACATTGATCCACATAAGCCATCAATTCTGCTTCAGGCGCATTGAAATAGCGAAAAAGATCATAATGACCACTGGTGGTCGTCAATCCATGATCGCTCAGTAGACCAAGAAAATCCTTTGCTTTTAAACCATAATAGGATACTGTTTTCGGGTCAAAACCATAAGTCTCCGTATCTTCATAACCCAGAGCTGCTACCTGCTTTATCGTAGCAAAAGGATCTTTTGCCATCGCATCACGAATCGTAAAAAGTTGCAGTCCCATCTTATAGGCGGATTTTGTTTCTTCTGCAAAAAGCGCATTTGGTAGCATAAGCGCTGAGGTAGCCATACAGCTATGTGAAATGAATTGTCTTCTGGTGATCATCGTGTACAATATCGGTATTTTCCGGCGTATAACGTAAAGCTATCCTTACTTAGGCACTACCGGTTAAGTTATAGTTGAAATTTTACATAAAATTAGTTACTCTTGAGCAAGCGGAGCACTGAGCCACTAAGGACAACACCAATAAGTCCGAGCACTAAAGCAACAATTGCTCCGGCTTTTCCACTACCGGAGCCGAACACGGCACCGGCAGTAATGCTAAGATGTATGATACTTAAAACAATACCAATCACGCCAAATATCAATGCAACAATAGCTGCTGTTCGGCCTTTACCCTTATTGCTAGTGGCGATATTTTTTGCCCGCCATCCCGCGCCCAGACTGAGGAGAGACATCACCGCTCCCACGAGCGCTCGTGCCCGCCCTGTGGTAATTCCCTGTACGGCAGAATAATGTTCACCGGTTTCGTCCTTCACCGTGGTCATCTCCGATTGATTGTCGATTGTACCTTCTTGTGAATATACCGCTGTTATTGCTAAAAATGAAAATCCAACGATCCACCCAATCATTAGAAGGTATGAAGTAACTGTTTTCATGGTCATTTATTTGGGACCAAGGTATAATCCTTATAAATTTTTAGATTGTAAAAAAACGACATTTTTACTTTTCCTTATCCCACGGTACCCCGATCATTTGCAAAGACAGTATCTTGTCTAAAGTATTCCTTCGGATTGTAACCAGAGAAATTCTTAAAATCGTGAATAAAATGAGATTGGTCGTAGTAGCCATGTTCGTAGGCGATTTGCGCAAATGACTTATCCTGGAAAGATCTGTTGAGCAAGGAGTTAAACCTTGTAATCCGTAAAAACAGCTTTGGGCTAAAGCCTGAAAACTCTTTAAATCTCCTTTCAAATTGCCTTATTGATAAAAAGCTATGGTTGACTAAGGCACTGATAGATCCCACTTGCTGAGTGCATATAATCGTTTTGATAGACAAAGGAATATGGATGTTCGTAGTCTTCGCATTTTTTAAGCGTCTTGTTAAGAAATCGCTTACCAGCTCAATTCGCTGGTGGTTGTTCTTGGCCAGCATGATTTCTTCTTCGAGAATTTCACCTTCTTTGCCACAGAGTGATTTAATGTCCGCCGATTCGTTGGTCAGCTCGTTCGCCGGTAGTCCGAATAATTGTGGAAGTGCGTGTGGAAATAAATAAAATCCAAAAACACCAAAATCTGTAGTTGAAGCGACTTTACCGAAGGTCTGCGTTTGCCCGTAAATTCCAGGAGATAATTTTTTTTCTGCTTCAAAAGCTGTTTGGAATTGAAATTGACCTTTGTAACAGAACACGAGTTCGGGACAAGGGTAAGCGAAGGCATGATGAACAAAGGGTGTATCCTGCGTAGCACTGCCCTCTGCAAACCAGAAGAACCGAATGTAATCGGCAAGTGTTGAAGAAGGAGGTATGACCTGGCCGTTCATATCACATTTTTTAAGATTTCTCTTCTTAACTATAGAAAATGACTTTCAGAAATTTACTCAATTCACCAAATTGATGATTGTTCGTTATCGCTTCATCTTCCGTTTTTTAAAATACAATTACCACATTTCTCCCTTTATTCTTTACCTTAAATTTAAGATTTAAACTGCCACCAATCAAAATAGAATAAATCTTTTTTTCCTTTGAAAACAAAAAAAACATCGTGTTTACCCGTTATATTTTTCATGGACCCGTTAACTGTACGAAAGATATCACCCTCACCCTGCGTATTAACGTTCACTACACCTAACAACGGCCCATTGATGCTATCCAAATAAACCTCGATCTTGCCTCCATAAAGCGACGCAACATTAACGTCTAAGGATTTTATACCCTTGGAAAAGTCTATTGCCCGAACCATGAGATGATCTCCATTGTGTATAGATGAAACCACTACCCGATCAGCTATCTTCGCTCCTTTATCCCAAGGGATATTACGCTCCCATTCCGTTTGCTTTTCGGTTTTGAGCCCTTCACTAAAAGCGATTGTTTCTGCCTCGGTTCTCCGGTAAGGGTTAAGTGTCCCTACAGGTTCTACACTTTCAGATGTCCAAAATGGCAGTTCTTTCAGTGTGCCGTCTTCATTATAAACCAGCTGGGTTAAACAGACGGACCGTCTCTCATAATGCTTGCTCATTGTTTTCTTGAGTATTTCATAATTAAATCCAAATACATACGACTTACCCTTATAGTCTATAATACCGGGATGGTTACCATTGGATCGGCTATTGCGATCCATAATCATTCCCTTAAAGACCCAGGGACCTGTCGCTGATTTTCCCATCGCATAGCCTATTCCTTCCGGACAGCAAGTTGAAGCGTAGGCCATATAATAGTTCCCGTTTTTTTTCCACGCCCAAGGTCCTTCCTGATAGCGAAATGGGTCTTTCTGCCCTTCAAGTTTAGCGAATGATGAATCCTTAACGATTTCACCATCAATCGAAATCATGTCTTCCTTGAGCTTAACATACCACAGGTTAGGATTTCCCCAATACATATACGCTTGACCGTCGTCATCGATCATAACCGTTGGATCTATATCTTCATTGGAATTTTTCACCAAGGGTTTACCAATGGGATCAACAAACGGCCCGTAGGGACTGTCAGAAACCAGTACACCTATCCCGACACCTCCTGGCACAGTACAGTAGAGATAAAACTTTCCATTGCGTTCTACACATTGGGCCGCCCAGGCACCATTATCTGCATCGACCCATTTAAAATTTTTCAATGAAGCTACAGGACCGCGATCCTGCCAGTTAACCATATCGGTCGACGTATAGAGCAGCCAATCCGTCATTTTAAACCCAAAAGCATCATCCTCGTCATGACCTGTGTATAAGTATACCGTGTCCTTATACACCATAGGAGCTGGGTCTGCCGTATGTTTTGTTTGGATGATCGGGTTCTGCGCGAACCCACTTGAACTCAATATACAGAGTAATGCAGCTAATATCCCCACTTTGGGACAATTGTTTAAGTCTAATTTCATAATTTACGATTTCAGTCTATTGATCCTCTTGCTTTCAGGCAATTAGTTCATTAGCGTTTATTGGTTAGCCTAGCACTAAATGGCAAATTTTACAGATGTCATTTAAACACTTAATACCCGAAATAAAGAAATATTAGCGAATAAGTGAAATAAATAACACATTTTTTTATGGGCAACGACAAGGAAATCGAACAGTATGTGGCAGGTAATTTTAAGGAAGTAACCGTCGATAATGGCCAAGACCTAGTTAAAGTTAAACATAATTTTACAAACCGCGAAGGACAGAAACACATTTAGAATTTTTCTATTCTCACTTTTTTAGGTTTGTCAAATCCTGACAGATATCTATAACTGAACAAACTTTGTAGATTGCTTCCAGATGTAGCGGCCACAGATATCGAGGACTGACATTTAAATCTAGAAGGTCTTTTTATTCATGTCTTTTACCAAAGTCTCTATCAAGGTTTTTGCATCTCGGTGTTTCAGTAAAGCCGCTGCTTGTCCTGCCCAATATGAACTGAGGTCCGGGTTGGTATCATAGGTGGCAGGATAGGCTTTCAAATTTCCCATAAATTTGCTTTGCAAAGGATATGGAGCTAATAAGTATTCAAAAGGTTTTAACTCTTCCGTTATTCTGTTGCGTATTCCTCTTGAAAGTCTGCCTGTAAATACCTTCGTTAGCGATGTATGTTTGGCATCAGATGTGAATAATTTGTCTTTATAATCTTGCGATGCGTTTGATTGTTCTGTTGCTAAAAACGCAGTCCCCATCTGTACGGCATCGGCACCTAATGCTAGTGCGGCCTGTATTCCTCTTGCATCAGTTATTCCTCCTGCTGCTATTATCGGAATGTTGACTGCATCTGCAACTTGTGGTATTAGTGCAAAAGTGCCTGTCAGCGAATCTTCTGCTGACTGTAAAAAGGAAACCCTATGCCCGCCCGCTTCAAATCCTGTTGCTACAATAGCATCTACACCTGCATGCTGCAAGGCAATAGCTTCATCTACCGTAGTAGCGGCACCAACGGTCTTTATTCCAAGTGCTTTGCATCTTGCTAAAATAGGTTGTGGCGGAATGCCGTAAACAAAACTAAATACAGCAGGTTTTGCTTCAAATATCGCTTCTACCTGCTCTTCAAATTTCGTCCCCAAATCTGTCGGTTTTGGGGGAATTGGTAAACCAAGTTCGTTAAAATAGGGCTTAAACAATTCTGTAAGTTTTTTATAGTCATCATCGCCAAACGTAGCTAAACGGCTATCACGGTCATTAACCCACAAATTAATATTGAAGGGTTTATTCGTGTTCTTTTTAATTTCATTGCAAATGTTGATAATTTCCCGAGCAGAAAAAGGCTGCCCACCGAAAGAACCCAACGCCCCTGCATTTGAAACTGTGCTTGTGAGGCTGACTGATGACAATCCACCACCGAAGGGTCCCTGAACGATCGGGAAATCTATACCCAATAGCTTTGTAAATTTTGTTTTATTCCACATGGTGTTTTTATTTTTACTGACGAAAAATTAGCAATACCAGTCCGTCTTTCCATTTTTTCAACTTATTTTTCCTATCAACTTGAATTGAAGAACGAAATCGTCGTAAATAAGCTTATCGCCAAGATTGTCAATAAATTTACCGGAGCCGTAACGGATGTTGTACGCCGTTCTGTCAATAACAATTTCGCCCATTGAATGTAAGTAGTCGGTAAATACTTCAATTTTTGCATTGAAGCTGATAGGATTTGTAATATCCTTTATGGTAAGATTACCGCTTATCGAGAAATTGCTATTTTCTATTTGCCTGGAACCTGTAATTACCAACGTTGCCGTTTTGAACCTGTCCACTGAAAAAAAATCTTCACTTTGCAGGTGAGCCAGGAATTCATGATGGGTCTTGATGTCTTCAATGTCGGTAACAGCAATTGAAGCCATATCAATTTTAATCTCACCGTTTGTAATCAAGTGGTCAGTAAGCTCAAGAAATCCGCTTTCTACATTTATGCTTCCTGTATGCAAGCCCAATACTTTTTTACCTGTCCAGTTTACGGTACTACTCGCACTTTGAATTTGAAATTTTGCCATTATTTTTGTGTTGAAATTTATAACACAAAATTCCATAGCTTTAGGTAAATCAGGAAGGACATACCTCACAACTTTAATGTGAGGTAAATCACAGTTTATTTGGAAGTTGAATTAAAACGGCTTAGTGTTTCTCTTGTAACGCCTAAATAAGAGGCTAATAAATGTTTTGGTACTTTTTGAAAAAGTTGGGGGTATTGTTCCAATAGACTATCGTATCGTTCCTTTGCATTATTGCTCATCAGTGAAAGAATGCGTTGTTGCAGCGCAACATTCCGTATATTCGTTTTCTTTCTGAAAAAATGCTCCATTTTATGTAGTTCCGCACATAATTTTTCTCTGTTCTCGTAAGACAAGCAAAGCATTTCGGTATCTTCAATGCAATCAATATCAATTGTGGCAGCAGTTTGATTGTAATAAGCCTGATAATCTGTTATCCACCAGTCTTGCATACCAAACTGTATAATATGGATTTTGCCGTCATTGTCTGTGTGATAAGATTTCAGGCAGCCGCTTAAAATAAAATAGTCAAACTTGACGGCCTGTCCGCACTGCACAGCAAATTGATGCTTCCTGAGTTTTCTTTCAGTGAAATGCGACAATATGTATTCAAACTCGTTGTCTGAAAGCGGTGTGATTTTTTCTATTTGTTGTCGTAGAATCTTACTCATTCATCGTCATTTTTCTTGCTGATTTTGTATGCCTGTCATCAACAGCTTTGAGCTATTCATAGCGGTGGAAATACAAGCTCCGATATTCAATTCAGCATTACCGCAACCAATGCTCTCATTAGTGGCTAAATTACAAAAAACCACCGTACGATGCATTTGATTGAATAGAATTACAGAATGTAATCAATACTTATTCTACAACGCCGGTACAAGACGACCTAAGGCAACTTACTTTCTCCAAATAACCCGGGCCTGCTGCATCCGACCAATCAGAGATAAACAATACCGTTCAGACAAACCGTTTAGCCTGTAACAAATTAAAGAGACCCGAAGCACGGGCACTGCATAAATGCAAAAAATTCCATTGCATTATTTCTGTTTAGCAAAAAAACTCCAGATATAATCATTGATATCAAGTTCTTTGGATGTCAGCCCTATAGGTAATCCTATATTAAAGTCATCGGCGCCTGGCCAGGTATGTCCACCGTTCTCAATAGAAATCAGCACAACGGATTTTTTACCGGAAAAGGATTCTAAAATCTCGACTACCGTACTATCGCTTGCAATCTCATCGATTTTTGTGGTATTGTCGTTTGTAAATGAATTCTCTTTCCAATAATTGTAAGAATCAAGTGCGGAGTAGTAGTGACCATCTTTTCCTTTATAATCTACTACTTTATCGGCCGTACCATGAACCATGAGAACTCCAACTTCCTTTCTATTGTTATTATGGTAATAAGCAATAGAATCCGGCAAGGGGGCGCCGACACTTGCAACAGCCAAAAACCGATGGGATAATTCGGCGGCAACACGATGGCAGAAAAAGCCTCCCCGTGACAAGCCGGTCGCAAAGACCCTGTTGCCATCTATTTTGTAATCCTTTTCGATTTGGTGCAATAGAATTTCCGTAAAACCGACGTCATCCGTACCGTTTTTGTAAGACATTCCAAAACCGACGTTCCAGTCTTCATTGATCCCTTTTGGATAAACTACAATGAACCCATATTTATCGGCAGTTTGGTTAAATCGTGTATAAAGCATCTGCTCAGCAGGCGTCATCCCTCCTCCATGAAAATTAAAAACTACCGGATAACGTTTTTCAGCATCATATCCTTTCGGAGTATATACAATGTACTTTCTTTTGATCCCATCGTGCTGAATTGATTTCGTTTGAGCAAAAATTGAAATGCATACCAACAGAAGAATAATGGTTAATAGGTTTTTCATATTTTTTAATCATTTATATTAGTGAAAATCTTTTCTGTTTTGGATAATAGTTCTTTATTTTCTTCGCTGATCCTCTTATCACTAATGGGTTTTAAAACCTTCCAAACAATCACCATAAGGATCAGCAGCGAAGACAAGCCCATCAAAAAATGTTCAGGTGAATTAAGGAGATCATCTAAAAAGTGAAAAAATAAAGAAATCATAAAGAGACTTGTACAAGTACAAGTTATAAGCACCTGCTTACCTGCTCTTTTGCTTTCATTAATGCTTAAGCTTTTGATGAAAGCAAGATTACTCAACAAATATTCTTTTTTTTGTCTGGTAATGTTCTTCCATGAATTGCTGAATAAATAAATGGATGTAAAGAGAAGAATGAATTCAGAAATACTTTTATAGATGTTATTCAGTTTGTCTGTATATATTACATACCCAATAACCACTAGCGAAAACAAGATTACAAGCATGTACCATACCAAAATCCGGTTTCTCTTTTGCTTTCTCAAATGGACAATTTCATCCTGTACTTCTGTAAAACCCGGAACTAAATCCCTATCTACAGAAAGCCAGGTATTTTTGAGCTGTTCAAAACTATCATTCATACTTTTTCATTTTTATTGACAAAACTTCTTTTATCCTATGGATCCGAACTCTTACATTGGCATGGCTGAGTCCCACAATTCCGGCTATTTTATCCTGATTAACATCTTCGAGGTAGAGGCCGATAATAATCCGGTCCAGTTCTGCAAGTTCATTGATACACTGCCATAATTTTTGGTAACTCCCCTCCTCTATAGCTGTTTCTTTGTATTCAATCTTCGAAAAATCAAAATCAGGAACCCGTTCGTTTCTCCTTTCATTCGCCAACTGCCGCAAACACTTGTTGGTAGCAATCCGATATATCCAGCCCGGAATATTTTCCGTATTTTTTATGGATCCCAAATATTCAAACACGACAATAAAGGTTTCTTGTGTTATATCTTTGGCTTTATCAATATCATTAAAGTACCCAAGACAGACCCTGAATATTTTTGGAGAATACGTTTTGTATATACTTTCGAAATCCATGTACTGTCTAAATACATATGTTGAGGAAATGTTACATGCTTTCTAAAAAAAATCGTAAAACTTCCGTAAATACAATGGCAGTACCTGGTAAATACCTCGTAGCATAAGCGCAAAAACTGGCATGATGGGTATAGTTTTATGTATTTTTCATTGCTATCGACTTCAGCTGAACACACTGAATTAAAGTACATAAAGCAAATCCGAATGGGTTCGGATAACCGAAATAGGATTGTCACATAGTCATTGGATTACCCCACGGGCTTTGCTACGAATTAGCCGGTTGGGTCTTCTGATGTGGAAATGAGCGTTCTTGTTTACAAAATGGTACAGCCATTACCCTCTTCTGAAAAGTTGTGGTAGTATAGGCTTCTGTCCGATTTTGATTGCTTCGATATATGGCTCATAACTTTCTCGGTACCAGGTAACCGTTTGTCTAGACATCTCCGTTAACCTAAATTCCTGTGCGTCGCTTATCGAAAGTGCTTCTGCTAGTTTTCCTTCTTACATTTTTATGGGCAAACACAAAGACATCGTAAAGTATGTGGCTAAAGAGTTGCAGTTAATTTTAAGGAAGTAACCGTCGATAATGGCCAAGATGCATTTCAAACGGCGTTGGCGGTGTACTGAGATCGCTCAATATTTCATGGAGGATAACCAAAAGTCTCTCCGCATCGTACTATTTATATTCTTAAAACTTGATTCTCCACGAGCGACAGCTTCATAGAAAGCAAGTACATTAATTCCTGTACCTTAATTTGTACATAGAAATTGTTAGGGAGTTGTTCATGTGTCTGCTTAGCAAGTTCTATGACTATAATAAAGTATTCCCACCAGTTCGGTCAGTTTTTCGGGAGCGACATTCTCCTTAGGGTCAAAGTCAAGACGATATTTGCAGAAAAACAATGTGGATAATTGTCTATGAAATAAGGATATGTTAGTCGTGCCAAACGTGTGCATAATATTAAAGGTAGAAAATAATCGGGTACATATTCAAAAAATTTCTTTAAAAGTTTGTTGCCTGTTTCGAATATTTAGCTATATTTGTTCACAACAACTTAACGCACTAAGTTTGTTATTAAAAGCACTAACCATTATAACATATTATGAAAAATGATTCAGCAAATATATTTCTACATGTAATTAAGAACGTGAGCACTGTTTAAAAAAGCTATACGATCAGCTAATTGAACTATGCAAAAAATACATCTTATTAAACTACCATCTCATGCTAATACCTTATATACGTTGGATTATCGTATTCTTAGTTTTTATTGCAACGGGGCTTAATTTTCTCGATAGGCAAATACTTTCGATTACCATTATCAAGATCCAGAAAGAGTTTAATATAACGGACATCCAATACGGATGGGTAAACACCAGCTTCTTAGTAAGTTATGCACTGATGTTTACCATTGGCGGCCGACTGATTGAGCGCTTCGGAGGCAAGATTGGTTTGGCCGTCGCCGTAGGTATTTGGTCTACCGCTAGTGCTTTACATGGCTTTATGACACATATTTCACATCTTGTTGCCTCGCGTTTTCTGCTTGGCTTCGGTGAGGGGGCCTGTTTCCCCGGAGCTGCAAAGACTGTAAATGAGCTATTCAATAAAAAGGAACGTGCATTAGCTAATGGAATAGCTATTGGCGGGTCTGCCATCGGAGCGGTATTGGCTCCCGTCCTTACCATTCAGTTATCTAATCGATATGGCTGGCGTTGGTGCTTCATCTTTGCTGGCCTAGTTGGCCTCGTTTGGGTAGCCATTTGGCTCTTTCTGCGTTGGCCAAAACAACATAAACCAAAGACTTACAAGGAGATATATCCATCCAAACCACCTCTGCCTTTTTCTCAAATCTTCAGGAATCGATCAGCCTTGTTAATGTTAATGATACGCTTTTTATTGGATCCCGTTTTCTATTTTTTTATGTTTTGGATTCCAAAGTATTTGAATGAAACCAAAAACGTATCTTTTGATGATATCGGACATTTTTTATGGATACCCTTTCTTGCTCTTGGCTTGTCAAATATTGCCGGAGGGTATTTTTCAGACACATTAATCAAAAAGGGTTACTCGGTTAACAAAGCAAGGAAGCTGGTCATGGGTGTAGCCGCTTTACTCACATTATCAGCCATATTAATACCTCAAACAAGCGATTTACCATCAGCTATTACACTGATGACTATACTGTTATTTGCACACGGTTTTTGGATTACCAATTACATTACCGCTATTTCAGACATTTTTGGAGACAGAGCAACGTCTACTATTGTGGGACTTTCGGGTACTGCCGGTGCTATTTCGGGATTAGTCATTAACCCGCTAATAGGATGGATCATTCAACAGTATTCATACACGCCTTTATGGCTCATATGCGGCCTTATGTATCCTATAGCTTTTTTAATTATCGCAACAGGAATTACTATAAAACCGTATCCAGACAAGACAAGATAAAAAATATCTCATCACTTGGCTAAAGGGATAGCATGAAGTACTTATAAAAAGTTAGTGCGTTAAGAATACAAAAATAAACTAGAACACAGCGAATGAAAAACTTTAACAAGAGAGAGAAAACACGCCCAAGAATAGGCGTATTTGGAGTTGGTTATGCCAAGTATTGGCCGCAATTTGAGGGCCTTTATCAACAAATGTTGGATAAGCAAGCTGTCTTCATCGACAAGGTTAAGGCTTACGACATTGAGCTCATCGAGTTTGGCATGATAGATGACGTAACGGGTGCCTACGCGTTGGTACCTAAACTCAAAGCAGGCAATCTCGATCTAATTTTCTGCGACATGCTTACTTACGCCACTTCTAGCACGTTTGGTGTCATCATCAGATCCTTAGATGTTCCTATTGTGCTAGTGGCACTTCAACCCGACAAAGCATTGAATTATAGCAGAGCATCCACTCATCAACAGCTATACAATGACGACATCTGCTCTTTACCTGAATTCACAGGCGTAGCCGTTCGGATGGGAAAAAAAGCGCCTGAGGTTATTATTGGGACTTTACATGACGACCCAGCGGCAGACGAAGAGATAAAAAAGTATTGCGACATTGCAAGAGTCTTGCATGATCTTAAAACTGCGCGCATCGGTCATATTGGCCACCCCATTGAGGCCATGCTAGATATGCACTCAGATGCCACCATGCTCACTGCTCATTTCGGGCTACATATTGTACAATGTGAAGCACATGAAATCGTAAGCAAGTACAATGAAGTATCCACTGCAGCCGTCGACTACGAGAAAGAAAAAATTTTAGGTTTTTTTGATACACCGGATCCGGTATCTGATCCCATATCTGAAAAACTACGGAGCACTGATCTTGAAGTCGCTGCAAGGGTATCGGTAGCGCTACACACTTTTGTACGCGAAAAAAACCTCACAGGACTCGCTTATTACTACGAGGGCGAGGAAAACAGCTTAACGCAACAGGTAATGACCAATTTGATTGTGGGCAACTCGTTGTTAACGGGTGCAGGTTTTCCGATGTGCGGCGAATCAGACCTAAAATGTTGTATCGCCATGTTGATCATGGAGCGACTTGGTATAGGCGGCAGCTTTGCGGAGTTTCACCCTGTGGATTTCCAAGAGAATTTCATTCTTGTCGGTCACGATGGGCCGCATAACATCTCCATAGCCGAGGGCCAACCGGTCCTGCGGAGCTTAAAAAAATACCATGGAAAACCCGGCTTTGGCGCTGGTGTGGAATTCAAAATCAAGGAAGGTCCTATTACCATGTTGAGCATCACTTCAACCTACGAAGGAAAAATAAAATTCGTCATTGCCGAAGGGATGTCGGTAGAGGGGCCAATTCCGCCGACGGGAAACACCAACACACGTGGTTACTTTAAACCTGATGTGCGTACGTTTTTGACAAAATGGGTAAAAGAAGGTCCTACGCATCATTTTGCACTCGGAATCGGCCATCATGCGCAAAGCCTTAAGAAAATTGGGGAGTACTTAGGAATTGAGGCGGTGATCGTGGCGTAATACCATATCTATAATATTATAAATCTAACCAACTAATTTATGAAATCTTTTGTTAAATTAAAACTGGTTTTCCTTACTGTACTCTTGCTTCTCAGCCAGACCAGTATGGGGCAAACAAAACAAATTCAAGGACGGGTTATCTCGTCCGAAGGCATGCAAGCGCTTCCAGGAGTTAGTATTACGGTCAAAGGGCGAAATGCATCCAGCAAAACGAACGAAAATGGGCACTTTAACGTCAATGCTTCAATTGGGGAAACACTAGTTTTCACGTACGTAGGTTTTGAGCGTAGAGAGGTTCTTGTAGGCACCGATAATAATCTGTCTATTACCCTAACACCAACCGCACAAATATTGGAAGATGTGGTGGTTGTGGGCTATGGCACGCAACGAAAGCGCGACTTAACCGGCTCTATCGTCAATTTATCCGGCAAAGATCTCATACCTACACCTGCCGCCAGCTTTGATCAACTAATGCAGGGCCGAGTGGCGGGAGCCCAGATTACGCAAACCACCGGATCTCCCGGAGGAAATGTCAACGTAGTCATACGTGGTATCAATTCGATTACAGGCGGCAATCAGCCTTTATATGTGATCGATGGTTTTGCTATAGGCGCAGGTGGTAGCGGCTCAGATGCCTCTAGTTTTAATGGGAACTCCTACTCATCCAGCGGTATGGCAAATAATACGGTGGCCAAAATCAATCCGCTCAGCACCATTAATCCATCCGATATCGCATCCATTGAAATTTTGAAAGATGCTTCGGCTACCGCTATCTATGGCTCGCGGGGAGCTAACGGAGTTGTCATCATTACAACAAAACGCGGTAGCAAGGGACAATCAAGTATACAGGTAGAGGCCTCGGGAGGCTTACAGCAAGTAGCCAATAAACTGGACATGATGAATGCAAGAGAATTTGCTGAATTCGTAGCGGAAGGACGCGATAATGCGTGGATATTAGCCGGCGGAAATGCAAGCGATCCCAACGAAGTGCGAAACGGAGCTACCTCCGTTAAACCGGAGTTTAGAAACCCTGGTTCCATCACTACCAATACCGACTGGCAAGATGTCATTTTCCGAACCGCTCCCGTACAGAATTACTTATTCTCTACAAGTGGCGGCCAACAGGTTGTGTATAATGTATCGGCGGGTTATTTTGACCAACAAGGCACTATAAAAAATTCTGATTTCAAGCGATTTAACATCAGAACTAACCTAGACGTCGATCTTACCGAACATCTAAAACTCGGTGTTTCCGTTGCAGGTTCGCACGCTTATGGCAATTTTGCACGAGCTGAAGGCCATCTGGGACAACGTGGACTAATCGCCACAGCCTTAGCGAATTCGCCTGCACTCGCTATTTATAATCCCGACGGCAGTTACACCTCCGAGCTATTAGATCCTTTTGGCGTACCCGTAGAAAATCCCCTACTCGTGATCGATGAATTTAGTGATAGACGATATTCAACGCAGGTGTTCAATAACAACTACCTGGAATACAAAGTAAATGACGATTTAACCATTAAAACATCTATTGGCATCAACTACAATTCAAATAACACGAAGTTATGGAAATCGTCCGAAATTGGCCAATGGGGCGTAAAAACCAGTCCGGCAACAGCAGGTGTTAATCAGCAGACCTCCCTTAATTGGCTTAATGAAAATACGGTTACCTATAACAAGCACCTAGGTGAAAAACATCGTATCAACGCAGTCGCGGGGTTTTCGGCTCAAAAAGATCGATTTGAAATACTACAAGCAGGCGCTACGGATTTCCCGACCGACTACATTCACTATATCGGTGGCGGCAATGTTAATGCCGGTAATAACTATATATCCGAATGGGCAATGCTTTCCATGTTCGGCCGTATCAACTATACGTTTGCCGATAAGTGGCTGTTTACGGGTACGGTTCGACGTGATGGAAGTTCGCGCTTCGGCACCAATAATCGCTGGGGTACTTTTCCATCGGCATCTGTAGGATATCGATTATCCGAGGAAGGTTTCATGAAGAATCAACAACTTATCAACGATTTAAAAATCCGCGCAAGCTATGGTGAATCAGGCAATAATCTCATCGGCAATTATGCACATATCGGCTTATTAGGCACTACTTCTTATGTTAACAACGGAGCTCCAATCTTAGGTATTGTACCAGCAGGCCTTGCCAATGCCGAGCTTACCTGGGAGCGCTCTCAGCAAACTAACCTTGGTATGGATGTAGCATTCTGGAATAGCCGGTTGAACCTTAGCATTGATATTTACCGTAATCTAAAGAAAGACCTACTGCTCAATAACGCCTTACCTGCTATTTCGGGTTTTCTAACAGCGACACAGAACATCGGCGAATTGGAAAACAAAGGACTTGAAATTGCTCTGAACACCGAGAACATTCGAAGTACCGACTTTTCCTGGAGCACCAACTTCAATATCAGCTTTAATAAGAACAAGGTATTGAAACTAAGCACTGTGGGTTCGCGCATCAGTAATTCAACCTACCAGATCACTGAGGTAGGAAAACCGATTTCTAGCTTTTTTCTACTGCACGCCATCGGTGTATTCAAAGACTGGGATGAGGTAAATTCTTCACCGTTGGTTACGCCAAATACCCAACCAGGCGATGTAAAATTTGCGGATGTGAATGGCGATGGTCGGATAAGCGATGATGACAAAACCATTGTGGGAAATCCTATGCCCGATTATACCTTTGGATTTAACAACAGCTTCCGCTATAAAAACCTAACGCTAAATGTATCTGTTGTAGGTAGCCAAGGTCAGGAAGTTTACTTTCAAGGTGGAGAGATCTTGTTGAACAGTGCGGGTGTACAAAATCAGTTAGCGTTAGCAAACGACCGTTGGCGGTCACCTGAGCGGCCAGGAGCCGGCTTAGTACCTCGGGCTATCCGGAGTGATTATGCACGTGGCCAGCAATTCAGTTCGCGTTACCTCTTTGATGGCTCTTTCGTCCGCGTCAAGAACATCAATCTTGCTTATCGCTTTCCCGAGCGTCTGCTCAAACAACTGAACGTACCCGGTTTAACCATTTATGGTGACGTGGCCAATGCCTTCACCTTTACAAACTACCCCTCTTATGACCCGGAAGTAAGCTCTACAGGTGATAACATCGCAGCAAGTGGTGTAGATTATTTTGGCTATCCTTTGGCAAGAACCTTTACAATAGGAATTCGTGCCACCTTAAAATAAACAATTAGGATTTCACTTTATAAACGACATTATGAAAAAGTACTGGTTAAGCATTTGCATCGCATGCACTCTCTTGGTAAGTGCCTGTAGCAATTTTTTAGAACTGGAACCTGAGAATCAAATCAATCAGAACAATTTCTATAAAACCGAAAAAGATTTCGAGACATCAATGGTAGGCATTTATGCCACTTTGAAGAACCTATACGCCCGTGACATCTTTTTCATTACAGAATTAACAACAGATAACGCTGAAATATCTATTCCGACATCATCACTGGCTGAAGTAGAATTTGACGAAATGACCCTTACAGCAACCAATACCATTATTCAAAGCGCTTGGAATAGTGCACTCTTCACGGTATCCCGTTGTAATGTACTATTGAATCGCATCAATGAGGCTGCGATTGATGAGATCGCTAAAAACAGAATCGCTGCAGAAGCTCGATTTATGCGGGCATTAAGCTACTTTTTTTTGGTGCAGGCCTTCGGTAATACACCAGTTACAGATGCCGAGTTTAACAGTCCGGCGCAGGTTTTCGCAGCGGATATTACCTTAAAGCCAAGTGAGGAAGTGTATCAACTGATCATCAGTGATCTGCTCACTGCTGAAAGTCAGATACCAATCAATCTGAATCCAAATAAAGGTCAAGTGTCTATCGGCGCCATAAAAACGCTGTTGGGTAAAGTATACCTTACCCAACACAACTACATGGACGCAGCAGCCAAGTTAAAAGAGGTCATTGATTTAGGTCATTACAGCTTGGTTGATAACTATAAAAGTCTTTTTCAACCCAGCAATGAAAATTTGGCAGAATCCATCTTCGAATTCAAATACACTTCAGGTGTCAATCTTGGCAACAGCTATTCTTCACTATTTACCCCAGCTATTATCGGGCTACTGCCCGACCGGCAATCGGGATCGGGTCGTATCAATCCTACCTTAAGCTTGATGCAGGCCTACGAATCGGGAGATGTACGTATGTCTGCATCGGTCGGCGATTCTATTCTTACAGATGTGGGCATGGTTTACAGTCGTTATGGGTTAAAGTTTGTAGATATGACTACAAACAACCCACTCGATGGGTCGGCTAATTTCACTGTTTTGCGTTATGCAGATGTATTGCTCATGTATGCCGAAGCGCTAAACGAACAGGGATCTGCCGATGCAAACACTTATCTAAATCTCGTCCGTTCCCGAGCTGGATTAAACTCTTTCGAAAAAAACGATACAGAAGCATTGCGGCAAGCAATTGCACAGGAGCGCCGGGTTGAATTTGTTTTTGAAGCCCAACGCTGGTTCGACCTAAAACGTACCGGTAAAGCACAGGAAGTGATCAATGCTTACTATGCACAAAAAGGATTGAAATTTTCCGTGGAAGATCACGAATTATTATTGCCGATTCCCCGGCGGGAAATTGAAATAAACCCTAAATTACAGCAAAACCCAGGTTATTAAGGTTACTAAGCAGCTATGAAATATAGAAAGCATGTATCGTTGGCACCGCTGCTCTTGTGCGTTATGTTGATGATGAGCAACAGCATCTCTGTAGGTCAGATAAACACCAATTTGAAAGGGAAACGCTTTGACAATATCACCTTAGAAGTTTCGTTGAAACCCTTTAAAGTGAAAGATGCCAAGTACTATCAGTTGGTGGCCGTAGAGATGTTCACGCAATGGCACGCGCTCTTGCGTCACGCCGATACCGTCTCCGTTCTATTATGGGTAGCGGATGGTTCGGAAATTCTCGATTATAAGGGTAATTTGAACCAAGCCTTGGAGTGGGCAAAGTATATCGGCAATCCTAACACCATGCATGCCATTGGCACAGGCCCAAAAGAGCTCTCTCTCCATGAACGGGCTTATCTTTACCAAGATGCACCACCCGACTTCCTATACGGCGACCTTAAAGAAATTATCGACACGCTTAAGCGGGTTGGAAAACAACTCACCGGAAAACCAATACGTATAGGCGCCACCTTTGATCCAGGTCCGGAATTCGCAAAATCGCCCTTCAAGTACGAGAAACATCCCGAAATTGTCGAGGGAAGTGCTATGGGACATAAGAGCTTTGTCTACAGTTACGCAACTCTAAAAGCCGACAAAGAAAACTACGCAGGCTATCCCAAAGGTATTCCTGCCAACACCCCCTTTGGTACTTTCTTCGGCCGACAAAGTCAACATTTTCTAAGTGATTTGGGATTCGATTATATTTGGTTTAGCAATGGATTTGGTTTTGGCATGGAACCTTGGTCATCAACCGGTGTTATTTTCACTGGCAGCGATTTTAATACGGATAAATTAGCTGATATCAAAGCAAAAATTCTTGATTTTTGGACCCTGTTCAGGCGGGAATGCCCGAGCATTCGGATCGAAACTCGTGGAACCAATTTGTCTACCGGTATTGATCTGGCCAAAGACGGCGTTGACTTACAAGCCATCTATCGAGGTGGTTTCAATATCCTTCCGCCACCAAATTCACCATGGGCCGCCTTAGATGGCGACTTTGGGCTCGAGCTGGCGGGCTATATGTCACGCATGGCTGAACTACCCAGCAATCAGTATATCTTTCGCTTCTATACGCACGACCCCTGGTGGTTAAACAGCCCATGGTTAGATCGCTACGGACGCGAGCCACATGATATCTATTTACCGATGAGTGTCGCCCGCATTGATGAAAATGGAAATGTAGCCCTGCCTACGCACTTAAATTTTTTGACGATTGATGACTCTTTTGGTAATATGCCAACACAAGTACCCGACGAGGTTACGCCCCATATCCTAAAGGCCCGGTATGATGCCCCTGATGCACCTGGCCCACTTGTTTGGGTATATCCGTTTGCAGAATATCATCGTTGGGCTAATCAGAAAATAAACCTGGAGGAGATCTATTACGGCGACTGGTTTGTTCGACAGGCGATCAACAATGGGTTGCCCTTGAACTCCGTTATCAGTACCGAGTCTTTCGTCAGTGTCCGGCATGCAAAACCGTCCTTATTTAATGCCTCCACTCTTCTCAGTATCGTACCGGATCCAAATTCGGCTTATGAAAACGCGCTGATTGACTACCTTCAAACCGGCGGTAAAGTAGTCCTTTATGGCCCCCTCGAACGTGCAAGCGAGCAGCTTCTTGGCTTACTTAATCTACAAAAAGTTGAACCGCTTGAAGGTGAGTTCGAGATAAAAAGTACATTTAAAGGCGATCAATTGCAAGAAACTTATCCAAAAAAGATTCGTCATCAGGCGCTTCTCTCAGGAGGTGGTATCCGTAGCAAAATTCGAGATACGCAGGATAGCAACAGTAAGGTTTATGTCAGCTTCAGCCAAGGACACAGATGCCGTGATGTTGTAACATTGCGATCGCTTCCCGCCTGGAAAGGAGGAAAAATTGCTTATCTCGCTGGCACCAATTCAAGCCATTTCGCAGGAGGCCGACTTCTAAACCCTGATGACCCCAATACATATTTTGTTGGCCCATTGTATCTGCGTTACGTTCTTGATGCTTTCGGAATCGATATAAGATTCCAGAAGTCATCACCAACGATCAAAAACCCTGTACTGAGCATCGCGCGAAGTAACAATGCCTATCAATTCTCAGGATACGCACCCAATACAAGCGTTATTCACAAGTTTAAGTTGGCTCAAGGGGCGCCCTTGCTCCTGGGTTATGACACTCAATTGCACGAAGGTTATAGTCAATATCTGTTCCCCCCATCTTGGCACCGCGAATGTAGGCTCTTCGTTACACAGGCCGACGGTTTAGTTTCTTGCAAGGAAATACATTCTGGCGAACTCGGTATTAGCCGACGCTTAAAAGTTAGCGGATTAAAGAATGCGACGGTACGTGTATATCCACCCGAAGCAATTGGTAAACAAGAAATCAATTTTTACTTAAATAGCGACTATCCCTGGAAAAAAGGAAAAATACCTGTAAAAAAAGGAGATGAAACGCTTGGACACCATTATGTAATAGAGGATGTCACCGGAGATTTGGTGGTGTCCTGGTAAACATAAATCCATTCTTTATGAAAACAGTCACTTATTTATTTTTCAGTCTATATTTTATTAGCCTAATTTCAGCGCAACAACTGACTCCGGCAACACCTCAAGATTACCTCGTATCGGTAAAAAACATCCTAAAGACGAAGTTTCCAAACAATAAGACCATTAATCTCGTGTTCCACGGGCATTCTGTCCCTTCTGGTTATTGGGCCAATTCAGAAGTGCACACTCTGCAATCATATCCATACCTGTTATTAAAACGGCTTAAAGAACAATACCCTTATGCGGTGATCAACATCATTCTGACCTCTATTGGGGGTGAATGGTCAACAAAAGGCGAAAAGCGCTTTATAACCGATGTTTTGCCACATAAACCTGATGTAGTCTTTATTGATTACGCGTTGAATGATCTTGGCATCGGTCTAAGACAATCCAAGGTGGCTTGGGCATCAATGATTGAAGCAGCCCAAGCCAAAGGTATCAAAGTGATCCTTTTAACTCCCTCTCCAGATCAACGCCAAGCTATTGCCGACGCGAAGAGTCCTTTATCGCAACATGCACAACAGATACGCAACCTTGCAAGGGAATATCAGGTTGGCCTTGCCGACCCCTATCAGCGGTTTGTGCAAATAGTTAACGAACAAGGCGGGATACGGAACTATATGTCGCATATTAATCATCCCAATGAAAAAGGACATGCCCTTATTGCCGATGAACTATTCAAATGGTTTCAATAAATAATCATCCAATCATCATGAACATAGGCTTATCTACTTTTTATCTACTTGGCTTACTTGTATATCTTTCTATTAATACCAAAGCACAAGAACGTCCTATTTTTGGTCATTCTCCCGTCCAGCAGTTGATTGACGCCATGACGAATGAAGAGAAATCCTTGATGGTAACAGGTGCAAAACGACGAGGAGTCATCCCGACAGCGCTTCCGGGCCAGCAACAAAAAAACATAGAAGGTGTAGGAGGCTACACCTATCCGTTTGTAGACCTCGGCATTCCTTCCATCATGTTGTCCGACGGACCTGCGGGATTGCGTATCGCTCCCCGTCGCTATGGCGACAGTAGCCACTATTATTGCACAGCATTTCCGGTTGCCAACCTGTTAGCTTCTAGTTGGGACCTTCAGCTTGCTGAAGCGGTAGGAAAAGCAATGGGTCAGGAGGCGTTGGCTTATGGCGTCGATATATTATTAGCTCCGGCATTGAACATCCACCGAAACCCATTGGGAGGGCGCAACTTCGAATATTATTCTGAAGATCCCCTCCTATCGGGAAAAATGGCAGCTGCCGCTATCAAGGGGATTCAATCTCAGGGCGTTGGGACTTCTATCAAACATTTTGCAGCCAATAATCAAGAAACCAACAGACGAACTATTAATACTATCATCAGTGAACGCGCTTTACGCGAAATTTACTTAAAAGGTTTTGAAATAGCAGTAAAAGAAGGCAAACCATGGACGGTCATGTCATCTTACAATAAAATTAATGGTATACATACATCGCAAAACGTTGAACTCCTGGAAAACTTGTTGCGTAAAGAATGGGGTTTCGACGGTTTTGTCATGAGTGATTGGTATGGAGGAGATGATCCAATCAAGCAAATGAAGGCGGGAAATGATCTACTAATGCCAGGTTTAGCGACTTGGTCGAACAGTATAGACAGCGCCTTGAACACTGGGTCTCTAGCAACTGAAGTGGTCGACCGTAACATTCGGCGCATATTAAGCATTGTACAACGTACTCCTACTTTCAAAAACCGTCCCGTTAGCAATCAACCAAATTTGAAACAGCATGCTGAATTAGCCAGAAAAGCCGCAGCTTCCTCTATGGTATTACTAAAAAATGAAAATACCACCTTACCGCTGGATAAAACACAGAAAGTGGCAGTTTTTGGCAACTACTCCTACAAACTCATTGTTGGAGGTACCGGAAGTGGAATGGTCAATAACGCCTACAGTGTTTCATTGGCTGATGGTTTAGTGGCTGCTGGTTATCCGTTAGACCAAGATTTGGCCAATCGATACCACAACTACTTAGCCCTAGGGGAAAGAAAGATAGACAAAAGCGACAGTTTGATAACGGCTATGCCGAAGCTCGACAGCGTGTTAAACGAACTTCAATTAGGTAAAAAAATAATACAAGAAAAAGCAGCGAGCTGTGATGTAGCATTGATTTCACTTATGCGTGTATTTGGAGAAGGGGGAGACCGTAAGCAGACGGACTTTTATCTCACGAATGCAGAAGAGGAACTAATCAAGCAGGTTTCAACAAGCTTTCGTAAAAAAGGTAAAAAGGTTGTGGTCGTACTCAATATTGGAGGCGTAATAGAAACAGCCAGCTGGCGCGACCAAGTAGATGCTATTTTACTCGCTTGGCACCCAGGGCAAGAAGGCGGTCACGCCATGGCCGATATTATTAGTGGGCGCATCAACCCGTCAGGTAAACTGACAACGAGCTTTCCTCTTCGTTATGAAAATGTACCCACAGCTAAGAATTTCCCCGGCACACCTGCAGACAACCCATTAAAAGTACTATACGAAGAAGGCATCTATATAGGCTACCGTTACTATGATAGTTATAATAGAAAAACTGCTTATCCATTTGGTTATGGATTATCTTACACGCGCTTTAGCTACAAAGAGCCGATATTGAGCACAAAAGTATTCAGAGACAATCTCAACTTGTCAATTTCTATTCAAAATGACGGGCCGGTCGCTGGCCGCGAAGTGGTGCAAGTATACCTTCGTGCCCCGGGTCTAAGTATGCACAAACCAAGCAAAGAATTAAAAGCCTTCGCTAAAACCGGCACGTTGACTCCAGGTGCAATGGAGAGAATGGATTTCCAGATTGACCCGCTACTATTGGCTTCTTTTAATAGCAAAAAAAGCGCATGGGAGGTTGAAGCAGGGACATACGAGCTCTATATAAGCAGCTCCAGCAGCCATATAAAGAAAAAAGTATCCTTCAATGTGCCAAAAGGGATGCTTGTAAAAAAAGTCGAAAAGCTGTTAGCCCCACCAGAAGAAATCAATGAATGGACGGGAAGATAAACGGTTATGACTTGGAGGGTTCATATTGCGGATGAGCCACCACGGCAAACTTGTATTTATCCCCCCGGTAATAAGAACGTTCAATTTCGATTACTTCTTCCGCTGGGGTGAGTACCACCCCATCCAGTGCGAAGACTGCAATTGGCCGATCTACTTCAAAATTATTGTGGTTATCTTTCGGGTATAAGATGTCAGCGCTTAGAGTTTGTTTAACATCATTAATTTGAAGTTTATAATGGTCTTCATAAGTTTTAAAGTAAGAAATGTCTGTAGACAGACGATCTATCCGTGGGCAGAGCTGAAGAGAAATGTAACGAATTTCATCTTTGAGCACGTCATCATCCGCGTAACGCAACAGATGGATTTTCAGGACGGGACCTTCTATAATGTAATGCTTTCCCATAACAGCCGCCGAAAGACCATCTTTCAAGACAGTTTTCTCCAAGAGGATGTTCTTTGGTGTAAAACCTTCCACTTGAAGACCTTCATTGAACCCCCTCCGCGTAGAATCAATAGAACCCAAAGTGCGCAAGAGCTGATGGTCAGACGTACGATTCAGCACAAAAGTGCCCTTCCCTTTTATTCTACGTGCCCACCCTTTCGACTCGATTTCAAGGAGGCTTTTACGAGCCGTAGTATTGCTAATATGATAGGTTTTGATCAATTCGTTTTCAGAAGGAACCTTATCGCCCGGCAACAATTCGCCAGATATAATTTTTTCTATAATCTCTTCACTGATGGCAACAAACTTCGGCTTCATTCGTAAATTATTAAATCTCGAAACTAATCATCAGACGAATATAGTCAATTTAACGATAAACGAATCATTTTTGTTACTCGAATAGTTTGTTAGACGTATATCTTTTTATCCGATTAATATGCAAAAAAATAAAATTAAACTTCTTATAATTGTTCAATGGCTCCTGTTGCCCCAACTTCTTTTGGGGCAATTACATATCAGTGCCAATCATCGCTACCTAGCACACAATAACAAGCCTTTTCTGTGGATTGGGGATACCGCTTGGGAGCTGTTTCATAAGTTAAATGTGACCGATGCCGAGTATTATTTGGAAACACGGGCTGAGCAAGGGTTTACGGTAATCCAAGCGGTGATACTTTCGGAAAACAATGGCTTAAGAACTCCGAATTATTATGGAGAAAGACCTTTGCACAATCTTAATCCGGAAACCCCTAATGAAGCGTACTTTAAGCAGATAGATAGGCTGATAAACAAAGCTGAGCAATTAGGCCTTTATATGGCTCTCTTACCAACATGGGGGGATAAGGTAAAATCTAACCGCCCTGGTCAAGGGCCTGTTATCTTCAATAAAGAAAATGCCTACACTTACGGAAAATATTTAGGAAAGCGGTATCAGAATAAGCCTGTTATTTGGATGCTCGGAGGCGATAGAAACGTAGCTGACACGACCGTTGTAGCTATCTGGAAGAGCATGGCTACGGGAATACAGGACGGTATGGGCAGCAACGCAATTATAAGTTATCATCCCGCTGGCGAATCATCATCATCCCACTGGTTTCATAACGAATCTTGGCTATCATTTAACAGTTATCAAAGCGGACACGCCCGCCCCTATTTCCCCGTTTACAACTTCGCTTCCTATCATTATTCTATACAGCCGCTTAAGCCCTTTATCGATGTTGAACCCGCTTATGAAGATATACCTATTCGGTTTTGGGATTTTATTCGTTGGGATGGTAAAGCGAAGTTGCCCAATCAAGTAGTAGACGCAGATGGATTTATACGTAATAAGGAGTATTTTAAACAAGGCTATTTTACTGATTACGATGTACGGGTACATGCCTATTGGAACATTTTATCTGGAGCGTGCGGCTATACGTATGGCAACAACGCCATTTGGCAGTTTTTTTCCGCAGGAGATTCGACGGCTATTCCTTGCTTATATGATTGGAAAACGGCGTTACATCGCCCAGGGGCTAAGTCAATGTCCGCCTTAAAAAACCTTTTCGAGCTACGGAGCTTTGCAAAGCTTGTACCAGACACCACGATGATTTTGAGCGAATATGGTAAAGACAGCACCTATATTAGTGCTGCCAGGGCTAATGACTACAGCTTTGCTTTAGTATACGCTGCTATTGGCCAATCGCTACGTATAGACCTCACCGGATTTAAATCTACCGTACGCGCACAATGGTATCAACCCAAAGACGGCCGTTTTCTTTATATTGGAGAATATAGCAATCGGTGTCCGACAACCTTTACACCTCCCACTCAAGGTCGGGATCAAGACTGGTTACTCGTTCTAGACGAAAAAAAGCATTTTAAGTAGCGAGCTCTATCATTGACCTTCCTAGCTTGGGGTAGATAGTAAATATAGGTGACAGGAATAAATGCTGCGCCAACGCAAGGAGTAGGATTTCATATTTATTGCCTATTAACACTGACTTCATAGTGCGGCTTTTATCGTGAAAAAAAGTTATAGGTTTTATATCTATTACATCACAATTGCTGCGATTAAATTTCGGCATTTTTTTCCAACAACTCAAAAACTAGATTAGTCTGTCCGATTTTGATTGCTTCGATATATGGCACATAACTTTCTCGGTACCACGTAACACATATCCGTTAACCTAGATTCCTGTGCGTCGTTTATCGAAAGTGCTTCTGCTAGTTTTCCTTCTTGAACCAGCTTGTGGATGAACAATAAGGATATGGAGTACAGGTTCGAAATCAAAAAAAATCCGATATAGGAAGCCATATTCCGGAAAAATAAATCAAATGCAATATGCCAGCTAACCTGTGGCCCTTTTGCCTTAATATCAACTACCGTCAGATGTGATTTTCCTTTTATGCTGAGCTCCCCATTGAGCTAAAGCAGTAATGATATCTTTTAATGATTTACTGTATTCGGTAGGTATATATTCTACGACGACCGGCGTTTGATCGGCATATACATTTCTTTCAACTAAAAGATTTACTTCCAATTTTTTCAATTCGCTTGAAAGCATTTTTGCAGAAATACCCTTTAAAGTACGCTGTATATCGTTGAACCTGGTATGTCCCCCCAAAATTGCGATCATCACCCTTATTGTCCACCTGCCGCCAAGAACATATAAAGCATCTTCGGTTGATGACAGCCGATTTTTGCACTGTATCTGTGAATATTCCAATTTATTTGTCGCCATTCCCTTCTGTTTTTTCTTTTAGCAACTAACCCAAAAGTTACTACTTACTTTAATGTAACTACTATAATTCGGTTAGCTAATATAGCTAATTTTGCAACACCCTGTTTTAAAAGAGGTAAAGAAATGAAAAAAATATTGCACATAATTTCAAGTCCGAAAAAAGCTAATTCTGCGAGTAGAATGCTGGGAAAAAAAGTGGCTGAAAAATTAAAAGAAAAATTTCAGCATGTGGAAATTAAGGAATACGATCTCAATACAATTCCGCATTTAAGCGAATCCCATATCAATGCCTTCTTTACATCTACTGAAAACCGGACAGATGAGCAGCAACGAGAAATAGCCATTTCCGATCGGGCCATTACTGATCTGATCGAAGCTGACATTTTAATAGTTGAAGCACCGATGTACAATTGGAATATCCCTTCAACATTGAAAGCGTACTTTGACCAGATCGCCAGGCCCGGACTTACATTCCGTTATACCGGAAAAGGAGCTTTACCGGAAGGATTACTGAAAGATAAAATTGCGTATATAGTAACCTCATCCGGTGGAATATATACGGAAGGAGAATTGAAGGCCTTCGATTTTACGACCAATTATGTTCGGTTTTTCCTTGAGCTTATGGGAATTGAGGTTGCCAATATTTTCAGGGCAGACGCCCAGGCAATACTGGGACCGGAAGATGCTATACGGAAAGGAATTGAAAGTATTGTTATAGCATAAACAATCTAGGAACACAAAACTCAAAAAAATAGAAAAAAGGGATCATTAAAACTTAAAAAACAAAATATGATTTTAGTTACGGGAGCAACGGGCCGGTTCGGCTCAAAAGCGGTTGAGCATTTAGTGAAAAATGGAGTACATCCTTCGGAAATTTCCGTTTTGGTCAGAGATTCAGCCAGGGCAGGTCGTTTAAAGGAACAGGGTGTTCAGGTAAGAGAGGGTGATTATGCCGATCATACATCTATGGTAAAAGCCTTTCAAGATGTGGAGAGATTGTTATTGGTTTCCAGCAATGATAGAGGAGCCATGGAGAACCGTACCCAACATCACAAAAATGCGATCAGGGCTGCTAAGGAAGCAGGCGTAAAACATCTTGTATATACATCCTTTGTAAGAAAACCAGGGTTTGAAGGTTCGCCCATAAGCAGCTTTCAAAATTCACATGTTGAGTCCGAACAGTATTTAAAGGAAAGCGGCATGGAATACACGATACTTCAGAACGGTATTTATGCTGAAATGATTCCGGTATTTATCGGAGATAAGGTCGCTGAAAACGGAACAATCGTTTTTCCTGCCGGGGAAGGAAAAGCAAGCTGGGTGCTTCGGGAAGAACTGGCGGAAGCCGCTGCCAACGTTTTAACTACCGACGGGCATAAAGGTAAAACTTATACACTGACCCATACCGAATCGGTTGGTTTTAAAACCATAGCCGGGGAAATTTCCGCAGTATTGGACCGGGATATCCATTATAAATCTCCCGAAATGGGTGAATTTAAAACAATGCTGGAAAATGCCGGAGTTCCGCAGCTGTATATTGGCATGTTTGCCATGTGGGCCGCAGCATTGGCAGCGCACAGCCTGGATAAAAATGATGAAGCATTGACCATGTTATTGGGCAGGAAGCCAACATCCGTTCGTGAATTTTTAAAACAGATTTATAGCTGACCTGCTCCCTATCGAAACTTTGAAAATAAAGTGCTGTCAGATTTTGACAGCACTTATCGGGGAATAAATGATTTCGCTAATGTTACCCGATAGTCAGTTATTTCATTCTTTCTTTACAACGGTGCCAATACAGGCTTCCCGCACGGCCTGTTCGTCGAGCCCCATATATCTGGCAAATTCAGGAAAAGTAACAGGTTGGTGAGGTCGCTTACCTAAAGCCACATGGACCGTCCGCAGCAGCCGTTGTGCATGGCGGATACCTTTTCCGGTAATGATCGTAACATCCTTGGGGTAAATATAAAGTCTGTGCTGATTCATAACATACAGGTTTGGAGTCTTCGCTTCCTAAACGAAGACTAAGGTTCACAAAAACATATTATCCGGAGAGATGCCTCACCCCCTCTTTAGCCGATATCCACCCGCTACTTTGCCGCTAAAAGCCCGTTTTTACTACCCTAAAGGCGAATATAGCGTGTATATACCGTGAATAGGCGGCGGATAGGACCCGAAGGAAGCCCCTAGTAAACCAGATCTCTCCCTTAGTTTCAAAAATAACGGGCAGTATAGAAACGGGCAAGGTTTATTTGGGTATAAAAGCGACATTAAGGAAAAAAGAAGCCTAAATAGCACCATTAGCGACCCAGCGGTATACACGCGACCGCCCCTATTTTTATTCCTTGCACCTTTGTCTTGTTGTTAAACGCTACCCAATTCAAGAGCCCGATTTTCCTTTGTCGGACAGGGCCCGTCGATAAAGCGAATAGTGGGTTCCGTAAGACGGTAGCTAATTTTTACAATCATGGCAAGACAGAAAAGTTTCGTCAAATTAGAAGGAAGAATCGGGGATTTGACCTTCTACAAAACCAAAGATGGATATCAAGCAAGAGAGAAAGGCGGTGTAAGCGCCAGCCGTATCGCTAGCGATCCCAAGTTTCAGCGGACGCGCGAAAACAATGCCGAATTTGGCCGGGCCAATGCATCGGCAAAGAAACTGCGGGATGCCTTTCGTGCCTTCATTCAGCTCACGTCCGATTCGCGCATGCCTAACCGCTTGAACAGCCGGATGATGCGGGTGCTCAAAGCGGATGCGGTAAGCGATCGCGGGGAACGCAAGATACTGGATGAAAATCTCGGCATTCTGAACCGTTTCAGCTTCAATGCCGCAGCACTGCTATCCAATACATTGTTTGAAAAGGTGGAAAGCGTTATTGACCGCAGTACCGGAACAGGCGGTGTTTCGCTGAAAGCGCTTGACCCGGCGGTAAAAATTGCCAAGCCAGCGGGCGCTACGCATTTTCAGTTCAGTGCGGCACTTGCTGCAGTTGATTTCAGTGCCGGTGAAGAGAGCGATTATGCATTCGACATGCAGGAAAGCGACTTATGGCCGCTCAATGCACTGATCGAGGCGACGGAGTTGAGTACCAGCCTTGCACCCGCGAGCATTGGCGAACTGCCGCTGTTTTTGGGTTTCGGTGTTTCCTTTTATCAAGAGGTTAACGGTAAGCACTACCCGCTTAACAACGGCGCCTTCAATTCACTTAGCATTGTCAAAATCGATACCATATGATGATGTTATCTCTTCTCAGGACCTATCATCCTGAAGGAACAAACGGTTTGCTCTCTTATGAGGGCAAACCTGTTTGCAAAACCATTGAGCTTCCGTGGCGTAATAACAAAAAGCGCGTCAGCTGCATACCCACCGGAACCTACAGATTGATCCGCCGAATGCACCAGAAGCACGGTGATCAGCTAGCCATTCCGAATGTACCGGGGCGCGAAGCCATCCTGATCCATCCAGCCAATTTCGCGTTAAGCGAACTACAAGGCTGCATTGCACCCGTTAGCGAGCATACCGGTTACGGTAAAGGCACTTACAGCAGAAAAGCCTTGCAGGCCTTGAAGGATCTCGTTTATCCAGCCTTAGAACGCGGAGAAGAAGTATTTCTTAATATACAGGAATACCTCTGGATCGTCGAAATCCAATGGGAACAGGAGTAATAACAGTTAATTCAAGATTAAAAAACCATTATGAATAATCCGAATATTTCAAAAGAAGAAAGTAAAAAGAATACCTTAAAACAGCTGAAAAGCGGCATTCATTTAGCAGCGCAGTTAATTTTAGCTTCGCCCTTAAAACTTCCCATTAAATTAATTCAGGGAGCCAAGTATGCCGTGTTAGCCATCAGCCTAATCGATGGCTTATTCGAAAAGGAAAAGGAATCCACAACAAAAAGCGAGCTTGTTGATGAAAAAGACGGGGCTTAGCATCGGTACGGTAAGCGGTACAGTTTGCAGTACCCTACCCTTTATCAGTACACAAGAGCTGTTGCGTACCATTGTTTTAGCAGCTCTTGGTGCTACCATCAGCTTTTTGGTAAGCTACCTGCTTCAAAAATGGCGCAAGGGAAAATAGTTACAGGAAGTGGGTTTGTAAAAAATCCGCTTCCTTATTTTAACGTCTCCCACAATGAAACAATTCACTGTTCGTTTAAGTATCAATACAAGCGCCTACCCCCAAACACGCAAATACAATTCAAACACTTCCTTACTTTCTTTAATGATTAATTGATGTTTACCGCGGTGATGAAGCTTCAAGCGCGTCCGAACGTTCGTCAAACCTATCTGGCGGCCTTTATGCCTTGCTGCCCGGTTAATTCCATTCTTTGCGTGTACCACTAAGGAAGCATCCGCAAGGGTAATCGAAAGGCAGGCCGGATAATCCTCCACGGTAACCAAGCCGTGCTGAAACATATTTTCAGCGACAGTCAGTAGCGTTAAAGGAGCCAGTTCAAACGAAGCCACTCCTTCTCCGATTGTTAAATTAAAGAAAAAGAAACTTCCCGATGCCGCTCGTTTCATTGCAATTAAGTTTTTTAAGGCTTCCAATTCCGCTTCCAGCGGCTGCGGACGGTGGTACTCTTTGTCTACAATGATTCCGCCATGTTCCTGTAGCCAAACAATCAACTCTTGCGCTTCTGCCTTTTGCTCTTTAGCAACTGAACTATAAATAGCACTCAGGAAATTGTTTAGAAAATGGGAACTGATCGTTATTCGTCCATCTTGCAACAAGAGGTTATAACCGAATAAGCGAAGGAATCCATACAAAGAAGACACAAACAAAAAAGCTAAGAAAGGTTGCAAAAAAGGTGTTGCATTAGCGACCTCAAATAGCGGCAAAAAGGTGCTAAAGTCCCAATACATATCACCAAATAAAGAGCTAATCAACACATAAACCAGGCAGTAGGTTGCAAACTCAGCAAAAGGTATAAATAGAATTTTAAGTGCATTCCAGCCCTTCAAGCGCAAAATGTGAGGGATAACATAGCGGCCGTGGAGGTAGAAGAACAGGATATTCACCGAAAAATAAGACACATAATTTTCCCAATAATCCAATTCATCTTCAAAAAGCGTAAATAGGCCGACGTGGTAGGCTATGTATACCAGCCACACAAGTACGTGAACCCAAACGTGTTGACTTCGCTCATACCAATGGGTTAACATTAGGCGGATGAATTACGTTTGGCCGTCCACGATAGTAGCTGGAGCCGATGAACAAAAGCTTCCCTAAAATTCGGCTGAACCGTAAACTCTTTACCGTCCGCCATGGTGATGTAATTCCCGAAAACCTTTACCACATGTTCGATCGCAATCAGGGCAGATTTGCTGATTTGTACCAAAGCAATTAACTGATGTAAAGACATATAGGCCTTTTGCAAGGTTAAATGAACTGTATACACATCTTCTTTGGTATGCACACGGATGTAGTTTCTATCGGATTCTATATACAGAATATCCTTGAGGGCTATACTATCCAATTTACCGGAGAGTCCTTTCACAAAGCGAACATTTGCTTCGCGAAGCAAGGTGTCGCTTGCTTTGCTGTTTCGCTGTTGTAAGCGATCCAACGTCTGAATAAGTTTAACGGGTCTTATTGGCTTAGAAATAAAACCGTCCACACTTTTTTCAAAAGCTTCAAAGGCATATTTTTTATAAGCCGTGGTAAAAACAATCCACTTAGTAAAAGGCTTCAAGATACCTACCGCTTCGATACCCGATATTTCGGGCATCTCCACATCGGTAAAAATGATATCGACCGGACCATTTTTTTGCAGCCAGGCGCGGGCCTCATGCACCTGTTCAAATAGGTGTTGCATGCGCAGTTCCGGAACAGATCTAATCGCATCGGCTGCCTGAAAAAGCGCACCCGTTGAGTCATCAATAATTATGCAGTTTAATAACATGGTATAATGTTTAGGAGTGATAAAACCGTTAAATAAGCTAAATATCAAAAAAATCGATTTATTTAACAACAATTAATTAACCAAAATGCCTTTTGCAACCATTTCATCCAAGCAATTCAACCGAAATCGACTTAATTTTTCATTTCGTCCAAGTTTTTCGCGATTTAGATTCAAAGCTTAGATATTTACTTCCATCTCGAGAAATTAAATAAACAATCACAAAGTTATGAACAGGAAAATGATAAAGCTTGCAGGCTTGGCCGGTATGGTTATGGCCTATTGGATCGCTACACAGCAGACAGCTCATTTAAACGTACCTACAAACGAAATCGATTTATTCGATACGGAAATGGATTTAAGAGATTTTATGGGCCTTACGGCAGCAACTCGTTCGTTCATCACTACCCGTGGTGGCGATGAAACCATCCAAAAACCTGAGGGCGATTGGGCTATGTATGAAACCTTATTGGCAAACTATGAGTAAACAGCAAAAGCTGCTTCTATTTTGCGCCGTGCTGCACTTGTTGCATATCTTGGTTGTAAATAGTATTAGTGGAATAAACGCTTATAACCTAATTTATAGACAAGCGGCTAGTGGACACTTTAAAGAAGCTATTGATAAGGTTTTATCAAGCGATGCTTGCCGTCTTTACGGTTTGGTCAGTGGCACGGCATATGGCTACGGTTTCTTTGCACCGCATGTCGCCAGCCAATACATGAGCAGCTTTCGGTATTTCAATGCTGAGGGAAAGCTTTTGCGCCAGGACCAGTTGCCGGCGGAAGCCAGCATGGAGGGCTTGCAGCGTTATGCCATATGGCTCGACCAATTTCAACGTTATCTGCACGAGCGGGCGGAAGAAAATGCTTCCGCCCGATTTTATCGCCGTTACCTGGAAGCTAGTATACGCAACCTGATGAAGCACCTGCTAGCGCAAGCGGACCAGGCCAGTAGCCTGCATTGCACCATTTACCTTCATGAGCCGCCAGCCCTAATAGAAGCAGGGAAAAGCGCAAGAGCCGCCAAAATTTATGAACATTGCCTAATTAAATAAAGCCGAGATGAAAGATTTTCACCCAGTAGATCGAGCATTTTTCCAAGTGCTCCGGAAAGTTTTTGCTTTTGTTTTCGCCAGTAATCTGCTGATACTCATGCCCGACTTCGAGCTTGTTTACGGCAGCGAAGGATGGATTGATGTAGACCTGTTGCGGATGACGCAGCAATTTCCCGCTTTGGGCATCCAAAGCCTAATAATGGGTTTACAATCTATCGGATTCACTGCCTCGCAAAGCACATGGTTCATTATGGGTCTTTACCTCATCCTTTGCGGTGGCCTGGCCTTCACCCCTTACTGGCGGGCATGTGTGATTCTTCTATTGCTATTGGATGTAAGCATCTTCAGTATCAATCAGTCTTACAGTTATGGAGCAGATGCTATTAGAGCTTCCCTTCTCTTTTACCTGGCTTTAACACCGCGATGCCCCGGTTTCTACCTATGGCTTTACATGCGCGTAGTGCAGATTCATCTGTGCTTGATCTATTTTTTCGGAGGTCTGCTCAAAGCCATGGGCGGCACCTGGTGGAATGGAGAAGCCGTTTGGAAAGCCGCTAACCTCCCCTATTTCCAAGCACATGGCAGCTGGCATTTAGAGCTGCTAGCAAACAAACCATGGTTAGCAATTATACTAGGCTGGCTGGTTGTTCTGCTCGAACAGTTTTATTCCTTGGCCGTGTACAGCGGGAGGCCCCGCTTTATGTGGATTACTATCACATGCCTTATGCATGCCTTCATTGCCTACTTTATGGGGCTTTGGCATTTCAGCATGCTTATGATCAGTTGGAATATAGCGGCCTTTATTATCGGCCCAATGATCCTGAAAAAATACTACCCTAAAAACCAATTTATGTTTAACGCAAGTCGGCGAGCCAAAGACGCTGCCTCCGCCCTGGAGCCGCCGGCTTAACAAAAGAAAGGAGGAACCGTGCTGTATCCCACGGGCTTTACATGACCTTAAAACCAACCAACTCATTATCAAATCAAAAAAAACATGGCAGAATCTTTAATAAAACTCGAATTTCCAAATTCACTCGGCAAGCCAACTTTAAATCATATGCTGCCGAAAACCGCAACTTATCGATTAGGTTATGCCCTATGCAATTATTGGGAACACCAAGTCTATTCTGTGGTAGAACAATACTACCGTACCAAACATATCTTCCTTTACCTTGGAGAGATAAAAACAGACGTAGATCTATCCATCATTTTACGTTGCTCCACTCCGAACATCTATTGGATTTACCAATTGGAAGACGAATATTTATTGGTAGTCAATTGCAAACACCGTAAAATCCCATTAAAACCAAAAGAAAAAAACTATCAAGCAGTTTACGTCCCGTCAGGCGATCACCACAGCCACTTCGAAAAAGGAACCCATTGTCTCGTCTTTTATTTTGTAGTAGATGAAGAGTTGTTGTTGCGCTTTCGGAATACTTCTTTACATTTCATAAAAGATCTACTGGATAAACTGAAGGAATCGCACGAAGAATTTGCTGCTAGTTTACGGTTACCTATTGATGCACATGTTTTACGCCACTTAAACAAGCTATTACATCATCGTAAATTAGATGAATTGGAACTGGAAGGAGAAATTCCACTGGCTATCATCCGGCTTATTGTAATCGCTCGATCTGCCTTCTATCTGCGGCAGCAGCATATCCGATTGGACGTTGAACGCTTAGCGGAAATCAGGTTATTTATCAAGGAGAATATTGATATAGGCAATATCTATACCGTATCACAAATTGCCTATCGGTTTGACATCAGCCCTTACCAACTACGCTATGCCCATAAACAGGCCTATGACCAAAGCCTACAAGAGTACATTACAGATTTAAGATTAAAGGAGGTTTACCATTTAATCAAAGAGGAAGGGTTTAGGCCCTTACAAGCGGCTTATGCCATGGGTTACACTGAAATCAGAGCCTTTCGAAGACAGTTTATCAAACATTTCGGTATCACGCCGAATGATCTTTTCCGAAGTTGACGAAGATTCTTCTGAACCGTCATCAAAAACAGGGTATAATTGCTCTATCAATAAACAAAAACCAACACTTATGCCCCCTTTTTGTGTTCATTTATGCCCCCCTTAACCTTTAAATGGGCTGTAAATTTGTCCTAAACAGGCATTTTTGCATTTTTCCGATAAAAAAAGAGATGCAATATTCACTTACTATTGCATCTCAAGTATTTGATAAACCTTAAATGAACCTCATTTATGGAAAAACCGTTACATATCGACATCCCTGATCGTTATCTGCCGGACATTGACTTTAACACGAAATGCCCGGCAACGGCGAGTTACAAACTGGATTATGCGGCATGCAATCACTGGAAGCATCCTGTATTTTCAATTACCGAACAGTATTATAACGCAAAAGATGCCTTCATCAGTTTTCTGCAAATAGATACCCGGGCGGCACTTGACATTCCTGTGCATTTTGCTTTACATGATCTATACTGGTTCTATCCATTTGCAGGCACCTTTACCATCAGCGAAGGTTACCGCTGCGGAGCATTTATCACGGAGATACCTGATAACGAATATCGCATTGCGTACATACCCCCTATTGAATGTTCGCTCAGAGTGGCGAGTGGAAAACACGTACTGTTCTATTTTGTCATTAAAAGCTATTGGTTAATGCGGCGGCCCACACATCGCATGGAAGAATTGCAGAGCTTATTTGCGAAACTGCGTGCACAGCTAATGGAAAGCTATACCATACCGGCGCTCGATATTCGAGCCAAACACCGGCAGCTAATTCTATCACTTTGCAGACAATCTAAACGACTGCCTGTAGAGCAGGATTGTGTGGTATATGACAAAGTGGTTCAATTACTGGCGCTCAGTTTGAGCGATCTGGAAGCACCTGAAACACCTATTGTTTCCAAATCGCTTCAACTCTTAGACGCTGTTCACGAATTGATCAGCGAAAAGATTGCCTATTCGGCACCTGTGGTCATCAATGAAATTGCATCCGATTTCGGTGTATCCACACAATACCTGTGCAGAATACACCGCAAGTATTATCAGGTAAGCTTGAAACGCTATATCACCGAACAAAAGTTCAACTATGCCCGTATGCTTCTGGAACATGCGGGCCTGGATATCAACACCGTGGCCCATCGTTTAGGTTACAGCCAGGCCAGCCCATTCTCCAAGCAGTTTGCACAATACTTCGGATCACCTCCATCCACTTACAGAAAAAAGGAATAAAAATAGGTTTACGATAAAAAGAGGTTTCGAAAAAGACATGCGCGAGGTTTCGATTTGATATAACACTCAGGGGCCTTTTGTTAAGATCTTTACTTCATGGAAACGACAGGTAGGTATAGCCGAACAATAGGCAACAGTTCCATGGGTCAGCCGGCTGCCGAAAACAGATATGTGGGATAAATCGGCAGCCCGCTTATGTAAAAAGAAGAAAGTTTAAAATGAAAAAGGCAAGCGCATTAAAACGATTTCTGAAAAGCGAACAGACGGTCATCATCCTCACTACACTGCTAACGCTTTTATGGGCGGTGACAGCAGGAATAAAACTGCGGGATTATAAAACGTTTAAAAACCAAATGGATTTACAACCACTATTACCTTTCCTTAAAGGAACTACCAAACTGATCTTAATACCATCCGAACTATTAGCCGCATTACTTTTAGTGCTGGAAAAGACTAGACGATTCGGTTTAAAGATGTCGCTCTGGCTGCTTGTCATTTTCAGCGGTTATATTATCTTCTTGTTTATAACACAGCCACATTTACCCTGTGCCTGCGGTGCTCCCTTCAAACAACTCTCTTGGTGGCAGCACTTACTGTTCAATTGCACGTTCATAGCTCTCAATATATGGGCGTTAATTCTGTACCGAAAAAGAAAGGAGGTTAAGATGGGACCATGAGTATATACCTCGGAGATCGCTACTAGGTAGTGGCCTAAGGAACAACATAGAAACTTTTACTAAATCAAAAAACATGAACAACTTCATCAAAATCCTGCCAGCTGCAGCTATAGTAGTTGGATTGGTAGGTAGTGCTTTTACAAGTACTCAAAAAGCGCCGACAAAATCGGCACAGCAACAATTACACTGGTATCAGTTTGATGCGGCAAACAATGTCGTAGGTAATCAGATCGGGACCGGGATGATTTCGAAAGAAGATGCTGAAGCCGCTACAGGTTGCGAGCCCCTTGTTTCACCTGACTGTGCGAGAGGTTACACCAGCGCACAAACGCCTGGGCAACCTCAAAGTCAGCCTCAGTCGGATTATCTTAGCTTCCAAGACTAGGATAATCTAAACTTGCTGAATTACTGATCCGCATACAATGCGGATCAGTATCCTTTACTCTCGCTCTTTAAAAACCAAGCAAGTTTGCTTCCTTTTTTCCTCTTTCAGAACTAGGCCATATTCCGCCAATTCCTTTATCAACAATTTATTATCCTTTGCTTGCAAAGCTGCTGGGCTAAGGTCTATATCAATGTTCCCTTTAAAATCGGATTCATCCAACAGTGCCATGCCCCGGGTAATTTTCATGCGTGCCCTTAAGCGATGCACCAAGGTTGCAAAAGGCATGTTCCTCATTTTAGGTTCCTTCACCTCCATCTGCAAAATTACCGCATAAAGACTGTCTATAGACTGCCCCCCTTTCGATTCCAGTTGTTTGGTTTTTTTCATCTTCAATACCATACAGGGGATTTTACGTTCCTGCAAGGTAACCTCCAAGTTAAATTTATTCATTAAATCTTCCGCCATCGCTTCTCTAAATACTGCCTCGCTCGCAGCTTCGCACACATAATCATAAGTATAGATATAGTGTTGATAATGAAAGTCAATCAACGCCTTATCCTTTGGAATCCGGTATGGCAGCGTATTTTCCATTTCATAAATCACTGCGTTTTTAGGAAACAGGTCCATATCCATCAACGGAATGTAAGCCGTTTTGAATAACCCTTCTACAGCATTCGACGTAACGGAGAAGCGCCATTTACCATTTTTATGGACAAAAAGATGATTCCCGGGATTAATGTCTTTTTTAGATCGATACCTTGCCAGATAGGAAAAAGATACAGCGCTATCCACCATGGCATCATAAATCCGCTGTGTGGAGCGTTTCTCCTCTTGGTCGATATCTACAAATTCAACCGTAGATAGGTTCAACGTATCTCGATTGATAAAAGCCTCAATATTGGCTTCTGTAGCGTTCCATCCATGGGTGATATGTTTTACCACACGATCCGCATCAATCCACACATGTAACGGATAAGCATTCTGCGGAAAAGCGGCCGACAATGGCCCCCCGCCTGTGACGATAGGTACCGAAGGTAGTTTGATGCCGGTCCGTTTGCTCCGCCATCGTTCGGTCGAATCGCGACTTTCATTGTTCACCAGAATAATCTGTAGGTTGTCTCCGTATTTTTGTTGTAGAGAGTCTACCTTCGGAAAGCTCTCGATGCAGCCTTTACATCCATGGCTCCAGAAATCTAGAATAATCGCTTTGCCTTCAAAATCGGATAAGTGAATGGTAGAACTAGAATAGCCGATTACATCATTAATCTCAAAATCAGGAACAGTATCCCCTATTTTCAGCACCTGTCCGTATACGGAACCCATTGCAGGTATTAATCCTATAAATACCGGAAAAAAAGTTCGTATTATCTTATTAATCATAACCTTCATTTTGTTTAAGTTGTGGATTTCGGTTTATTTCAGTTAATGGAATGGGAAGTTGCGCTGCGAAGCTTCTCCAGGTAGGTTTCAGCGTGCCCAGCACCTGATCTATGCGGTTCGTTCGTTTCAGATCGAACCAGCGGTGTGCCCACTCTGCAAAAAGTTCCCGTTTCCGCTCATTAAGTATTTCGTTGATCATCTGTTCTGCTGAGAAATTTGTGGCATCTATGGGATCAATCCCGGCTCTGTGCCGCACGATATTAAGATCTGTCGCCGCAGCCATTAGATTACCCGTTCGTACCAGCGATTCTGCCCTGATCAGGTACATTTCTGCCAGGCGGATAATAATATTATTCTCTTCATATCTCGAGCCGTCACGAAGCTTATATTTGTAAGGATAATGGTAGGTTTCCTCACCGATGGTACGTTCACCTATCCAGTCTCTCTTTCTCCTGTCCTTTTCATCATAGCTTATTACCAAGCCTTCATACAAGGTATAGTTAGGTCTGGCAGTAGCAGAGGCCGGAATAAAGACATTTCCCTCAACCGTATTCCTCGGATTCCCCTGAAGTGGTTTCATGGCCCATATTGTTTCAGGGCTGTTATCAAGAAAAACGCCCGATGTTGAATCCAGCTCAAAACGACGGCTTTCGATCACTTCATTTGACAACTGGAAGGCCGCTTCAAATTCCTCACGGTAGAGGTGCACGCGGGCAAGCATAGCCTTGGCTGCCATGGCTGAGGGGTAGGCACCTATGTGGTTGTTATTAAGATTTGAAGCTGCGTAAGTTAGATCATCTAGTATCAGCTCATAAACGTCATTGCTGCTGGCCCGGCTCAGCTTCGCATTAAACCTAAAATCACTGGATATGGGTATTGGGATATCACCGAAGAGATTTACGAGATAAAAGAAATAAAAAGCCCTCAACAACTTCGCCTCTGCCAATAGCTCCGTCCGTGCCTGTTCCGTCAAGCGGCTATTGTCACTTAGCCCTTCAATAATCGTATTTAGATGGTAGATAAGGTTGTAGGATGAATTCCAGAAATTAGCTCCGATGGTTGATAAATTGGATGTCAGCGCATTTTGGGCAAAGGCGTCGGCCACCGTATTGGGTGCGGTATTAAGCAGCTCGTCCGCTGCAAGACCCATATAAACAGAAAGCCCTCCGCTTGCCAAATGGAGGTTCGCCCCCATAATCTGACTGTATACGCCTGCCATCGCCGTGCGGGCCGTTTCCTCGTTTTCAAAAATGCGCTCCGTGAGAATTTCATTTTCAGGTAGCGGAATGTCGACAAACGAGCTGCAGCTTGATGACATAGCTAATCCGCCTAAAAGCAGTATTTTTAAGTAACTGTATAGCTTCATTGATTTTTTCATTTTAAAAAATTGCCTGTAGGCCTAAGGTAAAAGTTCGCAAGGGCGGCAGCATCAGCAAGTTCTGGTTCTCAGGATCGGCCCCTTTATAGCCTGTCCAAGTAAGCAGGTTCTGCCCTTGCATATAGATTCTTAAATTTCTCAGCCTCATCTGCGTTAACCATTCAGGTTTAAATTGGTAACTCAACGAGAGCGTCTTAAATCGGATAAAAGAGGCATCGCTATAAGCCGCGGAGGAGTTCAACAAGCGTGAATTAGCGGTGTACAATGGATTGCCCGCCCGCGATGTTAGCCGTTGGAAGACCGCTTCGTCTCCAGGGCGTTGCCATCGATCATTCACAAGCTGAGGTTGATTAAAAATGAAACCCGGTGGATACGAATACATATTGGCATAATAATTCTGTCCCGTCTGTTTTCTGAATTCAAAGAAACAGTGCAGTTCAAAACTGCCAAGGTTAAAGGTATTGGACAAGCCTCCGAAAAAGACAGGATCGGTATGACCTACGGTAAGATAATCCGATGCATTCAGGTTGCCATCACCGTTCATGTCGTCGTACATGTAGACTCCGGTTTCGTGGTCTATCCCCAGGAAGCGGTAAGCTTTGATCACATTCAATGGTTGGCCGATCTCGTAGCGGTTAACATAGCTCGATCCTTCCAGATCGGGGAAAACCAATAACCGGGTTTTCGGGAAGGTAATATTGATCGCTGACGACCATCGGAAGTCCTTTCTTTTCACATTTTCAGTAGAAAGTGATAGCTCCATACCCTTATTTTCCACCAGGGCATCGAGGTTCTGCACCACATTATTGAAACCCGTTAAAGCAGGCAAAGCGTAAGACACCAGCTGATTACTGCTTCTATTCCGGTAATAAGCAGCGGAAAACAGCATTCTGTCGTCCAGAGCTCCAAGCTCAAGGCCGAACTCAAATTTTTTATTGATTTCCCATTTGAAATTAGGGTTGTACAAACGCGACGGCCTCAAACCACCCAACCCATCATAGGGTCTCAATGTAGAAGTCCACGTATCCAGATAAAGATAATCACCGATCTGATCATTGCCTGTTACGCCATAACTTGCCCGAATTTTTCCGAAACTTAGAAAGGGCAAACCATTTTTTATCCACTCTTCGTTGCCGAAGAGCCATGCCGCTCCCAGTGCGCCGAAGTTGGCAAAACGATTTTCCGGTCCGAAGCGACTGGAACCATCCCTCCTACCGGTCAGATTTATAATATACGTATCCTTCCAGCTATAGTTCAGCCGGCCGAAAAGTGCGGTATAGCGATAGAGCGAAAAACTATTGTTGGCATTAAGATTTGCGGCAGCATTCATAGAATACAGTAACAAATCATTGGCAAAACCGGTTGCCATGATGGTGCTGTTCCGGCTATCAAGCGACTGCCAGGTGGCGCCCAGTAAGACATTGAACTTGCCGCCGCCCCACTGTTCGGTAAACTCCAGCTGTGGTTCAATAATCCAGCTTTTCCCGTTCCCATTGGCAAAATTGGCGGAGGGCGCTGCTCCGCTTTGGGGATCGATGGAAGTAGAAGGATTTGTCGAGCGTTCTTCCGACACGATCGAGTTATAGCCAAAGTTACTTCTGAACAGGAGCCCCGGAGAGATATAGTAAGTGGCCTGTAAATTTCCGATTAAATTGGCCGTATGCCCGCGGTATTTTCTTAATAAATAGGCATATGGGTTCTCGAGCCCGAGAGCTGCAAAGGATACACCACCTTCGCTGAATTTCAGCCTGTTCTTCTCATCACGAGGTGCAGGAAAATTGGGCGGGAGGTTCACATAAAGCGTCAGGTCGCGGGCCGTAAGATCGCTGATATTGTAGCTGTACATTCCCGAGAAATTCAGTTCCAGCTTATTATCTGGTGTTCGATGATCCACTCCCATGCTGACACTTGTCCGTTTACCGGCCTGATCGCCGGGAAATACAGTCCCCTCCCGTCTATAGCCTACACCTAGATTAAAGCGAGTGTATTGGTTACCGCCTGAAGCGCGAAGCTGCATATCTGTTGTAGAGGCAATCCCGCCAATCAACTCTTTCTTCCAATCGGTATAACGTGTAGTATCCCAAAGTAAGAGATCGGGAGCTGTGGCGGATATTGGTTCAATGCCATCGTTTCGGAAAGCCTCTCTCCGCATGGCTAGGTATTGTTCAGTATCCATAAAATCCATCGTTCGAGTAACCGCACCCCATCCGGCATAACTCTGAAAATTCAATCGGAACTCCCCTGCCTGGCCTTTCTTTGTTGTAATCAATATCACTCCGTTGGCTCCCCTACTTCCGTATATCGCTGTCGCATCCGCATCTTTCAATACTTCGATACTTTTAATATCGGCCGGGTTGATGAGATTCAGCGGACTTAGTCCGCCCTGACTGGTTTGCGTGGGATTATTGGCAGCCGTTATGAGCTGGTTGGCAATTTCATTGCCCATAAGGAAAGGTACACCGTCTACAATGAATAAAGGATCGTTCCGTGAGCGCGCCAGATCCAACGATGACCTGCCTCTTATCTGCACATTGATTGCAGCCCCCGGTACGCCGCTGGTTTGTGTCACCACCATACCAGGCACCCTACCTTGTAGGGCCGCTAACGGATTACCCACAGGTTGTTTGGCAATATCTTCCGCCGTCACTTTGCTGACTGAGCCCGTGTTCAATCTCCTTGTGGTTTGCCCATAACCTATCACTACTGCCTCATCCAATACGTTTTCATTAGGTATCAGCCGCACAGTTAGCACCTCTGAGCTTTTACCATCGAACGAGATTTCTTTTATCGCATAGCCTAGGTAGCTTATAATCAAGACTCCTTCCCTTTTATGCCCTTTTATCGTAAAGGCTCCATTGGCATCAGTCAATACCCTAATTTCGGTGTTTTTAATGGCTGCCGTAGCTCCCGGAAGTGGCTCACCGTCTGCCGAAAGAACTTTCCCTTTCAATAAAACATCTTGAAAAGCCACGCCGTGGGCAGCCTCCGGAGAGGAGGACTGCCGGGCGTGTGCCAAACAAACACAGAACAAGATCTTTAGGGTTATAAGGTATACGGTGTAAGGTTTAAGGACGCGCAGTCGCCTCCCGATTCTTATAGTTTCGTAGGCAGCATTTTGCGACGAAAAAAGGTATCTGCACCTAAATTCCCCCCACTTTTTTATGCAAATTTTAGTGGTAAAAAACCACCAAAAAACGCCTTTAAACCTTCTTAAAGCCCATTTTCCTGTAACTCGCGAGTTACAGGTAGTTTTTTTATTTATTTTTTGTATACAACCAGTCGTACTGAGAGGCTCTACCCCCTGCATCATCCCGTTGCAAAGCGGGATGAAGAATCTTTGAGCGCTTGGCATGAGCACATTCATCACTAATGATGGTTTGCGCGTAACGACCGTATTACTTTTTAGTTTAAATTGGGCAAAAAGCTCCCTGATGTAGCTTGTAAAAAGCTTCATTTCTGTAATGATTTAGATTGTTCATGCAAATAATTTGGTTTGAAAATCCGTACAGTGGGGCGCCTTCACCGTAAGGAGATGAAGCCATAAAATGGCCAAGCACCTTGCCTATTCGGGAGCGCTAAAGATGTTTCTTAGACAGAATTTTTTGTTAGGTTTAGCTATCATAACTCGTTCTATTAACGAGCCTCTTGCGGAGCTGGTGGGCGGTATCCCCTATCTTCCGCCGTTATCGAGGTACTGCAAGACCCTGACGCGGCTTCCAATAGGGGCACCTTTCCCGTGTATTTTTGCGAATTTACGAAAAATTCGGTCAAGGAAATCCCCTATGGCCTCGCGTCATTCAAAATTTGCAGTTTTCGATAACAAGGCTCATGCGGTTTAGCATAAAGCCAAACCTATATATTTTATAACTCGATTTATATTTATCGAATTTTATAATACAAATGTAGATAATTCTGCGCCATTTACAAAATAATTATCTACATTTTTTTTGCCTTCGTATTTTTAAAGTGTAACGGAGGGAAAATTGGCAAAAGAAACAATTACCAAACTTGGTTTATATCTATCAAGAAAACCACTAAGCCAAGCTAAACTAGCTAGGATGACTGGTATATCAAAGGATAGAATAAGTCGGTTGCACGTGGATCTAACAACTAAGCCGACAATTGATGAGGTGTATCTAATTTCTCTTGCTTTGGAAGTGAACCTGAACGAAATTGCCGCTTTTCTCTGTAAAGACTTAAAACTAAGACCTAAGTCAGAATGGGATGTTACCCCGAGTAAGAAAACGAAATAGGCCGTATCTAAACCTTTTCCATTATGCGAAATTTTTATTTGACATTTTTATTGCTGTTCATCTCTATAATCTCTCTTTGCCAAACTCTAGTGAAAAGGAAAGTCATAAGAGTGGCTGATGGCGACACAATAACTATCTTAGATTCAGATGACACGCAGGTAAGGATTCGCATGTATGGTATAGATTGCCCGGAAAGTCATCAAGATTTTGGTACAGTGGCTAAAAAGTTTACTGCAGATCATTGCTTTCAAAAGGTGGTGACGGTACAGGTTAAAGACATAGACAGGTATGGCAGAACCGTTGGCATTGTTCTTTTACCAGATGGAAACAACCTAAATAAAGAGCTGTTAAAGGCCGGGTTAGCTTGGCACTACAAACACTTCGATAATTCATCCGTCAGAGATTAATCCATCTTTATCAGATTGACAAAATTATACCGATTTTAGGCATTGCTTCAAAAGATTAGTTAAATTTGAAAAACGTTTTAATGTTATCAGACCTAACCAGCTATGAGTATCCTAAAATTTATCGAAATTAAGAAGTTGAGTATCTTCGATAATTTCTCGTGGAATTGCAGTGAAGATTTTAGAAAGTACAATTTGATTTTCGGATTTAATGGTAGCGGAAAGTCCACTCTGTCCAATCTTTTCAACTTGATTGCTAAAAACCAGAACTTCCCGTCCGAAAAGAAACAAGATTTATTTGACGATTTAAAATGCTCTGATGATGCTAAAGTTAAATTCCTCTGCACCGACAAGGAAACATTACTCTATCCCCTTACCGGAGACGGTCACAACAATAATAAGAGTATTTACGTTTTCAATTCCAATTTTGTTGCCGACCATGTTTTTGACGGAAGGAAAGGAAAAATTCAGAAATTCAATGTGGCAGAAACGGTATTGGAAGATCCTGAAATCGTGGAATTAAACGAAATCATCGAGAAAAAAGAATTAGACAAAGGCAAGAGTGAATCAGAGCAAGAGGAATATAAAAGCAGTTTTGAAGCCATCAAGCAGCAATTTAACAAAAAATTTAGGGAAACATTCCCAAGTGGCAATCTCAGAAATCCAAATTTCCCTGATGTACAAAGCATTCCTACGGAAAATAAATCTGATTTAGAGTTAGCTATCAGGCAAAAAATATCTGAATATCAAATCAGTAAAGACCAGGCAGCCCTTATCGCGGATATAGAAAAGTTAGGAAATGTTTCATTCAGTCAAATTTCATTGGATTTTCCGTCTTTGAAAACCCTACTTAATACTACCGCCAGAGAAAAAGCTGTAACCACTTTAAAAAGCAAAATTGAAACTTTTCAAGCCAAAGTCAACGAGGAAGATATAAGTAAGATAGAGCCTTGGTACAGATTCGGAAAATTACTTTTAGAGAAATCAAATCAGACCGACGAAACAACTTGCCCTCTATGTAATTCTAATCTCAATAACACCATTATTGATTTAATAAAGGAATTTGGGGAATACTTTGATAGCAGCTATGAAGAATTTAAGCAAAACATAGCCGATCATACGCGTCAACTGGCCACCGCTCAAAATTTTTGTACAGCTAACAAGGATTCAAAAACCACCTTGCAACAGGAAGCCACAAAGTACAATGCCATGCTGGAGAACAAGATGCCTGACGTCCGGATAGACGGATTAACTTCCCAGATAAAGACGCTAACAGATCTCGTTGATGACAAAGGAAATAATTCTTCAAAGATTATAGATTTTGAGTTAACCAACATCCAATCGGCAATTGAAAATTATAACGAGGATATTAAAAAATTGACTGATTTCAAGGACGAATTGATTTCAACCCTTCAAGCCCGGAGAAAAAGCCCCGAAACACTAGAAACTGACATCAGACGCCTCTATTCAAAACTAATAATCTTGGAATTGAACGGTCACGAAGACAAAAATAACGTAAAAAAATACCACGAACTAAGCTCGCAAATCGCAACATACAACAATGAACTAATTCAACATTCGACTGCGAAGATGCAGAGACTCCGCGCTTTAAAGTTGGAGGCAAAAAAAGTAGGGGAATATTTGGAGAAACTCGGCATCAATCATTTCACCATCGACCTTAATGAAGAGGACGATAATGAGAACATTTTAATTAAGTATAATAATTCGGAAAAAATACGGAAGCGACTACGCAATACTTTGAGCGATGGCGAGAAAACAGCTTTGGCCTTTGCGTATTTCCTGAGCAAGGTCACGACGGAAGTTAAAGATAAAGGCAATACTATCATCGTTATTGACGATCCAATTTCAAGCCTCGATGACAATCGCTTATATCAAACAGCCTATTTGATACACAAGGAGTTTAAAGATTATAGGCAACTGTTTATCCTAAGCCACAATTTGTTGTTTATGAAGTTTCTGAATCCAAATTTCCGAGTAAAAACTTCAAAATCCTGTTACCTTATAAATAGGGGGTGTATAAGCGACTTACCCAAGTCATTACAAAATTTCCAAAGCCCCTATTTTTATATGTTGGAAAGTCTTCTCGAATTTTCAAGTGATGAAACACCGAATTATGAAGAAGCAAGAAAATACTTGCCGAATTATATCCGTCGAATATTAGAAACATTTTTTAGTTTCAAATATGCTCAATTGACAACGAAATCCAACGCTAATCAATCTGCTGGCCTGGAATACTTCATTTCAGATATAATAGACTTTGAAACGTTGCCTGATACTTCAGTAGGAAAAATATCAAAAGATAATATACAAGACAAACTCTCAAACATAAATAAGTTATGTGATGGGTTTTCTCACGGAAACACACAACATTTGGATGAAAGTAACTTCATTACTGATGACGCATTGAGGAATATCGCATTGGAAACAATAGATATTATTGAATATTTTGATGGCTTTCATTCCACAAACTTAAAGAAACTTATCACTAAGCAGACAGAAGATGATAATGTCGAAGTTGCCATAACCGCAGCAGGATAAATAACCACGGCATCAAAACAACCTGTTTGGGAGCTGTGTTCTATTTTGTCCAGAATCGCGTCGACGATCGTATCCTCTCGTCTCCTGTCACATTATCCTGATCATAACCAAGACCGAAAGGCTGAAACTTCCAAAAACTTCCTATATTTGCAACAATGGGCAAAGTAGATTATACTGCACTGGCAAAATCTTATAACACCCTGCATTACCGTCAACAGTTACTGCAAATAGTAGAGGCCTGTTACGGAAAATGTAAGACGGACGGTTTGTCTAAATACCAACTGCATCTTAAAATTAATAAAGCTCTTTTTTCAAACTATCATGGTGAAGAGTCTTTAAAATATAAGCTCGCCACTACGTTCAGGAAGAAGGGATACGTTGCTGCATTTGAAGTGCGTGCAAAAAACAGCCGAGCGGATTTTGTGGTAATTAACGGTGATTCGAAATGCTTTGAGGTAAAGTCGAAAATTGACACTTTGAGGCGCTTGGGGAAACAGAGTGATGATTATCATAGAATATTTGAATATAATACGGTAGTAATTGATGCCAAGCACCTGCGTGAAACGGAATGTTTAGTACCAGCGCATTACGGAATCTGGTATTTTGAAGGGAAAAAGCGTGTGGAATACCGGTCTGCCATTAAAAGTCCCTATCTTAATCCTCTTGCCCAATTGGAAGTACTTACCAAGAAAGAACGGCTCAGCCTTTTTAAGACAGCTGTATACACAGAAATTATGGGCGAATATACTGCTCAAGAAATCAACGAGCGTTTAAAAATTGCCTTGAAAAAGCGTTATGAAGCTCGCTGGTCTTTTGTTTTGGCACACTGGAAGCACATATTGCCTATAGATTTGCAATTTTTTTTTAACACAAATGTGGATCCGCTATTGATCTACCAAGATTAAGAAGTCTTAAGCTCTCCCGCTTCAATTTTCACGCGAATGCAATGTAGATAATGTTCCATAGCAATACGTTTAAATTTTGCCTGGCTTTTTCCGGTTTCGCCCTCGTGCTGAATGCGGAGCAACGTTTGCCAGCCCCAATTTCGATCGTCTAAATACGGAAGTCCACTTGCTTGCATGCGCTTCGCAGCTTCGGAATTTATAACCGCTGGCACAATAGTATTCTTAAATTCGGAAAGCTCTTTTACACTACCCTTGAAGCCTACGAATTGATTATCTACGGCATCATAGAAAAGAAAACCCGGACTAATTGCTCCGCCGGAGGTTAAATCATCTTTTTTAATACCGGCATAATCGCCGAAGCATTGGCCAAGCAGGGGTTGTTTATAGGTATCTATTAAGCCGTTATCGATATCAAACACCACTTCGCCATGATCTAATCCAACGTTTTGTATATCGGTGTTTATAGCGCTGCGTAGTATAATCTTGGGGCAGGTACTAAAAGATCTCCATGCATTCATGATTTGTCTGACTGATGGACTAGGATATGGTGCAATATTGTCAAGATCGAGTATGATAAAATCTACTGCTGTGGCAAGCTGGTTGATAATTGGCCAATCTTCATTGAATTGATTGTACATTACTCTAAAAGCGATGGACGGAAAGTTTGGACGCAGATGTGCCTCTTGCCATTGCAGGGTATCAATTTCCCCGGTCTTGTGTAAATAGGATGATATTACTGGGATCATCTTTGGGCTAGCTTCTCCCAATGATTGTAAGTATTTTGTACGACGTTCTTTACTGGCAATGACGGAACGACTGAATGCGATAACCTCATTTTTCATTGACGCCCGTTCTTTTAGGTATAAAGGTAAGTCAACAAACACTCGCTCTGATTGTATGGTCTCAATAAGGTCTAAGTAGATTTCGTGAAATGGAGATTGTTTATCAGAGTCTCTCTTTCGATCATACTCTTTGATGATTTCTAACATAGGGTACATGTGGCCATCAAACTTGAAGCTTCGTAATACGAGGTTTTCCTGTTGGCGTGCCCTAAATGTTGGCATGTATATGAGGTTAATTGCCATAATTTATCCGTTGTTTTTTCACAAATTCGAGAAAATCTTCGTCGCTCTCGGGGTCGAAGTTACTATCCTGAAAAGCAAGTTCGTTAACAAACTTGTCAATAAATATATTAAACTGCTCGGCAAGCCACTGGTACTTTTCGTATATACGCTCGTTTTGTCTATTCTCTTCTAAATGGTTACCAATTACTTGATTAAAATCAGTAAAAAAAAGTCTTTTATCCTCTACATAGTCACTTTGAAAGACCTGCAAAAAAATATTTAAATACTTCACGTCTTCGCCTTCGATCATAACATCAGCAAAGGGATAGTCATATTCCTTTTCGCCCAACAGATTATATGCTTGGAATTGATCGACAATATTTGTGGACAACACAATGCGAGGATATATCGCAATTTTCGATTCAAGCAAATACGCGTTGGCTAATGGTACTCCTACTGCAATAGTTTCTTCGTCAATAAAAAGTCCGTAATCCACTCCTCCCCTAAGGAAATATCCTTTTTTCGCGAAATCAAAATATAATTTAGTGATGACCAGTAACAGGTCTTGCAAATCATTCGGGGTGGTCTCCTGAATGGAGGTGATACAGATATTATCTGAAAACAGGTAGTATCTGTACTTTTCTTTATCTAACTGCTCTATGGCATTTTTAAATGTTGCAATAAATTCGTTCGCTTTCTGAGAGGTGAACCTACCTCCCAATATAGGGTCTTCATTTTCTTCGGGTAGGCGCTTCCGATTTTGCCTAGCCTCCGCATCAAATTCGCCTAGAAATTGTTGAAATCCCAAAACATCTAGAAAAGCAACGGCTCGATTATGAAAAATATAAGGTGCAATATCGTGCATAGATAATAGGCTTATTTGGGCTTTGATTGTTGGCTCAAATATAATCAATTTTCGCTACATGAAAAAAAGTTATTGCGTCTATTCTCATGTGAGATAAACCCATCGTCTGAAATTTATTTTGTGCTAATTTTAGAAATCTGAGTTCTAAAATCAGCACCAATGTAATATAAAACCGCTTAAGTTGCCCTAATGCAGTTCTAAAAGCATTGATTTACGTGTCCTTTGGAATATGAAAAATATTTCTTATAATTGGAGTGCCTTCACGACGATAAGTGGATAGCATCATAATTTAAATAGTGATGCTATGGACTTTCAAGAAATCATCAATATACTTGATAAATTACCGGATCAAAAGTTGCCATTTGTAGGCGGCTTATTTTTCATAGGTTGGCTCGTTAGGCGAATATATGGTTATATTATGCGAAATAAACCGATCGAATATTATGAAAAGTATGATCACTGCGGGCAAATTCGAGAAGTTAGGAAAAGGTATAGAAAATGAGCAATAATTCTGTCGAGTTAAAAGGACTAAATGCAAAACTAAGGATACTTCGTGGTATAATCAGAAGAAACAATCTCTCAGTGATGGAATTCGTTTATCACAATTATGTATTGCGCGTAAATGAAGAAGTTGTCAAAAATAACGAATATCTCATCTGTATGGTTTGTGGATCCCATCTTAACATAACAAGAGAGCATATTATACCACGGTGGTGCTTTCGAAAAGATACAAAAAAATATTTTGATATCACCGTAAACGGGCACACAGTAACGTACAATAAAGCAACGATTCCAACCTGCTCAACATGCAATGCTGAATTGCTCAATAGTTTGGAAAGGTATATACAAAAACTGTTTCACGAAGGATTTGAGAAAGACTTTGCTTTCAATATTTTCGAACTGCAACATATAATTCGCTGGCTTGAAACTATTGATTATAAATTTCAAATCATGAATATTTCCAAAAAATTTCTAAGTCCAAAAAATGGAAAACATATTCCATATCTAAGTGATTTTCCTTTATACTTGCTACTACCTAACAAAGGATATTCACCTGCAAAGATATTGTCTACAATTCGATACGCTCACAAACGCCTAGCGGTAAAGGATAAAGCAAACCACGTCAATTCCTTACTCATTTTCAAAACCTCAAACCAACATTTTCATTTCTTCCATACGATTGACGATTTTATATTTTTGGAAATACCACAATATAAAATCGCCCTATTTTATTTTTTCAAAGAGCAGTTCAAAGAAACTACCGTAGCATACAAAAAGGCTATGGAGGTTATTAATAAGGTTTATTAGTCCATTTTTTGGAACAGAACAAGCAAAATTTCTCTGGTTCTTATGAAAGAGCCAAGACGATCTTTGAGAAATATAATAAGGATGGTTATAAAGGTATAAATAGCGTAGGCATTTCTTTTGAAATCGCTGCGTTGGTAAAAGGAATCGCTATACTAACAAATGCTGAGGAAAAGTTAAGGTGACGAAATCGCTAGTCTAACGTATAGGTAACGGGTCGGATATTTTTATAGAAATGGTTGACGTGGATATTTTGCGCTCTATCGAAGCCTAACAATTTTCTTCTTTTGCCCAGCAATAACGATCTTAATATAAACCCTACCTTTCTTGTTAAAAATTCTATCAACAGAATCATTATATTTATTGTGCTCATCAAATATTATATCGTAACTTTCGTAAGGAGCTATTACATAACGACTAGTTTGTCCTTCATCGTACCATGTCCATGCAGATTCTTTTTTAAAAAAGCATTTCCAGATAGAATGATAGATTTCAAAGTAAGTAATCGTTACTTTACGTGTAGAATTGTTGTAAATCGTTATTGTGTTTTCAGGGCCATAAAAACTATATACAGCATCAATGTAGATTTTACCTTCTCTAAAGGTTCGAATCAGAGAGATTATAGATATTACTACACCGGCAATTGCAATACAATTGTCTTTTATAAAGTCTTTCATGCTTTCTTTATAGTATTAATAGCTAGTACGAGCGTCATTAAATCATTATGATGTAAACCAGGTTGTCCTGCTCAAGATATCGCCTCGCAATATAACAGTGTCTTCTGACCTGCTGACTCCTCTTATTGTAGCGAGATTATAGCATTTAAATTTTTATAAATATCGCTAAAATCTGACGTTTTTTGTCACAAATAAACGTCTGTTTTCTGGAACCACTTTCAGTTGTGGGGAAGGCTAACTAAGAACTAATATTGTTTATCCCAAAAACTTGTATTGCGAAAATTGGCACTTTCACAATTGATTGACGCCTTGTACCGCTTGTATTATTTATCATTGCAGGTGTAACCCACACAATAGGAATCGCATACTATTATAAATACGCGAAAGAAAGGGAAATCACACGATCCACGGGTATGCGTAAAACGGGAAATTATTTTTTATCAACTGCGGGCACAGTAGCATTCATTGGTTTTCTTCTTATGTTTGATATATTTCGGTTTTATTAACCAAATTAAGGATTGAGCTGACAAGGTTCCAACAGATTTTCTTATCCCTTTGCATAAAACGATTACCTCATAATAGCGTTTCACAAAACGATCATAAAAGCGTACCTAAGCCTTTAAAGACACTCTTTCTCAGGCGCAGAAATGTATTAAGCCTAAATCTATTTCGATAAAAAGACCGCTACTACAAACAGCATAATATAGTGCTAAAGCCTCTCCCACTACGGCATCCAAAAGACAGTGATAAACGTGATGAATCGCTAGCTATAGGCCAGAAAGTGTCACTTGGCATTTCTTGTTGTCTATATATCGATACGTAAATTATTTAATTGTTCGAAAATTCTTAACAGCGTAGCAGAAAACCTAACAGATTCACGTAGGTTTCAATCTGATCCATACCGGCGCATGGTCACTGCTCTTTTCCCAGCCACGGACATGCCTGTCGATGCCGCCCTCGATCAACCGGGGCGCAATTTTGGGGCTCAGCAAAATGTGATCCAATCGGAGGCCTGCATTACGCCCATAGGCATTCCAGAGGTAATCCCAAAAGGTATAGACTGCCTGATCGGGAAATAGCCTACGGACGGAATCCATCCATCCCTGTTTGAGCAGAGATTTAAATTCCTTTCTTGCCTCCATGCGGTACAGGGCGTTGTTTTCCCATTTTTGGGGTTTGTAAACGTCCAGCTCTGTAGGGATAATGTTAAAATCACCGATTAAAATGGCGGGAATGTCCATTTTTATTAGCTGGGCAGCCCGTCTTTTAAAGCGTTTGATCCAGGCCATCTTATAGTCAAATTTAGGCCCGGGATAGGGATTGCCGTTGGGCAGATACAAACAGGAGATAAGCGTGTCATCAATGATCGCCTCGAGGTACCGGCTATGGTTATCTTCCACGTTACCGGGAAGCACGCGGGTCACCTCTGTGATCTCTCCCAATTTCGATAAAATTGCCACCCCGTTCCAGCTTTTCTGTCCGTGCCAGATAGCTTGGTAACCTGCCTCTTGGATGGCTTTTAAGGGAAAGCGGTTTTGGGGCGCTTTGAGCTCCTGCAAACACACCACGTCGGGCTCTTCTTCCCGTAGCCAGCGGAGCAGAACGGGTAAACGGCCATTGATGCCGTTGATATTGAACGTTGCAATTTTCATGAATGAAGGAGGGCACTTTTTCTTTTTCTAACAAGTGCAGAGGCAAAGTGTTTAGCTAAAGAGCCAGGTGGCCAACAGTAACATTTACTTCGATTTAACCTGCTCTTCCAGATAGCTTGCGATTGCCTGCAAAAGCCCCGGCTTTAGTTCTTTTGACGTGTCGGCAGTCGGATCTACCAATATGGCCCGGTAATTCCGTTCTTCATCGGGCTCGAAATGCACCATGGTGCCGAATACTTCCACCTCGATCTTATGGGTATAGCCCATCCAGCGGATACGGCTTTCGAAACTATGTTCGGTATTCCGGTAATTTATGGTTATGAAAAAGGGTTCGTCCATCTGTTCTGTTTAATAATTCCAAGCCTTATATTTTTTCGACCCGCTTTTTTACATCAAGAAGGAGCTGCCTGATTTCCTGCAGGTCGGTTCCGGCTTCGGGCAGCTTATCGGTCTGGTGCTTTACATACTGCCAGATTTCCAGCACCTCATCCACCCTTACGGTATAGGGCGCATAATTTTTATTGAGCGAGCGGAGCAGCACGGTACCGTCCCCTTGCAGGGTAACCTGCTTGAACACGAAATCCCGTTCACCTTTGAGGATAACGATGCACAGGCTGTCGGGCTTCAGGGTTTTCCAGTCCTGCACATAACGGGCCACCACATCGCTCCCCTCGGGAATGGGCAGCATCGAATCGCCCGTAGTGGGGAACATCCGGTAGGTACCCCCGGCCGGAAGGTTCGGCAGCGAAAATTTGGGCAGCGCCGCCAGAAACTCGGGATCGGCATGGCCCGCGGCATAGCCTGCCTTGGCCTTTACGGGTACATACTCCATGTTTTCCTTATTATCGGGCGTAACGGTAATGGAAAGTACGCGCAGGTTCTTCCCGTTGATATATTCCTTTGCCCCCGTTTCCAGCTTGCGCAGTTCGTATTCGCTCCAGCGGCCCAGGTCCTGCCGGAGCAGGTAATCCACGGGGATTCTGAAGAACTCGGACAACCGGATCAGGTCGACCAGTGGCGGATTCTCCGTCTGCCCGTTCTCCAGTGCGGTATATTTACTGCGTGTAAGGCCCAGCAGCTGTGCCAGGTGTTCCTGACTGTATTTTTTGCGGTTGCGGAGAAACCGGAGATTGCTTCTGAAAAAAACTTTTGCAGCTTCCATTTTGTATTGTTATTATTGATGACATTCATTTTGTTACCAATGGTGACAAAATTAAAAATAAAATCGGGATATGGAAACCTCGTTGAAGAAAAAGTCAGTGGTGGAGGAGCTGCGGAAAATGATTCTGGCAGCGGAGGGTTTTTCCGCTCCGAACGGAAGCGATGAACTGCCCGGGGATCTGGGGCCGATGGAAAAGGCCTTCCCGATGGGTACCTTTCCGCTCGGGGCCATCCATGAATTTATCAGTAACAGTGCGGAGGAAGCGGCGGCATCTACCGGCTTCATCGCCTGCCTGATCGGCCGCCTGATGCAGCGGAAGGGTCCCTGCCTCTGGGTGAGCATCGGCAAGCGTTTGTTTCCGCCCTCTCTGCTGGGTTTCGGCATTGAGCCCCACCGGGTGATCTTCATCAACCTGCATGGGGAAAAGGATGCCCTCTGGGTGCTGGAGGAGGCGCTTAAGTGCCCTTCGCTCGCCGCTGTGGTGGGCGAAATCCGCGACCTGGACCTGACGGCCTCGCGCCGCCTGCAGCTGGCCGTGGAGCAGAGCCGTGTTACGGGCTTTCTGCACCGCTATCGCCCGCGGCGCCTGAATAACCTGGCCTGCGTCTCGCGCTGGAACATACGCCCCCTGAGCAGCCTGCAGGACGGACGCCTGCCGGGCATCGGCCACCCGCTGTGGGAAGTGCAGCTCGGGAAGATACGCAACGGAAGGCCCGGCACCTGGCACCTGTGCTGGAAGGCCGGTAACTTCCGGCACATTGCGCCCGATGCCCCCGTTAAAAAGAAAGTCTATACACATACCGGTACATGATGAAAAGATATGTTGCGATAGCATTCCGTCATCTGCTCACGGATGACCTGGCCATCCACCGGCCGGAACTGCGCGGAAAGGCTTTTGTACTGGCCGCGCCCGAGCGGGGGCGCATGGTGATCCGGGCCCTGAGCCCCGGGGCAGCGGCGGAAGGTGTTACCGTGAATATGGTACTGGCCGATGCGCGTGCCCTTTATCCCGATCTGGAGGTCTTCGATTATGAGCCCCACCGGGCGGAAAAATTACTGAAGCGTCTGGCCGAACAGTGTCTGCGCTATACGCCGATGGCGGGCGTCGATCTGCCGGACGGGCTGATACTGGATGCGAGCGGCTGCACCCACCTATGGAAAGGGGAAAGGCCCTATATGGGAGAGATTGCCGGGAAACTGAAAGGCGCGGGCTATGATGTGCGGATGGCCATGGCCGACACCATCGGAACGGCATGGGCCGTGGCCCGTTATGGAACGGATGGCGCCGTGGTTGCTCCGGGTGGGCAGCTGGCGGCCCTGATGCCCCTCCCCCCTGCCGCGCTGCGTTTGGACCGGGCCATAACGGAACGCATGCAGAAGCTGGGCCTTACCCACATCGGTGATTTTATCGGCATGCCCCGTACGGTACTGCGCCGCCGTTTCGGTGAGCAGTTGCTCAACCGCATCGGTCAGGCGCTGGGCACCTCTCCCGAACCGCTGGAACCGGTGCGGCCGCCGGCACCTTATGCGGAACGCCTGCCCTGTCTGGAGCCGGTACGGACGCGAAAGGCCATTGAAATGGCGCTGGAGACGTTGTTGGAAATGCTTACACGGAATCTGCTGGAGGATGGGATGGGGCTGCGGAAGGCGGTTTTCCGGTCTTTCCGTATAGATGGTAAGGTACAGCAGATCCAGATAGGCACCGGCCGCCCTTCGCGTGACCGGCATCACCTCTTCCGCCTGTTCGGCGAAAAGATCGGTACCATTGCCCCCGGTCTGGGCATCGAGCTTTTTATACTGGAAGCGCCCGTTGTGGAGGATCTGGATGCCCGACAGGAGAAGTTGTGGAACGATGGCGGTGTCTATGAAAGTACGGAGATCGGCAATCTGCTCGACCGGATCGCCACGCGTGCCGGCCACGATGCCATCCGCCGCTATCTGCCGGATGAGCACCACTGGCCGGAGCGCTCCATCAGGCCTGCCACCTCTTATGACGAACGGCCGGCCATCCCCTGGCCTATCGATGAGCCGCGCCCGATTTACCTGCTGCCCGAGCCGGAGCCCATCCGGGTATCGGCTCCCGTGCCGGATTACCCGCCCATGGTTTTTGTGTACAAAGGGAAAAGGCATAAGGTGAAAAAGGCGGACGGGCCCGAGCGCATCGAAAGGGAATGGTGGATCGAGACGGGTCCGCAGCGCGATTACTACCGCGTGGAGGATGAAGAGGGCGCGCGCTACTGGCTCTTCCGATCGGGGCATTATGATGGCGAGGGCGAGCCGGAATGGTTCATGCATGGTTTTTTTGCTTAACGGTTTATGGATTATACGGAATTACAGGTCACTTCGAATTTCAGCTTCCTCCGCGGTGCCTCGCACCTGGAGGAACTGGTGGAACAGGCCGCGGCGCTCGGTTATGGGAGCATGGCCATAACCGACCACAACACCCTGGCGGGTATTGTGCGGGCACACAGCGCTGCGAAAAAATACGGTCTGCGTATCATCCCTGCCGCACGCCTCAATCTTGTGGACGGCCCTCCCCTGCTGGCCTACCCGACGGACAGGGATGCTTACGCCCGTCTCTCGGCGCTGCTGACCGAAGGCAACCGGCGGACGGAAAAGGGGAAATGCGAGCTCTATAAGGCCGATGTATATCGCTATGCAGAGGGCATGATCTTTATTTCCCTGCCTCCCGTTGATCTTGATGACGAATTTGATTTCGGAGAGGATTTCAGAAGGGAGCTGCTGGAATATAAAAAGGCCTTCGGCCGGCAACTCTATGTGGCGGCCTCCTGGCTGTACAGGGGCAGCGACGCCAAAAGGCTCTACCGCATAGCGGAACTGGAAGCGGATTTCGGCATACCGATGGTGGCCACCAACGATGTGCATTTCCACAGCCCCGAGCGGCGGCAGCTGCAGGACATCGTGACCTGTGTGCGCGAAAAGAAAACGATCTACAATGCGGGTTACCTGCTTTACGGGAATGCGGAACGCTACCTGAAGCCCGCCGGGGAGATGGAACGCCTTTTTGGAAAATATCCGCAGGCCATCGAAAACACCCGGCGGATCGCGGAGGCCTGCCGCTTCAACCTCGACAGCCTGAAGTATGTGTACCCAAGGGAGATCATGCCGGACGGACGCACGCCGCTGGAGGAACTGACCCGGCTGGCGTGGCAGGGAGCTTACGGCTTTTTCGGTGATCCGCTGCCGGAAAAGGTTTCATCGGCCATTGTGCACGAACTGAAATTCATTGCGGAGATGGATTATGCGCCCTACTTCCTTACGGTATATGACATTGTACGGGAGGCCCGCTCGCGCGGCATCCTCTGCCAGGGCCGCGGCTCGGCCGCCAACTCCACCATCTGTTTCTGCCTGGGCATCACGGCGGTGAACCCGACGAAGTTTGACCTGCTCTTCGAGCGCTTTATCTCTTCGGCCCGGAACGAGCCGCCCGACATTGACGTGGATTTTGAGCACGAACGCCGCGAAGAGATCATCCAGTATATCTATGAAAAATACGGACGCGACCGCGCGGGCATTGTGGCCACGGTGACCCAGCTCCGCCAGAAAGGCGCGGTGCGGGATGTGGCGAAGGCCATGGGCATGTCGGTGGATGCCATCAACCGCCTGTCGAGCTCCATCTGGGAGTTTACCGACGAATGGTTTGAGGGCGATCGCATTTCGGAGCACGGCTTCAACCCGAAGGACCCTCACCTGGTAAAGGTGCTGGAACTGACACGGCAGTTTATGGGTTTTCCGCGCCAGCTGGGCCAGCATACGGGCGGTTTTGTGATCACGGACGGTAAACTGACCGACCTGTGTCCGGTGATCAACGCACGGATGGAGGACCGCACCAACATCGAATGGAACAAGGACGATATCGATGCGCTGGGCTTCCTCAAGATCGACGTGCTGGCACTGGGCATGCTGACCTGCATCCGCAAGGCCTTTGATCTGGCACGGGCACATCACGGCCTGGAGCTGACGCTGGCCACCGTACCGCAGGATGACCCCGAGGTGTACGATATGATCAGCGCGGCCGATACCATCGGGGTATTCCAGATCGAGAGCCGCGCGCAGCAATCGATGCTGCCGCGCCTGCGGCCGCGGAACTTTTACGACCTGGTGATCGAGGTGGCCATTGTACGGCCGGGCCCGATCCAGGGGGATATGGTACACCCCTACCTGCGCAGGCGCAACGGTGAGGAGGAGGTGGAATATCCCTCTCCCGAGCTGGAAGCGATTCTGGGCAAGACACTGGGCGTGCCCCTCTTTCAGGAACAGGCCATGAAAATCGCCATTGTGGCCGCGGGCTTCACCCCTGCCGAAGCGGATGAACTGCGGCGCAGCATGGCCACCTTTAAGGCGAAGGGTCTGGTGAGCCGGTTCGAAAGGAAGCTGATCGACGGCATGGTATCACGGGGCTATAAAAAGGAATTTGCCGAAAGGGTGTTCCGCCAGCTGGAAGGTTTCGGAAGCTACGGCTTTCCCGAAAGCCATGCGGCCAGTTTTGCCCTCTTGGTTTACGTTTCCTGCTGGCTGAAGCATCACTACCCAGATGTGTTTGCCGCAGCGCTGCTGAACAGCCAGCCCATGGGCTTTTATGCCCCGGCGCAGATTGTGCGCGATGCGCGGGAGCATGGCGTGACGGTAAGGCCCGTTGACGTCAACTTTTCCCATTGGGACAATACCCTGGAGGAGAAAACAGGCCCCTACTGCGCGCTGCGCCTGGGTTTCAGGCAGGTTAAGGGAATGAACCGGGAGGAAATGGAAGCGCTGGTACGGGCGCGGAAGAGACCTTATACGCATATCCATTTCCTGCCGGATGCAGGGGTTTCCATCGCTTCGCTGGAGCGCCTGGCGGATGCCGATGCGTTCCGCTCGATGGGCATGGACCGCAGGCAGGCGCTCTGGGAGGTGTCGGCCCTCCATGACCGTCCCATGGGCATCTTTGAAGGGCAGCCTTCGGCGAGCACACCGGAAGAAAAGGTGCGGTTGCCGGCGATGTCAGAATCGGAACATGTGCTGCAGGATTACAGCTCGCTGGCACTTTCGCTGAAGGCGCATCCGGTGAGTTTTATCCGGCGGCAGCTTTATGAGCGGGATATCCTGACCACGAGGGAACTGGACCGATGGCCCGATGGCACGCCCGTTCGGGTGGCCGGACTGGTACTGGTACGGCAGCGCCCGGGAACGGCGGGCGGTGTCTGTTTCATCACGATCGAGGACGAAACGGGCGTGGCCAACCTGGTGGCCTTTGCGAGTCTCTTTGAACGGTACCGGAAGGAAATCCTCTACTCGCAGCTGTTGATGGTAGAGGGTAAACTGCAGCGCGAGGGACAGGTTACCCATGTGGTGGCCAAAAGGCTCTACAACCTCTCCGGGCTGCTCACGCTGCTCGGTCCGAAGGAAAGAAAGCAGGCCGAGCTGCGGACACTCTCGCCCGCCGATGAAAAAGACGGCCATGTCTTCCCTGCCAAAAACAAAAGGACGCAGGTACGGGTTGATGCTCAACTGGAGCTGTTTCCGAAAGGACGTAATTTCAGGTAAATTTTAATTGATTGGAGATGCAGGGGAAATTGTTTGATGATAACCGGCAATTGGTACTGCCACGGGAACTGATGGATTATACGCCAGGCTTTCTGGAACGGCCGGAGGCGGATACGCTGCTTACTTTTTTATTGCATAATGTGCCCTGGCAGCAGACCAAAGTTAAGATGTACGATAAGGAGGTGGTAACGCCCAGATTGACGGCATGGTACGGAGACCGCCCGCTGAGGGCAGATGACCGGCGTGAACCGATACCCTGGCTGCCGGAACTGCAGATGGTAAGGCAGCGCATAGAGGCCTTTACCGGCATGGCCTTTCAGGGCGTGCTGCTGAACCTCTACCGCGATGGAAATGATTCGGTGGCCTGGCATGCCGACAAGGATACGGTGCCCGGCCGCAAAACCGAAATAGCCTCCCTGAGCCTGGGAGCCGAACGGAGCTTTGATTTCCGCAGGAAGGACGACCATACCGGTCGCTACTCCATCAAGCTGCAGCACGGCTCCCTTCTGCTCATGAAAGGCGATCTGCAACTTCACTGGGAACATAGGATAGCAAAATCGAACGTGATCATGGGGCCGAGGATCAATCTGACGTTCCGAAAGGTAATCTTATAGGGATAAACTGTAGTAGCTTATTATTTAAGCCTTTACCTTAATGTGGCAGTCTATCCCTTAATAAGCCATAAACCCACGTTCCGAATATAGCACTCAAAAGGCTTATTCCAATCACAAGAGCTCCGGTTCCTATTTGCGCAAACAATGGGCCTGGGCAGGCTCCGGTGATTGCCCAACCAAATCCAAAGAGCAACCCGCCATACAACTGCCCACGATTGAATTTTTTTGCTTGAAATTCGATCGGCTCGCCACCCATTGTTTTGATATTAAACCTTTTAATTATGCCTATAGATATTATACCAACAACTACGGCACTTGCAATAATGCCGTACATGTGAAAGGATTGCAAACGGAACATTTCCTGTATACGAAACCAACTGATCGCTTCGGATTTCACGAATATAATCCCAAAAAAAATGCCCACTAACAGATATTTAAAATTTGGATACCAACGACGCCTTGAGTCGTTTTCAGTGACGTCCCTCCTATTTTGCTCTTCGTTATTATTTCTTTCAATTATCTTTAAATGCATGTTTATATTTATTAAAGTGTTAGGATAAGGGGGAGTATAAAATTAGCCATAATAAAACCGCCTGCCATAAAACTGATGGTTGCTACCAATGATGGCCATTGTAGATTAGATAGCCCCATAATAGCGTGTCCGCTGGTACATCCTCCTGCATAGCGGCTACCAAAACCTATGAGGAATCCGCCAAATATGAGGATAATGAAACCTCGCAGGGTGAAGAGACTTGACCAACTCATAAGATCATGAGGTATTAAGCTGCTGTAATCCGTAATGCCATAATCTGTGAGTTCTGATACCAACCGAGGATCTAACTTAATCGGATCGGCATCAGAAAGCTGGTTTTTAGCGATGAAGCCGCCCATAAGAATACCAACGACAAAAAACAAGTTCCACGACTCTCTTCTCCAGTTATATTTGAAGAAAGGGATATTGGCAGGTACGCATGCCGCGCAAATGTGCCGCAGTGAAGAGCTGATACCGAAGGATTTATTTCCGATAATTAACAGTATCGGAACCGTTAAGCCAATGAGTGGCCCGGCAATGTACCAGGGCCAAGGTTGTTTAATAAGTTCTAACATGTTTTATAAATTATAGTTAATTTTGCGCTCTTGTACACTCCCAGCTACAAAACTGATTTTGTTATAACAGGCTCTTTGTTTTCCAACCATTCCTTCATCCCTCCTGTATAGTACTTTACATTATTGAATCCGTTTTTTATTAAAATTGAGTGAGCTATGGTAGCTCGATCGCCGGACTGGCAATAAACGACTAAATGTTTATCTTTATCGATTTTGTTCAGATTGCTTGTCAAGGTGCCAACGAAAATATTATGGGAACCTTCAATATGTGCCTCACGGTATTCTGAAGCACTCCGCACATCTACTAACTGCACATCGTTCCTGTTTAGGTAACTTTTGAATTCGGACAGCGAGAGCACATCTGCTTTTTGCAGCTCAACACCCACATCACATATATCTGATATATAACCTAGTATGTTATCGAGGCCGATACGCATTAATTTTCGCGTCAAATCGCTCATTTGCTCGTCATCCGCTATCAGCATGAATTGTTCTTCATAGCTCAGCAGCCAACCCATCCACGTTGAAAATGAATTATTCGCCTGTATATTAATGCTTTGCAAAAGAAATCCCTTAGCAAAGAGGCGTTTATCCCTAGTATCAATAATTTGGATTCCTTGATCATAAGCGGCTTTGAACTGTTCTTTTGTTAATTTCGGATGCGGAGGAATAGCTGCCAACAACGGTCGCCTTTCCTTATTGAGACGCTTCATCATGGCAAAGTATCGTGGTGCCTCAGGTTGATCGGCCAATAAATAGTCCGCAAACTTTTCCTCATTTCCATATAATTGAAATGCCCAGTTCCTGATTTTTTCATAACCGACGGTGGAACTCGGTACCGACCCGAGCGACTTACCGCAAGCGGAACCGGCCCCATGTCCTGACCAGACCTGAACATAATCGGGAAGATCTGCAAATTTCCGAAGCGATTGGTATAACTGTTGAACACCCCGCTCCGTTGTACCGGAAAATCCGGCCGCCTTCTCTAAAAGATCAGGTCTACCAACATCGCCGACAAATATGAAATCGCCTGTGAAGATCATTACAGGTTGATCACTTGCGGCATGATCTGTAAGTAGAAAGCTGATGCTTTCGGGTGTGTGCCCGGGTGTGTGTATCACGTCTAATGTAAGTTTACCGATAGTAATTTTATCACCATCTTTTAGACCGATGTGCGGAAACTCGTACTGCCAAGCGGCTCCTCCCTCATCAGACAGGTAAAGTTCTGCCCCTGTCACTGCAGCCAATTCGCGTGATCCGCAAAGAAAATCTGCGTGAATATGGGTTTCCGCAATGTGGGTTATCGTCAGGTTATTTTCCTCAGCAAGCGCTAAATAGGTATCGATGTCCCTCTTGGCGTCAAGCACAATAGCCTTCCCAATTGTTTGGCAGCCTATCAGATAGCTGCTCTGTGATAAACTCTTATCATAAATGTGTTGAAAAAACATGATATGTAATATTTAATGATCTGTTAAAGTTGTAAACTAATTTTTTATCGTACAGTTACTTTGGTTACACGACGCAAGTCAGTGCGCTACTTGAACAACAATTCTCTTAAAAGGATATAAATACCCATAATCAAAACAAACCAGCCAAAGGCAAACCGTAGTCTTCTTCCTTCAATTTTTTTTACCAACTTACTACCAACAAAAATGCCTAGAAAGGCCATCAAGGTGACCGATAGGAGGAAGCACCAATTGATGGCAATAAATGTTACTGAGAATAGAAATCCTGTTAAGGAGTTGATAGCAACGATTAACAGCGATGTCCCTATAGCTGTCTTTATAGGCGTTTTAAGGAAACCTATAAGTGCCGGAACTATAAGGAAACCACCTCCTGCTCCAACCAATCCTGTAACAAGTCCTACGAGCGCACCCAACGATAGGATACGTAAATTACTAAATGGCTTTTGCCTGTTTACTTTTGGTTGGTCAGCTTCTTCCGATTTTGCGATCATGCTATAGGAGGCTATTACCATTAACACGGCAAAGATGGAAAGGAGAAGGGTGCTTCTCGTGACGGCTAAATTGCCAATTTCAAATACAGATTCCGGTATCGCCGGTACAATGACCCGTCTGCTAAAGAAAACTGCCAAGACGGAAGGTATACCGAAAATTAATGCAGTTTTAATATCCACCATATTTCCCCTAAAATAGGGAAATGTACCTGCGGCACTGCTTAAGCCAACGATAAACAACGAATAGGTCGTAGCGGTTATAACGTCAATATGAAACAGATAAACTAATACCGGTACGGTAAGGATACTACCGCCGCTTCCGATCAGTCCCAGCGAGATACCTATTAAAATTGACGCAAAATAACCGATGAAGTCCATTTCTTTTTTATTAGATGGATCAAAGGTCCGTCAATTCAAAGATCTGTACAGCTACTTTTGTTACACAAGAACGATTTTATTTCTACCGAGCTTTACCGTACCATCGTCTTCGAGCTGTTTTAAAAGTCTGGAAACAACCACACGTGCGGTACCAAGTTCGTTCGCCAATTGCTCGTGCGTAATGCTCAGCATATTGTTTCCCGAAAGTTCTTTTTTTTTCCGTAATAGCGTTAGCAATCGTTCGTCAACTTTCTTAAACGCAATTGCGTTCACCATATCCAGTAATTCTTCAAAACGTTTGTGATAGAGGCGAAAAATGTAATCGAGCCACTGTGGGTATTCTCTAATGAACAATGAGACCTTTTCCATGGGCAGGAAGCGAATTTCGGCGTCTTCCTCCACTTCGGCCCTAACCTTACTCGTTTCGTTGTGAAGTCCTCCTAAAAATGACATGATGCAACTTTCGCCGGCCTTGATGTAATATAGTAAAATCTCTCGTCCGTCTTCTTCTGTACGGATAACCTTTAATGTACCCTTTGTAACAATAGGGATTGAACGGATGTACGCATGTTCGCTTAAAATAACATGTCCTGCATTATAGGTCTTCTGTATGCTATTTGCATACAACATCTCTCTTAATTGCGGCGAATACCTAAATTCTTCAATTTGATCCAGAACGTCCATATCGCAAATTTACATTTTAGGGGCATATAATTGCCCCCAAAATTGATTCCGCTTAAGAAACTTGCACCGTTTTTTTATTAGACGGGGATTTCGCTGTTTTTTTTAGTTCAATTTGTAAAATACCGTCCTGATACTTTGCTTTAATAGCATCTTCTGTCACATTTTCAGGCAAACTAAATACGCGCGTAAATTCTTCCTGATGAAATTCATGCCGCGTGTAATTTTCCTTCTCTTCTTTCTTTTCTGACTTATGTTCGGCACTAATGCTGATCATACCGTCTTCAATGGCAATCTTGAAATCATCTTTTTTATACCCGGGCGCAGCTAATGTTAATTCATAATAGTCCTTCGTATCGCGGATATTAACCGGCGGTAGAGAAGTTTTGCTAAAGATCGGTTTGCTAAAGAAGCCATCGGTGTTCCAGAAATCTTCCATCATTGACCTAAATGATGGGAAGTCAGTAGCTTTAACTAAGTTTGACATAATATTGAATTTAGAAATAATAACTAAGTTCCTTAAATAAATAATTCTTAATGATTTAGGTTATTTGACATAATGAGATTGATCAGGTAAGCGGTTTCGGAAAAACCAGCATTGGCCATTTGGCCAACGAAGAAAATGAAACAGTGTCACTACCGAGAAACAATTTCTCAAAGAAGGTGCGCTGCTGATCTGTAAACATAACAAGTATAGAGGGGTTAAATTTGGCTAACTGTACAGCTAAATGCTTTACGAGAGGCTCCTCAAAATTGTACTTCTCTTGAAAAAATTGGACAGTATTGGGGGGCAGCTTAGAAATAATTTCTGTTGCAGAGGCTACTTTGTTATTGAGCTGATCTGAGGGAAGCGAAAAGTGAAGGATGTCTACTTTTAGCTTAAGGGTTTCCATACAAACCAACACCATGTTTAACTCGCTTTCGAAATTCGTTAAGTCGGAAGCATATAATACGTTTCGGAGTTTTCTTCTTCTATAATCAGGAGGTACAATGATGATAGGAACATGTGATTGTTTTATTAATATATTAGCCACACTTCCAAACAGTTTTCGATGCCATCCGGCCGCGCTTCGACCTATACAAATAAATGTAAATTGATGGAGCTGCGCATACTGGAGAATGTGCTGCGCAACGAACAGCGATTCTTGAACGTGATAATAAAGCTGTAGCTGCTGAAGATCTATGCTTCCGGCAACTTTGCGAATAAACCTTATCAATTTTATACGTTCATTTTGCAGTTCAGTGTTTTGAAATCCTTTATAAGATAGGTCATTCCAAGTAGGTCTCTCGTTGTGATAGGTATAAAAAAATGTTAATTCATATTGATAGTGCTCGGCAAGTTGCAAAGCAAAGCGTATTCCTCCTTTAGAATTAGATGATAAATCCGTTGTAACCAAGATTTTCATAATTTCAGCTCCTTTGTTTTAACTAATTTATATAGCTTATAAACATCCCTCTTATGAAAGAGCTGTGTACCGCTATTTAACGTTGCCGCCGTACCACAAGCCACGCCAAATCTGGCTACCTCCGAAAAACTCTTCTTTTGCTGAAGCATCCATACCATTCCGGCCACCATACTATCTCCGGCTCCCACTGTACTCACTCGCTGCACGGGTGGTGCTTCGATTTCTTCGTATACACCATCCGCCAATAAGATAGCACCACGTTTACCCAGAGAAACCACCAACATCTTACACTGTCCTTTACCAATAATATCCTGACCGATGGCTTTAACCTCTTCTTCGTCAACACTTTCCTTATTTACCAAACTGGCAAGTTCGGACAAATTGGGCTTGAGCAAATAAGTTCCGGCTTCTAACGCAAGCTTTAAGGATTTGCCTGATGCATCAATCACCAATAAGGCATTGCTCTTTCTGGCAACTTCTGCAAGACGTAAATAGAAGTCGTCCGGCACGCCCTTAGGTGAGCTTCCACTTACTACCATAATGTCTGCCAGTGGGCTTAGCATAACAATTGCTGAAAAACAACGGTCGAATTCGGTGGAGCTGAGTTCATGTCCGGGCATCACGAATCGGTACTCGAAATTAGAGGCAGTTTCAACGACCGTTAGGTTCTCGCGTGTATTGCTGGCCACTTTAATGGCTGTATGTGGTATATCTTTATCGGCTAAAATCTCTTCGAAATATCGACCGTTCTCTCCGCCGGAAGGAAAAATAGCATAACTTAAACCTCCCAGTTCTTTGATGGCTTTACTAACGTTAATTCCTCCGCCTCCTACTTCAAGGCTCTCCTGAACGCAACGCATCTTTTTTTCCGGTGTCATCTTCTCGACAGAAACACCCCGATCAATTGCCGGATTCATTGTTATTGTAATAATCACCGTTTTAAAATTTTATAGTCGACTAATCCTGCAACTATAGTTAATAACTATATAAACAAACAGCAGTGAAATGAATCACAGTATATGCCTCATAGGCTTTCAATCAAATGTCATTAATCATCATAGCGTGGATAATCGGCTAATTTAACCGTCAGCTCATTCTCCACTTTGGAGATACCGGGTGCGGCCCATGCAGCATCTACTGCATCTCCCATTTCAGCCAATGAACGTACGGTGCCTCGCAAGATCGCCCGATCTTTATCGATTTCGATTTGAATATTACGTGCATCAATATTTGCATGTCGCTGAAAAGCCGCCGCAATTTGTTGTTCAACATCCTTAGCTGTAGCTCTTGGTTTGATGTTGATTAAATTGATAACCGATCGGACACCCTTTAAGTTCTCCATCGCCTTTTTTGCTTCATTGCGTTGATACTCCCATTCTACCTGTCCTTCTAGTTTGACCACTCCTTCCTCTACTTTAATTTGAATGTGCTGATCAGCAAGGCTGGCTTGTGATTTAATGGCCTCCACCGCCGCTTGAGCTATTTCTGTATCCGTATGCATTGTTCCGGCAAAAAACACGACCTCAATATCCTCAGCTAAGGCTGTTACCCCCTGAACTCTGCGGGCTGCCCGTTCCGCAGCCATTTTTTTTGAATAGGTACTTACCGTGCCTGACAAGGTAACAACCCCACCTTTCACAGTTACACCAATTTCTGACGCATCGAGTATGGGTTCCCATTTTAACTCATCGATTACATCTTGTTGAATTTCTACATCACTTTTCATAGTAAACAGATTAATAGCGACCTGCTATACAGGTGGCTTTGTTAAAAATTATTGTTTTGTTTCAGTCGGTTTTATTAAAAGAACAGGAATGGTAGTATACAGAGCCATTTCTTTTGATACACTTCTATGTAGGAAGCTTTCACCCAGAGCATGTTGTTTTTTAATCAACAAGATCAGTTGTACCTCCTGTTCTCTTGCGAATTTTAGAATTCCTTGTCTTTCAGATTTATTATCCACATAGAAATACGTTGCCTTGAGATTATCCAGTAACGCGTGTAGAGCATACTGCTGTGTTATCATATGCGGATCATAATACTCTTCTTCTCGATAATCAACATTCACAACGAGCAATTCGGCTCCCAATTTGTTTGTGAGTCCTTTAATTATATTAACCGGTATGGTTGCGGTAACTTCCTTAAAATCGCAAGCTAATGCCATTCGCTTTATGGGTTTAAACGAAATCGAAGCAGGGATTACTAAAAGGGGAGTATCGCATGTAGCACAAAGTCTGGCGGTATTACTACCTAATAAAAGTCTGCTTAACCTTGATTTACCGGTCCGTCCCACCACGATCAGATCAATGGCTTCCCGGGCCTGGATCCGATTGATCCCTTCGATTAAGTTCCAGTGATCAATTTCGCAAACAATCTCAATAGATGGATCAATAGCCAGTAAACATAATTTGATTTCCGCTAATTTATGTGCAGCCTCATCTACAGTGGATTCATTAATGGCTTCAGGTAGTTGCGCGATATCGAAATAGCCATGCAATGCATCCAAACTATGATAAAGAATTATCCTGGAAGCTTCTACCCGTGAAGCAAAAGCGGTAGCGTATTTAGCTGCATTCAGCGCCGACTCGGAAAAGTCGATCGCTACAAGAAAAGTTCTCATAAAGCCAATTTTTAACGTTCGGCAATTATGTTTCGGGCTTTTGCAAAAAGATAAATACGAAAAACACCCGCCAATATAAAGCCAACACCTGTTAATGCCATCAAATCCGTCATTTCTATCGAATTGTTCCTCAACAGTAGTTGCAACACGAAACCAATTGATATAATTGCTACCATCACGAGCCACCAGTTAACGGGTTTCCTTCTCCATATGCTAACTGTATTCTGAATGATTATAATCAGTTTAACCAATAACATACCGCCCATAAAAGGTGGTAAAAGAACCATCAATAGCCAGGGATTAAAGAACACATAACCGGCAATTGCAATGTCCAGAACACCGCCCAATACGAACGAAGGCCAGTCGGGAATCATCTTACGACTGAACAGTGAAAAAGATATCTCAAAAACGCCGGCTGTTAAAGCCAGGATGATAAAAACGATAGAAATATATCTATAGGAGATTATCGGACTCAAAAAGACCCATACGCCAAGCCCGATAAGTACTAAGCCGGCTGCCAGTAATAGCCAGGCGTAATATCGTTTATTTGTTAATGTTGTACGGATTGACATGATCTTAAGGATTAGCGTATTTCTTAAGAGACTTTTCCATTAGAAGGTTTTTTATTGCTCTTATATGATTCTTTCAATACATCTTGAAGCAAGTATAGGTAACCCAGTTCAATTTTATTCCGATGACCGTAGGCCGAGACTATTTTATTGGCAGAACTGAAAATTGCTTCAGCTAACTTTTGATCAATGAACGATGGGTGATCGTCTACAAAACTACTAAACCGTTTGAAGGCGGATGAAGCTGTTGGCCTGCTATCGAATAGCCAATCAAACACCGCCTGAATCTGATAAGCGGCATCATAACCGTACTCGTCCAAAGAGGGTTCAAAATCGAGCCACGCTTCCTGTACCAGGCCTTTAACGGCCTCTACCTCCTTATCCGTTATATCGCGGTCACAGTAGGTAAGGCTATAAAAGAGAAAGGCCAGGTTCTCATAAAATTTTGTCCAAAGTTGAGGTGTGCGTATCATGTTTTCTATTGTTTAGTATAAAGTTATTTATAGGAAAGAAATCTTACTATGATCGAAAACAGGTCTGGTCATGATAGGAATCATCCTCATTTTGCCCATACCATTTTGCTTCCGCTTTCGCTATGTATTCGATTCCTTGCAACAAGGCGTCTGCTGTGAAAGAGATACTGTTGATGCCCTTTCGGACTAAAAAATCTGAAAATTCAGGATAGTCACTCGGTGCCTGACCGCAAAGCCCCACCTTATGGTTATGGGCTCGCGCAGTTTTAATCAATTGCTCTAGCAGGCTTAGCACTGCCATGTCCTTTTCGTTAAATAGATTACTTACATCTGCGGAATCGCGATCAACACCCAAAGTTAGCTGCGTTAAATCATTAGAACCGATCGAAAAGCCATCGAATACGGAAGCGAATCCTTCGGCCAAAATGATATTAGAAGGAATCTCAGCCATCACATAAATTTCGAGTTGCTTTTCGCCCTGCACAAGTCCATAACCTCTCATTATCTCTAGCACTTTTTTACCTTCATCTACCGTCCGGCAAAATGGGATCATCACTTTTACGTTATCGAGCCCCATTTCTACTCGTACGCGTTTTACGGCTTGACATTCAAGGCCAAACGCCTCCTTATATTTTGGATGATAATAGCGGGAAGCTCCACGAAAGCCAAGCATCGGGTTCTCTTCCTTTGGCTCAAATTCTTCTCCACCGATCAATTTAGCATACTCGTTACTTTTAAAATCACTCATTCTTACAATAACATCTTTCGGATAAAAAGCAGCTGCAACCATGGCAATGGCCCCTGAAAGTTTATTAATAAAATATTTTCGCTTGTCGGGAAAGTGCTTTGTTAGCGAATCGATTTTATGTTTCACGTTCTTATCTGCAAGTTCATCATATTTTATTAGTGCCATTGGATGGATTTGGATGCTGTTATTGATGATAAATTCCATCCGTAAGAGACCAACCCCTTCGTTGGGATATCGGCTAAGGTCAAGCGCTCTGTCTGGATCGGCCAGTATCAACATGGGAGCCGTTCGAGTTTTAGTTAAGTGTTCCAAGCTGGTTTCCTTAACTTCCCAACGGAGACGACCGTCGTAAATATATCCGCTATCACCTTGCGCACAGTCTACCGTTATCAATTGTCCATCCTTTAGTATTTCAGTTGCATTGTGCGTTCCCACTACGGCTGTAATACCTAATTCCCTTGCCACAATGGAAGCATGACTGGTTCGACCTCCTTTATTCGTAACAATGCTAATCGCTTTTTTTAAGAGCACATTCCAGTCCGGGTTAGTTATATCTGACACGATGATATCGCCTTGCTTAACTTTGTCTGCATCCGCCAACGAATGTACCAAACAAACACGGCCGCTGACAATCGCCTTCCCTACTGCCCTTCCCGAACAAAGAGGAACCGCTCTGTCCTGTAACTTATAGGTAGTAAGCGTCACTTCTTTCTTACGCCCGTGAACGGTTTCGGGGCGTGCCTGTACGATAAACAGCTCATTGGTTTCGCCATCTTTAGCCCATTCAATATCCATAGGCATGCCATAGTGCTGCTCAATCAGATAACACCAATAGGCAAGTTTCATGGCTTCGTCTTCATCTAAAACAAATCGCTCTCTTAAATCTATTGGTGTTTTGACATTTACCGTTGATTTGCTCATTGATACTTCTTCTCGCAATATCAAGGTATTCTCTTTCCTGCCCAACTTGGTTTGAATGAGACTATATTGTTGGCGGATGACAGCCGGTTTAAAAAGATAAAACTCATCTGGGCTTACAGCTCCTTGTACTACATTTTCACCTAAACCCCAGGATCCGGTTAGGTAAATGATATTTTCGTGCCCCGTTTCTGGATCTACGGTAAAAGCAACCCCCGCGGCTCCACGATCGCTTCTTACCATTATTTGGACACCAATACTTAACAAAACCTGCATATGGTCGAAACCATGATCCAAGCGATATTTAATAGCACGATCATTAAACAAAGAGATATAGCAACGATGACAGGCTATTAAAAGTTCCTGCTCTCCCTTCACATTCAAAAAAGAATCGTGTTGACCTGCAAAACTGGCTTCCGGAAGATCTTCTGAAGTTGCACTGCTTCTCACAACAACTGTTACAGGATCTTTAGTCCCCTTAGCGAGTTCCCGATATGAAGCCAGTACCATTTGTTTCCAATCATCTGGTAATACCGCATGTTTTATCAAATTCCGACACTCCTTCCCTATCTTTTCCAGGTTCGTAAGCTCTTTCGAATCAAGACTTTTCAATACCATTTTCAGCTTTTCCTCCAGCTGATTGAATTTCAGAAAATACCGATAGGCGTTAGCAACAATCGCAAAACCCGCAGGAACTTGCACGCCGAGATTTTGTAATTGATTAATCATTTCTCCTAACGACGCGTTTTTACCACCTACTAAGGCTACATCACTTGCACGGAGTTTAAAAAATGGAATAATATATTGATTGGTTTCCATGGTTATTTAATTAGTTTTCCGATAATTTTCTTCGCATTACCCGATGATAGTTTGCTAAAAACTGATGATCGATTCATTTTTGATGATGATCATGGCTCTTTCAAAAGATATCCCTCGCTATTATTTTCGAATTATTAAAACAGGCAATTCAGCGGATGCGGCCAACTCTTTTGAGACACTTGAGCTGGTAATACGCTCTAGCAAGGAGTGCTGTTTGGCTACCACAACAATCATCTGCGCATCAAACTGATCGGCATAATCCAAAAGTCCTTTGCTAACGTCATTCCCTTCTATATATTGAATGGATGGATCTAACTCTTCAAACAAATCATAAAATGTATGTTGTTCGTATGCTTCGCGATCATCCAAAGGTACTTTCGCATTTTTCCCCACGTTAACGACCATCAGTTGTGCCTGAAAGCTCTTTATCAGTTGAATTAGTTTGGCGATCGGTACAGTGTCTGCCACGTTTTTCAGATCGCAGCCCATTACAATCTTCCTAATCGCTTTAAATTTTGCTTGCGGTGGAACCACCAGTATGGGCGAATGGGTCGTTTTCATGAGCTTCTTCGTACTGCTTCCTACCAGCAATTTCTTCAATACATCTCTTTCAGAACCGATTATTATAAGTTTGGCCTCGCATGTTTCAACAAGATTTGCAAGCCCTGTTTCTAAAGGTCGGGAATCGGCTTTCGTTAAAATCAAGGTATTTTCGGGTGCTAGTGGCAATAGGCTTTCTCGTAACTCACTCAAAAACACCTCCATACATTCTTGCATTTTTTCTTGAGATAACATCATGCTTTCCGGATTTTCCCTCGAAATTGGTAATAATTTATAAGCATGATAGAGAACCAAGTAACGCGCCTTAAGTTGCTTACACAACTGGGCGGCATATTGCGCAGCATTTGTCGCCGGTTGTGAAAAATCCGTTGCAGCTAATATTGTTTCCATAATCTAATTATTTTAGTTAAATTTAGTTACCGCCCATCGGAAGGACGATAATCGAAAACAGTTCTTCATATGATGTTGATCATTAATTAGCCTCCGAGTATTGTGCATTTTGTCTGTCGCGAATTATAGATCGTAGGGAGGTTCCCTATAAGTCTATTTATGAGGGTGATTAAAACAGCCGCTAACGATGATTGTTATCAATCTACATTATATGCGCAAACAAACAAGTGTTACTGAGAGGCGTAATAAATCAACAAAAGGGGAATACTTTCTTAAATATAAAATGAAAGAAGCAACGTGGTTTTTCAAAGAAAGGGCTGAGGTTCTTAAAACGCTTGACGTTGACGAACAAACCGGTCTCTCGAATGCAGAAGTTTTATTAAGACGGAACAAAACCGGCGTCAATGAGCTTCAAAAAGAAAAAAGAAAGACCGTTTTAAGACTCTTCTTTACGCAACTCCAAGATTGGTTAATTTATATCCTGTTTGCCGCCACCTTAATAACTGTTTTTGTTGGAGCGTATGTTGATGCCGTTATTATTCTATGCGTCATTATATTAAACGCACTATTAGGCGTATTCCAAGAGATTAAAGCAAGTAATGCCATTGAAGAACTTCAGAAGATTAGTCGACCGAGGGCAATTGTTAAAAGGGAAAATACAACAACGGAAATAGACGCAAAGGATCTTGTTCCCGGGGATGTTGTGATTCTGGAAGTAGGGCGAAGCGTCCCTGCTGACATTCGCTTATTGGAAACGATTGACCTCAAAATCGATGAATCGGCTATTACCGGCGAATCGGTGCTTAGCTTAAAAGACGCTTCCTTTATTACAGATGACCATCAAACACCACTTGGGGATCGCTATAATATGGCATATATGTCAACCTTAGTAAGTACGGGGCGAGGATTAGGCATCGTTACGGCCACTGGTATGAAAACGGAGATCGGAAAAATCGCCAATCTGATAACAGGTCAAGAAACTCATAAAACACCGCTCGAAAAGCGCCTTGAACATCTCGGAAAAACTCTTGGAAGAATTGCTATCTGCGTATGCTTGTTGATATTTGTGATTGCGATGGTTCAGGGGAGAAACTTACTGGATATGTTTCTTCTTTCTGTATCGTTGGCAGTAGCGTCAATTCCGGAAGGCTTAGCAGCTATTGTGGCAATTGTGCTTTCCATAGGCGTTACCAGGATGTCAAAACAAAACGCTATTATACGCAAGCTGTCAGCTGTTGAGACGTTGGGATCGGTAACTATCATCTGTTCAGATAAGACGGGAACACTCACTCAAAACCGTATGAAGGTAACTGATTATTGTCTTTCCAACGGTAAAGAAGGCGATCCTCTTTCCTTGGCCAAAGCCATGATTCTCTGTTCGGACGCCACGGTTGGTGATGGACAGGTTACAGGCGACCCAACCGAGATCGCCCTACTGCAATGGGGAGATGAGCTTCAGATAAATCGCAAATCGTTATACGAAAGCAACAAACGTATTGCAGAGTTACCCTTTGATTCGGACAGGAAATTGATGTCAACCGTGGTTGAAGAAAACGGGTCCTATACTGTATATACAAAAGGGGCACTAGATGAGCTTATGGAGAAATGTCGTTTTGTAGCAGAACGAGGGGAGAAAGAACTTTTGGATGATGAAAAAAAACAGTTTTATCGCGAATTCGCGGAAAACATGTCTAATCAATCATTGCGGGTGTTGAGCGCCGCCTATAAATCAATAGATTCGAATAAAGTTAAACCCGAAGATCTAGAACAAAACTTAATCTTATTGGGTTTTGTAGGCATGATTGACCCGCTAAGAGAAGAGGCGGTATTGTCAGTACAAAAAGCAAAAAGTGCGGGTATCATAACGGTCATGATTACCGGCGATCATAAAAAAACAGCTTTCGCCATTGCTCACCAGCTACGGATAGCTAATAAAATGGAAGAGGTTATTACCGGACAAGAAATTGACAGGCTTTCTGAGGAAGAATTTATCAAACAGGTTATGCAATACCGTGTGTTTGCTCGCGTTTCGCCGGAACATAAAGTTAAAATAGTCAATGCGCTGAAACGTTGTAAAAACATTGTCTCAATGACGGGCGACGGAGTCAATGATGCCCCTTCGTTGAGGGCGGCGGACATTGGAGTAGCGATGGGTATAACCGGAACAGATGTGGCTAAAAGTGCCGCCGACATGGTGTTAACAGATGACAACTATGCTACTATCATCACAGCTGTTGAGCAAGGCCGAAACATTTATAACAACATTAAGAAATCGGTTATCTTTTTTGCTTTCTTGCAATCTGGGCGAAGTTTTCACATTAGTCTTTAGCTTACTACTTGGTTGGCCAACCCCATTATTAGCAACGCAGCTATTGTGGGTTAATTTAATTACAGACTCGTTGCCTGCAGTTACTTTGGGGATGAACCCTTCCAATCCCGAAGTCATGAAAGCTAAACCAAGACGGCTTCGGGAAAGTTTCTTTTCCGGTGGTGCGACGACTCAAGTTTTTTGGGGCGGGTTGCTTATTGGCCTGAACGCCTTATTTGCCTTTTACTATGGCTTTTACATTAATGAAGCAAGCCCATTTAACAACGTTGAAGACGACGAAATTTTATCTTATGCCCAAACCATGGCATTTATCGTACTTGTTGGAAGTCAATTGCTTTATGCCTTATCCCTTAGAAGTAAACGAAAACATCTTTTCAGACTTAGCCTTCTTTTTAATAAATACCTTGTATATGCAATTATAACAGGTTTTATTCTACAATTGACTGCTATCATGATACCTTTTCTACGAGAAGCATTTCATCTAGAACTACTCAGTTGGACAGATTGGGCAGTTGCCTTACTATTCTCTTTTTTTCCGCTGTTGATTACCGAACTCGTTAAGATGCTACGGGTTCAGCAAGAGAAAAGCTAGCCAAAGAGAGATTTGATGGCCTACTTTAGGCCACCGGCATTAGTAAAATAGGCACGCGCTTATAAACTTCTGCACCCTCAGCCGGTTTATCAGAAAATAGATGAGCGAAGAAATGATGCTTACGATGTGCAATTGCCAACATTCCCTGGTCCTCCGAAGTCATCAATCGGTTGATGATCGTTTCCGCGTGGCCATGCTTACCAGCGTTGAATATACGTATACGTTGTTTAACCCGCGAAGATATGGTTTCCGTAAACAAAGATTCAATGACATCTTCGGTCAGATCCGGCAAACCTTCTGCACATACATGTAACATAGATAGTTTTACATGTAGCGGTTCCGAGAGCTTAGCTAACTCCATTACGATTTTAAAATCCGTGTACCTGAGATCAGTTACATAGAGTATATTTTTTAAACCCTCAAAAACGACCTGCTCTGGAATGATCAGGATGGGACAATTTATCTTATCGACAATTTCTCTTACCTTTTTACCAAATAAAAACCCTGTTGTGTTTTTACCGTCTGCCGCTCCCATTAAAATGAGTTCAATATGCAGATCCTTAACCAAGTTAAACATGGTCTCTGCAAAAACACCCCGCTCAACCAAGCTTGTAATTACCGGTTTGAAATCCGTAGCCACCCAATGACCTTTCAGATCCTCCTTAATTTTTTCCAATTCGGAAAAAGCCTGTGCATAATTAGCCGTTCTGTCGTCAATTATACAGGATAAGATCATATTGGATTTCAAGCTTTGCGCTAGTTTTAACGCGTATTGCAAAACATTGTCTTTTTTGTTCGCAACATCAATCATCAAGAGAATATTCTTCATGTTTAATTCATTTTACCTCGTTAATTTTTCCATTTGTACAATGGAGCATACCGAATTCAAATTTCCTTTACTTCTTCCGCTTTTTGAATGATTTGGATAACCGCCAAAGATGATTGCGCTCATTATATTGTGATATGTTTGGAACACCAACTAATGTCTACAATCATTTATTGTACTTATGAAGATCATAGTTTCCTCGCCTTTTATGTACTTACTTCGCGTTATACAGTTTATTCAAATAACTCTTAAAAATATTCTTATGGACACCATTTTAGTTCCGACCGACTTTTCGGAAAACTCCAAAGGAGGAATCCGTTTTGCCATTAACGTAGCAGCTTATACAGATACTCGTCTGCTATTTATCTATGTGGCACCGATTGTATATAAAACCGACCCGAACATGTCATACGAACATTTCGGTATCAATAAAGATGAGCAGTCGCTATCCTTAAAAAACTTTGTTGAGGCTTGTTACCAAGAAATGGGAGTTAAGCCCAAATTATACGACTGTACTGTTATCAGTGGGCTACGAGCAGATCTCGCCCTTCTACGGTTTTGCACTAAGAGTACAGACATCACTCACATTTCAATCAGTACACGGGGCGCTAGCGGACTAAGCAGACGCTTGGGCACAAATACCGGCAACCTTGTTACCAAATCCTGTATTCCGGTCTTTGTAGTCCCCACAAATTACCGGCCGACACCGTTAAAGAGCGTACTCTATGCTTCAGATCTGCAAGACTATAAAAGAGAAATACAAGAGGTTTTAACATTTGTTGAGCGGTTCAAAGCAAACTTAGATGTGCTACATTTGACGAGCACACCTGAAGACGTATCTACTGCCCCGTATACCAAATCAACAGCTTATCCGGTTGATTTTCACATTACAAAAAAAGATATACTTCAATCTTTCATTACACAATTATTGAAAGAAGTAGATCGCCTTAAGCCTTCCGTGCTGGTATTATTTACCCGGCAAAATCGGTCTTTCTTAGAAAAGTTGTTCCCGTCAATTTTAGCAGAGGAGTTGGCCTTTCATCCAAAGGTCCCTATGCTAATCTTTAGCAAGATAAAGGAAACAGCAGGTGAACCTATTTCGTAATTTTCAGTAATTAATAGATGCGCCTTTTAGCACCAACAACGGAATTTTTATTTGCTTCGCGATTTGTTTTGTATGACTTCTCTGCCATAGTTTAGCCAAGCCGCTTTCCGGTCTATGAACCATGGTTAAAACATCCACTTCGCCATTTTCTGATAGCCGTAAAATGCCGTCCTCAATGGTTTGGCCCGATAAATAGCGATAATAAATTCTATCATAGTTATTCTTACCGGCGACCTCCCGCAAGAAAGATTCAGTCTGTTGCTGATGCTGACCATCATTAGCGTCAGTAGTTACGTGACTGATCACTATTTCGGCATGAAATGGCTCGGCATATTTAGCCAATAATTCTATTAAGGCTATGTCGTTTGGACTTAGGTCGGTTGCAAAAGCAATTTTATTAATTTTCCGGTATTTAAAGTTATGTGGAATTAATAAAACAGGACAAGAAATGTGCCTGATAAAGTCCCTACTTTTACTTCCAAAAATAAACCGTTCGGCGTTACCCGCTCCATGCATTGCGGCCACAAGTAATATCGCTGCATTGCGTACTATTTCTTCGGCAATTTCTTGGTAAACCACGCCTTCTACTAAAGAAGACGTGACAGAAACCTTTTCCCCAGCATTGTTTTCTATAATTTGAAGCCTCAACTGTTGCTTCAAAAGGTTCATCTGCTGATTGGCTTTTTCTTTTACATCTTGATAATCAAGCACGGGCCATAGAATCTGGGTGTCTAAAAGTGTTTTATCTGCGACTTCCATTACGTGTACCAGATGTAAAGAGGCCTGCAGCGTTATCGCCATTTCTACGGCGTACAACGCAGCGTTATAAGCAGGTGCAGAAAAATCGGTAGGTACTAACACTGTTCTCATAACATATTTTTAGGGTAAAGTTCGTAAAGGTATCTTGCTCTGTCAGTGAAATCAATCATGCTTACCCATGATTGTCAACAGTATGGATCTCAAAGAAAGAAACTGCGTTCAAAAAGCCATTTAAACGGCCGTACTTTGTTACGATAAGTTAGTTTATATCGTTCAATACTGTGCGTTTATATGAAGGTGTAAAGGTATCAGTTGGTCTGCTTATGCTAGATGATACGTATCAATATCGCAGTTGATTGGAATCATATCTATCTTTTAACACAAGCGCTATCTTTCCGATAAAATTAGCAAGCAGCCCAGGCTGCAACGGTTCAAGATTTTGAATAAGATTTTAACCAATAAATGCTAAAGATTGCTACAAGAAAACCATCTAAAAAATAATGAAATGAAAACAACACTAATCATTCTGATGTTGGTTCACGGCACCATCCATCTCTTCGGTTATTCAAAAGTACTGATTGTTCTATCCCATCGGGCCTTTCAATCGAACCTACACCGACTCGGATGGCTGTTGAGCTGTCTCTTATTCCTCACAAGCGCAATCCTTCTGTACATTCATCAAAGTAGCTGGCAAATTCTGTGTTTTATTGCAATGTTCACCTCTCAACTTTTGATAATAAGCGCTTGGAAAGAAGCAAAATATGGTACGATTGGGAATCTCCTGTTATTTTTGATGATCCTGCTTTTGAACCGATTGGTCTAGCTCATTTCTATTTAGGATTGATCCGATCCTCTCCGAAAAAGCCTACCAGTATTCCGATAAACAACGGACAAAGAAATAGCGGTGATACCGATTAGAACGATACCCAGACCGGTCCAAGAGATGGTATTGAGAAAACCGATTACCTGCAAAAAACTCGCAGTAGCACTTGAAACAATTATTAAGGAAATCAGCATAATTGCTACACCCATTGCAAGCTGTAACCACCATCTTTGATAAGCGTACGCTCGAAGCAACAGGGCGAAACGCAATGCTGTAAAGCCCTTGTAAAATACCCAAATGCTGATTAAAGGTGTAAGTATAATCATCATAATCAATGGTGATAGCAACAAATATATCCCCATAGTAACATCGATGATTCCACCCACCAACATGGTCAACCACATCTTTATTATTTTTTGATGTTGTATGATGAATAGTATCTCAAGGACACCACTGACAATGATCAAAACGGAGAAGCTAAGGCTAATAAACAAATAGGATTGAAAAGGGCGCCATAAAGTTAAAAACCCTATTATTACCAATAAAATACCGGTGATTAAGATCCGCTTGTTAAGCTGTGTAGATTTTTTGATATCGCGTTCCATAATTTGACTTTTATGCAATAAAATTAGCCTTTATCGTGGCCAATATATATGACTGGTATTAGGGATTCTATTGATCGTTATCATAAGGGAGTTATAAGCTATTATGGAATTTTGTATTAAAAACATAGAGCTAATGCTTACGATTGATAATAAAAAGGCTGTATTGCTTCAGGCTTTTGGAGCAGCAGAAACAGTTACAGGTTCGAAACTACTCGTGCGTACGCCGTCACTCAACATTATGATTGATTGCGGTTTGTTTCAAGGATTGAAATCACTACGAGCTAAAAACTGGCAGTATCCACCTATTAATCCCAGTAAAATTGATGATTTACTTATCACCCATGCTCATCTTGACCACACGGGCTATATTCCACTACTTGTAAAATATGGATATAAGGGCAAAATTTACATGAGTGCTCCTACACGGGAGCTATGTGAAATCATCTTACGTGATAGTGCTAAATTACAGGAAGAAGATGCTTACAAAGCAAATGTGCATGGCTATACGAAGCACAAACTTGCTGAACCTTTGTATACAATTGCCGATGTGGAAGTGGCGCTAAAACAATTTGTAACAGTAGAACTCAACAAACTGTACCAACTAAATAACTACATAAATTTTCAGTTCTTTCCGGCTGGACATATACCGGGTGCTTGTTCAATTAAGCTCAACTGCTATGGTAAACACATTGTATTTTCGGGTGATCTAGGTCGCCGGCATACACCTTATCTTCCCTCTCCGCAAGCACCTGGAGAGGCAGATTATCTTGTTATGGAAGCCACTTATGGTGATCGGCTTCATGAAAACTCAGATGCGGGAGAACAGCTCACCGCGATGGTTCGGGAAGTAATCTCCCAAGGGGGCAACTTATTAATCCCCTGCTTCGCAGTAGGCCGGGCCCAAGAGCTCCTCCTTTTGCTATATCAATTGAAACAAGAACGAAAAATACCTAAAGAAATTCCTATCTTTCTAGATAGCCCTATGGCCTCCTTAGCCAACAAAGTATTACTGCACTATCCGGAGTGGACGACACTTGCCAATCGGCATTGGCAAAAAGTATTAAGCAGCATAACCATCAATAAGGATTTCAGTGGTACCGAGAGAATAATCAAACAAAAGGGCAGTAAAATCGTTCTTGCCGGAAGTGGTATGCTTACAGGAGGTCGGGCACTCGAGTACCTTAAACATTATCTTGGCGACGACCGGAATATTGTGCTGCTAATTGGCTTCCAAGCGGCCGGCACCCGGGGGAGAGCATTATTGAATGGCGCTTACGAAATAAAGATCCACGGCGGATATTATCCGGTAATTGCAAAGGTTCACGAAATTACCGGTCTGTCGGCCCATGCAGATCAACAGGAACTAATGGACTGGCTATACAGCAACAATAAAGCACCGATAAAATTATATCTGAATCATGGTGAACCCTGTGCTTTAGAGGCCTTACGTGTAAAGGTTAAGGATAAATTGCGATGGGATGTGACGATCCTAAAACAAGATCAATTAGAAGTATTATATGCAGTTTAAGCAAAAACAATTCGTAACCTTAATTGTCTTCAAAAATATCTATATTTACGAAAGCCACTGACAGCCCTTGAAACACACTTTCTAAAAATAACGCTCTATTCATGTAAGTGTTAATGGCTTTTATGATTGGTCAAACTATACGCTCATGAAAAAAATTGTTCTCATCGAAGATAATCAAGAGATTAGAGAAAGTATGGCTGAAATCTTGGATCTTGCCGGTTATAAAGTTTACACTGCGGAAAATGGAAAATTAGGGGCTTCCCTAGCTTTAGAATATCAACCAGATTTGATTATATGCGATATTATGATGCCTGTTTTGGATGGCTATGGTGTTATCCATTTATTGCACAAGCATATGCCTATGCATCATATTCCATTTATTTTCATTTCTGCGAAGACCGAACGAATGGATGTACGAAAAGGTATGGATCTGGGAGCCGATGATTACTTAACCAAACCTTTTGATGGAACAGAGCTTTTAAACGTGGTAGAAGCCCGGCTAAAAAAAAGTGAGTTTTTAAAAGAAAAATTGCAGCCTAACTTAAATGGCGTAAGTCAATTGATGCGCAGCTTAGGTGAACGAGATTACATGGAAGATCTTAAAGAAGGTCGTAATATCAATAGGTATAAAAAGAAACAGTTGATTTATTCAGAGGGGAATCAGCCCGCACGTTTATTCTATGTTTTGAAAGGCAAAGTAAAAACTTTCAAGCGAAATACAGACGGAAAGGAGCTTATTATAAACCTATATAAAGCGGGTGATTTTTTAGGTTACCGTGCCTTACTTGAAAACTGCGAGTATCGAGAATCTGCTGAAGCACTTGAAGATACAGAACTAGCACTTATACCTAAGTCTGATTTTGAGGAACTGTTGAACAGTAATTTTGCGGTGATGAGGAAGTTTATCAATATTTTAGCTGAAAACCTGGACATGAGCGAAAATCAATTACTGGCGGTAGCGTACAATTCCCTACGTAAAAAGGTGGCCGACTCCCTAATAACCTTATATGATAAATACAACGCGGAAAGGGCTTCCCCCTTTTATATTGATTTATCAAGGGAAAACCTTGCTTCCATCGCCGGTGTCGCTAAAGAATCATTGATCCGCACATTGGGCGATTTCAAACAAGAAAAGCTAATCACGATCGAGGACAATCGGATTTCCATTTTGAATTATGATAAATTAAGAAAAATGCACAATTAATTTTCTACCAAAACAGTTTCTAATAGGTTCGTTTATACCACTTGATTAATTCGTACCACAATACGCTAAAAAAACCTACGATTGCACTCAATAAGAGTTGCGCTATGGATAGGTTTTGAAAGCCAAAAAAGGAGCGCAGGGGCGGTATCGTTAAAAGCAATAAAACCACAAGGGCAGTAACCAATATAATCCAGGGAATTAGCACATTCCTGTACTTCAAAACCGCAATAAATGAGTAATAAAAAGAACGGTTCACCAAAGTTAATGTGATATTCGCCGTTATAAGTGTAAGAAAAACGATGGTACGAACGCCTGTCTCTCCCAACCCGGCATGGACACCAAACAAATAAATCCCCAGTATGCCAAGGGTAATCGCCAAACCTTGGATAATACTGGTGCCCAACTCTTTCCACGTAAAAAAGGTTTGTGTTAACGGGCGAGGTTTCCGCTGCATAGTATTCGGCTCCATGGGTTCATTTTCATAAGCAATGGAGCAAGTTGGCCCCATAATTAATTCTAAAAAGATAACATGTACAGGAGAAAAAATAGTCGGATATACCCACCCAAGCACCAACGGGACAAGCACAACCAGTATAATAGGAATGTGGATGGAAATAATATACTGTATTGCTTTTTTCAAGTTAGTATAAATCTTCCTTCCCATGGCGATTGCTGTGACCATTTTGGATAAGTCATCTTCCAGTAATATCAACGAGGCAGCTTCCTTTGCAATTTCGGAACCCTTTCTGCCCATGGCAATACCGATATGAGCCGCTCGTAAGGCCGGTCCATCGTTTACCCCATCACCTACCATACCAACAACCTCCCGGTTATTCTTTAGAATTTCCATTACTTTTAGTTTCGCTTCAGGAAACATGCGTGTAAAGATCTGATTGTCCATTACGGCCTTTGTTAACGCCGGTTCCTGTAATTGTAATAAATCGGCACCTGTGATATGCCGTTCTCGACCATTGAAGTTTATCTTCTCCGCAATTGCCAAAGTGGTTATCGCATTATCGCCTGTAATAAGTTTAACCTTAATTCCTGCATTGTAGAACTGTTTAAGCACCTCCTTGCTATTTCTTTTTGGCGGATCATAAAAGGCAATTAATCCAACAAATTCAAATAGCAATGATTGTTGCTTTTCCGGGAATTCATTTCCCGGAAAATGAGAAACGCCAACACCTAATAAGCGATAACCTTTAGACGCCAGACGCTCTATGGCACCTTCGAGTCTCAATTTGTCTTCATTAGTAAAATTGGCGATCGCATAAAAGGCCTCGGGTGCACCTTTGGCTGCTATAATACGCTGGCCTTGTTCGTTTTCAAACACATGCGTCATCATTGGTGGCACACCCTCTATTGGATATTCATATACCATATGAAATAACGGGCGTTCATCCAAATCAATCGCCTTCGCATACTGCTCATGCACTGCTTTTTCCATGGGATCAAACGGAACAATTTCACTGGCCCACATAGCCGCGGTTAACAGTTTCTTTGCGGATTCACCTAGCTTTTGGTCCTCTATACCATAGTATTTGTCTTCATCCCAAGTATACAGGTCTATCAAGCTCATTTTATTTTCCGTGAGTGTTCCTGTTTTATCCGTACATATCACAGTTGCACTTCCCAAAGCTTCCACAGTCTTCATCTGCTTAACTAACACGCCGTTCTTCATCAATCGCCATGCACCCAGGGCCATAAATGTAGTAAATGCAACCGGAATTTCTTCTGGTAAAATACTCATGGCTAAAGTCAAAGCCTTAAGTAGACTATCCAGAATGGTGAGCGATTTTAAATAATTTATAAACCAAACAAGCAAAAATACCGAAACGCCTACATAAGCCATTTTTCTTACAAATGATTCGACTTGCTTCTCTAGTGGTGTTTTTTCAACCGCTATATGGTCGATACTTTTTCCTATTTTGGCAAGTGTAGTTTGTTCCCCAACTGCTGTTACTAAGGCAACTGCAGAACCGCTTACCACGTTTGTTCCCTGAAAAACATAGGCATCATCTGCAGCTCCGTCCTTATAAACCGCTAAAGATTCACCGGTAAGAATGGATTCGTTTACAGAAAAATCATGTGCACGGAGTACTTTACCATCTGCAGCAATGGTATTCCCTTCTTCAACTATCAGGTAATCGCCCAGAACAAGTTCTTTACTGTCAATTATGACAACTCCATCGGAACGAATGACTTTGCTTTTGGGAGCTGTGATCTGTTTCAATTTCGCGATTGCCTTTCTACTTCTCGAATCCTGAAATATGGAAATGACACTGATAAGCACAATAGAAACTGACAGGAATATCGCATCTGCCTTCTCTCCACTCACAAAATATACGGCAGAAGCTAACAATAAAAGGAGTACCATCGGTTCTTTCAACAGTTGAATTACTATATGAATCAAGCCACGCTCCTTTTGTTGTTCAATACTATTTTCTCCCCCACGCTGTCGTTGCTCAACAACTTCAGTTGCTGTCAAACCACGAAAACCGTATTGGTTAGCATTTGTTTCTATTTCAGAATTTGTAGCATTCATAAATTAACTATTGAATCGAGTCTGTGTTTTCAACCATCACTCCGGTAGTAACGATCAATCTTACAAAAAACAAATATAGACTCGATAAGTTCATTAACGGATAATCAGCAGGGGAACCCGCGTTTTTGCAGCTAATTTCTTAGAAATACTTTCCTTGGTAATTCTTTCTATAAACGAATGTTTCTTCGCTATTACGATAATCATCTGCGCTTGATGATTTTCAGTATAGCTAAGAATTCCTTTATCAATATTTCTATTATCTATATAATGAATAGATGCATTAAAATCTTCGAACAAATCATAAAAGTCATATTGTTCGCGGATCATATCGGCATCAAAATGCTCTTCCTCTTTATGGTCTACATGCACTACCAGCAGCTGGGCGTTCAACTTCCCTATTAGATACTTAAGTTTTTCAATCGGTATGGTCTCAGCGACGTCTTCCAGATCACAACCGAGAACAATTTTATCAATTGGTTGAAAGGCAGCGTTGACCGGTACGACTAATAAAGGTAAGTGGCAATTTTTTAATAGGGACTTTGTACTGCTACCCACCAGCAGTTTCTCCCAGGTATTTTTACCAGACAACCCAATCACAACCAAATTGACGCCGTGTTCTACTGCTAGGTTATTGATTCCCTGTTCCATGTTTAGCGAGTTCGCTACTAGGGTAATTTTCGTATGCGGATCCAAGGTCTGTATAAATTCGCGTTTTAATTCGTCGAGCAGATCCAAACTACGTTCATGCAGTCGGCCATCAGACAGTGCAATGCTCTCTGGGATATCAGCAGTAGTAGGAAGCAGTTCATAAGAGTGGTATAATATTAGGTGTTTAGCTTCCAACTGGTTACTTAAATGTGCCGCATAAATAGCCGCGTGATTGGCAGCTTTTGAGAAGTCTGTTGCGATTAATAAAGTTTCCATAATGATCATTTTATTTCAAGCAAAGCTATGTAAGTTGTCAGGTATCCCGGATGATGAACGACATAATAGACTATGATTTTAATCATAATAGCTTTCTTCTCTTTTCAAGCAAAACGCCCCTTTTATCAATGTGACGATAATCATTTGTAAGGTTGAGGTAAATCATCCACGTGTTGAAGACAGCGGAGTACCTTTGATATCAAGATTAAACAGCAAAACTATGATACCAAAGACAATGAAGGCGGCCGTTCTACATGAGTTCGGCAAGCCACTCCAAATTGAGCAAGTTCCTGTAAAGCAGCCCAAAGAAAACCAAATTCTCGTAAAGGTTGTTACTTGTGGCGTATGCCATACCGATTTACACGCCTGTGAAGGTGACTGGCCGGTAAAACCGAAATTGCCTCTAATTCCAGGACACGAAGCTGTGGGTTATGTTGTCGCATTGGGCCCACTGGTATCAAATGTCAAAGAAGGCGATATCGTAGGCGTTCCATGGTTATTTAGTGCCTGTGGTTATTGCGAGTACTGCATTAGCGGCTGGGAAACACTTTGTGAAAGCCAACAGAACGGCGGGTATAGCGTAGACGGCGGATACGCAGAATATGTAGTGGCGGATGCAAGATATGTAGCCCATTTCCCGCCAAATATTAATTTTCTAGAAATTGCACCGATAACCTGCGCAGGCGTTACAGTATACAAAGGTTTAAAAGAGACAGATACCAAACCCGGTGAGTGGGTAGCCATTTCCGGAATAGGAGGCCTTGGTCACCTTGCTGTTCAATACGCTAAGGCAATGGGTTTACATGTAGCGGCTATTGATGTTGCCGATGATAAGTTGGCATTAGCAAAATCATTGGGCGCAGATATTACCGTCAATGCGACAGAAACAAACCCAGGTTCCTTTCTGAAACGGGCAACGGGAGGAATGCACGGTGTTCTTGTAACTGCCGTTTCGCCCATCGCCTTCAAACAAGGAATTGAAGCATTACGGCGAAAAGGTACAATCTCCTTGAATGGGCTTCCTCCGGGCAGTTTTGATCTGCCCATTTTTGACACCGTTCTTAATCGGTATACAGTACGAGGCTCAATTGTAGGTACTAGAAAAGACATGCAAGAAGCGATTGGCTTTGCCGTGGAAGGGAAAGTAAAAGCTTCTGTACATGCCGGCAAACTGGAAGATATCAACCAGATCTTTGACGATATGAGAAAAGGTAGCATCGAAGGTCGAGTGGTGCTTCAGATCGGAAGCCCTACCTTATAAATGATAAGCCCTATGAAAACCATGCTGCTCGCCCTGTTTTTAATAATAGGGCTCACCGCAAAAACGATTGCGATACAACAAACCATCTACTTAACGCTAGACGATGGCCCACTTCCTGAAAGTAAATGCATCGACAGTTTAGTTAGAGTAGAACGAATAGCCGTCAATATATTTGCCGTAGGAGCAAACTTATCCAGCAAGGAAGGACGTATAAATTACGCTCGTTATAAAAGTAATCCCCATATCAAAATCTTTAATCACAGTTACAGCCATGCAAATGGTCATTATCGAAAATACTATCGAGATACAGCGGCTGTGCTAAAGGACTTTCAGAAAAATGATTCGCTTCTTAATCCTTTTTCCTCCATTATCCGGATGCCGGGCAGAAATATGTGGCGAATAAACGGTCGAAGTAAAAATGACATAACAAACGGAATTGAAGCGGCCGATCATTTGGCAGCAAACGGATATACCATTATCGGCTGGGATATAGCATGGCTGCAGGACAGCATAACGAAAGAGCCAAGCATAGATGCACTAGGTTTAATGGAAGTAATTGAACATAGACTAAAGAGACGCAACACTTTTACCAAAGATCATTTAGTACTCCTCTTACATGACGAAATGTTTTGTTCGGCGATCATGGTAAATGAATTAAAAAAACTGATTGAAGAGATGAACAGGAAAAAATTAAGATTCGCCTACCTAGACAGCTATCCTTTAATTAACAAATAATCAGACCATGGACACGCAAGATATTGACCAATTATTAAAACATCAGAACGAACAACTGTCCAAATTACATCAGATTGTTAAGGAAACAATCGTTGACGAGCAGCTCATCATTCAAAATTTATCGAACCCACCACTGGAAACCCTCAGCAGAGGTCAGAAATTGTCCGATAAAGTGGCTCGCTTCGGTGGCAGCTGGTGGTTTATTATTGTCTTTATTTTAATGCTTACCGGCTGGATACTCATTAATACCCTTGCTTCCTCATTATATATCTTTGACCCGTACCCTTATATTCTTATGAATCTAATCCTCTCATGTGTGGCGGCCTTACAAGCCCCAATTATTATGATGAGCCAAAATAGACAGGAGGAGAAAGACAGGAAAAGAAGTGAGAATGATTACCTGATAAACCTGAAAGCCGAACTGCAAATTCGCAGTTTACACAAGAAAATGGATCTGTTGTTGGAAGGGGAACTAAAAACACTCTTTGAAGCCCAAAAACAACAGTTTGATTTACTTAAACATATAAGTGCAAAGTTAGCGGATCATACATCAAAGCTTTGATTTGTAAAGTGAGATATGGGATCGATACAACAGACAATTCACATTAAATGGTTATAATATGAACACAGCGAATAAAACAAATGTACTTTTGAAGACGTTGAGCATGAAGGATTGCAATGAGATATTTTGCATTTCTAGAGAAGGCATTGTAACTGGTAATTTTTTACAAGATCTTCAATTAAATGAAAACAGCCCGATCGAATTTACCCAAAGATTGTTGTGGCTTAGTAAAGGCCTTTATACGATTCGCTTGGACTACGATCCTAAAAAAATTGTTGGCTATACCCTATTTTATCGGCTAAACGTTGCCTTCTTTCGCAGCCTTTGTATTTTATCTGATTTTTATCGCCCCGCTATTATATCGCAGGTTCATGAACAAATGAGTGAACTGGGCAAATTCTGTTATGGTATTACAACTTGCATAAGTAAACGGAATCCACTATCGAATTCGGATATGGGGTTCTCAATGCAATTAATTCCCAGAACTTTTACAAGATAATTTAGTAAAAACATACCGTCCTTGTCAAAAATTTCATTTCCATTCACATACAGTAATGTAAATTTTTGGCATGGTAAGCTCCATTCGGCCTATTCATCATACAGATCATGCTTGATGCCTTTTATTTCTTCATCACTTATGTCTTTATGCTTGATGGCCATAAGCGAAGTAAGTACCACTACTGCAAAAGGGTTCAGATTGTTTCTTAGAAAGTGCTCGTCCTGATTCAGTATTTGTAATAGTTGAATTTATATGTCAGCTCGGTCCCATTGTCTTTTGCCAGAACATCATCAAAGGTAAACTCATAAGAGTTGCCGATGGAGATACGATCACCATATTAGACGAAGATAATACGCAAACAAGAAATACCAATACTTCCGGACCTCCCTGGCTGTACATTTTGATTACACCTGAGGTACTGTTCTCATTTATTCGTTTCATATTTTCGTTTTATTTAACCCCAATCTTGAATAATCGTTCAAGATCGGGGCAAAAAAACTATTCCTTCGTAATTACGGCATCAAGAATGGTACTTTCTTTAATATCATAACCCAACGGGCTTTATAAAGCTCATTCACTATCTTTATTTCAATTTGATAAGGTTATGAGTGATAAGGGCGCCTCCGAATTCCTGTAATCTACCGCCTTCATCCAAACCTCCTAAATCTATCGGATAAAAGCCCAAGTTTTTTGCAAAGGTTAGAACCTTTTTTTTCGACTCATCATCATCCCCTGAGACAAAGATGACACGTCTACCTTTATCCACATTAGGATCTGAAGCCAAAATTGCGGCCGGTAATGTATTGAATGCTTTCACAAGTGAAGCACCGGGAAATAAACTGGTATTAACCCTGCTGGATGTTTTTCCGCCAAAATCTTTAGGTTTAAACTCTGGAAAAACAATGGCATTGCTCGTATCTATAACGGTACGTCCTTTCCAATCTATATCTTTTACAGCATCCGGTATCTGATCAAAATGAACGGCGATCAGTACAAGGTCTGCCTGTGCTGCTTCAGTTGGGGTTCCTGCAGTTACTCCGTTCCCTAAAGAGAAGGCCAAATCAGCCAATTCGTCAGGTTTTTTCCTACTGCTGATGATTACTTTATAGCCTGCTTTTGCTGCATGCCTTGCAACAGCTTGCGCTATGTGTCCTGCTCCCACTATTCCAATGGTCTTAGTAGTTTCTTGAGGATTCACCTTGTTTGATATTCCATTTTCCATCTCGAAATTTTTTAGTTCTAAAATATTGCTTGTCCAAAACCGGGATAATTTACCAAGGAAACGATCCTTCCGGTGCAGAGAACAGTACTGAAGGGTCATTCTCTCCAAGAGCTGCACGAACAATATTGCGGGAAGCCTCTTCGACGGTTTCCGTTCCCTCAAAATTATTCATGGCGGTCGCTGCAAAACCAGGACTTGCGGCCTCTACACGGATATTGCTAGATTCCAACTCAATGGACAAGGCTAGGGTAATTGCGTTGACGGCTGTCTTGCCGGCACCGTAAACAACATTGAAGCCTCCACGGTACGGATATTCCGGGTCTGCATTAAGATTTAAAGATGCCATACCACTGGACAGATTAACGATGCGGGCAGAAGGAGCCTTGTGAAGCAATGGCAGAAAGGCCTGGGTAACAGCCAGTAGGCCGAAAACATTTGTTTCCCAAACGGCTCGCATCTCGTCAATATCTGCTACACTGGCTTTGCCAGAGGCCAGTATTTCTTCCAATGACCTTTCTGATGAACCTGCATGCGAGATCCCGGCGTTGTTGACCAATACGTCAAGTCTGCCAAATTCTGTATTTACCTGATTGGCTGCCTTCAAAATGGATTCCTTATTGGTTACATCAATGGCGATCGGATATGCATTTTCACCTATTTCCGATACAGCCTTTTTTGAATTTTCTAATTTGCGAGACCCGACCAGTACAATGAAACCGTGGCCTGCCAACTCTTTTGCTACCTGTTGGCCGATACCTCGGTTAGCTCCTGTGATCAACGCTACTTTTTTTTCTGTTTTTTGCACTGAATTCGTGCGCTCTGAATTTGACATTGTCTTAAAATTTAAATGTTAATATAATTTATACTTGAATGATTGTTCAAAAATAGGGTAAAAAAAATTTATCGTGTTATCATATCCAAAAGATCATCAATGATTTTGGCTATGCGGTTTTTATCCTTATAAAGAATGAAATTCTGCCCCAAGCCCGGCAAAGTGGCTACGATGAGTTGGGCCAATAAGAAAGTATCCTGCTTATCACTGATAGACCCGGCTTTTTGTGCATTGATGACCATTTGTTCGAAGATCTCGAACAGTTTATCCATGCTGTTCTTCAATAACTGATGCGTTTCATCATCTGTCGCCGCGAGTTCGAAAGAGCTTTTAACTGAAAGGCAGGAGTCTTGGCTTAGTACGGAATTGGTAGCAACCTCCATATAAAATTCACGAAGTAATTCCAGCGGATTTTTCTGCGTTTCCTTTTGCTTCAAATCGTATGCATAAATGGGGTTCAGATAATCCTTGAGACAAGCCAAAAATAAGTCATGCTTGTTTCCAAAAGTATTATAGATACTTCCGGGATTTAGCCCGGTAGCTTCTACCAAATCTTTCATCGAAGTGGCGTGATAGCCCTTCTTCCAAAATACCTGTAGCGCTTTGGAGATGATCTTTTGCTCGTTAAATTCTATCACTCTTGGCATAATGATACAAAGGTAGGAATTATTTTTGAATGAACGTTCAAAAATAAATTCTTTTTGCGCATTTTTTTTTTATCTATATATCTACTACAGGATATCGGCTTTGAAAAAAGATGAGCCCATGAAACCCGAGTATATTTTCCGAATGCACAGTCGCCAATTATACGGTCGGAGTCGTCGGCCAATCTAATCGTCCAAATGTAGGTGCAACCGGTTCCATGTGAATTTACGTAGGAACCCTAGCTATAATCTTCAGAATACTTCTTGATCAAATAGGATCCATAGCCTGAGCAGGCCATGGATCTTGACATTACAATTATTTGTTGATCTGTTAATTAGAACGTTAGCTTGGTGAGCCAATCAGCGGTTTCGGGATCACGATGATCAAAGAAAACACTTTTACCGGTGTCCAGCCTTGCTATGGCATCAATGTCTTCTGAGGTCAGTTCAAAATCCCAGATATTGAGGTTTTCCACCATTCTTTCTTCACGCACCGATTTCGGGATCACACCGATACCTTGCTGGATAAGCCAACGTAGGGTAACCTGTGCGACAGATTTTCCATATTTACTGCCGATACCGGTAAGCACCTGATTACTGAAGATCTCATTTTTTCCTTCTGCGAATGATGCCCAGGATTGTGTGACGATATTGTGCTTCTTTAATAATTCGTGCTCGGCGGCTCTCTGATAAAAAGGATTGATCTCTATCTGGTTTACCGCCGGAACAATCTCGTTATGTGCGATGAGGTCGACTACCCTGTCCGGGAAAAAGTTACTTACGCCGATAGCGCGTATCTTGCCTTCTTTGTACAGTTCTTCCATGGCACGCCACGAACCGTAATAATCTCCCATAGCCTGATGTATGAGATATAGATCAAGATACTCGAGTTCTAATTCTTTCAGTGACTTTTCGAAAGCTATTCTCGTCTTTTCATAACCGGCATCTTGCACCCAAAGTTTCGTAGTGATGAATAGTTCTTCTCTGGCTACACCACTTTTTCTGATGCCGCTACCCACCGCGGATTCGTTCAGGTATAGGGAAGCGGTGTCTATCAAACGGTAGCCTGATCTGATAGCTGTTAGCACGGTTTGTTCGCATTCGTTCAGATCCGGTATCTGAAAGACGCCTAAACCTACAAGAGGCATTTCGATGCCATTGTTTAATTTGATTTTCTGCATGTTATTAATTATTATGAGTTTTTATTTTAGAGAAAGTGGTCCAATAAGTTTTCCTATACAAGCGCCACCATGTGTACCGAAGATTGATTTTTATCATATATACATACCTTTATATTAAACCTATCGTTCCACAATAAGATAAAAAAATTATTGGTTGATCGACCCGATCAAAAATTCTGTTGTTTGTTTAGTGAGTTTGGCATCCGCAAATAATATGTGCGTGTTATAGATCGATACAAGGCCCGATGTTAAAAAGTGTGCCAATGCGCGCGGCTCTTTAGCTGATAAAAGGGAGCCGTCTTCTTTTGCTTGCGTCAACAATTTCTCGAAAAGGTCAACCGCTTTCAGGGTTTGCTTTTTCAACATTTCGCTCACCTCCTGATCCGTTGTTGCCAGCTCAAATACCGAGTTGGTGAACAGGCAGTTAGTGTCTCGCAAAGCAGATTCCATGACAGAATAAATAACGTTACGGATCGCCTCTAACGGCTTTTCACTGTTCTTCGCTGCCTGGCTGTATTGTTTATCCTTGTTTTGGATATAGTTCGTAAGGGATTTTAAAAACAGGTCGTGTTTGTTACCATAAGCCAAGTATAAACTACTCCGGTTAATTTGCATTGTATCCACCAGATCGTTCATAGTCGTCGCATTATAACCTTTCTTCCAGAAAAGATCTCTAGCTGTTACCAGCTTTTCATCGTAATCGAATTCCTTGTTCCTTGGCATATGACAAAAGTATGTATTAAACCGATCGTTTCAAAATAATTTCATAAAAAGATGTCTTGACCAAGATTATTTTGTACCCCACAGGTAGTTGTGGTTGTTCCTATCTCACTGTTTTTGATGTATTTGTTCGAAATTGCGAGGGTGTTAATCCGCTATGTTTTTTGAAAAATTTACTGAAAAAAAACTGGCTACTGAAGTTTAACTCGGTTGCCACGTTTCCAACGGTCAACGATGAAGTATCCAGCAATATTTTTGCCTCTGCGATTACCATTTCGTTTACCAGCTGACCAACCGACTTGCCGGTCTCTTCTTTAACAACTTTTGTTAAGTGCTTTGGGGATATAAAGATTTTCTCTGCATAAAACTGTACGCTTCTCTCTACCTTAAAATGTATTGCCAACAACTTCAAAAAGCTATTTAGTAAATCCATTCTACGTGTTGACGTCGCACCGTTGTTCGGCCGATGGTGTTTAATGATGGCAGCCAGCTCTAACATAAAAAGATTGAAGCTATGGAACATAAGATCAAATTGGAAGGCATGTTCCTGATTGGCATGGTTGGTCTTAAGCATCAACATCAAGTCGTGTAAAACGCCAGCTTCTTTAGTGCTTAACCGAAAGTGCGGATCGGTATTGGAAGATAGATATTCAAATACATTGATATCCTTTTTATGGATCAAAGACTCTGCATAAAATGTCTTTGTAAATCCTGTACCAATTATGAGGCCGTCAATGCCGGGATGATATTCGTGAATAATCCCGGGGGCGATGATGAACAGGTCATTCGGTTCAAGTTTGTAATCCAACAGATTGTATTTCAAAGAAGTAGTGCCAGCGAGAACAAGCAAGAAAGTAAAGTGATCACCCCTTACAGGCCTTTCATAGCTCGGCTGCCCGATAATCTCATTCGTACGCGTAACATGGAATTGATCTCCCAAAGATTCCTGTCCCGAAGCCGAATTAATTTCGCCGATCGAGACTATTCGCGTTGAGACATGAGAATCTTTCATTATGTAAAATTAAGACATTTTGTATATAAAACGTAAAAAGGATATATAAAAGCGCCGTTTGTACATGTCATCTGTTTTGACAAATGTAAAGATTTGTAAAGTCAAAATTCTCTTAGAAAAAATTAAACTAAATGACTAAAAACAAATCATTTACATCGCCAAAAAAAAGGAATAGTCAGCAGATCTATAGCCATATTATTTTAGGTGCCGGATCGGCGGGCGCCGTCTTAGCTAACAGACTGAGCGAAGAAAGTTCATTTAACATTTTACTGTTAGAGGCAGGCTCCATCTATGACGAATTTTCTTATCCCGAATCGGTCGCCAATAGCCAGATACTCGGAGCTGGTGGTGATGCCCGGTACGACTGGGCTTACACAGCCAATAGTCAGAAGGGCGGCGATAAAATTGGCGTACCGCGCGGTAAAATCCTGGGAGGCAGCTCCGCGGTAAACGGGGCCGTAGCGGTCAGGGGTATTCCCAACGATTTTAACCGCTGGGCGGATATGGGTATAGACCATTGGTCGTGGGAGGAAGTGCTACCCTATTTTAAGAAACTGGAAAAATCCAATCTTGAGGATAGCCAATGGCATGGGCATTCGGGTTACTTCCCAATCAATCAACTACGCAAGTCCGATCTGTCCCCGATGCAGCAGGCCTTCATAGAGGCGGCCAAAGCAAACAACTATCCAGAAGTAAGCGATTTTAACGGCGAAAAGCAATACGGCATAGGCCCCTACCCCGTAAATATTATCAATGGTGTGCGGATGAACACAGGGATGACCTACCTGGATATTTCCGTGAGAGAACGGAGTAACCTAAGCATTGAAGGTGATGTGCTGGTGGACAGGGTATTGTTCGAAAATAACAAGGCTGTTGCTGTACAACTTGCGGATGGACGCGTATTTCATGGCGGCGAGATCATCGTATCCGGTGGCACCTACGGCTCAGCAGGAATACTGATGCGTTCGGGCATTGGTCCCGCTTCCGTTCTGAAAGATTTAGACATATCGGTTGTCGCCGATCTCCCTGTAGGCAGGCAAATCTTAGATCACCCCTTTTACTTCAATACCTACGCAGCAGATCCGAAGACGATTGGCCGCCTTTCTCCGGTTACAGGTGTCAATCTATGGACAAGAAGTTCTTATGCATCAAAGGACGAGCTCGATATCCACATCACTGCAGGCCATTTATTTAATCCCGATACGAGCCCCACGAAAGCAGGTTATGTCTTCGGCGTGGCCTTGACCAATCCCAAATCAAGGGGTACTATAAAGATTGTCGGCAACAACCCGGAAGATGCACCGATCATAGACCTGAATTTCCTGGCGGAAGAAGAAGACCGTAAAAGGCTCATTGAAGGAATCAGGCTTGCGCAAAAGATCGGTCAAACAGAACCACTGAAAAATCTTTCGGTCGGCGAGCTGAATCCCGGCCCTGAAGCATATAATGATGACCTTCTTTTGGCATCGATAAAAGCAACGCTCCAAACGTATAATCACCCCATGGGCTCGGCACCCATGGGGCCGTTAGGGAGTGCTGAAGCTGTTGTGGATTTTTCCGGAAAAGTTCATGGTATCGAAGGCCTACGGGTGGTGGATGCGTCCATTTTACCAGGTTTTATATCTACGGGGCCCAACGTAACGGTGATCATGATGGCTGAGAAAATTGCCGATGAGATGAAAGAAACAGGAGCAAATGCAAAGGTAGTGTCAAAAAACAAGTATTAACAGTGATGGAAAATTCAACAAAAGAAATGGTATCTACCAAAGAGAAACAGGTAAAACTGAACTGGATTAACGGAGAATGGCTGGACAGTAAAATTTATAGAAACAGCGTTAATCCGGCAAGCGGAGAAATAATCGGTCGCTATGCCGATGGCAACCAATCGATTGCCGCGCAAGGTATCCGGGCCGCAAAATCTGCCTTCGAAAAAAGCGAATGGAAAGAAAACCGCCATCTACGATCCCGCGTATTGAACGAGCTTGCCCATGCCTTTGAGATTTATGCCGAACGTTTAATCAGGATGCTCTCTCTTGAAAATGGAAAAATAGCGAAGGAAGCTGCCATGGAGATTTCGGGTGTCCCATCAAAATTACGGTACTATGCTGCAGTGGTTCTGACCCATAGCGGACGCGCACTGGAATCTCGTCCGGGTGCTTTCAGTATGGTTCTGGAAGAACCGATGGGCGTGGCCGGAATTATAGCACCCTGGAATTCACCGGTGATTCTCATGATCCGGTCGCTGGCACCGGCATTGGCCGCGGGCTGCACAGCGATTATTAAAATGCCCGGGCAAACAGCCCAGGTCAATGCCCTGATATGTGAAGTTTTTGCATCGGTAAAGAGCTTGCCGAAAGGGGTCATTAACCAGTTTACAGAAAGTGGGCATACAGGAGCAGCATTGATTATCAGTTCTCCAGATGTTCCTACCATTAGCTATACAGGCAGTACGGCAACCGCGAAGATTATGATGGCAAACGGTGCAGCACACCTCAAACGTTTTGGCTTTGAACTGGGAGGCAAAACACCGATGATTGTTTTCGATGATGCCAATCTGGATAAGGCATTGCCCATCTTGGAAAAGGCCATTACCATTTTTGCAGGACAGTTCTGCATGACCGGCAGCAGAATTTTGGTTCAGAAAAACATTGCAGAGCGGTTTATCACAGATTTCACCGAAAGACTTCTGCGTGTTAAAGTAGGTCCGGCTGCTGATCCTGAAAGTGATATGGGGCCATTGATTGATGAAGGCAGTTTAAAGCGTGTGAATGATCGTGTGGAACAGGCGATTAATGAAGGTGCCGAAGTGCTGCTTCGCGGCGGTAAAGTGTTAGACGGAAGCTTGGCAGCAGGCTCCTTTTATCGCCCTGTTTTATTACGTGTTACCGATAACAAAATGGCTATTGTACAGGAAGAAACCTTTGGCCCGGTAGCTACTGTACAGATTTTTGATACGGCCGAAGAGGCAATTAAGTTAGCAAACGATAATCCATATGGTTTGGCGGCATCGGTCTGGAGCAGCCATGTGGATCTGCCTTTAAAGGTAAGCCGAAAACTGGATGTGGGCACGGTGTGGATAAACGATTGGGCAAAGATCAACGATGAGATAGAGGAAGGCGGCTTTAAAATGAGCGGTCTGGGACGTTTAAACGGCCTGGCGGCGATGCATGAATTTATTCAATTCAAACACATCTACCATGATGCGGGCATCTGATTTACCGGTAATCACGATCATAGAGCTAACGCCCAAAGCTCCTTACAAAGAAGAAGCCCTTGAAGCGATTCAGACAATCAGCCTGGCCGCTGCAGGCTTCCATGGATATCAATCCGCGGACATTTTTGAAAAGGTGACGGCTGGCGGATCCATTGTATTTGCCATTATTCTACGATTTGACACTTATGCCAATCTGACCTCCTGGAATGATTCGGAGCAAAAAGCGCGGCAGATCGCTTTAAGTAAAAACTTATTTACAGAGGTGACACCGGAAGTTAAACTCACCGGTCTGGAATTCTGGTTTGAAAACAAACAACAAGAGGGAGTAATGCAACCCACTAAATGGAAGATGCTGATTATCACCGTCTGTATCATATTTACACTTTTACATACGCTTATGCCCTTTATTAGACAATTATTGAGGCCAATTGGAATGCCTCAAATGATAAACACCTTGGTCGGGATTATCATGATGGTTACGCTCATGACTTATGTGGTGATGCCTTTTATTACCAGGATCTTCAGTAAATGGTTATTCAAATCCAAAGGATAAACACGGTAATTTTTTAAACACTTATATTATACATTCAATTATTATGAAGCATTCACAAATCGAAGAAAAACACGGTAAACATGGAGATTTTTTTCACACGAAGCATGGTTTCGAAAAGGCAGATTGGCATCAGCATGCCCCCTCACCTCAACAGTTCCAGCCAGCATACCTGAGCAGTCCTGAATTTATCAAAAATGGCTATCACTGTGAAGAGCTAAAGGACGGCTTTTATTGGGTAACCAGTGGTGGTTATGATGCTGCTTTTCTTGTAACGGATGAAGGCGTCATTGCAATAGACGCACCGCCCATTCTCGGTGAAAATATGCTGGCCGCTATAGAAGCTGCAACGGACAAACCTATCACAAAGGTGATTTACAGCCATTGGCACTCCGATCATATTGGTGCGGCAGCCATGTACGGCCCCGATGTTGAGATCATAGCCCATGAAATCACCAAAGAATTGCTTACGCGTTTTCCTGATCCCTTGCGACCTATTCCAACTACGATATTTGGCGACAGTTATGTGGTGGAACTTGGCGGTGAAAAACTCGAGCTTAGCTATAAAGGTGCTAACCATTGCCCCGGTAACATCTTTATTTATGCACCGAAACAAAAGGCGCTTACCAAGATTGACATTGTGAGTCCGGGCTCCTGTACTTTCATGCATTGTGATGCCTCGGAGAACATCAGTGGTTGGATTGAGGCGCACGAGCAAATTTTGGAATTTGATTTTGATTTTTTAGTGGGAGGACATATCACACGCTGGGGAACCCGCGAAGATGTGCGTACATCACTGGAATACTTTCAAGATATGCTCGGTTTTGCGCAAGAGGCACTGAAAGAGTTTTGCACGCCCGTTGGAGCAGCTGTTTTCTTCTCAACTTCTCCCGCTGACCAATATTCCGTGGGCACGGAAAACTGGATCAACTCGATGGTCAATTATGTTACGGACAAAATGCTGTCAAAGATTACCTCGAATGGCCAAAAGTGGGAGGAGCGCCTTGCAGGTGTAACCACTAACACCAAATATCACGCATACACCATTGTGGAATCTACAAGAACGGAAAGGAGTCATTGGGGCTATCAGAAAAGGGGTACAGGAGGAACTAACTATTTTGTTTAATTTTCTCAGACACGTGTCCTGTCTTGTGATAATGGGAGAAACTCTGCTCCCAAATACTGAAGAAGAAAAGCCATTAAAGGGGTTTTTATTAAAACATAAACAGATCAAAAGATGAATCGCAAAATTGTAAGAATAGTACAGCCAAAAGCAAACCAGGGCTTTTTAGGCGTGGGCCATACGGCTATTCAGGTTGTTGAAGGCAGTGACTTTCAGCAAACGGATCCCTTTATCGTAATGATGGATGATCAGCTCGATTTACCGGGGCATGGTGTTGTTGGAGGGCCACATCCTCACGCCGGATTTGAAATTGCCACACTTGTGCTGGAAGGAAGCCCGGAGACTGATTTTGAAACAGGTAGCTTGGAATGGCTGACGACCGGAAGCGGCATCGTACATACGGAAGAAATTAAAACCAAAGTAAAATTAAGGATTTTACAATTGTGGCTGGTGCTGCCGAAAACCAAAAGGTGGACAGCCCCCAAATGGCAAAAACTTCCCTTCAAAAATGTGCCATCCAAAAAAACAGGTCGGTCTGAAATCTACGTTTACAGTGGAAGCGCATTTGGTTTAACATCTCCCATTACCTCTGAAACCCCTATCACGATCGTTCTGTTCAAATTGGATAAAAATGATAAGGTTACGCAACAGCTTCCAACAAACTTCAATGGTTTTATTTATATGCTTGAGGGAAGTATGCTAGCGGGTGGAGAAGCGACACCTATAGAGAAACAGCAGGTTGTCTGGTTGGACAGGTCTACGGAAGAAGGGGATAGTAAGATTGATTTTATCGGTGGCGCCGAGGGTGGAAGCTTTGTGCTGTATGCCGGAGAACCGCAAAGAGTACCCATTATCAGCTATGGCCCATTTGTCGTCGACAGGGAAGAAGAAATTAAGCCGCTCTTTCAGGATTTTAAAGCGGGTAGAATACCTCATTTAAAAAACCTTCCAGAAAGTCAGGTCGTTTACCATGGCTGAGCCGTTGGTAAAACGTCTTGGCTTTATGCTCACGGTTTTATTTTCTTTTACCCTACATAGCCAACGCCCTTTCCTTCAAATCCATTTGTAAATGGTCGTCCGGTTGACCACCCTTTAAAGAGGATCATCCGGATATGCCATTTATTTACCGATCAAACCAATCGGTGATTACCCCTTTCCATCAAGGATGAAGAATGATAGATCCGGTTGTCTTACCCTCTTCCAAATCACGATGAGCAACGGCAGCATCTTTCAGTGCATAAACAGTTGGCGTTATCGTACCTAATGATCCATCGCGCCAAGCATCAAATAGTTCACGAGTGGCCAATTCCCTACTATACATATCCGGCAGATACTGTTGCAGAGCAGGCCGCACTAGCCGAATTTGTCTTTTCGATAAATAGTTCATATCCAAATGCGGATTACCGGAAGCCATACCAAAAAGAACCGCGGTACCACCATTCTTTAATAACTTAACTGAGATTTCAAAGGTCGCTTTGCCGACACCATCAAATACCGCATCGATCCGCTGATTTCCAATCAGCTCCTTTACTTTAGCCCCCAAATCCTGTGTTTCCATCACAATCACATGATCGACCCCGTTATCGGACGCGATTGCTCTCTTTGCCTCGGTTCCTACTGTACCGATTACGGTGGCCCCAAGCGCTTTTGCCCATTTACTCAACAATGAACCAACACCTCCTGCGGCGGCATGCACGAGAATAATGTCTCCCGGTTTTACGGCATAGATCTGCCTGATCAGCATACGGGCAGTAAGTCCCTTGGCCAAGATCGATGCGGCTTGATCATAGGAGATGTCGTCGGGTAACTTGACCAGGTCTTCCACCTTCACCAGCCGCTTTTCGGCATACGAACCTAATGAATTGTAATAAGCAACCCGATCGCCTTCTTTAATAGACGTGACACCGCTACCGACATGTTCTACTATTCCTGCGGCTTCCCCGCCGATCGTTGCCGGAAAAGACATGATCGGGAAAGTCCCGTTTCTATACATGATATCAACGAAATTGATAGCAATTGCTTTCTGACTGATCAAGATCTCGTGCGCTCCAGGTTCTTGTACCTCTTGGATGGAATATTGTAAAACCGCGGGAGGGCCCTGTGATTCGATGCGGACTACACCGCTTTTATATATTTTCTTCATATTGTAAGGCTGATTGCTCAGCATTAGTTTATTCAAAATTGAGACTTTATAAGTGGTATGAAAATGACATATGCAGTAAATTATCCTTGACATATGTCAAGAATATCATGGTTCACGATTAGCATCCCGCCCGTTAATTCCTTATTTTTGATTGCTCTTAAATAATCATCTGCGTATATGAGTTTACACGAACCATCATTTGAAGTGCTTTTTTCGTATATTGAATCGAGATCGTCTCTATTACTCGATGATAATGATCGAGCGCTTATAAAACAGGCATTTAAACAAAAGAACCTAAGAAAACGACAATATCTTTTGCAGGAAGGTGATATTTGCAAGTACATGGCATTTGTAGTGAAAGGCGCAGGTAGGATGTATACAATTAATAAAAATGGGCAGGAGCACACGATTCGTTTTGCTATAGAATCCTGGTGGCTTGGAGATGAAGAGAGCTTTAGGCTGGGGACGCCGTCAATCTATACTATTGAGCTGACCGAAGACGCTGAAGTGCTGTTGGTAACAAAAGACAATCTTGACCAACTCTACGATCAAGTTCCCGCTATTACCCATATGACTCGCAAAATCGATCAAAAACGTGCTATCGCCACCCAAAAGCGTCTACAGGATACCATCAGCTTAGAAGCCGAACAGCGCTATCTACGTCTTGAAGAAACTTATCCCGAAATAGTACGCCGATTCCCGCAGGCAATGGTTGCCTCTTATCTGGGGATATCAGCCGAAACACTTAGTCGGGTTAGAAAAAAACTATTGCAGAAATAAGCGATGCTCAATCTTTCCTTGTAGGATGGCTTTAAATGAACGATCCATCGTCCACCATGCGATAGGTGTAACGACGGTACAGGATAACATAACAAGCTTGATAAAGTCGGTCGATATTAGCTTGACAATGCCCATTACACTTGCCCCCAGCACCTTGCGTACGCCGATTTCCTTTTGACGCTGGAGCGTGCTATAAGCAGCAAGTGCCGATAACCCCATGCAGGAAATGAAAATAGTCAATAAGGCAAAATAGAAAAACAACTTCAGATTATCCAGGAAAAATACACGGGGCTGTTAGAAAAACACAATATGCTTCTAGAAGAAAACAATGAGCTCAAATATCGGTTATCGGAGTTAAAGCAAAAGTTGATTAAGAAGTAGGAAGCTTTCGAACTTAATTTATAGTGCTTAATAGAAAAAGCCGCCTCTAAACAAGAAACGGCTTCAATATATCTACAAATACCTGATGCTTAATTCTTCTTCTTTTTAGCCAAATCGGCACGGACTTTTTGGACGAAGTCTATTGATACTTCAGCAATTTCCGCAGCCTTTTCGTCAGATAGACCAAGTTTTATAAGCAAGTTCTCTACCACATCATAGCTTTTCCTAGCCTCACCCTTCGCTTCACCTTTGCGATAAAGAAAGTCTCTTTCTTCTTTAAAAAATTTGCTTACTGCTTCCATAGCTTTTTCAAATTGTGTTTCTAAATTACTACGCAATTGCACAAATATACGCAATTGTTTGAAATATCGACTTTCAGCGAAATCCCCCCTTGTCTGAAATTTTATATCCTCAATGATTTCTTTAACAACGGTATAACTATCGTTATGTTCAAAGTTACCTAATATTCCTAACATTTTCACCTCTGGATTGTCAGATTTTAAGAATAGCTTATAATTGGCTTCATAGAGCGAGATCAGGGCATAGCGAAATGTCAAGGTTTCAGTTTCTACGACAGTTGGCATTCTTGGCCGTGTATCTCCCAGGTAAATGACATATTGCCTTACAGGGATTCTATATTTACGCATCAGCATAGCGCAGTATTCTATCATACGAAACACAATGTCCCTTTCGCTTTTCACCTGAAACTCAACATGAAGTACATAAGTATTCCCTTTTGAGTCGGTAACCTTTTTCAATGCGTCAGGCTTCCGTTCCTTTGTATGCTGTATATCATCCGGAAGCTCCTCGCTTTCGACAATGTCCAATCCAAGCACCTCCCGAACAATAACAGGCAAGGTCAACTCCAGGTTCTCCTTTATAATCTTATCATATTGATTCGCTTGCGATTTACTTTGGCTCATTTAGATTACGATTCAGGTATAACACAAATATAAAAAAATCTAATTTTTTTAGCAAAAAAAAACATTTCAGGTTTTTCTTTTATATATATTTGATGCTCAACTGGAGCTGTTTCCGAAAGGACGGAATTTCAGGTAAATTTTAATTGATTGGAGATGCAGGGGAAATTGTTTGATGATAACCGGCAATTGGTACTGCCACGGGAACTGATGGATTATACGCCCGACTTTCTGGAACGGCCGGAAGCGGATACGCTGCTCGCTTTTTTATTGCACAATGTGCCCTGGCAGCAGACCAAGGTTAAGATGTACGATAAGGAGGTGCCAACGCCTAGATTGACGGCATGGTACGGAGACCGCCCCCTACGGGCGGATGACCGGCGTGAACCGATACCCTGGCTGCCGGAACTGCAGGTGATAAGGCAGCGTGTGGAGGCATTTACCGGCATGGCCTTTCAGGGCGTGCTGCTGAACCTCTACCGCGATGGAAATGATTCGGTGGCTTGGCATGCCGACAAGGACACGGTGCCCGGCCGCAAAACCGAAATAGCTTCCCTGAGCCTGGGAGCCGAACGGAACTTTGATTTCCGCAGGAAGGACGACCATGCCAGTCGCTATTCCATCAAGCTCCAGCACGGCTCCCTTCTGCTCATGAAAGGCGATCTGCAACTTTACTGGGAACATAGGATAGCCAAATCGAACGCGATCATAGGGCCGAGAATAAACCTGACGTTCCGAAAGGTTATTTTATAGGATAGGAAAAACGACTGAACGACCGGCGTTAATTTCGCCAACTTCAGTGAAGAGTTAGTATATGGTGTTTGATAGCAGACATTCAAAATATGTAGACTGATCATTATAACGGCCGGATGACATAATTCCCGGAACCCGGGTATGGTAAAAGTCCATATCAAAAGGCACGTAATCGGGATAGATGCGATTAATGTGTTTAATTATGTCATTGATCAGATCAAGCTCACCCTGGGATCGGATTCCCTCCAGGGTCGTTACTTTTGTTAGGTCAGAACGCAAATAAACAGAATACACCTTTTCCATTCCGCTTATAATAAAGGTACAGGAATCCAATTTAGCGTAACCGATTCTTTCGGGCAAGTAGAATTGAGCAATATAGCTGAAATTAATCCGCTCGGCAACATTTACCTTTCGCTCTTCTGCAATAACCTTACATAGGTTGCCAAATAGGCTGTTGTCAGAAGCGCAACGTTCTTTCAGTTTGAGAAAAGCGATGTATTCGGCACTTTCCTGATATTCCTGATCACCCGGATCAAGATCCTTGGGATAATATTTGTAAATAGTATCCAGGTACTTTTCGTTATGTCTTATCATTGGACAAATATCATTATTTCTTATGCTTTCGTCACGGAATCGACCCGTTTCGTCACACGAATTTGTAGTTTTATCATATTTTTCGTAGAGGGGGACTCTGTCAGGGCAATTATAGCAGATTTCATGTTATGTAGCAAAGCTGCAACTTAAATCGTTCAATATTTAACTCACCAATAAAGCCATGAATAAAGCATTCATAAAAAGTTTATCAGTCTTCTCATTCCTTTCCTGTATCTTGGTTTCATGTTCTGAAAACGACCCTTATTCCCTAGAGTGTACAAATATGATACCTCCGATCAAAATCAATTTCAATATTGTAAGCAAGAATGGGACAGATCTATTTTTCTCTCCCGATGCACCCTTCCAGTCTGATAGTTTGCAGATTTATCAATTGCGGGGAATCACCTTACCTTATCCAGTAAGTATAGAAGGAGAAGATCACAAATATTTTAGTTTTAATGCACACGGAACGGATAGGGACACCTGCTATTTCCGAATTTCCGAAGCCGATATTGACACGTTAATTTATGTTGCGTCGCCGGACTTACCATCAGAGTGCCCAGGAATGAAACTTGATACGGTGTATTATAACGGGCTTGTTTCTTCTCCAAATCAGGCAACAGGAACATTTCAATTAATTAAATCGCCATAAATAACTAACTATTATAAGCGTTGAAGAGTTGCTGATCGTGTTTCAAAAAGGATCTTCTGGGTATCATTGAGAAGCCTGGAGAAATTAATAAAATAGAGGGCAAACGCGATAGACCCGAAGAATACTATAAGCTAATAAAAACTATTGCAAGGAGTAAATCAAGCAAGTGAATATTTATGCATTTATATTAAGAGAACTTTACAAGTTACTTTAAAGTAAAACAACCATTTATTACGCTTCAATCATAATTGGTCCGATCATGCATGTAGCGCTTGCAAGCGCTCTTTAAAAGAGTTAGCATTAGAATAAATAATAGGTCTCAAAGATTGTTATCATATACAAAGACTTTGCATTGATCAATTAATCACCTATCTTTGTAATAGCTAAGGAGTTTTAGGGCTAGCATATCTCCACTATTTCAATTTCTCAATTTCCTTAAGGGAAAGTTTAGTGAATTTGGCAATTTGGCTGTTAGGCAAACCATCCTTTTTCATCTCGCGCGCTATAGCAACCGCTTCTTCACGTTTTCCCTTGTTTCTTTCCTGCTGCTTTACTGTTTCTATTATTCCCATATCAATTGTTCCTCTGGATAACTTTTCAACCTCTGTATCAAAGATACGATTAATTTCGTCCAATTGTCTTTGATCTTAAATTGCCGGACGGAGCCTTTGATGGTTAAAATAATCAGTGGCAATATATTTACCGATTATTTTAATCACGTCGGGTTCTTCATTTTCAATGTAAAGAAAATTCTTTAGGAATACCAAAAAGCTCAATATACGATCTCGATCATAATTATGAGTTATCAATGCCTTGGCTATAGTAAGTCGTTCACTTCCCAGTTCTTCATCAGGTATTTTTCCCTCTAAGAGTGACTTTTGACAAGCAAGCACCACAAGTGAAAACGGATTGTCCATAAGCAGTAGTTCCTCTTCGTCATTGTCAAATATATGGTACGTCCTATATCGGAAACTCATTGTAGTATCGAGTGTCTGACGCCAATATTCGCTCGGTCTTTTTTGGTTCTTATCTCCGGTAAATATCGCTATTGTTGCCACCGAGATATTGTATCGGTCCCATATTCTGTAATGATATTGATAGATCCGTTTAGCAAATTCGTGATCATTACCCCCTTCCAATTCGGTATTAATCAGAATATGGCTTTCTGTTCCATTCTTCATGTGTATTTTCACCAATAGATCGGCAATGCGTTTATCACTATTGCGCTCCCTGTTGGGAATGATCGACAATAATTCCTTATCCATTAATACCAGCTTATGGTTAAAATCAAACAGATCATCTGCATTTGGATAAAGAAACCGTAAGAACTCGGAAAACCATTCTTCAAACGCGCCTTTCAGAAGCTCATCGTTTTTCTTTCTAGGTTTTCTCTCGGTTTGATTTTTATAATTGGTCATATGCAAATTTAACGAAAATGTTCTAAGATGTTTCCACTTATGAACGAAGATTCTAAACCTGAAAATATTGGTGCCCACATAAAGCAATTGGCCTACCTTTGCCCAAAACCAATGTCATATGAACATAAGTAAACTGATTTATATAGCCACATCCAATCCGTAAAAGAAAAAAAACAGCATGCCACCCGTGAAGATTATTCTTGAGCATAATGAGCCCCATTTAAATCGCTTGAGTTTCTTTAGATATGGCGCTTTATGAAGCAAGCCTCATGTAAGTTGAACAAATGTCCATACTACATTGAAGTGTACTGATTTACGCTGATTTTGACAATACAACTTTTAACCAAGTTTCCACTTCTTGTACCAATCTCAAAGCGTTATTTCCCTGACAGTGTGCATCAGCACCCGTCTCAGCATCAAGAGTGATTAGCTTTTTTTGATCGTTTTCTATCGCTTCGTACCATTCTTTGGTTTGTTTTTTCCATACAGCGCCTTCCTGCATTCCCAGTACAGACATAAATGGTATTTTCACCCGTTTCGGATCTACAGCATTATTATCCCATTTTTCTACCAGTTCTGTTACGCCTTTAACACCGGCCTTCCATAAAAGTACTTGAAGGTTGTTAGCTCCGGCAGCAGATTCCGGTATTCCCGAAGACAATTGTTCACGAACACCTGTAAACAATTCCCCTGGGTTATAAAGAGCCGGTGTAGCAACAACCGCTGCCAGTCTCGGTTCATAAGCAGCGGAACGACAAGCGAAATAGCCTCCCAAACTCATTCCCAAAAGCACCAGCTTTTTTGTGTTTACATTAAATTTTTCAATGAGCGTATCAACTACCTTATGTATTGAATTTTCGGTTTGTTGTTCCCAATAAAGTCCCTGATTGGGAACTAAACCTTGTCCAGGCAAATCTACCAAAGCTACAGAATAGCCTCTATCCAAATAATAACGACCTTGAGATAAAAAGCGGTCTTCATGACACGTATCCGCTCCCCCAATGATTAAAATTGTAGGAGCACTGCTATCTGCTGATTGATAAAAGTGTCCCGGCAATTCCCCTCCTCCATAATAAACAGAAAACTTGGTAGCCGGCAGCTGAAGTCCTTTCATTGCTAAATCAAAATATTCTTGGCTACTTTGAAACAAATAGTCAAATCGTTCCCCGGGAACTACAAATTGCCATGCAGAGCGATAGGCTGCAAAAGTCTTCAAATGAACTTCACCGGCTGCTCTAACATTTCCTTCTTCCAGCCAACCCTTCCCTTGCTCTATCAATATTTCGGCTTGATTTTCAAAGGCATCAGCCCACGAATCAGGATGGCCATCTTCTATCTGGGATGCAACATAAAAAGCCTCACCTACCGACAAACCGCCTGCTGCGCCCCAGCTGAGTGCTCCAAGAAAAAAAAGGTCCATATTTGGGTCATTAAAACGGTAACGTTGGGTCAATCTTTGAGTTGAATAATCGGCACCTCTGTCTGATTGATTTGTTAAACTCTCATTTTGCGATTTCATACTATCTTGTTTTTTTTATTAAAAATCATATTGCTAAATTATCACTATCTTTATCATTAAAATAACTCAATAACCATTAAAAATAGTCGAAAAAAGTCATTGTAAAATGAAAGATACCTCAGGTTTGTTGAATTTTTTCAAAAAAATCCAATACAATTATGGTACGGATACTGTTCATTACTTAGAAGTTCTAGATTATAAAACTTTTGATTTTTTCCCTGAAATGGCAATGTTTTCACTGTCATATATAGTACATAAAACATTCCGAAGAAACTCGACTACCCCGAGCTACTTTGATAATGCAATCTGCTTTTATTTCAAAAATGTTGTACAGGAACCAGATACGATTTCCAATACCCAGACGGAAAAACCTGTTGTACATATTTTTCCCTATTCGGCAACACGAATAAGCAACTTTAAGAAAGGAGAAAAGGTACAGGTGCTTTGCGTGATTATCCGTATTCCATATTTACAGGCGTTATTAGGAACAGAAGCCGAAAACTTTAATTTTCTTTTGAACAACTATCATCATTTTCTTATTGAAGAAATTCTGACAGATGATATTGTACGTCTTGTTACAGAAATCATCTACTCCAAACGACAAGAAGTATTAACAGATTTCAACTACCGTATTGTTTCTTTGCAATTGATTTTTAGCTTATTCAAAAGTCTTAGCAAACGTGACCAAATTAAATTCCAAAAGTTAAATGAAGGGGATATAATTTCTATTTATAAAGTCAAAGAAAGATTGATTCACGATTTATCACAACCAGTTACTATAGAGGAACTGTCCAAAATCGCAGGAATGAATATTAACAAAATGAGAAAATTATTTATCCAGATATTTGGTATGGGAATCTATGACTATTTCCAGAAAAATCGAATGCTGGAAGCAGCAAAAATGCTGAAAAATCAAAAAATTTCTGTCTCAGAAGTCGGCTATTTGTTAGGTTTTGAAAATCTTAGCCATTTTACACGCATGTTTGAGCGATATATTGGCATGAAACCAAAGGCTTACAGCATGTTAAACTAGAATATAACATACACTATACAATAAAATAATCGAACTTGATCGTTCAGGAGGACGCTTTGACCTCACGCGCAATGGCTATAATATGCTCTTCGTCGGTGCCACAGCACCCGCCGAATACGTTTAGCTGACTGAAAGCTGCTTTCAGCTTTTTATGTTCGATGGCGAGGTTTTGCGGACTCCCTCTATCCAATTCCGTCGCTTCATCCAATTCTGCATGGCTTTTGCAGGAAGCATTTGCCCGCAGGCCCCTGATACGCTTTGTCCAGTATTCGTTTCTACCCGATTCCAATTCGTTGAAAAAATGACTCGGGTGCGCACAGTTGATCATGAAGTAAAGCGGAGGCTGGGATACATTTTTATCAACTTGATTAATAGCCTCCTTCAGGCTCATTCCGGTTGGCAGTTTACCGTCCGTTTCCACCGTGAAGGAAACTACCGTCGGAAGACCAACAGCGGCCGATGCGCGGGCAATGCCGATAGCTTCTTCCACATAATTCATGGTAATTGCAGAAACCATATCGACTGGGGTTTGGCTAAAAACAACTATCTGCCTGGCATGATATTTCTGGGCTTCTTCAGCGGTCATTTTATGTTCCGGTACATAGCCGTCACCGCGTGGGCCAACGCATCCGCTAAGGACAATATTGTCGATGTCGTTTTCAAACTCCTTTTTTAGATCGTTAAGGAGCTGGACTGCTTTTTCGTTCACGTCTACAATTGCCGATCCGGGATATCCTACCCTTTCCATCCAATCCGGATTTGCCCGCCAAGTAGGGCTTTCCAGGATAAAACCCATTCCGAAATCCTTGGAGATGTTCAAATAGCGCTTATAGTAATCCCTAAGTGCGTGATAGCCCTTTTCATCTTTCAAGAGATCAAAAGCAGCAAAACAAGGCAGCTCATGGCCCAGAAGGAAAACCAATGTCGTTTCAAGGCCTCCGTCGGTTAAGTACAGATTGGAAGTTCCATTTGGTAATACGGTATTTACAGTAGCCATGTATAAAAATTTTGATATGCTTGGCAACCGACGGCTTTACGGAGGAGTGTTTGGAAGCGCCAAACAAGCTTCAATCAGACCCGTGCCGCAGGTGCTCATATTCATTCACCGCTCGTTTGGTAGCGCGGGCAAGCCAGCCTTCCAGCAATAGCTTATTCAATTCGTCGGGGTCGGCGGAAGCCAGCGCAATCAGTACATAGTCATAGCCATCGAAATGTGAAGTTGTAAAATAAATGGTGGGATCCTTTTTCAGCCAAAAATCCTTTTTTTTGGTATAAACGGCTATCGATTCGTAATCATCCTGAATGCGGGCAAATATCTTGTTGCCTGCGTAAAAGGCCGGTGTCCCGTGACAGAGTCTTTCCTGTACTTCCGGTAGGGCGGACACTGCTCGGCGGATGACGTGGAGAAAAAACGGGTAATCTGTTTGCATAATTTTGTTTATTCTTAGTTATCCAGCCTCACTGTATGCAGTTAATTTGCCGTGCATCTGTGCCACAGTTTACCGATTATTCTTGCAGCGACGGTATTAGCATAGATATGAACGGTTGCGTCACTTTTCTGCTTTCGTCACATCCAGGATGAACTGCATAATATATAACCAAATATACGCCATCTGCATTAAAGTAGATTACGTTGATGACAACTTTATACCTTTCTTTTATCAGTTGGTTCCTGTTCGCAGAGATGAAATAAAAGTTAGCTAAACGGTAGGAAGCTTTCGTACTTAATTTATAGTGCTTAATAGAAAAAGCCGTCTCTTCCATTACCCGTTAACCGAAAAAACAAAAAGAGGTATCAGTCATCCCTAAGCGAGTTTATAGGATTTTCCACTGCCGCCCGAATAGCTTGCGAGCTTACCGTAAGCAAGGCAATGCATACCGCAATAAAGCCGGAAAGTGCAAACATCCACCATGCAATATCAATATGGTAAGCAAAGTTCGCTAGCCAGCGATTCATTACCCACCAACCGATTGGTGAAACGATGCAAAAAGCAAACAAAACAGGCTTGATGAAATCTTTAGATAACAATTGAAAAATGCCATTGATAGACGCCCCTAGTACTTTGCGTATACCTATTTCCTTCGTACGTTTAGCTGCCGTAAACGACGCCAGTCCGTAAAGACCAAGGCTGGCAACAAAAATGGAGAGTGCCGAAAAAATAGTCATAAGTGTTTGTTGCTGGATATCTTTCCTATAAAGCTCATCAAAACGCTGATCAAGAAAGCTATATTCAAAAGGGTAATCCGGTGCCAACTTTCGGTACTCCCTTTCGATAGCATTCATCCCCTCCTTGATATTTCCCGATTTCAGCGCAATCAATGCCACTCGGTTATCCTCATTCGGAGAAATAACAAGTGGCTCCACTTTGTCTTTGAGGGAAAGAAAGTTAAAGTCCTCCACTACTCCAATAATTCTGCGTCTGGAGTTATCCCTTATGGTATTCTGTATCCACTTACCGATTGCCTGATCCGGCGTATATCCCAGCGTGGCGGCCGCCGTTCTGTTAATCAGAACCGAGTTGGTGGTATCGGTTTTAAACGATGTCGAAAAGTCCCTTCCTGCGATCATCTTTAAGCCTAAAGTTTCTATATATTCGAAATCGGCAAACTGTGTTCTTAATGACCAGATACGATCGTCAGTACCTTCAACCTGAAATGTTTGCGAGTCGTGGAATCCTCCCGGTTCACCCGACATTAGCGACACCTCTTTTATTGCCGTGTTGTTTTGTAAGTCTTCCTTAAATTGCCGCCTCCCCCTGTAGATATCATTATTACCATCCACACGTATGCTCACGACATGTTCCATATTGTAGCCTAATTCCTTCGTTTTCATATATTTCAGTTGACTGGAAATCACCACGACTCCAATAACCAGGAGAATCGAAATACCGAATTGGAGGGTTACCAAAGCCTGCCGGAACGTGGAGCCACCCTTACCCAACCGGAGTTTACCTTTGAGGGTCTGAACGGGCGAAAAACCGGAAATAAAGAATGCAGGATAGCTACCTGCCAAGAATCCAACAACCAATATGATTCCGGCAAAGAAAGCGTATAAATGCCATGTGTTCCAAGGGATATCAAGGGGATATCCAAGCAACCGGGCGTAAAGAGGGTTCAATAACTTTACAAGACCTAACGAAACCAAAGATGAAATGAGCACCGTTAAAACGGATTCACTGATAAACTGTCCGGCCAGGTGACTCTTTATGGCACCCATTACTTTTCTCAGTCCCACTTCTTTTGAGCGTTCAATAGCCTTGATGGTAGAAAGATTTATAAAATTGACACAGGCAATAAGCAGAATCAATAGCGCAATTGCTATAAAAATGTATGCTAAAGTTTTATTCCCATGTCTGCTTGGGTCAGGAGGGCCGCCCGGTTCAAAATATATATCGGAAAGAGGCGTTAGCGAAAGGTTTATCTTGAGCCCGATCCGTTCTAGTAGCTGGCCCATATGCTTTTGGACAAAGCTGGGAAATTTGCTTTCCAGGGAGGATGGATCAGTACCCTCACGGAGTAACACATAGGTAAATAAGCAGTTAAAAAACCAATTTTCGGATTCGTCAGTAACAGTATAATTTGATAAAGGGACAACAAGGTCAAAATCCAGGTGGGAATTTGCCGGTATATCTTTAGCAATTCCGGTGACGGTAAGCGGCAAGTTTTTATCCAATTCGATAATCTTGCCCAGTGGATCTTGATCACCGAAATATTTTCGGGCAGTCGATTCGGTCAAGACGATACTTCCGGGATTACTTAAGGCTGTGGCAGGGTTACCGGCTACCAGGGGAAAGGAAAAGAAAGTAAAAAAATCACTATCGGCTTTCAGTACTTTTTTTTCGTTAAATGAAATCGATCCAAAAGCTACCAATGCATTGCCCGGCCATACCCGAGTTGCTTTTTTAACCTCGCCGGAAAAATCAATCGGCAAAGCCGTAGCAAAAGGCGGAGATAACCAGGGCACCCGTTTCTCAGAACCATTTTCATCAAAGCTACGGACTAGACGGTAAATATTTTTTCCCTGTTCGTGGAATCTATCAAAAGTAAATTCATTTCTGACAAAAAGGAAGATCATCGTACAAACGGTCACACCGATGGTAAGTCCAAGAATATTGATGATCGCGAACGCCTGGTTCCTTTTCATATTACGCCAAGCAATTGTAAAATAGCTCTTAATCATGACTTCTAATTTTGTCCATGGGAATTAATTCCTTGCTCATCGGCACAATAAAACTGCCACTACGACAAATGCCTTACAGTTTATCAAAAACAAGCCGTTGCCAATTTGACGGCGTTCGTTTTCAGACACCTATTGTGCGGATTCGGACATACCTGGATTGGGAAAAAGCATCAGCTTCGGGTTGCTTTGGTGCTAGGGATTTTTTATTCTTGTCCAAGTCAAAGACTTTTTCGGTATTCGGGAAAAAAGAATGTTCTTAAACAGGAAGTCCTCAAATTGCCCCAACAGAGAAGAATATTTTAGAGGCGCAGCAACAAATTAACGCCCAGGAAAGGGCTTCCAAAAAAGAACCGCCGCGGGATGAAAGGGTTTTACTGCTAGATTATAGAAATTTGTTTTGCCATTTTATTTGTTTTTTAAAGTTAATAATAATTCGTCCAAATTGCCGACTGCCATTGTAAAGCCCTCTTTGAAACCCGTATCAATCAGCATTTCGATGTCTTCCAATTTGTCGTGCTTCATCGTAATATTTACGGTTGTGATACCGTTTTCTTCTGTAAAATTATTTATCCAAAGTGAATGCGGTTTAAAGGTGTTTTCAATTCCGTTTTCATCACAAAAAGCATCAAAAAAAGACAGCAACTTGTTGGTTTCAATAATCTTGTAATCCGCTTTGTTCCAATGTTTTTCATTCTCGGGACTAACCATTGCATACAGCCACATTCCGCCTACTTTTAAATCGAAAATTTTGGTCTCGATTTGATACGGTTTCGGGGCCCACCATTGGGCGAGAAGTGCGGGATTTGTCCACGCCTCCCAAACCAATTCACGGTCTGCATTAAATTCACGTTTTATGTGAATGGTTTTTGTTTCTTTTCTGACTGTAAAATCGAATAATAGGTTACTGTTCATTTTTTTGATTTTTACGTTTTATTTTTCTTGCCTCGAAGACACAAAGACAATAAGTTCTTTTTTGTGGCTTTCCTGAATAATCGGGACAAGCTGTGCCTTTGTGGTATGATTACTTCCGTTGCATTTTAGCCAATAAATCATCCAATTGATTAAATTTGGTTTCCCAAATTTTGCGGAACTGCTCCCAGCCATTTATCTATTTCTTTCATCTTATCAATTTCAAGTTGGTAATAAATTTCCCTGCCTCTGTGCTTTTGTTTTAACAGTTCACACTCCGTCAAAATCCGCAAATGTTTTGAAATGGCTTGTCTTGTGGCATCAAAATGCTCGGCAATGGCATTGGGCATCATTGCCTGCAATGGAATGAGTGTAATAATTGCCCGTCTTGTAGGATCTGCTACGGCTTGGAAAATATCTCGCCTCATTATTTGTTGGATTTATAATTCAATAACACATTGAATGCGATTTTATTAACGTTAACGGCAATACTTCTTTGATAGATTGGAAAATAGTAAGCTCAACTTTTTTATTTTCAAATTAAATTAAGAAACCAATCAGTTGCAAATATAAATGCAACTTTTCGGTTTCGCAATTTTTTTTATCTTTTCTTGCGTTCGGTTAATCATGCCACCATACTGGTCGCTTAACTCGCGAAGATCTCGCATGTACTGCCGATCGGCCTTTATTTGTGCATGACTTAAAGGCTGAAAATAGCCGGTGTTCAGACCGCCGCCATTTTCTTCAGTAACGTCTCGCAGTATCCTAGATGCTGTAATGATCTTTTTGTAAATGCCTTTCTAAGCAAAGCACCTTCGATGATACAAATACAGGTCAACACCGCAATAAATGTAAATTGGGAGGCAAACTGCGCTTGAGGACCACGATTTTGTTCCGGTTCAGCTCTTTTGACGGGTCTGTAATCAGATCTGCTGGTACTGCACGATAATTTCGTTCTTCATATCTTACTTCGTAACTAGAAAAGGAGTTCGAAAGCGGAACTCCTTTTCCTGACAAATCATATGACAAGCATGATACGATGAAAAATCAGTTACTGGATAAAGTGATGATATGATCAACGATTATTTTAGTGCGTAATTAAGATAACCGCCATCCGCAACGATCTCAGTTCCTGTAATGAAACTTGCGGCATCAGAAGCCAAAAACAACACTGTTTTCGCGATTTCATCAGGATGACCAAGCCTTTGCAGCGCTGTAGCGCCAGCTATTGACTCTTTTGCTTCAGCAGGTAATACCGTATCTAAGCCTGGCGTATCTATAGGTCCCGGACTAACAATGTTGACGCGGATTTTTCTTCCTGCCAGTTCATTTGCCGCAATTTGGGCAATTTTATTCAATGCTCCTTTAGTTGCAGAATAAACGATGGCACCCACGTTTGCCGCGGTGGCAACGGTTGAAGATGTGAACAGTACTGCCGCTCCATCTGCAAGATGGGGAAGTAATTTTTGCAACGTAAAGAAATGCCCCTTGACATTGGTGTTAAATTGTGCATCAAAATTTGCTTCGGTTACTTTTTCTATTGGCTCAAATGTTCCAATTCCCGCATTCAGGAAGAGAACATCTAATTTGTTTCCACTTTCTGCAACTGCTTTTTCCAGAATCGAAATGCCTTCGAGCTTTGAAGTGTCTGAAATCACTGTAAATAATTTCGGATTGTTTATTTCTGCATTTGCTTTTTGTAGATTTTCGGCATTTCTTCCCGTAATCCAAACATTTGCCCCTGCGGCGATAAATGCTTTTGCTGTTGCTAAGCCTATACCTGAAGTTCCACCGGTAATAACGACGTTTTTATTTGTAAAGTCCATAATTAAATTTTAGCTATTTTTGTAGTTTGTTTTGTAAACTACAAACGTATAGAAAAGTAGTTTTAAAAACAAACTACTTTTAAATTTGACATAATGAAAACAATTGAAAGAAGATCAACATGCCCGATCAATTATTCGGTGGAAATTTTCGGCGACAAATGGATGCTGTTGCTCTTACGGGATTTAATGTTTAATGGAAAAAATTCCTTTCTGGAGTTTCGGGCATCGGACGAGAAAATATCTTCAGCTGTACTGACGGAAAAGCTCAATATACTTTTAAATGAGGGGATTGTTTCTAAAGTAACCTCCCCAAAAAACGCTTCTAAATTCCTGTATCTACTAACTGAGAAGGGTATCGAACTGGTGCCGTTCATGGTGGAGTTTCTTAACTGGGGCTCCAAGTACAACCCTGACGGTGGTCCCAAATCATTGCTTGAAAGAATTAAAAAGAATAAAAAGAAAGCAATTACGGAGCTCCAGGATAAATTAAGAAGCCAGCAGCATGCCTATACAGAAAACCGAATCAACGCTTTTTAGTGAAGTCAATACGACTTGCCATCGTTCCGTTTCAAAAGCTGGAAGTCGCTTATGCGAATTTGCTTTAACTGCTTTTTATAGCCACAAATTTTAGAAGATTTCTACTTTCGTTTTTTGAATTGACTCCCCCGTTTTCGGAAATTTTGCCTTGTATGTCATTTTTAACTCTTAGAAAAGGTTAACCTTCTTTGAATTATTTACCGTATATGCTTCTTAAAAAATCTTTTAACGATATCGGACTTCTACCTAGTAATTGTTTGACATCACTTTTATTGGTGTCGAACTCTCCTCTGGCAATCGCCTCACCGAACCTTGCCACATATGCTGAATCATCTTCAGAAAATCCGTTCTGCACAAGCTGCGCAATGTATGAATCTACCTCTGGTTGGTAATAAGTCACACTTCTTCCCAACATGTCTGATATTAGATCAGCGATTTCAGCGAAAGAAAAAGCAGCGTCTGCAGCGATGACATATTCTTTGTTTTCATGCCCGGGAGTAGTCAGTACAACAGCTAGGGCTTCGGCCATTTCTGATATCGGTAAAAAAGGTGTTTTACCATTTCCGGCGGGGATGGAAACACCTCCATCCCATATATTAGTTGCGGACAACAGGGGAATCATGTCAGCATACAGTGTATTATCCATCAAGGTGTAAGGTACAGCTATCTGTTTTAGATAGTCACTTGTGTCTGCATGGGATTGTACATCTTCCCCCATTATACTGCGACGCAGATCTACCATATCAAAACTGGTATAAATGATATGACCGACACCAGTTTCCTTGGCAGCATTAATTACGTTTTTATGCTGCTCAAACCTGTGAACTATTTCCGATGAAGAAGATATCAGCAGTAGCTTGTCCACGTCTTGGAACGCACTTTTTAAAGACTCAAAATTCTGATAGTCGCCAATCCGCACCTGAATGCCTTTTGATTTAAATTCTGCCGATTTGGATTCATCTCTTACCAATGCTGCAATATTGTTTGCGGATATGCCTTTGTTCAATAAAGAATTAATGGTGGCTTTGCCTAAATTACCGGTTGCACCTGTTACTAAAATCATGGTGTTTGTTTTAATATAAATGATGATTACTTTTGTTAGGCTAAGATACTGCAAAAGGGCTTTGCCCGTTGTTAATAACAATAAAAGGTGGTAACCTAAAAGTGACTAATGAAGAATAAAAACGACTATGCTGACTGTCCTGTTACGGAAGTTATAGCTTTGTTCGGAGGACGGTGGAAATTAATTATTTTACGTGTGCTTTCTAAGCATGCCAGACGATTTGGAGAAATCAGTGTTCGGATACCTGCTATTTCAAAAAAAGTTTTAACTGAACAATTGAAAGAACTTGAAGCGGATGGCTTAATTAGCAGGAAACAGTTCGGGGAGTTTCCCCCTCGCGTAGAGTATGCGCTCACGGAATATGGGAAAAGCCTTTGCCCGTTGTTAGCTTATATAGCAGCATGGAAAAAAGAAAGGGTTTAGGATGATTAACTTAAAATACTATAACAATCTCCGATTAAATGCACATTAGCGCTAAAAAAGCCGCCTCTTAAAACAAGAAACGGCTTCAATATATCTGCAAATACCGGATGCCTAATTCTTCTTCTTTTTAGCCAAATCAGCACTGACTTCTTGGACAAAATCAGAATCAACAATTGCCAATTGCCAAAATACTGTATCATGAGATCGGTTTATTGCTCTTTTTCATCGCAAGACATAGATTACCATACCTTCGTCCTAGCTAAATCTGTGAATACTCCGCTGGCTGAAGAAATGTGCTCGTTATCTTAGATACAAGCTTTGAGTCTGCATATTCCGGAATCGCACTGATTTTCTTCCATTCCGGATCAGCACCAAAAGATTTCCAATGTTGGTCGCGTGCAGCCATATCATCGAAGGTAACCATATAAATAAGGTTCGGGCGGGCCTCTCCAATGATCGTTTCTCCAAAGAAAACCGGTTTAAAACCCAGCCGTTTGAAAATTTCAATCTCCCCCGCGTCATTGAACATCTCGCGCTTCTTTGTCCCTGCAGCCTCACTCGCGTGCTCATATCTACGCAGTTCGAAAATACGTTTATCCTTCGACGGGAGCTCTATGCCGGGCATGTTTTTAAAGGCTTTAAGTAAGGAACTTTGTATACGCTCATATGCCGGTTTTGTTGCCGGAGCATTCAGGTATGAGGCACCTTTTGTAAGATAAAGTTTATCCTGTTCAAGCCTATCATTTATTGTCTCAAACTCGTGTAGTGATTGGTAAGGGATTAACACAATCACTATTGATTGTGCTGAAGGCTTAAGTTCGGTAAATACGCCGATGTTTTCAATGCCCAACCTGTTCAATGCGGGGATTGCTGCTCTTTCAAGATAATCTTCCACCAGGCTCAGCTGGTCAGCGTCCTTTAACGTATAGGTTCTAAGTTCATAATACATCTGCATCTTATTGCTGGGTTTAAGTTGAGCAAAACCAATCTGCGGTAGTATTGCGGCGGCAGCACTACTTACGATTGTTGTCTTAAAAAAAACGCGTCTTTTCATATTAAATATCAGTTTAACAGCGATAAATTTTACAAGAATAACGATTTTGGATCTATTTGCAAGTTTCAATCCAGTAAGGCATTATTTAAATATGATATATGCAGTATGTAAAGAAACAAAAGTTAGCACAATGGAAAGTTGATAGCGTTAAAATGGATTACTTTTAAATTGTTATGGCAAATACGTCGGAAGTTAAAAAACCATAATATTTCATTCGTTTATAGAAAGGTTCTATCATTGTAATTTTGTTCCATTACCTGTGGTTCGATTCAGTGTATGGATTTGACAAATTACATCGTGGTAATAATTTACAGGTTGGACTAATGAAATTGAAAATCATCTTTCAACAAGTACCTTTCGGTGCTTTTTGCCCCATTCTATCATTTGGTTGATCAACGTTCCGTATTCTTTTGCATACTCCGTAAAAGTGTATTCAACCGTCACCGGATAGTCCGTATATACTTTACGGGTAATGAGCTTATTATCTTCCAGTTCTTTCAGGTTTCGTGATAACATTCGGGTGGTAATCCCTGGGATGCTGTTTTTAATAGCTTTAAACCGCTTGTTCCCATTACATATGGCGTAGATTATGGGTAACTTCCATTTGCCTCCGATTACGTATATCGTATCTTGTAGAGCTTTTATATCCTTCTCGTTGATTTCCGTTTTTGCGCAAGTTTCCATACAATACCTTTCGTGTTTAGATATATGCACAGTATCATCAGTGATACTAGTTACAAAGTTATACTAAATAGCGAATAACTTTGTAAAGTATTAGCGTAAAGGGTAGGACGTCTTATTAAAACAATAGCGCAGTTCTATAGGCTAATAAAAATTAATTTTAATATGAAAGCAGTTATTTTAAAAAAACAAGGGGGTGTTGATCAGCTATCAGTCGCTGAGCTTCCCATCCCGGTTCCGTCAAAAGATGAGCTGTTAATCAAAGTTTACGCCATTGGTATAAACCCGACAGACATTTATGCCAGACAAAATGTAGCGTTAAATTATATCTTCAATAACGAAGAGCCCAAGATATTGGGTTGGGATGTCTCTGGTGTGGTTGTTGGTCATGGCGAGAATGTTACAGATTTCCACATCGGCGACTCCGTGTTCGGTTTATTAAACTTCCCTACTTTTACTTCGCCAGGCCATGCAAAAGCGTATGCTGAGTATGTACTTGCGCGACCGGAAGACGTTACTTTAAAGCCGGATAATATTTCGCACGATGAAGCGTCGGCAGTTCCTTTGGCCGCATTGACGACGTGGCAGGCAATCAAAAAGTACCCAATTAAACCTGGAGATCGGGTATTTGTCACCGCAGCTGGCGGTGGCGTTGGTCATTTTGCAGTACAAATAGCCAAGTATTTTGGTGCGCATGTAACTGCACTCGCCTCTGGAGCTAAGCGGGATTTTGTTAACAGCCTCGGTGCTGATGAGTTTATCGACTATCAAAGGACCAATTTCGTGAATGTACTTGCTCCTGTAGATTATGTGATAGAAGGTCTGCGTGATGAACATGTAGGACAGACACTGCGGATTGTTAAAAAGGGAGGGCATCTATTGAGTCTGTGGTCAAAGATTGACGGCACACAATGGGAGAAGCAGGCAAAGGCCGGTGGTATACATGCCTTCTATAATGCAGTGATGTCGAGCGGTAAGGACTTATCGGAAATTGCAGTGCTTTTAAAAATGCGCAGACTTATTCCTCATGTATCAAAGAAGTTTACGCTTGAACAGATGCCGCTGGCGCACCTTGAAATGGAAAAAAACCACACGACCGGCAAGATCATTGTCAACCCTACCTGAGAGCCTTCCTTTTTAGCACATAACGATCCAAAACCGACAGAATTACGATCGGTTTTACTGAATATTCAGTTTCAGATTTATCGGAGATCGCAAAAGAAAACTTAAATAACAAAAAAAAGTGCACAGCACAATAAATTTTTAATTAAATTAATATGTCAACGTTAAAAGAAAAAGTAGCTTTCGTAACCGGCGGTACGCGGGGCATGGGAGAAGCAATAGTGAAACGTTTAGCTAGAGAAGGCGCAACAGTCGCATTTACCTATGTAAATTCAGAAGATAAAGCACAGCTCATAGCAAACGAAATTAATGGAGCGGGAGGAAAAGCCTTAGCGATAAAAGCAGATGGCGCTGTGAAAGGGGCGGTGAAAAATGCAATTGAACAGGCAGTTTCCGCTTTTACTAAAATAGATATATTGGTCAATAATGCGGCAGTTTCTGTAGCGGGACCAATTGAATCGGCCGATACGAGGGAAGATGAATATGACCGCCAGATAGATGTGAACATACGCTCTGTAGCAGAAGCGGTAAGAACAGTCCAAAAGTACATGCCCGACGGCGGTCGTATAATCAATATCGCCTCTGTTGGTGGAATCAGAATCGGCGGCTCCGGTTTATCAGATTATGTTTCCACAAAAGCAGCTGTTTCAGCCTATACACGTGGGCTGGCATGGGATCTTGCGCCGCGAAAAATTACCGTGAACAGCGTTGAACCAGGAGCAATCGATACCGACATGCTGCAAAAGGCTGATGACGATGCCCGCCAACAGTATATCAATGCCATACCTTTAAAGCGGTTTGGTAAACCGGAAGAAATCGCTGCAATGGTCAGCTTCCTCGCAGGGGATGAAGCAGGTTATATTACCGGCAGCAGCTTCAAAGTAGATGGTGGTATATCAGCCTAAGCGAAAGTCTTTTTGCAAAACCATCGCATGTGGCGGTGGCTTTGCAAGATAGAAAAGGTTATAGCATACAAACTTCGCCTACTTCGGTGCCTTATAGCCGATTTATATTTTTTTGGTAATGTTTGCAAGAATTTCTGTAGTTTCATCTCTAAGCACAGGATTTAGTATTTGTCAATCAATATTGCCAATCATTTTGCTGGAAGAAACCATACCCTTCGCTCCCATTTGTATGTTTTTCTTATCCTGAACTCACGCTAATAAAAATTTGAATGGGGTTAATAACTTTTGATGCGTCATCATTATCACCGACGGATGATGTTTTTCATTTGTCGATGCCTTTAAACACCTGAATATACAACGGAAAAGTGTGTACAAATCTTTCATAACGGACCCTTTATGACGATCGGTTATTTTTGAAAAATTTTACAACAGAAAGCCAAATTATTCGATAGGATAAATATCCTTGAACTATAGACCATGCTGAAATCTCAATCTCACTTCTTCTTCGGTTCGCGGTAAAAGTTTCTCTAACATTTCTACTGCTGCGCCCTGCACTTCTTCTATAAAAGGCCGAAGCTCACTGTTATAGTTGTTAAAGGCTGATTGAAAATTCCCAGGGTGTTTTTCAAAAGCATCTGCCAATGCTGTTGCACCTATAATGGCTAACGAACCGCCCATACCTGCTGCAGGAGAAGCACAATAGCCGGCATCCCCTACCAGCGCCACCCTCCCTTTTGTCCTTGGAAGGAACCAACTATATTTTCCGTGTAAGCTGAGGGGGTATATGTGTAAAAAGTTCATATCTTGAATCTGTTTTCTATTACCTTCAATGGCAACGCTAAGGTTGATGTCTAAATTGATTACTTAGCAATACACGATGCACTTTCTGCTACATATTTGGTACAATAAAGGGAACATTTCGGATTAAAGTATCCAAAGTAAACTACTAAAACGATTAAAAAAAGGATTCTTACATATTATTATAACTCTAGTATATCATCTAAAACAATTATTATGAAGAATTTTTCCGTCAACTTATTTGTGGCTGCTTTATGTTTATTTATATCTGTTACGCAAAAGGGCTTTGCCCAGAGTGGTGGCAGTTTGTATCTGGGATATGGGATTGCGACTGCTAACTCTATAGAGGACGTCATTACGGATATAGTCATCACAACTGCTACAGGAGGCTCATACAGGGTAACTGATTCTAAATATAGTGGTGCAATTTTCGGAGGGTATAGAAGCTACATAATTGAGAAATTGGAGTTTGGTGGGACATTTGTTTATGAAAATGCCAGTAAAGATCTTTTAACGGAATCTGAGGGTACAAGTAGTATATCCACTAAAACTTATGCAGTGTTAGCAGAGCTTAAATATAATTACATTAACCACCAGCATTTTAGGCTACATTCTGGTATTGGCGCCGGTGTTGCACATGCTCGTACATCTGCTGAAGACGATGTAAGGGTTGAAAAGGATAAAACAACCGATTTCGCTTACCAGATAGATGCCATAGGTGTTAGTTACGGAAAAGCATTCAGTGTCTCTTTAAACATCGGTTATGGTTATAAAGGACTTGCTAATCTCGGGTTGGCATATAAACTTTAATGCTAGGATCACAAGAAAAAGCGCTCAGAATATACCAGCATCATTGTTTCTAGCTCAATGATTACCGGTATATGATGGTGCCAATGGAATAGTTACAATTACTTCCGTACCATTTGCGTTTGAATTTGAACTTTAAAAAACAACCTTCGTTCCCAGCGTATGGCAAGGAAAAATCACCGCTTCGCAGAAAAAATAAAATTATTATCTTGTCCGTTAAAACAGTTTATGATGAGCTATATTTCCGTTCTAACATTAAGTTTCTTATCACTAATTTTCGCACTTGATAGCTTTGGCCAAGAGGCCAAAACGGTCTTTATAGATGCGCGTGAGCTTACATTAGTGGGCAAGGTGCGTCATAAAGGTCCGTTCTACCATCGTTTGGACACAGTTGCAACTCCCAATCTTCCGAAAGCGGTAAAAGCTTTAGCTACACATTCTGCTGGTCTGGCCATTACCTTTGAGACCACCAGTTCCAAAATAGCGGCTAAATGGTGTACAGACTCTAGAGTTCCAACAGATAATATGACAGGACTGGCCGTTGAGGGCATGGACCTTTATATTAAACGAAATGACCGATGGCAATATGCAGGTGTCGCTCGCCCAAAATCCCATGAGTGCAATGAGGTTGAAATTGTAGCGAATATGGCAGCCGGGAATAAAACATGCCTGCTTTTCCTCCCTACTTATGATGAGACTATATCACTTCAAATTGGTGTAGATTCCGGGGCAACCATTAGCCCAGCCGGTAACCCATTTAAAAAAAATATTGTGATTTATGGTTCGAGCATTGTACAGGGAGCATCTGCAAGCCGACCTGGTTTATCTTATCCTGCAAGGCTCTCGCGGGAAACAGGACTAAACTTTATTAATCTTGGTTTCAGTGGGAGTGCAAAAATGGAAATTGACGTTGCGAATTTAATATCTGATCTGTCGATGGACGCTTTAATCCTTGATTGCGTCCCCAATCCGTCGCCGGAGGAAGTGCTAACAAGAACAGCTGATTTCGTTACTACCATTCGCAAAAAACATCCTAAAATACCCATCATCGCCATACAAAGCATAGCAAGAGAAAAGGGAAATTTTGACACCGAAGTTGCCACCAAAGTACTGCTAAAAAACAACTATTTTGAGGCAGAGATCAAAAAGCTGCAAAAACACGACCCGAACTTGTATCTTATCTATGCGGAGGGCCTATTAGGGGGTGATCAGGAAGGGACTACAGACGGTATTCACCCCAACGATCTTGGGTTCGACCGGATGCTTCAGAAGATCCGCCCCATGATTTTAAAAATTCTCCAGCCTTATGGAATCTGACCTATTACAGAGCCACAGCAATTAGCTGAACACCTAGGTGGCTAATTGCTTGCTATTGAATCGGGGTACTTTTAAATCATTATGGCAAATACATCGGACCTTATAAAAACCATAATATTTCGTTCATTTGTAGAAAAGGCCCTATCATTGTAATATTATTCTATTCCTACCTTTTGGCTCAGGGTGGTAGATTTGACAAAATTACATCGTGATAATAATTTACGCTATGTTTAATGATAAGCTTAATATTCATCTTCGAAAGACTAAAGTTTCAGATCTGGAAAGTTTATTTCGGTTTCAACTGGATCCGGATGCAAATTATCTGGCAGCATTTACGTCAAAAGATCCAACTAATAAAAGTGCATATTTGGAAAAATACACCAAGTTGTTAAATGACCCTACTGTTAACAACTTTACCATTGTTGTGGATGGGATCATCGTGGGAAGCGTAGCGAAATTTGTTATGGAAGGAAATGCCGAAATTACTTATTGGATAGGCAAGAAGTATTGGAAAAAAGGCATTACATCCTATGCTTTAAAGCACTTTCTTGCCATCGAAACTACACGTCCTATTTTCGCACGCGTTGCGTTTGATAATTTTGGTTCTCGGAGAGTTTTAGAGAAGTGCGGCTTTGTAAAAATCGGTACAGACAGGGGCTACGCTAATGCACGACAACTGGAGATAGAAGAGGTTATTTACAGGCTGGATAATTTTTAACAGCGTTTATTCCAGCCTGTAGTAGAGCAGCGCAAATAATCAATAACTAAACGTATTCATTTCTTAAAGTGTGTATCGCGTTTGTATTCATTTTGATTTCAGATCATCTTACTGTAACTGCAACTCAGCATCTGCGACAATAAAAACGCTATCACCTACCAATTTTTCAGGAAACTTGCTGCCTATTTCGAAATCAGAACGACTAATCGTACCGGTAACCTGAAAACCCGCCGTTCTTTTTTTCGTTACTGTATTGTTTATTGTCCCATTGTGTACCATCTCCATCGTAACCTGTTTGGTTACATCATGCATCGTCAACATTCCGGTAACAGAATATCTATTTTCATCGATTCTGGATATAGATTTACTTTTAAACTGAATAGTTGGATAGCTTTCCGCATCAAAGAAGTCCTTATCTTTCAGATGCTTGTCGCGTGCTTCTACTTCTGTATCAATTGAGCTGATTTCAGCCCTTAATGCTATCACGGCGTCACTGAAATCCGGCTTCGCGGCTTTAACCTCTATTTCAAAGTCTTTAAAAATGCCATTGACCTCAGAAATCTGCATATGCTCTATCCTAAAACCCAATCTTGAATGCTCCGGGTCGCTTTTCCACTTTTGTGCCGAAGCACACAGCGTTGTAATCGCAAGAAAAAAAGTTAATTTAAATCTTTTCATAAATTGAGTTTGTTTTGTAAAACAGTGCCAGTTTTAATTGGCACTGTCTTACACGAAAGTTGGCAAAAGGGAGTAATCCGTTATTTAGAAACACACAGAGGTCGTTAAATCATAAACTTTAATCCTTGTTATTATAAAACCCGCCATAATATTTGAATGGCGACCATACGGGAAGTGTTTCAGGTAATTTCGGGGACAGGCTTTTATACTCGTCTGCGCCAAAAACCACCCTGCCGTCTACGACGGTCAATAAGGAGGAGATTGTTTTTATTTCATCATCCGGTATGGTAAAATAATCTTTATTAAGCAAGACGAAATCTGCGAAATGACCCGGAATGATTTTTCCCATTTCACGCTCTTGATCTTCAAACCAGGTTGGGGCTACCGTAAACAATTTTAAGGCTTCTTCTCTTGTTAACCGATTATTTTTTGCCAATATTTCAGCACCCGACACTGATTTCCCTGTGGTCATCCAACTTATGCCTATCCATGGATTAAAGGAAGCGACCCTAAATGCATCCGTCGTCATCGTAAGTGGAACACCGCTATCATACAAATCACGTAATCTCGGGGTTTGTGATGCTTTCTCTGCTCCATAGGTTTTTACAAAAGCTTCGCCGTGCATGGCCAGCTTTGTATCTAAAGCGATACCGCCCCCTAGTTTTTTTACTCTGGCAGCATTCTCAAGAGATATCGTTTCGGCATGTTCAATACTCCAGCGTAAACCGTCCAATGGTGTCTTTTTGTTTATTGCTTCGAGTTCGTCGAGGAACGGAGTTATATTTTCGTCGTAGCTGATGTGCATGCGAAAAGGGATTCCTTTCTCAACGAGCTTGGTAATGTCTTCTCTAATGTAACGGCGCATTACTTCCTTATCGATAATTACAGCTGGTCTGTCGAAGTTTTCATGGTCATGTAGTTCCATTCTAAGCAATTCGCCGGCACCTTCATATTCATGACCATGTGCCATAGTCGGATGCAGATTCTCTCCCGGACTGATAGGGGATTTCTTTATTACCGCGTTAATTTCTGCATCTACCAAACTAGCGCTGTTCGTATCACCGTACTGAAGGTCTATGAATGGCATCCTTATGTTTAGACGATTCTCCTTCGCCAGTTGTTGTATTTGAGTATGTCCGTGAGGATGGCCGATCAAAGCGGCTCCATCAACAGCTGAAGTAACTCCAAAGCGGTTCAGACTATTTATTACATTTGCAATTGAACTAAGCTGCTCATCACTTGAAGGCTGTGGCACCATCGCTTCCAGTGAGATAAACGTAAATGTATACCCGTCTACGACCCCTGTATAATTTCCTTTCTTGTCCTTTTCGAATACCGTACCCGGCAACGCCGGAAAACGATCGGTACCTACTCCAAAAGCTTTCATAGCCATTTCGTTTAAAAATGCCCGGTTGTAAGCATACTGTACAATCGCAGGTCTGTTCGGAACTGCCTTTCGAATTTCTTCGATGGTGGGCAATCGATTTTCTTTAAACTGGTATGGCGACCAACCCCCGATCACTTTTACCCATTGGCCCTCAGGAGTTCGTTCTGCCTGCTCACTTAACATTTCCAATGCACGCTTCAAAGTCGGCACGCCTTCCCATCTGACATTGTAATTGTAACTCCTATCATTTAATATATGGATGTGGGCATCATTGATACCAGGTATCAACCGCTTACCACCTGCATTGATGACCTTGGTGCTATTGTCTTTCAATTTCAATATCTCGACATCTGTGCCTACAGCATAAATTTTACCTCGTTTTACTGCGAGTGCAGAAGCTTCGGGTTTGGTTAGGCTTCCGGTAGTGATCTTTGCATTAAACACGATCATATCGGCACCGATCAATTGTTCAGTGGTTTGTGCTCTACTGTATACAATGCTGATTATAGCTGTTGCTAGAACGATTAGTCTTCTCATAGTTTACTATTAAAAATTAATTTTTGATTGTCCTGTAATTCTTTAAATGGCACTCGGATATTTAATCCAAAATTAATTTTCCTCAAAATGTTAGAAGATGACATTTGCCTAAAAATTCAATCGGCAAATGTCTACGTATCAGGAATAACAGCTGTTTTGGGTAATGAACGGTACCCAACCGGAGTGTGAAGTTGTTGTCCGGCGTTTGGCACTATGCCTGTTGAAAAAATAAAAAAAGCAAATTACTAAGTCGAAGTCAAGACCATATGCCTCGTTATCAGTTTCTATTTAGCTTTCACCGCTTTCTTCGATAATGCAATTGTGTCAATCCGGTATCGTAGGGTTTTGTGGTTAGGAGTTCAAGCATTTGTTCAGGCCTTTCGTCCTTAAAAAGTCTTGTTCCATCGCCTAACAAAATCGGTATAACGGAAATTATAAACTCGTCTATTAAGTCATGCTTTAACAACTCATTTATTATTTCTGCTCCCCCATCACAATAAATGTTCTTGCCGTTTTCAGATTTTAGTCTTTTTACCAATTCCACCAAATCTCCTGTGTAAAAAATTGTTCTACCTGCATTTGGTCGTTGATTTCTTGTTATTACATAAACATCTCTCTGCCCGTTGTCATAATGAGAAGAACCGACTTCTTTGAGGACATAATCATAGGTTTTTCTACCAACAATTAATGTGTCGACTGTATCTGTGAACGAAGTATAGCCATAATCTTCGCCCTCTTTTTCGACAAGTTTTAGAAAATTGAGGTCGTCATTAGGTTTTGCAATGTAACCATCTAAACTCATCGCAATGAAAAGTGATATTTTTCGCATTTTCCTTTATTTTAATGTTTCTACAAAAATAGTTTTAGATAACTATTGGCACTTTGGAAAAATGCGACAAAATTAAACCGATTACATTTAGTCAGGTAATAAATATTAAGGTTTGGATGGAACAGCTTCGGGATGCGAGGCTAATATCTTCTTCATCTCCTCCAAAATGGAAGGTTCATCCTTCGCGATGTTTTTCATCTCTACATCCGAGTACTGATAATCATACAATTCATATTCTGCTGATTCGACCGGTTCCCCGATTTTCTTCCATTCCACCAAACGGTAGCGATCTGTACGAATAGCTCGGCCCAAACGTCCGCCACGTGGAAAGCAATGGTAGGCATGATCACCGATCTTAGCTTTGGGATTGCGGAATAGCGGCACCAAACTAACACCATCAAAAGGCTGTTCAACTCTGGGCTGCGGAAAACCGGCAAGCTCAACGAGGGTTGGATAAATATCTACCGTTTCAACAAGCGCTGAAGTTGCCGTAGCGGGTTGCGAAACACCAGGGGCAACAATAAGCAGCGGAATTTTGTTAGCGCGCTCGTAATTGACATGCTTGGTCCATATTCCCATTTCACCCAAGTGGTAACCGTGGTCTCCCCAGAGCACAACAATGGTGTTTTCATCAAGCCCCGAGTCTTCCAAGGCCTGTAGCACCTTACCAATCTGCGCATCTACATAGCTAACTCCGGCATAATAGCCATGAATAAGTTGCTGTTTTAATTCGAGCGGAAATGGATCCTGCTCTGAAGACGGTCGTACCGGCTTATATTGATCAATTTCCGTGTCACGCTTTACTGCATAAGATGGAGCATCTTCCGGTGCTTTCTCGTAGGTAGGCAAAGGAAGGTTTTCCTTTTGGTAAAGATCCCAATATTTTTTGGGCACTGAAAACGGAAGATGGGGTCGGGCAAAACCTACTGCAAGAAAAAAAGGTTGATCATCCTGCTTGTTCTCACTCAGCTCCTTTAGCCGCTTAATCGCCCGAGCAGCCGTTCGTCCATCCGCATATGCATCGTCAGCAACTTCCGGAGACTCCCATGCCACTCCTCGTGGTAAACCTTTTGCACTTTGATTTGAGAACAACGCCTCCTCTCGGGTGAAGCCCTCCTGCTTACTTGTGGGATCGACATATTCAATGACCAAATCTTTATGATGGGGCACGCTCCACGATTGTTCATCATTGTAAGTACCATGCCCGATATGGAACACCTTACCCATTGACTCGGTGTGATAACCCTGTCCTTTAAAAAACTGGGGCAATGTTGTAGCGTTTGGATAATAGTCGCGGAAATTTTGGCCAAATCCATAAATGCCCGACGACGAAGAACGGCTTCCCAACATTAAATTAAAACGGGAAGGTGCACATACTGCTTGATTAGCATAAGCCATATCGAAACGCATTCCCTTTGTCGCGAGCCTATCCATATTCGGCGTAATGGCCACGGGGTCTCCATAGGTGCCTAAGGCCGGTTTTAAATCATCCACCAGGATAAACAGTATATTGGGCCGTTTTTGTTTGCTATTCTCGTTAATATCCTGTCCTGATAGTGGGCATACGGCTATACATAAAAGTAATATAAAGAGACTCCAGGTTTTCTTTTTTATCATCTTGATCGATAATTGACGTAATCGGAAAATGTCGCCACCTGTAAAGGTTAGTAATGTTATGGCGACTATTCAAAGCTAAAAAAAAGTGAACGACCTGGTTGATCAATTTATAGCCTATTTGTCTCAAATTTTCATCTTTGCTTCTCTATAATCAATATTCCAGGATATCTTTATCTCCTATCATAATCTCACACCGTTTTATATTGTGGGAAGAATCAGTGGTTTTAAGTTTGGTCATGATTCAATAAGCTGAGCAGCCCTTCCATATCTAACCGGCGGTTATACATGATCACTTTGCCCTGCTCGTCAGTTGGCCATTTATCACTCGGACGGTCCCAATACAGTTCTACACCATTGCCATCGGGATCGTCTAAATAAATCGCTTCAGATACCCCATGGTCTGCTGTACCGGTAATTGGATACCCTTCATTGATCAACCTTTGTAAAATAGCAGCTAGATCCTTTCTCTCGGGATATAAAATTGCCGTGTGGTATAAACCCGGTGCATTTTCCGGTGCCGGACTAGCGCCCTTGCTATGCCATGTGTTCAGTCCGATATGGTGATGGTAGCCGCCTGCTGAAATAAAGGCAGCCTGATTGCCGTACATAGCAACCAGCTCAAATCCTAATAGATCTCGGTAGAAGGCCAGTGATCTTTGAATATCGCTAACTTTTAAATGCACATGCCCGATGCGGGTTTGTGCGGGTATTTTATAATCCTTCATTCGTTTTGATATTAACATTCATGTCAGCCGTTAACAAATTTCGAAATTTTGGCGAATCGGAAAGACGATTTTTGTAGAAAAACAACGTAGATAATTGTCGATGAAATAAGGATAAGTTAGTCGTGCCCGAACGGTATGTAGGCTTTTATCTACTACTTTTTGCGATAAATGTCATCTTTATGTTTTAGCCTGATTACAGAGATTTGTGTGTCAACTTATATCAGTCGTTACACAAGGCGGTTTTGACTTGCTAACTGTGCGCTTTTATAAGTTTTAACTTTAAGTTTCAAAAGTACGCTATGGAAACACTAAAATATCTGAATGGTGATATTACCATCCTCTGGAAACCAAAAGTATGTATTCATTCGGGCCTTTGTGTCCGGACACTCCCTCAGGTTTATGATCTCAAAGCCAGACCCTGGATACGACCGGAAAATGCGACTACTCAGGAACTGATCGATCAGATTGCCAGTTGCCCCTCGGGGGCATTGAGCATTCAAACTAACATTACCGGAGACGAAACTAAACCATAATGGAGAGGACAACAGTAGTTTTTAAGGGTCGTGCCTACGGCGAGGTAGAGCTCTTCACTGACGAGATCAAAGCCGGTAAAATGGACATTGCCATCACGAATGGAAGATTGACCGTATTCCATACCGAAGTGGCTCCGGAGTTTGAAGGACGGGGTTTCGCAAAGTTGTTGCTCGAAAAACTGGTAAACTATGCAAAAGAGAAGAGTTTGAAGATCATACCGCTTTGCCCCTATGTGAATATGCAATTCAGACGCCACCCCGGAGAATATGGAGATGTATGGGAAAAGAACTGGCATTGATGTCATACCGCGGCATATAAACGGATTCTTCGCTCTTAGATATAAATACGTTAAATCAGGAGTTGCGCGACGTAAATCCGACGCATGTGTTTTTTACACCTTTTTTCTACATGTATAATTCTTCTGAATGTACGCGCGACAAAACCGGACATTCTTTATCGTTCGGGTTATTTTTGGTAGCGCTGGCGCTTGACACGACTTAACGTATCCTTATTAATACCAAGATAGGAAGCGAGGATATGCTGCGGGAAACGTTTGTAAAGTTCAGGATAGCATTCTATAAAATCAGTATAACGCTTAACTGCGGGAGCGCTTATGGCAGAGGCCAGGCGCCTATTGTTGGCCATATGATTGCGCTCGTCAAGTTGCTGTTTCATTTCACAAAACGCCAAGACCTTCTTCTGCAGGTCGATAGCACCTTCTCTGGTAATATAAAGCAGCTCACAGTGCTCCCACGCCTCAATATGATAGGGACTTGGTAGGAACATCACAAAACTTTCCATATCACCCATCCACCAGTTTTCTACACCTAGCCGTACAATGTGTTCGGTGCCTTTATCATCCACTGAATACATTCGCATTGCACCTTTTACGATAAATGCAAAATACTTACACTGGTCTCCGGCCTGCAGCATAAATTGTCTTTTTCTTAATTTCGATGGAATAAATGTTCGCCTTATCAATGCCTTATCATCGTCTGAAAGCGGCTCAGAGCTGAATTTACTCAGGTAGTCAAAAAAAGCGTCGTACATATCGGTCTCGCGTATCTTTAAATATTATAAATTGTTCAGGCAAATATAAAATTAAATGCAGACTCTTACTAGCATAGCGGGAGATAACACTGTATAATGGATTGATAAATAGATACTTATGAATTGTGATGCCTTCATTGTTTTTAATCCAAGTGTACGAGCGAAGAAATTAATAGACAAATATCTACGGGTTTTTCTGACAAATATCATCTTTGAGATTTCTCCTGATCACGAACTTTGTTGCATTAACAAACACAAGATATTATGAGATCCGGACTATGCTTTTCTTTCTATCATCCTCGTAGCAAAATCCTTCTGGCCATCCGTCTTGCCAACAGTGTCTCTTACCTATGTTGCACATTTCTATTTAATAATTAACCATAAAAAAGAACATCATGTCAAAAAATGTAAAAAGAGGCCTTGAGGCCTTGCTGCGTCCGGAAGACAGTATCGTCGCAGTTATTGAATAGGCCTGTTTCGGCACAATAAGCAAAGTCGCTGACAAAGCAACATCCTGCATGATCTCAGGGCGTTCCCTTGTTTATCCATTACCGCCATCACTTCTACGATCAAGAGATGACCAACCAAGCAGCTATCATGATGAGAGATAACCTTAACCAACATATTGTTAACACACCGTGCGGGTTAAGGAACCTGAATACGGCAAATTATTAAAAAACAAGAGCATTTATTATGGAAATAGGCATAGATAGTTTTGCTTCAGCGATGTACGGAAGCAACGATTTGGGCAGTGAAGATGCCATGGAGCAGTTGCTGGCAAGAATCGTTGCGGCGGATGAGGCCGGTCATGATTTTTTTGGTATCGGCGAACATCATAAAAAAGAATTCCTGGACTCTGTTCCCGCAATGATACTCGCAGCTGCAGCAGCCCGCACCAAAAAGATCCGGCTGACAAGCGCCGTGACCGTCTTAAGTACTTCTGACCCCGTGAGTGTATTCCAACAATTCGCAACATTGGATATTATTTCGAAAGGTCGCGCTGAGATGGTAGCTGGAAGAGGTTCTGCGACAGAAGCATTTCCATTATTCGGATATGACCTGAACGATTATGACGCTCTGTTCAAAGAGAAATTAAAGTTGCTGATACAGATCAGGGACGAAGAATTTGTCACCTGGTCGGGTAAGTTCAGACCAGCATTGAAAAATCAGCCGGTATATCCACGTCCGCTTCAGAAAAAGTTACCTGTTTGGGTAGGTGCTGGCGGCACGCCGCAATCTTTTGTACGTGCCGGAATGCTGGGTCTTCCCTTAATGGTGGCCATCATCGGTGGCGAGACCGAGCGATTTCGGCCGCTGGTAGATCTTTACAGAAAATCTGGAGAGGAAGCGGGCTTTAAGCCGGAAGAATTGAAAGTGGGACTGCACTCGCCGGGATACGTTGGCGAGACGGACCAGTCGGCGATCGCTGATTATTATCCGGGATACAAAGAATCATGGACCAAAATAGGCCGTGAGCGCGGCTGGCCGCCCGTTACTAAAAGCCAGTTCGACGATATGATCTCCCCGAAAGGTGTTCTTGTGGTCGGTGGGCCGGATACAGTAGCTGAAAAGCTATTGCGCCATAGCGAAGCCCTAGGTGGAGTAGACCGTTTTGCCTTCCAGATGGATATGGCGGGCCTTACTCATCAGCAGTTAATGCGAACTATTGAGTTAATCGGCACCAGCGTGATTCCACAAGTCAGGCAGAATAATCGACAGAAGTAGATGCTGCTATAAAGGAAGAGGTTTTGCGAAATTATTGCTTGATCAATTCGTCCGTTATCAATATTTCAACAGAATTCAATAACATCTCAACAGCAAAGGATACAAAAATATAGATGGCTCATTTACCCGAACTAATACAAGATATGGCGCTGATTCTCTTGGTAGGCGCTTTGGTTACCATTCTTTTTAAACGAATTAAGCAGCCCCTGGTTTTGGGCTATATCATTGCCGGCTTTTTAGTTGGCCCACATTTCAATTACCTACCCACTATCGCTGATCACGAAAACGTAGAGACTTTTGCAGAGATTGGCGTCATCATGCTGTTGTTCAGTTTAGGATTGGAATTCAGTTTTAAAAAACTGGTGAAAGTAGGTGGTTCGGCATCCATTACGGCCGTTATCGAAATTGTATTTGTAGGTTTGGGCGGCTATCTTACCGGATATTTGTTGGGTTGGAGCCAAATGGATAGTCTTTTCCTAGCGGGTATGTTGGCAAGTTCCTCCACTACCATTATTCTGCGGGCTTTTGATGAACTGGGTTTAAAACCCAAACAGTTTGCTAAAGTAGTTTTCGGTGTACTGGTGGTAGAAGATATTATTGTTATCCTGTTGATGGTATTGCTATCTACCGTTGCCGTAACACAAACTTTTCACGGCTCAGAAATCCTTTTCACCGTACTCAAGCTCGGCTTCTTTTTGGTGTTGTGGTTTTTAGTAGGAATCTATCTACTGCCGGTATTTATAAAAAAGACCAAAAAGTGGATGGACGAAGAAACGGTGCTCATTCTTGCAATAGGACTTTGTTTCGGCATGGTATTGTTGGCTACGCAGGTAGGGTTTTCGGCCGAATTAGGTGCATTTGTTATGGGTTCTTTAATAGCAGAAACCGTATTGGCAGAAAAGATCGAACACCTTACCCAACCGATTAAACAATTTTTCGGCACCATATTCTTTGTCTCTGTAGGTATGATGATCGATCCACAAGCGATGTATACCTATGCAGGCCCTATATTGGCCGTTACGTCACTCACCATTGTAGGAAAGTTTTTCTTCAGTGGGTTAGGAGCCTTGATTTCCGGGCAACCGTTAAAACAAGCTGTACAGATCGGTTCCAGTATGGCTCAGATTGGTGAATTTGCTTTTATTGTTGCCGCTTTGGGATTGTCATTAGGCGTTATTTCAGAATTTCTGTTTCCTATTGCCGTAGGTGTATCGGCAATCACTACGTTTACCACACCCTATCTGATTAAATTTTCGGAACCATTATACGGCACAATTGTAAAGATACTTCCGGTAAAATGGGTAGCCCGGTTGGATGTCTACACTTCCGAAACGCAGAAAAATAAAGACAATCCGCTTTGGAAGAAAATGCTGCAGGAGTATAATAGAATCCTGATCACCAATAGCATTATACTTGTCGCGATTACCTTGCTGTTCAAATACACATTCATTCCGTTTTTGACTACGCAAATAGAAAGTGTGCTTTGGCGAAATGTGGTGTTGATAAGCGCAGCAACCTTGCTGGCATCACCTTTCCTATGGGCTATCCTCAACAAAAAGATTACTGTAAAAGACGGGAATGAAACCGTCAATTCCTATTACCTGAACTATTCGGTGACGGCTATCTCCCTTCATGCTGTCCGATATCTTTTAGGAATATTTCTTATAGGTTTCTTTATCGATCAGATCACGACAACCAAATACGCACTGATGGTCGCTGTTCCGGTGATTGTAGCATTGCTCTGGTTTTTCTCAGATAAGGTTCAGAAGATTCACCAGCGAATAGAGCAACGGTTTATATCCAATCTAAACGAAAGAGAACGGCTTGCATACATTCAAAATAAAGGAAATATTGCACTACAACACAAAAATGAGGAAGCAAAAAAACACTTTCAGGAATGGAATGCTTACGTAACCGAATTGGAAGCAGTCGGCACCATTTTTTTTGCAGGAATGACTTTGTACGAACTTAATTGGAAAGAGAAATACGGGATACATATTGTGTATATACGTAGAAACGACCGAATCATTCATCTGCCAAACGGAAAACAGCGGATATTGCCTTACGACAAAGTGGGCATATTGGGAACTGACGAACAGATTTCCCAGGTAAAACTACTATTTGACCAAACAATCCAGCAAGCAGATAATGAAGAAGATATTGACATCAATGATATACAGCTTATTAAGGTACAGGTTACCGAAGCCAATCCCTATTCCGGTAAAACGATCAAAACCTCCGGTATCCGAAAAGATCTGCGTAGCCAGGTTGTGGGTATTGAAAGGACCGGAAACCGAATGCTAAACCCAGGTTCGTCGGAAATGATCTTCATTAATGATGTTGTATGGCTCGTGGGCGATACACGTAGAATAAAAGCTTGTTTAGAAAATCATCAGGGGAACTTTTTGGAGGTATAAAACAGGATTTCGTCCCGCATCCGTAGGTTATTCTTCCTCCTGCAGCCATAGCCTTTATTCCACCCTACCTCAGCACAGCACAAATATTTGGATATTAAAATTTAACACTATACATTTGTATTATACAACTTGAATAATACATGAAGAATAAGTTAGTTGATGAGCTGCTTTCGGCCTGGGAGGAAACGTATAAAAAGGGCCAACTTACCCTTTGGATATTTATGGCATTGAAAGATGGCAAAAAATATGTAGACGAAATCAAGCTGTTTATTGAAATTGAATCAAAATACACTATGCAGTGTGAAGAACAAAGCCTTTATCGGAATCTCAGAAAACTCCATCATATAGGAGCAGTAGATTTCGAAAGTGGAAAAGGCCACAAGGGTCCGGAACGTAAGTATTACTACCTGACGGCATTGGGCAACGAATTGTTCACAAGATTTGTTGAACGGAACATTCAGTTATTTTTCAACTCTAAAATAACCAAACTATTAAAAATGGAGGAAACGTTATGAAAAGCTTAACAACCTATCAGATTGGCTATGCAGCCGTAGCAATGGGAACAACTATTTTATTCCGGTACTTATTGTCCTTTTTTCTAACTCAGCAACAGTATGTGTTAACGTGGGTATTGGCAACTTTATACTTTATTTCCATGTTTCTTGCAGGATGGCATTTTGGCAAAAAAGCAAATCAATCACTGTCAATTGTCTCACTTACTTTTCGATTCCATCTCTATACGTTCCTAATTTTTACTCTTATTTCATTCATCTGGTTTAAACTAGATCTTGCAAGTATTAATGAAAGTTTCAAGAGCTTTCAGACTGGAACCTTTATTTGGTCAATTATACTCTTGTTACACTTTGGTATATATCTGCTGAAAGGTAGAAATGCCATAAAGGGGATCGCTAGAACCGACCTCTTTGAATAATCGGAAGCTCCTGCCGCCTATCTCAGGCCAGGCTTACGCCTTCCGGTGGAGGCCATCATCAAGGTATCAGTAAAAACAGATGCCCTAGGTTGTCAAAGCACATATAAATTAATATCTTTAAAGGCGTATTCCGGAGCATATTCAGTATCGATAGAACGACAACTTTTGTTTTATTGAAAAGATGCATCCAATGTAACATTTCACACAGCATGGTAGTCTCTTAGGATATTGATTTCTCATGCAATTCGAATCTCTTTGTACGCTTCGGCAATTTGGGAAAGCAACAACATTCATATGAAGTCAATTGATCAGAGAAAATAATTAAGAAATGGAATTCAACCCAAACAACAAGGTCGTTAAACTCTGCCTTCAGGGCATGAGCATGGAGGATAATAACCAACCCGAAGAAGCAAGTAAATTATTTCTTCAAGCCTCGTATGAAGCAACAAACGATTTTGAACGATTTCTCGCGGCCTATTACGTAGCTCGACACCAAAAGAATGTCGCGGACAAATTAAAATGGCTGGGCACCGCTTTGCGTTCTGCATCCGAGATAAATGATGATGCTGTCAAGAGCGCTTTTCCTTCTCTATATGAGAGCATCGCAAAATGCTATGAGGAATTACATGACTTTGATAATGCGAAAAAGAATTATGAACTAGCAGATTCATTCAGGGATCGGAGTTCTGACAAGGGTCCTTTTTATCACGGAACGAAAGCGGATTTACAGGTTGGCGATTTGTTAACAGCAGGGTACAACTCGAACTACAAACCCGAGATTGTAATGAATCATATATATTTTACAGCTTTGATTAATGGAGCGGGACTTGCAGCGGCCCTAGCGAAAGGTGATGGGCCCGACCGCATTTATATCGTTGAGCCAACGGGTAGCTTTGAAAATGATCCAAATGTTACCGACAAGAAATTTCCGGGCAATCCAACCCGTTCGTATCGCAGTCAAGAACCATTGAAAATTGTTGGGGAGATTACAGACTGGGTACGATTAACGCCTGAAGAACGACAGCAGTGGCAGCAAAAGATAGCGAATCTCAAAGGAGAAATTATCAACTAGCATCCTATTGAACTGTCCAATGTCAGGTGACAAAGATCCCCAAGAAGTTTTATTTTTCATGAGCACAATAAAGATCGCTTCTCAACGTTAATTAAATAGTCGATAAAAATAAATGCGTACATTTTCAAGTAAAAGAATAAAGCCTCTAATTAGAGGCTTTATTTGTTTTTCAGCTTTCCCCTAGATCTTACCATCGACCTTCTTTATCTATCATGAAAGGACGGATGGAATTTCCATAGCAGTTCATCCCTTCTTGTCGGCCAATAACTAATATGAAATATTCAATTTCTGCAAGAGTATTTCCCGATAATTAGGTCCAATAGGAAGATCGATCAAATCAGTTTTGGCAAGATTTCCTGTGATCGCTTTAATTTTGACAAGTTGTACGATATAGGATCGATGAATTCTAAGAAAAATAGCTTGAGGCAGTAGTGTTTCGACCATCCCGATATTCATGCTCATCATCATAGTAGTTCCGTTTGCTAAATGTACCATCGAGAAATCACGCTGCGCCTCCACATAAACAATTTCTTCAAAGTTTACCCGTATCAATTTGTTGTTTTGCTTGATAAATATAAAAGTGCGTTCGCTATCTGTTTCTAAATTAACAGTACGGGTGGCCATGCGCTCCCTTAGCTTTTGGGCAGCTTGCAAAAAGCGGTCGAAGGTAATGGGCTTTACCAGATAGTCAACTGAATTTAAGTCGAATCCCTCAACAGCAAATTGTGGATAAGCAGTGGTAAACACTACGTAGGGAGGGTTCCGCAAGGAGCGGAGAAATTCCGTACCCGCAATCCGTGGCATCTGTATGTCCAAAAACATGACGTCTATTTGCTGCGTGTATAGTGCTTCATAAGCCTCCATGGCGTTTATACACAAGTCCTTTATTTCGAAATCCGGCAACTTTTCAAGATGGTCTTTTATAATGTCACGAGCAATGGGTTCGTCGTCAACAATTATACAGGAGATACTCATAATTTACAGATTAAGGTTACTCGATAGCTATTTGCTTGTTCGTCCAATTCGTATTGATGTTTATTGGGATAAAAAAAAGCCAGCCTTTTACGCAAATGCTGCAAACCCAATCCGCCATATTTATTTTCTTCTGAATCACCTATTGTGTTTTCTTCCATAAAATACAGTTGTTTATCACTTACGTGAATCACAAAATGGACAAAAGCGCCGGGAACATCCTCCGTATGCTTAAACGCATTTTCGACTAATGGCATCAATAGCAAGGATGGCAATTGTACTGAGGGATTTTCAATCGTGACCTCCACGCTGACTTTCGTGTGGTTGAGCCGTATTTTTTCTAATTCAATATAGTTCGCGATCAACTTCGTTTCTTCTGCAACAGGCATCCATTCGTTATTGGCTTCATATGTTGTATAACGCAAAAACGCTGATAAATGAGCGATCACCGAAGCGGATTGCGCGATATTCCCACGTAAAATCAAACCATATATATTATTCAATGAATTGAAGAGAAAGTGTGGATTGAACTGTGCTTTAAGAAAATCAAGCTCCAACTTTGCTTTTTCTTTGATAAGCTCTGCATTCGCATAAGCATTACGCAAGGCGGCCAAACCTACCTTTATGCTTATCGGCATTCCCAGCATGAAAATAATACCAAGTGGCAAACCTAAGCTCATAAAGCGCTTAAACACGACATTGCTCAGTTGCTGTTGGAGAAATTTGTGGTAGTTGGGATTATTCCGTTCTATAAGCGCCATACAATCGGTGCAGTTCCTCAATAAAGCTGCTTCGATGTAGCCGTCGGCGACAGTATACAAAATAAACAGCATGATTAAACCAAACAGGCTACCCACCATACTTTTCGCCCTGATAGCATGGGGATAAAGCCCGTAAACCAGGGTGTAATAAAAAGCAGCCAACAATGCGGTACTATACAAATTTATTTTAAACAGCGTCGTAGTCGGTAATCCATTATAGACATTAAAGGTTATGGAGGCCATGTAGTTTTTTACCGCCAACATAAATAGCCAAAAACAAAGGTGTAACAGTAGCCTGAGTGCCCTCTGCTGATAAATACGGTAAACAGTTGCTTGAAGCACAGTGGTTTGAAGCTGCATACGGTAAATATAGCTGTTTAAATAGCTCGCCCCAAAATAAATAGACCAAGACTACTCGGTTTCCTACGAAGCCTCTTTTTTTGGCAACGAAGGATTTCCTTTTACTTGGTTACCGTACAAAAGCTATTTGTCGATAAGTGGGTGGGCCCTGTCGACTTTATTTTTTTGCTTCATTTCTACTTTGTCATTTTGTGTTGACATTAAATAAATTACAAATGATGAGCAAAAAATTAATACCACTTGTTAACGTAGTGATTTACTTTATCCTACTCGGCGCAGCGATGATCATTGCCGGATTGATTCGGCCATTAAACAGTCCGCTGTTCTTCTTTTGTCTTTCCTTCGTACTCAGTTTTATCTTTTTAAGGCGGGAAGGGAAAAATATAACGTCCATTGGCTTTATCCCTAAAAACAGCATGAACTACCTTCAACTTTTCCTTGGCCTGGGCATTGGCGTGCTGATGCTTATTGTTACCGCTTCTCTTACTTTCCTTTTAACAGGCGATCAATGGGTATTCAGCGATAGAATAAACGCCGGGCCAATTATTACTATCTTTTTAAACTGCTTCTGTTCCTCCTTTGCACAGGAGTTTGTTTTTCTTGGCTATCCGTTTCAAAGCTTACATAGACATTACGGCGCATGGCCGGCGCAATTAGTGGTAATGGTGCCCTTCGGATTAATGCATGTTCACCTAGCTATGCCTTTCGGTGATTTTATGCTCACCTTACTCACCACGGGTGTTGGTTCACTCCTTTTTGGCCTTCTTTATCTAAAGACCAAGAAATTGTTTCTGCCAATTGGATTACATACCGGATGGAATTTTGCGCAGACTTTGATTCCACGCACCTCCCCCGGTGAAATTGATGGGATCATACACGTTACACAAAGCCAGCATCATTACAACTTCTTTACTGTTGTTCTACCGTATTTGATCTGCATCGGTTTAGCTTTTATTCTTTTTTGGCAATATAGAACCAAGCTGAGTGAATCATGAAGAATAAGCAAAATTCTTTCGATTTAACGAAACTTGCGGGATAACTATATTTGCCTTACGATGGACATGGGATGTCTGGAAAAGCTTGGTTATGACAAGCTTTTCCAGTTTTTCTTTTGAAATTGCATACTTGTTTTAAAACGCGAACCTATTTATTTTGAAGAAAACGAATCTGCCAGACAGCACGCAATGACAACGTTGGCTATCTCGCTTTGCTATTAAAACTAGTTGACTATTAAATCAATCACTTCTTGGGGCGACACTTCGTTTTTCTGCCAGATCTCTTCGATTGTTTTCGAATCACCAATGAATATGCCATTACTTTTAAGTGTTCGCAATGCCTGATCATAATCGATATTTAAGGCTTGAAAAGCTTTCATTATCGGAGCCTTGACTATTCGTTTGACAATCAGTGTATCAAGGGTTGGGTTACCTCTTTGATGTATAACAAAGGCAGTTGAAACCACCGCGACGGCGATGGCGGCGGGTAAGAAAACTTTTTTTCCAAAATGGGTTTGTAAGCTCTTCCAATTGACAAGAATATGAAAGATGGCAAAAATGACAAAAACCAATCCCAGGCTTTCATGCATAACTTCCGTATAACCATCAAATAGATGGAAAAGCATCAGCAGGCCAGATAGGGCTACAACGAGAAAAACAAGGGTGATAAAAGGTGTGATGTACTTTCTATTAAGCTTCATGTGTCCACGTGTTTATTTCTACAAATGTATGTAGGGAGAAATCTTGGGTACAATAACATTTGTTATCAAATGTAACGGCTGATATTTATTGGCTGAATTACATATATTACCTAAATTCCTATCTTTACGCATATGGAAGAAATGCTTCGACGGCATATAGAGCAAGTAGTACCATTGAGTGACGAAGAGTACACTTTTGTGCGACAGCACTTCAGTGTAAAGCGTTGTAGGAAAGGCGGATTCCTTATCGATAAGAATGAACCGGTACGTTATGTATACCTAGTCATATCCGGGTTGCTTAAGCTGGTCTATCATGACAAAACAGGCCGCGAACATATTATTTCTTTTGCAATGGAAGACTGGTGGGAAAGCGACTATCCCGCTTGGTTCTCCCGGCAACCGGCGTCATTGAGCTTACAGTGTATTGAGGATACGGAAGTATACTGCCTTTCACTGGATAGCTATCAGACAATTTGCGCCAAGCTACAAAAAATGGAGCATTTCTTCCTGCATAAGGCGAACCGAGGACACATGGCTTCTCAGGAGCGTATTCTGTCATTCCTTACAGCCAACCCACGTGAAAGGTATGAGCAGGTACTCCGCAAACAGCCTGCATTGATGCAACGGGTACCTAAGACCCTTCTGGCCGCTTATTTGGGTGTATCTCGTGAAACCCTTAGCCGGCTTTGGCGCAACAATTAAACGGCCAACAATTTGCCAAATGTGATCCAAGTCACAACACCCCGTGTATAGTTTTCTCATTTTTGCTGTACAGAAAAACAAAAAAATATCATGAAAAAAACAGTGATTAATCCCTGGACTTGGCAGGAAGAACGCGGCTACGTACAGGCCGTAGAAGTAAAGGAGGCAACAGGAACTTTATACTGTGCCGGACAGGCAGCAGTACATGCCGATGGCACATCGAGCAACGCCGATATGCGTACCCAACTGGAATTGGCAATACAGAACCTTGAAACCGTAGTCAGTGAAGCGGGTTACGAGTGCCGTAACATTGTTAGATTGACAGTTTATACCACTTCATCAGATGAGTTTATCAAAAACTGTTTTGACATATTCCGTAGTTTTGTAGCAAAGCATGGCATGAAACAAGTGGTTACACTGATGCAAGTGGTTGCCTTGTATGAAACACTGAATGTAGAGCTGGAAGCTACTGTTGTAAAATAGTAAACTTGGTTGGTGCTCCTTATAAGGCATCAACCAAGCTTACTTTTTGCCTATCCCGACACATGTTATTCCGAAGCCAATATTTGAACGTTAGGAAAGATTTTATTTCATTTTTGCAAACCTGCTTTCAAGACCGGCCAGCCATTTTACCCGTTTTTCCTGACCCACTGTTTTGACACGATTAAAGCTGATCCAGCTAAGATTTTTATATCCCATTGTTTTAAAAACACTTTTTAGCATTGCTTTGCTGATTAGATTTCCTATCAGTAAGGAATACATAATTTTCGGTTTATTCATAGTAGTGATGATTGTTACCCCTTTTAAATTTTCTAAAAGAGGAATCAATCCGAAGCCTCTCGGATGATGGTCATAAGCAACCCCGGGGGTAAGAACCCTATCAATAAATCCTTTGGTAGTTGCAGGCATGAGATCCCACCATATTGGGAATATAAAAACCAAGTGATTCGCTTCCGCTAAGCGCCTATTATAGTCTATTACCTGTGGATCAACGGCTTTGTGCTCTACAAAGCCTTTCAAGTCTGCACTTGACATAACCGGATTAAAACCGTCATTGTCCAGATGCATAAGGTCCACTTCGTGACCTGCGGTCTTCAGCCCTTTTGTTACCGCAGCTAAAATCGCGGTTGCATAGCTTCCTTCATAGGGATGATTAAATACGATGACCACTCTCATTTTACTCTATTTATTTTGGAGTAAAACTAATCAGCTCAATGGCGCTCAACGATAACATTTGTTATCAAATTCCATATTACGCTCCCTTTCGGACCAGCTTGCTTTTTATACGGCTGAGATGAACCTTGGTTATTCCCAGATACGATGCAATATAATGTTGGGGAATACGCTTTATGATATCTGGACGTTGCTGCAAGATCTGTATATAACGTTCTTGGGGACTATCTTTAATATGCGAAAGCAAAAGCTTTTGACAGTGAACAAATCGATTGAAGAGATGATTCTCCATCTCCATTTTTATATTCGGAGAGCTGTCCAGTACAAATTCAAAATCTTTCTTGGAAATACATTGTATAATGCTAGGCTCTATACTTTCAATACTATAAAGGCTTGGCCCATTTGTTCTGAAGCTTTCAATAGAAGAAACACCCTCGCCCTCAAAGAAAAACTGGGTAGTTATGTCGATTCCGTCGTTGTTAAACCATGTCCGCAAACAACCCTTTTCTACAAGATAAGCATTTTTTGAAATTTCTCCCTCGCGTAAAAGCATTGTTTTAGCAGGTATTTCCAAACGTTTAAAAAGGTGGTTGAATTTATACCATTCGCTTGTTGCCGCTATTGTTCTTTTGTTCATTTATCTATTGCATAAAGCATATCCTCAAACAAATATAATAAACAGGCCGCTAGAACGGAAGAGGTGAAGCAGCCGGCACATTTTTTACATCCATATTGTCATCTTGGATATTGTTGATTAATTTGGACAAACTATATTGTAAATCTGCAATCGGCTTGTTTATCGTTTTTATACTTTTGGCTAGCTATATTTGAAAAACGCGGATGAAGACAAAGGTGAACCACACTTCGTTTGAAGCGATATCCTAATAAGAAAGTATTTCATTGAATTAAAGAAATAGCTAAATTGATGGACCACTCCGTTTTAATTAATTATCTGCATGATGACAATGACGCAGGCCTAATTGGCATATATCGTCTTTACAACAAACCATTGCTTTATTTTGTGCAGCGATACCTTAAAAACCATCAATTAGCAGAAGAGGTGGTTGCAGATGTATTTGTCAAGGTTTGGGAAAGGAGGCTACACTTTACGAATATGAATGCACTTCGTGCGTTTCTATATATTGCTGCAAAGAATATATGCCTTAACAAATTAAGAGGAGACCGGATATTTAAAGATGCCGAAAATATTGAGGACTACAGCCAACTCCTAACAGAAGATTCAGATGCCTTTACCCAAATAGTGCGTGCCGAATTGTTGAAAAGTATTATGGATGAAGTTCAACGCCTCCCCGAAAAACAACGAAAGATTTTTCATATGACTTTTATTGATGATATGAGTATGGATGAGATTGGTTTGCATTTGGGTATGTCACCAAACGCCGTGTATACGAATAGATCAAGAGCGCTTGCAACCTTGCGGGATCATATAAAGACGAAAGACTCATTATATGCTGCGATCTTATTTTTCTACTTTTTTCAGTAACGCAAATCGGAAAATGTATTTTTTTTAAAACTTTCTGTAAGGTTTTTCAAATTCTTGTGTTTCTATGTTGATACGTAACCAAGAGCCATGCAAAACCTAGATCGAATCGTAACATTATTAAAGGGATATTTGAGCGACAACCTGACTGTGGATGAGTCTGCCGAGCTTCAGGAATTATTGAAAAATCATCCCAGTCTTAACGAATTGTCGAATGAATTGAAGGATATCGGTCAGCTGGAGTGTGCATTACAGGAGTATGAGATACTGTACAATGAAATTAATAGTAACAAAGAACAGCAGTTGCTGACTGATATTCTTTTGCAAATCAATGATAAAAGGGGGCGAAATCGAGTATATCATCTTAGGCGACAGATAATACGGTACAGCTCTGTTGCGGCAGTTTTTATCGCTTTCGTTGTTGGAATCTTCTTTTTGCGTAAACATTACTTTGTGATCGAACCAAACGAAAAAAATGGTCAGTCGTTAAGCGAAAATTTCGTTCCCGGGCACAACCAGGCGACATTAACTTCTTCGAATGGACAAACACTCGAACTAAGTGATGCCCATCTTGGCATTGTCATTAACAAGAATATTACTTACAACGATGGTACCGAGCTGAATATCGGACAGAATACCATTGAACATACGCAACTCACCCTGTCTACCCCCAAGGGCGGTCAGTATCAGGTAACCTTAGCGGATGGAACCAAGGTGTGGCTGAACGCAGCTACCGTACTCCGGTATCCGCAGAAATTTGCAAGCGACATCAGAACAGTCGAACTAGAAGGAGAAGCATATTTTGAAGTTGCAAGAAACGAAAAAGCTCCTTTTGTTGTTCGGACAAAAAATGAAAGTGTTCGGGTGTTGGGTACGCACTTTAATGTCAATACTTACCGGGATGAACCGGTTTCTATCGTTTCTCTTTTAGAGGGAAGCGTGACCGTATCGCTGCCTAATAAAATCTCCCAAATTTTAAAACCCGGACAACAGTCTATCACACGCACGGACCGAATAGACGTTCAGCCCGTAAACACAAGTGAAGCGGTAGCATGGAAAAACGGCGAGTTTATGTTTAATAGCGAAAACTTAGTGAGCGCTATGAATAAAATTGCGCGTTGGTATGACCTTGAAATCATTGTAGAGCCTCCATTAAGAGAGATAGCCATATGGGGGGCAATATCAAGATATGACAAGTTTGACAAAGTACTTGAATTGATTCAACTTGTAGACAGCCGCATAAAATTTAAAATAGAAGGAAGGAGGGTGACGCTCATGAAATAATCTTACTGCCTGAAAATCAAGGAAAACGAAAGACCGAAGAAGGTGGTGCTTCTTCGGCCCAAAGGTTCCAATTCTAAAAAGAGATATCGTATTTTTTATAAACTAAAACCAATTAAAGGTAATGAAAAATTACATTTTATCATTGGGGGTAGACCTCTTATGCCCCAAATATAAATTCCTAATTATAATGAAAATGATAACCGTGTTGCTTTTGCTTACACTCTGTCAAGTTCGTGCCAAAACTTTTGGACAGAACATCAGCATTTCAAATTCGAAGATGCAGATAGTAGACCTGTTCAGGGAAATTAAGAAGCAAACAGGATATACGGTTGTCTGCAATGCAGAGATTATTAGAGCAAATTCCAACCTAAAGGTTGAGGTGCATAATAAACCATTGTTTGAAGCACTGAATATGATTCTGTCTCCTCTCCAATTAACGTATACGGTGAGAGATCGATCCATTGTTGTTCGAAAACGCACAGAAGATAAGCAGGTTACTAGCGCTGTAATGGTTCCAACGAAACCCCAACAACGAATCACAGGTATAGTGACCGATTCCGATGGCACCCCGTTGCCGGGCGTCACCATCAAACTGAAAGGGAAATCTATTGGCGAAATAACGAATAACGACGGAAAGTATAGCATCGCGGCATCCACCGGTCAAGTGTTGCAATTTAGCTATATAGGTTATGAACCAAAAGAAGTACTAATAGGGACTGATCTTACCGTCGACGTTAAGCTGCAATCGTTGAATGAGGCCTTAACAGAAGTGGTAATAGTAGGCTACGGTACGCAGAAAAAAGCGGTAGTATCCGGTGCAATAGCTACCGTAAAAGGGGAAGATCTTGCTAGATCTCCGGCGGCTAATCTTTCAAATTCATTTGTCGGTAGACTACCGGGAGTAACAGCCATGCAAAGTAGTGGAGAGCCTGGCTACGACGGCTCTACGCTTCGTATTCGCGGTATTAATTCGCTACCTGGCGGCAACAGTGAACCCTTAATCGTCATCGATGGGGTACCGCAACGCGCAGGTGGCTTGGATCGGATTAATCCGAATGATATCGAAAGCGTATCCGTATTAAAAGATGCGTCGGCCGCCATTTACGGCTCTCGGGCAGGTAATGGCGTTATCCTTGTCACGACGAAACAAGGCAAAATAGGTAAAGCCCAAATTTCTTATGATTTTACCTATGGTATACAGCGCCCCACTCGTACACCGAAAATGGCGAATTCGGAACAATATACAGCTATTATTAACGAGGTTACGGGTGTATATCCGCAAGATCCCGCAAAGTGGACAGAAATCTGGCAAGCATTTAATACAGGTACCGGTACCTACAATGGAACTTCGGGAGCCATCAACCCGGAATATAGTCCTGAAGAAAGACAAAAATATAGCGATGGATCAGACCTTTTACGTTATCCGAATACGGATTGGTTTGCCGCTACGCTAAAAGATTGGTCTCCACAGCAACGGCATAACGTACAAATAAATGGGGGTACCGAAACGACAAAATACTTGATATCCTTAGGGTACTTAAACCAAGATGCTATTTATAAGAATTCGGCTACATATTATAAGCAATACGATTTGCGTGCAAACCTGGAATTCAATTTTGGTAAATATGTTACCGCAAGGTTAGCGATAACCGGTCGAGAAGAATCGCGTAATTTCCCAACTAGAGGAGCTGGCGATATTTTTAGATTTCTTGCGCGCGGTCTTCCTACCAATATTGCCACATGGCCTAATGGACTTCCCGGGCCCGATTTAGAGAATGGTGCTAATCCGGTTGTAATTACTACCGGTGCAACCGGATATGATAGAAATACAAGGGACTACTTGCAAAACACAGGAGCGATCGATATTAAAATCCCCGGAGTAGAGGGTTTAAAATTAACGGGAACGGCTTCGATCGACAAATACTGGGGCAGATCGAAAAGATGGGAAACACCTTGGACCTTATACGATTGGGATAAAGTGAGTTTTGAAGCCGATGGGGTCACACCAAAACTATCGGGCTATATACCAAAAGGAATAGAACCCAAAGCTCAACTTCGGGAAGCTACGGAAGATCAATTAGCGATCAACGTATCGGCCTTGGTTTCCTATGATAAAACGATCAAAGGTGTACATAACATTTCCGCAATAGCCGGGCTGACCCGTGAAACCGTGACCAATAACGGTTTTTTTGCAGCCCGAATGGATTTTCCGTCGATACTAGTAGAACAATTGAACTTTGGCGACCGTGTGCGTCAAACCCTGGGCAACGAAAACACCTATGATAGAGCACGATTGAGTTACTATGGTCGCGTAAACTATAATTACCTGGAAAAGTATCTTTTCGAGTTTAATTGGCGTGTAGATGGATCGTATATTTTTCCTCCAAACAAAAGGTTTGGCTTTTTTCCCGGGGTATCGGCCGGTTGGCGTTTATCCGAAGAAAGCTTTTTTAAAAACAATATTGCTTTCATCAACAATTTAAAACTAAGAGGTTCTTGGGGTCAGATGGGCGCAGAAGCTTATTATGACAACAGCCTTCAAGAATATAAATATTTATCACTGATGAATACCGGACAGGGTGTATTCAGCGACCTACTCTATCAAACCATTTACGAAAGTACCATTCCAAACCCAAACTTCACATGGGAAGTGGCCAACAACAGCAATATTGGCTTGGACGCCTCATTTTTGAACGATAAGCTGGCTCTGGAGCTGGACTTATTCTATAATAAACGGACCCATGTTTTAACAAAAAATCCCGGTGTAGTACCTATAAGTTCAGGTATTTCGGGCAATCTGCCTATTGCAAATCTCGGTAACCTCATTAATAAGGGTTACGAATTTAAATTAACCTACACCGATAAAGTTGGCGATCTGTTTTATAATATAGGGGTGAATGGCGGCTACGCGAAGAATAATGTGCAATACTCCAGTGATGTAGCCAATACTTTACCTTATCAACAACAAATAGGAAAAGTTACGGATTCATGGCTGGTGTATTTGTATGACGGCGTTTTCAAAGATCAAGCCGCTATTGATGCGAATACCGTCGATTATTCTGCTCTGGGATTAAAAAACGGGAAATTATTGCCGGGGGATATGAAATATGTAGATTATAATGGCGATGGTAAAATTACAAGCGACGATCGTGTACGACTAAACCAGAATAGCACGCCCACTTTTACAGGAGGCTTAATACTAGGAGGACAATATAAGGGCTTTGACTTTAATATATTGATACAGGGAGCAACCGGTGGAATGCGAAGAATGGGGCCCACGGAATCAGGATTAATAGGAAACTACCTCGAATGGAATTATAATCATCGTTGGTCTATTGATAACCCGAGTGACACAGATCCCCGTCTTACCAATCGTTCGGACACCTATTATACAACTACTGATAATACTTATTGGATCCGCAGCACCAATTATATAAGATTAAAAAATGTTGAATTGGGATATACTTTACCAACTCAATTGGTTAACAAAATAGGCTTGAGTACGCTTCGCTTTTATATCAATGGCATTAACCTGGCAACCATTGACAAGATAAAAATATGGGACCCTGAGGCTAACAACAGTACCGGTCAATTTTATCCGCAATCTAAAATTATCAGTTTTGGCGTAAAGGCTGTGTTTTAACCCAATTATAAATAAACTAAGGTGAAATGAAGACATTAATGAAAAACAGGATTTTTTATATGTTGGCTGTTCTATTGTTTACGACAGCATGTAGTACAGATTTTTTAGATGTATCCCCCCGTAACGCGTTCTCCGATGAGACGATATGGCAAGACCCGGTATTAGCAGAAAAATTTGTCAGTGATATTTACAATGTTTTTGAAGCAGGTAACTCCGGTTTCACCGAACAGATGCAAGCTTCGGCAACTGATGAGTCGTTATGGAACCATACCGATGCTTTCCTCTTATTGAATACAGGTGCTATCAATGGGGCAAATGAAGGCTGGAGCGGGACATCCAGGTGGTGGGAGCGCATGTATACGTATATAAGATTCAGCAATATTGCGATCGAAAGACTAATAGATGACACCAAAAATGGTATCAGTGATCAAGGAGCTAAAGATAAATTATTGGCTCAGGCTTTTTTTATTCGCGCCTATTGTTATCACCAACTATTAAGGTACTACGGTGGTGTCCCGATTATTACCAGCAGCTATGAATACTCAGAAGATCCAATTATATATGAAAAAGAACGCGGCACGTATGAGGCCTGTGTAAATCAAATTATACAGGATTGCGATGAAGCCTACCGGCGATTGGGGAATACTGTACTTGAAAAAGGACGTATTAATTCGCTCACTATTTTGGCGCTCAAATCCAGAACTTTGATTTATGCAGCAAGCGATCTGCATGACGCCGTAAAGCTTACTGCAAAGGTCACGGATCTAAATAATCTTTCGGAGAGATTACCTTTATTAGCGTATACGAGCGGCTCCCAAGAAGAACGGTATCGTTTGGCACAGGCTGCCGCTAAGGCGGTGTTGGATGCGGGAACGGGTTATAAATTAAATCTAACCGAACCGGTCGCACCGGAACAGGGGAGAATTAATTATAAAAGTATCGCCATGGGTGGCGGTAGCAAAGCAGCAGGTATTGATCAGGGGGCGGCATCTGACATACTTTATGCACGCTATTTTATCACCGAACAAAGTTCAACGCATGCCAGAGATAACGGTCCGAATGGTTATAACAATTGGGGTGGGAACCAACCTATAGGCCTTTTGGTAGATGACTATGAAATGAATGATGGAACTAAATTCGATTGGAACAATCCCCTTCATAAAGCGGCCCCTTATAAAAACAGAGATCCGCGCTTTTATGCCTCCATATTGTACGATGGCGCAGATTGGAAACCAAGAAATAACCCTTTAGACCCAGCCAATCAAATACAAACAGGCGCATATGATTTAATCGTAGATGGCAAGCTGACGAAATTTGCCGGACTAGACACAAAACAAGGACCTAAGGAAGCACATAACGGGACTTGGACAGGTTATTATATTCAAAAATTTATTGATCCGGACCCGAATATTATTGATGCGCAAGCAAGGCAGTTCGTGCCCTGGCCCTATTTTAGGTTTACAGAAGTTGTATTTAACTATGTGGAAGCCTGTATTGAACTGGGCGACACGGAAACGGCAAGAACTTGGCTAAATAAAATTCGCTTCCGGGCGGGCATGCCCGCTATCACAGCAACGGATCAAAGTACGCTAAGAGAAATATACCGCCATGAACGCCGCATAGAAATGGCTTATGAACAACAGCGTTTTTTTGATGCGAGGAGATGGTTAATTGCTGAAGAAACACTTGGCAGGAAAGTGACAATAGTTAAAATTGATGGAACGTTCAAGCCTGGAAAAACCTTGTCAGGTAATTATAGATATGATGAATCTATTTACAATTACAGCTATACTCCACAGGAATTTAATAGTAAAGAAAATCGTGTTTGGAAAAACCAACTATATTTTCTACCCCTTTCGCGAGACGAAATAAGGAAAAACCCATTATTGGTTCAAAATCCAGGATACATTGAATAGTCACTTTGGTATAGAGTATCGACGATTTTGTTTGGTTTACCTATAATTAATTTACAAGGTTTAAAACTCGTTAAAACGAGTTTTAAACCTTGACTCGGTGACATCAACCATATTTACTTATAACCAAGTTAGGTAAAATCCGTTACCCCTCCTCACCAGCCTAGCTGAAGCTGATAGGTCGGAATGAAACGACTGAGTTTAAAGAAAATGACGTATATTAGCCCATAACAAAGACAGTTTTTTCCAACCGCATGCCGTCATATCAAGTGTTAGCTTTACATCTTAATGAAACATTATCTATCTGCCGTATTAGGCTTCGCTATTTGGGGCACTTTTGCTCTAGTACTAAAACCGTTAAGTGCTTATGCGGCGCTGGATATTCTTATTCACCGCGTCATCTTTGCTGCCATTAGTATCGCTTTCGTTTGTTTTATGTTCAGAAGAAAACAAACTTTTGCCAGTATCCATTATGTCAAAACAATATCGCCAAAAGAAAGAGTAAAACTGCTGATAAATATGTTCTTCAGTGCCATTATGCTCGGGTTGAATTGGTTCTCGTTTATTTATGTGATGAATGCAGTCAGTGTCAACGCCACGTCTTTGGCATACCTGATCTGTCCGATCTTAACGACAGTTCTAGCCAGCCTTTTTTTGCGTGAAAAACTGAATATAGGACAATGGTTTGCTGTACTGTTAAGCTTGATTAGTTGCCTTATCCTTGCATATGGCCATTTTATGGATTTGATTTACAGCATGGTGATCGCGCTTTCGTATGCAATCTATTTAGTGCTTCAAAAGAATACCTTTCAGATGGATAAATTTTTCACATTAACCATTCATATTGTCGTGAGCACCTTCTTGCTGCTCCCGATTTTAACGGTCATTGATACTACGGTACCTAAAACAATGACATTCTATGGCCTTGTTGCAATTATTGCAGTAGGTTACACCATTATTCCCCTGTTCCTCAATATTTTTGCTCTTAAAGGGTTGGATTCTTCTATTGTCGGCACCTTATTATATTTAAATCCCATCATTAGTTTCTTATTGGCCATTCTCTATTATAAAGAACCGATCAATACGGTTCAGCTCATTGCCTTTGGGATGATTTTCACGGCCGTTGTGATTTTCAACATCGCCTATTTGTACGGAAGGAAGAGAAATATGGCATTAAAGTAAGTCAAATAAACCGGCAACTATTCATATAGCTGATTTAAGATGAAATTTCGGCTATCTTTTTGGTGATTCTATTTAGTATTTCCGACAGGATTAAGGCAAATACGACAAATAGAACAAACACCATATAGCCCGGTTGTAAAGAGGTATTGTTTGTTGCAATACTCGTAATATTGTCTTCCTTGATGTTTAAAACGGCTAACTGAGAAGTTAGCATACTGTTCATACCAATATAGGTCAACATGATTGCCACCACCATGACGTCGGCCATGCTCCATTTACCGGACTTGAAAGCGAAAAAATGGACGAATTTATTCTTTCTGCTCGACTCGCGCAAGAGATAAAGGCCCGATGAAATGAGCTTACCGAGCGGAAAGAATACACTGAATGTTAAAATGAGCAGACCTACCACGATGGAATCGATCTTGGCATTCTTCAAAAGAATTACTACCACATCCATAATACTCTTGCTCTGAAAGAAAAGAACTTGGTCTTCAAAAATGAGATGTTCTCCCATTAAGTGGAAGTCTATCTTCTCCAACCTTGCTTCCACCTCAATCATGACCGATGAAACGCCTACAATTAACACAACGCCAGCGGCTAAAAGTGAAAAAATAAATAATGATTTTTGCAATTCCTGATGATCGATGAAATATTTCCACAAGGCCAACAACAGTAAAATACAGGCAAAAACAACAAGCGTATACGCATAGCTCTCGTAGCGGATATCGGCAAATAGTTTATCCGTCTTCTTTTTGAAGCCGGTACTGTTTCGCGCACCGTATTTACTGAAAATGGCGTTGGTTACTTTTCGTTGCGCCACCATAGAGCTGTCGAAAGTCGTTTCTTTTACTTCATCCAGTTTATCTTCGGCCAGATTTTTCAAGGTTTTCTTGGTGGATGGTTTGTTTACCTGATCGACAATGGTTTTTGCAAAACCGGGAACCTGATCGTGTAATTGATCTTCATCGACAAAAACATTGACTGCTGCCTTCCGTATTTTTCCTTTGATGCTCGTTTGCTTTTTCGTCAGATTACTCATGGCTTTATCGATCATAGCATGAAGCATTTTTTCCACTTCTTTCTGCAGCTCAACCCTTTGCTCCGGCGTAAAACTGAACTGCTGAATTTGTTTTTCAACTATTGTAGTTATCTTTTCTTCCCATTTATTAATAGAAAGAATGCCGAATGCAATGCTATTTACGGTACTATAGTCTTCCATAATCTGCACTTGCTGCCGTGATAGGGCATTGATACGGTACCCCGAAAAGGCTATCAATAACAACAGCAAGCTCAGCCCTATAGTGAGGAAAAGTTTAGTTTTTGAAAACATAGATATGTATTTAATCTTTCATATAAGTTAAGGATATATTACATACGATATGCCTCCCTATATTGTTTTACAGATCTAAAAAATTTTCGGGATGATTTTCACATTAATTCAACCAACCTGTGATCGTTACAGATTATATTAAACACTTTTTCATAAAAACAGGAAAAATCCTATATGAAAAATAGTGTTATACCTCTTTCATCGTTTCGCTATATTTCTCACTTTTGTTTCACTCAAGCATCCTATCTATCGAAAAACATTAGGTGCGAATTACCAAATGTATTTCGGCACCGGCATGACCGACAAACGTGCATGCCTTAAAGAATTAACAAAGGGAAAGTGACATGGGAGGCGGCTTCGGCCGCCATTTTTTTTACTACTCTAGCAACTGATTCATCAAATTTCACATGTATTGCCGGTTTACCTTCGCACTGATCTGATCATTTCATAGCGAAGTCCTATTTAATGCATTTTTAGCCGCATAATGAAATAATGCTGCCGAAACTAGAAACAGGCCGGCGAAGAAACCATTAACGCCCAATATTTCGATGACCGAGCTGCCATGATGCTGCATACCTGCAAGAAGGGCAATTGTTGCAAGCACTACCAGTGTCAGTACGGTGACATACATGGCACGTTCCATACCGGCCGCTTTGAACTGCGATAGCAAGGAGCCAACGATCACGACGATGGCTACTGCTATATACATAAGGTTGCCGATATTTGGGCCGCTGCCGATCAGGCCTACTGCTAAGTTGGCCCAGATCATTAAAAAGGTGGCCACGACCGTTATGCTGATGGCAATTCGATACATGAGATTGGGCGATCGCCTAACCAGCCACGTAAATGAAATCCCCGTTCCGAATATAAGCGCTCCCATAATAATAAAATCAAGCGAGCTCCAGTTTACCTCGTTGGTAAAGTGCATGGCTACGAAAGGGATCAGCAATAGGAACAGGGTGACACATGCGACACCTATAATAGATGAATAAATGCTGCTTTGCTTTTTCATGCTTTGAAAAATTTAGTGAATAATCTATTTGTTATTTCTATTCAAAAGTACTTTGTATTTCAAAGTAAAACAAGAAAATTCGGAATTTTATTTTCATCGCCGCCTGGTAAGCAATTCTCCATTAGGCGTACTATGTAAAGCCGAATTTTTGAAGGCTAAAGCAAATCAGTGGACAGAAAAATTAATACAAGCTAAACACACGATTAATGCAACGAAATTATCTTTGTCCTATAAAAAATCGCCTTCTCATAATTAGGTTTATAATTGGTTAGCGAACGCTCCGTTACTCCCCATTTCGGAGCGTTTCTTTAGACACCCCACAACATGGTTATAGGTAGGTAACAAGAAGAAGAATAACCCCTTAATATATCATAGGCGTACCGAAAGAAGTACTCCATTTAATGCAACCGATTGCGTTTATTGTCAATTTTGTTTTCCTTCTTTTTTATACTACTATTGCTTTTACATTATTCTTAACTGCTATACACCGCTTAAAGACCGGATCATGTTACCAATGGGCCAAACACATCTCAAAGAATGTATGTTATGGTTTATTTTAACCTGTAGATGATGAAATTTATTATTTTTTGCCTTGTATTCCTTCTATCAGCCACATCAACTTTTGCATTCGGACAATCCAAAAAGCGTCCCAATATCATTGTTTTTTTGGTTGATGATATGGGATGGCAAGATAGCTCAGAGCCCTTTTGGACAGAGATTACGTCCTTAAATCGGAAATACCATACACCCAATATGGAACGTTTGGCAAAAGAAGGCGCTAAATTCACCAATGCCTACGCAAACCCCGTATGCACGCCTACACGTGTCAGTATGCTGTCGGGCATGACAGCAGCTCATCATGGTGTGACGAATTGGACTTCTCCCGCTCCTAATAATAATACCGATGCTCTTGATAAACAGTTTGGCGCAGCATCCTGGAATTATAATGGTATGAGCCCGGTGCCGAATATTCCGCATACCTTTCATGCAACCCCTTTTCCGAAAATTTTGAAAGATGCCGGCTACTTTACCGTTCATGTAGGGAAAGCTCATTGGGGCTCTGCCGGAACGCCGGGGGCCAATCCTTATAATATGGGTTTTATGGTTAATATCTCGGGCCATGCCGCCGGACATCCACAGAATTATTTGGGGCAGGAAAATTATGGCAATCTTCCAGGCAAGGCAAGTTGGCAGGCTGTACCTGATCTAGAAGAATATTATGGAAGGGATACCTTTCTCACGGAAGCACTCACTTTGGAGGCAATCAAGGCACTGGAACAGCCGATTAAAGAAGGGAAGCCTTTTTATTTGAATATGGCGCATTATGCCGTACATGTCCCATTGCAGGCTGATAAACGCTTTTATCAAAAATACATCGATACTGGTTTAGGAGAATCTGAAGCGATGTATGCCTCGTTATTGGAAGGTATGGATAAAAGCTTAGGCGACCTGATGGACTATCTACAAGAAAAGGGAATAGCCGATAATACCATCGTCATTTTTATGAGTGATAATGGAGGTTTGAGTTTATCGCCACCAAGGGGTGGATCACCGCATAGCCAAAATTCACCTTTAAGGGCCGGAAAAGGCTCAGTTTATGAAGGCGGAATCCGCGAACCCATGCTCGTGAAATGGCCCGGTGTTGCAAAAGCCGGTTCGGTGGTAAACCAATACGTAATGATTGAAGATTTTTTTCCCAGCATTTTAGAAATGGCAAGTGTTCCATCAACAGAAATTTTGCAAAGCATCGATGGCAAGAGTTTTGTTCCCTACCTTAAAAATCCCAATTTGAGCGACTCAACACGTGCATTAATATGGCACTCGCCAAACAAATGGACAACGGACGATGGCCCGGGTATCAACTATAAAAGCGCTATTCGGAAAGGGGATTGGAAGCTTATTTATAATATGCGTGATACAAGCTTTGAGCTATATAACTTAAAAAATGATATTCGGGAATCACATAATTTAGCTGTTCACTATTCGGATAAAGTGAAAGAACTCGGCCAATTGTTAAGCGATAAATTAAGAAAATGGAGGGCACCTATGCCAATAAACAAGACAAGTGGCCAACCTGTCCCCATGCCCGACAGGCACGACTAAACAGCAATGTGGTTATTGTTGATGTGACTGATATTCAAAAAGTCAATTGATAAAGTGAAAAGGCAACGACACTTACGAATTAGCTATTTTCATCTTTCGTTGGCCCGCCGATAAGGACTTTGTTTTCTTGAAAGTCAGAATATCGGTTAACTCATTAGCGGAAAGTGATTGAGATTCGTAAGTATCCAAACAATCTATTTCAACGTCCAGCGTCACCGGGTTCTCGGTAATCACATACGTATCATTCAACCAAATCAGTCGAATATCTCCTATCGTTGTAATCTCTAATTTGAGTAATTTACTTAATAAAGGTAGTTTCAAATGCATGGCAATAATTTTTATTCTAATATACCACCCTTATATTACACAAACGATTGTTTATTATTAATTTTTTATTTTTTTGTACGTTTTATAGAAATTTCAGCATAATATCTTCCGAATGAACCGATGTCTTCCTTCCCGAATACTGTATCGGCTACGGAGATTTCCTTTATTTGTTACGTTCGGCTGCTAAAATAGCAGCCAACTCCTTCACCATCTTCGGATGAGTATCTGCCACGTTATTTTTTTCACCCATATCTTTTGATAGATCATATAATTGCGGATGTGGCGCATTTCCTAATTCTGTGTCGGTTAACTTGGCATAAGCCCGTCCATTGCCCGGCTCAATGTATTTCCATTTTCCTTTAATAACAGCTAGACTTCCGGCGTGTTCAATCAAGTGACTTCTTCCCTCTTTATCTTTTCCAAGAAAGGTGTCCCATAAAGCCTGACTATCGAAGGCCTCTCCTTTCGGTATCGCCTGCCCCAGCATATCGGCAACGGAGGCGAGCAGATCGATCTGACAAAGAAGTGCATCTGAAGTAACACCCTTAGCTGCTCCTGCCCCACTGACAATGAAGGGCACGCGTGTACCTCCCTCGAATATACTGTATTTGCCTCCTCTTAAGGGCCCGGCAGGCATATGCCCATTTCGTTGGCTTACTGCACCATCTTGATAGCCATCATCCAACACCGGTCCATTATCACTCGAGAAGATAATCAGCGTATTGTCGGACAAGCCGAGTGACTCTATTTGATCCATGATCTGTCCAACAGTCCAGTCCAATTGCAGAATAGCGTCTCCTCGGTAACCTAGATTGCTTTTTCCCTTAAATATAGTGGCGGGCATACGGGGCACGTGGGGTTCAGTCAACGCAAAATAAAGAAAAAAGGGTCGCTCTTTATTCCGTTTTATATATTCCTGCGCAACCGAAAGAAATGTGGTAGAAACTTCCTCATCGACCCATCTTGCCCGATGGCCACCGCTCATATAGCCAATACGTCCGATACCGTTTACAATGGTTTGATTATGCCCTTGTCCGGGTGATGAATGCATCTTCAGCAACTCCGGATGTTCTTTACCTGTGGGATCATTGCCTACCGGTTGTTGGTAATCTACTTCTATCGGGTCGTTCTGATCAAGCCCTAACACGCGATGATTTTCCATAAATACGGTGGGTACACGGTCCGCTGTTGCGGGAAAAATAAACGAATAATCGAAACCGACCTCATTTGGGCCTGGCTTTACATCTGTATTCCAATTCTTCTTCACCTGTGTCCCCAGACCTAAATGCCATTTACCAACCACGGCGGTGTGGTAGCCCGCCTTTTTAAAAATTTTCGGCAAGCTTACTCGATCGGTGGGAATAATCAGCTTTGCATCGCCCGGAAGGACGCCCGTGCCCTGCTGTCGCCAAGGATAAATACCCGTCATCAAACCAAAACGGGATGGGGTACAAGTAGCAGAGGTTGTATGTGCATTGGTAAATCGTATACCGCTGGCAGCCAAACGATCGAGGTTGGGTGTCTGTATTTTTGTAGCGCCATACGCACTTACGTCGCCATAACCCAAATCATCAGCGTATATATAAATAATATTTGGTTTCCCGGATTTTTGCTGTCCGTATCCGAATTGGGAACTTAATAAGGCAATACTCAATAAAATGAGGCCCACCCATGGTTTTAAGTTGTTTGTTATTGGTGTCATTTTAGCATCTTTTATTCGCTACTACGTTCATTAGCTTGCTTTTTTTCTCATACAGCCTGTAGACCGACAAGCCGCGTTCGTGCGGTTAGCGATTCGTTAAATCATCAATAAGCAATAAAACTAACAGTTCTAGTTCACATTATCCAGTAGTGATTAAACGCAACCGATTGCGAAAAAACAGTTTAGCGCACCGCTGTCCAATACGACACCGTCAACGCAAATGATAAGACATCTTAGATATGCTTTATTAAGTTGACGTTTACATATAGTGACAAGAAATATGTTTAGACAAAATAAACATCTGCGCTAAAATTGTACTATTTAAAACAAAATCATGCGCCTACCCTCCTTGTAAAGCTTAACATAAATTTAATTTTGGAAATAGTTCATTATAAGTAAACTTTGTTTATATTTGAAAATTGATTTAATATTTAAATTTTATGCCTAATGAAATAAAAATGGTTGTTTTTGATATGGCCGGCACCACAGTAGATGAAGATAATATCGTCTACAAAACATTGCAAAAAGCTATTAATGAAGCTGGATTTGACTTTAGCTTAGAACAAGTTTTAGCGGAGGGTGCCGGAAAGGAAAAGAAACAGGCAATCCGTTCCATACTTGCCAGGTATGAAAATATAGAGAACGAGGGTTTAGTTGATTCGATTTACGAGAGCTTCAGGCAGCAGCTCGACCAAGCCTATGAAAGGGAGGAAATTGTACCTCAGAAGAATGCCGAAGAACTTTTTAGAGCGTTGAAAGAGCGGAATATTTTAGTAGTTCTCAATACGGGTTACGATAGGATTACCGCTCAGTCGATTATCGATAAATTGCGATGGAAAGAGGGTGAGCAAATAGACGCGCTGGTAACCGCCAGCGACGTACCGGAAAATAGGCCTTATCCCGATATGATCCATTTTGCCATGAAACGTTTTAACATAACTGATGGCAGTCAAGTCGCTAAAATAGGAGATTCAACCATTGATATCAAGGAAGGTCAAAATGCCGGTTGTGGTTTAAATATCGGTATTACTACCGGTGCACATACTGTTGAGCAACTAGAAACGGCAAATCCGGATAAAATTATCGGCGATTTGATTGATGTATTATCTTTATTGGACGAGGTTACTGCATAAATTTCGTTGTTCATATATAGAAACAGAATCAACATAAGTGGTGTCTTAAGTGTAGAAAGAAACTTTCAGGCACCACTTATCGTATTCATTTATTCTTCTGTCTCGATATGTTCTTGCAAACAAGTAATGGCATCATATAATACCCCCGCTTCCCCTCTAAAGGTTCCGGAACCTTCGGGTTTATTATCGCGAGTATACCATTCGAAAAATCCGTTATTCTTGATCACACGATCCACCATCGGCTTTAGCTGTTCATAAGCTTCTTTTTGAAAGCCATACTTGACTAACTGCTGAATCATTCGTCCGCCAAACCAGGTCCAATCTCCTCCATTTTGATAGCCGTAAGGGTACATACCTTTGTTCTTGAACGCACCTTCGGGATAAGTGGGGTAAAGTGTTAAACCAATGGTTGCGGCTCCTGATTCCTTGACGTTGGCAATCATCTTGTCCAAAGAAGCTTTAATCTCGTCTTTATTTAACAAGCCAGCCTCAATAGCTATTGCTGTACCCCCATGATAGTAGATTGCATTTTCGTCAAAAGTGCTATCGAATGGTGAGCCGTTCAGGTAAAGATGGGGGATAAATTTTTGGCGCTTAGCATCCCAGAGATGTGCCATCGTGTTCTTCGCAATATGCTCGCGGATGGGCTTCCATTTTGCTGCTTTTTCAGGTACCATCTCCATAAAATTATCTAAGGCGATCAAAAACATGGCGTTATCATAAATATCGATCGCCAGGTGGGAATCGTCGGTTAGATAAACACCCCAATCATGCTCGGGTTGCACATCGCCCCAATCAGCTGTTGTTGCCCCCCATAGCAGTCCATATTTTTCGTTATATCGCTTATTCATTAGAAAGGATAAGGCTTGCTCCATCCGATCGCGTACAGGGATTGCACCTACTTTAAGGTTTAAAAACGTGGTGTCCTGCGTTGCTTGCAGGTATTTATGCACGGCCTGTATTAATGAGGTCTCCTGATCAGTTTCCACGGTGTTTTTATGTCCTGCGTAATGGGGTGCCAGATCGTTATAGATATAGTCATAACCCCCTTTGCTCGGTTTTACAGTAGATTTTGGAACAAAACCGTCAACAATATTACCATCTGTTCCTTGCAATTGGAAAAAGATAACCAAGTTATCCCTTAAGGTGTCTTTTGGGTGAGCTTTTGCAGCAAGGTTAATAAAAGTGTTATAATCGCGAATCCAAACTTCACGGTATCCATCTCCTGCATTAAAGCCCGTGCTTACCACCTTTAAGGCTCGCTCTTTCACTATATTTAGATTACTGTCAGCTGCAATTATCTGTGCTAATGTCTGTTCCTTATTCCTGCTCGTTTGGTTATTACATGCGTAAATGCCTAGGCAAACAAGGAATGAGATTATTGTAGTTCTTTTCATTTTTTATCTATTTATCATTTGTTAGTCTGCCGGGGGAATACCGCTGATACCCCATGCTTGATTAGGTTCGGATCCCATTTCCAGAACTAGTGTACCGCCTTTTAACACCTCTGCAGCCGGTAACCAGCAATCGTTCCATACTTTTCCGTTCAGATAAGCTTTTTGTATGTAAATATTTCGTTTACTTGTGTTTTTTGCTTCAATGGTAAAGCTTTGACCTCTTCCAAAACGCCCACCGAGATTAACTGTCACTTTCTTAAAAATGGGGCTGCCGATCTCATAAATTGGATTGACGCGGGTTCCTCCATCAGTTTGGAAGAGTCCTAACGCATTCATGACAAACCAAGCGCTCATTTGCCCTTGATCTTCATCACCCAAATATGCATTTGCTTCGCCATGCCCATAGTAACGCTCCATAATGGCACGACTCCATTTTTGTGTTAGCCACGGCCGCTTAACCCAGTTGAATAGAAAGGCAAAGTGCATGGATTGTTGGTTTCCCTGCACCACCGGATAATCCCAGTATTGATCATTCGGACCATTGAAACGCCAGCGGTAGCTTTCACCAAAGCCCCATTCCAATCGTTTGACAAAAGTTTCTTCACCAATTTTTTGTGCTAAACCTGTTACGTCCTGCGGCACAAAATAGGTCAATTGCCATGCATTTCCCTCTACGTAATGTTTATTAGCTCCTGATTTGAAAGGATCAAAATCAGGTAACCAGTTTCCATTCTTATCCCGCATCCTTGCATAACCCGTTGTAGTATCAATCGCATTTTTCCACCAGGACCCTCGGTTGGCAAAAATTTGGTATTCCTTTTCTTTACCAAGGGCTTTGGCAAATTGACCGACAGTCCAGTCGTCATAGCTATATTCCAGCGAATTGGAAAAGCGGCCTTCATCGAAAGGAACATAATGATGCTTAAGATAAGTCGCCAAATCGCGATTGCCGGCATAACCTCCTTCTACCGGTCCGGATAAGGTTGTCTGCATTTTATACGCTGCTTTAAAGGCCTTTTCTACATCATAATTACGGATTCCCATTTGATAAGCCCCTACAATAAGTGGTATCTCATGTTCAGCAACCATCACCGGAATATATTCCATACCCGCCGGTCCTTTGGCCAACCAGCCATTGGCATCGTACATTGCCAATTGTGATCGAACCCATTTATTTGACCACTCGGGCGTAATCAAGTTCCAGAACTGATTAAGGTTCCAGAAGGTATTCCAAAAAGCGTCACACCCTAGGGCCCGATCGCTTGTATCACTAAAACGGCGTACCTTTTCATCTGCAGACACCCAGCTTCCATCTACGTCACTAAAGGTATTCCTACTCGCTAGGGAACGATACATATTGGTATAGAAGCGTTGTTTTTGAAAAAAGTCGTCTGATTCTATATGCACACGATTTAATAATTCGTTCCAAACTTCTCGCTGATTGGCTACTGCTTTATCGAACGACCAACCAAAGGGTTTACTGATTTCCTCCATCAAATTCTGCTCCGCCTGCGTTAAACCGACAAAGGAAATACCGGTTCTGACTTGTACAGTATGCTTCTTTCTTAGGTCGAACTCTACAAACATACCGGCGTTTTTTGCATGACCAGTGGATAGTTCCGGCTGTTTTAACACCTGATCGTCCTTCCAAAAACCCAGTTGTTGAATAGGCTGGTCGAACTCCATCACAAAGTATACGGTATAAGCCTGATCAACACCGCCTGACCAGACACTTTTCGATAGTTGTTTACTATATCCAACAATGCGGTTAGGTGCAATTTGCTTCAAACTTGCTTCTTCAATTTCATAAGGATATTCACTTGGGATTTGTAGATCGACCATGACGCGGCCAGTGTCTCCACGATGGTACGTATAACGTTGCAAGCTGCTACGCGTACCCGCGGTTAATTCTGCCGTAATATCATAATCGGACAAATCTACCCGATAATAGCCTAAAGGGGCTTTTTCGGTCGACTTATCAATTCTGGATCGGTAACCACTATCAGGCTGGTGCTCGTCACCGATACGAATCTGCAAAGGACCTGTCGTCGGAAAAGTCCCCAAACCGGTCATGGTCCATTCATGGATATGGCTAAAAGTCCCGATCGACTCAATGGTAGGGTCATATCCAGCTTGCCAGCCGCTATTCTGATTATCCGGACTCAACTTCACCATGCTAAACGGCATCCAAGGACCCGGAGCGATCATCCATCGTGAATGGGCGGCCCCCATCATGGTATTGACATAAGTCGCGGGGCTAGCTTCGCTTTGCGCCGACCGGAGCACCTCACCGCTCTCCTTCAGCTGTCCATTAACAAACAGCGCGTATTTGCTTTTTTTGGATTGCTTAACAGCCGGCATCGGCGCTTCGAAAATGTAGCGTCCTGAATCAAGCTGCCGCTTAAAAATAGATTGTCCCTCCAATTTGACTTCAAGAACGGGGCTTCCTTTTAGGGAAGAAATATCGATCAACAAGGGTTGATAACGCTTACTTGCTTGTTCTATTTCATAGTCAGCGGTTTCTACACTTCGGATTAAGGCATCATTTGTCGATTTTAAGGAAACTGTGGAGGGTCCTTTCAATAAGAGGTTATCGAAAACAAGCCAACCACCTTGAAGGCTTGTCAATTGAATCTCATTGAAACCATTTCTTAACAAATTAGGTGGTATTGATATTTCAATCCGTTGTGCATCTGTATTCGAAAAAGGACCGACGGGTTCGGCCTTTCCTTTACTGCTTTTTAGTTGAAAATGATGAGCCTGTCCGTTGATGGTAACTTTCAATACCGGCGCATGGAGTGGATCAGTCTGCAATATATTAGCTTCGAAATAAAACTTGTCAGCTTTATGCAGATGCGCTAACTCAAAGTCAATATTTAGGACATGCGAACGTATACCCGCAGTTGGTCCGGTACCTCCCCATTTCGTTGCCGGCCCCGGTAGTACATAAGGCCACTCCTTAGTAGGATCTGAATAACCGATCAGAAAAAAACGATCTTCAAAACCGAAATCATGTGCAATAAATTGCTGATATGCATTGGGTGCCAAGGCCATCCCCTGTGGGCTATGATCGGACTTACCAATTTCCCATAAGATTTTTAAATCCTCGTTAGCACGCGCGGTCAGGGAAACCAATACGGTAAGCAAGGCCCATGTGTATTTTTTTATTCGCATCATTCTTTTTATTGATTTAAACAAGCTTCATCTTTCACGAAGGCCACCACCACTTTTGCTTTCTTTTGTCCCAAGTTTCGAAGGCTATAACCATGAGCTGCTGCCGGGATTGCAAACGTTTCTACGAAGTTAAACACATGCTTCGATCCATTAGCAGTTGTCAACTCAATCGACTCTCCTTCTACCAACATCAATACATGACATTGCCCGTGCGTTAAGATATTAACACGATCGTCAAATTCGTAACGGTCAACCGTGTAGAAATGTTCAGGATGTGTTGGCAAGTGAATCACGCTGCTCTGTTCATCGAGCACCTGTTGTACCGGTTTTGAGATCAGTGTATCTATAACAGCCTGCCCCTTTCGTGAGAAATCTAAGTTATCAAAAGCCCGATCAATATTTAAAGGTCGTGGATTTCCTTCTAAATCCGGACGAACCCAATCGTACATCTTGAAAGTAAAAATATAAGGTGTCGCACTGATTTCCAGCACCAGGTTATTCTTACCGGAAGCATGGACTGTCCCGTTCGGAATCAGGTATAATCCATGCTTTTCAGCAGGAAATTTCTGCACGTAATCTTCAATATTCAAGGCTTCATTTTTCTCGAAACTTTGCTCCAGTGCCTGTTTGAAACGTTTGGGTTCGATGTTGTCCTGAAAGCCAAGATAAACCTTCGCATCTACCTCACAATCAACAATATAATAAGTTTCATCTTGTGTAAAACTTTCGCCAAAATTTTCTCGAATGTAAGCGGTTCTTGGATGGCACTGAATGGATAGATTTCCCCCCTCATAGGTATCCAGAAAGTCGAAGCGAATAGGAAACTCGTCACCAAAACGTCGATGTGCTCTTCCTAATACATTTTCGCTTTCCTGATACATCAGTTGATCGAAGGAAATCTCTAGCTGGTTTCCTCCGTCTGTTAGCACCAGGCCGTTTTCAGGGACAATCATCTCAAAAGACCAAGCATAATTAGGAACTTCCTGGTCTAGACCAGGTAAATGATTTTTTAACCATTGTCCTCCCCACACACCGGGTTCGAACCAAGGTCTGACCCTAAAAAAAGATTGTGACATCTGCTTAAGGGTCTTCCGAAGGGCGTCGCCATACATCCAAGAGATTGTATCCGATTCTTGCTGATCTGCCATGATACTGATGTGAGGCAGTAGCGCCTTTTTATGTTTATTCAGGACAACCCAATCAACAAAATAAAAACGTTTGTAGGTTTGTTTGTTATCTTGCAGTCGTTGCGCACCCAGATTGCGTACCAAACCGGCGCGCATACGCTTTTGGATGATGTTTTTAGGAAGATCGATATAGACTATCGGTGCCGTTGAACTACAAAGGGCAGCGCCGCAGCCATATACTACTATTTGCTGTGCGCTGCCATTGTAAATCAAACTTTTAAGTCGGCCTCCATCAAAAAAATCGACTAAGGATAAAGACGTTTTCGTTCCAAAGATCGGATCGTCACCTCCAAGAAAAGGCTGTACCATGGTTTCAATGCTCGATGTTGGCAATAAAGCTTGATCAACCGACACGAATCGTACTTCTTTACCAAGGCTTTTAAACGATGCTTCCAAATTGCTCACCACGGTATGCCAATCGACACCAATATAACCATCAAGTAAACAAAGAGGTAAATCGCCTAAAATATTGGTAACCAACGCATCAAAGCCTTTAAAAATTTCGCCTTGCGCCGGATAAGTCGGGCATATTTCATAATTCAGGTTTACTTTTCCATTGGCTAATTCCATTTCCTTTTGTTGTTGTTCCATAATATTAATCTTTCTTTTTCGTATCTTCTTTTATCCTTAGTCGAATTTTAAGTAATCAGCACATTATTTCCTATTCATGTTAGTAGCCAGGGTTTTGCGTTAAACTAGGATTCCTTTGCAGTTCATCCGTTGGGATTGGTAATAACAAATTCTTTTCTTGTATAATTGCGCCTTTATCATTTGCATGGCCAATAACCGGTTCAAAACGGATATCTCCGCCGCCATCTACGACTGGTACCGGAAACATCCGCGTGCGTTGGATGTCAAACCATTGCCGGCCTTCAAATACCAATTCGCGGTAGCGCTCTTTCCAAACCTCTTGAACAAATTGCTCAACCGAAAGGCCAGCTAAACTTTGTCTCAATTGATTGATATCAGATTTCCACAGCGCTCTTGCCCTAACCTGCAAGAGGTAATCAACAGCTTCACCCGTTACACCTTCCGAAAGGGCGATAGCCTCGGCAGCAACCAATAGCACATCCGAATAGGTATAAATCGGCAAGTCCTTTCCCGAACTAGCTGTTTCAAAGGTCGCTACATCATCCATCCACATATAAGGAGCCGTAACAAAATTCAGGGTTGTACCATTAGATCGGGTTAATGACGAATGGAAGTATTGTTTTTCCTGAATACGGAGGTCATCCGTACGGTTATAACCTTGTAAAAATCTGGTTGAAGGCCCATAAGCGTTATTGGTAATGGCAAAGACCGTAGAGGATGCCGCTGTAGCCGGGAAAGCCCAGTGTACGTGAGTGGAAGTAGAAATACCTACCGCGAACTCATAATAGTAAATGTATTCCGCACTATTATTATCCACCAAACGCAGTTTATTATAGGCCGTACTATTCAGATTAACCGCACCATCCGCGCTACGATCGTGCGTAGTTAGCTGGTAAACCCCACTACTGATAACGGACTTAGCAACCGATGCACTTTTCGCATACTCCGCTTTTTGTAGGGGGTAACCTCCCATCGTAAGGTAGACATCTGCTAGAAGCGTGGCAGCCGTACCCCTGGTTATCCTTCCACCGTTGTCTGGCATGATCGTCTCCGCAAGTTCTCCTTCATTCACGGCAAACTCCAAGTCAGCGGTAATCAAGGCGTACACTTCTTCCAGAGGGCTCTTGGGAACATTTAAATTCTCTAAGCTTTCATAAGGTTCGGTAATCAACGGCACTTCGCCAAAAAGTCGAGCGAGTTGAAAATAACCCATCGCCCGAAAATAACGCGCTTCTGCCAACAGCTGATTACGCTGCGTATCTGACAAACCGGGTGTTGCAGGAATGTATTTAATCGCATTATTGGCACGGGCAATACCCCTATACAAGATGCTCCAAATATCCTGAAAATAGGTAGACAAATTGGTTGCATTGAAGGTCATGTTTTGGGCATGCTGTACATGCACCTCCTGCCCCTTGAATTCATTGTCGATATACCCGGTTAAATACGGGCCGAAGAACATTTTCGCACCGGAATAATGCGTACCCGACCCATCGTAAAGCTGTGGCGCACCCGTTCTGTACAATCCGTTAACGGCATTGATGGCATGCTCCGGCTGTGTGAAATATTGACTGCCGGCTATTTCATCTTTAGGTTCCTCTTCCAGAAACTTTTCACATGAGCTGAAAATGACAGCTACTGCAATTAAATATATAATGATAATTGGTTTCATTTGATCAACTTTTAAGATTTTCAATGGATTCATATCGCCTTACTTAAAATTGAAAACTAGTGCCTAAAGTGAACGTCCGAGGGCGCGGATACTGGTGAAAGTATATATTCTGTCCCCATTGATTCGTTCCCCAGGAAGTAGCTTCCGGATCGTAACCTTTAAAGCTGTCGGATTTGATTAAGAAGGCATTTTGGACGCTTGCATAAATCCGCCAGTTCTTCAGGCCAATTTTGCTCAATTGTGTGTTGCCAAAATTGTAACCCAAACTGATGGCGTTAACCCGAAGGTAAGAGCCATTGGCCACCCAATGATCGTCAACTTCACTATTCTGTCCGGAATATGGGCCGTTACGAATTTGTTGAATCATGGTATTTTGATTCTCCTCTGTCCAGCTTTCCGTCAATGTCCATCTAAAGCCATTGGAATAACCGGTACGATCTTCCATCGAGTGGAAGAACTGTTGGAGGATATCTACGCCCATTACAAATTGTAAATCAACATTTAAATCAAAGTTTTTATAGCGAAAGTTGTTGATAAAACTACCGGTCCAATCAGGTAATCCTTTACCAATAATGGTACGCTCGCTGCTGCGCTTCGCTTCACCGGGAATGGCGCCCACTTTAGCGGCTTCAGCAGCTTCATCCGTACTCCAAGTTCCCAGTCGTCGGTAACCCCAAAAAGAGCTCAGACTTTCACCAACCCGGAGAATGGTTTGGCTGCCCGACACCCAGTTTGGCCCGGGGAAGATATCTTCATCATTCGCTCCTAAGGCTTCGATCTTATTTTTATTATAATTGAAGTTAAGCGTTGTTTCCCAACTGAAATCAGTGGATTTCACCGGGCTACCGCTGATCAACACTTCAACACCTCTATTCGATACAGAGCCAATATTATCCCGAACGGCAGCAAAGCCGGTAGAAGTTGGAACGGGGCGATCCAGCAATAGATCGGTTGTGAGCTTATGGTAATAATCGAAACCGAAACTTAAGCGACGATTAAATAGCGATAAATCCATCCCAATATCAAACTGTTTTGTTTTCTCCCATTCCAAATTCGGATTCGGCAAACGGTTGATATAACTCTGGGAAACGCGTGTCCCATTGATCAATGTTGTTTCTGAAGATATGGTACCTAAGGATTGGTAAGTTGGAATCTCTGTATTGCCTGTTATACCATAACTCGAACGCAATTTTAGTTCATCGATAGCCTCCAAATCCGCTAAAAAACGTTCTTGAGATAACACCCAACCCAAACCCACGGATGGGAAAATACCGTATTTATTGTTGGCGCCGAAGCGTGAGGAACCGTCGACCCGTCCTGTAAAGGTCAGCAGGTATTTACTTTTATAGCTGTAGCTTCCGCGCAAAAAATAGGAATTCATTGACCAACGATCATAGGATGAGGTTGGTGCGCCGGGCTGACTAGCGGCCTGGATGCTATTGAAACGGAAGAAATTATCAGAAAAGCCTCTTGCTGAGATCGCATCGGTTTCGGCAGTTCGTTCTTGCCAACTCAGTCCCAGGACACCGTTGATACGATGATCGCCAAGCTCTTTATTGTAATTTAAATAGGTTTCTTCCTGCCAGTAGAACGAATGTTGATTCTCAATATAGGCATAACCAAGCGGTGCAGAAATGTTGATTAAATCTGTCGGATCGTAATTCTGGATGAGGTTATCTTGCTTATCGAAACCAAATTGTGTGCGTAAGTCAAGTCCAGGCAGGATGTGAAAGGTTGCGTAGGTGTTTCCGAATATCTGTGTCCGCTTCCGAAAACGATCTTGGGTTGTTAGCACATGTACCGGATTAGGGATGGCTTCAAGCGAATACGCATCACTGATCATTCCACTGTGCGCCCAAGTACCGTCAGGAAATTTCACCGGAAAAATCGGAGGCATTTCCAACATCGACCTTCTGGGCATTTGGTGGCCTCCCTCCTCTTCAAATTCATTCCCGCGGTTATAATTCACGAGTATATTGGTTCCCAACGACAACCATTTCTTTGGATTGGCATCATAAGCAAGTTTACCGTTAATACGTTCCAACCAGTTATTGAGCATAATGCCCTCCGTTTTATTGTAATTCATAAAAGCACCGAAGGAAGATTTTTCTGATTTTCCCAGTACCGATAATTGATGGTTATGCGATACGGCAGTTCGCGTAGCCTCTTCTTGCCAATCGGTATCATACAGGGGATTTCCCTGTGCATCGAAGAGCCGTGGATCTGATTTAGTAAAGACAGGTGGTGTACCGCTCGGATTATATTTGCTATAATTTTGAAAACCTCGCTCAATTACCTCCAAAAATTCCGCCGAATTCAGCACCTCCAATTTTTTAGGCAATACCCCCATACTTACAAAGCCATCGTAACCAATGACAAGACCTTCGGTTGGTGCACCACGCTTGGTGGTCACAAGAATGACCCCATTAGCACCCCGGGCACCATAGATCGCAGTTGATGAAGCATCTTTCAAGACTTCCATGCGCTCAATGTCATTTGGATTAAGGAATTGAATGTTCTCCATTACCACGCCGTCTACCACATAAAGTGGGTTCGACGAAGAATTAATCGTACCTAAGCCTCTGATCAGTACCCGAGGACTGCCCGTCGGCGAACCTGAGTTTAGAAATACATTTACACCTGATACTTTACCTTTTAAGCCTTGTAGCATATTGTTGGCAGGAACATTTAGTAATTCTTTTGAGGAGACAACAGCAACAGAACCCGTGAGGTCAGATTTACGCTGGGTACCGTAACCCGTAACGACGACCTCCTCTAAGGCTTCATCATCCGATTGAAGATTCATGTTAAAGGTACGTTGCTTACCCACCGTAATTTCTTGCGGTTGCATACCGATGTAACTGAATACCAGCACAGCTCGTTCGCTTGCTACCGTTAGTTGAAATCGTCCTTGAGCATCAGTAATGGTACCATTTGCCGTTCCTTTTTCACTGACACTGGCGCCGGCCAAAGCCATATCGGTCCCCGTGCCCTCGAACACGCGCCCGGAAATTGGAATGCCTTGCTTTGCAATGGCATTCGATTGAGTTGCTAACAGGATTAATAATCCCAGGAAGTAAAACTTCCAGCGTTTGTACATTTTTGTTTCTTTCATCTCATTTAAGTTTTAATAAAGGTTAGTTTATAAGTAGACGTTATTATTTATTGTTATTTTCCCCGCGTCTGTTTTGATTGAATTTCTCCTGCCAATAGGTTTCGATGGTTTCCAGCGTTTTTCCTTTGGTTTCCGGTAAAAGATAGTACACCGCGAAAAAGGCGATTGCGCAGCAGACCGCAAAAAAGCGGAAGGTCCAAGCAGCTCCCCAACTGTCGAGCATAATGGGTGTTAATTGACCAACGATGGCGTCTGCGATCCACATCACCAACACGCTTAAGGCCATCGCCTTTGCACGGATAGCACTTGGAAATATTTCGGAGGCTACGACGAACTTGAGTGGCCCGATGGAAAACGCAAAAAAGAGTAGAAAGCCAAGAATGGGAAGTGCCAGCAACCATCCATAGTTTTCCATGTTAACATTTAAGAACCAAGCTGTTAATAGCAAGCAAATTGTAGCACCGGCAGAACCGACGAGATAAAGTGGACGTCTCCCCCAGCTATCTACTTTCCAAATAGCGATTCCTGTAAAAATGACATTAGCTAAACCAAAATAGATTTGCGTTTGCAAGGATCCGCTTAAGGAAAGCCCGGATTGCACTAAGATCGTCGGGCCGAAATAGATGATGGCATTAATACCGCTCAATTGTGAAAATAGGGGTAATAACAAGCCGAGCAGAAGGGCCTGACGGTACACAGGCTTCCAAAGAGACACCTTAATCATCCGCTCGGGCGATGATGCAGTACTGATCACTTCAGTTAACTGTAGACGTCGCATCACCTCCGCCGCTCGGTCGTCCCTCCCCTTTTGCATCAACCATCTCGGACTTTCAGGAATACGATAAAGTCCAAACCAGAACAGCAGGGCCGGTATAGCCCCCATAAGAAACATCATGCGCCAGTGCGAGCCATCAGTCCACTGCCAATTGTACTGGAGCACTGCCGCATTACTGAGATAAGCTATTAAAATGCCAATAGTAACCGCCAACTGATAGCAAGTAACCATACGACCGCGCAAAGAAGCAGGTGACACCTCAGCGATATACAGTGGTACCACAATGGAAGCAACTCCCACGCCAACACCGCTCAAGCACCGCGCTACTAACAAGGTAAAGAAATCAGGGCTCAAACTACACCCTATTGCCGACAGAAAAAAAAGTGCTGCCGCCGCGATCAAAAGCGACTTCCTACCGTAACGGTCGCTCAATTTACCGGCAAAGGCGACACCTACAATACAACCGATTAGCGCAGATGACACAAACAATCCCTCCTGAGAAGCGCTGAGTGCAAAATCTGTCTTAATCAGCGGGATAATGCCCGAAACCACGGCCATATCGAAACCAAACAGGAAGCCTCCAAGTGAAACAACTACAATAATAAAAAGCAGGTATATCCTCATAATTCTTTTTGGTTTGAGAGTACATACATCTAATATGTACACACATACAAACATATGCCTATTTTTTTAATTCTGCAAATAATCTTATTTTAGCCTACCAAATGGAGAAAATGAAACTTCAGATAGATCATAAAAGTGCGGTTCCTTTGCATATACAGGCCGAAATGCTCTTGCGAGAACTGATTAAATCACCGGAATACCAGCAGGGCAAATTGCTGCCCAACGAAGTAGAATTGGCCAAACGATTGGCCATTTCGCGTACAACTTTACGTTTGGCCATTAATAAGCTAGTCTACGAAGAGTTATTGATCCGCAAGAAGGGTGTCGGTACGAAAGTGGCTTCTACCAAATTCAGCTCAAAATCGAAAAACTGGCTGAGCTTCTCCCAGGAGATGAAGAACCGAGGCATTGAAGTCAAGAACTTTGAATTGCACGTGAGCTGGGTATTACCCGAACCGCATGTTGCCGATTTCTTTGAATTAAAAGAAGATCGAAAAGTATTGAAACTGGAGCGTTTACGGGGAAAAAAAGATGATCCTTTTGTCTACTTTATTTCTTATTTCCATCCGCGCGTAGGACTCACGGGCGATGAGGACTTTAAACGCCCCCTCTACGAAATACTTGAGCAGGATTATCATATCGTAGCGGACCTATCGCAAGAAGAAATCAATGCAAAAGCGGCCAATAAATTTGTTGCGGACAAATTAGAGATTAATCAGGGCGATCCTATCTTATTCCGAAAACGATTTGTATTCGACCGAGCGGGCCGCCCAATCGAATACAATTTAGGTTATTACCGCGCCGACAGTTTTACCTTCACGGTAGAAAGTCGACGTGATTGATATAAAACCCTGTCTTCCTTTATTTTAAATTAAAAAACAGTATTCTTCTGTCATAGGTACATCGCTCACTCATGATTTACTAATGAAGACTTCGATTTAAAAAAGTTTGCTCATACAAGCTAGATTTTAAAGGAAACAAAGGGTAAGCTGAGGCCTCCCTTCATTTGCATGCCACTTGATACATAAGAAGATATTACTATATTTGCATAGTATGTACACACATACATAATTTATACAATAATAAGTTGATCGTAAAAAATCGCTTAGATCTATTTAAGCTTAATTATGAAGAATATAAAAAATCTATGCTATCTATTCATTATCTCCCTTAATTGGATTACAATTTTAAAGGCCCAAGAGGTAGAAGATCTTACCCGATACGTTAATCCCAATATTGGTACTGCTCACAGCCGTTATTTCTTTTATACACCTGCCGCGGTACCTTTTGGTATGGCCAAGTTAGCTCCTAGCACCAATGGAAGTTATGGCAATCCATCGGGCTGGGAAGCAGTTGGTTACGACGAGCGGCATCAATCGATCGAGGGCTTTCCTAATTTTCACGAGTTTCAAATCGGCGGTGTTGTTTTTGCACCTACAGTAGGCACTTTACAAACGCGCCCCGGTAAATTAGAAGAGGTTGAAAGCGGCTATCGATCGCGTTTCGACAAAAAAGACGAATATGCTACGGCGGGATACTATCGTGTCTATTTAAAAGATTATAAAGTTACGGCAGAATTAACGGCAACCGAGCGGGTTGGTTTTCATCGTTATACCTTTCCCGCAACAGATTCGGCGAACATAATTTTCGATATTGGTCATCAAATGGGTGAAAGCGGGCCCGTAGTGGATGCCTCTGTTCATTATGAAGGTCAAGTGGTTAAAGGTTACGTGGTTACGAAGCCGGCTTACGTGCAGAAGTATCAGCCGAACGCGAATGTAACCCTCTATTTCTACGCTGAACTGGATAAAAGGCCCACTTCCTTCGGCACTTTCACCGACAGCCTATGCTATCAAGGACAGCAGAAAGCAGAGGGTAAAGGCGTGGGTGCCTACCTACGCTTTGGCACACGGGAAGGCGAGCAAGTCAACATTAAAGTAGGACTTTCCTACACCTCCGTGGAAAATGCCCGGGAGAATTTAATCGCTGAGGCTTCCAATCTTTCGTTTGAGGATGCCAAACAACGTGCATATCAACGTTGGAATCAGTACCTTGGCAGAATTCACGTAAATGGAGGCAAAGAGGCGGATAAGGTAAAATTCTATACCGGCCTGTATCATGCGCTTTTGGGCAGGGGGTTAGCAAGCGATGTTAATGGGGCTTATCCTAAAAATGACGGCAATGTTGGCCGGATTCCGCTAGATGAGGTAGGAAAGCCGATACATGCACATTATAACACCGACGCGATATGGGGGGCTTTTTGGAATCTGACACAGCTATGGTCAATTGCCTATCCCGAGTACTACGAAGATTGGATTCAAAGTCAGTTGCTCGTATATAAAGATGCCGGTTGGCTGGGCGACGGGATTGCCACCAGCAAGTTTGTTTCAGGTGTAGGGACTAATTTCACCGGATTGGCTATTGCCGCTGCCTATAACGTTGGTTTGCGGAACTACGATGTAGCGCTTGCTTATGAGGCCGTGCGGAAAAATGAGTTGGAAAGTGAAAAGCGGATCCCAGGTGCCGGAAAGCTGGATGTCGGCGTCTTTGTAGAAAAGGGCTTCTCTCCTTATATCGCGGATGACACCGGGAAGCCTGAATTGAATCTACATGGTTCACCTTTTGGTGCTTCTCATACGCTTGAGTATGCTTTTTCAAGTTTTGCTGCAGCTCAATTCGCTAAATCTTTAGGTAAAAAGGCGGATTTCAAAAGGTTCTCGCATTTGGCTAAGGCCTGGGAAACGCTGTATGATCCAAGCACAAAATTTATCAGACCGAAGGATGAGGAGGGCAATTTCTTACAGGATTTTGACCCATTTGCTCCGTGGCGGGGCTTTCAGGAGGGAAATGCCTGGCAGTACACCTTTTACGTACCTCACAACCCTAAAGGGCTGGTGGATCTTATCGGTGAAAAAACCTTTAATGATCGTTTAGACAGTATTTTCCGTGAATCGCAAAAAAATGTCTTTGGCGGCGGTAAAGAAATCGATGCTTTTGCGGGTATACAGGGTTTGTACAACCATGGAAACCAACCTAACCTTCATGTCGCTTGGCTTTTTCACGCTTCCGGTCGGCCCGACCTAACGCAAAAGTGGGTGCATGCTATTTGTGATGAATTTTATGGTACTGACGGTATACATGGTTATGGTTATGGCCAAGACGAAGATCAAGGGCAGTTGGGTGCTTGGTATGTTTTGGCCGGTATGGGATTATTCGATGTCGCCGGATTAACAGCTCCCAACCCCTCTTTACAGATCGGTACGCCCTTATTTGATGAGGTAGTCATCAATCTGCCACTTGCTGAACGATCAAGGAAATTTACGATAAAGACTAAACGAAGTAAAAATGGACCCTGCTATACGAAGTCTGCTAAGCTGAATGGAAAGGTCTTGGAGGCCCTTCAACTTCCTTTTGAAGCACTTATTAAGGGTGGCACGTTAGAATTGAATATGGTACCTCGATCGTGAAATTTAACAACGATGCATTGTCGTTATATTTAGATAGAAACAGCTCTCCAATGGAGAGCTGTTTCTATATGAACCTATTTTCTATTCGTACAAGGCCTAAGCTCCTTTAGTAGCCGGGATTTTGCTTGAATTGATCTTTATTAGTGACTGCATCCAGCTCACTTTGTGGAATCGGCCGTATTTTATGAAACTCTCTAATATGGGGCGCCGCATCGGGATTGTGGGCTTGTACCCGCTCGACCAATTTATTAGTTCGTTTTAAATCAAACCAACGCAGCTGTTCACCCGCGAACTCCCTCGCTCGTTCATCTAAAATAAAGTCGAGCGTCACTGCTGACGCGACTACCATCATTTCTTGGGAGTTTTGTTTATTCAACGCTGCACGTTGTCTGACAATATTTATATAGTTCGCTGCCTCCGCCTGATTACCCAACTGTAATTCGGCCTCGGCAGCAATCATATACATTTCTGCCAGTCTAATGATGAAAACGTCTCTGGCACTTTCTGTTTCGTTCGCAGACGCCCTGGTAGGATCTTCAAACTTTTTCAAGGAAATATAATGAAAGCGATCTGCCGGTATACCGTTCTCCCGATAAACATCGTTGATATCATAAATTTTATAAGCTTTGCCTGCAGGAGCATCTGATGAAATCACATATTTACTGCAAAAAATAGCCGTATCACCGAGGTTCATACCTTGCGGTCTCTTTCCGGCATCCGTTTCATTGCAAAACCAAGTAGTTTTAAAGGACGCCTCGTAACGGGCATCTATACGCTCATCAAATAAATTCAACAAAAATTTGGTGGGCATATAGCGCACATTTGGATAACCATTGTTGACATCTCGTAGCATTCCCGGCTGTGTATCATATTCCATCAAATACATCGAATGTCCCACATTACTTCCTTCATTGAACTCCAAATTGGTTGAATAGTTCAACCCCCAGATAACTTCCTGATTTTTCTCATTATCCATTTTCCAAAGGTCAGCATAATTCGGCATCAGACTAAAGCCATAGTCGTTAATCACATGTTGGGCATGATCTAAGGCTTCTTGATAACGACCTCTAGTCAAATAAACACGCGCAATAAACGCTTCAGCAATAGGCTTGGTAATTTTCCCATAATCGGTATTGCTTAGCGGTGCATGCTCCACCGCGAATTGTAGATCTATAAAAATCTGCTCATAAACCTGATCGACCGGCGTGCGATTGGCGACCGTAACAATACTTTCAGTCGGTTCCAACGTGAAGGGAATGTCGCCAAATGATTCTACCAAATGCCAATAATACCAAGCGCGCATAAAACGCAACTCTGCTTCTAAGACCGGAGCCTTAACAGCTTCCACCCCCGCTTCCGGAAGATATTTCAATGCGGTATTGGCTAAATTGATACCGGCATAACAAGGTTGCCAAAGGTTGGACTTCACCCATACATTGTCGGAAATCAAGCCTTGATAGTTCATTAAAGGAGGCTGGGGATAAACACCATTTGTTCCGGAATTGCCACTATTAGCCCCTCCTGTCCAAATATCCGTCCCCATTTCGAGCAAGGCATAACCTTGTTCTTTTCCATATATTTTTTGGTTGTAAGTATAGGTGCCATTGGCCGCTGCTTCAATCCCTTCCGGTGTATTGAATAAACTTTCGACGGTAGCTCCGCCCGGATTATATTCATCCAGAGAGCAAGATCCCAATAAGAAGGAAAGAAAAAGGGCACATAGGCCTTTAGGTTTTCCGATTGCAATTTCAAGATAATTCTTCATAATTTTTGTTGCGCAATGCGCTCATTAAAATCCAACATTAAGACCGAAAACGAACAGACGATTTAAGGGTTGATCTATAACCCCCTCGCCTTCAGGGTCAAAATCCTTCAAGCTACTGAAAGTGTGCAAATTTTTACCCGAAGCATATATCCGAAGGCTTTGTAACTTCCATTTGCTTATAAGGGCTGAGGGAAAATTATAACCCAATGTGATATTTCTGATTTTTACATAAGATGCTTGTCGCTCGGTAAGCGTAGTTACGTAATTGGAGTTTTTATTGGCATTCGGCCTTGGATACTCATTCGTTGGATTTTCAGGTGTCCAGTAGTCGATGCGTGCGCCGTTTTCTAAGCCATTTCTTTTATACTTGGCATAGTAATCGGAACTGATCCATTGGCCAACCCGTGCTACCAACAGAATATTCAAATCAAATCCCTTAAATCGCAAATCATTACTTAAGCCGGCTGTCCATTTTGGAACGCGCTGGCCTATAATCGTACGATCAAAGGCATCGATTTTCCCATCGTTATTCAGGTCCGCGATTTTGATATCACCCGGTTCGGCACCATATTGGGCGGCCTGTTCTTCTTCTCCTAATTGCCAAATGCCTATTTTTTTATAGTCATAATAAATCTGAGCCGGTTGACCTACGATCAGCGATTCGCGATAGTCATCTGCAATCACATTGCCGTTCGGTAAAGCAACAATTTTTTCATTATTACGTGCAAAGGTTAAGTTAGTATTCCAGGAGAATGAGTTCTTTTGGATGTTATGGGAAGTGAGACTTAATTCAATCCCTTTATTTTGTGTTTTTCCTATATTCCTATTCACGGTGGTGACGCCGGTAGAAAGCGGTAAGGTGTAAGGGAAGATCAAATCGTCGGTTTTCGCGTGGTAGTAGTCAACACTACCTGTCACTATATTGTTAAAAAGACCAAAATCTACCCCGATATTCATCGTTTTTGTTAGTTCCCATTTTAAGGTATTGTTACCGATAAGTCCATTAATGACATAGGCATTGGCAGCATTGGCATCGTTAAAAGAAAAGTTCTGCACTACCACGGAATTCTGCGTAGCATAAGGACTGATTACATCATTACCTGACACACCATAACTAACTCGAAGCTTCAAATCGCTGAATACCTGCTGATTTTTCATAAAATCTTCATCCACGATACGCCATGCTGCAGCGGCCGACGGAAAGAAAGCCCATTTGTGACCGGCTGCTAATTTGGATGATCCATCATTTCGCCCGGTTAGCGTTAACAGATATTTTCCTTTATAACTATAGTTAATCCGACCGCTAAATGATAATAGTTTGCTTTCCACATAACCACTTCCATAGAAAGGGTTTTGGTTTGCTCCACCTATATTATAATAGTATTGGGAAGGAAATAGTTGGTTATTACCACCTGCATAACTATTGGTATTAGTCCACGAAAGGTAACTTGTTACGCCTGTTAATTGCAAAGAGTGGTCTGCGAATCGCTTATTGTAGGTAATAACGTTTTCCCAGCTAATGTTTCGATCTTGGTTATTGGTAATGGAGGCTTGCGAACGGGAACCTTTTCCATCGATGGTATTTTTTGAGTAGAAATTACCTGCTTCCGAGGTGGAAAAGATCGCACCAAAAGTTGACTTAATCGACAAATCTTTAATCGGCTTCAACTCAATGTAACCGGAAACAGTAGCTCGATTGGATTTGGTGTTCCGTTTATAGGCGTCAGGCTGTTCATCTGCTAAAGGATTGATTAACGTTCCCTGCAAGGGGAACAAGTTGAATTCACCATTTTCATCGTAAGGAAGTCCCAACGGTGCTATTTTGGACGCCTGGTTAAGCGGATCACGACGGATATCATTGTCAATGTAAGCAAATTGCGATTGCAAGCCGACGTTCATCCAGCTGTTAATCGTTTGATCGATATTCAATCTCCCGGAATAACGTTTATATTCGTCCATTTTTAGCAAACCCTTTTCCTGAAAATAAGCACCGGAAAAATACACTTTGGTATTTTTCCCTCCACCACTCACACTGAGTTGATGATTTTGTTGGAAACCATTGTGCAGTAAAAGGTCACTCCAATTGGTGAATTGTCCGTTTTGAAAAGCTTGCAATTGAAGTGGATTCAAAATTTTATTGTCATCCGCGGGCGAATTCCACGTTCCAACAGCACGGTAAGCTTCACGCCGGAAATCAACATATTCCTGCCCGGTCATAAACTCACCGTAACCCGCTACTTTCGAGACACCGGCATAGGCATTGTAATTTAGTCTCGGTTTTTCGTTGGCTCCTCTCTTTGTCGTAATCAAGATTACGCCATTTGCCCCCCTCGACCCATAAATCGCCGTTGAAGATGCATCTTTTAGTACTTCTATTGACTGGATATCATTAGGATCAACATCCTGTGCTGCGACACCTTGTATACCATCAACAATGTAAAGTACATTGTTAGAGCTTTCAGGGTTTGCGATCGATCGGTTACCACGCAACTGAATCGATGCCCCTTGGCCGGCATAGCCGTTGTTGCGCGTAATGTCCGCCCCAGGTACGCGGCCTTGCAAGGCTTCCGCGGGGCTCGTTACAGGCACCTTGGTCAAGTCTTCCCCCTTTACGGAAACCACCGATCCGGTTAAATCACGCTTTTTAACTTCGCCATAACCTATTACAACCACCTCGTCCAACGCTTTCTCACTATCTTGCAAGGTGACTTGGATACTAGACTGACCGGCGCTAAGTGGTATTTCTCTTGTTACATGTCCCAGGTGATTAATAACCAGAATGAGGTCACCTCCAGCTGGCAGGCTGATAGCAAATCGACCATCTGTATCGGTAGATGTTCCAACTTTTGTACCTTTAACGGACACACTTGCACCAACAATCGGTGTGCCTTTTGCATCTTTTACCGTACCTGTAAACTTTGCCTGCTGCAGCAAAAGATTCCCTTTAACCTCGAACGCACTTGCTTGAAAAATGAGCAGCAGCAGTATCAAACAAACCAGCATACTTCGGGATACACATAAAAAGGAGGACATAACTCCTATCCTAAGATAATTTATCATAAATTATTAATCTTATAAGAGAAGCAAGCCATTTACTGCCTGCTTGCGGTTAGCTTTAATGCGGGCAAGTTAGGTGTTAAACAAATATTTAACCTATATAAAATTGGCATTTTATTGTATCATTTTAACATAACAAAGATGTCATATAAATCGTCTTTGCTCGCATTCTAAAATCCACTGTAGCTTGGAAGTCGACTTAGGTGTTGAAGGACACAGAATAATTAACTAAAGCAGTTAGGAAAAAGCAAATGAACCTTATTACTTTCAATTCTATCGCATTCTGAACGAGATGCCTACTGTTCCACTAGGTCTTTGTTTAGGCTTTAGGTAAACGAGATTCGCGATAATTCGTAAGTTTTTTTCTTTAAATAAAAGCTTGGCAGTATAGAAAGTAGCCAAGCCCTTATTATATTGCCATAATTTATTCTGATAAGGCTTTTAACATGGCCTTCCTGCTCGCTCTAAAATTTTTGATACTCGTATCATACCAATCGAATCTAAACACCATATTATCAATGATCTTCTTCGCTAAATCAGGGTTCTTCTTTGTCAGCATTTGCAAGAGTGTGTAATCGTTAATACCATCTCGCATGGCTTCTAAACGTATTGAACTATACAATTTTTGATAACCCGGATAAACGATCCAGGAATCTCCGGTTGGCAAAATATTCCCTCCTTCGCTATTGATGCCGGTTGTTTCCTCATAAGGATCTTGGTTCCAGTAATTAAAACCCCAATGTAGATAACCATCAATCTGATATTTATAATTTATCCAGTGGATCAATCGGGTTTTTATAAGTGGAAGATCGATAAACCGATTGGCATAATTGCCTCTAGGAGACAGGCAGGTATAGAACCACACTTCATCGCCTGCCTTTTTACGGTCTTGATAGAACGTGAAATCTTTATTTAAAAAATCAAGTTGAGGAACCCATAAATCAATTGTTTCTGCTAGATCTTTGCTATGACAGGCCTCCATAATTTTGATTTGCGGTGCGATGGATTTAACATAGCTTGCTATGGCAATATAGGATTCCTTGTTGTCACCGGTAGGTTCGTCGGCAATGTGTTGATAATAATCGCTTAACCATCCCTTTTCTTCTAAGTGGGCGATAAGTGCTTTAAAGAACCGGGCATAGAAGTTCTTCGCTCTTGGGTCTTCGATTGGCAACTGCCTGAAGCGAGTAGAATCGGCCAGAGGCTCAGGAACCCTTACAATAAAGGGACTACTCCAATTGCCCGCCCGTTGACCAATATGGCCACCCTCAATTCTCCCTAAGACACCCGCTTTGCGAAAAATATCTACCGTTTGGTCAAATCTTGAAAAATCAATGCTTAAATGTTCCCCTTCCATTTTGTAAATAGCTAAATCCAGCGGTGAAATAAGCGCTGTATTTTGTCCATAAGCAGCCATTTTATTTGCCAAAGTTTCTATTAAACGCCAGTATACCGGGCCAAAGGATTTTACTTGTTCCCCTTTATTCAATAGAGCCAAGCGTTCGGGCGCTAAACTATACCAGTTGGTTACCCATAACTCTTGTTTCGCCAAACGAACATTGTGCACATGAATAGCAAACTCTTTTCGTATTTGCATATCCTTTGTTCTAATGTCCACTTTTACCGGATATGTCCCTGCTTTCGTTTCCGCAGAAATCGGTATGCTTATATAAAAAGCCTGGGCTAATCCTGCCTGAAGACTCAATGGTTTATCATCCAATATGGGATCGGGATAAAAACCTGTATTCGAAACGAGTCTGTCCACCGCCGGATCGGTGTATTGGCGCCCCGCTCGTACAAAGCCAATCGCACCGCAGGATATTCCTTCATTCGGTAAACCAGGTGCGTCCACAGATAGCTCCACTTGATCCAAGTTTTCGCCACTGCGAAGGACTAACTGAGCACTCGCCACTTCGCCTTTAGCTACATCAATCTCATGGAAGCTATCATAAGGGAGGACCGTCTCGGGAAATATTTTCTCCAAAGGATCTACCATAGACGCAGAAAGCTGAGCATTAGCACTTTTCATGGAAACAACGATTCCAAAACTTAACAAAACGCTTGCTAAGCCATTTTTAATCAATTCTCTTAGTTGCATGTTTTTTGTTTTAGTATTTGACAATTGATGGTAGCTTGACCTAACACTACCTGATAAATATGGAATGTAAAGAAAAAAGCAAGCCGTTCTCTCGAACAGCTTGCCACCAACCAATCAAAATTACCACCCGGGATTCTGCTTAATTTTTGGATTTAAACTGATCTGATCAAGCGGAATGGGTGATAAATAATCTCTATCAAGCTTAAACTGATACCCCGCATTTAAGGCACCTACTTGCTGATAATATTCGATATATCCATCCGCGTCTACAGGAAAGCTCCTTACAGCCGTAGCGATATTTTCAGGCACCCCTGCTACTTCCCATTGTGCTCTTTTGGCTCCTTTGGGCTTCCAGCCACTGATTTTCTCGTCAATAGCGGCCCACCTGAATAAATCATCCGAGCGATACCCTTCGCAGGCAAGTTCTACACGTCTTTCCCGGCGAATTTCGTTGAGCAACGGACTGATGTCATCGAATTCCCAATTAGGATCGCGTTCAATGTTGGCAACGGATAAATCGACCATACCAACACGCCGTCTCAGCAAATTAATACTTCGATCAGCATCTGCCTGTGTAAATTGCCGGAGTTCGGCCTTAGCTTCAGCATAGATAAGAACGGCCTCAGCAAAACGAAAAATGATTTGTCCGGTAGTACCCAAATCCTGTTGTTGATTATAATCTGGATTATGGCCTTTGTACACTTGATAACCGGTTAACGATTTGTTTTCGTTAGCAACATCAAACGTGGGGTATTCGAAGATAACAACGGGTTGTCCACCTGGGCGGTTATCTGTGATGATATGGCTGCCATCCGGCACATAGATTGTTTGTTTTAAACGGGGGTCTCTATTGGCAACGACATCGTGCAAGGTTGCATCACCTTGGTAGAGATCACTTGACCCGATAGGCTTTCCATCTATGCACAAATAGGCATCTACTAAATCTTTGGTTACACCTCTCCCTCCACCACTTGGGGTATAGCGGTGCCAGCGATGCCCTAAGTTTAGGCTCAAATTATACGCGCGCCAGAGCATAACCTCATTGTTGGAGCTATAAGTTACCTGGTTAAAGAGACGCCAATAATCATCATCGGTCGAAAACGACGCTAGACCGTACCCTCCACTATTGTCCAACAGTGCGGAGCTCACGGAGGCAGCCTTTTCTAAGAATTTGCTTCCATCCGATCCAGAAACGCCAAAAGGTGTACCGGCATGGTATTTTTCCCAAGTGCCCTCAAAAAGTGCTATTCTGGCTTGAAAGAGCATGGCAATTTCCTTGTTGATACGCGAAGCTTCCGCCGAACCTTTTGTAGGCAAATATGCGATGGCTTTGTCCAAATCATTCATCAGGGAGTCGACTACAATATTTCTAGGCAAACGTTCATTATAAACTTCTTCCGACGAAGTGTTTAGTGGAACATTGATCCAAGGTAGATCGCCAAAACTTTTCAATTTATCAAAGTAGAAATATGCCCTGAAAAAGAGTGCCTCTCCCACATATGCTTTGATTACATCGAAGGACTCGTTTACTTTGTTATAATTAGCCAAAAAATAATTCACATTCCGAAGCGCCGCCCAGTCGCCATAAGCACCGTAGCCGCCGTCAGTTCCAGGAACAACTCTTTCGCCATTTAAGGCTGAATTATAGCTGGTAGCGATCATATTATCGCTGCCATTCGCATCCAAGCCATAAATACCGATCGATCCCCAACCATTATAATTGGGTAACATCGTATTATAAAAATTATTGGCGTAAAGCTTCAAGTCGTTAGCCGTTTTCCAATAATCTGCGTCGCTGATATTGGTTTCAGGAGTTTGCTCTAACAAATCCTTCTGGCAGCTGCTGGAGAAAAAGCAGCAAAGCATAAGCAAAGCTATTGTTTGTAGTAATTTCATATCGTTTGAATAAACTTTAAAAAGACAAATTCACACCCGCTGCATAGGTCCGCTGTAAGGGATAGATCTTGGCATCGCTAATCGACAGCTCGGGATCCATTGTTTTGATCAAATCCGTAATCGTGAAAACATTTTCTACACTGACATAGAATCGCACTTTACTGAAACCTATTTTTTCCAACCAAGACTTGGGCAGTGAATAGCCCAGCTGAATATTTTTCAATCTCAAATAAGCTGCGTTCTGCAAATAACGCGTTTGTGTCTGCGTATTCTTTCCATTCTCGCCAGTTAAGTAAAACTTCGGAAAATAGCCATTGGGGTTATCCGGACTCCAACGATCTTGGTGCACGTTGAAAGGTGAGCTTTGCCATTCGTCGCCCACAATACCCCAAAAATAATTGGACCCAACCCATGCATCACGCTTTGCGATTCCCTGGATAAAAAACATAAAATCGATATTTTTCCAGCTGAGATCCCCCGTGAAACCGTAAGCGAAACGGGGCGTATTATTACCGATAACACTTCTGTCTCCCGGATTGGAAATCGTGTTGTCGCCAAAATCAATAATGCCGTTGTTGTTCAGATCCACATATCGTACATCTCCCGGTTTCCATGTCTGGCCAGATATACGCTGTTGCGAGGGAGCCGCATCAATTTCTGCCTGATTTTGGAAAAGGCCATAAGTAGTATAGCCCCAGATATCGCCCATTTGCTGGCCTGCATACCAAGTACTATTTAAACCTGTTGGATTCGGATAACGGGTTACCTTTCCTCGATAATCACTCAATACTGCGCGTAGACCGTAGTTAACCTCTCCGATTCGATCGCGCCATTGTAAACTCAATTCGAAGCCCCGCGTTTCCATGGCTGCGTTATTTGCACTAGGAGGCGTATTACCTAAGACACTAGGTAAAGCCTGGGCGGGCCCGGCAAAATCGTCCGCTTTACGGATATACCAATCGAAGGAGGCATTCAAACGATCCTGCAATAAGCCGATTTCGGTTCCGATGTTCAACGAGGTGGTCGTCACCCAGGTTAAATCCGGATTGATCAAGCCCGGTGGTGACACAGCTGCTTGTTGGTTACCCCCAAAAAGCCAATTAGTACTCGGTGGACTTGAAGTACCCAAACTTGGATAGAATGGGTACCAATTCGGGTTGCTCGGGTCCGGATCAATAAAAGCCTGATCGCCCAGTGATCCATAAGAGCCCCTCAATTTAAAGCTATTGACTGTTGTTTTAATCGATTCAAAAAAGATTTCTTTATCGACATTCCATCCTACGGAAACGCCCGGATAGAACTTCCAACGAACCGGACCGAGAAAGCGTGATGTACCATCATAACGCCCATTGAATTCGAATAAATATTTTTGCTTATAGTTGTAATTAAAACGTCCGAAAAAACCATCGGAAGCCAGTTTTCGAGTAAAATCACTGATAGACGGTGCCGGTCCATAAGTTCCGGATAAAGAGGGGATATTATCGGAATAGAGTTGGCTATTGCTGGCCGCATAACGCTGATAGTCCGTGTAATCACGAACAAAACCACCCATTATACTAAAGAAATGATCGTCCAGTTGCTTTTCATATTTGGTAAATGCGTTGACGATGTGATGCTGAATACGGTAGTTCGATCGGCTAAATCCGTTCGGATAAGTACCACCTATCTGGTATTGCGAACCATCTGGACGTACTGAATAGAGCGTCTTGGTGTGAGCGTTTTGATCTTGGAATGTCCCATCAAATGTATAATTAACCGTCGCCGTCCAGCCGGTCGCCAATTTGAAGATAAACTCGCCGGTCAATAAAGCTTTGTCAAGCGTTGATTTGGATCGTCCACCTTGTTGGTGAAGCAATACATCGCTGGCATCTGAATAATTGCCATCAGGATTAAAAAGGGGAACACTTGGCCACTTTCGAGCGATCTGATGCATATAGTTCCCTCCTGTTTTTCCTGAATAGGTATTAGGTGAGTTGCTAAGTTCTTTTGAAAAGCTTCCACGGTAGCTAAAGTCTAACCACTTCGCTACCGATGTGGTGATGTTGGTACGAACGTTAAAGCGCTTATACGAATCATCACCATAATTGTACATACCGGCCCTATCGTTATACCCCAAGCCGACGTAATAAGTGGTATTTTCGGAACCACCGGAAACACCTACATTATGTTGTTGGCTGAATGCGAGATCTTTAAAGTATACTTTAAACCAATCATTGTTAGCGTTTCCATTCCCCCAGGTATAATAATCATTTGCACCGGGTTGCGGATTGGCGATCGTTTCGTCCTTAAAGGATCCGTTTTGATAAGCAATGATACGATCGATCGTTTCCTGACTAAATATTTCACTTCGCCCTCCATTCGTCGCTGCCTCATTATACAAGTTGGCAAAATCCAGTGAATTCAGCATGGTTGGCAAATTGATCGGCGCGGCCCATCCCAAGGTATTATTGTAAGTAATAGCTGGTTTACTTCCTTTTTTACCTTGTTTTGTTGTAATTAAGATAACACCGTAAGGAGCGCTTGATCCATAAATAGCCGCGGATGCTGCATCCTTCAGCACAGAAATATTCTCGATATCATCCGGATTTAATGCATTGATATCTCCTCCTTGTACACCATCGATAACGACCAGTGGTCCGCCAGTCGTTCCCAGTCCCGTAAATCCGCGGACATTGATATTCTGTGTAGCATTAGGTGCTCCGCCACTGCTACCGGTGATAATATTGAGACCTGGCATCTGCCCTTGCAAAGCCTGGCTCACACGCGATATGGGCCGATTTTGTAACACTTCACCGCTAATCTGCGAAACCGCGCCGGTTACAAGCGCTTTGTTCTGCGTTCCATAACCTACTACCACCACTTCATCTAAGTTGGCTAGATCTTGTTCCAAAATCACTTCAATTAGGTTTTCTGTAACAGCAATTTCTCTTGGGGTATAACCCAGGTACGTGAAAACCAACATGGCATTATTTTTACTTAGATTGAGACTGAACCTTCCTTGTGAATCGGTTAAGGTACCATTCTTCACCCCCTTTTCTTGAACGCTTACGCCAGCTAAGGGCAAGCCGGCTTCGTCTTTCACTAAACCACCAACTCTAAGCTGTTGTACCACACTTTGTATAGGGGGCGTTGACTGCTCGACTTGGTTACGAATGACAATCGATTTGTCCTCTATACTATAGGCCAGTGTCTGACCGGCTAAGGCTTTTTCAAGACTTTCTTCCAAAGAAGCATGTTGTAAGTTAATCGTAACAGGCTTTGCCTGCTGTAACAGCTTACTATTATAGAAAAGACGGTAGCCGCTTTGCTTGCTGATTGATTTCAAGATGGAGGCTAAGGGTGCGTTTTTTACCGAGAGATTAATTTCCTGCGAGAACACTTTACCCGACACCTGCAGTAATGAAAGCAGTAATATAAAAATTGTTAACTTACTGATTTTTAATACATTTAAACCAAAAAAAGTCCAAGAAGATCGGTGACTTTTAGGCCAATAGGGTGCTTTGTATTGAATAGTTAAATTCATACATTTGTAAATTAAGTTAGTCGATTAGTTTATTTAACTTTTTAGGCAAATTGACTTGCGCCAATTTAAACCGGCAGCGCGGCATCGCTACCGGTTTTTTCATATACGATTTTTACATAGGCATCTTAGTTTTTACGTAAATCTTTCTGTTATTCATGTCAAATTTTAATTCCCCGGTTCTTTCCATCATGTCTAAGACTTGTTTCAAATTGGCATCTCGGGGTATATATCCACTATAGATATTGTTCGCAACACTTCCAAAATCCACTTCCACGTCATACCATCTAGCCAATTGCTTCATGATTTCGTATATGGGTGTTTCATTGAAAACAAAGTCCCCATGCTTCCAAGCCAAAACTTCTTCTATGTCTGCATCACTTACCGAAGTCACAGCTGCTGCTTTACTTAAGGTCAACTCTTTTCCGGGATTTAACTGTAAAATTTGCCGGGTGCGCTTGTTTATTACGTTTACACGACCTGTGACAAGTGTCGAGGTTTCGCTGGGCTCGTCCTGATAAGCCTTTATATTAAAGCTTGTACCGAGCACCTGAATATCTTGATATCGCGTATGGACCGTAAATGGTTGGTTTTCTCGTTTGGAAATCTTCGACTCGACTTCAAAATAGGCTTCACCATCAAGTTCAACCTCCCGCCGGGCCTTACTAAATCGAACAGGAAATTTGAGTTTGCTGCCGGCATTGAGCCATACTTTGGTTCCATCACTCAATATCACTTTGTACTTTCCACCATTTGGTATCGCAATCTCATGATATACCAAAGCTTCGCCTTCCTTTGTTGCATCCTTATTGTAACCTATAACTGCTTTTAGTTTACTTAACACTTGAAACCCATCTGTATTTTCGCTTTCGCTTCGGGTTGAATCCAGCTTGATTTTAGTGCCATCTGCCAGCGTTAGAATTGCCTGATCTTTAGCTGCTGTTATCTCTTCGGGTGGTTGAATTATCGCACGGTTATGATGGTGATTTTGATAGTAAAAGAAAACAAGTCCGGAAACGAAACATATAACGATAGCGGCTGCATAACCGAAATTTAACGAAAGTCTGCTCTTCGGACGCCCCCCACAGAAATGGTCCTCCATTATTTCGCTTAGATAATGATCTATTTCGCCCGATTGGACAAGATGATAGAACGCTTCCAACTCCTCTTCTGTAGCGGAGCCGGCGCGGTATCTGTGGATTAATTCTTTATAAAAAGCGTCTTTGTTCATCTCGTTTATGCAGTTTATCGGAACTACATAATTTAAGACACCCGAACGCTCATTTAGGGTACCTAAGAAATAAAACTTTTTTAAAAATCTGAGAATTGTAAATTAGCTTTTCATGGGTTGCGTAGATTTGCTTTCACTGATTTATCTGCAATCATTAAAAAAAAATTAAAAAAACAAGATGATTAATACTGAATCATCTTGTTTTTTCCCGTTCGTACCTTATTCGACGAATTTTTTAGCGTATCGTAACTTGGTTTGGATTATCGTTCCGCCGCACAGTTCCCGCAGGCATCAATGGAAATCAAAATCAGGACAAATGCTTGCTTACTTCTTCCACTTCAACCTCAAACTATTGCTTACTACACTTACACTACTTAATGCCATCGCTGCACCTGCAATCATGGGATTCAGCAAGAAACCATTTATTGGGTAGAGTATACCTGCGGCAACCGGAATACCGATAACATTATAGATAAATGCCCAAAACAAATTTTGTTTAATGGTAGTCACCGTCTGCTTTGACAAGCGGATAGCCTGCGCTATTTTAGTCAAATCTGAGGAAATGATAGTCATTTTCGCAACATCCATTGCAATATCACTTCCTTTTCCCATTGCTATACTTACATCGGCAGTTGCAAGAGCGGTGCTATCGTTGATACCATCACCAACCATCGCCACTAATTTGCCTTGCCTTTGCAATTCTTTTATAAAATCGGCTTTGTCCTGCGGCAAAACCTCGGCCTTGTAGTGCTTAATGCCTGTTTGTTGTGCAATCGCTTTAGCGGTTGCTTTGTTATCACCGGTAAGCATATATAGGTCAATACCCATATCTTGTATTTCCTTGATGGCCTGTATCGAAGTAGCTTTAATTTGGTCAGCAATCGCAATGACAGAAAGTGCTTGTGTGCTATTGGAAAACCAAATAACGGTTTTAGACTGCTCACCCCATTGGCTAGCTTGCTGTAAAAGCTGCTCTGCAATAGTAATGTTATTTTCCACCAACAGCTTTTTATTACCGACGTAATAGGTTTCGTTATGATAGTCGGCTTTTACGCCTTTACCTGTGATGCTGTCAAACCGTGATAAAGCGGTGGTTTCTATTCCTCCTAAATGTTTTACCACGGCTTCTGCCAATGGATGCTCTGACTGCTTTTCGATACTCAGTAGAATATCTTTGGCTGCATCATCATTATTCAACCACAGCATACCGGTTACCTGCGGTCTGCCTTCCGTAACTGTTCCGGTTTTATCTAATACGATTGCATTTACTTTTTTCGCTAATTCAAGACTTTCTGCATCCTTAATCAAAATACCTTTTTCAGCACCTCTTCCCACACCTACCATAATGGCCGTCGGTGTCGCCAAGCCCAGAGCACAGGGACAGGCAATTACCAATACCGTAACGGCTGCCAATAAACCTTGTACAACTCCATTATCTCCTCCGAGAATAAACCATAAAAGGAATGTAAAAATAGCAATAGCAATCACGACAGGAACAAAAATACCAGCAATCTTATCTACCAGCTTTTGTACAGGTGCTTTGCTTCCCTGCGCGTCCTGCACCATTTTAATGATTTGTGCAAGCATGGTTTCCTTGCCCACTTTTACCGCTTTGAACCGGAAGCTACCTTTCTGGTTAATGGTACCGGCAAATACTTTTTCGTCTTCCTTCTTTAATACCGGTACAGGCTCACCACTCAACATACTTTCATCTACATAAGATGTTCCCGATATAACCAAACCGTCCACTGCGATTTTTTCTCCTGGTTTTACGAGAATTATATCACCCTCATTCACATCTTCAATCGCTTTTTGTCTTTCATTACCATTAGTTTCAATTACAATAACTGTTTTTGGCTGCAAGCCCATTAGTTTTTTGATCGCGGAAGAGGTATTACCTTTTGCTTTCTCTTCTAATAACTTGCCTAACAGTATGAATGCAACAATGACAGCCGCTGCCTCAAAGTAAACGTGTGCGTGTAATCCTCTTTGATGCCAGAAATCCAAGAAAAGCATATTAAACACGCTGAACAGATAGGCTATACCTGTACTTAGTGCTACCAATGTATCCATATTGGCAGAACGGTGCTTCGTCTGTTTCCACGCGTTGACAAAGAAGTCTTTACCTAACCATAAAACAACAGGGGTTGAGAAAAACCACATTATTTCATTGGCGAAAGGCATATCCATTAAGAACATCCCAATAATCACTACAGGAAGCGATAGTAATACGGCCCATATCGTTTTATTTTTTAGCTTCTTAAATTTATCTGCATGGATAGCTTCTAATGTTTCCTGCTGTTTGGTTTCATCTTCAATCAGTAAATCGTAACCTACTCCTCGAACAGCCTCTTGCAGTTTGGCAGCATTGGTCATATTTGGCAGGTACTCAACCGTAAGATTGCCGGTTGCAAAGTTTACAGCGGCGCTGACAACCCCGTCTTGGTACTTGACAATGCTTTCAGCGCTCGCGGCACAAGAAGCACATGTCATGCCTAATACCGGAAATGAATTTTTGACTGTGGGAACTCCGTAACCTAAATCTTTAATGACCTTCACAGCTTCCCCAATTACGGCGTTATCCGTTACCCTAATAGCTGCCCTGTGGTTATTCAGTTCTACTTGGTGGCTTTCTACTCCACTTATCTGTGCAAGTCCTTTCTCGACTATTAATGCGCAGTGTTCACTTTCTACATCGGTTAATGGAATATAAACTGTTTCTTTAGTCGCCATATGCTGATTGCTTTGTTTTTGCAATACAAAATTGGCAACAATATCACCATGTTTTATTATGAAATTATAGGATTGATTTGTAAGATTTACTTATATCTTGTCCAACAGCTTTGACCATTAATTTGAAATTGTTATCGATATGCTAAAAATTAAATGAAAGCTGAGATGGCAATGTTCATCCAAAAGAAAATGCACCAACGTACCTCTAATGGCCCCTCGATAAGGGCTTTGAGCGTTTTCATCGTTTGAACCATATGTTTTTTTATTGCATTTCGACTTATACCCAACTCACGAGCTACTTGATCATAGGTTTTTTGCTCTTCGCGGCAAAGCTTGAATATACGTCGAGCGGTAGGTGATAAACCATCCAACGTTTCATGCAAATAACGTTGATATTCTTTCAATTGAACTTCGTTTTCTGTCGTTTTTTCATTGGTTGGATAATAGCTCAGTACTTCTACCATCTTAATACGGGAATTGCTTGCCTTTCTTAAAATATTCAGGGTGTGATTTCGAGTGATCGTGAAAAGGTAGGCCTTGAAAGATTTTATTTCCACTAAACTCGCTCGATTATGCCATATTTTAATAAATATCTCCTGACAGACATCTTCGGTTAAATCCGATGATTTAACATAAGCTAAAACAAATGAATAAACCCGTTTAAAGTATTTACCATATAGTGTGTAAAATGCTTTTTCGCTACCATTCGCCAATTTCTTGATTAAGATAGATTCATCGGGATTAAAATAGGCCTTCATCTTTCAAAAATTTGTACCCAACCGTGTAAATAAAAGTATCGCTTATACGAGCGCATTGCTTTTCCCAAAATGTCTTTAAGACAGGTATGATCAGTTAGCTTTTCACAATGCTAGAGAAAAAAAAAGAGTATAACAAACCAGTTACAAACGCAACCGTTTGCGTAAAATAGCGGATTATTTTTTTGACGCTCCGATTCATCGCTTGGAAAAACATCCGAATTAATCGCTAATATAAACGGCCAATCATCCTATCATTTTGATAAAGGACCTATCAAGATGATAGTTTTTTTTGCAAGACCTAAGAAGGCAAAAAGAATTAAACAACTAAAATACAAGCAATTAAATAAAACAAGACACGATTGGAATGCTTTTGGCACCCTGCGGTCAAAACAATATTAAAAATGAACAAAATCAATCAAGACGAAATTCCGGATATTATCTCCGCCGAGATCCCGGAAATAAAACGCGAAATAAGCGAATTATCAAGGGAAAACCTCGCAGGGGCGCTTCAAGTGGTCGTAAGCTATATTCGCGACCGGATAACCGTACATGAAATTGCGAAGGTCATCTATTCCATCTCCCTTGTAGGCTGGATATACAATTGCGGGAACGAACGAGTTAAATATCTGATAGAAAATCTATTTGTACGCTCGTTCAACGGCATGCGGAAATTATGCAGTCAATATGAGTGGGGCTTAATTGAGAAACGTATTCCCATAAAACTATTAACAGTATATACCAAGCAGCAGTATTAACTGAACGCTATGAGAAAGTTACGAAGCAAATTGAGAAAAAAAGTCATAAAACCACAATGGAATAGGCCATTTGCTATCCTTATTTCTCTCTTTATTATTTTCATTATCGTCGGTATCATTATCCGTGTGATCAATTAAAAGAAAACAAAAATCATGCTCACCCTTCTTCTAATACTTATCGGCATTCTCTGTTTTGCCCTTTTCTTCAAACTGGTGGATTATTTCGAAAAAATATAAAATCATGACAGCGCTATTTATCATCTCAATTGGTGTTTTTGCATACATTCTGTACGTCTTGCTAAAACCTGAAAAATTCTAAAAATCAATATTCAGTACTTAGGTACATCCACATTTAGTTAAAAAAAAATGAACACAGAAATATTTGGAGTCGTTTTCATGTTCCTTCTGACTTGCGTCTTAGCGATTCCGTTAGGAAAATATATAGCTAAGGTATATAGTGGCGAACGCACTTGGCTCGACTTCCTTTTTGGCAATATAGAAAACACTATCTATCGACTTGGCAAAATCGATTCAAAACATGAAATGAGCTGGAAACAACATTTAGTTGCTTTATTGACTATAAATTCCATATGGTTCCTTGTCGGTATGTTTATTTTGATGAATCAAGACTGGCTTCCCTTAAATCCGGACACTAATCCGGCCATGTCTGCTCATTTAGCATTTAACACGGTTATCTCCTTTGTGGTCAATTGCAACTTACAACACTATTCGGGAGAAAGTGGTCTGAGTTATTTAGGACAACTTTGGCTGATGTTTTTGCAATTTGTAAGCGCGGGAACCGGAATGGCTGCAGCAGCCGTATTATTTAATGCACTTAAGGAACGAACTACAGACAAGCTCGGAAACTTTTACGTGTATTTCCTGAAATCTTGTACACGTATTTTACTTCCCATTTCACTTCTCGTGGCTATCCTACTTGTATTTAATGGTACACCTATGACTTTCGAAGGGAAAGATACAATGATTTCGTTGCAGGGAGATACGGTTCAGGTTGCTAGAGGACCCGCTGCCAGTTTTATTGCTATTAAGCATGTTGGAACCAATGGTGGAGGCTTCTTTGGTGCAAATTCAGCACATCCCTTTGAAAACCCTAATTATCTGACCAATATGGTAGAAATGGTCGCGCAAATGATTATCCCATTAGCCATGATTTTTGCATTGGGCTATTATTTAAACCGGAAGAAGCTTTCCTATATGATTTTTGCCACCATGACGGCTGGGTTCTTAGCTCTAGCTATTCCAAACGTACTCATGGAGATGCGAGGTAATCCTGCGATTGGAAGCATGGGAATTGACAATGCCTTAGGCGCTATGGAGGGTAAAGAAATTAGGTTTGGAGCCGCGGCCTCGGGATTTTGGAGCATCGCCACCACTGTCATTTCCACCGGCTCCGTGAATGCTATGCATGACAGTACCATGCCGTTATCCGGCATGAACGAATTGTTAGCGATGATTACCAATAGCTTTTATGGAGGTGTGGGTGCAGGCATACTGAATTTTTATATCTTCATTATTCTCGCTGTTTTTATTAGTGGATTAATGGTAGGTCGCACACCCGAGTTTTTGGGAAAAAAGGTAGAAGCCCGAGAGGTAAAAATAGCCATTATTATTGCGCTTGTACATCCCTTTCTAATACTAGCCGGTACGGCCTTATCGGTTGCCTTACCTCAACTTACACTAAGCACGTTAAATAATCCCGGTTTTCATGGCTTCAGCGAAATGCTTTACGAATTTACTTCTTCATCCGCAAATAATGGCAGTGGATTTGAAGGACTTGGGGATAACACACCCTGGTGGAATATCAGTACAGGTATTGTATTAATTCTTTCACGATTTATTCCCATTATTGGTCCGGTTGCTATCGCCGGCTTACTTGCCAACAAAAAGTATACACCCGAAAGCGCGGGAACATTAAAGACGGATACAGCAACTTTTGGCTTGATGGTATTTGCTGTCATTGTGATCATTGCCGCGCTTACTTTCTTTCCCGCATTAGCATTAGGGCCTATTGCAGAATATTTTACCATGAGATAAATGACAGTCTATTACTTGGTGGAAGGCAATCAGAACAAAAAATTATTTACAAATGAAATCAGAAAAAAAATCACTGTTTCAACAAGAGCTCGTTAGTGAAGCTTTTAAACAGTCGTTCATAAAACTCAGTCCCCGGATCATGTTCCGCAATCCCGTTATGTTTACGGTGGAGATAGGGACCTTTGTCATGTTCGGTGTATGCATTTGGACACTCATGGGCGAGAAATCGCAAGGGAGCATTGCCTACAACCTATCTATTTTCTTTGTGCTTTTTATAACCCTCCTTTTTGCCAATTTTGCAGAGGCTATAGCAGAAGCACGAGGTAAAGCCCAGGCCGACTCATTGAGAAGGACCCGGGAGGAGACTCCAGCCAAACGTTTGGCACCCGATGGCAGCGTTACGCAAATCGCGTCTTCCTCCCTTCGAAAAGGAGATGTTTTCTTTTGCGAGGCGGGGGATATCATACCTACCGACGGCGAAATTATTGAAGGCTTAGCAACAATTGACGAAAGTGCCATCACCGGTGAATCGGCTCCGGTTATCCGCGAAGCAGGAGGCGATAAAAGCAGTGTAACCGGCGGAACGAAGGTCTTGTCTGATCGCATCCGCGTACGCGTAACAACAGAACCCGGAGAGAGTTTCCTCGATAAGATGATTGCATTGGTAGAAGGGGCTAGTAGGCAAAAAACGCCTAATGAAATTGCATTGACTATTTTGCTTGCGGGTTTCACTTTGGTATTTATTATTGTTTGTGTTACGCTAAAACCATTTGCTGACTATGCAAATACACCGATCACCATTGCTGCGTTTATCTCCTTGTTCGTATGTTTAATACCTACGACCATCGGTGGACTGCTAAGCGCCATCGGAATTGCGGGCATGGACCGTGCTTTGCGAGCCAACGTCATCACGAAGAGCGGTAAAGCCGTAGAAACCGCGGGCGACATTGATGTATTATTGTTGGATAAAACAGGTACCATAACGATTGGCAACCGAAAGGCAACGCACTTTTACCCCGCCCAAGGCGTGGATGACAAACGATTTATATGGGCTGCGGTTCTGAGTTCATTAGCGGATGAGACTCCCGAGGGCAAATCGATCATTGAATTGTCCATAAATCCTGAACACAAATTTGCTGCCATGGGTACTACCCTATTGAGTGAAGCTTCAAAAAATCGAAGCAAACTGCAATTTATTGGCTTTACTGCCGAAACGAGATGTTCAGGGGTTGATCTCGAAGATGCGACCAAAATACGGAAAGGGGCGACCGATGCAATACGAAACTTAGTCGAAAAAAGTGGAAACAACTTTCCGAAAGAAATAATCGGCCGTGTTGAGGAAATTTCTTCAAACGGAGGAACACCCTTGGTCGTTTCTGAAGAGGACGCCACGGGAAATGTACAGGTTCTAGGCGTCATAGAACTTCAAGATATTATTAAACCAGGCATTCAGGAGCGTTTCTCCCGGCTTCGAAAAATGGGTATCAAAACGGTCATGGTGACCGGGGACAATCCATTAACTGCCAAATTTATCGCAAATAAGGCTGGAGTGGATGACTTTATTGCAGAAGCGAAACCAGAAGATAAGATGAACTATATCCGAAAGGAACAAGCTTCCGGTAGGCTGGTAGCTATGATGGGTGACGGAACAAATGATGCGCCCGCTCTTGCACAAGCAGACGTAGGAGTTGCCATGAACAGTGGTACGCAGGCGGCGAAAGAAGCTGGCAATATGGTGGATTTGGATAACGACCCTACCAAGCTGATTGAAATTGTAGAGATTGGAAAACAGTTACTTATGACTCGAGGTACGCTAACCACGTTTTCGATAGCTAACGACGTGGCAAAATATTTTGCGATCATTCCTGCGTTGTTCATCAGCGCGATTCCCGCCTTGCAGGGACTTAATATTATGGACTTGCACAGCCCGGAAAGTGCTATACTTTCTGCTGTTATTTTCAACGCAATTATTATCCCCTTCCTCATTCCATTAGCGTTAAAAGGCGTCGCCTATAAACCGATCGGCGCCAGTGCCCTTTTAAGGAGAAATCTTTTCATCTATGGATTGGGAGGCATCATCATACCTTTTATCGGCATAAAGTTGATCGATGTTATGGTAGCACTGTTTATATAGAAGTTAGAACAAATCATCATGAAGAAGAATCTTTTTTCAGCAATTACATTAACCGTCTTAACCATCATACTCTTTTCCGGAGTGTATACAAGTGTGGTATGGGCCATTGCACAAATTTCACCGAATCGCGGAGAAGGCGAGATCGTTTTAATAGACGGAAAAAAATACTACACGAACATTGGCCAGTCGTTTACGGTAGACAAGTACTTTTATTCTCGGCCATCAGCGGTTGACTATAATGCGGCTGGCTCTGCCGGCAGTAATAAGGGGCCATCAAATCCGGAATACTTAGCAACTGTTCAAGCGCGCATCGATACACTATTAAAGCATAATCCGGGAATTCGGAAAGCAGATATCCCGGTTGATTTGGTAACTGCAAGCGGTAGCGGTTTGGATCCCAATATCAGCGTTAAAGCTGCACAGGTGCAGATACAACGAATTGCCCGTATCCGTGGCATCGCTCCAGAAAAGATTGCTTCGTTAATCGCGAATCACACGGAAAAACCCGTATTGGGCATGTTAGGACCCGAAAAAATCAATGTCCTTAAACTTAATTTAGCTTTAGATCATATACAATAACGATTTAATTATCAAGATGAAACAAATTATTAGTGCCCTGGCATTTTTACTAAGTACACTCCATATATTCGCGCAAAACGATCATCAATCGCCGTTGACAATAAGTGGCTACGCTGAAATTTATTACTTGCATGATTTCAATCGTCCGTTGAGCAACACACGCCCAGGCTTTGTGTACAGCCACAATCGTACGGATGAGGTTAACGTAAATCTAGCTTTTGTAAAGGCGAATTATACAAACGACAGGCTTCGCGCAAATGTGGCGCTCGCAGCGGGCACTTATATGAATGCCAACTATGCTGCTGAAACGGGTGTACTTAAAAACATCTATGAGGCCAATGTAGGTATAAAACTTTCAAAGCGTCATGAGCTTTGGCTTGATGCAGGGATTATGCCTTCTCATATTGGATTTGAAAGTGCTATTGGAAAAGATAATTGGACCTTAACAAGAAGCCTACTAGCAGATAACTCGCCCTATTTTGAGACAGGCACAAAATTGAATTATACCAGTGCAGATGGCAAGTGGTACCTAGCAGCACTTTATCTTAATGGTTGGCAGCGTATCCAACGGGTAGACGGTAACACAACGCCTGCATTTGGTCATCAGCTTACCTTCAAAGCCAACGATGCCATTACCTTAAATAGTAGTTCTTTTATAGGAAGTGACAAAGCAGACAGCGTACGACAGATGCGTTACTTTCATAACTTTTATGCGCAATTCCAGCTGAATGAACGTCTCGGTATTATTGCGGGCTTCGATTTCGGAGTTGAACAGGATGAAAAAGGCAGCAGCAAATATCATACATGGTATACACCCATCATCATCGCCCGCTATGGCCTTACACAAAATCTCTCTATTACTGCTCGTGGAGAATATTATCAAGATAAAGAGGGTGTAATAATTTCAACCGAAAACCCGGCAGGATTTAGTACTTGGGGTTATTCCATGAATGTCGATTATCAATTGTTTCCAAATGTAGTCTGGAGAACGGAAATCAGACGGCTGGCAAGTAAAGATGAGATTTTCATTAAACGGAACCAATCGGCCACTTCTAACAGTACGACGCTTGCAACAGCACTTGCATTGAGCTTTTAATACTTATTGGCCACTTCCGATAATATAATGCATCAACACATGAAGATAACGTCAATTACATCTATTTTTGGTGAAAGGAATACGTTATCTTCTATAAGTAGACATATCATTTCTTCAAAAGCAAGCAAATGGAAGAAGAGAACCAACAAGCTGCACATTTTCTCGACCTGATAAAGAAATCACGGCAGGGAAAGTTCAAAGTGTATATAGGAATGAGCGCAGGCGTAGGCAAAACCTATAGAATGCTGCAGGAAGCACATATGCTACTTAGAAACGGCATAGATGTAAAGATCGCTTATGTAGAAACCCATAACCGTACGGAAACGCAAGCCTTGTTGGCAGGTTTACCGATTATCCAACGACGCAAACTATTTTACCGAGGCAAGGAACTAGAAGAATTAGATGTTCAGGGCGTACTAAATTTAAGGCCGGAAGTCGTCATCATTGATGAATTGGCACATACCAATATAGAAGGAAGCAAGAATGAAAAACGATGGCAAGATGTTTTGGAAATTATTGAATCCGGCATCAACGTCATCAGCGCTGTCAATATTCAGCATATTGAAAGCTTAAATGATGACATACGAAAAATTACAGGAATTGAAGTTAAAGAGCGTATTCCTGACAAAATTATCACATTAGCCGATGAGGTTGTCAACATTGATTTGACAGCGGACGAACTAATCGATCGCTTAAAAGAAGGAAAGATTTATACGGCAGACAAGATAGAAACCGCTTTACAGAATTTTTTTAGGAATGACCATATCCTTCAATTACGGGAGCTCGCATTAAAGGAAGTGGCGGGCCATGTCGAACGAAAAGTTGATGCCGTAGTGCCACCATTAGAGGCGTTGCGATCCGAGCGCTTCCTGGCCTGTATTAGTAGCAATGAACAAAAAGCGAAAACGGTCATCCGTAAAACGGCTAGGTTAGCCAGCTATTACAATGGACAATGGTATGTGCTCTATGTGCAAACGCCCAAAGAGGCTACCGTAAAAATACCTTTGGATAAACAACGTTATCTCATTAACAATTTGAAACTCGCAACAGAATTGGGCGGAACGGTATTGCAGATACAACATAAGAATGTACCGCTTGCTATCTCTGAATTAGCGATCAAGTACAAAGTAACCACAGTCTGTATCGGCAAACCGCGTCTCAATCTGTTTCGCATTATTTTAGCAACGGGTATCTTCAATCAATTATTAAGAAAATTATCTGACAATGATATCGATCTTATTATTTTATCTTGATCCTACTAAATTGTAACGTGTATACTTGTCTAACGAACGTCGCATATAGGAATGTTAAAAAAAACCGAATGAAAACGAAGACTAAACTTACCTTGGGAGTAGGACTTCTCTTTTTGTTGATCGTACTGCTTTCTGTCATTAGCATTTGGTACGTCAATGCATTAAAGAAGGACACAGAGAATATCTTAGTTGCCAATTATAAAACCTTGGCGTATTCGAGACAAATGTTGATCGCACTCGACGATATTCCCGAACGTGCAGGTTCATTGGATACCTTTCGATCAAATCTTGAAAAACAACTGGCTAATCTCACTGAACCGGGAGAAAGAGAAGCGACGAACAAACTAAAAGCGCATTTTAACGAGCTTATTCGCGACTCAGGAAAAAACGACGCCTATTATAAATTAATAAGACAAGATATAGGTGAGATCATGCGACTCAACATGAATGCCATCGCTCGCAAAAGCGATGCTGCTTCTCTAACCGCTGAAAATGCCAACATATGGATAGGTACTACCGGCGCCCTTTGTTTTATTATTGCTTTTACCTTGTTAATAAATTTACCTGGCAACATTGCCAATCCAATTCGGGAGCTCACCAATAGCATTAGAGAAATTACTGCCCATAACTACCATCAGCGGGTGCATTTTGAAAGCAATAACGAATTTGGGGAGCTGGCTCATTCCTTCAATATCATGGCAGAAAAGTTAGAAGAATACGCCGGGAGCAACCTGTCGCGACTTCTAATGGAAAAGAAGCGGATAGAAACGTTGATTAACAATATGCACGATCCGGTTATCGGTTTGGATGAAAATCAGGTAGTGATCTTTACAAACAATGAGGCCTTACAAATAGTAGGTTTTAAGAAAGAAGAAGTTATAGGAAAAAAAATAATCGAGCTTGCGTTGTATAACGACCTCTTACGTCTACTCGCAAAAGATTTAAACCTTCAAGAGACGAAGCCAACCAAAAAAGAACCCATCAAGATTTTTGCAGATGGCAAGGAGAGCTTCTTCGAAAAGGAACATATCCCAATAAATATCGTCCCTACGGGCGAAACTAGACCGCAGTTTATCGGCCATGTGATTATGCTTAAGAATATCACTCCGTTTAGAGAACTTGATTTGGCTAAAACTAATTTTATTGCAACAGTTTCCCATGAATTGAAGACGCCCATTTCATCAATCAAGATGAGTTTAGAACTGCTGAACAACAAACTTACCGGGTCATTAAATAACGAACAACAGCAGTTGGTAGCCGGAATTGCGGAAGATAGTAATCGGTTATTACTGATAACCGGTGAGCTCTTAAATATGTCGCAAGTGGAAACGGGAAATATACAATTGAACCTTCGGCAAAGCAAACCTGAAGAGATTCTTCATTATGCATTGTCAGCAGTACAAACTGCCGCCGATCATAAAATGATCCACTTCGATCTGCAAGTAGAAGATCCATTACCGAACGTGAAAGTAGATCCCGAAAAAACAGCGTGGGTCCTGACAAATTTTTTAAGCAATGCCATTCGTTACTCGCCCGAACAGGGCACCATTATTATTTCAATCCGTTTGGAGGCTAAGGTGTTACGCTTCAGTGTAAAGGATAATGGCAGAGGCATTGACGAGCGGTATACGCAACGCATTTTTGAGCGCTATTTTCAAATTCCCGGTAGTAATCGCTCGGGCTCGGGTTTAGGCTTAGCAATTAGCAAAGAGTTTATAGAAGCACAGGGAGGTGAAATCGGTGTTGAAAGTGCGCTTGGTATTGGCAGCACTTTTTATTTCAGTTTTCCGGTTTAGTGGCGTAACATTCGTTATATTGGCCTATCTAATCTGTTCATTTAATACTACTATGCAATGACAGGAAAGAGAATCGTTATCGTGGGTGCAAGTTCCGGCATTGGCAGCGTTTTAGCAACGCTTTTAGCGGCCAAGGGCAATGCTCTCGGTATTACCGGAAGACGTGGTGCATTGTTGTATGAATTAAAAAACAAGTATCCGGGCAATATTTATGTCTCTTCATTTGACATTCAAGAAACCCACACCTGCCCTGGGTATCTCGAAGAATTAGTGCAGCAGATGGGCGGCCTGGATCTGTTAATTATAAGTGCAGGAAACGGAGAAGTGAATGAGGCGCTTGATTTTTCTGTGGAAAATGAAATGATAGCACTTAATGTGTGTGGCTTCACCTGTGTGGCCGATTGGGCTTTCAATTATTTCCTTCAACAAGGTTACGGGCATCTGGTCGCCATCACCTCCCTTGCAGGCTTACGAGGTAGCAGACAGGCCCCCGCTTATAGTGCTACTAAAGCTTACCAAATTCGGTACTTAGAAAGTCTTCGCCAAAAAGCTTTTCATTTGCAAAAAGAGATTATTGTTACTGATATTTGCCCGGGCTTTGTAGACACGCCTATGGCCAAATCGCCCGTTAAATTTTGGGTAGCCCCTGTCGAAAAAGCAGCGAAGCAGATCGTCCAAGCGATTGACAGAAGGAAGAACACGGCGTACATAACCCGTCGATGGCAAATTATTGCATGGATATACCGTTATTTACCCGACTTTATACATAAGCGTTTGTAATTTTCTATATTAAGTAGACCCAATTAAAATTATTGTATTTGGTTTCAGTCACTTAGTGGTTGCGCAGCAAATATCATTTGACAAATTGAAACTTAGGACTATATTTGCAGCGCATTCAAGTTGATACCAACATCGGGGTGTAGCGTAGCCCGGTATCGCGCCACATTTGGGATGTGGAGGTCGTAGGTTCGAATCCTGCCACCCCGACAGCTAAAAAGCTCTTGCGAAAGCAAGGGCTTTCGTTGTTTATAACGAACCGAGTTTACTCGGGTGAGTAAATAAACAACGAAAGCCAAAGCACGGAGTGCGAAGCTTTTTGGCTGTCATCCCCCCAACTCAGGATCACCGAGCGGAGCGAGGTAATCCTAAATCGGGCTTGCTCGAACACACTGTAAAACAACGAAAGCCCAAGCACGGAGTGCGAAGCTTTTTGGCTGTCATCTCCCCAATTCAGGATCACCGAGCGGAGCGAGGTAATCCTGCAGCGAACCAAGCCTGCTTGAGTGAGCTATAAACCACAATGCCCAAGCACGGAGTGCGAAGCTTTTTGGCTGTCATCTCCCCAACTCAGGATCACCGAGCGGAGCGAGGTAATCCTGCAGCGAACCAAGCCTGCTTGAGTGAGCTATAAACCACAATGCCAAAGCACGGAGTGCGAAGCTTTTTGGCTGTCATCCCCCCAACTCAGGATCACCGAGCGGAGCGAGGTAATCCTAAATCGGGCTTGCTCGAACACACTGTAAAACAACGAAAGCCCAAGCACGGAGTGCGAAGCTTTTTGGCTGTCATCTCCCCAATTCAGGATCACCGAGCGGAGCGAGGTAATCCTGCAGCGAACCAAGCCTGCTTGAGTGAGCTATAAACCACAATGCCCAAGCACGGAGTGCGAAGCTTTTTAGCTGTCATCCTCCCCTTTTCAGGATCACCGAGCGGAGCGAAGTCCTCTTTCAAAAGACCATGTCTCTACAAACACACCACGAACTTTTAAAATAATTTCTTTTTTTCCATTTTATTTTTACTTTTGCATAACTAGTATAGACTAGTACAGAATAGAACACGCTAACCTATACAATGATAAAAGTATAATACTGATGTAATGTACCTACAATGAACCTAATGTCGCAGTGGGCGTAAAGGACCCCTATTTACAAATTATAAAACCTGTTAAAAATCATGATTCTAACTTTAAAAAGATGGTATTGTGCTATAGCAAGCACAAAAGCAGCGTTCGCTTTCAGTTTGCTGCTTTTATTTGGAACTGCAACTTCGGCACAACAAATGACAATGACCGGAAGCATCTTGGACAGTCTAACCCGCGAAAGCCTACCGGGTGTTTCCATTAAGGTAAAAGGCAGTACAAATGGCACAGCATCAAACGCGAACGGGCAGTATTCCATCACTGTAGCTCCAGATGCTATTCTCGTAATTACGTATATTGGTTATCAACCTAAGGAATTACGTGTTTCAAATGCGGTTTCCGACATCTTACTTCAACCGCAAGGGTTTGAGCTGGAAGATGTCGTTGTTGTCGGAACCCGAATAAAGAAGAGCGATCTTACCGGAGCCATTGGATCGATCAGTGAAAAACAACTAAAGGAAATTCCAACAACCGATCTTACAACTGCCATGCAAGGAAAAGTGCCCGGTTTATATATTGCCCGTTCCAATGCCACACCGGGAGAAGATGTAACGATCAAAGTGCGCGGTACCAACTCAATCTCTTACGGTACCAATCCCGTTTATGTAATTGATGGTATTGTAGCGGAAGAAGGTATTCGAATGATCAATCCGGATGACATTGCGTCCATAGAAGTTTTAAAAGATGCCTCGTCTACCGCTTTATACGGATCAAAGGCATCAAATGGTGTCATTGTCATAACTACAAAAAGGGGGCAGCAAGGGGAAGGAAAAGTTAGTTACAGCGGTTTTGCTACCATAAGCAACTATCAGAATCGCATCAAATTATTGGATGCCCGTCAAATGTATGATCTACGTATAGACGCTTACGCAAATGCCTATATGGATGAAAATCCGAATGCTGATCGCCAAGCTTATATTGATAATTTCTTAACAAAAACAGATATAGCAGGCGCAATCTTTTCTCCGGAAGAATTATACAATGGCCAGAACAACATTACCAGTGATTGGCTCGATGCTATTACACGAACCGGCCTGGAACAGAACCACTCATTAAATTTTTCCGGTGGCGATAATAAATCGAACTACTTTTTGGGATTTTCATATTCGGATAATAAGGGTGTGCTTGATGTATCTCGTTACAAACGGATTAGTGGCCGTTTCAATTATGAGCGACAAATCAAGTCGTGGTTAAAGGTGGGTACCAATACGAGTATTTCGCGCGGAGATAAAAATCGCTTGGATGCAAACGCTTATTCCACCGCCTTAATGGCCAATCCTATGCAAACGATTGATACCGATCGGTTGTATATGGCTTTCCAAGGCGTATCACAGATGGGAAATTACAATCCTATATTAACGAAAGATTTGCTTAGTGAGGAAATACATAGCCGGATTTTAACAACCAATTTTTTAGAGGCCAAGCCCGTGGAAGGGCTCAATGTACGCACATCCTTATCCGCAGATATTTATAATAAACAAGATAACAGTTATATTCCGAGCAATATCGGTCAATCCATGCGCGACAATTACAATGGAAGGGGTTGGCAATGGCGTGGAGTTACGGAGTACTGGCAATGGGATAATTCGATCAGCTACGATAAGTCCTTTGGCAAGAACCGTCTTTTTGGATTAATTAGCACAAGTATGTCAAAAACGCGAACCAATGCCATTGATATGACCGGTTATAACTACCCTACTGACATATTGGGTTATAAAGGTATGGGATTGGCCAGCGACCGCGAACGTAATACTATCAACTCCGATTATGTAACCAACACCCTGGCTTCCATTATCGCTCGGATCAATTACTCATATGATGGCAAATACTTGTTAACTGCAACAGTGCGCCGCGATGGAAGTTCGCGATTTGGAGATGGAAACAAATGGGGCACCTTTCCTTCCCTATCGCTCGGTTGGAATATGCGAGAAGAAAGCTTTCTAAAAAATGCAAGCTGGTTGGATCAATTGAAATTGCGAGCGGGTTTTGGCTTGCTGGGAAACCAAAATATACCAAACTACACTTATATGACCATCTACCAACCTGCTTATTCGAACGGCGTTGTCGGATTCGCTCCGGAAGATAACCGATTCGGTAATCCAGCCTTAAGATGGGAAAAACAAAAACAATACAATGCAGGTTTCGACCTGAGCATTTTAAACAATAGGCTATCCTTCACCGGTGATGTGTTTTATATGCGGAATACGGATCTGCTAATGCGTATGGCCCTTTGGCCGTCGTTCGGTTACGATTATCAAATTGCTAATGTAGGAGAGCTAGCTAACAAAGGTTTGGAATTCAGTTTTAATGCCTTAGTTATCAACTCCAAAGATTTTCAGTGGCGTATCTCAGGTAATATTGCACACGATAAAAATACCGTTAAAAAGTTGGTCAATGGTGTCAACGTATTATGGAACGGCGGTAACATTATGGCACGAGACGGTAATTTATTTGTTGGGCAGTCGCTTAACACCTTCTATACATTTAAGGCCGAAAAAATCGCTCAACAAATGGATATGGACCGCATTAACGGTATGACCTTTTATAACGGTTACATTGTACGGCCGGGAGATATTCTGCCAGCTGACCTAGACGGCGACGGAAAAATCACAGCCGAAAATGATATGGCAATCGTCGGCAAAGCAGATCCTAAATTTTATGGTGGCTTCAACACCAACATTGCTTATAAAAACCTGTCCCTCAACGCGGTATTCACCTATTCTTACGGGGCAAAAAAGTTTAATGGGCAATGGGATGCGTTAATGGACGGTTCTGCCAGCTTTACCCCTGCAAGTATCGATCAACTTAATCGTTGGACCCCTGAAAATACGGATACGGATGTCCCTAGAGCCTATCGCGGAAACAAATTTAATCGATTTGGATACGGCTCTACCGATTGGGCGATGTTAGATGCCTCTTTTATACGTTTAGCGGCATTGAACCTAACATATAATTTTCCCGGTAAATCAATAGGTCCTCTAAGCAATCTGAGTATTTATGCCTCTGGAAACAACCTCCTGCTCATCACCCCATACAAGGGGTACGATCCCGAAGCAGGTGAAGGCTATCCATTAACACGCAGTTTTACTTTGGGCGTTAATCTATCATTCTAATGCTTAGACCACTTAAATCTAAATACAACTCATTATGAAAAAGCACTTATTATATACCGGTATATTACTGGCAACGCTGTCTTTGCCTCTTAGCTCTTGCAACAAATTTTTGGATGTAAAACCTGAATCCAAAATTCAGGATGATGCCATTTTTGATAATATTGAGAATTTAAACGGCTATATCCTGGGGCTTTACAAGGATTGGCGCGACTCGCACAAAAATCGGATCGAACTATATGCAGGCACTGATGAAGCCAACATGGGAGGCATACAATGGCGGGATAATAATTTTCGCAAAGGATTAGAAACTTACCTTGATGGTATGAACAGTACCAATGGTGGTATACTCGATGTATGGAAAAGTCGATTCCGTATCGTAGCGCGTGCGTCTAGCGCGATATCCGCCTTAAGCCCGAATGAAAGTAGTCAAGATAACGCTTTCAATCTCCGTTTAGGTGAAGCCTGTTTTTTACGAGCTGTCAATAATTTCGAGCTCGTACAGATGTTTGGTGCTATCCCCCTCACCGGAACAGATATGGGCGGAAAACGACAATCAATTGATTTAGTTTATAAGTCCATAGAAAGCGATTTACAAAAGGCCATTCAGTATTTGCCTGATCCGGCGGATCCTAATTATACCGATTTAAGAAGAGCTACACGTGCCATAGCACAAGCGATACTCGGCAAAGTTTACCTTTATGCGCCGGAATCCTCCGGTTTCAGAGACTATACAAAAGCCGCAGAACAATTTGAAAAAGTCTATAACAATCCCTACTTTGGTGGTACAGGAGCAATCAATTATAGTACGATTTATGATGCCCATCAGCAGAATTCGACCGATTATAAAAGAGAAATGGTGTATGCTTTCCAATTCAGTAATGTGAGCGGCGATATGAATAGCATACAATGGGATATGGGTTCAAGACCGGTAGCGAGTATGACGGCCGTAGAGGCAACCGCTTTATTTGCAGGCTTTGATGGAACCATGCCAAGTGAATACTGTTATAAGCTACGATCGGAAGGAGGTGTATGGGAAGAAGGCGATGTGAGACGAGCCGAGAGTATACGATATGATTTTACCTGGGATGGCAAAAAACCATCATTAACGGGCTATGTTTGGGGCGATGAGCTTGATCCCCATGTAAAAAAATATGAAGACACACGCACGGTAGAGCAAGGCCTCAGCTCCTACTATAGCGGCAAGAATGTCCCATTCGTTCGCTTTAGCGATGTTGCGTTATGTTATGCTGAATGCTTATACAAGATAGGCAGACAAGGAGAAGCTATAGAACTAATCAATAACGTCGTCCGTAAAAGAGCTTTCGGAGGTAACCTTCCGACAGACAAAAGATGGGGCATGATGGGCGAAGAAGAGTTTATGAAAAACCTGATGGATGAGCGGATGCGCGAACTCTGTTTTGAAGGCTGGCGCAAATTCGATTTATTACGCACTGGATTGCTAAAGCAATACGTACAGGAAAGAAATCGTTGGGTTTCGGGTATGTATAAAGGAAACAGAATCAGCGAACCGGTGACCATACCGGATTTTCGCCTTGTTTGGCCAATACCTTTAGATGAACTTCGACAAAATCCGGATTTATCAGAAAGCGACCAAAATTCAGGGTATTAATATAGCAAACAGACCATATGCAAATCATAAAGTATTTATATAGCTTCAGCTTCGCTGCTTTATCATTCTTTTTTACGACAACAAATGTGGTGGCTCAAACCACAGCAGATTACGTTGTCCCGTTTGGCGGAGAGAATGAACTGATTATTCATAGAAAATCGGGGTCATTCTCCATAAAATATAAGAGCACAGCTATTATAAACGAAGCTGGAATTTCTTTTCTAGCCAACCAGAAGAAATACACTAACACCGATTACAGTAACTACGAAATACAACAACAGCAAATAAAAGACGAATTGGGGAAAGGTGTTCAGATTAAACTTACCGCAAAAGCACCGGGGCAACCAACGGTCAACCATTATTTCTACTGCTATCCAAACCGGGAATTTATTTTGACGCAATTGGAAATAATGGACCAACAATTATTGACTTCCAACCAGCTCATACCCTTATATAGCAAGCATGCACAGCTCCTACACGGTGAAGATGTTAGAACGCTATTCGTACCTTTTGATAACGATACATTTATCTCTTACGACGCAAAACCTATCAGCTTGAATGCACAAACAAGTGCAGAAATAGGCGTTGTGTTTGATAATCAATCTCGTCACGGATTGGTTGTTGGATCCTTAAACCATATGAACTGGAAAACCGGCGTGAAAACTGCCGGTCAAAAAGCCTCTATTCATGAACTCGAAATATGTGCTGGTTACAGCGACGTAAAGGTGACCAGAGATTCCATGGCGCACGGAGCAATCAGTGGCAAAACGATACAATCGCCGAAAATTTTCGTTGGTTATTTTTCGGATTGGCGAGATGGCCTGGAAATTTACGCAAAAGCAGGTCGATCGGTTGAAGCGCCCTATATTAAACCTTGGGCCAAAGCTACACCCGTTGGTTGGAATAGCTGGGGCGTTATCAAGGAACATCTCAGCTACGAACAGGCGACCCGTGTAGTTGATTTTTTTGACAAAAAAATTCCATTCTTTAGAAATAATGATCAAACCGCCTTTATCGATCTCGACTCTTTTTGGGATAATATGGTGGAGGGTGGATTCTCCGGTGATTTTTCCCAATTAAAGGAATTCGTTGCTTATTGCAAAAAAAGAGCGCTGGAGCCCGGGGTTTATTGGGCACCATTCACCGACTGGGGCTTTAGAGGAGATTCTAACAGGGTAGCGGAGGGGGGTAACTATAAATTTTCAGACATGTGGACGAAAACCACTAAAGGTTACCACGACCTCGATGGCGGCAGAGCACTTGATCCCACCCATCCCGGCACACAAGCCCGAATCGCTTATGTTATTAACAAACTTAAGGAGTGCGGATTTAAGATGATAAAAATCGACTTCCTCGCACATGCCGCAGCTGAGTCCAGTGGTTTTTTCGATAGCACAATAAGCACCGGTATGCAGGCATATCGAGTTGGAATGGAATGTCTATCAAACCATCTAGCTAACAGCATGTTGGTATATGCAGCCATCTCCCCTTCTTTAGCAACAGCGCGCTATGCGCATATGAGACGCATAGCCTGCGATGCTTGGAAAAGTATTAAAGATACGGAATACACGTTAAACAGCGTCAATTATGGCTGGTGGCAGACTTATCAATACGATTATATCGATGCAGATCATTTGGTTTTCGAACAGGAGAGCGAAGGGGCTAATCGTGCACGCCTAATCGCTGGTTTAATTACAGGTTCGGTTATTTTAGGTGATGATTATTCAAAGCCTGCGCATTGGCAACAACGGATCATAAAATGGCTCCAAAGTGCTGAAATTAAATCAATCATACAATCCGGGAAAGCCTTTCGTCCGGTAGAAGGGAACACTGGGACAAAAACCAATCCCCTATTTATCCGCTCTGATCAGGCCGGTACCTACCTTGCCGTATTTAACTTCGACACCGAGGCTACAACTATTCATCTCGACACGGAGCGGGTTGGTTTAAACCCCAATAAGACCTACGTATTTAAAGAGGTATTAAGTGGCCAAGAAATGAAACTAAACAAGCAGATGGACATCGCATTTGAAAAAGAAGGTGCTTATCTTTACAAAATCAGTGCTAAGTAAATACTAAATGATACAAAATATGCCTTCCAATCGGTCACCTATTTTTGAAAAAATACATTCATTAGAAAAAATTCAATCGCTTTCGAAGCATGAAAAGCTCATTCAAGGTGTTTTGGATGCTATTGATGACGAATGTCTATATGCAAACGATCCATTACCTTCTGTTAATACAATGGTAAAAGAGCTGGGCTACGCGCGTGAGACAATTGTGAAAGCTTATAAAGAACTGATTGAGCGGGGGGTTATTGCCTCGAAGAACCGGAAGGGTTATTTTGTAATCAGTAAAAACACCAAACAAAAGCAGAAGATCGCCTTATTGATGTACGCTTTTGACACCTTTCAAGAAACTTTATACCAACATTTAAAGATCAACCTGGGCGATGATGCCCAAGTTGATCTTTATTTTCACCATAACAATCCGGATGTGTTTGAAGCCATTTTTCATCGCATTGTTGGGCATTACGGCTTATACATCATTGCCCCTATTCCGTCTGAACGGATTAAAGAGCTTTTGTTGAGTATCCCTCCCTTTAAATTGCTGATCATCGACCGCCTTATTTCGCTGGGAAAAGACTATTCTTATATCGTACAAGAGTTTCAACACACCTCTTATCGCATATTTAAACAACTGGAAAGCAAGTTATCGACTTATGAGGAGGTTATTTTCTTCTTTAGAAAGGACACCGCCGAACCGCAGGATATTTTGAAGTCTTTTAAAAAATTCTTAAAGGAGACCGGAATCAAGGGTAAAGTCGAAACCAGCTATAAACCGGGTACGATACAGAAAAATAAAGTATATTTTACGATCCATAATCCTGAACTGTACGCGATCCTTAAAGACGTAATGGACAAGAGATGGGAACTGGGGAAAGACTTGGGGGTGTTGGCACATAATGACGATGTGATTAAGGAGATCTTGGCAGGAGGTATCACAACATTTTCAACGGATTTTAAGAAAATGGGCGAACTTGCTGCTACTTATGCTAAAGATCGTGAACAGATTCAACTTGTTATTGAAACGGAATTATATCAAAGAAAGTCATTGTAAATAATGGAGGCCTTTGTCAGCTTTGGACTATGCACCTTATTGATTGCTTTTATTTCATGGTATAAAACGAAATCAACTAATTTACGGACTGTAAAAGGACTCTTACTTGCAGGAAAAAACAATGGTTATTTGATCGTTGCAAGTTCATTGATTCTCACCAATCTTAGCGCGAATCAATTTATCGGCGAGAATGAGTCGGTATACCTAAATAACCTATCTGTTATGGCATGGGGTATTACCTCTGTAGTTGCCATGCTCCTGGTATCTGAGTACTTTCTTCCCATCTATTTTAAAGGAGGAATGATTACGACGCCGGATTTTCTAGCAAAGCGTTATGACGAGGATACAAAGCGACTTGTTTCCATTATCTTTCTTTTGAGCTATACGGTGAATTTGCTACCACCGGTATTATATGGTGGTGCGGTGGCATTAACAGGGATGTTTCATCTCCCAAGCTTATGGGGAATCAGTTATTGGCAATCTATATGGCTTTTGGTATGGCTTTTGGGTTTAATAGGAAGTGCTTACACTATTTTAGGAGGATTACGAGCCATCACCATATCGGACACGCTTTTAGGCATAGGCTTGTTGTTGCTTGCTATTGTACTACCTTTCTATGGACTTCGTTATTTAGGCAAGGGCGACCTCGCACTTGGTTTAACGCTTCTTTTAAGCAAACACACGAGCCATTTAAATGCTATCGGCACGGCTCAAGATGCCGTTCCTTTCAGCACAATCTTTACAGGAATGTTATTGGTCAATCTTTATTATTGGGGAATCGAGCAATACATTGTCCAACAAACCTTTGCTGCTAAAAATTTAAAAGAAGCTCAAAAAGGAATGGCACTCGCTGCATTGAGCAAATTATTTATGCCTCTTTTAATTAATCTGCCTGGCTTAATAGCCGTGCATTTATATGCAGGCGTTGAAAATACCGCATCAATTTTCCCCCAGGTAGCAGCAGATACGCTTCCTAATACACTATTGGGCATTACGACAGCACTTGTTTTCGGTGCAGCGATAACTACCTATAATGCAGGATTACATGGAAGCAGCACGCTTTTTGTTATGAATCTTTATTTACCCTATTTAGAAAAAAAACATAAAACACCTACAGAAACTCAATTAGTAAGAACTGCCAAACGTTTTGAATTGCTATTATCGATGATCGCGATGATAGCCGCTCCCTTTATTCTCTTTGTTGACAGCGGATTCTATACCTATTTACAGCGAGTAGCGGGACTTTTCAGCATGCCTATTTTCACCATTATTGTTGTTGGCTTTATAAACCAAAAGGTCCCACCCATCGCTGCAAAAATCGGCTTGCTCTTTTTTATGGTTGCTTACTTTATATGCGAATATATCCTCGTATTGACGATACATTACCTACACATTCTAGCCATCCTCTTCTTACTTACAGTCTTCATCATGATCGCTATCAGCTTCTGTTATCCATCAAAAAACACGAAAGCGATTTCAATCAACCTCTCCCATAGCCTCGTCGTTCCATGGAAAAACCGGCACATTGTAAACGTTGTCTTACTCATCCTGATGGTATTGATTTATATCATCTTTTCTCCTTTCGTACTGGCATCCTGATTCCATGATTAAGCCATCAATTTAATCAACTGAATTGGGGTTACATAGTTGATGCTGAAGAGACAGATATTGCTTCGGAGTCAATTGCGTGAAGTGTTTAAAATCGTGTATTAACTGGCTCTGATCGTAGTAAGAACAGTGTTCTATCAGTTCAAACCAATTAATTTTTCCCTTCCTCTTTAGTTGTTGTTCCAGCCATTGAATCGCTTTAAGAAAACGATAATAACGATTCAACTCTTTGGCGCTATAGCCTAAGATTTTCTTATGTTTTAACTGCAAGTTCCGCTCAGTTTGCCTGGTTTCTCTAGCTATCTCTTGAATAGGATTGAGCCAGGTATGTGTTTCGTGAAAAGTCAACATGTGGGCAACATCCTGGTCATTTATACGAAGATAGGGTTCACAAAACGCCAGTAAGTACCGGATCCGTTCCTCATTGGATTTTGCCTGGAGTTTCAACGTCAGTTCCGCGAAGCAACTATCCGTTAATAAATCATCCGGATGCATAAAAAAATGATCGATTAGTGCTCTTCCAAAAAAACGATAAAAAGCATCGCCTTTGAAATTTATGACCAATAGTTCAGTGCCCGGAGCCAAGGTATAATCAAAGGCTCTTTTTATAGGGCCTAAGACAAGACAAGTATTTATAAAGCGTGCAACGGCTTCACCCACCGATAACGATACTTCTCCGCCAAAACAAAAAACAAGCACTGTCTGATAATTGGGTAACAGTGTTTTTGTAAGGGATTCGCTGCCTATGTTAGCGGCATAGTAAAAATGGCTAAAAACAGGTTGGAATTTTTCCGACACTTCTATCCGCTCACTGATATAATCAAGTCTTTCAGTCATTTAAGAAATGATCAATTAAAAAATTGGAACAACAAATACGAGTAAATATGCGTATTTTTCTAGCATATAATAAACAATATATGAAAGTATTTACTACAATTGGCTTGCTTGTGCTTTCAAACGCCTTTATGAATGTTGCCTGGTATGGTCATCTAAAATTTTTCGCCAAGTCGGAAGGCAACACGGCATGGTGGCTTATCATTTTAGTCAGCTGGGGTTTAGCGTTTTTCGAGTACTGCTTTCAAGTACCGGCTAATCGGATCGGTTTTGAACAAAATGGAGGTCCGTTCTCTTTGGTACAACTAAAAGTATTACAAGAGGTGATCACCTTGGTCATATTCATGTTATTCTCCGTTATTGCATTCAAGAATATCCATTTTACCGGCAATCATTTTATCGGTTTTGTATTTCTTGTACTAGCCGTTTACTTTATTTTCAAAAAGTAATAATTTATGCTTAGTTTTAAATGCTATTAGAACCCTGAATTATATTCAGACTCTTATCACATTTTATTTGTTGGAATAAATGAGGAACGTACTATCCAGACGATCCTTTACTAAAGGTCGTTTTGGACATATTTGCGGGGAGGAAGGCGGCGGCATCCATGCACTATCCAAACATCTATTTGCTGCAACCGGTGCCGGCAGCAGATCTTACGACTTGGAAAAATCTTGGAATATGGTTATCCCACTAAAACAAGCATAAGGCCTGTTAGATCTTGTATTGTTCAATCTTTCTGTATAATGTCGCAATACCAATATCGAGTAAACGAGCAGCTTCCGCTTTATTTCCGTGTGTAAAAGCCAATACTTTTTGAATATGCAGCTTCTCCATGCTTTCAAGCGAAAAATTCGAAGATACAGTTGTATGCTGCAATTCGGGATGACGAACTTCGTACGGTAAGCTATCAACATTCAATACCCCGCTTTCATCCAGGATGACGCTGCGTTCGATAACATTTTTTAGTTCCCGAATATTTCCTTTCCATGGATAATGTTCCAAAGCCTGCAGGTAAGTGTGGCTTAATTTGACGATTCGTTTATTCGTTTTCAGGGCAAAAACTTCAGCAAAATTATTGGCAAGCAAAGCGATATCCTGCTTCCTTTCTCTGAGTGGCGGTAAAAAAATAGTAAATACCGAAAGTCGATAATAAAGATCACTTCTGAAAGTCCCTTTTTCAATCTCGTCTTCCAACTGTCTATTCGTAGCGGCAACAATACGGACGTCTACTTTTGTCGGCTCTGTTTCTCCAATTTTTAAAAATTCTCCCATTTCTAAAACTCTTAACAATTTAGCCTGTAAGTCAACAGCCATCTCTCCTATTTCATCTAAAAATAACGTCCCGCCGTTTGCTTCCTCAAATAATCCCTTTTTATCTTTCAATGCACCTGTAAACGAACCCGCTTTATGACCAAAAAGTTCGCTTTCTAACAATTCTCTTCCAAAAGCAGCGCAGTTTAGAGCCACGAAGTTTCTCTTATTTCGATTACTGGCTTGATGGATTGCTTGTGCAAACACTTCCTTGCCTGTTCCTGTCTCGCCTAATAGCAAAACAGTTGTATCTCCCTGAGCTACTTTTTTACCCCAATTAATAGCATCTATAATGGCAGGCGATCTCCCAATAATACTATCAAAATTATATTTCTTTGCGACCTGCTTTTCCAGCTGCTGTACTCTTTTTGCAAGCTGAGCTTTTTCAAATGCACGATGTAACAGGGGTATAATCTTATTGTTATCATCTCCCTTAGTGATATAATCAAATGCACCATTTTTTATAGATTGTACACCGTCCGCAATATTCCCATAGGCTGTTAATAAAATAATTTCAGCAAAGGGCTGCTTTTCTTTGATACTTTCTATAAACTCCACCCCATTACCATCCGGCAATTTGACATCGCAAATCACTACATCAAACTCTTCACTTATGAGTTTTTTTCGAGCGCTTTTTAAACTATCTGCTTGTACAACTTCAAAACCTTCCAACGCAATAATGCGAGCCGTAAGCTGGCGGAGCTTTTCCTCGTCGTCAATTAATAATACATGCTTCACTTTCGAACAATTTAATTGGATACGGACAAATGGGATTGTCAGTTATCCTATCGAACAAACTTAGAGAAAATTGGACCATTCCCCAACATCCATAAGAATATTCGATTAAAATAGTAGTTCGCTGCTTTATCGGCACATGTGATGCGATCGTCGGGAAATCTATTCGGGATTGAGAGAAATCATTTTTATATACGATTGACAAGACATTAACGGGCATTGTCAGCATAAAAATGTTCACTTATTATACAAAAATCGTGAAAAAAAAGAGAACGCAGCGCAATTGTTCCCATAAACCTAGCGTCTTGTAAAAAGAAGAACGCGAATCTCGATCCAATTCATTAACACACTTGCGGTGAGGCAACTATGTATCTTTATTGTAAAGATGTGCGAAGTAAATATTAAGACACATTATGTAACTTGTGAACAACTTAGCCTACAGAACTAAAACATATGTGTAACAATTTACAAACTTTAAGCATTCTTCTGAATATCGAGATCCAAAACAACAATATTGGCAACGTTCCTTACATTCCTTTGGGCGATCGCTACATCGTTACAGAAGACTACCTAACAAAAGAACTGGAGTTGAATGACCTTCACCTTTATCAATGGACAGTAAAATCGCTGAGTGAAATACTGAATTTCGCTGCTCGATTATGAATAAAACCCAACCTCTTTCTTTTCTCTGTTTTTTGAAGCAAACAAAAGCTAAAAATGTCTTATTTTCGACTAAATGCTCATGCATTTAGCTAATACACAGATCTTGGAACAACGACACACACAACAGAACGAATGAAAAGGGGAACATTTCTAAAACTGAGACAATTAGGACTCATCATTATTATATGGATGTTCATTGGCTTTATAATAGCTATATATGATCATTTAGTGTTGCATACCCAAGTATCGCTAGGTACGACGGCCAATTATTCCTTCTTTATTTCCGTACTTAGGAATATAGGAGCGGGTCTCATTGGTGCGCTATTGGGTGGCAGTATACTCGTTTTTTACATCAACGAAAAGTTCAGAGATAAACCTTATGGTTATACCATTTTAATTGTGATTATATGTTTTGTGCTTATCGTCGGTATCATTACACTTGTTATGGGTCTAACAATCGTACCCTATCAATTGAAAAGGCCACTATCCGATCCCGCCACGCGACAGGCGGTTGTTTCGTTCATGACAGATAGTTATCCACTAAAGAATGGCTTGGTTTGGGCCTTCATTGTCGCGCTCACCCAGTTTCTTCTACAGGTGAGCAGTAAATTCGGACATGAAACATTTCTCCATATTTTGACAGGCAAATACAATACGCCCAAGGCTGAAAAGCGCATTTTTATGTTTCTGGATTTAAATGCATCCACCACCATAGCAGAGCGGTTAGGTAACGAACGGTACCATTCGCTTCTTAAAGATTTTTTTGCTGATATTACCAACCCAATTCTTGAAAACAAGGGAAATATCTATCAATATGTTGGAGATGAAGTAGTAGTAGCATGGAGCTACAAGGATGGCTTGGAAAAGTCTCACTGCCTTCGTTGCTTTTTCGATATAAAGATGACTATTGAAGATAAGAAAGACAGGTACGAACAATTGTATGGTTTGGTGCCAACCTTTAAAGCGGGTATTCATTCGGGTAATGTCATCGCGGGTGAAATAGGTGTTGTTAAAAGAGATATCACCTACTCAGGTGACGTGTTGAACACGACTTCTCGTATATTGGGGAAGTGCGGAGAATTTAAGGAAGAAGTAATCATCAGTGCCGATTTACTATCTCTGTTGAATAGCGCCAAGGAATACAGCAGCAAACTGTTGGGTAGCATACGATTACGGGGAAAAGAACGAGAAGTAGCTATTCTCGCACTTTTACCCAACTCGATCGATTCAGCTGGCAGCTAATTCATTTTCCAGTTCGAGTAAAGCTCTTTTTCGCCAGATGCCACCTCCATAGCCCGTTAGCTGTCCATCTGATCCGATCACCCGATGGCAGGGAATCAAGATGGATACCCTATTCATACCATTTGCGTTTGCAACAGCTCTAATAGAAGCTTCCTTTTCCATCATTTTCGTCTGCTCCTTATAAGAGACGGTTTGACCATAGGGTATACGTTGAAGGGTGTTCCAAACTAGATTTTGGAAATTTGTGCCTGGTGTAAAAAGCGGGACCGTAAACTGTTTTCGCTGGCCGGCAAAATATTCGGCCAATTCAATTTCCAACTGTCTGATATGCAAGTTATCACCTTGCATGATAGTTGCATTTAGCCTTTTAGAAAGTGCTTTAAATTCCGTTTCAAGCATCTTTCTATCCGTAAACTCCAACAAGCAAATTCCCTCCGTAACAGCACAGGCAACCATGGTTCCGAGTGGTGTTTCCAGACGTTTCAAATCAATTACTCGTTGCTCCTTTGATTGCTTGGGAGATACCCCGAAAATTGATTTAAATGAATCTCCAAACCCGCTCAACGATTCGTATCCCACATCAAAGGCCGTTGCTGTAATAGATTCACCTCTTTGAATACGCTTGAAAGCATGGTTGATGCGAAACATTCTTTGATATGCCTGAAAAGTCATACCATGGTTTTTTAAAAACCAGCGTCTCATCGTACTGGGTTCAACACCCATTTGCAACAAATCACTGTCTCTGAATTTCCTAGTGGGATTTTCAGCAAGTTGATTCAGGATATTCCTTATGCCATCAGGTGTCATATTATATTTTTCTAAGGGATGACACACTTTGCAAGGCCGATACCCCTTCATTATGGCCTCTTTTGCGGTTTTAAAAAATTCAACGTTTTCTTTCTTTGGTTTCCGTGCAGTACAAGTGGGGCGACAAAAAATACCGGTCGTCTTTACGGCCGTGAAAAAGATCCCTTCAAAAGAGGAATCTTTGTTTACGGCAGCTTCATACATTAGATCTATTGTTAATTGCATAATACTGTATTTAATAGATCAAAAATAGCTCAATCGACAACATAGGCACAACCGAAAACTTAACAAGTATTTTTAGGAGATCAGCTTCAATAGATCGCCTTCGCTTTTTACTTTTCCTTGCTCAACCAGTAGCTCGATTGCACGCGCAACTTCATTTCGTACTTCTTCTGTCAATCTACCGAAGCCCAGCGCTCTGCTAACAAGCGGGAAGAGTGCTTCCGGTACAATAGCAATGGAACGGTCAATTATTTGCAAAACAGCAAATGCTATCTCCTCGGGTGCGATATATTGAATCTTTTTTGATGTTGCAGGCAAATTAGTCCGATCTCTTACCGGCGGCTCATTTTGCTTGCCTCTCCACAAAAAATCACCTACGCGCCGGATGGTTCTTTTCTTTTCCGCTAAATGACTAGCTATCGTTAAAGTGTCTCGCATGCGTGCTCCTAATTTTGAAACGCCAACGGCATTTACAATACGTCTAGCCATCTCTTCAAAGTGAATCGGTCCTTCAATTTTCACTATATATTCTACCCATTCAACAATCTCTTCAAGAGGATGCTGATGTAGGTTAAGACTCGATGACATCTTCGGTAATTCTGCGATTTCGTAGAGCTCAAAAGATGCGGAACTCGGTTCAACCAGCTCTTCACGCATTAGGTCAGTAAACTCTTCTCTATACGTGGCTTCGGAAACATCTTCCATCAGGGACTTTCCTTGAGCTTCTTCAATAGCTTCCAGCAAAGCCTGCAATTCTCTAGCTGGATTTCTGTACCAGCTAACGCTCCACACGCGGTATAGGTTCCAACCCATATTGGTTAATACCTGTTCCCGCAAGCGATCCCGATCGCGTGCTGATCTTGCCTTCGCGTAGTTCTCGCCATCACATTGAATTCCAAGAATATAACGATCCGGATATTTTGAGTCAATCACCGCCAAATCCAGATAAAAGCCAGCTGTACCAACGTTTTTTCTTACATGATATCCCTTTTCTTCCAAACTGCTTTTTACGAGGTCTTCAAAAGGAGTTTTTGCTACAAGTTCGGACTCGTCCTTTGCTAAGAAATCTCCATGTTGCGCAAAGTGTAAAAAGCGCTTGAGCGTGTAGATTCCTCTTTTATTCGATCGATTTAAATCAATATCCTCCGCTGTAATATTGGTAAACACCTCACATCTCATCTTGGCGCGTGTGATTAACACATTCAGTCGCCGTTCGCCCCCATCGTTATTAAGCGGTCCAAAATTCATCAACAATTTGTCATCTTCACTGCGACCATAACCCACACTGATAAAAATCACATCCCGTTCATCTCCTTGAACATTCTCAAGGTTTTTTATAAAAAAGGGCTCGTTGGAGTGACTTTTAAAAAAACCTTCCATTTCAGGCTGCTTACGCCTCCTAATTTCCAAAGCCAGCTGGATAGCCTGCATTTGTGTTGAACTGAATGCAACGACGCCCAAAGTAAGATGAGCATGTTCTGCGGCATGCGACATAACCGCGTCGGCCACGGCTTCTGCCTCCAGCGGATTGGTACGGGTTTTTCCTCGATCATATAAGGCATTCTCTAAATAATGATATTTTAGGCCCATATGAAACGCTGAGCCGGGACTCGGAAAAACCACTAATTTGTTTTCGTAGAACTCTCGGTTCGACAAACCGATAAGTGCTTCATGTCGACTTCGATAGTGCCAACGTAGCATCGACTGGGATGCTCCCTGCCCTTCACATAATCCCAATATACTTTGCACATCTGCCGTAATATTCTCCTCTTCTTCCAAATCATTGTTCATTGTATCAAAGAAACTTGTCGGTGGCAGTTGCTTACTGTCTCCTACTACTACCAACTGTTTTGCACGCAGAATAGCTCCTATAGCTTCAACAGGACGCACTTGGCTCGCCTCGTCAAAAATTACCAAATCAAAATCTACACTTGACGGCGGTAAAAAATTAGCAATCGAAAGCGGACTCATCATGAACACGGGTTTAATCGCTTGGATTGCCAGTCCAGCTTCTTGCATAAGCCGCCTAATAGGCATATGCCGCGCCTTTTTATTGAACTCGGTTCGTAAGACATTTACTTGCCCACCGGCCTCCTGCCTTGGAATATCTTCCCAATGTTTTAAGGCTACCAAGGCCCTATGGTATTGTTGATTCAGCAAGTCGAGCTTCTTGAACTTCGATAAAGTTTCTTCATGACTGTTTTTTTCAAACTTTCGCAAGGCAGGTTCATTGAACATGACCTGTTCAATAAGCAACTCGTACCAAGTTTTTTGTAGTGCTGTTTTAAGATGATCCTTTGCCTCCGGCCAAAATTGAGCAACAACCGTAATCCGCTTCAAGTCGAGTTCTTCTGCTTGTTGCGTTAAATTATTCCACGCAATTGCATCGTTGATCTTAACGAAGTTGTTATTCCATCTATTTAAAAGATCCAACTGAATGGAAAAATCTTCGGCCAATAAGCCCTTCTCAAACTTTTTTTGGTCATCATAGGCAAGTCGTTCCAAAACCTCCCGCAACTTTCTATGCTGCTGTTCCAATAAATCTGTTAGAACCTTTACGTTATTTTGAGCAACTGACGGTTCATTGTAGCGATTTAAATAAGAAAGCAAACAAGCAGGGTACTTTTCTTCTAACACGTCTTGATGTACTTGTGATAAAAAAGCAGCAATGCGTGTCATGGTAACGAAATCTGATTTCTCTCGTTTCCAAGTTGTTCCAAAAAGCTTCTCTGCTAAGTCCTGATATTCCAATAAACTCTTTCTTAAGCGTTTTACTTCCAGTATCGCATTGACGTAATTTAATCGTGTGTTTATGTCGTCGGGAAGTGTTGTCCGACAGATTACAGCAAGCTGTTTCGTACTTTTTCTGTAGTCACTGATCAAAAAGCGATACCATTTCCTTCCATGGCTCATCAAACACTGTCTGATCGCTAAAACTTCTTGCTCCCAAGCTTCAGGTAATAATACCGACTCATATTGTCGATAAATTGCTGATAGCCTTTCGCCGGCCTCTATAAATTCGCGGATGTCTTCCTGCTCGGTGATCCATTTTTTTGATAATACGTCTACATTGTCCAATTGGGGCGCTTTACCTACAATATCAAAAAGAGCAATGAGCAAACGGATGTCATCCGTATTTTTTGGAGCTCTTAGGACCTTCATATCTTCACCTAAGCGCTGCCCTTGATACAGGAGATCTTCACTCGCTTTCTTACTTCCCTGCAGCAACGCGCGGATTTCGTCATGTTCATGTGGTAACAAAACCTCTAGGCCACTGCCCCAAAACAGTAATTCCGCCGGTATACCAATCTCCCGCAAACTTGCCTGAACGCGTTCAGCAAAGGCTTCGGCCTTTCGCATGCGTTCCGCATCCCAACTTTGCAAATCATCCAATGGTATTTTCGGCAACTTGAGGTTACCGATGGCATCCTGTATAGCCATTAGATGCCCAATAACTTTGTGCGGCGTCAACTCACTCTTTTCAACAAAGGTATTAATAGCTTGACAGTATGCGTTGAGCTCATCTTTATATTCGCTGAGCAGGCTGACCTCTCGCTCTAAGTGGGCAAGAGCAGGTCGTCCTAAATCCATTGTACGCCGCAACTCCTCATGTAGCTCTTTTTTATTGCTTTTATGACTATGCAACTCAATACAGGCATCACCGAGATTGATCATATCCAATCTCCTCTTCACCACTTCCAAAGCTGCTAGCTTCTCCGCTACAAACAAGACCTTCTTACCCTGTCCGATTGCATTAGCGATCATATTGGTGATGGTTTGCGATTTACCGGTTCCGGGAGGCCCCTGAATTATCATATTCTTTCCTTCATTAACAGCAAGCAGGGCGAGCAATTGCGAGCTATCAGCATCCATCACATGAAAAATCTTGGCCGCTTCCGGATACTTATCCAAGTCATGTTCCTCATTGGCTGTCGGCGCAGACTCCTTAAAACCATCCGTAAACAGTGCCTGTAAAAGCGGTTGGTTCGCGGGCTTATTTCCCGATGGCCATGGATCGCTGTCGAGATCATGGTAGATCATAAATTTCCCAAATGAGAAAAATGCAAGCTCAATATGGTCTCGATCTATCTTCCAATTGGCCTGACTGCGAATAGATTTTTCAACGACATCGAAATAGGCATCCATACCAAAGTCTTCGATATCCCCCATATCCGGAATTACAACATGAAAATCAGACAGCATTTTCGCCTGTAACGATAAATTTGCACCAACCTCACCTCCTGAATACCGTAATCGAAAACGTTCTTGGGCACTGGATCGCTCGAGTGATACGGGTATTAAAACCAAGGGAGCATGACGAACTTCATCGGATTGATTACTTTCGGTCCAATGAAGCATACCGAGTGCTAGATAAAGCGTGTTTACACCCTGTTCCTCGATACAGGTACGAGCGTAATAAAAAGTATTTAATAATTTAGTTTGTAAGCGACTAACCAGTTCGTCTGTTTGCAGTTTTGTATCTAAGTAGGCATTTTCCGGTACTTCCGCATGTAATTCAGCCGGTAGAGACAAACCATTATTTCGGGCTTCCTTTTCGGATAGGCCAATAAAGCTCAAGGCTTTTCCTTGCCTTACTAACACTTCATATATAGCGGTACTTTTTTCGTGAATAATATGTAAACCCCTACTTTTCGACACCCGATAGTTTAGTAACGGGTTGCGTAATCCTAAATCTAAAAGTTCTTTACGGGCAGATTCGAGGCGGGCTAAGACAATTTCATTCATAACATCTTTTATTTCAGACGTGGGATAAGGCGATTAATCCCAAACACCATTTTCGGCTGTTAGAATCAATGGTTTTCCATCTGTAACGACAATGGTATGTTCATGTTGTACGGCATAGCCACCTTTATTGCCAACTAAAGTCCATCCGTCCGGCTGTTCAACGGCGAGGGTAGAATCAGTAGCTATAAAAGTTTCGATGGCTACCACCGAATTTTTCTTAAATCTTCTTCTATCAAAGCGATCTTTATAGTTTAGGATATTATCCGGTTCTTCGTGTAGGCTCTTCCCGATGCCATGTCCAGCTAAATTCTTTATAACTTTATAACCCTCCTTCTTTGCCTCTCTCTCCATTACTTCGCCAATATCAGCAATCCGGACACCACCTCTAATACGATTAATTGCCATTTGCAGAATACGCTTGGAAGTATGTATCAAATGCATTTTTTTATGAATATCCTTTCCCAATATAAAAGAGCTTCCATTGTCTGCCCAAAACCCATTCAATTCAGCCGATACATCAATGTTCACTAAATCCCCTTCCTGAAGTACGCGTTCCGCAGAAGGGATACCATGAGCGACTTCGTTGTTGACACTAATACAGGTGCACCCAGGGAAACCATAGCTCAGTGCCGGAGCTGACCTTGCACCGTATGTTTGCAAGATCTCAGCGCCAAAGTCATCTAATTCCTTCGTCGTCATCCCAGGCTTAGCATAGGTCTGCATTGCCTTCAATGTCGTTGCTACGATCTTGCCTATTTTCATCATTCCAACCAATTCTGATTCTTTACTTATTGACATATTATTTATTTAAGTCATTCTAATTAAAGCTAAAAGCCTTGTTCTCTTGTTAACAAACTTAGAGAATTTACCGCTCATATACAATCGTGTGCCTCATCGTTCAGTCATTCGACGCGGCGCCATTGAATTTTTAATCGTAAAAATTGCTTAAAAAATACAGAATTATTGAATATTAGTTGGAATTTAGCTGAGGAAGGGCTCAATCGCTTGAAACGATAAGTGAAACAAAACAAGTATGCTCATTAATGACTTAACAATAAATTACTTGAAAATGAAAATAGGTCTAGCTGCAGATCATGCGGGCTTCGAGCAGAAGCAGCAACTGCTTAAACAACTAAGTGAAAAAGGTTTTGATGTGACCGATTATGGTGCTACTAGTTACAATGCCACAGATGATTATCCGGATGTTATTAAGCCGTTGGGCCTCGCTTTGGCAAAGGGCGAGGTAACAAGAGGTATTGCCATCTGCGGAAGCGGCGTAGGTGTATCGGTTGCTGCCAATAAAATTCCCGGGGTGCGAGCGGCGCTTGTAACCGAGACTTATTCTGCACACCAAGGTGTAGAACATGATGATATGAACCTGCTCTGTCTAGGGGGAAGAGTAATCGGGCCCCAACTGATATGGGAACTGGTAGAAACTTTTTTAAAGGCCCGGTATATTGGAGAGGAACGCTTCCAACGTCGCCTTGATAAAATAATTGCATTAGAACAACAGTTTGCAACGTTTAAAAATATAGATTAGCACAAAAACAGATTCAGAAGACTCAATAATAAAATTATACTATATGGAATCATTCGATTTTGGCATTGTAGGCCTAGGTGTTATGGGCAGAAACCTACTACTCAATATGGCTGACCATCAATTTGCCGTGGCGGGGTTAGACTTAGATGCGGCAAAAGCCAATTCATTGGAAAGCGAAGCGGATACAGGGCAGCGTGTAAAAGGCACTACCGCTCCTGAGGAATTTGTTAAACTCATTAAACGTCCGCGTGCTATTATGCTACTTGTTCCTGCGGGCAATCCGGTAGACGCCGCGATTGAAACGCTTCTTCCCTATCTCGAAGAAGGCGACATCGTCATCGATGGCGGAAACACCTATTTTCCGGATACGGACAGGCGGGTTGCCAGCCTTGCAGAAAAAAAAATACATTTCTTCGGTATGGGAATTTCCGGTGGCGAAAAAGGTGCGCGTTTCGGTCCTAGTATGATGCCGGGTGGCGATAAAAAAGCCTACGAGCGTCTTCGCCCAATATTCGAAGCAATTGCCGCTAAAGTAGATGGCGAACCTTGTGTGGCTTATCTCGGCAATGGTTCGGCAGGTAATTATGTTAAAATGGTGCATAATGGTATAGAATACGGCATCATGCAGCTCATTGCCGAAACGTACGATTTACTAAAAAGAGGATACGCTTTTGATGATGAAACCCTCCAGCAGACTTTCGAAGAATGGAATCAAGGCGAACTTCAGTCATTCTTAATTGAGATAACAGGTGAAGTCTTGAAAAAATATGATGATGAAACCGGCCAGCGATTGATTAATCTGATCTCCGATCGTGCACGCGCCAAAGGTACAGGAAAATGGACCTCACAAAATGCGATGGATCTACAAGTCCCCATCCCATCCATCGACGTGGCTGTGAATATGCGTGACATATCCATTTATAAAGAAGAACGTATACAGGCGGCCGAGCAACTTACCTGGGATTATACGGTTGGCTCTATTGACGCCAATGAAAAGTCGGCCCTGCAAGAAAAAGTAAAGAATGCATTTTATTTTGCTATGATTACCATTTATGCACAAGGCCTGGCGCAACTCCATGTAGCCTCCAAAACATATGATTATGGTTTAAACCTAGAAGAGGTTGCCAAAATATGGCGCGGCGGTTGTATTATTAGGGCCCTGTGTCTAGAAGATTTTCGTCAAGCTTACAAACGTACGGCTTCGCTACCTAATATTTTGTTAGACAAAGAAATCGGTCGTAAACTAGTAGATAGACAGGCTGATTTACGAGCGATTGTGAAGGAAGCAGTTGACAAAGGCATTCCGGTTCCGGCTTTTATGTCGTCTTTAGCCTATTTCGATGCTTACAGAAGCGCTACGCTTCCGACGAATCTGATTCAGGCGCAACGCGACTACTTTGGTGCTCATCTTTACGAACGCACCGACAAGCCAGGTACATTTCATACACAATGGGACTAAGAGGTTAATTATAGCAGTATCCATTTTTTATATGTTTTAAACCATCTAAAAGAGATCTGCCATAATTACTAGTTCGACAGAAAACAAAAAAGAAAAGAACAAGAACATGAAAACAGGTAAAAAGGCAACTCCTACCATTATCGTAATTTTTGGAGGAACCGGCGATTTAGCTAAAAGAAAATTAATTCCCGCATTCTATAATTTATATTTAGACGGTTGGATGCCTGAAAAGTTCGCCATTATCGGATTGGGAAGGACCGAGTTAGATGATGAACAATATAATAATCATTTGCATGAAGGGCTGATCGAATTTTCACGAAAAGGCAAACCGGATGAAGCACAATGGGCTAGCTTTAAAAAAAATGTCTCCTATTTTAAATCAAATATCAACAATACCGGTGATTATTCCGTATTGGCCGAAAAGCTAGATAAAATTGATGCTGAGTGGGGCATGCGAGCCAACCGCCTATTTTACTTGTCGGTAGCGCCTCAATTTATTGAAGCGGTAACCGTCAACCTACATGACAGCAAACTGGCATCAGAACCCGTTTCCGATCGGATTATTATAGAGAAACCATTTGGTCATAACAAAGAAACCGCGATTGAGTTAAATAATTTATTAACACGTACGTTTCAGGAAGAACAAATCTATCGAATTGATCACTATCTTGGTAAAGAAACCGTACAGAATATTTTGGCTTTTCGCTTTGCGAATGCGTTATTTGAACCCCTGTGGAATCGAAATTATATTGATTCCGTACAGATCACGGTAGCTGAACAGGTAGGTGTCGAAGAGCGTGGGGGGTATTATGAGGGTTCCGGTGCTTTACGTGATATGATCCAAAATCACTTACTCCAAATTCTTTGTATGGTGGCTATGGAAGCGCCGGTTTCGTTTCAAGCAGAAGAAATAAGAAATCGAAAAGTAGATGTGCTAAGAGCTGTCAGACGAATTAAACCGGAGGATGTACATCGTTACGCCGTTCGAGGTCAATACGATGCGGGGTGGATACAAGGAAAAAAAGTTCCGGGGTATCGGGAAGAGCCGGAGGTGTCTCCAAAATCTAACACAGAGACTTACGTCGCCATTAAATTTTACCTAGATAATTGGCGTTGGCAAGGAGTGCCATTTTATTTACGAACGGGTAAAAGGATGCAAGAAAAAACGTCTTCCATCACCATACAATTCCGGCCCGTTCCACACTCCACTTTCCCTGAAAGTCAATCGGATAGCCTTATGCCTAATCGACTGACAATTAACATACAACCTCAGATGGATATCCGCCTGCGTTTCATGGCTAAAAAGACCGGATTAGAAATGAACCTTAACCCGGCAGAAATGATATTCGACTACGACACCTGCTCAACCCAAACACCCGAAGCTTATGAAACCTTGCTTTTGGACGCTATGCGCGGGGACACAACGTTGTTTATGCGATCCGATCAGGTAGAAGAAGCATGGGATGTAATTATGCCAATATTGGACACTTGGGAATCCAGAGAATCGCTTGATTTTCCAAATTACGCGGCCGGTACTTGGGGACCCGAAAATGCCGAGGCATTAATTGCCCGCGATGGGCATGTATGGGCAACAAACCTCCACCCGAAAGAACACCACTAAAAATTTCAAGATGATTAACGTTTTCAAAGATATTGATACACTGAGCAAAAGTGCGGCTGAGCATTTTGTACAAATCGCCCAACATGCAATCGAGTCGAGCGGTCGGTTTTCCGTAGCGCTAACGGGAGGGAGCTCTCCTATTCAGCTCTATCACTTACTTGCTGAACAGCCCTATGTAGAACAAATCGATTGGACGAAAGTATTTGTTTTCTGGGGAGATGAGCGGTGGGTACCGTTAACCGACGACAAGAGCAATGCAAAAATGGCATTTGAAACGCTGTTAGACCATGTTCCCATTCCAAAAAATCAAATTTTCCCGATGTGGAAGGCAAATACTACACCGGAGGTTTATGCATTGGAATATGAACAACTATTACAAACGCATTTTGGTACGAATCCACAATTTGACCTGATATTATTGGGCATGGGAGAAGATGGGCATACGGCTTCTTTATTTCCGAACACGGCCGTTTTAAAAGAGAAAAAAAAATGGGTCGAGGCCTACTACTTGGAACCGCAACAGATGTATCGCATTACATTAACAGCCCCTCTTATTAATCAAGCGAAAGTTATTGCTTTTATTACTTACGGAAAAGGTAAAGCAAAAGCACTTTATGAAGTCTTACACGGGGAACCCAATCCAAGCCAGTATCCATCGCAGTTGATTAGGCCGGCTCAGGGTGAGGTTTACTGGTTCGTAGATGAGGCCGCCGCAAATCGAGTGAGATAACCTGGAAGAATTGTATCGCAGAAAGATGAAATATATAACGAGCGGTATCTTTTTCCTCTTCTTCACTACTATTGCCATTTGTCAAACATGGGTGACAGGCAAAGTCATTCGGATTGCGGACGGGGATACCATTACCCTTTTAGATGAAAATAAACAACAACTGAAAATCCGTTTATATGGTATTGATTGCCCTGAACGCCGTCAAGACTATGGTATGATAGCGAGGCAGTTTACAGCCGACCGTTGCTTTCGGCAAGTGATAAGAGTCGAAATAAAACAAGCGGATCGTTATGGTCGTAAAGTCGGTATCGTTATCCTACCAAATGGAAAAAATTTAAATAAAGAGCTGCTGAAAGCAGGACTTGCATGGCACTATCTTAGCTTTGATCATTCAAAAGAATTTGCTGATCTTGAAAGAAACGCAAAGCAAAAAAGAAGAGGCTTATGGCGCATGAACAAGCCGGTTGCTCCCTGGTTATATAGGAAGCATGCAGCCTGATTTTATGAAGCTGTCGATCAATGATCGGCAGCTTTTATTTTTCCTATTCTTTGTTTTTCACTCGTTCCTCCAACCTCTTAGGTGCAATATTGCAATAGGCCGTTATTACCGCGTCTTTGAAAAGCTCCTCTTCAACGTGATCAAGCAGTAGAAAGGTCCATCCCCGCTTACCCCATTTATTTGGCACTGGATAAATACTGGATTTGTTAAATGAGGAAAAAACATATTGATCGATTTCCGAAAGTTTAACGCATGCGCTGTTTTCGAATTCAGAAAGTGTAGCGAAAATCCTTTTATTAACTACAAAAGATGCTTTATCAAAGTGTGCTCGTTCCATTACTTCAGGAAGTGATAAAGCTAATTCTCTGAATTGACGGATAGTAACCATAATGAGGAATCTTAAGATGTTAAATAAATTTACTCAAAACAGATTGGATATACAAAACAATTGTGACATCATTAAAATTCAGTGCTAATTATATAATTCCATTCATTGACTGTATCTTATCCAATTCAGGCATTGGAGACGATTACACTTCGCAATTAGTTAGTAAAAAGTGCGATAAAATACGGAGATTATTTTTTAAGTTTGTTCATATTGATAGACAAAAGCCCATTACCGTTTAACTTCCTACTGATCCATTTAAGAAAGATAAGGTGACGGCTATCAACATTGTAAACACTCAACTTATAAACAACATGGCAAAATATTCAATTCTGGTAAACGATAAAACCTACGAGGTGGATGTAATGGACGACATGCCGCTTTTATGGGTTTTAAGAGATGTACTGGGTATGCGGGGAACAAAATTTGGATGTGGCAAAGCACTGTGCGGTGCCTGCACGGTCAATTTAGATGACACCGCTATTCGATCATGCAGTTTCCCTATATCAGCAGTTGGAAAGGGAAAAATCACCACCATCGAGGGAATTTCGGATCATGGTGATCACCCTGTTCAAAAGGCTTGGGAGCAGTATGTTGTACCGCAATGCGGTTATTGTCAAACTGGCCAGATCATGAATGCGGTAGCGCTGTTAAAAAGTAATCCCCGCCCTTCGGAGCAGGAAATCGAACAAGCAATGCAAGGTAACTTATGTCGATGTGGTACATATAATCGCATAAAAACAGCTATTTTAAGTATCGCCGGCGCATAGTTTTTATTATCAACCAAGGCAATCAACAATATGAACATACCTACATTCGATAAAAAAGACCTGAAGAACGTAAGTTCACAAATCTTTAAAGCATCAAGAAGAGATTTTCTAAAAATAGGCGGTATGCTTGCGGGCAGTTTCGCCCTCGGCGTTAGTTTTTTCAGCTGCAATGAGAAAGGAGAAAAGATCAGTTCCCTCGCTCCCAATGTGTACCTACAGATTACATCTAAAGGAGAAGTGATCATTATTGCCCATCGTTCTGAAATGGGACAAGGTATACGCACCTCACTTCCCCTTATTGTAGCAGACGAGCTAGGGGCCGATTGGCATAAAGTTCGCATTGTACAAGCAGAGGGGGATGAAAAGAAATATGGAAGCCAGAACACCGACGGTTCCTTTTCTGTGAGAATGTTTTATAAACCTATGCGCGAGGCCGGTGCGGTTGCCAAATTATTGCTAATTCAAGCGGCAGTTAAGCTGTGGCAAGTCCCCATTGAGGAATGCGATACCGCTAAAAATCAAGTTGTACACAAAGCCTCCGGTAAAGCAATTGATTTTGGAGAATTAATAGAATCTGCTAAAAACTCACCTATTCCCCGCATACAAGACATTAAACTAAAGGAAAGACAGCAATTCACGTTGATCGGTAAAGCAACACCCATCATAGACCTACACGAAATCGTTAGTGGTACGGCCGTTTTTGGCATCGACGCCGTTGTCGATAATATGAAAATAGCGGTGATTAAACGCTGTCCTGTGCTAGGTGGTAAAGTAAAATCATATGACGACAAAAAAGCACTGGCTGTGCCTGGCGTACTAAAAGTTATCCCTATTAAAGGAGGGGATATTCCGCCTACGATTGAAAAACCCTTAAGTGGTGTAGCCGTAATTGCAGCGAATACCTGGGCAGCTATTAAAGGTCGGGACCTTTTAGACGTAACTTGGGATTTAGGAGAACATGCTACTTACAACTCCGCGCAACAATTAGAGGAACTGAGTAAAGAGGTTTTGAAAAAAGGTACGCTCAGAAGAAATCGCGGTAACTTTGATCAAGCAAAAGCACAGGCTAAAAAAGTCATTGAACATACCTATATAGCTCCGTATTTAGCACATGGAACCATCGAACCTCCTAATGCTTTAGCAGTGGTAAAAGACGGAAAATGCGAAGTTTGGGCCCCAACACAACATCCACAGGGAGCCAGAGACGCCATCGCTCAATTTCTAGGAATTTCCGCGGAAGATGTAAAAGTCAATGTAACCCTATTGGGTGGCGGTTTTGGAAGGAAATCGAAACCCGATTTTATCGTAGAGGCGGCCTTGTTAGCTAAAGAATCCGGTTTCCCGATTAAAGTGCAATGGACGCGTGAAGACGATTTGCATCACGATTTCTTTCATGCACTGAGTGTGCAGCGAATTACCGCCACTATTGATCAGAACAATCAAATAAGCGGCTGGAACCATCATATAGCCTACCCCTCCATTAGCGCTACTTTTGATGCGTCGGTATTACAACCTGCCGACGGTGAATTGGGCCAAGGAGCAAGCGACTTTCCTTACAATGTACCTGCCGTCAGGGTGGAAACCCATGATGCAAAAGCACATTTAAGAATTGGATGGCTCCGTTCGGTACGGAATATTCCACAGGTTTTTGCCATTGCTACGATGTTGGATGAACTGGCTGAAGCGCGAGGAATAGACCCCGTTCAACAGGCACTATCTCTCCTGGGAGACGATCGTTCGATCACCTTTGATGAGGAGATGGTGAATGGAAAATATGGTAATTACGGAGAGGATATCAGTACCTATCCTTGGGAGACTGCGCGTATGAAAAAAGTCATAGAACGAGTCGCCAAAGAAGCAGGTTGGGGTAAAAAACTACCTGCGGGTTCGGGACTGGGTTTTGCAGCGCATAAAAGTTTTCTGACCTATGTTGCTTGTATAGTGGAAGTAAAAGTAGGTCCGGATAACAAAATCAATATTCCTCATGTGCATTATGCGGTAGATTGCGGTACGGCAGTCAATACGGATCGAATTAAATCACAATTTGAAGGGGGTGCGCAATTCTCTACGAGCATCGCCCTAAAAAGCGAAATCACCGTAGAAAATGGAGCCGTCGTACAAAACAACTTTGATGCTTATCAAATTGTACGCATGCCCGAGTCACCTCAACAGATTCATGTCCATATTGTGGACAGCGAAGCTAAACCAACCGGCGTTGGTGAACCTCCCGTACCGCCCTTTACGCCTGCTTTGTGCAACGCCATCTATGCTGCAACCGGAAAAAGGATTTACCGGTTACCTATTGATTTAAAAGAACAACGGAGCTATTAAAATATATCGTTATCTACCCTTCCGTTCCATTTGTGGAACGGAAGGGTTTCATATCGTGATTATAATAGCAATTAGCTATAAGCAGTAGGCCCTAAGCACCCACATGCGGCAAGCAGGCTCCATTATCAAATTGGCTAACCGACCTTAGGGAGCTCATGAGTGCCGAAAAAAGCAAACACTTACGAATAATTGGCTATTTGGCTAATTAACTAATTGGCTAATTGGCTAATCATCTAGTTCCCTACTCTACTACTCAACTATCTTAAATCGGAGCACCGTAAAGGAGTAGGCAGGTAATTCATCTTTGAAGTTCTTCGTTACAGCTATCGGCGTACTTTTTGGTCTGAGCGCTTCATCTTCCGGATTCCCCGCTAAGCTGATTTTTAAGGCATCAGTTGAGATGTTGCCTAACGGTTCTAAATTCAAAGCCACCCGTGTACTAACCGGTAAAAGGTTAACTATTTTCACAATGGCATCTCCGGATTTTGTATCACGTACGACCGATATAGCCAAACGTTTTTTAACAGCCTCTTCGGTGTTGGATAAGCGAACTTGAGTGGGCAGATAAATATCACCGGCATGTTGCCCATATATCTGCTGTACAAAGTAACCGACCGTAGGTTTCACTTCTGTGTTATTAAAATAAATAAGATCGGGCTTCCATTGCGTATGATCTTCTTTAGCTAATAAAGGTGCGTAGGAAGCCATGCTAACCACATCCCCATTACGCTCCAAGCTTGTTAAATGTATCGCCTCGGCGAGAGCCGTTTCCAGGTTACTAGGCCTACCTGGCAAATGAGCCGCGTATTCACCTAAATATACCTTAGCCTTTGATCGATCATACTTATCGTAATATGCTTGATTATGAATAAACCAACCCGGTGACTGGTAATAATGTTCATCCACCATAGGTACTTGAAGTTTATTAGCAATCAGCCAACCTTCCGTATAATCAGTACCTTCAAAACTTGGCCCAACCGTACCGATCACTGTTATTTCAGGATGTTTTTCGCGTACCCGGTTAAAGATCATGGTAAAACGTTCTTCAAAAATATCGGATATAAGATCTTCATTACCGATACCGATATATTTTAGATTGAATGGTTTTGGGTGGCCTGCCTCTGCGCGCTTTTTCCCCCAAACTGTATGCGTATCTCCGTTCGCATATTCAATCAAATCCAGCACCTCCTGTATATAGGCTTCCATCTCTGCCATCGGTACCCCGCCTTGCTGACCGGCACCGCCCGTGGATGAGTTTTGACAAGGCACACCCGCCGGAACTACCGGTACTGGCTCAGCCCCAATATCTTCACAAAACTGGAAATATTCGAAGTAACCAAGCCCGGCCGTTTGATGGTAATTCCATAAATTTCGTTGCGGTACCCGAGCTTCCAACGGACCAATTGTATTTTGCCAACGATACATATTTCCCAAACCATCTCCATGTGCGACACAGCCGCCTGGAAAACGAACAAACCGCGGATGTAGATCAGCTATGGTTTGCGCTAAGTCTGCACGCAAACCATTTTTCCGCCCTTTAAAAGTCTTCTCCGGAAATAGCGAAATCATGTCAAGCGCTATTTCCCCCGCCTCTTGTGGAATAATCTCCAGCGATGCTTTGGCCGCGTCTGCTTTCACTGAAATCGCCGCTTCATACTTTCTCCAATTACCTTTAATAGCCCGAATGCGAGCTTCACCTAATAGCTTACCATGCTCATCAATTAAACGGATTAGAAGCGCTATGGCTTTCTCTTGCGGGTTCCTCGCAAATAAAGAGACATTATAACGCTCTCCGGCTTTTAATGGAATGCCGTCGAAACCGGCATTGACCAAAGCAGTGCCTGCCTTTTCAATATTTAAAATCGCATAATGTACGTTATTTGGGTGTAAAGGGTTTACGCTATCTATCTTAAATGTTCCCTCCTCTCCTTTTAAAGACCATGCCTTATAACTATGCCAGCTGGTATCGCTACCTTTTTTATCACTTAAGCGATATTCAAAATCTCGATTCTGCACTAATTCGGCATATAAACCACCATCAGCAGCATAATTAATGTCCTCGAAAAAAACACCCATTAGCAAATCACTGATTTTCTTTTTATTTTCCACGTCAATTTGTACCTCCACATCGACTGGTTTTAAAGAAGCGAATCGAATACCATCTTCAGCCGTTTTCTCCGACCATAATTCCTGTTCATAGGCTGCTTGCTGTTGAGCCTGCAGTAAACCTTTAATTACATTCCAAGACACTTTATGGACGGTTCCATTTTCCTCCCCATTTTCCAAACGTATAGTATGCCTATTATCAAACGTAGCTTTAGCAACTGGTTCTGGAGGTGTATAATTTTTAAAGTCAAGTGTACTACTTCTATAATAAGTAGCATCGGCTCCCCCATTCGTACTCTTCCACTCCACTATAAATTTTCCATGCTCTTTATCAAAGGAAAGAGCGGGAAGCAAACAATTCTCTTTTTGCATCAAGATAGGATAAGATTGTCTTCTCCAATACACAAGATCTTTTGAAGTTACGTGCACAACAACACCGTCAGTTTCGTTGACCGACCAGACAGCATGCCATAAGCTATCAGGACCATAGAACAAAAAAGGTGTAAGCATCCGTTTCTGAGCTCCCCAAGTCCCATAATCGCAACGGACGTAACTGTACTCCGGTCCTATTGCATGCCACTTTTTGCGATCGATACTCCATGCGAAATGTAAGCCGTTCCGTCCTCCATTTTTTAGAGAAGCATAGGCAAAAATATAGGCGGAATCCGGTTCTTTCGTCATCTCAGCAGCACCTGCGCGCGTCAAGCTTAGTAACGTAGAGGCAATAAGTAATATCAAGTACTTTTTCATGAATTTGTATACGGTTTATTTGTTATTAGCTTTCAAACGAAGAATATTCACTTATTTCAACAACCTTATTTCTAAAATTTTTCCCGTAGCTTTTTTATTACATGCTTTGATTTTTACCCTTAATTTATCTTGATCCGTATCAGCGGCTTCTAGATTAAAGGTGGAAATATCAATTCCTTCTGCGTCTGTCGTTCGAGACGTTACGGAAACTTTTTTATCATTTATCCATAGTTCATAGCAAGCGGTTGCATCATGTTCATGTTTAATGCTTATTTTTTTACTTTGTCGACCATTGTTAAGCATTTCATAACTAAACCATCCCCTTGCCGCACGCCAATGATAATCACCCAACACACCTGTATAGGAATCCTCTTGCTGCATATGATGATCTGACTCAGGTTGCTGTTCACCCGATACTACTACATCTATGGTTTGTCTATCTAGCTTTAACTGTGCTTCTTCGCGCTGACGTGCAACACCGGCAATACTATCTAATGACCGTTTGTCGGCCGTACGCCAATAAACGGTATAACGCGCATCATGTACCGAAAAGAAAGGCTGTAACGTTACTTTCGTTGCTTTGCCATTTTTATATAAGTGATCGAGTTCAAACAACAACTTATTCGCATCCAGAACTTTTGCGTACTTATTAAGTTCCCCACTTTCAGGTACAAGGATCGGATTGGCATCCATCGGAAGTAATGCTCCCGCAGCGATATGTCCCATTCGTTTGTCATCTGCAAAAAGCCCCTTTAAATCTTCCGTTCCATTTTTTGAAGCCAACACAATGGGACCGTAGGTATAAGAAACCCAAGGCTCGCCACTGGGCAGCAGCTCCGCATTGATTTGCATAGGTAAATTAAAAGTAATAATCGATTGCCCTACCCATTTACGATTGATTTTCAAATATTCTTTATCTTCCTGATAGCTTATCAGCTTTCCGTTTACTAATAGGTTGATAGGTTGTTTTCCTAACCATTTTGGTTTACGAATAAACACGGAAAAGGTTTTTGGATTTTCCACCTCAATTGTTACACTGCTTTTCTGTTCATAGGGAAACCGTGTACGCTGCGTCAGCGATATGCCCTGTTCCTGCCATTTCAATGTAGACGGGATAAAGAGATTGATGTAGAGGTCCTGTCCACTATGCGTATAAATTAACTCACCATATTTACCGTGATTTTCTAAACCACTACCCACACAGCACCAAAAACAAGCCTGCGCTTGCGAATACACTCTGTAGTGATTGGGACGCATTGGTGTGAAATATACAAAGCCGCCTTCCTTCGGATGCTGTGATGAAAGGATATGATTATAAGTTGCTCTTTCATAATAATCGATGAATTTGCGATCCGGCCCCTGTAAGAAAAGATCTTTGGAGAGCTTCATCATGTTATAGGTATTACAGGTTTCAGGCCCCTCACGCGAGGATAGCATTTTTCCAAAGCTATTAAGTGCATGGAAGTGTTCACTTTCACTGTTCCCACCGATCGATACGGTACGATGTTCTACGACGGTCTCCCAAAAGAAACGAGCAGCATTCGCCCAGCTCATACTATCGGCCAGCGCCGCAATTTTTTCAAAGCCAATGACCTTCGGAATTTGCGTATTGGCATGTAAGCCGGTCAGTTCATCCTTTCCAGCAATTAAGGGCTGCAATATGGCACGGTGCGAAAGTCGTTTAGCCATGGTTAAGTATTTTTGATCACCACTTATCTGCGCTAAATCCGCAAAAACTTCATTAATTCCACCATGTTCCGAACGTAATATCGTTTGAATCTGTTCATCAGTAAGTCCACCGAAAACACTTAACCACCAATTCCCTAGCTTAAGAACCATTTGCCGGGCATGCTCATTGCCTGTATAACGATATGCATCAATTAAACCGGCAAAGAGCTTATGAATGTTATAAATGGGAACCCATTTTCCATTTAGAGAAAAAGATTGGGCCTCTATTTTCCCTCTTTTAATGTCGTTCCACATTTGCTTGCCTCCCGGTATACCGCCCACGTAGCCGTCCGAATCTTGATTCTGACAACGTTTTAACTCGCTTAACATATAAGTAAGTCTATCCTGTATAACTTGATTTTCTGTTGCTGCAGCCATAAGCGATAGTGCCGAAAGGTAATGCCCCCCTATATGGCCATCCAAGCCTGTGTTTTCCCAGTTACCATAACTAGAGGCTTTCGGCTCAAGCCCCGCCTCTCTTAAATAAGGAGCTAGCAAACGATCCGGGTTCAATGCCAATATATATCGGAGATCCGTTTCCTGCGCGTCCTTTAATGGGCCAGCAGCTAATCGTATGGATGCTAAAGGAAACGGCTCCATTTTAACTCTTTGAGCCAATGATCGCTGATTCATTCCAAGCCATAAGCTAATAAAGATCAAGAAAGAGGATACCAAGCACAGTGGGTTACTTCTCATTTGTATTAATTGGTTAGAAAATAAGTGTTACAATAACAATTATAAATCAAATATATTAATACTATTCAATAAATCAAATAAAAGCATGAAAAACACCGGATATTTACGCTTAATTCCCGCTGTATATGCAAGAATTTCGCTTTTAATATAAACACCTTTATCTATATGTTAAAGGCGAAACCGACCAACGGGAGTTCACCGAGGTAATCAGGGATTTCGTCTTTAAAAAAGAACATTTATTTTAGTCAATTTTATTTACGTTTTATCTTGATGATTTTTTTTATTTCATCTCTCTTTACCTTGATGCAAAGAGAGGCAAACATCAAGGCTGCACATCCTTTCGCTAAAGATTTAGGCCCAATGTTGAATCCTGTGGAGCCGCTCCTTCCCGCCAGTCTTCCCCTTCGCTTCTTCACATGATTTTTTGTCCTCGGCTATCCTAAATCTTCTTCACGCTCATGCTGTGAGGCCGTTTTGCCCTACGCACTGTAGCCTGGTATCAGCACTGCCGTTCCGAAGTGCATCAATGGCCTAGTCTGTGGAGGTAGCAACCGGCAGTCAAAGATGCCCCTTCACCATTATCGTGCGAAGCAGGTGGTAATGAGTGAATCGACGAACGAAGGGCATGCCATTGCGCAAGAGGGTGGCTCCGATTCACGGATGGGCATCTGACCACGAGTTGCAACGGAATAGACAAGCCGAAGCACCTTGCCCCAATGGGCGCAGCAAGTGGGATGTATAAAATAAATGTTCTTTTAATAGAAACACCTTTATATATAAAAACGAAACCGATCAATAGGAGTTCACCGAAGGTAATCCCTGAGGTACAGTATTAAAATGCAGGTTTTTTAATGATTTTTAGTATATTCGTAGAACTTTTTTGAGGTCCATTCACTTGCCTTTAACGGATATCCAATACAGCAAACACCTTCTTAATACCAAGTAGCTACCATCTTCTCCATGCAAACATTATTTGAGAAGACTATCTCCGCATTGAGTCCAGGTTTTTGCTATAAAAACCTGGACTCACCCTGGACTCAATGTGGACTCACCCTGGACTCACCTCGAAGAAAGTACCTCGTTTGTCTTATCTTGGTGTAGTATGATTATGGAGAAGCTTGTAATCAAGGTTGTTAGTTGCGACACCCCAAAGAAAATTGATTTAGGCTAAGACAAGATAGCATTTTTTAATAAGTTTTCTATTTATCAACCAATTTAAAATGGCGGTCGGGAAACAAAGAGCTAATTTTTCTCATTAACATCTTCGGTAATAAACGGAGATGCCGGCAAACCGTCTTTATTATAAAAGTTTACATCAGGCACATTTGCCCAACCATAACGGGCCTGCTTTGGCTTTTTTACCCGATCGCTACTTAACACGATCGTAGTATCTTCGATAGAAGCCATCGCAGGGTAATACACGCCGTCGGCTCCGGCAAGTTCAAATCCCTTTAATTTCTCTTCTTGAGGAAGGCTTACCAGTCCTTTTCCAATATGCTTAAATGTTAAGTATAGTTTATCAGCTTTTATTTTGTACGCACTATACATAGGTCCCTGATACTCCTCCTTGCCATGGTAAGCGAGGGCATGGGCGGCAAGTGCCAAACGTTCACCTACGGGCTTTTTATTGGTCGGATGTATATCCATCGCATCTCCACAATCGGTAGTTACAATCAATGCCGTATTAGGTACTTGTGCTACTACCATACGTTGCGCATCCCTTAATTCGGGCTTCATATCTTTATGTGGTGCAATCTGAACAATTAAAAAGGGAAAATCACCTTGATTAAAATCGGTGCGCCAATTTTTTATCATATTCGTGAGCACCATTTCATATTGCTCTGCCCGATTATTATTAGATTCTCCCTGATACCAAGCGACACCCTTAATTGCAAAGGGAAGCAGCGGATGGATCATGCCATTATATAAGCCCGAAACACACTGCCCCTTTGGATGATAGCCGACATTCATGGTTTCAACATAATTTTTAACCAACTCATTTAGTTCCGGATTACGCTCCAAAGCTGCCCTACTTGTCCAATCTTCAGCAGGTGTTCCGCCAAAGGCAGAAAATAAAATTCCTATGGGTACTTCAAGCTGCTTATATAAATCCGCTGCGAAGAAATAGCCGACAGCGGAAAAGTCTACTACCGTGTTTGGACTGCATACTTTCCATTTTCCATCAACATCATCTTGTTGTGTTTCTGCATACTTCAGCGGCACATAAAATTGACGGATTAAGGGATAATTAGCCCGATCTCGCTCTGCTTCCCAACCAAGTATAGGCTTTTGCGGTGGACGTGGACCAAGTTGCCGTTCCATATTAGATTGCCCACTGCAAAGCCACACCTCACCAATTAATACATCATGAATACGTATAGTGTCTTCGGCAAAAACTTCCATGGTTAAGGGTTCCTTGGAAACAGCCATGGGTTTAAGCTTCACCATCCATTTGCCATTGGAAACCTTAGACTTAAGCTCCTGTCCGTTGAATCGCACAGTCACCCGCCCCGTCTTGGTTGATGTACCCCAAACAGGGACAGTTGTGCCTTGTTGAAGTACCATATGATCACTAAACAAGCTGTTGACCGAAATCTCAGCAAAAGCGAGTGTACTTAAAAAGCAACCTGACAGCAATAGAAGCGTCCGTTGCAGCATTCGTTTGATAAGAAGGTGTTTTAACATTTCCAGATTGTATAAGAGGATAACAATCGAAGATAATAGTTTTTTGCAAAAAAATGAAAACCTCGGTCTTTTAAAGATTGCGTGATGCTTCTTTCATAAAATCGAAATCCAATCAACCGCTTTTAATATATGACGCCCCCTTACTCAGAAAACATTGGTGAGTTTAATATGAACCGTTTGCGGCACCTTTGGCCCTTCCTAGTTCCTACCTTTGAAACACAAATAATAGTTGTCACCTTGACTAAGATCAGCTTCAAACTATATCCCTTAAAGCATTCTGCTAATTGAACTGCCAACAACATCGTTACTCAAAACCTATCAAATCCCCAATTCCTTCTGGATCTGTTCTAAGCTTTTCCCTTTTGTCTCCGGCATAACCCGCCAGATAAATAAGAAGGACAAGAACATCATGGCGCCGTAGAAAACAAAGGAATAAAAGCCTCCCATAGCACTACCTTCCACAATGATGGGAAATACCCAAGAAATAATAGCGGCCATAATCCAATGGGTAAAGCTTCCGAGCGACCCACCTTGTGAACGCACTGAATTCGGAAAGATTTCGGAAATAAATACCCAGATAACAGCTCCCTGCGAAAAGGCAAAAAAAGCAATAAATCCAATTAAGTAGACAATAACATGCTTATCAGCTGCTTCCGGATCACTGAACGAGATGGCAGTTAAGATTAAAAACACGACCATACCTACCGTTCCTGTCAACAGTAGACGTTTTCTCCCAAAACGATCGATGACAGTCATGGCCAACGCTGTAAATAGAAAATTAGCGAGCCCGATATAAACTGACTGTTGAAAGGCATCCGCTTTATTGAAGCCAGCCATTTCAAAAATTCGCGGCGCATAATACAGAATAGCATTAATGCCGGAGAGCTGATTAAACATAGCAAGCAAAATGGCATAAAGTATGGGTTTATTATACTTGCCGTTGAAGAGTGTTTCGCGTGTACCGCCACTTGCCAAACGATGCTCCTCACGGATAAGTTGCGACGCGCCTTTTTCGCCAAGTCGAACGAAGATCTGCTCTGCCTCTTCATCCCGGTCATTCAATACCAACCATCTCGGACTTTCGGGAATCAGCTGAAGTAAAACAAAAAATAACACGGCCGGTACAGCCATAATACCAAGCATATAGCGCCAAGCGTTGTCATCACCAGTATTTGATAGTAGATAATTCGTCAAGTAGGCGATCAGTATACCACCTACAATATTAAGTTGAAACATCCCGGCTAGTCGACCGCGACTTCGTGCAGGGGAAATTTCGGCAATGTACATGGGTCCTACCACAGAGGACGCTCCCACAGCAATTCCTCCTAAAAAACGGAAAAGAACAAACAATATCCATTGTTGAGCAATTGAACAACCAATTGCAGAAAGCAAATACAATAAAGCAATACCGATGAGTACTTTCTTTCTTCCGTATTTTTGAGCAGGAGAACCTATGATCAGAGAACCGAAAACCGTCCCAATCAAACTGGCCGCAACTGTAAATCCGAGCCAAAAAGCATCAAGCTTCCAAAATTCTTGTATTGTTCTCTCTGCTCCCGAAATGACCGCTGTTTCAAAACCAAACAAGAAGCCCCCTAAAGCTGCAATCAATGCAATACGTGTAGGATAAGTCATAATCGTCTTTTTTAAGCTATTATTTTATGTGCATATAAACCTTCGATTTCCTTAAATAAAAATGCCGCTCCGATCATTGCCGATTGTTCCCCTTGTTGAGCCATTTTGATGGTAGGTGTAGCGCCGAGACTGGCTAACCTTGCAGAAAATTGAGGCAAAAAAAGTCGGCTCGCTTTTGAAATATTGCCGCCAAAAACCAAGGTATCAATCTTTAAACCGGCAATATGATCGGCAAGGAAACTGCTTAACCCGTCCGCATATTCTTCAAATAGTACTTCCACTGCCCGATCTTTTTCAACCAACTCGCTAAGCGCCTCGACATTTGCAACCTTATTTCCGCTTAATGCCTCATAACGTTTTACAAACCAACGCGTTGTAAAAAAATCATCTGCAATACTTGTTTCGTAGGTCATACTTCCCAAGTTCAAATCGGTGGTCTTTCCAACATGACTAAACGCTGTTCCCATGCCTGTGCCTAATGTGAGGCCTAAAACACGATTATTCATCTCTACTAAACCCGTCGCTACTTCACCGTGCAGAAAAGCTTCTGCATCGTTTCTAAACAAAACGTGCTTATGAGATAAATTTAATGTATTTGCTAATTCTTCTTTTATGTTGATATCATATAAGCTCTCATATTTATCGAACCCTCGTATAAAGGAAATACCATTTTCATAATCAAATGGACCTGGCATCGCTAAGGCTAATTTATCAGGACGTTCATCAAAGGAGGAAAAAGCTGTCTCCAACGCATTTAACCAAGCATCCAAAATTTCCTCACGAGTTCCCTTACTATTTACACGCACGCGAAACGTTTCTTCTGAAACCGTTTGTGACAAAGAAATATCGATGGGAGCAACCGTGATATGTGAACCACCAATATCTGCAGCGATGACAATGTTCTCAATAGATGAATAAGGCTTATTTCGCATCTTTACAATTATTTTTTATCTGCTAAGCCAAAATTGGCATTCTAATTTAATCATATTATTGATAATCGCATGCTAATTCTGAGTTCAATCTTATTATTCATCTAATGGAGTCTAACGGTTCTCTAACGTAAATTGGAGTTCGAGGTAGGCTATATTTTCTAACGGCAATTGCTCTAATCTATCAGGATTTATCAGAAAACACAGGGTAACCTTTGCTAAGCATTTTAAAGTTCAGAAAAAAGAATAACGAGGTCGCTAATTAGCGTATAGATAATTCTATATTCACGGTAGTTCCCTCGTTTATTGCTGAATCAATCTCTAGATTTCCTTTCAAAAAGGACACTCTACTCTCCATATTGTTCAGGCCGATACCTTTCTTAGTTTTCAATATACTTTTATCGAAACCCCTGCCATTATCTTCCATGGTAATGAAAAAGCGATTTTCATTTTGACTACATTGCAACACAATTTGGCTAGCCCTTCCATGACGTACAGCATTTGTCAATAACTCTTGTATTATCCTGTAAATACTCACTTGTACCTGTTCAGGTATATCCTTTTGTATAGCAAATGCCTGAAAACTTATGTAGGTTACCTCGTTTCTAAAGAAATCACAAAGATCTTCCAACGCGATCTCTAAACCAAATTTGATAAGCGCCATAGGCATCATATTATGGGCTATACGGCGCAATTCTGTCAGTGAACCATCAACCTGATTAATGATGCCGCCTAAATCCTCTACAATTACATTGGTTTCAGCTCTCGACTCCAAACCCGAAAGATTGATCTTTACATTGGCAAGCAAGCCGCCTAAACCATCATGCAAATCACGTGCTAAACGTCGACGTTCCTTCTCTTCTCCTTCTAATAAGGCTGAACTATACTCAAGCTGTCGTTGTTGTTCGGCTTCCTTTAATTGCTGTCGATAATTTAGTTCCTTTTGTTCCGACAACTTTTTATTATTCCGGTAATACCATAACGAGAAAAAGGAAGCTAACAATAATACCAGACTTAAAGCTCCTAATAGCCAGTTAAAGAGACGATTGTTACGGGCTTCCAGTACAGTTCGATCATTCTCCGCTTTCAATTCGCTGATTTTCTTTTCGTTCTCTGCATTTCTAAACTTGACTTCCAGTTCGTGTATATCATTTTTCAGTTTACTCGCATTCAAACTATCACTCAAAACACTATATTGCTTTAACCAGTTATAAGCAGAAGACATATCTTTCAACCTTACATTCGTTTCCGCCAATCCTTCATAAATTTGCAATCTATTTACGGCAAGTGACATCAATTCCTTTCGATTTAATAGCTGATGAAGTACTTCTTTTGCTCGTTGATAGTCTCCGTTTTCATAGTAGACATAAAATTTTTGGAACACCAAACTCTGCTCGTCATAGGTCATGTTTAGCTTTTTTGCTAATCCGATTCCTTTATCCAAACTTTTCAGCGCTTTAACAGGGGCTCTAACTACGGTAAAGTACATTCCTTCTATCATATAATAGCGCAGAAAATGTTCAGACTCGGGAAAAGGAGCGAGTAAAACACGTGCGCTATCCAGCATCGCTTTTGCCTTCGGGTACTTTTCCAGAAAAACATAATTTTCAGCATTAGTAACGTAGGCTTTCGCCAATAATCCGGGCTCAGCGTGTGCATCCTTTAATGTCTCAATCGCCTTCAAGCAGTATTTTTCAGATTTCTCCAGTTGCCGTTTATTTTTGAAAACAATCCCCATTGCCAGGTAATTATCACCAACCAGCGAATAGTCGCCGGACTTTTGGGCAAACGGAATGGCTTTATTTACTAAAATATCGGTGAAAGCCTTTTCGTCATCATCCAATTGTTTCCACAAACCAATCTTCCGCCAAATTTTTGATCGAAATAAATAAACATCCCGACCTGTATATTTGCGTAAAGCGTCGTCCGCTTTTAAATAAATGTCCTCACTTTTTTTCCTTTCTTCTTCAAAAGAACCTTCAAAATAATAACGTATTCCCTGTAGATAAGGGTAGTTACGGCTCAATTGCGTTCCTTGTTCAAGGTATCGCTTTGCTTTGATTGTATCCTTAGCGGACCAATATTCAGCTAAAAGAAAACTTGTTCGTGCTTTAACACTATCAGACGCGGTGCCTTTCAAAACCATATTTAAACTGTCCCTATATTTACTATGATCAAGTGGCACTTGTGCCAGACATACAGTTAGGTAGTTTAGAAAAAAGATTAAACAAAACAGGTTGCGAAGCATATCGGCAAATTAAAATTGATTACAATCGTTAAAAATATTTAAAATTTACCGAAAATGGAATTTCCTTAAAGTAAACTCCCGTTGGTGGATTCGCCTTTAACATAGAGATGAAGGAATAGCCTTGTTATTTTCAATTTTTAGATCATGCTTTTGGAAAGTCCTGAGCCATCCGCCACGTCCTGCAAGGTTCTCCGCTGATTCATCCTTAGTATCCTGATGCGGTCGCCCACAGCTAAAGATGTTAAAACATGCTCTTTAGGACTTTTATTTCGTTTTTCACTAAACATCCAATTATTAACAAGCGTAAAATAAAAAGTTAAGCTTATTTGATCAAACCATCTCCGTCATAAAATATTCTTCATCTACGCTATGCAGTAATGATTAAAAACAGCCTCACCAGTCCAGTTTAATAAGCGCTACCGCTTGTCGTTTTAACGACAAAGGCACAAGGGCTTTGCCCGCGTTTATATCTATTCTTTTTTCCAAAATGCACTTTAGTTTACCCGCTTGCTCAAGCGTTGAGATTTGCTGTTGACTTGGCTTTTGCGGTGAGCCCATTTTTTTCCAAACTTCGTAAGAATTACTATTCTCGTCGTCAATAAGATACAGATGGAGCGTGGCATCCTTAGCTGGTATATGCGCTAAAACTACATTCACAATTTCGGCAGGCCCCTGTTCATCGGCATCGTGATAATTCCAAACCATCACCGCTGCTGATTTTCCATCTTTAGTAGCCAATGCGCCAATATCCGTTTTTGGTCCACGCACACTGGAATCAAGTACCGTTTCAAGTGGATACATTCGATTACTCTCTACTGATATACGATCGCCTTTCATCATACCAAACATTCTGAAAACATTCAGTACCGGTTTATCAACTCCATTGGTTGCCAAATCACGGAAGCCGTAGAACCAAGGTTGATTTTCAAATTCAAAAGACCAAGATACCGCGCCCAGAAAATTCACTTTTGCATCATCAGCTAACAAATACTTCCTTGCGAAGGAAGCGGCAGTATAGCTCGAATACATGGTGCCATTTCGGTAAGCATTTTCAGGGTTCGTTGCCATACCACATGCTGCACATCCTTCAGGATCTGATTCACCGATAATAAGCGGCAAATGTTTTGTTTCAGGATAAGAAGACGCTATGCGGAAACCCGCAGCAATATCACGCATTTGTGGCGACATGTTCATCACGACCTTCCCGTCTACCTGCTTGGGTGAACCTTTAGCATGAAAAAGCAAGGCTTCCAAGGGTGATCCCTTTTTTCCCGTGGCGTAATTGGTACCGGAAATGCAGTGCTTTATAAAATTATTCATCCATTCCATAGCACCTTTACTCGAAGTGCCCGCGATATTAGGTCCTCCAATTTTAGCAGTTGGCAGTGCGCGTTTAACACCATCCGCCGCATAATCATAAAGCTTAAAGAACTCATCCTGACTAGCCATCCAATAATGGCCATTAGGTTCGTTCCATACCTCCCAATACCACGTTTCTACCTCCTCTTTTCCATATCGCTCCACGGCATGTTTTACCCATTGGTAAACCAGTTCTCGCCATTTATTGTAATCTTTTGGAGGATAGGCCCACCCGGTAATAATATCGGTATAAGGATCACCGGGCTTCCAACGATGTCGATAAGGTTTTGGATTATTTGATGATAAATCTTCGGGCATAAAACCTATTTGAGCCAAGGGTTTCATTCCTCTCTGAATATACGTATCAAAAATACTGTCAATAATTTTCCAATCATAAACAGGCTTCCCATTTGCATCTTCGGTATACGCATTCGTTGAGCCCCATTTTAAAGCAGCGGTTCCATCGCCACTTACCAATAAGCTGTGTGTACGGACATATACCGGAACCGGACTTAAATCAGCCAGTTCAGAAAGAAGCTTTTTGCCATCTTTCATATAAGTATAATTAGGTTCATCGTATCCAAACCAGGCCCATATCGGTTTCATCGGAGCTATCTTTTTTTGAAGATCTACTTTGATGAGGTTATTAGTAGTTGAAGTTTGCCGGGCTTTTGCATTTGTGGATACAATTGCAAAAAAAACAAGAAGTAAATAGCTAAATGTGTTTCGCATATCTATGATTTATAAGTGGTTGAAAAATCATTTATAAAATTGGTATATTTTATTATTCAATAAAGTTGAATAAATGTAATAACATTCCAAACTTTATCCAGCTTATAAATTTATTAGTTCCGTCAAAGCACCTCTGTATGGACGTAGATTGATGGAAAATATGTTAAATAGTTTAATAGCTATTCGTACACTCTTTTATTCCCACCTATTGAAAAGCAAGGTTCCATAGCCTGGGTGATCGGCTCCAAATGGGGCCCCTTCCGGCCGCAGGTCCTGTAGTACCTGAGAAGTAAAGGGCATTGCCAAGCCTTTTCTGTGTACGTAGTGATTGAATGCAATTTCAAATACAGATCGGAAATTTCCTCTATTCTTTGGAGATATGGCCTCTGGTGTGTAATCTTGATAATTTCTTTCCCCGTAGTCATACCAAAGCACGTAAGGCACCTCATTTCCCAAGTTATAATTGGCTGTATATTCATAACCTCTCATAAGAGCATTATTAGAAGCCTTGTATAAATCTATTCCTTGGTGATAAGCCATTTCAGCAAGTTCAGCTAATGATCCGAGCGCCAGCATGGTATGCGGTTGGTCTCGATTGCTTTCTTGCAGTTGTCCGGCGGTAGATACTACATAATTGTCGATACTTCCATTGCCCTCACCATGATAAAAGTAAGTAACAACTCGATTTATCATTTCCCGATCTTCGGTAAAGATGGCAATGGCCATCAATGCCTTCATACAAATAATATCCCAGTTGCCATGGGCATAGGGTCTGAAATTCTGTAAAGTCGGATAAAATATCTGCTTTAGCATAGTACCACAACGCTGGATAGAGGCTGTGGGCCACTGTGGATAAGTCGATCGCATGATTTCGGCAGCATTTGCTAAAATGAAGCCATAAAGGCCGTTCAACTCAGCATCGCCACCGATGATACCGGTGGTAGTGGAAGCGTAAGCATCAATAATTTCAATCGATTTTTGTGCATTAGCGACATTACCCGTAATATTCCACATCAAGGCATTGTAATAAGCAGCCAGGAAATCATTTTCTACTCGCGATTTCACCGCGCCTCCTCCTATCCCGTCAACGGTTTGACTTGCATCTCTTGTAAGTTTTGTAAAGGGCCCCGCCATATTAAAGGAAGCTGAGGAACGGCCATTAGCGGCCAACAACTGATAGCATGCATAAGCATTTGGCTTTTGGTCGGCAACTAAGGAACGAATATGATTTAAATCCGCCATTGTATGTAACATACCCGGATGTTTGAACGGTGCTGTGAATTGAAATGGAGCAGGGTTTGGCGCACCAACCTTTTGACGAAGGTCTTCGACGGATTTAAAAGTACCCACCCAATAAACCGGATAGTCAAGTTGCCGGTTAGCCAATTGGGCAGCAGTTAATTCAACATCCGCTACCTTAAATTGGAAGAGCGATAAGTTAATGTTGCTGTCAAGGGGCAGTGCGTTGCTGCCGAGTTTTCCTTTGCTCAGATCCCAATAATAAACATTACCGGAAGCCATTTTGATAACTGTATGGTTGTTATTACGGTTATCAAAAGCACCGAGATTCGTATCGAAAAAAAAATTACTTTTAGGCGGTTTTGCCATTTTAACGGCAATTATAGGATAGTTGCTAATATTAAGTACCGCTCCGCCAACGCGCTGTATATCGCCTCTAAATTTTGTGGTTCCGGACATTGTTACCTGCATGGCACCATTCAATAGGGCTACGGTGGCACCATTGGTTGGCGTGCGCCATGTCAAACTATCCAATTTGCCGAAATCGTCAAAAAAATAACCATCTAAATGCTCTTCTGCACCCGGGTTGACAGGATGTAAAACTTTTTTACAAGACAACAATAAGAAAATACTTGCAAGAACGACAAGTACACTTTTAAAGTACATGTTTTTCATCATCTAATCCGATTAAGTTTATAATTTCTGTGGTAGCAAGTAAAACACCAAACCCAATTATGACACGCTAAAATAGTGCACGCTTACCGCCGTTTTTTTATAATGGTTTCATCAAAACTAGTAATCTAAACCGGTTCAGGCAATTGAAGAACGGAAGCAGAACCAACTTAATCTTAAAAACAAAACAGCACAAAAAACTATTAATCAACACAATACGAGATAAATTCCTATAAAATCATGATAAGAATCTTAAGGAATATGATAGAATAACTTAGTAGATTAAATAGCGTATCTAAAGGTTAGGCTTTGGTTTTAGGGCCTTAGGCACTAGGTTATTAGTATTAGCTTTTAGCTGCCGGCAGCCAACTTTTGTCGGTGCCGCAGTAAAGCGGTTATTATTACTAATAAGAGTCTATAGGCAATAGGCGATCGATTTATTTTAAAGAATTCTTTATTTCATTCGTAATAGCGACAGTAACCTGCAGACAGCTTTGTTGTTTCTTTTGCAAAAAACAACCGCAAATGCCTACTAGTGCAACTGCCGCTAATCCTATTTAACTATGCAAAACACCTCAATACCCTGGGTTCTGTTTAAGCTTACTATTAGTCAGTAACTCAGAATTTGGAATAGGAAATAGTTTTCTATAATCCGCGCTTGGATCGTGCGAAAACCAAGATTTCTTCGTAAATACATTAAAGCGAATCATATCTTGCCTACGGCGTCCCTCTTGTGTAAACTCCCAGGCCAGTTCATCTAAAAATCTTCCATATTGAATATCAGCACCGCCTTCATGTGTATTCGCATTATTATCTCGCCTACCATAGTCATAAGCGCTTCCCTGCAAGAGTTGGGCGCCGGTTACTTTGGCCTTCTCCGGGCTTGCTTTAAAATTACGGGCCCTTACCTCTGTTACAAGGGTCGCCGCTTCATCCTGTCGGCCGGTTCGCAAAAGCGATTCTGCTTTCATTAACAGGACATCCGCATACCTAAACAGTGGCCAATCGTTACTCAATCGATTCGTTATTCCCTGGGCGTACTCAAACTTACCCCAGCGTAACCCATGCACCTCTTGTGATTCGTCCATACTTGGCACCTCATTGATATAAGCAAGAGGCCGCCCGGCAAAGGCTCCCATTGTGCAATTCAATGCGGCACCTGTAGACGAATATTGCTGTCCCTGTATAAAATTAGTGACTAAGCGATTGTCATCCGGATCAAAAGAATTAATATATTGAGGCGTTACACAAACTCCTCCCCAGGGGGTAGCTGTGAAATTGTACGTTGCCTGATTTGCAGGCTGTAACGTATACATATGAAAATCGAAAGCATTCCAATCGCTCACATAATTTTCGTCAAATGCCAGTGCCATAATAATTTCAACAGAGCTTTCATTATGTGTAGCAAATACATTAGATTGATTTCCCTCCAAAGCATATTTATTCGCCTCTATAATGCGGTTGCACGCTTCAATACAAGCATCATAGTTTCCTGTACCGGTATACACTTCGGCATTCAGGTATACCTTAGCCAACAAGCTGTATGCAGCCCACTTATTAAAACGGCCATAAAAATTACCACCTACCGTTTCGCTCAACTGATCGATATTTCCTGTTATCTCTGAAATAATGAAATCATACACTTCCTGTCGCGTGTTCTGTTCTGGCAAATAGCCTTCCGGCACGTCAAATTGGGTTACAATAGGTACATTACCATAGAGATCGCATAATAAATAATAATAGGAAGCACGTAGCACCTTTAACTCCGCCAATATTTGTTCGCGGGTATCTGGAACTTCAATAGCCCCCGATTCGATCTGATAAATTATGCGATTACAACTATTCACACCTACATATGTTCGTTCCCAGCAATTCCGCACCACCTCATCTTCAGAAGTCCATTTATGCTGATGTAAACGTTTATAAACACCACCATCTACCCAGCCATTGGGTCGGGCGGGTAATACGTCCTGATCAGCGGTAAGCATTTGCGCTCGAACGACACCATTCCATAGAAGCATGGTATGTCGCCATGGAACATAAGCGGATCCTATTAGCGCAATTAGATCGTCACCAGACGCCACAAATTCATCTGCGATAACCCGGTCGTAAGCATCGTCTTTCAACTTCGTACAGGAAAGGTTTATGATCAATGATGATAGCATTAAACCGATTAAGAATATCTTTATTTTCATCTTTATTATTTTTTAATGGCTGATGAGAGCTCGAGTAAATAATGACTGCCCCGTGTGTCAATATTACTTACATCTCGGCTTCATCTTTATTATTTTTTAGCATTTCTATAATATCCATGTACACTTCGTTCCTTTAAAAGCTAACATTTGCCCCGATCGTAAAGGAGCGTATCGTCGGATATTGATCTCGGTTGTCATAACCCGGATCAAGGCCTGCACGGCTTACTTCCGGATCGATCCCTTTATAACCAGTAATAATGAAGGTATTTAAACTGGATGCGTAAACACGCAAGCTCTTGACTCCCTTCCACTTATCCGATTTAAAAGTATAACCAAGTGTAATATTATCTATTTTCCAATGATCACCATTTTCTACATAATAGCTATTAAATTCGCCGGGGACGAGCTTGTTCAAAATTGCTTTTCCATAAATCTTGTCGTAGGCTGATTTTAAACGATTGTATTGCTCTAAGTTTGTATTCTCATAATACATCCGTGCACCGTTAATAATCTGATAACCAAATGCGCCACGCATACTGATATTCAAATCAAACTGCTTATACTGGAAGGAATGATTCCATCCCGCATACCATTTAGGGAGTCCATTACCGATTACTTTTTTATCTTCGAATGCGCGCGGAAAGTCGTCATAAGCTACCGGATTTCCGTCTCTACCCTCATAGATCCATTTTCCGTCGTCTGAAATATCAATTACTTTAAAGCCATAGAAATTACCGATCTTATCGCCTACACGCACAATGTGAGACTCAGTCTTAACCGGTTCGCTGATCCATCCGGTCATAAAATAATCGCTTGACGACTGATATAGTTCGTTAGACAAACTGATCAGCTCATTGCTGTTTGTTGAAAAATTAATGGAGGTCGACCAGTTAAATTGCTTCTTTCTGATCGGGTTAAAGGATAGAAGTACTTCAATCCCTTTGTTGCGCATTTTTCCTACATTAGCCCTCGTTGTTTTATACAAATTAGGCGGACTTGGTACCGCGTAATCATAGAGTAACCCGTTGATATCCCGATTATATACATCGATGCTCCCGCTTAACCGGCTGTTGAACATGCTAAAGTCCAAACCGAAGTTGGTTTCGTGCTTTTCTTCCCAACGTAGATATGCATTTGGATTTTGTGACGGAGCCAAGGTTTGTATCCAGTTACCATTAGAATAAAAGTAATCGCTATAATTAAGCAAGGCAACGCCTAGAAACCCTAAATTCGGTTGACTTCCCGTTACACCATAACCTGCGCGAAGCTTCAAATCATCAAATATTTCCTGATCTTGCATAAAAGCTTCCTTGGTTAATCGCCATCCCAATGAAACAGCCGGAAAAGTTCCCCAAGGATTTTTGGTACCATACAGCTGACTTGCCGCCTCGTGCCTTACACTTGCTAATAGTAGGTATTTATCCTTGTAAGAATATGTGAGACGTCCGAAAAAACTAATTAAATTCGTCGTTATACGGGAGGTCGTCTCTTCAGTCAAACCTTCTTTTAATGCTCTGCCAGCTCCTATGTTATGGTAGCTAAAGTTATCGGTTGGAAAGTCCCAATTCGTCATCCTCTGCGAGGTATAATCTGTTTCCTGATAACTATAGCCGCCTAATAGATTAAACGTATGGTTATTTACTTCCTTGCTATACTGTGCTGTAAGCTCCATCAGTTTGGTCATATTTGCATTTGAACCGACGGCGGCAAAACCATTTCTTCCGTCCCTTAACGTGGAGATATGATTCTTGGTTTCATAATAGCCCCCATTTTGCTGGCTCTTCACATAAGATAATAAGGCGTTTAATTTCAAGTCCGAGATCGGCTTATAACTGATATTACCATTATAGCGCATTTCAGAAATTTCCTGCTTTCCATCACTTTCATACAAACGCGCGAGTGGATTTTCGTATTCAAATAAACCAGCTTGTTCCTGCCATTTGCCTTCTGCATCATAAATAGGAGCCGTTGGGTTTCTAATGATAGCTTGCCTATAAACATAATTATTGAAACCATCATTATCACCGGTAGCCGTATAATTGGTCTGATTGCCAATGATACTAAAATTTACATTCACCTTGTCGTCAAACAAGGATTGATTGATTTCCAGTCGGCCTTGAAAGATGTTGTTATCTGATCGCTTAAATATTCCTTGTAATGCGCGGTAATTAAGACTAGCAATGTAATTTGTTTTATGGTTTCCTCCTCGAAAGGCCAAATTATGTACGTGGCTTATAGGGTTTCTAGTTATTTCATCCAACCAGTCGGTTGATGCCCCCAAGTCCCACGAAGCATCGCGCTCACCGGCAGCAATTTGGGCTCTATAATCGGCTGCCGTTAGCATATCAAGACGGCGGCTGATCTGCGAAGTGGTAGCATACACGCCGTAGTCAACTTGGTTGATTCCATCCCCTTTCGCTTTCTTCGTGGTAATAAGAATCACCCCATTTGTTCCTCTTGTACCATATATAGCGGCGGCCGAGCCGTCTTTCAATACGTCCATACTCTCAATATCTTCAGGCGCTACCGTATTAAACGTACCTGGAACACCGTCTATTAACACCAAAGGATCGGAATTGGCACCCAATATGGTGGTATTTCCCCGCAATAGCACCTGCGTTTTTTCGGTTGGATCACCACTGGGATTGGTAATAGTTAAACCAGCTACCTTCCCTTGAATCAACTGACCAGCATCCCGCACAGCGCCTTTTAAAAAGTCTTCCGATTTAACCGTTGCCACTGAGCTGGTAAGGTCACCTTTACGCTGTGTTCCGTAACCGATAACTACCACTTCTTCCAGGTTATTTTCGAGGCTTTGCAATACAACTTTTAAGCTATTGGTACCTGTAAGAGGTATTTCCTGCGCACGAAAGCCCATATATGAAAAGATTAGCAGCTTAGCATTGTCAGGAACCGCTAAACTGAATGTTCCGTTTTCGTCGGTCGTAGTACCTCGGTTCGTTCCATCAAGTCGTACACTAACTCCTGGTAAAGTACTCCCATTTTGATCCCTTACCACCCCGTTGATTTGGCGTTCCTGTGCAAGTTTTGCGTCATTTATTTCTTCTTTCTTAATCGACTCCGGAACAGACTTATCTTTCTCACTGATGATAATGCTTTCGGCACGCAGCTCATAGGTAAGCTTTGTATTCGCTAAAAGATGATTCAAGACTATAGCAAGCGGTTTTTCCTTCTCGTCGACCTGTAGCTTAGGATAAGCTGCGACCAATTCTTCGTTATATATAATCCGTAAGCCGGTAAGCTTGCCTACTTCCTCTAATATGTTCTTTAGGGAGGTGCCGTTTTTGTGAATGCTTATCTTTGTTTCACTTAACGACTGCTTTTTTCTAATTGTACCTACAGCAAACATTGGTAGCTGTAAATACAAAACAATACATAATAAACTAATTATATCCCTCCGTCTTTTTATCAACGTGGGCATTTTAATACAGATTTCCATATCTTTAAATGTTCGGTTAATTGGTATAATTTCTGAACGGGGCATGATGAAGTGATTCGCGTTACAAACCATGCCGCTGGGAGCAGAGCACTGTGTTCTGTTCCCCTTTTTGGTTTCATTTCATTTTCTTATCTCATTAATGCATGTTTAGTACAGGGTTACTTGATTATTAGCCCATTTATAATTAAAGTTGTTGGCTTTTGCTAGTTCATAAATGACATCGGTAGGTTTGTCCGAAAGATTGAAGCTTGCTGAGAACCTGACCTTTCGTAGCTTTTCACGGTGAATATCGATCTGTATTCCATACACTTGCATCAGTTTGTTTGCAGCATTTTCAAGTGTTTGCCCCTCAAAATAAATCCGGTTCCAATTACTTATTGACAAGGCATCTGCCGGTTCCTTCATGGGTGTTTTATTGCTGACGATCAAGGCCCGTTCATTCGGTTTTAAATAGAGCGATTTATGCTGCCCCGCTACCTGCTTCGATGTTACGGCGACTTTCCCTTTCCTAAGTGTTACAGCATCCGCCGCCTCTTTTATATTGATGTTAAAAGCTGTACCGAGAACCAAGGTTCGACTGTGCCTTGTTTCCACTACAAAAGGCTGGTGCTGATTGGCTGCTACATCAAAATAAGCTTCGCCTTTTAGCAATTGTACCCTTCTCTCCTTAACCCCAAACTTCTTTGAATAACTACACTTGCTTTCGGCATTTAGCATAATGATAGAACCATCCGTCATTCGGATGCGGACTTTTTGATTTTTAGAGGCCTGCACAACATACTGCTCGTCGTAGTGTTCCTTTGTGTTTTCTGTCCAATAATTAAGCCCTAACGAGAACAGACAGATGCAAGTAGCACCCACTAAGGTCCTGGCCGCCGTCCGCTTATATTTATTAATGCGAATCTGTTTATCTATTTTTTCTTTTATGAATTGCGCGCGCGTTAAGTCGGCATCTTTCCCTTGGTAAAATGCATTTGCTTCTCGCTGTTTAAGCCATGCATCAACAAGTGTTCGCTCCTCTTCAGAAGCAGTATTGTTTAGGTACTTCTTTAACAGATCGGCTAGCTTATGTGCATCCATAAAGATTAATTTCACATAAGTCGTAGAAGGAGGCGATAGGTAGTATAAAAAATTTATTTTTTATTGCACGCCATTCACAATGATAAATAGCAACAGCATATCATTCCAAAAAGGAGTAGTAGACAGTTTATAGCGCAGGTACCTCAATGCATTATTGATCTGCTTTTTTACGGTTGTTGGAGCGATATGTAACCTATCCGCAATTGTTTTATGATTGAGTTGTTCGTTCCGACTTAGGTCAAAAATCTCTTTTGTCTTTTTGGGCATATTCCTCGTGCAGGCCTCCAGGAATGCAGCTAACTCCTTTGCGGATTGTAATTCGATTGGTGAAACCGATTGGTTCGGAAAAACGTGGCGTTGTTCAAAAGAACGTTGTTTCACCTGTTTGCGAATGACGTCGACGGCCTGATATTTAGCACAGTTGAAAAGGTATGTTTTTAAAGACTCTATAGGAGGCAATCGCTTTCTTCGTTCCCATAAGGAAACAAATATATTTTGCAATAAGTCCTGTACCAACTCCTCGTCCATCAACAATTTACTCAAATAATGCAAAAGCATAGCTGAGTAGCGATGATATAACGTATCGAAAGCATGCTTATCACTATTGGTTAACATAGCAATCAGCTCCTTGTCGGAAAGGAAATGATATTGATTCGTATGCATCGTCCCCAAGGTTTATACAGAAAATGGTTAGTAAACGACTATTAAATGTCAAACATACGATTATTTTTTATACATGCAAAAAAGACAAAAAAATTAAGGGTATAAGAATGAATGCATCCAATTACTGCAAAACCACGTGCTTTATATTTTTCCGATCATAGGTATACAAGACATGAATCAGGCCGTCACTCGTTTGTATAATCGCAGGGTAGCTATATTCTTCATTCGTACCATCTTCCAATACAGCAACATCATTCCACTTTTGGCCGTCCATCGAGCAGGCAATGCGCAGTTTTCCTCTATTGTTGAACCACTCCTTTCCAGGTACATCCGGATTGTATACGATCAGTTGGCGTCCGTCGCGCAAGGTAACGGCGTCCGTTCCGGAATTTGGATTTAAAAGGGCGGTTTTATTCAGCGAACCCCAGTGTAGTCCTCCATCTTCAGACCAAGATTGGATTACTGATCCTTCTTTGCTTCGACAAAGTACTTGTAATCGTTGATTCTTGTAAGTTAAAATACTTGGTTGAATTACATTATACTCGGAGGCAGTATCTATGGGTATATATTGCCAGCTTTCACCGTCATCCTTTGATAGTTCAATATGAGCTCTCCATTTATTTTCGGTAACTTCTACACTAGAGGGCGATAAGATATAGCCATTAGCTAACTGAATCGGCTTATTTTTGATCGGGCCTAGGATTCCATCGGGAAGTTTCTGCGGGGATGACCAGTTTAGCCCGTCATCGGTTGATGTTTTTACCATTCCCCACCATGCTCTCGGATTGGGTCCAACCTTATAAAACAGAAAGGTTTTCCCCGCTTGTGATTTAAATAAAACGGGATTCCAGGTTGGATAACGTAAGGTATCATTTATGACACCATCAGCTATTATTTGGGCCGTTGAAATCTTTTCGCTGTTTATTTTGCATAGCCAAATGCTCACATCTTCCTTCCCTTCTTGCGAACCTCCAAAACAAGCCGCCAATAAGATACCCGGCTTTACTTCCAAAAGTGTAGATGCATGACATTCCTTAAAAGGAGGATTGGTAAACACCAGTTCTTGTTTAATAATTTTCAACCTCTTCTGGGCGTAAAGAGCTAAGAAAGGAAAAAATAGAAGAGCAGACAACAAAGACAGCTTTTTTAACATATTGAAATTGTTAGAAAGGCTAAGTTAATACTTATCGTTTTATAAGCAAGTAACTAACAAAGTCCAAATAACGTCCAAATGCTAAAAAGTAACTGTTAATCGGTTTTCTGTAGCAAGCATCCGTCAATTAAAATGCACATGCTTATGAACATTTTTCTCGAAGCGATCCGCAATAGCGAACACAAGCGCAATACCGTTATCCAGGTTAATAGTAATGGCATTTTCCTGTTCCAATGTATCGGCAAAGGTATCGATTACATAGTCTTTATGCATATAGTGTCCTTCGTCGTTCACGTATTGATTGAACCATGTTAAAAGTTCCGCGAAGCTCCTGCAAGATACTGGGTTGATCAGGACGTCAGGATAACATCTTCTAATAAATCCTACTGTATACATAATCCGGTTTTTAATATTTGCAAACCTAACAATATTTGTACGCGCTCACCGAGAACAACTGCCTCGATCATCACTCATTTTTTCACAAATAAACTGTATGATTTATGCAAAATAAAATTTTTTACACAGAAATGCCTTGTTGTTACACGAAAGTTCATTTCCTCGCTTCGAATTGTTTTTTATACACTTTTTAGGTTGCCTCAATCTGTGCTAAATTGTGATAGTCGAGAAGCATCCTTACCTGTTCTTCCTAGCCTCTGTCATCCAACATTCTAATAAATTTCTAATCACTTTCCAATATATCTTTAAGTTCTCTCGACATAAATAATGCTATCTTTGTCGACATAAAAAAAAATAAAACAAAAAATGGATACGGGACCCAGTTACATAACAGGAGAACGCGCTCATTAAACCTGCTGCTTCTTTCAGCTGTGTGGTAATTAATGAGCTGCATAAGCGAAAGGAGCGATGACAAACAAACTTTCCATCAACCTTCGCATTTCTTTTTGAACGAGTTATCAAGTAAAGCGTTGATAACGCTTAATGGTTCCTGCTTTCAACATTGCATTGTTTATCTGTAAATCATCAAGAAATGAACACTTTTCAAGAAATTCACCCTGCAGACATTGCTGAGCAAATCACTTTATTTGACAGCAAAGAGCGAAACATTGCCTTTCTCAAATTAGCTGGCGAACAAAAGACAGCTGTATTTTCGTATCTGACAATTGATCTACAAAAAGAGATTATTAAAAGTCTGGGAGATAAAGAAGTAGCTGAGGTATTGAACAATTTAGAACCAGACGATCGTACATCGCTATTTGAGAGCTTTCCTGACGATCTTATTAAGCGAAGCATTAACTTATTGAATGATGAGGAAAAAGAGGTTGCGTTAAATTTAATCGGATATCCGGCAGATTGTATTGCGCGGTTGATGACACCCAACTACGTGCAAGCGAGAGCCGAGTGGACTGTACAGCAAGTTTTTACGCATATCAAGAAATTTGGAAAAAAGGCAGAAACGCTCAATCATATATACATAGTCGACAAGGATAACAAATTGATTGATGATCTTCGCATTGGTCAGTTATTGATGGCCGAGCCCGACGATATGCTTCGAAAATTGATGGATGAGAGCTTTATCGCTATCACTACAACCACCTCCATTGAAACTGCCTTGGACATTTTCGAGAAGTACGATCGCGCGGCGCTACCCATTACCACTGAAAAAGGTGTGTTAGTCGGGATGTTACTTCCGATGATATTTTGGATAAAATGAAAGAATTGGATACCGAAGATATTCAGAAATTCGGGGGTGTTGAAGAACTGGATTTATCCTATACCCAGACGTCGCTCGTCGACTTGGTAAAAAAGAGAGCAGGCTGGCTTATCATCCTTTTTATAGGTGAAATGTTTACGGCTTCTGCTATGAGTTTTTTTGATTCCGAAATTGAAAAAGCAGTTGTATTGGCTTTATTCGTTCCGCTCATTATATCCAGTGGGGGAAATTCGGGATCACAAGCTGCATCGCTCATTATACGAGCTATGGCTTTGGGTGAACTAAAACTAAAAGATTGGTGGTATGTCATGCGAAAGGAAATGCTATCGGGTTTATCTCTAGGTATCATCCTCGGCACCATTGGATTTTTGCGGATTTTTATTTGGCAACAAACCGGTATCTACAACTATGGTACTTATTGGATCTGGGTAGCCTTAAGTGTTTCCATATCACTCGTTTTCATTGTACTTTGGGGTTCTTTATCGGGATCACTGATTCCTTTTGTTTTAAGAAGAATAGGCATGGACCCCGCTACGGCCTCTGCTCCTTTTGTGGCTACACTCGTTGACGTAACCGGTCTAATCATCTACTTTTCTGTAGCGGCCCTTTTTCTTTCAGGCAAATTACTTTAATATAGAAAGGGATGCTTTGGCATCCCTTTCTATATTAAATCAACCTTTCGGCTACTTTATCCCAATGTACCACATTCCACCAATTCTGTACATATTCAGATCGGCGGTTCTGATATTTTTAATAATAGGCGTGTTTCCACACATCCAACCCCAGCAAGGGAGTCTTTTGAGCGGGTCCCATCAATGGATTATCCTGATTGGAGGTTGAAATAATTTCCATTTTTCCCTTATGATCGACCAACCAGGTCCAACCCGAGCCGAAATGGGTAACAGCAGCCTGTGCAAACTGCTCCTTAAATTGTTCACAAGAACCAAATGTAGCTTGAATCATATCGGCCAATTTGCTTGGAGGTGTTCCTACCTTTGGCGTCATGCTTTCCCAAAAGAAATTATGATTCCAAGCACCTCCTGCATTATTTCGGAGCTTGTCCGAATAGCTTGCTACATCCTTAAACAAGTCATGGGCTGTCTGCTCCATAACATTTTCGGCAATTATTGCTTCATTGACTGATTTAATATAGGCCGTATGATGTTTTGTATAGTGGATTTCCATCGTCAAAGCATCGATGTATGGTGCTAAATCCTTATAAGTATACATCAACCTATCTTGTGTAAAAGATAAGCGTTTCTGTGCTTCGTTTTCAAGTGCTGATGCCTCTTCAACGTCGAGTAAAGAACCCGCTAGCATCGTCCCTACGAGCCCTTTACCTGTGTTTTTTATAAATTTTCTGCGTGTTAACATCTTATTACTGTTAATTTTTCCTTAGGTAGTCATAGATAGCTTTTGCTTCTTCCTCCGTCAATTGCTGATTAATCATGGGTGTTTGATAATGCTCGTACAAAGCCTTCGCCGCCGGATCTTCGGCAATCATCTTATCCGGTGCAAGCAACATGTTCAACACCCATTCGGGGCTATGCCTACTTGTGACTCCTTTCAGCGGCGGCCCTACGATCTTTCTGTCCATTTTATGGCACATGGCACATTTAACCGTGAAGAGCTCCGACCCTTCATTCACCAGCTGGGCATTTATGCTGCCGGGTTTGAACGCCTTTATTGGGCCCACACCTTTATTGGTTAAATCTGCAGGTGACACTTCTGTTTTCTTCTCTGCGTGCTGTACTGCCGATGTTATCGCTTTACTCCTATTATCACTTTCACTTCCGGCGTTCTGATCCGTTCCACCACAGGCTAATAGGAACAGTTGCGCAATTAAGGATGGCACGATAGCCATCCATTTATTTCGTGTGATCATTGTTTTTGTTTTTAAGTTCTTTCGTCAGTCCATTGTTTTCCTTTAGAAGTATCTCCATGTCATCAATCAATTTTGATACTTGTTCATCAACGGTTCCGTCGTAAATTCCCCGTATTCGTCGATCTCGATCCACCAAGGCAAAACTGCCACTGTGGATATATCCTCCCGGGGCCTCTTCTTCTTCTGCGGCTGCAGCGAAGTAAGATTTCTCGGCCAGCGTATATACCTGTTCTGCCGGTCCGCCCACAAAATGCCATAGGGAGGTGTCCGCACCAAGCTTCTCCGCATACTTTTTAAGCACGGGAATACTATCATGCTTTGGATCGATACTATGCGAAAGGATCGCTATTGAGGGGTTTCCCTTAAAATGAGTGGCTACTCGTTGCAAGTTCTTCGACATAATGGGACAAATGGTTGGGCAAGTTGTAAAGAAGAAATCGGCCACATAGATCTTGTCTGCAAAACTATCATTACTGATCCACACGCTATCCTGGTTGCGGAAACGGAAATCGGCAATTCGATGAGCAGCATCACCGTAGTAAGGTAACTTTTCATCCTTACAAGCTCCCAAAAAGAACAGGGTGAGAAACCCTGCTACATATAATAGATTCTTCATAAACAACTATTCGCTAATGTTCACCTTAAACACAATGGGCTCTGTTGATACAACCTTTCCGTCTTTCAATAGACTTGCCTGCACCTCCCACAAACCAGGCATGCCAAGATTTATTTCTCCCTTATAATAGCCATTACCCGTAGCTTTGGCATCTTGATTGCCTTCGGAACCATGGCCCATATCCGGCATATGTGTTTTCAGTTGGATTTCATAACCATCAAAAACAGCCGGATATTCATTTTTACTAATACGATGAAGGATAAAATGCGCCGGTTGCTTCCCAACTTTCACCGAGTCGCTGTTCAACCACGACAAAAAGAAACGTCCATCCGCCCCACCGTCGAAAGCAATGGTGCGTGGCTTTTTCAAATGTTTTACCTCCACCGGAATGCTCACTCGATTTTGATTAGCATCGGGCTGGTCGACCAACAAGCTAAGCGTCCAGCGATGGCCACTTTCTGATGATGAGGGCATAATAAACACCACTGCCCCCTTAAAAAAACCATTTTCTGTTTCCTCATTTGGTTGTATTACCGGTGCTCCATGAGCCATCATCCCCATTTTCATTTCAGGCAGAATTTGTAAGCGCGCCTTCTCTATTGGCCGGCCTTTCGCATCGTTGAGTTTTATAAAAAAGGATTGATAGGTATCGTATAATGAATCGCTAGCATAAAGCGTAGCTGAAAGATCGCCGTCAACCGACGCCCCCTCCCCCACCTTGATCAAAGAAGATTCATCAAAAGATGTATTAGCTACGGTTTGACCATGATCGTTCTCAGCTACGTGAGTCTGTGGATTTTGATTACATGATAGCAGAAGGAGCATTAAAGATATTGTCGGTATGAAAATAAATTTGCAATGTGTTAACATAGTCTTTAAAATAAGTTTAGTTATCTAAGCCCATTAGGCAGCTTTTGCCCAGGTAAAGCAGCCAGACAACCGTGTGATTTTATATTTTTGATATACTCGGCTTATAAATAAAGCGTGAAAAGGCTAATATCTTAGCCGCAAAAGTAATTTTTCAAGTCATTCTTGGCGGGTGGAAAAGACTTGTTGCATAAAGATAGTAGTATCGACCCGAGTAAGGAGGAACGATCCATTGCCGTAGGGTGGATATCGGGGCTTTTAATTTCAAGGTTTCAGGAACAATAACAAGAGCTTCTATTTTATTGATATATCTTTCACTGTCTTGTGATTCAGCTTCTCCCCATTTTTTTAATTTTTTCATTAATACACACTGACCGTTACAGTGCATCATCGGCCGCTCCTTGTTTTCACATAATTCATTCGTAATATACTCCCTATTGACTATAAACCAAGTCAGCAGTCCTAAGCTTCCCAGACACTGAAAAACCAAGCTGAGTAGCAATAGATAAACGAATGTTTTCCTAAACACTTCTTTATTGAAATAGTATACAAATAAAAAGAATACTTAATCCGAATGGATCAAACGACCATAGCTTCCATCAAGTCTTACACTTATGGGTTTTGATTTGAACCAAGGTTTAAATTATACAAGTGGGGGATGAAAGATAGACGCCAAGCTCGGTGCAATATACGGAAGCGCCCTTTCCGAAAATAAGATTGGTTTATCAAGAGGAAGAACCAGTGGATTAATATCGAGAAACACAAAGGTTCGGTTCATTGGTTGGAAATCCCGTAACTTGGTTTCCGCATTTTTTTTATCTTGATCTTGCTCTTTTTTAAGTTCTTTTACCAAGATACATCGACCACTACATAAAGGAGCCATTTTTGTATTTCTATTAATACAAAGATTTTTGGCTATATAATCCTGATTGGCGTAAAAAGCTGTCATAATAAATAATCCTGCGCAGGTTTGAAGCAACACGATGGGGATTAATAATATGATAGCAAAGCGTTTCAAAAGACTAACATTAAGATGTTGCGAATATAAGGCTTTGTTATAAAACGTGCAATTCAATTCGCTTTTATAAACGATGCTTCTAAAGAAAACCGCCCCCCGCATGCATCGGGTAGGCGGTTCATTTACAAACCAATCATTGTAAAAGGAACTCGAATACCTTTGACTCGATAATAATACGGGTCTATATAGCCGTCTTGACATCCGTCTAAGCCACATGCAGAATAATTTAAGCAGTAGGTAAGCAACAATTCATTCCGGCCATTATTAAAATGTGGATGAATAGCGGGTGTATAATACCGGGCATATTGTCCGTAAAAATATTCACTAATCGTGTAAACAGCCTTTCGTTCGGTAAAGGGACCCGTCGGGCTATCAGCAGTAGCCAGGCAAATGCGCCGATTGGCATCGCAATTAAACCCCTGATCCATCGTCATCAAAATATACTTTCCATTCAGATAGGATACGGCACTTGAGCCCAAGCCATCTGCTACTTTTGAAGCAGCACCGGTAGTAGGCGTTGCTGTCCACTCGGTACCATTAAAAAATTCCCATTGTTGAGGATTACTTTCCGGAAAACGTGCAACATGAATATAGCTTTCGTAGCCAAACCCAACTGTCTCACTTCCATAAGCGTACACATAGCCATCCCCTGCTTTAACCATGCCGGTAGCATATAAAATGGCAGTCTGCCCGCTTAAACCCGTTGGGGTAGTTCGTTGTGTTTGCCAGGTAGTGCTGGCATTTTGCGTAAAGACATAGAGCGATTGATTGGTGGCGTTTAAACCGGAACCTTCTCCACAGTGAACATATACTTTATCGCCGATTTCTACCCCCACCCCTGGCCAGGCAAAAGTATTATTTGGTTGAATAGTGCAAACTTGCCTTGGCCGTCCATTTGCACCACCGGGAACGGTTACATTTGGTGTATGCAGGTTATTCCAATCCGTTAAGGAAGGTTGTAGCAGCATCGAATTCCCATAACTGAAGAAATAATTGCAAGGAAATTTATCCTCCGATGTTAAAGAGGTACCATCCCAAGCGTCCTGTGTAACCCACAGCACTTTGCCGGCATTAGTGCCCCAACTCAATAAGATGCTATTTCCCTGATCAAAAGCAACCGAGCCTTGCTCTGATTCATTACGGTTAAAGAAACGAACAACTTCATCATCACGATAGGTATCTTCCGCCTCCAAGCTAATCACCCACTGCTGGCGGCTCTCATTGACCAAGGGTTCCTGCACAACAGCGACTCCATTATTCGTATTTCCATTCGCTATTGCCAAGGCCAAACCATTTCCTTTATTCACCAATCTAACAGAGGTGCCGTCCGACTGCTCCTCCAAACGCCATAGTTGTTGGTCGGCTAAAAAAGGAAAAGCCGCATACTGCTGTATTTGCATATTTACTGAATCAGATGCCGCAGGAACATCGATTAACTTTCCACTATGTAGATTTCTAATTTGATAATACTTTACCCCATCAGTGGTGGTACGATAAATCAAATGCCATTTCTGCCATCGGCTTTGTGCACCGTCAGACATGGAAGTTTCCCATTGCTGCAATTTCGCTTCGTCGTCAAATTTGTTATTGTAGAGTGGATCACCTGCCACTTCCATAAATTTGTTGCTAGCCACATTTTTCAGCGTTATTACGCCATAATCCGGCAGGGAAGCGAGTTGTAAAGAAGTAGGTTGATCTACTTCTTTCATCACACGTTGACAAGCGCACAGCAACAGCAAGTAGCATAGGCTTGTAAGTAATACCTGTTTTGTCATAATTTAAGATTTAACTGTTAAAAAGCACCAATTTCATCTGTCCACATAGCAGGTTAGAAGGTTTAGGTAGGTTTATCCGCCATTTCAAAGACTAGTTCACCACCTTTCATGATATCCCGGTGTCGAAGGTTATAATGCGGATAAACATTTCCGTTTAAACGAATAGCACGGATATAACGATTTTGAGGAGAGTTGTTCGGGGCACTAATAGTAAAATAGATGTCTTTTCCCTGCTTACTTCCAACACGGATACGGATACGATTGAATACAGGGCTCGTAATCTCATAAGTTCCATCTGCCGCTGCAATCGGATGGATACCACTGGCTGCCAATACATACCATGCAGACATTTGACCGACATCTTCATTTCCCACCAATCCTCTTTCAACGGCATTATGATAAGCTTGTTCACATATTTGTCGCGTCCATTTTTGCGTCAGCTCAGGTTTACCCAATTTATTGAATAGAAAGGGAACATGATGGACTGGTTCATTGGCATGGTTGTAAAAATCGTTCCAGCTAAAATCTGCCGGCGTTCGATCAAAAAAGGAGGTTAAATCGGCTAACATGCGCTCCTTACCTCCCATTAAATCGGCTAAGCCGTTTACATCATGCGGAACGAACCATCCCTGCTGATAGGGATTACATTCAATCGTACCATACCAATGCTCTTCCCTTCCTTTCGCTGGCCATGGCAACCAATTTCCCGCGTCGTCCTTTGGCCGGAACCAAGCTTTCTCTCTATCGAATAAGTTTTGGTAAGCCAATGACCGCTTTAAATATTGATCCGCTTCTTGTTGCTTGCCAAGTTGTCCCGCTAGTTTTGCGAGACACCAATCATTATAAGCATATTCCAGCGTCACCGATATCCCTTGGTTACCCGGCGTGTAGTGCTTTGGTCCATTTCCGAATTTTTCCAAGGAACCAACAGCCAACTGATAAGCCGCTTCGACATCGTAGTTGCGGATTCCTTTCGCATAAGCTTCTGCTAACACATTCACCGCGGGATTACCGATCATGCAACCTGAATAGGCATTTAGCAATTCCCATCGTTCAAAATAGTTTTTGTTCTTTTCCTTTGCCAGATCGGTGAGCGAGTGTATCAAGTCGCCCACTACTTCCGGATTAATGATGGTTTGTAAAGGCATTTGACTTCTGAATACATCCCAACCGCTAAAGATCGTTCTACGCACATGCCCGTTACTCGCGTGATGGGTTTTTCCATCACCTCCGGGAAAGTGCCCATCCACATCCTGCAAGCTACGTGGGTCTAGCATCGTCCGATACAAAGCGGTATAAAACACTGATTTTTCCTCCTCTGTACCTCCCTCCACTAGAATCTTTTTCAGTGCGTCAGACCAGCTTTGGCGAGCAGATTGATGTACTTTATCAAAATCCCAGTCCTTAATTTCAGTTCTTAGGTTTTGCTCAGCGCCAGCCTCATCGACGAAAGAAATACCGGCTTTCATGAATACCTGCTCCTGGTCTTCCGTAGCAAAAGTGGTATAAAAGCCGATATGCTTTCCTTCAGCCTGTCTTGTGTTAGCGACTACTTCCGCGTCAGCAATCCACTGTTGGTAATAGTCAGCCTCTACATTTTCTCTTTTTCTTTTGGCGGTATCCGGAATCCGTGCTTTCCATACGCCGACATTTTTCAATGGTTTACTAAATTCGGCATAAAAATACACCGTATAATCAGCTTGTCCATCTCCATTGCCCCAACCACCGCCATCCAGTGTGCAGCGCATCCAGCCCGAAATGCTATGATTATCCCGGACACGTACATATTGAGCCGTAGAGGTTCCACCAACCCGTCTCGCCAAATCGATCTGAATGCGTGCGTCCTTGCTTTTAGGAAAAGTAAAGCGCAAGATACCACTATGAGGCGCCGCCGTTATCTCCGCTTTAATATGATGATCCGTTAATTCAACACTATAATAACCTGCAGACGCTTTTTCTGATTCCTTATCATAAGCGCTTCTATAACCATCCTTCTTACCCTCTATTCCTACAAAGGTCTTTAAAGGTCCGACAGTAGGCGTGACCAGAAAATTACCGAGATCGCCGTACCAGCCAATACCGCTCATTTGTGTAAAAGCAAATCCTTCGATTGTTTTGTGCTCGTAACTATAGCCTGAGCCGTTATCACCTCCGGTAATCGTATTAGGACTTAATTGAACCATTCCGAAAGGCGTGGTGGCGCCGGGGATTGTTTTACCAAGCCCGTGATAAACACCTGCCGCCCCCACGCTGGTGCTAGCGCCAATAAAAGGATTGACATAATCGACCGGATCTTTTTGCTTTTTGCTTTTTGCGGACATACATGATTGTCCTGCAAGTGATATCAAAAAAGAAACTGCTAATCCTATATTCAAAAACTTCTTCATCTTATTTATATTGCTGATATCGTAACCTGATGCTCCTTCGGTTTATTTTTCCGGTAGATCTCCTCGCGTAGAAATTGCATTTCTTTCTCCAATTGTCTGCGCGTATTAGGCACTCGGATCTGTTCATAATCCGCCGTCTTTATTTTTAGCCAGACATTATCCTCTTGATGTTTCATAATCGTATCACGTGCTCTCTCTGAATCATCAAACAACAGATTTTTTCCCTTCAGGAAATTATAGTTTACCCAATAATAGTTTCTGAGTTTAGCTTCCAACTCACGATGCTTCCGATTCAACTCCATTAGTTCGAGCGCCTGTTTATATTGCGGAGTATGGGTTATTTCCGCTAAGTTAATTCCTTTCGCCCATTCAGTAGCGCTAAAAGCTCCAATCCATTCTCCATCGATTTTTAAGGCATAGTTGCCTGCCTTTAATCCTTTCACCATCAAACGTTCCTGATTAAATTCTTCGGTAAACGGAATAACGCTCAAAGCATCTCTTTGTATCTGACTGTTTTCCCATACCCTGGGCAAGGTGTCAATAGGATAAGGAAGTGCGTTCGATAAATAGTCGAACCTTATAACGGACGGCTCCACCTTCAGCGATTTAATTTTCGCATTATCACTTTTTTCAACCTTTCTTGAAGGTACATCAATAGAAACGTCTGCTACGGCTTTACCGGCTAATCCCTGTTCTTTAAGAAAAAGATAAGCCATCACAAAATGGCCTGCACTACCAGGATGAATCCGGTCAGGTCCGGTCAGTGTAAATGCAGGATTCTCACCCTGTTCCTTCTCGGTAATAGCCAACATTGGATGCAATAAATCCACGTATTCCCATCGATTTTTACGCGCGACGTCCTGTTGAAAACCGGCAATCTCTTCCATAGTTTGACTTTTGCCAGGAAAATAGTTCTTCTCATTCCGCATGGTTTCATCATAAGGAGATGACGACATAATGATCTTTCGGATTCCGGGACGCCCTTTCAAAAATTCTTCGATTTTCAGGAAGTTGGCGTAGGCAGTGTCTACCGCTTCTCGACGCGTCTGGGCGGTCTTCGTTGTATCTTGGTATTCGAAATACTTACTATCATTCATTCCAAAAGTCACAATCAGTACAGACGGATCCTTTTCCATGATATCTCTCGGTAATCGATCATAAATCTGACCAGCAACATCCCCGCCTATACCGGCATTGAAAACTTGTAATTTCATGTCAGGAAAATGTGTGATGTAGTACAACCAAATATAATTTTCGTATAGACCTGCTTCGGTAATACTATTACCTGCGAACACAACGCGATCACCATTACTAAAAGGTTTGACAGACTGGCCATAGCCCAACTTAAAAAGGACAAGCAAGGCCCACAAGAGGTAGTTCTTTTTCATCTTATTATTTCATTTTAATTCGCAAGGTACGGAAGCCAAAACGAGGCATTTGTATCTCCAACTTTGCCGCATTAGCGTCTCGTTTTATCTCCAATTCCTCTATAGTCACTTTATTTAAATCTTCCAATTGCGCACGATGGATAGGAAGTTTTAAATCAATTCTTAACGGTCCTTCATCGCCGGCGGCGTTGAAGATACGTAACAGTAAATCATCTTCGTCCCATCGCAATGCCGTTAGTTGGTATCCCGGTTTACTAAAATCTAGTAAAGAACGTTCCTTTTCGACTATCTGCTGCGTTGAGGTCAGCTTCAGCGGATTGGCCAAAACGTCACTTACCTGCCAAAGGTCCGCTTTTTCCCAATTTCCCCGATGAGGTAACAAGCTGTAATTTAATTCAGTAGGCCCGTCCAAGTAGTAGTTACGTCCCCACAGGCCTTTTCCGACATACTGTACATTTAATGCCAGCGGATGTCGCTCTCCATGCGCATAAGATGTTGTATGATCGGTAAATAAGGCCAAACCATACTGCTCTTGACGATCGGTAACATCCACCCAATCGAGCACAACATTATTCTTGATACTATCCCAACTGCTAAAGAACGTATTATCAAGCCTACTTTGTGTCACATCAAATGGCGCATTCTTTGCTATACGCTGTTCTTCCAGTTGTGTCGGAAAAAGTACCAGTAGTTTAAATTGATCATTATAGAATGCCTTTTTCCTATTTTCAAAACGAAGCTCCTCATCGTTAAATTGTCCGATATGCGCTTGCCCGTTCCAATCGATCTTTAACCGAATATCCAGTCGCGGCTCCCCTTTTGTTAAGCAGATTTCCTGTAAAAAATCATGGTTAGCGATTTTTCCCGTTACGGCCAATCTCAAATGCAAGGGGCCCTGCTCCAAAACGGTAATATTGGCCTTGTTTTCAGTGCTTGATCGAAAGCGTTGCTCATCATAAAAAAAGCCGCGCAGTTCATTGAATCCTTTAAAAGCAGAAGTGTCCACCCACTCTTTATCACCTAAATCTTTCAATTTCAGGCTGCGGATAACTCCACCTAAATTTGCGTTTAAGCATAATAAGTGTTTGTCAGTTTCTACCAACAATTCGTCACCTCTCCAAGATAAGTGAGCAAAAGAGCGAGGCTTATACTGCTTCTCTTTTAACTGATACCGCGCCTCCCCCATGGCGGGAACATTGACTTCAAAAAGCAGATGTAATGCCTCTTTTCGCCGACTCCATTGGGTCGTTACCTGATGCCCATCAGCATCCACCACAACCAAGCCCGTATCAATTTTCGAGTTCGCAAAGCGATAATCAACCACACCCCTCCTTCTATAGGGCAGTACGTTCCGAACCATGAATGACGACGATGAAAGACTTTCTTTAGCCTCAAGCGACATCACCGAATCGGCAACTTCCATGGTTGTGTCTGTCCACAGTTTCACCTTTCCGGCCCAATCAGTGCTATCCACCTTGTTATAAGGAACAATCCAACAATCATGATGTTGAGCCAAAAGCAAGGGATACCAAGCCTTCCGAAAGCCAAACTCCGGCCATTCCTTTCCCCGCCATAGATGGTCCATCGCAGCCCACTTTTCAGCCATCAGTAAATGCTGCTCAGCCTTACGAACCCGTTGTGCAATCCGCTGCAACACCTGTGCGCCCCAAACGAGACTAACCTGAATATCCTCCTGCGAAAGTTGCCAGTTCTCCAAAATCCGATTCGTGCTCACTTGTTGAAAATAATGGCGCCATGTGACATACTCGGTAGGCTGATAATCACCCTTATTTTTGCCAAGCCAAGGTCCATTTGTCCAACCCGCGTCCTGCAAGCACATACCTATCGGATGCTCAATACCAGCATCTAGGGCTGCTTTAATAAAGCGCTTGCTATTGTAACTTGCTATAGTCTCCCACGTGGAGCCCGGCTTTAAAGCTTCTATCGCGTAGCGAGGTATTGTAGGTATCGTGGTGCCATCCGGTCCGAGCCAATTGACCGCTTCCCTTCCGTAGGCCCGCGTATAGCCACCCCAACAAGTATTCGGATTTTTCAATGAGGCATATTTAAATCCAAAGCTTTTCAGAATCTGAGGTAGCGCACTTGTAAAACAAGGCTCTTCAGAAGCATAAGTATCAAATCGGATTGTAGGAAAATGTTTACGCAATAGTTCCATTCCGTAGGTAAATTGCCGAATAATGCTCTCTCCGGATATATTATATAAATAAGCCTGTCCATAAGCGGGGTTCACATACTCCATACGTCCGGAGCTGGATTGATCTTGCATTAAAGCTACAAATTGCTGATAACCATATGGGTCCACTTCTTTTACCCAATCCCAAGTTACCGGTTCTATTTCAAGGTTCAGTTTCCAATCCGGATGCTGCAGCAACTGATTCACCATAAAGCTGGTATACTTGGGTGGAAAATGCCCCCATTTCCCACCATGATAACCATCCGCAAAATAGGCTTTCTGTGCTTGAACTACCAAACCATTCAACAAAAATACGCCCACTAAAAAAGCTGTATTTAATTTTTTTTTCTGCATTTGGCAAGTATTTACTTCAAATTTGGATTCGCCTGAATTTCCGAGAGTGGAATTGGCCAAAACAAGTCCGCTTCCCGAAAGGCATTTACATGGTTCGGGGCCTTAAAACCGATCAGGTCAACGATGCGATCGTTTTCCACGTCAAAGGCCTTCCGTGTCCGTAACATATCAAACCAAGTATGAAACTCAAAACATAATTCCCAATAACGTTCTTTCAAGACTTCATCCGTGGTAATATTGGCTGGTTTTTGTAAGGTCGGGAAAGCGCGTTTCCGCACCGCATAGTATGCATCGATAGCCGCCACATCACCGGTCGAACCGCCGTCTATCATGGTTTTTGCCTCCGCACAAAGCAATAAGAGATCGGCATAACGCATTAATGGAAAATTAGCACCTGAGCGGGACGTCTCCTCAGCGGCGTCATCCCAGAATTTGTAAATAAAAGGATTCTGCTTACCTGGTGCATCGCCCACATAACGTACATTATAAAAAAACTGCTTCTCCTGCTTACGTAAGTCATTTTCGGCAAATGACTGATAGAACGCCATCGTAGGCGCCATGGCACCACCAAAATTAGGAATGACCGACACCGGTTCAGGGGGTTCGGGATAAGGCATAAAGTTAAAATGGATGATACTACCGGCGTTTCGTTGATCACGTTGATTCATCAATAGATGCTCCCCTTCATTGTTTTTTGCCGGATTCCGTAAGTCGGCATAGGTAGTAAACAAGCTATATTCGCCGGCATTTATTACTTCCATGCATTTGTCATAAGCCATTTGGTAATACGTTGCCCCTTTCTGTAAGGGATAACCGGCCATCGTCATGTAAACTTCGGCCAACTGCGCCTTCACGGCTCCTAGATTTACACGACCACTTTTATCTGTCCAAGGCAGGCCCGCGTTTTCTGCAAATTGTAAATCACTTACAATTTGATTATAAATATCGGCAATTGGGGTTTTCCCGATCAGGATGTTGTTCAGATTTTGAGTAGGTTCTGTTTTAAGAGGTATACTCCCGAACAAACGTACCGCTCGAAAATAATAATAGGCGCGCAAAAAATATACCTCTCCTAAAAAACGATTTCGTTTTTCTTCACTCACCACCTTTGTTTCTGTAACATTGGCAATGAAGCTATTGCAATTCTCTATGGGAATATAAGTACTGTTCCACCAGGTTTCAAAACGGCTATTTGAATTTTCAATATTCTGCAAAAGCAAGAACTGATCATCGGCGCTTCCCGATGGTCGCGGCCTTTTACTATATCCAGTCATATACTCAAGGGCATATACGGGACTGGCAGCCACCGTTATTTCCGTTGAAAACGGCATATTCAAACCAGCATAAGTACCATTAGCTGCTGCCTGAATTTGATCTTCTGTTTTATAATACTGATCCGTGGTCAGAAAACTCGCGGGCTCCTCTTCCAGAAATTTGTTGCAAGAGGTAAAAAGAACGAGTATCACTAAGGCTAATCTAAAAATTGTGTTCATGATTATTAAAAGCTAGTTTTAAGCGAAAAAGAAATGGTTCTTGGTTTGGGATATTGGTATACGTCTACGCCCTGATTAAGTGCCGCATCGAATGATGTTACTTCCGGATCATAACCCGTATATCCTGTAAATAGAAGGGCATTTTCAACGTTTACGCCGAGCACCAAGGTATTTAATTTGATCTTTTGGAGCCAATTCTTGTCAAAACGGTAGGAAAGGCCTACATTGCGTACCCGTAGGAAAGAAGCATCCTCCACATTAAAGGAATCGCCCGCTTCATTGTCAAAACCGTCCGAATTCACCCGTAACTGGCCGAGCATTGTGTTTTGATTTTCCGGAGTCCAAGCATTTAAAATGGATTTGAAACTATTCACATTAGGCCCGGGATTTACCATCAATGCTTTCGCCAAACTAACGACGTGATTACCATATACGCCTTGCAAATCTATAAACAAGGAGAAGCCCTTATAGCTGATGGTATTGGTCATATTCATTTCCCATTTAGGCATTGCATTCCCTAAATTCACGCGGTCGTCTGCGTCTTTCGCACCATTCCCGTTCGTATCGCGGTATTTGATATCGCCCGGCTTTTTACCATACTGTGCTGCCTGTTCTGCTTCGCTTGTTCCCCACACACCTAATCGTTCATACCCATAGAACTCGTTCAATGGACCGCCTGCAATAATGCGGCCGAACCAAGGATAAATTACATCATTGTTAATATCGATTACTTTTGAACGATTGATGGAAAAATTATAACCGGTTGTCCAGCTAAAATCTGCTTTTCTGATATTTACCGTATTCAAGCCAAGCTCCACACCCCTGTTTTGAATACTTCCTATATTATCAAAGACATTTGTATACCCGGTAGTAACCGGCAGTTTTCGAAGGTATAGTAAATCATCGTTGCGTTTGTCATATACATCTGCCGTCAAGAGCACTTTACCATTGAATAAACTCATATCGAAGCCGATGTCCAATTGCTTTGCCTTTTCCCATCGCAAATCCGGATTTCCTAAACCTGCCAAGGTAACGGCTGATTGATAAGCGTTATTGAAAACCGCTTGTCCATTATTATAACGATTCAAAGTTACATAGTCACCGATCTCCGCATTGCCGACAATACCGTAACTGATTCTCAATTTCAGATCGTCAATACGGCTATCCATATTTTTAAAGAAAGACTCTCGGGAGATGCGCCAGGCCGCTGAAAAGGATGGAAAATAGCCATATTTATTGTTGGATCCAAAACGAGAGCTTCCATCAATGCGGAAGGACGCGCCAAATAAGTAACGATCGTCGAAATTATAATTAGCTCTCGCGAAGTAAGAATTCAATTGATTCTCCGTCTTTCCTGAACTGGGTATCCGGGGCGTAGTTCCGGTACCTAAGTTATTATATTGGAAAAAATCGTCAAAAAAGCCCTCGGCGCCGGCACGATCCGTAGAAGTCACATAATAATACCAGCTTGCTCCTGCCACCGCATTTAGATGATGTTTAGCCCAACTATTTGTATAAGAAAAGTAGTGCTCGGTTGTCCAAGATCCAAAATCCGTGTGCCCCCTCTCAGCGATGCCCTGCTGGTTTTCGGCCACATCAAATACAGTTCTGCCACCATAATAAAGATTATAACTGGAAGAAAGTTGCCCACTTACCGAGGCATTGAAGTCCAATTTGTCGGAAAGACGAAAAGTAGCCATTAAATTACCTAATGACTGTGTTCTTCCTGTTACGTTCTTCACCTCATTCAGCAGTTTAACCGGATTTTCCGAGTTTTCAGCGCCAGGGTAATCACCTTTTCTCGAATAAGTCCCATCGGGGTAAGTCACCGGCAAAAAGGGCAGATATTCCAAACTCTGACGTAGCGCATTGAGTCCCAATGTATTGTTGTCTATGTTATTACTTTGATATCCGCCCGCATTCAAATTAGCCTTGATGTTCAGCCATGGTTTCACCTCCCAATCGAGGTTTAAAAACCCATTCAATTGCTTATAATAACTATTTAACATAATTCCATCATTATTTCGGTAAGACACATTTGCCAACACCTTAATATTGTCCTTTCCGCCTGAAAAAGTCAATGCGTGTTGATGCGATACTGCCAGGCGGGTTGCCTCCCGCTGCCAGTTTATATTGTATTTTGGTGTTCCATCACTATTGAACAAATCATCTTTATGTAGAAAAAAATTATTGGGATCCAGGTGCGGCGCTATGCGACCGGGAACATACTCATACTGGCGCTTAAACATTTCCAAGCTTTCATTCGCATCCAATAGATCCAATTCGCGAGCAAGGGAAGCAAAACTTAATGTGTTATCGAAAGCAATTTGTGAGCTGTTAAGATCTCCATTTTTTGTCGTAATAACTACCACCCCATTTGCTCCTCGTGATCCATAGATAGCTGCCGACGAGGCGTCTTTCAGTACATCCACCGACTGGATGATATTCGGATCGATGGTAGTTGGGTCGGCTCCCACCATGCCATCAATCACATAAAGTGGCGTATTAGAGCCATTGATAGAACCTGTTCCCCTGATTTTAATCGCAGGGTTGCCTCCCGGTTTACCCGAATTAAGATTGATGTTTACACCGGCAATCTTTCCGGCCATTCCCTGCAATAGATTCTGTGCCGACGGCCGCTCCAATAATTCCTCCCCTTTTACAGAACCGACCGCCGTACTCAAATTCCCCTTACGGGAGGTACCGTAACCCACTACTACGATTTGCTCTAAACTATTGCTGGCGGTCGTCAAGGTTATCGTTAAATTTTCAGCATCCGTAACCGGCATTTCTTTTTCCGAATAACCGACATAGGAAATAACGAGTAGTGCGCCCTTTGGTGCCTGAATCGAAAAAGCACCATTGCTGTCTGTTAAGGCGCCTGTCTTTGAGCCTTTAACGCGTACAGAAGCACCAGCCAAAGGTTGCCCGGCTTCATCTAGCACTTTCCCATGTAATGTCATCTGTTTCTCGGGTTTGATGGCTGATGCGATACGCTTTTCGCTGATAAAAATAGTCTTCCCCTTAATTTCATACGTTAAGGCGTAAGTCGACAAAGCCGCCCGCAGTGCCTCATCTACAGAGCCGTTGCTGACATTCAGATCTATCATGCGCGTTGGCTCCAGTAATTGATCATTATAAAAGAAGGTATAATCCGATTGCTTTTCAATAGCTGCGAAGACCTCTGACAATCGCGCTTTTCGCATCTGTAGATTAATACCTTGAGCGGCAAGCGACGAGGTGCTTAATAACAAGCTGGCCAAAAACGACCAGGTTCGTGCCTGTTTCCCTAAATAAAGGCCAATAGTATTCCCTTTCGCCTTACTTTTAATTGCGATCATATAAGTCTATAATGTTAGGTTTGTTAATTTAAATTTATTTACTCATTGGTTTTTTGTGTTATACGACCTCAGGGTCCATTTGTTTCCATATGCTTTTATTTAAACAAGTCTTTTGGTAATTCAATAATGTGCTCTTGGTCTTCTATCTGAATAGGAATACCCGATAAGGCCAGACCATTCAGGAGTTCAGACAAAGTAAGTTGACGATCTATTTTACCTGTATATGTCTTTGTTGTACTTGATTTCACTTTTAGATCCACATTATACCATCTAGAGAGCTCGCGTAAAACAGATGGTAGATCAGCTCGATTGAAGGCAAAATAGCCTTTCGTCCATGCTATAGCTAAGTCTGCCTCCTTCAAACGGTTGACTTTTATACTTCCTTTTGCTGTTAAACTAGCCTCCTCACCCGGTTGTAACCGGATTTTTTTTGAGGACGTCCCAACTGTTGTTATCGCTATACTTCCCGCCAGCAAGGTCGTTTTAAACGCTGTCTCATCCGGATATGCGCGTACGTTAAAATCTGTTCCGAGTACTTGAACACGTTGGCCTTCACAATTCACAAAAAACGGCTTATTCACATTACGAGCTACTTCAAAGTAAGCTTCACCGCTAACCGTGACTTCCCTGATATCTCCATCAAAACGCGTTGGATAATGTAAAGAAGAGGCAGCATTTAGCCATACCTTCGTTCCATCGGCAAGCACCAACCGGTATTGCCCTCCCTTGGGTACGCGCATGGTATGAAAAACCATCTCTTTAGTCGATTTTTCAAGCCCGCTGTAATTTAACCGGCCTTCTCCTTCCTTCACGAAACGGCTCTCACGATCTGCAAATATACCGTTTGCTATCTCCTCCAACTCAAGCGTTCGGCCATCTGCGAGTGTAATGGTGGCCCTTTCAAACCCAGGCTCGACATCCCGTTTAACCACCGTCTTTTTTGTTGATGAAGTGTCAATGGACTTCGATAGATAAGAATAAACAAATAGCCCGAGGCCTAGGCACACTAAAATAGCGGCAGCATATCCCCCGATGCGATACCATAGAACCCGGGGGCTTAAAACCGTTTGTTGTTTGATGCGCTTTAGTATCCGACTTGTTTGCTTGGCGTTGAAGAAGCGCTCCTTTTGTTCATAATCCAGATAAGTCTCTTCCAATAAAGCTTCCAGCGATTTTTGTAGCTCTTCCCTTTGGAGCAACTCGAACAATTCACGTTCTTCCTCCGGAGAAGCTTGTTTATTGAAATACTTTTCGAACAAGATGCGTAACCTGCTGTCCATTTACAATCAATTAGCCTATTGGTTTATTTATCTTAAAGACACAGTCAAAAGTAAAAAGGGGTAATGGGTCGATTTTTTTTAACGTAAAAAACGACTTAACAATATCACCAATAAAGGCAGGTCGATTCGTGCTTCGGCAAAATAGTTACGCAAAAATTTAAGCGCCAATTTCATGTGTTTTTTTACTGTCTCGGGTGAGAGTTGCAATACACGCGCGATTTCTTCTTGCTTCAGGTGTTCTATTTTACTCATTTTAAACACTTTCTGTTGTTGTGGTGGCAATTTTTGGATGGCCTCTTCCAGTATGGCCTTGTAGCGATCTACCGGATCGTCGCCAGCGTCAGCAGACTCATATTGAATCAATCCCCCCTGCCAAATCTCATTCCGAAGTTTTTCATTAGCAATTTTACGCAACGCATTCAACATTCTGTTTTTTGTAAGAATAAAGATATATCCTCTAAAAGAGGAAATCTCCCTTAACGATTCGCGCCTGAGCCATACTTCGATAAAAGCTTCTTGAACCACTTCTTCGGCTAAGATATCGGAAGAAGTGAGCTGATAAACAAAGGCCCCCAGCTTATCATAATAAGCATAAAATAGCTGCTCGAAGGCTTTTTCATCACCATTCGCTACCCTGACCAATAGGTCGGTTTCCGTATCAAGAGAAATCAATGCCACTCACCAGGTTTATATGTTGCTAATTTAGAAAATAAAAACGATTTAGCAAGAGTTTGTTATTACAACCCTTTATTTACCCGATTAAGCTTTTGACACTATTTAATGAATAACGCAAAAAAACCTTAAACTTTGCAACTTTTCAAACAGCTCGACCGGTAAGCTGTTATGTAATAAAGCATTTAATAGATGGAAAAAGACAGAAAAGCTGTTCCGAACGATCATCTAGCCAATGAACGTACCTTTTTAGCTTGGATACGTACATGTATTGCTACCATTGGTTTAGGCTTTGTTGTCGTTAAATTTTCGCTATTCATTCGACAATTGGCCTTAGTAGTGGGTACCGGTACCAAACTGCCCAATCATGGCTATTCGTCTATTATCGGAATTACTTTGGTTATTGGCGGTATGTTGCTTGCCTTGTTTGCCTACTATCGATTCAAGAGTACTCAACAGCAATTGCTTGCCGGCAGATTTCGACCATCGTCCGGCATATTTTTGGGAATTACTACTGCTATCATACTTCTTGGTATTATCTTGGTGGCATATCTCTTGCAGCGTGTACGCTAATGCACAACAAAGGTTCACAATCTTTCGCACGTCATCATCGATACAACTGTATACAAACATTTTAACACCTGGGCTGTTAGAAATTAGTGAAACAGCTACGAGATTTATGTTAGAGAAGATTCAAGACCTTCCGGCTCATGTTTTCGGTGTTCGAGCATCAGGAGAGGTAAGCGGAGAGGATTTAAAAAAGGTATTGCATCCAGGTTTGCAAAAACTTGCCGCTAGCTTTGGAGAAATCTATTATTTGCTGGTACTGAACACATCGGTACAGAATTTTGATAGTAGCGCCTGGCTTCAAGATATGTTGGCAGGTATCAAACACTTCAATAAGTGGAAAAAAATGGCCATCGTAACCGATGAGGAGAACGTACGAACATTTACTGATATGGCCAGTTATATCATGCCGGGAATCGCCAAGGGTTTTTCCCACGCAGAAGTAGGCGCAGCGGTTGCCTGGTTATCTACAAAAGACAGCGAAAAAAGGCCAATCGGCAAGACATCCCTGGACAAAATCGCTTTGGTTGCTTTAATTACCATTATCACCATAAAGCTGATAAAAAGAGCCGTGAAAAGCGCTAGACGATAAGTTCTATCATAAACCGCAACGAGTTGATCCTTTATTGCATTTCCTAATCGTCTCGTAAAGATTCAACCGGATTAGCTAAGGATGCTCGAACTGCTTGCCAACTCAGTGTCAATAGCGCAATTATCATCGCCACCAATCCCGCAACGACAAATATCCACCATGGGATGTCCATTCGATAAGCAAAATTAGCTAACCATCTATTCATCATCCACCAGGCTACCGGTGAGGCAATTAAAATAGCCACGCAGATTAATTTAACGAAATCATTGGATAAAAGTCGCACTATATGCATGGTTGAAGCACCAAGCACTTTACGCACACCTAGTTCCTTCGCCCTTTGAGTGATGGTCAGCGCGATGAGGGCATACAAGCCAAGGCAAGAAATAAAGATTGCCAATAAGGTAAAATAGTTAAAAAATTGGGTTGTTATTTTGTCCTTTCGGTATTGCGCTGCATAGGCTTCATCTAAAAAGGTATAGTCGAAACTCCTGTTTGGAAAAAAACTAGTCCAAGCATCCTTTACTTTCGACAAACTATGAGAATTAATCCGAAGCGAGATCGTAGTAGCGGGAAATGTATTATAAATCATTACCAAGGGTTCTACTAGATTATGCATTGATTTATAATAAAAATTTTTCACAACACCCACTACTTTTCCTTTATGCCCAAATCCTTCTAAAGGTTGACCAATAGCCTCTTTCCACCCCATCTCATGCAGAAAACTTTCATTTACCAGAAATGCCTGCTCCCGATCCAGGTGTAAGCTGTCAGATAGGTTTCTCCCGGCAACAAAATGTAGTTTTAATAAGAGCGCAAAATAAGGATCAATCAAAAAATAATTAGACATTAACTCCCTTCGTTGGCCGTTGTTTTTTGCAAAGGTTGTAGCCATCGTCAGGTCATCGGCTTGTAAACCACTCCCCATGGTTACTCCTTCCACTTCCGGAAGTTGTTTTAAAGATTCATAGAATCCCTTAACCTTTGTTTGTTCGATTGAATCGGTTGGAACACGTACACTTACTATCTGATTTAAATTAAAGCCTAAATCCGTATTCGTCACATATTCTACTTGTCGATAAACCACTATTGTACCAATAATCATTGCGGTAGCCATAGCAAACTGAACAATAACAATTCCTTTACGGAAGATTATTCCTTTTATACTTGTTTTAAAACTTTTTTTCAGCATCCCTATGGGCCCATATCGTGCTAACGTATGGGATGGATAAATTGCTGCCAATAACGTAGTTAAAACAAATACACCTAGTAGAAAAAGACCATATTCTTGCCATTCAAAAGCGATAGCAGTCCCCAATAGGTGGTTAAAGTATGGAATTAACAACGACACCAACATAGTGGCAATCACCCAAGCTGTGGCGATCAACAAGAACGACTCGATCACAAATTGTCTGATCAATTGAATAGGTCGTGCTCCCGCCACCTTTCTGATCCCTACTTCCTTGTTCCTTTCCATAGCGGCGGCAGTTGATAAATTAACATAATTCAGTAGGGCAATAAGGAGTATAAGCAGCGCTAATAAGGAAAAGACATTGTTGAAATGCTTATTTCCCTTCACTGTATCCATCAGCTTTCCTTGACTAAAATGTACTGAAGCAAGCGGCTCCGTTTGGAAACGAATACGATAATCATTCGCACCGACACCGTTTAGTTCCGGTTGTACATATTGGGTTGCTATTCGTTGCAATTTGGATTCGAAGCGCTTCAGGTTCGTACCCTTCTTCAACAGAGCAAAAGTATAAACCGGAAAATCGAGATCAGTCCACGTCCTTATGTCTGAAAAGTTAGCCGAAAGCAATCCTTCGATATGAAGATCCGTATTTGTTGGCAGATCAGCAATCACGCCTGTAATACGATGAGGTTTTCCATTACATAGCAGGATATTTCCGAATGCTTGGTCCGGACTATTAAAGTATTTCCTTGCGATGCTTTCCGTTAAAATCAACGTATTTGGTGCCGTCAACGCATGATGTGCCGAACCGACAATAAACGAGAAGGTAAAGATTGAGAACACCGATTGATCTGCCGCATAAAAACCTTTTTCCCGAATCAGTTCATTCTTATAAGGCACCACAGCCGGGGATGACTCAAGACGTACGACGGCCTCTGTTTCCGGATATTCACGCCGTATAATATCTGCTAAGGGATATGGGCTAGTAGCAAATGCTAAATCAGATTCAGGCGTGGATAAGGTAGTTGTTATTCGCGCTATACGCCTAAAATGCACATTATGTTGATCATATGTCAACTCGTAATGCACAAATAAAAAGATAAGCAGGCAAGCACCGATTCCTACCGATAAGCCGACAATGTTAATTGAAGTATACAATTTATGTTTCCATAAATTACGCCAAGCAATGTTTATATGGTAACGCAACATAAGATTTTTATCCCCGTAGTCATGCACAATAAATCTGCCATGGTAAAAAAGTCGCTTGAGACATCCTGTTCCCGGTTTTCGCTATAGGTGTTGTTCGAATCCGTACAGCATTGTGCGGATTCGAACATGTATCAGATACGAAACCAACCCCCCATATAAGCGTGGGGTATCTTATTGTTTGTGTTTGTTCAGAGGCACATCCATTGCTATCCCATGATCGCCTTGAGAGGCCAGCCAATTATCCAGTTGTCTGGCATATTTCTCAAGTAGACTGCGGTATTCCGGGTTTTCCGCTAAATTATTCAACTCATACGGATCCCTTTTTAGGTCGTATAACTCCACTGCCGGACGATGAGCAATTCGCTCTATAAGTGGTACCGCCGACTTATCATTTTCCGCTTTTCGAACCCAGCTTGTCCATGCCAAATTGTCTTTGTCGGTATTCATCATATATTTAATGTAATAGGTTGAGTCCGGCAATAAATTGCGGATATATTTATAATGAAGATCGCGAATACTTCTAATAGGATAAGCAGGCCCTTCCGGTATGTTATTGTGAATACCATAAGCAAAATCACGATGTGTGCTTGCCTTGTTTAATAAAACCTGCTTAAAGCTAAATCCGTCCAGTGCTTTTATAGACTTACCGCCCGCTATATCTAGCAAGGTTGGCATAATATCTTCATATTGAACAATCGCATCCGTTTTAGTACCCGCATCCACCTCGCCCGGCCATTTAACAATCATAGAACTTTTTTGTCCGTTGTCATACAGAGTCCATTTTCCTCCCGGAAATTGCGGACCTTGTTCGCCAAGAAAAATAACCATGGTATTGTCTTCCTTACCCGTTTCCTTTAATACGTTAATGATATCACCTACCTGATTATCCAGCCGACGTATTTCTGCCAAATAATTGCAGAATTGCCGGCGTGTTAAATCTGTATCCACCCAATGAGGCGGTAGTTTTAATTTTGATGGGTCGAATTCCGTTGGATCTCCCACAGTCCATGGCGCATGAGGATTAATACTCATTACAAAAAGACAAAAGGGGTCTTCTTGTTTTATATAGCTCCTCACGCTATCTAAGGTATAATTATCTGTTTGAGACACACAATTCGGCTCAAAGCCACCTACCCGATCAAATGGAAATATGGAAACCGGCTTAGTAACGTGATCCTTACCGGCAAGACCGACCCGATAACCAACCGCATTCAGGTAATGGATGATGCTTTTTAGCTCCGGATAAACTTGTTTGTGATTTTGATAAGCACCGTGTCTGGCGGGATACAGGCCGGTAAACAGTGAAGCTCTAGTAGGCACACACATAGCTTCGGAAGCAACAAGGGTGTTGAACTTCATACCTTCGGAGGCTAGTTGGTCAATATATTTTGTCTTTATATTGACCCCACCATAGCAGCTCAATTGTTTGGAATCAAGGTCATCGGCCATTATTATTATAATATTCGGCTTTTCGTCTTTATTAGGAAGGGCCGCTTGCGCGCGTTGTAAACAAGCGACAAGCAAAGCTAAAAGCAAAAGAGCGTTTAAAATCCGTACTGAAATAAAGTTAGTGCGTAGTAAGATGATCATCATATGTCGTAAACATGGTTAATTGGCGGTCCTTATCCAAAGATAAGAAACATACAAAGGATAAGTTGATCAAAATTTAGCAGTTTTGTCTCAATTATTTACTGTGGTCTGTCAGTGTCCCCTTTTATTGAGTTCGGTCGTCATGCATATAATAAAAACATCATGTATGCACCGGAAAAAAAACATTTTACACGTAATCTCTAGTCCGCGCGGAGCAGAATCGCAAAGTATTCGTTTGGGGCGCGCTATCATTAAACGACTTCTAACAGCCTATCCGGAAAGTGAAGTCGTGGAAAACCATTTATTACAAGATCAGCCTTCGTTTTTGACAGTTTCCCATCTGTCGTCATTTTTTAACACAGCGAACAACAGATCCGAGGCAGAACGTCAGGCTATTATGTATTCCGACAAAATTCTTCAGGAAGTTAAAAGCGCCGATATTTTAGTCATAGGCGCACCGATGTATAACTTCACTATACATGCCGCATTAAAAGCTTGGATCGACCAGTTGGTTCGGCTGGGTGAATCCTTTCGATATCTGCCCGATGGTAAGCGTATTGGATTATTCCCGGATAAGCAGGCCTTTTTAGCCATTAGTACAGGAGGCCGCTATCCGGACAGCACTTCCGATCCCATTAAGAACTATATTGAAGATTATCTCTTTACGATTTTAGGTTTTATTGGAATCAATGACATAACTTCACTTCGAATAGAAGGTACTGCCGAAGCCGGATTTCAGGCGAATTACGATTTTATTACCCGCAATATCGTTGAAAAGACCGAACTTTAATACAAAAAGTTAGCGCGCTTGTCCTCTTTTGGAAATTTCATTCGTCGTAACAAGAAATATCGAAAATCATGAAAGAATTCACCTTACTTTTCAGGTTGAGTAGTCAATCAGACAAAAAACCGTCGCTCGAGCAATTACAGGAGCGAATGGCTTGGCTAGCCGGGCTAGCCGCTCAAAATAAACTGGTCAATAAAGGAAATACCTTATCCGTCACTGAAGCAAAAACGGTACACGCCGATCACGTTGTAACCGATGGTCCCTATACCGAAATAAAGGAATTTGTCAGCGGGTATCTCATCGTGCGAGCGGAAACAATCGAGGAGGCTGTTGAATTGGCCAAGACAAACCCGATCTTTAAGGTCGGAGGTAGCATCGAAATACGAGAAGTCGTGCAACTATACGAGCAAAAATCGTGAGCAATTTTTCAAAAGAAAACGAATTATCGCATCTTTTTAGATCTGAATATACGAAAATGACGGCAGTATTATGTCGTCATTTTGGGCTCGTCAACTTAGAAATAGCTGAAGATATCGTTAGTGATGCATTTTTAAAAGCCGCTGAATATTGGGGAGTAAACGGAATACCCGATAATCCGGCGGCTTGGTTGTATACCGTAGCAAAAAACAAAGCGAAAGATTTTATTAAACGAGATACACTCTTTCAGTCTAAGCGTAACACGATTAAGGAACTAAGTGAGTCGTTTATAGCAAGTGATTCTCTTATAGAGCGACAATATATTGCCGACAGCGTTTTAGCCATGATGTTTGCGGTATGCGACTCACACAATTCTCCCGAATCCCAAATATGCCTTGCTTTGCAGATACTTTCAGGTTTTAGTGTTGAGGAGCTTGCCCAGGCCTTCCTCACTAAAACGGAAACCATAAAAAAAAGACTGTATCGTGCTCGGAATAACCTACGAAAAATAAAATTTCGTATTAACGAACTGAATGAGCAGGAAATCAAAGCGCGTTCTGAAACGGTTCTGAAAGTGTTATATTTACTTTATAATGAAGGGTATTATTCCAAAAGCAACAGTCAGATCATAAGAAAAGACTTATGCGCAGAAGCCATTCGCTTGGCCCTCTTATTATTGGAAAATCAAATAACAAATACCGCTCAAGCTAATGCCTTGATGGCTTTGATGTGCTATCAAAGTTCACGACTGGATGCCAGAATGAATGAGCATGGTGAGCCGCTCCGCTTTGATGAGCAAGACCGGGAACGTTGGGACAGCAGCTTGATTGAAAGAGGGCATTACTATATGCTTGAAGCATGCCATGGTAATGAGATGTCAAGTTATCATCTGGAGGCAAGTATTGCTTACTGGCACACCACCCTGCATAAAGAAAAGTGGAATAACATTCTTGATCTTTATGACCAGCTCCTCCAACTGGCCCCGACTCCACCAAGAACTTTAAACAGGTTTTTTGCTTATGGAAAAGTATACGGTCACGAAAAAGCCATCGAAGAATTAGAAAAAACCGGGTTAACACAACATGAGGGATGGCACGAGCTATTGGGTTATCTTTACGCATCAATTAATAAAGACCGGGCAATCGAGCATTACCAAAAAGCCATAAATAAAAAGCAATCTCCGGCTGCCAAAGAACAACTAATGAAAGAAATAATTCGACTAAGAGCAAAGCTTCCCATCTTGCGAGCACCGAAGTAACCATCATAGAAATCTACCGGAAAAGAATCGGAAACGGCCAGCCACTCAGGACAGCCTCCTGACAGACCGGCCGTTAAAACCTACGCTTCTCCTTAAATTTGCTGTGAAAAGACGGTAGCCGCTTCTTTATCCCGATATTCGTCGATTAACTTTTTGAGTTTATCTTTCAATTCTTCAATTGTCGTCTGATAAGCCTCGTCTTCGTAAACATTATGAAGTTCCTGTGGGTCTTTTTGCAAGTCATACAATTCCCAAGCATTCTGCCCTTTATAAAAACGCACCAGTTTGTAACGCTCCGTGGTAACGCCAAAATGGGGAGACACGTGATGAGGCTCCGGAAATTCATAATAATGATAATAGCTCGCCTCTCGAGTTCTCACATCCCTTCCATTGGCCTGCAACACGGGAAGAAAGGACTGGCCCTGAATATCCTTTGGAACCGTTACACCCGCAATTTCAAGCAAAGTAGGCGCCCAATCGATATTCAATACATGCTGGTCAATCTTAGTGCCCGGATTTACTACGCCGGGGTACCGAATTAGAAACGGCGTTTTTAGTGACTCTTGATAGATAAAACGTTTATCAAACCAGCCATGTTCTCCCAGATAAAACCCTTGATCCGAACCATAGATTACAATCGTGTTTTCTGCTAAGCCCTTTTCATCTAAATATGCCAACAACTTGCCGATGTTACGATCCAGTGCATTCGCAGTGGAGAGGTAATCTCTTATATAACGTTGGTATTTCCACTCGGTGAGGGCCTTCCCACTTAGCTTCTTTGAGTCAAATTCCTCCGATATTTTATTATAGTAGGTACTGAAACGCTCCTTTTGTGCATCAGTAAAACGATTATAGACACCATTTTTACTAACTCCATAATCTAAATTCACCTTTAGATCTTGTTTTAAGCGCATCGTTTTTTCGATGGTCATATCCTGATCCGCTGCTGCTTTTCTTCCTGCATAAGCATCATAAAAAGTTTCCGGCAGGGGAAAATTAACATCATCGTAAGCTCCTAAGTCTTCTAGATCGGGTAGCCATTCGCGATGGGTAGCCTTCTCTCCTACCACTAAGAAAAACGGTTTATCTGTATCACGACTATCCAACCAGTTCGTCGCTAGATCTGTAATAATATTAGTCACATATCCCTCAATTCGGGTAGTATCATTCGCTTGGTTAATAAAATCGGGGTTGTAATAATGCCCTTGCCCAGGTAAGATATTCCAATAATCAAAGGCATCGCCGGGCAATGTCCCTAAGTGCCATTTACCGATCCAAGCGGTCTGATAGTCTGCTTGTTTTAACAAACGACTAAAGAGTTGTTGCTCTACATTGAATTTCCCTTCATTGCCCAAGTAACCATTTTCATGACTGTATTTTCCCGTCAGTAAATTTGCTCTGCTAGGTCCGCAGATCGAATTCGTTACTAAGAAATTATTAAAGATAGCCCCTTCCTTTGCAATGCGATCAATATTCGGTGTGCGTGCATATTTACTACCATAGGCACCGATTGCTTGGTAAGCGTGATCATCGGAAAAAATGAATATAATATTGGGTTTTTGCGGTTTACCTTCTGACTTTTTTGTGTTTTGATTACAGCTAGCCAGCGCAATTCCGAATGCAAGCAAGCAAATACTAATTTTTTTCACCATAATTTTATTTATCGTTCACCGCTAAATCTACAATATTTTTTTCAAATGCGGTGTCAGCATCTCCTTTGTTTATAGGTATATAGATCTTGATTTGAAGAACAAACTACTTAGGATGTGGCCCACTGCCTTCGATGCACTTTATTAATAAGCACTTCGCGGTTCGTCACATTCTTACGCGCTTCACTAATTGGCCATGTGAGATTATGATAACAATTATCGAACAAATAAGCAATATACCTATCATTTTTTCTCAAAAAACAGGGTTTTTCCTGTGCCATTTACAGTATTCCACCTGTAGATTATTTCTCCGTTTTTCCCAATCTTTGCATCACAAAAAAACAAATACTATCTATGGACAAGCATTATGGAGAAATTATCGAAATGACGATTCGAAGAAACGGTTACAGTATCAGTGAATTGAGTCGGATGATGAAAGTAAACAGACGATCGATTTATAATTGGTTTGCTCAGGCAAGATTCAAACCTGAGATCATTTTTAAAATCGGAGTCGCAATTCGTCATGATTTTTCTAAAGAATTTCCCGAACTATTCACCTCTGAAGACTTTCAACGCGAAATTGAAAAAAGTAAGCAGAACTTTTCAGCCACCATTCAACAGGTCGAAGAGATCTCTTATTGGAAAGACAAATACATCAGCCTTTTGGAAGAGTATAATGTTGCCTTAGCAAGACAAACACAACAATTTGGTAGAACTACCGTCCTAGCCTAAAACGAGTAAAAACGAGAAAGAGGGTGTTCACAAGAAAGGTGACGTTCAACCTGTCACCCTTTAGACACCCTCCTTTCTTTTTTCTCAAAACTTCCAAATTTCATCTACACATAAATCAAAAACTTTTTCTTTCATTAGCTATTGTATAGAAGGAAGCGATTCAATATTCTTTCTGACGCATTCGTCCCCATTCCATTGCATAAATTCATAATTTTGCTCTTCACATGAAAGCAAATTAGCTGATAAAAATCGGAAAATATTTCTTTTATTTGCAAAAACATCTATTAGTATGAATAGCAAGAGTTGCCTTCCCCCGCCAACCTGTTAGTTTTTCAACATGAACTTGCGTACTCGGGTTATAAGAATCCGCTGTTGTAATACGCATATCATTTATAAAAAAACGTTAACCGTCATCAATAAATAGGCAATTCAAATGAAAAAATCATATCTGCTATTACATATTGCTGTAATTCTGGCTGGCTTCACCGGTATCTTCGGAAAACTTATTACCCTCAATGAAGGGCTCCTCGTATGGTATCGAATGCTCTTTGCGTCCCTTATTCTTTTCGTCATTCTTCGTTTTACGCGCAAAGACCGAATACTTCATTTTCGGGAAAAAATAGCGATCGGAAAGGTCGGACTTTTACTGATGACCCATTGGGTGCTGTTTTATGCAAGCATCAAGTATGCTAACGTATCCATTGGCGTCGTATGCTACTGCCTCACCAGCTTCTTCACAGCTATTTTCGAACCGCTAATCAATAAAAAAAAGTTTGTACCTACGGAACTTGTCCTGAGTGCTTTGACGTTGCTGGGTATCAGCTTAATCTTTCATTTTGACACCTCTTATCAACTCGGTATTCTGATTGGAACGATCTCTTCCTCCTTTGCAGCACTTTATACTATTTTTAATGAACGACTGGTCAAAAATTATGACAGTAAAGTCATTAACTATTATCAGATGATTAGCGGAACTTGCGTCTTAGCGTTGTTAATGCCACTGTATCTCCGTTATTTTCCAACAGACAATCTATTTCCCGGTCTAACCGATCTCCTATACCTGCTTTTCTTAGCACTATTCTGTACCGTCCTTTTATATATGCTATTTGCAGAGAGTTTAAAACAGATCTCCGCATTCACCGTCAACTTGAGTTTTAATCTGGAACCGATATACGCCATAATACTGGCATTCTGGCTATTTAATGAAGGTAAGGAAGTGAACCTATCGTTTTATGTGGGTTGCACTTTCGTGATGACGTCGGTTGTACTACAATCATTAATCGCTCGGAGAAAACGGTTGAAGACGGCAAGAATCAAATCGTAGGAATTATTCCGTATTGACCCTAAACCTCATTTCCGTTGATAGTCCATCATGGCGAAATTAAAAAGTCTAACCGCTCTATTATCTCAACCGACTAGACAGACCTACCAACGCCTTCGCGGGCTAATTTTGAACGATTTGAATAATTGTCGCGTAGCAGGGCCTACTCCCGCTACTTGCTCATGTTCAACCGATGAATATCTTCTTCCGCAGTCTTCGAAACAATTTCTAGGTAGTGATCCAAGCGCTCTTTACCCACTTGATAAATCGGGCTTAAGTAAGTCGTGTACACCGGCGTAATTCCACAAAACTCCAAGGTCCCTTCCTTCAGCTGTAAAAAAGCGGAACCTTTATACTGTTCAATATAATCCTCTTCCGATGTATCAGCAGTACAGATAATTCGAGCCGTCCTGCCACTGAATAATTTATTATAAGAACCATCGTCTCTGCTTTCAAAAGCAATTGTTGGAAGGAAGAGTCGGTCAATAAAACCTTTCATCACAGCCGGATAACTCCACCACCATAAAGGATGAACCCAAACCAGATGATCACTCCATAAAATATTGTCTAAGGCCATCAATAGATCCGGTTCTAATTCCATACGTTTTCTATAACCATACTTGAGATTGGGATCGAAATCGAGCTCTCCCAGCATGAGACTGCGCACATTTGCACCGAAAGAAACCGCTGTATCTATATAGCGGTCGGTAATCAATTGGTTAAAACTTTCTTTGTCAGGATGACCGTTAATCACTAAAATATTCTTTTTTTCCATTATATTTAAATTGTATATCAAAAAATAGGTCAAATGACCAAAACAAAAATAGGTCAAATGACCTATAAAGCAAAATTGATTTATCTTCTTTATGTCAAAAAGAGAAAACGTAACGGCCGACATTCTTAAACAGACGATAGCGATTTTAAAAGCAGAAGGAAGTAGTGGTGTAACGATGCGACAGGTTGCGAATAAAACGGGTATAACACTTAGTAATTTGCAATACTATTTCCCGGATCGGACCAAGCTATTTCAAGCGATGTGCGAATTTTTCTTTCGGCAATGTGAGAAAACAATACTCAGTGAACTGTCTACCATTAATGTAAACGATCGTGCATCCACTAACGGCTTCATTAAAAAATTACTTGAGATGTTGATTGTAGACGGAATTAACGATTATGATCATAGCATTTTTCGAGAGCTCTGGGCCCTTATGTTGAGAGACAAAGAACTCGCCGAAACCGTTCATCGCTTCTACAGGAATTATGCGAACTGGTTGGTTCAATTGATTTCGCAATTTACTCCCTGTCCTGAAAAAGTAGTATCATTATTGATTCCTTACGCGGATGGTTATGAGATCATGGGCGCAGATTTACCGCTCGAACGGAACGCAATTGTGGAGATGCTGTCTGAAATTATATCACAGATGACGAGGAAGAAATGACCTCCCTTTATGAGGCCTTCGAAATAGACGAGCTTTTAAACGTTTACGCGTTTATAGCTAATAAGTCCAGGTATCGTCTTTTTTTCCTCCAAGACGCCGGTCCGCGCAAAGTTTGCCCATACGGTACGCAGACGTCTTCCGGCAAGGCGTAGCTCTTCAGGCGAGCTTCCCTTGCAAAACAACGCATTCTTCCATAGCTGCTCATTACCGAATAAAAGCGGGATATCAATCACATGCGCTCCTCTAAAGTTATTTTTCTTCTCGCCCCAATCAATCTGATATTCATACACTTGCCTATGGCCGCTTGCCATTAATTCTGCAAAAGCTCTTCCTGAAGTTCGGTACACGCTATCTGTTGTCTTACGGATCAGCCATTCTAACATCGCTTTACCGAACACAGGCACGTAAGATAAGTGTTGCACCAGCTTAATATAGGGAGCAAAAAGCGCTGTTTCGCGGTTTGTCCACCCGATCAGTATATCCCATTGATTTGCCCTTTTTCGCCAAACCTCTTCTGTCCTTTCTTCGTGAGGAAGTGGCTCAAATCCATATTGGACACCAAAAGGCATTCCCCCCTTCAATCCTACCCGTTTCATGGAAAATAGCATCGTATTCTGTATATCCAAAAGCTTGTTTACCGGTGAATTTTTGGGGAAAGCAGCCACTTTCTTTATCAAGGTTTCAGTAAGTGATGCTTTTCCCTTCCTGATCCCTAAAGGTGCGCTTTGAATGATGACTCTATGAAATAGATTTTCTACGCCCTCCGCTAACATCAGGTGCGCAATGGCATCGCCACCCGCTGACTGACCAAAAAGGGTAATATTTTCCGGATTTCCGCCAAACGCGTCAATATGCCTTTTTATCCACCGTAACGCAGCTATAATGTCAAGCAGTCCTAGATTCGCCGGTATATCATTATATCCCCCTAAAAAACCAAATAAACCTAATCGATAAGTCACATTAACAACCACCACCTGCTGTTCACTGACAAGCAAGGCTGGGTCGTAAGCTGTCATATCCCCTGCACCGGTAAGATATGAACCTCCATGAATCCAGACCATTACCGGCAAGCCCGCTGATACAGGGGTACTAGCGGGAATTGTAATCGACAAGTGCTGACAATTCTCATTCAGGGGCAATTCATCCATCATATCCATGCCAAACACCTCCTTTAATACAGGAGAAAAGGATTGTGGACAAGCCGGCGACCAGTTGGTCGCCATATAAGGTTCTATACTGCCCAAACCGATTATCTCCCGGGGCTTTTCATAGCGCTCTGCTATCGCATAGGGAATACCTGTCGCCCTTATAACAGCTCCATCCTGCCATCCCTGTATCGTGCCCGCTAACGTTCTAAAACTCGTATTGGTCATTTATGATTTAAGGCAACTTATGTATACCTTATAGCTGCGAATATAGGAAATAGTCGTTATATATGACCTTAGCTTATCTTTTAGAAGCGTTCCAACAAACCTATGTGTTTCTTCACCGTCTCACGCCACCATTTACCGATTATTTTCTGCTGTTCACCTATTTTTTCTCGGTCAAGCGCAATCCACTTCCTAGATTTGAATCAACAAGATAAATATCAAGATGTTGTTCAAAGCAAAACATGCAAGCACCCAACGCTGTCCGCCATAGGACAGATGATGTACGTTTTCGTACAGAAACGAGAACAGCTTAAACACATAAGTAACTACAAGACAACATTTTAAATAAAGCGGAACAATTATGTCATGCACTTGGCATAGAACACTAAAAAATTAACTCGATAAAATTTACAATTATGAAAACGTTCATCACCTCCATCATCGCAGCCATTGTATTAACAGGTACTGTTGCATTTTCTGCAACACCTAAACCGGCCAAACGCTCCAATATAGCAGCTATTAATCAAACCTTAGATCGTTATTCAGATGCTGTAACCAATGGACAGCTTACTAACATAGAGCAACTATTTAGTGAACAGTTTCATCAGCGCATTGTGCAAAGAAAAAAGGGTAATAGCTTTAACAAAAAACAGCTAGTCAGTTTCTTAAAAAATCAACGAAATGTACAGCAGAATTGCGAAACGGATTATAGTATCTTAGAAGAAAACGATGGCGTAACGATTGCTAAAATCGAAATGAAATACAAAGAGTTTTCACGCATCGATTATGTGACCATCTCGCAAACCGATCAGGGCTATCAGATCAACCAGGTTATAAGTACCTTCGAATAAAACTGTCCACTATAAAAAATATGGAAGGCTCCGTCTTTTAGCGGGGCCCTTCTTAAGCGCCATCTAAACATAGAGATACCGGTTTTAATTTGCCGAGTTAACTTTGCAGATAACTTTCAATCCTATGTGCAAATTCTCTTAATAAACTCGGGTCGACACGCTTTGCTTGAAAACGACAGGCCTCCTTTTGTGGAAACTCAAAAGTAACTTGCTCGTTCATAATGTCTACCATACATAATTGCATGCCCTGTATCGATGTTATATTGACGTTGTAAAAGTCACCCCTTACTTTCATCCAAAAATTTTGCATAATTTGTTCAATTAAAATCCTACCCTTTACCTTTCGGTATACACTCTCTTTATAACGATTCCACTATTAAAAATGTAACAAGCTGTTCACAATTTTCATAAGCTTTTAATGTCAGCGCAAATTCATTGCCGGTGATTCAGTTGACGCTCTATTCTATAAAAGAGTTATAGGGTATTTACACTCTTCTTATTGCCGTCGTAACTAACAAGGAAGAAAACAATGTATGTCAACCAATGTGCTTAATTTTAGGATAGATCATCATGGGCACCAAATACCATGCCCCAATACGTTGACTTTATTCAACGTATTGGGGCATCTAAAGACACCCTGCTGCCAAAGCGGCCTCCTGCATATGATTTACGCACAAATTGGCAAAATATAACCGTATTGTCAGCAGAAGACAATAAAAGCTGAATGAATGCGTTATAAGCTACAGTTATGCATTTTAGGTTACCATTCGGGATCCAAACAACCATAGCACCTAACTGAATATTTAAGTATCAAATGAATAAGCATCACGGGGAGATCATCGAGCGAACCATCCGAAGAAACGGCTATAGTATTACGGACCTAAGTCGAACGATCAATGTCAATAGACGATCTATGTACAACTGGTTCAGTCAACCCAAACTGAGACGGGATATCATATTGAAAATCGGCAAAGCACTCAATTATGACTTTTCCTTTGAGTTTCCGGAATTGTTTTCCACCGAAGATTTTCATACAACCACACCATTGGTCCCGACAGTTCAGAAAGACAATAATATTACGGATTTAGAGAGTGTCACCTACTGGAAGGAAAAATACATACAAGTATTGGAAGAATATAACCGTGTGTTAAAAGAAATCAATTCATCCAAAACAACTCGTCATAAGTCGCGCGGCAAAACAATAAAAACACGTTCTTTCTTATAATGCAAACTCGCTTAGATTAACCCTCGCTAGCCAAAGCCCATTTGGTTAAATCATGAGAAAGCATGCTATTTAAAACCAAAAACTCGGGAATTGTGAACGCATTAGCAGCGGTTTGCTGCGCTATGGAAAAACAAAAAAATAGGGTCCGACTAAGCTTAGCTTAAAATTATATGCGATATTTACCTGTTGATAAATAAAAACATATGCCTATTCATGTTGCAATAACCCGAAAAATTTTACCGGGAAAAGAAGAAGAATTTAAAGAAGCACTGCGTCAGTTTTTAGGTGATTCTTTTGCGCACGGCGGCGTACATGGCGCGGCCATGATTACCGCGCTGCCAGGTACGGAAAACCGAGAAATCGGCATTCTCCGTACCTTTAAAGATGAGGCTGAACGAGATGCTTTCTATCGTTCGGATGCGTTTAAAAAATGGGAAGCTTATGCGTCAAGCGTCACCGAAGATACACTGTACCGCGAGCTTAGCGGCCTTGAAGCCTGGTTCCGTTCTCCTGTGCCACCACCAAGGTGGAAAATGGCGATTGCCACTTTTTGCGGTGTTCTGCCAACAAGTACATTTTTGTCATTCGCACTTGGCCCTTTCATAAAAAATGTGCCTATCATTGCCCGCCTCTTTATCATGGCGATTCTGATGGTGTTACTTTTGACATGGGTAGTTATGCCCACCTTGACGAAGTGGATGAAACCTTGGCTCAGACCTTGAGTATTGTATCAGTTTATAATTGTTTATTTTCTATATGAATAGAGTCGCTATCCTTTGCTCCATCTCATTTAATCCTTAATCATCCTCATAAATTCCGATAAATACTTTTCGTACACACCTCGTGGGCTGCTTTGGTACTTTTTGGCAATAGAAGCCGCCATTCCCACCACCTCGCCCATCATTCCGCAGGTACGCATCACTCGAGTGCTTCCAAAGGCCACGTGTGTGGTACTAATGTTCCTTCCAGCCATAAAAAGATTATTGATATTCCGCGAGTAAAGACTTCGATAAGGTATCGTGTAAGGCGCTACGCGGATATGTTTGGTACCAGCAAAAAATTCCTCGTCCGGAAAATACAAACTGTTCTTTTTGTCCGGAAAATGAAGATCTATCGTCCAGGTAGCTGTCACCGTTGCATCCGGATACATTTTACCCTCTTGAATATCCATCTGCGTAAGGATATGATCGCCCATCAAGCGTCTGGATTCGCGCTTTCCGCCAATATAAGCAACCCAAGCCAATTCACGCTTAGCATATTTTTCCGGCTTGTGATTTTTTAAGTAAGACCAATTTCCGTAAACCGCGCGTAGATTATGATCTCGTATCTGTTCTGCTTCGGTAATGGTGTTAAAGTTTCCGAAACCCGTTTCCCATTGCCAATCCGATTGCACTTCATCAATATGGTATTCATCTGAAAACGGAAGTGCCCATGGCGTCTCGGGAAAAGTCGTAGTGCTATCAACCGGTATAGATGCCCAGAGATTGGATGTTCCAAGGGTAAAATCGTCTGCCTCATCAGCAGCCAAAGATTCGCCCGTTTCCTTTCTACTCTCACGTCCCATTCTAAAATCAGCACCCGCCAAGAAGCCTAAGGTGCCATCTCCCGTACAATCTGCGAAATAAGCGCCTGTAAAACGCGTTTCCTGATTAGTCTCAATATTCCTTCCTATAACGGCTTTAATTGTATTGTTTTCAGTTTCTGCTTGGTAAACATGCGTATTGATAAAAAGCGAGAGATTTTTTTCGGCTTTCACAATTGCAAACTTACGTGCATCGCCGTATTCCTTCGCATTCGGGTTGCCGTTACCGGGATCTCCATTATCCAATTCACGTACAATTCTACCCAACTTAGGATAATAACTTTTATCGAGGTCGCCCATCAGATGCACCCGTACCTCTGAACTATTGTTCCCCCCTAACAAGGGTCTGTCCTGTATTAAGGCGACCTTAAGACCTAAACGAGCAGCAGATAAAGCAGCACAGGTTCCGGCCACTCCTCCACCTACCACGACCAGGTCAAAATTTCCCATCTCTTTTCTACCTGCCGCCAAACCCAATAGTCTATTCCGCAGCATATCCAATGCCGCGAGTTCATTTGGGGGCTCAGCCTCACTTCCCTTATTAAAAAGTATAGCATCTACCCGACCGTTAAATCCGGTTAAATCCTGTAACACCAACTCAACCGAATCTCGGTCGACCTTAATGTCACCGCCATTATACCATTTCCAGGCGCTGTCGCCACTTTCTCCAAAAGTTACCTGCAAAGGCTGACCATCCACAAAGAGTTTGAACCTACCCGGGCCCACCGGAAAAGGCGCCCAATCTTTTGTACGCACCCACACTCGGTAAGTACCCTTCTTTGGAAACTTCACCGTCGTCTTCGCATCTGAAACCGGCCTGCCCATTCCATGGGCCATCAGATACGAAGAGTGAAGGACGGGGAACGATTGCTGGTCAATTACCCATCCTCCCTTTTGTTTAAAAGACTCCGCTTCTATTAATATTTGTTCCTGTGCTACCAAACGTTGCATACAGAAGAAAACGACAAAGCTTAGTAGATGCCTGCTAAAAATAAGTTTTATCATGATTTTTTATGGTTTATAAGTTCTTAATTGTTCGTTAAAATTTTCACGTATTTGCTTATGCTGCTTCATCACTTCATATACTGCTCTTGCTCTTTCTTTATCCGGTGCAGTAAGATAAGCCATCAACTTTTCCTGTGCTGCCTTCGATAATGTTTCCTGACTAGCCAATACTGACAGTGCTTGTTTAAATAGGGCCTGATTTAGTTGCGGTAAGTAATCAACTATTTGTAATACCACAGCCGAATCCAGACTCAGTTCGCTTATCTTTTTTAACATAGCTACTTGTTGCATATAAGGTGATCGGTCAAAAACGCGCCATAATTGCTCTTGCATTTTGTCTGTGGCAAAATAACTTAAGTTGATCCGTTCCCAAACACGGCGGGCGGCAAACACGTTATCGCTTTCCAACAAAGTCAGCACATCCGTTAGAAAGCCTGCACGTACCAACCCTTCCGTATCCATCACCTCGCCCAGCGCAAAATACACATAATGGTAGTTGTCGCTCCGCAAAAAGTGATGCAGCAAGGCGTCATTCAACTTGCTCTGCGTAATTTTTAGAATTTCGCCCGGAGTCGTACCATGTGCCAGGTGCCATAGCGTATAGCAGGTATATAAAGCTCCCTCAATAACCTCTCCTTTCACGGTGTTTTTTGTAGCACCGGTAATTGCGTCCACCGAATCTGATAGGCCTTGACTGGTTGAATCTACGAGGTCTTCCATTTTAAAATCCTTTAAGAGCGAGTTTTCGTTCAAAAGGATTTCCTGTAATTTACTATGGTCTTCCGGCGTAAATTCTTTATGGTCTAACTTAGTCAAAGGTTCCGCCTTTGGCACTTCATAACGCAAATAATTACCCAGCAAATCCCAGAACAATTTAATGCGTACCGGTTTGCAGACATTGTCTAGGCAAACCGGCGTAAATACATCCCGGAAATAATAAACAGGTTGGTTCCCTGCATCAAAAACCAACACCAATTCATAAGTCTCACCCTGCTCTGTTAATGTATAACTTTCCCGAGCCGACTGTGCCTGCACTGAAGCGAGCCATACATAGCTCATCAACAAACTTAATCCGTAGCGAAGCATGCTTATCATAATTTTAAACCTTCTCGTTCATCGAAATTAACTATAAGAAAGCCAAGCGGTTGCAACACAATCTCGATCAACTTTAAACCGGATCCATCGTGCTTGAAATGACGGCGGAAAATCAAAATCGACCTTTTCGCCTTGCCGTACCTTGATCGATTTATAACGTATCCAATTACCATCGCCTCCTGGATCTACCTCCATAGTAAAAATCACGCTTTCCGTTGCCTGGTGGGACATTCTCAATTTCCGTTGATCATAGAACCCGATTAAATACGGGTCGGAGGCGATGCCTTCACGCACCTCGCTATCTTTCCAAGGGCCGCCCTCCCCCCTTGGCTTGCCGAGCTTCCATAGATCATCAATCACACCGGCCCAAACCGCAGCCTTCTTATCTTCTGAGACAATTATATGTTCGTTTCGGTTTACTTCCAGCTGCGAGGGGTCTATCCCCGTCATAATCAACATCCCTCGGTAAGAAGCGTAATCGTTCATGTTGAACGCATGCGAGGCTACCGGTCTCAACTTTGCAAAGCCATCCGCATTTTCTGCAGGCAACTCGTAAAAGGTACCATGGCAATTAAACAAATCGCGTTCAGTAGCCACTTCGCGGCATATCCGCAAGGTTCCCTCATGGATTAATTCCGTAAAAGACTTATTCCCCATTGGAAGTCGCCATCTGCGTCCTTTATCATCAATAATCAGTACCGAAGCGCTATCTACATGTACCACTTTTTTGGGTATAGCAAAACGCTGCTCGATAAACCTTGCAGTTGTATCATCTTTCTTGGCAACGAGCTGCATTTTTTCATTCAGTTCATAATATCCGATATTCGCTTTTAATTCACCCTTTTCGTATTGTCTGGCCACCATTCCCATGGCCTTTCGTTGATCGCCTAAACCGTACAATAAGCCACCGTTGAAGGTAGATGTCTTTGCAAGGCCATCAAAAAGATCAGCTGCATCCCGTCCACGTTTTTCAGTTTGTGCGTAAGTAAAATGTGCACTAGCATTTGTTGTCACTGCATTTTTAATCCGTATCCATTCTCCTTTTTCTTCCCTATCAAAGGGTACCTGTATCGCTTCTCCCGGTAACACCTTCACCACCTTATGTGTTTGCCACTGCCCATTACCTGACAGATCTACTTCAAACGTGAAGCTTGTTTCAACCTTACCGTCATTCGACAACCAGCAGGACCGGATCGGCCAACCTGCAAACAAAAAGGGATCGGAGAGCTGTCCGGCGCCTACATGCTCTTGCTGCCAAACCGAGCCGTCGGCGGTAGCTGGTCCTAGCAGATCAGGTTTTTCCAACGAAGTAAACCATAAATTGGAATTCGATTGTCCGGGGCCTTCAATGCCCCCCTTTGCCTTTCGTTTATTCAGAAACTCCCGCTCGGCTGAATCATCGCAGCCGAAAACTAAGCGATCGTTCCATCTTGCAAAGTCGCCAATCACCTTAAGGTATGCCGATCGTGGGCGGACACCAGCTGTTTGCCTAAGGTTAAAATTCCCTGGAAAACGCCAAAACAAACCGTGCATAGTCATCAAATAGTCCGGTTTCTCCGCCGTACCTATATTTCTGATCCGCGGCCATTCGGTATTCCAACCATGGGCGCCATCATAACTATGGCTTGCTTTCGGCAAGCGGAAGAATGACCAACCATCAGCTCCCCGCACACCCAACAGCACCGATTTATGATCCCAACCGACGGTCCAGATAGGATCCTCACCAGGATTAACATTTCCATAAATACCTCCCGGACCCGTTATTTCCGTGAATTGATTTCTACGGATCATTTTCCACTGCTTGCCGTCCCACTCATGCAGACCGCCGGAAGGCGCGTTGAAATGATGAAGCGCACTATCCCCCCGTTCGCCGTTATTACTGTATACCAGGACCCCTTGTCCTGAATAAAGCCCTTTACCATGCCATCCGATTAAATTGGCCATGGGTACCTGCCGTCTTTGCTCCGGTTTCAAATTTTCATCAGCAAAGAGCCACTGCGGTTTTAACGTATGCACATCCACCTCATAAAAACCTTCCTCCATCGTTCCGTAGTATATTTTGTTGGCAGGATCCGTCAAGTGGCGGGCATTGCCCGTCAGACGACCCGGCATATCTTTGTACTGAATGGCCCGTACCTGTCGAGTCGAATCAATTGCATATGGGCCGATGAACAGTTGTTTACTTTCACGGTGAATCATACGATTGGCAGGCGTACCACCGATACTTTCCGGGTGGATTGTCCGTTCCATATCCTCCTTTATTTCATATAAACGGTCTGAAGAGCCGAAAGGGAGATGCGGACCATAAGTAATCACCCATAACCTATCCTGCCAAGGCACCACAGCGCCCGTACCACATTCGCCCTCATCATTATACATTGCTAGATGCGGATAAATGCCACTGATCTGGATCGGCTCTTTAGGTTCTTGTACTGCACAAGCGCTCAGTAAGCAGAACAACAGCGCATAACCTACTATTTTTTTCATTTGTAACATCTTTCTTTTGGTATTGAATTAATAGTTAGGGTTCTGTTTTAAACCGCTGGTTAGCACCTCATTGGTAGGTATAGGCCAAATATATTGCCGCGTTGCGTCAAACTTCCGTACAGCGATCTGTTTAATCTGTCCCGCGCTATACATAGCCGAAAAATCGGCCGTACCATCTTCATCAATCAACGGTACCTGCGGAAAAAACCATAAACCTGTGTTTATCACTTTCGCCCGCAAATCATCGACATCGAGCATGCCATAGTTTATTCTGTTCAGCACCTTTTCTGCCAACTGCCAACGAATGATATCCATGTACCGAATACCTTCGAGCGCAAATTCCATCCGGCGTTCCGTCCGCACAATCCGGCGCATTTGGTCTTGCGTACTCAATTGCACAGCCGGGTAGGTTTGTGTATCGCCGAGGTCAACGCCATAGCCTCTGGCCCGTACCAGATTAATCGCTTCCGTTACGGAATCATCCAATTCGCCCAATTCAATCTTAGCCTCCGCATACATAAGGAGTACATCCGCATAGCGGATGATAATCTGATCGGGTTCCACCTGCCATGAATTTTTCAACCAATCCTCATCGATGCCCTTTTTCCAAAGCAGCCCGTTAAAAGAAGCGTATTGCGCAACCGAACGGGTATCCCTATTCTCAACCCTTGTGCCATTAGTCACGTTTAAGACCGTCAGTGTATCGGGATGTGGCTGATAGATATAACCTAGATGTGGTGTCTGAAACTCGACAATGGTTTTAGCACAACGGGGGTCACGATTTCGGAAAGGCATTCGTGGATCAAACAAGGGCGATTCGTCTATCGGCAAGCCATCTGTGCACAGAAAAGCACAGAAAAGATCCCATGAAGGCGCTTTCGCTCCCCATCCGCCGGCATTACGGGGCACATAGTTCTGGCAATCTCCTTTGGTAACATTAAGGACAATCGAACGCGGAAATCCAAAAACCGTTTCAATCGAGTTCTTCGTTTTGGAGAGGAATAACTCCGAAAAATCCGCGTGCAGGCGATACACATCTAGATCCATACAGGCCTTTGCAGCATTTTTTGCCGTTTCCCAATCGCCCATATACAAAGCAATACGCGCTTTCAGCGCCAACGCCGCTCCGGCAGTCGCCCGTTTGGGTTCTGAGGCACCGTAACTAATCTTTAGCTTATCCGCTGCGAAATCGTAATCTTCATAGATCTTTTGAAGCACCATGGTAGGGTCGGCTTGTTCAGCGACCATAGCTTCGTCAATGTCCATCATCGTTTCCGTATAGATGATATTACGATAATGCGTTAGAAGCCGCGCATACTGGGAAGCGCGCACAAAACGCGCTTCAGCAACATAACGATCGCGCTGTTCCTGCGACAGCAGATTTGCCGCCCTGTCTACACTGGCCACAATGTTATTGGCCCTTGCAATACACTTATACGTATTTTTCCACCAGTCGCTCACAAACTGTGTTCGCCCATCAAGCGTTGCGTTTGTAATTGGTGTTAACCCATCCCGATAAATCCAGTCGTCGGTCCACTCATCCTGATCCATCATCCAAAAATCAGCTTTATACAAACCGTTCAGAGACATCTCAATCTCTTCCGGTGTAGAGTTCCAAGTTTCGCTCGATCCTTGTGATAGCGGATTCAGATCCAATTTACCGCAGGAGGCCAAAAGCAGTGTAAACGCTGCATAGATGTATGTTTTTACTGAAAAGTTCATATCCATTTCGTTAAAATTTTACGGAAGCACCGATTAAAAAAGTTCTGGTGATGGGATAACCGAGCGTATTCATTTCCGGATCCCAGCCTTTGGGAAAATTATGAATGGCGAAAACATCGTTCACGGTTCCATATATCCGCAATCCTTTCAGATGTACTTTATCCATCCATCTCTGTGGAAAGGCATAACCTATGGTCACATTCTTCAAGCGGAGATAGCCCCCATTGATGAGCCAATAATCAGACATCGCATAATTATTTCCGGCAGAAGTATTCGAATAGCGGGGATATTTAGCTTGTAAGTTTTGTTCATCACTTTGGTAATAGCTCCATGTATTTCCGTCCAAGATGGCCGGAAAATTACCATAGTTTTCGCGGAGCGGCTGCACGATGTCCTGATGCAGTCGGCTGTTCTGTTTTCCGACACCTTGGATAACGAAAGATAAATCCCAACTTTTATAGCCTACGTTGAAGTTACCACCGAATATGTAGCGCGGCAAGGAACCGCCCAGCAAAACTCGGTCGTATTCCTGCGATATCTTGCCATCGGGAACACCGTCAGGCCCACTGATATCCTTGTAACGGACGTCCCCCGGACGGACATTGGCGTTTAGTTTGGCCGAATTATCCACTTCCGCTTGTGTTTGATACAGACCATCCGACAGATAGCCATACCATTCATTAAACTCACTCCCTTCGATTTTTATCTGATCGCCGATAAACTCCGTTCCTCCTAAGTCGCCCATACGGGAGATGAAATCGGATATATTGAAGGAGGCACCGTAACGGAAATCACCGGCACGGTCGTTCCAACCAATCTGCGCTTCCCAGCCCTTTGTATACATTTTTCCTGTATTCTGATCCGGATTATCGAAGCCCACATAATCCGGAATTTCCAATTTTAACAACATATCCTTGGTTGTCTTTTTGTAATAGTCGCCTACAAAACTCAACCGGTTATCAAAAAAGTTCACATCCAGTCCGATATCGAACGAAGAGGTAGTCTCCCAAGAAATATCACGGATCACATACTGCCATTGCGCAGCCGACTGTCCGGCGATGATGGTGTTTCCCTGATAAAAGAGGGATTTATTCTCAAATGACAACAAAGCCTGGTAAGGATAGTTGCCAATACGTTCATTACCTAGCGTACCGTAAGACGCTCGTAGTTTTAAAAACGACAGCGGTTTCCATTGATCCTTTAAGAAGTCTTCGTTAGACAGCACCCAGCCTGCCGAAACCGAAGGAAAGGAGCCCCAGCGATGGGCGGGAGCGAAACGTGATGAGCCATCATAGCGAATGTTAGCCTGAAGAAGATACTTATCCTGATAGTTATACATTATCCGGCCAAACCACGACCGATAGGCATTTTCATAAGCATTGCCACTGTTATTGCGATAGTCCAACGGACCGATATCGAGATAGGGATAGTTCGTCAGTAAATATTGACCACGTGAAGCACCCAGATCCTCATTAAACGCATAAAAGTACTCATAGCCCGCTAACGCATTAATATGGTGATCACCCAGCTGCTTGGTGTAATTCGCCAGGAATTGTACGGTATAGCGGTGACTGTCGTTGCGTTCCTCCTGCAACTTCGTCTCCGTGGCCTGTTCAATATAACCGGCAATCGTTTCCGGGTCGCTAAAAGTAGTATAAGGTACCTTTCGGTTAAATACCTTGGCCTTATCAAAATTTAGAAAGGGAGAGAAAACGCCCGATAATTTCAAGCCATCCAGAGGTGTAAAATCCAAGCTTATTTTTCCACCCACTTGATTGTACCAGTAGTGCTCAAAGCCCCCCTCTTTCATCAATGCGTAGATATTAGCACCATCTTTACCCGCCCCGATTCGTCCATCTGACCATAGAGCCGCATAAATAGGTGGCATAATACCCATTTTATACATCGGCGTAGTGGCCCGGCCATCCTCGTTCAGCGATCGTGCATCAAAAACCGCATTTTTGGTAATGGTTCGCCGATAACTAAGGTCGGCGCTCGCCTTTAAATACTTTCCGATGGTAAAGTCGTTATTGATTCTGGTTGTGATCCGATCATAACTTCTTTCGTCATAAAAAGCTTCGTTTTTATCATACACGATAGACGCGCGGGTTTTTATAAATTTATTAGCTCCATAGATACCCAGTACGTGACTCTGTCTTGGTGCAAAGTCGCGCAACATGAGTCCACGCCAATCAGTAATGGGATAAGCGTCCGGGTTCTCGCCATTCAATTGCAGATAATTTTCCACCAACTGTTGCGTATAGATCGGGTATTGATTCTCACTGTTACCGTTATCATTCCAACGTAGCTCATTGGTCAGCTGCATATAACGAACTGCATCAACGTATTCAGGGTATTGGGTAGCTTTTTCCCAGCCATATTCGACCGAATAATCCAAGCCTATCTGCCCTTCCTTTGCCCTCTTGGTAGTAATAAGAATCACCCCTGAGGCCGCGCGCGAGCCATATATAGAAGCTGAGGCTGCGTCTTTCAATACGGAAATATTTTCAATATCGTTCGGGTTTACGCTGTTGATATCGTCAATGGGCACCCCATCAAGAATATAAAGCGGGTTTAGCCCTCCATCGGTGATGGTTGTGATACCCCGTACCCGTATAGTGGCCGACGAGCCGGGTGCGTTGTTATTACGAGTCACCATCAAACCCGGAACCGCTCCCTGCAAAGCCTGTGATATCTGCGTCGTTTTACGGGCGGTAATCAGGTCGCCCTGCACGCTCGAAACGGCTCCTGTCAAATCCTTTTTGGCAACGGTCCCATAACCAACAACCACTACTTCGTCGAGTAAAGCCTCTTCACGTTCCAATTGAATTACAAGCTGTTGTCGTATATCTATCGTGCTTATGTCGATCTCCTTTTTAACAAAACCGATCGAACTGACTACCAAGACCGCATCTCTTGACACCTGCAAAGAGAATTCGCCGTCCATATTCGTTTTTGTACCACTGTTTTGGCGGTCTTTCCGGTAGATTGATGCACCAGGCATTGGCGCACCGTCTTTGTCCGTCACCTTTCCTTTAACAGACACTTCCTGTTGTATTACCGGATGTGATACTACGGCTTTCTTCCGTTCCAGCAATACCGTAGATTTGTCGATTTTGTAAATCAGTGGCTGCCCTTCCAAACAACGGTCCAATATTTCAGACAGAGGCCGATTGTGTAGATGAACAGTCACCGGTGCCACATCTGAAAGGTCGTCGGTGGCATACAAAAAATCGTATCCCGTTTGCTTCTTTAATATTCTGAAAACACTTTTCAAGGACAGGTTCTCTACTGAAAGTGTCGCATTTTGTGCACGTACGGCAGCCTCCAGATGGAAGTAAAACACCATTGTCAGGAAAACAGCATATTTCATAACCAGTATAGGTTTTAATAGGCAAGGGTATCCCTTACCACCTTTTTTGGTAGTATATTTTTTGTACATTTGTATAGGTTTTAATTAATAATTGTAGTATACAAAAATTGGTTACCTAGCATGTACCGGAAGTGCCGTGAACATTTCCGGTATTTTTGTAACTCCCTTTGTAAATAAATATCAAGGCATAACAACAATCCTCCTTCCTTTTTTAAAATAAGAACCATTCTCTAGCTTAAACCTTAAGCCTCCCAATCGCTCCAGGTGGCTTAACAATTCCTCGATAGGTTTCGTACGTGAGAAAGTACCTCCAAACTTTTTTGTCGGAATAGTCCCCTGAAACACCACTTCTGTGTTGTACCAACGTGCAATCTGATACATAATAGACTTAATATCAAGGTCATCAAACACGAAATAATCATTCTTCCATGCCACAAAAATTTCGGGATCTATCTTTGACTTGCTTAAATGACTTCCGCCACGATCTGCTCTTGCCTGCTCGCCCGGTTCTAATACCACTCTCTGTTTAGCTAAGGACACGGCAACGGCGCCATCGGTTAACGTTGTCAGCACTTCCTTCTCGTCCGGATAAGCGGACACATTGAATGCAGTGCCCATTACCGCTATCATAGTCCCATTCGCCTCCACAAAAAAAGGTTGCTGTGCTTGTTGCTTCACCTCGAAATACGCTTCTCCTCTCAATATTACCTTTCGACTTGCCCTCCCGAAGGCGGAAGGAAAAGAAAGTTCAGAGCAGGCATTCAGCCAGACTTTACTACCATCGGGTAAAAGCAAGTGATAGCTGGCTCCCGGAGGAATTCGTAAGGTATTCCATTTCTCTTCCGAAGCCCTATCTTCTGTCTCTGACCGATATGCGTAACTGATGCTATTGTCCATTCCCTTTTTTATGATACCAGCTTCAGTTTGGCTTACGCCTCCCCCCTTTAAACTTCCAAGGTCAATTTCGGTTCCATCAGACATAGTGAGCCGCGCACCATCAACCTGCTCCGGTAAAGCGATTATATGGTCCGCCTGTAATTGCGGCTGTTCCGCTTTCTGCCAAAAAACAATTCCCGTCACTACCGCTAAAAAGCAGGCCGCAATGGCAGCGAAACGGTAATAGGCGGGTACGCGTCGCCGCAACCGAAGCGACACGCTTTGCTCGATTTTACCGGCAATACGCTGCTTCACCTCGGCCAAGTGTTCCCGATTACTCCAAGACCAATCCGATTGCTCTTCAACATGGCGCAACCAAGCTTCCACCCATTTTTTTTCATCAGGCGTACATCGATCCTTGGCATAACGTTCCAGCAAGATTTTGATTTCCTCTTCGGTCATCGGTATTTATGATTTATAAAGGTCTTTCCTATAAGAGTAGCAAAAATGGAAATGGTGGTAGATTAATTTGAAAAAAAATGAAGATTTGGTTTATAAGCAATAGAATTTGATCATCACCAGCAGTATTAAGGCGCTGTACTGGTCTTTATTCAATTTTTCGCGTAGCGTTTTAAGTGAATTGTATATCTGCTTTTTTACCGTTTCATTTGATATGCCCAGTCGTTCGGCAATTTGTTTATGACTGAGCTCCTCTTTACGGCTTAACAGGAAAATCTCCCGCATTTTAGTTGGCAACTTTTCAATTTCAGACTCAAAGAATTGCTCCAGGCCTTTTGCCATGAAAGCTTCGTCCGATGCACCTGCCAACTCATCAAAAAAAGACTTAATTGAGCTTAGATAATGACGAGTTTCGATATTGCGCCTAATAATCTTGACCGCATTGTTACGGACAATTGCCAATAGATAGCTTTGTATATTTTCAACATGCTCTATTGATTTCCGATACTTCCAGCATGAAACGAACGTATCCTGAACGGCATCCTCTGCGTCATCCTCGTTATCCAGAATGCGGACGGCGCACAGAAAAAGTCGCTCCCAATAGGCATCGTACAATTCAGCAAAAGCCGAATCATCGCCTGCAATAAAGCGCTGCAACAAGGCACGATCTCTTTTTCCGCTCATGAAGATTAGGTTTATATCAGCTTCTATTTAAGGATCACTTAAATATATTCGAATATATAAAAAATTAATAAGCTTGAGCAAGCAAAAAAAAATCGCTGATTTAATTAGCGAATTAAGCTACTATTACGCGAAGCTGAGACCGAAACCAAAGAAGTGTTGATATTTTCACGTCGACCCAAATGCATATTGTTTGCCGTTAAGAAAAATGATGGTCGCAATCGCCATCGCGGCGATCTACTCAATCCTATTGATCTTTTCGATCCTTTTCAATCAATTTACGAGCTATTTCCAATGCGTCCTCATCACCTGAAAACACATCAGGAATGACACCGGTACCCTCCCATCCTTCATCGGAATGTGGAGCGACCACCATCTTTACCGGAACAAAAGCGATCAGATTTCGCTTGAGCGGAACAAAAGACCCCGCAATACCGGCACCTGCCGTGGTATCGCCCACAATGGTTGCTCTACCAAGCTTTTGCATGGCATAAGCTAAGCCTTCCGATGCGGAAGCCGTTCCAGGCCCCACCAAAATGTATACTTTAGCATCCGGGTTTCTCCTACCGGGCACATACGAATAGGTCCACTCCTGCTCGTCCATTTTACGATTTTTGTAAAACCCGTTCAGATAAAATTTTTCATTTCCGGGCGAATAGAAATAAGAAGCGATAAAACGTCCCATATGACCGGTACCACCTGGATTATGGCGGATATCAAGGATCACATATTTACTGTGAGCTGCCATATTCATAGCTGCAGATGCCATTTCAAAGGATTCTTGTGTTCCCCAAAACGGACCGGGGATATCAATATAAGCGGTAGATTTAGCACCATCGATCTGTACACTTTTAAAGCCGTAATTTTGAGTTTTCATACGCTTTAGTTCTGTGCTGTCGTCCGATCGACGGCCTGAAGGTGCCGATAAACGCTTATAGGTTTCCTCATTTTTCATGACCCGCAGATGCACATCTTTATGCACAGTACGTAAGTCCTCCGTTAACTTCTTAGCCAGCGAATCTTCAGATAACCCTACGTAACGACCAGCCTTTTCATTTCTTAATATGGCTTGCTGATATTTGGCAGATATTTCGGGAAACGGATATACCTCCACCAACTGATCTGTCAATTTTTGCACAATATCATGTACATCTTTAACACCGACGGTTTGTGCACTTGCGGATGCACTAAACAATAATAAGGCTATTGATAAGGCTTTTTTGATTTTAATAGGGTTCATTTTAAACATCATACCAACAAATATAAAAATGCCGATTCAGTGTCATGCGGGTCCCCCACCGGATTAACAATACATTAACAATTAAGATAGTTTAACGTATTATGTTATCAACTCCATCCGTTAAATGAAGCCCGAAAAGCTAGGGGTGTCAAGTTTGTTTTACTTTTGAAGAGCTTACTGAAGCTTTGCGGATGCTCAAAGCCCAGGTTGTAGGCTATTTCGCTCACCGACCGATCAGTTGTTGACAATTGTTCTTTCGCTATTTCAATGACTTTATGGTGTATATGCCATTGCGTGCTTTGCCCGGTTAATAGCTGGAGCAAGTTGCGGAGGTAGGTAGGCGATACGTGCAAACTATCGGATATATATTTTACAGTCGGCAAGCCTTTATGCATTAAATCCCCATCGTCGAAATAGTCGGCAAGCAGCCGTTCCAACCGATCGAGTATTTGGTGGTTACTTACCTGTCGGGTGATAAATTGCCTTTGGTAGAAGCGATCAGCGTAATTAAGTAAGGTCTCTATTTGAGAAATAATAATAGGTTGACTGAATTTGTCGATATTCGTTTGATATTCCTGTTCAATGTTTTGAATAATGCCATTTAAGGTCGATTCCTCCTTTGCTGAGAGGAATAGAGCCTCATTCACTGCATAATCAAAAAAATCATATTTTTTAATCGCCTTGGCCAAAGATGTATTCCAAAGGAAATCCGGATGAAATAGCAGTAGCCAGCCGGCATGTTGCATAGCAGCATCGCTACTTTTCGTAATACTAAACACCTGATTGGGTGCCATAAAAAATAGCACCCCCTCATCAAAATCATACACCTGTTGACCATAGCGTATCTTCGCATTGCTCATTCGCTTTAAAGAAATGGAATAAAAGTCCAATATCAAGCTGTCCCAATCATAAGAAGAATCATGCTGAATGAGCCGATAATCCACCACGCTGACCAATGGATGTTCGGGCTCAGGCAAATTGCGCAGCTTATGAAATTCACTAATGGATTTAATACGCCTTGGTACAGACATAAATTTTTAATTAGTTACGATGAAAAACATGCGCAAACTCTTCTGCATAACTTTCAAGCGATACCCTCCCAAATGCTGGTGGATGCTCGTCAAAATCCGCTCGCAATTTTCCGTTATGAATGGCCATTCCCAATTCGATCAGCTTTTCCGCTGTCTCCTGACGCATTCCTCTATCCCGCAAGTTTTTCATCACCTCATCTTCCGGTAAAGTTAACCATTTCAGATCAGGCATACCAATTGCCTTACCCAAAATCGTGGCAACCTCATTGCACGTACGATCATCGCTGACCACATACCGGATCGGCCTTGTTTCCCCTACAAGCGTTAGCTCTTCCGCTACGGCATCTGCAATATCCAGTGGCGAAACCATCGGTAATCGATCGTTACCGCCATAAACAGCGCCTATGAATCCTGCTGTCTTAATCATTCCGATAAAAGACTCCAAATTATAATAAAAAAAACCTGGACGAACATGCGTTAAATTAATAGCCGGGATTTTATTCAACATCTGCTCCACACGATAAGAACCCGTAATGATGCCGGTCGCCGATGGCAAATGTGCTCCATAACTGCTCAAATGAACAATTCTTTTCACACCGGATTTCCGTATAGCATGATCATATATTTTTCCGGTAGATTCGTAATAAACGATTTGATCGGGCTGCGTAAAGTCGGGCGGTATCATACAAAAGGCTGCATCCGCACCAAGAAATACTTGTTCAAGAAACTCACTGTCAAGCAAAGATCCGATCGCAGCTTTTGCACCCAGTGTTTCAATATCCCTTTGCCTATCGGGATTGCTACTAATAAGTGTTACCGCATGTCCTCTCTTTACTAATTGTTCCGTTAGCGGACTACCGATATGTCCTAAAGAACCTGTTACTATAATCTTCATTTTTTATGCATTTTATTTGTACAAAAGTCCCTATTTGCATAAAAATGGATGTAGCCGAATCGATCTATTTTGTAGTTAAAAAACTTAGTCTCGCTCGTTGTACACAATGTAATCCCAGGCCTGCACATGATGTTTATCACTTGGGTTTTTTATCCGTACACGTACCTGATGTTTTCCCGTTGGCAGCTGATATTTCCAGAAAAGCTCATACCTTCGCGTGCGATAAGCAGTCGGCAGCTTTGCTCGTTCCATTAACTTTCCGTCAATGTAACACTCCGCGTCAAAAACATAGTCCGCTGCTACCCCAACGTTCCGATTAGCGGCACCCCGCAGTACAAAACCGGTACCTTCCACTTCGAACGAAAACTCATCGGAAATGCTCTGGTTGATGCTTTGCTTTGCAATTGGATACACGCCCTCAAAGCTTTGTTCCAATTTTACGGTTTTGATCGGCTCCACCGGAATCCTTACTTGTGTCGGTGTCACTACCCCTCCATTTTTACGTAGCATTTCCAAAGCGTGCTTATAACTAATATCGTATACTTTGTTGAGCGACATGCGCGTGTATTTGAAATCCATATCCTCCACATCCCTTAAGCCCTTTTTCCAGAAGTCCGGAATTTTATTATAGCCATAAATAGTACCCAGTACACCTGCTGCAGAAGAAGGGTTACAATCCGAGTCCTGGCCGGCACGCGTTGAAATTTCCAAGGTTTTGGTAAAATCACCTTTGCCATAAAGCAGGCCCAATACCACGTAGGCAGCGTTCACCTTGGCGTCAATATCAAGCGGAGCAAAAATACCTTCCGGGCAACCTACCTCCTCCGTCCACTTACGTTGAATTTCAAACCAGGTTTTCTTCCAATCGTCGGGATATTGGTCGTGCCAGCGAATCACATCCGCGAGGCATTGATAGAAACTGCTTTCTACCGGAATCGTCTTCAAAGCTTCCTTCACTATAAAACCGACATCATCATGCAAAAAAGCCAAGGCGTACATGGCTCCCATATATACCCCACCATACCAACCATCACCGTAATTCATGATATGTCCTACCTTATCACTGAGCGCCGAGGCAGCATTCGGCATACCGGGACTCATTAAGCCTGCAAAATCCGCTTCTATTTGAAAGTCGATATCATCCGCGTGCGGGTTATTCAGCCAATGTCCCGATTCGGGCGCCTTCAGCCCGTTCAATATATTATATCTCGCGGCTTGATTGGCGTGCCATAGATTATAGCCGGCATTAGCAAAAGCATGCGCAAAAGAATCCACCGGCGCCTCAATCCCGTAGCGTTCGATTACATCCACAAAAGTCAAGTCCATATATATATCATCGTAGAGATCGGGCCATTCCAGCATCAGCTTCTTAATTTGGCCGTCGCTCCAGGGAATCGGTTGATAATCCTGGATAAAAGTACCGTTATGCCGGAATTCGGTATAACTTCCAAAAGAAACACCGATCGTCTGTCCGGCCCAACCACCTTTAATCTTATCCAATAATTTGGCCCTATCGATAGTCACTTCTTCCCTGCCGGGATGATCCATGACTTTTGCTATCAGTTCCGAAGAAGTGGCGAGTAAAAAAACGGCCACTTTAAATAAAGTATTCATCATATTAAAGGTTTAAAAAATTTAATTGTATCCGGGGTTCTGTTTTAAGTTCGGGTTCGCCTGCATCTCCGTAAACGGAATCGGAAAAAGATTCAGATGTTCACTTTGTGAGGCCGAGTGAAAGCGCCATTCACCGCGGGTATAATTATTATCAAAACGGATTAACTGCGATCGTCTCAAACCTTCCAGTGCAAACTCACGCCCCCACTCGAGCAGCATATTTCCCCATCTAACAGCTGTACCGTTCACCTGAACGGTTTCCGTTAAGTCTGAAGCGCTCAATGCCGACTCCACGCTTCGCTTGCGTACCGCATTCACCAAGATTGCCGCTTCATTTGCATCTTCTCCCAATCGTAAAATGCACTCTGCTTTCATATAATAAACCTCAGCGTAACGCATAGCCACCCAGTCATTGTTCATCGCTCGGCTTGTTCCCATTTCGATTTCATATTTTCCGCAACGATAGCCTTCGGCCTCGCCGCCATTCTCCAAACTGGATACCTCTTTAGTATAATTCAATGGTTTTCCGGCCCATCCTGGTACAATTCCTGTACAATAAAGCATCGATCCGTCACTACCATACTGCTGGCCCATACGCCAAGTCTTCTCCAGACGATGATCATCCGCTGCATAATGCTCAACAAACGAAGGGACCGCACAAACCCCATTATCCAGCCAGGTCTGCAAGTTAAAGGTCTTTACGTTAGAAGGATGCAGTGTTTTCTGCAAGGCCATATAAATCGTACTACCTGTTTTTACCTCATCGTTAGGATAAGCGAATATGATCTCCGGTGAGTTTTCGTTACGCACCGCAAAAGGAGCACTATAATCCGGTTCCAGGCTATACTTCCCGGAAGCGATAATTTCATCGCACAAAAGCTTACAGGCATCATACATGGGTTTCCCAATCCAAGCTTCCGCATTTAAATACAAGCGCGCCAATAGCATTTTCGCATTGAATTTATTAAACCTTCCGTAAGAAAGTCGAGTATCCTCACTCAATAAATCTACATTTTTTTTGATACTCGCTTCAATAAAATCGAACACTTCCTGCCTTGTATTAGTCGCCGGTAAATATCCCGGTTCCACATCAAAACGATCGATCAGCGGCACATTTCCAAAAGCTTCGCAGAGAATATAATACCAGTAGGCTCTCGCCAGCTCTAATTCGGCAATAAATCTGTCCTTGTTCTGAATAGGGAACTCGGCCTTATTGATCTGATAAATCACGCGATTGCAATCACTGATACCGCCATAAGCTTGGCCCCAAAGATCGGAAAAATGCGGATCCTCACTTCGCCACGTGTGATTATTCAAACGGATGTAAATTCCACCGTCAAACCACGCAGCCCTCGGCGTCACCACAATATCTGTGGTCTCCTCAAAATCCCACCATTTACGCCATTCCAACAAGCCCCTATATCCTCCATATACTGGCGCCACTGCTGCCAGCAGATCCCGCTCGTCCCGATAGAAATGCTCTTCCGTCATTTGATCATACACCTCCTCATCCAGATTGGTACAAGCACTAAAGCTCAATATATTTAATAACACAAATGTTATTCGAAATAGATACATTTTCATAATACACGATTTATAGGTTAATCATACAGCCCAATGTATAGGATCGCACCGTAGGATAAAGCGATTTACTTTCAACTCCCGGCGCTAAGCCTTTTATACTTACCTCCGGATCCATGCCTTTGTAGCCGGTAAAGGTATATAGGTTAAGGCCCGAGAGATAGACCCGTAACCTTTTAAAATACTTATTGTTCAGGTTCAGGTTGTAGCCAAAAGTTATGTTGTCAATCTTTACAAAATCTCCATCCTCGATAAAATAGCTATTATAAACCTGCGGTTCCCATACATAGGAATTACTGCCAAAGGGTTTATTTAGGGCTGATTTAGGGAGGTTTCCCTCACTTATCCTACCCATCGTTTCCCAATGCGCACGGTATTCATTAAACACCTGGTAATCAAATGCACCCCTCACCATCATCCCTAGATCAAACTTCCTATAGCGCATATATACATTCAAAGAAGCATACATCTTTGGCAGGCCGTTTCCAAGCACTTGCTTATCTTCCTGTCCTGCCTCACTCTGCAGTTTTTGTCCGCCGTCCAATGCCTCAACCAGCCACCTACCTTCCTCAGATAGACCTACTGCTTTCAATCCGTAAAAATTACCCAAAGGTTCGCCCTGTTTAACAATATGGGTGTATTGTTGTATACCCGATGAGGTCCAACCCGTATACCAGTAATCCCGCTGATAGCTTTCGTTCGATAAGGATACCACCTTGTTCTTATTATAGGAGAAGTTGCCCGTCAAACTCAAATCAAACTGTTCACGTTGCACAGCTTTTCCTGTTAATGAGATTTCCACTCCGCGGTTATTTATTTTACCCACATTTGCCCACATCGAACTGGTATAATTAGGAGGCACTGGCACCTGGTATTCGGCCAGTAGATCGCTGGTCGTACGATCATACAGATCCAACGTAGCGCTTATTCGGCTTTTCAGTAAGCTTACATCCAAACCAACGTTCCATTCAGCTTTCCGCTCCCACTTCAGATTTGGATTAGGGTTAGATGCCGGGACCACCCCACGTATCCATTCGCCATTAAGAAAACTAGGTGAGGTATAATTTAAAAGTACAAGGGATTGATAGGCACTTCCGATCTCCGTACCCGTGATGCCATATCCAACGCGTAACTTCAGGTCGTCAATAGCCTTTGCGTTTTCCATAAAGCGCTCCTTCGAGATTCGCCAGCCCGCTGAAACCGCAGGAAAGAAACCCCATTTGTTATCCTTTCCGAATTTGGTAGATCCTTCCCGCCGAAGACTGGTCATCACCATATATTTATCCGCATAATTGTAAGTAAGCCGTCCGAAGAAAGAAATGAGCTTACTATTATTACGATAGCTCGACAGCTGTGCCCTCCCATCTAAGATGGCATTTGACGATTGAATGTTCCAAGCCTCAAAATAGTCGGTCGGAAAATCAAAGGCATACATGGAGCTTCCCTGCCGGTTAAAATCCTGATAATTGTAACCGATCATGCCCGTTATACTATGCAATCCGATGTCTTTCACGTAATCAGCCGTCAGTTCCAGTGTCCGATCCATATGCAAGTTATTCCACTTCGTAACTTCACCGTTCTTGTTTTCGATCGTTGTCGTAAAATAGCGGAAAGTATTCCATTTATCACGTGTATCGTCATAGCGTTGAAATCCGCCCATAACACTTACATTTAAATTACTGATGGGTGAATACGTTATTCGTCCACTGGTTAATAAGGTATTCGCCCGCTGCTTATCCGTTTCCTCATTCAGTAAAGCAACCGGATTATAAGGTTTGTAAGAAACCCCGTATTCGTTGTAAGTTCCGTCCGCTGCATAAACCGGTCGCGTTGGATTTGACAACATCGCTTGCAGAAAAGCATCATACCAAGTAACCTGCTGCGTAACCATCGAATTGCTGATATTAAACTGGAATTTCAATTTATCGTCCCACATATTGTGGTTGATATTGGCTTTCAAAATAATCGGCTTCTTATAAGTGCGCAGTAAAACTCCCTCCTGTGAACGATAGGTTCCCGAAAGCATGTAGTTTGTACTTGCCGTCCCGCCTCTTAGCGAAAGATTATGCACAAAATTGATCGGCGTCCGTGTTACCTCCTCCACCCAATCCGTAGAAGTGCCCTCATCGCTTACCTTGTCCGCAAACTGCGGATCCTGTAATAGGCTCCGATAGTCCGTCGCATTCAACAGTTCCGGCTTTTTCTGCAACTGCTCATAACTGTAATATGTATGGTAATCCAAAGAAGCTGCACCGGCCTTTGCCTTTTTAGTTGTTACAAGGATCACCCCGTTTGTACCACGCGTACCATAAATGGCTGCAGCCGATCCGTCTTTTAACACATCAATAGACTCCACGTCTTCAGGTGCAATGGCGTTCAGACTCCCGCCGGGGATTCCATCAATAACCACTAAAGGGTCCGATGAAGCCGATATTGTGGAAACGCCTCGGATGTTAATTTGAACACCGGCGGTCGGGTCGCCCGATGGATTGGACATTTGCAGGCCCGCCACTTTACCTTGCAGGAGCTGCGTAGGACTCCGCACCATACCCTGTACAAATTCGTCCGATTTTACATTGGCAATAGCGCTGGTCACTTCGCCTTTCTTCATCGATCCATATCCTACTACCACCACCTCGTCCAGTTTTGAGGCGTCGGGCACGAGCTGCACAATCACAGAAGCCCTTCCCTGCAGAGGTATCAAGCGATCAGTATAGCCCAAATACGTGATTCGAAGCGTATCCTGTAAATTGGCTACCGATAACTCAAAACGACCTTTTTCATCCGTTAAGGCCGTTTTTCCGCTACCAACGGCCGTAATGCTGGCCTTTACCAGCGCACGCTCAGTCCCTTGTTCTTTAACCGTCCCCTTTACGGTCAACTGTGCGAAACCGGGAAGATACCATAAGGAAAAACAGAGCAATAAGAAGCCCTTAGAAATCTTTTCCATTTCTTTTGAAATTAAGGTTTACAAATTAGGTTCAGTTTCCCGCCATTATTATCAATCCGAGACCGATAATAAAAAGCAGAAACATGGATGTTATATAAAATTTAACGGTTTTGCTCCCACCTTGAAACTCCTTCCAGACAAACACGCCCCACACTGCGGCAACCAGAGTAGCCCCCTGTCCCAGCCCGTAGGAAATCGCCGGACCGGCCTTTCCGGCGGCAATCAGGTTAAAGAGATTTCCAAGCCCCCAGATAGCGCCACCCAGAAGTCCCACTGTATGCATGCGCAGCGGGCCGCGGAAATACATGCTATATGCGATAGGCGGTCCCTCCAAGGGTCTCCGCATCAAGAAGCTGTTAAAAAACAAGTTGCTCACCGCGATTCCGAGTGCGAAAATCACAAAAGCGGTATAAGGCGTCATCTTTCCTACAGCGGGTGTCCTAAAATCCGAGAGGTCCATGCCGGCCGCTACAAAGGGATAAAAGGTTGACATCAATATCCCCGCAATGATCGAAACGACAATCCACTTTCCCGTAGCGCGACTATCCATATTTCCACCTCGATGCATACGATAGGCCAAGGCGTTCAGGATGATGGCCACACTCACACAGGTGACACCCGTAAAAAGCAAAAGAGGATCTCCCTTACTCGCCAGCACGTAGTTCAATACGACGCCAATAATCAAGGCCAGGCCAATGCCAAGTGGAAAGGCCACCGCCATACCCGCATGAGCGATGGCGGCTGTGAGCAGGATGTTTGCCAAATTAAATACCACACCGCCTATCAGTGCACTCCGGATATTAGCGGCTTCTGCCTGCTCCAAGTCTTGTAAAAAAGACCTTCCCCCCTCACCATAACTACCTAGCGTGAATGCACCGAGCAGTGCAAACAGCAGGATGCCCAATACATAATCCCAATAGAACAGTTCGAACCGCCACTGCCCCTGCACTAACTTTTGCGTATTAGCCCATGAACCCCAGCAGAGCATGGTAATTAGGCAGCATACGACCGCCAGCGTATAGGTTTCTACAATAAACATAATCCGTTTAAAATTTGGTTAATTGGTTCAATATTGCTAGCTGATGATACTCATCAGCACCTCATTCCGATAAGGAATGGATGATTGCGCGCCCAAACGGGTTACGGCAATAGCAGCAGCCCGACAGGCAAAGTTTGTCGCTTCGCGCAGAGGCTTACCCTCAGCGATCGCTACGGCCAAAGCCCCGTTGAATACATCGCCCGCAGCCGTAGTATCGATGGTTTCCACACTTGGTGCAGGAACATGGAAGAATGCATCATCCTCCAACACCGCAGCGCCCTGCTTTCCCATGGTAATAATTACCTGCTTGGGACCTTTTGCTTGTATCTTCCGAGCAGCTTGCCCGGCACTGTCCAGGTCAGCTATCCGTATACCCGATAACATTTCGGCTTCACTTTCATTCGGTGTTATGATATCCATCAATTCAAACACTTCCTTAGGCAGTTCATTTGCGGGCGCTGGATTCAGGATGATCTTCATCCCTTTCTCTTTGGCCCTTTTGGCTGTGTAAGCCACAGTGTCCATGGGTATTTCGAGCTGAATAAGCAGCAATGCCGCATCGGGATAATAGGTAAGCGCCTTTTCCACATCGGTCGCTTTCAAGTTCGCATTCGCTCCCGGTGCCACCACAATGCTGTTTTCTCCCTTTTGATCAACGGTTATCAAGGCAATGCCGGAAGGCAGCGCAGCATCCGAAACAATACCCTGCGTGTTCACTCCTTCTTCCTCGAATAATTGGGCTGACTGTTTGCCGAAGATATCATCGCCCATCTTTCCAATAAAAGCAACATCCCCACCCAAGCGTGCTACCGCGATGGCCTGATTGGCGCCCTTGCCACCGGGGTTCATAAAAAAAGACCCGCCTAATACAGTCTCTCCCGGTCGGGGAATATGACTTGTTTTGACCACCATGTCCATGTTCATACTACCTGCTACGATAATTTTCTTCATATATGATCTAAGGAAAAAGTTTATAATTTGATCAACTGCCTTGTGCAGCTTTATCTATTTTCAAAGATAGTCCCTTAACAGTTTCAAAATAGACACAAATTCATATAATTCCTGAATCGTAATTTTATTTTTTAATCTCTATATTTACCACATAACACTCACTAACAACCATTTGTAAACAGACTATTATTTTATTTTCCTGAATTTATTAATATGCTGAAGCTTGAACTGGAAAAATTGATCGGTGGACTATCTGTTTCGGAGCGGAAGCAGTTCAAACAACACTGCGCCGGGCAAAGGGCTCACAAAGAATATGTAGCTTTATTCGATCTGCTGACACAATATCGGGTAGCACCTGACCAGCAGGCTGAAAGTTTGTTTGCTGCGCGCTTCCCTGGAAAATCTTTTGAAAATACCGCAGCTTATTTATACAAGGTACTCAGCAATATGCTCATCCAAACACGAATTGAACAAGATACCTGGTATGCACGTTATCAAGCGCTCATGAAAGCTCGTTTATGCTTTGAGCGTTCACTTCCTTCGATGGCCTTAAAAGAATTGAAGAAAGCCAGGAAACTTGCAATAGAAGCGGAAGATCCCTACATTCAATATCAATCTTTACGCATGGAGCTGGGTTATCTAACTGATATAGGCCTTCCCGATGTACCGGAACAGACACTGGTAGATCAACAAATGCTCGGACGGAACCTATTGCGTATCATGCAGCAGATCCACGAGCATCAATCGCTGTATCAGCTGCTAACCCAGCGCCTAAATCACGATCATGAGCTTGTTTCCCAAGACCAAAAGAAGATAACTGATTTGGTATTGAGCGAATTAAGTATCACCAATCGAGGGATGCGTCATCAATTTGAATCAAAGAAAGTTCATTTGCTCTTCCAATCGTTCTTTTTCATCCGCACCGGTGAGTATCACGCAGCCTTAAAAATGTTCAAAGAATTGAACACGCTAATCGAGGCTCACGAAAATATGTGGAATTTCCCGCCCTACGACTATCTTTCTGCGCTACGAGGCATTCTTGATAGTCTACGAACCATTGGCTATTATGTCGAAATGCAGTATTTCATCCATCGTGTAGACAAACTATCTCAGGGCGCATACCCCGAGCATTTCATCCGCGAGGCAAGCCAAACTCATCACGTTTACCGACTCAATATGCTCACGCAGTTGCGTAAGGACGAAGAAGCCCTTCAACTTGTACTATCGCTCAAAAAACAACAATTGCTAAAGAATAACTTTTACTATCGCGACGAGCACAATGCCTTACTGTTTTTTACCGCTTTGGCTTACTTTCAGCAAGGCCGCTGGTCAGACGCCAACCAATACCTGCAGCTGGCTCTTCGTGAGCGTGAAGTAAGTAGTCAGCTCATATACCGTTCTACATGGCTACTGCATCTACTGGTACACATGGAACTGGATAATCTCGAATACCTTCACTACGAAATCCGGACCTATAAACGGGCATTCAGTAAGCAAGGTGGGATGTTCAAAATAGAGAAGTTTATTTTTAAGCTGGTCCAACTAGACCCCGGACGCTGCAGCATGCCAAAGAGAAAAGCCATTGCCGAGAAGTGGTTTACCCAGCTGGATGACTTACGATTGGATAAACGCGAGCGCCAACTCCTTAAATACGCCGATTTTATCGATTGGATTAAGCGAAAGATAGAAGATAAGCCATAAAAAATTGCGTATTCTATCCCGAATAAAAGAAACATCTATTAGTTTTGTCAGAACAATACATACGCTAAAAAGCCATGAACCGACGTGCCCATACCATTCCTTTAAATACGATGGCCAGTACATTCGGAACGGGTATTTTCCTCGAAACGGCCTCGTCGAGGGATGTAGAATTACATAAGCCCGCGGCAGAAGCGCATCGGGACGACTATCATTTATTTTGCATTCAGGACCAGGGAACAACCACGTTCGAGATCGACTTTCAACGCTATGAAGTCGTCGGCGCTGCGCTCATGTATATACAGCCCAATCAGGTACATCGGGTAATCGGCGTTGAGAAAGCGAACTTCCGTGTACTTATCATCAGTCATGACAACCTTCACCCCGAAATTCTCAATACACTGCAAGAAATAGCACCCGCAAAGCCGCTAAGATTGAGTCAGGAAGCTTTTAGTCTCGTCTCCGAAAGCATGTCGCTCTGCATCAAACATTTTCAACGGAAACAGGAAAAATTATATCACATCATACTCAGAGAGAGCTGCAATGCTTTAGTCGCCTTAATTACCTCTCAATATTCAGCACTTACCAAACCAACGGAAACCCTTTCCCGCTTCGATGTAATTACCAAAACATTCAAATCCATCCTGGAAAAGGACTTCACGCTCATAAAACGACCCACTGATTACGCCAGGCGATTAAAGGTCTCCACTGTTTACCTAAACGAGTGTGTCAAAAAAAGCACCGGCCAACCCGTACGCTATCACATTCAGCAACGTATCATACTTGAAGCGAAACGTTTACTTTATCATTCCAACAAATCGGTAAAAGAAATCGCGTTCGAGCTAGGTTATGACGATTATCCCTACTTTTCTCGTTTGTTCACCAAAATAGTTGGTATGACGGCATTAAGCTTTCGAAAGAAAAACCTTGATTAGTCCAATACTTACCCTGTTTCAACCTTCTTTGCGCGGTCGTTTCGTGGTTTCTTTGTTCAAAAAAATAAAGATTATGCCAAGCGCTCCCAAATGGGTATTCGATGTTTTCGACCGTGTTTTATCGTCTAAGTCATCAACGATGGAGGTAACCAAGGTCGAATACCTATCCGATACCGTCAAGAGAATTCAATTTACAGGAAATTTTAGAAAGTTCAATTTCGGTGTAGGAAGTTTTATCGATTTCCGGGTAAGTGATACAGAGGCCAGGCGATATACCGTTTCTTATGTTGACGATATGCGCGAAAGACTTGAACTCATTGCGCATATACATGGTGAAGCACCCGGAAGCTGCTTTATGCGTAAGCTCGATATTGGCGACACGGTTAACATCAATCCGCCCCGAGAGTACAAGTATTATGAGCCAACAGCCGCAAAGTACGTCGTTTTTGGCGATGAAACATCCTTAGGACTTGCCTGTTCTTTCTTACCGGTGCTTATACAAAACCGGCATCAGTTTCAATTCTATTTGGAACTGGAAAAAGAAAATCACGACATCGTCTCGCTGTTGCCATTGAGCAATTGCACCGTATTTGATAAGAACGACGCATTTAGTGATGAGAAATGGGTGGACGCGCTACCCGTTGTCCAATCGACCGAATGGCAGCAATCCAACTTTGTCCTAACCGGGAACGCCAAATCGGTCCGAACATTCCGGAAGGTTTTGAAAGCCAGAAACGCGGGTAAAATAGTCTCACACGGTTATTGGCTGGAAGGAAAAAAGGGTTTATAATAAAATTTTATCAGATGATTTACATATTTAAAACTTCCGTACAGCGCGAAGAGGATATCCGGCAACTAAAGCCCTATTTAGATAGCATTCAACCGTGGGCGAAATGGAATTTTGATCTAGAGGATTGCGATAAAATCTTACGGGTCGATACCCCGCGCAATGATGCTTTTAGCATCATTCGCGTGTTGCATACGAATGGTTTTCAATGTGAAGAGCTGTCATATTGATTGCTCCACGTTCGAATGCTTCGATTGATTTTTATACATATCAATAAACACTTGCATCAGCTTGGATGAACGGCGGTTGCTACGCGAGATCAGGACTGTTGTCATCGTTCCGAGCGACTTGCTCAGCGGGAAAGTCTTGATCTCTCTCGCTGCATAATAGGAACTGACAATCTGCTCGGGCAAGATGCTAATGCCCAAACCCGCCTCTACAAAATTTATAATGCCCTCAATGGAATTCACTACAATAGGCCTATACTGTACGATGCCTTTTGCGCTTAATAGCGATTCCAATCTTTCCCGGAATACGCAGCCTTGATCAAATACAACAATCTTAGGGATTGCATGCCGGCTTAATTCCGATGATAAGGAGGCGGCCTTCCTATGCGCCAAGATAACCAATTGCTCTTCGTGAATGATTTCCTGCGTTAGACCGGAGATGCTAATAGGACCCGAAACAAAAGCCGCGTCTAGCTTATAGTCAAGTACATCCTGCACCAATTCCGGTCGCATGGCTGATTTGAATTCCAACTCTACATGTGGGTAGGCCGCACCAAAATCATGCAGAATCGTCGGAACACGAAGCGCCATGGTGGTTTCAATGCATCCGATTTTCAATGATCCCGTCAAGACATCAATATTTTTGACCTCTCTTTTCGCTTCATCCAGCAGGTGAGTAATCTCTTTAGCATATTGCATCAGCACTTCACCTGCCGGTGTCAATGCCACCTTTTTTGCATTTCGTTCAAAAAGCGATGTACCAAACTCCTCTTCCAAGCTGCGAATACGCGCCGTTACGTTCGACTGCACGGTAAACATCGCTTCTGCGGCCCGTGTAAAGCTACTATGCAATGCCACGGCCTCAAATATCCTTAGGTCATTTGTATTCATAAATCATAAATAATGATTTATTACATCATAATAAATCGTTTTTAATAATCAAATATCTGAAATAATTTTGGATAAGCAAAACAATAGAACATGAAAACAAATTCGATTCATTACCATACCCTGAGCGCTAACGGCATCAATATTTTTTACCGTGAAGCCGGCCCGACAGAAGCGCCAACGCTTTTATTGCTACACGGTTATCCAACTTCATCACACATGTTCCGGAGTTTGATCCCGATTTTAGCTGATCGTTATCACCTAATCGCGCCTGATCTTCCCGGCTTTGGCTACTCCGATGCACCTAGCAGAACGGTATTTACGTATACATTTGATAATCTGGCGAAAACCATGCAGGCTTTTATTGACAAATTAAACCTTAAAAGATTTGCCATCTATGTATTCGATTACGGCGCGCCTACGGGTTATCGTCTGGCACTCGCCAATCCTGAAAAAATCACCGGTATCATCTCTCAAAATGGCAATGCGTATGAAGAAGGTTTAGGCTCCGATTGGGGACCTATTCAAAAGTACTGGAAAGAAGATACGCTGGAAAACAGAGATGCACTCCGAGGCTTCGTTACATTAGAAGGAACCAAGTTTCAGTATTTTAGCGGTGTATCCGATCCAAGCTTAATAGCCCCTGAATCGTACACCCTGGATCAGTATTTTCTTGATCGCCCCGAATCAGATGAAATCCAGCTCGATCTGTTAAGAGATTACAAAAATAACGTTGCTTTATATCCAAGCTTTCAGGAATACTTCAGAACCTATCAACCCAAGCTTTTAGCTGTTTGGGGCAACAAGGATCCTTTCTTTTTGCCACCCGGCGCAGAGGCTTATAAAAGAGACATTCCCGATGCAAGCGTAAAATTTTATGACACCGGCCACTTTGCGCTCGAAACCCATGTGAACGAGATCGGCGCAGATATACTGGCCTTTTTAGACAGCCTGCCCCAATAGCCTAATACATAGTTTTTAAATTGATAATATATGGAACAGAAACATCCTTTACCGCCATTCACCTACGAAACAGCACTTCAAAAGGTACAATTAGCAGAAGACGCGTGGAACAGTCGCGATCCCGAAAAGGTGTGCCTTGCCTATACCATCGATACCGAATGGCGCAACCGTTCGGAGTTCATCAATGGACGCGAAGAGGTGAAAGCTTTTCTTGCCCGAAAGTGGGCGCGGGAATTAGATTATAAGCTTAAGAAAGAGCTCTGGAGCTTTCAAGAGAACCGCATTGCCGTCCGTTTTGAATATGAATGGCATCAGGCCGAAGGACAATGGTATCGAAGTTACGGAAATGAAATGTGGGAATTCGATGAAAATGGGTTGATGCGGAAACGCTACGCTAGCATTAACGATTGTCCTATTACGGAACAGGAGCGGCGTCTTTAACGTATAATCATCAGCTGAAAGACTGTCGAAACTCCAGGGGGCTTTGTTTGGTCTTGGCTTTGAATAGTTTGCTGAACGACTGAGCATGTTCAAAACCTAGTGCATAGGCGATTTCACTGACGGACAAATCGGAAGTAGAAAGCTGCTCTTTCGCTTTTTCAATCAGTTTTTCGTGAATATGCTGTTGGGTGGTCTGCCCCGTCAGCTGTTTCAGCAAACTGCTTAAATATTTCGTCGAAATATGAAGTTCGCTTGCGATGTAACCGACGGTCGGCAGACCTTTAGAAAGTAAATCTTCCTTATTGAAAGAAGATGCTAACACATCTTCCAGACGTTCCAGGATTTTATGATTGGTAATTTTTCGGGTAATAAATTGCCGCTCGTAAAAGCGTTGCACATAAGCAAACAACAATTCCAATTGAGCGATAATCACATCCTGGCTAAATTTATCAATATTTGTATGGTATTCCTGCTTAATATGGTCAATAATACTGTTAATAAGGGCCTCTTCCTTATCCGAAAGAAACAAAGCCTCGTTAGCGGCATAACCAAAATATTCATATTGTTTGATTTTTTTTGCCAGCGAAGTGCCCCAAAAAAAAGCAGGATCAATAAATAACATCCAACCTTCTAAGTTCGGTGGTGTGCTCCCCTCTTCTCCGCGCAAAATTTGCCCAGGCGCAATAAAAGCCATCACCCCCTCATCAAAATCATATCGCTGCTGCCCATAAATCAACTTATCACAACCTCTTTTCAGCGATATCATATAAAAATCAAAAACCGCCGCCGTTACAGACGAATTTCCCTTTAAGTCCGCACAATCAACGATACTAATAAGCGGGTGATGAGGTTTGGGTAGTCCGGATAAGCGATGCCCCTCCGTAATTGATTTTATTCTGACAGGTTTTGAACTTGACATAACAGAGTTTAGCTTTCAAATGGATACTTCAGCCAAATCAATATTAAGGGCATGATTAAAAACGGTATTTCGATCAAAGCCATTTTTGTGTTTCCTGCGTTTAACGCCAAGGCCATAATTAAAAGAATGGACACCGTGTTCAGCACATTCCCGAGAAAGAAAGTTCTCGGAAACAACAGCAAAAGCCCTATAAGGATCATCACGATTCCCATGATCGGGACATAAGACTCTTTGATACCCAACTCAGCCATCATCTTGGCAGATTCCGGATGATCTTTGACATGTAATGAATCCCATCCATGTTTAAAAGACAGGAAGACAGAGATTAATAGTAGGATGAGTGATATAATATGCTTTATCATGATCAAATCATTTAGCTTATTGAATTCTTTTAAATTGCCTCGTTCTACCCAGCAGCGAAATGCCTACATAACCCCGGAATTCCAATTCATTGGCACTTTTTAATTTCGCTTTCACGTTATATGTTCGTCCATCGTCCGGATTGTATAACGTTCCCTCCTCATATTCACCCTGATAGTAGCGAAGATCACGAAGATTGACGATGTTCTGTCGAGATCTGTTTCGCAAATTCTTATCCGGATTCTTCGAATCCTTTTTGGGTGTTTTTCCATCCGCTTCAAACATCGTCGAAGCCCATAGCAGCTTCCCAAAGTATTTACCTTCCGATCTATATATCTCAAATTTAAGCTTTACATCTGAATCTTCACTAAACCAAACGCCTATTATTTTATCGGCAGGTAAATTTTGAGCAGATGCCGCAAATGCCATCCAGATCAAGGCAGTCGTAAAAAGTAAATTTCTCATTATTTCGTGCGATTAGTTCCATACATAAATGAAGCTCCCATTTTGCCCGCCTGTGCAATCATTAACTTCGGGGCGAGTCGGCTTACCATACGCATCACTTTAGCAAGACCAGGGAACACTTCCTCTTTATTTTGCCGTATTCCTTTGATAGCGGCGTCCACAATTTTCTCCGGTGCCATCAGCATCTTCGCATTAAAACCATCCTCCTGCATAAACTTATCGTTCAATGATGTCGAGGAACCGGGAGCCACTAATTCCATTACTTTGATATCTGTATTTTTTAACTGCACCCTTAATGCTTGTGTATACGAACGTAAGCCAGCTTTACTCGCGCTGTATATGGGCGATATCGCAAAAGGCGAGAGTGCAATACCCGAAGTTACATTGAGAATAAGTGCCTTTTGTTGCTTTTTAAGTAAAGGCAAAAAAGCTTGTATCATCCGGATCGGCCCCATTAGGTTGATTTCCACCTCACGGGTAATGTCGTTCAGATCCTGCGCCTGCTGTAGACTTATTTTACGCATTTCTCCTGCATTGTTAATAAGCATATTCAGATTTGGAAATTGTACTGCAATATGATCATACAGCTCGCAAATGTCCTCCACTTGAGCCACATCACTCTTTATCACGTGTACAGCTGGAAGTCTACGTTTTATGTCTTGGAGTTTCTGTTCATTTCTCCCGGTAATGATAACCGTGTTACCCAGTGCAATCAGTTTAGAAGCAAAGGTGTAGCCGAAACCTCCCGTTCCGCCAGTAATTAAGATCGTATTCTTTTGCACGTTCATTTTGCTGATGTATCGTTTCAGCAAAGATCAGGCATCATTAGCTAGCGAATTTAACCAAAAGGAACATCGTCGTAGCCAAAAGGGCGAAATGTACGCGGGCACAATAAACCTTTCCTATGTTCTAAAGTCAAAACTAAAAGCGCCATTAAGCTGGAACGATTTTTCGCTTTGACGCTTTCATTAAATTGAGCAAACATGAAAAGAGCAATATTATTAGCAGTTGCCGCCTTCACGGTGGTAATTGTGGGACAAAGCCAAGTACATGCGCAACGTCACGAAAAGGACGATAAGTATTGGGAGCGACGTAAAGAAGCAGATAAAAAAAGATATGAATATTATCGTGAGCGCGACAAAAAGCGGGCAGAATATGCGCGTGAAGAAAGAAAGAGAGAAAAAGAGTACTATCGTGAGTCGGCTAAACGTCGTAAAGAATACTTAAAAGAACGCCGCAAGCATGGGCTACCTAGCTGGGCATTGGCACATCACTACGACGCAAGTCGCCATGTATATTTTCGCGATTATCATACCTTTTATGATCCCTATCGCGGTGGCTATGTTTATTTAAACGGCGGGAATTGGCGTTTTTCAGCAGAAATACCTTCCTTCATGATCAATGTCGACCTTGGCCGCGCCAATATAATGGTTGTGAAGGATGTTCCGATAAGCAGGCACCCCGAGGACTTTTACGATGACTATGAAGAAGACTACTGGGATGATTAATGTGCTTTAATGTAGTGATTATTAGCGTAAAACGCTGTAAAATAAGATACCCCATGACCTACTGCGCCAAGGGGTATCTTTATAAGCCATTTTCTTTATTAAAATGATCGAGTGCCTTACGCATTTTTTCATCTTTATCGTATACCTGCTGAAATAACTTTCCTTTTCGCTCCAACAATTCCAAGATTTTATCTTGCGCTAGCCTAATTTTTGTGGTATCCACGCCATGCGTTATTACTTGTTGCATAACCTCTTCCCGATCGGCCATATGTAGCAACTTCAACGCTTGATAATAATCAACCGCCGCTCGTTTTAAGGCCTCCCCTTCCTTCACGTTCCTAACAGAAATAGCAGAAGTTCTTTGTATCAAGGAATCAAATTGCGCTTCCTGTTTATCAATCGCTGATAAGGCGCCCTTAAAATCGTCGTTTACCAAGCAATTCAATTTCGCCTCTTCCGGGCTTCGCTCACTTAGTATGATATCTTTTAGGTATTCGTCATTGGCGCTAATCGTGTTCCTTAGGTCAATAGCTTCCGTTGGTTTGCAGGAAGCAAGTACCAGCATGCCACCTATCGCAACAATAATTTTCGTCTTCATAAACGCTTCATCATTTCATAAATTGATTTTTAACAACATATGGAATATTGCCTTTATTTTTGTTTGCACAGTCAATTATATTGTCGGTGTTCACAATTTAATTTTAGTCAATACTTTATTCAATAAATACGCTAAATCTTCCAACTCTTTTTTCGACAATATAACGCTTGCTTGTTTGGTAACGTGCTCACGGAAGCTTTCTGAAGCATCTATTAACAACTTCCCTTTGTCGGTTGCTTTGAGATAAAAAACCCGCCGATCTTCATCGCTTTGCTCCTGAGATAGCAAATCATTTTCCAGTAAAAACTTAACCTGTCGGGATATGGCCGGTGCACTGATCCCGAAATCCATCGTCAATTTCTTTCCCGTTGTCTTCCCTTTGCGGTATATATACTCCACTAAGTTATAGTGCGTTGCGGTGACTCCATTAAAATCACCTTTGTTCATATTAGCTAATATATAACACTGAAGATCCGTAAAAACTTCAAAAAACCGTTTCTGCGCGTTTGTCATAAAACAAAAAAAGGTTAACTTAGTTAACTATTAACAAAGTTAATAAAAAAACATGTCTTCTATCAAAATCATCCATGCACGGCAAAATAACCTTAAAAATATTTCACTCGAGATTCCAAAAAAAAGTATCACCGTTTTTACGGGTGTCTCAGGCTCCGGCAAATCATCCTTGGTGTTTGAAACCATTGGTGCAGAGGCACAACGGCAGATCAATGAAACGCAGAGTAGTTTTATCCGAAATCGCTTACAGCACTATGGCGTTGCCGATGTAGATCGGATTGAAAATCTCAATGTTCCGGTCATTATCAATCAAAAAAGATTAGGGGGCAATGCACGTTCTACGGTCGGCACAGCAACCGATGTATATGCTCCTTTACGGCTTCTGTTTTCGCGGATGGGCCAGCCTTTTGTAGGGTATTCTAATGTCTTTTCTTTTAATAACCCCCAGGGCATGTGCCCACAATGTGAGGGATTAGGCTTTGTTCAGACCGTCAACGTATCCGCACTCATCGATAAGGAGAAGTCGTTAAACGAAGGCGCTATTTTATTTCCAACCTTCCAGCCTGGTGGCTGGCGTTGGACCCGCTATGTATATGCCGGTTATTTTGACAACGATAAAAAACTGAAGGACTATACCGAAGACGAGTGGAATAGGTTACTTTATGCTTCGGAGCATAAACCTCCGCACCCCGATAAAAACTGGGGCAAGACGGTAAAGTATGAGGGCGTAATCCCGCGAATTGAACAAGCTTTTTTACGAAAAGATGCCAAGGAATATCATACACGTAAACAGGCCTTAAAGCAGATAATAAGTATACAAACTTGCCCTTCCTGTAAAGGACAACGATTAAATAAGAAGGTACTCTCTTGTAAAATAGGCGGAAAAAATATAGCAGATTGCACCGCATTAGCTATCGATGAGTTATTGCATTTCATTAATAACCTACAATCCGAAGCCTATGCCGTCATTCTTCAGGAAATAACCAAAAAGCTCCAAAACATCTGCGATATTGGTTTGCAATACTTAACGCTGGACCGGCGAACAGACACATTATCCGGTGGCGAGTCGCAGCGGATTAAAATGGTGAAATACCTTGGCAGTAGTTTGGTCGATTTACTTTATATTTTTGATGAACCCAGTATTGGTTTGCATCCAAAGGACGTTCAACATATCGCTTCGATCATCCATCAGATAAAAGACAAAGGAAATACCGTGCTGATCGTAGAACACGATCCGGATCTCATTAAAATAGCCGATCAAGTAGTAGACATGGGGCCGGGATCGGGCAGCAATGGCGGCGAAATCATCTACCAGGGCGGCTTTGCAGGTCTCAAGCAATCGGATGGAAAAACGGGCCGCTATTTCGCACAGCGTCCTTCGTTCAATAAAAATCCACGCAAGGCTAAGGGATATCTGGAAATCAAAAATGCCACCAAAAATAATTTAAAAAACGTTTCCGTGCGCATTCCCGAAGGTGTCTTTACCGTTGTCGCCGGTGTAGCCGGCTCCGGAAAAAGCACCTTAATTCATGGTGTACTACCGGATTTTTATCCCCAAGCCACCATCATTGATCAATCGGCCTTCGTAAGCAATGTCCGATCCAATGTATTAACCTACCTTCATTTATCTGATGCCCTTAGAAAGCTCTTTGCTGACGCCAATCAGGTATCAGAAAAACTATTTAGCAGAAACAGCGAAGGGGCCTGCAAAAACTGCAAAGGCTTGGGAGTAGAAAAGATTGATCTTGCATTTATAGACGACATCGAACAACCATGCGAGGTATGTGGCGGTTCGGGATATGACCCCGAAGTTTTGCAATATACTTACCGCAAGTTGAGCATTGCCGATGTGATGAAGCTGACCATCACCGATGCAATTTCCCTTTTTCCTGAACCCCTGTTTTCAAAAGCTTTTAACTTGTTAATTCAGTTGGGATTGGAATACTTAACGCTTGGTCAACGGTTAGATACTTTTTCAGGTGGAGAAAGACAACGCCTGAAATTAACAAAAGAGCTGAGTGGTTCCGGCAATATCCTTATTTTGGATGAGCCGAGCACAGGCCTCCATCCTAGCGACACCGAAAAATTATTGATTTTTCTGAACCAGCTGGTTGATCAAAACAATACGCTTATTGTAATTGAACATAACCTCGACATCATTGCCAGAGCAGATTGGATTATTGATATTGGGCCCGGGGCCGGAAAATACGGCGGTGAAATTGTATTTGAAGGAACCGTAGAACAGCTATTAAAAAACAAAACCAGTGTTACTGCAAGCTACTTAAATCAGTATTTAAAGACATAGCCTTCGGGGTTTATCAGGACCTATCAGTATATTTATTCCTTTTTTAAGGACTCAACCGGATTCATCCAAGCGGCTTTAACCGTCTGATAGCTTAAGGTTAATATTGTGATACCTACTGCAAATAAACCGACCAGCCCAAACACCCACCAAGGGATCTGGATATGCAGCGCATAATTTTGCAGCCAGTTGTTCATGGCATACCAGGTTATGGGAATTGCCACTACCAAAGCCAGTGCAATCAATCTTACAAATTCAAACGACAATAAGCTTACGATATCAGGTATCGAAGCGCCCAGCACTTTTCGAATACCGATCTCTTTGGTACGTTTATGAATAGTATAGGTAGTTAAACCCAGAACACCCAAACAGGTAATCAGAAGCACCAATACGGAGAAAACACCCACTACCTCGCCAAATCGACGGTCAGATTGATACTGCTGATCCAATAGTTCGTCCATAAAATGATAATTCAGGGCATATTCAGGGTAGACAGCTTTCCATTCTTTCTCAATCGTCAGCAAACTGCTCGCAACATGGTCGGTCTGTAGCTTTACGGTAAAGAAATCACTTCTTGTGCTATACCAATGGATCATTGGTGGCACGGCTTCCTTTAAAGAATGCTGATGAAAATCACGTATTACACCTATAACCGTTCTTTTGGCTCCCCATAAATCGATCAGTCCACCTACCGCGGCTGCCGGACTTTCAAAGCCCAACAATTTTGCCGCCGTTTCGTTAATAATGAGTTTATTTTCATTTAGTGACCCTTTTTCAAAGTTCTTACCTGCTGATAATTTGATATCATTGGTAGGAACAAAGTCTTCGTCTATGCCATAGAGATTGTAGTTATATCGATTTTTGTCGGTAGCACCGTAACGTGTGATTCCCACAGAAGTGCTAACATCATACAGCGCTGTAGGCACCGCATCGGAAAGTGCGACCTTCTCCACTTCGGGCAAGGCGAGCAAGCTATTCTTAAAGGCCAGACCTTTTTGGCTACGTAGCGAATCAGCACCAGTTTTTGGCCCACGGATTACCAATAGTTCCGAGGGGTTTAAACCGATATCCTGGTTTTTTAAAAATTTCAATTGTTGAAAAACGATTAAGGTGGCTGATAGCACCACCATGGCAGCTACAAACTGCCCCACAATAAGCGCTTTACGAAAGAAACTACCCTCTTTATCGGTCGTAAAGACTCGGCCTACCACCTTAATCGGTTTAGTAGCCGCCAATTGAAAAGCCGGATACAGTCCCGAAATAACGCAATTAAACAAAAGTAAAGAGGCGATGCTCAACCAAAAGAATCCAGTACCCGGCAGGTCAACCGGATTATCCCGCCCAATCAGCTGTCTATAAAAAGGTAAGACTGTAACGATCAACAACATCGCAAAACCTATAGCTGCCACATTAATAATCAACGTTTCTAAGAGCAGTTGGCGAATGAGCAGTCCTTTGGAAGAGCCCAACAATTTACGCATACCAATCTCTTTCACCCGATCAGACGCTCTTGCCGTGGTAAGGTTCACATAATTCACCGATCCCACCAACAAGATCAACAGCGCAATAACGGCCAGAAAATTAACCGCTTTAACATCGCCATTCACCTCCGGTTCGAAGAATTTATGCGAATGCAAGTGGATTGATTTAATCGGTTCCGCATTAAAAACGTTTCTGACCCTTTCATTTAACTTGCTCTTCGTCAGCGCATGTAGTTTTGCATTAAAGGCGTTGACATCTATTTTTGGCGGCAATTGTATATATAGATAATTGTTATTTCCTCCCCAATTATCATCGATTGACCAGCCTAATGCATTCAATGAAGAGAAAGAAACCAATACATCCAGCTTAAGGTGTGTGTTTGCCGGTGAGTCCTGAAAAACACCGGTAACCGTATATAGCGTATTTTCTTGCTTAACAGTTTTTCCAATGGGATCTTCCGATCCAAAAATTCGCTTTGCTTCCGTTTCAGATAAGACTAATTGATAGGGTCGATGAAAACTGTCGGCATCTCCTTTAACGAAAGGCACTTCAAATAAAGAAAAAGTAGAAGGATCCGCCGCATAAATATGCTCAATCCGGAAAGCTCGATGCTTATACTGAATCTCATTATTATCCTCCAACATTTGTAACCGGGCAAAATCCAGCACCTCCGGCATTTCCCGTTTTAAAAATGGCCCTAAGGGCGGGAAAGTTTCACAATCGGTATCCACATATTCAGATCCGTTATAATTGTCCAACGTTACGCGGTACAAATCATCTGCTTTTTTAATAAAGTTCTCATAGCTATATTCAAAGCGGACAAAATGAATTAACAATAGAAATACGGCGGTCGATACCGCTAAGCCAAAGACATTGATAAGGGCATAATACCTATCTTTCCACAGTGTACGCCAGGCAGATTTTAAGTAGTTAATAAGCATAATGAACGGATTACTACAGAAACGCACAATTACAAAGCCAAAAGCCAAATTGCCTTCCTGTAGCTCACAAAACCCTATTTAGGCATTTAAATCATGTTCGGATACGAACAACTACTGTGCGGTAATGTACAGTTTGTTTAAGTAGCGCTATGAAAATGCTGAAAAAATAAAACCCCTCCATGTTGTACCGGGCGGTAAGGAGGGGTTTAAAACCTAAACCTATATTCAAATTTACTTATTTTCTTTTTTAGATGCAAGATATCGTCGTAGTAAATTAAATTTCTTATCTAACACCAACATACACTTGTTATTAAATAAGAAAAAACAGAAAGCATCATAAGTGATTCTTCGGTGGCTTACTTTCCGGTCTTTAGAGATGCTTAAGGAGGTCTTATTGGTTTAACCAATCCTTATACGAGATTACCCCCAATTCAGGTTTTCCATCACCATCTAAAATTGAAATAAATTCCAGCTGATTGCCATCCGGATCATTGAAATAGATCGCCAAAGCCGGCATCCAAGCAAACACCATAGGTTGCACACTTCCATCGTTAAGAAAATTGTAAGGCTGAAGCCTTCTGTCTGTTAAAAACTGTTGTGCCCGGTTTAAGATATCTTCCTTCGTACTCCTAAATGCAAAATGCCGTGGCTGAAAGTTTTCTTTGGTTTCCCAAAGCCCCAACATATATTCCTTATCTTGGCCAATCCATAGAAAAACGATTGGCCTTGTTTCATCACGATGTGCAAACTTAAGTCCCAATACTTCTGTATAAAACTTGGTTGCCATTTCTAGATCACGCACCTGTATATGCGTCTCGTAAAGTCCTCTAATCATTATTCAAAACATGTAATTCATTTCTAAACAAGATTTCATTGACTACGAAAATCAAGACACCTTGTGTAGGCGGTCGCAAAAGAAGATTACAACCATTGTAAAGTTAGAAATAAAAGGTAAAAGACAAAAATCAATAGACAACGGATTAGTAGCTTAAACAAGTTTTAATGGAAAAATTGAGCTTTCGACAGTTTTGATTTATGCACAGTATTAAGTAAGTTTACTCGACACATTGGGTAGTTCCTAAACAAGATAAAAACCTTGATGAATACGCTATTAAAACTGGAAGAACTAGGACAGCTTTTACTTTCCATACTCCTATTCAGCCAACTGGACTATAGCTGGTGGGTTTTCCCTGCCTGTTTGCTCTTACCGGACCTTTCTATGCTTGGTTATGTGATCAACCCACGGGTAGGTGCCGCACTTTATAACTTTTTTCATCATAAATTACTAGCCATTGTCGTTTTAATTTTGGCATATTGGTTGGATAGTCAGATGCTCGGCTTATCCGGCATCATTTTATTTGGACATTCGGCCATGGATCGGGCGCTTGGCTATGGATTAAAGTTTAATGACGATTTTAAACATACTCACTTAGGCTGGATCGGAAAGAAAAACTGAAACTGACACGCCATATAGCGCTGCAAACAAAATCTATTCACTCCTCAGCGATTTTACCGGATTTGCCAAGGCTGCCTTTATCGTTTGAAAACTCACGGTAGCCAGGGTAAGAACCACCGCCCCAACCGCAGTTAAAACAAAGACCCATATGGAAATATTCGTACGATAATCATAATCGGCCAACCAATTTTCCATCATATACCACGAAATAGGAATCGCCAAACAAAAGGAAATGACGACCAACAGCAAAAAGTTCGTTGATAGTAAAATCCAGAGATTGAACACCGTCGCTCCCAGCACCTTCCGTACGCCAATCTCCTTGGTCCGTTGTTCGGCCATGAACGCTGCTAAACCGAAAATGCCCAAGCAACTGATAAAAATAGCAAAGCCGGCAAATAAAGAAGCCAGGCTCCCTATTTTCTGCTCAAAGGAAAACTTATCTGCATAGTCTGTATCCACAAAACTATAGGCAAATGGCGATGCCGGATCATATTTTTTTAGTACGACCTCAATTGCTTTGAGCGCCTTCGCAGTGCTTACGTTAGGTTTGATCTTAATCGTTATCGCTTCCAGGTTATTGTAACTCAGCATAAATACGTTGGGGTATACTTCCTCAAAAGGCGATTCCATTAACACATTCTTAATCACACCAATTACCTTATAGGGCACATCCTCGAATTTTATCGTCTCTCCCACCGGATGCTGTAAAGCCATATACCGCACCGCAGCTTCGTTCAGAATAACCGCATTGCTATCGGTCGGAAAATCCCTTGAAAAACCCCGTCCCTCCTTAAATTCCCATGCTACCGTATTTCCAAAATCATGCGTCACGTAAGAGACGCCAAAACTTTGATTGATATGAGGCTGTTTCCCCGGCCAATCAAAGCCATCAAAATGGTTATTGATGCCGGTGGCAGTATTAGAGGCCGCAGCCATGTTCTCTACATACCCCGAATTCAGCAGCTCGTTCCGCAAAACATTATAAACACCTGGCAACCTTAAATCCGGTGTATTTATTTCCACACTGATCAAGCCGTCTTGATTATAACCCAACGGTCGGTTTTTGACATAGTTTATCTGCTGATAAATGATTACCGTTCCGATAATCAGCGAAAGCGAAACCGTAAACTGAAAAACAACTAGCGAGCGCCTCGATATCTCCGCAAAGCGTCCCACCTTCATCACGCCTTTTAACACCCCCACCGGTTTAAATGAAGACAGGTATAGCGCCGGATAACTTCCGGATAACAGCCCGGCCAACAGTGCAAACAGAAAAATGGCCAACCAAAATAGCGGAGCCTGCAATGGAAAAACAATCTCCTTATTAGCTAGGTTATTGAACCAAGGCAAGGCTAGCCAAACCAATACGATGGCTACAAGAGCCGAAAAAAATGCAATCAGTACAGATTCGCTTAAAAACTGAATAATCAAATACGCTTTCGAAGATCCAACTGTCTTTCGAATCCCCACCTCGGTTGCCCGCTTCTGAGATCGCGCAGTACTGAGGTTCATGAAATTAATACAGGCCAATAGACATACAAAAACGCCGATTAATCCAAACATCCACACAAACTGGATATTACCGCCCACATTTTTGCCATTTTTGAACTCATTGTACAGATGCCATTCAGAAGCAGGTTGAAGGATAATCTCGGGATGATCATCCCGATTAGGCTTACCCAGCAGCAGGTTCTTTACTTTATTAGTTACCTTTTTTAAATCAGCACGCTTCGCTATTTTAGCTAGAATATAAAAGGAATTATTATTCCATTGGTTATAAGCCCTTTTAACCCATGGTCTCGTCGCAAGCAAATGACTCCAGGGAAGAATAAAGTCCCGTTTATTAAAATCGGTATTGGGTGCAAAGTTCCGGTAAACACCAATAACTTTTGCAGACGATTCATTGTTTATTTTAATAGTCTGATTTATTGGATCCTCTTGGTTAAAAAGAACCGCCGCAAGGCGTTCACTGATTAAGATGGTGGATGGGTCGGTGAAATCACCAAGAGATCCCCTTGTTAAGTTCAGAGATAAAATAGCAGGGAATGCAGGTTCAGCATAAAAACCCTGGCTAATGGCTTTCTCCTCCCCATTCTCTTTTGTCAGCGTTGCTCGCCCATTACGATACAAGGCGATTCCCTCAAAATCCTGCGCAAACTTATCTTTGAGTTCTTCGGCTGTCGGAATGGATATCGTATTAAAGGTATTGATATGAAGGCCGTCGGAAGAATGGTGTAATACCTTGACAATACGCTCATTATCTTTGAAGCGCTTGTTAAATGACACCTCATCCCAAATCCATAAAGCAATCAAGATACTAATGGTCATACCGAATGCCAGACCAAAAATATTGATCATGGCATGTACCTTGTTTCTAACCAGATTTCGCCAAGCTACCTTGAGATAATTTTTTAACATCGTATGCAGATTATCGGGTGTAACCATCACCTTCAATAAAGCTGCCAAATTACTTATTTGTTGATAAAAGACATCCAGCGGCCCCTTTCCCCGCTAATCAATGTGCGATTACGAACACCTAGGTGTACGCTTGCGAACAGATATACATGGTTAATCCAACACCGACAAGGCCGTTTCGATGACGCCTTCGAAAAATGAACGATCGCTCCGAACTTTGGAATACACGCGCAACCCCGTGATGGTGTTACATAAAAAATGCGCAAGTACCTTTGGATCTTTGGAAGCGTTGATCTGCCTGTCAGCCTGTCCTTTTTTAATCGCTTTGATCAGTGCCTCTTCAATTAGCCGTTCATCCTCGCGCAGCACCTTCCTGATCAATTCATCATGGGTAGCAAGCTCTACCTCCGTATTCACCTTAAAACATCCTTTAGGGCATGCACTGTCTAGCCTATCCACAACACCGATACGCAAGAGTGCCTTAATTCCCTCTTTAACGGAGGATGCATCGTTCAGGGCGGCTTCAATACGTGCGGTGGCTTCCTCCTGATATCGCTCAAGCGCTTTTACAAACAGCTTATGTTTGTCGCCGAAGGCATGGTAAATACTTGACCGCCCGATGCCGAGGCCTTCTATTAAATCATACAGGGAAGTCGCATGATAACCTTTCTCCCAAAAAATAGAAATCGCTTTCTTTAATATCTCGTTCTCATCAAAGTCTTTTGTTCTCATAAAAAATAGCCTTACCCAACAGAGGCAAAGCTATTGATTTTAATAGAAAAAACATTACCGCAAGCCACCACTCGCCAGGATAAGCTCTCCGGTTAACCATTTTGAATCGTCAGATGCCAAAAACGCCGCCACGGCCGCAATGTCATCAGGCTCACCAATACGACGCAGCGGTGTCTCATTCGCCATGGCCTCTGCAAATTCGCTTCCCACAAAACCGGCAGCGCGTGAACCTTCCGTAGCCACCACCCCTGGATTGATCGAGTTTACGCGGATATTTCGAGGGCCCAATTCTTTTGACAACACACGAGTAATTCAATCAACGGCACTTTTAGTCGCCGTATACACGGCACTGCCGGCAGGTGTAGCGCTCGATACGACCGAACCAATATTGATGATGCTCCCTCCTTTTTCTCCAAAACTATTCACGGCAATTTTCGATGCTAAAATTAGTCCCAATACATTGATATTAAACTGACGGTGAAAACTTTCTTCTGTAAACGCTTCAATGGGAGCCCACTCATAGATCCCTGCATTGTTTACCAACACATCCAAGCTGCCGTACCGGCTAAGCGCTTCCGCAAAGAGACGATCCACATCCGCGGCCTTGGATACATCCGCTTGAATGGCAATCGCTTTACCTCCATTGCTTACAATTTCGGCAACTACTTTTTCTGCATCCGCTTGCGCAGCACCATAGTTAACCACCACCGCAGCACCTTCTGTTGCCAACTTTTTGGCAATAGCGGCGCCGATCCCTTTTGAAGCGCCTGTAACCAGCGCAACCTTATTTTCTAATTTTTTCATATATTGAACCATTTGGTCCACAAAGATAACACCTAATTAGACTAATTGGTCTAATTAGGTGTTATATGAAGAAGTCATGACAATTGAGGTTTTTATTCTTCAACAGGTATCCGCTCCATGATATCACTAAATTCAATCCCGTCAAGAAAAGCAACTACTTCGGTTATTTTGCCATCTTTCACCTTCATATACCATGAATACGAGCTACGATAAGGTTTTCCGTCCAGCGCCGTAGCTTCGCCATCCCAAAGCGCAATTACCATATCACCGTCAACAAAAATATTACGTACCGTTGGTTTGATTTTTACCTTCAATTTTTTGTTGAGCGGAATAATCACCTGATCCAAAAATTCCTTTTTGGAGTTATAGACCCTTGAGTAAGGTGTAGACCCCGTTATTTCCCAATGCAAATCGTCCGTCAATAAATCGAAAAAATTACCCGTCCCCTCCTGCCAGTCGTGAAAAGCGTTTGTAATAATTTCTTTATTGGCCAATTCCGCTTCGCTGTAATTTTGAGCTGACGCTATCGAAAATGAAATCATAAAAAGAGAAATTAATAATAGTTTCATTAGGATTATACTTTTAGTTAGTTGATCGAAACAAGCCTCAACGTTGGTTAAGGCTTATTTTCCTTTAAAATCAAATGCGATTCTCCCAAGCTTTCAATTGATGATCTTTGAGCATATCTTCAATCACTTTAGGAACTACATTTCTGAATTTCCCTTCATCAGCCGGCACGATTTCAATCATGCGATCTATCATTTCTTTCGGATCCATTTTTCCTTCCGGTGTAGCAAAGAAATCATCAAAACCTTTGCGAAGGTCTGCTCTTTTCGTAAAGTTGACTTCATCATCCAACCAACGGAACGGATTATCAGCCATGGTTTCGTTATATCCCGTATAATAAGCACCCGGGTTAATGGTCTGTACCTTGATACCATACCCTGCAAGCTCTTGCTGCAAGGCTTCTGCCAAAGATTCCAGCGCGTGTTTGGTAGAAACATAGGTGCCCCAGTTAGCAGGTGTAAACAAACCTCCCATCGACGAGGTGAATACCACTTTTCCTTTTTTGCCGTCTCGCACCCATCGCTGCACCACCCCTTGCGTAAGAATCAGCGGGAGAAAAACATTCACTTCAAAGTTTTTCCGTACCAGGTCTACCGGAATCTCCCAAACGGGCCCCGCCTCCCCCATTCCGGCATTGTTCCAAAGAATATCAAAGTCCCATTTTAAGGCTTGTTTGATATCATACTGATCGGTAAGGTCCAAGCGTTCCACGCGGATTTTATCAGACAAACCTAAGGCAGCAACTTCTTCGCGAAGCGGGGTTACTTGTGATGATACGTGTACCGTTGCAATGATGTTGTGTCCGTTTTTAGCCATTCCTAATGCAGCTCCTTTTCCGAATCCTGAACCTGCTCCTGTAATTAAAATTGTTTTAGTTTCCATTTTTTTATCGTTTTAAAATTGGTAATGAAATGTTTATTAGTGTTCTAATTAATTTTGGTTAAAAATTTCCGCTCCCGCGGTTGCAATCTGTAAGTCTTCCGAAACGGCACCGCCTGATACACCGATGTAGCCGATGATACGTTTATCCTTCAGAATTGGAAGTCCGCCGGCAAATCCCACCAGACCATTGTTGGTGTTTACCATGCCGTAGGTTCCTGCTTCAGGTTTTAGGTATTCGCCAACGTTTTCGCTACTGGTTCTAAAAAGGCTGGCCGTTTTCGCTTTCTTGATGGCGATGTCCATGGATCCTAAGAAGGCGTCATCCATCCTTTCAAAAGTCTTAAGATGTCCGGCCGTATCCAGTATCGCAATATTTACATTTACATTGAGTTGTATAGCCTTTGCCCTAGCTTGCTGCACAACCTGTCTTGATTCATTGAGATTGATTTCCATACTATTGCTTTTTAGTTGTTATGTTTTTATTTCGTTTTGTTAAGACAAAGTTGCAGCGGATAGGGAAGGATTCTTATAGGAAAAAAAAGCCGGATTTTATGAAAATCAAACCTGACCAAAAATTTTAAGATTTTTGATAACTTTATGGAACGAAAACTAACCACGTCTATGAAAATGAGCATGGACCACAAAGCAATAGATCGGCTTCGTGATTTCCCGGAACTTACACCTATATACCGGGAAGCCCACGACCGTCCCCCCATCAAAGTGTTCAATCGTGAGATTGAAGACTGCCGTAATTACCTCTCCGCTAATCGACGAGACTTCTATAAAATTCTGATGATCGCCGGCGGAAAAGGAGTTTTCACCTTAGGGCTCAACAAGTATTTAATCGATACGCCGACTCTACTTTTTATTCATCCCAATGACATTATCTCATGGCAGAAGACTTCAGGAGAATCGGCCGGATATTACCTGCTTTTCAAAAGGGATTTTATCAATCACCACCCCATGTTGAAAGCAACATTAGAGCGACTGAACTTATTTAAAGACAAGTCAAAATCAGTCATCCGGATAGAAGACAGAGACCTTCCCGGCTTTAACCGTCTTTGGGAAAGCATGTATCAAGAGCAAGGTAATGAATTGGGATATGATGCTATTCAGGCCTATATACAACTACTGATGATTGAAAGTGCCCGAAAATCCAATTACCTTGTTCCGCAACGAACAGATGAAGAGTACGACCATATTCATCGCTTTTTTGGTTTACTGGAAGAAGAAGTCTCTCAAATCAACTATGAAAACCCTATCCGGCTCCGAACTGCACAGGAATTTGCGTTCTCCCTCAATCTGCATCCCAATTATTTAAACCGGATTCTTAAAAAACGAACCGGGCAGAATGTAAGTACGCATATTAAGGGAAGACTTTTGGATGAATGCAAAGCGCTTTTAATACAAACTACCTGGACCTTGGATCAAATTAGCTACGCGGTGGGTTTTTCTGATCAACCTAATTTTAATTTTTTCTTCAAAAGGAACACGGGATGTACCCCCAACGCATTTAGGAGAGGTGTGTCGCAATGATATTGCTTTATATATCGGTTAATTTTGGAATTACTCAATGTACTGCTAAAAATTACTCAGTACATTGAGTAATTTTTATAAACATGCACGAAAGACTTATTTACAAATATTTACCCCAATGCAGCATCTGTTTTCGTTAAAAAGTTATTAATTGCATCTTTGATATCGATACCAGATCTTTCAGCCAAAACAATAAGCCACCAGATATTTTCACCTAGCTTATGTTCTAATTCATCTTTTGAACCTGCTTTCGGCCAGCGTTGCTGCTCAGACATGATATTACGCCCTACTAATCCTGCATCGGTAAGATACGCCAAGGCATCTTCTTCCACCGTCCATTTGCTGCCGTGATGTTGCAGTTCCAGTTCGTGGTATTCCTGTCTAATTTTCATAGAGCGACGAATGATCTCGTCAAAATCTTCTTTATTCATTGTTATATTATTTTAGTGAATCAAATCCGCTTTAGCTAAAGCTATTTTGCCATTCTTGAAATTGAAATCAAACGTTCCCCCAATTTTACCTTCGGGGAAATCGCCTGTAAATTCAACTTCCAGATGGGCATTTTCTTCGTCGGTTATCCTTAGCCCTACTTGTTTGGTATGCGTGTTGTAGCCGATAAAGTAATGGTAGAAATACTCTTTAATGCCCTCATGACCATTGAACGTCTTGCCTACTGATGGATCATCTAAGATCGCTTCGGGCAAATAAAATTCAAGGTATTTTTCTATGTCGAATGCGTTGCTGGCAGCAATCCATTGATCGATCAAAGTTTGTATCTTGATATTCATTATTTTTTTAACCACATGGGTTTGGTTTTTAGAATTGTTTTATGGACAGAACAGGTTTCAGCGTGTGCCCCCGGTAGATAGCCGATGCTCATCAAAAACTCATTTACGATTTCGCCACCAGTAAAACGGAAGGTTTTCTTAAACAACTTTACCCACTCCTCTTTGGTTTTCGGATGATGATGTTCCAGCCATTTTTCAAAACTGCCATATTCTTTTTGCAAGGCTAAAATAGTTTTGGCATTTTCGATGGCTGCATTTACCTTCAGTTTGCTGCGGATGATACCGGCATCTGCCAACAGCCTTTCCCGATCTGCTTCTGTGTAGTTGGCAATCGTTTCAATATTAAAATCGTTGTATGCTTTTCGGAAGCCTTCTTCTTTTTTCAAAATGGTTTCCCAACTCAGTCCCGCCTGATTGATTTCCATAATCAGGCGTCCGAAAAGCTCATTATCATCATGAATAGGAAAACCATAATAGTTGTCATGATAGTTTTGATGAAGGCTACGGCTAGGCTCTTTCATCATGGGTATATAATCGCAATAACTCATTTTATTTATACTTTTAATTGATGTACAAAAATGAAACAAATTATCAATATAAGGTTCGCCAAAACGGAGCGATCTGTTGTCGTTTTGACGAATCTTCATTGTTAAAGTTCACAGGCAAGTTTTTATTTTCCATTGTTTTCGATCGTGCTTAGATCTATCGTGTTTGGTTTAGCGTGATGGGAAAGATCTCACGCCAATGTAATAATAAGCTCACGAATCAAGAAATACCATTTCCCATCCATTCTTTTGAATAGGTCGTGATAACGTCCGATAGCTATCGGTTGCAATGAAAAATCACGATCTGCATCCTGCTGAAAAATAGTGAGGTATGAAACTGCTATCGCCTCGTCGTTATCTTCCAGAATATCTAAAAGACTATTGGTGGTCACATGTGCCGTTCTCGGTGTACCATCAGCATATACCTGAAGGTTCTTCTCCAAATGCTTTGAAACGTCATCTTTTCCTTCCATGGTGCCGCCGGGGGTAATTATTTTCCCGTTGGCAAAGAGTTCACCCACTTTATCAAATTTAGCCTGATCCACGTAGTGTGTATATTGGGCGATTAAATTCAAAATTTGTTGTTCGCTACTCATTTTTTGATTTTTCATTTATAGAAATGTTTGTGTTGGTTGCCTAATATCAATTAGATGGGTATCAGGAATATCTTTTATGATCTCTTCTCCGTAAGCAGATCCGGGCGATTGATAACCGATCTTAAAATCATTATTTAAGATGCGGTGTGCCACCGCTACTACCGAAAGCGGAGTAAGGTCATAGCCCGATGGTGCATCTACATACGCTTTTACAACGGTACCGTCTTTGCCCGTAATCTCGGCTGCTATCCCATTTCGCCCCGCCGCACGTTCCTCCTTTGTTGGCCCGTCCGGCAGATTTTCGTTTGTTAAATCAGACAGCTCTGTGGCCGGCAGTTTCAAAGAGAAAAATTCTTCGATATTGGGAATACCCGTAGCTTTATAGCTCAAAATAATTCCCCCCAATGGCGTTGGCATACATTCCACCGCTTCTTCCCCGAATGAAAACACTTTAGACCTTGGGTGTGGGTTATTAAGGATTTCTCCATTTTTACGGATTAATATGCCCAAATCGGCAATGTTCTTACTACTTAAAACCGAGCCTCTGGAGAATCCACCATAATGACGGAACCCTACCTTCAAATATTCGGGTTTGACCACTAACTTTGACAGGTGCACCACCAATGCATCATAACTGACAAATAGCCCTGCACCCGATATCAACTGAATGCCTGCTACCCTTGCTTTATCATCCAAAGATTCTGCCAGTCGGTAGGTGTCTAGTTCTGCACTTATATCAAGATAATGGACGCCAGCGTCAAGGCAGGCATTCATAGCTAGCTCCGCTGTAAGTAGAAAAGGGCCAGCCGCATTTATGAGTACTTGTTTGTCCGTCAATGCCCTTTCCCAAGCTTTAGAGTCGTCTACCGTAAAAATATGGTAGGGTATATTTAACTCCCGTGCCATCGCTTTGATCTTATCTTCCGATCTTCCAGCTATCTCAAAATCTAAGTTTAGTGCTTTTGCTCTGGCAGTAATAATTTTACCAGTATATCCCGTGGCTCCGTAAATCAGCAATTTGCGTTTATTGTTCATTTCTATTTAAAACCTTAATTTCAACATTAGATGTTATTTATGATCTATTTGTTTTTTGGTGGAAGCGCAACCGAGGCAATATTTTTCGCAGCCCAGGTGAACCCATCAGTTATCTTAAAATGACGGATTTGCTCCTCCGTCAATAATATAGTTTACACCAGTAATATAGGAGGCTCTCGGGGATACAAGAAACCCAACCAGCTCTGCTATTTCTTCAGGAAGGGCCATTCTGCCCATCGGTACACCACCTAGAGAGGTCATCAAATCCTGTGTAACTTCTTCAACACTGCGTCCTGAGGTATCAGATAATGATTGTAAATAAGCACCCATTGTGTCGGTTTTTACCATCCCCGGAGAAACCGCAGCAACGCGTATGCCCCTAGGGGTAAATTCTTTTGACAGGCTTTTGCTATAGTTATTTAAGGCAGCTTTTGCAACGGCATACGCTCCAAGCGATTCATATAAGGGTAAAATACCACTTAGTGATGAAATATGGATAATAACACCCCCTTTCTGTTCTACCATTTGGGGTAAAATTGCCCTGTCAATCCGAATAGAAGATTGCAAATTTAATTGCAGATCATTTTCCCAATGTTCATCAGTAAGAGCAGCAAATCCTCCCGACGGACTGGTAGATCCACCCATGTTATTGACCAAAATATCGATGGTTCCAAATTTTTTGTTGATTTCCCGCACTACTTTATCGGTTTCACTAGGAATAGTCAAATCTGTTGGGATAAAATAAGACTTCAAATTTTCGTCGCCTGGATGATTTCTGGCAGTCACTACCACCGTGGCACCCGCTTCAAGCAATCTGTCGGCAATTGCTCTTCCGATACCTTTAGTACCACCCGTTACTAACGCTAATTTCCCGGTTAGTTCTTTTGCAAATTTTTCCATTATTGATTGTTGTATTGAAACATCTGTTTCGTTTTATTTTTTACTTTTTTTTAAACTAGAGACCTAAAAAGTAGTAGGAATAGTTCCGCCATCAATCACATAGTTGGTTCCAGTGATGTAAGAGGCTTTTGGCGAAACCAGAAAGCCCACCAGATGTGCTATTTCTTCGGGTTGGGCCAGTCTGTTCATGGGTACACCGCCCAAACTGTTCATTACCAACTGCGCAGTTTCGTCCAAATTTTTTCCAATGGAGGTACCATAGCTATTCAGAAAAGTTTCCATGGCCGTGGTTTTTACCATACCAGGTGAAACGGTTATCACCCGGACACCTTTGGGGGCAACTTCATTAGCTAATGCCTTGCTATAATTATTAAGAGCTGCTTTGGTAACACCGTAAGAAAAATTAGAAGCATAAAGCGGTAACTTACCATTGAGGGAGGAAATATGGATAACCACACCGGTGTTACGTTCAATCATTAATGGAACAAGTGCTTTGTCTAACTTAATTGCTGCCAATAAATTCAATTGCAGGTCATTTTCCCAGTCGGCATCAGACAAAACGCTAAAGCCACCTGCCGGCGCAGAGGTACCACCTACATTATTAATTAAAATATCCAGTCCGCGGTATTCTGCTATAATTTCTTTCGCCAACTGCTCATTGTCTTCGGGCTTAGTAAGGTCTGCTGCTATAAATGCGTGTCTGAGGTTTCCATCAGGTTTGCTTCTTGCTGTAATAATCACGGTAGCACCAAGTTGAGCAAGTTCATCTACGATGGCTTTTCCGATACCTTTAGTACCACCCGTTACTAAGGCAATTTTACCCGATAATTCTTTCGTTGATTTTTCCATAAATAATTATTATTACTGAAACATTTGTTCCAGATATGATTAAAAAAATTAGTTTTGCTTTGTTACACAATCACGCAGGATGGTTTGCAGATGTGTCTGACTTTGCCCTACTTCAAAATTTGTTAAATGGATCTCCTGGTGCATACCTGATTTTCTAAAACCATTGTCCGCCGCAAATTGTTGCAAAACAGGTAGTGTCTCTAATTCTCCTGCAAAAGGCCCCATATGGAGAAGCTGTACGCAGGTTCCTGCTGTATAGCTGAAATATTGAAAGTCATTCGCGAATGAAATATCAGGTCTTTCTTTGGCAACCTTTTTAATTTCCTTATCGGTAATAAAATCCGGAATGCGTATTGCAATTCGGTAGTATAGTAATTCAAGATCAACTGTTGTATAGAAATGGCCGATATCTACGTATCCAACCTCTTCCTCATTAAACCAGTAAAATATTTCCACAATATTACTTGTAAATGCACTGCTTGTCCTTACATACTTGTCTTCCAGTGCTGCTGCAAATGCCGCGATTGCTTTTTTCTTTTCATAGAAAACAACAGTACCTGGGCTTCCTTTTCCAAGAATAGAAATATAGGCTGCTCTATCTATCTCCACAATTTCGGGTTGCTCCCTTGCCGTATAATAGGTTTTATACTCCTGATGTATATTTAGTTTATTCATAATTATAGAACATTTGTTCCAAAAAAAAGTAAAAAAATTATTGATTTATTTGCCTTATCAAGAAGGCAGCCATTTTCTTGATCCGTGTTTTGTCTCGGTGAATAATGAAAGATTCATGCCAGCCAGAAAAATGGTTGATGATGTAGTCTGTCAGCATTTCCGCATCCTGGCTCACCTTGATTTCCTTTGCTTCAATCGCTTTCTCAACCAGATTTATCAAAAGATTATAGGTAAATTCGTTATCAGCCTTTATAATTTTCTGCACCTGCTCATCAGTAGTAGCCACTTCAAAAGTTGTTTTGATAGCCAAACAACTATTAGGTTCATTTGTAATGGCATAAACAGACGAAAGAATAAATTTTTCTATCGCTTTTAAAGGAGACTTGATAGGCTGCAATTGTTTTCTGGCGGCAGCCATTCTCGACTCGGTATAGTACTTAATGGATTTTAAAAAAAGTTGATGTTTATCGCCGATCGTATTGTAAAGACTGCTGCTGCTGATACCCATCGCTTCGGTCAAATCGCGCATAGTGGTTCCATTATAACCCTTTTTCCAGAAAACATCCATTGCTCTGGAAATTGCCAATTGTTCATCAAATTCTACGCTTCTTGCCATAAATTATTGCAAAGATAATAAGATATTTAGAACATACGTTCCAGAATTATCCGCTTAAGGTCATTTTCTTGACTGGTACCCGCGAATTCCTTTTCGGTAGGCCTATCGTTATTTTCTTTTTTGTGCTCTTCGCATTAATCTTTTGCTATAGTGTTAAGGATAGCAGTCAGTTCGGTCGGTTTCGAAATAAAGGGGCTATGTCCTGTGTTAATGGTAAAAGTTTTGGTAATGCTCGCATCAGTTGCCATTTGTTGCTGAAAAGGATAGCTGATGGCATTGTCTTCAATAGTAAATACATAGTATTTTTTTTCAATAGCAGTGTAACTTTCAGCAGTGTAGTTTAGCGATGTAGCTAGCGGAATAACAGGTTCGGCTCTGTAATGGTCTAGCACAAACTGCTTTTGCTCGTCAGTTCCGTCCTGGATAAATACAGTTGGGAAATTTACTTCCGGGTTAACTAAGCCTGCCAATGTTTGATCTGCATTAAACGTCAATACCGGTCCCAAAATTGAGCCTGCATCTAAAGCATAATCCAGCACACTTTTTCCGGTCTGCGGAATGAAGCCGGCAACGTACACCAGCTTGGCTATTTTACCGGGTATCTCAGATGTCGTTTGCGTGATAATTGCACCACCTAAACTATGCCCCACCAAGATTACCGGTTCATTAAATGAATTAATGACAGCTTTTACCTGATCGATATATCCAGCGAAACTAAGTTCGTTAACCGGTGTATTATCTTCGCCATCTCCTTTGAGGTTGATCACTGTCATTTGAAATCCGTCGGACAGCAAGTTCGCTTGCACCTGCTCCCATGCGTAAGATGTCTGCCATGCACCGTGTACCAATACAACGGGAGATTTCTGTTCATGCTGACCTGCATCATCGTCCTTTGAGCAGGATGCCAAAATCATCATGCCTACTACCACTACCAAACTTGATATTGAAAAAAGCCTGATCACATTTCTTGTCTTGTTTTTAAACTGTATTCATTTTTCTATATTTTTTATTGCGGAACAAAATTCCGCTGATTTAATTTATCAGATTTTTACTTAAGTTAATTTTAGGAAAGTTTTTTGCCTTATTATCCGTTAGACCTTCGTCAGGTATCCATACGCACCAAGTAGTGCTATAACTCTACGGGAAGCCTGGCATCCAAGGCCTTTAGTCTAATTCCGTAAACTTTTTTTATAGCCTGAAGGAGATAAAGATGTTTTGCTTTTGAACAATTTATTGAAAGACTGCGGGTGTTCAAAGCCCAAGTGATAAGCGATTTGGGCCACCGTTAGGTCATTTTTTGCGAGATATTCCTTTGCTTTTTCAATCACCTTTTCGTGGATGAACTGTTGTGCGTTCAAACCGATCAGGTTTCGCAACAAATCACTCAGGTAACGTGGCGTAACATGCAGGTTTTCTGCAAGGGTAGCAACAGAAGGCAATCCCCCTGTTAATAACTTATCGTCCTTAAAATAATCTTCCAATTGTTGTTCCAGTCTTACCAAAAGATCATTGTTCACCGCCTTTCGGGTAAGAAATTGACGATCATAAAAACGATTGGCATAATTAAGCAGCAATTCAATTTGTGAAATAATCACATCCTGGCTAAATTTATCAATCCGCTCGTTCAGCTCATCCTGAATAAATCTGTAAATGCTGAGGATGGTTGCCTTTTCTTTTTCAGAAAGATATAAAGCCTCTGCCGCGGAATAGCTAAAATAACCATATTGTTTGATGGCCGAATTTAGTGGATAAGACCTAAGAAAGTCGGGATGAATATGCAGCGTCATACCACTGTAGTCGGCCTCTTCGTCCTGCATTTTTAAAAGTTGACCAGGCGCGATGAAAGACATCCCCCCCTCTTCAAAATCATAGAATCCCTGACCGTATTTCAACTTTCCCGAAAAACTCGTTTTGAATGATATTTTGTAAAAGTTCAGAATAATGCCCTCTTCAAAATCTTTAGGATCAAAACGTGCTTCCCCATAATTCATGATGCTGATGAGCGGATGGGATGGTGCAGCTTGTCCCATCGCTTTATGCAGCTGAGATATGGAATTGAATATGACGGGATGTTTTTTCACGATATACAAACTTAATCAAATTTAATTCCTGCTGAGAGACAATAAAGATTTGACAGGAGCAAAATGAATATTTAAAAGATGAACTGGGAACGGATTTTCTTAAACTGTCCCTCGGGTGTGGCTTCAATGCGTTCCTTATACAAGGTTATAGCATCATTACCAGCTATATACCTCAGTTGATCTTTCTCATCCGTGGCCGCGTCATAAATAATCTGCGACACATCTGCTGCTTTTGTGTAATTGGCAACCTGTTCTTCGCTGTAGCCCTCACTTACCTTGGCCACCAAGTGATTGTAAGCCTTGTGCATCCCTCCCTGCAAGGACCTTCCTGCGAAATCGGTTTGCATACCACCTGGTGCTACCACTTTAACCTTGACGCCAAAATTAGCTAACTCATAAGCGAGGCCCTCTGAAAAACCATCTACGGCAAACTTGCTAGCATTGTAAACAGAGCAAGTTGGATAGCCTAACAGGCCAAATGTAGAAGTAATGTTGATGAATGTCCCGCTTTTCCTTTCCCGAAAATAAGGGACGAATGCTTTTGTAACGTGGATGACACCGAATAGATTGGTCTGCAGCTGAGCATCGATCTGCTCATCGCTGAACGCTTCTAAAGGACCGATGAGGCCATAACCTGCATTGTTCAAGACCACATCAACAGAATGGGATTTCAAAATTTCTCTTACCGTTTTTTGGATTTGTGCGGTATCCGTAACATCCATTGGTAATAAGATTACATTTGGAAGCTGGGCCAGTTCGGTTTCCTTCTCCGGGCTCCTCATGGTGGCAATTACTTGCCAGCCTTTAGCTTGAAATAATTTGGCTGTCGCTTTTCCCAATCCGGATGAGGCTCCGGTAATAAAAATTGCCTTTTGCATATTTATTTGCTTTAATTGTACTATGCAAAAGTGGACATTACTATAAACCTAAAATTAATCTAAACTGAAATATTGTAAGCCAAAATGACGTATTTCTCCGCGATAACAAAAAAAGAGCATAGACCGTTAAATTCATTCTTTAAAAAGGAAGGTCATGACTCTTCATTTACTATCGGATTTTCTTTCAACACTCTGGGCAGTGCTATTTCCTCTTCACGTCACGGATTAAAACAGCGGCCCCCGATTTTCCGTCCCACCAACAGGTTTGTTTCTTTTGAATATGGTTTATGTCTTGGCATTTTAGCGATTTAGGCCCTATGCCGTACCAATCCATAAACATCTGCACTATCATCGCAAATTGTATCATGAATGCAAATAATATTGCATTGGTTACGCGTGGAAATCGCGGCTTCGGACTGCTTAATATATCTCAGCAAGTTTTTTTCAAACGCCCTCCCCTCTTAAATTTTTGGCTATAATGATTCCGTGCTGATACAGGCCAACGCCTGCAATACTGATTGGGCTACAAAGTGTCGGGGTTGGGCTACAAATCAAATTCATTACATCCTGAAATTTGTATCAAGAAAAAAATTAAAATCATGAGTACAAATAAAATTGCATTGGTTACCGGCGGAAGTCGTGGCTTGGGAAGAGATATGGCCATCAATATCGCCAAAAAAGGATTAGATGTAGTGATAACTTATCAATCTAACCAAACTGCTGCTGACAGTGTGGTATCTGAAATTGAAAAAATAGGACAGAAAGCATTGGCCTTACCTTTAGATGTGAGCATCTATGAAAATTACGAACCCTTCTTTTCGGATAAACTACTGCCGGCATTAAACAACCATTTTCAGGCTTCGACTATTGATTATCTCGTACACAACGCCGGACAAATTGCACCCGCACCCTTTGAGACCGCGAGCATCAGCGAGTTTAAAGACATGATACACATCCATTTAATGGCGCCATTCTTTCTTACACAACATGCCTTAAAAATTATGAACAATGGCGGTGGCATTATTAACATTTCCAGTGGGCTTACCCGCTTTACAACCCCTGGATTTGCAACCTACGCAGCAATGAAGGGCGGTTTGGAGGTACTAACCAAATATCAGGCAAAAGAACTGGGCGCCCGTAAAATTCGTGCCAATGTGGTAGCGCCAGGTGCCATTGAAACCGACATTATGGGCGGCGCAGTGCGAGATAATTCAACCCTTAACAAAGCACTGGCTGCCGATACAGCATTAGGACGCGTTGGTTTACCCACCGATATTGGTGCTGTGGTTGCCTTTTTATGTACCGATGAAGCGTACTGGATCAATGCACAACGTATTGAAATATCCGGTGGAATGAATCTTTAATTTCTTCGTATTTTTGGGTAATGAAAACATTCACGCATATTAAAACAATTAGCGAATTTCATCAGCGAAATCGGTTGTCCAAGCCGGAGCATCCCCTGATCAGCTTGGTAGACTACGGTCAAATGTACCACGATGAAATGCTATTGCATTTTACGCAGGGATTTTATTCCATTGCCTTTAAAAAGAATGTTATCGGTAAATGGCAGTACGGACGGCAGGATTATGACTTTGATGAAGGACTCATGTCTTTTTTTGCTCCTAATCAGGTACTGGATGTTACGATTGACGAACAACAGTTGAAGAATAAACCATCAGGATGGATTTTACTTATCCATCCTGATTTCCTATGGAATACCGAGCTATCGCAAAAATTCAGACAATACGATTTTTTCAATTACGCGATCAATGAAGCACTTTTCCTATCAGAAAAAGAAGAAACGATTATTGCCCAAATTTTTGCGAATATACAACACGAATACGCTTCAAATATGGACGAATTTAGCAAAGGCATCATCATCTCACAGATCGGGTTGTTATTGAACTATTCACAACGATTCTATAAAAGACAGTTCCTCACCCGGGAAAAAAACAACCACGAAATTCTCACCCGTTTTGAAAAAATTCTAGTGGACTATTGTAGCAGCGAGCTACTGACTCGGCAGGGCTTGCCAACGGTGTCCTATATCAGTGAAAAACTTCATATCACACCAGATTACCTCAGCACGATGTTGCGGCATATTACCGGACAAAACACTCGTCAACATATACAGGATAAAGTCATTGAAATGGCTAAAGAAAAATTATCGACCACATCGGCTTCCGTAAGCGAGATTGCCTATGGCTTGGGTTTTGAACATCCACAATCCTTTAGTAAGCTGTTCAAAAAACGCACAAAACTAACGCCTCTTGAATTTCGAGCAAGTATTAAGGCAACAAGCGCTCCACAATAATTTGCACGACGGCCGACCCCGCCGCCGCTCGCGTTAAAATAACGTTCAGTTTCTTGCATATGTTGTAAAAATTAACTGACCTTAAGTGGCTACCAATGATACCCATTCAGAAAATATTCACAAAAAGAATATAACCAGTTAAATTCATCCCTTAAAAAATGAAGTTCATCAGAAAAGGAGTAGATTTAGTAATAAATCTTCGCTGGAAACTTTATTTTTGAGCATGCCTCGGGTGAAAAGAATAAATATAAAAAAACTGTTCATTTTTTTCTTCTCCACACTGATTTATGCTTTGTGTCAAATGCTTTTCAGCATTATTCTCATGAAGGAAGATTTATGGGCTAATTTCCACATACAGTTATCAGCACATTATATCGTTATCTTCATCATGTGTTTTGCTGATTATGGCTTACTGCTACTTTTAAATAAATATCTACCTTATTCCAAAAATATATTTTATCGTATTGTGGCGGGCCTTATAGGCATCACATTGATCTGTTTGGTCATTCTGTGGATGTTTAATTACATGATCTACGACGTATTTCATATACCTGAGGAAGGTCTTCCCCCCTTCCTGGTGAAATTTGCATTTGCCATGACAACCAATATCCCGATTCTGTTGGTATTTGAATTAATCTATTATTTTCAGTCGGAACAAAAAGCTATAGCCGACTCCGAAACAGCCAAGCGCAAAGTGCTGTTATTCCAGCACGAAACCTTAAGGTCACAGATAAACCCACACTTCCTCTTCAATTCGTTGAATGTACTTTCTTCATTAATCTATATCAATCCCGACAATGCCAATAAATTCACCAAAGCCCTCTCCAAGACCTATCGGTATGTACTTTCTCTTACCCGGCAGCCGGTTGTTTCGGTAGCGGAAGAATTAGATGCCTTGGATTCGTATCTTTTCCTTATGCGGATGCGGTTCGAAAACTCATTCACTTTTACGGTAGATAAAATAGCGGACTGTGAAAAGAACAAAATTATTCCGCTCACTTTGCAACTGCTGATAGAGAATGCTTTTAAGCATAATATCGCAACCGAAGAATCACTGTTGCACATAAAAATTACGGTCGACCCTGATTATATTACGATTGAAAACAACATTCAACCGTCTAACGATGTGGATAAAGGCGGTATAGGACTCAAGTACATTACCAAGCAATATAAGCTGTATGCCAAAGACGTCGTCGTGACGCATACCGGCGATCTATTTATTGTAAAAATCCCTTATATCCAACAATGAAATACCTAATAGTAGAAGACGAACGATTTGCATACGAAGAATTAAAACGGATGATGGCGAAACTACGCTCCGGTTATCTCCTGGAGAAGCAAACCAAAACAGTTATCGATACCATTGGTTTCCTGAAAGCATCTTCTGTCGATTTAATTTTGATGGATATCCGTCTGGCCGATGGCAATTGCTTCGAAATATTCAACCATGTAAAGGTCAACACGCCTGTCATATTCACCACCGCTTACGATGAACATGCCATCAAAGCCTTTAAGCTGAACAGCATCGATTACCTGTTAAAACCTTTTGATGAGAAGGAGTTAGAAGCGGCCTTAATCAAATTCGAAAACATCTTTCATAACCACCACTATATAACCGACCCCAAGCGTTTTGAGCAAATCCTACCGGTTAAAACCAAAAATCGTTTCCTGATATCGAAGGGAGAAAATTATCACTACATAGAAACCACTGATATCGCGCATTTTTATAGTGAAGACGGCGTCGTTTTTCTCCACACCCTTCACGATAAACGGTATATTATTAATTATACTTTAGATCAGCTAGAACAGCAAGTTGACAGCCGCTTGTTTTTCCGCGTATCACGTAACTGCATTGCGAACGTAAAAGCTATTGAAAGTGTTAACAAATATTTTAACAGCCGACTGAAACTTTCCTTTGTACCCGCATGTCCACATGAGGTGCTAGTCAGTCGTGTACGCGTCCCCGACTTTCTGCGATGGATGGACGGGATTGTGGAATAGCTCCAAACACGGAAAACTTCATCCCTTCCATTCTATAGTTCATAGGGCAAATTCTTAGGTCTGTCGCTTGCACCTTTCAATAGCGGATCATCCATCGTTCTTTTGTTCAACATTAAAAACAAAATTAAATTTTAGAACGATGAACAAGAACGCAATCACATTTTTCCTAGCAGCCGGCGCCCTATTTCTTTCCCTACAAATGTCAGCTCAGGACAAACCTGTATCATTCGGTATTAAAACCGGACCAAATCTATCTAATTACCGCTTAGGTGGTGATATGAAAAACTTTAAAAGTAAAAGGAAAATAGGCGGTTCCTTTGGCGGTTTCGTTAAATACGATCTGAGTACCAATTTTGCCTTGCAATCCGGGATTGATGTGTATTATGACATCTCGAACCTAGAATCCAAATCAACTCAATCAACTACCAAGTTCAAATCCGTTGGTGTAGAAATTCCGCTCTATGGAATGGTTCAAGGGCAGCTAGGCAGTGGGAAAGCCTTTATAGGCGTAGGCCCTTATGTCGGTTATGGCGTCCTGGCAAAAGCCGGTGGCGTGAACCTGTTCAAAACGAATGGGGAGACCGGAAGACCTGCCCTAAAACGTTTCGATTATGGTGTCGGCGGCATTATAGGATACCAGTTTGATAAAAACTGGCAAATAAATGCCAGTTATCAATACGGGTTGGCCGACCTGCATAAAGCCCAGGGAGGCTCCATGAAAAACCAACGTGCAGCCATCGGAATAGCCTATAAATTTTAAAAAAGCCAAGCCATAGAACAGGTTGCGTACAGCAGTGTAAATATATGCCCCTAAAGAAAACAGCAAATAAACGTAGGGTCTTCCATTTCATAATTGTCTTAGCGTTATACAAGACATTAATTATAGGAAGCAAGCGATGAAAACAAACAACAAGGGTCAAGCCGGTTATTTAAAAATAGGTTATGCCGTGCAATTTAATACACCTGAATTTCTGTACGCAATGGCTTTTTTCGAATTCATTTTATCCGGTTCATACTACACTTCATCCACCAGATGCTGAAGTCTGCCATCTATTGCTTTCGACATCACTTCATTCACCCTTCTTTTGCTTCCTATATAATAAATAAGTGCAAATAAAAATTTAAAAATCATATGAAGTTCATATCATTCTGCTTAACAACGTTAGCCATACTACTCTATCTCGAAGGCAACGCGCAACAAGTGTCTTTCAGAACCGAGTATATTGGAAATTCGGGCTATTATTATCTGCCTCCGGGTGAAAAACCACGAGAAAAAATCGGTAATAGCAAAGGTTCCGCCATGGTTTACCAAGGAGCCGTCAACATTCCCTTATCCATGAAAATGAATGAAAAGAATCGTCCCACAGCTTGGGGGATTGGCCTTGGCGGATCATACGTCTCTTTGAAAAACCGAAATTTTTCAGATGAAATGGTTTCCGAAATCATGAATATACAACTCGGGGTTTACCATCTACGTCCGTTAAATGACCGATGGTCGATGCGGGCCAGCCTAGGAGCCGGTATATTTGCTCCCACTACCGATTTCTCCAAGCTGACATTTAAAAATGTGCTGGGAAGTGGGGGCCTTGTTTTTATCCGGCACCTGAAACCGAATCTGGATATAGGCGGTGGCGTATCGATCAATAGTTCTTTAGGGTACCCCATGATATTTCCGGCGGTTTATGTTAAATGGAAGCTTCACGGAAAATACGATGTCAATGTAGAAGTAATCGAAGGCCTTGAATTATCGGCAGGTTACGATTTCAACGATCGGTTCAAACTATCTTATGCCATTGAAATGAACGGGCAGGTCGCCTTATTGAAAAAAGACGGCAAAGACGTGATCTTCTCGCACCAGTATATCGTTACAGGCTTTCGTCCCGAGCTCAAGCTCGGTAAAACCGGGTTAACCATGACCGGTATGGTGGGACTAAACCTATACCGTCCGGCTGCGTACAGCGACAGAACCTTGAAGGGTGTATTTGCATCCGATAATGATTACTTTTTTTCTGTTTCCCCTTATGCATCGGTTGGCTTAAAGATGAAACTCTAAATATGAACCCGAAGCAGATACTAAAACAACTTGCTTATAGAAGTGCTTATGCCGGCCTATACATAATAAGCCTGCTACCGATGACCTTTCTATATGCATTGGGTTCCATCACTTATTTTCTTGCTTATTATATCATCGGTTACAGAAAAGAAGTCGTTATCCAGAATATAGCACGTGCCTTTCCGGATAAGCGATACGGAGAAGTCCATGCAATTGTAAAAAAGTTCTACACTTGCTTTACCGCCTATTTTGCCGAAATCATCAAAAGCATTTCCGTTTCGGCTGAAGTGCTTGACAAGAAAATTGTATTTGAGAATCAAGAATTAATTGATCAGTACATAGCCTCCGGACGAGACGTTATTGCTTGCCTGGGCCATTGCGGAAATTGGGAGATGCTGAATTTTATGCCTTTTAAGATGCAATACGACATATATGCCGTTTACAAACCCCTTCGCTCAACCACGATGAATAAGCTGATGATTAGATTCCGGTCTCGTTTTGGCATGAAGTTATTACCTGATAAAGCGGTTGTACGCCAAATACTAGCTAAAAGTTCAGGTCCGGCCGTCTATCTATTCCTTGCCGACCAATGTCCGCCGATAAAAGAAGAAAAATTCAGGTTCACTTTCTTGCACCAGGACACATACGTCTTTTCAGGCATGGAGAAATTGGCACGCACGAGTCGATCGGCCGTCATCTACTTACATATTACACAGCTATCTAAAGGGCATTACAAAATAACCTGTTTACCAATCTGTTCCGAAGCTTCAGCTACGCGAGAGGGCGAGATAACCCAAAAATATGTAAGCCTCTTAACCGAAAACATCAAAGAAGAACCCTATGGTTGGTTATGGACACACAAGCGATGGAAAGGATCTCCATCTAGCTGATGTCCACCATTAAATTTATAGCATTCCAGATAGCAGCGGCTAAAAATCTTTAGCATAAAACATTTTTGATAATGAAATATCCATGATTACCAAAGACAAACATAAAATAATCCGGATATTCCACCTGCCTGCCGGTAGGCAGGTATGGCCTTTAAAAGAGAAGTCATTTACATATGAACCCGACATGATTAAAAATAATCATTAAGCACACAGGGCAATGATTATTTTAATCATCAAAGGCTCCATCTGACAACTAAAAACAAAAAATAAACAGATGAAATATTTATTAGTTGGAGATAGCGGACAAGAAGAACAAATGTTACTCGACCATCTTGCAGCGTTTTTTTGGAACAATGGACACGAAGTGTATAGCCGTACCAGTTTAGGCAATGAAATCAATTATCAAAACATGCTAACATGCTGTGACTATATCGTTTTGCTGACCTTTCGAGATTATCCAACAGCATCATTCTTCGAACACGGGCAGGCAGTATATGAACATGTTGGCCTAACGAAAAAGCTTCACAAAAAAATTATGCTGGTTTTTTCCAAAAATGGTGTCTATACCAATGCGATTCCATTTCCACATAAAATTTTCCATTTTGAGCACTTGAACAAAAAAGAATTAAGCCGTTTCTTCCGTTGGGGCACGAAATTAAATCTATTTATCAAACATTCACCGCATAGGGGTTACCGAAACTTCATCTTCCTTTAAAGTCTAACATAAAAAGAGAATATCATGCAGTCAACGATCACCTACAATGATATGGCCCTTATTTTAACATGGCCGGATACCACTATCCGTGGAGACGAAAAGTGGATGTTGTTTTTAAAGAAAATTGGCATCGTAAAAAACTTAAATTTTAAAGTAGGTCATACCGGTATTGTTATCATTAAACGAGAAACCGGCGAAATGCTCTTCTATGACTTCGGACGATATATCACGCCCCGGCAATATGGTCGAGCTCGTTCTAAATTTTCAGACCCTCGCCTAGCGATTACGATTAAGGCGAAATTTGAAGGTTGTTATATTGACAACCTTGAAGAAATCGCAACACAGTTTGAAGCATTGAAACCTGCCATGTATGGAGAAGGTATTCTTTATTTCGCTATTGCTCGTGGTATTAATTTCGAACGCGCCAAAGCTTACGGAGACGATTGCGTACTTCAAGGTGCATATCCTTACGGTGCCATCGCCCGCAACAACAATAATTGTTCACGATTTATTGTCCGCATGCTTGCTCGGTGTTCCAAGCGCTACAGCTGGCGACATACTATCAATTTCCCCGAAACAATTAAAGCAAGTCCCATCAGTAATTTAGTTAATGTAGTGCCAGATAGAATGATTTACTCATTTACACCCCATGAGGGCTTAAAACATGTTAAGATGAACCGTTGGCAGTCCGTTCGTTTTTTACTGAAAAAGCTAGGAGAGAATGTAAGCCAAAGAAAAGCCCGTCTTTTACCCGCCGACCACTCGGTTGGCCGCATGAACGCACCCTCAAAACCCATTACTGTGCCTAAAGAGGCACAGTATCTTGGAGGCGTGGGTGATGGAGCATGGTTCAGTATACAAGCCACTACTGGCGACAATGTCATCATTAAGCGGTTCACTTCGGAAGGAAAATTGGAGTATGTGATCCTTGGCGAAACAACCGAACCGGTTAACCTGTCACAACCTTTCGAAGTCACCTATGACAGTCACCTCCTCTTTACACATATCAAACAGCACAGAAAAAAGATTCGCATCGAGCATCTACAGCAACTGCCGGTAAACTACTCCCCGAGTGAATGGCGTTATAAGAATCTTCCCGTGGTTGGCTAACCGTCCCTGATCTTTTAAGCCAACTTGTCAATTTCCAGCTCATGGAAGTGTTGCGCAGCAATAGCAAGCGCCCCTACAGCCAGATTAAATCGTTTATGCTACAAAAGCAGAAAATTCTTCTATGGGCAACCTTACTTTTGGCATATCAACCAGGTAATCATTTTCCGCATCCCGATAGCCCAACGAAAGGATCACCGCCGTATGCAATCCCTTCTCCTTTAGCCCTAAAACCTCATCAAATTGGGCAGCATCAAAACCCTCCATGGGCGTAGAATCTATCTTCAATTCCGCAGCCGCCAGCAAGGCAGTACCCAAGCCAATATAAGCCTGTTTACTAGCCCAGACGGCATTTGCTTCCGCTGTATTTGCACTGAAATAGTTAACTAGTTTTTCTGTAAAATTAGCCATCCCACCTTCCGGTAAATTCCGTTGCTTTTCGGCCATTTTTATATATTCTTCAATATATGTTGTGGATATCTCGTTGAAAGCCGCAAACACCAATAAATGAGAAGAATTTACAATCTGTCCGTTAAACGAACCTGCGCCCAATTTGGCCCTTATCTCCGGATTAGAAACTACCAAAACCCGATAGGGCTGTATTCCGCATGAAGAAGCGGTTAGGTTGATGGCTTCTAAAATTTGGTTGATCTTTTCCTCGCTAACTTTTTCTGTACTATATTTTTTGGTGGCGTAACGCCATTTTAAATGATTAATAAGTTCCATTGTATAAATTTTTATGTTTGCGATGCAAAGGTAAAGCAGAATTGTTTAAATTTGCCACTAAGTGACAAAAAGTAACAGTGACATTTGGGTAACCAAGGGACAAAAATGAAATCAGAAAGTATACTAATCGAAGACTGTAGCCAAACCGTATTGGCTATAAACGACACCATGGAAATCTTAGGTGGAAAGTGGAAGGTGCTTATTATCGCCTGCCTGTGTTACCAATCCATGCGCTATTCCGAATTACTGAAGAAAGTTCAGGGCATCTCCGGTAAGATGTTAAGTCGGGAGCTGAAGGAGCTTGAAGTAAACGGATTGATTGAAAGAAATGTATTGGCCACTTCTCCTGTCTCGGTAGCCTATAAGATTACAGAGTACGGAAAATCATTAAAGCAATTGACGCAAACCATTGCCGAATGGGGACTTCAACACCGCGCACGTATTCTCAAAGGCATGAGACAGGAAAAAGTTTAGGTGGAAGTGCTTTGAACAACTTGCTGAACAAGCATCACCTTTTATACCTACAAACTCAATAAATCTTTCATTCCAAATGCTGTTAGTACTCGGTCGTATTCAACCTGAACGGCTTCATTAGCCGTTTTGACAATCTCTCCCGTAGATGGGTCAACCACGGTTCTTAACGGGCGTTGTCCTTTTGGTAGATTGATTAGCTTTACCACGGCATCTGCAATGTTTTGAGGATCCGGTTTTACAGTTTCAAACATCTGACTAAGGGCATTGAACATTTTTTCCGGAACTTCCGCTATCAATTTATAATCGTCAACAACCGATGTGTCAGATCCAGCTTGAATCTTTTGAGACATCTCAGTCGGGAAAGCCCCCGGTTGAATAATTGCAACATCTACCCCTAAAGGTCGTACCTCATAATGCAAGCCTTCGCTTAAACCTTCCAAAGCGAATTTTGAAGCACCATACACCGCTGAAAAAGGGGGCGAGAACCTACCCCACCCACTCGAGACGTTGATGATCAAACCTTCCGACTGTTTACGCATAAAAGGCAAGGTCAATTTCATTAATCTCCAGGGAGCGATCACATTCACATCAAAAACTCGTTGCACATCGGCCGTAGTAGCACTTTCAGCCACCCCGAATAGGGCAACACCCGCATTATTTACCAATACATCGATGGTACCTTCCTTCGCTATAACAGTGTCAAAAGCCTCCTTAACACTGGTTTCATCTGTTAGCGTAACATCCAAAACGGTGATATTGGCTACCTGTGATAGCGCATTTGCCTTATCTGCATTCTTTCCTTGGGTGTCTCTCATGGTGGCATATACTTTATGCCCCAAAGCGGCTACACTATTAGCGGTAAGCCATCCAAACCCACTATTTGTTCCTGTAATTAATACAACTTTTTTGCTCATTGCTATTCATTTAAATTAATGATACAAAGCTCGGTATCAAAAAAGAGGAAGCATTTACCATTTGGTAAAAAGTGCGCTCAACGGATATTTCTTCGTATTCGGCTCAAGGATTGTTGAGTGATCCCAAGATAAGAAGCGACATGAGAAAGCGGCACACGGTTAACAAGACCGGGAAATTGTTCAATGAACGATAAATAGCGCGTAGTTGCATCCTCAGAAACCAGTGGGCTCCTTCTTTCAATCGCTTTTAACAAACAATTTTTTGTAATCTGAGTTATAATAGCGTCCCAGCCAACAATCGTATTGCCGATCTCGTCCCAACTTTTCTTTGAAAAAACGAGCATTTTGCAAGGTGTAACGGCCTGTACATAATCGGAGGCCACCACTTGTGCCTCAAACTTTTGTTGGTCAGAAACAAAATTGTTCTCGTCTACGAATGAGTGTGTGATCTCTTCGCCTTTGTTGTTGTAATAGCAGAAACGAACGATCCCTTCAAGAATAAACCCAACGTGTCTGGGGATCTTTCCAGCTTCCGAAAAATAGTCATCCTTATGAAGTTCCAACGTTTCCGCTTTGCTCAGAATGAAATCGATTTGCTGTTTGTTCAAATTTCCAAACTGTAATACGTAGTTGATAAACTCTTTCATACTTTAAATTTCGAACTTATTATGAGGAATCCGCTTACCATATGGTAAAAAGTTTTTTCGCTGCCTAATTTATCAATGGCTAGGAACCTGTTTAAAAGAACATTTTTTTTATTTTGATGTCGCTGCTCGTTGCTTCAATATCGTCCAAGGCCATTTAAGCATTTCAGAACCTCAATGCAAAGGGGCTGTAGCGCCTAGGGAAGGACGGCCTTCCAGGGTGAGCGTAAAGAAAATTCGATTGGAAGGGCCGAAAAAACGTTATGCGAAAAAGCGAAGGAAAGGATTGAGATATGGGGCGGCTCCGCATAACGGCGGGTATGAAATCGAATTTTTAGCGAGAACTGGACAGCCTTGATGTTTGTCTCACTTTGCATCAAGGTAAAGTGAGATGAAAGCTGTGCGCCAATGAACAATCACTGTTCGAAAACGAACACTTGCTGTTAAAACCAAAGACACAAACAACTAATAATCAAATTGATAAAATTATGGCTCCATTTATGTTTAGTTAATATTCAATTAAAGGGCTCGGTATGATAAAGAACTACATCAAAATTGCTTGGCGCAATCTACTTAAAAACAAAGGGTATTCCATCTTGAACATAACAGGCTTGGCTATCGGTATGGCAGCTGCCATGTTGATCCTTTCCTGGGTACAAAACGAACGGAGTTTTGACCTATTTCACCATAAAAAAGACCAACTCTTTTTAGTAGGAAACCGAGCCAATTGGGGCGATAAACTTCAGGTGTGGTTCTACACGCCCAAGCCTTTAGGGCCGGCCGCCAAAGCGGAATTTCCGGAAATAGCCCATTACAGCCGCTACTCCGATAATAGTTTTCTGTTCTCCGTGGGCGACAAGAAACTAAAGGGTCAGGGCGCCTTCGTTGATTCCGCTTTCCTTTCCATGTTCGATTTTCCGTTGCTGGAAGGCGATAAAGAGCATATCTTAAAAACCCCCACCGAAATTGTCATTAGCCAAAGCCTGGCTAAACGCTTATTTGGCAAAGAAGAAGCACTGGGGAAGACGCTCAAAATAGATAGTGTAGATGTAGTGACCGTCTCCGGTGTTCTAGCCGATATGCCCGGCAATACCCGGTTCACAGACGTGGAGTTCCTGCTTCCCTGGAAATACATGGAAAAGATCGGTTATAGTGACGACTACTGGAGCAACAATTCCGTGCAGACCTATGTAGAATTAAATCCGGGCATTAGCAAAGAGGCAATGGACAGGAAGATTAAGGACATCACCAAGCGGCATAATGGACCGGAGGAAGACACGGAAGTCCTGCTGCATGCACTCCCCGACTGGTGGCTCCGCTCCAAATTTGAAAATGGAAAGATAGTGGGCGGGCGCATTGATATGGTCAACCTCTTCACGCTGATCGCCGTTTTCATCTTAGTAATTGCCTGCATTAACTTCATGAACATTAGCACCGCCCGAAGTGAGAAACGGGCCAAGGAAGTCGGCATCCGAAAAGTAGCGGGCGCCTATCGCGTGTCGCTGATCGGCCAGTTTTTAAGCGAATCCATTTTGATTGCCGCCATCTCCGGCGTCATCGCCCTGTTTATTACCTGGTTAGCCCTACCCTCCTTCGGCAATTTAATCAGCAGGCGTTTAGCTGTTGATTTTGGTCATTTCCAGTTTTGGTTAAACGCCGTAGGCTTTATTTTAATAACAGGCTTGCTCGCCGGCAGTTTCCCGGCATTTTTCCTTTCCTCCTTTCAGCCTGTTAAGGTGTTAAAAGGCACCTTTAAACAAGCAAAAGCCACTTTTAGTCTTCGTAAAATCCTGGTAGTTATTCAGTTCACAATTGCCATCATTCTTATTATAAGCACCTTGGCTGTTCATAAACAAATCCAATACGCAAAAGACAGGGAAAATGGTTATGACAAAAACAATGTCGTTTATATTTCGGAGGAGGGCGAGGTCGCCAAGAACAGCAAGCTGATCAAAAATGAGCTGCTCCAAGGAGGTGTAGCCGTATCGGTCACGCGATCCAATTCTCCAATTACCGAAAGTTGGAGTAACAGTAATGGATTTTGGTGGCAGGGAAAAGCACCAAACGATAAAACACTTATCGACCGTATGTGTGCTGACGAGCACATTGTAAAAACAGCCGGTCTTCGTTTAGTGGCCGGTAGGGACATGGACCTGACGCAGTACCCTACCGATTCCACAGCCATCCTTTTAAATGAATCAGCCGTAAGACTTATGGGCTTCAAAGACCCCATTGGCCAGTTGATCAAAGATAATGGCATTGAATGGCACGTAGTGGGGGTGGTGGCCGATTTTATTTCGCGTTCACCCTATGAACCCGTGGAACCTGCTGTCATCGAAGGAGCGAAAGGATGGTTTAACGTCATGCATATCAAGTTCAATCCTGCCTTATCTACGGCTACTGCGCTTGCTAAAACAGAAGCCATTTTTAAGCGCTACAACCCCAATTATCCTTTCGCCTACAACTTTGTAGACAAAGCTTACGCCGCTAAATTCAAGGAATCCGAGCAAACCGGCACCATGGCAGCTTTATTTGCTTTTCTCACCATCTTTATTTCCTGCCTGGGTTTATTTGGACTTGCCGCCTATATGGCCGAAAATCGGACGAAAGAAATTGGAGTCCGCAAAGTACTCGGTGCGTCGGTTTTTTCCATTACACGCTTGCTGTCCAAAGAATTTGCCTGGTTAGTCATCATTTCTTGTTTGGTAGCTTTTCCAATTGCCTATTGGGCGATGGATAAATTCCTGGAAGCTTACACGTACCGTATTTCCCTCGGTTGGGGTTTATTTATCATCGCAGGATTGGGGGCGCTTATACTGGCTTTACTCACTGTGAGTTCACAAGCCATTAAAGCGGCAATAGCCAATCCGATTGATTCATTAAGGGATGAGTAAGTAAATGGTTTTTTTACTGTATAGCGCTACGCACAGCGTCTAAGCGTTTTTGTAATCCGTCCTGAACATGTTGTATGGCCACTTTTCCGATCGGCAATCTAAACGGAGGTTGCGCATGGACGGCACAATCGATTATAGCTTGCGCAACATCATGCACATTGTCCAGTTCACCAAAACCCTCATCGATAAATTTGCGTAGATCGTTTACCGGTGTGTCTTGGTATACATCCAAAGCAGGCGCTATGAGCAGGCTACTGCCGAAGTTAGTTCCCGTTGGCCCCGGTTCGGCAATTGTAAACCTAATATTAAAAGGTCGTACATCCTGTGCGGTCGACTCGATGAAGCCCTCTATTCCCCATTTAGATGCATGATACAAGCTGAAGCCCGGATAAGCAATCTGACCGCCTTCTGAAGACACCTGTATAATATGCCCCCCATCCCGCTGTTGACGCATTACCGGAATCAGTGCTTTTATCAATCGGATTGATCCTAACAAATTGACTTCAATCTGCTTCGAGATGACATGATCATCCAATTCTTCCACCGCTCCGAAAACACCCAGTCCGGCATTGCTCACCGCAACATCTATTCGTCCCATTTCCGCCAGCGCTGCTTCCACTGCATTATGAATACTCTCTGTATCTGTCAGTTCTAAATAACCAACATGGAGTTGTTTAGGATATCTTTCTTTCAATTCCAACAATTGTTCCGTTTGCCGTAGTGTCGCAAAAACAGTATGCCCGGATGCCAATAAGTGCTCGGTAAGAATACGGCCAATACCGCTTGATGTGCCTGTGATAAACCAGTTCTTTGTCATAATTTTATACGTATTATTTACACGACAAAGTTCGTGGATCGTTAAGCCATTTTTTTACAGAAAGCAAACCATCATTTACGAAAATCAAACCTTTCGGTATTGCAATGGCGAAAGCCCTTCATATTTCTTGAAAAAGTTGGAAAAATGGCTAACTTCTTTAAAGCCCAAGAGATAGGCAATTTCCGAAATATCAATGGAACTATGCTTGATGAGAACGCGCGCCTCCTGTAAGAAGCGTTGCTGTATTAACTGGGTAGTTGTACTTCCCATCGTTTTTTTCAAAACCCTGTTCAAGTAGTTTTCGTGAATCGCTAGCGTATCCGCAAAATCCGCTGCGTTCCGAAGGGGCACCTGCTGGTTTTTCAATTCAAGCGGAAACTGTCTTTCCAATAACTCCAAAAATGAGCCGGTAATCCTGCTAGCGGCTGCATCGTGCCGGTTAATCCGTGTTTCTTTAGTAGACACTTCATTGACACTGTGTAACACCTCAAAAATCAAATTCCGGATTTTATCATATTTATGTTGATACGCCGATCGGAAAGCCACGTCCATTTTCTCAAAAATAGCTTCAATTTCATCGTACAACCCTTCCGTCAATTCAATAACATTATCCCCTTCAGGCCGAAACATTTGGTAAGAGTCGATATTGCCAAAATGATGAAAAAACTCTTTGTTAAAAATACAATACACCCCACTGTGCGAATCCGCTCCCTTCGGAATCCAGTTATAGGGATAAGAAGGATTGCCAAAGAACAAACCCCGCTTTTGAATTTCATAGGTTTTATCTGCGAGATGAATTGTATACGCGCCCTTGAGCAAGTTTATTTTGTAAAAATCCCGTCGGTTGTAAGGAATAGGCTGTACGGAGCACGTATCCAATTCCTGTACCCAAAAAAGGTTGAAATTACCCAAATCCTTATTCACCAATTTATTTTGCGAGCGCAGGAAGTGGTTCATATCAATTCTTTCCATGTCCTAAAATTACAAAAATCAAACCAATGTAATGGCAACAATCCTCTTTCATCCTACCCTGAAAAGCGACAGAAACTAAAAGTGCCTTTGAAAGTAACCAGCATAATTATACAAAGAAAAAACCTTCAAATTTATTAACTTTACCAATCTAGCAATAAATCTAAAGCCCAAGGTCAGAAATGACGTATAGCCCTTTAAACTAATTATGATGAGCGTATCCGCAAAGAATTTAAACACATCTTATCATTTCATCTTTCTCATACTGTTATTTATAAGCCAGGGTATAGCCTCAGGCCAAACAGCCGATACCCCCTGGTGGAGCCGCAATAACCTGCGGGTTATTCAAACAAATCTTCCTGCCTTTACCGCCGAACGTATCGAACCGAAGGCCTTTGTAGACCAACTCGTTGAAGCATCAGCCAACACGTTGATCATCAACGCCGGTGGCATCATGGCCTTTTACCCCACCGCGCTCCCCTATCATTATCGAAATCCCTATGCCACCGACACCCTATTGGGCGAAATCATTGATCGTTGCCATGCACAGGGCATCCGTGTCATCGTACGCGTAGATTTCAGCAGATTACATAAATCCGTTTTTGAAGCGCATCCCGATTGGTGCTACCTATCTAACAAAGGAGAACGTATGTTTAATGATGATATTTACGTCGTATCTATCAATGCGCCTTATGTACAGGAAAAGTCGTTTGAAATCGTAAGCGAAATCATGGACCGCTTTCCCATTGATGGTATTTTTCTGAACATGCCCGGTTATCAAACCAACAATGCTTACATCGGAAAGTACTACGGTATCGATCACAACCCCTATGATCAGAAACGTTTTAAAGCATTCAGTGGCATGGATTTACCGGAAAAAGAAGACACACAAGACCCCGTATTTAAAAAGTACCAGGCCTTTAAACAGATGACTTTAGACGACTGGGCACAGCGATTACACAAACTGGTTAAAACCAAAAATCCAGCCGTCGCTATTTGCACCTACACCGATCAATATGTAGATATTATCCGCCACGAATCGCAAAGTAATACCAGCCTCCCTTATTGGCCTTACAATGCATCAGACAATGTCAGTAATGCCATGGGTTCTTATCCATCGCACATTATCAGCAATGCATCCATCCAACAGATTTCCTTTCAATCGCGCTTTAACAGTGTAGGTCCTGAAGAAGTTCGCATCAGGCTATATGAAAACATTGCCAATGGATCCGGGTTAGATATCAGCATGATGGGCGAATTCAATAACAATACCGATCCGCGCAACTTCCCCATTATTCGTTCCATTTACCAGTTCCATAAAACACATGAACCCTATTATGGCAATTACCGCTCCACGGCCAAGGTATTGATTCTCTCCCCCAGCTTATGGGCCCACGGCGCAGAGGGAGAAGAATACAGAGGCATCCAGCTGATGTTAAAAGAGACCCATATTCCCTTCGATGTGATGGAATACCGCCGCCCCCATGCGCAAACCGAAAGACTTGGGCAATATAAAGTTATCATTATCCCTGGCATACCCTCGCTTGACAGCTTAGATTTACATGCCTTATCGGTTGCCGTAAAAAAAGGTACCCGATTATTTGCAACCGGAGCTGCTTTTTCACATCATCCCGCCTTTCTGAAGGCGCAATTTGGAGCCTCTTTAACAACAATAAACCATGATGCCGCCGGCAATTACCTACAGGTTGATGACAGCAGCATTTTTAAGACATTGGGCGGTCAGCAAATGATTCATTTAGCCTATCCAATGCCGCTTTACACCTTCAGTTCATCGGTTAGCAACTACCTGCCCATCCTTAGTAAAGGTCGCCCGGGCCCACCGGAGATTGTAGGCGGGCATGAACCCATCGGTCATCAAGCACTGGCCATCAACACCGTTGAAAAACAAAAAAATGCCCTTCTAGTGCCCGCCATTGGGCGCCATTATTACCTAAAAGGCTATGAGCAACATAAAGCGATATTTCTAAACACCTTATCGGCGATCTATCCAGCAGCCCAAAGCTTATTAAAGACCGACGCTCCCGAACGTGTAGAAATGATATGGAAACAATATGCACGCAATGATGATGCAAATCATTTGGTCGATTTTCAGGCAGAAGGGCATATCTTGCACCTGATCAACCTAACTGGTTTCAGCGGGAATACCTACTTTAAGCCGAACGATTTGCATGGTATAAACCTTGATATTGCCTTAGCTGAAAAACCGACAGGGGTTCACCTATTAAAAGCTAATCAAGCTTTGGATTATTCTTGGAAAGACGGCAGAATACGCTTCACCGTACCCACGCTTTCCGACTATGAAGCCGTTGTGATAAAAAACAATTCTCGGGAAAATGATGTAAAATAGCAATTAGCCTTTACGTCGAGCCACTTGCTTGCTGTATCTGTACCGTCTGTAGTTTTAATACTGCTAATGCCTTATTGATATTGCTTAGCTCCTCGTGTATCAAGCAAAACTCAACAACTCCAAGGTTTTCCTGCAAGCGGAGCAATTTCGATGTACTGGGAATAGGCACAATAAAAAATGTATGTGCCGGTAGCCACGCTAATGCAATTTCTGCAGGTCTCACGCTTTAAGCTTAATGTAATTACCATCGCTAATAATAGAAGTAAATCAGTGTTTTTCACACATTTTTTCATATTATTACACATATTTTCTCAAATTATGACAATCAAAATTAATCTACGCCTTTGTATGCAGGTTTTCTGTAGATGCATGCTCAATCCATCTTTTCCCAACCAAGGAAAGGTTATGATGCTTTCTTTGCTTCTCACTATACTCAATCTGGCAAAAACAACCGCTCAAACGCTGGAGATCCACCAGATGAGTGTGGGGCACGGTGACGCCGCACTCGTAGTCGTTAGAGACACAGCCAAAGTGAGGCAGGCGATTATAGCTGCCGGGCAAACAGTCCCAGCCGATCGTACCGATATGCTTCAATTAGCGGTAGACAGCAGCGTTTCGCTGAATGGTACTGTCGTTAATGCCGTGTTAATTGACGGAGGCGACGGCAGTAAGCAAGCGAACAAAATCAACTTCTATATGACCAAAATGGGGATCGACTCGCTGAACTATATGATTGCTTCACATTACCATCAGGATCATATAGGCGGTTTACCCGGTGTCCTTGTAAACTTCAATTCAAATAAAGGCTCCTGGGATCGGGGGCTGGTAAAGCCGCTCCCAAGCTCAACCACCTCCAATAAATCACCCAGTGTTTATGGCAAGTACGTAAAAGCGGTAACCAAAGCGCCTATGACACGAAACACCACCAATTTAGCCACAACACTCAATTTATTCGGTACGGGCAAAAAACAGATCCAACTACTGTGTGTAGCCACCAACAACTACGTTCTCGGTGATACCACCACAAAACCGGCACCACGGTCAGGAAGCAATCAGAACGATCTGGGCTTAGCTTGGATCTTGCAATATGGTAATTTTCGTTTCTACAGCGCAGGTGACCTTGGTGGTTGGAAAAGTGGGGGTTATATCGATATGGAATCCCCATTAGCAGAAGCGTTAAAGGCTAACGATCAATCGAACTTCAAATGGGTCCATAACGGCAATGATGTTACCAAGGGACATGTCTGTTCCTTTAAGCTGAGTCATCATGGCAGTACCATCAGCACCAGTGAGTATTTTCTAAGCTTAATTAAACCGATAACCGGTCTTATCTCCTGTGGTGATAAACATGGACATCCCAATGAAGAAGTAATCGAAGCGTTGGACACGCATATTTACCCTAAATGGGATATCTCTAGCTGGACAGGTATCACACCTGATTCAGTTGACAACTCCCTTCAACGCTATTTTCTTACTTCTTTAATGGATGGCTTTACCGACTCAGCACGCGTCAATATAGGAAATCCCGCCAAAAGCAATGGCGTTATTGCAGGCGATATCGTGGTGATTGTTAATGACGAGGATATTGAGCAAAAAAGCAGGTTTACCGTTTTCTGGAACGGCGAACTACCGGGCACTATGGTAAGTCACGTAATGCGCACCCCAAATGCCGAGGGGAATATTAAGATGGAGTGCCACGAAGTGAAAACCAACAATGCAGACCTCGTCTATTTTAAATAATCAGTAACACCAATTATCATGGCATTAACGTTAAGTACCGCAAATGGATACAAAGTAGTTACCGGTGTATACGAGGGTCAAGGGACCTCAGCGATCCGGATTGGCCAAACCGCGCAGACCTTTGGCGGCTCCTCCAACCCGTTGGTAGTCGGATTTACTCGTTTAGACGACCTTACCTACACCATCAAAGCCTTTTTTGATCCCTCTTTATCGCCTTTGGCGCGAGACCAAGCTTACGACCAGATCTGTTTTATTCAAGTAAGCGATTTTTTGATCAACGGTTTGCAAACGCCCTTTCAACTGAAAGATCCGACAAGCCCCTTCCTTTTCACTAATCAATTCAATTCGCAATCGCATGCACCCGAGCTTTTAAAATGGATGAATATTCCCAAGCAATACGATAATCCTCTCAAAAATTTATGGTTCCCGGAGTATCCCTTGTGGGCCCTACAAGACGATCCACAACTAACTTTACCGCAGCTTTACAAGTATCCGCAACTTTACGGAGGATACACACGCTATAATCCAGCAGGCATTACGCGTAAAGGGAATGATAATCTCTGCGCCTTCATGACCTTAGAGACCGCATTGAGCTATCAAGGGCTGCCGGTAGACTTCAACAATCTAACTTATTTCAACACACTTGATTTATCGACGCTCAGGGGAACGGCTATTCCAGCAATTGTTCCGTTCCAGGCTCCCTTTATTAAGACATATCTTGCAGATCAGGGGATTATTCCCAACAACGCTCAAATAAAAAACACACAAACCATAAATGGCATCTCTTATTTTTTAATTAGTTATGAGAGTTTCGCGGAAAAAGCTAATAGAAGCATACGCTCTAAAACATTCCTTGCGGTTTGGAATGATGGGCAAACAACCTATTACGCAGTGTTAGATGACGACCTGCAGGAAGAATGGGAAGAAGCACAATTGATATATGGTAGGCCAGATTTGAACGCTTTAAACGGTGAATTAAGTAGCCGATATGGATATTACATTAAGAATCTATCGATTGAAAAATTTCGCTTATCACTTCGCTACGACACTTATGCCTGTGCTACCATCTATAATGCCGATACCAAGCTTTATCACTTAAAAGTTTTCGATGGGTTCCGCGTAGTGTTAACTAAACAATACAATTATATCATCTCGGGAAACGAACAATGGCTTGATACTACCTTCCATACTGAACCTTTGTTAGCTATAGACAGGCAACAGTTTTTGCAGACCGTTCAAGCATTTATCAGTCACCAAAATCCGGGCAGTCAACTCGTACCTTATCTGTAGTCATCTCAATTATAAACCATGGGACTTTTAGACACTTTTAGAACTACCTTACAGGAACGCCTTTCCGACGGAAAGCTTGCTATATATGCAGCAGATTTTGGCGCTAACAGCCAGATCTTTTTGTCTACATTAAATACTGATACTCTAAATTTTACGGCTACTAGCATAAGTCCCGAAGGAAGCCCTTTGCTGGTCACCGGACAAGCGGCGCTTTGGAACTTGTCAAGCTCCTTACAAGCGCAACTCACTGTTATCGAAAAAAATGAAACTCTCCAATTTAGTATTCAGCATCAGGAAGCCTTAACGGGATGGAGTTTTCCCGATAGCTTTCCAGATTTGCAGAACACGTACTTTGACAATCTCGATTTACAGCAAACCTGGCTTATTGGCTGTTCCTACGCACACGCCATTGAACTTCCTTCAGCTAATTTGGAAGCTGGTTTAAATTTCATCTCAAACAGCACGACCACCGCAGCTTTGGCCAGTCTGCAACAATTAAACACAGCCATACAAACGGTAGCCTTGCGAGGGATGATCCAGACAGGCGAGGCAGCTACTCAAGTAAGCCTACAAGCGCATTTAGAGCAACCGATTAATTTGCAGCTAACCACTACCACTCTACTCCTTCAATCGGGTAACGAGCAAGCGCTCAACTTAGCTTACCTTAAAGGAACGTACCAAAAAGAAAATTTCACCTATCCCGTAGCTGTAGAAGTGCCTACAACGCTCGACCTCCTAGATCAACTTTACATTACGTTGAATGAACGGTTGAAGGACGGTCAACTTACTATATTCGACACAGATTTCGGCGATGTCGTAGCTCCATTGTTTGATGCGGCGGTATTTGCTCAGACGCTGCAACTTAGCAATGCATCACTAGAACAGACGAGAGATCAGCTTACCATAAACGGCGATACCCAAATTTATAACCTAACAAATCAGCCAATCCGGATTCAAGTGGTAGAGACCGATAATCAGCGGCTCGATTTCACCTTACACATAAGTCCACTTCCGGACGATTGGTTGCCATCCACTAGTTTCCCGCAAACACAGAGCGAACTCTTTGATGGACTAATACTGTCAGAAAAAGCCATGATTGCCAGCTCCTATGCGCAACAGAACGTGGCGCCGATAGGTGCGCTCGATCCCGGGCTTAACCTGTATTGGGTTGCATCACTGAACGAGGGCTCATTAGCGGTACTTCGCAATATATACACGACAGAAGATGCTCTTGCCTTACGCGGTAAGGTAACACAAAAGAGTGATGGTTACCAATTGCGCATGAACAGCGAATTGGCCGGCACCTTATCTATTGCACCAATAGGTTTAGAAGCAGCCACCTTGGTATCTCCTATCCTTTCGCTAAGCAGCGAGGTGGCCGCAGCAAATCAGGTGGTGAATACCGCTTTTGTATCCGGTATGTATACCCTATCAGCATCCTTCAACTATCCGGCCAAATTAACCCTTCCGAATGCAGCCAATACCAACTGGTATTTAAGTAACGACACAACAGAAGGGATTCAGCTGGCCACGATGGAAGATGCCATTCGGTTGGCGGGAGGGAATGCGCTATCCGGTATCTTCCCGCCTTCTCTCACCAGTTTGCTGCAACTACATGTGGGCGGTAACTACATCCAATTTGATCCCAGTACACAACTATGGGCCCAATTTTTTGCAGCCATTACTTTCTTGCCTAATGAAGATGGCACAGCCCGGTACTGGCAGATATTGACTAGCCCCAATATTGCAGTGGGCGGTTTTCAATTCGGCCTGAGCACCACGTTCGTGCCTTCAGAAGATAATCCAGCGCCTTTTATTCTGCAGGCCTTCGTGAGCGGCGAAATTGCCATTGGCAGTGTTACCAATCTGAAAGTTGTTATGCAAATTCCGCTGGAAGGCAATTGGACACTCCGCATTAGCGCAGACAATGTGCAGCTACCAACCTTAACTGACCTAGCAAACTTTATATGGCCGCAAGGAGGACATTCGGAACAAGATATTTTGGCACCGCTCCCCGAAGGCTTGGTAGATAGCTCGCTCAATATTGCCATCAATGAAATTGCAATTGCCTTCAATCCCTTTACGCCGGCACTGTCTTCTGTCAGCTTCGACCTCTCTCAAATCGGAAGCTGGAAAATTTTAGCCGATTTCGAAGTATATGGTTGGGACGTTAATATGTTCGTAGATGTAGCGGCTAACTATACCATCACCGGCTTACTACACGGCTTCATGAAGATAGGTACGGTGGCAGACATGGAGATAAGCATGCCCATTCCTGCAGGTGAAACGGGTTGGACCATTAGCCTAAAACCCGGTAGCACGATCGAGTTTCCAGGTATAGGCGAATTATTAAAATTAATTGGCGGATCTTCCGATGGGTTACCCGCCAGCTTCAATACTTTTGGCAATTTTAGCTTAACGCAGTTGCGCATCCAATTTATGCCCCAACCGGCTAACATTAAAAATTTTCAATTTGCATTGAAGGGCAAACAAGACTGGGTGGTACTGCCTGATTTCCTCAGTTTCTCTAGCGTATATGCCTCATTGAATATAAGTCAAGAAGACAAAGGGTATAACAGTACCGGCACCTTCAATGCCTTTGTCCATATTTTCAACAACGCTATATGGATACAGGCGTATCGGGATGATTTAGCGAAAAACTGGCAATTTACATTAGCGGTAAAAGACACGATCCATCTACCCGGACTAAGCGATCTTGCCAATTGGATGCTGCCTGCTGTGGTGGTCGAATACATTCCAGAAACGTTTATGCCCTTTGGGAAAGGTTTTGATCTCACCGCGTTAAACATTAGCTTCAATATCACCACAGAAATAGTTGAAAAGATCGACTTCACGATTGTTAACAGTGCTCCATGGCATGCAATAGGTAATCTTCTAGTGTTCGATAATGCCCGTATTGAATCAAGTGTACAAGTAGTGCCGGAAGATCCCAATCATAGCACACTTACAATGCATCTCGGCGTAACGCTTTTTGTATCTAGCGCACCCATTGTTTTTACGGCAGATTACAGTTCAGAGGCACCGCATTGGGTATTTACCGCTAGCTTACTGAGCGAAGAGCGTTTTAACTTCGATGCATTTTTGCAGGCAATACACCTCAACGAGCTATTTGTAATTCCAAATTCGATTGGCTTGCCTACCCTTACCATTAGAACGTTAGAAGGTCGTATGACCCCCGAAACCGGTAACTTTCAAGCCAGCGGGTCAATTATCGTTATGCCCTCTACGCCGCCTGCGAACAACCAGACGGCCGATTGGACCGTACCGTTTTTAGGATTGGAACTAAAGATGTTTGGTTTAGATGCCGAAGTGGCCTTAAAAAGCCTCGAACCCGAAGATCCCGCCAATAAAAACTTCTATAAAGCTAATTTGCGTGCGCTCTTGGATATGAACAGCCTTCAAGTGCTGCTTACTTTGCAACTTGGCTCTGCGGGCATAGACACCATTTTTACCGGTACCCTAACCGTAAATGAGATTGCTTCCTTACAGATAAGCACTTTCGGCGATGGATTAGTGGCAGATCAACCGGATACTGACCAAACCAGCTGGTCAGTACTTACGCCCAATGACATGCAGGCAGTCAATTACGCCCAAGCCGTTGTATATTTTAACCAAACACAAAACCAATTTTTCCTATACGGTGCCATCGCCAATTTCGGCGATGCCATACTACTTGCGCAGAAAACAGCAGATGGCGATGAACGTGGTTATCTTTTCGCCTTCGCTTTGGCAGAAAATTTTAAATTTTCCAGTCTTTTCAGTGCGCTTGCACCCATTGATAACATTTTACTTGTAAGAAATGCCAGTATCGCCATCACAAGCTATACCCTGCCGTCTGTAGCAGATCTGGTTCAGCAGGTTGACCAAATACTAAGCATCAACAACAAACCGGGTACCGTTCAAAATCCGATAAAACAGGGTAACTTACCAACCGACACCTTAGAAAAAGGAGTCCATCTTTACGCGCAACTGCTCTTTACCGGGCCACTTTTTGCCGTATTTACACAACTAGATGCAGATAGCACAAGTGGCCTGGACGTGACGCTCTATGCTTTTATCTCAACCCAAGCCGAACCCAATCAAGGTTCAGCAAAAACTATTTTTCGGGCCGTAATCGCTCCGTTTTCCATCATTTCCGGCATCGTTCAGTTCAGTGGAGCTAACGAAGATCCCGGCGTCCTTCTGGAGTACACACAAACCGCGTCAACTGAATTTAAACTCAACGGAACGATTAGTTTTCAAGTATTTGGAGAAACTTATGCTTTTATAGGCAATTTACTGGTAAATAAAGATCAAACCCATTTCACCTTAACCACCACGCCCGATACGAGTGTCACGATCCAGTTGTTTCCAGAGAACTTGCCACCGGTATTTGTACTGCGCGACCTCGGGCTCGATGTACTATATTATTTTCAAACAGAAACACGGAAGGAAAAACAACTGGAACTACAAGTATCCGGGCGGATCGAACTTCTTGCTGCAATTTTCCTCCAGGCCAACCTTTACCTATTAAATGGAAATCCTATGCTTGCATCCGTTAGCCTTAGTCAGGATTTTTCCATCAGCAGTCTCATCGGAAACTTGGTAGGTAACGGTCAAGCTTGGCCTACTGATTTCTTTGATATTGTATTCAAAGCCAATAGCGATCAAAGTCCATCGCGCGTATATTATTATGATGCCCAAGCAGATCCTGCCCATTTTGCGGGTAACGGTTTTGTAAACGGCTATAACTTAGAAGCCACCATTGATTTAACTTTTCTCTATACCATCAGCTTACAATTACGTATTAATGTACAAAAGGATATAGGGATGGAAGCAAGTCTAGGGCTTAGCGGTCCAATCTCTATATTTATATTGGAATTAGCCGGTAAACAAAAAGCAAACGAAGGCAATAAACAATATATCAGCGGACCTCTCTTAACCTTGAACACCAAAGCAGAAACACCTGTTTTTGGTTTCGCTACAGGTTTCAATTTCTTTGAATATCCCTTCGGTACAGCAGATATAAGCATTGGTTCGAAGAGCTTATCCAACGGTCGTACTGAAACCAAGATCGGTGCAAAATTAACAGCAGATGAAGCTGTACCGATTTTCGGCAACCTTTCGATTGATTTTACCTACTGTCAAAGCGAAGGTTTCGTCGTCAATAACTGGCCGTCCTTTACGCAGCTATACGAGAGCATACAGAAGATTATTGATATAGCTGATGAGGTTTCCAAATTAATGAAAGCAACCGACCCCACCTTCGTTTGCGGCGCCATTGTCGATTTAGTCGCCGATGTTGCCTACAGCAACCAGTTTACCATGACACCAAGCTTTGATACTGTGGAAGATGAGGGCGGCGAATACACCTTATACTTTGTATTGGATGGGCAATTTTCCGTGCTCGTAGCCAATCAGCAGGTCAGCACCATTGACTTTCCCGATACCGTGCGGATTCCGTTGCCGGACAATACCTCTTTCGATGATTTGGGTAATTATATTGCAGCGGCATTAAAAGAATCAGCAAGCTCTTTCGTTAAAAGCTTAGTCAATAATGGAGCGCAATGGGCACAATTAGCCGCTGTGTTATTTGTAGAACAGGCTGCAGAACTGGCGGCCCAGTGGCTATGTGAAGGACTTATAGATGCACTCACTGCCGAAGCTATTGCAGCCGGAGCTGCAGCGGTAACATCGGCGGGCGGCGTAGCGGCACTTGCAGCAGGCGGAGCCGCCGCTGCCGCAGCAATCACAGCAGGTGCAGTTGCGGCAGCGGCTATATTCTCCTCTTGCTTCACAGCTGGTACCGAAGTTATTTTAGCAGACGGGAGTGTAAAGCCTATTGAATTGATCGGCATCGGCGATCAGCTCTTGGGCTATGATGGACAGATTAACACCGTAGTGGCCTACGATCGGCCGCTACTTGGTAAAAGAAAGCTGTACGCTTTCAATGATGGCCCCTTTTTCGTAACAGCCGAACATCCCTTTTTAACTGAAACGGGATGGAAAGCCATCGATCCCGAGGCCACCAAAAGAGAAAATCCAAATCTGCCCGTTACCAAACTTGAAGGTGGTGATAAGCTGCTACTTGCTAATGGGCAACGTTTGGTGCTCAGCTTGATCCGTTCGGTTGAGGCCGATTTTCATACTCCGTTATATAATTTTAAGCTAAGCGGCAATAATACCTACTTTGCCAATAAACTGCTGGCGCATAATAAAGGGAGCACCTGTTTTATTGCAGGCACGCAGGTACTACTGATAGACGGTTCTACCAAGCCCATCGAACAGGTTCAACTTGGCGATAAACTGTTAGGAATGGATGGACAGATAAACGAGGTGATCGGTTTCGACCATCCCCTTTTAGGTAACCGTAAACTCTATGCGCTGAATAAAGGCGATTATTTCGTAACCGCCGAGCACCCTTTTTACACCACAGAAGGATGGAAAGCCATTGATCCCTTGGCAACCGCGGCAGAGAATCCATCGCTGCAAGTTGGGATGCTGGAGGTAGGCGATATACTCGCTCTTATAAATGGTAAACAGGAGGAGCTATTAAGCATCGACAGTACTGAGGCTGATCCACTGACACCACTTTACAATTTTCTGCTGACTGGCAATAACAGTTACCACGCAAATGGATACCTAGTGCACAATAAAGGTGGTGGTGGCGGAAATGATCCCGATCCGGAAAAACCAAGTTTTGCCAGCCCTCCACTTAGCTTGGCGGGAACTACGCTTACTGCACAATGGAACGGAGCCTCTTATGCCGTCGGGTACGAACTAGCCTTTTATGATCCAAATGGGCAGCAGATAGGCACTATACAACAGTTCGGTATGAATACCTATCAAGGTAGCGAAACAATTTCCCTTCAATTTAATGGTGGTAGCTACCGTGCAGATTTGAGGAGTACTCGTGATTCGAAAAAATCGGATTGGGTATCAGTCACTATTCCGAAACTGGCGGATCCGCATGATGTACAGCTGAGCTATACACCTAACGATGATAAACTTGCCATTAGCTGGGCGCAGGATGGAGCTACAAATTTTGAGATAACCGTATTTAACACGGCAGACGGCATGGCCTGCTGGCAAAGCCCTGCCCAAACAAGCCCGATAACAACCACAACCGAAAATTGGGTACCAGGCACTTATGCTGCAAAGGTAACAGCCACCAAACAGCACAACGCAGAGGTTGTTCCGAGTCAAAGCGTGCAATCCGGAAATACGATGCAAAAACTGCACGCAGTAAGCGCCTTCACCCTCGCCGCCAATCAACAATCGCTGCAAGCCAGTTGGCAGGACAGTCAGACAGGTGTTGACCACTACCTACTCGAAGTGATACAAGGCACCGATAAGCAACAATACAGTATTCCCAAAGACGACAGAAACTATTCAGTTGATACGTATAACTTAGCAGCGGGTAATGTTAACGCAATATTGTGGGCCATCGGCAACGGTGTAAACACCATAAACGCCCCCGCAGCTACGAGCAACAATCTTTCTAAACTCGCTTCGCCGGAAACCGTCGGTAGCATGCTAGATAAACAAGCCGGCTATATTCAATGCAACTGGAGTGCTGTTGACGGAGTTGTCACCTATGCGGTACGGGTGGTAGACGAAAAAGAAGCTTCAGTTTGTTATGTAGACAACATCGCTCCAAACACCCTCCAGTCTGATATTTCGCTTACTTCGTTACAAGGAAGCGGAACTTCGCTCACCGTGCAGGTCAAAGCTTGCGGCAACGCCCAGATACTAGACGGTAACCCCACTTCTTCACCTGAAAACATTAATCGGGCGATCATGCCTTCTGCTCCTACCCTGTCAATTGTAGACGGTAAAGTTGTTACCGATTGGGAGCAAGTCAATCCGAATCAAGGTTACACGGCAAATCTATACAGCAGCGAAGAGCTGGCAGATACCAGTTCCTTTGCAACGGATCAAAATCACTGGGAAATCTTGCCAGACCTCTTTGATGGCGATATCGGCCCCTTTAGCGCCCGTGTGCTCACCCTTGCTGATGCGCAAACAATCAACAGCGGGCTTTCAGCCAGCAGTAATATGGTCGAGCGGCAAGCCACACCGCAAGAGGTTCAGTTAAGCTGGCTCATCTCCGCGACAGCAGAAGAAGACGGACCCGGCGGGGCAAAGATCACAACCACGCAAGAACTGCGCGTTAGTTGGGCCCAAACCGAGCCAAGCGTACAAATCCTTGTAGAAGTCCAAGAAGTGGATACTCCCACTGTTTTAGCTAGGCGAACTGTTAGCGGAACAAGCAATAGCTGTAGCTGGCCTGCAGACGGTCTTCCTTCCTTGCCTAATGGAATTTACCGAGCTTGGGCACAAATTTTGGGCGATGCTAACAAACTCAACAGTTTACCTGGAGAAAGTGATCCAGTAACTATTATCAATTTACCCGCACCTAGCTTGCAAGCACTCCTAATAAAAGACGGCAATGAAATTCAGGCGGAGCTGGCGCAACTTTCCAAAGAGGCCACGGGCTACGAAGCCCAACTGCTGGCAGATGCTACACCCCTGGGTGAGATCATACCCATGCAACTCGCAGAAAGCGATCCGCCGAAATACCAAGCAAACTTTACCATACCTGATGAAACCGGCAACACTTTTACGGTACAAGCTCGCGCCATAAAAGAGGGTTACGCTCCAAGCGCTTGGCAACCTGCGCCTAATACGGTAGCTAGGCTAGCAGCAACAGAACCAGCTAGCCTTAGCCTTACCGCCAATAAACTCAGCGCTACCTTAAGCCAAGAAGTAGCAAATGCAACTGCTTATTGGGCACAGCTGGTTATAGATGGCACACCTTCAAACGAGGCGACACAAATGGTAAAAGAAGATAACATCGGTTATACCGCTTCTTATACCTTAGACACTTCGGTGGCAGGGAAGGATATCCAAGTACGTACACACGCTACTGCAAGCAATTTCATCGATAGTATTTGGACACTTTCAGATGTGATCCACTATAACCCGATTGAAACACCTCAAGCGCCTTTACTATCCCTTGCGGGAGATACGCTGAAAATTATCCCCCAAGATCAATGGCTAGCTGCTACCCATTATGAGGCGCAGCTTGTTGATCCAAACAATGGCATGCCATTGAATCCACAGCCTCCTATTCAATATGATGAACAAGGGGCAAAGGTATTATTGAGCGACCTTAAGGCAGATACGGCCTACATTGCCCGTATCCGAGCGCTCAATCCTGCGCCGCCACAACTCTTACAAAACGGAGATGCCTCGGCCGACTTCAGCGGTTGGAACATACTGGAAAATGGTGGCAACGGTTGGGCCATTGAAGATGGACCGGCTAAAAGCTGCCCCGGTACTACAAGCCAACACAACTTCGTTACTTCTTATCTATGGTGTAAAAAGGCGCAAACCATCGACCTAATAGCCAATGGTTTTACCGCAGCGCAACTTGATGAAGCACCTTTGATTACAGTAGCCGATTGGATTTCTTCCAGAAGCGATTGCAATGGCATTTATCGCATGTATATCGAGCTAAGAGATACTAACAATCAAGCTATAGCCAGATTTGACAGCGGGGAGGTTATCGCACCGAGTACACCCGATTGGGTCTACAAATGGGAGCGCATAGCACATCAATTTACGGATTATGGAAAGGGCGTTCGCTCGGTATATTTTGAACATAGTGGCAAAGACACCAAGTTCTGGAGGGGCCATTACGGCAGTAAAATGACAGGGGCCGTTGTTTACCTAACGCTCCCCTATCCAGGGGCACCCGGCCCTTGGTCCGCACTTTCAGAACCCATTATTACGCCTGCCGCCGGTAACCCCGCTAGCCTCAGTATCGTAGCTGGCAATAACCAAGCAGTGCCACGTACAAATCTGACACACATTCCAGGAGGTCAGGCCTTTTTCCAGCCATTAATCATTGCCGTGCGGGACGATAAAGGAGTGGGTGTGCCAGGTGTAGAAGTAACTTTTTCTGTAGGTGAATTTCCAAAATCAATGGCGGTACAAATTGACCCGGGTGGCGCAGCGAAGACAGTAAAAATCCTGACCGATAGCAGTGGATTTGCACGACTTGAAAAATTGTCGGGCAATTCGGTCATATGTTACTATGACCAAGGTGATTTTACCATTATCGCTGCTGGTTTTGGGCAGGCACAAACATATTCACTAACAGTTCTTCCCACACCACCGCTACCTCCTTTGCCAAACGCGAAACTCACCATTATAAGTGGTAATGACCAAAAGCTTGCCCGTACGGCGGGTGGTGGGGGTCCTATATCCGCTAAATTTACACCAATGGTTGTTCTTGTAACAGACGAACATGATCGGCCAATAGCAAATGCATATGTAAGCCTCGGTCCGTTTGAACAGCCTACTGGTATGGCCGTACAGGTAGATCCTTCCGGCGCATATCCAACGATGGTACAAACCGATCAAAATGGGATAGCACGTTTTGAAAAATTTTATGGAGGCTACAGTGTTTATGCCTACTATGCAATCGGCAGGTTTAGCGTGAAGGCTGGTGTTAACGAAGGCCCCGCAGTCACGTTTACATGCGAAGTAACAGCCTAGCCCCGGTCGCTGGTCATTCGCATCAAATCTCTCCGTACCGCTGTCGTACGGAGAGATCCAACATGGGCTATCCAATCCGTATGAAAATTAACTCATTTATGCATACAACGGATAAAATAGCAACATTAGAACAATGTTTATTACCTTTTCTTTTCTATACCTGGTTACTTTACCATCATTAACATGTCTTAGCAGGTGCCCCAACCAATTCAAAGTGAAATCAACGGTATACTTTGCTGCAGAATACGCACAGACAAACATCCAGCGAATTCTGTTTGATTTTCGTAACTTTGTCCCATGGAGAAAACGCAATCAATAGAAGAATTCTACAAAAGCAAACTCAACTGGGTACCCGACAATATCCGTAGGGAGATTGGCCATTTTAACGTTTTCAAGTTGGATGATTTCGCAGGCACCCATCCCAAACCGGTTCCGTACAGCAGAAAAGACTATTACAAAATCAGCCTGATTATCGGCAGAAATAAAATCTATTATGCTGATAAAGAAATCGAAATAACCAAGCAGGCATTATTATTTGCCAACCCGCAGATACCCTATAACTGGGAATCGCTTGATGACGAACAATCCGGCTATTTCTGTGTGTTTACACCCGCTTTTTTTCACCATTTCGGAAACCTGAGCAAGTACGAAGTTTTCCAGCCCAACGGTACACCTATTTTTGAAATCAACGATGAGCAGGCTGAAAGCATCAAGCAGATTTACCTGCAGATGTTTGAAGAAATTAGCTCAGATTATGAACATAAATACGATGCATTAAGAAATCTGGTGTTTGCTATTTTACATCAAACCCATAAAATGAAACCCGCAAAGAAAATTGACAAACAGGAAATCAATGCATCTCATCGAATATCCATCCTATTTCTGGAATTACTGGAAAGGCAATTTCCCATTGAGGACGTCAGACAACGCGTACAGTTCCGTTCCGCATCCGATTTCGCCAATCAACTTTCAATACACGTCAACCATTTAAGCAGAGCGATCAGAGAAACCACAGAAAAAACCACTTCACAGATTATCGCTGAGCGCTTATTACAGGAAGCTAAAATCTTGCTCACACAAACCACCTGGAATATATCAGAAATTGCCTTTGCCTTGGGCTTTACCGAAGTGACCCATTTCAACAACTTTTTTAAGAAACATTTGAACATAAACCCTACCCAATTCCGCAATGTTAGAATTTCGTAAGTTATTGTTAGCATTTCGTTAATTGTTCCGCTACGGCCGCTTTAATTTTGTGTCATCATAAAAAATTAAAACATATGGACACAACAAAAAAAGTTTGGTTAGTTACCGGTGCTTCAAAAGGTTTAGGCCTATCACTGGTTAAAAAATTGTTAGCGCAGAACTATCGCGTAGTAGCCACTTCCCGCAACATCCAGTCATTAATCGCTGAAGTTGGTGAAGTCTCAGACGTATTCCTACCACTGGAAGTTCGTTTAACAGACAATGAACATGTAAAGGAAGGAATTGCCAAAAGCATCGCCCATTTCGGTCAGCTAGACGTTATCGTAAACAATGCCGGTTTCGGACAAATAGGCACATTGGAGGAACTGACAGATGAAGAAGCGCGAAACAGTTTTGATGTCAACGTTTTCGGCTCGCTGAATGTCATCAGAAATGCCATGCCTTACTTACGCAAAAATAGATCGGGGCATATCTTCAATATCGCCTCTGTTGGCGGCTTTTCCGGTGCATTTCCGGGTTGGGGCATCTATTGCGCCACTAAATTTGCCGTTGTCGGTTTTACAGAGAGCTTGGCCGAAGAAGTCAAAGGATTGGGTGTACATGCTACTGTTGTTTATCCCGGTTATTTCCGTACCGATTTTCTCGCCAAAGGTTCGGTAAAAACACCTCAGCATACCATTGAGGAGTATGAAGCTGCCCGCCAATCCCAACAGGCACACCTTAGCGACATAAATGGCAATCAGCCCAATGATCCGGAAAAGGCAGCAGAAGTATTGATTGCGATAAGCAAAGAAGAAAAACCGCCGGTTCATTTGTTTTTGGGTAGTGATGCCTATGATATCGTGTATAAAAAAGTAGATTTTATAACCAGCGAAGTAGAGCAATGGAAAAGCTACACACTGTCTACGGCGCTCTAACGCTCGCACTATTTCTTGGGCATGTTGTTTTTTCTGCAAATGCCCAAGAAAAGAAAGAGTCTGCTTTGCAAAAACAGTTAGACTTGGTTGCCCATCAGTTTAAGCAATGGGAAAATGGCACAGCGAGTTTCTTTGATCTGCTAGCGGATGACGTTAACTGGGAGGTTAGCGGACGGTCTCCCGTTTCCGGTGCTTATAAAGGCAAGCAAGCGTTTATGGAGCGCGCTGTAGCGCCCATTATTGAAAAATTGAAAGAGCCCTTAAAGCCAAAACTAATTAGTCTTACGGCAGACGACCGATTTATCTGGCTTCATTTCAAAGCACAGGCAAAAACCAAAACGAATACGATTTATGAAAACACCTACATCTGGAAACTGCAACTCAACGACGGGAAAATCATCCACGCGGTTGCTTTTTTAGACACGTATGAATTAGTTCAATTAATGCAAAACAATATAACAGTTATGAAGAAAACAATAGAAGAAACCAAAGGGTACATCGGCATGTGGGTAACGGCAGATGGACATATACGCCAAGAATTACTTCCCGGCAACCGTTACGACGAAGCTCGGGGAAGCCGTCTAAGTGCTTATCAGGGAGCCTATAAAGTAAGCGGAAATGAAATCTTTTATCGAGATGACACCGGCTTTACGGCAGACGGAACATTTGTTGACGAAAATACCCTTCACCATGGTGGTTATATCTTTTACAAAGAAGTAAAAGACGAAAAACAATAAATAAGGTCCGTGCAATAATGAGGGTTTCAGCGTTGAACGTATCAAGCCCCTACTAACTCCCCACCAATTTCGCTCGTTATCAGATCTTTACCAGGTATCACCAGATTCTCATCAGATAAACCTGATCAGAATCTGGTAAAAACTTGGTATGAAACTAATTAAATATCGAGAAACCTATGAAGTAAGTATGAAAAAGGTAGCTGACTCTTGATGAGGGGATCTACTTGAATTAATTAAGTCGATGTATCGTTGTTGGATTGGCAAAAAGGAACAATATGCCTAAATTAGCGAACAGTCTATTTGACAATATGACGATGAACATCACCGCTATACATGCACCATTAATCGAGGTAATAGCACAAGCCATTCCACTCAATGTTGAGGAGATTGACATTATCCAACGCTTATTCAAGTTAAAAACCTATAAAAAAGGTACTTTTTTCTTAGCAGAAGGAGAAACCTGCAAATATGTTGGCTTTATCAAAAAAGGCATTTTGCGTTATTATATCAACGATGATGGAGAGGAGAAAACCTATGGCTTTTCCCAAGAAGCTGAATTTATTTGTAATTACGAAAGTTTTGTACCACAGAAACCTTCCCGCCAGATCATCCAAGCATTAGAAGACAGCGAACTATTGGTGATATCCTACCGTGATTTACAGCAATTTTACGATAAAATACATGCGGGTGATCGTTTTGGCAGGTTGGTCATTGAACAAGTGTTTATCCAAACGCTAAAAGATCTAAACTCCTTTTATACGGATACCGCACCATTACGCTATGAAAATTTTATCCGGCAGCATCCCGAGCTGCAGCAGCGCTTATCGCAATATTATATAGCCTCTTATGTAGGCGTAAAACCGCAATCGCTCAGTCGCATTAGAAAAAGGTTGCTCACTTCCTGATTTTGTTAACCTAGGTGCATTAAATTGAGTAAGCCATTGGGCAATTTTGTTTCAACAAAAATTCAATGTTATGCAACGTTTAACAAAACAAATCAATTGGTGGTTATGCCTACTTTCAGGCATAGGTTTATTATTTATTGGTGCCCGATTCTTTTTCGATCCGGTAGGCGCAGAAATTGCTTTCGGCATCAATACACCTACCAACGGAGATTTTTCGTTTCACCACATCAAAGGTGTACGCGACTTCTTTTTCGGATTCATTATCTTGCTACTGCTGCTGAAAAAAGATTTCCGGATATTGGGCTATATTCTATTGGCCGGAACCATCATTCCAGCTAGTGATTTCATCACCGTACTATCCTACCAAGGGCGAATAACCGGTTATCTTTATGCGCACCTTATAGCGGCAATAATATGCGCGGGCTGTGGACTATACTATAGCCTATCAGCAGCACAGCATTAGCGGTGATACATTTTTTTCATAGTTTCCCATTAATACTGGATAACTTTATCCAGTACTAGTGGATAAAGTTATCCATTTGTAATGGATAACTTTATTCATATTTTGCATAAACTCGAAAGCAAATATCCATTGGAAGTAAGCAACTATTGCTTTGAAAGCCGGTTGGAAGCCAATGAGCTTTATTTTGATTATAAAATAAACAAAGGTATTACGAAGAATAAAAATGCCACCCACTTAATGCAGAAAGCGGGTTTGATAAAGTAATCCACTTCTGTCAGGAAAATAACCACTTCCATTGTTTCCCCATTTTAACCGTTGTAAATCCGGTACCTTTTGCTTACCATGAATAACTCAGTATCCTGACGGTGAACAATGCAAATAGTTCATTGTTATACCTATAACAAAACTACAATCGATCATGGGTATTTTAAATGATAAAGTTGCCTACGTAACCGGAGCCGGTTCTGGTATTGGAAAAGCAATTGCCTTATTATATGCCAAAGAAGGTGCTAAGGTGGTTGTTTCAGATATAAACGACGAGCATGGTGAAGCTGTGGTGGCGTCCATCAAAAACGATGGTGGAGATGCCATTTATGTAAATGCCAATACAGCCATACCGGAAGAGGTGGAAAATCTCGTTGAAAAAACAGTAGCGCAATATGGCAGCTTAGACATTGCCTGCAATAACGCCGGTATTGGCGGAGAGGCTAACCTCGGTGCAGACCTGAGTATTGAAGGTTGGAAAACCATCATCGACATCAATCTCAATGGCGTATTCTATGGCTGTAAATATGCAACTGCCCAGATGTTGAAAAATGGAGGCGGCGCTGTTGTCAATGTAGGCTCCATCCACAGCATTACCGCCGTACCGCAGTCTGTCGGTTATGCTGCATCCAAACACGCGGTTTTGGGACTTACGCGCAATTTTGGTGTCGAATATGCTGCACAAAACATACGCGTCAATGCTGTAGGCCCCGGTTATATTGATACGCCGCTGCTAGATCAGCTTGATGAAGAAAAAAAGCAGGCATTAATCGGCAAGCATCCCATTGGTCGTCTCGGAACAGCAGAAGAAGTTGCCAACCTCGTCCTGTTCTTAAGTGCAGAGACCTCTACTTTTATCAATGGCAGCTATTATGCAATTGATGGTGGGTATACCGCTATATAAAGAGCTGCCATGATAACGGCAATGCTTTTTACCGATTAACTTCGTGCACCCTTCGGCCATGAAACAGACTTGTGCCGGGTGCGACCGGTTGTACCCGATAAACCCTTATAGATAACTGTAAACAGTTATTTTAACATTATATTTTTCTAATATATTACACGATTTATTTCAGGATACTTATCTTTGGCCTAAGCGGATAGTACTAACGCCGATCAACATGCCAAAGAACATCTTTTCAAAACTTCTTTTGCTAACGATAGCATTATTATTTTCAGTGAAGCCAATAGTCGGTTTTCATCTGTATGCTAAAACGCAGCCACTATCTGCCAACGAGCTAATCACTATTATAAAATCATTCAGTAAGCGAAAACAAGAATACTTCGATGATATGCTTTGCGAGAATGATATTGCAACGCAAAGCGGACAAACCAACTTATTACCCCTACGCTTAAGTTACATTTTACAATACATTAATCGCTATAAGGATCAGCTAACGAACTGGTTGGTTCAATTAAGGCAATGTTCAATCTATCGGTTTTGGCCCACTAAACAATACCTCATTTTCGAGCAATTAGCGCTATGATGCGCCTCCACTCCATTTTATTTCTTAGTAGGTGAAGCCTCCGTCAGGGTGATCACCTTAACGTCTCTCATTCAAACTAAAACAACGTACATATGCTCAAGCATTTTTTATTGCTTGGCTATAGCATGCTATGTGGCATACTGCTTTGCTATGGTCAAGAGAATCCTACCCCGATTACACTCCATCAGCTGTTGGAGCTGGTGAGACAACATGCACCCTCCTTACAAACCGATGCAGCAGCCTTAGCCATTCGGGAAAGTCAAATAAAGAAAACAGCAAACAACCGATCGCCAGATCTCTACTTATCTTATCAAACAAACCTAGGATCCAACAATAATGTCGCAGGCCCCTACTTTGGCTTCGGTATTGTACCCACCAATAATCGCGGTGTACGTGAAAGCAACAACTATCAGCCTGTCAGCTCCAATCTAGGTATTGCCGCCTTTCAGTGGGAGTTCGCCAACTTTGGCGCATACCGGGCACAGCGGGCCGCTGCAGAAGGCGACTTAGCCGTGGAGGCCAATAAGTTCGCCCAAGCGCAATTCGATTTGCAATCATTTACCATTTACAGTTACCTTCAGCTCCTCAAGCTAACGGACTTATCCATTATCCAACAGCGCAGCATCGAACGAAATGTTGAAATACATCGTTCTATTTTGGCTTTGGCCAAAAGCGGTATTCGTGCCGGCGTTGACACCAGCATGGCTGAAGCAGCGCTTTCACAGGCCAGACTGCAGCAGATTGACCTCAAAAATCAAGAAAATCAACTCAAAATAAGAATCGCCGCCGTGAGCGGACTCCAAGTACAGGAGGTTATTCCCGATACCGCAGCCGAGCATATCTTATTCCAACAGGTGACCGCATTACCTGCAACGCTACAGGAAACCAATCAGCATCCACTCATTAATTACTATCAATCCATTGTAGCCAATCAAGAGCTTAAAGAGGATCTGGTACGAAAAAGTTACCGTCCAAAGCTTTTCCTATCGGCGGCCGTATGGGGGCGCGCAAGCAGCGTAAACAGTGTGGATGAATTTCTTCCCCTTAACCAAGGTATCGGTATGCAACGAGGCAATTACTTAGTAGGCCTAGGTATTAGCTACAATTTGTTTGATAGGCGACGGCAGCGGCTCGATCTAGCCCTTACCGAAAGGCAAACCATGCGTGCCAGTAAAAAGCTAGCCGAAGAACAGGTGAATGTGCAAACTAATATCCTACAGGCTAAAGCCGAAGTAAGCGCCGCAGAAGAGCGCCTGCATGAAATACCGCGACAAGTGAAAGCTGCCAATGCAGCCTACAGGCAGAAGTTCTCGCTGTATAAAAACGGCCTAACGGACATTGTAGAACTGAATGTTGCACAAAACATGCTTTATCGAGCCGAAACAGACTATATAACAGCCAAGTACAACTACTACCTTGCGTTGTTTCATCAAGTTATTGCGCAGAACAACGTCGACCCATTTCTTCAACTCTTTAATTGATCTATCGCATGTCTTTAGTAACAAACGCATTAAAAAGGCCCATTTCGGTTATTATCTTTACCGTCAGCCTCTTGATATTCTCCCTTATTGCGGCCACCAAAATACCCATCGATATTTTTCCGAAGCTCAACTCCCCAACCATTTACGTCATTGAGTCGTATGGCGGGATGTCGCCAAAGCAGATGGAAGGGTTCTTTTCGTCGCGCCTTCAAGATCAATTCCTGTACGTTACGGGTATTAAGGAAATAAGCGCCAAAAATATTCAGGGTCTAACCTTGCTTAAGCTCAGTTTCTACGAAAAAACCGACATGGCCGAAGCCTCCGCACAGGTAGCCTTGCAGGTAAATCGTGCTATGAAATTCTTTCCTCCCGGCGCGTTGCCCCCGCAAGTGATACGCTTCGATGCATCGTCATTACCTGTAGGGCAACTGGTACTCTCCTCAAAGAGCCGCAGCCTAAAAGAAATCTACGACATGGCCAGCACCTTGGTAAGGCCAAGCTTCTCCGCTGTGCCGGGGCTGTCCGCCCCTCCCCCATTTGGTGCCAACTCCAGAACCATCACCATCAACGTGAATCCCAACAAATTGCGCAGTTACAACCTAACACCGGACGAGGTTGTACAAGCGCTCGCCGCTTTCAACGTCATGTCTCCATCGGGCAACCTGCGCATGGACAACAACATGTATGTAACCACCATCAATTCCCTCATAAAAGATGTAGATGAATTCGGTAATATCCCTGTAGTTACCAAAGACGGTGTTCCTATTTACATCAAAGATGTAGCACGCGTGGCCGACGCCTCCGATGTAACGGTGAGCTATGCCCTTATCAACGGGCGGCGTTCTGTTTACATACCCGCCGTAAAAACTGCAGATGCCTCCACCTGGTCAGTTGTAAAAGGCTTAAAAAAGAAAATACCCGAGATACAAAGCCTCTTACCAGAGGATGTTACCATTTCGTACGAGTTTGATCAATCCGTAGCGGTGATGAATTCGGTAGAAAGCCTCCTCACCGAAGGGGGGCTCGGTGCACTTTTAACCGGTCTTATGGTGTTGCTCTTTTTGAAAGATTGGCGAAGCAGCCTCATTGTCGTCATTACCATTCCGGTCTCCGTGCTCATTGGCGTTCTCTTACTCAGCCTTTTCAATCAAACCATCAACATCATGACCCTGAGCGGGTTGGCCTTAGCTATTGGTATTTTAGTAGATCAAGCTACGGTCACGATAGAGAGTATCCACCAGCATCAGGAAGCAGGCAAGCCGAAGCGCCTAGCAATCTACGATGCGTGTGCAGAAATTGCCCTTCCGCTCTTTTTGATTTTGCTGTGTATCCTCGCCGTTTTTGCTCCATCCTTTCTGATGGAAGGTATTCCCAAAGCCATGTTTCTGCCGCTGTCTTTAGCCATTGGGCTTACCATGATCGCGTCTTATGTCATGGCACAAACACTCGTGCCCATATTGGCCAACTGGCTATTAAAAGATCATGTCAAAGCAACCTCCCCAGATACCTCGCTGTTTGACAGGATACAAAAAAAATACCTCCATATATTAAGGGGTCTGATGAAATGGAAGCGTACAACTACCCTCATCTATCTCGTCGCCACCATCCTGCTCACGGCCTTCGCTTTCTCTTATATCGGCAAAGACATGATGCCAAAATTAAACAACGGTCAATTCCAATTGCGGATCAAAGAGCCTGACGGAACCCGTTTAGAGCGGACCGAAGAAAAAGTTAAGCAAGTGCTCGCCATTATCGACAGTACCGTAAACGGCCAAGTCGCAATCACTTCAGCCTATGTCGGTATTGTACCCAGCAGTTACGGTGTCAGCAACTTATATGTCTTCAATACCGGCACCCACGAAGCGGTTATTCAAGTAAACCTAAAAAAGGGATACCACATCAATACCGACGAGTTAAAAGACGCCCTCCGGCGCAACATTGCCTATAAACTTCCCAATCTACGGGTCAATTTCGAGCCCATTGATATGACGGAGAAGATTATGAGCCGAGGTGCCGCTACCCCCATTGAGGTAAGAATAGCCGGAAAAGATATGGATCAGTTAAAAGCTTATGCCCGTCAGGTAGAAGATGGTTTGAAACAAATTAAAGACCTTCGGGACATTCAAATTGCCCAGCCACTGAAAATGCCCACCGTTTCCATTCACATTGATCGTTTAAAAGCTGCACAACTCGGACTTAAAATGACTGATATTGCGCGCTCCGTTACCGCCAGCACCTCTTCAAGCCGTTTTACCGAAAAAATACAATGGCTTGATGAGAAAAACACCTACACTTATCAAGTGCAGGTACAAGTTCCGGAATATGTGATGAATACCATGGACGAACTACGCGAAATTTCCCTCGTAAAAGGCCAACGATCGCCCACCTTAGGCGATATTGCCACCTTTAACACTTCCTATGAAGCCGGGCAGTACGATCGCCAGGGCCCGCGCCGATACCTAACCGTTATAGCTAACCTCCACCATATTGATTTGGGGTCGGCCACCGTACAGGTCCAAAAAGTACTCGATCGGCTAGAGGCACCTCCGCGTGGTGTTACGGTGACATTACAAGGCATGGCAACCTTATTGGACGAAACCCTTCATAGTTTACAATTAGGCTTAGGCTTCGCCATGCTGGTTATCTTTCTTTTACTCGCAGCCAATTACCAGTCGACCAAACTCTCGCTCACTGCCCTTGCCACCATTCCGGCTGTAGTGCTCGGTTCGCTGGTATTTCTGCTGCTGAGCGGATCTACCCTTAACCTCCAATCCTATATGGGCATGATCATGTCAACAGGCGTTTCAGTGGCTAATGCCATACTTATTGTTTCCAATGCAGAACAACTCCGTTTGCATCACCAACATGCAGAAACAGCGGCCCTTTTCAGCGCCTCTACACGCCTTCGACCGATTATGATGACCAGTTTGGCCATGATTGCAGGTATGATCCCCATGGCCATGGGAATGGGCGAGGCCGGCGAGCAGGCTGCACCTTTAGGGCGCGCGGTTATTGGGGGGCTTTTTGCATCCACCTTTGCTGTGTTATTTATTCTTCCGCTCGTATTTGCCTGGGCTAAAGGAAAGGCCGGATTTCAATCTCCTTCCTTACTTCCCAACGCAATTGACAATGCACATAAACCAAGTAATCCATTAGTAACAGACATTATTCATAACAATTAACGATGAACAAACAACTTTATATCCTTTCCTTTGCTCTGCTCGCAGCGGCATGTGGAGGCCAAAATAAACCTGTTGACCTCTCGGCTCAAAAAGAAGGACAACAAACAAAAAGCCGTTACGAAATAGGGCAAGTAACCGAAAAGTCACTCGCCAGTTCCGTGCGCCTTCCCGGGCAGCTCAGACCCTTCAACGAAGTCAATATATTTGCTAAAGTCAATAGCTTTGTCAACCAGATTTTTGTAGACCGCGGCAGCATTGTAGAAAAAGGGCAATTGATGGTAGCCTTAGAAGCACCCGAAATGTTATCACAGCTACAATCCGCCAACTCGCGTTACATCCAAGCAAACGAAGCCGCCAATGCCAGTAGAGAAAAATATCGCCGACTCAAGGAAGCTTCTTTAGAAGAAGGAGCCGTATCACCACTAGACCTAGACAACGCCCTATCAAAAATGAAAGGTGATGAAGCCGTTGCCATGTCAGAAAAGTCGAACGTCGAAGCCATGAAGATGGTGCAATCCTATCTCAACATCCACGCCCCCTTTAGCGGCATGGTGGTACAGCGGAATGTCTCTGCCGGAGCATTAGTTGGCCCCGGAAAAAGCAATGAGCGGCCCATGTTCATCCTACAGGATATCGCCAAGCTCAGACTTGAAGTCCATATTCCGGAGAACTATGTAGATAAAGTAGATCTCAGTAAGCCGGTGTCCTATATCTTCAATAGCCAGCCCGGTAAGCGCTATCAAGGTAAAATCAGCCGCTCGGCCAACATGCTCGGTTCCACACAATCTGAAGCCATTGAAATAGACGTCATCAATAAGGATCAACGCCTCAAACCTGGTATGTATTGTGAAGTAAGCATCCCCTTATTATCGGGAGCAAGCTCCCTGCTGGTGCCCAATCACAGTGTTGTACGTTCAACAGAAAGGCAGTATGTTGTTAAAGTAGTCAACCAGAAAGCCGTCTTTGCAGATGTAAAGGAAGGAATCGCCGCCAACGATTCGGTAGAAGTTTTCGGTAACTTAAAGGCTCATGACCAGATTCTGTTACACGCAAACGATGAGATAAAAGAAGGTAGCACCATCCAATAAGATAAGGTGTATTATTGCGAGCTGTTTTTTCAAGACAGCTCGCAACTTTGGCAGCGAAAACACCATTTGAAACAACTTAAAATAATACCATCCGAACCCAGCATCCAAGAAGGTGTCACAACCAATTTGAAGTAGAGCAACGCTATAATAGATAAGGCATTACACATGCTGCAAAGAAAATGATCACTGTAGTTTCTCGGTTAACTTCGTCGTGTAATCTGCAAACTTTAATTCTGCCAGCTTATCGATACCAACAAGCACCTGTGCATTTCCATCAATGACATAGTTTTTTTCGGCAGGTAAATACCTGTGCCGAAAAGCTGTACCTTACCGTATTTACTTCTCCATACTTAAGTCGGCGATCGCATTCGTTGTGTCGTTATGCTAACCCCGTATCATTCCTCTTTACTCGGGTTTTGCCCTTCTCCATTTAAAATAAAATGTACTTCCTGTCCCAAGCTCGGAAACAACATCGACCGTTCCGCCCTGTTTCTCAACAAACATTTTTACTAAATTCAAACCTATTCCTGTATTATCTTTGGTATCACCGTCCACCTGATCGACCGTCTGAAAAAGGCCAAAGACCTTCGCGTAATCCTTCTGTGCAATTCCAGAACCATTGTCTTTTACATAGAATGTGTAAAAATCTTCATCCTCACGGGACATACCAGCTTCCACCTGCACCCGTTCCTTATCGTTGTGCTTAATGGCGTTTGAAATTAGATTTTGGAATACCTGATAAAGCTGTACAGCATTCGTATAAAAGCAGGGCAGAGGCTCTATAACAGAGACTTGCACCTTTTCTGGCAGGAACAAAGCAGCTTTTATATCTGACAAAAGGTCCTTTACCGATACCAATTCCTTCTCTTGAAAATTATGTGCATTTTTCGAATAATTGAGAATGGATGAAATCATTTGGTTTAGTTTATTGGCGGAAACTTCGCCTAAATGAAGATATGACCTGAGTGTTTCCTGATCATCATCATCCAGCGCATATTCCATCATGCCCAAGATGGAGATTAGGCCTGCCAAGGGCGATTTAAGATCGTGAGCGACGACGTACATAAAACGTTCCAGCTGATTGTTAATCTCTTTTTTTTCTTCCAGCGCCAATTTTAAGTTCTTCTGGTAAAAATACATACGTTCGAAAACGTTCACTTTCGCCTGGGCAAGCTTGATATCCAACGGTTTCGACAGGTAATCAACCGCTCCATCTGCGTATCCTCTCATCACATAATGTTCTTCCTTATTGATAGCCGTTACAAATATGATAGAAATCTGTTTCGTGCTTGAATTGGACTGTAAAATGGATGCCACTTCAAAACCATCCATTTCCGGCATCTGTACATCTAAGATGATCAACCCTATATCACCCTGTTTAATGGCGCACCTAAGCGCCTCATTGCCACTAGTTGCGCGTATAAACGTTCGGTTAGGTGCTTCTAAAATAGCTTCCAGCGTGAGTAAGTTTTCCAGCTTGTCATCGACAATCAGTATATTGATATTTTCCTTTTTATCTTGCATAAATCTAAGCTATTTCGCTAACCAAAATTTTAATCAGATTTAGTAGTTTATTTACATCGAGCGGCTTGGTCACATATTCCGAGGCTCCGGCCTCCATGCATTTTTCACGATCACCCTGCATGGCTTTTGCAGTTAAAGCAATGATTGGCAGACTCTTATATTTTTCAATTGCACGAATCCGCTTTATTGCTTCCAGCCCATCCATTACCGGCATCATAACATCCATCAAGATAACTTTAATACTAGGATTAGCGTACAACTCATCAAGAGCTTCTTGCCCATTATTTGCAACAATTATTCGGGCGCCTTTCTCTTCCAGTACAGCCGTCAGCGCAAAAACATTTCGCATATCATCGTCTGCCAATAACACCAATGTATCGCGGAGATCATAGACTGTATTGACTTTCGATACATGGTCGTCAATCAAACTTTGCCTTTCCGTTGGAACTGCCGACGACACTTCGCGTTTTTTTTTCAGGAAATGATCAAGCTCGTCTATCAAACGCTCCTTGGCTTTCGGAGAAATATGAATGAGCGTCCTGGCATATTTTTTAAGTAGTAACTCTTCTTTTTCATCAATTTGGCGGTTGATAAAAATAATCATATTTCCGTGATCCACTTGCAGTCGATCGTTCAGTGCCGATAAACGCTTCTCTACGTGTGGAAGCGGAGCATTCAGATAATAAAGAATAATATCATAGCGATCCGTTTTATCATTATCGAGGGCTGTAAAATCATTAATAATCGTTAACTCAACACCTTGATAGTTTTTTAAAAGCTCCTCTAAACCTGTTGTGCTTTCTTTTCCGCTATTAACTATCAAGATCCGCTTTGGCTGATCCGCTACTCCTTGACTATCTATTAAATTGAAAACCATATCCATTTCCTCTATAACTAGCGGTTTGAGGGTGTAACCTGTTATATCGTTTTTGTCTATACCCGGATCATCCTGTGAACTAATAATGTGCACCGGTATATGCCGCAGTATTTCTAAACTTTTGACATATTGGAGAATTTCCCGTCCACTATAAACAGGTAAATTCATATCGAGTATGATGGCATCTGGTTTATATTTATTGACGCAGAAGATCCCCTCATCTCCGCTAAGGGCAACAATAACACGGTAGCCCTTTGATCTTGCAAAATCTCGCAAAATCGTAGAAAAACTGATATCATCTTCCACAATCAATATACATTTATCTCCTCTGCTCACAACGTTTCGGTCATCCCGTATGATTTCTTGTTCCTTCACCATCGAAGGTATCGCAATGGGAATTTGGGAAGTCTCAACAGCGTTAGTCCGTTCGAGCTGCTTGTTTTGTGGACTAGTAGCATCCATTGGAATATAGAGGGAAAATGTGCTTCCTTCGTTCAATTCACTCACCAGTTTAACAAACCCGTTCAGACGCCTGGCAAGTTCACTACTGATCGAAAGCCCCAAACCCGTACCGGCATATTTTCTATTAATAGCTCCATCGATCTGTTGGAAGGCGGCAAAAACAAGTGCCTGCTTATCTTTAGCTATACCGATTCCGGTGTCCATGACATGGAAAGCGATAAATTTTTCTGCATCTCGTTCTTCTGTGTCTATAGCCAAGGTGACACGTCCGTTCGCAGGGGTGAATTTGAAGGCATTTGACAGTAAATTTTTTAAGATCTGTTCCAATCGCTTTTGATCAGATTCGATTTTTTCAGGAAGATCTTCCTGGAATTCAATGACGAAGTTGATGGAGCGTTCTTTTGCTACAGCCTCAAACGTTTCTTCCATATTCCGTACAATAGAACCAAGGGAAATCATCTCGAAAAAAACGTCAATCTTACCCGCTTCGATTTTTGATAGGTCTAGAATATCATTAATCAGGTTTAGGAGATTCGATCCGGATTTATGTATGATCTCGCTATATTGCTGCTGCTTTTCAGTCAAGTTTCCGGAGGTGTTGTCGGCCAACATTTTCGCCAACACCAATATGCTGTTCAAAGGGGTACGTAACTCATGCGACATATTTGCCAAAAACTCAGACTTGTATCGGCTACTTTTTTCAAGTTCATTCTTCTGTGATTCGATGGCTTTCTTGGCTTCTTCCATCATCCCGTTCTGAATAGCCAGCTCGGCATTAATCTCCCTAAGCTCTTCCTGCTGAACACGAAGCTCCTCTTCTGATGCGCGCAGCTCTTCGGTCTGTATTTTGATTTGCTCATTCGAGGCGGCCAAGTCTTCCTTTTGAGCGATCAACTCTTCCTTTTGTTGATTAACATGTTCAATTAACGATTCCATTTTGCCATGTGCAATACAACTGTTCAACGCCCGCGCTATATTAGAAGCAATAATCTGCAAGAAGTCAGCTTTGTTATTAATGGTATCGCTAACACATGCCAGCTCAATCAATCCCTTTAATCCTGTCGCGTCATACAACGGCACATATGCCAAGGTATCTATATCGATACTGCCTAAGCCTGATTCAATTTTCCAATAAGCTGGATCAATGCCATTAATCACCTGCACTTTGGTGTTGAGCGCCGCTCTACCTGCTAAATTTTCACCCAGCTTAGCACTTATTCTTTTAGCAGCAGGAACGGCTACCGCACCAGCGACCTCCAACGACTGTCTTTCCTCGCGAAACACATAAAATACAGCGGCCGGCACCATCAGGTAGTCGGTAACAACATTCAGTGCATTCTGCGCCAACTGCTCCAAATCATGGGGATATTTTTGTAACTCATCATTGATTTTGACCACCCCTTCCAGCTGCCAGTTTTTTTCGTTTGCTTCTTCATTCAGCTGTTCGATATTCTTTATGGTGTCTTTTAATCTACGTTGGGCTTTCAATCGGCCAATAAGCTCCGCCCGTATCACATAACACAAAATCAAGACGATGAACAAAACGATGGATAGGTTGATAACAATGACCCGCAGGGTTAACCTCACCAGATGATCGTTCCGGTCTTTACGCTTTGTGAGTAAGTTCCTTTCGTTATGTTGAAATTGGTCGATTGTCTTATTAATAACCGAAAAATAACCATCCTCCTTCATAATCAACATGGAATCATCCGCATTTGATACAGCTTTTCTCTGTTCAGATCCCTCAAATTCAAGATAGTCCTTGACATCTAACATGATCTGTTTAGCCAGCCCGTGCTGAACAGAATTGCTTCTCGTCAGCTCTGTAAGCGAATCGAGGGTATAAACTACTTTACCATGTAAGCCCTCCACGAGTTTGGAAAAAGATTCGTCACCCGTGTTCCGATAAGCCATCTTATTGGTTTGCAACCTCAGTAACAAGTTCCGTACATGCTGTGATGTACTGATAACCTGATAAGAATGGGTAACCCATTCGGCTTCCTTATTTTGACTTTTAATACGATCATATGACACAACCCCAATGGCAATTACCATGATGATACAGAAAGCTAAACCTAGATACAGTCGCGTTTGAAGAGGTATTATATTTTTCATTTATGGTGCGGCAACATTAAGTCCGATTTTCTTTTTGATTTTTCCCAAATGGCACTTTGTCTACCTGAAAAATATCGATAAATACCCACGATTACAGCGTAATTCATCAGGCAAAAATAGTATGGAATAAAAAATGCTTTTACTTTCAACGATACGCGCTCCATGGCCATACCGATCAGGGCTAACAAATAAAAGCCCAATTGGAAAAAAAGGCCCACTACATAGAACATACCTTGCCCTTGGATGACCAAGAGAATATTGAGCAATAAGAATATGATCAATAAAAAGGGCACAATCGTCCAACGTAGCACGCGATGGCTGATATATTGAAAGCAAAACATGGGATATTTAAAAGGATTGGCAGCTATTGGTAAACGAAGGATGGATTGCATTCCCCCAGCTGCGATACGGATTTTCCTTTTCAGTTCTTCCGCGGTATTTTCAGAAGCAACCTCGCTTGCGTAGGCTTCAGGCTCATAACCAATAATATACCCTTTTTCAGCAATGCGCATAGCAATCATATGATCGTCAATGATGGTATCTTCCTCTACATAAGGAAACAGAGCAGTCCTGATACTGAATAGTTCGCCTGCGGCTCCCACATTAGAATAGAAAGCATAATCCAGCCGTTTGAGCCAAGACTCATATTTCCAATAGAAGCCCTCACCTGCCGCGCTGGCGTCTGCTGAGCCTCGTAGCGCAATACGTTTTTCCCCCGCTACCGCGCCAACTTTCGGTGTCCGATAATGTCTCACTAAATTACGTATAGCCTCTTTATTGAGAAAAGTATTGGCATCTGTGAAAACGGTTATTTCGCTACTAACAACCTGCATAGCCCTTTTAATGGCCGCCATTTTGCCACGCCGCGCAGCATCATGCATAAGAGTAACCATTTCAAATTGCTGAACAATTTGCAGCGTACGATCGGTAGATCCATCGGTGATAAAAATGAAATGCAATTTATCCTGTGGATAGTCTATCGCCAGTGAATTCTTTAATTTTTCTTCGATAATTGCTTCTTCATTGTAGGCCGCAACGATCAAGGTAACCTCGGGAACATATCTCTCCCCTGCCTCCCATAATCTCGGCTTTACAAAAAACTCTTTTAAACGGACGAATATATATAATAGTAGTCCATAACCAACAAATGTGTAAGCAATCAAGGCTAAACAAAACCAAAAAAAGAAAATCATAACATCCTATATTTCCGCTATAAATAAATGCCCAAAGACTGATGACAGACTCATAAATTTGTTTTTTTCACAACGCTGTTTCATTGCTGCAGACAAATCATCTACGTTTGAAACCCAAGCCGTTTGCTTTTTGTGCCATGGGTAAGATTCCACCATATCCCTTTGTAATGCCATTTGATCAGATCCGCTCGCCCTTTTCTTAAAAAAACCAAGGCTTGTTTTGTAGAAGATACAAACACAAAAAAAAGAGAAAAAAACAGCACGAATGGCCATGAGCAATTTTTACGAATAAAGAGCATTCTGTTGCGCGCCATAAAATATGTCTTTAAGGCACTTGCTTTACCAACCGAAATCGATTCTTTATGGTAAATGACCGCCTGACCATGAAACCAGCAACGCAACCCACTTTTCCTAAATTTCTCACACCAGTCCAGCTCTTCATAATAGAGAAAGTAAGATTCGTCCATCAGTCCTATCCGGTTCACATCCTTTCGCCGTACCATCATGGCAGCTCCATGGCAATAGGCTGTTTCCCGACTTGTCGATGCATATTGACCTTGGTTTACTTCTTGAAATGCTATTTGTTGATTCCGTCCCGTCAAATAATTCATTTCTGTATAACCGGCATACTGTATAAGCTTTTTATCGTCATAATACAAAAGCAAAGGAGATACAATACCCACGTCCTGTTTGGTTTCCAATACTGCTAAAAGCGCCTCGATCATCCCGGCAGTAATCTCTGTATCATTATTTAAAAACAACAGGTAATCGCCGCTTGAGGCCTGTATTCCGATATTATTTCCGCCGGCGAAACCTATGTTTTTTTCCACACGCAGATAAGTCAGACTTGGTAAAATCTTTTTAAAATAATCTTCTTGGTCTTGCTCACTTCCATTGTCCACGATAATTACTTCCAATTCAATTTGAGGCGCCAACGCGACGATAGACTCCAAAAATGCGGCGGTAACGACGGGCTGCTTATAGTTGACGGAAATGATTGAAACGAGTCCCATATCACCTTTTTTACCAAATTATTTGACTGGCTGTATAAACAACGGTGTTTCGCCCACTTCTAATTCCAGCGTTTCCCCCACCAATTTTTTTGCTTTTTTTCGCATGGTTGTTCCGGAGCGATCAGGTTCATATAGTACTACCTGCTTAGCACCCGGCAAGGACAGCGTATACCGTTCCTTTCTATTCTCTTCATCAGGAACGAAGGCCACGTATATATCGTTTCCTTGATAGCTGTATTGATCCACCACCGGGTCTTTACTTAGGCTTGTGATGAACCGATAGTTACCCATCAGCCGATTTACCTGTATGAAATAGTTGGCTGCAGGACGTCTGCTGTCTCTGTTAACAAGACCACACCTACCATACGGCGTACCCGAGTTTTGCCCTTCTGCATCGAAATCAAACAGCTGATAAAAGAATACTTTTTGTACAGCATGTTTGGCATATAGTAGCGCTGTTCTAAGCAGCCAATCTGCTTGGGTTTGCAGTACATCTTTATTGCCAATTGGAATGGCGCGCTGTGTACTCGTTTGCCGCAAGTCATAACCTGTTTCGCTCACCCAAACCGGCAAACCTGGTTTGAGGTTTTTACCATACGCTACCCATTCATCAGCGACGTCGCCCATATCGCTCCGCTCCGGCGCAATACCCCGCCTCTTGCTTTTATACACTTTGGAGAACCAAGAAAGATTATCATTCGAATAAATGTGATAGTTCAGTACATCGAAACACAGATCTACTGAACCATCCGTTTTGTAACCTCTGTTTTCAACGCACCAAGCAACCATATCTTTCACAAAATTGATATCACCTTTTGCCAAACCACCCATAACAACCACCATGTTCGGATCTGCATTTTTAACCCCAACATCCTTCCCCAATTTTCCTTTGTGTCCATCGTAAAAAGCTGACATATTAGCCGCGTATTGACGACCATTTTGTTGTGCTTTTTTCCCTTTCCACCATTTATTAGGCTCATTATTACACTCTATGTACTTCACCAAGTTTAAACCAATCTTTACCCTATTCACCGAGTCGTCCTTCCAGCGTGGCCTTTTATCAACGCGCACCAAACTACTGTCGAGATCTTTGTTTGATCCATATCTGGCAGCAAACTGGAAGGCTACACGTCCCATCAAGTGATAGGAAGAAGCGTCTTCCAAATCGCTGCTATAGGGTGCGGGAATGTTCTCCGGGTCACGCTCACCTTCCGGATAGGTATTAAAAAGCCAATCCGGAACATTCTTGATGCATACCAGTGTAGTAAGACTATCTTGCTTGCAACGCTCGTACACCAAATCCAGATTCCAGCCGCCACTGTAGGTGGGATTAAATGTAAAGCTTCCCTCCGCATGCTCTAACTTATCCCAATCGAGGTAATGTCTGACAGAACTAAACGATTTGATCAAATGCATTTGTCTCTCCTGAATACTATCGATTTTATGAGGTACATTCGGATCCTGCAGAAAATCCCATTCGAAGGCATTGATGCCCAACATATTTTTCACAGCCACCGGTTCGCCTGCCGGAGACCATTCGCCCCAATCAACGGTACACTTCGTAAAGAACAGCAGCACCATAATTGCAATGAGTTGGCATAGCGTTATATTTCTAATCATAAGCAAACTTTCCTAGAGGCTAGCGATCTTGTTAAAATTATTACACAAATATATACATACCATACTCAAAACTAGATTTTTTACACACAAAAAGAACCGTTTTTACGCAGCAATATGTTACATTTATCACAGAAACGAAGACGTGCATGCATACATTCTTAATATGGTGATCAAACTGTTTTACTTACCATTGAGGTTTTTGGCAATTTCGATGCACCTATTAGCAGCTATTCGCTGCGATGGACATCATCAAAGTCAAACAAAAGTTGTTTTTCAGGATACGACCGCCTTGATCCCGTCCATAACCGTAGACAGATTTATGGGGGTAAACGCGTTCGTAGATGATCCCCCGGAAGACATGCTTGCGCTGGGTTTCATTCGTGAATATCACTCATGGGTGTGGGATGAAGGAAATGGGAGTACCGGTTACCAAGGTCATCCATATCGTCAGATAAAGGTAGCCCCTGGATATCCTGGTTGGAATTTCGACCAATTTTATGGACAGTTAAGACAGATTGGTCTGCAAGTTTCGCCTTGTATTCAAAGCTCGGTTCCCTGGCTGGACAGTGCGTCTTGGTTTCCAACAAACATCAAACCGACAGATCAGCCGAATGCTGCCGCAGATCAGCCGAGTTCTTATGAAGCAAGGGCCAGCTATCTTTTCCAATTTGCCGGCCGTTACGGCAGTCATCCTATTCCGAACCAAGAACAGCGTTTTGCTGCAGATCAGCCAATGGTCTCCGGACTTGGTCATATACAGTATCTGGAAGATTGGAATGAGCCTGATCGCTTTTGGGAAGGCGCTAAATCGGCATTCAAGCCCGACGAATTTGCTGCCATGCTCAGCGCAGATTACGACGGCCATGAACAGAGCATGGTACATTATAAGACAGGTAAACCGAGCTTTGGTGTAAAAAATGCAGATCCAACAATCAAATTGGTCATGGGCGGCTTGAGCAGCATCAATTTGGAATACATTGATCAAATGAATCAATGGTTCAAGCAAAATCGGCGCGACAAAAAGTTTGCGGCAGATGTTATTAACGTACACACCTATGCGTGGAAAAACGGGAAAGACTGGCAAGGAGGTGGGCCGGCCATTAGTCCTGAGCAGGCCAAATTCAAAGAACAAGCCGCCGCGCTGGTTGCTTACCGGAATGAACACTTGCCAAATTTGGAGGTATGGATTTCCGAATTCGGTTGGGATACCCATCCGGGGTCCGTTCTAAGCCCCCCTGCTATCGGCAAGTCAGACATCAGAGAAGTGCAGGCACGATGGATTTTGCGAGCCTACCTTGCCTTTGCAGCCGCAGGTGTAGACAGAGCCCAATTGTACATGTTGCGCGATGTAAATCCAAATGATCCCATACAGTTTTCTTCCAGCGGACTAGTTAGTGAAAAAGGCGTCTGGGAACCGAAGACATCTTGGTATTATGTTTATACCATGAAAAATGTTTTAACGAATATGGTGTTTGCCGGAGAAGAAAGATCAACGCATCCCACGATTTTAATTTATAAATTCAAACACTTGTCGAAGAATGAGCTAGTCTATGTACTTTGGTCTGGCACATCAACTGGTTATCAGCAAAACAATTACCGATTGAAAATTAAGTCCCGCGCAAGACATGCGACGATTATTGAACCCATAGTGGGAAAAACCCGTGGGAAGCGAATAGATCAACGGATAAAAAATAATCGGATTGAGCTAAATGTAAATGAAAAACCGACCTTTGTATTGGTTAAATAGCAAGTAAGCGAAAATCAAGTAACCAGTGCGTGTTTTGTATAAATGAAAACAGGAAAATTATTTAAAAATATTCATCTATTGTCTTTACTGGGCACAGGTAGCATGTCCGTACTGACATTCCTATTTTCTGCTGTACTCTACCGCTTTATGGAAATCGAGGAGATCGGTATCTGGTTCTTTTTTCAGACCACACTTGCTTTTTTTGACATGTTTCGTCAGGGCTTTTTGAGCACGGCCTTTGTTAAATTTTATGCCGGAGCCACTTTCAAACGGCAACGGCAACTCGTCGGCTCTACCTGGATTATACTTGGCGGTATTACCTCATCTGCGATTGTCATCGACCTGATATCGCTACTTTTTATCCATTACATCAAAGATGCGAGCTTGCGTAACTTTATAAGCTACTTCTCTTTCAATTTTGTTGCATCCTTACCAATGATTATTGCCATGTGCCTTGCTCAGGCCCAGCTACGCTTTGATCGGCTGTTGTCTATTCGCTTGATACAGATAAGTTTGCTTATCATAAGCTTTGTCGCCCTTATTCTTCTTAAACGCAATGACTTGCAGCATTTGATGTACATTAATATATTCGCAAGCGTCTGCACCAGTCTGCGTTGCCTTATAAAAGGGTGGACAGGAATACACTATATAAAATTCAGCACAAAAAAAGCGATATCCGAATTATTTAATTTTGGTCGGTATACAGTAGGTACCATTATAAGTGCGAACTTATTCAATGTCACCAATGCTACCCTCATAAATTTCATACTAGGACCTTCACATCTCGCTATTTATAATCTCGGAACCCGTTTGATGGAAATTGTTGAAATCCCGCTACGTAGTTTTGTTGCAACAGCCATGCCAATGCTCTCTAAGTACTACAATCAGGGCCTCAAGCATGAAGTAGTGCGAACAACGCAAAAATATATTGGCACCATCACCCTATCAATAATCCCAGCACTGTTGTTTGCATTGCTTTTTGCGGACTTAGCGATGGGAATTATCGGAGGCAGTCAATACTATCACAATCCAACCGGCCATACGGCCGGTAATATTTTTCGTTTGTTTGTACTCTTTGCTTTGTTTTATCCGGCAGACCGCTTTTTAGCTGTGATGCTGGATGCTATTCACAAACCGGAAATTAATTTCAGAAAAATACTCATTATGCTTTGCATGAATCTATCCGTTGGTGGCATTGGACTGTACGTTTTTCAGAATATTTATGTAATCGTTTTCGCCAATACACTTCCGGTATTAGTTGCGATCTTCCTGTCCTTGAAGGCTGTTAATAAACATTACGCGCCTTTCAGGCTTCAGAAGGCCTATCAAATGGGTGCGCAAGAAATTTTCCGAGCATTAAAAAAGACGATGAAAAACACCTAAAAAATCACATGCCATATGCCTGCTTTAAATACACCTAAATGGATCAAACAGTACGATTTTCCCTTCACTAAATTTGAAGAGATTCCCGCTGCTTTTTTTGACGGTATCAATAAAAAGCTAGATAGGCTACAGGCTGCACCTCCCCTCGTTAGCATTGTCATTACTGCCTGGAATGAGGAAACGAATGTGGTGAAAACCATCGCCAGCATGGCCGACTTCGAGACCAACATTCCGCTGGAGATCATCGTAGTAGACAACAACTCAACCGATCGGACCCGCGATACGTTGGCAGCTTTACATGTAAAACATTATTTTCAACCCATTCAGGGATGGGGGCCTGGAAGGCAGATGGGACTAGATCACGCGCGGGGAAAATACCTTCTATCAGCGGATGCCGATGTGCTATATCCCAGGAAGTGGGTTGATGACATGGTTGAGCTATTGGAGCAGCGTGAGGTCGTTGCTGTATACGGTCGTTATTCATTTATTCCGGAAGAGGGCTATCCACGATGGAAACTCTATTTATACGAAGGTCTAAAAGACATCATCGCTTCTTTCAGGCACCTCCATCGACCCCACCTCAACGCCTATGGTATGAGTTTTGGGTATGTTACGGAATACGGCAAAAAAATAGGCTACGTAATGCAAAAGATCCGAGGCGAAGATGGGCGTCTTTGTTTTGATCTAATGCACTACGGAACAGTGAAACAACTTAAACGGACACGGGCGCGGGTATGGACGAAACCGCGCACCTTGAAACAAGATGGCAGTCTCTGGCAAGCTATGAAATTAAGAATTGCCAAGGAAACCAAACGTTTCACCAGCCTACTACGCAAACAAGAACCACACGACACGAAGACCTCGAAGAATGACTAATTTTGCACTTTAGGTTATGAATCAATTCCCATCTGTTTCCTTATTAATTACACACTACAACCGCAGCAGGTCACTACACAATTTGTTAAACGCATTTTCAAACCTGAACTGCACTTTTGGAGAAATCATTGTTTCGGACGATGGCAGCAGACCGGAGCACATAGAATACATCCGTCAATTGCAGGAGCAATTTAACTTTCGGTGCGTCACGTCAGAGCGAAACCGTGGACTTGGAAATAACTTGAATAAGGGACAGGACGTCGTAAGCAAGCTCTATACGCTTTATGTGCAGGAAGACTTTATACCTATGCCTTTGTTTATAGAAAGGCTGGGTATGGCACTGCATCACATGGAAAGAGATCAAAAAATTGATCTCGTCAGGTTCTATTCGTATATACCTTTTCCTTACAGCCGCCCTTATGACGAACACTTTTCTAAATTACTATTTAAAAGTTTCGGCATCAAATACAACAAGCTACATATGTACAGTGACCACCCCCATCTACGGCGCAGCAACTTCTTTGAGAAATTCGGGCGATACAAAGAAGGAATAAAAGGTGATGTGACAGAATACAATATGTGTTTGAGTGTTATACAAAACAAAGGTGAAGTGTTATTTCATCGTGACTATCGGGCCCTTTTTAAGCAGGTGAATACCAGCGACGAACCCAGCACCATGATTCGAAATAAACTGCGTTACAGTAACTTTTTTCTCCTAAAGTGGGGGCGCGATCTTTTCAGGCAAATAAAGTTCAATTATGACATCCATTTCAAGCGCCTCAAAAAAAACAGAAGCTAATTTCACCGTTACTCCTGTTGTTGATGATAATCGTGTTTCGTTGCCACCGAAACCTTGTTTGCCCTTCTGGCCAATAATAGCGCTTTCAGCTGATAGAATATAAAATTAGGCACTCCTTTCAAGGCTTTATATATTCTTCTGTTCGCATTCCCTTCTTTCAATGCCAACAGAAAAGCACTCACAAACAAAAGAAATCCGAGCACAAACGAGCAGGCAATCCACCAATTTTGTGTCAGCATGTTTACCACAAAACACAAAGAGCCCAGCCCGAGGAAAATAAATAAAGGCGGCCTCATTAAAACCAAGCCGAAAAGAAACTGATTGATGCTTGCATTTGAAAAAGAAAAAAAGATTAATTTCCAACTGTAGCCTGCATATTTGAACCAAGTGTTTATCCAACGGGCTCGCTGTTTCACTAGCTGATCGGTCCTGGCTGTTTTCTCATCCCACACGATCGCCTTGTCAGCGAAAGCGATACGGAGATTCTTGCGTACAATACCATATTGCAAGACCTTATCAAATCCAGCGCCCTGCACCCCACTATTACAGAATATCTCCCGATAAAGATCCACCTTAAAAGCCATTCCGGAACCTGCCAGTGTAGCCGAAGATCCCAACGAAAACAAAACCTTTCCATCATAAAAATGATAATATAGATCGCGCGCTGCATCCAAAGAAGCATACATGGTATTCGTATTTTTAGGCATACGTACGCCTTGTACACTATCAAATCCCAATGCAAAGTACTCGTCCAAGGCTTTTAAATAATCTTTGTGTACTAGATTATCGCTATCAATAATCGTCAATCGATCATGTGATCGTTGAAATCGTTCTATTGCATAAAAATGAGATCGCACATTTCCGGCCAGCACCACTTCCGGCTGGAGTAACACCACCTGATCCGAATCAAATTGTAACGAAGAAGTATCACACTTATCAGCAACTACGTATATTGTATACCGCTGATAATCGAGCGCCAGTAATGACTGAACAACGGCGGGGAGCATTGAAACATCTTCATAGGCGGTTACAATAATAGCATAGTCCGCTTCTGTAGCAGGTACCGGTGGAGGCATCTTGCGGGAAATCAACTTATAGAAACAATAAAAAATAATGGGCATCAATAAGTTAAATAATATAACGCATTGTACCAACCACCATATGATTTTTAAGGCAATCATTCTTTTTTATTTTTCCTTACTAATTCGCTTAATCGCTGCTGCATGGCTCTGTAAATGGACGAAACCGAATTCGACCAAGTGTGAGAAGCGGCAAAGTCCATGCGCGCTTTTACACGTTCTAAGTTAAAAGATTCTGACAGGGCTTCTGTTATCTTTTCGATGTACTCATCTTGGTTATTGGCTAGGTAAACATATTCTTTAAACAGCAGCATGGCATCCGTTGACATCGCTACGACCTTCTTGCCAAGTGCTAAATACTCATCTATTTTACGCGGATAATTTCCAATCGTGAGTGGATTCACCAATTGCGGATTAATACAGACATCGAAAGCGTTCACATAAGCTGGCAGCTCCTGCTGATACTTGCTACCTAAAAAATGAACGTTTGCGCAAACGTGTAAACGAGAGCTTTTAAATTGTTCATCTTCAGGCCCAACTAATACCAACTGCCAGTACGGTTTGCTCGCAACTATTTTCAGCAAAAGTTCCATATCCAGCCTACTGCTCTGCAGTGAACCCACATAACCGATGATAGGCCTGGGTATCGTTATCATATCAGCCGGAGTGACATATTCCTGTGCGGGCTCAGGCAACCAGCATCCCTGCCCCACATCATAGCTATGCGGATTGTATTGTTTACAATATTTCTTCAGGTAAGCCGAGTTAGCCACACACAGATCAACCTTTTCAAGCATTTTGGGCTCAGCAATCAGACCTTGGCGGCGCCAGTAGGGTGTACCCAAAATATAGTCACGTGAATAGTAAACACTTAACTTTGGTTTCAGCAACTCTTGCAGATAAAAACATTTAATAATTTCATTGTCATTGAACAAGATAAAGTCGGTAAAATCCAAGAGTCTTATGGCATGAGCGATTACTTTCGCAAATTTTTTATTATTGAACCGGTTAAAGAAATCGAATAGAAAATAGGGTTTCAACCAATTTACGGATTCAACCAGACAATCGGGATACAGTACAAACAAACGATCATTTACCTTCAACAAGCCCTCTTCCTGATGCCGGATAACTCGCTTTCTTCTGATGACTTCTTGCTCTCCCGCCCGCCTGATGGCTGTGATCCGATCCAGTGGTGCATTTACATAAAGCACCCGATTATCTTTACTGAATTCAAGTGCTATATCCTTGCAATTACTGCCTATATCGATGTCCCAAGGTTGTTGACCAACCACAATTATACATTGCCCTTTCAGCATACATTTATCTCTTGCAACAATCAATCATTATCCTTGTAAAACTTCATTCCTTTATAGAAACCAAAAATCAAACATACAATACCTGGCAATAAAAACAGTTCAAAAGGCATATCAGCTAGGATTAGATAAAGAATTCATTCGATTCACCTGCCGATCAAATGCTGGTCCGAGGTATATTAAGGCGAGCGACACATACACCACAAGTGAGGAAGGCACTCTGTTAATGACCTCATTACCATAACTGGCAATAAAGACCCCAAAGGCTCCGGCGGTCAGTGCAACCAGCTTGATTTTGAGTTTTGGATTGCGAATTTTCCAAATGATACCGCCACATTTGCCAAACAAGTACATCATCATGCAAAACCAAATTGTGAAGCCAACAATACCATACATGGCCCATACCTTTACCCAATAACTATCCGGCTCAATCGTTGACAGGTATTTATCACTATTATATTCATGTCCCCAAACGCCAATCACGCCCAACCCTCCGCCAAAAGGTCTCGTCTTCAAATAATCTGCAAGCTTCCGCTGGTTTATAAAGCGTAAATTTAATGAGGCGTCTTGCGGGTCCAGCGCGGTTCTTAGACGCGCTATCTCGTAGTTCCCGTTTCCTATAGTAGTAAACTTCAGAAATCCTACCAATAGCATCATCGCCAGTCCTCCCAACAATAACGCTTTAAAATTCTTAAAGAGAATCAGCGAAAAGAAAGCGCCAAAAAAAAGCACGAAAAAGGCACCTCTTGTTCCGGATATCATCATGCCAACCAACAAGCTTACAGCGCCAACCAGGCACAATCCTCTCACCCACCATTTAAACGGGCCGAGAGCTAAGAGCACTGCTACCAATAAAATATGTGCCTGAGAGGCGCCGAACTGGCCAGCATCCGTATAAAAGGAAAATACACGTAGTTTTCCCCATATCAAATGCGTTGAAGCCATCTCCTGCAAAAAAATTTGCTCGCCCGGCGTGAGGATCTTTAATTGTCTATAACCATTTACTGCCGCCAATACAGATACAGCAAGACAAATCCAAAGTATGCAATTCACTGAAGACACTTTCTTCTGCTGAAGAATTAAAAGAGCTAAAGGGATTAATAACATGGCGTGCAATGCGGAATTACGGATTTCCTGTATCCAGCCCATCACACTTGCGCCGGCCGGATTGAATACCTCTAAGACAGAGATAATAAACCAGCCAGCGGTCCATGCCACCAAATCTACCCGAAGAACAGACCAATCATACAGGTGATGATTAAACAAAACTGCTATCCACGTGCCGATCAGTAATACTTCCACCCCAATACCGAAGGGCACGCCGTTTAGCTCACGCCCTAACATGGGCATGAGAAAGCAAAATGCCAAGGTCGTATAAAGTCCAACAGCAGGATCCTTAAATAAGAAAATCGTATATATCAATCCAAAGCAAAAAACCGAAGCCAATACAGGAAGCGCGAGCCCTATTCTTGGTGTCATCACCGATATGATCAGTGCAGACGAGACACATGCGACAATTACTTTGCGGCTATAAGGGATTACCATTTCCATATATTTGAACCCTATCGGTATTTTGTAAACCTCCTATACAGGTTGATTTAGCACCACTTTATTTAACACGGCTCCTAAAAAACCAGGCTCCTTCCTAACCTGTTCCAGTAGTTCTAAACTATGATCATCTAATTTTGTTCCCGCATCAAATACCAACAGGAATTTGCTCACAAACATCATCCATTCTTTCACGCGGTTCATGTCCTGTAGGCTATCCATATCAATAATAATCAGGTCAAACTTGTCTTTCAGATAAGAGAATCCTGCTATTAAGCTGTTCGCATCCTTCATTTCCAATAGGGATTTACTCCCTGGGGTTCGGTTCAAAATAGTAATCAGATCCTCTACCTTAATTTCCTTCTTTACCAGAAATGATTCAAACCCTTGCATGGGCTGCTCCTGATCATTACGGATCATGCTGGCTAAATTTGGTGAGTGTTCTGAAATCAGCAAAACCTTCCGGCCAGTCATAGCGAAGGCATAGGCCAAGCTGGAACTCAAGAACGTTTTACCACTTCCGCGATACAAGCTCGTCACACCAAGGACGTTGCCCTCAACTGTTAGCAGCTCGCGGTCTACCTCAAAACGCAAGGAACGCAAAAGATCCTTATAAATACTATAGTTACCAACAATAGCATTATCCTCCCAAATATCCCGAAGATCCTTATTCTTTTCCTGAATAAAATTTAAACTTCCCACCACGTTGATCCCTGTTGCGGATTTCCAATCCCGTGGCGTACGGATCGTTTTATCCAATACGAAAGCTATTGTGAGTATGGCTAAACACAAGGAGAGACCGGCAAAACCAGCGAGGCCCACATAAATAAAACCTTTCGATGGTTCCGGCGTTCCCGGTAAGCCAGGTTGCGCCAGATGTAATTTGGCGGTAGTATTCTTTTCGACGCTGGTCTGATTATAGCGTGTCAAGGCATCCATATACTCTTTTGTGGCCACATCAGCATCTCGCTCTAAATTCTGCACGCCCGCATCCGTCGGCACCAATGAACTGTAGCGGCCACGCAGGGTAGCCAATTCGGCTTCTATGGACGACATACTATTCTGCGCAAGTGCCAGATCAGTTTCCAGTTTGAGTCGCTGATCATTCAATTCTTTTCTTACAGCAGATGGACTCGTTATATACTTGTCAGCAGCAGCGGCAACTTTGAGCCGTCTCAATGCAGACAAAGAGTCAATCTGCCGTTTATCCTCTGCCCTGAAATTATTCTTAATATATTGCTGATTGGCAATTTTCAATTGATTTTCAAGATCAATAATCTGGTTATTCTCCTCAAGGGAAGTACCGCCTGTAGAAGCTTCCCCACCGGCCGCCAATTTCGTATTGATCGCCTTTAAGGCTCCCTTCAATGACTGGATCTGACTGATTGTTTCGGCCCTTTTGGCCTCTATTTGCGATATCTGGGTATAAATGACATCAGATTGTTTGTCCAAATTTAATACCCCACTGCCTATCTTATAATTTTTCAGTTCCGCATTTTTTTCGGTCATTACCCGTTCTTTATCCTTCAAGAGCGAATCCAGCAAGGTCAGCGAGTTACGTTGATTGGTAAAAGTAGTATTTGTGTAATAAGTCAAAAATTCCTGCGCCAGCGTGTTTACCACATAAGCCGAGAGGTCAGGATTGGTAGAAGTAAATTCAATATTGATAAAATCACTTTCTCCGAGGCGTTGAATGTTCAGATTTTTCAACAGCCCTTTTTCGTCATAAGCCATTGATTTGGCAATATCCAGCAAAGGTATACCTGCTGCTTTATTGTCGTTTAAGGTAATGGGCTCACGTGCTATTAGCTTCTGACGGACGAATGAGGCAGCCTTTTCCCGCTCTTGCGGTGAAAGTTTCTGCAACAAATCACTCCAAGGTTGAAAAGCCGTCACCGGATTTTGCAGATCATGTAACATCAGACTGTTGGTCAGTATACTCAAAACGGTACGGTTGCGCATCGTTTCCATGATATTGCCAAATTGTGTGGTCACTCTGAAATAGTCGAGGTTCTGACTGTCAGCGGTTCGCTGCGATTCATCAGTTAAGCCCGTAGCTACCTGCGCCTGTGAAATATATTTCTGAGGCAGATCTTTCACTAAGAAATAAGTAACCACCACACACAATAGGGGTACAGAGATAATCAACCATTTATACCTACCGTAGTGCTTCAATAGGGCTTTAATATCCATAGCTTATCCGTTCTTTACGCTCACTCTTAGTTAATTTCTGTTAGCTTCATACCGATGATATCCTCCAGTGCATCCCGCGACTTTAAGAAATCAGCTTCTGCTTCCACTTTATCCGTTTCTGCAGTCGTTAAAGCAGCGCGTGCCTCGCTATATACATCATGGGTGATTTCGGCTTTTTCAAACTTAAATCGGAGATCTTCCATCAGGCTATTCGCATCTTGTTCTGCCTGTGTTTTGATCTTGAGTTTGCGCTGCTGAAGGATATAATCGTAATACCTTTTTTTGACCTCATTGCTCAACAAGATGTCATATTCTTTCGATTCGTATTGCGCTAATTTGTAGTCTGCTTTCGCTTGTTTAACTTCATGAGGCTTTTGTAAAAAATTTCCAACATTCAGTGTCGCGCCGAATTGAAATCCATTGATTATATACGGATTGACTACGTCAATGGCACTTTTACCCTCCGGCCGGTAGAAATATGAGGCATTTAGTATATCCAGATAGGAAACTTTCGCAGCGGGAACGCCTGCTTTTGCCTTTTCTTCCGCCGCTTCGAACATTTTTTTCCGCGGGTAATGTTCCTTCGCCAATTCAATGAAGCGCTCTAGCTGTGCATAATTGACATCCTCGATGATAGATTCCTGCGCGCTCAAGTTAAAACAAGCCAGGAAAAACATACTAATAAGGGTAAACTGTATTCTCATAGGTTATAAATACGTTTCTAAAATTTATACTTTTTCTTTTTGTAAAAGCGCCGGAAAAGTTTTTAACAGAATTTTTAAATCAATCCATACGGAACTATGTTGCGCGTAGAAATTATCCAGTCCTTTCCGTTCCTCATCAGACATCTCACTCTTTCCTCTTTTCGTAATCTGCCATAAGCCAGTAATACCTGCAGGGCCTAAAAAGCGCATTGACCATAAATTGGAAGTCAGTTGTTCCGCCTCGTAAAGTGGAAGCGGCCTATTTCCGACAATGGACATATCGCCTTTTAAAACGTTAAAAAGTTGTGGCAGCTCATCCAGACTCGTATTCCGAATAAAATTTCCCACCTTTGTTACGCGGGGATCATTTTTAATCTTGACGAAAGCCAAAGGTTCATTTGCCGAGGCCTCCGTCCCGGCATATTGATTGGACGTTTTTGCTAGATCCTTTAATTTTGCATCCGCTCCTACGGCCATCGATCTAAACTTATAGAAATCAAAAATCCGATAGCCCGTACCTGCTCGTTTGCTTTTGTAAAATACAGGCCCCTTTGATTCCAATTTGATACAGATAGCAATCAGGAGAAAGACAGGCAAAAGTAGCAGTACCGCCAAAGCTGAAAAGAAAACATCGAACAGCCGCTTGGCAGGAGGTATCTTGTACTCCTGCACCGTGTTTGGAATCAGCTTTTTGATATCAGGCTTGATCAATTTGAACTTAATCAAAAACTTCAGACGCTCCATCAGCTCTGCTTTATCAAAAGGGCAAACATAAAAATCATTAACTTTGGCCTTCAATGAACGGGCTTTTAATCCAGCATCCTTTTTATCGGCGATCAAAATAATAACCGATCCAGAAGTAAGCGGGTTTGTTCTAATCGCATTGATTAATGGAAAAACTGCCCGTTCCTCATCCACTTCCATTATGATGATCTCCGGACTTGTAATAATGGAGCAGTGTTCTAGATGTATCTTCAAAGCATCGGTTGACGCTAAAAAATTGAGGTCAAAATCACGTTCCAGTAAGTGCTGTAATTCGTCTACATACTTTTGGCCACAGTAGGCAAGGTTAGGTACAAATGCACGTCGCTGTTCCAGCTCCTCATAAGGATTTTTCATGAACATTTTCCTCCAACAGTTCTTTCACTACATTTCTTAAATAGATTGGGTCGAAAGGTTTTTTTATAAATTTGTTTACTAAATAGGGAGTCCGTTGTGCTAAGGAATCCATGTCTTCGGTAACCGATAAAATAACCACCGGAATATCTCGAAACAAACCACTGATTCTGATCGACTTTAAAAATTCGGGACCATTAAAGTAGGGCATTTCGACATCTAATAATATCAAATCAGGACAATTGGCTTCCTCCAACCATAATGTAGCGTCGTAGCCGTTACTCTTCAACACTACATCGTAATCTTTAGCAAGAATGAACTTCAACAGTTGTAAAATGGACGGCTCATCATCAACTACGAGAATTTGCTTTTTCATAATTTTATAACATTTAAGAGACTAGCCGTTTGACGAGAAGTAAAGGTAAAAATTCATGTGAAATATCGTAAAAAAATACATCTCAATATTTTACAAATATACACATTAACAATAATGTAAAAAGATTATTACAAAAAATAAATCAGCTATACCATCATTTTAATCAATAGAAATGACACAACTTTTTCTCATTAAACAACATATTTATCGCATTAAAGATGCAATTGTTATGAATTTTTGTTGATTAAAACACAAATTTCACACAATGGTTTGTTCGATTCTAGCGAGGGTGCTGTTTAACTTATCCAAAGTAATCGGTTTTTCAAGCACCGCATTCACAGTCGCGTAATGTGCAAGCTTCTTCAATCGATAGGGATCGCTAGAGAGTGTCAGAATCATAATTCTGAAATGTTGTTTCACAGAGGCGGGTAGCTTTGAAAATTCGTCAAGAAACTGAAAGCCGTCCATACCTGGCATCATTAAATCCAGCACAATAATCCAAGTAGCGTCTACCGTGGTAAGCTCAAAAGCTGCTAGGTGATCTAGGGCCTCTCTTCCGCTCTGCATCAAAAGCACATTTTTCGCTTTTCCCGTTAAAGAGATAAATTTTTTGGCTATCAAACCATCCAGATCGTCATCATCAATTACAAGAAAAGAGAACATCATAATAGACCTATTTTATAGTATTTAGTATTCAAATTTAAACAAAATGCTCGAAAATTATTTGTTTGGGAGTACCACCTTGAAAGTCGACCCAACGTCAACTGTCGATTCGACACTAATCTGCCCTCCCAATTGCTCCACCACGCTTTTAACATTATAAAGTCCTAATCCGCTACCGGCTTCATCCAAAGATGCTCTAAAAAACAACGTGAATATCTCATCAAGATAATATTCTTTTATACCGATACCATTATCCCGGACGAAAAAGACTGCAGTTCCTTTAGTCACTTCAATCGCTACTTCCACATACTTCGGTCCAGAAGACTTTTTCTGATATTTGAAGGCGTTTGAAATAAGATTTGTGAGGATTAACCTGATGGCCATTTCGTCATTCCGGAAGGGCTCTTCGTTTTGTAGACTTATACTAAATTGGATTTGCTTAGCATTGGCTATTGCCTCATAGAGCTGCTCTAGCTCTTGCTTCAGCGCCAATAAATTTATTTCAGCGATGGTTAATTGGCCACGTCTCACACTATAATAATCATGCAGATTAATAATATAACGATCCAATCGCTCAGCAGAATTAATAGCTATCTCGACAATCTCCTCACGCTCGGCCGGATCATCAATCATACGTAACAACTGCATGGCCGACATAATGCCTGCCAAAGGACCTCGCATGTCATGACTGACACTATAAGCAAATTTATCTAGTTCAGCATAGGCCTCGGTTAACTCGCTATTCTTTTGTTGGAGCAAGGAGGTCGTTACATAGCTTCTATTGGCTTCCCCTATCACCCTATGCAGCATATCTATGCTCCATGGCTTTTTCAGGTACCGAAAAATATTACCTCTGTTAATTGCGTCAATAATGTGTTGTTCATCCTCACTGTATCCTGTAACCAAGATTCGTATCGGCAATGGGTGTAAATGACTTATTTTTTCAAAGAAATCGGTTCCCGAATGTGTTGGCATGGACTGATCGGAAAAAACAATCCGTATATCCTTATGTTCGGCCAACAGCTCATAGGCACGCTCTTCCTCTGTGGTAATAAACACTTCATAGGCTTCCCGCAACATTGCTTTAAAAGCATGTAAGCTGTGCAGTTCGTCATCCAGGTAAAGGATTTTAATTTTGTCTATTGCTATCTGATGCACCATATGAAGCCCGTTAATATACACATGAAAATTAAATTGACATCTTTTTATCATTTAAGCATTCACAAACTAAGTCACCAAATTGACTCACCCGTTGCTGCCATGTATTCTGCGCTGCAATATGTAGCCGTTTTTCCAGCCCTTTCTGAGGATTTATCAATGCCTCTTTAAGCTGATCACTAAAACCGATGTCGCAAGCGGCAAAACGTACTACGTTGCCTGTAAACTCTTGCAAGTCGAGATTAAAATCAGTAGACACAACCGGCTTGCCCATACCTAAGTATTCGAAAAGTTTAAGCGGAAAAATCGTATCACTTACCTCATCCTTTTTGAAGGGTATAATGCAAATATCAAAGCTCGCTATACATGCCGGCACCTCTTCGTAACGGATAGCCGGTATCACATGCACATTGGGTTGACCAAAAAACCATTTTGGCACCACATCATGACTCACCGGTCCTACAAAAACGAACTGCATATCGCTATTTTTGGTCGCCACCTTATATAGCAGATCAAAATCTAAGCGCCGCTCCACCGCGCCGATATACCCTACCCTAGGATAAGGAATTGTGTTAACTGCAGGATGCTTCACTATTTTTCCTCTATTTTTTTGATAATAAAGCACTAAATCAGCCGCATTCGGAATAAAAAATGTATGTCGGTTCAGCAGTTTCTTTTCACGTTCCAATGCCCTACTCGTACAGATCACTACATCACTTTCTGTTACCAATATCTTTTCTGAAGTTTCGCCATGCTTTTTATCATAGGGGGTTATCAAAGGATCAACGCAATGATAAACATACAAATCGGCCTTCAGGTATCTACCTATATTCGGATAATGGAAATTCCAGGAATTGATAAAAATATAATTCGTTACTCCGTCCTTCTCCAAAACAGCTCGTATCTTCCGGGCAATCATCTTTTCATTAAGCTTAAGAAAAAAACGGTACAAAGGTCCTTCCGGCAACCAGTTTATAGGAAGTACCGGAGAGGGAATAATAAGCCTCAATTTTTCCAGCATTAAAACTTTCTTTGAGAACCACGAGAAGAACGGCTTTCTGCACTTAAAAGAGCTATTAGCTTTGTCCGAAAAAAAATAATCTCGCCATGTGTAGGGATGATCTACATAATAAACGGCATTTTCGTTGCTCAGATATTTAGCTATGGTTAGATTCGTGGACGCCAATCCATCAAACCGCATATAACTTAATATCACAATAATTTTGCCTTTTAATTTCATAGCTGATTGCGTGGAACAATGACCGTCGACCTCTTTATTTATGCTCCCAACGCTCACTGCACAGTTATGTCACACAAAGTTCGATGATTCATCTCAAATATACTCATCAATACTCAATTATAAACATAAAAGTAAAAATTGTTCACAGTTGAAAGAGAAGCGTTTCATGCGAAGAGGCCCGACATAAACTCCTCTTTTGCGTCCGGGTAACGAGAATGAAATTAAAAAAAACATCATGCCAAAGCGGCAAAACCACGAAGTAACATGAGTTCGTTTTAGAACAAAGGATAACGAATAAAATAGACTAAAAAATTTCTTTTTTTAAACGAAATCTCAATCTTATAAAGAGACCGAAACTTTCCGTGTAGTAGAATATAAGTTCTGTGTAAAAATAGCGGAAAGCAGGTACACGAATTTTATTTTAGAGCGCACTTAAAATTTAGGACTCCTATGATAGTAGAAGATGTGATCCATAAAACAGCAAACATAGCATTGAATAAGGGAATCGACTGGCGTTACGACTTTAACACCATAAAAGAACAAATGCTCTGGGCTCCCTACATACTCCCTAAAATATTAACCAGTGAAAAACATTTATACCTGGCCTGTTTTAGTGTCACTTATCTGTTCTACGTAGAAGATGCAAAGGTAAGGTACAAGGATTTTGTTCATCATGCGATGGATATTCATAGTAGGCGGGCCACGGCTCCAACGGACGAATATGACCGCAACAAGTATGACATCGTTTATTACTATGAAAAGCTGTTACAGGAAACGCTGAGCCCCTTCAACTATGAACTTGTACATAAAGATTTGCTTGACTTTTTACCTACGGAATTTGACGGTAACCAGGAGAAGCATTTTAGCAGTATGGACGATTATTTAAATGAACGTCTTAAAAACATCGCTGTGCATATTTTCTTTATCATGCTGTACGATGCATTAAATTTGAATTTCCCTACCGAACACGATCATTATTTCAGAAAAGCCGTTTTTAACATTCTTATTTTTAATGACCTACACTCTTATATTAAAGAAAAAGCAGAGAACGAGCAATATAATGCCCTCGTTTTACTACAGAAGGAAAAAAACGATATTGAACATAACGTCCAAGAGTTATTGCAAATGGCCAATGACTATTTGCTAGCATCTTACGAGATAAAGGACGAATTAATGCGAGAGGTTCTTGTAGCTGCACAATTGGGCAATATAGCCTGGGGAAGTACCTGTAGAAGATATGGCGTGATGAAAAATCTTAAATGGCAATAAGATAACTGTTCCTTGATTTAGCATCCTCGGAAACCTAGCCGATAAAAAAATTAGCTTTGGAGAAAGCTAAATAATGGATTATTTGTAATTACTCAATATATTGAGTAATTTTACTCAACGTATTGAGTAATTTTATAAATATGTTTGAAAGACCTTATTTACAGACACTTACAAACAGAATAAACGAAGAAAGAAAGTTCATTCAAATTTTAATGGGACCTCGCCAAGTGGGCAAAACCACCTTGATAACCCAATTGACAAAAAAAATAAGCATTCCTTACTTATTTGTTTCGGCCGATGCTGTACCTGCTTCTGATGGCAGCTGGCTTTCAGCGCAATGGGATACTGCGCGTATACAAATGAAGCAAAAGGAGAGCAATGAATTTCTCTTGATCATCGATGAAATACAAAAAATAAATAATTGGAGTGAAACTGTAAAGCTCCTTTGGGATACAGACACCCGAACAGAAACCAACTTAAAAGTCATTTTACTTGGATCGTCCCGCTTACTCCTTCAACAGGGTTTAACCGAATCCTTGGCTGGGAGATTTGAAACCACTTATATGGGGCACTGGTCATTCTCCGAGATGCAACAGGCCTTTGACTGGACGGTGGATGATTATGTATGGTTTGGGGGATATCCAGGATCAGCAAGTCTAATTTCAGATGAAGAGAGGTGGAAACAGTACGTTGTTGGGTCCCTGATCGAAACCAGTATCTCTAAAGACATATTAATGCTTACTCGAGTAGACAAACCGGCACTCATGAAAAGACTTTTTGAGATCGGTTGCAATTATTCCGGACAAATACTATCCTACACGAAAATAATGGGACAACTGTTAGACGCTGGAAATACAACCACACTGGCTCATTATCTCGGCCTTCTAAATACAGCAGGTCTGCTAAATGGATTAGAGAAGTTTGACAATAAACTGATACGCAAGCGATCGTCCAGTCCAAAATTTCAGGTGCATAACACTGCGCTTATCAGTGCCCAAAGGGTGGAAACATTTCAAGAAGTACGATCGCAGCCCGATTCCTGGGGAAGAATGGTTGAATCTGCAATCGGTGCCTACCTAATCAACAGTTCATTTAGTACTGGTTTCCAATTATATTATTGGCGGGAGGGAAATTATGAAGTCGATTTTGTTTTGGAATACCGGGGTAAGGTAATCGGCATAGAGATAAAAAGCGGTCATGCACAAACTACATCCGGCATGCAAGTATTTCAAAAAACGCAAAAGCCTGACCAGGTTCTGTTAGTTGGTGACAGCAGTTTACCTTGGCAGGAATTTCTGCAGCTCAACATTAGCACATTGTTTTAATAAATAATCACCCAAACGCTTAAGAAAGGGTTTGGTGGACTCCACGTTGTCACTCTTCTCGAAGGCTCTTTGTCGGATTCGTAAGAGCAGTCTTTATCGCCTGTGAACTCACGGTAAAGAGTGCAAGTATCAAAGCCCCTAATCCTGTGAAAGCAAACACCCACCACTGTAAATCAGTACGATACGCAAAGTTATCTAGCCAGTCGTTCATTACCCACCACGCCAGAGGAAATGATACCAGACAGGAAATCAGAATAAGTATAACAAACTCTCGGTTAAGTAAACTGATCAATGAAGAAATGGAAGCGCCCAATACCTTTCGGATACCCAGCTCTTTCGTACGCCTTTCGGCTGTGAAGGCGGCAAGTCCAAACAAACCGAGGCAAGAGATAATGATAGACAAGACCGCAAATATACTGCCCAGTTTCTGGAGGAGCATTTCGGATTTAAACTTTTCATTAAAAGCTTCATCCAGAAACTGATATTCAAATGGAAATTCCTTGTTATTGGCCTTCATGACCTGTTCGATCTGTTCAACTGTTTTAGCGAGGTCTGCCCCTGCCTTAATTTTAATACTCAGCATCCCTCCGTTACCCGTATAAGGACGGAAAAATACCGGTGCGGTTGGGCTATAAACATCATTATAAACAAAGTCTTTTACCACCCCTACAATGGTGAACGGTTCATCTTCCCAGAAAACCTGCCGGCCAGCAACTTTTCCGTCCGCGCTGATCAGCTTTGCAAAAGTTTCGTTGACCAGGAAACTACTGCTATCTCCCTGTATATTCGGGTGAAAGTTACGGCCATCCACTAATTCCAATCCCATGGCCGGAATAATGCCCTCATCCGCCCAAGAATAAAATATATCTATCTGTTGATTGGGATCCTTCCCGGCCCAGTCCAGGTCGGTCCTCACGCCAAAATTCAGTATACTTCCAGCACCCGCTCCTACACTTTCCACACGGCCTGTTGCTAGCAGCTGTTCCTTGATGAGATCCGAGTGTTTCACGGCCTCCCCTCGCAAAGGAACTGTCAGCACCTGACTAAGGTCAAAACCCAAGTCGCGCCCCTTAGCATACCGAATCTGCTGGAAAATGATCACGGTGCAAATAATGAGCGTGACAGATGCTGCATACTGGAGCACTACCAAACCACGGCGAATAAATCCCACCGATCCGATCCTTTGCTTGGCCCCTTTTAAGGTGCTTATCGGATTAAAAGAGGCGAGATAAAAGGCAGGATAGATCCCGGACAATAAACCACAAATCAGCACAATGCTTATCAAAAAAAGCTGATGGGCTGGTTTGAATAAATTAATCACTAATTCTTTTCCAACCAGGGCGTTAAACGCACCAATCGAACTGTATATAAACACCATAGCAAGCAAAGCCGATATCGTAGCCAGGATAAGCGATTCCCCTAAAAATTGGCCGATCAGCGAAGCCCTGCGAGCTCCTGCGACCTTACGCATACCTACTTCTTTCGCCCTCTTTTCAGATCTGGCGGTTGTGAGATTCGTGAAATTGATACAGGCGATGAGTAATATAACCCAGGCAATGATGCTGAACAAGCGAATGTATTTCATACGGCCATCCTGTTCATTCCCATTTTTATCAAAATTATTGTAGAGCCGCCAGCGCTCCATCGGGTACAGAAAGTTTCGAATGTTTGCTTGCTCATTGCCCGGTTGACGTTTTACCAAATCAAAAAGCCTTTTGTTCACGTTTGCTAAGCTGGCAGCTGGTTCCAGTTGTACATAAGTCATCACAACCGAATTGCCCCAATCACGTACCCACGCATTATCTTTTTCAAACTCTTCAAATGAGATAAGCCAATCAAACTGAATGCTGCTATTCCTCGGAAGATCTTTAACCACACCAGACACCACAAAACGCTTATCGTTATTCACGCGTACAGTCTTTCCAAGCGCCGACCCTTGTCCAAAGATGCGATTAGCTGCAGATTGTGTGATAACCAATTGATCAGGCCTTACCAATGCACTCGATCTGTTCCCTTCCACAAATTCAAGCGAGAAAATGTCCATAAATTCAGGGTCTACAATTTGTCCGTTCTGGTAAATCGACCGTTCGTCTTTCGTAAACAGAAAAGATCTGCCCCAATCTGCACGTGCACTGTATTTAACACCTGGTATTTCAGCTTTCATCGCGTCACTTAAAAGGCCTGAAACGGCATCAAAAACCCGCACCCCTTCACCCGAAGGTTGTTTCGATTTCGTTATGTATATATTTTCATTGTTCGGGAAGTCCTTATCGTACCCGGCTTCATCCTCAATCCATAAAAAAATCAGCGATGCCGTGGCAATGCCTACAGCGAGTCCGAAGATATTGAGAAAGCTAAAGCTACGGGTTCTCCAAAGGTTACGTAAAGCGGTCTTAAAGTAATGCTTGATCATAATGAAACAGATTGAACCATGCTACTACAATTAATCTGCCATCTGTAAAGAAAACGCTGCAAAGCACACTGGTAGGCCATTCCTTACCAAGGCTGTTCGATATCGAACAGTTGTTGTTCGGTTGCGGGCAGTACGAGGGCATCACCCAGCTAACACCCACTTTTTTATATACTGGCGAAGAATTATGCGAATTCTTAACAGTTCCAACTATTATTATGTGGAAGCCTTTTGCGTTAGAGGGCTTTATCGAAAAAAAAAGGTAAATGAGTCAAACGACCTTCCCAAAAAGCTAGCCGTACAGGACACGGCTAGCAATCACCAAATTAAATTTAGATATTTGGGTTGAATAGCGTATGGCAAAATCAACGGAATCGTTATATGATATAATCAGTCGTATAAATTTACCTGAATTTAAGTAACACAAAAATATGAGGGTATGCAGCGCGAGCTCAGCAAAGTTAAGCGCTGCAGTTTCTACTTCGATGTTGTTCATTGGAGTAAACCATTTTTTCTTTAAATTCGGAATAATTTAATTTTTAGATCATGTCAGAATACTCTTCGCTTTATATCAACATCCAGATCAAAGAAGAAAAACTTCAACACTTTTTTCAAGAGAAACCCATGCCGCAAAGCATCGATGAAAACTGGTCGAAATGGTGGGACAGCCGAAGAATGTATAGCAAACAACCTTTATCGGACCTCCCCTATTATCGCGTTCAGAACAACCGTGCCGTCTTCGACCAATTGCTTAATGGAAGAGATTTCGGGGGTGTTGAGCATTACGACAAAAATACGGAAAGATGGACATTCATCGTTGTTTTTTTTAGTGAGAATTATACAGAGATATCACCGATGCTCTCTCTGCTGAAACAATTGGCAACCTATCAAGATGCAGCAGATACCGGTGTCGCTTTTATCTATGATTTTTTCTGGGATTGCGAAGAAGTGATGGCCTATCTGGAGTTCGCTTCACAGCAGGCCTTGTTCAAAGATTATAGTACCACTAAAGAAATAGAGCCTGCCATTTTGATAGAAGCCAATCGTGCACTTGAAGCAGCCGTCGAAAAATTCAGTCAACAGTTCAAAGAATAATGGATATATGAAAACCAATGCCAAATGAATTGACAGCGATCTTAACTTCCATCCTCCTTCTCAATTTTCCCTATTGCTTCCAAAATCCAACTGCGTAAGCGTGGAGCTAATTCCTTTGAAATTTCAACCTTACATAGGAAATAGAATTTTCCGTGCAATAGAATATAGGTTCTATATAAAAATAGCTGAAAGCAGGAAGACGAATTTTATTTTAGAGCATACTTAAATTGAATTTAACGTCCAGCGGTTACTGCAAATGGCCAATCAATGCCCATATGGTCATTTTATTGACAGGCTGTGCAAAGGATTGCAAATACCAATTAAATTCTATACGTTTGTACGGTAGACCTAGCACTCATAACCAATATGAACCCGGCATGATTAAAGCAATCATCAAAGGCTCCATCTGACAAATGAAAAGCTAAAAATAAATAGATGAAACCAGTATCAGTCGTAGAAAAGGATGAATCTCTTTTGATTACTGCGCTCCAATCGGGAGATAAACGCGCGTTTAGGGTACTGTACGAGCAACTACATCCTGCTGTTTATCGTTTCATCTATGCCTTGTTAAAAGACCAAAGCCATAGCGAGGAAATCCTGCAGGAAACCTTTATCAAGCTATGGGCGAACCGGCATAAATTAGACAGCCAGCAGCCACTATATCCCTACTTATACCTTATCGCCCGACGTTTATCGATCGATGCTTTTCGCAAAGTAATTACAGAAAACAAATTGAAAGAGCATTTGCAATACGTGGTGAACGATGTAAGCAACCACACCGAAGAGCAACTATTGCTACACGATTTGCGGCAATGTATTGATGCTGGAATGAAACAATTACCCCATCAGCAACGGCTTGTTTTTCAGCTTAATCGCTTAGAGGGTTTGTCGTATGACGAAATCGCCAAAAATCTCAAAATATCCCGCAATACCGTACGCAATCACCTCGTAAGTGCTTTAAAAACCATGAAGATATTTATTTCAAAAAATGATATCACTATCTTTTTTTTATTTTTTTTCCTTTTACACTAGTTCGATCCCCTTCCTTATCCGTATCTATATATAAAAGGGATAAAACTGTCCCCTGCTAACCAATAACGATGCGCTTCAAAGAAGAAAGATTTATTACGCTTTTAAAGGCTTATATGAATGAGCAAATCAGCGAATCCGAATTCGAGGAGCTCGTAAACTATATACAACAAGCAGATACAGCGCAATTAAACGAGCAACTGTTGGACTTATTTGACAAAGCTTGGCAGCAAGCAAATCAGCAGCTCCCGATCAAATTGGATGCAGAGCGTGTCTTACACGGGATAATGACTTCGCCACAGCTTAACACACAAGCCCGGAGGAAAAAACCAAAGGTCTGGTTGATTGCCGCGAGCATAGCAGCGCTGGTATGTCTCGCCACTTTATTAGTTAGGCAATATACCCCCCTTCCACTTCAAGCGGCCAAAGAAAAGTTGCTAACTCAAGAAGAAGATACACTTACATCGGATAGAAGAGAAGTTATGCTTACCCTATCAGACGGACATCAAATCCCTGTTAATGCACTCAGCGAAGGCGTTCAGACCTTTCAATCCGGCACACATGTAAAAAGAGATCAAAACCAGCTGATTTATACCGAAGACCAAGACACAAAGGCTCATCCATCGCCCGCTTTACATACCATCACCACCCCTATCGGAATGGATTATAAGCTGACCTTACCGGATGGTACCCGCGTACAGCTCAATGCCGGTTCTTCCCTTACGTTTCCCGTCGCCTTCGGTCGGCAGGAACGTAAAGTGGAACTCCAAGGTGAAGCTTATTTTGATGTCGCCAAACATCCTAACCAAGCTTTCCTTGTGCAAGCAAAAGGCACCGATATTCACGTCTTAGGAACGGCATTCAACGTTAGCGCATATCAGGAAGATCCTTATGTTGTCACTACTTTACTTACCGGGAGTCTGAAAGTACAGTCCAAAATACTGCGCCCCGGACAACAGGCACTTAGTAACGAAACTGGGCACCCCATCGTTATTCGGGAGGTAGATCCAGACGAAATCATGGCTTGGGCCAGGGGTTATTTTGTTTTTGACCAAGATGACATTAAACAGGTTATGAATACCTTGGCCCGGTGGTACGATATAGAAGTCGTATATGAAGGAAATCTAAAAGGTAAAACCTTTGGCGGAACATTATCCAGGTATACTGATTTCCGACAGCTATTGCATGCGATAGAACAAACAGGATCCGTTAAATTTACCATAACAGGAAGGAGGGTTACCGTGTCTCCCTAACTAGAAGCGGCATTGACACATAAAGTCAGGAACGCTTGGAACCGCTCCTGACCGATAGCATCAAATGCCTGGATTTAAAAAACGTAGGATCATTCATTAAATCACCATCAAATGTATAAAAAAAATACTGCTTTTTCCCGCAGATGGGAAAGAAACGCCTTATTCAAACCCATACTTGTCATGAAGCTCGCATTCATCCTCCTGTGTATCAGCTTATGGAAAGTCAACGCCGCGAGCTATGCCCAACAGATCAGTATTCATAAGCAACACGCCAGCATCACCGCTATATTTAAAGAAATTCAAAAGCAGAGTGATTATCATATCTTTTATGATGCCGAAATGCTCCGTAACACGAAGCCCGTTAGCCTACAACTGCTACGTGTATCCATCAAGGAAGCGATGGAGCAAACCCTAGTCAACCAAGGCTTGAGCTATGAGATTTTGGATAAGAATATTATTATAAAAAAAGCGGCTTCGGCAGTACAAGATCGAATCATCAGCGGCACTGTGGTAAATACCGAAGGAGACCCCTTGCCCGGTGTTACGGTGCGCATCAAGAATGAGCGTTTGCAAAGCAGCACGGATGCATCCGGCCGGTTTAGTATAAAAGTGCCCTCGGCAGAAAGCGTGCTTGTTTTCAGCTTAATGGGTCATGGCACCGAAGAGCGCGTAGCAAACGCCGAGCGGGAAATCAGAATCCAACTCCGGGAACAGGTGGCCGACTTAAATGAAGTGGTGGTGGTAGGTTACGGTACCCAAAAGCGCACCAACATCACCGGCTCCGTGGTTTCGGTTAGTGCTCAAGATATTCAGGATGTACCCGCTCCCAGTTTGGATGCCGCCATCACCGGCAAAATGGCGGGGGTACAAGTATCGCAAACAACCGGTGCGCCAGGCGGCGGCCTGTCGGTAAAGGTGCGCGGTACCGGATCTATCGGAGCTGGCAATGAGCCATTATATGTGATTGACGGTTTCCCCATCACCGCAAATTATAACCAGAGCAACAACCCCTTAAACTCCATCAACCCGAGCGATATACAATCGATAGAAGTGTTAAAAGATGCCTCGGCAACTGCTATCTATGGCTCCAGGGGCAGCAATGGGGTCATTATCGTTACTACCAAAAGCGGCAAGTCGGGAAAAATGAAAATCGACTTAGACACCTATACCGGTTTGCAAAAGGTAAGCAAATATATGGATCTGATGAATGCGCAGGAATTTGCTTCCTATATCGTCGATTCGCGCAACAACGCTTGGGTAGATATGGGCGGCGACATCAATGCACCCAATGAGGAGCGCAGCGCCATCTATCAAATTTTACCTGAGCTTCAGCATCCTGAAACACTCGGAGAAGGCACTAACTGGCAGAAAGAAATATTCCGTACGGCACCCATGCATAATATTCAGCTCACTTTCTCCGGGGGTAACGAACAGGTCAATTACCTGACCAGTGCGGGCTATTTTAAACAAGAAGGCATCATCCTAAACTCCGATTTTGAGCGCTATTCTTTTCGCGTAAACCTCGATGCCAATACCTCAAAAAAATTCCGGATAGGTTTAAACCTGAGCCCCACTTACACGGTAAGCAACCCTGTTAGGGCAGAAGGCCATTTTGCAGATGGCGCCGTTGTGTTGAGCGCATTGATGATGCCACCAAATTTACCGGTTTATAATCCGGATGGAAGCTATAGCTCCGGCATCTCCCTCGGAAATGGATTCAGCAGTCTGGAAAACCCCGTAAAAGTTGCCCGCGAGCTGGTGAACCACCGCACTAATTTCAGACTATTGGGTACAACTTTTGCGGAATACGCGTTTACGGACGAGTTGAAATACAAATTGCTAATTGGCACCGATTTGCAACACATGAAGTCTAACACCTTCAACCCATCCACTGTTGGACGCGACGGTAATCCGGCACCGGTTATTCCGAGTGCCTCTTACAGTTCACAGGAATCTTATAATTGGTTAATTGAACATACCCTCAGCTATAACAAATTCTTCGGAGATCACCATGTTGATGCTTTAGCGGGCTTTACTGCACAAAAAGTGCGGTCTGATATGGCTAGTATCAACGCCACGAATTTCCCGAACGACTTGGTACAGACGATCAACGCAGGAGTGGTTTCGGGCGCTAGCACTACTGCGCTGGAGTGGTCTTTACTCTCCTATCTGGGCAGACTCAATTACGATTACGCTGGCAAATACCTCTTTACAGCCACCCTTCGAACAGACGGATCTTCGCGTTTTGGTGCCAACAACCGTTGGGGTGTTTTCCCTTCGTTTTCAGGTGGATGGCGTCTTTCTCAAGAGGATTTTATGGCCAACCTTACTGCCATCAATGAACTGAAACTACGGGCCAGTTATGGTTTTACGGGCAACAACTTTATTGGCAATTATGATCATATTGGCCTACTCAGCAATAGCAATTACGTATTCGGCAGCAGTGGCGGCGCCATTGCCCATGGCCTAGGGCCCAATACCGTAAGCAACGCCAACCTGAGTTGGGAAAAGAACAAGCAACTGGATCTAGCCCTGGAGCTGGGATTATTTGGCGGGCGCTTATTCTTCGTTGCTGATTATTACCGCAAGATAACCTCCGATCTGTTATTGAATGTACCCGTGCCATCACTCACCGGTTACACCATAGCTACCCAAAATATCGGTCGTGTAGAGAATCAAGGGTGGGAATTTGATCTGCGCAGCCAAAATCTAACAAAAGCCCTTAAATGGACAACCGATATCAACCTGTCCTTTAACCGGAACAAAGTACTGGCCCTCGGCCCCAGTGGCGAGCCCCTATTCAGCAATTATCAGCTTACCAATAGTCATATTACCGAAATCGGAAAGCCCATGGGAAATTTCTATGGCTACGAGGTAATTGGCATCTTCCAAAATCAGCAGGAAATTGATCAGAATGCCTCTTTTGCCGATTCAAAGCCGGGGCAATTCCGTTTTGCAGATGTTAATGGCGACGGAATACTAAGTGTAGACGACCGCACCATTCTGGGCAATCCCCAACCCGACTATGTCTTCGGCATCACCAATGCCTTTCGCTACAAAAATCTCGAATTGAGCTTTTTGATACAAGGTGTTCAAGGTAACGAAATTATGCATTTAGGCCGCCGTTTTTATGCCAACTTCGCCGGAACTGCTAACGGATTAAAGGAGTTGAATAACCGCTGGCGTTCAGAGGAAAATCCGGGTAATGGATTTACCCCTAGAGCCAACCGCGACTTGTCCCGCTATAGCAGCAGCAATGCCAGTGCCAACATATCATCCACGCACATCGAAGATGGCTCCTTCATCCGTTTACGCAATATATCGCTGGCTTATAACCTACCCGGCCAGATTCTGCAAAAATGGAAATTGCGGAACGTCCGGATCTACGCCCAGGCACAAAACCTGTTTACGATTACCAACTATACCGGTTATAATCCGGAAGTAAGTGTAAATGGCATCAGCTCCTTAACTCCGGGAGTAGACTATGGCGGTTATCCCATTGCCAAAACATTCACACTGGGTTTAAACCTGGGATTTTAACCAAACAGCTTATGTCAATGAAAAAGATTATTATATACAGCACCTGCCTCCTCTTGCTGATCACTTCTTGCAAGAAGGGCTTTCTAGATTTGGCGCCCATATCGGACACCAATACCGTCAATTTCTATCGTACCGCCGGGGACATGCTCAATGCCGTAAATGCAGCTTATGCCTCCTTACAAAACAGCGGACAATACAATGCTGCCCTATACGCCATCGGTGAAGTAGCATCCGATAATACAGAAATCTTAGATGCCCAATCCGGTATCGATATTAGCCAGATAGACGCCTTTACCACCATCACCAACAATGGCATCCTCAGGACCATGTGGAATGCGCACTACAAGGGCATACTCGCCTGTAATGCCGTTATTGATCGTATTCCTGCCGTGGATATGGACGAAACGCTAAAAGCACGCTATGTAAGTGAATGTTTATTTCTCCGATCACTCATGTACTTTAATATGGTTAGAACCTTTGGAGACATCCCTTTGATAACTAAAGAAATTGTGGATGTGCAAGAAGGTTATGCCTTCCCACGCAGCCCAAAGGAAACCGTGTATGAGCAGATCATTGCCGATTTGGAACAATCCGCTGCTACGCTTCCCAACAGCTATGGTTCTGCAGATGTCGGTCGAGCTACCGCAGGAGCTGCCCGAGGCTTACTCGCCAAAGTCTATTTAACCCTGCAAAGATGGCAAGAAGCCGCCGAGCAAACAAAGGCTGTGATGAACCTAGGTATTTATCAGCTCATGCCTACCTACGAGGGCGTATTTGCGATAGCCAATAAAAACAACGCAGAATCCCTTTTTGAAGTCCAATATAAAAAGGGAGGATTCGGACTTGGCAGTCCATTCAACAATGCATTTGCACCCCGCTTATCCGGACAGATTGTAACCACTATTGGCGCCGGAGGTGGACAGAACCAACCTACTGCCGACATGGCCAATAGCTATGAAGGAGGTGATCAAAGGCGCGCCGTCTCCATGGCAGATGGTTATCAGCAGGGCAACCAATTTATTGCGGTACGCTATATCAAGAAATACCTGGATCCTGCCCCTTTTAGTGCCGGTGATGCCGACAATAACTGGCCGGTATTACGCTATGCCGATATTTTACTCATGCGCGCAGAGGCACTCAATGAGCTTGGATACACCCCGGACGGGGAAGCTTTCGAACTGCTTAACAGCATCCGCAAACGTGCTGGTTTAGCCTCGCTTAGCAGTGCTGCGCTTGGTAATCAGGAAAGCTTCCGAGCAGCCCTCGAACACGAAAGGCGGGTAGAACTTGCTTTTGAAAACCATCGTTGGTTCGACTTAGTGCGCACAGGCCGCGCAGTGGAGGTGCTGCGTGCTAAGGGGATAGCCATAAAAGACCATCAGCTGCTATTTCCGATACCACAAGAACAGATCGATATCAATCCAGACGTCCTCAAGCAAAATCCGGGCTATTAACAATATTCGCTATCCTTTAATAGCATGTATTTACCAAAAACGAATAAAATGAAAAGATATAACATTGTGCTGATCACCATACTGATAAGTACGCTCCTCTCCTTTCCGGGCGAAATATGGGCGCAACAGCGCATACATCCCGATGCCCAATTTGCCGAAGCGAATATCATCGGACAAAAAGCAAATGGCTTTAAAGGCATTTGGTACATGAATCAGCCTTCCGATGACGAATATGCATATAAATACAGTGGCGGTATGGCCACCTACCCCGCTAACCATCGGCCTTTTGCTATCTATGCCCCAAAGGTGCGGAAAACTTTTTTTTGTTTTGGCGGAAGCGATGACGAAAACAGCACCTTATACCACAATGTTTCCTATTATGATCATCAACGGAAAAAACTCGCCAATCCCACCATCATTTTAGATAAAAAGACAACCGATGCCCATGATAATCCGGTTATTTCAATGGATGACGACGGCTATATTTGGGTTTTTTCCACCTCTCATGGCACGTCCCGTCCGTCCTATATCTCTAAATCCAAAACACCTTATCACATTGATCAATTTGAATCCATCCAGGCGACAGAAATAGTTGATGGCGAAACAAAACCCTTCCATAACTTTTCTTATTTCCAAGTTTATCATCTTACAGGTAAGGGTTTTATTGCTTTATTTACCAAGTACAATAAGCAAGGGCACCGGGTTATTGGTTTTAACACCAGCGCAGATGGGCGCAGCTGGAGCGAATGGCAGGTCTTGGCACATATAGAAGACGGGCATTACCAAGTAAGTGCCGAGCGAAACGGGAAGATTGGCGTTGCCTTTGACTACCATCCTAAAGGTAAAGGATTGAATTACCGTACCAATTTATATTACCTGGAGACTGCTGATTTCGGAAAAACGTGGACGACCGCCGCAGGAAAGCCCGTTAGCCTTCCCCTTCAGGAAATACAAAATGCAGCTTTGGTACATGATTACAGCAACCCGCAACGCAACAGCTATCTTTTAGACATTGATTTAGACGAGGCGGGAAAACCCTTTATCCTCACGATTACCAGTAAAGGCTATGAAGCCGGCCCTAAAAACGCACCGAGGAATTGGACACTCTCTACATTTGATGGGCAGTGGATTGCCGACACCATCACACAGTCTGACAGTAATTACGATATGGGCTCTATCTACCTGAATAAGGATGGCATCTATATCATCGGGCCCACTGCAGACGGCCCGCAAACCTATAATCCAGGCGGGGAAATCGCCATTTGGCGGAGCACCCATACCGGTAAAAACTGGGCTCAGGTTAAACAACTAACGGCCCATAGCGAGATGAATCACAGTTACGTGCGGAAACCGCGTAATGCGCAACCCGACTTTTATGCCATTTGGGCCGATGGCAATGCACGGAAGCCCTCTATTTCGCATTTATATTACCTGGGCAAAAATGGCACCGTTTACCAGATGCCACGCGTGTTCAACAAAAAGTTCATAAAGGCACAGCCGATAAATAAAACGCCATGATCTGTAGTCTTTTTACAAACAGTAATGTCTGGAAGCTGGTACAGGTAGGAGCTGCGGCCCTGCCCATACTCGCGATATTCTGGGCACTGGTATTTGCTAAATGGAAAGGACATTGGGCAAGCCTATTCGCTCTTGCATTTGCCTGTTTAATAGCTTATAGCGTCTTTCATGTACCGATGCAAACGATTGCTTTTTCCAGTGTCCGCGGTATGCTCTATGGTTTATTTCCTATATCTTGGATAGTAATCAACACGCTATTTCTTTTTAATCTGAGCGTAGAAAGTGGTCAATTCAAGACAATCAAACAGTACATTGCCGCTATCACGCCCGATCCGCGTTTACAGGTACTACTGGTAGCCTTTTCTTTCGGCGCGTTCCTAGAAGGCACTGCCGGCTATGGTGCACCCGTAGCCATTACGGCAGCCATGTTAGTAGGTCTGGGCTTCCAACCCTTACAAGCTGCCGGCATTTGCCTGATTGCCAATACGGCGCCGGTAGCCTTTGGCGCCGTAGGTATCCCCATTACCGTTTTGGCCGATATCTCCGGTTTACCGGAGATGGCCATATCGCAGACTGTCGGGCGCACTTTACCCTTTCTATCTTTGATGATGCCCATGTATCTCATCATCACCTTGGCCGGTTGGAAGCAGATGGTAGCCATACTTCCCGCACTGCTCGTTTCGGGTGGCTCTTTTGCTTTGTTGCAATGGTTCTCCGCCAGTTTCATTGGCCCCACGCTGCCCGATATCATCGCAGGGCTCGGCTCCTTGCTTGCCCTATGGGGCTACTTGCGCTTCCGCAAGATATCAACAGAAAAAGAGCAAGCAGAAGGTGGCGTACTCCGCGCTTTCAGTCCGTTTTTACTACTTACGCTATTCATTATACTCTGGGGCATACCCACATTAAAACGAGCGTTCGATGAGTGGGCGCAAGCCAAAATCAACATCGGTTTAACAGAGGTGCCTATTCCCTACCTTTCCACTCCAGGTACGGCTATTCTGTTAGCCGCTCTATGTTCGATACCACTTACCGGACTCTCCTTCCTAAAAGCAGCCGGCATTTACGGCAAGACCCTTAAACAGCTCCGCTATGCCATACTCACCATTGCTACGATCATGGGCTTTGCCTACCTGCTGAATGATGCAGGTATTACCCTAACCTTAGCAGCTGCCATGGCTAATACCGGTGCGCTTTATCCACTTTTCGCACCAATACTCGGTTGGCTCGGGGTCTTTATAACCGGCTCTGACACTTCCTCCAATGCACTGTTCGGCAAATTACAGTTTGAAACAGCCCAGCGTATCGGGCTTAATCCACTCACCATGGTAGCCGCCAATGCTTCCGGAGGTGTCTTAGGTAAAATGATTTCCCCACAATCTATCGCCGTAGCAGCGGCAGGCAGTGGTTTAACCGGTAGCGAATCACATTTATTGCGCTATACACTCAAACACAGTTTTATACTATTAGGGATTATCTGCCTTATCGTGTTGTTACAGGCATACGTTTTTAAAAATATGATCCCCGTATTAGACAGTTATGCAACACCTTAAAATTCATCATGAATCCCTTTAACAAAAATCAAGCATATGTTAACATCAAAAAACACGCTCCAAAGCAGTATTTATTTGCTCTTTATTCTGTTGGCAGGATTTGCACCCCTTAATGGACAAACAAACAAGTCGTACGGATACAAGCTCAATCAGGCGTTCATTAACGAGCAACTAAGCCAAGCCGTAACCCAGTACAAAACGCTTCGGCAGCACCTACCAAAAGGCGTATTTCCTCGCACTTACGAACACGATAGTCTGTTGGTTAGTAAAAGTAACTCATGGATATCCGGATTCTATCCCGGCACATTGTGGTATTTGTACGAGTTCAGCGGAGATGAAAGCTTAAGGAAAGAAGCCGAGAGCCGGATGAAAGACCTGGAAAAAGAACAATATAACAAGGGTACCCATGATCTGGGCTTTATGCTTTATTGTAGTTTTGGAAATGGTTTGCGGCTCACCGGAAATTCACATTATCAAGAAGTATTGCTCCAAGGAGCTACTTCGTTGATCAGCCGATTCAACCCGCAGGTAGGCTGCATCCGATCTTGGGATCATCATCAAGATAAATGGGAATTTCCTGTCATCATCGATAATATGATGAACCTGGAACTATTGAACTGGGCAAATAGGGTATCAAATAATGAACGCTATGCTGAGATTGCCCGAACACACGCAAACACCACATTGAAAAACCATTTCCGTCAAGATAACAGTTCGTATCACGTGGTCGATTACGCCCCCGCTACGGGCGCAATACGGCACAAACAAACCGCACAGGGCGCTTTCGATGAATCTGCATGGGCCCGTGGACAAGCATGGGGTTTATATGGTTATACCATGATGTACCGAGATACCCGCCACGAAGCTTACCTACAGCAAGCCATGCATATCGCTTCCTATTTAATGAACCACCCCAACTTGCCATCGGATAAGATTCCGTACTGGGACTATAATGCAAAAGATATTCCCAACAGCCCTCGGGATGCATCTGCGGCTGCAATAAGCGCTTCGGCTTTACTGGAATTAAGCACTTACGCTCCGAAGGATACGGCCGCCAAATATGTCAACTTTGCAGAGCAAATCATCCAACAGCTTGCTTCACCCACATACCGCGCAGCCATTGGTACTAATGGGGGTTTTCTTTTGAAGCATTCCGTGGGCAATTTACCTGGCAATAGCGAAGTGGATGTGCCTTTATCATATGCTGACTATTATTATGTAGAAGCCCTTATGCGCTACAGGAATTTATCGAAAAAAAACGGCAAATAAGTCAAACAACCTTCCCAAAAAGCTAGCCGTACAGGTCACGGCTAGCTATCACCAATTACCAGCTCGTCTATAACCCGCACTTCTGTAGTACTTAACAAGTACTAAGGTATAACCAAGCTAGTACGAAACTAGTGCGAAAATAGTACTAAACCAGTGTCACGGCAGTACCAAATGAGTGTCAAACCTGTGTGAAGCCAGTAGGTTTCAGAGTGGTTTCAGTAGGTTTGTAGTAGCTTTTAGTGTCAAAAAAGGGGATTACAACAACCTTCATTGGCAATAAAACTTCCCGGTAGAGACTCTGGTATCCAACCGTCATTGTAAAAATGTGTAATGCTCCTTTTGCTATCCGGTTCTTATGGAAATTGGTTCATTTATGCATCAAAGCCATAAATAGCACACCATGAAAATCCTATTTATACTTTTTACTTTCTTACAGACCTTAGCTTTGCCATCACTAGCGCAGCTTATTTCCAGAAAAGACAGTGCACATTACACTATCAAAACATATTCAATACCCGATACGATCCATGTACGCGGTAAACTCACCACACCCGATGGGGAGCCGGCAATAGGAATTACGGTTTGGCTTAGATCGACAAAGTATTTTTATGATGAGACACCTAAAAGCGTTACAGACAGTTTAGGAAATTACCATATTGAATATATTGAGCCTGGCGATACCCTCCAAATAACGGGACTATATTTTCGGCAAACCGTGCCTGTGATGGGCAGCCGCATCATCAATCTAACCATAAATGACAATAGCAACCAAACGATAGACACCATACAAGTCAATGGTAAGGCTAAAGCCAAAAAAACGAAATCACCTGTTCTTTATCAGACAAAAGTGATGAATGCATTTAACTGTTCATTCTATTTCCCGCCAACACCTGCTGGTGGCATTCCAGGTTTTCAAAAGCACCTCAAAGAACATGTTATCTATCCACAAGAAGCTTTGGATCAGGGTATTGAAGGGCTTGTCAGTGTCACATTCGAAATCAGCAAGGAAGGAAAGCCAGTCAACTTCCGTATCAGAAGAGGCATCGGTTACGGCTGTGAAGAAGCTGTTATAGCCGCGGTTAAAAGTCTCCCCTGGAAACCCGCAATCGCGGAGGGCAGTATAACTAATTTCAAAATGGAAGCAACGCTATATTTTGCTATCGAGTAGATGATTGATCCTTAAACCTACAAATTAGAATATTTTTTTTAAACTAAAAATTTAGTTATACATTTGCATTAGATTAATACCTCGATTATGCAGATCAGCAGCTCCTCTCTTTTGTTTACCCTCCTGGCGTTTTGTGGATTAAACATCTGTATGGCACAACCCTCCACATCAAACATAGAACATTTCACACAGGATTCAATTGCCTTATATCTTCAAAAAGCGCAGCAAGATCCAATGACTCATATACTAAAAAGCTATGAAACGAGTAGCTATAATTATTTAGTCCCCTATTACCTTAGCAGGCATATCAAGGTTGATTCAGCCGATCAAGCTCTATATTTCGGTTATAGAACCATGCTTACCACCTTCAGCTCATTTGCAGGCGATGTAAAAGAAAATGAATCCGCCTACAATAATTCCAGGCATTGGGACACCGACATTGTGGAAGATTCCAACTATACGGCCCTGAATGCTGTAGATGAAATCGATTCGATTGCCCACAAGCATCAGGTTATCCTATTTAACGAATCGCATATTGATCCGCGTGGAAGGTTGTTCGAAAACGGACATCCCGCAAAAGCGGTCTATTCTGATAAAATATAGTACTATTGTTACCCATCCTATACTTCCCGGGTAAACAAGAGGTAAAGAAAGGGTATAGAAAAGGTAAAGCATACCTAAAGGAAAGGTAAACAAAGGGTAATCATGATGTAAGGAAAGTCTATATCTATTCACACTTCTGTAGTGCTTAACAAGTACCAAGGTATAATCAAGCTAGTAAGAAACAAGTGTAAAAATAGTGCTAAACCAGTGTCACGGCAGTACCAAATGAGTGTCAAACCAGTGTGAAGCCAGTAAGTTTCAGTGTATTTTTAGTAGGTTCGTAGTAGCTTTTAGTGTCAAAAAAGGGGATTTAAAAAATTCCATCTTCCATACGAAAAATAATTAAGAAAAAATGGTCAGCCAGTGACCCATTTTTTAAAATTCTTAAGGCCTATTTTTACTTTCAAAAAATGACGCTTTTTTGCTTTTAACCATGCATAGAATGCCGCATTTTTACGAATACAATTAATCAACAATTATGAATTTAAATTCATCATGACATGGAAGAAGATTTACCACAATTAAAAAACAAAAATCCAAAAAAGAATGACCAAGCCAAAGGTACCAACGGACCGACTGTAGAACACCAATCCAGAGTATTTCAGGATGCGCGATGCCATCGCTACCGAACACACAATGACATCGAGCGCAACGGCTCATATCGTGTAAAGTACCCTCACTTTTTTATGCTATTTATGTTAGACGGCCGTATTGCCATGCAAACGGAAGCAGAAGAACAATACGACATAAAGGCCGGAGAAAGTCTTTGTACGTATCACAATCAGGGCGACTATAAGCTACGTGTTTATCCGGGAGAAGTGGAAGCAGTTACCCTCGTGTTTCAACCGCAGATTTTAATACATAAAGAAGATAATCAATTATTATTTCCCTCTATTTATCCGGTAGTTGAAGCCATGATTAAAAATCTCCAAGGCATTAAATCATTACCTGCCGTAAAAATACGCGCACGTACAAGAAAGACAATCGAGACCTTATTTCATTTAAATCTCGACGACAAGAACAAGTTGAACAATAAGATCAATCATCTCATTCTCCAGTTGGTGAGCCAACATCATGAAGATCTTTCCAATTTATTAAGTAGCCCTGCCCTATCAGCGCCTATATTGATGAAAATTTATATCGACGAGAACCTGCATAATCCAAACTTGCAAGTACGACAACTCACCGATCAGTTTATAGGAAGTGCGCGCACCCTGCAACGAAAATTTCAAGAAGCATATGGGTCAACGATCAAAAGCTATATTACCGCCAAACGGATGGAAAAAGCTTTACAGCTGTTAAAAGAAAGAGTTCCCGTAAACGAGGTTTTGCCACAAGTGGGCTATATTGATCAGCATAGTTTTTCCGTACAGTTTAAAAAATATCACGGTTTTTCACCTTCGGCCGTATAGTAACTTATTGGAAGATCTCAGATCTTTTCTGAAAAGAGCGTAAAATATATCAAGTATCAATCGTGAGGTATATGAATTGTTCGCTATATGCGGTATAGCAAAGTAAAAATGAATATAGCATTTGTGGTAAAGATCGGTTTATAAAATCTCCAATAGCTTTGGAGTATTTAGCAGATATAAAGGTCGTAAATTTCACACGGAGTCCCTGTTCAAAATATAATAAACATAGAGTGATGCTATGCAAGAGAAACGAAAATACATTCAAGTTGCTATGGATAGGCTCGCTTCCATAATGTACATTCCGGGTGAGCTGCACAGTCGTTTGTTGCAGATATCGAAACTAGTTAGGCAACCGAAGATGAGCGTTATCGAGTTTGAAGGCGATGATAGCGATGGTTATCTATGGTATCTCGTTCAAGGTGTTGCTGTTAGTGTAAAATACGATCAATATACCGATCAAGAACAGGCCCTACTTCTTTGGAAAAAAGGCGATATCATTTTTCAACCGGAAAGCTTTTTCGAAAGAAAGGAGCTACAGGAAAGTATTCACCTCTGGGATGATGGCGTACTTATTGGCATTTCGTATTCAAAACTACATCATTTGTTGAAAGATTACCCAAACTTCAACTCCCTTCTCCTCCGTGTTTACAGTTTGCGGCTCAGGCGAATGGCCATGCATAACATTGCCTTACGTTATCCGGCGGTCGACCGCGTCGCCTACCTTTTACGTAGCTACCCGGGCGTACATAGTAAAGTAAAGCAAGAACTATTGGCACACTACCTCCATATCGATCGGCGCACTTTTAATACCTGTTTAAAAGAGCTTCGCTGATGCACGAGCGAAACCCAAAGCTGTGATTTAGATCACAGTAAAATGCTACCTAGATCCGCTTCAAATGCTACCTAGGCAGCATAAGCCTCCTTGCTGATCTACTACCTTTACCAAAGACAATTAAAATAAGATATCGCACCGGGGAGTACCTCGATCATAGCCTGCGGTTCCCCCGCAGTAGAAAGCCAGCTGTCGAGAACAGCGTGCCGAACCCAGCTAAGGCGCCCCGGCATGCAAGCCTTAGCTAAAGGGAATACCGAAGGTGCTGGAGAGCCTCTATAGGCGAACGCTATAGCGGTACGGCAGCAAGGGACGCCGGGCGCGGCGATAAGCGCCGGAGATCAATTAAACAAGGGCAGTAGCTGCGAGGCGGCACTGTGTAGGAAAAACAAAATGTAGGCAACATGGAAAAGCTATTAAACAGGTGGACTCAAAGACAGGAAAACATCAACACGCAGTGGGTGGCAGCTATCGTAGCATCCCTGCTCCTTACCTTTTTCAGGTATTACCTCTCTTTGTTAGTTCGCCTGATGCTTATTCCAGGTTATCCTGTATTGGCCTTTCACCTCCCCTTTACGCGTTTTATTCACCGATGGTTGTACCGACGTAAATTTGCCGTATTCCCCCGATGGCCGTGGATGGCCTGATAAAAGGGTGCAAAGGCTGGGAGCAGCCCGCAGCATCAGCCCTGCCAGCTACAAGGCAATATAATCAAGGGATTCAATCACATAACACTAAGTATATGGAACGCTTACTGAAACAAAGAAAACAATGGAAACTAGCTCGACCTGCGAAAGAGCGGATTATTTTTATTATCAGCATGCTCTTTGTTTTCCTGTTCAGTTATACGGCCATCGATAAGCTGAGGCATTTAGAGCAGTTCAGCAGGGGCATTGGTAAAATCCCCGTCGTGGCCAATATGCATGGGTGGATCGCTTGGGGTGTGCCCCTTGCCGAACTGCTGATCAGCGCGTTGCTTATCATTCCGAAAAGCAATAAGCAGGGCTTACAGTTAGCCACCGGCTTAATGAGCCTATTCACGCTTTACCTGGCCCTTATGCTTGCCTTTGCCGAAAAGCGCATGTGCCACTGTGGCGGTGTCATTGAATCCATGGGATGGGTTGAACATTTGCTGTTCAATCTGGCGCTTACCGGATTGGGCCTTTGGACACTCCGTCTCAAAAAGCGTAAACAATGAAACTTAAAGAAATGGAAACAAAAAAAATAATATCCCAAATCGCCCTAGGCTTGGCGGTTATCGGATTCGGCGCTGGTGCCAGCGCCTTTACAAATAAATCAGTGGAAGCAAAAAGGCAAGCTTTTGTTTATCATCAACTACCTGATGGTTCTTACACTCGCAATCAGCCGCCCGGCTCCAATTGTACTCCACAGGAGAACCCGTGCACGGTCAGTTACAGCTCAGCTCAATCGGCTGATCAATACAACTCCTTCGAGGATTTACCTCCCGGAGGAATTGAAAGTACCGAAAACGGTGCATGGCAGTAATGCAAAAAAGAGCGGATTAATTCCGCTCTTTTTTTCGTGCATCATTGATAAATTTTATCAATTCTTCAGTTTGTTCTTCTGTATAGGGAAGCGGGGGATTCGCCGAGAACACATTTCCTCTTTTGTCGATAATCAACAGTTGGGGTGCACTGGCAAATTGATAGTGTTTCACCAAAGGATGTTCAATACCCTCCCCGTCCGTGAACAGGTTGATCTCATCTTTATCTGTGTACTTGCCACTGGCCAAACCGGACAGCCAGACATCCCGTTTTTTACTCATATTGACATTTAGAAAAAGTACCTCTTTATCCTCTTTGTATGCTTGCTTGACAATCCCCATATTCTCCTTTATCTCAGCACAGCCCAAACACCCGGTAAACCAGAACTTCATAATTACAACTTTCCCCTTATAATCGGACAGACAGTGCCTTCTACCTTTATCATCTGACAGATTGAAGCTGAAAGCCTTTTCTCCCGGTTTAACACTTTCATAAGCGTTAAGCAAGGTATGCTTGGCCAGGCTATCCGAAAGCGAATTGATAACCTTCGGCAACTGCGGAACGATATGCGGATCACGCTGAATGGATTTTATCAACAGATAGGAAGTGATCCGATCTTTCAAAAGACCATCAAAGTTTTTTTGTACATATTCATATGCTTCTTTATAGGGACTGTTCGTTAGCTTCCCTCTTTTCGACAACAACTCAAAATAACCCATCAGCACAAAAGCCCTATATTCGATATATTTATCGCTTAACAGCCATACCGTTTCGTCAACTTCCAGATTTACATCATGAGCAAGCTTGGCCAACACGCGTACCGGATCGAACTTATTACTATCAGCCAAGCCATCGCTTTTCCAAACTGCGTAAAATATACTATGAGTTCGGAGAAAAAAATTGATCTCCAGCACATCTAGCAGGTTATCTCCGATATCGCCCCTGTATTCCCGTATAAGATGCTTTCCTCTCTCAAAATTAAGCTCGGCCCTGCGCAGCAATCTTTTTGAGTAGGTAACCGTATCACGTCCCGCTATCGGATCCAATGCGTTTATGCTATCCAGTTTCAACTGACATTCAAGCAATTTCACGGGCTCGATCGAAGTTGTTAAAACCGCATTGGTCACACCGTCAATATGAACACTGTCACCTGCGGATAACAGATAATTATTAATGCTGCGAAACGGTTTCAGATTTCGAAACCGGATATAGTTTATACGGTTTTTTACCGGAACAGAAACATAGAATGAGTCTGCTATCAATCGAATAGGTAACGAACGTTCTTTTTGTGTTAATGGCACGGCAGCTTGATAATCCTCAACCAGGAAAATGGATGGAGCACCTGAAATCATAGCGGTTCTTCCACATATGACAATGCTATCGTTAGGCAATCCGCTTGCCTGCAACGGCATAATGCCACAATTGATCGACCATATCAGGCAAGTCAATAATAATGGTAAAATTTTCATTTGGGGATTATTTATTATCGTTCATTTTGTCTGATACCGCTCAATGCAATCTCGTCATCCGGAATGGGAAAAACATATTTGGGATCGTTGGGAGGAAGTATGTAACGCTTCCCGTTCAGTCTCCTTTCTATGCTCAAGTTATGTCCTTCCCGGTTCAACCTCTTCAGGTCTTGCCATCTCAGCGCACGCCATACGAGTTCTTTTCTTCTTTCCAACAATACAGTATGCAGTGCATCCTCTCGATCTGTTACGACAATGGGCTCAAAGGAAGTATCGTATCGATTCTCCAGTAAATAATTCAGAACCGCAATTCCTTCTGCTACTTTGCCGTTTCTGACGGCACATTCGGCCTTGATCAGAAACATTTCATCTGTAGCAAGTCCCGTAAACGGATATCCTGTAGAATATCCCTTTTTAATATAGAATTCACCGGGAGATCGCTCTGTATAAAAAATGGAAAAGCGAAGATCATCGGGCTCATACAGCTTGATGAGATTGGTATCAATTGTTGCCTGCAGATTATTCAGCCCGGGAAAAGTAGTAAAGCCGTATACATTTGCCTGCGTGGTGTAAAACAGCGTTTCCGATGTCAGATTCATAAAGGGGTTTGCACTTTCGGTGTCAACTGCTTTATAATCGATAAGCGCATTGTATATCGCCAGCGTACTGTCAGCATACGCTTCAGCCAGTTCATAATGCCGCATATCAAGATAAAGCCGTGCAAAGAGCGCAAAAACAGCGGGTTTGGATGGCCTGTTCAGGTGCGTTACCGGTCTACCGGTCTCCGAAAGAAAAGTAGATGCCGAATGTAAATCACTTATTATCCGGCCATAGGTGTCTTTTAGGCTTGATCGTTGCTCCAGCTTATCGATACCCGGATCCAACTTCAGTGGAAGCCCCGGGCTGCTATCAGCGGTCGATTCGTTATAGACCTCACAGAAGTTGCGCACAAGATCGAAATAGGCGTAAGCGCGATAAAAGAAGGCACTGCCATAAACAGCGTTCCATTCTTGTCTGTCGGCAACATCATCTTTGATTTTATCCAGACCTGACAGTACATTGTTTACATAAAAAATAGCTGAATACGGGACATTCCATCCCTGAAAATTCAGCTCTCCCCCGTATACATCCCTGTTCCACAGATAGGCGTTTTTTTCCGTAAGCGTATTCAGCGCATCGTAGATTTTTTCATCTTTTATGAAATATTCGTCAGCCGAAAGCTGGGGTAAGGGGTTTGTTATATTCATTACCCCCATATTGTCCAATAGATTCCGGAACTCCTGCACCTTGGCAGGTATTGTGAGACCCGAAGAAGGCTTTTCATCTAAATATCCACTGCATCCCAAAACCGATAATGTTACGAAAATAGATGCTATATTGGAAAACTGCTTTTTCATAGTACACTGGATTATATATTAAAATTTATACCTATCGATACACTGAATGGATCAGGCATACCCGTACCGTAGCTGTAATCCGGGTCTATGCTATACCTTGTGGATTTCCATATGATACCGAGGTTTCTGGCGTAACAGACCAATCGGACATTTTTCATGGGAATACGTTCACCGATCTTAAGAAGATAGCTTAATTGAACATCCTGAAGCCGGATATGATCGGCCTTTTCGATCAAGGCGGTGGAGTATTGATAAAAATTGTCCCTATTGGTGTTTGCGGGATAAACAAAGGCGGGAACGGTTGTATGCTGTTCATCACCGGGCTGCAGCCATCTCGAAGCAAAATCTGCCTGCTGATACGCGTTTATACCGCCATTCAAGAGCGCCGAGTAATTAATGGAGCTACGCCTGAAGAAGTAACCGAGCTTATAGGTTATATTTACAGACAGCGTTGCCCTTTTGAAGGAAAAACTGTTCCGAAGCGAGCCGAAGAAAGTGGGTGTGGCGTTACCAACGTAAACCAATTCATCGGTATTTGTTGAATTCAATATTGCAGCATAATTGGTACTTTCAGTATTTTCAATAAGACCGACCGGATTGCCTTCGCCGTTCAGACCGCCCCAAACAAAACCGAACAGGCCGTAGTATGGATACCCGACCATGGGATTTTGGGGATTGCTTCGGACGACTGATAAATTGGTCGACTGCCTGAAATCATATTTGGTAACCTTATCCTTAACATGAGTTAACAGGAAATCAGTATCCCAACGGATAATTCGGTCGATCACATTTGCGTGCAACATCAGATCGACACCTCTGGTGATAATATTAGCTGTATTTCCTCTAAAACTCGAAATCCCCGTTTGTGGGGCGATCATGGCGCTGCCAATGAGATCGAGCCCTTTTTTTTGATAATATTCAATACTTCCCGATAACTTGTTGCTCTTTAGAGCGAAATCAAGTCCGATATTAACATTGGCTACTTTTTCCCACCGCAACGAAGGATTAGGTGGATTTACTACCCTCGCGTATAGCGCATTGTACATATTGTACGTAAACAGCGTCGAGGTAAAAAGGGCAGAAACACTTTTATCCACATTTCCATTGTAACCGAAGGTTGCCCGAAGTGCCAGTTTGGCAAGCCAGGGAATGGGGTAAAAAGGCTCATCGCTCAGCTTGTAGAGAAAGCCTGTCGACCAAAGTGGCACACCTTTTTGGTTTGAATCGACACCGAATAAATTTGACTGATCTTTTCTCGCACTGAGAGAAAATATATAACGGTTTTTAAAACCGTAAGAAGCATTAAAATAGTAGGACACGTACCTATCTAACGTCCATTGTCCGAACTGTTCGAAAGGAATTCTGCCCGACCGTACCGGATTATAGTACAAGGGGTACAGCGCTGTGAAGTTGATGGAAGCATTTTGATTGGAAGCCGTTGGTCTGTCATAACCATACAGCGTATTGGAATCGTAAGAAGATTTATAATTTTTTATCTCAAATCCCGCAAGTGCGGTTACATCGTGATTTTGATGGATTTTTTTATTGAAATTCAATTGAAAACGCCCATAGTGTGAAGCGAAAGCATTGTTCCTGCGTTCCAGTATATCTCCCAATGGAATGATTCTTCGGATCTCACCGGTCTGTTCATTTCCCTGACTAAACGTATTGATTATATCGCGTGTGAAAAATGAATTGGCGGTATTCAGATTGTCTCTCACTCCATCTGCCTTTTCATATTGATAATTCGTCGAAATATCAAGCCCGTCCAGTAAACGATATTTTATATTCACATTTACCCGATAATCGGTAAGTGCGTCTTTGACGTTTGCATAACGTTCATCCAGCGGTCTATAATTCCAATCCAATAAATCCCCGCCGCCAACCGTATCGACATAAGCTTTACGGAGCAACTGCCTACCACCGAAAACAGGTAGTGAGTTCCCCTCTTCATCCATAAATCTTTCGTAGGGTGTAAAGGCTGAATATGGATTCGAATTGCTGTTAGATAAACTGTTCGTAAATGTAAGGCCCGTAAATAACTCCAGTCTATCCTTCACTCGGAATGTATTGTTTGCCATGATGGTAACCCGCTCAAACTGATCGCTTACAGCAGCACCTTTATTATTGTCATAGGCGGCTGAGATAAAATATCGGTTGTTCCGCCCACCTCCGCTCATGTTCGCCTGATACTGTTGAAAAAAGCTTTCCCTAAATAGATATTTACTTATATCACCTCTGTTATCTTGGTTTCTAAGCACATTAATTGCGGAAACCGCTTCCATTTCCGTTATGTCTCCGTTGGTCTTCCGGTTTAGAATGTCAACAACTTCCGAAATTGCACCATAACCATTACCGATTATAGTGTTGTAGGCTCCTCTCTCAAATAAATATTGCTCGACATCTATATATTCAGCAGAGCTCAAACGCGGTAAATAATACTGATCCGGCCTTCTTTTGAACGTAAAATTGGATGTAAAAGCGATTACGGGTTTTACATCATATTTACCCTTTCGTGTCGTGATTACAATTACACCATTGCCGGCCCTCACTCCCCAGATACTTGCCGCGGCGGCATCCTTAAGCACGGTTATCGACTCAATATCTGCGGGATTAATATTACTTATATCTCCGTCATAAGGAAAATTATCGACCACGATCAACGGTTCAGGATTGGCAAACAAGGTGCTTCTGCCCCTTATGGAAATACCGGCATTGTTACCTTGATTGGTAAGACTTTTATTAAAGATTAATCCGTTTGTAACTCCTTCCAGCCGATCAAGGATATTCGTGGATACGCTTCGATGCAATAATGTACTATCAATCTGTACAAAACTACCTGTTGCCCGTTCTTTTGGCAGGGTTTGGTACCCGGTGCTTACCTGCACTTCCTCCAGTTGGGTACCGTTGCTTTCGAGACGGATGGTTAACGGATTGTTGTTGCTATTAGTAAATGGTATCTCCGCTGTTTGGTAGCCTACATAACTGATCATCAGAACACCTGTGCTATCTGTTGCAAGGATACGGAATTTGCCTTCCGCATTGGTCAATACCGTATTCTGCCGACCTTTGATGCTAATCGTTGCGCCATCCAAAGGGGTGTCATCGGCGGCATTCAGCACCATACCTGTAATGGGATAGCGCGACTGGAAAGCCACGCCGTGGGCAGCCTCCGGGGAGGAGAACTGCCGGGCGTGTGCCAAACAAACACAGAACAAGACGTTTAAGGCTGTAAGGTATATGGTGTAGGGTTTAAGGGCGCGCTGGATAACCTTTGCACGGCCTACCTCTCTCCTCCCTGTCCTCTCCCCTGCTAGCCAACTTGAGCGGCACTGAAGGTGCACTCGATGGGAAATTTCCCCATGGAGCTCGCCACGAGTGCCTATTGAGTCCCGACCAAGGTCGCAGGAATCTCCGAAGCCGACTAGAAGAGAGGTACTGGCGGGGCATACCTCTTCCATTACAATTTTGTTGTTCATTTTTTTGAATAGGTTGTTAAAGATTTTTCTAATTGCTGATTGAAATGCTTCAACAAACTACTCGGGAGCTGTAATAATTAACTGATTGGTGTGTTTAGGTTCAATTTTCATAACTCGTTTTTATTTAACGAGCCCTGTTGGAGAGTGGCCTATTTAATACATGTGGGCCTGCAAACCGTCGTCACAATAAAGTTCTCACGCCTTACACGACACGGAATTACAGCAGACCCACATCTATCTGTTACGCAAATATAGCATAATAGTATAGACATGGATGTTTAATCTGCTGCCTTGCGTCGTGGCGTGAGAAATGTGACGGCAAGACTCTTTAGTTAACACCTTCTTTTAAGTATATAAAATAATTTATATATCGTTTTTAAACATATTTTTGTTATCTTTGGTATAGCAACAAAGTTAATATTCAATTTGAAAAAGTGCTATTTTTCGCGCTACTAAATAATCATCCAGAGTATTATCTTATCACTTAAACCTCTAAAGTATGACCGAATTAAAAATTATGAAAATCCTGAGAGAGGCAAATGGGTACAGTCAAGAATACACAGCATCCTATTTGAAAATAAGTCAGAATACCTACTCAAAAATCGAAAATGGTCAAATCCGTTTAACAATTGACAGGATGAAGAAACTAGCAGAACTATATAATGTCCCCGCGGACATCTTTCTTTCAGAGGATTTACCCGTAGTGAATTATAATACGGGATCACACAGCCGAACGATCATTAGCACGCAGGAATACAATGAATCCGAACACAAAACCGTCATTAAACTATACGAGCGGTTTATAAAAGAGAAAGACGAGCAAATCGAAGCTTTGAAAAAGCAAAATGAGAAATTATCCAAGGAGAACGAAAGGTTATTATCCCATCTTATTAATGATAAGACGCCTTAATGGATAACGTTATTGAAATAGTTTTTTAACTTTAACACTCGAAAACATAAAATATCATGACCAAAACTTTATTGGAAAATCTGAGAATCGAAAACGAATGTGAAAAAGACCAAATTGCGGCTTTAATAGATGTGTCTATCTCCGAATATGAGCTCATTGAGAGTGGAGTTGTCAAACCTTCGTTCGATCAAGCAGGTAAACTAGGGGCATATTATGGAATTGATCCCAAACATATTTTAGGTGTATCTGACAGTACAAACTACAATATCGGGACTTATAGCCGCACTATATATACAATTTCGTATTACGAAGGCAGTGAAGACAAACCAAATAAGGATTAACTCTTTTAAAGATAAAAGGGATCCAAATATATCCCATTGTCACCGACTAGCAGAAACGATAATACTGTGTGTAAATCCAAACTACCATAGAATTTCACCTGTTGTTTGAATTCTATTGGTAACTGCCAAATTACAGACTCGAGCAACGGAAATTTCTTCGGGATCAGTTTTTGACACATAGTGATCACTATAGCTTTCGATTTCGAATTCGATAACTTTTTCTAGGAAAAAATCTTGATCTGCAACATTGGGTTTGAAAGCAATATTTATTGTTTTAAACTTATTTCCAACACTAGGGTATAATATGCAGTCAAAATTAAAGTCTGTATTATCCGACTCCAGTTCCAAAATAGATTCACTAAAAAGCGCTGATATTAAATATTCAAGTTTAGATTTTATTGGCTTTGAATACTCACGGCAAAGCAATTTCAAATAGCTGCGGAGATATCCTGACAGCAATGGATTATAGCTGTCCTCAATTTCCTTAACAGATGCGTAAGCCTCTTGAATATTAGGATTCGCTGCGATTGCTTTCTCATCATAGATTATCGGATAGCTTGTAAATTTCTTACCCTTTTTCGGCTTCCAGGCACCTACAGTCACCAATCTGTTTATAGGTGGTTTTGTTTCCCTGATTGCGGTATCTATATCTTCTGTCAAATAAAACAGGGTACTTTTTGAGGTACTACATCTATTAAATACGTTTTTTTCAGTGACGATCTGTAGATTCGGATACTTCATATATTTTGTATCCACAATACGTACATTTTTGCCAGAAACAGATTCATTGATGACAAGACGGTATAGTCGATTAACTTCTATTTGATTGGTTATTAAAGGCGTATAGTTAAACGCATACGACAAATACGCTTTGAAATCATCTATATCAACCTGCTTAAATGAAGAATAATCTAAATTTAAAAGTGAATTATTCAATTCATTATAGAAAGATGGTAAGTTACTGAATATCTGTTCTTCTTCCTCCGAAATCCGTTGGCCTTTGAACAACTTGTAAGAAATACGCTGTTCGAGTGTCATTTTGGTTTCATCATAACGCTTATGTAGCGGTATATTTGGCAGGCCCGGGAAATCAATTATTATCTTTCTTTTATGAACAAATGGAAAATGATGCTTGCTATTCCAATCGTCTACTATGCTATTTAATTCTGGCGAAAATTCTTTGAAACTTGGTCTGCTAATTTTATGGTGATATAAATTTGTGTTTTGAGTTTTATGATGGAAGATTTTTGCATATTCATAACCAGCTTGATGAATAAGTTCAAAAAGTGGTTCAGCTTTTATAAGCGTCGGTTCGTACTTTAACCGAAAACTTGATACTGTTTCGGTAGAAAAAACAATTCCATTACAATCATTATAATGTTTATGAAGAATTTTCACATGGAAATATAGACAGCGATTAAAAATATCGATCTGAGATAAATTTAATCCATATTCAAGTTTTTCCTCGTTCTTACCGAAAAATTTTTCAAATGTCTCATGCTTCCATTGAACTATTTGAATCGGATATTTATGCTCAATTGTCATACTTTTTCTGTTGACAAGTATAATTTTAATTTATATAATACCAAATGCGTGTTTTTTTCTAGATACTATCCGCAAGATCTTTGCTTATCGGTTCCACTTTTATTTCTCGTAGGGTTAAAATGTCTATCATTCTGCCGTCCGTTTCAATCGTTAATACCCTACAAAGCTTATTTGCTGGATCTTCCACCAAAGAAATCTCCTCTAGTTCCATTTCTGTGATGACGCGGGTACACATTTCGCCCATATAGAGTTTTCCTTTAATATGGTGGCATTTACTGAGGCTTTGCCCGCAAATTGAACAATGACTCTTCTTTATTATTCCTCCGGTACTATGAAAAAAAAGATTAGGAAACAACAGCTTTTCATACTGATTCAGCCTTTCAATGTACCCATTTGGAGTTTGAAAATCAGCCGGACAATTCCTTATGACGGTACCATATACTACTTGGGCTTTGACTAATTTTGCCCAAGCCTCATCCATTTTGTCTTCCTTAAGACATATTAGCATCTCCAATTCACACTGTAGAGCAAGCAATGAGTTGTCCAGACAATAGACGAGATTCGCTTCGTTTTCCAATTTCCGACTCACGAAGTCTTTTTTCAGATTTTTCAAGTCCTCACGATATTTTTTCAAGGTTTCCACTTCCTCTTTTTGTATTTCTGTCCCGACGGTTATAAAGGCCTTCTTTTGTACTATTCCAGCTATTTCATTGAATTCAGCAATGAGGAGATTAGGATTCTCAATAAATACTTTCATCATAAATTTTTTAAAATTTTGGGTAGTTCTTTTAGACCTTGAACATCACCTTTGTAACTCAGCCTTTTTATCTTTCCCTTTTCCTTTGTTTCAACATAAAAGTCGGCGTAGACTTTTTTTTGACCAAAAACACCTTTGAAGTGATCGGAGATATAATCCGACAGAATATTTAAACAAACAGAAATGAAATCAGGGTTCTGTGAAATCTGAGAGGCGCTAAATAAGATCAAAGGAAAATAAATATCTGCATTTTTACGACTCCGGTATTGTTCTGTGTCGCCGCCCAATGCGAAGGTTTCGATATTGCGTTGCCGAAATATCTTAGCTAGGTTAACCATACTCTCAGTGAAAATAAACTGGTCTTTGTTTTCGGCTGTTTCAAAATTTTCCGGTAAAAAAATCAAACCGTTTGGAAGCTGTATTTTCAACTTTTCTAACTTATCCGCTATTTTTATGTTTTCTATTTCGTGGCTCATATGACAAAATCTGACTTTTTATGATATCTCTTGAATACACCTAATTCCTCTTAATTCTATTATATTGTTTAACGTTACTTGAAGTTCCCCTTTTTATGGACGATACCGCTGGCGGTGTCTTCATCACACACTTATTTTTGGAAAGAAATTTAACCTTTCAAAAACTGAACTTCTACAGATTTAACAGTGTTCACAAGAACTTTTACTTTTTGAAACCCAATCGACCCCGCCCACTTACCGGTCGGAGTACAAAATGCCGCTTCCTCTGGAGTAAAAATTCCAAGTTTACTCTTAAAAATCAAGAGATTTGTTGACATGCCATCTTCAAATTCACTAAACTCAGCATCTGCATGCCAACTCCCTCTGATAGATCTAATATTATCTGACCCAAACTTTTCCACTATAGTAAGAAAAACTTCTCGGCCGATACCTTTACAGCGAAGGGCCTCATCTAATATCTTCAACACAAACACTAATTCGCCATTATTCATATATGCTTCTAACTGAATTTTTTCTACACCTTCTACACAATAACTTACGACAAACCTGTTTTGCTCGTCAATCAAAGTAAACAACTTAAAATCTTTGAATTTCATATACATTTTTTTTGCTAATGCTATATATAAACCGTGTCGTGATCAACACTCTGTTAAGGATACCATCCTGCTTGGAAGTAAGAAATGCGTCTAAATATACTCTTGTTAATAAAACGTTTTCGTTTCATGTATCTTGGTTTATTAGGGATTGGTTTGTTTAAACTTTCTTGTGAAGAAAAATATATTTCTGCTAGTTCGACAGGAAGGTTTTAAAATTGTTATAAAACGTCCAAGCGTCTATTTTTGGTGCTGGCGCCTTATTTTTTTTGATTCGAATGATCTCATTAATAATAATTTCTACCTTCAATGGTGTAAATGGCACATTGTCCAACATTGTGAAGGGACCATCGGTCTCCAAAAGAATTCGTTCGAAGGGTAAAGCTTCAATAATCTTTGCTCCATTGACCGATTGGGTCATGCTGTAATTTATCGAAAAGTAGAAGCCATAGAATAACGCCATCTCAAGGTCTTTAAGCGAACCTGAATACCAGTGAAGAACTATTTTTCCTGGAAAATTATTTCCAATCATTGAAATTACTTGTTTTTCCGCTCTACGGGAATGTATTGTCAAAATCTTATTACCATCTTCTGCGCAAAGATTCATAATTGAGCTAAAAACTTCCTTTTGATCATTGAAATCCTGAGGTGTTTTGCTGAGATTATCTAAACCAACTTCACCTATATAGCGAGTACGGCCAATCAAATTCCTGAATAAAGGAAGCTGATTTTTGTACCGTGAGGCTAGTTCAGGATGGTATCCCAAAGCAGGCCTAATGTATTTAAGGCCTTTACACAATTTTTCGGTGTGATCAAAAAGTTTTGGAAGATTTGTTACGGCAATTGTGTATATCTTCATCTTCTCCAATCTTTGTACTAAACTAAAATTATCCTCAACTAAATCCAAATGAAAATGAGTATCAAAAAGCATTAATTAACTATTTAAAAAGTCTTTAACCTCGTTCATTCCACGTACATAAACAGAGATGTATTCATCCAATGATTCGCTGTTTTCATAAGGTATCGGACCAGATCTGCTAATCTGCAAAGCTAGTGAATGTCGAGCAGACATACCATCTAGTTTTTCAATGGCCATTTTGAATGCGCGATAGTCGGCACCTTTTTTTGTTTTCTGCGAAGGAGGTTCTTTCCTAACATCGTCCAGAGCGTAGGCTGTAGATATCTCACCAAATTTCTTTTCGGCGGACTGCCGGATAATACATGGTACACAGTATCCACAATTTAGACCTGGTGCTTTTCTGGCATAACGACTATTTTCTGGATGCGAACAGGATATCGTTTCTCTGGCATAGAGATGTAAAAATTCTCTATCTTTACAATTCAGCATCATTTCTCCTTTAGTTTTAAATTTATAAGGGTTAATGATTTTATTGGCTACTCCAAGTGATCCAAAAATGTGATTGAGGCCACCTACAAAATAAGGATGGGTAGTTCTGGTGCTATGACTACTCAATCGTGTCTTCGTTAGTGGGATGTTTAATGATATAAGACCATTTTCAGGAAGAATCAACGGAATATCATCCCCTAACGAATTGGCAACGGCTAAACCGAGGCAAATGAATAGCAAAGATCTCGCTCTTGATGAGTTTTCTTTTTGAGCAGCAACATTTTTCTGGTTCGGCTGAACGTAAAACCGACTTGATGCAAATTTATCGGATCCAAATTTGGTTATTAATCCCTGCAGCACTTTTTCTTGAGCGCTGCTTTCGGTACCTGTTTTATAATGGCTCACAAAAAAGGGCTTTTCATTATCACTTCCTAAAAGGTCGATGGCTCCAATAAAAGAATCTAAACCACCTGATAAAAGGCTAACCTTCGTAAATCCGTCAGCATTTCTGTGGACATCGATCACAACCTCACGATCATCAATATGTTTTCTAAAATTAAAGATCCATTTGTCCCCGCTTAAAAATCCTATATAATTTTCGAGAGATTCCTTTACGTTATTCCATAAGTCCACATCGTGTACCGCAAAATGTACAATCAGATACCTACTCCAACCTTGAAAACCGTTTAAACTTCTAGAAACAGTCTGGTCAATAGTGTAAAGGCCAAGTGCAAAGTTCAAAAGGTCGTACATCGAATTGTTCAATATGAGTCGTGCTCTATCCATCTCAGTTAGAATCGACGAACGCAACATTCTGTTGTCATCCCCTTGGTCCAAAGAAACAGTCATCGACGTTTCTCCTTCAGGCAATAGCAATTCTGGCGTCTCTGCCTGATTGATCTTTACAATAATGTGTTTGATACTCATATTTCCAATAATGAATAAGCAGTTAAAAAAATATTTTCTATAATTCTCGATGTTGACACATCTTGTAACGTATTTGTCTCTATAGTAACAGTCCTATATTGCTCAGTTGTCTCAGCGTAGATTAGATCTTTCACGGCACCCTCAAGTTCGACCGCCGCTTGCTCACTAACATTTCCTTTCTCAATAGTACTTCCCAATTCGTACATCCATTTGCTGAACACATAATTGCTCACATATTCGATTAGTGTTTCTTTCACAAGCTCGGAAGTCATATTTTCTAACGCATTGATATTGTTGTCCTCCATTTTTGTGTACAGAGTATCAAGCGTAGAAATCATGGCCTCGCGTGCAATTGCTTCGTCATTTGTAGAACCAACTGGTGCAAGCACATTTGCAATGGCCAAGCAAGTCTCTTCTATCGATTTCCCTATAAAATCAGATAACCCGAAGCTATGCAATGTCTCAGCAAAGCCAAGGGAAGACAACGATCCTAGAAAAGAAGCATATCTACTGCCTACCCTAATACCCTGGGATGCTGCTCTTGTTGCCGACTTTGATCCACCCAGGCTACTAACATATTTTTTGCCAGCTTTTCCGAATGAAGCTCCAGTAGTGTTGTTAGAAACTCTAGTCATCGCACCTTTTGCACCGCCCCAATTTTTGGAGGAACCATCCACTACGGGAACTTCGGGTGCCGCCAGAGGCGTAGCATTGTTATTAATAACTTGATTTTGGTCCCGGGATGGTTGTAGAGATACATCATCAGGAGGACCAGATGGTGGACCTTCCGGTGCAGGTGCGTCAGGATTCGGCCCGGGCGCCGGCGAATCACTATCATTATACCATGGCGGCAAAAGTGGCGGCGTGCCCTTAGGCCCGCCATTTGAAGCGGAAGTTCCCATAATTTATTTTTCTAATTTTGTTTTGGCTAGCCTAGACAGATTCGTAACTGTTGACTCAGACCATTTTTTTAGGAGTGTTTTGAACGGCTGAGGATGTGACATTTTTAAAAATCCCTCAGATAATGTTATCACTGTTAGTGGTAATGTTTTTTCACTTACCTTACCGAGAAAAGTGATAAGCTGCGAGGTAAGTTCAGGTTTCAATCTGCACAATTCAAATAACATTTTAAGGGTAGCTGTATTGTCTTTTGCAGTTTCTCGCTGTCTAATTTTCTGTGTTAGAGCCTCAAAAACCGATGCAGCTTCGCTGCCAGAAACCGCTGAGATTACCTTTACTGTTTTGTTTTGAATAGTTTGCGATTCACTCAAAAGACCTTGAAGTACTTCCTGAGCTTTCGGTGTCATTCGCTGTAGATTAACCGAGGTAATCCCGAGCTTTTCTCGTGAAAAGTAAAAGTAGGGTTGGAGATTTTCTCCCGAGAGCCTAGGCTCAGTTCTCACCCACTCTGCAAGCCATTGATCTTCAAGGATAAGTTTTTGTTCCTCGCTTAATTCTGTCCGCTCTTGATCTGTTGGAGCAGAAATTTCCAGCGGTGCTAACAAAGTGAGCATCCCATCATTGTTGGCCTGAAAATCATGAAAACTGGTAAATGTTTCCGGTTTAAAATACTCTAATAACATCAATTTGGCTAATACCCTTCTTTTCAGATTCATTCCTTTGGAGGCACCCATTTGCATGCGAATCAATAGTGTATTAAGAAAACGTTTTGTTTGCCTGGGATTTCCATTTAGACCTCTACTCAGAACAGGCACTATCTGTGAAGATAATGCAATCGCATCTACAAATTCAGTATCAGGTGAGCTAAAAAAATCATTTAAACTATTTTGATCAAACATAAAACCGAAGCCCTTAGCCCTTTTGGCAAGAATTACCTCGTTACGTTTTTCTTCAAACATCTCATCATTGACATACAACTTCGAAAATAAAAGATTAATATAAGTGGTCATCTCAACAGTGTTCATCTCTGGTATCCGGATCGGAAACTGAATGAGTTTCTCCAAATAATCTCGCCCAACTTCCATATTCTCACCTGGAACCTCAGGGAACCTCCTTTTCACTGAATATTTAATCAATCGCTCATCTGCTCCTATAACAAACGCTGTATTTTTTGTAAACAGAAACAATTTTATGGCTTCTAGGGTCCCAATCACGGTATCTGGCGAACAGCGGTCAAGATCGTCAATGAGTACGATTATCTTAGCAATCTTGGTTTCGCTGATAAGATCTTCAAAGTTTTTATGAAATTCTTGAATATTGCTCCTTAGTGTATCGTCTGGATCGTCCTCTTTTTTCTCCTGCTTCGTCTTAATATAATTTTCATAATCGACATCTTTGAGATTAGCTATGGCTTCTGTTGCAGCAACTCCTAAAGAGCCTAATGGGCCCAACGTGGCATATGCGATTGCATGTTTTGAGGCGGATCCTGCTGCCTTTATCCAATCGATTCGCTTCAATAGCTTCGAGGCACATTTTATTGCCTTCTCGGTAAACTTTCGCTTTGCGATAATCTCGTCAATAATACTAGCCATCAATACCGTTTTTGCATCTTCATAACCTTCGAAAAGCCATCCATTAAATCTGATTATTAGAACATCTTTGTCACTTCGATAGTGATGCTCGATCATCTTCATTAAACTTGATTTCCCACTTCCCCAGTCACCGTAAATACCAATACTACAAGGTAGAAGATTAGGATTATCGATTAAACCTGTTACTGCATGCAATAAATGACTATAATCAATATAGTCTGATAAAGATTCGTTGTCACTCCACATTTGATTTTTTTATTTAGTTTGTAAGCGGTAAAAATATTTTTCACCACCTATGCGGCAGAGAAAGCTGACATGGTGAACCAAAAGGCGCAGATACTCCACCTCTCAATATAATTAAGGAAATTTCATTTATCCAATCCTGGAATTGTTTTAATAATGAATCGAAGTCCATTTAGATTTACATTTTTTTATAGTCAGATTTCTTAAGCAGCCTTCTCCTTCTCATAATATCCGATACTCAGTGCAATATCTTCCGAGAAATTATAGATATCATCCAAACGCACGATATCATGCTTGATTTCCTTCTTATCCTTATCAAACAATCCGATTCTTAATCTATTAGCGGTAAAGTAAAAACGGCATATCGGTTTCCGGTTATTATCATCCAACAGTACGCCACAGTAAGATTGGGTATCGCGCATGTAGATCCGCCCTACTTCAACATCTTTACGCAAAATGGATTTGATCATGAGGTAGGCATCGATTTCATCCTGAGAGGTAACCACTAAAGATTCTGCTTCTACGGGAGCTGGCGTAGTTTCTTCCACCGATTCTGTTTCTTTCTTTAAAGCGCTTTTGAGCCTTTCGCTGATCTGATCGTTCACGATCTGGCTGAATACTCTTTTGGTTAATGCGGTAAACTGATCGAGCACTTTTGCTGTTACCAAACCTTGATGAACCTGCTTCGCAAAATACCGAACGAATTCTTCCTTCGGATTATACATCTCCGCATTAATAAGGATCTTGACTTCATTGAAATACTTCAGATCGCTTGCGGTATTGGATATGCTCTCCAGATCAAAAACGGATTTATGGAATTTACGGAGTTCGGCAATTTCATTATCGCGCATCTCGGTAATCTTAAACTCAAAGAATGGTTTCTCGTCCATCTTATTGGCTGATACCAGATCGGTATAAAAGCGATACTCCAAGCCATTGGTGAGTAAACTGAACTTTGCCTCCGTGGTATGGAAATAACGGAACAACTGTGAATTGTGCGGATCGAGCCCATCGGCATAGTGTTTACATTCGATCAGGATGACGGGTTTTTCGTCTTTGAGAATGGCGTAATCTACCTTCTCCCCTTTTTTTATGCCGATATCGGCTACAAATTCGGGGTGTACTTCGAAGGGATCGAATACATCGTAACCGAGTATCCGTAAGAAAGGCATAATTAGGGAGGTTTTGGTAGCCTCTTCGGTTTTGATCTGTGGCAGCAAGCGATCTACCCGCTTGGCAAATTGCTGAATTTCGTCTTTGAAGTCCATGCTGTTTATTTTAGTGTTTGACTTGTTGTTTTATTCGTTAAACTTTAGGCATAGTTAAATATTAATATTTTCGCTTTTTTACGGTTTCCCGTATTTCTGTTTTGGTTGTTGGTTACTCGTTATTAGTTATTCGTTATTGGTTATTGGTTGTTCCAATGTACGTCTCCTTCAGTTTACTTTAATTTATATTTCATTATTCGATTCGTCTTGATTGACTATAACTTCTGGCCGGATATAAGTCGGCTCTCCTTTTGGTACACGCGGATCGTCTCCGTAATAGTTCTCACCTTCTTCGCCCTGCCGGAATATCAATACCAAAAAATAGAAGGGAACTATTTGATACCAACCATTACTGCCAAGATCATGGCATCTTTTTGCACCCTGTGCCCACAAAAACCACAAAAGTGGTACAGCTCCTAATCCCAAAAGGTTATAAATAGAATCTTCGTCATCACCTATTACGATGTTGATGAAGATTATGAAGATAAGATAGATCAAAAAGCTGATACCGTATTCTAACCTTCTAATACGGCCTTCAAATGAAAAGGGTGCTCTGAACATTTTGGTTATTGGTTGATTGTTAGTTATTGGTTATTCGTTATTGGTTATTCGTTATTGGTTACTCGTTATTGGTTGTTGGTTCCGATGTACATAGCTACTGAGCCTGTTTTTAGGTTGTTAGTTGTCCGCGTCTCACACGAACCCATTACATTTTTCATTTATTGTTTTTTGTTCTGATTCTATAGGTTATAGAAATGCTGCATTCCTATTCCGTTGGTTGATTTTGTTTAATGTTTTAGTTTGACCTTTTCTTTTTTCTTTTGGACCGCCAAAAGAAACAAAACCAAGGAGCATTGCGACGCGCTCATGAACTCCTTTAATTTCGATCTCTTGTGAATAACCTCGCGACTTGACCTGCTTTAGCAAGCTTTATTGCCTTCAAAAACAAATAAGACAATAAAAAATCTTCTTTGATCGGCTCTGCTGTTACTTAGCCTCTACTACCCGAACATTTCGAGGTCGCTTTTTTCCTTATTGAAGGGTTATTTCCTTCGACTATCGATAGCTAATTTTTAGTTTCCTGACTTTGGCTTAGTTTGTTTAATGTATTATTCTGATTATGGAAAGTTAGAAAAATATTTTTTGATTTCACAAATAAAAATAAAAAAGTGAGAACAATCATATCACTTAACTTGTACATTGATTCGATTTTCTCCAAATTTTACGACTACCCTATAGAACAGGAAACTATTTTCACGAATTGTGTTTTGGATTATATGAAAGTGAATAGAAGATCAACTTTCTGTAGGAGCACTATGAATTTGTGAAAATACGAGATTGATAGCACATATTTAGACAGTATTTCTTACCTTAGCTAATATTATTGACACTAAACCTAAGCACCATTTTTATGCGTTATACTTTATTGGAAAGATCAAAATTTAAAAACACATCATCTGCCGTGGATGGTAATCAAAATATTAAAATCAGCTTTTGTCATCCGCCCTCCCTTACTATAAAAAGAAGGTATAATGTAATCCTTAAAACGATATATAATTTTCCCAAATAAAAATATCCCCTTAACACACAGAAATGCAGAACATATCTCATTAGCGAAGTAAAAGAATTCAAACCTTTAACTAAATCAGAACGTTTTGAGAAGAGCCGAACAATATGCCCGTCAGCACTTAGCGAAAGAGGTAACCGAAATACGGAAAAGTAGACGTATTGAAGAACATCTGGAATTAACGTTGTATGAGAAAGCATTTATCTATAAGTATTCGGAAGACGGTTATGAAGGTGTTAACGAAATTTTACGTAAAAGCCAAGGCAGGATAAACACAGAATTTGGTGAACTGTTAATAAAATGTTTATCAAAGTTAGCCAATTATGAGGGGGTGGTTTACAGAAGCATTAATTTAAGCAAATCCGAGCTTGAGAAATACGCACGGGCGTTGGTTTCAAGCCATCTAATTACAGAACCAACTTTTTTGTCAACAAGTAAATCTCGGTTGATAGCGATGGCTTTCAATGGAAATACACTATTCAGAATATTCTCCAAAACAGGAAAAGCTATTGAAAAAATCGCTAAATTTGGGATACACAATCCCCCGGATGAAAAGGAAGTACTATTCAGGCCAAATAGAGCATTTAGAGTATTAGAAATCAAGGAGGAAGTGTCACGGATTACTATAACAATGGAGGAAGTTTAATATGACAGCTATACAGGAGATACGGGATAAGAATAAAATTGAAAAACAGGACTTTGATACTCTTTCAAATATTGTGTTTGATTCGATTTTAATTAAGGGTAGCTATAAAACCGCCATTCAGTTAGAAAAAAAGGAAAAGCTGATTGATGCGTTCTCTTCTTTTATAGAACAATTGGTAGAGTTACGCCTCGCTTCTTCAAAGCAGAATAAGCTTGAACTAATTAATTTTATTGACAAGTTGAATATGCAAAGGGAACTATTGGAGTTGGAAAAGGGTGAAACCAAAATGGATGATATTCAAACAGCGGCTAATCGTTTGGGAAAAAAAGCCCAATCGTCATTTGAAAAAAATAACCTTTGAATACGCATAACTCAAAGTCTCCATCGGCCTATTGAATGATAGGACATATCGTTTCATAAATTAATGCCTTTCCCTTTTATAAAACTTCAAGGTCTTGACGGCTTCCAAAACTGCCTGTTGATTTTTAGACTGAAGATTAGTCCACTTAATTGAAATCGAACATCGTTACTGAGGCAGTAATAAATTTTTAACATTGTGATAAAGAGATTGCGAGTTAAAAGTGAAATGCTAGTCTATAACCTTAATGCATAGCATTTCACAATTGGTGAAAAACACTATTTTTTTATATTTGCACAACACCATCAAAAAGAGTTGAGCCATGGAGACCAATCAAGTTAAGCTTTTGGTATCTTTAGCAAAAAAGATAAAGTCTGAAAAGAAAGAACGTGATAAAGTTGTTGCCTCTTTTCAGTCTGCAAAAATTTTGACCAAAAACGAAAATTTTACTGGACACTACAGCCATTTGGGAAGAGTAGTGCTACCGAAATAATAAATGTATAGAAAAAGACCTAACCTAATGCTTGGCTTTCATGGATGTGACCAGTCTGTGAGGGACGAGCTAGTAAGAAAACTGGACCTTGTAAAAAAAAGCAATGAATCTTTTGATTGGTTGAGAAATGGCTTTTATATCTGGGAAAACAACTATGCAAGAGCTTTAAAGTGGGCTGAGGATAAAAAAGCTAGGGGGACTCTCTCAACACCATCTGTTGTGGGTGTTGTTTACCAACTAGATTATTGTTTAGACTTCACTGATTCCGAATTTATTGATATTCTTGCCACTTACTACGACCTAATGAAAGGGGATTTGGAGTTTGCAGGAAAGAAATTACCTCAGAATAAAGACTTGCCTAAAGACAAATATCACGATTTAATATTAAGAGAATTGGATTGTGCGGTTATTGAATATCTCCATCAGAAAGTTGATGAACAGATACAGCTAGATCTGAAAACAAAGAAATTCACTAACTATAAACACTTCGATACAGTGAGGGGTGTATTTACCGAAGGTGGCCCTGCTTTTGACGGCGCTGGTATTCAAAAAAAGAATCATATTCAGATTTGCATAAGAAATCTGAATTGCATAAAGGGCTTTTTCATTCCTCGTAAGGAATCGAAGTTTCCTTAAAAAATCTAAAAAAACCCGGATAGAGACGAACATTGGAGCTGAAGTAAATGTTCGATGAAAACGCCCGTATCAACTACCATTGCTGTGGTTTTAAACTATCAAAAGCCTTTTTGCTCTCCTCAAAAATTTTCAAATCGTCATTTGATGCGGATATAAAAACAACAGACCAAGCGCAAAATTGTCCTCAAGTAGCACCGCATTTTAATCTTGCAAATACGTTAGCATTGGCGATTGACAATGCGCTTAGAGACGGAGATATTGAATGGGATGATGACTATTTGGATATCATTTACGAACAGAATTTGAAAATTGTATTTTGACATGAAAATATCAAGAAAAAAAATTAATAAGGAGCAAAACGGACAGCTGGAAATCAATGTTATAGACAATTGGCTAAAGGATAATGGTGACCCTGCTATTGAACGCCTCGTTAAGAAAAACCTAGCTATCGCGAACAAGATCGCTTCGCTTTTAGAATCAAAGGGTATGAAACCTGCTGATTTAGCCGCCGCCATGGGAAAACAGCGTTCGGAGGTATCAAAATGGCTATCGGGTCAGCATACTTTTACCACCAAAACGATTACAAAAATAGAAGAGGTGTTAGCTCAAGACATTATTCATATCGAGCCGAGCGTAAGAAATGTTTACTTTACTGCCTATGTACGTGTTGAAGATATTCAACCTGCCATCCAAGAAGATATTTTTGAGGATTCATTATATGAAGAGGTTTCTGCTTAACGAATACCATGGAAAAACGGACAATCATCGCAGAAAAAATTCACTTAGTACGGATACTTCCTTCCAGAGAATACTTTGACTATCAATACGCGATTGCAGATAAAGAGTTAAAACTTAATGTTGCGCAATCAACAAAACATAATTCGGAAAAAAAATCCTTTAAAATTTCGCTTTCCCTTTTCCTAGAATATGAGGGCCAGAAAATTGCAGATTATCTTTATGACTTTATTTTTCAGGTAGAAAATTTAGAAGAATATGTTCTTCAAAAAGATGAGAAGCCTCTATTCTCAGGCCTTCTTATAAGCACATTACTTACTATCGCTTATTCCACACTAAGAGGCATATTGCATACGAAATTAGCTGACACCGCACTTAAAGATTTTATACTGCCGGTTATCAGTCCGAATGAATTGTTAAAGTCGAAAATAAACACTTAGTTTTAGTTATTTCGCTATGATATAAGGCTGTATGAACTTCGCTAAATGATTCAGCTCGTATACGCAATCCTGTTGAGCCGCTCTACCCGCTAACCCCTACTTCGCTTCTTAACATGATTTTTAGGCCCCAACAAGACTAAATCATTTTAACGCTCATTTCATAAGGCCGTCATTGCCATTGCACGAGAGCCCCGTTCGGGTCTGACGATATCCTAAACAAAAAAGCCATGCACGTTTTTTTTGTGCATGGCTTCTTAACTTATGCTGTATACTCTATAGCTTTTCAACTACTTCCAAAGATAGTTTCAGACTTTTAGCAATTTGCTCGTTGCTTAAAAGTTCTGTTTCTTTTAAAGATTTAGCTGAATCCAGCTTCTCTTGATCTGCCTTTGCACGTTCTTTTTCTGTAGCCGATTTGCTAATATTTTAGCAAAAAATATTCTTTTGTTTCAAATAATAAAACGAAAAAGTGAAACAATCATATTCCTTAGCCTGGACATTGATTCGATTTTTCTCTAAATTTCACGATTGTTAAATAGAGCATGAAACTGTTTCACGAATTAGATCTCGGGTTATATGAAAGTGAATAGAAGACAACTTTCTGCGGGAGCGCCTGTAGTTTTGATTCTTTAGTCTAACATATTATCGAAAAACTAGTCTAGAAACCGAAGTATTCCTTCGACGGCTTTCCAGTTCTTTTTAAACTTTTTCTTGCTTTCATCGTGTAAAAACAATAGCCGCCCCGACATTTAAATACAACATGCCGACATTTGAACACTTTTAATTTTTCAAACAGTCGCAATTTTGCCACATAAAATTTGAAGAAGATGGAAGTAATATTGATTACAGGTGCAACAAGCGGAATTGGTGAAGCATTAGCATACCGACTAGCAAAGAAAAAACGCAACCTGCTTCTGGTTGCACGAAATGAACAAAAACTGAAACAGCAATGCGAACAACTATCAAACCAAAACGGAATTACCGCAAGTTACATTGTTGCAGATTTGAGCAAACCCGAAACCGCATATTATGTTTTTGAAGAGGCTAAAAAGAGAAACTTGTCGGTAAACGTTCTGGTGAATAATGCAGGAATTGGTTCAAGTGGAGAGTTTGTAAACAACAATTTGCAGTCCGAGTTAGAAATGTTGCAATTAAATAATTCTTCATTGGTAGCACTTTGTCATCTTTTCCTGCCCGAAATGAAAAACAACAAAAATGGAACTATTATAAATGTCGGTTCTATGGCTTCCTTTTTTCCAAGTCCATATATGAGTGTTTATGCGGCTTCCAAAATGTTTGTACGTTCATTTACCCAGGCATTGACCGAAGAATGCAAACCTTATGGAGTAAATGTAATGCTGTTTTGTCCGGGATTTACGAGTTCCAATTTTATGAATACTGCTGCCAACAATAATGAATGGGGAAAAATACTTGTAAAAGGTGCGTATACACAGACACCTGAACAAGTTGCCGCAGAAATGATAAAAGCATTGGAAAAGAAAAAAACATTTCATGTTTCAGGATTTCAAAATGCAATGTTAGCAAAAATAGGGTCTTTAATTCCATACTCTACTATTACGAGCGTTTTTGCTCAACGAAAAAGAAAAGAAATGGGATTGTAATTTATAAATTTGAACTTATGAACAAGCAGGAAGTTGCAACGGTAAATATTCGGTCATTGGCACAACAACATCAGCTATTGGGTTTAGCGAAACCGAAACATCCTTTGTTTAGTTTACTGCGATTTGAAGATTTCCCAAAAAATGAAGTGGAACAACGCACAAAATTAGTTTCGGATTTATATCAGATCACGCTTAAAAAAGATTGCCCTTGCAAAACGCAATACGGGCAAACGCAATACGATTTTGACGAGGGGGTCATGTCTTTCTTTTCTCCGAAGCAAGTGAACATTTTAGAAGTAGGCAATTTTATTCCGCAAACGGGTTGGTTGCTGTCCGTACATCCCGATTTTTTGAGAGGTTATCCCTTATCGCAAAAGACAAAAACGTATGACTTTTTTCATTATGCTGTTAACGAAGCATTGATATTGTCAGATGAAGAACAAAAGTCCATTGAAGCCATTTTTTTACAGATAGAAAAAGAAACAAGCTTACCGATAGACAAATTTAGTCAGGATGTAATTATTTCAAACATTGATTTATTGCTTACGTACTGCAATCGTTACTATCATAGACAGTTCATTACACGAAAACAAAATAGTAGTGAACTTTTAAGCAAATTTGAAAGCTTGCTAAATGCTTATTTTACGGAAACGGAAAACGGTTTACCGACTGTAAACTATTTCGCTTCTAAACTTAATTTATCACCAAAGTATTTGAGCGATTGTTTAAAACAACTCACAGGTCAAACCGCACAACAGCATATTCACGACAAATTGATTGAAAATGCTAAAGAAAAACTGACAAGCACCGGACTTTCAGTAAGTGAAATAGCGTATCAATTGGGTTTTGATTATCCGCAATCATTCAGTAAATTATTTAAACAAAAAACCGAAATGTCGCCTTTAGCGTTCCGGCAAAACTTTAACTGATAACTACTTCAAATATCACGCGCTCCTGAATACGCATTCCTCGGATTCGAAAACCTATAGTTATTGACTCAGCGCGAATTGTGTTCGGGGTTATAGGAAAGTGAACAGAAGATCAACTTTCTGTGGGAGTGCTGGAAGTTCTTATTATTTTACGCTCATTCCATAAGGCTGTTCTGCGATCGCACGAGAGCCTCGTTTGACTTATCTGTTGTAATTGAACACAAAAGCCATGCACATTTTTTTTCGGTGCATGGCTTAAATATGTATGATAAATAGATTAGTCTATTTATTCTTATTATCTAGTTTGGCGCGAATTTTTTGAACGAATTCAATTGATACCTTTGCGGCTCTGGCGGCTTGCTCATCGGTAAAGCCGAACTCAAGCAATAGATTTTCTACAAACTCTTTACTCTTTTTTTGTTCGCCCTTTTGTATTCCTTCTTTTGTTGCTCTATCAAGCATCAGTTCTTCTATGCCCATAGCTTCGCTCCTTCCTTTAACCGTTTGTATTTGTTTATCAAAAATAACATTATTATACTGATTATCAAAATGCACATAATACTTCAAAAAATTCATTAATGCTCTGATCTTCTTACTGCTAAGCTGTGCCTTCGCCAACTTTCGCAATAGCGTTCCTTTGAATTCCAGCAGCTCGCTATCTCTTTTCTCGCTGTCCTCTGCCCTATTGCCAACAAAAGCGCTCCTACCAACCAGTACCGCAAGAGCAAAGGGATTATCACTCTGTAGTAACTCTTGCTCATTAGAATGAGCCAGCTGGTATGTATTAAAGCGATAAGTTAAACTGGTTCCTTGATAGCTGGTTTCGTATCTATCAGGTCGCTTCATCTTGTATCCGTCCGTAAAGATGGCATAGGCACTGATACGTCGGTTGTATTTGTCCAATATCCTGTAATAGTAAGTGAACATACGCCTGGGGAAATCCTTTTGATACCTTCCTTGTACTTCTACATGAATCAGTATCCATTCCTCCTTCCCTTCCCAGGTGTTTACTCTTGCCAGCTTGTCCACAACCTTCGGCGAAAATTCATCTTCTTCGGGCGGGAATAACTGCTCGAGTTCTTTATCGAGAAAGGCGATGCCCTTTTTCAGGTCGTATATATCATCAGCCTCGGGATGCATGAAACGAAGGAAGTCATCGAAGATCTCTTCCAATATCCCCTTCCATAACAGATCGTCTTTTTTTGCCATCGACAGGTTCGGCTTTGGTTCTATGGCAAAGATACTGAAAACAACTGAATATTACTAATATTTTTAGCACAAAACATTTACAAGGTATTAACAATATTCAATCCCTTCGCAAATCTGTTTTATTTAATTGTGTTACTCAAAAAGAGAATTAGTCATTTTGCTTTTTAACAAATTTCAGCGTCTTAACGGCTTCTAAAACTGCTTTCTGATTCTCTGGCTTTAAATCATGTCCACTTAACTGGAATCGGACGTTGTTGTTACCTACAGCCCATAAGCTATCGAAATAGACCCCCGTTATGCCATTGCCAGCTTGCTTTGGTTCTACGATTTTAGCGGTTCGTCCATTAACTTCAAATTGAGAATAGTTGTTTACATAAAACTCATCTGGATTCTTACTTGTATCAACCTCCGCGACAATATGTATATAAGGCTCTTTCAGCAGCCTTTTATCAAAATACCGGGTGGAAGATTTAGGTATTAGTACAATTGATTCTTCTAATGAATTGGAGTAGAATCCTAAATCAAAAGACAAGGTATCTTGCTTATCAATAGCAATCTGTCCTACATAAGAATCGATCCCTTCCGCCTGTACAGGTTCCCATGTTTTCGGGACTTCAATACTGAAAGATTCAAAGTTGAGCGTTTTAGTATCGGAACACGAGGAGACAATAATAGTTGCCAATAGGCAGCAACACTGTAATCTGCGAAAAACCCTATCTAATTTTAATAACACACACATTTATTTCTTTAATCGAAAGCTAAACGGAATATTAAAATCTGCTTTCCCGCAATCCTCTGGAATTGTATCCTTAGTTTACATTGCTAGTCAGCAATTATTTTCCAAAGTTAATCATTTATATACTACTTTTTTAAGCCCATCATATTGGAGGATAACTTTGGATTGCATGAAGCCTCTTCATTTTCTCTTCCTGTTTTTTTATGGACCTAAATAATCTTCGAATCAGCTTGCGGAGCTTACTCCCTCCGGCTTCCTCTGAAGTCGATTTAATTTCGCAAGCTGAATCACTTGCATTTGAAGTGGGATCACCTAGATTGAATAGCCAGTCACCACTCTTTTCGTAGAAATCGGTTATACTTTTCATAATCTAAAATCAGACGTCTAAATAGCAGTCACTTAGGCAAATATAAGGTATTTTTTAAAATTGTCGGCAATTCGCTTGTTGCTCAGTAGTCTTGTACGAAAGGCAGTATGGTAAAGAATATCCGATCATTAGCGATTAATCGTCGTTAACATATGCCAGTATATCCCCTGGCTGACATTCCAAGGCCTTGCATATGGCTTCCAAAGTTTCGAACCTTATTGCTTTCGCTTTGCCTGTCTTCAATATTGACAAGTTGGCCAAGGTAATACCTACTTTTGATTGCAGTTCGTTGAGGGACATTTTACGTTTGGCCATCATCACATCCAAGTTTACTACTATAGCCATCTCTGTTAAATAGTTAATCGTTGCTCCTCCTGAATCATAGTGCCTACTTTATAGATAAATGCCAATATCAGTACAAATATACCAATCTTGATATCTGCCAAATCATAGCGAAAGCTAGGGAAAGAGGTTACAACGTCATTTGCAAAATGATTTAATCTTTGCCAACTGTATAGGGCGATACCGATTTTTAGTATTCCATAAACGAGATATAAACATCCAATCAACGTAATTCGCTTTGTTATTCCTATTGTAAAAGGATTGGCCAGATTAAGTTTGCTAACGGTGGACAATAAAAGTACACAGATCGTGAATGTAAACAGCGAAGAGGGGAAATCGTGATAACCTTTAACGTGTTGATACAGTATTCTGTCAATAATATTATCCGAATTGAAAACATAGGTTCCGCTATTAACCGAATAAATTCATAGATTTAGGATATGATTTAATTAATACAAATTTTTCTATATACCATTAAAGATACATTATTGATCCGTTAAAACTGACGAAAACAGCAAGTTCATTAGCCGTCATAATTCTATTGAGCTATGAAGAGTTAGAAAAAGATTTTTGATTTTAAAAAAATGAGAAGATTTAGGAAAGTATAAATTTCCTCCTATCGACGATTTGGCAAGTGTATCTACGCTATTACGTTTGAAACTTTTAAAAAATAACTTAACTTCATACCAATTATAACTTCCTATTTTATGATACAACGAATAAGTCTGTTAAGTACCGTACTTATTTCTCATCTGCTGTTAAACTGTCTGCTTGTCTCAGCGCAGGAAGACGATTCTGTAAAATTTACGGCTATTGAGGATAGTGTCATTTCTATAAGAATGCAGAAAATGCTCGGTAGCGGCCCTGATGGCAACATATCCTTTTCAATAGGGGTACAAATGGATTATCCTGAAGAAATAAAGGTCTGTAACCGTAATGTCACCGGTATTCCGGAAAGCATTCGCCAGGCAACTGCTTCCTTTTTAATATTGGATAATTTTCAATTCTATTTTCAAAATTATATTGCAGGAAAAATGCCTAAAACTTATTTCCTGCAGGAAGCAAAAAAAGCCGGATGGGATTTAAAGGATACCCTGTTCCTTTCTCGCGAACCCCTGCGGTGTGTACTGCAATTTGTTACGGGTTTAAACGACAAAGGTGAAGCCATTTTTATTGCAGATATTAATGGGAATAATGATTTCTCTGATGATGCGATAAAACGCTTATCGAGTTTAGCTCATTTAACGTATGGGGCGTCGCCGATTCCCGTTCCGGTGGATTACAGTGAAAGCGGTCAAATTCTTAAAGATACAGTGCATATAATTTTAGCAAGCCACGAAAAGGACAGTGAGGGTAAACCCATGCTTACTATAACGTATCCTGAGTTTTATTACCGAAAAATATACAGTAACGGGATCCCTTATTACTTATGCTGTGGGCGTTCAATCGGTGATCCGCTTAGATTGTATGTCGTGCCGGAACAACCGAATTTCAGTCCAATGCAGAGGGACAAAGGTTACAGATTGGGCGATCTGATCCAATTAAATGGTAATTCATTTATTTTCAAAAATAGTTTGAGTCACGGCAGGATAATACGTTTGGAAGGGAAAGGCCTAGGCGCCATTCAGATCGGTCAACAGCAGCCCGGATACGCAGATGTAACCCGCGCAGATATCGATACGAAATCTGTGAGAAATCAAGTAGGTTTTATCGCCCCAACGGTAGCAGGTACAAATATAATCGATAACAAAAAGATCAATACCGATAGCCTCAGGGACCGCTGGGTTTTTATCGACTTCTGGAGCACTACCTGCGGCCCATGCATAGAGGAGTTTCCAAATCTGAAAAAGCTGTACGGAACGGTGGATAAAAGCAGGGTTGAGTTCATTGCTGTGGTTGATGAGCGTCGTGGAGCTAGCCTTCAGGAATTGATGAGGAAACATGAACTTCCCTGGCCTACACTTAAGATGGGAACCGGCACAACCATGGAAGGCTATGACATTTATTCTTACCCTACCACTGTACTGATTGATCCAAAGGGTAAAATTGTACGAAAGGATATACGCGGGGAGGAATTAAATAATGTATTGCAGGATTTGCAACTGTTGCAATAATTGGATTTTAGAGGCGTACTTCGTACGCCATACGTTCCTCCCTGCCTACCAGCATGCAGATTTAATTTCGATGTTTCTTGATAAATAATGCTCTTCTAGAAGTTTTTGCAGAACTAAGATATTAGAGGATTTCTAAGTTCTCAATGCGCTTGAAATGTTTTTTGTTCAGTGTAACAATCGGCATTTCATGAACCAAACAGGTAGCAGCGATAAAAATGTCTCTAAATTCAATCATCTTATTCTTTAGTCTTAACTCATGATATAACTGAGCCGCCTTTTGTGCTACCGAATCTGTAAAGGGAAGTACAGTAAAGTATGCCGTGATAGCTTCCACATCTCTTATTTTATCGCTCGTAGTAGCTCCCATATAGAGTTCATACAGCGTAACAGCCGAGGTATAAAGACCATTATCCGCAGAGATCTTATACAGTGTGGTTGATAGTTTATCTTTTGCCCGCAAGTGTTCGATAAAAACTCCTGTATCAACTACCATTGCTGTGGTTTTAAACTATCAAAAGCCTTTTTGCTCTCCTCAAAAATTTTCAAATCGTCATCAGACCATACGGACACCTCTGCCAGCTTCGATTTCGCCTCTGCCACATCTGTTCTTTTTTCCTGCTGAATAACTACTCCTAGTTCTTTCAGAATCTGCTTTACTAAAGCAGTTTTATTTTCCGGTATATTGATAGTCAACTTCTCCATATTACAAATTTACTAAAAACATGAGATTTGAAGAAATCGTTAATACGCATGCTTTCCTATATCAAAATGATAAGCTGACAAAACCAGGTATCTTGCCCATGCGCTACATATCAATACTATAGAGAAAACAATTAATAAAAAGAGAGTCCTGCAAATAATAGCACAGAAGATCATTAAGGAACTTCAATACTAAATACTGCCATATAATGAGTAATTACTACGCTTCAATTGTTCGAAGGTAGAAACACAAAAAAATTACGCACGTTTTATCTATTGACGTAAAGATTACATCTGTTAGTGACTATACGAACTTGTTTGGATTTAGACATGCTGCAGACCTATTGGTTTTGATTACCCCTAATGTAGTTGATTATGCCTTAAATCATGATACTTTTAGATAGAAACAAAATTTTTCCGTAAATTATGTTCCATTATTTTGTGCGTCGAGCACACACCTTTAAATATGGCAGTTCAAACATTACCTTTTAGTACCCTCATCGCTGTTGACAGACAGTCCGCAATACCTATTTTCAGACAGGTTGCAAATAGTTTGGTGGAACTGATAAAGAATGGAAAACTAAAACCGGGGTATCAATTACCGGCAAGTCGGGATATGGCGTCAATGCTAACATTAAACCGTACAACGGTAGTTGCTGCCTATGAAGAACTGCAGGCTCAGGGTTGGCTTGAAGCGATAGGGCGGAAAGGCAACTTCATTGCGCAGCAGTTACCGGTAATGAGCCCCAAGTCGTTCGACATGGGCACCTCAGCGAAATTTCAATCAAAGGACCAAGAGATCTTTTATCGACAGGTGGCTATTCGAAAACCAATAATCAGGCAGCTAAAACCTTACCAGCTAATGATTAATGATGGTTATCCTGATGCCAGAATTGCACCGGTAGACCTGATCGTTGATCGGTACAAATTTTTATCAAGAAAAACGAATGTTCATGATAGGTTATTAGCTGACGGTTCAAAGGGTAGTATATCGTTAAGAACTGAGCTTGCTCTTTTTTTGTCGAAGACCAGAGCCCTCGATATTATCCCTGAGCAAGTGCTGATTACTCATGGTGCACAATTGGCAATAGCTGTCGCGGCCAGTATGATACTCCAGCCTGGTAGTACCGTTGTTGTAGGCGACCTTAATTACGTCTTGGCAGATAGGCTTTTTGAACAGCTAGGCGCTAAGCTTATAAAAGTTAAGGTTGATCAGGATGGTATTGATGTCGATGCAATTGAAAATATCTGCAAGCAATCAACACCGAGTCTGCTTTACATCATTCCGCACCACCACCACCCCACAACGGTTACGCTCAGTGCCGAAAGGCGAGTCAAACTTTTAGACATTATTCGCCGCTATCGTCTTCCTGTAATCGAAGATGATTATGACTATGATTTTCACTACGCAAGCGCCCCTATATTACCTTTAGCCAGTGCTGAACACGATGGCTACGTTCTTTACATTGGCTCAATTTCTAAAACATTGGCTCCAACTATCAGGCTGGGATATTTAGTTGGCAGTGAAGATTTTATATGGCAAGCATCGAAGCTAAAACAAGTTCTAGATATTCGTGGTGATGTATTATTCGAAGAATCTGTTGCTCATCTTTTCAACATCGGCGAAATGCAAAGACATTTGAGAAGATCTGTAAAACTATACAAAAGAAGGCGGGATGAGTTCTGCGAACTATTAAATTCTTCTTTGGGAGATATTGCCAATTTCAGTACTCCTAATGGGGGTATGGCAGTTTGGACTTTATTTGATCCTGAATACTCCATACCCCAACTCTCAGAAAGGCTTGCTACCCAAGGTATATACATGAACGATGGCAGCATCTATAAATATAAGCATGACGTCAATGGAATAAGGTTTGGCTTTGCCTCGCTGAATATGAGTGAAATGCAATCTTTCGCAAATGCACTAAAACGATCCCGATAAACATCCCTGCAATTATATTAAGGCAATCTAATGGAAGGCTTAGCTCTATGCTTAAAGTGGAGCCTCATTTCCGCTGAAAGCCGGAATGTCACAACAATAACAGAAAGATTTCAATAATATAATCCGATAGATTTTGTAAAGGTCCTCAATGTATTATGATGACTTTCTTGTCCAATCATCGAACCTTATCTTACCTGGATAGAAATCGCCGGCAGGAACTAATCCTGACTTTGGCATGCTATGGAACATGTATTTGTCATCCTCGTTAGCTACCACAACTTTATCTTCACCTTTCACCTTCAAATAGTTTTCCACGAAGTTGTTCATCAATCCGCGGTCAGGCCCTGCTATTTCAACGATCTTATTTTTAGGCTGTTCCAAAGCGAACATTACCACATAATCTACAACATCCTGCAATGCGATCGGTTGATAGTCAATTGTTGAAACATGGACGTTCCGGCCTTCGCCCTGAACAGCGATGATGGTGCTTACATGCTCATGAAATTGTGTTGAACGGATGATAGTATAGGGTATGCCTGATTCGATTACGGCATCTTCCTGATACTTTTTTGCTTGCAGATACCCTATATGTTGTGCGCGATCTGTTCCGACAATAGAAAGTACTAGGTGGTGCTTAATAGCTGCAAGCTTTTCAGCTTTAATTAGATGTTCAGCGGCGGTACGAAAAAAATCCAAAGCGATTTGATCATCTGGCGATTGAGAATTAGAAAGATCGATTACGATTTCAGTTCCCATCAAGGCTTTTGCCAGTCCTTCCCCCGTCAGGATATTGATGCCGGATGAGGGCGCTCCAACAATTACCTCATTCCCCATACTTTCCAATTTTTTACTTACTCCTTTGCCCACAAGGCCGGTTCCTCCGATTACTAAGATTTTCATGATTCATTTATTTAAATAAAACTTAATCAAACAAAAACAGACGCCGATTATAAATGCGAAGCTACTGCCTTGTTTATTTACAAAATACGATATAAAACAGATAGAGATGACCATCCAATATTCGGATTTGCGACAGTCCAGCTTTTGCATTCAACTAAATAGAATAACGAAAATATCACTGGATACTACGGCCAGTTAGGAAAAGTAGTGTTATCGAAGTGATTAATGTATAGAAAAAGACCCGACCTAATGCTTCCGACGAACCGGCTACAGTCATTTGGTTACAAGTCCAGGCAGAATTTTACTGTTGCATACTGGCCCGAATTACCTGTGCATTTCAGTTGAAGGATTGCCTGAAATCCAATGGGCTTTGCTTAGTCTTGCTTTTAAATAATTTATTGAAAGACTGAGGATGCTCAAACCCGAGTTGGTAGGCGATCTCACTTACAGACATCTGCGTCGTAGATAATTTCTCTTTGGCCTTTTCGATCAGCTTCTCATGGATGATCTGTTGCATCGTCTGACCGGTCAGTTGTTTCAACAGGCTACTTAAATACTTAGCCGATAGGTTCAAAGCTTCAGCAAAGTATTGCACGCTTGGCAGCCCTTTAGAAAGCAGCACTTCGTTCTTAAAATAGCTTGTTAAGATCTCTTCCACCCGATTTAAGACGTGATGGTTAGTGATCTTTCGGGTGATGAACTGACGTTGGTAAAAACGCTCGGCGTACTGCAGCAACGTCTCCAGGTTGGAGATAATAATATCTTGGCTGAATCTATCCATATTGGAATGATATTCAGTTTTAATATTTTTGACCAGGTCATTGATCACTATTTCCTCCTTATCAGAAAGGAAAAGCGCTTCACTGGTAGCATAGCCAAAGTAATCAAAACGCTTGATCTTGACAGCAAGTGATGTGTTCCAAAGAAAGTCGGGGTGTACGAAAAGCATCCAACCTTCCAGATCAGGCGGCACACCGCTCGCTTCACCACGCAGGATCTGGCCGGGCGCCATAAAGGCCATAAGGCCTTCGTCGAAATCGTATTTCTGTTGCCCGTAATGTAAACCGTCGCAACCTCTTTTCATAGATATCACATACAAGTCGAAAACGACCGCCTCTATTCCTGTGTCATTTTTCAGGCCTTTCAGATCCACGATGCTGATCAGCGGATGATGGGGTTTCGGTAGTCCCATTAAACGGTGTATCTCCGTTATGGAACTGATTCGGTAGGGTTTCCTGTTTGTCATACTACATTTACTTAAATTTGAACGGATACTTCAGCCATATCATAATTAATGGCATAACTAAAAACGGGATTTCTATCAACGCGATGCGGTAATTTCCTGCTCGTAGCGCCAACCCCATAATCATAACAATCAGGGCCGCATTTAGCATATTGCCCAGAAAAAAAGTGCGTGGGATGAGTAAAAGTACGCCAACCGCTATGGCTGCACAAGCAAGATATGGAATGAACGTTTCGCTAATTCCTAAGCTTTCCATCATCTTAACGGATTCCGGATTGCTTTTGTAGTATACGGTATCCCAGGCATGTTTAAAACTAAGCGTTACCGAAATGAACAGCAGTGCTGCGGAAATAATGATTCTTATCATAGTTTAGTTGAGGACAAAAGTGTTCATGATGTAACCTCCGATTATCGCTATCGGCACACCGATCATTGCACTTGTTAAAGCTTTTCTAGCCTTATTTGGATGTGCCTTTCTGTGTCTGAAATAAAGGAAAAATCCTATAGGGGGAAGGGCATTGGAAGCGACAAACCAAAACCTCGACAGCCTGTCTTTATTATCTTTCATGAGCGTTGTTTTTATAGTTTACTGAACTCTTTTCCATTTAAATGATTTGCCCATCAATGGGACACCTTTGTAACCCCGGGTTTCCAGGTCATTAGGGCCTTTCAGTTTACCTTTGAGACCATACGTGTTGCCATCCTGTACGCTATACAAGGTACCATCCACGTATTCGCCGTCCTTATAGACAAGGCCGGTGATATGCGTCAAACCTTGCACAGACCTGCTCCGGAGTTTTTCATTCGGATTTTTAACGTCCTTCTTTGATGTTTTGCCATCTGCTTCGAACATCTCTTTCGACCATAAAAGTTTGGCGGAATAGGTGTTGCCCGCTTTGAATACCTCGATCTTGTAATCATCACATTGCCACACCCCTGTGATCCGGTCAGCAGGTAATTTCTGTGCGAAAGAGGTTATTGATAACAGCAGTGCGAACACGGCTAAAATTGATTTTCTCATAGCTGATTATTTATTGTTGATTATTCAGTTTTTTAAATTTTTTAAATTCCCTGTGTCCTAACTGCATCAGTTGGTTAGGCACCAGTCTGCTTAGAAATTTTATCACATTCACCAGAAATGGCTTGATCTCAGGTGTATCGTTCAGAAGTCCTTTGATGGCTACACTGACCAGTTTATCCACATCCATCATTTGGCTTGGGTTCGGTGGCAGCACCCAATCATGCTGAAGATTAGTATTCACCCCCGGAGGAACCAGTTCGAATACCTTGACACTGGTTTTGTTCAATTGAAGGCGTAGGGCTTGCGTGTACGCATGAATTCCGGCTTTTGAAGCGCTATAAACCGGAGCGGTAGAATAAGGCATAAAAGCAATGGCAGAAGAGACGTTCACAATTGCCGCAGCAGGCTTTTTGATCAGGTGCGGTAAGAACTGATGAACCATCCGTATCGGTCCCGTGAGATTAATATCGATCTCACGGGTGACGTTTTCCAAGTCTTTGCCGGCATCCTGAACGTCAAGCAACCGCATTTCACCTGCATTGTTGATTATGATATTCAGATCAGGATATTGTTGCGTCACCTCCTCGTAAAGGCGCTCAATATCCAGCGGATCGCTTACATCGCTCTGAAAGACGTGTATTTTTGGGAAACGCCTTTTGGTATCATTTAAAGCTTCTTGTTTACGACCTGTAACGATGATGGTTGATCCCTGCCGGGTAAGTTGCCTGACAAGTTCCAAACCTATACCGCTGGTTCCTCCTGTGATCAGGATGGTGCTATTCTTTAAGTCCATATTTTCTCACTGTTGTTGATGCAAAGTTCAGCCAATATCGATGAGCAGATGTATCCAAAAGTCGCGAGGTTGTAGTAAAAACACCATTTGCTTGATAGCGTAATTTCAGCGGGAACGAAATTGTCTAAAAACTTACTTCTTTCGCTTCGAAAAGGGGTTAAAAGAAAATCCGATGTTGGCGTAAGGCGCCGCGTCAGCTCTGCCTTCCCAAGTGTAATCGGTGAACGAACGGTCTTTTTCAAACGTGCGTGCGTATGGATTTATACGGACACCGGCCCGCAACGAAAGAGTGATGCTTCCCGGTAAAATGTGCTCATAAAGCAGTCCCGTGTTCACGTCAACCTGGCGATACTGATAGGTTGTGCCGTTTTCGTCAAGATCGTTCAGAAAGAAAGTGGTTTGCGGGTCGAGTTCCCAACCTGCGGAAAGCCTGCCATTGCTAAACACTTTTTTTCGCAGGTAGGCATACCGTGGCAGAAAAACATCTGCCATCAGGCGCTCATTGAACTTATGCTCTAAAAGGAATGTTGGAATCACACGGATAAATGTACCAGGATCGGTAGTGTATAAAATTCCGACATTGATCTTCGTTCTATTGTTCGCTTTCAGAACAATAGCGCCGGTAAACAGCCCGCGAACCCTTTCCAGCGAACGTTCACTCCAATCAACATTGACACTGCCGCTATAGATGACGGTCTTTCCAAAGAGTTTCGAGAAATAGACAACGTTCAGCCCCTCTGTATGATAATGAAGATCTCTGCTGACCGTTTGTGATGTAGCCGTTGTGGATGTCGGGAAGTTGTACTCAGCAGAGACATATCGGTAAAAACCATTGGCCTGTACCAACCATCGGCGGTTTTGCAAAAGATTAATATTGGCACTAGCACTCAGTTGTGACCATTTGGTAAACTCGCCATCCGGAAGATCCTGTCCTCTTAGGGTAGACGAGGAGTTGTAATTGCCGTATTGTTTGTAGTCTATGCTAAACGGCCTGCGTTCGGCAAACTTATCCGCTTCATATTCAGCGACTTTTTTGGCAAGACTATCCTGGCTCTGCGCCTTACCGGCGAGGGGCAGCATTGCAATACACGTGATTACTGTTAGCGCCTGGATATAGCCGAAAGCTGCTCCTATTGAATGACGCGCGCTAGAAATTAAAAAATTGTGATTAAACATAATTGCTAAGATTAATTGTATGGAACTATTATTTTTTATGGCGGAGCCTGATCCTGACGAACATGTCTATGCCGCAGGTAGTCAGGCGTACGTAGCGTACAGGCGATCTGACGATATTTGTCCTTTGAAGGTGAATTTTGATCGCAATATGGATGATCTGGAAAACGTAAGTCCGCACCAGGTCGGACTTGTAGAGATAGTTGGATTCCATGCTACCGCATATCTTATCAAAGATCGGCGCAAGTGTCAGCACTTCTTCCTCATCCAATTCGATGCTTATGGGATTGCGCTCTTTAAAAAGATCGATGGCCTCGAAATTGCACCAAACACCTTTATCAAAAAATGCCTTTTCAAACGATGTGATACAACCCATATCCTGATCTTCCCATTCAAGATCGCTTGACCTGCAGAAGACAAGGGCCGGACGCCCCGTTAAGGTGGCACTTATTTTTAGATAGATGTAAAACGTGTTTTCGTTTGGAAGCAGCCTGTCCCTCCCGCTTCGACCCGATGGCCACCATTCGGCATAAAACTGATCACTTTTCATTTTTTCGAAAATATTACCAAGTATGCCAGCCCTAGGTCCAGACAATACCTATTTACACAGCTTTACCAGCCGTTATGGCAAACGCACAGGTTTGCATGATAGTCAGTGAATATGTTATTTAATAAGTGAAAGTTGGTTGCCCATGTCTGCAGGGACATTTTGTCTGGGTGGTACGGCGAAGTGTTCTCTGATCTTTCTGCTGGCGATGAATAGGGCAATGCTGCTTAGTAAACTGGCAACAGGAACGATCATCATTCCCCAGCGCAAACCGTTTACCTCATAAGCCGCACCGACCGCATCACTGATCATGCCCACGAGCAGCGGCGATAGTGCCGGACCTAATAACCCGGAAGCGATCATAAGCAGACTGGAAGACAGTGCCTGCTTCCCTGCCCCTGCTATAAGATGACCTGCGCCAAAAGCAAATGGAAGCAGAAACGCAAAGGCTAGCATAGCAGGTACAAAAAGCGCAATGGACATCCAGCCTTCAGGCGCCAGGAGCCCTGCAATCGTTGCAATTGCGGCGATGCTGAAAACAATAGCTGGCGGATGCAATAAACGGCTTGCCTCGCGGTTTAAAGCGCTATCAAATAACCGTCCACCACCTACGGTGCCGATGATGCCCATCAGCCCTTGTAACAAGCCGAAGGATAGCCCCACCTCGCTGGCTGTCATGCCGTGTGTCCGTATCAGGAACGGTGCAGTGAAGGCATAAAATGGTGCAGCGGCAAAACCTAAAAAGTTCGCGCCAATGAACATCCACAGGAACGCAGGTTTCGACAGCAGCTCGCGGCCGGCGGACCAGATATTGCCGGTAGCACTGCCGGGCTGCTTCGAAGTAATGACCGTCTTCCCTGTAAACGTCAACACCAGGATAACCAATAGTAATCCGACACCTCCCGCAACAAAAAGAGCAAAACGCCAGCCTATATGATCACTTGCCCAGCCGCCGACACCAAACCCTATCATTGTACCCAAAGGGATGCCCATCGAAAAAATGCCGAGCGCGCGACCACGCCGATGCTCTGGGATGTTACCCGCAATCAGTGCATGACTGGCGGGCGTTCCTCCGGCTTCTCCAAGGGCTACGCCAAAGCGCGAAAGCGCCATTGTCAGGAAACCTGCCGACAAACCACCCAATCCCGTCATAATGCTCCAGATCAATACACACCAGAGCAAAACCTGCCTGGATGCCCCACGATCAGCCAACCGTGCAAGCGGCAGGGAGGCCACAGAATAGATCGCTGCAAAGGCTATCCCATTGATCAGCCCTAACTGCGTATCACTGAGGTGCAATTCTTTTTTAATGGACTCTGCAAGGATAAAGGGTAATATACGGTCGATCTGGCTGAATGCGCTGACCAAAAATAAGGTAACAATGAAAGCCGTTCTGCGCCAGCGGCTCAGCGGAGGTGTTGAAGTCAATTGATCGTTCATAACCATGATTTTGATTGTGAGTAGAATTTTTTTGAGGGAAATTATTTGCCGGACATGGCTTTCTCGCCCATCTTAGTGGCTTGCGAAAGCATGAATTTGGGGGCAAGCCTGCTCAGGATACGCATGATCTTGGCACTGCCGGGAAAGATCTCGTAGGTATTGTTGATCATCCCTTTAATAGCTTCGTCTACAATTTTTTCGGGTGAGACTAACATTTTGGTATCAACTTCGCCGCCATTCCTGAACTTTTCATTCAGGGGTGTTGTAGAGCCGGGGGCGATGAGTTCGAATACCTTGATGCTGGTAGATTTAACCTGTACCCGCAGACATTGCGTGAAGGATCGTAATCCTGATTTACTGGCGCTATAGACAGGGGCAATCGGGAATGCACCAAGTGCGATACCGGAGGTGACATTCAGGATGGCAGCGGTCTGTTGTTTTTTAAGGTGGGGCAGAAACTCCTGGGCCATACGAATGGGGCCCATCAGGTTGATCTCTATTTCGCGGGTAATATCATACAGGTCGTGATCTTCATACAGGGCAATCTTTCGCATCTCCCCGGCATTATTGATCAGCATGTTCAGCTCGGGAAACTTTTCTGTTACCTCTTTGTACAGACAGCTGATATCCTCGACCTTGCTAACATCACTTTTTATAGTGTGGATGCCAGGAAGAATCTTTTTTGTCTCTTCCAGTTTTTGTTCGTTCCTGCCGGTGATGATCACCCTATTGCCGAGTTGAAGGAGTCTGGAGGCAAACTCAAAACCAAAGCCACTTGTTCCTCCCGTGATCAGAATTGTGTTCTTGCTTAATTCCATGTTCTTTAATTTAATAGAACAAAGTTGGCAAGAACGGATCAGGAGGACTTTGCAAGAATCAAAACAATGTTTGCAAAAACGAAACCTTTCTCTAGTTTCTGAAAGTCAGAGGAGAGCAGTCCGTCTGCTTTTTGAAAAAGTTAGAAAAATGTGCGACCTCTTCAAATCCTAAACTAAACGCGATCTCGGACACATTCCATTCCGTTTGCCTGAGCAATATCTTAGCTTCCTGAATGATCCGGTTACTGATCAGGCTTTTTGTTGTCTGGCCGGTCTGCTGTTTCAGTACACGGTTCAGATAGTTAACATGGATAGACAGCTGATCGGCATAGTCTTTAGGCGTACGCAGTTTAAGTCCCTGAAATGGCGAGGCGATGGGAAACTGCCGCTCCAAAAGTTCGGCGAACAATGAGGATACACGGGACGAGGCGTTATGCTCCTGGTAAAGATCAGTAGCAGGCTGCAACTTTTGACCGTAATGGATCAGCTCCATTAAATAGTTGCGTATCAGGTCATATTTATACGCATAATCGGAATTGATCTCCTTATGCATCTTTCTGAAAATCGCTTTGATCTCTTCCTTTTCCTGTTCATTGATATGGAAGCAGGGATACCCCCCCGGCTTAAATATAGGCAGTTCATCAAGTACAACACCACTTTTGGACTGTGCAAGAAAATCCGCGCTGAAAAGGCAAAAGTAGCCACGCTGATCCATGTCTTTGGCGATCCAGTTATAAGGGACCTTCGGCGTGGTAAACATCAGTGCCTGCGTTTCGATATCAATTACTTTATCAGCATATTCCGCCCGGTTGCGTCCATCAATTAGGTTGATCTTATAGTAGGCGCGCCTGTTGTAAGTCATATTAGGCTTTACTTTGATCAGTTTTGCCAATTCACTGACATCAAATACATTGAAATGGCCAACTTCCTTTGTAAGCCCCTGGGGTAATAACTGGCTGATGTCTTTGTTTAAATTATCTGAAGCTGTCTTATAAAAACCTTCAAGCGTAGTGATTTCCATATTGATCGATTTGCAATAATCAAACATAACCATTCTATTCCACCTTAACAAACATTCTTTAAAACTGCGCTTGAAATTCAAAATTGTGGTGCCATCAAAAGCGGATAACGGTGTAGGTTTACGAAATTTAGGACAGCATAAAATTCAGATAAAAATAATTTCCGCAAATTACTTTTACACTACGACTGGCACTTTGTAAAAATGCGACAAATTAAAGTAATGATGGTGAAAGTCCCGTATTTCGTTTGATGTCATTGCTAAGATGTGAATGATCATAATAACCGCATTCAAATGCAATATCGAACAAGCTGCGGTTTTGCTTCGAATCTTTGATTAAAGACAAAGCATGCTGAAAACGAATAATGTTCGAATATTCTTTTGGTGATAGTCCGATGAGCTTTTTAAAATTTCGCTCCAGTTGTCTTACGGTTGTAAAATTTCTTTTCGCCAGATCGTAAATGTTAGCTGTTCCGTTTGATGAATGTATATGGTCAATAACAGCATGTAATGGATTGGTTTTGGTTTTTATTCTTTCGGAATAAAAATGGTCAAAATAATTGAATGGATTTTCAAATGCTTTATCAACACGAAATGAATTGGATTTTTCTAATTCGACCGTGTTATTTGTCAATTCGTCTTGCGAAGCATGACGATAGAAATTCGCAAAAGTTGCCGGTTTTAGGCACACACCAATTAAATGCGTATCGTTATCAATAAAGCTATCTTTAAAAGAATTCATGGCACCCACTACGTACGTCTTTCCAAATTCCATCGAAAGCGCCCCGTTATCTGTCAGGCATTTATTTCCTAAATTCAGTATAATGCCCGCACAGCCATCGGGAAAAACCCGTTCCCATTGCTTTTCATTTTCAGCTCCCTTCAGTTCCCAATAAAAATGAATGAAGCGCGCTAATTCTTTATAGGGTTTTATTTTTTTGTATTTCATCAAAATAATTCATCACTTTTTTGTCTGTGTCGTTTTGTAATCTCACTTTGCTGTCAAAAAGTTCCGTCCTTAATTGTCTGTATAAGGATACTCCGTTTCTCAAACTAGCTAATAAGGATTGCCGATCATAGGTTGGAATCGTGCGTTTTAACTTTTCTAAATCTGCGGATTCCAGTTCTGTTTCTACTTTTCTAACACCACGGGGTAAATTGTCATTTTTGATATGGAGCAATGGTCCAAAAACAACCATGCGTAAAAATCCCATAAAGTCATATGCTTCAAAATATTCTCCCCGCCCTATTTTTAGCAATGCGTAATGGATCCAAGTCCAAAAACGATCTTCAATCCATTGATAGTCCGGGTAAGGAAACTTCGCTTCGGTACAGTGAATTGCTCTTTCAAGTTGTCTATCTTTGTCGATTAGCAAAGTTGGAGTTTCAATACGGACTTGAAATTCGTCAAGTGTTAAAAATTTTATATCTACGTGCAAAAGAGGATTGTCATAAAGACAAATCAATAATCTCGGTTCTCCAACGTGCTCACCCGTAAATCCCGACAAAAAATCCCCTAATCTTTTTGCATAGTCGAGCATACGATTGCTGTCGTTGGAAATTTTTTGTTTCGTTACCAGAATTAGGTCGAGGTCAGAAAATTCATCTATTTCATTGGTCAGCCACGAACCGGCAACAGCCAAACCAATCACGTTGTCGTCCGGCTCTAAAATCTCTTTAGCTTTGTCAGCAAATTCTCGTTGTATCATTGTATCACTGTCATTTCTTCAGGTTACCTGTAACTGATAAATACACGTAATGCGAATTTAAAATAGTTGTTAGCATTAGTTTCAAATTTACAAAATAAATTCTTCCGTAATTATTGTTTGAATGCCAAGTGTGTCTTTCAACGTCAATCAACACCACCTTTCCCATCCCTTCAAAATACCTTTATAAATTCGACTTCCACAGCAAATGAGGCTGCTCTCTTTTTTGCTTTTCCCGAGGCTAAGCTAATCTTCCAAAGTAATAGCCATAATTGGAATTTTTCCGTAAATTATGCTCTATTATCTTCTGCGTCGAGTACACAACAGGTTCCCTTACTGAATAAGCCTACCCTCTTACTTTTACTAGCAAGTCGTGCGGATAGCCTAACACGATTTTGCTTAATTCATCCAATCGGGAAAGTTCTTCAGGGTTTAATTCTATCTCTGCTGCTTTTAAGTTGTCTTCCAAATGATTAATATTACGGGCACCCGCCAATGGAAAATGACCAGTGGATAACGCCCAGGCAAAAGCGACCTGCCCCGGCTTTGCATCATGTTCTTTGGCCACTAACTCCAGGTAGTTAAGGATCTCCTTCGTAATATCATCCTCCCGTTGCGCTTCATCAGCTATTTTGGCTAAGCGCCCGGTTGCACCGTTCCTGTATTTACCGGTTAATAAACCGCCGGCAAGCGGAGAATAAAGCATGGTTCCTAATCCAAACTCTTTGGCCATTGCCAGAAATTCCCGATCTGCTGTTCGTTGTACCAAATTGTATTCAATCTGGATGGCGTTCAATGGAATCGAGGAGGCAATCGCAGCAGTTTTCCAGGCAGGGAAATTGGTTAGCCCCATATAAAGCACCTTGCCGCATTGTACTAAATCTTCCAATCCGCGGGCAATTTCCTCCCAAGGGGTACAACCATCGTCATAATGCGGCATATAAATGTCGATATAATCGGTTTGCAATCTTTTGAGGCTTGCATCCACAGCCTGACGCATCGCTTTACGATGATTTCCGAAATTGCTGATACCAGGATTCGGACTGCTACTTTGCGTATATTTTGTGGAAATAATAAAATTCTGGCGTTGGCCTTTCAGAAATCTCCCGATGATTTCTTCCGATTCGCCCAACTGGTATCTATCGGAAGTGTCGATAAAGTTACCGCCTGCCTTAGCATAGCTTGTTAGGATACCGTGTGCTTCCTCCGGAGTTGATCCATAACCGCTGCGGATGCCCAAACCGGCTCCGCCTAGAATAATTTCACTTGCATACAGACCGGTGCGTGTGCCGAATAATTTGTACTTCATTTTTTTTGTTTACTTTTATTATACAAAAGTATCTGAAGGTAATTTTGTGTGCAATAACGGATAAATTTGTCCGTATCCGAATCGTTTAGCAATTGGCCTTATGTATCAAAAGAAAATACCGGTGATGCTGGATTGTGGCCTGCATCTTTTTATGGAAGTGATGAGCGGAAAATGGAAAATAAGTCTTCTTTGGAGCATTTACCACGGCATCAAACGACCGGGAGAAATTCACAGAACCCTATCCAAAGCTTCCAGAAGAGTGTTGGATGTACAGCTGAATCAATTGGTAGCACATGGTTTAATTTTAAAGAAAGATTATAACACCAAACCCTTTAAAGTGGAATACGAATTGACGGAACTAGGCAAATCACTTATTCCTGTTATTGAATCAACTGCCCGATGGGGAGAAGAAAACAGAGAAATTTTAGAAGAGCGGATTTTATCCGAAGGAGTGTAATGAAGGGTTACGTTTTTTTTCTCTCCGCAAAAAACAACCTAAAGTAAGGTAAGTTCATTATTCCAAAAATGGTTCCCGGTTAACATGATGCTATGAATTCGGACAGTATATTCCTGATTTTATTTCCCTTAATAAAACAGGTACAGAAATGCTTACCAAAGATTAGATCAGCATAGTTGATGGTGCACCACCTTAAAAGAGTTGCCAAAATAGCTTATTAGGTAGCCGACGGACGGGATTCCTTACAACTAAACACCTCCGAAGCTAAAATTGGCAACCAGTACCTTTATCAAAGATTCTATATTTGGATCAACTACAATTCATTAGCGAGTTATTAGAAAATGGATGATCTTTTATTATACAATCAATATCAAAAAATAAAGACTTTTATGTATCAAGCTGTCTAGCGAAAGGTCTTATGGGGGAGCAGAAGGCATATCACTGTTTTGAGATGTTGGATGTTTTATGTTGTAACGCCCTGATGTTTTTTGTGCCAACCTCATCCATCCATTGATCAAAAGTCGTCAAGCTTGGCATCCATTGATTAATAAGCGAATAATCTATTGGATCGTAGCCTTCCTTTTCGATCATTTCAACCAGTTGCGCGAATGTTTTGCTTTGTTGATATAATAGCTCTTGAGGGACTTGTATAAACTCGATGGATTGGTTTAATTTACTTTCCAGCAGCTGTAAAATTTGCTTCGGCATGTACAGGTCGCTCCCTAAATCAATCGTTTTCCCTTCGAATTGTTTTGGGTTTTGAAATACAATTCTGGCAAAGGTTCCTATATCCTTAGTGGCAACATAAGGGATCGCACGATCTTCAGGTAAGGGATTTATAAATTTCCCCTCTCCTAAACCGAAACTTGGCAGCAAAAGATTTTCCATAAACGATGCTGGCCTGAGAACCACACCCTTTAACCCGCTGGCCCATAAGTATTGTTCAATACTGAATTTGAATTTTGGACGGAAGGTTGCTTGTTTATCTGATGCCATGACCGAAGAATATACAACGAAATTGACTCCGCATTCTTTGGCTACCTCTAAGATCTGAATTCCCATCGCTGCTTCCTGTTCATCAGTCTCTTTGCTGGATATCCAAACCGGTGGCAGCACAAGATATAGTCCGTCTATGGTTTGCAACGTTGGGCGTAAAGCATCAATGTTTTCCAGATCTCCTTGTAATAAATGAGCACCTTTGTTTTTTAAATGCTGTGCTTCCGGACTATTTGGATTTCGGGTTAAAGCAGTCACGTCGAAACCATGATCTAATAACTCTAAAACGGTGGCGCTTCCTTGATTTCCGGTAGCACCTGTAACAAAAATCTTTTTCATTTTCTGTATTATATCGGACAAAGGTAGTTCGCGATATCGTTATATTTGCGTTTAGTTTCCTCAAGGAAAGCGCTATGGAAAAAAAGATAAAGCCCTGTATCGACGATGAAGAAATGTTGAATAAAAGATTTTTGGCATTGCGAGACACGTTAGAATTATTTGGAGGTAAATGGAGGTTCTGTTTACTTCTTAATATTTATTATCATGAGCGATTACGGTTTAAGGATTTTTTTGAAGTTTCAAAGGGTATTTCCCCAAAAGTCCTAAGTAAGGAATTGACAATTCTGGAGGAACACCAACTTGTTCAGAAAGTTGTCGAATACACGCCTACGCAAGATATTGCGTATTATCAACTCACTTCCCATGCGCAGATGATTTGGCCGGTTCTGAATAGTTTGATCGAGTTTGGACTCTCAAACAGAAAAGAGGTAATTGAGGCCATCTTAAAAAGTAAATCTTGATGGTATTTTTTGTTGAACGGGGTGATGTAAGATCAATACCCTCTACTTCGCTTCTTCACATAATTTTTCGGCTGTGACAAACCTAAATCATCTTTGCGCTCATTCCATAAGGTCAACCCAGTGATATAACGGCTGTGTTTAAAATATAGTTCTTTTTTATTAAATTTGAGCAAAGCGGTAATAGAATGGGTAATGTAGCAAAATCGTCAAATAGGTTGTCCAGTATAATGGAAAGAAACGCAGTCAGCAAAGCGGCAAAGAAAGCATCGTCACGCGCTGCGAGGATTTCCAAAGCATTAGAGATCCCAGTTCAAGTAATCATGAAGGGCACTTTGATCGAAAAGTCCGCTGACGGATCTGTTAGGACAATTAAAAAAATCAAAAAATCACCTAGTAATATAAAACTCAAAAAAGGAGCGACGTTATGCCTAAAGCCAAAAGGCTAAGGGTTTTTGCGGGCCCGAATGGATCTGGCAAATCTACCTTGTTCGAAGATATCAACCAGCAATTTGATACAGGCTATTTCGTAAATTCAGACGCTATCGAAAAAGAAATCAGTTCGACAGGCTTTGTTAATTTAGAAAATTTTGGATTAAGCCTTACGGAAAAGGATTTGCATTCTTTTTTTCGGAAGCCCAATACGCAATCGCTTCTGGAAAAATCTGCGGCTGAGGGACATAAAATTGATATTCGGATTAAAGAAAACGTAATCGTTGATAGGTCACGGGATACACATAGTTATGAAGCTTCACTTATAACCTCTTTCATTCGTAAACACTTACTGGAAAAAGGGATTTCCTATTCTTTTGAAACGGTGATGAGTCATATTTCAAAATTGGATGAAATTCAAAATGCCAAAGATTTGGGGTATAAAACTTATCTTTACTTTATATGTCTTGATGATAGTCAGCTTAATATTTCTCGCGTACAAAACAGGGTAGAAAAAGGAGGGCATGCTGTTCCGAAAGATAAAATTATCACACGATATACGCGAACTTTAGAAAATCTTCTACCAGCAGTTCTATTAGTACAAAAGGCGTATCTATTTGACAATTCCGGGCAAACCATGCTTCTAGTCGCTGAAGTAAAAGATGGACAACTAACTATTCTTGTGGAAGAAGAGAAACTTCCAAACTGGTTTATAGAGTATATCGTAAATAAAGTTAAATAGCGCGGGGCAAAATCTATGTATGGCTGGAGCTTAAAGCCAGCTTGCTATTGCCGGGAAGTCGTCGTTCGGACGGCAAATAGTATTATTAAACAGAAAGCCATGAGCGTTGTTTAATGCATAGCTCAAATATGTACGATAAATAGATGTATTTAGCCTATTTCTTCTTCTTGTTTAATTTCAACCAGCATATTGGCATATTACAGTTTTTATCAAATGGTAAATAAGTAAAGTGATATTATGTTTAACTTGCCTTAATGGAAGAAATGATTGAATATATGCTGCGATTTGGCAACCTTAATAAACAGCAAATCGATCTGGTCGTAAGTAAAGCGCAACCACGCGAATTAAAAAAAGAGGATTATTTCTCTGAAGCGGGAAAAGTGCCAAAGGAGGTCGGCTTTGTAGTTGAAGGTGTTATTCGTGGCTGTTATTACAATAATAAGGGTGATGAAATTACACGTTGTTTTATTAGTGAAAACAGCTTGGTATGTGATTATGTTAACTTGGAGGCAAACACTTCATCTTCTGAGTATCTACAAGCCATTACAGATTGTAACCTAATTGTATTTTCAAAAAAAGATTGGGAAGAACTCTCCCATATTATCGTTGGTTGGGATAACATTAAGAATAAAATGGTGCAACTATGTATGTACCAAAAATCCAGAAAAGGCCCCGTAATATCGCAAGATGCTACCACAAGATATTTAGAATTTATGGAAAATTACCCATCGCTCATCAATCGTATTCCACTGGCTTATATTGCCTCCTATTTAGGAGTAACTCAACAATCTCTTAGCCGAATACGGAAAAATATCCGGTAATATAACTTTTTACTATTGGTAAATAGCATGACTGTTTAATGCTCAGGTTTTGTGATTAACATGATGCCGTCATATAATTACTCCACTTTCCATTCCCTACGCTGCTTGTGCTGCTGCCTGAATTTGGCATAATAGCCGTTTTGCAGCAGCAGATCATGAGGGCTTCCCTGCTCTATGACACTGCCGTTTTCCAGTACAACGATATGGTTGGCCGCCTGAATAGTGGCAGGGCGATGGGCAATGATGATGATGGTCCGGTTTTGGTCGCTGGAAATATTAGCAATGGCGTCGCTGATAGCCTGTTCGTTTTCCGGGTCAAGGGCTGATGCGGCCTCATCTATTAACACAATACGCGCATATTGGAACATAGGCTTTCGTATGAAGATAATTCGCTATCGATGGAATTATCTGACATCTCTTTAAATGATTTTCATTTAATACGTGGCAGGCAGGCAGCCAACGAGGATATCAGCTTTGTCATCCACTTCGACACTTCATTTTATGTCACCCATTTTGTGCTAGGAGATACCTTAAATACCTCAAAGCAGAATCCCTGGGCACCTTCTCTAAACACCTATCGGCTATACTATCAAGACAGGGATCAATCGGAATCCGGATATATAGGTAAAAACCAGCAATATAACTTCTTTGAAATGGCTTTTCGGAAGAGCTTTTTAGACGGGCTCGTTGAAGAAGATGAGCTGCTTGCAGACAAGTTATTTAGCCGCTTTGGTAAGGAAGAATATAGAAACGCTCCTGCTTCTCCTATAATCCCTGATATGTACAGTTGTCTTGGCGCTATGGACAGTAAGGTTTTTACCGGGCCGCTGCAACAATTGTACCTAGAGACGAAAGCCCGTGAGCTTTTGTTGCTACAGATTCAGACGCTAATGAAAACAGAAAGTGCAGTATCAACGTTAAAACCTGCGGATATTGACTGCCTGCATGAAGCAAAGCATTACATCGAGCGGAACTACCGAAGGCCTTGCTCCATTATTGATTTAGCCAAAATTGTCGGTATTAATCAAACCAAACTGAAACGCGGTTTTAAAGAGTTGTTCGGCACCACGGTATTCGGTTATGTGAGAGATTTGCAAATGGAAAGGGCTAAGCAGCTACTGCTGGAAGAAGGCCTTTATGTTAGCGAGGTGGCCGATCAGGTAGGATATAATCACCCTCAGCATTTTACCGTGGCGTTTAAGCGTAAATTCGGTGTATTGCCAAGCGAACTGAAAAATAGTTAGATTTCATTCCATGAGACTGTTCTTAGCACGGGAGCCTCGTTTGAACTGCCAACAGTATTTTAAACAGAAAAGCCATGCACGTTGTTTAATGCATGGCTTAAATATGTATGATAAATAGATGTCTTAGTCTATTTCTTTTTCTTATCTAGTTTGGCGCGGATTTTTTGAACGAATTCAATAGAAACTTTTGCGGCTTTGGCCGCTTGCTCATCGGTAAAACCGAATTCGAGCAATAGATTCTCTACAAACTCTTTGCTCTTTTTTTGTTCACCTTGCCTAGTAGCTCTATCCAACAGTAATTCTTCTATGCCCATAGCTTCGCTCCTTCCTGTAACCGTTTGTATTTCTTGTTCAAATTTAACATTATTATCATCATTTTCAAAACGTACATAATACCTTAAAAAGTTCATCAGTGCCCTGATTTTCTTTCTTTTAATCCTTCTTTCAGTCAGCTTGCGTAGCAATTGTAGCTTAAAGCTCATCAGCTCTGCCTCGCTTTCTTGACTATCTCCGTACTTGCTTCCTATAAATGCTGCCCTTCCTACCAATACTGCGATTGCAAACGGATTACCACTTTCCAATAATTCTTCTTCATTCTGCAGCGCCAGCTGGTATGTATTAAAGCGATAAGTTAAACTGGTTCCTTGATAGCTGGTTTCGTATCTATCAGGTCGCTTCATCTTGTATCCGTCCGTAAAGACGGCATAGGCACTGATACGTCGGTTGTATTTGTCCAATATCCTGTAATAGTAAGTGAACATACGCCTGGGGAAATCCTTTTGATACCTTCCTTGTACTTCTACATGAATCAGTATCCATTCCTCCTTC
>NZ_LR027848.1:1296296-1443183 GCF_900607235.1 Olivibacter jilunii | reverse complement strand
GTAGTTGAGTAGTTAAGTGGTTGAGTAGTAGTAGTAGTAGTAGTAGTAGTAGTCGCATTGTCTTTAGAAGCGTTATCGGAACAACAAACAACGAGCATAACCATAACTGATAACGCCCAACTCAAAGAAATACTGCTAGTAACAGAAAACTGATAGCTTAAAAATGTTAAAACGAGATTCTTTAACCGCACAAATGCAGCAACTAAGCCATACACTGGCAAAGGTGAAAAGGCTGATCATAGAAGACCATGAACCAAAAGCACTGGAAGAGGTAATTTATACTTTAGAACACTATTATGGTACTTCCCAAAAAGCATTGGTTGCCATATCCACTGATGTGTTTATGGATCAAATCCGAGAACAAGCTTATAAGGCAGAAGAATTGAATATGCTAGCGGCCTTCTTAGATGAGCTTGCAGGCCTTAATGATGATGAAGAAACGAGAAAGAACCTATGGGCTAAAGTTATTGCGCTTTATGATTTCATCGAAGAAGAATTTCAAACACTTTCTTTTGATCACATTGCAAGAAGAAATATTTTAGTTAGGGCACTCGGTATGGAGTAATTATTTTGGGTCAAACTAGGTTGTTCGGTATCAATCGTGATATTTAGCTATATTTAGCATCTAAAATGATCGTATCATTTCTACACTTCAACAAACAGAATACATGATTCTTAAACTAGCTTTATAAACTTTTATGAACTTAAAAATCAAAATGTTGATCCTTTCGTGCATGACATGTCATTTAGTAAGCGCACAGACGGGTGATTTCCAACCCATTTACCCAAACGGCAAGATTCCCAATGAACGACCGGATAAAACGGCGGTAACAGAAGTAAGTGAGATAGGAAAGGATGGCATCGAGCGAATATCGTCAGTCAGTATCCCGGCGATAAAGTATTATGCACCAAATAAGCGCAAAAGTAAGGGGTCTGCCATTATTATTTGTCCAGGCGGCGGTTATGGCATTTTGGCCATGGGACATGAAGGGGATCAAATAGGCAAAAAATTTGCAGAGAACGGTATTGCTGCTTTTGTTCTAAAATATAGGTTGCCCAACGAAGCTTTGATGCAGGATAAGAGCATTGGCCCCCTACAGGATGTCCAACAAGCATTCAAACTTGTTAGGGAGCAGGCTGAAACGTATGGTATCAATCCACAAAAAATCGGTATTATCGGTTTTTCTGCGGGGGGGCATTTGGCCTCTTCGGCAGGTGTACATTATCAAGATGTTAAAATTGATAATCCAAAGAAAACCAGTCTTCGCCCCGATTTTATGTTACTGATCTACCCCGTTATTAGTATGGACTCCGGCATTACACACGGCGGCTCGCGTAATAATTTGCTAGGAAAAATGCCGAACAAGGAGATGGTAAACTATTTTTCCAATGAAACACAAGTTACTTCAGATACGCCACCTACCCTTTTGGTCCATGCAGAAGATGATACCGCTGTTCCGATTGCCAATAGCAAACGCTTTTACGAAGCATTACAAAAACAGCAGGTCCCTTCCAAGCTAATCACTTATCCTCATGGAGGACATGGCTTTGGTTTACACAATAAAACAACCACTGACAAATGGTTTGACCATGCCTTGGTATGGTTACATGAAATAGGCTTTTAGTGGTAATCAAGATAGTTTCTGAAATGTCCGCCACCAAAGGTCGGGCATTTCGCCTTCTATGGCTAATAGATAATCTTCATATCGGCAAGGCACTAAATGAAAACGCTCGTTTACTGACTTTGTATTAGGGTAAGGCACCTGCATCCACCAACGATCTGTTTTTTTACTTTTTATGAAAACCAATTCATAGCTATCATCGTTTAATGAAGCACGATAAGTAACATAAGATGATTTTGGTTGTAGTGGAAAATCTTTCTTTCTGTTATAGAAGCCGTCAATAAAATACCAGATCATTTGGGCTAATAACATGGCAGTTTGTCCATTTTGATCGTATGCAGGATTAAACTCGTAAAAGCCGATAGAACTTAACTTATCACTCATCCCAGCGTAGCGACATAGCTGACAGGCTTCTTCACCATAGAAACCGTTTGGTGTTGCATTTGCATTGGCTGCAGCATCAGAAGAACGAACAGCACTGATATCGAAGCTTAATAAGTCGGCATTTCTGATAACAGGTTCTGCCTGATCCGTTTTTCCGGTAAACAAGCCAAGACGATAGGAATCAAAATAGAGCTTATCCATCACTTTCAGACTATCTTGACTTACGAAGTAGGTTTGATACCCTATGTTACTATAATTAAAAAGATAGTTCGGCTGGTGTAGTAATATTTTGGTTAGGTAGGTTTGTGACGTTGTTTCACTTTCATTTTCAATAGATTCGTCTAAGTCGAAATGTGAATCAATCACCACCAGGTCCACTTTTTGCTCGAGTTTTTCATAACCTTGGAATTGTGCGTAGGTCAGATCCTGCCCTCCTCCGATAATAATCGGAATAATGTTCTTTTTTATTAACTCTTCTACCACTATTTTCAGGGCAGCATACGTATCGCTTATCCGCTCACCTGCTTGTATGTTTCCAAAATCAGCAATTCGCAAGAGGTAATCACCGCGGTGCAAGCTATACAATTTTTCACGCACATGATCAGGAGCAAGTGCACACCCTTGATTAGCGATTGCTCGGCGATCTTCCGCTACACCAATGATGGCTAAATCAAAAGCCTCCTCTTCTTGATCCGGGAATTTCGTTTCAAAAGCCTTTATATGCGCTCCAAGCTGACTGGTCAAGAAGCCATGCGGAGGGGTTAATTGCTGAACATCAATAGGAGAAAAAAAATCGATCAATGACATGAAAAAAGGATTAGCTAATGCAATTTACTTTAAGATTGTGCAAATATCCATTTATTAACTTACTTTTGAAAGTATTAATGATCAATCTATAGGAAATAAGACGGTGATATTAGTTACTGGTGGAACAGGATTTTTAGGTTCAACGCTTCTTAGACGATTACTCGCCGAAGGAAATACGATTCGGGCGATCAAACGTCAAACTTCAGTCATTCCTAATGATCTTCTTACACATCCAAACCTGCAGTGGCTGGAAGCCGATATTAGCAATTATTTTGAACTGGAAGACGCCTTTGACGGAGTTAAGGAGGTCTATCATTGTGCAGCAATGATTTCTTTCGATCCAAAAGACAAAAAGAAAATCGTTGCAGTCAATAGCAGCAGCACGGCCCACATTGTCAACCTGTGTATACAATACGGTGCCCGTCTATTACACGTTAGCTCGGTAGCTGCTATTGGTAAGCCGAAGCCACCACAGCTGCTCTCCGACGAAAATGACATTTGGGAATTTGACGGTTCACAGAATGGTTATGCCATTTCAAAATATGAAGCAGAAATGGAAGTTTGGCGAGGCACGGTAGAGGGTTTGGATGCCGTCATCATGAACCCTTCGCTGATTATTGGTTGTCAAAGCGGCCAGGAAAACACCGGTGCAATTTTTAAGCTTTTGAAAGATGGCCTGCGGTATTACCCGGAAGGCAGTGTAGGTCTGGTGGATGTGGAAGACGTTGCCAGAGCCGCGATCATTTTAATGAACAGTAAGGATATCCAAGCAGAGCGTTTTATTATTAACAATGAAAATATGACGTACCAAGAGCTCTTCCGCATTTGCGCGAATTACCTTGGTAAACCTGCACCCAATAAATTAGCAACCAGGGGCATGTTGGGATTAGCATGGAGGGCGGCGAAGGTTTTATCATGGTTTACCGGCCGACAACCGGGATTAACGCACGACACTGCGCATGCGGCCCGTGAAAAGCAAGCCTATTCCAATGCAAAATTTAAAGAGAAGATAGGCTTTTCATTTAAGCCTATTAGCGAAACGTTAAAAGAAATTTGTGAACATATTTAGATAGGCGGAAGTTCTTCTCTCGCCTATCTTTAAAGATTAATCCCATTACGGACATGAAACATTATTACATCATTGATTTCGACAGTACATTTACACAAGTTGAAGCACTTGATGAATTGGCCCGGATTTCCCTTGAACATCATCCGGCCAGAGAATTGATCTACACGGAAATTGAACGCTTAACCAACGCGGCAATGGAGGGCAACATTTCTTTCCGAGAGAGCCTTGCGGGCCGAGTGAAGCTTCTCCAGGCTAACAAATCGCATCTGGAGAAATTGATCAGTACCCTCAAAAAGAAAGTGTCTTCATCTTTCTCTCGAAATCGTGTGTTTCTCCGTGAGCATAGTGAAGATGTATTGATTGTTTCCGGCGGATTTAAAGAATTTATAACCCCCGTAGTAACTCCGTACGGTATAAAAACAGAAAATATTTATGCCAATACATTCATTTTTGATGAGGATGGAAATATCGTCGGTTACGATGAGAGCAATCCCTTATCAGATGAGGGAGGTAAGGTAAAATTGCTCAAGACAATGAATCTTGACGGCACTATTTATGGTATTGGTGATGGTTATTCGGACTTCCAATTAAAAGAATCGGGTCTGATTGAAAAGTTCTATGCCTTCACAGAAAACATTGAACGCAAATCGGTATCAGAAAAAGCAGACCATATCACACCTAGCTTGGACGAATTTTTATACGTCAATCATTTACCCAGAGCTATTTCATATCCAAAAAATCGCATTCTTTGTCTTATTGTTGGCGACGTTCCGGAAATTGCTATCCATCTGCTTAGGAGAGATGGTTTTTCTATCCGCCATAAAGAAACATTAGAAGAGAAATATGTAAAAGATGTCGGAATGCTTCTTTTGGCGAACGGTATAGATATCACCGATGAGCAACTTTCGCAGGCAGAGAAACTGAAAACCATTGGCTATCTCGGAAACAGTAAAGGTCACATTAATCGGGAGCTATGTAATGAAATGGGAATCGTTCTTTTTGACGACAAGAAGGATAAAAAAAGAAGTGGCGAGTTTATTCCTAAAAGAATGGCCGACTTCATTAATAAGGGAGATACAGCCATGAGCCGTAATTTTCCAAACATGCAATTGCCACGCATTCATCAAGCACATCGTCTTATCCATATTCACAAAAACGTCCCGGGAATTATGGCGCAAATAAACAATGTGTTTGCTCAGCACCATATTAATATCGTTGCACAATTCTTAATGACAAAAGGAAATATCGGTTATGTAATAACGGATATTAGTAAAGGCTATGATGATACGCTTTTAAAAGAGCTTAGGCAGATTACTACAACTATTAAGCTTCGGATTTTATATTAGCGCCTTGTCTTTGAAAAGGAACGCTTTTGTTTTTCTTTTTTGCGGAAAAAAGAAAAACAAAAGCGTTCCTTTAACATAACATTCCTATGGCTTTCTCAAAGCGAAACTCTTTCCTATTGAAGTATTTCAGCTAATTTGGCATGCAGTTCTTCTCCTCGTAGATTTTTTCCGACAATTTTTCCCTGTGGGTCAATCAAAAAATTGGCAGGTATGCCTCGTACGCCATAGAGTTGAGCCGCTGCATTATTCCAAAACTGCAGGTCGGAAACCTGTGTCCATGCCAATCCGTCATCGGAAATAGCTTTTAACCAAGCATCCTTTCCATTTGGTCTGTCCAGAGAAACGCCCAAAATAGTAAAATTTCTATCTTTATATTTATTAAAGGCCGCTACTACATTTGGATTTTCCTGCCTGCACGGGCCGCACCAGCTCGCCCAAAAATCAATCAAAACATATTTACCTTTGAAAGAGGAAAGGGCCACTGGTTTGCCTGTTGTATCATTCATGGTAAATTCAGGGGCTTGCGCACCGATACTGGTACCTTTTGCTGCATTCAATGATTGTCCGTATTCTGCGCCTATCTTGCTTGTTTGTATGTCTTTTGACAGGCTACTATATAGTTGTTGTGCCTGTTCATAATCTCTCCCGGGATCCAGCGTAGATCGCAAGGTATACATACTAACTAATGAATTTGGTTTGCTCTTAATGAAATCACTTACAATTTGTATTTGCTTCTGTTGTAAACCTTCATAAAGTGCTTGAAACTTCTTCTGAAACTCTTCGGAGTTTCTTTCTTCATCCGATGCTCCATAATATACATTCATGATGTTTGCCTGATCAGCCTTAAGCACATCCATTGCCTTGTTTAAGGTGGATTGATCTACATTTAATGGAGTTCCGCCTAATGTAGCTTTACTTAATGAATCAGCCGATTGCACCGTAATCGTTCCTTTTTCCAAAAAGACAGGAATCATATCGGGTGCTTCCAGTTGCATTACAGGTTCCCCCTTATGGGCTAATACTAAAACAGCGTTAAGCGGCTCTTCTACTGCACCTTTAAACGAAAATGCGCCATTTATGACACTTGTGGAGTCAAGCTGATTAGCTCCGTTTAGGCGATAAGAAATATAAGCCTTCGCCGGAGCATTTACATTTCCTATATTTCCTTTAATCACATAATCTTGCTGTGCATTGGCCCAAAAAGGCAGGGCTGTTAATACACCAATTATTAGTTGTTTCATACATTTCTTTTTATACCGTATAACTTACCACCAAAATAAACAGTAAGTAAACTGTGTTTAACAAAGTATTTCCATTGCTTGTAACCTAAAACAAAAGGCACCCCCTTCTTTACAAAAGTAACATTAAAATTAGGGAACGGAAGAGGGAATGTTTTAATCGCTAAATTTTAGCTAACATGTTACAGAGATGCCTTTGCAAAACCCTTCTGAAAGAATAAACGGTCTTTTTTAACGCGATCGCCCCACAACATGCTACAAGTATTTGCCTTCTTTTCCTTTTTTTTCCTAAATTGCACGGCATACAACTTATATATTTTTACCGTGGCACATTCTTATGAAATTAAAGTTGAGTTAACGAAAGACTCACAATTAGCAAAGGTTGATTTTAACAACCTAAAGTTTGGACAAATTTTATCTGACCATATGTTAGTGGCGGATTACGATGATGGTGAATGGAAAGAGGTCAAGATTGTCCCTTATGCTAACCTTAGTCTGAGCCCTGCCACTTCAGCCCTTCACTACGGGCAGGCTATTTTTGAAGGCATTAAGGCGTATAAATTTGAAGACGGTCGTGTTAGCATTTTTCGTCCGGACAGAAATTTTGACCGCTTTAATAAGTCTGCCGTCCGGTTGGAAATGCCTGAAGTCCCTCGAGAGATCTTTATGGACGGGCTAAAGAAATTGATTGATATTGATCGCAGTTTTGTGCCACCAACTACCGGTGCGTCCCTTTATATTCGCCCGTTTATGTTCGGTACAGAACCGGCTTTAGGTGTTCATCCCTCAAAGTCCTATAAATTTGTGATTATTACGGGGCCGGTTGGCGCCTACTACAATAAGCCATTACGTGTAAAAGTAGAAACCTATTTTACCCGAGCTGCAGCGGGAGGTGTTGGCTTCTCCAAAAATGCCGGCAACTACGCCCTTTCGCTCTATCCTACTCGGTTAGCACAGGACGAGGGCTTCGATCAACTAATTTGGACAGATGCCAAGGAGCATAAATACATTGAGGAAGCAGGCACTGCCAATTTAGTATTTATGTTGGGAGATACGCTTATAACCCCAGGGTCTGAAACTGTTTTACAAGGCGTTACCCGTCACAGCATTATGGATCTAGCTAAGAGCTGGGGAATCAAAACCGAAACACGGGATGTAAGTGTCCAAGAATTAATCGAAGGCATAGAGACAGGCAAGGTAAGTGAAGCTTTTGCTGCCGGTACTGCTGCTACTTTGACACCAATCTCGGAGATAGGATATGAAGGTAAGATTTATAAGCTCAGCGACCCCGCCACCCGTGAGTTTTCGAACAAGGTATTGGACTATCTTAACCAGTTACGTTACGGTAAAGTTGAAGATCCTTTCGGTTGGAACTTCATTGTAGGATAAAGCTAACCATCGGCTATCGGAATCAGCTGATAGCCGATGACTAATCATTGACGTTTAAGACTGTCTTGTTGTTCTTTTTTTTCCTTTTTATGGAATATTCCTTTAAAGAACTTTTTGAGCTTTCCAACTGCCTTATCAGCCTCTTCTGCCGTAGCTGTTAATTTAGCCTCCCGCTTCTTATCAATTCCGACGCTAGCCTTGACCCCTTCAAAGAGGCTCTTCCATAGGAAATTAAAGAAGGAAGCGGTTAAAGGTCGCCTATAATTAATAGGCCCGGGGTGGAATTTCTCGTTCGCGTCGGGATTACTATCATTGATCAGAAATTTATTTGTTAGGATTGACACCATTCCATTTTTAGATTTTGACCCATCGCTCTCTTTGGTTATTATCTGTACCGCCAAGTTTCTATAAAAGAAGTCGACTCGTCCCACTGCTTTGTACTCATTCGCTTTTACATTAAAATGGAGTCGATCAAAATATCCCGACGATACCTCTACCATTGCCAGCGGTTTTGTTAACGGATTTAATGCTTTGGCATTCATTGCTGTTAATGAACCTTTATAAGTAAAAGCCCCGAGCTTATCAAGCATATTAAACCCGAAATTAATATGGAGTTTACCGTTGTTCATGAATTTCGAGTGAATATCAGCGGTCATATAGGGATTATGGATCAGCGCCAGCGAATCGTTCGTTATATTATAAAAAGTGCCATGTGTATTGTGAAAACTTACTGTTCCAATTTGCCCGCTTTTCAGATTATATTCTTGATAAGTAACCAGCGCTTCTTTTAGCGTGAGTGTGTCTATTTTAATCGGAAAAGCCAGTTTTCTTAACTCCTGGTGCGGGAATTTTCCGATTTTTTCTTTTGCTTTCTTCTTCGGATAGGCTGTATTTTGGTAGATTTCAACTTTTGATTTTCCAAGTACAACTTCGCCTGCATATAATCTCTGTTGTTTTAAAAATTTAAATAGGTCAATGTGCTTGATACTGATGGTATCAAATCGCAATTCAAAACGCTCTTTCGCTATTTTCGTTTTTTTATGGAAATCCACTTTACTATAACGGGGCATCATTTGCAAACCGCTTAATACCATCGTTCGATTAGTGGAAGTAAATTGAATTCCCTTTAAGTCGATATAATATAAACTATCACCGGTGGCAATGCGGTAGTCATTCATTTTAAAATCTACCGAGCGAGCATTATAAAAGCGCAAGCTATCTTCCTGAGAGGTGGAATCTACGCGCAGATCGGTGATGTCGATATTTACATTTTTCAAACGCGTCGTCTTCTCCTTCTTTTCGTTTCGATTGGTATAGGCAATATTTACGTTTTCGAACGCGATATGTTCAACGGTTAACTCATTTAGTATTTTTGAAATCTTTTGATATAGGGTACGCTGATCCTTCGGCTGAACCTTATCATTGTACGCCTGCGTTTGATTGACCACCTTAATATCCGGGTTTTCAATCATAATTTCATCAATATTGAGCTTCCTTTCTGTGTAAATTCGTTTGGGGTGAAAATCACGAATAGCTAACCGGGCTACGGAAATATCGTATATATTATCCGGGGCTTTTCGCTGCGCTTTCAATTCATTGTATACATTAGTATCGGGCGTGAGCTTAAAATTATACAGATAAGCATTTCCTGTTACCATGTTGAAGTCAAGATCATCATAAGAGACCTGGTATAAGCTGTCGCTCGAGCTCAAAACGATCTCGTGTATCTTTTCATTTAAAATAGGTCGCCAGTGATTTCCCAGATACCATAGACCAGCGATAACAACGAGTATCAGCGTTAACAAAATGCCGATCACCCACTTCCAAACGGGTTTCATAGATTTATTTCTTTCGAATGTATAATATGCAATCCATAACCTAAATATAGGCAAAAAGTTTGCGCTCACTTATCATATCTCCGGCAAGCCTAAATTAACTTTTAATCCGGAATAGAGCGCTTTCCACATTAAATTAAAAAAAGTCTTTTCCTGCGGGTGTTTATAATAGTGCCGCGCAATACGAGGCGGCTTCCCATCCTTTGAAGGATTGTTCGCTTCTATCGCTAACCAGTTTATAAACAAGGAGAGAAAGCCTTTTTTCTCCAGTTTGCCACTACTTGCATCCAGTACGGCGACTTTCAAATCATTATATAACATTTCCGTTTCGACATTAGCGCCATAACGATTTGCCGTTATATTGAATCGAACGGAATTCACATAACCCTTTTCAGCTCTCGCTAAAGTAATAGGCTCGAGCAATTGGTTATAAAAGCTTGCCGGTGCTCCGTCCAAAACCCCTTTATAGTGAAATGCGCCAAGTGTATCAAGCATATTAAAATCTATATTCAATGTGAGTTTTGGTTTTCCTAAAAAGAATGTTGAGAAAGATCCTTTAATCCAGGGATTTTGTTTAAGCTGCAGACTATCGTTGCTAACATGTTGCAAATGAGCATTTAAGTTGTTAAAGAACACCAATCCTGCTCTACCGGATTTCGGGTTTAGTTCCTTGTAATAAACATCCGTGTTTTTGATATAGATATTGTTAATTGTAATCGGTACTTTTAAACGTTGAAAAGCAAGGGATGGAAAATTATTTGACGCCGTCGTCTTTTTTTCCCGCATCCCTTTGTCGGCATACACACGGATAATTGCCTGATTAACAACAAGGCTATCCATTTTTAAACATCCTTCGTCCAGCCACCGTTTCAGATCTAGCCCACTAGCCTCAATCTTCGGAAAAAACATGTCATAACGATCTCTTTTATATTTTAGCGTCTTTGACCATTGCTTCTCCGTGTATTTAGGAACAACTGAAAACGAATCAATACCAAGCGTATTTTTTTCAGTAGAAATATCTAAACGGGCTAGTTGCAATTTATATAGCTCATCGTTCGATAAGTAGATTACTTTCTTGCCATAAAAACGAAAGCTCTCCACAAGTCCAAGCCTTGTCGAATCCTGCTGTTTAGCCCACTGGCCTAGTTTAATATTACTTGCATGAAAATTAATATTTTTTAGCCAAGTTTCCTTCTTCGACTGCATATCGATGGTGCGGTATTGAATTCCTGACAGGGTAATTTTCTTTATAACGATTTTATTTTTTATAGCCCGCAATTGCTGTCTTATATTTTTTCCATTTTTTTCCGTTTTAGATGAGATCTTGTATTGTATAATGATTGGCTGACTTACAATTACATCGGAGGCATTGATCTCTTTATGCCAAAGGAGCTTCAATAGCTTAAATCCGGCAACATTTATGTACTTTGCTTTTAGCTCAAACAAAGTTGTCTGTCCTCCTTTTTTCAATCTCCCATTCCTGGCCGTATCCGGTATTAAGTGAATATTCTTAGCTATAAACTGGCCTCTCCATAAGTTTACCTTAGTATATCCGAAATGGATTTGATATAGCCCTTCACTTTCTTTGCTTATGGCTGATTGTAAACGTTTAGGCAGCTTATCTTCAATAATTTGCTCTGCAATTAAAGCGCTTATTAAAAAAACAAGGAGGGCGAATCCTACCCATAACCACCCTTTCGTACCCCTTCTTTTTCCTTTTATTGGTTCTGGCATATAGTATGATTAACACGTCCTAATTGCAAATAAATGCTACCTTGACGAATAGGTTTAATATTACTAGTAAAATAAAAACACATCTAAGTTAAATATCTTCTTTTCGATTAACACCGATTTATACAGATTGTTCGCAAAGGTTGGTAATGTCACTTCATTCAAGCAAGAAGTAGCCTGATGATCGTATTTTAGTATTCGTCTATACCGCGGCGCTGTTAATGCTATGAATAACCACCTTTCCAACAATAGCTGACAAAGTGTCATTAAAACCAAAATTATTTCGTAGTTTTGTAGCCTTAAATCATGGCCATGATAGAGACAGAAATGAGTTTAAAAGAACACGACGAATCGCGGCAAGGCGAAGCAGTAATGTTATCTGATAATAAAGAGCAAAATGGACGCAAACTTTATATTGAAAGTTATGGTTGTCAAATGAACTTTGCTGATAGTGAAATCGTTGCTTCTATACTACTGGATAAAGGTTTCAGCACTACTCCCGATTATAAAGAAGCGGATGTAGTTTTTATCAATACATGTTCCATTCGCGAAAACGCAGAACAACGCGTGCGCAACCGCCTAAAAGAATTTGAATCCGCTAAACTAAAAAAGCCGGGAATGATTGTAGGTGTACTGGGATGTATGGCCGAGCGTTTAAAATCAAAATTCTTAGAGGAGGAAAAGCTAGTTGATGTAGTTGTTGGACCGGACGCCTATCGGGATTTACCCAATTTAATCGAAAAAGTAGATGATGGTAGCCGGGCTGTTAATGTGTTACTCTCGCGCGAAGAAACCTATGCTGATATCAATCCGGTACGATTAAATACCAATGGCGTTACTGCGTTTATATCGATCATGCGCGGTTGCGACAATATGTGTTCCTTCTGTGTAGTACCTTTTACCCGTGGGAGAGAACGCAGCCGTGACCCCTATTCTATTGTTAAGGAAGCGCGAGACTTATTTAAAGCCGGTTATCGGGAAGTTACTTTGTTAGGACAGAATGTGGACTCCTATAAATGGTCGCCTCAAGAAGACGATGCTGCTGCAAATCATACGGCGATTACTTTTGCAAAATTACTGGAAATGGTGGCAGCTGTTGACCCCTTACTCCGCGTACGATTTTCCACCTCGCATCCCAAAGATATTACCGATGAAGTGCTATATAGCATCGCTAGGCATGAGAACATTTGTAACTATATACATCTACCCGTTCAATCAGGCAATAGCCGGATACTGGAACTAATGAACCGCACTTATGATCGCGCATGGTACATAGAACGTATTGACACCATAAAACGAATTATCCCTGACTGTGCGATATCGACAGATGTGATTACCGGTTTTTGCAGCGAAACGGAAGAAGAACATCAGGATACACTTTCCATGATGGACTATGTGCAATACGATTATGCTTATATGTTTGCCTATTCGGAACGTCCCGGAACACTGGCTGCCAAGCGTTACGCTGATGACATTCCGGAAGAGATAAAGAAGAGAAGATTAACAGAAGTAGTAGAGAAACAACGGGCACACAGTCTTTTCAGGTTACAGCAACAGGTCGGAAAGATACACAAAGTTTTGATAGAAGGTTTTTCAAAAAGATCTGACAAGGACTATTGCGGTCGTAATGATCAAAATGCCATGGTTGTTTTTCCCGTTGATGCCCGATATAAAGTTGGCGACTATGTCAATGTAATGGCAGAGACATGCACATCAGCAACCTTAATCGGTAAGATTGTTTGATAACGCATCTATATGTATCCAGTAGGATTGGCAATTCAATTCTGTGTGGCGTAAAATATTAGTAGAACAAATGGATATACAAGATATTAAGAATAGATTTGGTATTATCGGCAATTCGCCTTTATTAAATAGAGCCATTGATGTTGCTAGACAGGTGGCTCCAACCGACATCTCTATTTTAATCACCGGGGAAAGTGGCAGTGGTAAAGAAGTATTTTCGCATATTATCCATCAATTAAGTAGCCGAAAACACGGTGCTTTTATTGCTGTAAACTGCGGTGCTATCCCCGAAGGAACGATTGATTCCGAACTATTTGGACATGAAAAGGGTTCCTTCACAGGTGCTCACGAAGCAAGGAAAGGTTATTTTGAGGTAGTCAACGGTGGAACCATCTTTTTAGATGAAGTGGCCGAGCTCCCTTTAAGTACGCAAGCGCGTTTATTACGCGTGCTTGAATCCGGTGAGTACTTGCGGGTAGGCTCGTCGAAGGTACAGAAAACCAATGTGCGAGTGATTGCCGCAACCAATGTAGATGTTTATGATGCGGTAAAGGCCAACAAATTCAGAGAGGACTTATACTATCGCTTAAATACTGTTCCGTTACGGATCCCGCCGTTACGAGACAGAAGGGAAGATATTCATTTACTTTTTCGCAAGTTTGTTGCGGATTTTACGGACAAATATAGAAGTCCGAGTATTCAGCTTACCGATGATGCCCAACAATTGTTAAGCAATTACAATTGGCCGGGTAATGTAAGGCAATTAAAAAATATTGCGGAGCAGATCGCCGTACTTGAAAAGGAGCGAGTGATTACTGCACAGATATTACAAAGCTATTTACCCAACGAGCGGACAAGCACCTTACCTATGCGGTTAGAGAACAAAGCCAACGAAGATTTTTCAGAGAGAGACTTGCTGTATAAGGTTTTGTTTGACATGAAGAAAGATATGGTGGAATTAAAAAAATTAGTTGTTGAGCTATTAAAAAATGGCATCAATTCCAATACTATTTCCGACAATTCTCCGTACTTAAACCAATTATATCGGGAAGTGCAGCCAAATACATCATCAAGCAATGAAACCTTCTCACCATTAACGATCCATCAACCCCCTGCAAATAAAGAGAATTTTGAAATCGCTCCCCATGCAGAAGAAATAGAAGAATCGTTATCGTTAGTAGAAAAGGAATCCGATTTAATTAAAAGGGCTTTAAAAAAATATAAAGGTAAGCGAAAATTAGCGGCTCAAGAACTTGGAATTTCAGAGCGTACGCTGTATCGTAAAATCAAAGATTTGAATTTAAGTTAAGAGTTCCCGATTGCCAGAAAGTAAAAAGATGCTTAGAGCTGTTAGATTATCATTTTTATTGGTCCCGTTTTTAGTGCTTCTCCAGTCATGTGGAGTATATAAACTTAACGGGGCATCCATTCCCGAAGGAATGAAAACCTTTAATGTGCAATTTTTCGAAAATTCTGCTCCCATTGTGGTGCCTTATTTAAGTCAGCAATTCACCGAGGCATTAAAAGAGCGTATTCGCAACCAATCGCGATTAAGCCAAGTGACCTCCGAGGGCGATGCCATTTTTGAGGGACGCATTACCGGCTATGCCATTACTTCGGCAGCGGTTGGGGGTCAAGATCGCGCGCAGGCCAATCGTTTATCGATTACGGTGAGTGTAAAATACGTTGATAACATCAAGCCGGACAACAGCTTTGAACAGAGCTTTACACGCTATCAGGATTTCACCGGTACAGTGCAGGCGCAGGAGCAAACGCTTATTGAAGCAATCAATAGACAGTTAACCGAAGATATTTTTAACCGCGCTTTTGCCAATTGGTAAGCGTAAAATCGTCGACAGTGGAGCAACAATCATTAAGACATAAATTTAATGGATTACTGGCAGATTCTACCCAGATGAAGCAAGAAGATTTGGCATTACTTCTGCAAGCCTATCCTTACAGTCATATCTTATGGTTTTTAGAAGCTAAACGCTGTTCACAGGACAAGGGTGATCAACAAGCTATCTTTAAGAAGGCAGCGCTATTTGCAAGCGATCCGGAACAGCTCTATAACTTTATTTACAATTCTCCTTTAAATGACCTTACGTTAAGTCAGGACGATGCTGTCGCAAAACTCGATCAGGTTTTGGGGCAAGACCGCCTTAAGGAACATGCCGTGGAAAGTGCGTTTATTTCCGAAGCAGCCATTGTAGAAGAAGATGTAATTGATGAAACCACTGAATCTGCGGACGAGCCTGAGGTTATATATACAGAAGAAGACCAAAGAGTACCAACAGGTGTAGCCCCCCCTTCTCCTGAAGAAACAGAAGCCTCTAGAGAAGATGTTTCGAAATATGACGACGATTTAATGCCGTACACGTTTGTATGGTGGCTTCACAAAACTCGTTTAGCTTATGCGGACACTTATCAACCTTATGCCACAAACCGAAAGCCTTCGTTAAAAAAATTACAAAACGATATTAGTGATTTGGTGTTAGATCAGCAGATCCGAGAAAACATCTTTCATTTGCAGGAGCCTGAAGAAAAGCTAAGTATTAAGGAAAGCAGAACCATCACTTTTAAGGTTCCGAAAAAAACCGATGAGATTATCGAACGCTTTATTAAAGAAGAACCGCAGATTCGACCTCCCCAAGCCAGTCAGATCACACTCGAGAATAAGGCTAGGCAAAGTGCCGAAGATCAATCTAACTTTGTTTCGGAGACCTTGGCTCAAATCTATGAAGAGCAGGGGCTTTATCATAAGGCAATCGATACTTACATGAAATTAAGTTTGAAATATCCCAAAAAAAGTGCTTATTTTGCCGACCGTATTAAAGCGTTAGAAAGTAGAATTAATTAACCACATAAAGAAATGTATACATTACTTATCGTATTAACCATTTTAGCCTGTGTGCTTTTGGTATTTATTGTTTTAATCCAGAATCCGAAAGGAGGTGGCTTAGCCTCAGGTTTTGCCGGGTCCAACAACCTCATGGGCGTGCAACGCACAGGAGATATTTTGGAAAAAGGGACATGGGTTTTGGTAATTGCGATTATGGTATTTTCGCTATTGTTGAATATTACGAACCCGGGCGCGGGTACTGGCTCTAATCCCGGATTAGAACTGCAAAAACAAATTACACCGACGGCTACACCGACTGCTCCTTTACAGAAACCGGCGACGACTCCGGCTACTCCGCAAGGGCAGAAACCAGCGTCTGTCGACACTACCAAGTAATTATATTAAAACCCGTAAAAAAACAAAAGGGCATTGCACATTCTGCACTGCCCTTTTTTCTGCCAAATATTCAGCCAAGCTGACAAGTTGAAAATAAATTTCTATTATCACGAGCCTTCGAAATGAAAAAATGACAACAAAAATCGTCTTTTTGATTTTGGCACAGTTCATGACTTAAAATTTCCCGGAAACGTTAATCTAATATTAAAAACAATAATATCTAGTACAATTATGGCATTAAGTATCAAACCGATTGGAGACAGAGTAGTAGTAGAAGCTGCTGCTGCTGAAGAGAAAACTGCATCAGGTATCTACATTCCTGACACCGCCAAGGAAAAACCGCAACGCGGAACCGTTGTTGCTGTTGGCGAGGGAAAAAAAGATGAGCCTATTACTGTTAAAGTGGGCGACCAAGTGCTGTACGGTAAGTATGCCGGAACAGAAATAACCTACGAAGGAAAAGAGTATTTAATTATGCGCGAATCCGACATCTATGCTATAATCTAGTCAGTATAGCTTTTTAGAATAGATTAAAACGAACATTAACCATTAAAAGCGCGTATAATTAACTAGAGAAGATCGATGTACGCAATTTTAAACTTTAAAAACTATGTCAAAACAGGTAAAATATAACGTAGAAGCGCGTGATGCCTTAAAAAAAGGTGTTGACATCTTAGCAAATGCTGTCAAAGTAACATTAGGTCCAAAAGGACGCAATGTAATTATTGAGAAAAAATTTGGTTCGCCTGCCATTACTAAAGATGGTGTTACTGTAGCGAAAGAAATCGATTTAAAAGATGCGCTAGAGAACATGGGTGCACAGATGGTGAAAGAAGTAGCTTCTAAAACCGCTGACCAAGCAGGGGACGGAACAACAACGGCTACAGTTTTAGCACAAGCCATTGTGACTGCAGGTATTAAGAACGTTGCAGCCGGTGCTAATCCAATGGATTTGAAACGCGGTATCGACAAGGCTGTTGCTACTATTGTTGAAAATTTAAAAGCACAATCGCAAACAGTAGGAGAAGACAATAGTAAAATTAAACAAGTTGCTACTATCTCTGCAAACAATGACGAAGTCATTGGTGAATTGATTGCAGAAGCGATGGAAAAAGTTGGAAAAGACGGTGTTATTACTGTAGAAGAAGCGAAAGGTACTGAGACAGAAGTAAAAACCGTAGAGGGTATGCAATTTGACCGCGGTTATTTGTCGCCTTATTTTGCTACCAACACGGAAAAGATGGAGGCCGAGCTTGAGAATCCTTACATATTGATTTATGACAAAAAAATCAGCAATATGAAAGAGTTGCTTCCGATTCTGGAAAAGCAAGTACAGACAGGCAAGCCGCTATTGATTATCGCTGAAGATTTGGATGGCGAAGCATTAGCTACATTGGTAGTTAATAAAATTCGTGGTTCATTGAAAGTTGCTGCCGTTAAAGCTCCTGGCTTTGGCGACCGTCGTAAGGCTATGCTTGAGGACATCGCGATCTTAACAGGTGGTACCGTAATCTCGGAAGAAAGAGGTTACAAACTAGAAAATGCAGACCTTTCTTACTTAGGACAAGCTGAAAAAGTTGTTGTTGACAAAGACAACACTACTATTATCAACGGTTCAGGTGAGGTAGAAACCATTAAAGGTCGCGTTAACCAAATCAAAGCGCAAATCGAGACGACTACATCTGACTATGACCGTGAAAAACTGCAAGAGCGTTTAGCGAAATTAGCAGGCGGTGTGGCTGTACTTTATGTTGGTGCTGCTACAGAAGTAGAAATGAAAGAGAAGAAAGACCGTGTAGATGATGCTCTTCACGCAACACGCGCAGCTGTTGAAGAAGGTATTGTTGCAGGTGGCGGTGTAGCCTTTATCCGCGCTATTGAGTCTCTTGAAAATCTTAAGGGAGAAAGTGAAGATGAGACCACAGGTATCAACATTATTAAACGTGCTATCGAAGAGCCGTTGCGTACAATCTGTAACAATGCTGGCGTAGAAGGTTCTATTGTTGTACAGAAAGTAAAAGAAGGTAGCGGTGATTTCGGTTACAACGCTCGCTTTGACAGATATGAAAATCTAATTAGCGCAGGTGTAATTGATCCTACGAAGGTTTCACGTGTTGCCTTGGAAAACGCAGCTTCAATCGCTTCGATGCTCTTAACGACCGAATGTGTATTAGCAGATGAGCCAGAAGATGAGAAAGCTGGTGCCGGTGCTCCTCCAATGGGTGGTGGCATGGGCGGCATGATGTAATATAAATCATTCCCATAAAAAAAAGCCATGGTATAAATATCATGGCTTTTTTTATGGGAAATATGTTATTAAGTTGTTAGCATCAGCACTTTCCAAGTTACTGCTTCGGCAGTTAGCTAATACGTTTCACTATCGGGCGGGATACCGAAGTTATAATCACTTCGCCTATTTTTTCCGGATTTTGCAGTATGGCTTTTCTTTGTAGACTTTCTTATCCACGACGTAATGGCATCGACCCCTTGAGCGAGGCGTTCTTTATTAAAGAACCCAGCAGCTTGGCTTGAGAGCAACCCCATTAAAATACGTTTGACATAACCTGCTTTTCTAAAAAAGACGCGATTAACAAGGAAAGGTAACCCTACCCGCAAGCTCTTTGTCAGCCAATCGCCTTGAAAAGCTCCCCCTTTTGTACCAATGTTGCTAAACAAGCTCGCCGTATTGGGAAGAAAGGCAAACATGTTTTGAAAAAAATGAACGGGCTTATTGATTTTATTCTTCAGGATCCCAAACTGATGCTCCAAATAGGCTTCCTGTTCCATCTTTACTGTCTTCAATCGTGCAATTTCAGCTTGTAGCTCTTCTATATTAGTTATTTTGTTCTTCATCGTCATCGTCTTTACGTAGACTAATAAAAATTTTTATAAAAACATTGGCGATCATCTTTTTGATCGTTTGTCTAAATGCTGCTACAAGCAATATGAGTAAGATGAACACCAATCCGGTGACGGCAAAGCCCAATGCGTAGCTATCTAAAAGCTCCCCAATAAAAAAAGCGAGCGCCATACTTAGATAGAATACCACAAAAAAAGCAAATAAGAGGCTTATACCACTAACAGCAATTCCGGGAAGTATTTTGGAAATGCGTCCAACAAATTTTAGATAAGCTAAGTCAGTATAGTTTTCTACATATTCTTTTAGCTTCTGGACAACACCTTTAATTGAAAATGTATCTTTTTCTTCCATAGATAATATTTTTCCATTATAGATGCTATCAACATCTATAATGGATTTCATTTATATTCACGCATGTTCTTCCAATGCTTCTTCCACGCTCGCCTCGCCTTTATTCACTTTTGACTTGATTGTAGACACTAAACGTTCTTTCAAATCATTAAACTGCTCCACCTGTTCTGCTGTGCGCTCTTTAATTGCGTCGCCCAAATCTTTTAAGGAGTCGCTTAGTTTATCTCTAGTATCAGAGCCTTTTTCAGGTGCGAATAAGATTCCTAACGCTGCACCCGCAGCCAAGCCTGCTAGCAAAGCAGCTACTATTTTACCATTATCATTCATGACTTTTAAAAAATTAATGTTAATTATCAACTAATAGTTTTTAAAGGCTACCTGAAGCGACCTTATATATATACAAAATAACAAGCAAACAGTTTGCCAACAATACTAATTGTCATTATTTTTTTTCCTTAAGCGCATTTCAGCCAACTTGTTTGTTTCATAAATTTTCACAGTGATCAAGAAATAAGAAAGCAGCAATGGCCCGAAAACAAGCCCCATAATGCCGAACATGGGAATTCCTATAATAACCCCTACAATGGTAATAATGGGATGGATATCGCCCACACGCTTTGCAATTACCAAGCGAAGTACATTATCGATATTCGACACTAAAAGGATGCCCCATAGCAGCATGGCGATTGCATTGAATGTATCGCCGTCTATAAATTTTATGATACAAGCAGGAATAAAAACCATGGGAGCACCTACCACTGGAATAAAAGACAGGATAACGCAAATCACTCCCCAAAATAGAGGATCAGCGAAATCAAACATCCAATATCCAAAGGCGACGGCACCTCCCTGTATTACGGCAATCAGACCTTGACCTAGCACATTCGAATAGGTAATATTTCTTAATTCCACACCGAAGCGTATTGCGTTCTCATCCGAGAATGGGGAATAACGCAATACACCTTTCTCAAACTCCCTACAGCCTACAAACAGAAAATATAGTAGAAAATACATGACCGAGATGTCGAGCAAAATATTGGCGGCACCACTTAAAATAGAAGTCATCAGATTTCCCGCATAAGCCACCCCTCGTTGCAGGTTATTCGTTATCAAATCCGGCTGTTGTAACTTATCTCCTAAAAAGCGGTTAATCTCATCGATTACCCGTTGGATTTTATCAGGATGTTTGGTGAGCTCTATTACTCGTTTGGCAATCATGTTAATGAGGCCATAAAAAGGGAATACAATAATAAAAAAAGAAGCAATGATGATCAATACCGCTGAAATTGATTTCCGCCATTTCAGTTGCTCTGTTAAGTACAGATTTAGCGATCTGAAGATGGTGTACATAATCATAGTTGCCAGCAAGGCACCGAAAATGCCTCGTAAAGAATATAGAATAAATGCACCTAGCACAACGATAATCACTAAAGTGATATTATTCCGCTGTTTCTGATCGAACAAAGCTAAAGACATGCTTTTTTTAAATTCAAAATTAAAAATTAAAAATTAAAAAACTTGCCTCCCGTAGGGATGGTAAAAACTGACCTGGGTAATCAGGTGAGCTCATTTATGGTTATAAAAAGTAAAAGCAGTTATGCAAATACTTGATATCTCATTATTCTTTAGGAAATTGGGGTTGTCGTCTTTCAAGAAATGCAGCTACGCCCTCCTGAAAGTCAGCGGTTGCGAAGCATTTAGCAAATTCATTAATTTCAACATTAAACCCTTGCTCGCCAGCTACTAGGGAGGCATTAATTGCTCGAATGGCTGCGGCTACGGCACGTGGTGATCGCTTTGCTATGTCATTAATGATCTCTTCCGACTTGCTAATTACTTCGTCAGCCGGTACCACATGGTTAACTAAACCAATCTGCAAAGCCTTTTCAGCATTAATCATATTTCCGGTTAGTATCAGCTCCATCGCATTTCCCCTGCCTACTAACTGGGTTAAACGCTGCGTTCCCCCATATCCCGGGATTAGCCCAAGAGAAACCTCAGGCAAGCCCAAACGTGCGGTATGACTAGCAATGCGTATATGGCAGGCCATTGCAATCTCAAGCCCACCACCCAATGCGAACCCATTGATAGCCGCTACAATGGGCTTTTCTGCATGATGAATTAAGTTAAAAACCTCCAATTGCCCCTTAGTTGCCAGATCTCGACCCTGCGATTCGTCAAAGCCGGCAAATTCGCTGATATCGGCCCCTGCCACAAAAGCTTTTTCTCCGGCCCCGGTAATAACTATACCGGTTACGTTTTTATCCTGCAAACCTGTTGTAATTGCCTGGTTTAATTCTCGCAGCGTATCTCTATTCAATGCATTAAGCTTCTGTTCACGATTGATGGTTATTTTCAAAATCTCTCCCTCAATCGTCGTTAACAAATATTGATATGTCATATGAATTTCAGTTTAGTTCCTAACAATCAAACGAGCGAATGTTTTTAAATTCTGATAAATATAAAGCCTTCTCGCTTCGTTTTATATATAAAACTTCTGTTTTGACATTTTTCTTAGTATCCTGTTATTAAATTGTCAGAATAGTTAAAATATTTCTTACAATGAATGAGTTTTAAGATATTTATTGTATTTTTGTCACACAATAAATTCGGGGCAATTGTCGTTTTCAAAAAAACGTCTTTTGACTCTAAATGGAAAAGAGAAAAGTGGAGAGTATATGAAGTTGAGAAAGAGCATTTTAGTGCCCAGTATTATTTTTTTATTTTTAGCAATCGTTATTAATACCAGTTGGCGATCCATCCATTCACCCAGACCTATAAACCATAAGGTTTTTAACAAAAAAAAGAAGACCAATCGCGGTTCGCTCTTATCTAACACGTTTGAATCTGTTTACGAGCATGTGCAAAAGCTTGCACCTACATTAGATAGCGTCGTATTCAGGCAAGCATATATTGGCTATTTGAATTTAAGAGAACAAGGAAAGACCGATTCACCCATTTTGACCATCGCAGATCTCAGCATACACAGTAGTAAGCCTCGTTTGTGGATTATTGACTTGGAGCGGGATAGTCTATTGTTAAATACCTTTGTCGCGCATGGCCGCGGGAGCGGTATTCAAGAGGCTAGGTTGTTTTCCGATCGACCAAATTCGAATCAGAGTAGTTTAGGATTTTATTTAACGGGAGAAACGTATCAAGGAAAGCATGGTCGGTCGTTAAAATTGGACGGCTTAGATCGTGGATTTAATACAAACGCGCGAGCGCGGGGCATTGTGCTCCATGGCGCTTGGTATGTAGGAGCCAATATATTGAAAGGCCAAGACCGAATGGGAGTAAGCCAAGGCTGTCCAGCCGTATCCGAACCTTTAAAAGATAAAATCATTGATCTGATCAAAAACAAATCGGTTCTTTATATATACGGTAAATCAGCAAAATACCAGTCCGCCTATCTAAATGAGCAGACGGCAACACAAAGCTTAATGGCGGCCAACATGGATGAATCCAAATCAGAAATACCCGATTCAATGTCGTTAGCCGAAGCAGGCAACCTACTTTAGCGATCGGTACAATAGGGAGTCTAGTTTATATACGTCCGGATAAAACTTTAAAGTGGAAGAACTATCCATTTTACAAGTAACATAGTCTAATACCACGGGAACTTGTGGCTTAAGTCCAATTGTTTTGGCTACAGGTTCCTCACTAGACATCTCTTCCTTGATGAGGTCGTATTTTTCGCCTTCGCCAAATAAAGCACGTGCCAGATCCAGCGGCTTTTCTACCCTTACGCATCCATGACTGGCAGCACGCATTGATCTACTGAACACTGCCTTTGCCGGTGTATCGTGCAGATAGACGCTGCTTCCATTTTTAAACAGAAACTTAATAAGTCCGAGTGAATTAGTGTTCCCAGGTTGTTGCTTAAAGCTATAAGGCAGGTTTTCTTCATTATATACGCTCCAGTCGATCGTATCCGGATTTGCGATTTTTACGCCCCTTCTATACACATCCATTCCATGATTGGCCAGATAATATTTGTCGGCCTTCGCCTGTACTAATATCTCCTTCTTTGCAATACTTGTTGGTATATTCCAAATCGGATTCACTTGTACACTATGAATTTTACTTGCCAGCATCGGGGTTTCGTGCCCGTCTGCCTTTCCTACAACCACCTTCATTTGACCCTTTGTGCTTCGGTCACGGATAATATATAATTGATAAGCTGGAATATTCACATATATCAAATGGGTGCTGTCCATTTTGTACTTCCATCGCAAACGTTCCATATTTGCGATCAACGCTATCTTTTTTGCTCCATGGTTCTCATTAATCAAAGCTTTTTGCATCGCTCTGTAAGCACCACTTTTAGGCTGTATACTATCTAGGTAATGCTTTAAATTTTCAACGCTCAGAACCCGGTCAAAGGACACGCTATCGGGTCTGCTTACAGGAATATAATAACGAGGTAATACTTTCCTTGGATTCGTCATCCCATATTCCAATGCAAAAGCATATCGAGTAAGCGCCTCCGCCGCGAGCAGCTCCGCACGAACAATACATGCATAGGCCTCATCGACCTTCATATCCTTTCGACCCGACAGCTGAACAAGTGCATCGTATAGGGTATCTGCTTTATACGATCGGGTTGAAAGGCCATGTTCTTCGACACGCTTTAGAAAATCTATCAAACGAAAAAGTGAAGAATCCGCGTAAAACTTGGTAATTAGTACCGGCTCAAAATTTGCGTTTGTATAAAAGCGGGTTAAATACTTTGGATTCTTAAATAGATTTGTGTTTGTCTCCAAATAGTTTTTAAAGTAAGTATGTAACGAATCGGTGTTTACTTCTTTATAAACTTTATTTTTGGTTTGCTTAAATAACAGATCTCCGATAGGCGAGCCCGATTGTCTGCAAGCTGCCAGTAATACAAAAAATAAGATATAGAAAAGCTGTTGAGGTAAAGTTTTGTGCATAGACAAATTCTGGCTTTTTGTCTTTATTAAGACATAAATCATGCCGATTATTTTGCAACACTTTCGGGAAGCACACAAATTCCCACGTCGCTAACTCCTTTTAAAGGACTATCTCGCATGTTTTGCTCAATTTTAAAATAGTAAGTCCCTGTATCGGGAAAATGATAGTTGGTATTGTAAGCAATCTGATAACTATACAAGCTTCCGATACCTTTGCCCAGCCAACGGCCGTCTTTATCGGCCACCTGCAGCTCGATCCGTTTGCTGCTCGGTTTATGTTTTGCACTTCTTTGATGTACCAAAACAAATAGATTTGCGTATCGGTACTCCGACGTCAAGCGTACATTCACTTTCAATCGATAGGGTATCGTATTATTTTTTACTTCAACTTTAAACTCTGGTGTAAAGGCATAATTCCATGCCTGGTTGGGTACGGGTCTAAACTCGTCGACCAATGCGCCATGATTACACGAAAGCATACAGCTCATCATAGCCACCAAGCAAATAAGGTTACGAATTTTAGGGTTTTTCACCATTTGATGCCCCTCCCTCCTTATTTGTTCGTTTACCTCTGTATCGTCTGCGACTGTTTTTTGTTTTTTGCGCGTTTGCCGCGTCCTTAACCGCTCCCTTATCCCCTCCCGCATGATCCGCTGAAACCTTGCCTTCTTTTTTTGGAGAAGTGGCTGTTTTCTGTTGCAGTTTCTGTCCGGAATTTAGTGTCTGTCCGGCATCTGTCTGTCTATCGGAGGCTGGTTGTTTGTTTTTATTTCTTTTCTTGGACGGACGTTTCTTCTTTTTGCTTTTGTCATCTAAACGAGTTAAGCTATCCTGTCCTACTACATTTTCATAGTCGTAAGTTACCGGTTTAACAATGGCTACCTCTTCCTTAATCTCCACCAGATCATCTGGTTTGATGCCCTCTTTATTTCCTTCAGCTATGATACGCACCTGGTCTATTTCGAGGGGAATCCAGTTTTCATCTTCCGGAAAGGAAAACCACATTAGTCTCCTAAAGATATCCGTTTTCTGCAAACGTGCGGTACCTCTTTTTGTTTCCAAGCGGTCAATATCGTTAGGAATATCTTTTAAGGCGTCCATATAGGTATCCAATTCATAGTTGAGACAACATTTGAGCTTTCCGCACTGGCCGGCTAATTTCAGCGTATTCAGCGATAAATTCTGATATCGTGCAGCAGCGGTGGAGACCGTTTTAAAATCGGTCAACCAAGTGGAACAGCAAAGTTCTCTTCCGCAAGACCCGATGCCTCCCAAACGACTTGCTTCTTGCCGCATACCAATTTGGCGCATCTCAATACGAATACGAAAAGCTTCCGCCATCTTTTTAATGAGTTCTCTAAAGTCGACCCGGCCCTCAGCTGTATAGTAAAAAGTAGCTTTTGTCTTATCTCCTTGATAGTCTACATCACTTAACTTCATGGACAACCCTAAATCAAGAGCCAATTTTCGCGCACGATGCATAGTTTCCCATTCTAAGTCTTTAGCCGCCTGATATTTATCCATATCATTACTGGTTGCCTTACGAAATATCTTGCGTTCAACGCTATTAGGGTCAACCTTGTTCTTTTTAAGTTGCAAGCGAACCAGTTCACCGGTGAGTGAGACAAAGCCAATATCGTAACCGCCTGTTGCCGTTTCTACTGCAACAGGTTCGCCCATTTCCAGATAAAGATTATCCTGATTGATATAAAAGTCTTTTCGAGATCCTTTAAATCTTACTTCTACAATGTTAAACGGTATATAATTTGTTGGCATATCCATATGGCTTAGCCAATCGTACACATCCAATTTATTGCATCCATTCGTCATGCATGAACCGTTGCTCTGGCAACCTGCAGGGGCACAACCTCCTCCGGATGAACAATTATCACATCCCATATTTCTATATATTGAGTCCCGTTTATCACGGGAGCGTTTAGTGTTTAAATAATAAAACTAATTGCAAAGATACATCTAAAAATAAGATTTTAGGGTTTGCATTGCGTTCTACGTAATAACTTGTTTTTTCAAATATGCTGACACAAGCTTCCAATTTAGCCGTTTCATAAAGCGGGCTAAACTTTTCAACAAAAGACATTTCCGCCTCCGGTAGGTGTACGAGCGTTTTTGCACCCTCTTTAAATAACACTACATCACGCATCATTTGAATAGCGTAAAGTAAGAAACTTTTTTGATTTTCACGTCCAAGCTTGGACAAATCTTCTTCAACCAGTTGCAAAAGATCGAGTACACGTGCGCCAAAACAGAAGCGCAACCATTGTACAAAAAGCTGAAAATATCCCCCACCCGGATCATCGGACAAAAGGGACAGCGCTTGCTGCACATTACCCTCGCTAATATAAGCCAGCTGCAAAGCCTTCTCATGTGACACACCCTTTTCACGAACCAAAAACTCCGCCAGACTAACTTTATCAAGTGCATTTACTTTTACTAATTGAGTTCGGGATATAATGGTGTTCAGTAATTGATCCTGATTTTGCGTTACCAGCAAGAATAGCGTTTTTTCAGGCGGCTCCTCAATCAACTTAAGTAAGGTATTCCCTTCTTTATCCAAAAATTCGGGCAACCACATAATAAGCACCTTATAGGGAGCTTCAAAAGCTTTGAGACTTAATTTTTGGATAATGTGATGGCATTCAGCAATGTTGATATTCGCCTGTTTATTTCCTGCATCCAGGCTACTTCGCCAGGTTTCCAGATTGAGGTAGGGATTTCTCAGGAAACTGTTTCGCCATTGATCAATGAAAGTACTGGCCGTGTCCTCTTTATGCGACGCAAAAAAGGGGTAGGAAAAGTGCAGATCGGGATGAATAATCTTCGCATATTTTCTACACGAACTGCAACTACCGCAGCTATCGTTCTCTTGCTTGTTTTCACAATTAATGTATTGCGCGTAGGCGACAGCAAGTGGTAAACTTCCGCTTCCTTCGGGACCAAGAAAAAGTTGCGCGTGGCTTACTCTATTTTCCTTTACCGTATTGATCAAGTGCGCTTTTACTTTTTCCTGTCCTATTATATCTTTAAACTGCATATTTTCCTTTATGGGCTTGTACTACTCGCTCTTGGCCTTCTTAAGCCTAAAATAGATTAGCTTTCCGTATCTTTGCGAACAGATGTTCAAAAATAAGAATTTATGCGGATAATGGCTTTTGATTATGGCACAAAGCGAATAGGTGTCGCAGTGACAGATCCTTTACAAATTATCGCGACCGCTTTAACCACCATTCATCCAAAAGATGTTATTGAATACCTGAAAAAATATGTATCCCAGGAACAGGTGGAATCTTTTGTCGTAGGTATGCCCAAGCAACTGGATGGATCTGATTCTCAATCGGCCGTACATGTAAAAGGTTTTATTAATTTACTGAAAAAGTCCTTTCCTCAAATGCCAATCGTTACCATGGACGAGCGATTCACCTCAAAAATGGCCTCGGCCAGTATTGCACAAAGCGGACTAAGACGATCAAAAAGACAAGAAAAAGGCTTAGTGGATGCCGTTTCTGCTGTCATTATCTTGCAAGATTATCTTAAGACGATTCAGTCTTAATAACAGACCATTATTATGTTTTCAAAAAAACGTTCTCTTAATACTAGCACAATAGCAGATTAAAAGCGCTTCTCGAAAGGATCTTTGTATAGCTATAATTTATATTGTGGTATTCGAAAATACCGAGCATTTTATATAAGTTTGCTTCATGGAGATAATGGATAACTTGCTCAATGCCTATTTAACGAGTACCTGTGATGATGAGCCTCCCCTTTTGAAAGCAATTAATCGGGAGACCTATTTAAAGGAAACTCAGCCTCATATGCTTTCCGGACATTTCCAGGGGCGTTTTTTGAGTTTAATAAGTCACCTCTTAGCTCCGAAAAGAATTTTAGAGATTGGCACCTTCACAGGTTATGCGAGTCTTTGTTTAGCAGAGGGGCTTGTTTCTGATGGGATCTTGCATACCATTGATATCAACGAAGAGTTGGCTGAACGAGTTCAGGGGTATTTCGATGCTTCACCTTACGGTGCCAAAATACGTTACCATATTGGCGAAGCCCTGCAGATTATACCGACACTTGAGGAAACCTTCGACCTAGTCTTCATCGATGCTGATAAAAAGAATAACCTTAATTATTTTGAACTCGTGCTTGACAAAGTGAGAACAGGCGGGCTGATTATGATCGACAATGTACTTTGGAAGGGAAAAATTACAGACGCATCACCGGATAAACAAACCGAGCAAATCATTGAACTCAACAAAACCATCGCACAAGACAAACGGGTACAGAAATTGATTTTACCAATCCGTGATGGTATATTCCTTATCAGAAAATTATAGTAAATGAAAACCCTTCGGTTTCCCATATTCTTGTTTTTCCTTTTTTTCTTGTCGCAAACCAGCTATGCGCAAGGGGGCGCGCATGCCTATATAGAGGCTCACAAAGAGTGGGCCATCGACGCGATGGAGAAATTCGGTGTTCCGGCCAGTATTATTCTAGCGGTAGCTATGCATGAAAGCGCGAATGGTAGTAGTAAGGTTGCAATCCATCTCAATAATCATTTCGGCATTCGTGGTGCCAATAACAGCAAAAAAATCCGATCGTCTTACAAGGGCTATGATAGCGTTAAGGCTTCTTACGATGATTTCATTAATTACCTCAAAACCCGTAAGCAATTTCGGTCGCTTTTTGATCGATACAGTGCGTATGATTATCATTCTTGGGCCTATGGCATCATGCGCGGTGGTTACGCAGGTAGCAAGGCCTGGGCAGCCCACATTGTTGCCATTATAAAGAAACATCAACTTTTTTTATTTGACAATAGACCAGCGGATTATATAGAACCGCAGGATGCCCCTTTCGAAGAGAAATCCACTGCTTCCGAAATCAATCTACGCTATACGGTAAAAAAAGGCGATACGTTGGGAGCAATTGCCAAACGATACAAAACCTCCGTTAGCCGTATTAAAACCAAAAATCAACTTCGGAGTGACCGGCTAAGAATTGGTCAACATTTAAAAATTTAACGTAGATCGCAAAATGAACAAGCAGCTGCAGCATATCGCTTTACCATCGTTCGTATACCTCATTCTTTTTTTTTGTATTTCCTTGAGCCTAACATCTTGCCTACCAAAGCAAAAAGTGCTACAGAGTTCCAAAACTCGACAACAGGGATCGTACGGAAGCAACAACGAGGGACGGCGGCATAATCATCCGCATCGGCCGAGTAACAAGCCTGCCGCGATAAGCGCTTCTGCACAAGATTATATCAGTCGTTATAAAACGATTGCTATTCAAGAGATGAACACTTACGGGATACCCGCCAGCATCACGTTGGCACAAGGCCTTTTAGAGTCGGCTAACGGAAATAGTACATTGGCTAGAGAAGCCAACAATCACTTTGGTATCAAATGTACCCCCGATTGGAAAGGTGAATCGTTTTTTAAGGATGATGACGCTATCAATGACTGTTTCCGCGTGTATCGTTCACCGGAAGACTCTTTTCGAGATCATTCTGAATTCCTCTTACGAAAACGCTACGCTCCTTTATTTGAGCTTGACAAAGACGACTATACCGGGTGGGCTAAAGGGCTGAAAAAGGCCGGTTATGCCACCAATCCTCGCTATGCAGAATTATTGATCGATTTGATTGAACGTTATGGATTATATGAATACGATCGTGGAGAAAAAGCACCGGAGAAAATAAACAGGGAAGAACGGGTATTAGTTGAAATTGCTGATAACAGTCCGAAAGAACCTGAAAAAGCCGAAGCCAAACCACCGGTAGAAATGAAAATACATGAGGTGCGACAAGGCGATACAATTTACAGTATCAGTAAACGTTACGGGCTTACCACCGACGAACTAAAAAATCTTAACAGCTTGGATAGCGATGATCTCGTTGTTGGACAATTGCTCCTCGTTTCGAAATAAAATCAACAAATTCCTGTTAGTCGTGTTAAAAAGTGCAAAATGTTTTTCAATGACATAGGCCATTCCCTATCTTTGTTAACTTGAAAATTCTTGCAACCATAATCGTTTTACTATTAGCTTCCATCTTCTTTGCTTCGGCACAAGAGCGGGAAGGTATTGTATTTGACAGTTATACCAAACAACGGATTGCACGCGTCTATATCTACAATACAGCGAACGACGAGATGAAGTATAATGATAAGCGCGGAGAATTTGCAATTAAAGCGAGTCCGGGCGACACCCTGATTGCCATTGTTAAAGGCTACCATGCCGATACGTTAATCGTAAAGAAAGATCCCGTCATTGTTTTTAACTTACAACGATCGACTATCTGGCTAGATGAAGTAAGTATTATTGCGAAGCGTTCACCTGCGGAAATACTTGAAGATCGTAAACGGGAATACAGTTCGGCTTATCGAAAGGGAAATCCGGGCAGTTTATTATCGACCGGACCTACCGGAGCAGGCTTAAGTATTGATGCGCTGTACTCTTTATTGAGTCGACAGGGCAAAAATGCACGTTTTTTACAGGAGCTTATCCAACGTGAATACGAAAACAATATGATCGACGCCCGATTTACGCAAGCCATGGTAAAGCGCTTGACTAATCTAACAGGCGTAGCTTTAGAAGACTTTATGCATCAATATCGGCCATCATACCACTTTATTATGCAAGCCAATGATTATGAGCTGGGCAAGTATATACAGAGCTCCTATAATATGTACCGTAAAAACCCCAGTGCATATCGACTACAGCCATTACCCAGAGTGCAGCCTAACAAAGAAGAGGTAAAGATCGAACGATTGGATTCCAATTAGAGGCATTATTATTGCTTAAGAAAAGCAGATAAAATGCTTCCGACGATACGGGCATTAGTTTGGGTCGGAAATTATACGACCGAAGAGAGCCTCATCGTACAGTTTCGGTAATTATGTGCTTGGCATATAAGATCATTTTATCTAAGTTTGTGGTTTGGATTGGAGTCAGCTGAGCGTAAGTATTCGGCAAAGGCAAACCAGCGTTAACAATAAAACTATTCTGATGAACGTACGACATTTACTTGTTGCATTTATTCTCACGGGCGCATTTTTCTTCGCTAACGCGCAAAATTATGATCTCAATGATCTTCGCCAGGCCCCGCCAAAAAACAGCCTACCCGTTAGAACTCCCCAAATGGGCATTCATGATGTAGAAGTACAGAACCCTAGTTTAGATTTAAAGGTTAACTATTGGCGGAATTGGACAAATTTCGCCATAAACGCGAACCAAGCTTCCTTTAGTGATAGCTGGAACAGTGGTGGTGTAAACTCTATCTCTTTAGGTGCCCTTTTTAATACGAAATGGGATTACACCAAAGAAGGTAAAAACTTTGTATCTGAATTAGACTTAAGGTATGGAAAGATTAAGAATGAAAATCAACTTGCGCGTAAGAATCAAGACCGCATCTGGTGGGATAACAAGTACTCCATTAAATTTTCTCAGAAATGGGCATTATTTGCAGCCTTGACCTTTGAAACACAATTTGATGCAGGTTGGCAGTATACGAACATTGATGGTGTAGACACCAAATCCAGAAAGATATCCAATTTCATGGCTCCAGGTTATCTTACACCCGCAGTCGGTCTTGAATATAAACCGGATCAGTTTAGTTCTATCCGTTTTGGTCCAGCGACCCGTATGACCTTTATTTTAGATGACCGAGTTCAATCGGTAAGGGAAGAAGATACTACTCGTTTCGGTGTAGAAATCCCTGGAAAATTCAAGAATGATGTGAGCTTTCAACTATTAGCTGGTACTGATCGAGATTTAACAAAATGGTTGCATTTAAAAACCACCTACGAATTTTTAGCTAATTTTGAAGAGCTTAGCACTTCAAGGCATCGCCTAGACGCCATCTTAGGGGTACGCGTCTCGAGGGTAATAAGCCTGTTGTTCAATGCGACCTTATTGTATGATCCTAATCAAATAGAGGAACTGCAACGCTCTCAAAGTATAGGTATTGGTTTGAATTATAAATTTCCGAGATAACCTATGCTGAAACATATTTGCTCATACGGATACATGGTCTTAATGCTATTTTTTCTAAGCGCCTGCGCTTCAAAAAAGAAATTTGCAGAGACTAATAAAATATATGAAAAGCAGGTAGAACAATTGGCTGAAGTAATTAAGCAACCTTTGCCGACTCCGCAGCACATGGCTTCTGCCGGATTGCCGTCTCCGGGAGTAGAAGGCCAGCGAAAAGATTTTGAGTGGGTAGGCACCGTTAATTTCAATATGCGCAAACCCAATTTTGTTATTTTACATCATACAGCTCAAGACAGTATTCAGCAAACCTTACGGACGTTTACGCTAGAACGTACACAAGTAAGTGCTCATTATATCATTGATAAAGAAGGTAAAGTTTATCAATTGCTCAACGATTACTTACGAGCTTGGCATGCGGGTAATGGAAGGTGGGGATCCGTTACGGATATGAATTCCGCATCTATAGGTGTCGAAATGGACAACAACGGTGTTGAACCTTACACTGAGCCACAGATAAACAATTTGCTCGTATTACTGGATACCCTCAAAGCTAATTATAAGATTCCTTCAGAAAACTTCATTGGCCATGGTGATATCGCTCCGGGACGCAAAGTAGATCCCGGCATCAATTTTCCATGGAAACGCTTAGCAGAAAAAGGGTTTGGTTTGTGGTATGACGACGTACTGCAAGCACCCCCCACCACTTTCAACCCGCTAGATGGTTTGCGTATTCTAGGCTATGATACCCGAAATGCTTCAGCCGCAATCTTAGCTTTTAAGAGACATTTTATACCTGAGGAAACCACTGAAGAGTGGACTCCTTTTGCACTTAGCGTGCTTTACAATCTTTATATCAAGAAAACAACCTTATAAAAAAGGAGTCATCTCTTACCAGATGGCTCCTTTTTTATAAGGATCCAATTAATTACTTAAGCTTCTTTCTGTGATTCTTTCGCCCATGTGTCGCGTAAGCCAACAGTGCGATTAAACACCAATCGATCAGGTGTCGACCGTGTATCGAGCGTAAAATAACCCTTACGAATAAATTGATACCCTTTCCCCGGTACGGCATTTAATAAATCAGGTTCAATATAGACCTTTTCTAAAATCTCAAGACTATCCGGATTAATAGATTCTTTAAAATCACCGGTTGTGGCTAAGGGGTTTTCAGCCTTAAATAAACGATCGTAAAGTCTTACCTCCGCTGTTTTCGCATGTGGTACACTTACCCAGTGAATTGTTCCTTTCACTTTTAGGCCACTTGTGTCCTCTCCACTTTTTGAGTTTGGAATATAGCTACAATGGATTTCTGTGACATTACCGTCTCCATCTTTTACGAAACTATCACATGTAACGATATAAGCATGCTTTAAACGAACACTTAATCCAGGGCCTAAACGGAAGAATTTCTTAGGTGCATTTTCCATAAAATCCTCGCGTTCAATCCATAGTTCACGACTAAAAGGAATCACTCTTTCCCCCTCACCACCTTCCACCTCCGGATTGTTTTCTCCATGTAACAGTTCTTCTTTTTCCTCCGGATAGTTTGTTATAATCAGTTTTACCGGATCCAGCACCGCCATTCTACGCCAAGCCGTTTTGTTTAAATCTTCGCGGATGCAAAATTCCAACAGGCTTACGTCAATTACGTTTTCCCGCTTTGCCACCCCAATTCGCTCGCAAAAATTACGGATACTTGCAGGCGTATATCCTCGTCTTCTTAATCCGCTGATGGTAGGCATTCGAGGATCATCCCATCCTTCCACATGCTTTTCGTTTACCAGTTGCAGTAATCGGCGTTTGCTCATGACGGTATAAGTCATATTCAATCGTGCAAACTCATATTGTTTAGATGGGAAGATACCAATATGCTCGATTAACCAATCATATAAAGCCCGATGTGGTATAAATTCCAGCGTACAAACAGAATGTGTGATCCGCTCAATCGAATCACTTTGTCCATGCGCGAAATCATACATCGGGTAAATACACCAAGCATCCCCCGTACGGTGGTGATGCGCGTGTTTTATACGATAGAGTAAAGGATCGCGCATATGCATGTTTGGATTGGCCAGGTCGATTTTCGCCCTCAACACTTTACTTCCATCGGGATATTTTCCATCCTTCATTTCTGCGAATAAACGAAGGTTTTCCTCCACCGTCCGGTCTCTATAGGGAGTCGGCTTACCTGGTTCGGTAGGTGTCCCTTTACTTGCAGCGATCTCTTCCGGTGTACTATCGTCGACATAGGCTAAACCCTTTTCTATCAAGCTCACGGCATATCCGTATAGCGTATCGAAATAGTCCGATGTATACAGCTCCTCGGCCCATTGGAAACCAAGCCATTTGATATCATTTTTAATACTTTCCACGTATTCAATGTCTTCCGTAACCGGATTGGTATCATCAAAACGCAGATTAGTTTTACCATTATATTTTTGTGCCAAACCAAAATTTAAACAAATCGACTTCGCGTGACCGATATGTAAATAACCGTTTGGTTCCGGCGGGAATCGCGTCAGCACCCTACCGTCATTTTTCCCATTTTTTATATCTTCCTCAATAATTTCCTCCAGGAAATTCAATGATTTCTCTTCGTTCATAAGGCACAAACTTAGCTAAAATTCTCTGATGAAAAAGTATGCTGAAAAAATTTAATGCTTTCTATTCTCTACATTAAAAACAAGAAAGGCCGTCCTCTTCGGACAGCCTTCATACGATTTATATTATTACTATCCTAGATAACTTTAACATTTACCGCATTTAAGCCTTTCTTTCCCTGTTCAACCTCGTAAGATACGTGGTCGTTTTCACGGATAGAATCGATAAGGCCAGATGAATGAACGAAGATATCGCCTCCACCAGCATTTGGAACGATGAAACCGAAACCTTTCGTTTCATTAAAGAATTTTACTACTCCTTCTTGCATTGTATTGTATTGAATTTATTAATAATTAGAGCAAAGGTAAGGATATTAATCTAAGATTTTCTTAATAAAATATTTATTTATAAAATCTTAACAAAAAATTAGCCTATTCTATTCCCTTTTTGTGCGCTGGCAGGTCTGAATCGGCGTTTTTTCCGATTTTTATTTGTTGACGCTTTTTCTGATTTGTTCTGTAACGGTCGTTTCGGGAGAGGTACAGCCACAAACTTATCAGTCGCAGGAAAAGGATGCTCATTGATCACGGGAATGGCCTGATTTGTTAAATTGTTTATACTTTGCAAATAGGGCCGTTCCTCCAGATCGCAAAATGAAAGAGCTTTACCGCTCGCACCCGCCCTACCGGTACGGCCAATACGATGCACGTAAGTTTCAGGCTCGTTTGGGAGATCAAAGTTGATCACAAATTTAAGTTCTTCAACATCGATTCCACGAGCTGCGATATCCGTCGCAATAAGTACTTTTAGCTGGCCGCTCTTAAAAGCTTGAAGTGCATTTTGTCGGGCATTCTGCGATTTATTTCCATGAATAGCTGCTGCTTGAACACCTTGTTTCGCCAAGAACTTTACCAAACGGTCTGCACCATGCTTCGTCCGCGTAAACACCAGCACATGATCACGCACTTCACTCTTTAAAAGGTGTAAAAGCAACTTCGGCTTATTTGCCTTATCAACAGCGTATACTACTTGAGTCACTTTTTCGGCTGTTGAAGAAACCGGTGTTACCTCTACACGTACCGGGTTCTTTAAAAGCGTATTCGCGAGTTTCGTAATTTCGGGCGGCATGGTTGCTGAAAAGAAAAGCGTCTGTCGCTTTATTGGCAAAAGAGCAACAACTTTTTTAATATCATGAATGAATCCCATATCCAACATTCGATCCGCCTCGTCTAGCACGAAGTGAGAAACAGCCCGAAGGGTAAGCACCCGCTGTCCAACCAAATCCAAAAGACGTCCGGGAGTCGCTACCAATATATCGATTCCTTTTTTTAATCCTGAAATCTGCGTATTAATATTAACCCCTCCATAAACGACTTGATGTTTTAAGGGTAGCAGTTGGCCATACGTAGCGATACTCTCGTTAATTTGGATAGCCAATTCCCGCGTGGGGGCCAACACCAAAGCTTTCACTGCTTTCTCTTTATTAGGCAGGCTGTTCAGTTGCTGCAAAATAGGCAGAATAAAAGCCGCAGATTTGCCCGTACCTGTTTGGGCGCAACCGAGTAAATCTCTTCCTGAAAGTACAACGGGAATCGCTTGGGACTGTATGGGTGTGGGGGTTTCGTACCCCTCCTTATGTATTGCCTTCAATAAAGGATCAATAAGCTTCAGTTCTTTAAATGACAATATATCAGTGTATTAGTTGTAATAAAAACCATTATCCGTTCTAGGATATGCATTGTTGCAAAGATACGATTTAACTTCCATAAAGCTTCAATGAAAACAGATAGTTGCTTTATGACCGTATTTATATAGCTGATTTCAGGGATCTTCTCACCTTATTTTGGAGCTATGAAAGGTTTTATGGTATGTTTGTCTCGACATCGGTAATTACTATAAAACACCCATATGAAAACAATTAAACTTGCTATTCTTTCTGCACTAACAATCATGTGCATTCATGCTCAGGCACAATTTAAATTAAATACAAAAAGTATCAAGGCAGCGACTACAGCAGCAAAGGCAATTACCTTATCAGACGATGAGGTAATAGGTTATGCAAAGGAGTACATGGTTTGGATGGACGAAAATAACCCCGTTGCACCGGAGGATCATGAATTAGCCCAACGCCTAGCCAAACTAACGAAAGATTTAACTAACCACGATGATTTAAGCCTGAACTTCAAAGTATATTTAGTTCGTGACATCAACGCATTTGCCTGTGCCGATGGCAGTGTACGCGTATGTGCAGGTCTAATGGAAGTGATGGATGATAACGAAGTATTAGGCGTTATCGGCCATGAAATTGGTCACGTAAAAAACAAAGACTCGAAAGATGCTTTCCGTACTGCTCTATTAAGCTCTGCCTTAAAAGACGGTGTGGGATCACAGGGAGGCACAGCCGGAGCACTTAGTGACTCTAAGTTAGGAGAATTGGGTACTGCTGTTGCTAATTCGTCTTTCTCCCGTTCGCAAGAAAGTGCCGCGGATATCTACGGTTATGAACTACTAAAAGCGCAAAAGGTCAACCCGTGGTATATGGCCACCGCTTTTGAGAGTCTGGCTAAACAAAGTGAAGGCACTGAAAAAGCGTCCACCATGCAGCGCTTGATGTCTTCCCATCCAGATACAGAAAAACGCATTAAAGTAATGTCTGAAAAAGCGACTAAAGAAGGCTTTGAAAAACCGGTTAAGTAAAACGAAAAGAGGGAGCTTGAAACTCCCTCTTTTCGTTTTACTTTTGTCCGTATTTATACTCAAATCGCTCAAACAATTGTTTATGCAAATTATCTAAATTAATATCTCTTCCCCCAATGAACGCCTTTTCCAACTGATTTCCTTTCATATCAAGAGCGTCTCCTACGGAGAGAAATAGATTCGCATCCTTCCCAAGTTCTAAACTACCCGTTGTTTGATCAATTCCCAAAATTTTCGCGGTGTTTAAGGTAATAGTAGCCAGTGCTTTTTCTTTATCCAAACCAAATGCAGCCGCGGTACCGGCCATAAAAGGCAAGTTACGTTGTTGCCAAAAACCATCCATCCCGTAAGCGACCAGAAGTCCTGCATCTGATAAGAGTTTCGCTTGCTTATAGGGTAAATTAACATCATCATCTTCATTCGCAGGAAGCGAATGCGCCTGATGTATGATGATCGCAATATCATTTTCTTTCAAAAAAGCACTGACAAGATGAGCTTCCGCTCCTCCTACTAATACCGGCTTCAATCCATAATCTTTGAAAAATTGTACCGCTGCAATGATATCGTTCTTTTTATCAACATGAACCATGAGCTTTCTTGAACCGTCAAAGACCTTTCGAAAAGCTTCTAACCGCCCATTGAACACGTCTGGTTTATCTACGGCGCAATAAGCGCTTGCATCGGTTAATAAATCCGCCAAGGTAGTGCGTTCCTTTCGGATCCGTTCCTTTTGCTCCTCTTCATTGGTTGCACCAAAACGTGCATAGCGAATACTGGGCCAATTAATATGGATCGCATCGTCCTTTTTATAAGCAGCGTCTTCCCAATTCCATGCATCGAGTTGCACTATGGACGACTGACCAGTAACCAATCCTCCTTCGGGCGTCACTTGCGCCAATAATATACCGTTAGTGCGCAAGGTATTAATCACCTTAGAATCGGTGTTATAGGCAATCAGCGCACGCACGTGCGCGTTATTTCCCCCTACTTCTGTATTATCAACTGTCGCTCTCACCGCTTCGATTTCCACTAAGCCCAAATTGGTAACAGGCGCAATAAATCCAGGATAAAGATGTTTTCCATGGGCATCAATGGTCTCCGTGGCATTAGGTGCTCCGGACCCATCGCCCACATAAGTGATTTTTCCCTTATCAAAGACTAAGGTACCGTTTGTTATTACCTGTCCATTGCCTATGTGAATAGTGGCTCCTTTTATGCTAATGGCTGAAGTTTGCGCCTTTGCCGGATAAACGGTTGGCTGCGCCTGAGCCCAAACTCCGGCCAGCAGGAATAAACTTAGGCTGTATATGTATTTAAAAGTGAACTGCATCGTCATTGTATTAGTTATGGTTGACATCCTCGTTAATATCTCCTGAAAGCGTTTCGCAATGATAAATAATGGTTGGCTTTTCGACTGCTTTTTGTGTTGCATTCCCTTTATCCTTTTCTTCCAACGATTTAGCAATCAATCTAGCTTTCTCTTTTTGTTGAAAATCTCGAATCTTCTCATCTTCCTCTACATCCCAATATTTTACACCATCTACAAAGGTCTTCTCGGCACGGGCATAAATACTTAAAGGATTACCACTCCATATCACCACATCTGCATCTTTGCCGGCTTTCAAACTACCCACCTTATTATCAATGTGCAGCATTTTTGCTGGATTGAGGGTTACTAATTTCCATGCCTCTTCTTCTGTCAAGCCACCATACTTGATTACTTTTGCAGCTTCCTGATTTAAGCGACGAGCCATCTCAGCGTCATCCGAATTAATGGCCGTTACCACACCCTGCTTTTCCATTAAATAAGCATTATAGGGTATTGCCTCCTGTACCTCCATTTTATAGGCCCACCAGTCTGCAAAAGTAGCTCCTGCAATACTTCTTGCGGCCATACGATCCGCTAACTTATAGCCTTCTAAGATATGCGTAAAGGTATTTACCTTGAAACCAAGGCTATCAGCCAAATGCATGAGCATATTGATTTCAGACTGCACATAGGAATGGCAGGTGATAAAACGCTTATTGTCTAATATCTCCACCAAAGCATCCAATTCGAGATCACGACGCGCATTGCTGCCTTTCATCGCTATTTTTGCCTTATATTCCTTCGCTCTTGTAAAAGCATCTACATACACCTGCTCCACACCCATTCGTGTTTGCGGGAAACGCACCCGTGCAATATCTCCCCAATTGCTTTGTTTTACGTTTTCGCCAAGGGCAAATTTTATGAAGCCATCGCTCCCTTCGAATTTAAGCTCCTCAGGTGATTTACCCCAACGCAACTTAATTAATTGAGATTGCCCGCCAATTGCGTTAGCTGAGCCGTGCAATATATGCGAGGACGTTACCCCGCCTGCCAATTGTCGATAGATATTAACATCTTCCGAATTTATAATATCACCAATACGCACTTCAGCAGTAACTGATTGCGTTCCCTCGTTTATGCCTCTAGAAATAGCGATATGTGAATGCTCGTCTATGATACCTGCCGTAATGTGCTTGCCGGTAGCATCAATGAGCGTTGCGCCGGAGGCATTGAGATTTTTACCGACCGCTTTGATTTTTCCACCGGCAATTAATACATCTGCTCCTTCCAATATGCCTTCTTTTTCATTAGTCCATACGGTCGCATTTTTTAACAATACATCGGCAGCAGCAAGAGGTTGCTCATGACCATAGGCTGCAAAAGGATAAATTACCTTGCCTAATTCAAGGGGCTTGTCCGCTCGCTTCGTTTCGGTCTTTTCCGTGTAGGCCCCCGTATAAGAAGCTGACCAAGGAATAGTACCACCATCCTCACGATTAATTTCACCTTTTAATTGAAGTGGTTTTACTGTTGCAATATAGGCGCTAATCCGGTAGCTTTTCTTTACCCCTTTCGGATTAAAGCTCAGACTTAACAAATCACCATCTACTACCAAATTCGCTTTGATTTTTGTCGTATCGTTCGGCTTGCTAATGTAAGCTTCATACTTTCCCTGCTTCCCGCCTATCAGCAGTTTTATTGCACCGAAATCATCCACATTGCTTGCGTACTCTCCTCTCAGATCTTTATTACTGCTATGGTTAGCGATAAATTTTTCTCCTTCAATCCAATTTTCATAGATGATATTCCCTTCTTTGAACAAACTATCCGAAGTAATAATAAAACTAGCCAGTTTTCCTTTCTCCAAGGTTCCTAAGCGATCACCCGCTCCCAACAATCTAGCAGGAGTCTCCGTCAATGCACGTAGAGCGGCATCTTCACTTAATCCATATTTAATGGCTTTGCGTAAATTGGGCCAAAAGTCCCGGACGTTATCTAAATCGCTAGCTGTTAAGGCAAAAGGAATGGATGCCTTTTCCAAAGCGGCGGGATTGCCTGGAGCAAGCTCCCAGTGCTTCAACTGCGCAAGCGACAATTTATTAGCCTCGTAGGGGTCTGCTACATCATATGTTTTCGGAAAGTTAAGCGGAACGATAAGACTTGCCCCTGTAGCCTTCACTTCTTGAATACGTTGATAGTCATTTCCTCCCGTTTTGATAATATAGGATTTCCCAAATTCTTTGGCTATTTTATCAGCCCTTAAAACATCCAATACATCGTTCACTTCAAAAAATTGTGGTAGCGACTGCCACTTATTAAACGCTTCTAAGGAAATGTTGTATTCTTTCTTCTGTTGCTGATACCATTTCGCATCGTAATATGTTTGACGCAAAAGGGCAATGCTTCCCATTAAAGAAGAAGGGTAAGACGTTTTTGCAGAGCCTTTATCGAAAGAATACTGAGCAGCGGCGTCGGGAATGATGACAAGCTCATTATCTTTATTGGTGTTCAGTGCAATCAATGCACTACTTCCCCGCGCAATTCCGTCTTTTACTATCGTGTGTACCGCTCCGAAGCCAATTTTCTTAAGTTGTTCTGCTTTCTTTTCATCCTGTGCAAAAACATCGATCGCCCGAGTCTCCGGCCGTATTGCCTCGTTCCAGGCGTATGGGCCGTTCTTTGTAGAAGTGAGTACCTGGGCAGCCCTCCCAAAAGCGCGTGATTCCTTGTTTTCAGGTACGCCGTAGGTAGTAAAAGGATCAATCAGAGATGGATAGATAAACTTGCCTTGCAAATCAATCGTTATGTAACCTGCGGGCACTTCCTGTCCCGCTCCTACGGATTCGATCAGTCGATCGTTCACCAGTAGCGTCGCATTTTTCAGACTCTGCCCAGCTTTTGTGATAATATGAGCATTTATAAACGCGTACTTTTTCGGTCGCTTATCGTGCGAGCCGTTAACAGGAAAAGTTTCCTGGCTTTTCAGGAAGTAAAAGCTAAATAAAAAGAGGCAAAAGGGTAAGATTTTTCGCATAATGCACATCTAATTAAAGAATAAAAAGTTCAAGTTGTCAAAAAAGAGAATCCATTTTGCGGATTTTTTTGTTGTTGACGATAAAAACCAAGCGTTCGCCAAGTTTTTCACTAAAATACCCTTTTTAATTAAAAAAAATTTGTTTTGGCCTTCTCTCATAAGAATGTTACCTTTTTTACATTATAAGTTATACCTTCGTTCAAAAACATTGGCATGGGAAATCCAATAATACAAGCGCTTCATCATGTGGCTATTATCTGTTCCGATTATCAACGATCCAAGCAATTTTATACTACCGTACTTGGGTTTGAGGTCCTTAACGAAACTTATCGAGATGAACGGGAATCTTACAAACTAGACTTGGCCTTAAATGGTCAATACGTCATTGAATTATTTTCCTTTCCTGAGCCTCCGAGACGGGTGAGCAAGCCTGAAGCTTGCGGTTTAAGACATTTAGCCTTTGCTGTTGACAATCTAGAGAAGGCAATCGATCATCTAACGATGCATCAGGTACAAACCGAACCGATTCGGGTAGATGAACTAACCGGAAAACGCTTTACTTTTTTTGCGGATCCCGACGACTTGCCTTTGGAGTTCTACGAAATTGACCATTAATTGTCATTCCATTGAAATAAAGTAAAAGATGATCAAACACCTAATTTAGTATGATTGTTATCAACTCATATCTTATCTAAACGAAGTAGCTTTGATAAAGCTCGGGTTCTTGATTAATTTTATTCATATGACAGCATTTATACAGGAGATTAAACGTGAGGTCAAAAATTGGTGGCTTTTCACTGTTATTGGCATCTTGTTATTGATTGCCGGTTTTTATACAATATCGAATCCGCTGGCGAGCTATTTAGGCTTATCGGTTTTCTTTGGTGGTCTTATTTTTGTTAATGGTATTATGGAGCTTTCCTTTACATTCGGGAATCGACACCGTTTGCATCATTGGGGTTGGACACTGTCTGCAGGCATTCTGGACGTTGTACTGGGCTTCGTTTTATTATTATATCCGAGTTTATCGATGAGCGTTCTACCTTTCATAGTGGGTTTTTATATACTCTTATTAGGAGCTTCACTTTGCAGCTACGCCTTTCAACTGAAGAACTTAGACGTAAAGGGCTGGGGATGGATCTTGGCCGGAGGTATCTTAACGGTATTATTCGGCCTAAGTATGATTTTCAATCCAGTGATCGGTATTGCGACTATTGTTGGGTGGACGGCCTTTGCTTTTATCGTTGCCGGCGTGGTAAATATCATTTTTTCTATGCAGCTCAAGAAAATCAGGGATCATATGAATCCCTAACAAAATGAACTATAAATATCTTAATGAACTCTAATAAACTTTTATCATGGCACTCGTAAAAACTGCTAAAATTGACATTGGCATCTCTGAAGATAATCGCCAAGCGGTAGCAAACAAATTGAATCATTTATTAGCTGATGAATTTGTATTGTATACCAAGACTCGAAAATTCCACTGGAATGTAAAGGGCATCCACTTCCACGACCTCCACTTATTCTTTGAATCGCAATATAAAGAACTTGCGGAAATGATGGATGAAGTGGCAGAGCGTATCCGTAAATTGGGTCATTATTCATTGGGAACCTTACAACAATTCCTTAATGAAACCAATCTTTTGGAGCATACAGATGATGGATCATCTGCTGAAGTAATGATTGAAGCGCTTTTAGAAGACCATGAAACCATCATACGAGAGATTCGCACATCGATTGATCCTATTCAAGATAAGCATAAAGATGCCGGAACGGCAGATTTCCTGACAGGCTTGATGGAGCAGCACGAATCAATGGCTTGGATGCTGCGTTCTATGGTTCAATAATAAAAAAATGGGGCGGGGCGTTATAAGCCTCCGCCCAACTTACCATCCCTCTTCGTGTAAGCGTAACCTGCTTTTTAACAGCTTAATTTCTGTTTGCATACTTCTAATCTTTCCAATTAAATGGCGCATGGCGTCAATACCTTCGACATTAATGTGTAAATCGTAATGCCATTGCCTAAATCGTTCCAACGCCTCAAGGTCTTCTTCATGAATATACCATTCATCTGCTTGCAAAGTGAGCTTTATTAACCCTTCTTCATAAAGCGAACGAATAAAACCTTCGTCCACCGTGCTCTGTGCACAATATTCCTTGACCAAAATGAATGTGGTTCCCATTTGTCTAATTATTTAGTCGTTAAATTGGCTAGCTGCTGAAATAGCGTTTTTTGTTCTTCACTCAATCCGGTTGGTATGTTGACTTGATAGGTTATAATTAGATCGCCAAATTGACCTTCTTTTTTATATACGGGAAAGCCCTTCCCCTTTAGACGCACTTTGGTACCATTCTGGGTTTCCGGTTTAACTTTTAATTTAACTTTTGATCCCAGTGTATCGACCATAACCTCTCCTCCCAAAACGGCTGTGTATAAATCAATTTCCTGCGTCAAATACAGATCGTCCTTTAATCGCTTAAACACTGGGTCATTTCCAATAACGAAAGTGATGTAGAGATCGCCCGCCGGCCCGTTGTTTACACCGGGTCCACCCTGACCCTTCAAACGAATTTCCTGTCCATTTTCCACACCCGCAGGGATGGTGATGCGCAGCTTCTTCCCATTTATTGTTAAGGTTCGTTTATGCGTTTCTGCAGCATCCCTCAAGCTGAGATGTAATTCCGCGCGGTAATCCTGCCCTTTAAATTGGCTTCGGCTCCTTCTTCCTCCACCGAACATGGAGGCGAAAAAATCTGAAAAACCGCCTGAAGAAAAATCGCCTTCCGATCCGTCAAAACCGCTTTCGAATGGATTTTGATTGCCAAAAGGATTTCCACGTGCATAGTAATCGCCTCCAGGTTGTGACTGTCTCGCCTGCTCATAAGCTTCCGCTTGCTTCCAATCTTTCCCATATTGATCGTACTTCTTCCGCTTGTCAGGATCACTTAGTACCTCATTGGCCTCATTTAATTCCTGAAATCGTTTATGCGCTTCTTTATCATCCGGATTTAAGTCGGGGTGCAACTTTCTGGCAAGTTTACGGTATGCTTTTTTAATATCATCTTGAGATGCATTCTTATCAACGCCCAATATTTTATAGTAATCAATATATTCCATAATTAAACCTTCAACCTAGATACAGCTGTGTGTCCCTTTTTGTTTGGGACTTTCATATATTCCTATTTTCCTTTTAAATTGAAATGAATCGTGGTTTTAAAAGAAAGTTTATTTTATACATCCCACTTACTGCGCCCATTAGCAAGGTGGATAACCTTGACTTTATTCACTTGCATTTATTTTCAAAAGCGTTCATAGGAGCTCGAAGGCAAACTTCTCGGTTTCGTTCTTTTTGCCAAGAAAAAGAACATATATTAAAAAGAGTAACTCAAGGAAACCTTTCTTTAATACTAACATCGTAATATCGCTTAAAAAGAAATTCCATAACGCAAAGCACGGGCAGTAATCCCAACGAAAATTATTAAGTTTGCACACATGTCGCTTTATGTTACCTCGATCAATTCCGGAAGTAATGGCAATTGTTACTATGTTGGCAATGGAAGAGAAGCTGTTCTAATAGACGCCGGCATTTCATGCCGCGAGATTGAGCGACGAATGACCCGTTTAGGTTTATCCATTCCATCTATCAAAGCGATTTTTATATCCCATGAACATAGTGATCATATAAAGGGCTTGTGCAGGTTAAGTTTAAAATACCGCATACCAGTCTATATCAATCAGCGGACATTAACAGCAACCGGCTTTTTTATTGCTCCCGAGCTGCTCCACCTATTTCATGCATCCGATCCTATTCAAATTGGCGATTTTCAAATCACTCCCTTTGCCAAGTATCATGATGCGGCTGACCCTTATAGCTTTGTGGTAGAAGGAGGAAGCATTCGGATCGGCGTTTTTACGGATATAGGAAGGGTGTGCGAACGTGTACAGCATCATTTCAGCCAGTGTCATGCGGTTTTTTTAGAAGCCAATTACGACGACGATCTATTAGATCGCGGGCGTTATCCGTATTTTTTGAAAAACAGAATTCGCGGGGGGTATGGTCATTTGTCCAATAAGCAAGCTTTAGAGCTCTTTCTAAACCACAGAACGGACAATTTGAGTCATCTTTTTTTATCTCATTTATCCAAAGATAATAATTGTCCGAATTTAGTTACCGAGCTTTTCTCAACCCATGCCAATGGCGTAAAAATTGTGGTTGCTTCGCGATACGAAGAAAGTCCTATTTTTGAAGTAAAAAGATGGTCACAGCCGGCAGATCTTATTCCCGAAATTCCGCTTTTTCCCAAGACTCTTTTTTAAAAAAATGTAATAGCAGAAAGAATGTACCGACGGCAAGGCTAGCAAGTGCCCACACCAACCACTCATAATTAACAGCTAAATAATGCCCAAAGCCGATCGCGCTGATTAATCCTATCAAAAGCAGATTGGCAATAAAGCGCCCTTCTGTCTTTTTTATCGGTTGACTAAAAGGATAGCCTGTTACGGTAAACAGACAAATTAAAATGGCCGCTACTCCGCCTACAGCCGTAGATAAAAGGAGGTCATTTATTACCGGCAGACCAATAAAGGCTAGTCCCAGCACGGAAAAAACAATCATAAAAGGCATATAAAATTTAACAAACGCAGCTTTCAATACACCGGACATCAAAAGGCCCGGTTGTTGAATAGGAGCCACAAAATAAATCCAGGCAGCTTTATATTTTTCGCTTTGTGTGATAAATTGGAATACGGTTAATAAAGTAAATAAAGAAAAGTAAAAAATGAAGAGATAAGTATGTTGCGCGAGGATATTCTTCCATTTTTCTGTCCACGTTCCTTCTGCGTTTCCTCGGTTACGTACAAAAAACATGAAAAAAAAATACACCGGGACATAAGCCAACGAAGGGTACACTTTAGTTTTAAATTCACGTGTGCGTCCCGTTACATTCCAAACTAATCTAAAACCGGCATTTTCCAATGGGCTACCGGTTAATATATTCGCTAATTTATCGCTAAGCGTTTGCCTACGGGTGGCAGCTGTTTCGACCTTAACCGAGTCGTCGCTTGTCTGCAAAGCGCTCAACGTAGCGTTCAATCCGGTAGAGAAGTTTTTGCTCATTATCCACAAAGCCACCAACGGCGATAAGAAAGCCGCTAGGGACAGTGCAATGGTAAGTAATGACGTATCTCCCCTTCCGAGTTCTTGTAGTCCGCTGATCCAAGCACTTGGTGTAAGCCATAACCAGGGCACCGCTGCAAAGTCAAGCTGCTGAACCATGGCACTTTCCAGCACATTTGGCATCGTGTAGTACAACATAAAGATCAGCACCGAAAATACAATTTGTAAATACGCTACAATGTCTTTAAAGCGCTGCACCGAGACGAATTTCATGGCAATCAGGTAAAACAAGTTTACCAGTAATACACAAAGTACGGTTGCTATTGCCGCTTGAAAAATAAAAATAACACCGGCAAATCCTCCTCGACTAATTATTGTAAAAATAAGTCCCGGGAGCGCTAAACCAACCGCTTGTTTAGCTATACTGATTCCGATGTGCAGGATGCGTGTTAAGGCAAACGTTCGATCATCAACGGGACGTGGCAATATGATAAAATTATCTCTACTGTCTAACAGGATGACGGAAAAGTCAGCGATCAAGCTGAGGCATAACATTGCCATAAACACACCGAAGTAGATCGTAAAAGACAGATAAGGTTGGTTGACGGAAAAAAGGAAAAGCAGCAATACGCAACCCATCACTGCTAGCAGTAAAAAATTAAGCCAGGAGCTGTAGTTGTTTTCCTTTTTCGATCTGTTTCCAAATGCCGTTAGCGGTCTTCGGTCATCCATCAGTAATTTGACACGTAATATAACCTCCATCTGAGCGGTATTTACCCCGATTTTACGATATAGAGGACTAAAAAGTAAAGCCAGTTGGACAATGAAATTATTCATGGATATAATATTTTGCGATCATTCTCGCTATTCGAAGGCAGACATGATACTAGAAGCACTTCCTGAAGTTTCCGCATGGCCGGTGAGCTTAGCAAAAATATGTTCGAGGGAATCGCCATGCTCAGCTTTCAATTGCTCGAAAGTACCATTTGCCACAATACTGCCTTGATTAATCAATAGAATACGGTCTGAAACCTTTTCAACAATGTCCATCATATGCGAACAATAAAATATCGTTTTGCCTTCCTTTGCCAATAGAGAGATCAGCTCTTTAACAACAATTACTGCATTTGCATCTAAGCCAGACAAAGGCTCATCTAAAATGAGAATTTTTGGATTATGAATAATTCCGGAAGTCAATAACACTTTTTGCCTCATACCTTTCGAAAAGGTATCCATTCGCTTATTAAGTGATTCACTCAGGCCAAAAGCAGTAAGCAACTTAGTTGCTCTGGCTGCAATGAGCGAAGTTTCCATGTCATATAGCTTACCCACGAAATCCAGATATTCCAAAGGGGTTAACACATCGTATAGCTCAGCATTCTCCGGAACATATCCTATAATGGATTTAATTGGAAGTGCATTCTCTTTTAAGTTGATGCCATCAACAGTGATATGACCCTCGAAATCACTTATTAATCCGGTAAGGATCTTAACGGTTGTTGATTTACCGGCACCATTTGGGCCGATATAGCCAATCACTTCACCGGGATATATTTCAAGATCAATCCCTTTCAAAACCTGTTTATCATCATAACTTTTATGAAGATTTTCAATGCGTATGATAGGTTCATCTTGGTTCATTCTTATCTTTCTTGATTAATGTAAAGCAAGATAAGAAATTCTTTATATTTTGTGAACTTTGAAAATAAGACGCGGAGCAACTGCTATTAAAAATGAAGGGCTTTTACTTTTAACCGTGCGTACTAGCTTTAGCTTTGTATATAGCCAGTGTATTGGGAAAAACGGCTTCGGAGGAAACCGATGGAACGAGCAGCAAAGCAAATGGTTTCCCTAGCATAAAGCTATAAGCCATCTCCATATTTGAAAAAGCTGTTAATGGTTATCGGTAATTTACCGGTGGCTTTTAATTGCCCGCTTAATAACTTTGCCGCTGCTTTTTGAAAGGTTCCGTCATTTTGATAGGCTACCACCAAACCACCGGCGTGCTCCAAGCCGGGGAAGGAAGCAATAGTATAGGGGTTTGCAAAGACGTTAAATAGCACATTATGACTAGCAAGTTCGCTAATTAACATGTTAAGCTCTTGGCTATAGTTTAATTTACTTTGCGGACGCAAACGTGTGTCATGAAGTGCTACAATCACCTGTTTATAGTTCTTCAGCTCATTAGCTACCTTTGACACTTCTGCGCCAGTAGCCTTAGCAGATAAGATGAAATTTAAGCTATTATCAAAATGTCCACCAAGTATTTGCTGAAATGTAGTTAAACTATCGACGCCAATACTAACCAGCGCCGTCTTTTCTGCAAGATCTAACTGCTTAATGAGTGTATCCCCTTTCAACAGTGTAATAGCAGCATCCGCTAATTGTTGATTTAACTGCTTGGCAGAATCATTATTAAGATCCTGGTATAAATGTTCTGTGATGACCGCTTGCCGTTGATTCAGACCCATCCAGTATTTAGCTGCTAGTATTTTTTTTACACGCGCGTTGATATCATCCCAAGATAATCTCTTTTTACGGATCGCTTTTCTTACTTTTTTGATTGCTCGTTTACTGTTTTCTGACAATTCAAGCACGTCATTTCCGGCAATAATCGCCCTTACATCAGCCTCACCATCCGGGAAGTACTTTACAACGCCTTTCATATCCATCGCATCGGTAAAAGTGAGTCCTTTGAAGCCCATACGCTCTTTCAGCATACCGGTAATTACATTTTTTGAAAGTGACGAAGGCAGATGCGCGGTTGTATCCAAGGCGGGGATATTCATATGGGCCACCATTACCCCAGGGGCCCCCTGTTTGATCAATTCTTTAAAAGGGTACATTTCCAGTGAATCCAGGCGAGTTATCGTAAAATTCAAACTAGGCAAGTCATAATGAGAATCCACATCAGTATCACCATGGCCTGGAAAATGCTTTAAAGTAGTCATTAAACCGCCATCCATCATCCCCTTCATATAGGCACCCCCTTTTCGCACCACATTCATTTTATTCTCGCCGAAAGACCGGTAGTTGATTACCGGATTATTCGGATTATTGTTTACATCCACATCGGGAGCGAAATTTACATTTAAGCCAATTCGTTTAAAATTTTTGGCAATCTCCTGCCCCATCTGATAGATTAATCGTTCGTCCTGTACGGCTCCCAAAGCCATCTGATAAGGAAAGGAGATGGTCGAATCCATCAAGCGCATGCCCAATCCCCATTCTCCATCCAGCGCCATTAACAACGGAACTTTTGCAAGTTTTTGATACCTATTTATAAGGTTAGCATGCCTAACAGGGCCGCCCTGAAAAAGCACCACTCCTCCTAACTTTTGCTTTTTTATCACTTTGGCTACTGAATCGCTATACGCATTACCTAAATTTGTATGCGCACGCACCATGAACATTTGCGCAATACGATCTTTTTTGCTCAACCTGTTAAAAACTGAGTCCACCCATGTATGTTCTTGATTAATGAAATCTATAAAGTTTGAAGACGATTGAGCAGAAACTATCTGCGATGCGGTCAAAACGATGAGGAGTATTAGGCTGGCTTTTCTTAACATAATGAAACAATGAAATCAAACTTAGTTATAATTGCCGTTTTATGCAAAAATTTCAATAAAAAAAGATAATAAAAGCAGAATATCGCCCTATAATGCTTTTAAGCAAAATGAAAACCGCAAAAAAACGCATTTTAAAAATTACAATCCATCTCCGTATTTGAAAAAAGTACTGACAGTTACGGGCAATCTACCAGTCGGCCTTAAGCTTTTCAATATGACTTTTGCTCCTGCCCGTTGCAGTTCATCACTATTTTGGTAACCTAGAACCAAACTTTTACAAGCCTCAATACCCGGCATGCCCGCTAATGCATAGGGATTGGTGAAGACACAAAAGATGCTATTCATGTTAGCTAATTCATTAATAAACAAACGGACTGTGCCACTGAAGTTAATTTTACTTTGCGGCGATCGGCGCGTATCATGCAAGGCGACGATCACCTGATTATATCGCAACAGTTCGACAGACACTTTTGCGATATCATTAGGTTTCGCGTCGGGTGAGATGACAAATTTCAGCGCATTATCAAATTTACCTTCCAATTCTTTTTGAAAAGTAGTCAATTCTCGAGCTCCTATGCTAATGATAGCGGTACGTTTGCCATAATCAATGTTCCGTATAAGGCTATCGCCTTTCAGTAATGTGACGGCTGCGTCAGCCAGTTCCTGATTCAGCTTTTTTGACGCTGACCGGTTTAGTTCGCGATACAAGCCATCCAGCATTACCGGTTCCCTTTTATCCAGTCCGAGCCAGAGTTTAGCCGCCAAAATTCTTTTTACTTTTGCATCTAAGCTTGCTTGGCTAATCCGTTTATCTTTAATGGCTTTAGCGATCATAGCAATGGCTCTTTTGCTATTTTGAGATAATTCCAATATATCATTCCCGGCAATAACGGCACGTACATCTGCTTCTCCATTTTTAAAATATTTAACCACGCCATTCATATCCATGGCATCCGTAAATACCAAACCCTTAAAGCCAAGTTCCTTCTTGAGTAATCCGTCAATTACAGCAGGCGACAGTGATGACGGCAAATTAGGCGTTTTATCTAGGGCGGGGATATTCATATGGGCAACCATCACACCCGAGGCTCCTTCACGTATCAATTGCTTAAATGGAAACAACTCCAGCGAATCCAGCCGACCTCTACTGAATGCCAATTGAGGAAGATCTTTGTGTGAGTCGACATCGGTATCCCCATGCCCGGGAAAATGCTTTAAGGTAGTCAATATATGTTCATCCATCATTCCCCGCATGTATGCGCTTGCTTTCCGCGTTACATTACCTTTATTTTCTCCAAAAGAGCGGAAATTAATGACAGGATTTCTCGGGTTATTGTTTATATCAACTACCGGTGCAAAGTTTACATTCAAGCCAAGTCGTCTGAAGTCTTTTGCAATTTCACGTCCCATATTATAGAGAAGCTTCTCATTTCTAATAGCTCCTAAGGTCATTTGATAAGGATAAGAAATGGTGGAATCTGCCAGACGCATTCCCAACCCCCACTCACCATCGAGGGCTATCAGCAGTGGAACTTTTGAGATGGATTGATACGTATTAATAGCCTTTGCATGTCCAAGGGGGCCACCTTGAAAGAACACTACACCGCCTAATTTCTCACTAGCAATTATTTTCGCTACAGAATCTATATACCTTTGTCCTAAGTTAGTATGCGCTCTTACCATAAAGAGCTGTGCAATCTTTTCGTTCTGGTTTAAACTATTAAAAGTAGAATCCACCCATCGATGAGGGGAATTGATAAAGGTGGTAAAATCTGCAGGCTGCTGAGCAAAAGATTGCCAAACAGATATAAGAAACAGATATGTGAATAAATACTTTTTAACCATGAGTATTATCTACCTCAAAGATAATACCCATGGTTTAACTTTCTCGAAAATATTTTGGCTAAACTTTATTTCGCAAACGATCTCTATCTATAAAATCATGCTTATCTCTCCATAACACTAATACAAGCGCGCACAGGATAGCAATACTTACCCAAACGGCAGCATAGGGATTAAGCACATCCTTCGCCAGATCTCTGAACAGTAAGGCCATCAGAATAACGGGCATCTGAAGAATACAAGCAATACGAACATAACTCCCTGTAAACAATGCTATCGCACCAAAAATATGGGCTACGATGATTGTATGTACGAGCACACTCATCAGAATAGCAACAGGTACCGAACTATTCATCATGATATCCGTAAACACATGTATATTAGCAATGAATTCAATTCCCTTCCAAAGAATAACCAATGAAAGTACAATTCTGGTTATTTCCAACCAAAGTGGGTGATGCCTTTCACCCTTGTGGGAGACGTGATGGGTAAGCATAGCATTCAGTTTTAAGTGTTTATATTAAGTTAGCTTTAATGTAATATTAAAGTTACGTTTTTTTTATAAGAATAACAAATGAAAAGCGAAGAGGTTTTTAGAGCAGGGAATAGGGAGCAGGGAATAGGGAGCAGGGAGTAGTTAATGGGGAGTTGGGAATAGTTAATAGGGAGCAGGGAGTAGTTAATAGGGAGCAGGGAGTAGTTAATGGGGAGTTGGGAGTAAGAAAAAAGCAAACTTAATATGGCTGTCTGCAGATAGCTGTTAATTAAGCGTTTTTATTTAGCAATCAATAATTTCTGTAGTTCTTTTTGTGTGATTTTAAAAATTGTACCATGCCGGATTCCATTTGGCATATTAATCCTGTCAGACACGTCTTTCCAATTTTCCAGATCGGTAGATGCGATGGCTCCATAGCGATGTTCGGTATACTTATCGAAATACAACAGCCAAGTAGCGCCTACTTTTGTAAGTGTCGGGCCTTCCGCCCAATAATTCCCTGTGATGGGCTTACTTGCTTTTGAATAGGGGCCTTGCAGCTGATCAGCATAGGCTATCTTTATATTCTTTTCGACAGGTTCTTTCGTCTCATCTTTCAAGAACATGATCCATTTATCGTTTATTTTAGCGATCGTTGCATCGATCACATTAAAACCGGGATCATATAGTAAGCGTGTATCACTGTATGTTTTAAAGTCTTTCGTGTATATACAATACATTCTATGATTATAGGCATTTTCTGCCTCGATTTGCGTTTCGGGAAATTTTCCCGGAATAGTTGTTGCCCAATAGATCATGTAGTTTTTCGAGTTGGGATCGTAAGTTATTTCTGGCGCCCAACAATTCCTCGCCCCTTCTTCCCTCCGCATAACCGGTATATATTGCTGCTCTGACCAATTGATCAGATCTTTCGAAGAAGCATAGCCGATTCCTTTGTCTGTCCAACTGACTGTCCAAACCATATGAAACAGTCCATCACCACCTCGAATAATACAAGGATCACGCATCAGCTTGTCCTTGCTTAATTTTGGTTGTAAAAAAGACTCATCATTCTTTAAAGCATCCCAGTTATAGCCATCCTTGCTATAAGCTAAATGAAGTCCATCTTCTCCATTGCCCTTGAAATAGGCAAATATATAAATCTCTTCTTCTCTATTCCCTGCAAGCACATGCAAGCCATTGAACAGAATCAGTGATAAAGTTATAATCCTGAACAAATTATTATAAAGTAACATAGACAAAATTTAAGGTTTCCATTCCAGTACGTTAACCATCTGTGGAGGAAAATCCGTCTGGCCCTCCAGATCTGCTTGTTCAACTTTTTGCAAATAGAGATTGACGATTTTCTTCTTTTTCCAAAGTTCTGTATCAAGTGTTGGTTCCCACGCCCCCATATCCTCGTTAAATAGATCGATAATCTCCCAGTGGTTATTCTGATCGTTCGTTACTTTGAGAAGTGACACTTTTCCTTTCCGTTCTTCATCCCTAAAAATCATATAAAATACCGATCTACCACCATATCGGCTCGCCAAAATTTGCGGTCGCGAAACAGGGATACGTTTAGTTCCAACACCACTCAAAGTAAAATTCGTCTTCCTAAAGGGCAATATCTTCACGTTCCATGAATCGTTTTGCAAATAAATCAGGTGATATTGCGGCACATCTTGAGCCGACTCTTTCCAGTAGGTGGCAATTACCGGATTTCCTATATCGTCCGTGGTCATGGATGTCTGATTAATCAACTCGCTATTAGGTGGAATACGCGCCGCCACTTCTGCATTACCCGCTGTTATTGGGAGTGTGTAACGCTCACCATTGCTTTTTTCCCAGGTGTGTCCACCATCTCTCGAACGTGCATAACACATATTGTGATTGGTTGACACGTCCGCACTACTCCTCCAAACCCAGGATAAATGAATGACGCCTTCCTTATCCACTGTAGTCTGGATATAAGCGTTTCGTTGTCCTTCACCATTAATCAAATTATCATGTAGCGTTGTCCATTTCTGTTGTTTACAATCGTAAAGGTTCACAATCAGATTTCCTTTGCCGGATTCCCCGTTTCTATAAGTAAAAAGCAAATTGCCATTGGCCAGTTTGTAAAATTCAGGATAGGCAACGCGACTTTCCTGACTGCCTGTCATCTCCATTTTTGGTCCTAATTTTAACGACTCCGGCTTTGTGCTGCGACAATAGTTTAACGGATTATTATGATGATCCCAAGAAACATGCAAATAACCCGTACCATCTACCATTATACTGATCACGTTGTGAGCATCCTTTACATTCCCGGAATAGCTAGTGGTTATTAGTGACCAATTTTCAGAACCAAGCCTCCTTTTGCCCAACACCACTTGTCCTTCTTCATCATAGAAGGCGATATATTGATGCTTTTTATAGGTCACCAATGAATTCTTCCTAAAAATAATCGCATTAATTGAGTTTTTTGACCACGCCTTTGCCACGGGATAGATTGTAGTAAATGGCTTTACTTGTGCCTGCACATTAGTATTTGTAAAGACACTGCCTAGTATACTTAGTAGTATAAGTTGAAAAGCATGTATCCATAAGAAACGCATGCTCAATAATATCAAGGATGGAAAGGATCGCTGTTTAACTTGTCGGACCGAAAGCAGTAAGCACGCATGCCAAATCGATAGGCAAACAGGACGAAAAGGTATCATTACCATTATTTCACATTAACTAGTTGATTCATTTCACCCCTTCTATCCCATGAAGACTTGGCTTAACCGGTAAAATCCGCCCCTCACTGTCAAAAGACATTTTATCAATACATACTTCTCGATGGTAACCGGCTGCTTCTCCCATTTTGATCCCATCGGGCCTGCTAAAGCGATGATAAACCATATACCACTCATCTTTACCCGGAATCTGCAATACGGAATTGTGTCCAGTGCCATAGATGCCCTGCGATGGATCCTTTGCCAGTACTAAATTGTTTTCCGGAATTTCTATGGGTCCGAGTGGTGATTTTGCGGTACCGTATCGTACGCGATAATTTTCGCTTCTCGTATCATCTTCCGACCAAAGAAAATAATAAAGTCCCTTCCTATAAAAGACATACGTTCCTTCACGGAAAGTTTTGTCGGGTGTTATGACCTTTACCGTACTTTCCTTAATCGAAACCATATCTTTATTCAACTCTGCTACAGCCATATATCCATTGCCCCAATATAAATAGCTCTTACCCGATTTTGGATCTGTAAACACATCGGGATCAATCTCTTGTCCACGGTTTATTCCCTTTGGTTTAGAAGCAATTAAAGGTTTTCCAATGTCCCTAAAGGGACCTGTCGGTTCATTAGCTACCGCGACACCGATTTTTTGTGCGCCGGAGTAATAATAAAAATACTTGTATTTACCATCTATCTTCTTTTCTTCAATAGCCGGGGCCCAAGCGTTGCGGCCGGCCCAAGGCACGTTCTTTTTTAAGTCGAGGATAACCCCTTCGTCCTTCCAATCGACCAAGTTGTCGGACGAGAATGTTTTAAAGGAATAACCGCCCCAATGATCAAATCCGTCACTAGTAGGGTACAAATAATACTTTTTCGTTTTCTGAGCGTATAGTATTTCCGGATCGGCATAATAACCCTCCAACACCGGGTTTTGACGAAGCGATTCAAGGTCGATACCAGGATTTCCCCATTTATTTGTGAGACGTTTCAACTCTGTTCTCGTTATTGGCATCACCGTTCCATGCCGCGGGTGGAAATTCATTGACACTTCATTATCAATAACTGAGAAATGTTCCAGATCGGTGCTCTTTGTAAATTGATACCTGCCCTTTCCATATACGTCATACATCAATACATAAGTATCCGTTCCGATTAACTTAAATACGCAGGAGCCTTCCACCGCATCTGTAGTTTGTTGTTTATAATCTACCGATTCTTCCCAGTTACCATCCGTAAGCGAAGCAGCTTTCGCTACTTTGATGCCATTACCATGTCCTTCCGTCTTATAAAATAAGTAATAGGTATTATCCTTCCGTACAATATCTCCATCTATACACGATTTCCCATTCGAAGGAAAAAACAATTGTTTCGGCTCGCCTTCCAGATCCGAGAAATCCGGATTGGCGTAGGCATAATAAATCTTGTCCGGTTCATCACCATATTTCATTGACCAATATACCATATACTTCGCGGCCTGTGGGTCGTAAATTGTTTGCGGAGCCCATACGCGCAACAACTTATCCTGATTAGCATATCTTTGCTGTATATTGACAACGTGCGAAGTCCAATTGATCAAGTCAGTAGACTTCAGCAACACCATCGCCCGATTGGAGTCCCATCCTTTTGCTGAGACCATATCTGTCAGTACCATATAAAAGGTTTTCCCATCCTCTCCACGAAGGATGTGAGGATCGCGCACTCCACCGGTTGAGCTGATCTTTTTGGAATCCAGTATTGGTAAGTCATTATTAAGCGCCTTATAATGGTAGCCGTCCAAGCTAACAGCAAATCGCACAGCCTCTTCCTCCATACGGTTTCCGGTAAAGTAAGTGAAAAGATAGGCGACATAATCTTTTTCAGCTATCGCCTTTGGCCCCTGTTGAGCAAAAAGCAGCTGCCTGCCAGCAGGTGCTAAAAGGATTAGTGAAATAATAATCAGTGTACGGAATGAGTTGGTTGATAACATGAACAACTAAATTGTTAGACTTGAGGTATTGTATAACCGTTATTATAAGACGCTGTGATTAGCTTATCGGCATCTGTATCATTAAAAGAACCTTTTTCTTCGTCCCAATAAATCTTTTTCCCTGTACGGTAGGCAATATTACCCATTTGGGAAAATATCGCAATGTGAGCTCCCGCTTCAATCGGCGTATTGAGTGAAGCCTTATCACGGCTTTTCACCGCTTCGATAAAATTAACGGCGTGCAGATCCAACCCATTATCCACTTTCTTCTGCAATGGCACCGCTTCCATCCGATCACCTTCGGGTATTACCTCCCAACCGTCACGATTCACCACCAATGTTCCTTTATTTCCGATAAAGGCAACCCCGTGGTTTCGACCATAAGGACCTCCATCGATGCCATTGGCATGCTCCCATTGGATGTTAAAGTCATCAAATTCAAAGACCGTTGTCAGTGTATCCGGTGTTTCGGCGGCATCCTCCGGATAGGCGAACTTTCCACCTGCAGCCATAATGGATTTTGGCGTAGTTGCCTTCATACCGATGAGTGCATAATCAAGCATATGAACACCCCAATCAGTCATCAATCCCCCTGCATAATCCCAGAACCACCTAAACTCAAAATGGAAGCGATTAGGATTGAAAGGACGTTTTTTTGCCGGACCCAGCCAGAGGTCATAATCCACACCGGCCGGTACAGGGGCGTCCGGTTTAATCGGAATACTTTTCATCCATCCTTGGTAAGCCCAGGCTTTTACCAAACGTATCTTACCCAGTTTTCCCGAATGAACAAAGGCCATTGCATCTTTAAAGTGCTGCTGGCTACGTTGCCACTGTCCTACCTGCACCACTCGGTCGTATTTCTTTGCAGCAGCCACCATGGCTTTACATTCCGTAATCGAGTTGCCTAAGGGTTTTTCTACATAAACATCCTTCCCAGCTTGACAAGCTTCAATCATCTGCAAGCAATGCCAATGATCCGGTGTGCCGATTACGACCGCATCCACATCCTTGCTGGCCAGTAGGTCTCGATAATTATTATATCCTTTCGTTTTTATACCACGATCGGCAAGTTCCTTCGTTCGTTTATCCAATACATTTTTGTCAACATCACAGAGTGCCGTACATACTACATCCGGATGTTTTAAAATCGCATTCAAATCCGCCCAGCCCATTCCGTTAATCCCAATAGCCCCTATTCTGATTTTTTGCTGAGCATGTCCTGCAGCAATGCTGTAGAGATTAGGGAAAGCAGCTGATAAGCCTGTTGCTGCGGCAAGCGCCGTTGATTTTTTAATAAAGTTTCTTCTTGCGTTGTTCATAAATGGTTGCGTTATGGTTACCATTCAAAAATATATCTTTTTTTCAACAATGCCAACGTTTTCAAAAAATGTAAATAAGACATTTATTACAACCTTTATATCTTCACAAGCTATCACTTAGTTCGCTCCAAATAGCGGAAAAGCTCGGCCGAAGCCAACAGAAACGCTCCAACACCGAAATTTGCTTCCGATTTGATATCGACAACCTGACCAGGGATTGCTTTTTCGCCAATGGGCTGAACATAACCTACTTTACCATCAGGCTGTAGTGCTACCTCGCTCAGATAAGTCCATGCTTTTTTAACGGTGGGCAGATATTGCTTTTCACTCAACAAACCATTATTAATCCCCCATAAGTATCCATAAGTAAAAAAGGCCGTGCCACTTGTTTCATAACCAGGAGCATGTTGTGAATCCAGCAAACTTCGCGTCCAGTATCCTTCGGGTTGCCGGGCCTTCCGAACAGCCTTCGCCATCTCCTTAAAAAGTTGTTCATATTCCTTTCGATGGGCATCATCCTTCGGTAGATCGGTTAGTACCTTTGCTAAACCTGCAAAAAGCCAACCATCTCCCCGTGCCCAAAAATCCTTTTTCCCATTGCTGGTCTTATGCTTTGGATAAATGTATTTAGCATCGCGATAAAACAGCTTGGCGTCTTCATCATACATTAGGTTTTTTGCAAAACTGAAATACGCATACAACTTGTTCAAGTATTGCTGATCTTTTGTGACGGTATATAGCTTTGTCATTACAGGCATTACCATATAAAGACCATCAACCCACCACCAATAATCGTTTTTACCGGTGCTCATTTGATATTGCATAACCTCTTTTGCACGAGCGATTTTCCTTTCGTCCGGATTCAATTTATACAAATCAATATACGTTTGGAAACAGATCTGCCAATCACCAAACAACACATATTCGTCCGTTTCTCCATAGGAATACTTCCAAGTCGCTTTATCGGTGGATTTTGCGCCTTGCCACTCGTTGTGTATGGCCCAATCTTCCGAGTATTTACGATAGCGTTCCTCCTGTGTAACCTGATAGGCTTCCATATTACCCGTATGATAAGCGGCATTATCCCAAAAAGCCCGTACATTGGCGGGGTGTTTACTTTGCCAATAATCATTTACCTGGCGAATGATATTAATTACTTCCACTTTATCTGGCAGCTCCTGCGCATTTAACACAGTATATAGTAACGATGAAAGTATGACTCCTAAAAGAATAAAATGCTTTTTCATTTAATATTTTATTTGCGTTAAGATAGTAATCCACTCGATGGTTAGCAAACCTTATTCAGGAAAAAGAAGCTCCCTAAGGAGCTCCTCGATGTGAACAACAAACAACCCGATCTTTATTAACTATAGAGACTCTCTATGAAGCAGACCTCTCTTAACATTAATTATAACCTGGGTTCTGCTGTAAAACAGCGTCTCTATTTAATTGTATCTCTCTCAGCCAAAGGTGTCATTAGGATCAAACTGAAATGTGCAACCAATTCGGTTACACATTCGATCATTATAACCAAACACAACATACATTTATAAAGATTGATACACCCGAAGTTCCTATATCCAGCGAATCCAATTTACGCTTCTTATTACAGCCTGTCGGCATATTAAGTGTCTCAATACTTAGTACAATATAAAATAGGTGACTTTATTTATGCATGGATTTCTATGTTATTAATTAAATTAAAAAGCCGTAGTGGACCCTGCTACATAAATATTTCTTGCTTTCATTAAAGCTTCTTGCGGCCCGGGTTCTCCGCTTGATCCTTCCATTTGCATATTAATAATCAACCAAAAAGGCTTATTCATAAAATCGGCGCGGTGTGTGGCCATGAGTTGATTGTCTATATAGTAATCTAAATCGACATGTGTCGCCGACACGCGACGTACGCGTAGCATATAATTATGCCAATTACCGGCGTTGGTTACCGGGGTAATCTTATTTTGCCAAGTAACATTTTGCCAACTAGGCCCCGTAGCGGTATTCTGCCAATTTCGGCTATCGCCCTTAAACTCCATTATATCGCTTTCCGGAGGCCAGCTATCGGCACCTGTTAACCAGAAGGCCGGCCAAGAACCACGAACCGTTGGCACTTGAAAATCACCTCGGATTTCCCAATAGGGAAGCGCGTCGGTAAAAGTTATCTTCTCCTTTAAATGAATAGCACCCGAATGGTAGCGAATGGGTAGATACGGATCATGCGGACTATTTCCTTCATTCCAGTTTATTCGGGTAGCCAAAATATTTAAGTCCGTTCCTGTTAAATAAATGTGATTATGATCGGTAGAACTTCCGTACATGCGTGCCGTCCCATTATGATCACTGCCCCAGGGATAAAGATAATTCCATTTTTGCTCAAAGGTTGTGTAATTGTTAAATGAAGAAGCGTCAACCAAGACCACGGGACTTTGCTGTAACACTACATTCTCCGTGTTGCTTAATTTGCCATCAACACCTGAACTTGTTTTTACTTCACCCAGCTCCTGCTTTGAACAGGCAAAGAACAGCGATCCCACTGGAATCATCCATCCTAGCTTTTTAAATAAAATAGGTACATTCATTTTGGTTCATATTTGTGTTTATACTAAAAATTGGTTTTATCACACAAACCTACGGAGTGCACTCTGCAAACAAGGGGGGTATACTCATACAATTCAGGGGGCAAATCCGTTAACAGAAACCATAACGATGATCAGTTTGCCGTCGGAATATTTATATAAGTGTACAATATAGTTTAATACAGTAAATCATCTAAATTAGCTGCTTCAAGGGGTAGTTTTTTGCCTGTCTCATCAATATAGAACCATTTATCGTCGTTGAAGACCGGTACCGGAAACATATCGACGCTGTCCGAACTCGTATAAAAAGCACCATTTCCCAAGCCCATGTTTGCATACTGCACCGGAACTATAATCTTTCCTTCAAAGGTGGCCAATCCGAATTTAGCTCCTTTCTTTAGTAAAAGTAGGCGATTATTCTTCGTCGGAATGATGTCATTGTAAATCGGCTCCAATAGCACTTGCCCCTTACTATCGGCTAGGCCAACGCGCAATTCGCTCGTATGTGAAAGCATTTTAAAAAGCAATATTTTATCGTTCAGAAACAGTTCAGAAAAATCCGAAAATTGTAGATCAGGCGCTACATAACCTTCAGAAAGTAAAGTTCGCCCGCTCTTATCGATGATATTTACGGGCCACAGCCGGTTGTTATAACCCATTTCTTGGAGCTTCCGGGCATCAACTACAACGGCAAGCCCTGCTCCGTTGAAATCCGATACCTTGGCATATTTTGGAGGTAGAAGCTCCTTTCCTTTTTCATCTATAAAACCATATTCTCCATGTTTTACGATCTTTGCAAAACCATTTTTGAAAGGAAACAGCGTAACATAGGTGGTATTCCGTTCGCCATTCAATTCAAAGTTAAACTGACTGGCATCATAAACGGTCCCAAGCTCTCTATCCTCCAAAATATCAAAAAGCTTCCCCTTTCTCCCATCATCTGATACAAAGAGCAGACGCGACGAGCCCACCTTCCAAACATAAGCGTAATCTAAAAATCGAACTTGCTTCGTTTCTACATTAAACAGTGAATAACCGTTTTGGTCGTTTTTTAACAGACAATATTGGGTGTTTATGGTGTCCTTGTCGGTGAAGGTTTTACCAATAATTTTTTGTCCCTGTAGGTTCCAAAATTCATAGGCAGGTTTATCATAGTCCCCTTTCGTTGTCATTATCAATTCGTGCTGCGGTCCCATCAGCTCAAAATGGTCGTAAACAGGCGGTATAACTTCCTTTTGTGATTTCACGTTATATAGGCCCACTTTCTTACCCCGCACAATTTCCGCTAACGAATCCGGTAAGCTTTCCAAAAAAGAGAAGCCATTATACTGTCCCGGTATCAACAAATTTCCATGAGCATCGAATACCGTAAAAAGCCCTTGCTTTTCCCCCACAATCAAGTTTCGATTTTCACCATCAAATTTAGCTTTGATATCCACGTCATAAAACTCCGGCGGGTAATACCTTACGTTGTCCACGAAATAAAGACCGTAGTAAGCACGCTGCTTAACTTTAAAAACGGCTAAACCATCACTACCATTGGAGTAGAAATACTCGTTGGCATGCGTAATTTCTGCATTATTGACCTGCAATAGTTCTTTTTGATTCTTGTCAAATAAGATGGCCAGGTTATCCTTTCTAGCTACAAAATAATCATCATAAACCTTTACATCATCATATTGAGCCGGCAGTACCCATTTCCCCGAGTGGTTAACAACACCCATCTTACCATCGGCTTTTGCGAGAAGATAAGGTCCATAATACCCTAGGTAAGAATTAGCATTCGGTTCGTCGATCCATTCATACTGTGGCGGTGAAACCATTTCTCCATCCTGCCCGTAGATACCAATACCATATCGCGCCATAGAACCATTATTTCCTGTTTTAACAGTTTGCCGATGCGCTACGTTTATAATTTCTTTAACCAGCAAAAGACCTGCAACGATTTTAGGATAATCGTCCTGTTCATCTGCCAGGAATTCTTTTCTAGTGGGAATATGTACAATTAAGCGCTTCCCATTCTTCGTAAAAGATTCTACCCAATTATCGCTCCGCATGCCATAGTGACCATGTTCATAAACAAAGGGAAGTAGTTCTTTTCCGTTCCAATCCAGAATACCCCACTTACCATTATGACTTGCATATACATAAGAAGGTTTTCTTCCACAACCACCGCAGTAATCAAAGGCATCAAAGATGGCCGGTATTACCAACTTTTGCTCTTTGAAGCTGTAAATACCCCACTTTCCTTGTTGTTTTACATCAAAGTAATTACCATCTAAATAGCCGGCATCCTCAAAAAACGGCAACATCTTTCCCCCTTTAAGGTAGAAGGAAATTTCGTTAGCCTTCTTCAATTTCCAGTAATAGGGATTATCAACTCCCACACTGTCATACGCTGCCTTCAATAAAACTTCACCCCGTGGGTTCATCACTCCCCATTTCCCGTCCTTTATAAAGGGGATTACCTTAGTTGGTAGTAGTTCACTTTTAACAGACTCATCATAGGCGGCGATATCGTCTTTATTCCCTAACATGACATTTGCGTTCGGAACTACTGTATCAAAAGCCTTCCCGCCCTGTTTGTTTATATAGTATTCTTTTTCTCCTTTCTTAACGCGTGCATAACCATGATAAAAAGAAGCCAAACTGGTCAGCTGTTCAACTTGGCCAGCTATCGATCCTTGACTGTCATTTTCCTTCCCTTGCCCTGCGCCAAGTATGGGAAGCAAAAGCCAAACAACGATATAAAAGTATCTTCCCATATTAATAAGCTCCTTTTTTCTGCGTCTTTATTGGATAAATCGTTCCGTCCTTGGCTACGATGTGATACCACTCCCTCTCTTTTACCAAGACGGGCCAAGTGTGCTCATCACCCTCATAGTTAACAAATAACTCATCATATTTTGGGGCAAGCACTATTTCCCCGTCTTTAGTTGCCAAACCAATTTTACCGTTTTTCACAATTCGCACATAGCGTTGCGAACTATTGATTTCTATATCATCGTATTCTAGGTTTAATAAGAATTTCCCTTCTCGACTCCACAGCCCGTATTGATTATCTTGGCGTACCAGCAATAAATTGGGGTGGTCGTATACGGTATTGATTTGTTCCAGTTTTGCCGGAATTAGCTCTTTCCCATCTTTATTGATTACCCCGTAGCGATCCTTTCCATCCTCCGCTTTTTTCACGACGAAGGCTAGCCCCTTATAAAAATTTCCCACCGCCGTGTATCCTGCAAAGCGCCTTTCTCTAGCCTGCAAATCGATGAAAAGGTTGTGCTGATCACCGCTTATTTTTAGCAGGCCGCTTTCAAACGGAACTGCATCCTGATTTTCATTAATAGGTAAGCCGAAGCCCTGCTTTCGCAAACTGCCCTTCCAACTTGGATTTTCATAGACGACCTTTCCATCGCCATTTATCAGTTGTAAACTTTGGTCTTCCCGCTCCAGCAGGAAGAAATTTTCACTAACAGGATGATAATCGTAAACATTGGCATCAAAACCCCTGACACATTGCCCCTCGCTGTTGTAAAGCGCTGCCTCATAGGCGTAGTCCCTATCCTGTAGTTTACGGGTCACAACCAAATAATGTCGGCTAATCCAGCTGATTTTTTGATCAGCCACAGGAACTATAAAGGACTTTTGCACTAAATTAAATAGGCCCAGCTTTTCACCATCATATATAGGGACGAACGATGAATCGGACAAATCGATTCCGCCTAGGTTATAGTCCGTCGTCATTGCATATTGATCCTGCGGTAAGTGATACTTCGTCGGTAAAATCTCTTCCCCCTCTGCATCATATACACCATATAAATCTTTTGTGAAAACGCGATAGTAAGATTTTCCTCCTTGGATAAAGGGATCAGTCGTCAACAATTGATTGGGCGGAAATATAGGTTTACCGGACCAGTCGAGCCGATTACTTTGATCGCCCCGTTGTACATAAATGGTATAGGGTAATGCAGCTATTGCTTTCCTTTTTGCTTGCTCCTTTAAAGCTACCTCCGACAACTCAGCCCCATAAGATATGGGCGCCATTACCGCCGCTGCAGCAGGAAATACGGGTTGTCCTTCCGCATCCTGAAATTCAATCTCATCATAGCCAAAAGGGACGAGCAATTTTCCGCTGCTATCCACAACCGCTTGTTTCCCATCCTTTGCAACAATCGCCAAACGCTTAACAAAGTCGTCGATTTGGTCGTATTCAGCAGGAATAATCCAATTGCCTTGCGTGTTAATAGCCCCAAATTTACCTCCTTGTTTCACCTTTATTAAATCAATGTCACCTAAAGAGGATACCGCCTCAAATTGAGTAGACGTAAGCGCCTTTCCCCCTTGATCCAAAACACCATATAATCCGTTTTCAGAACAAGCAATGTAGGATGCCGAATGTGTATAAAGATTCGAAAGAAAAACGTATTTAGGTGGAATAATAACGGTTCCATCCGCCTTTGCCATTCCTTGCTTATCTCCTAGATAAATCGCCACACACTTATCATTCAAGTAGCATTTACGCACTTCGTCATAAATAGGCTGTTGGATGACATGACCATCCTCTGCAGCAGTCCACCCCCATTTGCCGTGTTGTTTAACTCCTATTAAATCCTTATTAATAATCTCTATCCCGTCATATTGAGGTGGGCTAATCTCACGACCCTTGACATTTATAACGCCATATTTGCCCTCTTTTTCGGTTATAATAAACTCATAATCGTAACTTATTCCTTCATACCATTGTCCTTTATACTCGTCTTTCAACTCAATACCGTCGTATTCGATAGCCGCAAGGATTTTCCCATTTTTATCCACAGCGCCGTACATGCCATCCTTTATCACACTTAACATATTTCCGGTGCTGTTTTCTACTTTATCAATTAGCAAGTTCGCCTCCGGTAAATACAGATATCTCTTGCCATCCAACTGTACTTCCGGAAAGGTTTCATACGACGAAAAATCAATAGCATCCACTACTGCAGGTGTCTGCCCAAAAACTGACAGATGAACCATGAAATATAGAAGCAACAAATAGCGTTTATTCATGAATCAAAAGTAAGCAGCATAAACTATTGCGTAAATCCCTGATTTCGGGGAATTCCGGAATAGTAACCGTCATGTTTAATGCCGCAAATGCAATCTTAAAAACGAAGACATACGCTTAATATTAATGAGATGATTAACCGCCTTACAGCATATTCGCCGGTCTACTTCTTATCTATGTTCGAGGAGCTCATTACTGCACGTCGTTGTTTCAACTGCAACCATTTCCTAACGGGTGTATCAAACAATCTCATAATAACATAGGCTAAACCTAAAGAAAAGGCAGTTCCAAGAATTATAATGAAAGTCAGCCGAAGCGTGTCTACCTGATGACTATTGTAATAATTGCCGAATATCCATATCATGGGAATATGAGTCATATATAAAGGATAAGATATTTTGCCGAAAAATACACAAAGTGACCTCATGCCTTCCGAAAGCTTTGTTCCCACGCCCAAGGTTAGTAGCAAAGGGAAATAAAACACAACAATACCGACTTCTACCAACCAGTTCCATTTAAAATATGGAACTATAAAAGCAAGCAATAGCAAAATGGAAAGCCCAACAAAGCCCATTTTATTTTTAACCAACCAGTTCGAACGATATACAAGCAGACCAGCTAAAAAAGAATAGGCAATACGCGCAGCACCATCCCAAGCGCTTTTTCCATCCCAACCACCGATCAAAGTACCTGCTTCATAACTCACCCAACCAAGCCAAATCATTGCCGCTAACCAGAGCAGGAATAAGGTTTGGCGACTTATTTTATAGAGCCAAAGAGCGTAAACAATATTCGCTACATACTCAAAAAATAACGACCACGAAGGTGTATTCAGTCCAAACAGACCATAACCGCGATCGGGCATAACGGGATAAGGAACCAACAACACCGAAAAAATAAAAATGAGCGAGAGCTGCCCTGCATCATAACCTATGTCGGAAAAAGGGTCAATCCAAACGCCAAGTAATCCCAATACAGACCCCAATAAAACGAGCGGATGCAAACGAATAAGCCTTGCCTTAAAAAATTGCCAGGGACCAATTTTAGTTATTCGTTCATCATAAGCATAACCAATGACAAAACCCGATAAGCAGAAGAAAAAATCAACTGCTAAAAAGCCGTGTCCTAAAAAATTTTGACTATAGTCAGGGTATACAAATTCCAGAAAATGAAAAACGACAATTGTAATAGCCGCCGTTCCCCGTAAACCATCCAGTAGATCATAATGAGGCTTGCTTTGCAAATACCTAATTTTAGGCTCCTGAGGCATAGTGGCTTCATCTTGGTTAAGATGCATAGGTAAGCTATTTCAAGGAAAAGCTATTCAGATATTTTGGCATATCATTCAGCGAAATTGCTTTTTACTGATAACCACGAATATAGCCGTGGTAAGGAACGCATATAACAGGAGATTCAATTTGAAAAAAAACCCTCCATTGCGGAGGGTTTTTTCGGAATATTACAAACATTATTTGATTTCCAGATCCACCATCACCGGAAAGTGGTCTGACGGAAACTTACCGTGGTAAGTATCCGTCAGCACACCCCATTTAAGGGCCTTAAAATCTTTGGTAACAAAAATATGATCAATGATTGCCGTTGCCTGTAGAGACTTTTCGTTGCCAAAACCATTGAACGAAGCATTGGGCTTATACGGTTTCGCTACCAGCTTTTGCGTATCCTTCAGCAAAGCCGACTGTGCTAAAGCTTGATACCATTCCGTTTCTTCAGAGCCGTTCATATCTCCCGTAAAGATTGTCGGAGCGCCTTGGGCAATTTCCTTGATCTTATTTAAGATCAACTTACTGCTTTCCTTACGGGCCTGTACACCTTGATGATCGTAATGCGCATTAAACACAAAAAACTCCCGCTTGCTTTTCTTATCGCGCAGCTGCACCCACGAGCATATGCGCTTATGCGATTTTGCATCCCAACCAAAGCTCGGCTTATCCGGTGTTTCTGACAACCAGAAATCGCCTTTCTTTAATAAAAAGAATCGATCTTTTTTAAAATAGATAGCCGAATGCTCGCCCCCTTCCTGTCCGTCATCTCTGCCTAGACCATACCGTTGGTATTCAGGCAAAGCGGCACTGATATCGTCCAATTGCCTCTTCAGTGCTTCTTGGGTACCAAAGATGTCAAAATCATGAAAGTCGATCAAAGCAGCCACTACAGGCGCTCTGTCCTCCCATAAGTTACCGGTATCACCCGGATTAGCGTAGCGTACATTAAAGGTAGCCACTCTTAATTGTTGCGCCTGTAATGTTGATATACCTATAATAAGGAGACACAATACGCCTATTATCTTTCTTTTCATCTTAACTCTTTTAAGGATCATTTTATTTATTTAAAATTAAAAAAACTTTACCATCCCGGGTTTTGGCTTAAGTTGTTATTTTTAACAATGGCCGTCGATGGAATAGGATACAGGTACTGCCGGCCATCCTCATACCATTTTCTAGGCTGTGCTTTAAACCATTCCAAATGCCTATTTGCCGTTAATGTCTGGTAATTTGTACTTTTCCCGCCAATTGCTACCTTCGCACAACCACTCGGTACCGCGATTGTTGGGCCTTCGGTATTGCCATCATAGAATACCACATCATAGCTACCATTATGGTCAAGATCCATCAGTACATTCAGTGCCGGCACATAAATTCCCGACCATTGCAAATTAGCCATGAGCTCGCCATGCTTCCAACGTTTCAAATCGTTAAAACGAAAACCTTCCAGCGCCAATTCCACTTGTCGCTCGCGACGAACTTCCAAGATAATCGGGTTACTTATGTCCGGAAAAAAGGTTTGCTGTAAATAAGTGTCCACCGTTGTTGGCAAGGTGGTCAAACCACCGGTAATACCCGCGCGTGCGCGCAATGCTCCGATCGATTTTGCCCAGTCTGCATCCGTTAACGTACCTAGCTCAGCCTTCGCCTCCGCAAAATTCAGCAGTATTTCCGCATAGCGCATTAAAGGGATCGCGTTCGTATTGTACGCTCCATTATCATAGTGAGGGTCGTCCAAGATATATTTGATGGGCTGATAACCTGTATAGGTATGGCTGCTAAAATTAGGCGGTGCTGCCACTCCCTTACGAGAATATCCAGGGGTGCGGATCAGCTGCGCTAAACGGTAGTCACGATTCTGGCACTCGTCATAAAATTCCTCCGTTTGAAAATCTGTCCGGCTGGTATAAGGCGTTCCATCAAGATTCAAAATGGTATTAATAAAAGGACGTACTAAGCTATAACGCGGACCGTAGGTTGCTGATGTCCACCACCAGTTGGCGCTGCTCATTACCGCCAGATCCTCGCTCATTGTTACCGCCCACATTACTTCCTGCGTAAGCGGTGCGTCACTGATAAATAATGCCCGCTGCGAACCTTCCACACCGGCACCTGTGTACAAAGAATAAGGGCCATTCTCCATTAATTCCGTAGCGGCATCTACTACATATTGATAAAAAGTATTGGCACTTTCCTGGAAATTCAACTCCGGGTGATATTTCCGATAGGAAGCTTCAAATAGCGCTGCCCTTGTTTTCAGGCCTAAAGCGGTCCATTTCGTTATCAGTGATCCGTCCGAGCTGGTAGATGAAATATTTTGCGAAGCAAAATCCAAATCTTCCATCACATGCTCCATTACCACGGCGCGCGAATCCCTTGTCCCATATAAAATGTCCGTTTCGTCAATACCCAAAGCATGATCTACCCAAGGCACATCTCCAAATCGCATAACCTTATCAAGATAAAAATAGGCACGGAAGAAACGGGCAATTCCTATGTAATTATTGCGTACAGCTTCACTCACATTGGGATCAGTGCAATGTTCGATGAAATAATTGATATTCCTAAGATCACCCCAGCTCCAACCATCACTTGTCTCCGGAGAGTAACCGCCTTCGCGGATAAAGCTGTTGAGGTTATTTACTGCGCCATAATCCGCCATTGCATCCCTATTATAAGCATTGCTTGCATCAGGCAGCATGCCATAGAAAGAGCGGCTATAAGCCGCTAAGCCATTTTCGCTCCCAAAAACATCTTCTTCCGTTGCGGTAGCCTTAGGCGTTTCATTCAATTCGCAAGATGAAAACGCCAATGCTGCCATGGCCAATAGAATCCACTTTCTTTTCATCACTTTAAATGTACAATTGCGTTTCGATTTCTTGTTTTGCGACCCGCTATCGCTATATATTTCTTTCAACATGATTGTTTATCTTAAAAGTTGATTAACAGATTAAAACTTACACTGCGCATCGTTGGATAATTAAAGCCATCTCCGGAATTGGAGTTGCTGACATCTTCATCAGACTTACCAATATTCGCTACATCGATATCCTTGGTGTGCTTGTATAAAGGCGACCAAGTAAAAAGATTCTCACCGGATAAACCTACCCGTACCGCTTGCAGACCGGCTTTTTGTACAAAGGCTTTAGGCAAATTGTATCCTACCTGCAGGTTACGCAAGCGTAGATAAGCAACGCTTTGCAGGTAACGAGTTTGCGCCGTATTTTGTATGGAAGTATTATAACCGGCGTAACGGGGTAAGTAAGCGTCCCGATTATCCTCCGTCCAGTAATTGTTCAGGTGCCACGTTGGCAAGTTATTATAAGGCCGGTTGAACTGCCCCCAGAAAATCGACTCGTTACTTGGATACCAATCCTGTTTACCTACACCCTGAAAGAACGCCGATACATAAAAGTTACTATAATTTAAATTCAGGTTGAAGTTATAGATATAACGCGGTTCAGTATTACCAATAATAGTCTTGTCGCCATGATCGCTCAGTGTATTCGAACCATAATCAATAACGCCATTACCATCTAAATCCGCAAAGCGTACATCTCCCGGATATACCACACCCGAGTTTGAAGATTTAATCAAAGTTTGTTTAGGTGCTGCGTCAATTTCTTCCTGCGATTGGAAGAGACCTTGGGTTACATAGCCCCAAACATCCCCTACACGTTGCCCGGCATAATAGTCGGTAATAGCTCCCGTGGTATTATTATACCTGTCGATCGTCGAACGGTAATCCGCCAAACCGGCTTTTACACTGAAGCGGAACGGTTTGTTGGCTATATTAAATTGGTCATTATAACCGATCGATATCTCATATCCATTCGTGGTTAAGTCGGCGTAGTTACCCTTTGGTGATTCTGCTCCGAAAATATCCGGTAAAGTAGGACCAACCGTATACATATTCAAGGTTTTGCGCGTATAAATATCACCGGTAAAAGTCAGCTTGCTATTTAGTGCTACCAAATCCAAACCAAAGTTAGCTGTACGAGCCGTCTCCCAGGTCAAGTTATCAGGCCGTATGGTTGGCCTTGAGGTTACGGGATTTTTAGCCCCATTCAAAATAATACCCTGTGTTGTAATGTTATACGTATTTAAGAAGGTATAAGGATCGATGTTTCCATTTCCAAGAGAACCGTAGGATGCCCGTAACTTCACATCCGAAATGGCCTTCGGATTAACATTCCAGAAAGACTCCTGCGAAAGGCGCCAGCCAACCGAAGCCGAAGGGAAGAAGGCCCATTGCTCATCGGTCGGAAACTTCGAAGACCCATCGTAACGACCGTTCACTTCAAAGAGGTATTTATCCTTAAAAATATAATTCGCACGGAAAAAGACACCCGCAATCCGATACTTATTATACCCCGCTGTAGCTGTTACGGATTCGCCTAAAGCCAAGTTAATATTTTCGGTATTTTCTGTTAACAAACCATTCTTGGTAATATAATTGGCATCGTAGACCCGCTGCTCATAGTTATAACCTACCAAACCTTTAAAATAATGATCGCCCCAAGTTTTTTCATAATCCGCGTATAGATTCGTAAACAAGTAGCGCCACTTCTCGGTAAGCTGATAAATGTTATCGTTGAAAGAAGTACGTAACAGCAGAGTTTCTCCCTCCTTCACGCTATAAGGTACGGGCACCCTAATCCGCGTAGACGTAAAATCGCGATTACGGAAAGTAAGATCCCCACGGATATGGAAACTGTTATTAAAGAACTTCGTTTCAAAAGAAGTCGTATTCCGTAAATTATCGTTTTTGCTATCCACACCGTTCTTGCCATAGATAAAGTCGCCCACCGTGTAAGCCGCAGAATAGGATAAAGTACCGTCAGGATTGAAGATGGGCGACGTGGGGTGCCCTTCATCGTCAATATTGCGCCATATATTCCCTCCTTCACCGGCCGTTTGCGGATCATGATATTTAGATAAATTAAAATCCATATTATTGCTGATCCGTAGCCAATCAGTTACCTGTAAGCCGCCCTTTGCGCGTAGGTTATAGCTATTGTAATCATCTGTATTATAGCGATAAATACCGTTATAGTCATACAGACGCCCCGATAAATAAAAATCTGATTTTTCCGTTGTACCCGATACAGATAGATTATGGTCCTGCGCCCACGTTCTATCTTTCAACAAGGTGCCAAAGTAATCCGCATTACCATAATATACATATTCACCATTATCATTTACGGTTACCTCTTCGGTAATGCCCTGCTCTTTCCTCCTTTTAAACTCTTCCAGCCAATCGAGCGTAAAGATTTGTGTCTTATTTAACTTACTCGGCACCGACGAGTAGTTGTTCCATGCATTATAAGCTTCAAAAAAGTGCGAAGCGTAGGTGTAGCCATCGGTCACAAAATCCGGTTGCGTCGCTAGTTGTTGCATGGACGTGTTCCCGCTGTAAGTAAAAGAGGTCTTTCCTAAAGCTGCTTTTTTGGTTGTAATCAACACGACACCGAAGGTACCGCGCGAACCGTATACCGCTGCTGAGGAAGCGTCTTTCAGGACCGATACCGACTCAATATCGTTTGGGTTCAAGGTCGAAGGATCACCTTCAACACCATCAATCAATATCAAGGCGCTTCCACCCTGACCAATAGAGGTGGTACCTCGCACATTATAGCTCGGCGAACGAGTCGGTTTCCCGTCCTGTAAATTGATGTTTAAGTTCGGTACGGCACCTGCCAACATTTGCGTTGCATTAGCGGCCACGCGCCCTTCAAATACTTCACTGCCCACCTGATCTACCGCACCGGTCAAGTTTACTTTCTTTTGCGTGCCATATCCTACAACCACTACCTCATTTAACTCGCCGCCTTTCGCTTTCAACTGAAAGTCGGCCGTCGTAGGTTTACCTTCCTCCACCACTACCCCATTTCGCACCTGTGTTTCAAAAGACACATAGGATACCTCCAAGGTATAAGTGCCTGCCGGAACAGAAATCAGGTAGTTCCCTTCTTCGTTAGCCGCCGTGCTCCTGTTCAGTTCACGGATACGTAAACTTGCACCGGGCAAGGCCATTCCTTGGTCGTCCACAATCTTTCCGGAAAGTGGCATCATCTGCCTAGGAGGATTATAGGTTACTACCAGGTTGTTTCCCTGTTGCTCATAACGCGTATGCGTTTGCGCCGAAATCTTATTTAGTGCTTCGGCCATTGTGCCTTCCATTTCGAGCGAAAGCGACTTGTTTTTCGGAATCGCCCCATCGCTGTACACAAATCGGAAATCACTTTCCCGTTCCAACTGTTGCAAGACTTCTTTGAGCGACTTGTTACGTAAATGGAGCTTCACCAGTGTCTTCGATAGCTCTTGAGCCTTCACCGTGTTGGCGCAAACAAGGCTATAACTCCACAGCACCACCGACAAAGCAAAGCAACCAGTGCTGAACGCTTTCAGCATAAAGTTTAGATAGTTAGGTATTCGATTGTTCATCCCTGATTTTGATTTTGCAAATTTTAACTTATTTAATATAGACCTGATTCTTTTCAATTCGATAAGAGAAAGAGCTGCTCTTACTTAGCATATCCAGCACTTTGTTAATGGGTAAATCTTTAAATTCACCGGTGAAACGCCGATTTAACAAAGACCGGTTATTAACATGGATTTTTACACCATACCATTTTTCCATTAAGGACGCTACTTCGGCAAAACGTTGCCCGTTAAAAGCCAAGACCTCCTTACGCCAAAGCCCCCAATAATCCTTATCATTGATGGGCAACACGCTACTTTCCTTGGTTAATTTATTATAGTTGATTTTTTCGCCTGGTTTTAATACAGAGGACGATGAGTCATGGTCAACACGTACCGATCCCGTTATCAGCGCCACAAAAAGATGATCGTCGTCACCAAAAGCCCGCACGTTGAACGACGTTCCTAAAACGTGAGTCCGCAGCTCTTGACTACGTACAACAAATGGCCGTGCTTTATCCGGCGCTACCTCAAAAAAGGCTTCGCCGATTAATTCAATTTCCCGATTCTGTTTATTATAAGTATTGGCATAGCGCAATACACTTCCTGCATTCAGGTAAATTAAGCTTCCGTCTGGTAAGGTGATTTTCTTTTTCTCGCCATAGTTGGTTTTTATTTCCGTCACATGAGGTGCTTCCGGACCTGGTGTTTTTACCTGTTGGGCGTAATAAAGTATTGCCAACCCAAACCCCAAGGCAATACTGGCTGCCGCTGCCCAGAAGGCTGGGAATCTCCTCTTTACTCTTCTTTCAGGGCTTTCGATGCGTGCCATTACCGAGGCTATCCGCTTCTTCCCCGCCGATGTTAGCGGGGCATTTTCAAAGTGCTCCGTGTCCTTCCATAGTTCGCGTATTAATTCCTCTACTCGTTCTTTATATTCGGGATTCCCCAGCAAGCTGAAAAAAAGTTCCCTTTCCTCTTCACTTAGGGTTTGACTTCTATACTTTTTAAATAGGGTTTGTAATAACGTCTCATTCATCTAATAAGATGACAGAACGACCTATTGAAAAGAGCTACGCTCAGAGATTAAGCTTCGTTTAAAGATTTGTTAAGAAAAAGTAAACTAAGTATCTGTAAACTCAGCTTCACTTTTGATATAACAGTCTGGGTGTTTATATTAAAGGAACCTTTTCTTTAGTCACTTTTATTCGTTATTGTTTGTTTTAAAAGGCACTCATGCTACTTCGTGGTTTCCGCAAAAAGTGACGCAAAACCGAGCAAGGCGAGCTCATGAACGCCTAATGAAATAAACAATATGTGAATAAACTCGTCGCTTCCTGCCTACCGCAGGCAGGCAAAATTTACAGGAACGGTAGTGCCTCCCAATACGAAATGTAAATTTTGGAGGCGACATTTAGCGGAACGGAGGGCTTTTACTTTTAACCGAACGTATTATTCTTTAGCCTGGTACTATAGCCCTGTGTGAAGGGAAAACGGCCTCACAGCATGAGCGTTAAGAAGATTTAGGATAACCCTGGGAAAAAATCATGTGAAGAAGCGAAGGGTTGACAAGCGTGGCGGAGCGGCTCCACAGGATTGCGCTTGTGGCCTAAATCTTTAGCGAAAGGATGTGCAGCCTTGATGTTTGCCTCACTTTGCATCAAAGGTAAAGTGAGAAAAAATTAATGAAACATAAAGAACGAAAAAATTTGGATTAAGCCAGAGTGACAACAAATTGATTTAAAAAAAGGTTCCTTTTATACAATCACTGAACGTAACATTAAGATAATATAGCATTATTACTTTTGCCGCTGTAATCTGAAAGAGGTATCTTATGAATCAACCGGTCATGTCTCGACAGCAAGAAAAAGCATTGCTGTTGGAGATCAAGCAAGGTAATGCCTATGCATTGGAAAGCTTGATGATGCGTTACGAAGAACGGGTGTTCCAATTTATTCTTCGTTTGGTAAATTCCAGGGAACTTGCAGAAGAAATTACGCAAGACGTGTTTGTGAAGATCTGGGAAGGTCGAGAGCATTTAGGCAAAATTGACTCGATAGGGGCCTGGATGTACACCTTGGGAAAAAATAAAGCGATCAATTTATTAAAAGAATTAACGGCCAGAGCTGCCCGTGAAGAATATTATGCAAAGGATCGTGATTGGTCGATTGGTGGAGAAATTGAATCAGAAGAAAAGGGGGATATTTTTAGCTTGGTAGATGAAGCCGTAGCACAAATGCCCGAAAAATGTCAACAGATTTTTATCTTAAAACGCGATGAGGGTCTGAGTAATGAAGAAATTGCAGATCGTTATAATCTTTCCATTCATACGGTTAAAAATCAATTGAAAAAATCTTACGCTATATTACGCAAATCTATCGTGGAACAAACCTTACTTCTCATCCTTTATTCTTTTTTATCTAACCGATAAGTTTATATCCCACGTATTATGGATACCCTTCAAATCAGCTTTACAAACGGGATAGGATATATAAAATAAATCCTTCGCGGATATCGAGGCACAAACAGTAAAGCATAACACCAAAATAACAACTGCTTAACAAGAAGTTAAATTTAGCAAACTAGCTTTGAGGCCGAACGTGTCTAACCTTATGTCTGGTTCTATCTTAGACGAACTCTTCGAACACAGCAAAGCCGGTGATTCTGTCGCTTTCACATCATTGTATAGGGATACTTGGCAAAAGCTTTATCAATTGGCATTCCGTAAAACGCAAGATGAGGAAGAAGCAAAGGACATTGTACAAGATATTTACATCCAATTATGGCAAAAGAAGGAAAACATTCATATTCAAGGTTCGGTAGAAGCTTATCTATATAGCATGACCAAATATGAGTTGGTCAGACGTATGCAGCGCTCGCTAAAGGACGAAGCGCATCGATTCGATTACCGTCAACTTATCGATACCTTAACCCATGCCGATGACCAGCAATTATTTGCAGAAGAATTGGAGGCACAACTGAAAAAAGAAGTGGATGCACTCCCTACCAAGCAACAGCATATCTACCGCTTACATCAAGAAGACAATCTGAGCACTGAAGAGATTGCACAAGAACTCGGATTGGCCGAGCAAACTGTCAAAAATCAATTAGGACACGCGAAGCGTAAAATACGACTGGCTATTAAAGATCACATGCTCTCCGTTATATTCTTTTTTTAGCCCACAACATAAAACACATAATTTATTAACAATTTGATAACCTAATCCCATTGGTACCCATGTCGGCATTTTTACTCCTATAGAATAAACGCACCAACATGGATCAAGATAAGATACGTAATTTATTAGAGAAGTATCTCAGGGGCACTTGTAGCCAAGAAGAAAGAGAACTGATCGATCGCTGGTTCGAAGCTGATCAGCGATTCGAACAGCCCTTAGCTACCGGAAAGGTTCAGGAATTAGAAGAAGCGATACTATCACGTATTCAAGAACATTTACCCCTAAAGCATCGAAACCGGAATGATACTCACAGGCTATGGTTCACAAGTAGTATCGCAGCTTCTATCGCATTGCTGATCGGTGTATTTATTCTTTTTAGTAAAAGGAGCCAAAGCGGCAGCGAAGGTAAACAGCCTGTACCTAAACTTTTTACCTTTCACACTGAACCAGGGCAGCGGGCTAAATTGCGACTACCGGACAGTAGCACAATCTGGTTAAACGGCAATACCGCGATACGGTATGATCAACACTTTGCCGGTCCCAATCGCGCTATTTATCTTGACCAGGGAGAAGCTTTTTTTGAAGTATATCCCAATCAGCATAAACCCTTTATCGTATACACAACTAAGCTGCAAACGCGCGTACTTGGTACTTCCTTTAATTTACAAGTACAGAATCATCGCAATCAATACAGCTTAAGTATCAATACCGGCAAGGTGAGCGTTAGCCATAACCAAGGTAAAATACAGCATACTGTGCTTACCGCCGGGCAGCAGTTCACCTACGATTATATCAATGGCAGGCACCAAATCAAGGCCATCCAACCCGGAAGCGAGCACGCTTGGATTTATAATGAGCTGGTATTTCAAAGCGCCTCTTGGAAAGAAGTTGTTGCTCAGCTACAAACATGGTATGGCGTAAGCATTCATTTAAACCTACGCAGGGGGCAACATGAAACCTTCACTGCCCGATTTGAAGATCCAACGCTGGAGGCCGTGCTAAAAGCCTTACAAAAAATCAATCCATTTCAATATACCATCAAGAAAAAGGAGGTTCATATACACAACTAAAACCCGTTAAACAATAAACCGAAACTGTTGACAGCAGTTCCGGTTCCATCTGTTTTCAATCGTTCTTCCACAAACAAATCAAAAACAAATAAAGATATGCCAAAAAAACGAATACTGGTCACTTATTTCATTGCATTTATGAAGTTATCATGCATCACCCTCCTCACCTTGCTATCCATGGCCGGCACCCTGTTAGCACATAAAAGCGAGGCACAGCAAACCAGCAGCACAGTCATTCAATTTAAGTCGAAGAACATCGCCTTAGAAGAGGTGCTGCAAACCATTCAGGCGCAATCAGACTTCAACCTGATCTATAGCCCAAGCCAGATTAATGGGCAGATCGTAGTAGAACTACCTCAAAAGCGTACTACATTAGACGTGCTTCTGCAGTATTTGGCCGAAACTGCCGCCTTAGTTCCCGAAGTAAACAAAGGAAATATTTACATCAACCGCAAACAACAACCCGGAAGGCTCGCCGGCTTTATCAAAGACACGGAAGGCAATCCACTTATCGGTGCGAGCGTCAGTTTATTAGGAACCAATAACGGCACTATGACCAAAGAAGATGGCAGCTTTGCCCTTCAGGCCTACCCCGGTACCTATACACTCCGTGTGAGCTATATTGGTTATGAAACATACGAGCAAAAAGGTGTCAACGTTCTGGAGAATAAAGAAACATCGCTACAGGTGAGCTTACGCGGAACGGGGCAACTGCAAGAAGTGGTTGTGAGCTACGGTACCCAACGTAGACGCGAAATCACGGGTGCACTGGAAGAAATCAGTGCCGAAAATTTACAGGATATGCCTGTCAACCAATTTGCACAACAACTACAGGGTAAACTGGCCGGTGTCCAAATTTATCAAACATCAGGACAACCTGGCAGGGGGATGTCCTGGCGTATTCGTAACGCAGCGTCCCTCTCCTCCGGCAATTCCCCCCTTTTTGTTATCGACGGTATGCCAATCACTGGCAGCATCAATAACATCAATCCCGCAGAAATCGAATCTTTCACCGTATTGAAAGACGCATCAGCTACCGCTTTGTATGGGTCAAGGGCCTCAAACGGTGTGATCCTTATCACCACCAAACATGCGAAACCCGGCGATCAAACCAAAGTGGAACTAAACAGTAACTATGGTATCCAAACCATTCCAAGTCGCGGTGTACCCGTCATGATGAATGCCCGCCAGTATGCGACGTTCATGAACGAACGCTATCAGGACATGATTCGCTATGAAGGCTATAAAGGCACCATCCCGGAGGTTTATCAAAATCCCGAGCAATATGGTGAAGGTACCGATTGGTTTGATTTGTTAACCCGTACCTCCCCCATTCAGCAATACGATATAAGTTTCACCAGCGCAGGTAAACACTCCGCATCGTCGGTTGTGGCAGGCTACCAGAATCAACAAGGAGTTGTTATCAATAGCGGTACCCAACTTTACTCCCTTCGTATCAATCAAGATTATAATCTCTTTGACGACAAGCTAAAGGTTGGTTTTAACCTCGCTCCGAGCTATCGTTTAGATCACAACAACCGCTTAGACGACGGTATTCAAGGCATTGTCCAAAAAACTTCCGAGGCGAGCCCCTTAATCAATCCCTATGATGAAAACGGTAACCTCGTTAAATACGCCAGCTCTCCCGGTATGGTTAACTACATCAATCCACTGGCTCGCTATCTAATGGTGAAAGACGACTATAAAACCACCCGTATTTTAGGTAATGCTCATCTTAACTATCAAATATGGGACGGCCTCAGCCTGAAAGGTTTGTTCGGTATCGATAAAGGTGATGAATCACGGCAATTCTTTTCGCCTGCCCTTATTAACGGTGATGACATCTCTACAGGCACCAGTAGTTCCGTAACAAACTATAGCTATACGGCAGAAGCCAATCTAAATTATACTAAACATTGGAAGGCACATTCCATCGACGTCTTGGCAGGTTATTCCTATCAATCTTTCGATCAGGAAAGCAATACCGTTACCGGACGCAACTACGCCAGCGATGAAGTCCCTTATCTTAACGTAGCTGCCAACATCACCGGCGGCTCCAGTAATGCCACGGCTTATGGTTTGATTTCCTATCTGGGTCGAATCAATTATAGCTTCAAAAATCGTTATCTCATCAGCGCCTCCATGCGCCGTGATGGTTCCAGTCGCTTCGGCCGTGATCAAAAATACGGTTCCTTTCCTTCCTTTTCGTTGGGTTGGATCTTGAGCGATGAATCCTTTATGCAGCGCTGGAGTCAAACATTAAGCCTGCTCAAAATCCGCAGCAGCTACGGTATCACCGGAAATAACAATATAGGTAACTATACCCATATTGCGCAGTTAGGCACTGCCAACTATGTAGCTAACGGAAGTTTAGCGCCCGGCACTACTATTACCACCTTAGGCAATACCAACTTGGCATGGGAACGCAGTAAGCAATTCGATATCGGTTTAGATGCCTCCTTTTTTGGCGATAAACTTTTCTTTACCTATGATTACTACCACAAGCTGTCGGACGGCTTGATACAAGCGCGCCCTATTCCACAAGCATCCGGTTTTAGCAGCATCACTTCCAATGTAGGCGAAATCAAATTCTGGGGACACGAATTCAGCTTGGGAGGTCAGTTCGACTTTGGCGAACTCAGCTGGAATACGGCGTTCAATCTATCCTTAAACAGAAACCGCATTGAATCACTGGTGAGCCCTGGCTATTTCCGCAGGAACAACACCACCAGTGCTGATTACTACCGCAATCAGGAAGGGTATCCACTGGGCATGTTCTTCGGATACATCTTCGAAGGCCTTTATAAAGATGCAGAAGATTTAGCCAACTCAGCCAAAGAAACGAATTCGGACGTCGGTACCATTAAAATGCGCGATATGAACGGCGATGGTATTATCAACGAGAACGACCGTACTTTTATTGGTGACCCGAACCCTGACTTCCTCTTCGGGTTTACCAACAACTTCACCTACAGACGATTCGATTTAGGTATTTCCATGGCGGGAGCTATTGGCGGTGACATTATTCTACCGGCCAAATGGGCCTATTTAACCAATATGGACGGCGCGCGTAACCTCTTAGCCGAGGCGGCCGACCGCTGGCGTTCACCTGAGGAGACCGGCTCCGGCCAATTTCCGCGTACTAAAACCGGTTCAACCGGTATCGGACGGCAAGTCAATTCGCAATGGGTAGAAGATGGCTCCTATCTGGCAATGAAGAACATCACACTGGGCTACCGACATCCCGTTAAACGTCTCGGCCCCATTAAGCAAATCCGTTTCTACACCTCTATCCAAAATGTCTTTATACTGACGAGTTATTCCGGCATGAATCCCGAAATCAGCTTAGACGGGCTAGACGGCGCCAGCATCGGGATCGACGAAAATGCCTATCCGGTACCACGCACCATCTCATTTGGTTTAAATGTCCTTTTCCAATAACGTGCATATAAAAAATAGACAAAACATGAAAAAATATATTTCCATCTTATCGGTTCTGCTTGTTTTCCTCGTACAGGGATGCAAAAATGTCTTGGAGCTGTCGCCCGAAGATCAGGTTTCCGAAACCAATTTCTTTAAAACCGAGGCCGACTTTACACAGGCTATCAATGCTGCCTACAATCCCTTACGTACGGTAGGCCCGGATTATTATACGGCCGAGATGCGTTCTGATAACACCCATTACGAACATAACCCTGCTATCCAAGGTACCGCTGTTGAAATGAAAGCCGATATTGCCGATTTCACCAACGATGCCAGTAATAACTATTCCAATCAGATCTATTACGACAGTTACAAAGGCATCTCTCGCGCCAACGTCGTGTTAGCGAGAATTGATCAGGCCAGTTTCAACGACGAAGCAAAAAATAACTTTAAAGGGCAAGCCCTATTTCTTCGTGCCTTCTATTATTTCAAGCTTGTCCGCTATTTCGGAGGTGTCCCACTGTACTTAAAAGAAGTAAATAATGAAGCGGACGCCTTCCTTCCCCGTGCATCGATAGAAGAAGTGTATACCCAGATTATCAATGATGCCTCGGAGGCTATTGCACTGTTACCGGTGCCAAGTAAGTTTCCACAATCGGGATATGCTAGCAAAGGCTCGGCTACGATGCTACTGGCGGATATTTATGCCACCCGAAAAGAATACGCACAAGCAGAAAACTTGCTCTTGAGCCTAGAAGCGATGGGGTATAGTCTACTGCCAAACTACGCGGATGTCTTCTCCACAGCCAATAAAAACAGTCGCGAATCCATCTTCGAAGTACAGTTCATGCAAGGGCTGGAAACCGGCATGCAAAGCAACTTCATTTATATCTTCTTACCTAAATGTTATAATACCGCTATTATTACCTACGGCGTAGCCACCCAAAATACCGCCACAGATGGCGGCGGCGGTTGGAACACCCCGACCCAAGATATCATTCGGGCGTATGAAACGGGTGACACACGCTTAGAAGCTTCCATTGGCGTTGCTGAAGGTACGTACGATGGCAGTTATTACTTTACCCTAACCGCTCAAAAAAGTATTGTAAACTATCAGGCTCCAGCAGGAAAGGTAGGGGTTCCTTTCATCAAAAAGTACCTCAATCCACATACCGATAAGAACAATACCAATGATAACTGGCCGGTATATCGTTTTGCCGATGCTTTATTGCTATTAGCAGAAGTACAGAACGAGCAAGGCAAAATCCAAGAAGCCATGGTACATGTCAATCGTGTACGGAGCCGGGCAATCCCGCAAGCAGCACCTTTAACAGCCACTTCGCAGGAAGATGCCCGTAAGCTCATTCTACATGAGCGACGCGTGGAACTCGCCTTTGAAAACCATCGTTGGTTTGATCTACTCCGTTCAGGCAAGGCGATCGAAACCATGAATGCCTATGGGGCCGAACTTAAGAAAACACATAGCTATTTAGTACCATCCTCCTATCAGGTAGATGAGAACAAGCTTTTGTATCCGCTTCCCTTTGCAGAAGTAGGTGTCAATCCCGAATTAATCCAGAACCCCGGCTATTAACGAAAAAGTATGTATAGTAAATTTTTAAGACTCAGCTTCTTGATCGCCCTGTTACTGCCTTTCAGTACACAGGCACAAAAAGGCAATACCCCGCCGAAAGCCAAAAATACGTTCTCTATTGCCGTGATACCGGATACGCAGTATAACACCGAGGAGAGCCAAGGTGGCACCAACAAGCTCTTCGAGACACAGATCGAATGGATACTGGCCAATCGGGAAGCAGAAAATATCGTTTACGTAGCGCATTTAGGCGATATTACCGACAAGGGCGACAGTAAGCCTGAGCAATGGGCTAATGCTGCAAAGGCGATGTACCCATTGGAAAAACCCCTACCGGGACTTCCGAATGGGTTACCCTATGGGTTAGCTGTAGGGAATCACGATCAATACCCCAGTCAATTTGCTGTAAGCGGTACCACGAAATATTATAACCAATATTTTGGTATTGACCACTTTAAAGGTCGCAACTATTATGGCGGTTATTTTGGCAAAGACAACGATAGTCATTACGACCTTATTTCAGCAGGTGGGATAGATCTCATCATTATTTACCTCGAATTTGATGCTTTCGACGAGCAGCAAGAGGCCATGAACGATTGGGCGGTAAATTTATTGAAGCAGTATAAAGACCGAAAAGCCATTATCGTCAGCCACTACATTCTTGGCTATAATCCCGTAGCGGGTAGCAATGTGGCGGGGCAGGCGTCCTTTGGCAAGCAAGGGCAACGTCTGTACGATCGCGTAAAAACCCAGTCCAATGTATTCCTGATGCTTTGCGGTCACGTAGGCGACAATGGCGAGGGCTATCGCCAAGATACTTTTGCCGGCCATACCATCAAAACCATGTTATCCGACTATCAAAGTCGACCCATGGGCGGCAATGGACTCATGCGTTTATTGACCTTTGATCTTGAAAAAGATCAATTACGAGTCCGTACGCTATCCCCCTATCATCAGCTAGAAGAAAAAGACGAAGACAGTTTCTTTACCTTACCGCTTTTCCGCGAAGCTTCGGCCAGCAGGATCTATGACTTTGACTTAGACGGCAAGGCCGATCTATATCGTTTCAAAGACGGAAATTGGTACGATGCTAAAAGTATCAAAAGCTCATTAGGTCGCAAAGGTGATATTCCTGTTCCGGCACCTTATACGGGTTATGGCAAGACCAACCCAGCGGTCTATAATGCTGCCGGCGCATCATTTTATGTGGCCGATTGGCGAGCTGTTCCACTAGGAAAACCGGGAGACATTCCCGTTCCTGCAGATTATGATGGCGATGGCATTACTGATCTAGCCGTTTGGAATCCGGAAACAGCCGAATGGTCAGCGGCAGGAAAAGACCCCGTTAAGCATGGATGGAAAGCCTCTGTGCCCGTACCGGCCGATTATGATGGAGATGGCGCGGCGGAAATGGCCATTTGGCGTCCCAGCAACAAAACCTGGTATATTGCCACGGTTGGGAATGTACCTTTTGGCGAAACGGGCGACATACCCCTACCGGCAGATTACAATGGCGACGGGAAAGCAGATATAGCAGTATGGCGACCGAGCACCGGCGAATGGCTCGTATACGGTGCTGAGAAAGCCATTAAGCTGGGTAAGATGGGTGATCTACCCATTCCCGGTGATTACGACGGAAGTGGTAAAGTGCAACCGGCCATATTTGATCCGGCAGCAAAAGTCGTTCGTTTTGCTAACGGGCAAAGTATTCCGTTTGATGCAGGTATCGAAGAAGTTGTCAATATACCTTATGCTATTAAGCGATATTATTTGGATCTGATGAAAAAATAGATTCATATGCTGAGGAAACGGAATATCGTTTCCTCAGCATTAGTCTTTATCTAACAGCTTCTCAAAAGCCATCCGTGCGCCGCCGCGAAAATAAACCTTTCCACAATATTGGTAGTTCAACTTTTCCAGTATACGTAGCATCGCTTTGTTATCAAAATTGGTATCCACTTTCACACTATAAACATCCCGCTCCATAGCCAATTTTTCCAGTTCCTTCATTAGATGCGTCGCCGCTCCTTTGGTTTTAATATCCTGTGCTACTGCTACCCGATGAACCACTACATATTTTTCATTGCTTAGCCATTCTCCCTCAAGCGCTTCGTAAGCCGGTTCACCATCAAAAATAACGGCCATATAAGCCAGAATATCGTTTTTCGATATAAGCACATAGCCGTATCCCTTATCAATATCCTGTTTTACCGCCTCCGGATTCGGATAGCCATCTTGCCATTGCTCACTTCCCTGCTGTTTCCTTAATTCAATGGCTTGTTGTAAGATCTCCCAAATTCTGTCTTTATCTTCTATTGTTGCCGCTCGTAAAGTAAATTCGTTTGTCATAGTTCTAGAAAGCGTAAAAATACGGTTTTATAAAATCGTCTTGGTGATTTAATTGTCAAGAATCTTCATTCGTACACGGCTTTTATTAGAAGCAAAATTATAATTGAAGTAAAGAATTACACATTAAGTTATTATTTTTAACCATCATAAATCGTATTATCTAATTATGGCTCGCGCGTTATTCTCTTTTTTGTTATTACTTGTTGTCCAGTGTGTCCTAGCACAGCCCGATACCACGGATAATAGCTTAGTAGCTTATCATCAAAAATATGCGCTAGGGAATCGATCCACATCCTTTTTAAAGCAATATATACGCAAACTTGATTCACTTGATCAACCCGTAGATCAGCAATTACTGGATGAGTATGTGGGAACTTTACAAGTACGTGATCTGGACAATTTCGAAACGGTTAGTTTTCTTCTACAGCAAGGCCCTATACTCCAAAGCAAAACTTATAGGCTAATCTACATGAATCAAACCATTGTAGATAGCATCTATCATAAGCTTCCATTAGATGAACGCAAAAAAATAAATGGAAAAATCATTAAAAATACCACTCAAAAAGCCATACAGGAAAAAGATATCAACCTGGCTTATAATCTATCGAGTTTCATGTATAACGCCTGGCTGAAGAGCAATCCATTTCTTGCTGACATTGAACAAGATCGCGTCATGGTTGAATACCTAGAACAGGTTGCTGATACCACACAGTATTTCCGACGGGCGGTCAATTATTATGATCGCGTCTATTTGTATTCAACACCCGATTCGATGTTAAAAATGAACCTAGCAGCACACGACAATAAGCCGTACCGCCAACCCTTAGACAGTGCAATGCAAGCAAGATGGGAACATATTCCAGAAGCGAGAAAAAGGCAGTATGATACACTCTTTGCCAAAAGCTTACACCGCGCAGCAGCCAGTTTTATCAAGTTAGGTGCTAAAGGCCCTTATATTTATAACAGTTTACACTGGATTCAGGCCGCTATTAAATGGCGAAACGACGTACCGGAATATTACCATACCTATGCAACGATTTTAGCTTCACTTCAATTACTTCAGGAGGCTATATCCAAAGAAGAACAGGCTATTAAATTAGCCGATCGACAGCAACAAGATACTTCCCGGTATCGGCGTCAGTTGCAAGCACTGAGAGAAGCCCTCCAAAAAAAGAAAATATTTGTAGCAGATGTGACTAACCTTGCAGATTCAAATGAATAGGAATCGTAAATGACACCCTAACCGGAATCCCGCGCAATTTCCCGGGCTTCCATCTTGGAGCAGCACGGAGCACGCGAACACCTTCTTCCCCTGTTCCAAGCCCTAAATCTTGCACAACTTTTATATCAACCAGCTTCCCCTCTTTATCTACTACAAAGCTTAGTACAACAGCCCCGTTGACTCGTTGTTGATAAGCTTGTCGTGGGTACCTGTAGTTCATACCAATGAAACGATATAAAGCCGGCATCCCATCCGGATACACCGGACGTTCTTCCACTTTACTATAAGACACTTCTGTACCCGCGGAGTCAACGCTCGTTCCTTCTATCAGTTTACCTTCGGCATAACGTTCGGTATAGCTATATTTCCGTTTCAAAAAAGTCCCTTTCCATTGCCCGTCTTTATAGCCATTTTTATAAGCTCCCTCCTCAAAATCCTTGTCGTCATTCATATCCTTGACCTGTCCATTACCATCTTTAACCAATTGCGTTCCGAGAGAATCATAAAATACCATCAACTTGGCCGGGGGTACGTCCATTTTCAGGTTTTCTCTTCCCTTCCCTACCCTGCCCGGCGCAATCATTTCCGATTTGAGTTGGCCGTTTTTGTAATAATAGCGGCAATCACCTGCCAAAACACCATCAACGTATTGTTCTTCGCTTATTTTCTTACCATCTTTTTGAAAGGTTGTCACCAAATCGACCAAAGTAATCCGATCGTGAAAAAAAAAAGCACTCCCCGTACGATACACCTCTCCGGTTATGTATTGCTCCAACAGCTTATAGGGTGCATTCGGTTCTTTGCCCGGTGTTAGGGTACGTATATATTGTGCGCTATCCTTTTCTGCAACAATATGGCGGTGCTTATTAAGGTAAGTAACTATTTGATCTTGTCCAAAACCAGGCAACGAAAGCATCGTACCAAATAAAAAGACCATGAGCGTACTGAAACGCAGGAGAAAAATATTCATAAAATCTAGAGACGATTAAATATCGCCACTAATATAATAGCTCTATGTTAAACACAACAAAATAAGTGAAATTTAATAAAGTCACTTGGCGATATAATTTTATTAAGGCTGTACCACCCTATAAAAATGACAAAACTAACTGCTTAATCGGAATCCATTTTTCCGTAAATAACACATAGAACAACACAATAGTTCCAATTAAGATCAAAAACATCCATTCACTTTTCTTTACTTTCATACTATCTGATTTAAAAGAGGTTGCCCGTAAATACAGGCAACCTACAAAAAGGACCTCGCTACTTCAGCATTCCATATACCAAACCCGGAATGGTGCAATACCGAAGATATAAACCTACTGCATAACCAACATCATGGCCGAATGAAGTATTTTCATCAATATGTCCGCCTTCAATCTGTTGAAGCTCATCCATTGATAATTCGATGATTTGTTCACTTTTCATATCTATAAAATTAGTTAAAACAAACAGTTAAAAAGCTTCAGCAACACCTGCTTTGAAGCCTTTCCAATCACTAATTACAGCAGTAGCACCTGCAATAAGAACCCCTGCTGCAACTGTCGCTAAAAATCCTAATCCGCCATTAGTCGATTCAAGCTCTGCCTGAGTCATAGGCACTAAATCTGCATTTAAAATTTCGGTATTCATACGTGTTTACAAAAATTAATTAGGCCTACTCTATTAATTAAGGTTTTCGGCATACCCTTTTTTGATCATGACCGATGGTAAAATTATATAAAGCAAAAATCGGATACCATCCCTGAAAACTGGTATTTATGATAATACCAGTTTTCAGGGATTGCTTCACCTAGCTTAGCTCGGTAATTTTGAGTGAAGAGGATACTAAAATTCTCCTCTAACCCAGAGGTTGCTGAAAATCTTGAAAAGAGTAAGCGTTAAACAACAAGTTATAAAGATGGAAAAGACACCAAAAAATGCGGCAGAAGCAGTCGAAATCAAAGAACTGACAACAGAAGAACTGGCTAATGTAACAGGCGGATCCATTCTGGTTCCCATCATTGACATTATTGTTGGCGGGATTAAAGGAAATTTTCCAAAAATGTTCGCTTAAATTCACATTCGGTGCCTGATAAAAATTGGGCACCTCATTTTTCTAAGATGAACAGTAAGGTTATTTTTCCAGCAGAAATTGCCAATCTCACTACCGAAGGCCATTTCAACCGACATTATAACAATAGTAAAATCATCTATCTAATGACGCTATTGGCAATAAGTATCGGTTTTATTTCGCTCTTTTTCATTCGAGTTGACGTAAGCGTAGAAGGTACAGGTATCCTTACTCCTTCTGCAGAACGGAACGTGGTTAAAGCTCCTGTTGCCGGCCGAATCGACAAGGTTTATTTCAAACTAAATCAACCGGTAGCGGCGGGTGATATCCTATTCACTGTTCAAACAAATGTTATCGATGAACAATCGGGATATCTAATGCGAAAAAGTTCGGATCTTCAACAACGAATTAACGATTTATCAGCACTTGTAACACAAAAAAACAACTTTAACACTCAATTGTCCTTACGGACTTCTATTTACCGACAGCAACAAAACCTATATATTCAACAGCTGAAAGAAGCTGATTTAGCATTAGAAAACGCCTTGGTATCGTTTAACCGTAACAGGCAATTACACGAAAAACGCGTATTATCTGACGCGGAGTTTGAAAAATTCGTGTATGAAAAAGATCGTGCTACTTCCAAAAGAAAATTAGTCCAAGAGCAACAAATTTCACAGTGGCAAAATGATTTGGCTAATTTAAAGACTGAATTGAGTGAAATACACTCGCAACGAGATAAATATAAGCAAGAGTTAGACTTTTATACCGTCAGGGCCCCTATTAAAGGGTCTATTCAACAATTTAGTGGTCTTCTATCGGGCAATTTCGTCTCTGCAGGAGAAACGGTAGCCGAAATTTCGCCCGATTCTGGCTTGATAGCCACCGTAAACATTCTTCCGAAAGATATTGGCTTAATCTCTCTGAATCAACCCGTTCGCTTTCAGATTGATGCCTTTAATTACAACGAATGGGGCGTTGCCCATGGTACCGTATTTGACATCTCACGAGATGTATACTTAGACGAAAACCAATCACCTTATTTTCAGGTAAAATGCTCCTTAAAAGAAAACGCCTTACGGTCAAACAATGGTTATGAAGGCACCTTAAAAAAAGGGCTTGGTTTCCAGGCCAGGTTTATGGTAGCAAAACGATCTCTCTTTCAATTGCTCTATGATAAGGTGGATGATTGGTTAGATCCACGCCAAAACAAACCGAAAATGCTACTTAGAAAATAAAAGAGATGGGAAAGATAAAAATAAAGCAACATGACATTACGGACTGCGGCGCAGCCTGCCTAGTATCCGTCAGCGGCTTCTACAATCTGAAGATGCCCATTGCAAAAATACGCGCATTTGCTAGTACCGATCAGAAAGGAACCAACATACTAGGCATGATTTCGGCTGCGCAGCAACTCGGTTTCAGCGCAAAAGGTGTTAAAGGCACGCTCGACAGCTTGGCAAAAATCCCGCTACCAGCAATTGCCCATATCGTTTTCAAAAACGGTTTACATCACTATGTTGTACTTTATAAGCTCAGCAAACAGTACGTGCAACTCATGGATCCAGCAGATGGAAAAATGCACAAAGTCCCGTTAGAGACTTTTAAGGAACAATGGACCGGCGTACTTATTCTCCTCGCACCAAATGAAAACTTCCGGACAGGGAATGAGCGCATCTCGGTGTTTCGTCGCTTTGCCTTCTTATTGAAGCCACATCGGTCTGTCTTCACGCAAGTACTATTCGGCTCGGTTATCTATACTATTTTGGGCTTATCCACAGCTATTTTTGTGCAAAAGCTGATCGATCAGGTATTGCCCGATGGCAATCAAAATCTGCTGAATTTGTTGGGGCTTATCATGATTGTTATTCTCCTGCTGCAATTTTTCATCAACCATTCAAAAACGATATTCACCTTGCAAAGCGGACAGCAAATTGATGCCCGACTCATCCTGGGTTATTACAAACACTTGCTACAATTACCACAACAGTTTTTTGATAATATGCGTGTAGGGGAAATCATCTCACGTATTAATGATGCCGTCAAAATACGGACCTTTATAAACGATGTGCTCGTCAATATTGCCGTAAATATATTTATTATTATCTTCTCTTTTGGCTTGATGTTCACCTATTATTGGAAACTGGCTATCATCATGGCGCTCGTTATTCCCATTTATAGCCTTATCTATTTCATATCCAATAAATTGAATCAAAAAACACAGCGTACTATGATGGAGCGATCAGCCGATCTAGAGACGCAACTGGTTGAATCTATCAATTCCATTGGAACCATTAAACGGTTCGGATTAGAGCAGTTTGCCAACCTTAAGACGGAGAGTCGTTTCATCCATTTACTGCAAAATGTATATCAATCATCCGTCAATATGCTCTGGATAGGCAATACCAATCAATTTGTATCCAGTTTATTCACTATTATCCTTTTATGGGCCGGCGCAAGTTTTGTCTTAAACGGAGCCCTTACCCCCGGCGAATTACTTTCTTTCTATGCATTGATCGGTTATTTTACCGGACCAGTTAAATCCCTCATTGATATGAATCGCACCATGCAAGACGCTTTGATTGCTGCCGATAGGTTATTCGAAGTCATGGATCTTCATCATGAAGACAACGATCAAAAAGCTTGGTTAAATAAGGAATCGATAGGTGATATTCACTTTAAAGAAGTATCTTTTCGATATGGATCACGCACACAAGTGTTTGAAAAATTAAATCTTCATATTGAAAAGGGTAAAGTCACAGCCATCGTGGGTGAAAGTGGTTCCGGAAAAACCACCCTCCTTTCCCTTCTTCAGCGAATCTATGATATTCAAAGTGGCAGCATTCTTATCGGAGGTCTTGATATTAAATATGTAAAGCTGGAAAGTCTTCGTCAGATCGTATCGGTTGTACCACAGCAGATCGATCTATTTGCAGGTAATCTAATAGACAATATCGCCATTGGCGATTTAACGCCCGATATTAACTACATAATGGAAATATGCTCATCGCTCGGCATGCTTCCCTTTATTGAAAAATTACCGAACGGTTTCAACACCTATATTGGAGAAAACGGAACGGCTTTATCCGGTGGTCAACGACAACGCATCGCTATTGCTCGTGCGCTATATCGACGTCCTGAAATCCTCATCTTAGATGAGGCTACTTCATCACTGGATACAAGTTCTGAAAATCACATTCAAAGAGCACTTCATACCTTTCAATCACTCGGTAAAACAGTCATCGTCATCGCGCATCGATTGAGCACCATTGTAAACGCCCATAAAATTATTTTAATGAAGGAAGGGCAAGTGGTAGAAGAAGGCTCTCATTTTCAGCTCATGAAAAAACAAGCCCACTATTATCAGCTATGGCAACCGCAGCTGCCGCCTACGGAGATGACCGAACAACAAGTGGTAGCTTCGCATTAAACCTTCCATCCACGTGATTTTTGCTGTATATCCCACATGCTTCGATAAATCCCCTGCTTTGCCAATAATGCGCTATGCGTACCCAGCTCCGCCATCTCACCGTCCTTTAAAACCAAGATCTGATCTGCCTGTTGAATGGTTGCCAATTTATGCGCAATCACTACAACCGTTTTCAATTTCACTAATTCCTGAATTACCTGCTGAACATATAGTTCATCTTCCAGATCGGGGCTTGCCGTAGCCTCGTCCAACAGCACAATAGGCGTATCCTTCAATAAAGCACGAGCAATACTTATGCGCTGCTTTTGGCTGTCGGAGAGCTTATTCCCCCCGTTACCAATCAAAGCGTACATTCCCTTTGGCAATTCCCAGGCAAAATCTAACACCTGTGCCTTATCTGCCGCAGCAATAATCTCCTCCTCACTTGCGTCTGGCTTTCCGATCTTGATGTTGTTGTAAATAGTGTCGTCAACTAGATCGACATCCTGAAACACGTTGGTGATCAAGCTATAAAATTTATCCTGTTTAATATGCCGAATATCCACGCCTCCGATCTTAATGCGACCGGTATCTACACCCCGGCAGCACGCGATCAGCGAGGCTATCGTCGCTTTACCCGAACCCGTACCCCCTACCAATGCTAATATGGAATTTTCGGGAATTTCTAAATTCAGCTCCCGGGCCGCTAACTTATCTTGATTGCCAAAATTTACCCGGTCAAAGCTGATAGCGTAATGTTGTGGTAACTTGCCCCTCTCTGCTTCCAGCATCGGCTCCTCTGTTACTGTAATAATTTTTTTTAAATGCTCATCCATATAAACGTAGATATCAACCCTAACTATGTTCAAACGATTGTAGAGGTTGTATGCTCTTTTTTATTTAAAATTCCTCTTTACAGACAATCGTTCCGAACAATTTATACTTTTGTACAAAGCTAGCGCGTTATTAAACGCAAAGAGGTCCGCAAAACGGAGTAAAATGTCTGTCAAAAGGAATATTTGGACAATAAAAGACAACTATGGCCCTAAGACTGTATGATTATGAGCTTGGTGATCTCCTTATCAAAAGGGATTATCCCGGTATACTGTTGTCAAACGAGGGGGATGTATGTGAACAACGGACACGATTAATACACCCCGTTGCCAACGGATATTTTCAGGAAATTTATTTCGATGGCATTCATATCGGCTATGGAAAAGCGTCGTTTACAGAAAAAGTTTTCCTCAGCTTTGAAAGTGACTTCGAAACCGTGGAAATGCATTTTGCATTAAAAGGGAAAAGCGCTGCTTATTCTGACCGTTTTGGTAGGAGTATCGGTTTTGAGTCCAATCAACATAATATCATTTATGCCAATCAGATGAGAGGCGAGATGCGATGGGAAAGCAAAGACATTGAGATCTGCGAAATCAATTTTTCCCCGGCTTTCTTTAGACGATTTCTACCCGAAGACTCCACACTATTTATGCAGTTTCAACAGGCAATGGAAAAAGGCGAGGCAGGTATGCTGCAGCCGTATAACAATCGTATCAGCCATCCAATGTATCAGCTCATTCATGAAATCATGCAGTGCAACCGAAAGGGAATATTTAAGAAAATGTTTCTGGAGGCCAAAGTGATTGAGCTGCTATTGTTACAATTTGAACAACTGAGTGATGCCAAACCCTATCATACTTCTTTAAAGAAAAATGATATAGACAAAATCTATGCAGTTAGAGAATACTTGCAAAATAATCTAAATAACCCCTGCTCTCTCATCAACTTGGCACATCATGTAGGTACCAATGAGTTTACGCTCAAAAGGGGATTCAAGGAATTATTCGGCACCACCGTATTCGGTTTCTGGAACGACATTAAAATGGCGCAAGCCAAACAAATGCTCACCGAACAGCAGATGACCGTTGGCGAAGTATCCTTTCAAGTAGGCTATAAGGATCAGCGACATTTTTCAGCTGCTTTTAAAAGGAAATATGGAATATTACCAAGCCAATTAAAAAAATAAGCGACTCGCTAGCGTAACCGGTCAAATTAACATCGCTTCATTTAAACTTTACACCTTTTTAACCTCAGTTTCCTCACGCAACGCTTTAGTGTAAGCAAACAAGCATTCCGTGTAATCTTTTTTGTAAAAGCCTAAATAGTTACTTTCTTTATTACAATAACACTGAATCTATTAATTGCTCATTACTAAAACACATTATATGGAAGCTCTCGCAACGATTACACCCGAATCATTAGCCCTTATCCATTCCAAAATCCTGGACCCTTCCCTTAGCCAAAACAATCTCGGGCCCCGATCGCGGGAGGAGTTATTTCAACTTATTGACGTGCATACACCTTATTACGCGCTTCAAGATGTTCATGTGTTAAAAGACAATATCGTAGCCGCAAAAGTAATTGCCGAATCACCCCTTGGATTTGAGCAATCACCCATTACAATGGCCGAAGCCTGTCGACATCTTGCCATTCTCGGTTCAGTTGCTTGCGCTACCGTCAACCCTAATCAGTCAAAGCACTACTACTTAGCCCATAAAGGAACCTACAAACGAGTTTCAAACGAAAAGTTTGCGATCGGCAAACCCCTCACCATTTTGGCTGAGTGTGTATCATTCGATAAGCGACTTGCTAAGGCCAAAGCTTGTCTCATTGACGCAGAGAACAAGCTGATCTGCGGTATCGATGTCAGCTTTCATGTAATCCCCCAAGCGATGTTCAATAGGCTATTCGCCCATGCTTATCGAGATTATTTACCCGCCTTAACAAGTCCCTATTCGCGTAAAAACACACTATATGATTTAAAATTGTACGATACCGGTGCCACAGCCTCTTTGGGTGAAATAAAAGAACAAGATTGCAGTGGCCATTTCCCCAATCATCCGGCCTTACCGGTAGCAGTGCTTATGGGCGCCCTTCTCGATCTATGTATCGCCTTTGTTCAACATGCAACCGGTAGTATGCAAAATGGACTTATTGCAGACGGATGTACGTTACTAGCTGACAACTTAGCCTTGGCGGGTGATATCGTATCTTTAGAAGTTCGACTGGAGGCCCAAAGCAGCGCCTATTTCAAACTACGAGCGCTTGCAAAAACCGACGCAGGAAAAACGGTAGGCGATATAACGACGATTATCAATACCACTACCGTTTAATTTGAAAGTCAAGTTGGGAACCAAAAACAAATAAGCTATTGGGTAGCTCCACCATTAACCAACAAGTGCTGCCCGTTAACAAATGACGACAAACCGCTGGCAAAAAACTCGGCAATATTCGCTACATCTTCCACCTCGGCCAGTCGTTTCATCGGACAGCTATCGATGAGCGATTTTCGGAGTTCGGGATAACTGCCTTCTTCGGCAAAAATTCCGGAATGATCAACAGCAAAGGGTATGATGGAATTGACCGTTACCCCTCGGTGTCCAATTTCTTTCGATAGCACATCCACCAGATAGCGTGGTGTAATTTTGCTTCCACCATACACCGCCATTCCGGCTACCGGAAAGGCCGTCGTACTTGAGGCGATGTAAATAATACGCCCGTTATCTTCTACCGTTTTGGCGGCTTGTTGCATTGTAAAATAAGCCCCTTTGGTATTGATGGCAAATAGCCTGTCAAACTGCTCTTCCGTGAAAGCTGTAACCGGTGTTTCTACCATTTCGATACCGGCATTGGCCACTACAATATCAATCTTCCCAAACGCGGCCTTTGCCTCCTTGAATAGGCGTTCAATATCCGCTACTTTACTAACATCTGCCCGTATAGCTATTACGTTCGCTCCCATTGCCTTAATGTTCGAAACCACCTCGTCAGCCGAGGATATATCCCTCGAATAATTAATAACGATATTAGCACCCAAAGCGGCATAGCGCTCAGCAATTGCTTTACCAAGGCCTCTTGCAGAACCGGTTATGAGGGCTGTTTTATGATGTAAACTGTTCATTTCTTTTATCTTAATTTTATACCACCTGAAAATTAATTAAGCCATTCCTCCATTGGCGCCGATATTCTGTGCATTGATCCATTTTGCTTCATCACTGGCCAGAAACACCACCACCTCGGCAATATCATCCGTATTTGCAATCCGATTGAAGGGATTTAAAGCGGCTAAACGATCAATCGTTTCCTGCGATTTGCCTTCGAGGAATAAAGCGGTAGCAGTAGGGCCCGGTGAGAGGGAGTTGACGTTAATACCTCTACTGCCTATTTCCCTGGCAAATACACGCGTCAATTGTTCAACGGCAGATTTGGTAGCAACATAAGTACCATAAGTAGGCAACATCAAACGGTTTACACTGGTAGAAAAATTGATAATACTTCCATTATCCGCCAAGCGAGTCGCGGCTTCACGTAACGTATTAAAAACGCCCTTCACATTAATATCGAAGATCCGGTCAAAATCCTCGTCGGTTGTGTCTTTAATAAGTTTGTTGATCATAATACCCGCATTATTGACCAATACGTCAATCCGACCAAAATGAGCAATAGATTGATCGAACAACGACTTTACATCGGCGACTTTACTCACATCAGCCTGTACGGCGATCGCCTCACCTCCTTGTTCTTTTATGAAAGATACAACCGCGTCGGCATCGCTTTTACTGCCGGCATAGTTTACCACAACTTTTGCATGAGCTGCTGCCAATTTTTTGGCCACTTCAGCACCGATACCTTTAGAAGCACCGGTCACTAGGATTACTTTTTCTGCTAGATTATTCATTTGTCTATCTTTTAAATTTTGATAGAACAAAGTTAATATGCGCAATAATCGGTGGCTTTACGTGTATTACAGCAAGTGTTGCAAATTTTAAAGAAGATGCGCCTTCCGATACTGCACCGGCGAGGTACCGGTATGTTTTTTAAAGAAGTTACTGAAATGAGCGGTTTCAGAGAAACCTAACTTATACGTAATCTCTTTAATGGATATGGTAGAACGCTGCAAGAGTGTTTTCGCTTCAACCAAGGTCTTTTCAGCAATCCAGGTTACGATGGGTTTGCCGGTTTTGGATTTTATCACATTGCTTAAATAGTTAGGATGTAAATGTTGCGCGTCGGCGTAGTCCTGTACCTTAAATACGACCTCTACATTGCCGTTATTTAGATCGCGGTAATGTTTTTCCAATAACCTTTTGAAAGAAATAACGATCTGCGAACTCCGGTTACCTTCGTAAATCGGATTATAATCTTGCCAAATATGTTCCTTTATCTTATACAAAAGGATAGCAAGCAAATGCCCGATGATAGGGTATTTCGCCTCAGCCTTACCCAAGTATTCCTGTTGAATTTGCTTATAAATGCCTTCTACCGACTGAAAAAAAGCGTCTGATACCACTTGAGGCTTAACGGTTTCCGTTAATAGAAAGGGGAAGTTATCATAAATTTCTTTACTGATATAGTTTTTAAGAAATGCCTCATCAAAGGTGATTAGACAGATATCCTCAATATGAGTCCAACTAAACGTGCGGTAGTTACTCGGATTGGTAAAATAGACCGAATGCGGCTTTACTTCAAAAGTAAGCTCATCGATCGTATATTTCCCGGAACCTTCTTTTACAAATAAGAAAGAGAAAAAGTTGGGGCGATAGGAGGCTGATTGATAGGGTAGCGTAAAGCCAACATCCTTTAGATTAAAAATGGTAAAGCCTTCTGTAACATCAAGCAAGTCAACCGGCAGATGAAGGTATTGATATAGCTCTAACAGCGATTTAGACTCGAAGTTTTTTCTCATAATGCGATATCGAAGTTAGTCATTTGTCCGTTAAAAGGAGAAATGATTAAACAGCAATATTTAAAACCATTCCTTTTAGCTCCCAAGAAATTCGCTGCATCTAAAACAATTTTTTTGAGATCAAAGCGAGCAGTTGTTCTCTATACCCCGTACTAATCGGTAACTTTGTTTGTCGGATCAAGACTTGATTATCCACAATCTTCTCCAAGTGATCCAAGTTAATAATATAGGAATTATGTATACGTATGAAGTTTGGCGGTAACTGCTCTTCCAGTTGTTTCATGCGCCTATAAATAAGGACGCTTTCGTTGACGCATACGATATTGACGTACTCCTTGTTTGCTTTGCAATAAAGTATATCCCTGGATCTCATTTTCATTATCTGCTTTCCGGATTTTATGAAGATCGTATCATCTGACAACGTGAGCTCCTTAAGTCCGGCCGGGCGCCGGAGAGCGAAATATCCTTCCGTTTTACGAATCGCTTGCATAAATCGCTTAAAAGTTATAGGCTTTAACAGGTAATCAATGGCATTGTATTCATAACCTTCCATGGCGTGTGACGAATAGGCTGTCGTAAAAATAATACACTGGTCTTTCGGCAGCATAGAAGCCAGCTCCAACCCGGATATATTAGGCATATTGATGTCCAAAAAAATTAAGTCGACTTTATTATTTCTGAGAAAAGTCACTACTTCAAAAGCATCGTAGCATTTCTGCTTTAAGTTCAGAAAATCCACTTTCAGGATATAGTCTTCCAATAAACTCACAGCATTGGGTTCGTCGTCCACAATTAAGCAATTGATCATGTGTATAGCGGTATATTTAATGTGGCAAAGTAATAATTATCCTTTTCAACAATATCCAATCGAAATTGGTCTTTGTAAAGCAACTGCAATCGCGAACGAAGATTTTGCAGACCTACCCCCATTGTTTTGTTCACCGATGGCCTAAAGATCCGGTTACGCACGTCTATAGACAAGCTTTCAACCTCTACATTAATATGCAGAAAGAGTTCATTGGTCTTACTACGCTTATCGATACCATGCTTAAATACATTTTCAACGAGTGGAATAATCAGCATTGGAGGTACTTTTATACCATTGATTATCCCTTTTTCCCTGATTGTTGTCTGTAGCGGGTAGCGCATACGCATTTTCTCCAGATCAATATAATCATAAATAAAGTTCAACTCCTCGTTTAGCTGAATAAATTGTTGTTGCCCTGTATCTACAAAGTAGCGCATGATATTAGAGAGCTTACTTAATAGTGCTGCTGTTTCCGGCGACTGCTGTTGGGCTACGTAATAAATATTATTCAACGTATTAAATAGAAAATGAGGTTGCACTTGCGCTTTAAGCAGCTTTAACTCCATTTCAGCTGAGTGCTGTTTCAATCGTTCCTGCTCACGATGCAAAACAAAATAGTCCAATGCCACCCGAAGTATGCAGCTTATTATATAAACCAATATAGAAGGGATTAATAAAGCGACGAAAACTTCCATGCTCGTGCTTGTGTCTTGCTCTTGTGGATAAAACATAGCATAAAAATAAGACCTGAACGCAACACGGGCCCAACAAACAGTCAAAAGCAGTAGTAAAACCGATGTAAGATAAAGCAGCTTACGATTACGCTTATAGAAACGTGGAATGAGGTAGTATACATTTACATTGACGATAATGAAATAAGAAAATATATTCATAAAGCCAAAAACGAGAGACCTTATCGGTTCGGCATACATGAAATAGGAAAAACTTGTAATAGCGGTTATAAAAAGCCAAATCACTAACTGAAGTTGATTAACAGGCACGTCTTTGCTAAACACCTTTATCATGGCCCCAAAAGTATCAAGTTGATGCCTGATTTCCAATCATTTTCAATGCTTACTGCAGTTTTTTCAATAGATGAAGCATTGAAAAATAACGGTAAACGGTAGCAAAAAAAGCCCGGTCTTGTTGATTTTCTTCTGTCGGTTGTCAAAAAACACCAAATTTTGTCATGAGGTTGAGCAGCTTAAACCCACGCTCTAACACAAAACTTCGATCACATGACAAACCAAAACCGACTCCGCGTAGGTAAGAAATTAACAAGCAACTATGAAAATCGCTCGTAAACTTGCATTAGGTTTCATATTCATCTACGCCATCGTACTGTACAACTGTTCTTCTGAAAGTACGAATGCGAGAATGCAACATAATCAGCGAGTTCTTCAGGTAATTGCAGACAATAAATCCCCAAAAGCAGAGGCTGATCGATTAATGATCACGGCAGATAACCCCTTGCGTATGTGGGGCAGCTCACAAATAGGAAAGTGATTGGTGAATGGAACTCGCGCTCAAAAGAGAAGCCCATTGCCAAAACTATTCTTCACTAAACCAAGCCTTAACAAGATTCTGATGTTCATGCCAATCATACCGGCAATCACTACCATCGATAAGGAAAGCAAAATGGTTATCGTTTTTTGAAGGGATAATTAAGCAGCTTATACTTAACAATTTCCTCCAGTGAACCACAGCATTCGGGAAATACCGACATATCTACGGGAAATACAGGTATCACTCAGGGCCTTGCTCCAATCTACCTTTGTTTTGTTAACATTAAAGACATTGATTATGGAACACAAAAAATTAGTATGGTTATCACTAGTAGCTTTGCCGATCCTGTTTGCGGCTTGCGACAAGGGGTCACAAATGGGAGTACCCTCTACCATCACGGTAGAAAACGTATTAGATTCTCGCCCCTTGGTTGAATCTGGAACATTTCAAAATGAAGGTTCTGCGCCGGTGATTATGCCTGGAGAATCCCTATCCTTCCAATTCTCAGCAGCAAAAGGGCAAGCGCTCACCTTTGCCACCATGTACGGCTGGTCCAATGATTTATTCTTTGCACCCGAAAATCCGGGCATTACCCTTTACAAAGAAGACGGCACCCCGATTGAAGGCGATGTATCTGACCAGATCAAGCTATGGGATAACGGTACCCGTATCAATCAGGTACCCGGTGCTTCCGTAAGTCATCCCGGTACCGCAGAAACAGCTACTCAAAATATCACCGAAGTTGCGGGCACCGATGCACAGGGTAACACTTATGCTGCCGCCTCGGCTCTGATGAATGTCAGTCTGCATTATGAAGGTAATTCAACCTTTACGCTCACCATCAACAATACCTCCGGAAACACCAACAACCCAACCCCCTTCAGTCCAGGTGTATGGGCAATTTCCTACATTGCCGGAGGCGATCTTTTAAGTCCGACACCCTTGTATGAATCCGGTAAACCAAGCGCGAATGGTTTAACAAACATTGCAGAGATGGGCGACAACAGCGTGCTCGGCGAATATATCCAAAGTCAAACCGGCATTTTCACCCCCTTATCGCCAATATTGGTCGTCGTATACAAGGATATAGACAATCCCATTTACAAAGTCGGCGAAAACGATCGCGGACAAGGTTTAAAAGAGCTTGCCCAACAAGGAGATGCCAGCATATTGGCCGATCATCTCAAAACAGTTGAGGGTGTAAAAGCCGTTTACGTTTTACCGGCTGCCAATTCAACGGTGTTGTTACCAAAAGTAGGAGAACAGGCAGGAAGCAGTGTCTCGCAACAATTGAGTATCGCCGAAGGAGATCGGCTGGCAATTGCCACGATGTATGGACTATCGAACGATTGGTTCTTCGCCAGTAAAGATAATGGTGTAGATGCTACTCAAAAAGGAGATATCTCTACCACAATAGGCTTATTCGATAACGGGACGGCCGTCAATCAATTCCCCGGAGCCGGTATCACCCAGTTCAATTTGGCAGGTACCCCGCTGGAAGAAAGCGAGCCTATTCAAGAAGTGCCCAATCCCAATGCATTTACCACATTACCCGCAATCAATCATATTATCAAAGTAACGCTCCAATAAATCAATGCTTAGTGCGATGGGTGAGCTTGTAGCAATGCATCTCGCCCATCATTAAAAATAATAAAAATGAAAAATGCATTCCATGTTTTAACAAAAGAAGAAGTCTCCGAAAGAAATAAAAAGCTCTTCGAGAAGATGGAAAAATCCTTCGGTAAAATCCCCAATCTCTACAATGTAATGGCTTATTCTGAACATGCATTAGAAGCTTATCTCACCTTGGAAGATAGTTCCACCTCTCTTAGCCCTCGAGAAGTAGAGGCTGTCAATCTGGTAGTAAGTCAGGTGAATAATTGCATTTACTGCCTCAGCGCCCACACCCTCATTGCACGGTCAACAGGCATTGGAGAAAATGCGGCCCTGGCCATTAGGGGTGGAACTATTCCTTCCGATCCGAAATTAGATGCCCTGGTAAAGCTCGCCAAAGAGATCACTGAAAAAAAGGGGCAGATTGACCGTAAGCTGTTGACCGCCTTTTTTGAAGCAGGTTATACCAAAGAAAACCTCGTTGATTTAATCATGTTAATTGGTGATAGAACAATCAGCAATTTACTACATGCCGTAACCGAGGTGCCTGTCGACTTTCCCTTGGCCAAAGAACTCGTATAAATAAAGTAGAACGCTATTTAACTTACAAATGAAAAAGAAGAATACAACAGGAAAGTCTTTCCGTTTGATCTATAAAGTGACTCTTTTGTCGATGATGAGTGCAATCATAGCAACGCATACCTTCGGTCAAAATTCGATGCAGGGCGATGAGAAAATGATGAAAAAGGAGGGGACGGATTTGATGTATAAGGCTCCTGAGTCACCCGAAGATATCAGTCCGTTACTGACAGGCGAAACAATCCCGATGATCACACTGAAAGATGTTTCCGGTAAAGACTTCGAACTCCATCAGGCGGTAGCGACTAAACCCACCATACTTGTTTTCTATCGAGGTGGCTGGTGCCCGTACTGCAGCAAACAACTCGCCGCGTTGCAAGAATTAATGCCCGAGTTGGAAAAAATGGGTTATCAGTTAATTGCAATTAGCACGGACAGCCCGGAAGGATTACAGGCCTCTGCAACAGAAAAGCTTCTGGGTTATACCCTACTTTCCGATGCCGATTTAAATGCATCCAAGCAATTCGGATTAGCTTTTAAGGCTCCGAAAGCGTATTGGGAAATGTTGCCCAAAACCACCGGTGGTATGGATCAAGAGCTCCTATTACCCGTACCTTCCGTCTTTATCCTCGATAAAAGTGGCAAAATACACTATGAGTACATTAATCCCGATTTCAAGCAAAGGCTCAGTACAGAACTATTAAAAGCTGTAACACAAACCCTCTATAAAGAACTATAACATGAAGAACATAAAAATCTGTTTAAGCAGTATCCTGATCATCCCTTTTTGCTCGCTATTGCCAGCCAAGCTCGATGCTCAAATGAAAGAAAAAGCGATGACAACGGAAAGCGAAATCCGGTTTACAGGAGGTAAATGGAAAGATGTAATGGCAAGAGCCAAAAAGAGTGGTCAATATATCTTCGTTGACGCTTATACCTCATGGTGCGCACCTTGTAAACTGTTGAAATCAAAAACCTTCAAAGAGGCCCATGCGGCAAGTTATTACAATACCAATTACATTAACTACCGTATTGACATGGAAAAAGGAGAAGGACCGAAATTAGCCGAAAAGTGGCAGGTAAGTGCCTATCCTACCTTGCTCTTCTTCAGCCCCGAAGGTAAGTTGCTTATGCGGCAAGTGGGCTTTGTTACCGGTGATAAACTCGTTGACTTCGGAAAACAAGCAAAAACAAAAAGCTAGGAAAGAAATTTTGGCATGATAATCCATAGATTTGATAAAAATTGAGCGGTAGACAATGATCAGTGAATACATCGAAAACAGAACATTGGGTCGGTTTGTCATGCATAGCAACAACCGACTGCTCGCAGGGAAGGGCATACGGGAAGGGAACCCCGTCCCTATCAATACATTCGTTTATAATCGCGGAGAATCCCAGCGCGTTATCATCGATGAAATTGAATACATTATGCCCCAAACCTGTATCCTACCCTTGGTAGCCAATCAACACTTTCGGTTTGAACATCCGGAAAATCTAGTTGCTTGGCAATTCAATCGCGAGTTTTATTGCATCGTAGATCATGACGCAGAAGTAGGTTGCGTCGGCTTTCTCTTCTACGGCATTCAGCATCCCATGTTTATTCGATTGGAGCCGGAAGAGGTGAGCGAAATGGAGCATCTAGCGGATGTCTTTTCCCGTGAATTAAAGGTCCGGGATAATTTTCAGGGCGAAATGCTACGGACGCTGCTCAAACGCGTCATCATTAAGGTGACCCGTATTGCCAAGCAACAGCATGAAAGCTATCAGCTGAATCCGGACGAAAAGATGGATATCGTGCGGAAATTTTCCCTTCTCTTGGAAGCAAATTTCAAAACCGAACACGAGGTAAAGTTTTATGCTGCCCTGCTGAATAAATCACCCAAAACCTTAAGTAATGTATTTGCCTTGTTAAAACAGTCGGCCCCCTCAGTTCTTATACGTAACAGAATCATCCTGGAAGCCAAACGCTACCTCCATTATACCGATCGGTCGGCCAAAGAAATTGCCTATGAGCTCGGTTTCGAAAGCCCCGCCCATTTTAGCAAATATTTCAAACAACATACCGGGCATAATATTTCCGAATTCAGAACAACCGAAGAGCGTGATTAAAAGAGCCAAGCTATGATAACTATTGAGATGCCCCTCATACAGGCGATCAGTGAGGAAAATAGAAATTATATTCGATATTTTGATGAAAAACTCGGGCACGTGCCAAACCTCTATCTATCCATGATGCATTCGAATCATGCCTTTCGAAACTTCTATCGCTTTCATGGTCGGAAAACCAGTCTTTCTTTAAAAGAACGTGAAGCCATTAGCCTCGTCATGGCCCAGCTGAACAATTCGCTTTATTGCCTCAGCGCCCATACCATGATTGCCAAACTGAATGGATTTAGTGAGGAGGAAATTATGCAATTACGTGACGGAAAAGCAAATTTCGACACCAAACTTGCTACGCTCGCCCGTTTGGTAAAAAGTATGGCAGTACGCAAAGGTAAAAATATCACCAATGAACTAAATGCCTTCTTCGATGCGGGCTATACGAAAGAGCATCTATTAGATGTCCTAGAAACCATAGGAGAAAGTTATATGAGCAACTTCATGGCAAAAACGATGCAAGTGCCGCTTGATTTTCCAGAGGCACCTGTACTTAAAAAAAATGACGAAGATGAAAATGACGATATTGCATGAATTCTCTCTGCCTTGATTTCGAACCGGACCAGCCTTAAACGAAATCGGCCCAAGCCGCATCCTCTTCATAATCAATCACCGGTACGGCATCATTATTAGCGGTCAGTTGTCCGATCAACATATTCAAATCCATCCCCATATGCTTTTGCGTAATATCAACCAATTCACGGTTAAATCCGGCATCCTGCAACACCACCACCATCTGGAAACAGATTACCCGCGCAATGATCCGGCCAAGCGTTACCAAATCTCGCTTTTTAGGTTGCTCGGGAAAGCTAAAATCTAAACATCCGGCAAAATAAGGGGCAGCCTGTGCCGTCAGTTCATAGCCATTCAAATAGCGTAGCAGATTCGACTCTTTATTTTTCCGCATCAGTTTGGCAACCGATTCAGCCACTTGTGTATAGAGCATTTCATTCGAACCTTCAAAAATCTGGAAAGGTCGGCTATCCACTACTGCTCTACCCGCTATATGATCCAAGCGGTAACCATTGGCCCCGGCCAGTTGCAGTGCTATCTGTGCCGACTCCTGCATTAAGTCGGTCACCAATGCCTTCACACTGTTCGCATCCACGCCGTTGCCCGAAACATCCTGTTCAATCGAGCTAACTTTAGAACTGTATGAGCACATGGCCGAACAGATCGTGTAGGCGGCCTGAATACGCGATAGCTGAAATTGCACCGCATCCAATTCGTACAAACGCTGGCCTGCAACTACCCTCGTTTTGCAGTGCAGCAACGATTCATCCAGCAATCGTTTAATAAAGCCCATACCCATGCCCGGAAACTGCAATCGACTGCGATGCAAGGTATCCAGCATCAACTTAAGCCCTGTACTTTCCGGAAGCAGACGCTGCGTAGCCGGCACTTCCACATCAATAAGGTTCAAGCCATAAGGAATAGCATATAGGCCTAAGCTGTTATAACGCTCTTTCACGTCGATCTGCTGTTCAGCAAGCGCATTATCGGTGAAGAAAAAGTCGATATCCCGAACCAACTCGCCCTGTTCATTTTTTTTCCGTGCCGCTACCAACCAAAAGTCAGCTGCGCCCGTTAAACCCTGCCAATGTTTTTCGCCCTTAATTCGATAACCGTTTGCTTCTTCCTGATAAAAAGTTTGCATATTAAGTGCATCACTACCATAATCCGGTTCCGTAATCATCAAACCTCCCATCGCCTTGTTTTCCAAAAATCGCCTAAAAACCCGTTCCTGTGCAGCCACATGGCCATATTTTGCAAAAGGCTCCAAAAACAGGGCAATATTAATCCCAAAAATAAGCGAGAGCGATAAGGACTCATAAGACGCTGCAGACAATACGCTCAAACACTCCTTCACCTTCATGCCACGGCCACCATAGTTTTCGGGAATTGCCACGGCAAGCGGCTGCATATCCATGATTTCACTTAAAAAACCAGGTGGCAGTCCCCTTTTCAAACTGAGGGCATTATAGTCATGTTCAGTGTTAAACAAGCTGGCTAAACGCTTCCTGAACGAATTTATAAAGATGTTAAAATTTTGCACTTCACGGGTAATCTCTGTGGTATTGATCATAGGTATATGTTTTATTACAATGAACTCACACAAAGCTACCGATCAGAAACCCAAAAGCCTGTTTGATTCCGTGCAAGGATTAGGACAAATCGTGCATATTATTTTTTTATGGACTGGCGGTATTCGCTAGGTGACATACCTACCAATTTTTTGAACACCCGCGAGAAGTAAGACGGATCCTGAAAATCCAGTTCATAACAGATATCCGACACGCTTTTGCTCGATTCCAATAACAAAAGCTGTGCGTGCATTACCAACACTTCCAGAATAAGCTGTTTCGATGACTTATTGTACACCATGGAGACACATCGATTTAAATAGTTGGCCGATATAGCAAGCTTGTCGGTATAAAAACCAATCTGTTTCTGTTTCCGGCAATGCTTATGCACCAGTTGCTTAAACAGCGTAGCAATCTCTTGGATTCGGCTGAGGCTATGGTTTGATGCGGAAAGTTTAATAGTTTTCAGCAACAGGGATTTCAACAAGCTTTCGGCCAGCTCTTTATAAGGTTCACGCGTATGTAGCTCTTCGTAAAGCAGTTGGAAAAGTTGGTGGAGCCTCGTACTTTCCTCATCCGTTAAATTCACAAGCGGTGAAATGGTAAAGATGTTCAGAATCTCCTGTTCCCGAAAGATGGAGGTCATCGCACTATCGTTTATCAAGACGCAATGGCCCTTTGCCGATGGATCGACTGATTTGATGGCGGCGATGTTGCCATAAGTACTGATAAGGATCGCCGGGGCTTTCACTGTATATACCTTAGATCCAACCTGATGTGCAAAAGAACCCGCGGTGATATGCACCAGCAAATTATAACCAAAAAGGATGGGTGGTACCGGGATCTTGATATACGGCGCAATTTCGCTGAGGCGGAACACCTTTACCGGCGAATGCTGGTAACGCAGGTGATCCATGTTACCCACCATAAATCGTTCTACAAACTCATCTGCATTTACCGGTTTCTCCATAGCTGATACAAACTTATATAAAGCAGGCCTTTTGTGCAATCCCCTAATCATTCAAATTAGACAAACGGTTGCGTTCCCAAAATAGTTGTTTACATTAAATACTTTTTTTAGCATTGTAAGTATTAATACAAAAAGCCAATTACAAACGCTACTGTAACAAGGTAGTATATCAGGTACTCGCAATCTTCATGTTTTGCAGAAAAGAAGCCAAAATCAGATGGAAGAAAAAAAAGTTCAAACACGGATTCTATCGCTCGATGTCATGCGCGGGCTCATTATGATCTTATTGGCCGCGGAAAGTTGCGAGCTCTATACGGCCTTATCCTCAACCTATTCAAGCGGATGGCCACAGGGTATCATACATCATTTTTTTCATCACGAGTGGCATGGGCTCTATTTTTGGGATCTGGTGCAGCCCGCCTTTATGTTCATTGCCGGTACCTCACTGTATCTGTCCTTTCAACGTAAACAAGCCGCTGGTGTCAGCTGGTCATCGCACTTTAAAAGCGTTGCTTGGCGTTCGGCAAAGCTTTTCCTTTGTGGCGTTGCCTTGCATTGCGTGTACAGTGGCAAACTCGTTTGGGAACTCTGGAACGTACTAACCCAATTGGCTTTTACAACCATCATCGCTTATCTGATCATCCGTTGGTCTTTTCTTCAGCAATTGCTATTCAGTCTTTTTTTGCTGCTGCTTACCGATATCCTTTATCGTTTTACCACCATACCGGGATATGATCAGCCTTTCGTATTGGGGAAAAACTTCGGCACTTACATCGATATGCTCGTAATGGGCAAAGATAACGATGGCGGTTGGGTAACCATCAACTTCATCCCAACCGCCGCCCATACCATTTGGGGTGTCCTTGCAGGAAAAGTCCTATCAAGCGTCTCCAACGATGTGGCAAAAAGCAAGCAATTAATCCTTGCTTCCCTAAGCTGTCTGCTCATCGGTTATATGCTAGATTGGACGTTGCTCAGCCCTATCATCAAACGCATCAGTACGCCCGGTTTTGTGTTCGTCTCCGGTGGCTATATATTGGCTATACTTGCCTTCTTCCGGTGGCTGATTGATGTTAAAGGATACCAATCAGGCGCCTGGATTTTTGTGGTGGTTGGTATGAACCCCATTTTCATCTATCTATTTTTTGAAACCGTTGGCAAGCAATGGTTCAATGGCATCGTGAATCTATTTGTCGGCGGAGGGCTTCACCTCCTCGGTTTATCGGCTGATCCAACGGCTATCCTTGTTGCTATTGCTACCCTGTTTTGCGAATGGTATCTATGCTATTGGCTTTATCAGAAACGTATCTTTTTTAAATTATAGTTTTCTTTTATTAACCTGCGATGTGTTACCTCTTGCTGCTTTACAAAAACACGTACGACTTTTTGTTGTACAGCACATTTTTATGTAGGAGTTTAACCTTCATGACGCACAGAAGCTGTTTTTATGATCAACGCAAGTTGTAACAATAACGAACACTTTCCTGTTCGCTATCGTTACAATTACCGCATCTCAAAATCGCTATAATGCACTAACAATAAGCAATATAACTGTTTGGAACAAAGATTGAAGTGTGGAAATCACTTGTTTAAATTGTATTAATATGTTTAAGAATTATTTTAAGATAGCCGGTCGCAACCTCCTTCGCAATAAGGGCTACGCAGCCATCAATATTATTGGCTTGGCTGTGGGTATTGCCGTTTGCATGCTGATTTTTATCATTATACAATTTCAGACGAGCTTCGATAATTTTCATACCAAAAAAGATCGTATCTATCGTGTATTAACTGAATATCCCCACACAGATGCAGCCAATGTATCGTATGGAAAAGGCGTTCCCTTTCCGCTGCCCAAAGGATTACGGACAACCTTCCCCGAATTAGAACAGGTGGCACCGATCTATGCAAGCCATAATGATCAGTTACAGGTATTAGACGTAAACGGAAATCCGGTGAAGAGTTTTAAAGAGCAGAGTGGTGTGTTTTATACAACCCCCTCGTTCTTCAACATCTTTGATTTTCCGCTACTTGCCGGTTCTTATGCGTCCCTGAAAGATCCGAACCATGTATTACTTACCAAAGAGATTGCAGAAAAATACTTCGGCGATTGGAAGACAGCCATCGGCAAAAGTCTCAAAATAATCGTATCGTATCGCGTCGGCGCAGGCTTGTTTCAATCCCCACCGGTCGCACTGAAAGTTTCCGGCATCCTCGCCAATATACCCGCTAATACAGATTTCCAGCTAAAGCTCGTCATTGCCTTCGGAACGGATTTTACCGGCGATGAACAATACGGATTTCAGATTCCTGATTGGAAGGCCACAGCACCTGAATTTGGTTGCTACGTTCTATTGCCTCCTCATATAGCCGCCGACAATTTTAATCGGCAATTAAGTGATTACGCGCAAAGGGTGCAAGCGCCCGATCATAAGGACAGCTACCTTATACAACCATTGGATGCCGTGCATTATGATACACAAACAGGCAATTACAGCGACAAAACCATAAGTCGCGAACTGATCAATGTATTGTGGTTAATCGCTGCATTTATTCTGTTAATTGCCTGCGTCAATTTTATCAATCTTTCTACTGCCCAAGCGGTAAACCGTGCCAAAGAAGTCGGCGTAAGAAAGGTTTTAGGTAGCAATAAATCGCAGTTGCAAATCCAATTCATCGTTGAAACCTTTTTGATCGTTAGCTTCGCTGTCGTACTTGCAAGCCTTATCAGCGTACTGGCCCTGTCATCTATCAACCAATTGCTTGAACTTTCCCTGCCATTTAATATACTCGGCAGCCCTTCTGTTATCTTATTTCTCCTAACGGTAACCCTAGTGGTAACTGCGCTGGCAGGATTTTATCCTTCGCTGGTATTGTCCCGCTTTAATCCGGTTAATGCCTTAAAGAGCAAACTTACGGCAAGTACCACAAAGGGCATTTCACTGAGACGAGCGCTCGTTGTGTTTCAATTTATCATTGCACAGGCACTGATCATCGGCACATTGGTCATTGTGAAGCAGATGAATTTTTTCATGAATCAGCCTTTGGGTTTCGATAAAGAAGCTATTGTAAACATTCCGTTCCGCCCCGATAGCACCGGCACCAAATTAACGGATTATTTAAGGCAGCAATTATTGTCTGTAAATGGTGTGCAGGCGGTAAGTTTCAGCTCCCATACACCGGCTGAAAATGATAATGATTTATGGACCGAACTAAAATTTGACCATGCAATCAAAGAGGCAGGCTTCCAGGCCATAACCAAGTTCGTCGATAATGAATATGTGCCCGCTTATCAATTACAGCTGATAGCGGGAAGAAACTTGCAAGCCTCCGGCATGACAAGGGAATTCCTGGTGAACGAAGCGCTGGTAAAAAGTTTGGGCTTAAAAAGCCCCGAAGAAATATTGGGTAAAGAAATAAGCATGTTTGGCGACGTCATAAAATGCCCTGTTGTTGGTGTAGTGAAAGATTTTAACGATCGGTCTTTTCACCACCATCTTGCGCCTTTACTTATGGCAACAAACAGCACCATGTACCGTCAGGCAGGAATAAAGCTAACAACTTCCAATATTTCATCCACCATGCAAGCGATCAAAAAAATATGGGAGCAGGCATTTCCGGATTACGTTTATGAATATAAGTTTCTCGACGAAAAAATTGGAGACTTTTACAAACAGGAAAATCAATTAGCTGTCCTATATAAAATTTTTGCCGCTATTGCCATCTTCCTGAGCTGTTTAGGCCTATATGGTTTAGCCTCCTTTATGGCCGTGCAGCGAATCAAGGAAGTAGGTATCCGTAAAGTACTGGGAGCCAGTACAGGTAACATTGTTTATTTGTTTTCAAAGGAATTTATCGTACTGATTGCTATCGCCTTTGCTATAGCCACTCCTATCGCCTGGTACTATATGCACCAATGGCTGCAGGATTATGCCTATCGAATCCATGTTAGTTGGTGGCTGTTTGCCATTGGCGGATTGACGGCCGTAGTTATAGCCCTTGTAACCATCAGCTTTCAGGCAATCAAAGCGGCCGTTGCCAATCCGGTAAAGAGCTTGAGGAGTGAATAGTATCTGAGATAGGTTATAAGTTATAAGCTTTAAGTTGTACGCTTTTACTTTGTTTATCGAGGCAAATTACCGTATCTTGCAGGTATAAACCCGATGTATCAACGGACGCAAAAAACTACCATTATGCTAACGGATATAAACCCCAAGTTGCCGATGCGGAACAAAGCCGCAACAAAAGATTATTACCTTAAGGAACTCGGTTTCGAGGAATTCGGCAGTGCCGACTATCCTGATTATTTAATGGTTGAGAAGGATCATATACAAATTCATTTCTTTTTGTTTGAAGAACTGGATCCTAAAACGAATTACGGACAGGTTTATATCCGAACAGACAATATTGAAGAATTATACGAATCTCTTCTGGCCAATAAAGTAAGTATACATCCCCTAGCACCCTTGCAAACCAAGCCCTGGGGACAGAAAGAATTTTCATTGCTGGATCCCGATAATAATCTGCTAACATTTGGACAAAGCTCATCCTAGCAAGCCCTTTATGTAATCATTAGACACCACCATTAGCTTAAATAAAAATTAATCCTATATTAGTATCATACATAAAAAATATCTTCATGAAATCTAGTATCCATTCAGGTGTTCAGCGAATATTCGCTATCCTTTTCATTCTGACCAATGTCAGCTTAATTGCCTGCGCTCAAAGTCCTAAAAAAAGCGCGGAAGGTAAAATCGGCGGTGCAACCGTATCCATACAGTACAGCAGCCCAAGTGTTAAGGGGAGAACCATATGGGGAGAACTGGTGCCCTATGACAAAATCTGGCGCGCAGGGGCTAATGCCGCTACGGTTTTTACAACCGATAAGGACCTAAAAGTAGAAGGTAAAAAACTACCCGCCGGAAGCTACAGCTTATTTGCCATCCCGGGCAAATCATCATGGACGATCATTTTCAACTCACAGACCGGGCAACCCGGCACCAAAAAGGGTGGCGAGGCGAACTTAGATCGTGCCAATGATGTGTTGACCGTTACCGTTAAACCGGTAAGCAATACCATGACGGAGGCTCTGACGTATGAAGTCAACAGTGACGGAATCGCCCTGATATGGGAGAAAGTAAAGGTTCCGGTAAAAATAAAATAATAAGAGAAAGGGATATCGCTTAGTTTTTCATCCCAACCCCAAACGTAATGGCATGTCTACTTTCGTACTCAGGAAATAGTAGACTTGCCATCTACATTGGCCAGTAGTCAATCAAGCGCAAGATGTCAGCCTATTCTCGATTTCAATTTAAGGTAAACGTGATGAGGCAAAGCGTTTAGAACCGCGCTTAAAAAAAGCAAAGTTAGTCCAATAATCAATGCGAGTTTCGTCGGCATAAAATATCCAAAAGTTACAACTATCGCGGATCCGACGACACATAAATACAACGGAAAAAAGCTATTTCTTTGCACACCCATTCTATATAGTGCAAACATATTGATTGCCATCGCGACTACAAGTAAGGGAAAAATAAATTTAACATAAGGCATAAACTGCATGCCAGCTATCCCAAACATGCTCAAATAAGCGGCAAAGCAAAAGGGGCATTTTGGAAGGAGCATAATAAATAACGGAACAAGCACTGAGGTTACGCCTTTAAATCCATCCTTAACAGTGGAAAGCCATCGAGCTCCCGCATTATCTGCTGAAAGAGCCATGCTTCTTAAATGACCGATGATGTTTGTATTATCCATTTCACCTCGTTGAAACCCCTTTACAATCCGGCCATTTTTATCCAATATGTAAAGTTCGATTACATGGCGATTTACTGCTTCGCCAGTATAGTTAACGCCTAACTCAAAATAATCTTTCACTAGATTTATATCCGGTACCGCCCTAAACATTTGCATGTTCTTGTTGAATACAATCCCTCTCGATACTCCATAATTTTTAATCCGATAAGAAAGGTCATAAAAAGAATCATAACTTATGGCTAAAAGCGCAACACTTTGGCCCCAACTTTCCTTCATCAATTGTCGTTGGATTGCCGCTAAGTTTGTAATGGTTAGCGAACACTTAAGCGGGTTATCACATCTAGTATAAAAAAAAGCCACCAATGTGGGCCGCCCATCAGTAAAATCGTGGAGGTGGGCCTGACGGCCGTCCTGATTCTCAAGCACGATCTCCCTAAACATCCTGACACCTCTTTTTTTACTCAACGATAAATTTAGATCTGCTCCAAGAAATGAAGGAATGTTACCACAGCAATCTTCTATCGGAGTATTGTCATTTTCAATTATTTTTATGGTTTCGCCTATAGCGGTGACAACCTTCAGGCTTAGCTTATTGTCGCCATTGGCGGCAAGGGTTCTAAGTGTGGGCAGGCATGTTTTCGCGTAAGCACCCAACCATTTCATGGTACTCAGAATTTCTGCAACGGCCGTTGTTTTGTTGTCTAAAGGCCATTGTTGATAATAGTGATCAAATGAAAAATAGTTGTCAAAAAATTTGACATTTTGAAGGGCTTTTAACAAATAGTCGGCCATCACAGGGCGCTTTTTTTCAGCTTTTCTTAAAGCTAGTGAAGCGGCAGCCACCAGATAAGCTTCTCTACTTGATGACAATTCTTCATAGACAAAAATTAGCGCACTGTCCGGTAAACCTTTTAAGAAGAATGAGTACAAAACATAACCTCTCATTCGGGTAACCGCATTTGCACTTTTATTTCTATAAACAACATGTTCTTCTTTCAATAAAGACGTCAGCTGCCGATAGGGTTTGGATGAACTTCTAAGTTCATCCACCCGTTGCCTAAATATAGATTCTTCCATGACCTATTCACGATAGAAATTGCAATAATGCCGTTCATTTGTTTACCTACCGCTCGGGTTCTTCATCCCTGTTTTCCAAGAACGAAGTAATTCCTGCTGCTAGCTCCTTTGGTAAACTAGGAAGGTCCTTCTTCACTTGATCCAAAAACTTTTCATCCGGTTTACCGCTTACTGCCCAATAATGGCTTAACACATTGAAACTTATTGCGCGTATATTTTCGCTTTCATCACTATCAAGCACCGCTTTTTGTGCAAGCTCAAGAAAATCCTCCGGCGACTGCTGTTTTAATGCCAGTAAGCTATTCTTCCTGACGTCGAATAGCTCATTTCTGTCGCTGAACACGCTCCGCAACAATTCCTTTGCCTGCGGATCGCCGGCAAGCAAATAAAGTGCTTCTGCACGACTGTTATCATTACTTGAGGTTTTTACGATTTTCTGTAGTAGTGGATAAATGCCAGCGTGGATGTCATAACCTAAAAAATGTACAGCCATCTCCTCCGAGACAACGGCTTCTTCGTGATTTTGAAGCCCATTGATCAATGTTCGTTGAAGGAATTCATCGTTCGATTTAGCAAGATAAGCAATGGCATCTCTACGGATTTCGTGATCATAATCGTTTATCAGGCCCCTAAATGCCTGAATGATCTCCGGTTGCAAAGCAGGAAAAACAGGTGACGTGAAACTCATTGTTTCAATGGTTCTCAACGCCTCTTTTCTTAAATCCAATGGCTCTCTTTTGTCCGTCAACAAGCTTAGCACATATTTTATCAAGTTTTCGTCCAGCGAAATCGCTTCCAATAATTTAACCAAAGCCGATACTCTGATGCCCGTTTCATTTTTCCTATTTCTGAGGATTTCAATTGCTTTTTTTATGCTTTCAGGGTCTGTTAACATATCCATATTATTTAAGAAAGCCATCAGATCATTTGTATCGGTTGATTTTACAAAAGATTCAAGGGCGCGACGGTTTTGATCTTTCGCCTTTTTAATATCTGCTTTTAGGCTTTCCGCTGCCCCTGCTTTTTCTGTAGACATGGCTGATATATTCTGGGGAACTACCGTATTGACAAAGTGAATGGCATCGTAATCAAAATAAAGACTTTTGTTAGTAAGCCTACCCTGATAATCAATCGTATCGATAACTTTAGGTGTCGGTCCCGGATAATTAGTAAATACCGAAGCGATGAAGGGGCCACCAGGAGCGGTGGGCGGACGGTCTCCGCCCGTAACACCGTTCCAAGGCCACATAGTATCGTCCAAGTAGTCACCAATCCGTGGGTTTGGCGATCTATTGGTTTCGGGGCTATAAGCATTTATATTAGTTGAATCGTAAAGCGTGTTACCGGTACCCAAGCTTTGCCATTCTGCCCAGATACGGTCGACATTCGCATGTATCATGAAAAACAAAGGATCACGAGGAGCAGTAGGTGCAAAATTTACCGGCCCCGTGAAAGATGTATGAGCGGAGCCATGTGGGTTACCTTCCATGCTCGCAAATTGCCGGAAGCCAGGCAATCTGCCAAGTGTAGTACTTCGCGCTTCAACATTTGCACGACTTTGTTGCGCGTTGAATCGCGGTATTCTCGCCAAAGGTGGCAAATTATTGATATACCAGTTGTTGAGGGGATTATTAACAGAAAATTGCAATTCACCTACTGTCGAACTTGTGGGGACCCCCATAAAATCAAGGGTGAAAACATTTGGTGCCGGTGATTGAAAATCCCAATAAGGAATCATCACACTTTTATCAAATTCGTGCAAGTGCCTTTCTAAATCAAGGAGATACATACGATGCCAAGGTAAAAAAGCTGCCCGGTTATGAATTTGACTATTCGCTGCTTCATTATGCATATCAAGGAAGCTCTGATAATTACCCGACAGCAAAACGTTGACAAAAGCATTTAAAAATTTATCACGCTCTATAGTTGTCAGTGAGTTTGCATTCTTCCGCACTCTAACCGTGAATTTAATAATGCGAACAGATTGGTCATTGTGCTTGAAATTGATAGCGGCATCATTGTATTGCGTACTTGGAACATCCGGCTTACCAGCAATATAATAACTAACCGTAGCCCCATCTCCAGGAACCTGTAATGTTAATGTTTCGCTTACAGGTGAGCTAAGATTGGGGTAAAATACTAATTGGCCACCCGTTAAAGGATCGTTATTGCTGAGCACAATAGTCACAGGGAGGCCACCCGGCACACCGTCCGACAACCGCAATGTACATTGCGCAGGTGTGTATCCAACGTAAAAGGGCCCTTGTTTTTTTCCGTTGATGGCAAATTCTAAAATCATAATACAGGCTTTTAATTATTGATTTTATTGATTATTATTCTCTGACTTACAGCTAGTTAAAGTAAGAATTATTTGTCGATAAATCTATAAAATTTGAGAGTTGTACGTATTATGAGAATTCCTTACTGAAGAATCTTAACAAACGAAAGGTAACTGAGAAAAGATATATAAAACGGAACAAAAATACACTAAAAGAAGCGAAACAGCTCACATAAAAAAGTATAGCTAAGATACTAAAAAATCAATTACTTCAAATTAAAAGAGCTGTATAATTTCCGCCTTGTTTATTATTTTCGTACCTATAAAAAAGAATTTGCACTAGCAATCAAAACGGAACAGTGGATCAGCACTTTCATTACAAATTTGTAGATCCGGAAGAGGCCCTTGCCGATTTCGTAGAAAGTATTGGATTCTTTCATAATCCGGCCCGGCAGCCAAAAGAAGTGGTAGTATTACCCGACGGACGGGTCGATTTATTTTTCACACAAACGGCATCCGCCCCTTTTCGGGTGATGTTGATGGGTTTGGAAACCTTTCCTGAACAAAGAAGCGTTCCGCCCCAAATGCGCACGTTCGTTATCAGCTTTAAACCCTTAGCCGTTGAATATATCTTACAGAAGCCCATCGCCGATTTTTTGAACAGTGCCCAAGATCTACCCCCTGATTTTTGGCATTTTAATGCAGGTGACTTCAAAGATTTTGACACCTTTTATAAGAAAGCATCTCAAACCCTTCGAGCATTTCTTCCCGAGAAAATTGACGCAAGAAAACAAAAGCTCTTCGAGCTAATCTACGCCACCAAGGGCGAAATGAGCGTTAAAGAACTTTCAGAGAACGTAGGCTGGAGCAGTCGGCAAATCAATCGGTATTTCCAACATCAATTCGGCCTGCCGCTAAAAGCCTATTGCAACATCCTTCGTTTCAGGACCTCCCTAGCACACATTGCACAGGGCAAGCTATTTCCCGAGCTCAACTTTACAGACCAAAACCATTTTATCAAAGAGATTAAAAAATTCGCCGGCGTAGTTCCCAAAGAACTGTCCAAAAACCAAAACGACCGATTTGTACTATTATCCGTTTTAAAACAGCAATAATTTTGTGCCATTAAATACAATGGTATGGAACTGAATAACAAGCAAATTGCTATTGTTGGCGGTGGCCCCGGCGGGCTCACTTTAGCTCGGCTACTACAGCTAAAAGGCGCCAATGTAAACGTATATGAAAGAGATTTAGACAAAAATGCCCGCGTACAGGGCGCACCGCTCGACTTGCATGAAGACGCCGGATTGGCGGCTTTGCGTAAAGCAGAGTTATTGGATGCGTTTAAAAAGAATTTCCTTCGCGGGGCAGATAAAAAGGTCATCACCAATGCCCATGCCGAAATCCTCTTTAGCGATCACGACGCCAAACCCGAAGAGAATTTCGGTGCGGATTATTTCCGTCCGGAGATAGACCGCGGCCCGCTAAGAAATCTATTGCTCACATCGTTAAAACCCGAAACGGTTGTGTGGAATAGCCATTTTATTTCCATGGAGACGGAAGGCGAAGGCTGGCGGCTACATTTCAAAAATGGGATCTCCGTTTATGCCGATATTGTGATTGCTGCCGACGGCGCCAATTCAAAAATTCGCCCTTACATCACCGAGATCAAACCTTTCTATTCAGGCATTGTCATGCTAGAAGGCAATATACACAAGGCAAAAGAAACAACGCCTGCTATGGCAGCCTTATTCAATGGCGGCAAAGTAATGGCTTTCGGCAACGGTAAGTGTATATTGGGCGGTCAAAAAGGCAATGGCGACCTGGGTTTTTACGCCAGCTTCAAAGCCGATGAGCAATGGCCGCAAAATTGTGGTTTGGATTATAACGATACGAGCCGGATGCTGGATTGGTTTAAAAAGGAATATCCCGGATGGAGTGCTATTTGGAATGAACTCTTCGAAAATGCTGTGCCCCCTTTCATTCCGCGGCCTATCTATTGCATGCCTTTAAACCAGCACTGGGAAACCAAAACCAACCTTACCATGCTGGGCGATGCCGCACACGTGATGCCGCCATTTGCCGGTGAAGGGGTTAACATGGCCATGCGTGATGCCCTGGAGCTGAGCGAATGCTTAACATCCGGCAAATTCAGCACCCTGCAAGCAGCCCTCTCGTTTTACGAAGCGAATATGCGCAAACGAGCCTCAAAAGCCGCTCGGGAGTCGCTCGAAAATGGTGAGACGATGCATTCCGAGCATGCATTGGAAAAAATGTTAGCTTTCTTTAGCGGGCACAGGTAACTAGAAAAAGCATCAAAGTGCTTCAACCGGTTGGTTTTGTAATAATTCAGTGCCCCATTGGTCTATCACCTTTATTACCGGAATCAATGATTCTCCAAAATCCGTTAGAAAATATTCCACCTTCGGCGGCAATTCAGGATATACTACCCGTCTGATAACACCACGCTCTTCCAGCTCTTTTAATTGCTGGTTGAGCACTTTTCTGGTCGCCAGCGGATTGAGTCGTTGCAATTGGCTGGGCCGCCTGTTTCCGTTCATGATGTTAAAAATAAGGCAGGGCTTCCACTTCCCACCTATAATATCCATGGTTGCTGCCACGCCACAATCTATATTTTTTGGAATCTTACGTTCGTACATAGCATGCTGGTATTTATATACAAAGGTAAAACAATTTGTTATTTTATAGCCATAGGTACTTTTTTGTACCTATGCTACAATCAAGTACGTACTTGTTTATCAGATCCTACGACCCTAGATTTGCATTCTAATTCTTGCGCGCAGAATTCAACTTTTTAATTTAAACAGCATTAACAATGAAGATTAAACGTTCAAAACTCCTATTCGGCACCTTATTCAGCCTCTTTGTAGGCATTCATGCCGAGCTGCCCGCACAACAAAGATCCCCTTACTTAAAGCAGCCCAGTAGCTACGAAATGGTATTGGGCGACGTTAAAATCACCGCACTCTTAGATGGCAGTGTCAACCAAGTTCTTAAAGACCTGTTGATAAACACTACCGATGAAGAAATTGACCACCTTACTGCTGAGAACTTTCAAACCGACGAAAACGAAGCGTCTGTAAACGCCTATTTATTTAAATTAGATAACAAACTGATGATGGTAGATGCCGGAACGGCCGATTTATACGGACCGTCTTTAGGCTTTCTACCCCGTAACCTTTTGAAAGCAGGTTATGATCCGAAGCAAATTGATGTGATTCTGGTGACACATATTCATACCGATCATACCGGTGGACTGATGGATGGCGACAAAATGGTTTTCCCCAATGCTACGGTATATGTCAGCAAACCCGAACTGGACTTTTGGTTAGGCGAGGAAAGTTATAAAAACGCTCCGGCCGATAAGAAAGTATATTTCGAGCAAGCGCGGGAAAGAATCCTGCCCTATTTGAACGCGGGAAAGGTCAAAACCTTTGCGTTTGGGAAAGAACTGTTTCCAGGTCTGACGCCTGTGGCTGCTCAAGGACATACGCCGGGGCATACCTTTTATCAGCTAATCAGCAAAAATGAAAAAATCATGTTCTGGGGTGATCTATTGCATTCTGCCGCCGTACAATTCCCCAATCCCGACGTAAGAATAGTTTACGACATCAATCCAGAGCAGGCTGCAATGACACGTAAAAAGGCTTTTGCCGATGCCGCTCAACATAAATACTGGATTGCGGCAGATCACCTCTCCTATCCAGGTATTGGCCATATCAAAAAGGAAGGAAATGGTTATCGCTGGTATCCCATCAACTATACAATCGACCCAACAGGCAAGGGACAGTAAAACAAAAAAATGAGACACATGAAGTATTGGATTTGCGTTGCCGCTGTTTTTCTTCTTTTCAAGAATCTTTCAGCCCAAACGACGCACGAAGACAAAAAAGCAACGATTGCACATTTTTTCAATCAGTCACTAACAAATGCGCCTATACCGGCCCATCTGCACGATTTAACCAAACAGATCGGCCACCGGATTTCCGGCTCACCACAGGCAGAAGCAGCCGTGCACTGGATCAAGATGCAGCTGGAAGCATTAAGGCCCGACAGCGTCTATTTACAAGCCGTTAACATTCCGGTATGGAAAAGAGGCCCAAAAGAGAAGGCTTTCATCCAAACGGCCGGTCATAGCTTGCAACAAATGCAGGTACTCGCCCTTGGTGGATCGGTGGCCACCAAGGGCACCTTGCGTGCCGAAGTTGTGGAGGTAAAATCATGGGCGGAATTGTCAGCCTTACCGGCCGATAAAGTAAAAGGCAAATTTGTTTTCTACAACCGCGCTATGGATCCCACTAAAATCGATCCATTTGAAGCCTACCTAGAAGCTGTTGATCAGCGCTCCATAGGCGCCATTGAAGCTGCCAAAAAAGGGGCTGTAGGCGCCTTAGTGCGTTCACTAACACTTGCCAAGGATTATTATCCACATACCGGCGCCATGCAGTATGCGAATGGAATCAGCAAAATCCCGGCTGCCGCACTCGGCACACGCAGCGCCGACCTGCTGAGCCAAAAGCTTAAAGATAATCCCACGCTCCGATTCTCTTTAGAGATGCACTGCAGCACCTTGCCCGCGATTGTTTCGAACAATGTCATTGCCGAAATAACCGGGGCCGAATTCCCGGATGAATTCATCACCATCGGTGCACATATTGATTCGTGGGATGTAGGCGAAGGTGCCAGCGACGATGCCACGGGTATTGTACAGACCATCGAGGCGCTTCGCTTATTTAAAACCTTAGCGTCCAAACCCAAACGAAGCATTCGCTTTATCTTCTATATGAACGAGGAATCCGGTGCTCATGGCGGCAGTAAATATGCGTCTGCGGCAAGAGAAAATGAGGAGAAACACCTTGCATCCATCGAGTCTGACGCCGGCGGCTTTCAACCGGTTGGATTTCGTATTGATGGCGACCCACAACCCGTGGATCAGATCACGGCTTATAGTTCGCTTTTATCCCAATATGGCATGGGACGTATCCTTCCGAAGCATAGAGGCGTAGACATTGTCGCCATGAAAGATTTATCCAAGGTATTACTGAGTTTAGATTGTGAATCGCATCGGCTGTTTGACATTCACCATAGCGAATTAGACACCCTTGATAAGCTCAATTATAGGGAAGTGACCTTAGGAGCGGTGGCCATGACCGTGATGGCCTTCCTGATAAGCGAGTACGGTTTGTAAAAAACAATAAAATGATTTATCTCCATGAAAACTAACATCTTAACAACCTGTTTAGCGCTATGTTACAGCGTCATATGCTTGCAACTAAGTGCACAAACAAAAACAGACGAAGTGCTAAAGCCCTATAGCGATTACGTGGTGCAGCAAGGAGTCGTCTATACATCCGGCCTATTAGGCTTAGACGCGGCAGGCCGCATCCCGCCAACATTCGAACAAGAAGTGCTCCAGCTATTTGGCAATTTAGATCAGGTGCTAAGCACGGCCAACAGCAGTAAAGAAAAGATTTTCAGCGTAACGGTTTATTTGAGCAGCATGACTCACTTCAACACCTTCAATCGGCTATATACTGCTCATTTCAAAGCACCCTACCCGGTGCGGACTTGTGTAGCCGTACAAAAACTTGCCAGAAACGCACACATTGAAATAAGTGCCATGGCAAGGTTGTAGTCTTCATAAACCTTTTTTTACTCCATCTACCTACGCTTCCGGAAAGTATTCAATTACTTTCCGTTTGATATCCTAGGTCAATTCGCGCCGGCTCACTTGTAGCGCTTTCCATCTTCTTCCCGTTTTCTTTATAAACCCCTAAATCAAGGTCATGAAAAAAATACACCTAGCCTGCGCCCTCTTTCTCGGTATCTTATTCGTTATCGGTTGCGAGAAAGAAGAAACTGAAAACCCCATCATTGTAGAGCCCCAACAATGGAGAGAAATCGCTAAAGACAGCATTAGCAGCGGCCTCGTAGAAGGCTTTACCATTGGCGCCAATGCTACCGAGGCCTATCAGGTCGTACAGCAGCGCTTGCAAAGCCATACCCCCAACGTGCAAGTAGTATCCAACATCTATCATAAAATGGAAGACATAGCCGGAAAAATCGGCTTATACAATGCCTTACTCTTTGATGAAGAAAAGGGCACCGGCACCGGCGTTCAGCTTTATTTTGAAGACGACCGCATCAAGTCCATTTATACCAATGATGGCAAGCAGCTTAACAGCTGGCCCAACAACAATTTTTCGCCCATGCGTGTTAACGTGGGTATGGAAGTTAGCCGCGTCTATCCGCAATTATTAGCACTTAGCAGTATCAACCAGTACGCGCGTAAATTCCAGCGCATTTCCCTATTCTCCAAAAATACCAACAAAGATTTTGACCCGGCTATGGCTCGATCACCCCAATGGTATTTTGCCCATAGCGAAGCCGATGGCAAACAAAAGCGTGTTCATCTCTATTTTGAAGAAGGTAAACTGTTATCTGTGGTTACCGGTATCTACGCGCCTTATTAGCTACGGCATCATCAAATCTTCAATCTTTTTCGCCATCTCATTATAGGGATATTTATGCGAAAGGAAATAATGCTCGGCCTTTCCGTTGGGGTTCCAAACATTATTACCTTTTTCGTCAACTACAAACTGCCCCGGACCATTTACATAGAAGTAGTCTTCCGGATTCCGTATCGCACACAACACCGCTGTTTGATCCCAGGAGGGTCTGCTTTTTTCGCCTTCCTTGGCGTAGGTCCGGAGATTATAAGCATAGGCCCAGGCCACCGGATTCTCCTCGGTGTTTTCCTGTGCTACACGACCGCCGGTAAAGAGCTCTTTACCGATTTCAAAGCCGCTGAACAAGATCGGACTTGGCCAGTGCCTAAAAGCCTCATAAGAAGCTGATGCATCTTTCATTACATTAAACTCAGCACCTTGTGGGAAGCTACCGGCCATGGCAACCAGCTTTTTTATCTTTTGTTTTACCAACTCCGCGCCGTTAAGTGGCGAAAACTGATCAGGTTTCGATTGCAACAGCGCTTTCAGGTTCGACAGAAAGCCGACGGTAACAATCGTTACACTATGATCCTGCTGACCGGCCAATATTTTCCTGTATACTTCAATAGCCGAAGGATAACGCTTTCCTTGCAAAGAAGGATCAAAGCGCTTGATCAGCAAATCGTTCCAGTGATTACCCGCTTCAATTGTCGGTGCATCTGCAGCGGCCATCCCAACCGGGATATCCGGCCTTTTAAAATACCGATTAAACAATTCAATAGTCGGTGCTATCGATACATGGCTATCACTGGCAACGGTCGCCAATATTTCGCACTCGCCCTTCGCTGCCAAATGATGTAAGATTGCAATAGCGCCCACATCATCGTAATCCGGCCCCATATCCGTATCAAAGATCAGTTTTGGAATTTTGCTCGTTCGCTCTTGTGCTTGCATCTGCATACTACTTAGCATCACCCATGCGGCGAACATATAAATGGCCTTTTTCATAATTTTGTTTGTTTTAAAAGTATAAAAAATCCTTTTAATCTTTATACCGAAACAAAAAATCCGCCACTATCCGCCCTCCTATAGGCTTCTATCCATATTGGGCTCAAAATAAACGTTATTTTCATCAAATACTTTCAACTAACCTAACAACATTAGCGATTCGTCCGGATACGAACAGCACCTGTTCAAAATCGAACACTTACTCAAGCATACTTTCAATTAACAACAACATAATCAATAAGTTATACTTTTGGCGTAGTTGCTGATGTATTTTGAGCAGCATACTGGCAAAAAACCAATACGCTGTTTCAAAATATAAACGCGATGATCAAAAATTATCTCAAAACCGCTTGGCGCAACTTAGCAAAAAGCAAAGGATACAGCGCCATTAACATCGGTGGCCTCGCAGTGGGTATGGCCGTCGTGATGTTGATTGGGTTATGGGTATATGATGAACTGACATTCAATACCTATCATAAGAATTATGATCGCATCGCGCAGGTGATGCAGCACGCCAACTTTAACGGCAAAATAGGTACCCAAACTGCCAATCCTGCTTTGATGGGCCCGGAATTACGGGCTAAATACGGAAGCGATTTTAAATATGTAGTACAGGCGTCCTGGAATTTCAATCCGCTGCTCTCCATCGGTGATAAACGTATCAACCAAGAAGGTATCTACTTTGAAAAAGATGCCCCCGACATGCTGAGCCTCCACATGCTGAAAGGAAGCCGGGCGGGCCTGCACGATCCGCATTCCATTCTGCTCTCAGCCTCGGCTGCAGAAGCCCTATTTGGCGATGAAGATCCCATGGGCAAAACCATAACCTTAGATCGCAGCCAACAAGTAAAAGTAACCGGCGTATACGACGATCTCCCCAGCAACAGCTCCTTTGCCAATGTGAAAGTTATCCTACCCTGGTCTTTATGGCTGATCCAAAACCCCTGGGCCAGCCAAATGGAACAGCCCTGGAGCAGCAACTTCAGTCAAACTTTCGTGCAGATTACCGAGAAAGGAGATATGGAAAGCATCTCTTCGAAAATCAAAAACGTGAAAATGGATAATGTAAGGGACGAGGATCAAAAAGCCGAGTGGGTAGTTTTCCTGCAGCCTATGTCCAAATGGAATTTATATAATGAGTTCCGTAACGGAGTAAATACCGGTGGAGGTATCCGTTATGTACGACTGTTTGGCCTTATTGGCGGCTTTGTATTGATATTAGCTTGCATTAATTTTATGAACCTGGCCACCGCAAGGAGCGAAAAACAGGCGAAGGAAGTAGGCATCCGCAAAACTGTTGGTTCGCATCGTTGGCAGCTCATTGGAAGGTTCTTCGCCGAGTCGTATATCACCGTGCTGATTGCTTTTGTTTTATCGCTGCTGTTGGTCGTGTTATTTTTACCGGCCTTCAATGAAGTCGCGGGCAAGAAAATCGGCCTCCCCTGGCTCAATCCCATATTCTGGACGGCAAGCTTGGTTTTTGTTTTTATTACCGGCCTACTGGCCGGCAGCTATCCGGCTTTCTACCTATCCTCCTTCCATCCGCTGAAAGTGTTGAAAGGAACCTTCAAAGTCGGCCGTTTTGCATCGGTTCCCCGCAGGGTGTTGGTCGTTATCCAATTCACGGTATCCGTCATGCTCATTATTGGTACCATAATCGTCTACCAACAAATTCAGCATGCCAAAGCCCGGCCCGTTGGTTACACCAAAAACGGCTTAGTAAACTTGTCCTTCCAAAACGAGCTGCGGAAACATTTCGAGGCATTCCGAACCGAATTAAAGAATTCCGGTGCCATTGAGGAGATGGCCGGAGCCGTTCCTGTTACGGGTGTATGGAACAGCAATGGCGGCTTTGAGTGGGAAGGCAAAGACCCCGATCTAGCTACCGACTTCCCGAATAACTCCGTATCATACGACTTCGGCAAAACCATACAATGGAAGATAAAAGCGGGGAGGGATTTTTCACGAGATATGGCTACCGATTCATCGGCCTTTATCATCAACGAATCGGCCGCCCGATTTATGGGCCTTGAAGATCCCGTAGGAAAAACGATTCGGCAAGGTGACGACCGCTTTACCGTTATAGGCGTAGTTGACGACATCTTGCAAGAATCGCCTTTCTTCCCCGTGCGGCCAACCTTTTATCACCTCGACACGTACGACGCAATGGTAAACATTGTCTTAAGGTTAAATCCAAAACAGAACCCCAGCCAATCCATTAGCACCATTGAAAATATTTGGAAGAAATACGTGGATGATGTTCCCTTTGAGTATTCATTTGTCGATGAAGCTTTTGGCGACAAGTTCAAAACAGAAGAACGCATCGGCAAGTTATCTTCTTATTTCGCTGTACTTGCCATCTTCATTTCCTGCCTCGGACTGTTCGGCATGGCCAGCTTTGTGGCAGAGCAACGGACCAAAGAGATCGGCATCCGAAAAGTATTAGGTGCCAGCGTCGCAAATTTACTGCGCCTGCTGTCAAAAGAGTTTGTACTGTTGGTTACCATTTCCTGCATCATCGCGGTGCCCGTGGCTTGGTACTATCTTGGCCAATGGCTTAGTAATTATGACTATCGGGTAGAGATCAGCTGGCTCGTGTTTATCGCCGCCGCCGTACTGGCGCTCATTATCACGCTTTTCACAGTTGGTTTCCAAGCAATTAAAGCAGCAACCGCCAATCCGGTGACGAGTTTGCGAAATGAGTAGACGATTTGTATGCAAGTATATTTTTCACATTTCACTTTTGCAAGAACTACAATAGTTGATTTCTATGCAAATTCAAAATTTATTCCATGTAATTTCAAAGTTTAGTTCATGTAAATTCAAAATTAATCTTATGTATTTTCAAAATTACTACGTATTTTTGAAAAAATAGGAAGATGGAAAAATTCATAAACCGCTCTGTTTCAAGTATCCTGCTGGCCCAAAAGGAGAAGTTCCCGGTATTAGCAATTACCGGTCCTAGGCAATCAGGAAAAACAACTTTATTGAAGCATCTATTCAAAGACTATAAATATATAACGTTAGAAAATCCTGACATCCGTTCTTTTGCAAATGAAGACCCCAACGGCTTTTTGCAACAATATGACGGAAAGGTTATTTTAGATGAAGCACAACGAACACCTGAACTTTTTTCTTACATCCAATCAAAGGTGGATGAAACCGGTAAAATGGGACAATTCATTCTATCAGGCTCCCAAAATTTTCACCTGCTGAACAGTATTACGCAAACCCTATCCGGAAGGATAGCGCTGTTCAAATTATTACCTTTTGATATACAGGAAATGGAAAACGCACGGTTATTGTCCAAGACCTATACCGATGCCTGTTTCAAGGGCTTTTACCCGGCAATATTCGATCGTGAAATCGACCCGAATATATTTTATGCAAATTACATCCAAACCTATATCGAAAAGGATGTAACCACCTTGATCAATATCCGTGATCTAAAAACCTTCCGCACATTTCTTGGCCTATGCGCCAGTCGCGCCGGCCAACTACTTAATATCAGCGCATTGGCAAATGCTTGTGATATTAGTCAACCTACAGCTAAAGCCTGGTTATCTATTCTAGAAAGCAGTTATATTATCTTTTTGCTCAATCCTTATCACGAAAATTTTAACAAACGGCTAATCAAAAGCCCCAAGCTATATTTTTATGACAGCGGTTTATTATGTCATCTATTGGGTATTCGCCATCAAGAAGAAGTGTCCGAAAACCGCTTAAAAGGTAACATTTTTGAGAACATGGTCATCGCTGATTTCATTAAGCACAACGCACATCAATATCTTCATCAAGAATCCTATTTCTGGCAAGACAGCAATCAACACGAAATTGATTTCCTTCTTAAAAAAGCCAATGGTTTTGAGATCTTCGAAGTAAAAGCCACACAAACCGTTACACCAAAGCTTTTCGCCAATATGGACTATTTCGCTGAGCTAGCAAGTCCACAACCCGTGAATAAAACCTTAATTTATGGTGGTAATGAAAACCAAGAGCGCACAAAATATAAGGTGTTAAGCTGGAGAGATATCGGAAAGCTGTACTCTTAACTTTTTAAATCGGTTCATCTTCATTTGGCGCCGCTTTATTTCCATTTAACCGGAATAAAAACAATCGACTTATAGTTGTCTTTCTCGTATAATATACCAACGGTTCTCTTCCCAAGTCGAACAAGATCAGAATAAGCTGCATAACCACCTTTATAAGCAAGAGGGGCCGTGGCAACCCGCTTATTATAAAACCAATGTTGACCATCATCTTTGCTCAAACGTAAGGTCAGGCTGTCGCGGTTCTGCGTAGCTGCCGCATTACAGAAAGCCAGTATCCGATTTCTCTTATCTAAAAAGGAAAGCACACTTCCCTGATTAACCGGATCCGGCAATTGCTTATCATAAAAGGTAGTGTCCCAAGTCGCCCCCCCATCCTTACTGATACTCACGATTCTATTTCGCACCTGTCCCTGCTGGTTACGGGTGTTCATCAAGAGCCTGCCTCCAGTCAACTCAGCCGCCATCGACTCATTCCCCCCTTCAAACGAAACGCTCTCGCCCAGTTTAAACGTCTTCCCATGATCATCCGTATAATAACCATGTGCCCGGTAGTCTTTGAACGCATCTTGTGGCATGCCGGCAGAATGGTTGGCCGCAATAAAGATCCTTCCCTTAAACTTCCCGGCCTCGAGCTGCACCGCATGTCCGGGCGTATTCGCATAACTGCGCCAATCCTCCTTAAAACGGTAAGCAGGATTAAAAGCGGGTTGATTGGGTCGATGCGTCTGCAGTGTAATATTCACAGGTTCAGACCATGTTTGTCCGTGATCCGTGGAAGTAACATACCATACCTCACGTACCCCTTTTCCCCGGCGCACCTCACCCTCATGATTATTACCCGTATTATAAAACAAAAAAATACGGCCTTGCGGATAAGCAGGATCCGTTAAATCCACTACTGGCGCCGGATTGCCCGCTTGTAAATCGCCGTAATCGACCACCTTTTGCAAGGTGTTCCAGGTTTTTCCGTTATCGGCACTCCGTTTCATCACAATGTCGATATCCCCAAAGTCACCCGCATGAGCCACCCTACCCTCGCAAAACGCGAGTAAATCGCCATTTTTAAGTTTAATAATGGCGGGAATCCGATAGCTTTGATATCCTTCCCTTCCAGAAACAAAAACTGCCTTTTCAGCAGTAGTATCTTCCCGCAATCCCTCAATCTTTTCCTTTGCAAAGCTCATCTGCTGCAATAACAGCATACACCAGGCTACCACCATCGATTTCTTGATCATATTCTCTTATTTTATCTTGTTTTACGTAAATATTCATCCAGCAGTAAATAGCAGTACCACTCTTGCCGAGGTAGATGAAAGGGCCCCTTAAACAAATTTCCTTTGGCCGTCTGCGCAAGGCGGCCATCCCGATGAAGATAACCAAACCATTCGCCATGCACCCGATCATGAAAATGTCCATACGCATATTCATGGATCATGCGGTGCCATTGCGCATACTTTTCGTTCCCCGTCATCAAGTAAGCAAGCAAAGTAGCAATGATGGCCTCATTTTGTGGCCACCAGAATTTCATATCCTGCCAATACTCCTGTACCGGTTTACCATATACATCGCTGAAATATAAAATACCACCCTGTTCTTTATCCCATCCCCTTTCCCACATATAATCAAGCATCCTACATCCCAGCTGAATCAATGCCGGATCATTATTCCGGTGTTTCGCCTCATGCAATATAAACCAGGCTCCTTCAATTGCGTGCCCCGGATTTAAGGTCCGGCCATCTATATGATCAATGATACGACCATCAGGTGCCACCTGCTCCATCACACATCGGATATCATCTTTCACAAAATCCGATTCAATTTCACTGATCCAATTACTGATCGCTTGGTCGCAACGTTCATCACCGATAATTCCCCGTAACTGCTGCGCCGTATTCATCATAATCATCGGTACGCCGATACCCTTCGAAGGTCGCGTATTCATAAACTTGGCCGGCAATTGAAGCTCACCGGAAGCATAGCGCAAACAGCTACCGAACAGCGTGCGGGCGTAATCAGCAGCCTCCTTACTCCCGCTTGCTTTGGCGTAAGCGGCTAAAGCAATCACCGCAAAAGTTTCCGAGAAAAAATAACGGCGTTTCCGAATCGGTTCGCCCGATCGGGTCACATGGAAGAACATCCGTCCATCCTGATCAAAGCAATGCTTCATCAAGAAGTCATATCCAAGCTTTGCGCCTTTCAACCATTCTTCTCGCTTTTCTATTGTATTGTAAAGTGTCGCCAGTAACCACGTAGCCCGTCCCTGAATCCAAACCGCCTTGTCATCATCAATTAAACTACCGTCCTGATCGCGCATCAACAGAAAACCACCATTTTCTTCATCATAAGACCGCGGAAACCAAAATGGAACGGTATCATGCAACAGTTGGTTCTTATAAAACTGTTTCAATGCCTTTAGCTCTTCTATCGTGTACATCATGTTATTCAGTTATATCCATGCTAAATGTCGATACCGGCACCCCCTGCTCGCTAACCAGATTCGCGCGTGTGAAAGGCTGCCAGGCATAACGGAGTGCCTTTGGAAAAACACCTTTAGGTACTTCGATCCGTATTATATTATGCTGTATCTCCACCGCTGTGGGTAGCACATTTCCTTTCGTGTCAATCCATTCAAAGCCCTTTACCGGCTTACCGTCAGCCGTTTTCAAGTCGGTGGTAAAATATAGATTCAAAACCGCTCCTCCTCGGTTCATTTCCTTTACTTCAGGTGCATCCGCCAAGATATCCCGACCATAACTATGCGCCAATGCCAAATTGGCCAAACGTTCGCCAACCGGAATCTTGTTGGTCGGATGTACATTCAATGAATCACCAACATCAGCACTGATAGCCATCCACGTATTCGGAATCTCCTGCTGAAGACGCCTTTGTACATCCCTAAAATATGGCCATGCCGGCCGACCTATACTAGTAAGTTGCACATAATAAAAAGGCAGGCTATCCTGATTAAAAAACCGACGCCAACCCTGAATGAAGGTCTTGAAAAGTTTCGTATAAAGCTCCGGATTATGCACATTGCTTTCACCCTGGTACCAAATAACCCCTTTGATCGTAAAATCCTTTAATAGCGCCACACCTGCTTCAAAATTATAGGCCGGTTCGTAAGGGTGCCTTTGCCCGGGATTTGTTGCAAACTTTAAATTCACATCAGCCCTCCCGCGATTCCAGTCCATAATAAAATCAGATTTCCGCCAGTTATTGAGCATATCCACCAGCAGCGGATCATTCTCCAGGCTGCAGCGATCTATCCACGACTCGATCCCCGAGCCACCTACCGCAAGCTGTATCAAGCCAATCGGTACGCCCGTTTCCTGTTGCAATCTGTTACCGAAGACATAGCCAATGGCCGAGAAGCTCGCGGCATCTACCGCGTTCACCCGCTTCCATATGCCGTTAAAATACTGCAATGCGTTCGTCTTCCTGAGATCTTCTTTAGACCAGGCCTTATCACTCGTGGGCGTGGCCCCTTGAAGCTGATACAAGCGTAAATTCATGCTGCTGTCTGCCTGCTGTGCAAGCATCGCTCCCCCTTGGGCAGCCCGCAGCGGAAAAGCCATATTCGATTGCCCGCTACACAACCATACATCACCCACTAAAATGTCCCTTAGCACGATATTTCGATTTTCACTCCGCACAAGCAGCTGATAAGGCCCTCCCGCTTCCCTTGCGCGCAATGATACGGTCCAACACCCGTTCTCGTCGGCTTCTGCCATGCCTTGCTCCTCGCCCAAACGGACTTCCACGCGCTGCCCGGCATTCGCTATTCCATAAATATGAATAGGCCTTTCGCGCTGCAGCACCATATGATCGGCAAATACCCTTGGCAGTTGTAAACCACCGTAATTTCCCGTTATTTTTTTAAAGACCGTTTTGGCAATAATTTCAGCACCCTCTTCATTCGGATGCAGGTTATCCGGAAACAAATCGGGTCGGCTATGCAAAGGTTCCTTTAGGTTGATCAATTGAGCCTGATGTGTTTTGGCAATAAGGGGCAGCAGTTTCTGAATTTGCTTATACCACTCAAAAGTACCCGATTTAAAGCGGGGATGACCGCTAAAAATGGGCGTTAACACGCACACATAAAGCTTTACCTTTGGATTTACCTCCTGTAAGGTATCAAGCAGCCAATGATAATCCCGCTCAAACTGATCCCGGTAATGGGGCCAATTACGCGGATCCGTATCATTCAAGCCGAGATGGACGATGGCGACATCCGGCTTAAAAGCCAATGCATCCAAAAATTCCTGCGTCTTGAAATAAGGATTATGTCCGTTTTTTAATAAGGTTGCCCCACTATGGCCAAAATTACCGACCTGATATTTCGATCCCAGTAACTGCTGTAATTGTGCCGGATACGATTGTACAGAAGGGTCCTGCAAACCATATCCATAAGTAACCGAATTACCCATACAAGCTACCTTCATCACCTCGGTAGCGCCGCTTTTAAACACATACAAGCAGCAGATCATAAAAAAGCAAACACCTTGCTTTATCTTATTCTTCTTGAAAATCATTTGTGGTCGGTTTTAGTAGTGATAATTGCAGGAGTACAACAGCTAAAACAATAAAAGCCAGCACTGCGAAAGCACGCCCCAGATGGCCTGAATCAACAAATCTTCCCAGAAGATCCGTAATAAACGCCCCGGAAAATACCCCCACCATATTCATTAAGCCGTAAGCCGTTGCCCGATGTTTGGTGTCGACGAACTGACAAAGGATCGGCATATTGTTTGCATCGAACATACCGAAGCCCAGGCCAAAACCCAGCGCTGCCAATAGCACAAACAGCAAGCTGTTTCCGAAGCCCAAAAGTAGCAGCGCAGGTACCGTTAAACCCAGTCCGATCGCACTGCAATAAATCCGTCCTTTTATATGCTTATTCACCCAGGCATCCGATAGCATCCCACCAAAAATGACCCCCACAAAAGACGACCCGGCAATTGTAATCGTCGATAAAGGCCCGGCCGCTGCCATTGGGATATTCAGATTATTCGAAAACAAGGTAGGAAGCCAATTCTTCGTAGCCCAACCCGGCAAACTGGGAATGGCAAAATACAGTAAGATCATCCAGAAGGAGCCGTTCCGCAACAAAACCGACAGCCCACTGAAAGGTGTTCTTGTAACGCTAGGTGGCGTCGTTGCCGTGGGTCTATATTCTTTCAATAGCCATACCAGCACCAGCGCATAAGCCATACCGATGTAACCAAAGGTATGAAAAGTAGCCTGCCAGGAGGTATTGCTGGCAATTGTAGCCCCGAAACCTCCCAGTGCCTGCCCGAAATAAAGCCCTGTCATATGTAAGCCTACGGCCAAAGAGCGGGTCCGCTTTTGATGATAATCGGCGATAAGCGAAAGACCGGCAGGAATATACAAAGCTTCACTAACCCCCATAATAGCCCTTAAAACATAAAGCTGATGATAAGTGCTTGCATAGCCCATACCAAATGTGACACCCGACCAAACAAACAAGCTACCAACGATCAACCATTTACGATTCGTTTTGTCGGCTATCATACCCGCAAGGGGACTCATCATACCATAAATCCATAAAAAGACCGCCATGAGATGGCCAAAATTCGTAGCCAGTTTCAGTTCCGTGATGTCAACCTGCATGGCGGGTTTCATCGTGGCCAGCATTTGCCGATCGAGGTAATTCAATAAAGCCACTACCCACAGCAAGGCTACTACTAACCAAGGATAATATTTTTTTCGGTTCATTGCGCGGTGTTTATCATTGGTTTTGTCTATCCATTGATCGTTTATCATTTTAACTTTCCCTTTAACACCAGCGGCGTTCGAATGCCGGCTTTCACCTCCCCGCTCGGTATATATACCTGCCCTCCCCACCATACTGCGGTGGTTGTAACCGGTGCATTTATCGGAAGATCCTCTTTAACCCGCCAAGTATCAGTTAAGCTATTGTATGCCCAAACTTTCCGCCCGAAACCCGGATGTGCGATCTGTATGTTATTCTTTTCGTCGATCAATGCCCGCTTCTTTTCACTATCTTCTTCCACTGCAATTTCGCTCAGCAATCTTTCCACCTTTTTAAACGTAGCGCCCTGATCGCCGCTGAATATCCAAATTTCATCTTCACCCATTGCGAGCCCTGTACCTGCCGATAAAGCTTCTGGTAAAGACGCTTTAGCAATCCATTTTTTTGATTTGATTTGATATTGCCAAACACCCTGATAAAAATCACTCAGTGTCCCTTCATTCCTTTTTCTGCCCCCAATTAAATAGATAGCATCACCCAGACTAAACAAATAAGCGTGGGAAACAGGGTAGGGCAGATTCACTTGCCTTATCCATCCTTTCTCCGGTTGCCGCATATCCAAGGCAAGCAACTGATCAGAAACGCCCTTCTCCAGCTCGCCACCGGCCAAATAAAGGATATCGCCCACAGACGTCATCGCTGCATTGCTTAACCGAAACGGCAGCGGTAGCAGGTTTTTTACTTGAAGGTGTTTGCCCTTCTTCCGGTATTGCAGCAAGAGCGTTTGATCGCTCAATCCTTCCCGATTTTCTCCTCCGGCAATTACCATCCCATCCGCCGTGCTCCAACTCGCACCATAAGCGAGATCAACCGGCAGTTCAACCTGATCCATCAACTCTTCCGCGTTCTTTGTCTTTTTATAAACATAAACCTGCCGGTGATAGGCCTTTACACCCCCCTCCCAAGGCAGTTTGTCCGGAAAATTTGCACCTCCTCCAATTAAAAGCAACGAATCGCACACCCCCACAATGGGGCCGGCCAAACCTGGATGTACCGTCCCCTTAGCTGCGCCAGGTATTGAAAAGGCTACCGACCAATCAAGCTGCCTTTGTTCATGCCGGCCCTTCACCGATATGGCTATTGTCATGAATATAAGAGAAATAATACGATAAAAACCTGTGTTCATTACAAAAAATTGGTGCTCAAGGCAAAACCGACCGGAATTGGTCAAAACCCAGGGCCAGAACATCTTTTCTAAAGCGCTCGGTTTCCTCTTCACCCATATTCTGTACCGGCAAACGAAAACCACCGCAATCGATGCCCACCAATTTCATGTAGGCCTTGCCTGTTGCGATGCCCCCATACTTACCGAGCAATCTAATCATATCGATCGACTGTTGCTGCAACTTTTGTGCGTCCCCAAGCTTAGCCGATTCAAAAGCAGCGATAAGCTTGTGGTAAAGCGGAGCGGCATAATTGAAGGTGCTACCCACCGCACCCTTCGCCCCGAGCACTAAAGCCGATAACATATTTTCATCACGCCCCCAGAGCATATCATATTTACCCGCTGCAAAATGTAAGCAGGTTAAAAAATCCATGAAATCTTCATGCGTGTATTTAATGCCCGCAAAATTGGGTATGTTGCCATCAACGGCCGCTAAAAGATCGGCCATTTGAAAACCAACGCCGGTCAGCACCGGAATATGATAATAATAGAAAGGCATGTCCGGAACCGCAGCAGCCACCGCTGCACAGCAATCCGCAAGCGCCGCTACATGCGGCGGCTTAAAATAATACGGTGCCGTGAAAGAAACCCCATAGAGCCCGAGCCGATAAGCCTCCTTTGCCAATTCCTTGCAGTCGCTCAGGCAGGTACCCCCTAGCAATGCCATTACGTTAAAGTCATTGTCTTCCGCGGTGGTCACCGCCCAAGCCTCCATAACAGCAACCTTTTCGGCAAAGGTCATCGAGGCCCCTTCCCCTGTAGAACCGCAAATAAAAGCACCGGCAACGCCATTGGCTTTCAAAAATCGATAATAATCGGCAATACCCGTTAAATTAAGTGCTCCCGAGGCATGCATCGGTGTAAAAGGAGCAGCAATTAAACCCGCTAAGTGTTTATTCATGTTTGTTATCATTTAATTTCGTACACTCAATCTAAAATTGCGAATAGCCATCAGTCTGCGCGAGCGATCGGTTATTTGTTAAGGTATTCCGATCAATCGGCCAGTATAACTTATACGCATCGGAAGCAGGAAGCCCGGTGTACTTATAAACAAAAGCATCACCAAAACGACGCAAATCATACCAGCGCTTCCCCTCTCCCACAAACTCAAAAAAGCGTTCTTGCAAGATGGCCTCCGCAGGATTAGTGTCCACAAGTTGATTGGGATAGCCGTGTACGGCAGCTTGATAATTACTTCCATAGGCTCTTTGACGGACCTGATTTATTTCGTCGGCCGGATTCTCGCCCAAGATCGCTTTTGCTTCCGCCAGCAACAGAAGTAAATCAGCGTATCGATAAATCGGATAATCATTGGTATAGGCCCTCATTCCTGCATTCTGTTCGCCCTGAAATTTTCTCAGGAAACAACCCGCCATACGGTATTTTCCCTCGTTATCCTTTTCATAGGCCGCCTGGATACTGGTATTTTTTCGCGTATCGTCCTCCTCAAATTTTCTATAGGTCTGTATTTTAGTGGGGGCGCGCAGTATACCGCCATAATTATCGGCCGTTACACTGAATTGCCTGTTTTCAAGCGAATCATAGAAATTCGCAATCAAACCCGTTTGCGGAACAAAATTGCCGATAAACCCTAATGTAGCTTCATTCAGTTGATGCCTGATTACAAAGATCATTTCCGCATTTCCTTTGTTGGCGGCATCAAATACTTCCCTATAGCTTGTTAGTAGGTTCAAAGACAAGTTGCTTTGTACCTCAAGCAGCGCTTGTTTAGCGACCTCCGCGTCTGCTGCCCCTCCCTCGCGGTGTGCGGTCCATAAAAAAACTTCCGCTTTCAGCATCAGCGAAGCAGACTTTGACCAGAACGCTTTGTTGCTTCGGATACTATAATCCGAGCCAAAATGGCTTATCGACGTCTCAATATCCTGCTTCACCAAGTCCAATACTTCATTAGCGGGGCTCGCTTCCTTTGCTAAATTAGCAACATCAATATCCGCTATTGCCTCCGTTTGCAGAATAGCCTTCCCCCAAGAACGATACAATTGAAAATAGTAAAAGGCCCGCATACCATGGGCAATGCCCAAATAATATTGCTTGGTTGCTTCGGTTACAACATTTGTGCTATTCAATTTGCTGATCAATAAATTCAATTGATTGATGTTACTATAGAAATCTCCATAATTACTTACACCGGGGTTATCCAGGTCAAGGTTATGTAACCACATCCGTTCCAGGCCCTGCGAGGCTTCACCGGTAAAGGAGGCTGAGGTACCGGCATCATTTCCAAAAATATCGCCTCTCAGTTCGCCCAGATACATAAAACCTTGCGCATGGTCTCGGAAACGGGTATGCAAACCTGTAACAAAGGCGTCAAATTGATCCGGCGTTTTCCAATAGCTGGCATCGCTGATGGTACTCACCGGTACCAAATCCAGCTTTTTATTGCACGAAGTAAGGCCCGTGGCACCTATGCTGATCGCTATAAGCGATATGATCATTGTAGTTTTCATTTAAATAATTTTTTTTCAATGGCAATGAAGTTGCTATACTATTTTTTACATTCGTTCATTTGATAAAGGATGATCTCACCGATTTATCGCCTTAAAATGAAACCTGAACACCTATGACAAAAGAGCGTGGCGTTGGATACGTACCACTGTATATTCCCGTCGCGAGGTTACTCGCGTTCACCGGCGGCTCAGGCGTCGGGCCCGAAAACCCGGTGATGTAAAACAAATTGTTAGCACTTACATATGCTCTAGCCTGCGAAAGCAAATGCGTTTTTGATAATAGGCTTTTGGGCAGATCGTACGACAAGGTGATTTCACGCAAAGCCAGGTAATCCCCTTTTTCATAGAACCTGGAATTATTACTGTTCAACACCGGGTTTGCGTTATTTCCGCGCGTATAATTCTGTTTCGAACCCGCCACCTGATCGGCAAAATATACTTTTGGAATATCCGTTACCGTATTTGTTGGAGACCAAGCCTGTTTCTGCAGCTCGATGTAATTGAAAGTTCCCTGATAATTTCCCAAGGTCCGCGCTACCAAATCGTTATAGATGGTATGTCCCAACGCAAACTCCCAGTTCGTAAATAAGCTCAGGGCTTTATAGCTTAAATTGGTTGTAAATCCCCCCGTCCATTTCGGATTAATATTACCGATATAGACCTGATCGCGCGAATCGATGATATTATTGCCATCTACATCCAGCCAGTTTACGTCGCCCGGTGTGATGCGTCCATTCGGCCCGGCCGGCAAATTAGGTCCGGTAATCCCGGCAATAGCATCGGTTCGATTACCGGCCAACTGTTGCACCTCTTGTTCATCCTTAAAAATAGAAACCTGTTTATAGGCATAAATGTCGCCCATCGATTGCCCCTCCTGATAACCACCGACCCAAACGACCTGACCTGATTTCGGATCATAGACCTGTAAGCCGCCCTGGCGATTATGCTCGTTGCCATTATAGGGTAATTCTAAAATTTTGTTCTTAACAAAAGCCGCATTGATACCCACATTCAGGTTAATACCTTCCGGCTTACGCAGTAGCTGCGCATTCAAAGCAAACTCATATCCTTTATTTTGTAAGGTACCCAGGTTGGTGGTAATCGAAGAAAACCCGATATAACTTGGAAGAGACAAATCGGTCAACAAGTTACTCGTCCGGCGATCGTAATAATCGAACAACAGCGTTATTCTATTATCGAATAGCCCCAGATCCAATCCTAGCCCTGTCGTTTTACTCTTCTCCCAGGCCAAGTTGCTATTAACCGGTTCGGTGTTTAAGTAACCCGCCACACCGTTATAGTTGGTCTGCAGGCTATAGGTTCCCTGCACTTCGTACCTGCCCAGCCCCGAAATATTCCCGTTCTCACCATAACTCACCCTAGGTTTGAAGGTCGAGATATATTTCGATAGGGCCGATGCTGCAAAAAAGTGTTCCTGATGCATATTCCAACCCGCTGAAATCCCCGGAAAGAATCCGGTACGATTTCCGGCCGCTAAGCTGGACGCCGCATCCAAGCGATAGACCGCATTAATTAAATACTTACCGTCAAAGTCATAGGCCAGGCGGCCCAAAGAAGATATAATGCGGTATTCCGACTGCGTGCTGGTGTTATCTCCCGGTACAAAAACCGTCGAGGCATTTACCGTAGGTATATCATCGGTTGGTGCATTTTTTCCGTACACCTGCATGTAATCCGTTTTTACATTGTAGTATTCCGCCCCAACCATGGCATTGAAATTATGCTTATCGTTAAAGGTTTTGGTATAATTGAACAGGCCATTGAACTGCGTCTGAAAATCCCGATTCAAGTTTCGGTAAGCATCTCTGGAAGTACTACCGATAGATGGTGGATCCGAAAAGATGTTAGCATAGGTTTGTGTAGACTTCTGAAAGGACTCATTAAACTGCTCGAGCATATAAGCATTGGCAGTAGCTTTAAAATAGAAGCCGGGAAGAATGTCCCATTTCAACGAGCCATTTACAATGACGCGATTGGTTTCATTTTTTCGGGAGATACGTGATAACCAATACAAGGGGTTCCCGTCATTAACCCCATTCCCGGGGTTCGGTAAAGTCTTCGCTTCATCGAGCCAGGGATTGAACGTTGGCCAAATGGCCAGCGTCCGATATAGCGCATTTACTTCTGACCCCGCAACACCATACTGAGAGGAAGTAGATAGCGTAACACCCGTAGACACCTCCAAATTAGGTTTTATTTTGTACGAGCCATTTACGTCTGCCGAGTAGCGTTTATAATCCGAACCCACAATCACCCCTTTTTCATTATAGGCATCAAAGGAGGCAAAATACTTACCCCGTTCATTCCCGCCCGTAACATTGACATAATGATCCTGCGTTGTGGTGTTTCTGAATAAAATATCCTCCACCTCACCACCGTGATCTTTATAAATAATTTGGCCGCCGTATGGGTCATCCAGCACAGCCCAGCCCTCGTTTACAAGATAGTTAAGCTCCGGTGTATACCGCCGAATATCAAAAGTCGCTAAATTAGCCGGATCAGTCAGCAGTCCAAGCCCACGGGAGCTATTCACTTGTGCCTCCGTTCTGTTCGCATTCAAATAACCCAAACGCGTGTAGTAGATATAGTCACCGGCATTCATATATCGATAACCGTTTCTCCGTTGATTAAATCCACCGGTAAACTTATACGTGATCTGCGCCGTACCGGCCTTACCCGTTTTCGTAGTCACCAATAAAACCCCATTATTTGCCCTGGCGCCATAAATCGCGGTGGCCGAAGCATCTTTCAATAACTCCATCGACTCGATATTCTCTGAAGCAATATCATTTAAATCGCGTATAACCCCATCAACCACAACCAAGGGCCCTCCCGGATTATTGATGGAGGCGCCACCTCGTAGACGCAACATCGGAGCAGCACCCGGTTGCCCGGTTTTATTAACTACTTGTAAACCCGGCACAGCACCCTGCAAGGCCGAAGCTACGTTTGCGCGCGGTACATTTTCAAGTACTTTTTTATCCAATTTAGCAATGGAACCGGTGATGTTCGATCGGCTCTGTGTTCCATAACCTACCACCACCACTTCATCCATTGTTTGCACATTCACTTCAAGGCTAATGCGGAGCCGGGTTTCTTTCCCCACAATAATTTCCTTTGGCGTGTAGCCCGTATAGGTTACCATCAGCACATCCTGCGGTTCCGCATCTAAACTAAACTTCCCCTCCAGATCGCTCTGTACCGCTGTTCCCGTTGATTTGCGCGTAATGGTAACGCCCGGCAAGACTTCGTTCGTTGTTGCATCAACAACCTGACCGACAATCCGTTTCGTCTGTGCATACGCTTGCTCATAGCCCACTATCAGCGTACATAGTATCGCTACAAGGTGGATTTTTAAGTTTACTCTCATAATTACTAGTTCAGGTATAAAAGTATTAAGTATTACATAATGCACAAATATAGAGATTAAAAAAATAATATGCAAGAAAAAAACAAGTATATGTATAACATAATAACGATTGCAATTCATTATCTTTGTTGCAAGTTTAGCATAACACCCTATGAGCAGTAAAAGCACAATCTCAGAGCAATTTGGCACATTAGACACTTCCAGTCTGGTCGATCGAGTAGAAATGAAGATTATCGACTTATTTATTAATAAGGGCTTGAAAGTTGGGGATGCGCTTCCAAAAGAAGTGGAGCTCGCTGAAATTTTGGGCGTGAGCCGCACGGTTATCCGCGAAGCGATGTTGCGGCTGCGCATGGTAGGACTGATCGATTCGAAAAAGCATCGTGGTGCTGTGCTCACCAATCCGGACTTGCTCTCACCTTTAAAAAAATCGCTCCATCCGAGCATATTAGCTGAGAAAACCTTACGGGATTTATTTGAAATGCGCTTGGTGCTGGAGGTTGGTATGGCGGACTTACTATTTGAACGTATTACGGATACCGACCTGGAAGAATTGGACAAAATTGTTGCCAATGAGCCCTTGAATCCGGACGCGACCCTATTTAATATTATAGATGAAATCGCTTTTCACGGGAAGCTCTATGAAATATCAGGCAATCAAATGCTGAAAGATTTCCAGCATATGCTTTTACCGGTGTTTCAATATGTACATACGAGCGGCTTATTAACCAAAGCCTCTCAATCGAAAACATTCATTTCGCATCGGGGTTTGGTTGACATTTTAAAAGTTGGTAATCCCGAGGTATTCCGGAATGCCATGCGAAAGCATCTTGATAATCATTTCGCTCGCCTTTTCGCCCGTAGCTAAGTTTTCTATAAATTAATTTTATCTTCATTTTGCACTATGACAGTGCATTTTTTATAACATTTTGCACTATCATAGTGCAATGTACCCTTTTATAAAGAGGCCGTTCTCGGTTTGCCGATATCGAATGAGATCATGCAATCAAACCTATCCGTCCACAAATGAACAGCGAGTGTTCAATATCGAACAGTTACACCACCAATCAATAGCTTATACAACACAAAATCAGTCATTTACATTTTTGGCTTAGTTGATGATAGCCTTCTGCTAAACACCGGAAATCGGTCGCGGAATATAAACGCTATGATCAAAAACTATTTGAAAACCACCTGGCGCAACCTGGTTAAAAGCAAAGGGTATAGCGCTATCAATATCGGGGGACTTGCCGTGGGGATGGCCGTCGTCATGCTGATCGGTTTATGGGTATATGACGAACTCACGTACAATAGCTACCACAAAAACTATGATCGCATCGCACAAGTGATGCAACATGCCAATTTTAACGGTAAAATAGGTACACAGAGCGCCAACCCTGCATTGATGGGCCCGGAATTACGGGCTAAATACGGAAATGATTTCAAATATGTGGTACAGGCATCCTGGTATTACAACCCTTTGCTCTCTGTGGGCGACAAACATATCAGCCAAGAAGGCATCTATTTCGAAGAAGACGCCCCTGAAATGCTCAGTTTGCAAATGCTGAAGGGAACACGTGCCGGCTTACATGATCCGCATTCCATTTTACTATCCGCCTCTGCGGCCCAAGCCCTATTTGGCGAGGAAGATCCCATGGGAAAAACCTTGAGGGTAGACCGCAGCCAAGAGGTGAAGGTAACCGGTGTTTATGAAGACCTACCCAACAACAGCTCTTTCAATAAGGTAAAAGTTATCCTGCCCTGGTCTTTATGGATCATTCAAAACCCCTGGGTCAACAAAATGGAAAAACCATGGGGCAGCAACTTCAGCCAAACCTTTGTGCAGCTTACCGAACAGGGCGATATGGAGAATATTTCCCGTAAAATCAAACATGTAAAGTCAGATAAGGTAGGGAAAGACGAAGCGAAAACTAACTGGGTGGTTTTCTTGCACCCATGCGTAAATGGAATTTGTATAATGAATTCCGCAATGGTATCAATACCGGGGGGAGTATCCAGTACGTACGATTGTTTAGCCTCATCGGCGGCTTTGTGTTGCTATTGGCCTGCATTAATTTCATGAACCTGACGACCGCACGAAGTGAAAAGCGCGCCAAGGAAGTGGGCATCCGTAAAACCGTCGGCTCGCATCGCCTGCAACTTATCGGCAGGTTCTTTGCAGAATCGTATATCACCGTGCTGATCGCTTTTGTACTCTCCTTGCTATTAGTCATCTTATTCCTACCTTCTTTTAATGAGGTGGCCGACAAAAAAATCGAAATCCCTTGGCTCAACCCCCTATTCTGGTGCACCAGCCTGGCCTTTATAGTCATCACCGGCTTATTGGCCGGTAGCTATCCGGCGTTCTATTTGTCATCGTTCCAACCCTTGAAAGTACTGAAAGGGACATTCAAAGTTGGCCGATTTGCTTCGGTGCCGCGCCAAGTACTCGTGGTTGTACAGTTTACGGTTTCCATTATGCTGATCATCGGTACCATTATCGTCTATCAGCAAATTCAGCATGCCAAAAGCCGACCGGTCGGTTATACCAAAAAGGGATTGATAAACCTGCCCCTCGAAGGTGAACTGAGACAACATTTTGAAGCCTTCAGAACAGACCTGAAAAACGCCGGTGCCATTGAAGAAATGGCCGGTTGTCAGCTCCTTACCGGGGTATGGAATAGCAACGGCGGTTTTGATTGGGAAGGCAAAGACCCCGATTTGGCGACCGACTTTCCGAACAACTCGGTATCCGTTGATTTTGGTAAAACCGTGCAATGGCAAATAAAGGCGGGGAGAGATTTTTCAAAAGCATTCGCTACCGATTCCATGGCTTTTATCATCAATGAATCCGCCGCCAGGTTTATGGGATTTAAAGATCCTGTCGGGAAAACAATCCGACAAGGCGGTGAGCGTTTCACCATTATAGGTGTCGTGAACGATATCCTGCAGGAATCACCTTTCTTTCCGGTACGCCCCACGCTCTATCATCTCGATTCGTATGATGCTATGGTGAATATCGTACTGAAACTAAACCCCAAACAGAACGCGGGACGATCCATTAGCGCCATTGAAGGTGTTTGGAAAAAATACGTGGAAGACGTACCCTTTAATTACTCCTTTGTGGACGAAGCATTCGGAGACAAATTCAAGGTAGAAGAACGCATCGGGAAGCTTTCTTCTTACTTTGCCGTACTGGCCATCTTCATCTCCTGTCTGGGACTTTTCGGCATGGCCAGTTTTGTGGCCGAGCAACGGACGAAAGAAATCGGCATCCGCAAAGTATTAGGCGCCAGCGTCGCTAACTTACTGCAATTGCTTTCCAAAGAGTTCATCCTGTTGGTAAGCACTTCCTGCATCATCGCCGTGCCCGTCGCGTGGTATTACCTTAGCCAGTGGCTTAACAATTATGATTACCGTGTTCACATCAGCTGGCTTGTTTTTCTCGTAGCGGCTGTACTGGCGCTGGTGATCACCCTGCTCACTGTTGGCTTTCAAGCCATTAAAGCAGCAACCGCCAATCCGGTGAGGAGTTTACGAAATGAGTAAATTCCCTTTCTATTCACTATATTTATCATAGAATACGAAAACGGACGCAGGCTACCCCTATAATGAAAATTACAACGTACATACCTACGGCTCAATTAACGCCATTTATCAAAGATTATAAAATCATTGAAAGCCAGTATGATACAACCAACCAAGTGGTACCTAATGCCTCATTTGCTTTAGCTTTTCGTCTTAGCGGCCAAATATCGTATATAAACAACGACCGCTCCGTCGATTTACCAAACATCGCCTTGTCAGGATTGCGAAAGTCCGTTCGGTTTATCCATTATAAGAAAAACTCAGGCACCCTTATTGTCTCATTCAGTGAACAGGGCCTGTCTGCCTTTTTCAGACAACCGCTTTACAACTTATTTGAGCAGACCGTTCCCTTAGACCATTATATACCACCCGCCACGCTAGCACTTGTGGAAGAGCGCCTAGCCGAAATGAGCAACAACCAATTGAGAATCGCCTGCATGGAGGAATTTTTAATCTCCATACTGATTAACCGTACGCCCGATCTATTGGTAACAGAAGCGATCCATAAAATCCATTCAACAAGGGGAAATATCCGAATAAAGGAGCTTGCTGCGGCTTTATGCATCAGCCAAGACGCCTTCGAAAAGCGGTTTAGAAAAGTAACAGGAGCTTCTCCTAAACAATTTTCGCAGATTATAAAAATGAACGCTATTGTTCATCAACCTAATCCGGCATCGCTTCTTGACCTGGTCTTTGAAAACGGTTATTACGATCAACCCCATTTCAACCGGGATTTCAAGCTATTTACCGGGCAAACACCCACTGATTTTTTCAAATCACCTTCTTTTTGGTAATCAATGATTTTTTACAAGGATTGCTTTTTCCAACGCGCCATCTTTGCATAAAAAAAGTATATGAAACTAGGTCTATTAGCCGTCTTTGCAGGCCTGGCATTGATAAGTTACAGAACCTTCAATCAGTCAGCCCAAGCATTGACGTTAACCGCAAAACACCAGGAAATGAAACAATTCAGTTTATTAGTACGTGTACCCGAAACCTATAGTGAAGCGCAGGTTAAATCGGCAGGTGTGCAATGGAACAATTTGATTGAGCAATGGAAAGCAGCAGGCATATATGTGCTCAGCTTTGCTTTTCCCGGAGAAAGCTACACTGTATCAGGTACCGGAGGGGAAACCGTAAAAAAAGAAAGCGTGCTTTCCGGCAATCTTCGTGTTGTAAGCCAGGTTGTACTACGTGCTGCAAGTATAGAGCAAGCCCTGGAGCTCGCCAAATCCGTCCCGGTTTTGTTATATGGCGGAACGGTAGAAGTACGGGAAATCCCTAAACCCATTCAACCGGCAGGATAAAAATCCATAAGCGTGCTATTTTGCACTCTCACAGTGCATTTTTTACTGAAATTTGCACTATTACAGTGCAAAATAGCTATCTTTGTGAAAATTAACTGCTATGGAGAAATTATTGGAATATTTTCATAAGCTTTTACAGGCTATTGATACAAGCTTTCTTCGCTATACCTATGCAGAAATAAATTGGGAAAGCCGAATGATCGGCCTTACCGGACCGCGAGGCGTCGGTAAGACTACGCT
>NZ_LR027848.1:423240-1296288 GCF_900607235.1 Olivibacter jilunii | reverse complement strand
TGCACTCTCACAGTGCATTTTTTACTGAAATTTGCACTATTACAGTGCAAAATAGCTATCTTTGTGAAAATTAACTGCTATGGAGAAATTATTGGAATATTTTCATAAGCTTTTACAGGCTATTGATACAAGCTTTCTTCGCTATACCTATGCAGAAATAAATTGGGAAAGCCGAATGATCGGCCTTACCGGACCGCGAGGCGTCGGTAAGACTACGCTCATCCTACAATACATCAAGAAAAATTTGAATCCGGCAGAAGCACTTTATGTTACCGCTGAGGACTTTTATTTTGCCGATCACAAGTTAATAGACTTAGCCGACGCCTTCGTCAAACAGGGAGGAAAACACCTTTTTATAGACGAAATTCATAAATATAAAAACTGGTCAAAAGAGCTCAAGTTAATTTATGACTATTATGCCGAATTGCAAGTTATCTTCACCGGATCTTCCGTATTGGACATTAACAAGGGTGCTTCCGATTTAAGTCGTAGAGCTGTTATGCACCATATGCAGGGGCTATCATTTAGGGAATATTTACAACTCTTTCATCAAATATCCTCGGATGTATACTCTTTGGATGATATTCTGGCGCATCAGGTAAAAATACCGAACTTGAAGCATCCGCTCAAATTCTTTGCTCAGTACTTAAGAAGAGGATATTACCCATTTGCATTAGAAGGCGATTTTGACATACGGTTGCAACAGATAATCAATCAAACGTTAGAATCTGATATTCCTTTGTTTGCTGATATGAACGTGGCAACCGGACGGAAAATGAAACAGCTTTTAGCCATCATCGCCAAGAGCGTTCCTTTCAAACCCAATTTTTCCAACATTGCAACTATGCTCTCTGCAAGCAGAAACAATATCGCTGATTATTGCCTATATATAGAAGAAGCGGGAATGGTTGCCTGCGGAAATGAAACGCTGGTTGCAATACGCCGGCTGCAGGCACAAAAAGGATAGTTCGGTTAAATACCTTTTAGCGCCTACTCAAATCTTGGGAGGCCCGTATTCTTTTTATCCGTCGGAAGTTACTGTTTCCGACATGCGATATTAAGTTTTCGCGAAATTTCGATTCATCTTTTTAACACTTCAGTCAAGGACACGACCTGACCGTTTTCACTCTTACTTATATCAGCTGCTTCCATAAAGGCAAGTACTTCCAGCATCTCTTGGTCAGAAACTGGTGCAATACCGGTCTCAAAGAAATTGATTATCTGCTGTAAAAGTTGGCTATAACCCTGATAGCCACCTATTAACTGTATACCTTTTTCGCCAAAAGCAATGCCTCCGAAAGCGCTTCCTTCCCGCATGCCTCTAAAAGTTCCGACACGTTCATTGGGCCATTTTCCAACAACAATATCGGTAGTCGCTGTGGTTATCCTGCTTACTTCGGTACAACCGGCACCTAAGATCGCATAGAGCATCTCCACTCCATGAATTCCATACCAAAAAAGATCAGGATGCGTGGGTTCAAGGGGTGAAGGTGAAAAAGTGTCGGCACCTTTGACATCACCGATTTTATGCTTTTCGTGCAATTCGCCGATACCATCTGCCCATCGGAGCGAAGATGCGGAAAAAATGGGGACACCCTTTTGCTTAGCATAAACAAGAATTCGGCAACCATCCCTGTAAGAAGCAGCAAGCGGTTTATCGATAAACAAAGTTTTACCCAAATCAATTACTTCTTTCGCTTGCTCCCAATGTATGCGGCCATCATTTGTTTCCAGCAATATATAGTCAACCGCCTCACAAAGTGTGCGTATAGAAGGCAATATTTCCACTCCCATTCCTTTCACTTCTTCGATGTAGGCGGGAATTCGATTTGCACTGCTTGCGATTGTTTTACTGCCATAGGGATAGGCTGCCACTACATGGAAGCCTTTATAAACCGGGTCGGCATTAGCTGCATTCAGCGCTTTGGTAAAAGCAATACTATGTGAGGTATCCAGGCCGATGATACCAATTCGCTTTCCGTCAACGGTTTGCCGGATGGCTTTGATCCATGGCTTTGATGCCACCGCATAAAACCCCAGCAATGCGGCCTGCTGCATAAAGGTCCGACGATTAAGAGACATGACCTTCCAATAAACTACAAGCCATAAAGCTCATTAACCCGATACCAGTGCGCAAGGCACCTTCGTCCGGATTAAAAGTAGCGGTGTGTAAACCAGAAACACTCTGTACCCCTAAGCGAAAAAAAGATGAAGGAACCTGCTCCGCATAATAAGCAAAATCCTCGGCAGCCATCCATACGTCTATGGGAACCACGTTTTCTTTGCCTAAGTACTTTTCAGCCAATTTGCTGAGCTTCTCTGTAAGCGAGGGATCATTGTGCAGCACCGGATAACCTTTCACAATATGTACTTCACAATGGCCTCCCATGGCACTCGTAACAGCTTCACGGATTTCTTTAATTTTCTGGTGCGCCTGCATACGCCACCTGGCGTCTAGGGTACGCAGGGTTCCCGCTAAGGAAACTTCATTCGGAATAATATTCACAGCCCCTTCAGCAATCACTTTTCCAAATGAAAGTACCGTGGGGATCCTTGGGTCTGCGACGCGACTTACAAGTGATTGAAGGTTTAGAATTAATTGTGCTGCAATTACCACCGGATCTATATTCTGGTGAGGTTGAGCAGCATGACCTCCCTTCCCTTTGATTTTTATATAAATCTCATCGTTACTTGCCATATAATTACCGGGATAAAAAGCAGCCCTGCCAACAGGCAATTCGGGCATAACATGCTGACCAATCACCCAAGTTGGTACAGGGCCTTCCAACGCACCTTCCTTGATCATCTGTTGCGCTCCGCCCGGCAGCTTTTCTTCTGCAGGCTGAAATATAAAGCGCACCGCGCCCGCCATCCTTGATCTATTGCGCCGAAGAACGGTCGCTACGCCTAGTAAAGAAGCCAAGTGGATATCATGTCCGCAGGCATGCATTACCTGGCTTCGAACCGATCGGAAGGGAAGATCATTCTCTTCCTGAATAGGCAAGGCATCCATGTCGGCACGGAGAGCGATGACTTTGTCGGATGACCTGTTTCCCTCTAGTGTCGCCACAATACCTGTATTGGCCAGCGGTCTCCAGGGAATATCTTGCTCATTCAAATAGCTTTTGATGAAAGCCGATGTTTCGTATTCTTCAAAAGAAAGTTCCGGAAATTGATGAAAATGTCTTCGTATACCGATCATCTGCGGTAAAATCTGATCCACCAGTTGATCAATCTGCTGCTTTGTTATCATGGCTACCTTATCAATACGAAGGTTGTGCACCGCTAAGGTGCGGGTAAGCCGCTATAACACGATCTAACTCTTCAAGCTGTCCTGGAGACAAAATCTCTTTTGGACTCAGGCACCAAATACCCTCCATCAGTCCGTTTCGACGCAGTACTTCATGAATACCGGCGATGCTCCCTTTAAAATTATGGCTAACATCAAAAAGCGCCGCATTCATATCTGTAACCTGCACACCTAGCCTTAAAAGATCTTCAACACCTTGATATTGATTGGCAATGCAATGTTTAATCTGCTGATGAAGCTTCACCGCCGTTTCAGTCCAAACAGCCCAATGGCCAAGCAGCCCTCCCACAAAACGCTTCTCTTTCCAGGTACCATCAATCAAAAATTTATAGGGTGTCAGCAAATCCGCTACAATATTATCATCATTGCCTGTATATAAGGCAATATCCTCACTACGAGGCGAAGTACAAACAGCGCGTACCACATCTAAAGTCTGGTAGCGATTAAAAGAAGCTACTTTGATGGCTTCTACCCCTTCTATTTGCGCAAATTGCTCCCAGAAGTGATAGCTAAGCAAACGCCCCCCCACGGCGGGTTGTAAGTAAAACCCAATAACCGGAATACGGGCAGCAACCGCTTTTACATGTGTAATCAATTGGTCATCCGTCCAATCATTTAATCCGCCAAGGCTCAGCAAAGCCAGATCATAGTTATATTTAATAGCTAACTCAGCTTCCTGAAGCGCTTGTGCCGTAGGCCCACAAATACCAGCTACTTTAATGAAAGGACGGTTTAAACCTGCATCCGCTATTTCCTCGGCCGCAAAGCGCAAAACGGTTTCATATAGATTGAACCTTGGATCACGAATTTCAAATTGAGTTGTGTGGACACCTACCGCAATGCCGCCGACACCGCTATTGATATAATAATGAGTAAGATTTCGTTGCTTTTCCTCGTCCACATCGAGTTTGGCAGTCAAAGCTAAAGGGTGTGCAGGTATTACTGTTCCCTCTTGTAATAATGCTCTTTTTTCCTTTGTTAACATATACGATGAATTAAAATTTCCCCTCCCGTTCCTGAAAATGTGTCGGTTTATTTAGTAATGGTGCTCCCGCATCCAACCAAGCCGCAATCATACCGATCATGGTTTTTAATGGCGTACGAGGATAACCAAAAAGCGCAAACGACTCAGCCGCATTATTGAGCAGAGACACCCCTTGTTCTGTACCTTCAAACGTTGGTTTACGATTGAAAAATTCGCCGAAGATTTCAGCTACCCATTTCACCGATACGGTTTCAGGGCCAGTGATGTTCAGCACTTTTGGCGGTGTACTACAATATTTCAAGCTTCGCAGGGCATACTCATTTGCATCACCTTGCCAGATGACATTCACATTGGCGGTTGTGAGATCAACCGCCTGGCCATCTCTTACTGCTTTTCCGATTTCTACGAGTACTCCATAACTGACATCATTTGCATAATTTAAACGATAGATCAACATAGGTGTACCATTCTGTTGTGCGTGGTACTGAAAAATGCGTTCGCGTCCTAAACAAGATTGCGCATATTCACCGATGGGTTCTGGAGCCACTTTTTCAGAAGCGCCACCCGATGTAACCGATACAAATGGATAGATATTACCCGATGAAAACACCACCATGCGGGCATTTTTGTATTTTTCAGCTACCCGGCCGGGAAGATAGACATTCATCGCCCAGGTGAAGGCTTCTTTACCGGTAGTTCCAAACTTATTGCCGGCCATAAAAATCACGTTTGGCGCGAAAGGTAAGCTTTGTAGGTCGTTATCGTTCAGCAAATCTGCAGCAATTGTCCGAATGCCTTCAGCCTCCAACTGCTGTTGCAGTTGGGTATCGGAAAAGCGGGAAACCCCAATTACCTGTACATCCGCTTTACCAGCCTCGTTCAGTGCCTGTCTGGCCAAACGTGCTAAATTAGGACCCATTTTACCGCCTACACCCAGAATCAGCAAATCTCCCTCGATGTCCTTCAGATCATTAATAAGTGCAGCGGAAGGTGCCAATAATGTTTCGTACCGTTGTTTAAGTGCTTCCATATATTTAATTGAAAATAAGTTGTTGAAGATGAATCGCCGCCAAACAGAATACAACGAGCAGGCCGATGGCTGCAAAAAATTTAGTTGAACCCGAATTTACCAGATCGCCCATGATTTGTCGGTCGTTAGCTACTGAAAATAGAGCAACGCCAATAGTGGGTACCACAAAAATGGTGATGCTTTGTGCAAAGACAATCAGTTCCAAGGGCAGTTTACCAAAACAAATGGCTATGATTCCGCCGATAAGCATCACGGCAGCGATGTACATTTTAATACCTGCATCATTCATGCTGTAACCCTTACCCAAAGCGTCTCCCAACAAGGTCCCTCCCAAGGTGGCATTGCCAATCAACGACGAAATAGCGGCCCCCAATAGCCCCACTAAAAATAAAATGGTTGAAAAACTTCCAAATAAGGGTTCAAGTGACTTACCCATATCAGCCGCACTCACGATAGCTATTCCACGTGTATGCAGTACCGTTGCTGCGCAGATCATTACACAGGCACTCATCACACCAAGCAGCAAAACACCGGGCAAACTTCTGTCCTCCACTTTCCGATTATCTTGCATCTTTAAGCTTTTAGCCCTCTCTTGCACCAAATACGATTGATAAAGCGCACCAACCAACGAAAAGCAAGACGCTACAAAAGCAATAACCAAGGGCATGGAACCGTCTGGAATACTCGGCTTTAATCCTTCCAATAAAATCGCCGGTGATGGACGCGATAACACGAGTGTCGTTACAAAAGAAAATAACATCAATAAGACAATACTGATCATCACCTTTTCCAATAACTTATAGAAAGAACGGAAAAAGAGCATCGTAATAGCTAATAGACTGAAGAGGATAACCCAAGCTGTTGTAGATGTATGCGTTAGCTCAGCCATGGCCACTCCCGCACCGATGGCATTACCTGCCTGAAAGGAAGTAGTTACCAAAAAAATTCCAACACCAATAAACATGGTAACGGGTTGCCCCCATTTCTGACGTACAAGTCCTAAAAAAGAAAGCTTACTCGCCCGCCCTATACGGGCGGCCATCCCGGTATAAATAGCCATCAGCGCAATAGCTACCACAACGATCCAAAGCAGGGATGTGCCGTAACTTGCGCCCATTTTTGATGTGATGGTCATTTTACTCGGACCAAAAACAACGGCAGCTGTAATAATACCGGGAACAAGGGCATTTAACCATTGGAGCGCTTTGGGGCCAGAGGGCTGCGCTTTCATGTCAACTATTTTTTTTGAGTTATTTTTATGCATATCGGACATAGAAGTATAATACGAAGAGTGTAATTAAAAGCCACCAATAAAAGGGATTTTTCCATCCGCCATAATTTTTCCTTTCTACCTCTGGTAGTTTTAGCACCTCTTTTTTCCAAAGCAAGCCTTGCAGCTGTTCGGCAGGCTTCGCTTTCGTTAAGTAACTTACTACCGCGCATAGGAGCATGCATGACCAGAAAACAATACCCGTACGATTGAAAAACGGCATATCGGGAAATGTGGATTCCAACAATAAAGAAAGTGGGATAGTTAAAATACCCGCTGACATCGCGCCTGACGAAGTGGTTCTTTTCCAAAAAACACCTAATAGGAACATGGTGGCGATACCCGGTGTAAACAGTCCATATAAGTTCATTAAGTAAAGGAAAACCGGCTTATCAGCATGCCGCATTAGTAGCAGCGCACAACCGATACCGATTAAAACAATCAAGATACCGGCCAATCGGCCAAACCGCACGGCAGTATGATCGTTTGCTTCTTTATTGATATAAGGTAAATAGAAATCAACCGTCAAAATTGTTGTGCAAGAATTGATAGCACCCGAGATGTGCGACATAATAGCAGAAATTAAGCCTGCCATCACCAGTCCAATTAAACCGCTGGGCAACAATGTCTCTACAAGTGTCGCAAAAAGTAAGTCTGGCCTTTCTAAAGTTGGTAAAAAAGCCGGTGCTACCAAAGCAGGTACGGTGATAATAAGCGGTACCAAAAATTTCAGGTAATCGCCAAAAATAACACCCATACGCCCGTGCCATTCATTTTTTGCAGCCAATACACGTTGCACAATAAACTGGTTGGTTGCGCAATAAAAAACACTGATACACAATAGTCCTCCAAGGTACATAGTCCATGGAAAATCCGGATGATCAGCAGGATACAGCATTTTCCAATGGCGAGCAGATGCAGCAATGGTTTGAATACCGCCAGCCGCTTTTACCGTTGCAAAAGTCAACACCAAGCCACCACCCAGCAGCACTAAAAGTTGCACCATCTCGGTCCAGATAACCGCTCTTAACCCCCCAATGATGGTATAAATTCCTGTAAAAATGGCTAAGGCGAGCACACTATATAAAATAGGAATATCAAAAAGAGCGTATAAGGAGAGTGCGCCCAGATAGAGTACTGCGCCAATTTCAACAAATACATACGTGAAAAGAATCAGAATGCCGTATAAAGCCCGGGTAGATCGACCAAATCGCTTCTCCAAATACTCGGGAACCGTATAAAAGCCGTTACGGATATAAAAGGGTAAAAAAACCCATAATAGTACATTGAAACCAATTAATATAGCCCCCCACTCCAAGGTAACTGCCACAAAACCATGACTATAGGCAGCACCCATAGCACCCACCAGATGATGACTGCTTATATTAGCCGCGATAATACTACCACCAATCATCCACCACGGAAGTTTATCCCCTGCTAAAAAGTAATCCCGCTTTGTTCGTTTATTCTGCTTGGATGCATACAAACCGAGCAATAGAATACAAAGTATGTAGAGAGAAAAGATGGTTATATCCAGTGTACTTAAGTTCATGGTTTAATGGTTTGCAAGGCGCTAATGGTCGATTCTATTAATATTTCAAGTGCTCCCTTTGCATAAGGCGTTTGTTCCACCGCATACATCGTTTTTGCGTATAGGCTAGCGGGTGGTAAGTAACCTATGTAACCATTGGCTATATTAACCACGGCGAGTATTGTATCCGGAAAAGCAGCTCGTAACTGTTGTTGATAGCAAGCATATGTTTCATTGGGTTGGGCAACTAATAACACGGCTCCCAATTTCCAAATCCATAGCTTTGCTTTTGCTGTATTTCCATTTCCTAGGCTACGAAGCGTGTTCAATTTTCGCCAAAGTCGGTCCTTCAATACCCGATCCTGGCAGTTTGTCCAGGCCTGTTCTATTTCTTCCACTGCACCCAAAGGCTTTAGGGGCAAATCAACGGTTAACAGCATAGCCTGTATCGTATCTGGCATCTCGTATTCAGCACGTGTCCATACAGCAAGGTCAGCGCCGGATGGTATTTTCCCTGTATAAAGCAATGCTTCCCCGGCGGGCAACATTCCCGTTAAGGTCGATAAAACGGCATAACCCAGTTTACGTCCATGCGCATCTGCTATTGCCGGGTCTGCCACATATTGCTCTCGGGGAGCCAATTCGCCCGAGGCGCCTTGCAAGAAAAGACAGGCGGCACCTGTATGCGCCCTTACCAGCTCGCGCATGGCGCCTACATAATCGGGTGAAAGCGCTATATTTTCATGCGCCAAGGTAGTTGGATGGCAGGCATAATTTACCAGAACGGCGAGCTTTTCACCATTATCTTTTTCAAGGAGCCCAACCAATAAAGTCTGATCTGCGGCATCCACTGGATTAAAGCCCACTAGCATTTCGCCCTCCAGGTCCAGGTCGCGATTTGCTGCTAAATCGCAGGTTCCGTACGTCCATGTCAGTTTCGCCGATACCTTATTTTCGGTGCATTGCCTAATGAGGGTAATGGCTTTTTCTACCAATAATTGCAAGTAGGGAACAATGTGTTCGCCACCCGGTTTATCATAATCCGTAGAGCAAATGACAGGTCCGGCATGCGTATGCGACAAACACAGCAAGAGCTGATCCTCAGTGAGCTGACAAGCCGAAAGAATTGCTTGCCTGATCTGCTGTTCGTCCGCTGCATTTTTCCACCAGCCCAAATCAGCCGTCAGCAAAAAAAGAGCTTTAGCATCTTTCGTCGTTGAAATGGCCAAGCATTGCATGCATAATGGCCGATGAATTTCTTGGTATCGATCCTGTTTTGCTGCACCCCAATTACGGGCATAGATATCTAGTGTGGGCGTAATATCAGCCTCCGCTAGTCCAAAAAAACCCTGCAAGCCGGGACATGTATCTACCAATTCCTGTTTCTTCATCTTATTCGATCATCATTTTTCACTTATGCTTACCAAGGAAAGACCGCCATCAATTAAAAAAGTGCTTCCTGTAATATGCTTATTTTGAGCATGGCAAAGCCATAATACCTGCGATGCAAGCTCATCCGTTTCGATCAAGCTGTGTAAAGGCACTTTAGTTTTCGCTTGTGCTGCTAAATCAGGATCTTGTTCCCAAACTGCTTTGCTGAGGCCCGCATTTACATAGCCCGGAGCCAGTTCATTAACCCGTATGCCAACAGCGGCATAGGCTAAGGCCATAGAACGGCACAGCATCCGGATCCCTGCTTTAGAGACACTGTAAGCGGGAATATGACTGTGCACCGCATGGGCTGCCCAGCTGCCCAAAAACACTATATTTCCGGGCTGCCCTTTAGCTTCCAGGCGCTTGGCAAGTGCATTGGCAAAAAAATAAGCACCCGAAAGGTTCACCTGCAATTCATTATTCCATTCCACATCCGTTAACTGCTGAAAATTCTTCAGTGTTACCGTGGCCGCATTGACAATGGCGATACTCGGCAATTTCCAATATTGTGTAACCGCTTCTACCCAATCTGCAACCACCTGCCCATCACGTACATCCACTTGTTGGTAATGATAATACCCTTCCGCAATGCCCAGGTTGATGCGTACTTTATTGGCCTCGCTTACGGGAAGGATGTCACCTATAGCCACGTAGGCCCCCTCGCTGGCAAAAGCTTTTGCTATTGCCTGTCCAATGTCGCCAAGACCGCCACTAATCATGACAACCTGTTCTTTAAATGCTTTTGTTTTTTCCATAAAACAATTTTACCAATCGCCTACACTTCCATCCTTATAAAAGGTTCTTTGTAAAATCTCCGTCTGGAAAGGATGTTTTTTGACCTCTTCTTCATTAATCTCGATGCCTAATCCGGGCCGCTTGTTAGGGAAGATCAATCGCCCTTCTTCCTGTAAGGAAAAGCCCTCATTTACAACTTCATTCCGCCAGGGAACATCCTGATGAACGCTCTCGCAAATGATATACGATGGGGTAGCAAAACCCAGCTCAAGTGATGCCGCTGTACTGATAGGTCCTTGTGGATTGTGGGGAGCTACCGATACACGATAGGCTTCAGCCAATGCAGTGATGCGACGCGCCTCCGTTAATCCACCGCAATGGGTAATGTCGGGCTGAATAACACTAACCGCGCGTTTTTCGAGCATCTCGCGAAAAGCATACACGCCCACCAACCGTTCGCCTGATGCAATCGGTGTCTTAACCGCTCGTTGAATCATCGCAATATCATCCATCGCTTCCGGCCAACAGGGCTCTTCGAAGAAATAAAGGTTATAAGGTTCTAAGGCTTTGGCAAAGAGCAATCCCATACGCGGGCTGGGACGCGCGTGACAATCCACCATAATATCAATCTGATCCCCCACCGCGTCACGCATAGCACGGACACAGGCTTCCGCGTATTTAAGGGGCTGTAGACCTTCCAACGACATGGTTTCTGGAACCGCCATTGACTTGAAGGCCGTAAAACCTTGTTCTACAGCCTGAAGGGCAAGCGCTGCGAAACGATTGGCATCAGCGGGGCTCGTCTCATAAAAGTCCTCCATGCGTCCCCCACCTAAATGACAATAAAGACGTACATAGTCGCGTACGCGACCACCCCATAGCTCATGGCAGGGAACACCATGGATTTTACCGGCAATATCCCATAGCGCAATATCGATGCCGCTGATTGCGGTACCGCGTACGATGCCATTGCCATGCCAAAAATGCTGGCGGTACATCATCTGCCAAAGGTGTTCGATCCGCCGGGGATCTTCGCCGATAAGTAATTGCGATAAATCCTCGATTGCCCCCACTACAGCTTTTGTATGCCATTCGAGTGTAGCCTCGCCCCATCCCCACAAACTGGGTTGGTCGGTTAAGACCTTTACAAAGATCCAATTACGCATACGCGCATGGCAAACATAGGTTTCAATTTTTGTAATTTTCATTTTAATATAATGCTTCAATAACTTGCTTTGTAACCTCTAATGTCTGTTCAATATCTGCCAGGCTATGTGCATAAGATATACTACCCTGTTTAATTGGAAGCGGAAAATGGTAAACTCCTCTGTCAATTAATTGAAGGCGATAGCGTTTATCCAAGTCAAAATCATGATGATCCAAAATATCATGAAAATCCACCGGTTGATGATCCATAAAATAGGTACAAAAAGCCGATCCTTGACGTGCCACATAAAAAGGTCGACCTAATTTACTCAAAATATCATTCAATCCGTTTTCCATTAGATCCCCTAAAGCATTAACATGTCCATAAACATCAAATTCAGGTGATGCAAGTTTTTTTAGCGTAGCAATACCTGCGGCGGTGGTAGAAGGAAACGCATTATACGTACCTGCTATCAATACACGCTCCGCTCTCTCTGGATGCACAAAATAATCCATATATTTCTTTTTTCCGGCAATAACCCCCATCGGGTAACCATTCGCTACAGCTTTTCCAAAGGTTGACAAGTCAGGTTGAATGCCGCAGATAGACTGATATCCTCCTAAAGCATGTCGAAAACCTGTTTTTACTTCATCAAAAATCAACAGAAAACCTTCTTCATCTGCCAAAGCACGCAGTCCCTGTAAATAACCCGCCTGCGGCTTCACAATTCCCACGTTCTGTAAGATAGGTTCCAGAATGATGCAAGCTATTGGATAACGTTTCAATACGTAACGCACTGAATCCAGGTCGTTGTAATTAACGATATGCACTAAATTTTTATGCGCATTTGGTATCCCTGCGGAGCCCGCATCAAAAGGGTACTCACCCGGGCTCACGCGTACCCCCACATCCTGTTTAGCGCTGATCACATTACAGGCAACATCGTTATGCCAACCATTATAACCTCCCTGCATCACAATAACATGGTCTCGCTTGGTAACTGCCCGCGCAATGCGTATAGCATGATACGTGGCTTCGGAACCCGTAGTGGTAATCTGAATGCTGTCTACCGTTGGCACTGCCTCACAAAAAAGCTTGGCAAACTCGCCTTCAAGTACGGTAGGCCCAGCACCCATCAACAGGCTCTCATTTGATAAGGTAGCTGATACCGCCGCATTTATATCTTGGTCATTATGACCTAAAAAGGAAGCAGCAAAACCTGCTTGGTAATCAATATAGGCATTGCCATCAACGTCGTAAACTTTACTGCCTACTCCCTTTTCGAAACAGATATTTGGGTCTGATTTTCTATTAAGGGACACGACTCCTCCGGGAATCCATTGCGCGTTGGTCTCCAGTATCTCGGCAGACCGTTGCCTCTTATTTACCATGATCTTTTTATTTTTTATGATTGATTTTAATATTTCAATTGGGATAAAATAATTTTGTATACAAATATATTATTTTTTTGTATACAAAAAACTGTATTTTTATTTTCTTTGTAGCATTATAGTATCTTAATCGATCGATAGAAAAATGGCACATCCACCGCTTTTAATACATATACTCGCACAAGGCATCCGTTTTCCCGAAGGCCCGGCTTTCGCGCCGGATGGTACCCTCTGGTGTGTTGAACAGCAGGGCGAATCATTACTTGCCTATACAAACGAGGGCTTGATAAACGTGCATACCGGTGGTCGGCCCAATGGCTTAACTTTCGATGCCCAGGGACGTTTATGGTTCTGCGATGCGGGTTTTAACGCCATCCGGGTTTACGATCCTGTTTCAACGCAGTTAGAAACTGTTCTCAGCAGCATTAAAGGCATACCGTTGAACATGCCGAATGATCTCGCCTTTGATGATCTGGGTAATTTGGTATTTACCTGCCCAGGACCAAGCCTTGATGCTACAGATGCCTACGTCTGTTGCTACAAGCAAGACGGACAACTCCTTATAGTTGCCCGTAGCTTGCAATATCCAAACGGATTGGCTTTCACACCTGATGGCAATCAACTAGTAATTGCCGAGACTGCCAAGCATCGCCTTTGGATAGGAACCTGGCACAGCGCAACGGCCAGCTGGCAAAACCCACGGATATTTGCCCACACAGGCGGGCCTATTGGCCCCGATGGGATCGCCTTTGACGATGAAGGCAATCTATACGTGGCGGTTTACGGCAGCGGATCTATATGCGTTTTTGACCCAACAGGGAGCACGATCGAAAGAATTCCTTTACCCGGCAACAACCCGACCAATTGCGCATTTGATCCATCAGGTAAATTAGGCCTGATTGTTACCGAAGCGGAAAAAGGGCAGTTATTGCAAATAAATCGTCGCGCGAAAGGAGCCATACGATACCCTATTATAACTCAAAGAACCTAATATAGTACAGAGTAGAATCACTTCTCCTCTTGGTATAATCTACCAGGCATCACCTGATAAACACCAGGGTCCGCCTCAAAATGAAGTGTATTTTCTCCGGGCATCACCTTCACATTACGAAAGAAATCACCTGCTCCAGTCTTTATATGCCAATAACCTGCCTGTAAATCCGTAATCAACACCTGATAATGTGATTTTTCCGAAGGAACGGTAAGCACGAGCCGGTCTTGTTGTAGGTTAGAACCAGCTCCTAGATTTACCACCTGATCTTCGATAACGAGCGAATAACGCCCTTGTTCCTCTTGAAATTGAAAGGGCAATTTTCCAGTTTCCTCACTACCAATCTGAAATAAGGCAATGAATCGATGGTGTTTTTCTTTTTTCTTGGGAGAAACCATAATGCGGTGTGCATTGGCTTCGGGTCTGCTCGATTTCGGCTCGTATTGAAATTCAAAGGTGCTGTTGGCACGTTTACCCGATAAAATATCGACTTCCCGATCCGATGTTTTTGGCAAGAGCATGGATACAAAAGCTTTCCCTCGAAGACCGGACGCTTCGCTATGCAAGACCCAACCATCGCCAAGCGTATCCGGACTGTTCAATGTATTGATCTGCCAGTACTTAGCAAAGCTTGAATCAGCACTTGTTATATCATCTGTTAAGATTATAATGGCAGGGATGTCCTTTCGGTTCAATTTCAAGAAACAAAAACCTCGCACATAAGAACTAACTTTACTCGTGTAAGCCCCGGTTAAATCAGCTTTAAAGTAATTGAAACGAGGACTTATCTTGGAAGGTCCGAAACTGCTTGAACATACTACACCGTTATCAAACCAAGCATCTGACGTCACTTCTTCGGGGCTTCGTGGAAAACGCTGATTAAAACGTGCACCACCGTCATTTGCCTCGGTTCGGAAAAGTAAAGGTTCTTTAGGATCGCGAACTAAAAGCATGCTATGTGAGATGGAGCGCTTGTTGAAATTAAAATCGTATGGCGGCCCATACGATAAATACAACCCTATATCACCAACTAGAAACCCGTGATGATACAATTGGATTGCGCCGGCATCTGGGTGTTGATGATTACCGAAAATATAGCCGCCTCCCTTGATTTCAGCGATGACATCCTCGCTCTGCGGCCGGTTATCCCAGCCCGTACGTACCACCATCGAGCCCAGGATCGTACCCGATGTCTTCGTTAAAGGCAGCGCTTGCAGATTGTGCTCGGCCTTTAAGTTTGGGTCATTTACCAATAGAAAAAGTATGGGATTATCCGGCAGGCCTCCCTCCCGCTCAAATTCACCCTTAATATAGGGGTCATCGCCATAAGCATAAGCCAGTAGCATTGTCTGCGGCTGCTTCCAGTAAAAGCGGCCTTTGTTGTTAACAAGGCTGAACATATCACCATCCCGCAACATTTCGCCATTCGGAAGACGCATGTAAAGCCAGTAATAGGCTAAGTTTTTAATATTCTCATCGAATACCCGTCGTCCACTCATTCGATATAGCAACCAAACCGCATGCATCTCCCAACCAAAGCGATAGGCTCCGTAATCTACCCCTTGATTATGTCGGGGCGATTGGTATTCGAAAGCGCGCATGGGCAGCAATTGCTCCAATACAGTATAGGAAGTGTATCGGTAAGGAAGCGGGTCTTCATCGTAGATAGCAATACTCATTGCTAATAAGTCACGACAAATTTGTGCTTCGTTACCATGTCCATTTACAATACTTTCAACTCCGTAAAAGGGTGGCCAACCGATCTCCATATCCCGGGCCAGGCGCATCATATGTTTACGTAGGAGCTCTTTTTCGCCCTGCTCCAGCAAAGGGTAACACCAATCATAAACTAAGGCGCCGATATAGATAGCGCGCCCGATTTCCCTACTGATATCCCCATAACTTACGTTGCCAAATTCAAGCACGGAATAATAATCAGTCATTAATTGAATAGCTTCCCGTCCTATATCAATATCTCCCGTCATCGCATAATAGAAGGCCTTTGCCTCCGCTGCTTTCTCAACCGCTTCGTTATAAAACATCTCCTGCTTCGGATCAATAATAAAGGAGTGCACAGCTTTCGCCCGGGTCTTTACGTCCTCCCATCGGGCATGATTCTCTCCCTGCTCTAAACGCGCTTTGATAAGCGCTAATGTTTCTTGCGTAAACCATAGTCGTGGGTGTCCTTCTGAAGGTAAAACCTGCGGCTGATAGTGTTGAGCTGCTTCTGGTACTTTTGGCGCATTGTAAGGACTTATTGTAAACCCATCAAAGCTGATATCCGGAGGTAACCAAAAAGTCAGGTATTGCTTCCCTTGTCGCAGCGGGAAAATGCCGGCTACTTGTTCGCCCTTATTGTGGCGATCAAAAAAAATCCGTTTGGTAGGCCTTTCGTTTTCCCACTTCAACGTAGCATAGACGGTTTCGATGGCTGACGGATCGACCGTTTTTACTTTATTTTTTACATGAGTATGCAGTTTATATAAACCTGCTGTTGGCACAGATACTTCAAATTTTAGTTGACGTTTATCCCCACGGCCCTGCGCCGCCCGATAGGAGGCAGAAAAAGCGGTATCTTGACAATAGGTCAGATAGGGAAGCAGCGTCACCAAGAGAACGCCAAGGCAACCTCTCCACAAATAGGATTGCGCCATAAAACGCATTTTCATAACTTTCATTTAACCGTTAGCCGCTTTATACTTACTTTAATCTCCTTACTGACATTATTCAATGCATTGATAAAAATGTATGCACGGTACTTACCATCGGCAGTTTCAACCCAGAGTCCACTTTCGGCTTTTAAATTGATGGCAAAATCCGGTGCATCTGTAAAGCTTTTTCCCAGCAGATCTACATCATCTACATAAACACCATATTGCAGTCGCGCCAACTGTTGATCTTGAAGCTGCCAGGCCTTGACGAATTTCGATTTTCTATCAACACCATTCGGCAAAGTAAGGTTAGGCAAATACATTGGATCAGCAGACGGGGATACCAACGAATGACCAAAAGTTACGGTCGGCAAATTTCGATACAGGTAAATCAAATCAATTTTATCCGCTTTGGTTACCGCTTCGGAAGCATTGTACCATTTCATATCTTCTATGGAAAAGAAAGCTGTTTCGCCATCTTTTCCCACCAAGTCTAACTGCATGCTCATGTTGCTGATTTCATAGGGCTCGGTCTTGATTGAAATCTCTTTTCCATCCTTGGCCTTTGCCTTAAATGTAAATACAATGGACTGCCCTCTTGCTTCTTCAGGAATAACATAATGATACCTTAATGTTGCAGCAGCGGTATCTGTAGTAAAGTTGACTTTCCATGAGTTACCTTCTTGCACGGCCGGCGCGCCGACCTGAACGCCAACATCTAAGCCGCTACTGTTGGTATGATAAGATACATTCTCCAACCCGGTTCCAGCTGCACCAACAATACTCGATTCAACCGTTATCGTGCTCAGCAGGCTCTGTTCAGAAATTGCAGCAGCATATGCAAAGTCGATAGTAGTACCGACTACATTAGGCCCGACAGACCTTTTGATAAGATCATTTTGTAGGCCTTCCCCTGCTTGGGGAATTTCATAGGCATCGTCGCTGCAATTTGCTAATAACACGATCAAGCAAAAAAGCAACAACCTATTTTTGTATAAAACGATGTTTTTCATCCGTATATAATTTATTCTATTAAGGTGATGAAACCCTGTTTACCGCAGGCAGGTATCATGATCTATTTTCCACTTTTTGTATGTTTTTCAGCGGCGTTCAAGAGCGCGCTATGCTTAGTTCATTTCATCGCGTGGTTGGCAAATCAGGATAGTTTCGTCTTTTTATTTATTAATCTACCGTTAGACAAGTATTTAAAAGCTAAACCACATGCATTTTATGCGGACTTAACCATCACTGCTGAATGGTTAGATACACTTTATATGTTTTACGTACCTTTCGGTTCCCTGAGACTACCGTCCACTCCCTGGGTTGATCCAGCACGGAAAAATCTTCTTTGCCTTGAATCTTCGGCTCCAAGGTAGCATCCGTTACCAAACTAAATTGTGGATATAAATTTTTCAGATCGGTACCGAACATCACGCTTACATTGATCGTTTGAGCCACTGTATCAACTACAGCAGCTTTTGTTCGCACAGTCTGGAAATCGGCGCCGAGTAATTCAAAATTACTTACATAACATTCTGCTCTATCCGTGATCAACAAGTGATCATCATCGATGGGATAGTCATCTTTGCAAGCAGTAATAAGGACGCTCAGTAATACGTATATTAGACACCTATATTTCATATTTCCCATATTATTTTTTTTTGAGAGCAGTCTAAAAAGTCCTAAAAGACACGTCGGTCAGAATGACGACTTTCCAGCATGCAGCATTTATTTTTACTTTTGAATTTTTACTTTTTACTTAAACCCATTATCTCCATGGAATATTCTGACTTAGGTTCGGATTTCGGGTTCTTTCTGTTTCAGGAATCTGATAAATATAACAGCGTTGGTAGGTCAACTCCGGCTCATTATAAAAAAACCGTTCCCAATTATTTCCATACGTATCCATAAACCACTTGCCTTCGCCATAAGCTTGTCCGAATACGTCTTCCAATTTACGCCATCTTCTCAGGTCAAAAGCACGTTGCCCTTCACCAAACAACTCAACAATACGCTCTTGCTCGATCGCAGCGAAAAAATCAGCTTTTGTACCCACTTTATCAGGTGCTAAAGGTGGAAGATTTCCGCGATGACGCACGCGGTTAACCAACTCGATCGCGTCATTTTGAGGACCGCTCACTTCATTGCTTGCTTCAGCATACATTAGATAAACATCCGCAAGTCTAATAAGCGGCCAATTGTAATTACCATCGCTTCTTGCAACACCTGCATAGTTACGCACAAATTTGCGCGATTGTAAACCGGAAAGATTGGTGGTATTATCTGTAAATGTGGATGGATAATAAATGCCATCCAATGTTACAGGTGCTCCCCAAGTCTTATAAATAAAAGGCAGGTATCCCGTTGCATCCGTCGCCGTCATGCCCATTATTTTTTCATAATCCCATAGCAAGGTCGCCTTCATCCGGTAGTCGCGATTTTGATAAGATGCAGGGTTCACGGCCGAGTTCGGTGCTGTACGGGCATTGGGATTTGTCTGCGGATTCATCTGAACCATTTTGGGTAAAAAATCGCCTGTAATAGTTGATTGATAACGATCGGCTAATTCATAACGCGGTATCGCTTGATTCTGACCGTATGCTACTAGTGGCCCGGTCCACACCCGTTGGTATTCCTCACTTTGGCTCGTACCTGGCCCGCCATGTGTCAACACCATAATCATCTCTTCGTTCTGACTTAAGTTACCGGTAGAAGGGATAAACATGTAGTAATAGTTAGGCAAAACATCCGCTTTCCCCATTTCTCCCCATTCTCCAGGTTCTCCATTCCGGAACAATACAATTCCAAAATCCTGAATGACCCGTTTAAAATCAGCGGCTGCACCTGCAAATGCTTCCTGCGCTTCCGCAGAGGAAGTTGAAAACCCGGCTAATTCGGGCCAGCCGTTCTTTTTCCAAGAAGCCCAAAATAATTGTAATTTACCGCGAAAAGCCAATGCTGCAGGTTTCCCCGCCCTTCCAATCTCGCTGCCATTATTGGGAAGTTTTTCTACCGCGTACGTAAAATCTGCCATAATGGAATCCTTCACAACTGCGATAGGGCTACGCGAAACTGTATCTGCCTCAATGGGAGCAGGAGTTGCCTGATTAAAGAATGGGACATCACCCCATAAGGAAATCAACCTAAAATAAGTAATTCCTCTTAACAAACGAGCTTCCGCAATGATCGCCTCCAAGGTACTTCTTGAAGTTTCCGAATTCGCTTTTGGCAATAAGTACTTCTGCACGTTTTCAATTACATAATTGGAGCTGAAAATGGAACCATACAATGCTCGGTACATCGCAGAGGCACCACCACCATAACTACTTGGATTATTGACTGAAATCGATATGGGCGCCGCGCCAGTATTCCACATTTTCAAAAATTCGCCATGCCCATCAAAATGGTAATCACGATCAAAGCAAGGTCTAAAAGTGGCGTAGTTGGCCATCAAGGCAGACAATGCATCGTTTTCATTCACCCAAAAGGTATTCGTGCTCGGTGTGGTGGTTGGATCTTGTGTTAAAAGGTCTTTTCTACAGGAGAAAAGCCCTAACCCCAGCAAAACAAAGACCCATATTTCTTTATATTTTGTTCTCATTTTTATAAATATTTTAAAGGCTATCTCGTTATAAATCAACATTAAGTCCGAACACGAAGCTTTTGGTTATCGGGTAGGCATCATTCGTGTAGGTACTTTTTTCGGGATCTAAACCACTAAATGAAGTAAAAACGGCCAGATTGTCGACAGAGCCATATATCCTGATTCCATGAATCCCGAGTTTAGATGCGAATTGCTTTCGAAAGGTATAGCCCAATTGCAGGTTTTTTATACGCAGGTAATTCATATTCTGTAACCAGAAGGTACTTAAATAACCATTTGTGCTGGTAGACCCCAACGTGCTTGGCTGCAATCGCGGATACGTTCCATCCCGATTATCCAAACTCCACGTATTTTCCCACTGATCAACTGTGATTGCCTGGTTGGCCGCACCGATAAAATTGGAATTAGCTCTATTCATCCAAAATTCTTTTCTTCCCGTAGCGCCCTGCAACAGGAAGGAAAAGTCAAATCCTTTATAATCAACACTTCCTCGCAGTCCGAAATTGGTCTTTGGCCGCCCCAGTTGATAGGCTGGATATGCAACGCGGTCATTGGCATCTATCTTACCATCACCATTCACATCTTTCAACAAAATATCGCCTGGAGAAGCGCCTTGGGGCGTTGCTTGGTAAACATCCTCCCAAGTCTGCGCAATTCCTAATGACTCGAATGCGTAGACGAAATTATAAGGCATGTCCAAGAACACAGACCCTCGCTGCAACGGCTCATTCCAGGATAAAAGCTTATTTTTATTATAACCTACATTAAAGTTAAGCATGTAATGAAAATCACCCTTTCGATCGTTCCACGTCACATTTGCTTCAACACCTCTATTGAGCATATCGCCTATATTTCTCCGGGGCGCTGTATACAGCCCTGATAAGTGGATCGAAATATCAGAAGGCCTGTTCATACCGATCGTCTTTCGCTCGTAATATTCTAACTCAGAAGTCAATCGATGATCAAAAAATGCCAGATCAAGCCCGATATTGAATACACGTGTTTTTTCCCAGGTCAGGTTATAATTGATCAACTTTTTATTGATTAATCCGGTAACTACACTTTCTCCTAAAAAATAAGGGCTGGCGATTAGGGTCTCCAATTGTTCATAACGTCCTACCCCGCTGTTGTTACCTAAGGCACCATAAGAAGCGCGCAACTTTGCTGCGCTCAAGCCAATTTTGCTATTGAACGATTGCATAAAAGATTCTTCGGAAATCTTCCAACCAACAGATCCAGAAGGGAAAAACCCATATTGATCTCCCGGAAGGAAGCGCGAAGACCCGTCGACACGAAAGCTCCCTTCTAACAGGTATTTGCCAAAACCGACATAATTGACACGCCCAATATAAGACCGCATACCTTCTGTAGAAGAAGATCCTGAAACCGTTTGTACATCTTGAGAGGCGCCATCGATCTCATGTAGATTAGGATGCAAACGGTCTAATCTACTTCCGGATAAAATTCGATCTTTCCAGTATTCTTCGCTATAAACACCCAACACGGAAAAATCATGTTGTTCAGCGATTTTAGTTTCATATTGTACCTGTAAATTCAATTGGGTTTTATAATTTTCCTGGTCAACATTTGATATACCTTCATTTTCGGACACCAGCGTGCGCGTCCATTGGTTTAATTGAAAATTATAAAGCTGCGTTGGCATATCTGCTCTCCATTGAAATCGGGTCTCGTAATTTAATGTGTAATTGGCGCGTGCGGAAAGCCCTTTGAAGGGTTTCCAATCTAAATAACCACTGGCCAATGCCTGCTTTTGGTTCATGTTGTTCAGATTGCGCACCATATAATCGGCATAAATATTATTAGCCTGTGGGCTTTCATTGTAAGCCATGGCGCCACCATAATAACCCGTCTCCGGATCATAGGGTAAAATCCCCGCTGGTGATGTGAACAAATCCAGGCCGCTTGTAGAATTGGCAGTCATTCCCTGCTCGTAATTGTACTTATAGTCTGACCAGTTGCCGGAAAATCGAATACCTGCGCTAATCGTTTTGGTGACATTCGTCTCAAAATTAAATGCAGTATTATAGCGTTTAAAATCATTGCCTATTTGGATCCCTTTTTCATCCAACACGCCAACCGATAGATAATAATTGCTATTTTCGCTTCCGCCATTAGCCGAGATATTATAATTTCCGCTTTCCCCATTTCGTAACACCACATCCCACCAATCGGTACTCGGATAAAGCTTTGGATCGATCATACTTAAAGCAAGCCATTCATCAACCGTCCCATTCTTGAAATTGAAATTATTGGCCGCGGTATTGACTGCTTGCGCTCGTTGCGTCGCCGTCATCGCTTTTGCATAATTGTTCACGAAGTCGAACGAACGTGTCGGTTTCACCAAGGATTGCTTCACATCGATCGAAATGCTGGCTTTCGTATTTCTTTTTCCAGATTTTGTTGTGATCAAAATCACACCATTCGCCGCGCGCGAACCGTAAACAGCTGCAGAAGATGCGTCTTTTAAAACCGTAACGCTCTCGATATCGTTCACATTAACTCGATTCATATTAACATCGGGCATGCCGTCAACGACAATCAAAGGACCAGCGGAGTTTACTGTTCCGAGCCCCCTTATCAATACTTCTGCTGCATTATTACCGGCCATCCCTGAATTTTGGTTAACAGCCAATCCAGGGATAGCACCTTGTAATGCTTGTGAAACGTTTGACAAGCCCCTGCTTCTGGTAGATTGATCAAAGCTCATACTTGCCACAGCCCCCGTAACATTCGCCCGCTTTTGCGTACCATAACCTACCACTACGACTTCATCGAGTAGCTTTTCGTCCATTGCCAATACAATATTTCCAATGTCCTTACCATCTACCGTTGTTGATATATAACCAATCATTCGAAACTGAATCCGATCAGTTTTCGTTCCTTTCACCCGGAATTTACCTTCCTGATCTGTTACAGTGACGGCAGCATTGGTGAGATTTTTAACTTCAACACCCGGTATTGGTTGCCCGTTACCATCCAGTACCTGTCCAATTAAATCACTTTGAAGAACAAGCCCTTTAGGAAGCGCAGCGGAAACGCGTTGATCAGCATCCGAATCCTTGGCATAGCTTGCATGTATTCCGACAGATACATGCAATGAAATAAGTAGAATGCTTAATAACAGCCAGTCCCCTTTCGTGGCCGTTTTGATTTTAAATAGATTCTGTCTCATTCGCATTCGGATTAATAGGATTTAGGGACAAGTCGTTTTTAGGTTGTTTTTTCGTTGAAATAAAATAGTATGTTTTCATATAAAAAGAGCTTAGGATGAAATTTGGTTGATTTTCTTTCTTTGATATTTCACTAGTAACCGGGATTTTGCGTAAGCACACTACTACCCACCAGATCAATTTCAGCTTGTGGAATAGGGAACAACTGCATATAGGCAGCAGGCTGTAAAGGAACCACCTGTGCTTGCCCATTAGCAGGATTATAGTTCCGTTCTTCCGATTGCAGCACCTGCACAAATTTTTCCTTCCGCACCAAGTCAAACCAGCGCTCATTTTCAAACGCAAATTCGAGTTGACGTTCTTTGAGCAGCACATCCGTAAATTCATCCTGGCCTGCCACCTCGCGGGCCGTATAGTTATGTGTTGTATTCCCGAAAGCCCGTGCCCGCACCTTATTCAACTCAGATAATGCCGCATTGAGCTGCCCCAGTTCATTTAAGGTTTCCGCATGTAAGAGAATAATATCGGCATATCGCAATACCGGTAAATCCAGTCCGGAAGCATTAAAAGTATGGGTTATTGCGTATTTTGAGACATAGGGATACCAGATCGGGTCATCACCTGGCGATAAAGCAGGCACATATTGCTCTGCAATAGTAGCCGTTTTTCTACTATCCTCTTCATCAAACAGTTTATGCAAACTCCAGGAAGGAAGTGCAATCTCTGCGCCCCTGCTCACCACGTTCGGTACGCCGGCATTCGGGATAAAGGCCGTAGACAAGCTATGCCCATTGGTTCCATCCGTGTATTTCATTGCAAACAATACTTCCGCGTTATTTTCAGTAGCCACCTGCCAAAGGCTGCCAAAATTTTCCATCAAACTAAAGGTTGATCCAAACTCCGTAAAAAAACGATCCAACGTTTGTTTTGCCGCCTGCCAATCATTTTTACTCACATAGACCTTTGCTAACAGTCCTAATGCAGTTTCACGGTTACAACGTCCGCTCGCAATTGCGCCCTTAAGCGGAAGCAAATCTACCGCCCCTGTAAGATCCGCTATGATCAATTGATACACCGCCTCAGCATCAGTCCGTCCAACATTTGTCGCTTCCTCTGCCGAAATCGGCGTCGTCACCAACGGCACCGCTCCAAAAACGCGCACCAGATCAAAATAAAAAAGCGCCCGCATAAATTTCGCTTCACCTCTATATTGCTCTTTCATACCCGAAGGATAATCGGTAGGTGTATCGATATTAGCCAGCACTGCATTCGCTCTAAAAATGCCATTGTACGTACTTTGCCAAAAACTCAAAACCAGGGGATTTGTGGTAGAAACCGTTAAACCATCTACCTCCGGAATTCCCGCAATCACCGTATTAGTAGACATATAGAGATTATCCGTACCAATCTCCAGTAATTGATAATCCGTAGGTTTACGCAGTTGTAGCTGTCCATAAATACCCAGCACCGCTTGGTCAATATCGTCGGCAGATCGATAAAAGTTCACATTTGTCAGCGATGACTCGGGCACCGGATTTAACAGTTCATCGTGACAGGCGCTTAAAGCCAGAAGCGACAAACACAAGCTTATTATAACATAATTTCTTCTCATAAATTTGTTATTTGAATACTGATTTTTGATCTATTTTTCCTAAAAACCTAGGTTGACTCCAAATGTATATACGCGGTTTATAGGTTCTGAACCGATATTGTAACCAGGTTTGCTATCTATACCCGCTATTTCTCCTGCGGTATATCCTTCCGGATTATAGCCATGGAATTCGCCTTTCGTTAAAAATATCGCATTGTTTATAGAAGCAAATAGCCGTAATTTATTAGCACCGATCTTACGACTAATTGATACCGGAAAATTATAACCTACATTTATATTCCGTACCGCCAAAAAGGAGGCATCTTCTATGTAGTAATCTGAATTTGCGTTGAACGAAAGCTGGCTCAACGATACTGCCGGATGCAAACCGTCACCGGCATCATCGGCAGACCACCACTGATTAGCAATCAGGGATTTCCGCATAGCACCCAGTACGGAACCTTGGTAAAACTGATTTTCAAAATTGTACATCTTCGCTCCTATGGAGGCCTGTATTGTAAAGGACAGATCGAAATTCCGATAAGCAAAACTATTAGTCATCCCAAAAGTGGCCTTCGGCATAAAGTTGCCGAGCACTGCCCGATCCTGTTGATTGATAAGACCGTCTTGATTTATATCTTCATAAATAGGGTTACCCAATTTAGATCCCGCCATCACAGGGCTTGAGCTCAATTGTTCCTGGCTTTGAATAACGCCTATTTGTTTGTAACCATAGTAGGAAAACATCGGTTCGCCAACACGCAATAACCAACTCATCCCATAACCGTCGGTTGTGATGCGTTCCTTCACTCCTCCTAAGCTCAGCACTTTATTTCTGTTGGCCGCCACATTAAAGCTGGTTTCCCATTTAAAATCACCCACTAGGTTTTTGGTGCTCAACTCAATCTCAAAGCCTTTATTTTCCACCTCACCGACATTCGAAAGGGAAGATGTAAAACCTGTAATACCAGGAATTGATACGGCATAAAGTAATCCATCAGTACGTTTTCGGTAATAGTCGGCATTAATGGTTACTCGGTTATTGAATAAACTGACATCTACACCAAAGTCAAGCTCCCGTGTTTTCTCCCATCCCAGCCTACTGTTGCCATAGGTCGATTGGGCCTGCCAGTTGGTAATCTGATCGTTTACCGTATAGATACCGCCGCCTATCGTACCTAAATACGCAAAGTCACCAATATTCATATTTCCGGTAGTCCCGAAACTCGCCCGTAACTTTAAGTCGCTCAACACGGTTAAGTTTTCCATAAAACGCTCACCGGAAATACGCCACGCAGCAGATGCCGAAGGAAACCACCCCCATTTACGATCGGGGCCAAAACGGGACGATCCATCCGTTCGGATGGAGGCAGTAAACAGGTATTTATTTTTGAAGCCATAATTAACACGTCCGAAATAGGAAACGAGACCCCATTCCGATTTAAGGGTATTGGTACCAACCGGATTAATGGTTGCATTATTCAAGGTTTGGATGATGTCATTATTGAAAGAGCCGTTAACGGCCAATGTTGTCATCGACCTGGAGAAGTTGTGTTGATAAGAAGCTCCCCCTAATGCGCCGAAATCGTGATCAGCTCCGAAAGTCTTTTGATAATTGATGGTATTCTCATTGATTAAGCTAATGGTACGCGAATCAATGGCAGAACCTGACGATGTACTTGAGCTAGACGCCCAGGACGCTTGAAACCGATCGGTTATGTTATAAGCCATATTTGTACCTATGGTAGATTTGATAAGCAGACCTTCCGCCAGCTTTACAGAAGCATAAAAATTACCAATGGTGTTTAGGGTATTAGCTCGATAATTGGTCCCTTCCAGTATGGCCATTGGATTAGCTTGACTGGTTACCGCGGCACCCCAATAACTCCTAGCGGTTGGGTACGTACCATTCGGGTTTTGGATTGCCACAAATGGAGGGTATTTCGCATAGTCGATCATATTATTGGGTGCGATACGGCTTGTTGCATAGTTGGGGTTCAGCATTAGCCCCAGGTCGACACGCTCGTTTACCTTGATATTTAAGCTGGCCCGGGCACCATAGGTTCGATACCAAGTATTCCGTAGCGTTCCCTGCTGATCCCTGACAATGCCGGATATATAATAATTGACATTGTCATTTCCTCCATTCACCGCCAGATCATAATTTTGAAAAGGAGCTGTTTCCATCACCGCATCCTGCCAGTTCACATCCGTACCATTCAATACGGCAGGGCTCACCTGATAACCCGCCGGACGATTGCTATCGCCCCACACTGGAATTGATGTGTCGCCACCAATCCACGCATATTCGCGGTTCTGGTATTTCGTGATAGCATCATAATACTCGTTCACATTGAGCCAATCGTTGTGGAGCTTCGCCTTTGAAAAACCGCCAAACGCATTAACTGATAAAACAGGCTTTCCCTGCTTTCCGGACTTGGTGGTTACAATCACTACACCTCCGGCCGCACGCGATCCGTAGATAGCAGCAGACGAGGCATCCTTAAGCACCTCAATTGATGCCACGTCGTTCATATTGATGTTGCTAAAACTGGCACCTGGAAAACCGTCCACCACAATTAGGGGATCATTCCCCGCCGAAATAGAACCCGCACCTCGAATGCGGATTATCGGTGCTGAGCCGGGCGCATTCCTGGTCTGCGAAATATTGACACCTGCTAGTTTTCCCTGTAGTGCAACTTCGGGTCGGGCGGTTGGAATTTCGTCGAGCCCCTTGTTTTCCACTTTAGTAACAGCCGCCGTCAAGGAGCTCCGTTTAACGGCTCCATAGCCCACCACCACAGCCTCATCAAGATTAGCAAAAGTTTCTTCCAATAGGATACGAAGCGGATTACCCACCTCCTTCACCTCAAGTTCTTCCGTTGTATATCCTAAATAGGAAAAGCGCAGGACGCTTGGCAGCGTCAATTGAAGCGAAAAATACCCTTGCTCATTCGTTTTGGTTGCTACGGCCGTACCGGTAGCATGCACACTTACACCAAGCAAAGGACCCTTATCCGTTGCGCTGATGACATATCCTTCCACTACCCGGGTACCTTGCGCCCATGCATGAAGGTTTGTCGCAAACAGCATACTGAATATGCCGATTAACAAAATAAATTGATTAGTTCTCATATAAAAGGGGTTAGGACTAGCTTATTATTAGGTCTGTTCATTTTATTTCTTCCTTTTTTCTCGCTCTTCTGTTATCTGAGTAGCAGAAAAGACATTTGAGTTATTGCCAAATGTTTGTGAAATGTAAGTGAGTATCTCAGCCACTTCTTCATCCTTTAAAAAGGAAAAGCCCGGCATGGCCTGATCATAGGTTTTTCCCATAATCTTCCCGCCGGGCGATTTCCCATTAAACACCACATGAAACAAATCCGTAGGGCGGTTTAGAATCGGGTTCCCTTTTAATGGAGGGAATACCCCTTCCACACCCAATCCATTCTCTTTATGACAGGAAGCACAATAATTCTGATAAAGTGCCGCAGCATCCACGCGCTTTTCTACTACCTGCATGGCAGGTTTTATCACACCTCCCAAACTACTTGTGTGTGCAACAGCTATGCGCAAAATCCGGTCGTCGTATACTTTCGGATATCCCGGTGCGGGGTTCCAGTCGCGGTTGCTACTGCTTAGGTACACCTCACCCAGCGGCCCTATGCAAATTCCGCGAAGTCGGCCAAAACTATTTTTGAAATAAACTTGCTCTTTTACAACACGGTTCCCTTCCTCATTCAACTGCAGCGCATACAAAGCACTCCCCTTCAATGTCACCAATAATAAACAATTGCGCCATTCCTTAATCGGACCGTCTTTATAATAGGTCATTGCCGCCGGTGCGATGGTAGGCGTCCAACTTTCGAGCGGATCCGTGAAATCCAGGTTGCTGCTTGAATCCGTTTGTGGTGCGTAAACCTTCCCTTCTTTTAGGGGCCATCCGTAGTTTTTCGCTTTTTGAATCCAGTTTACTTCGTCTTCAATTGCGTCCCCATGTTCAGAAGCGTAGAGCTTTCCGTCGCGACCAATAGCTAATCCCTGAATGTTTCGGTGCCCATAACTCCATACATATGAATTGGTAAAGGGGTTGTCAGCAGGTATTTGTCCATCCGGTTTCAGTCGTAAAACTTTCCCATTCGGTGAATGCAAATCTTGCGCAAGCAGGCCTTCTGCCCGGTCCCCAGCACTTAGGTATAAGTTGTTATCGGCACCATAAACAACGCGCGCACCATTATGTCCGGTATTACCCGGCCATTCCAATAGTTTCTTTGGTTGAACCAGCGAATCCCCACGCAATGTATATTGCACGAGACGACTGACAATATGTGCGCTGTCCAATTGTTTATTATAAATCAGATAAGCCTGTGTGTTTTCCCCGGACTTGTGAACCGTCATTCCGAGCAGGCCCAAGGTGCGGTATCGGTAAACCTCAGGGATTAACAACAAACGCTGTTTTGTGCTATCACGCAAATTGAGACGCCAAACTTCACCGGATTGCAACGTATACCAAAGTTCATCGCTCCCCACGTAACATAACTCCCAAGGAACATCGAGATGTTCGGCCAAGGCATCGATCCGAACGGCGGTCGTATCAAGCCTATAGATACCTACAAGTTTGCCTGACATCAAGGGGGAATTGCCAATTTGACAAGACCCACAGATAATGGACAGAAAGCTGAAAAGCACAAAAGGACGCATAGCTTGGCACATGTTTGTTTTTAAAATGTTTTCCGACAGTTTATTGGCTATAATCAGTTAAGCAGAATTGTATACAAATATATAATATTTTTGTATACATAAAAATATTTGGGAATATTTTAAATGAAAAAACCGCTTCATGGAAGCGGTTCGCAAACTCATTTTTTCAGGCTTTTATATTAGATTAGTTCAAGTGCTTCTTTTTCACCTCGGTCCAAGTGGTTAATAAGCGTATTTAACGCATCGTCAAAGTTTCCGGATTTCAGGCTTTGCACAATTCTACGATGCTCCGTATCCGTTTGCTTATAGTCATCCATATGGCTCAGCGAATTACCTAATTTCAAATGGAACAACGGAATATTACTGTTTTTATACAGAGCCAATAGACGTTTATTTCCAGATCGCTCCATAATAGTTTCGTGAAAACGCACATCTGCTTCGCAGGCGCCACTATAATACCCCCGCTCTGTCATGGAGGTAAAATCATCACAAATTGCTTCCAGCTCTTTAATAATATCTTTGTCGATTTTCTTAAACAGCAATTTCAGCGCCCCTACTTCGAAAATTTCACGCAATTCCCTGATGTCACGCACATCTTCAGCGGTCATATTTCTAACAAAACATCCACCCTTTTCACCGAATTCCACCAGATTTTCACCCGATAGCCGAATTAGCGCTTCACGAACGGCAACACGGCTAACATTTAACTTTTCCGCCCATGAGCTTTCTTTCAAGCGGGCACCACCTACCAATTGATTCGCCAAAATTTTTTTACGAATCTCATTATACACTTTATTTGCAAGTGAATCTTCTTTCATTTTGTATACAAAAATACATTTTTTTATTAAATATATCACTCAAAAATTTGTTTATACACTTACACTTGTGATCGGTTTAAGCTGTATTACCAAATATAATTTATTAGAAAATATACCCAATCAGGATTTTTAAACACCATCCCTCTTTGACAGTTGGGAATGACTTATTAACATGAGAAACAGCTGGCCCTGCTCCACCAAGCTACCAAGGCGGGAAAAGAACACGAATCATCGGGCAATTCCTCTATCTTATCGCCCCCTGCCCGATCTTTGTAAGGTGCGGTATATTATCAACATGAAATTGGTTTTCTTCTAAAAAGTCAATGGTTTTGAGGTTTTCGAAGTAGCAGCCACCCGGACCGTTACACCTAAACCCTTCGCCAACATGGATTATTTCGATGAACCGGCAAGCCCACAGCCAGTGAAGAAAACCTTAATTTACGGTAGTGGATGAGACTATATAAATAGCCATACTCATTCTGCACTCTCACAGTGCATTTTTTACTGAAATTTGCACTATTACAGTGCAAAATAGCTATCTTTGTGAAAATTAACTGCTATGGAGAAATTATTGGAATATTTTCATAAGCTTTTACAGGCTATTGATACAAGCTTTCTTCGCTATACCTATGCAGAAATAAATTGGGAAAGCCGAATGATCGGCCTTACCGGACCGCGAGGCGTCGGTAAGACTACGCTCATCCTACAATACATCAGGAAAAATTTGAATCCGGCAGAAGCGCTTTATGTTACCACTGAGGACTTTTATTTTGCCGATCACAAGTTAATAGACTTAGCCGACGCCTTCGTCAAACAGGGGGGAAAACACCTTTTTATAGACGAAATTCATAAATATAAAAACTGGTCAAAAGAGCTCAAGTTAATTTATGACTATTATGCCGAATTGCAAGTTATCTTCACCGGATCTTCCGTATTGGACATTAACAAGGGTGCTTCCGATTTAAGTCGTAGAGCTGTTATGCACCATATGCAGGGGCTATCATTTAGGGAATATTTACAACTCTTTCATCAAATATCCTCGGATGTATACTCTTTGGATGACATTCTGGCGCATCAGGTAAAAATACCGAACTTGAAGCATCCGCTCAAATTCTTTGCTCAGTACTTAAGAAGAGGATATTACCCATTTGCATTAGAAGGCGATTTTGATATACGGTTGCAACAGATAATCAATCAAACGTTAGAATCTGATATTCCTTTGTTTGCTGATATGAACGTGGCAACCGGACGGAAAATGAAACAGCTGTTAGCCATCATCGCCAAGAGCGTTCCTTTCAAACCCAATTTTTCCAACATTGCAACTATGCTCTCTGCAAGCAGAAACAATATCGCTGATTATTGCCTATATATAGAAGAAGCAGGAATGATTGCCCAATTGCGGGACGACACCGGGGGGATAAGAGGCTTAGGTAAGGTTGATAAAATATACCTGGATAATACCAATCTCATTTATAGTTTAGCTGAAAGCTCCCCGAACATTGGGAATATTCGGGAAACGTTTTTTTTGAATCAACTACGGGTCAAACATGAAGTCATCGCTTCAACCGTCGGTGACTTTCAGATCGGTGATATGGTCTTCGAAATCGGAGGAAAAACAAAAAGTCAAAAACAGCTACAAGGTGTTAAAAACGGTTATGTTGTAAAAGACGATATCGAATCCGGATTTTTAAACACCATTCCGCTTTGGCAACTTGGAATGACGTATTAACGATACAAAGGTGCAGCGATACAAGTGCACATATGTATCAGATCGCTGTTTTCCTTTGATAAATAGATTTCCGCTGTCCGTTACAGACTGCCACTATTTAGTTTACTGTTCATAATGTATTCCGCCGATCGTTGAATTAAACGGCGTATCATCCGATAAAACGATTTGATACGCGGCATGATGATGAATTTCAACCGATAGGTTGCGGGCTTTCAGGGCAAGAAGGAACGGATTATGGTTCTGTCTTTTCATATCACTTCCTTTATGTTGATGTCAACTGCACGGAAGTTACAAATTTTTCCATTACGGTTCCGAGTTTATAGCCGGTCCATTTTCAATCAATCCACCCTAAAACATTTACCCCTAATTTCGGTTCCTTTTTATATCTTTTTAAAAAGTTAAGTTACGAAAAAAGAATCCTAAGAAGAATACGGGAAGTAAATTCTTCAGAACAGTATGAGGTTAAGTATCTTGCAGAAAAACCGGCTGTAAGCGTTTAGGCTGACGGAGACATGGGCATTTAAATTAGCACTATATGAAATCAGGGATCGAGATTATCGAAAAAGACAAGGGACAAATTTTAGGAGTAGCAGGTGGCAATTACCGCATCATTGTACCCGGAGATAAAACGGATAATAAATATGCAGTCATTGAGATGATTGTCCCACCCGGAGGCGGACCTCCGCCCCATTCGCATCCCGATACACACGAAACCTTTTATGTATTGGAAGGAGAAGTTGAATTTCAGACGGAACAGGGGAAATCCATAGTTAGTGCCGGAGGTTTTATAACCATCCCACTTGGAGGAGCTATTCATTGTTTTACGAATACCTCCAGCACTGTGGCCAAGCTACTTTGTACCGTCATGCCCGCCGGTTTGGAAAAAGTTTTCGAACTAGTCGGTGTTCCGGTAGGTAGCGGTGAATTTGCCCCCATTCCGGAACTTACAGACGAACGTCGGGAACTGATGGCACGGATTGACAAGCAATTTGGTCAAAAGACCTATCCCAAAGGGTATCTCGATTAAAGTAGTTACAAACTTAATCTTTAGAATTAGTCTATTAGAATTGGTCCGTACAGGTACTCATTCTGATTTATTTAAACAACAACATACGGAACATTTTCACATCTTCTCAACTTATTTATTAACGTCTCATCATATAAAGCCATCTTGCCCCACCCACCAGAGCCCCGTTTGCACCAACGTTGATAAATACTAAATGGCCTAGGCTTGCGGACGAAGCAATCGGCAGCCTGGCTTGTCCCTAAACTATTTCAAGCGAAGCTAACGTCATAAAGCAAAAGACGAACGAAGGGATAGCCATTGCCGGGCGTGTCTCCTTTTGCGAACGGACAAGCGGCAACGAATTGCAAGGGAGTAAGCCAGCCAGAGCTTTCTTTGCTATCTTTCTTTCGCGGGGAAAGAAAGTAGACGAAATTAAAGCTTCATCTCATGAGGTCGTGTTTGTTTTAATCTTTAGAATTCAGCTCGTTGCATTTGCAAAAAAAGAGCTATTCTCGTATTTTTGTATGTATGGAAACGCTTGAAATAAAAGTCCCTGACAACAAAACAGCTTTAGTAAAAGCATATTTAAAAGAACTTGGGGTGATCGTCAAAGTAAAAAAGGTAAGCAAGGAACCCAATGCTGAAACTGTTGCTGCGATGAACGAATTAAAAGCAGGCAAAGGAAAAAAATTCAATAATGTAGATGAATTATTTGATAGCATATGATTTAACCTAATGTTTAAAATCGTTACCTCAACCAAATTTCTAAAAGACCTAAAACTACTCAAAAAGCGATCAACCAAAGATTTAGAGCTATTACAGGAACTAATCAGCGTATTAGCTGAAAACGGGCATAAAGGCCTTTCCAAAAAGCATAGGCCACACAAGCTTAGTGGTAATTACAAGGGTTATTGGGAGTGCCATGTAAAATCGGATTTACTTCTAATCTGGGCCGAAGACGAAGAAATTAGTCTATTAGAATTGGTCCGAACAGGTACTCATTCTGATTTATTTTAAACAACAACACACGGAACATTTTCACATCTTCTCAACTTATTTATTAACGTCTCATCCTATAAAGCCATCTTGCCCCACCCGTCAGAGCCCCGTTTGCACCAACGTTGATAAATACCAAATGGCCTAGGCCTGCGGACGCAGCAATCGGCAGCCTAGCTTGTCCCTAAACATATTTTCACGCGAAGCTAACGTCATAAAGCAAAAGACAAACGAAGGGATAGCCATTGCCGGGCGTGTCTCCTTTTGCGAACGGACAAGTGGCAACGAATTGCAAGGGAGTAAGCCAGCCAGAGCTTTCTTTGCTATCTTTCTTTCGCGGGGAAAGAAAGTAGACGATATTTATTTTAATAATCGACACTACCTCTTCTTCCCTTTTACCTGCATAAAGAAGTAGACACCTACTAACAAAATCACATAAACCCACCAAGGTAAGCGAAACAAGCCTGATTTTTCTTTCTGTTTTTCTTGAAACTGCGAAGATACTTCTTGCTGCATCACTTTCTTTCCCTCCAATAGCCGCCCTTGGCTATCCAACAAACGCACACTGCGTTCATCACGACCACGGTAGCGGAACCAAAGCTCGTCCGCGGTCAAACCACTATCCGGATGCCAACGCGCATTTCCTTTTAACCACCATAAAGCATCATATTCCCACTGATCTTCGGCTATATAACCACGCCAGCTGGTTTCGCTCAGGGATGAATCATTTGAATTTGATACGCTCTCTTTCGTTGAATACTTCGTTTTGAGTTTAGAGGCGGTGCAAGACAACAACAGTCCTGCACCGACAAGGATGTAATATTTCATTTCGCCTCCTTCCCTATCCAATCAGCCACCGCGTAGAGGCTTTTGATCGGCCTTCTTTTCCGATATACGCCATCACCTTCCCTACTGTCCGTATCGTTGGTATTCCCTTCCACTGTAATCACTTCCTTTTCACCCCATTCATCAATAAAACCACAATGCGCAATGCGTTTGAGCGAGGGGAAATAGAGGCCAAACACACAGGCTGTTTTCGTTATGGGTTGTCCGTTATTAGTTGTTCGTGATCCCGTTGTAGGCACCCTCCCTCGTGGCCACACCAATTTATCATGAGGGAAGAGGCTGGCGGCCCAAGCAGTTTTAGGGTTCTCCACCTCCGCTTGCCCCAGCACCCAACAGACAAAAGCCGCACACCAGGCATAGCCTTTGCCAAGGCCCGTATAAGCTAAGTAAGCTTCTACCTGCGGCCCATCGTTACGCCCCGTAGCCTCCCGTACCCCGAGTTGGCTATCGTAAACTTTCTTGACCCTTAAACGAGTAGTTTCTATACGATTCTTTTCCAAAACCAACGAATCTGTTGGACGAAATGAACTTTTTCTCAAAAACACCTCCTTTTTCTTGGACGAAATAGAAATACTTGCATTACTGTTGTTATCCATCATAGCAGGAACTAAGAAGGATATCAGTGCTTTTATAATTAAAACACTTAGTATAATTATTAAAGGGTTTACTTTCTTTTTCATTTTTAAAACGTTAAAATTGTTTTCAACTTTTTCTTGATAAAAACTTATTCCCCTTTTACCTTAGATGCAAAAGGGGCAAAACATCAAGGCTGCACGTATTTCGCTAAAGATTTAGGGCTCACCCTCAATCCTGTGGAGCCGCGCCAAAGCACATGCCAATGCTTCGCTTCTTCACATGATTTTTTAGCCTAGGCTATCCTAAATCTTCTTAACGCTCACTCCGTGAGGCCGTCCTGCCCTACCCGCCAGAGCCCCGTTGCACCAACGTTGATAAATACTAAATGGCCTAGGCGTTTATTCGCTATTGTTTGTTATTAGTGGTGCTCATGAAGTCGCTTCGCTAAGTCTTGCTACTTTTTCAGCTGAAGGAACCTTCTCTTGCAAAGAGAAAGCTTGACCTTTAAGAATTAACACAAATGAAAAAAAGTAGACGAAATTAAAGCTTCATCTCATGAGGTCGTGTTACCGTACATTCACAAACGGCAATATTTCGTATTACTCCAACCGTTACTATTATCATCTCACCACTATCAAAACAACTAATAACTACTAACAGGCAACCGACCTCACTGCAATCACCATCGCATACAACGATCAGAAAAGACCTTAATAAAATTCACTTTTTGCCATGATTTTAAATTTTAGTATATTTGATTATTATGACGACGATAACTGCTACACTTCATAATAGTAAAGATGTTAAGCTCTTACAAGAAGTACTCAACCGTTTTGGTATCCCATATACGGTAAATGAGGATACAGATGCATTCCCGTTTACCGAAGCCGATCTCAAAAGTTTCCGTGATACTCAACAAGCCTTTAAAGACGGTAAAACAACCGCTAAAGATTGGATTGAAGTTCAAAAAGAGCTAGACCGTGCGTTCCGTTAAATTACTAGAAAGAGCGGAAAAAGAGCTTTATGCCTCTATCGAATGGTATGAAGAACAACAAAAGGGCTTATCTAGCAAGTTCATTAAACGAATTGCAGCAACATTAAATTCAGTAAAGAGTTCACCCCTCATTTTTCCTATTAGGACTGGTGATGATATCCGTTTTGCACCAGTAAAAGTTTTCCCGTTCGTTATCATTTATTGGTTTGATCAACCTAGCGATGTTATTTACGTAATATCTATTTTCCATACCTCTAGGGCACCAAATTACCCCAGCAAATAACTGTCTAATAACACTTGTCAACCTTAATGCCACGACTATTACCTTCACTCCTCAATACCCACATCGGCAAACAACAACTAACAACGGGCAACTAACAACTAACAACCAACTCTCCTAAAGCAACGCCCCTAAAGCGATAACAAAAGCATACAGCAAAGCCAAAAAGAAACCCAAGTAAACACCAACCTTCTGCCAAGAGAGCAACGATTTAAAGTTGCGTTCAAAATGTTCGGCGGCGTATTCCCCTAAGAACGGCCAATGCCTGTGAAGCACCCATAAGCAGAGCTGCACAAAACTTAATACAGCTACCGCAGCTACTAAAATCGCACTTAACACCCCATAGTCAATAGGCGCTGCCGTAACATCCACTAAACGGATAAGCGGTTGATAAGCGATGTAAGCCAAGATACTGGCTATTAAAAGGGTTGTTAAAAGATATTTTCTATAAATGATGATAAAATTTTCCATAATCGTTACTCGTTGTTCGTTATTGGTTACTCGTTGTTCGTTACTCGTTATTGGTTAAAAGCAAGGCGGCAATAGCCGCCCTACCTGATTTCACCCTAGGAAACGGTTAGCGTTCCGAGGTATTGACTAGTCGAAGCCAGCTTACCATCGCGATGCAAAGCGAAGCCCCAAGCGTGCAGCACATCACCTGAATAGTTGATGGAAATCGCTACACTGAAGGTTCCATCTGCTCTGGACGCTTCATCATAGATCATGTACATCCGTTTTGATTGATTGTAAATCACCAGCAAAACCGCATCATCAGCAAAGGCATTATACTTATTCGTATCCGTTTGCCACGTGAAGGAAAGTTCACCCGGATTAGCCTCTACATAACCTAACCCTGGAAGCGGATTGATGGAACCGCGGCTCAATTCCATCTTTGAAAAATCGACTTCAAAATCAGGATACTCCCCTATAATAGCGTTGTTGAAAAAAGCACGTACCGCCATGTTATAGCCCGAACTTTTCGCCTGTTGCTGATCGCTGAAACCAATATTCAAGATGTCCTTTAAAGGACGCAAATATTGCGAGCTGATAGCAAACTTCGTGCGATGCGCAATTTGCGCTTCGGAAGCACCCTTTTTAGTGATCTTAGGCAAACTACGCAAGTAATTGATGCTACGCCAGCTGCTTCCTACCACACTTCCTACCTTTCCGGAGAATGCGCCATTGGCGCCTTTAACATATCTTCCCATGATTGAAAAAATTAAAATGAAACATTCTGTTAAGGATGAGCTTCAATACCGGTATTTTTTCATCCACGGTTCAAACATAAAAGCACACTGAGCAATGCAACGATTTTTGAACCATCTTGCCCCTCATTGATTTCCATTGACCCTATTTGACCCAGATCTATTGTTCTTTTATGCCGGTTAAAGTGATAAGTTACCATCTCTTATCCTTAAGCAGCCCCCCACGCTACCTCCCAGGTAAACAAAGGGTAAGCGCAAGGTAAAGGAAGGGTATAGTTTGGGTAACTATAAGGTAAACAAAAGGTAAGCAAAGGGTAATCAAAGGGTAATCAAAAACTAAGGCAATACTAAAGTCATCAAAGAAAAAAAGGGACGAAAAACGACACTAGCATGGCCAAATGGAAGAAGTGGGTTATTACCTTTGCAGGTACGATGGAAAATAAAGACAACAACGGTGCGCTTATTTGGCTTATATGCCAACAGATTTCGGTCAGTACCTGTAAGTAAAGGTCACACATCTAAAAAACTTGATCTTTACCGGGAACGGCCACGTTGCTTATGTGGCAACTCCTTAAGCAACGCTTAATTATATTGATGGCAGTTTCTGCCAATTATAGGAACAGCCACGTTTAAAAGAAAGGGCAAGATTAAATCTTGCCTTTTCTTTTACTTTCCCAAAGTGCTGCCGCTAAATCCTCTTTATAGAACACATCCCCACCACCCAAACGCATAGGTTTCAACAAGCCTTCCCTCACGCGCCTTTTATAGGTACTATCACTGATATTGAGATAAGCAAGTACCTCCTGTTTCGTCATGAGCGTAGATTCAGCATTATGCTTAGAGCCATAACTCATGCTTTGCTCCTTCAAGTGTTGCATAATCCGCAACTGTTCATCAGCGATTTCAACTAAGGTTTGTAAAGCTTGCCGCTCGGCAAGCACATTAATAGATTGGCGAATTAACTCTAGCAATTGAATGATACGATCGAATTGTGTCATGTTTTAGCTGTTTAGGCCGGTGTATTGGTTTGGACCCAGTATCCAAGCAGCAAAATCATTAAACTCAATTGAATACTCCCGTATTACCGGTAGGTTAATAATGGTGACCAATTTAATAATTATAAAATTAAAACGCAGTCAAATCAAAAAAGTGAACAAAATGAGCTAGGATGACATCGGCGTTTTGCGCAAGGCATACAACTTCGCTTCGAAAGATTTCCGAAAATTTCGGTTCAGCCTATACTTATCCATCGTCAAAAACTCACTTCTCCCCTCCTTTTCCAGCGTCTTATCCACATCAGATTCGAGATGTTGTAACACCTTTAACGCTGTCGGTTTATACCGTATCTCGCTAAAGTTCTCGTTTTCATAAACTGTAAGCGCCACTTGCCGCAGGTTAATGATGCACCAGCGATTACTTTTAGCAAAAAAGCGGAGATCCAACATCGCTAACATTTCATTCAAGGTGTTATCTATCTGAACAACCTTTCCCGTTTTCAGCAAAATGACCCCTACCTTATCCCAGCGTATAATACAGATAATGTCTTTGGTAACAACCACCGTTTTCCTTCTGCCATTATTTACGGTGATCTCGTTGTGATAGCCCTGCCTTTTGGCCCGGTTCGCATCGAGTAATCGGTTCCGCCTAGCCGATCTTCGCCTTTCTATCCTATACAAGTACCAAATCATGTAACCCATGTTAACCCCGGTAATAACCGACGTCGCCATGGGAAATTCAATCTGAAAATACTTCCGTTTGAAGATGTTTTTACCGTAGGCAGTATAATAAATACTGTAATAGGTTGCTAAAAATAAACAGGGTATCAATACACCGTAGAAGAATTGCTTCTTGATACGTGCCGACTGATAACCTCTCCGGTGGAATTTTAGATCCAGCACATAACTCAGGCCTTGTATATAAAAAGCGATTATCAGTGCCGGCAAAAAACTCCAGGCAGCCGCTATCAAAAAGCGTTCATTCTGTAAAGCTTCCCAAGGCGAACGGGATTGTTGCATGTAGGTAAAAAACAACGCAGCTAATAAGGCTATGGGCGGTAAACATAACCAAGGCAAATAGGTAACAGCTTTCTTTCCTTTCCATAAAAACACCGCCAGTTGCTTGTTCGTGTTCATGTAAGGCTAAATTTCGGTTTTTAAAAAGTGAAATTATAAACATAAGAATAAATAATAAAACAGCCAAGAAAGTACTATAAAGGCCGAAATCCTGTAACTCGCGAGTTACAGGTAAAAAACAATCATTTTACACCTAATTTTACCGGCAAAGGTTGGCCAACCCATTTATTAACACAAAATCATTTTACAATGACAAGAAAAACTTTCAACAATGAAGGAGTACAACTCCTTCTGGCCGACATTTATCGGCTACCCGTAGCAGACTATCAACGCGAATTGTATGACATACAATCGGACTTCCGCACTTGGCTGCTAGTGCATTTTGATTTCACTCCAAGGCAAGAAGCCTACGTGAACGAACTTGATGCGGACTATCTCTATCTCCTTAGCCAAGAAGTGAGCAAAGCTATAGAGAACCAATGCCCCATTATGTTGCAGAAGCAAGAACCGGCAGACGATGACGATGGAGAAGGCAAAGTAATTGAAACCAATTACGTGCGGCAAAGCGCTTTCAAACTTGATGACGGTTTGCGCAGCGTTTCCAGCCTGATCATTAATATACGTTATGAGCGTGATTAAGACATAGGCACCAACAAGGCTTCCGCCGCCTACCCCTGTTTTGGACCCCAGCGGTAGCGGCGGATTGCCTATTAACTTAAAGGAACAATATGGAAAGATTTTTTACTTATGCAGAACAGTATTGCATTTTAACTGAACAAGAGAAGCAGTTTATCATCACCAATTGTCGGTTACGAAGCTATAATAGGCATGACTATTACTTGCTTGCCGGTGAATACAAAACCAATTGGTGTTTCATTTTAGATGGCGCGATAGCTGGTTTCAAAATTGACAGCGAAGGCGATGAATTTTTACAGTGGTTAAGCGTCAAGAACCAATATTTTACCGGGAGCAAACATGCCTTTAGCTATCAGCCCCATGGCCTACAGCTTAAATTTCTCCAGTCCAGTGAGCTGTTAGAATTTCCGTACTCTGCACTGCGCATGGCCCAGCATAGATACCCAGCGTTTGCCGAGCTTCTTCACGTGATGAAAGAACAAAAGTTAAAGCACTTTCAAGCCCTTGTAAAAATCTTAAAGCTTCCTCCCGCTGAACGGATGTATAAGGCTTTAGAAGATCTAAATAGTTGGGTAACGATTTTGAAGGTTGATGAATGCTGCGACTTGCTCGATATTAACCATAGGTGGTATTACCAAGGTTTGAAAAGACATCTTAAAGGTTGAATCTATAGCATTTTGCAATCTAGCTATGGATTCCCTACAATTTTTTTTCGAATTATTTCTGTTTCAGCAGCACAATTTTTCGCCTTTGCACCTTACTAAATTTGCTTTTAATGGAAACGAGGAGTAGCGGAGCCAGACCGTAGGCAAAGTTCCATTACCGGCCGGCTGCCGATCAGTAGGATGAGTGCGGAGCATTGGCAGCCCGCCGGTTAAAAAGAAAGGAGATATAGAAAATGAAGAGAGACAAAACTATTAATGAAATCATGATTATCTTATTAATAGCTGCTTATGGATACCCAGGTGTGGATAAGCTTATTTCAAGGAAAAAGTTTAACGCTCAACTGGATTTCTCGCCACTCATTCCAGAATGGAGCACCACGATCTTATCGTGGGTTGTGCCATTAACACTCATTGCTATCGCCGGTCTATTGTGTATAAAACCACTGAGGGAAAGAGTGCTCCGTCTATATATAGCTGTCATCGGTTCATTCACTTTATATATCATTGGGATTTTAACAATCGCTAAATTCAAGCCATGCACCTGTATAGGCTTTTCAGAAAGTATTACCTGGACATGGCAATTGGTAATGAACGCCGTTCTTCTGCTATTAGTAATTCTATTGCTAAAGGAGGAACGAAAACAGAGAAAGAATTTGTTGCAACAAACGGGATATGCCTTAAGCCCGTAATCCTTTAAGGCCCTATTAACAAACAAAATTATGAGAAAAACTTCTCTGAGTAAAGTGGCAGTAGCTGCCTTCTTACTCACCATCGGCGGAACGGCTGCCGCAAAAGCCTTTCAACAAGAAACAAGGTGGTTTCACGTAGATTCAAATGGCCAACCTACAGGTGAAGCCATGAGTAATCCAAATTGTGAACAATCGGGCCCCTTGTGTTCCAAGGAATACTTTGTCGATTCAGAGAACAATCCTTTGGAAGCAACAGGTCAGGAAGCCAATGGCATTCCATTACAATAGCCCTAGACAGCATCTTGTTCAGCAATGCGGAAAAGAGAGCCCTTTAGAAGGGTCTCTCTTTTTTAGTGATTTACTACCTTAGCTATAACCAACCGCTCCAATTCAAATTTTCCTCTTTTTAAATAAAGACCGTAAGGCGCCAACGCTTCATTCACATGGTTCAAATCCGGAATATCTTGTTTCAACACAATAGGAAAATAACTTTTGATGCCCGTATCATTTAGGAAAAAGATATCGTCACCTGCATAGTTCCGTTCTAAAAAGAATGTCAGCTCTTCAGGATTAAGGTAAGTTCTAAATGGTTGACCCTTCACTTCCCGTCGCCGTCGAACGGCATAGTCAAACTTATCCTTTTCTACACCTTCCCTTAATTTTACCAGCATCATTCCCGTAACCTCTTCTCTTTCCAATTTAGCGGTAACACCATACTCCAAGGCAAGAAATCGATTTAGATCTGCTTGCATAAAGTCGAACCATAAACTATCCCTTTCCAATGGAATCTTCAGCTCATAAGAAAAAAGGTTACGGCTCCGCCATTCTTCGTAATGTTCATCGGCTCTCTGGCTAAACCAGTCCGCTGTATCTACCCCCTCAAACCGTATTCGTTTGATGTTTCGATACGGACTGGGATTAGGAAATGTATTTTGACTATAAGCGATCTGGAGAAGGTTCAAGACGGATTTATTGTAAAAAGCTTTCAGGCTCACTTTTTTTGCCGTATCCTTTTCCAGAATCATATGGCCCGGAATTTCAGGTATAAATCTAGCAAATGAAGAAGTGTAATTCACCAAATCCAATAGGTTCTGTTCACCTAACAGCTTACTTCTATCGTACTGCAGATTGTCACGACGTACTTCCATGTTCGGCCAATCTCCTGCCAACATCCGCTTTACAATTGTCTCCGTAGCATACCAAGGATTAGTAATAGCACGTACCCTGCCCTTCTCGTCAATCCATACCTGCATAGGCACCATCTTATAGGGGAAGGCCTGCTTCAAGACAGTATCAGCGTAGATTAAGGGTAAATCCGGTAATTGATATTTGCTTGCCTTCATATAGGCCTTTACTGCATCCAGCTTGTTAGACGTTACCAAAACGATCTGTAATTGTCTATCAAATTTGCGTTGCAGCGAATCCAGCTTTGGAAAAGCAGCAATACAACTAGGACAGCCAATTGACCAAAAGTCCAACAATACAATCTTTCCGCGAAAATCGGATAATTGCAATGAGCCGCTATCATAATTAACTACATTATTCAAGATGTGTTCAGGCGCGCTGTCGCCGATGGATTTTTGTTGAGCGAACAGTAGCCGCGAAGTTGCCGCTTGCCAAATAAACCCTAGTAATACGATACTATATCTCCATCTGTATAGGTACATGGTCATAAAATTTAAATCAGTCATTTTGTTCAATACCGGTTTCGATTAAGACATATTCGGGGATTTTGAACACATATCTTTTGCCTTCCGGTTCCAGCACATACGGCTGGCCGTTTACAGTCCGCTTCAACGTGGTTTCTCTACCCGGTTCCTTGTTCAATCGTTTCAAATCCTCCCACCGTAAGCCCCTAAAAAGAAGTTCCTTTCGTCTTTCCATCAGAATCAGATCGATCAGCGAATCTGTATCGTTTTGTTGTATGGGACGGTAGAAGCCGGTTCGGTACCTCTTTTCAAGCAAGCTGTTCAGATCAGCAAGCGCCACCTCTGTTCTGCCCAAACGCGCCGCCGTTTCCGCTCTTATCAACAGGACTTCGTTTACACTGATACCTCCGAATAAACCCGTAGCTCCGTTGTAAACGCCTCTGAAACTATAAGATCCATCGCTGTTCTTCACAAAGAAAGCCTCGCGACGTAAATCACCAATGTCGTACTTGACGAGAAGATTACTATCCACTCGGCCATTTGGCGCCCCTACAAAAGAAGAATAAGGCTGTAAAGCAGACTCAAAAATCACTTCTGCATTATAGAGAGCAAAAGGATATCGGGGAGAAAGGTCCAGCTCGTTAAAATCCAGAAGACTATTGTAAAGCGCTAGACAAGAATCAGCGTAATGATAAGCTGCCTCATAATCTGCCATGGCCAGATAAACTCTGGCCAGCAACCCCATAGCCGCTGGTTTCGAGGCGTCTGTTTTTATCTCCGGCGCGATGCGCAATAGTTGCACCGCTGCTTTCAGATCATTGGTGATCTGCCCATAAGATTCAGCCAGATTGCTTCTATGAACAGGTTCGTTTATATCAGATTTCAACTTGAGCGGAATTCCCAATGCATTACTATTTTCACCATTTATATAAGGCAAAGCAAACTGAGTTACCAACGCATAAAAAGCGCGCGACCTAAAAAACAGTGCACTACCTTTTATATCATTGTATTCTTCCAGTTCATTAGGTTTGGCAGTAATTTTGTCAAGGCCTTCCAATACGATGTTTGTATAGAATATTTGTGTATACGGACCATTCCAGAGTGCAACATTCGTTTCACCGCCGTAAATATCACTTTCCCAGATATAGCTAAGCCGCGAAATCGGCCAGGTCATGGTATTCCACGTATTATCAGTAACATAATATTCATCACCTGCAAAAACAGCCAACATCCGATAGTCATTTCGAAAGGTGTTGGTTTCGTTCATCAGTCTTCTCATATCTCCGATCGAAGTGGGGACAACTACGGAGAGATCTCTTTTTTCTTCCAACCAATCTTTTTTGCATCCCTGCATTAGGACAGACATCAGGAGGAGTAGAGAAAAAATATATCTATTCATCATTGCATTCAATTTTTAAAGTGTGAGCTGTGCGCCAAAACTCAGGGCAAAGGGTATTGGCATTGTAGGAAAATCCGGATCGATCCCTTCTCCATTTGCCGTCCACAACAGGCCTATGTTATTAGCAAAAGCGTACACCTGTAAAGCTTTAATAAATCCTTTTCGTTGTTTGATAGCAAAATCGTAGGCCAAACGTACATCCTGTAAACGGATCAGATCCGCCCGCTTTACGTTGACTTCACTGTTCACGTAGAAAGCGTCACGACCATTTATATCCAGAAACACCATAGATGGCACCGTAGTAAACAATTCATCACCTGGCTTTTGCCATCGCTTATTATAGTCGGCATGGAGCGAACTGTAGTTTCTGTACAGATCACCGTAGCTGATTGTCGGCTTCCTGAAATAATGCCCGAAACTGTAGGAAATGTTGATTGACAAACTCCACTGCTTATATGTGAAATCATTTCGCAATGAGCCGAAAAATGGCGCTATTGCCCTTCCGTGGTAGATCAGGCTATCTAAAGGAGTATTGTTCATGGAACTGATTGCTGTGTAATTATCGCTCGGCACTCCGTTCAGATAACCTAAGGGATTTCCATTGCCATCATCGAGGCCTGCCCATCTGTAGCTGTAGATACTGAACAGTGGCTTGCCCTCTACCGGTGTATAAAATAAGCTCTCGCGATTGATACTCTGATCAGGGAAATAAGCACTCAAACTACTCGCTGTACGTTTGTAAGCCGTAATTTCGTCGATGGCATAGCTGAACAGTAAAGTACTTCGCCAGCTTAACTTTTTGCGAATGTTGGCGGTGCTGAGTGTAAGGTCAAAACCCTTGCCTATCATATCTGCCACATTTCCGCGAAAGCTTGTTAACCCTGTGGTAGCACCCAGTGGCCCCTCGCCTATCAGATCCGACGCCCGCTTTTTGAAATACTCGAAACTACCCGAAATACGCTCATTTTTACTTGCAAATTCCACTCCCAGGTTCAACATGGAAACGCGTTCCCATTTCAAATTTGGATTGGGCGGTGAAATGATAAAAGCGGCAGGTTTTCCCGTAAAGCTTGCATTCGCCAATCGGGCCGTCGTAAAGGCCGTCACGGAATTGTCCAGATTGCCATTATATCCATAGGTTGCTTTCAGCGTGAGTGAAGGCAGTGCCGCCCACTTATAAAAGGGCTCATCGCTCAACACCCACTTCCCGCCCAAGCTCCATAGCGGCACCGCTTTCAAGTTGGCCGCTACACCAAACAGATTGGACTGGTCGATCCGCCCACTGGCTGATAAAGTATAACGGTTTTTGTAACTGTATGACACATTGGAATAATAAGATCGGAACCGATCAATCGTTCCCGATACATTTCTCGGATCGGGAATGAGTGCATAACCTGAAGGATAAAGTCGATAATAAGTATTGTAATTGACCGGACGTGAGGAGCCGTTCGCCTCATCATAACCATAAAAGCCGAAGGTACTGCCCGCAGTTTTTATTTCCCTTACTTCAAATCCTGCGATGGCCGCTACAGCATGATCTTCCCATGTTTGCGTGTAATTCAGTTGTATCCTTCCATTATGGGCGTTTAATTTATTCTGTGACCTATTCAAGATACTACCTTCAGGTATATTTCTTATAAGTGTCCCATTCTCAAAAGTTGTATATCGATTGATCAGATCGCGCGTGTAAAAAGCATCCGGATGATAAAGATTTTCAGTGTCACCCCTTTGCTGTTGGTATTGATAACGTACTTCGGCATTTAAACCCTCCCATATTCTGTACCGTATGCCCGTTTGAACCCTTACATTGTTTGCGTCGGCTGTTCGCTTTGTAAGGTTTCTTTCATCCAAGGGGCGGTAACCCCAATCCAGCAATCCGATCGAACTACTTTCACGTATAAAATCTGTCCGATATTTATTGCTAATGGGTAGTGCTTCTCCATTGTTTCCACTTAAGCGGGCATATGGATAAATATTACGAGATCCCAAACGGATCGTATTTAATGCAGTGTTAGCCGGATTATCGCTCAAGATATAATCGAGTCCAAAAGAAAGTTGAAGATTCTGTATAGGCCGCACATTTTGGCGTGTACTCAGGCTTATCCTCCGAAGACCGTTCCCCACCAGGTTATCCTTGTTATGATCAAAACCGGCGCTATAATAATAACTGTAACTTTTACCGCCTCCGTTAAAATTAAGCGCGTATTGCTGTTTTACTGATTTGCGGTAGAAATAATTCTTTAAATCATCTCTTACGTCATACTGTTTGAGCTGCTGTATTAAGGCTTCCGACTCAGCCACGGCAACCGTTCCATTTCGTGCGGCATTCAACAGTTCAATTACAGGACTTAAAGGTGGATAGCTCGTTACATTGTTGATGTCGTTATCAAAATATCCATTTTCAAATAGCATACGTTCCACCTCAATAAAATCGCCTGAACTCATTCTAGGTTGATAATATAGGTTAGGTCTGTTGCCCACGGTCAGGTTCGTATTGACTCCGATGGACAAAGGTGTCTCGCCCGAGCCATTTTTTGTTGTAATCACAATAACGCCGTTAGCGGCTCGAACACCCCAAATAGAAGCGGCAGCCGCATCACGTAGAATACTGATGCTTGCAATATCATTGGGATTGATACTATTGATATCGCCTTCGTAAGGAAAATTATCCAGTACAATCAACGGTTGATCATTTGCGAAGATGGTGCTCCTGCCTCGTACACTCAACTTTGGCTCCCCTCCCCCTCGCTCATCAAAGGCCAGCGATGGTGTCACGCCCTTCAGTCGGCTGATAACGTCGGTGCTAACACTCCGATTGAACAATTCGTTATCAACCTGTACAAAACTGCCCGTAGCACGTTCTTTGGGTAAGGTTTGATAACCCGTGCTCACCTCTACCTCATCCAACTGATTATCATTGGGTTCCAAACGAATCGTCAAGCCTTCCGCTTGGCCTCTTTGAAAATCCACTTCTTGTGTTCTATAACCGAGAAAGCTAATGACAAGTACACCTATCCCCTCTTTAGCACTTATTCTAAATAAACCTTTCGCATCAGCGCGTACAGAAATAGTGCTCCCTTTAATTCGCACGGTTGCCCCCGTAAGTGGCTCATCTGTACCTCCCGCCATGACTCTTCCCGTTACAAAATAATCACTCTGCAAAGCCACGCCGTGGGCAGCCTCCGGGGAGGAGGACTGCCGGGCGTGTGCCAAACAAACACAGAACAAGACGTTTAAGGCTGTAAGGTATATGGTATAGGGTTTAAGGGTATGCGAGGCCCACTTACACAACAAGCCAAAAAAGCTATCTCTCGAAGGTATAGCACCTTGCGTTAAAGCCGATGCATTTCGCCTAAATCTCTTTGCATTTCGCCATATTTTATTTGCATTTCGCTCACCATTAAATGCATTTCGCCCCTGCCAAATTGTATTTCGCCCCTCCGTACCTGCATTTCGCCCCCTATTGACTGCATTTGGCATACCTTTCGTTGCATCTCGCCATTTAGCAAATGCATTTCGCCTTAATTTCCTTGCATTTCGCCATAATTTACCTGCATCTCGCCTAACGCACGTCACATACCACCTCGATTTGCCGAACCCTTCATGGCAAGGTCTCGAAGGAACATCTGCTCGACAGCTAATAACTGGCCTCCAAAGCTTCGGGTAGTAGAAGCTAAGTAACGGCACTACCTTTGAAAGAAGATTTGCAGCCAGGAGTTTTGCGTACCTTTTGCGGAAAAAGGTACAAAAAGAAAATTCGTCCCTATTAACGGTCGTTCGTCCCAAAACAGTACTACAAATAGGTTGTTCGTCCCTGAATATTGCAGTTCGTCCCAACAAATACTGAAAAGCACAGAATAAAGTGGTTGAAAGCGAAAAGCATAAAGATGCATTTTGTCCCCGCCAAATTGTATTTTGCCCCTCCGTACCTGCATTTCGCCCTCTATTGACTGCTTTTGGCATAGCATTCGCTGCATCTCGCCTTTCGTCGAATGCAGATCGCACCCATTTCCCTACCAGTTGAGGCAGTTTTCTTGCATTCTGCAACAGTTTTTCTGCAGTTCGTCCCAACCTTAAATTGACGCCTTCCCTGTAGATGCTATGGAAAGGTCTCGAAGGAATATCTGCTCGACAGCGAATAACTGGCCTCCAAAGCTTCTGGTAGTAGAAGCTAAGTAACGGCACAAACTTTGAAAGAAGGTTTGCAGCCAGGAGCTTTGGGTACCTTTTGCGGGAAAAGGTACAAGGAATATTCATCACTAATAATTCATCATTCATCACTAAAGAAGGCTTTTGCGCGCCCGCCCAAAAACGTCGTTCGTCCCTGAATATTGTATTTCGTCCCCGCCAAATTGTATTTTGCCCCTCCGTACCTGCATTTCGCCCTCTATTGACTGCTTTTGGCATAGCATTCGTTGCATCTCGCCATTTAGCAAATGCATTTCGCCTAAACTTCTTTGCATTTCGCTCACCGTTAAATGCATTTTGACCCTGCCAGATTGTATTTCGCCCCTCCGTACCCGCATTTCGCCCCTTATTGAATGCATTTGGCACACCTTTCGTTGCATCTCGCCTTTCGTCGAATGCAGGTCGCCCCCCTTTTCCTACCAGTTGCGCCAGTTTTCTTGTAATCTGCAGCTCTTTTTCTGCAAGTCGCCGATCAGATTTGGAATTTTCAATAGGCTCTGTTTTAATCAAACAATTTCTACATAATTTAAAAACCGTTGAATTTTTAATAAAACGTGCAAATGTGAGCAAAATCATTTGGCACGTATGCCTATAAAGCCTATATTTGAGACATAGGTATCCCCTATGAACGTAAACCGTCATTTTTTTAAATTAGATTTAGGTGTTTTTGTTAAAAAATTTCAAATATAATCCACCCATTTGGGCTATATAAATAGCTCATCAAGTCGAAAATAAGAATAGGATTTACGAGATTAGGTTGGAGCTGTAATGATAAGGATAATAGGATTTTGAAGCGGCATTGCATGTGCAGGAACCACTTCGCAAACCGAACTTGCGAGAGTTTTAGTTAGTTGGTTTTTTAGGTTATTTGAACAACTCGTTTTCATCTTTCGTTAGGTTTAAACGAGTCTCCGGTAAGTAAAAAAGCAGGGAGGAATCCTCACAAACTAACTACTCATTTCGAAGTTTGGTACCCGAAAGCAATTAGCGGCGAGGCCCTTCCCTGCACAAAAAGCAAAGATAAGCTTTTTGAAAGGAAAAAGGCTTTCATCTCACCGCCTCCTCTTCGGGTACCAATCGAAATATTGGAGACTGTATACATTAACGTAAATCGCTAATGTGTTAAAATATCGTTGGTGCTATTACTAACACTCACAATACAAAGATAAAACATCAAAATAAAAATAGCAACTATAATTGCTGATTTTATTTTTAATAATAGTCAAATGTTTGACAGACAAGATAATAACAATAAAAAAGAAAAGAAATTAACTCCTTTAGGACAATATTTATTACGCGTTGACGGCTTTGAGGAAATGATTTTAGCCGATGAACAGATTACGTTGGAACGACTGGATACACTTTGCACTAAAGCAACGTCGCTATTGTATGCCGATGAATTTTTTCACATCATCACAAAAATAGACAGAAGCATTGACGACGCTTGCAAAGTAATTTTCGGAGACCTAAAGGTAGCTGACTATAAAAAAGAAATTGGGAATAGTAGCAAGCTGTCAAGACTTGGTAATTATATAGAGCAATTCACGATAGAACAAAGAGATATCGCGAATAAAACTGGGATAGAACGCACTCGATTTAATAAGCTAGTTAAGAGTGACGATAGACGCCCTTATGCTTTTGAAATATATCTGCTTGCGTTGGCTTTGGACAAAAAACCAAGTGAAGTTTTTAAGGCTTTATATGAACGAGATGGCAATGACAAAGGAAGTAAATGATGTAAAATCTGGACAAGTGGGAAATATAAAAACTAAAGAGATATGACACTTTGTTTCCTAAACATCGGCTCTTCAGAAATGGTAATGCTCTTGTTTGTAGCTCCAGTGATGGCGATCGGCATTTACGCTCTATACCAGTGCATAACTAATCCGCAGCTTACAACCACACAGCGCATTGTCTGGCTTATCATTATTCTTTCGGTGCCGCTGTTTGGATGTGTTGGGTACCTTTTAGCAAACAAGACCAATAAAAATAATGGTGCAGTAAGGAAGTAGGAATCTATCTATTCTCTACAAGGGTAAACAACGGAACACAGAACGATTAATAAAAACAGCTAACACATAAACCTAATATATGAATACAAATCATCCGAACGTAGCACTGATACATGAGTTCTTCCGCATTTACGCTAGCAATGAAATCGATCAACTCGGCAATGTACTAGCAGAAGACATCAAATGGCATATTCCGGGCAAGCATCCGCTAGCAGGCACTAAGGTTGGTATACCAGCCGTAGTAGAATACCTTGGACAACTAAGCAAAGCCGCATTCCAGGCCTCTCCTATTGTAATGGGCGTAACTGATCAGTATGTAATCGACTGCCATCGCAACTGGAGCAATCTCGAAGGAGCTAACAACCTTGATAATATGTCTTGCCTTTTGTGGAAGATTGAAAACGGCAAAATCGTAGAGGTGTATAACTTCCCAGAAGATCAGCATAAGGTGGACGCATTTTTTGGGGAGGTTTATGGGTAATTTTAAGGGACCAATGTTGTCTTATTAGCATGAAAACCTATTTAGAAACAGACAGGCTGATACTAAGAGAAATCGTTTCAGAAGATGTTGATGGAATGTTCGAACTGGATTCCGACCATGAGGTACATAAATACTTAGGAAACAATCCTGTAAAGAACAAAGAAGAAGCAAGGAAAAACATTGATTTCATACGGCAGCAGTATATCGAAAATAAGATTGGCCGTTGGGCAGTAGTGGAGCGAAGCTCGAATCAATTTATAGGATGGGCAGGTTTAAAGCTGATTAAAGAGACGATCAATAATCATATTGATTACTATGATCTAGGTTATAGGCTAATAAAAAAATTCTGGGGACGGGGTTATGCAACAGAAGCTGCAAAAGCAACGCTCTCATACGGTTTTGACAAGCTCAATTTACCAGAGATCTTTGCGATCGCAGATTGCAACAATACAGGATCGAATAAAATATTAACCAAAATAGGCTTGAAGTACGAAGAGGTGTTCTTTCTAAATGGAATCAAGTGCAATTGGTATCGAATTGGCTCGGAAGAATTTAAAGAGTACACTTGAAAAATGAAAGCAAAAATTGCTATCTCCAGTTAATGACTAAAAAGCATAAGGGGCATCTTGCGAAAATTGAACAGCAGTATCCGTACGTGGTATAATGTTATTATCTACGCCACCAAAATTATAAAGTATTTTTTGCTCACCTCCACTATGTCCGGCCTGTAGCCGGGCTACTGCATTTATCTTTTTGTATAAGGGCTGATGACAGGCCAACTTTATAATATTTTATCTTTTTTAGAAAATATCACCTATATATTCACAGATCTGCATGTAATATACGGCATGCCTGTAAGAACGCATCTCGTCTTCTGGTTGACACTTCAATTTTTGAATGATCTGACAACGTTATATAGCCCCCTTTACCTTTATTATATTTACAGACATGCTCCAGGTTTATCAGGTGTGAATTATGTACACGGAAAAAATTATACTCCGTTAACAGATCCTCGAAGTATTTCAATGTTTTAGATGCCGTGTATTTATCGCCGTCCAAAGTATAAATATACGTATAGTTCACATCGGCCTGGCAGCGGATGACCCGGTTTATTTCAAGAAAAATATAGCCTTCCATGGTGGCGATGCTGATTCTTTTTGATTTCCCGGCAGGTGAAAGGTGGGAAAACAGCACCTTAAGCTTCTCTGTGAACTGCTTTTCTTCCATCCTTTTTTTTGCTTGTTCAAGGGCCGAACTTAGATCAACCCGTCTGAGCGGCTTTAACAGGTAATCCAATGCGCTGAACTTAAAAGCATGGACGGCATACTGTTCATAGGCCGTAGTAAAAATCAGGCTGAATCCCTTAAAGGAAATATGCTGCAACACATCAAAACCCGTCTTACCATGAAGCTGAACATCCAGGAATAAAATTTCGGGCTGCAGGGTATCAATTCCAACTACAGCCTCAGTAAAAGTCTTAAACACATGAACGCTGCTACCCGAACTTATTTCAGGCTCAAGTAAGGACATCAGCCGGTCGACACAATGCTGTTCATCATCTACAATGGCGATTCTCATGGATTAAAAATTTAAAATCTGAACACAAGTGGCAAATTAACTTCTATCCGCGTGCCCTGCACTTCCTGTTTATCAATCAGCTTCATATGTCCCTGCCCCTTATGCTGACGTGCGAACAAAGCCACTCTTTTCTCCGAAATTGATAACCCGCGGGACTTTCGGTTGCCTCTATCTTCCTTATTTTTTATTCCGGTTCCGTTATCATCTATAGAACAAACCAATTGCTGGTTATCTTTATTTATTGAGATACGTACTAATCCCGCTACCTCCGTGAATGCGAATCCATGCTTAATGCTGTTTTCAATAAAAGGTTGCAATAGTAAGGGGGGCACCATCACATTATCCTGATCTACATTATCTGCCACCTCTATGCGATAGTCAAATAATTGATTGGCCAACCGTCTTTTTTCCAATTCAAGATAGAGTGTAAGAAAGCTCAGGTCCTCCCGCAGGGGAATCTCGCTTTGGTAAGAATATTCCAGGGTCATGCGCATAAGCCTTGCAAAATCGGCCAGATAGTCCTGGCTTTCGCGGCTTCCCTTGTTAACCATATAATCGCCAATAGAATTGAGCGAATTGAAGATGAAATGGGGATTCAACTGGCTCCTGAGTACCTGTAGCTCTGTCTCGGCCACGAGGGCTTTATATTCTGCTTCCTGTTTCTGGATCTTAAGGTCCTTACGGCGTTTGTAAAAAACAAAAGCAGCAACGGATGCCAGTAACACGCCACTGCCGCCAAGCATGGTCGCGTTACGGATCATCTTCTGCCGCCTTATCTCTGCATGTGCCACAGCCTGTTCTTTCTCAAATTCAAAGGAGACCTGTTTACGGGTAATTTCTCTCGTCTTTTCTTCATTGAATATGGTATCATTGACAGTCACATGGCGTCTGTACATCTCCAGCGCCTCCCGGTACCTGCCAAGCGCTTCATAGGTTTTGCTAACCGCACCCAAAGCCTCGCTTTCTCTTAAAGGAACTTTACTTTCTTCTGCAAGCTTTAAAGCCTCTTGCTGCAATTTCAGTACTTCTATTTTCTCCTCCCTGTTACGGGCGAGACTACCTTTGGCGGCTGCCAAAGCAATGAGGGCAAGTGACTGGTTGCCTTTGTCATCCAGGTTCCTGTAAGCACCCACGGCCTCTTGCAAATATGCGAGAGATGCTTCCGGCTCACCCATATCCCGTAAGGTGATTCCGATATTGGTTTTATCAGAGGCAATTCCGTAAGCATCGCCCGCCTTTTTGTTAAGATCTAAGGAACGATTGTAATATTCCAGGGCCTGCTGAGGCTGCTTCAGAAAGTCATGGAGCGAGCCGATATTGGCATAACAAAGCGCGAGGCCTCGTTGGTTGCCCTGTTGCTCATACAGCCGAAGAGCCCGTTGTTCATAGTCAAGCGCTTTGCGGTACTGTCGCTGGTTTTTGAGTACCAGACCAATATTACTGAGCAGGTTTGCTTCAAGGCCTTTATCTTCCGGTCTATTCACCTTTAATCCTGCGACATAAGCATCCATAGCACGCCGATAGTCATTTATCGTCATAAAGACCGTTCCAATATTGTTATAAGAATGCCTGATACCGGCTGGATAGTCAAGCGATCGAAAGACCTCCAGCGCATCTTCATGATCACGCAGGGCCTCGGCGTATTCACCCAGGGCAAAATAATTCAGGGCCCGGTTATTGAGCGTCTTGGCATAGCTCAGGCGGTTACCCGATTCCCGGTAGATATCTAGGGCTTTACCGGTTGCCAGCATTGCCAGTGAATCCTGCCCTTTGGCCCAGTAATTGATTCCCATCCGGCTATAGGCCATCGCCATTCCCCGCAGAAAATGAAGCTCCCCTGCCAGTTCTTCTGCCTCTTTTGCCCGTTGCAGCCCTTTATCCGGATCGGTATAATGATAATTAAAGGCGAGCTCAGTAAGCAGGATCACCCTTACGGTATCTTGCTGCAGATTTTGCGTTAGTAAAAGGTTGAGAGAATCTATTTCCCGTTGCAATTGCTGAGAAAATCCCTGCAAACCAACCAACAGCATCATAAAAAAAATAAGCACCGGCTTCATTGCCTAAAGGATTAAGGGGGCATAACAAAGTTGACAAATAACCAAACTTAGACAAAATTTGTGTCATATGCAATAATCATATGCCTCATAAAATAAATAGTCCCAGGCAGTAAATCATCCAAAACCGGCATATAATCATTCTGACTTTCACCATTTCTTACATCTGCTAATTTTGGGAAGGAATCAATCAAACAGCTTATGAAAAACAGTAATCAATCCGGTCCTGGCAGCGATGATCTCAAAGGGCTTATGAACAGGGAGAATCTGAAAGACTTTTATAAAAAACAGCTTCCGGCACTTTTGAAAACCGTCTTTATAGAGCCTATTAATGGAACCTGCCGGATATTTAAGGGGGAAGGGGCAGGAACTTATGGGAATGCCCTGCTTCTGATCGGCACCACGATGCTCCTGTATTTTATCGGCCCTTATCTCCTTGCCGGAAAATACCTCCGGGAAATGCTCTCCTTCGGCGCACTGTTTAAATTTGCTCTGCTTGCCGGTATCTTCGTGTTGCTGGTCAGTCTGCTGTCCTTCGGTATAAAAACCTTCAATGGGAAACCTGCTTTCAAACAGGAACTGTTAACCGGAGCGCTGTGTGGTGTCGGCCTCATTTTGCTTCTTTTCATATTGTTGCTGGTAAGAATATTCGGTAACGGCTTGGATATGTACGACCTGATGAGTCCGGGAGGCATTATTCAGCGCATTGGATTTTTGCTGATTTTGGTGCTGTATATCTACCTGTTTATGGTCAATATTTTCCAGCAATCACTTCGCGCAAGCGGAACCAGCGATACTATAGGGTGGTATATTTCACCCATTGCCATCCTCCTTGCAGGCTATTTAACCATGAAAATTGCACAGTCCCTACTAACACCTTCCACACCATTTTAAATCACATTCATCATGTTAAAGTTTCACCCATATAACTTTCTGCTGTTAATTATATTACTGTCAAATGCGCCTTCGTATGGCCAGGTTTCAAAAAAAACTTCTAATCCTACGCTGAAAGAATCGTTTGAAGAACTGAAAGGGATCTTTAAGAAGAAAGGGACCGATAACAGCCAGTCTATAGAAAAAAATGAGAACCAGTCTATTTCGCGAAGTCGGAACCAGATAGTCGGTGATAAATTGGCTGCCGATGTAGTTTACATTGAAGCTGACCGCTTATGTGACTTCAATAAAGGCAAAGCCATTATCCAAAAAGGAACCGCTACAGCCATGATCGATGCAAAGGGAAATATCGTCGTACCGTTCAACCGGTATCGTTTCTTTGCGCTGGACAATACGTATAGTTTTTTCAATGATAACGTCTCAGCTAATGGCATTTTCCAGTTTGCCCCAAATGAAAAAGAAGGATTTACACATTTCATGAACGCGGGAGGGAAGGAGCTTACTGGCCCTACGGTGGAAAACAGCTCCAGTCTTTCATTTGATGAAAGCAAATCCATTTTGATCAAAACAAAGACTTTATATAACAGACCTAGAAATGCGCAAGGCCATCACCCAACCCTGTTCTACTATATGACCAGTGATGGACAGGTCTATCAGCATGAAAAACAACTGGGATATATTCGGGAAGGGATCGGCATATATTCCGCATATAGCGGTAACACCTGGAAATCAGGCTACGCGCGGTTGAACGGAGAAAGTATAACCGAGGCAGTGTACGACGAAGCGAGGCCATTCAGTAACGGTATGGCACTGGTGGGTCAACGGGACCAGTTTGGCCAGATAAAATATGGCTATATCAATAGTGATGGTAAGTTAATCATTCCATGTATGTTCTCAAAGCGCCCGTCCGATTTCTGGTGTGGATATGCCAAAGTGGAACCCAAGGATAAAAGTGAATTTGAGTATGGCTATATCAATAAAGCAGGAAAATTGATTTTTACCATTACGATGGCCGACAGGAAAAAATATGGGCTAAACAATGTAACCTTTGGAGATTTTCAGGACTATGGCATGATGAGCAGCATAGGTGGGTTTTATGTGATGGACACTACCTTCCGCATCATTCCCAAGGCCGACTTTTTTGCACGCTATGGTATTGCTGGAGTTGCTCATTTTAAAGGGGCTTATTATGATCGTGGCAACGGAAAGCGACACACCGGGAAAGGGCTGTTCAGTGTAATAGGAGAAAGCAATCCGAAGATTTACTTTTCGATCAATCCTTCTGCCCATATAGGGTTCATTAACTTGGCGACAGGTCAGGTGGTGATGCCTGCATTTTCGCGTTTAGGTTATTTTGATCCGGTTTCTCATCTGGCCTATGCAGAAATAGATAATATTGTTGAAAAAAGCGGTCATAAAATCATAGAGACCAAAAAGGGATACATCAATGAACAGGGAGAATGGATCGTTCTTCAAAGTAAAGGAAGCACATGGTAGTAGAACAGCAAGAAACCTTTTAAATAATATTCAACAAATGAAAAAATTGATTTATGCATCAAGCCTCATGCTGGCTGTTTTGCTATTTTGCGGATGTTCTAAAAGTGACCCCGGACCGGATATGTCTTCAGACTATTACTTTCGATTCAAAGTTGATGGTACACAAATCGAATACCCGATGCAAACAGACCAGATCAATCTTACAGGTACTATGGGCTATGATGAAAACGCCCGTACCCACACCATCCATGTAGCCGGGATGAAAGACATCTATCAACCGCAGACCCATACGCTCACTTTTATCATGAGTGACACGGAAGAATTTTCTAAAGGAGTTAGCTATAGCAATATTCCTGATGCAGGTGACGATTACCCCAATTTCATGTTCACATTGGGATATTACGACGCGGATGGTCACCTGTTTTCAGCTTCGGGAATGGGCGACCAGAATATGCATGGCTTGTATGAACCTGCCTTTATTGAATTTACCGAGATTACCAACACGCATATCAGTGGTACCATTTCCGGCACATTGAGCTGGTACGACAGCAGCAGCGGCACGAATGTTTTAATAGGAACAGTCATTATTTCAGATGGACAATTCAAAGTTCCTCGGTATTAGTCGAACAAAAGTGATATCTAAAGAAGAGATCGGAATAACACTTCCGGGGGTGACTGTTGCCATCATTGTTATATATAGAAGAGTCTCTAAATGCCTATTTTCCCTTTTACAGCGAAAGGTGTAGAAGCAAACTTTAAGAGCTTTACACACTCACTGCCGCCCTCACGGGTAGAATACCTGGCAACAAAATGTACACTATGTATCCAACGTCGGCTACCCGTCCACGTGGACAAACCTGACACACTCATGGCCCTTGTTGTTTGGTGAAATCAATCATGATCTTCCTTATCATCCGGCTTCCTTTGGTCATGCAAATACGGGTCACTTTCATTTTCCAGTTCCTGTAGGCCTGGCAGTGGTATATGCATGCGGTCCCTTCAGGTCGCTGGCCCGCCTTTTCAGATCATCCAGTATCTGCAGTTTATTTTTGGGTTCAGTTTCCCTTTCCGCCGTGATAGTAAAATCAAGTATTTATTTTATTGGTTTGTGGATTTTAGGGTTTAAACTCTTTTTTAAATTCCACCCGATAGGCAACACCCTCCCGGCTACCCAGGTTTTTGATCGCATGGGGTCCTTCAGCTCCCATAATTTCACCATGGTTCAAAACTTCCGGTGGCATTTGCGCAATTGCAATACTGTCTTGAATCATATATCCGTTATCCTTCAAAACGTATTTGTAATAAGTCATCGGCGTAGCCTGCGAAAACCACATGATACTCTTCCATCTGTGCGTGTGTACCGGTTCCGTCTTATTTGGTTCAAGAATTACCCGCAAAATTCTTACGGATGAATCTTCATAAACAATTTTGTGACTTTCAGGCGCTGCTTTTACCGCGTCCACGTCGTTAGGTACGTTCCATTTGGATTCAACAAACGCTGTATCGGATTCTGTTCCAGAATTAACAAGATCTGTTTGAGCGTCTGTCTGATAGAAAGATTTTGCTAGGAAAAAACTTAAAATTCCGCCAATCAGAAGGCCGGTTATTAAATACGTTATTTTCATTTTCAATGAAATTTAAGTATGTATTTTGTTCAAACGGCTTTTATACAAATTACCAAGCAGCCATAATGCAAGAGGTTTATAGGGTATTTTTATACTTTACCGTCGTCATCACTTTTTTGTTTCAGTCAATTGAGCGTCTCCTTCTTTTCAATATAACCAGATTCAATAACGTGATTTAAACTTACTCAAATCTATATTTTACAAGTGAAAAAAGCAAGTACGTTATTTTCTTTAGGGCGACCTTTTAATCTAAAGTTTCGTTTGTTAGGAAAAGTTACTTTTCATCCGGGTGACCGTTACGAGCTCACCTGGAGGCTGCAAAAATTATCCGTTTAGGACTAGTCATATATTAGTTGATTTTTATTTGATAGGATAAAATTAAAATCATTGTTGTCCGGGGAAAAATAAAAAGGAGCAGTAGAAATTAATCAGACTGCTCCGAGATTCATACTTTTGAGTTGCGACAAAAAAGCATGAACAAAAGTAATTATTTCAGCGGACAGCCGCTGGTTAGTCAGCTGATAAAATTTTTGGACAGGGAAGAAATTAACCGGACAGCCAAAAAAGAGCGAAGTGACCGATACTATAAAAAGTTTCACACCTATGATCATCTGGTAACGATGTTAATGACAGTAATAAGTGGCTGTAGTTCCCTTCGGGAGATTTCAGGTCTGTTTCTGGCCTGCCAGGGTCGTATCGGCCATTTGGGACTGAAAGACTTCCCCCGCAGGAGCACTTTTGCCGAAGCCAACAGCAAGCGCAGCAGCGATGTCTTCGCCAAGATATACCAGAAGCTCTATAGGCGCTACCGTTCCTTTTTACCGGACAGCCCAAATGAAAGATTGCCGGTGAAAGATCTGTATATTGTCGATTCGACCACCATTAGCCTTTTCAGCGATGTGCTCAGGGGAGTTGGGCGTAACCCGAAAGAAGGAAAGAAGAAAGGGGGTATCAAGGTGCATACCATGATCAATTCCCGGAAAGATGTGCCTTCGCTGGTACGTTTTTCCTCAGCGGCCACCCATGACCATGTATTCCTGAAGGAACTGGCGCTTAAAAAGGGATCCTTTGTGGTATTCGATAAAGGTTATGTTGATTATACCCAATATGCCAGCTGGGATATGGAAGGCGTATTCTTTGTGACCAGACAGAAGGAAAACGCTGTTTATAAATCTTTAGAGCAATTTACTGTCCACCAAAAGGATGCAGAGGGTGTAATGGAGGATGAGGTAATCAGCATAGAGGTAAAGGGTAGACCTTTGTTATTGCGCAGGGTATTCTATTACGACCATGAAAATGATAACATCTATGAGTTCCTCTCCAACAACTTCGAGCTGGAAGCTACCGCTATCGCCGATATTTACCGGCAGCGCTGGCAGATAGAATCGCTGTTCAAAAGGCTCAAACAGAACTTCCCGCTTAAATATTTCCTGGGCGAATCCCAGAATGCCATAGAGATACAGATCTGGGTATCACTGATCGCCCAGCTCATCCTACTGGTAATTAAAGAAAGGACTAAACGTAGATGGGCCTTTTCCAATATGGTATCCTTTATCAGGAACCATGCTTTAACTTACATAAATCTCTATAAGTTCCTGGATAATCCAGATGTGAAATGGGATAGGTTAACATTAGGAGATCAAAATCAGTTAAATATCTTTCAGACATGACCATGCTATCGGTATTAAACAGAAAAACAGCACTCACAAAAAAAAGGCAGGCTTTTTAGTCCCGTTAGAAATTTAGCCGGACAATAATGTTTTAATATATATGTATAAAGCTTATATTTGAGACATAGGAGTCCCTGTAGGCACTTAAACCTCGTTTTCTTTTAGATTTAGGTATTGAAAAATTGAATTGAAAAAGACATAATTATTCATTAAATCATTTAAAAAATGAGATTTAGCAAATAATTAAACTGAGATTTATAGGCTTATGTAGGAGCTGTTATTATAAGTATTTGAGGATTTTGAAGTTGGTTTGCACGTGCACGAGATATCTTGCAAATGGAGCTTGCAAGATTTTGGGTGAATCAGAAGAAACGATTTCGCGATAGCGTAATAACCATAGGCAGCCCTCGCTTGAAAATTTAGAAACGATTTCAAAATTCTTAAAGATCGACAAAAGACAACTACTTCATGAGAGCGAATGGCAACATAACGATAGTAACAAACAATCTTGATATCACAAATTATGATACTAACCAATAAGAACTCATGATTATGACACTAAATATTTTAAAGGCAGGGCTTTCACGTATAGGAAACACAAAGAAAATTGAAAAAGCTTGCTAAAAAATGACTGAATGAGAACTAACAACTGCATAATAAAAACGTTTACCTCTTCCATCTTCAAACTGCTAATCGCCATGTTGGTATTTTCAGCATGCTCAAGCGGAAAAGATCCTGAAAAATATATGGGTTATTGGGTAGAAGGCAACAGTGATCTGACTATACCAACGGAAATCAAAAAACAAGCAGGTAAACTCTTTATCATAGCAGACAATGATGGCGAAAAAATCGAGATGCCTGCCACTTTCGACGAAGACGGAAAATCATTAAATGCGAAGCATCTTACACCAGCGGGTAGCTTAGACATGCAGGTCGTTTATCTTGAAGATAGTAAACGCCTAAAAATAACCATGGCTAATAGCTCCACAGAATTCACTAAAATATCGGAAACAGAAGCGAAAGAACGAACAAAGAAAGTGGAAGCATTTTATGATCCGGATTTTCTTATCGGCAAGTGGATTAATTTAAAAGCTACCGACTTAGACCCCATAGAAATCAGAAAGGATGGTAATAAATCAGAGCTGTCCAAAATAAATTTGAGAACAAAAAATAAGGGTTTCAGCGGTCTAAAAAGCAATCCAAACGCTTCTTATTGAAAAGAATCCCTGGGTGTTGGTATAAATTTAACCATCAAATAATTTCAGCTGCGCCATTTGGATAATCTCTTTTTGTTCATAAAAAGGATTATCGAGCCATTTTTTCAGTCCGATCTTCACAAAGAGGTTCAATCTAATAAAGGAAACCAGATTGGACAGGTGCCATTTATATTGGGCCTTTTCCTTTAGGAATTTCAGTAGCAGAACAGCGATAAGGGCGGTCCATAGCTGTATCTTACGGCATTTTCCGATGTCCCCACAAAGGACTTTATTTTCAGGTTCTGTTTGATTTGTTTGAAGAATACCTCGATATGCCATCTTTCTTTATAGATATCGGCCACGGTCTGGGCCTTCCAGTGTAAATTGTTGGTAATGAAGGTGTATTCCTGTCCACTTCTGCTGTCCAAATAAACCACCAGCCTTAGCTTTTCGGGATAATCCCTGCGCGCCTGCGGTGCGGTAAGGGTAATGAGCTGGTCGGCAAGGATAAAGGCGTTGCCGCCACTTTTACCGGTATTGTCCTCCATGATCTGATAGGCCATGTTGGTTTTGGCCCGTGTAACGAAAAAGCACCGGCTGCTGTCCAAAACCCACAGCCATTTGTAATCCACGTAGCCCCGGTCCATTACCAGGACGCTCCCTACCGGAAAAGTAAGCTTCCTTGCCACATTTATTTCGTGGACGCTGCCCTGGGTGATGGCTGTAAAGACAGGCAGACAGCCATCGTAATCCAGTAATGTATGCATCTTCACTGCACCCTTGCTGCTGCGGTAGGTGGCCCAGTCGAATATTTCCAGACACAGGGGGATGACCGTGGCATCCAGCAGGTAGATATTCCGTTTCAATTGTTTAAGGCCGTTACGCGCAAAAGTGTGCCGTTGCCACAATTCTTCCAGCATCTTATAATAAAAGTCCCGGAAAAGCTCATAACTGCGGTGTCTGTTGATATAGGAAAGACTTGATTTGCACGGGACACGGCCTATACCCAGATGGTTGATATTACCCGTGGTGCTCCTGAGGCCCTGACTGATATCACGGACGGAACCGGCACCTCCTATATGGCAGAAGAGCATCGATACAAAATGTGTCCAGCTGTTGATTCCCTTACTATGTTTATCGCTACCGTGCTTTTTTACCAACCTGTCGAATTTTTCCCTCGGAAAATACGACAGCAATTGACTGAATAAACTTATATTTACCATTGGAGGTTATGTTTTTTTTCGCAATCAAAACTTACGGCTTTTTAGCCGTACCTCCTCTTTTTTCCTTAATTATTTTTCAACGTTTTGGACGGCAGTGGTAATAAATATTTTCTCCAAACTGCCCATAACAATACGGAAATTAAATATGACAAAAGAGCTTTTGTCTGGTCTTACTTGAACAGCCCTTCAAGAATAAGTAGGCTAAAAAATGGACATCTACAGTGGGAACTTGGCGCACTTCGCACAGAATATAGAAGAATGTAATGATAGTAAATTTTCTAAATATCGGCTCAGTAGAGGTATTCGTATTTGTTTCCCTGATTATGGCGATAGGGATCTATACGCTGTACCAGTGTATGACCAACCCAAGGCTCTCTTCAAAAGAAAGGCTTCTATGGTTGTGTGCAATACTCGTCATACCACTACTTGGATGCGTATGTTATCTCCTATTTAATAAGAACTATGTAAGAAGATAAGAATTAAATAACTTAAAACTTAAAATTATGATTGTAAATTTTCTAAACCTCGGAATGCCAGAAATGTTAATCCTGTTCAGTGCCTTTGTTTGGGCAGTAATTTTTGTAATAGCCTTTGTTAAGTGCATAGCTAATAAGCATTTCACTCCTATTGAAAAAGCTGTTTGGATATTACTTATTTGCGTTGCTCCGTTTTTTGGTGCGATTGCCTATTTAATAGCTTATGGAAAAAACAAGAAGAAAGAGCCTGTACAAAGATATTATGGGGAAGCCTAAATAACGTGAAAACTTATTTAGAAACGGACAGGCTGATATTAAGGGAGATCGTTGCTGAGGATGTAGATGGAATGTTTGAGCTTGATTCCGATCACGAAGTACATAGATATTTAGGAAACAATCCTATAAAGAACAAAGAGGAAGCGCAGAAAAGCATCGATTTTATACGGCAGCAGTACACTGAAAATAATATTGGCCGTTGGGCTGTGGTAAAGAAAAACTCTAACGAATTTATAGGCTGGGCGGGTTTAAAGCTGATTAAAGAAACAACCAATAGTCATATTGATTACTATGATTTAGGTTACAGGCTAATAAAAAAATTCTGGGGAATGGGCTACGCAACGGAAGCCGCAAAAGCTTCGCTAGCGTATGGCTTTAATACGCTCAATTTACCGGAGATTTTTGCCATTGCCGATTGCGACAATACAGGGTCAAATAAAATATTAACCAAAATAGGCTTGAGGCATAAACAGGTGTTTTTTCTAAATGGAATTAAGTGCAATTGGTATCGAGTTAGCCGGGAGGAATATAATGAGTACACATAAAAATAAGGCGTCACAAGTTGTGATCTCAAATAAATAAACGCTTATAGCTCTAATCAACAAAACCTAAACCAATGACCAAAACCAAACCATCAAATGAAAGCTTGATCATCCCTGAAGAAGTGGTGATGAATCAGATCTATTATATCCGCGATCAGAAGGTAATGCTAGACAGGGATTTAGCGGATTTGTACGGAGCAGAGACAAAGGTATTAAATCAGGCGGTTCGTCGTAATATCGACAGGTTTCCTGAGGATTTCATGTTTGAACTATCACTAAAAGAATATGAATCTTTAAGGTCACAATTTGTGACCTTAAAGACAAGAGGCGCCCACAGTAAATATCTTCCCCATGTTTTTACTGAGCAGGGCGTTGCTATGCTCTCAAGCGTATTAAACAGTAAACTGGCTATACAAGTAAATATCCAAATCATAAGAGTATTTACCAAGCTTAGACAAGCATTAGCTGACAATACGGACCTACGGCTAGAGATCGAGTATATCAAAAATGAGTTGGAAAAACAAAGCCGCACACAGGAGAGTCAGAATAAAAATATTGACCTTATATTTTCTTACATAGATCGCCTTCAAGAAAAAATTGAAACAACACCATCTGTGCAAAAGAAAACGATCGGATATGAAATAAAAGGAGCACAGAGTAAATAATGAAAACGACTAATATATAAATCTGATAATATGGACACAAATCATCCGAACGTAGCACTAATACACGAATTTTTCCGCATCTATGCCAGCAATGAAACCGATCAACTCGGCAATGTACTAGCAGAAGACATCAAATGGCACATTCCGGGCAAGCGTCCGCTAGCAGGAACCAAAGTCGGCATACCAGCTGTAGTAGAATACCTTGGGCAGCTAAGCAAAGCCGCATTCCAAGCCTCTCCTATTGTAATGGGTGTAACTGATCAATATGTGATCGACTGCCACCGCAACTGGAGCAATTTAGAAGGTGAAATCAATCTAGATAATATGTCGTGCCTATTGCGGAAAATAGACAATGGTAAAATCGTAGAGGTTTACAACTTTCCAGAAGACCAGCATAAGGTAGATGCATTTTTTTAGGAGGTTTATGGGTAATAGATAATACAAACAACGCTAATGGCACTAAATCTTCTAACCTCGGTTTCGCGGAAATGCGCACATTAATAGCGCTATACTCCGTTAGTCGAACTAACAATAGAAACAAAAACAAACTTTAGAAGACCTTATGCTAATTTGCTCGAATTGCCACAAATCGTACATTGGGGGTAAAAAAAACCATGATTATTGAATGTTTAGATTAGAACGAATAAAATTTATTGGACATCCTCAGCTCGGTGACATTGATGTACCACTTTTAGAACTATCGGAGTTAAATAATGCTTCTAAACCATATACTTCCGTTATAATAGGACCGAATGGAACTGGAAAGAGTTATATTTTGCGCGAGATAGCGGAGATATTTCGTCAGTTCGAAGAATACAAGGCTACAGGTACAAGCGTTGTTAGGATAGCGTACTCATTTATATTGAGATACCACGTAGACGGAAGCAGCTTTGAAATCGCAACTTACAGGCTTATTGCTGTGAACAAAACAAATGTTACAAGGAACCATAGATTTTTCAAAGACAGACCTTTTAATTTTGATTATTTTGAAGATGATATCCCCTTTGAAAAAAATAAAACGCCCTTCGATATAGATTTAAAAGATCTAAAACTTCCGAGCAAAGTTTTAGCAGTATCGTTAATTTATAACGACAGATTCACATTTAAAGATAGTCAACCCGATGAGTTTTATCAGTATTTAGGACTCCGTAGCGGTAGTGGCTCAACAAGCACCCGGGCTGCACAACGGAAAACCATAGGCAACCTGTTTAGTGCATCTATCACAAACGATTCCTTTGTTAATAATCTAAAACAATTGCTTAATTTCTTAGATTTCGAAGAAACTTTTAAAGTTCAATATACAACAAGGTATAATAGTTTATTTTTTTCTAACTCACTAACTGTCTCGAACTTTATCAAGTTTTATGAACGTTGGTGGGAAGAGGATTTTAAATTCTCTGCGCGAAAGGAGAATAATCCGCCTTGGAGCAAATCCTACTACGACAACAATTTCAAAGGGAAAGAAACGGAGATACGCAAAATTATCGATTACCTAGAGGGCATTATCAATAGTGACGAAAAACTAAAGAAAAAACCAAATTCATCAACAAAAGCATTCATAGTTGATTTTCTAAACGTCAACACGTCCTCTGAAGAAATTAGATCTATTCAACACCTTGAAAGGTTAGATATTCTAGGCCTAGACGGTATCAAAATAAAAAAGGCTGGCAATGAATTTACAACCACAGAAATAAGTTCAGGCGAGTCAAGTCTCCTTCTTTCAATAGTAAACATCTTTTCAAGGATCGATAATAACAGCCTTATCTTAATTGATGAACCAGAGATAAGTTTACATCCGAATTGGCAAATGCAATATATCTCCTTTTTAAAGAAAGCGTTTTCGAACCTTTCAAATTGTCATTTTGTTCTTACTACCCATTCGCATTTTTTAGTTTCAGATTTAGAGGGGCAAAGTTCATCCATCACCGCCCTGAAAAGAAAAGGAAATAAAGAGAAGACGATTAAAGCAAGGCTGTTAGAAGGAGAGAACACATTTGGCTGGTCTGCCGAAGAGGTGCTATATAAAGTTTTCAATGTTCGAAGTACGAGGAACAGTTATTTAGAGTACGATCTAGTTAAACTTACAGCAATGATTAATAACGGCTCAAATGATTATGAAACATTAGTCGCCATATTGAAAAAACTTGAAAGTGTCCAGCTCAGTGAGGAAGACCCTTTGAAGATAATAATCGAAAAAACACAAAAATATATTTCTGAAAAAGATGCTTAATATTGTTACCAGAGTGTCGCTTTCTAAAGCAAGTAAAAAAACTATTAATTCACTCACCAAAAAAAAAGGATCGCTAACGGTTAATTCCTGGTCGACAATTAGTAAAAGGGTTAAAAACGAAATTTCGAAGAAATTATCGTACAACCAAAGAGGTAAGTGTGCTTACTGCGAACGCTATTTATTTGGTTTAGGACATGAAATTGACCACTTTGCTCATAAAGCACTTTATCCTCGCTTTACCTTTGTAACTGTCAACTTATACTATTCTTGTAGCTCTTGCAATTCAACCGCCAGAAAAGGTCAAAAAGCAACTGTTTTAAATTTACAACAATACTACAAAGATTGCACCTTTTTAATCGTGCATCCCTTTTTCAATAATCCTGATGACGAAATCAAATTTATAGACGAGGATAAGGTGGTATTTGATAGAACGCAGTCCACTGAACTTGGAAGAAATACCATTGACTTTTTTAAATGGGACGATTTTGAGTCAACAACTATCAGAGCCAGAACGCTCATGTTCGATAGATTGAGTCCTTTAGTTTCCGATGAGGAACGTAAACTTATCTCTGAAATTGTAACCTATAAAAATTAAATAAAATTTAGTTATGGGCCATTCACATATATTGGTACTCCCAAATTTTAATACAAATCATCTACGATACACGAGCTTCTCTGCATCGATGCCTGCATTGAGACAACCAGCTCGCCAATGTACTAGCAGAATACATCAAATGGCACATTCCGGGCAAGCATCCGCTAGCAGGAACTAAGGTCGGCATACCGGCTGTAGTGGAATACCTTGGACAGCTAAGCAAAGCCGCATTCCAGGCCTCTCCTATTGTAATGGGGTAAGCGATAGTATGTGATCGACTGCCACCGCAACTGGAGCAATTTAGATGGTGAAACTAATCTAGATAACATGTCTTGTTTATTGTGGAAAATAGACAATGGCAAGATCGTAGAGGTGTATAACTTCCCAGAGGATCAGCATGAGGTAGATGCGTTTACTTGTAATTTAAACTTGGAAACAGAAATTCTCCTTTCGAGACCTTAGCTGAAGCTGATATACCAGGCAGCACTATATATCAACGTGTTCGAAGATTTGATTTTCCCTTCTATGCAATTTCTGACGCCAAAAAGCGTTTATTATTAATATCGCTCCCCTTCATATACTGTTTAATGTCATTAGCTATGACTTCAGCAAGGCTGAAGGCTAAATTGACTGGAACGGAATTGCCTACCATTTTATACCCGCTATTTAGATTCCCATACCTAAATACGAATTCATCCGGAAATGACTGTAACCTAGCGCACTCTCTGACAGTAAGACGCCTATACATATATTCCTTTCCAGACACAAATCGCCGAACATCTTTACCGATTTTCTCCATCGGTGGAGAATCTGGATGTAGCGATGTCTGTCTACCACTCGCCTGTATCGTAAACGAGGGCTCATCCCAACACAATACGCGATTACGGGACATAAATATATACGAATATCCTCCTTGCCAAAATTCATGATTTGGTACAGACTTTAAGCCCTCTGGTATTATAATATTTGAAGCGCCTATCTCCCCTCGCAAATCGTAAATCGCATCTTTTACGACGGGCTTTTCTAATTTCGGCATCGGAAAGCAATACTTCTTTCCCATCTCTTTTGCATATCCTACAAAAAAAACTCTTTTTCTGTTTTGCGCAACTCCATAGTCATTTGCATTTAACACTTGTACAGATACTTCATAACCATCTCCAGCGTTATTCAATAAATTTAGGATATTTCTATATGCAAACAGATTGCGTTTAGACAAAAGCCCTTCAACATTCTCCGCTACAAAAAAAAGCGGCTTCTTATCATGTATTATCCTTATAAAATCAAAAAAAAGTCTTCCTCTTTTATCTTCAAAGCCCCTTCCTTTACCGGCAACACTCCAAGATTGGCATGGAGGTCCGCCAATAATTCCCATAATATTGTCTGGTATTTCTCGAGTAGCTATCTTGGAAAGGCTTCTCTTATCTAACGTTGTTTCAGGAAAATTTCTCTCATAAGTCTCCCAAACACTTGATGCATTATCATTGGCCCAAATAACTTCAAACCCAGCTCTTTCGAAGCCCAAGTCCATTCCCCCGCATCCAGAAAATAAGGATATAATATTCATATCAATTAATTATACCACCGACTCTTTAGTTGCAAGAATTTCAGCAATTATATCAAATGAATCAAATTTTTTCAATTCGATTTCTTCATGTAAATGATGTAGCATCCTTTGTCTGTCGAAAACAACACTTTTTTTTATCTTGTATTCTTCATGCCAGTTGCCATTTGCTCTTCTAAATGAATAGGGAATAAAGACCACATTTAGGGGATATGTCGACAAGGTAATAAATTCATTCCACGAATCAAATTTAGACGAATGTTGCTTATTTACCCATTCAGGAGTGCATGCACATTGACAAAAGTAAATAGGAAAATGTTTATTTTTATCTCCTAATCGGCTTAATCCGTATATGTCTAATCCTCCATCCCCCCGGTTCTTTTCAGACAGGTCTTCTCTTTTAATCAATACTTGCTCTCTTAAATGCTCCGCTAAAGTAGTTAGTTTTTCCCAAAACAATTCATTTTTTTTTGATTCCTCACCTACAGACTCGATATTGCTACTTCCAAAGAGATGAACTTCGGCCCCGGCTGGCAAAACTGCTTTTAAAACTAATAAGCTGAGTTGTTCAAAACTACTCGTAAAAATCGAATTATATTTAGAAAATGCCCCTAAACAAGAGCAAAACAGCATAAGAATATAGATTTTAGATCTATCTGAAATATCCTCTTTGAAATAGATTACTTTATTATCATCACTTAAATAAAATGGATAGTATCCCTTAAACACTTCTACTCTATAAGCTATCAAACTATAGACGTCTTCAGCAAGAATACTATTATTTTGATTAATTTCTATCGCAGCTCGGTGTTTTTTAAAGTCATCCGTATCCTCTCTGTCCCTTCTATTTGATAATCGATCGATAAAATCATTCTGTGACAACATTTTATCAATATTAAAAACACATAGAAGCTCTAAATAATCAGCCCAATGGTGATTATCTTTTTTTTGGAAATTCGGAAAATAAATATTACTTTTTTTTGTTCCCATCGTTAAAAATCATCATCTTCTTCTGTCAACTTGTCTTTCAATACGGAAGATATACTCTTACTTATAAGCCTTATTTCTCTAAGTATCTCTTCATAGGAAGAACTCGGATGACTAAGATAGTGAACATAGTCTCTCGCAGTTTCTAAACTAGTAAGAGACTCTTTAATACTTATTCGAAAGATTTCTATTGGTTCATCTGTCAGTAATACCGCGTCGGATAAAGTTCTTCCCCTTCGGAACGCAGTTAACGCTTTTTCGTTATTTACGATCTTGTTTAGTTGACGCAAATTACGTGATTCTCCTAACCTCGTAAATCCATCTTGTGTTTTTTGGAACATCCAAGTTGCCAACTCTTTTAACTCATCCTCCTTAATATCTTGAGTTGGGTTTTCGTCATCCAGATTTACTCCAATAAAATCTGCAATATTTCCATTGTTGATCGCTGTATACAAGACGCCGAACTTTATATTTTTCTCATTAAGCCCGTCTATTTGATAAAATCCAGAGTCTTCTATTTTCTCATAGACAGCTAGTCCGGCCAACAATAGCTTCACGTGGTCAACTCGACTTCCGATTATCTTTGCCAAGCTCTTATAAAGTGCCGACTGATTTTCTTCGTCTAAGCTTTCTTTTAACTTTTTAAGATAGCGTGCCTTAGCCAGCGAATCCCAGGGTTGAACTCCTGTTATATGTCTATAGCCTAGATAAAGTTGTATATCATTAGAACTTACAAACTTAATGACAGGTAATTCTAGAAGGCTATCTACATACTTTCCCTCTGCAATTATTTCGCTAATTGAATTTTTTCTAATTTTAGCAAGCTCGGGTCGCAACAACAACTTTACTGCAGTCAGACGCCTATTACCTTCAATAACATTATAACCTCCTTGAACTCTATTCTCCACTAGTAGCGGCTCTGCAGGAAAAAATCCTTTTTCTGCGATTGAAGCCATCAACTCAATAACATTTTCGTTTTCAAGCATCCAGTTAATAACTTCCTGCTCATCAGATCCATTTACCGTTCGTGGCAGTCTAGGATTTTCAGGATCAAAGAACAATTGATCTACTGGGACGTACTCAATCGCTTCTTTTCTGTTTTGCTGCATTCTTTTCTATTTTTTTGTTGTAAATATAGAAAATCAGTTGACCTTTAACAACTAAGGAAGCCAGTCGTGAAACATTATTCTGCTATCTGACCTGTGCACTCTGCTCGCTCTGATTCGTTTCTACACGAGCTCTGCCACTAGACCTTAACTAGTAGTCACAAATGGTCTTTAATCATATGCGCACAGTCGAATGAGGGGATCTTAATTTCTTTAGCTGACTCTATATAAAGCATTACTTGGTTTACCACCAGATCTGTACGACTAAATATCTCATTTGACCAGAAACGAAACACGGTATATCCCATAGTATTTAACCGCTCATTGTATAACCTATCCTTTTGCATGTTGCGTTCAATTTTTGGGATCCAAAAACTACGGTTAGACTTTATTCTCGGCTTCGTTTTCTCCCAATCCTTGCCATGCCAAAACTCACCATCAATAAAGATGGCTAGCTTGTATTTTTTTATGACAATATCAGGCTTGCCTGGCAATGTTTTATCATGCAATCTAAAACGCAGATTTTTTGCCCATAGCGCTTTCCTAAGAATCAACTCGGGTTTTGAATGCTTGCCTTTTATCTTGGACATGATCTTGCTCCGCTGCTTGGTAGTATAGAAGCCAGCAGCCTCCTCGAAACGCGGTACTTTAATGGGTTCTTCGCCTGCGGGATGGTTTGCCATAATACAAAGGTAACAGCAAAACTTAATAATTGGTTTCGCTCTGGGATCAATTATCCAAAACTAAAGGAATTGAAGCCGTCGTTGCTTATTATTCCTATTTTTGCTTAAATGACACATACGTTTCCATTAAACAACGCTGTTCCTGTTCATCGTCTGGCAGCATGTTTTAACAATACATCCACCACATACAAATTCTATTGGCTTTTAGCCATATTGGATGGAGTTCAGGATGGGCGGAAAGAATTGGACAAGCACGAGTTATTTGCTAGTATGATTGCAAATGCATGGTATACGGTGAACTACTTCAATGTGTCATTTGGTCAACAAGACTTAATTCAAGATGCGGTAAGGCAAATTAAAGAGATCGAGGGCATTACCATAGACGCACCAAAGTCGTTGATTAAAAGCAGGCTCGTGGAAACAGGCAATCGTCTTACCCGTAAACTATTGTTCCATTTTGATAAGCAGGTTCCGCATTGGTTCCTTAGCCCTTGGTATCCTAAAAGCGATAGGAATGCCATCTATCAATATTCGCAAGAAGGTTTTAATAAACCCATGTACCATCTACACAAAGACCGCATTGTGATACAAGACGAGTGGTTTGAATACCTGGGTCAACATCTCCGTATTGTAAAGGATTACGTATATTGGAACCTGACACTTTTTCTACAGGCACGTAATCCAAACGTGCCAGATATCCCAGGTAAACTGATTAAGCCCGCCCTTCGTGGTTCACTACTTAAACAACGTAAGTTCTGGGATTTTGTTATCGATATAAACGGTCCGATCAATTGTATCTATACAGGCAAGATACTCCATAAAAAACAATACCATGTAGAGCATTTTATACCCTACAGCTTTGTTTCTCATGATCAGATATGGAACCTTATCCCCTGTGATAACAGCTTCAACATCAGTAAAAGCAATAAGCTACCGATACTAGACAAACATTTTGAAGCTTTCTATGCACTGCAAGAACTAGCCATTAACACTTACATCCAAGCAAAACCAAACGAAAAACTCCTGGAAGATTACTTTTATATCGGCACGGATTGGCGAGAGGGATTATCGAAAGAAAAATTTTATGATGTAATCAATCCTTTGGTTACCATTGCTGCTAATAATGGATTTGAGTTTTTGTAGAAAAAAATAACTTCTACGACCAAAATGTTAGTGTATAATATTATATTCGTTAACTTGTATAACCAATAAATTCTTTCATTATGAACTTTTTAATGACTTTAGCAGCCCTAGCAGGACTTTTATCCGCTATTATTACAATTTACAAAGATCGAGATACTGCCTTAGAAATCGCCAAAATAATCCTTACTGTAATAGATTCGAAACCATTCACCCGGTTTCGAATAGGTTTATGTATTATTGTGCTAGCTTTGACAATTTTTACGGGGGGCTTACTTGTTCTAGTTGGTATTCATAAGGGCTTTAGTTTGCCTGTTTCTCTACTAATGGGAATGCTATATGCTACTTCGTTTATGCCATTAGCGTATTTAACGTTCAGAGATACAATCAAGTTAAAATGAAGAATCTTCCCATGTACAAAACATGGCAACGATTCAGCATCGATTCTTAGATCATAGCATAAATCCAGAACAGAAATTTACACTATATTATTTAGAGAACAATTATTTTTAACCCATAACTCTTTGATCGTTATATTCGGAAACAAGGTTCTTCATATACTTTGTAGAAGAAAACACATCGTTTAGGGACATGCTTGCTACTCTTTTGAATGGAGTATCACTACTAATTGTTCCTGCCCGCAAAGAGAGAAGATTGTTTATTTCTTCCTTATAACTTGTTAGCAAGCGGGTCTCAGGAACAATTGAAGACAATACAGCGTTATTAAATTTTTCAATCTCAGCCTCATACAATTCCTTTTTATCATTTGAAATCGCAACTTTAGCGGCATGAACTATTGTCAATAAATACATAACATGAAAATTAGCCTCTCTTTCAGTGATTACGCCATCGTAGTTAATTAGACTTCGTAGCTTGATGTATTCATCCATTAACGTAGCCTCTCCTGACGCTGTGGGCTGAAACTCTGAAAGGGCTTTTGATTTATCAGCCAAACCGAAAAAAAAATCGTTTACTTTATTGCTTATTTTTGTTCGAAATTGTCTAGCAAGTTCGTGCCATTCTCTTACACCGGTATATTCATCGCTTCTGCGAATTCTAACCAATAACCAAACTCCGTCGTCTAACAATACATTATTATAAAACGGCAAGTAGATGTTTTCCTCTTTTTTTATTTGTAGCTGATTTGTATTTAACACCTTCCCTCTGTGAAATAAAATGTATACTTCTGGACCTACAATATCCTCTGGACGAATACTATATTCTAGCCCACTAAAGTCAAATAGCGGCTCCCGCTTGGCTCCAGTAGCAGAAAGCACATTCTTCACGCCAGAGATTATATCCTCTCCAGCAGCAGCGACAAATTTCGAAGGTCCGGTAACTGCGGAAGCTGTTGACACCATTCCGGCAGCAACACCCAACGTAGCCTTAGCTGCACTTTTTAAGATCCCAGCCAATGCGGTATCCTTTTTAACAGCAGAAAGCTGCGCGCGAAGCGTAATGTTTCCGCCTCTAAAATTTCTATCTGGAATTACAGCTTGCTCAAAGATAGGCGCAATTTTGCTACCACCCTTGAATTCAAATGTCCCAAGTGCCACACTATAATTTTCAAGTCCACTGGAAAGCTTAATTTCAAGCGTCCCTGAAGCCATTTTGTTTGAAAACCAATTGTTCTCTTTATTAACATACCAAGCGACCGCGTCTACCCCAATATAGTGATTTCGAACAGTGAGCTTTGCTTTGTCGTTACTCTCAGGTATTTTAACATATACTTTATTTTCACCTTTTCCTGCTTCTGTAGCCATAGTAAGTCGTTTTAGTTTGCGAGATCAGATTCATTAAAGTTTATTATATTATAATACCAGCGATTATTCAATGCTTCCTGAAATAGACGTGCTATTATTAGGCAAACGTAACCCGTCTTCTATTTTCATTTCACTTTCAATCGATACGTTGTTTTGAGTTGCCCACCCGCGTTCTTGTAACACATCAAAAACGATGTTAATGCAACTAGTACCCATTAAATCTTTTGACCAATAAAATTGGTGAGCTCTCAGTGGATAAAGCGCCAAAAAGTTAAATATATTAGCGTTTTTGATATTGGCTAACTCGTATTTCTTATTTATAGGCATTGGGACTCCATTCGAATAGCTAAAAGACGGTGGTTCATCTAAATTATCATTCCTGAAATTAGACGATAAAGCATCAACAGAACAAAAAATATTAAACCACGTTATCGAATTTCCTGTATTTGTATACCGCTCGTCAAAGTAATTTGGATAGTAGGCCGAAATATATTCAAAGGGGCATCCGATTGTAAAAATTCCATCAACAAGATCTAAAGTCTGCTTTGCTGGCTTGTCCCCATATGGGAATAAGAAATCCATTCCGATGATACTGCCAAAACTGTAGCAATGAAATTGAACACTAATTGGTTCTTTATTACCTTGAACTTCAGCGATAAATTGCAATAATGAGTTTAATTGCCCCATTAATGCCTGCCTTCGCTCTCCAAAAGCGAGGTAATAATGGGCGCAAGCGAATTCCGTCGACAACGAGCTGATTTTTTCTTTTACACTGGGAACGATTGCTATTGCAGCCAAAACAACAGAGGCTATGGCTAGTAAAATCCCTTTCATGAAAACATAAAAAGGAGCGGTAATAAAGAAAGACGATTGCAGTTCCAGAACCTCTTCTATCAGTATCAACGTAGCTGGAATGAGGAGGATTCCTCCAGTAGCTAAAATTAATAGAATTGTAAATGTATAGAAAGAAAAAAAGCGCAACCGCTGTGACCGGAACCCAGAACCAGAAGCTTTAAAAAGTCTCTTTATTACTATTGAAATTTTTGATAATATTATAAAGAATAAAAAAAAGCTTTGCTGAAGCACATTCTTCTTCTTAAACTCTCCACACAGAACAGAACTATAGCCGAAATCATACAATATATACTCTAATATTTCTTTTCCATTTTTCTGAGAAAAGATAGATAGACAGTGAGTAGTTGAATCGGTTGTGTACTCAAATTTCTCTTCTTTGACAAAATATTTTATTTCAGGATCGGTGTTGAGATCATATTCCTTCGCCAACCGCTTTGCATAATTCCGGGCGGAGATACCATCAAAAGCTTCGCCTAATCCAGGCAACATTATTCCTATGTTCATTATAACTTACCTAATGAAAGACTACATTTCTGCGGTTTAGTTCGTCAATAATTATTATATGTGAAAATATATCCGCTTTTATTTACTCTCTACCAAAACATATGGGATTATCAAATTTTTGTTTTCTTCTCCAAAACATCTTATCGCTTCACTTTTCACTAGCGAAATAAAACCGTCCCATTGATTCGGATAGATCGTCTGGCAGCCTTCACTAGAGGTAGAACTATAACTACCTTTATGAATATTTATTCCGAAAAAACCTGTATCTTCATAATCTGGACTCCCATCACGGACAACGGTTACGTTGCCTCCTGTTTGAATAAGTGCCTGATAGCTTTTGTGTTTTCCGAACTGATAAGACTTCCATGCCCCACGTTTCAACATTGCCATTCCTTTACCTTTATTATATCCAACGCCTTTCCTTATTTTACTTGGGTCTGTATTTGCATTGAAGGATGCAGTGACGTTTGGTGAGTCCACAAATATAGCATCATCGTATATTCCGCGGTCATTTTTGTTCGGATCACCCATACTACGCAAGTAATACCCCCTAATCCCTACAATTACTAGAGGGTATATATTACGGTCGATATTATATGGTTCTATCATCAGCTTTAGGTCTCTTGCCGATAATCGTGGTTTTTCTGGTGGTACTATCATAATTCCAGTTTATTTGGTACAAAATTATTACGACTTATCTCACCAAATTTGACAATTAATTTGTGTTCATCAAATGACTATTGCTAGCTATATTGTTCTTTTCTAATCACAATTCATTCAATCTCACCACCCCGTTATATACTTTCGAAACGCAAGATCTTTATCCCTTAATCTCGTACCTTATAAACATCAATTATTTGCATCGTTAGGTTCAGAATCAACGTTACAGGGTGAAGACATTTAACTATTCCTCCTTAAATAACAAAAAACAAAATTATCCCTCCGACAACTATCACGGCATGGGGAAGCATAACACCCGGCCAAAACATAATTTCGATTCTCCTTTTTTTAAACTCATTGTGCCAACTTTCTGCCCATGTACAAGATATTTGAAAGGCTGATGTATAATCGCCTCCGCGAAAATGTGTTTCGATTCTTGTTATCCTTTGATAGTAACTTAATTGATACGCTTTCCAATTCGCTTCAACGATCCAAAACAAAAATGAAGATAATGCGCCAATGAGGAACAAAGCATTGCCAAAATGTACATTATTCGAAAAACCCGTTCCAATTGCAACTAGGCTCCCTGTTACGCTCCACGCCTTTATAGTTATAGTCTTACCATCGAACTCTTCTACAATTTTTTGAAGATGTAAATATTCCTCTTTTAATAACTCTTCGTGTAACATAGTTAGATACCATTTTATTGCTTGAATTAATCAGAAAATCAATCCGATAATTCTAATTAAAATTTTCAAAAAACTATCTCATTATAAATTAGCTAGATACAACGTCTCTCATCTCTTAAAATAGTGAGCAGACTCTATCACAAATTTTTTCAACCGATCGTGCTTAAAGATTTCCATTGCAAGCGGCAGCGGATGGGAGTATAGCAGATCATCATTATAGATTCGTTCCCAGTTGATTTTTGGCACTGCTACAAAGGATTCGACATTATTTTTAATAATCTTTTGCTGCACTGTTTCCATTTTAATACCTGCCCCTAACATAGCACACATAAATTCATAAGCCAATAGACCTTGTCCTATAGCTGTTGGATGGACACCATCCAATGAAAACAATCCGCCTTTACTACCTTGATTTTGATGACGTTCATAAAAGCGTGTATCTGGTTTTGGATATCTGTTGTTAATGTAATCAGGAAAAGTGTAAGCTGGTACACCGTGATTTCTGCGAAAGGCCATTTGTTCAAAAGAAGTGGCTATATCAACAATGTAGTACCTGCTTTTCTTAAGGTCTTTATTTCTTGCAGCAACAAGTTCTTTTATAACTCTATTATAGCCAGCTATTGTTTCCTCAATGAAAAGAACTTCGCTAAGGCGCAAAACTGGCAGTTTAGGATGGTCAGCGAGCCGCTCGTCATCGAAAGGAAAATAAGTGTAATATTCAAAGTATCTTCGTCCATTAATTTCAAACTCTTTTCCCATCCCTCGGGCAATCGGAGCAATTGTAACATAAGGTATGGTACCTAAGAACACCTTGGTATCTACTGGGGAATTAATCAACGCTTTATCCACGTAATCGAGCAAAAGCTGATAGTCGTTTAAAAAATCGTTAATATGCCAGAGATTGTACTTATTATAATAATTTTCGTAAAGTGCGTATAAATGCGATCGTTCTTTATCATTCAAGGCGGTACTCACTCTAGGTAATGGCGGCAAGTTTCCGGGAGACTGACTGATCTTCATATCAAGCACGGTAGCCAATGCATTGTTTGACCCCAGCCATAGAAATACATTTTCTACCCCTCCATTATGTTTGGTATGATGTTCCAGCCAATCAATTGCCGTATAAGTATTATATTGCGGCTTAGTTTGTGGTAGCCTACTGAGTACCCTGGCCGCGGTTCTGAAAAAACTTGCCGACGGCCCACCAAGCCTGTTATCAATAAATGAGTCTTTATCTTTATCGATCATCCGTTTGGCCAAATCCGCACTAACAGTCCAAGCATCGGCAACATTAAACCCTCTGACAGCTACATTGTGGAAAAAGTCTTGATGAAGGATGTCATTTCCGTTTTTGACAGGTACATAGTCAGAATCGTAGATACCTTCTCCACGCTCGTAAAAATCCTCTACGCTATCAAGAATGTCCATAGCGCCATCCACCAATTTAATTAATTCGAAAGGATTCCAAGTATCCCATTCATGACCTATACGTTTCGTTAGTTTTCTAAAGAACAATTCAAGATTAAGCGGATGCCCGCCTTTATCCCAAAATGGATGATCGCTGATCCAATCCATCTCTCTAGCAACAATACTGGAATAGCTTAGATCGGTTCTGGCAGCGGCCATAGACATAAAGCCCTGCGAAATACTATCGCCAATGGTAAAGAGCTTAATCGAAGGCACTTCAGTTGCAGAGGCCTTTGATTCGGATGATAATTTCTTTGCTATCATTAGTGGTTAGCGCGTAAAAAATTTACTTATAACTTTACTCGATTTAGCGGCATTAATTCTCTTGGCGCGAGGTTAACTTGCGTGGTATTCATAATTTCGTTGACTTCTTTATCAACCTGGTTAAAGATGTTTTGGGCGTCTTTAGTCAAGAGATCAGGGCTTGTTAATAAAATAACCCGGAAGAAGTTCTTTGCTTCTTTTACTTTTTCAAAGTCGTTCGTTTGCACAGCTTTTCGTAAATCATTGTAAGCGCTGGCTATATCAGGTATTTTAAAGAAATCGGTCCGTTTATCGCTCGCAGCGATTTCAAAAACCATATAAGGATAGTCTTTTACGGGTTTTCCAGAACGGTCTATAAGTGCAAACTCATCACCCTTGATACTTAGCTTGGATACGTCGACATCATTATCGTTAGCTCGCATTACTACAAATAAGCCCGTGCTGATCTCGTTAAGTTCCGTACAGACTCCTATTTCTAATTTTTGTTTCACATCGCTCCCGGTTAACAGTTTAATCCCTTCTTCCAAGGGTTCTACATAGGGTAAAGCTGCACTTATAAATGAAACGCCTCCTAACTTTGACATCTTGGTAAGCAACGTAATGAATGGCGATGCCAGATTATCTTCCTGTATTGAGAACAGACCTATTTCCAGCTTCACATTCCCGCCACGGTAGGGTACCGAATCTAGCAAGGTACGATTTACGTTGATAACCTTATCGACATTTTTTCCGTCTAGCTCTACCAAATTGGTCGGTGTTGTGACGACATTAAATTTTGCAGTGCCGCTGCCAATATAACTCAGTTCAAGGTGACTGTGAACGGTAGGGTAAAATTTATTGAAGCCGCTTCTGGTCTTCACAATGCGCATGGATTTCAATCGTATACTGAGGTATCCTCCGTCTGCTTCTATAATGGTATGCTGCCGCATTTCAGGTGTTTGCGTGGCAGCTAGTTTTCTGAAGAGCCAGTTTTCGGCGTCTTTGCTGAATATGTCATTAAACCATCCCATATGTTTGTTATTAAGAGATTAAATTGTGCGATTTGAATACGGACGCAGCCCAAATCCATGCAGAAAACTGTTTAAGAGCATCTAGGCCAGTACGATAAAAAGCGAAACCTAAAACGTTTCCGTTATTATCGATCAGCGCGGTCCCTGAATCCCCTGGATTTGTATGTGGGGAGGTAAGTACCTTGACTTGATTGTAGGGTTCATAATTCAAGATGTCTGGCGACCAGCCGATCACTTCGCTTTTTATCTTTTTGCCATCTCGGTTATAAAAGAAGCAACTTTCGAATTCGCGCGGTGTTACACCCAATAAGGGACCCTTGTAAGGTTTGTACTGGGTGATCTGGCTTTCATTTAAATCTAATTTCACAAAACAACTGTCTGTAATATTGTTGACCGATTTCACAATGCCTTGCAAGCCGTGTATGATAACTTGGGTTTTCCCTATTTCGACATACGAATTGGGGAAGCAATGCAAGCAAACGGTTGCACCGTAATCGCCACTTACATCCTGTGTGTAAATGCCTGCCAATGAATTGTATGAACCATCGCTGTTTACCGCAACACCATGCGATTCATCCGGATGATAACAGGAAAGAATCCTTTCGGGTGGCTTGCATACGATGATTGGCCATTCGATCTGATCGATGCTGTATTCAAATAGATCGGATTCCAGCAAATCAAGCGTGTTTTGGTTATAAATGGATTGAAACGGATATGAGAATTTATCCAGTGACTGATTGTGATTACCGAAACCATATAAGTTATTCATATTGCGGAGATACATATGATTTACGGTACTCGCGATTTTTGATTTCCAGATACCATAGCCTGATCGGATAGATTGTTTGGTATTGCCTTTAGAGGCATCAATGTATATAGGGTCATCCGTAGTCATTGTAGGGTCGAACACCAGAAGGCAATATTGTCCATTACCTAAACAAAGCAAGTATTTTTCCAGTTGGTGATTTAGCGCTGGCTGATAGGAAGCATGTTTCAGGGCGTTGGGATAAAGCCGGCGATTAAGATCGGGTGATTCTAATAAGGTTTGCCAAGTGGTAGTTGCCATGATAGGGCCTACATTTTCGATACCTCCGAATATATCGGTAACTGCATTGAATTTAGGGGTACTCCATAAATTGGATGGAGTGTTCGTTGCGCCGAGGTTTTCGTTGAGATAATCGTCTAAATTCATTTTTGACGGTTGTTTTTGCTTTTGATACTGATTAGTTGTATTTACTTATAAGTGGTTGAATCTTGATTAAAGCTCCTGCTTTATTTAATGTTCTCAAATAGCTATTGGTAGCCATTTATTGTTTATCACTTCGTTCATTTGTAAAGTACAAATATTGTTACCCCCAACGCATAGATGCTAATAAAAGCTATATTTTTATAAAATTGTGTATTGTTTCTTTTTATTTATACACTTATATTTATAGCTAACAATCAACAAGTTAACAATCTAAAACCGCGCACTATGGCCACGCTAAAGTCTATCCCCGCACGCTACATTGGGCAACATATACAAGCCCCGTTGTATGCGCTAGTAAATGAAGTGCAAGCAGGAAAACTGAAGTTGGAAGAGGTTGGTGATTACTTGCCGGGCAGTGTAATGTTACAGAACATCAAGAGCCTAACAAATATTTATATGAACCGATACGGAGCCGACAGGCTGCGCCACTCATCGGAAGAGCTTAAACTGATGGGGCCGGAATATTTTAAGCAATTTTTTCCGCACGAAGAGATTTCGATTTTACGCAAACAGCTGGTAAATTACCTGCAACTCGGAGATCCGAAAAGCTTATTTTCTTTTTACCAACGGGTAAAAACAGGAACAAAAGGCCGCTATGAATGGTATCTTACCACAACACGCACCCTCAATGCAGAAGCAGGGCTGTTGCTCCATTTGTCTTTACCTGCAGACGGCTTGATACAGGCTTCTAACCGCTGCCACTATTTGGCAGATCAGAGTACTTATTGCATGAAGCATTTTCACCTGTTCAATGCCCTAAGTAAACGCGAGAAGGAGATCATCGCCCTCATTGCGGAGGGAAAAAGCAGTTACTATATCTCGGATTTGCTTTTCATATCTATCCACACGGTAAACAACCACCGGAAGAACATTATTCGCAAACTGAACATAAAGAGCTTGGCCGAACTGATCCGCTTTGCCGTTTCTTTTGGCTTGGTTTAATATTCAGCTTCGGATGTTATTTGGTTTGCCAGGAAAACTTTATCATGTAATGCAGGGTGCTTCATTTTGCTGATGCCAGCAAAATGATGGCCACCCCCATTAGTCTCTTTTCAGTTTATATGGAAAAAGGGAGAGATAATATGCCATAATTTGTATTTTAGGATACTTTACAAGAAGAATGAAAAATAAAAAATTCAAACATGCTGGCTCGTGCAGGTTACTATTAGCGCTATTCGCGAGCATAACCGTTGCCTCATGCGCCCCTTATTTTTGGATCGTAGATAAAGATTTTATTGGCTACAAGGATAAAAACGCATTAGACTCTTTAAAAATTAGGCAAGGAACTGCTTTTACAGATTTCAACTCGGTTTTCAACAATAAAGAAATAAAAGAAATTCTTCTAATTGACAGCGGCACCCTAACCAATGTTGCAACAAATGGATTTAAGAAGGAAAGAGGAGCAAGTTTACCTTGGCGGAATCAAATAAAATATGACACCATATTCGTAACCAAAAGTACGTTGAAACAATTAAAAGCTAAGAACCCGTCAGCAGAACGGTATAAAGAAAAACTTAATGCTATACAAAATAAGAAGGTAAAAATATTCTTGAAAGGAACGTAGAAGTCACATTCTCTCTAAAATATACACCAGATGTTGTTCTTTGGTTAGAACCGCCATTTGATAAAGACTATTAAAGTTATGGCGACCAAGTATAAACAGAAAATATACTTAAAGTTGTTATGTCTCAATTTTCTAGCCCCTTCTATTGTAAAAACCTACTGCCGAGTTGAACAAGCACCAGCTCTTGGCTAGCATGATTGCAAACGCGTGGTATACGGTGAACTACTTCAATGTGTCATTTGGTCAACAAGACTTAATGTAAGATGCGGTAAGGCAAATTAAAGAGATCGGGGGGATCACCATAGACGCACCAAGTCGTTGATAAAAAGTAGGCTCGTGGAAACAGACAATCTGCTTACGCATAAACTATTGTTCCATTTTGATCCAAACGTGCCTGATATCCCGGGGTAAATTGATTAAGCCTGCTCTTTGCACGGAATATTGATTTTCCAACTATTTTTTCAACATTGTTCCAATGTTTCCACAAAGATCCTATCACAGAGAGAATCTTTTTACTTTTATCCTGAGGAAAAGCGTTTTCTTTTCAAATAAACTAATTTTTTTAGCATATTTGTACTTTTAATATTTTCACCTATTTGAACGGTTATCATCGAAATACTTATGAAAGTCAATTATTCGGACTTTAGGAAACATCTTAATATCGAAAAGATGAACGGATCTGCGGAAAATGTAGCTATCCTAACCCATTATTTGCAGAACTTCGCGTTGGAAGATACAATCGATTATGCGGAACGGGCCATTTCATACTATCAGGAAATCCAACAGGGAAACGAAAAGATCCAAGCTGTACCGTTAAAGAAATTAGTTCCGATAAAATGGGACATACCTTTCCCTGCCCCTGACAAACCGAAATTTACCTTTATAGACCTCTTCGCAGGTATTGGTGGGTTTCGGTTGGCATTTCAAAATCTGGGGGGTAAATGCGTCTTTACTAGCGAGTGGGACGAAAGCGCAAAAAGGACTTATGAATTTAATTTTGGAGAAGTGCCTTTTGGTGATATCACGAAAGAGTCAACCAAAGGCTTCATCCCAAAACGTTTCGATGTTCTTTGTGCCGGGTTCCCTTGTCAGGCATTTTCCATTGCCGGAAAAAGAGGTGGATTTGAAGATACACGTGGAACACTTTTTTTTGATGTCGCTGAAATTATTAGGCGTCATCAGCCTAAAGCCTTTTTCTTGGAAAATGTAAAGGGACTTAGAAACCATGACAAAGGAAGAACGTTAAATACGATATTAAACGTATTGAGAGACGATCTAAACTATTTTGTACCAGATCCACAGATTATCAACGCAAAAGATTTCGGAGTGCCTCAGAATAGAGAACGTATTTTCATTATTGGCTATCATAAAGATTTGGGAATTGATCAGTTTGAATATCCTGAACCGTTGGATCAACCGGTCGCTATCGAAGACATCCTTGAAAAGGAGGAGGTCTCAGTAAAATACTACTTATCAACTCAATACTTAAAAACGCTAAAAGAACATAAAGCGAGACACGAAAGCAAAGGCAATGGATTCGGATTTGAGATAATACCAAATGATAGTATTGCTAATGCCGTTGTATGTGGCGGTATGGGCAGAGAGCGAAATCTGATAATTGATGAACGGCTTAGCAACTTTACCCCTGTTACCAAAATAAAAGGGGAAGTAAACCGTGAAGGAATACGGAAAATGACTCCCCGTGAGTGGGCCCGTCTGCAAGGTTTCCCAGACACGTACAGGATCTGTGTATCGGACGTCCAAGCCTATAAACAATTCGGAAACTCGGTTGCCGTACCAGCCATCCAAGCTACGGCCGAAAAATTGTTAGCAAAGTTGAATCTGCAACAACCTAATTAAAAGTGTATTATGCCATTAGTTGGAAATAAAGGAGAATGGAGCGAATTGTATGTATTGATAAAGGTTATTGCTGATGGAAAGCTTTTTCAATCCGATTTTTCCCTTAACAGGGATCCAGACAATGTCTATGAAATAGTCACCGCGTATAAAGACGAACGGAATTATCGCCTCGATTTCCGTAGGGCTGATGACATTACGATTTATAAAGTAATCAATTCAGCCGCCGAGCATGTTGCCACTGTATCAATAGACGAGTTTACAACTATTTCGAAAGAGATATTAAAAGGCATAAAAACTGGAAAAGGGAAAACCTTTCCTATAAATCCAATCGGTGAATCATTGGACAGAGATCTTCTGATCACCAAACTTAAGGCAGATTCATCCACTAAAGCTGATATAAAATTAAGAATTTATGATCACCGTCTTGCTAAAGAAACTGACCTTGGATTTAGTATAAAATCTCTGCTGGGAAATGATTCCACGTTGTTCAATACAGGATTAGGTAATAATTTCATATATGAGGTTGAAAACAAATCAAATTGCGACCTTACTGATTTTAACAAAAACACCTATAAATCACCAAACAAAACATCTAGGTTGACTTATCGGCTTAATGAGCTCCATAGAATGGGATGTCGTTTAAAATTCAAAGATATTCAGTCCCGTAAACTTTGGAAAAATCTAAAAATAGTTGATGGAGATCTTCCAGAAGTAATGGCTTGGGCCTTGTACTATCGATGGTTTTTTAGGGAACCATCGATAAAAAAAGTCACAGAACTCTTAGAGGCCAACGATCCCATGGAATTTTATGGAGGTGAAACCTCAGGCCAAAAATTTTACGAAAGTAAAATAAAACGATTCTTAATCGAATCTGCTATGGGTATGACGGCAGAAACTCCCTGGATAGGCGAATATGATTCATTTGGCGGTGTCATAATTGCAAAAAATGATGGCGACATAGTTTGTTTCCATGTTTACGACTTCAATCTTTTTAGTAATTATCTTCTTAACAACACAATGTTTGAACAGGCCTCTACCGGAGAAGATGAATTAAATCCCGGATTTCCAAAAAGCAATGGAAAGAAATATTACTATGGTTGGCTTTATGAGGAGCAAAATAAACTGTATTATAAGATTAATCTTCAAGTAAGGTTCACTTAAAAGGGGAATCAATTGTAAAAGGTATTCGGTTTCTTTTTGCTTCTTTGCATACTACATTACCTGATTGACCAACTTCGATAAGTTCTTTTTCAACTCCTTCATTCCGTGTAACCCATGGCATGTAGTCGTTCTTTTTTAATATGGTTTAGCTACATATTGTGATCTATCTTGGTTATTCAGAGAGCTTTATTGCTTTTCGTCGGATGTTTATTTTTCTCCCTGTTGTAACCGTGCCAGAACTCGCCATCAATGAAAATAGCCAATCTGAATTTTTTGATCACGATATCCAGCGTTCCTGACAATTCACACACCTGTTATGGGTAACCGAGAATTAGACCCGAATACTTATATTCCTATTTCCGCCATTCTTAAAATATACCATTTCAGACGGGGCATGGAAGAAAAATCGTCAAACTATATGGGAGGTAAGGACAAACCAAACAGCGGAACATCGTTCTGTAATTAAGTGGCTGTTTTATTTTTCCTCTTCTCGCAGTGCTTGACATTATGGAAAAATGTTCAGTAATTCATCTATTACTAAAAGCATGCGAGTCTTATATATACTAATATTATCACTTTTACTACCATTAACAACTTTGGCCACTAAACATCACGCAGATGAGGTTGAAAAAGTATTTACTCGTTATGCGGACAGCACCTTGATCTTCAGCGGATCCGTTCCCTTTTCAGCAGAGCCAAAAAATGTATTTATTGTAAGCAAAAAGGGGGATACGGTAAGCTTTTTCACTTATCATTACGATCACAATGATCTTCCTAGATATGAAGCCCTACCTGATTCGCTTGGTGACTTTATTCGTAACAAGCAATTTCCCCGAAACGTCTCTAAATTCGGGCCTTTTTTTTCCGTACATCAAATGCCCCTTAAGGATGGACTAAAGATCTGGAAACAGTTGATGAAACTGGATCCGTGGAAAATGGCTGATGATAATATCTATGGCTCTGGCTGCCCACCTATAAAGAAGGTAACAACAGACGAAAAGGGAAATACGGTAACGGAAGAGCGATTAGGCCAGCATGATTTACACACCTATTTCTTCGATCTGTTAACAAAAAATGGTACCAAACGCTTACGGTATTACGCTCCCGAAGTGCTGGAAAAAGGATGCCCCGGAAAAGATGGGCGTAAACAAGCCATTAAGGTTAAGGAATTACTACTAAAGGCTTTTGGAAAAAAATCGGTATTCTGGACAAATACGGATCGTCGCTCCTATCGTGAATATCCCGTGGTTGATTATTTTAAATAGGTAAAGGGATCGGAGATTGTTTAAAATTGTTGATTTTCCAATGTCCCCTGCTTCTAGAAAATCCTTTTCTTTTCGGAATTTTAAACTTGGTTGTCGAGTGCTCTTGTGCTCGCCTAATCCTTACGAGGGTGATTAAGTATCAATTCCAATTACTTTTCCAATATTTAAATTCTGAAGGCGATATCCGAAAACGTGCAAAATTACCTTCATGCAAAGCTAAAATCTCCGTTTCAATTGCTTCGATGAATTTGTTGCGATCATTTTCTGGGATTTTTTCCGCCTCCTTTTTTACGAAAAGCGCTGCCCCTTCTTTTCCTATTCCATTACGAACGATGTTGGAGATAATAACTCTCATCTCTTCTCGATATTTTAAGCGAAATGGGTCAGGTTCTCCAAGCGACTGTTTAATGGCAGCATAGCGCATTGCGGATCGCTCATACGCCCAAATGAAAACATCTTTGAATAATTCAATTCTATTCAATTCATAGATGCCTAGCATTCCTCGAACATAATATTCTTCCGGTACATCGACAAAGGATAGTGGCGCAAGGTTGTTGCTGTTTAATGGGATGTTTGCAGCTAAACGCGAAACCCGCTTATTTACGTCATCAAACGGTTGAAGGTAAGGCAAATGTATTAAGACAAATAATGACTGTTCAAACGGATTTTTTATCTGCCTTGCTTTTTCTAAAATTAAATCAAAAAATTCAGAAATGAGTTGGGGTATTTCCAAGGGGGTAAACACCGAATTTGTTATACCAACACCAAACTCCCTTAATCTACCTGAAGCCGCGGGATTGGACAGCAGGTTGTTGGAGAGCAGAGCATGAAGATTTAAAATGGTATAGCGATTGAAACTCACATCATCTGCTCCCTCAACTAAAAACTCAATCGCATCTTTGTGATTCAATATCATTTGGGTTTCTTTAGCAGACTTATTCTCGGCAGGTCTGCCACCATGGATCAATATCTCGGTATCCAGCAGAGAATAGGTATTGCCCTCTAAACGACTGGAATTCCACGATAGATCGATTAATAGTCTACCAAGTATCTGCTTTGCATAAGTTCCCGCTGCTTGTGCAGCTCCCTGTGTTTTTCCGATCAGTGCCAAATGTTCTTTTTCTGCATTTGTCAGGTAACTATCCAAATTAGGACGGTAGTTGGCTAAAAATTCCGTTTGATACCCAACTGGCTTTCTTTTTGTCTCAGATCGTGTAACTAGGGCTAAAACATCTTTTCCTTCAATAGATAACGGAATATCATCTTTTGGTTTTGAGGAACGGTCTTCATTGTGTATTTGTACCTCGGTAATGGTGGGAAAATACTTGGTTGATCTCGAGCCCCCAGTGATCATTATCAAATGATCGTCCGCTAACTTTTTTAATCGTCGTTGCAATGTCCGCCTTTCAATTTGAAAAGGGAGCCTGTCCATTAATTGATCGATGGATAGCCCATTTTCATCTAATGATTGTACGATTATGTCTAATTGTTCCGTTGCATTCATCAAGTATTCGCCACAGTTTTACGACAATAATAATTGTTTTATGTCGCAAAATCAATTTTTGCGACATAAATTTGTCGCGAATAACCTTTCACGACAACAAATACAGCAAAACGTTCAACGTGATAGATGGTCCTGAATATTTCTTTTTTGCGAGAGATCGCAATAAGGTATATTACTTTAATCACTATTTTAACGAGGCTGATGTCAAAAGTTTCTATTTCGATCGTGCACATCCATTAAATGTAATTTCATCATATGAACATGTTTATATCGTTGCCGATAAACACAATCACTGGGAGTTCAGGCCGCCGGGGCAATTCAAGAAAATTAATGTGGATGGAGATCACAAACCGTGAGCTCAAAAGATAGTTAACAGAACAACTTTATGAACCACTTTCGCACGTCTCGGTTGTCCAAGTTTATTTGAGAAAAAACTGATGATAATCAGCAAAGCGCTTATACAGCCGATAGATAGAGGTAGTATTTACCTAAACTTAAGCCAGTACTTTCTTTTTCTAAAAGGAATCAAAGCTATTAAAACCGTAGGTAGACTTTAACAGCGTACTTCTCTTATATCCTAATCAGTCTGATATTTTGAGCGAACCGGATATCTTTCATATTTCGATTGCTCATCAATCCGAAGTTATTAAAGTCACAGCAGCAGAAATTCCGTTTCGGTTTCTTTTCGGCCATCAAAATATATAGATCAGCGAACTTTATACCTCATTGTTGGCTTTATTAGCTAACCTATCGACTTCACAAACTCCAAATACCTATTTCCAGCGTCAGTAATCTTATACCGCTGATTAGGGTGGGCTTGATTTTCAGGATATTCCAGTTGAAGCCAGCCTATTTTAAGCAGTGGAGTTAGGTAACGGTTTTTATTCTTGGATTGTACACTAAGACCTATTTGAGTAAGCAAATCTCTGCTAGAAATCCACTGCATAGCAGTTCCTAAAATAGGGACAACTTTATCATGTACCGTTCTATTGATTATCTCTTGAACTTGGTTACTAGCTTGGTTACTAGCTTGGTTACTCGGTAATTTGAAAAAAGCTACAACATCACCTAATTCTTTAAATACCAAATCTTTAACTCCGACACCAGCTTGGTTAATAGCTTGGTCATTTTTTTCTTGACGAGCTGGCAGAATAGTCAGGAAATGGGTGCTCTGGCCATCGGTTTCAAAAATAGGATCAGGAGAACCATTTTTATTCATAGTGCGGTATATGGTCGGAAAACCTGTACCTCGTCCTTCAGTAAGATCCAATTCTTTTAAAAAATCACCGATACGGCGATTTCGGTAATCCCGGGCAACTATCCGCCTTTGGTGATTCAGTATTTGAACATCCACGGGTGGAATTGGCCCCGGAAAACTTAATATTTCGATTTTATCTGGCCATACCTGTACCTCGATCGGATTCCCGATTTCATAGCTCTTGTGATATATGGTAACCGAAATGAATTGATCAAAAACTAAACGGCGCTTTTCCACAAATGGAGAGGGGGAATGGGCCCATAAAAGTAGCATTGATTATATTTGTCTATCGAATCACAAAGAATTATTAAATGAAATCATTTAAACTCGTAGGGCTCCAATTACCAGGAAAGACTAAAAATGAAAACGAACAATCGGGAAAAGATTGCGGCGAGCTATGGCAGAAATTTGAAGTTAAAAAAATTGCAGATCAGATTCCTGGCAAAGTTTCAGATGCTATTTATGCAGTTTACTTTGACTATGAAAGTAATGAAAAAGGACTGTTTTCCTATTTTATAGGTTGCAAAGTAGCAAATGACACTCAAGTTCCGGAAAATCTGGATGAATTGATCATTCCAGAACAGACCTATCACAAAGAAATGGCCAAAGGCCAGATGACAGGCTGCATTACCGAGGCTTGGAAAAAGATTTGGAATTCAGATATCAACCGGAAATTCGGCTTTGATTTTGAGGTTTACGATGAAAGAAGCCATAACTGGGAAAATGCTGAGATTGATATTTATCTTTCAGTAAAGGAGTAGAATCGGTCATGGAATTAAGGCTGTTTACGCTAAACAGCTGAATGCATGAATAACATATTTCTTCGTTAATTTTCCAGCCACTTTAATGCTGCAATAACTTTTTGATCTGCATGTAAATTTTCAAAATTGTCACCATCCATAACAAGCTCGTCGGGCTGAATTGGTTTTGTATATTCTTTTCCATTCCGATCGGCCTCGGTTGAAACAGATAGGTAGTAATAAACATCTGCCGCTAGGGCCATCATTTGATTGGCGGTAATCAAGCCGGAAGTCGGCTCTCCGAACGACTTTACATTCTTCTTTCCGATGAATGAAATAGCGGTTGCTTCACCGGCGCTGCTTGTAACGGGTCCTATCAAAACAGCGATCTTCAACTTCCTATTTGGCTTGCAATTGTTATTTATCGTAGTGAAAGCTCTCCGTCCTAAGTAAACGTTACTCCGCTTAATACTCCAGGTACTTAAAATTTTCCCATCACGTACAAAGGATCCTGCATTTCCATCCCCTAATAGGGGGCCCAAGCCACCTATCATCGGGTACATATTCCGCCGGTATTAAGACGTAAATCAACAATGATACCCTTTAAATGCGAGAGATCCAAGGAACAAAGCGAATCGCGCAGCTTTTGCCCTAAGATGTGCGCTTTGTCGGGACCGTCCTTCGCACCGGCAGGCATACCGGGGACACTAATATATGCGATACCGTTGGCTAGTTTTGCTGTATGCACCGGGCTGCCCAGCTGCTTTTTCAGTGCGTTTTTGGTTTGCTGGTTAAGCTGATCCATTGTGTTGCGTCGTCCCGTCCGTCCAATATACTTTCCTTTATAAAGTATAAAGGAATGATTATCATCAAGTTTATCGAGCATTAAACCTACTGCAGCGCGTAACGCAACTAATGTATCCGTTCCGGCCGTATTATAGGCAGCATATATCTGAGGTTTCAGGGTATCCCATAATAGTCGTTTGCGATATACCGAGCCTTCTTGGGTTTGCCGTATAATACGATCTAGCAACGTATGCTGCTGTGCCTGTGAATATAAACCACTCAGCAAACTAACGATAAGGAGTAGATATTTTGCTAACGGGAATACTTGCATAGATAATTGTATTGGCGATTAATTAGTTTCTTTTCTAACAGTGGCTTATGATCCGGAAAACCGAATCAAAGCGAGCCGCCGATTTTCCAATTGTTTTTTTTGCATCGAAATGACAGCAAAATAGCACGCTGATTGAAGAGGTACTCTAGCGGCTAATCGCCGTGAAGATCTGTTGCTCCTAGAGGTTTAATTGACTAAAAAACTTCTCTTCAGGGAAAAGAGACAAAAAGGGCTCCTTTTTTTAATATAATCATAAATATCTGTTAAACGGTATCGATCTCGTTTGACCGCTGTTGCGAAATATATATCTTTCTGTCTACTCAGCTCCTTTAAAAGCTGGTATTCTTTAGGTAATGACTTCATAATTTGTTTTTTAGGTTTAACCACTAAAATAAATGCGGAAAGCTTCTTTTTGCAGAGCGATCCGCCATATCGCTATTCTGCCGTATACACTTTTTAATCCGTTTGAACTCTTGTTCTTCTATAGTACAAACACAGCGCGCAATATTGACGTACTTCCTGATAAAAGCCTCGAGCTCTACGGCTTTAATATTATTACGGAAGAGCAGAAAGGTATGTTTTACGAAAAAGAAGTCATTGCCTTCATGCGTTCCTATGCATCGTGCTTTCTCGAACATAAAATAGTGCAACCCGTTTTCAGGTTCTTTTCGGCAACCGTGCATCATCTTATGTTCTGGAACATGGATTCTTGATGTAGTAAGTACTCTTAAAAGAAGAGATTTCTCTTCCGACACATCAATGACTATTAAATATTTGTCTCTTGGCTCTCCCCCGTTTTCGAATTCGTAATCTTTAATATGTAGTATATTCCCCGGTTTAAGTATATCCATTAGCTACATTAGGTTTTGTTGCATTAAGTGAGACTGATAGGCTACTTCAAAAGCAGCTTTTTTATAATCAGTATCTAGTAGATCGGTAAATTCTATTATGTAATCGGAACGGTTACTCTTCAGCTCAAATTGTTGTTTGAGATTATTAGCTTGCACAACACGGTGCCAAAGCGTACCTTCCTGATGAAGTATATCTACCAGTTGCTCACTGGTTAATTTACCATATCTATCGATGACTTTCTGTAAAATTTCAATCTCGTAATCGGAGAACTCATCATCATTAAATGGTCGAATCGGATTTAAGACAAGTCCTTCCGGTAAATCTGCGGGCGCATCGGAGACTTTTAAGCTATATAATACACCATCACCTGCATCTAGCTTTTGGAGGTTATCAACCTGCTTAACTTTGTTGTAAACATCTTCGGGAACCGGCCCGAACCGCCATGCCTTATAGTCTAACCAAGTGATCGGGACGCCTGTATCACGTATAGCTTGCTCATCGGCCATATAGAGAAGCTTAATCGCTTTGGTAAGATATAGTGGCTTTATACGCTCAGCGAAATAAACCAATGCATTCAAAGCTTTTTCTTGTGCTAATGTAAGTTCCATACGTTTTTGTTTTTGAGACAACCTAGTGTGTAACAAAGATAACGGCAAGTTTGTGATATTCCAACTAGGTATGTCATGAGGGATATTACGCTTATCCATATGTTTTTTATTTACGATACAAAGATTAGCATCTATTGTGCAATGTATCTGCACAGTAAGAAAATTTACTATCTTTACGATATCGATTTCTCAACATGGCCGATAATAAACATGCATTGATCCGTTATAACATATTGGATAAATGTCTATCCAATTCTTTTAAACAATATTCATTTGACGATTTGCTGAATGCATGTAACTTGGCATTGGAAGATATTTTTCCAGGAAGTAAAGGCATTAGCATTAGAACTCTGCGAGATGATCTTAAACATATGCGGAGTGCAGAGGGATGGAATGCTCCCATTGAAGTCTATAAAAAGAATGGGAAATCTTTCTATCGCTACGGAGAAAAGGGATTCACAATTTATAAACAGCCGTTAAACAAAAATGAGCGGGATCAGCTACAAGCTGCCATAGGAACTTTCTCACGTATCCAGGGATTGCCTGAATTCAGTTGGATTTCTGAATTAAGTGCCAAATTGGAACAAACGCTCGAAAAAGGCAAACCGGACATTATAGGCTTTGACAATAATGAATACCTACGCGGAGCTGAATATATTGGTCAGCTATTTCACTTTATTTTAAATCGCCAACCTCTTTGCATCACTTACCACCCCTTTAACAGTCCTGAACCTCGGCAATATATAATACATCCTTATTATCTTAAGCAGTATAATAACCGATGGTTCTTATTTGGTTTGAACGATTATCTAAAAAAAATAACGATTGTTGCTCTAGATAGAATTTTGGACTTGACGCCGCATCATGTTTCCTATGTTGAAAATCATAATTTCGATTTCAAAGATTACTTTGACGACATCATCGGCGTCTCGTTAATAGAGGGAGAAACCTTACAGAAAATTAAGCTAAGATTTAATGCAAAGGCAGCTCCTTATGTTGAATCAAAGCCACTACATGGATCGCAAAAGATTATCTCCCGATCACAAGGCGATTTAGTTATCTCAATTGAGGTTATACCTAATTATGAGCTGGAAAGCGTTATCCTGTCTTATGGAGAACGTGTATCAGTTTTGGAACCTGAATCCTTTAAAAAGAAAATTGCAGATAGATTGAAAGAAGCGTTAAAGGGATATAATAGTACTGAATAAGGATTTTTCTTTTCGGAAAATTCAGATTTATTTTTAAATTTAGCTGTGGAGTGCTCTTGTGCCCACATAAGCCGCAAGTTCGATTCCCGCCCTAGGTACGATCACGGTTATTTAAACCGTGGGTCAGGGGTTCGAATCCCTTCCGGGGTACAGACAAAAAACGGCAATAAGTGTACTATTGCGATTGCATTTTTTTCAGACTTAGTATCTTTTGCTCTTACCGCTAGCTTATTTGTAATACTGAATACGATTTACTTTCAATATTTGCTTGATAACAAAAATTGTATAGAATAATTGATTTGAATCTCCATGTTAATGCATAACGAAGAATATCAGAAAATCATATACCGCTATTATGCGGTGGAGATACCCCGCAGCGATCTGAATTATGACAAAACGGAACAATCTAAAAATTATTGGGAAAAAGTCGAGCAGTGTCGCAATGATATGGTCAGATTTGATCGCCTTAAAGAAAAGGTAGCATCGATATTGGAGGTCAATGTCCTGGAGCTAAAGGTAGATTTAAGTTATGTAGCAGAGTTTTACCTTCCGCAGCGAATCGGTCCCAGGAAACTTGAAGCCTGTGTATTTATCATTAGTGGTATAACGAATCTTTTTTCCGTCTACCTGCTATCCGAAATTACCCGTTTAAACACACTTAGTGGCATACAGTCCCAAGAAGAGCGGGACATCATTAATCAGGTCAGTGAACTCATAAAAGAGATTTATCCGGAATATGAACCTTTTCCAATGGACTTGTATCATACACGCGTACCGGGCGTTGCAGCAAATTTACGCTATAATGATTACGCCACTTACTACGAATGCCTGTTGATAGATCATATTTATTGATATGACTGTCCGACAATTAGAGATTTAGGTGTTGATACAAAGGGCTTTGTTGGTGATATCCTTGGCTGCCTTAATAAATTCTTTTTATTTTTGCATTAACAGTACACGGTCATGCTACCCTTAAGAACAACGTCCCAGGGCGTGTCTTTTGCTTTTATACTGTTAAACACTTAAACCAACCATGATTGAATGTACCTTAAATAGGCGCCTTTTCTATTGAGCGACAATTCAACAACTTAGAGATCGTGGCCTAATAACGATCAGATGTTTAGGGTTCAGCACACTATTCACAAGGCTATCCATTTGAAGAATGCGATAACAAATAGGTAATGGAATATGGCTTCGAATGACCCTTCGCTTGGTGCAAATGCAAACCGATTCACCCACTCAATTAATTTCTGTGGAGGATTTTGTTTTGGGGATATGGTAAAGTACATCAAAATAGTTATTTAGCTGAATCTTGAATGTAATGTAGGTGTATCGTGGAATATTGTTTGTATTTAGGTGATTGGCTATACTCAATACGTTCGAAGACATTCACATCTTTCTTTCTCCAGCAGGGGTCTACCTTAGTTATTCTCCAAAGAAGTTTCTCGCTTCATTTAGTATGTAAGGCATTTTTTAATCCGTCTATCTGGCCTAATATTTCATGATTATTGAATGAGATGGTTCTTGGCTTGTTTTCTAAGCTAGCTGCTAATTCACGATAATAGTTTGATTTCTGACTATCGGATTTATTTTGATAAGCCAGAGACGCTCGGTAAAATACAAGTATCAGATCTGTAGTTAACAAGGTGTCTTTTACAGCATTATTACCTTGTTCTTTCAGGTATACTAATAAGTTATTGTTTGCTTCAGCATTGTGTCGCGCCCATTGCTCAAACTCGTGGATAAATGCTTCACCTTCTGCATTAAAGTCCATTTTCAAAAGCCGCTTCATAGCTTCGGACATGTCTTCGATCATTTTCTCTATAAAATCTTTTGTTTCCATCGTTCAAGCATTCAACATCGATTTAATATTACTAAACCTGCGATCAGGTTAGGTTATGCCTGGTGCACTTTTTTCAGTTCTATACCTAAAACTATCAACAGGCAATGCGAATTTTATTTGTCCTGCTCAGAATTTTTTGAAAAAGTTACTTCTATTTCCTCGCCCTTCTTTTCTCCTTCAAGTATCACGTATTTAGCCTTTTCGTCATACGTTGTCACAATTCCGGAAGCATCGTGACGATTGGCAGGTTTCACGCAATAATTAGGCGCACCATCTTCTGGATAATCGGCATGAACCACAACCTTAGCGGCCGATATCTGTACCGAAGAATCACTTGGACGTTCTTGAGACATGCAGATAGACGAGCAGCCTGTTGCAATGGCGAGTGTTAAAAATCACTTTTTCATAACTTTAGCATTTAATCAGGTTAAAGATAAAAAAATATGATAAGTAATTTAATTGCTAAAATCCTGTTTTCTCTTTAAATGACAACAGGCTTAACACCGGATTTTGTGCATGATCATTGATTTTGTAAAACGCCTTTAAAGAACTAGGAAGGAATCGATACCAACTTGGTTCATTATCCATATATGACTTTATTTGAAATAGTGTTTTAGCGTTTATGGAAGATATAAATCGCCTCTCTGAATCAACAGCATGGATTCCCTGTTCGATAACCGGGAGCAGGTGAGTAGCATTATCTGAAGTGTAATCCGACAAAGAGAATAGCCTTTTCGAGGTGCCATAGTAAACAAACAATGGTCTGTCTAAATGGCTTATCAATCGAAAAACAACCGTTTTCCCCGATTTAAAGAAATCGGCAACTGAATAAATCACTTTACTATTTGTGTTTGTATAGGCCATCCTTTTTCCGCGATAAGCAACGCTCGACATGAAATCTGCCGGAATAGCCTTATCGGGCAGCAGATCGATCCGATAGGTCTTTAACACTTCATTAACAACCTTTTAATCTTTATTTTTGAGTTGCTTTTAGGAGAATTTACCAGGGGAGACGTCCTGCTCGACAATAGCCTTCATAGGAGTGTAATATTCCGAAAGCCATATTCTGACAGGGCTCCTTGCAGCCTACGCAATGTTGAATCTTTTAAAAATTACTTGGCAAAAGCAGCTCTTGGTTAGCCGCTTCTCCAAAAGTTAATGCCTTTTAGTGAGCGGTCTACAATGCGTCTTTTTATGGAATTTGTTTTCTATATACATCCAACAGGAAACGATTAAGAATATGATACGGATATTACTTTTTTCGATATTTGCTACACTTATATGCCAAACGCATATTGCTAAAGCCAATGACCGGATCAACGAATTGGATAGCATCTTTAGGCTACATGCCGACAGTACAATAATCTTTACCGGTTCGATTCCGTTTAACACTGCACCGGAAAATATATTGATCATCAGCAAGAAGGGTGATACAATAAGCCTATTCTCCTATCGCTACGCCATGCGCGAAATCTCTAGTTACGAGGGTGTGCCAAGGTCATTAGCCGACTATATTTCCAGAACGAAATACAGTCGTCGCGGCAGTGTAGTCGGCCCCTTCTTTGAAGTGCATCCAATAAGTGAAAAGAAAGGTAAAAAGCTATGGAGTGCATTGATGCAACACCACCCGTGGCAATTAAAAGATAATGCAATATTGGGTACAGGATGTCCCATTAAACCAAAAGTAACGAAAGATAAGGATGGCAACACGATTGAAGAGTACAAGGGTCGGAATATGGAATCCCACAGCTATAATGTCAGGCTGGTAACTAAAACGGACAGCAAGAAGCTAAGCTATTTTGCACCGGAAGACCTACAAAAGGAGTGCCCTCCCGAGGAAGACCGCCAACATATTATATCGATAAAACGCCTTCTATTGAGGTCTTTCGGAAAAAATTCCGTATTTGAATAAACCCATCTTTAAGAAAACAAACCTAGTTCATTGCAATTAAGAATATACCTGCAGTATGAGAAGTTGAAAATCGCCGTATTTTAAACTTTCAACAAATTTAATTATATTAGCATTGACTGACCACTGGATGCAATTGCACGCTGAAAATTTATCGATTTTTATAAACCAACTATAGAAGTCATCACGGGATCTATTCTCCAACTGGATGCGCTAAAAAAACGATACATGAAACATTGTCTTTTGATTCTATTAACTTTCGCTGTGTTCGTTAACGTCGGAACTATCAGTGCACAGGATGCCAAACCATTTAAAGTTATCGGCTCGATCGATACAGTTCCACATGCGTCTTATTATGTGAATTACTATTCCGCCGATGGTCTCCGCTACGACACCATTGAGCTGGATAAAAAAGGACATTTCATTTTAAGCGGCCATATAAGTGAACCAACATCTGTATCGCTTTCTGTAGATAACGTTTATGATAAGGATGTGCTGGGTAATTGGTTGTGCTATTCTTTCTGGGTGGAACCGGATAAAGAAACTTATTTTAAAGGGCTTCGAGGCTTCCGTAAACAAATTGTCCGAAACTCAGAAACGCAACGCTTAGAGGATGAGCTAGATCATGAACAAAAACCGCTCAATAAACAAATAGCTTCCTTGCGAAAAAAAATCAGATCGGATAATTATACAGCAGAAGATAAACGTGCTTTCGATTCATTGACCAGAGAACGTGATGCGCTAAATTTCCAATTTATTGAAGACCATCCCAATACACATTATGCAGCCAGTTTGCTAGCCGGCTATGTACATCATGAACCTTCTTTTTATGCTCGTAGCCAACGGTTATTCGATCAACTAACACCCGAGATCAGATCGACAAAAAGGGGTAAACGTATACAAGAGCTTCTTAGCAAACAACGATCGGTGCAATTGGGTGAACAGTTAACCGACTTTACTTTGGCGGATACCGCAGGTAACACAATCAGTCTTTCCGACTATAAGGGTAAATATGTACTTGTCGAATTTTGGGCCAGTTGGTGCGTGCCGTGCAGGCGCGAAAACCCCAATTTGGTTAAAAGTTACAATACCTATAAACCGAGCGGATTCGAGATTTTGGCCGTTTCGTTTGATGATAAACGCGACAATTGGGTAAAGGCAATCAACGATGATGGATTGCCATGGACGCATGTTTCGGAACTAACGGGTTTATTTAATAGCCCTCTTGCAAAAAAACTGCTGGTAAGGTCGGTACCTGATAACTTTTTGCTTGATCCTGAAGGAAAAATTATCGGCAGGAATTTACGCGGTGATGAGCTGAACCGAAAACTGAGTACCCTCACGCTATCGGATTAGCAAATAAACGACAATTAGGGCTTTAGGTGTTGATAAACATGATGCACGATTGTTAAGACACAAAAGAATTTATTGATAAAATACGTATGCTTTGTATGTCGCAAGTACACCGCTGAATTGACAGATTTACACTTATAAGAACTTCTGGGTACTACTTATTTTTGCAATCAGTAAGCACGATATTTTAAATTCATAACTATGCGAAAAATCATTTTACAGGAGTGGATTTCTCTTGAAGGCTATGTTGCTGATAAGGACGGCCAGCTCACTTTCTTCACGGATATCAATAACGAAGCATACAAATACTCCGACCTTGACCAGGTGAAATTTATGGACAATATTGACACGATACTGCTTGGTAGGATAACTTATGAAATGTTTGTTGATTTCTGGCCTACCGCTGATTCGGAAAAAGAGCCAATTGCGCAAAGTTTAAATAGGACGCCGAAACTCGTATTTTCTAACACACTTAATGAAGCTAACTGGGGTAAATGGGAAAATGCAAAAGTTGTTAATGGTGATGCTGTTGAGGAAATCGCAAAACTAAAGGCTTTACCGGGAAAAAATATGGTCATTTGGGGCAGTATAACCCTTGCACAGTCTTTAATGAAGTGTGGGCTTATCGATGAGTATCATCTACAACTTTGTCCAGTTGCTTTAGGTGGTGGTAGGCCTTTATTCCCTACCGGTGATGGATACATCAACCTGGAGTTGATCGACCTTAAGAAATATGACACGGGTATTGTTCTACTAAAATATAGACCTAGGTCACTTAGCTAGCGTTTCTATTATCGAGAAAGTAGTGAGCATTTACTATCAACATCCTTAAGTTTGCAAAAGAACTTTGAAAGCATATCAACTGGTTCTTGAAAATATTGTTGATGCATATGGAAAAGTTCATTCTTTTTCATCCTTCTATAAAATGTTATTAATGTTAGTTCGTATTCTATCCATTTTGATGTTTACCCTAGTTGCCTGCGGCGGTCTGCAAAAGAAGCTGGATTCGGAACTCGTGGTGGATGTGGGCCTTCTTGACAGTGCCTACGGCAGTCCATATCTTTCTCTCGACTCGGTGACGATCTTTAGAAACGATTCGTTGTTAACCGTATGGCTCCCGCAGAACAATCAGCGTGACACCTTACTGGTGTATCCAAACGCGGCTCAATATAATTTTAAGTTTAAAAATGTACTGGGCAACGTGGTAGAGAAATCGGTATCGGCGGAAAATTCACAAAGAAAGAACACAACGCTTTTTCTTGACTCAACCGACTATCGTAAACATCTTGATGAAAGCTGGATCGCTAAACTAAAAGATACTGAAACTATAAAATTTGTCTTCAACCTACAAGGATGTTTTAATGCGGGTAAAGATTCGGTACTGCTAAGCCGGAATGAGGGGGCATACTTTTTACAATATGGCAAGGAAGAACGCAAGCTCAACAAGGAAGATATTGAGTACTTAACCAAGTTTGAATGTGAACTTCCCCTGCTTCCTGACCAAGGTTTCTGCACTTTTACGGAAACGTATACCATGACATACGGCTCCTTAAAAAAGGAATATGTAGATAGCGATTGCTGCTGGAACGGGACTCAACGTTTCTTCACATACTTTGGCTTTAAGCAACAAAACTGATAAGCGTGACACGGTAAGATTTGCAACCAATAACCTTGACAAAATAAACCTCCAAAATTTATCCTGGTGTTAGATAAGGTACATATGCTTATATGTTCATTCTTTTAAAATCTCCCAATACCCTCCAAAAGTTGCTCTTCCTCCTCTTTGAATATATCCTTTGCTTTTTAAAACATTTAATATTTTCTGTACGGCGGATTCGTTTATGTTCAAAATTGCACTTAACTCTTTTCGGCCGATTGATCTTTTTGCCTTTATTAAAGTCAAAGCTTCTCTTTGCCTATCAGTTAATACATCAATATTACCACCAGTTTGACCACCAGTTTGACCACCAGTTTGACCACCAGTTTGACCACCTTGAATCTCTTTTGCAGACAACCAAAATTCCACTTTTGTAAAATTGGTACCTTGTTCAAAAATTGGAGCGGTATCGGTATAATGTTTCCAGCCTTCTTCCATTTTATCAAATCCGTATCCGGCATTCTCAGCTAGATTGACTATTCGAAAAAGTCAAATGACGAGATGATTTTTGGCATTCTGGAAGCGAACGATGGAAGTATTTGGTTTGGCACATTAAACGGGGTGTATCGTTATGATGGTTAAAACTGTAGATGAGCAGATCGAACTTTTGCAAGATAGGACATCGAATAGTTCTGATTTAATTCACTTGTCGTTTAAAGCTGCAGAACAAAAAATTCTGCTTGGTATTGAATGGCGTAGTATGGTCTTCCGTAATGCACTTTAATTTATCAAAACCATTTTCGAGTTCTGCTGTCAAAGTTTGCTCGTCGTACTGCTGTATATCCAGTCCACTACACTTTGTTGGTCCGTTTGTTGAAAACGTACCAATGGTCATATAGCCGCTTACGCGCTGCCTTGCAATATCGAGGTACTTTGCTACCTGTTCTTTGGTTGTCAGAAAATGAAATGTTGCCCTGTCGTGCCAAATATCAAAAGCCGTTTCCGGCTCAAACTCGGTAATGTCGCTGACTATCCAATTTACTTTTTCGGCTTTGTTGCCTAAGCGGGCTTTGGCTCTGTCCAATGCTTTGGCTGAAATATCTAAAACGGTTATATTTTCACAACCGTTGTCTAGCAGGTGATCCACCAATTTGCTGTCGCCACCACCAATATCAATAATGCGAGCCGTTTTATCTACGCCGAACGAATGAATAAAATCCAGTGAAGTTTTCGGTACTTCCTGTGTCCAGCTTACCTGTTCGGCGCTTTTGGTTTCATAAATCGTTTCCCAATGCTGTTTTTTATGTAATTCTTCCATATTGCTCATTATATGTTACCGGAATATCCTGTTTGCCCAGCTTTAGTATTTTGCCAAATGCCAGTGCAGCTTTGTGTACCTGTACTGTCCAGTCTTCTGCCGCATTGCCGTCTGCTCCGTCCGATATGTATTTGAGGCTGAGGAAAGGGATATTTTCTTTCATTGCCACAAGAGCCAATGCGTAGGCTTCCATATCCACCACATTATAAATAGTAGTGGAATGTGCCATTTCAAAATTATCTCCCGTTCCGCAAACGGCTTCGGGTAGTCCGTCCATCTGCAAACCGTATTCAAGGATTGGAGGCAATCCCGATAAGGGCGTTTCGTACTGCTCATAGCCCAATCCTCTAACGTCCATATCCCGTTGTATGAATTTGGTGCAGCAGACGATGTCGCCTTTTTTGTAATGGTTGCTTCCGGCAGAACCTAAATTGACAATCAATTTCGGTTTTTCCTGCTGTATGGCTTTCATCAGGTTATAAGCCGCATTTACTTTGCCAATTCCGCATATCAGGTGCTTGTAATCCGTAAATACATCGGCTGCTTCAGATGCCAGTGCGAACGTAAACAGTACGTCCTCAACAGGAAAAGCATATTTGGGGTTAATGGTAATCATCAATTCTTTTTAATGGATTAATATCCTACAAAGTTAAACTTTTAGTGCTAACTGTTCGGTCAACAATGTTACCAAAGCACCTGCGGGGAAAACACCTGACTGTCAATTCCGTTCTTTAATATTCCAATTTGTGCTCTATCTTTTCTCAACTACTTACGATAGGTCGACTGATCTATTTCAGTATTCCAGTAAGTAAATCTTGGAATTGGCGTAATCCCATACCGTTTTAAATTGCGATAAGAAGCGATACCCTAAATTCATCAGGTTCGGTTCGGTTATTGCCAGCTCTCTTCTGATAACCTGCGTGCCTTTCAGAGAAGAGAGTTCTACACCTTTTAATGTGAATTTATATTTTCCGTCGATGATCACATTCTTTATGGTCAATATTGTATCGCCGCCACTGTCAGTACCGGAAATTTGAACGGAACCGCGGCCTTTCAATATCTTACCGGATGGTTCATCCAATTGCAACAAGCCGTTCTGGCCTGTGTCAAATGCCCCTAAAACATTGATCCCGTCTATCGATAGTCTGACCATCGGGTGATTCGGCAACTTTCTGTTCTCAAAATTGATAACAGCCAATACTTGTTCGCCCTTCAAAAAATCCTTGCATTGGTTACGTTCAGCAGAGCTTTTATAGAAGGTGACCTTTCTGTGGATATAGTCTAGCTTAAACAGATAGCCGGTAAAGAAATCATGGCCTATGTAGCCCAGGCAATCAGGTGTGATATAATTCTGTAGGAAATCATAGTTTCCGCTGCTGATATTCTCAAGATTTCGATAGATAACACCGTTCGTGAATCTGATTTCCCTAACGGTGTCGTTCGTATTGATCTTGAAACCATGCCCGCTGCCGGTGATACCGGTGCTCTTCGTTTTTTTGTTGGGAAGATCGATAAGGTTATCATTTAACGATATGGACGTTCTGTAGCCTGTATCGAACATAAACTTGCCACTTACACCGTTTACCGCTCCTGAGATGAACGGGTAGCCGTTTATAAGCGTGATGGGAAAAACGACCGAGTCGCCATGCAGCACAGGTGTTTTTTCAAAGACCTGCGCGCTCGCCCGTGTCCCGAAATATGTTATCGATAGTATGATCGACAAATAGCTTAGTTGAATGCGTGTCATTACTGTATGTTAATAATTGATCAATGGGCAAGTCCTTTAAAAATCCGGAAGGAACGTTCATAGCCAAGGATGATACAACAGTATCCGGTTTAAGGGGTTGGGTCTGTTTTAGATGCCAGCCGTCTTCTGATGATACTGATAAACTCAGGCGAGACACCTATGTAGGATGCAATGTGATATTGCGGAACTCGCGACGGAACAGTTGGATGCAGGGTAACGAATTCAACATATCGTTCCATCGCCGACTTACCGATTGCACTTACCAGCCTGTTCTGGATCGTACATAGATTTCGCTGAACAAGCATCCGGAAAACATGCTCGAATTTCGGTATCTCATGAAGGAGCCTTTCCTTGCTCCGGCGACTAAGCATCAGAAGCTCTGTCTTTTCAAGCGCTTCGATGAAAAACGTTGACGGCTTTCGCTCATGAAACGAAGCGATGTCACTTATCCACCAATCCTCAACCGCAAAAGAGAGAATGATTTCACAGCCATTAAAATCTACGTGGTAGATTCTTGCACATCCTTTAACGATGTAACCCTCGAATTGACATATATCGCCGGCTCGCAACAGAACGGTCTTGCGCGGAACCATTTTTCGCTCTAATAAGCTGGTGAAAGTTTCTTTTTCATCATCCGTCAATGTGATGTACCTGCTGACATTAAGAAGTATATTTTCGAACATCGCGATCGGATTGAATATGTTAAGTCTTACAATTTTTACCCATTGTTCAGAAATTGGGAATGGCCTTACAAATCTTGTAAACTATTATTTTAATCTGCTTACCATATGGTAAAAAATGAAATTGACCGGCTTTTTTTTCGGGAAACACTGCCGTTGCAGGATAGAGGCAGTTAATATGGCCGGTCGCTCTTTCAGGACGGGTAGCTGATCAAGGTCCTTCACGTTTGCCCGTGCAAAAACAAATTCGGTGTTAAATTTAAGTTCCTTCGGAATTCTAATGGTGATGTGCTGGTTTTCCTCTTGAATAACTTATTGAGCGACTGCGGGTGTTTGAACCCTAGCTGGTAAGCGATCTCCGAGACCGTCAGATCCGTGACGGACAGATACTCTTTGGCTCTGTCAATCAGCTTCTCCTGTATATGATACTGTGCCCCCTGACCGGTTATCGACCGGAGCAGATCGCTGAAATAATGCGGCGAAAGGTTAAGGCAGGCAGCTATATACTCGACTGTGGGTATACCGGATTTTAAGGCGAGCTTTTTGTCGAAGTAATTATTCATGATTAGGTCTAACTTAGTGATCACGGCATGATTGACCGTTTTACGTGTGACGAACTGTCGCTCATAAAACCGGTTGCTGTAACTCAGCAGCAATTCTATTTGTGCGATGATGACCTCCTGTGAGTGTTCATCCAGATGCTGATACTCCTCTTCGATCTTTAAAAAAATCTCTGCGATGTACTTCTCTTCCTTTTCCGAAAGGTGAAGCGCTTCACTGGATACGTAGGAGAAGAATCCGTAGTTTTTGATCTTGGTAGCCAACGGGAAGCTATATAGGAAATCCTGGTGAAAAAATAGCGCGTAACCAGCATCTTCACCAACCTCGTAAACCGGCGGACCGTCCAGCGAAAGGATTTTTTTGGGCGCCAGGAAGGTCAGTATCCCTTTATCGTGATCGTATTGCTGCTGACCATACTGCATTTTACTTTTAACATTCCTTTTCAAAGCGATGCAGTAAAAATTCAAGGAAAAACGTTCCAAGACTGAATCGGCCGCCGCACGGACATCCGCTATCCGAACGACGCTGATCAAAGGGTGAAGCGGATCAGGTAAGGACAGCAGGCGATGTTTGTCGGATATGGTACTGATGATTTTCATTTAGGCCCCCCTATCATTTGTCGTCTGATCAGACGTGCATATCAAAAGCAGACCAGGCCCGCGGACCTGGTCTGAAAGGTTTTTGTCGCAGGTTCTACCAGCGAAGTGTTTCCACAAAAAAGGAGCCGTTCTCCATTAAATTATCGAAAAACACCTGCTTGGTCTCTAGGCGGTTCCAGTCTCTTTGCAGTTCACAGCCAAACTGGGTAACGGAAGATAATTGAACGCCCGCCTGCTCCATCCGGCGCAGGGCAACCTCGTGCGCAATAGTCGAGGTTCCGCCTATCGCATCGACAATGGTGTACACCTCATAACCTTCTTTAAGAAGATCCAGCGCCGGAAAGCACAGACAAACCTCCGTCCATAATGCGCAAATAACGAGCTTCTTTTTGCCGAGGGATTTTACAGCTTCCTGAAATTCCTTGTCCTCCCAGGAATTGACCGTCGTGCGGTCGATCTCCTGCACGTCGGGTAAGATCTCTTTAAGGTGCTTCACCGTCGGTTTGTTAATGCCGCTTTCCACATTAACTGTGGTCAGGATAATCGGCAGATTGAATCCTTTTGCAAGTTTCGTCACGGTGACGATGTTTTTGACCAATTGTTCATGGTCCATCGACCTTACGGAATTGACCTGAAGGGGTTGGTAGTCGATCAGGATCAATGCTGAATTTTCAGGTGTAATCAGATGATCGTTCTTCGGATCGCGGATGGGTGTAATACTGCTCATGGTATGAATAATTAAATGGTTAATAAATATTTGTTCAGTTCTGTGATCGCTGCGGTTTTTCCGCTGTTTGCATTGTTAAAGAAAGCCGGCCCGGCCAGATCGTTCTTCATATTTTTCATATTTCTTAAAACTTGAATTGTGCCTGATAACTCATAAAAAACCGTCCCGGTGTGCATCGATGATATCATTGATGAAGGGCGACCATTCCGGTATGACCGGCAAGGCTGCGGGCGCGATGCTCCGGTAGCTTTGAGCGCCATAGACGATCGATCCTCCATATCTTCCGATCGACGCCGGGTCTGACACAAAATTGGCGATCTGAAAATTCCTGTCCATTTAACTAGTTCAAGAAATCACCTGGATGAAAGGACTTTTGATGTAGACGATATGGCCTTCGATAAGGTCAAACATGGTTATCCCAGATTCTGATCTGATCTTCCTTAAAATACAACTGTTGCTTCTCGCCGTGGCGGACGAGATAAGGTTCTCCGTTCTATTGATTAATGTTACTGTCTGCGATGGCTGTCCAATGCTATTTTATTTCGGACCGCTGTCCAGCAACACGTAAAGTGCCGCGATCTTGCTATCATGGAATTGAACAGTGCCACGATCTTGCCATCATGGAATTGAACAATGTCCATCCCCGTGGCGACGGGCTGCTGCCCCGCCGGGCCCACGCCCCAAACCAGCCTGCCGATCCCGCTATTGATGATAACGGGGCTCTGTTTAGTGAACACGAAATTGGAAGGCAGTACCTTTTGTGTTGTGGAAACGCTTTCATTGATGGCGTCAAAGCCGGTCACCTGGTCCTCTACGTGATGTAGTATCGCTGACTCGCTGTATATCTTTTTAATGGCTTTCAGCCTGGCTGCCGGGTCCTTTTCGTTCCAGACCTGATCGAGGTTTTCTTCCATGATCCGGGATAGTTCATAGCGCATGATCAGTAAGTGTTGAATGTTAAACGAATTAGAAGTAAGCGGCATGCCGTTCGGTCCGGCATGCCGCTGCACGGCGGCTATTTCTCTGCCGGCACCGGTGTAGCCAGTAACTGCAGCTCCCATGCTAATGCCACTCCGCTGGCACCGCCATTCTCGAACAGCACACTGGCCAGTTGTCCTGCGGTCTCTGTACGTGCCCAGTCACGTTGCCATTCTGAAGCGACCGCCATCCAGTTAATTGGCGTGATGCCATGCTGCACCATACGGCGTATCGCCATATCATGCGCTTCCTTTGAAACAGCGCCGCAGGCATCGGTAACGACGAAAACATCATAGCCTTCGGCCACCGCCTGGATCGCCGGCATCGCCACGCAGACCTCCGTCCAAAGACCTGCGATGATCAGCTGTTTACGGCCGCTTGCGGCAACGATATCGGTAACAGCGGGATCCTGCCAGGTATTGATGAAGGTACGGTTGATCGGTTTCTGATCAGGAAAAAGCTCCTGCAGCTGTTTGATGATCAATCCTCCGCGCTCCTCGATCACGGTGGTCAGGATGGTAGGTACCTTGAACACTTTAGCCGCTTTGGAAAGGCCGGTCACATTGTTGATGATGACCGCAGGGTCGTGGCTGTTCAGGTTGGTGAACTGAAAAGGCTGGTGATCGATCAGTACAAGGATACTGTCTTCCGGCCGTAACAGGGCGTCAAGGCCCTTTTTTTGAATGTTTGACATGATCTGATAGTATATGGTTATTTATCAATAGCTATTCTCATAGATTGCATAGACCTGGGTGTTTCCGGCCTGTAATGGCCAGTCAGTGAACTACGGGCGATGGTCCGCTGCCGGATAGTAAATTTGTTCGTTTTCACGTATGTCGCTTTTCCCGGTCGTTGCCACAAATCTACTTGTTTCGGCTAGCGTGAAAAGATGACATAGGCCTTTAAAAGTCGTAGATTTATGTCGACGTTTCCGATTCTGTCAACCGGGCTGCGCTCATCGAACCGTTATGCTCCGTTTTTGGTTCTGCAATGCTGCGGGTCTTTTAGGGTGATGAGCGACTGCGTGACTGCATATCAACACCCGCGGTTTCCCTTCGCCGAGGTCTGTCACGTGGAGACGCACATTTGGCGCCACTTTGATAAATTCTTTTCTGTTTCCCGGTTTTTCCTTAGCAGGCGTGTTTTTCATGATCTTATTTAATTTTGATGTTTAATAATAATGTCTGGTATATTCTGCCCCGTACCACGCAAATTTAAATGCGTCGTATTTGGAACGGAATAACCAGATCGCTGTTTTGTGTATCCCTATTGGGTGTCTGAATGGTTCTGCGAGTGAAGGCCCCGGTTCCTGCAGAATGAACGACGGATTATCCGGCTGGCCGGGCAAGGTAATACTCGCCTGAGCCCCTTAGCGTCGTCATTTTTTTACCATATGGTAAATACTTCCTGTGAAATTATTATGATCTTTAGTACATGAAAGAACTCCTTGATTATTTACAGCAATTCGATACCCTGAATGAACAGCAGGCGGAAATGGTCACCAGCAAAGCCAAACTCGTCGAATTTCCCAAAGAGACCTACTTTTCCGAAGCCGGTAAAGTGCCGAAGCAGATTGGCTACATTTTGGAAGGCGTCCTGCGGTTCTGCTACTACGATAACAAAGGTCAGGAGGTCACCCACTATTTTGTCGGCGAGGGCCAGTTCATTACCGATTTTCCGAGGTTCGAGGCGCAGATCATTTCGGCTGAATATATACAGACCGTCACCGATTGCAAACTGCTCGTGTTCACGAAGGAGGACTGGGATTATCTGCTGGCGACGATCATAACCTGGAGCAACATAGAGACCAAAATGGTCAAAAAATGCTTGAACGAATCGCTGTCGAGACGCAGTCCGATGGTCTCCAACGACGCTACGGAGCGTTATCTGTCATTCCTGGAAAGCTTTCCCGCTCTGGTCACCCGCATACCGCTGGCCTACGTTGCTTCTTATGTCGGCGTCACGCAGCAATCGCTTAGCAGGATCAGAAAAAATCTGCGTTAGCTCATTTTTTACCATATGATAAACAGTTTTGAACGCCAGATCCCAATATTTGTATCGATATCTAAGCGTTAATAAAAATGAGTAAAAAAGTCGTACTGATCACAGGGACCAACAGCGGGTTCGGCTGGCTGACCGCTCAAAGTGCCGCAGCTCTGGGGCATAAGGTCTATGCCACCATGAGAGATACAGCAAGCAAAAATGCAGCACAGGCACAGGCCCTGTCCCAGGTGGAGAACATTACCGTGGTAGACCTGGAGGTAACCGATGAAGCGAGTGTCAAAAAAGCTTTCGACAGCATCATTGCCATAGAAGGAAAGGTTGATGTTCTGGTGAACAATGCAGGTGCAAGCATGTTCGGCGTGGGTGAAACCTCCACAGCTGCCGATCTACAGCGTATGCTGGACATTAACGTTATCGGTCCATGGCGACTGATGAAGCTCGCTCTGCCCGGAATGCGTGAGCGTTCAGAGGGTCTGATCATCAACGTGACTAGCGGTTTTGGCCGGGTCAGCTTCCCGTTCTTCACCATGTACTGCGCCTCGAAGTTCGGTCTGGAAGGGCTGTGCGAGGGTCTTTATTATGAGCTCAGGCCGTTAGGCGTTGATGCGGTCATTCTTGAACCGGGTGGCTTTCCCACTGAAATGGGTTCAAAAGTGCAGACAGGTGCCGATACCGCTGTCGCCGAAGGGTATAGAGCGCTTGAAGAATATCCAGGAAAGATCTTCGCAGCTATCGGCCAGCTTTTTGAGACGCATAAGCCGGATCCGCAGTACATCGCCGACGCCGTAGTTAAACTGATCGGCATGCCGAAAGGTGAACGACCGGTAAGGACAGTGGTCGACCCAACCACAGGACAGTTTATCAGTGCCATCAATGAAGGCACGCAGATCGAATTTAATAAGACCATGGAAGCCTATGGTCTTAGGGAGCTTTTAGCTTAAACGTCTTACCCTCCTCAGGCTTTATGCCGCCCTGATCCCCCGGTGTCCCTCTGATTGAAGGACATCGGTTGATTTCATAATTCTCCAAACCAACTGAATTACTTCAGATCCTTAACCGGATCACTCAACAATAATGCTTTGTGCTTTGAACCGAATCACCAAATAATTGGGTTGTTTCGCAAAATGCATCTCTTTTTTGTAATGCAATTTTACCTTGTCAATAATGACTAGGTCTGCTTGGATACTGCAATTTAACTACGAGGCCAGCCAAGCGAGTAGATCTGAGGCTTTTACCTTGCTTACAACTATCCGTTCAGGAGTTTCGACACTCAACTTGACGATGAGCCTTCGATTAAAGAAGTGCTCGGCCATCTGGACGGCGGCACGGTTGATGATAAATTGCCGATTGGCACGAAAAAACAGAGACGGGTCCAGTATAGACTCCAGCTCGTCCAACACTTCTTGGATCAGGTACGTTTCGCCTCTTTGGGTATAGGCATGTACAATGCCTCCAACCGAGTAGACAAATGCGATGTCTTTGGTGGATATGGGAATGATTTTCTCGTTTTTGAAGACCAGTAGACTAGACTTGTAGGCAGGATGCACCAGTTGTTTAAGGAGGGTTTCCAATCCGGGCGGGATAGTCTGCACTCGGCCCCCCATCAACTGCCGCATCTGCTCATATTTGCGTAGGCCCCTGGCTAGTTTATCTTCATCGATGGGCTTTAGCAAATAGTCGATACCATTGGCCTCGAAGGCCTGTATGGCGTATTGATCGTAGGCGGTACAGAAAATAACCGGACAGGGAGGCTGGACGGTGCGGAAGATCTCGAAGCTCAATCCATCGGAAAGTTGGATATCCGAAAGGATGAGTTCCGGTGTAGACTGATTACCCAGCCATTGGATAGCAGCTTTTACGGATGGGACGATGCCTGTGACATGCAAATCGTCACCGAGTCGCTCTATCATTGCTTTCAAGGCCTTGGCCGTTTTAGTTTCGTCTTCGATGATCAGGATGTTCATAGCGGGTCATTTAACAGAGGAACGGATACGGTGAATGCGTGAGCGGTTTTCAACACCTCGATTTCTTGACCAGCTAGCAGGCGGTAGCGCTCGCGGATGTTGTCCAATCCGGTGCCCAGGCTGTCTCCCTGTGTAGGTTTCGGTTGCAGGGAGTTGCTGACGGTAAGCCGGTTGGTATCCGTGGCGTTGATTTGCAGGTGCAGGGGTACTTCGACATCGGCGACATTGTGCTTGACAGCGTTTTCGATGAGCACTTGCAAGGTCATGGGCGGTAGTTTCATGCCGAGGAATTGCTCAGTGATGTCGATATCTACGAACAAAGCGTGCTCAAACCGTTCCTGAAGGATATATAGGTAGGACCGGGCGAAATCAAGCTCTGCACGGAGGTATACAAGATCGGCCATGCGGTTATTCAGCAGGTAGCGGTATACGTCAGCGAGGCGTTGGATAAATTGGCGCGGTGCGCGTTCATTGATCATACTTTGAAGTGTGCCCAACGAGTTGAACAGGAAATGTGGACTCACCTGTTCCTGCAAGAGACTGAGCCGCGCTTGCAGGTTTTCTTTTTTCAGCCGTTCGTTTTCTAACCTAGACCGTTGGGTCACTTCCGCCATTCGTAACAAGTAGACGATATAATACAGGAACCCGCCTAATACCATCCCCCGCATCAGGAGTAAAAAATATACGACGCGCATGCCTCGTGGTAGTGCTGCTACCCGTCCGCGGATTTCACCGATATCCTGAATGCTATAAAAAACAACTAACGAAATACACATGCATGCTGCAATGGCAATAGCGGCTTTCCACCCGTGCCACCGTGGCTTATCTAGCTGTATGACACTTTGTATCACTAGCCAACTCAGGAATACGTTAACAAAAGAACCGGCAAAAGTGAGCAATGAGGAAGCTGTTTCTTCCCGGTAGCTGCGCAGCACGTAGCCTAGGAGTGCAATAAACAGAGAAATAATAGACCCGGTGAGGGGGTATAGTCGCTTCATGGTACAAAGGTACTGTTTTGGCAGACAGGAAGGTTTACCCGTGATAATCAAACGGACAAAAAGGCCGATGAACGGAAAGCTGTGAGGCTAATCCTATGTTCGGTAATGACCTGTTCATCTCGATATGTGGCCGTTTCATACCAAAGTGGTCTACTTCCTCGGGTCCGCAATGTCGAAACAACCATAACAGAAATATGAATATCATGAAGAAACTAATTATCCCCTTGACACTGGTACTGGGTACCATCGTCTCCGAAGTAAATGCACAGGTTGTTGTAGTAAGACGGCCGGTGCGCCGGGTGGTTGTAGCTCCGCTTCCGCCGGCAAGAATGACCGTGGTAAGGCCGTTGCCCCGTGTGATCGTAACCCCAAGGCCGGTAGTGGTAGCGCCGGCTCCGGTGATTATAACGCCAAAGCCGGTAATAGTAGCTCCCTTCCCTGTTCAGCCGCTGTCGTCAACAACGGTCGTCCGAAGGAAGACTGTCATTTACAAACCTTAATCATAGCATGCAAGAGTCATCTTACAGGATAGAAGCGGCCGGTGATTTGCTACGGACACAGTTCCCTCTCATTGGGCAATCTGTCCGTTTCATCATCATTTTATATTAAACATGTTTCGATTCCTTCGAGCTTTGCATCAATAAATAGTAATATCATATGAAAAAGAACGTCTTAAAATGGGTGTTAATATTGGTCGTCAGTGGCCTTACCACCGGTGCATTCGCACAATCGAAGCTCACCAATGAGCAGAAGGAAGAACTGTTGGCTAAGATGGAGCAATACCGGGCCGAATTGAATCTATCGGACCAACAGCAGGAGCAGGTGAAATCAATCAATGCCACATACTTCGAAGGACTGGCCGGGCTCAAGGCATCGAACGGTTCCAAATTGTCGAAGTTCAAAATGTATCGAACGCTTAGCGAAACGCGCGATGAGCAAATGAAGCAGGTGCTCGACGGGAATCAGTACAAACGCTACAAGGCGATGCAGAAAGAGATGAGGAGTGAATTAAAAAGTCGCAAAAAATCATGAACGCGAAGAGATATATCCGTTTAGCGCTACTGATAGTGCTGCCATTTTTTTTGTTTGGTGGATGTGCTGACGAAGCGCCCGATCCAGCTCCCCGTTACCCATGGGGAGATTGGATGGATTGGGAGCGCCTTGTCGACTGGGATACCCTGACAGTAGGCGGCCGTGCACGCACGTTCAATGTGCACCTGCCGCCCCAATATGAAGAAGGCGATACCCTGTTTCCACTGGTCATCGGGCTGCATGGCACAGGAGGCAGTGCAGTACAGTTTGACCGTCACTACCATCTCTCTGAGAAAGCCGACGAAGCGGGATTCGTAGCCGTTTATCCCAACGGCGTCAGGAGCGATGGCCGTCTCGGCATACGTACGTGGAATGCCGGATCGTGCTGCGATTTTGCGATGCGCGAGCATGTGGACGACGTGGAGTTCATCAGCGAGCTCATCGACAGATTGATCGAGACATACCGCATCGATGCCAAACGCATCTATGTGACCGGCATGTCCAACGGCGGAATGCTCGCCTACCGGCTGGCTGCGGAGATTCCTGAAAAGATTGCCGCCATAGCGCCCGTGAGCTGCACGATGGTGTTCGACCCTCCGGCCGAACAATCGCGTCCGCTGCCTATCATCCACCTGCACTCCGTGCTGGATGAGATTGTCCCCTATGAAGGCGGCACAAACTCGCTGGGGTACCATTTCGCACCGGTTGATTCGGTACTGAACGTATGGGCGAAACGGAACGGTTGCCTGCCGAACGCCCAGGTGGTTGTTGATAACGACCGATACACACAGATGCAGTGGGTGGATGAAACCGGCTCGCCGCTTATCATGCACTATGTCACCGCGGACGGCGGCCACTCATGGCCGGGAGGCGAGCAGGTACGGCCCGGTGCTGCACCGCCATCCGCTGCGATAGATGCAAACGATTTGCTATGGGATTTTTTTGAGCGTTTACGCATCCCATAATGTGCGATTTTGGTCTGAATCGTACGGGATACCAGAAGCGGAACAAAACTGCTTAATTTCAAAAGTTTTGATAGTACCTATAACTTCAGAAGCACTACTGGTTTCATAGTAATCGGGTAAAACCAATAGGTTTTTACATACTAGCAAGCAATGTCCCGTTCAACATTTTTATCTATCTTTGATTTGGTGTTGAATGGGCATGCTTTGTTTAATCTCATAGGCTATCGAAGTCATATTAGTTAAGTTACCTGATATTTAAAGGATTATCTAAGAGTGGTTACTGATTACAAAAAATTCGACTTATTCGGGAAGACATTTATCCAAAAAGTGGACTTAAAACCACCTTTTGAGTTTGCCTTCCCCGTGGCCGAGCAGGCTTGCTTCTTATATATGCTGAAAGGTGAGATGGAATACCAATCAGCAGACGATCAGTTGAAGATACCTACCCATCACTCCTTGTTGCTTAACTGCATCAACTCGGGCAAACAGATACATGATACCGGTTCGGATAGCGAAGGTGAGATCGTTATTGTCACTTTCCATCCGGATATACTGAAAAAAGTTTACGATAAAGAAATCCCACTAATCTTTAAGCCAGCTAATCGGGTAACTAATCAGTCCAGAAAGGCAATCAACAACGACTTTTTGATTCATAAATATATTGAAGGATTGCTCTTTTATTTTGAAAATCCATCGTTGGTCAATGATGAAATTTTGGTTTTGAAGCTAAAGGAAATCATACTTTTATTATCGCAAACGCAAGATGCGGAAACGATACAAGTCATCCTATCGCAACTTTTCTCGCCGGCAACCTATACCTTCAAGCAGATTATAGAAGCCAATCTATTTGAACAAGTCGGTGTAGAGGATCTGGCGCAAAAAGCCAATTTGAGCGTTTCTTCGTTTAAAAGGGAATTTAAAAAATTATACGACGATTCGCCTGCCAATTATATCCGAACGAAACGATTGGAACGGGCTGCCGAATTGCTTTCGGTTTCTAATGAACGGATTACAGACATTGCGTTTGATTGTGGATTCAATGACTTGGCAAACTTCACGAAAAGTTTTCACGACAGGTATAACGTTTCCCCCTCAAATTTCCGCCTAAAAATAAAAGAAGGTTGAGTAAGATACGGCTGTAACACCCCATTCCAGCCTAAAAGCTTACCTCGATTTTTGAACCAAATTGTCAAATAATTGGCCTAATCTACAAATTCATCCGGTTTCGGACCGTGTAATTTTGCACTATTAATAATTGTTAAATTTTAAAATTAAACTCATGGGACTATCACATTTAGGTATTTTTCATACGGTTATAGGTGTAGCAGCTATTATTGCCGCCATTGTATCTTTAATAAGAAGAGGTAAGATAGATCTCAGCCAATTGAGTGGCAAGATCTATTTTTATTTCACCTTAGTTACATCGTTAACAGCTTTAGGACTATCCAGTGTTAAAGGCGTCAATCCGGGGCATATTCTTGCACTGTTAATTGTTATATTGATTTCGGTGGCGTACTATCTTTACGCAAAAAGATCGGGAAACAATCGATCGCGTTTTATTGAGAATTTTTTTCTTACGTTCAGCTTTTTCCTGTCCCTGATTCCAACGGTTAATGAAACTTTTAACCGTATCCCGATAGGTCATCCGTTGGCCAATGGACCGCAAGACCCATTAATCGGAAAAACTCTGCTCATCCTTTTTGTGCTGTTTGTGATCGGTTCTGTTTTGCAATTCAGGAAGCAAAAGAGCATAAATAAAGTGGTGTAAGCCTGAATTTTTTATTGACAAAACTTTAAAACAAGTGCTTTATTTAGTAGCACGATTAGATGAATTTATAGTCTATTCTTGTCGACCGAAAATTGAGAAACATCAAGCGAAGGGGAATTTCATTCGGTCTTCGCTTGATCGACTCATACAAGTTTGAGTTAACTTTGCAAAGTAAGTATATTTGTCTTCACCCATTCTCGGATACCAATTGTGGGTATCCTCCATTGATAATTAAATGTCTTTTCCATCGGCCAGGTTACTCCAGGATGCGTGAATACCATACGATATTTATTAAAAATATCATCTGGTCTTTGTTCTAAAGCTGAGGACAGGTGCGCCTTGCTCCAAAGAATACGCTCAAAAGTGGTATTGAAGACGGCTTCTACCTCTTCGGCAATTTGTGTAAAGGTTGCCGTTTCACCCGAAACAAATACAACTTCATTTACAATTTCCGGTTGATGAAATAGTACCTCAATGGTTAGTTTTCCAATATCCTCGCAACAGGTTAGGGTCAATGAATGGTTCCAATCTCCCAGTGCGTGGACGACCTTGTTTTCAAGGCTGATGACCCCGAAATCTTCGCGAAACAAGAAACTAGTGATCATGCCGGTAGATACAATTACCCATTGTGTTCGGTCTTGGGCTCGCAGAAGGTCCCTGACGTCAAGCTGCTCGTCAAAAACCGGCTGTGCGCTTCCTCTCCCGATCTGATCATAATCCGCTCCAAATTGCCAGGGCACGTAACGCCTGACACCGGCTTGTAGCACAGCTTCGGTAATTTTTATCTGCATACCTTTTCCGATTGAAAAACCACTGCAGCAGATTATGGTATCATAACGACCAAAAACCTCTGCCAATTCCGTCACCTCACTCGTAAGGAGGTCTACGGCCTCCAATTTTACATTTCGGAATTGTGTATGTTGTTTGAAATCTTGAATGACCGCTCCAGAGGGCCGTACCAATGCGGCAACGGTCAGATCCAGTTGGTATACATCTTGATAATCATGTAAGGCCTGCAACATGGATAGGCCAACTTCGCCCGTTCCGATTACTAAGAATGAATTTTTCATCTTTGATCTATTTACGTATTGAGAATTATTTCTGACGCAAAGTTATCCCGATAAAAAAGGTATTAAGGTGCAAGAAAACTGTTAATAACTGCAAAAATCCTAGGTCGTTCGATAAACAAGTGGAGTCGTTTTGGTAAGTTTCTTATAAAAGTTCACAAAATGGGGTGTTTCCTGAAAATTTAAACACCAAGCAATCTCTTTTACAGAGTAGTTTGTATGCTTTAAAAGTATATTGGCTTCTTCAATAATACGTTCATGAAGGATGTCACGAGTTGTTTTCCCCGTTATCTTTTTAAGCGTTTGATTCAGGTGATCGACAGTTGTGTTGAGCAAACCAGCAAAATAGGCTGGTGTCTTACCCATTAATGGCTTTTGCAGGCTGATGTCTAAAAAGGTGTTTTCGACCAGTTTGAGGAAGCGTTCGTCAAGCGTATCCTCCATATAAAGAGAAGGAAAATTATTGCTTTTAATTGATTTCTGTATGTAATGGATGATATCAAACACACGGTTGCGGATCAGTTGTTCTTTAAAGAAATAATCTGAATCTTTCTCCTGTTCTATCTCCAACATTATTTGGGACAAAAACAGGTATTGCTCTTTGCTTAATGGTTGGGTGTAAATCTCTCGATCTTTAAAGACAGGCCAATTAGAGAGGTTCAGCTTGGCTGTTCCCCTGAGAAAGCTTCCGCTGCACACACAATAGTCACCAACGAAGTTTTCATCATCGGTCGAAAAGCTAGATCGTGTCATAGGCTCCGTAAAAACGATTGTATAACCAGAGATAGGAACTTCTACATTATTAGAATGGTATTTGGCCGTACCATTGAGCAGGGCAATCTTATAAAACGGCTTGCGCTGCAATCGTTCGCAGGCAGATAAATCTTTTTTAAGATCTTCCCAATGAAGAACATCGAAATGCCCTAAAAAGAATTGCTCATCGGGATAAGATCTATGAACATATTGATCATAAAAAATTTCAATCTCTCTATGCATCGTTTAAATATAAGAAATAACCGGTAGGTGCACAATAACTCAATTGCTTCGTACTTCTCCGGTGATAACTGTAACGAAATAGCTATGAGAGCCAATGTTCCTAATAATATAGACAAATGGCTTAAAGAAAAATTGGAATAAGGCCTTATTGATAGCTCTATGAAACGCCTTTCTTAACGGCCTGAATATTTCCAAAACCTTTACCACCAAGGCCTGTATAATTAGTATCCTTTTCCCGGTCTCCTTTGCCATTCACTTGAATAGCACTGCTAATATCCTCATTCCTACCACTCTGACCATATGTGATACTTACAACGGCGTATTTTTCGATAACTTAATCAGCTGTCTCATTTTCATACGTGAATGTAATCTGGTCGTCTGAATTTTTCAAGGCCTTACCTTCAATAGTTTTTCCATTATGTAATCTAATTGTGTCAACTTGGGCCAAAACGCCTAACGGTAAACCAAATAGAAAAAATAGTAAATGTGTTTTTTTTCAAGCTAAACTAAATTATTCCTTCTGCAATTCAAAATCTTAAAATGATCAACATGCAATAAGATAACAGAAAACCTACATCCAAGACCAAACCATCAAATGAAAGCTTAATCATCCCTAAAGAGGTAGTGATGAATCAGATATATTGAAACATGTCAACTAGGCAGAAGCTTACAATACGGCAAGCCGCAGTCTGTTTTAGAGGCAAACTTATGCTAGTTATCACCGTGAATTTGTTCATCTGTATCCAGCCGAACGACCTTTACCAATCTTATACTGATTATTGCATCATTAAAACAAAAAAATGATATGAATGTAAAAACAGTAAAGTATCGATCGCTAAAGGCCTGCACACTTGTAGCCGCGGGACTAGTTATGCTTAGCAGCTACACCGTGAATCCGCAAAAAGGAAGTGTATTCCATGAAATGAGACCGCTTCAAAGCGATAGCGTATCCTTGGATGACGTATCGGGGTATTTCCGCTTTCCAAACCGAGCTGCGTACATTCGGTTTTTTGATCAGGACGGCCAATTCGTAGCCCAGCAGACATGGGATGGACGGATTTATCCGCTACAGCGCACCGGATCGCTCACCTTCCAGTCGCGTGATGAAGCCTACCAGATTGCATTTATCGCAGGCACTGATGGAAAAATTGATAAGGCCAAGATCCTTGACCGGCTAACGCTGGAAAAAGTTTCCTTCAATCCTACGCAATATGTTTCGCTTACCGCAGACCAACTTACACCGCTTTTGGGGCAATATCGACTCCAACGAGACAGCAATATGGAAATCAACGTAACAAAGCAGGGCAATAAACTTGCGATAGAGCAACTATGGGATAACAAAACCATCGTGTTTGAAGCTTTCACCCCTACGGATTTCCTTAATGCGGAATTGTCCTTTCCGCTGACATTCATTGTCTCGAATGGTACCGTCAAAGAACTTATCTGTTTTGAATCAGATCGTTGGGAAAGGATAGAACAATGAATAATCGGATATTCAAATCAATTCTCCTGATCTGGCTGCTCATGCCATTCACCTACCTATCTGCCCAAAGTGTTGCTGATCCGGTTTTTCGGTTTGAAACGGAACGCCCCCGATATAAAAACGGGAAGGGCCCCCTTGTTCTCTATGATGAGGGGCACAACAACCCCTTCACGTTAAAGGGACAGTATGCTGCATTTGCCCAGGTATTGGAAGCGGATGGTTACCGATTGGAAGCCAGCAGCCAAACCATTACTGCAGAAACCTTAACGGGTGTCCGCGTGTTTGTGACCGCCAATGCATTGCACGACCTGGACAATTGGGGTGCCCAGGTAGCAAGTGCCTATGCCGACGAAGAAGTGGAAACTTTGTACGATTGGGTGCAGCGCGGCGGCTCGCTTTTCCTTATCACCGACCAGATGCCTGCTGCCGGGTCCGCCGGTAAGCTGGCTGCCCGCTTTGGCTTTGCCCTCATCAATGGTTTTGCACAGCGTAAGGATGGCCAGCCTGAAATCTTCTCTCGTAACAGAGGCAATCTCACGGGCAATCCGGTCACCGATGCAGCCGGTTTTGCAATAGACAGCATCCGCTTTTGGGTAGGAACGGGATTTGTTCCGCCACCGGACGCCATTATTGTTTCGTCGTTGGGCGAAGACTACGAAGTATCGCTTGCGTCTGATGGGTCCAAAATATCAGGTAAAGGTTTAGTAAACAGTGCTATTCTACAATGTGGGCGTGGACGGGTATGTCTGATTGCTGATGCGGGTCCGTTTTACGCGCTCTTAAGGGGGATCAAAAGTGAAAAACGAGGTATGAATCATCCCGATGCAAGGCAGAACGCCCAGTTTCTTTTGAACATTCTTCATTGGCTGGATGCACGATAAAGAGGCGATATCCCTGAAATCTGGTATATGATCTTTGTGCTGATGAAACTATTTTTGTACTTCAAGCGCCATCATTCTTCAAAGTCCAGGGAGAATAGTAATGGAGATTATTAAAAACAACTATGGGAACTGAAATGTCCTTTTATAAATTTATCATCTTGCTTTCGCTAATGTCTATCAATTTTTCTACTGCTTATGCTCAATCTCTTCAGTTAGACACCACCCTTTCAGACGTCTATCAGTTCCATATCAGGAAAGAAGATGAGGAAGGCTTTTTAATAACTTATTACGATGCCGTAGACACCAAAGACAACTCCAAACCCTTCGAAATCATCATTACCCAAACGAGCAGTAAATTAATGAACATGAATGGCGTAGCTGACGGTATTGAGAAAAACCTTAAGAATTATAATCCGGACAGCAAGTTAATGCTCATCAAACAGGAAGAACAGGGAGGTAAAAATCGTCGGCTTTATCAGTTCTCGAGCATGAATACCACAATACTGATGCTGATGCAAGAAAGCAACGATTGGTTCGCTATGATAGAAGCTGAATTTCCGGATGATGAACTTAAAAAGATGTCTATCCAAAAATGGCAGGACATCTTTTGGAAAGCTGAATAGTGAATTTTTGAAGTGTTAATCCTTAAATTTATTTAAATAAAAGGAGTAGGCCTCGAACATCATAAAACAAGAAATTTAGTACTCCAATTATGAAATTTGACTAAAAATTGCATCTTTAAGGAAATACTCCAAAATGACTTATAACCCTAATACTTATGATTCAAAAAAGACGAATATCGGATCTCATTATCTTATCAATCCGTATTTTACTAGCGCTTATTTTTATTTCATACGGAACGGGAAAATTGTCTGGCGGACAGTTCGGTAATTTGACCGAAAAAGAACTGGCTACACCTATCAAGGATCTGAGCCTGTTTAAAATTGCCTGGTACTTGTTTGATCATCAGCCTTTCAAAATATTTATAGGCGTCTCTCAAATTATAGCCTCTCTGATGTTATTGTATAACAGAACGATGATCATAGGGGCACTGATGCTCGCCCCTATTGTTCTGAACATTTTGATTATTGATCTGACGATTATGCCTTACGGTCTCAAACTTGCATTTGCCTTCCGATTAACTGGCTATTTGTGTTATATCGGCCTTTTATTGTTTTATTATAAAAATCAACTAACGCCGGTCTGGAAAACTGTATCAAACATAAAACCCATGCGTTCTGAGAATCAAAAAGCGATTTCTTATTTACTTGTTATTTTATTTATTCCAGCCTTGGAACTTGCGCCAGGAGTATTGAAAATAATATACTTTGCTGTAACTCATCCTCAATCTTTTTGGAATGGTATTAAAGCACTCTTTTGAAATATACGTTGCGCTTTAAATTGGGTAGGCCTCATATTGGTCAATTGCCGAAAATTATTTGCTTGCTCACGCAGGAATACCTCTGGATATCAACCTTCTTCTTCTGTATTCTTGATTTTCATAAGTAATGTATATGCGTTTTTGAGCACTACCTTAGATGCCGACGTAATCTCATTACTCTCTATTTGCCGGTGTTTATCATTCAGCATTCCTGGCTTTACCTCCACCATCCGGAATTCTCCGGTGTTTTGGGCCACAAATACATAATGTTTGTTCTCCCACCTGACAACCGCATCCTCCGGTACGGTAAGTGCCGGCATATCCTTGATTGAAACTTCGGCATTCATGAACATGCCGGGCACAAGCGAGGTGTCATATTTTTTGAAATGGCAGTGTACCTCTGCCATGCGATTGGCATCAAGTGTTTTATTGATCAGGATGACTTCGGCATCAAATCTTCGATCCGGTTCACTATTGGAATAGGCGGCTACTTGCTCGCCAACAGCCACGCTCGCCAAATCTTTCTCAAATACGTTTAATACCAAATGGATATCACGCGGATCTACCAGCTCAAATAGTACATCGGTTGGAGCAGTATATTTGCCGACCGTTACGTTTACTTTGGACACAAAACCATTGATGGGCGATAATACCGCTACACTTTTAGATATATTGGATGCGTTCAGGTTATTGATATTGATACCGATCAGCTTTAGTTTTTCACCCAACGCATTCATTAAAATTCTTTGGCGTTCCATTTGGGCATTTGCCTGCTGGAAGACTTTATCGCTGCTTGCTTTACTGCTATTAAGTTCACGTTGACGAATAAACTCCTTTTCTGCCAACTCAAAGTCGGTCTTCGCCGTTAGGTAATCTTGCTGTAATTGAATAAACTGCATATCTTCCATGATGGCCAACACTTGTCCCTTGCTCACATGTGTTCCGGGTAACATCGCTGTGGATTTCAGATACCCTCCCATAGGAAAGCTCAGGCTAATAATATTCTGGGGCGGCACCTCTACTGCTCCTTGCAGTGTAAGCTTGCCACTTACGCTGCCCGACTCAGGGTTGCCGACTTCGATGCCGACGCTTTTTAGCTGCTGCGAAGTGAGTCGTACAGTTTCAGTAATAGGACTGATCGTACTGTCTTTTTGGCTAGTCGATTCCGTCTCTTGCTTATTTTGATTGCTGCATGCCGCCAGAAACCAAAGGCAGATGCAACTGTATATAAATGCTTTCATTTTAAATTATTGATCGTTTAATTTTTGTAATTGGATAACGGCCTGGTTATAACTGCCGAGCATATTGATGTATTCGTTTCTGATGGTGATAGCCTGATCTACCAAGATAACCCACTGTAGGTAATCGATTTCTCCACCCTGAAACTGTTGGTCTGCCGTAGCAATGATCAAATCTGCATTGCTAAGTCCTTGATTTTCGTAATATGCGAGACTCTCCTCAAATTTCTGCACCTGAGCGCGGGCGTTCATAATTTCAGCATGTAATTGCAATTGAACTTGATCGGCTTTTTTTATTTGACTCTGCCATTGCAGCTTCGCTGCCGCTACTTTAGACGATTGCGCTTTGAAGAACAATGGAATGCTTACTCCCGCGCTGAAATAATTGAAGCGATCCCTACCGCTGAAAAGAACATCCTGCCCGTTCACATTCTGAACTCCTTGCAGACTCTGGTTGTTGTAACCTATTGTGAGATCGGGAAGAAGGCGGGCACGCTCTACCCGCCACCGGCTGCGGGCAGCTTCTTCCGCATGTCTGGCCAGCGCGGCCGCCGGAAGCTCATCGGTCACAACGGAATCATCTATTAATGATTGAGCAACTTTCGACTGCGCGAGATCGGGAACGTACATCATACTATCCTGTAAATACAGATTAAACTGTTTGTTCACAATAGCAAGGTCTTTTTCAAGCATATTCAGCTGATTGGTAATTTGCTGCCTGTGGGATTGCGCTGCCGTTTTTTCCAGGATATTGGCCTCGCCGCTCTCAAAACGCTTCAGTGATTTGGCCTCGAATAATCGGTAGATACTATCTGCATAGAGCAGCAGCTGTTTCCGCTTATTCATTACAGCGTAATCGAAAAATGCAAACCTGACACTGGCTTTAAGCTCCTGCTCGCTCAACCTAGTCTGTGCACGTGAGGCTTCGAAGTTTGCCTGCAGCATCTTTTTCTGATTAGTATATACGGTGGGAAAGTTGAAAGATTGGCTCACGCCGATCCTATTGTCATTGTGTATGCTGTTAAATTTCCCGTAATCGCCGGACAATTGCGTCTTAGGCAGATCGAACCCGCTGTGCTGCAGTTCTTCAACTGCTTGTTGTTCCATGCGTGTACTCTGCAATTGCCTATTATTCCGTATTGCCATCTTCAACGCGCTGTCAAGGCTTATTTTTACCGGCTGCTCCTGTGCGGTAGCCGGATAAGCAAGGAACATAAATACAATGATCGCACTTAAACTTTTATTCATGTTGAGCTTAGCGGTTCTGTTAAAGAGCAGATACAGTGAAGGCAGGACAAATAATGTTAACAGGGTGGCTGTTATAAGCCCTCCGATCACCACCGTGGCCAAAGGCCGCTGTACTTCCGCCCCGGCGCCATTGCTGAGTGCCATGGGTAGGAAACCGAGCGAAGCTACCGCCGCTGTCATCAGTACCGGACGTAACCTGTTACGGGTTCCGGTCATCACGAGCTGCTTCGGATCGCTTATTACGCCTTCTTTTTTTATTCGGTTAAATTCGGAAATCAGCACGATCCCATTCAGCACCGCTACGCCGAAGAGGGCAATAAATCCGACACCGGCAGAAATGCTGAAGGGCATGCCTCTTAAGGTTAGGGCAAATACTCCGCCGATGGCTGACAATGGTATGGCAGTATAGATCAGTGCGCCCTCTTTAAAGGACGAAAACGCAAAATATAGCATTACAAAAATGAGTAAAAGCGCAACCGGGACAGCGATGCTCAACCTGCTCTTAGCCTGTTGCAAATTTTCAAAAGCCCCCCCGTAGGTTATACTATAACCTGCATCTAACTTCATTTTAGCGTCAATCTTCTGCTGGAGTTCTTCAACAATGGTTTGTACGTCACGTCCCCGTACATTGAAGCCCACAATAATCCGCCTGCGCGCATTTTCGCGTTGTATCTGATTTGGCCCTTCGATCTCCTGTATGTCGGCCACCTGATAGAGCGGTACCTGAACCCCCATAGGGGTAGATACGGGCAGGTTACGGACATCTTCTATGCTTTTTCTCCCCTCGCTGCTAACTCTTACCACCAGATCAAAGCTTTTTTCACCTTCGTAAACCTTTCCAGCCTCGGCACCGGCAAAGGCTGCGTTGATGGTACGGTTTAGGCTTTCGATATCCATGCCGTATTTAGCGATCTCACTACGGTTGAAATCAATGACGATCTGAGGCATACCGGTCACTTTTTCAACATAAAGATCGGCTGTTCCATCCACCGTTCTTGCAATGGCGCCCAGCTGATCGGCATAGGTCGCTAGTTTCTCGAGGTCCTCACCGAAGATTTTACAAACAACGTCTTGTTTTGCGCCGGTCATGAGCTCATTGAACCGCATCTGAACGGGATACTGGAAGCCGGTGGTTACACCAGGCATAACTTCCTGTGCAGTCGCAGCCATTTTACTGGCAAGCTCCGGAAAAGTTTCCGCGCTGGTCCATTCTGATTTCGGCTTCAGCACAACAATCATGTCTCCCCCCTCAATAGGCATAGGATCGGTCGGGATTTCGGCGCTGCCGATTCTCGACACCACTTTCTCAACTTCGGGATATTGCGCTTGCAACGTTTCGGCGATACGGTCAATGGCATTAATGGTGGTACTGAGGTTGGTGCCCACCAATAACCTGGTTTCGACGGCAAAATCGCCCTCTTCAAGTTGGGGTATAAACTCGCCGCCCATGCGCATGAACATAAACACAGACACACCGAACAATATAAACGCGAACATGACCAGCGACCGACGGATCGATAAAGCCTTCTCCAACATTTGCCGGTACCCATTTTCTATCCGTGTCATGATACGGTCGGACAGATTCGGCTTATGTGTTATCTTTTTACTGATGAACAGCGAACTTACCATCGGCACGTAGGTGAGCGAAAGGATAAAGGCTCCCAGAATGGCAAATGCCACGGTCTGAGCCATTGGCTTGAACATTTTTCCCTCTATCCCCGTAAGGGAAAGAATTGGTAAATATACAATCAGGATAATGATCTGACCGAAGACGGCCGCATTCATCATGCGTGATGCGGACTTGGTTACTTCGCGGTTCATCTCCTCCTGCGAAATACTAGTGACATCGTTATATTTTTTAGAAAAATGAAGATGGTGCAGAATTGCCTCAACGATAATGACGGCACCGTCTACAATGAGTCCAAAATCCAAGGCCCCCAAGCTCATCAAATTGCCACTTACACCGAAGGTATTCATCATGGTTATGGCAAAGAGCATGGATAAGGGAATAACAGAAGCTACAATTAATCCCGCCCGTAGATTCCCTAAAAAGAGTACCAGCACGAGCACGACGATCAATGCACCCTCAAGCAAGTTGTGCTCTACGGTGCCGATAGCGTTGTTAACCATCTTGGTGCGGTCAAGGAAAGGTTCGATCGCTAATCCCTCAGGAAGGGTTTTCTGTATCTCAGCGATCCGTTGCTTAACGTTGTTGATAATTTCGGAAGAGTTTCCGCCTTTGAGCATCATCACAATGCCGCCGGTTACTTCCCCTAAACCAGCCATGGTTAATGCTCCATAACGTATAGCTGAACCCAAACGGACTTCGGCTACATGGCTGATGAGTATGGGCTGCCCGCCATTACTCTTTACTACGATTTTATTGATGTCTTCAATTGATTTGGTAAGGCCAATGCTCCGAATATATAGAACGGAGGGGCCCTTTTCAATATAGGCACCCCCGGTATTTTGGTTGTTTCTGCTCAGAGCGGTAAAGATATCGCTTATAGTTAGGTTGAGTGCCTTGAGCCTTGCCGGGTTTACCGAAACTTCATATTGCTTAAGTTCACCTCCGAAGGTAGAGACATCAGCTACGCCGGGTGTACCCAATAGCTGCCTTCTTACGAGCCAATCCTGTGTAGAGCGGAGGTCAGCCAAGGTGAATTTATCTTCATACCCTTTTTTGGGTTTTAACACATACTGATATATTTCGCCCAAACCGGTAGTTACCGGCGCAAGGGACGGAACATTGGCATTTTCGTTGATTTCTACCTGCGAAAGCCTTTCAGTAACCTGCTGGCGCGCCCAGTAAACATCGGTACCTTCGTCAAACACAATCGTGATAAGGGAAAGTCCGAATCGGGACATACTCCTGCTCTCCTGTATGCCCGGAACGTTACTGATTGCTAGTTCTATCGGAAATGTAATTAATCGTTCTACGTCCTCTGCACCAAGGGACGGGGCTGTGGTAATAATCTGGACCTGGTTGTTGGTTATATCCGGAACGGCATCGATGGGTAGTTGGGTGATCTGGTAGCCGCCATAAACTACCCACAGCAACATGAATATACCAATTGCCAGTTTATTTTTAACTGAAAACTGAATGATTTTATTTAACATGGAATTTGAAGTAAATACATGAAAACACATACCGGCCCCCTTACGGCGGACAGCGCTTTTACAGGGAACATTCCCTGCATGTCATGATTAAATGTATTTACACTCTAGGCGGGCGAAAGAGCGAGTTCTGTTCGGGGCTGAAGTATACAACAAGCCGATCCCGTGCAAAGTCGAGATTAATCGGCCAGTATTCGGGCTTGATAGCAAATGATTTATCGAATGCTACGAAAAGGAAAACAGGAGTATGGATATCGAACTTTTTAAACGGCAGTTGCATATCCTTTTCGTCATCATCGTCGTTAAGGTCTTGCCCCCAATAGTGCATTGAAAGGTACTCGGTAAAACTAACCGTTGGTGAAAGCGTTTTATGTTCTATAAAATGCCTGTATAAACTTGGCAGCTTTGCCAGTTGATAGAGCGAGGTTGCCTCGCTTATCAATAGTATAAGCATTATATAGAGAAAAAACCTTTTCACGCAGCAAAAGTAAAGCTAAGTAGTAAACTAAGCAACCCTATCTGAAATTAAAAAGGTAATTTTTTTATTATTGTCATCTATTTAATGGTTATTAATTGATTGCAAACTTTTCAACGGCTTTCGGATCGAAATTGTTAGTGTAACGAATTTTATGGATATTAGCCATACTTAGCCTACAAATTCGGGTTCATCTTTTAAACAGCAACTGCTATATGCCTTCTAGAATTTTTAGAAATAGTAATTTTGATCTTTTTAACTTTATTAAGCTAGCTTCTCTTTGTCTATCGGCTAATACATTAATTTGACTACCAGTTTGACCACCTTGAGTTTCTCACCACCGCAACTTTACATCCAACACGAATGAAATGAAATTTCAGTTGCCTTATAGCCTATATTTATTCCATACATTTTATTGCCCTTTACCACACAAGCGGTTATCTGAATTGTTTATTCAGAAAACATCGATTATGAAAACATTCACTTTAACAATACCGGGTTTAGGCGACTTTAATGTTAAGCCGTCCGGCGAAGAGAATACGTTCATCTTAACGGAAGACATTGGCGATAGGTCATATGTAATAAACAAAGATACTGACGGTAATTGGTTCATGAAAACTTCAGAAGGCGCGACGACTACAGAAACTATGCTGAATCAAGATACCATTGGAAAGCTAATTGAAGATCGTATAGGCTAAACGGTCAGGTTCAATCACATTACGGGTAAAGCCGGAGTGGAAAATAAAGCAGCGATATCTGTTGCAATTTTTTATTCACCGTTTTCGGGTTCTGTATTTTTTTTTGTCATCTTATACTGGTGCAGCCGTTGCGCAGATTCGATTGAATGGGACTTATGGATATCTTTTTCATTTTCGGCTCTATCGGAAATGATCTGGTAATACTTATGCAATGTATCAAGTTCTTCCTTGCTCAGATCCTCAATATCTACAAGTCGGTTACTTGCTTTGCGACTAGCCGCTACCAGCTCGTTCAGTTTTAATTGAGTAGCTTTTGAATCTTTATTCTGGGTTTTCTGTATAAGAAAAACCATTAAAAAAGTAATGATGGTGGTGCTGGTGTTTATGACAAGCTGCCAGGTATCTGAAAATCCAAAAACAGGACCCGACGCAGCCCACCCAACAATAAATCCTAAAGCGATCCCGAATGCCCAGGAAGATCCCGTCCACTGGGTAATTTTATTTGCCGCCGCTTCAAACTTTTCACTAAACTTACTCATATTCTTCTATGTTGTTCCTATCCCTTGCATTCTGGATGTTCTTGACATCTACTATATCTAGTTGTTTTCTACTGGAACAATCAAATGCATCGTTTAGTTGAAGCTTTTTTTATTTCATAAACCTAATGCCACGCAGTTTATTGATTTTCTCGAAGTTATCTTTGTGTTGGCAACGACAAATTGTTAGCTATTAGCTGTACAATAATTATTGCCCACGGTTTTCCATTTCAATCCCCAATGATGTAAATCCAAAATGATGGCTAAGAGTTCTCTCCCCTTTTCAGTCGTTGTGTAGCGAATCTGGGGCGGTGTGGTATCCGGAATATCGCTAGCAGTGATGAGTGATTCTTCTTTTAATTCTTTAAGCCTTTTGCCTAAGATCTGATCGGAAAGCGTGGGGAAGTTTTTTTTCAACGCGGTGAACTGAGCGATACCTTCATTGATACAATATAATAATTGCATTTTCCATCGCAGTGAAATACTGGCCAATACGTCATTTACGTCGCAGGCTTCTGCTAATGTCTGCCGATTTTCGCTATTGGTCGATAGTTCTTTCCGGGGGGTTGCCATAGTGTAATCTTGATAATCTTTACTCACTTTGGGATGAGTTATTGTGTTGCCTAACACCTCACCATACTTTTGTAGTCTTCGTTTAATCATACAAATTTATTAAAAAATGAAACCTCCGCGATAGTACCGCTAACACAAAAGGTAAAAAAAAAGGAGGTTTCATAAGGCAGTTAAGAAACAAAATATTTTAGAATGAAACAGTTTAAAAGCGTAGTATTACTACTATTATTGGTAAGCGTCCATATCTTTGCGACGGCAAAAGCTCCCAAAAATAACCCGGTATTTGTACTCGTTCACGGCGCTTGGCATGGCGGATGGTGTTGGTCGGACGTAAAGCAAAACCTTATCGACAAGGGCTACAAAGTTTTTACACCAACACTTACCGGACTTGGTGAACGTAAACATTTGGTTAGCGAAAAGGTAAACCTGGATACGCATATTGACGATATTGTCCATCTGATAGAAATGGAAGATTTGCACGATGTTTACCTGGTTGGACATAGTTATGCCGGTGCTGTTATTGCGGGCGTTGCCGACCGTATTCCGGAACGATTATCGAAATTGATTTTTCTTGATGCGATGATTGTTGAAAATGGACAAAGCGCTATTTCTCTACAGCCCGATGGTGTGCAGCAACTGCAATTAAAAAACATCAAGAGGAAGGAGAACTTCGAACCTTTTGATGTGGCATTATTTGGTGTTACCGATGCTGTTGTGGCTACTTCGGTTAAGAAAAGATTGACGCCTCAACCTTTTAATACGTTTGCTCAACCACTGAAACTAAAGCATAAATATGGGAATGGCCTACCGCTAGTCTATATCGCATGTACCCGCCCACAACTGCCTATAATGAAAGAAATGAGCGATAAGGTTCAGGCAGACAAAAACCTGAGTTGGCAACATATTGAACTTCGCACCGGCCATGACGCGATGATTACCGCTCCAAACGAATTGGCCGACGTTTTTGAGGGATTGATCAATTAGCTAACGTTGACGACAAGGGTGTAGGGGTACCAATCCAAAGGACGGCCAGTTGACTGAAAGGCAACAGTGAAAGCTTGACGTTGTATAAGGTTTGATGAAAGATTTTTAGCCGGAGAAGGGAGCTTGTAAATAAGTAAAGTCATCAAGATATCAATATATTTGATCGCAGAAAGAAGCTTACATTTTAATTCGGGAGAATAGCGATGAAACAAGGTAGAATGATCATAATTACCGGTTCGCCGGGGACAGGTAAAAGTACAACGGCATCCATAGTGGCTAAGGAATCTACTTTATCAAAGTCGGTACACCTGCACACCGATGACTTCTATCACTATATCTGCAAGGGGGCAATACCGCCATTTCTACCGGAATCACAGGAACAGAACTTAATTGTTATTGAAGCCTTTTTGGAAGCTGCAAAACGTTTTGCACGTGGTGGATTTGATGTAGTTATTGATGGGATTGTTGGCCCGTGGTTCTTAGGCCCGTGGTTACAAGCGGTACAGGATAATTATGAAGTACATTACATTATTCTAAGAGCGACAAAAGAAGAAACGATGAAACGGGCAATCAGTCGTTCCAAATTAGACGAGGAAACGAACACGGAGTTGGTGGAAAAGATGTGGGAGCAATTTAACAACTTAGAGCACTATGAATCAAATGTCATTGATACAACAGATCTATCCATCGAACAAAGTGTTGCGAGAATAAAAGCTGAGATTGAAGAAAAATCTTCTTTACTTATCCACTTGATGTAACCGTCCATGTACGAACAGCGTTTCAAATACGCTTATCGATAGTTTGTTACATTTGGAATCATTGCCGCACGATACATTCTCTTACATATCTTTTCCACAAGGAGAGGTCTTTCAACAAAGAAATTTGTAAACTTGTGCTCACGTAAATTTTATGAAACTACGCTATTCTGATATAAGGAAACATTTGCGTGTTAACAGATTAAATGGCTCCGCGGACAATGTTGCCACCCTAACCCACTATTTGCAAAATCAGGATCTAGAATCGAGCGCGACATATGAGCAATATGCGCACAGTTTTTACGAAGAACTTCAACGGAATGTCCCCGAATTCGGAGATATATCCATGCAGCACCTTAAGTCGATCAAGTGGGATATTCCTTTCCCCTCTCCTGACAGACCAAAATTCACATTTATAGATCTTTTTGCGGGGATTGGAGGATTTCGATTGGCTTGTCAGAATCTTGGAGGAAAATGCGTGTTCACCAGCGAGTGGAACGAGAGTGCCAAAAGAACCTATGAAGCTAACTTTGCGGAAGTGCCTTTTGGAGATATCACCAAAGAATCAACAAAAGCCTTTATCCCAAAGCAATTTGATGTTTTATGTGCAGGATTTCCTTGCCAGGCTTTCTCCATTGCCGGAAAAAGGGGTGGTTTTGAAGATACGCGTGGAACGCTTTTTTTTGATGTTGCGGAGATTATCAAGCGACATCAACCGAAGGCCTTCTTTTTGGAAAATGTAAAAGGACTTAGAAATCACGATAAGGGGCGCACTTTAACCACGATATTGAACGTGTTGCGGAATGACCTAAACTATTTTGTTCCGGATCCGGAGATCGTCAATGCCAAAAATTTCGGAGTGCCACAGAACAGGGAACGCATTTTTATTGTGGGTTACCGCAAAGATTTGGGGATAGATCGCTTTGAATATCCTGAACCCTTGGATGAACCGGTAGCCATCGAGGATATTTTTGAAGAAGAGGAAGTCTCCGTGAAATATTACTTGTCAACGCAATACTTAAAGACGTTAAAAGAACATAAAGCCAGGCATGAAAGTAAGGGTAATGGCTTCGGATTTGAAATCATACCAAATGATGGCATTGCCAATGCGGTTGTTTGTGGAGGCATGGGAAGGGAACGAAATTTAATAATCGATAATAGACTAACGAATTTCACACCGGTTACAAAAATAAAAGGAGAAGTGAACCGAGAGGGAATCCGGAAAATGACTCCTCGCGAGTGGGCTCGTTTGCAGGGTTTTCCGGACACGTACAGAATCTGCGTATCCGATGTGCAGGCTTATAGGCAATTCGGAAACTCAGTTGCCGTGCCCGCAATTCAGGCCACAGCTGAGAAATTGCTGGAACAATTAAATTTGCAATAAAATGTGAATTTTAACCTCCTTTCAACTATTAATAATCATCAGAATTAGGAAAGTGCATTGGGTGGAGGGCCTCCTGCGGGTTTACCTTTACTTTCAGGTAGGGGCACATACTCTTCATTATCCATGGGTGGCAAATCGATACGCCCTTGTTTCCAGTCTTCTTTGGCCTGTTCAATCCTTTCTTTTCTACTGGAAACAAAATTCCACCAGATATACCGATCACCTAAGTGTTCACCGCCAAGCATCATCAACGTAGTATGTTCTTTGGCAATAATCACCGGATCAACACCCTTAGTAAATACCATGAGTTTTCCGGCGGTATAGATTACTCCATTTACTTCGACACTGCCCCTAACAATGTAAGCGCCTCTTTCGCTATGCCCGGTAGGCAGGCCAAAACGGACGCCCTGATCCAGTATAACGTGCACATAGAACAAGGGTGAGTGCGTTTTGACATTACTTTTCAATCCGTATGCATCGCCTGCAATCAAACGCATCCAAATACCTGTATCAGTAAATACGGGCAATTGTTCGGGCTTATAGTTGTCAAAGGTAGGATTGCTTTCTTCATCCTTCTCGGGAAGTGCTACCCATGTCTGTATCATTTCCAGTTCGCCTCCGTTCAGCATTGCGGGATCTTCGAAACGTTCGCTATGGGCAATGCCTTTTCCGGCAGTCATCCAATTTACTTCGCCCGGTTTTATCACTTGTTCTACGCCAAGACTATCTCGGTGGGTTACATTGCCGCTGAACAAATAACTTACCGTAGATAAACCAATATGCGGATGCGGCAACACATCCAGTTTATTGACCGTCGCTGCCGGAATATTTACCGGTCCGCCATGATCCATAAAAATAAACGGCCCAACCATTCTGCGAAGTTGATAGGGAAGAATACGTTTAACGGCAAAACCGGGAGCAATTTCGGCCTGTCTGGATTCTATAATGATATCAAGCATATGACATTACAACTAGTGAGACGTAAAGTTAAGGACATTAACGAAAGCACAAAATAACATAGGATAAGAAAATGCTATTAAAGGAGGTAAAATCCATTAGTAGCCATGTGATGGCTTTTAGGGGTCAGAACTTTCCTCCTGACCCTTAAAGTTATGGGATTAATCCGCTAGCTTTTTCTTAGTAAATCAAGCAGCTTTTTAGCTGCTTCTTCTGAAGACGCCGGGTTTTGTCCGGTAATTAGATTCCCATCCTGCACAGAGTAGCTCTTCCAGTCCTCCGTTTTACTATAGTTTCCACCAAGTTTTTTTAACTCATCTTCCACCAAATAAGGAACAACATCTGTTAATTGAACCGCTTCTTCTTCAGTGTTGGAAAAACCGGTAACTTTTTTTCCTTTTACCAGGGGATTTCCCTCTGCATCTTTCACAAACCGTAATACGCCGGGCGCATGACAAACGGCAGCAACCGGCTTACCTTCTTTCCAAAACGCTTCGATCAGTTTAATGGAACGCGCATCGTTGGTTAAATCCCAAAGCGGTCCGTGGCCTCCCGGATAGAATACCGCATCGTAATCTTTTTCATTCACATCACTTAATGGAATGCTATGTGCCAATTTTTCCTGCAGGGCCTTGTCTGCATCAAAACGTTTAGTGGCTTCCGTTTGGAAATCAGGAAGTGCACTTTTAGGATCTATCGGAGGTTGTCCGCCTTCGGGTGATGCGATCGTGACCTCTACGCCTGCATCGGCCAAAACGTAATAAGGAGCGGCAAACTCTTCCACCCAAAAACCTGTTTTTTCACCGGTATCTCCCAGTTGATCGTGAGAGGTAAGTACAATTAGTACTTTAAAAATTACTTTATCCATTTCTTTTAATTTTTATTGTCATAAAATGATAGTACAAAGTAGCGGATAAAAAACAGCATCATTAGGTGATATAGATCACATTTTAGAAAGCCGCTATTTTTAGTGAGCTAGGTCACATCATTTACTATGGTAAAGTCTGCTGAGCGTTTCTCTTGAAACTCCCAAATATGCTGCGATCAAATGTTTCGGAACAAGATTGTACAATTCAGGATATTGGTGCATTAGTTCCTCGTACCGACTACGGGCATCGTTATTTAATAGCGATAAAATTCTTTTTTGCAAACTGATATAACCTTTATTGGAACGCCATCTTAGAAAAGTTTCAATTTCGCGAATTTCTTTACAAGCCTTTTCCCTCTCTTCACTGTGGAGACAAAGCGTTTCTGCATCCGCAACGCAGTCAACGTTTACAGTAGCTCTTTCATTATTGTACAAAGCTTTATAGTCGGATGCCCACCAAGTTCGCATGGCAAATTGCAAAATGTGCATTTTTTGTTCGTCATTTACGAAAAACGTCTTCAAGCAGCCACTTAACACGAAATATTCGCAATCAACCTCGTCTCCTACATGAATGAGCTGTTCTCCTTTTTTGAAAGAAACTGGCTGGAAGAAAGAAAAAAAATAATCAAACTGTTCGTCACTCAACTGAATAGTTTTATGGATATGTTGCCGGAGCATTTCGTATGGCGTCATGCAAATGTATTTGTCTTATTAACAGGTAAGTCTTGATGATGCTATTGCCTACAGCACTATGTTACCTAACAACAAGCAATGGTAAGTATAAACAGTTATACAGCAATCTCCGAATTTATTAATTTTTTACAAAAGTTTTGGATATATGCGAATTGTTCGTAGCAATCCTGAGAAGAACTTCTGAAACTCAAACAGCAACCAGGTAAAAAAATCCTTGTTGACTCCGTTAGCCTACTTCCGGAGTTGATAACTGCAGGCTTATTGATGAATTAATTTGGTTGTCCGCCCGGTCATTGTAGGAAGAGGGCGCTCATTGCTAAATGCCGGCAGCCTCCAGGAAAACCTCAATTTAAAGCTGGTTGCTAAAAAATTTTTTAAATCCGGATATGTGACACTTCATTATTTGAAAAGTGACACTTAACTTTGGAGGCTGGCCACACAAACCCAGTTAAGTATTATAAACACTGAAACCTGAGGCAAACGACAAAAGAATTCTTATTTTCACCTATTATCAATATATTAGTTAAACCCTTTATGGAAGCTAAAGAAATTTTAAAAGCTCATGTCTCTAAGTTAGCTGCGTTATCAGATGAGCAGTTCGAATATTTCTTCTCGCATTTTAAAAAACTAATCTTTAAAAAAGGACAGGCTATTATTACTCAAGGCGATGTTGTTGACTGTGAATATTTTGTGGTTTCGGGTTGCTTAAAATCGTTCTATGTAAACGATGATCTGAAAATGTTCATTCTTCAGTTTGCCATGCCTACCTGGTGGACTTCGGATTACAATGCACTATATAACCAAACTAGCGCTACCATTAACGTAGATTGCATTACTGATGCAGAAGTGCTTTGTCTTAGCGATGAAGACCGGGAGAAATTATGTGCTGAGCTACATCAAGTAGGACATTTTTTTAGGTGGAGAACGAATAGAGGTTATGTTGCCACCCAGAATAGGCTGCTCTCTTTTATGAATAATAACGTAAAGTATAGGTATGAAGAGCTTTTAAAATTATATCCTGAGCTGTATAATACCGTTCCAAAAAACCTGATTGCAGCTTACTTGGGAGTCTCAAGAGAAACGCTTAGCCGACTATACCATACCTAAAGTGCTGTTGTCTAATTTCTCTATACTTTGTGAAGAATTAGACCATAGCTACCTACCAGCAATCATCAAACAAACCCGCGTACGACTTGTGGGCAATTACTTAACACGCTATCCTCCTAATTGGCGAGCCTGATATTCATTATAGATGTCCACCTCGGACACGAAATACATTCGATAGCAACGATTACTTACGATGGAGGAAGTTCGGAAGTGATCTAGATCACATAAAGCTGAGGCTTATTTAAATGTGATGTAGATCACCTCTCCGACTCTAAAATACTAGCGTAATTTGTTCTGTATTTAAAACATAAACAATATGAAAACTCAGAAATTCAAAGTTATAACACCACAAAGCAACATAGACTGGGTGGGAAAAAAAGTAACGGGCGCACATAATGGAACCATTTCTATTAAAGAGGGCGAAATTATATTGAATGAGGGTAAACTTACTGGCGGTAAATTTATCATTGATACCAATTCTATAAAAATTCTGGATGTAACCGACCCTACACTTAACGCCCAATTCTTCGGTCACCTAGCTTCTGATGATTTTTTCTCATCCGAAAAATATCCTGAGGCGATTTTAGACATAACATCGGTTACGGACAGTCATGTTGAGGGAAACCTAACTATTAAAGGTATTACCCATCCCATTAGCTTTAATACGGTTGTTAATGTAAATGGCGATACATTAACCGCAACCGGCTTGATTATAGTGGACCGCACCAAATACGGAATGAAATTTCGTTCGGGAAATTTCTTTCAGAATCTAGGCGATACGCTTATCTACAACGAGTTTGAACTGAATATAAAGGTTACTGCAAAAGTTGCCTAAAGTTAAAATTACAATTATGCCGTACGTAAAAATCGAAGTTACTCGCGAAGGAGTTACAAGAGAACAAAAACAAAAGTTAATTAGTGGAATTACCTCCTTAATAACAGATATATTGAATAAAGATCCGCAATTAACTCATGTTGTGATACAGGAAATTGACCTGGATGACTGGGGATTTGCCGGAGAGCAGGTATCAATTTTAAGAGAAAAAGGTATTACTGCCGATAGAAAATAATAAAATGAAAAAGCAAACAATAATAGTAACTGGTGCTTCTTCAGGCATTGGTAAAGAAGTAGCTCGCCACTTTTTGGAAAAAGGCGATCATGTAGTGATCAATTCATCAACCGCTGAAAAACTCAGGGAAATTTATCACGAATTAGGTGCAGGTGAAAATCTTGCAATGATGGCAGGTAATGTAAGTGATCGAAAAACAGGGAAAAAACTCGCTGCTATAGCCCTCGACAGATTTGGTTCAGTGGATGTATTGATAAACAATGCTGGTATCTTCGAAACTAAACCCTTCCTACAAGTAGACGAGGCGTACTTGGATCGCTTTTTAAACACAAATTTAAAAGGGACTTTCTTTACAACCCAAGCGGTTATTCCGCAAATGCTTAAACAACGCAACGGCGTTGTGATCAACATTGGTACACCATTAGTAAATCATGCACTTGGCGGGCTGCCCATCTCTGCACAAATGGCATCCAAAGGAGCAATACATGCCCTTACAATACAGCTTGCAGCTGAGTTTGGGAAAAACAACATTAGGGTGAATACCATAGCACCCGGTACTATCCGCACACCGATGCACGGAAACAAAGCAGATGAAAGTGCGACCTTACACCTGCTAAATCGTGTAGGCGAGGTAGAAGATGTCGCTGAGATGGTTTATACAGTTGCTAAGAGCAATTTCATTAGCGGTGCTATCATTAATGTAGATGGCGGTATGGCCGCTGGCCATCACTTGAATTAAGTGGAAATATATTTTTATTATCTTTTGGTCTTATTTCTTTCAAGTACCCGAAGTACAAAATCAAAACACAATGGATAACAACAGGGACGAATTAGCGGCAATTACCTATGCGCTAGAAGATTTTTACCTTAAAGGTATTTACAAGGGTGATGTTGACAGGTTGCGTAAGGTATATCATCCTAACGCACTTGTATTAGGCGATGTAAATGGTGTACCTTATGCCAAAACGCTTGAACAATACCTAGATGGTGTCAAAAACCGCCAAAGCGTTAAAAACTCTGGGAAACCTTTTAAAGGAACCCTTATATCAATCGATATAATTAACTCTATTGCTGTCGTCAAGCTACACGTTAAGATGTATGATTTTAATTATGATGAATTTCTGTCCTTTCATCGAGTTAACGGGCAGTGGCTTATCGTGAATAAAATGTTAACCAATGTAATCAAATAATAATTATGGTGTTATGTGGTATAAAACAAAAGTATCTAAAATTATGGGTATACAATACCCAATACTACAAGGGCCGTTTGGCGGCAAGCTGTCATCTGTAGAACTGGTATCAACAGTATCCAATGCAGGAGGCCTCGGCGGTTATGGAGCGTACACGTTAAGTCCACAGGAGATAAACGAATTGATCCGCCAGATAAAGGCGGCTACTAATAAGCCATACAATATCAACCTGTGGGTATCTGATACAGACGCAGTAGATGATACGGTGTCAGATGAGCAATTTAAGCAATCGCAGCAAGTATTCAAACCTTATTTTGATGAGTTAGGGATAGACCTGCCAGAGAAACCAGCGCCCTTCAAAACTCGTTTTGAAAACCAGGTGGAAATAATTTTGCAACAACGTCCGCCTGTATTTAGCTTTATATTCGGTATCCCCTCTGCTACTGTTTTGGAACAATGCCATAAATTAAATATTGTGACAATTGGAACTGCAACCACACTGGATGAAGCTATCGCTTTAGAAACCGCCGGTGTCGATATGATCGTCGCGTCAGGATTCGAAGCTGGAGGGCATCGGCCTTCGTTTCTAGCATCAGCCGAGCAATCCACCGTTGGAACATTTGTATTGCTTCAGCTTATTAAAGAGAAGGTAAAAACACCAGTTATAGCCGCTGGTGGTATAGCTAACGCAAAAGGCGTTGCAGCAGCGTTGACGCTCGGTGCGGATGCGGTGCAAATTGGAACAGCTTTCTTGGCTACAGACGAATCGAATGCTACTACCTTTCACAAACAGATGTTGTTTTCTGATGCAGCCCGATATACCATGCTATCGAAAGCTTTTACCGGAAGATTAGGCCGAGGATTAATTAATCGTATCGCTCAGGACTTAATCCCTCAAGAAATGAATTTTTTGCCCTTTCCGTTGCAAACGCAATTTATGTCGCATATCCGGAAAGCCGCAATTGAACAAGAAAAGTGGGACATGATATTCTTTTGGGGCGGCCAGATAGCTCCTATCTTAAAACACACCAAAGCAAATGAGCTAATGCAAACAATAGTTAAAGAAACAACAGCATATCTTAAACAGCTAAAAGCTTAACATCATTAAAATGCAATCAAAATAATTAATTAAACGCGATTAGTATGCAAAATGAACAAGTTATTGTTGATTCAAGCTTTACAGCTATGATCAACGCACCGATTGAAAAAATTAACATTCCGGAATGGTGCTTTACGCTTCCTGAACATGAATATCAAGCGTGTTCGCCTGCCCACGTTACTTCGGGTGTTACCACGTCGCCAGACGGTAAAAGGATGTCTGTAAATGTTGAAGTTCTTGGAGGAAGCCTAATGGTTCAGCATTATATTGAAAAGGTATCAAAGCCATCGCATCTTATATTGGAATCCGTCTCTGACATATTTACACCTAGCGGACACATTAACATTCTTGTTCATTGGGAGATGAGCGTAAAAAAGATTGACGATAACACCTGCGAATTCACGAACCGAGTTATTTCAAAACCCACTGAGGAATTTATAAAAAGTATTGAAAAACAAGGGATTCCATTTGAATTATTCAAAAGCCAACGGCAGCCGGTATCGATTTATCACAATCAAAGCGAGACTCCTCTGTTCGCAAAAAGTATTGAACGATATGCTTTCAGAAATAATTAATATGGTTTGCAAAATTTGAAGGAAAATGAGAATTCAAACATACGAAGGCGACAATACCGCATTATTGTTTATTGATCCTTACAATGATTTTTTGTCAGAAGGGGGAAAAATTTGGCCGAGGGTTAAAGATGTCGCTGAAGATAACAACCTGTTAAATAATCTTCGTACTATTGTAAAAGCGGTCCGACAAGCTGATATCCCTGTGTTTATCGTGCCCCATAAACGGTGGGAATCCACTGACTATCAATACTGGAGGTACCCTAACCCGACGCAGCTGGCTATTATGGACCGTCATTCATTCGCAAAGGGTACTTGGGGAGGTGACTGGCACCCAGATTTTGCTCCCCAAGATGGAGATATTGTTGTTAAGGAGCATTGGGCGCAAAGTGGTTTTGCCAATACAGACTTAGACATGTTGCTAAAACAGCGAGGTATTAGTCACGTGATAGCTATTGGTTTGCTAGCCAATACCTGTGTCGAAGGCACCTGTCGATTTGCGATGGAATTAGGTTATCATGTAACCTTAGTAAAGGACGCCACCGCTGCCTTTACTAAGGAAATGATGCATGCAGCACATGTACTTAATGGGCCTACGTATGCCCATCTCATATTGACAACCGAAGAACTGGTAAAAGCACTGCCGAGAAAGCAATTATAGGCTGGCTACTTTACAGCCGCTGGCTTCCTTTGAACAACGGACGGGTCTTATTTAAAGGTAATACCAATACAATAATGAAACATGAAATAAGTTGTTGACTAAATTGGATTAAAGCGGATGACGGTTAGTAGGGAGCTGTTAGGACAAAAATTTTACAAAATTCCTTATTAACGTTAGCACCTCATCAAAATGGGTATCCAGCACATCGTGCCCTCCATCTAAAATATGAATTTGCGCGTTGGGCAGATCCTGCTTATAACAAGGCACTTCTTTCACAGAAAAGAAAATTTCATATTTTCCCCAAATGACAAGGGCCGGTGGTTGGTGTTCGCGAAAATAGGCCTGGTAAACAGGAAACATTTCTAGGTGGGTTTTGAAATCACAGTTTAACTCAAACTGCTTTTCAATATTACCCGGCCTCTTCAAAAACTCCCAGTCAAGCATCCAAAATTCCGGACTGACCCTCGATAATGTTTCTTTGGGAAGCCCACCGAAGTATTGGTTTTTTATACCTTCTACGCTTAAAAACTTAATGAGCTTTTTTTTCTTTTCAGCCGTTGGGTTGTACCAGTAGTCGATATACTCGTCCCATTCAGGTCCCATACCTTCTCGGTGCGCATTACCGCTCTGAACAATAATACCTGCAATCTTCTCCGGGTGATTGATGCATAGTTGAAGTCCAATCGGTGCACCATAGTCATGGAGATAAATAAAGTATTTGTTTAAATCTATCGCCTCAGTCAGTTTGTTTATCAAAACAGATAGATTCCCGAACGTATAGTCAAAAGTATCCGGCACGGGAAATTCACTGAAGCCAAATCCGGGATAATCCGGAGCGACAAGATGATACTGATCAGACATGGCAATCATTAAATTTTTGAAAGCTACGGATGACGTCGGGAATCCATGTAATAGCAATAGGGATGGATATTTTCTATCGCCAGCCTCCCGGTAGAAAATATCAATTCCATCGATTTTGATGGTTCTGTTGTAGATTTGCCTCGACATGCCATTGTATTTAACTGAAATATACAGGCTTAACCCAAAGAGTTATACCGCAATCGTTTAGAAATAACATATGCATGTTATATTTGTTCTGAACGATTGGAAAGAAAGTCTGTATTGCATTTCTTAAACCAACTTAAGTTTCATGTGCTTTTCTGTTAGTAATTTTGTACTGTTAATTTAAAAATTTAGCTATGGCCATGAAATTAGTACAATTTCCGCAACTGTTTTTAAGGTTTGCTCTTGCTATGACGATGCTCTCAGCAGTTGCAGACAGACTAGGTTTTTGGGGAGATAATTCAGCCTGGGGAAACTGGCAGCGTTTTGAAGAATATACGGCAACGCTCACATTTTTTCTTCCTCCAACTTTAAGCAGATTTTCCGCTTATGCAGCCACTTTTTTGGAAATTGTGTTATCGCTATTACTGATTTTGGGCTTTAAATTAAAATGGACCGCTATTGCTACGGGAATTCTACTGTTGCTATTTGCGCTTTCAATGTCCGTTTCTTTGGGAATAAAAGCACCGCTCGATTATTCGGTATGGGTGGGTAGTGCAGCTGCTTTTCTATTAGCAGTTCAACAAAAACCCAACAATACCGGTAGCTCGTTATGATATGGATGTGACCACTATTGAATATCGCAATTAGTTTATTTCATCAAATAGGGGTACTTATCAAAGCCTGATATGTTGATTAAATTTCAATTGCTTAATTACCGGTCTGGCTGTTTTCCCGTTGATGTTTCCACAGCTCATCAAATAGCACACTACGTGCCTTCAAATCGACAAAATTACCTTCATCAACTATTCTTCCATTTTGCAGAATGTAAATATAATCGAAATATGGAAGTAAGTATAAGCGATGCAAACTGGAGATAAGTGCTTTTTCTTTAAATTCTTCAAAAAGATGTTGATAGATTTTAACCTCTGTTTTAGGGTCTATGCTGCTGGTGGGCTCGTCTAGCAAGACAATACTGCTTGATCGCGCCGCTAGTATACCTCGCGCAAGGGCCAGTCGTTGTTTTTGTCCTCCGCTAAGATTTACACCCTTTTCTTGAATGTGCGACTCCAAACCTTTGGGAAGGGTTTGTACGACTTCTGCAAAATGAGCAATTCGACAGACTTCCATCACTTCCTCATCAGAAAAGGGAAGCCCTAGGGTGATATTGTGCTTGATCGTGTTTTCAAATATTTCCGGCTCTTGCGGGAAGAGGGTGACAGCATCGGCCAAGCTAGCAGCATCAATTTGCTTACTTCCATCTAATCTAATACGTGTATCGGACTGATAGGTATATAAGCCCCTTAGTATGGCCATAAGCGTGCTTTTACCACTGCCGCTTTCTCCAATCAACGCAATCTTCTGCCCCCTTTGAATGGTAAGATGAATATCATGCAGGCTGTGCGCATTTTGACCGGAAGAATAGGTTTCGGTATGCGAGAAATTCAAACCCTGTACCTCAACCTGCTGCCATTCATTTGGTAGTGCTACCGTAGCCTCGGCCTGATGCTGTTGTTGATAAGCATCGCTAATATGACGGGAGGTTTCCACATCGGTATTAAATTGAACGATCTGCGTATATTGCCAAGCTACGTCATGAAAAACGCTCGTGAACTGGTTGACAAATCCCAGCAGGGCAACTAGATTACCGATTAAAAAGAGTTGACCGGGCTGCCCGTGCTGATAAATATATCCCAGTACGGTAACTACATAAATAAGCGCTACAAGCATATCGGCGATGAACCATTTGAATTCATTTACATGTACGGACGTTTTATAAGGAGGATAAACATCAGCTACTTTCCCCATTAAACTCTTTTCCATTCTATTCTGTAGCCGCAAAGTAATCACGGTGATGATATTAGAAAGGCTGTCAAACAGTGTTCCGGATACGATATGATCTTTTTCGTTTGTTTCGTCCAGTGCCTTGATATAGGGCTTATCAAACCTGAAAATGACGTAAACCGTCAGCATGCCGATACCTACACCGATCAGCCCAAACAACGGCGAAAAAGCAATCATAGCAATGAGAGAGAACACAAACTTCATCAATGCATAGGTATACATAAATCCGTTTTCAAAAAAGGATTTCAAGGCTGTATAGGCTTTCCGGATTCTATTGATGGTAATTCCGGAGTGATTATCCTGATGCCACTTCACCGGAAGATGTAAGGTTTGATGATAACGATCTTGCAAAAAATTTCGGCTAAGGGCGAATGCCAACTTCTGTTCAAGTATTCTCGCCGGTCCATGGAAACTCCATTCCACCAACTTGAGAAGCATATACGCCCCTACATAGAGCCAAGCATAATGTAGGTACGCAGCTCCTTCCTGCTGTATACCGTTGATGAACCAGCCATACAGTAGCGGATAAGTGGCAAAGGCTGCACTGGCAAGAATAAACAGCCCATATATGAAAACATAGCGTTTCTTCTCACCTCGGGCATAAGTCCAGGCGGTGCGTAATAGGGAGATGTAAGGGTTAGCCATAATTCAATGTAAAGGTAACTGATTATGTGCAATACCCTTAATTTTTTTACGCTAGACAATTTAAATGAATTGGCGACAACACCCTAACGGCGGTTAAAAATGATGAATTAGCTAATTTATATTTAATTAAAGGAGTTCCGGAACGCTTGCGGTGATAGCTTCGTTTTGATTTTAAAAAGCTTGCTGAATGACTGTGAATGTTCAAAACCTAGTGCATAAGCTACTTCACTCACGGATAAGTTGGTGGTAGAAAGCTTCTCTTTAGCCTTTTCAATTACTTTTGCATGAATATGCTGTTGCGCGTTCTGCCCTGTTAGAGAACGCAACATATCACTCAGATAGCTGGGCGAAAGATGTAGCTTTTCAGCAAGGTAGCTCACAGTTGGCGTGCCCTGGCTTGACGGCATTTCTTGATCAAAATATTGGTTTAACAACTCTTCTAGTCTCTGCAACAGCTCATTGCTAACGACCTTACGCGTAATGAATTGTCTCTTGTAAAAGCGATTGGCATAATTAAGCAACAACTCGATCTGGGAGATCATTACGTCCTGACTGAAGTCGTCAATCCGGTTATTGAGTTCTGTTTCGATATTACGGAAAATGGACATGATGATTGCTTTCTCCTCTTCCGACAAATGGAGTGTTTCGTTGGCGGCATAAGAGAAAAAACCATACTGCCTAATCTTTTTTGTCAAGGGATATCCTAAAAAGAAATCGGGATGAATCAACAGGGTGTATTCTGAACATACAGCGCCCTCATCATCATTACCGCCTATTATCTGACCGGGGGAAGCGAATAACAGGCCTCCCTCATCAAAATCATAGTAACCTTGGCCATACTTCAGCTTTCCGCTCAGCTTTGGCTTGTACGAGATTTTGTAAAATCCCAAAACGTGACGTTGCGGAATTTTAAAAAGTTCGATCTGAGTGTGTGCTCCATTGATAAGGCTAATAAGCGGATGCCGGGGCTGAGGCAAACCAAAAACCCGATGTGCATCTGAAAGCGATTCAAATTTATGCAAGCTTTTTTCTTCCTTTTTCATGCCAACAGCTAATATAGTCATAACCGGCTAGTTATGATAACCGGTTATGGTTGTTTTTTATTTCGGTTCACCTTGAGCGGCGCGGGATACCTCATCCCAAGCCTCCCAAATAGCCAATCGTTGCGCGTAAGCCGCTCGGGTACCTGATAGGTTATGGCTACCCAAGTTGAAACGCAGCGGTGGCTGTTCCGCGTCTATCATTTTAAACAAGGCCTGTGGCGTTGCTGCCGGATCGCCTCTTTCCATGGTTTTTAAACTGTCTACAAATTTAGCTTTGAAATCAGTATATACCTCCATACCCTGCGCAAACTTTAAGGATTCCTGACTACCGAATTCGGTAGCATAGGCCCCCGGTTCAATAATCGTTACCTGAATACCGAAAGGGGCTACCTCCGCCGCTAAGCTTTCATGAATAGCCTCAAATGCCCATTTAGAAGAACAGTAATAGCCTATTACCGGCATGGTAACATGGCCAAGGTTGCTGGAAGTACCGAGGATATGGCCATACCCCTGCTCTCGAAGCAAGGGCAAGGCGGCTTGTATCACGGCAACCGGCCCTAAAATATTGGTCTCGTAAAGTGCTCGGATATCTGCCGGGCTTGCTTCTTCGATAGTTCCTACCAAGGAGTAGCCGGCATTATTGAGCACGATATCCAACCTACCAAAATGCGCATGTGCGGCTGTGACTGCTTCTTTCACCTGATCGGGTTTCGTTACGTCAAGTGCTACCGTCAATACTTGCTCGCCATACTTATCTTTCAGATCGGCAATGCTTTCCAACTTACGTGCCGTTGCTGCTACTTTATCGCCTCGTGCTAAGGCGGCCTCCGCCCATACACGACCAAAACCACGCGATGTGCCGGTAATGAACCAAACTTTATCTTTTTGTTGTGTCATGATTGTTTATCGTTTTTGTTCCCAACAAAAGTAGTTTATGCACATTTTTTACTTGTGTGCTAAGTGCGGATATTTGTAGTCATAATGAGGATAGGTTATCTTATATCTCAAATAGTCGATTAACTTTTCATCAGCAATTTCTTGCTCAACCATTTTCTAAAGGGTTCATCATAAAGCTTTAAGAAGAGATAAGCTACTAATATAGTACCCAAAAAGAGAAGCAACGTTATCGGCCATATTTGGGTGAAGGTAAGATTTTCTTGCCATACCCATGCATAAAACAGGTACATGAAAGGATAATGTACCATATATAGTGGATACGATATATCGCCTAAGAATTTACAGATTTTAATAGAGCTTTTGCCGGTTGTAGTTCCGGAGGCACCCAAATAGACCAATATGGGAAAAATAACAAGTGTACATAGTGCATCATAGATCCCGTTCATCCAAAGAGCTTCTGCTTCCCCAATATGGGGTATGGAAAGTAAAATAATAATCGCCAAACTGCAGATCCAAAATGCGCCTTTTACTTCTACAGGTTTAAACTTGCGCGACATCAATACACCGGCGGAGAATGAAAACAACAAACGTAGAAATCCACCGATCAGGTTATGGCCTGCCATCGTCCATCCTACACCTAAATGGCCATAACCGGAAAAATTAAATATAGCAAAGGAGGCCAATCCGATTCCGGCCAACAGGACGAGTACCGCAAGTGCTTTTGCCGATAACCTACGGATGAACAATGCATACAGGATATTGCCGATATACTCAAAGAATAAGGACCAACTAGGGCCATTGAGCGGATACATCTCTCCATTTCCACGTACTTCGGGGCCCGAGCCAGGGGCAGCAGGGATTAAGAAGAGATTAATGAGTAAAGCTAGCATTAACATGGATAAAGATACCTTCGAACCATCCCATTTCACGCTGCCTTGTATATAGAAAGTAATCGCGCCTAAAATAGCGCCCATAATAACCATGGGATGTAAACGGATTAATCGACGTTTGATAAAATCTTTTACTTTCATTGTTTTCCAACGATCGTCATAAGCATAGCCGATAACGAAGCCGGACAGTATAAAGAAAAAATCAACGGCCAAATATCCGTGATTGAAGTGTTGGTCGACAGGACTTGTTGCAAATGCTTCGAATATGTGGTACCAAATAACCATAAGAGCCGCAACGCCTCTTAAGCCGTCAAGAAGAATGTAGTGGGGTTTAGTGTCTGCAAAAGCAGCAGAAGCGATTTTGTGCATAAAAATGTATAAATTGAATGGTTATTTCAATACCAAATGACCATACGGCGAGGTGTTATCCAAAACTTTCTTTTTCTTGCCGCGCAATTTATGAAATGAGTTCAAAAAAATGGTTACCTAGGGTAAATAAATGCATAGCAATTGACGAAGAATGGACGGCTGTTGCAAAAAAAAGCCATCTCTTGTTTTTATGAGATGGCTAATTAAGTCAACTATTTTTATTTTACATTCGTCAAAGGCCTGATTTTGATGTTTCGGAAATCAACTGGTGTGCCCTCATTCTGAAAAAGGAGATGTCCTTTTTCGGCTTTTCCAAAATTTTGAAGGTCTTTGTATTTACTTGCTTGAATCAGTTGTGCAAATGCAGGTGTACTCCGATCATATGCGACCACTTTTTTGCCATTAAGCCAATGGCTGATATGACGCCCGTTTACAATAATCTTGGCGGTATTCCATTCGCCAAGTGCTTTTACTTCCTTTTTTGGATCGGCAGGAATGAGATCGTAAAGTGAGGCGACAGACCGCAGTTCGCCTCGCTCGGGATATTGGTAATGCAGATCATCCAGAATTTGATATTCCAGCCCTAAATAAGTGCCCTTTTTCCCTGGAAAGGTATTGGTGACTAAATATTTAACACCGCTATTGGTGTTTTTTGCCGCCCTAAATTCAAAGGTCAGTTCAAAATTATCAAAGGAAGCCGTGGTGATAATATCCATTTGTTTTCCATGCGGAATGGGGGTTGCCATCAATAAGCCATCTTTCACGACCCAACCGCCATCAGCTAGTTTTTGTAAACCTGCAAAGCTTTTTCCATCAAAAACGAGCTGCCATCCGTTTGCTTTCTCTTGGGCAGTTAACTCATTTTCCGTTTGTGCCTGTACTTTATACATGAGTAGTACAAAAAGTAAGACCATCATTTTTAGCCTATTCATTTGTGTTGATTTATTAGAAATCCATAGACAACGGTATAGAAGCTGCAGGTCCGTTCATCGATCTAAATCTTAGACTCTCCCGCAGCCCCTTTTTCTTTAAATTTTAGGTTCCCATCCCGGCTCATAGCTCCGGCTCCACAATTTTTCCGCTTCGGCGTCACCTACAATATGCCCGTTTTTAGGATCAATCCTTAAATCACGGCCTACTCGCCAAGATATATTCCCTAACAACATGGCCACTGTACTCTTATAGCCAAGTTCGATATCGCAGTTTGGTTGCCTATTATTTTTAATCGCATCCAGAAAATCGGCAGCATGTAAGCTGTCCATCCCCAAGCTTGGACTTGCTGTATTTCTACCGGCCAAACCTTCGTTTGCCGATGTCGATTTTTCTTCTTTGATGAGCTTACCTTGTAAATCATAGATCTTATAAGCATCTTCACCGGTGTCCAAACTTCCCTTGTCGCCGTAGAAAATAACGCCTCGTTCCAAACCTTCTACTTGGCGTCCGTTGCAGCTTCTGTTTTCCCAAATGAGGGTTGCAGTAGGATATTCCAGGGTTACAACCTGTGTGTCGGGTGTTTCCCAATCGTCCTGAAATTGATAACGCCCTCCGATTGAGCTTACCCGTGTTGGGAAATCTACACCTAAACCCCAACGGGCAACATCTACCTCGTGGGTACCATTGTTCAAAGCTTCACCTGTTCCCCAATGCCAGAACCAATGCCAATCGTAGTGGATTAAGCCGTCCTTATAAGGTACCCGCGGTGCTGGGCCTTGCCACAGATCATAATCGAGCCAGGAAGGAACGGTACCGGGTTTCAGAAAAGTTGCTTTGCGGGTGTTGGTATACCACGTTTTGGCCATATACACCTTGCCAATGATGCCTTGATGCAAGAGCTCAATGCCTTTGGTAAGTGTGGGCGCCGAACGACGCTGTGCTCCCATTTGTACAACACGGTTATATTTTCGGGCAGCTGCTACCGCCATCTCTCCTTCTGCCGGATTATGTGCCATTGGCTTCTCAACATATACATGCTTGCCTGCCTGGCAAGCCATGATGGTTAATGGTGCATGCCAATGGTCGGGTGTCGCCGTATAGATAGCGTCAATACTTTTGTCTTCCAATACTTTCCGTAAGTCTTTCTCAGCGCGGGGTGTATTGCTTTGCCCTGCCTCTGCAACACGTTTCATTGCTTTTGGAATGGCTCGCTCATCTACATCACAAATGCAGGCTACGGTTGCATTTTTTTGCTTGGCAAAAGTACCGCTCATGCTGCTTCCGCGGCTATTTACTCCGATGGTGGCAAGCTGAATACGCTCATTAGCTCCGATAATATTGCGGTAGCTTTTGGCACTAAAGGCCAACGCAGGGTGATGGTCTATTATGTCGGCACCAACTGTTAAAGCGGCTGTGCCTATTCCCAACTTTTTTATAAAATCTCTTCTTGATTTAGCATTCATGATGTCTTTTTTAAATTTTTATAATGCTTTTATTTTCACGTTCTTAAAATAGACGATGTCTCCATGGTCTTGTAGCAAGATGTGCCCTTTACTAACTGAACCGAAAGCGGGTTTCGCCTCTTTAAATTTGCTCAGCTGTCGTGCTTTCTCAAATGCCGCGCTCTTGCGATCATAGCGAAGTACTTCCTGGCCATTGAGATAATGGACTATTTGACTATCTTTTGAAACTACGCGGGCATGATTCCATTCGCCTACCTTAACCGGTACTTTTTTCTCAACGGCCAGCATATCATACAAGGCGCTCAGTTGGCGATTGCCATCGCGGCCGAGCTTGGCGTCCGGATGGTAATCATTATCAATAAGCTGGTATTCCATGCCGAGCCATCCACCCTCGCTATACTGTGTAAAGAAGTACTTAATACCGCTGTTGGCACCTTTTGTTAACTTAAAATCGACACGCAGGTCAAAATCGCTATACTCTTCTGCGCTAATGATATCGAGATGTCGTTGCCCTCCGGTTTCCTTTAAAGAAAGTTGGCCGTTTTCAACTTTCCAACTTGCATCCGGTGAGGTGCCTTTTGTGGAAGTCCAACCGGTTAAATCTTTTCCGTTAAAAAGCAATTGCCAGCCTGCTACCTTCTCTTGTGGTGTTAAGGCATTATCCTGTGCATACGCGCCTTGGTTACTTAACCCGAAGAGCGCAAGGAATATCAGTAAAAAAAAGAGATTTACTTGAATTGTCATGATCTAGCATTTATAATTGTGTATAACCTTTATTCTGGATAATCTGTTGCGGATTGGCTTGCATGACAGTCATCGGAATGGGATAGGCCAGCGCGTCATCACTCCAGGTGAAATTATTAAAACCATCGGCTTTTTGTTCCGCAATCATGACATCCTTCGCTCTACCGGTTCTAACGAGATCGAACCAGCGATGATTCTCAAAAGCAAGCTCTACACGACGCTCCTTTTCGATCGCTAGCAGGAAAGCCTGATCATTGGCAAAGTCTGCTAATTGATAATCGCTTAGCAGATTAGCAGGAGCCGGGACATTTGGATCTCCGGGTGTATTTCTAGCCCGCTCCCGTATTTTATTTAGATAGACCAAGGCGGTCGCTTGATCTGTACCGGTGCGCACCAGCGCTTCAGCATAGAGTAAATAAATATCGGCCAGCCGAAGCTCGATCCAGTTATTTCCGTTATCGGAACCACTGGTCGCTACATCGTAATATTTGCGAATATATTTATCGGTTTCAAAGGCACCGGTTTTGGCGTTTACCCAACCATCGCGCATGGATACATATTTTCGAGGGTCTCCGGTTTCATAAGCATTCGACATATCCTGAGTCGGGGCGTTCTGACCGCTTTTATCTCCCACCAGCACTACTTCTTTATCCGAAAAACGGGGAGCAAAATTATTATTCCACGGACTTCCCGTAACCCCATTCGGTGAACCTTTCATGTATTGAATTTCAAAAAGCGATTCCATACTATTTTTCTTATTTACATCGAATAGATCGGCATAGCTTGCCACTAACGCATACTGTCCGTTATTAATCACTTCTCGGAATTTTTCAATGGCTTTGGTATAAAACTCATTCCCTTTATTCAAAGGATATCCTGCCATGAACATATAAACCTTTCCTAATAGTGCAGTTGCTGCCACTTTAGTGACGCGCCCTTTATCGCTTCCGCCATAACTTTCCGGTAGGTTGGCTTCCGCAAATTGAAGATCGCTAATAATTAATTCATAAATTTCCTCCAAGGGTGACCGACGTAATTGATAGGCCTCACCAGGTGCCAGTTCTTTATCCACTTTAATAACACCTAAGAGTTCACCATTTAGTGCATAACCGCCAAACACCCTATTTAACCAAAAATAAGTAGATGCGCGTATGAAGCTAGCCTCTGCTTTATATTGGTTCCGAAGCTTTTCATCGGTAAAGATAACAGCATCGCTACGTCCCAAGACGAGATTACATCGCAAAATGGTATGATAACTATCATCCCAGCAATCCATCAAAAAATTATTCTCGGGCAGCAACGGGGAGGCAAACTCGTCTATTCCCTTTTCATTTGCCGGATTACCGGCTAACCAAGAGTAAGTGGTATTATCAGAACGAATTTCGCCCAAGCGATAATAGGTCCCATTATAGAGTTCGCGCAGGCTGGCATAAGCAGATAAAGTAGCCTGATTAATATCTTGTTGGGTTTTATAAAAATCACTACTATTTAAATTAGAAGGTGGCGTAAGTTCAATAAAATCTTTACTGCAAGATGACAGTATTAAAGCCGTCATACTTAATAAAAGAATCTTTTTCATAGCTGTTATATATCGCATAAATTAGGAGTTAAAAAGTTAGATTAGCACCGAGAATGAAAGATCTAGCTGTTGGATAGCCTAAATAATCGCCTCCTTTTTGAAGACCACTTTCGCTGCTGGTTTCCGGATCATAGCCTGTATAATCGGTAATAGTAAACAAGTTACTACCGGTTATATATACGCGCAATCCTTTAATTTTTAGCTTATCCAATACGGACTGTCCAAAGTTATAAGAGAAGTTTACGTTACGTAAACGAAGGTAAGAGGCATTTTGTACCCATGCGGAAGAAGGGTCCCGTTGCCAACCGGTAGGGTTGCGGGTAGCACGGAAGTGAATGCCATCGCCCGGTTCTTCCGGCGATCGCCAGCGATCGATCTGTTCAATCATACCATTCCGGTCGCCATGGTAAATGCCTACCATGCGTTTGAAAAAGCTAAATACTTCTGCACCATAAGACCCTGTAAACTGCACGCTCAAGGAGAAGTTCTTATAAGAGAGATTATTAGTGATTCCGCCGGTAAAATCAGGTGTATTATTGCCTAAAACGGTTTTATCGTTTTGGTCTAATTTGTCGTCTCCATTGATATCAGCATAACGACCATCACCTATTTTATCAGCGGCTAAATGAGGGTAGCGGTCCAGTTCTTCCTGCGACATGAAAACACCCTCTTGTTTATAGCCGTAAAAGCTTGCGATAGGATAACCAATGGTCGTGATGAAAGCATTATTGGCATTGGTAGCGCTGCCATATATGGGCCGTTGATCGGGCCCCACTTCTAACACTTTGTTCTTATTGAAGGAAATATTAAAATTAGTACTCCATTGGAAGGCATTGATAAAGTTTCTGGTAGTGACCGAAAACTCCATTCCGCGGTTCTGTACTTTACCGATATTCTGAAACTGAGACGTATAACCGGTAATGGTTGGCACCGGCACATCCAGCAATAAATCAAGCGACTGACTATCATAGAAATCGCCCTCTACCCGAATCCGATCATTGGCCAAGCCAAATTCAAAACCGACATTGTATTGCCGCGTTTTTTCCCAACCCAGATTTGCATTTGCCATCGACTCTGCATCCACATCCACGGTGTTTTGCAAGGTTCCCCCGGTTGGGTAATAACCAGGATTCAATAAACCAATGGATGCATAATCACCTATCCGGTTATTTCCGGAAATGCCGTACCCGGCTCTGATTTTTAAATCACTGATTTGGTCGACATTTTTCATGAATCCCTCCTCCGAAATTCTCCACCCTACCGAAACAGAAGGAAAAGTACCCCATTTCCGGTTCTGACCAAAACGCGACGAACCATCACTACGAAAAGTGGCCGTAAAGAGGTAACGATCATCATATGAATAGTTGACTCTACTTAAATAGGAGATCAGGGAGTAAGCGGATTCGGTACTCGATAGCGCGTACATATTGCCGGCGTTTAACGTCTCAATATCGTCGTTCGCAAAACCTCTCGCTTCACCGTTCATGTAGTTTTCGGTGTGCTTTTGAGTGGTATATCCAATTAAGGCCGAAAAACGATGCTTCTCTGCAAAGGTTTTGGTGTAATTTAATGTATTCTCAATCACCCAATCATAATCTGTGTAGCGCGTATCCACTCCTCTGGCAGGACGCGGCGCTCTGGAAGCATCCAAATCTACCATTGATGGTTCAAAACGCTTCAAATGATCGTCCTCAATCCCGCCGTTGATGCTTAAGCGGTACTGCAGGTCTTCAAGTATCTGCCAATCGCCCGAAATTGTTCCCAACCAACCATATCTTCTCCTATTAATATTGACCATTTCAGCAATTCCTATCGGGTTAGCCACGTCTCCCGCAAGGATTTCAGGATTGCGTACCATTGACCCATAAGTACCATCCGCGTTTCTGAGCGGATAAATGGGTGGCAAGTTTAAGGCGTACATTACCGGGGAATCTTTACCATTTGCCTGTTCTCTACTTCTGGCAGAATAAGCCATTAGATTAGCACCTAAATTGATGGTTTTGCTGATTTTAGAATTAATGCTCGAACGGAAATTGAAACGTTCATAATTGGTGTTGATCACAATCCCGTCTTGTTTCATGTAACTTCCTGAAAAGTTATATTGGGTATTTTCAGAACCGCCATTGACGGAAAGTTCATTTTGCTGCGTTAAGGCGTTCCGATACAATAAATCCTGCCAATTATTGTCGGGCATGGTAGCAACCGATGCGGGATCTAAAAAGTTATAGAGGTAGCCTCCTGTGCCGTCGGGAATCATGTACTGACCGGTTGCTCCGGGATAAAGGCTTCGTCGTGAGTTAGGATCATTGATGCTGTGCGGCGACTGATTGGGATCATTTGGAATAACTGCGGCATCTAACCAAGCTTGATTGCGACCATCGACAAACCAATCGACATATTGATCGCGGTTCATCATTTTGATTTCTGTTACACGTTGTTGGAAACCTACAAATGAATTGACATTGATAACGGGGGGGCCCTTTTTACCTTTTTTTGTCGAGATCACCACTACACCATTTGCCCCTCTCGAACCATAAATAGCGGTTGATGAGGCGTCTTTGAGTACTTGTATGCTTTCAATATCGGAAGGGTTGATAAGACGAAATGCATTTCCTTCCATGGGATACCCGTCTACTACGTATAGCGGATCATTTGATTGGGTGATAGAGCCGGTACCCCTTACCCGAATGGCCAAACCTTCCCCTCCGGGGGCACCATTAGTCTGCTGTACTTGAACGCCTGCCATTTGACCTGCTATGGCCTCCCCAAAGTTTTGAACCGGGCGATTTTGGATATTCTCTGCTGATACGGAAGCGACGGCTGTCGTGACGTCAGCACGTCTTTGGGTTCCGTAGCCAATAACCACAACTTCATCCAGCGCAGAGGATTCTTCGGTTAGGGTTACATTGATCAAGGTGTTCGTACCTACATTGATTTCCTGTAGTGCGTAACCTAAAATGCTAAATACTAAGGTTGCCTCTGCTCCTGGCACTTGCAAGGTATATAAACCTTCTGCATTGCTGGTGGTACCTGCCGAGGTCCCTTTTATTTTGACACTTACACCTGGTATGGGCAAACCCTGCGCGTCAATTATTTTTCCTTTCACTTCGCGCTGTTGCAACGGCGGAAGAGCTTCAGAGGAATCGTTCTTCTTTTTGATCAATACGTTATGTCCGCTAATTTTATAGGTGAAAGGCTGATTTTGAAGAACTTGATCCATAATCTCTTCTATTGTAGAACGCTGCGTGTTTACGCTTACCTTTAAACTGCTGATTTCTTTGCTGTTATAAACGAACACATAATCGCTCTGCTGTTTAATGGACCGAAAAATTTCTTCTAAGGTTGCATTTTGTTTATTAACAAAGATTTTTTGCGCGTATGTTGCTGCGTGTAGCTGCATCAAGGCTATGAGCAAAAAGAAAAATGTAAGATTTAATTGCATTATAATTTTCCTTTTAATATCAGTGGCTTGGTATTGAACTGGACTTGGGTTTCCAAAAAAATTTTTGGATAATGGCCTACCCCAGGCCATTGTCTTAGGTCTAATTTTCATTATTTTTGTAAAGCTTGAGTTAATAAAGGTTTTAACAAATTGGCGTTCCGGATTTATCCGGAAAGAGTTAACTCTAAGTATTCCGTTTCCTAATGGCGTTAGGAAACGGTTTTTTGTTAACGCTATGCTTACTTACGTGATTTTCGTTTTTGATTTTGTCATAATTTATTGATTAAAGTTTATTGGATAACGATGATTTTCTTGGTATTTCCTGTTGCTAAAATTTTATATTTTAAATCGAAATAACTTAAAATTTCCAAAGCTTCTAGCGCATTGGCTTTCCGGTGCACTTCTCCCCAAAGTTGAATATCAGGTACGGCCCCTTCAAATTCAATTGTTATATCATACCATCGCGCCATTTGCCGTAACGCTTCTTGAATACCGGAGCCTTGAAATTGAAAAAGCCCACTCTTCCATGCAATCGCATTTTCAGCATTGATCTGAGCTACCTTTAATTTTCCACTTCGTTTTAAGGCGGCTTGTTCTCCCGGTTTAAGGAGGATGGTTTGTTTAGTTTGAAATGCCGAGACTTTAACACTTCCTTCTAACAAGGTTGTTTTAACATCAGGTTCGTCCTCATAGCTATTGATATTGAAATGGGTTCCTAATACCAACAGTTCTTGCCGATCTGTCACCACTTTAAATGGTTGTTTTTCATTTTTGGCTACCTCGAAGTAGGCCTCGCCATTTAATATAACCTTCCGCTCATTTCCTGTAAATACGGTAGGATAGCGGAGGGACGAAGCAGCATTTAACCAAACCTTCGTGCCATCTGATAAAATGACCTGGTATTGCCCACCTTTTGGTGTACTCAATGTATTTGATTTCGACTCTCGGACACCCGGATTAATTTGGTAGGTAATTAAACCATCTTCATTCTTCGTAATTTTTATTCCTCCTTTGTCAAGTATTTTCTGGTCCGGCGCATTATCCAATGCTATTTGTGATCCGTCTGCTAATGTTAACAAGGCCTTATTGGTACCAGGTGCAAAATCGTTCGGATTGATCTTCGATTTATCAACAATTTGAACAAGTGGTTGGCTTGGGTCTTTTTCTTTGAAAAAATAAAAGCCAATGGAAACGAAAAGTAGAAATATCGCCGCAGCGACGATCCGGGGCCAAAGGGTAAAGCTTTTATTTTTCGATAAAGCAGGTATGCGCTGATAGACCTCTGCTAAATCTGCTTGTATCATTTCATCGGTTAAATCCGAAGAAGGAGGGTTAGCCAGGGCCTCATACAAGGATTCTATCCAAGCTTTTTCAGCGTCAGTGCAAAGACCTTTTTTATATTTATGAAGTAATTCTTTAATTCTTTCTTTCTCCATACGCTCGGATAATAAGGATCATTAAAAGTAAAGTACGACGAGGAGTTGCTTGGGGGTAGAAAAAAAAAATTTTAACTCAGAACAGCCAATAAAGAAGGAAAAGGATGGCGTATAAAAAAGCTTCTAATTTGCTTCTTAAGATCCGCAAAGCATTCTTGACTTGTGTTTTAACTGTTGCTTCAGACAGATGCAATTTGGCTGCAATTTCTTTGTGAGAAAGATGTGCTTTTCTACTGAGGTTAAACACCGCTTGCATTTTGGAGGGCAGCTTGCTGACTTCATCTTCCACTAGTTGGTTAAGTTGTTTCTCAAGAAGCGTATGATGGGCGTTATCTGACACTTCTTTGGCCAGTGCCTGAAGCCAGTCGAAGTAAACAGAAGTAATCTTCTTATGGGCTATCAATTTGATTGTTTGATTACGATTGGCAATGTACAGGTAAGCAGCAAGGTTATTAATCTGTAACCCCGTTCTTTTATTCCAAAGGGAGGTAAAAATATCCTGCACGATGTCTTTTGCATCTTCGCGGTTCCTCAATACATGATAAGCTTGCTTATATAAGCGCTCACCATAGCGCAGGTAAATTTCGGAAAAAGCAGCCGTGTCATTCGCTGCTAACAAATGAATTAATTCGTTATCCGTATATAACTTATAGGATGACATACGCTAGGTGACACTAATTGGATTGAGTAGTTTATCGGTTCGCCGTTACGAATCTACTAAATCATTTTAATATAAACGAAAAAAACGTATTTCACCTTGAATGTTAACGAATTGGCACATAGTAATAAGATCATTTTACCTTATTACTACGCACCTATAGCCGCATAAGTCTACGGGCTTCTGCTTGCTTAAAAGCATGTATAAGTTTACGGCGCCCTTATAATTTATCCCTGAGTTGAATCCACTGCTTTATGACTGCTTGCAGTTCTTTACTTTTGGCTTCTACTTCATCAAGGCTTTTGAACTTCGCATAGGCTTTACCTTTAGATGCCGGTTCTAGCACGCTGCCGGGGGTCAACCCTTCCGCTTGATGGAAGACCAGCGTTAGGGTATCCTTCACACGTAGACTAAAAGTGGCGATATCACCTTTGTAATAAAAGCTTGGGCCACCCCATTTAACGTCTTCTGTAATTTCAGGATACACTTTCATAATTGCATTACGCAGTGCCATCATTTCTTCCTTTAACGGATGTTCCAATTTTTCCAAAAATTCATCTACCTTTTTTGAGCTCATTTTTCAATTTTTATTAACATTCGCAATGACCGGACATACTAGCAGAAACTAGGGTTGTGTCTGTGTTTCACTGCAACATCAAGTGTTCGTCTAATTGCTACAACTACTTTTATTGCATAAAAATAGGGGTCCTTTTTCACAGCCAAAATGGGTGAATAAGACATTGCGAGGGGTATATCGCGTCAAGCGATTTTGAAATAATTCTCATTTTAGCAGTTTTTATTCATCGATCTGATAAGACTGTTCCTTAGCAAACGCCTTTTGGACGGAAGTGCGCAGTACGTGTTTGAAAGTGAGGGTTTATGAGCTTATTATATTTTTATACTTTCCGTTGAAATGATAATTTTGGATAATGTAAACTGAACAGACAGCAAATAGCGGAGCTTGTTGTTATTATTGAGTAGAAATAAAGCCGCCGCCGATTTGTTGTGAAACTAAAAAATCATGCGTAAAATCATCACCATCACAGGAATATGTATTATAGGCTTTGTGACAGGAAAGGCTCAAAGCCACCTTGTGTCTACACAAGACACGATGGCCACTTATAGGAAAAGAATAGATGAATTAGACAAAGAGATTATTCACTTGTTAGGTGACCGAATGCAAGCTGCTAGAATTATTGGCGCCTACAAAATGAAGCATAACTTAGCCGTGGTTCAACCGGACCGATTTAAGAAGGTGTTACAGCAAGCCATTGCAGAAGGTGAAAAGGTAGGACTACCAGCTGATTTCATAAAGCGGCTTTACGAAGATGTGCACGCTGAAAGTGTGCGTCAAGAGAAGGAATTGGAGCAAAAAGACGGCGTACAAACAGCCTATTAAATAGGCTGGAATGTTGAATTTTTATTAGTTCATTTCAATAAACGCAGCGTAATTAGCGTTACTATTAGTCATGGATATCCCAATCTGAAAATAGCAGCGACAATTACTGTCGGCTTATTTCTTGGCTTCAACGGCTTCCAGTAAGGGTCGGGGATCAAAGACCACCTTAAATTTGGAGATACATTCGTTTTCTATGTGGTACCATCCTGCACTGAAGATTTCTTTTCCACCCATGTTAATACAGTAAAATACAGCGACATGATTTCCATTGGTCATCACCTCCTTAATATTGTATTTAAGCTTCATTTTCCTCATGTCGGCGATATAGCTATCGGAGCCATTGCGACTGCCTAATACGCCTTCGAAGGTCATATCTTTAGCCAACAATTCATGAGCGGCATCAAAATCTTCTCTATTGAGGCTTTCAATAAATTTAAGCACAATGTACTTAGCGGTTTTCATAATTGTTTTTTTTTGTTAACCATTTATTCCGTCGTTTGTTTAAGGGGGCCGATGCAGTCAATAGCCGGTTGCCTTCCCAACAAACAACTATCTTACACTGAAACAATTAAGTATGATATTGGTTGGATTTTTTTACTTCATTAAAATGGATGGTGTAAAAAATTTACATTTTTCAACCATGGCTTGTGATTATTAGGCTTGTATCTGATATTCGTATTATATGATACGCTTCAATAGACCATCGTTTAAGAAATAGTTAAGGATGAATACACCTAAGAAGACTTTTTACGAACAAGAAGTAGAACGAATAAGCAGAGAGCATGGCCTGCCACAACATTATTATGCATACGTAAGGCAATCTAAAGCCTTCATGGAGCGTCATTATGGCGACAAAATTGAATTAGACAAGATCGCATCCGCCGCGTTTATGTCTCGTTTCCACTATATTAGGGTATTTCAGCAAGTTTATGGATTGCCCCCCCGACAATACCTCAGAGATTTACGCATCGCAAGAGCTAAAGAGCTACTCAAGAAAGGCCATTCCGTCACCTCAGTTTGTTTCAATGTGGGATATGAAAGTTTACCCACCTTCTCGAAGGTCTTCAAGAGAGGCACGGGCTATTCTCCCAAAGCCTATCAAGACCTGAATATTAGCAATCGGGAATAAGTATATTGAACGAAAACTGCTGATCTTTGTACTAACAAAACACTTCGGCAATGATTAAAATATATGTAACAAGCGTACCTGTACAAGATCAGGAAAAAGCATTTCAGTTCTACACAGAAAAGTTAGGGTTTATCAAAAAAACGGATGTACCCGTCGGTGAATATAGATGGCTGACCTTAGTTTCGCCAAATGAACAGAACGGGGTGGAACTCCTCCTCGAACCTATGGCATTTACGCCAGCAAGAGAATATCAGAAGGCATTAAAAGAGGCGGGTATTCCGTGGACATCCTTTATGGTAGATGATCTAAAGAAAGAATATGAAAGGTTGAAAGCGCTCGGTGTCCAATTTATTATGGAACCTAAAGAAGTTGGACCAACCATGATAGCTGTATTGGATGACACTTGCGGAAACAATATTCAACTGGCCGAAATGCTATAACGAGCACAGGTTCAGATGCGGGCGACCTATCCACCGCTCGTACGTTAGAAAATGTGATAGGTACGGAACTTGGTCTTCGAGATAATTCGTTGTTTATAATGTCCTATCAAATAGGTAACTTGGCATGACAATACACATGTTATGTCAATAGAGAACGAAGGACCCGAGTTCTGGGAAAAAAGCTTTATCGAAAAACAGGAAATGTGGGGTTTTGAACCTGCTAATTCTGCAATTTTAACAAAAGATTTCTTTCTGAAAAATTCAATCAGCAACATCCTTATCCCCGGAATCGGATATGGCCGAAATGCGCAACTGTTTGTGGAAAACGGAATGCGGGTAACCGGCATTGAAATATCTAAAACGGCCATAGAAATAGCTAGAAAGCACTATGGAAAAGATATGACCATTTATCATGGCTCGGTTACCGATATGCCTTTTGATAATGCACAATTTGACGGGATATTCTGTTATGCTTTAATCCATTTATTGAGCAGTGATGAACGAGAGAAACTGATTCGCGACTGCTACAACCAGCTCGCGGAGGGTGGCTATATGGTTTTTTCCGCCATTTCAAAAGAAGCACCCACTTACGGACAAGGCAAACGGATTGGTAAAGATCGTTATGAAATGTTTGGTGGTGTTAATCTGTTTTTTTATGACTCCGAATCAATTGAAGCAGAATTTGGCAACTTCGGCTTATTCGAGGTTACAAAAGTGACGGAAAACTATCCGTTTTTTCTGATTAAATGTAAAAAGGGTTAAACGGATAGATGTAAATCTCATTTTTGTAATTTTCACTATGGAAAAATCAGAAATACCTCGTTTAGAATTATCGGCATTCGCTCAAAACAGCTATCAGGTGCCTTTTTTAAATGTCCAGCATTATCCTATTGACGGAGATCACTTCGTCATAAAAAATCGAGACGATTATCCGGTAAATGATTATATCTCCCCTAACCGGCGACAATTCTATAAAATTTTTCACATGACGTCGGGCACGGGGATTCTTACAGTGGGATTGCATCAATATCATATGTCGGCCGGCGATATCGGTTTTCTACATCCTGATGAAATCATGTCCTGGCAAACTACTTCCAAAGAGACAGGTGGACATTTTTGTTTGATTAATCCAAAATACTTTGAACTTGATGCCGGCCATGTTCTTCAATTATTTAAACAGTTCCCTTATTTTAAGGCAAACAAAGCGGTGATACAATTAAATGAAAGCCAATCTTCAAAAATAAATCACTATTTCGAGTTAATGCTACAGGAAAATGAAGGGGATAATGAAGATAAAAAGCAAGCGATCCTATTACATTTACAAATGCTATTGTTGGAAGCGCAAAGAGTGGAAAAGGTTCTTCCTAATGTGAATGTTTCTGAAGGATATAATTATCTCTATAGTTTTTTGAACTTATTGGAGTCTTCTTTTCAAGTCCGGGATCCGAATTCGGTTCTTCAAATTAAAACCGCAAGCGAGTTTGCAGACCAGTTGAACGTGCATCCCAATTATTTAAATAGGATAGTTAAAGAGCGGACAGGAAAAACACTCCGTGAGCACATTCAAGAACGCTTAATTTACGAAGCTAAATCTTTACTTTTTCAAACGGATTGGACGATAAGTACCATTGGCTATGCGCTGGGTTTTTCCGGTCCTGCTTCTTTTTCTTCGTTTTTTCAGAAAAAAGAACGTGTTTCTCCTTCTATCTATAGAAAAAGCGGCTTATTGCAACCAAATATTTGAAACTCGTAAATATCGGTATGTTTTGAACAAACCCTAACCGCGTTACTATAACTTACTTTGTACCATAACATTAAAACAAATATTATGGAAACAAAAAAAGTATGGTTAGTAACCGGAGCTTCAAAAGGTTTAGGATTAACATTGGTAAAAAAATTACTGGACGCCGGTTATAAAGTAGCGGCTACTTCAAGAGATATAAATGCGTTACGTTCGGAAGTAAGCCACTCAGGCTCTGAATTCCTTCCACTCCAAATGGACGTGGTGGATGAACAAAGTGTCGCCAAATCGATAAACAGGATCGTTGATACGTTCGGAATGATAGATGTCGTAGTAAATAATGCAGGGTACGGTCAGATAGGAACACTCGAAGAATTGAGCGACAAAGAAGCTCGTCAAAACTTTGACATAAATGTATTTGGTTCGCTAAATGTCATCCGCCATGTGATGCCTTACTTCCGTAAACAGCATGCGGGTACGATCTTCAACATTTCTTCTATTGCAGGTTTTCTAGGAACTTTTCCCGGTTGGGGCATTTATAATGCGACAAAATTTGCGGTTGCCGGCTTTACCGAGGCCTTATCGGCGGAGGCCAAATCGTTAGGGGTATCAGCAGTGGTAGTGTATCCCGGTTATTTCAAGACGAATTTCTTGTTAAAAGGTTCTATGCGTCTCGCCCAAAATCCGATTGCGGAATATAAAGAAGCTCGGGATTTAGAGGTTATACACGAAGAACAGGTAATAGGCAATCAGCCAGGCGATCCGGAAAAGGCTGCCGCGGTGTTTATCGAAGTCGCGGAAATGGAAACAAAACCCTTGCATCTATTCTTGGGTAGCGACTCGTATAAAATGGCCCGGGATAAAATGGCAACGATCGAAAACGAAATGACTACATATGAGAGTTTGGGTCTTTCGACCGATTTCGGCAACTAAGTACTTTTTAATAGATTCGCCATTCTGAGAGCACAAAATGTGCTCTCAGAATGGCGAATCCTATTTTAATCGGACGTCCAAATATACGGAGTGACGCCCGTATGTATTATAAAATGGTTTAAAAATTACGTCGTCAATGGTGAACTCTAACTGTTTTGGATCGCCTTTAATAGATTTGCTTATATCTTCAGCATCCAGGCTTACTGTACGCCAGTCTTTCCTTGCTTCAGGTTCTTGGGCCGCTAGTAAAATAGGACCATAAAATAGACTGGCTATATTCTGCTGATCCATCACGGGATCGAGGTGAAACTGAAAGGGCATTTGTAAATCAACAACATCGCCATCTTTCCAATTGCGACTTATTTTTAGATAAGAACCCGGCTTTGCCTCTAGTTTTTGATCTTTACCATTCACCCTTACAAAAAAACCTTTGGTAGCCCAACCCGGCACGCGGACATGCATATCAAACTTTCCACCTCCTTTAATCGTTAAACGGGTGTGATCTTCATTAGGAAAATCCGTTGTTTGTTGCACGGTTATCTTACGTTCCGCCCATTCCAAGGTAGAAGGTATAAATAGATTGACATAAAGTGCATCGTTGTCCTTACTTTTAAAATAAATAGAGTTTTGTAGTTTGGTACTACTTTCTATAGCGGTGCCGTTGCAACAGGTAAAGCCTGTCATATGCGGATTACCAAATTGCTTAATAGAACCGGGCCTGAGCGGTACATGATAAGTGTTTGCCGGACTGTCTTCGGCTACTGACGCCAAAATATGATTATAGAGGCCGCGTTCGTAATAGTCCATTAGTTCAGGCCTTTGATCGAATAAGAACAAATCGCTGGTCAATTTAAGCATATTGTAGGTGGCACAGGTTTCGTTTTGACCTCCTGCAGAAAAGCCGTTTTCATATAACGTCGCGGGCTGACTGATAAAACATTCTGCATTGGCCGGATTACGTGCTCCGGCAACGCCTCCAATGCTATACATATAATCGTTCACAACTTTGTACCAAAAGTTGTCGGCGATACTGTAATACACCGGATTGTTGGAAACACGGTACATTTCGATGCTACCCACAATTTGAGGTATATGCTGATTGGCATGTAAACCACGGAAAGTATCTACGTTTTTAGCTAAACCATGCGAATGGCTAGCATCACCGTAGAACATTTTGATGTTATCGAACAACTGTGCAGTTTTAAGGTAATTCGGTTTATTCGTGATCCGATACAGACGGGCCATCACCTCATTCATACCACCGAATTCACCTGCAATATAGGTATTCCACATTTTTATAAGTGTCTCGGTAGGCAGTTTGCTCAAACGCGCATACACCCAATCACCCATACCGGTAGCTATTTCAAGCGCTTTTTTATTACCACTCACTTCATATACATCCATTAGCCCTGCCAAGATTTTATGTAGCGTATAATAAGGTGCCCAAACCTGATTCTTCTGTCCGCCATACTTAGCACCACGTTCTAACATGATAAATTGATCCGGTGGATAGGCACTGATGAAGCCCTCCCCCCAGTTCCAGTAATCGGTACGGATACCCTCATCACTAAAATCTGAGTCATACTCCGTTTTCCCGGGGCCATAAGGCACAGCCGTCGGATCAGATACATGGATGCCGCCAGCTTCTTTAGGCTTTCCGGATAATTGCGATAGTTCATAAAGGGTATTAACCATATATTCCATTTTCTCCGCAAATTTGGCCTGAAGTGCTTTATCATATCCGGTGCCGGCATAGGCTTGTGCAATTGCGGTAAGGTAATGACCCGTTGCATGCCCCCGTAATTTCGTTTCCTGGCTGTCCCACACACCTAAAGGTCGCGCTCCTTCCGGCTGCTTCTGACCAAAAGCATGACGAAACATATAAAGAAAAGAATTAGGATCGGTTGCAGCTAATGTATTGATAAACTTATCCCGATTTTCAATAAATTTAGTTTTGTGGCCATGCGCGTCGGCCTCCAAAGAAACCTGGTCTAAATTAAAGGGTGCGAGTTTTGAACTAGGGATATCGCTCGATTTAGCTTCTATTACGGTGACGAAAGCCTTGGGTTGTAGATCTGTACCTGGAACGCGCCCGGTAATGGTATAACGTCCGGCTTGAAGAACGGCAGTATTGTCGGTTGGAGCAGGCCAAAGAACCCGCACTTTTGGCCCATTTATCCCTTGCCGATAAGTTCCCTCTATATGACTTGGTAAACGCGGCAAATTTCCTATGCTTGTTTTCACTTCTACATCGGGTACTTTTATTAAATATGCGTTATAAAGCTTCGACTCGCTTGGAGAAAACTGTTGAAGATTATCTTCTGGCTTCCCGACATTAACCGCAGCTTCCTGACCACCTCTCAGGGCATTGTAGTAAATGCCAGTAACTTGTCTTCTCGTTAGGGGAACGCGATAAATACGAAAATCATGTATCAGGGCATTCAACGAGGGGTTCTCAGGCAATAGCGATTTACCGATATATAGTTGCCTTTTTGCCCCCTGTTCACCGAAGACCGCTGTTAACTCCGACGGGATATCTTTTGTTTCTCCTACTGGTCGGCTATCAACATAGGTTATCATTGCTTTTGAAGGAATATCGATCACGATAGCAAGGTGTACCCATTTATTCAATGGTATAGCTGGAGAGACCGCACCCTTCTGATGATCACCTTTTGTTGTTATCAATGCCTGGCAACCTTCTTGGGTATTTGTCCCTACGGGAGCTACAAAAAAATGCCTGGTGGCATCTTGTCCGAAATCAAAAAAATGTTGACCCCGTTTATCTGAACGCAAGTATATCCATCCCGATATACTGAGCGACTCTAAATCTGTTAAAGCATCTCCTTGGAGCATCACAAAATCATTAGCTGCTCCGGAGAGCGACAAAACCTTACCGAACCGCTCATCATTAGTAAACTTGATTTCAGGGCCTTGAAATTTCCCGTGCAAATTATTTCTAGACCAGTCTTTGGTATCTCCATCAAATACGTAACGCGCAATCATTCCGGTTTCACCGATACCGTCGAGTATTTGGTCTCCATTTTGTGCTCGAGCGATGTAAGCCCCTTCCGTTAAAACAATTACAAATAGGATAACACGTAAGATTACTTTGTACATTTTCGTTGCCATAAATTGTTTAAAATCTTTTTTGCTCTTACAAAATTCCACTTTCAGAAGTAGCGTTTTTCTAGTACTATATTGGAATGCATCCGTCTAAATCCCTACAAAAAGATTTAAAGACCAATATATTGAAAATAGATAATTTATAGTTTGATAGTTTTTCGTAAAATTATAAAGGTTCGCACTGTTTCGTTACGCCTATTTTAGCAAATGATCACAGGATATTATCAGGTATGACCCCTGGAAAAGAAGAAGGAAAGAAAAAAAGATTGAATAAAAGGATCTGCTCTCTTATAAAGAAGCTTTACTTCTGAAATGAGGCAACTAGCAGTTGAACCCCAAAATTCTAAACTGCTAGTAATGGTGTATTAGATTGTAACCTAGTACCACCTATTGCCTCGCTTATGGCACTCGGGTTTGATTATAGTTTTTAAGCTTCAGGGTTCACTACAAATAGATCCGCCCGTATTATTAGTCATGGTATTTCCCCATTGCCCAAAATTGGTAACCAGCTGGGGATGACGCATACTAATAGCACAACCTTGATTGTTGGTAATGATATTATTATATACCTGACAACCATCGTCCGGCTGATTTAAGTTATTCTGAAACCGTACCGCATGCCCATTGGTTTGGTCGATTGTACAATTGAAAATATTAGCACCGTTAGCTGCGTCAATACCGATAGCTCCGACACCCCGTTTATGCGTATTGTTTTTGTAAATCCAAACATTTTCCACAAAACAATTATGAGATCCGCCATCGATCGTGATACCCTCTCCCCCATTTTCGTAAGTTTGACAATTTTTAATACGGTTATCTGAACTGCCCCACTGGGAAATGCCTACTACATAGTTATAGTAAGTTTTCACCCCTTCGATCCAGATTCGATTGGCATTGTGGATCAAAATACCTGAATGCCCGCTGTTGCGGAAGTGACTGTTATAAATTTTCGTGTCATTTCCGAAAACGCGTATGTTAGGCTCGGGAAGCATACCACCATCGACATAAATCCAATCGATAACCGTATTGACAATATTAACATCTACATCAAGTACCGAAACGCCCTGCCCGGACGCCGTAGCCGCCTTACGCATATAATTTGTAGGATCGCTTCCATTATGTTCTCCGCGAATGGTTAACCCGCTCTTATTAATATGTACGGTGCCGCTGAAATAATGGTTTCCCGCACGAATAATAATGATATCTCCGGCGACAGATTGATCGATCAGCGCCTGTAAAGCGCTTGTTTCATCCGGACCATTCTGGGCGGGTAAGTATCGTATCGTTGCAGCTTGGTTTAACGCCGATTCCTGAGCAGTTATTCCGTTAGCAATAACATTCGGACGCTCTTTTAACATATCTGATTTTCCACAGGAAGCGAATACAAAAATCAGCAATGCCACTTTTGACAAGTAAGACTTCATCATAATATTGGTTTTTATGTGGTTATTAAATAATTGACTCAAATCTACAAGCGTAATTAATTAATATGTTTCTTAATTTGCTTCAAAATTTCATCAATTTATCTCATTTACAGCCACTTTAGATGTGCTGTAAATAATGATTCTAAAGATTTCATTGCTTAAAAAAAGAGGCTGTCTAAAAAGCCTTTTAAAAAAGATCCCCGATACGGAAAAGTGTCGGGGATTTTTATTGTTTGTCCTAAAAAATGGTTATTTTTAGGTGCACCCAAACAATATGGCAAACATACTATTCAAAGCATTACCGTCCAACAGTCCGAGTCTTTTTCCGGAAGATATTTTTGCAAAAATCCCTGTCAATCACCCAGTACGTCTGGTTAACGAAGTGGTTGATAAATTGAACATTGATCACATCATAGGGCAATACAAAGGTGGCGGCACGACAAGTTTCCACCCCCGTATGCTGGTGAAAGTGCTATTCTACGCCTATCTGTGCAATATCTATTCCTGTCGCAGGATCGAACAGGCCCTGCAGGAGAATATTTATTTCATGTGGCTATCGGGGCACAGCACACCGGATTACCGGACAATCAACTACTTCCGGGGCAAGAGGCTCAAAGGGCATATCCAGGGGCTTTTTGCCGAAGTTGTCCGTATGCTTGCCGAACTGGGCTATGTGAGCCTGAAGGTACAGTATGTGGACGGCACGAAGATCGAATCGGCAGCAGGCCGTTACACTTTTGTATGGAAAAGATCAGTGGAAAAGAACAAAGCCAAACTGGAAAATAAAATACAGTCGGTCCTCCGGGACATTGAATCACAGATAGGACAGGACCAATCGGAACTGAACAGGGATGAAACACCCCGTCCAATTGACAGCACTGAACTGCGGGACAGACTTTCGGTGTTGAATGAAAAGCTCAAAGAAGCCGCAAAGCCTACCCAAAAACAGCTTAAAAAGCTGCGGGAAGAGCATCTTCCAAGGCTGGAAAAATATGAGAAGCAACTGGCGGCGCTGGGAGAAAGGAACAGTTACAGCAAAACCGATGTGGATGCCACCTTCATGCGGCTGAAAGACGACCATATGCAGAACGGGCAGCTCAAACCGGCCTACAACACCCAGATCAGTACGGAAGAACAGTTCATCACCCACTACAGTATCCACCGGACAAGCACCGATACCACTACGCTGAAAGACCACCTTGAGGGCTTTGAAGAACGCTATGACAGACAGAGTGATGTAGTGGTGGCCGATGCGGGTTACGGCAGTGAAGAGAACTATGAGATGCTGGAATCAAAGAAAATAGAGGGTTATGTCAAGTACAATTACTTCCATAAAGAGCAGAAACGCGCACAGAAGAACAACCCCTTCCTTTTGCAGAACCTGTACTATAATAAAGAGGAAGACTTCTATGTATGCCCCATGGGACAGAAGATGGCCTTTGCCGGTAAGGGTAAGCGGGAGAGCACCAATGGATATGGCTCCCAGGTGAGCTATTATCAGGCCAGGCGCTGCGAAGGCTGCCCCATGCGGGGAGAATGCCATAAGGCCAAAGGCAACAGGACAATCGAAGTCAACCACCGCTTGAACGAACTGAAGGCCAGGGCACGGGAACGTCTAACCTCTGAAACAGGAAAATACCACCGGAGCAAACGCCCCATAGAAGTGGAGGCCGTCTTCGGCCAGATGAAAAGCAACAACCACTTCAACAGGTTCTCCATGAAGGGACTTGAAATGGTAGATGTTGAGTTTGCCCTGATGTGTATAGGACATAACCTGAGAAAATGGTCGAAAAAACTCCTGAAAACAACTTCCTCCGGACCAAACGACGAACCTAAATACAATAATCCCCTTATTTATGACCAGTCATGGATAAAGTACCTATATCAACCGCTGGCGGCATAGGCCAATCTCCTCTCCTAAAACCATTACAGACCACAGCCCTTATAAAAAAAGAAGGCGCCCTTTTTAGACGCCTTCTTTAGCGTACTTTCACCCTTTTGTATTATCGTTTCTCTGCCCCTTGTAGAGACGAATCTACTCTCAATTTATCGGCTAAAAGTTTCATATAAAAACCGCCTACCACACTCCGGGCTTTGAAATTTTCGCGGATACCGGTATTTGTATCATAAAAATCGTTCAATGGAACACGCGATTCTGTCTCGATTGCATGGGTGTAAACGGGTTTTACTAGCGCTTCAAATGCTTTCCGAGTAGGCGCAAAGGTTGCAGTCCATAAAATCCAGTCGTTTTTAGTATAGGCCTTTCTACTGTCTAAGGGTATACCGAATTTGTTTTGCTTGGTAAGGTAATATCTGATTTCAGTATCGTATACTTTCTGCGGAAATAGGTTCAAATCTAACACCTTATCCCAAACCAAGTTATATTTCTGGCTCCATGTAGCTTTATTGTCGAAAGTCAGTGCGTAATGATCGCCGGCATCAGCCATCTCAATCCATTTAGGCACCATAGATTCCGCAATGGCTCGATATTTTTTAGCGGTTGCTGTTTCACCCAATGCTTCTGCTATTTGTGCGTAGCAGGCAATACCCACTATGGCTTTGACCGACAAGTTAGCATTACGTGCTAAATGACCGGCAAAATCATCGGTACATAACTGGGTTTTAGGATCGAGGCCTTCTTTTACCAGGTAATCAACCCAGGTCGTAAGGCTTTTCCAATGCTTCTTGGCGTAATTGCCATTGTTTTGCACTTTGGTAATTGCCGCTGTTAAAATAATCATGTTTCCCGACTCTTCTACCGGCATGGGTTCTCCATAAGTTTGGCCGTTGGCCAATGGATAGGTCCCTAAATCATGCGCGGCCCAGGGATGCGGATATTTACCACTTTCGCTGAAATAAAAAATACCACTTAACATTCCTTGTAATAACGCAGGATTATAAATCAAATATAGCGGTGCTGAGGGATAGGTCACATCGACGGTGTTAATGAAACCGCCGCTGTTGTTCTCTTTAGACAGCCATAATAACTCGCCCTGAGGGCTCTTGACCAGTGTATGTGCGGCAATACTTTGACGGTAGGCAAGCACACAAAGATGCGCATAATCTTTACCTCCCGCCTTCAGCGCGTCGGCATAAACCTGTTGGTCAAATGCCGCACATTTTTTCATCACAGATTGGTAATCGTTCGCCGCATTATTCAACTGCTTTTCGATGCTTTCTTTCCCGCTGTTGTTCCACCATGGCCGAAGGTTATTTTGAAAATACTGAATAGCATAAATCTCATCATAGCCTACTTCTATAAATCGCTGTACTTCCGCTTTACCTACCGTACCAAAAGATATTACTGTATTTAGTGATAGCAATTTCCCTTTTGACGCCGTAGACACTACAGAACCTTTTTTGAAGGCATCTACGGCAACTGTCGCAGGCGTTATAAATTGCGCTACGCCTTTCGCTTTCGGCGTCGCAACGTAGAAATATCCCCAATCAATACGCATATCGTCCGCCGCTTTTTGCAGAACGGCTTGCTCAACGGTCCCTGTCTTGAGCACTGATAATTGATCAGCGGTATACTTTTCAGCAACTACTTCCTGCGACGGTCGATATACCGCAATATTGGACGATGCACCAAGAAAAAGCCTTACCGCGTGTTTTTTTCCATCGTTGGCGCTTACACCATAAGTGATGTAAGATACAGGGCGCGATAACAAACTCAGGTCATTCATGAGTAGTGGTGAGGTAAAGGTCAGGTTCAGATTTACCTTCCCTGCTTCAAACGTATATATGGTTTGCGTTGCGGTAACTTCCACATCTTTTTGTATGGCCGTTTGAATCTTAGTGGTTTCCTTCCGCTTATCTACTAGTCCGAAATCTAAGAATCGACCGCCTGCAGTATTTTTCAAGTGGATAGCTAGGAGGTTTTCTCCGGTTTTTAGATCGGCTTTACTGATCGGTAAATAGTGGAAGTTATTGGTCCATCCGGTTTTTTCATATACCTTTTTACCGTTCAGATATACCTCAATATTGTCATCGTGGTTCAATTTCAATAAGAGCTCGTCAATAGTTTCGGGCTTGCTTACATTGAACGTACGTCTAACCCAGATATCGCGAGATTTCCATAGGGTTTTTACACTTTTTTCGTCATCACCAATAGGAGCAGCGCCCGAATTCCAGTCGCTTGCAGCATAGTCGGAAGTTGTCCACGCTCCTGTCGGCTCCTTTTCTGTATACTGCACGGTATAGGCTTCTTCGTCAGAGGTATTGAGTACCGTTTTATAATTGGGTTCTTCTTTCCCCATAAAACGATAAATATTGCCGTCCACGTCGATCAATCCTAAAAGCGAATGATCAGCATCTGTCCAATGCTTGGTGGTAGATGCGTTCAACTGATCGGTAGTTGACCAGATACTAAAATTAGGATTGTGCGTAATCAGCGGATAAGCAGGGGCTTTTCTATGTTGTGCCTGGACCTGGCCTATGGTAATTAAACAAGCCAATAAGCTCCAAGCCTTCAATTTTTTTAATTTGTTCATCTCGATTATCGGGTATTGAGCGTTTTAATTGTATGATGCCTGTAAAATTACTACATAATGCTAACCCGATTTAGCAAAGTCGTTTCAAGATTTAGCTGATTTGTCTCATAACTGCTTATTTATTTCAAAACGAGGGATTCGTTACAGCAAGCCGGTAAGGTATTTATGTTAGCGAAAAGTTTAAGGAGTGAGTAAGCACTTGACACGGAAGGAGGCGCCGCAAATTGCGGTGCCCCCCTTCCGTGCCAAGGTTTTTAAAATTTATACATAATTCCTAAACGCATATTTCGTCTCGCTTCCACGATATAAGAGTAATAATCTACACCTCCTTGGGCCTGAGACTCTGCATTTGCTTTGTTAAAGGACCCTGCTGTTAACAAAGATCTGTTGTCCAATAAATTATTGATAAGGAAAGAGATCATATATCTTTTCTTTTGATAGGATAATCCTCCGTCCGTTCTTACATAATTTTTGAAGTTAGCTTCCTTTGTAGTTCCAATTGCACGGTCAAACATAGTCTGTACACTCCCCATTAAACCAAATCCTTTTAGCACGCCTTTTTGTATACGGTAGCTGAGCCACGCATTTGCTGTATGTTTAGCAGTATTAGGTGTTATATTTCCGATGACGGATTCGTCGGTTGATTTAGTGATCTTTGAATCTGTCAATGCATAATTCACATTAACATTTAAACCGCGGACCACTTCGCCGGAAATATCCATCTCTATTCCTTGTGTTTTTGCTTCTCCTTCTTGTTTTTGGAAGAATTGCGCGCTACCACCGGGCATAGGATGGTCGTAGTCGGTGACAAGTTGGTTTTGTCTTTTAATGGTATATGCACTGAGGGTAGAAATCCATCTACCGCCAAACCATTCTCTTTTTAGCCCTAATTCGATGTTGTTACCACGAATCGGTTTGAAGGCATTACCTTCCCAATCTGTTCCCGAAACGGGAACAAAAGATTGATCAAATAAAGAATAAACGCTTGTTGCTCTATCGATGGAATAACTTAACCCCACCCGTGGACTCAAGACGTTGTCCTTAATATCCGCCGCTCCTGTTCTGCCAACCGTTTCGGCGTTCGTAAATCTTAAGCCTAGCGAAAGACGAAGCTGATCTTCTAAGAAAGCCAATTCGTCATGTGCATAGAAGGACATATACGAAACCGATGAAACATAATTGCTACCACCGGCTCTCACTTTGGTACTTTGTGATCGGTCGATCACCGGAAATGCCGATCCCGAAATGCCATACTGGGGGTTGTACACATTGAGTTCTATGGGTAGCGATTTTAAGATTTCTCTGAAATCACCCCAGAATTTTTTGTTGCCAAAATCACCTCCGACTAATATCCGATGTCTGATGCCTCCCGTTCTTTCTTCCCCATTAAAAGAAAATTGTGCAAATCTGTTTTCTCCCGTTTCATCAGCGATACTCCAGTTACGAGGCATATCTCCATTTTCTTTCATATAAGTTAGCCAAGTGCTGTTAGCAGTCATATTAAAATTGAAATATGCTAATTGTGCATGCAGCTTCCATTTGGAGTTTAAACTATGATCTAAATAGAGATAGGCGCTATGGTCTCTTAATTTGCCTGGTTCAAAGGAAGGGTCGCCATAAAAAAAGTCGTTATCGATGTCAGGGTCTGCAAATTGCTTAGGAGAAAAAGTATAGTTTCCGTTCGTCAGATATTTTGATCCTTGATAAGTATATTCAATGGTGATGGAAGTAGCGGTGTCTACTTTGTAGGTTAAGACAGGGGCTACCACAACTCTATTATTATAATTGTATTTTGTAAAGTAATCTTTTTGTTGAGCGGCTACATTTAACCTATAGAGTAATTTTCCGTTTTGGCTTAACTTGCCATCAAAATCCAAGGCACCGCGATAGGTGCTAAAACTTCCCATGCTAAACGTTGCTGACCCTTTTTGCCGGCCCGAAGGTTTTTTGGTTACCACATTATAAAACCCACCGGGTTCGCCGCTAGCGAGCATAAAACCTGCCGGTCCTTTGACAAACTCTATGCGCTCTATCATGGATGCGTCTTCTGCCGTAGGCCCCCAAGATGCTTCAATGTTCATTCCATTTCGAAAGGCTGGGATCTTTGACCCTCTCATACGTATATTCGCGTATTGATTATCCCAATGTCCCTGACGTGTTGCACCACTAATATTGCGGGTGATGCCATCTACGATATCAAATACCTGCTGATCAGCCATAATATCGGATGAAATAACCTGGATATTTTGTGGTAATTCTAAAATAGAAGTCTTTAATCGTAAAGAACCAGATAGGCTATCTAACTTATAATTTTGATAGTATTTCCCGTATACAGCAACTTCATCAATTGCTATTTCATTAGATTGCAAAATAGTTGGTTGCAAAACCAAATTTTGATGCTCAACTTTAATATCCAATGTGGTTTTTTGTAAACCTAATGCAGAGATCTCTATTCTATAATGTCCGGTTTTAACGGCATTGAATACAAATGTACCCTCGCTATTGGAGGGTGTTTTTCCCTTGACTGTTTTGCCTTCCAAAATAGTAATAGAAGCACCTGGAATAGGGAGATTATCTGGTGAAAATACCGATCCTTCAACAGAAAATGTTTGCTGAGCGCAAAGAGTGGTCGCAGTAATGAACAGGCCGACTAAAACGAATAAAGTTTTCTTCATATCAATTTGGCAAGATAAATCAGTTGAAATAATATATTATTTAGACTGATTAAAAATATGCGCAAATATAGAGCGAATACTTTTAAATGCAAATTTTTATCGGAAAACGAGATTACTTTGTACGGGATAAACAGCTTCTCAGCAATTTTTTCTTTTTTTAAAAGCAAAAAATATAGATCTTTAACCTAAAATGTGATGATACCTTTTAACGAAATTTTATTTTTTGCATTAGCCGCGCTCATATTGGTCGTTAGTCCAGGGCCAAACATGATTTACTTAATTTCAAGAACGCTAACACAAGGACGAAAAGCTGGATTAATATCTCTTGTAGGTGTAATTTGCGGTTTTCTGTTTCACATTATAATGGTTTCATATGGGCTGACAGCAATCCTTTTTGCCGTGCCGTTTGCTTATACAATCTTAAAGACATTAGGCGTTATATATCTTTTATATCTAGCGTTTCAAGCGATTAAGCCAAATAGCAAGAATATATTTGAAACAAGTTCGCACCTCCCTTTAGATAAACCCGGGAAATTATTTGCGGTTGGCTTTCTAACGAATGTACTTAATCCTAAAGTGGCAGTATTCTATTTATCGTTTTTTCCACAGTTTATAAAACCTGTATACGGCTCTGTCCTCGCACAAAGCCTGCAGCTAGGATTTACACAGATTATAGTAAGTTTTGGTATTAATTTTATTATTGTTCTATCCGCTGCAAAGGTAGCCGCTTTTTTTTCCGGAAAACCTACTTGGTTGAAAATTCAAAAGTGGTTTATGGCGAGTGTACTTACCGGTTTGGCTATAAAAATGGCTTTTTCAAAAGCAAAATAATATACGTTTAGCGAATTCGCTAAGCATTTATTCGTCTATAGGTCCTTATTACATTCCATACAAGAGGCATAAAGCCGCTCGCAACTTTAACGACTTTGTACTAAAGCAGCGTGTTTTACTAAATGATGATATCCGCAATAATCGTCTCGATATTAAAAGCCGATAGCTTTATGTGCATTCGGAAGCTAACTTGTGTCCAAGCAGCCATCGATCAATTATAGTAATCCATCATTTGGCAATCCTTACCCTAACGGCATAAACCGCCCACTAAACTGTCGCATCACCCCCTCTTTAAGATGGAATTTTGTTATGACATTTGTTAAAGGCAAAATTGATCAATTAGTTACGCCAAGGTGGAGCAGCAACCACCTAAAAAACGGGCGATCCGAAAAGCCAAACGAGTAGGAATAACGTAAAAAATAAGGTTATGTCAGAAAATAAGGTATCATTGCACCGAGTTATTAAAGCATCCCCGGAAAAAATTTATCGCGCTTTCACAGAAGCTTTGGCAATCGCTTCTTGGTTACCCCCCTACGGTTTTCTTTGTACCGTACATGATATGGACGTCCGCGTAGGCGGTTCCTTTAAAATGTCGTTTCAAAATTTTAGCACGGGCAATAGTCACTCTTTTGGCGGAGAGTATTTAGAATTGAAAACCAATGAGTTTTTAAAGTATTCTGATAAATTTGACGATCCCAATTTACCGGGCGTCATGACAACCTCCGTGTGGCTTAACAAAACATCCGTAGGTACGGAATTAAAAGTATTACAGGAAGGAATACCTGCTGTAATACCGGCAGAAATGTGCTATTTGGGCTGGCAGGAATCTTTAGATAAGTTGATTAAGTTAGTTGAACCTGAAATTCCAGATGCATAGTTTGCTCATATAGAATAATAGCCTGCTATTCATTTTTCCACGCTTAAAGAATGAATAGCAGGCTATCATCTAATTATTTATTGGTGGAGTTTTTGGCATATTGCTGCCGCACGCGGCTAAGTGTTTCTCGCGAAACGCCCAGAAAAGACGCGATCATGTGCAAAGGGACTCGACTATAAATCTGCGGGCAAGATTGGATGAAGTTATCGTATTTTTCTTCAGCAGTTTCGCTAATATTGCTAAGGATTCTTTTTTGGTTTACTTCAAAATTTTTGGCATCAAGTGTTTCTCTCAGTTTTTTAAAAGCAGGGATTGTTTCGACGAGCTCCTCAAACTTATCTCTGTGAATCATTAACAATAGACTGTCCTCAAGCGCTTCAATATTATACTTGGAAGGAAGGCCTGAATTATAGCTTTCATAATCGCTTATCCACCAGTTTTCGATCGCGAATCTTAAAATATGCTCGGAACCGTCCCTCCCTACTTGATAAAGCCTTAGACATCCCTTGGCAATAAAGGAATTATAAAAGCTGATATCTCCCTCTTGTAATAAGTATTGACGCTTGCGAAGTTTTTTCGGGACCACAACGCCCTCAACCCGCTTTATTTCTTCATTATTTAGGCCACCCCTTTCAGCCAGATAGGCAGCTAAAGATTCTAACATTTTTAACAGCTTTTTACAAAGCTATTTAAAATCAGATAAAAAAATCAAGGCCTGAACGATCTTATGAAATGTCTTATTCTTTTTACATTATATATATTGACACAAATGTACGCATATTAAAATCCGGAGAGATTATATGCGCACGTTTGTTGGTTGGTTATTTCATCAAGCTGATATTTGTCATGCCTCCATCCGCCAAAATCTCAGAACCGAGGATGAAGGATGAATCATCAGATGCTAGGAATACCGCAGCTTTTCCGATATCCGAGGGCTGACCAATCCTCCCGGCAGGTATAAGATTTACCCAAAGTCGTTTAACATGATCAACCTCTTCCTGCGATACCAGTTTACTAAATACGGGGGTATCGATTGTTCCCGGAGAAAGTACGTTTACTCTAATTTTTCTGGCTATTAAGTCCAACGCTATCCCTTTGGCTAAGGATATAACAGCTGCTTTAGCGGCGCTGTATATCGCCATTCCAGGGGCCGCACGGTGTGCAGCACTTGAGCCGATAAGCACGATTGAGGCCCCATCTTTCATAAAAGGAAGTGCTCTTTGAACGGTAAAGTAGAGACTTTTTAAGTTCAGATCCATATAATGGTCGTAATCCTTTTCTTCAACTTCGGTAATAGCACCCATTTTGGCACCGTCAGCAACGCCCCCTGCATTGACGACAAGCACCTCAATTTTGCCGAAATGATCGAATGTAGTCTTAAATATACGTTCCAAATCATCCAACTTCGTCACATCACCTTGGAGTCCGATAAAACTGTTCCCTAAGTGTTTAACAGATTGGTCGAGCGTTTCTCGGTTCCTCCCGGTGATAACGCCCACAGCACCTTCGTTTTTCAACGCCTCTGCAATTCCGAAACCTATACCGCTGTTACCTCCGGTAACTACAGTTACTTTATCCTTTAATTTCATATTTTACTTTTTATGAATCAAAGGTCAGATACTTTTACAAGTCATGACAAGGACATTTGCCACAAAATTTACGTGATAAATGTCACTTAGACCCTAAATAGACAAGTGTTAAATCGACTAGAATATTTTTGCGTAAGCCGAGTACGGCGGAATTTATAAATCGATTTAGAACTAAGAGGAGCTGCTTTTGTCAAATTTTTCGGTTTCACTTTTTTTTTCGACATTTGAGATTTAGCTATCAGAATCAATTTGACCTATGCCCTCTTTTGTAGTGGATATCAATGCGTTTAATGCTGGAGAACGGAAAACGTTTGACGGAGTTTACCGTTATTACTCGCGGCCGCTACAGCATTTTGCCTTTTCGTATGTGCATAACCACGCATTGGCGGAAGAGATTGCAAGCGATAGCATGCTCAAGCTGTGGAATAACCGCCAGCAGATTCGTACGGAGCAGCAAATTAAAGCTTTTCTCTACATCGCTACACGCAATGCTTGTATTGATAATTTGCGGAGCAGCCGCACGCGCCCTATGCAGTACTTACCGGAAAATATAGATGACCTTGCAATACAAGCTCCCGAAGTTTATAATCGTATCTTATACGCTGAACTATTGCAACAAATTGAGGAAGCGGTGGACAAACTGCCTCCTAGTCAGCAAAACGTCTTCCGAAAGAGTTTCCTTGAAGGCAAGACTACCGATGAAATTGTAAGCGAAACAGGCATGACGGAGTCATCGATATTCACCCAGAAATCAAAGGCAGTAAGTACCCTCCGCAAATTATTGAAGGGAAATCTTTTATTTCTCTTGTGGCTCGCCAAGCTACCATAATCATCATCAACGTTATTATTTGGTTTGGATGATCGCATCTTCCCTATGCATTATCAACGACCTAATAAAAAAATGAATTTTTTTGGTAAGGTTTATCCTCTGCATCCGTATCTATATTATCTGTACCCCTAACCAACAAATAGACAGAAAAAAATGGAACGGATCAGTCAATTACTTTACAAGCACTTAAAAGGCATTCTCACGGAGGCTGAGCATGCTGAGCTCATGGCTTGGGCTGCTGCAGATCCTGCCAATTGGGAACTCTTAAACAAAGTGATTGACGAGGAAAGCCTCGAAACTCATGTTCGGGATTGGTATGCGATTCCAAGGCGATCGGTAGCAGACGATGCTCGTTTGGAAGCTGCCATTGCGCAGCAGGAGGCGTCCATCAGGAACCTGCATTTCCGTCAGCGAATAAGGCGCATACTTCCCTATGCAGCGGCCATATTGATTATCTCATTTGCTGGCATCTGGTATACCTATAATCAAGAGGTACACCAAGTGCACGAAATCGCAGCTGAAGATATATCAAACGGCGGCAATAATGCATTTCTTACCTTAACAGACGGTCGGAAAATAGATTTGAGCACCGGGCAATCGGGAATTATTATTGAAAATGGCCAAATCACCTATGAAGATGGTTCATCGCTCGCGGTGTTACCCGACGTAGGTAGAACAGTGCAAACGAATTCTACACTGGAACTTTCTACACCAAGAGGCGGAACCTATCGGATGACCTTACCCGACGGTTCTAAAGTCTGGCTCAATGCTGCTTCTACTATTAAGTATCCAAGTAATTTTATTGGCAAAGAGCGTATTGTGGAGATCAGTGGTGAGGCTTATTTTGACATCAAAAATGACCGTCAAAGACCCTTCAAGGTGCTTAGCAAAAACCAAGAGATTGAAGTTTTAGGTACAGAATTTAATATCACTGCCTATCCAGATGAAAATGAAACCAAGACCACCTTGGTGGATGGTAAGATACGCTTGTCTTGGTCCGCAAAATCCGAAGGCACTGCTTCCCTGAATAAAACGATAATATTGATACCCGGTGAACAAGGAAGGCTGGGTAACGGGCGAATCACCAAATCCAAGGTAGATATTGCAGCGTATACTGCTTGGAAGGATGGCTTTTTCTATTTTAATAGAACGCCTACAGCCGTAGCCATTACGCAGTTGGCACGATGGTACGACTTGGATGTAATTTATGAAGGAACGGGACCAGAGGCTAACCTATTTGCTTATATCGACCGCAACAAACCATTAAGTGCTGTTTTAAAAGCGCTTGAAAAGAGCGAGTTGAAATTTAAGGTCGTCCAAAAAGGGCAAAGAAAACAACTGATTGTTTTCGGAGAACAACGATAAAATTAACCAATTCATTAGATAGAAAACCCAAAAAAGAGGAGTAACCATGATAGAAACATAAAACCAAACTGATCAAATATATCCGCAAAAAAAGCGGATGATGGTAACGACATCACCCGCTCATTCTGTCTGGATTTTGATATTCGGCACATTCTTCCTGAAGCTGCCGAAAAACCAATTTTTAAAAGCCAAACTAAACAAATATATGATTTTTACATCACGTATAAGGGTATTTTATTGCCCCTATAGATACCGATTATTACTTACTATGAAATTAGCGCTTCTCTTAACGGTCGCCTTTACCATACAAGTTATGGCCGAAACCAAGGCACAAACTGTTACGCTAAATGCCCGTAATAAAACGCTTCGCGAGGTATTACTGGAAATTCAAAAACAACATGGGTATTCATTTTTGTTTCGTGGAGATAATATAGCGGATAGACGCATTACCGCTCAATTGAATCAGGTGGATTTTGTTGACGCGATGCGTGTTATATTAGATGAAAATGGGTTTGCCTGGTCATTGGAAGATGGGATTATTACCATCAGGAAAAAACCTCAGGTGACTGCAACACAGATAAGCCCCTTACAGCTACGGAGTTTTTCCGGACGGGTGACCGATGAACACAACACCCCATTACCGGGGGCAACCGTGAGCATTAAAGGCACAACCGCAGGTACAAAAACCAATGAAAATGGTGTTTTTGAAATCAAAACTTCCCTAGCCAACGGTATCTTCGTTTTCAGCCTAATGGGTTATGCCCCGGTAGAAGTGCCATTTAACAGCAACACAACGATAAATGTTACCTTGAAGGAAACATTGAGTGACCTCGATGAAGTAGTGGTGGTGGGATACGGTACTGCCAGAAAGAGTGACCTAACCGGGGCGATTACACAGCTGAAACCGGATGAAATTGCCGATGAAAATCCGCGTACCGTTCAAGATATTTTAAGGGGTACACCCGGTTTAACGATTGGACTGGATGCATCAGCAAAAAACGGTGGTAGTATCAACATACGTGGCCAGCGTTCAGTATATACGGAAGCGAACCATAACTCTCCTTTGTTGATTTTGGATGGGGTGATTTTCTATGGCGAGCTATCCGAAATTAATCCGGACGATATTGAACAGATCGATGTATTGAAAGATGCCTCGGCAGCGGCTGTCTATGGTGCGCAGTCTGCTAACGGGGTACTCATCATTACCACAAAAAAAGGAAAGCAGGGAAAGCCCAAAATTAATTTTACCTCAAACCTAGGACTTTCAACGATGGGTGCCAACCGACCGGTTTGGGGCCCCGAGGGGTATTTACAATACAGGCAAGACTGGTACATCGCCGGTACGTATGACATCAATCCGACTACAGGTAATTACGAGCCTTATATGTCCGGTAGTACCGACGCTCTACCTGCTAAAGGTAAGCCTGGTTATTATGAAAAACTGACCCCCGAAATGCTGGCTAAATATGGAATAACGGAGGCCGATTGGCGAGCTTATTCCGTTAACGGAGCCGATGCTTCCAATGAAGAAATATTTGCCAGACGGATCGGTCTCGATCATAATGTATTAACGAATTATCTTGCCGGAAAGACCTTCGATTGGTACGATCATAGTTTCCGTAACGGTTTTAATCAAGATCATAATGTGAGTATTTCCGGTGCCAGCGATAAGATAAATTATTATATGTCCGCCGGATATTTGTCTAATCAGGGTGTTATCGTAGGCGACAATTACCGGGCTGTACGGTCGAACCTCAAAGTAGATGGTAAGGTGACAGACTGGTTAAATATTGGTGCGAATATAAATTTTCAGGATCGTACGGACGGAAACATCGCCACGGATTGGGGTAGAGCTATCACGTTAAATAGCCCTTTTGGGTCTTATCGAGATGAGAACGGGAACCTCGAAGTACACCCGCAGGGTTCCGGTCTTACGGGGCTTATTAGAGGCTATAATTATGATTTTGACAGACAATTCCAAGATCTGGAAAGTGGCTATACCGTGTTAAATTCCATTTTCACAGCTAAAATAAAACTGCCTTTTAACATTACCTATTCATTTAATGGTTCGCCCAGGTATCAGTGGTTCTACAAACGCTATTTTGCTTCATCAACACACCCGGATTGGAACCCGCTTTCTAATAATGCGGGGGTAGATCGCGAAAACAGTAAACGCTTTGACTGGTCGATCAATAACACGATTAACTGGGAGCAAACCTTTGCCGAAAAGCACCGAGTAAATATAACCCTGGTGCAGGAAGCGGAAGAGCGGCGATACTGGTGGGATGTTATCAGGGCCCGGAATATAACACCTACCGATGCGTTGGGCTTTCATGAAACGAGTGGTGGAGACAGGTTGCGAAGTGAATTTGATACCGAAGACAGTCGGCAAACGGCAGACGGTATGTTGGCCCGCCTTTTCTATTCGTATGACGATAAGTATATGTTTACGGGTTCGGTACGCAGGGATGGCTACTCGGCATTTGGTACCTCCAATCCACGGGCTACTTTTTTGTCTGCCGGATTAGCCTGGACGTTTACCAAAGAAAATTTCTTTAATTGGAATGCCATGAGTAATGGGAAACTGCGCCTGTCTTACGGACAAAATGGCAATCGTTCGCTTGCAAACCCTTATATTGCATTGGCCAACTTAGCCAATGGTGTGGGCACGCAGGGCTATATCAACGCAAATGGCGACTATATACAGTATCAGTACTTACGGATAGACCGCTTAGCCAACAAGGATCTGCAGTGGGAGAAAACCGCTTCGTTCAATATCGGTTTGGACTTCGGCTTTCTGGATAATCGTATAGCAACGACCTTGGATTATTTTCAAATGTCCACCACCGACATGATCATGAACCAGTCTTTACCGAATTTTTCGGGTTTTACCAGCATTACTACCAATTTGGGTGAAGTGCAAAACAATGGATTCGAAATAGCCATCAATACACAGAACATCATGAAAAAGGACTTTAGTTGGAGCACTTCTTTTGGTTTTTCAAAATATAAAAACACCATTAAGCACCTGTATTACCAATATCAGGATGTGCTGGATGCGAATGGTAATGTGGTGGCCAACAAAGAAGTAGACGACATTGGAAATGGATGGTTTATTGGCCAGCCTATCAGCGCTATCTGGAATTATAAAGTAACCGGAATTTGGCAGGTTGATGAAATAGACGAAGCCGCCCGGTACGGACAACGTCCCGGCGATCCTAAAGTAGCCAATAATTATACCGCCGATGATATCCAGAATGCAGACGGGAGCATGCGTCCTGTCTACAACGATAATGATAAAGAGTTTTTGGGGCAAACGCAGGCGCCTATTATGTGGTCGCTACGGAACAATTTCACTTATAAAAATTTTAACTTTTCTTTTAATATCTATTCATACTGGGGGCATAAGAGCACGAACGGGGCTTATCTGAATCAGGATAACGGAACCTCAACGATTAGCCAGGGCTTGGCAAATACTTATGAGAAACCTTATTGGACACCGGAAAACCCAAGTGATTTTTGGGCGCGATTAGAATCGAAAGGACCTGCGGGTCTTAACGCTCCCCAAAGAGTATTCGACCGATCTTTCATCAGGTTGGACAATATAAGTTTGGGCTATGCATTACCTAGTAAGTTAATCTCGCGCTACCACATCGAAAATATAAGAGTTTTTGGTTCGGTTCGGAATGCGGCCGTATGGTACAAAGATAAGAATTGGCGGTATTGGGATGTTGAAACCGTTAATGACAATGGTATAGGTAGCTTGGCACCAAGAATATTCACTTTGGGGGTAAACCTAACTTTTTAAAAACATTAATTATGAAAACGAAGACTTATTATATATCGGTTATCAGTATATTATCAGTTACTTTATTGGCCAGCTGCACAAAGGATTATTTAAAGCCAGATCCACTTTCGTTTTACGAACCTGAACTTACCTTTTCAACACGTTCTGGTTTAGACGCGACCGTTGCGATGGCAGACAGGCATTTGCGTACCTATTGGAGCCATTTGGAAACAAGGGATGTATCTGTCCCGATTAGTACCGAGTATATGCTGTCGGACGTAGCGGTTTCCGGTAAAACAGACGACGGTAACATTTTTGCTGATGTGGCAACGCGCCTTACGCCGACGGACGGAATGCACGACAATCAAATAAACACGATTTCTTTTTTCTGGGATCAGACCTATATGGGTATCAAATATGCCAATACAATTACGAGTTTCATTGATAATGTGCCGGATTTGGATGAGGCTACCAAGCGCGAATACCTAGGTAGAGCCTACTTTCATCGGTCTTTTCGGTATTTGGCACTTTGTTTCCAATTTGGAGATGTACCACTGGTGACGAAAATATTAACAGCACCCAAACAAAACTATAAAACTTCCAGTCGCGCAGCTATTTTGGAAATGATTACCGCGGATATGGAGAAAGCGGTGGAATGGGTGCCGGAACAATCGCAAATGGCCTATGTTGGCATGATCAATAAGGCCGCTTGCCGTCAGCTTTTAATCAAATGCTACCTAGCCACGGGCCAGTGGGATAAGGCAATTGAACAGGCCAATATACTGATTGATCGTTCGGGATATGCATTGATGACGGAAAACTTTGGTACATTTGATAATCCCTCTCCTATTGCATGGCCTGTTACCCGCAATGTGATATGGGACTTGCATCGCCCTATAAATAAAGCTATCGTAGCAAATAAAGAAGCGATCCTGGTAATGCCTAATCGCGAGGGCACAGATGCTACCATTCGGTATAAATCGATGCGCAACTGGGGTCCTATGTGGAACCAGGCGGCATTGAAATCACCCAGTGGAAAGGTTCTGTTGGCTGCCGCCAAAACCGATTCTAAATATAGAGCTGAATATGACATTAATGGTTCGGTAGGCAGAGGGATCGGATTGATAAGACCTACTCATTTTGCTCAATACGGTCTTTGGTCTGTTAACGGAATTGAAGATACGACTGATTTGCGGCACAACAGCACCGTCGGCAACTGGGCCCGCATGGAGATGCTTAAATATAATGATCCTACAGATGCCTATTATGGACAAAACTTGCGCCTGTACGAAGGTACCACGCTCTTATGCACCGATACAATCCGCAGCTGGTTTAATTGGCCTCACTATAAGATATACATCGATGACCCTGTGTTCCTAGCAACGCCTACTTCGAACAGAAATGATGGTGGAGCTGCCGACTGGTACTGCTACCGTTTGGCAGAAACCTATCTACTAAGGGCAGAGGCACAATTTTATAAAGGAAATATTGGAATGGCGACAGCAGATGTCAATACCGTAAGAAAAAGAGCACATTGTAGCCAGTTCTATGCAAGCGTTACCATTGGTGATATCGTTAATGAGCGCGCTCGTGAACTATATATGGAAGAATGGAGACACATGGAATTAAGCCGCATATCCTATAGTTTGGCATTGAGCAATAAAGCAGATGAATGGGGTAATACGTATCAACTAAATAACTTATCAGACAACAATTATTGGTACCAGCGTATTCAACATTACAACGATTATTATAATAAAAACAAGGTAACTGTTAGGAATAGAAGCTATACCATAGCGCCTCATAATATTTATTGGCCCATTCCTCAGGATGCAATTAATTCTAACCTGTATGCCAAATTACATCAAAATCCCGGTTACAGCGGCTATGACGCAGGAGTTGAAATGTGGACTAACTGGCAGGATGCCGTAGCTGATGAAGATACTACGAATTAAGCATTACATAGGTCTATTGAATTATGTAATGGATTAATAAATCAATAAAAATCAAAAATATGATGTGCAAGAAACGATTTCTTTTCATGTTGGCAATATTTTCTTTTCAATTATTATTTGCCCAGCGTGAGACTGCCAGTCAGCCTAATATCGTCCTCATCATTGCCGATGATATTGGTTGGGGCGATATTGGCTGCTATGGCAACAAGGATGTAAGAACGCCTAATATTGACGCCTTAGGTTCTGCCGGGTTAGTATTTAAGAACATGTATCTTACAACCAGCAGTTGTAGCCCCAGTAGAAGCAGCATCATTACCGGCCGGTATCCACATAATACGGGGGCGCCGGAACTACATGATCCGCTCCCGGCAAGGCAAATCATGTTTCCGGAGATACTCAGAAAAGCAGGATATTATACAGCACTTTCGGGCAAAAACCATATGGGCCCCGCTGTAAAAAAAGCATTTGATATGATTTCGTCAGGTAAGGGCCCCGGTGCGGAGGAAGACTGGGTGTCTATCCTTCAAAACCGACCTGAGAACAAACCCTTTTTTATGTGGTTTGCTTCGCACGATGCGCACCGCGACTGGCAGTTCGATGAACGGGGTATAACACACGATCCGGAAAAGTTAAAGGTGCCGCCCATGTTATACGACGGTCCTGAAACGCGCAAAGATTTGGCGGCCTATTACCATGAGATTTCCCGTCTCGACTACTATGTTGGAAAGGTGGTGGAAGAACTTAAACATCAAGGCATTCTTGAAAATACCTATATCATTTTTATGAGTGATAACGGGAGCCCTTTTCCGCGCAACAAAGTGAGATTATATGATAGCGGTATAAAAAGCCCTTTTATTATGATCGGCCCTGGCATAAATATCGCCGAGAATAGCTCCTTATTTAGCGCCATTGATATCGCCCCTACCATGCTGGACATAGCAGGAATCGCTACAACAGATAAGCGAATACAGGGAAAAAGCTTTTTCGGGGTGCTACAAGGCCGCGAACAGATGATACGTGATTTTGTTTTTGCTGAACATAACTGGCACGTGTTTCAAGGTTACGAACGCATGGTTCGCTATAAGGATTGGGTATATATCCGAAATGGCTTCCCTGAAAGGCAGAACCTTGCCGGTGAATCAACGAAGATGTTCCCGGCAGGCAAAGAACTTTGGGAAGCTTATGAGAGAGGCTTGACCAATGCAGCACAGGAAGATGTTTTCCTGAAGCCGCGAAAGCCAGAAGAACTCTATAACCTATCCGGAGATACCTTTCAGTTTACCAATGTGGCAGAGGTGGGCAGTAATCAGAAGATACTAGCTTATCTGCGAAAGGTTCTTGATGAATGGATCGTAGAGACCGGTGATTCGAAGCCTCAAAACCCTACACCGGATCGGGACGATGTGGAAGGAAAACGACTTCCGGGAGCGTGGAAGAAAAGAGAGAAGCCAGGTGAACGGAACGAAGCCGATACCATAAACCGATCCGGTCCTATACTTGAAAAGGATCTCAGATAGCAAAACGATTATTTTTAATCATGCTTTCAAAAAAACTTAAATTTTCTCATAATTAAAAAACCATTCAATGAAGTATTTAAAAAAACCATTTTTGTTATTACTAACAGTATGTTCGTTTCAAATCTTATTGGCGCAAAATGTGTTGACCAACTTTCCGAAAGGATCAATGCCGACGGAAGTTGGTAAACGATTGGCTTATCATTTTATAGATGGGAGGCATGAGCTATATGCCGGGCGGTTTATCCATTATGCAGAGGTATGCACCTGGAATGGCGCTTTGGACTATGCTGTAAAAACTAATGACCAAAAGCTTATTAAACTCCTGCAGGAAAAATTTGAACCTTTTTTTACAACAGAAAGGGTATTATTGCCTCCCATGAACCATGTGGATTATAATATGTTTGGAAGTCTCGCACTCAAGCTTTATCAGATAACAAAAGAAGAGCGCTATAAAACTTTAGGACTGGCCTATGCTGATTCGCAATGGAATGTGCCAACAAATGCTAAAGCAGAGGAAAAAGCCTGGGCAGATAAGGGGTACTCCTGGCAGACACGTCTTTGGATTGACGATATGTATATGATTACGGTTGTACAAAGTGAAGCATATAAAGTGACGGGTGATCGTAAATACCTGGATCGAGCGGCAAAGGAAATGGTACTTTATTTAAATGAGTTACAGCGTCCCAATGGCCTTTTCTACCACGCTCCTGACGTCCCCTATTATTGGGCGAGAGGCGCCGGATGGATGGCAGTAGGAATGCCAAATCTGTTAAGGTTATTACCTTTAGACCATCCAGATCGATCACGTATTATGGAAGGTTATTTGACAATGATGAAGAGTTTGAAAAATTATCAGGGGGAAAGTGGTATGTGGAACCAGCTTATTGATGAACCTGATTTCTGGCCGGAAACCTCAGGAACAGGGATGTTCGCTTACGCTTTTATTGTTGGTGTGAAGGAAGGGTGGTTGGATGCGGCATCCTACGCTCCAGCTGCACGCAAAGCGTGGCTGGCGATGGTTCCTTACATTGACCAGCGTAATAATGTAACCGAGGTTTGCATCGGTACCGGCAAAAAGAATGACAAACAGTATTATCACGACCGTCCGCGAAATGCAGGAGATCTTCATGGGCAAGCACCTTACCTTTGGTGTGCAGCTGCGCTACTGGAAAAAGGCACAAAATAGTCGAACTCTCTACTAAGCTCGAAAACTTTTAGAGCACCCACTCAGTGGGTGCTTTGCCGAATTTCTTCTTAAAAGCGTGTGAAAAATGTGAAAGACTTTCAAATCCGAGATCAAGGTAGATGGCAGAGGGCTTCTTGTTCTTTCTTTCTATAAGATGTCGGGCTTCGGCCAGTCTTCTTTCTTGCAGCCAATGGCGAGGTGCCATGCCGAATATCTTATGGAAATCACGCTTGAAACTAGCCAGGCTTCTTCCTGTAAGCCCGGCAAATTTTTCAATAGGAATGTTATAATGAAAATTATTCAACATAAATTTTTCCAAATCGATCTTATAGGGCTCAGAAAAATCGAACAAAAATTCTTTGAGCTGAGGCATGGTATTAAGCAACAGATATACGACCTCTTTTACTTTTAACAAGCCTAACGTATTGATTATTTTTTCCTCAGGATGACGAATATAGGGAATAATGGATTGAAAAAAGGCCGCTAAAAAATCGTTTTCAGGGATGAGAATATTGGAAGGTCCGGCATATTTTTGTCCTATCTCAATTTGCTCTTCAAGCGCAATCTGCCGTAACAAATCTTCTTGCAGGCTTATAACAATCGTCTGATAGTCCTCATTCTCCAAGGGCGTTTTAGTAATCTCTCCCAGCTGATTTTTTCGCATTAATAACATCTGACCGCGACTCATTGAAATTTTTTGATCCGCAGTTTCCAACGTGAAATAGCCTGAAACTAGCAACACCAAGATGTTGTGCCCCAAGAATGCTCCTTTTTCCTTCCTCTTACTTGAAAGATAGGAAAAAAAAATTACTCCAGGGACTATTTCGGTTGGACTCGTCATGATGTAAAGATATAAAACAGACAGAATTTATGCGTAGTCCGATTAGCGCTGTAAATAAGTACCACCGAGTATTGCATTGGGTGAAAAATGTGTATTGAGGGCGTTCATCTCCTCTGCCGTGAAGTTTATTTCCATCGCTTGCATATTCTCCGGTAGCCGGGATCTCCTGCTCATGCTTACCAATGGCATTACATGATCACCTTGCTTATTTACCCAAGCAATGGCTAGCTGCGTTGGCGTGCATTCTTTTTCTTTCGCCATTTGCTTTAAAAATTCGACTTTTTCCAGATTCCTAATCAGATTCTCTCCTTGAAAACGCGCGAAGTGATTTTGGTAGCTATCGGCCGGAAGCGGCGCTTTCATTTCACCGGTGAGTAAACCTTCGGCCGTATTGGCAAAGGCTACTACACCTATACCTAGCTCTTTAGCAGTGGGAAGCAGATCATGCTCGATTTGACGGTCAGCCAATGAATAACCTATTTCCAATGCCGACACCGGGTAAACACTATTCGCTTTTCGTAGTTGTTCGGCCGTTATTTCTGAGACACCGAGGTGACGTACCTTTCCTTCTTTAATCAGGTCTGCAATAGTTCCTATAATATCTTCTACCGGAACACTGTTATCCATTCTACAGGGTTGATAAAGATCGATGGTATCTATTCCCAACCTAACTAAAGAATAATTTATGAAATTTTTGATGGCTATGGGGCGTAAGTCGAGCCCAATCCATTGGCCTCCATAAAAGATCGCACCAAACTTGACGCTTATGAAAGCCTCATCGCGTCTATTCTTAATGGCTTTACCTACTAATAATTCGTTGTGACCACTACCGTAAAAGTCGCCTGTGTTCAAAAAATTAATACCATTGTCTAAGGCCATTTGAATGGTAGCGATGCTTTCCTTTTCATCGTTCACCTGTCCTCCCCAAACAGGCGACATGCGCATACATCCTAGTCCGAGCTTGGACACAAGTGGTCCATTTTTACCTAAGGTTATCTTTGTTATTGTTGCCATTGCTGCTATTTTATGATTAACGGTATAAAGGTCCGTTTTTTTGCGCCGAGATTGCTTTCTCTTACGGCTCAATTTACTTGTCTGGACGGCTCAAGTATCGAGCTGATACGGTGTTCAACCAGTTTAAGGGGGTAAACAGTCTTTCTTGTCGTGAACCGAATTAGGATTCTGTCTTTTATGGCGTTAATGGCTTAGCCCTCATAGAAAACGGAGATACCAAAAGAGTGCAGTTTCTGCTTTTTCTGTTTGGATACCGCTATACAGGTACTGATCATAGCCTCCGAGGATAAACCCGTACTGCTTGTAGAATTTACAAGCGGCAACATTATTGTTTTGCGTCTCCAAGCGTAGTCCTGCCAACCCTTCTTGTTGTGCCCAATTAGCCGCGGCATTCATCAACAATTTTGCCGCGCCTAAACGACGCAGACTTAGATCAACCGCGAGATCATCGATGGAAGCATAGCCATTCCAAAAGTGGGAAACAGCAATGTAGCCTCTTGGTCTAAAATCGAGATCATCAACAACAAATAAGGCAGCCTCGGCATTACCGATATGCTCTTTTAAAGAGGTTGCATCAAAATCATATATTTTTTCGTACGGAACAGCAAGCGTACTTTCTATGAGATCAGATCCGTCAAAGGGTTCAATAAAAACGGACCGAACCTCAAATGCGTAAAAACCCTCTGCCAATTGAGCGACGTCTCCTTCACGCGCCTCTCTAACTTTAAAGTGCCTTGTCATCCAGAATAAGACTTGTAAAAAAAATGCAATTTAGTTAAGTTTGTGAAAACAACCGATTATGATACTAGAATCCCTAATTGCTGAATTTGAATACGAAGTAAACAGTACTAGAAAACTATTACAAGCTGTACCGGAAAGAGATATTAATTACAAACCTTCTACCATTTCATGGACAATGGGCGAGCTCGCGCAACATATCGCTACCATATATTACTGGTATGTGGGTACACTTACACAAGATGTGTACGACTTAGCGGCAGATCACCTTGAACGCGGAGAGGCGGTTGATATCAAAGCAACTATTGAACTTTTTGAAGAAAATGTGGAAAGGGCACGGGCGGCATTGAAGTCGATAAAGGAAGAAAACTTGCAAGACCCGTGGACCATGAAAGTGGGCGAACGTACGGTACTTGGACCGATGCCGCGAGGTATTGTAGCGCGAAATTTTCTTTTTAATCATATTTATCATCACCGTGGCGAATTGATTGTTTATCTTCGTGCCACCGGCAATAAGGTGCCAGGCCTTTACGGACCAACCTACGAAGAAATGACAGGGCGCTAATAAAGCCCTGTCAAGCAGATGCAACAACATAAGGTATCAAGCTAATAAAATGGATGCTTCTTGAACTAAGGATTCCATTAATCCGGCTGCATTACGATGAATAAAGCTTTGTGCGTGCTGGCCTGCCCAAAAGTTTACTAAATCTGTTTTTCCCTGCTCTAACGCAGCTTTTTTTAACGGTGCCAACAATTTTGTATGTAGGGGAAATGGCAGTACCTCTTGCTCAAAGGGGATTTCGTCAGCGATACGATTTTTGATCATCCTACCCATTCTTCCGGTAAGCGATTTCGAGACAACGGTATATCTACTCTCGTCTGAAAAAAGCTTAGCACGATGCGTCGCGGTTGCGTTACACTCTTCGCAAGCAACGAAGGCTGTGCCCAACTGTACGGCATCAGCTCCCAAATTGAATGCCGCTGCAATCCCCTTCCCATTGGATATCCCCCCCGCTGCAATGATTGGAATTTTAACCTTGGACTTCAGTTGCTGTAGAAGGGCGAACAATCCGGTAAACGACTCCTGAGGCGAGCGAAGAAAAGAAGGTCGATGCCCACCTGCTTCAAAGCCGGCAGCCACGAGGGCATCAACTCCTGCTTCTTCTAACAGAAGTGCTTCATCAAGCGTTGTGGCAGCACCCACTGTTCGAATATTCAGTCGTTTACATTCTCGAAGGATTTCAGATGATGGCGCACCGAATATAAAGCTGAATACTGTCGGCTTAATTTCGAATATAACCTCAACCTGACTTTCGAATTTGGATGGGATATCTGTGGATAAGTCTGGCATGGGAATGCTTAGTTCATCGAAATAGGGCTTGAATTGTTGCTTCACCTGTTCCACCTTTTTCACGGAATAGTCCGTCAGCCGTTCATCAACATCTGATACCCATAAATTAAAGTTATAAGGTTTATCAGTTAACCGGCGAATAGCTTTATCCGCTTCCCTTATCTCTTGAGGCGTTAACGTGTAAGCACCAAAGCTACCTAAACCGCCCGCATTAGAAACAGCTGCCAATAATTCGGGTGTTGAAAACCCTCCTCCCATTGGACCGAGTAAAATCGGGTATTTAATACCAAACAATTCGGTGATTTTTGTTTGATTCCACATTTCTATTCGTTTTTATTATGCCTTGCCCGGAATTATACTTATGCCTCTAATATATTTAAAAGTATCCTGCAATGGAATAATTTGTTAGGTTTTTACTTTTAGGTGTTATCAATTCTATATCCTTTGAATGGATAAGCCAAAATTGTCATTCTGCGTTGACGTAACGAGATTCAAGACGAACTTTACTTCACTAGAGTTCCAAAATCAATCGTGTCATGAAACCAGCCCTTTCAGTTGTATTCCTTAATGGCACTCCTATTACGAGGCCGACAGATACTGCATCGTTTAATGCCAGCTTTAGCTGTGGATGCAGTACACTATGCCATCCGGCCACATTCTTTTCCTGGTTACATTCTATTCCCAAAAAATATCCTCCATCCCATACATAATGGATACTTGTATGTAATTGATATCCTATGTAATTGTCCCCTTTACTGGAAGAAAACATCCACTCGGGTCCGGTGTACAATAAGGAGTGGACATGTTTTCCCCATCGTCTTGCTATGATTAGTATTGGATTCTCTGAGACTCCTTTCATTAATTGGTGTCGATGGCGAATAGAATAAAAAGAGTGAAAACGAAATTCATGTATAAAAGCAAATGCCATGGAAGTTTGCCAATCTTCAGACACTAAAAAGGTATACTGGTTCGCCCACTTAAGCCCTTCTATCCGATTACTCGGAACATTTGCCAACGGATCCGAATGATTTCCTTTATAAAACGAAAAATCAGTTTCCACCTCCATTCCCCATCGATTTGCGACAGCGAATTCGAACTCCGCAAACCCTCCCATTTCCTTGTATCTCCCGTTCATTCCGTAACTCAAACCGATGTTAATCTCTTTTTCTCCTTTGTGAGCGCCGAGATCACGTATTAAATCCATATAAAGTGGTTCGGCATGCTTTAGCTTTAGCGGTAATGTACCTGACTCCACTTGGGCACAGCTGTTTTTGGTAGTCGCAAGCAGCAACATCAATAGTATCCATTTTATCATCCAATGTTCCTTTGTTTAATGGCAAGCTTAGAAAGGGAAACTGGAAAGAAGTTGGAATTGCGTAAATCTCTTTTATTTTATTTAGGTGTGTTACAAGAATGAATCCTCTCAAAAAAAAGAAAGGCGACCTAAGCCGCCTTTCCTATCTATTAGGTTTGATGCTATGCCATCGCAGCAGATATACCGTATCGCTGTGATTGACGAGCTAATGCAGTATTATACTCCTCAAGTAACGAAATATATTTATCTTTCCAATACGATACCTCCTCCACATGTTGGATAGAATCGTGGAACACTTCTTTTTTGCGTTCGAACTCCATTTGAAAATCTTCGGAGTTGAAAAGCTCGGGGAATTCCCGCGAAAAATCGTGGCGTAGTGTTACACCGATCTTGAAAATAATCTCTGATTTAACTCGTGGTTGCCCGAACCAGTTATAAATTGATCTTCTATTCACTTTCATCAAACGACTTAACTCACTAATACTGTAACCGTTGCGCCTAATTACCATTTCGATAATTTCGCCATAATGTTTGTCCATAGGTATGCTTTTATTTCAGTAGCACAAAGGTGAGAAATAAAGTAAAAAGTAACAGAAGGATTAATACCTAAATTAACACAGGAAATTTCCTGTTTTTGAGAAAAAATGCTGAAACTTTCATTTGATTTCGCCTCAATATCACAAATCCGCAAAGCAGGTACATAAAATTTGTGAGCAGATTAAAACAAAAAACCCAATAAAGAAACAGATTCGCTATTTCCTTTATAGTTTTAAGATTTTTTGTAGAACTAAAAACAATACATCAACTTGACGGTTAATTATTAACAATAAATTTTGTTTTTACTAGTTATAAAGCTCCTCGAAAGAGGGGCTTTTGCGTTATTAACCCTACATCGATCCATGCGGCCGGTAATCGTATTTATTTTGATCTCTAGTACTACATCAAAGGTAACTATTTTCATGGCCGTTAACCTAGTAATTACAAATGGAGAAACGATCCATCGCACCAAAAATGATTATAAGGATTAATATATTTCCATAACTTTGTAAGTCACTTATCGGTTACCTCATGAAAGAACTTAAAGTATCCATGCTCATAAAAAAATACCAACGCCTGATTGAGTTGGAACCCAACGAACTCAAAAGAAATATTTATCAAGCAGTTTTAGAGGATCTGATGAGTTTACTTGAAAATAAAGTAGCTCCCAAATGATAATAACACAAAAAAAAGTTCTATCTCGGAGCCCATAGGATCTTCCCTTTACCGAAAGGCAACGGATATTCATGCGGTTGGTACGCTGGGACCTGTCCAAATCAACCTCCAACAATGTCTAATTCACACCCGTTATAATCGACCGTAGGCTAGTAGTTTTGTACATTGACAAACGAATTTTAAAAGAACATTTGTAAAAAAACAAATGAACGACTTAGTCCCTTTAGTCTATGAAAATGAAATCGGCTGAATTTATTACACTCTCCGCTTGCACGATGATGCTTACCGCCTTGGGAATTGATATTATGCTGCCCGCATTTAGTGAAATTCGGAAACATTTTGGCCTCGCTGCGGAATCAAACGCCACGGCGCAAATAATAGTATTCTTTTTTATGGGGCAGATTGCACAACTCGTTTTCGGTGCACTTTCTGATCGTTTTGGCAGATTAATTATTTTGCGAATTGGATTTCCTCTATATATTATCGGCGGCATTGCTGCAACTTATGCACCCAGCCTAAGCATTATGTTAGTCGCCCGCTTTATAGCCGGAATGGGAGCATCAGCTGTTTTTATGACCGCGATCGCCGGTGTGAGGGACCGGTTTGTTGGCGATAAAATGGCTAGCATCTTATCGCTGATCTTCACCATATTTTTGTTCACACCTGTTTTTGCTCCCTTCTTAGGTCTGGCGATTCTATCTTTTTCGACTTGGCGTGCCGTATTCTTAACACCACCCTTATTTGCGGTTGTAGTATTTGTTTGGTCATTGCGGATGGAAGAGTCGCTGCCGCTTGAGAAACGCAGTAAACTGAACTGGAACACTATCAGTCAATCCATACGATCCATTCTTAGCAATAGCGTATTTCTAAGATATACAGCAGTTACCACGTTTCTTTTCTCAGGTTTAAGTTCTTGGGTTTCTAGCTCTGAACATATTTTGGGAGAAATATACGGAAGACCTGAACTATTTGCATGGATCTTTGCAAGCGTTGGTTTTATTGCTGCCTTATCAGCACTTACTAATTCACGGCTTTCATCTAAGTTTGGCGCAAGACGAACCATACGAGGGCTGTTGATTGTTTACAGCCTCGTAGGAGCATTATTGCTTGCCTGCACCTTTGCTTGGGGAGATCCGCCACAGATGACTTTATTTTTTATTGCCATTGCTTTATTGGTTGGCCTTAATTTAGCAGTTGAACCAAACAGTAGTGCATTGGCAATGGAACCAATGGGCGACAGGGCAGGAATGGCATCGGCTATATATGGAACTTCATTCTTTTTCATTGGGGCGGCCTTGGGCTCGTTTATAAGCAATCTGCTGGCCAACACGGTATTCCCATTGATTGCCTCCTTTTTTTTAATTGGAATTGTTACCCTTGCTTTAGTATTCGGAGATAAACGGCCAAGCACGGCCCGGTCTTAATCGTGTTAAGTTGCTGCCAATAAAAACACTTCTCCACTCGCAGGCAAAAGCTGATCAGCTCTGTCTTTGAAATAGGTTTGCTCCATCTCTTTAGTAGAAAATACCCGCGCCTCCTTAAAACCTGCTTCCTTAGCTAAGGCCAACACCTCATGTGGTGCAAAAAAACTCACAAATGGTGTTCCTGCTTCACGGGCGCCCTTTTCCGCTATTTGTTGTAAAGGTTTGTCTTCCTCATCCATTAATGCTAGCGGTAAATAGAAAGTCATAGCAAGTTGCGAGCCCGTGGCGAGTGAAGCGATCTGCTTCAGGGTGGATACAATAGCTTCCCTAGTAAGATATAGGGTTACACCTGTACAAACCACTACGGCAGCTTTATTCGCGTTAAATTTTGATTTTAGCAGTTCTTCCAACCACGAGGTGGCTTCAAAATCGACCGGTACAAAGTGTAAATAATCGGGTATATTATACCCTAAATCAATAAGCCGCTTTTGTTTCCATGCTAGCGTACTTGGTTGGTCTATCTCAAACACTTGAAGCTTGGACGCAATATCCGGCCTGCGTTGTACGAAGGTATCGAGCCCGGCACCAAGAATTACATACTGCTGAATACCGTGCGCACTTTGGTCAATGATTAAGTCCTCAATGAAACGGGCGCGGGCAACAATTGAAGCGCGAAGACGCTTCGTAAATTCCGGATGCATGTCGGGTCGTTCCCGCCAACCGGCATCGGGTGCAACGAGCCTCAATCCTAGGTCATCTTCTATTATAGGCGGTTTTCCGTCCACTTCTAAATGTAAAGCTCTCCATAAAGCGGTTCTTACCGCCGTATTATCCGGTTCCATTATCTTTTGTTCCATATGTGTTTTTTTCCTTTCTGCATGGGAGCTAAGTCCAACCAGTTAATGGTATTTTTCATGCTTTTAAATTTTCAATTCACAGCGTGCAAAAATAACGCCTCTGAACTTTTGAAAATTGTAAAAAACCGACACGACTTGTTTAGGGTCTCCATTCGGGAAAGCCCGGCATACGTTCCGCAGCATCTCTTTTATATATCTTGGGGCTTACTCCCGAAAACCGTTTAAAATCGTGAATAAAATGGGATTGGTCGAAATAGTCAAGCGAATACGCAATATCTGTTAATGAAGCACCGCTGCGCTCTTTCAACAATGTAATCGATCGTTGGAAACGCATTATACGGATGTATAACTTTGGACTAATGCCAATATAGCTTTGAAAAAGGCGTTCCAATGAACGTTCAGATAGGTTAAGCTTGTTCAAAAGATGAGGAATGTTACCCCCTCTCTGCAATATCTCTATGGCATAGGTCAGCATTGTACCCGAATCTTGACGACGACCCGCAAGCCTGTTAAAACAGGTAAAAAGACAATTTGCTTGTTCTTCCAGCGAATCAGCATGGAGCAACTGTTCGGTCAAAGAGGTTTTAATCAGATCATGAATATTTATATGCTCGTCCCTTAGCTCGTTGGCATTCAGATTGAATAAATTTTTAAGGGCCGTCGGTCGAAAATTTATACCGCTTAGCTGAATACGCCCTTTCGCTTGTAAATTTCCATAGTGCGTTGCTTGGCCAAAAATAAACAACTGTGGTAATCGATCCCCTCCAAAACCAGTAAATACGGCGGGATCTCGCTGAAAAATGAGTCCGGGAAAGCCACTGGACATAACCGTAAATACCCTTTGTGACATATCATCGACGGGTGCTTCCAAAGACCATAGGCAACTAATATATCGTGCTAACGATGGCGGCGGCGCTATTGTCCGATAATTCATATTCTAAACTTTGCTTTGCTAAAATACGGGATCAAAAAAAATAAAAAAGATACCCATAAGGCCGGATTTAACGCTTTAATAAGAGAACGTTGATCTTTAACAAAGACGCATGATCTCCATTAACTGTTGACATCAATGGCCTTTCAAAGAAATCGGTACAATTTATTCACATAATAAGTATCTTTCTTTCGTAATTTCATGTAGGTGTATTTATTATTTTTACCTGCAAATAAGTTTCATCGGCTATAGTAGTAAGTATCACGAATGCCTCAAAAGCCACAAATAACATGAAAAGAAAACCGAAAATAAATCATATAATACCACTTCTTGTCTTGACTTTTTTGCTATCTTATTTTAGAACGCTTGCGCAAGATCGTCCGAATATTATTGTGATCTTGGCAGACGATTTAGGATATGCCGACTTAGGGTGTTATGGAAGTGAAATTCCAACACCAAACCTGGATAATTTAGCTAAACGAGGTATCCGCTTTACCAATTTCTATAATACTGCTCGCTGTTGCCCTTCTCGTGCGACTTTGCTTACAGGCGTTTACGCTCACCAAGCCGGTATTGGGCACATGATGGACGACAAAGGGCCTGAACATCCGGGATATCGCGGACAGCTGAATGATCACACAATCACCATCGCCGAATTATTGAAAAACGCAGGCTATTTTACCGCTATGACCGGCAAATGGCATGTCGGCCAGCCTCATGGCGTAGTTCCCTGGAAGAGAGGCTTCGATCGTTCACTGAATGCACCGGCAGGTGGTTTTTACTACGGTAACGGAAAGAACGCAAAACTTTTTTTAAATGGCCGTGCATTAGACAATAACGCTAAAGAATTACCCAAGAACTGGTACTCAACCGACTTATGGACAGACTATGGATTGCGCTTCATTGATGAAGCTATTTCAGAAAAAAAGCCCTTCTTATTATATCTGGCGCACAATGCTCCCCACTTTCCATTACAGGCTCCGGCTGCTGAAATTGAAAAATTTAAAGGTAAATATATGAAAGGTTGGGACGCATTACGACGGGAACGCTATGAAAAACAAAAGAAACTTGGGTTGATTGATCCGTCTTGGAAATTGCCACCATTCAACCCTAATGTACCTAAATGGGAAACCCTCAGTAAGAAAGAAAAAGAAAAGTATGATCACATCATGGCTATTTACGCCGCTGTAATAACGCATCTTGATAAAAGTATTGGTGATTTGGTATCGGGACTGGAAAAAAGGGGTGTATTGGACAACACACTGATTCTTTTTATATCCGATAATGGAGGAAACGCAGAACCGGGCTATGAAGCTAAGTACGAAGGCCCTGATCCTGGATCCTCACAGTCGACCGTGTTTTTAGGACAAGGGTGGGCGGAAGCTGCCTGTACACCATTTTGGTCATATAAGCATCATACCCATGAGGGAGGGATTTCTTCTCCTGCCATTATTTCCTGGCCAAATGGCATTCCTACCTCGCGAAATGGAGCGTTTGAGCGGCAATCTGCGCATATTGTAGACATACTAGCAACGCTCGCTGAGATCGGCAGGGCCGACTACCCGAACAGCTGGAAAGGAAAGGCAATTTTACCGCCTGAAGGGATTAGTTTAAAACCTGTCTTAGCTGGTCAAAGACTTAAAAGATCGCAGCCCATCTTTTGGGAACACGAAGGGAATAAGGCTGTACTAAATGGCAGATGGAAGCTTGTTGCCGAGTGGCCTGAAACATGGCAACTCTATGATCTACAAGCCGACCGCACCGAATTGCACAACTTGATATTGGAAGAACCGGAAGTGGCCGGGCGCTTAAAACAACAATATGAATCGTGGTTTAAGCGTGTAGGCGCCGAAGCATGGGATAAAGGAGTGAAGTGGTTCTATGATTATGAAAAAGCGAAAAGCGAAACAATAAAATAATTTATACTCGCCTACAATTTGTATCTTTCATGTATCAAAAAGTGACTTTATGAACTTCTTAATTTTTTTTACGCTGATTCTTTTTACGGCAACGGGCTACGCCCAGCAACCCGAGCAAACAACATCAAAAAAGATTCATCAATTAAGAATCTATGAGATTTTTGATCATAATAAAGACGCATTTCATAAAAGATTTAACGATCATGCGCTGCGTATCATGAAGTCTTATAACTTTCATATTTTAGGTATGTGGGAAGCTAAAACTGATGATAAAACTAAATTTATCTATTTATTAGAATGGCCTGATACGCAAACGATGGAAAGCTCTTGGAGTAAATTCATGGCAGATGAAGAATGGAAAAACATTAAACAGGAAACGGGAAAAACGCATGGTGTTATGGTCGGCGAAATTGAAGATATAAGAATGAATTCTGTCCCTTATTTCCCTACCTCCGGTTTATCCAACCACTTCACTCGTGGCAACTGATCAATACTAAAGGATATTCCCTGCATTAGGGCAACCTAAGTGTGCAGTACCGGCTAAAAGATAATTGAGAATTTCTTTTAAAAAAATTGCGTAGCTAAATAACTACACATATATTTGTAGTCAAATAGCTACATGATGAACTTAAGAAGAGACGTATTCCAAGCCATAGCTGATCCAACCAGAAGGGCTATACTTTTATTGCTTGCTTCGCAATCGATGACTGCAGGCACCATCGCTTCCAACTTTGATACCGCCAGGCCGACCGTTTCCAAACATCTTCAAATACTTACAGCGTGCGAATTGCTTGCTCAAGAGCAAAATGGAAGAGAGATTTACTATCACTTAAACCCTCGAAAGATGAAAGAAATTGCGGATTTTATTGAACAATTCAGGCAATTATGGGAGGATCGATTCGACAAGCTCGAGCATATTATGAAAAACTACAAAATAGATCAATAAGAATTATGAAATATAAGACGCAGGTGCATGCCGTAGATGGTAAGCAGGAATTAATGATTACGAGAGAATTTGATTTACCTCTAGAACTTCTTTTTAAGGCTCATGTAGAGCCTGAAATTGTTAAACAGTGGATGGGAACGAATGTACTAAAACTTGAAGGTAAAAAGCATGGTAGTTGGCAATTCGAAACAAGAGATGAGCAGGGAAACGTTCTTTTTCGGGCCAACGGAACAATCCACGCGTTTATTCCAAACCAAAAAATCATACGGACATTCGAAATGGAAAATGCACCTTTTGACGTTCAACTTGAGTTTCTGGAATTTGAACAACTTACGGTCGACACAAGCAAACTCACGATACACACAATATTTAGATCGGTAGCTCTTCGCGACGAAATGCTAAAGTTACCTTTTGCCCAAGACATTAACATGGCACATAACCGTCTACAAAACATGGTAAACAAATTAAAACAAGAAAGATGAATATGCTAAATCGCTCCGCTGGCAAAGCACGAAAAATTACTTATTGGATTGCTACACTTTGGCTTTCATTGGGAATGCTTTCGACCGGAATTGTCCAATTAATGAAAATAAAAGAGGAGGTCGATGTGACATTACATTTAGGCTATCCGATCTATTTATTAACAATAATAGGTATTTGGAAAATTTTAGGTGTTGTAACGGTGCTTATTCCTAGATTTGCTTTATTAAAGGAATGGGCTTATGCAGGTTTTTTCTTTGCTATGTCGGGAGCGATATTTTCTCACATAGCATCCGGCGATCCGGTGAAAGAAATATTTCCGCCGCTACTTCTTTTAGTTTTAACGGTAATATCTTGGTATTTCAGACCGGCGGAGAGAACGCTTGTCACAGCTAACCGATAATCGAATAGACCTAGTATGCTACCGCAGACTATTAAAAAACTAAAAAAAACATGAATCCTAAAGTTGATTTCTTCTTCAATGAGGAACAAAAGTGGCAAAACGCATTTAAAAGACTAAGAACGATTATACTTGACTGTCAGCTAAGCGAAGAACTGAAGTGGGGTAATCCTTGTTACACGTTCCGAAACACTTCTCCTGATAACCAAGAAAGAAACATCGTTTTAATCCACGGATTTAAAGAATATTGCGCCCTTCTGTTTTTCAAAGGAGCTCTCTTGCAGGACATCAACGGCATCTTAATTCAGCAAACAGAAAATGTGCAGGCAGCGCGCCAAATCCGATTCACGCATGTGCAACAGATAATCGAGATGGAAGCCCTCATAAAGGCTTACATCTATGAAGCGATTGAAGTAGAAAAAGCAGGATTGAAAGTAAATTTCAAAAAGACTGCGGATTTTACAATCCCGGACGAATTTCTGCATAAGCTAAATAAAACACCGGTTTTGAAAGCTGCATTTGAAGCATTGACGCCAGGCCGGCAAAGAGCCTATATCTTTCATTTTTCTCAGCCTAAACAGGCGAAGACAAGAGAAGCGAGGATTGAAAAGTGTATACCACTAATACTGGAGGGAAAAGGATTAAACGATTAATATGTTGGTTTGATGCTTTCTGAAGTCGTAAACTAAATCATCTTAATTGAACTGAATAACAAAGCAAAAATAATATGGCAAATAATACAAAGAGGTTGTCTAAAGAGCAATCTGAAGAGCTATTCAAGACATTGAAAATGCGCTTTGAAAAAAATATGCAACGTCATAAGAATCTTGACTGGACAAAAATACAGGCACGATTGGAGGGAAATCCTGAAAAGCTCTGGTCTCTACATGAAATGGAAGTGACCGAAGGTGAACCGGACGTTGTCGGCTTAGATCAAACTACAGATGAATACATCTTTTTTGATTGTTCAGCGGAAAGCCCAAAGGGGCGTCGAAGCATTTGCTATGACCGCGTCGCACTGGATTCAAGAAAAGAACATAAACCGAAAAATAGCGCGATGGATATGGCTGCTGAAATGGGTATTGAAATGTTAACGGAAGAACAGTATCGCTCCTTACAGGAGCTTGGAAAGTTCGACATGAAGACATCCAGCTGGATAATAACACCCGAAAATATTCGAAAACTTGGCGGTGCTCTTTTTTGCGATCGTCGGTATGACCATGTCTTTGTATATCACAATGGTGCCGACTCTTATTATGCTGCTAGGGGTTTTCGTGGTTCGCTTAGGATCTAATTTGATTTAGAGGGCAAATATTAGACCTAAACAAAACTAAACAAAATAAACCCCGGCACTAGCCGGGGTTCGAAACAAGTACATATAAATATTTAATATATTATTTTAACGTTTATCTTTTTAAATTGGTATCACTAAGATTAAAATCCGCGAGGAATACCATCTGCGTCTTGTAACCGTAAACTCATAAATTGAATTACTCGGATCAAGGTATTTTAATCTCTCTGGCCGTTTCTACATAAAGCATAATCTGATTGACAACCCGTGGTAGATTTCTTTTCACTTCGTCTGACCAAAAACGAAAAACAGTATAGCCCATTTCTCTAAGCTTTTCATGATTGATACGGTCTTTCTGCATGTTACGTTCAATTTTGGGTATCCAGAATGCCTTGTTGCTTTTAATTTGATGTTTGTTCTTTTCCCAATTATAACCATGCCAAAATTCACCGTCAACAAAAATTGCCAATTTGTATTTTTTTATAACGATATCGGGTTTGCCGGGTAAGGCCTTATCATGTAATCTAAAACGCAGATTTTTGGCCCAAAGCGCACGACGCAGCGTCAACTCCGGTTTAGAGTTTTTGCCTTTCACACGCGACATGTTGTAACTACGCTGCTTCGTAGTATAAAAGCCGGCCGCCTCTTCAAAACGTGGCACCTTAATGGGATCTTCGCCTGCGGGATGAAATACCATAACACAAAGATAACACTCTTTAATGAGGCTTGTTTTAAGGCTGTCTATTACAATGTACATGCGTAAGAATCGCTGGTGCCACTTACTGGAGCGGGGGCTTGGGCCTTCTTGAATTTCCATTAGGTATCGTCATGATTTTTCTGTCATATAAAGGACTTAAGAATTACAATTACATTGCTATTAGACGGCTAGTTCATACTATTTACGACTTGCTCCATCATTTTTACGGAAATCCCATTGTCCCTATGTCACCAAGCTCATCAGCAGGGTGTGCCGTATGCGATCCAGTGCTCGCTATCTGGTTCTTTATGAGCGCTCCCTCCGTTTTCGAGCTTTTCAAAAAGAGAACATTTGTAGAACTCCAATAACGTTATCGCATGTATCATTTTATTATTGGAAGGCATTTATGGCAATTTTTAAAACCGTTTGCTAAGTAGCGCGTTACTTCAGTAGAACATATAAACCGAGCACTAATGGCATCACACAAATTGTTTATCTTCCATCTTTTATCGTTGATCATTTTTTTTCACGCCGCCTGTTCGAACGGCAAGGATCCGGAAAAATATATAGGCTTTTGGCTAGACCCGGGCGATGAGTTGGCGATACCGACAGAAATTAAGCAAAAAAATGGGAGGCTTTATATCGTGATGAATGTTAATGGTGAACAGACTGAATTACCGGCTATGTTTGATCGGGAGGGAAAATCTATCCTTGCCAAACTACCGATGCCTACCGGTAATTTGGTCGATGTGAAAGCACGTTATCTAAGTGAAAGCAAGCGCCTGCAAATAGATATCGCCGGTATGTCAAACGAACTTTCCAAAATATCTGAAGCGGTGGCAACTGAGCGCAAAAAAAAGATAAACGAATTTTATGATCCAAGCTTCTTCGTAGGTAAATGGATTGACATAAAAACAACCAATCCGGATTCCATTGAAATTTCGAAGCAAGACGACCAGTACTTTCTTAAAACAAAACTCGATAGCACTGAAATACGCTATAATAAGCGTTTTTTTGAATGGTTTTACATGGGTAATCCCAATACGATACGTCGATTGAAAAACGGAAATATCGAATGGTCTATCGGTGCTTTACGTACGGAATATAGAAGACTGTGATTAACTACTCCAAATTTAAATTATGATCATTTTCGAACGCCAGTGTTCATAATCGAACAGTGATAGAGAATTAAAATCGTTAGCAAACACAAAAAAAATGCGCTTTTAAAGGTGGCAAGCTTCTTGGTAGGTATCGGTTACACCCCTACTTTTAATGCGATGGTGTTGAACCAGTAGGCAGATTTATTTGTAAAATGATCAATAATACCCTGAAAATTGCCCTGCGCCATTTATGGCGCAATCGCCTTTTTACTACTTTAAATGTTTTCGGCCTGTGTATCAGCATCTCCGCTTGCTGGATTATATATCGTATTATTGGTTACGAATTCAGCTATGATGCACAACTCCCTAACAAGGAACATATCTACAAAGTTATTTCCTCTTTCGTTTCTGAAGATAAAACTTCAAAAATGGGGGGCGTGGCGGCACCCTTATACCAAGGAATCCAGGAAGAAATTACCGGATTGGAGCACGTAGTTCCCGTATTCTTTCAGGGAATTAATCGCGCGGAAACGCAGCGGAATGGAGAAAAGTTTACATTAGAGGACCCACAGCATGTCGCAGCAACGAATAACCAATACTTTCAAATGTTGCCCTATAATTGGTTAGCAGGCGACAAAGTAACGGCCTTAACAGATCCAAAAAGTGTTGTCCTTACCGAGCGTCGTGCAAAGGAATATTTTCCAAATGCAAAACCGGAAGATATGTTACATCAAACGATTACTTATTATGGGCGGGATACTGTACAACGAACGGTAACCGGCATCGTATCCGATTTTAATAAACCTTCCGAATTTATCGCGGAGGAAATGATTGCCCTGCCTGGAAAAGTTTATGAAAGCTACATGTGGACAAACACAAATGGAGGTGATCGTCTTTATCTACAATTCAAAAAAGATGCAAATGTAATCGCCAAGCTCAAGCAGATTAACGAGCTTGATAAAAGACATTGGAAAGCTTTTGCAGATGAACGGGGAAGTGAATTAAAGAAAACCAAATCGTATGAATTATTACCTATACAAGAGGTGCATTTTGCAACTGATGTAAGCGATTATGGTATTAGTAAAACCAGTAAACCGGTCATGTTTGGACTAGTAGGCATCGGTGTTTTTTTATTGATACTTGCCTGCATCAACTATATCAATACAAGCGTTGCCCAAATGCCGCAACGGGGAAAGGAAATAGGAGTGCGAAAGACCTTGGGAAGCAGTAAATGGCATTTGATGAACCAATTTTTAGTGGAAACGCTGTTGACTACATTTATAGCGTCGATATTGGCGTTTGCTTTCGGCAAAATCGGATTTTCAATATTAAAGGAGCTTATTCCTACAGGAGTTACCTTTAGCGGCGAACCTCATGTATTCCCGCTATTCGTATGCATCATTATAATACTAATAACATGTTTAGCGGGCCTTTATCCAAGCTGGCTTATCACGAGGGTAAAAACAGTGGAAGTGTTTAAAAATTCCTTCACTGTGATCCGCTCGGGCTCGCGATTCAGCTTACAACAGGCATTAATTATATTTCAGTTTGCCATTGCCATGGTGTTTATTATCTGTACCATTATTGTCGGCGCACAATTGCGCCATACGTTGAAAGCAGACATGGGATTTAATAAAGAAGCCATCGTGCTGATTGATATACCCTGGAAATATCTTGGTGATGCTCGTTATAGCAATAAGCAATTTACGTTGTTCTCTGAACTACGCAAACAACCAGGCATCAAATCTGTAGCCTTAGGTATCCCGCCCCTTTCCTCCGGGTATTCGTCCAGTCCTTTCCAGACTGCAGTGGATGGCAAAGACTTAAACATGATAAAAATGTTTAAAAAGAACATAGATACAGCGTACCTCCGACTTTATCAAATGCAACTCGTTGCAGGAAGAAATATACTTCCTTCTGATACGATCAGCGAATTTGTGATTAACGAGGCCGCTGTTAAGGCTTTTGGCTTTCCTTCTCCCAAAGAGGCTCTCGGTAAAATGATCAATCAGTTAGGCAACACCAAACATGCTATTGTAGGTGTCGTGAAAGACTTTCATACACAAGATTTTTATACTTCAATAGAGCCTTTGGTCATGATGTCAGACAAGTCAAGCCTGTCTACATTGAATATTAAATTAGATACAGAGAATACGGATCAATGGCAAGCAACGCTTAAAGCAATTGAACATCAGTGGCGTAACTTCTATCCACCTGAAGGTTTTCGATACACCTTTTATGATGAAACAATCGAGGCCATGTACAAACAAGAAAGGCAAATTGCTAAACTTATTAACCTAGCGATGGCGATAACACTCTTCATCAGTTGTCTTGGCTTATTTGGCTTGGTTACGTTGACTGCTTTCCAGCGCACAAAGGAAATTGGCATACGAAAAGTGTTAGGTGCAACGGCCATGGGCATAGTAACCATGTTATCGAAGGATTTTATAAAGCTTGTAGTAATTGCCCTAATTGTGGCGTCGCCCGTTGCCTGGTGGGCGATGAATAAATGGTTAGAAAACTTTGTCTATAAAATTAATATTGAATGGTGGATGTTTGTGGTAGCAGCCGCTTCGGCAATCACCATCGCTTTGCTGACGGTTAGTTGGCAGGCCATCCGTGCAGCCCTTGTCAATCCGGTAGATAGTTTAAGGAATGAATGACTATATTTAATTGCCTCGCCTAAATCTATGTAATCACCTCGGGTAACACCTCTCCTTACCCGACGGGGCCTATCTTTGAGCTGTCAGTGGATATTGTCAGCTTGTTTTAGCAATTTTATGTAAATTGGCATCGATGCCAATGGAAATTTGCATTTCAATAAACATCGGACACCTAAAATGATTTTTGCAACAGATTTTTTGCGCAAGAGAAAAGTGGTGCTTTGGCATATCGTAGGCTGGTTTATCCTGATCGCTTATGAGGTAAGTTTTATAGTGGCGTTGAAGGTGGGGTTAACGCTTGGCAGAGCTTTGTGTTCGTATAGTCTCGCTATCGCATTATTTTATTTCCATGCCCATTGGGTATTAACCAGAAAAAACAAATACTGGCTGTTTTTCCTTATACCGATCGAAATCATCGCCTATTATACAATTCAGACACTTTTCCTTTATTTAGGAGTCGATACTGAAAACAGCGGCCGTTATAATTTCGAAACCCTATTGATTAAACATAGTTATCGCGCCCTTTTCTTTATAATGCTGAGCACAGTATATTGGATTTTTATTAATGCGCTGCAGAAGCACCGACAAGTAGCGAAATTAGAACAAGAACGTGCTGAAAATGAGCAAAAACAGGCAGAACTGAAAATGAAATTAATAAAATCACAAAATGCTAAACTGCGTACGCAAATTGAACCGCATTTCATTTTCAACACCATGAACTTCATCTATGATGCAGTAGAAGGCGTATCAGAAAAAGCAGGCGAGGCAGTTTTGCTCTTGTCGGAGATCATGCGCTATACCTTGCAGAAAACAGATGATGACCATGAGGTACCGCTTCAGATGGAACTGGAGAACATCCGAAATCTCATTAGAATAAACCACATAAGAACCAATGGCAAGTTAAATATCACCCTAGAAATCAATTTGGTAGACTATGACCTGAATGAATTAAAAATTCTTCCTCTTTTGTTTACTACCTTTGTGGAGAACATGTATAAACATGGCGATTTAACGGACCACCAGGCTCCCGGTATTGTTTACGTAATTGCCGAACATGGTGAACTTGTATTTAAAACCTGGAATAAAAAACGTACACATATGCCTGTTCAGGGGACTTTCGTCGGCATTTCAAATGCGCGCGAAAGACTGCAAAGCTTTTACAATGACCGTTTTAGCCTATCCATTGAAAACAGAGTTCATGACTTCTTGATTGAGCTCAAAACTAGATATGCGCATGATACGTTGTTATGTAGTTGATGATGAAGCAGCTTCTGTAAGCCTGCTAAGCAAATTCATAAACAAAACGCCCACCCTTGAATTATTGGGATCCTCATTAAATCCCTTGGAAGCTTTACAAAAATTTCAACAAAATGAAATCAGGGCCGACATCACCTTTCTTGACATTAACATGCCTGAAATATCAGGTTTGGAATTAGCCAATTTAATTAAAGACTATACGCATATTGTCTTTACTACAGCTCACACGCAATACGGTTTAGAAGCATTTGATCGTGACGTCATCGACTACATTGCTAAACCTTTTGGATACGAACGATTTTTAAAAGCGGTATCGCGTTATCAAAAACTTAAGCAGAGTACCCAACAGCCAAGCAAAAAAGAAAATTACTTCTTTATTAAAAGCGATATAAAGGGTAAGTTGATCCGTGTTTTAATAGACAAAATTCTGTACATCGAGTCGACGGCCAATTATATCACCATTTATACACCTACTGAAAGCTATATGACTTATATAACCTTAACTGAAGCAGAGGAATACTTAAAGCCATATGATTTTGTCAGGGTGCATAAGTCTATTATCGTCAATCCAAAAAATATTAAGTCGATTGAAGGCAATAAGATTTTACTTGGCAATGAATTGACAATTTTAGCAAGTCCCGGCTATCGAAAAATATTATCTGAAAAAGTCAACCAAAGTTTATTGATTTCTAAGCGACGCAACTAGCACTCCTATTAGTTTAAATATCAATACCCCACTCCTGCTCATAGAGTGGGGTAAAGAATGGATTATTTAGCGGAGAGTAGTTCAAAAATGCGCTTCCCGATATCGCTGTTTTGCATAAAACCAGTAAACCTAGCGGCTCCGGGGCCATAACTGTATACAGGAATAGGGGCACCGGTATGGTCATTGGTAACGAACTCACCGAGTACAAAGCCCTTCTCATAGTTACCATCTACCAATACCAATCCGCCTGTTTCATGATCAGAGGTCACCACTACCAGTGTTCCCTCATTTTTATCGGCATATTGCAAGGCCTTTCCCAATATCCTATCAAAGCTTAGATATTCCTCAATACATTGTGCAATCTTATTGCTGTGTCCACCCCCGTCAATTTTAGCGCCTTCAACCATCATAAAAAAACGATCATGCCGCTTTTCCATTAGAGCCAAGGCATCGTCAAATGCATCTTCCAACATATGATAACCCCTGGAAGGATCATCTTGGGCCAGACAAATAAGCTGCTCGCCGGAAACGGTATTTAGCTCACGTAGGTCGGTACAAATAACGGTACCTTTTGTCATTAATTGCTGTTTCAGTTTAGCGCTGTCTGCGACTAAGCTTGGGTGGCTGCCACCTACAAATAGCTTTACAGGGCTTTTAAGGATATCATAAGCGATGGCTGTCGAATAGTCGCGCTCGCTTTGATGTGCAAAGAAAGAGGCGGGTGTTGCGCCGGGAAGTCGATCGTTTGTGAGAATAGCACTTGGTATATGTATGTTATTCAACTTCTCCGGTAAATTGGGCAAAGCTTTGCCGGTACTATCGTTACCGATGTAGCGATTTTTTGTTTTTTCACCCGTAGCAAAAGCTGTCGCACCTGCTGCGGAATCAGTGTTGTAATCATCCGCCGGTGCAGTGTTCTGAAAACCAATATGCTTAAACTGTGTCATATTCAATTGGCCACCATTGATGGTCGCTGCTGCCCATTGCTGGTTGAAACCTGCTCCGTCGCTGATAAGCAAAATGACCCGCTTCACCTTTCCTTTCGTACCATCCTGCTTATAGCTTGGCCGATATATTTCATGCTTATTTTTACGGGTATAACTATTCACCTCGTATCTATTTAAAAAGCTAGCCAGAATATTCGGTGAATCGGTATTTAGGTAATCTACTCCCAATTTTATAAAGGCCTGCCAGGCCGTTTTGGTGTCGGGACAGCCCCAGAAGCGTACGGGTTTACCAACTGCATGCACCGAATCGATAAAATGCTTTACTTTGTTCCGCTCCGGCTCAGTTATTCTTCCCAAACCGTTCCAAACACTGAAAGACTGAAAAGGTGCACTATAGAATGCGACTCGTTTAAGCTGTTCATCGCTATAGCGAAGCTGTGTACGGCCATCAAAGTAAAATATTGGATCAAAGGCCCCGAAACGCTCCGGCTTAGGCATATCACCACTAATTACTAAACGCACGGCATCCGGATTTCGGTTTACATCAAAATAAGCCCGAATGGGCGCAAGTTGGCGCTCCAATGCTTTCAAGGTAGGCTCTCCATCTGTTTTTAAGTCGATCAAAAATTGTAGTTGCCCACCTTCAGGGTATACCTTACCATTATGCAAAGATATCTGTTGCAATAAGGGCTTTAGATAGAGATTCTGAATGGTGTGTCCGGGTTTAATCTCCTCCTCTTCGTGTGCTACATAAAGTGAATCATTTTTCAGAAACACGTCTATTTCGATGGAAGCAAAACGATTCGCATAAGCTGTATAAAAAGGCTGTGCTTGTAAATAATCGTTGTGCGAATGCGCGTTTTTGTTAACCGTGTACTGCTGTGCGTGCGCAAACAGCCCGCTACTTGCCAAGCTGCACGCACATATCCATTTTCTTATATTCATCTAATACTTTTATGGTTGAAACCAAACTTTTGTATTATGAGTAGGCATGTTACCTCCCATTGTGTCATTTACCCATTGAATCAGATTGGGGTTATTTTGTTCATTATCCGAATACACATATCGAACAGGAATAGGTGCCAATACCGATGGTCCGGGCTTTAACTGTGGATAACCGGTACGTCTCCAAGAAGCCCAAGCCTCATAGCCATTTAAAAAAGCATCTATCCATTGCTGCTCGGCGATCTGTTGCAAAGCTGTTTCTTCCCGAAGTGCTATATCGGTACGCCTTAAGAAACCCGTTGTCTCCGCTTGGCTGATATAAGGCGTTTCCTCGTTGGATGCCTGACCTACTTGTGGCCATTTAGCCAATGAAGCGGCTATCCCCTCTAAATAAACAGCCGCCGCATCTCCCTGCACCCCCATATTTCTCACGATTGCCTCTGCTTTTAAAAACAGAAGTTCACTATAAGTGAAGAGGAAGGCCCTATTTTCTTTTCTTATTCGTTTACCCAATACGGAATAATCATCTTTATTGAGGCCTGTTTGCTGGTACAAAGCGTTCTGCTCCAATGAACTCAACCCAACCCGCTGTCCACGATAAACATAAGGAACAGTAGAGTTACTACGATGGGCGTTATAGGAATTTTTTGTCGGGGCTACATAAATTTTCATCCGAGGGTCGGCCACTTTCTGCAACATATCTACCATCGTTTCGCTTACACGATCGTTCCCATCGAAGTTTACACCACTACCATCTGCCGGCGGATTAAGAATAAACCACCGGTATAAATCGGCATTATTATTATAAACTAATGTAGCTTGATCTTCCACTTTTTCGAATATTGGATATTCCGAAGGATTATTAAAAATGGCGCTTACCGCAGCTGCGACATCTGCTTTTTGCGATTGGCGCATCAATATACGGATTTTTAAAGAGTTGGCGAATTTACGCCAAGCACCGGTGTTTCCATAATATAGGATATCGCGATTGATAGTCAATGAGGGATCTATGCCTTTTAGTAATTGATTGGCTTGCTCCAGATCGTTAAGCATTAGTCCATATACCTCCTGCTGCGATTGATAATGTGGAAATTCCAATCCTGCCACATCCCCTTTTCCAGCTTCGTCATAAGGTATATCCCCATAGGCGTCGCTCATGATCGATAAAATATAAACCTTGCAAATCAAGGCAACCGCTTCATAATGCGGCAATTGATTCTCCTGTGCAAGTAAACGTAGCTGATTCACATCTTTAATCAGACGCATCGCGCCGTTCCATTCCTCACGAAAAGAGGCTCCCGTCAGATTGTACCGGCCATCCTCCTCACTTGTTCCGCCCAAATAGGCAATATGCTGAACAAATTGTCCGGCCCTACTGCCTCCACTGGCAGTCATGGTGCTAACAGCACCACTGAGTATGGGGGGTAATAGCATTTCAGGAGGTACAATATCCGGATTATTAGGATTAATGTTAATTGCTTCAAAGTCTTTACACGATCCAAAAATGAGTAAAAGGATCGACAGTGAAAAATAGATCAACTTCTTCATGGTGCTTTCTCTAAAAGTTAATATTTAACGCAGCGCCAAAGCTACGTAGTGAAGGAAGTGAAAAGGCTTCTAAACCCTGAAATTGGCCATCGTAACCGGATACTTCAGGATCAATGTTGGGCACGTCCGACCATAGGACAAGGTTACGTCCCACTAGCGAAAAGCTTGCCTGTCTTATCGGTGTACGCTTCAATAATTTTTCGGGCAGTCGGTATGTAATTTTCACCTCCCTCAGTTTTATATAAGAAGCATCAAAAGTGGCAATACGGTCATTGTTATAGTAAGCTCGCCAATAGTTACGCACCGTAACTTCTGTATCGTTCGGTTCGCCCGTATCAATATCAACCCCTTCACCAATCATTGTACCACCACCATTTGCATCCCGATTTACTAAGGATTCCTTCAAAGAGCCACTATTGATTCCCTCAATATAAGTACGTGAATGTACAACACCTCCTTTCTGAAATCCGAAGAGGAAGCTGAGGTCAAAATTGCGATAGGAAAATTGGTTAGTAATCCCTCCGGTATAATCAGGATTTACATTACCCAAGTATCCCCAGTCGCCATTTTCTTCTTGGGGTAAACCGTTACGATGCGTCAGTGTACCGTTCTGATAAATCAGGTAATCACCGTACAGAGAGCCAAAAGAACCATCACCTTTTGTATTTTCGGTACGCATTTCCAAAGATGCCCAACGCTCAAGCTGACGGATACGCGAAATGCCTAAATCTTCCGCCAAGTAGAGCACTCGGTTTCTATTTAGCCCAAAGTTCACATTTACGTTCCAACTAAATTGATTCGTTCTTATGGGGGTTACATCTATCATTAGTTCAACACCATTATTCTTCATTTTACCTACATTCATTAACTTCGTATCGTATCCTGCCGAAGGGTTTAGCGTAACGGGAATAATCAGATCGGTGGTAGTGCTTCTATAATAAGTAAAGTCGATCCCCAAGCGGTTATTGAAAAATCTCGAATCAAAACCAAATTCATATGAGCTAACTTTCTCGGGCCGAATGTCCGGATTGGGATAATTATTATTGTGTACAGCAACCGTCTCACCATTCCATCCCTGTGTAACCTGGAAATTTGGCATCGTCTGGTAGGGCTCGAGATCTCGCCTTACCGAAGAAAGGCTACTGCGAAGTTTTAAATAGCTTAAGGCGTCGCTACGCCAACCGAAAAGTTCAGTTGCCACCAAACTGAGGGATGCCGATGGATAGAAATAAGATCTATTTTGTTTTGGTAATGCACTTGACCAGTCGTTTCTCCCGGTGAGATCTAAAAAAAGAGCGTCTTTATAGCCAACCTGAGCAGTTCCATAAACTGAATTTATTTTTTTTTGTTGACGAATATTACCTGCCACAATGGGAGAAGCGTTATTCGTCAGGTTGTACACATTGGGAATTGATAGACGATCTACAATAGCACCGAGCCGTTTTGATTCCTGATTCATCAAATTCCCTCCCAAGGATGCATTTACGCTAAAATCGTCGTTGATCTTGGTATGATAAGAAAGTAAGGCATCATGATTCGTTTCAAGAAAATAAACATCATCTTCCTGATAATATCCATTAACATATTGTGCCGATGACACAGCATGACGCATCGTACGCTTATCATTATAGAAATCACGACCGGTACGCAGCATGAGACTTAAGTTCGGCAAGAAGTTATAGGTAAACTTTACATTACCGTAAACCCGATCACGGTTGTTACCGTTTAGATTTTCGTAAGCAACAAAATAAGGATTGTTTAATCGACTGCTGTTTAAACCCCAAATGGGCGAAAGTTGCCTCGTTCGCAATGAACCATCTGCCCAATAATTACGCAAGCTATTTATGTTTACATTTCGAGGCATATATAGGAAGATTTTCATGATGGCATCCTCATTCTTGGCACCATAACTTGCGCGGTTATCACTTCCTGAATTAACATAGTTCATATTCACATCTATTTTTAACTTAGGAGTAATAGCATAACCTGCATTTAACCCAACAGCATTACGACTTAAATCGGTATTCGGTACAATTCCGCGCTGAGAGGTATTTGTATAAGAAAATCGGAAATTTAACTTTTCATTACTTCCCGCTATAGCTAAATTATTAGTGAAAGTTTGTCCTGTTTGAAAAAAGTCTTTCAATTGATTTGGATAGGCAATAAAGGGGGTAGGTATACGCTGCCCTGTAGCTGGATCGATTGGTGAGTCAAATTGCGGAATTAGCTGGCCATTCAGGCGTGGCCCCCAGTTTTCCATCACATTATCGTTTAAGCCGCCTCCCATGCCGTCTACATAGCTATATTCGCCATCGCGGCCCTGGCCATATTCGTACTGATAGTCCGGTAATTTAAGTGGAGCCTCTGCGCTCGCTTGCGAATTGAAACTAACGCCAACACCCTTTGTTCCCTTGCCCGACTTGGTAGTAATTAATACAACTCCGTTTGCTGCACGCGAACCATAAAGCGCCGCAGCATTTGGTCCTTTTAAAACGGTTATGCTCTCAATATCATTGGGGTCAAGTTCTCCCGCCGCATTTCCATAATCTACTTCTCCTTCTCCGGCAGTGAAATTCGGATTATTAAAATCTTGCCTTCCAGTATAAGCCCTGGTCGACTGCTCATTATTGTTACTGATCGGAACGCCGTCTACAACAAATAAGGGCGAGTTATTATAATTGTAACCACTCACAAAATTTTGTCCACGAATTTGTATGTTGGCGGAGGAGCCAATTCCGCCACTCGAATTGGTGATGCGCACACCTGCCACTCTTCCATTCAAGGTATTAAGCAAATTTGTTTCGTGAGATTCTTGAATAGTTTGGCCTTCTACTTTCTGCTGAGAAAAACCAATCGATTTTGCTTCCCTCGATATTCCTAAGGCAGTAACAACCACCTCGTTCAAAGGGTTGTTATCTTCTTGCAAAGTCACGTCGATTCGGGCCTGCCCATTGACAGTTACTTCATGTGACCGATAACCAATATAACTAAAAACAAGTACGCTTTGTGAAGTTGGAACTTGCAATTGATAATGACCATTATGATCGGTAGTCGCTCGCTGAGATGTGCCCTTCACCTGTATATTTGCGCCGATGACAGGACTACCGCTAGTAGCATCACGCACTTGCCCGTTAACGGCTAATCCCTGTTGAACACGGCGAAGTGAGATAGTGCCGGCTTGTTCTTCAAAAACAATTTTTTCTGCTTTAAATAGATCAGACAGTATTTCGGATAGTTTACTATTTTGATAATGTATGTGACTGAAAACCAACTTTTCCAGTTGGACGTCTTCTGTAAATGCAAAATCGACAGATGCCTTTCGTTCGATTTCCTTCAGCAGTGTATAAGCATTTACTTTATTAAAAGAGAGATGGATTCGCTTCTCAAGTCCTTGTTCGGGTTTATTTGCCGAAGCCATTGTAATTACCGCGCACATATTAACTAGCAATGCGAGCGATTGTAGTATTGGCAATTTAAAGCGCCAGCGTATTAATTTCATTTGAGTTAAGGGTTGAATTTTTAAAGATTGATTGATATTACTTCCTTTACGGAAGCTATCCTTAATGTATTAGAAGATATTCAAGGATCCATTCGCCTCCTTTCTGTATTGTTTGTTCAACATATGGCAGATAATCTCCAATGTTTGTGAAGCACTCCGTTCATACTTCAGTTTGAGCGTGTACCGATGATTTAGCACAGTTGCGTCGGTACTGATCAAGGATATCCCATAGACATCGCGAAAACACAGCGCCAGCTCTGAAAAAGACACCTGCGCTAAGGATATTGACCCGCCGCGCCAAGCCAGCGTAGCGGGAACAGCTTTCTTTCTGAATTGCTTATTTGCCCGATCATATATATATCCGTCACCTCTATGCAATAGCAATGATTGCCCCTTATTTTCACTGCTTACCTGTACACGACCGGTGCTAACTGTTATTTCTGCTTTAGGCCTGTAATCATACGCTTTTACGTTAAAAGATGTACCTAAAACCTGTATAAACAACTCATCCGTTTGTACCCAGAAAGGGCGATCAGCAAGTGGCCGGATTTCAAAAAATGCCTCCCCTCGCAACTGAACAAAACGTTGTTTTTCTCCATAACCATCTTTCAACACCAATGACGAATTAGCATTTAACGTCACGACAGAGCCGTCCGAAAGTTTTACTGTTTTATATTCTCCCGAGTTGGTAGAAAAGTGCATTACAATCGGCTCTTTGGTACGGTATTTACGGGACGGTAGACCAAAATCAGTAGGCTTGAACCAAGTGATTCCGAGGATCAGCATGATAACTGCCGCCGCGACTCTCAACCACGGTGCAAGACGTTTTTGCTTATTACGTTTAAGCTTTGGCTCTTCCTGCTTATTCGCGTCAATATGTTTTCTCAAACGTTCTTTTACACGTAACTTTTCTTCTTCGCCGGGGCGAACTTCCGCCACCGCTCTCTCCTCTTCAAATGAATCGTACCATATGTCTACAAGCTGCCGCTCCACTTTGGTGCTCTCACCTGCATGATATCTTTTCAATAAATCTTTATATACACTAAATTTCACACCTGCTGATTTTATACTATAGTGTATAAAGTGCACGATCTATACTTCAAGAAAAGATGGTTAAATTGTTAAGTTTTTGTAAACAGGATTGTCAGTAAAGAATAAATAGGCAAATGGGGATGCGACTCAATGAGTTTGGTTTTCAACCGTCGCAGTGCTTCCGTGTGGTTGTTTCGAATGGTTTGGTCGGCTAGTTGCAATGCTTCGGCTATCTCACCTATCGTATAGTCTTGCATACGCAGCAGAAAAACGCTCCGCATGTTCTCCGGAAAGGCTCGCACTGCCTCATTTATGGTTTGTTGTAGGGATGCAACTTCTAGAAGACTAATAACGCCGTCTTCGATCTCTTCCATTCGCTGAAATAAGTGCGCATGCAATTCCTCCTCGCGTTCTTGTTGGCTTGCCCAACGAATAATTTTATATTTAAGCATAGCGCCGAGATAGCCTCCGAGATCGCTTTGAATCTGTAAATTGTGCCGTTGAATCCAAAAATCAGCAAAAACATCTTGTACAAGGTCTTCGGCCAGTTCCCGTCTTCGGAGCCTATAATAAGCTCGCTGATAAAGATGCTCCCAATATCGTTCGAAGAGCTGCTCAAAAGCAGCGGCGTCATCGTTCCGCATGCTTTCGATTAAGGCCTTTTCGCATGTTTCCAGGACAGGTTGCATTCAATTAACTCTTATAGCAAAGATAAGGGGTCTATATTATGGTAACGTTAAATCTTAAGCTAAGAATCTCGTTCTTCTCTGCATTGTTTGTGCGCCACTCCCCATTGTTCGAGTTGTTGCCAAATGGGGATAAGCGCTTGCGCGCTTGCTGTGAGTCGATAGTCGACCCGAGGCGGGACCTCTGCGTAAACTGTACGTTCGACCAATCCATCTCTTTCCAGTTCCTGTAAATGCAAAGTCAACATACGATCGGTAATGCCGGGAATAATTTTTTTTAGCTCACTAAAACGTAGTGTCTTTTTTTCAAGTTTATATAGAATGATCAGCTTCCATCGTCCTCCCAACATATCAACCGCATACATCATCCCGCAAAAGTCTATCAACTTTTCTCGGTTAATGCTATTGGTGGATGTAGGCTTTCTCTTACTCATTATGCAAACTCATTACTTACAATTTTGTGTGCCTCATACAAAGGGCTGCATACTGGCAAATATAAGGATCAGCCAATAATTTTGTCGACGCTTTATTAAAACATAAATATTATTTGTATGAAAATTCTCATTGTATATGCACATCCGGAACCTCAAAGCATGAACGGAGCCTTGTTTAAAATGGCCATCGATACCCTTACCAAAGCTGGGCATGAAGTAAAGGTATCTGATTTATACGAAATGTGTTTTAACGCTATCTCAGATCGAAGCAATTTTGTCAGCGTTCACAATCCGGAATTTTATAAACAGCAATTAGAGGAAGTCCATGCCACGAAAACAAACGGCTTTGCTGACGACATTGAGGCAGAACAACAAAAGGTTGAATGGTGTGACTTGATGATCTGGCAATTTCCGCTTTGGTGGTTTAGTGTACCTGCTATTTTAAAGGGATGGGTGGACCGTGTATTTGCTATGGGACGCTTCTATGGGAACGGTCGCATTTATGAAAAGGGCGTCTTTAGTAATAAAAAGGCTTTACTATCGCTTACTACAGGCGGCGGTAAGAGCGATTATCTAAAAGGTGGTTTTAACGGGGATCTTGCAGGAATCCTGCGTCCGCTTCATCGGGGGATTTTTGAATTTACCGGTTTCGAGGTACTGTCTCCTCACGTCGTCTACGGCCCTGCAAGGTTATCGCCAGCGGATCGTGAGCGTGAACTTGAAATCTGGAGTGAACGACTAATTCAAATTTTCGAAGAGCAAGCTATCTCGGTTGGAGAATACTAAGACACGTCCAAGCCTTCACGCGATCTTTTTGCTCAATCAGGCTAGATCAGGGTTATTTTTCCGGCATGACACTTTGGCTTAGAAAGAATGTACTTTTATAGTCATTACAAAAATTATATATTTGCATCATAAACCATACAAGGCATTAAATGTAGGATTTAATTTCTTTCAATAACAAATGAACATGCGTTGCCAATAATAGCAACCAGGTCTATGCTTGTACCCTTTAAGAAAGAAATTCATGCTTATCCTACGAAATGTTTCCTATATACATCCGGACAAAGAATTGCTGTTTGATAACATTAATCTGACGGTAAACAATCACGATAAAATCGCCTTGATCGGTAATAACGGTTCCGGAAAATCTACGTTACTTAAAATTATCAGCGGCGAACTGAAAGCTACCGGAGAGGTGATGACGGTCACAAGACCTTATTACGTTCCTCAGATCTTTGGACAATTCAATCACCTGACTATTGCCCAGGCTTTGCGTGTCGAAGAAAAACTACATGCCTTAAGAGAGATACTAGAAGGGCGAGCTACGGAAGAACTGATGGATTTGTTAGCTGACGACTGGACCATCGATGAACGTTGTAGAGAGGCTTTGGATCGCTGGCAGCTCAAAGACTTAAACTTGGAACAAGGGATGGATACTTTAAGTGGCGGACAGCGAACAAAAGTTTTCCTAGCAGGAATCTCCATTCACCAACCAGATTTCATACTGCTCGACGAACCCAGCAATCATTTAGATGCTGTAAGTCGAAAATTACTTTATGAGTTTATCGAATCCACTTCGAGCACGCTGCTTATAGTAAGCCATGACAGAACACTATTGAACTTGTTGAATACGGTTTGCGAATTGAATAAACAAGGTATCGCTGTATACGGAGGGAATTACGATTTTTATATCGATCAGAAGAATACAGAAACGATAGCGTTAAATCAGGATATCAAAAGTAAGGAGAAAGCGCTACGTAAAGCTAAAGAGCGCGAACGGGAAACTATAGAAAGACAACAGAAATTGGATGCGCGTGGAAAGAAGAAACAGGAAAAAGCAGGTATTGCGCGCATTATGATGAATACATTAAGAAACAATGCGGAGAAGAGCAGTTCCAAAATTAAAAGCGTACACACAGAGAAAATCGACGGTATTTCGCAAGAGTTACACACCTTACGTTCGGCTGTAGCCGACCTAGATAAAATAAAGCTTGGTTTCGAAGATTCTGTGCTGCATAAAGGTAAATTACTATTTACGGCCGTCGATATCAACTTCGCTTACAAGGAGCATCAACTTTGGAGAAAAAATTTAAGCTTTCAGATCGCCAGCGGGGAGCGCATTAACCTAGCGGGTTCGAATGGTTCAGGAAAAACGACTTTAATCAATATTATTTTGGGACAATTAAGTCCTTCTTTGGGTAACACTTGGCGAGCGATCAACAAGGCAATTTACATAGATCAAGATTACTCACTAATCCGGAATGAGCTCACGGTATATGAACAAGCACAAAGATATAACGAAGCTGCCCTCGAGGAGCACGAAGTTAAGGTTCGTCTCAATCGCTTTTTATTTACAAAAGATGATTGGAACAAGCCTTGTAGCACCTTAAGTGGTGGCGAAAGGATGCGATTGATACTGTGTTGCCTTAATCTAGGCAACAATTCTCCGGATGTAATTATACTTGATGAGCCAACCAATAACCTGGACATCCAAAATATTGAGATATTAACCATAGCGATCAAGGAGTATAGGGGCACGCTGATTGTAGTATCACACGATACCTACTTTTTGGAGCAGATCGGCATTGAGCGAACGATTTATTTATAGGCGGCGGTCCACAGGTGGCTGGTTTTATCTTTTAAGCCTAACCGAATAAATTATTCGTTCATTTATTAAATCTATTTAGCACGAATCCGCCTGTATCAATACCGAAGCCAATAAAGCTAAGATATCGCTTCAACATTTCAAGTCGGGCACCGCCATGATGTTGCTTTATCTTTTATCGTGAAGCGATAAATTCACTTTTTTTGATAAACTCGTACATAATCGACTACAAAACGATTAGGGAATTGGGTATTTCCTAAATCTCCTCCATTGATCCCGCCCATCGCCAGATTCAGCAGGATATAATGAGGCTGCTTAAATGGGTTAAAGCCCGAGCCATCTCGATTCACCAATTCGTCCAATGGAACCTTATTCAATAGGATATCGTCTACGTATAAAGCAATTGCTTCTTCATCCCAATCCATTCGCCACACGTGGAATTCTGATGCCCACTTTTTGCCCCCTAATTCTTTTACCGCTTTTGTTTTACTATACCATTTCGCCTGGTAGGGCTGATCGGTGCCGCAAGCAATATTGGCAAGGATATTACCTTTGTAGTATTCCATGATATCAATCTCACCATTAGATGGCCATTGCTTTGAAATGCCTAAAGTCCAAAAAGCAGGCCAAAGTCCGGCACTGATATTAATTCGTCCTCTCATTTCAAAACGGCCATATTGCCAGCTATGCAAACCGCGGGTATTGATTGAGGAAGAAGTATGCGTTATTTTTGATCTGCTTTCGCTCCATTGCTTGCTATCCGCATTATAATTCGGATTGGCTTTGTCTTCTTTACGTGCTTCAATAATCAATAACCCGCCATCGCACCAAGCGTTGTCTTTTTGATACCACTGTTTCTCTTTGTTCCTGACAAAGCCTTCCTCGAATTTCCAGTTAGCCGTATCGGGTACTCCGGTCTGGTCAAACTCGTCCGACCAAACTAGATGGTATCCCTCCTTTTCATATTTTCCTACATGATCATTTACGACACGTTGCGCAAAAACAGAGGAAAAACTAATTGTAAATATGATGGCTAAAAGTTCTATATAATTATTCATTCTATGTCAGTTTTGTATCTTGGTTTATCGTTACCAGTTTATTATTAGTACTAAATTTAAAAATCTATTTGGCGGAGTTCTTATTTTAATAGCCAATAGGCCCCGCGCCAGCTGTAACGGGCCATCCCGGATTTTGATAAATAGGTGAGGTCTCCGTTGACTGACCATCGGACGAAGAAATCAGAAAATGCTCGGTAGCGATAGGACTTAAATAATGTGCTTCTGTGAAAAAATACCCATTATAGAACTGATTGTTAGGCGATATTTGATGTACCCTGAGATAACGGCTCAGCGACGGATCAGAGACCGTATTGGTAGTCGTTCCTCCATATTTTAATCTACTGCCATATATATCCTTCATTGGTCCCCAAACCTTGATTCCCTCTATCTTAAACCCGTTTAGCTGATCCATTGCCCGCCAACGTATCAAATCCATATAACGTAGCCCCTCTACCATGAGTTCAGCTCTTCTTTCACGGCGTATATTATAAAGTGTAGGGTTTATTAAGTTACCATGCGAATATGCACCCCAGTCGTTCAATCCTTCTTTACTCATATCCGTTGCCGCGACAGTTACATTGAAATCGGGATTTACTCCAGCTCGATTTCTTATAGCTTGCCAATAACTAACAGCGCTACCATCAAGCCCACCATTCTTCTCAAAGCAAGCTTCAATGTAATTAAGATAAGCCTCCGCAGCTCTAAAACATACGATGGCAGTCACATCACGCCCAACGATAGATTGCATATTATTGTCATAAGACAAACCTTTTTTGATAGAATAACCTGTACCCTCCAAAAACCTGCTAGCAAGGTCTATATTAGGAACCGTTGGCTCCACTTCCGGTGAGGATCCCGTGGGTAGGTTTATAAACGCTTTGGTTTCCCCCGGAGCACGCATAAATAACTTAAGCCTCCAGTCTCTATTTACTTTTACATTACCCACAAAATCGTCACCCTCATACCCGGAAGCGGCAGCATATATAGGCAAACCATTTCCCATCAAAAAATTATCAACAAACTGACGGGTATATCCGTAGCCATTACCATAGTATATATAGTGATTCCAATATTGTACAACACCTAATGTCAAATCAAAATCTCTCCACAGCAGCACTTCATCATACGCAGCGAGATTTTCAGAGTTAAACATCTCAAAATAAGGATTACTAGGATCGGAAACACCTTGTTTAATATGCATCGAATTAACCGTCAAGGCATGAGCATCTGCTACAATCTTTGCTGCCGCCATTGCTTCTCCCAAGAAAAAATCAATCTCATTGGTTATACTTCCTGTAGGAAATTGATAGCCTCTATTATAGTCCTTAGTCGCTCCAGGCCAATTCGGACCGTTAGGTACTAAAACAGTTCCCTGATGATATTTTAACCATGTTGCTTCAAATAATGCCACTCTAGACTTGACTAAGTAAGCCAGATCTTTTGATATCCGGGTTCGCCCACCAACTGGAGGAACGGTTAACAATAGTTCGGCAGCCTTATCAAGATCACTGAGAATAAAACGCGCGACCTCATTACGTGGCCTTCGTTTGCTTGCTTCTACCAACGCAGCTTGTTGATCGGGTAGCACCTCCGTAATAATGGGAAAATCTCCCATTTCCATTAACCTTCCGAAATAGACAAATGCTCGCATTAAATATGCTTCGCCTATATAATGATTGATGTTATTAACATTGCCCATAACCGCTCCTGCCTCTACTTTTGCCAAGGCGGTCTGTAAAAAATAATTCAATTGAAAAATTGTCCCAAAAGACCAGCCACCACCTGTAGCACCTACGCGCCATTGCCCTGGCAAAAACCGGTTATTGCTGCCTCGATTCGTCATATTGTCGGTAGTCGCATCATCTAAATAGAGCCCGGCACCACCTGATCCATCAGTAGTTCTGAAAACATCTTGATAACGCGCTATTGTATAAGCACTAAGATGGCTTTCTTCATTAAAATAGTTCTCCGGCGATACTGCTGCCTGCGGCGCAATATCCAAATGCTTATTACATCCTACGATTAGGATAGTCAAAAAACAGAGAAGTGTTATTTTTATATCAAATTTATTTGTTTTCATGCTTGTTTAACTTAAAAATTTGCGTTAATCCCAAAGGCGAACACCTTTTGTAAAGGATATACTGTTCCTCCTTGACGTCCTATCCCTATTGATTCCGGATCAAGTGTATCATTGAGCTTAGTAAATGTCAATAGGTTTTCGCCTGAAACAAATAAGCGAACATTAGACATTTTTATGTTTCTGGTTAAAGTATTAGGCAAGGTGTAGCCAAGCTGGAAGTTTTTGAGCCTAATGTAGGAAGCATCTAGTAGATACCCGGTTTGTACCTGTTGGTTTTTCCCGCTAAATAATGGTCTCGGATAATAGGAGTCGAGATTTTGGCCAAGTGGGTGATTTGGGTCGGCACGGAAATAATCTAAATGGTCCTTCAAGGCCGTTGACCAAAAATCGCCGGCACCGGTGGTACCCCAAAATACCATGCCCGATGGCGCCCAATCTCTTTTTAGAATACCTTGCCAGAACATACTTGCATCAAACCCCTTCCAACTAGCATTGAAATTCACTCCGATTGCATAGCGGGGAGTAGAATTTCCGATAATGGTTCTATCACCCGGATTTGCCAAAGAGTTAGCGCCTCCATCCACTTTTCCATCGCCATTAAGATCGGCATACATAATATCTCCAGCTTCCCAAGCCCCGCCCGAAATGGCATTTTGACCTCCATTTGGAAGGGAAGCTAAATGGGCATCCATTTCTTCTTTGGTTCTGGCAATACCAATGGTATGATATCCCCATATATTATTAATGTATTGTCCGGCAATATATGATCCAATGTCATTGGTTAGATTATAGAAGTTGAGAACCTTCGTTCTTGAATCGGAAAGATTTAATCTTGCTCCATAGGAAACCTCTCCAATCTTATCATCCCACGCCAACGTAAATTCAAAACCTTTTGTAACGATATCGATATTGTTAACTAGTGGAACACTTGTTCCCAGCGTAGCTGGTAAGGTTTGACCCCGACCGAGACCATCATCTGTATAACGCATATAATAATCGAACGAGCCACTTAATCGACCGTTCAAGAGCTGCCAATCCAAACCAAAGTTCCAATTCCGAATCTTCTCCCATGTTAAGGAGGTACTGATTAAGCCCGGCGCACCCGACGTATTTGGCCTAGCACCGTCTACTAACCAATTACCATTTGCTGTACCTGTTGGAATAGTTTGATAAGTAGGATAATATGCTGGATTCCAATTATCCAATGTATTTTGATTACCCAACTTACCATAAGAAGCACGAAGCTTCAGCATTTGCACGGTATTAGTAACGGAACGAAAGAAATCTTCCTGCGCGATATTCCATCCTGCTGAAACAGAAGGAAACCAATTCCATCGTGCATCTCTTCTGAAACGTGAAGATCCATCGTATCGCAGATTACCTTCTAGTAAGTATCTGCCTTTATAATCGTAGTTAATACGCCCAAAAAAGCCCGCCGTTGACCATTTATCCAAGCCACCTCCCACAGTAGGAACAGGATTACCGGTTAATCCCAATACCGGCAATTCTGTAGTGATCAAGTCCATTCTTTGGGCGTTAAAATTCTTTGTTCTTGTCCATTCAGATTGAAAACCCATCATCAATTTAACGTTATGGTCATTTATACTTTTTGTATAATTTGCATATAGATTGGGATTGAAGAAATACAGTTTTCGGGCATATTCATAAACATAATCATTCGCGGGACTAAGTAAAGAAACATATTGACCTACTCCGTCAGCATTACGTGAATACACTTTAAATGCGTCTTCATGAACAAATTGCGTTTCTGTCCTATAATTCAGTTCGCCTATAATATTTAAATCTTTTATAGGCGTATAGGTCATTTTCAGCTGTTGTGTTATATAATCTTGCTCATCCGTACGCCTACCACCATTTTGTAAGGCATCTACATAATTGATATCCGACATATAAAATCCATTTGGATCATAAAGCGCCCGATTAGGTCTAGCTCTGCGCATAACGTTATCATAGAACCCATCGGTCATGCTGGTGGGCCGCCCATAATTCGTTCGAATTAATCGACTCATGTACTCGACATTAAGATTATCGCGTAATTGTCCACTTATCTTCGCAGTAACTCCATAGCGATTAAACTTATCTGTTCCATAGCGCATAAAACCTCCTTGGTTAAGGTAATTACCCGACAAATAATAAGTCCATTTATCAGAGCCTCCGCTGATACTCAGATTATGTTCATTCGCAGGCGCCCAGTCGCGATAATATTCCCTCATCCAGTCTACATTTCCGTAAGTATTATCATAATCCCATTTACCGTCGGGTCTGGCTACAGCTACGTCGCTTGGATCCAAAAGCCCATCTATATAGTCCTTCATCTTTTGAACCACCGTTGGGCTAAATTTCTGGCCACTTCCTCCACCATTATAATCAGCGTCATTCCTATAAGTAGCAAACTCATACGAATTCATCATTTTTAACAGCAATACAGGGGTGCTCCAGCGGAAACTATTGTTATAGTTTACCCTAGCTTTTCCGGAAGCTCCTTTTTTTGTCGTTACCAAAATAACTCCAAAGGGTGCCCTTGAGCCGTATACTGCAGAAGAGGCGGCATCTTTTAATACCGATATACTCTCTATATCTTGCGGATTCAAGGCATCTAAAGCCCCTTCCGACCCATCAATCAGCACTAGGGGGCTTCCAGACGAAAAACCGCTAATTGTACCCGTCCCTCTTACATTAACGCTTCTACCTGCATTCAAGGTTCCACCTAATCCTTGTGTAGAGATATTTAACCCAGGTAGAACTCCTTGAAGTGCCTGTGTAACATTCTGTACAGGCCGCGCTTCCAAATCTTTAGCGCTGACAATTCCCACGGCGCCTGTGAGGTTCACTTTCTTCTGCGTTCCGAAACCAACTACAACCACTTCATCCAAATCATTAGCATCGTCGGGCAATAACTCCACGTTTACATTGTAGTTCCCCTGGCGGGTTGGTGCCAATGTACTAAGGCCTATTTCTTTCGATTTATAGCCGATACATGAAAAAATCAAAACCGCGCCCTCCGTGGCCTCAATTTTAAAGGTTCCCTGATCTCCTGTTTGCCCCAAAGCCTTTCCGTTACGCTGCTCTCTTATAGATACCCCAGCAACAGGCCCCCGGCTATCTTTTACAAGGCCTGTAACTTGAACATTTTGAGCTGCTACCAGCTGTACATTCGCCAGCAGAAGAAAAATGAATAATAAACTTCCATATTGGAAACAATAGGTCCTAGATTTGCTCATAATTTAAAAAAATACGTTCCATAATGTTGTTGGTTGATTTCAATAGCTGATGGCCATATGGTTTAGTCGTTGACATCATCTATCGTATGCAATTATGAAAGATTTTTACGGATGGCAGGGGTGGCAAAATATGATAGTTTAGGGGGTAAAATAGTATTAACTTTGCTTTAATATTTTAATATAAAGACAAAGCGTTCATAAATGTGTTTATTGGATAAACATGAAAATCCTTATTGTTGAAGATCAGAAAGACCTTGCGCTCGAAGTGGCTGAATTTCTGTTTACAGAAGAGGGATGCGTAATCGACCATGCATGGAAAAAAAGCTCTGCATTGGAAAAAATAACAGAAAGCACCTATGATTTCATTTTATTGGATATTACACTACCGGATGGCAACGGTTTGGACATAATAAACGAGCTAAAAAAATTCAAAGACAGAAGGGATGCAGTGATTGTTCTTTCGGCCAGAGGGGCTATTGACGATCGCATAGCAGGCTTAGAGCTGGGAGCAGATGACTATTTGCCTAAACCATTCTCGTTGCCGGAATTGCGCGCTAGGATTCATGCAATTATACGCAGGAAACATCAGGTGAACGATAATAACATTCCCGTACGTGACTTTTCGTTAAATATACAGCAAAGGACCTTCTGTTACGGGAATGTGGTATTAAATCTCACCAAAAAAGAATATGATATACTTGCTTATTTAGTGTTGAACAAAAACAAAGTAGTGGCGAGGATGAGTCTCACAGAACATATATGGGGTGATCTCTACGATGCTTATGTTGACTCCAATTTTGTAGATGTTCATATAAAGAACTTACGTAAAAAACTACAACAACATGCCGAGGTCGATTGGCTCGAAACCGTTCGCGGGGTTGGCTACCGAGTTAAATTGTAACCTATTTGGCGTCGCTTATGAAACTTTCCAATAAAATAGCGCTATATAATTCACTTACCAAGGTAATCATCATCTTGGTGTTCAGTTTTGTTATTTACCTTTTTACGGATAGCATTTCGAATCATCATTTGCAGCAGCGCCTCGTAGACAAGCGCAAGAAATTCATGCATGGACTTACGCAGGAACAGATCGACCACCTTATTCAAAGCCAAGCCAACTTTACCGACTATAACATTTTAAAGGAAGAGTTTATTATTCTAACTCCCATTAAGCAACTCGTTAAAAACAACCATGGTAATTTCATCAAACAAACGCGCGAAATAGAGGGGGAAACACAACCTTACCTCATTTATACTTACTATTTTAGATTTCATCAAAACAATTATCGCCTGGAAATAGGCGAAACTACGGTTGTGTTAAGTAAATTGGAGAAAAATATCTGGTTATTTACCTGCTTAGCACTTCTTATCTCCATCATCATAACCTTAATCATTGATATATCTTTTACTAATAAATTGCTACAACCATTTTATAATATTGTCGAAAAGAAGCTGAATAAAATTAACGATCCCTTACAGTTTAGCTATATTCCCGAGAAAACAAGTACAGAAGATTTCCTACTGTTAGATAGAAGCCTGATGCAACTAATGGAAAAAGTAAGTCGACAGTTGGATGTCGAAAAGCAATTCACTTCAAATGTTTCACATGAACTACTTACTCCGATCAGTACCTTAAGTAGCCGATTTGAAAATATGCTTAACGATGAAAGTCTATCCACTTCAGCCGTTCAGAAAATAAGTGATTCGTTAATGACGCTCGCATTTTTAAAAAGAACCATAAAAGATCTACTTTTGATTGCGAAGATTGACAATGGACAATACGAAAAATTCGAGAAAATCGATCTCACAAACTTGATTGAAGAGATTCGAGTTGAGATGGACGATTTACTGGCTAATAAAGAGGTCCAATTACACAACCAATTATCGCCGAAGCTCAATATCATCGGAAATTCAACACTGATTCACATTCTTTTTGCCAACCTCATCAAAAATGCCATAAAATATAACCAACAGCATGGCACAATTCGTGTCTACAACGAGATAAAAAACGACCATCTCGTTCTTTTCTTTGAGGATTCTGGAATTGGCATGACAGCGGAAACATTACAACACATATTTAATCGCTATGAACGTTTCAGTACTTCACAGGAAGAAGGGCATGGCTTAGGGCTGGCGATTGCCAAAAGTATCGCTGCTTTCCACACGATGGATATCCAGGCTTCCAGTATTCTTCACGAAGGGACCACTATTGCATTGCATATACCTATTACACGTCATTGAATTTCATCTTCATCAAATCTTCATGTTAACTTCTCAACTTTGGTATAACAAAACAACGGAAGCAAAGACATAAATTGAAAGAGCCGTCAAAAGCTTCCGATGTATTAAAAAGATAAATACCATGAAAAAAACAATTTTAGCGCTTGCATTAGTTGCATCAACTTTCGGCGCATTCGCACAACAAAATGTTAAAAAAGAAACAGTATCAGCTAAAACTGAAGTTCAAAAAAAAGGTGAAGGTGTAAAAAAGCATCGTAAAAGCCATGCGTTAAAAGGAGAAAGTAAAACCTCAGCCGTCGTGCAAACAGCTACCGCAAAAAAAGAGGTCAAATAATTTGGTAAATAAACAGATAATGCTTGTTCATAAGAGCCAACGGTGTAAATGCCGTTAGCTTTTTTGCTTGACTTCCGGTAGTAAAATTCCGAAATATTAAATCAATTCGTATTTTTGCATTACCTCTATACAACCCGTGATCATTTCTTTCTCTTAAAAAAAACAATCCAATAATCCACATGAACTCCACGTCAAGTCCACCTTTAGTCCACGTCAGGTCCACGTATCCTTCACTACTCCTTTACTATCTCTTCGCTTTTCTTTCATTTTCTATATAGCGGGTACTGTTAGTATATAACCAAAATATCCGCTGAGGGTAAACACAAGAGGAACCGGTTCTTCTCCGGACTGGAGAAGTCGATTTGATTTTAATAGCGATCAACTAATTTGATACTTCTTTTGAAATAATCCTTTATACTTTCTTACATATTCAGAAGGTGTCATGCTAAATTCCTTTTGAAACTGCTCGCGAAAGTACTTTACATCATTGAACCCCGCGATTATTGACACTTCATTGATATTTACGTCCTCTTTTAACAGTGTTTGCGCTGCTTTTCTTAGTTTAATCAGACGCATAAACTCATTGGCGGTACGTCCTGACAGACTCTTAATCTTTTTATAAAGTGCCGAATGACTCATCCCTATTTCGGCCGCAAGGCTCTTAATAGTAAATTCATGATGTAAGTGTTTGAGAACAATGTCCTCGCAGCGTTGTAAAAAAGCTACCTCTTCTTCAGAAATGCCGATGCGGGTTGACAAAGTTACCTGTTCATAAAATGTTTCTTCAATTACCTTTTTTTGTTTTAACAGGGCCTGTATTCTTGCCTGCAAATGAACTTCATTAAAGGGTTTGCTAACATAATCGTCAGCCCCTAACTCTATACCTTTAAGTTTATTTTCTTCTGAAGTACTTGCAGTCAATAAAATCACAGGAATTTTATGCCAAAGTTTGTTTTTTTTCAGCTCCTCTACAAACTGAAGTCCATCCATATCCGGCATCATCACATCACAAAGAACAATGTCAGCTATTTTACTCGGCAAAGCTGCCAATGCATCCTTAGCGTTATGAAAAACCATCAAAGAAAAGCTTGGTTCAAAGCACCTATATAGATAATCAACGATTTCTTGGTTATCGTCGATTATCATCATCAACGGCTTTTTAGTGATTAAAGTTGTAGGCACCATTGTCTTGCCTTTAGCGTACGAATCTATTATTTGCGGTCTACTGATCGGCTCTTCCAAAAGTTCTTCCAAGAACATCGATTTCTGACCGATGTCTTCGTAAATTAAGCGATCTTGCAAATGCTGTCGCCCACGCGGTAAAGAAAGGATAAAGGTACTACCCCCATCAGGCCGATTGAAATAATCCAGCGTTCCCACATGTTGTTCGGCAAATTTTTTGGAGAGGTATAAGCCTATTCCGAAGCCACTTTGTTGTCCATGTGCATGTCGCGCAAATTTCTCAAACAGTTCGTTCTGATATTCACGCGGTATTCCACAACCATTGTCTTCTACCAGGAACTGAACTTTATCCTCGTGAAAACGTAGTTTCAATGTCACCGTGCCTCTTGTTGCAGTAAACTTAAAGGCATTGGTGAGCAGATTAAACAAAATAACTTCTATTTTTTCCCGGTCAGCATAGATAGGCTCGGTTGTTTCGGGCAATTCCAAAAAAAAGTCAATCGATGCTAACTTAGCCTGCTGCTCATAACATTGATAAATTTCCTGACACAGCTCGTCGGTATTAAGCTGAACGATCTTTAGGTTATCCAAATCACTTTCTGCCTTTTTAAATAAAAGCAATTGATCTACCATACTTAAAAGCCGTTTACTATTCCGGTATACGCTTTGCAAAATCTCTAGATTCTGTGCCTTTTCTTTCGTCAGCAAGGCTCTAATTGGATTAATAATGAGCGTTAAGGGTGTACGGAGTTCATGCGAAACGTGTGTGAAAAACGCGATTTTCTTTTCATTCAATTCGTGTTCCTTTTCTTTCTCCATTTTTGCCGTTTCCACTTCATATTTCAGTTGCAAACTGCTTTTTCTATAGCGATTATAACCTGTCACAGTAAATAGAAAGAGAATACCATACAAACCATAAGCCCACCAAGTAGCCCACCAGGGCGGTGATACCTGTATGTAAAGTAAGCGTTCATTTGGCATCCACTGCCCATCGGCATCGGAGGCTTTAATATGTAAAACGTATTTTCCCGGAGGCAATTTCCCATAATTTGCACTCCGAGTATGGCCGACATAATTCCAATTGTCTTCCCAGCCCGCTAAGTAGAATGCATAATTGATTTTATCTTGAAAACTATAATTTAAAGCTGCAAAATCTACCGAAAGTACCGCACGATCATAAGGAAGTTTAAGTGTATTAATCTCACTAAGTCCGCTCTCGCCGGTATTTAAATCCGAATTTTCTATCGGCTTATTATTTATTCGGATGCCCGTAATGCGCAACGGTGCTTTACTTTCTAACGATGTTATCGTCTCTGGAAGAAAGATATTGAATCCATTTATACCGCCGAACAACAATTCGCCGGTAGATAGTTTCAACGCTGCATTATAGTTAAACTGATTGCTCTGTAACCCGTCGGCAGCAAAGAAATTACGAAAGGTATTGTCGCGAGGAGAAAATTCTGATAAACCGTTGAAGGTACTCAACCACAAATGGTTGCTGTTGTCTTCTAAGATATTCAATACGGCATTTTCGGGCAACCCATCGGATTCTGAATAGGTTTTAAATGATCTTTTCACCTTATCAAAAAGCATTAAGCCCTTACCTTCGGTGGCTAACCAGAATTTTCCCTTTCCACTCGGCTTAATGGCACGTATCGCACTACCCAAAGGAAACCGGACATGCTGTTTGGCTTGGAGATCTATTTTTATCAAACTGTTGAACGTTCCTCCCCATAACTGTCCGTCTTCATCTTCCGTAATAGTAAGCAGGTTGGTAATCGAATGGTCCGCAAGCTCAAAGTAGTCTCCTTTCTTATTAAGCCGATAAAGCCCTCCGTCCGACAAGGTTCCTGCCCATATACCTCCTTTGCTATCTTTATAAAGTGCCCATACGTTCGCTTCTTCATATCGGTACACGGTATTAACGCAACGATATCGCTTAAATTGACGGGTTCGAAGGTTAAACTTGTTAATTCCGCCGCCATAAGTTGCAATCCACAGATTTTCTTCATCGTCTTTTATAATATTCACCACATAATTATTACTGATGCTATTGCTATTGTGGGGATCGTGCTTAAAGTTTTTAAATGTATTGGTAGATCGGTTCCACAAGCTTATTCCCGAACCGTCGGTACCTATCCAAACATGATCACGATCTTGTTCACAAAAAGAAATAATAAAGTTACTGCTTAAGGCATTCGGATGATTACCATTACGTTGCACCAATTTAAACCGATTAGCCGTTTTATCCAGTATATTTAAACCGCCTCTTAAGGTGCCGATCCATTTCCGATCGGCATTATCTATATATATTGCGTATACGGCAGCGCTTGATAGATTATCGGCCGCGTCGCCTGCAAAAAAGCCTTGGTGTTCTTCCGTTTGAGGATTAATCTGAAAAACACCTCCTCCATCTGATCCAACCCATATTTGCCCTTGTTTATCGAGACTTAGGCTCATGACAGGTTGACTACCTATGGCTGCATAATGCTGATAGATGAATCTATTATTCTGCGATTTTCGAAGTCGATGAAGGCCCTTATTATTACCTATCCATATACTTCCCTGCTTATCTGACACCAAGCAGTTAGCCTGCCAAACCTTGTGGTCGACCAATTCCAGGAATCCCTTCGTAGCATCATAATACATGAGCCCTACATTCTGCACGAAGACCCAAACCGTTTGTTTACTACTCATTACAGCAGCCTGTGCGTGAAATTGATAGGTTAACTGTTTATCACATTTTAACGGAATTTGCTTTGCTCTATTTGTATTTGGGTCATGAAGCAGCAAACCCTGTCCAGCCGTACAAATCAGCAGGTTGCCGTTTTCCATTTTTAGTAAGGCATTTATAGGAGTGGTAACCTTTCTATCGGGGTTGATTGGTTTGTTTTCCTCCCTATAAAAAAGAGGGAAGAAACTCCATTTAGATTTATCGAGACGATAAACGCCCATTTTGGTTCCTACCCAAAGATTAGCGGCGCCATCTTCTTCGATGGCTGATACTCTATTGTTTGGTAAGGATAAAGAATCATCAAGGCTGTTTTTGAAAGTCCTAAACTGATAGCCATCATATTGGTTTAAACCATCAAAAGTACCCACCCACATAAATCCATATCGATCTTGGAAAATCGTGGTAACGGAATTATTGGATAAACCCTCCTTTAAACCGATACGCTTAAACTGCGCATTAACTGTCAAAGAAACAATTATCAATAAAATTAAAATGACCGGTTTCTTTCCGCTTGAAGGGTAAAAATAAAACATATCTTTAGGCTTGATATTAGTTTTACCCAAACATAGGAATTAACTCGCTAAAATCAAATAGCTTTATCCGGTGATCAGGTTAGCCAACAAAGAGCTTTCGCTTCCCGTTTTCTCTTGCAGAGGTTTCACCCCCTTCTTTAAACTTTTCGCTTATTACGGTATGAGCTTGTTGTTGTTGCTTTCTCTCCCTTCTTAGCTTCAACCAGCCACTGTAAAGCAAATTTTCATTGATTGACGGTTTTGGAAAGAATAGGCTGCTAATATAGCCTACTACGACCACCAGAATATGGCTATATACACCAAGCATAAGCTTGTGATGGGTAAAATTAAAGGTGCCTAAATCCAGCAGTTTGTACTTATTATCTCCTATACCGACTTCCGTTGACGTTAAAAGTGCATAAGCTGTGAAAAATATACATGTTACAATAGCAATATTAACGCCTTTTTCATTGGCCCTACTTGAAAACAGCCCTAACAGAAAGATTCCGACAATGCCACCTGAAAATATAGCATATAATGTAAAAATAACCCCTAAAATCCCTTCACTTCCCAAATAAGCATATACGAAGCCAATTATGATGGTAATGATGCCCGATAATACTACAATCCATCTACTACTAGCTAAATAGATACGATCTGCTTTTCCCGGTTTTATCTTTTTATAGTAATCTTCTACCCCTACTGCTGCCAAGGAGTTAAGATCGGCACTTAAACTACAAATTGCAGCAGAGATCATGGCCGCTAACACAAACCCCACAACACCTGTTGGCAGTTCGGTCATAATAAAATAGGGGAACACACTATTGGCATTTACATTTGCTGGTAGCGGTTGCTGAGTATAGTATGCAAATAAGGCAGTTCCAATGAACATGAACAGCGCCCAAACGGGTACGGTAAGTAAGATACCTAATAGCGAAGCTCCAATAGCTCCCTTGTCTGTCTTAGCAGTTAAGTATCGCTGAACAACCGTTTGGTCAGTGCCGTATTTTTGTATTCCATAAAATAAGCCATTAATGGCAACGACGATGAAGGTCAGATTTTTAAAATCGAAGTCATAAGGTCCGAAGCCGGTTCGATGATTCATTTGGGCAATATGCCATACTTGTTTAGCACCGCCATCAACGGCAAAGAATATCAATAGCAGACAGATGATTCCGCTTAAAAACAGCATAAATCCCTGAAAAACATCTAACCAGATAACGGCCTCCAAACCACCAAGCAAATTAATAGTAATGATAATAGCCCCGGTACCGGCGATTACCCAAAAAGTATTGGCTCCTGTCATACTACTTAAAGCAACTGCCAATAGGTATAACACGGTCCCCATTCCGGAGAATTGGCGCAGAACAAAGGCAATGGAACTGTAATAACGGGCGAATGATCCGAAGCGCTTTTCAAAATATTCATAGGTGCTTAATCCGATTACCTTTCTGTACATAGGTACGATAAACCATATACTAAGCAGCAATACAATTGGCACCATTAACCCTTGGACCAATAAAATCCAGTTGGATGTGAATCCTTCGCTTGGGTAGCCGAGAAAAGTGACACTGCTTATCAGCGTGGCCAAGAGCGAAATACCGATAGCCCACGACGGAACCCTACCCCTTGCCGAAAAAAATGAGTGCGTAGACGTTTGATTTTTTGCATAGCGCATCCCCATATACAGGGTAATCATAATAACGATAACTATGATACCATAATCCACCGCCCCTAATGCAGTTTTTGTCATAATGTTGGTTGTTTTAGTGTTAGTATTTGTGCTATAGCGTATACCAGTTGTAACTACCCGGTTTTAAAGTTATCCATATTTTTGGCTCTTTATATATGCTACAGCGAATTACCCCTGGAGCTAATTCTTCCACTGGTTTTAATTGTCCGATCTGCCGATGTGCTAATATCGTTCCGGCCGTGGCTCCCCCTTCTATTATCAGTTCTTGGATGGTGACTTCATTCAAGAGGCGATCGACCATTTTTGCCATGCTTATCCTTAAGAAGCTTGGAGTTAATGGCATACTGGATACTAGCTCATTATCAAAGGCGATTATTGCTTTTTGATGATGCATTAGCGCAGCCTTCACCCGTTCCATCCAACGGTAGAGCTCTTCTTCATCCATATTTTCCCCCGGTTTACTGATCGGAAGGTAGCAAACAGGTTCATTCACCATACGCCAAGCCTTAATTCTTTGTATACTTTTCTCATAATTGCTTCCACAGATGTATAATGAAGGTCTCCTGAATCCTGTAAATGACTTATTTCCCTCCAATGGTTCGCACCTTAATGCCTTTGCTTTATGCTCAAGAAAAGCAATAAATGCGGAAGACCCGCCTGCAAGCAGGGTATCCTCCGGTGCAATTTGTACCCATTTACTAATGTCCTGTTCTGTCGCTATTTCGCCTACAACAAGGCCATGTGCAGGTAACGTGTCACTCCATGATTTTATCTGCACGTCTCCTTGCGCTCCAAGCATTTCCAAGACATTGGCATTTTTAACAGGAAATTCGGGATCGCACGAAAAAGCCGTCTCATGAATTGGTTTATCTTGCACATAGTATTTTCCCTTTCGGATTGTCCGGCCTAACCGTGGATTAGCAGGGAGCAATAATGCCCGTTTGGCACCAATAGCAAGCATTTGCGCTGTAAGCTCAGCAACTATATGTCCTCTTAATACAGAATCTACCTTTTTAAATATATGTGTAAAGGAAAGCGTCTTTATCCATCTCAGTACGTTGTCCAACCGCTCCATCGCCTGCTCTATAGCCATTGACCGCGTGTCTGTATTGATTACCAACAGATCGGTTCCCGAAGTTATAGAAACGTCTATTTGATTCGTAATTTCTACCTGAAGGTTATAACGTAGGGCGACCCCTCCTAATTCAGTGGCTCCGGTTAAATCATCTGCGATTACAATAATCATGTGCTAGACACTTTGTTTAATGCTAATTGTGTTGCTGCTTCGATCGCCAAGAGCATCGCGTCCTCACTGGCAATACCCTTGCCTGCGATTTCAAAGGCCGTACCGTGATCCACGGACGTGCGAATAATGGGCAATCCCATGGTGATATTAACTCCCTTCACGCTATCCATCTGCTTCTTTTCAGGATTCCATTTGAATCCGGTTAATTTAAAGGGAATATGGCCTTGATCATGATACATGGCTACAATTCCTCCGTAATAGCCGGTAGCGGCCTTGGAAAACAGGGTATCTGCAGGTACAGGCCCCTCCACATCATATCCAAGCTGCCCTGCCTCCGCTACAGCAGGGGCAATCTCTTCGTCGTCTTCCGTTCCGAACAGTCCTGAATCGCCTGCATGTGGATTAAGGCCGGCCACACCGATCTTTAAATTTCTTAAGCCTAAACTGATCAGCCCGTTTTGAAGCAATTCAATCACCTCTAAAATACGATCCTTCTTTACCAGATCACAGGCTTGACGGAGGGAAACGTGTGTTGATACGTGAATAACGCGCATTTGCTCTTCTACCAATAGCATCGCATATTTTTTGGTATTGGTATAATGTGCATAGATTTCGGTATGTCCGGGATATTGATGCCCAGCTTCACTAATCGATTTTTTATTAATGGGGCCTGTCACCGTGGCATCAATCTGACCGTCCATCGCCAATTCAATCACCTTTTTTACCGATCGAAAGGCAGCATCTCCCGCCGCAGCCGACACTTGTCCAAAATGAATCGCATTTAAATCAACAGGTCCCAAATCATATACATCCAGTTGGCCATAAATAAACTTTGCGTCTTCTATATGTTGTATTGAATGGATTGAAACCTGAATATCCAATGCATTTATGATATGTTGAAATACGTTGGCATTTCCTATCAGTAGCGGTCGGCATGCATCATAGACTTTTTTTGATAGTAGCGCCTTAACGGCAATTTCAGGCCCGATACTAGCCGGATCGCCCATAGTAATTCCAATAATTGGCTTCTCAGACATGATTATAAATATTCAGTTTTATTCCTTCTTCCTTAATAAGTTGCTGAAACGACTCCTTTAAAAGATTGATTTCTTCTGTGGATGACCCTTGAAGCGGCGGCATCACATGGGGTTCACATAAACCAACTGATTGCATCAGGATTTTTAGCGCCCATAGAGATTCGCCTAAGGTTCTTCCTTTTTGATAAAGATCGCCCAATAGGTCCGATTGTCGTTGATAATAGTATGCTTTCTCTTCGGAGCCTTCAGCAATGGCCTTGTACATTTCGTCGTAAATGGAAGGCGCTAAATTCCCCGTACTAGGTACCAAACCGTCGCTACCATGTAGAAGTGCATACGCGGACTTCGCAGCCCAACCGAGCAGATGACTAAAATCAGGCCTATCGGCCCAACGAGACAATGATTCCTGAAGACGTTCTTCTGATCGTTCGGAATCTTTGGTAGCTACGATATTGTCGTGCAGACTTAACTCGTCTAATAGATTTAGCGGTATAGACATATGGGTGGTAGCGGGTATATTATAAATAACCATTGGACCGTCCACATGATCGGCTAATTGCAGAAAATACTTCTTTATTTGACGTTCTGATAGCTTGTAATAAAATGGAAGCGTAGCAACCACCGCATCCGCGCCAAACTCGAAACAACGTTTCGAAAAATCAATGGTTTCCTTCATTGAATTGGATGATATTCCAACATATAGCTTATGTTCAGTTGATCGAATACCGGCAACTGTTTCAAGATACTCTAGTTTCAATTGGTTAGTCAGCAATGCGGACTCGCCGGTTGTACCCAAAATAAAGGGAGACGCATTGAACTGTTTTAAATTCTCCAAAATTCGGGCGACCGCTTCTTTATCAAGTTGATATTTTGTATTTATGGGTGTTACTAAGGGAACAATGGTACCATGGTATTTCTTTTTTGTCTTCATCTGTCAGTCTTTTGTTTTGTTTACATCTATCTATTTTGGCATTCAGGCGTCAGTCGTTTAATAAGCCTCGCGATAAATAGATATTGCATCATCTATGGTAATTTCCCTTGGATTGTTTACTAATAATCTTGTTATTTTCATGGCATCTTCGGCCAACTGAGGTATCGAAGTTTCCGGAATATTTAAATCTCTTAATCTAGCCGGAAGATTACATGCTCGAATAATTTGCTTTATTTTTTCAACACCCGCCATAGCAGTCCCTCGGTCATCGGCTAACTTTTCACATCCCAATGCGAGCGCAACCGCTGCGTAACGATCGGGTGCTGCGGGAATGTTAAAAGTCATCACATGGGGTAGAAGTAACGCATTGGATAAGCCATGCGCTATTTGGAAACGCGTCCCTAAAGGATAAGCCAGGGCGTGCACGGCCGCCGTATTGACCGGTCCAAGGCAAATCCCACCGAATAAGCTTCCCATCGCTACTTGCGCGCGAGCAAACTCATGGCTACCGTCCTCAACAGCCTTTACTAAATTGGCTGCTATTAACTTTATTCCTTCTAAAGCGTATATATCGATAAAAGGATGAGCAAATTTATTCGTATATGCTTCCAAGCAGTGTGTAAGCGCATCAAGCCCGGTAGCGGCGGTTACCCCGGCAGGTACGCTATGCGTCAATAAAGGATCCACACAAACTAGATCGGGTACCAAAAAAGGGCTGATTATTCCTTTTTTTTGATGGTCGACCGGATCGATAAAAATCGCATTAGGCGAAGCTTCACTTCCCGTACCCGCAGTGGTTGGTACACAGATTAGCTTAATCCGTCTCTCTCGAATTAAATTTTTACCGACAATCGCTCCCAGCTTTTGATCACTTTTTAACTGCACGGCTGCAAGTTTTGCTATATCCAGTACGCTGCCACCGCCAATACCTATTACGCCATCGATATCTTCCGCTACATAGCTATTTATCAGCTGATTAAAATCATCGAAAGAAGGTTCTTGTTCTATTCCTGTATGAAGAAAAACTTGTATCCCGATGTTATCTAATTGCTTGATCAAGCTTTGTATAGTGGGCAATAAAGGTGCTATACTGACGATCAGTACCTTCTTTAGGCCTAAAGGCGCAATATCAGATGCTATTTGATTCAAACATCCGCTTCCAAAAAGTATCTTGTTTGGAAAATTAACACTTATATCTCGTAGAACTGTCATCATCAAAAACGCAATTGTCAGCTTCTATATGAATTTCAATGGGTCTTCCCCAGAAGTCCCAAAAGTTTATAATGGCCGCTATCTTTCCTTATTATTAGAGACTTACACCGGCTATAAATGAAATTCAAATATAGGGCTCGGTAAAACCACTTTGTTGTACAATTTTCCCCTCATCCTATACAATATTTGCATAGAAACTATAAACATCTTACATTTGAGGAAATCATGCTATAACAAGCATAACAAGCTAACCAAACTTGTTTACATACCTTTAAGGATCGAGTTATCATATGACATAAAGTGGTGATAGATTGGTCGGATATTATAAGATACTCGTTAAAAAAGTACGCAATGAAACCTCGTTTAAAAAAAGTTCCTGTAAAATCAGAGAGTTCCTTTAGCATCAATCATGATATCATGCCGAACTTTGGTAATGTTTGGCATTACCATCCCGAATTGGAGTTGCACTACAATATTAAAGGGGAGGGTGTACGGTTTATTGGTGATCACATAGACAATTTTTCTTCGGGTGAAATTATTTTATTAGGCGAAAACCTACCTCATGCCTGGCGCTGTCGAGAAGAGTATTTTCAACAAGATCCGAATTTTAATATTGAAGCCATCGTTATGCAGTTTTTGCCGGATTGTCTGGGCAAGGATTGGATTAATATACCGGAAGCCTACCTTATTCCAAAATTGTACGAAAAAGCCAAGAGCGGAATGATATTTTACGGAGAAACGCAGAAAAAAGTTGCACAGCTAATGCATGATTGTGCTACTGCTGAAAATTTGGAACGTATTATTCTATTGTTATCTATTTTAAAAACATTAGCGGAAAGCGATGAGTATAGGCTTATAACGAATAAATACCATGCCTTCACTTCGCCCAATGAAGCCGACACCATTCGGTTGAATAAAGTCTATACCTACACCTTTAGTAATTATAAATCGGAGATAACATTGAAAGAAATCGCGGCGATCAGCAACCTTAGCGTAACTTCTTTTTGTCGCTACTTCAAAATGATGACCAGAAAAAGCTATTACGATTTTCTAATTGAGATTCGGATTAGCCACGCTTGCCGTTTATTGATCGAGAATATTTTACCAACGGAAGTCATTTGCTTCGAATGTGGATTTAACAATGTATCTAATTTCTATCGGCATTTCAAAAAACAAAAAGGCGTTACTCCACTGGAATATAAGCGCATCCACCTTTCAAGATAAGTTGTAGGTTTTAAGCTCAAACCCATAGAACTTAAAATTTATAACCCATAGCAGTTAGCGCACACTATTTTAATTGGTAAACCGTTAATAAAGCGTATGAAGATAATTAGAAAATGGATAGCGGCCCCAATTTTATTGGCCCTAATATGCGTGCTGAGCTCGTCATATATCGTAGATAAAGAAGCTGAACGGATTCAAAAAGCAGCAAGTGTCTTTGAAGACTTCACAAACATGAAAGAAAGTATACCCGCATCCATGCTGGAAGACTCAAAGGGAATCGTCATTATCCCAAAAATGATCAACGCAGGATTTGGTATAGGTGGAAAACGAGGAAAGGGTGTTGCAATGGTAAAACTTGCTTCCGGAGAATGGAGTGATCCGGTATTTGTAACGATTACCGGTGGTAGTATTGGATTTCAAGCAGGGGTGCAAGCAGTAGATTTAGTGCTTTTATTTAAGCATAAAGAAGCTTTAACAAATGCTAAGAACGGAGACTTTACCATTGGTGGCGATCTTTCGGCTGCGGCAGGTCCTGTAGGCCGAAGTACGAGCGCCAATACAGATTATAAACTGGACGCAGAAGTTTATTCCTATTCGAGAAGTAAGGGGCTTTTTGCCGGCATCAGTATTAATGGTTCTAATATAGCTTTTGATAAAACAGCCAATAGTAATTATTACGGGGCTAATTCGGACACGCAGAAACTGTTTTCGGGAGCAAAACATACGAGTGCAGAAGTAACTGCACTGAGAAATGCGTTAGGGGGCAAATAAAATTTAAAAAGCCTATTGCATTTTAATAAAAAAACGTAGTTTAGCAAAATCATTAACTTAATTTTATAAACCCATAAAAATTTATAAGTATTATGGAAAAATTCTCTAAACTGAAAGAACTTATTGCTCAAGCTGAAAAAGACGCTCTTGCATTCTACGAAAAAGGAAATAAGGCCGCTGGCACAAGATTAAGAGGCGCATTACAACAAACTAAAGCGTTAGCTCAAGACATCCGTAATGAAGTAACGGAAAAGAAAAATGCGAAATAATTGCTTACAAGGATCAAAAAAAGCCTGTGCTTAGTAAGGCAGGCTTCTTTTGATCATTTGATTATTAAGTTCTATTCAGATATTTGCTGACGGGGCCAGTGAGTTTACGGCTAATTAAGCAAAACGTTCGGGTGAAAATAGCGATATATCAGATGAACTTGGCAGCTCATTTGCCAATTCGCAGACGACCTTTCCATAGGCAGGCCCTAAGCTAAGTCCCATCATTCCACCCCCTCCGGCTATAATCAAGTTCTTTAACTGTTTAGTGTACCCGAGGTATGGTAAGCCATCGGGCGAACAAGGTCGGAAACCGAACCAAACGTCTTTTCGCTCCGGCATAGCCACTTTTAATTCGGGATAGTAGCGGGGAATAGCTTCAACGATGCCCTGTACGCGGTTCATGTTAATATCTTCGTTCAAAGCGGCCAATTCCATGGTTCCTCCGAAGCGAATATGACCATGCATGGGAGTTACGGCCACCCTCGCTTCGAGTAACAATGATGGATGCGATAACGTATGCTCCTGAGGTTTATACATAAACGAGTAACCCTTTCCCGGCATTAACGGAATCCGAAGTCCCGCCTTTTTTGCAATTGCCGGCAACCAAGCGCCTCCGGTCATCACAAATTTATCGGCACTGAACTTCTTGTTTCCGGCAATAACGGCCTGCAATTTTCCCATACCGGATTCAAAACCCGTTACCGTAGTGTGCTCATGTATCACTGCACCCTTTTGTCTCACAAAAGCAATAAGCTGCGCCATTAGCGCTTGTGGATATAAATGACCATCGCAACGATAGTGTACCGCGCCCAATACATCAAGCTTATTATTTGGTTCCAACAATTGTACTTGCTCTTTCGACAAAGCCTCTACGTCCAAACCCAGTGCTTTCGCCGTTTCAGCCAAATGGATTTCTTCCTCTGCCATTTTCTCTGTTTTATATAGCATGAGAATTCCTTTATGTGCTAATTCAAAGGAGAATTCATCCGTTTTCACCATTTCGTCGTATAAGTTACTGCTCAGGAGATTTAGGTCGCGAATACTTGGTGCAGAACGGTTAACATGGGTAGCATTCGCGTGTTTAATGAACTTTAACCCCCAAGAGATAAGATTAGCACTCAAACTCGGTTTTACATAAAATGGGCTCTTGCTGTTAAACATCCACTTGATTCCCTGCGCCACAATACCTGGAGCCGCGAGTGGTGTAAAGTGACTGGGAACCAGCATTCCGGCGTTACCATAAGAACAGTTGTCTTTTAAATCACCGCTGTCTAGAAGCGTAACTTTCCAACCATCTTTTAACAGATAATAGGCTGAACATAATCCAGCAATACCTCCTCCAATAATCAGAACACTCCCCTTATTTTCTTTATCCATGTGTTAGCATACTAGTTGTCAGCTTTCTTTGTCCGTTCTCGGCTTTTTGAATTTACCAAGAACCAAACTGAAACGCATAACAGACTTTTTTACTTTTGAATTTTTACTTTTTACTTTTGAATTTAAATCACCTGAAAACCGAAAGCATAAGGGTCCTCATCATCAATGATGATATGATTATATCCTGTAATTAAAGCCCAGCCCTCTACACTGGGTATAATAGCCGGTTTTCCATTTATCGTCGCCTCTTCCTCGATCGTACCAAGAAATTTTGACCCGATATAACTTTCGTGAATAAACCGATCTCCTTTTTTCAGCTTGCCCTTGGCGTACCATTGAGCCATTCGTGCAGAAGTGCCGGTGCCACATGGAGACCTATCTAATGCATTCTCTCCTACAAGTACTGCATTTCGCCCAGTCGACGAAGGATCCAAAACACTCCCTGTCCATTGTATATGGCTTAGACCCGAAATATTACTGTTCTCCGGATGAATAAACTGATACTTTTCATTTAATAGCTTTCGAATTACTTTACCGTAGTAAATGAGTTGGCTGGCAGAAAACCGGTTGATGTCCTCGAAATTTTCCTGTGGATCAATGATACCATAGAAATTACCTCCAAAGGAAACATCAACACGTATCATCCCTAAATCAGGGCAAACTACTTCAAGTCCTTCCGCGTATAAGAACGATTTAACATTCGTCAATTTAACGGACTTAACCCGTTTACCTTCTTGTTTGTAATCAATTAAGACCAGACCTGCCGGTGTTTCGAGACGTAATTTACCCGGTGTCTTGGGTTCAACCAAGCCCTCTTCAATAGCAATAGTAACCGTCCCGATTGTGCCATGTCCACACATGGGCAAACAGCCACTGGTTTCTATATATAGTACGCCGATATCATTCGCCGGATCGCAAGGTGGATACAATATACTTCCACTCATCATATCATGGCCCCGTGGCTCAAACATCAGCCCCTTCCGAATCCAATCGTATTCTTTCATGAAGTGCAAACGTCGCTCCATCATGGAATTCCCCTCCAACAGTGGGCCGCCGCCTGCAACGAGCCGTACCGGGCAGCCACAGGTATGGGCGTCTATACAGAAAAAAGTTTTTTTCATTGTTGTAGCAATTAGCCTTTAGCTATTAGCTGCTGTTAAATTAAATATTTTAGCTATTAATTTTATTCGCTTGAAAAGCCCCACTACCTTCCTTAAAATTTATAACTTACAACGCAGAAGCGTCCTTCGTCAATACGCTATTTACAGTACGATAAATACCTAGGGGATTTTCATTTTTCAAGGCATCAGGCAATAGTGCGTTCGGCCAATTTTGAAAAGAGATGGGACGTAGAAAACGCTGCACAGCATCTGATCCAACGGAGGTGAACCGTGCATCTGTCGTTGCCGGAAAAGGCCCTCCATGCTGCATAGCTATACATACCTCTACGCCGGTAGGCATACCGTTAAACAACAATCGCCCACACTTATCCTGTAAAAGACTTATTAATTTACTATGTCTGACGGCATCCGCCTCGGTGGCAGCCACAGTAATTGTTAGCTGTCCTTTTATATGATCGGCAATATTCAGCATTTCCTCTTCGCTCTCGCACGCCACGATTAATCCGAAAGGACCAAACACCTCTTCAAGTAAAGCGTCATTTTCTACAACGCTTTTCGCGTCGGTTTCAACAAGCAGCGCAGCTCCTTGGCCTTCTGCAGCGATTTGTTCTGCTTTGCCTATTACGCGAATGGTGGATTCCGTTAACATGCGTTCGCTATTGGCATGGTAAGCTTTAGCAATACCTGCATGAAGCATGTTCGCTGGAGGGCAACTTAAAACTTCTTGGCGGAGAACTTCTTTAAATGTCTCAAGATCTTTCCCCTTGACAGCGATGAGTACACCTGGATTGGTACAAAATTGACCCACACCGAGCGTTAGCGAACTTAAATACTGGTTCGCTAAACCTCGCGGATCAGTCGCCATTTTTTCCGGCAGCGCAAAGACTGGGTTTACACTACCCATCTCAGCGAATACCGGTATGGGCTCCTTTCGTTGATTAGCCAAATCAAATAACGCTTTCCCTCCTCCATAAGAGCCCGTAAACGCAACCGATTTGACTATAGGATGTTGAACAAGATAAGCCCCCGACTCGTTTGAATTACCGTATATGTGGGAAAAAATTCCATCATGCCATCCCTCTTCTTTTATCGCGCCGAAAATAGCCTCCGCCATTAATGCTGAAGTCTTGGGATGTCCCGGATGTGCTTTAAGAATTACCGGGCAACCCGCTGCGATAGCGCTCGCCGTGTCTCCACCGGCGGTCGAAAAAGCAAAGGGGAAATTACTTGCACCAAAAACAACTACCGGACCAACCCCAACCTTGATTTTACGCAAATCCGGCTTCGGTGGTGTTCTGTCTGGAATCGCTGTATCAATTCTTGCTTCAAAACATAGGCCATCTTTTATATGATCGGCATAGCTTCTCCATTGAAAGACAGTCCGGGCTTTCTCTCCGATCAGACGAGCCTCGGGAAGGTGGCTCTCTTCCATTGCTGTTGCGATCAATTCAGTCCCCAATCCCTCTATTTTGGCTGCAATCGCATACATTAAACCTGCTCTATCGATTGCGCTTCTTCCTTTTAGGTATTGAAATGCTTCTTCTGCCTTGTGCAGTAATTCCTTGACTTGTTCCTGTGGTGTTTCTGTGTACATTCTATTTCCTTTCAATAATTAAACTAGGCTACCGGAACCCTTTGTTTCCAAGTTTGGCCTATTCACCTTACTATCGGCAATAACTTTCAATATACGTTCGCGTTCTTCACCTACTAACGGTAGGCGAGGTGCACGCACGGTTTCATTACTAATACCCTCACTCGTTGCCGCTAATTTGATGTATTGAACTAGTTTGGCATGGATATCTAACTCTAGTAAAGGCAAAAACCAACGGAATATAGCTAATGCTTTTTCTATTTTACCCGCTTTTACATAATCATAGATCGCAACCGTTTCTTTTGGATAAGCGTCCACTAAGCCGGCCACAATCCCATCCGCTCCCATTAGTAAAGCTTCAGTAGTAATGGTATCAACTCCACCTAAAATCTTAAAACGGCCGCCAAATCGATTGATCATACGGGTGATATTGGTCAAATCGCGCGTAGACTCCTTAACGGCCTGGATATTGGGTACAGTAGCCAGTTGTTCAAACATATCCAACGTTACCAGATTACCATAGTCAACAGGGTTGTTGTAAACCATGATAGGAAGACTTGTACTGTTCGCTATCGTTGTGAAAAAAATTACTGTTTCTCTATCATCTGCCTTATAGCGCATAGGTGGCAATACCATCAATCCATCTGCACCTAATTCCTCTGCTTTCCGGGCGATTTTGATCGCTTCAGCGGTAGCTTGTTCCGCAATACCCAAAATAACAGGAACGTCTTTACCCGTTACAAAGTTAACGGTATATGTCAATAAATCGTATTTTTCCTGTGTAGTTAACGTACTGGCTTCACCTAATGAGCCCGCTAAAATCAAACCATGTACGCCCCCTTCAAGTTGGGCAGTCAGATTCTTACCGAACATATCAAAATCGATCTCTCCACTTTCTTTAAATGGAGTTAATAATGCAGGATAAATTCCTTTCCAAAGTTCTTTACTCATTATAGTTCTTATTTTTTTTCAAAAGTAAAACGAACATTTAAAGGTATCCATCCATGTATTAATCAATCATGCGCATATTTTAACTTTTTTAGCAAGGCACTTTGCCTCGCGTAAATAGCCAAATCAAAGAATGTATCTCTACTGTACGTTTCGCTGAAAATTCACCATGTATTCTTTTGGCGAATTACCAATTACACTTTTAAACACCCTATTAAAGTTCGTAATACTATTGAATCCACAGTTATAGGCAACGCCGGATATACTTTCACATTTATGGTGTGTTAATTTTTTACAAGCCTCGTGTACACGCATTTCGTTTAAAAATGCGACAAAAGTATTTCCTGTGTGCTTTTTAAAATATCGGCAAAAAGCTTGAGGAGTTAAATTTGCCTGATCGGCAACTTCCTCCAAGGTGATTGGCTTCGTGAAGTTTTGGGCTATGTAATTGTAAATAGAACCAATACGGATACCTTCATTTTCAGAAATCGAGGAGTTTTTACCGCCCGATAACGCATTTACTTGCTTTGATACATGGCATAACGTACGCAACAAATAAAAGAAGTGCATAAGCTGATCCATTTGACTGGCTTCCTTTAAGCGCAATACGCGCCTTGACACTTCTTTAAAATACTCATTCGGCACTTTAAAGCCTCTTTCGTAATCCTTCACAAAGCTTTGAAGCATATAAAGCTCCGGCAAGTTAAACAAGGAAGCCAACTTTCCGTTTGGATCGAAGAACACGGAAATCGAGCGGACCTGCTTCGGATGAGCCTCGTCAAAGTACTCCGCATTACTTTTAAAAACATGCGATTGATTGGCGCCGAGCAAGAAAATGTCGTTCTCTTGAAAGGGATGCATGCTATTGTCAGCAATCAACGTACCTTTTCCTTCTAGGATCCACATGAGTTGGGCTTCATGATGCCGATGTAAATGAGGATAGAAGTGCGGCATACAATCTTCCTGAACAATAACAGTCCGATCATGCGCTACTGGAATGGTGAATTGTAGTGTCTTCATCGTTGGTTTGGTGTATTAGGTAACGTGAATTTACCAATTTTTAACCCATAAATCCAAGAGTTATCACAAAATAGGTTAAAATACGGTTATTATTCGTTAATTGACGCGTATTCGAACTAGCTCCGGATTATTTGCCTAGAAGCAACAACGGATCTTGTTAGCTAACGGCATGACTGACAGCCGGAATCTAAACAACTAGTTAAAATATGAATAATATAAGAGAAAAAAGGGAGAGCCATCCCCAAAATAAATTACGATTTTTACCGGCGTATAATCAACAGCTGATGGGTAATACGCTTTAAATTTGACGTTATATGGGGCGATCTTTGTCAAAAAAGCGCATCATTACTTTTTATTATCAAAAAAGATAAGACCTTTGTTAAAACCATCAGCTATTACATACAGATATGTTCGAAAAATCGATTTATATTCAGCGAAGAAATCAACTTAAAAATCAATTTTCAGAAGGACTGCTTCTATTCCTAGGAAATGATGAACAGCCTATGAATTACGCGGATAACGCTTTTCCTTTCAGACAAGATAGTTCGTTTTTGTATTACTATGGTATTCAGGAGCCCAAGCTCGCAGCTGTCATCGATTTAGATGAAAATAAAGAAATATTGTTTGGAGACGAGCTCACGATCGACGAAATTATATGGATGGGACGACAAGAAACCTTGCGGGAAAAATGTGAAAAAAGCGGTTTAAGTATTGTCCTTCCCACCAAGGATTTACAAGATTATTTACAGCATGCATTAAAAAAAAACCGCAACATCCGTTATCTCCCCCCCTATCAGCCTACCAATAAAATTAAGCTCTTACATTTATTAGGCATCCCCCCTCTTGAACAGCAAAAAAAAGCTTCCGTGCCCTTCATCAAAGCGGTAGTCGCTCAAAGATCGATCAAAAGTAAAGAAGAAATTACCCAGATCGAATCAGCTGTGAATACTTCGGTGGATATGCACGTTCATGCAATGAAGATGGCCAAAGAAGGAATGAAAGAGTTGCAGATTGCCAATGCCATCCAGGAAATCGCTCAAAATGGTGGCGGCAGATTAGCTTATCCAACTATTCTATCTGTTCATGGCGAAATACTACATAACCATAAGCAGCATAACACCCTAAAAAAAGGGCAATTAGTCTTGAACGATTCCGGAGCGGAGACTGCTATGGGCTATGCGGGTGATTTAACACGAACTTTCCCTGTCGATCTGCAATTCAGTACGAAGCAGAAAGAAATTTACAATATTGTATTGAAAGCCTTTAACCAGGCTTCTGCGATGGTGGCCCCTCAAGTGCGTTTCCTTGACGTGCATCTGGAGGCTTGCACCGTACTATTTAATGGATTAAAAGAAATTGGGTTGGTTAAGGGTGATACAGCCGAGGCGGTGTCAGCAGGCGCTCATACACTGTTCTTCCAATGCGGTACGGGTCATATGATGGGACTTGATGTGCATGATATGGAAGATTTAGGAGAACAATACGTTGGCTATACCGACACATTAAAAAAAGATACCTCTACTTTTGGTTTAAAATCGTTACGTTTAGGCAAAGCACTGGAAGCAGGCTATGTATTGACCGTTGAACCCGGTATTTATTTTATACCTGAGTTATTTGCCCGTTGGAAAGCAACTAATAAGCTAGCAGACTTTATTAATTACCAAGCAGTGGAGCACTACCTTGATTTTGGTGGAGTCCGTATTGAGGACAACTATTTGGTAACCTCATCAGGTAACCAACGCTTAGGAAATTATTTAGCCAAAACCGTTGATGAGATAGAGGAACTAAGAGGCAGTTAGTAAAGCGAACCCACGCCCTATTTTAAACACGGAAAAGACAACTCGGTTATTTAAAAAAACAATTGCTATATAACACATGAGACATGTAAACCACCTACTATGGATCTGCTTCATTGTAAGCAACTTATTCTCCATTAATTTTTTATTTGCACAACCTGGCGTAAAAACACAATGGACACCGGATGGTAACGGATATTATGAAATTTCGGACGGGCAGGTTTTGGAGGTTAAGTTATTAGATCCCAATCATCCGGCCGTTTTTTTAGATGGCTCCGCGCTCACGCCACAAGACAGTAGCGCACCGTTGAAAGTTAAACAGTTTAGTATTTCTGCCGATCGCCGGAAAGTCTTGTTGTTTACCAATACAAAACGGGTCTGGCGTTATCATACCCGCGGCGATTATTGGATTTATGATATTAACAAGAAAGAACTTAAACAATTGGGCAAGGGGCTTCCCGCTTCTTCGCTAATGTTTGCAAAGTTATCCCCTGATGGTACGAGCGTTGCTTATGTTAGCAAGCACAATGTGTATATAGAGGATTTGGCTTCAAATCATATTAGCCAACTTACGGAAGATGGGACCGACCGCATCATTAACGGAACTTTTGACTGGGCCTATGAAGAAGAATTCGGCTGTCGGGATGGATTCCGGTGGTCAAGCGACGGCAAACATATCGCCTATTGGAAAATTGACGCCAGAAGTATTCGCAACTACCTGATGTTGAATACAACAGACTCCACTTATTCATTTACTATCCCGGTAGAATACCCCAAAGCGGGACAAAATCCAAGTGCTTGCTTCATTTATGTGGTCGATGTAAAAACTAAAGAAAACAAAAAAATGGACATTCCCGGCGATCCCGTACAGCATTACATCCCTCGCATGGAATGGACCCCGGATGGCCAATCCCTTATTCTCCAACAGTTAGACCGTAAACAACAGGAAAGCCATATCATGCTTTGCTCAATTGAAGATGGCAAAACTAAAACGATCTATACGGAGCAGGATCAAGCTTGGATAGACATTAAATCGCGTTGGAATGATGACGACCCCACAGGCTGGGAGTGGATCGATGATGGCAAGGCTTTTTTATGGGTAAGCGAAAAAGATGGTTGGCGACATATTTATAAAATAGATATGACCGGTAAGGAAGCCTTACTTACCAAAGGAGATTACGATGTTATTGGGATAGATTTAATTGATCAACGTAATGAAAAAATCTACTTCAGTGCCTCACCGGCAAATGCCACACAAAAATATCTGTATCAAATAAGTATAAAGGGCGGTAAAGCGACTCAACTATCTCCAACAGATCAAGCGGGCACCCATAGTTACCGTATTTCACCAAATGGAAAACTGGCTGAACATGAATTTAGCAGCAGCACGACATATTTTACAGGAGAAATTGTCAGTTTGCCAAATCATCAAGAAAGATTGGCCGCAACGGTTCGTCGGAGTCTACCTCAAGGCACGCCTAAGCCCGAATTTTTCAAAGTTACGACAATAGACGGCATAGAGATGGATGGTTGGATGGTTAAGCCAAGCCAGTTCGATTCAACAAAAAGGTATCCTGTTGTTTTTTACGTATATGGCGAACCAGCCGGACAAACCGTTACCGACACCTACGGCGCGGGATTCAACCGTTTATATGAAGGCAGCATGGCAGATGATGGTTACATCTATATTTCCGTAGAAAATCGTGGGGCTCCCGCACCTAAAGGTAGAGATTGGAGAAAAGCAATTTATCGCAACATCGGTGCTATCAACATTCGAGACCAAGCTATGGCGGCTAAAGAAATCTTAAAATGGAATTTTGTAGATTCATCTCGCGTGGCCGTATGGGGATGGAGCGGCGGAGGTTCCTCTACGTTGAATTTATTGTTTCAATATCCTGAAATTTATAAAACAGGCATCGCAGTAGCCGCTGTGGGGAACCAACTCATGTACGACAATATTTATCAAGAACGCTACATGGGCGTTCCGCCTGAAAGCCAGGCAGATTATGTAAAAGGCTCACCGATTACGCATGCTAAAAACTTGCGAGGTAACTTATTATATATTCACGGCACAGGCGATGATAACGTACATTATCAGAATGCTGAAATGCTCATCAATGAGTTGGTCAAACACAATAAACAGTTTCAATTGATGTCATATCCGAACCGCAGCCATTCGATATCGGAAGGTGAGGGCACGTCTGCGCACTTGTCGCGTTTGTACACGAATTATTTAAAACAATACTGCCCTCCGGGAGGGAGATAGTGGGCTGTACGTTCTAGGTTATAAGTTTTAGGTTGTAGGCTACCGTTGGCCTTACAAATAAAAACTACTTTTATCATGATTAAAACACTATATAAAAAATTAGGATACGTCCTTGGATTAGGATTATTGCCTATCGTAACTTCCGCCCAATTACTGGTAAAAGATCAACCGGTCTTTACAAAGGCAGATTCGCTAAGAGGGACATTAACTCCTTTACGTACTTGTTATGACATCAAGTATTATCACTTAGACGTAAAGGTTGATATCGATAACAAATTCATCAGCGGAAGCAACCTTTTTAAATTTGAAGCCACTATGGACTTCGACAGGCTACAGTTTGATCTGTTTGCCAATTTAAAAGTAGAAAAGGTCATTTATCATGGTCAGGAGATGCCTTTTACGCGTAATTACAATGCCGTATTTGTAAACTTCCCGGCTAATATTAAACGCGGCTCGGTCGATTCAATGCAAGTGTTTTATTCAGGCAATCCGCAGGTTGCTAAACGAGCTCCATGGGACGGTGGCTTTGTTTTCTCTCAGGATAGCAATGGTAAACCTTGGGTGGCGACTGCCTGCCAGGGACTAGGGGCCAGCGTTTGGTGGCCTAATAAAGATCATCAAGCGGATGAAGTAGACAGCATGCTAATCAGTGTGAGCGTTCCAAAAGGGTTGACGGATGTTTCCAACGGCCGCCTCATCAAGAAAACAAACCGCAAAGACGGCTACACCCAATTCGATTGGTTTGTACGCAACCCGATCAACAATTACAGTGTTTCAGTTAACATTGGCGACTATGTCAACTTTAAAGATACTTATCAGGGAGAAAAGGGCCCTCTGGACTTAAACTATTGGGTTTTGAGAGAAAACGAAGCGAAAGCTAAAAAGTTCTTCCCGCTTAATGTAATTCCTATGTTGAAGGCTTTTGAACACTGGTTCGGTCCATATCCTTTTTACGAGGACAGTTATAAGCTCGTGGATGTACCTTACACCGGCATGGAGCATCAAAGCGCTGTTACTTATGGTAATGGCTACGCCAATGGTTATCGCGGCCGCGATGCATCAGATACCGGTTGGGGCATGAAATGGGATTTCATTATTGTTCATGAAAGTGGGCATGAATGGTTTGGAAACAACATCACTTCGAAGGACCTCGCGGACATGTGGATACATGAAAGTTTTACCAATTATTCAGAGGCGCTATTTGTCGACTATAACTATGGAAAAGAGGCGGGACAAGCTTATGTGCATGGAATCCGGAGTGGTATCCGAAACGATAGTCCGGTGCAGGGTCCCTATGGAGTAAATCAAGAAGGTTCAGGTGATATGTATCCAAAAGGCGGTGTATTGCTGAATATGATTCGTACCATTATAAATGACGACGAGAAATGGCGGCAGATATTAAGAGGATTGAACAAAACATTTTATCATCAAACCGTTAATTACGAAGATGTAGTCAATTATATCAGTCAACATGCCGGTCGCGACCTAAGCACTGTCTTTGAACAATACGTTAAACACACGAACATTCCTACCCTGGAGTTTCGCTTCAAAGAAGGTAAGACCTACGCACGTTGGATTTCCGATGTGGCAGATTTCACCATGCCGGTGAAGATACGTAAAAAGGACAGTGATTATCAATTTATAGAAGTAGACAGAAGTTGGAAAGAAGTCACTTTACCCGGCGCCAACAAAGACAATATCGAAGTGGATACTTATAACTATTATATCGGTATATTGATTGAATAAATTTAGCTGTTCGCAACCTAAAAAGGCCGTTTTACAATATAAAACGGCCTTTTTACGTCTAATTTAGTGCTGGTAGAATTTCCATACCGTTTTGCTTTCCCTTGTTAAAGGCTTTTCAAGCAAGATAGCTCGAATCATCTCCACCGGCATCGCATTCAATTTGAGCACGGTATCGTGAAATTCCTTTAAGGTATACTTGTGTGATTTCAAGACTTCTCGCTGGAGCGCATAGAACTGTAATCCGCCGATATAATAAGATACCTGGTAAAGCGGAAAGGCCTGACTATCCCTTGATAAAGGCCAATTTAGCTCGCTCTCCACGTTGGCCCGTTCATGTCCAACTTCGTCTACTAGAAAATCAGCGCATTGTTCTGCCGACCATTTGCCCAAGTGAAAGTTAAGCTGGAAGATGATCCGAGCACATCGATACTTACGCCAAAATAACATACCGATTCGTTCTTCCGGTGTCCGCGCAAAACCTTTATCCCACAGCAGCATTTCCCAATATAAAGCCCATCCTTCCATCCAAAAGGGTGTATCAAAATTCCGATAGGTTCGGTAACGGGCATTCATAAAAAATTCTAAATTATGCCCTGCTATTAATTCGTGGTGTACCGTTGCCCGGGAAAAATAAGGATTGTTGCCAAGCATGCGCATTCTTGCCAAGCCAAAATCCATTGTATTGGTTGGGTAAGTTATACTAATTTCCCACCCACCCGTGAAAAAGGCATTTGACTTTTGACGTTCGGGCGACATCATAATCATTCCCCAAGTTTCCTCGGCAAGTTCAGGAATCGTAATTAAGTCATTTTTTTTAAGGAAATCTACCGATTCATCATACAACTTACGGATTACGGCAGGTTGTTGTCCAACGGGTACAGCACTTGCTTTCACTTTTTCCAAAGCAGCTTTCCAATCATTACCAAAGCCTAATGCTGCAGATGCCTTTAGCATTTCCTCCTGGCACCAAGCCATCTCCCGATGAGCAATTGCCAAAAGTTCGTCAGGACTATAGTTAATAAACTCGTGCTGAAGCAGTCGCATCAGCTCCTCTCTACCAATAGGGGTGCGTGTATAAATACCCATCTTGTTTGGTTGTTGCTTCTTTTGAAAAACACCGGCATAACGTACAAGCATGCTATCAGCACGATGATATGCCTCGGGCACCCACCACGAAAATGCCGGATCAAAACCATCATAGAACTGGAAAATACTTGCTGCCGTCCTCCGCAACAAATCCGCTTCTTCTCCTGCTGCTCTAATTTGTTCGGGTTCTAAATGCATATCACTCAAGTTCTTCATAAGCAGAGGAATCGCTTTCGCTATATGCGAAAAAGTGGAAGCAACCCGGGCCGCATCGAGTGAATTTCCGCGCCTACGTGAACGCTCTAATGTAAAAATGCTATCTGCGAAGGGAAATAGACCTTTCAGCTGTTCCATCTGCTGTGTAAGCTTTTCCAATTGATTTTGCTTCTCTTTTAAGTCTCTTGTAAATAATAAATAATCGACTTTACACTCCTGCGGTAATCGATCGAAATCTACATTCTTCAGTTGATTAAGGTATTGCTCATTCAACACCCTTAATCGTGCTTGCCGATCAGGCGATCCCAAGCCCTTTGCCATTCGGTAACGGGGGGCATTTTCTGAGGGAGAATAAAAGCGATAAATGGCTGCTTCATCCGCTTCAAACTGTTTCATCAAATAAGGAATCTCCTGACAGGGTACATACCCTTCTGTGGAAATTTGCGCTTTAACGGATGACGCATTAACAAACAGTAATATAAGCCCAATTGATAAAAATGATTTTCTTTCCATTTGGTTCAAATAAAAAGCGCCAAATCAAAGATTTGACGCTAAAAAATGACAACTTATTGAGCATCCCACCAAACACGCTTCGTGAGCGCATCGCCATTATGCTGTGGTTGCGGATTATTCGTCAACTCATTTAATGGGTATAGCATTTTCCGTGGAATATCAGAAACTGCGTTTTGCACTTTATCTATTGCCGGATAACCCGTTCTACGCCAATCGTTGAAAATTTCCGGCGACAGAAAATTGACAATGGCTTTCTCTTCCATAATGTATGACAAAGCATTGTCAGCATTGATATTTCCTCTGCTTGCTAAATAGGCTGCGATTGCGGTGCTAGACGAAACACCAATATGGGCCATATCTGCTTCAATAGCCTGCTGATATATGGGTGCTGCTGCCTCTGCTCCTGATAAGATTAAAGTAGCTTCCGCTTTCAACAGTAATGCTTCCCGATAATTAATGAGGTTTAACGGCGAATTAGCACTTGCGTAAAATGAGCCGCCTAAAGAATAAGATTCCAGCGAGCCAATACCAGATGAGCCAATAACACGACCTAAATAGGTATTATTCTGCTTTGAGCGGGTAATCAGTTGTGTTATTCTCGGATCATTTCGACTTACCAATGAATCAACGGTTTTTGACGATAAAATAATAGTCTCAACGGGCAGAAAATTTCTGTACCACCTATTCTCTTTGCCCGCTGTACCATCGTACACTAAACGCAAATCGTCTGCATTACTTTGCATACCATTTTCTAAGGCGCTCAACGCTAATTGAGCCTGCGCAGTTGCGGTATGATTTGGCGCTTTTGTAAGGTGCATATAATAACGGGCCTTTAGGGTATAAGCTGCCTTAATCCATTGCGTGGTATTTCCTTGGTAGAAAAAATCCCTGTTGCCCGGTAGTGTTCCACCAGCTGTCTGTAAACTGGCAATACCCTCATCCAACAAGCTCTGAATCGTATTGTAGATCATTTCTTGACTATCATATGCGGGTGTAAAAGTTTCCGTAGCATTTAATGCTTGCGAATAGGGGACATCCCCCCACATATCGGTAGCATACGCAAGGGTATATGCAGTTAAAACACTGGCTATTCCGCTATAAATGGTATTACCTTTCTCGTCCGCCTGTTCTTTCATCAATTTAAGATTCTCCAAACAATCCGTATAGGTATAACGCCAGGTATCATTCAAATCCGCCGGATTTAACAAATAAGTGCCTACATTGGGTGGTGCCTGATTCAAAGCAATCAGCTGCATAAAATGAGCCGCATCAATAGATGCCCAGCCAGCAACCACATTGTGCACCAAATTATATTCGATAGCAGGCAATAACAATGATTCCTGTACCGATGAAGGTTCATTCGGATTTTCATTGACATCCAAAAATTTCTCACAGCTGGAAAACAAGCATGATGCAACGAGTATGATATAAGAAATTGACTTTTTCATCTTTCTAATCAATTAAAAGGTAAGGGATAGCGTGAAATTATACGATCTGGAAGTTGGGGCAGAATTTCCGTACAAACCCAAAGCATCGTTCCCGGATCCATAACTATTTACCTCGGGATCAGAACCCGTAAAATGTGGGGCATATATCCACAAATTCCGTCCGGTTGCTGTTAATGAAGCCCGTTGGAAAGGTGTTTTCTTGATCCATTTTTCAGGAAAATTGTAGGTTAAGTTTACATTACGCAGTTTTACATAGGTACCATCCTGCACAGCCGCTTCATAGATCGCATTCAGTCGCTGATAGTAATCCTGAGCCGACACAGTAACCGTATTTGGTTGGCCTGTATTTATGTTCACTCCTTCCACTATGCGGTCTTCACGATTCTCGGTTGCCTTCGGTGTGCCATAAAAGAACCCATAACGATCATCCGAGTTCATAATATCCCCTCCCTTTCGCATATCGAAGAAAAAGCTCAAATTCAAATTTTTATAGGTAAAGCTGTTGTTTAAGCCTGCCAACCAATCGGGTTGAATATTCCCTATTTTTTGGGACGGTCCAATAACAGGTAAGCCGGTATCATCTATTAATTTTTGCCCAGCCTCGTTGTAACTATAGCCCGGAGCGTAGAACGTGCCATAAGGGTCACCGGTAAATGCAAAAGTCTGTCCAATCTGCACTTGATCGGCACCGCCATAAAGTTCCGTTACCCTGTTTTTTATTTTGGTGAAGTTGAAGGTGAAGTCCCAGGAAAAATCTTCACTTTTAACCGGTGTTACATTTAACAAAGCCTCAATTCCCCTGTTATACATACTCCCGGCATTGATATAGGAATTGCGATAGCCGGTAGAATTCGCTAAGGTAATATACGATAGGAGGTCTGTATGGTCTCGATCAAAATAATTAAACTCCAAGCCGATGCGATTTTTTAGAAACTGGGTTTCCAGACCGATTTCAAGCTCGGTGGTTGTTTCATTCTTCAGGTTCGTGTTACCTAAGTCGCCACTGATTAAAAATCCCGGCACACCGTTAAAGGGAAAATTAGTTGCCGTGTTGTATACTGTCGAAGTGGCGTATGCACGTACATTATCATTACCCACCTTTGAGTAAGAAGCACGCAACTTACCAAAGCTTAGCCAGGGAGTTTGTTCTTTTAAAAGTTCGGAAAACACAAAACCTCCCGACACCGATCCATAATAATAGGTTCGGTTTGCTTTATCAAACACGGAACTTTGTTCCATCCGTCCCGTAAGCGAAAGCGTTAACATTTTTTTGTAATCAACCGTGGGTTGTGCGTAAAAAGATACGCGACGGAAGCGTCTATAATTTTCCGTACTTATCTGATTTTCGGTATTACTGATATTGTCAAAATCATCAACAGTAAATCCTCCTGTTCCTTCCAATTGATAGAGCTGATCATATGTGGCGAACACATTATTGCCCAGCAACATACTTACCTCTAGATCTTCTCCTATCTGTTTACGCGCCTCGGCGATCAAATCGTGGTTGAATTGCCGATAGTTATTATTGCGGTCGCGTAAGACGCCGGTAGTTCCCACCGGTATACTAGGAGCTTCATGGTATTTGGATTGCTCGGAGTATATATCTGCCCCTAAGCGTTCTGTAATGGTTAACCAGTCTGTAGGCGTATAATTAAAAGTAGCGATTGGGATAAAACGATTTCCACGCACATCATTATATACATTTTCTAAAGACCAGTAAGGGTTATTGCGGGAGTAGCGGAAAACACGTTGTGTACCATCGTCATTGGTAGCAGGCAAAGGGTCCCAGGAAAAAGGAGCCGTATACACGGTCCATAAGGGTGCTTCTAAACCGTAACCCTCCGGGGTTCTATGCGCCGTTGTAGCGACATAATTGAACTGGAAAGTGGCTGTAAAATTATCATAGATCTTATTGCTGAATTTAGCAAAGGCCGCATGTCTTTTATAGTTCGTAGTTGGTATTGTACCTTCCTGATCCAGGTAGGAATAAGACATAAAATAATTAGATTTATCTGTTCCCCCTTGTACGCTTAATGTATTTGTATAGGTCTTGCCTGTTTGGAAAAACGCATCCATTGGATTCACATTACGTACCGGTTTACCGTCTACCATCAACGTATCCAAGCGGGGGCCCCAAACCAAGCTTGTTTTCTGATCGTTATCCACTCCATTCCAATACACTCCGCGATCGCCTTGTGCGTAAACCGATTGTACTTGTGGATAAATTGCCTTATCAAGCGAAAATTGTGTGCTAAAATTAAAACTTGGCTTCTGCTCTTTATTACCATTTTTGGTAGTAACGATAACTACACCACGTGCGGCACTTGATCCATATAGGGCCGAAGCGGCCGATCCTTTCAGCACATTAATGCTTTCAATGATGGCCGGATCGATATCTGAGAAACGACTGATACCACTTCCATTACCATTTGTAGCCGTTTGATCATTATTTATAGGAACCCCATCGACCACGATCAAGGCCTCGTTATTTCCGGTTAATGAACTCGTACCACGAATGACAATACGCGAGGAGCTTCCCGGTTGCCCGGAAGAAGAAGTAATCTGTACACCCGAAACTCTTCCTGTTAATGCATTAAGTGGGTTCGGTTCTTTTGTTTTGGCAATATCTGCCCCTGAAACCTCCTGCGTGCTATAGGTTAACTGCCTTTTCTCTCTTTTTATTCCTAAAGCTGTTACAACTACTTCATTCAAGGTTTGATTATCCTCTTCAAGTGTAATGTTTAAAACCGATTGCGCAGTAAGGGTGATCTCTTGCGTCCGATAGCCTAGCGCTGTAATTTTCAAAACAGCTCCCGGCCGGTAATCGATGGTAAAGACCCCATTTACATCGGTGGAAGTGCCTTGCGCAGTTCCGGATAATTTAATAGACACCCCTGGGATAGGGGTCTTGGATTGGTCTACTACCGCTCCTTTTAATGTCTTGGTTTGCGCCTGCACATCTAAAAAAGCCCATAAGCTTACGATGAAGGCAATTAAATAGTTGATTTTCATGATTAATTCGTGTTGGTTTTGTTGCTATTACCTATTTTTTTCTGGACTTTAACAAAACTATTACATAAACCCCTCGAATTATTATCAAAAATTAACTACAACAAACCGAATATTAACATAAAATCAAAAAAAAGCTATTTTATTAGTTATTTTACACCAACAACCAACTACCATCCACAATAAAACAGATGAAAAAGTGTATTATTAGCAACAACTAGTGAAATTCATACAAATTAAAATCAGACAGACGTCCATAACCATATTTTTCTGAATAACTAGCTTGATATGGACCTACTTGCAGCACTTTATCAAGCCATTTTGGCTTAACATACGGGCTTCCTGGAAAATCAACCCATATTTTACCATCTTTACTTCCCCGAACAAAGATTAACCTACCTTCTCGCTGAATTTGCAGATAAGGATAGAAGTCGAAACCGGTATTATTATGCTGTTGTTTTCTCCTATGGTCTAGGTCCGTTACAATATTGCCTATTCCCCAACCAAGCATCACCCCATTTTGCAATAACTGTTCATTTTCTTCATTCACATAACGAACCATCAAACCCACTTCATTTGGACCCAATGGCTTGCGTTGCTGTAGACCGGACAAATCGTTCACTTTTAGTTGCATCAAAAAGTTACCGGATATATTTTTATATAAAAAGGGCCCTCGATTACTACTACCGTCCCAAGCTGTTTTTGCCGAAGCCAGTTCAACAACGCCTTGGCCTTGCCGCATCGTTAAACTATCGGCCGAACCTCCTTCCATACCATCCCAATTATACTGACCGGCAAAATCCTTTTCGAGGTCTAAGCCCTCTCGCATACTAGTAAATCGGTTTTTTTCGACATCCTTTAGCGAAATTTGTTGTGAACTCCATACAAAGCCGTAACGGTTTTTTACAAAAAACCGAAAAGCTCGCTTTTCTGTTTTATTCAAATCTTGTGCAAGGTAGTGGGTGGTTGATTGCCAGGCTGTACTTGTACTGTCGTTATTTATATTTTGAAAACTAAATTGATAACCCCGATTCGCCAGCGAAGTGTCTACCTCCATAAAAGCCAGTTCCTCCGATACCCATTTTGGATGAATCGTATATGTTGGATTAATCTGCTTGTCCGGCTTTAGATTCAGCACGGAATCTGCCCAGCGCTTTAACTCGTTTTCATCTTTAGCCTCATTCAATAAATGAAGCGATTTTAGATAAATGCCTTTTGAGGGAATCATTTTCATGAGTTCCGCATTCAGCTCATTTCGTTTTTCCCATTTATCCGAATGGTAATAATAAAGCCCATCGCGCTGTTTCACGAGGGCCGTTAATGCCCAGGTATCCTTCGTCTTCCGTTTACCATCTGCGTATACCAAAACAAGGCTATAATAAGCCAAACTATCAAGCGTAGATTTTAAATAAGGAAGCAACGCGTCCCTCCCGTTCTTTATGTATACCGCCATTTGCCCTTTGTAAGCGAGTAGTTCAGCGTCCTGATTTTGAAGCTCTATTCCTGATTTACCATAGCCTTTATTTATCCAAGTCTTCACTTTTCCAAACACTAAATCTTTCGCTTCAAACGATCCAACATACGCGCTCTTTTTAGCGCTAATCCGTAATTTTTCAATCTCTTGCGTCGTTAAAGCATAGTCGTACATTTTTAGCGAAGCAATGGCGCCACTGAAGAAGTGCTGTAAACGTCTGTCTGTTCCAATTAATATATCGGCAGATCTTTCCAGAAAAAGCATGCGGTTACCGCGATTCTCTAACTTGCCATTGACATATAATCGCTCTTCCGTACCATCAAAAACAAGCACCACGTGATGCCATTTGTTAGGACTTGGGATATCCTTGAAAGCCAAATTAGCCCACCCCCCATGTACTACTCCCCCGACGGCCGGATCGGATCCATAGCCCAATGATGCATTTGTCAAGTCCCTCCCGCCAGATGCCCATTGAATAATTGGTTCTTCTTTCGCGATGTTTGGATTATTTATCCATGCGCTGATGGTGAAACTACTGTTTCCTCCTACGGTTGGAGGGAGCGCCATTTCAGATTGCCAATAACTTTGTCCGTCAAAAACAAAAGCTTTTCTTCCCTGCACCAAATCAATCGTGTAGCTTCCGTTTTTTACCCGAAAAAGGCCGCCTAACACACCTTTGTTAGCCACCTTTTTATCTGCAGTATGTAGGGCATATTTTTCTGCCTCTAGGTCGACCAGCAGACCCAGACTTTCTTGCTTTCCAACCGGAGCTTGCGGTGTCGACAGTTTTCCTTCTTCATAAGCAATACGAGGTTCGCTAAATATCTTTACGTTCCAGATAGCCCTATTAAGTCCAGATAACTGAGTGTTTTTTATGGTGATTCGAAAATAACGGGCTTTTACATCGCCGTAATCTTTCATCGGGCTACCCCATTGCGTATTTTGGGTGCGGTCTGCAAAAACTTTCCAACGCTGCCCATCGTTAGAATATTCCATCAGGTATTGATAGTACCACGTAGCGTATTCAAACTGAGTTAAGACGCTCCGTATACATTCTTCTTTTCCTAAATCCACTTGCCACCATGCTTCATGCATATTATCGGCGGCTTTCCAGAGCGTCCCATTATTATCGTCGGCCGCATAGTCAGCTCTAAAATCATCGCTATACACAGAAGAAGCACTTATCTGTTTACCAAATGCTAAATTTATGGCTTGAATGGTATTTTTTGCCAATGCGCCGATACCTTGATGTGTAGGCACAACTTTTTTTATACTTCCCTCTTCGTCGAACTCAAGCTTATCTACGGCTATTTGTCGGTGAAAACCACCTCCACTGTGTGGATTGTTATGTCGGTGGTAAACGATGTAAAAATTATCGCCTTCCTGCAATACACTGTTATGCCCGGGACCATGTACGGTACCGTCTTCATTAGTAACTAATACCGGACTGTTTTTGCCATATACAAAAGGGCCCATGGGTCCCTCTTTGCTCGTTACATAATGAACCTTATAACTTGCATCTTCACAATGTTCAGCGCTGTACATTAAATAATAAATTCCATTTCGCTTAAACATAAAAGGTGCTTCAAAAAAGTCTTTTGCAATGGTATTTGGAATGATCCCCGTTTTCGCAAAAGATTTCATATCGGCATTCAACAACCCCATGCCACAACCACTATTCGGATAAATTCCCCAGGTACCCCAAAACATATACATTTTACCATCATCATCCCGAAAGGTTTGGCCGTCTAAAGTAATCACATTGGGTACAAGATAATTCGGGATCACTGCCTCGGTTCCCGGTAATAGCGGAGTCCATGGGCCCGTTGGCGAATTCGATGAGGCTCCATATAGTTCGCAAGGTTGGCTATAATACATATAATAATTGCCATCACTTGCTTTATTCACATCCGGCGCCCAATAAATCGGTGTATTCGGCCAATTCATCGGCTCCATATACCAGTTCACAAAATCTTTGGATTTCCATACTTGAGATGGCCCCAATCCGAAGCCGTTCCCATCCGTCGTGGCATAAATATAATAAGTATCACCCCATTTCTTTATAGTTGGATCAGCGAAATAACCCGGTATGATGGGATTTCCAGTCCTTGGCGAGTTCTGCCTTAGCGCTTGCGTAAATCCACTAAGCGAACAAAGAAGTAGAAAGAAAACAAAAATCTCTTTTTTATCCATTATATTCTAAAAATAAGGAAGAGCCATCTCTTGCCCATAGAGATGGCTTTCCACATCAATTAAACAAACATAAACCAACTATTTAGGCCTTTTTACACTGTAAAAACCAAAGTTAAGGTCTTAGCGAATGGACAACCATCCAGATATTAACAGACTATTGTCTTTTTTTAACAATAAATGTCTTTAAAACAGTTATTTTATTTTTCTACCAACGTTCGATAGAAACGAAAATAGATAGCTGGCAAATAAATGGTTACTATTGGTTAAAATACTTTTAGTTTTAACTGCCAGCAAGTCATTAATTTCGTACAACGCAAATAAATGTCAACAAAACATTTATAAACTGAGCTCATACCCAATTATAAATTAAGTTCAAACTAAGGCAAGCACTACAGAATCCGAAACAGTAGTGATTATTATTATGTAACACTAAATTAATGAGCAATGCACAACAGTTCATGACCCCTTTTTATCCTTCTTCCTTCACAAGCTACAAGGATGGAAGAATCAACATTGGCCAAAGTATTAAAATCAAAGTTTAACGTAAGTTTTATTATTATTTATGAAAAAAATCAACATTTCAGAGAAGGTGGGGCACTTTCGATTAGCTATGCTAGTTCCATTTTTCATTTGCCTTCTTATGCTCGCCACTGTTCTTTCATGTAAGAAAAATCCTTTTCATCCGGTTCCCGGAGAGGAGGTCGATAGTTTAGCAATTTATATTCCGCAAGAATTCCAACATATGGACTTCAATGATACGACGAGCACCTGGTGTTATCCTCGTAGCAGGCAATCAGAACACTTCATTGTCTTTTGGGGAGCAAAATATGGAGATAACGATCCAAATTCAACCGATATTCCCTCTAAATATCGGGTCAATATCGATGATTTGCTAACTAAAGCTGAATCTTTTTATGATTTAAATATCAATGTATTAAAATTTGCTGAGCGTGGTAAGGGTAAATCGAATCTCGACAAATATAAGATGATGATTTTCCTTTATTACCAAGACGAATGGTTAGCAACAGGTTCCGGTTACGATGACGTAATCGGCGCGCTCTGGATAAGTCCGGGCACCTCACAACCCGTTGGTTCCACCATCGCTCATGAAATAGGGCATAGTTTTCAATATCAGGTTCATTGCGATTTAGGCGGTGGTTCGGGTTTCCGATATGGTTTTGGTGGCAATGGAGGAAACGGTTTTTGGGAACAGACCGCGCAATGGCAAGCCTATCAAAGCTATCCGTTGGAAGCGTTCTCTTCACACAATTTCACCGTTTACACGCAAAACTATCATCGGCATATTCATCATGAATGGCAACGTTATGCAAGTTATTTCATCCATTACTATTGGGCAAATAAGCATGGCATTGACATCATTGGGAGAATCTGGCGTGAAGCACAACAGCCGGAAGACCCGATACAAGCTTATATGCGGATAACCGGTATTTCCAATGCGCAATTAAACGATGAATTATATGACGCAGCAGCAAAATTTGCCACATGGGACTTAGATGCTTTGCGGGAAAACGGAAAAAATTACATTGGAGCTCATAGCTTCAATTTTAATGAACTTGCCGATGGCAGTTTTCAAGTTGCTTATGACCATTGCCCAGGCACATCCGGTTATAATATCATACCACTGAAGGTACCCGCTGCCGGAACACAAATATCAACGGCGTTCATGGGTCTACCTAATGCGACAGGGTATAATACGGTGGACGCTTCGCGCGCAGGTTGGCGGTACGGTTACGTAGCTTTATTAGCTAATGGAGCCCGCGTATATGGGAACATGGAGCAGGGTATTAATAAGACAGTGAATTTTACCATTCCCGAAAACTGTGCAAAGCTATGGTTTGTTGTAACAGGAGCACCTAGTACCTATGCAGTACATCCTTGGGATGAAGACGAAAACAATGATGAACAGTGGCCGTATAAAGTTAAGTTTACAAACACTACACTCATCAATCATATCGATCTAGAAGAGGATGCCACACCAAAGGACACTACATTTACCTATAATGTAAGCTTTCCGAGAGATACTGTGAATTACTCGGGTAAGACCGTCTCGATAGACGTAACTCCTCTTGCCCAAGCTTTTGTACTACAACCTGGCAAGATCACACAATTAATGGGAAGTAGCGTTAAATTCTATGCAGTGGAGAGCAATGGAAATTTAAATGCGACGACGACCGCCAATGGCTATGGACACTGGTTCGATGCAAACGGCAATGTTATTAATTGGGGAAATGACGCAAAAGTTTTCTCGGAGTTTAATGCCACAAATTTTACTTTTTCAATAGGACAATATCCCGGTCATTCGACTCCAGGCAACCAATATACGGTGAAACAGGCCTTAGTTTACGAATATGAGCCAGGAAAAACGGCGCAAGCTACATTTGTATTCAAAATTAACATCGAATAAACTGTAAAGAGGAGTGTTCTCGGACACTCCTCTTTATGCTAATAACTCACCGCTAAGCCAATACTAAAAGATCTTCCTCTTCCTTTAGAATAGAATCCCGGTTGCATAAACCACTGGGCTCTTGCCGGAAAATAGTCTTCATTAAAAATATTGTCAATTCCAACCATAATGTGGGTATTCCTTTTCACTTGATAATTTCCCGAAAAACTAAAGAGGTTGTACGACTGCACCGGGCCTTCATTACCATTATATGCACCTTTTACATTTTTTTCAAAACGATCCCTTGAGGCAATCCCAGTATAATAAAGGGTTAAATTTAGCGCTTTAATAGGTCTATAGCTAATGTTTCCGGTTATCTTTGGCGCAGAGATCCTTCTCCCATTTAAGTACATATCTTCGGGATCGTTATATTTGCCGTTATCATTGACATCTCTTTTCCCTTCCGTATAACTATAGCTGGCACCCAGTTGGACAGCCGAAGAAATAAGGTAATCTGCGGCTATTTCAAATCCATAGATTTTCTCAGGACTTCTTACGGTATTAAATAGGTCAGTATTCGGATCGTAAACCACTTCAATGCCTAATTGAGAAGTACTCCTGTACGCTGAAAGACTAAATATTAAATTATCCAATCGACTTTCAAATCCAGCTTCATAGTTATTCACTTTTACTGCATCCGTATTTATTTTATCGATGCTATTTACTTTTGCATCTCTTAAAGCTAAGCCAATATCCATAACAGAGAAGCCCTGGGAGAAGCTCACAAAAGGACTAAATAAATTGAGTCGATTATACTTCAAACCTACATTAAACAATCCGGTGCCATATTTTAGGTTGCCACCGGCAACGTTAAAAGACGGTGTTAGTGTCTCACCGCTCGCATTCGTTGTACGAAGTGTTGTATAATCATCGACCTTAATTTTTACGTCTTCGTAACGAAAACCTGTTTTTAGAATTAAATCATTAAAAAAAGTGAAGTCCGCTTGTGCAAAAGGCGCAAGGTTGTTCATATCCATTGTGGGAACCCAAATTCTTCCATCCACCAGCGGTTGCGCCGTTTTATCCTTTAAAAAATCAAAGCCATAAGACAAATTGGCTTTTGCTCTTTTACCAACTAAAATGGGTGTGTGTAGAAATAACCTAGCACCCTTTTTATCGTTGCTTGCTAAAGATTGTCCATCCCCTCCATCAAAACGCCCTATTGACACATAAAACACATCTTTTCTTTTTTCATAATAAGCATCAATATTCATCGAACTGTTCAGAAATAAGTGATCTATTGTGTAAGCAAAATGTAAGTTATGGTTATAATCCACCCCTGTTGGTATTCCCAAAGGTTTTCCTAAAACCCCGGTTGCCTTTTGTCCCGTCGCTATGTTTCCATTTATAAGTGTAAAATTGCTGTTTTGTAAACTGCTGTATAAATTATAGGTGAATTGCAATCGCTGATGTGTATCAGGTTCAAAACCTATTTTAATGAAGGTGTTATAGCTATCGGTTTCACCAAGGCTGTAGTTTGGGCCCACCACATCACCTTCTGCGTCTTTATACTCGCCTGTCTGCTCATACATACCACTTACTACGTAATCGAACTTATTGATTTTCCCATAAAACTGCTGACTTAATCTACCGCCCAGTGAATTTTTTGAATCTATTAAAGAACCTGTAACGTTTACCTGTGTCTTACCGGCAAAACGAGCGGCAGTGTCAGGCACCATGGTAACATAGTTAACTAAACCTCCTGCTGCACCATTTCCATAGATAGCTGTGGCTCCTTTTACGACTTCGATTTGCTGCAGAACCGACGGATCAATGGAGCGAATGTCAACCTCTGCATTACGCAATGGAGAGGACTGACTTACACCATCTATCATTACCAACATAGGGCGCCCTCGTAAATTCTGACCGACATTATTACCGGTCTGTGCCGTCGGAGCAAAACCAGGCACCTGATTGGCCAATATATTACTCAAGTCCGGGTTGATAGCCATTTCGGTTTCCAGTTTTTTCTTGGAAACTACTGTTACTGATGACACGATATTACGAATCTCCTCCGCCTTACGTGTAGCAGAGATAACAACTTCATTCAAGCGATTGGCTTTCGTTTGTAAATGGATCGTAATCGTAGTGTCTAGTTTAAGATGTTTTAATGCTAATAAAAAGTCCTCATAACCGACAGCCCTTACCTTTAACACGGCGGTTAAATCAGGATGAACTGTTAAGCTGTATTCCCCTTCTGTATTAGCAGTGGTCTTTAATGAATCCGCGATTGATATATTGGCATAGGGCACCGGTCTGTTCTTATCTTTCACAAAACCATTGATACGTAATGTCTGAGCATAAGTGGGTAACAAATAGGTTGTCATCATTAAGCATACAACCAAATATTTTCGCATCATATTCAAAATTTGGCCGCAAATATATAGAAACAAAAATTTATTTAGAATAATTTAAAATAGATTGTTTAGACTTATTTTAAATAATATATTTGCTCCCAAAAATCTAAATACCCATGCTACAAAGGTTTACTTTCTTTATTTTTATTTTTTTATGGACTTACGGCTCGGCCCTCGCCCAAGTCACCAGTATAAACGGTACCATCCGTACTTCGGACGGAAAACCTGCCGAATTGGTGAGTATCACCGTAAATGGTACTAACCTCGGAGCGGTAACGGACAAATTCGGCAGTTATTCTATAAAGGGCGTTACTCCTGGGTCCTATGTGCTTAAAGTAACTTCTGTAGGACTAGAAAAACAGGAAAAAACGATCGAGGTAAAACCAGGCAGTCCCTTAACAATAAATTTTTCGTTGGCGGAAAACGCCGCTACCTTGCAAGAAGTGCTTGTGTCCACTAAAAATCTAAATAAAAAGGACAATTACGTTGCACGAATGCCGCTTAAGAAATTGGAGAACCCGCAAGTATATAGCATCGTATCATCAGAGACGATGAAAGAACAAGGGCTTACCAACTTTGACGATGCTTTACGCAATGTACCGGGCATTACGCGTACTTGGGAATCAACAGGGCGGGCGGGTGATGGAGCCTCTTACTTTGCATTAAGGGGATTTGACTCTCAACCCATTATGTACAATGGTTTACCAGGCTTAACGAGTGGAAACCTCGACCCCATCAATATCGAAGAAATACAAGTGATCAAAGGACCTTCAGCCACCTTATTCGGCGGCAGCTTCTACAGTTATGGAGGGATGATCAATACGATCACCAAGAAACCATATTATGAATTCGGTGGTGAGATCACTTATCAAATGGGAAGTTACGGACTAAACAGGGTAACAGCAGATATTAATACCCCTTTAAGTAAAACAGAAAAAATAGCGCTGCGCATCAATACAGCCTATCACGATGAAAACAGCTTCCAAGATGCGGGTTTCAAGAAGTCCTTTTTCATAGCTCCATCGTTGGTTTATGAGGTAAACGATCGACTGTCTTTCCATTTGATGGCAGAAATTCTTGAAGAAGAGCGTGCCGTTCCACCTGTATTTTTTCATTCAGACCGTACCGGACCGCTACCATTTAAATCGCTCGAAGAACTTAACTTGAATAATGATCTATCATTTACCAATAATGACATGACCATTAAAAATCCACGATTTAATCTACAGGGTCAAATGCTCTACAAAATATCAGAACAATGGACTTCGCAAACGGCTATTTCAAGAGGGACTGTGAAGTCTGATGGTTATTACACCTATATCTGGGACGACGGAATCAGCGATTCGTATTTTGACCAATTTTTTCATAAAGAAAGACAAACAACCAGTGTAACCAATATTCAGCAAAACTTTAACGGCGACTTCAACATTGTTGGACTTCGGAATCGCTTATTGGTAGGATTAAACTACTTTAGCCGAAATGTTATTGATAATGGCTCAGGCACAGCGGCCGTAAGAAAAGTTACCCCACAACAAGCAGAAGTGGAATATATCAAACCGGGTACCACTGACACGATTGCACCTGTTTACCTCTCGCGCGCTTTCGTTGACCAGATTCTAGCAGGCACGGGGGGTGCCAACAGTAATGTGAGTAACAGTTCGTATAGTGCGTATGTCTCCGATGTATTGAACATTACACCCGCACTATCGGCAATGGCAAGCTTACGGGTTGATCATTTCGTTTCAAAAGGGGAAAAAAGCGACCTGGAAGATGATTTTAACCAGACAGCATTATCTCCAAAGTTTGGCCTAGTTTATCAACCTATTTTGGATAAGGTGTCCCTTTTTGCCAATTATATGAACGCTTTTATCAATGTAGCCCCTCGTTCAGTTGCTGATCCCGATGGAAGTAATCCGCGCATAAAATCGTTTAAACCTGAGCTGGCTAATCAATTCGAGTATGGTATAAAAACCGATTTGTTCAATGAACGTTTAAATACCACCGTATCGGTATATAATATTAAGGTGTCAGATAGGGTATCGCCGGATCCCGCTAATGTAAACAACTCATTACAGGGAGGTAAAGTTCAGAGTAAGGGCTTTGAGGTTGAAGTGAATGCCAACCCCATGCAGGGGCTCAATCTAATTGCTGGATATAGTTACAATAAAACCGAGGTTATAGCAGGTGATGAAGCGGATTTTTATAGTGAACCCGGCCGCGCGATTGGAGGTCAAGGTCCACAAAACCTTGCGAATTTATGGGCAAGTTATCGGTTCACAAGCGGGAAATTACAGCATTTCGGTGTTGGCGTCGGAGGTAATTATGCTGGTAAATATCGGGTAATTGATAGTAGTATAACGGGCGAATTTGATTTACCAAGTTATGTATTACTCAATGCAGGGCTGTTTTATAACCAAACACATTATCGCATATCCTTTAACCTAAATAACATCACCAATAAGGAATATTATATAGGTTATTGGTCGGTTAACCCACAGAGGCTCCGCAACTTCGCTGCCAGCTTTAGTTATAAGTTTTAGATCGATTACATGACTGATTAACCTCCGGATTTAGCGCGCATCATACGCTTCATGATGGGGTTAATCAGTATCAAGCCAATACCTATCCATACGGCATATAAGGCTAATTGCTTATAACCTTCCGTATAGGCCAATAACTTATCATATAAAGAGGCCTTTTCATCGGTAATGGACATATCCGCGCCCAATAAACCGGCAACATATTGCCCGTAAGCGCTCCCTAGGAACCAAAGTCCCATCATCATACCCGTCAGCTTTTGGGGAGACAATCTAGTGATGACAGACATTCCGATTGGACCTATGCATAGCTCACTCAAAGTGATAAAAAACCAAGCAAGTGTAAAAATATTCAAAGAAGTTTTACCCTGTTCATTTGCATAAAACCGAGTTGCGAAAAACAAATAGAATCCGATAGCCAGTAAAAAGAATCCGATGCCAAACTTAATTAAGGTATTGGGCTCGATCTTCTTCTTCGCCATCCAAATCCATAACATTCCCAAGGGCGAGCTACAAAGTACAATAAAGAGCGCTCCCGATGAATTATTGATCATGTTGGGATCGATTTGGAAGAAAAGGAGCTCATGTTTTAAATTATTAGCCGCGAACAAACTCAAAGAACCACCCATTTGCTCAAAGAATGCGATATAGAAAATATAAGCGATAATGAAGATCAGTGCCGCTAACAGAGGGTACCGAAACCGCTTATCCGACAGTTTGAACCATTCATAAAAGAAATATATTAGCGCTATCGGACCGATTGTATACATAAAAAGGTCGGTATACTGCGTGTTTTGAATCATGATCAAGATGCAGGGGATCGCCAGTAAGGCTAGAAAATAAACGAGTATTTCATTGCGTCTACGTTTTCCTTTTGGTTGATGTAACAGCGGCGATAAACCAATGGGGCCCAATTGTTTTTTTGAGAAATGAAAAGTAATGAGTCCGATCAACATTACCCCACCTGCCGCAGCAAAGGCGGAACTCCAATTCACGTATTTTCCAAGATAAACGCACAGGATACCGCCCAAAAACGATCCAATATTAATACCCGCGTAAAACATACTAAAACCAGCGTCTCTCCGTGTGTCGGTGGGTTTGTATAGCTGACCAACCATCGAAGAAATATTGGGTTTAAAAAAGCCTGTACCAATAATAGATAAGGAAATTCCAATATAAAAGAAATGATTTGGTGAAATAGCAATTAAAGTACTACCTGCAATCATTACCAAAGCGCCAAAAATCAGGGATTTATTAAAACCTAAGACTTTATCCGCTACGATGCCCCCCATAAAAGTGAAGGCGTACACAAAAGCCTGGATAGCACCATATTTGAGGTTCGCTTCCCGATCATTTAAAGCCAATTGATCCACCATAAACAGGGCCAATATCCCTCGCATACCATAAAAGCAAAAGCGTTCCCACATTTCTACGGTAAAGAGATACCAGAGTTGTTTTGGATATTTTCCTTCAAAATTTTGGATTTCCTCTAAAGTTGTTGGAGGCATAACATGTATTTGGATTTGACGATAAAATTAGGACGAATGTAAATAATTATCCCGTTAACAAATAAAAATCTATCAGTTGTTTTTATGTTACAACTGATAGATATACGCTCAAAATATACTTTTTCAAACTACGGAACAAACACCGGGACTTGGCTTGGGTTTGGATTCTGCTCCAATGATCTGTTGTTAATCACTTCTTTTTCAGGTATCATGAGAATCAGTTTATTGGAGTTTTTTGGAACGCTGACATTTTGATAATGCCCTTGTGCACTTGTCCGTTCCACCGATAATTGCAAGCGCAGAATATCGAACCATTCAAGACCTTCCCCCCACATTTCCTTTCGCCGTTCCAGTAAAATGGCATCGATTAACGCTTCTTGACTCGAGGTGCTCGTTACCGCTGCGCCTCGTTCTTGCTGTAGGGTATTTAACACTTGTAAAGCAGTTTGTAAATCATTTTGTCTTGCTGCTGCTTCTGCTTCTACCAAATACATTTCTGCTGCCCGAAAATCGTAAAGGTGGCCATATGGAGGCTCGTCCCGCAATTCCCGGAATTTCGTGGCAGCATATTTCCCGGGGTACAACGGATTTTCAATAAAAAGGGCTCGTGGATCATCTTTCATTATTACCTCAACAAAATAATTGGATGGTAAAATTTGTTCGGCCTGCCAAGGCGCATTATTTTGTCCAAAATCAAACCAACAGGCAGGCGAATCATACCACCAGTAATCTTGCGAACCTTGTTCATAACCCAAAACCCACTCTTTATTAGGTGAAGAAAAGCCTGCTTTATATTCACCCGTCGTCATCAATTCATAGTTTGTACGGATTCTATTGGCATATTTTTGTGCATTAACCCAGTCTTCGATGGTAAGATACACTTCTGCCAAAAGAAAATTGACAACGTCAACATTGTAATAATTAATACTAGGGCGATTAAAGTCTATTAATAAAGTTTCAGCGTTAGTTAGATCAGCAATGATTTGATTGTAGACTTCTTCTACGGTTGCTCTCGCTTTTGGATTTAAATCGGAAGTTAATTGTAGAGGGACACCTGGCTTATCCTTAGCAATGATGTATGTGTGTTGATACATACGAACCAAATTAAAATAACAACGGGCTCGTAAAGCCAAGGCCTGTCCCTTAATTGCGTTCTTCTCTGACTGCCCTCCTATTGCTTGGTCCACATTCTCTAAGATAATATTGGTATTATTGATAACCCTATACATGGTAGTCCACATCGTAGATGTGACACCGCTAGTCGCATCGTAACGTTGGTTACTATAAGTATAGAAGTACCAATTATTACCTACCTGCTCTTGATTGACCATCATATCCAAACCTGAAACGGTTGATAACAATTTAATTCCTAAAGGACTAGATGTCGCTGGATTATCACTGCTTCCATTGTTTCCATCTCGCATCATGCGATAAGTACCTTGTAACAGTAAATTCAAACCGGTAACATCTTGCAGAACCGTTGTATTGGTCAAATCAGAAGTTGGCTCTTCTGTCAAGAATTTCTCGCAACCAGTGCTTAGCAATAGCATCGTTGTCAATAGACCTATTAAAGTTTTATTTATAAATTTCATTTTGTTATATTTTTACGCCTCATTTAAAAAGACACGTTTAAACCTAAAGAATAACTCCTTAATGCAGGAACACCTGAACTAGCATCCACTACACCAACTAAACCATTACCATAGTTCTCGGGATCCGTACCACGGCCTTTTGCACTGCCAAAGGTGAGTAGATTATCTCCTCGGAAATAGATTCTTAATGCAGAGAGGCCCCACTTCGACACTAACGACTGCGGTAAATTATACCCCAGCATCACATTTTTCAAGCGTACGAAATTATTAGTGAATATATATTGATCGCTGTAACGCGCATTGGCAAAAGCATCAAATGTACGGTACGTATAGATCTTCGCGATATCGGTTACATCTCCCGGTTTCTGCCAACGGCGATCCAAATTATCGTAGGCGGCAAAATTCTCCCGCAATACATTACTTTCTGAGTAGTTGTAATCATATAGCTTACCACCGAAGCTATAATAAAGCATAAAGGAAAGATCTAAGCTTTTGTATCGAAAATTATTGGTGAATGCGCCAAAAACATCAGGCAATACAGAACCCTGATTGATGCGTTGTTCGTTCACATTCACTTCATTGTAGTTTTCTGTCTTTTCCTGACCAATAATATTTCCGTTTCCGTCAAATTCATATTTCCACCATTGGTTATGTCCATTATCGGGGTTGACACCGGCGAAACTGGGGGCATAAATATCATAACGCGACCCGCCTTCTTTCCATTTAAAAATGGCAACACCCTGACTATATTGCTCCTCTTTGCTTGGTAGACTTGTTATTATATTCTTATAGCTAGTGGCATTTAACGAAACATTCCAATCAAAATCCTTTGTTCGGACGGCTGAATAATTCAGATCTACCTCCCATCCTTTGTTCTGCACATCTCCAATATTGGTTAAAATTGCATCCATTCCTAAAGAAGGGGCCAATGGCCTGTTTAACAAAAGATCTTGTGACTTACGTGTGAAATATTCTACACTTCCGGAAAGTTTGTTAAAAACTGAAAATTCAAACCCAATATTCGTTTGAATATTCGTTTCCCATTTTATATTTTCATTCTCTAACTGATTTAATCGTACACCGACAGTTCCAACATAGCTTGTTGGCCCGTATAAAGCTTGATAAGCATAGTAATTTCCTACGCGATCATTCCCCACTTCACCGTAACTGGCTTTCAGTTTTAGGTTCTGTAACCAGTCTTGTGTATTCTCCATAAAGGACTCTTCAGAGATACGCCAAGAAGCACCTAAAGAATAAAATTGTCCCCATCGATGATCAGGATGAAAACGGGAAGATCCGTCAGTACGAATGCTACTCGATATATAAAAGCGATTATCAAAATCATATTCCGCTTTACCAAAGAAACTGGCGAGACCATAACGTCCAAAGGTTGACCACGCAGTTGGATCATTAGATGCAAGTGAGATTTCTTTAAAGTAAGGAAGCGCAAGTCCTGAGCGGGTTACTCCAGAACCAGAAGTAGTATAAGAATAAATTTCCTGCCCAGCGAGTACGTTGATATGGTGCAAGTTATTGAAGGTCTTATCATAAGTTAACACATTATTAACTGTGTGCGAATAAGATCGGTAGTTGTCGCGCTGCACATAACCTTCTGATGGAAGCAGCTGATTCTCACGTTCAGGACTTTTCCACATACTATAGAAGTTGTCAATCAGTTGGAACGAATAAGTCGTTTTCAGGCTTAACCCGTCTAACAATCGGAACGTAAGAGCAGATACGGTTTGTAAATTATCGGTTTGGCTATTTTTTGCTTCTGTTAACGCTCCATAGGCACTCCATCGAGGCCACCAGGCACGACCGTTAGCTACACCCTCATCTAGTTGCGGTTTTCCGGTAAAAGGACTTATCGCATATGAATTGGTTTCATAGTCCCATAAATAGGCTGAATATTCCGTTGGCATCACACGAAACACCCGTGCATCAAAGCCACCGTTTACATCCGCACTGTTCATAAACATAATGGAGTTACTCATACTGAACCAATCGTTGATCTTTGAATTCAAGGCCACTCTTCCAGTGTAACGTTTAAAACCGTCGCTGATATGAACGCCCTTATCATTCAGGTAGGAAAAGGAGGCATAATAGGTATTATTTTCGCCCATTGCCCCGCTAAAATCCACTCCGTAATCTTGCTTTAAACGATAGTTGAACGCTTCATCAAACAGATCAAAATCCCATAAGCGTTGCGCTTCCGGCTTTATTTTCCCGTCCAAACCCACGGGGTAATCCATGTTCCAACCCGAACGATAATTCCTGATCAGGTTACCGTTCGCATCATAGAGGGGCGTCGTATTCCAAAATACAGAAGGTACCCGGTTACTCGCGTACTCTCGCGCTTCTTCATCGGATTTTCCATCAAAATCTCGCGCATCGTTGTACAAGCCTTCCCACGCCAATTCCCATTGTTTGGCGGGAGATACTCGTTCAGGAAACTTCACGGCAAAATCACTAGTTGTCCAAGCGGCCCGTGCATTCACCCTCGCTTTGCCGCTCGCGCCGCGTTTCGTGGTAATCATAATCACGCCATTTGCCGCTCTTGAACCATAAAGCGAAGTAGCAGCCGCATCTTTCATCACGGTGATAGACTCGATGTCCGACGGAGAATAAGCATTTAAATTCACGTCGGAAGGAACTCCATCGACGACGTATAGGGGCGCCATTTCTGCCGTTAATGATCCGATACCTCGTATGTTAATAGTTGGGTTCGCTCCAGGTCGTCCTGAAGTATTTGTGACCTGCACACCTGCGGAAAGACCTTGCAAGCCTTGCGCAACGTTGGAAGTGTTTACGTTTTCAAGCTGCTTCGCATCAATGACGGTAGCCGACCCGGTAAAGGACGATTTTTTGCTCGTTCCGTAGGCCGTAACCATAACCTCATCTAACCCGGCGATATCATCTTCCATCACTACTTCAAGATTATTTGAGTTGGTCACAACCAGCTCGTAATTCTTATACCCTATAGATCGGAAGATTAACTTAACACCAAGCTTCGGTAACTTGAGTAAAAATTTTCCTGATTCATCAGTTTTCGTACCGATACCCTCTCCGTCTTGCACAATACTCACGTCTGGTAATGGAAGTCCTCTCGAATCTTTTACATGTCCTGTTATCTGTTCCTGCGCTTGTACTCGCATTACGGAAAATAGCAACAGCATTAAAAACGTCCAACTGAGACGCCTTTTACTGGTTTGGTAGTTTGTCTGCATACAAATTTAAATTATAGTTAATACATCGTGTGGATACACAAAAGTTAGATCTCGCAGTGATTTCCTCGGTTCTGATAAACAAATAATTGGATAGCGTTAGTATATAAATGTCATTTAAACATTTATATTTCAAATGTAGAATGAAATGAGAAGCCTTACTTGCCGGATTTTAACAGGAACATTTCAATTTTTAACCAGTTTGTTACATGCTTTTCATATCTGCGAAGTTTCAGGAAATAAATAGTAATCTGAAAGGATGGATATCCTCTATTTTACTCTCCTGGCGACCCGTAAAGGTAGAAGCCCTCATGAATAAATAAAGACTGCACTATGTAGCCGTCGCTCCTAGTGCAGTCAAAGAGTCTGTATGGATTTGTTACTATGCTGTCCATCTCACGCTAAAGCTAAAAAGACCATCCGCCTCACGGCGGATAGTCAAACACACATAAAACAAAATTTTTAGTTTTCGGGTTTACCCCCGGATATTTTTCTCGGAAAAAAATGGAATACGTTACAATTGATTAGCCACTAGCCATCCGCTTAGCTTTCCACAAAAATCTACATAAGACATTTATCCGAAATTAACCAGATTTTAACAATGTATCATCAAATATGAACAAAAAGGGAACCGCCTCTTTCGAAGCGGCCCCTACCATAGATTATCTTAGTATGTTTTTCTTAGTTATTATTGTTATCAGTCAATGTTAATATCGTTTCTTCGCTATACAATGGAATCAGATAAGCGCCCCTTTCGATATCCAGCTTTTTATCCAAAGAATAGCTCGCTACTTTACTATCTTGGCTCAATCGCAAAAAGGCCTGTGGGGTAAAAGCATTTTTAGCAGCAAGCTTAATACGTATAGCTTTTGTATTTACATTGTACGCAACTTCACTGAATTGGCCCGCATCGAGGCTTAGCCAGAGCTTGGCCGATGCGATAAATATTTTCGATTTTGCAGCGGTAGTCGGCTTTAGCACAACCCAATCCTTTTCTTCTTTAATGTTACCACCAAAGCTTAACCATCCAAAATCTTCATGACGCACTAGATAGCTCGACGTATTGATTGCATAGCCAAAGAAACCACTACCGTAATCTCCTGATAAGGCATCATTTGCTAAGGTAGACGGGTAAGAGTGAAAAGCGGAAGGACCGAAGCCATCCTCCGTAATATTAGCTATCGCGCCCATTAGGCCTCCATAGCCCACACGCAATAAACGGAGATTTTCTGGCTGATCACGATAGGCTTTCAGTACAGGGATCGCATTCAATGCCGAACCATAGTGATGAATCTGCCGCTCAACGCGCGCTATTTTACCTCCATAAAGAAAATCCCAATAACGGCGCGCATTACCATTATAGGCCCAATGTGGCATAGTAGGCATATACGCCATAATCGCACTTAGTGTTACAGCCGCCTTATCTTGATAGCCAAAATAATCGGACCACATGTATACCTCCTCTTGTCCGGTAGAATCCCACGGCATCTCACTCCCAAACGGATAATTTAATGTACGCCAATGGTCAGCTCGTGCTTTCATAGCTATCTCCAGCTCTTGTGCCTCCACCAACATATGCTCTGCCTTTAAATCCTGTAGTATAAGCAGGAATATTGTTCCTTCCATCTGGCCAAATTGTGCGTAATAAGGGGCCTGTTTCACCATGGCCATGCTCGTGTTAAAAGCCTTATCTAAATACCATTGCCAACTTTCGCGATCTACCAGCCCCTGATGATACCGAGCCAGTCGGTACAGCACCCAGTGTGCAGCCGCTACATGCGGGTAATTATAGGATCGGCCAACATCATCTGCCCCTTTTTTATTCCAGGCCGACCAAACTTTATAATTAATATTCGGATCGTAAGTACCTGCTGGCATGGAGTCCGGCTCATAGTAAAACACACTTTTTTTAACGCCATACTTCTGAGGTCCTTCGCTGTGCTGAATATTTCCCCACAATGTTTCGTGCGCAAAGGCTTGTAACTTTTGCAGTTCTTCCTTGTTAGGCTGCACTAATTGCTTCATAATGGCTTCCAACCAACTTCCGGCACCACCTTCATCGCTTAACCCGGCAACCCAAGCGCGGCGATCTTGTGTTACTTGCTTTTGCTCTTCATAATCGTATGAAATAACTGATGGGTTCCGCCCAAAAGGGTCATTCGCTCGATCAAACCACTGTTTGGTGGTCAAAAAGTGGCCGATAGAATCCATCACCTGTGTTTCAGGTCGAATGACTTTATAATGGATCGTTTGCACATTGCCATCTGCATAATGAATTTTTATAGTTGCCCTGCCCCATTTGTTTCCTTTAATGCGATAAGATTGTAAGTTTCCTTTTTGTCCCTTTTCTCTGTTTAAGGATAGCGCTCCTTCTGGAAATACTTTAACCGATTGGATTTTCTCTTCATAATCGAGGAATAATTTTCCGTCTACATCTTGTGGTAATACATAACCGGGTATTCCTACGGCAAGAGGTCGGTGATTCGTTTTTAAGGCTTTCTCGATCTGTGTAATATCTGCTGCTAACACAAATTGCAATCCATAACTTAATTTTTGCTTCGGCTTTAAGATCACTGAAGTAGGTTCATTCCACTGGCTAACACCCTTCCATTCCTTTTCCGCATAAGCTTTACTATGCACCGTCCATTCGTGAAAACCTTCAAAAGTAATGCCCCTCGGGGTTGGATCATCTAGCAGTGGTCTGTAGGCTTCAAACGGTGTTTTGCCGTAGGGAAGCACCAACAGTGCTTCTCCCTTCCCGCTCAAACGCGCCACTTGTAGATACCCTGCATCCATGCCTATATAAGGATCAAAAAAAACGTTTTTTGCGTGTGCTTCATCCAAACTTCGCTCGTGCAAGATATTATTAAAGATCATGGGAATTCCGAGGGCTCCTATTTCGACACCTTGTTCCGTGTTGTTAGTAAGTTCAAAACGAAGAATCAGCTTTCCATCTACCTGTTCCCAATAACGCTTAATCTTTATCGGAACGTCATTCCCTAAAGTAGAACTTAAATCAGCCGCCGCTAATACTTTCCCCGCTTGCGGCAAAGCCTGTACCTTACTCCGATGTTTTGCGGACGAGTAATCTTTCCATTCCACTGATCCGACCTGCCTTAAACGCAAATTAATGTCACCTAACTGATAAAGTCCATCCGCCTTACGCAAATCCAGTCGATCACCTGGCGTGAAGTCAAATGCTAAGTCGTTCAATGGTTGCAAGGCCGCAACCGTCTGTGATTCCTTAATGAGCACGAGATTAAATGATTGGGTACGATAGCTCTCCTTCCCACCGGCGAGCCCTAAAGTTTCCGGCCGCTGAGCAAGAGCTTTCCATGGATCTTGCGCATAACAAATGAAAGTCAATAATATACAAAATGGTATAAATAGAAGACTCCGTGTAAGCCCTTTGTCAATGCCAGTCGTTGGTATATGCATCTCTCTGTTCATGTATATCTTAGCTTATGAAAAAATTGCTTCAATACACAAATGTAAACAAGACACTTATTCAATTGAAACCGAATATTGACCTAAAGTAAGCTTATTTTAACGTTTCTCGATAGTTCAACCAGGGATTTCGCCTTTAAAAAAGGAACATTTTTATTAATCAACTTTTTTGTCGCTTTGGCTTGATCCAAACCGACACAAAGATCAAGGCAGTGTAGGCTACCTTGCACCTGATGACAAAGCATCACTGGCGCGTATTGGAGCCGTTTCACTTCCTCAATCCGCTTGGATACTGCAATATGAACAGACGTGCAAATGCTTTACTGCTCGTTGCTTCGGTATCCTCCAAGGCCGTTTATCCGACACTCGGGGCCCTATGGCTGCCCGCAAAAGCTCTTCGTTCAGCTGAATATCGCCTAGGAAGTTTGCGGCTTGCAGGTTGAAGCACTACCATCGTAGCAAAGTTCCAAGCGATGAGTCTTTGGTTACTTTCTGCGGAAGAAAGTGACAAAAAAATGTTCCTTTAATATAAACACCTTCATCTATATACTAAAACGAAACCGACCAATGGGAGTTCACCGAAGGTAATCCCTGCCCTACTTTTAGACTGTTTGGACATCAATTACTGGACTATTCAGTTTCTAAAAATTGGACTACATAAACAAAACCACTAATATATACCTTCGTATAAAAAGTAACATCATGTTTTCAATACAAACTCCCTTAGAAAATGAACGCGCATTGTTAGTTCCTTTAGTAGAAGCCGATTTTGATGATTTATATACCATCGCTTCGGATAAAAAGGTATGGGAACAACATCCCAATAAAGATAGGTGGCAAGAAACTATTTTCCGTACATTTTTTGAAGGCGCTATGCAAAGTAAGGGAGCCTTTAAAATTATAGATAAGGAAACAGACCTCGTAGCAGGCAGTACTCGTTTTTATTCCTATAACGAAGAAGATAATAGCATTCAGATCGGTTACACTTTCCTCGCTACCCAATTTTGGGGTACAGGCTTAAATCCCGCGGTGAAAAAATTGATGCTCGCTTATGCTTTTCAATTTGTGAACCGGGTGTACTTTCAAGTTGGCGCAGGTAATCTTCGTTCACAGATAGCCGTCAGCAGGCTCGGCGCTACGAAAATCGCCGAGCAAGAAGTAGCTTATTTTGGAGAGCAACCGAAGCTAAACTTCGTATATGAATTGAAAAAGCAGTGAGACGCTTCGTCACTCATCATCGTTACTAAATTGTCTTACCACGCCGGTGGTTCTACCCCAAGCAAATGCTTTACAAAATAATCTCTTCTTTTATGTTCTCCAAAATCGCCACCGGAGGAATGTCCCATTCCCGGCACCATTAAAAAGTCAAAGTTCTTGTTAGCTTTAATTAAGGCGTTTACTACCTGAAGAGTAGAAGAGGGATCAACATTATCATCCAATTCGCCCACAATCAGCATTAACTTTCCCTGAAGGCGATAGGCATTTTCGACATTGGATGATTCGGCATAGTGCGGACCAATGGGATATCCCATCCATTGCTCATTCCACCACATTTTATCCATTCGGTTGTCGTGACAGCCACAGGAGGATACCGCGACCTTATAGAATTCAGGATGAAAAAGCAAGGCTCCTGCGGAACTTTGTCCACCTGCGGAGGTACCATAAACCCCCACTCGGCTTAAATCTAAGTATGGATATTTTTTAGCGGCTGCCCGCATCCAAGCAATACGATCCGGAAACCCCGCGTCCTTCAAATTCTTCCAACAAACGTCATGAAAGGCCTTTGACCGATTGGACGTTCCCATGCCATCTATTTGTACGACAATAAAGCCCAATTCCGCAAGCTCTTGCGCACCGTAGGGAACAAGGGTCTGAAAACTTTTTGGTACAAAGGAACTGTGGGGACCGGCATAAATATATTCTATTACCGGATACCGTTTATCAGGGTCAAAATTAGTTGGACGAACAATGATGCCCCATATATCTGTTTCGCCATCGCGCCCTTTTGATGTAAAAACCTCCGGCATTTTCCATCCAGTAGCTATTAATGGGCGGATATCAGCTCTTTCCAAATCCATCAGTACTTTTCCGGTAACCGCATCTCTTATACAAGTAACAGGAGCTAAATCAACCCGCGAATACTGGTCAACAAGCAGGTTATGATCCGGTGAAAAACTTGCATCATGATTAGCATTTTCATTCGTTAACGCCTTTAATTCTGTTCCATCAAAATTGATGCGATAATACTGAATAAGATAAGGATCTTGTCCTTTTTCCCGACCACTAGCGGCAAAAATGATTTGTCGCGTTTTTTCATCGACATGAACGACTTTCCGAACCACCCATTCACCTTTTGTAATTTGATTTTTGATCTTCCCGGATAAACCATCATAGAGGTACAGATGATTCCAACCATCGCGTTCAGAAGTCCAAATAATTTCCTTTCCATCCGCCACATCATAACGATATTTCTTTCCGCTATAATCAATAAAAGTTTTACTCTGTTCATTCACCAACACTCTTGCTACGCCGGTCTGAGCATCCATTTCAATTATTTGATAACGCTGATGGCCGCGTTGGTTGTATTCAACAGTAAACGAACGGCTATCTTTACGCCATGCAGGAAAAGATAAATCGTATTGGTTTTCAACCAAACTTGCGGGCATTGCCATTACTTTTTTTTCCTCGACGATGAACAACGTTGGCGTACGCTGTGGTAATGCATCGCCAGGTTTTAGGTAATCGCGCGTTTGTAACTTAGGTTGTAGCTGCTCGTCAGGAGACGACTCAATTAAATAAAGCGTATGATCTTCGTTCTTCCTGACCTTCATGGCTGCCAACTTTTTGCTGTCGGGCGACCAAGCCATCCAAGCATCGTAGTATTCCCCGGCAGAACCATCGAAGCTCAACTGAACTTCCTTATCGTTGCCTTTCCTTCTTTGAATATACACATTATAGTTTTTTATATAGGCTACCCATTGGCTGTCCGGTGAAAAGGTCTTACGATCCTGTGTACCTTTAAATCGCTTTCCCCAGTATCCTCTCCCGTTCTGTAAGCGTGCTGTAAATTCTTTATTTTCTTCCACTTTTCCCGAAGATAAATCTAAATCCCAGCCCTTTTCATAAGCGGCAAAAGTTAATCGCTTCCGCTCTATCGAATAACTAAACTGCGTCAAGGGCAAATTTTCCGCATCGACCTGTACGCCGCTTGAAGCTGATAGCTGTTGCGCTAGTTGCTGATGATCGAATGCAGGTCTCTTTTTCTGCTGACTGCAATCAGCTATCACAAACTGCTTACCTTTTTCTGTTGTTACACAATAGAAAGCTTGGTGTGTTGAATCTATCCATATTGGATTGGAAGTTAAGCCAGGTGTTTTACCTTTTATTAATTCTCGTAAATTATTGGCTCGATTGTAATCTTCTTTCGTACCCTGGGCTAACACATTCGATCCGCTAAGCGCGACTGTTAAAAATACGATCAAGCTTAGTATACTTCTGTTCATATGAATCCTTTCTTTATTCTAGAATGAGGCCTATTTTACAATTTGTTTCTTTGCTATCAGGTAGTAAACCGGAATTCCTGCTAAAGTGATGATCAAGCCGGGCCAAGTATATTGTGGTTTATAAATAATCAATAAAATACAAAAACTTAAGCCCATTAAAACATAGATAATCGGCAAAACCGGATAACCGAAAGCTTTATAAGGTCGTGGTTGTTCGGGCCGTTTCTTTCGTAAAATGAATATTCCGATTATGGTTAACATATAGAATAGTACCACAACAAAGGATATCATATCCAGGAGATCACCATAGCGACCGCTTAAACACCATAACGACGCAATGATAGCCTGCAGCCATAATGCTACCTCGGGAACCGCCTGCTTATTTAGGGTACCTACCTTCTTAAAAAACGCGCCTTCTTTGGCCATCGAATAATAGACACGGGCACCCGCCATAATCAGTCCGTTGTTACAACCGAAAGTAGACACCATGATCATCAACGCAATGATCATGGTTCCTGCATTCCCAAAGATTATATGAGAAGCGGTGACCGCAACGCGGTCCTTTTCGGAAGCGGCCATCTCCGGAAGGGTCAAAACTCCCGTATACATTAAATTGGTGAGCATATATAACAAGGTAACCAGTATGGTTCCCAGCGCTAAACTAAGGCCCACATTTCGTTGCGGATTTTTAACTTCGCCGGCAATGAAGGCCACACTATGCCAAGAATCACTACTGAAAATAGATCCGACCATGGCAGCAGCTATAGCACCGAAGGCAGCTATGCTTGTGTATGTTTCTATCGAGCCATCTATATTTAATCGCTGCAAGTTCCACGTTGAACCGCTTAACCAATTTGTTTGCCATACGTCTGACTTAAGGGCTAATAAGCCAAAAATAATTAAAAGCGCCAGTGACAGTATTTTAGCTAGCGTTATAATCGTTTGTACCCATTTAGCATTGCTTACACCGCGCGTATTAATATAAGTCAACAAGAAAATAATCACAATACTGAGAAGTTGAGCCGGCGAAATTTGGAGGATGCCAAAATTCGCGATCACCAAATCTTCACTGAATTGAGGTAGAAGATAAGCGGTAAACTTTGCGAATGCCACTCCTACGGCCGCAATGGTAGCCGTTTGGATAACTGTAAAAAAACTCCATCCATATAAAAAACTAATCAGTGGATTATAAGCTTCCTTCAAGTATATATATTGGCCCCCCGCCTTGGGAAACATAGCACTCAGTTCTCCATAGCTCAAAGCTGCGGTAAGGGTCATAAAACCTGTGATAAACCAAACAAACATCAACCAACCGGCGCTACCGGTCTGACGGGTAATATCGGCACTGACAATAAAGATACCGGAACCAATCATGCTGCCTGCAACAAGCATCGTGGCATCAATGAGCCGTAAAGAAGGTTTAAAGCCCGTTTGATGCATTTCTTTTTCTGTTGTCATGCAGGGGGCGACAGTCAGTTTATCTTTACTTGAAATCATAGAATTTCCATTTTGTTTTGAAATCTTTAGACAATTTTTGATTGGTAAGAATTGCCCGCATCATCTCAATAGGCATCTGATTTTCCTGCATAAACGCATCATGAAATGCCTTCATCGTCATCTTTCCACTGTCAACAAGTTCATGCTTTAAACCCATAATTTGGATTCCTCCAAGTAAATAGGCCGCCTGATAAAGAGGAGGATAACCACCTTGAAACGAACGCCTTACTTCTCCTTCTGCGTTTGCACGTTCAAAGCCAACACGATTAACCAGAAAATCAATGCATTCCTGAGGGGACCACTTCCCGAGATGATAATTCAAAGAGAAAATAATACGGGCACAACGGTGCATGCGCCAAAACAACATACCTATACGCTCCTCGGGAGTTTTAGCGAAGCCATTTTCATACAACAACAACTCCCAATATAAGGCCCACCCTTCTGTATAAAAAGGTGTTCTAAATTCTCTTCTATAAGGCTTATATCGACTATTCATAAAGTACTGCAAATGATGCCCCGGAATAAGTTCGTGCTGTACGGTACCTCGAGAGAAATAAGGATTATTGCCACGCATACTCATCATCTTATCTTCGTATGACATCCCAGACGTTGGATATGAGATACTAATTTCTCTTCCTCCTGTGAAAAAGGGATTCACTAACTGTCTTTGCGGTGTCATCATGATCATCCCCCAAGTTTCGTCAGCCAGCTCCGGCCAAGTAATCCAATCCCGTTCCGTTATAAATGACTTGGCATCATTGTACAATTTTATAATCAGCTCCGGTTGTTGCCCTACCGGAACGTAACTATTCTTAACCTGTTCTTGTGCTTTTTTCCAATCGCTTCCAAAACCCATTTCCGCCGAAGCTTTCAATAGTTCTTTATCACACCAAGCAAACTCTTGATTTGCAATTTCAATAAGCTCTTGTGGACTGTAAGGTATATATTCGCGGCGTAGTAATTTATTCAACGCTGCCTCACCAACCGGATTCCCCTTGATACCACTTTGATCGGGTTTCTGCGTGGTCCTTAGTTCACCCAATGCAGCCAATCCTTCTGCGTATTTTCCTAATAATGAATCAAGCTGTTCGTAAGTCTGCGGCACCCACCAAGTAAACATGGGATCATAATCATTATAAAACTTGAAAACATTCTGTAATCTTGCCTGTAAAGCAGATACGGCTCCACGTGCAAATTCAGCCTCTCTCTTGTCAATTTTAGTTTGTTTCGATAATTCCTCTAAGCGCGTTTCCAAGTATTTGGATAGCGCATGCAGTTCTCCGGCAATCTTTTCACCGTCCACTGAGCCACCCCTCAGCCTTACACGCTCTAAGTTATAAATGGAATCTGCGAAAGGAATAAAGGGTTTGATCGATTGATATTGAGCATCTTCCTCCTTTAGCTCCTCTTGATAACCCTCTATCTGATTTTTTAATAAGAGGTAATCTACCTGTCCATTAACTTGTAGCTTATCAAACTGAAATTTAGTCAGTTCATTTAAATACAGAATATTAATTTCATTCAGTCTTTTTCTTTGTTGGGGCGAGTTCAAAACCGGTTGATAGGAAAATCCGTTTGCAGCCCGCGGTGAATAAAAATCGAGGATCGTGTGCACATCTTGATTATATCGGATAATTATTGGAGCTATTTCGCTCGTCTGCTTATAGAAGTCGCTTGGTTGCGCATCCATTTTTTCCACCTGTACTAAGAATAAAAAAACAAACATCATTTTTGAGAGCACCGTAATGGCCTTCGAGTTCGTATTGATCATTTCCTTTTGCTATTTATAAATTAATTTAGTGTACCCTCCTCAAGCCACTTAAATCGCTGATCAAGTATCACAAGTTATCGCCCTAAGCAAAATGGAGGTTTATTATTGTCAATTGTTAGCAAGAGCAAATATAATTTGATATGCATGTAATAGGCGATCAAATATTAACCATTTATTACCTTATTTTAAAAGGAAATGTAATATAATAGTTAGCTTTCACATCCTTAGCCTTCATTCCACCAAGGATTTTACTTTTAAAAAGGAACGTTTTTTTGTCACTTTTTTCCGCAAAAAGTAACCAAAAACTCATCGCTTGGAACTTTGCTACAAACGGTAGTGCATCAACGTGCAAACCGCAAATTTCCTAGGCGATATTTTAATAGAACGGAGGGTTTTTGCGGGCAGCCAACAAGGCCTCGGGTGTGGGGTAAAACGGCCTTGAAGGATACCGATGCAACGAGCAGCAAAGCATTTGCACCTCTGTTTATGTTGCACTACCCAAGCGGATTGAGGAAGTGAAACGGCTCCAATACGCGCCAGTGATGCTTTGCCATCAGATGCAAGGTAGCCTACACAGCCTTGATTTTGCTCAACTTTTATCAAGAAAAGTTGAATAAAGAAAACGTTCTTATAATATAAACACCTTCAGCTATATATTAAAAGCGAAACCAACCAACGGGAGTTTGCCGAAGGTAATCTCTGTTCATTCCATGTAAAAAATTTGTAGCTGAAACTCTTTTTTTCGAAAAAGGGTTTCATATAAAAAATTAAAACTCTATTTTCAACGATGCGAGCATCCGGCTTGCATGAGAAGACAATTTTAACCTGCAAATCAAAGATGGAATATACATTTGATGCTATTGTCATTGGTTCCGGTATTAGCGGCGGCTGGGCAGCCAAAGAATTATGTGAAAGAGGGCTGAAAACATTGGTTATCGAGCGGAGCCGAATGGTAAAACATGTCCGGGATTACCCCACTGCGATGCTTGATCCTTGGGATTTTCAACATGGCAATACAAAAACATGCACCATGATTGAAGAGAACCCGACCATCAGTAAACACTATGCATTTGATGAATCAACGAAACACTTCTATATACAGGATGCGCTGCATCCTTATATCCAAGAGAAACCTTTTGATTGGATTCGAGGTTACCAAGTGGGCGGTAAATCACTCTTGTGGGCAAGGCAAACCCAACGCTGGAGCGATTATGAGTTCGAAGCCCCAAAACGCGACGGATTTGCTGTTGATTGGCCTATTCGTTATAACGACTTGGCTCCCTGGTATAGCCACGTAGAAAAATTTGTCGGTATTTCCGGTAATCGAGACGGGCTTCCCAACCTTCCTGACAGTGAAGTTCTACCCGCATTTGAAATGAATGCAGTTGAAAAATACATTAAAAGTAAAATCAATCGCCATTTTCCCGATAGACCGGTCATTATGGGAAGGTGCGCACACGTGACGGCTCCGCAAACAGTACACACGGAGCAAGGGAGAACAAAATGTATGGCTCGCTCACTATGCCAACGAGGTTGCCCTTTTGGTGCCTATTTCAGCTCAAACGCTGCCACCTTACCTTGGGCGGAGAAAACCGGGAACCTCACCATTAAAACAGATACCGTCGTACATTCCATCCTGTATGATGAGAAAGCAGGAAAGGCCGTTGGTGTAAAAGCGATTGAAAGTGACACGAAACGGGAACATCTATACAAAGCCCGTATTATATTTGTAAATGGCGCAACTTTAAATAGCAATTTAATTTTATTGAACTCAAAATCGAGTAAATTTCCGAATGGTCTTGGCAATCTGAATGGCTTAATGGGAACGCACATTGCCTTTCATAACTATCGTGGAAGGATAACGGCCTCTATAGACGGTTTTGAAGATCAATATTATTTTGGTCGCAGGCCCACCCAAGTATTTATGCCCTCTTTTAGAAATGTGTATAAACAGGAAACCGACTTTTTGCGCGGTTATATGGTGGCCTTCAGTGCAAGTAGAGAAGGGTGGTCCAAGCGGGCAGATGGTATCGGCTCCACTTTCAAAGAGGCGCTTACGGAGGCTGGAAAATGGGTAGTTTCCATGATGATGCAAGGAGAAACGGTACCTATCAAAGAAAACCATGTACGATTAAGCAACGATAAATCGGATCAATGGGGAGTGCCTTTATTAATAACATCTATCGCCTACACGGAAAACGATGATAAACAGCTTCGGGATTTCTTTCAAGAGGGAGTAAAAATGCTTGAAACCGCTGGCTGTCAAGACATTGTTACAGTTGATCAACATGCTATTGGTTATAGAAATCCAGGGCTTGAAGTTCACGACATGGGAGGTGTGCGCATGGGAAACGACCCGGATACATCCCTTTTAAATAAATGGAACCAACTGCATCATTGCAAAAATGTATTTGTTACAGATGGGGCCTGTATGACTTCAACCGGTAACCAGAATCCATCACTCACTTTTATGGCCTTGACAGCGAGAGCTGCTAATTACGCCGTGGATGAAATAAAAAGAGGCAACTTGTAAATTAAGTTGCCTCGCTTGCGATTCCATTTAATATCTAAAACTTCATAACGAAGCCTCCATTTCCTTTCATCGATATCGGAAGCTTGTTTGTCGCCGTAATAGTTTGATGTGTTATAAGCTCCGAACCATTCCCATCTGTAAATAACGCTCCTTGCTTTCCATCAATAAAAGACAAGTTAAGCGCCAATTGTTTCTCTTGCGTTTCTCCATTAATTCCAGCTATATACCAATTATCGCCTGATTTACGGGCAATAATTACATATTTACCGGGATACCCATCAATGAACTTCACATCATCCCAGCTGTTTGGCAACGCACGTAAAAAATGCTGGACATCTTCCGATACATGTTTCATTCCTTCCGGTGACTCTGCGTAATGTTGGATACCTGAAAGAAAAAGTACACTTGTTGCCAATTCAAACGCACTACTTGTTTTGCGTTGCACACTGCTTTGAATTTTATAAAGATTCATCGGTGTGAAATCCATCGGATCGAATGCATTGCGTGTAAAAGGAAGCATGGTAGCGTGCGTTGCTTCTTTATCAGCGTCGGCTTGACCAAAAGTGACCATTTCAAAACCACGAACAGCTTCTGTAGTCATTAAGTGAGGGTAGGTTCTTGCCCAACCTCTTGGCAAAGTAGCGCCATGAAAGTTTACTAATAATTGGTAGCTGGCTGCGTCTTCCAAGATTTCTTGATAATAACGAATAACTGATTGACCATCTCCTCCGAAGAAATCGACCTTGATTCCTTTAATGCCCATTTCCTTTAAACGCTTAAACTCCTGTTGCCTATCGGTATGGGTTAACAATTTATCTTTTGGCGTGTATTTTACCGTGTTCCAGTCTCCCGCAGAATTATACCATAAAATTAGCCCAACACCTTTCCGGCTGGCATACGCCGATAATTCAGCGATTTTTTCGTAGCCAATCTTTGTATCCCAGTTCACATCAATCAGGCAATATTGCCATTTCATATTTGCCGCAAAATCAATATACCGCTTTTGTTCATCATAGGTAATAAAATCGTCCTTGGAATTAATCCAGCTCCACGAGGCCTTACCGGGTTTAATAAAGGAGGAATCGGTATCCATCGCGGGCGAAGCAAGGTCGGTCCCTAAGGTAGATTCAATTATGGTTGCCAAATTACCAACGGTAACAATCCTCCATGGAGAATAGAACGCTTTATCTGAACGAGGCAAAATACCATCGTTTACTATTTCTTCCCTGGAATCAGGAAAAGCCACTTGATAAACTCCATTGGGCGATTGCGCGGCTAAATGGGTTGCACAATATTGGCTATCCAAAGCCGATTCTGTAATAAGTAACCAGTTATTGCCGCTTTTAAACAGCGAAGGATATATCCAGCCCGCACCTGTTTTTTCCGCCGTCCCTACCGGTATTTCCTGCTCATAATGTTCCTCATAAGAAGGATTCGTATGCTCCCAACCGGTTTTAGCAACGGCCATAGGTTGTAACCAAGCCTTCGACCCTGTTGGTAAGTGATAAGTTGTTAATTCTTTTTCAACCTTGGTGAGTGCTTTTATGTTAGGAAAATAATAACGGAAAGCTAAGCCATCATTTGCTAATTGAAATATGATGCGGCAATGTTGACCTTCTTCATTTTGTAACTCCAAAACCAGACCATTTGCTGCATAATGATTTTGCTTTCTCTTTGCATTGTACATTACATAGTTATCGCTAATTCCGTGATAGGCGGAATCAAATGTTACTTGTAATTTGTCGTCAAACTTAGTTTGGCTAAGCAGGACACCCAACCGTGACGAGTCTAACACCAGGGTATCATTTTTACGGAGCTGATACCATAGTCTTCCTTTCGCATCCAATTTATAAGTCAGGACGATTTTCCCGTCAGGGCTCTTCAACACCGACTGCGAGCTCGATTGGCAGGCCATAAAAGCCAGACAATATAGAAATGATGTACTATACTTGATCCACTGGCATATTTGCTTAAATCGTATCATCTTATTTAATTGAAAATTTATAGATTGTTTTGGTCTTGTAAGGCTCGCCCGGTCTTAACTCAGTGGAAGGAAAAGCTGGTTGGTTGGGTGAATCAGGAAAATGTTGTGTTTCCAGACAAAAGGCCGAGCGATATCCGTAATCTTTCCCGTCTTTGCCTATCTTTTGTCCTCCCTCCATAAAATTGCCGCTATAAAATTGTATGCCCGGCTCTTCAGTCAACACTTCCATCTCAATCCCTGTTTTTTTGCTATATACCAAAGCAGCTGTTTGTAAGCCTTCTTTTTTGTTCAACACAAAATTATGGTCATATCCCTTCCCTCTTTCTATCTGCTCATCATCCGCATTGATACGCGCACCGATTGGAGTCGCTTTTCTAAAATCGAAAGGCGTACCGGTAACGTCCATAAATTTACCGGTAGGAATCAGGGTTTCGTCTACAGGTGTAATCTGGTCTGCATATAGGGTTAAATCATGATCTAAAATGGTTGAATCTCCTTCACCATTTAAATTGAAGTAAGCATGGTTCGTTAAATTTAAAACAGTTGGTTTATCGGTCGTAGCGGTATAATCGATTTCCAAGCTATTGTTTTCTTTTAGGGAGTAAAGCACCGTCATATCAACGTTACCAGGATACCCCGCTTCCCCATCGGTCGAGTGATAAGTCAATTTAAGTGTTTTTTCATCTATCTGTTCGGCATCCCATACCCTATCATATACACCATTAGTCCCTCCGTGCAGTGAATTTTCTCCGTCATTTTTTTCCAGTTGATACGTTTTTCCATTGAGGGTAAATTGACCTTTTGCGATGCGATTTCCATACCGGCCTACAATAGCACCGTAAAAAGTTGCTTTATTTGCTTTGTAAGTTTCGGCCTTGTCATAGCCTAATACGACGTCTGTTTGTGTATTTTCTTTATTCGGGACTAACAAACTTACCAAACGCGCCCCGTAATTGGTAATGGCCGCTTTTGCCTTACCATTTATCAATGTATACAGTTTTACCTCTTTTCCATCAATTTCAGCATTAAAACCGGAAGTTGTATCAACTTTCACCGTATCCGCCGTTTCAGCAGATTGTTGGGTACGCTGGTTGCATGCTCCGTTTAACAGACCCGCGGCTATTGCAGCAATGTAAATTATTTTGCTCATGATTATACTATCTATTGGTTTGATAATTCATTATTAATCAACAAAGGCCAACCTTTGTTGTCCCATTTTAATTTCTCAATTCTTAATTTAGGTTTACCCTGATCCTGAGCGTCATAGCCATGAAAAACGAGATAATCGTCTTCTTCAAGCTTTATTACGGCATTATGCCCGACGCCATGCCATCGGCTATCGCCCGCCAAAAGGAGTTTACCACCGGCAGAAGCCAAGTCTTTCCCCTGATCGTCCAAATAAGGTCCTGTCACCTTTTTCGCTCTTCCCACAATCATTTTATAAGTGCTTGCCGCTCCTTTGCAACAATAATCGATGGAGGCAAAAAGATAATAATAGCCTCCCCGTTTAAAGATAAAAGGAGCTTCAACGGCATTGCCCCCTGCATCAACTGGATTGTTGTCTATGGCTGGGGGATTAGGTGCCCGGCGATTTATCTTTCTACTGGCAAGTGTTGGTATAGTAAGCAAATCGTCCTCCGTTCGCATACCGTCTCTACTTAGTCTCACCAATTTGATACCGTCCCAAAAGGAACCAAATGCAAGAAATGGATGCCCACTTTCGTCGAAGACTAGATTGGGATCTATGGCGTTCCAATTCGTCTTCCCAGGTATCGACTGGATCACTTTTCCACGGTCCGTCCACTTAAACCCCGAATCTTGCGGATTTAAAGTTGGATTAGTCGCTAGTCCAATACAGGAGGTGTTTTTTCCAAAAGCAGATATACTATAATAAAGATAGTACAAGCCGTTAAAATAATGGATATCAGGTGCCCAAATATGCCCTTTAAATGTTGGCACTTCCCGCTTTGCCCAGGTCGGTGATTCCGGAAAAACAGGTGCCTGTTTAGACCAGTTTTCCAAATCGGTTGAAGACCATACATCAATACCATCTCCGGTAGCAAAGAGATAATATTTATCGTCTGCCGAAATCAACACCGGATCGTGTACGATTACCTGTCCCGGCTGCTGTGCATAGCTAGAACAGGTAATCACGAGAAATACAACAATTAGATTCCGGCTTAGCATATCTATTTAATCTTGATTTTGAAGATATGAAAAGAATAGGGTGATAAGTCGGAGATTATCGTTTTCCCTTTAAGCGTCACCTTGTCAATTTTCGGGCTGACTTTATTGGGATGCTGAATGGAATTCTCTTCCGCTAATCCAGCGGTCAACACAATATGTTCTACTTCTTTTGCTAAATTTTCTTTTGTTTGTATATTAAAACTACCATTGATAGGATAATCGTTATGATTTACCACCTTAATGATCGCTTCGTTGGTTTTACTGTCTAGTACCGCGGACGCATATAGACCATCCTGACCACTAGGAATCACGTTATCCATACGAACGGAGATTACATGAGTTCCTTTGTTTATAGCGTATAGCTTCTGCACTTGATAGTTCGGTGTACCGTATGCTTGCAAATTATCCACCCAAATAAGGTCAGGTGTCCATTGCCATCCGTCAACATGAGCGAATAAGGGTGCATAAGAAGCCATACCGACAACGTCTGCATTTCGTTCTACCCCGGTTAGGAATGCTGCTTCGGCAATAGCCGCTTTCCAGTTATTTCGGTTACCGGTACCTGCGGTCCGATCAGTATGGGCAGCATATTCACCCGCAAAAATTTTTGGTCCTTGGCGATCATAAGCGTCATAGCGATTAGCATGGGTCAAAAACCAATCGGGACTGCGATAATAATGTTCATCAATAAAATCGACCTTTAGTCGTCTTAACTCCTTATTAAGAAATTCAAAACGTTCGCCTTCGGGATCGGTACCTGAACTAGCTACAATCTTAATATTCGGATATCGTTCGTTAAGGGCTTTTTTGAAGACTTCAAGTCGTTCTATATATTGCGGACCCCAGTTTTCATTCCCTACTCCTAACATTTTTAAATTGAAGGGCAGCGGATGTCCCATTTCGGCACGCAGTTTTCCCCATTTTGTGCCGGTATCCCCATTAGCAAATTCTATTAGATCCAATGCATCCTGTACATATTCATCCAGTTCATCTATTGGAACCAGCTCGGCCGTATTGAACTGGCAAGCCATACCGCAGTTCAAGATGGGCAATGGCTCGGCCCCGATATCCTCCGCCAACTGAAAATATTCAAAGAACCCTAATCCAAAGCTTTGATAATAATCAGGTGTTAAGCGATGCTTAAACTCGGTATTCCATCGATTGATGATGAGCTTACGATCCTCAATCGGCCCAACGGTCTTTTTCCATTGAAAACGATTAGCTAAGTCTCTGCCTTCAACGATACACCCACCGGGAAATCGTATAAAACCCGGTTTCATGTCCGCCAATAATTGAACCATATCTTTCCGTAAGCCCCCGGGTCTGTTTTTCCAAGTATCTTCCGGGAAAAGCGAAATCATATCTACATCTAGCGTACCCTTCCCTTCGAACCAGAGAACAAGTTTCGCTTTTGGTTCCGTTTTAGCGGCTCGGAAGCTTATCTGCTGCTTTTGCCAATCCGTCCCGGTTTTTTCCGGACGAAGCGTACTCTCCCCTATTACAGCACCCAAGGTATCCACCAGCTGTAAACGTAAAGTAATGCCAGGTACAGCTTGTTTATACAAGACACTAAAGTCATATCGAAGTCCCTGCTTAATCCCCATGCCGCGGAAACCTTCGTTTTGTAATCCAACTTTTTCTGATGATAAGCTTGTGTTAACCCGTAAAAAACGTGGATTATTGGGTTTGTCTTTTCGATTCAATACCAAGAAGGTTCCCTCTCCGATCTTCTCACCCAATTTCTTCCAGCCCATAAAAGGATCTGCGAATTCAAAGGACCTATTCTTTATAAGTTCAGCATAGATTCCGCCGTCCGCTCCTAAATTAATATCCTCAAAAAACACCCCCCACATATTGGGGGATATGTTTCCTGTAGGATGTGAAATATCGATAGTAAACGATTTCTTTTCTTGCGCACTTAAGCCGAGTGCGCAACTCAAAATAAATACTCCCAGTAACTTCCGTCGAATCATTATGTTATATATCTTTCGTTTGTACCTTTAATTTAACGCTAAGACGGCCACAGAGAATGGCGGTAGCGTGACCGAAATTTGGTTATTTTTCATTTTGGCTCCTTTAAATATTTCTGGTTTTATGTAGCCTGGATTCTCAAAAGAATTATAATCTCTAAGTTTTTTTGAAGTAAGTAATCGTCCGTTTAGATTTTTGTATTTTCTATCACTTAAGTCGATCGTAATTTCTTGCTGGTTTTTAGGGTCGATGTTTACCAACGATATATGTGTATTGCCGTCCTCTGCGATGGATGCCGAAGCGGAAACCGCTGGAATTGATTCGCCGTTAAATGAAAGCTCTTGGCTATTTACTTCAATAGGAACCAATCTAGCATCCTGATGCACTTTGTACATTTCCAAAACATGATAGGTCGGAGTCACCAGCATCTTATCACCTTCGGTTAATATAACCGCTTGTAGCACATTCACAGTTTGCGCCAGATTAGCCATTCGCACCCGTTCTGCATGATTGTTGAATATATTGAGCGTCATACCGGCTATCATCGCATCCCTCATGGTATTTTGTTGATATAAAAAGCCGGGATTAGTGCCGGGCTCTACCTCGTACCAGCCACCCCACTCATCAACAACAAGCGCGATTTCTTTTTTAGGATCATATTTATCCATGATAGCACTATGCTTCTCAACCAGCTCATTCATGAACCAGGCAGATTTCATCGTTTTGAAATACTGTTCATCGGTATACATGGTTGCTGAACCTTTCTTTTGCCAGTCAATTACCGCATAATGATGTAATGCTAAGCCCTTGACCAAAGATTTGGGAATCTTTTTCATAAGCGTTTCGGTCCATTCATAATTATCGCTGTTGGCTCCGGATGCAATACGAAACAGCCCGCCGCTATTGGTCCAATCTGACATAAAGGTGGCGTATTTACGGTATACATCCGCATAATACTCCGGCGTCATATTGCCCCCGCATCCCCACGCTTCGTTACCAACTCCCCAGAACTTAACCTTCCAGGGTTTGTCTCGCCCGTTTTCCCTCCGAAGATCGGACATGGGGCTTTTTCCATCAAAATTGACGTATTGTACCCAATCGGCCAGTTCTTGTACTTCCCCACTACCTACATTACCAGCTAGGTAGGGTTCGGTGCCAAGAAGTTCACACATATTTAAAAAATCATGCGTTCCAAAGCTGTTATTCTCAGTAACTCCTCCCCACCAAGTATTTACGATGCTTGGTCGCTTTCCTTTTGGCCCGATACCATCTTTCCAATGATAGGTATCTGCAAAACAACCACCCGGCCAACGAAGGTTTGGTATGTTTAATTTTTTTAATGCCTCTATCACATCATTGCGAACACCGTTGGTATGTGGAACGGTTTTATTGTCCTCGCCTACATAAATGCCATCGTAGATGCAACGGCCCAAATGTTCGGCAAAATGCCCATAGATATGTTTATTAATGGTAATGGTGTCTTTCCCCGGCAATAATTTCACCAGGTTTTGTGCCCATAATGTCGTACTGGAAATCAGCAAGGACAGTAAGGCAATAAGTGGTTTTTTATTCATGGTATCAATTTTGGTATCTAACAAATAATTGGCTATACGCTCGTCTAAGATAGGAAAATATTAATAAATGTAAAATAAACATTTAAAAACCATCCTATTCAGCTATTCCTTTTAATTTGCCGAATTAGGCAACAAGTTTCTATTAAGATCTAACTCTCGCTGTGGAATGGGAAGGTATTCCTTTCCTGCTCGCCAGGTGTCAAAATCGTTATCATTTTCTTTCAGTTTGGCAAGTTTATCCGGATCATATAACCAGCCCCATCGGATAATGTCATTAATCCGAATTCCCTCAATAGCTAGCTCTAGAAATCGTTCATGTGCGATTTGATCGCGCATTTGCTCTTGTGTCATATTCGGCTTTACACTCGCCAGATCAGGAAGTTTCGCGCGATCTCTTACTTGTTGTATATAAGGATAGGCTTGGTCTGTCTGGCCAAGTTCGTTCAGCGCTTCCGCATACATGAGTAATACGTCAGCATACCGAAGAATACGGTAATTAATGCCTGAGTTTTCCACGCCGTTATTTTCATTTGTATAGCCTGGAATACCATCATGGGTATATTTACGCGGATAGATATTGCTCTTCGGATTTTTCCAAACATCCCCATAGGCCAATTCGGACACACCTGGCTCAAAGGAAGCAATGGTAGATAGCAGTCTGGGATCGAGCTCACCATCTATTGTCCGCTCTTCCTTAAATTCATTATAAAGTCCTCTTGTAGGCAAAAAGTCAGAATAACCAAAACCGTCCATGGCATAGGTATGCCCAACAGAAGAGACTTGCTTCCAGTTGGCATTCGGCTCTCCTCCGTAATTGAAGACAGTTCCTCCAACCGTTTCCGGGTCGGCAAATTGGACTTCAAATAAAGACTCGGCATTATTTTCGTTAGTTGGCTTGAAGTTATCTCGATAATCAGTCATTAAACGATAGGTATTCAGCGTTGGCCCTTCTATTAGCAATCGGAATTGCTCAGCCGCTGCTGCCCAATTTTTCCGATAGAGAAACACTTTCCCGAGCATTCCCACTGCAGCGCCCTTCGTAACTCTCCCGGTTTGATTGGCATCAGGCCCGGATACCGTACTATAAGAAATCGGTAACAACTCTACTGCAGCACGAAGGTCGTCGATAATCTGTTGCCATAAAACCTCTTCAGAGGCTGTTGCCGGGTAATAATCCTGCCTATCGACAGGAGGTGTAAGAATAACGGGAACAGTCTTATAAGTATTTGCTAGGGTAAAATAGGCTAAACCCCTTAAAAAATGAGCTTGTCCAAATAGACGATCCTTCAATGCTTGATCCATCTCAATCTTGGGAACAAACGTAAGCACTTGATTTGCCCTGTATATCAATTGATACCATTGCGACCAAACCCACTCTACTGGTCCGGAGGTTGACATAACCGTAAACTTTCCCGTTTGCACCAAATCGCCCCAGGGGCTGTCTCCTACAAAATCATCTCCTCTTGCATCGGTAAGAGCAGGCATCATCCGCATATAGGTACCGTCTTGAATCAGACTATTGTAAATGGCGATAACACCCGCCGATGCTTGCTCTGCTGTTTGCCAATAAGTCTCTACTTGTTCTTGTTTTTGACTATTAAGATCTAGTTTTTTATCGCATCCAACCATCAACATGGAGAATAAAAACAGTGCGATTATATATCTTTTCATAATTATTTTGATTATATATTAAAACCCAACTTGTACTCCCAACATTAAAGTTCTTGGCTTCGGAAAGGAACCAAAATCAAACCCGGGCTCAAAGACCCCGGCAGTGAAATCAGGATTGTATCCTTTGTAAGATTGGAAAGTATATAAGTTTTGCGCCGTTGCATAGACCCGCAAGCGTTGAACGCCCTTGATCAATTTATCAGGTAAAGTATAGCCCAGTGATACCGTGTTGATCCGTAAATACGTTCCATCTTGCAGCCAGCCCTTTCTATCCGAGTCACGTCCGTTTCCATTGGGATCATTGGCTACCAAACGAGGGATTTCGGTGTTCGTGTTTGTCGGTGTCCAACGCTCCAAAATATCCTCATGTCTATTAATATAATCTGTCGTTAACATAAGGTCTCGGTACATTCTGCTATTGATTTTAAAGCCCGAACTACCGGATGCAAATAAGGTAAAATCTATTTTTTTGTAAGAGGCAGTGAAGTTCAATCCATAATTTAATCCCGGGATAGCACTTCCGAGATAGGCTCGGTCATCCGCATTAATCACATGGTCTCCATTTAAATCCTTAAACTTAAGGTCTCCGGGTGCTGTTCCTGCACTTTGAAAAGCATGCGCATTTACTTCTTCGACCGATTGAAAGATACCTTCCGTCACATAGCCAAAATGCTGTCCCACTTCGCCTCCAATTTCCGTTTTGGAGCCAGCACCATAAATAGGTTCATTATTATCACCCAAAGCCAATACTTTATTCTTAATTGTACTTACATTTGCGGCAATACTAAAATTAAAATCTCCTTGGGTTTTATTATAGGCTGCCATAAACTCAAACCCTGAATTCTGCAAACTTCCCGTATTAACTGTCGGTGCCTTATTAACCGATCCCGTTGAACCGGGAATAGGAACACCAACCAATATATCAGTGGTTTTATTGCGATAATATTCTACGGTAAAATCTATTAGTCCATTCAGCAAAATACCATCCAAACCGATGTTGGAGGTAACTTTAGATTCCCATTTGATATCAGGCGACACTAAACTTGTTTGAAGTCCGCCGAACACTTTTTGGCCATTAAAGTTGTAGACAATATTCGGATTGATATAGCTCATATATAAGTAATCCCCAATATTTTGATTTCCCAGCTTGCCATAACTCGCTCGCAGCTTTAAGTCACTTACAATATCCTTCGATACCTTAAAAAATGGTTCATTGGTCAACTTCCATCCCAAAGCAATCGAGGGGAAATAACCGAACCTATTGCTAGGACTAAATCGGGAAGATCCATCTCGACGGATATTGGCAGTCAGGAGGTACTTATCATCGTAATTATATGTAATACGGCCTAAATAAGATGAAAGCGCATTTTCGTCAATGGTGCCGGAGGCCGTTTTATTGCTTCCATTGTCTAAAATTGGGAAATATGGCTCTGTAAAGGCTTCTGAATGTCCACTACGAACTAATGCAGATCCATACTGGTAGGTTTGCCCGATCAGTGCCGTGAGCGCATGTTTTCCAAACTTTTTTTCATAATTCAAGGTGTTCTCTACCAAGCCCGTTGTATAGGTGCGTTGCCCGTCGTCTAATCTGGAAATATTTGAATGGAAAAAATATCCCAAATCGAAGGCAGGTTGAAAAGCGTAATCCCGCGCCTGTGTTTTGTCGTATCCTAAATTTAATTTATATCGTAAGCTATGCCCATTCTTGTTTATTAAATCGATCTCTCCATAAGCAGTTGCAAACATGCGATCGACGTCTGTATAATTCTCAAACAAACTATTGATGGCAATTGCATTAAGCGATATAACATCATGGATATTCGACTCCGTACCGCCAAAACCTCCCTTATTATTAGGATCATAAATCATTTGTGTTGGAATAGCTTCCACCAAATCGATCACCAATGGCGGGCGACTGCCAGTCAATATGGTATTATTGTAGGTAAGTGTATTTTCGTGCGAGTGTGTATAGGTAAAAGTTTGGCCAACTTTGAAAATACCTTTTCTGGCAGTTGTATTGATGCGTGCAGTATACCGATCATAACTAGGTCCATTGCCAACAAAAGTACCGTCATTACCAAGGTAGTCGAAAGAAAGGTTATAGGTCGTATTTTCCCCACCACCCATAAAATTGAGATTATGGTTTTGCCTTGATCCGTTTTTTAATCCTTCCTTTTGCCAATCCGTATCCACGTTATCAATAAATAGTGGTGAAGATGGATCATTTCCCGGAATGAGCGGTAACCCGGCATTGGTTCTTACTTCATTGGCAATCAACTGATAATCGGTGCGCTTTAAAACCGGTATACGTTGCCAAACTTTATCCACCCCATAGGATCCATTATACTCAATATTTAACGGCGTATTTTTCTTACCCTGTTTTGTTGTAATTATCACCACTCCGTTGGCTGCCATAGAACCGTATATAGCACCTGCTGAAGCGTCCTTTAAGACCTGCATCGATTCGATATCATTAGGGCTGAAATCACGTATGGACGTGCCCACAGGAACACCGTCTACCACATATAGCGGCTGTGCATTACCAAAAGTGCTTACGCCTCGAATTCTTACATTTGGGCTGGCACCGGGCTGTCCATCGCTATTTACGGTAATACCCGGACTCCGTCCCTGTAATAGCTGGGAAATATCATTTGTTAAGTATTTCTTGGATTCGGCAACATCCACAATAGCAACAGAGCCAGTAATGTCTGCTTTTCGCTGCGTTCCGTATCCCACCACCACCACTTCTTCCAATCCCAGTAAATCCTCTTCCAAGGTTATGTCGTAGATGAATTGTCCGGAAACTAAAGGGACTTCTTTTTTTATATACCCAACATTGGTAAATACCAGCTTGCCAATTAAGGCCGGTACTTGAACTTGATAAAAACCATTGAGATCACTTGTAGTTCCGATTTTCGAGCCTGGTAGACTTACGCTGATACCGGGTATAGGCTCTCCTTTTTTATCAGTTACCTTCCCTTTAATTTGCGTGCTCTGTTGGCTCCACCCCAAATGGCTTAGCAGAAGCGCCATGTATACTATCAAAGCGCTACGCCAATTGAATTTTAAATTGATTCGTTGCATGTGTTTATATATTGGTTATTCGTTTTAAGCGTAATCGGTCGGAACGAATATAGAAGCTTTTTATTAAATGTCAATGGAACATTTAATAAAAAGTGTCAAAAAAACACTTCTTTGAATACTTAATCGTTTAAACAAATGATTATCTTTGTAACATTGTCTGCTTTACCAATTTGATAAAGCAACTGGAATTTGACTATCTTTATCGCATGTAATGCAAACGTGGAACTAATTTTTACAGAATGCCGATAATTATCTTAAATGAATATTATCTTACCGATCTAATTACCTTTAAATTATGACGAAATACTCAAAACAAACACGCCTACTTGTTGCCGTAGACTGTATCATCTTTGGATTTGATGGGGAAAGTCTTAAATTGCTGCTTATACAAAGAGGCTTTGAGCCTGAAAAAAATAAATGGAGCTTAATGGGCGGATTCGTGGAGCCGAATGAAACACCTGAGGAAGCCGCTGCACGCGTCTTGAAGCAATTGACGGGTTTAGAAAATGTATATATGGAGCAAATGGAGGTCTTTGGCGAACCCAATCGAGATCCCATTGAGAGAACAATCAGTATTGCTTATTATGCACTTATTGACATTCGTAAATACAAAGATCAGTTAAGCAAGGAGTATCGTGCCGAGTGGATGCCACTAAAAGAAATACCGAAACTTATCTTTGATCATAATAGCATGGTAGAACATGCGAAGAAAAAATTACGCTATAAAGCCGCCCTGCATCCAATACTCTTCGAGTTACTGCCCGAAAAATTTACTATCCCCCAAATACTGACTCTTTATGAGGGTGTTTATGATATTGTATTGGATAAAAGAAACTTTAATAGAAAACTTTTGTCAACAGGTTTATTAGTTCGTCAAAAAGATAAGGATAAAGAGAATTCGAAAAAGGGTGCATTTTATTACAAGCTCAATAAGGAAACCTATAAAGATAAAATAAGTTCATTCTTAAACTTTATACCTAACCCTTAATTTTTTTCATGCACATTTTTTCGATAATATTTTTTTATCTAAAAAAATAAATGTTATTTTGACACGAAATAGCAGAAGAGATTGACAGACTGACCAATTAGTATCGTAAACTCACAGCACTGTAATTCTCTGGGTATAAAAATTAAAGAACGAAATACACTTTAGTATATATGGACAATGCATATGTTATCGGAGTAGACTACGGCACGGATTCGGTGCGATCTGTGCTCGTGAATGCCCGTAATGGACAAGAGATCGCTTCCTCGATCTATCATTACCCCCGGTGGAAAAAAGGTTTATATTGTAATCCTTCCATCAACCAATTTAGGCAACATCCCTTAGATTATATTGAAGGTCTGGAATATACGATTAAAGACTGCTTAAAGCAGAGTGGTGAACAGATATCAGCCAATGTAAAGGCTATCGCAGTTGATACAACCGGATCAACACCAGTTGCCGTTGATAAAACAGGTACACCGTTAGCACTGCTTCCTGCTTTCGAGGAAAATCCAAACGCAATGTTTGTACTCTGGAAAGATCATACATCCGTAAAGGAAGCAGACGAGATCAATCAAACCGCCAAAAAATTTGATATAAACTACCTGCAATACGTGGGAGGCATCTATTCCTCTGAATGGTTTTGGGCGAAGTTGCTCCATATTTTACGTAAAGACAAAGCGATCGCCAACAACATTTTCACTTGGGTTGAACATTGCGATTGGATTCCGTTTTTACTAACCGGTGGCAAAGATGCGCTACATATAAAAAGAGGTGTATGCTCGGCCGGTCATAAATCCCTTTGGAACGAGTCATTTGACGGTTATCCACCAAACGAATTCTTTATTGCTGTCGATCCTTTGCTAAATGGCTTTACCGACAATATTTCAGCAGATACCTATACGGCCGATAAAAAGGCGGGCAATTTATGTGAAGAGTGGGCGCAAAAACTCGGACTCAGCACATCGGTAGTGATCGGAATTGGCGCCTTCGACGCCCACATGGGAGCTGTGGGTGGACAAATTGAGCCATACTATTTAAGCAAGGTAATGGGCACGTCTACCTGCGATATGTTAGTGGCTCCGAACCATGAAGTAGATGGCATCTTAGTAAGCGGTATTTGTGGCCAGGTAAATGGTTCTGTCATTCCCGGCATGCTCGGAATGGAGGCCGGTCAGTCTGCGTTTGGTGATGCCTATGCCTGGTTCAAAAATCTTTTAATGTGGCCACTAAAAAATCTTTTGTCAACAAATGATAATCCGGCATTGGACGATTTGGCGAACCAACTAGAACAGCAGATTATACCGCAACTGAGTAAACTCGCCGAGAAGATCGAACCTAATATTCAGCAAGAATTTGCAATCGACTGGCTAAACGGAAGACGGACACCTGATGCTAACCAGGCGCTTAAAGGAGCTTTTTTCGACCTAAACCTGGGAACAGACGCGGTGCAGCTCTTTAGAGCATTAGCAGAAGCAACTTGTTTTGGCGCTAAGAAAATTGTTGATCGCTTCAATGAACAAGGTGTACCGGTTAAAGGCTTAATTGGCATGGGAGGTGTCGCCAGAAAAGCACCATTTATCATGCAAATGATGGCTGATGTAATGGATATGCCCATAAAAATCCATCGATCGGAACAAACTTGTGCGATTGGAGCCGCTATGTTTGCAGCCACTGCGGCAGGCATTTACACCAAAGTAGAAGAGGCTATGTCTGCCATGGGCCAAGGCTTTGACGCTGAATATCACCCGAATCCGCAAAGAGTTGCGATTTATAAACTACGCTACGAAAAGTATACACAAATGGGTATGCTCATTGAAGAGAAGTTAACCTCAAAAGACAATATATTAACTCATATCGCTTAAAATTCATGGCTAATTTTAATTATCAAGATATAAGAGAGGCTGCATATGAAAGCAATATGCAGCTTCCTAAACTAGGTCTGGTGCTTTTTACATTTGGCAATGTCAGCGTTGTCGATCGAGCTAAAGGAGTTTTTGCCATTAAACCAAGTGGTGTGCCTTACGAAAAATTAAGTCCCGAAAACATGGTGATTGTCGATTTTGAGGGCAATACCATTGAAGGTGACATGAGACCCTCTTCTGATACGAAAACCCATGCGGTATTATACAAACACTGGGAAAATATCGGCGGTATTGTCCATACCCATTCTACTTATGCTACTGCGTGGGCGCAAAGTCAGCGGGATATTCCCATATTTGGCACGACACACGCCGACCATCTTACTACCGATATTCCATGTGCTCCGCCCATGGCCGATCACATGATCAAAGGTAATTATGAATATGAAACAGGCTTTCAGATCCTTAACCACTTTAAGGATCACGGATTGGATTACCGGGAAGTGGAAATGATTTTGGTAGGAAACCACGCCCCCTTTACTTGGGGAAAGACCGCAGAAAAAGCAGTGTACAATAGCGCTGTCTTGGAAACGGTGGCACAAATGGCCTTATTAACGGAACAGATTAATCCCAATGCGCCACGCCTTAAAGATTCATTGATCAAAAAACATTTCGAGCGGAAGCATGGACCGGATTCTTATTATGGACAACAGTAGTTTTAAGTGATGAGTTTTACGTGGTAAGTTTAAATTTACAACAGGGAATAAGCCCCCTGTTTCCCAGCTCCTAAGCCACAGACAAAGGCTGGAAAATCAATAAACGTAAAACTGAAAACTTCTAGGAATATCTTGATACTTGATACAAAACAAATAACGAACAACGAAATATAGATATGCTAAATTTAAAAACTTTTGACGTCTGGTTTATAACAGGAAGTCAAGATTTATACGGTCCTGAAACCCTTGCGCAGGCTGCGGAGCACGCTAAAAAGATTGCTGATTATTTGACGGATCAAGCACTGATTCCGGTTAATATTGTGTACAAACCAATTGTAAAAAACTCGGAAGAAATATATAACACCATCGCAGAGGCAAACAAAGACGCCAATTGTATTGGCATTATTACCTGGATGCACACGTTCTCTCCGGCAAAAATGTGGATCAGGGGATTGAACGCTCTCAAAAAACCCCTCTTACATCTGCACACGCAGTATAATCGAGATATTCCGTGGGACAGTATTGACATGGATTTCATGAACCTCAATCAGAGTGCACATGGCGACCGGGAATTTGGGTTCATCGTTTCCAGGATGCGGATCAACAGAAAAGTGGTGACCGGCTTCTGGCAGGATGAAGATGTTGCCAAAAAGATTGGTATCTGGACTAGGGCCGCCGCCGCTTGGAACGATTGGCAAGGCGCGAAGTTTGTTCGCTTTGGCGATAACATGCGATATGTTGCTGTAACCGATGGAGATAAAGTGGAAGCAGAAATGAAATTCGGTTTCTCGGTTAATACTTATGCCATTGGTGATCTAGTAGCTGAGATAAACAAAGTAAGTGATGAAGCGGTTGCAGCACTGGTAAAAGTATATGAAGAAGAATATATACTTGCCGATAACGCGAAAGAAGGCGGAGCGCAACGGCAACACGTACTAGATGCAGCAAAAATCGAAATCGGTTTAAAGAACTTCCTGGAAGCAGGCGGTTATAAAGGATTTACAGACACCTTTGAGGATTTGCACGGTTTAGTACAACTTCCAGGTATTGCCGCCCAAAGGCTTATGCAACAAGGGTATGGTTTTGCAGGAGAAGGCGATTGGAAAACACCGGCTTTGGTTCGTGCCTGCAAAGTAATGGCTTCGGGTCTACCTGGAGCGAATGCTTTCATGGAAGACTATACGTATCACTTCGATCCTGATAATGCAATGGTACTCGGGTCACATATGCTTGAAGTAGACGCTTCCTTAGCAAAAGATAAACCTCGTTTAGAAGTTCATCCTTTAGGTATTGGCGGAAAGGCAGATCCGGCCCGACTTGTTTTTAATGCAGCAGGCGGAAAGGCATTGAATGCCTCATTAGTGGATATGGGAAACAGGTTTCGCCTTATTGTGAATGTTGTAGAAGGAGTTGATGTACAAAATGAAATACCAAAGTTACCGGTTGCACGCGTTCTTTGGAAACCATTACCGGATATGAAAACCGCATGTACCGCTTGGATCTATGCCGGTGGTGCGCACCATACCGTTTATAGCCAAAATCTAACAAGTGAGTACCTGGAAGATTTTGCACGTATAGCGGGTATTGAATTTGTAAAAATTGATGAAAACACGAAGCTTGGTCAATTCGAAAATGAATTGAAATGGAGTGAGGTGTTTTATCAGATCCAAAAATAAAATAAAAGGTGGCGGAACGGCTCTTTTCGCCACCTTTTTTGCTAACCTTTTAACCTTAACTCCATTATGGGAAAATTTGCACAAATTGATTACATCATATTTCTCGTCTATTTTGTAGTAGTAGCGGGATATGGATATTGGATTTATCGCAAAAAAAACAATGCGAACGCCAGTAGTAAAGATTACTTTTTAGCTGAAGGATCGTTAACCTGGTGGGCAATTGGCGCTTCGCTTATCGCCTCCAATATATCGGCAGAGCAATTCATCGGTATGAGCGGCAATGGATTTACCGTCGGGGTTGCTGTTGCAGCCTACGAGTGGATCGCGGCCCTGGCTCTTATTATTGTAGCCGTGTGGTTCATTCCTGTTTATCTGAAAAACAAGATTTTCACCATGCCGCAATTTTTAAATAATCGGTACAATGAAACAACCAGTCTAATCATGGCTGTATTCTGGTTGTTCCTTTATGTTTTTGTAAATCTAACGTCAATCTTATTCTTAGGAGCTTTAGCTATTAATAATTTGGCCGGCGGTGGAAGCTTTCATACGATTGTGTTGGCTCTATCGGTCTTTGCCGTTGTAATTACCCTGGGCGGTATGCGCGTAATCGGTTTTACGGACGTTATTCAGGTGCTGGTACTTATTATTGGTGGCGTAGCTACAACTTATGTAGCGCTTACACTTGTCAGCGAACATTTTGGTTTAGGCAAAGATGTATTGGCCGGCTTCTCGCAACTTATGAAGGATTCGCCGGAGCATTTTAAAATGATTATCGAAAAGCCGACTGCTTCGTCATCCCAGGAGGAAATTAATAAGTACCTTATGCTCCCCGGCTTAGGCATGTACTTAGCAGGGATATGGATTGTCAATCTAAATTATTGGGGTTGCAATCAATATATTACCCAACGCGCTTTGGGTGCTGATTTAAAAACCGCACGTACGGGAATTCTTTTTGCCGGATTTTTGAAGCTTTTTATGCCGGTTATCGTTATGCTTCCCGGGATCGCCGCTTATGTTCTATACAAAAATGGCGCTTTGCAGGAAGAAATGGCACCGGGCGGACATTTCAACCCTGACAATGCCTATTCGGCTATTCTAGGTTTTCTGCCTGATGGCATGAAAGGGCTATCATTAGCTGCCTTAACCGCAGCCATTGTTGCTTCGTTAGCAGGAAAGGCCAACAGTATAGCCACTATTTTCACCATGGACATCTATAAAAAGTATATGAATAAAGATGCGTCGGAAAGAAATCTGGTCAATGTTGGAAAAATTACCGTAATCATCGCGATTGCAGCATCAATTCTCTTCACGTGGGACGATATGCTTGGAATCGGCGGAGAGGGCGGTTTTACTTTTATTCAAAAATATACCGGTTTTATCAGTCCAGGTGTATTGGCAATGTTTTTATTAGGTATGTTTTGGAAACGAACTACAGGAGCTGCAGCCATCGTAGGACTTATTATGGGTTTTGCTTTATCGGTAGTTTTTAACAATTACGCGCCGACGTGGTTTGGAAATGACACTTTGTTATATACGGCTTATCCAAACGGGCGCGGTGGTTATGAAATTCCTTTTCAGATTTGCATGGGCCTTTCGTTTCTGTTCACTGTTATTGCAATGATCGCTGTTAGTTTGGCAGGACCAAAAATTAATCCCAAAGCATTCGTTTTAGACACTAAAATGTTTAAAGTAGAACCTTCCGTAATGGTTATGATTGTATTGACTTTACTATTAGTTAGTGCGCTTTACGTAAGATTCTGGTAATCTCCCGAAAATGGGATACCTCTTATATTGCCTTTCAGTTACAAGAGGTATCCCATTCTATACACCTTTTAATGGAATATAACGCCACAGCCTTCGTTTTACACCTTTAAAGAAATCCTAAAAATGGGAGTCAAGCCATAACATTATCAAAACTGCCAAGCAAAATCGATAAAATATTACTAATTTTATACAATAAATATTGCATAAACCAAATTTTATTTTTTACATTTGCAACCATTATTAAATAAGGAAAGATTCTTTATAACATGAATATTGCTAATATGCATATAAATATTGCTAAGCATTCCAATCCAGGAAGTGCGCAAGTAATCCCGTGCATAAAAGCGATTGGCAACAAACTTGTTTTAAGAGTCCGACGACCCATTATGCCCCGGGCTTGATTCGAGGGCATACCCACTCCACAAAAAGTACAATAGCGAGTCCGGTTATTGTATCCATCAAAAACAATTAACAAAAAGGTAATCAAAATCAAACGGTAGAGCAAAATGTGTTTTATTGTTTTGTTCTCTTGGGTCATTCACATTCAATGAATACTTCAAATTTTGTTGTTATTCCTGCAAATGAATCGCATATCGGATATGCCGAACAGATTTGCAATGAAATGGCGGAATCTGCCAAAGCACGCGGTACGGGTATTGCACGTCGAAAACCGGAATATATTGCTAATAAGATGCTTGAGGGAAAAGCTGTAATAGCGCTCCATAAAGATGGCACTTGGGCAGGTTTTTGTTATATCGAAACTTGGAGCCATGGTGAATATGTTGCCAATTCCGGCCTCATCGTTAATCCGGTTTTCCGAAAAGAAGGGTTAGCTAAAGCTATTAAAAAGCGGATTTTTGACTTATCGCGCGAAAAATACCCGAAGGCAAAAATCTTTGGTCTGACCACTGGTTTTGCAGTAATGAAAATCAATTCGGAGCTGGGGTATGAACCCGTCCCCTATTCAGAGTTAACCCAAGACGAAGAATTTTGGAAAGGTTGTCAAAGTTGTGTAAATTACGATATCTTAATGAGTAAAGACCGTAAAAATTGTATGTGCACAGCTATGTTATGGGACCCTGTGGAGAAGGAAAAAGAGCTTCGACAAAAAATTGAGCAAAAAGCGAAAGCAAAAGAACGTTTGAAACAGATGCAAAAAAAGCACTCCTTATTAAAACGTATCGAATTAAGTTTGAGAAGAAGGAGCAAAATTATCGCTACCTTGTTTTTAGCGTACGATTAGTTGATGTATTCGTTACTGCTTACAGTAATTACAATATAAGCTAAGCCTGTAAAAGACAGGTATAACCGAGTGTTAGGAGCTCATTTATGCCAATAAGAGCCTTCACTCATCATATTCTATAAGATGGATTTGCCGGCGTACTGCAAGCGAGTTCATTCCGTTTAATAATAAATTATTCTAATGAAAAAGAAAGTAGTATTAGCATTTAGTGGAGGATTAGACACCTCATTCTGTGCCATTTACCTATCCAAAGATATGGGCTTAGAAGTTCATTCCGTCATCGTCAATACGGGAGGATTTTCGGAAGATGAACTTAAACAGATCGAAGCACGCGCTTATGAGCTCGGTGTTGCGTCACATGCTACAGTTGATGAAACCCAAAACTATTATAACGAAAGTATAAAGTATCTTATCTACGGTAACGTATTAAAAAATGCAACCTATCCCTTATCGGTAAGTGCCGAGCGTGTATGCCAAGCAACTGCAATTGCAAACTATGTAAAGAAAATCGACGCAAACTTCGTTGCCCATGGAAGTACTGGTGCAGGTAATGATCAAGTACGTTTCGATATGATCTTTAATATCCTGATTCCGGACGTAGAAATCATAACACCTATTAGGGACTTGAAATTAAGCCGCGAATCTGAAATCGATTACTTGCATAATCATGGTGTAACCTACAGTGCCGAAAAAGCAAAATACTCGATTAATAAAGGCATTTGGGGCACTTCAGTGGGAGGAAAAGAAACCTTAACATCCCATGAAACATTACCGGAAGAAGCATGGCCCACACAAGTGACAGCAAGTGAAAGCAGAAGAATTACCATCGAATTCGAGAAAGGTGAGCCGGTAGCACTTGACGGTGAACGGCTAGGTCCGGTAAAAGTGATACAAAAATTGCAGTCGATTGCCCAGCCATACGGAATAGGAAGAGATATACACGTAGGAGACACAATCATTGGCATCAAAGGAAGAGTCGGTTTTGAAGCGGCAGCACCGGTTGTTATTATTAAAGCTCATCATACACTTGAAAAACACACACTTACGAAATGGCAGTTAAGTTGGAAAGATCAGTTAGCTTCTTTTTATGGTAACTGGATGCACGAGGGGCAATTTCATGATCCTATTATGAGAGATATTGAAGCCTTTTTGCAAAGCTCACAGGAAATGGTCAGTGGTCAAGTATTCGTTGAATTAAACCCGTATCGATTTAATATAATTGGCGTGGAATCCAAGCATGATTTAATGTCCAGTAAGTTCGGAAGTTATGGAGAGATGAATAATGCATGGACTGGCGAAGATGTAAAGGGATTCTCTAAAATCTTTGGAAATCAAGTAATGATATGGCATAAGGTTAATAAGTTGTAAGTTTTAAGTAATGAGTTATAAGTATCGAGTGAGTAAGAAAAAAACGTATAACGTATTACTTATAACTCAAAACTATTCTGATATGAATAAAATAAAAGTAGGGATTGTTGGCGGAGCCGGCTATACCGGAGGAGAGCTTTTAAGGGTTCTCATTAATCATCCTCATGTAGAAGTTGCCTTTGTCAATAGTAACAGTAACGCAGGGAACCCGGTTCATTCCGTGCATACTGATCTATTTGGCGATACAGAGCTGAAATTTACCGATGAGCTTCCCCAAAATATTGATGTCTTATTTCTGTGTGTTGGTCATGGTGCGGCCCGGAAATTTTTAGAGGCAAACCGGATAGCCGAATCCATTCGGATAATTGATCTGAGCCAGGATTACAGATTGAAGTCAAAGGCGGAAAACTTTGTTTATGGTTTACCCGAGCTTCAACGGGATAAAATAAAAACGGCGCAGCATATCGCGAACCCGGGCTGTTTTGCTACAGCGATTCAATTGGGCTTGCTGCCGTTGGCAGCTAAAGGACTGCTGGCTTCGGAAATACATATCAATGCAACAACCGGCTCTACCGGTGCCGGACAGAGCTTATCACCGACATCCCATTTTAGCTGGAGGAATAATAACCTTTCCGTATATAAGGCTTTCGAGCATCAACATCTACATGAGATCGGAGAAAGTCTTATTCAACTGCAATCTTCGTTTGATCAAACAATCAATTTTGTGCCACAACGTGGTGCATTTACCCGAGGTATTTTAGCCTGTACTTATTTGGAGTCAACATTATCTATAGAGGAGGCATCAGATTTATATAGCCACTATTATGCAAGTCATCCATTTACTCACGTAAGTCCGGGCAACATCGATTTAAAACAAGTGGTGAACACGAATAAAGCACTGATTCATTTAGAGAAACATGGTACTAAATTGATGATTATCTCCATCATCGATAATCTTCTAAAAGGTGCAAGCGGACAAGCCGTACAAAACATGAATCTTCTATTCGGATTGGAGGAAACGACTGGATTGAAGCTTAAAGCCGTTGGTTTTTAAGTTATAAGTTATAAGTAGTATGTTATACGTTTAACTTCAAAATGCAAAATTATAAAGAATTGATTGTATGGGTAAAGTCGCATCAAACTACTCTTAATATCTATAAAATCAGCGCGGCTTTTCCTAAAGAAGAACAATACGGTTTAACCAGTCAGTTGCGGAGGTCTACAGCTTCTATACCTGCGAATATTGCAGAAAGATGTGGAAGGCCCTCCCAAAAAGATTTTATTCACTTTTTGAGCATTTCGTTAGGATCTGCAAACGAAACAGAATACTTTTTACTACTTGCAAATGATTTAGGCTATTTATCACAAAAAACTTTTGAATCGCTCAACGACGAAATTAATCAGATAAAAGCAATGCTCATTTCGCTCATAACAAAAATACGTAGCACGATAGCTTAAAACGTAAAACTTAATACTCATAACGCAATGAAACTCTTTGACGTATACCCTATAAATCCCATTGAAATTGTAAAAGGAGTTGGCTCTTATGTTTATGATGCCACTGGCCGGGAATACTTAGACCTATATGGAGGACACGCAGTTATCTCCATAGGCCATAGCCATCCGCATTATATACAGCGTATAACAGATCAACTGAATAAGATAGGTTTTTACTCTAATTCGATTGAGATACCGCTTCAAAAACAACTCGCTGAGCTACTGGGCAAAGTTTCTGACAAAAAAGATTACCAGCTTTTTTTATGTAACTCCGGCGCCGAAGCTAATGAGAATGCGCTCAAATTGGCGTCTTTTTACAATGGTCGCAAAAAAGTGATCGCATTCAAAGGCGCTTTCCACGGAAGAACATCACTAGCGGTTTCGGCAACTGACAATCCCAAGATTATCGCTCCGGTAAACGAGACGGAAAATGTTATTTTCCTTCCTTTCAATGACGAAGACGCACTTGAAAAAATCTTTGCGGAACAAGGAGAAGCGATATCTTCCGTCATTATTGAAGGAATTCAAGGCGTTGGTGGTATACGGGTAGCCAACCACAGCTTCCTTCAGAAAATACGGAGCTTAACCGAACAGTATAATGCAATCTTTATTGCTGATTCTGTACAATGCGGCTACGGACGCTCCGGAAAATTTTACTCCCATGACCATGCAAACGTACAAGCAGATATTTATAGCATGGCCAAGGGTATGGGTAATGGCTTCCCGATAGGTGCCATTTCCATTTCACCCAAGATTAAGCCTTGGTTTGGTGAATTAGGTACCACTTTCGGGGGGAATCATCTTGCATGCGTAGCCGCCTTAGCCGTTTTGGAGACGATGGAGAAGGAACAACTCGTGCAGAACGCATTGCAAATTGGACGCTATTTAATGAGCGAATTAAAGGGATTTGATAAAATCAAAGAAATAAGAGGTGAAGGTTTAATGATCGGCATCGAGCTTCCGGAAGAGCTAAATCAGGTCAAGAAAGATCTATTATTTAAAAACCATATATTTACAGGAGAGGCAAAGCCTAATGTGATCCGCTTACTGCCTGCATTGAATTTAGGAAAGAAGGAGGCGGACAGGTTTTTGGAGGCATTATCGGAGAGATTAAGAAGTTATAAGTAATAAGTTTCACGTCGTAAGTGCCTAAAGCTTAAAACGGACAACCTGTAACTTAAAACGTACAACTATTAAAAAAGAGATTCAATGAAGAAATTTTTTTCAGTAGCGGATGTAGATAATTTATCAACTATTGTCAAAGAAGCATTAGCGCTTAAAGCTGCACCGAATGCTCATCGCAAATTGGGAGAACATAAGATGCTCGGACTTGTTTTCCTGAATCCAAGTTTACGCACACGACTTAGTACACAGAAAGCTGCTATAAACTTGGGAATGGATGTTATGGTCATGAATATGGATAAGGATGGCTGGGCGCTTGAAACCAGGGATGGCGTTGTGATGGATGGCACAACGGTTGAACATATTCGGGAGGCGGCGGCCGTAATGGGTGAATATTGTGATGTTTTGGGCTTACGTTCCTTCCCAGGCTTAAAAGATCGTAAAGAAGACTATAGCGAAGACCTTTTTAATAAATTTTCAACTTACTGCAAAAAACCCCTTGTTAGCTTAGAGAGTGCTACACGTCACCCGCTTCAAAGCTTAACAGATTTAATTACGATCTTAGAGCATACGCCATCCACGTCTAAAGAAGTGGACGGTAAATTTTCAACAGTTACAGCCAAGCCAAAAGTTGTTCTTACCTGGGCTCCACATGTTAAAGCATTACCGCAAGCGGTTCCCAATTCATTCTCCGAATGGATGTGTAAAGCCCAAGAGCAGGGATTGTTAGATTTTACTATTACCCATCCTGAAGGATACGAGCTCGATGAGCACTTTACAAACGGGGCTACAATCACCACCAATCAGAATGAGGCTCTAAAAAACGCTGATTTCGTCTATGTTAAGAATTGGTCGAGCTATCAAGAGTATGGCAAAATACTGGTTACAGGAAGAGAATGGATGCCCACACCCGAGAAGCTTAAAGTAACAAACCATGCAAAAGTGATGCATTGTTTGCCGGTAAGAAGGGATCTGGAATTATCATCAGCCCTACTAGACGGTCCGGACTCATTGGTTATTCAAGAGGCTGGTAATCGCGTATGGGCGGCTCAGGTTGTATTGAAAAGGATATTGGAAAATCTATAAGAGCCACTTATATAATCCCTCATATGGAAAAACTAAATATCGTAAAAATAGGTGGCAATATTGTAGAGAATGAAACCGCGCTATCTGCGTTTACTAACGTTTTTGCCAATTTGAAAGGAAAGAAAATATTAGTGCACGGTGGAGGAAAAATTGCCAGTAAGTTAGCAAGCGATCTAGGCATCGAGGCAAAAATGGTCAATGGCAGACGGATAACGGATCTCGAAACGCTGAAAATTGTGACCATGGTATATGCCGGCTTGACAAACAAAAGCATTGTCGCGCTATTACAAGCGAACCACTGCGATGCGATTGGACTAAGTGGAGCAGATGGGAACACGATTCGCACCATTAAACGCCCTGTCAAAGAGATCGATTATGGATTTGCGGGCGATATGACCCCAACTTCGATTCATAACAAGCGTATCCAAAGTCTGCTCGAACTCGGCTTATGCCCTGTATTTTCCGCTATAACCCATAACGGAGAAGGTCAGTTATTAAACACAAATGCCGATACCATTGCTTCTGCATTAGCCGTAGGGCTCGCCTCAAACTATGATATTTCTCTAATTTACTGCTTCGAAAAAAGAGGCGTATTAAAAGATATAGAAGACGAAGGCTCCGTTATTACGCAAATTAATCGTACTCATTATAGCATGTTAAAGGAGCAAGGTATTATTGCCGACGGCATGATTCCAAAACTTGATAATGCTTTTGATGCCATTTCAAAAGGTGTCAAGAAAGTAATTATTAAACATGCGAATGATTTAACAGATGAGCAAGCAGGAACAACCATTTTTTAACGCAAATAATTCAACACGAACATTATGCCTAAGATTACCATCATAGGAAGCGGCAACATCGGCCTATCCTTGGCAAAAGGACTGATAGCGAAGGCTTATTGTAATGCCTCCGATATAACGCTCACGAGAAGGAACATCAGAAATATGTCACAGGAAGCCAAACTTGGATTTAAGCTTTCGGACAATAATAGAGAAGCAGTTCTTGATGCTAATATCATTGTTCTGGCGGTTCTCCCTCAGCAACTAAATCAAGTATTGGAACAAATCAATGGAGCCGTAATTGCCGATAAACAGCTTGTTGTTTCAGTAATTTCAGGCGTAAGCTGCCGAGATATCCGTCATAAGCTGGGCGATGCTGTACAAGTAATACGGGCGATGCCGAACACCGCTATCGCCATTGGACAATCGATGACTTGTATCGCCTCTGATAATGCACACGAGCAGCATATGGACGAGGTCACTCGCTTATTTGAAACCGTAGGTGCTGTAGTTACCATCAATGAAGATTTGATGACCTCTGCCACTGCGCTTTGTGCTTGCGGGATTGCCTTTTTCTTAAGAAGTATTCGCGCGGCTTCTCAGGGAGGTGTTGAAATTGGATTTCATGCCCACGATGCATTAAAGATGGCTGTTCAAACCGCAAAGGGTGCGGCCGACTTGTTATTGCAAATGCAAAGCCATCCGGAAAGCGAAATTGATAAAGTAACCTCACCAAAAGGCTGCACAATTGCCGGCCTAAACGAGATGGAACATAACGGTTTTAGCTCTGCCTTTATCAAAGGCATTAAGCTCTCTGCGGAACGGGCCGGCGGGCTATATAAGGAATAAGATGGACGCATTAATAAGGGATAGCATCAATTTATTGAAAGACCTAATTGAAATTCCATCTTTCAGCAAGGAAGAAACCGGGACAGCAGATCGAATTCAGCGCTTCTTCCAAGAGCGGGATATACCCTGTTATAGGAAGTTAAATAACGTTTGGGCTTACAATCAGTTTTATGACAAGCGTAAACCCACAATTTTATTAAATTCTCACCACGACACAGTAAAACCGAATACAGGTTACTCCCGCGATCCCTTTAAAGCAGCTGTAAGCGATGGTAAATTATATGGCTTGGGAAGTAACGATGCAGGTGGACCGCTAGTCTCTCTCATCGCAACTTTCTTACATTTTTATCCTTTACAAGAACTCCATTACAATATATGCATAGCAGCAACTGCAGAGGAAGAAATCTCAGGAAGGAATGGAATTGAGCTGATATTTCCCTTATTAGAGCCCATAGATTTTGCCATTGTAGGTGAGCCCACGGAGATGCATCTCGCCATTGCCGAAAAAGGGCTAATGGTACTTGACTGCATGGCCCAGGGGGCGTCAGGACATGCAGCAAGAGAAGAAGGCGATAATGCGATCTATAAAGCCATGAAAGACATTGAGTGGTTCCGCGCCTATAAATTCCCTAAAGAATCCGCTATCTTCGGCCCTATAAAAATGAGTGTAACAGTCATCAATGCCGGATCCCAACATAATGTAGTCCCGGCAACCTGCAGTTATGTAGTGGACGTGCGCACAACCGATGCTTATTCCAATGAAGAAGTACTGGCTATCATCCGCCAATATGTGGCAAGCGATGTACAGCCGAGATCCACTCGACTCAATCCTTCATCAATAACAAAAGACCATCCTTTTGTGAAAGCGGGAGTGGCTTTAGGCAGGAAAACATATGGGTCGCCCACCATGAGTGACCAAGCGCTCATTCCGGTGCCGTCTTTAAAAATGGGTCCCGGTGATTCCGCCCGCTCTCATAGTGCGGATGAATTTATATATCTTCGCGAAATTGAAGAGGGAATAGAACTTTATGTAGCTTTGCTAAGCAAGGTCTTAGCTATTAGCAATTAACTTTCGGTTATCAGCAATCGGAGATTGGCACTCGGCTAATGGCTTTTTTACTTTTTAATTTTGAATTTTAATTTCTTATGAAATGTCCATGACTGCAAAACACAAACTCGAATGAAAATAATCTGGACATTCATATGACCTTTCAAAGACAAATTATTTACATATGAAACTTTGGCAAAAAGAAACGGAAGTAGAGCAATCGGTCGAAAAATTCACAGTAGGAAACGATCGAGCACTTGATATATTTTTGGCTCCTTTTGATGTATTAGGATCCCTGGCGCATACGCAGATGCTCGAAAGCATTGGCCTATTGACAAAAGACGAACTAGCGGTTATTCAAGAAGAGCTCAAAAAGATTTATCGCGAAATTGAGACGGGTGGTTTTACAATTGATGAGCATGTGGAGGACGTTCACTCTCAGATTGAGCTATTGCTCACGCAACGTATCGGAGATGCCGGAAAGAAAATACACAGTGGTCGTTCAAGAAACGATCAGGTATTGGTCGACCTCAAACTTTACTTTAGAAACGAGATCAAACAAATTGTAGAAAATACTAAGTTTTTATTCGAGCTACTCATAGAACTAAGTAATCAATACCGGGAAGTGTTAATGCCGGGGTATACCCATTTGCAAATTGCTATGCCTTCCTCATTTGGGCTTTGGTTTGGTGCTTACGCTGAAAGCTTAGTAGACGATCTGGAGCTTATGTTGGCCGCTTGGAAGATATGCAATAAGAACCCTTTGGGTTCCGCAGCAGGCTATGGTTCTTCCTTTCCATTGAACAGAACATTAACCACCGAATTATTGGGTTTTGAGACCTTAAACTACAACGTTGTATACGCACAGATGGGCCGTGGAAAGACAGAACGAGTCTTAGCACAAGGAATGAGTGCAATCGCCGCGTCACTAGCAAAAATGGCCATGGATGCCTGCCTATATATGAATCAAAATTTCGGATTCATTAGTTTTCCCGATAAATTGACCACAGGATCCAGCATCATGCCCCATAAAAAAAACCCGGACGTCTTTGAACTTATCCGAGCTCGCTGCAATAAAATCCAGGCCTTGCCAAATGAAATCGCTTTGATGACCACAAATCTTCCTTCGGGATATCATCGAGACTTGCAGTTGCTGAAAGAGAATTTATTTCCTGCCTTTCAATCCATCAACGACTGCCTTCAAATGATGCACTTAATGCTGAGCAATATTAAAGTCAATACAAATATTCTCGAGGATCCAAAATACAACTACTTATTCAGTGTAGAAGTGGTGAATCATGAAGTGTTACAAGGCGTCCCTTTTAGAGAGGCTTATAAAAACATCGGTTTGGCAATAGAAAAAGGGACTTTTAAACCCATTAAGGAAGTAAAGCACACGCACGAAGGGAGCATCGGAAACTTACAAAACAAAGAAATAAAAAACCTCTTCGATAAGGTCCTGGGCGAATTTGGTTTCCATAAAGTGGACCGAGCCTTAAAGGAATTGCTTCAATAAGGACGAAAGGTGAAGATGTAGGGCATAACGCATAAGGTTATCAAATTAACCATAAGCCTTATACCCTACATCCCACTCCTTTAAGCTGCCTTAGTCTTTTACCAAAGTACCTATTAGCTCGCCTTGTGCTAAACGAACTAAATTGCCACTTTTGTTCATGTCAAATACGATAATCGGCAATTTATTCTCTTGGCATAAAGTAAAGGCTGTCATATCCATTACATTCAATCCTTGATTATATACATCTTGGAAGGTAATCTGGTCAAACTTAGTTGCATTAGGATCCTTTTCCGGATCGGCAGTATAGATACCGTCTACCCGAGTACCTTTTAACACAACATCCGCATTGATTTCAATAGCTCTTAAAGAAGCCGCCGTATCCGTAGTAAAGTATGGGTTTCCAGTACCGGCACCAAAAATTACGATTCTACCTTTTTCCAGATGCCTTACTGCCCTTCTTCGGATAAACGGCTCGCAAATCTGCTCCATTTTTATCGCTGTGAGCAGGCGCGTTTTCATGCCAGCCTTTTCTAACGCATCCTGTAAAGCCATGCTGTTGATGACGGTGGCCAGCATGCCCATGTAGTCAGCTTGCACACGATCCATCCCTGCTTTTTCTGCACTCAGTCCACGGTAAATGTTTCCGCCTCCAATAACAATTGCAATCTCTACCCCTTCATCATAGACAGCTTTTATGTCTTGTGCGTACTGGGCGACACGGTCGATATCGATACCGTACTGTTTGTTACCCATTAAAGCTTCTCCGCTAAGTTTAAGTAGGATACGTTTGTATTTCATTTGTATATAATTATTGATAAGTATTTACATTATTTTGCCCGTACAATTCCTCAACTTGTGGGTCGTCATTAACAACGACGCAAAATTGGGTAGCTATGTTATTTGGGGGGAAAGTATACAAGATAAATAAGGGATTGATAAAACTCGTATTTTCTTGTGATATAAAATGGTGGATATTCATCCAGATGTTATTTAATTTTTAAAGATATATAGCGTAGTCTTTTCAATGTATCTTTCAAAACAACGATTTTGTCAAGGGGATTCTTATTCATCTTTTGAAATTTCACGCTCCCGGCAATTACGTCCCTAACCTGTATGCGGTACCTATATGCTTTAGATAATGAAATAAGAACAGCCCGCCAAAGATATTAAAAAATCGTAATAATCCATTTACTCAAAATCTATCAGATGCATAACAATTTCATCACAAAGTGCGATGATCGCATTGCGCATCTACGTTCAAGAAGCTGTTTAAGTGAAACAGCGTCTTAAAAGGTAAAATACATTAGAAATTAGGTACGATTGTTGTACCTTTATGTCAAAACTTTTACCACAGACCTTAACACATTATATGGTTGTCGACTTAAATAAACGTTCGAAGTTAGCAGAAAAACTTCCGCTAGCTATCATACTTTTTTTATCAACATGCCTTGGACTCCTTTCCTGTTCTACTAAGAAGACCGGGACAGAACAATCTTTGGATGTTCCTTACGTAGCCAGTAAACCAGCGGTTGTTGAAGCGATGCTACAAATTGCCCAGGTAAACAAAAACGACTTGATATATGATTTAGGTTGCGGAGACGGCCGGATCGTTATTACGGCAGCTAAAGAGTATGGAGCCACCGGTGTTGGCGTAGATATAGATCCGAATAGAATTAAGGAAGCGAATCGAAATGCACAGAAAGAAGGTGTTAGCGACAAGGTTCAGTTCCTACAGCAAGATCTTTTTGACGTGGATTTCAGTAAAGCATCCGTGGTGACGCTGTATCTGCTTCCCTATGTCAATTTAAAACTGCGTCCAAAACTATTGGAACAATTAAAACCCGGTACGCGTATTGTCTCAAACGAATTTGATATGGGGGATTGGCAGCCTGAGAAAAAAATCAAAGTTGGCGAATCTACTATTTACTTCTGGACGATCCCGGAAAAGAAGCCTATATAAAATGAGTTAACGATGAAGAATAAATCCATTCCATTGCCTTAACTTTGCAGGCATGGGCGGTATTTACTTTCATATACCTTTTTGCAAACAAGCATGTCACTACTGTGATTTTCATTTCAGCACTTCAATCAAGTACAAAAATGAAATGTTGGAAGCCATGGCGAAAGAACTGCGCTTACAATCGAGCTATCTTCCCACCGATCGAATTAATACAATCTATTTTGGCGGAGGCACGCCTTCGATCTTAGAAGCATCGGAAATCAGTTTCTTACTGGATGAGGCAAGTCGCCATTACGACATTAGCAATACGGTTGAAATCACCCTGGAAGCAAATCCGGACGACTTAGGCAAAACAAAGATTGAAGCTTTTCGAAGAACTTCCATTAACAGATTCAGTATTGGTATCCAGTCGTTCTATGACGAAGATCTGAAATGGATGAACCGTGCGCATACTGCTCAAGAAGCCGATAGTGCGATAAAGCGAGTACAGGATGCCGGTTTTGAAGATATCACAGCCGACTTAATTTATGGCTATCCTTTGTTAACCGATGAAAAATGGTTAAACAATATACAGAAACTCGTACAGCTTCACATTCCGCATATCTCTGCTTACAGTTTGACAGTAGAGCCAAAAACAGCCTTAGCCCATCTCATAAAGGTAGGAAAATATAAAAAAATGGACGATGAACAGGCGGCAGCACAATTTCTTCAACTCATTGAAACGCTGGACGGCTATGCTTATGAGCATTACGAAATTTCAAATTTTGCATTACCGAGTCGTTATGCAAAACACAACACAAATTACTGGAAATCAAAGCCCTATTTAGGAATAGGTCCTTCCGCTCATTCGTTCAATGGATTACAACGGCAATGGAATATCAATAACAACCAGCAGTATATAACATCGATAAACCATCAGCGTGTTCCTGCTGAGGTCGAGACATTATCTGAAATCGATCGGATCAATGAGTATATCATGACTTCTTTACGAACAATGTGGGGGCTCGATCTAGAATACCTCGAACGTCTCTACGGAAGTGCCGCCCTGGGCTATGTTGTAAGCAATGCGAAGCAGTTTGAAGAAGATAACAAAATATATAGGGAGCGCGATTGCCTAAAACTGACCGTTTCAGGAAAATTGATGGCCGATTACATCGCTTCCGAACTTTTTATTGAAGAAGGATATGAACATGAAAAGATCTAAAAAAAATATAATACCTGCCGGTCATCGAGTTATTTGGATTATTGGCGCTTCAGCCGGAATAGGAGAAGGCTTGGCCAAGTACTATGCTTCTATAGGCGCTAAGCTTATCATTTCTGCCCGTTCGAGAGACAAGCTATACCAAGTAAAAGCAGCCTGCAAAGGCAATCCCATGAATGTCCATGTGTTACCTCTTGATTTAGAAGACGAAACTTCCCTGCCCGAAAAAGCACTGGAAGCATTACGCATATTTGGCAGAATCGACACATTGATCCATTCCGCCGGTGTAACCCAACGGGCCTTAGCCATAGACACAAAGTTATCCGTGGCACAAAAGATTATGGACATTAATTATTGGGGACCTGTAGCCATAACCCAAGCGGTATTACCCGCCATGCAACAACAGGGCAGAGGGCATATCATAGTTATAAGCAGCTTGATGGGAAAAATTGGAACGCGATTTAGATCTTCTTATGCAGCATCCAAACATGCATTACATGGTTATTTCGAATCCCTGCGACCGGAAATCTACGACGACAACATACACATTAGTATGGTATGCCCTGGTTTCGTAAACACCTCATTGGGCGAAAAAGCACTAATAGGCAATGGTGAAAAATATCAAAAGAAAGATGATGTCCACATCAAAGCAATGTCAGTATCCGAGTTCGTGAAACGCTTGATCCCTCATTTAGACAAACAAAAAGAAGAAATATTTATAGCGGGAAGTGAAATTAAAGCGATTTGGGCCAGTAAATATTTACCAGGCAAGCTCTTTAGGAGGAAAATCAGAGAAGCGAAAGTGATTTGAGCCGATGTATTAGCAGTTGTTAGTCGCACCTTATTCCTTCTACTTTCAAGAATGGTCGAGTAAATGCCACCACTGCACCCAACTACGGACCTACTCTCGATTTCCAGCCAAATAATCGATAATCTTCGCCGTAGCACCAGCCTGTTGTTGTACATAGCCATACGCTCGATTCCCCGCCTCCTGTCTAATCTCTATTTCTTGCAAACGTTCAAACACTGCTACAAACTCTTGTAAGTTGCGAATGCTAAAAGCTGCTTTGGCTGCAATTAGGTCTTTTGCTTCTTGAAATTTGTGATAGTGAGGGCCAAAAATTACCGGAACGCCATAAGTTGCCGCCTCCAATATATTATGAATTCCAACGCCGAAACCACCACCAATATAAGCGACATCTGCATAACTATACAAGTAGGAGAGCATACCTATGTTGTCTATAATTAGTACAAAAGCATTCGCATTATCTTTTGGATGAACGCTACTATTTAACGTGGAGAACCGCACACTCTGTTTAAATCGGCTATCAATTTCATTTAAATGAGCGGCATCAACAATATGTGGCGCAATCACTATTTTCCATTCGGGATAAACCTGTCGCAAAGACATAATCAATTCTTCATCGGGCAACCAAGTACTCCCCGCCACTAGAACTTTATGTCCGTCAACAAAACGGGAAACAACCTCTATCTCGCGTTTATGCTGCGAGAGGAGCGCCACGCGATCGAATCGGGTGTCACCCGTTAACGAAACATTTTTAAGACCAATACTATGCAGCAAAGCAACACTTTCCTGATTTTGAGCGAAATAAAAAGTCACATAGCGCAAAGTCGATCTAAAAAGTCGGCCATACCAAGTGAAATAAAATTGCCCTTTCCGGAATATAGCCGAAACTAAATAAAGGGGAATTCGCCGATTATGAAGCGCCTTAAAATAATTGTGCCAAAATTCATACTTTACGAAGAACACTTCTTCTGGATTGATGAGCTCGATAAACCTCTTGGCATTGGCGGGTGTGTCTGCGGGGAGATAAAACACATAATCCGCTTTGGCATAGTTAGCTCGCACCTCGTAGCCGGATGGAGAAAAGAAAGTAACTACCACTAGCTTGTTAGGAAAATGTGTTCTATAGGCTTCCAAAACAGTGCGGCCTTGCTCAAATTCGCCTAAGGAAGCAAAATGAAACCAAGTGTGTTTCTTTGATGAGTCTACTTTACTGGCGATCAACTTAAACAAGCCTTGCCGGCCTTCTTTCCATTTCCGAACCCGCGCATTAAAGGGTGCGGCAATGAGCACAAAAAACTGTCCCAAAAAAATACCCAAATTATACAATATCCACATGCTGTTAGAAGATTATGAATCATTTTAAGGACAGACAAGGCCCTGATAGTTTTTTATAAGAAACGGCAATTATATTCAATTTGTTTATCTTCGCCAAAGAATATTCCAAACATTTATTAAAGCATGTCAAGAAAGCGCATATTAATTACCGGGGCAGCTGGTTTCCTTGGATCACATTTATGCGATCGTTTTATCAAAGAGGATTTCCATGTAATCGGAATGGACAATCTAATAACCGGGGATTTACGAAATATCGAGCATTTATTCAAACTGGAAAATTTTGAGTTTTACAATCATGATGTTTCCAAATTTGTCTACGTACCGGGGCGCCTAGATTATATTTTACATTTCGCATCTCCTGCTAGTCCGATTGATTATCTAAAAATTCCAATTCAGACATTAAAAGTCGGTTCCTTAGGCACCCACAATTTACTCGGCTTAGCACGTTCTAAACAATCGCGCATTTTAGTAGCATCCACGTCAGAAGTATATGGCGATCCTACGGTAAGTCCGCAGCCGGAAGAATATTGGGGAAATGTAAATCCGGTAGGTCCTCGCGGGGTATATGATGAGGCTAAGCGTTTTCAGGAAGCTATTACCATGGCTTACCATACGTTTCATGGATTGGATACACGGATTGTTCGAATATTTAACACTTACGGTCCGCGTATGCGACTAAACGATGGAAGGGTTTTACCTGCTTTTATAGGACAAGCCTTGCGAGGTGAAGACCTAACCGTATTCGGAGACGGCTCACAAACACGTTCGTTTTGTTATGTGGACGATCAAATAGATGGCATTTACCGGTTATTAATGAGTGATTATACACAACCCGTAAACATAGGAAATCCTGATGAAATAACCATCAAGCAATTTGGTGAAGAAATAATAAGACTGACAGGAACGAATCAGAAACTAGTTTATCGTGACCTACCGATCGATGATCCTAAACAAAGAAGACCCGATATAACAAAAGCGAAGGAAATTCTAGGATGGGAACCTAAGATTGGACGGGAGGAAGGTCTGCAAAAGACTTATAAATATTTTAAATCACTTCCCGAAAAAGAAATAAAACACAAAGATTTTACGTATTATAACAAGCATTAATTAAAATCGATTATATGAGCAAAATTTTGGTTACCGGCGGTACGGGATATATCGGATCGCATACCGTTGTAGAATTACAAAATGCAGGTTACACGCCTGTTATTATTGATAATTTATCGAATTCTAATAAAGGGGTTTTGAAACAAATAGCTTCCATCACCGGAAATAGCCCGGAGTTTCATGAATTTGACCTCTGCAACGAACAAAAGGTAATCGAATTTGTAAAGAATAACCCGGATATCACCGGACTCATTCATTTCGCGGCCAGCAAAGCGGTTGGCGAATCTGTAGAAGAACCGATCAAGTACTATCGAAACAATTTCTTTTCTTTACTCAATCTATTAAATGCATTTAAGGATCGCGATATCAATTTTGTATTCTCCTCAAGCTGTACAGTTTATGGGCAGCCTAAGGAATTACCGGTAACCGAAAGCGCACCGGTTCAAAAAGCTGAATCGCCCTACGGTAATACTAAACAGGTAGCTGAAGAAATCTTAAGCGATACGGCCAAGGCTTTTGCCAATTATCATATCATTGCTTTACGTTATTTTAATCCTGTGGGAGCACATGCCAGTGCTTTAATCGGCGAATTGCCATTAGGTGTACCTCAAAACCTTGTACCCTTCATTACACAGACAGCAATTGGAAAGCGAGAAAAAGTTACCGTGTTCGGAAATGACTATGATACACCCGATGGATCAGCCATTAGGGATTATATCCATGTTGTAGACCTCGCAAAGGCACACGTAGCGGCCATAAAACGTTTAGAAGAACATAAGGCCAAAGCCAATTATGAAGTATTCAACATCGGTACGGGTAAAGGTTTGTCCGTGCTCGAAATTATCAGGGCCTTCGAATCGTCAACAGGCGTAAAACTGAATTATCAAATTGGCCCACGCCGTGCAGGAGACATCGAAAAAGTGTGGGGAGATGTCTCTAAATCATTGACGGAATTGGGGTGGAAAGCCGAATTGGATGTGGAGGAAATGATGCGTTCGGCTTGGGCTTGGGAAGTTTATTTAAAAGAGAAAAATCCATTTGGATAATAAAATTGTGTTTAGCAAACATACTTAATAGAAAGACCATGAATATCATTATAACAGGAGGTGCCGGATTTATTGGATCGCACGTAGTAAGACGTTTTGTTAACAACTATCCGCAATACCACATTATTAACCTCGATAAATTAACATATGCCGGTAACCTTGCCAACTTATCGGATATAGAAGATCAGGTGAACTATGAATTCGTAAAGGGTGACATTACTGACGCTGCATTTATCAATGAGCTGTTCGAGCGTGTCAAACCGGATGCCGTAATCCATCTTGCTGCTGAGTCGCACGTAGATCGCTCTATTAGCAACCCCTTGGATTTTGTACTGACCAATGTCGTTGGAACTGTCAACTTATTGAATGCTGCGCGGAAATACTGGGAAGGTGATAGTAGCAAACGTTTTTATCATGTTAGTACAGATGAGGTCTATGGCGCCTTGGGAGAAAGTGGTATGTTCACCGAAGAAACGAAGTACGACCCACACTCACCTTACTCTGCTTCAAAGGCAAGCTCCGATCACTTTGTCAGGGCCTATCATGATACGTATGGGCTTAATACGGTCATCTCAAATTGTTCAAACAATTATGGTTCCCATCACTTCCCGGAAAAACTGATTCCCTTAGCAATTCATAATATAAAAAACAATAAACCCGTGCCTGTTTATGGGAAAGGGGAAAATGTTAGGGATTGGTTGTGGGTAGAAGACCATGCCCGTGCCATCGACGTTATTTTCCACCAAGCAAAGGCCGGCGATACCTACAATATTGGTGGGCATAATGAATGGAAAAACATTGATCTGATCCGATTACTTTGTAACATTATGGATCGGAAGTTGGGACGACCCGCAGGCGAATCGGCAAAACTTATCACTTTCGTTAAAGATCGTGCAGGCCATGATTTACGGTATGCGATCGATTCCACAAAACTGCAAAAAGATTTGGGATGGGTGCCTAGCTTACAGTTCGAAGAAGGATTGGAAAAGACCGTTGATTGGTATTTAGCAAATGAAGAATGGCTAAATAACGTAACCTCGGGAGCCTATCAGGAATATTATAATAAGCAATATAGTTAGCTGTTAATAGGGAACAAGGGAGTGGTTAATAGCGTAAAGCTTTAAGCGCCCTTTCCTCTTTCGATATGCGCTGTCATTTCAAGGTTAGCTTATGAATGAAATTAATTCCCATAAAGATTTATTAGTATATCAAAAGTCTTTGGACTTTGTCCAGAACATTTATCAATTAACCGCTAAATTTCCTGAAGAAGAAAAATTTGGCCTTACCAGTCAAATGAGAAGGGCTGCTATATCAATCCCTTCAAATATTGCAGAAGGAGCCGCAAGACAATTTGTTAAGGAATACATACAATTTTTATATGTTAGCTTAGGATCTATCGTTGAGATAGAAACACAATTGGAAATTGCTAAGCGCTTAAATTTCTGTATTGAAAATAGCCGGTTGCAAGAAGAAATTATCCATATAAAGAGAATGTTGATAAAACTTATACAGATATTGAAGACAAAATGATTAGTTATCTCGATCCAACATTTCTATTAACAAGTTCTCTATTTCCTACTAACTATTAACAAGTTCCCTATTAACTATTTAACAATGTTATACTACCCCTTTCATAAATTTTCGTTTGACAATAAGACTTGCTTTTTAAGTGGGCAAACGTTAACATCATCCGAAGAACAAATACAGGTGTTCCCTTCCTGGCTGATGCAACATTATCATTTAGAAGAAAAGCCATTCAAGTTGCTCGACGAAAGTATAACGACTTACAAAAAGCTTAAGGTGCCTTGTTCGGCAGACACTTCTGATAGATTGGAAAAGTTAGAAGAGGAAGTAAAAGCGGCTTTTTTAGGAGGCTATCAGGAAGTAATCAAACTTAACAAGCAATTATTGTTTCAATGGATTGGAAAGCTTCTTTATGGAATTGTATTCAATGAAATACAGATTGGGATCAGGCAACAGCATATGAGCGGTGAAGCGATGAACTTTTCGCAGGTTCTAGCCAAAAAATTTTCCAATCTACATGTTATGCTGCAATCGATGATTAAATCTATGGAATTCGAAGGCAGTTTACCTTTCAGCATCAACGTATTTGAAATAGACAGTCCGGAAGACAAATTCAGTTATCGAGATGAAATTAACACATTGGTTTTCTCATTACGAATGAACAATTTCGGCATTGTAGCTTGCTTGCAAGACAACGGAGCCAATAATAGATATCACGAGCGGAAGCTTCAGTTAGTATCCGGAAAAAAACTGCATCCCATTCAGTTTGAAGAGATTTGTGGCTTATTTTTTTATTCTGCTTATCTCTTTAATCGGCTACCTGAATATGCCATACTGCCAACCGAAAAAATCGTCTATATCGAACCTATGCCACTAGCGGGCATGGACACACGCCCCATCTTTGATACGTTTCAAGCTAAGACATATGGACAGGTACTGGAAAATTTCTGGAAACCTTGGGGTTTTACCTTATTTGAAATCATTAAGGATCCTGAAAACCCGATGACATTTTTGGCGGATCAAAACGGATCATTCCGCCCGTGTGAAGCAATTGATTTACCTAAGACTTATGGCGACTAAGTGAACAGTTGTCCTACGGCGCTGAAAAAGTGACCAATAACCTGAGGGTATAGTAATACCGTAACAACAAGGCCAACGATCGCACCATAAAAGTGTGCATCATGGTTGATGCTATCGCGCCCTACTTTAGCTGCCCACACACAATAGAATAAAAACAAGGGACCAAAAATAACCGCAGGGATGGGAATAAAAAACACACCTATATAAGAGGTGGGTTGAAATAGAATAGCACTAAAAAGTACCCCACAGATGGCACCTGAAGCCCCCAAACTATAGTAATTGTAATTGTTTTTCTGCTTCATAATGGTGGTTATATCACTAATAACCAAGCTCAACAGATAAATTAAAGCAAATTGTACATGTCCCCAGCTGCTGATGGATACCAAAATTTTTTCTAATTGAAAACCGAAAAAAGAGAAGGTGAACATGTTAAAAAATAAATGCATCCAATCACGGTGAATCATGCCACTGGTAAGTAATGTATATATTCGCGCTCCCCTACTTATGCTATATGGATGCAGCATAAACTTTTCAAGAACACCGTGATTTGAAAAGGCATAAATACTGGTGATAAGCGTAAAAACAAAAATTAGGCTGGCAACAGGTGTTTCTGTGATATAACTCTCCATATCTTAAATAATAGGGTTGAAAGTACTAAAAAATTGTTATTAATCGTTAGAATAATCCTAATTGTTTCCCCTTGGTTGGAACGAATAGATCGCTACGTAATTCGGTCAGCTTATTTTCACCCATAAAGCGCGACACCGACAATTTAAATAGCTGATGCAGACTATCGGCGAGTTGTCCTTCTCCTCTAATCCGCCTACCAAACTGACTGTCATTTAAATTTCCACCATGACACGCAGCAATACCATGCAAAATTTTTTCAGCCCTATCCGGGTAGGCCTTATGAACCCAATCTTTAAATATCTCCCCGATTGCTCCATTAAGTCTTACAATGGTAAAAGAAGCTGCAGTGGCTCCATGCTTTGCCGCTTGCTCAATAAGGGCCGGCATTTCGTCGCTGTTCAAACCCGGTACAATTGGCGCACACATTAACATGACCGGGATGCCGGCATCCGTCAATTTCTTTATCACATTCAGTCGCCCAGCAGCCGTTACCGTTCTAGGTTCCATTTTTTGCCTTAATTCCTCATTTAAAGAATTGATCGTAACTGCTACATGTACCAGTTTCCATTTTGCCAGTTCAGTTAAAATGTCCAGATCACGAAGTATCAGGTTATTCTTACTAATAATGGAAACGGGATGCTTATATTTCAAAAAAACGTAAAGCAAAGATCGTGTAAGCTTAAGTTTGCGCTCCAGCGGCTGATAACAATCGGTATTTCCGGACAGCATAATGGTTGAAGGAACATAACCTTTTGCGTTAAACTCCTTCTCTAAGAGGGTTGCACAATTACGTTTTACAATAATTTTTCTTTCAAAATCCAGTCCGGCGCTATACCCCCAATATTCATGCGCATTCCGAGCATAGCAATAAATGCACCCGTGCTCGCATCCTTGATAAGGATTTATTGACCTCATAAAGCGTAAATCCGGACTGTCACTCTCACTTATAATCTGTTTAGGATAAGACTCTATGATCTGAGTAGCTGTATTTTCCAGAAAAGGCTCATCTAAGCCCTCTATGTGCTCACAAACATATTTGTTTTTAAAAAACTTATTGTGTGTATTTATTTGAGCTCCCCTACCCTTAAAATACTCCTCATTTTGCATTGTATCCATAAACAAATATACTAATATATTTAGTATTACGGCTAAAAATATTAGTATATTGTTATGACTCAATCGTGTCGTCCAACAATAGTAGATATAATTGTTTAGGCCCGTGAGCTCCTAAAACTAAGGTCTTTTCAATATCGGCAGTCCTGCTCGGGCCTGTAATTGCACTGATCATGGTAGGTATCTGCTCGTATTTTCGCTTGACAACTTCAAATCCGTCCTTTAGATCCATTACCAGTTGCGACATATAGGCGATTACGACATGTACATGAGGATAAATGCTCAATCTTCTTCCTGCAGCACCGCCATTGCTTACTAAAATACTTCCTGACCGTGCAATGAGTGCCTCACATTTCGTAATACCCATTTCTGCTTTTTGAAACTCCGCGTCCCCTCTAAAGAATGGAAATTCATACCGATCAAGTATTTCTTGTATCTCGCTCTCCCAAGCATAAATCCGCTTAATATTTTCCTTTTCCGTAATGGCAAGTAAGCTTTCTATCAGTTGGATTTCATCCTCACAAAAAACGAAGTTACCGGCAACGGCTGTAAAATTTTGAGCGAACATAATCTCAATGGCTTCATCAGACTCTTTATATAGAGGCACTTCTTCCAAATTAGGGTAGGGATTATCCCGCTTTAGCAACAACGCTTTTCGTATTTTCTTCAACAATCTTTCCTTCGCAGTAGCTTCTTGCATAGTCATCTATTTAAAGTGCAAGTTATAAGTTTTTTATTAAAAACCTGAAAGAGAAGATAGACTGTGTAACCAATTAGGTAGTATAAAAAAAGAGACGCAACCAACTTAGCTGCGTCTCTTTTGATATTAGTTTTGGTAAAACGATTATTTCACCGTGTCAGTTGTACTGTTTTCATCGGAGGATTTGGTTTTATCGAAGGTTCCGGAATTGTCCCCTACACCTTCATGCATGAGCCCCTCAGCTGCTTTCCGTTGATCAGAAGAACCTTCATCACCGTTCACAAATTCGTCATATGTAGTACGGTGGTCGAAAGGCCTTTTGCCTAAGATTTCCTCTAAATCCGATTGGAATAATATTTCTTTTTCCAATAACTTTTCTGCTAAGGCCTTCAGTCCGCCTGACTTTTCGCTAAGCAATTGCCGCGTTTTCTCATAAACATCGCTTATCAATTTACGAACTTCTTCATCAATAAGCTCCGCCGTCTTTTCGGAGTAAGGTTTTTGGAATTGAGACTCCTGACTATCGTTAAACGATATATTACCAACCTTATTATTCATACCATATACAGCCACCATTGCATAAGCTAATTTGGTAATGCGCTCCAAGTCATTCTGCGCCCCTGTAGAAATTTTGCCAAAAGTAAGATCTTCAGCAACCCTTCCGCCCATGGTCATGCACATACCGTCAATTAACTGCTCCGTGGTATACAAAAACTGCTCTTTCGGCAAGTATTGGGCATAACCTAAAGCGGCTACTCCACGAGGAACGATGGATACCTTAACCAAAGGATCAGCATGTTCCAAGAACCATCCAGCTATAGCGTGTCCAGCTTCGTGATAAGCGACAATTCGCTTCTCTTCAGGAGAAATAATTTTATTTTTCTTCTCCAATCCGCCGATAACCCGATCGATTGCATCTTGGAAATCCTGCATATCAACCGATTCTTTATTTTTACGAGCGGCTATAAGCGCGGCTTCATTACAAACGTTAGCGATTTCTGCCCCTGCAAAACCAGGTGTTTGCGCCGATAATTTCTTCGCTTCTACATCTGCTGCCAGTTTAATCGGCTTCAAATGCACTTTAAATATCTGCTCCCGGCCTACCAAATCCGGCTTATCGATCGAAATCTGTCGATCAAAACGCCCCGGTCTCAATAAAGCCGAGTCTAGTACATCCGGTCGGTTTGTTGCAGCTAAGATGATAATACCCGAATCCGTGCCGAATCCATCCATCTCAACCAATAGTTGATTAAGTGTATTCTCTCTTTCATCATTCCCGCCAACAATATTATTTTTGCCACGAGCGCGTCCAATCGCATCGATCTCATCGATGAAGATAATGCAAGGGGCCTTATCTTTCGCCTGTTTGAATAAATCCCGCACACGCGAAGCTCCAACCCCAACAAACATTTCAACGAAGTCTGATCCCGATAACGAAAAGAACGGTACTTGCGCCTCTCCTGCAACAGCCTTAGCCAACAATGTTTTCCCTGTTCCTGGAGATCCTACTAATAGCGCGCCCTTCGGAATCTTTCCTCCGAGATTGGTATATTTCTTGGGATTTCTTAGAAAATCTACAATTTCCATAACCTCCTGCTTGGCCTCTTCCAATCCCGCCACGTCATTGAAGGTAATATTTACTTGAGATTCTTTATCAAATAGCTGTGCCTTCGATTTACCAATATTGAAAATCTGACCGCCGGCACCACCGGCACCGCCACCCATTCGGCGCATAATGAAAACCCAAAAAAGAATCACAAGACCCAAGGGCAGGATGATAGACAGTAACCAGCCGGTCCAAGGACTATTTCTCTCCTCCAATGTAACACTCACCCGTTGATTTTCGGGAACACCTTGCTGTGCAGCGTTTAACTTACGCTCCAAAGCATCGAAGGATCCATCTTGAAAAAAGTACTGGGGTCCCGCACTACCGGTGGAAAGATTAAGCCCGTTATTTTTTGGGCGCACGTCCTTATATTTCTCTTGATTGAGTTTATCCTTTTTAATATAAACCTCAACACCAATTAACTCATTTCGCTTATATGCTACCAACTTTTCCACGTCTCCTTCTTTCAACATGGTAGATTCAAATCGTTGATAGGTAATTTCTTTCGCACTCTCTCCCGTGAAAACGTACTGAAGAGCAATAAAACCCAATATCATGGCTATCCATAACCACATGATATTGAATTTAGGAGGTTTGGGGCTGATTTTCTTCCCCGGAACTTTCTTTATTTTCCCAGGTTGATTTGACATATTATCTTTCATAAATTGTTTTATCCTCTTTGTTTATTTAGCTCGGGATCTTATGCACTTTGAAAATATTTCAGTTCTGCATCGCCCCATAAATCTTCTATCGCATAAAATTGCCTTTTATCCGTTTTGAAGATATGTACAACAACGTCTATGTAATCCAGCAAAATCCATTCAGCATGATCTAACCCTTCTTTTCGCCATGGATCTTGTTTAACCGCTTTATACACTTCCTCTTCCACACTTTTCGCTATCGCCCTCACTTGGGTTGTCGATTCGGCATGACATATTACAAAATAATCAGAAACAGAGCTATGTACATTTTGGAGGTCTAATCTAACTATTTCGTTACCTTTCTTCTCTTGGATACCGTGTATAATAATCTCCGAGAGATGAGTGGATTCTTTAACCTTTTTACCTTTTACCATTAAAAAATTTTAGTTTTGAACAGTTTTTCATTTAATGCCACAAAGACTTTGCAAAGTAACACTTTTTTGGGACTTATTGTTGGAGAAAATATTATTACTCTTCAACGGGTAAATTCAACTAATGATTATCTTAAATCTAACCTGTCAAATTCTACGCCATATACTGAAGGAACTGTAATAATGGCAGTAGAGCAGTATGCAGGAAAGGGACAAGCGGGCAATATTTGGAAAAGTGAACCAGGTAAAAACTTAACTTGTAGTGTTCTATTGAACCCGACCTTCCTTTTACCAAAGGATCAGTTCGATCTCAATATCGCCGTTAGTTTAGCAATTGCGGATACTCTTCAACCGATATTGGGCGAAAATCTGCGTATAAAATGGCCGAACGACCTTTACTACCTAGATAAAAAAATTGGAGGAATTCTTATAGAGAATATACTGCGGGGAAGCAGCTGGAAACATGCCATTATTGGCATAGCGCTAAATGTTAACCAAACCGTTTTTGGTGACAATCAGGCAAGGGCTTCTTCCCTTAAGCTGCTGCTGAATCAGGATTTTGAAATAAACACCTTACTGCAAAGCCTTTGCTATCACTTAAGCACTGAATATCAACGCCTTAAAGAAAAACATATAATACAGCAAAAAAGTCGTTACAGAAGCCTTCTTTACCGATTAGGGGAGCCTGCCAATTTTCTGGTGCAAGGACAACACAAAAGCGGCACAGTCATTGACGTAAACAAAGAAGGAAAACTTATAGTAGATTTTGACGGCCAGTTGACAGAGCACGCTATTAAAGAAATTGCGTTCATTTGAGGATTCCTGCCAAGTATGCAGAAGAGAAATCACGGAACTGACTAAAGTTGGGGCGAAGAAGACGTAACCAAATTGCATAATCCCCTCCTTTTCTATAAGTTTGCACCGTCCTCGCTCCATAGTTTGCAAGGCCGACTATTCACACATAAGTTAAACCTTTTTGACCAACAGCGTCTAAAAAGACAAATTGTATTAAAATGAAAAAATTAAGTGCATTTTTAGCCATTTTGATTTTCAGCACCTTAATTGCGTCCGCACAGATTAAAACGCCGGTAAAATGGGCCTATGCTGCTAAAAAGATTAATAAAACGGAGGCTGTGCTTCTAATAAAAGCTACCATCGATAAAGGTTGGCATATTTACTCTCAAAACATCAAACCCGGTGGCCCGGTGCCTACCAGTTTTACTTTCACAAAATCAACAGATTACACCCCTGTTGGAAAAACCAGTGAACCGAAGGGGATAAGCCACTTCGAGAAGGTGTTTGACATGGATGTTGTATACTTTGAAAACGAGGTTGTCTTTCAACAAAAAATCAAACTCAATAAAGCCGCAACCTCTGTTAAAGGGACCATTGAATTTATGGTGTGCAACGATCGGGAATGTTTACCTCCCGATGAAGTGAATTTCAATATTCCAATAAAATAGGGAAAGTGGCTTAAGCCGCTTTCCTTCATCCCATCTTAACCTAACCGTACTTTATTTACAATAAGGAGACCTGAAAATTGGCACCCTCTCAGGAATAATTACTAATTTCACGCCTTCAAACTAAAACTGATGTATAGAAAATTCATTATAATTACATTAGCTAGTATTTTCTTAAGCTTTTTTATGAACGAAGCCTCTGCGCTTACGTTACAAACCGACACCATTTCTTTGGATGATATCGAATTTACTGATATAACAGAAGATACAAGCGTCAATACCGATACAGTCCAAGCAGCTACTCCTACTAAAGGTTTGCCTGCCCAACCGGTAATTTCAACAGATACTGCGAATAGCGTTTCACTTTGGCAAATATTCATTAACGGCTTGCTTTTTGGTTTTGCCGCTATTTTAATGCCTTGTATATTCCCAATGCTTCCTTTAACCGTTAGCTTTTTTACGAAGAGAGCTGGGTCTAAGTCAAAAGCGATAGGACAAGCTATTCTATACGGCTTATCTATTATAGTTATTTATGTTGGCTTGGGAATGCTTGTCACCATTTTTTTTGGATCAGACGCCTTAAATGCACTTTCTACCAATGGTATTTTTAATTTCTTGTTTTTCTTATTGTTAGTGGTATTTGCTGCATCTTTTTTAGGTGCTTTCGAAATTACCCTTCCCAGCTCATTTGTTAACAAAGTAGACGCTAAATCGGATCAAGGAGGCCTTATTGGCATCTTCTTTATGGCTTTTAGCCTCGCTTTAGTTTCTTTCTCTTGCACGGGCCCGCTAATTGGAACCTTGTTAGTAGATGCAGCCTCCAAGGGCGAACGTTTAGGACCTGCCATTGGGATGTTTGGCTTTTCTTTGGCACTTGCTATTCCCTTTGCGCTGTTCGCTTTGTTTCCATCCTTGTTGAAATCCTTACCGAAATCCGGAGGTTGGTTGAATAGCGTAAAAGTGGTATTAGGATTCCTCGAATTAGCCTTTGCTCTTAAATTTTTATCGAATGTGGATTTGGCATACCATTGGAATTGGCTGGATAGAGAAGTATTTTTAGCTCTTTGGATCGTAATATTTGGTTTAATGGGGCTATACCTATTAGGAAAAATCAAATTTGCACACGACAGTGAGGTTCCACATTTATCGGTTCTGCGTACATTTTTTGCCATTGTGGTGCTATCCTTTGTCGTATATCTGATTCCGGGTATGTGGGGCGCCCCATTAAAGTCAGTCAGCGCATTCTTGCCGCCAAGTGCTACTCAAGATTTTGACTTAAGCACCGGTATATCGGCTTCGTCTCATACTACCACAAACTCCGGTCCTAAAAAATATGCAGAGATCTTTCATGAACGTGGAACTCCGAAAGGCTTTGATCCCTATTATGATTATGAACAAGCCTTGGAGGTTTCTAAACAAACAAACAAGCCTGTCTTAATTGATTTCACTGGTTGGAACTGCGTGAATTGTCGTAAAATGGAAGCAAATGTTTGGACGGATCCCCGCGTAAAAAACCTCTTAAATAACGAATTTATTATGGCAGAATTGTTTGTCGACGATAAGACTACGCTGCCGCAAAACGAACAATACATCTCGACTTACAGCAAAAAAAAGATCAATACCATCGGAAAAAAATGGAGCGATTTCCAGGCATCCAAATTCAACAGCAATTCGCAACCTTTATATGTTATTGTAGACAGCAATGGTAATGTATTGGTTCCTCCGCAAGGAGCGAATTATGATCCCCAAAATTACATCGACTTTCTTGAATCAGGTATTAAAGCCTATAAAGAAAGGCTATAGTGTCCGTAATAATCAAATCAGCTATACATTAATATGAGCACAATCAAAAATATTGCAGTATTTACTTCAGGTGGAGATTCGCCGGGCATGAACGCAGCTATACGTGCTGTTGTACGCACGAGTTTGCATTATAATCTAAATGTATTCGGTATTCAGCGGGGTTATGATGGTATGGTAAATGGAGATATCTTTCCGATGGATGCTAAATCTGTAGCCAATATCATTCAACGAGGCGGAACTATTTTAAAGACCGCACGTAGTAAAGAATTTCGAACCGTAGAAGGACGTCAACAGGCTTATGAACAAATCAGGAAATTCCAAATCGACGGATTAGTCGCTATTGGTGGAGATGGAACGTTCACGGGAGCAGCAAAATTTATTGAGGAACACGACATCCCGGTAATGGGGCTTCCAGGCACTATTGACAATGATTTAGCAGGAACCGATTTCACCATCGGTTATGATACGGCCATCAATACCGTTATCAGTGCAGTTGACAAAATCCGAGATACAGCGGAGTCGCACGATCGCCTATTTATTATTGAGGTAATGGGCCGTGATTCCGGACTTATTGCGCTTCGTAGTGGCATAGGAACAGGGGCAGAGGCCATTTTAATTCCGGAAAGCGCAACAAATTCAAAAGCTTTATTGGAAAAGTTGGCTCATGGCCGAAAAGATAAATCTTCGAAAATTGTATTAGTGGCCGAGGGTGACGAAGAAGGTGGCGCCTTCGCTATAGCCGAACTGGTGAAGAAACATTTTCCAAATTATGATACCAGAGTTTCCATTTTGGGTCACATACAACGTGGAGGTAGCCCAACTTGTATGGATCGAGTACTGGCAAGCCGTCTAGGCGTTGCTGCCGTGGAAGCGCTACTAGCTGGACGTAAAGGTGAAATGGCGGGCGTTATCAATGGTGACATTGCATTTACTCCATTCAATAAGGCCATCAAGCATATAGACTCCCTTACACCCAGCTTGCTTAAAATTGTGGATATCTTATCTTAATTTTATTTTCAAAACGATGTAAAAAGAGGCTAGGCTGGTTTTGGTCTAGCGCTCTTTCCAATTATAAACAAGTTTTATCGGGATTAATCCCAACAATTATCAAGACATCTACATTGTTTTATGGAGTGTGATTTCAGAATAAAAGTGTTTTTCACTGCCGCTACGCAATTGAATTTTACAAAAACGGCTTCGGAGCTTTTTATATCACAACCTGCTGTTAGTAAAAATATCCAGGAATTGGAACAACAAATCGGCCAATCTCTTTTCGAACGAAGTGGCAACAAGCTTAAACTAACTGCCGCAGGCTCCATTCTATACAAACATGCTCGTCTTATTATTGAGCAATATAATAAAGCTACGTACGAAATTGATAAGTTAAAGGGAGAAACATCGGGAAAATTAAAATTAGGTGCCAGCACCACTATTTCGCACTACATCATTCCCCTCATATTAGCGAATTTTCATCGCAATTACGACGGTATACATATTGAAGTGGCACACGGCAATACACAACAAGTGGAAGATTGGCTCGATAAAAAAAACATTGATCTCGGAATTATCGAGGGGTTAACACAAAATAAATCAATGAAATACACACCTCTCTTTAAAGACGAAATTGTTTTAGTTACACGTGCAGAAAATCCGCTTGCTTTGCATGATACATTCGCATTTAGGGATCTTTCACGGCTTGACTTTATTATGCGCGAGAATGGTTCAGGAACAAATGACGTGATCGCTAAACATTTAAAAGAAAAAGGTGTAGATCTACAGGACTTGCAGATAAACGTTAATTTAGCGAGTACCGAAAGTATTAAACAATTTCTTTTGCACAGTAATAGCTTTGCTTTTTTGTCTATTCATGCCATCACTCGCGAGTTGCATGAAAAACATTTAAAAATTATTGAAATAGAAGATTTCACCATAGAGCGCAATTTCTTTTTCATCCATCCCCATGGACCGCTATCCGGCCTTCCCGAATTGTTTATGCGTTTTGCAAAGCAACAAGAGCAGTTTTTTATTCATGCCACCTAATACAATGGATTATTTTATTCCTTCACTATTGTTTTTCAGTTTCTTCTTAAAAACCTTTTCAAATTTTTCCAATTTCGGTGCTATTACAAATTGACAGTATCCTTCGCTCCGATTCAAATTAAAATAATTTTGATGGTAATCCTCGGCTATATAGAAAGCACCGTATGGTTTCACCTCTGTGACGATAGGTTTGTTGTAGGCATGTTCTTCATCTAATCTTTTGATATAATACAATGCCTTTTCTTTCTGTTGCGGATTATGATAAAAGATGGCTGATCGATATTGCGTTCCCACATCATTTCCCTGTCTATTTAGTTGTGTTGGGTCATGGGCCACAAAAAATGCCTCGATCAACTCATCAAAGCTGATTACTTTTGGGTCGAAAATAATATTCACGGCCTCTGCATGGCCTGTATTACCCGTGCAAACTTCTTTGTAAGAGGGGTTCTTAACATACCCACCCGTATAACCGGAGACAACTGTATCAACGCCATTAAGCTGTTGAAACTGCGCCTCTACGCACCAAAAACACCCCGCGGCAAAAGTCGCCGTATCTAAAAGACCGGCATTTGCTGAAGGTGTAACTACCTTATTTTTCTCTTGCTTTTGTTGGGGTTCTCCCGCGCAAGAGAGAAACACGTTCAGCAACAAAGCACTTATAACCATTCCTATTGTTTTCATCCTATTATTTCTTTTTAATGGTTAATGAGAGCTCGAGTAAATAACCGAAGCGACCGCGAGGCTCATTGACACCTAAAAATGTAAATGCTTGTCAATAATAATTGCCCATTGTGTCTATTATTATTATTTACATCTCGGTTTCATCTTTCTATAACTTAATCCACTCTTAGTACCAGTTTACCAAATTGTTCCGAACGATCCATCTTCCTCACAGCCTCTTCGGCATGCGCTAAAGGAAAAATTGAGTCAATAACAGGCTTTACCTGATGCTTATTTACAAATGCCAACATATCATGAAAATCTTTAGGCGAACCCATCGTACTACCCAATATACTCAGTTGTTTCCAAAATATTTTTCTCGCATTGAGTTCAGGTAAATTGCCTGATACCGTAGCACCGTAGAAAACAATTCTACCACCTGGTTTCGCAAGCTCGATATAATTATTAAAGCCCTCTCCTATAGCGCTGTCTACTATAACATCAAAACCATCGTTAGGGTGTATTTTATTTGCCCAGTTTTTATCGGTATACAATGCGCCGGCCTTCGCTCCCAGGTCTAGCGCCTTCCTTATTTTTTCCCGCTTGCTTGATGTTACATATACTTCTGCACCCGCAAGTACGGCCCACTGCAAAGCAAAGCTTGCTACCCCGCCTCCAACACCCGCTAGGAGTAGTCGTTCCCCCCTCTTCAGATGCGCTCTACTGAATAAGGCTCGCCAGGCGGTTAACCCGGCCAAGGGTATCGCAGCCGCCTCCTCAAAAGTAAGGTGAGGTGGCATAATATGTAAATTTTGGAGCGGCACGCTTACGTATTCTGCAAAAGTACCGTCCTGTGGAAGTCCGAGAATATGAAATGTGGTCGACTGTGCGGCTTCGCTTTCGCCCCAATTTAATGAGGGATTGATAAGCACTTCCTTTCCGATCCACTCCTTTTCCGATTCGCTCCCCACCTCTGCTACGACTCCTGCACCATCGGAACCTAAAATAATAGGGAATTTCAAACCGGCGTACTGTCCCTTTTGTATCCAATAATCTCGCCTATTAAGTGCCGCAGCTTTAAGCTTTACGAGTACTTCATTCGCTTTTAGTTTAGGCTTACTTACATTCTTTATCGTTAAGGGTAAGTTAATTCCGTCCAGAACTATCGCTTTCATTTATTTGTGTTTTATGTTGGCGATGCCATTCATCGCTGTCAGGCAGATGTGACAACAACTTTGTGCAACCATAAATCCGGAGCACTGTGCCGATCTTTCACGATTAAAAAAAGCAGTGCTGCCTAGGCAAACACTGCTTCTTCGCATGTTTTTAAATCTTTGAAAATCCAAATGAGCCATTATTTTTTGGCATTGGCGTAACGCTCGCCAACTGATTTCCAGCAGATAACATTAAAAATTGCCTCTAAGTAAGCAGGGCGTTTGTTTTGATATTTCAAATAATAGGCATGTTCCCAAACATCAATACCTAAGATTGGTGTTCCCTTAACTTCTGCAACGTCCATCAATGGACTGTCCTGATTTGGTGTCGACGTTACCTGCAACTTTCCGGAGGCATCTACAACCAACCACGACCAGCCGGAACCGAAGCGCGTTGCTCCGGCATCCTGAAGTTTTTTCTTTAATTCGTCAAAAGAACCAAATGTTTCATCAATAGCGGTAGCCAACTCACCACTCGGAGTAGTTTGCGCATCAGGCGACAATATGGTCCAAAATAAGGAGTGATTATAGTGCCCTCCGCCGTTGTTTCGAACCGCAGCAGGATATTTTGAAATATTCTTTATGATTTCTTCAATAGAAAGCGATTCCGCATCAGTTCCGGCAATTGCTTTATTTAAATTATCAACATATGCCTGGTGATGTTTTCCATGGTGAATTTCCATGGTTTCTTTATCAATATGTGGTTCTAATGCATCGGATGCGTATGGTAACGCAGGAAGTGAAAAAGCCATAATTTTATGTTTTTTAATTTTCTGATTGTTGTACACAAATATAACGATATATGCTCCGAATTGTTCTTATGAATTAAGTTTTTATAAGGAGATGACAATAGATAGAGATGTGAACTTGGGAACATGTTAGTAGGGAACATGTTTTACTCGTCCGATTATCAATTGGGATTTTGAACAGCTATTCCCTTCTCCCTTGTTCACAGCTAACAATTTAGACTATCGTCTTTTCAACTGAAAAAATCGTTGCATTAATTCCCGACACGTCTCTTCCATAATACCACTTACTACCGTAGTTTTCGGATGGACAATATCTTTTGAAATCGTAGCGTATCCTCTCTTTTCATCCCGTGCGCCAAAAACGATTCGCTTAATCTGAGACCAATAGGATGCTCCCGCACACATAACGCAAGGTTCTATTGTAACATAGAGGGTGCAATCTTTTAAATATTTACCCCCAATGTAATTCGCAGCGGCTGTGAAGGCCTGCATTTCTGCATGAGCAGTTACATCATTCAGTGTTTCTGTTAAGTTATGCCCCCGCGCTATAATTTTACCATCATGTACAATGACGGCTCCAATAGGAACCTCGTCTGCATCAAAAGCTTTCTGGGCTTCGCGCAAAGCTTCCTTCATAAAGAATTCGTCCGATACGGAATCACTTGTATCTTCAAAATTTATATATTTCATTTATCTTCTCTTTCGACCGCAGGTTTTAAGCTAGACTGTCGGCCAGCCACTATCCGTTGATTAATTCACTACTAACAAATTCAAGATTCCGTGTTACAAGGCTATTACTAAAGCCTCACATCAGTTTGGCACCATTTGGTACCCTTGATGCAACAGTGGATAAAACAATATCTCCATTTTCGTCAGCAAATCCGGTAACTAAGCATTCAGATATAAAATTGGCGATCTGCTTTTTGGGAAAGTTTACAACACCAATAATTTGCCTGCCGGGCAATTCTTCTTTTGTATAATGTTTAGTGATTTGCGCGCTGCTTTTTCGAATGCCTATTTCGGACCCAAAATCAATGGTTAACTTATAAGCCGGCTTTCGAGCTTTCGGAAAGTCTTCCGCTGTTACAATCGTACCTACACGTAGTTCTACTTTTTCAAAATCATGCCAATTTATCTCTTCCATGAGATAAACATAGATAAACTTGCTTTTTTTCACAAGTTTTTTTAATTCTCGGCACTTATTCGTAGCGTAACGCCTCGATCGGGTCTAGTTTTGATGCCTTAGAAGCCGGATAAAAACCCGAGATCATACCGACGCCCACGCAGACAACAATCCCCATTATTATCCATTTCCATGGCACGACAAAACTCGTTCCTACAACCACCGCTACGATATTACCAATTAAAATACCGAGCAATATACCGCCTATCCCTCCAAGTAAACAGATTACTATCGCTTCCGTCAAAAATTGCATTCGTATCACTTTTGGCGTGGCGCCGATTGCCTTTCGAACTCCGATTTCCCGCGTACGCTCGGTTACGGAAACAAGCATAATATTCATTAAGCCAATGGAAGCACCTATTAATGTAATAATGCCGATCACAAAGGCCCCCACGGCGACATAGGTAAGACTACTAACCAGTATTTGGGCAACAGCATCGCTTTTGGTGATCTCAAAATTATTTTCCTGTGTAACTGCCAATCCACGAATATTTCTAAATAAAGCGGTTGCTTCCCCAATTGTTGGGTCTATCCCCTGCGCGTTGCTACTCATTACCGTAATAGTATAAGAAGGCATTTCCCCCTGCACTACAGCTCGCGCACGCAACAAGGGGATGATACAGGTCTTATCAGCCCCCATGCCGGCACTGGATCCTTTGTCTTCCAACACGCCTATAATTAAATATTTTGCATTACCGATAACCAGCATTTTGTTCAAGGGGTCTTGCCCCTCTTTAAACAAACGTTTTTTTATTTCACTCCCGATAATCACCACATTGGATCCGGTTTCCAACTCGCGCTGGGTAAAGTTTCGACCGCTTTCCAATTTATACCCCCCGGTTTGCAAATAATGATCATCACCTCCCAATATGGATATGTTTGGATTTGACTGTTCGCTCCCGTACTTCACAACCGCAAAATTGGAAGCATAGGCGCTAATGGAAACAATGGCACCATAATCGAATTTCTTTTGGAAGGCCAAGGCTTCACGATAGGATATTTTTTTGAAAACTTTAGGTCTTGTACCGCTGCCTCCGATTTGTACGTTGATTCCTCTATTCCTAATATTAAAGGAATTGGCTCCCATTGCTGAGAACGAATCTTTTAATGAGTTTTGAATAGCATCAATGGAGGTAAGAATGCCTACCAGGGCGGTGATACCGATTGCTATGATCAAGGCGGTCAAAAAAGTACGCAATTTATTGCTAGCAATGGACTCCAACGAAAGCCGGATATTTTCTCGATAGGGCATCTTTACTGACATAATCTCAAACGATTTGCTATTAAGACATGCAAATAAGGATTATGTTACAGCCGGAGACTCACTTACTAGTTCAAAAATGGTGATTTCAGGCAAAATGCCAACGCGACCAGGATAACCTAAAAAACCATACCCCACATTAACGTACAGTTGTTGGTTACCATCTGTATAAAGTCCCGCCCATTCTTTATAAACGTATTTTGCAGGGCTCCACTGATAACGATCTCCTCGAATACCAAATTGCATACCGTGTGTGTGGCCGGCAAACATGACATCGATATCCTTATTATTTAATACTTGAGCTCGCCAATGGGACGGATCGTGCGATAATAAAAGTTTTACAGGCAGGTCTTCCGTACCTTTTTTTGCTAAATCAATTCGTCCATACTTAGGGAATCTGCCGGTTCCCCAATTTTCCACTCCTAATATACCAATCTCTTCATTATCAACACGCAATTTTCTATGTTCATTCAAAAGTAAATCCCACCCCATAATCCTATGGATGTCCTTCACCTGCTGTAAGTTTTTACGTTTCTCGGGGCTATCCTCCTTCCCATAGAAATAATCTCCATAATCGTGGTTCCCCAATGTCGAATAAACGCCCAAAGGTGCCTTCACTTTACTAAATAAGTCCTGATAATTGCGCATTTCATCGGCCTTATTATTAACTAAATCGCCGGTAAAAAAAATGACATCCGGTTTTTCGGCAAGTAGCATATCAATGCCTCCCTGAACGGCCGTTTTATTATAAAAGCTTCCTGAATGGATATCCGATATTTGCCCAATCGTTAATCCGTGAAAGGCTTTAGGCAAATTCGGCAAATAAAGTTTCTGTCGTCTCACCCTATAATCATAGCCTCCCACAGCAATTCCCCAACTCAAGGTGGCAAAGGGCACAGCAGCAACAACAATACCAGCTCTAGTTAGGAATTGTGATCGACTAATACGATCAGCATTAGTTGAAACGGTTTCCGCAGAAAGCTTCGTCGCTTCCGATTCACCTTTTCTGCCAAATATCTTTCTTGTCATCCACACGCCGCCTCTCCTAAAATCATCTACAAGCAAGACTAGTACATAAAAAATCTTACTGGTAAAGGTCAAGAAAAAAGCAACCAATATAATGGATCGAACAATCAAAGGAAGGCTGAAGTATAAGCTCGCCAGAACACCAATGAACAAAGCGATACTATATCCCCACCAAACAGCTTTAAAAAAACGTGCTTTAGCCCATCGAATGGTGCTTTTTTGAAGTGCATAATAAATATAAAAATCAATTAAAAGCAGTATAAAGGCATTAATAACGATCAGTCTCATATTTAAATCCTTTCCGGCCCTATCGGGCACACCCATTCAAATCCTACTTATTCACAACTGTTTCTCCAAGCTGCATATTGGGTATGTTTGCCTGCTCGCCGAGTACCATTTGTTTTAATGCCTCTATCCATTTTGGATGGGTATTTAAGCTTGGCACCAATTCGACATGTTCTCCACCTAGCTTCTTAAATTCTTGCCCGTATTCTACGGTTATTTCATATAATGTTTCTATACAGTCGGCAACAAATGCCGGACTGAAAACCAGCAGTCTTTTTGCACCTTCATGGGCTAGTTTCTCCAGCGCATCGCTCGTATAGGGCTGAACCCACGGCTCCTTTCCTAATCTTGATTGAAAACAGACAGTGTACTTTTCAGGAGCTATATGAAGCTTTTCCGCAATCAACCGTGCTGTTGCATGACATTGCGCAACATAGCAAAATTTATTCGTTGAGCTTATCTGCGCACAGCAATTGGGGGCATCACAACCGTGATTACCGGAATTGTCAACGTTCTTCAATTGCCTAATCGGTAAGCCATGAAAGCTAAATAGTACATGATCGAAAGTTTCAGGTTTCTTTAATCTGCCATTGTCGGCAAAAGCTTCGATCATCAACTCGTTATCATAGAACTGATTGACAAATGATATTTCCGGAAAGGTTGGCCACGTACTCATTAGGCGCATTACCTTTTCAATCACAGACCCAGTGGTAGCGGATGCATACTGTGGAAACAAGGGGATGACGCGAATACTGTCAACCATAGCTAAACGAAGCTTTTCCAATGCCTGTTCGATAGAAGGGTTTTGGTAACGCATCGCGAGTTCAATCTGGTACTCGTCGCTCAGTTCCTCGCGCAATAAAGCTACCTGTTCTTCACTGATGTAAAGCAGTGGGGAACCTTTTTCCTTATCCCAAATCTCATTGTATAACTTAGCAGTCTTTGGACTCCTGAAAGGAACAATAATTCCCCGTACCAAGAGATTTCGCTGGATTACACCGATATCAATCACCCGACCATCCATCAAAAACTCATCTAGATATCGCCGAACGTCAGGTACCTTAGGACTATCAGGCGTTCCCAGATTAATCAACAACACGCCTTTTTTTGCTTTCATCTGTAAATTTTAGTGTTTTAAATCCCTCCCTACACAATCAAGAGCAGTCAGCACAACATTTACTGGTAAAGTAAAAGTCTGTCCTTGCAGACAAGTTAGACCTTTACGCCAAAACCTGTGCCATATTTTGCATCATTACTCCATCCCAAAATTACAAATTTGTATTCGCTTTGGTTTTAATCAAAAATGAATGTGAGCTTTATATGATAATGGGATACATGGAAAGATCGGACGATTAAAAACGCTCCAACTGTTCTTTCACTTTTTGCATTAACCACATAGGTGTTGATGTAGCCCCACAAACGCCAATAGTCTCATTTGGGCCAAACATAGAAGCATCCAGTTCTGCAGGATCAGAGATAAATATACTTTTTGGATTATTTCTTAGACAAACATCATAAAGGACCTTGCCATTAGACGATTTTCTGCCCGACACAAAAACAATTCTATTAAATTGTTTTGCAAACTTAGCCAGATCTTCATAACGATTGGATACTTGTCTGCAAATCGTATCATTTGCTTTCACTTCGTATCCCCGCTTTAACAGCTCATCTTTAATTTGATAAAATTTATCGGTACTTTTTGTCGTTTGGCTATATAAGGTAAACTTACCAGGCAACTCAAGCGCGTCAAGTTCTTCCAGATCTTGAAAAACGATTGCTTCATTATTTGTCTGACCTTGCAGGCCAATCACTTCTGCGTGTCCATGTTTGCCGAAGATGAGAATGCGCTCTTTATCGTCGTAAGATGTCTTAATCCTGTTCTGCAATTTTAGCACCACAGGACAAGATGCATCAATCAAGGTTATATTATTCTCCAGAGCTATTTTATAGGTCTCAGGAGATTCTCCGTGCGCTCTGATTAAAACCTTTTCATTCCGGAGCTTAGGTAGATCTTCATGGGAAATGATGCGCAGCCCCTTGGCTTTTAGGCGGGCTACTTCCTCATCATTATGAACAATATCCCCCAAACAATAGAGATATCCCTCCTCTTCCAAGATTTCCTCTGCCATGTCAATGGCATAAACCACTCCAAAGCAAAAGCCGGAATCCTTATCAATTGAAACGCGCAGTTGATAACTCATGATGATGCAAAGATAGCATTTTTTGGCTATAAGTTGTTTGTTAGTTGTTAGTTGTTAGTTGTTAGTTGTTAGTTGTTAGTTGTTAGTTGTTAGTTGTTAGTTGTTAGTTGTTAGTAAAATTTACTTTTTACTTTTTACTTTTTACTTTTTACTTTTTACTTTTTACTTTCTAACTACTTCAATGCATTCAGTAATCTAAACATCTGCTGTCGCATATTATAAGCGGTACCTTCATAGTTGTTCACGAGCAAGCTAAACACAAGCTCGGTTCCATTAGATGCTTTTTGATATCCAGTGTACCCCAGTACACCGCCAATCGTACCGCTCTTCATCTTCATGCCATTATAAACAGGGATACTTTTATAATAGTCGCTAAACCAAGGTTCTCTTTTAATAGAGGTCAAAATTTTTGCCATGGCCATTGTTGTGACACGATTTTCGGGCGAGAGGCCACTACCATCAAATATTCTCATCGACCCTTTTTCCAATCCTAGTTTGTTAACCCAAAAGTCGCGCATTGTATCAGCCGCGTCGTCCGTGTCCAACACAGACCCTTTTTGTTGAGCGATCGTCTTTAGGAGTGCCTCACCATACAAATTGATACTTTTTTGATTGAACCAATAAACAAGATCTTTTAAGGTTGGAGATTGGTGGATAAACAATGTCCTACCTGCTGATGGCACTTCCTTTCCCGATAGCTTAAGCAATTTGCCACTAGTAGCAGGTTGTCGTACGCTTACACCTTGGCGTTCCAAATTCAACTGTAATCTTAGCGCTGCGTCGTAAGCGGCATCCGGAAGCGCGATCTGAATAGGCTTTTTTAAATCAATCCCGTAAGTACCCCGCAGATATATGAGCGACGAATAGGGTGCACTGTAGGGATAGACTTTATCTCCCGAACCGGGGCTACCCGTAGTAGATTCATTAACGATTTTTAAATACGATACATTAGGCACCGTCGACTGCAGGGTTGTGACAGCTCCTACCTGTCGGCCCGGGAGTATATGAACGTCCACTAAATTTTCTCGCCAATTTAACCCAGATATCCCCGCGCCATAATAACTTCCTAAATCCTGCCAAATCCATCGCGGACCAGCCTTTTGTCCTCCATATAACAAATCGTCACCGATAATACTACCGTTTATTTTCTTGATCCCTGCATTCACAATAGCATGAGTCCATTGTGTTAACAACAGGGATTCCTTTGTTTGCTCAAATCGGTCACTACCTAAAGAGGGGTCGCCACTTCCTTTAATAACTAGATCGCCGTTTAAGATACCATCTACAACCTGACCGGTATAGTACAATTCTGTTTGATACGTGTAATCTGCTCCCAACAGGTAAAACGCAGCAGCAGAAGTGATCGTCTTCAGGGTGGAGGCTGTAGCTAGCCCTGTATTTCCGTTCTTAGAAAAGATAACGGAACCGGTTTTAGCGTCTAATACGGTAAGTGATGCCGTTCCATACTTCAGGTTCGGATTACTTTCAAACTGTTGATAAGCGATATTTATTTTCTGTTCCAGGGATTGGGCATACGATTGAGTTGTCAATGAAAAAACGATCAAAATCAACCAAAATCGTATGCTTATAGCATTACTTAACACCATCTTTGCTTTAGTTATTTTCCGCTCAATAAGTCAATTCAACCATTACGGGGAGGTGATCGGAGGCATAAGGCTCTTTAATCACCTCGTGCCGTACCGACTGAAAGCGCTTTTTCGGTCTGAACATAATAAAATCAATTTCCCGATCGGGATTTACCTCAGGAATTGTAAAAGCAGCACTACCGCTAGTTTTACTCCTTTAAAAGTAGGTATCAAAATGATTAATTACGTCGGATTCCGGTTTTGCATTAAAATCGCCCCCTAAAATAACGGGTTGAGAATAGGTGCTCAATTTCTTAACGATGGCCTCTGCTTGCAACAGCCGGTTCTGCTCCTTTAGGTCTAGATGTGTGCTGGCAAACACAAGCGGTTTACCGGGCTTCGGCTCTACTGCTACAATGGCGAGTACGCGAGGTTCGCCATTACTTCCTTCAGCCATTGGTAATATTAAGCTATCCTTTTGTTGTATAGGCCACTTAGATAGTATGGCAACACCATAAGCACCCCCTTCGTAGTCGATGGCCTTTACAAAATGATGATGCATCCCTGTCAAGCTTCCCAATGCTGCCGCTTCGTTCAGGTTTTTACCCGATCGCCGGTTATTTACATCCACCTCCTGTAAAGCAACTAAATCCGGCTTATTTTGATTAATAACCGCTGCTATGGCCTCTAAATCGATAAGTCCCGGCTTTGACGGTGGGTTAGCATGATGAATATTATAGGTAATAATACGCAATGTATCCTTTTCATTGGCGGTTACAATTTCGGCTCCAAATATAAATTGAAGCAAACAGGTAATTGTAAAAAGGGTTCTCAAGAAGGCCTTGTTCATTGTTTTGTTTATTATGCTGACGCACCAAAAATAAAAAAGGAAGATGGCTTTCAAGCATCTTCCTTTTATTTTTATTTTCTATTGGCATTAAGCCAAGCCTTGCTTCACTAAATATTCGGCAATTTGGACGGCGTTGGTAGCAGCTCCTTTACGCAAGTTATCCGCCACAATCCACAAATTAAGTGTCTTTTCCTGGCTCTCATCCCTACGGATACGTCCAACAAACACTTCATCTTTTCCATGAGCGTCTTTTGGCATTGGATACTTCAAATTAGCCGGATCATCCACGACGATAACACCGGTTTGCTTTGCAAGTAGATCTCTTACCTCATTTAAATCAAAGTCATTCTCAAATTCAATATTGACAGATTCAGAATGCCCTCCCATCACCGGGATGCGCACCGTAGTAGCGGTCACGCGGATATTATCATCCCCCATTATCTTATTCGTCTCCTTAATCATTTTCATCTCCTCTTTTGTGTAACCGTTATCTTGGAATACATCGATCTGAGGAATCACATTAAGGTCAATTTGATAAGGATAAGCCTTTTCTCCATCTTTGCCTGCTCGTTCATCGTTGAGCTGCTGTACCGCTTTCACCCCTGTTCCTGTTACCGATTGATAGGTGGAAACGACAACACGTTTTATTTTATATTTCTCATGAAGAGGTTTCAATACGACAACCATCTGAATGGTTGAGCAGTTTGGATTTGCTATAATTTTATCATCTGATGCGAGTACATGCGCGTTCACTTCCGGAACGACCAGTTTTTTTGTAGGGTCCATACGCCATGCAGATGAGTTATCAATTACAGTAATTCCTGCCGCAGCAAATTGAGGTGCATACGCCGTCGACGTTCCTCCGCCGGCAGAAAATAAAGCGATTTGCGGCTTCAAGTCTATTGCCTCGTCGGGTGTAACCACCTTATACTTCTTTCCCTTGAATTCAATTTCCTTACCCTTACTTTTTTCAGAGGCTACCGGAATCAATTCTGTTACTGGGAAATTGCGCTCTGCTAAAACTTTTAACATCTCCGAACCGACAAGCCCGGTAGCGCCAACGACTGCAATTTTCATTGTTTTGTTTTAAATTTTTGTTTTAATAGTAAATTTTAATGAATCATTATTTTTTAACCTTCAAACATACGAATTTTAAAGTTAAAAAGAGGAATGTTTTTAGCGATCAGCTTCTTCAAAGTTCATTTTTTCGAAAACACCTTGTTCAGTTCGTTCATTCTTCTTGTCAAGCGATTGAACGTTTGCCCTCCTCAACCAAGCTTTTTATCTTAGCTCATCTGAAATAAACCAAACCACAACCTGGATAATGAATAAGATCTGTCTTATATTAGCTTCATCCTTATTGTCTTTACTAACCGCGACACTACACGCTCAGGTAGAGCCACTTGATATATTGATCAATGAGATACTTCCCGATCCAAAAGCCAGTGGTGTGGAGTTTGTTGAAGTGTATAACCGGTCGGAAAAAACCATCGATTTAAAAAGCTTACAGATCGCTCGCGTTATTGACAAGGATAGTCTAATCAACGTCCGACCTCTTGCGACCAAAGAGACACCCTTTTACCCTAAACAATATATGGTACTAAGTAAAGATGGTAATATCGTTAAAGATCATTATTATACCGAAAACCCAACAGCTTTCATTGATATAGCGGCAATGCCTCAATTACCCAATACAGGCGGATCAATCGCAATTATAAACGGCCAAACGATCATTGACCGACTCGACTATCATGAAGGCATGCACCATCCACTGGTAAAGAATCCGAAAGGAGTTTCTTTGGAAAGACAAAGTTTTGAGGAAGACACCAATAAACCGGGCAATTTCACTTCCGCAGCGGCTTCGGTGGGTTATGCTACACCGGGATACAGAAACTCACAGCAACGTACTGAGCAGCATGACGCTATCTGGCTTAGCTCAAAGACATTTTCACCTGACTATGACGGATTCGAAGATATATTGCAAATCAATTATCGATTTCAGCAAAGCGGTAATATGGTGAATGTCTACCTATATAATGAACAGGGAATGCTGGTAAAAACCTTATACCGGAACCATTTACTTGGTACAAGTGGCACACTATTTTGGGATGGTGTTAGCGATACAGGTCAGCGACTTCCCGTGGGTATTTACCTCGTTTATGTAGAAGTTTACAACTCCGTTGATGGTATAAAAAAATATCGCATGAGTTGCGTATTGGCAACCAAATTTTAGGCAAACAATAGTTAACATATCAAAAGAACGTTTTTTTTGTCACTTTCTTCCGCAGAAAGTAACCAAAGACTCATCGCTTGGAACTTTGCTACGATGGTGGTGCTTCAACCTGCAAGCCGCAAACTTCCTAGGCGATATTTCAGCTGAACGAAGAGCTTTTGCGGGCAGCCACTGGGCCCCGAGTGTCGGATAAACGGCCTTGAAGGATACCGACGCAACGAGCAGCAAAGCATTTGCTCCTCTGCTCATATGGCAGTATCCAAGCGGATTGAGGAAGTGAAACGGCTCCAATACGCGCCAGTGATGCTTTGCCATCAGGTGCAAAGTAGCCTACACCGCCTTGATTTATTCACTCTTGTTTATTTTTAAAGGTGTTCATGAACTCATCACTACGTTCTTCGGTTTGCTCAACTCGTATGTTTGAAAAGTTGAATAAAAAAACCGGTCTTTTTTAAAAAGCGATTTCCCTGCACACCTCACTACTCAGTTGCATATGAAAGGCAATTTATCTAAGTTTGTGGGCGATGGAAGAAAGCATTATCATTATCGGGTCTAACGGGCAAATCGGAACGGAATTAGCAACTGCTTTGCGATTAAAATATGGAGAAAAAAGTGTAGTAACATCAGATATAAGGCAACCTAATACCCCATCGCAGGGTCCTTTTGAAATTGTGAATGTTCTTGACAAAGAACTACTGCAATCTCTATTCGAAAAGTACAAACCAACACAAGTTTATCTTTTGGCTGCTGTGTTGTCTGCTGTTGGTGAACAAAATCCCAAATTGGCCTGGGATTTAAATATGACCGGTCTACTGAATGTATTGGATCTCTCCGTAACATACCGCGTTGACAAAGTGTTCTGGCCAAGTTCCATCGCTGTTTTTGGACCCCATTCACCTAAAGAGGAAACTCCTCAATATTGCATCATGGATCCAAGTACGGTATATGGCCTCAGCAAACAGGCCGGTGAACGTTGGTGCGAGTATTATTTCAATAAATATGGCCTAGACGTTCGTAGCATCCGATATCCAGGTTTAATAAGCTGGAAGGCTGCTCCGGGCGGAGGCACTACGGATTATGCTATTCACATTTTTCATGAAGCTTTGAGTAAAGGAACCTATGAGTGCTTCCTCTCTGCCGAAACTCGCTTACCAATGCTTTATATGGAGGATGCAATCCAAGGTACACTTCAATTAATGGATGCACCTGCTGAAAATTTAACAATCCGAAGTAGTTATAATTTGACAGGCCTGAGTTTCACGCCGGCGGAATTAGCTGAAGCAATTAAAGTACATGTTCCCGAATTTTCCATTTCCTACTCGAATAATGATCCACGCCAGGCAATTGCAGATGGCTGGCCTTCTTCCATCAATGATGAATATGCTCGAAAAGATTGGGGCTGGAACCCACAATTTAATCTCAAGGCAATGACAGAGGAGATGATAAAAAACCTAAAACAAAATTTAGAAACCACTTAATATACATTATATGGGAAGAGCATTTGAGTTTAGAAAAGAAAGAAAATTTAAACGCTGGGCCAAGATGGCGGTCCAATTTACACGCCTTGGAAAGGAAATCGCCATCGCTGTTAAAGAGAGCGGACCTCATCCGGAGTCCAACTCACGTCTTCGCACGGCTATACAGAACGCGAAGGCGGTCAACATGCCGAAAGATCGGATAGAAGCTGCGATCAAACGTGCATCTGAGAAAGACGCCAAAGGTTACGAAGAGCATGTTTATGAGGGCTATGGCCCACATGGAGTACCCATTTTAATCGAAACAGCCACTGACAATACCAATAGAACAGTGGCTAATATCAGAAGCTATTTCACTAAAGCAGGCGGTTCTTTAGGTAAAACGGGCTCACTTGACTTTATCTTTCAACGCAAGTCAATCTTTCGTTTTGCGGCGACAGAAGACCTGAATTTAGAAGAACTGGAATTGGAGTTAATCGATGGCGGCCTGGAGGAACTCTACGTCGAAGCAGACGAAGAAGGAAACGACATTGTGGTAGTACAAACGTCTTTCGAGGACTTCGGCAATATGCAAAAACTATTAGAAGAAAAGGGCATTGACGTAAAAAGTGCTAAATTAGAGCGCATTAACCTCTCTACAACTGAAGTTTCGGAAGAGGCTTCTGCAGAAGTGATGAAACTCATCGATAAGATTGAGGAAGACGACGACGTACAAGCGGTGTATCATAATATGGTTTAATTAGTAGTATCAAGATAAAAGACACCTGCCGGCAGGCAGGTAAGTAGCCAGAATGATACTTGGGTACTTGATACCCGATACTTGATACCTGATACTAGATACTTAATACTAAAAGAATGACTTTCGAAGATTTCTTTATAAAAAAAAGGATAGACCTTCGCCAATTAGAGAAGGTGGAACCTCAATTGTATAGAGAGTTCAAAAGTCATTTTGAGCTAATGGGCGAAAAGAGCTTCGACCATACAAAGAAATTCTGGTTTAACCGCTTACGGAAAAGCTATCATCTCAAAGAAGAGGTTGGCCTATCTCAGGCGCCCATTAGCACTTCTTCTTTGGACGAAAACAAGGCCATTGCTGCAGCAGAATCCCCGCAAGCCGCGAAACCTACCGGCTTTAAACCGCGGTTTAAAGCAACTCCACCTACCGGAGAAGCAAAACCCGCTCCGAACCCCGAAACGGATACGGATAGTGCAAGCAAAGCGCCCACCGGTTTCAAACCTAGATTTAAACCGGGACAGACCACGCGTTCCAAAGAAGACCATGCAGAAGATCAATCTGTAAAGGGTGAGGATACCCCTCCAACTGTAGCGCCAGCTACCGACCATGTCAATAAGCCGTCCGGTTTTAAACCCCGTTTTAAAGCTGGCGTAACAAATAAGGAAACGGCAATACCAAAAGAAGAACCTGCGCTGCCTAAGCAACTTGAAAAAATAGGCAAAACAGAGGAACCTTCTGAAACACAGAAGACCGGTGAACCAAAAGACCTATCCAAACCCATGGGCTTCAAACCCAGGTTCAAAGCTGGCCTTACCGATAAAACAGCAGCCGAACACCTGCGGAAAGAACCTGGCCACCCCTCAAACCAAGCAAGTAAGGTGGAGGGCGAGTCAAAAGATGCGAAAGATGTGTCCGACAAATCGACTGATAATGAATCGCCTACTATTTCGAAGCCAACGGGATTTAAGCCTAGATTCAAAGCCGGTATTACAAATAAAACGTCTACGGAAAAACCGCAACAAACATCCAATCCCGGTGCTGAGGGGGATAAAAAAAATATGGCTCCCGAAGCAAAAGCTGAGGTTCCTCATACAAATCCGAATACAGACACCGAGCACAACGCCGCGAGCACTGAAGCTAAACCTTTAGGCTTTAAGCCTCGGTTTAAACCGGGACTCAAAAAGGGCGATACAGGAAACGACAAATAATATCGTCACTCTTGTGCGCGAAGTACACGCAGCACGTTGCCGCCCCATATTTTTTTAATCATTTCATCGGTGTAACCACATGCAATAAGTGCTTCGGTTAGATGAGGGTATTCACCTACATCGGCCAATCCTGCCGGGGTAGCGTCCATGCCATCAAAGTCTGCACCGATACCCACGTGGTCAATACCAGCTACTTGTACCAAATAATTGATATGATCCACAACGAGCGATAGCGGTGGTGCCACTTGTTGCCGTACTTGAACAGGAAGCAGACGATATTTTTTATCTATACTTACCGGCAGGCTATCCGTCGAACTGATATGCTTTGCATATAGCAAACTTACATTCCGGCGAAAAGTTGGATCTAAAAAATCCGCATAAAAATTCACGCCGATAACCCCGCCATTTTTAGCAATAGCTTTGATCTGTTGATCCGTCAGGTTTCGGTAATGTGGGTTAATGGAATAAACATCGCTATGTGATACAAAAACCGGCTTATCCGTAATCTTCAGTACATCATAAAAAGTCTGTTCTCCTACATGCGACAAGTCAATTACCATGCCTAATTCGTTCATCCGCCTAACCACCTGCCTTCCAAAGTCTGTCAGCCCCCGACGCTTTCCTTTCCGCTCATCAGCTGCCGAAGAGGCCCACGCAGTACTATTATTCCATGTTAAGGTTAAATAGCGTACGCCCCTACGGTATAAGCTATCCAAATTGCTAAGCTGATTTTCAATCATATGTCCCCCTTCTACCCCGAGCATCGCTACTATTTTACCTTGTTGCACCCCTTTATAAATATCACCTACACTTTTAGCAAGGATTATTTGGTCTGTATTCCGTTCTATCAGTTCATTCAAAGCATCTATTTGCCTATTTGCATACTGAAAGGGCTTTAATTTTTTCCCGTCGCACCATACCGAGAAGAATTGTACATCAACCCCCCCTTTCTTCAACCTTGGAAAGTCCGTATGACCTTTGGTCAATCGCTTTGTTATATCTTTTCCCGTGATAATTGATTCCGAAAGAACATCATTATGCAAATCAATCACGATTGCGTTTTTATGAAGGTCGTCTGCTTGCTGCCTGGCGGACAAGGAGGCAGCTAACAGTAAATAGAAAAAAAACAGAAAAAATTTCATGAGCAATAGGGCAATATTTCGCAATATATTATTAAAAACCTTATATTTAAAGCTTTTTTAACGACAGATAATGCTAAGAATAGATACGCAAAAACCATATAGTTTAGTTTATTCGTTATGTCAACATGAATTTTTGGGTTATTTAATTGAGCCGCACATTGTACAATTAAATCCAAATGGCGAATTTTCACTTACCTATCAGCGAATTTTTAGCAATACCGCTCGCGAGTATGCACCCGCACTCGAAGACAACGACTTAAAAATCATTAAACTGCTCGACGAGCTAGAGCAATCGGAACTCATCAAAAAGATGCATAAAAAAGCGATTCGCCCACGCGAATTCTTCAGCAAAATCTTCGACAAAAAATTATTTGATTATATCCGTCCAAAAATAGATAAAAAACTGGCAGCCATCTTACAGCTTATCCGCGATAAACCACTTTACCTAATGAGCAAAGAGGGATGGCCCGTAGAAGAAAAACTGACGATTGCTCCCGAGCCTGCTTCCGTACTGTTTCATTTTCGCAGAAATGCGGAAGAAACACGTTATTTCCCGACCATAAAGTATCAGGGACTGCGCATTGATTTTATGTACAAAAATGCGCAGATCATCAGCAATGAACCTGCTTGGCTATTATTAGAAGGAACGCTATATTCTTTTGAACAAGATTTAGACGGAAAAAAACTATCGCCTTTCCTAAATAAGCGTTATATCAGCATCCCCAGAAATACCGAGTATAATTACTTCGATCGATTTGTACGGTCGTTGATCACTAAGCACCACGTCTACGCGGAAGGCTTTGATATCAAAACCTATCAACATGAGGCATCTCCCTTGCTTAAAATTGTTAATACCGCCAATGGCGACGCCTTTGCGCAATTGCAATTTAAATATGGCCCGTATACCTTTGATGCCGGTAGCGAACATAAGGTTACCGTTCGAATGGATTACAAAGAATCAGAAGATCTTTACACCTTCCATCGGGTAAAACGATCCTTAAAATGGGAGGAAGACCATTTACAAGAACTTTTGAACTTGGGGTTATCAAAACCGGATCCGCTTTTCAACAACCTGAATATAAAAAAACATCCGGAACATATCGACGGCGCCACTAACACCCACTTATTGATTAACTGGATTAACGTAAACCACGACTTTTTGATTAATAAGGGTTATCAAATCGAGCAAAAAACAGAAAACCACCGGAAATATTTACTTGGTAATACCAAGATTGATCTGGAAGTAAAAGAAGAAAATGATTGGTTCGATGTTCATGCCATTGTTCGCTTTGGTCCATATGAAATTCCTTTTATTCAGTTGCGAGACCATATCCTGCATCAAAAGAGGGAGTTTATTTTACCTTCCGGAGAAATAGCGATTATTCCGGAAGCTTGGTTTGCTCAATTTAATAACCTGTTTTATTATTCCGCAAACAAAGGAAGCATTCAGCTTCAAAAACATCATATTGGCTTAATCAACGATCTAAGTGAAAGTAATATCCAAGGGCTTAGTATGGAGCGGAAGTTGCAGCGTCTTCAGGAATTTGAACAAATCGACGATATTGCACAACCACTCCATTTTAAAGGTTCATTGAGAAGTTATCAAAAAGCGGGATATAACTGGTTTCATTTTTTGAAAAACTATCATTTTGGGGGTTGCTTAGCCGATGATATGGGTTTAGGAAAAACGGTGCAAACTCTGGCATTGCTGCAAAAAGAACGAGAAGAGTTACAAGAGAAAGGCATCCAAGGCACCTCGCTGATCATCATGCCGACCTCACTCATTTACAATTGGCAGAGTGAAGCCGAGAAATTTGCACCTGCATTAAATATATTAATTCATACAGGTACCAATAGGCCGAAAGTAAACGACCATTTTGGAAAATTTGATGTCGTTATTACTACCTATGGCATCGCTCGTGTCGATGAAGAATTATTACAGGGATTTTATTTTCATTATATTATTTTGGATGAAAGCCAGAACATCAAAAATCCAAGTTCCAAGTCCTTTAAAGCAGTAAAAGAACTAAGAAGCAAATATCGATTAACGCTCAGTGGTACACCGGTTGAGAATTCGGTGGGCGATCTCTGGTCGCAAATGTCTTTTTTAAACCCAGGATTATTAGGCAGTCATGCTCATTTCCAGTCCGACTTTGTAATTCCGATTGAGAAGAAAAAGGATGAAGAAAAGGCGCGCAAGCTCCAAGCGATTATCAAACCCTTTGTGTTAAGGAGAACAAAAGATCAGGTAGCGCAAGAGCTTCCTCCCAAGTCTGAGCAGATCTTTTATTGCAAAATGAGCGATGAACAGGCCGAGTATTACGAAAAGATTAAATCGGAGTATCGCAACGTTCTGCTAGAGCAATCGCTCGACGAATTAATGGTTAAATCACAGATTCAAGTACTGCAAGGCTTAACAAAACTTCGCCAACTGGCAAATCATCCGCGCATGGTGGACGAGGACTATGAGGGAGAATCGGGCAAATTCGAGAACGTGGTGCACACGCTGGACAGCGTCTTATCAAGAGGACATAAAGTGCTTATATTTTCACAGTTTGTAAAACAACTGGAAATTTTCCGCCGGCATTTTGATAAGAAAAAAATCAGGTATGCTTACTTAGACGGCTCAACAAGAAACCGAGAAGATGTGGTTAATGACTTTAGAAATAACGAGGAAGTTAAGCTTTTCCTAATTTCCATTAAAGCGGGAGGTGTTGGATTAAATCTTATAGAAGCAGATTATGTATTTATTCTTGACCCTTGGTGGAATCCGGCTGTAGAACAACAAGCTATCGACCGGTCGCATCGTATAGGACAAACGAAAAACGTGTTCATTTATAAGTTTATCACAAAAGATAGTGTAGAAGAAAAAATTCTGGCTTTACAAGATCGCAAAAAGACGATAGCCAATCAACTAATAACAACCGAAGAGAGCTTTGTAAAATCGCTAACTGCAGATGATATTAAAGAGTTATTAAGTTAGTTGCATTCTCCCCCTATCGCAGACAGATACAACCACAACCAAGCGGGGTTTATAGCTTATGCCTCTAGACCTTTTACCTTACGCCTTGCACCAATGGTGCCATATAAGACCTTTCAGTCCTAGCTCAATAAACCACAATTTCATCTGTAAACAGAAATCCTTTCCTATTATTTTGGCCTACAATACGAATGTAACGCGCAAGTCGACCCTCCAGATCGAAACTGAACGTCTTAAATCGTAAAGACGGATCGGTCGTCGGCACATCGTTATCGATTTTTTCCATTTCACGGAAATGCCTACCATCATCAGAGGCTAATATTTTCACACTGCCCGGTATATAAACCCCTGGCCCTGCAAGCTGCATGAACCGCAACTTTATCTCATGTAGTTCTTCGCGTCGTTCAAAATCAAGTGTCACATCAAAATCACCTAAAAATCCCTGCCATTCACCGTCACCGTAGCTTAGACCACCGTATTGCCCATTTAATAAACTACTATCCAGCTTTGCCGGATACTTGTCATTCCATTGATTATTGTAAACGATTTTTTTACCAATTCCCTTATGGATATCAACTGTAAAATCCTCCACCTTACCAAAACGGACAGAATCTTTAAAAACAGCTGCCTTAATAGTCGTTGTGTTTACGAGCGACAAGGAGTCAATGTATAACGTAGAAGCCATTGTTGGTTCGCTTCCGTCTGTCGTATATCTTATCTCAGGACTATATTGCTCAGAAGAAATTGTTACCGTTGCCTTTTTCTTATTGATGTCATATTTACTCGCAATGGAAACATCATAAGAAGGTCGATAGTAGTTGACATGCAAGCGTTGCAAAAGCAAATAATGTTTTTGCAAACGCTTTTTAAAGTCTTGCCAAACCCGTTTATCAGCAGGTGTCCATCCAATTTCTGCCAACGCTATAGCTCTTGGAAAAACCATATATTCAACTTGCTCCTGCGTTGGCATGTATTCTGTCCAGACATTTGCCTGTACCCCTAAAATATGTTTTTGTTGATCGGCCGCAATTTCAGCCGGAATGGGATGATAAGAATACACCTTCTCTAAAGGTAAGAAACCGCCCATGGCCTCCGGCTGACCAATTGGATTACTTTGGTAAGAGTCGAAATATAGATAAGCGCCGGGCGTCATAATCACATCGTGCCCCGCGTTTGCCGCCTCAATCCCACCTTGCTCTCCCCGCCAGCTCATGACAGTCGCTTCCGGGGGCAAGCCCCCCTCCAATATTTCGTCCCATCCAATGAGTTTTCTCCCCTTGTCTTTCAAATACGCCTCAACCCGCTTGATCGCATAACTCTGCAGGCCTTCTTCATTTTGAAGATTATCGCTCTTTATCCGTTCTTGGCATTTGGGACAGTTTTTCCAAGCTTTCTTGTCTGCTTCATCTCCCCCAATATGGATATACGTAGAAGGAAATATATCCATCACTTCATCTAACACATTAGTAATAAAAGAAAAGGTCTCCTCATTGCCAATACAAAACTCCGCATTTCTATAAGCCTCACCTGAGCAGGAGAGCTGCGGAAAAGTTGCCAAAACCTCTTCACTATGCCCGGGCATCTCAATTTCGGGAATTACGGTAATGCCTTTTTCAGCTGCATAGCCTACAAAATCACGCGCTTCCTCTTGCGTGTAGTACCCACCGGAAGCATTAGGATCTCCCACTTCCAAGTATCTTCGTCCCGAATTCCACCAATCCTTCCAACGAGGATAATTTCTCCACGCCGCCTTTTGCGTCAGTTGAGGATATTTTTTTATTTCCAGACGCCATCCCGCCCCATCCGTTAAATGCCAATGAAAGGTGTTTAACTTATATAGGGCCATCAGATCAATCATTCGCTTCAAAAAAGAAATCGGGTAAAAATGCCGAGACACGTCAAGCATTAATCCCCGATAAACAAAAGCAGGTTCGTCTTGTATGGAAACAGCCGGTAGCAAGCGTTCGTTTGATTGCGTATAAGCAATTTGGGTGAGTGTCGCTAAAGCGTGTATTACCCCTTGACGATCATGGGCTATGATCGTTATCTTTCCTGTGTCTACCTCCAATTGATAAGCGCGTTGGGGCAGGCGATCCTCGGCTTCGGCTTTAAGCAAAAAAATACCGCTTTCGGGCATCTTTTTCCTGGATTTCAGCTTATGAGGCGTTTCAAAATGGATATAGGGATGGGTTCGGAGCAATTCAACTTCTTCTGTAAAATCTTGACTTACGTAGACCTCCGCTAATTCCGGGTATTGAAAGTATCCGGGCTTTTCTTGTAAAAATGTTGGTGCTGGTATAATAGAAAGGCTATCTTGAGCAAAGAGTATCGTTGGGCAAAGGCAAAGAAAAACCCATAGAGATAGCCCGGTAGAGAACTTCTTCTTTTCCATTTGTTTCTTATAAGATCTGACTTTGCAAACATAGGCAAATTAACGCTTATATACAATGTACCATTGTGTCGCAATGTGAACCTTTGTTGCATCCTTTTTCAATTCCTATAACTATTTTAAATGACTGTCGAATATAACACCTAAAAATAACAGGATTCGCTTTTAAAAAAGAACGTTTTTTTATTCAACTTTTCTTGATAAAAGTTGAGCAAAATCAAGGCGGTGTAGGCTACCTTGCACCTGATTGCAAAGCATCACTGGCGCGTATTGGAGCCGTTTCACTTCCTCAATCCGCTTGGATACTGCAATATGAACAGGCGTGCACATGCTTTGCTGCTCGTTGCTTCGGTATCCTCCAAGGCCGTTTATCCGACACTCGGGGCCCCTATGGCTGCCCGCAAAAGCTCTTCGTTCAGCTGAAATATCGCCTAGGAAGTTTGCGGCTTGCAGGTTGAGGCACTACCATCGTAGCAAAGTTCCAAGCGATGAGTCTTTGGTTACTTTCTGCGGAAGAAAGTGACAAAAAAAAACGTTCTTATAATCTAAACACCTTTATCAGTAGGTTAAAGGCGAAATCGACCGATGGAATTTCACTGAGGTAATCCCTGTTTAGGGAGGAAGCTGATAGTATATTGTAAAATTTGACCCTTACAGTGATATTAGCATTAATTAAAAGAAAATTTCAAGTAATTGATGTTCTTATTGTGAGCTAGGTATTTTTTCTCGTAATAAGTTTTGATCGTAAGCGTCTCGTTTACAAACTCGGAATGATATAAATCTTCTGTTTTACAGTGCACTTTTAATCCCAGCTCTTCTATTTTGGAGAATGTGTAGGCATGCAAACCATCGTTATCCGTTTTAAGATTGACATAGCCGCCTTCTTTTAATACCCAATGATAGCGTTTTAAGAACTTATCGGACGTCAACCGCTTTTTTTCACGGCTATTTTGAGGTTGTGGATCCGGAAACGTTATCCAGATTTCGTCTACTTCCCCTTTTTCAAAAAAATCCAGGAGCGTCTCAATTTGTATTCTTAAAAAGGCCACATTTGAAATGTTATCTTCCAATGCCGTTTTTGCCCCCCGCCATATGCGATTTCCCTTGTAGTCTATTCCAATAAAGTTCTTTTCTGGAAAAAGTCTTGCCAGGTTTACAGCATACTCCCCTTTGCCACAGGCAAGCTCCAAGACAATTGGGTTATTATTACCAAAATGTTTCTCAGCCCATTGCCCCTTCATCACCTTTCCTTCCTCTAACTGTAGGACATTATCAAACGTAGCGATCTCAGCAAACTTTCTTAATTTATCTTTTCCCATTGCGGCTGCAAACTTAGATAAAAAGTTTTATACGAAAAATAGTTGTGAGTTGCCGGTTGTGAGATGTACTTAAAACTATTCAAGCCATCGCCAATCGCCAGAGATACGCAAAGGTTCTTCCAGTTTGTTCTCGATCATGAGTGCCTTTACTTCCTCGTCGGAAAGGCGTTTAGTATCAATCACCGGTGCCTCCGCAATGCCATAAGCCAGCATCGCACCGAAACGAACTGTATTAATAAGCCCCGGTTTATCCACTAAGTTTATATGATCGCAATCCGCATGATAACAGTTTAATACATCCTTGCTAAGATACGTATCACCACCGCCGCCGGTAGGCACCCCTTGCAGCATAAACGGCTGATGATCACTATGCAAACCTGCTCTACCCTCAAAATTATTTTTGAATGTTGTATCAATGGCTTGCACTTGCTTTCCGATGGCCTCAAACAACGTTCTGCTACTTTCCAGACTGGATTGAAAACTCTTTGGGTTATTGGTCATGTCATAATTCAACATATAGCGAATGTGTTCGATACTTTTATCCCGTATCGCTTGCTCCACATAAGCTTTAGATCCAAGTAAGCCTTCCTCCTCACCCATGAAAAGCACAAATTCGATGGTTCGTCTTGGTTTTACGTTTAGTTTCTTCAAGGTACGGGCCATATCGATTACTGCAAACGCACCTATTCCATTATCAATGGCCCCCGTAGCCAGGTCCCAGCTATCCAAATGTCCGCCAACCACAACCTTTTCTTTGGGTAATTCCACCCCTTTAATACGCGCAATAACGTTACGTGCCGTGACATGGCCCGCATAATTAGTCATTACGATGGAAGCATTAACTCGCCCTTTGTTTTTCAACGAATCCTTTAGTGCCAAGCCCTCTTCCAAGCCTATACAAACAGCCGGAATAGGAATGAGCTTTCCAGTCACCGAGGCGGTTCCCGTAAGTAATACGCCTCCCGGAACTGTGTTATAAAGGATGATACCTTTTGCCCCGTATTTGATGGCAAGGGCTGTTTTCTCTGATCGATGTAAGTTTTTCGCAAGTGGGTTGGCGTCCGGCAAAACGCCCAAATAAGCTAGTACAATTTTCCCTTTTGCTTTATCCGGGTCAACTAGATAATCTCCCTCGAGGCCACTGCCCATATCAACGATTTCTGCATGCAAGCTCGCGTTCTTAGGAGCATGCGCAAGGGATACCGCTTTGATTTCTCTTTCCCCGACATTACCGGTTACTTTTAAAGAAAGCGCGCCCCTGCTCCAGCCTTCTGCTTTAAACGTTTGAAAGGATACCTCGTCGAAACCGTAAGACTTGAAGAGATCATATGCAAATTGCTCAGCCTTGGCACCGTTCTCCGAACCGGTTAGGCGATGCCCTATACGAAGGGTAGATGTTTCCAGATTATGATAAGCCTCCGAGTGCTGAAGTACTTCTTCATTGATCATTTGAAAAATCGGCTTCAAACTCTCATTAGATTGACAAAAGCCTTCAAAAACAAAAAAGAAAAGAACAAAAGATAGTAAATAGATACGCATGTGTCAAAAAATAATCAATAATACCAGTAAATTCACTCCATAAGTACATCCATTAAAGCACGCGGCAAAGCAGTCCCTTTAGATATTCGCCCTCCGGAAAGGACGCTCTGATAGGATGATCTTCCGGTTGGTTGAACTGATCAATAAACTGAATCTCTTTGCCGGCGTCCAAGGCAGCCCAAGCCAGTACCTGCTTAAAGGTGTCAATGTCCATCGCTCCCGAGCAGGAGAAGGTTGCCAGCAAACCACCACTGGATAATAACAGTAAGCCCAACCTATTCAATTCTTTATAAGCACGGGAAGCCTTTTCTAAACTGCTCCTGGAAGGGGCATACTTGGGCGGGTCTAAAATCACCAGGTCAAACTTTTCGCCCTGCTCTTTAAATGCCTTTAGCTGCTTGTTTACATCACTTTGAATGGCCTTGTGCCTCGACTTGTCGAAGGCATTCTCGTTAATATTTTGGATCAAGGTCTCGATAGCCAAAGCCGAGCTGTCCACACTAAACACTTGGGACGCACCCATTTTAAGTGCGTTTAAGCTAAATCCGCCTGAATAGCAAAAACAGTCTAGTATCTTTTTGCCAGGAGCATGTTGAGCTACAATCAATCGGTTGGTCCGTTGATCACAATAAAAGCCAGACTTTTGGCCTTCTGCAATGTTCACTTTATAATGTATTCCATTTTCAATAATGTCAACAAAGACAGGCGGGTGTTGGCCGAAAAGAACACCCCCTTGTGCCTCTAAACCGTCATGTGCCCTTGCCGCTCCATCTTCGCGTTGGTAAATTCCTTTTGGATTAAGCAGTTTCTGCAATTCATCCACGACGATCGATTTAACGCGTTCGATACCGCTAGTTAATATTTGTAAAGATATAAAGTCGCCAAAACGATCTGCTATCAATCCAGGTAGAAAATCAGCCTCGCTAAAAATCAACCGGGCTGTATTTGTCTGTTCATTAAAGATACCATTTCTCGCCTTTACAGCCTTTTGGATTCGCTCTCTCCACCAATTTTCATTTACTTCTTTTGCAGGATCCCATTCCAAAAGACGTATTGCCACGCGCGACTCGCCGTTGTAGTAGCCATAGGCAATAAATTCACGATCATCGTTATAAACGCTCACCAGATCACCATTTGCAGGCTTTCCAACTATCCTCGCGATGGCACCGGAGAAAATCCACGGATGTAATTGCCAAGCTGCTTTATCCTTACCCTTTTTTAATATGATTTCTGTCATTTACTCGCTTACACTATATTTTCCGTGATTTAAGAAATTAAGCCAAACATAGATAAAAAGGATGGTATTCTCGAAAATTGATGCGATAAAAAGCGGTAGGCGGTCAACTACTTCCCTACTTAACTCACTAAAAAAAATAAACAACGTGCAACATCTATAAACCTATTGCGTCTATTAGGCAAAGAACAATAAACAATTACATTGGAAGTCAGCTATAGCGACCCGCATGAAGATTTGATTGCCGACTGTAAGAAAGGTAATCGGCAAGCTCAGTTTAAGTTGTACAAGCTTTATTCAAAAGCTATGTATAATACGGCTTTGCGTATTGTAATCGATGCGGACGAAGCGGCCGACGTACTACAGGATGCATTTATTGACGCTTTCAAGCGATTGGACAGCTTTAGACAAGAAAGCACCTTCGGCTTATGGATGAAACAGATTGTTGTTAATAAATCGCTCTCCGCACTAAGAAAGAGAACCGTTGTTTTCGAATCCATCAGTGATATAGACGATGTAGCGGACGAAGAAATAGAAGAGAACAACTACAGTTTTCAAATAGAACAAGTAAAAGAAGCAATCAATCAACTGGCAGATGGCTATCGCGTGGTATTAAGCCTTTATTTACTGGAAGGTTACGACCACGAGGAGATAGCACATATACTTAAAATAAGCGAGAACACATCTCGTACGCAATTTTTAAGAGCAAAAAGAAAACTATTGGAGATACTCAAGAATTAAAATAAATAGTATCATCAAAAATGTGGGTTTGGAAAATTAATAGAAGCCGCTCTTTAGCCAAAAGAAGCTTCGTAAAAAATGTTAGGTATGGGAAATATTGAGAAATTCATTTCTGAAAACAGGAAAGCGTTTGATAATGAATTACCACCTGATCGGATTTGGGAGAACATAACAGCTGTTTTCGAGGGGGAAGATTTGCTAAAAAAGCGCGAGAGATCCTTACGTCTTAGAACCATTATATCGATGGCCGCCATGTTTGTATTAGTATGCAGTGCTGCATTTTTGCTTTACAAAGCACGCACATCGAATCGTCTGGATTATAGTCAAATCGACCCTATATTGGCGAAACAGCAAGTAGAATACGCATCCTTAATTAGTGAAAAAAGGGATGCTTTATCAAATATGGCTACGAAAAACCCGCAGCTATATCAAGAATTCACTCAAGTTATTGATAAGATGCAGCGGAACTATAAACAGCTTAAAACCGAACTAGATCAAAGTCCGAATAAAGAGCTTACTTTAGAAGCCATGATCAATAACCTTAAGATGCAAATTGAGGTTCTCAATCAGCAATTGGAAATTTTGAATTATATCCATCAACAAGAAAATAAATCTTCTCATGAACAGGTATAAGATTTCTGTGTATATCATTGCCTTGCTTGTATCAAGTCAGTTTAAACTGATGGCACAAAATAATGACGAGGAAAATAAGCTAGCTCGCCGCTTGGAAGCCACAGGCGAGAAGATCGAACGGATGACAACTGAACTAGTGAAAGGTCTGAAGGAAATCGATACAGAAGGAATTGTTCAGCAAGCGGAACGGATCGCTAGCTTTTCGGAAGAACAGGCTAATAAAATCGCAGGAAAAATAGAAGGTATCGACTGGGAACAGGAGGGATTACTAATCGACCAAGAAAATGCAACTCCCATAAATGGAGTGGAGCAAAGCAAAACGATACAAAAAGTTTATATCATCTCCAAAAACACCCCACTTAGCATTAATAACCGCTATGGAAAGGTTGAAGTAAAAACTTGGACAAAGAACGAAATTAAAGTCGACATAACGATTAGAGCCATAGACGCCTCCGGAAGTAGAGCCGAAGAAATTATCAACAGTGTATCCATATCGGAGACTAAATCACCGAACAATATTTCACTTAGCACGCAGATTAATAAAGGGAAATCCAGTTGGTGGAATAACATAATCAGCGGGAACAATAAAGGGGTACAGATTAACTACCTTATTTCTCTACCGAAGAACAATTCGCTCGCCATTAACAATAAATACGGAACAGTTGTGCTACCTGATTTAGCGGGCGATGTGGACTTAGACGTGTCCTACGGCAGCTTAAATGCCGGCAGATTGTCGGGTAATAATATTCGCGTCCATTCCAGTTACGGTTCAGCTAAAATTCTTTCCGTGAAAGATGCAATGATGGATTTCAAATACGGCAGCATGGATTTAGGTGAAGCCAATAATATACAATTAAATATCGGCTACTGCGGAGGTAGTCAAATTGGCACGCTCATCAGCTCAGGAAACGTTGACATTAAGTACTCGGGCGGTTTTAAGATCGGATTAGATAAAAGCATCCAAAAGCTCAATCTGGACGCAGCCTACTCTTCTAGCACCATCCGTATTGATCCGGCAGCCCATTTTTCCTATCAAGTAGACGTTAGTTATGGCGGATTTGACAAGGGTGATGCGGTTGTTACCAAAGAAGAACCCGATCCAAGTGAACGAGGCCCCAAACTCCATAAAACATATAATGGCTACTTTGGTAAAAATTCGTCCAACCAGGTACGCATTGATTCCAAATATGGGTCGATCACGTTTAAATAGAGGCTATAAGCTTTAAGCGATAGGCATTAAGCTTTCGAATTTTGACCATCTTCGGGGTTATTGATGCTTCGTTACCTTATTAAAGGGGTTCGCTTTAAAAAAAGACCGTTTATTTTAACTTCTTTCTTTCTTTTCATTAAGTTTTCGTTTTTTAAGGCATTCAAGCTTTCCCTAACGGGAAGGTCCGCGAAATAAAGAAGCAAAGAGCCGACCGTAGGGAGTCCATGAACACCTTTGAAAATAATGAAGTAGTGAATAAAATCGCCACTTCCTGCCTATCGCAGGCAGGCAGGAAGCGGCATTGTTTTAGACGTAGGGCTTTTACTTTTAACCGGACGTATTATTATCTTCAGCCCTAAGTATAGCCCTGCGCGTGGGTAAAATGGCCTTGGAGGATACCGAAGCAACGAGCAGCAAAGCATTTACACGTCTGTTCATATCGCAATACCAAGTGGATTGAGGAAGTGAAACGGCTCCAATACGCGCCAATGGTGCTTTGCCATCAGGTGCGAGGTAGCTTACAAAGCCTTGATGTTTGCCTCTCTTTGCATCAAGGTAAAGAGAGATCAAATTAATATAAACACCTTTAGCTATATGAAAGCGAAACCGACGCAACGAGAGTTCACCGAAGGTATCCTGACGCATCAATGAGCCCGTCGGGGTTTTGACTTTTTCCTTCCTGCCTACCGCAGGCAGGTTTAATTTTTACCCTCCCTACGGGAGGCAAGCTTTTTAATTTACCATGTAACCATTGGATAAAAACTGCGTCTTATAAAAAACGTTATCCATATGGACCTTAAACTACTTCCTACCGTTATTAGCCGTACCCCTCTTTTTTCATATGAAGATACTTTAGAAGACAAGTGGGACGAGCTGAAAGAAGCCATTAAAATTTCGTCAAAAGACCTTTATGAGCAGATTAAAGACACCAGAAAAGAAGATTATGATAAACTACCCGAGAAAGTAAGGTTTTCTTGCTGGAAGTATTTCAATCGGGCACGCTTCCGGGCCACACCTTTTGGTCCCTTTGGTTCCATCACGATGGTCCCCTTGGAAAGAGAGGGATCCGAAGTTATCGTTGAGAAAGATCCTACGTTACATACGTTTACGAATTGGATTCATAAAGATACCTTACTATCCGATCTACCCAATCTTTATAAGAACGCCAAATTTTTTCAGGCCAACACGTCCGTTTACCCCTGCGGCGATCAATTACGTTACATCAGCACCTTGGAAGACGGCACCTTTGAAATTGCATCGATTGATAAACAAGCAATTATCGAAGATGTACTGCAGCGATGTAAAACCACTATTGCCAAAGAAAAAATTGTAAAGCATCTCATCAGTAAGTATGAACTAGAATTAGCAGTTGTAGACGATTTTCTGATTCAGCTCATCGAATTGCAGCTGCTATTGACTGATCTACATCCCAATATCATCGGTACGGATTACTTTAAGCGAGTTGGACTGGACGGGCAAGAATTTAAAGAAAATCCCTATATAATTGCTACCCGATCATTACTTAAAGGTAGTCTTAGCACACAACAGTTTAAAGTAATACCGGAGGCAATCAATTTTATAAAAGACTATTTACCCCAACCCGTCCATAAGCCATTGGAAGATTTTAAGCGCGCTTTCCAACTTAAATTCGAATATCGGGAAGTTCCGCTCTTGGAAGCCTTGGACCCGGAACTAGGTGTGGGATACAATGAATTGGAATCATCGCCTCACACAGACGAATTAATAGAGCTTTTAAAAGGCAGTCGGATACAAGAAAACGAACAAATACCTTACACCCCTTTCCATCAGTTTTTATTAAATGGGATCTTGAAAGGGGAAGATATTCAGCTGGAAGAACTAGCGAAGCACAATCTTCCGAAATATGCCACTAAATTACCCAATACATTTAGCCTAATTATACAGGAGATAGACGGCCAAATTTTAATCCAACAGGCTGGCGGAGCTACCGCAAATTCACTTATAGGCCGATTTACCTTGGAAAATCCCAGTTTGACTCGGTACAGTAAAGAGCTCGTGCGCATAGAGGAAGAGGCTAATCCCGAAATCATATTTTTTGACATTGCTTATCAATCCGAGCGGAAGGTCGATAGCGTTAATAGACGGGATAACCTGTATCATTATGAGCTACCTCTGCTCACGTGGACCGAGAACGAACACCAATTACGACTAGACGATGTTTATATTAGTGTAAAAGGCAATGAAATTGTCCTGCGCGCGAAAAGCCTAGCTAAACGTATCGTTCCACGTTTAGCTAGCGCCTATAATTATACACGATCTGATTTATCGATATTTCGTCTTCTATGCGACATACAACATCAGCACCTGCTTACCAGTCTAACAATTAATTTAAATAAGATTTTTCCTCAACTTAACTATTATCCTCGGGTTAACTACAAAAACCTTGTGTTTTCTCCTCGGATGTGGAAAATAGACGGAGAGACTTTTTTAAATGAGTCTATACCGATCAGGGCGCTAAAGAAATACCTAAAAAAAGCGGGAATACCTTCAACCTTCAAATGTTTAAATAGCGATCAATACCTGCTATTCAATACAGATTCAGATGAAGATCTCGAATTCTTACTACAATATATAAAAAGCGGAAAGGAACTGTATATCACGGAAACCGCGTTACCAAAAAAATCGGCAATCAAAAGTAAGCAAAAACGACCTTTTTTATCTGAGTTGAACATTCACTTGCACAATACAGCAAACCGATATAAAACTTTTTCGACAGGCCTTACGAAGATCAATGCTGATCAACGAATTTCAATGATCGGACAAGACTGGTTATACGTTGAAATCTATATACATCCGTTGCATTCAAATGTGCTGTTAACCGAAAACATTTCTCCTTACTTAGAAAAAGTTAAACCTAACATATCGAAATGGTTTTTTATTCGTTATTCGGCTCCTTCCCCTCATATACGATTACGTCTCAAGCTAACAGACCCCACATCCTTTCATGAAGCAATCTTTCAATTGACCAAACACCTATCTCGAGAAATCGAAAGTGGCATCATCTCTGATTTACAAATAAAAAATTATCATAGAGAAATTGAACGGTACGGTGTTTCCACAATCGATCAAGCTGAACATTGCTTTTGGAAGGATAGTGAATACACGTTCATGTTAATCAAAAACAATATTGATCAGCATACTTCTTATAGACTAGTATTGCGTCTATTGGGTGATCTTCTTAACCAATTAGATGTTGATCCTAAGAAAATAAGCGCTTTTATTAAAAATGGCGGTGATGCTTTTGCCGAAGAATTTAAGGTAGAGATGAAAGGATTTAAAGCCATCAATGAATTATTTAGCCATCTCAAAAGAGAAAAAGTGAGTATATCCCTGCCAAAAAAAATTGAAAGGGCTTATCAAGCCTTATTAAAACAAGTTTCCCTTCTACTGAAACAAACAAATGTAAACGAATCCTTACAGCTAATACGGGATTTAGTCCATATGCACGTTAACCGACTATTTACCACCGATCAACGCGTCCACGAACTGATTATTTACCAATTTTATCTGAAAGAGCTGCTGGCGCAACAAAACCGTTTAAAACAGCAAGCTTGATTTGAACTTTTGTTTCAAAATGATTTTTGCCATCACTGCGATAAGTAAAGGTGGCCTGGTCCCCATAGGTATGTTCGAGTCTTTTGGCTATATTCTCCAGACCTTTACTTAAGCCACTTGTATTATGTATGGCGTTAATTAAATTCTTGGTTTCAATTAACAGACTTTCTTGGTCAGTATATATCTTCAAAATTGCAGGATGATTGGCTAAGGATAGATTCCCATGCTTGAAAATGTTTTCTGTTAGCGTAATTAGAACTAAAGGGATCATCCATATGTTGCGAACTCGTTCATCGACTTCTATGTTAAAATATATTTGGTGATTTTGGCGAAGTCGATGTAGGTGGATGAGATTATGTACCTGCTCAATTTCTTCTTCAATGGCAATATATCCCTTGTCCTCACTACTTTCTACTGCATAACGCATCATGGCTGATAAAGTTAAAATAGCATCTGCAGCCACCGGAGCCGATTTACGTGTTTTATTGTAGATAAAATTGAGGGTATTGAAAAGAAAGTGAGGGTTAATCTGAGCCCTTAAATACGCATTTTGTGCATTAGCCAGTTCCTTCTCCATTTTCTGCTGCTCTATAATTTGATTTAATCGCTGTCGTTCGAGAGAGGTTGTCCGTTCTCTCTCTCTTAATAAGTTAATCAAAAAATAATACCCGGTAGAAAAGCCTATAAAATAAAGCGACCGCCACGAAACCTTTATAAACAATGCCCAGGCCATTGTTACTTTCCGAACGCCAAATATTCCAGGAAGTGTAGCTGCAGCGTTTTCAATGATAAAAAAAACGAAGAAATAAACAACAATTTCAATTGCAATTCCAACAGGCAAAGCCAATACAGCAAATTTTGTTCTTAAAACTCGGGGAAGCACAAAATGAGCATGAAAATAGAATAATAAAATATGCTGCACATAATGGATCGTATAGGATCCAATTTTAGCAAATCTACCAGACACCAATCCAAGAATGATGGTTTCGTAAAGGATAAAAATTGACCAAGTTATAATATGAACCTTGTACTTGGTAAAAAAATTCGGGATACGTTTATCCATAATTTTTCATTTGGTGTAAGCTAAACGGGCTTTCGTGTAAAAATTTTGGACATCACAACTATAACTCTCAATTTTAAAAGAAAAGCCATGAAAAAGATCGAAGTTACAAAAAAAACAATCTTTTTATTTAAAAAGACACAGAGAAGTACCCAAGCAAAAAAAGAAACTTTTACAGATGAGTTTTTTACTTGGACGGTATAGTCAAAATCTATTTAATAGTTTTAGTTGGTTGGTTTAAAGGCTGGCTTAGTTATTACGGCCAGTCTTTATTGTATTTTTCAACAAGTAGTCATAAAAGGCATCCTTATAAAAAGTGCCAATTGGGATAAGCATGTTCTTTGGCAGCTTCACCAAGCTTCCTTCTACTTTTTCTATGTAATTTTTTGAAATAATAAATGAGCGATGTATTTGAATAAAATCATCGGTTTCATCAAAACGCTCCTTTATCTCCTTTAAGGTGAGATAAGTCATTATCTCCTCTGTGGTCGTATAGATTTTAATATAGTTCTTAACACTTTCAATCGCAATAACCTCATCAAATTTTATGCGAACAAAGCGATTACGTTCTTCCGTAGTTTTAACATAAAACTCCTTTGAATTGTCCTCTGTTCGAACTCGAGGGTTATCGTTGAGTAATTTATTGATAGCTAAGGCAAATTTTGCAAAGGTAAATGGTTTCAACAAATAAGCATCTGCTTCCACTTCGAAGGCTTCAAATGCGTATTTAGTATGCGCTGTAGTGAAAATAAGCTTATTTGTCTTACTTCGGATCGCTCTTGATAACTCGAGTCCTGAAATGCGAGGCATATCAATATCCATAAAAACGAAATCCACGGGATCTCCTTGGGCCATATCAGCCATTGCCTTTACCGGGTCTATATAGCTTTGCAAGACAACTAATTCAGGAATTTGCTGAATATAATCATTAATAATTTCTACCGAATCAGGTTCATCGTCAATGACAATACATTTATAAAGCATATTTTGCTATGGTTTCTCCAAACTTATGGAAAAGCTTCTTTAAATACAACTGTAGAGAATTATTAGCGCATAAAAAAGTCCCATCAACCAACCTAAGCCAATTGATGGGACTAATAAATCCTGTTTTGTTTTACGGATTCTGTTCTCCGATATTCGGATTTGCTTCCATCTCAGATCTAGGGATTAAAAACTGCCATCTTACATCTCCAGCTGGAATCTCCATAACACCGGCAACTGATGCCGAGACAAAGTTTGGCACAACGGTTCTATTTAAAGGCAAATTCAACCGTTTTAGATCAAGCCATCTAAAACCTTCGCCCCATAACTCTATTCGTCGGTTAAACAAAACCTCTTCAATCAGAGCAGCTCCGGAATTTGTTGATTTTATAGCATTAGCGTCACGAACTGAAGTCAACTGAAATAAGGTATTTTGAGCTTCGCCTTCTTGACCATTTCTCGCATAAGCTTCAGCGAGAATTAGGTACATTTCGGCACTTCTCAATAAAGGCACATCGCCTAGTGAAGGGCCACCGACAACTTTAACTGCAAATTTCCGACTCATGTAAGGCTGCCTGGCAAAGGCAGTTGATGGCAAAGGAAAATTATCGGCAGTAGGTGTTGGCTCCCACAGCTTTTTACGAACATCCGTCGCTGCTATTTGACTATAAAGAGCTGAATTTATTCGTTTAGGATTTGCGCGCATAAAAGAAGTATTGGCATTGTAGGCAATTTGGCCAAAGAACGACCCGAAGGTGTCTCCTTGATCTTCAGTAGGCATGGATGCCCACATTACTTCGCTCAAATTGGGTGCATTATTGAATCCCGAAAGATAAGCCGCCTCTGACATTAATGGAAATTCACCAGCATCAATCACTTCTTTTGCATACTTTATAGCGTTAGGATAGTCTTGCATCGTAAGTGCCACTCTGGCTCTTAACGCTTTAGCAACTAGCGCATTGGCATGTGATTTATTTGTGCGCGTTGTCACGTTCAGGGCAATAACATCTTCCAAGTCTTTTACAATGGCTGCGTAAACCTCCTCAACAGTAGCACGAGGCATATCGTTGTCTTTAGTTGATAGGGGTAGTGGTACACCAGCTTGCGAATTTGGCTTCGCATTCGCATCATATCGTTTTCCAAAAAACTGCACTAAATATGAGTAGGCATATGCTCTTAATGTAATAGCTTCTGATTTAACTCTCGCCTTTTCACTTTCTGTTCCGACAGCCGCATCTACATTGTCAATAATATAATTTGCGTTACCTATGATTCGATAGAATGTTCTATATACATACTGAGGCACGATATTATTATCAACCCGATGTGCATTCCAAGATGCTTCCGAAGAGAACCAATTGTTATTAGAAATCCCTAAATCCTCGCCCATAAAGTCGATATTCAATAGAATGCCGCCTACTCCGGGTTTATTTTGCTGGTTTGAGGTTACTTCCTCTGTTCTCTCAAACATCAACCGATAAATGCCGTTTAGCAATTTGCTTGCGTTTTCGACCGTATTGAAGACAGACTCGCCATCAACCTTATCGGTCGGTTTAGTATCAAGGTAATCTTTACTACAACTACTAATGATGAATACGAACAATAATGACAATATTAAGTATTTTTTCATGTCTTTCTTTTTAATAATTATAACGAAACGTTTACTCCAACACTAAATATTCTACTAGGCAAATATGTCGTGTTATTTGAACCATCAAACGATTCGGTAGGATTCATCCCTTTTCTTTTCGAAATAAGACCTAAGTTTTCTCCAGTAACAAAAACTCGTAGTGCCGAGACGTCGAACTTCTTTGTCAATTCAGATGGCAACGTGTAGGATAAGTTCACGTTTCTAAAACTAATGTAAGATGCATCAATTAACCAACGATTTGAAGCGGCATTAAACTGCGTCGTACTGTTGATGTCTATACGGGGAATATCTGTTATCTGACCGGGTGTTGTCCATGAATTCTTGATATCTTCATGTAAAGCCGCGCCATAAGTTATTCCCATTAGGCCAGCATAGTTGCTATCGTAGAACTTACCACCTATCTGATAGTTAATCAGGAACGATAAAGCAAAGCTTTTATACCTAAAGGTATTGTTGATGGAACCAATTAGATCCGGAATAGCACTACCCGAATAGTCAAACTTAGCATTGTTATAATTTGTTGTATATTCAACACCATTAACCGTTCTTAAATTCGTAGTTGTCCCTTCAGCAGGCACATACAACGCCGCTCCATCTGCAGGATCTACGCCCGCATACTGTCTTAACCAGAAATTGTTCAAATCTCTTCCGACCTCTCTTCTTTTATTACCGCTGGTAACCACGGGAGTTTCTGCCGGCATTTTGGTAATTTTATTCTTGATAGTCGACCAGTTGGTAACCATATTCCAAGTAAAATTCTTCGAGCGTATAATATCACCTCCCAATTGCAAATCGATACCAGTATTATACATAGATCCTATATTTCTATACACGCTCCTTATTGGATTGGATAACGCCAAGGGTACAGAAAAGATTAGATTGCTTGAACCTCTTCTATAAAATTCCAATTCACCAAAAATCCGACTATTAAAGAACGAAAAAGAAACACCGGTATTCAAGGTGTTAGAGGATTCCCATTTTAACGCCGGATTACCTTGGGTTGCAAGTATAACTCCTGGCTGTCCACCATTGTTCCATCCTAACTCATATAACGATTGGTAATTATAATAAGTAGGATCACCGTCAGCATTTAAGGTTGCGTCGTTTCCGACTTGACCATAGGACACTTTCAGCCTTAAATCATCGATCCAAGACTCATTACTCATAAATGCCTCTTTGGATATAGACCACGAACCTCCCAATGAGAAAAACGTACCCCACCGAGAATCTTTCGCGAATCGCGAAGATCCATCCCTTCTTAAGGAAGCATCAAAAAAGTATCTTGAGTCATAGTTATAGGCCACCTTCGACAAGTAGGATTCAATTCTATAGGTGTCCCTATATCCACCTGCGCCATAGGGTGTCACAAAATTTGGAAATTCGGAGTTCCCTTCAATAGTAATCCCGGTTTTGGTTGCGGTTAAGGAACGATAATCATAATCATAATTTTCGTGACCTGCCAAAGCATTTATACTATGTTTGCCAACCACCTTATCATAAGAAACAATTTGGTTAAACGTGTAGGATCTGGTTGTAGATGATAACTTATAGGAGTATCCATTGTAAGAAGCGCCGTCCCCAACCAAATTATTCCAGAAGGTCGTATTATGATTCTCTCTGATATCGACACTAATTGAAGGTCTAAACGTAAAGTCTTTTAAAAATTTAATTTCTACATAACCTCTACCACTTATCAAATTCCTTCTATTTAGTTTTTCGTTCAACTGGGTTTCATAAATCACGTGGCGTCCAGGATATGCTCCTTGAGGCCTATTAATTGATCCCGGATGGAAACCGTAGTCATACCACTGCTCCCCTGTTAACTCGTTCATGATTGGGTTCCCTTCCCCATCGAATGCTCGTACAGGATAAATTGGGCCTATAAATCTAGAAAACATGAAGGCGTTTATATAACTGTTTGCATTGTCGGTTGACGCATCACTCGCTAAGTTACCGTCTGAGGTGGACCCAGCTAAATTAAAACCGGTCTTCAACCACGACTTAATAGTCGAATTGGCACTAAGACGCACATTAAATCTTCTGTAGTCTGATTGAAGGATATACCCTTTATCATTTAGGTATCCAAGAGAAACATAGTAATCAGATTTCTCCGATTTACCCGTTACGCTCATATTGGCGTCTGTTCTTTTCCCTGTTCTTTCAAGCGGTTTATACCAATCGAAATCGTTATAAAGTAGAGAAGCATTTGGATTAAGCTTTCCATCCGTCCCAACTATTTGATCATTAGGCACGTTAAACGGATTGTAAATGAGTTGCGATTGAATAGTATTACTCGCTTGGAGAGCTGCTTCTTCCGGAGTCTTCCCGGTACCGGAAGTTGGATACACCAGGCTGTTTCTTAAAGCTTGCCACATTAACGGATAGTATTCGTAGGCATCAACCCTATCATATTCGGGTGTTCCTCGGGAAGAGAAACCTTGGTTTAGGTTCACATTAAGCTGAGTTCCCTGAACTGTCCCTTTTTTCGTTGTGATAATAATGACTCCATTACCTCCTCTCGAACCGTAAAGAGCCGTTGCAGATGCATCTTTCAGCAAGGATATATTCTCGATATCATTAGGGTTAATATCACCAATATCGCCATCGAAAACCGCACCGTCTACCACGTATAACGGAGCGTTAGAAGCAGATATTGAACCAAAACCTCTAATTCGAATATTTGATCCAGTACCTGGTTGCCCATTGCCTGAGTTGACATTGACACCTGGTGCCATACCTGCAATAGCATTCGTTATGTTAGTAACGGTACGCTTACTTATATCAGCCGAATTCATGGTGGCAACTGAACCGGTAATGGCTTCTTTCTTTGCTGTACCGTAAGCTACGACGACGACCTCATCTAACGAGTTATCCTGACCGGACAAGGTAACATTGATGATAGAGCGTTGCCCAACTTCCAGATTTTGGCTAGCATAACCAATGTAGCTAAAAATAAGCTTAGCGTCTGTCGGAGGCACCGTTATAGCATAGTTTCCGTCCGAATCTGTTTGCGTACCAGTTGTAGTCCCCGCCACAATAACGGATACACCAGGAAGCGGTTCTCCAACTTCATTAGTTACTTTACCTCTAATTCTCCTATCCTGTGCATACGCTGCGCCTATTAGCAGTATACATAACAGAAAGAAACTTAGTAGTTTTTGTTTCATGTGTTTGCTTTTTGGTTAAAAATTAAATTGATTAAAAATATAAAATGATAGTACTTAAATCCATATAGAAATCAGTAAATATTTTATTCATCAGATTTGATGATTAAAGCAAATCCATTCACTCGCCAACATATACAAGACTGCGGAAGAACAGATTAGGCACTATTTAGTATAATAGAACCCTTTACCGGCAAAATGAGAGAGAAATATGGCTATAGGATTAGGTCAATCATGATGAACATTCCGTTCTTCATACTAAAATCCTAAAAAGGTTAATGTAAATCTATCTCAATACGCTAAACATTAGGGCTGTTATTAAACTAATTTAACAATTTATTAGCAAAACTAAGCTTTTGAAAATATTTTACAAGTTTTTTTAGAATTTACTTCTTTCAGAGTATCGATTATTTCTGATACATGCCTAATCGCAGAAGCGTTAAGCTAGAGGTAATACATATGTCATGTATTCCAAAGGTAGGTAAGTAATAATTTAAATATAGGGCGACTGCAATGACAGAGATGCCCCTGCAGTCGCTTCCTAAATTTAGTATCCTTCGTTCTGTTGTCCTTGTAAACTCGGATTATTATCTATCTCTCTTTGAGGGATTGGCAGAATAGTTTTTGGTGCTCCAAACGCTGCCGAGGCCTGCCCGCCTCTTAGATTCTGTCGGTTTCTTAGCATATCCATCCTCCGATGTCCTTCAAATGCCAGCTCTTTTCTTCTCTCAAGAAGTAGAGCGTTAATAAGTTCGTTCTGCGTAAGTACAGATTTAGGACCAAGTCCAGCCCTCCTCCGTATACGATTGTTCAAAATATCAATCGCTTGAACATCTGGGGTTGTACTCAAATGCGCCAATGCTTCAGCTAAATTTAGGTAAACTTCCGTTGTCCTAATAACAGGAGAGTTGTCGCTGTTGTTTACTGCATCTGGAAATTTGTTATTGAAAAAGTAGTCTATTCCAGCAGTTTGTCCTTCTATTTTTAAATTGAAACGCTTATCTCCAGGCTCCGCTTCAAATGCCTGAATTAAACTTTGAGAGAATGGAGCATCGCCTCGCCCACCAGCAGAAGCGGGCATATAATAAGAGGCCCAGCCACCGGCACCTGTTCTACCATTGTCTGTTGCACTATTCTGAATGGTGAATACATCTTCACTAGTATTTCCATTATAGAAGCTAAAATCTGCAGCTAAATCATATATTCCTTGCTCAAGTGTATTATTGGCAGCTTCAACCACCTGAGCCCATTCTTCTCTATAAAGATATAAACGAGACAGCAGGGCGTAGGCAGCTCCTTTTGTAGCTCTTCCCCTCGTATCCGAAGCGCTTTCATAGGATGACGGAAGCGCAGGTACAGCTTCTTCTAAGTCCTTTAATATTTGAGCATGGACTTCATTTAATGAACTCCGCGAAGGATAGGTAACTTCTCCAGTAAAGTCTTCCAGAACGAGCGGAACACCTAAGTTGTTGCCGTTACTGACTTGAAATGGTTGCGCGAAGAAATTCACTAACTGAAAATATGCTAGTGCTCTTAAGAACTTCGCTTCAGCGATGTACTGGGCTTTCAATTCGTCCGAAAGTCCCTCAACATTTGGTACATTAGCAATTACCTTATTAGCTCTTGTGATTACCTGATAATGTATTTCCCAAACATCATAAACACTACTATTTGTCGATACAGATGCAAAATCGTTTAATTGTTGAAGGGTTGGAAATGTCCCAATAAAATCAACATTATCCGCCATGTAATCAGCAATAACCTGAGGCATCGAACCATAAAATTCCAACGTTTGGGTTGTGCTATATACTCCCCGAAGGGCGCTTAGAGTGGTTTCTGGACTACTAAAGACAAGTTCTTCTGTTAAGTCCTGTTGCGGAAGCAAGTCTAATTTCTTTTCGCATGCTGAAAGGAAAACCAACATCGCAAAAGTTAAATATATATATCTGATTTTCATGTTCTTATATTTTAAAGTGTAAGATTAACTCCGAATGTGTATGATTTTGCCTGTGGTAGTGCAAAGAAACTTTGACCTATTGTTAAATTACTAGCTCCATTAGCTGAAATTTCAGGATCACCTCTAAAATCCTTACTTTTAACAGTCCACAAATTCTGACCGAGGAAATATATTCTCGCACTCGAGAATATTTTTGTTTTTGCCAAAAAACTGCTTGGCAAGTTATATCCTAGGGTTAACGTCTTTAGTCTCAAATAAGAACCATCCATCATTTGCTTCGTGGACGGCTGATGATAGGTTGTTCTTGTATCACTATTCAATGCAGGTGCAAAGGCTTGATCGCCAGGTTGTCTCCAGTAGTCTAAAAGCTTCACGCTTTTATTGTAGGAACCTGATCCGAAATTATCAGTAAATTCTAAGCCATCGATATAAACATCATTGCCTTGAGTAAAGTTAAAAAATGCAGTTAAATCAAAACCTTTGAATGTAAAGGTATTAGTGATACCACCTTGAAACGTTGGGTCTGCTTTGCCAACTATCACCCGATCAGCAGCCGTTGGTGATGTAGTAGGTGTACCATCTTTTGTTAACCACTCCGCATCCCCGGTTTCCGGGTTGATTCCGTTATATCGTATCAAATAAAACGTATTTTTAGAATGTCCTACAATTGCTCTTTGCTCGCCTGTTCCCAAAAAGTTTCTTCCGTCTTCGTCTCTATTTTCAGGTAGCTCCAAAACCGTGTTCTTGTTGAACGCTATATTAAAAGAGGTTCTCCAAGTAAAATGATCGCGATTGATATTTTCAGAGTTGATTGTAAATTCAAAACCTCTATTTCTTAGTTTACCTACATTCTGCGACGCACTAGCGAATCCTGTTGTAAAAGGTAATGGTACATTAAGCAATAGATCCCGCGATGTCTTATTATAAAAATTCATTTGAATATCGATCGCGTTGAAGAATCGACCGCTTAGTCCCACATCGAACTGAGCCGTTTCTTCCCAGCTTAAATTGGGATTTGCAACCCTGCTTGGAACTAACCCAGACTCACCATTATAATTAACAATCTGACTATTGGCATCGGTTCCCGCTAAGAAAGTGCCTAGATAATCATAATAACCTATATTATCATTCCCAGCTGTTCCATAACTAGTGGTCAATTTCAGGAATTGAGCAATATTATTATCCTTATTGAAAAAACCTTCATTGGAAATGACCCAACCGCCTGATAGAGCATAGAAGTTTCCATATTTTTTATTCGGTCCAAACCGCGAGGAACCATCACGACGAAAAGATCCTTCAAACAAGTACTTATCATCGAAACTATAGTTTACACGCGCAAACTGAGATTCAAGCGCCCAGTCAAAAATCTCTTCAGATGCGGAAACTGGATTTGATGCTGATCCAACATTAGGCAACCCATCGCTAGCATAACCTGTTCCTTCCACAAATATTTGCGTCAATGTAGCCTTTTCAAAACTGTAACCTAGCAATGCGCCGATGTTGTGTCTGCCATCAAAAGTTTTGTTATAATTCAGCGTATTGGTAGTCAACCATTTATTATCGGTATAATTAGTACGATATCCATAACCACCAGGTGTTAGCAAATCTGACTCTCTATATTTTTCGTCAATTTTATAGTTATCAATTCCCCAATCGGTCTTCAGTTTCAAACCTTCAATAACTTCCAATTCTGCGTAAGCGTTACCAGTACTTCTATCCGACCAATTTTTATTTATACCAGTCTGTTCAATAGCAATTACATTAGCAATAAAGCCCGTGTTTTGAAACTTTCCGTCAGGACCATATGGTGTAATATAAGGCAATTGCAAATAAGCCGATGTAAGTGGTGCATAAGTATTGTTCTCTGCCCCAATTCTATCCATATCAACGTGAGAAAGATTATAATTTACACCAAAATTCACTTTATCAGAGACCTTATGATTTAAATTAATGCGTCCAGATAAACGATCCATTTGGTTTCCTATCGTATAACCACTTTCAGTAGAATACGTTCCTCCAACAAAAAACGTTGTCTTTTCACTTCCTCCAGTAGCGCTGAGGTTCGCGGTATTCACATGACCCGTTCTAACAACATTATCTATCCAATCGTAACTTGTCGTTGGGAATTGCGGAACAGAGGCATTATTCGCTGTCAAATAATCGGTTCGAAATTGACGCCACTGATCAGCGTTCATCATTGGTTCTAAGGAAGTTGGCTTGGAGAACCCTGTAAAGTAATCCGCATTTATCTTTGTTTTACCTTGCCCAGTTCCCTTTTTGGTAGTAATAAGTATGACCCCGTTAGAACCCCTTGATCCATAGATTGCAACTGCAGAGGCGTCCTTTAATACCGTCATACTTTCAATATCATTGGGATTGATGTTAATCAATGGGTTAAGGGCTGAGGCACCTCCTTGCGCTTGAGTATACTGCGCTCCAGCAGAATTTAGAGGTACACCGTCAATTACATACAACGGACGTCCACCCGCACTTAGAGAGGAACCACCTCGAATGGTAATTTGCGCTTCAGCACCTAAAACACCCGATGAGTTCACCATATTAACGCCAGCAGCTTGCCCTTGTAGAATTTGCTGGGGAGTCTGAATAGGTACATTTTTAAAAGACTCCGAACTTACAGACGCTACTGTTTGAGTACTTAAAGCTCGACTCTGCTGTCCATAACCAACAACCACAACTTCCGATAACTCAGAAGCGTTAATACCTAGCGTTACATCTAAATTGTTTCCAGCGCTTAAACTTTGTACTAAGGTTTTGTAACCAATATAACTGAAAGTTAAGCTTACAGCTCCTGCTGGAACGGATAAAGAAAACATTCCATCATTGCTGGTCTGGGTTCCAATAGTTGAACCGCTCACTACCACTGATACTCCTGGTAGGGGCTGTCCGTTTTCGTCAGACACTTTTCCGCTGACCCTCCTTTCCTGCGCGTATACTGCTCCTATTAAGAGAGTAAACAGTAAGAAAAAACTTAGTAGTTTTTGTTTCATGTGTTTTGTGTTTTGGTTAAAATATTAAATTGATTAAATATAAAGCAACTGGACTATATTTAGGCTGAACCCGATAAGGTTTACGCATCAAGTATGATGTCAAGGCATATCCTTTCACTTGGTCCCGGATATTGATCCGTTGAACAATATACAAATTGCTACTTATCATAATAATTCGAGTTCAGTGTACGCAAAAGACAGGAAAAATGGCTTTAGAATAGGTTGATCAATCCACTCAATTCTTCTTCACTTACATTTGTCATCCTAATTAGGCTAAGTAAATCTATCTCAATACGTTACACTTAAGTTATTATAAGAAAAATTTGACAATTAGTTACCAAAATTAAGATATTGAAAATATTTTGCAAGGTTTTTTTTTATCTATTCATAAATGTAGGATAAAATTTCAGCAAAAAAGCTTGTAGCGCCGTTTTTACTAGCTTCCTTAAAAACGCGATTGTAACAAACAAGGTAATTAAAGTATTGAAAATCCTCATACTCACGAATACAAATAATCCAATGATTGCTTATTAAAATTTCATGAGAATTGTAACGCTATGTACCTCAAAATAGTCAAATAAGTTGCAAATTGAAATGCTAGAACTTCTTTTGCGAATAACAAATTAAAGCAAAGTAGTTTTAGAAAGTAGTTACATTTACTTGCTATTTCAGACAGTTGTTGCCGTCGATAAGAAAATTAACGCCGATAAAATATAGTTAAGATGGTTGTCCGCATGAGGACCGACAATCCTGTCTTCACAATTCTTCGAGGAATGAGGAGACAAATTTATCTCCTTTTTAGTCGGCCCCTTCCTAAAAAGGAGATAAATTGTATATGTAACCAGTTCTTCTTTTGTTTATATTTCGCCTAGATCTAAACAAATTATTCTTACTAAGTCGTTGTACCTGGATCTCCAGGGTTAGGGCTTAATATTTGGATTGTTATAGGTTTCTTTAACGTGATTGGAACTCCATCCATTAGAAATGAAACGATCAAGTAATCAGATTGTGACGGTTGACCAGCCCTAATGTCAGCTGTTGTATTTGATGTAACCTGAATAAAGCAGCCAGGAGGTGGCGTCCAGGTGACCTGCGAAATAACTCTATTAACTGACGAGCCAGTTTTTACAATTTGAAACGTTGAAAAATTTCCAAGTTCATACAGAAATGAAGGCCCCTCCAACCGAACTTCATTAACAATTGGTGAGGTATAAACTTTCGAAACGATTTTATTACATCCGTTAAGACTTATAGAAATTTCCCCGCCCCCTAAGCCTGTTGTTTTTATCGCTACAGAAGGTCCCACGTTGCTACCAACTATTTGAAAATCGCCGGAAACAGACCATGTAAAATTTGAGTTAATTGGCAAAGAAAAGGCTTCAACAGAATATGTGGCAACCTGATTAACGGTCAAAGATTCCGGTCCTACAACTGCAAATTGATTTTGTTCTTCGATAACAATATTGTTCCATAGTTCTGCTGTAGAGTTTGATTTTCCAGAAGTATTTGGAAGAGCGCTTAGCCAAAGATAATCGTAACATTTATCAGCAGTAAATAATAATTCAACTGCCTTTGTAGATCCCTTAGCTATAGCGGGAAAAATCTGTGTCGGCTCGGACGAACCTGTCAAATTAATTGGACCCGAATTTGCACAAATCGACATAATTGTTGGGTTATTGGTTAACCTTGCCTGTAAAGTCGGAAATCTTCTAATATCTTTAGTTTGCCCCCATTCATAATCTGTTCCACCAAGAGTAGTCTTTATTTTATATATCGACCCTTGCTTAAAGGGATACTTAATTGCCATACCGCTGCCATAACTCCCAGGTAAGGATTCAGAGTAGGCGTGTAAAGTAGATAGGCTTAAATAGTAATAAGTCTGAGGATTAAGATTATTTACGTTAAGCTTAGAGAATCCTTGAGTAGATTTGAAAGTAATACCATTAACGGTCTTTTCTGATGTAGTACAAGCGTCATATCCTTGAAAGGATTGAAAATTTATAGTTGTTGATTTCGTGTTTGGTGTAGTTGAAAGCGCGACGTTCGAAGTTGCAGCATTTGTTCCGCTTTTTATCATGCTCATCGCCTGATCAAAGGTAATAGACCTGTCTTGTTTCGAGTCTCTATCTTTCTCAAACGAGTCTTTCTTAGAACATGAAAACACAAACGTAAAGACTAGAATTATTGGTAAACATCTTTTCATAATTTTAATTTTATCAAACATAACATAAAATATTAAATATCCAAAGTTACAAATTAGTATCAGCAAAATAAAGTTATTCAAAAAGGCACTAAAATCACACTTTACCTATCTCTTGAGTGTCTTTGTTTTACACCTGTCATTTTCATAGTCATAAGACACATAATTTAAATACGACAGCAAAGTAGTTCATCTAATAGTATAAGCTCCGACTATTATGCTCTCGATAGCAGCGATTGATTAAAGAGCTGGACATCAACTGTATTTAACCATAACTAAAACTAAGCCACTTCGGCATTGATACTTGCAGACCTTGAAACAAAACAAAAGCAACGCAAGCTAGAAATAAGAATGTTAGCTGGAAATAGGTTTTTCATATTTTGTTTATTTAATAAATCCTAAACTTATCTTTTCTAAAAGAATCAACACAAGGATAAAGCAATTATCTTAGAGTACCCCCAGAATAAGGCCGCAAGCCAGCCTATGGGATAGTCTAGCTTCTTTGCAAGATAGACTTTTAAAAAGAAAATCCGAAAAAAAATTCAATCATATAGACTTATTTAAAAAAGCACATAGAATTACAAATCATCAATGTTTAGTCATCATCTAAAATTAAAATTAGATAAGAATTGTAACAAGAGTTAACTATATTATTTCGTATAGAAGATTAATCTTTTCCTTCCAGCCAATCTTCCAACTCCTTTTTCTTTTCCCGATTTGTCTTCACTTCTGCGATCTCACAAGATGGATCCAGTATAAAATAAGGCTTCGCTTCTCACGCCTTACTTCCTTTATCGCTTTCCTATTTACCACAAATATTGGATGAAGGTTAATTCAATAACTGCTAATTACGCTATTTTAACAGCGTCAGAAGCTATTCGATTTATTATGTTTTCAATGAGCTCCTACTTTTCTTTGCTTCGCCTCCCTGAACACAAAGAAAACCGCCACTAAAACTTCACATTTTATTAGCAAAATAGAGTCCTTTATAAGCGAAGCGAATTAAACTGAAAGCGAGACGGCTTATTTGACTAGCGAAACACAAATCTTTGATAGTAAAACGTATCAATCAAAGAGCACGATGCCGAACCTTGATGGCACTGTGTCGTATTCCAGCACCTCAATACGGCATAGTGCAATCGAAATAACCTATTTTACTAATAAAACGCAGCCTTCTATCGGAAAAATGAGCCGATTCGATAGCTAAATGAATTTTAATAATGGTAGTTTACAGGATATCATGAGCGAAACGATAGAATTTAATCTCTCCATTGTTTGCAGTGTTCTGAAAAACCACGATGAGTGCTAAACCCATTTGTATCATCACTATCCTGTTCCGTAGGGTCCTATTGAGTGATAGGCACTGGAAACCTATACCTTGATAGCTCCGTTTATTTTCATCTCCGCAATCCTAAATAAAACAAGAGAAACAATCTCAGAGCGACTGCAACTATCCGATCTACTCTACCAGTATTACTATTTAAGTTTCGAAAGAGCAAGCTCTATTACGATTATGTTGTTCAATTTTACGGATAGCCAGATTAAAGTCAGTGCGGCAAAAACACAATGGTTGTTCCTTTAAGATCTCTACATTTGTTTAAACTTATCCATGATTAATTTCCCCTTTGACAAGAGTTGCCTGAAAACACAAAAACGCTGACGGCAACCTTTTCATGATTTCTATAAATCTCAAAAAAAAGCCTATTTGTCCACTATATTAGCCTTAAAAGTTTTTATTATATGAACTTTGCTGCTTCCATTACTCGGTACCAAATCGAAAGATACTCTAACGCCGACTACGTCCAAGGCTTTATTGGAGCTTAGTTGTCTCCCTTTATAGACTTTTGAACTTATCAAAGCGTTCTCAACTCCATCCTCTACAGCAAGCATTTCCTGTTCTATATTTTCTATCGTTGCATACTTGCTCACAAACGGATTAAAAAGATATTCTAATGAGCCTTCGTTTAATTGGTACTTATAAGCAAGCTCTCCGCTAGTTTTTGTAAAAAATACCTCGGGCATCTTATTCAAGTAAAAAACACCTAATGACTCATTAAAAATTGGGAACTCCCCAACACCATTACTCCAATCAAACCCAGGACATCCGACTACTGGAGTCGTGATCAATGCGTTATTCACTAAATTATTAACAGAAGCAGTCGTGGCTACCTTAATCATTTGAGACATTTTTTTGTCCGCAGTGACAGCATTAAAAAGATCGATTTCTTTGGAATCATTAGTGTCAAGAATGTTGCTATCTATAGAAAATTCTGGTATAATATTTTTTGCATCCTGCAACTCCTTAGCTGACCTCAAGTTAATTTGGTATAATTCGCCTGCTCCGCCCACATATGGAAAACTTTGATTTTGTATGTTAAATCTTAAAGGCAGACTTCCTGAAAAATCGTGTCTCCCAATAGTACTTTGCGTTGTTTTTCCAAATCCCATTACAAAATTTAACATCTGAGAATCGCTTACATTAGGATCATAAGCTACTTCAAACTCAGAAATATACCAACTATTGTTCTTAACCTCTTTCGGTTCAATAATACTAACACTGTTAGATTGTTTATTGAGATCAACAATAAGTTGATCGGAAAAAATAAGGGTATGCCCCCCTCCTGAATGCATCTTAATTGTATTATACAAGACATTGAGATCTTTAATTTGACTAATATCAGTATTGTCGATATATTTATACATTCTTATTATACCACGATATTTATTATATAGTATAAAAAAGTCTAAAGGATTTTCGTATTCCGTTGAAAAAGTATTATATAGCAATTCCCATCCGTCTCTTTTTTTAAAGTCGAGCATGTAGTTACTATCATAATCTTGTGACAAGCTAAACCAAGGAGCGAGAATAGGCTCCTTACCAGCAGGAGTAGGCATGTATTTAATATGCTCCCAGTCCAATAAAGATTGCCTACCCACTTTAGTGGGTTGCAAAACCGCAGAGCCTTGGTCAATGATACTATACTGACCAACTTTCCCAGGTGACGACACAACGATTAGACCTTCTTCTTGATCAGTCGTTTTGATGTTATCTTTGTTGCAAGAGATCATAAAAGAAAGCGCAACAAGAAGAAAAAATATTTTGAAGAATATCGTATTTAATCGAATCATAATAGGAACAGGCATTATTAAACAGAACACTGTCGATGCTAATTTAACATTTTTTTTCAATTAATCAAACTACATAAAGCTTTACTCCACACCTGTCCAAAATAAATTTTGGAGGTAAAAGATTGTTGGTTCGCTACTATTGAGGGTGATATTTTTGTTGAGCAGAGAATACTATCCCCGGGTGTTGGCATAAATTTAACCATCAAATAATTTCAGCTGCCCTATTTCTATAATCTGCTTTTGGTCGTAGAAAGGATTGTTGAGCCAGTTTATAAGTCCGATTTTAACAAAGAGATTCAGTCTGATAAATGTTACCAGATTGGACAAATACCATCTGTATCCGGCTTTCTGCTGTAAGAATTTTAGGAGCAGCACAGCAATCAGAGCAGTCCAGAGTTGTATTTTTACTGCATTTTCGCTTGTGCCCACGAATGATTTTATTTTCAGGTGCTGTTTTACGTGTTTGTAGAACACTTCGATATGCCATCTTTCTTTATAGATATCAGCCACGGTCTGTGCCTTCCAGTGGAGATTGTTTTTAATAAAGGTGTATTCCTGCCCCGTTGTGTTGTCCAAATAAACAACCATGCGCATTTCCCCGCTGTATTCCGCTGAAGCCTTCCAGGCAGTAAGGGTAATAAGCCGGTCTGCAAGGATAAAGGTATTGCCCGCACTTTTTTCGGTATTATCTTCAACAATCCGGTAGGCCATGTTCGTTTTTGCCCTGGTAACAAAAAAACACCGGTTGCTGTCCAAAACACATAGCCATTTATAATCAACGTATCCCCGGTCCATTACGATGACGCTCCCGAGGGGAAAAGAAAGCTTTTTTGCCACATTGATCTCATGGACACTTCCTTCGGTGATGGCAGTGAATACCGGCAGGCAGCCATCATAATCCAGCACCGTATGCATCTTCACTGCCCCTTGGTGCTACGGTAGGTAGCCCAGTCGAACACCTTCAGGCACAGGGGAATCACCGTGGCGTCCAGCAGATATACAATCCGTTTCAGTCTTTTAAGACCCGTAAGGGCGAAACTGTGCCGATGCCACAACTCTTCCAGCATTTTATAATAAAAGTCCCTGAAGAGTTCGTAACTACGATGTCTGTTGATATAGGAAAGACTTGATTTGCAAGGAACGCGACCTATACCCAGGTGGTTGATATTGCCCGTGGTGATCCTAAGGCCCTTGCTGATATCATGGACGGAACTGGCTCCACCTATATGGCAGAACAGCATCGACACAAAGTGGGCCCAGCTGTTGATCCCTTTCCTGTGCTTATCGCTACCATGCTTTTTTACCAGCCTGTCGAATTTTTCCCTCGGAAAATAAGACAATAACTGACTGAATAAACTTATATTTATTCATCAGGTATGTTATCTTTATGGCATTCATGCTATCCGCACAGCGGATGGTACCATCGGAGGTTAATGTTTGATTTAAGCACTCAAAACACACGGCTTTTTAGCCGTACTCCTTCTTTTTCCTTAATTATTTTTCAGCGTTTTGGACGCATGTGGCTCAGTCCTTGTTTGGTCGTGCTCAAAAGAAGAAGATAAGCAAATCGATGCGAAGCTTCAACCCATTCAAAAAATAGCAGCAGTTATTCCACCAACTCCTTCACTCATCAAAACGATTAATCGGTTTAACCCAAACTATACCCCAGCCGGATCGATGAAAATCGACACACTGTATAAGATATCTGGGAATGTGACGCGAGGCAAAAGTGACAGTCTGATAAAATTTGAGCTAGGCTTCTCAGATAATGCATATATAATCTTTAAGCATAACTTCGTCAAAGGTAATAACTATGCCATTAGTGTGCCAGTCAATATGGAGGGGTACAACGATGACTGTGGTCTTTTGGGTGTAGATTGCAAAACCTATTTCCCAGAACTCGAGATATTCACGTTAAAGAGTTTAAATTTGAGCAGCGCAACAGATCTCTGTTCATTGAAGCCACTTTTATTAAGAACATCTAATGATAACGTAGTATCATGGAAAATTCCACAAGGGCAAAAGAATACTCCAAAAAACCAAAGCAAAACAGTCAATCTGAGCTTTACAGCGAACGAATGCTCTAACTATATCGTATTTAGAGCATCAAGTCAAGTTTCAAAACCAACATATCTTTACCTAAAAAATATGAAAATTACAAAAACGTCTGTTCTTCAGTTTGAAGGAGAAGAAGAGATGTGCGTTGGTACTACTCAAACCATCGGATATAGTGCAAGTGGGTTTATTATAAACATACCAGTAAAATGGTATGTAAAGGGAGGCTCACAAATCGTTGGAAGTAATATTGGCTCAAGTGTGACAATAAAATCTCTAGGAAATAACGGCGGAAAGATGGGATTCTTTTCCTGCACGGATACCATAGATGGTTTTGAATTTGAAGTGAGGGCCCCTGCGGATTTTCAAATACTTGGCAAACCTGTTGTACGACCATTAGAGCAAACCGTTATTTACTATTTGCCTGAAGAAATCGGTTTATCGAATACATCATTCGAGGTAAGTGGTGCAACCGTATTGAGTAAAACGGCAACATCTGTTCGCGTTAGAATCAACAATATTGTAAATAATAGCATCCCAATTGTTGTTATTACCGCTAAGGGAATGTTCTAGATACTATCAATAAAAACGAGTAGAATACTTTGTGCAATATAAAACTCTATCCCCATCTCAAACTAAATATCAAACTCCCTTGTCTTTAAACAAAACTAACGGTCATTGAACCTCCATCTATACGGAGCTAATTTATCAATTGTAAAACTCCTGAATTTAAGAGATTAGTACAATTGACAAAAGAGATTTAGATGAAACATGCAAGATTTTTAAACAGCGAGGCTTTCTTAGTTTTAAAGAAAGCCCCACTGTTTATACATGACAAATATGGGGACTACGGCATCCACCACTGTTTAGCGCCTTTAGAATCAACGCCTCCAGGGATCTTTGAAACGGCTTCTCTATAATTGACCGCATTTCTTGTTTGCTCTTCAACCGGATAAGTCATTCTGTACGGCACAAAATCAACGTTTTGATCAAGGCTTCCGCTAACTGGAGCAACAAATAATTGGGCCCCACCAGGTTTTTTGATATCAAGACGTATTCTTTCTAACCATGCTTGAATTCCCTGCATATACATAGCTAACCACTTTTGTACTCCTATCACATTCTTCCAGTCGCTGCTGTTATATGGGCTTCCTGCTATATATTGGTTAATAGCGTTGGCATCCGTAACACCCCAATAGTTCATAGAGGCAGTAATCCCTTTTTTATAAAAGTCTTCGGCAGTTCCCCCTACACTAAAACCTCTTTCTGCTGCTTCAGCTAAAGCAAAAGCTACTTCAGGATAGCTCATAAAAATTCCAGGTTCTTCTGCTGCTCTAATACGTGTACCAGGCAAGGAAACTTGATTAGCGTTAATGACAGTGGAAGATCCATATACATAACCAATATATTCACCGCTTACGGCTGCAGGACTTGCATAAACAGGCAATCTTGGATCATTAACTTCCTTCATGTAGTCAACCAACGTCTTCGAAACTGAAAAATCGCCCGTTCTTGATTTGTAACTTTCGTTGATTGGATTGTTATTCGGAGCGTTTGCTAAATAGTGATAGAGTGCATTATCTTCATTACCTTGAAAAACGCCCGAGCTCACCGCGGCTTCAATCGCACTTCTCGCAGCCTGTGTGTCTTTGTCTACCATACGCAAGGCGATTCTTACGATAAGCGAGTTCGCGAACTTTTTCCATTTTAGAACATCACCTCCGTAGATATTATCGCCAGAGCCATAGCTTGGCTGACTTTCGTCCAATATACTCACCTGCTCTTGCAAGGTTTTTAACAAATCAGCGTATATGACCTGCGATGATTCATATTTAGGGTTAAGCGCAGCCTCTCCTTGAAGGGCTTCGCTATAAGGAATATCTCCATAGATATCTGTCAAAACATGAAACGCCCAGCTTTTTAATATCTTAGAGATAGCTGATTTATTCGGCGACCCGCTAATTAAATCTGCCTCGTTTTGCTTAACACTTTCCTCTAAATTATTAAGTACATCATGGTAATATGCCAACCAAAGATTATAGTTAACATTGGTTCTAATTTGATATCTACTTTCTTCTGTATAATCCGGTTGCGACCACTGTTGCGAGTAGAGTAAACCAAAACGTCCATTCTGCCATTCATCCCAAGTATTATCCATCGCGTTTTTCTGTGCATAGGATAACAAATATTCAGGGTTGACCTCATGTGCGTTGTTTGGGTCATAATTAAGCTCCTCAAAGCTCTTCGTACAAGACCCCAGTCCTATTAGGCCTAAAATAGCTAGAAAGCCAATTTTATAATTATATCGTTTCATTTGCTGTCAATTAAAAAGTTACGTTTAGATTAAAGCCAAAGGTTCTTGTAGAAGGCATCGATACCCCTTCAATACCTTGAAGATTGCCTGTTGATAAAGCAATTGCCGATGGATCAACATGTGGAATATTCGACTTCATAAGCCATAAATTCCGACCTGTCAAGGCAACTCGAACACTTTGCAATCTCAATTTCTCTACAAAAGATTTAGGCAAGTTGTAGCCAAGGTTTACCTCTCTTAGATAAATATAACTCGCGTCATATACATTCTCAGCAGCAATTCTTTGTCCACCATTTGCATTAAAGTGCGTATATGCATCAATTGAAACATCATTAGGGGTACCGTCTTCTTTAACGCCAGGTACGATAATTCCATTTTCTCTGATACCATTTGCAGCGGTCTCTTCAAAAAGACCCGATGATTTACCGAACAGGTTCGTAATTGAGAAAACATCTCCACCTGATTGAAAATCAAAGTTTACGCCTAAAGAAAAGGCTTTGTAGCTAAATGTATTCATAAAGCCTCCGGTAAAATCTGGCAAAATGCTTCCAATTTTTTCTACACCATTACTTACTTTATACAATCCATTTGGTAATACAACCTTATCGCCGTTTTCGTCGTACACGAAATTAGTTCCCATGATACTTCCGTAGGATTCGCCTTCTTCAGCATTAATGGTAGCAATAAAAGGTGCTGTTCCTATTGTTAGATTGGTCACTCTTTCACCAGTTACCGGATCGGTATACAGCTCTATAAGTTTATTAACGTTTCTTGCAATGTTGAAAGTTGCATCCCAAGTGAAACCACCGCTTGTCTTAATTGGAGTACCGTAAATAGCCAATTCTAGACCTTTATTTTGCATTTTTCCGGCATTAATAATTCTGCTGGAATATCCGGAAGTCGGTGAAATCGCCAACGGAATAATTTGGTCTTTTGCCGTTTTATGGTAGGCTGAAAAGTCAAATCCAAAACGGTTGTCAAACATGCGCATCTCTAAACCGGCCTCGTATTCAACCGCCGTTTCAGGCTTCAGGTTTGGATTATTGAGTTGCAATGGACGCGTATAGCTTGGATTGTCGCCAATACTTTGATCCGGTTCAAAGATATTCAGCAGACGATAAGGGTCCGTATCGTTACCTACTTTAGCTGCTCCGAAACGCAACTTTCCAAAGTTTAACCAACCGGAGTCACGCATTGATCCCAATTCTGAGAAAACGAATGAGGCAGATGCTGCCGGATAAAAGAATGAATTATTATTAGCAGGCAAAGTTGAAGACCAGTCGTTTCTTCCGGTAAGATCTAAGTAAATAAAATCTTTATAACCGAATGAGGCACTGGCGAACACCGAATTCATCCGGTTTTGAAACAATTGTTCAATGAGTAAGGCTGGAGATGTAGAGTTACGCAAATTGAAAAAGTCTTTTACGTTTAATCCGCCTACTGTTTGTCCACCATTGATACGATACTGATTTTCCCTTCTGTTAACACCCGCCATCGCATTTACACTGAAATCGTTAAATGTCTTATTGTAGCTAATTCTGGCTTCGAAGTTCTCTTCTTTATTGAAACGTTCGTAGTGGGAGTAAAATGGCACGGCATTGGATCCAAAGGCGATCCGCTCTTGACGTATATCGGTATAAAAATCAGTCATCGCTTTGGCACTTACCTTCAATTCATCCGTGATGTCATAAGTTAAGCCAAAAACACCATAGAACCGATCCCTTCCATCATTCTGGTAGTTTTTATAACGTGTCCAATACGGGTTGTCAGTGTAATTCGCTGCAGGATCGTCGTATGCTCTTCTGTTCCATGTACGTTGAGAACCATCAGGATTTTCATAGTTCCGCATATGTTCAATATCCCAGCTGCGCTGTCCAAAGTTGTTGAACTGTTGCATAACGTTAGCGCCGTCATACCCGGTTCCCGGACGACCGGTTGCTTTTGTTCCAGCGTAATTAGCACTCAAATCCGCATGAAGGCGGGGAGAGAAATTGTAATTACCATTAAAGGAAATGTTATTCTTTTCGAATTTAGAGTTAGGTAGTATAAAGTTCTGGCTCAAATTCGTATAAGCAACGCGAAAACTTCCTTGATCATTAGCACCGTCCAACGCGACGTTATTTGTATAGGTCATGCCTGTTTCAAAAAAATCGCGTACGTTATTGGGGTGTGCCACCCAAGGAGCACTTACACCAGCCTCATCACCTTCAAACGACCAATAGTGTCTTACAAGCAGATTAGGATCGAATTTCGGTCCCCAAGATTCGTCTCTCGCATAATCTACCAATAAATCGTAACGTTCGCCATTTTCATCTTGATAAGTTCCATTTGGTGTATATAGTCTTTGAAAAGGTTGTGGTCCGCCAAGTTCATCATCCCAAGCTCCTCCTCCATATTGATTTTGGTAGTCAGGCAACTTATAGACCTTATCCATCTGTGCATTAAAATTGTAAGAAACACCCAAGCCTTTCTTCTTAGAGCCTTTCTTTGTGGTAATTAAAATGACCCCGTTTAGTGCCCTACTACCATATAGTGCTGTTGCTGCAGCTCCTTTTAATACGGAATAGCTTTCTATATCATCTGGATTGATGTCTTGAATGGTATTTCCATAATCATAACCACCGGCACCGCGCGCTTGGTTTGTTCCTGGCTTACCCGTTGTAGCGCTTATTGGAGCAAAGTTCGAATTGTCCATAGGAATACCGTCTACCACAAAAAGCGGATTGTTATTTCCTGTAATGGAACTAATGCCACGAATGCTGATTTTAGCAGATCCACCCATGTTACCACTACCTCCTACAACTTGTACCCCTGCTACTTTACCATTTAAGTTGTTCACAAAGTTTGTTTGCTTTGTTTGGGAAACATCTTCACCTTTAATCTCTTGAACGGAATAACCAAGGGATTTTTTTTGGCGCGATATACCTAATGCAGTTACAACAACCTCATTCAGCTGCGCAGCATCTTCCGAAAGGACGACATTATAAGTATTCGACTGCGTTAGGTTAATAACTTGTTTAGTGTATCCAATGTAAGATACGGTGATGGAACTTGCTCCGTCGGGTACATTCAGGCTAAAATTACCTTCTGCATTGGTTTGTGTACCGGTAGTTGTACCCGTGACAATCACGGACACTGCAGGTAAAGCTTCTCCTGCTGAAGAAGTCACCTTTCCTCTAATCGTTCTCTCCTGCGCATAAGCCACTCCCAAGAGCAGAAATGACGCCAGAAAAAAACTTAGTAGTTTTTGTTTCATGTGTTTGATTTTAGTTAAAATATAAAATAGGGTATTATAAGCAATTAAATAAAAGAGAAAAGATTGGCTGAATAGAATCTATTCACCTGGTTTAATAATAAGTACGTATGCCCTCGCTTGGGTATCCATTTCCTCTATCGTAAGTACTTCTTTTTGTATCCTCAGTAAACCTTCTTATGTTCTTTGGAAGTACATAAAAGATTCGTCTATTCGCTTGTAGCTAACAAGCTTTAATATTAGCTAGATGTTAAAAAATGTTAAATTCAACCGCAAATATTCCTTCTATTTTAAAATTTTCAAAAAAAATAAAAAAATGTTACAAAAAATGTGGCTCAGATACATTAGAACAATATTAGAAGTCTCAATTGTAACATTTTGGCAATTTCTCTTTATCGCTTGATTTATTGAATCTTCGACGGAAAACGTCATAACAAAAAATGCCTCCCTTGCGGAAGGCATTTCAAATTTATAATAGCTAATTGACGCTTAATTCACATCCCAGAAAACTTTATGAACCACATCATCTCCTCCTAATTTTGAGGCCGCAGCGTCTACGTTGGTACCATTCAGTGTACGTTCGCTCACCGGATAAGTGAGTCGGTTAGGTATAATGCCCGGGTCCACCGCTCGGAAGGCAGGCTCCAGCTGAGGGTGATCAAGTCTTTTCCATTCTACCCAGGCATCATAACCTCGGTTATATAAAGCTAACCACTTTTGAACGCCAATCTTTTCTTTCCAATCACCCGAAGCGCTAGCATAAGCAACCGCTGGCTGCGCTAAATAGTTCGCTACATCGCGGTCGTCTCCACCCCAATAGGTGATAGATGCTTCAATCGCTTTGTTATAATGCTCGCTTGGTGTGCCTCCGATGCCCCATCGGGCAGCAGCTTCCGCTAAAATGAACTCTACTTCCGAATAATCGAGTAGCAGTGCTTCGAAATCAGGGGCAATTACTTTATCACTTGGCTTGGAGTTCGTTGAATATTGATTACTGGACCCAATTCCTCCACCAACATATTCACCATTAACGGTAGTAAAGAAGAATGGGCGCCTTGGATCTTCCAAGCTATTCAATACATTAACAAACGGTCCTCCAGCTACGTAATCTTGCCGCGAAGTAAACTGAGAATTCAAATTATTGGAAACCGGATTATTATTAGGCGAGGCCGAAACATAGGCAAAGGCGGCATTGTCTGCATTGCTCGTAAAAGCAGCTGCTGCTGAAGCTGTGATGATTTCACGTGCCCTGAGCTCGTCTACATCAGCAAGAGTTATGGCCATTTTTAGTTTTAAGCTATGCGCAAACTTCAGCCAAGCGGCCATGTCACCACCATACAATAAATCTGCACTGCCAAAACCTTCTCCACTCGGGTCTATCATGGCTATCGCCGCATCCAATCTATTCAGTAAATCGCCGTAAATCGTGGCTGCATCATCGTATTTTGGTTGGCCGATATCGGAAAGAGCCTCTGTATAAGGTACATCTCCCCATGTATTGACGAGCACCGTCCAGGCATAAACAGAAGTAATTTCAATAGCAGCTATTTGATTATTCCGTTGAACGTCTTCAATTTCCGTATCCTCGGTTGCATAAGTCTTTGCTTGCTTTAGATCATGTAAAACTTCTTGATAAAGCGGCTCCCAAAAATTTTCAGGAATATTTCGGGTAACAAAGTTATATCGAGGCTCGTCTTGGTATGTCGTGGCAGTCCATTGCTGAATCCAAAACCGAAACACATTGATATTAACGCTCGGAGAAGTTACATCATCCGTAAGTTCTTTCAGTGCATTACTGAAGAGTGGCGCCTGCGAAACTTCTGCAGGATTTTTCTGATCGACATTATAGTCGTCCAGGTTTTTTGCGCACGAAGCTAACAAAACTAGGGGCGCAATATATAAGAATATTCTTTTCATCTGTATACGATCTTAATATTATTAGAACCTCATTCGAACATTAAATCCAAAATTCCGAACAGCAGGGTACACCCCACTTTGAATACCCTGTAAGTTACCGGAGCTTAAGCCCCCTTCGGGATCTGCATAAGGTACATTACTATGAATTAACCAAAGGTTTCTGCCCACTAAAGAAAAGTCAATCCCTTTGAAGAAATTGGTATTGGCCAGCCACCTATTAGGTAAGCTATAGGTAAGCGAAACTTCTCTAAGTTTAATATATCCCGCGTCGTAAATAAATCCCGCTTGCGGATTATTGGCATAACCATAAGGTGTTACAGAATTGTCATAGGCTTCTACGCGGGTTGCGTTGGGAGAGCCGTCGGGATTAACCCCTGGCAACACAACGCCACCTCCTTGACTGATTGGTAAACGCTTTGGATTGCCTAAATCGTTCAATCCAGCCGTTTCGGGATAGATCCCGGTCGACATTCCGTAATATTGATCCAATGAGAATAAACTACCGCCTTTTTTAATATCGATTAAGAAGGACAATGAAAAATCCTTATACTTAAAGTTGTTTTGAATACCGCCCAACCAGTCGGGATTAATATTGCCTAGCACTTGATCCGGACTGGAAGTAAGATAGTAACCATCTTCGCCAACTATGCGATAGTCGGGGTCACCATGATGTCCATCAAGATATAGATAATCAACCCCTCTTAAAGTACCAAAGGGTTGATCTAAAGTGGCATTTAAGGTTATACCACCTTGGAAGGTACCAAGCTGTAAATTGTTATTCCCTTCGTACAACTCGATCATCTTATTGCGGTTACGTGCGAAATTCAGATTCAGAGTCCAAGAAAAATCGTTGGTCCGCACCGGGATTACAAAAGCACTCAGTTCGAAACCTTGGTTTCGTAAAGAACCCGCATTCACCCAACGCCGATCATATCCGGTGGCTGAGGAAACGGTTACGGCCATAATCTGGTCAAAGGAGGTTGAGCGATAATAACTGGCATCAAAGCCGACTCTTGAATCCCAGAAATTCATCTCCAAACCTACCTCAAAACTTTTGGTACGTTCCGGTTTCAGATTTGAATTACGTAGCTCCTCAGCAATAGAAGCCATAGGAATTCCATTAAAAGGTGTATTAATGGTGTAGGTATTATACAAACTTAAAGCCGATGCGTCGTTTCCAACCTCCGCATAATTAACCCGTAATTTACCGTAATCTAGCCAGTTGGAATCCTTTAATAAATTTGAAAACAAGAAACTACCGGCAACAGAGGGGTACCAATACACATTGTTATCCGTTGGAAGTGTAGTTGACTGATCGCGACGGATAGACCCTTCTATAAAATAAGTTTCTTTGTAACCGAAGTTGGCATTGGCAAAAATACCGTCTACTCCGATTCTTTCATACCGTTCTTTGGGCGGTTCTATCGGGAAAATGGAGTTGGAAAGGGAATAAATGCCCTCATAAGCTAAGCCCCCATTCGTTTGTGCCCGAATAGCCGATAAATAATTTCTTCTCAAGTTACTTCCCAATAAACCCGTAAATGTCAAATCTTCTGCCAGATCTTTATGGAAATTAAGCATCAAATCGTAATTGGCCTCACTATAGGTACGATCGTAACGTTGGTATTCCGGCACTTCTGCACCACCGATTGCCAGGCGTTCTTCCTGGAACTCATTCGATCCATCAAAAGTAACACGGCCCATTACATCCATCCATTCCAGAGGCTTCCAGTTTACGACGGCACTTCCGAAATAACGGTTACGACTGTCGTTCTGGTAGTTTTTGTAACGCTCCCAGTAAGGATTGTTGGAGTAAATAGGTCCAGTTGCGTCGATATCCGACCAATTCCAGGTAACATTTCTTCCCTCTCGCTCGTAAGCTCTTTCCAATTCTCTAATATCGACATTCGTCTGCCACCACTGACGGAAACCCTGATTCGGATTTCTTCCATCATAACCCGTTCCATATCGGCCAATTGCATCTACTCTAGAAAAATTGGCAGTAGCACTAACCGTTAATTTATCATTAATTTGATGGGATCCGGAAAGATTAAACATGTTCTTGGTAATCTTACTGTTAGGCAAAACACCGGTCTCATCGTTTCGGGTATAACCTACTTTATATGTAGTTACATCACCACCTCCATCAATACTGATGCTTTGCATGGAGTTTAAACCGGTTTTATAGAATTTAGATGGATCATTTTGCGCACCTACCCAAGGAGTTGCCTTGCCATAGTTTGGCGAGGTTTCATCAAAGGCATCCCATTGATATACCAACAAATTTGGATCGAAAGCTGCACCATAAGAGGCATCTTCTGTAAAGGGTACTACCAAAGCCGGTCCGGAATTACCGAATACGGTTTCATACCAGAAATTTCCATCGGGAGAGGCATAGCCTTCTTCGCTATACTGGTTAACATATCCCGCTCCGTACTCTTTCTGATACTTGGCAAAGGTGCTTTTATCTATTTTACCAATAGTTAGACCACTATTGATCGTAATATTGGTACTATTTTTCTTTCCCTTTTTGGTGGTAATCATAATCACCCCATTGGATGCGCGAGATCCATATAATGCGGAAGCAGCCGCTCCCTTCAACACGTTGATGGACTCAATATCATCGGGATTGATGTCAGCAGCGGCGTTACCGTAGTCGTAGCCTCCACGTCCTTGATTCTGGGCATCGGCATCTTCTTGCAAATCAGTATTGGTGTTGACGTTACTGACAGGAACTCCATCAATAACGAATAAAGCCTGATTATTCCCGGTTAATGACTTATACCCCCGCATGACTACGTTTGTTGAGCCCCCCATTGTACCGGATTGCTTAATATCCAAACCTGCCACCTTTCCGGAAAGCGCATTTGTGAAGTTATTGTCTCTTGTGCGGGTAATATCTTCGCTTCTCACTTCCTGAGCGGCATAACCCAGCTCGTTTCTTTTACGTTCAATACCTAGCGCTGTCACTACGACCTCACTTAATGCCTGGGCATCCTGTGATAATTCAACGTCTATCACTGTTTGGTTACCAATAGATACCGTTTCTTTCTCAAAACCAATGTAGGAGAAGATTAATGCTTTCGCATTTGCGGGAACCGAAATGGAGTAAATTCCCTCTTCATTAGTTGTTGAGCCTGATGATGTACCGACCGCCATCACGGACACGCCCGGCAGCGGTTCGCCACTGTCCTTTGCAGTGACCTTTCCTCGAATCGTTCTTTCTTGCGCATAAAGGCTTCCTAATAAAGCCAAGCTAACAAGAAAGAAACTGAGTAGTTTCTGTTTCATGTGTTTGTTTGAATGGTTAATGATTATTGGATATAATAGTGCTTACCTTCCTCGTAAGCAACATGTAAGACAATTTCAGCAATATCAACAGCTTTATTCGGCTGGCTTTATTACTAAAACAAATTTTCGACGCTGAGCAGCTCTACTGAAAACAAATTCCTTTCTCAAATACACAATTACGGCGCTAACTTTCATAAAAAATTCCAAAAACACAAAAACTATTCATTACAAAAGATAGATTTCAGTAAAAAACACAATAAAGAATAAAAATTTCCAACAAATATTATTCAAATAACATTCGTATCCAAGAAAAATGAAAAATTGTTACAAAAACACAAAATAAAATATACATAAAAAGCATTTTTATACACATTTATTGTATTTTAAATATCAATAAAATAAAAAGTAAAGAAAAAAATGAAAAATCTATCATCTATTTTTTAAACAAAAGCTATGTTTTTTTTACAAAAAGCATCGGATAAAATTTTTGTATTATAAAAAATTAAAAAAAATAGCAATCTATGCCTTAAAGAACCTTAAAACACACAATAGAATCTTTAAAATAAGTTATTATCATATAAAACGGCGCAATCTCCGGAAGAGTGAGATTCTTTTTTGCTCCCTTATACGACTCGTTAAATTAGCAACTTAGCAATGTTGCAGCGTACCTATGTCCTTCTTACCTATCCAATATTTCTATACGCGTTATAATTGGTTCTTAACGATGGAACAAATAGGTGGGCTATTTGTTCAAAGAAATTGAAAATTGACTAAGAATTACCGGGATATAAACCCTCAAAAACCAGTTTAGCAGGGCCTTCCAGATAAATGTCCTTAAAAACCCCATTTCCTAAATAAGTGAAACGAATATTGAGGTCGCCTCCCATGGCTTTGATTGGGGTACTATATGTCCCTAAGCGGTTATGATGCCAAGCCATAGCGAGCGCTACAGCCGTTACACCGGTTCCGCAAGCCAGCGTTTCATCTTCAACGCCTCGCTCATAGGTGCGTACTTGATACCCATCATTTACGGCCTCTACAAAATTCACGTTAATACCTGCCTGCTTATAGGTGGCGTTATATCGAATCGTCCGGCCTGCAGCAAACACATCGAGATTTTTTAAATCCACCACTTCTTTTACATAATGTGGTGATCCGGTATTTAAGACAAAGTCATCGCCATCTTTTTCAATATGCTCAACGTCTATAATTTTCAAACTAACCCAGTCGGCCGTATCATTTATAGTGGCTTCATGCTCCCCGTCTACCGCCAAAAATCGGGTTGACTTTTCAATAATGCCCAAATGTTTTGCAAAAGACACAATGCAACGCCCTCCATTGCCACACATGCTACTAGGGTTGCCGTCAGCATTATAATACACCATCTCAAAATCATACCCGGCCCGCTGCTGGAGAAGCATAAGTCCGTCAGCACCAATACCAAAACGCCGATCACAAAGCTGTGCCACTAGGGCAGTGTCCTTTGTATCAAATTGCTGATCCCTATTATCGATTAAAACGAAATCGTTCCCGGCTCCCTGATATTTAAAAAATTTCACGTTCGATGATTTTTATATCTCTTTAACGCATCAAACTTAGGGAAAAAGCAGGTATATTTCAACATGATTTTTTCTCAGGGCTATCCTAAATCTTTTTAACGTCCAATGTCATGAGGCCGTCGTACCACGCACGGGGCTATATTTAGGGTTTAAGGTATAATCCCTTTTGTTAAAAGTAAAAGTCCTTCGTTAACGCAAAACGTCCTGAACCTTAAACCTTCCTTCCCAAATACCTCACACCCTATACCTTAACAGTGTATACTCCTCTATACAAACCTTAATCCCTATTACCTGTTATAGAACGGAGAAGTACTTGAATGATGTCAGGAGAAGAGCCTTCTCAAAATGCTATTATGCTTACTTTTAACGACAAAGGAATTTATTGTGCGCAGGCAGCTATCTATATTGACCCATGGTTTCCTGTTGATAAGGCAATTATAACACACGCCCACGCAGACCATGCGCGCTTTGGTAGCAAGCATTATCTTTGTCATCGTGATAGCGCCACACTTCTAAAATTAAGACTTGGACCCCAGACGTCGATTCAGTGTTTAGGCTACGGAGAAGAAATAGACATAAATGGTGTCAAAGTTTCTTTACACCCTGCCGGACACATTATTGGATCGGCACAGATACGTCTTAGTTATAAAGGAGAAGTTTGGGTGGTGTCGGGCGACTATAAGCTGGAAAGGGATGGAATCTCTACCCCCTTTGATCCGGTAAAGTGCCACCATTTCGTATCGGAGTCTACCTTCGGTCTGCCGGTTTATCGCTTTCCCGAAGCTTATGAAGTAGAACGGGATATGCTCAACTGGATCGATAATAATCGAAAAGCCAACATAAATTCACTGATGGTCGGCTACTCATTAGGGAAGGCGCAACGTATTATTGAAGTTGCCGGAAAAACCGGTTTACCTATTTACGCACATGGTGCCATTGTAAATATTCAACAACGATTAATTGATGACGGACACCGGTTGCATAACGTCGCCTATGCATCAGCTGATATAAAAAAAATTCCAGCACCTTATGTCGTGGTAATGCCTCCAAGTGCCTTGCACTCTTCTTGGATGAAGAAATTTGCACCGTACGAAGTAGCTTATTGTAGTGGTTGGATGCAGTTGAGAGGCGCCAGAAGAAGAAGGAATGTCAACCGCGGATTTGTCTTATCAGATCATGCAGATTGGTCACAATTAAATTTAGCAATCACAGCCACGGAAGCCGAAAACATCTATGTAACACACGGTTATAAATCCATTTACGCCAAGTGGCTCCGCGAGCAGTACCATGTAAATGCCATAGAAGTGGATACGTTGTATGAAGACGACCTTTTAATGCAGGAGGACAGGGATGAGAGCATTCAATGAGCTATTCGAAGAAATAGATCGAACAACCTCAACGAATGCAAAAGTGGAGGCCCTCGTTCGTTACTTCAGGTCGGCGCACAACCAAGATCTATTATGGTGTGTATACCTGCTAATGGGTAAATCAACCGGACGCTTTGTTAAAACGGCCATACTTCGCCAAGCGGCCATCCAATTATCGCAACTTCCCGCCTGGCTTTTCGAGGAATCATATCATGTAGTGGGGGATTTGGCAGAGACGATCGCACTGTGTTTGCCACCACCGCTTGAGCCAAAGGCTTACACATTAAACGAAACGATGGCTTTTTTACACGATTTGAAGAATCTTAGCGACGAAGAGATGGAAGCGGCCCTTTCTTCCAGATGGATGCATACACCAAACAACCACCGCTTTGTCTTTAACAAATTGATTACCGGAAACTTCCGGATGGGTGTATCCAAACAACTAGTCATTAAAGCTTTGTCGATAACTTTTGATAAACCGGAAAGCGAAATGGCACATAGACTGATGGGTAATTGGCACCCCACTACGGCGGACGTTCAGCAACTTCTTTTGACAGAAATGCCGAAGGACGAGCGCAGTTTTGAACCGTATCCCTTTTATTTAGCTTATCAATTAGATAAAGACCCTGAAAGTTTAGGAAATGCGGACGAATGGTTTATTGAGCGGAAATACGATGGCATAAGAGGACAGATCATTGTTCGCAACGGCAGTTTATATATATGGAGTCGAGGTGAAGACTTATTGACGGATAAATTTCCGGAATTTCATCCCTTGGCTGATTTACTACCGAATGGTACCGTGATAGATGGTGAGATACTTCCTTTTAAAGACGAAAAAGTACTTCCTTTTTCGGTGATGCAAACGCGGACCGGCCGAAAGCAATTAAGCAAAAAAATACTCGCTGATGCGCCTTTAATCATGATCTGTTATGATCTATTGGAATACGATGGAGAAGATATTCGCGCCCGGCCATTAGAAACGCGACGCAATCTGTTAGTGACGCTCTTGGAAAAGCTTCCCCGGGACATCCCTCTTCTGATTTCCGGCATCATTCCTTGCGATACGTGGCACGACGTCGCTCGCGCACGTGAAGAGGCGAGGGCTTATCAATGTGAAGGAGTTATGCTTAAAAGGAAGCAAAGCATTTATGAAACAGGACGCCGCAGAGGCAATTGGTGGAAATGGAAAGTTGAGCCTTATACGATTGACGGCGTTTTAATATATGGACAACGAGGACATGGACGACGGGCAAATTTATATACCGATTATACATTTGCCGTATGGGATAATGGAGAGCTGGTCCCCTTTGCCAAGGCCTATTCAGGACTGACAGACAAAGAGATATTGGAAGTTGATGCTTGGATAAAACGGCATACCATTGATAAATTTGGCCCCGTGAGGAGTGTAACACCAACATTGGTTTTTGAGCTCGCCTTTGAAGGAATCAGTTCGTCTCCCCGCCACAAATCGGGTATAGCTTTGCGTTTTCCGCGTATCGTCCGTTGGCGAAAAGATAAACCGGCAAAGGAAGCAAACACAAAAGCGGATTTATTAGCTTTGCTGAAGCAACAGAAGGCTTAAAGCGGAAAGCAATGTCTAAAGAAATAGTATTTTACAATTAACAACTATTAACGAATAACCAATAACAATTAACGAGTAACCAATAATCAACAACGTGTTAGCTGAAAAATGGTTTGAACTTAAACGATGGTCGCCGCACCGATTTCAAAAGGAAACTTGGCAGGCCATAATTAAAGGCGCTTCCGGTTTACTGAATGCCCCAACCGGTTACGGTAAAACTTACGCCATGTGGTTTGGTATTTTGGAGCGATTATTGGCCTTTAGGCAAAGCCAAACGAAAGTGTCACGTGGAACATATTGCCTGTGGATAACGCCCCTACGATCGTTATCGCAAGAGATGGTACTGGCGCTCAATCGAGTGAACAATGATCTCGATTTAAAACTGGATATAGCCCTACGCACCGGAGACACTACACTGAAAGAAAGACAACGACAAATCAAAGAAAGTCCCGATGTCCTTATCACTACTCCCGAGAGTATCCATTTGATGCTAGCCCAAAAAGGTTATGCGTCGCGATTGAAGAGCATCCAATTTGTAGTAGTTGATGAGTGGCACGAGTTATTAGGCAGCAAAAGGGGTGTGCTGACAGAGCTTGGCCTATCTAAGTTGAAGGACCTTAATCCACAGTTGCAGATTTGGGGTATTTCTGCGACCATTGGGAACCTAGAGGAAGCCAAACAAATTCTTCTCGGAAAGCAAGACGGCGTGATTATTAAAGCAAACCTTCCAAAGAAAACGCAAATAACCACCGTACTCCCGGATGTTTTAGAAAAATTTCCTTGGGGCGGTCATTTAGGCATCCACTTGGCCACCAAGGTGCTCGAAATTGTTAATAATAGCGATACGACCTTAATTTTTACCAATACGCGGTCTCAAGCCGAGATCTGGTATCAGCAATTGCTACGTCTCCAACCCGATCTAGCCGGTATTCTCGCCTTGCATCACGGATCGCTAAGTGAAGAAATCCGACAATGGGTAGAGCAAGCATTGCATGCCGGCACATTAAAGGCAGTGGTATGTACCAGTAGCCTGGACTTAGGTGTGGATTTTCGGCCGGTGGACACCGTGGTTCAGGTAGGATCCGCCAAAGGGATTGCTCGCTTTTTGCAACGTGCCGGGCGCAGTGGTCACCGACCCGGGGCGACGAGCAAAATTTGGTTCGTACCAACTCACTCGCTCGAAATTATGGAGGGGGCAGCCCTCCGTTATGCCGAGCAGCATCAATTGATGGAAGATCGCATTCCTTATATCCGTTCTTTTGACGTATTGATTCAATACTTGGTAACCTTAGCCGTATCAGACGGATTCAGGCCGCAGGAAGTCTTCTCAGAAATAAAGAGCACGCACTGTTTTGAATCGATTAGCTGGGAAGAGTTTACGCAATGTCTCTTGATGATTACACAGGGCGGCAAGACGCTAGATGCTTACGATGAGTTTCACAAAGTAGTGATTGAAGAGGGGGTTTATAAGGTTGTCAGCAAAAAGGTGGCCATGCGCCATCGCCTGAGTATAGGCGCCATCGTAAGCGACACAATGATGACCGTTAAATACCTTAGCGGCAAATATATTGGCAGTATTGAGGAATGGTTTATTTCGCGTCTCAATCCGGGGGATACCTTTTGGTTTGCCGGCAAAAATTTAGAGTTGATCCGTGTAAAAGACCTGCAAGCGATTGTCAGGATGTCCAATAAGAAAAAGGGACTGGTTCCTTCTTGGATGGGCGGGCGTTTACCCCTCTCTACGCACCTTTCCTTCGCTATTCGCCACGTTTTGGATCAGTGGCAAACCTCCGCAGCCCAAGAACCGGAAATTTCTTTTCTCAAACCTCTTTTTCTGGAACAGCAAAGACGCAGTACCTTGCCTAGCAATGAGTATCTGGTAGTGGAGCAAACAGAAACAAAAGAAGGTCACCATTTGTTCTTCTTCCCTTTTGAAGGAAAATTTATTCACGAGGGCATGGCTGCCTTAATTGCGCACCGATTAGGAAAGGCAAAACCATATACTTTTTCTGTTGCCCTCAACGATTATGGCTTCGAATTATTAAGCGACCAAGAAATCGATATAAAAACCGCTATTGCCAACGGTCTTTTTTCTGTTGAAAATTTAAGCGAGGATATACAACAGAGTGTCAACATGACCGAATTGGCAAGGAAACGTTTTCGGGATATCGCCGGTATCGCCGGTTTGGTTTTTCAAGGCTTTCCGGGAAAAAAGATAAAAACCAAGCATTTGCAAGCAAATTCAGGTTTATTTTTTAAGGTGTTTGAGGAGTATGAAAGCGATAATTTACTGCTCCGAGAAGCTTACGACGAAGTTTTTGATTTCCAGTTAGACTACAATCGCTTATTGAATGCCCTGAATCGCATTACCTCGCAAAAAATTATCATCAATAAAACCGACCGCTTGACACCGTTTGCTTTTCCTATATTTGCAGAATCCTTCCGGGAACGTTTCAGTAATGAGGCGTTGGAAGATAGACTAAACAAGATTATAGCGCAACTGGAATGAGAGACCGATTGGAGCTGCGAATAAAAAATAAAACGGTATATCTATTAGCGGAAAAATGCATTTTCTTTCCTGAAAATCAAACCTTGGTAATTGCTGATATACACCTTGGAAAGGCTGCTCATTTTAGGAAAGCCGGCATTATCATACCGCAACAAGCGGGAACCGACCGGGATTATAAACTGCTGCAAGATGTATTGAAAAAATATGAAACAAAGCGGATTATTTTTTTGGGTGATTTATTTCACAGTTCCGAGAATGCCGCATGGCTTCATTTTGTCGATTTTTCCTCCCAATATCCGCATACAGAGCTTATTCTCATCAAGGGCAATCATGACATACTTCCCCTTGCCTATTACCAACAGGGTAATTTAAAGGTCCATTTGGAGACCTTACAGGAAGATTTTATCCTCTATTCACATGCGCCCTTGCCCGAAGTTCCGGCAGGAATACTGAACATTGCCGGTCATGTTCATCCCGCGGCCAATCTTAAAGCAAGGGGAAAGCAAACACTTCGGCTTCCCTGCTTTCATTTAGAGCAGTCGTTACTTTTATTGCCTGCATTCGGTAGTTTAACAGGAACCTTCGCGCTTCCCAAAGGAAATGCACAACAGTTTGTTACCACCGGACGAACAGTTCTCGCTATTTAAAGAATTTTATTTCAAGCTGTTTTTCATTCCTTCCTTACTCGATTTTTTTTCGAATAAGTAAAACAAATTGCTAACTTTAATTATTATGCACTAGTGTAATGATAATCCCAATCAATTGCACAAAGTTTCACTAAAAAACAATTTTATGAAATCAAAAATCTATGCACTATTAACTGTTTTCATGCTAGCTTTCACATTTAGCACCCCAATTGCAGCTCTTGCTAACGACAAGAATGCTAAAACAATAGAAGTGTCTAAAGAAGAAGCGGCTAGAGAGATCAATGCTATGAAAAGGCGCGTGGCAGAGATTAAAGCGATGGATAAATCAACGATGACAAAGGCAGAGCGCAAAGCACTCCGTAAAGAGCTTCGGGAAATGAACAAAAGAGCGCGTGCCCTAGGCAGCGGTGGGGTTTATCTATCCGTAGGAGCCATCATCATCATTATTTTAGTATTGATATTGATTCTATAGGATGGAAGCTGTAGGCAATAGGCTGTAAGCTCGTATGCTGGTAGCCAGTGAGAAGGGAACCCGTTAGTAGGGAACATGACTTACGTCTCATACCTCCTATTAACTATTCCCTACTCACTACTCACCATTAACTACTCACAACTCGTTAGTGAACAAGGAAACCTGTTAGTTGAGAACATGGCGTCTCATACCTCCTATTAACTATTCCCTACTCACTACTCGTTAGTGAACAAGGGAACATGTTAGTTGGGAACACGGCTTACGTCTCATACCCTCTATTAACTATTCCCTATTAACTATTCCCTACTCACTACTAACTACTCGCTACTCGTTAGTGAACAAGGGAACCCGTTAGTTGGGGAATAGGGCTTACGTCCCATACCCCCTATTACTATTCCCCACTCCCTACTAACTACTCCCTACTAACTGCACACCATTAACTACTCAACCATCCTTTTGCTTGTCCTAAAAATTTACTAAACTTGTAGTTATAACATATATTAATAAAACAAACGGCTAACAGCATCGTGCCAACACCGAAATGATACTAATTGTTGACGACAAACAAGAGAATCTGATTTCTTTACGGAAGTTCCTAGAAACCAACAACTTTAAAGTTGACACTGCTTCATCCGGAGAAGAGGCACTAAAAAAAGTTCTTAAAACTACGTACGCGCTGATCATATTAGATGTTCAAATGCCTGGTATGGACGGTTTTGAGGTAGCAGAATTGATTTCCGGCTATAGCAAGACCGTTGACACGCCCATACTCTTCTTATCAGCGGTAAACACGGAGAAGAAATTTATTACACAGGGATATGAAACCGGCGGGATTGATTACCTGACAAAGCCATTTGATCCGGATATTTTGCTTCTAAAAGTAAAAACTTTCTATCGCCTGTTTGAACAAGCGCAAGCGATGCATGAAATGCAAGAAGCACTTAAACAAGAAATCGAACATCGAAAAATGCTCGAGAATAAGAAGGACGAATTTATTAGCATAGCCAGTCACGAACTTAAAACTCCCCTGACCAGCGTGAGGGGATACTTGCAATTATTGGAGCGTCTTCCGGAAGCCAAAAACAACGAAAAATTTAAAACCTATCTCGGGAAAACAAGTGCTCAACTGAACAAATTACGGGAACTGATTGACGACTTACTGGATATTTCCAAAATAGAGAGCGGAAAGATGAAATTTAATTTTCAGCCGGTTTCTATAGAAAAGTTAATCAGTAACACACTGGAAAATGTGAGTCAAATGTATCCGGAACACGCTTTTAAAAGGATTGGCCAAGTGGATAGCACTATACTTGCTGATGAAATGCGATTAGAACAAGTATTGATCAATTACCTCACCAATGCGATCAAATACTCACCTAATTCAAAAGAAATATATTTGGAAACGGCGCTCACGGAAGACAACAAAATCCAAATCGGTGTGCGCGATTTTGGAATAGGCATACCATCCGACAAACTAAATCATTTATTTGACAAATTTTATAGAGTAGAAGAATCTTCTTACAAATTTCAAGGCCTGGGCATGGGACTTTATATATGTAAAGAAATTATTGCCCGCCATCATGGCGAGCACGGTGTAGAAAGCCGCTTAAACGAAGGTTCATTTTTTTATTTCCGATTGCCATTAAACTAGAATTTGTGCTGAAAAATAAAAACCGATGACAAAAAATCGTTTTAACCTGATTCCACTAAACTATAAACTTACCTTGCTAGGTTTTGTACCGCTTATGTGCCTGTTATTTTTCTTTTTCATTGTCGAAAACGAAAAGACAGAGCGAATAGAAGGGACAAATAATTTCATAACCCGCATCAATCTGGCGCTGAGCGCGGACAACCTCATCGAACAGTTACAGCAAGAACGTCGATTGAGCTTAGATAAGATATTTAAAACAAAAGATGAAGGCGCACTTAATGTACAACAGCTAAAAACCGATGAAGCAATCCAACATTTTAATACCTACATCGACAGTGGATTAAATGCCGACTACGCAAATTATACATTTATAAATGAATTACCCCATTGGCGATCAAGCATCAATAGCGGAGAAATGGGTTATGAAGAGACGTTCAATAACTATCAGAAAATTACCGAAAGACTCAGTGTTTTCAGTAGGGTGTCTACCGATTATGCCAATCTTAATGAAAGCTTGGGAGGGCAAATCGAACTTCGGGAGATCCTATCTCAGCTGATTAATTATGCCGCAATTCTGCGTTTAAATATTTATTTTACTTATGCTGACGACAAGCTGAATACATTGGATTTCTCAAAATTCAATATGAACTACGAGCTTTTTCGATCCTATATCGACCAGCTTAAAAGTCTTGACAAACGCTATAGTGAGCAAAATTTGGATAAACTGAAAGCCAGCCAAGCCTTCAATACCACTTTAGCTTTCTTTAAAACAGTACATGATACTAAAGCATTGCCGGAGCGCTTTACAGCCAACGAATGGTGGAATATATCGGCTACGGCGATGGATGTATTAAAGGCACGTTTAAACACCACCATTGAGTCAATTGGCACGGGTGCGTCCAGCGTTTATGAGTCAGAGATATACGACCGTAATTTTACACGTATTATACTGGTTTTCTGTGTATTAGTCGCCATCGTGCTTATTTATTTGGTTATAAAAAATATCGCAAATCACTTATTCGAGCTACAAGAGGCGGCCAGCAAGATTGCCCTGGGTTATACGAACATCGCTTTGCCTACCTTTGCCAAAGACGATTTGGGTGTTGTGGCTCGATCTATCAGGAAAATCGACCTGAGCAACCAGGAGCTAGCGAAAGCAGCCGAAGAAATAGGGAAAGAAAATTACGATATTCCTATTGCAGCCAAGGGCCCTCATGACGTTTTGGGTAACGCCCTCGTCAACATGAGAAACTCGCTGGAACGACATTCGAAAAAAGACAAAACTGAGTTATGGCTACAGACAGGTGAAAGCGTCGTAAATGGCTTGCTTATAGGCCGATCCGAACTGAAGGAATTCGGTTTAGACGTCTTAAAGGCTTTAGTTGATTATTTGGATGCTGCCTTAGGCACTTACTACATAGGTGAATATGGAAAAAATTTCGAGCTGATCAGCAGCATTGGCGTAGCTGACCGATCGCAACTACCACAGCAGATCACCATTGGAGAAACTCTTCTTGGAAAAGTGATCGCAGAAAAGAGAAGCGTTTTATTGGAGCAATTACCCGATGAATATCTTCAAATCCGAACCAGCTTAGGTACGGCTAAGCCCCAATGGGTGTTAATTATTCCTTTGATTCATGAAAAAGAAGTAGAAGGTATAATAGAAATTGCATCAATCAACACCATACCGGAAGCGGCAGTTGCTTTTGCCAACCGTATTGCTACCAACGTAGGTGCAGCTATCCATGCTATTAAGAGTCGAATCCGCTTGAAAGAATTGTTGGAAGAAACGCAAGCACAAGCGGAAGAACTACAGGCGCAACAAACCGAACTCGAAAATCTAAATGTTGAGTTGGAAGCACAGGCAAATAAATTACAAGCTTCTGAAGAGGAATTAAGGGTACAGCAAGAAGAATTGTTGGAAAGCAACCAGGAACTCGAAATCAAATCGCAGGCGTTGGAAGAAAAAAATCAGATGATCCTGGAGCGGAACTTGGAAATACAAAAAAAGGCAGAAGACCTAGCGTTAAGCACGAAGTATAAATCGGAGTTTTTAGCTAATATGTCGCATGAACTTCGTACCCCACTTAATTCGATCTTATTGCTTTCCCGCTTACTCAGCGAAAACAACGAAGGAAATTTACTGGAAGATCAAATTGAATATGCTAAGGTCATTCAAACTTCCGGAAATGGCCTTTTAACGCTAATTGACGAGATTCTAGATCTATCTAAAATCGAGGCCGGAAAGATGACCCTTTCCTATGAAGACGTATCACTTGCCGATATGATCAATGATCTGCAAAATTTATTCGGTCCTATGGCTGTTGATAAAGGCCTCGAACTCAAATTTGACTGCGATAAAACAACCTTTAGCAAAATTCAAACGGACAATCTCCGGTTACAACAAATATTAAGAAACCTGATTTCCAACGCGCTTAAATTTACGGCCAAAGGTTCGGTGACCTTAAGTGTATATCCGAATAAAGAAAAGGAAGGGTATTTAAACTTTGCGGTGCGCGATACGGGAATCGGTATACCAAAAGAAAAACATCAACTGGTTTTCGAGGCCTTTCAACAAGCAGACGGCTCTACGCGGCGCAAATTTGGCGGCACCGGCCTTGGCTTATCGATTAGTAAAGAACTGGCTAAACTACTGGGCGGCTCGCTGTATATTAATAGCGAAGTGACTAAAGGCAGTGAGTTTATTGTCAGCATTCCAGTCGCTAAACCGGTGGAAGAAAAAACGGTGGTGGAAGAAGTTCCTTTAGTTCACCGGGAAGCTGAGAAAAATAATGATAAAAAGATAACTTACGAAAAGATTTCCACGCCACCGGTACCCTTCCTAAGTCCAATAATACCGAACGAGCTCACCGACGATCGTGACCAAATTAACGACGGTGATAACGTCTTATTGATTATTGAAGACGACACCAATTTTGCGCGTGCTTTAGTAGACTTCTCCCATAAAAACGATTACAAGGTTGTTACAACGGTAAGAGGTGATTTAGGGATCGAGCTTGCTGAAAAATATATGCCGAGAGCCATCCTTTTGGATATCGAATTACCGGTAAAAAATGGTTGGCAGGTAATGGAGGAGATCAAAAGTAACCCTGCTACGCGCCATATTCCCGTTCATATTATGTCTTCCCATGAAGTGAAACGAGAAAGTATCACAAAAGGGGCCATTGATTTCATCAGGAAACCGATGGCGCTGGAACAAATAGGCCAGATCTTTAATCGCGTGGAAAAAGCGTTATCGGCCGGCCCGCGAAAGGTCTTAATTATTGAAGATAACCTAAAACATGCACAGGCGCTTGCACATTATTTGGAAAGCTTTGACGTCAAAACGGATATCAGCAAGGATATTCATTCCGGCGTTAACCGTTTGAAAAGTCACGAGGCCGATTGTGTCATCTTAGACATGGGTATCCCCGATGCGCAAGCTTATAAAACACTTGAGACCATCAAGTCGGACGCGGGGATGGAAAATTTACCGGTCATTATTTTTACCGGCAAGCAACTTTCGCCATCAGAAGAAATTAAGATCAAACAATATGCAGATTCCATTGTGGTAAAAACCGCGCATTCTTATGAAAGGATACTGGATGAAGTAGCGCTATTTCTGCATCTTGTGGAGGAGTCTAATGACACGCCAAAGAAGGAAAAACTAAAACTGAACAGCACACTGACCGAAGTACTAAATAACAAGACGGTGCTTATCGCAGATGATGATATCCGAAATATATTTTCTTTGACCAAGGCACTGGAGCGATATAAAATAAATGTACTAGCCGCAGAAAATGGAAAAGAGGCGCTACAGACTTTGCATGCTCATGCTGATAAAGTGGATATCGTTTTGATGGATATGATGATGCCTGAAATGGATGGCTACGAGACTACCACGCGCATTAGGCAGGAATCCCGATTCAAAAATCTACCCATATTAGCCGTAACGGCGAAAGCCATGATGGGCGATCGGGAGAAATGTATTGCTGCCGGTGCGTCTGACTATATTTCAAAACCTATAGATATTGATCAATTAATTTCCTTGTTGCGCGTATGGCTCTACCAATAAACCGAGGCAAAATACTCATCATTGATGACGAACCGTTAAACATTCTGGCCTTAAGTGCTGTTTTAAAATCAAGAGGTTATACGGCCATTACTGCGAGCAGCGCTGAAGAAGGCTTAACTTTTCTTAAAGAGAATAAGGATATAAAACTGGTTTTGATGGATATGATGATGCCCGATCTTGATGGATACGAGGCTACATCGCGGATCAGGAAAACTGAACCTATCAAAGATATTCCGGTGATAGCTGTCACCGCCCAAGCAATGAGCCACGACAGGGAAAAGTGCCTAGATGCAGGGGCGAACGACTATATTTCTAAGCCGATTGACATTGATGAGTTAACTATGGTGATTCGAAAACATTTACAATAATATGTGGCAATTTCCAGCGATCGAAGATACCGACTTAGAAACCCTAATTAATGATCTGCTAGAGATACATGGCTACGACTTTCGCAATTATAGCAGAGCTTCCTTAAAGCGTCAGGTTAACCGACTTTTTACACGAGACCGATTCCCTAGCTTCGCCGAAATGCGTTATCGCTTAAAAGTAGACAAGACTTATTTAAAGCGCTTTGTTGAGGGAATTACTGTTAACGTCACTGAGATGTTCCGCGATGCGGAATTTTATAAATTTCTACGCGCTCAAATCATACCTACGCTGGGGACTTATCCCTTTATACGCGTATGGGTAGCGGGCTGCTCTACCGGTGAAGAGGCCTATTCCATAGCCATTTTGTTAAAAGAAGCCAATCTATTGCATAAGTCTTTAATTTATGCAACCGATCTTAATCCGGCGGTATTGGAAGAAGCGAAGGAAGGGATATTTAATTTGAAAAGCATGAAGCTATACTCGGAAAATTATATACTTTCCGGAGGGTTTCAGGATTTCTCAACTTACTATACAGCCAATTACCATCATGCCATACTAAATCAGGAATTGTCGGAGAAAATTATTTTCAGTCAACATAATCTAGTCTCTGACGGCTCATTCAACGAGTTTCAGCTAATTTCCTGCCGTAACGTATTAATTTATTTCAACAGTTATCTTCAGAACCAGGTTTTCAGTTTATTTGATGATAGCCTAGCTCCGCTAGGTTACCTTGCCTTGGGCACTAAAGAAACCTTGCTATTTTCAAGCATTGCAAATCGATATAAACAAGTAGCCACCGAAGCAAAAATTTGGCGCAAACAAGTCTTTGAAGGATAAGAGGCTTGAGGCATAAGGTTTAACCTTAATCCCCATACCTCCCCCATAGCTAACACTTAAAGCTTATAACTTATAGCTTATAGCTTACGCCTTACACCGCCCTATACCGTATACCTTACACCTTATACCCTCCACCTTAAACCTTACACCCTATACCTTACACCCCATCACATAAATCTAGCGATTTTTCACTATGTTTGTCACGTTTCTGGAAAGGCCAATAATGAAAGGTGTCTAAGGGTGGCGATGTTCGATTAAAGCTCAATATGACAGACTAAACAATCCTTTAGACGACCTTAACAAAAAAAAATGCATGCTAAAACTTGAGGAAATTAAGAAACCGATAGCTACCGAGCTCGATGATTTTGAAATAAAGTTTAAAGAATCTATGCGTAGCTCGGTACCCTTGCTTGATAGAATTACGCATTACATCGTGAAGAGAAAAGGCAAACAAATGCGGCCCATGTTTGTTTTTTTCGCGGCAGGCGCATGCGGCGGAATCAATGAGTCTACACATCGAGGGGCTGCGTTAGTCGAACTCGTTCATACAGCCACGCTGGTACATGATGATGTGGTCGATAATTCGTATCAGCGAAGAGGATTTTTTTCGGTTAATGCACTTTGGAAAAACAAAATAGCGGTTTTAGTAGGTGATTTTCTTTTAAGCAAAGGGCTTTCCTTATCCGTAAAAAACCAGGATTTTGAGTTTCTTCGAATTTTAAACGAGGCCGTAACCGAAATGAGTGAGGGCGAATTACTGCAAATGGAAAAAGCTCGCCGACTTGATATTGACGAAGGCGTTTATTTTGAAGTTATTCGGCAAAAAACCGCATCGTTAATTGCTTCCTGTTGTGCATGTGGAGCGGCATCTACCAATGCCCCAAGCGAACTTGTCACCAAAATGCATGACTTTGGGGAAAAGGTTGGTATTGCCTTCCAAATTAAAGACGATCTTTTTGACTTCGGTTTTGATGATGTGGGCAAACCGCTCGGAATCGATATCAAGGAGAAAAAACTTACGCTACCGTTAATTTATGCACTGAACAATACCAGCAAAGAAAAGAAGAGAACGATCATTAATCTTGTTAAAAATCACAACGAAGATCAAAAAAAAGTAATGGAAGTTATAGAATTTGTACGAAATAGTGGTGGCTTAGCCTATGCCCGGGAAAAAATGCTAAGCTACCAAGCAGAGGCATTCAACATACTAGAAGCATTTCCCGAAAGCGAATATAAAACGGGATTGGAACAATTGGTACGATTTACAACTGAGAGAAATAAATAACCATGGCGAACGAATTAGTGTTTTTCTTTGGCTTTCTGCTTTTTATTATCCTGATGCTGGCTATTGATCTGGGGCTCTTCAATAAAAAAGATCATGAAGTATCTTTTAAAGAAGCGGCGATTATGAGTAGTGTTTGGGTGGCGTTTGCTTTAGGCTTTTATATAATTCTCCGGTTCTGGGGCGATAAGCTACATGACATACAAGATTTTGACCATCTTCAGGAAGTCACGCGCCGACATCTCCACAATATTAAACTGTTACCGGAAAATTTTGCCGCGAGCCTTGAAATATATAAGAAGAACCTAGCCCTTGAGTATCTCACCGGTTATGTCGTTGAATACGCACTTTCCGTTGACAATATCTTTGTAATGGTATTAATTTTCACCTCATTCGGCGTTCCTCCCAAATTTTATCATCGCGTGCTGGTATGGGGAATTGTAGGGGCAATCTTATTGCGCTTTTTGTTTATATTTTTGGGCGCCTCCCTTATTAATCGCTTTGAGTGGATCCTGTATGTATTTGGCGTTTTCCTTGTATATACCGGAATTACCATGTACCTAAATAGAAATGAAGAAGAGGAAATCGACCCGAAAAACCATAAAGTTGTCCGTTTTGCATCCCGCTATTTTTCGGTCTACCCAGAATTTGTCGGACACAACTTTTTCCACAGAGAAAACGGGAAAAAATTTATTACACCGCTCTTTTTAGTCTTATTAGTTATTGAATTTACCGATTTAATATTCGCGGTCGACTCCATCCCTGCTATCTTTGCTGTTACCAAAGATCCCTATATTGTATTCTTTTCGAATATATTCGCCATTCTTGGATTACGGTCTATGTTCTTCCTATTGGTAAATATCATTCATAAGTTCCATTATCTAAAAGTAGGTCTTGCGTTCCTACTGATATTTATCGGTGGAAAAATGCTTGGACACCATTGGTTGGAGGCGTGGGGATTCACCACAGCACATTCGTTGTACATAATCATTGGGATTTTAGCAATCAGTGTGATCGCTTCACTCTTATTTCCTAGAAAGGAGCATAACGCTTAAAGTAGAAAGCTGTCAAGAGCTTTCTTGGCATTCAAAAAACGTTCTTCACCAAGGCCGGATATCAGTTGGTATTTGGCCTTTAGTTCTGTCAGCTCATTTTTCCATACTTGTAGGAAATACTGCCGCTGTTCAGGTTCAGGAAAATCCCGCAACGGATCGTCCTCCCAAGGTAAATCGATATCCATTAATAAATAAAAATCATAGGAATGATTTTTTAGTGCAGATTTCACCTCCTCCGGTGTATCGCCAAAAAGGTAATCGCACCATACCTTTACTGTCAAAAATGTTGTATCGCAAATCAATAAATGATTAAAGGCCAACGGTTCCAAGCTTCGCTCTAAAGCGATCTGACCATAAAAAATATTCAATTCATCTTGCAGCGTGTATTCCCGGTTCAGGTTTCGACAATACTCTCTCGAATATTCCGGTACGCAAATGGTACCGTATAGCTTGGCTAAATAGGTCGAAATCTGCGATTTCCCGGTAGATTCCGGACCTACTACCGCAATTTTTATGAGTTGTTTACTATCATCCATGTACGCTTCCAATCAAAATAGCCCTGCCAGGCTGTAAATGCTAAAATTCCGTATAATAACGCAGTTAAGGTATAATTTTTATAAACAAAAAGCGGAATAAAATATCCACTACAACCCACATTGACCAATTTTGCAGCACCTTTCTAGTCATCGAAAATTAGGGAACAAAACAAAGGAAAGCTGTGACAACAGCAAACCATTCTAATAAAGAGGTTTGTACAATTTGGGAAAGCAATTGCTGCGTAATATTAAAGACTAATCAACGATAAATGGTTCTTGTCTATTATCCCAATAATATAAGAGGTATATATGATTATTAGGTCTTATTTCATAAAATAAGGACGTTTGCTTCGATATTACACACTTCCTTACATTTTCAAGATGAGAAATTCTAAATAGGAAGGGATTCTCTTTTATTAATTCTACATGTCTTTCAACCTCCTTCATTAGTTTTCTAGCAGAAGTAAACCCAAATTTATTCTCGACATTTGAAGGATACAATCTAAGGTGCTATCGGCAGTTTCTGTCCAATAAACAGTGTATTTCATAAATACCTTTTGTACTTATTCATTACTTCTTCATGAGATTTTAAATTTCCTTCCTGCACGTCCAACTGTCCTTTTTGAACACCTTCTTTTACATGGTCAGGGATTCGGCTAACTTTCTCCAGTAAGAAATCGATAAAATCTTCTGCCTCCTGCCGCATATCTTGCGGAAGCTGCTGTAGCTTATCAGTAATACTAAGATTCGTCATAATATAAAATTGAATATTCAAATTTAACGAAAAATGCTTTGCAATACAAGTTGCCACATATGCGCTCTTGGATTTGGTTTTTATGATCAAGCAAAAGAATAGATTCTAAAAAAATAGGATAAAGAAAAAGCCTTTATATTTTTTACATTTTTTTCAAATTATAAACCAAAAAAGTCCTATCTTTGCACTCCGACAAAGCAGTCGGAATAATCTTCACAATCATAGAGCTTCCCAAACTGTTTTATCAAACGTTCTTTTTGATAACTAATACTTTTGAACATATAAAATGCCAAAAAACACCTCCATTCGCTCGGTGCTGATTATCGGTTCGGGCCCAATTATTATCGGACAGGCCTGTGAGTTTGACTATTCGGGTTCTCAAGCAGCTCTTTCATTGAAAGAGGAAGGTATTGAAGTTTCCATTATTAATTCGAACCCCGCAACGATCATGACCGATAAGGTCATCGCAGACCACGTTTACCTATTACCCCTTACCGTTGACAGTATTGAAAAAATCCTTCAGGAACGTCAGATCGATGCCGTGCTACCCACCATGGGCGGGCAAACAGCGCTTAATCTATGTATCGAAGCTTCCAACCGCGGTATCTGGGAAAAGTACGGTGTACAAGTAATTGGTGTAGATGTTGCAGCCATTGAAAAAACAGAAAATCGAGAAGCCTTCCGTCAGCTAATGATTGAAATTGGTGTCGGCGTAGCAAAATCAAAAATTGCCAACTCCTTCCTCGAAGGTAAAGAAGCTGCCCAACAAATCGGCTTTCCTTTGGTGATTCGTCCCAGCTATACCTTGGGCGGAACCGGCGGAGGGTTTGTGCATAAAAAAGAAGATTTTGAAGCGGCTCTTAGCCGTGGGCTCCAAGCCTCCCCTACACATGAAGTGCTGGTAGAACAAGCGGTTTTAGGATGGAAGGAATACGAGTTGGAGCTCCTGCGCGACAATAAAGATAATGTCATCATTATTTGTTCTATTGAGAATTTCGATCCAATGGGTATCCATACGGGCGACTCCATAACGGTAGCTCCCGCGATGACATTGAGTGATACTTGCTATCAGGAGATGCGCAATCAAGCAATTAAGATGATGCGTGCGATCGGTAATTTTGCCGGTGGATGTAATGTACAGTTCTCTGTTAACCCCGAAAATGAGGACATCATAGCGATTGAAATTAATCCACGCGTTTCGCGTTCGTCGGCTTTGGCTTCAAAAGCTACCGGTTATCCAATTGCGAAAATTGCAGCCAAATTAGCTATCGGATATAATTTGGATGAGCTGGAAAACCAGATCACGAAAACGACATCTGCCTATTTTGAACCTACTTTAGACTACGTAATCGTAAAATCACCGCGTTGGAACTTTGCGAAGTTCAAAGGAGCCAACCGGGAACTAGGATTGCAAATGAAATCGGTAGGTGAAGTAATGGCCATTGGTCGCACCTTTATTGAGGCCTTACAAAAGGCATGTCAAAGTTTGGAAACCAACCGTTTAGGGTTAGGTGCTGATGGTAGACAGTTACGAAACTTGGAAGAAATTATGCATAGCTTGGAGCATCCAAGCAGCGGCCGTCTCTTCCATATTAAGGATGCCTTTGAGATGGGCGTTCCTTTGGAGTCTATTAGAAAAGCTACGCATATCGACAAATGGTTCTTGGTTCAAATCCAGGAACTTGTTGAACTGGAAACGGAACTAAAACGTTATTCGTTATCTAATATACCGAAAGATTTCTTTTTAACATTGAAGCAAAAAGGATTCTCTGACGGGCAAATCGCTTGGTTATTGGGCAATGTAAGTGAAGATGATGTTTACAACCGCCGGAGAGAGCTAGGTATTAAGCGTGTCTATAAAATGGTGGATACTTGTGCTGCTGAGTTTCAAGCTGCCACACCTTACTATTACTCTACCTTTGAAGAAGAGAATGAGTCTATCCCGAGCGATAAAAAGAAAATTATCGTACTGGGTTCAGGGCCAAATCGAATCGGACAAGGGATTGAATTCGATTACTCTTGTGTACATGGCTTATTGGCTTCCAAAGAGGCGGGATACGAGGCTATCATGGTGAACTGTAACCCGGAAACGGTATCAACAGACTTCAATATAGCCGACAAGCTTTATTTTGAACCTGTCTTCTGGGAGCATGTTCGGGAAATTATCGATTTAGAAAAGCCAGAGGGTATCATCGTGCAGCTTGGTGGCCAAACAGCGCTGAAGATGGCCGAAAAGCTAAAGGAAACAGGAATCCGCATTATCGGAACTTCTTTTGAAGATATGGACTTAGCGGAAGACCGTGGACGTTTTTCTGACTTACTGAAGGATTTGGATATTCCGTATCCTAAATATGGAGTAGCTGAAAACGCAGAGGAGGCACTTAAAGTTGCCAACGAAGTAGGCTATCCTGTGTTAGTACGGCCAAGTTATGTGCTTGGCGGGCAGGGAATGAGTATTGTGATTAATGATGAGGAGCTGGAAAAAGCGGTTATCAAAATCATGAAAAATATGCCTGGAAACAGGGTACTGATCGACCATTTCCTTGATCGCGCAGAAGAAGCGGAATCCGATTCCATCTGTGACGGCGAAGAAGTGCATATCATCGGTATGATGGAGCATATCGAACCGGCAGGCATCCACTCCGGCGATTCAAGTGCTGTATTGCCTCCCTTTAGCTTGTCAACAGCTGTTCAGGAGAAAATGGATGAATATTCAAGAAAAATTGCAAAGGCGTTAAACGTAAAGGGCTTGCTGAATATTCAGTTTGCTATAAAAGACGGTAAGGTGTATGTAATTGAAGCCAATCCAAGGGCTTCACGTACTGTTCCTTTTATAGCCAAAGCTTATGACGTTCCTTATATCAATATCGCTACCAAAGTAATGCTTGGAAAAAATAAGCTAAGCGATTTCAAAATTGAGCGAAAACTGGAAGGTTATGCGATTAAGGAGCCTGTATTCTCCTTTGATAAATTTCCGGATGTTGATAAACAGCTGGGGCCCGAAATGCGCTCTACCGGTGAAGCGATTCGCTTTATCAAAGATCTGGACGATCCTTATTTCAGACATCTATACGCCGAGAAATCGATGTATTTAAGCAAATAAAAAGAAAACCCCGGCGATTGCCGGGGTTTTCTTTTTATTTGCTTAAGCTTTCAGCCGTCAGAAATCAGCTTACAGCCGACTGCTGATATCTGATTACCGACAGCTATTGCCACCCACCCCCTAAAGCTTTGTATAAATTAACAATTGACTGGAGGTATTCCAAATAGGTACTATTCAAAGTGATTTCTGCATCCAGTACATTTCGTTGTGAGGTAATAACATCCAAATAGTTTGCTCTCCCTGCTTTAAACAATTCAGAAGAAGCGTCAACGGCCAAACGGAGAGCATCTACTTCATGTTGGTTAAAGGATCGCCTTGCTATCAGATGTCTCTGCGCATTGAGTTCTGTTTCAACTTCTTGCCAAGCCTTTAGCACTGTTTTCTCATACTCCTGATATTCGATACCTTTATTTGCTAATTCCTGTTCATAATTAGAGCGAATCATGCGTTGATTAAATATAGGTGCCGTTAACCCTCCAAGCAACCCATACGCAATTGAACTTGGCGAGGTAACAAATAGCTTAGACAAATCAAATGCCTGAAATCCGAAATAAGGAGAAAAGTTGAGCGACGGTAAAAACGCTGCACGGGCGGCTTTAACATCTCCTTTCGCAGCTAGTAAATTCAATTCTGCCGCCCGTATGTCCGGACGCAAGGCTAACATTTTTGCCGGAAGTCCCACCCGAACAGCACTTGCTAAAGGATAAGCATCTAACTCCTCCCGCTTGCGCTCAATTGGTGAAGAAAAGCGCCCGCATAAGAAATTCAAATAATTTTCCTTCGAATTTATCTGTTGCAAAACGGTCTCTTTTCTACTCTTTGAGTTCATCAAAATGGCTCTCATCTGCTGCACACCTAATTCTGTTGCCCGGCCACCTTCTTTTTGCACCTGCACCAACTCGTACGATTCTTGTTGTAAGGCAATATTCTTCTCGAGGATATCCAATTCATTATCCAAGGCCAACAGTTCGAAGTAAGCAGCGGCGATTTCTGCTATTAGCTGCGTTTGTACTAATTTTCTCCCTTCATAAGATGCTAGGAAACGAGCAAAAGCAGCTTTCTTTCGGTTCTTCAGCTTGCCCCATATATCGATTTCCCAAGAGGCACGTAAACCTAGAAAATAGTCCGGCACGGGGTCTGGCACTCGTTCGTCATCTTTCAAATTATTAGAGAAATTGGTGTCGTAGTTACCGATTCCGTCCATGGTATAAAATCCATATTTGCGAAGTCCCGCCTCCGCAACCGCATCGATGGAAGGGAATAAGGCATTTTTACGCAAACGCATATTGGCACGTGCCATTTCAACGCGATAGAGAGCTTGCTGCATGTCCGGATTATTGGCTAAAGCCGTATCGATGAGCCTTAGCAAATACTCATCTTGAAAAAAAGTTCTCCAAGAGATGGTTGCCATGGAGGTGCTATCATTAGCGAGCGTATCGGTCTGATTTTTTCCGAGGTAGTGTGCCGGAACTTTTCGATGGGTTAACTCCGTTTCCTTCTGCACTCCACAGGATGAAAGCAATAAAATACCCAGTACAGCTACTGCAATACCACTTACTTTCTTAGCCTTTTTCTGTTTTTTCATGGAAGCAAATAGCACATATAGCCCGGGAATGACAATAACACCGGCCAATGTACCTATAATCATCCCTCCGATTGCCGTTGTACCGATTGATCTATTTCCCAAAGCCCCTGCCCCGGAAGCCATCGCCAACGGAATTAATCCTGCTACGAAGGCAAATGAGGTCATTAAAATAGGACGTAAGCGCGCAACAGATCCCTCGATAGCCGCATTTAAGATTGATGCGCCCTGCTTATGCTTCAAAATCGCATACTCAATAATAAGTATCGCATTCTTACCTAACAAACCGATCAACATAATTAAGGCAACTTGTGCATAGATATTGTTCTCCAATCCAAGCAACTTCAAAAATAGGAAAGCACCGAAGACCCCTGCCGGCAAACTTAAAATAACCGGTAAGGGCAGTAAGAAACTTTCATATTGAGCACATAACAGTAGATAAACAAATAATAAACACAAAGCGAACACGTAGATTGCTTGATTTCCGGACAGGATCTGCTCGCGTGTCATACCCGACCATTCGATCTCAAATCCACGCGGTAAGCTTTCGGCAGCAACGCGTTCAACCGCTGCAATTACGTCACCGCTACTATATCCGGGCGCTGCATCCCCATTGATCATGGCCGAGGTAAACATGTTATAACGGGTTAGCTGCTCCGGTCCGTATATCCGTTCCATTTTTATGAAACTAGAAAAGGGCACCATTTCTCCCGCTTCATTTTTAAGGAACAACCGCAAAACATCTTCAGGCTTTTCCCGATAACCCGGGCCTGCCTGTACCATTACTTTATACATTTGCCCAAACTTGATAAAGTTGGAGGTATAGAAGCTGCCCATCAGTGTTTGTAAGGTTGACATCGCGTTCTCCACACTTATCCCCTTTTTAGCCGCTACATCATAATCGACGTTAATCATATATTGAGGGAAATTGGGATCAAAACTGGTAAACGCACTACCCACCTCGGGAGCTTTCTTCAGGTTGTCCATAAAAGTGTTCAACACATCAGACAACTTGCCCAGATCATCACTGCCGCTTCGATCTAGCACCCGTAGCTCAAAACCGCTTGAGTTACCGAAGCCGGGGACGGTTGGCGGTGGGAAAAATTCGATCTCCGCATCGGTTATCTTAGCAGTTTCTTTCTTCATGCGCTCTACCATATCACTAACCGATTCCTTCCGCTCTTCCCAACGTTTGAGGTTAATCATCCCCATCCCATAAGAAGCACCGGTAACTTCATTTACCAAACTGTAACCGGCAAGCGTCGAAACACTTTCGACGGATTCCATTTGCCGAGCAATAGCATCTACTTCATCCAATACGGCCTCCGTTCGCTGAACGGTTGCACCTGGCGGCGTCGTAACGTTCACGTAAATCATTCCCTGATCTTCCGTAGGTATAAATCCGGAAGGTAGAACAGAGGAAATACCCCAAGTGGCTATGAATGAAACTACTAATATAACCAGCGTTATGACGCGCCTACCGGCGATACGACTGATAAGACCGGCATACCTTCCGGATATGCTGTTATAGACGCTATTAAATTTCCTAAAGAAGGTTGCCAAGGCCCCTCTAGGTTCAGGCCGATCGTGTGGCGATCTTAAAATGATAGCGCAAAGGGCCGGTGTTAAGGTAAGCGCATTGATTCCTGAAATAAGAATAGATCCGGCCAGCGTTAAAGAAAACTGTCGATAAAAAACACCTACCGGGCCGGAGAGGAATGCCACCGGTACAAATACGGCAGACATCACCAACGTAATCGCAATAATTGCCCCGCTGATTTCCCTCATGGCCGCCAACGTCGCCTCCATGGGTTGCATGTGCTCTTCTTCCATTTTTACATACACAGCCTCCACCACCACAATGGCGTTATCCACCACGATACCAATCGCCAACACGAGTGCAAAGAGGGTTAATAAGTTGATCGAAAATCCGAGCATTTGCATACAGAATAAGGCTCCGATCAAACAGACCGGAACAGCCAGTGCCGGCACCAAAGTGGATCGAAAATCCTGTAGAAAAATAAACACGACCAAAAACACCAAAATAAAGGCTTCCACAAGCGTATGCAGTACTTCATTGATAGAAGCGTCTAAGAATCGCGACACATCGTAACCCATCGCGTACTTCATACCCGGAGGAAAGGTAGTGCCCTTAAGTTCCTCCATTTTAGCCTTAATGGCATCAATAACTTCGCTGGCGTTGGAACCCGGCAATTGTTTAATCATGATAGAGGCTGACGGACGGCCATCAGCTTTGGACGCCATCTCATATTCCAAAGACCCAAATTCAACATCTGCCACATCTCTCAAACGCAAAATCGAACCGTCCGGATTTGCGCGTAGTGGAATATTCTCGTACTGTTCGGGGCGATCAAATTTACCGGGGTAGCGGAGTACATACTGCTGCATGTTAACACTCTTATCCGACCCGATTCCGGTTTGCCCGGGCGCTGCTTCCACGTTCTGTGCCCGAATGGCTTTAATAACATCTTCACTTGAGACGCGATAAGCAGTGAGTCGATCCGGCTTCAACCAAACCCGCATCGCATAATCTTTAAAGCCCATAATTTCGGCCCGCCCCACTCCCTGGATACGCTTCAATTCTTTTAAGATATTGATATCCGTAAAGTTGTATATAAATCGCTCATCCGCCGTTTCGTCATCGCTGTAGATGTTGAGATACATCAACATACTGTTTACTTCCTTTTCGGTGGTAACCCCGGCTTTGATAACTTCTTCCGGCAATTCGTCTAAAACGGTGGTTACGCGATTTTGCACGTTTACGGCAGCAATATCCGGATCTGTTCCCACCTCAAAATACACTTGTATAAGAGTATTACCATTATTGGTAGAAACCGAAGACATATAGGTCATCCCAGGAACGCCATTTATGGCTTTTTCTAAAGGGATAGCAACGGCATTCGTACTTACTTCCGCGTTCGCTCCGGTATAATTGGCATTTACCACGACGGATGGTGGCACAATGTCAGGGAACTGCGTAACGGGTAGCGTAAAGAGCGATAGGAGCCCGAGTAATGTAATAAATAGTGATATGACCAGTGATAGCACCGGTCGTTTTATGAAAATTTCAAACATGATACGTATCTTAAAGCAACAAAATAATTTATTGTAATCCTTGACTCGGACTGTGTAATAGGCTATCGAGTGAAACTTCACGAGGTTCGATAGCCACACCATCCGTAAGGCTTTGCGTACCTTCGAACACAATTTTTTGTCCGGCTTTAAGTCCTGAGCGAATTAAATAAAAATGGCCAAAACGTGTTCCTAGCTCAATATTTGTCATTTTGACTGTATTCGCTGTATCCAGCACATAGACATAGGCGCGATCTTGGATCTCAAAGACCGATTTTTGAGGAACAATGATAGATTCGGTGATTTTTGTCGGCAACTGTATTTTTCCGGTGGCACCATGTTTTAATATCCTATCCGGGTTGGGAAATCTAGCTCTAAGTGAAATGGTGCCCGTTTGCTCTTCAAACTCGGATTCGGCAAGCTCTATTTTTCCCATATGAGGATAGTGCTGTCCATCGGCTAATGTAAGTCTGACTTCCTTAGATAATATACTGTTTTCCGGTGACTTCCTAGCTATATTCTGTAGATACTCCGTTTCCGATATCGTAAAATAAGCATATACCTCATCCAAATCAGAAACGCTGGTCAATAAGGCTCCTTCACTCAATAAACTTCCCACTTTGAGTGGAATGCGATCGATCCTTCCCGTGAACGGAGCTCGGATACTGGTATAGCCCAATTGTGTCTGCGCCCGTTGTAAATCAGATCGAGCTTCCTGAACTCTCGCCTCAGCTGCCTTTAATTGCGCTTGAGCGACATCAAGGTCTGTCTTCGTGATAATATTTTTCTTCACCAACGTCTTAACACGTTCCAGTTCGAGTGCCACTGTCTTCGCATCTGCGGTTGCATTGTTTAAAAGAGCTTGTGCTTTGGACACATCCGCACGTTGCTCATCGTCGTTAATCTTAAATAAAATCTGCCCCGCTTGCACCAAGGCCCCTTCATCGACAAATATCTTATCTAAAAAGCCTTGTATTTTGGAACGTACCTCTACGTTTCGCACCGCTTGTATATCAGCAACGTAATCGGTATATAACATCGTATCCACGGCCTTTAGTTGCGTATAGGGTACCGAACGCTTTTCTTCTGATTGATCACTATTTCCTTTACTTGATGTGCATGCTATAGCAGCGGATAAAGCAACACCGTATAAACCTATATAAAATCTGTTCATTAATATATTCTAAGGATGTATTTTGTTTTAGTTGACTGTTGTTCGTGCCTAAAAAGGCAATGGCAGGATACCTATATTTTGGCTCCTGATTTAATTTTCTATAGATATGGGTACAACAGGGCTAAAAGGGTTTCAGCCTAAATAAGAATATATAATAGCCTAATAAAGGGGTAACTTTTGATACAAAGTAATTTTCACTACTGACCAGCGAAGTTATAATCGGCTTGATCGCTAAAATAAAGCTATCCAAGATCTTAATCGATATGGATATTATAATGGTTAAAAAATTGTAGTTTTTGTAAAAAATGGTCGGACTTACATCCTTTCCTGACATAGGTATATCGAGGACATCGTCAAAGAAACATTCCAATAGGGTGTCGCCATCAAAATCCTGTAGCTTCTTGTCATGAAAAGCTTGCTTCTGATAAAAAAAATTATCGTTCACATAGGTAGGAAAATACGTAATCGTATTTACGAAACCCAACAAAACAATAATATTTATTATCTTAAAAAGAGTCATCCCAAGCAAAAATAGCATTTTTAACTCATGTGTAAAATTTACACTCAAAATATTGTGTAAAAATCTTGTAGGCTAGCCAAATATTGCCTGAAAAATCTCTTCTACTTTAGCCATCCAGTTAATTTTAATGTTATATTTTGAAGTATCTAAGCCTTTGTTGTTGTATTTTGATATATAAATCTCTTCAAAGCCAAGCTTTTCTGCTTCAGCGATTCGCTGTTCGATTCGATTTACTGCTCGAATTTCACCCGAAAGCCCTACTTCGCCGGCAAAGGCAATATGCGTAGGGACGGCGATATCCTGCTGCGAAGAAAGAATGGCCACAATTACTGCAAGATCAATGGCCGGATCTTCCACACGCAATCCGCCAGCTATATTTAAGAACACGTCCTGCGTGCTCAACCGGAAGCCAAATCGCTTTTCCAGAACCGCCAGCAACATGTTCATTCTTCTCGTATCAAATCCGGTTGACGAGCGTTGAGGTGTACCATAGGCAGAATTTCCCACCAGTGCCTGTACTTCGATTAGCATAGGCCGTATCCCTTCGAGCATAGCGGCTATGGTGACGCCACTTATAGGAAATTCACGCTGTGAAAGCAAAATCTCAGATGGGTTGGAAACCTCCCTTAATCCATTATGAACCATTTCGTATATCCCCAACTCCGAAGACGAACCGAATCGGTTCTTTACGGCCCGCAGAATCCGATACATATGATGCCGATCTCCTTCAAATTGTAAAACAGTATCTACCATATGTTCGAGCACTTTTGGTCCCGCAATTGCACCGTCTTTAGTAATATGGCCCACAATAAATACGGGCGTGGAAGATTCCTTGGCAAAGCGCAATAGTTCAGCCGTGCATTCCCTTACCTGTGACACGCTGCCAGGCGTCGATTCGATCTGTGAAGAATGTAAGGTTTGGATGGAATCGATAATAACTAAATGTGGTTCTACAGACGCAATCTGCTTAAATATATTTTGAGTAGAGGTTTCCGTGAGAATATAGCAATCCGCCTTTGAGGATTGGAGTAGCCTCTCTGCTCGCATTTTGATCTGTTGTTCGCTTTCCTCTCCCGAAACATATAATGTCTTTATACCTGGTATGGTTAAAGCAAGTTGCAGCATTAATGTTGATTTACCGATACCTGGCTCCCCTCCTATTAGCACCAATGATCCAGGTACAACCCCACCGCCTAGCACCCGGTTCATTTCATTGTCAGGGGTCTTCAGTCTCGCCTCTTCCTCATAGTTGATCTCATGAATAACAGCGGCTTTATTGGGTTTTCTTTCCCCCGACACAACGCTGCCACTTCTCCAGTCAGGCACTTTATTCCCACCCTTTTCAACCAGTTCTTCTACAAAAGTATTCCATTGATTGCAGGAAGGACATTTACCAAGCCATTTAGCCGATTCGTATCCACAATTTTGACAGAAATATACTGTTTTCGCTTTTGCCATATTTAGCTGTGAGCTGGCAGCTTTAGCTATCAGCTTTATTTTTGTTAATAATCAATTAAACCGAATGCAGGGATTAAAGATAGCTATTAGCTTTCGGCTATCAGCATTCAGCCGTCAACTTTATATTTATTATTTAGCTGGAAGCCGATAGCCGACGGCTGAAAACTATAAAGAAAAAGCCTTGCTAATCAGCAAGGCTTTTTCTTTATAGTTTTATTTCTTCTTCTTTGGCGTTTAAGAAGTGGAATTCATTCATAAAGTAAGACGAAATAGCCTTTACTTTGATCCATTTACCGTACCGGAAAAACCATTTCAAGCGTCTGGACATAAAGCCTTTCTTAATGAAGGCTTCAATATATGGGTGAACGCAGAGCGTAATATTCTTCTCGTTTTGTTCGTTTAAAACATAACTTAAATTACTCTCAATATCATCCATTAATACGATACTGGCTCGAATTTCGCCGGTACCTCCACAGGCCGGACATTTCTCATTAGTAACCACTGTCATTTCAGGACGAACACGTTGCCTTGTAATCTGCACCAATCCAAATTTACTTGGCGGGAGAATAGTATGTTTAGCGCGATCGTTGCCCATACATTCCTTTAAATAGTCGTGCAACTCCTTCCTGTTGGTTGGCTTGTGCATATCGATAAAATCGACAACCACGATTCCTCCCATATCACGTAGACGAAGCTGACGGGCTATTTCTTTGGCGGCCTCCTTATTCACCAAGAGGGCATTGTCCTCCTGATTCTCTTTGTTGGCCGTTCGGTTTCCGCTATTCACGTCAATAACATGCAGTGCTTCCGTATGTTCGATAACCAAATAAGCCCCTCCCTGCAGATTAACAATTTTACCAAATGCGGCTTTAATCTGTTTCTCTATACCGAAGTGTTCAAAGATCGGATCCTTGTGTTTGTACAGCTTTACTATCTTTTCCAAATCAGGAGAAATCTCCTGAATGTAAGACTTCGTCTCCTCGTAAATAATCGGATCATTGATATAGATATGAGAAAACTCGTCTGTTAATATATCGCGCAAAATGGTGGATGTCCGATCCATTTCACCCAATATTTTTTTCGCAGGATCAGTAGAAGCAAGACGTTTCGTGAAGGATTCCCACTTGGTGATTAAATCCCGGAGGTCTTTCTCCAATTCAGCAACTCCTTTTCCTTCCGAAACGGTACGGATAATAACGCCAAAATTCTGAGGTTTGATTCCCTCAACAATCTTTTTAAGTCGGTTTCGCTCGGTGTTACTTTTAATTTTTTTCGAAATCGAAACCGCGTCAGAAAAAGGTACCAAAACGACAAACCTTCCTGCGATGGATAAATCGGAACTTAAACGCGGCCCTTTGGTTGAGATTGGCTCTTTTGCAATCTGTACCGGCAACAACATGTTACGACTTAGGATCTCAGAAATTTTGCCTGCTTTATTGATATCCTTTTCTAGTTTTAAACTATTGAGCAGCTTATCTTTATAGCTGCCATTCTTTACTAGCTTGGTAAGCTTAATGAGTGACTGTACCTGTGGCCCTAGATCCAAATAATGCAAAAAAGCATCCTTCGAGTAGCCTACATCTACAAAAGCAGCATTCAACCCGGGCATTATTTTCTTTATTCTGCCCAAATAGATGTCGCCAACAGCATAATTATTATTTACCTGTTCTTTATTTAACTCAACAAGCTGTTTATCCTGTAGTAAAGCAATAGTTGTCCCCGTTTCCGGGGAAGAATCTACTATTAATTCCTTTACCAACAGCTACTTTCTTTTAGAAAGAATACAAAGGGCGTGATGGATAGCTATCCAGGTGGTAAACCCTTATTCTTTCGGTTAAACCATAAGATTGTTCAATAAAAAAACAGACATTACATAAACGATATTCCCGTCTACGAATGAAAAAAAAAGCCAACAATCACAATAGCCTGCACCTCAGGTCTTGAGATGCAGGCTACCGAATACTGGCACGCCTAGATGCGCTTATTTTTTCTTATGTCTGTTTTTTCTTAAACGTTTCTTACGTTTATGAGTAGCCATTTTATGTCTTTTTCTTTTTTTTCCGCTTGGCATAGCTTAATTTTTTAAATGTTTTAATAAATTATTTTAATTACTTGCTCAATTCATCAACCTTACGGTCTATGAACTGCGATAAGCTTGGATCCGCCGCTATAGCTTTGCTTTGTTGAAAAGCTTTGATAGCTTCGGCCTTCAAGCCAATATTTTCATAACTTGTAGCCAGGTAAAACCAGGCTTCAGCACTTGGTTGAATTTCAATTACCGTTTTAAATCGATTCACGGCTTTATCAAACTGACGAGAGCGCATAGAGAACATCCCTAAGCTCATATTTGCTTTTAGGTTTTGAGGATCCTCTTTAACAACCTCCATTAACATTGCAATACCTTGCATAGGCGCCCCGCCTTTATTTACAATGGCAGTTCCCAAACCGGTTTTAGCGTCTAAGCTTTTAGGATTTAAATCTAGCGCCTTTTGATAAGCCTGCTGTGCGTGTTCTATTAATGCAGGAGCAACAAGTGTATCCTGCAAATTTTCATAAGCAGCCGTAAAGGCATCTCCGGCTTTTAACCAATTATCGTATGTAGATTCTAATTTACCGATTTCCTCGTATGAGAAACCCAAGGGAGCAGGTTTTGCAAGATCGTCCCAATGACCTGCTAATTTCTTTAATAAATTTATGCGCTCTTCTCCACTACTGGCCGACAAAGCCGCTTCGAGATCGGTAATCTCTTTTACCAAAGAGGCGTTCAGCCCTTGCTTTGCAACACTGGAGACCGAAGCTAGATTGATAGCTTCGGTCTCCGTACTTGTATTTGTTTGCTGTTCTTGTTCGGCTTTATCACGCTTAACCAAACCCTTAATAGGTTGCGCCATCAATACTCCCATCAGTACTACTACAAGCGCAATGACTATTATTTGTTTCGTTTTATGCATGATTATTAATATATCCGAATAAAGCAGATTATTTATTGCCGTTTTTTACTTTCTCAACAAAAACTTTTGCTGGTTTAAAGCTAGGAACGAAGTGTTCCGGAATAATAATAGCTGTGTTTTTTGAAATGTTACGAGCAGTTTTTTTAGCTCTCTTTTTTACAACGAAGCTACCGAATCCTCTAACGTAAACATTCTCGCCACCCACCATAGCTCCTTTTACTACTTTGAAAAATGCTTCAACAGTTTCCTGTACATCTACTTTTTCTAAACCTGTCTTGTTAGAAATCTCTGCGATAATTTCTGCTTTAGTCATGTTATATTCTTCTAATTGTTTGTTCTTTAACTACCACCCGATCAATCGATTTGGGGATGCAAAAGTATTGCTTTTAAATGATTTACAAAAATAAAACGTTAATTTTTATGTAAAATATCTGTCAGCGAAGCCTTTAAGGTAAAAAATTAAACTATACGGCTAATTTATAAGGTATTAGCGGTTAGGTGGTAGCGGTTAGCCTTTAGGGGTTAGCTGTTAGCCTTTAGGTGTCAGCTGTTAGGGATTAGTGGTTAGCAGTTCGCTTTGACGTTCTAACCCCTAAAACCTAATGCCTAATACCTTACACCTCCTACCTTATACCCTAAACCCTAATGCCTAATACCTGGGTCATACCTATTACTTACAACTTAATACTTAAAACTAGCTGTTAGCCTTTAGGTGTTAGCTGATTAGTGGTTAGCCGTTAACTTTGACATTCTAATGCCTAATACCTAATGCCTAATACCTAATACCTTATGCCTAAAACCTATTTACTACCTTTGCCTCATGTTATTTTCACAAGAGATTATTCAGTGGTATCATCAAAATAAACGAGATCTTCCTTGGCGTAATACCACGGACCCTTATATTATCTGGCTTTCGGAAATCATCCTTCAACAAACACGTGTGGAACAAGGGCTTCCTTACTTTAACCGCTTTGTTGCAGCCTATCCTACGGTTCGCGACTTTGCTGAAGCAGCTGAAGGTGAGATCCTGCGATTGTGGCAAGGCCTAGGATATTACTCTAGAGCAAGAAATATGCATAAAGCCGCTCAAACAATCATGCAACAATATGACGGCATTTTTCCAAAAGAATATAACTCCCTAATAAAATTACCTGGCATTGGCGAATATACTGCCGCCGCAATTGCTTCCTTTTCTTCTAATGAACCAAAGGCTGTTTTAGACGGAAATGTATTCCGTGTATTGGCAAGATACTTTGGTATAAGTGAAGCGATTAATACAGGAAAAGGGAAAAAGCTGTTCAGCAAAATCGCAGAAGAGATGCTCGACAAGGCCAACGCTTCTGTTTATAACCAAGCGATCATGGAATTCGGGGCGCTCCAATGCAAACCCCAGTCGCCTAACTGTGCTGTTTGCCCTATTAGCATCGGTTGTTATGCCTTGCGTGAAAACAAAGTAAATTTCTTACCTGTTAAAATAAAAGGAAAAGCATCACGAGACAGATACTTTTACTATTTCATAGTAAGAGATCAGGATAAGATTGCCATGCAAAAACGAGGATCAAAAGATATTTGGGAGAACATGTATGAGTTTCCATTAATAGAATATCCTATAGCGATAGATTTGGTACAATTGAAGGAAACCTCGATTTTCCGACAGTTGTTTGGCAGCGACTGCGAATTAGAAGTAATCAGCACGCCAAAGAAACATGTGCTTAGTCATCAGAATATTTACGCTTCCTTCATAGAGATTAAAAATTTCAATCACTTGAAGACGAAAAAAAAGGTCTGGAATTATGTTTTTATAAAAGATTTAGATACATTAGCTAAACCTAAATTAATTTTCACATTTTTAAGAGACCATATTATTTGCAACAACTAACACTTATAAGCTATGTCAGGAATTAACAAAGTTATTCTGGTTGGACACTTAGGCAAGGATCCCGAGGTTCGCCATTTAGAAGGCAATGTATCTGTTGCGAGTTTTCCCTTGGCAACATCGGAAACCTTTAATAAAGATGGAAGAAAAGTCGAACAAACCGAGTGGCATAATATTGTAATGTGGAGGGGTCTTGCAGATGTTGCAGCTAAATATTTACAAAAGGGGAAATTGGTCTATATAGAAGGAAAATTGCGAACCCGATCGTACGAGGATCGCGAAGGAGTAAAACGTTATACGACCGAAATTGTTGCAGAAAATTTCACCATGTTGGGAAGGAAAAGCGATTTTGAATCGCCCGGCAATGGCGAAAAAACAAGCAATACAGACCACAGCAGTGACCCAAATTCCACCACTGTTGATTTCAATGAGAATAAGGATGACGATCTACCTTTTTAAGGTCTTTAGGTATAGGGTTAGCGGTGTAAGTACCCTATACCTTTTACCCTAAGCCTTAGCGCTTATTTCTATCTTCAATTCATCAAGCTGTTCCTGCGAAATACTGCTTGGAGAATCGATCATTACATCTCTTCCTGCATTATTTTTCGGAAACGCAATAACATCGCGGATAGAATCAAGGCCTGCAAAAATGGAAACTAATCTATCAAAACCAAAGGCAATGCCCCCATGTGGAGGTGCGCCATAAGTAAATGCATCCATCAAGAACCCAAATTGCGTCTGCGCCTCTTCCTGTGTAAAACCGAGATGTTTGAACATCAGTTGCTGTAAATCTTTTTCGAAGATACGAATTGATCCGCCTCCTACTTCTGTTCCATTGATTACCATATCATAGGCATTGGCCCGCACTTCACCAGGCGCAGTATCCAGTAAGGCTATATCCTCGGGTTTTGGCGAAGTAAAAGGATGATGCATCGCATGATAGCGCTTGGTATCATCATCCCATTCCAATAACGGAAAGTCAACAACCCATAGGGCGGAAAACTTATTCTTATCACGAAGTCCCAGCTGGTTTCCCAATTCTAAACGAAGCTCATTCAGCTGTTTCCGCGTTTTATCAGCATCTCCTGCCATTACCAATATTAAATCCCCTACATTAGCATCCATCGCTTTCGCCCAGGCCTGTAATTGCTCCTGGCTAAAAAACTTGTCTACCGAAGACTTTAACGATCCATCCTCATTATATCGAAGATAAACCAATCCCGTAGCTCCTATTTGCGGCCGTTTTACAAAATCGGTGAGCGCATCAATTTGTTTTCTGGTATAAGAAGCACACCCTTCCGCTTTAATACCAACGACTAATTCCGCATTGTCAAAAACCGGAAAACCCGCGCCCTGCAACACCGGATTCAATTCTACAAATTGCATCCCAAAGCGTGTATCGGGTTTATCGGAACCATATAAACGCATAGCATCCGCATAGGTCATGCGCGGAAGCTTACCAATTTCTACATTTTTAACTTTTTTAAAGAGGTAACTTATTAGCTCTTCAAACAAATTCAAGATATCCTCTTGCTCTACAAAAGCCATCTCGCAGTCGATCTGGGTGAACTCAGGCTGTCGGTCGGCCCTTAAATCCTCATCTCGAAAACATTTTACAATCTGGAAATAGCGATCAAAACCCGACACCATCAGCAGCTGCTTAAACGTTTGTGGCGACTGCGGTAAGGCATAGAATTGTCCCTCATTCATCCGGCTTGGCACCACGAAATCGCGCGCACCTTCAGGGGTAGACTTAATAAGCACCGGTGTTTCGACTTCCAAAAAACCTTGTTGATCAAGAAAAGAGCGAACAGCCTGTGCCATTTGGTGTCGTAGCACCAAATTATTGCGTACCGGATTACGTCGTAAATCAAGATAACGATATTTCATCCGAAGGTCATCACCGCCATCGGTTTCATCTTCGATCAAAAATGGTGGCAATTTCGCAGCATTCAGTACAGCCAAGTCTGCTACCTTTATTTCGATTTCTCCCGTAGAGATCTTTAAGTTTTTGCTGGAACGCTCAATTACCGTTCCCTTTACCTGTATTACATATTCTCTCCCCAACTCCCGAGCCCTTGCACGCAGGGCCTCATCGTCATCAGCATTAAATGCCAGTTGAGTAACGCCATATCGGTCGCGCATATCGATGAAGGTCATGCCTCCCAGATCTCTCGACTTTTGTACCCATCCGCATAATGTAATTTTTTTTCCTAAATCTGCTAATGTTAACTGTCCGCAAGTATGTGTTCTGTACATATATAGTTTTTAGCTGTTAGCGTCGGTTTAGAGCGGGTCAGCTCTCAGAAATCGGCCATCAGCCCTTTATTAGTTTCAGTTTTTATTATTAACGTTTTCGTGGTTCCATGGCCATTACTTAATGCCTAAAGGCTATAAGCTACTAACTAATTCCCTACCCCGCCATGGTATTGGTTTTCCGACCTTCGGAAAGTTGCTTTGCGTTCAAAATAATATGTTGAGCATCATAACCACACTCTGCCCAAAGCTGATTCTGTTCGCCATGCTCGATAAACTCATCGGGGATTCCCAAACGAACGACTTTCGACTGATAACCATGATCTGCCATAAATTCGAGCACAGCACTTCCCATGCCTCCTTGTATACATCCGTCTTCTACTGTGATTACTTTACTGAATTTTCGAAACACTTCATGCAGCAGCTCTTCATCCAAGGGCTTTACAAATCTTAAATCGTAATGTGCAGGAAAAATCCCATCAGAGTTAAGCGATACGGTAGCTTTTACCACCTCATTACCGATATGCCCGATGCTTAATATCGCCAAATCTTCTCCGTCACAAATTTTTCGTCCTTTCCCTATGGTTATTTCTTTAAAAGGCCTTCTCCAATCAGGCACGACACCTTGTCCGCGGGGATAACGGATCACAAAAGGCCCCATATCTTCGATTTGTGCGGTGTACATTAAATTGCGCAACTCCTCCTCATTCATAGGCGCAGCTACCTTCATATTTGGTATACAACGCATATATGCCAAATCATACGCACCGTGGTGCGTAGGACCATCGGCACCCGCAATACCTGCCCGGTCGAGACAAAAAACGACATTTAGATTTTGCAAAGCCACATCATGTATCACCTGATCATAGGCCCGCTGCATAAATGTTGAATATATGTTACAAAAAGGCACCATTCCTTGGGTTGCCAAACCGGCGGAAAAAGTAACCGCGTGCTGTTCGGCAATACCTACATCAAACGCTCTATCGGGCATAGCCTTCATCATAATATTCATGGAAGAACCCGAAGGCATTGCCGGTGTAATGCCCATGATTTTTTCGTTTTTCTCGGCCAGTTCAACCAAGGTGTGACCGAAAACATCTTGATATTTTGGTGCTACAGGCTTGTCGCTAACTGTTTTCTTGATTTCGCCTGTAATTTTATCGAATAGGCCTGGCGCGTGCCATTTAGTTTGATCTTTTTCCGCCAAGGCAAAACCTTTTCCCTTTACCGTGATGCAATGTAAAAGTTTAGGCCCCGGTATATCCCTAAGTTCATCAATAATTTTAACTAAGCGTTTTACATCGTGCCCATCAACCGGACCGAAGTATCTGAATTTTAATGATTCAAAAAGATTACTATTTTTCAGTAAAGTCCCTTTAACGCTCTTCTCTATCTTTTTGGCTAAACCAAGCGCATCAGGCCCTATTTGGGAGATCTTACTTAAAACTGCAGCAATATCATCGCGAAAGCGGTTATAAGGCTTTGAAACTGTAATATCCGTTAAGTATTCCTTTAGCGCACCAACATTTGGATCGATGGCCATGCAATTATCATTCAAAATGACGAGCAAGTTAGATTTCTCTATGCCGGCATGATTCAGTGCTTCGAATGCCATACCGGCTGTCATAGAGCCGTCACCAATTACCGCAACGTGCTGACGATCATTTTCCCCCTTGTAATGAGAAGCTACCGCCATCCCTAACGCAGCAGATATAGAAGTGGAAGAATGCCCTACGCCGAAGGTATCATATTCACTTTCACTACGTTTAGGAAACCCACTGATACCATTATATACGCGATTGGTGTGAAACACATCTCGTCTTCCGGTAAGGATTTTATGTCCATAGGCTTGATGGCCGACATCCCAAACCAATTGGTCATAGGGCGTATTGAGTACATAATGCAGCGCCACCGTCAACTCCACCACCCCTAAACTAGCGGCAAAATGTCCGCCATAAACAGATACAACATCAATAATATATTGACGTAGCTCTTTACAAACATTCTCTAAATCCGACTCACTGAGCTTTTTTAAATCGGCGGGGCTATTTATGTTTTTTAGCAACGTTCCTGGTTCAAAATCCATATTAAAATAGGTTCTGAAAGAATTTGTCCTGCAATCAGTCCTCATTCTCTGCCTGTAAATACAAAATTACGGTAATAACAAAACGTTTACAAAGTAAAGGATAAATATTCAATTTAGCTATGTACTGCTTTTTTTGTTCCTGATCTGTTCCATCTCAGCTTTCCGCTAGTTCCGCTCATTTTTCACCAACAAGCAACTACTCGCTTTGTTTTTCAGCTATACATTTCATTTTTGTCTAAATCAATCTTTAAGTCTAATACCAGAGATTACCTTCGGTGAATTCTCGTTGGTCGGTTTCGCTTATAACATAAAGGTGTTTATATTAAAAGAACGTTTATTTTAACTTCTTTCTTTCTCCGCGAAAGAAAAGAAGCAAAGAAAGCTCGCCGCTTCAAAATTTACAGGAACGGTAGTGCCTCCCAGCGCTGACTGTAAATTTTGGAGGCGGCACTTTAGTAGAACGATGGGCTTTTACTTTTAACCGAACGTACTAGTTTTTAGCCTTATATATAGCCAGTGTGTTGGGAAAAACGGCCTTGGAGGATACCGACGCAACGAGCAGCAAAGTATTTGCACGACTGTTCATTTTGCAATATGCAAGCGGATTGAGGAAGTGAAACGGCTCCAATACGCGCTATGGATACTTTGCAATCAGCTGCAAGGTAGCCTGCATAAGCCTTGATTGTTTGGTTCTTTATGATCAAGCATAAAGAACAGATACTAAAAAAATAGATTAATAAAAAGGTTCCTTTTAAACGCACTTACTCTACGTTACAATTTATATTTAATAAAAGCGTACCTTTGGAACCATGCAAACAGAGGGTTTTGAGATAAAGCTTCCACAATTCGAAGGTCCTTTTGACCTTTTGCTATTTTTCATTGAGCGGGACGAACTTAATATACACGAAATTTCGATTGCTAAAATTACAGATGATTTCTTGGGCTATATACACCACATGAATGCCCTGAACATGGAATTGGCGAGCGAATTTATCTTTGTTGCTGCTACCCTGATGCGGATTAAGGCCAAAATGCTATTACCACGGCCTGAAATAGATGAAGACGGCAATGAAATTGACCTCAAGAAAGACCTTGTACAAAAACTTATAGAATATAAAAAATTCAAAACGGTTTGTGAAGATCTAAAAGCGTTGGAAGATAACCGTTTCATGGTTGAAAAGCGTGGCAACATTGCATTTAATCTCAAAATTGCAGCCAATGAGGCGGAGCCGGGAGAAGAATTGAATTCATTCGATCTATATAAATTAATGAAAGTTTATGATCGATTAATGAATGCGTATCTAAACAAATCGAATGAAGTAAAACATACTGTTGTACAATATCCGTATACGATTGAACAACAGAAAAAAACCATTGCCTCACTATTAACCATCAATCAAAAGTTAGATTTTAAGGCCATTCAACAGCACTCTGAAAATAGGGTTCATTTTGTATACAACTTTTTAGCCATACTGGAAATGCTTCAACAGCAGATTCTCGAGATACAATTAGGTTTGGGATATAACAATTTTTGGGTACAAGAGAAAGCACAAGCGGTGTAAGCTATAGGGTTTATGGTGTAAGATTTAAGACCTAAAGGGTAATGCCGGTGGTTAACTAGCTAACTGCTAATAAATGCACAAAGCACTTATCAATTCTCTACATTTTCCCTATCTTTGCGCAACTATCTAAAACTGATACTTATATCAATATTTAATGGAAAGAGATAACATCATATTTGAGCTGATTAATGAAGAATTACAACGCCAGGAAGAAGGTATTGAGTTAATCGCTTCAGAAAATTTTGTAAGCAAACAGGTCATGGAAGCAGCCGGTTCTGTATTAACGAATAAATATGCAGAAGGACTACCGGGCAAGCGTTATTATGGTGGCTGCGAAGTAGTTGACGAAATTGAACAAATAGCGATCGACCGCGCAAAACAGCTTTTCAATGCCGAATGGGTTAACGTACAACCGCATTCGGGAGCGCAGGCCAATGCCGCCGTATTTTTAGCGATACTTAAACCGGGCGATAAAATTTTAGGGTTCGATCTTTCCCATGGAGGACATCTGACGCATGGTTCCCCGGTAAATTTTTCCGGTAAATTATATGAAGCTCATTTTTATGGTGTCGACAAAGAAACCGGCCTAATCGATTATAAAGCCTTAGAAGAAACGGCGTTAAGAGAACAACCAAAAGCAATTATTGTTGGAGCTTCTGCTTATTCACGCGACTGGGATTATGCCTTTATTCGTCAGGTAGCTGATAAAATCGGTGCTTTAGTAGTAGCTGACATCTCACATCCAGCCGGTTTAATTGCTCGTGGACTCTTGACGGACCCACTTCCGCATTGCCATATCGTCACGACCACGACACATAAAACCCTGAGAGGACCTCGCGGCGGTATGATTATGATGGGTAAAGACTTTGAAAATCCTTGGGGTTTAAAAACTCCTAAAGGTGAAATAAGAATGATGTCTTCCCTTTTAGATATGGCTGTTTTTCCCGGTACGCAAGGCGGTCCTTTAGAGCATATCATCGCCGCTAAAGCCGTGGCTTTTGGTGAAGCACTAAGCGACGATTATATGAGTTATATCTTGCAAGTAAAGAAAAACGCTTCGGCAATGGCAGATGCCTTCGTTAGCAAAGGTTATCAAATTATTTCAGGTGGTACAGATAACCACTCCATGTTGATTGACTTAAGAAACAAAGGAATCAGCGGCAAAGCAGCGGAAGCTGCATTAGGCGAAGCCGGTATTACGACGAACAAAAACATGGTGCCGTTTGATGACAAATCACCGTTTGTTACATCAGGTATCCGTATGGGAACAGCGGCCATAACAACTAGAGGACTGAAAGAAACCGAAATGGTACAAATCGTTGAATTCATTGATCGCGTTATTAACGCGCCGGAAGACGAAGCCGTGCTTGATGCGGTTCATGAAGAAGTGCTTCAATTAATGGCAAAATTTCCTTTATATAAATAGACAGTAAGATCATCTGTCGTAAAATTAACAAACGGGCATTCAATGTGAATGCCCGTTTTTGTTGGCTTAACTTCGACATTAATCAATACATATCTTACCATTAAATAAGTATTCATTTAGTAATAATAAAGAATTAGTGGGGGATTAACCTAGATAAAACCTTTACTAACCCTTTGTTAACTCCTTATCAACCCTTTTTCAACCCCTTATTAATAGTATGGTTAATACGAAGAAAGTATAATGTTATTCTAATGATAGACCGAAGAACTCCATCACGTTTATTTGGTATAGGCTAGCGTCACTACACTAACACGTACACCAGCTATTTCCAAGAGTTTATAAGCGCAGGCTTCAATGGTAGCACCTGTTGTTAGCACATCATCCACCAGCAAGATATGTTTGTCTTGAAAGGTTTGAGGTTTAAGTACTTCAAATATTTCTTTCATGTTCTCGTAACGTTCATAACGTCTTTTTGTTGTTTGTGATTCTGTGCGAGTATGTCGAATTAGATTTCCTGTTTCTATCGGAACTTTAAAGCTTTCGCTCAGTCCTTTTGCAAAAAACTCACTTTGATTGTATCCTCTTTTCTTTAGCTTTTTAGGATGCAAAGGTACCGGAACGATGAGATCAACATGCCGAAAAGTGGAGCAGTATAACAGTTCGCCATACCGTTTACCCAGCATATTTCCTATTTCCGGTTTATTGAAGTACTTTAAATGGTGCAGTATGTTTTGAACAGTGGATCCTTTTACATAATAAAGATAAGAAGAAACCGCCTGTAACGGAACCCGACCCCACAATTGTTTGCTTGCAGCATTTGCCGGATCGAGATGGAAATTTGTAATTGGTAAATGATAGAGACAATGGGTGCAAATAAGCGATTCATGTTCATACAGCGATCGCTTACAGCCCGCACATAATTCGGGATATAGTAATGAGACAAGGGCTTGAAAATACCGGATCATCATAGGCTATAATTAATGCCATAAGACCATCAATCGCACTTGGCTTCCCGCTTTGACAACCTTACTATTTTGTATGCGCAGCTATTAATACATGATCGTATCAGCTTTGGCCATCGGTTAGTTAAAACTTTCTCTCGAAGCTTTAAGCTTACATCAATTGTTCTTGTTTTTCTTTAACAGCTAACTGTCCACATGCAGCGTCAATGTCTTTGCCCCGGCTTCTTCTGACATTGGTGGTTATACCTCTTTTTCTAAGAAACGCCGCAAAGCGATCAATTTTATCCCCTTCCGCATTCTCGAAATCTGCAAAGGCGATGGGATTATATTCAATGATGTTAACTTTACAAGGCAGGTGTTTGCAGAAGGACGCCAATTCTGCTGCATCTTCCAATTCGTCGTTAAAATTGTTAAAAACGATATATTCGTAAGTAACGGGATTTTTTGTCTTGGCAAAATAATATTTTAGCGCTTCGGCCAATGCCTTTAACGAATTCTGCTCATTAATCGGCATGATTTCATTTCTTTTTGCGTCATTCGCTGCATGAAGGGAGAGGGCTAAATTAAATTTCACTTGATCGTCTCCCAACTTCTTAATCATTTTGGCTATTCCGGCAGTTGAAACAGTTATCCTTTTTGCTGCCATATTCAGTCCATCAGGAGCTGTAATCCGTTCGATAGATTTTAAAACATTGGCATAATTAAGTAGCGGCTCACCCATTCCCATATAAACAATATTACTTAGGGGGATCGAATAGTTTTCTTCTGCCTGTTTATTGATTAAAACAACTTGATCGTAAATTTCGTCTGCATTTAAGTTCCGCTTTCTATCCATATACCCCGTTGCACAGAATTTGCATGTTAAACTGCAACCCACCTGGGAGCTGACGCAGGCAGTCATCCGGTCGGGAGTAGGGATTAAAACACCTTCAATAATATTATTGTCAAAAAGCTTAAACGTGCTCTTTATGGTTTTATCAGCACTGTATTGGGATTTATCGATGCGAACAGCGTTGATTATAAAATTCTCTTTCAGCGAATCGCGTAACTTTTTGCTAAGATTGGTCATATTATCGAAATCTACGCACGACTTCATCCATAACCACTCAAAAATTTGCTTTGCACGAAAACTTTGCTCGCCTAAAGCGAGTAAACTTTCCTTCAACTGTTCAAGGCTTAACGATCTGATATCTACTTTCTTTCCCATGTTTTTCACGGTGCAAATATACCGCTTTTTTAACACAAAAACATATAATCCTTTGTTATACAAGTGTGTTAAAGCGTGAAACAAATTTCGTTAGTTTCATATTTTTTGCTAACATTGCCCGTAATTATTAAAAAAAGTAGACGAATTCTTCATATTTTTAGTGAACCTCAGATGTCATGGTAAATTATTACTCGGCAGACTATATTCTTCCCGTTTCTGCAAAACCCATTCATAATGGTATCATTGGGGTGGACGAGAACGGTGAAATTATAGGTGTTTATGAATCAGGAGCAAAAGAAATATCGGATAAAACCATTACGAAACATAAGGGTATTATTACTCCGGGATTTATCAACACGCACTGTCATTTAGAACTTTCCCATCTGAAGGGTAAATTCGCCAAAGGCACTGGGCTAATTCCTTTCATCGAAGCTGTTATTGGGCAACGGAATGCAAACGAGAAGGAAGTTGTAAAGGCCATGCAATCTGCCGACTCGGAAATGAAAAGGAATGGTATTGTGGCGGTTGGTGATATTGCAAACCTTGCTATTTCAAAAGAAACAAAGGAGAAAAGCAGCCTTTATTACCATACCTTTATAGAAATTCTGTGCTTTGAACCGGAAAAAGCGCAAGAAGTGTTTAGAGATGGCTTAGCGCTCTGTGAATCATTCGACGGGCTACCGTCCTCCATCACACCGCATGCCCCTTATTCGGTATGTAAAGAAATTTTCAGGTTTTTAAAACAACTTCATAAACCCGAAACCAATCTGCTCAGTATCCACAATCAGGAAAGCGAAGAGGAGAACAAGCTTTATCGCTATAAGTCAGGGCAATTTATTGATTTTTATCGAAAGTTAAACCGAGATATTGGCTTCTTCAAGGCGCAAGCCAGGGATTCTATTCAAACCATCGTTCCTCTATTACCAAAGCGGCAACCCGTTATGTTTGTTCATAACACGTACACAAACATGAAAGATATTTTTTTTGTGGATCGTTTTGCAGGAAACGTGACCTGGTGTCTATGCCCTAATGCCAATCTGTATATCGAAAACAGGCTGCCAAAAATCGACCTATTTCTGAATCAGGACAGTCCCATTACGCTAGGCACAGACAGTTTAGCTTCTAACGATAAGTTATGCATTTTATCGGAGCTTTTAACACTGCACGCTCATTTCCCGCATTTAAAACTTGAGGATACCTTAAAGTGGGCAACGCTTAATGGCGCCAAATACTTAGGTATTGATCACCAATACGGCAGTCTAGAAAAGGGCAAAAAACCTGGCCTTAACCTCATCAGTCACGCGCAAGGGCTAAAACTGAGCGAAAACTCAACCGTTACGCCCTTAATCTAAAGCATTCATTTTCTGTTAATTGCTATTCGGCATAATTAATCCTATGGAAAAGAGACAAGTTGATTTACAAAAAAATTGCACATTTGTAACATACAGTTTCGACTGTCCTTAAGAAGTATCAGTGCCAATGAAGCATTTAAATATTACCGTTTTCGGAAAAGTACAGGGAGTCTTTTTCAGAGCAGCAACTAAAGCCGTTGCCAATCAGTTAAAAGTCACCGGCTTTGTCAAGAATTTACCCGACGGAAGTGTTTATATAGAAGCAGAAGGAGATGATTTCGGATTGGAGAATTTCTTAGAGTGGTGCCATGAGGGACCGGAACATGCTGTTGTCGAAAAAGTTGAAATTAATTCAGGTGAACTGAAAAACTATAACAATTTCGAAATTCTTAAGCGTTAACATTTTAACTGTCAACAAAAATTGTCTACACTACGAAAATTTGCCGGGCAAACCATGATCTATGGTTTAAGTACGATTATAGCTCGTTTAGTCAATTTTATCCTTACACCTTTATTTTCAAGAAAACTATCCACAGCCGTCTTCGGGATTTTTACCACGATGTATAGTTATGCTTCGCTATTGAACGCATTACTTGCCTTTGGAATGGAAACCACTTTTTTCCGCTACATTCAAAAAAAAGAGGATAATAAGCAGGCTGTTTACAATAATACCTTTCTGATAATTCTTGCTATCAGTTTATGTTTCCTTCTCCTAGTGCTGCTTTTTAAGCAGGAAATAGCGCACTTTATGAATATATCGGACCCAGATCTATCGAGGTATATCACGTATTTTGCACTTATCTTAGTATTAGATGCTATCGCTGTTATTCCGTTCGCAAAAATCAGAGCAGACGGACGCCCGCTAAGATATGGAATGATTAAGTTATTTAACATTTTCATTTTTGTATCCTCTAATTTATTTTTTATCGTTTTCATTCCTTGGGCCATTAAGACAGATCTATCCATTGCTCCATACTTTTCTACTTGGTATCATCCCCAATGGGTTGGTTATGTCTTCCTATCCAATCTAATCGCTAGCGCGGTCACACTATTACTCATGATCCCGGAATTGCTCAAACTGAAATTACGATTCAATGGCCCGTTAGCGCGAGAAATGTTTTCTTATAGTTTCCCTATTTTGATTGCCAACTTTTCATTTATTATAAATGAAAACCTTGATAAAGTATTTTTAGGACAATTATTACCGGATGATATCGCCGAAACGCAAGTCGGTATCTACGGATTGTCGGCAAAACTAGCCGTATTTTTGAGTATTTTCATCCAGGCATTTCGCTTAGGTGCCGAGCCGTTTTTCTTTAGTCAAGCAAAAGAAAAAAATTCAGGTCAAACTTATGCCATCATTATGGATTATTTCGTTATTGCCATGGCAATAGGCATGTTTGGTTTAGTAGCCAATATTGAGATTTTAAAATATTTTATAGCCGGGTCCTCTCTTACAACAAGTATGGAAAATTGGAAAGGATTATCAATTGTTCCAATCCTTTTACTAGGATATATTTTCTTAGGTGTATATATGAGTTTATCTATTTGGTATAAATTATCTGATCAAACAAAATATGGTCTTTATATTTCAGGTACCGGAGCTATTGTTACTATTGTGTTGAATTTGGTTTTTATTCCCTCTTACGGCTTTATCGCGTCAGCTTGGATTACGATGATAACCTATGCCTGCATGATGATTCTTTCTTATGTTTTAGGACAAAAAAATTACCCAATTCCCTATCATACATTTAAAAATTTGACGTATATTGTATGTGCAATTATTTTGAGTTGGTTATCTTTCTACGTATTTGGAAGGAACCTAATAATCGGTAACGGATTGCTTTTGCTCTTCTTAATCGGTATATACTTAAAAGAGGGGCCACAGCTTAAACAATTATTAGGCTATAAGCGAAGATAATGGCCCAACCTTTGCGATAGCGTTAAAGCGATGAAAGGAGAAGTCCGGATATAGGCACTTCCCTACTTGGCCGACTATTGTGAAACGAGTACGATTTAAAACAACAATTGTAAGATGATTTTAAAGAATAAAATATACTGGTTTATATGCCTTTTATTAATAAGTGGACAACAGGTACTTGCGCAAACAGCGACAGACAGCAGTCAGGTAAAGGATTTATATTACCAGGCGCTCAACGAAAAGGCCCGAGGAGATATTGACCTAGCGCAAACTACACTTCACAAGTTGTTAAAGCTAGACGACAGCAACGATGCTGCTTATTTCGAATTAGCCCGATTAGAGTTGGAAGATAAAAATCTAGGTGACGCTGCCATCCATGCAAAAAAAGCAACAACACTAAAGCCAGATAATGAGTGGTATTGGGTTTTGTTGGCAGACATTTACAAACGGATGGAGGATTTTAACTCCCTCCCTCCTATTTTTGACCAGCTGATTCGCATCAAACCCGAAAAGAAAGAGTACTTCTATGATCGTGCTTACGCCCTTTTCCTTAATAATGAGCTTGACAAATCACTACAGGCTTACCATGAAATAGAGCAAAAGTTCGGAAAGGATGATAACATCATTATTGCGCGGCAGGAGATATACTTAAAACAAAAACAACCCAAAAAGGCCATCGAAGAAGTCACCTCTATTATCGAAAAGGAACCGGATAGTACAAAAGGATATCTACTCTTAGCCAACTTATACTTAAAGCTTAACAAGCCCAAGGAAGCTATTAAGGTCTTGGACGAAGGACATGCACGTATCCCCGGCGATCCTTACATTTCTTTAAGTAAAGCGGATGCCTATCACAATTTGAAAGATGAGGAAAAATCCACTCGGGAGCTTCGAATGGCTTTTGCCAGTGAACGGATGGATTTCGAAGGGAAAATGCGCCTATTGATCAGTCTCATGTCTGACCCGAAGAGTAATGAAATGGCACCTATCGTTCGCGATTTAGCGAATACATTAACGATAAGCTATCCAACGGATGCACGTGCTTTTGCTTTATATGGAGATATATTAGCCCAACAAAAACAACTGAAGGAAGCTCGGGAACAATATCTCAAAGCGATCGATATCAACAGCCGGGTGAATACCATTTGGGAGCAACTATTACAGATAGAGCTCAGCTTAGGTATGCAAAAAGAGGCTTTGGCACATGCTTATAAAGCCTCTGCATTGTTTCCGCAACAGCCTTTAACTCAGTTTTTTTCGGGGCATGCTTTCTTTATGGAGAAGAAATATACGGATGCAAGAAGTTGTTTTGAAGCCGCGCTTAATTATGTTGACGAGAAAAACACCCCGTTGCTTACGCAAGTATATAGCAGCTTAGGTGACACCTATCACGCCTTGGATATGTTTGCAGAGTCCGATCAAGCCTATGAGGAGGCGCTTGCCATTGATAGCAACAACGTGGGAACGCTTAATAATTACGCCTACTATTTATCGCTTCGAAAAACCAATTTAGAAGCGGCCGCTAAGATGTCGAGAAAGTCAAACGAATTAGAGCCTAATAATCCGACGTTTCAAGACACGTACGCGTGGGTGCTGTTTCAACAAGGCAATTACGCTGAAGCTTTAAAATGGATCGAAAAAGCAATCACCAATTCAGGGGAAAAGTCCTTTGCGCTCCTTGAACATTATGGTGATATATTGTTTAAACTGGGTAACATCGAAAAAGCCGTTTCCAAATGGAAGGAAGCAAAAGCCACCGGGGAAACTACGGGGGAAAATGTGGAGCTTTTAACTAAAAAGATCGATGCTAAAAAGTATATTGAGTAATGCCTTTTAACCATTCAAATTTGCGAAAGCTATCCATTTTGACGGTTTTATCGGCTAGCTTGCTGATCGTCGCTTGCAAAAGCAAAAAAGTAATAGTCGACGCAACCAAAGAAGAAAGTCGGATCACCTTGGATAATCGGGTATTGGTGAATGGTATCCTTGACAATCAATTGAGCTTCAACACCTTCAGTGCTAAAGCAAAATCGGCCGTTGCCATCAATAAAGACAACTATGATGCAACCTTAAATATCAAGATAAAAAACCAGGAAGCGATATGGATATCTATTACCACCGTCTTTGGAATCGAGGCTGCTCGCGTATTAATCACGCCGACCCGCTTTCGAATGATGAATCGTATCAACGGAACCTACATCGACGAACCCTTTGCCTTTTTACATCAATTTGCCTCCGAAGAGATTACTTATGGTAATCTACAGGCTATGATGGTAGGCAATATGATTGATCAAGCGTTGACTTATTCGAACGAGGCAAAAAAAGGAGATTTAGGTTATTTACTAAGTGGCTTTAAAAATGATTTAAATTTCTTAGTAAGAACAGATGACAATTTCAGGGTCACTAATTGTAGTTTAAGCACTTACAATCAGGAACACCAAGTAAATACGGATTATTCTGATTTTGCATTAATAGGCAAACATCCGGTACCTAAGGATATTCGTTTAACCGCTAATTCATCCGCTGTAAAACTGGAATTACAGCTAAAGTACAATCGTATTGCTTTGAATGAGGCCGTAGAGATGCCATTCACTATTCCGTCAAAATATAAGCCCTTAAGTGGAATACGTTAATCAACAAATGTTTATCGAGATAAAAATATTTTAGTACTTTCGTTGGCAATAAATACGTTAAAATAACGATGTAATGTAATACATCATCAATGATTTGAAGAAGAGAATGATTCGGATAAAGTCAATATGCTGTTTGCTGTTATTTATGGGGATAGGCCTATCTAGTTGGGCACAGTCGAGCGCACAGTTGAAAAAGCAGCGGGAGGCCCTTACACGTGAAATAGAATTATTGAATCAAACTTTACGTTCTACATCAAAAGACAAGTCATTATCGCTCAAACAGGTAAATGCCCTTAACGCCCAAATCAACCTACGGGTGAAAAAAATCAAAACGATTAATAGCGAAGTCAATTTAATAGAGAGCCAGATAGCCAAAAATACCAATACGATCCGCTCCTTGCAGAATGAATTGGCGAAGCTCAAAAAAGGATATGCGTCCATGGTACAGTTTGCGTTTCGCAACTCGAGCGCTTACAATAAATTGATGTTCATTTTTGCTTCTAACGACTTTAATCAAGCGTATAAGCGCCTTAAATACCTTCAGCAATTCAGCGATTCCCGGAAAAAACAAGCAAAGGAGATAGAGGAAACGCAGAAAAGTATTGAGCAAAAAATTGCCGAATTGGCGAGTAATAAAAAGGAGAAAGTAGTACTTCTGAGCGACCAGGAAAAAGAGAAGCAAGCGCTCGACGGCCAAAAATCTGTTAAATCAAAAGTGCTTAACGATCTTACCAAGAAGGAAAAAGAATATAAGCAAGAGCTGAATAAGAAGCAGCAGGAAGATGCGCGTTTAGCACGTGCCATACAGGCGGCTATCCGAAGAGAGATCGAAGAAGCTCGGCGAAAGGCAGAAGAAGAAGAAAGACGACGAGCAGCAGAGTTGGCGAAGAAAAACCCTAATGCGAAGGCTCCGGAGCCAACCGCTAGAAAAACCGACAAAGAGGCGCTCTTGTCAACACCAGAGGCGGCTAAATTAGCAGCAGATTTCACAGGTAATCGTGGGCGACTCCCCTGGCCGGTAGCTTCCGGATCGGTAACGCAAGGTTACGGACAATATACTTATGGAAAAGGTGTTAAAGTTAATAGTAACGGCTTAACCATTCGTACAGCAGCAGGTGCCGCCGTACGGGCCGTATTTGATGGTGTTGTAACATCAATCGTGCAACTCCAAAATCAATATACTGTTATTATACGTCATGGTAATTACTTCACTGTCTATCAAAACATGAAAACGGTCAGTGTTTCCAGAAATCAGAAGGTTTCTGTAAAACAAACAATTGGCACAGTAGCTGTAGATGCGACGGAAGGAACTTCCGATTTACACTTTGAACTGTGGCAAGGAACTTCGCCTATCAACCCAAGTAGTTGGTTAGCGGGAAATTAGCCATACAAGTGGTGAAATGATAAACGATAAAAAATTGTTTATCTAAGCATTTTTACATAAGTTTGTAAACTGGACGTAAGACGATTACGTATATTGAGGAAAGAATAAAAACTACAATGTAGTCATTGAATAAAGATTTTAAATATTGAGTTATGTTAAACACAATTTTGTTACTGGGTATTGGTGGGCCTGAAATAGCAATTATCGTTCTTGCTTTGTTATTATTATTTGGTGGAAAGAAAATTCCTGAGTTGATGCGTGGATTAGGACGCGGTGTGAGAGAATTTAAAGAGGGCCAAGCCGGAACCACGAAAGATGAAGTTAAAGAGGAAAAACAATAATCCCTCATTCTTATAAAGGATAAGCTGTTGTAACATATAGCATGTTGCAGCAGCTTTTTTTATTATTATTTCAAAAAAAAATCAACTTACTATACTAAGTGAGCTGATTAAAACGTTGTTTAAGAAATTATTATCAAACCTCTTTTGAGCGTGGCTCAAAATATGTTAACGTATTTAGCAATAATGAACTGATTTGATAATCAACAGCCTTAAATATAAGACATGATATTGAAAAGATTTTCGGCATTTGCCGTAGGTATGCTATTTTGCGTTCAATTGACGCAGGCAACAACAAGCAAAGATACCGACGAACCTTCGAAATTAAGTGCCTCTTCGAATGTTCTATCTAGCGAAGATTCTACACTCAGGAAAAATTCCCACCCTCACGATCTCTCCTGGTATCTCGCCCCTCAAAATATAAAAAAGCAACTGGACACTTTGCAAAAGGTAATCCCCTTAACGTACAATAGCTATGTCCAATCTTATATAGATGCTTATACGGCACCGCGCTATAAAAACCATCTTTCTAAAATGCTTGAGTTAGCGCAGTACTATTTTCCCATTTACGAGAAAGTATTTGCAGAGACGGATTTGCCACAGGAAATAAAGTATTTATCTATCATTGAATCAGCTTTAAATCCACATGCGGTCTCAAGGGTGGGCGCAACCGGTCCTTGGCAATTTATGTTTGCTACGGCAAAAGCGTTTAATTTAAATATAGACAACTACGTTGATGAACGGAAAGACCCCTATGCCGCGACTTATGCAGCGGCGGCTTATCTAAAAGATGCTTACAACGAATTTGGCGATTGGCAACTTGCAATAGCATCCTATAATTGCGGAAAAGGAAATGTAGCCAGAGCGATACAACGCTCAGGTATTGAAAAACCTGATTTTTGGACCGTGCGAAAATATCTTCCCCAGGAAACACGTAATTATGTGCCCGCTTTTATTGCCATGACCTTCGTGCTAAACAACTATGAAGTATTAGGAATTGCAACACCCTCCGGGAGCGGATCTGCCCTTACAGCGGAGAAAGGTACCGACGTCATTTTGATCGATAAGTTTATTCCATTATCAGGCATTGCAGAGGCGTTAAACCTCGACCTGAACCAATTGATCACGCTAAATCCGGCCTATAAAAAGAGCATCATCAATGGTACACCGGAGGCTCCGAAGCGTTTAGTCGTCCCTGCGGTAGATAAAACCGCTTATGCCAGCTTGTATGCAGCTTTAAATACACCGACCGATGCTCCTGCAAAAGTTATTACAGCATCTAACACCGATAGAAAAGCTATTTATCATCGCGTAAGAAGAGGTGAAAGCTTAAGCTCAATTGCCAATAAATATCAAGTCGAGGTACAGGACTTGAAGGTTTGGAATAGGTTGAGGAGAAATGCCATTGTTCCGGGACAGCGTTTAAAGATCTCCGAACCGGGTTATGCAGCAGGGAAAAAAACGAGCTTGGAAAGAAAATCCGTTAATTACGTAACCTATAAAGTTAAAAGAGGAGATACACTTTCCGGAATCGCCCAAAAATACAGAGGAGCCACTGTCAATAATATAAAAGCAATGAACAATTTAAATGGCTCATCTATCAAACCAGGGATGACTTTAAAGATCAATAGCCTTTAAAAATAAAATATTGCTTATGCATTAAGGGTTGACGCCAGGGTCCTTCAACTGCTGGCGGAAGCCTACCGAGGGCACTCATCTAATGCAGGTACGCAGCGTCCTGTTCGTTTTCAAAACCTTCGAGTGTCACAGAAACATGCTCATTAAGAATGGTAGATAATTTGTGCCCGGAGAAGTCGCTTATAACAGGGAATTTATGATGGCTTCTATCAATTAGAACCGCCGTTCTCAGCTTCTTTAAGGGAACATTCAAAAAAACACCCAAACCATAGGCTAAAGTCCGCCCACTATTCAATACATCGTCCACCAATATTACCACTTTATCTTTCGCCTCACTTACCGAAATATCGGTTTCTGCTTGCAGGGTAGAACTGACTTTATTTAATGAAATGTTGATAAGCTTGACATCGACCGCCAATGAAATTTTTGCTAGTTCTTCTTTTAAGCGACGGGCCAAAACATATCCTCTTTCGGCAACACCCGCTAGAACAATCTCTTTTTCTTCAAAGTTATCTTCTAAAATCTGATAAGCAATTCTTGTAATTTTTTTCTGAATCTGGTCCTTGTCTAAAATCAATATTTTTTCGCTTGCCATAGCATTATTCCTGTGCATAAAAGTAGTAAATTTTTTTTTAAGGTAAAAGGGATGGATATGCGCATTTGTTCATCACTCACCAACTCGCGTTTGGCTAATTGAGGTGATAAGCCAATGAGCAATCACTAAATAGAAAACTACTAACAGTGGAATTAGGCCAAGCCGACTGATTCTAGAAAAATCGATTGCTAATTTAAATGAAGAACGTCTTCCTCTTCCGACGCATTCTCATTCTGTGCTTTCAAGCTCATACGGCCGCCATTGAAATAATAGCGCTTCCAATAAGCTTCATCAAGATTGCTAATCATAACGCCTCTGCTGGTAGAAGCGTGCGCAAATTTCCTGTCACCCAAATAAACGCCAACATGTGTAATACTTCTACTTCTTATTTTGAAGAACACCAGGTCGCCGGGCTTCAGTTCATTTTTGTTGATGGGATCAACTTGTGTATAAATATTTCTTGAATTATTTCCGATCGACGTATTAAACACCTTTTCGTATAGCTCGTAGGCAAACTTGGAACAATCAATGCCCTTTTTTGTTTTACCTCCTAATCGATAGGGTGTGCCAATCCAATCATAAACAAACTGATAAAGCTTTGTATTGGTGGTTGCTGAAGCAGCAATCCCCATTATTTGGGAGAAATACTCTTTGGCTAAATTATCCGGATCTTCGGGTGAATTATTTTTTTCAGTTAAGGTTTGGGCCTGAAGGTTTAGTGACAGAGCACCTAGCAGTATGCATACTACCAAAAGCGTTTTTTTCATTTGAATAAAATTTTTCCAGTTAATGAAGCTTGCATGAGCACATGCAGTCTTCATCTGCGTTAATTTACTTACAGGAAGGTCATTCTTATCCCCCATTGGCTTGATTGACTATCCGTTTAAGGTTAACAATGTTGTTTTTTAATGTAAAAGTTTATCCATGCACTAAAACAGGTGTGTCGCAAATCTAAATGAAAACTTTTATTTTGTCAAAAAAAGCAAACACAATTTTAACATTTTTTTGACATGTGTACTATATACCATACAGGCGAATAAAAAAAGGAGGAGAAAAACAAATAATAATTCACTTTCTCTCACGTACATTCTGTGAATATCGCAACAATTGATTAGATTTGCCTTCCAGTAAATTAAGTACACGAACATAAAGCGATGAGTTCAACACCAATAACAAAAGAAACATATCTAGAGTGGTATAAGTCGATGTTACTTATGCGTAAGTTTGAGGAAAAAGCAGGTCAACTTTACGGTCAACAAAAAATAAGAGGCTTTTGCCATTTATATATTGGACAGGAAGCCGTTGTTGCAGGTGCCATGTCAGTTCTTCGTAAAGAGGACTCCATGATCACTGCTTATCGTGACCATGCCCATGCCCTTGCCAAAGGCATGAGCGCCAATGCGGCTATGGCAGAGTTATTCGGGAAAGTAACGGGTTGTTCGAAAGGAAAGGGTGGATCAATGCACTTTTTTGATAAGGAAAACAATTTCGCGGGGGGCCATGGTATCGTAGGAGGACAAATACCATTAGGTGCAGGTCTTGCTTTTGCCGAAAAATACAATGGTACAGATAATGTTTGCGTTTGTTACATGGGAGACGGAGCTGTAAGACAAGGGTCTTTAAACGAGACCTTTAATATGGCAATGCTTTGGAAGCTTCCGGTAATCTTCGTTTGCGAAAATAACGGTTATGCGATGGGTACTTCCGTTAAGCGGACGACTAACATGATTGACATTTATAAAATGGGCTTAGGCTTTGATATGCCAAGCGCTCCGGTTGATGGTATGGACGTTGTAGCAGTTCATAATGCAATGGACGAAGCCGTTCAGCGTGCCAGAAAAGGGGAAGGACCAACGTTTTTGGAGATTCGCACCTATCGTTATAAGGGACACTCTATGTCGGATCCTGCCAAATACCGTACAAAAGAAGAATTAGAACAATATAAAGAGCGCGATCCAATTGCCGCGGTTAAGCACGCCATTATAGAGAATAAGTATGCCGATGAGCAATGGTTTGATCAGGAGGAAGCCGAAGTAAAACGTATTGTTGATGAAGCGGTTAAATTTGCTGAGGAGTCTGAGTATCCAAACCCGGAAGAGCTATATACAGACGTGTATGTGCAGAACGATTATCCATATATTATGGATTAACAAGAGTGCAATCTTAATAATTTAAATAGATAAAAAACCCCAGATAATATTATGGCTGAAGTAGTTCGAATGCCTAAAATGAGCGACACCATGACAGAAGGTGTAATTGCAAAATGGCATAAAAAGGTAGGCGATAAGGTTAGCTCAGGAGATTTAATTGCTGAGGTTGAAACCGATAAGGCTACCATGGATTTTGAATCCTATCAGGAAGGCACACTATTATATATAGGTCCTAAGGAAGGCGAAGCAGTTCCTATCGATGCTGTAATTGCCGTATTAGGAGAAGAAGGAGAAGATTATCAGGCATTACTTAATGGTAATGGCGGCGCTTCGCCTTCAACTAAAGAAGATAAAAAAGAAGAAGAGGCTCCGGCACAGGAAGAAACAGAAGATGAAGGTGAAGAAGTAAGTGCTGAATCATTAGGTGCAACGGTAATCACTATGCCATTGCTGAGTGATACAATGACCGAAGGCGTAATTGCAGAATGGCATTTCAAGGTTGGCGACAAGATTAAAAGTGATGATGTAATTGCCGACGTAGAAACGGACAAAGCAACCATGGAAGTTACTGCTTATGCTGAAGGCACCTTACTGTACATCGGAGTAGAAAAAGGTCAGGCAGCAAAAGTTAATGATATTATTGCCATTGTAGGAAAAGAAGGTACCGATGTAACGCCTTTGCTTAAACAGAAAAGCAGTAAACCGAAGAAACAAGAAGCTCCTAAAAAAGAAGAAGCGTCAACTAGCGCAGCAAACGAGCCAAGCCAAGCGGAAAGCAAAGAAGTTACTTCTTCTGACTCGTCCCGAGTTAAAGCTTCTCCTTTAGCGCGAAAAATTGCGAAAGAAAAAGGTATTGATTTAAATGAACTGAAAGGTTCGGCAGAGAATGGCCGTATCATCAAAAAGGATGTCGAATCCTTCACGCCTGCTGCTAAACAAAAGACTGAAGCACCGGCTGCTGCTCCAAGCGCCGAAAGTAAGTCTGTTACTATTCCGCAATTTATCGGAGAAGAGCGGTTTACCGAAAAGCCTGTGACTCAAATGCGTAAAACGATTGCTAAACGTCTTTCGGAAAGCTTATTTACTGCTCCACATTTCTATGTAACAGTGAAAGTTGACATGGATAGCGCTATTTCCGCACGGAATAAAATCAACGAAGTTGCTCCTGTTAAGGTGTCTTTCAACGATTTAGTCATCAAAGCTGTTGCCGTTGCGCTAAAACAACATCCTAATGTTAACTCTTCTTGGTTGGGCGATAAAATTCGCTATAATGAGCACGTTAATATTGGTGTCGCTATTGCGGTGGACGAAGGCTTATTAGTTCCTGTGGTCCGTTTCGCTGATGGAAAGACATTATCACATATATCGGCTGAAGTGAAAGATTTTGCACAACGTGCTAAAGCCAAAAAACTACAGCCGAAAGACTGGGAAGGCTCTACCTTTACGGTTTCTAATCTGGGTATGTTCGGCGTCGACGAATTTACCGCCATCATTAATCCACCTGACTCTTGTATATTAGCCATTGGCGGCATACAACAGGTACCGGTGGTTAAAAACGGTGCGGTTGTCCCAGGTAACATCATGAAGATTACTTTAAGCTGTGACCACCGTGTAGTAGACGGTGCTACAGGGGCCGCTTTCTTGCAAACTGTTAAATCACTGCTAGAAGAACCCGTTCGGTTATTAGTTTAAAAAATTCAAATAGAAAAAAGGCATCTCCTAAACAGGCAGATGCCTTTTTTCATTTAGCGATGATGAGCCTGCCGGTCGGGACCGATCCCTTTATCATTCTTTCGAACCTAGTATAACAGAAAAATCACACGCAAAGTTGTTAATTCAAAACTTTATTTACGATTTTGGCGGCAAACAAACAGTAATTGAAATATGATATTTAAACGACTCTTAATTTTATGCTGTTGTATCAGCTTATACAGTGCGCAAGCCCAACAAAAAACATCCAAAGAAGTAGATCGACCTAAATTGGTAGTAGGGATTATGGTGGACCAAATGCGCTGGGATTACTTATATCGATATTACGACCGCTATGGTGAAGGCGGCTTTAAACGCATGTTAAACAACGGTTTTTCCTGCGAAAACACCTATATTAATTATATCCCGACCGTTACCGCCATCGGACACAGCTCGGTTTACACCGGTACAACACCTGCTATCCACGGAATTGCCGGGAACGACTTTATCATACAAGCTACAGGAAAAAGCATGTATTGCACGGAAGATGAAACGGTTATCCCATTAGGAACAGCCGTTGGTAATGCAGCTGGCAAGATGTCGCCAAGGAACCTACTGGCATCCACCATAACGGATGAACTTAAATTAGCCTCCAATTTCCGTTCTAAGGTGATTGGAATTGCTATAAAAGATCGAGGTGCTATTTTACCAGCCGGCCATTTTGCTGATGCTGCTTATTGGTTTGATAATAGTGGCGACTGGATCAGTAGCTCATACTATATGACTGACTTGCCTAAATGGGTGAAAGATTTCAACAAACAAAAACTTGCGGAAAAGTATTTAAAACAAGACTGGAATACGTTATACCCTATTGAAACCTATAAACAGAGCATTGAAGACAATAATCCGTATGAAGGAAAGTTTAAAGGTACTCAATCACCAACTTTCCCTGTTAAAACGTCTCAACTGCTTAAAGAAAATGGAATAGGCTTGGTTGCTACGACACCTTATGGAAATACGTTGACACTCGATTTGGCAAAAGCCGCTATTAGCAATGAAGAATTGGGAAACAATCCCGGCGGTTTTACTGATTTTTTAGCAATCAGCATATCATCTCCCGATAAAATAGGCCATCAATTCGCTGTAAATTCAATAGAGGTTGAAGACAACTACCTCCGTCTTGATAAAGATTTGGAAGACTTCTTTAGTTACCTCGACAAAACCGTTGGACAAGGGCAATATACTGTATTTTTAACGGCCGACCATGGTGCCGCCCATAATCCTCAGTACTTCATGGACCAACAAGGTAATGGCGGGTATTTCAATTCCAAAACAGCACAGCAAGGATTGAATGAACAGTTAAAAGCGAAGTTTAATACGGACAAATTGGTTATCAGCTTATCAAATTATCAGGTTCATTTAAATAACACGCTTATCAATGAAAGAAATCTTGATCGGCAAGCAATTTGTGACGAAGCGGTAAAATACCTACGGAATTTAGAGGGCGTTGCTTTTGTAGCAGAAATGGACAAGGTATCAGAAGCCGCTATACCATCGCGAATAAAAGAACGCATTATTAACGGTTATAACTATAAGCGGAGCGGCGCGATTCAAATTGTCCTTGAGCCACAATGGTATAGCGGATCAGCCAAGTCTACCGGTACGACCCATGGCAACTGGAATCCTTACGACTCGCATATACCCTTGGTATGGATGGGTTGGGGAATCAAACACGGCGCAACCAATCGTATTACTGAAATGACAGATATCGCTGCTACAGTGGCTGGTCTCTTACATATTCAAGAGCCAAATGGAAGTATAGGCAGTCCGATTGTAGAAGTGCTAAATCAATAGATATTATAAAAGTCCGTAGCGTGAAATAATCTCTACGGACTTTAAAACGGTCTTATCATCCTTCCCAAACATAGAACTTTTTAATTCCACTAATATGTCCTCCCACCATATAGTAAAAGAGAAGCAGGAACCTGCCTTAATAGTGGAATTTTTTTCCGATCTAAGCTATGAACTTCTTGGACAGTTATTGGAATGGGCACCAACAGTTATCGCTAATAAAGACAGTGCGCAATGGCTATCGAGAAACGACATTCATATCGATGTTGTCATTACAAATGACGAGCACAGGATCGAACAAGATGGAGTTACCATGCTTTTCGGAAACCCTTCCTCTTTTAAAAAAGACGCATTAAATTATCTTGTTGAAAAAGGGTATCATGCAGTCAATATCATCTCACAAGACTTTTCGATGGATCTATTCCAACAATTCGCTTCTCTTATCAACCTGGTTTTTATCAACGGTAAGCAGAAAATCTTCGCGATTAAATCTGGTTTCAAAAAGTGGAAGGCAGCGAGCGAAAACGTCTACATACTTGCCAGCGATGCTATTTTCCATACAGAGGGGTTGGAAAAAAAACACGATCAGGCATACAAGACCATAGCAGACGGCTTCTTTGAAATTCATTTCCAAACCGACTACCTGCTCATAGCAGAAGATCTTTAATTCTTTAACGGCTCCAGCCTCGTGGGCGTTTCCTTTCCTGCTATAATTGATCTCGCACCTAACGCAACAGCATTAATAGAGGAAACAATGTTCTTAATATCTAAAGTTTCTAATTCATCTTTCACGGTGTGATAGTAATTATCCTTATCTATTTGAACCGTAGAAACTGTATGTGCGGGAACGCCGAGCGCTGCCAAGGTCGCGTTATCACTTCTATAAAAAAGGTTCTGTTCAGGATAAGGGTCCGGATAAAAAGAAAAACCCGTCCCCTTCACATTTCTCTGGAGAATCTTACCCAAATCGGATTTCTCAAAGCCGGTGAGATACATGGAATTAGCCCCAAACTTAGCATCCTTTCCAATCATCTCAATATTTATCATGGCCACAACATGATCCGGATTAAGCTGTTTAGAAAAATATTGTGAGCCATAACCACCCGATTCCTCAGCTGTAAAAGCAGCGAAGATCAATGTTCGTTCATTATCTTTTTGCTTGGCAAAAATATTTGCCAAACTGATTACCGCGGTGACTCCCGATGCATCATCGTCGGCTCCATTTGCAATAGAATCCCGGTCAATCGGTTTTAGGATACCGATGTGATCATAATGCCCTGAGAAGATAACAAACTCGTTGGGTTTTGATCTCCCGGGCAGCACACCAACTACATTAGCGAGTCCCTTATTCTCCACCGTACCCGTATAGTTAATTCGAAAGGACTTAGGCTGTTCCTTGCTTAGTACAAAAACAAGTGAACCTTTTTTCTTCTGATCGGTATTTAATAAGATTCTCCCGTTATCAGCATGCTGTTTCAAATAATTAAATTCCTTTACAAAACTCTCGTCAACACAAACGATGGCATTGATATCTTGCTGTGAAATCTCCTTATATTTCTTTCGAAAGTTGTCGCTGGCACTTATGGACAAAATCCGCACTTCCGGATCGGTATTCCAGTTAAGACCCGCCTGGTCGCTTAGAACAAAACCGGCGTCACTGTCCAGCTCCTTTCCGTCTAACAAAATCTCACAAAGAGAAGGTTTTATTTGAGTGGCCTGAAAGCGCTGTAAAAAGTCATTTTCATTTGCCTTCAATGGCTGTAGCCCTGCCTTTTTGAATTCCCCTTCAATAAAAGTTGCGGCTTCCTCTATTTCAGGAGTAAACACGGCCCTGCCTTTCAATCGATCATCTGCTAACGTCGAAATAATTCGATGGACCTCTTGTTGATCGACACTAACAATACGCTCTTTCTTCTGACTGGCGCAAGCTCCCAACACTAAAAAGAGAACGAAGGAAAGCTTATTCAAAGGGGTTGTTGTTTTATACATAAATATTGCAATAATTTTAATCTCCTTAGTAAATTACCTAAATGTCACTTGTCATTAGATCGATCAATATCATAGGCAAGCAAATTACCGGTAGACCGATTCCTGTATACAAGAAAGTTTAACTAAGTTTGGTAATAAAGTTAAACAAATTCCCTAGCTTTGACGATTACAAGTATTAATTCTTAAAAAGATAGATCATGAAAGAAATAACCGTCGAGGAGCTAAAGGAGAAGATTGATCGGAATGAAGATTTTCAACTGATAGATGTACGTGAGGAGTTCGAATATGAAACATCCAATCTGAAAGGCGAAAATATTCCACTTGCTCAAGTCTTAATCGAGAAAGATAAAATCAGCAAGGATAAACCCGTTGTAGTGCATTGCAGAAGCGGAAAGAGAAGCGCCCAGGCTATTCTAATGCTAGAAAAAGAGGGATATACAAATCTTTCTAACTTAGAAGGCGGCATTCTCGCCTGGCGTGACACCTTTGAGCCGGATATGGAGGTATATTAAACAAAAATGGGGAAACAAATTCTTTATAATATTTTTCTAAATATTGGGATTCTTGTACTTGCGTATTGTACCATTGCATCTTATAATGGTAAACAGTATAGCATCATGGCGGTGAGCGTTTTGGGAATCGCGGCTCTTATATACTTGAAGATTAAACTCGCTAAAAGGGTGAAAGAATTGATCAGAAACGGCAAAAAATGAGTTTTTGTACTATATTTGAGTCAATATTGTAGCAATAGTAGACATTTTTTTGCTATTTTTTTTCGGCCATTTTTCAGTTTGTCTATAATTATCTAAACAAGCCGTGGCAGCCGCAAGACTCTTTAAAACAAGCGTTTATACAACAACAAATGGTGCAATATATATTCAAAAAGGGCTAACAACAACAAATTGAGCCCGTCTTTTTTTTTGGAATAGTATTTGCTATTGTTGCATGAATAAAACTAATAACTATTTTTGTATACAAATTATACAATTAAAACTGTTTAACCTTTAAAAGAACGAAGTATGAACTATTCTACAATCAAAAAAGCAGTTACTTGCTCTTTGATTGCCGCCTTAGGTTTCACTGGGGCAGCTCAAGCACAAGATGCTAAAGTATTTGGCGGAAGAAGCCAATACAGAACTTGGTCCATTGGTATCAATGGCGGTATAACCACTCCAAATGTATTGATTGGAGGATCTAACGCTTTTGGTAACAAAGTGGGACTATTTGAAGCGCCTGTTAGAGAATATTACGGAATTAACGTACGTAAGCAATTCTCGAGCTGGTTCGGTTTGCAATTAGATGCTAACAGAGGACGTATTTTCACACATAATGCTGAACCATTTGCAACAACAAATGCTTGGAATGGACAACAGTATCAATCAGCAGAAACTGATGTACAATATGCTGTTAGCTTAAATGGTGTATTCCAATTTGCTACAATCGATTTCCTAAGAAGAGAAAATTCGGTTAATTTCTATGCAAGTGTAGGTTACGGATTGATGGCTTTCAACCCAGTAATGTACTCTAACAATGACGGAACCGGTACTGCATGGGATAACAAAGGTAACTGGGGTGAAAGCGCTGGCGACCGCGAATTCCAAGGAGACAAAGATTACACTCGTGAAGCATTTGTTCCAGTTGGTTTAGGTTTGAAATTCAAGTTATCTGATCGCGTAGCTTTGGATTTAGGTTATACCATGAACTTTGTTGATACCAAATATTTATTTGGGCCAGTACAAGGCAGAACCAGCAACGACAAATTCTCTTATACTCATGCTGGTTTAGAGTTCTCATTAGGAAGCAAAGACAAACAAGATTTGACTTGGGCTAATCCGGTAGCTACTCTTTACGATGAGTTGAAAGATCCGGAATTGAGAAACGAAGTTGATGCGTTGAAACAACGTGTAAGCGCTCTTGAATCAACTGTTCAAGCGTTAAGCACTGACTCAGATGGTGATGGTGTTGCCGATAAATTCGACAAATGCCCTAACACTCCTGCCGGTACGCAAGTTGATGGATCAGGATGTCCAATTAAATTCCCTGAGCCTGATACAACAGCTCTTTCAACTGGTTCTTATTCTAACATCCAGTTTGAATTCGATAGCTCTGTATTGAAAACCAGCTCTTACCCAACTTTAGATCAAGTATCTTCTGACTTACGTGCTAGCGGTGCTACACTTACTTTAGAAGGTAATGCTTCTGAAGAAGGAACAACTGAGTACAACTACCAGTTAGGTTTAGACCGTGCTAACTCTGTTAAAAATTACTTAGTTAACTCTGGTGTTGCTGCATCACAAATCAATGTGGTAAGTAACGGCGAAACTAAACCAGTTGCATCTAATGCTACTGAAGAAGGTCGTCAGTTGAACCGTAACGTACAATTCAAAAAATAATCCTGTCTATTAAGCAGGTTATTATAGAAACCCTCGGGACAATGTTCCGAGGGTTTTTTCTTTGAATTCTCATCGATCTGGGTTAATTTCGTAACATGTACTTTTTCCCAAAGAAGAACCAAGAGAATAACTCCAAAAAGAGTTTCAATTTGAAGGTAATGCATGCTATCAATAAAATAGCTATTGTTCTCTTTCTACTTGGAGTTCTATATAAATTGATCGACTGGTTTTTCCTCAATTAATGCTAGATCAAATGAAAGAAATCATTAATACAAACAACGCCCCTGCCCCCATTGGTCCGTACAATCAAGCGGTTAAAGCAGGCAATACACTCTATATATCCGGCCAAATAGCCTTATCTCCCGAATCGGGCAATTTAGTTCTAGACAGTATCGCAGGACAAACCAAACAAGTGCTGGAAAATCTACATGCTATTCTGCAGGAAGCGGGTTACTCTTTTGCAGATGTGGTTAAAACGAGTATTTTCCTAACAGATATGGCTAACTTCAATATAGTAAATGAAGTTTATGGTGAATACTTTACGGAGAATGCCCCGGCACGGGAAACGATTGCCGTAAAAGGGCTCCCTAAAGGAGTGGATGTTGAAATTTCTTGTATTGCCTGGAAAGCCTAGTTGCAAAGTCGGTACGGATGCCTGTGATTGAATATGGTTTACATACACCAATAGAATACTTAAAAGGTGTCGGTCCACAAAAGGCAGATTTGCTCAAAAAGGAACTGGCAATATATACTTTTGGCGATCTTGTACACTATTACCCTTTCCGTTATATCGACCGAACGAAATATTATAAGATAAAGGATCTACATCCGGACATGCCATCAGTCCAAATTCTCGGTAGATTAACCGCCGTAGAACAGATAGGACAGAAAAGAGGAAAACGACTGGTTGCGCAATTTAAAGATGAAACCGGACTAATGGAGCTTGTCTGGTTTCAGAGCATCCGTTGGCTGGAAAAGAGTCTGAAAATCGGATCGGTATATGTTATATTTGGGAAACCTACCCTTTTTAATGGCCAATTGTCTATGACGCACCCGGAGATGGAGCTATATAATGCGGCTAATAAAAACGTGGGTAATCCAAGTTTACAACCCGTTTATCGGTCAACCGAAAAACTCAAGCAATCCTTTTTAGATACAAAGGGGATTCAACGACTGCAAGAAGGGCTAGTTGCTTGGGCTTCAAAAAAAATGGAGGAAAACCTGCCATCTTACCTGCTAAAAGAACAGCATTTGATCTCAAAAGCAGAAGCGATCACCCATATTCATTTCCCGTCCAGTGTAGAGGAATTAAAGGCAGCTGAAAGACGTTTAAAGTTTGAAGAACTATTCTTTATACAATTGAAATTGTTAAAAAACAAGCTGCTTCAGACCCATAAGTTCAAAGGCCATATATTCGATAAAGTTGGAAGTAATTTCAACGCCTTCTATCAAGAGCACCTACCATTTCCGCTAACAAACGCACAGAAAAGGGTAATTAAAGAAATTCGGCATGACACGCATACGGGAGCGCAAATGAATCGCCTCTTACAAGGAGATGTGGGCAGTGGAAAAACGGTGGTAGCACTCATGACTATGTTGTTGGCTGTCGACAACGGCTGTCAGGCTTGTATGATGGCCCCTACCGAGATTCTTGCTCAACAACATTTTAACGGTTTAATTTCTTTAATTGGCGACTTACCTGTTTCCATTAAACTGTTAAGTGGATCGACGCCTAAAAAGGAGCGGAAAATTCTTCACGAAAACCTACTAGACGGATCTTTAGACATATTGGTTGGTACCCATGCGCTTATTGAAGATACCGTACAATTTAAGAATTTAGGGCTTGTCGTAATTGACGAACAGCATCGATTTGGTGTTGAACAAAGGGCCAAATTATGGCGCAAAAATCAAACACCTCCGCACATGCTTGTTATGACGGCGACTCCTATACCTCGTACCTTGGCCATGACGCTCTATGGGGATTTGGATGTATCTGTGATTGATGAGCTCCCCGCCGGTAGGAAGCCCATCAAAACGCTTCATTTATTCGAAAGTAGCCGATTAAGGATGTTTGGTTTCATGCGGGATGAAATTGCTAAAGGACGACAGGTATATGTCGTGTATCCATTAATCAAAGAAAGCGAAAAACTGGATCTAATGCACTTGGAGGCAGGAATTGAAAACCTAGCTCGTGAATTTCCTCTTCCAACATACAAAATCAGCATTGTCCACGGAAAGATGCCGGCTAAAGATAAAGATTTTGAGATGCAGCGTTTCGTAAAAGGAGAAACACAGATTATGGTTGCCACTACTGTAATAGAAGTTGGCGTAAACGTGCCGAATGCTACCGTCATGATTATTGAAAATGCAGAGCGATTTGGCTTATCACAATTGCATCAGCTACGTGGTCGGGTTGGTCGAGGCGGAGAGCAGTCCTTTTGTATCCTGATGTCTTCCAACAAACTAAGTACAGAGGGTAAACTCAGGCTAAGTACTATGGTTAAAACGAACGATGGTTTCGAGATAGCAGAAACCGATCTTAAGCTGAGAGGCCCGGGAGATATTGCCGGCACACAACAAAGTGGTATATTAGATCTTAAACTAGCCGATTTAAGCACTGATCAGGTTTTGCTGCAAGAAGCGAGAAATCTAGTGATTCATATCTTTAAACAAGATCCGAAGCTTGAAGACCCGAAAAATCGGTTACTTCGCGATCACCTTCTGGTGCAAAGTAAAGGAATAAGTTGGGATAAAATTTCATAACATGTATTTTTAAAGCAAAAGTCGTATCTTTGTACCATTAAATCATTTCACCCTATAATAAGTATCAGTTATGTAATCCCTTCCATATCATATTATCGCTGCCAAAAGAACCTGGGCGCAAATGCGGTATTTTGATAGGTATGGGTTTCACCTACTGATAAAAATCATTTCAACGTATTCATCCATGTTTCAGGCACGATTCTTTCATAAGCAATGAAGAAAGAACGTTTATATGTATTGTTAAAATTGCGTATAAACATAAGTTATAGAACTATTATTAGTAATTTTAATTCCATAAGAACACTATGGCGATAAGAAAAATATACGACACAGCAATAAAGCCTGAGCGGGCTGTTTTAGTGGGGATCATAACACCCAATGAAACGGAAGATCAGGAAAAAGAATATCTCGAGGAACTCGCTTTTCTTGTCGAAACCGCAGGAGGCGAGACCATCAATACTTTTACACAACGGATGCAAAAGCCGGACAGAGCTACATTTGTAGGCAGTGGAAAATTAGACGAAATTAAAGCATATGTAAACGCGGAGGAAGCAGATATAGTTGTATTTGATGACGAACTAAGCCCTTCTCAGCTAAGAAACATCGAGAATGAACTGAAGATTAAAATACTGGATCGGAGCAATCTCATACTAGACATATTTGCTAACCGCGCAAAAACGGCGCAGGCAAAGACACAAGTCGAACTCGCTCAATTGCAGTATTTACTTCCTCGTCTGACGCGAATGTGGACCCACCTGGAACGTCAGAAAGGTGGTATCGGAATGAGAGGACCCGGTGAAACCCAGATTGAGAGTGACCGTCGGATGATTTTAAACAAGATCTCTTTATTAAAAGAAAAGCTAAAGCAGATTGATAAGCAAAATGAAACCCAACGGAAAAATAGAGGTGAACTAATTCGCGTTGCATTAGTTGGTTACACGAACGTCGGCAAATCGACGATCATGAATATGATCTCAAAATCGGAAGTCTTTGCAGAGAATAAATTATTTGCCACACTGGATACCACTGTTCGGAAGGTTGTTATCGACAACTTGCCATTTCTGCTATCTGATACCGTTGGATTTATCAGAAAACTTCCACATCACTTAGTGGAGTGCTTCAAATCAACCTTGGATGAAGTTCGTGAAGCTGATATTTTGGTCCACGTGGTTGATATCTCACATCCGAACTTTGAAGATCACATTAATACCGTAAATGAGACATTAAAAGATTTAGGTGCAATAGACAAACCGGTGATTACCGTTTTTAACAAAATTGACGCTTACAAACCTGCCGAAGTAGCGCGTGATGATAACGGCGATGAGCAGGCGAAGAAAAACATCACTATTGACGATTTTAAGAACAGTTGGATGGCTAAACACAGCAGCCCTGCCGTTTTCATTTCTGCCACAGAAAAAAAGAACGTTGAAGAATTCCGACAGCTCTTATACGACAAGGTAATCAAAATTCATACAGCCCGCTACCCGTACAATAATTTGTTATATTAATCATTCATAAAAGAAATTGAAAACATGGCATCAACAGAGAGTAAAAGACAACAACGTTTTGCTAGTGTAATCCAGCAAGATTTGGCTGATATATTTCAAAGGGAAGGGATGGTATGGGCTCCTGATACACTGGTGACAGTGACACGAGTAAGGGTGACACCCGACTTGGCCATTGCTCGCATCTACCTGAGTTTCCTCAATGCGAAAAACGTGCAAGAGGCGATTGCGAACATAAAAAGTCATGCCGGTGAAATCCGATATAAATTAGGAGGTCGTATTAAGAACCAAGCTCGCATTGTTCCTCAACTTGAATTTTTTGTAGATGATACAAACGAATATGTGGAACGGATGGATAAGCTTTTTGAAAAAATAAGTAAAGAACCGAGACAAGAGGATTAGGCCAGCTATTAGCTAAACATGCTTTTTCAACTTAACGAGGAGGATTTTTGGTTTCCGGATCCCTTATTAGCCGAGGAGGATGGCTTACTTGCAATCGGAGGCGACCTTAAAACAGAACGCCTTCGATGTGCTTATGCACAAGGGATCTTCCCTTGGTATGATGAAAGCACACCTATATTATGGTATGCACCCCCCAATCGTTTTATACTATTGCCACAAGATTTAAGAATCAGCAAAAGCATGCGTAAGGAACTGCGCAGCAATAGCTATCGGATTACTTATAATTCAGCTTTCGCACAGGTTATTCGTCACTGTGCATTGAGCCCCAGAAAGGGCCAACAGGGAACCTGGATTACGGAAGATATGCAAACGGCCTATATTAACTTGCACCAAGAGGGCTTTGCCATGTCAGTGGAAGTGTGGAAAAAGGAACAATTAGTAGGCGGCTTATATGGGGTTATCTGCGGAAAAAGAAACCATGTTTTTTGCGGCGAAAGCATGTTTTCATTAGCACCGAATGCCAGTAAGTTAGCCTTAATTGAACTTTGCACCTCCAATCGGTTTGAACTCATAGACTGCCAGATCGAAAGCGAGCATCTCCGATCCATGGGAGCAAAAGTAATTCCGGCGAAAAGCTATTATCAGCTATTGCAAACTTAGTATTTAAAAGCTAGTTTAGTAATAAAGAAACATAGCCTTTGTGGACTTACTTTATCAGATAGACTTAATCGGTGCATTAGTCTTTGCTATTTCCGGAGCGATGACGGCAGCTGATCACAAGATAGATATCTTTGGTGCTGCCTTTACCGGTTTTGTCACTGCTATTGGCGGCGGTAGTTTACGGGATATTTTCTTGAACACACGCCCCGTTTGGGTAGATGACGGAAACTACCTTCTAGCTATTTTGATTGGTGTTATTATCGCCATCACAACGCACCGATACCTTGGTAAACTGAGAAGGACCTTGTTTATGTTTGATGCCTTGGGTATCAGCTTTTTTACCATTGTCGGTCTGCAGAAATCACTTGCTGCAGACAGCAGCGAGATCGCAGCTATTGTATTGGGTATGTTTTCCGCGGTAATGGGTGGGGTAACGCGCGACACTTTAATGAATGAAACACCACTTATCTTTAGGCGGGAAATTTATGCCACCGCCTGTCTATCGGGCGCTATTTCATTTATTGTCTTATCAAGTTTTGGTATGGACGACAACCTCAATGCTTTCCTAAGTGCTTCGCTTATTTTTATTATCCGAATCATTTCTGTACGCTACAAACTTTCTTTGCCCATCATTGGCGGATAAGTTTAGCGTTTCTTTTTAAGAGCAGGAAACTTCATTTTGTAATCCACTTTTACATGGCCCTTTGAAATGGCGTCCAGTTTAGACTTCAACATCGCCTTACGCAATACGCTTAATCTATCAGTGAACAGTTTACCTTCAATATGGTCGTACTCGTGCTGAATAACCCTGGCGGCAAGGCCATCATATTTTTCACGGTGTTCTACCCAATTTTCATCAAAATACCTTATATGTATAATGGAGTGCCTACTTACATCTTCTCTAATATCAGGGATACTTAAGCAACCTTCATTGAACTCCCACTTCTCTCCCTCTTCTTCTTCGATATGCGCATTTATGAACACTTTTTTAAAATCTTTCAATTCAGGGGCATCATCTTCTGCAAAAGGAGACGCATCCACGACAAAGAGTCGGATAGAAAGCCCGACTTGCGGTGCAGCTATACCAACACCATGGGCAGCATACATCGTTTCGAACATATTTGCTATTAGATTCTCCAGTTCAGGATAATCTTTATCTATATCGATAGCTTTTCGTTTTAATACCGGATCTCCGTATGCTACTATGGGTAACTTCATGTTGCAAAGTAAAAATTAAAAAGTCAAAAGTCAAAACGTAAAAGGCCACTATATAGCTATTCCTGCTCCGGGATAAAGTCGAGCTCACTAAGTTTTGCGTCTTCGAATACTTCATTTGCAATTGCCAGAAGCTCTTCCGCACTCACCCTATTTATTTGCTCTACTACTTCTTCCAGCGTGTTTACCTTGCCATAGTCTAGCAAATTTTTTGCCATCGAAATAAGCACTCCCATCCGATTCTCCTCCCCTAAAGCAATCTGGCCGATAAACTTTTGCTTAGCCTGATGGAGTTGTAAGCTTCCCAGTTTGGTATCGCGTAGCTTTTTAAGCTCTTTATTGACTAGCCTTTGAGCCTGATGGGCCTTGTCTCCATCTGTACCATAGTAAATGGAAAATATTCCGGTATCCGTGTATGGTGTATAATTGGATTCAATGGTGTAAGCTATTCCATATTTTTCACGGATTTGGAGATTCAACCTAGAACTCATTCCCATTCCGCCGAGCAAATTGTTTAATACCATTAAGCCAACCTTACGATCATCGTGTAAAGAATAGGCTACATTTCCTAAACTCACGTGCGCCTGTACAATTGGTTTCACAATTTTTCGTTGTATTGGCTTATAATTAATTGTCATATTTCTCTCCCGTGCAGAAAGATTTGCGGGAATATTGCTTAATATGCCTTCTGTTAATTTTTTTATTTTCTTCCAATCATATTGCCCGGTTATTGCTAAAACAATTTGATCAGTACAATAATTTTCTTTCAAGAATTGGAAAATATCCTGTCTGGTTATCGCCTTCAGTGATTCGCTGGTTCCTAAGATATTATGGCCCAAAGCATGCTGATCGAACAACATATCTTCAAAATCGTCTGCGATAGCGTCCTCAGGGCTGTCTTGGTAAGATGCTATTTCGTCCAGGATTACGCTTTTCTCTTTTTCCATCTCTGATTCAGGAAACACGGAGTGGAAAATAATATCTTCAAAAAGATCTAGTACGCGCGACAAATGTTCCTTTAAAAAGGATGCGTGCACGCACGTATATTCCTTGGTTGTGTATGCATTAAGGTCTGCCCCTACGAGCTCAAGGCGATTCAGAATCTGATTTGTATTTCGTCTTTCCGTGCGTTTAAACAACAAGTGCTCGATAAAGTGAGCCATTCCGTATTGTTCAGGACGTTCATCGCGTGTTCCTGCGTTGACTAAAATACAGGCATGGGATACAACCGTATCTGCAGGCTTCAAAAGAACGCGGATACCGTTCGATAAATGAATGATGTGATGATCCATTGTGGTGGACAAACTTAGATAAAATTGTGGGTATATTAAAATCCACCCGGCCTTCCCCCTGGTCCACTCATAGACCGACCACCTCTTTCCCAACGTCCAGGGCCATTATCATCTGGCATAGCTCCCGTTCTACCTGCAAATTTTTGAAAGCGATACGTAAAAGATAGCATAAAATAACGAGCGAGTCGATTTGTTCTGCTATCCGAAATTCTATTTTCGGTAACAGACCTCGATATACTCACCTGTTCGTTTAACAAATCGAAGGCTTGCAGGCGCAACATTCCGTTTTTGTTTTTAAAGAATTGTTTCTCAATAAACGTATTGATAATTAAAGGATTGGCCTGAACATTACCTTCATAGCCATTGTTACTCGTTTTAGCTACATCAAAGTTCCATAATAAGGTGGGTGTGATATAAATATTACCATACATAGAGGCGGCCCAAGTCGTTATATTCTGATTGCTCCGATTCTGTAAACTGTTTTTTGTGGTGTTATAGGTAAAGTCTATTCCCGGTCGAATTTCCAGCCAGTCTTTAGGGTTGATCTGCACATTGAGCCCTTGATTTAATACCCAATTCTTAGCCTCATTCTCCACAGAATTTGCATAGGATATGTTATTATTGAAATTGGCGGATCCTCTTAAGGAAACTACATACTTACGATTATTAAAGGGTTTCGCATAGTGATAAAAACCGCGGGCATTATAATTCCCGCCAGTATTTAGGTATCTCGTTTCCTGAACGACTCCTAAACTATCGTCCATCGTTGTAATACGATTAGTCGTAATTTTATCTTCGATAACATTCGCATTCAATACGGCGAAGAAAATATTACCCGATTTGAAATCAAAGTTACGGTAACGTAGATTTAGCGTGTGGTTGAACTCCGCAGCTAGATTAGGATTACCCGTCGTAGGAAAATTTGGATTTGAAACATCCGTTATTGGTTGTAATTGCGAGAAGGTCGGCTCGCTTGCATTCCCCCGATATTCCACATTTAATGAGCGGGTTCGTGAAGCTTTGTATTCAAAACGAGCTACCGGAACAAAGTAAAAGCCGTTTCGTCCGAACGATAAATCTTGACCAGCCAAGGTTGTATGTCCTGTTAGCCTGGTAGGTAAAACGGTAGCCCCTAATTGATAAACGAACTTATCTGTTCTATAGCGATAGGTAACTCCGGCACGATGAGTTGAAAAGGTATACGCGTAAAAATTGCTTAAGGATGGGTTGGGTATGCTATTTCCTTCCACGTCCATTGAGTTCGCTTGCCGATCGTTATCGTAAGTTGCGAAATTAAAATCGTAACTAAACTCTAAATTGCTCTTGTCAGTAAGCGGTTCAATATACGAGACGGACGTACCCCCATTGAACCCCTTATTATTCAAATCTACCAACTGCCTTTGGTAAATAGCAGCGCTGTCTAAGTCCCTGCTGAAAGTAATATTATTGATAATTCTATCCAGGTCTTGCTCTGTTCTGGCTGAATTTAGCGAAAAATTAAAAAAGATATTCCTACCCCTATCGTTTATCTTGTAGTTCAATAAGCCACTACCACCATAATTTGGTGTAAAGGATTTATCATGGTTTATATTTTCGATTTTATTAGAAAGTGTATCATTTATACTTTGATAGGTAAATTCATAACTTCCTGTATTATTGTTGCCAATGCTAAATGTAGGCGAAAGTTTGATAAATAATTTATCATTCGGTTTATATTCTACATTCCAGTCGAATCGATGATTATTACTGATCGCATTACTGGTAGCATTGGTGTTTCTTAAAATCGTTGTATCAAGAAAAAAGTCTTGAATGGAATTGGCACTGATTACGTTATTATCACTATGATTGTAGCTATAGTTGCCATAGGTAGTCCATTTATCATTAAAATCTTTTCTATAGTTGAAGCCCGCTGAATACGAATCGGTTAAGCCGTTGCTTCCTCCACCAAAACCTCCCGGACCGCCAAAACCGCCTCCCATTCTTCTTCCTCCCCCTCCGGGCATCCTTCTGGCTCCACTGCCTCTTGCATTGAAATCAAAAGCTTGGTTGTTATTATTATTTGCATTGACCAAGACAGAAAATTGGCGTGACCCGGTAAATGAATTGTACATACCTCCCAGCTGATATCGATATCCATTATCTCCCGCCGGCTTCGTGCCCATCCCTGCACCAAACTGCCCGAAATTACCGTTATTGTTTTCTTCCGCTATCGTTATATTCAATATTTTCTCGGGCTCTCCTGTTCTATTACCGGTTAGATTTGCCTGATCGCCATAATCATCCACGATTTGTATTTTCTCAATGATATCAGCCGGTAAATTTTTTGTTGCTGTTTTCACATCCCCGCCAAAGAAGTCTTTTCCATTAATTCTAACCCGCGTGACACTTTCACCCTGCGCTTGCACGTTACCATCTTTATCCACTTCTACTCCATCCAGTTTCTTTATAAGTTCTTCCGTCATTGCGTTTGGCCGCACCCGGTAATCTTTTGCATTGTATTCCACCGTGTCTTCTTTCATCGTTACTAAAGTACCTCCTGTTACATTTACTACCTCTAAAAGTTTCGATTCGAACGACATAACTAATGGGGGTAAATCAAGCGAATGCTGTCCATTGAAGGAAAAACTTCTGTTAAATGGTCTAAAACCCAAACTGGTAATCAGCAAATTGAAACTGCTTGCCTTTACATTTTTAAAGCTAAATTTTCCATCAACGTCGCTGCTCACCTGAAGCGTATCCTGCGGCGACATCAGTTTAACGGAGGCAGCAATCACACTCAGCCCTGTACTATCCCTGAGCACACCGTTAACTACTTTACCTGTCTGTGCTTGCGCTTGAAAAGAACAAAGACTTATTCCGAAGAGGGAGAGAAGAAAAATACTTCTAACAATTTGGTTGATTTTTTTTAAGCACATTTAATTAATGATTGTATATTTAGTATCTGTACGACTATTTTATTTGGGTTTAGCGAGTGGTAAGATAATCCACGTCCCAGGTTCTTGCTGTGTCTCCTTTCTACTTGGTTGAGTACCGTAATATCCATATCCACCATAACCATATCGTCCCATTGGTTGCCCACCTCCTACTGTACGCATGATAATGCCATTTATTTTTATGTTAAATGCTACCTCCTTATCTCTTTCCTGTTCCAATCCTATTCGTTCGAAGGGAATAACTGCCTCATAACATACCGCGTCCGAACTGTCAATTTTCACAGTCGCTTTAATACCATAGTTATTTTCCAGTGAGATGGGGCCATCCACGACATCCGCCATTCCGACAATGAAAATGGCTCGTACTGCTTTCAAAATCCCCTCCCGTATATCGGCCGGTTTCTCGTCCTTATCTTTTGATGCCAAGCTTCTCAAAGACTCACGATCGGGAATTGGAAAAATAATCGAAGCCCCTTCCTTCTTCTTTCCCTCCTTATTTACGAGGAAGCTAAACCCTTGGTGCAAGGCTTGCGTCTGCCAACTGCCATCTTTCACACGCATTGCCACATATATCTGCTTCTCGTCATTTGCTATCTCATATTGGAGGTCTTGCTTCTCATAATAATTCCGCAAGCTGTCTCCCCATTCCGATAAATCCCCATCTATCTGAATATCGGATCTAAAGTCAATCGCCGTAGGAACTATGGATTTCTTCTTCTGCGCGTATACGGAACAGAAACTTAACAACAGACAAGTACAGATCAACAAGTTTGTCTTCTGAAATCCCATGTTTTTTTGTATAGTAAAGCAGCTTTTTGACTGGTTCACATTTTTTTGGTTTAATTGTAACATAAAAAATATATAGAATCTAGCTATTAGCCTTTAGGCGTTAGGCACTAGCCAATCAAGCGCCTTCACAAATTTATGCACTAACAGCTAACATCTAATAGCTAGAAAAATTCTTATCTTTGCTTCATTTGTGCCCCATCAATATTGTATCATAGACATGCTGTTATCTACCTTTCAAAATGAATTAATTGAAGCTGGATGCGATGAAGCTGGAAGAGGTTGCCTGGCGGGCCCGGTTTTCGCTGCAGCCGTTATTTTTTCTTCCTCATTTAAGCACGGTATTCTGAATGATTCGAAAATATTATCCGCAGCTCAGCGCTATGATTTGAGGGAAATGATAGAAAATGAAGCCCTTGCTTTTGCTGTTGCGAGTGCGAGCGCGGAAGAAATTGATCAGATCAATATATTAAACGCTTCTTTTCTTGCGATGCATCGAGCTTTAGATGCATTGAAAATGCAGGCCGAATATATTCTAGTTGATGGAAATCGTTTCAGAAGATACCAAAATATTCCCCATCAGTGTGTTATAAAAGGTGATGGAAAGTATCTTTCAATAGCCGCCGCTTCCATTTTGGCAAAAACCTATCGCGATGATTATATGGACAATTTAGCCAACGAGCATCCTGAATACGACTGGTTAAAAAACAAGGGCTACCCCACAAAAAGGCATCGGGATGCCGTTCTGAAGTATGGCTTAACCCCACACCATCGTAAAACCTTCAGGATTACAGATCCTCAGTTAAGTCTTTCTTTTGTTTAATTGCTTATGGAGCGCCTTCATAACAAAACAGGCGTTACCTTCGATGAACTCCAGTTGGTTGATTTCGTCTTTAACATATAGATGAAGGTGTTTATATTAAAAGAACCTTTTTTTGTCACTTTCTTCCGCAGACCACGAAGTAGCTTGAATGCCATTGAAAACTAACAAATGATGAAAAAAGTAACCAAAGACTCATCGCTTGGAACTTTGCTACAAGAGGTAGTGCATCAACGTGCAAACCGCAAATTTCCTAGGCGATACTTTAGCAGAACGTAGGGATTTTACTCTTAACCGAACGTATTTATTTTCAGCCCTAAATACAGCCCTGTGCGTGAGAAGAATGGCCTTGGAGGATACCGACGCAACGAGCAGCAAAGCATTTGTACATATGTTCATATTGTAGTACCCAAGCGGATTGAAGAAGTGAAACGGCTCCAATCCGCGCCAGTGATGCTTTGCCATCAGGTGCAAGGTAGCATCCATAGCCTTGATTTATTCACTCTTGTTTACTTTCAAAAGTGTTCATGAACTCATCACTTCGTTCTTCGGTTTTGGTCAGCTTTTTATCAAGAAAAAGCTGATTAAGAAAAAAGTTCTTTTTTTAAAGCTAAATCCCTGCATAACAAAACAAGTTTTTGCAAGTACCCTTATTTTGTATAAGTTTGCGCAGCATTTTTTGATTTTTTAATTTGTTCTAACATGAAAACTACCGCCCTCACGGATTTACACATAGCGCTCGGTGCTAAGATGGTACCCTTTGCAGGCTACAACATGCCCGTACAATATACGGGTATCAATGATGAACATCAAACGGTTCGTACCGGTGTAGGCGTGTTCGATGTAAGCCATATGGGCGAGTTCATATTAAAAGGAGAAAGAGCATTGGAATTAGTACAGAAAATAAGTTCCAATGATGCGTCAAAGCTTTTTGATGGGAAAATTCAATATGCCTGTATACCCAACGAAACAGGAGGTATTGTCGATGATTTTCTGGTTTATCGTATAGACGCAAAAACGTATTTACTCGTCGTAAATGCCTCTAATATACAAAAGGATTGGGACTGGATTTCAAAATACAACACCTTTGGTGTTGAAATGAAAGACATTTCTGATAAAACTTCCCTGTTCGCAGTACAAGGCCCTAAAGCGACAGAAGCATTGCAGAGCCTAACAAGCCTAGATTTGGGAGAAATGGAATATTATACCTTTAAAAAAGGTGTATTTGCCGGCATAGATAATGTGTTAATTTCCGCTACAGGATATACCGGTGCCGGAGGATTCGAAATTTATGTTGACAATGAACATGCGAAAGAAGTGTGGGAGGCTATTATGAACGCCGGTAAGCCTTTTGGAATCAAGCCAATTGGTTTAGGGGCACGCGATACGCTACGTCTTGAAATGGGTTTCTGTTTATATGGAAATGATATCGATGATACCACTTCACCACTCGAAGCGGGTTTGGGATGGGTAACCAAATTTACAAAGGACTTTGTAAATGCTGAAAACTTAAAAAAACAAAAAGAAGAAGGAATACAGCGTAAATTAGTTGGATTTGAAATGATTGAGCGCGGCATTCCAAGACATGGCTACGAACTTGTTAATGAAAACGACCAACCAATTGGGCATGTTACTTCCGGCACCCAATCTCCAACGCTTCAAAAATCAATCGGATTAGGTTATCTAAGTAAGGAATATAGCAAAGAAGGAACTGAAATTTACGTCAAAATAAGAGATAAAAAAGTAAAGGCTGTGGTAAGTAAGCCCCCTTTTATTAAATAAGCTGTCATTTACATCATCCGAAAAAAACATTTATATTTTGCTTGACCAAACTAAGGAAATAAACGTTTGCTTGAGCCCTGCGCTCATTCATTTACACGACATCAGAAATAGCATTGTGGTGGTGATCGATATTTTTAGAGCTACTACCTCTATGTGCTACGGATTGGCCAACGGAGCTGAAGGGATTATTCCTGTGGCGGAAGTATCTACTTGCGCTATTTATAAAGACCATGGATATTTACTTGCTGCCGAGCGAAATGGTGAAGTAGTAGATGGTTTTGATTTCGGCAATTCTCCGTTTTCTTATGTTAGCGAGAAAGTCAACGGCAGAACCATTGTATTGACTACTACCAACGGTACAAAGGCTATTCACTTATCACGAGAAGCCAAAAATGTTGTCATCGGATCTTTTTTGAATCTTACCGCGCTTTGTAACTGGTTACGGCGACAAGATGATCCTGTCCTATTAGTATGTGCCGGGTGGAAAGATAATTTTAACTTAGAAGACACGGTCTTTGCCGGTGCGGTTATAAACAAACTGAAGGATAGCCATCAAAAAGGAGATGACGCAGCCATTGCTGCTGAAAATCTGTATCTAGCCGCGGCAAACGACCTGGCCGACTTTCTTGCTCAAAGTGCCCATAGTAAACGATTACAGCACTTAGGGATCCAAAAAGATATTGACTTTTGCTTACAGGTTGATCTGCTGAATACGATCCCGGTTTTAAAAGGAGATCGACTCGTGGTGTTAGAAAGTTAGCTGGCTAACTCCTTTAGCAAGGTTTCGCAACGCGCTGCAATTATCTTATAGACCGGATCAAACAGGTTGTTATCATAGTACGGATCCTGCACAATATCATTTTCTAAGAAGAGGCTTACTTTTGCGCGATCGGCCGGCGAATGAGCCATCGCCAATACATCACGCAGATTATTCCGATCCATCACCAAAATCTTATCGTAACATTCAAAATCAATCCGATTAAATTGGCGAGCCCGCTGCCCGCTGATGTCGACGCCATATTTTTTTGCAATGGCTATCGATCTCCTATCCGGACATTCTCCAACATGCCAGTCTCCCGTTCCTGCCGAATCAATCTCCCAATCTAATCCTTTTTCTTTCGCTAAATGGGCTAATATTCCATGAGCTAGTGGAGATCTACAAATATTCCCCAAACAAACTACGAGTATTTTCATTTTTTTGCCTTCAGTTTTCGGCCATCAGCTTTCAGCGACAGCCGATTTTCATTGTTTAATTTTATCCGATTACTGACTGCTCATAGCCGACAGCCGACTAAAACTGCAATGTAAACACACTTCCTTTCCCTTCCTCCGAGTGGACGCTAATGTTTCCCTTATGCATGAGCATAATCTGTTTGCTGAGTGTTAAACCAACGCCACTTCCGCTTTTACGGGTAGTAAAGAAAGGAACAAAAATGCTTTCCAGCAAATCTTTAGGTATCCCCTTTCCATTATCCATCACCTTAATCTGTGGACTACCGTTATTTGCTAGCGCGGAGAGGCTAATATAAGGTTTCTCTATATCCTTTACTGCCTCCATAGCATTTAACAACAAATTGATAAGTACCTGTTCTATTAAATTGACGTCTAAGGATAATTGGAGGATGGGATCCTTCAGGATGATGTCCAGTTCAATATTTTTCTGAATAAGCGAAGGTTCCATTAATTGATAAAGGTTTTCGAACAAATCCGAGGCATAAACGGTTGTTAATTCCGGCTGAGCAATTTTGTTGAGGCTTCTATAAGTACTTGCAAATTTCAGCAAACCCTCGCTTCTTCTTTTAATCGTTTCGGTACCTAAGCGTATATCATCAAGCTCTTCGCTGTTTGGTAACGTTTCTAATCGGTTTTTCAAGGTATCAGCAAGGGAAGATATTGGCGCAATCGAATTCATGATCTCATGCGTTAAAACACTTAACAATTTTTGCCAAGCCCTCGATTCAGTTTCATCTAACGCCTCATTAATATTTTGGAAAGCTAATAACCGATAATGTCCTTCCGGTGTTTGAAAACTACTTGTAGAAAACTGAAGTTTGAGTACGCCTTTTGGCGTTGGTACCGTAAAAACGTCCGCTTTATCTGACGACACTTCCGTTACTTTCCGATATAGGTCAGGATTACGCTTGTTCAATCCTTCAATAACGGAGATATAAGGGATATTAAATAATTCTTTAAAAGCCTCATTCATCCAAACGACTTTTCCTGTTCGCTCATCATAAGAAAGGATGGCGGTGTTTACTACTTCTAAAATAGTTTGCAGGTATTGGTATTGGGTTTCGCGTTCACTACTTATTTTTTTGAATACACCATTAATCTCATTAAAAGCACCACGAAGTGGCCTGATTTCAGGTCCGGCATTCTGAAGGGGAAAGAAGCGGGTAAAGTCGCGATAGCGGGCCGCTTCTGCGAATTCTTCCAGTTCTCTATAGGCGCGCAATTGCGAACGAAAGTTTAAACTAAGCATCCACAAGGACACCGGAAGAACCAGCAATGCATAAAGGTAATAACCGGTAAGAAGCAACCAGCATAACAGACCAATGATAAGAAAAAGTAAAAACGCTCTAAACGTAATTAAAAGACGCAAACGGTTCATTAGATATTATACTTGCTTAATCTTCTATAAAGAGCCGTACGTGTTAGTCCTAATTCCTGCGAGGCTTTGCTAATGTTACCATTGTGTTTTTCGATTACCTTCATGATCGCATTTTTCTCCATTTCACTTAAATTATAGGCATCATGCTCTATTTTTGCCTGGCCGCCGGCCTGCTCAATTGGAGAGAATATAATGTCTTCTGCGTTTAATGTCTCACCGTCTGACATAATAATTGCCCGCTCAATGCTATACTGTAACTCGCGAACATTCCCCGGATAATGATAATTTAGAAGCTTGTCTTCTGCACGTTTATCCAAGTCGGGAAACTGCTTTGCATATTTAGAAGCATACTTTTTCATAAAATGGCGAGCCAAAAGTAAGATGTCGTTTCCCCTTTCCCGCAAAGGGGGTACTTGCACTTCCACGGTATTGATGCGGTAGATTAAGTCTTTTCGGAAGCGACTTTCGTTAGCCAATGCCACTAGCGGCACATTAGTAGCACACAATAAACGTATATCAACAGGAATTGGTGTATTACTTCCCAGTGGAATAACTTGTCTATTTTGAAGCACACTTAATAATTTTGCCTGCTGCTGTAAAGAAATGTTTCCGATTTCATCTAAAAATAAAGTCCCTTTATCAGCTGCTTCGAAGCGTCCTACGCGATCTTCCCTTGCATCTGTAAAAGCGCCCTTTTTATGGCCAAAAAGTTCACTTTCAAAGAGTGTATCCGTCAAAGCGCCAACATCAACTTTTACATAAGGCATTAAAACCCGCCTAGACTCACGATGTATCATGTCTGCAATCACATCTTTCCCTGTTCCATTTTCACCCAGGATAAGAATATTGGCATCTGTTGGTGCAATTTTCGTGATTTTATGCATCAGGTTTTTCATTACTTCCGATTCACCTATAATGTCACTTTGCGCAACTTGTGGTGTTTCCGACTTCTTTTTGCCCGGTTTTTTATTTAAGATATCTCCGATTACTTGTAGCAAATGTTCATTCTGCCATGGCTTTACGATGAAATCGGTAGCTCCCTGCTTTAATGATGTAACCGCTAAATCAATAGCACCATAGGCGGTGATCATTATAACAGGCAGCTCCGGACGGAGCGACTTAACCCGATTTAACCAATACAACCCTTCATTACCGGTATTGATAGCACTCTTGAAGTTCATATCAAGTAGTACCAAATCAATAGGCTGTCTCGACAGGATGGCAGGAATATTCTCGGGGTTTTTATCTGCAATCACTTCACTGACTTCTCTTTTTAACAGCAATTTGACTGCCGTTAATACATCAGGATCATCGTCAATAATTAGTATTCTGGCGTGTTTCATGTTATTTTAGCTTTCGGTAATCAGCTTTCAGCAATCAGACTCGTACGCTTTTAGCAAACAAGCGGTATGCAGGGGCGTCAAACTGTGTTGATTTATAATATATATATTATGTATCTTTTTTCTGTAATATTTAGTCTGATAGCTAACGGCTGAAAGCAGACAACTGGTTCATGTAAAGATATAACTATACCATTATTATTAAAAGACTGATTATCAGAAAAAATGTTACAAAACACTTTATATATGCTGTACGCAAGCGCACATAAAGTGTACGATATCGGACAGTACCAAAACCGAAAAAACACGTAAAAAGCTGATTATTAGCAGCCTATTTTTATGGCACAAGCTTGTATAGTTGTTAAACGAGCAAAAAGGATATTTTCTTGCCGCATAAAGAATAAAAATGGACAGAGCACTACCAAAAAAGAAATGGAATAATAAGCGGATAGCTACCGTTGCAGGGATTGTGGGCATTGGTGCCTTGATTTTCTCTAGCTATTATTTTACCTCGGGAAAATCAAAATTAAATGTTGACGCAGAAAGAATAACTATATCAGAAGTATCCGAAGGTCCGTTCCGCGAGTTTATCCCCGTAAACGGTATGGTCATGCCAATCAGTACTATTTATCTAGATGCATCCGAAGGGGGACGCGTAGAGGAGAAATTTGTCGAAGACGGTGCCATCATGAAAAAAGGCGATCCCATTATGCGTTTATCGAACACGGATTTGGAATTGAGCTTGGTCAACCAGGAAACACAGGTATTAAACTTGCTAACGCAATCGCAGATATCTCAAACAAACGCGCAACAAGCGTCTATCGCTACGCGCAACCAAATGGCAGAGGTAGAAAACGGCTTTAAGGAAGCAACCCGAGAATTTAATCTAAAGAAACATTTATACGACCAAAAAGCAATTGGTCGACAAGAGTTTGAAAAAGCGCGTAACGAATATACGTATCAGGTTGAACGCATGAAATTGAGTAGAGAAAACCTGCACACGGACTCTATCCGGACGCAGCAATCATTAAGAGAAAGCCGTGAAACCTATGAACGGACACGCAGTGCGCTTGACTTAATGCGTCGTAAAGTAGGCGATTTGATTGTTAGGGCGCCGATAGATGGCCAATTAACAGCTTTTGATGCAGAAATTGGACAAAAGAAGAATCCGGGCGATCGATTTGGCCAATTAGATGTGCTGAGTGGCTTTAAGGTAAAAGCTGATATTGATGAGCATTATATTTCACGTATTTATCCAGATTTAGATGGTGAATTCACCTTGTCGGGTAAAACCTATAAGTTACGTGTTAAAAAGGTCTATACACAGGTCGCTAACGGCAGATTTCAAGTGGATATGGAATTTGATGGTGAAACGCCAAAAGGCATCAGACGTGGACAAACGTTGCAAATACGTTTAGCTTTAAGTGATGAAACAAAAGCAGTGTTGTTACCAAAAGGCGGATTTTATCAACAAACAGGCGGAAACTGGGTATTTAAGTTGAGCTCGGACGGCAAAACAGCTTACCGCGCTGATGTGCAATTAGGAAGACAGAACCCAGATTATTATGAAGTGATTCAAGGTTTGAAACCCGGCGAAAAGGTGGTAACTTCCAGTTACGAAACGTATGATAAGGTGCAGGAGTTGGTGGTAAAATAGCTATCGGTTTTCAGCTGTCGGCTATCGGCTTATGTTATAATTTCGAAACATAACTGTGGATTAATTTTCTGATGATGATGATTTCATTATTTAGTTCTACAGAGGTATTTGTATCTAAAAGTTTTAGTTCTTTACATAAAATGAGTTGATATTGTAACTCGGAAACGGAACCGCTTGCTATTGTGAGGAAACGTTTTAATTCATTATTTGAATTTCGCCCGCAGCCTTCAGCAATATTGGAAGGAATCGATAATGCGGATCTTCTCATTTGAGAAGTTAGACCAAAGAGCTCTTCTTTAGGAAAGCGATTGGTCAGATGATAAATTTTTAACGTCAACTTATGACTACGAAGCCAAAAATCTAGCGTGGTAAAGTCGCGCATAAAAGAAATTCAGATTAAAAACAGAGGTTTAAATATAAAAATAATAAATAAAAGGCAGTTGGTGTGGTTTAAAAATTCTAACACAAAAAAGGAAACTGAAAGCTGATTTCCGATTGCTTATAGCTAAATGACCATGATCAAAATAACTGAACTTCAAAAATTCTACCGTACTGAGGAAGTGGAAACGGTAGCGCTCAACAACCTAAGTATAGAAGTACAAAAGGGTGAGTTTGTAGCAGTGATGGGTCCTTCAGGATGTGGTAAATCCACATTGTTGAATATTATAGGCCTTTTAGATGATCTAGACGAAGGCAGTTATAAATTCAATGATATAGAGGTGGCCCACTTTAACGAGCGGAAACGTTCAGACTTGCGTAAACACAATATTGGTTTCGTTTTCCAAAGTTTCAACTTGATTGACGAGCTAACTGTATTTGAAAACGTAGAGCTCCCGCTGATTTATACGAAAGTGCCGGCCGCCGAACGCAAAAAACGAGTGGAAGAGGTGCTTGAGAAGGTACAGATTATGCACCGTAGAAACCACTTTCCACAGCAACTTTCCGGCGGTCAACAGCAACGGGTTGCCGTTGCCCGAGCGGTGGTTAATAATCCTAAGCTTATCCTCGCGGATGAGCCGACAGGTAACCTGGATTCAAATAACGGTAATGAGGTAATGCAGCTGCTTACTGAATTAAACGAACAAGGGACTACCATTGTAATGGTTACCCACAGCGAACATGATGCGCGTTATAGCGATCGCATTATCCGAATGCTGGACGGGCAAGTTGTGATGACTACGGTGGCGTAAAGTAGGGTTTCGGCTTTAGACCCTAGCAATTAGGGCTAAATTAAAGTTGACGGGCTGAAATCTGATTAAAAGGAATAGCTATGCTAAAGAATTACTTTAAAAGCGCTTTCAGAAGCTTGGCGAAAAGCAAGCTTTATGCGGCCATTAATATTATTGGCCTATCGGTAAGTCTAGCGGCTTCTGTATTACTTTTATTATGGGTTTGGGATGAGCTAAGTTTCGATCAGATGCACAGCAAAGGTGACCGAATTTTCAGGGCATCGGGCGCCATTGACAAGGAAATGACGAAAATATGGAGTACCTCTGCTCCTTTGGCTGTTTTCGGAAAAAATGAATTGCCCGCCGTAGAAGACGCCTGTAGAATCAATACTTGGCAGGAAACCTTAGTGGATTACAAAGGTAAGAAATTCAAAGAAAGCGTCTACTATGTCGATCCCAGCTTCTTTTCCATATTTGACTTTCCATTGATTGCAGGAAACGAAAAACAACCTTTTCCCGATAAACATTCTATTGTCCTAAGCAAGTCGCTAGCCGAAAAAATTTTCGGCAAAGAAGAAGCTGTTGGCAAAGTGGTAAAAGCGCTTGAGGGTATCAGCTTTCGGGTTTCGGGTGTTATTGAGGATATACCGAAAAATTCGAGCATACGTAATGATTTTTTCATTCCATTTGATCAATTAAATGAAGGTCGCGAGAGCAATCCAATCAACGCCGATTGGGGAAATTTTGGCTACGACACCTATTTTCTTCTAAAATCCGAAGTAAACGCAAAAGAAGTTGGGCTACAACTAGCCGCTCTTCATAAAAAAAACCAGTCGAGCGATTTCTTTAAAGACCTTGTCTATTTAATGCAGCCCTTACATAAAATTCATCTTTATGATCCCAAAGGAGACGAACAAGGCATGCGCCAAGTTAAAATATTTACCTTAATTGCCCTCGTAATTTTATTAATTGCCTGTATCAATTATGTAAACCTTGTTACAGCAAGGTCTGCTAGGCGAAGCAAAGAAGTAAGTGTAAGGAAAGTAGTAGGCGCCAATCGTACGCATCTGTTTTTACAGTTCTTAACCGAATCACTGGTTGTTTTTCTAATCTCCATGCTCCTTTCCTGGTTGTTCAGCTTTTTAGCCATGCCTATCTACAACCAGTTGTCGGGAAAGGAAATGAGCTTTAGCTTATTTGATAGCCGCGTTTGGGCATTATTTGGTGCTGCCTTGATATTAGTATTACTAATGGCCGGAATCTATCCCGCAATAACACTATCACGATTTAATCCTGCTTTAGGACTTAAGGGCCTTTTGCCTCGATTGGGTAGCAGTGGCTCTTTCCGCAAAGTATTAGTTGTATTGCAATTCACCTGCTCCGTTGTCCTCATTGTTTCTACGATTGTTATTGCAAAACAGCTTTCCTTTATACAGAATAAAAACTTAGGGTATGACAAAGAGAATATTTTAACCTTCGGTGCCTATAATTTCGGAAAGCATTACGCTGCTGTTCGGAGCGAGTTGGAAAACAATCCAAGCATTTTAGGCGTAACGGTATCAAGCCAAGGCGTTATTGATCTCGCAAGCGCTACCGGGGACATTGTATGGGAAGGGAAACCCGATAATATGGGCAATTTTATGATCAATCAGATCTCCGCCGATCGAAATTTCCTACAGGTATTGAACATGAGGTTGGTTGAAGGAAAAGGCTTCTCGGGAACACCTGCAGATAGCGGTTATTACATCTTAAACGAACAGGCGATCGCCCAGATGAACATAGAAAATCCTGTGGGAAAAACCATTAGTTTCCATGACAAGCCTGGCATTATTGCAGGGGTTGTCAAAGATTTTCATTTCAAAAATATGCGAACTGCCATTGAGCCCTGTCTCATTTTTATGAACGAGAACTGGGGTTGGCAAGCGATGTATGTTAAGATAAAGCCACAACAAGCACAACAGGCGATTGCAGCGATAGAAACTTTATGGAAGAAATACAATGCCGATTATGATTTCAACTACCAATTCATGGATGAGGCTTTTGACAATATGTATAAAAGCGATATGCGCGCAGGCAGGCTATTCAACATCTTTGCGGGCATTGCGATTCTACTTTCTTGTCTAGGTTTATTTGGCTTGGTAACCTATACAGCCGAAACCAAGTTTAAGGAAATCGGTATCCGTAAAACTTTAGGAGCCAGCGTAAGCAACATAATTTTATTGATATCAAAAGATTTCATGAAGCTGGTCGGCATATCGTTCATCCTGTCGTTTCCAATCGCTTGGTGGATGATGAGTAAATGGTTAGAGAATTATGTGTATCGTACGGAGATTCAAGGTTGGGTTTTCATTGCCGCAGGACTTATAGCTTTTGCCATCGCTGGACTTACCGTTTGCGGACAATCGTTAAAAGCGGCAAAAAACAATCCGATAAAGGCAATTCGAACGGAGTAATGAGTTGCGGCTTTTAGCTGTTTTCCTGAAGTTATACGTTTTATCTGCTTGCGGTAGGCAGCAGTTATACGTTATAAGTCAATTAACAACGCTGACAACAAAGTTTTGGCCCTTTGACAGATAAGATCGAGATCAAGGGGCTGAATACTAACACCTAAAAGCTAATGAGCTATGCTTAAGAATTATCTTAAAACTGTATTTAGAAATTTGTTTAACAACAAAAGCTATGCTGTTATTAACATAGTGGGGCTATCCGTTAGTTTAAGCGCTGTCATTTTAATTGAGCAGTAACTCTAAGTAACGACAAAATAGATTCGATCACTGCTTATAGCGCTAACGGCTTATGCCTGATAGCTGGCAGCTAAACGCTAAAAATCATGATAAAAAACTATTTAAAAATCGCCTGGCGGAATATCTGGAAAACCAAAGCTTTTTCCATTATCAACATTTGTGGCTTGGCAGTTGGGATGACGGCCTGCTTTCTTATTGCGCTTTACGTCAATTTCGAACGAAGTTACGACCGGTATCATGAAAAAGCTGATTGCATTTATCGCTTGGTGTGCGATGTCAAGACACCCACAGAAACCATCAATGCGAATATCACGTCAGGCCCCATGGCAATGTATGCCGCTAAAGATCTTCCGGAGATCGAAAACTACGTGCGTTTACTGCCCAATAGTTTGTTAATACGCAAAGATAATATCAAATATCAGGAAAGCGCCGTATTCTTTGCTGACTCCTCCCTTTTCCAACTATTTGATTTTCCGCTACTAGCAGGAAGCCCGGAAACGGCATTAAAAGAGCCTTTTAGCGTGGTTCTATCCGAATCGGCAGCCAAAAAATATTTTGGAAAGGAAAATCCAATCGGTAAAAGTTTGCTACTGACCGATGAAGGTTTCAACAGCAAAGTTACAGGTGTGATGAAAGATATTCCTGAAAATTCGCAGTTTAAAGGAGACGTGTTTGTTTCTATGGTCACCCTGATTAAAATGGCTAATTTTAAATTTGATGAGCAATGGGGTAATTTTGGTTTCACTTCTTATTTACTTCTTAAACCGAATACTGATCCTTCCTTATTAACCGCTAAATTTCCCGCTTTTTTAACTAACCGTGTCGGTAAGGAAATGGATCAGTCCAAGATGCATTACACCCTCTTTTTAGAGCCTCTTAAAGACGTTTATCTTTATTCAAAACGAGGTGGTTTTGAAAACGGCAATATCAACAATGTTTATGTTTTTGCTATTGTAGCGCTATTCATCCTACTTATTGCCTGCATTAATTTTATTAACCTTTCCACAGCCAGAGCGGTTGAAAGAGCCAAAGAAGTAGGAATCAGAAAAGTGGTTGGTGCCTATCGCATACAGGTTACCCGGCAATTTATCAGTGAATCCGTATTAATCTGTTTATTAGCTTTTATAATTTCCATTTTACTCTGTCTGGTCTTGATTCCCTATTTTAATTTTCTTGCGGGCAAGGAAATTAGTGGAGGTATATTTCTCCATCCCGTGTACATCCTCGTTTTATTTTTGTTAGCCTGCTTAATCGGGTTACTTGCAGGTATTTATCCAGCGCTTGTATTATCCTCTTTTAAACCCGTAACCGTGTTAAAAGGTAAATTTTCGTCTAACACAAAAGGTTTACTATTGAGAAAAACCTTAGTTGTGGTACAGTTTGTGGTTTCCATTGCGCTGATTGCAGGCACCTTGATTGTAAACCGTCAACTTGCATTTATGCGAAATCAAAATCTGGGCTTCAATAAAGAACAAGTATTGGTTTTGCAAACAAACGGAGATGCCAAGAGCAGAATCTTAAAGGACGCAATAACCAGCGTGCCTGGCGTATTAGCTAGCGCTGTATCCAGATCGGTCCCGGGTGGTGGGAACCCGGTGGCTTATTCTGAAATTGAGAACAAGCAAGGCGATATGCAGATCGCAAACCTCCCGGTCTATTTTGTAGACTATAATTACCTTCCCCTATATAAAATTGAACTGGTGGCCGGCCGCATGTTTTCGCCCGACTTTGGAACAGATACTGCGCAAGCTATGATTTTAAATGAAAGTGCCGTTAAACTCTTCGGTTATGCAAAACCAGCGGACGCCATTGGTAAAAAATATTCTCAATGGGGAAGCGAAGGTAAAATCATCGGAGTGATCAAAGATTTCCATTTTAAATCCCTACAGTCGAAAATAGAGCCCCTCAGCATGCGTTATGGGCAAGGAAACGGAGGCGGTATGGTATCACTCAAAATAGATGGCCAACATATAAACACGGCCTTGAAGTCAATTGAAAAAAAATGGCAGGAGATTATTCCGAATCGTCCTTTTGAATACTTTTTTGCTGACGAATTTTTTGATAGGCAATATCGTTCAGAAAATCGATTCGGTAATTTATTTTTCAATTTCGCAATGCTCGCTATTTTTATTTCCTGCTTGGGCTTGTTAGGTTTGGTGTCCTATCATACCACACAGCGATATCGGGAAATCGGCATACGGAAAGTTTTAGGGGCCAATATATCAACCATCGTAAAGTTGTTATCTTTTGATTTCTTGAAATTAGTAATAATCGCTTTGCTTGTTGCGTCTCCATTGATGTGGTTTTTAATGGATAAATGGTTGGATGATTTTGAATATCAAACCACCATCAATATCTGGATTTTTATATTGGCGGGAAGCATTGCCATTGGTATTGCCTTGATCGTTATTGGGTCGCAAACTATACGCGCAGCATTGACCAACCCTGTTGAGTCATTACGCAATGAGTAACTTGGTGTTGGTTATTGGTAATCAGTTATTGGTTATTGGTTATTCGTTATTGGTTACTCGTTATTGGTAATCAGTTATTCGTTATTGGTTATTGGTTATTGGTTATTGGTTACTCGTTATTGGTTATTCGTTATTGGTTACTCGTTATTGGTAATCAGTTATTCGTTATTGGTTATTGGTTATTGGTTATTGGTTACTCGTTATTGGTTATTCGTTATTGGTTATTTGATGAATCGCTGAAACACCTTAAAAGCTAACATTATGTTACAAAACTATTTTGTTTCTACCTGGCGGAATTTATGGAGACACAAATTTTTCTCCCTCGTTAACATCGTTGGATTAGCGATAGGTATCAGCTCATCCTTAGTCATCGCCATGATTGTTCATTATGAGTTTAGTTTCGATCAATTTCAGCTGGATAAAGATCGGATCTATCGAATTGTATTAGACACAAAACGAGATGGCTTTGAGGGACATTCTGCCGCTGTACCCGCCTCTTTGGCTCAGGCAGCTCAAGGAGAAATAACGGGTATTGAGCAAGTAATTCCCATTTATAGTTTTCCCGGTGATGCAAAAGCAGATGTTGAAGTGCCGGCAGGAAGCGTCAACAAAAAGACTTTTAAAAAACAAGAAAGCATTATTTTTACTAATTCTGACTATCTAGCCTTAATGGGGTATAAGTGGTTAGTCGGTAATCCTACCATTGCCTTGACACAACCTTTTCAAGTAGTACTTACCAAGAGTAGGGCCGGGATTTATTTTCCCAAAAAGGATTTGCAGGATGTGCCAGGAAGTACCCTAAGGTATAGGGATATAGAAGTGAGTGTGAGTGGAGTTGTAGATGATTTAGAAAAAATTACCGATTTTCGAAGTAAGGAGTTTATATCACTACCCACATTAGAGAAAACGTCATTGAAAGACGACCTCATGTTAAACGTTTGGGACGATTGGATGGGTTACTCAAATTTACTTGTTAAAATATCGCCACAGGCTCAGCCATCCCAAATAGAGCAAGGACTAAACACGATACTCGCAAAGCATTCCAAAAAAGAGCATTTTTTTTCCGAACTTCATTTAGCGTTACAGCCCTTATCTACCATACATTTTGATGAGCGCTATCAGGGAATGGATATCCGAATCGCTCATAAACCCACTTTGTATGGCTTAATCGCCATTGCGGGCTTTTTATTGCTTTTGGGGTGTATCAATTATGTTAACTTAAGCACGGCACAAGCATCAACACGCGCCAAGGAAGTTGGTATTAGGAAATCGATCGGCGGAAACAAAAAACAACTGGTCGTTCAATTCTTAGGAGAAACTTTTTTTCTGACAACATTTGCTACCGTCCTTTCCATTATCATTATACCGCTGTTACTACAGGCCTTTTCTGCCTTTATACCGGAAGGCCTCACCTTCTCATTCTTAGGTTATCCAAGCATGTTGTTTTCCGTTCTACTCATTGTTTTATTAGTTAGCGTCCTTGCCGGGTTATATCCAGCCTTTGTTCTATCCGGTTATAATCCGATACAGGTTTTGAAGAACCAGCAACTAGTCAGCTTGGGGCAGTCAAGACAAGCGCTGTTACGAAAAGGGTTAACCGTCTCTCAATTTGTTATTGCGCAATTTTTTGTTATATCTACCTTGATTATCAGTAAACAGATTTATTTCGTACTCCATGCAGATATGGGTTTTGCCAAAGAAGCCATTCTTACTTTTCGCACCCCCAGAGATACCATCGCCACCCACCGCATGCAATTCAAGCAACGCTTACAGGCAATTCCGGGTATTGCATCTGTTAGCAATGGATTTCTTGCACCAGCTACAGCGGGCGGAGCCTTTGCCAATGTTAGCTATTTCAACGGGAAAGAAGAGTTAAAACCGACTGTTCATGTTAGATGGGGTGACGATGACTTTCTTGATCTATATAATATTCCAATCATTGCCGGGCGAAATGCGATTGCGAGCGACTCGTTAACAGAAATTGTGGTTAATGAACAATTCGCAAAAGAGATCGGTTTTCGGCAACCGGGAGAAGCTTTAGGTCAATTCCTTAAATACAATGACAAAGAAGTTCCTATTGTTGGCATTGTGAAGAATTTTCATACGCAGAATTTGCACGCACAATTAGCACCGCTCATTTTTCAAAACCGCTGGGGAGATATTTTTCACGTAAAACTTCGATCCGCCCATTCCGGTGAAATGAACTGGCAGAAAACAATTTCCGATATGGAAGAACTTTTTAAGGAGAACTATCCCGACGGGGAATTTAATTATGAATTTATGGAAGACAGTATTAAGAAGTTTTATGAGAAAGAGCAAGCTACCGCATCCCTGTTAAACTGGGCAACAGGTTTAACTATTTTAATTAGTTGTTTGGGCCTGTTAGGTTTGGTGCTTTATACCACAAACAGTCGAACAAAGGAAGTAGGCATTCGCAAAGTGTTGGGAGCATCTATTGTTCAACTTATTAGCCTATTGGCGAAGGATTTTATCAAACTCATCCTTATCGCTTTTATTGTCGCTTCTCCTTTAGCTTGGTGGGCCGCGCATCGGTGGCTTGACAATTTTGCCTATAAAACGCCTGTCGGCTGGTGGGTTTTTCTAGTGAGTGGATTGGGAATGCTTTTGTTAGCAGTTTTATTATTGAGTGTGCAAACGTTCAAAGCAGCCGCAGCTAATCCGGTAAATAGTTTGCGGGATGAATAGCTTTTAGAAGCTAGCAGCCATCTGATATCGGTTTTCTGTTTAATTAAAAACAGATTGCTGACAGCAAAAATCTCACAGCTAACCGCCATGCAACATTTAATTTCGATTTGCGTCTTTTAGAAAAAAAATCATGAATAAGCTTACTCTTTTTTTCATTGCCATTTATAGCAGCTATTTTTTGGCATCGGCACAAGATACTCCTTCGCCCTATTTAACGAAATCATTGCGAAGTGAAAATATCCGCTCGGTAGATCTACAAACTTCCGGCGGTAGTTTAACGGTTGAAGGTGTAAATGACTCCGAAGCTCGTCTTGAAGTATTTGTGCAAGGTAATAACGGAAATAATCGCCTAAGCAAAGAAGAAATCGAGCAACGGCTAAAAGACAGTTACGACTTACAAATTAGTTCCAATAACGGGCAACTCATCGCAATTGCCAGACCAAAAAGCGGGTTTAAAAACTGGAAGAAGTCGGTATCCATTTCGTTCAAAGCTTATGTGCCTAAAGCAGCATCAGCAAAGTTGAAAACCAGTGGTGGTAGCCTTTCCCTTAATGGCATTAATGGTTATATCGAAGGAGCAACTTCCGGCGGCAGTATCAAAGTAGCTCATGTAAAAAACAATGTAAACCTAAAAACCAGTGGCGGAAGTATTAATGCAGATGATGTTACGGGGAATCTGCTACTACATACATCAGGCGGTTCCATCAAATTGAGTAATTTAAAAGGAAAAATTGATGCGCGGACCAGCGGTGGAAGTATAGGAGCCAATGATATTAGTGGCGAACTACTGGCAAAAACCTCTGGCGGCAGTATTCGGGTTGATCGCATGGCAGGTAGTGCTGATCTGGCAACAAGCGCCGGCAGTACTTCGGTTAATATGGTAAATATAGATAAATACTTAAAAATCGATGTTTCTGCCGGAAGTGTTAACCTCCAGCTTCCTATGGATAAAGGCTTAGACTTGAATTTATCAGCAGGAAAGATTAATCTTCCCTCTTTAAATAACTTTGCAGGAACGAAGGAAAAAGATCGTGTGGTAGGGAAATTGAACGGAGGTGGAGCTGACGTGGATGTCCACGTAAGTGTCGGGAATTTAAACCTTGAAGCAAATTAGTAGATTAACCTTTCACTATATATGCCACAATTTTTAATACATTTTGTGGCATATAACCTCATTATCCAGCCAAAAACCTGCGCATTTCTGTGATATCAGTTCATCTTTTCTTCAATTAACGGGTATAGTGCCAAATAAATCGTGCGTTTCGTCGTATTTTTATAGATAACAGCAGCAGACAAATTATTAAATCGCTCCTGGATAGTTTCATCCCTTCGTTGGGGAGTGAAGCCTTATATATCGTTGATAATAAAAATGATGATACTACTTTCTCTTCGCAAAAGGCATTTCGTAAACATTCTTTGGCTATCCATTCTCTTATTAAGCGCTTGTAAAAAAAGCGATGATCATGAATTACCCGGCATCCAAATTACTTCCGCTGAATATGACGGAAAACTCCTTTTCGTAAACAAAAACAACTTCCAAATAACGACGAACAGGGATGCTATCTTTAGCTCCGATGATAGTCGTGTCAAGATGGATGCTAACGGTTTAGTAAAACGCCTAACCTCGGGAGAGGTGGTTGCTATTGATATTGCTCCCAAAGAACAACCCGAAAACAAAACGCGCTTTTATCTATTGGGGGCTACCGACACAAACCATGATAAGCCCCAAATCACCTATAATGGAAAAGGAGCTACTGACACTTATAATTCCTACTTAAAAGGTTGGGCAACCTTACAAAAATTGCCTGTTAGTAACGAGACATATGCGCTTGTTTTACGTCATGCGGATGCCGATCAGGGCGTGGATTATTCTTTGAATCATGATGATGCCGGTCCGGCTAACTGGTGGAAATCAAAGGACAAAGCACTGGCACGCCAATTGAATGAAGAAGGGCGGATCCGCGCGCGCGAGTTAGGGGCCAATCTTAAAGCGCTTGGCTACCCTATTAGTCGGGTCTACGCCAGCGAATTCAATCGTGCAATAGAGACGGTGGAACTGATGGAACTTAATTTGCCGATCAAACAAGATAGTTTGCTGAATCATCCTTCACATAATAAAGGAGATCTGTTTAAGGGCTTAATTAGAATATTGCAAGGAACGCCAATAGATAACGAAATCACTTTGCTATCCACCCATCATCCCATTAATGAAATTATCATTAGTGGCGGTTATCCAACATTTCCCGACGTCTCTCCTTTCAACTGGACCGGCATGTATTTCGTAAAGATCGCCCCCGACAAAACCCTTACCTATGAAGGCGCTGTCTCTTGGGGTATGGTGAATTATTGGAGACACTTATCCAAACCATAAACCAGTGGAAAGTTAATGTATATCCATTCTAAATAAAAAATTCCTCTTCTATCCATAAAGAAGCTGCATTTATTAACGGCATAAGCCCTATCTTTGAGGAAGTTCAGTAGCCCTGAGTTTACGTTTTATCATTTTAATAACCGCTCGTTATGGACGATTTCCTCGCCGCCCGTTCTCAAATGGCCCTCTCCCTTGGCTTTCATATTATCTTTGCCTGTATTGGTATGGTAATGCCCTTCTTTATGGCCATTGCCCATTATAAATGGCTTCGGACAGGCGAACAGGTATATAAAAACGTCACGAAGGCGTGGAGTAAGGGAGTCGCGATTTTTTTTGCTACGGGGGCGGTCTCCGGTACGGTACTTTCTTTTGAGCTAGGTTTGCTGTGGCCAACCTTTATGGAACATGCCGGGCCTATTTTTGGAATGCCTTTTTCACTGGAAGGAACGGCTTTTTTCATTGAGGCTATCGCTTTAGGATTCTTCTTGTATGGATGGGATAAATTCAATCCGTGGTTTCACTGGTTTACAGGCGTTATTGTAGGGGTAAGTGGTTTGGCTTCGGGTATACTCGTGGTGGCGGCTAATGCGTGGATGAACAGTCCGGCGGGCTTTGAATATGTAGATGGCAAATACACCAACATTAATCCAATAGATGCTATGTTCAATGATGCCTGGTTTTCACAGGCGCTTCACATGACCCTAGCGGCCTTCGCAGCAACCGGTTTTGCAGTCGCAGGGGTTCACGCGTTTATGATCAAAAAAGGAAAGAACATCAATTTTCACGAAAAGGCTTTTCGGATTGCGGCTATTTTTGCCACTGTTGCTGCGGTATTGCAACCATTGAGCGGCGATATATCGGCAAAAGATGTTGCAAAGAGACAACCTGCCAAGCTTGCAGCAATGGAAGCGCATTTCAAAACAGAAAAAGAAGCACCCTTAATTATTGGAGGTCTCGTAGATGAGAAGGCAAACGAGGTAAAATATGCCGTGAAGATACCTGGCTTATTAAGTTGGATGGCTCATGGAAATAGCAAAGCAATTGTTACCGGTTTAGATCAAATCCCGAAAAATTATCATCCTCCAATAGCTATTACACACTATGCCTTTCAGGTAATGGTAGGACTCGGCATGCTGATGCTGTCACTTTCTATCATTTATTTCATCACCCTGGCTAAGAAGCGCTCATGGCTGCGTAGCCCCTGGCTCTTAAACTTATTCATCCTCGCCATTCCCTTAGGTTTTATTGCTATTGAGGCGGGATGGATGGTCACTGAAATTGGGAGGCAGCCCTGGATTATTTATGGTATTATGCGAACTGTTGATGCAGTTACGCCCATGCCCGGAATCGTTTATTCTTTTTATTTATTTACAGCCGTATATGTTTCCTTGTCGATCATCGTGGCGTTTCTACTTTACCGGCAAATTAAGATGGTTGGGTGGGTTTATGATGTGTAGAAGCTATCGGAGATCAGCTCTCGGCTCATTAAAGAAAAGAATAAAATTAGTATTAAAGATTGAACCTAGCTGACAGCTGGTAGCTGAAAGCCGAAAACCGTTAACATGTTATACATAGTCATCGCATTTCTTTGGACCTCCATTTGGTTATACCTGCTATTAGGCGGGGCAGATTTTGGTGCCGGTATTATTGAATTAATAAGCAAGCGCGAGCATAAAAGCAAGACACGGCATACCATGTATCGTGTTATCGGTCCCATTTGGGAGGCAAACCACATGTGGCTTATCATAGCCATTGTTATTTTGTTTGTTGGCTTTCCGAAAATTTATACAACCATGTCCATTTTTGTCCATATTCCGTTGACGGCCATGTTGCTGGGAATTATCGCGAGGGGGACAGCCTTTGTTTTTCGAAATTACGACGCTGTTGAAGATCGTATGCAAAGCATATACAATCGCATTTTCGTTTACTCCAGTGCTATTACCCCTTTTTTCCTTGGCATCATTGCCGCAAGCACCGTCAGCCGTAAGATAGATGTGGGCGCGACAAATTTTTTGTCGGCTTACGTTGATAGCTGGCTAAATAGTTTCGGGATAGCGGTAGGGCTTTTCACGGTATGTATTTGCGGCTTTTTAGCCGCCATTTACATTATTGGCGAAGTGCATTCTTCAGATGACAGACAGCACTTTATTCGTGTGGCTAAAAAAATGATTGTAGCGGCTTTCGTGGCAGGAGGGCTTGTTTTTATTGCTGCACATTATGAGCAAATCCCTTTGTTGGATTGGATTTTCGGACATTGGATAGGTTCATTGGCGATTGGAGCGGCCAGTATTTCCTTAATATTCTTGTGGATATCTTTAAGTAAAAATCGAGCGATTCTCATCCGTTTATTGGCAGGCTTCCAGGTAAGCATGATTTTGCTGGCCGCCACCTACATTCACTTTCCAAAGATAATCCTTTTGAAAGGAGGCGCGTCGCTATCCCTAGTTGAAGATGCCGGTTTAAATAAAACAATAGAAGCGTTGGCCTGGGCACTCCTACTGGGAAGTATTTTTATTTTGCCGGCCCTATTTTACCTAATTTATAGCTTTGAAAAGAAGAAGGGCATTGCCCATTAAAAAAAGAGAAGGCCAACACCATCTGCCGGCCTTCTCTTTTTAGAAGCTATAAGTAACCGTTAACCTATAATTTCTTGGAGCTTCGGTTTGCCAGTAATAACTGCTCAACCAATTATAATAGGAGCCACTAAATAAGTATTTATCGAAGATATTAAAGGCATTAGCCGTTATACGCATTTTCCTCCCTTCCCAAAAAATGCCACCATCTACTTTATGGTAGTCAGGTAATCTTAGCTGTCCTTCACCCCAGTTATCTGTCGCACGATTTAACAATCCCGTATAGCCCATGGATACGCCCACTCCATTTAGCGCTTTCACCGGCAGTTTATAATTTAACCACCCGTTAATTACATGTTTAGCGAAGCCCGGCATCACCTGACCTACCGTCACACTTGTTACGCCTGGAGTAACTTTATTGACCTTCGAATCAGTATACGCATAATTAGCAACGACGCTTAGATTTGCACCAATGCTTCCTCTAGCATCAAACTCAAAACCTTGGGCTTTCTTCTGTCCTAAAACAATGCTGGTAGGGTTGGTGGGTGTGCTATTAGGGCCTGTGGTGAGTTCATTGTTTTTCAAAATTCTGTAAACTGATAATGTTGTGCTTAGATTACCGTCAAACCACTCATTCTTGATTCCGAATTCGGTATTATTACCCGTTATGGGTTTCAACTTCCCTCCATTTTCAATTGTTCCGGAAGCGCTCTGCGGAACAAAAGCCTGATCATAGACAGCGTAAACGGAAGCACTCGGATGAATCGAGTAGCTTAGTCCTAGTCGTGGAGTAAAGCGTTTCGCTTCGTCTGCACTTTCACCATAATATTGGCGTACATAAGTATAACGTCCTGCCAGTGTCAATCTTAGTTTATTCTCAAAAAAACCCAGTTCGTCCTGAAAATATAATCCCGTATAGCGCTGACCTTGCAACCCACCTGCTGCTAAAGCTCTCGCCTCTAAATCAGTGCTTCTATCAAAATTTGGTAGTCCATTCGTCGGAATTCCGTAAGAGGGATTAAGTGGATCAAAGTACAAAGTGGCACTATCGCGGTCTAAATCATGTGATTGTCCCCAATCAGCAATATAAGTCTTTTTTCCCATATCGATACCGGCAAGTATACGATGCCGGACGGAACCCGTTTGTATATCACCATTTACAAAAACCTGCCCGAGCCCCATACGACCTTGGGCGTCCCAGATACCTACATTTCTTATCAATGTTCTATCAGCATTAACTTTTGAGGGCCAGGAGCTGTAGCCAACCTGATCATAGAAGAAATACGATCCCTGTGCAGTTAATCTCCAATGATCATTAAACTTATGTTCCAAGGTTAGAAATAAACTGTGGTCATCGATATTGGTGGGTGGAATACCCGGATTCGTCATGGTAAAATCTACCGGTAGCGTGGCATAGCCGCCCGCCTCCGGCCCGAACACATAGTAAGACCCAACCTCGGTCATCCGTACATGCTGCAAGGTATATTCAGCGGTAAGCTTGGTTTGCTCATCTACTTGATAAGAGATGACGGGAGCAATACTATACCGATCATTATACTCATAGGGACGATGCGAGGCCTTATTCTGGCCCATAACATTCAATCTATACAAGAGCTTTCCGTCCTTACTTAATTTTCCATCCAAATCGAGTGTTCCTCTTAATAAGTCAAAGCTTCCTACCGTAAAGCTCGCTTCGCCCTTTGTAATACCGGTAGGCTTTTTGGTGACAACATTATACAATCCGCTTGGATCACCATTAGCCAGCATAAACCCGGCGGGTCCTTTGACAAATTCGATATGGTCAACAAAGCTCATGTCTTCGGTTAGGGGCCCCCAGTAAGAACCGACAACATTAAACCCATTTCTAAACGCTTGGATCTGCGAACCACGCATGTTGATGTTCGCATACAAATCACCCCAATGCTCTAAGCGAACAGCTCCGCTAACGTTGCGAATCAGCCCGTCACTCATACTAACGATTTGTTGATCGGCCAACACCTTATTGGTCACAACTTGAATATTTTGAGGGATTTCCAATAATGGTTCATTTAAGCGCAAGCTTGTTGAAGTAGTATCCACCTTATACTGCTTCTTCTGACTGGAAATAACGACCTCTTGGAGTTGTTCATTGGTTGCCTGCACTACAAAATCTTCAATCAGTTCGTTTCCATCGAAATGAATGAGCCGTTCTTGTTTTTGAATACCGACAGCTGATAAAATGAGCGTATGCTCGCCCGCCTTGACACCCTGAATTTCATATCCACCTGCGCTATTTGTTTTTCCCCCGATTCGGGTACCTTTAATCCAGAGGGATATACCCGCCGCCGGTTCGTTTGATTGATTGCGTACAGTTCCTTTAATTTGCGCATGGGCCAAATGCATAAAACAAAAACTAAGTACTACAATTAGGTTGAATGATAGTAGTCTTTTCACTTTATTTAGAATAAATCTAGTTAAACAAATTGAGCACAAACCTACAATTTGTTTCAAAATTTGTCAATACATTTTTAGACTTATTTTAAATAAGCAATTAGTAGGACAGTTTTAGCTATCAGCAATCAGTCTAGTCTTAATTTTTACTATTGCCGAAGCTAAATCAGAAGAGTTAGGAGATTACCTAAAATCCTCATCATCCAATTCGTCATCTTCATCCTGTTCAAATGACGAATTGAAAAGACTACCGAACATATCTGAAAAGGCAAACCCTCCGTTCATGATGTTTTTGTTCAATTGAGAATATTCCGCCAATCCGTGCAGAACGAACTCCATCAGAAGCAACTTTTGGTTGTCACTTAGCTTTTTGTGAAACTCCTGAACAACGGTTTTCAATCCAGGCACATGATTTAGAATCATGGCATATTCTTCCGTAGATAAAGCATCATTGATATCCAATTTATTGCCCGCCGTAAACCAATCGATAATATCTTGATATGGATTCGTAACCTTTGTTTTCTTAATTTTCTCAGGATCGGGGAAGTATTGAGCAAACAATGTCTTTATTGCGTTACTGATTAGTTTATTCGCAACATGAATCGGCCCCTCCAATTCGCCTTCATAAACCAGTTCTATCTTCCCTGTAATAGCTGGAATGATCCCTATAAGATCAGATATCCTAGCAAAAGTTTTTTCTTCTTCGGATATAAGCATTCGGCGCTCGGCGGTACTTACTAAATTTTCATAGGCCGAGATTGTCAGACGTGCAGATACACCGGACTTCTGGTCTATAAACTCGCTTTTTCTCGCCTCAAAAGCCACTTGCTCAATCAAGTTTTTCAGTAGGCCGTCGACCTCAATTAAGCTTTTCTGCTGGGGAGAAAGCCTTGCTTCCTGAAAGGTAATCGCTCTGGATACATCAATTGTTTTTGGATAATGTGTTAATATCTGACTTTCGATCCGATCCTTTAGGGGGGTTACAATGGACCCACGATTTGTATAATCTTCCGGGTTAGCGGTAAACACAAACTGGATGTCCAACGGTAACCGTAACTTGAAGCCTCGAATCTGAATATCCTTCTCTTGTAGCATATTAAAAAGGGCTACTTGTATCCTTGCCTGCAAATCCGGTAATTCATTGATTACAAAAATACCTCGATGTGCTCTCGGTATCAATCCAAAGTGGATAACACGTTCGTCATTATAGGTAAGTTTTAGGGTAGCCGCTTTAATGGGATCGATATCACCTACCAGATCAGCAACGGTCACATCCGGCGTTGCCAGCTTTTCCGTATAACGCTCGCTCCGATGCAACCATGCGATTGGTGTATCTTCGCCTTTCGCCGCTATCTCACTCTTGGCGAACCAGGAAATCGGATTCAAGGGATCATCAAATATTTCACTTCCTTCTACATAGGGTATATATTCATCCAATAGGTTAACCATTAGACGTGCTATTCTTGTCTTTGCTTGGCCCCGAAGACCTAGTAAAAGGATATTATGACGCGAAAGGATAGCGGTTTGCAGTTCAGGTATAACCGTTTCATCATATCCCAAAACGCCTTCAAAACCCTCTTCTTTACTTTTTAACTGTTTGATCAGATTTTCTCTTAATTCTTCTTTAACGGATTTACTTTTATATCCAGATGCTTTTAACTCACCTAATGTTTTGATCATAGTTATATTATTAGCTATCAGCCGTAGGCAATCAGCTTTCGGCAGATTTAATTCATACTAAACCTTTTATTACTAATTTACCCGAGTTAGATCAATTACAGGGTAATCAGTCATTGATATTCCTTCGTTACGGACAACAATCTTAATTTTCCTTCTGAAAACCGATAGCTGATTTCTGACAGCTATTTTACCTCACCGTCCGCCTTCTATTCCTAATGTAGTCCTCGAAAATATATTCACCTAATCCCGTTAAAGAGCTGTAGAAGGCTTTCCCGCCATTCACTTGGGTAAATTGTCGGACAAACTGCTGTAAATAGGGATCCCGAGCTATCATAAATGTGGTGATAGGTATCTTTAACCGTTTGCATTGTGCCGCCATGGTGAGTGTCTTATTAATAACCTTGCGGTCTAAACCCATACTATTTTTATAGTACCTTCCGTTCTCCTTCAAGCAAGTTGGTTTGCCATCTGTGATCATGAAGATTTGCTTGTTATGTGTTTTGCGTCTTCGCAGCAAATCAGTCGCCAATTCCAAGCCCGCATAGGTATTCGTATGGTAAGGTCCTACTTGCAAGTAGGGCAAATCTTTCAATGCGATAGGCCAAGCATCGTTTCCAAAAACTACGATATCGAGTGTGTCCTTTGGGTACTTAGTTCGGATCAGCTCTGCTAAAGCCATCGCAACTTTTTTCGCCGGTGTAATTCGATCCTCTCCGTACAAAATCATGCTGTGCGATATGTCAATCATCAGCACTGTGGAGGTAAGTGTCTTATAATCTCTTTCCTCGACTTCTAAATCACGCTCCGTTAAGGTGAAATTTTGCAATCCGTGATTAATCTGCGCATTGTGGATGGAAGCTGTTATGTCAATTTGGTCAAGGCTATCTCCGTATTGGTATTCCCTCCGATCAGCATTTTTCTCCTCACCTACTCCGCTGCGATTGCTTCCGTGGTTTCCCTTGCCTGATTTTTTTAATTTCCCGAAGATTTCCTCTAAGGCCGACTGCCGAATAGTTTGTTCCGTTTTAGCCGTAATTTGGAATGAGCCATCTTGCGGATTCTCTTGAAGATAGCCCTTATTTTTAAGGTCCTCAATAAAGTCTCCCATTCCATATTCATCGGTCGTCAGATTATACTGCTTATCCAGCTCATTCATCCATGCTAACGCTTCCGCCGCATCCCCCGCCGTATAATTAAGTAATTGACTAAACAATTTTAACAGACTATCGAAGCCCCCTTTTGGCATATCTGTCGGAACGAATTCCGAAAAGCGAAATCCTCTCATAGCTGCTCCTTCCTTTTCTTATATTGAACACTTATCCGAAGATAAAAGTTTCCTTGGAGATTATTTCTAAGCTAAAGGTCATTTTTAGCTATAGGTCTTCAGAAATCAGTGTTCAGCTATCAGCTCCTACTTAAGTTAAGACTGATAGCTGATCTCCGAAATCTGAAAGCGCTCTTACAGCTTCACTACACAGCCGGTATCCGCGCTTTCGATAGCCGCTTCAATCAACTTCATCGTTTGAACACCCTCTGCCGCGGTAACCGGTTCTATTTGATTATTAACAATAGCCTGGTAAACTCCTTCAAAGAAATCCAGATAGTTTCCCCGTTCAGAAGGGACCCTTTCCCTGAATGCCTTACCATCACGTTCAGCATGCAATATTCCCCACTCACTTTCCGGCTCTTCACACCAGTTATCTGTATTGGGTTTCTCGCCCGCTAGCAACCTATCCTCTTGTTTATCTGCCCTGCTTTTCAGAAAAGAGCCCTCCTTGCCATGTACAATATACGAGGGAGCCATTTCCCGTGCAAGAAAGCCGCCCTTTAACCGTACTCTTTTATCTTCATAATACAAGATTAATTCGAAGTAATCATTTACCTGCGAATTGGTTCGCACTATAGCTAGATCAGCGAAGAGCGCCCTTGGATAGCCAAAAAGGGATAAGGCTTGATCGATCATATGAGGACCACGATCTCTTATCAAACCTGCCGCCGGCGAAGGTTCCTCTAAATGTGCCTTCGTATTTAATTTAGGCAAATAAGCTTCATAAGAAAATGTAACCTCTACAATTTCGCCTAAAACACCTGATTTTACGATCTTCTTCACTGTTTTAAAATCACTGTCCCATCGCCGGTTTTGGAAAACCGCTAATTTAAGGTTACGCTCCTTAGCTAACGCTTCTAATTCTATTGCTTCGGCGGCTGTAATCGTAAAAGCCTTTTCAACAACGGCGTGTTTACCTGCTTCGAGCACCTTCTTTGTAAAATTGTAGTGTGTACCGGTAGGGGTATTGACAATTACCAGTTCGATTGATGCATCGTTTAGAATGGATTCAAACGACGGATAACTAGCAACCGTTGGATAGTCTTTTTGAATAAGCTTTTTACTTCGTTCCCACGAGCCTGTTAACTCAAAGCCCGGATGTAAATCTATGAAGGGCGCATGGAAGACGCTCCCTGACATTCCGTAAGATAATAAAGCAGTTTTAATGGTATGCATCGATAAATTCTATTGGTTTTATTTCAAACCTAGTCTATTTTTCCGAACTTTCGGTTCTTTGAAACAAATTTATTAGGAATCAGTTATCTTAAAGTGAAGAATAGATGAAATTGTTCTCCTTTTTTCAATAAACGAACCATGGATACGATTAACCTAAAAGTAAATGGAAAAAACTATTCATTACGGGTCGGCCCTGAAACTCCCTTACTTTATGTGCTTCGAAACAATTTACAATTAAACGGACCGAAATACGGTTGTGGCGTTGAGCGATGCGGCTCCTGCATGGTACTGATAGATGGCATAGCCATGCCCTCCTGCAAACGACCCTGCCACTCCCTAGCGGATAGTTCTATAACTACCTTGGAAGGTATTAGCCAAGGCGAACAGCTCGATACGATTCAGGAAGCGTTTATTAAGGAGCAGGCGGCCCAATGCGGCTATTGCCTTAACGGGATGATTATAGCCTCCAAAGCTTTGTTACAGAAGAATTCCAATCCCACGGATGAGGAAATCCGAATAGCCTTACAACGAGTATTATGCCGATGTGGTAGTCATAATCGGATTATGCGGGCGATTCGTCGTGCCTCGCTTACAGTAAAAGCATCGCTATGAACAGAAAAGAGTTTATATCGACCACCGGCCAGCTGATTATTGGTTTTCATCTTTTACCCTTTCTTTGCTGTACACCTAGCAAAGGAGGGGCTAAAATTGCCCGAGCGATAGATAGCAACAACATTGATGCTTGGTTAAAATTATCCGACGAAGGAAAAGTAACCTTGTTGACCGGAAAAATGGAGCTTGGCCAGGGAATCCGCATTGCGCTGAAACAAATAGCTGCAGAAGAATTGGATGTCGACCTTAGCCGCATTCACATCATTATAGCTGACACGAAACGCACACCAGATGAACGATATACTGCCGGAAGCGCTTCTATAGAAAATAGTGGAATGAGCATACGCCAAGCGGCGGCAGAAGCACGTTATCGATTGATTAGAATGGCCGCGGAAAAGCTTCGTAGCCCGTTTACTTCATTGATTGTTAACGATGGGCTCGTTCTTGATCCATCGCAACCCGACAAATCGATTAGCTATTGGGAATTGCTGAAAGGGAAGGCAATCCAAGGAACGATTTCGGGTAACGCACCCCTTAAAAATCCAAAAGATTATCGACTTATCGGAAAAAGCGTGCCACGAGAAGATATACGTACCATGGTAACCGGAACTTCTTACTATATACAGGACCTCCGTTTTCCCGATATGCTGCATGCTCGGGTAGTTCGCCCCCCTTCTTATGATGCCAAGCTTCTATCTTTCCCGGAAAAGGAGGTTGCAAAAATGGATGGAATAAGAAAAATTATCAGGAACGGCGATTTTCTGGCAGTAGTGGCTCAAGAAGAGTATCACGCCATTCGGGCATGGGAATACCTTCGATCCTTCAGTAAATGGAAAACAGGCGTTTTACCTTCTCAACAGATCCTGTTTGAAGATATGGTACATCGGAGCAAAGAAGTGAAAGTGGTGGAAGCAAAGGGAGACACAAATAAACCTAATTTAACAACCATCGAAGCCACTTATACCCGTCCATATCATATGCATGGATCCATCGGCCCATCGTGTGCACTAGCTAGGTGGAGTTCAAAGGGATTAACAGTATGGACACACAGCCAAGGCGTTTACCCACTTAGGAAGAGTCTATCGGACCTGGTGGACTTACCTGAAGAATCCATTCATGTCATTGGTGTCCCCGGATCCGGTTGCTATGGTCATAACGGCGCTGATGATGTAGCGGCTGACGCTGTCTTAATTTCGCAAGCATTACCGGAGAGCACTATCCGTCTACAATGGATGCGCGAAGATGAACATTGCTGGGAACCGTACGGATCAGCTATGCGAATCCAGCTAAATGGAAGTCTCCATGAGGGAAAAATAAGCTATCTTGAAACCCAATTATGGTCAGATACCCACAGCGTCCGCCCTGGGGGACAAGCTTCATTGCTACTTGCAGCACAGTACATCCATCCAAAGAAACAAGCTGAAAAAAACGGCGTATCCGGTGGGGCTTATCGAAATGCGATCCCGCTTTACAACACGGATAGTCTAAAAGTGACAGCTTATGCCTTCCAAGGTCCGTTAAGAACGTCCGCACTGCGAAGTCTCGGTGCCTATGCCAACATCTTTGCGTTGGAGTCTTTTATAGACGAGCTGGCATCGCGCGGTAAACAAGATCCTGCAAGCTTCCGTTTAAAACACTTGAACGACGCACGAGCCATTGCCGTGATAAAAGCAGTATGCAATAAAGTCAATTGGTCGCAGCGAAAGGAACGAAAAGACTACGGTTTTGGGCTAGCATTTGCCCAGTATAAAAATCACGCGGCCTATTTTGCAGTGATTGCTGAGGTTGCAGTAGATCGCAGTCGTAAAACTTTTAAGCTCACTAAATTAACCGGTGCCATTGACGCCGGTCAAACGATCAATACTGACGGGCTAAAAAATCAAACTGAGGGCGGTATGATACAGTCGGCAAGCTGGACACTATTCGAGGAGGTGAAGTATTCAGCGGATGGTATACAAAGTGATACATGGGAAAGCTATCCCATTATGCGCTTCTCTGACGTTCCTGAAACTGAGGTAATTGTTATTGATAGACCGGAAGAAAAACCAATGGGTGCCGGCGAAGCCGCACAAGGCCCTACCGCAGCGGCCATAGCCAATGCTTTGTTTGCAGCAACTGGCCAGCGCCTAAGAAATCTGCCTTTAAGGGCCAATAAATTGCAGTGGTAACCACCCCCTGTAGGAAGCTAATCGCTTTCCTCAAATTTTGTTTCCATGTACAACGCTTCCACTTTTTCCCTGGCCCATGGCGTTCTTCTAAGAAATTGGAGGCTTGATTTGACGCTTGGATTGTTAGCAAAACAATTTAAGCGTACTAAACGTGCAAGTTCTTTCCATCCATAGTGTTGTTCCAAACGCCTAACAACCATTTCCAAGGTAACTCCATGCAAGGGATTATTGGGTTGCTCTTTATGAAAATCTCGTGGCATCGATTAGTCTGCTGACAAAGTTTCTAAATAGGTTATAATGGCCATCACATCCTCTTCTCCAAGCCCTTTATCAAAGGCTTTTTTATAGGTTTCGGCGAGCGGCTGAGCTAATGGAAAGTCGATTCCCTGCTCCACGGCCAATCGAAGGTCTTTCACCATATGTTTTAGCGCAAAGGCGGCCGGATAGCTATTAGTGACAATCGCGTTTGTTTTTAGCTTTGTTAACGGACTTCCGCAGGCACCTTCATTCACGATACGCAACATATCTTCGGCTTTTATTCCGTTTTTCTTCGCAAATAAAACGGTTTCAGCTAAACCCTCCAGCGTAAGAGCCAAAAAATAGTTGATCGCCAATTTTGCAGACGATCCGGCGCCCACACTTCCAAGCCAAAAAGACAGTTTTCCAAGTTTTTCGAAGATCGGTTGAGCAGCACGATAATTATCTTCATCACCTCCTACGAGAATCAATAGTGTACCGTCTTCAGCCGGTTTAACACTTCCCGAAACAGGTGCCTCTAAAAACCTTGCGCCTACTGCCTTACTCATTTCTTCTAACTCATAAGACGTTCTGGGCGACACTGTGCTCATGTTTATAACCAGCTTCCCTTCCGCTTGGCAATTAAGTAAGCCGCCTTCACCTAGGAATATACCCTTCACGGCCTGATCATCGGACAGCATCGTAATAATAACCTCACTCTCTACACATAAATCCTTGATACTACTAGCTAAAGTGGCTCCGTCATTTACCAAACCTTCGGCCTTGGATGCAGTCCGATTGTAAACATTTAGAGCATAACCAGCTTTGAGCAAGTTTTTTGCCATGGGATATCCCATGTTCCCTAAGCCTATCCATCCTATCGTGTCGGTCATTTAAATCAATATTTCTGACATAAAGAGTTGCTTTCAACGAATGTTGAGATAACAGATAACAAAGATAATTGTTTAATACTTAAATACAATCACATGCGGCCCCCTCGCATACCAGCACTTCTTCCAAAGGCTTAGAGGGGTTGATCAGCTTTTTTCGTTTAATAAAAGCAAAAGCGAAGAGGGCGCCGACGAATGCCATAGCAGCACCAACTACTGCTGGCCATGTATAATCAAAGTGATAGACGAGCGGCAAACCTCCCAAGAAAGCACCTAAGGCATTTCCTATGTTAAAGCTAGCTTGACTAACAGAAGCGGCAATCATCTCAGCCCCTTTGGCCGTATTGATCATTAGCATCTGAATAGGTGCCGCCAATGCAAAGGCTACTGCTCCGGTAACAAAGGTCATAATCAACGCTGTAACCGGATTGAAGGAAACAAAATGTACAATGATCAGCGTTATAGCCATTACAACCAGCAAAGCAGCAGAGGCTTTTCCGGGGGAAAAACGATCTGCCAGAAAACCTCCTAAAAGATTTCCAACCATCATTCCAACCCCTGCCAATACTAAAATGTAGGTCACTGCATCCGCTGAAAAACCGGCTACACTCGTCATCATTGGAGCGATATAGCTATACCAGCAAAACAAGCCTCCTGTTCCAATAGAGATCATAAATATAATCAACCAAGCTTCGGTTTTTTTAAAGAAACTGAGCTCGTTTTTTAAATTTCTGTCAGCATTAGCTGATAACGCCGGTAATAGGGCCTTCAAGCTAAACAAGGTAATCAACCCCACAGCTACGACGATAGCAAAAGAAAAGCGCCATGAGAAATTATGGCCAATGTATGTACCTAAAGGAACTCCGGCAATATTCGCAATGGTTAAACCTAAAAACATAAGGGAAACGGCTTGCGCCTCTTTTCCTTTTTTGGCTATACGGCTTGCTACGACAGACCCTACACCAAAGAAAGCCCCGTGTGGCAAGCCCGAAAGTAAACGGGCAATAAACAAGGTATTAAAATCCGGCGCAAAAGCAGAAAAAGCGTTAAAAGCCGTAAACATCACCATTAAGGCGATCAATATATTCTTTGGCGGATATTTGCCGGCAATGGCTACCAATAACGGAGCCCCAATTACAACCCCCAATGCATATGCGGATATGAGATAGCCGGCTTTCGGAATAGAAACCGCTAAATCGCGAGCGATATCGGGCAAAAGTCCCATCATCACAAATTCGGTTATCCCTATACCTAATCCTCCTAAAGTTAATGGAAGTAAGTTTTTGTTCATAAGCTACTTAGTGTCTAAAATACACTCTGCAAAGTTAGTACATTCTCATCCAACTTCTGCCATGCATTTTAAATAAATAGCTATGTTTTTTTCATATTTACACAGAGAAAACAATTTAAGCATTTCACAAATGAAAAGAAACATACTCTTGCTAGCTTTAGCATTAGGTGTTAACACTGTTTATGCGCAACAGAAACTCTTTAGCAAGCCCGAACAGCAGCAAAATGGGAACGAGGAGACCGATTCCCGCCTTTCACAATAAAGAAAATTTAGCTATTTTGGACACATGACTTTAGACACACACGAACAGTTTCCACTATTGAATCGCTGCACGTACGTTAATACGCCAGGTACCGGCATTTTATCAAAGGACGTTTTAGATTGGAGACGAAAACATGACGAAGCGTACTTCCGGAACGGAAGCTCTTTTCGGATAAACCAAGAGGACTTTCTTAAAGGAGTCAGAGAAAATTTGGCATCTCTATTTCAAGCGGATGCCGACTATACCTTTTTAGTTCCTAATTTCTCCTTTGGTATGAACACCTTTTTGGATGGCCTAGCCTCTTCCGAACGCTTCTTATTGCTAGAAGGAGATTATCCTTCGGTAAATTATGCCGTAAAGAGTAGAGGTTTCAAGGTAGAGACTGTCGAAGTGGATGAAAATCTGGAAGATCGCATATTGATAAAAATCAGCGAGTTTAAGCCTACGGTTTTCGCTTTCAGCCTCGTGCAGTATATAAGTGGCATCAAGTTAAATTTTGAATTCATTAAAAAATTAAAGGCCGAGTATCCCGAACTATTGCTAATTGCTGATGGCACCCAATATTGCGGTACAGAACGCTTTGACTTTAAAAATTCCGGTTTAGACTTTCTGGGAGCAAGCGGCTACAAGTGGATGCTTTCCGGATATGGTAATGGTTTTGTGTTCTTGAGAGGTCGTATTGCTGATCGATTGTATCGACTTGCATCAGGGCAGGAACTTCCAACAGAACCCTTCTTAAGAGGCAGAACGCATTTATCTTTATACTTTGAACCTGGACATCAGGATACCCTAACCTTCGGCACGCTGGCGCAGTCAGTCGCTTATTTTAACCAGATAGGGATGCAGACGATCGAGAACAGGATCCGAACATTATCTGTTCAAGCCTTCGCTGCGTTTTCCGATCGTGGCCTTTTGGCCAATAGCGTCATAAAACGGCCAATACATTCTTCCATTTTCAGTTTATCGATTGATGATACGGTTCATAAACGGCTTCAAGAAGCAAACGTTGTTTGCATACGTCGCGGTTCGGGCGTACGCGTCGGATTCCACTTTTTTAATACCGTCGATGATTTAAATAAAATATTGGATATCCTTGATCAGTCTATCTGAGTGTTTCGAAAGTTAGCAAATAAAGTGATCATTTAGGGTTGGGTTTCTTTAGGAAGCGTATAAAAAAATGGCCTCACAAGAGGCCATTTTCATAAAACCAAACCTAAAATTGAACTCTTTGCCCCTTACTATCGATATAAAATTCTTCTTCTCCCTTTTTTACCCAAGCTTTCCCATCGATGAATATTTCCGCTTCATCGTAAATAAAAGGAACGACGACCTTGCCATTTTTATCTATAAAGCCAATCTTTTCACCTTTTTGTACATAAGCAACGCCGTCGACAAACAGCGATCCTGTTTGATAACTTGGTTGAACAATCACCTTGTTCGTGGTATCTATGAGGGCATACAGGCCATCCCTCATCGCCCATAAACGATCCGCATCCGCAACAAAAATCCCTTCATATTCCAATGGTATTATTTCTTTACCTGTCTTATCAACCACGCCAAACTTGTCATCTCGAGAGACCGGCGCCAGACCGGCTCGATAACCATAACGGTCGTGATAGCGCGGTTCTACTATTACATTTCCGGCATCATCTTCTATACCCCATAGTTCACCATCGTCGGTCCAATGATATCCCTCGGCCAATTCATAATCTTCTTCTGCTTCCACCGTACTATCCACAGCCGCGGTATCGCCTGACAAGTCGAACGAATTTTCTATGGTGTAATGAGCGGGTATGGTGAATAGGGTGTCGTCGACTAACTCTTCTTTAACAGAAGCTGCTTTAATACCTACATCCATACCGTTGGTATTCGTCGAAATTTTCAAGGCCATTCCCGGAATCTTTTCCAAATAATCATATTCACCCCAAAAAAGTTTCGGTAGTTTTTCGGCATACCAAATAGTCATATCTTGCTTAACATCGCCAACATTCATTTCCAATATGGCCTTCTTACAGCTAAAACCATGAATCTCCATAGTTTCATCGGAAAATCGCAAATTTCCATCCGCAGAACTTACCACAATCATGCTGTCACCTTTCATTTCTGTACTTACTTTCGGAGTCGCCAAAGCTGTACGGTATGCTGTTTCGGTTTCAGCATATAAGTTGTAAGAAATGCTGTCTTCTAAATTACTTATTTGAACGGAAGAAACGATCCCTTTTTGTTCAATTCGCATTTTGTTTGCTGTTACATAAGCCTTTAGCAAAGGCTCGCCTTCCTTTGCTCCGCTCATAGCCTTCCCTAATTCCATCATTGCCACCATTTGTTGTTCCTCCTCGGTCATAGTTTCCGAGTCCTTCCTTGGCATGTCAAAAGCGATGTCATATCCGACAACCCAGGCTTTTACTTTTTTTATTTCCTGTGCTTGCACGCTATTGAAACCGATTGGACAGATGAATAGGCCAAGCAGCAAAAACAAACCTCTTTGTAATGTTTTTTTCATATAAAAATTGAATGATAGCGGTTCCTTAAATTTATTATAGGTTCCTTCTTGGCGCAAAAATAAGTAATGGTAGCTGCATCTCTCATCACGGGAAACAGGGGTTTTAAACATCAGAGTGCCTATTCAAAATTAATAATTAACGCAAAGGTCCTATATTAAATAATGATCATTTCGTCAGTATCACTCAGTCAGCTGACACTAATTTATTAACCTAATTATCAGGTTTTTATCAACACAAAAAAGCAATTCGTCCCTAGGCTTTAAACTTTTCGTCAGGTTTTACTGTTTTCCCTACGTTCCGGCTTACAACAATAACGGTAACTCAGTAAGCCTGTTCAAGTGGCTAAAACTGTTAAATGACTTTCGTATATACTAAAAATGAAGTATGTTTGGGAGGCAAGGATGAAGAACCACGCATCTTTTAATGATTTATAGATGGGAAAGGCTTACATGAAAAAACGTCATCTGCATATCCGACATGATGTGCCTTATAGTAAACTTATTTCTTTTTCACTTCTTTTTACTATACTTTACAATTTTAGTTTCGCACAACGGCCGGGATATGAATTGGAGCCTTCAAGATCGAAAGCAGACACCACAAAACAACGAGATCTTATTGATATAGCAAAAGATTTTCTCAATATAGAGCCTCCAAAGGGCCCTGATAGCAGCGGAAAGTCGATTTACTTTTCCTTTCTCCCTTTTTCCACCACTGTACCCGGGGGAGGCCAAGCTCTGATCACCTCTACGACTGCGGGTTTCTTTACCGGCAATCGTAAAACAACGAACATGTCTCGCGTGACTTTTACACCCTATACCAACTTTAAAGGGCGCTTTGGCCTCCCGATTCGCTCTTATGTTTGGTTAAAAAACAATGAATGGGTAATTATCGGAGATACACGCCTAATGAAATATCCGCAATATACCTGGGGCTTAGGACGGCAACATAGTGAAGATGATAAAATGTTGGTAGACTATACCTATTTCAGATTCTATCAACATGCCTTACGAAAATTTAAGCGGAATTTCTTTGCCGGTCTAGGATATAATTTAGATTACCGTACCAATATCGATGCTGAGAAAAATGGAGTATTACTAAAGGATTATGTCGACTATCCTTACGGTACCGATGATTTTGGAAGAAGTTTATCTTCGGGGTTAAGTTTTAATTTCCTTTATGACACACGGGCCAACTCTATCAACCCATTAGATGGGTATTATGCTTATTTTCAATACCGTATCAATCCGAAATTTCTCGGCAATGATCATTTCTGGAGTTCTGTTTATCTCGACCTTCGAAAGTATATCCGTTTTACGGAGGACCCCAATCGCCAAAATATGCTTGGTTTGTGGAGTTATTATTGGTCAGTGCTCAATCGTCAAGTTCCTTATCTAGACCTGCCGAGTATTGGCTGGGATGTGTATAACCGTTCCGGTAGAGGTTTTGATCAAAATCGTTTCCGGGGCAGACATCTATTTTATCTAGAGGCCGAGTATCGGCGCGACATTACCAATAACGGGCTGTTAGGCTTTGTATTATTTACCAACGCAAATACCGTTTCAGGCCCTAATAGCAATATTTTTAAAGATTGGAACCAAGCCTATGGCGGAGGTTTACGGATTAAATTCAATAAAGGTTCGGGCACAAACATTGCCATTGACTATGGCCGTAGTAAAGGTTTTTCAGGATTTCAAATCGGACTGGATGAAGTGTTTTAACAGCTATCAGTTTTTAGAGATCGGCAATCAGCTATTGATAAACAATTTAAAGCCGACAGCAGATTTCAGATAGCTGATATCGCTTTCATTTGCTATATTGCACATAAATAGGTGTTGAAAATATATTTATGGACAAAAAAGTATACAATCGTATTAAGGCAGTCTTAGCTGAGCAAGGGAAAACCAACAAATGGCTTGCTGAAACCCTAGACAGAAACATTAACACGGTTTCTAAATGGAGCACCAATAAAATGCAGCCTACGGTAGAGTCGCTTTTTGAAATTGCAGACGCATTACAGGTTGACGTTCGTAGCTTACTTGTTTCTACGAAACAGCATTAAATAGCATAATCTGTATAAGAGTAAAGAAATGTAACATCTCTGTACAAAAGATTAAATTAGAAAATGGCATATAAATTAGGAGACTTTGTTCGCTTCGTGGAAGAGGACTTTGAAGGACACATTACAAAAATAATCAATGATGAATTGGTGGGAGTAACGGGAGAAGATGGTTTTGAAATCCCTGTACAAACGACCAAGATAACCCATGTTTATGGGCAGCAAAGCCGGAAAGAGCTGGATTTTGACGAAGATAAAAAGCAGCCGACGGTAATATCCGGCGCTTTTGTAGGAGAAGGAATCTATTTAGCCATTACCGGCGACCAAAAACAGAACATCGCTATCTTCAATTTAGTAAATGAAACCTCGTATGATTTACTATTAAGCTTCAGCACGGAAAAAGCAAAACAAATTGTAGGCGAATATGCGGGTATAATTGCACCGAAAAGCACGCAAAAGATTTATAATGCTAAAATTAACGAAGTAAGCAGTTGGCCCTTGTTCGATTTTAAGTTTTTATTTCATACGGTTGTGCTACAGGTGCCCAAGCCCGCTTTAGAGATTACTAAACGTATTAAACCACTTGATTTGTCGGAAGCCAAAAAGCATGTTCCATTACTGAGTGATCGCGCCTGGCTTTTCCGCTTAGACGAAGACCTAAAGATCGATGCAGAAAAGCTTAAGGAAAGTTTTTTCAGTCATCGTCCTGATAAGAAATAAGCGCTTAGATTAAGCTCAACTATTTGTTCGATTTTGGACAGTAAACTGTTCGGAATCGAACACTATTCCTCTTTACATTCCTTTCCAGCCACATTTAAAGCCCACTTTTCCATTTGGCGATATTCTTGGTCTACTAGCTAAAGGATATAAGACGCAAGTATCAAGACACAAGATCGCCCGACTAGTAAGACTCAACATCGTAAAGGCGCTTTTAGAATATCTTGACACCTGCCTACCGGCAGGCAGGCTTAATACTTGATACAATGATAAAACCATGAGCGATTCAGCGAATAGCTGAAACACCTCTGAAAAATAAATAATATGTTTCAAAACTACCTAAAAATCGCCTGGCGGAACTTACTGAAACACCGCCTATATTCTGCCATCAAAATTGGTGGCTTTGCTTGTAGCATTGCAGCCTGTATACTTATTACATTATATATTATTCATGAAATAAGTTATGATAAAAGTTATCCCGATGGAGAGCGGATTTATCGCATTATTGCGCGATTCAATGATAATGGCGAAATAAAGAAAGGAGTATCTTTTCAGGCACCCTTAAGTAAAGCGATAAAGGCTGATTTTCCGCAAGTCGAAACGGTAGGACGGATCCTTCCCAATTCTTTATTTTACGGAGCAGGGAGTAATCAGGTAAGCATTGAGGATAATCCGACCAGCGTTTATGAAGAAGGATTTACTTACATGGATCAGGAGTTACTAGATATGCTTCAGCTACCCATGGCTTTTGGAGATCGATCAAAAGCCTTGAAACATCCGTATACCTTGGTCATGACGAAAAGTAAAGCGGATAAATATTTCCCGGGTAAGAATCCGGTTGGAAAGATTGTTTACTTGAACAACGATAAATCCAAACCTTATACCATTAAGGGAGTTATTGAAGACCTCCCCTCTACTTCACATTTAAAACCCTTCAGCTTTTTACTTACATTAAACGGCGTAGTGTTTTATCCTGGCGAGCAGGACAATTGGGGAGCAACGAATTACCCGACTTATATTAAACTACGGAAAGGGACTGATGTTGCACAATTTGAAAAGATATTAACAAAAGAAATCCTTACCAAATATGTCATTCCAACTATGCAGCAGGCAGGGAACGTCCGCGCAAATGAAATGGAAAAAAACCTTCGCTTAAGCTTACAGCCTGTTAGAAATATCCACCTATATTCTGCCGATATACACGATTACCCCCAAATGCAAAGGGGTGACATTAAATTTGTATGGTTATTTGGTGGTATTGCTGCATTTATCCTGTTAATTGCCTGTATTAATTTTGTCAATCTATCTACGGCAAAATCGGCCAATCGTGCAAAAGAAGTAGGTCTTCGCAAAGTGGTCGGTTCTTATAGAAGCGGTTTAATTGCCCAATTTTTAGCGGAATCTACTCTTTACAGTATATTATCTTTCCTCATCGGCCTATTACTTGCCTGGCTATTGTTACCCTTATTCAATACCCTCTCTGGAAAGGAACTTGGCTTCCCGTGGTCCAGCTGGCAATTAATTCCCGTTGTTCTCTGTTCAGCCCTTTTCGTTGGTCTCCTTGCGGGCATTTATCCTTCCTTCTATTTATCAGGTTTTCGTCCTATCGCAGTATTAAAAGGGGACTTAAGTCAGGGGACCAGAAACCCCGTTCTTAGAAACGGTTTGGTTGTTTTCCAGTTTGCCACCTCCATCACGTTAATCATCGGCACGTTGATTATCAACAATCAAATGAATTTCATACTGGACAAGAAAATAGGTTTCGATAAAGACCAGGTGATGGTTTTACAGGGCACCAGTACCCTTGGCGATCAAATCAACGTATTAAAAGAAGAACTTCAAAAACTGCCTCAAGTGAAAAGTGCTTCGGTGAGCGATTTTCTACCAGTACGATTGGAAGGGGTAAAAAGAAATGGCAACACTTTTTGGAAAGAAGGAAAAATCACAGAAGAGGCTGGAACTGGGGGCCAATTTTGGGAAATTGATGAAAACTATCTTTCCACTTTAGGCATGAAGTTACTTTCGGGCAGAAACTTTTCCAAAGACATGGCTACCGACTCCCAGTCCGTTATTATTAATCAAAAGTTGGCGAAAGAGCTAGGGCTTAAAAATCCTGTAGGTGCCCGTATAACTAATGGCCGTGTATTTACAGTTATCGGCGTAGTAGAAGACTTTAATTTTGAATCACTTAAAGATGAAGTCGAGGGTTTATGTATGGCATTAAGTAATAGCCCCACCATGCTTGCTGTCAAGGTAAACGGTAAAGATATGAGCACAGCAGTGCAAGCAATTGGTGCTGTATGGAAGAAATTTTCACCTGATCAAGCCATGCGTTATACCTTTTTAGATGAAGGTTATGCCAATATGTATATGGATGTAAAGCGTACAGGCAATATATTCACCAGTTTTGCTGCCTTAGCCATCTTCATTGCCTGTTTAGGGTTATTCGGCTTAGCGGCTTTTACCACAGAACAGCGCACGAAAGAAATAGGAATTCGAAAAGTTCTTGGCGCCAGCGTAAATGGCATCGTACAATTACTGACTAAAGACTTTTTAAGGCTTGTGTTTGTCGCCATTGTCATCGCCTCACCTTTAGCCTGGTGGGCGATGAACAAATGGTTACAGGATTTTGCCTATCGGATTGAAATTAAATGGTGGGTTTTTGCTATTGCAGGGTCCGCTGCTATTGTCATCGCTATACTGACCGTTAGTTTCCAAGCCATTAAAGCAGCTTTGGCCAATCCAACGAAATCGTTGAGAAGTGAATAAATTTAGTTACTGGTCATTCGTGCTTGGTTATTTGCCATTTCTTACTAGGAACTAATAACGGATAACAAATAACGATTATGTTAAAAAACTACATAAAAATCGCTTGGCGAAATATTAGAAGGAATACATCCTTTACCATCATTAATGTATTCGGGCTCACCTTAGGAATCACCTGCGCCTTGCTGATTTTCGCGTTGGTCAATTACCATTTTAGTTTTGACAATTTCCACGAAGATAAAGAACGAATCTATCGTTTGGTTACAGAATGGCAAGATGATATTGTTGATCATTCCGCTGGCGTTCCTAGCCCCTTAGGTAAGGCCTTTCGCGAGGACTTTAATCTCGACGAATATACGGCAAGGTCGATTAATTTTCGGGATGTCTTAGTCACGCTACCGGGAACACCGGACAAGAAGAAATTTAATGAGGAAAGCTCAATCGCCTATACAGAATCCGCCTACTTCTCCATCTTTACTTTTCCTATTTTAAAAGGTGAGTCGGCAGAAGTCCTTACAGATCCGAACACAGCAATCATCACTGAAAAAATCGCAAAAAAATATTTTGGAGATAGCAACCCTTTAGGACAAGTGATCAAAGTCAATAATAACACTGATTTCACAGTTAAAGCTGTCCTACAAGATTTACCAAACAACACAGATCTTCAAAGTGAAATATTCCTCTCCTTCGCGAACTTAAAGGATCGAGATCCCGAGTTAGCTCGCGACGATGCCTGGAATGGTGTATACAGCGGCACGCAATGTTACACCTTGTTGAAAGAAGGTATAAGCGCGGATGTGGTTGAAAAAGCGCTGCGGCAAACTTCAGAAAAACATTACCCAGGCCGGGATGCAAAGGTTTGGAATTTCAAATTACAACCACTAAGAGACATTCATTTTAACCCTGTTTATAATGGCGCCGTCAATAAAAATTATTTATACGCGTTGTTATTTATCGGCCTATTATTGCTTTCTACTGCCTGTATTAACTTCACAAACCTAGCTACGGCACAAGCGATCAATCGTGCGAAAGAAATCGGTATCCGAAAAGTACTGGGCAGCCAACGGAAACAACTTTTTTGGCAGTTTATTTCAGAAACAGCACTTATTACTTTGATCTCTACGTTAATCGCATGTGGGCTTGCATCGGTGCTTTTGCCAAGTATCAATGATCTCTTCCAATCCGAAATACGTTTAAATCTATTCAGTGCTTGGCAAATGCCCGTATTTTTAATAAGTGTTGTTTCTTTTGTTATTTTTCTCTCCGGGTTTTATCCAGGCTTGGTATTGGCCGGTTTTAAACCCATTCAAGCCCTAAGGAGCAAAATAACTCAACGCGAGGTCGGTGGTTTTGCTTTACGGAGATCATTGGTAGTAGGGCAATTTGCTATTTCACAGATGCTTATCATTGGCACTTTAATCATCGCGAGGCAGATAAATTATGTCAATAATACCGATCTTGGTTTTGATAAAAGCGCTATTGTCAACCTCCCTATTCCGGAAGCGGATCGTGATCACGCCGATAAAAAGTTGACGCTCAAGAACCGCCTTGAAAACGTCAACGGTGTTCAAGCTGTTTCCTTAAATTTTCAACCTCCTGCTTCCCGATCGAACAGAACAACCGGCGTACGCTATGATACACGGACAGAAGAAGAAAGATGGAGCATCAATTTGAAATATGCAGACGACCAATACTTGTCTACATTCAATATGCGTTTGGCAGCCGGCAGGAACATCCATCGGTCTGACACCATTAACGAATTTTTGGTGAATGAAACTTTTGTCAAAAAGCTTAATCTAACGTCAGCAGAAGAAGTAATTGGAAAAAATATCACCATAAATGGCACAGCTTATAGTGGTCCTATTGTTGGTGTGGTGAAAGATTTCTATAATTATTCCTTTCGTAACGAAAAGGACGCTATTTGCATTGCATCTAACAACAAAGAATATGTTAATTGTTCCATTAAATTGAGCAGTCAACACCTCACTTCCACATTAGCCTCTTTTGAAAAAATATGGAGTGAAACCTATCCTGATTATGTATACTCTCACCAATTTATGGATGAAGCAGTTGCACAATTCTATGAAACCGATAACACCCTCTTAAAACTGATTCAAGCTTTTGCATTGGTAGCTATTTTAATCGGCTGCCTTGGTTTATACGGCCTCATATCGTTTATGGCCTTTCATAAAACTAAGGAAATTGGTGTCCGCAAAGTTTTGGGCGCTACCATTCCGGATATTCTATGGATTTTTGGGAGGGAATTCGTCCGTTTACTGGTCATTGCATTTATGATTGCTGCGCCGGTCGCCTGGTGGGGCATGAAAACCTATTTACAGGATTTTTCTTACAAAATTGAAATAGGACTTAATGTTTTCCTGCTTGCTGTCGCCATTACCTTTGTTATTGCTATTGTCACCATCGGTTTCCGGTCTGTAAGGGCTGCTACGGTTAATCCAATAAAATCGTTGAGAAGTGAGTAATGGGTTATTGGTTACTCGTTATTGGTTATTGGTTATTAGTTACTCGTTATTGGTTATTTGTCATACCAGACTAAGAACGGATAACGAATAACTAAAAACGGACAGGAAGTGTTGTCATGCCTTACAAACTATTCAAATATTTCTCGAGCATTGTATATCCATCGGCAGCATAGTTGTTCCCGTCGCTTGGGTTATTTGGGTCGAGCTGGTGATCCGTTTCCCAAGCATCTGGTATACCATCTCCATCTGAATCATCAGGTGGTGTAATACTTTGCAGTGTGGGCCATCCACCCACGTCTTGTTGACTATCGATGATACCAGACGGATGCAGGATACCCGTCGTATTTACCAAGGCATAAGTAGCCCCCTCATAGGTCGCTGTTTTGTTTCTTACTTCCTGAATAATTCGTTTATCGATAGTATCTCGCTTGGGCAATACTGCACCTACATTGTTCAACACTTCCTCATAGGCGTCTTCTGCTGTACTGGTAAGCATCGGTAAAGTCGGGAAGGGCGAACTTTGTTTGGCAGCCGCAATAAGTGCTGCTGCACCGGAATAGCTGTCGCGTTGCACCCCTTTCTCCCAATTGTCAGCACTTACGTCTGGAAATCCGTCAACAAAATTCCCTTGGATAAAGAACCTCCCACCCCATACGGTATCACCGGCGGAAATACTATAACTGGTATATTGCAAGATCCGGTTCCTCTTATTGCTTATACTACTTAGGGTACTCCCCGGTGTAGCAGGGCCATATTTATAATAGTTGTTAACCATATTGTAGTCGCCATTCTCTCCGCCATAAGTGGAATTTATATTACCCCAATTATAGATGACGTTATTGCGGAAGTCTACCAACTCTTCGTCTGGACCGGTAGCAGCCAATGTTCCTGAAAAACGAGGATTTCTACTTGAATTATGAGCTAGCAGATTATGATGAAACGAAGATCTATTCCCTCCCCAGATTCCTCCATAGCCATGCGTCCCTTTTTCATGGGCCGATTTATATAAGCTTTCGCTCAGTATACACCATTGGAGCGAAAAATCCGTGATACCGTAAAACGAACCGATTTCGTCTACCGACCAGCTTAAGGAACAATGATCAATAATAATATTTGCATAAGGGGTGCCACCCGCTGCCGGAAGCGACGTATAGAGTGCATCCGTTGTGATACCGTTAATATCACCCAGTCTAAACCGAAGATACCTGATGATGATATTATTTGCCCGTATTGCGGTTCCATACCCCGCAATACAAATCCCATCCCCCGGGGCCGACTGTCCGGCAATGGTGATATTATTTTGAGCAATAAATAAGTTGCTTTCCAGAAAAATCGTCCCCGAAACCTTGAACAGTACCGTTCGATTGGGTTGGCTTACCGCATCTCTTAAACTTCCGGGGCCCGAGTTATTCAAGTTGGTTACGTAATACACCGTTCCTCCTCGTCCACCTGTAGCGAATTTTCCGTATCCCTCAGCCCCCGGAAATGCCACAAGAACATCATTAGGCAGTACGTTTCGAGTACTTGTCAATTGTTTTGACGGTGTGTCAATTGTTGCCTTGCTACAAGAAATTAATGTTACAAGGCCAATGAACATCCATTTAATTCTTTCCATAATAGCGATTTATTGATTGTTTAGGATATAAGGTCATGGCGTATACTCGGGTTTCCAGTGTTGAACGGTTTCCGTCTCGGCTGCTAAATTGCCCATATGTATGGCAATTGTACTATCATATGCCGTATGCGCATTAGATAAAGGCTTATCATTGGTCACGATGCAATGAATAAAGTGTTGTAAAGAAAGCACGGAAGGATCGGGTAGCTGCTCATTCTTTTCCTTAAAAATCAGCTCTTCGGCTTCTCCTTGTGTTCTAGCCAGAAGCGTGGCGCCGGTAACGCCATCAACAGTACCTTGTTGGTTCTTTGTCGACTCTGCATAAATAAACGCTTTATCCCTTTGGATCTCTAAGGTGGCCCGATCTCCTAAAATCCGTATATTATAGCCGTTATAAGCGTTTGACAGCACAGAGGTTACGCTCGACTGGATGCCTTCGGGATATTCATAAACCGTTCGAATATGATCATAAGTCTCCCGACCATCTTTCCAATAATTGACGCCTCCAAACCCAACAACTTTTATAGGTCTCTTATCCAGTAAGTAATGCACCGCATCAATCTGATGTGCACATAATTCGGATAGGGGTCCGCCACAATAGGCGCGATACATCCGCCAATTGATCAGCTTTTCATCTTTCGGATTATTTACCGGAAAACGCCAATTAGAATTTCGATTATATTGACACTCAAAATGTGTAATCTTACCTAACCAATTTTGACTAATTACTTCCTTCACCTTATGATAAAGCGCGAAATAGCGATATTGAAACCCTACTTGGAATACCTTCGAAGACGCCTCAACAACCTTCCGTAAGTCGATTGCCTGTGGAATATCATAGGCCATGGCTTTCTCAAGATAGACGTGTTTTTCAGCTTGTATAGCATCTTTCGCCATCGGATGGTGTAAAAAGAGCGGTGTAGCAATAACGACAGCCTCGATGTTTTTGTCTTCCAACAATTTTCGATAATCCGTGTAGGTCGACACCTTATCTCCTACTATCTGACGGGCTTTATTAAGATGAGGTGGATAAACGTCGCATAATGCAGTGATCTTCACCCCGTTTATTCCCATTAATATTTTAGCTAAACCGGTACCCCGCGACCCGGTTCCAATAATACCTACCTGTACTTGATCAGTTGATAGTCTGCTCGAAAACAAAGGCAGTTTATCCAACGCCAGTGAGGAGAGCATCAGTCCGCTGCGCGTTAAAAACTCTTTTCTAGAATAATGATTAAATTTTTTCATGATTGGTTAAGAATTAACGGTTATTTAATATATGCGCGGAGTGGTAAGTTGGTTTCTTTCAACGCGGAAACTGCGAGCCCGGCAACACACTTCGCACCAAATTCCGATAGATGGGTATCGTCCTTTTTCCCCTTGGGTAAAGAAGCAAATTTTCCAGGTGGAATATGTAAAAATAATTTCTTGGATTGCTCCGGCCCTGTTTTTTCTAAAAAAGCAGCTACCAGTGCATGTAAATCGATAAGCGGTGTATGTGTTAACTTCGCTACTTCACCTACAACCGTTAAATAAGCGCCGTGGGTATCTACGATATGCCCTTCTTGATCGAACTTCCGATGTGGTATGGATGTAAATAGAATGGGATATGCTTTTTTTGCCTGTACCTCTCGAACATAGCGTTCTATATTTTGCTTGAAGGTCGTATATGGCTCTGTATGCCTGGCCGTATCTGGTTTGGCGTCATTATGGCCAAACTGAATAAATACGTAATCACCAGCCTTAACCTGTTGTATGACCTTCGACCAAAAGCCCTCATCACGGAAACTTTTTGAACTGCGCCCGCTCATTGCCTCATTATGTATATGTACGTGTTCTGTAAATAAAGAGGGTGTAAGCTGCATCCAACCACGGATGGGGTATCCTTTACCAAATTTATCGAGATAACTTGCCCTATAATCGGCCATGGTAGAATCACCAATGGAATAAATATGTATCTCTTCGGTTTGTTTAAAGCTAAATAGACATATAAGGCCTAATATCAGGCCAAACTTTTTCATATAACGGTAGGGTATCATCTCGCTGCGATTAAATGTTTACAATTAATAACCATAGTCTTGTGTTAGGTTCGGGTTGGCATCGATCGCGGTCTGTGGAATCGGAAATAGCTCGCTGTGATTGGCCCTAAAAAGCTGGGCAACATTGGTAATCCAAACATCTGTTAAGGCTGCCATCCAATTTACTCTTACAAAACCCTCAGGCGCGATTGCAGGACTCGCTTTATACAACGAATTTCCCCATACAACTTCCTGTTCTGCCGGTTTATAATACATGTACTGCGGGAGTTGATCATAGGGAGCTACCTTATTTTTCATTTTAGTCAACACATCCCGCACCTCTTGTATCTTCTGACCAATCAGATTCCAGCGAATAAGGTCGTATTTTCTGATCCCCTCGCCGCCAAATTCAAGGTAACGTTCCTGTACCAAGCTGTTAAAAAACCCCTCTTTGTCGTTTGGAATATTTCCGGTTTCGTTTCCACCGTAAGCACGGGTTCTCACTTCCTGTAAGGCTAATATGGCCTCGCTTGTGGGCCCATTATGGAGTTCATTTTCAGCCTCCGCAAACATCAATAGGACATCAGAAAATCGGATTAGTGGCCAATTTAAACCCGTTGCCTGAATGGCGGAGGAAAGGCGCGGATTGATCCAATCCGAACGGAATTTTCCGCTGGTCATATTCAACAAGGGTTGCACCTTTTTACTATAATCCGGATCATTATAATAAGGTGCACAGGTAACATCCCGTCGGGTATCCAACGAATCAAAGGCATAAAAATAAGCAGGAATAATTCTAATCTGGCCATTTCCTAATAAAGAGGTATTTCCCGGCACATAAAATCGCGGTCCATCATAATACCCTAAATTACTATCTGTTTCACGTCCCATAGCTACTTCAAATAAGATTTCGCCATGTGGGTCGAGCGTATACGCATCAATTCCATCTTTGAATACCGCCTGAAAGCTTGGATTGAGGGTATGTTGTTCCCGATGTTGCATGAGTTCATAACATTCATCTCGGGCAATCTGATAAAAAGACAGGTAATCACCTGTTCGTTCCATACGGTTACTTCTGCGAAGGGAAAAGCCAGCACGATACAGAGCCAGCCTTGCCCGTAAGGCCTTTGCGGCTCCTTTCGTAATACGCTCATCGTTACTTGCTTCCGTACGCCAGGGTAACAGCTCTTGCGCAGTTTTCAGATCTGCAATCAAACGATTGTAGATCGTATCACGATCAACCTTTGGCAGGGTAAGCTCCGCCTGGTCGGCTGCTGGTTCGAAAGGTGCCGGTAAATCCCCCCAATTTCGAATAAGCTCAAAATAAAACTGTGCCCTAAGGGTGAGAGCCTCTCCGTGCAATCTCTTTAGTTCCAACTGTTCAGAGGCCGTACCATTGCTGTACTGATCCATTGCGGGAATGTTTTTAATACAAATATTAGCTCGTTCGACACCTGCATATAATTGTTCAAAAGGCCCCGCGAGCTGTGCATTGGTTGCCTGTAAATTATAGCGGGATAAGTCTCTGGAACTGTTATCTGGAGCGGCACCATTCAAAACACCAACCATTTCATCACTGTCGTAAGGATACATCAAGCTTAACCGACTGCCATAGGCTTGTAAACCCGATAAACGATCATATACGCCTAGTACCGCACTTCTTGCATTAGGCAGGTTACTGAATACATAATTTTCACTGAACGCAGAGGGCGGTTCCAGGTCCAAATAGTTCTTGCATGAAAATAGCGATACGGAAAGTACAAGAACAAGGATTATTCTTTTTAAATGAATCTTGGATATCATGATCATGGTATTAAAGCGTAAGATTAAGACCGATAATAAATGTTTTACTTCTTGGGTAAGCTGAATAATCAACTCCAGGTGTCGTGGGCACGGCTCTCCGTGTATTCACCTCGGGATCATAACCTGAATAATTGGTAAACACCGCTAAATTATTCACGGTACCATAAACTCTTAACTTTTTAAGTTTGATTTTATGAAGCATAGCACTCGGAAAAGTATAGCCAAAAGTGATGTTATTTATCCTCAAAAAAGATCCGTCTTCCATTGCCCAAGATGTAGGGTACCAAGCACCTACACCGCTGATGGGCATCCAGATACCGGCATTCTGATTCAAGGCGGCCAAGGCATCAGGTGCTATCCCTTTTACCACCTGCTTTCCTCCCTCGGTTACCACTTGCTGTACTACCTGGCCATTACCATCGATGGTCTTCCAACGATCATTCATAATTGCTAAGGAGTTTGAATTGCTGCTGTAACCATTGGTAAATTCTATCTTATTGGCATTGTAAATTTTGTTTCCGTACACGAAATTCAAAAAAATGCTCATATCAAAATTCTTATAGGTGAATTGCTGATACAAACCGCCCGAAAATTTAGGTGTCGCATCGCCAATGATAGTCTTATCATTTTCATCAATCCGGTTGTTACCGTCGAGGTCTTTCAATTTCATCCATCCCGGCTGGGCAGTGCCGATGGCATTAGAAACATCCACCACACCATCTTTTAGCGTATAAATGGAAGTCGCCGGATCATAATGAAAATCGTTCACTGAATAGAAGCCGTCTGATACAAAGCCATACATAGTACCAACAGATTGACCTACCTGCACGACATAATCTGCCGGTTGACCAGAGATGCCAAAACCAGAGTATTCATAATAATAAGACTGGCTGTTGGATAATTTGTCAATCCGATTACGGTTAAAAGATAAATTGAATGCCGTATTCCACGTAAAGTTCTTATTGCTGACGGCCGTGGCATTGAGTTGAAATTCGATGCCCTTATTGGACGTATTACCGATATTCTGTAACTGTGTTTTATACCCTGAGGTAGTCGGTATAGGTACGTTTAACAATAAATCGTTCACTTTATTGTGATAGGCATCTATCGTAAGCTGTATACGGGAGTTAAACAGGGCAAGGTCCAACCCAATGTTTTTAGATACCGTAGTTTCCCATATCAGATCACGATTTGCCAAATCATTAACCGCCAGCCCCGGTAGTATTTGCTCATTGAGGGCATATTTAGAACCAATACCGAAGATATTTAAAAACAAGTAGTCGTCTATTCTGTCATTTCCAGCGGAGCCATAGCTTGCCCTCAATTTTATATCCGAAATGAAAGGCATATTTTTCAGGAAAGGTTCTGCTGAAAGCCGCCAGGCGATGGAGCCAGAAGGAAAGAAACCCCAACGTTTATCGGAAGCGAATCTAGAAGATGCATCGGCACGTATGCTAAAGGAAGCCAAATATTTATCCGCGAAAGCGTAGTTTGTTCGATTGAAAAAAGAGACCGTACGTGTTTCGGAATTATAGGTTTGCGGATAGGTTGGAATAACCGTACCGAGGCTTAATTGGGCCAGCGCCTTTTCAGCATTAATCCCCTCTGGAAAATAGCGCAATTGGTTTTCTGTCCTCTTGGACGATATGGTATAAAATTCATTCCCTACAATCGCATCGATATGATGTTGCTCGCGCTGTATCTTAAAGGTTAAGACATTACTGTTGTTAAAACTGTTGCGTTCGGTACCCAAGAGTGATACCATAGGCAAGCGCGCACCTAATGTTCTGGCCCTTGAAGTGATCCCATCATCAAAACGATTAATGTCTTCGAGTTGATAGTTAAAACCCGCTGCCGTGCGGAATGAAAGCCAGTCGTTGAACACATAATTGGCATAGCCATTCAGGTTGGTGACGCGTGTATGTCTATTTCTGTATTGTGCATTGCTTAGCTCTACCGGATTTATAATACCAAGCGCATTTCCTGTATTGGTCTCTTCATAATAGGCTTCATCCAGCTCTTCTTCCGACAAACCGCCAACAGTAAGAGGCCTATATTTTATGGTATGCCGAAGCATATTATAAGTCGACCCCGATTCATCTGAAGTTCCCGCTCCGTTTATTTTTTGATTATTGTAGCGAACATTAAAACCAACTTTCAGTTTACTGTTTACCTTATTATCGAATCGAAAATTGAGCATTTTCCGATTAAAGTCTGAGTTAAGCATAATACCTTCCTCATCATTGCTGGTTAAGCTTAAGTTATATTGAATGGCTTCTGTACCGCCCGTAATACTCAGATTATGCGTCTGCATGAATGCATCGTTGCCAAATGTTTTCTGTTGCCAGTCTATAAAAGGTTCGTTTTTATATTTTTCCAGTTCATTCCATTGACCGTACATTGTGGCAAAGCCCTCTTCCATACTGCTGTTTCCTCTCGTACGTTCATACTGCCTGATTACGAAATCATAAGGATGCATCACATCCAACTTATTCGCCAATTGCTTTAAGCCAAAAATATTACTGTAGCCTATCTCCGTTTTCATTTCCCTTCCGCCTTTTGTGGTGATAATCACGACACCATTCGCTCCTCGTGCCCCGTAAATTGCTGTAGAAGAGGCGTCTTTCAACACGTCAATGGATGCGATATCTTGAGGGGACAAGCTATTGAGGCCATCTTCTACTTGTATACCATCAATAATATATAAGGGTGAATTATCTTGGGTAATAGAACCTCCTCCTCGAATTTTCAACTGGACATTAGCCCCTGGTGAGCCTTCTGATGTAGTTACCTGCACACCTGCCAGCCTGCCGGTAAGTGCTTCCGCGGCTGAATTAATGGGGATGTCTTTTAATTGTTTATCATTTAGGGAAGAAACTGAGCCTGTTAGGTCTTTCCGGTTCACGGTAGCATATCCGATAGCCACCACCTCATCCAGCATTACTTGGTCTTTTTTGAGCGCGATCTGCAGTGTTTGCTGGTTCGTAATCGGTATCTCTTTCTGTAAATACCCCATTGATCTGACAACCAAGACGGCATTATTACCCGCTGGAAGTGATAGCTGAAAATGGCCATTTTCATCCGTCTGCGTAACGACGGATGATCTGAGAACTAGCACGGTAGCCCCTTTAATCGGTTCCTTCGAATCCGCATCCCGAACGGTGCCGCGAATAGTTTCACTTGTCTTGTTTTGTTGTGCATATCCTTTTCCGTACAAAAGGAGCACTACGAGTAGCCCTAATAAAGCTGTTGGATAGGTTTTTTTTCGTTTCATAATTTAAACAGTAGGTTTTTTCCGCTCCTAATAGGACGCGGATAACACGACCCTGAGTTTATATTGGTAAAAATTGGCTGTTGTACAGGAATATAAAGCAATATATACTCCTCGTATTCCAAAAATATCAGTTAACCGCATTGCTTTCATGAAAATGATCAAGCTATTAACGAGAACGTTGCCGAAAACTGGCAGGTTTCAATAGTGTTCGAATACGAACACCGGTTGTCCATATTCGAACAACAATTGAAATAACAATAGCCCAAACGGCTAAAAAGGACTCTTTTTGTTATGGCAATAAAGTTGAGTAAAGATATAAGACGCAAGATTGTCTGACTAGCGGGTAAGACGCAACGTCGTAAAGGAGCTTTTAACATCTCTTGATACCTGCCTACCGGCAGGCAGGCTTGATACTTAATACTTGATACCATGTTAAAAAATTACATAAAAATCGCTTGGCGAAATTTGTTACGCTACAAATTCGTTTCCTTCATCAACTTGTTTGGTTTGAGTATCGGAATCACCTGTTGCCTACTCATCGCCTTGTATGTACTTGATGAACTGAGTTATGACCGCTATAATAGCAAGGCAGACCAAATCTACCGAGTAGAACGAACTTTCTTAAATACAGAGAGTAAAAGCGTCTCCCTAGAACTCGGTGCGGTTGCGCCGCCTGTTGGTCCTTTATTACAAAACGACTTTAAGGAAATTCAGGCACTGACCAGCATACTTCCTATTGGGGGTATGACCTTTCAATACCAGGACAAGGTATTCAATGAGGATAATGTCTACTGTGCGGATGAAGACCTTTTTAAGGTCTTTGATTTTACGGTAACTAAAGGTGATCCGAAAACGGCACTGCAAGAACCTTATTCCATAATGCTTTCGGAAGAAATGGCCAAGAAGTATTTCGGAACGGAAAACCCTTTAAATAAGTTGTTAAAAGTTGACCAAAAGCTTACCGGTACGGTAACGGGCGTTTATAAATCGCTTCCTTCCAATGCGCATTGGCATCCCAATATCATGGTCTCTTTTTCTACATTAAGGGATACTGCAATATACGGAGAGGAACAACTTCGTACCAATTGGGGAAACAACGCGTTTTATACCTATGTTTTGTTGCCTAAAGATTACAATGCCGGCAAACTGGAAACACAATTTCCGTCTTTCTTAAACAGACATATTCCCGGTGCCGACAATAAAGCCCAGGAGTGGACCTTCCTTTCGTTAAGAAAACTAACAGATATTCACCTTCATTCTCATAAGGATTCCGAATTGGAAGAAAACGGCGATATCAAACGGGTTTATATCTTCTCTATAATAGGTCTTTTTATTTTACTGATCGCCTGTATCAATTATATGAACCTGTCCACCGCACGCTCCGCCCTGCGTGCAAAAGAAATTGGAATCCGGAAAGTAGTTGGAGCAGAGAAAACAGAATTGATTTATCAGTTCTTAAGCGAAAGTGTCCTGCTCTGCTTACTGGCCTCGTTGATATCGGTTGTATTGACAGGAATGGCATTGTCCGGATTAAATCTACTGGCCGGAAAGACCTTTACGCTAAACCACCTGCTACAAGTCCCCATTTTAATTGCCATTACGATTCTTCCCTTCATTATTGGTGTGTTATCAGGCATTTATCCCGCCCTATTTCTTTCCGGTTTCCAACCTATCAAAGTACTGAAAGGTATTTTCAAAACCGGCGAGCATACATTTTCGCTCCGAAAGGCACTTGTAGTTTTTCAGTTTTCCATTTCCATTATATTGATCGTTGGTACCCTGATTGTATTCAGGCAACTTCAGTACATCCAAAACAAAAGTTTGGGTTTTAACAAAGAACAGATCGTTGTGCTTAATAATAACCAAGGACTGGATGGTACTTTTCAATCGTTTAAAACCAGCCTATTGGCTAACCCGAACGTTAAGGAAGTAGGACGATCAAGCCGAATTCCTTCGGGAAGGTTGTTAGATGCGGCCGGGTCGCAAATTAACTTAGGAAATGGCCTCGCTCCTTCAAAGGCTGATATCAAATATGTACGTAGCGATGCCGGTTTTATCCCTACTTATGGAATAGATATCATTACCGGCAGGAATTTTCGCGCCGATAATGATCGAGACACTTCATCCTTTATTCTGAACGAAGCTGCAGTTCGTGTTCTGGGATTAACGCCGGAAGACGCGATTGGTAAACCTTTTAAATACGACACGAGGGCGGGACAAATTGTCGGCGTTATGAACGATTTCAATTTCGAATCTTTACATCAACGCATTTTGCCCTTAGTTTTGTTTAGTTCTACTGATGAGAATGGTTACGGGCGAATTTCGATTAAGGTTAACGGGAATGTCCAGCAAGCTTTAGCGCACTTACAAGCAGTCTGGGAAAAATACTTACCGGAAACACCTTTTACTTATACTTTTTTGGATGACCGTTTTGCCGATCTTTATAAAGCGGAACAGCAACAACAGGTAATATTTACCTTATTTTCGTGTATTGCCATTGCCATCGCCTGTTTGGGCTTGTTCGGCCTTTCTGCTTTTACCATCACACAGCGCGTCAAAGAAATAGGTATTCGAAAAGTACTAGGCGCCAGTACCACAACCATTATTCGACTACTTTCTACCGATTTTTTACGTCTAGTCCTCATTGCTGCGGTCATCGCTCTTCCCTTGGCGTGGTATGTTATGAGCAACTGGTTAAACGACTTTGCTTATCGCATTGAGATGGAATGGTGGATTTTTGGTTTTGCTTTAGTTATGGCCCTGATCATCGCTTTTGTAACGATCAGCTTTCAAGCAATTAAGGCCGCATTGGCCAATCCGGTGAATAGTTTGCGCAATGAGTGAGGCTGGTTATTAGTTGTTGGTTATTAGTTGTCGGTTATTTTGCTATGTTCTATTAAGAGCTGATAACAAATAGAATAATAATAGCGATGATTTCATTTTAATCCAAATAGTAATCTGATGAAAGGTATTCTTCTGATAAGGAATTCATAAGTAAGGAAACAAGCGGTTATCGTAGCGAGCAAAACCAAAACAAATTGAATACGTACATCTATATCCAATGGAAAGATAAAATAAGATCCAAGGTAAAGAAAAATCATATGAAGTATGTAAAATGGATACGCCGCACGGCTTAAATAGCAAAGTATGCTACTGGGATAATTGAAATATTTGTAAGCAAATGCAAAAAATGAAATAATCCAGCAATTCGACTCAATAGACAGCATATAAGTCGGCGCTGAAGACTGAAAATAAGTAATCCTTATTATAAAAAAGGTTACTGCAAACGCAAGAAACAGCCATCGCCACCTTAGAATCATATGCCAAAAGGTAGCACCACACAAGACAAAACAAAAGCCGAAGAAGAACGCCAGCATCCCCAGAACGAAACCATGCCATGTCATCGCATACAATTCAAAAGGCATCGGATCAATTAATAAAACTTCGGCGATAAATACACTCATTACTAATAGTATGCCTTGCGGACTACTAAATGTCTTTTTCATGCTATTCACTAGCCGACTATGTTCTTGCCGCTTTAAATAGAAAAAAATCGGCGCGAACATGATAACATAAACAAAAAGGTTACCAAGAAACCATAGATGGCCGGGACCGGGTAAATAGGCTGTATCAAAATGGTAATACCTTTGCCATATATAAAGGTGGAGCGGAACGATCGATAGCATCCCAAAAAGAAATGGAAGTAATATCCTTTTGGCTCTCTCCAGAAAAAGTTGTTTCCAGCTTCTATTTCTCATGGCAAAATAAACACCCATCCCTGACACATAAAATAAAAGTGGTATCCGCCATATGTTCATCATGCTCATAGGGATCCACAAAGCATCCCATGATTTTTCATTCGTGATAAAGCCGATCATCATCCCCCAAGGCTGGAAACCGATTGCTATATGATATATCAAGAGCAATGCAATCGCGATGACCCGCATCCAATCAATATCGTATCTTCTATCTAGTACTGGCATATTCTTTCCTTTTTCTTTGTATATTATTTCAATTGGGCGGCTATCTCCGGTCGAATTTTTTCGAGATATGCGTAATCCAACTCCAATCCAAAAGGCTCAAGCATTTTACCCATCATATCATAGGTACTCTTGACTTCGCTGAAGGGCGCTGCTACAGATTCGTAGGCTGTAGCTCCATATTTATTCTTTATTGTTTTATCAGCCCCACTATCCAGTAACATTTTGACAATATGAGGCCGACCAAAAAATGCGGCCGTAATAAGTGCAGTGGATCCCTCCTTATTCTGAAAATTCAGATCTGCTCCTGCGTCGATTAATAGCTTAACCATTTCCGGCTTATCAAATAACGCGGCGGATATTAGCGGACTTGACCCTCCATAAGGATCTTTCTTATTTAGATCTGTTCCCGCGTCGATATGCTGCTGAACAGCTTCCAAATTTCCCGTTATAACTGCTGTGTGGATATCAACTTTTGGAGCGGCAACCTTGTCCTTATCTTCAATAGCATTTTCCTTTTGGTTAGAACCGCCTCGACATCCAGTCATAATAAACAAGGCTATTAAAAAGGATAATGTAAAAGCTGCTTTTGATAAATTTCTTTCTTTCGTTTTCATGATGGCTAGTATTAGTTGTTTTCGATTTTTTTATGTTGTAAAGATCGTTCTAGTTCACATGGTACACTAAATAGCCATGCGGATAAAACCATCAAGTTTAGAGATGACAATATAAATTATGATGAATCGATATAAATTATGATGCATAATCGTTCAAATAGGTATATTTCCTTAATAACAATAAGCTCCAAACGCAGAGAAGAGACCAGCAATTTCCTTTTATATGTGACGGTATTATATTGCCTATAAAAAGGAATTTGTCTAAGTTTGATATGAAAAGATAAGATGTAAACCAATGCCTGATTATCAGCCCATTGCAAATGAGTTTATCCGTCAAATTGCTACCATCGTGGAGAAAAATCTCTCTAATGAGCAGTTTGGCGTTTCCGAGTTAGCTGAAGAGTTGAACATGAGCCGTTCAAACCTACTCCGTAAAGTGAGAAAGCTCAGCAATTTGTCAGTAAGTCAACTAATCAGGCAGGTGCGTTTAGAGCATGGGATGAATCTGCTACGGGAGTCTTCTTTAAACGTTTCTGAAGTAGCAGACCGTGTCGGTTTTAGCAGCACGTCCTATTTTATCAAGTGCTTTCGCGAATATTATGGCTTCCCTCCCGGAGCGGCTAATAGTCAAAGAGAAGCAACGGAAAATATTCCTCCTCCTGCTATTTCCAAAAACCGTAATCGGCGCTTCATTTTTATCTTACTATCTGCCGGGTTAATCGTTGTATTAGCCATCGCTTTACTCAGGTATGGTATGAAAGATTCATCTGCTAAGAGCTCACTTGAAAAATCGATTGCCGTATTACCTTTCAAAAATGACAGCAATGATTCCACTAATGTCTATTTAATCAATGGTCTCATGGAATCTACGCTCAATAACCTTCAAAAAATAAAAGATTTGAAAGTAACGAGTAGGACATCGTCCGAAAAGTACAGAAATATATTCAAATCCATCCCTGAGATGGCAAAAGAACTAAATGTAAATTATTTTGTAGAGGGGAGCGGTCAAAAGATCAGTAACCAAATTTTGTTAAATGTGCAGTTGATTGAAGCTCTAAATGATCGACACTTATGGTCTCGTCAATACCGCAGAGAGGTTAAAGATATTTTTCAATTGCAGCAGGATATTGCCAAAGACATTGCCAAAGAAGTTCAAGCGACCATTACTCGTGAAGAACGATCGAGGATTGAAAAAAATCCAACCGAGAATTTGGTGGCATACGACCTTTTTTTGAAAGGCAGCGATTTATTACATAAAGGTGGCCGTACCAATTTAGAGCAGGGCATCAGCTATTTCAAAAGGGCTATTAAAGAAGATCCTCAATTTGCCCTTGCTTATGCCGTTTCTGCCATCGCCTATTACTATCTGGATCTTTTTCAAGAAAGAAAAATTTATACCGCTGAAATGGGTTTTTACGCAGATAAAGCACTTTTATGCGACCCTCTTTTGCCCGAGAGCCTGATCGCTAAAGCTTTATTTTATGCACATCAAAAAGACCATGAGGCTGCCATTCCCTATCTTGAAAAAGCCTTGGAATACAATCCTAATTCCATTTTGGCTATCCACTTTTTATTAGATTTTTACAACTATTCTATTCCCAATACCGCCAAGTACCTCGAGTATGCGCTTCTAGGGGTTAAGTTGAATGCGGGATTACAAGATTCTACGACCACAAGCGTTAACTATTTACACCTCAGCAATGCGCTGATACAAACCGGATTTGTCGAAGAATCACTTCATTACATTAATAAGTCGATAAGTTACAACCCCGAAAATTCCTATGCCACCTGGGTAAAGGCAGCCATCCTTTTTGCCAAAGATAGTAATACCGAACAAACAAAACAGTTGTTGCTGAAAGAATGGGATAGAGATAGTACACAACTCCATATTTTGCAGGAAATAGGAAATGTTTACTGTTACATTGGTGACTATCAAGCCGCTTATCGGTATTACAAGCAATTTATTAAACTGCGTGAAGCTCAACGATTGGACATTTTTAAACACGTAGATCTTACTGTTGGAATCGTTCTAGCTAAATTGGGCTTTAACGAGGAGTCGAATAAATTCATAACCAGTTTTAAAGAGTTTGCGGACAATGACCAATCTATTTATAAGCATGTACACCTAGCTATGTACTACGCTTATCTGAAAGACAGCAAGAAAACCCTCGATCACTTGAAGCTATTTAGCAAGGTAGATAATTATCAATATTGGATACTTTTACTTGAAAGAGATCCTTTAGTTAAACCTTTTAGAAATCTGCCTGAATTCAAGACGGTAATGCATACCATCAAAACAAAGTTCTGGGATAAGCACAAGGAGATAAAGGTATCGCTAGAAGAAAAGGGATTACTATAGTAGAGGTATAAAAGCAAGCGTGCAATACAACCCGATGAAACTGCCAATTCACCAAATCAAGAATTCCACCACTTCCTTGCTGTCACTAAACGAATTTTGGATTGAGGAAAATCTTATTTATCTGCGGGAAAGATATGATTAACGGTTTAGCCCATCTCGTAATGAAATAAAACATCTTGCTCGCAACGGATGCGTATATTGTAAATTTATGCGTATATTTGCTTTATTAAGAATGGCCCATGAAAGCAAAATTAAATTTAACTATTGATGAACAGCTATTGGCACAGGTAAAAGCATATGCCACCCAAAAACACAGTAGTGTTTCCGAGCTTGTAGAAAGTTATTTTAGAACATTCATTGTGAAAAAGCCGCCTGAAAAAGGAATCGTTCAGCTTATTGAAAGTTTGCCAAAACCTGAAATCCAAGATCAAGCGGATTTGGCAAAAGATTATTTTGAGGATAACGCGGATAAATATGGCTTTTAAAGTATTGTTGGATGTCAACATTCTACTAGATTTTGTTCTCCAAAGAAAAGCCTATGAAGAAGGAAAAACCATTATAGTCTGGGCGGAACAAGGGAAGATAAAAGGATACATATCCCCTTCTGTCATACAAATATGTGCTTACTGGATCACCAAATCATATGGTCCCGTTAAAGCAAAAGAAATTCTCGGTTCGTTATTAAGCTTTTTAGACAGTATCGAAATTCCTCATGAACAGGTTTTGGCGGCGATCCATTCATCTATGACTGACGTGGAAGATGCTTTATTATATTATACGGCTCTGCATCATAAACTTGATTTTGTCATTAGTCGCGATCAACATTTTCAGAAAAACAGCCTCCCTTCTCTACCCGTTCTTTCTCCTCAGGAATTTATTAGATTGAATGCATGATTTAATCAGAAGAGGCTCCTAAAATCTTTACTATTGGTTATTAGTGGCTCGTTATTGGTTAGTAGACTAAAAAAAGATGCCGTTAGCGAGATATAAGACGTAACTCTACAAATAGGAGTTTAAGAATATCTTGATACCTGCCTACCGGCAGGCAGGCTTGATACTTGATACTTAAACAAAAAAAGCCTGTATCTTTGTCCTATTATGAAACTTGATATTAGCTCCCTCAGGCAGTACATCAGACTTTTCGACGCATTTAATCCTTATGAATTATATGCGCTTTTAAGATTAAGAAGTGAGGTGTTTGTCGTAGAACAAAATTGTGCCTATTTGGATGCCGATAATAAAGACCAGTTGTGCCATCATTTATTAATCTATCAGGACGAAACCTTGGCGGCCTATGCACGCTTGGTTCCTCCGGGTATATCCTATCGGGAAATGTCGATTGGCCGTATTATTACCAGCAAGCTCGCCAGAGGAACCGGCTTGGGAAAAGAGCTGATGAAGCGGTCCATTCAAGCGTGTTATGAGCTATTTGGCGAAGGTCCCATCCGTATCGCTGCTCAGGTATATGCCACACCCTTTTACGAATCACTTGGATTTGTTGTGGATGGAGAAGTCTATGATGAAGATGGGATTGATCATATTGAAATGATCAAGAAAGTAGACGCCTAGACAAATTCCCTTTAACGAAACTTAATCCACTGTACGGTATCGCACACTCTGCTGTCCGATATCGAACAGCCACATCACTTACACTAGCAAAATACACTAAAAATCAAGACCTTATAATGCCCATTCGATTTGGCAAAGTTTTTAAGCAATTCAATGAATAGCCGATACATCGCCGAAAAATTGACAATATGTTTAAAAATTATATCAAAATTGCGTGGAGAAACTTACGAAAACACAAATTCAATACAGCGATCAATATACTGGGCTTAGCGTGCGGCTTGTCCTTTGCATTGCTTATCGGTGCATTTGTATGGCAAGAACTTCGGGTCAATCAAGACATTAAACATATTGATCAGCAATATCTCTTAAAAAGTAATCTTAACGAATATTCCGCCATTGGTATGCTCCCGCGGGCTCTTAAGGAGAATTATCCCCATTTAGTAAAGAACTATTTCCGCTTTGATGGCATCACGGCTATTATTGCCTATGACGGCCAACCTGTTCAAAGTAACGCTATTGTAGCTGATTCAAGTTTATTTGAAATGTTCGGTTTCAAGTTACTTAGCGGCAATGTAAACCATGCATTAAAAACACCAAATCAGGTCATTTTATCAGCACCCTTTGCTAAGTGTCTGTTTGGGAATGAGGAGGTGCTGGGTAAACAACTTACTGTCCGGAACTTTAACAATCAAGAACAGCTTTTTACGATTGGTGGCGTGTTGGAAAACAAAGGAGAAAATGCTGTTTTAAACTTGACGGGCCCCGCGACAGATTTAATACTACCAATACAATCAACCAGCTTTTTTGGCCGACCTATTGACGATTGGCAAAGCCTTTATATAGCTTCCTATTTAGAGCTACAACCAAATGTCTCTCCAAGTTCTTTGGAGAAACCTATACGAGATCTCATTCAAGCACATGCTCCTAAAGCGATCGTAAAAGATTATAAAGCCTCGCTGGCGCCTTTAAAGACCTATCATCTGGAAAAAGGTGATGGATCGATTAAGCATTTGCTGTACACCGTCTCGATCGTTGCTTTTGCTATTTTGCTCTTGGCTGTCATTAATTTTGTTAATATTAGCATCAATACCTCCGCTAACCGATTGAAAGAAATTGGCATCAGAAAAGTGGTTGGGGGTACCAAAAAACAATTACAGGCCCAATTTATTGCTGAAGCCTTATTGGCTGTGGTTATATCTATGTTACTATCAATATGCCTTTATCCTTTCTTGTCGAAGGTAATATCCAACGTATTGGGAAAATCCATCCCCTCACTTTTCAACTTACCCGGGTCGTTTTGGATATTCGCTATCCTTAGTTGTTTAATAATAGGACTATTTGCCGGAGCCTATCCGGCGCTTCGTTTATCCTCGCTTCCTACCGTCCAGTCAGCACGCGGTAAGCTGGCACAAAGCAAAGATGGGTCCTTTCTTCTTCGGGGGTTAATCAGTGTTCAATTTGCTATTGCGCTGATTGCACTGACATCATCGGCTATTATTGCCCAACAGGTTAGTTTGTTCTTTAGCAAAAACCTAGGTTATGATAAAGAATATCTATTAACGGTACAGGTGCCACGCGATTGGACTGCAGAAGGCTTACGACATACCGAAGTATTAAGGCAAGAACTCGCTAAACTCCCCGAGGTTGAAAATATTTCCATCTCTTATGATATCCCCGGGGCGATGTCTTCGGGCAATACAAACGTTCTGAAAAACGCGACAGGCACCGATCCCATCAGTACCGGTTTAGTTTTTTCCGATCGGCATTTTGCCGAAACCTATAAAATACCGCTACTTGCGGGCAATTTTTATAGCCCTAACGAAGCGTCCGAACCTACGGACCGTGTAGTAATCAATGAAGCTTTATCAAAGGCACTTGGTTATACCAGTCCTGTCGATGCCGTTAATCAAGCCATTTATTTTACGGATGCAAGTTCTGCTATCATCTCGGGTGTAACAAAAAATTTTTATGGGACCTCTATGCACTTTCCCATCGGACCAATGCTATGGTTTAACATAAAAAACAGTAATGTTTACCGCTATTTCAGTATTCGCTTAAAACCAGGAAATGTCGGCGTTTCATTAAATCATTTAACCACTGCTTGGAAGCAAATATTACCAACCGCCCCGTTTGATTACACGTTTATGGATGCTAAACTAGCACAACAGTATAGGACGGAAATGCAGTTGAAACATGCAGGAACAGTAGCGACTATACTTGCAATGATCATCGTTCTATTAGGCATTGTAGGGCTTGTATCACACAATCTACAAAAAAGGGTGAAGGAAATAGGCATACGAAAGGTTTTAGGAGCCTCTGTTAGACAAATTATTTATCTGTTCATCCACGATGTATATCCACTGTTTCTATTAGCGGCATGCATAGCGGTACCAACTAGCTATTGGTTAATGAAAAAATGGTTAACAAATTATTATATAAGAACAGAACTGGAAGCAAGTACGTTTATTATACCCCTGTTGGTTTTAGGAGGAATTACATTATTCATAATTGCTTTGCAAACCATTAAAACAGCGCTTAATAAACCGGTTGATGCGTTGAGAAGTGAATAGATTTAGTTATTGGTTCTTGATTGTCAGCTGTTCGTAGACCTGTCAATCAAGATGCTGAAATCTGCCAAGACGCGTCAGATCAAACAACGAGTAACGGAAAACGAAATGATAAGAAACTATCTAAAAATTGCCTGGCGCAATATGCTAAAGCATAGGGCGCACACCTTTATTAATATATTGGGAATGGCCATCGCCTTTATCTGTAGCATGCTATTATTGGCTGCTGTTTATCACGAATTTTCTTTTGATAAGTTTCATCGGTATAAAGATCGCGTATTTAAGCTCTATGAATTCCATAATTTAGTAAAGGGAACGGAACTTGGCGCTACCATGGGTTATCCGGTAGCTACCTACCTGAAGAAGGAGAATATTGGGATCGACAAAGTAACTCGAATTAAAAATAGTGGTAGAGAAATTCGTAATGGAGCCAAATCACTCGAGCAGGGAATAAATCTAGTTGACCCTGACTTTTTCGACATCTTTTCCTTCCGGATTATACACGGTCAAACTCGCTCACCGTTGGATAACATAGATGCTATCGTGTTGAATCAAACGACCGCAACTAGTTTATTTGGCCAACAAGACCCCATAGGAAAACCAGTTGAGATTAAAATAGGTGGTGATTGGAAGCGTCTTATCGTATCCGCTGTAATGGAAGACGCTCCGCAGAATTCAACCTTTAAGCTCCCCATCTTGGCACGCACAGAGCTAGATCCCAACTGGGCCAGAACCAAGGAAGAATGGTATGAGCAGCATCACAATGTATACGTGCGCCTCGCGCCACACGTAAGTCAAGCACAAGCGGAAAAGCAACTGCATTTGTTCGTGCAAAAGTATTTGCATCCAGACGGGGAGTCTTTAAAAAGAGACGGATTCAAAGCCGATGCCAATGGCGATTATTTAGGTATGCGTTTGTTATCCTTAAACAAGCTTCACTTTAATACGGAAATAGGTTCGGGCGATACCGTCAGCAAAACCTATCTTTATATTCTCCTGTTGGTGAGTATCGTTATTTTATTTATTGCCTGCTTCAACTTTATCAATATTCAAATCAGCCTATCATTCACTCGCAGCAAAGAACTAGGTGTAAGAAAGTGTTTAGGAGCCGCCGCCCGGCAGGTATGGGGACAATTGTTTTGGGAGAATTTTATACAGATCGGACTCTCATTATTTATTGGTTTGTTAGGTGTAGCTGCGCTTATTAAAATACTGACGCTTTATAATTTCTTTAAACTCGATCATGCCGTTCTTTACAATCCGCAAATGGCAATAAGTGTATGTGCCATATGGATACTCATTTCCTTTTTATCATCCGGATATCCCTTTTTCATCTTGAACAAGCTTAAAACTACAGACATCTTTAAAGGCAAATTCAGCATTATTAAATCAGGAATCGGCAGGAACATTCTGATTACGCTCCAGTTTATCACCGCTATCATACTAATCTGTGCGACGGCTATATGCTATTTGCAATTTCAGCATCTTCGCACGGCTAGTCTTGGTTACAATACCGCATCCATTGTTAGCATACCCGTTAAAGACGTTACACACGGTCGGGATATCAGTGCCAAATTACGTACGCGTCTCGCTTCTAACCCGTCGGTATTAAGTGTAACGGGTGCAGACGTTAATTTGGGTGTTGGCAAAGATGGAAGTACTTCTAAATCGCAGGTCGGCTTCAGCCATGAAGGAAAGAATATAAAAACAACCTACATTTCAGCTGATTACGATTTTTTGACAACACTGTCCATTAAACCATTGGAAGGAAGGGATTTCTCTGTTGCTTTTTCAGCAGACACATCAGCAGCTGTTATCATCACGGAAAGTATGGCCAAGCAACTCGGTAGCGGGCAATTACTGGGGCGCAATATTAATACCGATTCAGCGGGCCGCAATGGCTGGCATATCATAGGCATCATTCCAGATTTTCACCTGTATTCTATGCACAATCCAACGGAGCCCCTCACAATCGCTATTGAAGGCGACCCCTCCCTAGATTATATTTTCGTAAAAGTCAATACGCAAAACCCGGTTGCTACCATGGATATGCTCAAGAAAACGTATGCCAGCTTGGAACCGAACGCAGAGTTTAAGGGAAGCTATATTGATGAGAATATCGACCGTTGGTATAAAAAAGAGAAACGCCTAGCTACGCTTTTTTCGGTCTCGGCGGGAATTGCCATTTTGCTTTCGTGCATGGGCTTATTTGGTCTAGCACTCATTATTATTCATCAAAAAGTAAAAGAAATCGGTATACGGAAAGTATTGGGTGCTTCGGTGGCCCATATCACAGCTAAAGTGATCCGCGAATTCGTGAAACCTGTTATCATTGCCTTTTTAATTGCGGCCCCTATTGCTTGGTGGACTATGAATCTGTGGTTAGACGATTTTGTTTATCGTATGGATATGCCCGTTTGGATTTTTCCCTTGGCGGGAGTTGCCGCATTACTAATAGCAATTTTGACAGTAGGTGTTCAGTCATTACGAGCAGCCAAAGCAAATCCGGTGGATTCGTTGAGAAGTGAATGATTTTGGTTATTGGTTAATTGTTATTGGTTATTCGTATGATCCTACTCAGAATGAACAACGAAGACCGATAAAGGCATAAGACTCTTATTCACATATAGAGCAGCCATTCATCCATATTTTCTGGACTAACAATTTGCGGGGAGGCTTCTGGATAGTTTGCAGTAAATGTTTGAGGAAAACGTACCTTTCTTTTGCCAGACCGTTTAAATTCAAATGCATGGAGTTTGCCATAATCGTCTTCTATTAAATCAATTTCCCGCTGTTGGGTCGTTTTCCAAAATAACCATAATATTTTTGGATTTGATTCCGAAATAATCATAATATTTCTGGATTACATGCAAAAGTTACGATGCTTTTTACCGAACAGGTAAGCGATAATGTGTTTATCTCATTCTGTTTTTAATTTCAAATGCCCATAGAGCTTTATTAATAACTCGCAGGGATCAACATCAATCGCTTTGGCAATCAATACCAATTCATCAGCCCTTAATTTTGCTGTAGGGTTAAGCGACAGTTCACTAATCCTTGGTTTACTTAATCCCGTACGCCTTGCAACAAGCGATTTATTGACAGATTTCTTGGCTAAATATTCTCCTAACGAAGTCATTTTGTAAGATTTTAGTTTATGTTGTACCGACAAATATTCTATTTATATAGAATTTCTTTACATTTTATTTGAATATTGAAATTATTTCTTTAAACTTGTAAAGAAATTCTTTACAAAAATGAGCTTATACACAGCAATTAGATGTTGTCACAATAAATCCCTTGATCATGAATGATATTAAACCCATTCTGGAAAAACTGGCTGAAAAGATTCCTGTTGACTGTATTTACGAATTCCCCTATACTTTTTTAGGGGAAGAGAAACAGCACCTACTCATTGTAATTGACTCCAAGTGTCAGGTTCCTGCCAAAACCTTAGAACCAATGGCTGAACTCTGTCTAGCGGAAACACCCTTGCATAGTTATACGTTGATACCTTATGGCGAACTGAAAACAGCAATCAAAAACGGAACACTCTACTCCACCTTGGCATGCCGCAAGCAGCATTTGAAACTAAGTTTAGGCAAAAAACCTCTTCCTCATCTTACACAAATAGAACTGGAAAGTATCCGAACAAAGGCGCGGGAACATTTTGAAAAAGCAGCGATTAAACAGCGTGATTTCTTAGAAGGTATGGAATTCTATCGTAGCAAAAACAACTTTGAACAAGCTCTGTTTATGTTGCACCAAGCTACAGAATTAACCTTTCGGGGTATTGAAAAGGCTGTTTTTAAGCGTGATCGCCCCTGTCATAGTTTACAGGAGCATCTTAAGTTAATTACCCGGTACATCCCTGAACTGGCGACCCTTTTTGACAAAGAAGAACCCCATTATTATCGTTTAGTCAAATTGATCGATCAATCTTATACGGCCGTGCGTTATGAACGACAGTTTGAAGTGGAAAAAGAGGAAATCGAGCAGTTGGTATTCAAACTGATTCCCGTTTTAGATTGGTGCAACGACTATTACCATACTTGCATGATCGAACTCGATGCGATGATCCGGCAAGCATCGGTCGAACCCATTATACAGGCAACAACAATCAACGCCCCACCCACTATCACGCTATCACTTCCCGATCAATTACGCAACCAGTTGAATGAACAACAAGCAAAGGCTTTAACTACTATTTGCACGAATCTTATTAAAAAGGAAGCGCTGCAACAGCTAGTCCTTATTGGACATGAAACTCATGAATCACAAAAAATAGCCTTTTACCAATGTGATAACCTTGATATCAGGCAAACAGAACATTGTTATCTGCTTGGCATCAGTACGAAGAGCAGTACTTCTAAAAGCCATATTATTGCCCATACGGATATCCGGGTTACCGTAATTTTATGTGCATCATCCAGGGTAAGTCAAGAGCTCGAAAAGAAAAATCGCTTTTTTATACAAACACTTACCCACGGGACGGTACTTTACCAAAATGCAGACCAACCCTTATTCTCTATTCCTGAACCTGATTGGATGCTGACTTTAGAGAAAGCACAAGCTGCTTGGAATTATAAAAAGTATAAAGCCGATACTTTTCTAACCTGCGCAGAACTTGCCATCCATCAACGTCAAGACACTCACATAGCCATGTTTCTTCTCTCTCAGAGCATGGAGCAACTTTGTATTGGTTTGATTTATGCCTGTCTTGGCTATCATGTAGATCAGAGCACGCTTCCATTTTTGCTTCAGGTCACCAAGCTTATATCGCCACAGCTCGCTGATTGTTTTGTTTTCGGAGGAGACGACACAAAGCAGGCATTTAAATCGCTTGCCAACAGTCTGCATGCCGTTCGTTATAAAAAGGAAGCAGCTCCCAACGACAAAGAATTGGCAATCGCTATGGCCTGTTACGAACGTTTCCAAGCCATTGCCATCGCTTCCTGCACCACTAATTTCGCTCAACTGGAGAAGCGAATACTGGCAGAATCTTCAAATAAAGAATTGGTTGAATCGGCAAAAGACGACCATGTCGTAAAACCTAGCAATGCGTTGTAGCCCTTCCTAAACCTAGCTACATGTTTTGCGTAAACACTTCTATTTTTGTGCAAAATAAATTTTGCGGGGACAGCACCGCAAAATTTATTTGGAGGTCGTGTTAGATGAAGTTTACACCTCCGGGTACTAATTATTGTTTACGCAGGTATTTAGTTAGAATCACAATCAACTGTCCCTCTACTCTTCCTTCTATCTGCTCGGGATTATCTTCTACCAAACGAATATTTTTCACCACAGTTCCTAATTTGGCGGAGATCGAACTTCCTTTTACATCCAATGTTTTTGTCAATACCACGGAATCGCCATTTTGGAGCACATTGCCATTTGCATCCTTATGCATCGGCTTAAGAGCTTCTCCTTCTTCAAAAAACCCAGCTTGTGCCCACGAAAGCGTCTCTTGCTCCAAATAAAGAATGTCAAGTGCATCCGCTGCCCAGCTTTCTCCTTTCAAGTGGTTCAGTACCCGCCAAGCTAATACCTGCACGGCCGGTAGCTCACTCCACATAACATCCGGCAAGAAACGCCAATCTTCGGGAGAAAAAGCTTCTTTACCTTCCAGCTGATCCGCTAATGTCTTGGCTATTACAAGCTCATTATTCGAATAGCTATCAGGAGTTATGCTATAAACCACCAATTCCCCTTCTTTGTTACTTAACTCACATCTCCCACCGCTTCTGACCATTAAGGTTTCATTTATTACCATTTATATACTTTTAGACTGCAAAGATACGCTTTTACGATGGCTAAATAGATTCTTCGCAGTCTAAAAGTCTCTCTGAATTACGGTCTGGATATATCAATCATGTTCCAAAATATCATCTAAAAAACATAATACTCTTGGATTTAACTCAAGAATTAGGACACCTTTTTACCGAATCAATCCCCGACACTTTTACGCTTCGGGATCTTTCTTTATGGGACCTTTATACCGCCCTCCTAAAGGTTACCTTACAAAATGGTATTCTCAGCTGTCCTTTGTACGGAAACGAACACTCTTTGTTCATTTCCGTACATTACTTTTATTCTAAACCTCGTTCAAGCTGCGAAAGCACTGCTTTTTTATTGTGGCCGCCTAATTGTGCACAAACAGTTGGTTAAGGTACGTTCGTCATTGAAAAATAGTACCCAGCAACAACGTAATCGACACAATACATATTGAAATCTTATACAGTAACCAAATGATTAATCATCACCTTAAAGCGACCTTTCGCTATTTATGGCGGAATCGACTATTTACAGGTTTAAATATTTTGGGATTGGCCATAGGCATTAGCGCGTCCTGGATCATCTTTCGAATGGTTAGCTTTGAATTTAGTTATGATAAATTTGAACCCGATCGTGAACGCATTTTTCAACTGACATCGAGCTTCAAAACACCAGATGGACGGGATCGTGAGATGGCTGTTGTTCCTAAAGGTGTATTGCCAGCAATGCTCCGGGAAATTTCCGGACTGGAGGAGGTTTCTCCTGTTTATTATCAGCATTACGAAACGGCCCAAACTGCCAAAAGTCCGTTGGTAGAAAACCTCTCTGAACGGATAGCCACATTACCAGGCTATTTTAAAATGATAGGCTATCAATGGCTAGCGGGAAATGCCCAGCAGGCTCTGAAAACACCAGAGCAAGTTATATTAACTGCTTCGCGAGCACAATACTATTTCCCCGGTAAACGCCTTTCAGAAATTATTGGACAAACCATCACCTATAATGATACCATACAAAAAACGGTGTCCGGTGTTCTCGCAGATTTAGGCTATCTCAATAGTTTTCCTGCACAAGAGTTTTTTCCTATAGACCAAGAAAGTCTTACCAGTACCGATTGGAGCAGCTTATCTTCCAATGAGCTATTGTTTGTTAAGCTTAAGAAAGGGGTTAGCACTAAGACTGTTCTTGATCAATTGAATGCACTAAACGAAAAGATCAACAGCGAGGTTTTTAAACAACGCAACTTTAAATCACATTTTAAGCTGCTTCAGCTGAAGGACAAACATTTTGCCACCCAATCTGACACCCGTACCGCCAATAAATCCGTATTATTCGGCTTGATAGGCATTGCGTTCTTTCTACTTGCCCTAGCCTGTATCAATTATATTAACCTGACTACCGCACAAATACCTCAACGGGCAAAAGAAATAAGTGTTCGGAAAACGTTAGGAAGTACGTCAGGAATCATTATCCGTTCTTACTTATTGGAAACTTTTGTTGTCTGTCTACTAGCAGTCGCCTTGTCACTATTTCTAACATTTTTATCCCTGCGCGTTTTTGCGGAATACATCCCCGAGGGTATGAACAATTTCACCAATTATCCCGGTATGATTGGCTTTTCCATTGCATTGATCAGTTTTATTACGGTTCTTGCAGGACTCTATCCTAGCTGGCTCGCTACCCGTGTACAAACCGTCCGCGTATTAAAAGGTGAAACAAAGCAATCGATTAGGGGCTATCAGTTGAATCTCCGTAAGGGACTGATTGTGTTCCAGTTTGTAATTGCGCAGGTATTTGTGATTTGCGCCATTATTATCGGACAACAACTGAAATATACTTTGGACAAAGATTTAGGTTTTGAACATGAAGCCATCTTAACGGTCGAAATCCCCTATAAGCTACAGCAAGACTCGCTTTTTCAAGGCTCTCAATTTGTTTTAAAGCAACGACTGGCTCAACATCCCGAGATCGCAGCGGTTTCTTTGGGCGACTTACCGATGATTGACCGAATGACGGCTTGGTTAATGGATTATCGCGGAAAAAACGGCACCATACAAAAGCAAGTGATGTTTAAAAATATAGACAATAATTACCTTGATCTTTATCAAATACCGTTACTTGCGGGAAGGAACGCCCAGTTAACGGATACCGTGCGCGAATTGCTTCTAAATGAAACCGCGCTCAAAGCCTTTGGCTTCTCTCGTGCCGAAGAGGCCATTGGGCAAACTTTATATCAAGGTAACATGCCGCGGACTATTGTTGGAGTTATTAAAGATTTTCATCAGTTTAACTTGAAGAGCACAATTGATTTACTCGGTTTTACAGCGCAAAAGCCTGGTTTAACAACTTTTAATATCAAACTATCTTCACCTAAGGTTTCCTCCTGGAAAAAAGCGATTGCCCTTATTGAGCAAGAATGGAAACAAGTTTACCCAACAGCGCCATTTTCTTATCAATTCTATGATGACACGATAAAATCGCTATACCGGCAGGAGCATAGTACATCCCGACTGGTGAATGTGGCTACCGCTATAACTTTGTTGATCAGCTGTCTAGGACTATATGGCTTAGCCGCCTTTACCGCCTTTCAACGCACCAAGGAAATTGGCATTCGCAAAGTGCTGGGAGCTACCGTTGGCGGAATAACCGGACTGCTCTCTAAAGACTTTATCAAACTGGTATTGATCGCGTTAATGATTGCCACACCAATTGCCTGGTGGACCATGAATAAATGGTTAGAGAACTTTGCGTTTAAAATAACCGTGCAATGGTGGATGTTTGCCTTCGCCGGACTAGGCGCAGTTACAATCGCTTTATTAACGGTAAGCTATCAAGCTATTAAAGCTGCAATTGCTAACCCTGTCGATTCATTGCGAAGTGAATAGAAGTTAGAAGTAGTAAGTTTTAGGTCATAAGTGTCTTGATAAACTAAACAAAGAAGTTAATAATAAGCCACATCAAAAACCTTTTTTTGAAGCAAGTTAATACGTAGAGCGTAGGACTTACAACTCACAACTCAAAAGATACTTGATACTTATAATGATAAAGAATTATTTCAAAATCGCCCTCAGGAATCTAATTCGGCACAAATCTTTTTCTTCGCTGAATATAGCAGGCCTTGCAGTTGGTATGGCATCGAGCATTCTGATCCTTCTTTGGATTCGGAATGAGAAAAGTTACGATCGCTTTCATGAGCACACAAATGAAATTTATCGTATTACAGCCGTAGCGTCAGACGACTTCAAAGCGGCTGTAAACCCTGCCGGTATGCCTGCTGAACTTAAAGCTAAAATACCGGCCATTAAAAATGCTGTTCGATTAAGCCATCCCTCTACTAATGCTTTTGAATATCAGGATAAAAAGTTTGAAGAAAAAAGGGGCTTCTTTGTCGATTCAACGTTTTTTGACGTCTTCTCCTTTCCGTTGATTTCCGGCAATCAAGCCACAGCGCTTAAGCGTCCGGACGCCTTACTAATCACGGAAAACTTTGCCAAAAAGTATTTTGGGAATACAGATCCAATTGGAAAAACGCTTAAAATAAATAACGAAAAACTTCTTACCATAACGGCCGTCTTAGCGAATGTCCCTACTAACTCGCACCTGCAATTTGATTATCTCATGCCTATGGCGGCAATCGCGAAAACGCATAACGATCTGATCCAGAATACCTGGAAGAACTTTAATTTCTATTCTTACATTCAGTTAAACAGGGATTTCGAGGCTAATGAAGCCAATCTATTGGCTTTGGAAAGCCAAATGAATGCGCTTTATAAATCACATGAAACTAATCAAAAAATAACTTTTCATCTCCAACCATTACGGGATATACATCTCCACTCTCACTTACAGGTAGAGTTATCTGACAATGGTAATATTCAATATGTAAATATCCTCTCGCTGGTGGCTGTTTTTATCCTATTAGTTGCCTGCATTAATTTTATGAATTTAGCTACGGCTCGCTCCGGCCGAAGGGCAAAAGAGGTGGGTTTGCGGAAGGTTGTTGGCGCGGCCCGATCTCAGTTGGCCGGACAGTTTCTGGGCGAATCGGTTTTAATTTCCTGCCTATCACTTTTTATTGCTATAACACTTGTTTGGCTTCTCTTGCCTGCTTTTAATTACCTGGCTGGCAAAGAACTGGCGATCCGTCTTTTTGATGGCAAGCTCGTTTTTATATTAATTGGCATTGCATTGATAACAGGATTTATAGCCGGGAGTTACCCTGCTTTGTTTTTATCCGGTTTTCAACCGATAAAAGTACTTAAAGGGCAGATGAAGCTTGGCGGAAAGGGCGATCTACTCTTTCGAAATACACTGGTTGTCTTACAATTTGTCGTGTCTATTGTATTATTAATAGGAACCGCCGTTGTATATCGGCAACTGAATTACATAAAAAATATGAATTTGGGTTATGAGAAGTCAAATTTGTTATATGTGCCCATGAAGGGTGATATCTGGAATAGGCAAACGGCTTATAAAAGTGAACTAGAACAAAATCCCTTAACGGCCAATTTTACTATTACAAATGATTTGCCAACTAACTTAACAAGCGGTACAATCAACGTACAATGGGAAGGCAAAGACCCAAATGCGCAAGTAGTTATTCCAAGCTTAAGCGTAAGCGAACGTTTTTTTGAAGTTTTTCAAATGAAGATCATTTCCGGTCGAGGATTTTCTAAAGATTTTAGGGGCGACTCAAGCAATTATGTTATCAATGAAAAGCTGGCCAAAATGATGGGGCTAACTGCTGCGACAGCGGTTGGTAAACCATTAGCAATGTGGGATAAACGGGGAACTGTTATCGGCGTGGTGAAAGATTTTAATTTTAAACCTATTCAACAGGCCATTGAACCGATTATTCTGGAACCGAATCGATGGGGAGGTGTAGTTGCAGTGCGTACGCAACCCGGTAAAACAGAAGCGACAATCAAGGCATTAGAAAAGATTAACACCCGTCTAAATCCCGGATTTCCTTTTTCTTACAGCTTTCTCGATCAAGACTTAGCAAACTTGTATCGAGGGGAACAGCAGCTGGGAAGTTTGTTTAATCTTTTTGCCATCCTTGCTACCTTTATTTCTTGCTTGGGTCTTTATGGTTTATCTGCCTATATGGCCGAACAGCGGTTTAAAGAGATTGGGGTACGAAAGGTTCTGGGCGCATCAGTTCTCAGTGTAGTTCGTTTATTATCTATCCGCTTTATGCGCCTTATCTTTATAGCAATTCTTATCGCTGTTCCGCTGTCTTGGTATGCGATCCATAGCTGGTTAAATGATTTTGCTTATCACATCAATTTAAGTTGGGTGGTATTTGTAATAGGCTCCATTGCTGCTTTAGTGATTGCATTATTAACCATAAGCTATGAATCGATTAAGGCTGCAATAGCGAATCCGGTTGATTCCTTGCGAAGCGAATAAGGTTTATTCATTAGAGGCTACTAGAAAAAAATAAGACGCCGTTCATCCTTTTCATGCTGAATAACCCTTTATGCGTCAAGTCGTATAAGGCGTGCTTTAGGCAAATCGGATAAATTGTTGTGCCTGCTGGTTTTTGCTTATCCACTTCCCGATAGATACAATAAGGCGCTCGCGGCATATTAAAGAAGCGCCGGCGCAAGAGTAAGCGTAACATGTATAACATATATTCTTTTATTTCCTGTTCTTCTAAAACAGTAATATTGCGATATAACTCATGAAGAACAAGCGGCTCATTTACCTTTCGCTTATTTTTTCGTTGAATCCAAGGGTGAAAAATCCGATATATCAGCTTATCCTTTTCGCATTCCTTTTGAACTCTCACAATTCTTTTTTCATTGTAGGCATAAAATTCATCCTTTTCAAAGGATAGCTCATCTAGATAAATTTCCGAAAAAATGTATTTCAAATTTTCCATATCAATCCCCGTTAACTTAGCCCCTTCCTCCATTCGTTCATAATCGCTAAAATAATAGGGCGCTCTTCCCAGTAAAAAAGAGAGCTCTTCCTCTGTATAATTACATCTAACTCTCGCGGAAATATAGACATATCGCTCGGCAAGTTCATCTTGTGTCAACATGCCTCCATAGGTTACAGGTAGTTTAGGTTGCATTATGGTAAAAGATTAATCAATACCCAATTGTTTCTTCCTCTCCTTCACATTAATAATGAAGTCCTTTTCTGACATATTCATAATCAGCTCTTTTCGCCATGATGAAAACAGCTTGGAAACAGCTGCATGCCGTTCATCAAGACTGTTTTCTTTATAATTTTTTTGAATTTCTTTCAGTTTTTGACAGTATTCAATATGGACTTGTTTTGCCGGAACCAGTCGATTCCCCTTTTTCTTTGTCTGATATAACATAAACTTAGTTGCCAGCCCTTCATTATCACTCACCTCTTGACTATTATATTTGGCTAAAGAAACCAGATTAATAAACTCCTGTAAAATTTCTTCAGGTTTCCAATAAAGGATATCACAAGCTGTTTCGAATTCGGAGGTAAAATATATCTTAATTTCCATAATTGATGATTTTAATTGGTCTCCCTTTTTCCTTTAATTTTTTTCTCAACATAACATATTCATCACGCCATTTTTTCACCTCAACCCTTAACTGTTCTTCGCATTCCGGCTGTTCCAATTCTGTTCCCACAATAGTCATCATTGCGTGATGATATTTTCCCTTTGCCTTCTTTTCGATATATTCTTGTGTTTCTTTTGTGTCCTCAACCGGTGTATTCTTGAGAAAGAAATCCGTCAGCAAACCTTCGGGGTCTTCAGGATGAACACTCATCAATCGAGGCAAAGAAATCCGATCCAAATAATACTGAAAGAACTGCTCTTGCTCGATATCTAACATTTTAAACAACAGTTCAAAATCTTTTAATAGCTTAATCTTTATTACTTTCTTCATATTATGCGATATGGTTTAATTCATCATAACAGCAATTAACTATTGATTGATATTCCCGCGATTTTCTCCCAGCATCTATTTTTATCAATTTGCTTATATTCTCTAAGTAAGGATGAAACTTATGAGCGAAATCATCATTCATCTTTTCTCTACTAATACCTTGAAACCTTAAAAACCGTTGCAGAATTTTTATGGCCTCTGACTGTTTGACTTTATTGTCCTTATCCAAAAATTCGTAAAGTGTAATACGCTGTGAGAGTGTCTCGAGCGTTTTCTCTACGGAAATATTAAATAGCTCACTAACGACAACAAAGTCCTCCGGCAGGTTCAGTTCAATTGTTCTTTTCATGATAAGTTTAGGGTGTTTAATAATGACTCAAAGATATAAAAATATTATTTAAAAGCATATATATATTATTAAAAATATTTTTACCAATAAAAAAAGCAATCTTTTTAGAAGTTCAATAGGCTCCTGTACGGAAATGAACAAATAAGTGTTCATTTCCGTACATCACTTTTTTTAAAACCTGTCTTTGGAGGTTATTTAATAGCTTTCTTAATGTGGCAACTTAATTGTACGGATCGATAGCAGGGATACTGAAGAACCCATTAAGATGTTTCAAAACTATATCAAAATAGCATGGAGAAACCTTTTCCGAAATAAAGGTTTTTCAGTCATTAACATTATCGGTTTGGCAATCGGGTTAGCGGCTTTTTGGTTTATTGCATTATATGTTGCCGATGAGCTTAGCTACGATCGTTATCATACGAATGCCGATCGTCTTGTCCGCGTAGTTCAACGTACCAGATGGAATGGGAATGATCTACATCAAGCGCCTACTTCTCCTCCATTTGCTCCTGCTTTAAAAGCAGCTTTTCCGGAAATCGAAGCAGCAGCACGCATTGACCTTGAAGGCGGAGGTATTATAAGGGTAAACGATAAAAAGATTAAACAAGAAGACATCGTCTTTGCCGATGCTAGCTTACTCCGATTGTTCTCTTATCATTTTATTTATGGCGATCCGGCATCTGCCCTATTGAAGCCGCAATCTATTGTTATTACAGAAGAATTAGCAACTAAGTTATTTGGTTCAGCGGAACAGGCCTTTAATCGTACACTGTATTTTGATGACAATTTTCCAAACCAAATTACAGGTGTCATTATTGATATACCGCAAAATTCACATTTACGTTTTAGCGGTGTTCGTTCTTTCGATAATAACTTCACAGGAGGTTGGCAGAACTTCCATGTGTATACTTATCTGTTGCTCAAGGATGGCATCGATTATCGTACATTAGAAAAAAAACTAGCATCATTTGCTGCTCAAACCATCCAAAAGCGTATGCAGGTTGCCGATTATATAATCGAACTGCAACCCGTACCTTCTATTCATCTGCACTCAAATCTCGCTTACGAACTAAGTGCAAATAGCAGTATAAAAAAAGTAACTTTACTCAGTGTTGTAGCTATTTTGATTCTTCTCATTGCCCTTATAAACTATTTGAATCTATCCACTGCTCAATATATAACACGCGTTAAAGAAATAGGAGTCCGTAAAGTGATCGGTTCAGGTAAACGAAACATTGCCTTTCTGTTTTTAACGGAAGCTCTTTTGCTGACGTTCATTGCTTCAGGTATTGCAATTGTTTTAATTCAACTGGCATTCCCCTACTTTAATGAACTCACCGGAAAGCAATTGTTCGTTTGGCGCTTCGGTGTCTTCAACACGTTGATTACGTTGCTGGTGTTTTCTCTCTTTACAGGAATTGTTGCTGGCGTCTATCCCGCTCTATTTTTAGCTCGTTTTAAAACGATTCCCGCACTTAGAGGCCAAATCGGAAGCATGGCGATGAATGCTACAGTACGGAAATCATTGGTTAGTTTTCAATTCGTCATAACGATTATATTAATTTCTGCATCACTTGTTATTTTTAAACAACTTCGTTACGCTGAACAAGCGGATTTAGGCTTCAATAAAGACCAAGTAGTAACTTTCCATATCGATGCCCAGCAAGTACGAAATCAAATATCAGCTCTAAAAGCACAATTGTTGCAAAGTCCTTTTATAGAAGGCGTTTCAGCGGCGGGAAACCCTATTGGCAATAACAACCTAGGTGGTTTGGGATACAAATTTGAAACCGCTGATGGCGATTTTTCCGCTCCTTCTATTCCTGCACAGGAGTTAATGGTTGACGCAGACTTCCTACCAACAATGGATATCAAACTATCGTTGGGTAGAAACTTTTCGACCGCAATGCCTTCAGATCAATATAGTTCCGCTTTAATCAATGAAACCCTCATGAAAAAGCTCGGTTGGACGAATCCGATTGGGAAACGAATGAAGTTTAACATAGACGATCGAGGAAACACGGCAGAAAGAACAATCGTGGGCGTTGTAAAAGATTTTCATACTTATTCACTTCAACATGTAATTGAACCACTCGTGATGGTAATGCCTCCTGTAACGACTATGGAGGACAACTTATACGTTAAGCTGGCAAAAAACCATATCCCGGAAGGTCTCCAATACTTGGAAAAGGTCTATCAAACTTTCGACAGATCAAATGTTACTTCTTATTATTTCCTGGATAAGAACTTTGCCAAACAATACACCGCAGAAAGAAAACAGGCGGCAATGACACTGCTACTTACGGCTTTGGCAATTTTAATAGCCTGCCTCGGTTTATTTGGCCTTTCCATTTTCACTACGGCGCAGCGAACTAAAGAGGTGGGGATTCGGAAAGTTCTAGGAGCTAGCACAGCCGATATTATACAAATGCTATCTGGAGATTTTTTAAAGCTTGTTGCCTTGGCCTCATTGATAGCCTTACCTATCGCCTGGTTTTTCATGCATACTTGGCTGCAAAGCTTCGCCTATCACATTAAAATTAATGGGTGGCTGCTTGTTTTTCCATGTGTCGCCGTTTTAATAATAACCTTGTTGACGGTCAGTTTTCAAGCAATTAAAGCAGCGTTGGCGAACCCGGTTGATTCCTTGCGAAGTGAATAGTGTTCTGAGTAGCAAGTTTTAGGTCATAAGTAACTCGAAACTAAATAAAGGAGCTAAATAATAAGCCACATCGAAGACCATTAGAATTTTTGTAGCGACTTATACGTAAAACGTGAGACTTAAAACTTACAACTCAAAAGATACTTAATATGAAAAAAAATTACATGAAAATCGCTTGGCGAACCCTCTTAAAAAACAAGGGATACACGGCGCTTAATATAACGGGAATGGCTATCGGCCTTGCCAGCTGTCTTCTCATTGGGCTTTACATCCGGAATGAATTGTCATATGATGAATACCACGTAAAAAAGGATCGGATTTATCGCGTTGTTCACGGTTATAAAGAGATCGGAACCAGCGGAACAACGAAAGCGGGGCAAAAAGGGGATTATACTTATCAAATTTGGGGGAATGCACCGGTGGGAAAAGCACTAGAAGCTGATTTTCCGGGAGTAGAAGAGGTTGTCCAATTTTCCGGCAGATCCCCTGTATTGCTTCGCTATGGTGACAAAGCCTTTCAAGAAGACAATGTCTTTTTTGCTGATTCCAACACCTTTAGTGTCTTCAGTTGGAAATTGCTTGCCGGTAATCCAAAAACAGCACTGGTCGCCCCTTATTCCGCCGTGCTTACTAAGAGCACGGCCAAAAAATATTTTGGTGACGAAAATCCAATTGGCAAAACCATTGAAGGAGGTAATACCGGTGGGAGAGCCGCCCCGGGTGTCTATACAGTAACCGGTATTTTAGAAGACATACCCCCTAATTCACACTTCACTTTTGACGCGCTCATGTCTATGAGCTCCTTTAGGCAATCTTGGGCAGAGGTTTTTGATGAGTGGGGTTATGTGGATTTCTATACTTATTTCCTACTTTCGGAAAAAGCAAATCTTGAGCAGTTAACGGCAGACATTCCTGCCTTTCTAAATCGGCACCATGCTAATGATGATGGTCGGTACAGTATTGCCTTTGAACCGATGTTAAATGCTTATTTGCACTCAAGTGCCGATCGCCAGCCTGGCGCTACCGGTAGTTTGGCCAATTTATACATTTTTGGGGTAATAGGTATTTTTATTTTATGTATAGCGTGCATCAATTTTATGAATTTGGCAACGGCACGTTCGCTCGAGCGGGCTAAAGAGGTTGGCGTACGTAAAGTAGTAGGAAGCACAAGAAAAGAATTGATTTGGCAGTTTCTGACTGAATCGTTCCTTATGATTTTCATATCAGCTGTTTTAGCGCTTTTATTGGTTTTACTGCTTTTCCCGTTTGTCGCCGCTGTTACCGGGAAGCAGATCAACGCGGATTTTGTCTTTAGTTGGCAAACATTTTCACTTTTCCTCCTTACCCTGTTCATTACCGGCTTTTTAGCAGGAAGCTACCCTGCGTTAGTCTTATCCCGTTTCAAGCCCATTACCATCCTTCGAGGTGTTTTCCGTACTTCTCCAAAAGGAGTCCTTTTAAGGAAAGGTTTGGTTATTTTCCAATTTAGCTTGTCAATTGCCCTAATCGCCGGAACTGTTATCGTCGTATCACAGTTAGATCACTTGCAAAATAAAAATCTCGGGTTTAAAAAAAACCATATGTTGGTCATAGACTTCAATTATGATGAACAGGTACTCCGGCAATTGGAGTCCATTAAGCAGGCTTTTTTGCGCGAAAAAGAAGTCGTATCCGTATCTGCATCCCGTAGCGTCCCTGGCAGCTATTTCCCGAACGCCGGTACGAGTATCGAGACGGCAAATGGTAATTCCGTTATGGAAGTTCCGGCCATCTTTGAAGTGGATATTGATTTCATTCCCCATTTCGGCATTGAAATGGTCGCCGGCAGGCCTTACTCGCGTGATTTCCCGGCAGACACGTTACATTCTTTAGTCATTAATGAAGCTACGGCAAGGCTTTATGGTTATAGCAACCCGAAAGATATTATCGGGAAGCGCTTTTCGCAATGGGGACGGGACGGAACAGTAATCGGTGTAACAAAAGATTTTAATTATCTTTCTCTTCATAAACGTGTTGAACCCCTAACCTTACGCTTAGCTCCTATGGCAAGCCGATTTCTGAGTTTGCAAATACAGTCGGATAATTTACCGGCAACGATTAGTAAAATAGGCGAGATATGGACAAAATTGGCGCCACAACGCCCATATTTATATAGCTTCCTTGATGAGAGCTTTAATCGGCAATATGAAGCTGACACCCATTTTAGGAACGTATTTTCCATTTTCTCTAGCATGGCAATCTTTATCGCCTGTTTAGGATTATTGGGTCTTGCAACCTATACTGCTCAACAGCGTACGAAAGAAATTGGGGTACGTAAAGTACTTGGCGCATCCGTTAACAATATTATCAAACTACTATCCACCGATTTCATGAAATTAGTATTAATCGCGGGGCTTATATCATCGCCCCTCGCCTGGTTTGCTATGGATCAATGGTTAGCCAATTTTGCTTATCATATGGAAATTCACTGGTGGATATTTGTAGCAGCCACTTTCTTAGGACTGGTTATTGCTTTTTTTACCGTGAGTTACCAAGCTATTAAAGCCGCGATGGCAAATCCGGTGAAGTCTTTACGGTCTGAATAGGAACGCGACCCATCCTAACCAGATAGGGTACTTACCTTGTAAAATGATAACGCTTGAGAACGAAACAATACAAATATCAGGATATTTCAGCACCATAAAATCCTTAACGTTGAAATATCCTGATACATACTTGCCTGCGGAAGGCTGGTCTCTTGATACTTGTACTGCAATCTAAACCTTAACCGTTTTCCATCGGCCTCGCGAAAAAAGCCAAAGGGTAAAAATACCTACTGCTGTTTCCGATGCAAATATTCCCCAGAATACGCCTGTATGAGAAAGATTAAGCGAAATAGCCAGAAAATAGGCAAGCGGAATCTGAATAAGCCAAAAGAATACGAAGTTTATCATTGTTGGTGTTTTTGTGTCGCCGGCACCGTTAAAAGCCTGTACAGACACCATCCACCAACCATAAATAAAAAAAGAGTAAGAGATAATACGCAGCCATTCACTCCCTATAGAAATAACCCGGTCATCCATGCTAAAGACGCCTACCAATGCTCTATTAAAGAAGAAAAACACCAATGAAATGATAAGCATGAACACCATATTATAACGGCCAATCTTCCACACGGCAGACTCGGCCCGATCTGGTCTCTCGGCTCCTAAATTCTGACCCACTAAAGTGGCGGCAGCATTCGATAGGCCCCAAGCAGGCATCATACAGAACATCATGATACGCATAGCAATAGTTGAGCCCGCTACCGCCTCGCTTCCAACTTCTGCTAAAATGCGCATCAAGAAAATCCAGGAAGTCATGGCAATCAACATCTGACCGATACCTCCCAAAGATGTGCGCAATATGGTAAACATCGTTTTCATGTCCCAAATTAGTTGATCGATACGCACACGAATATGCTTTCCTCCTTTAAGCAGTACCCATAGCTGCATCGCCACACCTACCCCTCTACCCAAATTGGTTGCAATAGCCGCACCTTCAATACCAAAAGCAGGAATTGGCCCCCAGCCGAATATAAGTAGCGGATCTAAGAGAATATTAATGCCATTAGCCACCCACAGTACACGCATAGCGATTGCCGCATCCCCCGCACCTCGAAATATCGCATTCATTACAAAAAGCAACATCACTACTGCATTTCCACCTAGCATCCACTGGGTATAACCATAGCCATGCTGTATGGCCCAATCATCTGCTCCCATTAGGGCAAGCAGCTCTTTAGAAAAAAAGATACCGGCTAATGCAAAAGGCAGGGACGCTAAGATTGCAATGAATATTGCTTGAACAGCAGACAATCCCACTTCTTCTTTTTTCCGTTCACCAATTCTACGTGCTATAATTGCTGTTACTGCCGTGGAAAGTCCCATTGCAATGGAATATAATAGAAACAGATACGTTTCAGTAAGTCCCACAGTAGCCACTGCTGAGGGACCTAATTTGCCTACAAAATAAATATCTACAACAGCAAAAATCGACTCCATCATGAGCTCTAAAATCATGGGAACAGCTAGTAATAAAATGGCTCGTTTTAAACTTATCTGCGTATAATCAGCTTCGGTACCTCGAATGGCGTTGCCTAGCTCTTGCCAAATAGTGGGTGGATGTTGTGTCTTCTCCATAGAATCATTTATTTAGACCTTTCATTAACTGGCTCTTTATGTTAGAACATGTTCCTTACTAACATATTGGTAAAAATACGGAAGAAATTCGCATCAAATTATAGGTAATTCTGACAATTTGAGGGTAATTTAAGACAAAGTGATTTCAACTAATAGAAAAACAAGCCTCGCCTGGTTAATCCAAACCACTCTTAAGAGAATCGCTTTTATTGAATTATGATACTCAACATATTGCAAACAGTTTACCAAGTTTGGTAATCCATAAAAGTTATGCTTTTTGCGGAATCAAATCCATAAAAGTTATATATTTGTATAGTTAATGATACAAAGAGAATTAAAAGACCGACTACTACAGCGAATAGATCATAAGAAAGTTCTTATTCTATTCGGTCCGAGGCAGGTAGGGAAACGCCATTAATAAAACGGGTTGTATCTGAACTATCATAGAAAGCTATTATTAGATAATAAGTGAATGCCCACAAAAACTCAACAAGATCCTCTCAACTATTTATTATTCACCAATATCGACTCCTATTTTTCCGACGAAACCACCATTTTTCATCATTCTTTGTGCTTCGGTTAATTGATTTAGCAAAAAGGTTTTTTCAATATGCAATTTTAGTTTCCCCTGCTCAATCATTTCCTTTAATACGTTGAGATCGTCGGCATTGGGCTTGACAAAAACAAACTTCATATAAGGTTCAAATACAACATCAACCGCGGTTTTGACCAAACCCTTTATATTATTGGTTTCGCCTCTTGTGGTCACGAATAGGCCCTGTTCGTTTAAATGATGTTTTAAGTCGCTATACGTGTACATGCCGGCCGCATCAAATATAAGATCAAACCGGGCACCTGAAGGAATCTGCTGATTTTGATAGTCGATCACCACATCGCAACCCACGCTATGAGCATATGCCCGATGTTTCTCGCTACATAAACCGCTAATGTGACAGTCTAAAGTTCGTGCCAATTGAACGGCCACCGAGCCAACGCCTCCTGTGCAACCGGTAATCAAAATATTCTCCTTTTCTTGTATTCTACCTACCTTAAATAATCCTTGATATGCAGTCAGTCCCACCAAGGGTATCACGGCTGCTTCCACGTAATCAAGATTCTTCGGTTTTAATGCTATTTGATCCGCATTAACTGTCAGCTCTTCCGCATAGGCGCCACCTTTTATTGCGGAAATCATTCCAAACACCTCATCCCCTTCCTTAAACAGTCGACTTTTTGATTGTAATACTTTACCACAAAAATCACTGCCGATTACTTGGTTACTAAAACCGGCACTAGCGAGCAAAGCCCTCCCATTGCGCGCCATTACATCTATCGGATTAACGGATGAAGCATAATTCCGAACCAGCACTTGTCCGCTCTTAATAATCGGCCGAGGAAGTTCCTTTATCTTAAATCTCGGATCAGTACCCTTTTTTTCTATTACTGCAGCTTTCATTATTTTATCCCATCTTCACTAATAACATGCTGCAAATTAACGATTTGCTTGCCGGGCATTGTTGGTTGTATCTCATTTTGTATGCCTCTTTGTTACACTATTGTAAAGAATGACTTCTTATGCTCTATGCTACCCCTAGATGTCCGAAATCGAACATCAATCTGTCCGATTTCGGACACCGCACGCTAAAAAAGAACAACATAAAACATTTATATACAAACAATTATATTTTATGGAAGCATTTTGGATAGTCGGATTACAAGTTGATACCACGATGATAAACCATTGCAAATAGCTTAGGGAATGAATGATTTGGTTATTCGTTCCTCGTTATTGGTTATTGGGCCACGAACGATTAACTAACAACAAATAACTATTATGTTAAAACCATCCGCCTATGGTGGATAGCTGAAGCACCATAAAAGACAGACACGATGCTGAAACCATGAGCCCTCGGGCGAATAGCTGAAACACCTTAAAGAACTAACACATGTTGAAAAACTATTTCAAAACGGCTTGGCGCAACTTATGGAAAAACAAGTTTTATTCGCTGCTCAATATTTTGGGCCTGGCCATTGGTATGGCTGTCTGTATTGTGATTATTCTCTTCGTAAACTACGAACGGAATTTTGATGCGATCCATAAGAAGAACATTTATCGCCTAAATGAAGTACAAAAGCCCGAGGGCATGGTGGCTCCCCAAAAGGTAGCCCTCTCTATGTATCCAATGGGACCTAGTCTTCAGCAAGAATTTGCCGAAATAGTGAACTTTACGCGTGTCAATCAATGGGGTAAAGCTTCCTTTTTAGTAAACGGAGTACGACATATAATGCCTTCCACCTTCTTAGTCGACTCAACCTTTCTTCAACTATTTGATTTCGAACTGTTAAAAGGCAACAGAAGTACCGTTTTTGAAAAGCCGAACAGCTTGGTGTTAACACAAAAAACCGCAGCGAAGATCTTTGGTAAGGAAGAAGCGCTCGGAAAGACCATAACCACCTACGGTAGGGACACTACCAATTTCACTGTTACAGGCGTTTTAGTAGATATTCCTGAAAATTCACATATTCATTTTGATGCCCTATTCTCCATGAACACGTATGTTGGCCCTCAACAAATGCAGAACTGGGGAGGCAATTGGCTAACGACCTATCTGGAAATCGCACCTAATGCCGACATAGAAAGCCTTGAGAAAAGGTTTCCAGCTTTCCTTAAGAGACACATGGAGGAACAACAAGCAAAGGGCTATGAGTTATTCCTGCAGCCGCTTCGAGATGTGCATGCCGGCTCAACCGAGATCACGCATGATTATATCAATTATCAAAAATTCAATAGTAAATATACTCTTATCTTCTTCGCTATTGCACTAGTGGTTCTGGTGATCGCTTCTATCAATTTTGTAAACCTAACCACTGCCCGCTCAACAGCACGGGCGAAGGAAATCGGCGTAAGAAAGAGTACCGGCGCTAAAAGAGGGCAACTTTATCTTCAATTTATCGGTGAATCCGTTCTTCTCTGCTTCATCGCAGTGATTTTAGCCTGTGGGATGGTAAAATTAATGCTCCTATATGTAAACCATATAAGTCTCCGAGCCATTGCTTTCCCTTTGCTTCATGATCCGTCGCTAATCCTCTATTTATTATTAGGCACATTATGTTTAGGACTTTTAGCAGGTCTATATCCTGCTGCTTACCTCTCGGCATTTAAACCAACTGTTGTACTAAAAGGCACGGTTACCGGTGGTAAAAACAAGGCATTCTTTCGTAATATTCTAGTTGTCGCACAATTTACCTGTGCTATTGTATTAATTACAGCAACCTTACTGGCCATTAAGCAACTCCGTTTTATGCAAAAAAAAGATGTCGGTTTTACGCGAGACCAAATGGTTACTGTGACATTGGATAACAACGCCTACCGCGTGTATGAAAGCTTAAAACAGGAACTTTTAACGAGCAGTTTGATTAAAGGCGTTACGGCCAATCAACAAAAGTTAGGCAACAACTTGCATCAAACAAGCGTTAAATTTCACGGAGATCGAGGAGCAAAAGAGCTGGTAACGTCTCAAATTGTGGTAGACCCTGATTTTCTGACGGTCTATCAGATTCCACTTCTTGCTGGCCGTAATTTTTCACCGGATAGACCGGGTGACGATGCCCGAACCTATATTATCAATGAAACACTGGCCAAAGAACTTTTAAAAGAAGAATGTAATCAATCCTTTGCTTCTTTAATTGGCAAGCGTTTCGGATTTAATGGTTTAGACTCCGGGAGTACAATCATTGGAATTGCGAAGGATTTTAATTTCAATTCGCTACATCATAAAATCGAAACGCTATGCCTTTACAACCGAAAAGACTTTGGTTACAACGAGCTTTCTATTAAGATCAACGGTGAAAGGGCTTCGGAAGCACTGGCCTATATTCAATCCGTATGGAAACGCATAAGTCCCGATAGTGATTTTGAATACCAATTTTTAGATGATCATTTCACGGAGCTTTACAAAACGGATCAAACAACCAGCGAAATTGTAGGCATCCTTGCCGTACTGGCTATTTTAATTTCCTGCATGGGGCTTTTGGGATTGGCCACTTTTGTCGCGGAGCAGCGGATCAAGGAAATCGGTATCAGAAAGGTACTCGGAGCAAGCGTTCAGAGCTTAGTTCAACTACTGTCTAAAGATTTTCTGAAGCTTGTACTTATCGCCATCCTAATTGCTGTTCCCATTGCCTGGTTAGGCATGAATAAATGGCTGGAAGATTTTGCCTATCGGATCGATATTGAATGGTGGATTTTTGTTGTTGCGGGTATTCTAGCAATATCAATTGCCATGCTTACCATTAGCTTTCGTGCCATTAAATCGGCATTGGCCAATCCGGTTAAAAGTTTAAGAACAGAATAAATTTCGTTACTAGTTCTTGGTTATTCGCGATGCCTTATCAAGAACAAACAACTAACTACAAATAACTACAATGTTAAAAACAATTTTCCGTCAGCTGTGGCACAATAAATTGTTCACCAGCTTAAATATTTTAGGTTTAAGTATCGGTATCAGTGCTTGTTTTATTATTTATCAATTGGTCAGTTTTGAATTCGGCTTCGAACAGGCAATTCCAAATCACAAGCAAATTTTCAATGTGGTAAGCCATATGGAATTTGACGGACAGGAAGGACACAATGTTGGCGTGCCCAAACCTCTTGGCCGGGCGATAGAAACGGAGATTCCCGGCATTAAGTTCGTCGTACCTGTTGCAGAACAGTTTATGGAACAAGTAACCGTACCGCAGGCAGATGGTAAAGAGAATACGTTTAAATCGCCAGATCGTCAAGTAATGACAGTAGCTAAATACTTTAACATGCTTCCCTACGAGTGGCTAGCTGGAGCTAAAGATGAGGCACTCAATAATCCCAACACCGTTGTTTTAACAAAAAGCCGGGCTGAAAAGTATTTCCCTCGTATAGGTTTTAACGATATCATTGGCAAAACACTAATCTATAACGATACAATTCAAAAGCAGGTTAGCGGGATTGTTGATGATTTAACATTTGCTACTAGTTTTTACGGCAAGGAGTTTTTTCCCTTACCTAAGGATTATTTTTCACAGAGCGATTGGGGCTCCACCAATTCCAATGATAAATTATATATACAACTTGACGAAAAAAGTGTTGTTGCCAAAACGCAGCAGCAAATTAATGCGCTTTCTGTAAAGAACACAAAAGACTTATTTGAAAAATGGCGATTTAAACGGGATCAACGCCTGATTCCTGTCGCCACTATGCACTTTACCACCGAATACGGAGAAAATAATGTCCATAAAGCTAACAAACCTGTTCTATTAGGCCTCATTGGCGTAGCAATCTTTTTGTTAATTTTAGCTATTATCAATTTTATTAATCTGAGCACGGCACAATTACCTAAGCGGGGGAAAGAAATCGCTGTTCGCAAAACAATGGGTAGTTCAGGTAGACGGTTAATCTATCAATTTTTAGGCGAGACTTTTATTACTTGCCTGTTAGCAGCGATCCTTTCTTGTTTTCTCACTTACTTGTTTCTGCTATCCTTCAAAGAACTATTTCCTGAACAGATGCACGCTTACATTAACTACTTCCGGATTTTCGCTCTGTTCTGGTTATTCTTATTGCTCACCACCCTATGTGCGGGCCTGTATCCTGGCTGGCTGATTACACGTGTCAATCCCATTCAAATTCTTAGGAATCAAAGCCTTATTACTATTGGAAGTGTTCGACTATCACTCCGAAAAGCGCTTATCATTTTCCAGTTTGTAATTGCCATGTTATTTATTGTGTGCGCGGTTATAGTAGGTCAGCAGCTTCGATATACACTACATAAAGATTTAGGATTTAACAAAGATGCCATCTTATTGGTGAATGTTCCCTGGCGAAAAGTGAGTAACGACAAAGGCACCAAATATACCTTGTTAAATGAGTTGAAAAAGCTGAAAGGAGTAGAAGCCGTTTCCTTAGCAGCCCCTCCTCTAAGCAATAATACAATAAGCAATAACTACGATTATATACCTGATAATGGTGGTGCAAAAAAGGAATTCCAACCTTATCTAAAGAATATCGATACCGCCTATCTTGCACTTTACAATATGCAGTTATTGGCCGGTCGCAATCTCTTGCCGCTTGATACCGTAAATGAGTATCTAATTAATGAAACTATGTTAAGGGTATTGGGCATTAAATCGCCAAAAGACGCGATCGGGAAATTCATCGGTCCCCAAGATGGCAAACAGGCTCCTATTGTAGGCGTCGTAAAGGATTTTCACAATAAGACATTTTACAGTTCTATTGATCCTATTATTTTGCTCATTGATAAGCAAATAAATGCAACATACAATATAAAATTAAGGGAACGTAATCCGGAAAGCTGGCAAGAAAGCATCGCTGAAATAGAAAAACGCTGGAAAAAGTTTTATCCGGAAGAGACTTTTGAATATACCTTCTACGATAAAAGCATTGAAGACTTATATACGCAAGAACGACAAATGTCGAAAATTATCAACCTAGCAACAGTCGTCGCTATTCTAATAAGTTGCTTAGGTCTGTTGGGTTTGATCACTTTAACGGCCTATCAGCGCACAAAGGAAATCGGTATCCGCAAAGTACTGGGTGCTTCTATTGCAGGGATTGTCGCTTTACTTTCGAAAGACTTCTTAAAACTAGTGGTATTATCGATCTTAATTGCTTCACCCATCGCTTGGTGGGCCATGAATAAATGGCTACAGAGCTTTGCCTATCGGATAGAAATTCAATGGTGGATATTTGCATTAGCTGGTTTGGTAGCCATTTGTGTGGCATTTTTTACGATGAGCGTACAGGCCATTAAAGCAGCAAGGGCTAATCCGGTTGATAGTTTGAGGAATGAATAAATTTAGTTATTAGTTACTCGTTATCTGTTATTGGGCCGAATAACGAATAACTAACAACAAATAACCATTACGACAAAAAAACACTGTCCGTTTCCGAACACCGGTTGTGCACTATCGAACAGCTATCAAAATCAGAATCAAACCAACAGACTAAAAATCAGAAACTTATAGTTTTTGGTTTTATTTATGCCTATTTTGGTACGATTGGTTATAAATGATGGCTCTGGGTAGGTAGTAACCTACTCTTAGCCTTTTTAGAAAAAAGACATAAGACATGGGTATCAAGACATAAGATTCATATTTATAAGCAGGCTCTTAAAATATCTTGATACCTGCCTACCGGCAGGCAGGCTTGATCCCATACTTGATAAATAAAATATGAACACCAATAACCTAAAAATAGCGTGGAGAACGGCTTGGAAATCCAAGCTGTTTACCTTGCTTAACATTTTAGGACTGGCAATTGGCTTCGCCGGCTTCATTTTAGCCTATGCCTACATCCATCGAGAAAACAGCTACGATAGGTGGAACCCCAACTACGATAACATCTATCTTATCGGTTTAATCAACAAAGATAACCTATCTGATCTTACACCTGCAGCACTTGCGCCTGCACTGAAAGCTGCAGTTCCTGAAATAGAAAGCGCCGGCCGCGTCGCTAGAGCTCCTTTTGAAATTCCCTTTATTTCGGAGAATGATATGTTTTATATCAAGAACTGGTTGGGCGCCGATCGAACAATAGCGGATATTTTCGCTATTCAGCTTGAAGGTTTATCTATCACTAATTCTCCGGAAAAATCAATCGGATTATTGTCGGCCGAGGTAGGTAAAAAGCTTTTCCCTAATGAAAAGCAAGCAGCTTTCAAGGCGCCCAAGATCGTATCCTTAATGAACGAGCAGAGCGGTTTTACAGAGAACATACATGGCATTAGCAAACCTCGCCTTTTGTCAAATTTTGAATACGATTACATTGCTTTTAAAGAGGACATCGCACAAGGGAAAGGAGATGGTGATAATAATGTTTATCAAACCTATATACTTGTAAGGCCAGGAACCAGGATAGAGGAGCTCACCGCTAAAATCAATACCATCTACCATAATACAATAGCTAAACAAAGAGAAATTAAAGGATCAATACGCGCTGAAGCCAACATTTACCTTGATCCCCTAAAAAATTTGCATCTGCGTCCAAGGATCGGTTCCGATACAGGATACAAGATCGTCTGGGCGCTGGGTGTTCTTTCTTCAGTGATCTTACTATTGGCCTGCATGAACTTTGCCAATTTAATGTTGGTACAAGCACAGAGAAGATTTAAAGAAATCGGTATGAAGAAAGTCTTTGGTGTAACCCGAAAACGTTTGGCTCTTCAGTTTCTGTTGGAAGTATTTGCACAATGTCTCATAGCTGCTGTTATTGCCTGCCTTTTGATCAGTATCAGCTGGAACACCATGATTACTTTTTTTAGGTACGATTTTTCTTCTTTCGATTTCAATATGAGCGTAATTGGTCAACTGGGCACGGCCGTTCTTCTAGCTACGCTACTATCAGGTATATATCCTGCCTACATCTTATCCGGTTATCATCCTATTAACATCATTAAGGGTCAATTCCATAATGGACAACGGGCTTTTAGCTTAAGAAGTGCCTTGCTCATGTTTCAATTTATTATCGCTTTTATTTTTATCAGTGCGATGCTCGTCATTAATAAGCAAATGAACTATATGGAAAAAAGTGATAAAGGGTTTAGTGTCGATCAAGTCGTACATATTAAAAATCTTACCCTTTTCAACAAACCTGCTCAATTCGCCTCTATTAGAAACCAAATGAAAGCCATTCCGGGTATCGAGGAAGTCACTGTGGTAACAAACTACCCCGGTGGGCCGGCACCAAGCAATGAAGCATTTACTTACAGCGATAAAACATATTCATTAGATCATGTAGGTGTTGATTTTGATTATTTCGAAACTTTGGGTATGAATCTGCTATCAGGCAGAACTTTCTCCTCATCCCTTCTGTCGGATACGACGCAATCCATCGTAGTAAATGAGTCGGCAGCACGACGCTTGGGAATAAAGCAACCGAACGGCGAAAAAATCAGTATCTGTGATCAGACTTACACGATCATAGGCATCGTAAAGGATAGCAAAATGCAAGGTTTCGAACAGCTTATCAAGCCAACAGCTTACACGCTACAAACGAAGTGCGGTTATCCGAATCATCCCTTTAAGTGTGATATTTTAGTGAAAGTAAACGGACATAGCATCCGCTCAACGATGGAAACGTTGAAAAAACAATGGCCATCCATCAATAAACTGGACGGAAAGTACCTTATTTACGACTTTCTGGATCAGCAGTATGCTGCACTCTACGCTAAACAAGAACAACTCCGCCAAGCTTTTACGGCGTTTTCAACTTTGGTCATGATTGTGGCGCTATTAGGCCTATTTAGCATGTCGGCCTTTACAATCAGTCTGCGCGAAAAAGAAGTAAGTATACGGAGAGTTTTAGGCGCCAATACGCGACAGCTCTTCCTTTTACTCAATAAACCGTTCCTTCAGTTAATAGGTATGGCAATTTTGGTAGCTACACCTCTTGCTTGGTGGTGCACAAGTCAATGGTTAGATGGTTTTGCCTATCGCATTCATTTATCTTGGCATATTTTCGCTGTAGGCGCCGTATTGACTCTGCTTTTAGCGTCCATTACGATTAGTTATCAGGCGATCAAGGTTTCTATTGTTAACCCAGCTGATACCTTAAAAGACGAATGAAATTGTCGAGCTTAAAGGAGAATCTTATAAAGATTAAGAATCAGCGGTGTTTTTTGATTTTTAATGTTTTGTTTATTTTAATGTACCAATGAACTTGGCTTTTTACTTTTAATTTTTATTTTTTAATCTAAAAAAACGATGATTCAACTGAGCAATATTTTCAAGTGGTATAATGTGGGCGGCAACCGTTCATTTGTGTTAAAAGATATCAATCTTACTATCAGTGAAGGTGAGTTTGTATCGATTATGGGGCCTTCCGGTTCAGGAAAGTCTACCTTATTACACGTTTTGGGGCTCCTGGATGAACCGGATGAAGGCAGCTATCAATTCCTTGGACAAGAAGTGCTACGATTAAAGGAGAAACAACGCTCCGCACTTTACAAAGAGCATATTGGCTTTGTATTTCAAGCCTACCATTTGATTGACGAGCTAACTGTTTATGAGAATATCGAAACACCGCTCATTTATAAAAACCTAAAGGGTAGCGAGCGCAAAGCAATCGTGGCAGACCTAATAGACCGATTTGGAATCGTCGGCAAGAAAGATCTCTTCCCTTCTCAATTATCAGGCGGACAACAGCAACTCGTTGGCATTGCCCGTGCACTCGCTACTACCCCTAAATTATTATTGGCCGATGAACCAACCGGCAACCTAAATTCCAAGCAAGGAGAAGAAATTATGGATTTATTTAAGCAGCTGAACGAAGAAGATGGTGTAACGATCATACAGGTTACACACTCAGAGAAAAACGCCGAGTACGGCAATCGAATTATCGAGCTTTTGGATGGCCAGATTGTGAAATAATGCTAATACCGCTCCAGTAAATCTGCATAGGCTTTCAACGCATGGTGCACAAAAACATTTTTCCCCGTGTCCGGATATACCTTATAATACGTTGAGTCGGGCTGGAGAACAATAGGGACTCCAGCTCGCATATAATTCATCGTTTCCGCATAAGCGGGCTCTTTCAATTGTGGTAATGTTTTCTGAGTTTGTTTAAAAAGTGTTTTGCCTAAGTACTTCTCAAAATTCCGTCTAGATTTCTTACTTGATTTATCGAGCTTGTTAAAGGCGTGCTTAAGATACCATCGAACGTAGAAAGGCTTCTGTTTTTTTAATCCCTGATCAATGTTTTGAAAGGGATTTAGCCGATTAAAATCTGCCAAGGTTTGTAGTGAGAAAGGCGTTTCAGGAACCCAATCCAATGCATTTACGATGGTGAATCCCCAACCACCCCTTGTAATGAAATCATAATCATATGCATAGTATAGATTCCCCGGTTTAGGAGCCGCACTGCAATAGGTTTTGATAAGTAAATCCGCAGGTAATTGCTTCTCTTCCCGTTGATATCGAAGGTAAGACGTGAGCAAAAAGGCCAACGCCCCACCTTGACTATGTCCCATAATCAATAGCTGTTTCGTTCCTTTTTGATATTGTTCCTTAATCTGATGTACGATATCAGGTGCCATGGAAGCGATTCCGATGGTCCAACCGGCATGAACTGCCGCCTTCGGATCCTTCGAAAAAACGTAATCAAATTGGGTGCTATCATTCAATTGCAATACGCCTTTCGCGGGTACCATTGCTGAATAAAAATTTTCTAACCAGCTTACGGGGTCATTAATCGTTCCTCGGATAGAAACTGCCATTATTTGTTTATCACGACTGAGCCAAAGGTCCCATCGATTCTTTAAGCCCGCCTCTTTTGATCGATAAATGCGCTCATAATTCATAGGAGGCTCCAAATAATTGGGCCCCGGTTTAAGTGTATCGCCTTGTGAAGAAGAAATCTTTAGTAAAGTAAGATACTCTTGTTTATCAAACCCAGGCTTTAAGCTTTGCGCACGGAGGAGTCCAATATGTACGTTCAGTAGAAGCCAAATGGCAATAAAATATCGCTTCATATCTTGTTTTCTCTTTATGGAAACGCTACTAAATCTATAAAGTTTTATTCGCTTTTGTTTATCTTGCGGAAAAAATTACGTATTCCTAAAACATCCGAGGTCCAACCATCACTATGAGGAAATTATTGAAAAGTCTGTATTTTCAGGTTATTATAGCGATCATTATTGGTGTATTAATTGGTCATTATTATCCAAAAGTAGGCGAATCACTTAAACCGCTCGGAGATGGCTTCATCAAGCTCGTAAAGATGATTATTGCGCCGCTCATTTTCTGTACGGTGGTATTGGGCATTGCCGGCATGCAGAACGTGAAGAAGGTAGGGAAAGTGGGACTAACGGCCATTATTTATTTCGAGGTAATGACCAGCATTGCGTTGCTTTTGGGGATGGCGATCGTAAACATTTTACAACCCGGTACTGGGATGAACATTGATCCCGCGTCCTTGGATACTTCCTCGGTAGAAAGCTATATCACGGAAAGCAAACACCAGGATAGTCTTAAGGATTTTTTGTTGCATATCATACCGGATAATGTCATTGGTGCTCTTGCCCAAGGAGATTTGCTGCAGGTGCTCTTTTTCGCAATCTTGCTTGGTTTTGGCTTATCGAAAATCGGAAAAGCAGCAGAACCGGTGATGACCGTTTTGCAATCCTTTCTGAACGGAATATTTGCCGTGATTAAGATCATTATGCGTGCGGCACCTATAGGCGCTTTGGGAGCAATGGGTTTTACTATTGGTAAATACGGCTTGAACTCCTTAACGCAGCTAGGCATGCTTATGCTCTGCTTTTATCTTACTTGTCTTATTTTTATCTTTCTGATTATCGGAGCAGTCCTTTACTTTAACGGCTTTAGCGTTTGGAAAGTCTTAAAATACATTAAAGAAGAGTTATTGATTGTTTTGGGGACCTCCTCTTCTGAGTCTGCGCTACCCGGCATTATGCAGAAATTAGAGCGGGCAGGCTGTTCAAAACCCGTTGTGGGCTTGGTTATTCCAACAGGCTATTCCTTTAATTTAGACGGTACCTCAATATACTTAACCATGGCAGCAATTTTCATTGCGCAGGCACTTAATATGCACATGAACTTCAATCAACAATTAACCCTTTTATTGGTTCTTTTACTCACTTCAAAAGGGGCCGCCGGTGTAACGGGCAGCGGATTTATCATCCTAGCCGCAACGCTTCCAATGGTTGGTCATGTTCCCGTCGAGTCCGTTGCGCTGGTTTTTGGGATCGATCGTTTTATGAGCGAAGCCAGAGCGCTAACCAATATTATAGGCAACACGGCGGCAACGCTCGTTATTGCAAAATGGGAAAAAGAAATTGATCTTGAGCAAGCAGTAGAGATACAACGATAGGGTGTCCAGCCATTAGCACTGTCCGAAAACGGACACCCAATGCCCGTTTCCGAACGTAAAGCATCATCCCGCTTTTAATAACAGCTTGTAAATAAAACAGATAAGTTTTTGGCTTATCCTGTGTATTCTTTTGGCATAAGAAATTTTGCATGAACACACTTAAAAGAGCGATATTATTTTTTCTATATATACTCCCGTTAATTACGCATGGTCAAGACTCGGTTAAAACACACTACAATCTAGAAGAATGTATCGCACTGGCGCTCAAAAACAATGCGGAGGCACAGAAAAGTGCTAACAGCAGCCAAGCTGCTTCATTAGATTTGAAACAAGCTAAAGCGGCCTTATTGCCTACGCTCAGTGGAAGCTTCGATCACAATATTAACACAGGTTTTTCAACAGACCCCATAACAAACGCGATTGTTTCTGAAAATATAACATCGGGAAATCAGCGGCTGAATACAAACATGGTTTTATTCAACGGCCTCAATTTGCTTAGAACCATTCGACAACAGGCCTTCGCTTATAAAGCTACCCAAATGGATGAGCAGCGGATAAAAGATAACCTAACGATGGACGTGATCCTCGCGTACTTGCAGGTCATTACAGCAAAAGATGCGCTGGAGCAGTATAAACAACAACGAGATGTCACCAAAAAACAACTGGAACGTTTAGCCATTCTAAATAGGGACGGAGCAGTTGCTCCGGGAGAATATTATGATGTAAAGGGACAGTTTTCCGGTGATCAAATTACAGTATTAACTGGTGAAAATACGCTTAGAACAAATGTAATCGTGCTGACACGCTTATTAAATATCCCTTATAGCCAAGCGCTTTCATTTGAACCGATTAATCAACTACCTGATGTTTCCAGTGCGTCATTAAGTCAAGAGGCCCTTTATGAAAGAGCCGCTGCTTCACTTGGAACTTTAAAGGCGGCCCAATTCTGGAAAGAGAGCGCTGAATATCAACTGAAAGCGACTCGTTCTTTATATTTTCCAACATTATCCCTCGGGGCCAACCTAACTAGTCGATACTCAAACGCTGACGAAAACAGAGGGACCTACATGGATCAAATTCAGGACAATTTAGGAAAGGGCGCGGGATTGACCTTGAGCATCCCTATTCTAGATGGCTTTAGAAGAAGAATTAATGTCTCCAGGGCCAAACTTGAATTAAGAAACGCGGAGATTGATCTTGAGAACACAGAGAATAATTTACAACAGCAAACAGCACAGGTGTTGATCAATTTACAGACAGCCAAAGAAAAATACCTGGAAATCCGTGAGCAAGTAGAAGCTTACAAAGAGTCCTTCCGCGTGGCGGAAGTTCGTTTCGAAGCGGGGGACATTAATTCAGTTGAATTCCTTCTTCAAAAAACAAAATATGATCAAGCGAATATCAGTTTAGTGGTAGCTCAATATGAATGGCAACTGAGACAGCGTATTGCGAACTACTATAACGGTCAGCGCTAAGCAAGGATCAAGCAAAATCAGCTCATGCTATCAGGCTAAGCAAAAAAATTTATAAATTGCGGATGTTATGGGCAATATTGATTTTAGCTTTTTCAACATCCGCCTACTGGATGTAATTGATATCTTTTTGGTAGCTATCATCATCTATTACATTTATAACCTCATCAGGGGAACCATTGCGGTAAATATCCTGATCGGACTGTTCATTATCTATTTAGCCTATTTAGTGGTAAAGCAATCGCAAATGCGCTTGCTTACCGAAATATTTGGTGGCTTTATCAGTGTCGGTTCCATTGCATTAATTGTTGTGTTCCAGCAGGAAATAAGGCGATTTTTAATTCATATCGGAAAGAACATCAGCTTTAGACGAAATAAAAAACTTTGGTCACTTTTCCTGGGAAAGAAAGAGATCGAAAAAGACAATACCGCTCGATTAAAACCTATTATTGATGCTTGTAGGAGTATGTCTAAATCACGGACCGGTGCGCTGATCGTTTTCTCTAAATTTTTTGATGAGGAATACTATCAGAATAGCGGCGAATTTATAGATGCCGAAATTTCAAAACGCTTATTAGAAAGCATTTTTCAAAAAAACAGTCCACTACACGACGGAGCCCTGGTAATCGTGGATTTTAGAATCAAAACAGCCAGTTGTATCCTACCTTTATCCGATAGCGAAGACCTTCCGCTCCAATTTGGCCTGCGGCACCGCGCCGGTATTGGCGTTACCGAAATGAGTGATGCGGTTGCGGTTATTGTGTCTGAAGAAACGGGCGAGATTTCATATGCCAAACAAGGAAATGTTAATATGAATATTACGCATGACGAACTTGAACGTCTTTTAAATGAGGATGTGTAGCTTCGTCGCAGACCCGCCCTGTTAACAAAAAAAAGCCCTCAAATTCTTTTGAGAGCCTACAAATAAGATAATTATTGGTTCTTAGCAGTACTCGTTGAAAGCAGCTACCAAGTTGTCTGCGATCATCTGCGCAGGTCTGCCTTCAATGTGATGCCTTTCAATCATATGCACTAATTTACCATCTTTGAATAAAGCCATTGATGGCGAGGACGGTGGATAAGGTAACATATAGTTCCTTGCCTTATCTACTGCATCTTTCTCCATGCCCGCAAAAACGGTTACTATCTTCGCAGGTTTCTTCTCGTTTTGAATAGCAGCCTTAGCTGCCGGACGAGCATTTGCTGCCGCACAGCCACATACTGAATTTACGACAACAAAAACAGTTCCCTCACTATTAATCGCCGCATCAACTTCTTCAGGCGTTTTAAGTTCCTCAAAGCCTACAGCAGTCAACTCTTTGCGCATAGGCTCAACCAAATATTCTGGATACATCTTTTCCTTTTTTATGTTTATATAATAAAGCAAAGATACTAGATATGAACCGGATGGGCAATACAGCTATTTCAACATAATGTCAGATTATATACTCGGGGACAAGCAGGTAGTTACTTCTCCGAATCTATCTTTTTCTGATCTGACCTTGCTTTAAATTCTGCTTCTACTTTTGCCTGGAATGCTTCAGAACGCCGTGCTAATGCAGCTGCTTTTTTTGCAAGCGCTTCCTGCTTTGCTTTAAATTCAGGTGTTTCAAATTGCTTTTGAAAAACTTCAGCCCGCTTGCTTAAATCGTTCGACCTCTTTTCGAGGGCTTCTCTTTTTGCCTTTACTTCGGGGCCATTCATTTTCTCTTCAATTTGTTTAGAAAGGTCTTCCAGTTTCCTGCTCTTCTCTTCCATTTCCTTTTCTTTCTGCTTCCACTCATTTGATTTAAAATAGGTGGAATCGTGGCCCCCTATCGCACGAAGCCCCATCTCTTGTGCTTGTTCTTGTACATCTTTCATAGCTGCTTTCCACTCTGGAGAGTTAAAAAGCTCGGTCGTGCTCAGCTGCGCTAGTTCCGCTGCATTTTGGCTCAGCTCTTTTTGAAAAGTCATCCATTCGGGCGTCTCAAATTGCTTCGCTACTACTTCCCCTATTTCTTTGCCATTAGCTTCAATCTCTCGCTGCAAGGTTTTCCACTCAGGAGAAGAGAATAACTTTACCACACTTTCAGTTACTTTTAATTCGTCCAAGGTATCTGGTTTCGATGGGGGTGCCAAGGGTGCTGTCGGTGCAAGAGGCGCTAAGGGAGGAAGAGGCTCCAATGTTTCCGCAGAAGGACGACGAGGAATAATGGGCAAAGGCGGTGCAGGACGATCTGCTTCTGCCAATACAGGAGGTTTAGGCGGATGCGGTACAGTGTCATTAGCGGGACTGACCCAAGCCAAGCCTAAGGCTCCTGCAATTAAAAGTGCCATTGCGCTCAATTTATGGCGTGTATTTAATGTTGTAGTTTTCATAATGGTTATTCTTTTAATTCGTTGAAGAAGATGTTCTTTATTGTTAAAGGCCCCTAAAGCTAGAGACGGTGAATTTTTCGTGCGAGCACTTTCAAGAGATAGCAAGGCATAAGCATATACCATAGCATCTCCTCCGTAATTAAGCACTTCGTCATCGCAGGTATATTCTCTCTCCTTTTCGAGCATTCTACATAATATTCGTACAAAAGGATTAAAGAACAAAATTGCTTCAACCAAACATTTTAACATGTTAAGCACATAATCATTTCTACGGATATGACTAAGCTCATGAATGAGTATGGTTTCTACTTGTTTAAGGTCAAGAGCTGATAATGCCGCTATTGGAAATAAAATAAGGGGCTTGAAATATCCAATAACTGTTGGAATCTCTACCTTTGCGGAAAGGTAAAAACCAACCTTTTTCCGTATACCCATCGTTTCATTGAGGCGGGTAAATATCCTTTCCCAAGGTTCCGGGACACCCCCTTTCTCTGCCCTTCTTAATTGGATAATCCCCAAGTACCCAACCATTAAAACCGTGAATTGTATACACACCCCTAGTATATAGAAAAGGCTCATATACGGAAAGTAGCGTTCTAATATCAATAAACTATCGCTATTTCCATTGGCCACCGAAACAGCGATTCCTTCTAATGAAACCGGGAGCTGCGTCTTACCAATTGCTGTAGAGCCGGGCAGGTAACTGATGAAGGTTCCAATGAAAGCAAACAGCAATACACCTAAAAAGGTAAATAAGAGATTTACTTTTTCCTTTGCTGATAAATAAAAAACAGACACCAACACATAGGCCATCCCCGCTAATAAGGCGCCTTGCCACAACGAGTGCAGCAGACTCCAACCAAGTGCGTAAATTAAGGGTGCTAAGTTCATTTTCTTTATTTTTTATTTTCCAAATCGTTTAACAACTGCCGTATTTTCGCTAACTCGGAATTGCTCGCACGATGGTTTCCAAGCGCCTGCATAACCAAACGTGTTGCAGAGCCATCAAATAAATCCTTTATAAATTTATTGACCAACTGTTGTTCCGCAACATCCCTGCTTACCGCAGCCCGATAAACGTGAGTCTTATTACTTTCATCGCGTGCCACCAGTCCTTTCGTATGCATAATTTGCATAAATTTTAAAATAGTGGTATATCCGACATCTTTATCGGAAGCAAATTGTTCATGCACCTGCCTAACGGTACAATCGCCCCGCTCCCACAGAATCTTTAAGATTTCCAATTCACTTTCCGTTGGTTTTATCGTTTTCATTAGCCTCCTGGTTTTCGCTCGCAATCGTTGTCTATAATATATACCTTATCATTACGAAGTATTTCGTAGGTAAATATACGAAGAGTTTCGTATATCCAAAATTATTTAGGATATTTTAACAGATTGCGCTCACTTTTCCTGTCGTCTTGATGCGTACCTTTATTTTGATAGCCACAAAGCGTATATGTAATATTACCTATTGCCAACACAATTCCTCCTAAATAGTTAGTAACTTTGCAGAATATTAAACATAGAAATGCATGCTCCATAAAGGAGTTTTGTCAGATCATTAACAATTTATATCAATAAACTATGTCATCAGTAGAGACAACGTATGTGCCCTATAAGGTTAAAGATATTAGCTTAGCAGCATGGGGGCGTAAAGAAATCGAATTAGCAGAAGCCGAAATGCCCGGTTTAATGGCTCTGCGTGAAGAATACGGAGCATCAAAACCTTTAGCGGGCGCTCGTATCGCCGGTTGTTTACACATGACGATCCAGACCGCTGTTTTAATCGAAACGCTAGTTGCTTTAGGAGCGGAAGTCAGTTGGTCATCCTGCAATATCTTTTCCACACAAGATCATGCCGCCGCCGCTATTGCTGCCGCAGGTATTTCAGTATATGCATGGAAAGGCTTAACGGCCGAAGAGTTCGATTGGTGTATTGAGCAAACGTTGTTCTTTGGTGAAGAGCGAAAACCGCTCAATATGATATTGGACGATGGTGGGGATCTTACCAATATGGTATTCGATAAATACCCGGAATTAATCAAAGGTATCAGAGGTTTATCGGAAGAAACGACTACCGGGGTACATCGCTTATACGAGCGCATGAAAAAGGGAACGCTTCATTTACCGGCTATCAATGTGAATGATTCGGTGACCAAATCGAAATTCGACAATAAATATGGATGTCGTGAATCTTTAGTTGACGCAATCCGGAGAGCTACTGACTTGATGTTGGCAGGAAAAGTCGCTGTTGTTGCTGGCTATGGTGATGTGGGCAAGGGATCTGCAGAATCATTGAGCAGCGCAGGTGTACGGGTTATTGTAACTGAAATAGATCCAATCTGTGCTTTGCAGGCCGCAATGGAAGGTTATGAAGTAAAAAAATTCGCGAACGCCGTTAAAGAGGCGGATATTATTGTTACTACCACCGGTAATAAAGATATTGTTCGCGCAGAACACTTTCCGCTAATGAAGGATAAAGCAGTTGTATGTAATATCGGACATTTTGATAACGAAATTGATGTTGCTTGGTTAAATAAGAACTATGGTCACACCAAGATCGAAATAAAGCCACAGGTTGATAAATATACGATTGACGGAAAAGACATTATTCTCTTGGCAGAGGGCAGATTGGTTAACTTAGGTTGCGCAACGGGCCATCCTTCGTTTGTGATGAGTAACTCATTCACCAATCAAACGCTCGCACAAATTGAACTGTGGGCGAATACGGCTCAATATGAAAACAAGGTTTACACCTTGCCCAAACATTTGGATGAAAAAGTTGCCCGCCTACATTTAGCTAAAATCGGTGTAGAGTTGGATGAACTTAACGAAGAACAGGCCGCCTATATCGGTGTATCGGTGGAAGGTCCCTATAAGCCAGATCATTATAGATATTAAGTAAAAAAGGAGCTGAGCTCCTTTTTTACTTTTCTCCTTTTAGTATATCATAAACATTTGCCAAGTAGGCAGATTCCGTTAATACTTCTTTTATATCTTCCCACTCGTCTTCTGTAAATGCTAGGCTAATTTCGTCTGCGGCAGAGTGCATCAGTAACCGATGTTCTCCATCAGGGAAACAGATCGAACGTTGTTGAAATACGTACTTTTTGATGTGCGCCAAAAATAAATAAAACTCCTGCTGTTTAAAATTCAACAGAATGTTGTTATGCCAAATAAAAAACATACCACATTCGGTACACTGACTAACCGTTGCTCTGTTTGATTGACATAATATTCTCGTATTACACATATATTTGGCTTATTGTGCCTGCTTTAGCCATGCCTTAAGCATGGCTAAACAGGACTTTTCGAAATATTCAAACTGTTCTCGTTCTTTTGAATACACAAATATATGTTTATTTTTAATCATTCTAAATAACAATTAGCTTGTGACATTGAGATTACAAATCCGGGCTGTAGAAGTAGAAGAGCGTTTTAGCTCGTAGCCTTGTATTTGAAAGCAACATTCTCTATGTTTGTCTAATAGTCTATTATATCATGACAAAGCTTTCAGTTAATATAAATAAAGTAGCTACCTTGCGGAACAGCCGTGGGGGCAACAATCCCAATGTACTACAAGTAGCGCTGGATTGCGAAAAATTTGGTGCACAGGGAATCACCGTGCATCCTCGCCCCGACGAAAGGCATATACGCTATCAGGATGTTTATGATCTAAAGGCCGCTATTACAACAGAGTTTAATATTGAAGGAAATTGTAGGGAGAAAAAATTTGTTGACTTGGTACTTGCCAATAAGCCAACCCAGGTAACACTCGTTCCTGACGAACAGGGACAAATAACCTCTAATCACGGATGGGATACTATAGCCAATCAATCTTACCTGAAAGAGATGTCAGCACTCTTTAAAGACGCTGGGATACGGGTTTCGATCTTTGTAGATCCGGATCCCAAAATGGTAGAAGCAGCAGCGAGTACCGGTACAGACCGTATTGAATTATATACAGAAGCTTACGCTACCAATTATTACAAAAATCCCGCGGAGGCCGTTCAACCTTATGCGGAGGCAGCGAAGCTCGCACATGAATTGGGTTTAGGACTAAATGCCGGGCATGACCTCGATTTGCATAATCTGCAATACTTTCGCAGCCAAATTCCGCACCTCTTGGAAGTAAGCATCGGACATGCTCTTATAGCAGATGCGCTCTATCTAGGTTTGGAAGAAACCATTAAGCGCTATAGAGCCCAATTGAGCTAGAAAGGTATAAGGCAGAAGGTTTAAGGAAATACCCTACGCCGTAAAGCCTTATACCTTACCACCTTTCTTAGTATTGTTCCAAGGCAGAGAAAAAGAAACTTCCCTCAATAGCTGCATTTTCATCTGAATCAGATCCATGTACCGCATTTGCCTCGATGGATTTAGCATATTTATTTCGAATGGTTCCGGCCTCCGCTTTACTTGGATCAGTTGCACCAATCAATTTCCGAAAATCTTCCACGGCATTCTCTTTCTCCAAAATAGCTGCTACGATGGGCCCGGAACTCATAAAAGCCACCAAATCTTTGTAAAAAGGGCGTTCTTTATGTACGGCATAAAAAGCGCCTGCAGTTCCACCTGTTAAGTGCGTATACTTCATTGCAACAATCTTGAACCCTGCTTCGACAATGTCGTTTAAAATTGCCCCGATATAGCCATTGTTAACTGCATCGGGTTTGATCATGGTAAAAGTTCTATTAGTAGCCATCTATTTAAATTCTAATTTTTGCAAAAATAAGCTTTTATGTCCACTTTGTTTCCTTATTTCAAATATTGTCCATATATATGTAAGTACGAATTTTTCTTTTGAATATCTAAGAAAAAAATTAATAGCTTTGCAATCTTTAAAACACTGCATGTTAACGATTACCACGCTGAAACAAATATTAGCCGAACCCAAAAGTATAGTTATAACAACTCACTATAAGCCTGATGGAGACGCTTTAGGATCGTCTTTGGCTATGTTGTTGTGGCTAAAAGCCCATGGACATCAAGCGCGCCTAATTGTACCATCAGATTATCCATCCTTCTTAGCATGGATGCCCCACCAGGAAGAGGCAATCATTTATACAGAAAACAAAGCACTCGCAGATAAGCTGATCGCAGCGTCTGATTTAATTTTTTGCTTGGATTTTAACGGTCTTGCGCGTACACATGACATGCAGCCTATTTTAAGTACAAGCCAGGCCACAAAAGTGATGATTGATCATCATTTGGATCCGGAAGGCTTTGACCAATTCAGACATTGGAACCCCGAATCAGCCGCAACGGCTTACCTAGTATATGATTTTATTGTTAATCTGCTGGATGACCGATCGTCGATCACACCGGAAATTGCAACTTGCTTGTATACCGGTATTATGACTGATACAGGTTCCTTTCGTTTCCAATCTACTACCGTAGAAGTGCACTTGGCGATAGCCGACCTGATTTCTTTGGGCGCAAAGAACGCCGAAATACATGAGCGGGTATACAATAGCTCTTCAGAAAATAGATTGAAGTTTTTAGGCTTTTGTTTACTCAATCGCTTGGTGGTACTCCATGAATACAATACCGCCTATTTCGCCATAACAAAAGAGGATTTAACCCGTTTTAATATCGTCACAGGCGATACAGAGGGTTTGGTCAATTACGCCCTGTCCATTAGTGGCATAAAGCTCGCCGCCCTTATCATTGATCGTACCTATCAAATCAAATTATCCCTACGTTCTGTTGGGACCTTTCCTGCAAACGAAATTTGTGCTAAATATTTCAACGGTGGAGGGCATCGCAATGCGGCCGGCGGTCATGATGATCATCCTTTAGAGCGGGTGGTTGAAAAATTTAAAGCAGTTCTTCCCGCTTATAAGGAACAACTTATGGATAATTAACAATATGTACAGAACTATACAGAAAATTTAAAACAGTAAAAGAAAGCAAATAATGAAAAGAACATCCCTTATTTTAGGTTTGGCAGCTTTAACAGGATTGGGAGCTACGTCATGCCAAAGTTTCAAAGACGGTGCAGGTGGCATGCAATATAAAATTGTAAAAGAAGAGGGAAAAACTAAAATCAAAGAAGGTGATTTTATTTCCCTTGGTGCAGTAATCTCTACCGAAAACGACTCGGTTCTCAATAGCAGCTATGAAATGGAGCAACCTTTCTATTTGGCAGCACAGAAATCTATGTATCCCGGCGACATCTTCACGGCTTTATCCATGTTGGGAGAAGGAGACAGTGCCGTGTTCAGATTGAATATTGATACCATGGTAGCAAAAACGGGCCAACCTCGTCCTCCATTTAAAGGACAATACATTGTACATACGTTCAAGATCAACAAAGTCATCCCTAAAGGAACGCTTACAGACAGTGTCTTCAACCAGGAGGTAGAAAAATATATTGCCCAAGATCGCGAAAAAGCAAAGAACGCGGAAGCAGGAAAGATCGAAAACTATATTAAGAAAAACGATCTTGAAGTCAAGACGACAAGCTCAGGCCTCAAATACTCGATCGAAAAAGAAGGAACCGGTAACAAACCAAATGTAGGCGATACCGTTGTCGTACATTATACCGGTAAGTTTTTGGGCGGAAAGATCTTCGATTCAAGCGTTAAAGAGGACGCAAAAAAAGGAAACGTATACAATCAAATGCGCGAACCATACGATCCGATTCGTATTCCGATCGGTGTAGGAGCCGTTGTTCCGGGCTGGGATGAAGGATTAGCTTTATTATCTAAAGGTGCTAAAGCAACCTTGGTCTTGCCTTCAAAATTGGCTTATGGTGAGCATGGAAGCATGGGTATTCAACCTTACACGCCCCTGGCTTTCACCGTAGAAATTGTTGACATCGTTCCACAAAAAGCAAAACCGGCACCAACTGCCGCAGCACCGGACACACCCGCAACTGCTAAAAAATAATGATAAAGCCCGTCGCATTTCGATGGGCTTTTTTGTTTTTGTTCGGCTCATGACTGACCGTCTTTAAGTTTTTTTATATAAGTTTGCCCATATGCAACTTACCGACACCCATACGCATATTTACTATAATGAAGGAAGCGCATTAGAGGAACAGATCGTGCGTTGTAGGGAGAACAGCATTACCCGTTTATTTCTACCCAACGTGGATAATGAATCGATCGAAAAAGTTTTTCATGTAACAGATACGTACCCTGATATGTGTTATCCGATGTTGGGACTACATCCATGTAGTGTCAAGGATGACTTCAAGGAGGAGTTGGCTCTGATTGAAAAAGCACTATTAGCAAAATCAGTGGTAGCAATCGGTGAAATAGGCCTTGATCTTTATTGGGACAAATCAACACTTCCACAACAGCAAGAAGCTTTCCGAATACAGGTCGCTTGGGCAAAAGAACGTGGTCTCCCCATCGTTATTCATTGCCGTGAAGCCTTTGACGAGCAATTCGCTTTACTGGAGGAACTGAAGGACGACAAATTATTCGGGATCTTCCATTGCTTTACCGGCAGCTTGGAGCAGGCACAACATGCTATCTCCCTGGGCTTCTATTTAGGCATTGGGGGAGTTGTTACCTTTAAAAATGCGGGTCTCGATAAAGTAGTTGAACAGATAGACTTGAAGCATATCGTCCTCGAAACAGATGCGCCCTATTTGGCGCCCGTTCCCTTTCGCGGAAAACCAAATGAGAGTAGTTATCTTATCCACGTAGCACAGAAAGTTGCCGATTTACACGGCATAGCGATAGAGGAAGTAGCAAATATGACCACTCAAAACGCACTGCATGTTTTTGGAATGTAACTATTTCACTGCTACAAATAGGGTCTGATGGACGAGGAGAACCATACGCATTATATTGCATATACTTGTGTCCAAAGGAGCTCCAAAACGAATACTTGTGAAAAAAGACGATTTTATCTAAGTTTACAATGCCTTGAACCTGGGCAAAACGAGCTCTGTTAAGAGATGCAACGCTAATTTACATGAACAATATACTGATATTATACACTGGGGGAACAATAGGAATGGTTACTGATGAGACATCAGGAAGCTTTGTTCCTTTCAACTTCGAATTGATACATAAAAATGTACCTGAACTAAGTCGCCTAAACTATAACCTGTCTATTCACTCTTTTGATCCTATCATCGACTCGTCCAACATGCAACCGGCCATATGGGTGCAAATGGCGGAGCTTATTAAAGATAACTATGACTTATATGATGGCTTTGTAATCTTACATGGTTCGGATACGATGGCATTTTCTGCTTCCGCTTTAAGTTTTATGCTGGAAGGTTTGCAAAAACCGGTGATTTTTTCGGGTTCTCAGTTACCTATCGGCGAAATTAGAACCGATGCCCGCGAAAATTTGATTACAGCGCTGGAAATCGCTTCAGCGAAAAAGCATGGACGCTCCCTAATACAAGAAGTTTGCATCTATTTTGATAGTAAATTGTTTCGCGGGAATCGCTCCTTTAAATATAATTCGGCGAAATTCGAAGCTTTCCGGTCGCCAAACTACCCGGTTTTAGTCGAGGCAGGCGTGCACTTGAAATACAATCGCCCTGCATTGATGAATAATACCGGTAAAGATTTTATATTACATACCAGGATAGACAATTCGATATCAGTCCTCAAGTTATATCCGGGTATCAGTAAAGAAGTTGTTAAGGCCGTGCTGGAATCCAATGCACGTTCCGTTATTATGGAAACCTTTGGCTCCGGCAATACCACAACGGCTACTTGGTTTCTGGATATGCTTAGAGCAGCTATTCGCGATGGGAAGAATATTGTTAATATTTCACAATGTAAGGTAGGTTCTGTTGAATTAGGCCGATATGAAACCAGTCAATGGCTAAAGGAAATGGGCGTACTCAGTGGTTTTGATATGACTTTCGAAGCGGCGGTAACCAAGCTAATGTACCTTCAGGGCGAGTTTGAAAGCCAAAGTGAAGTGGCTCGGTGGGTAGAAGTGAATATCAGAGGAGAATTGACAGACTAATTTATGCGTTGAGTAGAGAAATGGAGAAAATAGTTGAGTAGGGAAATTGTTAAAGGATTACTTAACGACTTAACTACTCAACTACTTAACGACGCAACTACTCAACATTCCCCTCCAGGGCTAATAAGAACGCGTAATTCAAGGCAATATCTTTCAGATAATCAAATCTACCGGAAGCGCCTCCATGTCCAAAGTCCATCTCTGTTTTTAGTAATAATACGTTTTTATCCGTTTTCGTAGCCCGTAACTTTGCTACCCATTTTGCCGGTTCAAAATACTGAACCTGGCTATCGTGCAAGCCCGTAGTTACTAACATATTTGGATAAGCCTTTGCTTCTATGTTTTCGTAAGGCGAATAACTTTTCATATAAAAATAGGCCTCTTTATTCTTTGGATTTCCCCACTCATCAAACTCATTCGTAGTGAGCGGTATTGTTTCATCTAACATGGTGTTTACCACATCTACGAAAGGCACTTGTGCAATAATACCATTCCACAAATCCGGCGCCATGTTCATTACAGCCCCCATTAACAACCCGCCGGCACTTCCTCCCTGCGCATATAGATGTCCTTTGCTTGTGTACTGTTTATTAATAAGATATTTCCCGCAGCTAATAAAATCAGTGAAGGTATTTTTCTTTTTCATCATCTTCCCGTCTTCATACCATTGTCTTCCCATTTCTTGTCCCCCTCTAATATGAGCGATCGCAAAGACGAACCCTCGATCCAACAGACTCAAACGGGGGCTGCTAAAAGTTGGATCCATCGATGCCCCATAAGAGCCATATCCGTAAAGCAATAAAGGGGCGCTACCATTCCGTTCAAATCCCTTCTTGTAAACCAATGATATGGGAATGCGAACGCCGTCTTCTGCCTCTGCATAAAGTCGCTCGGTTACGTAAGCTTTCGAATCATAGCCTCCCAGTACCTCTTGCTGTTTTAAAAGCGTTTTTTTCTTCTCTACCATATCATAGTCGAATGTGGAAGAGGGAGTCGTCAGTGAGGTATATCCATAACGAACGATCGACGTATTATATTCCACATTTGCCTGTGTGTAGGCGGTATAGGCTGCCTCGCCAAAATCCAGGTAATGTTCTTCCCCGTTCCGGAGGCTCCTAATATTCAACTGCGTTAATCCATTCTTTCGCTCGGAAACGACTATAAAGTCCTTAAACTCGTCTATGCCCTCCAAAAGCACGTCCTTGCGATGCGGAATAACTTCTTTCCAATGTTCAATATCCGTCTTATCCAAGGGACACTCCATCACCTTGAAATTCAACGCGTCTCTATTAGTCAAGATTAAAAACCGGTCCTCTAAGGCAGTCACTTCATACAACACATCCTTCATTCGAGGCTGGAACACTTTAAACAAATCGCTTGGTTTATCTGCAGAGATAAATCTGGTTTCCGAACTGGTTGTTGCCCCCGAATAGATATAAATAAATTTGCCCGATTTAGCTCTGGCTACGCCTATGTAATTACTATTATCTTTCTCTTCATAAACAACCAGGTCCATACGCACATCGGTACCAAGCTCGTGTTTTTTTATCTTTTCAGTTAACAATGTCACCGGATTCTTCGCCGTATAAAAGAAGGTTTTGTTATCATTTGCCCACGCAACGGCACCGGTGGTTCCTTTAATCTCCTCCGTATAAAGCGCCCCGGTTTCCAGATTTTTAATAAATATTGTGTATTCTCTACGAGATACGGTGTCTACACCGAAAGCCATTAATTTATTGTCAGGGCTGATACTGAAGCCGGTTGCACTGAAGTAAGGATGTCCTTCTGCCATTTTATCAACATCCAATAAAATCTCTTCTGTTGCATCGAGCGATCCCTTTTTTCTGCAATACTTAAAGTATTGTTTGCCGTCTTCCGTTCTAGTATAATAAAAATACCCGTTTTTAAAATAAGGTACAGACTCATCCTTCTCTTTTATACGAGCCCGCATTTCTTTGAATAAGGTTTCCTGAAATTCTTTAGTACCCGACATCATGGTGTCGAGATAGGCATTTTCAGTATTCAAATAATCGATTACTTTCGTGCTATCAGGTCCTTTTTTAAAGTAATCAATCATCCAATAATAATTATCTACTACCGTATCGCCATGGATTGTTCTTTCGTGGGGAATCTTCTCTGCAACCGGTGCTTTTGAATCGGGCCACCGATATCCTTGTGTTTCTTGATTTTTCTCTCCGCAGGAGGCTAAAAGTGTTAATAATATCATGGGTATATGTTTCATGTTGGACAACGGAACTTACCAGTACTAAGATAAACATTTTGAAGCGATCTGTACCTAGTAAATAAAATAGGACGCTACCCTTGTCTCGCTTCATTCAAAGACTTATATTCAGCGCTAAATTAACGTTCACAATGATAAATAAAACCTTTATCCTTTCACTTTTCTTGCTATATGGTCTCTATTCCTTATCGCATGCCCAAGAAAAACTCTATAGTGAAGCTCAAGGGAAGTATGTTCTCAATGTAGCCGGTGCCTCCCACCTAGCTAAGCTACCGCTGAAATGTATGCAGCAAGAATTTCCTTACAAAACGAGTGTCACCTTTTCGGACACCTCCTTAATAACAAGGCCCAGAAATTACCATCCGGCATTTTATGGTTGCTTCGATTGGCATAGCAGTGTACACGGTCATTGGATGTTGGTAAGATTGCTCAAACTTTTCCCTCATCTCCCGGAGGCAGCAGAGATTCGAACTAAACTTCGTACCAACCTAAGTGCAGACAATATATTAACGGAAGTCGAAATTTTTAAAGATGAGCAGCAGCGGGGCTTTGAAAGGACCTATGGATGGGCATGGCTCCTACAGCTGCAAAAAGAGCTGTTATCGTGGAACGATCCCTTAGGAAAAGAACTAAGTAAAAACCTTGAGCCCTTGGCACAGCAACTCGTTCGCTTGTATATAAATTACTTACCCAAGATGAATTATGCGGTACGCGTGGGTGAACATAGCAATCTGGCTTTTGGGCTGACTTTGGCCTATGACTATGGAATGGAAACAAAAAATGATTCTTTGCTTCATATTGTTCGGGAAACCGCGCTACGCTTCTACAAAAAAGACACGGGATGTCCAATCAATTACGAACCGGGTGGCTCAGATTTTCTGAGTCCTTGTTTAGAGGAGGCCGATTTAATGTGGCGTATACTCCCCGCAAAAGACTATGCTTCCTGGATCGAGCGGTTTTTACCTGATTTATTTAACGGTCCGGCAACCCTCACACCCGGAACCGTAACAGACAGAACCGATGGTAAGTTGGTGCATCTAGATGGTTTGAATTTAAGTCGTGCCTGGTGTCTATACGGTATTGCCCACCACAGTCGTAAAAACAAGGCGGCTTTAATTAATCTGGCAAAGAAACACCTTACAGCCGCTTTACCACATGTCGCTAGCGGAGATTACATGGGCGAGCATTGGCTGGCTTCTTTCGCCGTCTATGCTTTAACCATACAGTAAGAAGGTAAGGGTTTAGGGCAAGGCATTAAGGCACCGTATGCTTAAAGCCTTGCCCCTACACCGTATTCTTTACACCTTTTACCTCAAACCTTCCCGTCCTTAAAATTTTACATTAAGTCCCAATAGAAAGTTCGTTCCTGCTTGCGGGAAGTAGAAATTTGATGTATAAACCGCCGGATCTCCTTGATAAATAGAACTATAGGTATAACCATTCGACTCATATTTTTCATTGAAGATATTATTAACTAATAAGGATAACCCGATATTCTTTACGCTTTTAAATTTCAATTGATAGGACAATCGTAAATTATTGACAAAAAAGGCATCTAAACTTCGATCAACATTCGAGGTATTGTCGAGGTATTGTCTTGATACATATTTAGAGATAAACGCAATTTCTCCGTTTTTTACCGGTACGAAAGCCAATTCGCTTGATCCAACGAAAGAGGGTGAAAGCGCAATCGTTGTACGTTCGTAATGATTTACCTGTTGATCTGACACATTCCAATCAGCGTCATAAATATTAATGTATTCGTAAAAGTCCTTGATTTTGTTGCTACTTAAAGCACCGGTCAATGCCCAAGAGAAGGTACGGATAGGCTGCCATTTCACATCGGCTTCCAATCCCAGGCGATAGCTATCGGGGACATTCATGCGTGTTTGGGCGCCAACATCGTTAATCTGTCCTGTTAGAATAAGCTGATTCTTATATAGCATCGCATAGCCATTGATTCCCATATTAACGTGAGCGGTTGACAAGCGATAGCCCAACTCGATATCTTGCATACGCTCTGCTTTTGGCCTACTATCCGGTGTGGAGTTTTCATAGTCATCCCGCACAGGCTCTTTATTGCCAACGGCATAAGAAAGATACGCTTGGCTATTGTTGGCAAATCGATAAGTCATACCTACTTTTGGGTTAAAGAAATTGAGGTCCGCTTCTTGTTGCACGTTATTCAGATTTCTATCAAAACCTAGGAAAGAATAGGTGACACGCCTGTATTGCACATCTGCAAAAAGTGAAAAGTTTGCCATTTGATATTCCCCTTTTGCGAATATATTAAAGTCTGTTTTCTTGGCATCATTAAAGTAATACCGATAACGCGTATCAAATGCGCCCTTATCAATCTCATGAGCTGCACGTTCAAACAAGGGGTTTCTAGACCATGTGATGTCTCCATAATGATCTCCTTTATATTCATTATAAGCCCCGCCAAGGGTTAGATTAAGCTGGTCGCTGGCTTTATATTGCCCGGAATACGTTATCCCGTAAAAATGGTTGGACAACCATCTTTCCCGTACCAGGTCTGTTGAAGAAATAGTACTATCTCCAACCGCTACGGGGGCTAAACCATAGTCTTCGTATGCAGCGCCTGTTTTATATTCTTCGTAATAACCACGCCCTCTCGTGTAATGTAAAGCGCCATTTAAATTAAGTTTATCCGATACACTCGTAGAGTATAAAAGTTGGTAATGATCCTGCTGATAATTGTCGTTTTGATTTTTATATAAGAAAGAATTATAGCGACGGGGATCTGCGTTTCTTATATTCTCTGCATCTTCTCCAATTAACCCATTTGCTGATATATAGGCCTCTATATCAGCGGCCGTTCCAAAAAGCTTTTCTTCAGGCACACCGTTCCACGCTTGATAGGTTTTTTCCTTCCCGGAAAAGACATTGGCTCTTAACAAGCTTTTTTTTCCATACCAAGCACCGCTTAAAAAGAAAGACTTAAGATCAGACGCACCACGATCAACGAAACCGTCCGACTTAATGCGAGACAGACGACCATCAAAAGTGAACTTATTATTGATTAGCCCTGTACCAATTCGCACGGTATTTTTCCAGGTATTGAATGATCCGTAAGAGTTATCTAATTCGGCATAGGATGTATCAACCCGTGTATTCGTTTGTATATTGACACTGGCACCGAAGGCGCCCGCTCCATTCGTAGAAGAACCAACACCACGCTGAATCTGTATATTGTCCACAGAGGACGCAAAGTCGGGAAGATTCACAAAAAAAGACCCCATACTTTCTGCATCATTATAAGGAATTCCATTGACCGTCACATTTACCCGCGTAGGGTCGCTTCCTCGGATACGCATTCCTGTATAACCAACGCCTGCACCCGCGTCTGAGTAAGTGACAACACCGGGTGTTTGATCAAGCAAGTACGGCAAATCTTGCCCTAAATTATTCTTTGCGATATCCTGACGGTTAAGATTCTTATACGTTGTTGCCGCATTTGCATTAGCTCGAGTGGCATTAACAATAACTTCATCGGCTATAAACTCCTGTTGGCTCAATGACACAATAAATTCTTCAGTCGATGGTAAAACCAATTTCTTTTCAACGGGCTTATAACCAACATAACTTATACGGATCGTATAGCTTCCGTCTTTTAGATTCTTAAACAAGATATTACCTTGCCGGTTGGTTTGCCCGTTTGCTAAAGACCCTACTACAGAAACACTGGCACCACCAAGTGGTTTGTTTTCGTCTTTATCGACTACTTTCACGGATAGATTGGTCTGCGCCCATAAGAACATCGGACTAAATGCGGCCAAGATAAAAAGCAAGCCTCTCTTTTTCACAATATACATATATTTTTAATTCGCCTTACCGTTGATAGGGGTTACAACAGTTAATTACTACACTTAAATAAAATATAACCTCATTTGGTAATTCTTCCCTCCCTACGCCGGCATTATCCGGATCAGGTGTTCAGAAAAGTACAGCTTGTCGCTTCCTTTTTCTGATGGGTATAATCTCAGCCCTGATTTGTGTTTTAAAAAAACAAGGCACCCCTTTAGTGATGTACGGGCAAATTTACGAATTATTTTTTTGCTTTCACCAATCTGAATTTAGTCCCAGGAATTACCTTCAGTGAACTTAATATATGTTCTTTATGCTTGATCATAAAGAACCAAACAATCAAGGCTGCACATCCTTCGCTAAAGATTTAGGTTCATCGATCAAATCATGTGGAGCCGCCCCTCCCTTCAATCCACGCTTCGCTTTTCACATGATTTTTTTGCCTTGGCTATCCTAAATCTTCTTAACGCTCACGCTGTGAGGCCGTTCTTTCCGGCCCATCGAGGCCCCTTGCAAAACCGTTCCGAAGTGCTTACATGGCCTTGGAGGATATCGACGCAACGAGCAGCAAAGCATTTGTACATAGGTTCATATTGTAATACCCAAGCGGATTGAAGAAGTGAAACGGCTCCAATACGCGCCAGTGATGCTTTGCCATCAGGTGCAAGGTAGCATCCATAGCCTTGATCTTTGCGTCGGTTTGGATCAAGCCAAAGCGACAAAAAATGATTAAAATAAACGTTCTTTTAATACAACCACCACAACATACAGCAAAATATAAATCACTGATTATCTGGTTTTTATCCTTATTAAGGCCTTTGTGATTCTCCGACCTTTATGCATTTTAAACGATATACTTTTAGCTTTTAACTTCTTCTCCCTTATAAGGATAAAAGACAAAATTTGCACCTTCGGGTACAATAACGAAAAGACACATGAAATCTTCAGGCTTTTTATAGGTCTTTATAAAATGTTCCTTTCGCGATTTAAGAATGACTCCCTTCTCTACAAACTCTTCCAAGGTGGATGCTTGGATAGTCCATTGCGTGCCGAGTTCGTTTCTATCTAATATGAGTTCGCCCAGATTGACCTCATGTTGATGAGCGATAAAAATAGGATATTGAGAGAGCCCTTCCGCCATAATCTCGATAGCAACTTCCTTAATTGAATCTTTATAAAAGTTCAAATCAACGCGCAAGCTCTTTAAGGGACTATCTTTTTTCGGAGCCTGTCCATCGTCACCGGCTTGTGCGGATAATAATTCTTCTAAATTCATTTTCTTTACCGTTATAAGTTTTACGTAGTACGTTATAAGTCTTAAAACGTAGAACTTAAAGCATATTACTTCTTCTTCTCCAATAAAACTACATTTTCCACATGCTGCGTATGAGGAAACATGTCAACCGGTTTAATTCGTTTTACCAGGTATTTCTCATTTAACAAAGCTAAATCTCTTGCCTGCGTTGCCGCGTTACAGCTAACATATACAATTCTCGGAGCCTCCAGTTCTAGCAGCCTTGCTATCACATCCGGATGCATCCCTGCCCGCGGCGGATCGGTAATGATCAAGTCCGGTTTTCCATGGGTTGCCGTAAATTCGGGAGTCAGCACGTCTTTCATATCCCCCGCGAAAAACAAGGTATTCTCAATGCCGTTGATCGATGAATTCAATTTTGCATCTTCAATAGCCGATGGTACATATTCTATTCCGATTACCTGTTTAACATCCAATGCAACGAAATTGGCGATGGTTCCGGCACCTGTGTATAAATCGTATACCAATTCATGGCCCTTTAAGTTCGCAAACTCTTTGGTTATACGATAAAGCTCATATGCCTGTTCTGAATTTGTCTGATAAAAAGATTTAGCTCCGATTTTAAACCGTAATCGCACGGAACGGTTCGGTAAGGACATTTCTTCAAAAATATGGTCTTTTCCCGCGTAGGTAATAATCTCCTGGTCGAAAATCGTATCGTTTTTTTTCTGATTAATGATATACTGCAAGGAGCTAATCTCCGGAAACCGTTCCTTCAAAAATTCCATTACTTGCACAATTTGTTCTTGCGTCGGGTAAGCAAAAACCACCACAACCATTAAGTCGCCCGTAGTTGAAGTACGAATCATCAGATTCCGGAGCGCCCCCTCATGATTTCGAAGATCATAATAGCTAATCCCCTTTTCGATTGTTAACTGTTTAAGTTCATTTCTAATGGCGTTAGACGGATCTTTCTGCAAATAGCAATGTTCTATTCCCAGAATTTTGTCGAATCGTAGCGGAACATGAAAACCTAAAGCACTCATCTCGTGTTCCTTTCCGCTTGCGATATCTTCCGTCGTTAACCAGCGCTTATTTGAAAAAGTATACTCCAGTTTGTTTCTGTAGTATACCGTATGAGCCGAGGGCAAAATTTCTTCCATAGAGGAGGTGTCTATCTTGCCTATTCGGCTTAAAGCATTATCGACACTCTTTTGTTTATACACTAGTTGTGCCCTATAGTCCATATGTTGCCACTTGCAACCACCGCACACTCCGAAATGCGCACAGAAAGCGTCGAGTCTATGTTTTGAAGCCTGTTTGACCTTTGTGATCTTCGCCTCTGCAAAATTTTTCTTTTTACGGATAAGCTCAACATCAACTACATCTCCGGGAATCGCTTTTTCTATAAAAATTACTAAGTCATCGGTCTTCCCAACGCCCTTTCCTTCTTCCGCTATGTCGATAACTTCAATATTCTCGAGCAGCTTTTTGTCCTGTGGAATCTTTTTTTTCATGAGGATGCAAAATTAGGTAAAATGCTCGTTATTCGCGAACGGAAATATGAAGCGGGTCTCTTAAAGATACTTCATCGTTTTTATTAACGACAGAAGAAAAAACGCTTGAAGAGGAAGAAGAATCCCTTCTTTTTTACCGCGCTTTTATCGAAGCGACTTTCTATCATCATCGAAAAATGAAGGAGCTCACGGCGCATAGAAATGAATTTTGATATAAATGTATGTTTTTTATACCAAAAACCAAAACGGTTCTGCGCTTAGCACACGGGTAAAACCGCGGGTGATGTTTAATCGAGCGACGGAAAAGAAATCCCTTTTATTTTTCGAAATAGTTCTACTGCGTATAAATCTGTCATACTGGAAACAAAATCTAATACCGATCGTATTTTTCCGTAGGTAGATCTTTCTTCCCGTTTATATTGGTTAGGAATCAGCGCGGCCACTTTCTTGTCGTAAGATGAGGCGTGGTTGAGATAAGCGGGTACAAACTCTTCCAGTAAACCGCTCATTACCTTATAACCTGCAACCTCAATTTGCACAACCGCCGGTGCGTTATAAATTTTATCAATTGAAATTCGTTCAATGGTTTTCATAACCTCTTTCAAGTGACTCGAAATATTGTCGATCAAAGAGGATTCAAAATTACCGGACAAAACTTCGTGCTCTTTTGCAAAAAAGACATGAGAACATTCCTGGATCAAGGTGCTAATAGCTTTTGCTCTTAACAAGCTCACGCGACTATCAACATCATTTATATCTGCCAGCCGCTTTTTTATATTTCCGTCATTTGTTAACGGAATCAACAATTCTTCCACTTCGACAGCAGAGAGTATGCCTAACCGATGAGCGTCCTCAACATCAATGATATTATAGCAAATATCGTCAGCAGCCTCTACCAGATAAACCAAAGGATGACGTTTATACACTTCTTGGCAGGATTCATCTTGTTCCATACCAAGTTCTTTGGCTATTTTAATAAACGATTCTTTTTCAGGTTGAAAATATCCATATTTTTTTCGATGGAGGCCTCTTCCTTTAACGTTTCCATCAATCGCTGCACATGGATACTTTACAATTGCCGCTAAAGTACTATAGGTTAATGCAAAGCCGCCGGCTTCTTTCCCGTTAAATTGATGCGTTAAAATGCGCAATGCATTTGCGTTTCCCTCAAAGTGAGTGAGGTCTTGCCATTCAGCAGCTGTTACTTGCTCTTTATACTTCAAGCCATCTCCACTTAAAAAATAATGAGAAATAGCCGCTTCTCCCGAATGCCCAAAGGCAGGATTTCCCATATCATGTGCTAAGCAGGCGCTGGAAACGATATTTCCTATTTCTTGTAAATAAGGGTACTGTTCATCCAGCGCTGAAAACACTTCTTTCTTTTTGGTATAGAAAATTCTGCCCAGTGATCGTCCAACACTGGCGACTTCTAAACTATGTGTCAGCCGGTTATGGACAAAAACACTTCCTGGTAAAGGAAACACTTGTGTTTTGTTCTGAAGACGCCTAAAGGGCGAAGAAAAGATCAATCGATCATAATCTCGTTGGAATTCCGATCTCGCGATATCTTGATTTTTTATTTCCCGATGTTCGTATCCCCAGCGTTTTGCAGAAAGTAGTTGTTTCCAGTCCATTCTTCAAGTTTGCCACAAAGATAAGGCTTAATTGTTTAATCAAAACTCTCCGTACATCTTTATAAATTTAAGCAGCACCCCATTACTCCAACCAAAACCATCCTGAGCAGGATATTCTCCACCTCCAGCCTCTACATGGGCATCAATCACGTTATATTTCTCCATCATCTTTCCTGTTTGTTGGTAAACTTTGGTATTTAATGCGATCCATCGTTTGGCGACATTTGAAGCCAAATCAAATTGACGATAATTTTGCAAACCTTTTACTACCATCCATTGCAAGGGCGCCCAACCGTTGGGTGCATCCCACTGTTGGCCTGAGATTTTGAGCGACGTGATAATTCCGCCACTCTTTAGAAAATTTTTACGAATCATCTCGACCGCTTTCTTTATTCCTTTTTGCGGTGCAATACCAATAAAGAAGGGCGTAAAACCTGCAATTGTAGTTTCTTTTGACAAGGAATCAGTCCGAATATTATAATCATAATACCAACCGTCGCGTTTATTATAGCAATACTGATGAATAGCTTGCTTTCTATATTTAGCAATCCGTTTATATTTGATTGCCTTACCTTTATCGCCCAAAAGTTTATAACTCTTTTCAATCGTCCTTTCCAGATGATACAAAAGACAGTTCAAGTCGATGGGTATAATTCTCGTTGTCTCAATGGTGTGCAGGTCTTTGCCATCTACCATCCATCTCGAACTGAAATCCCAACCGCTTTCGGCACCCGAGCGGATGTCGCGAAATAAACGGGAATCTTTCTTTTCCGCAACAACAGTTAAATGAGCGTCTTCATAGTACGACTCTTGACGGGCAATATTTAACTGGTCATAATACCGATTTAAGAATTGCCCATCCGACATTTCCACTACATGTTTGGCCTTTTGGGTTTTGTCCATCCAATAAGCATATTCTTTTAACAAAGTTCCGAGGTAATCCCGGTACACTGCTCCGCCTTTTATTTCTGCCAATAAATCCAGCATAAGTGAAAAATAGGGTGGCTGGGATCGGCTTAAAAAGTAACTTCTATTGCCATTTGGAATGTGTCCATAGCGGTCGATCATAAAAGCGAAATTCTTTACCATATTTTCAATCATCTCATACTCGCCACTTTCTTGTAAGCCTAGCATGGTAAAATAGGAGTCCCAGTAGTAGATCTCATTGAAACGGCCACCGGGAACGATATAGGGAAAGGGAAGTGGCAACAATGAATTTCCGGGAATCACTTTATCGGGTTCTCTTCTCAGAACCGACCATAATTTTTCTATATGCTCAACAATTGGGGTATTCGCATCACTGTAATACTGAACGTCGTGAGGCTGTGGGAGTTCAAAATTTGCTTTTACAAAATCGATTAATGAAAAGTCTTTTATCTGCCTCTGAATTCGAAAGCGTTGTAAAATCACTTCCGGTGTTTCTTTCGGAATAGCGTCTACGAATGTTTTATTATCGGCGAATATCCGTTGCAACTGGACTTCCTTAAACAAATCGCCATAAATTTGATCTGGAGTTAAACAATGTTCTGTGATGGACATGCCCGTTATTTTTTGCTCCTTCCGATGTGACTTGCTATTACTTTATCTTAACGCATGCGCAAACGCAATACCTGATTACTAGCTGTAATGTACAGGGTTTTATCATTGTCCGCTAAGCAGCAATTGGAAACACGTTGCTTTATATGTATTTTTCCTATCAATTCATACGAACTGTTGAAGATCCAAATTCCTCCAGGGCCGCTAGCGAAAATATTTCCATTTTTATCTACTTTAAAGCCATCGGGCCCGCCACCAAATTTGCTAAAATCGAAAACAATCCCGGCCGACTTCAGGGAATCATCGGGAGTAATGTCAAAAGCATAGAGCATCGGCTTTTGATTGTCCGAATTACCGACATATAACCTATTTTCATTGGGGCTAAAAGCGATTCCGTTAGGCCTGTGGATGCTGTCGATCAACAAGCTTAAGCGACCCATCGTATCTAGTTTATAGACCCCGCAGAAATCCAACTCCTGTTGTTCAATATGTTGATCATTCAATCCATAAGGCGGGTCAGTAAAGAATAAATCTCCGTTACTTCGCTCTACAATATCATTCGGGCTGTTCAATTTTTTCCCCTTCCATTTGGCGGCGAGCGTGGTATATTTAGCTTCGGGATGACTTAATAAAGCGTCCATACGGGCTATCCGCCGATCACCATGCTGGCAAAGAACTAAATTTCCCCGCCGGTCCAATAGCAAGCCATTTGATCCGACTTCTCCTCCTCTTGCCCTGTTACTTGTATATCCGGAAGGTTCCAAATATAATGCTAAGCCCCCTTGTTCCGTCCATTTAAAAACCTTATTGGGTGGAATATCGGAAAACAAAAGCATTGCCGCTTCTTCTACCCACAAAGGCCCTTCCACCCATGTGAACCCTTCAGCAATGATCTCCAAATCAGCCCCGACATTAATTAATTTGTCCAGATCCGTATGGATTCTTTCGATATTGGCTTCTATATTCTTAGTAGGTCGATTTTTAACATCGTTGCCGCAAGAGAACAATCCTGTAAGCGCTATTATGGTGAAAAATTTTAGCATGTGGTTTCTTCTATAACTCCCCTGTCCTAAATAAGTTTTCTTCTCTTCCGTTTTTTTGTAACAGCCGGAAATGCGATGCTATCGCCTTCCAGAACGGGTAACAGTGATAAGGCAAACCATATTCAGCTGCATATCTACGAATTACCCGCGTGATATAAGGATAATAGGTGTGCGCAACCCCTGGAAACAGGTGATGGGCTACGTGGTGCGTAAAGCCGCCAAAGAGGAAATTGGCCAACATACTATCGGCACTAAAATCCTTTGTTACACGCATCTGATGCTCCGCCCACGTTGTTTGCATTTTCCCGTCTTCGGGAGGCATCGGAAAGTGTGCGTGTTCATCAACATGGGTTGATAGCAAGGCTATAACACCTAATGCGCTTCCCGATAAGTGCATCACAAACCAGGCCAACAAAATCATATACCATGGTTGCTGTAAAACCAGCATCGGCACAAACAGCAAATAAAACAGGTTAAAAATCTTACAGGCAAATAATTTGATATATTCAATTTTCGGGATGGTAACTACCCGTTTTAAGTAATTGTCCTTCGTTCCGAAAAAATCTTTAAAATCTCTTATAAAAAGCCAATTAAGGGTGTAAAAGGGATATAATAAAAACATATAAATATGTTGATATTTATGATAGTTAAAAAACGGGCTGGATGGGAATATACGTGCTAAGTCACTCTGTTTAATATCGATATCCCAGTGTTGTATATTCGCATAAGGATGGTGTAAAACCAGATGCCTCTTTTTCCAGATAAAGCTATTGCTGCCGAAAAGTTCGAGCACGTTGGTAAACCATTTGTTGTATTTAGGGTTTCTGAAGACAGCATTATGAGCGGCATCGTGAAAGGCATTTACAAATAATACAATCATAAACATACCCGCTAATATATAGAAGAAAAAAAGACCTCCTTTGGTATGGCCAAAAACCAATATCCCTACATAACTTCCTAAAAAACCAAATAATAGAAAAAAGGACTTTATAATATTTCCTGTTTGTATACGCGGATTTTTAAGAATGTTTTCATGTACTTCTTTCTGCATTTTTTTAAAAAAATCGTCAGCTGAAGCTTTTTTAAATGTAGGTTTTATAAGTTTTTCCATATTTCTCAAAGTAATCGCTTGGTTCGACAAAAATGTTCATTGATTCTATCTCACTACAAAAATGAGACGATTTAGTTCTAGCTAATTTCTAGCGATTTTTATTTTTACATAAGCAAGACTCAGCTTTCTTTTCTATTCCTCTTCCAATAAGACGACGGACTCTCACCAAAAAAATTCTTAAAATCTTTCAACAAATGATTCTCATCATAAAAGCCACTTTTAAGTGCGATTGATAAGAGCTTATCCTCTCCTTCCTCAAAATAGTTGCATGTTCGTAAAATACGCTGTGTCCGCGCATATTCCTTTGGACTTATCCCAATACATTGAAGAAAGTTCCGCTCTAACCATTTATAATTTGTTCCCACCCGCTTCGATACTTCCTGTATTGAAATATTACCATGATGCATGCCGATATATTTCATGGCTTCTCTCAAAATACCATTTTGTCCATGCTTCATAGTTAAATGCCTTCTAATAAACTGTTCAAAAAATCCAATTTTAGCCCGGATATCGCTCGTTGTATACATGAGATCCAATAGGTTTTTGGCCGGTTTACCGAATAAAGAATCTAAAGGGAAGGCTTTTGCTCCTCGAAGATTGTTATTGGTTTTTGCATCGAGTTGCTGTAAGGCATCGGCCTGAAAGCGGATGATTAATAGTTGATCGATCTGCCTATCACAAGTGATTTTTACCTGTTTTAAGTTTTGACCGCAGCACCATGCTCCAACTATATTTATCGAACTTTCTTTGTTGGTGAACGTTACGTTTATATCCGGATTGGAAAGAAATACCAGCGTGGGCACGCCATCACTTAGCGCTACACAATTCTCCAAATTTATCGACTCGAAGATAACATAGGAATCGATAAATTTAGTTAAATCGGCAGATGGGAGTAGTTTTTTAAATGCCTCCCTTTGATTGCTGTAAGTTATATGTCTAAGTAACTCCACGGGCATATCGCTACAAAGATACTGGTTTTCCTTTAAAACTATCCATAGTGTACGATCTGAGAACTGTCTATTTTTTACTATCACTATGCGGCCAACCCAAGTAATTTTGTAAAGAAAAAGATGATATTACCAATTTTAGCATATGGGGCTACAAACTTAAGAAAAGCCTGTCTAACTGTTTCCCCATCATATCCGGATTTAAACTCTTTCATAAAAAATCTCTGGCAAACCCTGGATAATGCCGCGGGTGTAGGCTTGGCAGCTCCACAAGTCAATGAAAACATACAACTTTTTGTAGTCGATAGTCGAATTAGCTTTTCCAGCGTTAATACCGAGGATATGGCGCAAAAAGACTACCCAGGCATACGGCAAGCTTTTATCAATCCGAAAATCATGGCCCATTCCGACGAAATGGAACTGGATGAGGAGGGTTGTCTGAGTATACCTGGCATTAGCTTCCCCGTAAAAAGATTCTCTTGGATTAAAATGACCTATTTGGATGAAAACTTTCAACTACATACCGATTATTTTTATGGCAGAACGGCACGAATCATACAACATGAATATGACCATATACTTGGAAAATTACCGATTGACTATCTAAGCGAATTGCAGAAACTAATGATAAATAAAAAATTGAACAAAATCCGAAATGGTCGCATAAATCCCGGCTATCCCATGCGTTATTAACATCGGTGTTTTATGACGATTCCCTTACCGAAGGTATTGGTATTTACCCTAATTTCAACAAAAATTATGGGTGTAAGGAGCTTCCTTCTAAATTCTGAGCGCATATGTTTCTTTTGAATATCCTTAAAAAACTACCGCTTTCGGTACTATATCTTTTATCTGATTGCTTAGCCTTTATCGCGTTCAGTATAGTCAAATATCGTCGCAAGGTAGTATTCGACAACCTTTCCAAAGCATTCCCGGATAAAGAACGGAAAGAACTAAGCAAGATTGCGAGGAAATTTTATAAACACATGGCTGACTGGCTAGTAGAAACGCTAAAAGCGTCTAATCTTTCCGAGGCCCAACTTAGAAAGCGTGTCGATTTTAGAAACACCGCAAGCATTCGTGAATATCTTGATCAAGATAAATCGGTTATCGTCTTAACAGCTCATCAATTCAATTGGGAGTGGGTACTTTTATCCGGTTGCCTTGCCTTTGAAACGCCCATCGATGCCATATACATGCCTGTTAACAATAAGCGGGTAGAATCGCTGTTGCTTGCCATACGAAGCCGCTTTGGCGGTTTACCTATCCCGAAAGACGAGGCCTTACCGACACTTATCAAGCGAATCAAAAAGAAGCGGATTATTGCCATGGTGGCAGATCAACGCCCCCCTCAACATGTAACAGACAAGTATTGGGCGCATTTTTTGCAGCAAGAAACCGCTTTTTACCCGGGAGCGGAATCGCTGCCCAAGTTTACCAAGCTTCCGGTCTTCTTCCTGAGAACACGCAAAATTGGAAGAGGCCGGTACACTGTTTCCATAGAGAAAATAGCCGAACCTCCTTATGACTATCTCAAAAAGGAAATCATGCCAACCTATATCGAGAAGGTTGAGGAGCTCCTTAAAGAGCATCCCGATAATTGGCTATGGACGCATAAAAGATGGAAGTATGCGCGCGGCGCTTACGAATAGTGTCATTTTTTCCCATTTATATAGCTTGCTAGTTGCCGAATAGTTGGATAATCAAAAAAGTCGGTCACTTCCACTTTCCCCGGGTAAATCTCTTCGATCTGCTGGTGAATCTGTGCAAGCACCAATGAAGTGGTACCAATTTCGAAAATATTTTCATCTAAGTCGATTCGTTTATTGGCTAATAGTCCGTCACAAATTCCTTTTAAGGTTTTCTCTATTGTGCTCACTCCCTGTTGGCCTTCGTCATCCATAGCGCTCAATTCTAAAAGCTCTTGAATCACCTGATTAAAATCCCCCTGTTGATATCTACTACTTAATTGGTATCGTTGAATTTTTCCGCTCGTCGTTTTCGGTAATTGGTTTATCGGAAGCACCTCCTGCACTTCAATTCCAAGTTGCTCACTTACCACTCCCTTTACAGCATTGATGATCGGAACAAAATCCGGCAGCCTCCCCTTATATAGTATAAAAACCAATATTTTATCCCGTTCCTCACCCTCTCCCCTCACACTAGTTACAGCGACTCTCCCTGTTCCCGTTACGCCTTTGCTTTGTAATATTTGCTCAAGGTCATGAGGATAATAGTTCTGTCCATTTACGAAGATAATGTCCTTCCATCTTCCCGTAACGACCAACTCCCCATCGGTCGTAAGAAAGCCCAAATCTCCCGTATCTAGCCAATCTTCGTGGAAAACTTCGCGATTGAGCTCTTCCTGCTTCAAATAACCTTTCGTTACGTTCTCGCCTTTTATCTCGATTTTACCAATATGATTAGCCGACAAATTTGACTGATCGGGCCCTACAATTCGAACAAAACAACCGGCAATAGGCTTTCCCTCGACAGCAAATGAAACGCCATTCTCTGTATATTGCACTTGTGTATTCATTTGCAGCCGCTCTCGATCAAGCGTTACATAACGAAAACGTTTACCCGGTTCGGGAAAAGCGACAGCCAAGCTCGCTTCAGCCAATCCGTAAACGGTGAACATCGCCGTATCGTTAAGTCCATAAATCTGCATTTTTTTTAAAAATTGCTGCACTAAAGGGACCGCAATGGGCTCTGCACCATTAAATATTAGACGAACGTGATTGAGGGCTAAGGCATCTTGTGATTGGTTTCTCTCCAAAGCACTCAAATAATGTTGATAACCAAAGTTCGGAGAGCAAGTAACGGTACTACGCACTTGACTGATTTTCTGAAACCACAGCCACGGTCTTCTGATAAATAAATCCGTGGGCATTAAATACTGATCTACACCCTGCACGAAAGGGGTTAGATGAAAACCGATAAGTCCCATATCGTGTGTGAGCGGCATCCAACTAAATGTACTATCCGCCTCCGTCATCGCCATGCCCTTGATAATCCCACGAATATTGGTTAATATATTTTTGTGGCTTAGAACAATCCCCTTAGGCGAGCTGGTTGTGCCAGATGAAAACTGAATAATTGCCGTATCAGTTTCTTCTACAGCAATAAAGTCGTCAGCGACAATTAAGGGCGGTATTTCTTCAATCACAATACTTTTCTTCTGAACACTTTGCCAAAGGCCGTTCAAACCATTTAGAGCAACAAATTTTTCCAATCGTTCCTTTTGTGTTGCATCTAAGAGTAACCACGGGGACTGCAATTGTTGCCATATCCGAAAGAGTTTCCATTTATGTTCATCGGAAATTCCGAAAGCAAGCGGAATGGCCGGATTACCGCCCAATATGGCGGCCCAAAAACCCTCTATGAATGCCTCATTCCGTTGGCTCAATAAGATGATCTCATCGCCTTGGGTCACACCCTGGCCGTGCAAAAAGGCGCGTAAGCCCAATGCCCGCTGCTTTAATGTTTCATATGACAGGGCAAACTCTTCCTCTGCACCTCGGATAAAGTGTATACGTGCATTTGGTTCTTTATTACTTATAATCGTATCTACAAGTGTCTTCATTTAAAAAAATTCTATTTCAACAGGGAATGATAATAGCTCCGGCATTAGTTCCTTGGGTTTATCAATCGGGCAAAGAGGGGCTTATCAGGTCTTAAATTTATTTGAGCTTCCATGCTTATTGGCTCATCCACCAAAATCTCCATATCTGTAGTGCGAAGAATCAAGGCGAGATGCAACTGCATCTCTACCAGAGCAAAAAAATCGCCAATACATTGACGTGGCCCCCCCGAAAAAGGAAAATACTCAAAGCGATGTCTTTCCCTTCGGTAAGAAGCATCAAAGCGTTCGGGATTAAATAGGTCCGGTTGTTCCCAATACCTAGGATGTCGGTGGATAACATATGGAGATATGAATATATCGGTTTTCGGAGGCACATGATATCCACCAATGACATCGTCCTGCATAGCGCGTCTGGTAAGAAGCCACCCGGGTGGATAAAGTCGCATGGTTTCCTCAATAACCTGCCTAATATAGGGTAGCTGCTCTAAATGATGAAATCGCAAATGGACGTTTCGCACTTGCAAGGCTTCCTGTTTCGCTCTCGCATAAACCTCCGGATGCTTATGTAATAAGTACCAAGCCCAGGTCAACGCACTGGCTGTCGTCTCGTGACCGGCAACAATTAAGGTCATCATTTCATCTATAATTTCCCTATCAGACATTCCTTGCCCTTCGTCATTTTTAGCTTCCATAATCATCGAAAGAAAATCCTCTTCAACCCGACGTTCCTTGCGTCGAAGATTGATAATCTCTTGAATGGTTTTCGCCAAAGCCCTAAATTTCATGGCAAATACGAGATTACGTTCGTGAACTTCGGTAAGCAGCGCAAAGGGATTTACTCCTTCGCGTTTTTCCAATTGTTGAAAATCAACTGAAAACAATGCCTGTAGTACGATGCGCAAAGTTACCGAACTCAATTCTGCCGTTAGGTTTATCTCTTTGTTGCCGGTCAACCAGTTCGATAACATCGTTTCGTTGGCTTGCGCAATATCATCAGTCAGTTTGGCTATCACTCGTTTGTGAAATGCGGGTTGTATCATCCGTCGCTGTCTTTTCCAATAATCGCCTTCACTTACCATGATCCCATTGCCCAATAAGATCTTTACTCGGTCTATGCCGACGCCTTTTTCGTAATTTCTGTTATTGGTGATCAAAACATGCTTCACCATTTCAGGATCAGAAATTACATAGGTATAATTATTCCGTCTTTCAGAGTAAATCTTATATATATCGCCGTATTGATGAAATAAATTCAAGATGTTCGATAAGGCCTGAGGCCCTTCCTCGACTTCCGATGCCTCTTTGGGACCAAAAGGAATATTTTTATCTGTTAGCAGGTCCATGATCTACCGTTTAATTTAAAAGCTTATTTTTACGAAGCCTTATGGAAAAATATGCACATATTCATGAATACGACAGGGAAATATTACTCCCCTATAGCCGATTTTTCCCGTCAAATCATTTGATATTTAAAACTAAAAATACGGACAGAAAACTGGAGTCGCTACTAGGACTCAAATTGTTGTCAGATTTATTACGTAAAATTGACAGTCAGTGCCAAATTCAGGATATTATGTATACCGCTGAGGGGAAACCCTATTTTAGGGATAGAAATTTACATATTTCTATAGCACATGCCTGCGGAATGGTGTTAGTAGGTTTAGGTGATCATTCCTTGGGGCTTGATATTGAGCATCGCCAAGCCCGTTCGCCTATCATCCCCGAAATACACCTTAATAAAAAACTACTTTTCTTCACCGGTGTCGAAAATTGGATAAAGGCTTGGGTGCACCAGGAAGCAGTCCTCAAAATGTTTGGCTGGGGTGATATGAATTATTGTCAAGACATAATATGGGACTCAGCGAACAAAGGAACTTTTGCAGATTATGCCTTCCTCTTGCAGGAAATAGAGGTGCTTCCTGAATACTACGCCGCCAAATGCTCCTTAATACGGTAAATGCTTCCGTAATTATATCCTCTTTTTTGCGGCCGCAATCTTTCCATGTTAAAAAAGAAAAGCAACAGCCTTAACTTAATATACACCTAACATCAATATAACACCTAAACATCAACTTTGCCTGCGTAAGTGTAAAAACTACACCTAACTTAATGTACAACGCAATTTGATATGTATTTACAAAAACGATTTAGCAGTATACTAAAGAAGCGAGGACCTTTGCCTACTAAAGCAGGGCTTATGCTACTTTGCAGTCTCGCTGCGAGTCCTTCCATGGCAATGACAGGGAGGTCGTTAAAAGAAAAGCAACCGGTTGAAGCAATGCAGCAAACCGTAAAAGGAACCGTTACTGATGATCGGCAAGTGCCTATTCCCGGGGTAAGCATAAGAGAGAAAAACAAATCTTCAAACGGTACAACAACGGATGGTAGCGGTAATTTTTCTTTGAATGCACCGGTAGGGGCAACTTTGGTTTTTACCTATATTGGCTACGAAACCAAAGAAGTTCTTGTAGAAGAAGGAAATACTCCGTTAATAGTAAGTTTGAATGCCAGTGCCAATGAATTGGAAGAAGTGACTGTTTCCATTGGTTATCAACGGGTCAGGAAATCGGATGTAACGGGTGCGATTTCGAGCGTGAAGAGTGACGAATTAAACCTAACAGCGCCAAAGCTTGGCCAAGCGTTAGTAGGTAAATTGGCCGGTGTGCAGGTTTCCCAAACCAGTGGAGCACCCTATAACAGTACTCGGATCAGAGTAAGAGGTATTGGGTCTATCAATGCCAGCTCGGATCCTTTATATGTCATTGATGGATATCCTGCCGGCAACAATATCAACATTAATCCCAATGACATTGAATCCATAGACGTACTTAAAGATGCTGCCTCTGCCGCTATTTATGGATCCCGCGGAGCCGGTGGTGTTATTTTGATTACGACTAAGAGAGGAAAAGAAGGCACCAGTCATGTTGATTACGATGTGCAAGCCGGCTTTGGTCAACTTTCAAAGAAAGTAGACCTCCTAAATGCCTCTCAGTTCATTGACTTATTGATCGATGGACGTAACAACGCCTATAAAGACTTGGTAATCAACTCGGGTAAAACCTGGTCAGACAATATGCTATTGGATGATAATGCTACGCGGGTGAAACTAGTTGGAAATGCAGGATCCGTACAGATTCCTGTCGATATATATGATTTTTCAACAGGAAAGGCCAAAGCGCCTCAATACGATACCGATTGGCAGGACGAACTCTATCGCAATGCGCCTTTTCAACGACATAATTTATCGTTTTACGGAGGTAGCGAAAAAGTTCATTATTATGTCAGCGGATCTTATCAAAAGCAAGATGGCATTATGCTTGGTACCGACCAAACGCTCTTCAACTTTCGCAGTAATATTGATGCACAGATCAGCAAAAGATTACAAGTAGGAGCGAATATTGCCTTTACTTATAATGATAACAATGAAGTTGGTACCGGTCGTTACAACCAAAGTCCGTCCATGGCAGCCCTGCTTTACCTGCCTTACCTTCCGGCGCGGGATGAAAAGGGTAATCCCATTCAATACCAGATGGCAGAACTTTCTGCGCAAAATTATGGTATTCAGAATCCTGAAAATCCACTTGCTTATGTTTCCATGGTGAAAGATAATCGCAAGGAGCGCCGGTCTTTGTATAATGCCTTTGCTAATTTTGACATTATCGAGGGCCTTCGGCTAAGAGTAAATGGTGGCATAACAACGTATAACGAAAAATACGATTATTATAAACCGACCAGCCTAAGCGATGGTAACTATGCTCCGTATTCGCCACAGGCCATTAATGCGGCCTATGCACAGGCAGATAACCAAGGCGATCTGGATATACTGGGAGAAGCGACCTTAAATTATAAAAGATCTTTCGGCGATCATAACCTCGACGCGTTGATCGGTTATTCCGCACAGCAAACAGATGTAGATTTCACTTCGGTAAGGGCTAATGGTTTTCAAAGCGATGCCATTGGTGAAATCACGGATAAAGGAGCCGCACCAACAAACTTTTGGTTAGAAAAGGCTTATAAACAACGTACTACACTACAATCCTATTTCAGCCGGGTAAGTTACAATTATAAGTCGAAATACTTTTTACAGGGAACTTTCCGTGCAGATGGTTCTTCTCGTTTTGGTCCTAATAATAAATGGGGCTATTTTCCATCTGTATCGGGAGGTTGGACACTCTCGAACGAAGACTTTTATAATGACTGGTTAGGTATGGGGTCGTCGGTAAAAGTTAGAGCAAGCTGGGGCTTGAGTGGAAATAATAACATTGGCGACTACGAAGCCTTAACGGCTTATAATGCGCCGGGAGGGGCGATTATAGGCGGTCAAGTGGCAACAGCTTATTGGCCCGACGATTTAAAGGACCCGAACTTGAGTTGGGAGTCTACTTCGCAATATAATGCCGGCTTGGATGTGGGCATTCTGAATGGCCGAGTGAACTTCTTAGCAAACGTTTACCTAAGTCGCTCGTATAACCTGCTATTTAATCAACCCATTTCGGCAGTATCAGGAACCTCTTCTATCTTAACCAATTTGAAAGACAGTAAGGTGCAGAACAAGGGTTTTGATTTTCAGGTTGATGCCGCACTCATTCAAAAACAGGATTTTAATCTTTCGTTCAGCGGAAACATTAACGTAAACCGGAATAAGGTGTTGGATTTAGGAGGAGCTTCTACCATCTATGTGAACGGTGCCGAACGTTCTTATATCACCCACGTTACCCAGGAGGGTCAGCCCGTTGGTATGTTCTGGGGGTTCAAAGTACTCGGTGTAGCGAACGAGGAAAATTACCAACAGGTGGCTCCTTCTGCGGCTCAATCGAATCCGATGCATCCGGGCGATCTTTACTTTGAAGACATCAACGGTGATGGTATCGTCAACGATAGTGATAAACAGATTATCGGTAGTCCTTATCCCGACTTCACTTATGGTTTTGCTATTAGTGCACGTTATAAAAAATTCGACTTAAGGGCGTCTTTTAATGGCTCTCAGGGAAATAAAATTCTTGATGGCTATGATTATTACCTCTATAATATGGAGGGATCCGGTAATCAATATGCCGATGTTGATCAACGCTGGCGTTCAGCAGCAAGTCCCGGCAACGGAAAGGTATACCGAGCATCCAGAGCAGGCACCCAGAGTAATAGCACGCGTTTATCTGATTTCTATCTGCAAGACGGATCGTACTTGAGAATGACCAATATCATGGTTGGCTTTACCTTCCCGGAGAGATGGATTTCTTCTTTAAAAATATCCGGTGCTCGATTCTTTGCCAGTGTAGATAATCCATTTACGATTACGGATTACAAAGGTTATAATCCGGAGCCTGATTATAATAACGGTAAAAATGCCACCAACCTAACACCTGGAGTAGATTATGGCCTATATCCGTTGGTTCGCTCTTATAACTTGGGATTAAAAGTAACTTTTTAAATAGCACACCATGAAGTGGAAATATATCTTGCCTATTGCGATCATGACATTAGGCTCTTGCAGTAAAGACTTTCTGGATCAAAAAGATCCGAATGCAACATTAATAGATGACTATTTTAAAACAGAGAACGATGTATTATTGGCTGTTAATGGTTTATACCAGGCGCTCCGCAGTGGAAATACCATTGGGGAAACCAGCAGCCTCTATAGTGAACAACGTTCAGATAATACCGGAACTAACGATAATCAGTCCAACTCGGGCGAACCTTTTCAGTTCAATGATTTTTCCTTGCTCCCGAGCAATTCTTATCTAAAAACGCATTGGGTAAACATGTATGATGGAATTGCCCGATGCAACACCTTACTGGCTCATATTGATGGAGTGTCTTTTTCAAATGAAGACACCAAAAAACGCTATATGGCCGAAGCTAAATTTATCCGCGCACTTCTATATTTCCATATGGTGCGGAAATGGGGTGCTATTCCTTTAACAACAGTTCCTCCTACAACAACGGATGAAGTATCGGCAATTGCCTATCGACAAGAGGAACGTATAGTATATGGACAGATTATAAAAGACCTAACCGAGGCTTTGGACAGCAACTTGCCCAATGAGCAATGGGATTACGCCGTTGGAAGGGTTTCCAAAGCGGCTATCAATGCGCTGCTTGGCCAAGTCTACTTAACTATGGGATCTACCTTGAGCGAAAATCCGCAAGCAAATCTTCAACAGGCAGAGGCTTATCTTTCGGCGGCCTACAACATGCGCAGTTTTGGCGAATTACAAGAGATTCCCTATACCGATGTATTTGATGTAAATAAGAAAAACACCTGTAAGGAGTTGGTCTTCCAGATTCAATACCTACAAGGTGATCAAAATTATTCCTCTGCTATTGCACGCAATAATCAAGCAAAAGGAGAGACCATCAACTCCTTAAAACCATCTACAGGATCGGGAGGTATGGCTAAACGTGATTTAGTGAATGACTACGAACAAGGCGACCTCAGAAAAGACTTCTCTGTGAAATTCGCTGCGGATCCGCAAGTAAGCGATTGGTTTATTACTAAATTTAGAGATACCAGTCCGGCAGCTGGTGCACAAGGCTGGGGTGGAAATGATTGGATCGTGATCCGCTATGCCGACATCATGTTATTACTGGCGGAGGCTAAAATGAAATTAGGTAAAGATAGCGAAGCGATCGTTTTATTGAATCAGGTTAGAGCACGCGCTGGCATGCCTTCCTATCAGGAGGCCATGCGAAATACGGCTTATGCCACAAAGTATCCAACCTTAAAAGAAGCCATTCTGCACGAACGTCGTGTAGAACTGGCTTTTGAAAACCATCGCTGGTTCGATTTGATCCGAAATTATACTGCCGAAGAACTAGTTGCTTATTTTAAATCCAAAAACCAAAGTGATTACGGTTTGGCTAATTTGAATAACATCGGTACCAAAGACCGGTATTTTCCAATTCCTTATGATGAATATCAACTGGATCCGGAAAAAATGTATCAAAACCCTGGTTACTAAACACATTGACCCATCTTAAAAGAAGTCTCCTTGTTTTCGCTAAGAAGCATAGGAGACTTCTCCATTTATCAGCCGTTTTACTTGTCGCAACAATTTAGCAACGCTATGTTAACAATAGGTTCATCTTTCTTCTTTACTCTTGCCTAGTTTTAATAAAGCCTTGATACAATTATGAAATTTAAACATTTACTGCCTTTTGTTCTCATCGTAATACTAAATGCCTGTTCGAAAGATGACGATGCAAATGGAAACGAGCCCGGTCAGCAAGAAGACCCTGCTTCATTTACCGAAATCGGGACTTTGGATATCGGCGATACGGGCGCAGCAGAAATCAGTGCCTATGACCCTTCAATGCAACGATTATTTGTTGTAAACAATGGCGAAATAAATAAGATTGATGTCATTGATATAGCTGACCCTTCCAAGATGACTATCATTCATTCTATTCCAACTAACAGCGGCGCGGTAAATAGTGTTTCCGTAAAGAACGGTTTGTTGGCTGCGGCCATTGAATCGCCCGACAAACAACAACCCGGAAGGGTAACGGTATATAATACCAACGATTATTCAGAAATAAAAACCGTAAGCACCGGCCCTTTGCCTGATATGGTGACATTCAGCCCTGATGGCAATTATATTCTTACAGCTAACGAAGGTGAACCCAATTCCGATTATAGCCTTGATCCCGTCGGTTCGGTGTCTATTGTTAGTGTGAAGGATAATTATCAGGTTGTCAATGTAGATTTTAGCCGTTTTGAATCGGAGCAAGCGGCTTTGCAACAAAAAGGATTTCGCATTTTCGGTCCCGGTGCTTCTTTTGCGCAAGACATAGAACCAGAATACATCACCATTTCACCGGACTCAAAAACGGCTTGGGTGACCTTACAAGAAAACAATGCCATTGCCAAAATTGATTTGGCGACTAAAACGGCCACGAATATATTCCCCTTAGGTTTTAAAGATTACAATGTTGAAGCAAACGCAATAGACCCGTCCAATGAAGATGGTACTGTCGCGTTTAAGCCCTGTCCGGTGAAAGGAATCTACATGCCCGACGCCATTGCTGTGTTGCAGACGGGAAGCATTCCATTTTTATTTACGGTTAATGAAGGCGACGCGCGGGAATACGATGCAATAGAAGAACTCAAACGAATAAAAAATATGAGTCTCGATCCTGCTGTATTTCCAAACGAGCAGGAGCTTAAACAGGATGCGCAACTTGGTCGTTTGAATGTTACTACTACCTTGGGAGATAGCAACAAGGATGGCTTATACGAAGCCCTTTATTCTTTGGGTGCACGTTCTTTTAGTGTATGGAATGGCACGACCGGCGAAATGGTCTACGATAGTAAAAACGAATTGGAGGTAAAAGCTAATGCTGCTGGCTATTACGATGACGACCGCAGCGATGATAAAGGCGTAGAACCTGAAGGTATCACCCTTGGAAGGGTGGGAAATAAGGATATTGCTTTCATCGGTATGGAAAGGGCTGACGCCATTGCTGTTTATGATGTAACGAATCCGAGCGCGCCAACTTTTTTACAAATCTTTAAAACCGGTGACGCACCGGAAGGTGTTTTATTCATTTCCGCGGCCGACAGCCCAACGAAGAAAAGTTTGTTAATAGTGAGTAGTGAAGAAGATGGCGTGCTAAAAGTATATACGCCTAATACTATATAGAATAATTTTCAACTCGGAGGCCTTCCGATCAAAACGAAGGCCTTATTCTTTTTCTCGCATGCAGCATGGATAAGATTATCTCACTTAACTCAGTGATTCTTAAGAGGGAGAATATCCAAAAAGCTTTCGTCCCCTCTACTTAGTCCAAGATCCATTTACCGTGTTTTCAAATAAGCTTGAATCTAGTAAATGAACCTCGAACTTTGCTCTGCAAGCACCTTTTGGCCGTCGGGATGACAGGATTCGAACCTGCGACCTCTTCGTCCCGAACGAAGCGCGCTACCGGCCTGCGCTACATCCCGAATACTCACAGAACAAACTTAGAGAAATGATCTAAATCTGTCAATAGTCTAAAAAAAACAGTGTCTAGCAAAGCCTGTTCTCTCATGGTCTAGCCAGTTCAACAAGTTTACATATGCTAAGAATTTGCAAGCATATTTAAACCTTAACAACCCGAAAACCTCTAATAAAAAAAGCTATCTATGAGAAAACCCATCTATATTATACTGATTTGTTTCGTTGCTTTTGTTCGATTGACGATCGCCCAAACAAAACCTCAACTCGCTGTTCGTCTGAATCCAAGCAATGGCATTGCCTACATTCGCGTATTCTATCCCGAATTGCAGGTTGATCTAAACGGAAATGGCCAGCTTATCAATACTTGGAATCATGTGGAGGAGGAGACCGTATCTTTCGATTATTATGATCAATTTGATAACAAAGAAAAGATAGGAAAAATGAAATCAATCGGAAATGTTCATATAGATTATTACGACAATTTCGATGACGAAGCCAAAAGGGGAAAAGTAAAACAAATAGGTGATATACAAATCGACTATTATGGCCGCTTTGACGGCATATTTCAGGGCAAAATAAAATCGATCGGCCATCAACCTGTCACCTATTACGATCAATTCAGTGGAAATGAAAAAAAAGGAAAATTAAAATCGATCGGCTTGGTTGAAATTGATTATTACGATCGATTTGATGGTGAACATCGTGCAGGTAAAATAAAGTCAATTAATGGTAATGGACAGGAGAACGTACGTGTTCTCTTCAATTAGCGAATTTTTATGAAGCAGCGCTTTACATCAATAAAAATATGGTTACTACTAAGCGGACTGACCCTTCTTACCCTCAGTTCCTTTGCTCAAGGTGTTATCGTTAATCAAGACGGAACCATTTCCATACAAAATGGATCCACAATTATCAGCTCCAACGGTTCGGTATCAACTGTTCATGGTTCTATCATCGTTAACGCAGACGGTTCACATTCCGTAATTGCAGGTTCATCCGTCATTAACGCCAACGGCACGGTTAGTACCATTGCCTTGCCCCTTGCTTCAGAAAAAGAGGACAATCATCCTTTTTCCGATAGTAAGGATTCCGATAAGCAATATTTTCCGCCTAGACACAACAAAAAAATCAATATCAGCAAATCTCAGAAGCTAAAACAGAATCCTTCTTTAACTATACCTGTAGAATCGTTTAGCCATCCTGTGAGCACAGATCCTTTCCAACTCAACAACGATAAAAATCTTCGACAAAAAAACAAATCCGTTGTGAGTATATCTAATTAGATATACTCACGGCTTTCCTGATATACTCATTGCTTGTCACCTGTTTTAGCATAAAACCGGCTACGTCCGCCCGAGAAATTTTCAAGGACAGTCCTTTTGCTTTGCTATCAAAGCCGATCTTATAACGATCTGTTCGCTCGCCCGCGGTAAAAGCCGAAGGCCGTACAATTGTATAATCTAAATCGCTGCCTACTAAATGCTGCTCTTGTAATTGATGATCTTTGAAAGCCTTTTTAAGAAGCATACCAAACATAACGTATTTCCAAAAAAAATTGAGGTTTCCGGCACTATCCCCAAGGCCAAGAGTCGTTTCACAGATTAATCGCTTTATCCCTTCCTGCTTCATGGCGTCAATTATATTTTTGGTACCGATTGCTCGGATACTCCCTTTATTTCCATCGCCTATTGCGCATAACACGGCTTCCTGGTTTTTAACCGCTTCTTGTATCGCTGTTTTATCTGTTAGATCTCCCTTGAAAATGTGCAATAGTGGAGATGCCGGCGCTTGTAACTTTTCAGGGCTTCTGGTAAAGGCTGTTACGCGATGGCCTTCTTGAAGGGCCTGCTTTACGATAAGTGTACCTATACTTCCGGTAGATCCGAATACAATTAAATTCATGATAATTCCTTTTTAAATTTAACACAAAATGATATCACGAATTTCTGCGTATCTCAGTCTGAGAAATAGAAAAAAAACGACAAAAGCTAGTCCGGCCGTTGAGAGAAAACTCGTGGGGTTTCGCCGGTAAATGCCTTAAATACGCGAATGAAGTGCGACTGATCGGCAAAGCCATTTTCATAAACAATTTCATTCATCTTTTTAAAATCTTTGAGCGCAAGTTGAGAAAAAGACGCCTGAAATTGAATAATCTTGGCAAATTGCTTTGGTGATAGGCCTGTTTCTTTTATGAAGCGCCTTTCAAGGGTCCTACCATGGATATATAGTGCAGAGGCAATTGCATGAATACTTTCCTGTCCGTTCGTTTGAATAATCCGCTCAATTGCTTGTTTAATCTTTAAGTCAAGCTTTTGCTTTTTTTGTGCTAACAATGAAGATAGAAGCTGCGTAATGGCTTCTATCTTTTCGTCCACTGTGCGATAAGCCAACAATCTATCGTTAAACGAGGCCATATCTATTTCACGAAAAGACGTTAAATCATAGCAGCCATCATTAATGGATTGCGGGTCGACATTAAAGAAACTTTTGAAAACAAAGGGATAAAGCCGAAATATAATAAGCAAGTATGGCCCGGTTAGCTGCATTTCAATCGGTTGGATTGTCTGTCCATACAAAAAAGATAGGGGCATCAATTTCCCATGTGGCTTAATAAGTAAGCCCTCTTTTGTCTGTTGAAAAAGGAGCCCTGGATAACCATCGGCAAAGAAGGGTAAGTTGACTTGCCCATTGACGGTATCTTCTTTATATATCCAGATATCGTTTACAAATAAGGATATACATTCAGGTGCTCGCAGTTTTTGATGATCCATAACCTAAGCGAATATAGAAAAGAAATGCTAAATCATAGGCTGCGCGTGGAAGAGGCTAATTGCTCTGTCAGTTGTTGCAGGTGTCGCAGGGTATGATACGTATTAAAACCCAACCATTCCAACCGTGTAAATGGGCCGTATTGAGGGATAGCAAAATCTGTGCATAAGCGTGATACATCTTCTTGCTGCCATACTTCGCGATGTTGTTCGACGCGCTGTTGAAGACCGTGCATCAGTTTTTTCTTTACGATCCGATCAGCGGACGGCACCACTTCCTGCGGTGCTTGATACTGCTTCTCGAAATTCAGAAGAACACTCTTTATCAGTGGTAGGTTTAAATCAATTGGTCTGTTCGCTTCTATGGTCGTCCCTTTCATCGTATAGATCGAAGCATAAGATTTGTACAAATGCAGCCCCAATTGACCAGGTGTCCATTTTCCGATGACCAAGCATCGATTCATCTGTTGCTCCGTCATTGAGTCGAATAACTCTAGCATTTCTGCCATAACTTGTTCAAAAAGATTCTCAAGTTCCTGATGTTTGCTTTTCATGATAATTTTCAATACTGACCAATACAAACTTACGAAAGTTTATACCGTCAAACGGGGAAGGATTACGACAAAAGCGACGTAAAATGCGACGAATGAAAAGTACGCATTAATGCGTACTTTTCGTTTTATATTATTTAGCCGGCTTCTCCAATACCTGCTTTTCTTGCTTTAGTTGCTTTTCCAGATCGGCATAGGCGACTTCCTGTACATCGATCCCTTTATCAATAGCTAAAGATGCAGCCAAGGATGCGCTTTGACCAAGAATCATAAATACGGGTTCCATGCGTATACTCCCGAAGGCGATGTGTGAACTTGATACACAAACCGGCACCAGTAAATTGCTACATTCTTCTTTTTTGGGCGTAAGGGCCCCATACGCAATCTGATAAGGTCCTTTTTTTGGAGATACACCAATATCCCCTTCATTTTGAACAAAACCATCCGGTTTCACATACCGTTGTACATTATGCGAATCTAAGGCATAGGAGCCCATACCTACCGGATCTTTTATTTCGCGCTCACTAAAGGTATCATGCTCTGTCATCACATAGGTACCGATCATCCTTCGTGCTTCCCGTACATAAATCTGATGTGGCCAGCCTCCATTGTCTTTAAATTCATCTTTGGCTAGCCCCCACTGTGCCATTTCTTGACGTACATCTTCCGGTACGCGCGAGTCGTTTGCCAAGAAATACATAAGACCCTGTTGATAATCGGTATGCTCCTTGATAATCTCTTTACGCCGTTCATAACTAGCATCCGGATAATCGTAATTCATACCAATAAAGTCGGTACTGAAAGGACCATGATTATTGGTATCGGTTTTCCGGTTCGGTATGGGATCATATTTTTGGAATGTTTCTCGCCAGCCGGCAGCATAAACCCGTGCTAATAACTCGTAATTATCCGCATTATAATTGGCCGGTTTAGGGAAAGGAACACGGTTATCCGGATGATTACTCAAACACATACGGAAGCAATAGGCTTGTACTTTGTTATCACCTTCACCATATTTACCGGGATCGGCGTTCGATACACCAAAGAGCAAGCCGCTTGTTGAATCGCCTGGAACTTTATAGGGACTGATGTTCGACTTGAAGTAATGTCCATGATGTAGCACGCCTGTTTGTACGCCATTCCATTTTTCGCCATATTGGCTGTTGGCTTCGCGCCCCACGTGGTAGCTTACCCCTGCAGCAGCCATTAAATCTCCTTCATAGGTTGCGTCAATAAACATTTTACCACGAAAGGTCTTGCCGGCAAGTGTTGTAATGGACACTATTTTGCCGTCTTCCATCGCTACCCCTTTCTCACGATCAAGCCATTCGTCCCTACGCACGTCCAAATCGAATTCCTTTACGTAGTTTTCGAAAATTTGTTCGGCTACATGTGGTTCAAAAATCCACATGGTGCGGGCATTACCGTCAATTGCCGGAGTTCCCTGACCTTTATTACCGTATTCCGCTTGCTTTTGCCAACGCCATGTAGCACTGTCCTGATAAGCCATATAAACACGATGATAAAAATCTCGGGCTAAGCCTCCAATAACCGACTTATCTCCTGTGTCGGTAAAACCTAGGCCGCCAGAAGACAGGCCACCTAAGTGCGTATCGGGAGAAACAACGATAACCGACTTACCCGATTTCTTTGCTTGCACCGCAGCAGTAATGGCGGCAGAAGTGCCGCCGTAAATAATAATATCTGCTTCCTCATAATATTGCTTTTTAGAACTGCAACCAACTATTGCTAATAGCAGATAAATCTTGAATAGTGTCTTTTTCATAATAGGGTGTCTATATATTTTAAAATTAAGTTTTCCTCTTAATAACCGGGATTCTGTTCGCTTTCCATTGCTTTGTTGTATAATATCTCCGAATTTGGAAGTGGCCATAGCATCACTTTATCCGCAACGGTAATCCCTTTAACTTCCAAGATACGCTGTTTCGCTATACCAAGCCTCACCAAGTCCAGCCAACGTTTCCCTTCATACATGGTTTCGTATCCCCTTTCTTCAATCACTTTATCCAAAAAAGAATCGAGATTAAAATCCTGAATCTTAAAGTCTATCGCCGATGCAACCGTTGATGGATAACCATAAGCACGTCTATGTATTTTGTTTAGACTTTCTATGGCGGCATCGGTAGGAGCACCTTTCGCTCGAGCCTCCGCTTCCGCATGAAATAATAATAAATCTGCGTAACGGTACCAAGGGTAGTCATTCGCGGCACCTGCCGTTGCATCGGGGTCCCTAAATTTTCTAAACAAGCATGTTGTTGGTCCTAGACCGACATCCACATTGTATAAGATGTGTTCTTTTCTCAGATCAGCATGATCCCAATTTTTTATGAAAGGGTTTTTCAACGAATCTGTATATTGGGCATAAACTCCTCCGGGCCCGTAGTAATTGTATTCTGAAGTTTTGCGGTGGGCATAGCTGACCAGCCCGAAACCTTGCTGTCTATTAAATTTCAAATAAAAGATCTCTTCCGGTGTATTCACCACATCAGGACCGAATATCTTTTGAAAATCATCGGGAGTGGAAACTTCAACCAAAGCAAATCTTTCCGAAGAAATCACCTCTTCCGATTTAGCCGCGGCCTGCTCCCATTTTTGCTGATATAGATAAATTTCTGTCAACAAGGTCTTCGCTGCCCATAGAGTTGGCCTTCCAAGGTCTTGAACTGTTGGTGGTAACCCGGCCTCTGCATCCGTTGCATCTTGCAGTATTAAATTGAACACTTCTTCCACCGATGATCGGGGAACATCCGAGATATCAATATTAGCTTCCGTTCGAATGGGTAATCCTCCGAAGCAGCGAACTAATGAAAAATACATCATTGCGCGAAGGTATTTCGCTTCAGCAATATAAAGCGTTTTTTCTTCATCGCTTACTTCAGTAGCTAATGGCACCTTCGAAATAACAATATTAGCATTTCGAATGGAACGATATAGTTTGTCCCACACAACGGATACTCGATTGATATTCGTGTTATCTAATCCTTGATAGGTACTGACCACTGCTTGCGAACCTCTTGAGTATCCATAATCAGGTAATCCCTCCAGCTGAGCGGGATAATTCAATCCAAAAGCATCCCCTTCCCGCATAGGCCCGTAAATTGCATTGACAGCCGCTTTTACTTCGGCCGTTGTATTATAAAAATTGTCTTCTGCTTGTGATTTGGGTTTCTCCGTCAAGGCATCCGAGCAAGCCGAAAAAACAAACAACCCTACAAGTCCTATTATTAAATTCTTCATGTTGATCTCTTTAATTAAATGACATCTATTAAAAACTTGCCCTGATACCAAACGTCACTGTCTTGGCAGTTGGATAAACATAGTGGTCTATACCCTGCTCGATCGAATTAGTTCCACCATAGGAATTCACCTCCGGATCATACCAAGAGTAATTGGTTATTGTGAATAAATTCTGCGCGCTTATATATACCTGTCCGCTCGACAACCAATTTAATTGCCATTTATCCGTTGGTAGATTGTATGCAAGTTGAATATTCTTCACACGAAAAAAGGAGCCATCTTCCACAAAACGATCGGATACCTGTGCCTGTGAATTGGTTTTGATAATGGGGTATTTTGCATTGGTATTTGTTGGGGTCCAATGGTCGGTATATACTTCTCGCAACATATTGAGGGCTTGCCCATAATCATATCCCTGTCCTTGCGCACTCAGATTATAAATATCATTGCCTTGGCTTCCTTGCAAAAAAATGGAGAGATCAAAACCCTTATAAGACATAGAAGAGGTAAAACCGTAAGTAAAGTCTGGGTTGGGATCGCCGATAATTTGTTTATCTCCCTGATCTCTGCTTCCATTTCCGTTGAAGTCTTTATAGACTATATAACCGTTCGCATCATAGCCTTCCTCGACATAGCCATAAAAGGACCCTAGTGGATAGCCCTCCCGCAAAATATTGATATTGTCGATCGATGCAGCTCCGATTGCCGCGCCCAAGATATCGTTCCCGCCATATAGTTCCATTACTTTATTTCGATTAAAGGATATGTTTCCACTTAACTGCCAATTAAAATCTCCTTTAAAAACATCACCTGTTACATTAAGATCAATCCCCCTGTTTCGAATTTTGCCTACATTCTGAACAGTGTACTTGTACCCTTGTGACGCCGGTAAGGTGACGTTATTCAACAAATCGCGTGTGTTCTTCACATAAAAATCAGCGGTTAAGCTCAAGCGATTGTCAAGTAAGCCTAAGTCGATCCCCACATCGGTTTGGGATGTTGTCTCCCATTTCAAAGGTCCGGCCAAGCGGTCGCTTGGTGAATACGCCGGAACCAAAGCATCACCAAATACTACTTGGCTAGAAACCAACTGGTTTAACGTAAAATAGGGATCGATAGCTGTATTCCCGGTTTCGCCGTAGCCTACTCGGACTTTTAAATCCGAAATGGCTGGAATACGCTTAATAAACCCTTCCTCAGAAAGACGCCACGCAAGCGCCGCCGAAGGAAAGTAACCCCATTTTTGCCCTTCACTATAACGGGAAGAACCATCTGTTCGAAAACTAATAGTCGCTAAAAAGCGATTGTCAAATGAGTAATTTACACGCGCCAGATAAGAAATTAAACTCCATTTCGTATAAGAGGAGCTAGGTACACTCTGCGTGGCCGCCGCACCGATGTCATACGTTTCCTGATTATCACTGATAAACCCGGTACCTGAAGCAGTAAAAGTATTCGCAACATAGTTTTGATACGTGAACCCCGCCAAAGCATTGAGATTGTGTTTACCAAAATCCTTTCGATAATTCACTGTATTTTCGCTTAGTATACTGGTATTTTGAGGGGTCTCAATCCATGCTTGGCCGGTAGAATTAACAAATCGCGTGGTTCGGTATCTATCTTTACGATCACTACTATTTTCAATCCCACCTAATGTTTTAAACACTAAACCCTTTATAGGCTCATAGCTTAGCGATAGATTGGCAAGTACATTATCCGACTTTATTTTATCCGACTCCTCATGTAAAAAATTTAATGGATTCACCATAACGTTCGATCCCCAGGTATAGGCTTCTGTTAGATTTGAATAACTTCCATCTGCATTATACAAAGGCATCGTCGGATAGCCCGATAACGCTGCTGAAATTAGTGTAGAACCACGGTTTCCTTTCTCCGATTCCTTTCTGTTTTCATCAAAGCGACTCAAAATACCGCTAAAATCGAATTTAAGTTTATCACTGATATCGGAGTTTAAGTTGACACGCAAGGAGTTCCGCATATAATCGCTCCCCTCAATAATTCCGTTCTGCTTGAAGTTTCCTCCAGAAATAGAATATCTTGTTTTATCATTTCCGCCACTGATGGTAACCGTATTGCTAATAATTGGTGCACTGCGGAATACCACATCTTGCCAATCTGTCCCTTCGCCAAATGAAGCAATTTCTTCCGCTGTGAAATGAGGTGCCAAGCCATCATTAGCAGCCTGTTCATTATAAAAATTCGCATATTCTGTTGCATTCATTAGGTCAAGTTTTTTACGTAAAGATTGGATACCGATATACCCGTCGTAATCCACTTTAATCTTGCCGGACTTTCCTGTTTTAGTAGTAATCAAAACAACGCCATTTGCACCTCGAGAGCCGTATATAGCCGTTGCTGATGCGTCTTTTAAAATCTCAACCGATTCAATATCCGCATTGTTCAATAGTAAAGGGGAACCGGAGTACGGAAACCCATCCACCACATAGAGCGGTTCATTACTGCCTTTTATAGAGTTTGTACCTCGAATACGAACACTAACAGGACTTCCAGGCGAGCCTGTGTTTTGTGAAACATAAACGCCCGATGCTCTACCCGCGAGTGATTGAATCATATTGGGAGCCGGTACTTGACTTATTTCTTCGGCCTTTATGGAAGCGACTGCTCCTGTAAGATCGCGCTTTCGCTGTGTACCATACCCCACTACCACAACCTCATCCAAATCACTTATCGATTCTTTCATCATGATATTAATTGTTGTTAAACCATCAATTGGCTTCTCAACGGTTTCATAACCTAAGGCGGTAAAAACAAGGATACTCCCCTCTTTACTTAAATTAATCTGATAGTTCCCCTGTACGTCCGTAGAACTGGCTAGAGAAGTTCCTTTCAATAAAACTGTAACCCGTTCAATGGGCTTTCCTTGCTCATCCGTCACGCGTCCTCTCACGCTTTTCGGTTGTATATCTGCAAAATTAATGTCTCCATTTCCGGTCTGATGCTGACTCTGCTTAATCACAATCGTGCCATCTTTGAATGTCCATTCCAATGCCAACGGCTTTAATAAATCGGCCATCGCTTTATTGAGCGGCACATTTTTAAAATCTGCTTCTACTTTTTTTTCTGCCAAATCTTTTCCATTAAGAAAAAAGGGGTGGCCACTTTGCTTCTGAATAACACGCATTACGTGCGACAAGGGAATGTTCTTTGCCTTTAAGGTAATTGTTTGAGCAAAACCGCTTGCAACTACTTGCATCACAGATAGAAGTGTAATGAAAACTGTTAGTTTCATAATCAGTAGCCATCGATAAGCTAAAGGCCAAAACGAGCCTTTAACACATGCGTAAAAAATCATATGTTTGTACTGTTTGAATGATGTAATATAATCGGTTAGATCCTTTTGCTTCCTTAAAGGAAGCGATATTGCGCATCCAAATCTACCGGGTGGTGTCACTAGCACTATCCGGTTTATTCAAAATGCGACGGGCTCATTGGTCTTAAGTTTGGTACGCTATCATCACATTTTTTGTTTAATGGTTAATAATTTGGTTTACTTGTTTGTGCCATAATCTCGCACCACTTACGCTTTTCTCAATACACAATAAGTTTATTTGTCCCGGTTGTTTTATCAATTTTAAACTTCACACCACCCTCCTCTAAAATTGCCAATACTGCGGATAGGCTCTTTTTTCTACTGATTTCACCATAGAAATAAGTATCAGGGACGTCTCCTTTATATACGATTTCGACGTCATACCATCGACTTAGTTGATTCATTGCATCGGTAATTTTCGTCTCATCAAAATAAAAAACTCCTTTTTTCCAAGCGATATAGGGCGCGACATCAACTTTAAGTACAGAAGTCTTTCCGTTATGTACGGTACTCTGCTCCCCTGGCTTTAAAAGGGTAGTCAAAGCGCTCGCTGCATTTTCTTTTGAAGAAACAGCTACCACACTAACTGCTCCTTCCACCAAGGTAGTTTTCACCGCTTCTTCCTTGTTATAGGCTGAAATATTAAATTGTGTGCCCAGAACTTTTGTTATCTGGTGTTCATTTTTCACTATAAAAGGTCGGTATTTATCGGGTTGGATTTCAAAATAGGCTTCCCCCTTTAACTCTACCGTTCTATTTTCTTGGGTAAAATCTGTCGGATATTTTAAGGTACTGGCCGCATTGAGCCAAACATACGATCGGTCGGGTAACACAATCTTATATTGTCCCCCCTTAGGTGTTTCTATCGTATTATAAACTATTTCTGCCTTTTTATCCCCTCGTCTTCCTTGCTTAACAGGATCCGCTACCACTTCATAAATGAGTTGGCCATCAGCTGTTTTTGTGATCTTCATACCGTTCTCTTCTGCTATCGCACCATCTGTGCCCGCATCCAAGTTAATTTTACGCCCGTCTGCGAGCGTTAATATGGCTTTATTCCTCCCTGGATTAATATCATTTTTGTTGGTCAACAAACTTTGTTTAAAGCCTACCGATTCACTTACATACACAAAAGTGCCAATGCTAAACATTAAAAGAAGGATAGCAGCAACCGCAATCCAAGAAATAAAACGGCGTTTTGGATACCGCTTTTCTGTATGCCCGGCACCCATATGAGATACTAATTGGTTCAAGAGCCTATTCTTGATCACCTCTTCCGCATCATAGTTCGCCGATATTTCTGCTAATTTATCATTATGGCTGTTATACCACGCTTCAAAGTCTGCCTTTTCTGAATCTGTCAATAGTCCTCTTTCCCATTTATAGGCCAATTCTTTAATATATGCGTTGGTAAATTTTGCCGCCATTATATACCGTCTTTATTTTATAGTATCAATTCTGGTCTACCAACCTTAGTCTAAAGAGAACTTTTTTTATTCTTGCCCGAAAGCAGCAAGATAGCTTTATAAAAGTTGGTGTAGAGACGTAATAACAACGCTTATTAAAAAGGTTGGATATTGTTTTCCCAGATCGCTCCGAAGGGTTTTGGTAGCTTTTGTTAGATGTGCCTGTACTGTTTTCTCTGAAAGGTTTAGTTTTTCTGCTATTTCTTTGTAGCTCATGCCTTGCTCGCTGCTCATTCGATATATCAACCGGCATTTTTCAGGTAGTTGTTTAACCGCTGTTTCCAAGGTCTCCATTAGTTCCTTTTCAAGGATATACTCATCTACGGAAGACACATCGTAGCCGTATAATTCATATGCTTTCAACTCCACCGTATTTTGTAAGCCTTTTTGGTACTCTTTCGCCAGTATGCGTATAGCTCTATATTTTACTGCTACGGCCAAATAGGTGGCAAGTGTATGTTTTAAGCTGAGATTGTTCCGGCGCTCCCAAACAGATATTAAAACATCCAATACGCACTCTTCTGCTTGCTCCGGAACCGCTAAGCGATTCAATGCAACGTTAAATAGCTTTTTCCAGTAACGCTCAAAGATTTCGCGCATAGCGGCCTGATCGTCTTGCCTTAACAACTCGATCAATTCAGCGTCAGACATTTGCGTATGCATGATCATTATGTTTTAGATTGATACCACAAAAGTTTATGATATTTAAACGGGTCACTCACGGTATAATTGGTTTTATGCTTCGTTAAAATACTTATGCCGAAAATAGAAATTTTTTCCGTCTCTATCTAATTCTTGAACCTCTCCTTTATACTTGCCTGCTAGTTATTCACAACTTAATAGCATATTGCGGCAGAGGAGATCTAGATAGGGGAAGGGGAAGTCAATGGAATTTAATCTAGGAGACTCTCTTTTATAAGAAGGCAAGGTCTGTAGAGCCATCCATGGCCCTTTAACGGTTCCGTATTAATGAAAATAATTTTCTGTGAGTACGCTTATCGCTATTTTATGCAGTAACTAGCTCTTTTATACGTTATCTTTGATAATGTTAAAAGAGCTAGATTGTCGAAAACACCGTTTGACCTCCAACCGTTAGTTTTGTAACCTGCTTTTTATTAATCATTGGTCCAAAACGACTTAAAATATTCGGTTTAATAAATGAGATCGAAACACGCTGCCCACTTAGTTTATTTACCAAACTATCTAAACTCACATCTTTAATGTTCGCTTTGCTAATAAAGAACATGCCTGTCTTGTCTTCTAATTCGATAATATAGTCACCCATTCGTCCTTTATTTATTTTGGTGACTACCGATTCTATCTGCACTGTTTGTGTCCGCTGATCATCAACCGGTTTCAACAAAACATAGAGGATCGCGATAAAGCTCAATGCAATAAGTGTAGTAATTAAACGCCTCATAATTTGCTATTTAATAGTGATACTATTGGTTCATAGCAAGATACGTTTTTTATATGAATATTTGATCTTTTTCTATTCCTCTTTTTCCTTACGACGATCCGATGTCGATTGATCTTCTGCAACTCCGGCTTTCCAATAGGAATATGCATATAACTCTTCTCGCTGCCATTGTTTATCGGAACGAAGATAATTTCTGATAGCTTTCACCGTTGTATATTCTGCCGCTACATAGGCAAAGCGTCGCTGTTCCGGCAAATTTATATGCTGAATCAATTCGGCCAACAAGCTTCCTTTTTGGGGATGATCGTTATGTAGCCAAATCAATTCTAGGTCTGCTTTACTTGTCAAACTTTGTTCGTCATCCTTATCATGTACTTCTAATATACACGTAGCTTTTGTATTTGGAGGTAGTTGTTCTAAAATTGCCGCTAAAACCGGTATTCCCGTGGCATCCCCAACGAGCACGTAATTATCAGTTAATGGAAAAAGTTCTGTCTTTCCATCCCGCATCAAAACACCAAGCACATCTCCTTCTTTAGCGCTGATGGCCCAGGCAGATGCAGGTCCTTCTTCCCCATGTGCCACAAAGTCTATCCATATTTCCTTTGTTTGTAAGTTTATACCCCGGTGCGTATACGTACGTACAACTGGTCGCACATCTTCTTGAGGATGTATCCATTCGCCCTTTTCATAATCAAAGGTTGGAAAGAAGATCTTTTTAACACCTTTAGGAGGTATCAAAATTTTATTATTGACACCTATTGTTGTATTGGCAAATTGCTCAATGTCTTCGCCTGTTAAAAAAACCCGAATATAGTGTGGTGTAATCCATTGCTTTCTCTTTACACGCAGTTCAGTCTGAATTGTCTTTGCTTTCATTTCTTCTCTCTCCTCATGTACTTAGTCTATCCGTGCATTCGTCAGATAACTTGCACAAGACAACCTATTAAGAATAAATCTATGTTTTTCACAAAAGTATTTTTTCTAAGAACTAAATAGTAACGTTATACGGAGAAAAAACAACCCACTCGGGAATATATATACTTATTGACATAAACGAGACTTTTCTCCACTACGAGATACGATAACGAATACAAGCCTATAAGGAAAAAATTCACTAAGTTTAACGAAATTTAGATTAGTTATCCCTTTATACGCTAACAAACAACTGTAATAATGCAGATAAAAGCACACAAAGTACAAAATAAAGAAATCGCTGAGATCGTCTCGGATGAAATTATTTTGAAAACCAAAGATGACGCACTCGATTTAATGGGGAGTTTATACTATCAGGGATTTGAAAAAATTATACTTCATGAGAAAGATATAAGTCCTTCCTTCTTCGATCTAAAGAGTGGTTTTGCCGGAGAGGTTCTACAAAAGTTTTCCAATTATCGTATGCAACTTGCCATTGTGGGAGATTTTGAAAAATATACCAGTAAAGCGCTAAGAGACTTTATATATGAGTGTAATAAGGGAAAATTAGTCAATTTTGTTAGCTCTGTCTCTTTCGCCATCGATTAACATCCCCATCAATATCAGCTTTCTTCATTGGTTTCGAATCAAGGCCCTCGTTTGCTTGATCTCCATTCCATTGTATCCCTACGGAAGTAAGGTTGAACGGAAATGAATGATTTTGAATCGATTTTGATTCTTTAAATGGTTTATCGTATTCGTTATTTGCGGAAAACCATTATATCTAATCAAAAGTCATGAAGAAAACATCGCGCTTTATCTTATCAATTATTTATGTTTTTCTTGCTACTTCTTTGCCGGCACAACAAAAATCTAATGGGTTGAAAGTAAAGGATGGCATTATTACCGTTCCACTGGAAAAGTCTTATTGGCAAAACGATTCAAACCGGGTATCCTACAAAAAAACACAAGATGTGCAAACAATGCATATCCATCCGAAAGCAGGGTTGACTCGCCTAAAGGACTTTGAATTTGCTACCGGAACAATTGAATTTGACTGGCAGCCAATAGATACCATGTTCTCGTCTTTTTACTTCAGATTTCAGAGCAACGAAGCATCTGAATGTGTGTACCTTCGCACACCAAGAGCAGGTAATCCGTTGGCAATGGATGCCCTGCAATATGCTCCTTTTCTAAAAGGTGTCAATCTATGGGATATGTTGGCACATTACCAAGCACCTGCTAATTTCTCGAAAAGAAAGTGGAATCACATTAAATTGGTTATTTCGGAAAAGCAGATGCAAATATACCTGAATGATCAAACCAAACCGGTTCTTTGGGTCCCTCAACTGGAAGGAGATGTTTCGCGTGGAACGCTGGCGTTTGACGGAGAATCGATTATTGCTAACTTAAAGGTTAAACCCGGTTCGATTGAAGGACTTGCAAATACACCAGGGATCGATCCAACTGCTAATGATCCGCGTTATATCCGCCATTGGCAACTTATTGAACCGATCGATTTTCCATATGGCCGGGAACCAAAGAGTGATGATTTTCCAAAATCGGACAACAAGTGGATATCAATTAACACTGAACGTCGAGGACTCGTAAACTTAACAAGGCTTTATGGCGTAAATCCCAACAGGCGCCTCATTTGGTTAAAAACGAAAATTACGTCGGACAACGATCAACAGAAATGGATGGATTTCGGATTCAGTGATGAAGTATGGGTACTGATCAATGGTCGTTATATCTATGTAGACAAGAATTATTACGCTCACCCCATTATGAAAGCTCCTTTTGGCAGATGTTCGATAGAAAACAGTGCTATTAATTTACCTTTACAAAAAGGAGATAACGAAATACTTATTGGGGTAGCCAATAGTTTTTATGGCTGGGGTATCATCGCTCGCCTTCGCGATTTAAATGGAATCACTTCTTTAGGAGAAAATACGTTATAAATAACCTAAGTCAATTTGCGATCGGTTTGCTTTCGTATCGATCGCAAATTGTGAAAATGATATGTAATGTTATCCGGTAAAATCTTTTACATTAGCATACAACATATCGATTTCTTACATGGTTATAGCTCCGATGGATTCTGTTGATTTAGCACCGGTAACATCTTTACAACAAGATGGTTGGTCTGATATACGAGTCGCCTTTTCTCGTTATATAGAGGAACCTTTTTCATATCCGATAAAGGTTGACATGGACAACCAATTGGCGGGCGTTGGCGCTACTATTATTCATGGTGACGTCGCCTGGCTGGGTCATATTATTGTGAGCCCTGAATACCGAGGTAAAGGTTTGGGTAAACTGATTACCGAAACATTAGTCAATATTGCCAAAGAATATAATTGCCAAACCATTTATTTGTTGGCCACAGCGCTTGGTGCACCGGTATATGAAAAAGTTGGTTTTGTAACGGAAACGGAATACATGATTTTTACCGATATTAATTTTCCACAGGAAACGCTTGAAACGAGCCATATTCAACCTTATAAAGAAGATTTCAGGCAGGGAATTTCGAAACTTGATCAAGAAACATCTGCCGAAAACCGCTTATTTTATTTAGAAAAATTTCTCAAAGATGCGCTTGTTTACTTAGAGGAAAATGAAATTGAAGGATACTATATACCAACTTTAGAAAACGGACCTATTATAGCCAAAACCGAAAGGGCTGGATTAGCACTTACCAAATTACATTTAAGAAACCATCATCAATTAATCTTTCCAAAAGAAAATAGGTGTTTACTCCATTTTTTATCCACCTACGGATATGTGGCAAATTCTTCCTGTAAAAGAATGCGTTTTGGAGAACTAAAACCAACGAAAATGGCGTTTATCTATAATCGCATTGCGGGGTACCTGGGTTAAACCATTTTCCTTTCCCTCTCCCTCTCTTGTCCAAAGCGCCTTGTTAAAAACTGTTAATTAATTGTAAATCAGCTGATAAATTCTTTATATCGCAATAAAGAACGACTATGCGTTTTACATTTACGATCATTTTTGTTTTTTGCTTCACTATTCTATATGCCCGGAACAATCCTACGATAATATTAGACAGTGTCGAAAAATCGGTAACTATAGATAGCACCAAGTCCAATAGAATAATTCTATTGGATGAAATCAATATTACGGCTAAGAAAGACTATTCAATGGATTCCATATATTTTCGAAAACAATATGCATCCGTTTTCAATGCCAACAAGCCTTATTGGAAAGATCTATTCTCATCCAAAAACTACTTCGATAATACGCCATTACCCTACAACAGAGCAGCCAGCAGTACAGCGTCTATTGTCAGTATAAATTTGCTTTCATTAGTGAATCTTGTCGGAAAGAACAAAAGCCCTATAACCAAGCTTCAAAAGATTCTCTTACAAGAAGAGCGAGAAAAATACTTAGATCACGTTTTTTCGTCGGAAAAAGTGCAAAAAATAACAGGACTTCAGGGCGATTCACTTTTTCTTTTCATTCAACGTTATCGACCTAATAAAGAAGAATTAACTAAAATGTCTGAATATGATATACTTACCCACATTAAAGAATCTTTTAAAGATTACCGGGCGCCTCGCAAATAATAAAAAGTTTCATAAGTCTATTCTCTCGTATGTACTAGCCTGCATAGGTTGTCTAACTGCCTGTCAACAAAATAGCGAAAGGAAACCGGAAAGCAAATCCGGTTTTAATTTATATTCAAATGAAGTAAAAGACACGTTTTCCATCTATATTCAAAAGCCTTTGGAATATGAAGAAAAGGCTAAATCAACATATCCATTGGTTGTCGTAACCGATGCCAATTTTTATTTTCCTATGCTGGCTCCTATTGTCCACCAATTTGAACAGACAGGCCTAATGAAACCCATCATTCTAGTTGGAGTTGGTTATGATTCGTTGGAGAAAATGGATTCCCTGCGGGTACGCGATTTTCTATATCCGCATTCCATTGCTTCTGACGAAATGCAAGCTGAAGGAGGAGCCAGGAGATTCCAAGCCTTTCTTGCGAACGAATTATTGCCGGGATTAGCAGATTCTCTAAGACTAAATACTGATAAAGTGCTATTAGGCCATTCCTTTGGTGGTTACTTCTCCTTATTAACTTACTTTGAACAGGTGCGAAGTGGAGCAAGCAATTTTAATAAGTTTGTTTCGGCGAGTCCAACTATTTGGTACAATGATTTCTATTTAAACCGCCTGACGGACAGTTTGAAAAATAACGGAAAGCAGGACAGCACAGCTATCTATTTAAGCGTAGGTGGGTTAGAGGATTCTGTTTGGTATGTAAAACCAGCCGAAGTGATGGCAGAAAAACTAAGTTCAGATGCTGTAAAAAACCTCGATTGCACCTCAATAACCTATCGAGAAATGGATCATATGGATGTCGGTCTTTTCTCATTTATACATGCACTTAAAAACTGGTATAAACAGGATTAATAAATGTTTATTGATAATGTGATCTACAATGAAAAGACATCAATCTTCCTCATCTTCTAAATGGTTATCTTCTTCCCATTGCTTGGTAATTTCTTCAGTTGATACTTGATTGATATTCTTTAGGGTTTCATATTTTTCCTCAATCAGCTGAATAATTGGTAATACATGCTGAATGTTTTGATCATTTAAGTGGTCAAAGTCGCTATGCTTAAACTCAAACTTTTCTCCTTCTGTAAATATTTCTTCTACTTCGTGAAGCTCACCGCTTACAGCAAGTTGCCGGAGACTTTGATTTAACCCTTTGTAGGCTTCTTCCAAATGATAAATTGCCCGTAATAAATTCTTTCTATATTCCTGGATATAACGCTTACTCATAGGTTATTGATAACGTGTTTTTATTCAAAATAACCGTTATCTAATTTTATGCCAAATCAGTACACAGAAGTTCTATCTCCAAAAACGTGAAAAAAGGATGGCAAATAGGCTGAGCTCCTAGAATGGTATCCGATCATCCAGAGAATATTTCAATTTTTAAAGAATAATACTTATCTTTCCTACTACGGCATTTTAATAGGTAAAAGTATATTTCCTAAGTTTGACTGCAAATGCAACTCTTGCCCTCAGCATCCTTAAAAAGCTTGGTAAAGCATTATCTTTTTCTTGAAGCAAAAGGTAACTATTTACATCATCTTCGTTTGTTTCCCGATGGGAATCCGGGTATTGTTTTGTGCGAAGAAGGAAAGCTATTTATCAACAATCATCCAACTTATCAACATGATCTTCCGGCAAGCTTCCTTTACGGAAAGGTTGAAAAATTTGAAGATCTTATCTGTCACGGTTCCTTAAAACTCACCATAATTGTATTACAACCCTATGTAACCTATCGATTTTTAGACAACTCGCTGGATAAAACTATCCTCGATTTAACTGATATTTTAGGAAACACAGCTTCAGACTTATTATCAACAATGAAGGCCACTGCCGGTATCTATGAAAAAATTGAAGTGCTTGAGCCTTTTCTCATGAAGTCGTTTTTTGACATACTGTATGCCATCCCGCCGGTTGTACCTGCAACTATTTCACATGTGATTAAAAAAAGAGGCTTATTGAGTGTTGATGAAATGGTAAAATTTTCAGGATATGAAAAACGCCAATTAGAACGGATTTTTAATCACACAACAGGGATGACACCCAAACGTTTTGCCAATTTAATCAAACTACATTTCTTTTTAAGCGATATCAGAAAAACATCAACAAAAACCAAGCTAAGTCAAGTAGCCTATGGGGCCGGTTATTATGATCAGTCTCACCTGATTCGCGAATTTAAGAAGATCACGGGATTGACACCTTCGTCTTATTTTAAAACACGTAATAAACTTGCTGTTAATTTCTTACAACTGTAATGAGATGTCGATTCTGTACAATTTTATTCCGTATAGCAGTACTACCTTTGTAAAAAAGAAACATGAACAATATAACCATTGCTACTGCACAATTTGAGCACAGAAGTGCTGATAAAGAATATAATTTGTCTGTGATAGATCGTTTATCCAAAGAAGCCTCTATGAAAGGTGCAAAGGCCATTACTTTTCACGAGTGTTCAATTACAGGGTATACCTTTGCAAGAAATTTATCTTTAGCGGAAATGCTTGAATTAGCAGAACCGATCCCAGATGGCTATTCCATACAAAAATTAACCGAAATAGCTTCTCGAAATAATATAAGCATATTAGCAGGCTTATTTGAAAAAGACAGTGAAGATAACTTGTTTAAAGCTTATGTATGCGTTGATAAAAATGGCCTCGTTGCTAAGTACAGGAAACTACACCCATTTATCAACCCACATTTAAAACCAGGAAATGAATATTGTATATTCGAGTTGGACGGTTGGAAATGTGGTATATTAATCTGTTATGATAATAATATCATAGAAAACGTGCGGGCAACTCGTTTATTGGGCGCCCAAATTATTTTCATGCCGCACGTAACCATGTGTACGCCCTCACCACGTCCGGGAGCGGGTTTTGTTGATCCCAAGCTATGGAAAAATAGAAAAGAAGATCCAACCAGTTTAAGAATAGAATTCAATGGTATGAAAGGACGTGAATGGCTGATGAAATGGCTTCCTGCCAGAGCCTATGACAACGGTGTATACTGCGTTTTCTCAAACGCCATTGGCATGGATGATGACCAACTTAAAAATGGTTGCTCCATGATCCTAGATCCATTCGGCGATATACTTAATGAATGTCGTACAATGGATGATGAAATGGTTACGGCCGTTTTAACGCCTCAGAAATTACAAGATGCCGGTGGCAACCGTTATATTAAAGCTCGTAGGCCGGAAATATATAGCTCCATCTTAAGTACATCCAACGAAAGTAAGCAAGAAGTATCTTGGTTAACTGAAAAAAATAAGAATTCAAATCTCAATTTTAATACCGTTGGATTAACGTAGATCCTTAAACAATAAAAGTCCTTGCTTTCGCAAGGACTTTTATCCTCTTTGCTCACGCCTGTATCAGCAAGAAGTAAATAGAAGTGATTTACCCCTTCAAAAGCTTTTCCAAATAAGCAATCTTTTCCTTCTCCGCTTCCAACAGCCGTTCGTACAGTTTTTTATTCTCTTCGTACGCTTCAACCAATTTGTCTAAAGGATTGAATGTACAATTCGTAGCACTAAAAGTTCCGTTACTGTTGCTAAAGCTATTGTCATTAAAAGTATTAAAATAATTGATCACATTATCCTCGTCAAAATTCTCTATCGCCTCGGGAGTTACGCCTAAAATTTCTGCTACCTGTGCCAACAACTCACTTTCGATAGTATCTTTCTTTTCCATTGCCGAAACTGCCTGCTGGCTCATTCCAAGCTCAATGGCTAAAGCTTCCTGCTTCATTCCACGAAGCTCACGGACACGGCTTATTTTTGGACCAATACGATTCGGTTTTTGTGTTGCGCTCATAGCCCAAAGATAGCAATTTTAACAAATGTAATAAAGAGGCCTATTCGGTAAATTACAATACATCGCTGGTAAAATACCCTGAACTCTGGTTCGGTACGACGATACTATTAGGGAAATTTGGTAGTATAACACCAACGACTATGATGGAATCAAACGCAATCAGCCTCTGGCAGACGGATTATCCAAGTTCCCTTTATCCCCATGAATATGCCGATCCCATAGGGGTTGTCAAACAGGTCTTTGACCAGTACACGTTAAAGCAAATACAGATAGCACTATGGAACTGGCTCCCTTTTCAAATGACAGATGAAATCACACCAACACCAGAACAACGGTTTTCCCTTTTCCGATTAGGTAACCAATTAGACAGATTGATTGACGCAGCGTGGGTTTTGGTTAACCAGCATAAAGAAATAACCTATCAAGCCGATCCAAATTTGAAGGATCTGATCGCTTCAGATAGCCTTTCTTTTCTTTCATTGGAAGAGGCAAGAAATCCTATCAAAACGATGAGAAAACTTTTCAAAGGATCTAAACTCCATCGATGGAAGACAATTGCGGTATACGATAGACAACTAGCTTTATTGGATCCTTTTTTCTGGATGCACGGTAATTCAATGGATCTTAGGGAATTTGGTGAGTACGTTAATCTAAACACTTTAGCGGAAGTAACCTATCTATTGGCAGGAAGTATTGATAATCTTAAAACCGATTACCATTGGTCTTTGGATACATCCAAAATAGCTAATCCCATTAATTGGGGTATGGGTTATTTCAAAACAAAAGAAATAAAGGACGTTCTAAACAGTCTTGCTTTTCTGTACCACATTAAGAGATGGTCACAGGAATGGCACCCATCCGCTGCATTTCAATTAATGCAGCATTATGGTGATTTATATAAGCTTGTGCATTTAGCCCATTACCTAACTATCAATGTTGACTTCCTTTCACCGGATCACAATTCTGCACGGATAATTGACGCTCTTAAAAAGAAATTCAGGAAAATTTCCATCGGCAAAACAGCACGGTTCCTAACCGACTGTATTTCGCTTTCTTGGACTTTTAGGCACGTATCCGAACGCCTAGAACCGGATGAAAAAGAATTAAAACACGTAGAAAACATCCTGCATCTAACCTCAAATTATTTCATATATCACATTTAACCCTAACAACCATGGAAAAATTTACAGGAAAAGAAAGCTTTCTTTCCTCGTATGAAAGCTCTATTTACAATATCCGCAGTTCGCTGAAATTTATAAAAACGACCCATCACTACCGACTTTTCCTTCAAAATCTATATAGAGTGGTCATTAGCCCAGAACGGTGGCCGGAAGAAACGCTGCCCACCCTACAGAATAATTTTGAAGAATTATTATTTGCACTGGATGCCGCATGGTTGGAACATGAACACCAGTTACAGATCGAGGCACGTTATGGTAGCGGAGATGAAGAATTTAAGGTAGACGTTCTGCAACCTTCTTTTTCAGATTATACGATAGATCAATATTACCCACAGTTACAGGAAAGCACATGGCCAGTTGAACGGAACCATCGTTTTAAAGGCGAAATCCAATTTCTGAATCAGGATGAGATTCGCTCGTCAAAAGCATTCCATAGAAAATTCTTTGGACGGAGGAGTCAGGGCGATTGGAAACGTTACCTTACCCTCTGGATGGAGAGCGCACTTGATGATAGAAGCATTATTGAAGCTCACGGATTTTCCCCGGCAGAAATATATGAGGACTATCTTGATCTTGTTAAGTTAATGGAAATCGTTTGGCTGGTAGAAAAACAGGAAAGAGAACTTCTTTACCACGAATTGGTTCCGTGGTTCGATATGAATAATTACCCCTATATGGGTACTATCGAAAGCACTTTTAATCCCTACAGCGATTTATATGGTTTCTTTCATTACACCTCGCTTATGGCATATAAAAGAGACCTTGGCCGATGGATGAAACTTGTATTTGAACGGGAAAAAATATGGGAAGGAACACCAGCGGATCTGATTGACCTGTTTAAAACTCTTGTACACATGACAGACTGTCTTTGGCTAATAAGGCAATTAAGCCCGAATTACCCTAAAAGCTGGAACAACACGAATACAACCTATTCTTTTCAGCATGCCCCAATACCAAAAGAGAATTATCGCTATAAGTTAGAAGCGGAAATAATTAAAAATCCAGAAAATTATCTGCGTGAGTTTTTCAACCTATACGATCTCCAGTTTTGTTTCCATATTCTTTTTGAATCGCTTACGGCAGCTTTGGGACATGAAGAACCTTATCCTTTTGATAAAAAGGAAATAACAAGCTTTCATGCCAATCTAGTAAAATTGCTGGAAGCGGGATATCTGGTACAGGCAAAGAAATATCCAAACAGGCAACATTGAGAGCATGATTAAATTTTATAGCTATGGGCACAATTCCAGCAGAAGTCCTTCAGGAGGCAAACCTGATCACCGCACGCTTGGTAAATACGCTGTTGATAGAACAGATATACCTGAATGATATAGTTGAGGATGATAAAGCATATTGGGAACTCATTATCCTCATTCCCAATTCGAGTACCCAACACATTACCGAAGCCCGTCCATTGGTTAGAATGGTAATGACGCTTCATATTCAGTTCAGATACCGCTTATTCTATTTTCACGACGTGAAAGCCGGACTCAAACAGGGCAGCATGGTGTTTTTTTCCATCTGCCAACCTGATATGCTGGTATATATCAATCCCGAAAGTGATATTCCCCTTTTTAATAATAAAACCACCTTTCAAAAGGTATACAACAGGGCAATCATTGAGCAGGGAAAAGAAAGAAACAAAATACGCTCGTTCAGGGAGGGAATGGATTTTTACTTTGAAAAGGGAAACGACCAGCTCTGCGCATTGATGTTACATCAGGTTTTTGAGTTATGCTACCGATTTGCCGAGCTTGCGCTCATAGGAAAAGAAAAGATATCCCATTCTTTGCGTAACCACCACAAATTCCTGCTCCCTTATATTCCCGAACTTAAAACGCTTTTCAACGAGGAGGACGAAAAAGAAATGTCCATACTTTTCATTTTAGATGAAGCCTATCTTACCGTTCGTTATGAAAACAGCTACCAGATTTCAAAAGATGAATTATCCTATCTGATACAGAAATCGCTTGACCTGCAACAAATAGTAGACGAAAATTCAAGACTGGCGCAAAAACAGTTCGAAGTGCGTTTCGGAAATTACAAAGAGGAAGAGCAACAATCGGAACCATCAAGTGAACAGGAGGTTGCAACCTCTGAAAAATTTATTTCTAGTCCAACAATTGAACCATTAAAACCCTTATGTATCATGGAAAAGATCATTGAAAAAATAACAAGGGAGGTAGGTACCATTCGCATTTATTGTATGGGAAAAAGCTCACGATCCTTCTCTCACGATAGTTATTACATGGAAACAACAGAAAAAACTTCCGAGGATCGTCTCTATTTATTAGTAATTACCAAAGACGAACAGCCGAACGATATTTACCGGATACAGAGCTATATCAATCAGGATAAAAATGTGGACGCAAAAGTCGTGTTACTTTTTCACAGCATGGCATCTATTACCAAAGCACTGGAAAACGGCAATCCTTTCTTTCAAAGGGTAATAACGACTGGGGAACAGGTATTTATAAACAAAGATCTATCCGAAATATGGCAAATACCCACTGAAGAAAAAAAGGCCGAAGTGAACCTTGAAACAAAAAAAATGAACTGGTGGAAACGGAGGCGGAAAATTATCGCATTTATAGAATCAGCCTCTAATCTTACCTATGATGATAATGAAGATGTTGAGTTATGTATGCTTGCACTTGCGCTTGAGCAGATATGTCTGGCTTATATCGAAACCTTTTTGGATTATAAGCCTAATCTGCAAAGTCTTTCACATCTCTATAACCTTTGCGACTATATCAGCGAAAAGGCGAATGAATTTTTTCCAAGAATTACCGAAGAGGATATTAGGTTGTTCGGATTGTTATCACAGGGACTGCACAATTTGAGGTTCCGTTCTTCTCTGTTTTATCATCCCACGGATGTGGCTATTTTGCATAGAAGGTGTGAATATTGGTTGGAGTTTGTCACGGAGGAAGTTGAGAGTTATCTCAAAGAACAGCAATAAAACATGGATTGATTTGTAGGTATCTCATTATTTGAATGTTTTTATTGTTACTAGAAGAAGACTTTAACTCTTCAATCCTTCGTCTGAAGACCCCGTGCCAATTTGCTTTATAATAGATACAGCTGAATTCAAAGCGTTATAATCAGGAAAATTGTTTGATATATCTTTATTGCTTCCAGAAGGCAATAGCTGCCCCCCCTTATCTATAAGTTCACTAATAGATCGTATGGCTAACTTTATCCTTTCCTTTACTTCTGGATCGTCAGGATTGTAATGCCCATTATGGATATTGGCTGCCTCAGCATCTAATACATCAGCTAGCATTTTCTTATTGGCTTTTACCAAGTCATCCATTAATTCATTTTTTAGTTTGAGACTTTTTGCATGCTCTTCAAATATGCTTGACTCGGCCCACTTTCTTCTTATAACTGCTGCTGCATTACACAATTTTGCTATTAGCATTATACTGCTACCTATCGATAGAATTAACCAGATTGATCCGGGTTGACCATTTAATATTTTAACTTTCGAGTCTTCATTACTTTCATTCACTGGTATTTCAATACCTTTTTTTAGAAGTTCTGAATATTTTATAAGATCATCGAATGAATTTGTTTCTGGCAATTTTACTCTTAAAATAGCATCTGAGTTTGGTGTGGTATTATCATAATATGCTTTCAAGCCTAGTATTGCAGATCTCAAATTGGATATAGCTTTCTCTAGCTCCACCTTTTCATTCACACTTAATACAACTGACGGCTCCGGAATCGTAAATGCTTTTGACTCTTTTATTGAGTCTGTAAAATGTTGTAAATAAGGAACCTTGTCCAGTTCTCTTATTACTTGTCTAAAATTAAAATAATCTTTGACTATATATCGTGATTCGTTAGACGACCTATTATTATCTAGGAACGTTAATTCTAAATGTTCTAAAAAATAAGAAGCTGAATTAGTAAGTTCTCCTAGGTTCATGTCGCTATAGTTGTTCGGAGGGCAATATACCATATTTACACTTTATATAAAACAAAAGCGTTACTCTATCTTCTTATTTTGATATTTCTGTGTTATTATAAATATTTCTTTTTTTTACTATTGGATGAAGGCTCCATTTAAATCGTATATTCTAGCTAGCCGTTCATTGGCTAGAAAATTTTTACGATCTTTAAATAAATAATGTTTTCTCCGAAAACATCTCAATAAAAACTTAGTAAATCTAAATACATGTCACCGCAAGAAACAAACATGCAAGAATATGAAAGGTTACAATACGATTTTCTTGCAAGGGCAGAGAAAATGTTCGGATCAAAAACAAACTATAGATATTTAGGGTTATTTTACCACAATTTTCCCCCGAGGGTGGTTTTTTGCGGTAGGTCATTAGAAACTGAAGAATGCTCTTTCAAAATTTTCCTAAATGGCAAAGGCGCTATAAACGATAAAAAAGATGGTATTTTTCAGTTGGCACATGAAGTTGTACACTTACTTTCACCTGTCGAACTAGTTAAGGGCAACGAAATAAATTATTTAGAGGAAGGAATGGCTACTTTCTTCTCAAAACTGATTTTGGAAGAAATAACGGGAGATAAAGAGTTTTTTGATTTCGCTATTGAAAAGCATGAAAAGTATTTAAAAGCGTATAAGCTTTATCTCAGTCTAATAGAGGTTGATATATCGGCCGTGAAAAAATTACGTGAGTCGACACCAGTGATAGCTAAAATTACTTCTGAAGATTTCAAGATAGCAAATTTGAAAGTTGATAATGACCTTATCAATTCGCTGCTGACAAAATTTGGAGATTAGCTCTTATTAATATTTAAAGATTTTTTTTAGCTGGAAAGAGAGACTTTTTACCTATAAAAAATATAACAGGCAAATTTTGGTTCAATTTACTGTTTCCCGTAATATACTCACAATTAATATACCTAAATTGCATCGCAAAAATAGTTTGACCTTAACAATAAATAGCAATATATCCCTGAATTCTTATGGCCGATATTACCATAACTTTTAATTTTTATTCTCTTTTATTTAAGCCTAGAAAGCAACATAGTGACTTGAATTCTGTAGAGATACTTCGCAAGGTACTTCATTATGTGACACCAGTCAACTTGGAAAATAAAGCATATCTTGTTGATAGATATAAAAATAGAGAAAATTCAAGTCCCAGGGAATTGTTCATCGACTCCGTTACCTTCGATCATGTAGAACGACGTTATAAATGTAGGATGGGAGTAATTAGAGAAGGTAAAACTCCGATGCTAAAACCTTATGATAGTTACCAGCTTGTTTCGTTGGATGAGATGAAAAAAAAATATGGAGACCTGGTAGAAGTAACCCATTTTTATATTGACATCAGTAAAAACAAACCATATCTCTGTTGTGAATACAATTTTTATGGACCCCGTTACACCGATATTGAGTTTTATCTAAGAAACGTAGCGCATAATGTTCTCGAATTAGCTAAGGAGACCAAGTTGGAAATTCATCTCGATGTCTCTTTAGACAAACTATTAAACGACTTGAAAGATGTATTTAGCTTCGAATTAAAAATGGAACCGTCTGGTTTAGAATTGATAGAACCAAATTTAAAAAATCACTATTTCACTGGTCTTAGTTCATTTGGAAGATTGCTTAGCACGCGTGCAATCAATATTAAAGCTTTTTTCGATGTATTTGAAGGAAACAAATTGGTAAAAACCGACAATGAAGGAACCAGTCTCGTCAAAAAACTTCTAAGAAGTATAAAAAATCAGGATACTGATATGAATGCTTTCAAAAATTTTATATTAGAATATACTACAGATCAGTCAGATGATATACAATATATTAATTTAATAAAAAACCAAAAAGGATTTGAAATAAGCATAGATAAAATGTTTCTAAACAGCAATAAACGTTGGTATGAGTTAGTCAAGCCAGAAATTGATAATTTTATTAACGGGTTATGAAAAGAGTACTAGACTTTTATTTTAGATTTCCCATTTTAATGGACTACTTGGTAGGGTTTAGTCTATTATGTCTTGTTCATTACTGTGTGAAAAATTGTATTCTAGAAATACCGAAGGAAGAGTCTATTCTAAACTATGCGTCCGAAACAACAACTATTCTTCTGACCTTAGCTGGATTCATTCTAACTTTTCTAACGGTGTTAATAACTTTTAAAACAGGTAAAGTAGAAGAAAGCGAAAATATCACCTTGATGGAGAAATTTTGTAACTCTTCTCTATATAAAGACACTACTACGCTATTGAAGAATGGTATTAAATCATTAATTTTTATAACTCTAGTTATTTACATTCTCCGATTTGTGAACATTTTCGGTATTTGGTTATTATACTACTGCATAATACTTGGCGTTGCTGTACTGTTGTTAACTATTCTCCGGGCATTGTTTATCCTAGATAATATATTAGATTTTCACACCGAAAACCATAGACAGCATTAATTCTTCATGATGCTGATAAAAGGCCAAAAAAAACGATGGTTTTCCTTCTAACCAAGATATAAGATATTTACACAGCTAATAATTTCAAAATATAACGCCTCATTTTGATGAACAGGCTGATAATGATATCTTTATACAACTTATTATAAATAATACAAAGCATCTATTTTTGTCCGCATATTGTCCAGAAAACAAAATAACCTACTGAAAATCAGTAGGTTATTTTGTTAAAAGTCGGGATGGCCGGATTTGAACCGACGACCTCCAGCACCCCATGCTGGCGCGATACCGGGCTACGCTACATCCCGAATTTTAGGATGACAAACTTATAGAAAAAATCTGTAAATCACAATTTTTTACCAAGCACATATTATTCGCTGAATATTGCTTTATCAAATACCGTTATTTATTCTAATTACTCCTGCGAACGTTAGCCCATTAATCATAAGAAATAAATGACAAAAATTGTATAAAAAAGAAATTGAAATATGTCAGATATTACATTTTGCCGTAAATCTATCGTATTTTTATCGTAAATTCATCGTAAAATATACGATGGATTTACGACTCTTTATCGATCAATTTACGATGTATTTGAATATTATTCTATAATCTATATAATTTCTGTCTTTCTTTTACTTCATAATAGGTAGATCGCTAGACATAAGGCTTTAGGCAGTAAGCTCTAGGCAAACTATTTAACGACTCCACTTTTTATAAGGCTTTAGGCAATAAGCAATAAGCTCTAGGCAGATTGTTTAACGACTCAGCTTTTTACGCTTTAACTTACTTATAAGTATTAAACATTGTACATTTGAAAGAAAAAAATAGAGATGCCAAGTGCTACCGTAAACTTCTTTACTGAAGAAATTAAATACACTATAAAAAACAAACTGCTATTAAAACAATGGATAAAGGATGCTATTGCTAATGAAGGTTTAAAACCCGGTGAAATAAGCTTCATCTTTTGCTCGGACGAATATTTGCATAAGATAAATGTGGAGTATCTTAATCACGATACCTATACCGATATTATAACCTTTGATAATAGCGATGACGAAAACGTAATCGCAGGTGATATATTCATCAGTATTGATAGAATCAAGGAAAACGCAAAAAGCTTTTTAGTAAAAGAAATCGATGAGCTGCATCGCGTTATTATTCATGGTATTTTACACCTATGTGGCTATTTAGATAAGAAACCTGTTGATAAAAAGCGAATGACAGAAAAAGAAAATGAATATCTATCTAAACGGTCATTTGTATAAAAACAAAAGGGATTCATAAATAAATGAATCCCTTTGTCCTGCATTGTATGTCTATTTTTTTAATCTCTGGAGCGAAATAAGATGCTTGCATAATATACCAGCGTTGCCAGTGAAGATAGAGCAGCTACCACATAAGTCATGGCAGCCCACCAAAGGGCATTTTTCGCACCATCATGTTCCTCTCTGCTTGCCATTATTCCTTTGTTTGTTTCCAGCCAAGCTAAAGCCCTATTGGAAGCATCAAACTCCACAGGCAGGGTTACGAAACTGAATAAGGTAACCAATGCTAAAGCAGCAACACCTACCGCTAGTACAATAATATTACCTGCAAAAAAAACTAACATAACACCAATCATCAAAGTCCAGGATGTTAGCGTAGAAGCTACATTGACTACCGGCACCATTGCTGAACGAAATTGTAACCATGCATATGCCTTTGCATGCTGCACGGCATGACCACATTCGTGCGCAGCCACAGCGGCCGCGGCAACACTTCGTCCACTATATACTTCCGGACTCAAATTCACTGTTTTATCCGCCGGGTTATAATGATCGGTTAATCGTCCTTCCACCGAAACTACCTTAACATCATAAATATTATTGTCATGTAACATCTTCTCCGCAATATCCTTACCTGACATGCCACTGCTTAATGGTGTTTCGGAATGTTCTTTAAACTTACTCTTGAATCGCCATTGAACAATAAAACTAACGATTGCAATACCTATTAATAACAAATACTCTGTTCCCATTTTTTTATCAACTATATATTACTTCCCTCAAACTGCATACCGACATTTACTTTTTCCGGCCTTCTACCTAAGATATGCATTTTTCTCCTAAATTTACGACAAAAAGATTAAAATAGCATTAAAAAAGCTGACCTTACCTGACATTATATCAAGAAGATAAGTAAAAAACTGACAATTTATCCGAGGTCGGTTGATAAATAAACCCGCACTAAAAGGACACATAGGAAAGAGCACTAAAAAACCGAGGCTACCTGAATCAATTTTTCTGTCTAAATTTGTACAAAACAATTAACAATGGAAAATCTGCTGATCGTTATTCTACTCATAGTCTTACTTTTCTTTTTATATAAACTGACGCAACGAACCAATCAATCGGGTAATGATAATATACCCGGCTTCCAGGGAGAACGCGACGATCTCCTTGTAAAAATTGCGAAAGCAGAACAGAAAGCGGAGAACTACCGCGTGGAAAATGAACGCTTGTTGAATGAGGTTAAAACCGAGCGTGAAAAAGCTGCAGCAGCCGAGCGAACCATTGAAAGCTTAAATGCCTATTTTGAATCGCAACAAGAAAAATTGAATGAACAGAAATTAGAAATAGCAACCATGAAAAGCCAGTTCAATAAGGAGTTCGAATTGATTGCTAATAAAATTCTGGAAGAAAAAACACTTCGATTTACGGAAACAAATCACAAGACCATCAACCAACTTTTAGATCCTTTAAAACAGAATATCAAAAGCTTCGAAGAGAAAGTCGATAAGACTTATAGCCATGAAGCTGCGGAGCGAAACTCCCTTAAAGGGGTCGTTATGCAATTAATGGAGCAAAGCCAGCTAATTAAGGATGAGGCTATTAATTTAACAAGAGCCCTAAAAGGCGATCAGAAGAAACAGGGGAATTGGGGAGAAGTGGTTCTAGAACGAGTATTAGAACGATCGGGTCTTACCAGAGATAGCGAATATCGTTTACAGGCTAGTTTTCAAACTGAAGACGGTAAACGTCTGCAACCCGATGTGATCATTGATCTACCGGAAGAAAAACACCTCGTAATTGATGCAAAAGTTTCACTGGTTGCCTACGAGAGATGGGTAAATGCAGCGGATAATGATGATGAGCGCGAATTGTTTGCTAAACAACATATACAATCTATCAAAAATCATGTTACGGAGCTTTCCCGCAAAAATTATCAGGATTTATACAAAATCACGTCACCCGATTTTGTTTTGCTATTTATGCCCATTGAATCTGCTTTCAGTATGTCAATTACGATTGATAGCGAACTATTTAGCGATGCATGGGATAAACGTGTCGTAATTGTAAGCCCGTCAACGCTACTAGCCACCCTTCGAACCATAGCCAGTATTTGGAAACAAGAGCGACAAACACGTAATGTCATGGAAATAGCAAGAGAAGCCGGCGCACTCTATGATAAATTCGTTGGTTTTACCGAAGACATGGATAAGATTGACAAACAGATAACCATATTAGCAAGGACACATGAAGATGCCCGCAAGAAACTAGAAACCGGTAAAGGTAACGTCATATCTAAAGTAGAAAAGCTAAAAAAACTGGGCGCAAAAGCAAGCAAACAAATAGATATAAGTTTATTTGATGAGGAGGAACTCACTGAAGACTAGCCGGTTTCACGTGAAACCGGCTAGTCTTCAGTGAGTAAGGAAGCAAGTTAACCGGTGAAGAATTTGCAGTTTACCGATTATAATTTATTTACCGGTTAACCGCTACCTGTTAACTAATTAAATGCGTTCCATCCCTGCGCAGTAATTGGGTATAGATTTCCGCTTTTTGATATTAAATTACATCCAGCGTTCTCTTCCATTATATACCCAATTACGCTGATATCCAGATCACCTTTTATCTTTTCATAATCGCTCTGCTTAATGGTAAATAGCAGCTCGTAATCCTCCCCTCCACTAAGTGCGCAGACCGTAGGATCCAATCCGAACTCGCGCGCTGTGTCATAGGTCATTTGATCAATAGGGATTTTTTCTTCGTATAATCTGCAGCCTTTTGATGATTGTTTACATAGGTGCAAAACTTCGGAGGCTAATCCGTCAGATACGTCAATCATCGACGTTGGCTTAATTTGAAGTTCCTTAAGCAATTGAACGACATCACGTCGCGCTTCCGGCTTTAATTGCCTTTCTACAATATAATCCTTTCCTTCCAGATCGGGCTGAATGTTTGGATTCTCTAAAAATATTTGCTTCTCCCGTTCTAATAACTGAAGACCGACATAAGCCCCTCCCAAATCGCCGGACACACAAATCAAATCACCTTCCTCTGCCCCATTTCTATAGGTTACAGCGGAAGAATCAGCATAACCTATACTCGTCACGCTAATAACTAATCCCTGCTTGGAAGCGGATGTATCTCCTCCTACCAAGTCCACATTGTACTTCTTACATGCTAGAATAGCTCCTGCGTATAACTCCTCAACTGCTTCTAAAGGAAACTTGCTCGATAAGCCGATAGAAAAGGTTATTTGAGTGGCAATGCCATTCATCGCGAAAATATCACTTAAGTTTACTTGTACCGCTTTATATCCCAAATGCTTAAGCGGAACATATCTTAAGTCAAAATGTACACCTTCCAATAATAAATCGGTTGAAATAAGTGTCTGTTTTCCTCCATGCTGAATAACCGCAGCGTCGTCTCCTATGCCTTTTACGGTTGATTCTTCCTTTATTTCAATTGATTTATTAATCAGGTCAATGAGGCCAAACTCGCCCAGTTTATCTAAACCGGTATTCTCTTTGTTATCAAACATGTAGAATTAATATAGTATGTATTTCTAATTTAGAGTCCGAATTGTGCAGATATATCCAACATACGCTCAATTGGCTTCCTTGCTCTGTTTATCACGTCCAGTGGCAAATCTATTTCCGGTAATTCAAACCTCATAGCGTTATAAAGCTTTTCTAAGGTGTTCAGCTTCATATGCGGGCAATCGTTGCATGCACATGCATTATTAGGAGGAGCGGGTATAAAGGTCTTCTGTGGATTAGCTTTCTGCATTTGATGAATAATACCCGATTCGGTCGCAACAATGTAGGTACTAGCTGGGTCTTTTATGGTATAGTTTAATAAACCGGTGGTCGATCCAATATAATCAGCCTGCCTTAAAATATGTTCCTCACACTCGGGGTGTGCAATAAATTTCGCATCAGGAAACTGCAATCGTAAACGATCAATTTTCTCTTGCGAAAATATTTCGTGTACCATACATGCACCGTTCCAAAGAACAAGGTCTCGGCCGGTTTTCTTTTTTACATAGTCGCCTAAGTTTTTGTCAGGTCCGAAAATAATCTTTTGATCTTTCGGCAGGCTTTCAACGATTTGTACGGCATTGGATGATGTACACACAATATCGCTAAGTGCTTTCAACTCGGCTGTGCAGTTGACATAGGTAATGACAAGGTGATCGGGGTATTGCTCTTTAAACTTCGCAAACAAATGGGGTGGACAACTATCTGATAAGCTGCAGCCTGCCTTAAGATCCGGTAGCAACACTTTCTTTGTGGGTGATAGAATTTTAGCTGTTTCAGCCATAAAATGAACACCGGCGAAAACGATTATAGCAGCATCTGTTTTTGCAGCCTCTTGAGAAAGCCCCAAGCTATCCCCAATATAATCAGCGATATCTTGAATTTCAGCATCCTGATAATAATGTGCTAAAATAACTGCGTTCTTTTCCTTTTTAAGCCTGTTGATCTCTTGAACTAAATCCAGTCGAGGGTCAATTGCTTCATCGATATAGCCTTTAGCAGTCAGTTGTTCAGTATAGTTTTCCATTTTCTTAGCCTAAGCATAGTTCACTTATACAAATGTACATAAAGAAAATGAAATCGGATTTTGTGGCTTTTCCACTGTTCAATAAAAACAATAATTCTTTTTATATAAAATCTTCTTATCGTTTATTAGTGTGTTAGTAATGTTAGAAAATGGGATATCTTTTTTCTTGTTTTATTTGATGTTCTATTTTTATCAACAAGTTTTTAACATTATTGATAAGTTAATGAATTGATTTACAATCGCTATTTATTTTGCTGTTTTTTCTTTCCATATTTTTTTGTCAGTTTTTTATGACGGAATTTTGGTTAGGAACTAGCGGTTCATCGGATGGATAAATAATCTAAAAGTTCTGGTAAATGTGAATATGATGGCTTCTTAACAAGTTATTCTTTTTATTCCACTGACTTTTTACAAAAAAATCCACATATTTAACATGTTTTTCCACCGTTTTGACGGAAGATATCAATAAATAATTTTTTCAATATGACGAATGTTGATTTCTTAGTTGTGGGTTCGGGTATTGCGGGTCTGAGTTTTGCCTTGAAGGCCGCAAAATATGGTAAGGTTCTGATAGTTACGAAATCGAACGAGGACGAATCGAATACAAAGTATGCACAAGGTGGTGTAGCCGTCGTTGTGGATAAGTCAGACAGCTTTGAAAAGCATATCGCTGATACTCTGGTTGCTGGTGATGGTTTGTGTGATAAAAAGGTTGTGGAAAACGTTGTTAAGGAAGGTCCGGAGCGGATCAAGGAAATCATTCAATATGGAACTCATTTTGACGAAATAACAACAGGTAGTTATGATTTAGCGCGAGAGGGCGGACATTCGGAACATCGTATTTTACATTATAAAGATATTACGGGTTTTGAGATTGAGCGGGCTCTATTGGAGCAAGTTCATCAGTCTGCCAATATTACCATATTAACCCATTATTTTGCTGTTGATCTCATTACTCAACATCACCTCGGCTTATTTGTTAATAAGACCAGTGACGATATTACCTGTTATGGGATTTATGCATTAAATACGTTGACAAATGAAGTTGAAAAAATCTTAAGTAAGATTACTGTAATGGCTTCCGGCGGAGCCGGGCATATTTATGCATCTACTACGAATCCGGTGATTGCTACAGGGGACGGCATAGCAATGGTTTATCGGGCTAAGGGAAAAGTAAGAAATATGGAGTTTATTCAGTTCCACCCTACCTCGTTGTATAACCCCGGTGAGTATCCATCATTTTTGATTTCAGAAGCGTTGCGCGGATTTGGTGCCGTTTTAAGAAGGAAGAATGGAGAAGAGTTTATGTATGAGTATGACGATCGTGGATCGTTGGCGCCGAGGGATATCGTTGCGCGAGCAATAGATAATGAAATGAAGAAATCGGGAGACGATTACGTTTATTTGGATATTACGCATCGCGATAAGGTGGAGCTTTTGAAGCATTTTCCGAATATATATGCAAAATGCCTTAGTATTGGTATTGACCTTACGAGGGATTATATACCCGTGACTCCCGCTGCTCATTATCTTTGCGGGGGTATCTTGGTAAATGAATTCGGTCTTTCCTCTATTAATAATCTCTACGCCTGTGGCGAATGCTCTTCTACCGGTTTACACGGCGCTAACAGATTAGCTTCCAATTCATTATTGGAAGCTTTGATTTATGCCCATCGGATATTTGAACATGCAATAAGCGTTTTTGACAAGATCACTTTACCTCTTAATATACCCGATTGGGATGACACGGATACACAGCTATCAAACGAAGATATTTTGGTTACGCATAATTTAAGAGAAACACAGAAGATTATGAGTGATTATGTTGGTATTGTACGTTCGGATTTTCGCTTAGAACGTGCCATGCGGCGACTCAAATTACTTTATGAGGAAACGGAAGAATTCTATAAGAACACGAAATTGTCTGTGAAACTGTGCGAGCTTAGAAATGTCATCCAAGTTTCGTATATTGTCATTAAATCGGCAATGGCTCGGAAAGAGAGTAGAGGTTTACATTATACTACAGACTATCCGAATCATTCAAAGGAGCTGATAGACACTGTTTTTTAGGTATATGGCATTAATAAAGGCTGTTTTAAGTAAGACTCCAAGCATTGGCGTTGATACATTTATTGCAGAGAACGCCACCATAGTTGGTAATGTAACGATAGGGAATCATTGTTCTGTATGGTTCAATGCGGTTATAAGAGGGGATGTAAATTATATTAGAATAGGCGATTATTCAAATATACAGGATGGTGTGGTGATTCACGGTACTTATTTAAAGAATGGAACGGATATAGGAAGTTATGTGAATGTAGGACATAATGCTATAGTTCATGGCTGTACGTTAAGGGATCATTGTTTGGTGGGAATGGGGGCAATTGTGATGGACAAGGCGGTTATTGAGGAATATGTAATTGTAGCGGCGGGAGCGGTTGTTTTGGAAAACATGGTGTGTGAAAGTGGTTTTTTATACGCTGGTGTACCTGCAAAAAAGATTAAGCCCTTAACAGCCGAACAAAGGACCTTGTTAGATAAATTGCCACACAATTATGTGCTATATGCTAGTTGGTTTGGGGTGGATTAGCTTCCATCGACTTATCTTCACTCGGTATATCGATGACTTCCTCTTGTTCCCAATTAGGTCTAACCGTGATTGGTTTACTATGATACCAAACCTTTTCAGGCTGTGTACGCTTTTCTACATCAGCTGGGTCCCATTTATTATTTCGATTTATATCATAAACGATTCTAATTAAGTACTTCCCACCCGGAAATTGCTTGAAGACGAGGCGATCGGATTTCCGAATGGCAGTTGAGAGAAAGATATTTTCCTTCTTTTCGTTTGTTATCTGAACGAGGTATTGATTTCCAATGGTATCAGGTACATTTAATTTTAGAATAACGTCTCCAAAATTTTCCGTTTCGTCCAGTGTAAACTTTCGCTTTACAGCCTTTGATTTTTCACCAAAATGGCCTTGAAACGCATTCTCTTTTAGATCCAATTCATAGTTTCGTTTAGGGCGCCAATTGTACCGTATAATGTACGATCTATTACTGCTGGTATCTTTTACTAGTTGGAAGTTAGTACGTGAAACGGAATCTTCCGTAAGTATTATGTTTTGTTTGTCAAACGACTTTATGGGAGCGGTGCTGTTTAATATGATGTGTTTTATTTTGTTAACCTTCTGGCTATTGATATTATCGGTAATAATGAGATCCCGATCGTACTTTTCATTTTTGCTTCGGCGAATGGTCGTTGAATCTAAGACCTGATTGTTTTCGGTAATACGTACTTTTAAAGAATCGAAGGTTAATTCACTTAGCCACATCGAAGCGCTATCCCGTGTAGAACTATAATTTACAATTTTATCCTGATCTAAGGAGTTTGGGCTAAGGACCTCAATATCGGGGTTTGTTATAGGTCTATTAAAAATGAAATTTATCGTACCATTTTTTTCAATTTTACGGTCGAGCAGTCTGAAAGTTGTTGGAACAGGTTTAGATATCGCTAAACGAATATTACTAGTGTCCTTGTTCAATAAGAAGGAGTCAGTTAAAAAGCCAATTTCCTCGTCTGTTCCGTTAAATATACGATCATTATTTTTTTCTTTTAGAGCATAAATGCGATATGTATCTTCTTTTAGATTGTGAATCTTGAAATTGCCTGCTGAATCGGTAAGCGTAAAAATATTCGCTTTTCTCTTACCGAATATTGAATCTTGCCGGGTAGGTATAAGCATAACCGTCACCTCCTTTTCCTTTTCTAAAGTAAGTGCGTTGCTGACATTACCTGATATATTAAGTGAATCTATTTGATCGCCAGTAGCAAAGACATAGCTGTAATTTAGTAAAGGATTTCCCTCGTTATAATCCCCGAGGGCTTTTCCAAAGTTTATGGTGTATGTTGTTTTTTCTTCCAGGGTATCAGGTAAGGTAATGACTAAGGATTTCTTCTTTATTTTATAAATTGGAATTTTATCCATATCAGGCGTTACACTGATTTCTTTCAGTTCGTTCTGAAGTTTAACAAATTCGTCAAACTCGATAACGATTTCTTTGGATTTAAAATTTCTGCTGAGGTTGATAGGCGTTTCTTTTAAAACTTTTGGAGGAATGCTATCCTTTGGCCCTCCCATCGGTTGCTGTATGCTTGCACAATGCGTATTGAATAATAAAGTGACGAAAAGAATGAGTAAAATAAGGTAATTTGTATTTAAGCTTATTTTTAAGCCTTTTAACACGTTTTTCTTCTTTTTGGAGATTAGCATCGTTTTTTAAAAGATAATGTCTCTTATCGCTTTATTTAATTTTTATATAACGTATTGATATTCAATATTTTATATTAATTTGACATATGAACCATAAGAACACTAACGTCAGCTGGTGATACGCCGGAAATTCGAGAGGCTTGACCGAGCGTTCTCGGTTTTATCTTTATAAGTTTTTCCCGAGCTTCTTTTGAAAGGGATATCAGTTGATTATAATCAAAATGCGGATTAATTTCTTTATCCTCCATTTTCTTCATTTTATTTACAATCTCAATTTCTTTATCGAAGTAGCTATCGTATTTTACCTTTATTTCGGCCTGTTCTATTATTTCCTCGGAAAAATCAGCGAGCAAGTCCTTTAAGCTACTATTTGCTTCAGCTAAATTCCAGATATTTACCTGAGGTCGAGTAAGGACATTGAACATTTTTATATTTTGGGTGAGTGGACTGGAAGATAATTTTTCCAATATTGGATTCATTTTAGAAGCTTCAACAGACGTTTTGCGAAGGTACTCTACTATCTCATCAGACTTGCTAATTTTAGTTTTCACTTTATCTAAGGCCTCTTCCGAAGCTAAACCAAGTTGATGGGCCAATGGTGTTAGTCGAATATCAGCATTGTCCTGTCTTAAAAGTAATCGATGCTCTGCTCGAGAAGTAAACATACGATAAGGTTCTTCTGTACCTTTTGTCACTAAGTCATCAATCAAAACACCTATATAAGACTCTGATCTTTTAAGTATAAGTTCATGTAGATCGTTAATTCGTTGATGCGCATTTATACCGGCAATGAGGCCTTGACTTGCTGCCTCTTCATAGCCGGTGGTGCCATTAATTTGTCCTGCAAAAAATAGGTTTTTTACCTTTTTTGTTTCAAGTGTTAAATCCAATTGCATTGGCGGAAAATAGTCGTATTCAATCGCATACCCAGGTCTAAACATTTTGGCATTTTCAAAACCTGGAATTTGCCTCAAAGCTTTGAATTGTACATCTTCAGGCAGTGATGTGGAAAAGCCGTTAACATAGATCTCGTGGGTTCTCCATCCCTCGGGTTCAACAAAAATTTGATGTCTATCACGTTCTGCAAAGCGATTTATTTTGTCTTCTATAGAAGGACAATACCGAGGGCCCAATCCTTTAATTCTGCCAGTGAACATCGGTGATTTTTCAAAGCCTTCTTTTAAGGTATCATGAACATTGGTATTCGTATAGGTGATCCAACAGCAGCGTTGCTCTTGAGGTAAATCAATGGATTGATAAGAGAAGCGACCTCTTTTCTCGTCTCCCCACTGCTCTTCCATTTTGGTATAGTCGAGCGTTCTTCCATCTACACGAGGAGGTGTTCCCGTTTTCATGCGACCAGACTCAAAGCCAATTGAGATGAGTTGCTCGGTTAGTCCAGTGGCGGCCTTCTCGCCCGTTCTACCTCCACCAAATTTTTTTTCACCGATATGAATAATACCATTTAGAAAAGTGCCATTCGTTAATACAACTGCATCCGCTTCGATTCGTATTCCCAGTGACGTAATAACACCTTTTGCTCGTCCTTGATCTACAATAATTTCTTTAACGGTATCTTGCCAAAAGTCTATGTTTGATAATGATTCCAATTGGAGTCGCCATTCTTCAGCAAAACGCATTCGGTCGTTTTGCGACCGCGGGCTCCACATGGCCGGACCTTTAGATAAATTCAACATTCTAAATTGAATGGTGGTTTTATCAGCGATTATCCCGGAATAACCACCTAGCGCATCTATTTCGCGAACTATTTGACCTTTAGCAACACCTCCCATGGCAGGATTACAACTCATTTGAGCAATTGTACCCATATTCATAGTAATGAGTAGCACTTTTGATCCTAAGTTAGCAGCCGCTGCCGCCGCCTCGCATCCGGCATGGCCGGCACCTACAACAATAACATTATATTTTGAAAACATAACTCGTCGTGTTTCACGTGAAACATTTTATTATGTTTCACGTGAAACGTTTATATTAATTCTCCTAATTCTATCCAGCGAACACTCTTTTCTTCTAGATCGTTATTTAGTACTTCTAGTTCTTTCGAAAGTATCGTAATAAGTTGATGATCTGTAGTAGATAGCAATTGTTCGGTTTTTTCTTTAATTGTAAATTCTATATGTGCAATTTCCTGCTCTAAAATCTCAAATTCTCGTTTCTCTTTAAAAGATAACTTGACCTTATCTTTTTTAGGTTCAGTAGTGTTTGATGTTTTTGTTTCTTTCTTTACTGGGTTTTCCTCTAGTTTGAAATCCGAATAATTTCCATTATAGATTCTTATTGGCTGTTCTTGCTGAAAAATGAATAATTGATCGGTAAGTTTATCAATAAGGAAGCGATCATGTGAAACAAGAAGTAAGACTCCCGTATAATTTTCTAAAAAATTTTCTAAAACATTTAGGGTATCGATATCTAAATCGTTGGTTGGTTCGTCCAGTATAAGAAAGTTGGGATTCTTGATAAGAACACGCATTAATTGAAGCCGCTTCTTTTCGCCGCCACTTAGTTTTTCAACTAAATTGTATTGCTTTTCGGGAGTAAAAAGAAAATGAGTTAAGAGCTGAGATGCAGTAATGGTCTCCCCTTTTCCGGTTGTGATGTATTCAGCTACTTCTTTGACAACATCAATTACTCGTTGCTTTTCGGTGAAATTTAATCCGCCCTGCTTATAATAACCGAAAACAGTTGTTTCCCCTGTGATGATTTCACCACTGTCAGGTAACTCTTGACCGGTAATTAAATTGAGAAAGGTAGATTTACCGCTACCGTTTTTTCCTGCTAAACCGATCCGATCTCCTTTCTTGAAAATGTAAGAAAAATTATCAACTATGGTATGCTTTCCGAATGACTTATTAATATGATTCAGCTCTAATATTTTATTACCTTGTCTACTTAATTTAATGTCTAAACGAAGGCTGTCCTTTCTCTTATCACTTTTTGTTTTTTCCTCCAAATCGTAGAATGCATCAATTCTTGCTTTTGACTTGGTACCGCGTGCCTTGGGTTGGCGACGCATCCATTCAAGTTCCTTTCTTAATAAGTTTTTATTTTTCTCTAGAGATGCCGTGTCGGATATTTCGCGTTCTGCCTTTTTTTCTAAGAAATACCCGTAGTTGCCTTTATAAGAATAAAGGTTTCCTTCATTAAGCTCCTTTATTTCGGTGCAGATATTGTCTAGAAAATAGCGGTCGTGCGTTACGAATATAATAGTTTTCTGTCCGATCGTTAGCAAATTTTCCAACCACTCAATTGTTTCAATGTCTAAATGGTTGGTTGGTTCATCTAATATATATACGTCCGGTTCGTCTATTAATAACTTGGCTAAAGACAGTCTTTTTCTTTGTCCACCTGAAAGTTTGTTGATTGGTTGTTCTAAATCAACAATACCCATTCTATTCAAAATCGTCTTAATATTATTTTCAAAATTCCAGGCATCTTTAATGGTAAGTATATCTGCCAATTCCTGTAGACGGGGATTACTCGTTTGCTCTGTTCGTATAAGAAAATCATACTCCTTTATGAATTGCTGGATATCGTTGTCTATGCTATAAATAAAATCTGACACTAGTGTCAGATTTTCAAAGGAAGGTTCTTGTTCGAGATAGCCTATTTTCAGATCTTTGGTTTTTACTACTTTTCCTTCGATAGGGATCGTCTTTCCGCTAAGGATTTTTAACAAGGTAGATTTGCCCGTTCCGTTAATGCCGACAAGCGCCACCCTATCCCCCTTCTGCAAACCAAAAGTGAGGTCCTTAAATAGCCATCGATCACCAAAGGTATGGCTTATACGCTCTACTGATAATATACTCAAATTATAATATTGTTATTTGTTATATGTAAATATTTATTTTACAAGTAGTTATGTATTAAAATGCTAATTTTATGTTGGCCACCATCTTTTACCATAACTATCAAGCTTGACAGTTCTTGAAGTTATTTATCATACTAAATTGCGCCTAGCCACACGCATTGGGACTAACTATCAAAGAATACCTAAATTTTTGTAAAATTAAGTAATATCTGTCAATAGAAGGGGGTATTGAATATATTAATTGAGCTTATGGTCGGGAATTAAATGGAATTTAGGAATGACTACATCAAATACCGCTCCGTCTATTTCCCTCAACATTTGATAGCTGCCCTGCATACTGCCCATGTCGCTCTTCAAGTTGCATCCTGATACATATTCATACCGTTCTCCAGGCGCAATGAGCGGTTGCTGGCCAATTACTCCTTCACCTTCTACTTCTCTATGTGTTCCATTTGAGTCAAATATAAACCAGTGTCTTCTTAATAATTGAACATTGTAGTCGCTCATATTTTCTATGGTGATTTTATAAGCAAACATGAAATGTTCGTTTTCCGGATTTGAATACTCCGGTTGGTATATTGCCTCTACCGAAACTTTAACACCTTCAGTAATTTCAGTAACCATTCTTTTCTTATTTTGAGGCAATATAGGAAATGGAGAATTAAAATAGAAATACTCCGTTATCAATTTTTGTTCATTTATACATCAGTCGTGACGTCCGCGAACTGAAATGCTATCTCATCTAAAACTTCATTAATCTCCGGTACTTTATCTAGGCTTACTAGTTTCATTCTATATTCTTTGAAATTGGGAATACCTTTGAAATAGTTTGCGTAATGTCTTCTCATTTCGAATATACCTGTTTTCTCACCCTTCCATTCTATTGACTTTACGAAATGAGTCTTACACACATCCACTCGTTCTTTGATGGTAGGACCGTCAAGGTAGGTACCTGTTTCAAAAAAGTGCTTGATTTCGCGAAATATCCACGGATAACCGATAGAAGCTCTGCCAATCATGATACCGTCAATTTCATATTCTAAACGCCAAGCAGCGGCCTTTTCAACGCTATCTACGTCCCCGTTACCGAAAATAGGGATATGTATACGCGGATTTTTTTTTACCTTTTTGATCAAACTCCAGTCAGCATTTCCTTTGTACATTTGTGATCGTGTCCTCCCGTGTATACTAAGCGCTTGAATTCCAATATCTTGTAGTCTTTCCGCTACCTCATAGATATTCTTGGTATGATCGTCCCATCCAAGTCTTGTTTTCACGGTTACCGGTAAATGCGTTGCATTAACTACGGCTTTGGTCATTGCTACCATCTTATCAATGTCTTGCAATAAACTTGCCCCCGCCCCTCTACAAGCTACATTTTTAACCGGGCAGCCATAATTAATGTCAATGAGATCCGGTTTGGCTAAAGTGGCTATTTCAGTAGCTTCTTCCATACTTTTGATATCACTGCCAAAAATTTGAATACCGATGGGGCGTTCATATTCGAAAATATCTAACTTCTGCTTACTTTTAGCCGCATGTCTAATCAGTCCTTCGGAAGAGATAAATTCGGTATACATCATATCTACCCCATTCTGTTTACATACATACCTAAAGGGCGGATCACTCACATCTTCCATTGGAGCAAGCAGCAACGGAAAGGCTCCTAAATCAATATTATTTCCTATCTTGACAGACATTATCTATATTCAACTCAATCATTAAAATAATTTCCTCTACAAAATAAGCTCTTAAAGGCAGAGGAGAGACCGATAATTCCTTTTATATGCAACGCGATTATATTGCATATAAAAGGCAATTTATCTAAGTTTGCAAAAATATAAAAAATTGAGTGCTTATCCTTATAATCGTTCTGATAATCATCCAAGTATGTCTTTTCTTTACTTACTCATTACGGTATTGCTTTCTGCCACCGTTTTTAGTTTAGTGGGGGTGTTTATTGGTTTTTTACTTTTTGGGCGTGATGTTTTGCAAATAGGAGCCAAGGGTTTTACCGGATTAACAGCGGATGAGTTAAACTTTATCAGTATATCACAGATTTTTTCAGCGATAGGAACATTTGTGGTTCCATCCCTGTTGCTTAATCGAATAGAAAAGAACAACCGACCGTATTTTGATTTATCCTTTAAGCCTAATGTTAAGCTCTATGCATTGGTTTTATTATTAATGGTGGTGTTTTCACCCTTTTTTGAAATAACAATCTTATTGAACGAGCAAATGCATCTTCCGGATTTTATGAAGAATATCGAACAATGGATGCGCGCGAAAGAAGATGAAACCGGGGCTTTGACGAATGCCTTTTTATCCCGCAAATCTTTCACCGGGTTGATTATTAACATCTTCATGATCGGAATTTTAGCAGCCGTTGGTGAGGAGTTTTTATTCCGAGGATGCTTACAGAACATTTTTATTAAGTGGATCGGGAAGCCGCATATGGCGATATGGCTAACGGCAGCCATATTTAGCGCAATCCACGTTCAATTTTATGGATTTCTGCCCCGAATGTTAATCGGTGCTTTATGTGGATATTTATACTTTTGGGGACGAAGTATCTGGCTTCCGGTAACAGCGCACTTTATTAATAATGTATCAGCTATTCTTATTGCCTATTATCTTGTTAAATCAAACAAGCCTTTGGATTCACTATCATTTGAACTTAATCAGTGGCCTTTGGCGATCGCCAGCTTATTTGCGGGTATCTTCGTTCTGTATTTCTATAGACGAAAAGCGAAGCAAATAAATTAAAAATCATTATTACTCACATGAAAACGCGCGCAATAACAGGTTTTTTCTTCGTTTTAGTTATGCTGGCATCTGTACTTTCAGGGGCTTATGCATTTAGTATATTCTTTATTGTTTTAGCCATTCTTAGCTTAATCGAATTTTATAGATTAATAGATAAAGAGGGTGTAAAACCTGATCGTTTGGGCGGTACCTTATTGGGAATAGTTCTTTTTATAATCGTGGCACTACTGGATTTAAATTTTGTAACGCCTTCTGCATTATTGTATTCTGTTCCTCTTTTAGCCTTTATTTACATGCGGGAGTTATATCGAAAAAACGAACGGCCTTTTTACAATATCGCACTTACTTTTTTAGGTGTTATCTATGCAGTAATTCCTTTCCTGTTTTTTTTCAGACTCGGATTCCTGGGAGGTCATTATGAATACTATCTTCCTATGTCGTTCTTGTTTATGCTTTGGGCAAATGATACCGGTGCATACCTTGTGGGTATGAAATTTGGTAAAACGAAGTTATTTGAACGACATTCGCCTAAGAAGACATGGGAGGGCTTTATTGGAGGTGTAGCTTTAAGTGTTGGTGTAAGTCTTATTTTACACCATTATTATGCCAATCTGGCTCGCTGGGAGTGGTGTGTGATAGCGGTTATAATTTCTGTATTCGGAACCTGGGGAGATTTAACGGAATCTATGTTGAAGAGAAGTTTTCAGGTAAAAGATTCCGGATCATTGTTGCCAGGACATGGTGGATTATTGGATCGATTTGACGGCTTGCTGTTGGCGGCGCCTTTAGTCTATTGTTTTTTGAAACTGGTTGCCTAAGCACGAGGTGTTCGCAGTCTCCATCGGGCCGATCATATTTCTGCCTGACTTCAAGACAGGCAGAAACAAGATGTGATACTTTTTAGTTTGGGTCAGCGGTGTTTATAAGATAGCTGAAGAGATCATCAGCTGCCATTTTTTCTTGCTCGCCCGTAATCATCTTTTTTATAGTTAACATACCGGAGGAGAGCTCTTCTGCCCCTATGAATATAACATAAGGAATCTTTTTCTGGTCGGCATAAGTTAGCTGCTTCTTAAGTTTTGCAGCTACTGGATAAAGCTCACTTGCTATTCCGTTTTTTCTTAAGGTTTGGAGTAGACTCAACGCATAATCTTCGGTAGACTGATCAAAGTTTGTTACCAACACCTGCGTTGTTTTTGTTGTACTCTCCGGAAATAGATCGAGTTCCAAGAGTACATCATAAATACGATCGGCTCCAAAAGATATTCCTACACCGGTGAGACCCGGTAAACCAAACATTCCGGTTAAGTCATCATACCTTCCGCCTCCGCCTATACTTCCCATAGAAACTTCGTTGGTTTTGACTTCAAAGATGCTTCCGGTATAATAGTTTAATCCCCTGGCAAGGGTAATATCAACTTCTATATAGGGCAATGCATTGGCATCTAATTTTTGCGCATAAGCCAGGACCATTTCAATTTCTTCGATTCCTTTTTGCCCCATTTCTGAACTTTTCAATACTTCCTTTAATGTGGCTAATTTATCGACATTGCTGCCTGATAAAGTAATAATAGGATCTAACATTGCAAGCTCTTCCGTTGAAAAGCCTTTAGCCGCTAGTTCTTGTTTTACACCTACCAATCCAATTTTATCCAACTTATCGATAGCTACGGTCATATCGATAAGTAGTTCGGGCTTTCCTATAATATCCGCAATGCCGGCCAGTAGTTTTCGGTTATTTAGTTTAATGACGAAGTCTTTTAGACCGAGGGATGACAGCGCTTCCTGGTATACAAGGATAAATTCCGCTTCATTTAACAAGCTTTCTGAGCCAACCACATCTGCATCACATTGATAGAATTCTCTATATCGACCTCTTTGTGGGCGATCTGCCCGCCAAACGGGCTGGATCTGGAAACGCTTAAAAGGCAATGTGATCTCATTTTGATGCATTACTACATATCTAGCGAAAGGGACCGTAAGATCGTAGCGTAAGGCTTTTTCAGCGATAAGGGGCGTAATCGAATTTGAATGAAGTGTTGCAAATTTTTCGGCGGATATTTTTGAAATGAAATCACCGGAATTGAGTATTTTAAATATGAGCTTATCCCCTTCCTCTCCATATTTACCGGTTAAGGTTTGCAAATTTTCAAACGAAGGAGTTTGTATTTCCTGATACCCATATTTCCTAAATACGTCTTTTATTGTATTGAAAATATAATTCCTTCTCTCCATTTCAAGTGGAGAAAAGTCACGTGTACCTTTTGCTAAAGATGGTTTAATTTGTGCCATGGCACAAACTTAGATAAAATTTTACTCTTTCAGATTGCTTAAAGCTATTAAGCGGAGGGGTTAACCAACAAAAAAGGAATTTTTTCTAATCAACCTACAAATCAAACGGAGCATACAAACAAAGCTTCAAAATAAATGTTTTATAGAGACATTATTATTTATCCATTAAATCATGAAAAGAAATTTAATTTTGGGTGCCATCCTATTATTTATGGGCCTAGGCGTTTATGCGCAACAAGATAAAAGTAAGCGCGCTAGTCCTCCTGACAGCCTTCGTATAACAACATCATCGGGAGTGACTATATCGATCAATTATAGCAGACCCTCTGTTAAAGGGAGAACGGTGGGTGAGGATATTGCCCCGGTAGGAAAAATATGGCGGACAGGTGCTAATGAAGCAACAACTTTTGAAGTAAATAAAGACGTTACAATTGAAGGAAAAGCATTGAAGGCGGGCAAATATAGCTTACACAGCATACCGGGCGAACAAACTTCAACCATTATTTTTAACAAAGTATGGAAAAAATGGGGACTCGATTACGATGAAAAGGAAGATGCATTACGTGTAGAGGTTCCGACGGAACAGAATAGCCAATCAGTAGAACAGTTTACCATATCGGGTTCTAAGGAGGGAAGGATAGAATTGATGTGGGGGACTTATAAAATAGCTTTTACGGTAAAATAAGAGATTAAAGGATTAAATGACTTCCATGAAGTGGATGATTAATCGTTCATTTCATGGAAGTCATTTTTTATGGTGTGTATACGGACATCATGTAAGATAAGTACGACCTAATTTCCTTAAAACTTTTGTATAAATTTTATTAATAAAACGTATTATCAAATAAAAGGTTTAAAAAGTTTCTCGAATGAGAAAAAAACTCGTTATTTTTGACAAAATTTTTAAAATATAGGCATTCAATTAAAAAATATATATTTGGTATGGTGATATTTCGGGATAGGATGTTATTTTTTAAAAAGATGAAGCTCCTTTGGGAGAGGAGCTTCAACGCTAACCAATTATAAACCTATATTAAACTGAGGGGCAAAACCAGACAAAAGTTGAATTGTTTTTGATATCTTATCAATAACTTATTCCCTTCTGTTGATACAAACATAATAAAACTTCATAATATTTACCATATTTTTAATAAAATTTTTCATTTTTATAAATATTTTAAAAAATACCGTCAATAATTTATAAACATCAAAAAATCATGGAAAAAAAGTCTCAATTTTTAGAACTTGATAACTTAGATACGCAGATTTTATCTATTTTGATGAACGATGCATCAGTTCCATACACTGAAATTGCAAAAAAGCTAGTAGTTTCAGGTGGAACGATTCACGTTCGCATGAAAAAAATGGAAGAACTTGGCATTATCAGAGGTTCTAACCTAATTATTAACCCTCAATCTATAGGATTTGATATATGTGCATTCTTAGGTATATATTTAGAGAAAGGATCTCAATATAAAACGGCTGTTGAACAGCTAAAAGAGGTTAAAGAAGTGGTGGAATTGCATTATTGTACAGGTCAATATAGCATGTTTGCTAAAATTATATGTAGAGATACCAATCATTTACGTCATGTTTTGAATGAAGACATACAAGCTATTAAAGGAATAGCAAGAACTGAGACAATTATATCGCTGGAAGAGAGCATAAAGAGACAAATTTCACTGATATAGTACAAAAAAGGTAATAAAAATGAGTAAAATGCTATTATTTTATTATTTTTTATATTTTACCTGTTCTTTAATAGAAGCTTTATTACCGCTTTGTTGTTCTGTAGGAGGATATGATGTTTATTCAATTTTCTCTAAAATAAGCGCATATTTTTGGAAAGGGTGTAGTCGTTAAGCTAATTACCGGATTCAAACGAGGAGGAGAACGTTTAATTATCTCATTCGTATTTGTCATAGGTTTTAGGAAGATGGCACAAAAAAGCCTATCATTTAATGATAGGCTTTTTATTTAAGAGACGAATGTTTCTTATTTTACGTAAGAAACTTCTTTTACTGCGTTTATAATCTTTTTAATGCTAGGTAAAGCGGCTTCAATAAGCGTTGGTGCATATGGAAGAGGAACATCTGCAGAGGTAACACGAATAACCGGGGCGTCTAAATAATCAAAAGCATTCTTTTGAACATTGAAAGCGATCTCTGATGAGATAGAGGCTAAAGGCCAAGCTTCTTCTACAATGACCAGGCGATTTGTCTTTTTTACCGATTCTATAATCGCTGCATAATCAATCGGACGCACGGTTCTTAAATCTAATAAATCGACGGAGATGCCATCTTTAGCCAACTCTTGGACAGCAGGTATTACGACCCGTGGAATCATCTTACCAAAAGATACAATGGTTACATCCGTTCCTTCTTGTATTTTATGTGCTTTTCCTAACTCTAAATAATATTCTTCTTCCGGAACCTCTCCTTTGTCTCCGTACATCACTTCTGACTCCATGAAAATTACAGGATCCGGATCAAGGATGGATTGCTTTAATAAACCTTTTGCGTCGTAGGGATTAGAAGGAACAACAACTTTTAATCCGGGACAGTTTGCATACCAATTCTCAAAATTCTGTGAGTGTTGCGCAGCTAATTGGCCTGCATTACCTGTTGGGCCCCTAAATACAATTGGACAGGAATATTGGCCGCCACTCATCGAGTGGATCTTTGCTGCACCATTGATCACTTGATCAATGGCTACCAATGAAAAGTTGAAGGTCATAAATTCTATGATCGGTTTTAGACCTTTCATAGCTGCTCCAATACCGATACCAGCAAAGCCTAATTCGGCAATAGGTGTATCGATAATACGCTTAGCTCCGAATTCGTCAAGCATGCCCTGACTTACTTTGTAGGCACCATTGTATTCAGCAACTTCTTCGCCCATCAAGAAAATTTTCTCGTCTTTGCGCATTTCTTCGACCATTGCCTCGCGAAGTGCTTCTCTGAACTGTATTTCTCTCATTAGATATAAGTAATGTATTTAAATCAATTTTTTGTACGCAAAAGTACTTTAAAAAACTGAAAATATGAAGTAAATGATCGCTAATTCATTAATATTCACTTTCGATTTCAATATCTTGATCTACACCTGACCGAAAGAATTCCTGATAGTGATCATTATAGGGTAAATTAATACGCGGATCATGTTTGAAAGGTATTTGTTGGTTAAAAAGGTCTTCTAAAACCTGTCTTAAGCGAAGCTCAAATGCTTCTTTAAAGCTGGACAAACTTGCTTCTGAAAGCAGAAATTTACTGCCTCTTGATTTGGTATAAAACAAACTACCTTCTTGCCTTAATCTTCTTGCCACATACAGGTTCGGCTCCACCCCTATCTTGCCGGTTTTTTTCTCATAGATATACGTATAAAAGAGTGTTTGCAAGAGGGCTTTATTGAATTTTCCTGAAGATGGATCAAAAAGGGAATCGATATCGGTGTAGTCGAGCGCATCGCTTCCTGTTTTATAATCTACAATACGGATTTTCCCATCTTTTTCATCTACGCGGTCAATGATTCCATAGAGTTTAACAGATGATTCTTTCCCGTCGACTGTAATTGGAAAGTCAATGACATAATCTTGTTTATTCTCCAACTCGATAATCGTAAAGGGTGTATTCTTTAAATCATGGTGGATGAAAATCTGTGCATATTCTTTAACGATTTCAAGCACGATTTTTTCTGTGCTGGATGGGCTATTTATGTCAAAATAAGCAGGATTGCCATAAAAATCTTTTGCCGTTGCCTTCAGACACAAATGATCTAACCGGCTCAATTGATCTTTTATCCGTTGTGCGGTGATATGCGGGCTTACACGTTTAAGTTCTTCGTAAAACCATTGCATGATTTCATGTATAATGGAACCGATCCTATTTGCTTCAAAATCTTCGGTTAACAATTGGGGTTCCTTTATCTTAGCTACGTATTTGAGGAAGAAAAGAAGAGGAGATTGAAGAAAGGTTGTGAATGCCGTTGCCGAAATACCGGGACGTAGGCTATTGTCACGGTTCAAATAGGACTGCAAAATCTTCCCAATCTCATTCACCTTTTTTATTTCCATTGCGGGGGGCGCTTCGTTTGTTTTAATTATTTGTTGCTGCTTTAATTCGATGAAATTAAAGTGACTTTCGAATTGTAGTTGTTTGACAAATCGACTAATCTCTCCCGAGCTGTTTTCATCCACATGGCCATTATAAACAAGTGTAATTTGTTCGGCTCGCTGCATGAGTCGGTAAAACAAATAAGCGGAAAGTGCCTCTTGATTTTCCAGTACGGGGAGACCGTGAGCTCGGCGAATAGAATCAGGGATAAAAGTCGCTGAAGAGCTTGTTTTTGGTAAAATGCCTTCATTAACACCTAGTATATAAATTTCTTTAAAATCAAGATTTCTTGTTTCAAGAAGACCCATAACTTGTACACCGGATAAGGGATCACCCTCGATAGCAGCCGTTATTCCTTGCAGCGATTTCCTGATCAACGAAATTGTAAATTCGACGCTGAGTGAGGGGAGTGTGCTCAATGCATCATAGAGTTGGTTAAGTATCTTGAATACTTCTGTAAAAATAGCCGCGTCGGGATAAGTTAATAGCTCTTTTTCTTTTCTGATCTGGAAAATTTCGCGAATAATTTCCTGCAGGTTTTTGATTAGATATCTTCCGTCGGTTCTTTTGTCAAAGAAAGAGGTCCGGCTTACCGCTTGTAATTCGACAAGGGGTACATTTATATAATGATTGGTGTATATGAGTTGCTGAACTTGCTCTTTGATGGGATCAGGTGTATGAATAAGGGGATGGGAAAGAAAAATTTCGACATCTTTATAATATATAAGATCGCTCTTTTGCTGCAGATATCGTTCTTGTATCCTTAACCATAAGTCGACAATTCCATAGATTGGAGATTGTGAAATTGGAAATCCCATGGTTATATTAGTCTCTATTGATACCGGAATGCTTTGTAATGTTGGAATTAACAAACGTTCGTCTGCTAACAATACTGCTGTCAGGCCCTGACTGATAGCATCCGTGGATTTTTTATCAACAAGGAAGCTATCCAACAGCTTTGCCTGTGCCGTATAGCTTGTCGTTTGGACGATCTTAATATTTTGGTTACGATCTGCTAGCTGATTAAACGGGGCACCGAGTGCATGAAGCAATCCATGGCTGTTTAAATTACGACGGAGAAAAGCGCCGGCCTCTTGCTGAACGTCATCCAAATAGTATCGATCTACATCGAAATAAAAAAGTGCACGTTTCTCTTTTTGCCATTTTTTAAATAAGAGCGCTTCCGCTTTGTTCAAGGCATTAAAGCCGACGAAAACTAATTGCTTAAATTGGTATATATAGGACGGACTGGTTTCATCCCCTTTAGCAAAAGAGCGATAAAATTGGGAGTTCGTAGCTAGTCCACGTTCTTTTAATGCCTGATGAAAATCCGTATAAAGCAGTGGAAGTGTTTTCCAAAGTTCAATAAAACGATCCTGTATATAACTGTGTTTTTCGCTGTTGAAGGTCGACCAGAATTGAGCCATAAACGATAATTGTTCTTCCGAGAAATGAGGGAACTGTTTTTCTATTAAGGCAATATCGTATAATTCGGTATAGACCTCATTCGGTTCAACGAGGTCGTAGTCTAATTGAGCAAAATCATTTAAGATAATTTCGGCCATAGGATAGAATCGCTCTATACTCATTGTTTTTCCATCTATGCGTTGCTGGATGGCGTTGTAGCATTGATAGAGCGTAAGAATTTGAGTCAGTTTATCGGCCTCCCGCTCAACAAAAGCGTTATTGAAAAATTGTTGAACAGTAAAGAAAGAAGGACTCCAGATTGGTTTACCGATAAGCTCAGCTAAGTACTTCTTCATATACATTTCAGGACGCTTATTATTGAATATAATAGCAATATCCTTTAACTCTGAACCAAAGCGAGCGATTAAATCATTTGCAACTTCTTTTAAAAATGGGATCATTGTAAGCGAGATAAAGAGAAAGATTAAACTTCTACCAACCGGTTATTGAATGCATAAAATAAAAAGGTGCGTATATTTGGGTAACCCATTTCCTGTAAGTTCTGCTGGTATTCTTTCACCTGGGCAATATGTTGAGGTCTTTCCATTCCGGTAAACTTAAAATCCAATATGATCGTTTCATGCTCTCCAATTAATACTTTATCCGGGCGTAACACACTTCCGTCTTTCGTTATAATACGTTGTTCATTCAGACTTTGATAAGGCTTGTCCAAAAGCGCCGCTAATTGTTCATTATTACGAAGTCGTATGGCCTCATCAAGTAAAGTCATAAGCTCATCTTTTGTAATTAAGCCCTCACTTTGCATTGCATGGAGATAATTTGGAAATTCCGCTATTTCAGTTGTCAGGGATAACAGCTCATGCAGCAATAAGCCTTGACGTGTTGCTGCGTTCTGTTCGCCCAGCGACAGCAGTTCCTTTTTTATTTTTCGGTTGTCTAAGGCTTCCTTTAACAATTCTGAAATAGGATATTTATTAAAGCTCCAATTGTAATTGGGTGGGCTTTCCCAGAAATCGATACACCCTTCTTGGTATTTAACCGGAAGTATAGGGGATTTTTTTATATCTTTAAAAGGCGTTGTTGATGGATAAACAATGCCATGGCTATATTCTATACCGAGTTCGTCGCTATGTAGTGCTAGTACCGAGCGGAGCACATCCGCAATTAAGGAGTCACTTTCTTTTCCTTCTTTAATATCAGGCGCACTTATATAAAGTTCCTTTCTGGCACGCGTAGTAGCTACATAAAGTAGGTTTAACGCATCCATATAGTTGAAAAGCATTTCTTCCAGGTATGCCTTGAATAGCGATGATTTGACCAGCATACTGTTGTATTTTACGGGAACACTTCGAAGAATTTCATAAGAGGTGCCACTTGTATCCACCCAAAAGTTGCTGTTAACCATTCCGTCAAGCTCCCAGGAGCAAAACGGAATCATTACAACATCAAATGCCAGGCCTTTTGACTTATGAATAGTCATAATTTCTACCGCATTACTGCCTTCGTTTGCCGGCAATGCCTTCGTTTTTCCTTCTTCATCCCAATAACTAAGGAAGGAAGCGATGCCGCGTTCGCCCTGCGAACTAAATTCAGCTATAATGTCCCTAAAGGCTATTAAATAAGGAATGGTGGCTTCATCATGGGTTATTCCATAGCCATTGATCAACGATTCAACTAATTCTGTTAAAGGGTGTTGTTGCCATACGTACCAATTATTAATGACAATAGGGGGCAAGATCTTTCCCCAGACTTTAATATCGTATTGCGTGGCATTTAACCAAATCGAGGCTTCGTCCTCTTGATTTAATCCGTAAACTTGTTGATAAAGAAGGAGGCAATTTGCTCGATAAAGCGAGGCCTCCTCTACGGGTGTAATCATAGCTTTCAGCGTGTTAATAAGCAAGCGTATGCCGGGATTGTTGACCAATAAAAGCGCATCTCCCGAGATTACCTCGAACTTATGAGATTCGTCCAGTTCCTTCTGAATGTGAAGTAAATACTCGATAATTTCGCGGGCCTCCGTGTTGTTTCGTACCAGAATACCTATTTGGCGAGCTTGGTATCTGCCCTCAGTCAGCCAATTGATAATCGTGTCGGATAGCGCTTTTAAAGCTGCTGGTTTAATCTCTTTACCGCGTGTTTTTGCGAAGGAGCTCGTAACGGGAAAAAAAGAAACGGTAACCCTCCCTCCTTCTTCGCCTTTGTCGGAGGGGATTTTTTGGACGGTTTCTGCATAGGCGTCGGTTAATATCTGTGTATATCCCGAAGCCTGCCACCATGAATTATATAAGCTATCACCTATTTCGGTGTAAATCTTATCATTTATTATTTGTTGTAAAAGTTTAGGTGCTTGAGTAAATAAAAAATTGTTGAATTTAATGATATTGGGAAGGCTTCGATAGTTCTCTTGAAGCGTCTGAAAACGGATGTGATGATCGCCTAAATCTCTTGTGGACTGATACTGTAGAATCCGCCAGTCGCCATTTCGCCAACGATAGATGCTTTGTTTAACATCACCTACAATGAGGTGATGGGGAATCGATCGGTTCCCTTCTGTACTAGCCAGCGCATTCACCAACAGAGGTTGAAAGTTATACCATTGGTTCGACGAAGTATCTTGAAATTCATCGAACAGAAAATATTTATAACGATTCCCGACTTTCTCATAAATAAAAGAAATGTTTTGGTCCTGATGGCGATTGATTTCTTTCAGGAGATTTTGTGCATCACTAATAAGAGAGACGTCATGCTCTGCTCTGTAATCAGCAAGCAACACGCTCATTTCTTTTAGTAGACGTAGGTAGTAAAAATTAGCCTGAACCGCTTTTGCTAAAAAGTAAGTGCGACTATGTTCTTCTTTATAGTTTAGAATCTGCCGCAAAAGCGGATTCAGTTTATTATACAGGTCGGATACAGCCCCACTGACGCCATTCTTTTGCCACTTTTCCGGATTATCAATATAATCGGCAAACTTGTCGATGGCTTCTAAATTATCGGGAGCCAAGGACGGGATTTTAGGAATCAGGTTTTGCGATTTACGTAGAAAAAGGTCGCTTGATACCCCCGAGCTATTCACTATTTCGGTCGCAATTTTTAACAAGCGTTCGATTTCTTTTTCAAAACGAGTAATGAGTTCGTCCGAAAGATCGCTAATCGTTGTGAAAACCACTTGTCGATCAGCTTCGCTCAGCTGAGAAATGGCTTCGTCAAAAGGATGAAATCGTTCTTTGAAAAGTTCATCGGCAAGTTTTTTCAGTACCGTTGTATAATTCCAATTCCTGTCGTTCTCTATCTGCTTTCTGGCGTAATTGATAATCCACTGTAGCAAGTCATCACGATCGTTCAATAGTTTATTGAGCCGTACTACCAAATCTTGCTTCACTTTATCGCTATTCATTTCCAAGCGATAGGCTGCATTTAAGCCCAGTTCGAAGCTAAAACTTCTAATAATCTTTTGGTAAAAACCGTCGATTGTACTGATGGCAAATCGACTATAGTTATGTAAAATTTGCCTGTAAACCTCCATCGCTTTTTGCTGTATATCTTGCCTGGAGAGTTGTGGATGGGCCTCTAATATAATATTGCGATAAGATTCGACCGCTTCGCTGCCTAGCGCGAGGCCTTCAATGACCGTTAAAATGCGGTGTTTCATTTCGGCAGTAGCCTTATTGGTAAAGGTGACGGCTAGAATTTCCGAAAAATGAACTTTACTAGTGAAGAGCAGACTGATGTAATGAGCGGTTAAGCTAAAAGTTTTCCCGGATCCGGCCGAAGCCTTTAATATTTTTACTGGAGGAAGATTGGCCATATTAAACAAAACGCTTTACTTTGTAAAGTACGTAAATTTATTCAGCGTGATGAAGAAAATCCTGGGTATATTCTTTATTTATATTGTTTTTGTTTTACAAGTAGCTGCACAGCAAGAAAGACAGAAATTGTACCACCCTGAAGCAGATGCACAATCTGAAATACAAGCAGCTGTCGAAAAGGCAAAAAAAGAAAGAAAGCATGTTTTTATCCAAATCGGAGGAAACTGGTGTGTCTGGTGCTTGCGATTTAATGAACTGGTTACCGGAAATGATACATTGAAGAATTATATACAACGTAATTATGAGGTTGTGCATGTGAATTATAGTAAAGAGAACAAGAACGAAGCCGTACTAGCTTCCTTAGAGTATCCACAGCGGTTCGGGTTTCCGGTATTTGTTATTTTGAACGAAAAGGGGAATCGGATTCATACCCAGAATAGTGCCTATTTGGAAGAAGGAAAAGGACATAGCGCCAAGAAGGTACTTGAATTTTTGGAGAACTGGTCACCCACAGCATTAGACCCGAAATCGTACAAGCAGTAATTTTTCAGGAGGATGTCTCGTGATGGAAATAAATGACGTATCATACTTTACTCATGAAGTTATGTAACAAAAGTGCTATATTAAGCTCCAATATTAAAAGTAAAGGTAATGAAAGAGCAAAAAATCTTGATGATGATTCCGGATATTGCACCGGAGGAAATGATATTTTTAAGGAGCGCTTTACAAGCTATTAAGGAAGAGAATGCAGAAGAATTTCTTTTTCTTTACAAAGGGAAAAGAAAAGGGACGCAAGAAGTGATGCTGATGACCTTAATAGGCTTTCTTGGCATTGCAGGCATCCAACGCTTTATGCTAAAACAAATCGGCATGGGCATATTATATCTTTTGACCTTTGGCTTTTGTTATGTCGGAACAATTGTAGATCTCATCAATCACAAAAGGCTTACGAGCGATTATAACGAACAAATGGCTCTTGAAACAATGCAGCTTATGCAAATCTATCGCGCTTAACTCCAAAGGGTTGCATTTGTCAGTTAGGTATCGTAGTCTGCATATTCGATGGCCCGCTTTCGTTTTTTAAGCGATCAATAGCTGTTATGACATAAGTGTATCGCGACCCTCCTCTGACAGCCTGATCGGTATAAAAGGTTCGATTCGCATCAAAGATTATTTCCAGGATATTTTGAGCATTATTTAAATTAATTTCCTCCCCTTCGTCAAATCGATACACAACATAGCCATAGGCCGTTTCCCCATCGGTTGCCATTGGGGGTTTATCCCATCGTAAGGATACACCGCCGGTAGTTAAATTATGATAGAGGAGATTTTGTGGAGCCAATGGAGGAATACTATCGAGCCAGGGCATGGTAGGCTGGAGGGATTTGTATCGATAGAAATTGTATTGTAAGGAATCCCTAAAGCCACCAAGATTATTCACAAGTGATTTGGAGCTAAAATAAACACTTCCTTGTATAGCCGAAAACTTCCTCAAGTGGCGAATTTGATTTGGAAGTTGACGTCTGTCCCTCCACCCCGTGCTATTGTCCGCGGCTCGATAGGCGGCTTGTCCAATATATATATGCTTGCCGTAGCCATTTGTATTCCACCAATCGATGAGTATTTCATAGGCCGCAGCGCGATTATTAAAAGGGAAATATATCTGCGGATTAATATAATCAACCCAGCCATTTTGGAGCCATGTTCTTGCATCAGCGTACAATTGAGAATAACCACTTAAACCGGAAGTTTCAGAGCCTTCAGGATGTTGTTTTTTATTTTGCCAGATACCAAAAGGACTGATACCGAATTTTACATATTTCTTTTCGTGGTGGATACTATCTGCCAATGTTTTTATCAATTGATTGACATTATTTCTTCGCCAATCATCTATCCTTGAAAAGCCTTGTCCATAGCGTTGGAAAGTATTTGCATCGGGAATAGATTGTCCCCCCGCTGGATAAGGATAAAAATAGTCATCAAAATGAACGCCGTCAATATCGTAGTTTTTAACAACAGACATAATTACTTCCACAATGTACTTTTTTACTTCGGGGATACCCGGATTGAAGAGCTTTTTTCCTGCATAAGTGAAAAACCAGTCGGGATGTTGTTTGGTAATATGATTGCTACTAACATTTGCTTCGTTTAAGTCGAAGGTAGCACGATAAGGATTAAACCAAGCGTGTAGCTCCATTCCCCTATTGTGGGCTTCTTGTATGGCAAAATCCAAGGGGTCATATAAAGGATTGGGAGCCTGTCCCTGGCTGCCGGTTAAGAAGCGTGACCACAACTCCTTTCCCCGTGCATATATTGCATCGGCGGAGGGCCTGACCTGTAGGAATATAGCGTTAATGCCCGCCCGTTGATGGGCATCTAAGAGCCGTAAAAGTTCTTGTTTTTGGATGTCGGATGACAGGCCGGCTTTACTTGGCCAATCTATATTGACAACAGTGGATACCCAAACACCTCTTAGTTCTCTCTTAGGAATAGGATCTGTACTTTGTGCTTGCGTACTCAAGCAAAGAAATGGAAAAAGGTAAAATAAGAGGCCTAATGATTTATTAAAGAGGTGAATGTTCATCAAATATACAGTATTTGTTTCAGTAGCTTTTCTTTATAAAAAGCTGTAAAGATAAGTATAGTATTGAGTATGAGAAAAAAATTGAGCAAAAGTGTAACTGCTGATCGCGGTATGTATTGATAATAGTACAGGCGAAGGTTTATCACCATGAAAGCACACTGATATACTGCTTTTTTAGGATAATTGTTGTTGGAACAATTTTTGCTAATCGTTTTGAGCCTAATGTTTAAACGTACAAAAATGGAAGAGAATGATATAGTCTATAAACCGTCTGTTAAACTAGATAACAATGGGGGTGTTGAGCAGCAAGTAGACGTACAGGAACGAGGAAAAGACAATCCAAAGATTTATTTTTTCATTTTCGCTATTTTAGCGTTACTAGCTACGAACATTTATTTTTATATTAAATATAAGAGTTCCAGCGAACAACAAACAACGATATTGAGTGAGAAAATTCAGATGGAGACCGAGCTGGATAGGATCGAAGTGGAGTTGGACCGCGTTACCAAAGAAAACCTGAATTTAACGGAATCCTTAAAAGCAACACAAGATAATGCGCGGACCAAAATAGAGGAATTGCGTGCAAAACTGACTCAAAACGAATTGAATCGTACCGAGCTTCAAAGGGCGAGGGAGGAAATTGCCGAACTGAGAGGAGCAGTATCTAGGTATACAAAGGATATCAAGCAGTTGAAAAACGAAAATGCGTTATTGGTATCGGAGAGGGATCGTCTGAAAGAGAGTGTTACTACAGCGACAAAGAAAGCAAGCGAGCTGGAGAATATTAATAGTGAACTTGAACATAAAGTAGAAATTGCTACGGCATTGAAGCTTTCTTCGATCAATATAAATGCAGTTAGAGAACGAAAAAGCAACAATGAAAGTGTAGAGACCAAAGCAAAACGTACGGATAAGTTAAAGATAGAGTTTAGTATTGCCGATAATCCACTTGCAAAAAAAGCGATTTACGATGTTTACATCAGAGTGATAGAACCCAATGGAAATCTGTTGATTACAGAGAACCACATTTTCGAAGTAGACGGCGTAGAGATGCAATATACAGACAAGACGGGAATAGAGTTTTCAAACGACGGAAAACTTTATACGATTGAGTGGAAAGGCGCTGAAAATTTTAAACCCGGAACATACACCATTGTATTATATACGAATAAGGGAACCATGGGAAAGGGGACCATTCGACTGACGTAAACGGAAAGCTCAGAGTGGTATTTCTATAAAAAAGGTCGTTCCTTTACCGATTTCTGTTGAATAGCTGATCGAGCCTTTCATACTTTCAACGGTTTGTTTTACGAAAGCTAAACCCAGTCCGGTACCGGAGCTTTTGGTCGTGAAATTTGGCTGGAATATGCGATCTCGAACCTGTTCATCTATTCCATTTCCATTATCTTTAATGGCGATAATCAGCAAGCTTTTATTTCTTTTCACAGAGATATGGATTAAGCATTTTCCGCGGCCAGCCTTTGCTTCTATCGCGTTTTTAATGAGGTTGCTAAAGGATCTTCGGAGTTGGTCTTTGTCTCCTCTTACCATCACAGATCCCTCTGCCTGGTTGCTGAAAGAAATCTCAACGGCGGCGGTGTTGTTGTAGATCGGTATTATTTTTTCTATTGTATCGATAATATCCACGTCTTCAAGCTGTGTGTCGGGCATTTTCGCAAAATTTGAAAATTCGGAGGCAATAGTGGATAAACTATCGATCTGCTCAATGAACGATTTACTAAAGCGCTTGAATTTTTGGTCAAAATTAGGATCATTTTCCTTCCACGAGCGTTCTAGTAATTGCACACCGAGTTTTAAAGGCGTTAGCGGGTTTTTTATCTCGTGAGCCACCTGCTTAGCCATCTCCCTCCAAGCAGACTCCCTTTCAGATTGCGCTATTCTGTTAGCGCTTATTTCCAAAGCCGCAATCATGTTGTTATATTCTTTGATTAAGGAGCCGATTTCATCGTTTCTTTTCCAGAAAATGGGCTCATTTGTTTTTCCGATAGAAGTTTTTGCTAAACTTCTCTGAACTAGGCTTAAAGGCGAGGTAATCCGGTTAGCAATAAACACGGCAAATAAACCTAAAGCGACTATTACCAGTGCGTATATATTTATCAGCGTACTTAGCAACATCCCTATCCGATCCGCAAATTCCTTTTCGTCAGAAAAATAAGGAAGGCTTAAATAAGCAATCGTTTCGTCCTGATCATTTTTTATAGGGGCATAAGCAACCGGGTATTCTAAATTGCCGATCGCTTCCTTATGGAAATATTCAGATCGCCGGAATTTAGACATATGCAACCAAGCTTTGGCGTTCATGTGTTTTGACGTTAAGCCCAGGTCGTAAATCTTACTTTGGGTAGTATAAAATAAAACACCTTCTGTATTGTAAAGACTGATATCGGTTGCGTTTGAAGTTGCGGTATTGTAAAGTTCTTTTTCAATTTCGGGATTTTTGGCTTCGGTATTTTTAAAGGCGGAAGATTCCAGCCCGGATGTAATGGTTTCTAAACCGGAAACCATTTGATTAATGCGTTTAACTGTATTTATTTCCTGTTGGTGTGCATATTGATTACTTACACTGAAGAAGGTAATAACACCGGCGATAATCAAGGTAATTACAACAGCCGAAACAACAAAAGCTTGTATACGTGTCCGATACAGGATCTTGTTTTGTGTTATCCAAAAAGAGCGCCTTACTGTTCGAAAACTGAAATCATAATTTTTAAAAGTTATAATCAACCATTGTGAGGCATAGACCGTAACCGCAAAAACCAGAAGTACAAGGAATAAAAAGGACAAGGAGGCTAATTGCATCCAAAGGCCTTGCCGATCTTTGCTTAATACCATTAATATATGCTCATTTGGTCGATACATGAGTTCCCCTCCCCCATTTACCGTGTTTACCCGAATAAATTGAAAACGTTCTTTTGGATAATCACGATCGTTTGCAGGAAAAAGATGATCCCCGAACTGATTGAGCAACTTTCCGTTCCGGTAAAGGGCAAAGGAATATTGCTCTAGATTTTCTTGCTTATTAAGTCGACCATTACTCAGGATTTCAGGAAAGGATGCATAACGCTCGAAGGCCTTACTTGTCAATTCAATTAATGTAGTGCCCACTTCTTTTCCATCGGCAATAACCGGGATTAGACCAAAATATAAAAGGCTTCCGAAATTGTTGTTAATGCGATAAAAATATTCCGAAACCTTGATGGAACCAGATTCCACCTTTTTTTTGTAATAAGCTAATTTTTGAACATTCTTAACCTCATTGGTGAAACCTTTTTTCAGTTCATATATGTTAAATTCGTAGCGAGAAAGGTAACCGCTGAAATAGGTTTGTTTGATGTAATCGTTCAGCACATGAACATTATACTTTTGAGGTTGTGAGAAATAGTTTATTAGATAATGATCTTTCGCAACCGTATTTTCTATGCTGTAAAAAATAAATACAGCATCCGGGTCGTCTGCCGACTCCAAGCGCTGCAAGATTAATTTCTGGGTTTCCAGTTCTTTATCATTAATAAACTTAGTCTGATTTAAGGATGCAATCCACGCAAAAAGCAGCAGGGTGGTAATGAATACAACCAAGTTAAAATCTTTCTTGCTGAAGAAAGTTAAGGCTCGCAGTAAAATGATGCTGCTAAAAAGAAAGAAGGATAAGGTCAGTTCATTTATGAAAAGAAGAGTAACGCTGTAAACAACAAGTGTTATAAAAGACAACGTGAACCATTGGCGTTTGTGAATATCAAAGCTTAAACTAACTGCCATCAACACTTCCAACAGTAAATAAAGGTTGAGTATAACCAGGCATAAAGCAGAGATTCCCAGCCAGCTAAAAATATTGAGTTTCAAAACATTCGTGACATCGAATTGAATATTTGAATTTCCGATTAACCCACTAAAAACCTGAACAATTTGAGAACTGATCAGATAAATAAGAAGTGATGATATTACAAAAAATACTACTTTTAAAAAAGTATTGATAGAAGGCCTCTTTACAAAAAGCTGAAATCGATAATTGTAGATATAGCACATAAACCAGGCACCGGCAATTACATTCAATAAAAAGGCACCTAAAGAGGGGAAAACAAAGCTTGAGGCATAATATTTCGGATCAAAAATCTCGTTAAAAAAGTGAGTTGCGAGTAAACCATTAGATAAATCGAGGTATCTTGTCAGGATAAAAAATGAGAGAAAGGCCAAGGCTGACAACTTTACTTTTCCTTTACCTGCCATCCACGCGCAAACGCTGTTCATTAGAACGGTTGCAAAAAACATAGCGGCAAGCCACATCGCCAGCTCTAACTTGGAGAAGAGCGTATTGTATGTCTGTTGTTTCAGCTTCACCGAAAACAGGTATTTCCCATCGCTACTTCGTATATTATATACAGGATTATCGTCGTAATTGGCAATCGTCAGATTCTGGCTACGGATTAAATCCGGTGAAAAGTCCTCGTTGAGATAATCGTTTTTTAGTGCATATTTCGATTTAATAGGAATTAGGCAAACTACAGAAAATCCACCTTTTGATCTTTTAATCGCTTCATACCAACCATTATCTGCTACAATTAATGAGCTTCCTTCGGGTAATCCGGCATCTGATTGCGGCACGATCTTATCGGAGCCCCAAAAGGTCAGCTCGCTATTGGAATAGGTATATACCAGAACTTTTTTCTTTTCCCCAAAATATTGAACAACGTGCGCCGTTAATTTCTCATTGTTTTGAATGTCTTTAAGCGCATTAAAACTGGCACTATCTTTAAGAAAAGCTTTTATGAAGAGTTCCTTTTTATGTAGGTTCTGCTCGATCCGTTTTGCCTCTATCCGTAAAATTTCTTCCTTTCTGAAAGTTAAATGAATAGTTAGTGCCGTGCCAATAAAGCAGAGTGTTAGTACCAGAAGTAATACCCGTATTTTTAAAGAGTTATTCAAAGTAAAAAGTATTGCTTTTGGTAAAAATATGAAAAAACCTCATACGTATAAAGAAAACGTATGAGGTGTAGAAAGAATACGGTATCCGTAAATTTAGGGGAGCTGAGCAGCGGCGGTCTCTGCTTGCCTATTTACCTTCTTTACCAGTCCCTGTAACACATTTCCCGGACCTACTTCTGTAAAAGACGTTGCCCCATCGGCTAACATGTGTTCAATAGTTTGTGTCCACTTAACGGCACCGGTTAACTGCGCAATGAGATTTTCTTTAATTTTAGCAGGATCGGAATAAGCTTTGGCATCAATATTTTGATATATCGGACAGATCGGTTCTTTGATGGACACTTTTTCAATGGCTTCTTGCAATTCTGCGCGTGCCGTTTCCATTAATGGGGAATGAAAAGCGCCTCCGACATTTAATTTCAACGCTCTTTTTGCGCCCGCCTGCAATAAGAGTTCACAAGCTTTATCGACTCCCGCAATCGTTCCGGAAATTACCAATTGTCCGGGACAATTATAATTGGCAGGAACAACGACGTCACTAACGCGCTGGCAAATATCTTCGACCGTAAAATCGTCCAAGCCTAAAATAGCAGCCATGGTCGAAGGCTGAATCTCGCAAGCTTTCTGCATGGCGTTGGCCCTTTTGGATACTAAGATAAGACCATCTTCAAAGCTTAGCGCTTGGGCCGCCACAAGTGCTGAAAACTCACCCAATGAATGTCCTGCTACCATTTGTGGATCAAATTGATCGCCGAGTGCTTGAGCTAGAATAACGGAATGTAAAAAAATTGCGGGTTGTGTAACGTTCGTTTTTTTAAGATCGTCTTCTGTTCCTTCGAACATTATATCCGTAATACGAAATCCCAAGAGTTCATTTGCCTGTTCAAATAGATTACGGGTATTTTCTTTGTATTCGTAAAGATCCCGTCCCATTCCTACAAATTGGGCTCCTTGTCCAGGGAATAAATAGGCCTTCTTCATGCGTTTATGATTGTTTTAATGGATAATTAAGGAAAGAAAGATAAAGCAAATTAGTCTAGACTAGCGGTTATCAGCCGCAAGAACTCAGCTCTCGTGCGTTCATGGGCGAATTCTCCGGTAAACGCAGAAGTAGTGGTAACCGAGTTCTGTTTTTGTATACCTCGCATAGCCATGCACAGGTGCTTGCATTCGATTACTACCGCAACTCCAGCCGGATTCAATGTTTCTTGAATACAATCCCTTATTTCATTGGTAAGCCTTTCTTGTACCTGCAAGCGGCGGGCAAAAGCATCTACTACCCGCGGGATTTTACTGAGACCAACAATGTGTCCCTTTGGAATATAGGCAATATGTGCCTTTCCGAAGAAGGGTAAAAGATGATGTTCACACATTGAATAGACTTCTATATCTTTTACGACCACCATTTGGCTATAATCTTCTTCGAACATAGCGCTTTTTAAGATGGCAGCAGGATCGATATCATAGCCATGGGTTAGGTATTGCAAGGCTTTAGCAATACGCTCGGGTGTCTTTAATAGGCCCTGACGTTTTGGGTTTTCGCCAAGTTGAGATAGAATGTCTTCGTAGTGGTTGGCTATACTCTCAATTTTATCGGTGTTATAACGATCAATTTTTACATAACCATCAAGCTCCTCATCATCCAAAGGGGCTTCGTTATTGTTAATATTCATCGGATTGTTCCTCATTATTATTAGTTTCCAAAATATTCCACCGAATTGTTTTCGGTTTCCTGAAGTTTTATACTATGCAGTTGTGCGCCTGCCGTCTCAATAGGGCTTTTGAGCTGGTTGAAGATCTCTACGGCAAGAACTTCGGTAGAAGCCATTTTACCACGCATAAAATCCACGTCCAAGTTTACGTTTCGGTGGTCTAGCTTTTCGACAACGTGTTGCAAAATAATAGTCTTAAGGATTCGTAAATCCATTACAAACCCGGTGGTGGGGTCTATCTCGCCCTTGATGGTAACAAATAGTTCATAGTTATGACCATGCCAGTTAGGATTGCTACATTTACCGAAGGTCGCTTCGTTTTCTTCCAAGCTCCAATCGTCGCGGTATAATTTATGGGCTGCACTAAAACGCTCTCTACGAGTAATATAAATCATAATCAATTATTAGCCCGCAAAGATAAGCTTAATAATTTTAACATTTTAGGATTTTGATGGATGAAAATCATTATATTGCCTTTCTATTACTTATGACCAAATGTTTAATAGTTGCAGCAACCGCTGCAGAGATAGGGCCCTTTATTCAATCTCTAGAAGGGAAGGAGCAAAAACCGGATATCTTAATAACAGGTGTTGGCATGGTTGCTACCGCTTTTGCCTTGGGAAAGACCTTACATAACAAAAGCTATGATTTTGCGATTAATGTTGGGATTGGCGGGTCTTTCTCAAGGGATATCGGTCTTGGCGACATCGTTTTCATTGAAAAAGACCTGTTTTATGAATTGGGGGCAGAAGATGATCTGCAGTTTTTATCGATAGATGAACTGGGTTTTGGGAAGGCTGCGTTTCGGGCGATACCGGGCTTCCCCGCAGATCTTATCGGAAGGTTTAGAAGCGTAAGCGGGCTAACCGTCAACAGGGTTCATGGAAATGATAAAAGTATTAAGCTTGCACTGGAAAGGCAACAAGCGGAAGTTGAAAGTATGGAAGGGGCAGCGTTCTATTACGCCTGCGAGCAAATAATGCTACCTTGTATACAGATACGAAGCATATCCAACTATGTTGAAAGGCGTAATCGGGAAAATTGGCAGATCGGGCTCGCTGTCAAAAATCTAAATGATTGGCTCATCTCTTATTTTAACTAAACAGCATCTTTTGAGATAAAATGACATTCTAAACAAGAAAGATGCTGCGGGTTCTGCTACTTTTGCCATGGATGTTCACATGAGATAGAACGTAAACAGAAAAGCAATGAATTTGACACTTGGATTTTCTCCCTGTCCCAACGATACTTTTATTTTTGATGCTATGATCCATCACAAAATTGATACGGAGGGATTAACTTTTGATGTATTTTATGAGGATGTAGAATCCTTAAACCATAAAACATTTGATGGCACGCTTGATATTAGCAAGCTAAGTTTTCATGCCTATGCTTATGCGCTTGAAAAATACGTCTTGCTGGACGCAGGAAGTGCTCTGGGTTTCGGCGTCGGCCCCTTGCTTATTTGCAAAAAGGAGGAGCTGGTGCAGCAAGTGCTTCAGGGAAGGGACGAACAAGTTATATCGGATTTAAAAGTTGCAATACCGGGGAAGTATACAACGGCGAACTTTCTGCTTGGTTTAGCCTTTCCTCAGCTTCAAAACAAAGAGATACTCGTTTTTTCCGAAATAGAACCAGCGTTATTGAAAGAGCAGGTCGACCTTGGTTTAATAATTCATGAAAATCGTTTTACTTATCAAGATAAAGGGCTGCATAAGGTTCTCGATCTAGGCGATTTTTGGGAAAAAGAAGCCGGATGTCCCATTCCATTGGGAGGAATCGTAATAAGAAGAGATATACCGAATGATATCAAAATGAAGGTCAATCGTATTCTAAAAAGAAGTGTAGAATATGCTTTTGCACATCCGGATTCCGGCATTGATTTTATTCGTCAACATGCGCAGGAAATGAGTGAGGAGGTCATGTATAAGCATATTGAATTGTATGTTAACAAGTACTCGCTTAATTTGGGACAAGAAGGCAGGAAGGCCGTACAGGTTATGTTTGAGAAAGCACGCCAGTTAAATTTAATACCTGCGATCCGGAAAAACTTGTTCTTAAATTAGCAAAAAATGCCTTTTGATCCGTTGGCCTAAACAGAAACATGTTTTTGTTGTTCTAAAACTGAAAATACTTAAAGAATGAATAGACACACCTATCAAAGTGGAATAATAGGAAATTGTGCCTACATTGCGCATGTACAAACAAATACGAATATTTCTTGGTTATGCTGGCCGGCCTTCGATAGCACCTTTGTTTTTGGCAGTAAACTTGATAAGGAAAAAGGCGGTGAATTTTCAATTCTTCCCGATGGGAAGTTCCAGTCGGAGCAGCGGTATATTCCAAATACCAATATTCTGGAGACGATAATTTCTAATGAAGAGGGGACCTATAAAGTAACCGATTTTGCCCCTCGATTTAGACAATATGACCGCTATTTTAAGCCATTGATGTTAATTAGGAAGGTAGAGCGTATTAGTGGGGAGCCGCGTGTTCGCATGCGTTGTTATCCGGTAACCGATTATGGAAGGACTGCGCAGGACCGGCATAGAGGGAGTAATCATGTCGAGTTTACGGGCGGCAGCGATCACATGCGGTTAACAACGAATGTTCCTATCAGCCATTTTTTTGAGCCAGGTACTTTTGTACTTCATGACACGAAGTATTTAATATTAACTTATGGAGAGCCCTTAGAAGCGCCTCTTGAGGAGACGGCAGAAACATTTCTGCGACAAACCATAAATTATTGGCGTACGTGGATTAAACACACCACGATTCCTCCATTTTATCAGGAGGCGGTTATTAGATCGGCATTGGCTTTGAAGCTTCATCAATATGAAGATACCGGTGCATTCATTGCCGCGAGCACGTCCAGTTTGCCTGAGTCGCCGGGCAGCGGACGAAATTGGGACTATCGATATTGTTGGATAAGAGATAGCTATTATGTGTTGGCTTCACTGCTTCGTATCGGTCAGTTTGAAGAAATGGAACATTATGCCGAATTTATTTCGAATATATCTGCTAATGAAGAAGGGCGGTATCAACCACTTTATAGCATTACGGGACGAAAGGAATTAATCGAAGAGGAACTGAGTCATTTGTCGGGTTATATGGATAATAAGCCGGTTCGGTTAGGGAATCAAGCATATGAACACGTGCAAAACGATGTTTACGGCCAAGTTTTATTATCACTGCTGCCCCTGTATACAGACAAGCGCTTTGTAGGAAAAGAGAAAGGGCATTCCTCCGTATGGTTGGATATGATCATTGGTAAAATAGAACAAACAATTGACGAAAAGGATGCAGGAATTTGGGAATTTAGAAATTTTGCCAATTACCATTGCTATACGAATCTCTTTCAGTGGGCAGGAGCTAAAGCTGCCTATCGGATTGCTAAGGAAATCCGGGAACCAAAATTAGAACAACGTGCAGAAGCATTGATTTTACGGGCTTCAAAGCATATTGAAGATTGTTATGATCCCCAAAGAAAAGTTTACACGCACGCGGTAGGTAGTGGGCATCTGGATGCCAGTACGTTGCAGCTTATTATCATGAATTATCTGGATCCGGCGTCTCAAAAGGCCCGAGATCATTTAAGAGCGCTTGAAGGAGAGCTCCGAGCTGAAAATGGTCTTTTCTATCGGTATCTTCATGCCGATGATTTCGGTAAACCCAAATCGACTTTTCTTATTTGTGCCTTTTGGTATGTCGAGGCCCTGGCTTCTGTAGGAAGGACACAAGATGCGATTGAAACCTTCGAGAATCTGTTGCCTTATGCAAACCATCTGCTGCTGTTTAGCGAAGATATTGATGCAAATAATGGCGATCAGTGGGGAAACTTCCCCCAGGCATATAGCCATGTGGGGCTTATTAATGCCGTTAACAGAATTGCTGTGAAATTAGGGACACCACGATTTTTGGTAACGGGATCTTAATCCCGTTACGTTTCTACCAAGAAAGTAAGCAAATCGCGGACCTCTTCCTGATCTTCCAAATAATACTTTGCTGCTGACACATTGCTACCAACCTTGATACTAATCGCTTTTTCAGGCAGGGCTTTGAAAGTGTCCTCGTCGGTTCTATCATCACCTATTGCTAGAATAAAATCGTAATCGGTGTCATGTAAAAGATTTAGTGTGGCCCGACCTTTATTTACGTCTGCATTTTTCACCTCTACGACTTTGTCCCCATCAAGCATTTTAAGACCGTAGGCATTTAAGTGGTATTGAAGATTATCCATTAGTTCGTTTGCACGAAGCGATCCTAGTCCCTTCTGTACCTTGCGATAATGCCAGGCTAGCGAATAACTTTTCTCCTCAATAAAGGAACCTGGTGTTTTATCCGTATAATCCTCCATCAACTTTTGCACTTCACTTTTCCAGTTAGTGGATAGTCCGGGAACTTGCTCCCAATCGCCGACGCTATTCTTTTTCCAAGCGCCGTGTTCGGCAATCAATGTATAGCTTTTTGCTCCGAACCATTGTTCGAGCGTGGTGTGTTTTCTTCCGCTTATAATGACCAAGGTGTTCTTTTTATCCGCAACGAAAGCATCCAATAAATTATATAAGGCCAGGTCGGGGGAAGCTTCGTCAATTTCCTTTTTAAAGCCAACAAGCGTGCCATCGTAGTCAAATAACAACAGGCGATTACGGGCTGCCTTATATCTTTCTTGTATGGCAAGCCGAATAGAAGCTTTCACTAAATTCGCCATCGAATTCTTTTGCATCTGTTTGACATCCTGTAAACGATTCATAAAAATCTTTACCCAATGTTTGATGTTGAATTTGAAAACGACCGCTCGCATGGCTTTCATTCTTTCTTCCATTTCGGCTTTCGGCATATTTAAAGCGGTTATCAAGGCCTTTCGAATTTCTGAAATATTGTTTGGGTTTACCAGTAAAGCATCGTTAAGTTCCTTTGATGCTCCCGCCATTTCACTAAGAATTAAGACGCCGGTATTATCGTTTCGGCTCGCAACATATTCTTTGCTTACTAAATTCATCCCATCACGCATCGGCGTGACGAGGCATACGTCCGCAACATTATATAAAGCAGAGATAATTTCAATTGGGTACCCATGATAAAAATAAGCAATCGGGTGCCATTCGAATGTTCTAAATCGTGCATTAATGTGGCCCACAAGCCGGTCAATCTCGTCTTTTAATCGTTTATATTGCGGTACGGTGTCGCGGGATGGTACCACAATCATATAAAGAGTAACCTGCTCAATATATTCAGGGTTTTTTGAAAGTAACAGTTCAAAAGCATTTAATCGTTGAATAATACCCTTACTGTAATCTAACCGGTCGATGGATAGAATAATCTTTTTTCCATTAAAGTTTTGCTTGAAATTCTGAATATGCGCTAATACTTCCGGATCGTTTCCTAATCGCGAAAATTTCTCACTATCCATGCCCATTGGAAAAGGTTCAGCCAGAACAATACGATTTTCTACACGCAGCCGATTTGCATCTGCATGGATGGGAAGCAAATGTGTAGCTGCGCTAAGGAAATGACGAACATCGTCAAAGGTATGGAAACCGAGTAGATCTGCCCCCAACATCCCACGCAATAGTTCTTTTCGCCAAGGTATTAAACGAAAGAGTTCCTGCGAAGGAAAAGGAATGTGGTTAAAAAAGGCAATGGACACTTCGGGTTGTTTCAGCCGGATTAAGCCTGGTACCAACAAAAGCTGATAATCATGGACCCATACCGTATCGCCGGGATTTAGTTCGCGTAGGATAATGTCAGCAAATTTTTGGTTCACCTGAACATAAGCTAACCAATTTTGGTAGTTGTAGTTTGCATACGTAGACAGGTAATGAAATATAGGCCAAAGGACTTCATTGCTAAAGCCTTCATAGTAGCGCTTAATTTCTTCTTTATTTAAGAAAACCGGAATTAAGTTGAGCGACTTTAGTCTTTGCGTAACCTCCTGTTGTTCACGTTCTCCCTGAACGTCTACTCCAGGCCATCCAATCCATATATTGTTTCCCTCTTTATAAATAGAGCCCAAACCGGTAGCTAGTCCTCCTTCACTTGGAATAAAACTCAATTCGTTATTTTCTTCAACAATCTTTACAGGTAATCTATTCGAAACGATAATTGTTTTGTTCACGATATTTTTAATTTTTTATGATTATTAACCAATAAACGGATCAACAGTTTGGAAAAGGGCCAATTTTTGGTGTGCTTTTTACGAAGTTGTTAAATATAACAAAATTTATTTAGGGACGGAGCGTAATCGAAACCTGTTAAAGTGCATCTTTTATAGTGAGAACAATAAGAATAAACCGTAGGTTTGACATCAATATAATGAAAAAGCTTTTACCATTTTTATTGATATTGTTTGTTGCCCTCTTCTCTTTTTATTACAAAGGCATGCCGGAAAAATTGAAGAAAGGTTTTGGTCGGGTACTTGTAGTAGCCATCGTTGTGTTTTGGGTATATTTGCTGTTAAAATACATATAAGTTTAAAGAGCTTCAAATAATTGCTGTAGTTTTTTATTTTTTAATAGGAATTTTTTTTATCTTTGCAGCCCCGCAGTATATAGCTCCGGGAAATATGTTGAATACATAAATTATCTCAAATGGCAACTAAAATAAGATTGCAAAGATTCGGTAAAAAGGGAAAACCTTTTTATCATGTAGTAGTGGCAGACTCACGTGCACCTCGCGATGGTAAATTTATTGAACGGTTAGGTTCGTACAATCCAAATACGAATCCCGCAACAATAGACCTAAATTTCGACAAGGCTTTAGACTGGTTAACGAAAGGGGCACAACCTACAGATACCGCGCGCGCTATTTTGTCTTACAAAGGCGTGCTTTACAAAAAGCATTTGTTAGGCGGTGTAAAGAAAGGTGCTTTTGATGAAGCAACGGCTGAAAGTCGCTTTCAAGATTGGTTAAAAGGAAAAGAGGAGAAAATAGAAGGAAAGAAAGACTCGCTTTCTAAATCAAAAGAGGAAGTTAAAAAAGCAGCATTAGCAGCAGAAGCCAAAAAGAAAGAAGAGAGAGCAGCGGCATTAGCGGCTAAAAATGCTCCTGTGGAAGAGCCTGCTTCTGAAGAGGCTCCGGAGAATGCTTCTGATAGCGAAGAAACTACAAGCGCTGAGTAATAGAATAGCGTATTAATATTAAGTGCCATTCTTAAAGAAACATCTTAAGAATGGCATTTTGTTTTTCAAGCTATTTTTCAGGAGAGTACATATTCCATTAGCATTTACAAAGGGAATGAGTCATGCATATTGAGGATTGTTTTTATATTGGTTATATCAGTAAAACAAGGGGTTTAAAGGGGGAAGTCCAGCTATATTTTGCGTTTGACGACTATAAAAAGTTAGATTTCGACACGGTATTTTTAGAGATCGAGAAAAAACTCGTTCCTTTTTTTGTCGAGTCTTTTAAAATCCAATCTAATAAAACCGGATATTTCTTTTTTGAAGATGTGGAACATATAGACGCGGCAAAAGAGCTTTTGCGTAAGTCTGTATATCTGCCTAAAAGCAAAATGCCTGAAAGGGATGAAAATGAATTCTATACCTCCGATCTTGTAGGTTATTTGGTGTATGATGAGCATCATGGCGAATTGGGAGAGATTATAGCGATCAATGAATATCCCCAACAGGATATTGCGGTGGTTCACTATCGGTTTAAGGAGCTGATGTTTCCGGTGAATGATGATTTTATTGTGAAAATAGATGAAGAACAACATGTTTTGCATGTCGACCTACCCGAGGGATTGGTTGATGTTTACAATGAATGATAATTATGCGCTTTGATATCATAACCGTACTTCCTGGGCTTTTGGAAAGTCCTTTTGCTCATTCTATCCTGCAACGGGCCCAAAAAAAAGGATTGGTAGAGATTTATGTTCACAATCTACGTGATTATGCTACCAATAAACATAAAAGTGTAGATGATTATCCTTATGGAGGAGGAAGCGGAATGGTTATGCAGATAGAGCCTTTTGCCGCTTGCATTGAGAAGCTTCAAAGGGAAAGGAATTATGACGAGGTCATATTTATGAGCCCCGATGGGGAACGCTTAAATCAAACGATTGCCAATGGGCTGGCTTTACACGAGAACCTTATCATTCTTTGTGGACATTACAAAGGGATTGATCAGCGAATAAGGGATCTCTACGTTACGAAAGAAATTTCCATTGGTGATTATGTATTATCCGGCGGGGAATTACCTGCTGCGGTATTGGTTGATGCAATTGCTCGCCTTATTCCCGGAGTCCTATCGGATGAGACTTCAGCGCTCTCTGACTCCTTTCAGGGAGAACTATTGGATGCACCCGTCTATACCAGACCTGCTGAATGGCGTGGGCATAAAGTTCCGGATATCCTGTTGAGCGGTAATCAATCATTAATCGATAACTGGCGATATGAACAGTCGCTGGCAAGAACACGCGAAAGAAGGCCTGATCTCTTGGATGAATAGTTGATAAAGGCAAAAGCAAGTAAAAATAAAAAAGCAAAATAGGTTTTTAATTTTAAAATAAAATAGCTAATATTGCAGTCCGATTTTTACGGGTTAAAAATCGTTGTTAATTACTTAAAATCATGGATTTAGTAAAATTTGTAGAAGAGCAGGCGGTAGCAAAAAATGAAGTTCCTGCATTTAAAGCTGGTGATACCGTTAGCGTTCACTATAAAATTCGCGAAGGTAACAAAGAGCGTATACAGGTATATAAAGGGGTAGTTATTCAAAGAAATGGGGCAGGATCAAATGAAACCTTTACGGTTCGTAAAATGTCTAATGGCATTGGTGTTGAACGTATTTTCCCTGTAAACTCACCTAATATTGATAAAATTGTCGTTGATACATACGGAAAAGTACGTAGAGCAAAACTATTCTATTTGCGTAGCTTAACCGGTAAGGCCGCTCGTATTAAATCGAAAAGAGTATAAGCAGAGCGATTCATTCTGCGCACGAAATAAAAAAGCCTCTTAATGACAAGAGGCTTTTTTTATTGCTTTCCCTCCCATTCATTGAAAAATTGATGAAGAAAGTCTAGCATATATTGATGCCGTGATTCTGCCAAACGTTTTCCCGTTTCCGTGTTCATTTTGTCCTTTAGCAGCAGGAGTTTTTCGTAGAAATGATTAATCGTTGGAGCGGTTGTATTTTTATACTCCTCTTTGCTTTGGTTCTCTTTTGGTTTTATGGCCGGGTCGTACATACTTCTGTTTTTGTACCCTCCATAATTAAAGGCACGAGCGATACCAATTGCACCAATAGCATCCAAGCGATCTGCATCCTGAACGATTTCTAATTCTTTTGACCAAAATTCAATTTTCCCTAAGCTTGCTTTAAAGGACATGTTCTTAATAATGTTGCAGACATGTGCAATCGTCGTCTCCTCAAGGTGAAGGGAGCTTAAAAAGGAACGGGCTATTCGGGGGCCTAATTCCTCATCGCCGTCGTGAAATTTGCTGTCAGCTATATCATGCAATAAGGCCGCTAACTCGACAACCATGATGTTCGCTGTTTCATTTTCTAAAATGAGCCTTGCGTTTCTCCATACACGTTCCACATGAAACCAATCGTGACCTGTTTCAGCCGTTTTTAGTTTTGATTGAACAAATTCTTTGGTTTTTAATATAATGCCGTTGGTCATAAGTGTTCTTGAAAATTGATGGGTTCGTTCTCCTCAAAAGCAACATAGGCCCTTAACCAAGGATCGGTACCGATCAGCTTCCACTTATGCCCTTTGCCAGTGGTATCTGTCGCGATTAAAACCTCCCCTGTTTGTAGTATGAATGTCTTTCCCAAAGAAGTGGTAAACTCCAAACTTCCCTTCAAAGTGATTACATATTGCGTCCGTGGCGCGGTATGCCAATCATAAGATGCTTTAGCGGCGGTTTCTTTGAAGTGTAGATGCCTAACATCGGTTATTAAATCGTCGGGAACGAAAACCTCTTTAAAATGAGAGTGGCCATCGGCACCGGGATACAGTATATACGCTTTAATCATGTTCAGGATGGGTTCTTCTACTTCCATCATAAAGTTCGTATGCCAGTAAGCGGCAATCTAATTTTCCATTGTAGAACTCTACCCGTTTATAGGTATGAAGCCCAATTTTTTTCGCAAGGTCGGGATTTCCTGTAAAGATAAAACCATTGTAACCTTTACATGATTGTTTCATAAAATCACCCATGCGTTTATAGGTCTGTTCGAGTTTGGTGTGAACACCCAAACGTTCTCCGTACTCAGGATTAAAAACAATAACGCCGGAGGAAGAGGGCACGGTCGTTTGTGCAAAATCACAAACTTCGAATGTGATTAGCTGATCTACGCCGGCCGTTTTGGCATTAGCCTTTGCTATTTCCACGGCTTCTTGCGAAATATCGGAAGCAATGATTTTTAAATCCGTTGGTTTGATGATTTTTTCTTTTAGCGCTCTCCTTGCAGCGAAAAATACCTGCTCATCATAGCCCAAGAAATGCATAAAAGCATAATTCATGCGAAATAGGCCAGGTTTTCTGTTGGTTGCATGGAGCGCAGCTTCTATGGCTAGTGTCCCTGATCCGCACATCGGATTAATAAACGGTGATTTTTTGTCCCATTCCGTAGCAAACAACACGCCGCTGGCTAAGGCCTCTAACATGGGGGCTTTCCCGGGATGCTTGCGATAGCCATGTTTGGCTAAGGTTTCACCGGAAGTATCTAAGTATAGATCTGCCTTGCTTTCTTGCCAAAAGAGGTGAACAACAGCTTTATTAAGTTCCGCTCCCGAATTGGGGCGGACACCCTTCTTTTCTTTAATACGATCAACGATAGCGTCCTTTACCTTCAGGTTGGCAAATAATGGGGTTGTAATCGTTTCGTTATTAACGGTAGATGTAACGGAAAAATATCCATTAAAGTCGATCAAATCTTCCCAGGCAATTTTCTTTATTTCGCTGTAAAGCTGAGCGGCATCAGCGGCTATGAAAGAGCTGATCGAATATAGCACTTGACTCGCACAATACAAATTGAGATTGAGCGTAATACAGTCGTTCATACTTGCGCTGATTTCGACGCCGGTACTAAAAGCTCTTTTAATGGAAAAACCGAGTGCTTTGACTTCTTGCTGCAAATAAGGTGACAATCTTTTATTGCAGGTAATGATAACTTTTTGAGGAGTGTTGAAAACTTGCATAGCTTATTGTGCGAAGTTACTGATTATTGTCGCCAAAAATCCTTAATTTTACAATTTATATCGTTTTAATGTTATGGAAATAAAAGGCAAGGTACATGAAGTTGGTGCGGTACAGCAGGTTACGGATTCCTTTAAAAAAAGAGATCTGATCGTTCAGTATGCTGAAAATCCGCAGTTTGTAGAATATATAAGATTTGAAGCTACGCAAGATCGGGTTAATCTTTTTGATAACCTGGCTCCTGGCGAAGATATAGAGGTTTCTTTTAATTTAAGAGGGAGACCGTGGACTAATAAGGACGGTGTTACAACCTATTTTAATTCTTTGGTTGCGTGGCGGGTTAATAAGGTTGCACCGGAAGGTGCAGGCGCAACCCCTCAGTATGTACCGCCTGTAGACATCTCCTCTGCCCCTGGAGACGACGATGATCTACCCTTCTAAAAGTCTTTCTAAGAAAAAAGAGCAAGCTACTTCTATAGCTTGCTCTTTTTTTTAAGATATCTATTAAAAACATCAGACAGGTTCTTCACACGTTTCTTAAATACTGGAATTTTTAATACTTCGTGGCATGTTTTGGTCATTTGCCTCAAGCTTGGTGTGTTAAAAATTGTTAAAAGACGTCTGAAAAGCAAGTGCTTGCGTATTTTTGTGTATATGAGGCGTAAAAGTATAGGGCTGATTATCGGGTTAATGCTATTTGCCCTTTTGGGTGTAATAGCGATGCAATATTATTTCATTCATCAATCTTATAATCTTAAAGCGCAATTGTTTGATGAGGCCGTTAATGCCGCATTAAATACGGTTGTGCTGAAAGCAGAGAAAAAGGAAGCTATTGATTTTATAGAGGCTCAAGAAGCAAAAAATATTCGTAACAAACAACTTCGGGAAAAGCAGCAACGGGAGATAGAGGAAGAGTGGCAGACAAAAGCCGTTGTTGAACGTATGCGCAGGCGCCAACGCCAAATGGAAGCTGAATATCGTGAATTGGAGTCGGAGCTAAAACGACAGTTTCCAAGTGCTACGCTTATACCAAATTGGTTCTATGAAACCTATATGCGTGATCCCAAGTTGAAAAGATTGGTAAAAGTATCACTGAAGCAGAGCGCATCAGGTATTTATCAGAATAATAGCATGGAGATATATGCCGAGCGATCTGTTACCAATCCCAAAAAGGCCAAGGACGATAGTGTACGATACGTGATTTTGGACGATTATGCCAATGAATTTGCTGTCGTGGTGCTGCCTCCGCCAAGAGATCGTCAATTAGATGAGCAGATTAAACGCTATGAAGAACAGGAGAAGATTCGGCAAGCCACCCAGTTCTTCGATTCTTATATGTCGAATGCGCAGCAACCGGCAACTTCGGTTATTGAAAATTTGGCAAATGACTTTGAATTGGCAAAGCAGCCATTAAAGAAGCGTATAAACCCCTCCTATATCGAAGCAGAGCTAAAGGAAGAGCTGTTGCATCGAAAGATAAACCTTCCTTTTAATATGGTGATAACCGAGGGAAGCGATGATTCTGTTCTTTTTCAGATGGCATCTTTTAACGGTAATTTTGACCTAAAGAACTCCTATGCCACGCTTCTATTTCCAAATAGCATGATTAAGTCTTCAGGAAAGTTGGCAATTAATTTTCCGAGCAGGACCTCTTTGTTGTTAGGTAGTATGGGCGTCATGCTTGGGTCGTCGGCGGCTTTACTGCTTGTTTTGATCGGATGTTTTACTTATACGATTTTTATCATCTTGCGACAGAAGAAAATTTCGGAGATGAAAACGGATTTCATAAACAATATGACACATGAGTTTAAAACGCCCGTTGCCACTATTATGATTGCCAGCGAATCGTTAAAGGATCCGGAAATTATTACGGACGCTAAACGCGTAGACAAGCTTGCCAGCATTATTTATGACGAAAATGTCCGGCTAGGAAATCATATAGAAAGGGTGTTGAATATTGCCAAAATTGATAAAGGCGATCTGAAGCTTGATAAGCAGGAATTGAATCTTAATGATTTGGTGGCGGCAGTTGTTGATAGCATGGATTTACAGCTAAAAAAGCGGGACGCACAGGTAGATATGCAAATTGAGGCGGCTAATCCCATTTTGTATGGTGATGAGTTCCATTTATCGAATGTTATCTTTAACCTTATAGATAATGCTATAAAGTACAGTAAGGATATTCCTGAAATTACGATTAGAACTAAAAATGTCGGTAACCATCTCCATATTATCGTAGCAGATAAGGGTATCGGCATGAGTAGGGACCAACTGTCTAAAATTTTTGATCAATTCTATCGAGTATCCACCGGAAATCTACATGATGTTAAAGGTTTCGGTCTTGGACTGAGCTACGTACATGATATTATTAAACGAATGAAGGGAACGGTAAAGGTGAAAAGTGAGAAGAATAAAGGAACGGAGTTCGAATTGATTTTACCTACTATAAAGAACTAATCTCATACGGTATGCGGAAAATTTTATTAGCGGAAGACGACCCGAATTTGGGCGAAATACTAAAGGACTACCTAGAACTAAAGGGTAAATTTGATGTTAAACTATGCCAGGATGGAGAGGAGGCTTTGCGCACCTTTAGCAAAGAAGAGTTCGACCTGTGTATCTTAGATGTGATGATGCCGAAAAAGGATGGCTTTTCACTCGGGAAAGAAATTCGAAAAGTGAACGAAAGCGTACCCATCATTTTTGCTACCGCTAAAGGTATGATGGAGGATAAAACTGAAGCCTTCAATTTAGGAGGTGACGATTATATTACAAAACCATTTCGAGTAGAAGAATTGTTATTGAGAATTAATGCCCTATTGAAAAGAAGTTCCTTCCAGGAAAGGGGTGTTGAGGAGGAGCTTCCGGTTAAATTCAAATTAGGGGAATATAACTTCGACTATACAGCCCAATTGATTAGCCGCCATGGCCAACAACAGAAATTATCTACTAAAGAGGCGGAGCTCTTAAGGATGCTCTGTTTAAAGAAAAATGACGTGCTTACACGGGAAGAAGCCCTGATAAAAATTTGGCATGACGACAATTATTTTAATGGTCGTAGCATGGACGTCTTTTTAAGTAAACTTAGAAAATACCTTAAAGAAGACCCGAAGGTAGAAATTGTGAATGTACACGGGAAAGGATATAAGTTATTAGTGGGCTAATGAATAAGCTCCCCAACATGTTTTCGGATATTATCTGCCATTTTTTCTAAGGGTAAGTCATTGACATCCGTGCCAAAAGGGTCTTCAATTTCTTCGGCGATAAGCTCGAGTGATGTTAATACATAAAAAGCAAAAACAACGGCCGGTACGACAAAGTATCCGAGTGAAAACACAAAGCCATATGGTAAGGTTAGTACATAAATTGAAATAAACTTTTTGATAAAAGAGGTATAGGTAAAGGGTATCGGCGTGTTTTTTATTCGTTCACAGGCGCCACATATATCCGTAAAGGACAAAAGCTCGGCATTTAATATTATTAATTGGTCTCCACTGATAACGCCTTCTCTGTACAATGTATCCGTTCTTTTAAAGATCATAGCAGCCACCTGATTAGGGCCATGCTTGTTTTCATCTAGGTGGTTGAACTCCGGGTGATCTTTTTCGTCTAACATGAAACGTGTTTGACTGGACTGTAAATGCTCTCGAAGTGTGCTTGCAAATAAGGGTATACTCTTTTTATAGAAGCTTCGGTTTCCCTTATCACCCTCGGGCAAAAGACTTTCAATTCGCAATGCAAGGTTTCTGCTATTATTCGTTAACTGCCCCCATAACTTTCTCCCCTCCCACCAACGATCATATGCTGTGTTCGTTCTGAATACCAGTAAGATCGATAGGACAAATCCAAGCAAACTGTGCATAGAAGGAATATTTCGCAGCCAGCTTTTCTCAGACAATTTAAGGTATTCTATTTCGAGATAAGCAATCGCCCAGGCATAAATCGCCATTAAAATAAGATAGGGATATAATTTTTTTATAGTTTCAGAACGGTGAAAAGATAAAACGGCATGCAGCCAGTCTTTTGGATTGTAAATAATCATTGCTAGAAATGAAATTGTGCGTGTAAATCTAAAAAAAGAAGATTAAAATTTCATCGGATGGTAAATGCTATAAATTAAAGGTAATTCCTTGAGCCAATGGAAGCTTGTCCGAATAGTTGATGGTATTGGTCTGTCTTCTCATATAAGCCTTCCAGGCGTCAGACCCGGACTCTCATCCTCCACCCGTTTCTTTTTCACCTCCAAAGGCACCCCCAATTTCGGCGCCCGATGTGCCGATATTGACGTTAGCAATGCCGCAATCGGAGCCGTTAACAGATAGAAAATGCTCTGCTTCTCGTAAATTGAGTGTCATAATTGCGGAAGAAAGACCCTGCGGAACATTATTTTGTATAGCGATTGCTTCTTCTAAATCTTTGTACTTCATCACATATAAAATAGGGGCAAAGGTTTCTTGTTGAACGATTTTGTAATGTGGTTCAACTTCCGCAATACATGGTTTAACATAACAAGGCGAAGGATACCCGTCTCCTTTCAAAACGCCCCCTTCTACAATGAACTTACCCCCCTCCTGTTTACATCGTTTAATGGCTTCAAGATAGGAGTTGACAGCGGCCTCGTCAATTAATGGGCCGACATGATTCGCTTCGTCCAGCGGATTTCCTATCTTTAACTGTTTGTATGCATCAACCAATTGGACTTTAAAGGATTCATAAATGGACTCATGAATGATTAGTCTACGAGTGGTGGTGCAACGTTGCCCTGCGGTTCCAACAGCGCCAAAAACACTGGCTAATAAAGCGGTTTTCGTATCCGCATGCGGTGTAATAATGATAGCGTTATTACCGCCCAGTTCAAGGATGGTTCTACCCAACCGAGCAGCTACAGCTTGGGCAACCGATTTTCCCATACGTGTTGAGCCCGTTGCGGAAAGGAGCGGAATACGTGGATCTGATGCCATCTGTTTACCTAACTCGGCGTCACCCTGAATAAGGCAAGAAATCTCTTGAGGTAGGTCATTCCTATTAAATATTTCAGATACGATTTTTTGACAGGCTAAAGCAGTTATGGGCGTTTTTTCAGACGGTTTCCAAAGACAAACATTGCCGCAAACCCACGCAATTGCGGCATTCCAGCTCCAAACAGCAACCGGGAAGTTAAAGGCCGAAATAATGCCAACGATACCCAATGGAAGCCATTGTTCGAACATTCGATGAGCCGGACGTTCTGATTGGGTCGTTAATCCATACAATTGCCGGCTCAAGCCAACCGCAAAGTCGCAAATGTCAATCATTTCCTGCACTTCTCCCAAACCTTCTTGTAGGCTTTTTCCCATTTCGTAGGAAACGAGCCTTCCAAGATCTTGTTTATGAAGCCGTAGCGCATCGCCAATCTGGCGGACAATTTCCCCTCTTTTAGGTGCAGGAACCTGTTTCCACTGTGAAAAAGCGACGCCGGCCTTTCCGACTAATGTTTCATAATCTACACGAGTGGTTATCGGGACAGTAGCGATAGCTTTGCCATCCACGGGGGAGAAACTCGTTATAGAAGGCGAGGTGCCGCTAACATTTTGAATATAAAGTCGTTCTAAAATCGAGGAAATATGAATCGCTTTCATAAAAATGCCTTTTCAATTGAATGTATGCTATACAAACCTAAAGTAAAATTCCGGAAAAATATGTATATTTGTATATATAGATACAAAGGTTAGTAGGGGTTGTTTAATCCTCCAAGAGATTGCCGCTGGTGAATGTTATTAACAAAGTACTTCAAAAAACAAAATTGTAAAAGCTTATGAGACAAAGCCTTGGGTTTTTATTTGTTTGTTTGTGGAAAACTAAATTCTTAGAATAAGAGTTTTAACAGTAATTTGAAGGCATTATTTCATCAGCAAGTGTATTAGCTAAGCTGTTCGTTTTTGTACATATTGGCATTATGATTGAACGTTAATAAAGATTCCGTCTGGGGTCTGGTTCTGTTTTATGTGATACGTGGAGGGGCAAAGATAAAGAACTACTAATTATTTTAATTGCGATGGAAGACGATTTTGATTTTGAATTCTCTGAAGACCCAAAGTTTTCGGTAGAACGTTACGAAGAGATGATCCGTAATGAGGATCAATACTTTTTTGACGCCCAAGCATTTGAGGGAATCATCGATTATTATATGGAGAAGAATGATCCCGTAAAAGCTCTTCAAGTAGTTGATTACGCGGTTAACCAGCATCCCTTTGCCGCCATTTTTTATATCAAGCAAGCGCAACTATACTCTGTGACCAATCAATTGGATTTAGCATTAAAGGCGCTAGACAAAGCTGAGTTATTGGAAGCTTCTGAACCCGATATATATCTTATTCGTGGCGGGATTCTTGGAACAATAGATCGATACGAAGAGGCTATTGCAAACCTGGAGAAAGCGCTGTCTCTAACAGAGAATCCGGACGAGATATTCTTGCAAATGGCTATGCTTTTTCAAAATAAAGGCGACTATGAGCAAGCGATCAAATACCTAAAAAAGAGCCTTGAGCATAATATGGAGAACCAGGAAGCATTATATGAACTGGCTTTCTGCTATGATGTTTTAGATCGGCAAGAGGAAAGTATCGGGTTTTATCTTCAATACATTGATAATGAACCATATTCCTATGCTGCCTGGTATAACCTTGGAAACGCATATCATAAATTAAGTTTGTATGAAAAGGCGATCGATGCCTATGATTATGCGATATTGATTAAGGAAAATTTTGCCTCGGCTTATTTCAACAAAGGAAATGCATTGGTAAATTTAGATCGATATGCTGAGGCGATCGATGTTTATAAGGAGACCTTTGAGTACGAGCCGCCTAGTGCGGAGACCTACTGCGCTATCGGAGAATGTTATGAGAAGTTGGAACAAATGGATGAAGCAAGGTCGTATTATAAAAAGGCAGTGAAAATTGATCCGAAGCTTGGAGATGGTTGGTTTGGAATTGGTGTGACGCTTGATTACGAAGAACGCTACTTTGAATCCTTACATTTTTACAAAAAAGCGTTGGATATTGATGATCAAAATCCGGAATATTGGTTTGCAATAGCTGATGCCCGCTATAAGTTAAAGCAAATCGCGGAGGCCGAGGCTGCTTATGAAAAGGTGGTGGAATTGAATCCGCTTGATACGGAAGCTTGGCTTGACTATTCATCGATTTTATATGAGCAAGAAAAACTTACAACCGCTATTGAAGTAATATCAGAAGCGATAAAGAACAACCCCGATGCTCCTGAGTTATATTATAGAATGGTGGCTTATATGTTTGCTGCAGGAAAATATACAGAAGCGCTGAATTTTCTGGAATTGGCCCTGACGGCGGATCCCGAAAAATATCACATACTATTTGAATATCTCCCCCAACTACAAGATAATAAGGTGATTCTAGAAATTATCAACAAGTTTACCAAGTAACAATTACATTTTATCAACATGAAAGTATAGCAGTGTTGATTTTTTTTTTCACCTTTGCATTCCTATGAACTTTGAGTTAAATAATATCCCAATACGGACGCTCAAGCCTCGGAATAATGGGATAACGATGGTGATGGATAAAGGTATGAGTACCAGGCAGGCTCAAGATTTCATCGAAGTTGCTGCACCACATACCGATATAGTAAAATTGGGATGGGCAACATCCATGGTTACTCCAAAGCTTGAAGAGAAGTTACAGATTTATCGCGATGCACAGATGCCTTTTTATTTTGGAGGCACCTTGTTTGAAGCTTTTTTGATAAGAAATCAATTCGACGCATATCGGAAAGTACTTGATAAGTATAAGATGGAATATGCAGAAATATCCGATGGATCGATCATCTTACCCCATGAGGAAAAATGTAAATATATTGACATACTAAGTAAACAGGTTACGGTCATCTCGGAAGTTGGATCAAAAGACGATAAAAAAATAATAGCGCCCTATCGTTGGATCGAGCTTATCAAAGCGGAATTAGCGGCCGGGTCCTGGAAAGTCATTGCCGAGGCGAGAGAAAGTGGTAACGTAGGAATTTATCGTGAAACAGGAGAAGTGCGACAGGGACTCATTGACGAGATATTAACGCAGGTTCCGCAAGAGTCCATTATTTGGGAAGCCCCTATAAAAGCGCAACAGGTTTGGTTCATTAAATTGATTGGAAGTAATGTCAATTTAGGCAATATAGCGCCACAGGAAGTTATACCTTTGGAAACAATACGTCTTGGACTACGGGGCGATACGTTTGACCATTTTATTTCTATGTAGTTTTGCTAAGTGAAAAACATAGTAAATATATGTTTGTTAAATTCTAACGAAAGACGGGGGCAAAGGTTCCCCGGATATTATAAATAGTGATGAAGAAATTTGGATTGATTGGATATCCGCTTAAGCATTCATTTTCTAAGCAATATTTTAACGAAAAGTTCGAAAGGGAGGGTCTCAAGGATTACCATTATGAATTATTACCGCTCCCCAATATCAGCGATCTACCCGATTTATTAAAGCAGCAACCAGAGCTTTGTGGTCTTAATGTAACGATACCACATAAGATTGGGGTTATGTTTTATCTTGATAAAATATCGCCTGAAGCGAAAGAGATTGATGCCGTTAATTGTATAAAGATCGTAAAATCGAATCCGGTTGAATCTTTTTTTAGTGGAGAAATGTGCATGAAAAAGGTTCAGCTGGAAGGGTATAACACGGATGTTTACGGTTTTGAGGAGTCCTTAAAACCTTTACTGAAGAAACAGCATTCAAAGGCGCTCGTTTTGGGTAACGGCGGTGCCGCCCGTGCCGTCTTTTATGTGTTAAAAAAATTGGGGATCGACTATGAGGTGGTTTCTAGACGAGCAAATCCTAAGCAGTTTTCTTACGAACAATTAAATAAAGAAATAATTGAAGGGCATCTGCTTATTATTAACACCACTCCTCTTGGAACCTTTCCGAAGGTAGATGAAAAGCCCGAAATTCCCTATGAGTTTATTGGTGAACGGCACTTGCTTTATGATTTGGTTTACAATCCGGAAGAAACGGCTTTTTTAATGGAAGGAAAGAAACGTGGAGCAATCATAAAGAATGGTTTGGAAATGCTTCACCTACAAGCAGAAAAGAATTGGGAAATATGGAACTCATAACCATAGAGAATCGCTAACTTAGCAAGGTGACTTCGAGAGGAATAATAGTAATTATATGCGTTCTTCTTTTAGGGCTATTTTCTTCATGTGGAAGAGATTATGCGCCTAAGCCCCGCGGTTATTTTCGGATTAAGTTTCCCGACAAGAAATATCAAGCCTTTAAAGGAGCATGTCCTTTTCGTTTTGATTACCCTCGCTATGCGATTATTGAGCCAGATACCAATGTTTCGGCTAGACCTTGCTGGTTTGATGTAGTCTTTCCATCTTACAATGCCCGTATTCATCTGAGTTATTATCCGATTTCCAGCCAAAAAGTTTTTAATCAATTGGTTGAGGATGCCCGAACCTTTGCCTTTAAACATACGGTTAGGGCGACCGCCATTGATGAATCGACTATTTCATTTCCGGATGAGCGCGTGTATGGCATTTTATATTCCATAGAAGGCAACAGTGCGTCTTCGGTTCAGTTTTTTGTGACCGATAGTACCAGAAACTATCTAAGGGGGGCGCTTTATTTTCACGAAAAGCCAAGGCTTGACTCTATTCGGCCCGTATTGGATTTCCTTAAACAGGACATCAACGTAATGATCAAATCAATGAAGTGGCATTGACACACTCCGATTTGTTTTGTTGTTGTTGGAGAATGCCAAGCATTTTATCTAAGTTTGTTTATTATGATATACGTAAAAAGGTTTGAAAATAATCCCTTTGCCGAGAATACTTATATTTTATATGATGAGACGCACAACTGCGCCATAGTAGATCCAGGGATGTATACGACAGCGGAGGAAGAAAGTGTACTTCATTTTATTAGATCGAATAACCTGAAGCCCACCTTGTTATTGAATACCCATTGTCATGTAGATCATGTGCTAGGAAATAAGTTGATTTATGAGGAATTTGGGCTACTTCCCCAATTTCATGCGCATGAAGCGGCTGTGTTATCGGATGTACAAGTACGAGCGCCGATGTTCGGTTTACGGTATGAGCAGTCGCCTATACCAGAACATTTTTTGCCAATGGAGGGTAATGTGAGCTTTGGTAACACCTCCTTGCAACTTATCTTTGCTCCCGGCCATTCTCCCGGTCATTTGTGTTTCTATAATCAACAGGAAAAACTGCTTATCGGTGGAGATGTGCTGTTTAGAAGAAGTATCGGTAGGACAGACCTTCCAGGAGGAAACCATCAATTGCTTCTAAAGCATATTAAAGAAGACCTGTATAGCTTACCGGATGATACTATTGTATACCCTGGGCATGGCCCGGAAACATATATAGGAGAAGAAAAGGTCAGTAATCCTTTTGTTAGAGCCTAAGTAACTTAATGTTATGAATACTGCCACCTTTATTGCCAAGCGGTACCTGTTCTCCAAAAAATCTGTTAATGCGATTAACATCATCTCGGCCATCAGCATGGTAGGTGTATTGGTAGCTAGTGGTGCGTTGATTGTAATCTTATCGGTTTATAATGGGCTAGAAGGTTTGATATTAAGTATGTATAGCTCCTTTTCCTCCGAATTGCGGATTGAACCAGCTTCCGGTAAAGTATTTAAAGAAGATACGGTTGTTTTTGAAAAAATCAAAAAGGATTCGCGAATAGCAAGCTATAGCCAGGTATTGCAAGAAAAGGTGCTTCTAAGATATCGGGAATACCAGTACATAGCAAACATGAAAGGTGTTGACCCATCTTATGGCCTAAATCGACCGGCAGATAACTTGTTATGGGATGGAACATTTGTGTTAAGCGAAAACGGAATAAATTATGCCTTATTGGGGGCGCGCGTTTTTACTAATTTAGGTATAAGTTTAAATAATATTCTAGCAGAGATTGAAGTTTTCTCACCAAAGAAAGGGGTCCGGTCAGCTCTCAACCCAGCGGATGAATTTAATGTTCGGAATATTGCACCTGCAGGGGTTTTCAAAGCACAACAAGAGCTTGATGATCTTATCATTGTTCCAATTGGTTTTGCCCGTGATGTACTTGGAGAATATGATGAAATTTCGGCGATTGAAATTAACCTTAAAAAGGGGGCCGATTTGAACCGTGTCCAGAAGGATCTTCAAAAGTTACTGGGAAAAAACTATAACATAAAAAACCGGGTGGAACAAAACCCGGGACTTTACAAGTTATTAAATAGTGAGAAATGGATGGTATTTTTCATTTTAGCGTTTGTATTGGTGATTGCAGCGTTTAATATCGTCGGATCATTGACCATGCTAGTCATCGATAAACAAAAAGATGTAGCGGTATTAAATAGCTTAGGTGCGCCACATGGACTGGTAAAGCGTATCTTCTTTTTAGAGGGAATCTTTATTTCCATGATGGGATGTTTAGGTGGCTTGTTATTAGGTGCAGTCTTTTGTATAATTCAGGAAAAGTTTGGTGTGGTACGTATGGGAACAACTACCATTGTCTCGGACGTTTATCCTGTATCCATGCGATGGTCTGATTTTCTTTTGGTATTTCTGACCGTATTACTAGTTTCAGGGACTGCGTCTGCTATTTCGTCGAGATTGAGTGTTAAAAATATGGAACAATTAAAGGCTTCGGAGTAGCTTCCGAAGGATTATTCTTAATTTATTACAGTGACAATAAAAGATATTTTACAACAATATAAGGAACACAAAGGAGTCTTATCGTTTACAAAAGCACTTCAGGGAGCCAAGCCTAGAATTCAATTAAAGGGATTGATAGGATCAGCCGACGCCATAACGGCGGTTTCGAGTTATCAGCTGCAGGAACGACCTTTTATTTTCGTATTACCCGATTATGAGGAAGCAGCGTTCTTTTTGAGTGATTTAGAGGGCCTCCTGGATAAGCAGGTTCTTTTTTTCCCCTCCTCTTATCGGAAACCCTTTGATTTTACTCAAGCGGATAGTGCGCATGTATTGCAGCGAGCAGAAACCCTCAGTACGCTGAATCACGCTTCGGAATTGCCAAAGATGATCGTGACCTATCCGGAAGCGCTAGCAGAAAAAGTAATTAACCGGACTGAACTAAGTAAAAATACACTTGAAATATCCATTAATGCAAAGTTGGATATCGATTTTATCAATGAATTTTTGATAGAGTACGACTTTGAGCGAGTGGATTTTGTGTACGAACCGGGACAATTTGCAATTAGGGGAGGGATCGTTGATATTTTTTCATTCTCAAATGATTTACCCTATCGCATTGAGTTCTTTGGCAACCTTGTGGAAAGTATACGCACATTCGATACAGAGAATCAACTTTCTGTTAATAAGATTCATACGGTAACAATTGTTCCAAATGTGCAGGCGAAGTTTCTAACAGAGAACAATATTTCTTTACTGGAATATATCGATAGTGACGCCGTCATCTGGATTAAAGATGTTCAATTTACCCTTGACATTGTGCAATCTGGATACAAAAATGCCAGCAAACTTTGGTCCGCTTTATCGGCCCAGGACAAAGAACATAACCCCGAATGGATCGATCCTAAATTCAGCTTCACGGATGAAAAGATGCTTGCGAACCTGTTACAGGATTTTCCGGTAGTTGAGTTCGGTAAGCAATTTTTCTACGATGCTGATCATCAAATTCAATTTAATCAGCGACCTCAGCCCTCTTTCAACAAAGATTTTGGACTACTTATTCACAATATAAAGGAAAATGAGGAGAAGAAAATCACCAATTGTATTTTTAGCGACTCTCCGAAACAGATCGAAAGGTTGTTTGCCATTTTAGATGATCTGGATAAAACGGTCAAATTTATTCCCATAAGTATTGCCTTACGTGAAGGATTTAGCGATGAAGAGCTCAAACTAGCTTGCTATACGGACCATCAAATTTTTGATCGCTATTATAAATATAAACATAAAAAAGGCTATGCCCGGTCACAAGCGATTACTTTAAAAGAACTTCGTGACCTTAAACCCGGCGATTATATTACTCATATTGATCACGGGATAGGTAAATATGCGGGCTTGGAAAAAGTAGAAGTTAATGGCAAAATGCAGGAAATGATTCGCCTGGTTTACGCCGACAACGATCTGCTATATGTTAATATAAACTCCTTAAATCGGATTAGCAAGTATACGGGTAAAGATGGTACTGTTCCTAAAATGAATAAATTAGGAACCGATACTTGGGATAAGCTAAAAAGAACCACTAAAAAAAAAGTTAAAGATATTGCCCGCGATCTGATTAAGCTATATGCTCAACGGAAAGCGCAAACGGGGAATGCTTTCAGCCCGGACACTTATTTGCAAACGGAATTGGAAGCCTCCTTTATTTATGAGGATACACCAGACCAAGAAAAGGCGACCAACGATGTAAAAAAAGATATGGAGGCACCGCATCCGATGGATCGGCTCGTATGTGGTGATGTCGGTTTTGGAAAAACAGAGGTAGCTGTACGGGCTGCTTTTAAGGCAGTCGCTGATAGTAAGCAGGTGGCGGTGTTGGTTCCTACAACAATTTTGGCATTACAACATCACAGGACCTTTTCCGAACGGTTAAAGGGATTTCCTTGTAATATTGACTATATCAACCGGTTTAAAACGAGCAAAGAAATAAAGGACACGTTGAAGCGACTCGCCGAGGGTGAAATTGATATTGTGATCGGAACGCATCGCCTGGTAAGCAAAGATGTGAAATTCAAGGATCTCGGACTATTGATTATTGATGAAGAACAGAAATTTGGTGTAGGTGTTAAAGAGAAGCTTAAGCAATTGCGTGTTAATGTTGATACGCTGACGCTTACTGCTACGCCGATTCCTCGGACACTTCATTTTTCGTTGATGGGAGCAAGAGATTTAAGCATCATAAGCACTCCTCCGCCAAATCGTCAACCTGTACAAACGGAATTGCATGTATTTAATGAAAAACTGATACAAGAGGCTGTGGCCTATGAAATTAATAGAGGCGGGCAGGTCTTCTTTATCCACAATCGGGTGCAGGATCTTCGCCAATTGGGAGCTTTGATCACTAAGCTGGTGCCAAATGCAAGATGTGGTGTTGCCCATGGGCAATTGGAAGGTGATGCCTTAGAGGATGTCATGCTCAAATTTATTAATCATGAGTTTGATGTGTTGGTGGCCACAACGATTATTGAGGCGGGTTTGGATATTCCGAACGCAAATACCATTATTATTAACCATGCGCATATGTTCGGCCTAAGCGATTTACATCAAATGCGAGGGAGAGTGGGTCGATCCAACAAAAAGGCTTTTTGTTATTTATTGTCTCCTCCCCTTTCGACCCTTACACCCGAGGCACGTAAACGTCTGAGCGCCATTGAAGAATTTAGTGAACTGGGAAGTGGGTTCAATGTAGCGATGAGGGATTTGGACATTCGTGGAAGCGGAAATCTATTAGGTGCAGAACAAAGTGGTTTTATCGCAGAAATAGGCTTTGAAATGTACCATAAGATTTTGGACGAAGCTATCCAAGAATTGAAAGACGATGAATTTGAAGGGTTGTTTAAGGAGGAAAAGGCTAGAGTATATGTTAATTTTACGCAAATAGACACGGATTTAGAGGTATACATTCCGGATTCTTATGTAACCAATGTAGGTGAACGTTATAATCTATACAATCAAATGGCGTCGTTAAAGACCGAAAATGAAATCGAGTCTTTCGAGCAGGATTTGGCCGACCGTTTCGGGCCGGTACCATTGCCGGTAAAGGAGTTGCTAAATACGCTTCGTTTACAATGGCTTGGTAAAGAAATAGGTTTTGAGAAGATATCCTACAAAAAGAACGTGCTTCGGGGGTACTTCATTAGCAATAAAAAATCACCGTATTTTGAAAGTGAACGATTTGGAAAGGTTTTGCAGTTTGTTCAGCAAAATCCATCGGTTTGTAACCTAAAAGAAGTAAAAGGAAGTTTGCGTATCGGATTCGACAGAATTCAAAGCGTGGATGAAGCTGTTATGCTTCTTCAGGAATTAGCCCGTTAAGCGTATGGAATCTGATAGAGAAATATTAAAAGAGCTCGTTGTCTATAAAATGCCTTATGGAAAATATAAGGATTGGCCTATAAGCCGTTTGCCCGAGCACTACCTTGTTTGGCTCCGAAATCAGGGCTTTCCTAAGGGAAAATTGGGTGTTCTACTTGCTACAATGTATGAAATCAAATTAAACGGCTTAGAGCATTTACTTTCTCCGCTCGAAAACAAGCGCTTCAACAAATGAGCTATCGAATTGTTATCCCTTAAAGATTAAGGCTTATGATTCAGTTAAAAATTATCTTAGGAAGTACAAGAAATGGCAGAAAAGGGCATGCTGTTGCCCATTGGATATATGAAACAGCAAAGAAATATACAATGTTTGATACGGAATTGATAGACCTAAAGAAAGTCAATCTGCCTTTTATGGATGAGCCGGTACATCCTCGAATGCAGCAATACACCCATCAACATACCAAAGATTGGAGCTCAAAGATCGACGCTGCTGATGCTTTTATATTTGTCACACCGGAATACAATTATGGTATGCCCGCCCCTTTAAAGAATGCACTGGATTTCCTCTTTAATGAGTGGGCCTATAAACCGGTCGCCATGGTAGGGTATGGAGGTATAGCCGGAGGGACACGAGCGATTCAGCAGCTTAAGCAAGTTACCAATGCACTACAAATGTTCCCTTTCGATGGATTGCTACTCGCAAATTTTTCCAAACAGCTTAATGAGGAGGAATCGTTTGCTGCCACTGAAGCGAACGAAAAAGCAGCGGAAGCGATGCTCGTTAAACTTGAAAAGTTACATTACGCCCTGAAGGAGTTGCGATGATGAGCTTACTCTTCATCTAAGGCTTGATGAAGAAACAGCTTGAAGTCATACATAGCTTCCGCAAAATTCAATAAACGAGTAATGGATCGCCCATCATCCTCGGAGAGATCGGCATCACTTAAGGTGCTGCTGGCGGTGAAGCTCTTTAGTTTAAGAAATTCAATATCCGGGTGGTCAGCATCATAGCCTGCCGGAACTTTTTTGAGTTTATCTTCGTTATTTAAAATACAGAACTTAGTGAACTTGGGGGCGTTGATGATCTGTCTAAACTGGGTGCCGTTGTAATCAATTTCCTGTCTGATTGCCGCCAAATGTTCTTTCTCCGGACGCCAATAGCCACCGGCAATAAATGAATTTCCCGGTTGTATATGGAGGTAGTACTCCGGGCCATTCAGCTTTCTTCCGGCAACAGATATACCGGCACCGAACCAATTTTTATAGGGAGTCTTATCTTTGCTAAAGCGTGTATCCCGATATATCCTAAAAAGGCATTTTGAAACGGGAATATCCTCGCTAATATAACGGTCTATTTTCGATAGCGTGTGGATGAATTCGGCAACAAAATCTTTAACATTTTGATGTGCTAAATCATAGTCAGATTTGTGCTCCTGAAACCACTCTCTATTATTATTTTGTTGTAAGCTCGTTAGAAACGTGAATGTGGATGGGAAAATATGCATTATAAAAATAACTTTTGCTACGGGGTAAAGCCCCGTAGCAAAGATAATTAATTACCAAAACAATAAGTATAGTGCGGCAACAACGCCTGTTATTAACAAAGAACCTATCGCAAATCCCGGATGGACGCGGAACATTTTTGTGTCCACTTCCAAACCTTTTGGCTTAACACCACGGTTATTTTCGATGATGCTTATTATAAGCATCGCCGCTATACAGATAATGAAAACAAAGCCCATACGGTCAAGGAATGGTATTTCATAAATACCTTCTGCATTTTTGACGGCAAAACCGGATGGAGCCAAGAAAGATAGATCCATGACGTTCGGCAAAAATTTAAAAATGACAGAAAGAATGAATCCGCCGACAGTTGCAAACATTGCAGCAGAGGATGTTGCTTTTTTCCAGAAAAAACCTAAGATGAACATCGCGAAAATTCCAGGAGACACGAAACCGGTATATTCTTGAATATACTGAAAGCCACCCTTTTTATCTATCCCTAAGTATGGTGAAATGACGATGGCTAATAGCATGGAAACGATAATGGTTGTTTTTCCCACATTAACCAGATTTTTTTCAGAAGCCTCTTTGTTGAAAATCTTTTTGTAAACATCCAATGAAAAGATGGTAGCAATACTGTTGGCTTTTCCGGCTAAAGAAGCAACTACTGCTGCTGTCAAGGCGGCAAAAGACAATCCTTTTAAACCGGTTGGTAAAAGATTCAGCAGTACAGGATAAGCGTGATCAGGATTTACACTTCCATCCTGAAGCATTTCTTCCTGAAAATAACCTTCTTTATAAAGTATATAAGCCGCAATTCCAGGCAGTACTACAATAACCGGCATTAACAGCTTTAGTCCTGCCGCAAATAGCAAACCTCCCCTAGCGGTTTTGAGGTCCGCACCCAAGGCCCGTTGGGTAATGTATTGATTACAGCCCCAATAATTCAGGTTTACGATCCAAAGACCGCCTATGAGCACCGAAAGTCCGGGTAAATCGAGGTAGTTTTCATTGTCTTTGCCGAATATCATTTCAAAGTGGTCGGGAGCTTTATCATACATAAGTCCCAAACCGTTTAATGCTCCATGTACGCCAAAATGGTCGGCTACCAAATTGAGTGCGATATAGGTTGTCGCCAGTCCGCCGAGAATCAAAAAGAACACTTGGATTACATCCGTAAACCCAATAACTTTCATACCGCCCAGTGTAATGATAATAGCGAAAATAGCGAGCGCGAAAATGCACACGGTGAAATTGATGCCTGATATACTGGATACGGCCAACGCGCCTAGATACAGAATTGAAGTAAGGTTAACAACAACATAGAGCAGCAACCAGAATATGGCCATGACGATACTTACGGTACTATTGTAGCGCTGATTTAAAAATTGAGGCATGGTGTATATCTTATTTTTAAGATATACCGGGATAAAGAAAATACCGACGATAATCAGTGTGATCGCGGCCATCCATTCATAAGCAGCGATCGCCAGGCCCATTTTGAAGCCCGAACCACTCATTCCGATGAACTGCTCTGCAGAAATATTGGAAGCAATTAGCGAAGCGCCGATTGCCCACCAAGTTAAAGAACCCTCAGCAAGGAAATAGTCTTTGGAATCTGCAGTGAGTGATTTCTTTTTTTGATATACCCAGTAGCCGTATAAAGCTACGATCAAAAAATAGAATAAAAAAACGAAGTAGTCAGTAGTGTGTAAGGTTTTCATTGGGCTTGTTTTATGGTGTTTTTATTTTTGCACATGAAATCGATAAATTGTTTGTGATCGGAATGGCTGCTTTGCCTTTAGTAAGGGTGATGGGAATTGTGCTTGGTTCGGTGCATCAGGAAAGTGTTGTGTCTCGAAGCAGAACGCGTGTTGCTTGGCATAGTGGTTTCCTGATTTCCCTTTGTCCTTTCCTGTGAGCGCATTTCCCGTATAAAATTGTATCCCGGGTTCGGTGGTAAGCACTTCGAGCATAATCCCACTCTTTTCAGAGAAGGCAGAAGCTGCGACTTTTTTACCGTCTTTGTTTGCTTCGTTTAGAACGAAGGTATGGTCATATCCCCCACCTCCCTTTTGGATTTGTTCATCCTCGCTTGATATGCCCAAGGATATACGCTTCGGTTTACGGAAATCAAAAGCTGAATCGCTTACCGGTCGGAGCTCTCCCAAAGGGATTTGAACCTCGTTAATGGGAAGGAACGTTTCGGCTGCGATTTCAACAACATGATCAACGATGGATCCCGAACCTTCGCCATCCAGATTGAAATAGGCGTGATTTGTAAGGTTAATAATAGTGTCTTTATCGCTATTTGCTCGATAATTTATTTGGAGCTCGTTTTCATCTGTCAATAGATAATCTACGGACACGGTGAGTGTTCCCGGAAAACCTTCTTCACCGTCAGGAGAAGTATAATAGAAGGTCACCTGATTGGGATTGTTAATTCTTCGATCCCATATTTTTGTGTGAAAACCATTTTTCCCACCATGTAGCGCATTAGGGCCGTTATTTGGTTCAATTTTATAGGGTATTCCGCCAAGTTCAAATGTACCGTTGCTTATCCGGTTGGCGTATCGCCCAATAGTAGCCCCATGATATAATTCATCCGCATGGAGATAATCCAAGATGTTGTTAAAGCCCAAAACAACATCTACCGAACTTCCGGTCTTATCGGGAACAATCATACTTACTATTCGCGCGCCATAGTTTGTAAGCGCCACCTGCATTCCTCTGTTATTTTTTAGTATGATCAGCGCGCTACTCTTATCGTCTCCTTTTGTTTTGAAATCTTTAAGTAGTGGAAGCTTATACCTGGCCATACGATGCTTGTGTTAAATCAACGATACTCGTTCCGGAATTTATTTCAGCAATATAATACGGAATCTCTATTCCTGTTTGTTCTTTATAAGCAGCAGCAACTTGTTGAGCCACTTCCTCCGCTTTATCAGCTTTCACAAGATTAATCGTGCAACCGCCAAAGCCCCCACCCATCATACGGGCTCCTAGCACATACTGATTGCCCTTTACTAACTGCACCAATAAATCAAGTTCCTTGCAACTCACTTCATACTGTTTCTCCAAGCCTTCATGCGTTTCAAACATACGTTGCCCGAAAGCTTTAAAATCGTCTTTTTTCAAATCCTCACAAGCTAGCTGTAAACGTGCAATCTCTGCGACCACGTAGCTACACCTTCGATATACAATTTCGTCAACGGGTTTTACATATTTGAGAAGCATCTCTTCCGTAGCGTGCCGCAAACTGGTAACTGAGGGGTGATGCCGACTGATCAACCGAACGCCCTCTTCGCATTGTTCGCGGCGTTCGTTGTAGGCAGAGGAAGCTAACGAGTGTTTAACCTGCGTATCGAGCAGCAATATTTTTATGTCGCTTGTCTTAAAAGGAATATACTCGTATGAGTAATCTGCACAATCTAATTTCACAAGGTGCTGTTCTTTTCCGAATACACTCGCAAACTGATCCATTAAGCCGCAATTTACACCGACAAACTGATTTTCAGCAGCTTGAGACAGAAGTGCGATATCCAGCTTACTTATGTGGAACTCAAAAAGCGTGCTTAGAGCAAAAGCGGTAGCGCATTCCAAGGCAGCGGATGACGATAAGCCTGCTCCTTGCGGAATATCTCCGGAGAAAGCAATATCGAATCCTTCATTAATGGCGTAATTATTTAATTGCAATTGTTCAATGACGCCGAGAATATAATCCGGCCAAAGTTTGTCAGTCTTTTTTATAGCATCAACGGTGGTTTCAAAAGAATCGGATAGATCTATGGCATAAAGACGAACTTTATCCGTGTTATTTTTAGCAATAGCTAAGTATACATTTTTATTAATTGCCGCCGGAAGAACGAGCCCTTCGTTATAATCGGTATGCTCTCCAATGAGGTTTACTCGGCCCGGTGAGCGGACGATTAATGGATTCTGACTAAATTTTTCGATAAATAGTTTCTTTAGGTTAGCCGCTTTAATCATGCTTTTGTTTATAAGGAATTAATTTGTAAATGTATTGGATGAAATATTAAAAAGCAAATGGATTGTGTTAAAAATACACTATTTGATAACCGCCAAAACAGAATGACCAAACGAAATACCTGAAATAATCGAAGATATAGCTTCTGATAACATGCGTTTTTGTCGGTATTTTAATTTTTTGTCGTTGATTGTCAGTCATTTATAATTTAGTATATCTTTAACAAGCTACTATGTATTGCATAATACCTACCAAAACATATATCTTTGTTATATGATAGTAGAAAATACGCAAACCCAAATGAGGAAAGGAATACTGGAATACTGTATTCTGTCAATTATTTCCCGAGGGGAAATATACGCCTCAGATATCATCAATGAGCTCAAGGCGGCTCGCTTATTGGTGGTAGAGGGTACACTATATCCTCTGTTAACCAGATTGAAGAATAACGAGCTGTTAAGCTATATCTGGAAAGAGTCCAGCTCGGGTCCGCCAAGAAAGTATTATCAAATAACCGAAGCCGGCCAAGAAGTGCTTAAAGCTTTAGATGAAACTTGGAACGAGCTTGTGTTTGCAGTAAAAACATCCACTGCACCTAGAAATACAGAAGAAAACAGCGATGTGAACCTTTAATAAATGATTAACCATGAATAAAACAATAATAATAAATATAAACGGCATCGTTTTTCACATTGAAGAAGATGCTTACGATGCTTTGCGGTCATACATGATCGATGTGAAAAAGCATTTTGCTTATACGGAAGACAGCAAGGAAATTGTAGGAGATATTGAAAACAGAATTGCAGAGATGTTCAACGAACGGATTGTTCCGGGAAAGAAAGAAGTTATTACGATGCAGGATGTGGAAGAAGTTTGTGCACAGATGGGAAAAGTGAGCGACTTTGAAAGTGATAATGCCGGTGATTCTTATGATTATTCGCGACAATCGTATTATGGGTCAGGCTACTCAGGAACACGCAAATTATTTAGAGATCCCGATGATAAAGTATTTGGGGGCGTATGTTCCGGGTTGGGGCATTACCTCGATATCGAAACATTATGGGTTCGGCTCGTAATGGTACTCTTGTTTGTTTTTGCCGGAACGGGCTTCCTTTTATACATTATACTTTGGATTGTTGTACCCATTGCAAAAACCCGGGCCGACCGTATGGCGATGCGTGGGGAAGCACCGAATTTGCAAAACTTCAAAAAGAATTTTGAAGAGGAAATGGAGGGCCTCCGCGGAAATTTTACTATGGCCGGGGAAAGAATCAAACCCGGCCTAAATAAGGCGGCAGACTCGTTGGAGGGTGCTGCGAATTTTATTGCAAAAGCATTCATTGTATTCTTAAAAGTTATCGGCGCTCTTATCATTTTCGGGTTAAGCGCAGGAATTGTTGCGTTGCTTGTTTGCCTAATTCTGGCAATACCAGATTGGACCGGAGATGGCTTCGGGGGGTTATATGACCCGGATTTCCCCTTGTATCTTGTTCCTGAATCTTATAAGGGTATTGTCATTGTGGCCGCTTTCTTCAGTTTGGCGATCCCTCTTTTGGCACTTATTATACTAGCCATCCGTATTGTATTTAATAGGCGAATAGCGGGTAGTTATGTAGGATTCGGGCTTCTGGTACTATGGCTCGTAGCTGCCGGTACGCTCACCTATTATACGATTCAAACAGCACAAGATTTCGGAGAGGATGCTTCCATTGTTCAGGAGCGCTTACTAGCCCCTTTCCCTGCATATTATGTGGATGTAAACGATGTCAACGTCATTAAAAAGGTCGATTCCAGCGGGAATCGACTGGACTCTTTGGGTACTATTATAAAATCCAATCGAAAAAGAGGTAAATTCCGAAACATGAATTCGGTCGATATTAAAATAATAAAGGGGGAGACGAACAGTCCGGCAAAACTCGTTCAAGAGTTTCACGCCCGAGGGAAAAACTTTGATCTAGCAGCGAAGCGAGCAGAACGAATCATTTATAATGTGAATCAGCAGGAACAGCATATCGTATTTGATAATAACTCCACCTTGCCACAAGGTGAACTAATGCGCGACCAGCGAGTAAGTATTAAAATGTTGTTACCTGTGGGCGCAAAATTATTTTTAAGTAATGAAGCCGATAACCATATTAGAAATTTGCCGGTTTGGCAATGTAGAGAAAATTTTCCCGAGGAAAATAGAGCCTCTTATACAGAATGGATTATGACGGAAGAAGGGTTGAAATGCATAGCAGAGATGAAAAAGGAAGAAGAACATCAAGCAGATTCAGTCCATATTGAAAATTAATCAGATAGCCAACTTAAGTGAAAAAGCCTCATAAGGCGAGTCATTATTCTCAATATTATAATATGTAAATTAGTCGCAAAAATCATTTTTATGGAGATTGCAACACTTTATAGGCTTTTTCAAGAATGTCAAAAAATATCAACGGATACGAGAAATATTCTTCCCGGGTCCATTTTCTTTGCATTGAGAGGGGCTACATTTAACGGTAATCAATTTGCTGAAAAAGCGCTGGAATTAGGTGCAAGATTAGCGATCGTTGATGAGCCGGTACCCATTGTTGACGAACGCATCGAAGTGGTTTCGAATGTTCTGGAAACACTGCAAAATTTAGCGAGGTATCACCGGGATCAGCTGCAGATACCTGTTATAGGGGTCACCGGTACTAACGGAAAGACGACTACTAAAGAGCTTCTACAATCGGTGTTGTCGCAGAAGTTTAACGTTTATGCTACAAAAGGTAATTTGAATAATCATATAGGTGTACCGTTGAGTGTGCTGGCAATTGATTCAGCTATTGAGCTTGCTATTATAGAGATGGGTGCTAACCATATTGGCGAGATCGCTTTTTTATGTGGGATAGCGAAACCGGGGCTCGGACTGATTACAAATGTTGGGAAGGCGCATTTAGAAGGTTTTGGAAGTTTTGAGGGGGTGAAACAGGCTAAAGGTGAGTTATATGAGTGGCTGGAAGAACATAAAGGGGTTCTGTTTTTACAAGGAGATAATAATCATTTATTATCAATGGCCAACAATAAAACCTTCAAGCAAATCATAACCTATGGTTTAGACAAATCGAACAATATTAGTGGCGAATTGCTTTCCGTTAATCCCGTTTTAAATTTAGGTTGGAGCAGTATTAAGGCATATGGTTACGATCGTCAGGTGGTACCTACGCATTTAACGGGCTCCTATAATCTGGAAAATGTATTAGCTGCCGTAGCTGTAGGTTTATATTTTGGATTGAACCCCGAGGAAATTAACCGAGGCATTACAGCGTACAGCCCTACAAATAATCGTTCTCAGATCACGCAGACTGAAAAGAATACAGTTATTTGTGATTACTATAATGCCAATGCAAGTAGTATGTGGGCGGCTCTGGATAATTTGGAAAGTATTCATGCGGAGAAAAAGGTATCAATTTTGGGTGATATGTTTGAGTTGGGTGAAGAAGCACCGACAGAACATCGCCGTTTGATCGAACGCATACGTGGCATGAAGCTTTATCGAAAAATTTTTGTGGGTAGGAACTTTTTCGGACAAAGGCAAGAAGAACATGATATAGAATATTACGAATCGCTCGACGCGGCTAAGCAGGCTTTACAAGAGAAACCACTTGAAAATACGACGGTTCTTCTAAAGGCATCTAGAGGAATGGCTTTTGAAGGCTTGCTTCAATATCTATAATTTAAAAGGGAGTTATGAGGAAGATTAATCATTTTTTTTGGTTTTGTAGTGGGGTACACGTACCTACCTTATTGAAAACTCCCTCAGAGCACAACAAATATGCAGGTATTGGAGCAACGATTTTTTTTACCGGTTTGTTTGCCGCTATCGCCGGTAGTTATGCGCTGTATTTTGTTTTTAGCGGAAGCACTTATGCCTTACTCGCTTCCATTTCCTTTGGTCTCATTTGGGGAACGGCTATTTTTAATATGGACCGCTACATCGTTTCAACAATTAATAAAATGTCGACACCCTTTAAACAGTTTCTCCAAGCAGCACCTCGTTTAGTTTTGGCGATATTGATTGGGATTGTGATTTCCAGGCCTTTGGAGCTAAAAATATTTGATAAGGAAATAAGAGAACAACTTAAGATAAATTATCTAAATGGACAAAAACAACGGATCGATCAATTAAATGGCTCCTTTGATCGTAAATACAATAGTGATATCGTTAAATTAGAAGGACTAAAATCGGAACTTGATTCCCTTTCGAAAACGATTAAGCACGATCGTCAAAGTTTAAATTTTGAAATATTTGGAAGTAAAACAGCTGAGACTTCGGGTATGATGGGCTATGGCCCTTACGCCAAAAGAAAGGAGGAGGCGTTAAAGGAAAGAGAGAGACGAGAAGAGGATTTACGTTCACAGATAAGCGTTCAGGAGCGCTTTATAAAAGAAAGGAGGCAGATCGATGGCCTGCTTGACGAAAAGCTAATGACATCCAAGGAGTTGGATAGCATCGTGAAACTAGCTGGTTTTGCTGATAGGAACGAAGCCCTCGGACAGTTAAAATACAGTGATGCAGGGAAGACGAATGCGAGTAATTACTGGGCGATAACATTCATTGGATTATTATTCATCTTTTTTGAATGCTTGCCCGTATTGGTTAAGCTGATGAGTGGCAAAGGTCCTTACGATGCTTTGATTAACGATGAGGAATTTTTGGTTATTTATCGGTCAGAGCAAGACAAAACTACTGAAGTAACCGTTCTTGATCAAGTTCAATCTGCCAAAGTAAGTGCGGGGATAAAGAAAATAAGAAGTGAGCTTGAAGGTATTACAGGATAATGCTCATTATTTAATGTTTTCATGCATTAAATAATGAGCGTTTATTATCTTATTTGATTTCAGTGACTTTAATCATATTCGTTCTTCCTTTTTCGCTGATCGGAATAGAGGCGGTGTTGACTACGAGGTCGCCTGAAGAGATCAGCCCGGCTTCTTTAAGCTGAGAATTTACATCTGCTATAGAAGAATCGGTACTTTCTTCCCCATCATAGTAAAATCCTTTTACACCCCAAAGTAAGCTAAGTGTATTAAGAAGCGATTTGTTTCCGGTAAAAATATGGATGTCTGAATCCGGTCTGTGGCTGGAGATTTCAAAGGCCGTGTAGCCGGATGAGGTCATTGCTACAATCGCTTTTGCTTTTACCTGTTGAGCGAGGTAAACCGACGATGCACAAATTGAATCCGGAATAGAGGTAGATGGATTATGCCCGGGCTTGCGTGGTGAAAAATAAGGATAAGCCGTGCCCTCTACGTTTTTGATAATCTTTGTCATCGTTTCGATTACGATTTCAGGAAACTCACCTACAGATGTCTCTCCGCTAAGCATAACGGCGTCAGCTCCATCCAAAACAGAGTTAGCAACATCATTAACCTCTGCTCGGGTAGGTCTAGGCGTAGTGATCATGCTTTCCAACATTTGCGTGGCAATAATCACTGGTTTAGAAGCATCGCGGCATTTCTGAACAATCATTTTCTGCAATAGAGGGACTTGTTCCATCGGGATTTCGACACCTAAGTCCCCTCTTGCAACCATAACCCCGTCCGTAGCGGCAATGATACTGTCGATATTTTCGATCGCTTCCGGCTTTTCAATTTTTGCAATGACCCGCGCTGTTTTGCCCCTCTCCGCAATTATTTTTTTGCATTGTAGAATGTCTTCGGCGGTACGAACGAAAGACATACCGATCCATTCAACATCATAGTTCAATACGAAATGAAGGTTATCTAAGTCTTCTTCCGTTAAACTGGGGATAGAAACTTTTGTATTAGGAAGGTTAACGCCCTTTCTGGACGTCAGTACACCGCCGTGTACCACCTCACAGGTAACCGAGTCGACACTATTGGTCTTTAACACCCGAAGCTGAATTTTTCCGTCATCTAACAAGATGATTTCTCCTTCAGTAACGTCTTTTGGAAATTCTTGATAGGTAATATAGATCTCTTCTTCATTTCCTATCATTTCTTTAGTAGTAATGCGAAGCTGTTTTCCATTTAATAAAATGGCTCCGCCTTCTTTCATTTTTCCTATACGTATTTTAGGGCCCTGTAGGTCGGCCAAGATTCCGATATTCAAATTGTTTTCGGCGTTAATCTCCTTTATCGTATTAATAACCTTGAGGTGATCTTCTTGGCTACCATGCGAAAAGTTTAAACGACAGACATCTACACCTTTTTCAATTAAGCTGCTTAATATTTCTTTTGGCGATGAAGCGGGGCCTAAAGTGGCCACAATTTTAGTTCTCTTATGAACTTTTTTCATTTTATTGCTAGTTTTTAATGGCGTTGAACATACTATAAGCCCTTGGTTTACCGGAAATATAGTTGTTCTTTATGGTTGTTAATTCTATTATTCTGTTAATTACCTTTTCCCCCCCTCGGGAAAAAGTCGTTGTTTTTATTCACAATAGTGTAAAAGTTACACGGGCAAAGGTAAGAAAATCATTCTCAAGCTAAAATACTAAATTTTCTCTCGATTTCAATTTATGTGGATCTATTTCGGATGCTACAACTACCTCTTTTAAATTATTTATCTGATCGATCTGCCACTCCAGCAGCTCATCATCGATGGCATTTTTTATCAATAAGAAAAAATCCGTGACTTTCATCTCCGGAATGAGTACCCCCCCCTCGAGACCTTTATTATTTAAAAGGTAGTAGGAAATTTCATTATTGCTGTCTTCATAGTAGTATCTTCCGAAATAAAAGGAATGTTGATTGTCTTGCCAAATTTCATGATCGTCTATTTTGTGTAGGTCCAATCCTGTAACTTTATTAATATAATAGCATAGCCGATAATCCTTTAAGGGGCAAGTTATGGCCACCAAATTGAAGTCGATATCCAATTCGTATTTTAATGTCAGCTTATTCAATGTTTCTAAAACTTTGGTGCAAACTTAGATAAATTGCTATTCTATTGCAATTGACATACTTAACACAAAACAAAAAATCATTTGTTATTAAGGACACTTGGCACAACAAGTGTTTAAGGGAAGTAATTTTCTGCCTTAAGTTGAACAAATTGCCTATGGTAAAATGTCTTTGAGAATAAAGTAATTAGGCCTAAAACTTAAAAAGGTTTGATTTTTGCTGAATTTTATTTTTCTTTGCACTGATTTATTAAACATTAAACCATAAAAATCATGTCTGATATCGCTTCAAGAGTTAAAGCAATTATCGTTGAGAAATTAGGTGTTGACGAAAATGAAGTTACACCAGAGGCTTCATTCACCAATGATTTAGGTGCTGATTCATTAGACACCGTAGAGTTGATCATGGAGTTTGAAAAGGAATTCAACGTAGCTATCCCTGACGACCAAGCTGAAACCATCAGCACTGTTGGACAAGCTGTAGCTTACTTAGAGAAAAACGTTAACTAACTAAAAATTAGGCCAATCGAATAAATGGAGCTTAAAAGAGTAGTAGTAACAGGATTAGGTGCGCTTACTCCTATTGGTAATACTGTTTCTGAATATTGGAATGGTTTGATCAACGGGGTAAGCGGAGCTGCTCCTATTACGCATTTTGATGCAGAGAAATTCAAGACAAGATTTGCGTGTGAAGTAAAAGGCTTCGATCCTACTCAATTTATGGATCGGAAGGAGGCTCGTAAGTTAGATCCATTTGTTCATTATGCCCTTGCCTCTACAGAAGAGGCTGTACGGGATGCCGGGTTAGAGTTTGACAAGTTAAATACAAATCGTATCGGTGTAATTTGGGGATCGGGAATTGGCGGATTGAAAACCTTTTTAGACGAAGTAAGTAACTTTGCTAAAGGCGACGGGACACCTAGATACAACCCCTTTTTTATACCCAAAATGATATTGGATATATGTCCTGGGCATATATCCATGAAGTATGGACTGCATGGGTTGAACTTTTCAACCGTTTCAGCTTGTGCTTCATCGACACACGCACTGATAGATTCCCTCAATTATATCCGGACAGGATATGCCGACGTTATTATTAGTGGCGGGTCAGAGGCCATTATCAACGAAGCGGGTATAGGAGGCTTTAACGCAATGCATGCACTTTCAACACGTAACGATGACCCTGCTACCGCGTCGCGACCTTTCGATAATGATCGGGATGGTTTTGTGGCCGGCGAGGGATCGGGAACGATTATCCTTGAAAGTTTGGAACATGCAAAAGCACGTGGAGCAAAGATTTACGCGGAGTTGATCGGTGGAGGCATGAGTGCGGATGCGCACCATATTACTGCGTCCCACCCGGAAGGTCTCGGTGCGCGGCTAGCGATGACCAATGCCATAAAAGATGCCCGTATTTCTAATGAACATATCGACTATATTAACGTGCACGGTACTTCAACACCGGTAGGAGATATAAGTGAATCGAAGGCCATTCTTGATCATTTTGGAGCTCATGCCTATGAGCTTAACATTAGCTCAACCAAATCTATGACAGGTCACCTGTTAGGTGCGGCTGGGGCGGTAGAATCAATCGCTTCCATTTTGGCCATCCGAAATGGTATCATACCTCCAACGATTAATCATTTCACCGATGATCCCAACTTAGATAGCAGACTTAACTTTACGTTTAATAAACCGCAAAGTCGAACAGTCAACTATGCTTTAAGTAATACATTTGGTTTTGGTGGGCATAACGCCTCCGTTATATTCAAGAAGTACGAAGAATAATGTGTTTCTGCCTTGAGAAACGTATCTTTTCGAAAGCTTCGCTGAATCATATCTATGGAATTCTGAAAATTTTCCAAATGAATAATGTCTATTTTTAGCATTTATAAGCTCTACCTCTCGTCCAAACGAAAATACGTTCGGGCACTAAAAAATTTACTCGGATTTATACCGGGAAATTTATACCTCTACCAAATGGCCTTTCGTCATAAATCGGTTGCGGTACAGGTAAAGAAAGGAACAAAAAATAGCAATGAGCGGCTGGAGTTTTTAGGAGATGCTATTCTAGGCGCAGTTGTCGCCGAGCTTTTGTTTAAAATGTACCCTTATAAAGATGAGGGCTTTTTAACGGAGATGCGTTCAAAGATTGTTAGTAGAGTTCATCTTAACCAATTAGCCAGAAAGCTGGGTTTCGATGAACTCATACAATACGATTCGAAAATGGTAGGATATCCCGGGAAATCGAGCTCTTTATTGGGCGATGCCTTTGAGGCTCTCATTGGAGCAGTCTATCTTGACAAGGGATACATGTTTACCCGTAATTTTCTTCTCAGCCGCATTATAAAGCCTCACGTAGACATTCACCTGTTAGAGCAAACCGAAACAAATTTTAAGAGCCGATTAATTGAATGGTGTCAGTCCACGGGGAACGAAGTGTTGTTTGAAGTAGCGAATAATGCAGAAGGAGAGAGCGCTAAATTATTTACGGTAGAAGCTATTATTTCCGGGGAAGTCAGGGGGACGGGGCGCGACTATAATAAGAAAAATGCCGAAAAGTTGGCTGCGGAAAAAGCCTGCGAAGCCTTAGGCATCATTTAGCGACGTAAAGGTTAGGTCGTTGCCTACTAGTATCCATATTTATCTTTCCATAGTTTCCGTAGATGCTCCCTTAGCTTTTGTTCTGAAGGGTTTTTTCCCGGATCATACAATTGTTGACCTCTTAATTCTTTAGGCATAAATTCTTGTTCAACAAAATTTCCATCGTATGCGTGTGCATACTTGTACTCCTTTCCATAATTTAAATTCTTCATCAGTTTAGTAGGTGCGTTTCTTAAATGTAAAGGAACCGATAAATCGCCCGTTTGTTTAACAAGCGCCTGTGCTTTGTTAATCGCTTCATAAGCAGCGTTGCTTTTGACTGATGAGGCCATGTAGGTTACCGTTTGCGAAAGAATGATTCTTGATTCAGGCCATCCGATTACATTTACAGCCTGAAAACAGTTATTTGCAAGCAACAGGGCATTTGGGTTTGCGTTGCCGATATCTTCGGAGGCCAGAATAAGCAATCGTCTAGCAATAAAGGATGGGTCTTCCCCTCCTTCAATCATCCGTGCCAGCCAGTATACTGCGGCGTTGGGGTCACTTCCTCGGATCGATTTGATAAAGGCGGAAATAATGTCGTAATGCTGCTCACCGGCTTTGTCGTAGAGCGCCATGTTCTGTTGAACCTGTTTCAGCACGAATTCGTTATTAATATGATGGTTACCTTCAGGAAGAGCATTGCTAACCAGTTCCAATACGTTAAGTAGCTTCCGGCCATCTCCCCCTGAAATTCGGAGAAGAGCCTCATGTTCATCAATAATGATTTTTTTTTCTTTTAGGACCGGATCATTAGCGAGGGCTTTTTGTAAAAGTGTTACAAGGTCACTTTCGTCTAATGGTTTCAACGTATATACCTGACAACGGGATAGTAATGCTGATATAACTTCAAAAGATGGGTTTTCTGTTGTTGCTCCAATTAAGGTAACCAGTCCCCGTTCAACAGCACTTAACAGAGAGTCCTGTTGGGATTTTGAAAAACGATGAATTTCATCGATAAATAAAATGGGTTGATCCTGAAACATGGCCTTACTTAAGTTCGCTTGTTCAATGACTTCCCTAACATCTTTAACCCCGGCATTTATTGCACTGAGGTTAAAAAACGGGCGATTTAAACGCTTCGAAATGATATAAGCTAAGGTCGTCTTTCCAACCCCGGGAGGTCCCCATAAAATCATAGATGGAAGATTGTTACTTTCAATGGATCTTCTTAAAACAGCATCCGGGCCCAATAGATGATATTGACCAACATAATCATTTATATTTTCAGGGCGCATGCGCTCAGCCAAAGGAGGAGTTGTTGCCATCTTTTTTAGCAAACCTACTATTATTTTTATCTAAAAGCAATACCAACATTGCGACAAAGAAGTCGAAAAAATAGGTTATGTCTTGGATATCATAAAATTGCAAATCAAATCAATTTTATATAAGTTTGTATAATAGGAAATAAATAAAAACGGCGTACGTGCAAAAGATACTTAAATATACATTGGTTTCTTGCCTATTAATGGGTTTCTCACCGGGGGTAAAAGGCAAGTTATCCAAAAGAAGAAGTGATAGGGGGATTGTGCCAGACACAGTATCCGTAAAAGATTTCTCAGGAATAGGCCCTGTTTTATATGAACTTCCACCCGAAAAGACCAAGGAGCAATTGCTGAAAGAAGAGTTTGACAAAAAGCGCATGGCTGCAGTTTTCGTTACAAAAGGGTTGGAAGAAAGAGGCCTCAGCGCTGTTTTGCAGCAGACCGGGCAGTATTATCCTTTACCCACGCATACAAGTATAAATAGAGCCGATCTACAGAATTCTCTCCAACGTTCTTTACAGTCCTATTTGCAAATTGGAAATATGGAGATGGTATCAGATCTGCAAAACCGGCTGGCGCTCTTATATGTAGAAGACAGGGGCTATGAACAAGCTATTGGTAGCTTTGAACGAGCCTTTGCTATAAAGGGAGAGATTAACGACTTCCATGCACAAGCTATTATTGCAAATAATTTAGGGGCCTTATATGAGTTTCTGGACAATACCGATAAAGCCCTGCTCTATTATGAGCTAATGAGTAAAGCTGCATTAAAGGCAAACAGTACACATAACATGGCGATAGCCTTAGAGCATTTAGCACTTTTGAAGGCTAGAAAAGGACAATTTAAAGAAGCACAGCATGATATCATTAAACGAGTTTTGCCTTTGTACAAAAAAGAGAAAAACACCAGCGGTCGTGTGAGTGCTTATAATAGTTTGGCTGCCATTTATTTGTTGGAAAAAAAATATACCGAATCCAGGTGGTTCCACCTTCAGGCTGTAAAAGTTGCTTCGTTGGCAAGTAATGGTCAGCGTGATTTGTCGTATAGTTTATACCATCTTGGTAAAGTAAAGAAATTACTGAAGGAGTATGATCTAGCCATCACCGATTATACTTCTGCAGCCGCTTATGCTTTACAGGCAGGTGATGAGATGTTGAGCTTACGTATATATGATGATCTAGGGGATGTGTATTTGCAGACAAAAAATTATACAAAAGCCTCTGAATATTTAACAGCTTATCACCATATCAAAAATCGGTTATTTCCCACTAGCGATGTAAAGGCCACGGTATCAAAAACAAAAGAAGATACCATGACAGTAATGCAGAATACTTCCATGTAACAAGCCCTCCGACAAAGTATAGCATCGCATAAATGTAAAATTTATATGATTTACAAAAGAAATAGTTTTATACTATATTGCTGTGTGGTTTTTGGTTCTTTTTTTGATAATTTTAAAGCCTTGAGGACAGCGTTGTCCAAGAGAGTATTACGTATAAATAATGGATATTAAATCGTTCCAAGAGATGTTGAAAAAATTGTTTTTGGCGTTGTTTATTGCTGCAGCAGTTGCTTGTAGTGCTAACCCGCGCGTTAAATTGGATGAAGGTTCAGGAGCTCTGCGGCCCAATGCCAAACAAGAAATTATAACCAAAGATTTAGTCGCCCTGCTTGAAAAGGCGCATTACAAAAAAGTTCCTTTTGATGACTCTCTGTCATCCGTCGTTTTTGATCTGTATTTGAAAAATCTGGATCAAGGGAAAAATTATTTTCTCCAATCGGATATCGACAGTTTTGAACCTTATCGTAAAGTCTTGTTAAATGATTTAAAGAATGGTGATCTAAGCGCGATGTTTCATATTTACAATGTTTACAGAAAGCGCTTTAATGAGCAATTAAAATACGCCATTTCCCAGATAGACAAGAAATATGATTTTACTAAAGAGGAGTCTTTCGTTTACGATCGAGAGAAACTTGCTTGGTTCAAAACCGAGGCCGAGGCTCAGGAAAGCTGGCGGAAAAGAATAAAATACGATCTTTTAAATCTGAAATTGAGTAGTACCGGAAAAGAAGGGGAGGAGACAAAAAATAAAAAAACGCTAAAAGAACGTTACCAAAATTTGCTTTCACAGGAAAACACGTCTAATAATTATGATGCGTTTCAAATTATGATGAATGCTTTTACGGGCGCTATTGACCCCCACACCAATTACTTCACTCCGGAAGATGCGCAGCGCTTTAACGAGAGTATGGCCCGTTCGTTTGAAGGAATAGGCGCGCAGTTAATGATGGATAATGAAGTCGTAAAGGTAATGCGTATAGTGCCTGGTGGCCCTGCCTTTCGCGATAAAACCCTAAAGCAAGATGATCGGATTATTGCTGTGGCCCAAGGTGACGGTGAATTTGTAGACGTAGTTGGTTGGCGGCTTGGTAATGTAGTCTCTAAAATAAAGGGGCCTAAAGGAACAACGGTTCGATTGAAAGTAATTCCCGCCGGCCAAGAACTTACTTCTGCTCCAAAAATAATATCCTTAGTGAGAGATAAGATTGTAGATGAAGAGCAATCAGCAAAGAAAGAAGTGAAAGAGGTTAAGGGCGCTGATGGAAAAACGTATAAAATAGGAGTCATAAAAGTTCCGGGATTCTACTTGAATTTTAAAGAAATGCAAGCTGGAAATCCTGATTATAAGAGTACAACAAGAGATGTACGGCGGATATTAGATACCTTAAAACAAGAAAAGGTCGATGCGGTTTTAATGGATCTGAGGGCGAATGGTGGAGGGTCTTTAATTGAAGCTGTAGAATTGACCGGACTTTTTATTAAATCAGGGCCGGTTGTGCAAGTTCGAGACCCGAACAATCGCGTGGAAATTAACAACGACGAGGATGAAAGCATAAGCTGGGAAGGGCCGCTAGGCGTTTTAATCGACCGATTCAGCGCTTCAGCCTCTGAAATTTTTGCTGCCGCAATCCAGGATTATGGACGTGGAATTATTATTGGAACCCAGTCTTACGGAAAAGGGACTGTGCAAAGTGCGGTAGCCATGGATCAATTTATTAGCCGTGCCGATAGGTTGTTGTTGAGTGCCAGAGATAAAACGAATGAAGCTTCCAATGATGAAAGCATGCCTCAAGGTGCCCCGAAATTCGGACAAATAAATTTTACAACATTCAAATTTTATCGAATAAATGGAAGCAGCACTCAACATAAGGGAGTCACGCCTGATATAGAATTTCCTATGATTTATGCAGCAGATAAATTTGGAGAAAGTTCAGAAAAAGCAGCTCTTCCCTGGGACCAAATTAAATCTTCTTCTTATAACCCTTATGCCGATTTAAGTGCGATCAAACCCGTCCTGATAAAGAAGCATAATGAACGGATGAAGACGTCTACAGAATATAAATATCTTTTAGACGATATCGAAGCGTTCAATAAGCGTGAAGGAGAGACTTCTGTATCCTTGCAGGAAACGAAGTTAAAGAAGGAAAGAGAAGATCAAGATGCAAAAAATAGAGATCGTGTAAACGCTCGCCGGCAACTAAAAGGCTTACCGGCCATAGCAAAAGGACAAGCGCTTCCCCGGATGGATAACGATTTCATCGAAGATGAAAGTTTAGACATCATGGCCGATTTCATAGAATTGAAACCTGCTGTTCATAATCAAGTGGCTGCTTCGGCAAAGTAGTTTTTTGGTTCGAACACATCGGACTCATAGCCATAGCCACTGCAAGTGGCTATGGCTTTTTATAGCATGTAGCAACCGTTCATTTAATTACGACAAACATATGTCTACTGAAAAGATAATTCTGGATAATATAAAATATAGACGAAGTGTTTTTCCTGTAAGTTATATCGATCAAGATATTCCTGATGAAATTATAAAGGAACTTCTGACATATGCTAATTATGCACCAAGTCATAAGCTCACCCAACCGTGGTTTTTTACGGTATTTAAAGGGCAAGGGCTCCAAGCGCTTGCTGATAAGATGGCCGAATTATATCGAGTGCAAACGAAAGAAGAGCAGTTTTTGATAAAGAAGTTTGATAATATCAAGGAAAAAATTCTAAAATCTGCGGCGGTAATTGCAATTAACATAGCTTATAGTGGAATCGTTCCGCGTTGGGAGGAAATAGCGGCTGTTGGGTGTGCGACGCAAAATCTTTGGCTTGCAGCAAAAGCGAAAGGCATAGGTGGATACTGGAGTACGCCGGGTACCTTGAGTGGGATGAGCGATTTTCTGCAACTCAGTCAAAATGAGGAATGTTTGGGACTTTTTTATCTAGGATATCATCATGAAAAAGAAGCAGAAGGCCAACGAAAACCTGTCGAAGAAAAAATTCGATGGATAAAAAGTTAATCATGTAAGGGAGTACAGCTAATTATCGCTCGCTCGACTCTTATTTCCTTGCGTAATTTGGTTGATAAAATTTGCCCAGGCTAAGGGACTAAACAATGCGTTGGAATTGCGTTGATTGACAGTCTTATTGGTTAAACCAATATGTCTGCTGGTCGCGTCTAAATTTTGTATTTCGGTTGCGTTTCTTGGAACTACCTTAGACATCGCTACCAATGACTCATAAGAAAGGTTTCTTTGAGCGATTAGATAATCGTCATCGGCGATCTGCAAATTCATGAATGCGTAGTTAAATTCGTCTATACTGGCCCATGGATAAACCGTGACGACGGGCAAATCGATAATTTGCGCCTTCATTGTTAAATTGACCGTCACTTTGTTAGTGGTGGTTTTAGGAATCACTAATTGCTCGGAACGATATCCTACAGCGCTGAGTTTTATCGTGTCCCCTTCATGGGCTACAAAAGAAAAGAAACCCTGATGATTTGCGTTAAACAGCTGCTTTTGATAAGAGAGATTTGTCAATGTTACATAGGGCACAGCGATATTTGAATCCGCATTATGTATAACTCCGCTAAACTGTACCAGCTTCTTTTCGGTATGTTGTTGGGCAAATGCCAAGGTAGACACACTTAAAATAAGCAAGCAGGTTACAAAAACGATTTTTTTCATAATGCAATAAAACTACCAAAACTCAGCAAAAGCTCCTGTTAAATAATGTTAAAAGGATTTGCGTCAATTAGTTAACACGCTGGGGCATGGTAGCATTCGGGTCATTTGGATCGGTAATGTTAATTGCTTCTACTGCGGTAATTTCGGGAACAGCTTTTTGAATGGCCTGTTCCAGACCCGCTTTAAAAGTCATAATACTCATTGAACAAGACGCACACGATCCTAACAGGCGCAAGCGAACGACATTCTCTGACGTAATTTCTTCTATGGTTACATTACCACCATCCGCCTCGAGATAAGGCCTTAGGGTGTTTAGTGCTTCTTCTACTCTCTCCTGTAAGCTCATAACCTTTGTGGTTTTAAAATAGATGTAAAGATACTAAAAATTATTTACTGTGTAAAATCCGGCTTTTGTACTTCCTTTATATTATGTTGTAAGGACAGTTGTTGCGCCACTTTTTCGGCAATTGATATAAAGTTTTTGGAAATAAGCTCGTCCTCATCAGTTACAATGGGATAGCCATTATCACCGGCATCACTAATGCTTTTGACCAAAGGAAGTTCGCCCAAAAAAGGAGCATCAAACTTTTCAGCCAGTCGTTTGCCGCCATCCTTTCCGAAAATATAGTACTTATTGTCAGGTAGTTCCGCGGGGGTAAAATAGGCCATGTTTTCAACAACCCCTAGTAGAGGGATATTAATCGTATTCATCATAAACATGCCAATACCCTTTGTCGCATCGGCCAAGGCAACATTTTGAGGCGTCGTTACAATAACGGCTCCTGCAACGGGATAGTTTTGAGCTACTGTGATGTGTACATCGCCGGTACCCGGAGGCAAGTCAACCACTAAATAATCTAATTCGCCCCAATCAGCATCGTTAAACAACTGCTTGATAGCAGCACTTACCATTGGCCCTCGCCAGGGAATAGGCTGATTCGGATCCGTAAAAAAACCGATAGATAATAGTTTAATCCCGAACTTTTCAATCGGTTCTATTTTCGTTTTTCCATCGGTTGTCTTAGAAGCCTTGGGACGTGCGCCTTCCACACCAAACATCATAGGGATGGATGGACCATAAATATCGGCATCTAATAAGCCGGTTTTTGCTCCTTTAAGATGAAGTGCTAACGCTAAATTAGCTGCAACGGTTGACTTCCCTACTCCTCCTTTTCCTGAAGCCACAACGATAATATTTTTAATATTATCCAGTTGTTGATTGGGAGCCGATTTTACCTGAGATGTCATGTTAATGGAAACTTCAATCTCTTTGTCGACAAAGTGCGCGATCGCATTACGGCAAGCATGTTCAATATGATCTTTCATAGGACAAGCAGGCGTTGTAAGCACAACACTGAAGCTGATTTTATGTGGTGTGATTTCAATATCTTTGATCATGTTTAAGGTAACAAGATCTTTTTTGAAATCAGGGTCTTCAACAAAACTTAAAGCATGTAATATCTGTTCTTTAGTTATCATTTGAACTCCATATTTTGTACAAAAATACGAAATATAGGGTAGATAATGCGGTCTTTACCCGGGTTTGCGGTATTTCTACATTTTATAAACAAACGTACAGTATACATTGCGTCGATAGTCATCCCCCTATCTTTGATGTGAATGAACCATTAATAATGAGAGAATAGTGTTACTTTTGACGAATAATAGTGCGTCCACCCGTTATGATAAAAGAATATTTAAAAAAAATTCATCCGAAGCACATTAAAATTGCGCTAATCGTTCTGGGGACGATTTTGGTGGTGTTAGCGATCGCGCTCGGCGTCATCTATAATAAAAGGGAAAGCTTGTTGCAGCAAGCGCTGCAGCAAATAAAAAAGCAAGCTCAAACGGATTATGACCTCTATGTAAAGATAGATAAAGCGTATTTTTCTGGCTTTAGTACCGTGACATTCGAAGGCTTTCGCGTGGTACCAAACCAACGGGAACAGCTATTGGGCGTTGATTATTTAGATGTCACCGTGAAACTTTGGCCACTTTTATCAGGAGATGTAAAAGTCTCTGCGCTGAATCTACACGATGCTTCCTTATCTTTTGTAAAAAAAGACAGCCTGAGTAATTATGATTTCTTGTTTAAGCAGAAAAAGGCAGACACTACGCAACGGGGCACCAAAATGAATTTAGCCGAATTGGCCAATAAGCTAATCAACAGCGTGCTTTATAAAATTCCCGAAAACATGAAGCTTGCCAATTTCGAGGCAAGTTATGTGGACGATAGTGCTAAGCAAATTATAACGGTACCAAAAGCCATCATTGATGACGGTGATTTGTCTTCTACTGTAAAAATTAATGGGAATGAAGCGGTGTGGCATGTTTTAGGGCGCGTACGTCCGTCTAAAAAGCAATTGTATTTTAAAGTTTATGCCGAGGGCAAAGCAGTTGAATTACCGGTTATCAAAAAGAAGTATGGACTTACCTTAAAGTTTGATACATTGGAAACGGATTTGCGAAAGGTGACGATGAATGGCGGAGAACTACAAATATCAGGAGGGTGGGCGGCCAAAAATCTTGTTGTTCAACACTGGAGGATAGCTGAGCAGGAAATCGTCATTCCACAGGGGCATATCGATGCGAAGGTCTTGGTGGGCGAAAACTACATCGGTTTGGACAGGAGTTCGGAAGTGAAAATAAAAAAATTGTCTGCCCATCCTTTTGGAAAGATAACCTTTAAACCACATCGTACGGTGGAATTGGGTGTAGAGATGCCGGAAATTGATGCGCAGGATATGTTTGACTCATTTCCTCATGGAATGTTTGATAATTTGGAAGGCATTAGGGTTTCGGGAAAATTGAAGTACCACTTAGATTTATTTGTAGATTTAGATAATCCTGACAGTGTACGTCTCGCTGCGGGAATGGATAAAAAAGGGTTTCGCATAAATTCATGGGGTAAAACGAATTTAGCAAAGATTAATACGCCATTTACTTACATACCTTATGAAGACGGAAAGGCGATGCGTAGTATTGATGTGTCGCCCAATAATCCCAACTTCACGCCACTTAATGAAATATCACCCAATCTCAGGAATGCGGTGTTGACCACCGAAGATCCTTCTTTTTTTAGTCATAAAGGCTTTGTGATTGATGCATTTAAAATGTCTATTACGGCCAACTTAAAAGCCAAAGCTTTTAAACGAGGGGGTAGCACGATTTCCATGCAATTAGTAAAAAACGTTTTTCTTGGAAGAGAAAAGACATTGGTGCGAAAAATAGAAGAGATATTGATGGTTTGGCTGATTGAAAATAATCAGATAGTCAGTAAAAATCGAATGTTTGAGGTTTATCTTAACATTATTGAGTGGGGTAGAAACGTATATGGAATCGGAGAAGCATCGCGATTTTATTTTGGAAAGCACCCTTCCCAGTTGAATGTAGGAGAAAGCATTTATCTGGCCAGTATCATACCGAAACCAAAGACAGGCCTTTATCCATTCCAGTATGATGGCCATTTAAAGCCCTACCTAGGAGGCTATTTTAGGCTAATAGGCGGTATTATGGCCCGGCGTGGCCTCGTGCCGCGCGATAGTAGCAGTTACGGGTTTTATAACGTAACGCTTAGGGAGGCACTCCGGCCCGCAAGGCCCGATACGCTTCAAGTGGATACGGTTAAACCGGACATTTTGGAGGAAGAGCTTAAAGAAGCAAAAAGTTTTTTTGAAAGGCTTTTTGGAAAAGATAAAAAAGACGAGCAGCAGGATTGATGAAAATACAAATAGATCAGAAAGATTTTGAGCTAATGATCGAGCATGAGCAGGTAAAAAAGCGATTACGGCTCATAGGGATACAGCTAAATGTAGCCTATGAAAATAGAATACCGGTGTTCGTGGGGGTGCTAAATGGCTGTTTTATGTTCATGGCCGATCTGATGAAAGAAGTACATATTGCTTCAGAGGTATGTTTTGTGAAAATGGCCTCCTATCGAGGTGATCAACGGGAAGAAGAAGTGAAAAACCTAATTGGCCTCAGTCATCCGCTCAAGGGAAGAGAGGTTGTAATTGTGGAGGATATTGTAGATACCGGCAATACGCTGAAGAAAGTGATTGCGTTAATCGCGGAAGAAGAACCGGCTTCTATTGCTGTTTGCACCCTGCTGTTAAAACCGGATGCGCTTGAACATGATTTTGAAGAAATTGCCTATGTTGGTTTTGAAATAGAGAATCAATTTGTTGTGGGGTATGGTCTTGACTATAACGGCATCGGCCGTAATTTAAAGGACATATATCGTGCGATATAATCCATCCTATTATCTGTACCTGTGCATGATGCAATGAACAAACTTGATATGACACAGCGATATGGGCATGCAAGATTATTAATAATTTATTCTGAGGAAAAAATATGCTAAGTTTGTATCGAAATAATGACCTTACAGGGCACACACAATAATAAATTATTCTAATGAAATTCCATAAAGAAGGTTATACGACATTAGCGCTTTCAATATTATTTGTTTTTGTAATAAATGCGTTGGTGCATTTTTTTTACTCAGACAATAGTATATTGACGTGGATCGTATATATACTTTCGTTTGTACTTCTTGTGACGGTTATACAGTTTTTCAGGAACCCAATCCGTAAAATCAGTCCAAGTGAACAAAAGATATTATGCCCGGCAGATGGGAAGGTGGTGGTTATTGAAGAAACAGAAGAAACAGAATATTTTAAAGACAGACGATTACAAGTATCCATTTTCATGTCGCCGATTAATGTACATAGTAATCGGAGCCCCATTACCGGTATCGTCAAATTTTTTAAATATCATCCCGGGAAATACTTGATGGCCTGGAATCCAAAATCTTCAACACTTAACGAGCGAACGACAATCGTTGTAGAAAGCTCATTTGGCGTAGAGGTTTTGTTTAGGCAGATCGCCGGAGCACTAGCGAGGCGAATCGTATGGTATGTTAACGAAGGCAAAGAAGTCAAGCAAGGAGAAGAATTTGGCTTCATTAAATTTGGCTCTCGTGTAGATGTCTTCTTGCCTATAGGAACAAAGGTGAATGTAAAGCTGGGCGATAAAGTGAAGGGCGGCATCACCATCTTGGGTGAATTTGATGAAGAGCAGCCTATTAATTAAAAAGTTTTAAACTAAACCGGTTATGCAATTTAAGTTGCTGGTCTCAATAAATGCATTAATTGTTGCTTTATCATTAAGTTCGGTAAACTTCTACTTTCAGCATAGTTGGTATTACTTCCTAATAACGTTTGTTATTGCGTTCATTTGCAGCTTTTTTGTTTTTTACTACCTCATTGAACGCTATATTTATCGAAAGATTACGCTCATTTACAAAATGATCCATAACCTTAAATTGGGTAAAGATTTAAAGGAAGCCTTGGGCGAGCAATTGGGTGACGATCCTATCAACGATGTGCATGAAGAAGTAAGAGCCTGGGCGAGGGAAAAGAAAATTGAGATAGATGCATTGAAAAACCAGGAACAATTTAGAAGGGAGTTCCTTTCAAATATATCGCATGAATTTAAAACACCTCTTTTTGCTATTCAGGGATATTTAGAAGCCGTTCAAGATGGACTTATGTATGAAGATCCTGAAAGAGCAGAAGTCTTTTTGCAAAAAGCCTCCAACAACATTGATCGGCTAAGTTATCTCATCAAAGACTTGGATGAAATAGCTAAATTGGAAAGCGGTGAAATTAAAATAAATTACCAACGATTTGATCTTTCCCTGCTCGTTAAGGAAGTAATGGAATCCTTAGAACTAAAAGCAGAAAAGCATGATATAGAACTAATCTTTAAGCAGAAATATAGTTATCCAATTTTTGTAAACGCCGATCGAGAAAAAATTCGACAAGTTTTGGTCAACCTAATTAGCAATTCTATTAAGTACGGCAAAGAAAAGGGGCACACCTATATTAAAACCTACGAGTTGCATGACCAGGTGCTCATCGAGGTAACGGACGATGGCATCGGCATTGAGGAGAAGTACTTGCCCCGCTTATTTGAACGGTTTTTCCGAACCGATCGAAGTCGTTCACGGCAAATTGGTGGATCAGGATTGGGATTGGCCATCGTGAAACATATACTGGAAGCGCATCAACAAACAATTTCCGTAAGAAGTACTGAAGGATTGGGTTCAACCTTTGGGTTTACTTTAGCAAAGGCTTAAATACATGAACCGTTTTCCTTGTTACACAAATGTTCATTTGGATAGAGTTAGCACAAACTTAACATTAACTTAACATAAAGGATATACCTTTGCAACATAATATATAAAAAACAAAATGTCGCTAAACAGTATATTCCAATACTTCGTTCCAAAAGACAAAAAGTTTTTCCCTCTTTTTGAACAGGCAAGTACTAACCTGATAGACATCGCCCAAGCACTTCACGAGGCAGTTAATACAGATGATCTAGAACAAAGAAAAACGCTTTATAAAAAGGTTAAAGATTTGGAGCACAAGGGGGATGAAATCACCCATCAAATACATCTGGAGTTAGGAAAGAACTTTATTACTCCCTTTGATCGTGAGGATATTCATACACTTGCAAGTGCTTTGGATGATATCGCTGACTATATTTTTGATTCTGCAAATCGGATGGAGCTGTATCATGTCGATACCATTACAGATCCAATCCGCGAATTAGCGGGGCTGATTGTGGAAGCGGTTACTGCGCTTTCCAAGGGTATGCATGAGTTAAGAAATTTGAAAAATGTGCGAAGTATCGCAGATGCTTGCGTTCGTGTAAATAGTGTGGAAAACAAAGCCGACTACGTTTATAATAAAGCGATAGGCGACCTGTTCTTATACGAAAAAGATGCGATATCTCTTATAAAGTATAAAGAGGTGCTTGCTACATTGGAAACCGCAACCGATATGTGTGAAGATGTGGCGAATGTGTTAGAAAGTATTTTAGTGAAAAATGCGTAGCATCTTGCGCGTGCTATTTTTACATTTAAGCCCTTCACTAATTAAAATTTAAAATCTATGTTAACCATACTGGTCGTTGTTATTGTGCTAGCCGTTGCTTTTGATTATATAAACGGTTTCCATGATGCAGCTAATTCCATTGCCACCATTGTATCAACTAAAGTGCTGACACCTTTTCAGGCTGTGCTTTGGGCAGCAGCATTTAATTTTGCGGCTTATTTCTATTTTACAGATCACAAAGTTGCCAATACGATAGCGAAGACAGTAGTTGAAAATTATATTACGTTAGAAGTTATCCTAGCCGGATTGATTGCTGCCATCAGCTGGAACTTATTTACCTGGTATTACGGAATTCCTTCCAGCTCCTCACATACGCTGATCGGTGGGTTTGCAGGTGCGGGCATGGCCCATGCGCTATTTCTGGGTGATTCCATTATGGGTGCCATCAACTTAGGACCTACCCTAAAGATAATTTCTTTCATTGTGTTGGCCCCTGTAATTGGTATGCTGATATCAATTGTTATAACGCTGATAATTTTGCACTTGGCAAAACGGTCTCGCCCGGCGGTTGCAGAAAAATGGTTTAAGCGATTGCAGTTAGTTTCGTCGGCCGCTTTGAGCTTTGCTCACGGAGGAAACGATGCGCAAAAGGTTATGGGAATTATTGTAGTTGCCATGGTAGCAGGCGGGTATTTACCAAATGCCGATCATATGCCGGAATGGATCCCTTTAACCTGTTATAGTGCGATCGCATTAGGAACCATGAGCGGTGGATGGAAAATTGTAAAAACAATGGGAACAAAAATCACGAAAGTGACAGCTTTAGAGGGAGTTGGTGCCGAAACAGCGGGAGCCTTAACCCTAGGAATTACCGAGCACTTCGGAATCCCGGTTTCTACAACCCACACGATTACAGGTTCCATTATAGGTGTTGGTTTGGTTAAGCGTGTGTCGGCTGTCCGTTGGGGCGTAACAATCAGTTTGCTATGGGCATGGGTACTAACCATTCCTGTATCCGCAATCTTGGCGGGCATCACTTATGGCATTATGCATTATATTTTATAAAGAGCTTCAGGTTTGTTTTTGAATAGAATTACATCTATTCAAAAACAAACTCAACTTCCCCCGATTTATTCGCTTCCCAAGCCGGTCCACCTTTCAATAGCTGTTTGATTTCGTTTAGCTGACTATATTCGGTGCCTTTTATTACCTGTATGTTGAATGGCCGTCCCTGTTGGTTTACTTGAAACCGAAGAACAATGACTCCTTTAGCCATATTGGACTTCGCTTTTTTCGCGATGTAATCATTAAAGTGATCCCATCCGGCTGCCGGCGATGCCGAGGATGCTGTTAACTTTCTTGCAATTGATAATCCGTTGCCGGAAGGAATAGGGTCACCTGTGTTCAGTTCTACCGTTACCTCTCGGTTCGTCTTATTTGCTGTATTTCGGGTGTTAACCATCCAAAGCAAGACACAAGCCAAAACAAACAACAAACAAGCAACAGCTGCTATGCCGAGCCTTTGCGAAGTAAAAAGCATGCGGTTTCTTTCTTGTGGCTGCTCCGTTATTCTATTCTGTAAGCGTTGTTGAAGTAAAGTTAAGTGTTGTGTGTTTACACCCTTTTGTAGATAACCTTCCAATGCATCATTCAGAAAAGGATCATCCAATGCTTCCCGTTCCAATTTGTTCATTTCCTCAGGAGATAGTTCTCCTTTAAGGTATTGCTGAATTCGTATAATATTCGTTATGTTACTTGTCATTTTTTTCCATACATATTTTTAAGTTCCGTTTGCCATTTTGTATATAGCTTTTAACCTTACTCAAATCGTAGCCGGTGAGGTCTGATATCTCTTTGTAGCATTTCTGATCCAAGTAAAATAACCGAACACATTCTCGCTGTTCCATATTTAATTGCTCTAAGCATTTCTCCATCTGCGTGAGTTTGCTTTCAAGCATATCTTCTCCTAAGAATTGATGCTCAACGAGCTCATTTTCCATAAAAGAATTTTCTTCTATGGAGATGGTAGTCTCTTTATTGGCTGCACGCAATTCCATTAGGCAGTAATTTCTAGCAAATGAATATAGCCAGCTTTTAAAATTATTAACAGTATGAATGCGTAGCTTCTGTATAAGCTGTTCAAATATCTGCATAACAGCATCCTCGCTGCGACCCTCATCCTTTAAGTATTTTAAACATACACCATAAACGAGCGGCATATATGGTTCGTATAACACGCCCAATATGTGTAATTCTCCCGTAGATTTATATCGACTCAATAAATCAGCTTCATTATGTTTTTCTACTCTTTTTTGAAATGCCAATGTAATGCGTTTTTACCGGTAAACTAAAATAACTATATAAAACAACATTCGCAACGGTCGTTCGATATCGGGAACCCGAGCCGCGACTGGGAGTAACTAAACAATAATATATTAATCTTGTTATACAGAAACAATTTAAAAGCACTGATTATGAAACAAGCATGGCCATACGGTGTTCTCATCGGCATTCTAAGCGGAATATGGATTTTCGTTATTCAGAAAACCGGCGGAGGGTCTTCAGCAGGATTCTTAGGAATTTCATGGATGGAATATCTTTCTGTTTTTATCCCATTTTTAGGGCTCTATTTTGGAATCGCTCATTATAAAAATACGCTGCCTAATCATCAGATTTCGTTTTTTCGGGCATTTGTTCAAGGTTTTATGATTTTACTGGTAGGCGGAGTACTTGCAGGCTTGGCTACGGCGATATTATTACAGTATGAAAGGCAGCCTTATATGGAAGAATACATGGGGCGATTTGGGGGGGCTTTATTGGTCGGGATTTTGCTGAATTTGGCAGTGAGCCTTTGGTTCATGAATAAGCCTAAGAACCTTTAATTACCAATATTCTTTATGTTTTGCGCAAGATGGATCGGAAGTTGGCTGCTTAGGTAACGTATGGGTTTTGTAAATTGCACATAAAATTCAGTTATCTAAGTTTTTGATGTACTTTCGTACCAATGGAATTGGATATAAATAATATTGACCGGGAAACGTTAATTGCCGCAGGAGCTTTGGCTGCTCTCTTTTTATTTATCAAAGTTTTGTATGCAAATACGTTTAGGGCTACGTTGAAATTGATCGCACCGGAAAATAGATTCATGAAACCGGGCGAAGCGTTTTTAGTGTTAATTCCGATTTTTAACATTTATTGGAACTTTGAATTGGCAAGACGTATGTCGGATTCTTTAACGAATGAATTTTATGATCGTAAGATTGCTGAGGAGGAATTTCCCGGACGATCAACCGGTATTACCGTTGCTATTTTGTATATCATTACCATGCTTCCACTCCCCGTGAATATCCTAATGGGAGTGAATTTGGTCTATTTTTTCTATTTCTTTGCCTATTGGGTTAAAATGAACAAGTTTAGGGAATTGTTAAAAGACCATAATATATTCCTTAGCGAACAACAAGAGCATCAGGAGGAAGAAAACTAAATCATGATTTTAGCTGCATTAATAGATTATTTAGAACAGATTGCCCCTCTTTCTTATCAAGAGTCTTACGATAATTCAGGATTGATCGTGGGAAACCCTGATCAGAATATTGATCGGGCTATTATATCACTCGATTGTACAGAAGAGGTCGTAGACGAAGCGATTGACTTGGGATGTCAGTTAATTATCGCTCATCATCCCATTGTATTCAAAGGTTTAAAGCGCTTTAATGGACGTAGCTACGTTGAACGTGTTGTAATGAAGGCTATTAAGCATGATATTGCTCTTTATGCCATTCATACCAATTTGGATAATATTTATGGAGGAGTCAATAAGAAGATCGCGGAAAAGCTAAGTCTTCAACAGCTATCCATCCTTTCGCCTAAAGAGGAACTATTGAATAAACTGGTTGTCTTTGTTCCGAAGACGCAAGCAGAGCAGCTCCGGTCAGCATTGTTTAAAGCGGGTGCGGGTCATATCGGAAATTACAGTGAATGTAGCTTTAATGCATCAGGAACCGGAACCTTTAAAGCGGGGGCGGAGACAAATCCCTATGTTGGTTCGATCGGAGAACGACATTACGAAGTCGAAGAACGAATAGAAGTTATCTATCCGCAACATCGGGAAAGGCAAATTTTGATCGCTATGTATGAAACGCATCCCTACGAGGAGGTTGCCTACGATATTTATAAACTTCAAAATAAACATCACCAAGTAGGTAGCGGCATGATAGGGAGCCTACCGGAGCCTTTAGAAGAGCGCCAGTTTCTTGAACTTCTTAAGCAATGTTTGGGGGCGAGTGTAATAAGGCATACCCGTTTAAGGGGTAAGCGTGTGCAACGCGTTGCTGTTTGCGGAGGTTCGGGCGGCTTTTTACTATCTCAAGCTATTCGGCAAGGGGCTGATGTGTTTGTGACGGCTGACTATAAGTATCATGAGTTTTTTGATGCGGAGAAAAAAATTGTTATTGCCGATGTCGGACATTTTGAAAGTGAGCAGTTTACACAGGAATTATTGTTGGAAATAATTCAAAAAAAATTTCCTAACTTTGCAGTCCGTTTAACCGGAGTAAATACAAACCCCATAAATTATTATATTTAATGGAACAAACCGTAGAGCAAAAGTTGCAGGCCCTTTGGGATTTGCAGACAATTCATACCAAAATTGATAAGATCCGTCAGGTTCGAGGAGAATTGCCTATCGAGGTGGCTGATCTTGAAGACGAAGTAGCTGGTCTAGAAACTCGTATGGAAAAGATCCGTTCAGAGCTTGATGACTTAGAAGACGCTATCGTTAATCGTAAAAACATGATTAAGGAAGCGCAGGCTGCTATTAAGAAATATGAATCCCAATTAAATGAGGTAAAGAATAATAGGGAGTACGACGCGATTACCAAAGAAATTGAGATTCAAGGATTAGAAATTCAGGTTTGCGAGAAGAAAATCCGTGAGCATGAATTTGAGATTCGTAACAAAACGGAGATCTACGAAAAAACGCAAGGCGATTTAGAAGAACGTAAGAAAGATTTAGCCGTTAAACAAGAGGAATTGGATACAATAACTTCTGAAACGCAAAAAGACGAAGACGAGTTATTACGAAAAGCAGAAGAAGCGGAATCAAACATCGAAGAACGTTTACTCATTGCCTACACCAGATTGCGTAATAATGCAAAGAACGGTTTGGCTGTCGTAACAATCGACAGAGATTCGTGTTCAGGATGTCATAACCAAATCCCACCGCAGAGACAGTTAGATATCCGTCAACGTAAAAAAATCATTGTGTGTGAACACTGTGGCCGTATTTTGGTGGATGAGGCTTTTGTAGAGAACACATTGGAAGCCTAAAATTTATTATAACATATTGTTAAGCTCAGGTCATATGTCCTGGGCTTTTTTATTGGCGGTGTATTTTGGCATTGTTACTGCTAATAAAGAGGAATCATATTCGTTAATCAAATGCACATGGCGCGCAAATTAGTATTACTCCTCACCCTTTCCTTTAGTTTATTTCCTAGAACCTATGCTGCTTTTGACTTCTCGGCTAATTGTAAACAAGCCTATGTAGAAATTTTAAATTTAAGGTTGGATTTGGCGAAGCAATATCTCGAAAAAGAGAGACTGGTGAACCCGGAGAACAACTTCATTCCCTTATTGGAGAATTATGTTGACTATTTCTACATACTTTCATGCGATGACAAGTCGGCATTCGATAAGTTAAAAAAGAACAAATCAAGCCGTTTGTCTCAACTCGGTGGAGGCGATAAGAACTCTCCTTACTATCTTTTTGCACAAGCCGAAATAAACCTGCAATGGGCCCTTCTTCGAGGTAAGTACCAAGAGTATGTGGCCAGTGCGCTAGAGATTAAAAAAGCCTATAATATGCTCCATGAAAACATGGAGAAATTTCCGGAATTTCTTCCTAACAAAAAAGGTTTAGGCATGGTAAATGCCGTAATCGGCTCCTTACCCACGGGCGCGCAGAAGGCGCTGGGTACGTTGGGCGTACACGGTAGCACCCAAAGAGGCGAGAAGATGCTGGAAGAGCTTGTGAATAGTTTGCCAGGGTCAGCTTATGAAATTTTTTATGACGAATCTGTTTTTTATCTGATGCAGGTTTGGGTTAACATCACCAAGAAGAAGCAAGCGTTTGAAAAAATTTATTTTTTGACCGGCAAAATGCAAGATGATAGTTTACTGAAACTTTACATCCGCGCATTTACGGCTTTTAAAACCGGTCATAACGATGAAGCAATAGCGTATTTAATCGCAAAGCCAAAAAGTGCCGATTACGTTAATTATCCCTATCTCGACTATTTACAGGGAATGGCCAAGCTTCATAAACTGGATTTTTCAGCAAAGGTAGATTTTCAACGCTTCCTAGAGGAAAGTGCAGGAGGAAGCTATATAAAAGACACTTATCTTCATTTGGCATACATTTCTCTGCTGAAGGGCGATAGTTTGAATTATAAGGCTTATCTCTCAAAGATACAGCTTAACGGGACCACTTATGACGAAAAAGATAAGCAAGCCCTCAATGAAGCAAATGAGGGAGTACCCAATGAAAGTTTATTAAAGGCTAGATTTCTATTTGACGGGGGCTATTATGAAAGAGCAAAGGACGTTTTAGAAAAAGAAAATGCCAATAATTATAAGCAAAAACGAGATAAAATTGAATATTGTTATCGTTTTGCTCGCGTATTTCATGAAACCGGCGGGATTAATGGAGCGATCAAGTTTTATCAATACACAATCGCCTTCGGTAAAGACAGCAAATACTATTATGCGGCTAATGCAGCACTCTTCCTCGGAGATATTTATGTGGAAAAAAAGCGGTATAAAATGGCGGCAGATTGCTACAGTAAAGCAATCAATATGAAAAACCACGATTACGAAAGTAGCATAGAGAATAAAGCTAAAGAGGCTTTAAAAAGAATAGCAGGAAAGTATTAATTTTACCAAATGAGTATTTTGATAAAGCCCGAGGAGTATAGCGTTACCGAACGTTTTTTGCGCTACGTGAAAATAGATACGCAAAGTGATCCACACTCCATAAGCCAACCATCTACTGAAAAGCAGAAGAATTTAGGGCGGTTGCTGGTGGAGGAACTGAAAGCGTTAGGCGTGCATGATGCGCATTTAGATGAATTTGGGTATGTATATGCTACGGTGGATGCCAATATTGATGATCCCGCTATACCTGTCATTTGTTTGTGTTCGCATATGGATACCTCTCCTGATTGTAGTGGCGTGGATGTAAAGCCGATCATCCATAAAAATTATCAGGGCGACCCCATTGTGTTACCGGATGATCCTTCGCAGGTGCTTACGAAGGAAAACCATCCGGATCTACAAATGCAGATTGGCAATGACATCATCACCGCCAGTGGAACAACTTTGTTAGGAGCTGACAATAAAGCGGGGCTTGCTGCTATTATGGATGCGGTAGCCTTATTGTTAAAGCATCCGGAAATAAAACACGGTAAAATACGAATCCTTTTTACACCGGACGAAGAAATTGGCAGAGGTGTAGATAAAGTAGATATGGAGAAACTTGGCGCTGATTTTGGTTATACTGTTGATGGAGAAACCGCTGGTTCAATTGAAGACGAAACTTTCTCGGCTGACGGGGCATCACTTACCATTAACGGAATCAGTGCCCATCCCGGTTTTGCAAAAGGAAAAATGCAGAGTGCTATAAAGATTGCCGCTGAAGTTGTAAGTGCATTGCCTAAAGACAGGCTTTCTCCCGAAACGACAAGCGACAAAGAAGGATTTATTCACCCCGTCTCCATATCGGGCACCGTTGAGCAGGCGAAAATTGATTTTATAATTCGAGATTTCAGGGATGAACAACTTCTTGCTCATGAGCAAATACTGGATAGCATTGCTAAGCAGGTCGTAGCACAATATACGGGGTGTTCTTACCAATTGATCATTCATGAACAATATCGCAACATGAAGCAAGTGTTGGATAAATATCCTGCAATTATCAATATCGGGCTTCAGGCCATCCGGTTGGCAGGCTTAAAGCCCATCAGGAGAAGTATAAGGGGCGGAACGGACGGATCGCGACTTTCTTTTATGGGGCTCCCATGTCCCAATATTTTTGCAGGAGAGCACGCTTTCCACGGAAAACAAGAATGGGTTTCCGTACAAGATATGCAGAAGGCGGCATTAACGCTTATTCACATCGCCCATTTATGGACTAAAAAGGAGGAACGTAATTGAGAGCGGTACTACAACGTGTCAGTCGAGCTTCTTGTAAGGTATCTGAAAAAATTACGGGAGAGATTAAACACGGCTTATTGATATTATTGGGAATTGAGGAAGAAGACGGAGAGGACGATGTACGCTGGCTCGCGCAAAAAATCGTCAATATGCGAATTTTTGGCGACGACAAAGGGTTGATGAACAAATCGCTTATGGACGTGCAGGGTGATATCCTACTGATATCGCAATTTACGCTTTTTGCACAAACCAAGAAAGGCAATAGGCCTTCTTTTATACGAGCGGCAAAGCCGTTACAGGCAATGCCTATTTATGATAAAATGATTAACGAGTTGGAAACGTTAATGGGTAAAGCTGTTGCGAGAGGTGTTTTTGGTGCTGATATGAAAGTCGATTTACTTAACGATGGACCCGTGACCATCATAATGAACACAAAGGATAAAGAAAACTATTGAGTTTCATTTCTAGATAAAGAACTATGACAATAAAGGAAGCGCAAGAATTAGTTGATCATTGGATTCAAACAACCGGTGTCCGTTATTTTAATGAGCTTACCAATACGGCCATGTTAATGGAAGAAGTGGGCGAAGTTGCTCGCATCATGGCAAGACAATATGGTGAACAGTCCTTCAAAAAATCTGACAAGGAAGTAAATTTAGCGGACGAAATGGCCGACGTGCTTTTTGTCTTGATTTGCTTAGCAAACCAGACCGGAATTGATCTAACCGACGCACTCGAAAAAAATCTTCATAAAAAGTCTATTCGCGATAGCGAAAGACACAAGAATAACGAAAAGCTGAATCGACCCTAATCCAGCTTAGCGATCATAATTTGTCGGTTTTCATTTTTAAATAAGGCAGCGGCTTGCTTGCTTCTCAGTCCCGATTGACACAAAAAAATAATCGGGTGATTGCCTTTAATTTCGGAAATCCGATGAGGCAATTCATAGAGCGGAATATTGATACCTCCAATATTTTTCTCTTCAAATTCCCAATCTTCTCTTACGTCAACCAGTAATGTATTGGGATTTAATCGTTGATAAGTCAGCACCTCATGGTCATGCATTACATGTTTGTGGTGTTTCAAGGTGTTTATTTTCTTATTGTTCGGATCCACAGCAAAAGAGATGGTTTGATAGCGATTTTTTTGAATATCGATTGTCAGCAATTTGCCGCTTAATACATCTCCGTAGGTTGTAACGACCTTTATAACCTCATTTGCCATCAATAGACCAACAATGCCGGGTAATACATTGAGGATGCCATTGATCGAACAGCTATGGCAGTAATCAGGATCGGGTGCATCAGGGTAAAGGCAACGATAAGTTGGCCCTTCATTATAATTGAAGACCGACAATTGCCCTGTGTAATCATTTACCGCACCTGATACGAAGGCTTTACCGCTTATCACACAGGCATCATTTACCAGATAACGTGTATTAAAATTATCGCTGCCATCAACAATTAGATCGTATTGTGATATGATGTCCAAGGCATTTTCAGCACTTAAGCTAAAGGGGTGGGATTTGAGTTGGACAGCTGGTTGTAGCTGCTTTAATTTCTTTACAGCAACAGAGGCTTTGGAATGGCCAATATCTTCTCGACTAAAGAGAATCTGTCGATGTAGGTTATGCATAGCAATAAGATCCCCGTCAATAATCCCGATATGCCCCACACCTGCTGTTGCGAGATATTGTAACGTCGGGCAACCAAGTCCACCGGCACCTATAACCAGCACCCTTGCCTGTTGTAGTTTTTTTTGAGCGGACTCGCCAAAACCCGTCAACTTTATCTGGCGGTCGTAATATTCTCTGTCAGTTAACATGAAGCCAATAATAAATGTCAATCCAGTTGTAAGATAGCATCCCAGTCTTTCCAAACAGGGTCATATCCTGCTTGTTTTATAACCTCAATGATTTCCTCCGGTGTCCGCGTATCATCAATCTCAAATTGTTCCAAACTTTGGGGTTCAACAGCATAACCGCCGGGGTTGGTTTTAGAACCGGCACTTATCGATGTAATACCTAATTTGATAATGTTATTCCGAAAGTTCTGACTTTCACGTGTAGACATGGAAAGCTCTACATCTTGGTTAAATAGGCGCCACGCGCAAATCAGTTGAACAAGCTCCGCATCGTTGATAACCGTTTTTGGTTCCAAACCACCCGCGTGCGGGCGAAGGCGGGGGAAAGAAATGGAAAATTTACTTTTCCAATACGTCTTTTCCAAGTACTGCAAATGGAGGGCGGCAAAAGCACTGTCGGTGCGCCAATCATCAAGTCCTAACAAAACCCCCAAGCCAATTTTGTGGATTTCAGCGCGTCCGATTCTATCGGGTGTTTCTAAGCGATATCTGAAGTTTGACTTTTTGCCCTTGGTATGGTGTATTTTATAATCGGATTGATGATACGTTTCTTGATAAACCAAAATGGTGTTAACACCGAGCTGACGTAATATTCGGTAGTCACACTCCTCCAGTGGCTGCACTTCCATGGCTATATGAGCGAAATGTGGTTTAATGAGCGGAATAACCTTCTTAAAATAATCCATTCCAACTTGCTGTTGCGCCTCACCCGTTACCAGTAGAACATGTTGGTAACCCATTTTTTTTAACACAGCAATTTCCTGCAAGATCTCCAATGACGTAAGCGTCTTCCTTGGTATCTTGTTGTCCAAACTAAAACCGCAATAGGTACAGATATTCTGGCATTCATTCGACAGATATAAAGGTGCATACAGCTGAATGGTTTTGCCAAAACGTCGCTGCGTTTCTCTTTGGCTTAATAGAGCCATTTGCTCTAATAAAGGGAGCGCTGCGGGTGCAATTAATGCCTTAAAATCCTCGTAGGTACGGTGCTTTGCCAACAGTGCCTTTTCAGCTTCGATCTGTGTTTTATTGTAGATAGAAGCCTTTTCTGTTTCCCAGTCAAACTGATCAAAAGTAGTTGTGAACATTATGTATTCGTTAAAAAGGAAGTTAGCGGACTGGAAGCACGTGCTTCTTGTCCTGAAATAGCCATTCCAGCTTCGTAAGCAATCCTACCCGCCCGGACGGCTTCTCTAAAGGCGATCGCGATGTTGATTGGATCGGGAGCTACCGCAATAGCCGTATTTACCAATACGGCGTCTGCTCCTATTTCCATTGCTTGCGCTGCATGACTTGGCTTACCGATACCTGCATCTATAATAACGGGGACATTCGCTTGTTGTATAATAATTTCCAACATCGGAAGTGTCTGCAGGCCCTGATTACTGCCGATAGGTGCCCCCAAAGGCATAACAGCAGCTACGCCCGCTTCCTCCAGCCGTTTACAAAGTACAGGATCAGCATGGCAATAAGGCAATACAACAAATCCCTTTTTAACCAATTCTTCCGCAGCAAGTAGGGTTTCTATCGGATCCGGCATGAGATACTTCGGATCCGGGTGGATCTCAAGCTTCAACCAATTTGTTTCCAAGGCTTCCCTAGCAAGCTCTGCTGCATAAACAGCTTCTTTGGCCGTTCTTGCCCCGGAGGTATTGGGCAGCAAGCTAATTTGTGGATGATCGAGATGTTTGAGTAAATAATCTTGTGGCGTAACATCGATACGCTTCAGTGCGACTGTCACCAATTCAGACCCTGATGCGAGCAGGGCCTCTTCCATAATCGACAAGGAGCTAAATTTTCCCGTACCTGTAAACAAACGGGAGGAGAAGATCTTATCTGCTATTTTTAAACTGTTGGACATGATTGTGCTTCTATTTGTTTCAGTAAATTTTGGCAGTCTTTTCGTGGGTGATTACTGTTTGAGATAATTCCCGAGACGGCTATACCATGTACGCCCGTTTGGAATAACGGGCCGACATCCTCAACCTGGATTCCACCAATGGCAATAATAGGAACGGATAAATTGTGAGCCACTGCCTTTTTCATGATTTCATCATAGCCGGCTAAACCTAAAATCGGGCTTAGTTTTTCTTTTGTTCTAGTAAATCTAAAGGGTCCTAAGCCGATATAGTCAATAGGTAGGTTGCTTAACTGTATAATATCATCAATGGTATTTGCTGTGCACCCAATGATTTTATCGGGGCCGAGTATTTCCCTCGCCGTGCGAGGCGACATATCTTCTTTTCCGATATGAATGCCATCTGCATCGATTTCTTTTGCAACATGTACGCGATCATTGATGACAAAAGTACAACGGTGCCGTTTAGCAATTTCCAAACAAGCCATAGCCTGCTGTTTAAAGGTATCATCGTCAGCATTTTTTAATCTAAATTGAACCCATTTGATGCCGGCGTCCACCGCAATATGGACTTGATCGATAATCGACTTGTCTTTTGTTGCATGCGTAATATATTGTAGCCGCTCTATATGTTTTTTAATTCGATTCATAAGTTCGTTCCTCTACTAGATGCTTTAAATTGATGTAATTTGACAAGGGATTTGTTGTAAGCCATATATATCCTAATAACCCTGCGCCGTCGAAACCTTTTCTTTTTATTAGACCAATATTTCTATCCGAAATACCGCCAAGAGCAATAAGCTGCCCTTGCCTTGTTATGCTTCCCATTTCTAACAAATGCGGGGCCTTACGATATCCTGTTTTTGAAATACTATCAAAAACAGGACTGATAAAAATTTGTGTCCAAGGCCTGTCCATTGCTATAAATTCCGCTATTGAATGTGCCGAACTGGAAATAACCCCCCTCTGCTCCTTTAAAACCTCAAATTCACCTGCCTTCAAATGGATGCCTGCCAAATTAAATTCCTGAAGCAGATTACAGTCGCCATGAACAATTAACCTGTGATGAAAGAAAGGATCAATGGATTGGATAAATTTTCGAATAGATTTAATATCCGCATTTGGTTTCCTTACGTGGAAGACTTCCAGCCCATGATCAAACAGTTGATTAACAGTTTTTGATTCGTTCCTAATGAATGTTTCGGGACTTATAATAACCAGCTTCATGTTGTAAGTGTCAAGAATAAAGTTCAAAGTTATTTTGGCGAAACTCCTTTGCTTTTTCATGGAGCCCTTTATCAAGCGCCTCTTCCGGGTTTATTCCCTGTTCTGCAGCAAATTGCCTAACATCTTGTGTGATTTTCATGCTGCAAAAATTTGGGCCGCACATACTGCAAAAATGTGCTGTTTTAGCACCTTCCGCCGGCAAGGTTTCATCATGATATTCCCTTGCAGTATCCGGGTCAAGCGCAAGATTGAACTGGTCTTCCCACCTAAATTCGAAACGGGCCTTGCTCATGGCATTGTCGCGATACTGTGCTCCGGGATGACCTTTTGCAAGATCTGCGGCATGAGCAGCAATTTTGTAGGTGATAACACCGTCTTTTACGTCCTTTTTATTAGGCAGTCCTAAGTGCTCTTTCGGGGTTACATAACAGAGCATCGAAGTGCCAAACCAGCCGATCATAGCTGCTCCAATACCCGATGTAATATGGTCGTATCCGGGTGCTATATCTGTTGTAAGCGGGCCAAGGGTATAAAAAGGGGCCTCGCCGCATTCCCTTAACTGTTTATCCATATTTTCTTTAATCATGTGCATGGGCACATGGCCCGGGCCTTCGATCATGGTTTGAACGTCATGTTTCCATGCGATTTGTGTTAATTCTCCTAATGTTTCCAATTCGGCAAATTGTGCCGCATCATTGGCATCTGCTATAGACCCGGGACGTAAACCGTCGCCCAGCGAGAAGCAAACATCGTAGGCTTTCATGATTTCGCAGATCTCTTCAAAATGCGTGTAAAGGAAATTTTCCTGATGGTGGGCTAAACACCATTTAGCCATAATGGATCCTCCACGTGAAACAATGCCTGTTGTCCGCTTGGCCGTTAAAGGTACATAGGGAAGACGCACACCCGCATGAATGGTAAAGTAGTCAACACCTTGTTCCGCCTGTTCAATTAAAGTGTCTTTAAAAAGCTCCCAAGTTAATTCCTCCGCCTTGCCATTTACTTTTTCAAGCGCTTGGTAAATAGGCACCGTTCCAATAGGCACAGGCGAATTTCGAATAATCCATTCACGGGTCTCGTGTATATTCTTACCGGTTGATAAATCCATTACCGTATCAGCGCCCCATCGAATAGCCCAAACCATTTTTTCTACTTCTTCTTCGATGCTGGATGTTACGGCTGAGTTGCCTATATTCGCATTGATCTTAACCAAAAAATTCCGACCGATAATCATGGGCTCGGTTTCAGGATGATTAATATTATTTGGTAAGACCGCCCGTCCGCGCGCGATCTCCGACCGAACAAACTCCGGTGTTATAAATCCCTGGTATATATGTGCGCCAAAATTCTGCCCTTTGTGCTGTTGCCATAAACTATTGTCCTTCTCATAAAGTTCTTCCAGGCGCATGTTTTCACGTACGGCTATAAATTCCATTTCAGGGGTTATCATACCTTTTTTGGCATAATGCATTTGAGAGACATTCGCTCCATCCTTAGCCCTTCTGGGGGATGTCGAATGCTCAAAACGTAAATAATCAAGCGCTGGGTTACTCAGTCGGGATTTGCCATATGCCGAGCTAATGTCGTTCAGTCGAACGGTGTCACCTCGCTCTTCAATCCAGGGATTCCTTAATTTCGGTAAACCTTGTCGCACATTAATAGCTACATTCGGATCGGTATAAGGCCCGCTTGTATCGTAAACGGTGACAGGGCGGTTTTCTTCTGTTATATTCCGAAAGCGATCGGTCGTTACGCTCAATGATATTTCGCGCATTGGCACCTGAACATTATGCAAAGCGCCTTGCACATAGATTTTTCTGGAACCTGGAAAAGGAGTTCTGCTGATAGTTTGCGCCGAAGGCAGTTTTTCTGTTTTCATTTGAAAAGATTTTATGGGTAATTTTTCTTGTAAACGCGTTATCCGCCTTGTGCTGCGGTAATGATCGTTATATGATCTCCCGGATGGATCTGAAAGCTTTCCCAACTAGACTTGGGAACAACGTGCTCATTTACGGCAATGGCAACACCTTTTGTTTGCGTTAGTCCATAACTCTCCAAGGCAGCGATAAGATGCTGGCCATTTACAAAAAATGTCTGATGATTAATGTTGACTTCCATATTGCAAAAAATTTGATGCTTTAGAAGTCAACCGGAACGGTATGAGAAGACTTGTCTACTTTTCCCTTCGCAGGCATTATCCTGAGCAGGTTGTGAGGGTAACTCTCAGCCCCAATAATGGGACACCCCTAAAGCTTTTGTTTCAAAAGTATAAAATATTTTTTAAAGAATAGAAATCCCTTTGGTTTATTTGTTGGAAAATTCTTCTTAAGGCGTTATTATAAACATTCAGCAGTAATATCTATATTGAGCACCGGAAAACGCTTGATATGAAGCGTTCCCGTTTAAAAAAAATTATTTACATCCCGGTTTATTAGCCATTAACCGCCGAATGCAGCATAAAAACAAGCAAAAAATGAATAAAAGACAATAATAGGATGAAAAAAAGTTTATTTTTTCTAGTACTGATCTCCCTATCAGCAGGCCTGTTCGCACAAGAAAAGGAGGTATCGGCCATTAAAAACGTATTGCAGAGGCAAGAACAGGCGTGGAATGTTGGAGATATCCCACGGTTTATGGAGGGCTATTGGAAAAGCGATAGCTTGCTTTTTGTTAGCAAGGCGGGACCTATTTATGGCTGGCAAGGAGCCTTTGACAGATATAAGAAAACTTATCCGGACCGGAACGCCATGGGAACATTAGCTTTTAATCTTTTGCGGTTTGACCGCTTATCTCCAACGAGCTATTTCGTATTGGGTAAATGGCATTTAAAACGGCTGAACGATGATCTTGGAGGTACCTTTACGCTCCTATTTAAAAAAATAGGAGGTAAATGGTTAATCGTTGCTGATCATACCAGTTAAAGGCTGTCATTAATGAACGACAGAACGATTTTTTAGCAATCTAATTCCAAAAATACGGGGCAGTGATCGGAATGTAGCGCATCTGTTAAAATAGCAGCCTGTTTGATACGGCCTTCTAAAGCGCGGCTGGCCATGTTGTAATCAATTCGCCAACCGAGATTTTTAGCCCGTGCATTTGCACGATAGCTCCACCAGGTGTATTGATGAGGCTCCGGATGGAGGTGTCTAAAGGTGTCTATATACCCGCTATTAATGAAGCTTTCCATCCAAGCCCGTTCTTCGGGTAAGAAGCCGGAACTATTGGCATTTGATTTGGGATTGTGGATGTCTATTGCGCGATGACAAATATTATAGTCGCCGGAAATGACAAGGCTGGGGAACTCTGTTAACAATTTATCGCTATAACGGCGAAAATCGTCCAGAAATTGATACTTAAAATCTTGTCGGGCATCGCCGCTAGAGCCGGATGGAAAATAAGCACTTATTATGGACAATTCTTCAAAATCTGCACGGATGATCCTTCCTTCCTTGTCATAGGCCTCAATGCCACAACCATATTCAACATGTTTCGGACTACGTTTTGTTAAAATGGCTGTTCCACTATAACCCTTTTTCTCTGCAGGGAACCAGTAATGTTCATAACCAAGTCCTTCGATCAATAATAAATCAATAAGCTGATCGGGTGAAGCTTTAATCTCTTGCAGACAAACGATATCCGCGTCCGATTCTTTTAACCAATTTATCCAATCCTTACGCATGGCGGCACGAATACCGTTGACGTTATACGTTATTATTTTCATCAATCTAGAGTAGTTCTTTTGTTCTGTCTTGTAATGTACCGGAAATTAGGCGATCTTATTCGATAAGAATCGCTGTTATTTTGCGAACAAATCTAAAAATCGTCTGAAAATGTTTGGCTTATACGGCACTCCCTTCAGCTCTGCTTCCAATTTTCTGGTTGCCAAAGGGGTAAGAATGCTCACCTCCATCGTAACGTTTTGGAGTGGTCGGTCATTGCTGTCTGTGGGCAATGCAGCTATGCTATCAATTAAAGACAAGCCCTTTACGGTTTCGCCAAAAACGGTATAGTTATGATCAAGAAAGGGAGTCCCTCCTATTGTCTCATAAACATTACGTTGGTAGGGTGGGATTTTCCGACCTTCCAGTTTCAACTGCTCTAAACGGTCCAGTTCTTTAGGACTGTACTTTTTACCTTGGACGAGGTAAAATTGTGCTGCACTGGATGATTTGTCGGGGTTATTATCTCGAGCGGCGGCAAGAGCCCCTTTCTTATGAAAGAGACTATCATTGAACTCTGCCGGAATTTTATAATCCAGGTCTCCTTCTCCCAAAAGCGTCCCTTGTGGTGCATTTTTAGAATCGGGATCACCTCCTTGAATCATGAAGTCTTTTATTACCCGATGGAAAAGAGTACCATTATAGAAGCCTTCTTTTACAAGCTTAATGAAGTTATCGCGGTGCTTAGGGGTTTCATTATAGAGCCTTACAATGCATGCTGTGCCATTTACTGAAATACGCGCATAGGTATATTCAGGTTTTGCAGCGAATGTAAATAAGCTAAGAAGTGATAAAGACAAGAAGAGAACTGTTTTCTTCATATAGAATAGCGGATAGATTATAGCGTTTTAGTATTTGTAGAGTTTGGGATATGTTCTTCAAAATAATCAATAATGAGCGACTTTAGAATGAGTTCCTGTTCTAAAAGGGTGTAATTGGGAATTGACTTAATCAATTTCCAATGTGGCCACCCATCTTGGTCGACGCCTTCCAGTTCATAGAAACCCATTTCGCTAAATAATCGGCAGGTTGCAATATGCATTAATTCTTCCTTCTGCCTTTTGGAGAATTTTTGTGGTCCCTTACCCAGCTCCTGTACGCCTATTAGAAACAAAAAAACTTTTATATCGGGAACCTCTGTATCAAAATGATCGGCCGTATATTTTTGCAATACACGCCAGCGATTGTTTATTTCTGATGCATTCATATATTGCAAAGATAACATATACGACGGTATGAATGCAGGAATGGTTCCGTATTAATGCTAAATAATACGGGCCTTAAGAAGCGACTTTAAATCATCGCAGGATTTTTCGATAACCGATGTTACGCGTCACCCGAAATTCAATTACCAAAATGTGGATTTTTTTCCACACTTTGTGTGCCTATGGCGAAGATGAGCGATAGAAAAATGAACTCTTAGGTGCATTGCGGCCCCTTTCTTTTTTTGGCACGCTATTTCTATACAGAATAGTGAAACAATGGCACAGCAAGATAAGAGAGCGTATGAAAGTCATTGTTAATGTCCATCGGGGGAGGCCTCAATAGACAATTAAATTGACAATTTGTGAAACCTATCAAAGGTTTAAATATACAAATGACTTTGCTTTTGAGATACCAAATCAAAATAGTAAAGTTAAGATAACGGTAAAGTACTTTAGAAGTATGTACTGTTTGTTTTAGTATCTGACGGAAGGCTACCATATTCTTGGTGGCCTTTTTTTATTATGCGTATCTTTGTCTAGCTAGTTTAACCAGCGCTTATGAGATAGAGAAATGAATGATATACAGGATAGACGGGATATTGAACACTTAGTTCGCTTATTTTATGAGCGAGCTACAAAAGATACGCTAATAGGGCATTATTTTACTTCGGTAGTTCCGATAAATTGGGATGAACATATTCCCACGATTGTATCTTTCTGGGAAAATATTTTATTTCAAACAGGAGCCTATAAAGGGGGGATGCTTTTTAAGCATATGAACTTAAATTATCTTTCCGCGTTTAAACCAGCCCATTTTGATAGATGGCTTGATATATGGGAAAATACCGTAAACGAGTTGTTTAGTGGCGAACGTGCAGAAGAAGCGAAATTCAGAGCGAACAGTATTGCTATTATTATGCAAACCAAACTAGGTGTATACCCTCCTGAAAATAAGAAGTAAAGAGCAGTGCGGAGAGACACTGCTCTTTTTTGCTAAAATTAAAATAACCTATAGCCAATACCGATAGTCCATACGTTTATTTTTTGCGATTCTGCACCATCTTTAGTTAAGTTACTTAAGCCATGTTCGTAGCGCAAATCAGCTCTAAGCCGCATGATGTCTACACCTACACCACCGGTTAGAGCAATCGCTTGGTTTTTATAAGATCCGGTTTTACCAACCTCGCCTAATCTGTCAAAAACCGAATTGTCTTTATCAATTATAAAGGAGACTACCGGACCTACTTGTACACGGGCAGCGATGGGGCCTAGTCCGATTCGAGTACCTAGTAATAGGGGTAAATCTAAGCTTGTAAAATCCATTTTTACTTCAGCGTCCCCTTCATTTACCTTTGCCTCCGCATTTTTTCCTGTTACTTAAAGCTCCGGTTGAAAATGAAAGCCTGCGCCGCCAATACGCGCCCAAAGGCCCGCTTGATAACCGGTGCGGCTGCTTTTGTCAAACCAGTTCCCGTCTGTTCTTAAGGAAGAAAAATTTAACCCTCCTTTAATACCAAGCTGAAAAGTAGGAAGTAATTGAGCCGAAGCAATTGTCACTGTACTAATCAGTATACAAATAGATAAAAGTGTTTTTTTCATGTTCATACTCGTTTTTAATTGTTAATAGCATGTATGGTAAAGTTTTAGCATCTGTTAACTATACCGATACCTGATTCCACAAATTTCGAGCCTAAAATCGTTTTTTGAGGGTTACAGGCCCGGATATATGTGTTACCTGTTTGATTTAGTGAAATTTTGTTTTAAGTTTGTTTAAAACCAGAATATATGATGTCTTTTACGTTAAATGAAGCTGATTGGAAGGTTCTCCGGGAAAAGATTAAGCGAAAATATAATCACCTGACTGACGAGGACCTTGACTATCGGGCGGGGCAAGAAGAAGATCTCGTCAATAGGTTGTCAACACGGGTGAAAAGAAAACCGGAATATATCTTGTTTACATTAAAGAAGGGGCTAGCGGATTTATCGAGCAATAGGCTTTAGTATAGTTCGTGAGTTATTACCCGCCAATCTACGTCAGATTCTTTGTACAGATTATGCTTATAGTAATGCCTCAAGAGCTTGATTTTTGGGCATTGATCCTCTATCAATAAAATGCAAGCTGATGAAAAGATTAACCAAACGTAGTCACATCGTTAAGCTGTTAGTAGGACTTGTAGTTGGAGTCTTGTTCATGGCTTTCACGTTCGTTAAAGATGATTTCTTTGAGATTGGAAAAAATCTTGAGATCTTCTCAGCTCTTTACCGACAAGTCAGTATGACTTATGTCGAGGATGTAAATCCAAATCTCTTAATGAAAAAGGGAATCAATGCCATGCTGGAAGAATTGGATCCCTACACCGAATTCGTGCCTGAATCAGATTTAGATGATTTTCGTCTTAGGTATATAAACACACAATATGCAGGATTGGGTGCCAAGATTGTAAGTTTAGAAGATAAAAGTATTCAAATTGCCGAAATATTTGAGGCCTATCCTGCCCATAAAGCAGGGTTGGAGGTGGGAGACGAAATTATACGTATCAACGGCCAGGCGGTTAAAGGAATGACTTCGGAAGATGTTAGTCATCTATTAAAGGGGGAAGAAGGGACCGTAATTGAACTGGGCATCAAAAAGAACCTGACCGGAACCCTGGAAAATATCAAAGTTACCCGTCAGAACATCATACAGCCTAATGTGAGCTATTCGACTACACTGCCCGGAAATATAGGTTATATAAAACTGGATAAGTTCCTAACCGGCGCTGCGGATGAAGTTCGCAAAGCGATTCTTGAAATGAGGCGAACAGCTCCATTAAAGGGGCTTGTGCTGGATTTACGTGATAACGGAGGGGGAATACTGCAGGAATCGGTGAAGATTGTAAATTTTTTTGTTCGGCAAGGACAGGAAGTAGTTTTTCAACAAGGAAGACAAGGGGATAACCGATTTACTTATATCACGAAGCAAGCTCCTTTAGCCCTTCAATTACCTTTAGTTGTATTGATCAATGAGCGCTCGGCTTCTGCCTCTGAAATAGTGGCGGGTGCGTTGCAAGATTTGGATCGTGCGGTAGTTATAGGAAAAAAGAGTTTCGGGAAAGGACTCGTGCAACAAACCTATCGTTTGCCTTATAATAATTTAGTAAAAGTAACGGTAGCAAAGTATTATACACCCTCAGGCAGATGCATTCAAGCGCTCGACTATGCGCACAAGGATAACCGGGGCAAGGCGATAAAGATTAATGATAGTTTAATCACGGAGTTTAGTACGGTAAATGGAAGAAAAGTATATAATGGTGACGGTATATCGCCTGATATTGAAATAAATGAACAAGCCCAAAGTATGATTGTACAGGAGTTGAAAAATAAATTTTTAATTTCCGGTTATGCCAATCAGTATTATCATAAACATAGTTCGCTAAAAGACCTTCAGTCGTTTCGGCTGTCGGATGAAGATTATAGCGACTTTTTGACGTATCTATCGGCCCATAATTTCACCTACAGTACACGTTCGGAAAAGGCTCTTCAATACTTGCGGTCAGAGCTGGAAAAGGAAAGTCGGAGCGAGCAGGTTGCAGACGAATTGAAAGTCCTTGCGCAAAAGATAAGGTCGCACAAAAATCGAGACTTAGTACTTTATAAAGAATATATAAAGGGACAGCTTGAAGAAGAGATTGCGTCGCGGTACTATTTTCAGAAAGGTAGGTATCGTGTAGCATTAACGAAAGACGACGCTACAAAAAAGGCTCAACAGATCTTAGCCGCGACCGATATGTTGGTTTATAATAACGTGCTTTCGGGAAAAGGTAACTATCATATTATTGGAAAGCCGAAGGTCCACCTAGCCTCTGCGGAGCCCTTGAATAATTGAACTTTTAACCATGTTTTTCGCCGATGCGTTTAAAGAAGGAATCCCGGTAGGTATCTCCTATTGGAATCAACTTTTCTTTTAACGAGATCCGGCCACGTTCTATACTCTCAATTTTTTCCAAAGCTACGATGTATGACTTATGAACGCGGACGAATCGCTCCTCGGGAAGCGTTTCTTCCATCTTTTTCATATTTTGAAGGGTTATTATCCGTTCACTGGAAGTATAAATCGAGATATAATCTTTGAGCCCTTCGATGTAATAAATGTCATCATAGTCGACACGTTGAATCTTATGCTCTGTTTTTACGAATATAAACTCACTGTTTTTATTATGATTCTGTGATTGATCAACCGAGGAGTTTTTTGGAGAAAAATGAATCTTTTGACTAATGACTTTCTGAATGGATTTATAAAACCTATCAAAGGCAATGGGTTTTAGTAAATAGTCAGTGACGTTCAGCTCGTAGCCTTCGAGCGCATATTGAGGGTAAGCCGTGGTGAGAATTACATCACATTTTCCATTTATGATTTTTAAAAATTGGATGCCGGTTAATTCCGGCATTTGTATGTCCAGGAAGACCAGATCAATTGCCCCTTGTTGTACCAAGCCTAAACCCTCGATGGCATTGGTGGTTGTTGCTGATAAGGTAAGCTCCGGTACTTTTTGAATATAATCTGCTATAATATCTAATGCCAAAGGTTCGTCATCAACTACTAAACATCGTATCATGGTTTATGAATTTGCTTTATAAATATACAAATAATTCGCTGCTGTAATAATCTTCGTTATCGTGTACAATGAAGCTATGCTTGTCGGGATACCCAAGCTCCAACCGCCTTTTTAGATTGGTCAGGCCAATTCCTCCGGACTTATCTTTATTTAGCTTGTTCTTCTTGTTCTGCGCTTTGAAGTGCAGGCGACTATTCTGAACTTCAACGGTGATTCTAATCGGATGTTCCTTGTCTGTTGCAACGCCATGCTTGAAAACATTTTCAAGAAAGGAAATTACTAACAGCGGCATGATGCGGTGCTGATAATTGTCGATGTTGATATGAAGATCCAGATACACTTGTTCCTTAACCCGAAGTTTTTGGAGTTCTATATAATTTTCCAGGTAATTTATCTCTTCTTCTAAGGACACCTTCTCGTCATTGCTTTCATATAGCATATAACGCATAATTTCGGATAATCTCAATATGGCTTCCGGTGCTTTATCTGATTTTTGGTAGGCAAGTGAATAAATATTATTGAGCGAGTTGAAAAGAAAGTGTGGGTTAATCTGCGTCTTTAAAAAAGCCAGCTCTGCGTTCAGTTTTTCCGTTTCTAGTGTTTTCCTTGCCTGTTCCATTTGATAGGAATTTGTCGCCAGCCGAAAGGCATAACCTAGTAGCATAAAAAACAGGGTGATTATAATGGCTGAAGTAAAGTATTCTGCTTTGGTTAAGGTTCGTTCCATATGGTCACCGTAACGCATAAGAATAGGTTCATTATAGACGGCGATTGTCAACTTAATGAGCGCGCAAACAAATAAGCAGCAAGTGGAGATAATAAAGCCCGAAAGGTAACGCTTGTTTCCAATAAAATAAGAGGCAGTAAAGAAATAAGTAAAATAAAAGATTCCAACATTAAATACCGTGAACAGACTGTAAAAGATTAAATGCGGAAGACTGTTCTTATTGTCATTTGCCAAAAATAATAGGGTGGCTAAAATAAGCCAAACGAGTATATGGTAAAGGATGTGACTTCTCTTCATGTAGGCTAAGCGCTCTTATTTTTATATTATGCTTTTATAGCTGCTTACAAGGTAACAAATATATCTTTTATGTGGCAATTTAGGTACTCTTGATATACTAACGGCCCCGCTTAAGCGATGAACTTGCTAATACAGCCGATGTAATGAATCTCCTGTTTGTCTAGAAATATAAAGCGTTAGTCTAAAAAACTTTATTAAAAAAGAAAACACTCGTTTATTTGTATCATAATAATTAAGAAAAAAAATGAACACCTTAACTCCTAAAAATATGAAAACGCTTTTATCGAATATTTCTCCATTCTTGCTGTTATTGATACCGATATTAATAGCAGCTTTGGTGATATGTACGCATGTCAATACAGAAGTCATACAAAGATCCGCAGATTTAAATGCCTCCTTTGTTACGATCCCTAAATATTTAAACGTGAGGGCTCTTCTTTTCTGATTCGGTTAAGATAGCGGAACTGTTTTTTAAGGAGAAAAGGTTGTAAGATTTTCCCCATCATATATTTTTATGGACGCCCATTTAATAGGGCGTTTTTTTTTATTTTAAAATAACTAAGAAAATAGTTGTAAAACTAAATATTTAGTTTTAAGTTTGTGTTATTAACCGGAAAATATATGGAAATCAAAGAATTAACACGCGCTGAAGAGCAGGTTATGCAAGAGCTTTGGAAGCTGGGTAAAGCTTTTGTGAAGGATATCATTGAGCAAATGGACGAACCCAAACCTGCATACAATACCGTATCTACAATCATTCGCATTCTTGAAGCCAAAGGTTTTGTTGATCATGAAAGTTTTGGGAAAAGTCACCGTTACTTTGCCAAGGTGAGCAAGGATGCCTATAAAGAGTTTGCGACGGGCAAATTGTTATCTGGGTATTTTGATAATTCACCTCGCAGTATGCTGTCGTTTTTTTTACAAGAGCATAAGCTGGATGTAAAGGAAACGGATGAGCTATTAAGACTGCTGGAAAAAGCGAAAAAGAAGTAAAGTGTACACCTTATAATACTAATTATGATGAACTATCTGATTATAGCCAACATCTATTTAACCCTGTTTTACGGCTTTTATAGGTTTTTCCTAGCGAGAGAGACATTTTTTCAGTTGAATAGAATTTATTTGGTGGCGACCACCGCCTTATCGTTTATTCTGCCAATGGTTCACTTGGAGTGGTTACAGAACGCTTTTGGATCATCAACGGTTTTTGTTGCTAGATCAAGTTTAGATGCAGTAACCGTTGATATAGGAGTAAGTCGGGATACAGCTAGCCCTTTTAGAGGGATAAATATACCTCTATGGATTTACTTGTATATGGGAGGTGTACTGGCGCAAGGACTGCTGCTTATCAGGAAAACGAGACGATTAATAAAGCGATTGCAGGCAAACAATCGTGGAGACGCCTATTCTTTCATGCGTACCATTAAGGTAGATACGAAGCAGGAGGGCAGCGCGAAAGTGATGGCGCACGAGTTAGTACATGTGCAGGAGTGGCATACGCTGGACGTGCTCTTCGTTGAGTTGATTAAAATTTTCAATTGGTTTAACCCTGTAATTTATTTTTTGGCAAGTTCACTCAAGTTGACACATGAGTATATTGCTGACGAAAAAATAAATGCGAGTCACGCAGATAAAATTGCTTATGCCGAGTTGCTGATTAGCCGTACCTTTTCGGTATCATCATCCGTCTTAACGAATAATTTTTTGAATCAATCGTTTATAAAAAATAGGATTGTTATGCTTTTAAAAGACAAATCAAAAAGACCCGCATTGCTAAAATATGTTTTGGCTGTGCCATTGTTTGCTGCTATGTTAATATTTTCATCAGCAAAAGTGAGTGATAAGACCAAGCGTTTAACCGACTTTGCTCTTGGAGCTCCAGTGGGAGGTAACTTTTACAAGTTAGTTGGCAGTAATATAAGGTATTTACCAGAAGCTAAAACCAATAATGCAGAAGGAAGTGTAGAAATTGCCTTCGAAAAGAATAATAGTTCGATCGAAGCGAAGGTTCTGAATACGATAGGCTATGGACAGGAGATGGAGGTTTTGCGTGTATTGAAATTGCCAGCGGTAATGAATGAAACGCCGACAGGAAAGAATATACTTCGTGTGAGTTTTAGAATGGAATATGATGGTAAGGAAGGAAATAGTCAATCTAAGGGGAAATATTCTTCGACTAAGTTGGTGGGATATGAAAACCTAGAAGAAATTATTATTGTTGGTTACGGTTCTTCTACTAATAAAAATAAATTATTGAGTAACCAGCAAGACAGTACCTGGGAAAATATTGCTGATTTTAATGATTTAGATGTGCAGCCAACTTTTCCGGGTGGGATAAATGCCTTTTACAAGTGGATCGGAGAGAATTTTAAGTACTCTATGGAAGCGAAAGAGAAAGGTATTTCAGGGACGGTTTTAGTGTCGTATATAATAGAAAAAGACGGAAGTTTGAATAATATTAAAGTAGTTGAAGATTTGGGTTATGGAACAGGGCAAGCTGCTCTCGATTTGTTAAGTCACTCACCCAAATGGTCCCCCGGGCAGAAAAACGGGCAGGCTGTTCGAGTTATGTATAATCTTCCAATCCGATTAAATTTAGCTACTCAGAAACAAAACGAAACATCTAAGCAGAAAGCTTCAAGTCTTTAATAATCTAAACTAATAGAATGAAAAAAGCGGTATCCTCCAAAAGAGGAACCGCTTTTTTTGCTTAGTTAGTGTAAAACGGTTTTATGAATGAGCAGTTTTTTCTTTAAAGAACTTCGCATTAAAGTAATCTCTATTCATTCTCGCAATATTTGTCAACTTAATGCCCACCGGACATTCTGCTTCACAAGCCTTTGTAACGGTACAGGCACCAAAACCTTCTTTATCCATTTGCTCTACCATAGCCTGTGCTCTTTGGTAACGTTCTGCCTGTCCTTGCGGCAATAGTGCATATTGTGATATTTTCGCCGAAACAAATAACATGGCAGAGGCATTCTTACAAGCCGCGACGCATGCTCCACATCCAATACAGGTAGCTGATTCAAAAGCTTCATCCGCCTTTGGTTTGGGAATTGGAATAGCGTTTCCGTCAGGAACGCCACCGGTGTTCACGGATACATATCCACCTGCCTGTTGAATGCGGTCAAAAGCCGTACGGTCAACCGCTAAGTCCTTGATTACCGGAAAAGCCGCAGCTCTCCAAGGTTCAATGACGATAGTTTGTCCATCGTGGAAGCTGCGCATATGTAATTGACAGGTGGTTGTTCCTTGCTTAGGACCATGTGGCTGCCCGTTAATATGCAGCGAACACATGCCGCAGATACCTTCACGGCAATCGTGATCAAAATATATGGGATCTTCTCCCTTTCTTGTCAGGTCTTCGTTTACAACATCAAGCATTTCTAAAAATGACATATCCGAGGAAATACCATTTGCTTGTATTGTAACAAATTTACCTTTTGTATTTTCATTTTTTTGACGCCAAACTTTTAGCGTTAAATTCATTGTTCTTTCTTCACTCATGATGCTTTATATATTTGAGTGGTTAAATTATTTATAACTTCTTTGGGTCAACTTCACATTCTCAAATACGAGTGCTTCTTTGTGAAGTGTTTCCGGTTGATTATCACCGTTATACTGCCATGCTGCTACATAAGCGAAATTGTCATCGTCCCGCTTTGCTTCACCTTCCGGGGTAGCGCTTTCCTCGCGGAAATGGCCGCCGCAAGATTCACTGCGATTTAAGGCATCATCAACCATTAATTCGCCAAGTTCTAAGAAATCGGCTACGCGACCGGCTTTTTCCAATGACAGATTTAGCTCTTCGTTCTCTCCTAAGACGGTGACATCACTCCAAAATTCCTTTCGAAGTTCTTGAATCATTACTTTTGCTTTTTTCAACCCTTCTTCATTTCTAGCCATACCGCAGTATTCCCACATAATGTGGCCAAGCTTCTTATGAATGTCATCTACGGTTTTCGATCCCTTAAGGCTAAGAAGTTTTTTGACCTTCTCTTCTACTTCTTTCCGGGTAGTTTCAAAAGCAGGATGATTTTTGTCAACCGGAGCAAAGCTTCCCAAGCTGGTTAGGTAATCACCTACAGTATATGGAATTACAAAGTAACCATCGGCCAAACCCTGCATGAGTGCAGAAGCACCCAACCGGTTTGCTCCGTGGTCAGAGAAATTACATTCACCCAAAGCATATAGACCAGGGATACTGGTCATCAGATTATAGTCAACCCATAATCCCCCCATGGTGTAGTGTACAGCCGGATAAATACGCATAGGTTGTTTGTATGGATTTTCATCCGTAATCTGATAGTACATATCAAAGAGGTTGCCGTATTTAGCGCGTACCGTATCTTCGCCCATCCGTTGGATGGCCTCTGCAAAATCAAGAAATACCGCTAGTCCGGTTTTGCCGACGCCTCTTCCCTCATCGCACATCATTTTAGCATTTCTGGAAGCCACATCACGGGGAACCAGGTTACCGAAGGACGGATATTTCCGCTCCAAGAAGTAATCTCTATCGTCCTCTTTAATGTCCGACGGCTTTAACTGTCCTTTTCTGAGCTTCTCTGCTAATTCAACTGTTTTAGGCACCCAAACTCTACCGTCATTACGTAATGACTCGGACATCAAAGTTAACTTCGATTGGTGGTCGCCAGTTACAGGAATACAGGTCGGGTGAATCTGCGTGTAACAAGGATTCGCAAAGAAAGCACCACGTTTGTGCGCTCTCCAGGCAGCAGTTACGTTACATCCCATGGCATTTGTAGATAAGAAGAAAACGTTGCCATATCCGCCGGTACACAATAGAACCGCATGCCCTTCATGCGACTCGATTTTACCCGTTTTTAAATCACGGGTAACAATGCCTTTCGCATGTCCGTCAATCATTACCACGTCCAACATCTCATGACGAGTATAGGATTGTACTTTGCCGGCATTAATTTGGCGGTTCAGTGCAGAATAGGCGCCCAGTAAAAGTTGTTGCCCCGTTTGACCGCGAGCATAAAAAGTACGGGAAACCTGTGCTCCACCAAAAGAACGGTTGTCTAACAAGCCGCCGTATTCCCGGGCAAATGGAACGCCTTGTGCTACACATTGGTCGATTATATTGACCGAAACCTCAGCCAAGCGATATACATTGGCTTCACGGGCTCTATAATCGCCTCCTTTAATGGTATCGTAAAATAAGCGATATACACTATCGCCATCATTTTGATAATTTTTAGCAGCGTTTATACCGCCCTGTGCGGCAATGGAGTGCGCACGACGGGGGCTGTCCTGATAACAGAATGTTTTTACATTATAGCCTAGCTCGGCAAGCGATGCCGCAGCAGAAGCTCCTGCTAATCCTGTTCCAACTACAATGATGGTAAACTTACGTTTATTAGCAGGGTTAACTAACTTAAGATTGAATTTATGTTTTGACCATTTTTCGGCTAATGGGCCTTCTGGTATTTTAGAATCTAACATCATCTTTATTCTATTTTTATCACAATTCCGGCGAACCGGGAAAGTGAATTTTATTTACAAAAGAAAAAATACAATGGCATAGCAGCAAAGGCTATCGGAATAATAACGCCAAACAGCCATACTGCAAGAAAGCGCACAATCGGCACATACTTTTTATGATCGAAACCCAGTGATTGGAAGGCACTGTTAAAACCATGAATTAAGTGAAAAGATAAGGCCGCCATTGCCAGTACATAAAAAGCAACTAGAACCGGGTTTTGGAAGGCATATTCTACCTGCTTATATAAATCGCGCGCTTTCGTCACCTCTTCTCCGTTTTCAGTAAACTTTTGATAATCTGTAAAATCTGATGCATTTAGCTCCGTAACCTGTGTTTCTAGCGTATTTAAATTGGTGCGATACTCTATATAAGGCACTTCATCGTTATGGAATTTCCACCAAAAATTGGCCATGTGAGTTGCGATGAAAACCAAAAGCACGGTCCCTAAAATACCCATGTTTCTCGAATTCCAAGTACTGTTTTTATTACCCGCATAACTTGCATAACCAACAGGACGAGCTTTCTTATTATGTAAGGTCAATAATAAGGCATAGATAGCATGGATTATAATAGACGCATACAATAGATAGGACACTGCCTTAATGGGAGGAAAGTGTGTCATGAAGTAGGCATAGTCATTAAAAGCCTTGCCTGCATCATCCTTAAATAATTGGAGATTACCAATCAGGTGTACTATCAGGAATGTACATAAGAACAAACCTGTTAAGGCCATGATTAGTTTTTTCCCTAATGTGGAAGTTAATGCTTGATTAAAACTACTCATTTTGTGTGTTAATTTTATTAATGGTAGGCAAAGCTATTTATTTGATTTAATAATGACATAATAATGGCTATCTATTTACGCAATTTAGAATGGTTCTAATTTTTGACCATTTTTACACAATTTTATAACCGATTTTGTATGTCTCTTTTTGAGGCGATCCTCGGTCTTTTTTTTGAAATCAAGCTTAAACGAGTTGAAGAAGAAGGCTTTATATAATTAATTTGAAATAAACAAGTCCAGGAGGTTCGATGATTGGCAGAAGACGCTGATCCTGGATGTCGTATAACAAAAAAGGGCTCTTCTTGCGAAGAACCCTTTCTGTTTAAAGGTTATATATACTATGTTATTTTAAAGGGAATGTCGACGTATAACGAGCCCCGTCTTGCGTAACACCGCTAAGCTGAATCATGTCATTCTTGCCATATGCTAATGCGCTTTCGACATCATCCACATTATTAACCGGTTTACCATTGATCGCTGTAATGATAAATCCTTTTGGAACATTGTATTCGGCAAATAAACCGTCTCTCCTCACTTCAGATACGACAACACCCGAAGAAATGTTGAACTTCTTTTTCAATTGTGCATTTGCTGGAATGAAGCCTGCGCCTAGCTTGTTGTAAAGTTCAGCGGTACTACGGTTACTACCACTCTTGCCTTCTTTATCTGACTTAATGGAGTCATCTCCTTTCAAGGTTACAACTACTTCTTTTTCCTTTCCATCGCGTTTGTACGTCAACTTAACTTTATCACCAGGGCGTAGTCTTGCTACACGCTCTTGTAGGTCTGGACTTGAGTAGATTACATTTCCGTCAATTTTAGTGATGATATCACCTTTTTTCAAACCTGCTGCGGCACCGCCTCCATTTGGCACTACACTATTGATGTAAAGACCATTAATTTCGGCAACACCCAATTCTTTCGCTACTTCGGTATTGAGCTCTTGGAAGGTTACGCCTACATAGCCGCGTTTTACGCTTCCATATTTTACAAAGTCATCGGCAATCTTTTTAACCAGGTTAACCGGTATGGCAAAACCGTAACCGGCATAGTAGCCACTCTGCGACATAATGGCAGCATTTATACCAATTAACTCGCCGTTGGCATTTACCAGTGCACCGCCACTATTTCCTTTATTGATCACTGCATCGGTTTGAATAAACGATTCGACTGCAGAGCTCGCCGGTATATTATTCGGATCTGCGCCATTTTGCTGCCACTGCTGGTAAAGTTCTTGTCTCTGTTGATCAGCTAATATACCGATGGCGCGACCTTTCGCACTGACGATACCCGCTGTAACGGTCGATTGTAAACCTAAAGGATAGCCCACAGCTAAAACCCACTCGCCAATATTTACATTATCTGAATTACCTAATTTAACAATTGGGAGATTTGTTGCATTAACTTTGATTAATGCCAAATCAGTATTCGGGTCGCGGCCAATGATTTTGGCATCATAAACCTTTTTATTGGTAAGTTCAACGGTGATTTTATCAGCTCCTTCCACCACGTGATTATTCGTTACGATATAACCGTCATTGGAAATGATTACCCCGGAACCTGAAGCCCTTGCCGGCTGCGCTTGACGCTGACGTCCTCTCGGTGCGCCAAAAAATTCCTCAAACATATCCTGAAAAGGATCACCGCCCGATCGACCCGATTGCTCATATTCTGTTTTAATGTGAACGACTGCGGGAGTAACTGCTGCGGCCGCTTGCGTGAAATCAAGATTACCGGTTGAAGCTGCTATGTTACTTGGGTTATTCGCATAGTGAAGTTGTTGCCGCTCTTCAAACGACATTTGGCTAATTTGTTTCTTCTCCAACAATTTGTAACCTCCAACAGCCACCGCTCCACCAATAAGGGCTGTTAGTAGTGTCAATCCTATTTTCTTCATTTTCTATTTTATTTTTTAGCGGTTTGTACCATTATGCGGAGCTTGATGACTTATTACCGGGATGTTGCTTTTTTTCGTTCAAGGAAAATTCGATAAAAATTTGGACCCCTAGTAAAAGTCCTTCGCTCTCCTGTTTGTTTTAGTCAAGTCTGCAAACTTTGATTTGACTCTTTCAAAAGTAATACCATTTGGTGCTTAAAGCCAAATTTTTGGCTTGTCATTTCTGTTAAAAAATGTTAAAGAAAACTTAAAAAACAAGATTAATATGAAAAACTTACAAAGCCATTAAATATGTGGGGATTTTGCTGCTTCCTCCAGTTCTTTATACCATTCTTCTCCGTATTTCCTGATTAATGGTTCTTTCAGAAAGCTATAAACAGGAACCTTTAACTCCCTTCCATAGGAACAAGCGTCATGACAGATATGCCAACGATCATAGTTTAGGACGTCAAATTCCGGATATTTCGTAATACGAATGGGGTATAGGTGGCAGGAAATGGGCTTCTTCCAATGTATAAGACCTTTTTGATAGGCGATCTCAATCGCACATTTTGTAATACCATTTTCCCAGGTCACGTATGCACATTCCTTATTTCCGTCAACACATGGCGTTGTCAAATCACCGTCTTCATCCACCACGTGTGTTCCGGTGCTTTCAATGGTCTCAATTCCTTTAGCCGTCATAAAGGGTTTTACTTCAGGATAAATCTCCTTAAGTATAGTCAACTCGTGCTGATCGAGTGGTGCGCCCGAATCGCCTTCCACGCAACACGCTCCTTTACATCTGTTCAGATTACAGACAAATTGTTCTTTAATGATCTCCTCATTAACCAATACGTCACTAACTTCAATCATCATATCGTTAATATTGCGACAAAATGGCGTTTTTATGTCTTTTTGTCGTTACTTAGTTGTTTTCAGTGGATATTTTAAACCTTTGGCGCCGGTAAGTTCCAAGGTTACCGCTCCTATTAAAATATCTACTTGTGCCTTTACCGGTATTCGGTTATCATCATCCGTTACCCAAAGATGAAGTTTACTATCTTTTTTAAATACACGACCCGGCTCCAATGATGGGCTAAATCGCAGGCACCTAAATGTTCCCAGAGGGGTTTTTATATTTTCTTTACCTAAATAGGTAATGTAGAGATAAGCTAAAGAGTCTTTTAGAAAATAAGAGAGCTTAAATGATTCTCCCTCCTTTATATTCGATAAGTCTAGTGTTCTCGAAAAATAATAGGCAGATAGCAAATCGAATGTCTGCGATTCTTTAGCGGTAAAATTGCCACGCGTTGCCTCAATCTTCTTTTTATCTTGATAAAATCGAATCTTATCGTTTCTCCTATATTTACCTTCTTTGATATCCTCGCTAAAGAAATAAGGAAGGTATGTTTTCTGATCAATATACGAATCGTATTGGTCACGTATATTATAAAAGATACTGAATGCCTTTGAAGTCTTACCAACAGCGGTTAAATGATATGTTGGTTTTCCATCAAACGTTAGATCAGACGGTAAGACTTTTAATACACCTTCTGCTGCCGAAATAAAGCCATATTTAAGCTTATAAGTCAGCTCTTCTCCCGGTTGAAATACGCCCTTTTTTAAATAGGGTAAGACCTGCGCGGACACATGGGCTGAAAACGTAACTGAGATAATAACCGCTAGTAGTTTCTTCATCATAAATTATTTATCGCTAAGCATTAACCAACGCCTTAGACGATACTTTATGTCGTTCGTTTAAATATAGGAACCGTAGAACAAGGCTCACCGTACATAATACTTTTGGCAACTTTTGATAACTTATAAGCAAAGGTAACGAAGGCCGATTCCGGAATTTTTATGTCTCCGCAACCCTTTACTACTACTCGCTGGTCTCTGAACTGCTCTATGTCCAGATTGGATAAGGCACGCTCAAATAATATATCTTCAAAGGTTTTTTTGTCCCCGAAAAAAAGCTCATTTACATAAGGTTCCAATTTATTAGCCAGGAGCATATAGGCCCATGTAGGAACGATTGCATCTGCACTGCAAGTAATCAGCACATTTTTACCTGCGTATTTAGACCAGTCGTTTTCTTTTACAAAGGCACGAAAATCCTTTTCACGTAAAATAAGTCCCTGAAATAAATTGTCTTTTATATCGTAAACGGCTACTTCAGCTTTTGATTTGAGTGATGCTAAATCAAAGGTTAGCAGACCACTGTTTGCAACCCTGTTTACTATGTTTTCTTGAATTTCCATACCCCTCGATTAAATTACAAAATTCCTCTATTGCCACTAATGTTAGGCCGTCTTAAAATAAAAAATCCGGATAGTATGTTATAGCTATCCGGATACAAAGGTATGAATAAATAATTTTAGTAGAACCTCACGCGATTATCCTTAATGTCTGCTTTATCTAATAAAGCTTGGAAGGATTGATTGGAAGCCCGTTGTCTCAGTTGTTGTCTAACTTGTTGCTTTTGTTGATCAACTTTATCTAAGGCAGGAGGATTTACGAAGTCAGTAACCTGTACCACATATACACCTTGATTTCCTTCGATTGGCTTAGATAGCTGCTTCGGTTGTAATCCGAAAACCGTACCTACCACTTTATTCTCCTGTGCAACCCCCGGTAATATCGGGTTTGCAAAAACGATGTTTTGTTCCGCTTTCGGTGTTTTTCCAACTTTTTGTGCTATCTGGTCAATTGATTTTGCGCCTTGAAGAGCATCGTTCAACTTCTGTGCTAGCTTTGTGGCCTTTACCTTATTTAATACTGCCGGTTCGATTTCTTTCTTCACATCCTCCAAAGACAACTGTCCTTTGGGGCGAATATTAGTCAATTTAGCAATCACATATTGATTGTCAAGCTCGTAGACCTTGTCCGTTAAATCGCCTTTTTCGGCTTTGAAAGCCCACTTAATCACTTCCCTTGGTGTTTCAAGGTTAGGCAGATAGCCTTGCATGGGCGTAATGTTATCCGCATGTTCTACGGTCAAACCCGCCTTTTTGGCCTCTTCAGCAAAGTTTTGGCTATTTGCTTTTCCAAAGAAGTCGGATGCTTTGCTATAAGCTGCTCTTAACGTCTCATTGCTACTACTCACGCTTTTATCGATAATAGCTGCCTTTACCACTTTAGACATCCCTTTTTGTGCGTCTACCTTAATGATATGCACACCATATTGTGTGTTTAGAACGAATACATCACCTGGTTTTGCATCAAAAACAGCATTTTCGAAAGCAGGGATCATGCTACCTCTAGCGAATGTACCTAATTCGCCGCCATTATCTTTTGTTCCGTCCGTACCAAATTCCACTGCCAGTGCAGCAAAGTTACCTCCCTTTAGAATAAGGTTTTTGATGGAGTCTGCTTTTGCCATTGCCTTATCAACTCCGCCTTCTGTTGCAGGATTTAATAAAATATGGCGTGCGGTGACCGAATCCGGACTATTGCGTACATCCAATATTTTTGCAGACTCGTAGACACCGTTCGAATATACAGGCCCTACAGTTGAACCTTTAGCCGCGCTAAATACCAGTGAATCCAAAGCAGGGCTCAAGGTTCCTTTCTTTATGTAAGAAACGGGTCTCTTTTGCTCCGAGTTGGATACAGCAAACAACGAGTCATTGGTAGACTTGGCCAATTCTTCCGTTAGTTTAGTAATCGTTTCCTTGGCTAAAGCCGTATCTTGTGCGGTTGGTTGCGCATTAAATACAACGTAATCAAAAGAACGCGTTTCCATCTGATTCTTGAAAGCGGCCTTGTGTTCGTTGTAGTAATTTTGATAATCAGCGTCCGTTAACTTGATGTCTTTGTCGGGTATGGAGGCATAATCTAACAAAACGTAGCTAAAATTGGCAATTTTATTCCGTTGATTATAATCTTCGGTTGCTTCTAAGGAAGTTACGTAAACACTGTTTTGTACCAGGTTGTTATATTTCTGCTGTAGACGGTTATCTCTCATGGCTTCCAAAAAAGTACCCCACTGTCTACTTAGCTCGCTATTTGCAGGTTCTTTTGCAACATTGGCAAGAAATTGGTTCAATTGATTGCGATCTATTTCTCCGGTCTGTGGATTGCCGAAATTCTGCGCAATCATCGGTGATGGATTTTTACCGGTTACCATATCTTGCAACTCGTTCTTTCCTACACCCAGACCAATACGCTCGAGTTCTTTGTCGAGTAATAGCCGTCTTAAGTTTTGATTCCATGCATCTTCAACCGCATAGGATGTCATTTGTGGACTCATATTGCCCCCCATTTGCTGGCGCATATTGTTGATGCTTTGTTCCACTTGATTATTGAAATCCGTATACGATATAGATTCGCCATCTATATTACCCACCTCATTTTGATGAGATGCCCAAAACGGGGTGCCGAAGCGGATAACGTCGCCTAATAAAAATGCTACGATTGCTAAACCGATAATTACTACAATGATTATTCCCGCGCGGTTTCGCAAAAAGGTCATTAATCCCATATGCTCTTTATACTATTTTGATTGAAGGTTTTAAGTTCTTTATTATAAGTATTTAAAATAAAAATTCAACAAATTTTTAAATGAGGGCGCAAGATACAATTTTTAACAATAAAAAAAGTATTTGCGATGGAGTATTGTCATAATCCATCACCTTCTTTTAAATTGTATACTCCCCTTGCCCCGTTTATTTTCCGGTGTTCAAAATTTTCATCAGCCTCGAAGAAGTTCCCTTCCAATATACTTCCATCAGGACTGGTGATGGTCAATGGCAGTTTATTGAAGAAAATCCGTTTATCGTTATCCCAAAAAAGTTCTTCCGATTTGAAGATCGTTCCATCAGCCATGGTAACAACCACGTTATGCCTCAATTCGACCAGGTTTTTCTTTTCAAAGTATAGACCATAGTTAGAGGTGACTCTTCTCTCCTCTTTTTTGTTTTTATCATAAAAGATCAAAAGCACATCTTTTGGGAACTCGTAAAAGGGACTATCTACATTATGCTTAATCATTTTGCTGGAAATCAACTTAGCTTTTACGACCGCCGAATCACTGTAAATGACGGTAACACCATAAGAGACATCAATCGGTTCTTCAGCATTAATGTTCGCTATGCGCTCGACATCCTTCAGGTCATTTTCGCAAGAACACAGGAATAAGACAGCAAAAAACAACGAAACCATGGTTTGTTTAAAAACCATGGCTTGTCTTTTTTGGAACCTATAGATTAATTGATGAGTCACCAAATACATTTCATTTGCCCCATTCTCTTTGCTTAGTCGTATCGATACCGCTGGAACCAACGATCGTTCAACATAAAAGAAACGGTAAAATTAAAATACCTTTCCTTAACCAGGTTATTGGTTAGGGTTCCTCTTTGTCCGTATTCCGCTGTCAGGTTGATTTTGTAATAAGCTTGAATACCCGACTGTGCCCGGATGGGAAGCCCTAAGCCCAGACTAACGGCCATATCCTTTATGTCTTGCCCGTTTAGATTTAAATAGGTTTTATCATAGCGTAATCCGAAACGGTAATCAACCACGTTCCAGTAGCGAATAGAAGTAATATCAGGAGTCCATTGGCCTCCAAGGCTAGCCCCGTAACTGTCTTTGAATTTCGTTTGATCGTCCAGGACAGATCCATCTTTATAATCGGACCACTTAGCATAACGAAGATCAGCGCCTAGTAACCATTTATTAGCACGGTTAATACTGAAGCCAAAGCTATGGCGCATAGGGAGTGTTATCTTTTCTTCATTACCAAAATAAGAAGATACGGTATCCAAAACCGAATTGATCGTACCGTCAGATATATTGCTCGATATACGTGTTACAATTTCGGAAGCAGTAGAATTAAGCTTAGTGCCCAAACTGTTGGTATAGCCAAGTGTTAGGAGCGTTTTTTCATTCAAGGTGGTGTGATATTGAAGACCTAAATCGTAATTAAAGCCGTTAATATCCCGTTTATTCTCAATTCTCGAATTAGTAGCTCCTAGTTGGTTAGGATATTCGATTCCACTAATATTATTTAGTTTTCCGAACAAATACGATACATTCGCTCCCACACTGAAGTATTTGCCGATCTGTACCCCGTATCCAATATAAGCTTTACTGAGACCGCCTTCACCCGCAAAAGCTCTGTTCGCCCGTGTTGTATCTCCGGAGCCGAATGACATAGGCGAGGCATAGTTATAGCCCATATCCGAAAAGGGCATAAGGCCAAAACTAAAGGCAGAACGCTGACTTAAAGGAATGGCAAAATTAATATGATTTAAAGCAAAATTTCCGCTTGCTTCACTGTTTCCTCCTTTTTCAAGGATGGTTCTGTTCATGTAAGCTCCGATATCAAACGTTGATAGGCGAATGCTGGAATAGGCGGCCGGATTGGCTACGTTAATATTGCTATAGCCTCCTAAACTACGCACCCCTGTTGACAGTCCACCCATTGCCCTGTATTGCGGTAATTGGTCGCCCCTTAAAGCGCCTAGCCCAAATGCCGAATAAGGTGAGCTGCTGTTCGATTGTGCACTAGCGGTTGCACTAACGCATATTCCAATGATATAAAGGTATTTCTTAATGTGTAATCTCATGCGGATCTACTGTTCATGAAGCTATATATGTCAATTCAAGACTGCAAAGCTATTTATTTTTTAGTTGTGAAGTGGGGTGTTTTTGTTAAAAAAGGTTAAAACAAACAGTTTTACTTGGTTAAAAAAGTTGAAAGTATAAAATGGCAATGACTAAAATAGCGTATACGCTTTCATAAAACCAACTGGTTTTCGCGAAATTAAAATAGTAGGCCATATAAATAGAGATAGGCGGTGCGCATATTAAAAAATGATATTGCGGTGCATCGGCTTTCAAATAATAAGAGAAAATGCCGAACAGAAACATAAAAAACAGCAGTTGAAAGGATTTTCTTACATGGACAATGCTTTTATAAAAGTTTTCTCTCAGGGTATTTAAAAAGAGAATCAAAACCAGGGCCAAGGGCATTAACACCCAATAATCATAAAGCTCAATATGAAATGATGTGGGAATTGGGTTGGTTAAAGGCTTCCAGATGGCGTAAAAATCATTAATGCGATCCTTCCAAAGATAAATGATGCCCAGTAAAAAGTAGATGGTTATAAAGCCAAGCAGTCCGGCAATCCATTCGCGCCAATCAAAAGGTCTGAAAATAATGAGTGCTATCCATAAAAGCAAGAACATGAGGATGAAAGGAAAATAGAATAAGGTTCCGAGCGCAACCAACATGCCTAAATCGTATAGGGTAGATTTTACTTCCGCACGATGATAGGTTTTCAGCAATTTATCGATCATCCAGATCAATAAAAAATTACAGATGAGTGTAGGAGTTAAAGCGAGAAAGGGCAGTAAAAGACTGGCGGTTGTTACGTACATTAACGCAGGCAAAAAAGTGGGTCTACCCAGTAAATTATGATTGTCGACGATCCGATTTAATAACAGCGCTTGCGCAATGGTAATCACTAGGGTGAGGAGAATACTTGCTAAAGGCGTAAATGTTAAATCGTTTGCGTTTTTCACAAACGTCATAATAGCTTGCTCAAAAAGAATCGGATGGAACGATTCCGGCATGTGAATAAAAGCCCCTATACAAAGGAAGCAGGCGATGATTATTAAAAATAGAAGATTAGAGGGAGTAAATTTTCTAAATAAATTGATCATTACCTGTTTTGCTTTTTACCTATCTGTATAGAACTACAATATTAGTGTAATCAAAGTAAAAAGTAAAAAGTAAAAGTAAAAAGCTGTCACGTTAGAAGGATATCCGTTGAAAAAGGAGAGACAGACTTCAAGCATTGGGGATTCTTAACCTTCAGCTTTCAATAGCGCCAACAACTTGTTTACGTTCAGTTTTTCATTTAGGTCTTCACTTTCAAAAGGATCAATCTCCTCTGATGCAGTATTTGCCATTTCATCTTTGCTGTAACGGTAAATCTCCCACTTGCCTTTGTTGTATTCCAAGGCAGTCAGGTTCTCAACCCAGTCGCCGGAGTTTAAATAAGTCACCGTGCCATTTTCTGTTTCTATTTCCTTTATTTCCGGTTGGTGTATGTGGCCACAAACCACATATTGATATCCCTTTTCAATGGCTAGCTCGGCAGAGATCGTTTCGAAGTTGTTGATAAACTTAACAGCATCTTTAAAACTTGCTTTGATTTTCTTGGAAAAACTCATCTTTCCCCTGCCCATTTTAACTAAACACCAGTTTACAAAGCTGTTAAGCAAGATCAGTGAATCATAGCCAATGGCACCTAAGCGTGCTAGCCATTTTGAGTGCTGCATGGTTACATCAAAGATATCACCATGGAATATCCAGGCTTTGCCGTTTGATAACGGAAGTACCAATTTATTGCTAAGCTGCAGAGAGCCAAGATTGAAATCAGCAAATTTTCGAAGCATTTCATCGTGGTTGCCCGTCAGATAATGAACAGGGATACCTTCGGCTACAAATTTGAGCAGCTTACGGACCACCTTCATATGGCTTTCCGGCCAGTAACGTTTGCTAAATTGCCAGATATCAATGATATCGCCGTTTAATATGATTCTTTCAGGTTTAATGCTCTTGAGGTAATTTAGGAGCTCTTTAGCGTGACATCCGTAGGTCCCAAGATGAACATCTGAGATAACCACCAGCTCTATTGCACGTTTTGACATCAAAGTATAAACTTTGTATACAAAGTAACATTTATATTGTTAAGTTGCTGTTAATTAGTTGTTATATTTCGTTTGCATCGGCTCTTCGATATCAACTTTTTATGCCTGACGCTTCCAAATTCATATCCATTATTTCATTTAGCCGAAAAATTGGTTCCATAATCCGACCTTTTGGAATTGATGGCGCTGATTTGTCAAACTACTTTTGTGTTGTAAAAACAAATTAATAAGAATCATTAAGCAGCAATTTTTTTGGATAGAAAGACGCTATCAACTTCTTAGTAACAATAATGAGAAAAACTTACAATTAATTTTAAAAACATGAAAAAGGCAATTAAACTGAGTACATTTATATTAGCTGCATTAACTTTGCTTACATTTTCTGCTAAGGCGCAAGACCGCGAAGGCTTTCGTCTAAGCGTTGGACCGGAGTTTGGTTTACCGGTAGGAGATTTCGGAGATGCTTATGATTGGAGCGTGGGAGGTTCAATACAAGCTGAATACCCGATCCTGAAAAATGATTTATACGTAACCCTGAATGCAGGATTCAGTAATTTCTTTGCAAAAGATTTCAATGGCATTTCCGGCGAAGACTTACAATTGCTTCCTGTAAAAGCAGGCTTGAAATATTTTCCTGTCGGGAACTTTTATGTTCAAGGCGAAGCTGGGGTGTCTTTCTTAACAAACAAAGACGATATAGGCGCCACTAAATCTGCTACATTTGCCTATGCACCACAAGTAGGCTATCAATTCAATTTAGGTGGTAAAAGCTACTTGGATGCGGGTGTACGTTTTCAAGGTAATAGCAAATTTACAGACAATGGAAGTAGCAATAACTTCTTTGGTTTACGGATAGCTTATGGTTTCGGTTTGTAAGAACCCCTAGATGCTTAGTGATTTTTGTTTATTTTAAATTTGGCCTGTTTCCTTTTGGAAACAGGTTTTTTTTGCCTGTTTTTGACATTAAACCTATGTTAATATGATATTCAATTTACCTTGTTACGATAGGATATGCTTTGCTTTGCATGATCAAAAGGTAATATATGAGCAATTCCTTAAATAAATTAGTAATAACTGAGAAGAACGATCCTGCTTTCAACTCCGCAGTGGACAAAAACCCCCACTTTATTGTCATGCAGGCTAACCGAAATACCTTAACAAGTTTATCTAATTTTCATTTACATGAATACATGTCTCTTATTCTAAATCTTAGAGGAGAGGGAATAGTCAATATGGAAAATTATTCATTTAAGCTAGCCCCGGGGACGCTGTATCTTATTAAACTGACACCGGCAACAGTGTTTGAATCACTGACAGCCGATATCCAGAGCTATATTATTCTTTTTAAGAAGGATTTTATTATTAATGCAGTTTTTCAAGAGCCATTGATTGAAAATGTATTGGTGAATGGTTTTGATGAACCCGCTATATGCACGTTAACTAAGCCTAATTTTGCTACCATTCAGATAACTTTCAAGCGACTACATCAAGAATATCACAACAGTAAGTTGTTTCGCGATAAGATGTTGCGACTGCTGTTTATTGAACTTCTTCTGGAAACGAGTCGCGCCAGTACGCATGTTTCGGCCAAGGCACTGACTTTGCCTTCGCGGCAGCAGCAGCTGGTCAATAAATTTAAACGACTTATTGATGATCATTTCTTAACCAAAAGAACTGTTCAGGAGTACGCGGAGCACCTTTTCGTGACCGCAAAATATCTCAGTGAAGTGGTTAAAGAGTATACAGGAACAACGGCATTGTATATGATACACAGCAGGATCATGGAAGAGGCCAAATATTGGTTAACCACGTCAGACCTAAGTGTTAAAGAGATCGCCGGTAAACTTAATTTCGACACAAGCTCGCATTTTAGTCGTTTCTTTAAGCATATCGCCGGATATAATCCGACTGCGTTTCAGCAACTTTACAGTTTGCAATATGCGAGATAGCACGAGCGCAATTCGTTTCAAAGCTGTGAAGAGTCTGTAATGAAGGCTAACTAGGTCATTCGCTATCAATAAAAGGCAAATAATTCTTATCTTTGCACCTTAAAAAACATTAAACGCCGTTTGCAGCGGTATCAATGACATATGAAAGCATATCAAACCTTGCTGTATTATTGTTACAGCCCAATCGAAAACGCAGAAGAATTTGCCGAAAACCATCTAGCTTTTTGTAAGTCTTTAGGACTTGTCGGACGTATTATTGTGGCAGATGAAGGACTGAACGGAACAGTATCAGGTACACCGAAAGCATGTCAAGCGTATATGGATGCCGTGCATGCTGATCCTCGTTTTGCTAAGACAGATTTTAAAGTGGACGAGGTGGATGAACCTTCATTTGTTAAGATGCATTGTCGGTATAAACCGGAGATTGTGCATTCCGGATTGAGAGACCCGCATATAATTGATCCAACAAAGAAAACAGGTGTACATTTAGAACCCAAGGAGTTTCTTGAAATGAAGGATCGGGACGACGTAGTGGTATTAGATGTTCGGTCTGATTACGAACATAAAGTTGGCCATTTCAAAAACGCAGTACGTTTAGACATTGAAAACTTTAGGGAATTTCCGGAAAAGATTAAGGAACTTGCTAAGTATAAAGACAAGAAGATCCTTACCTATTGTACCGGCGGAATAAAATGCGAGAAAGCATCTGCTTTACTCTTGCATGAAGGTTTTGAACAAGTATACCAATTACATGGAGGGATTATAAAATACGGGAAGGAAGCTGGCGGAAAAGACTTTGAAGGGAAATGCTATGTTTTTGACAACCGTGTGGCGGTCGATGTGAACACCGTAAATCCCTCAGTTGTATCTACTTGTTTTAATTGTGGCACACAAACCACTAAGATGATCAATTGTGCCAATCCTGAATGCAATGAGCATTTTACCCAATGCGACGAATGCGGATGGAAGATGGATGGATGTTGTTCAGATGCGTGTAAAGCACACCCTAGAAAAAGAGAGTACGACGGAACGGGATATTATGTCAAAATTCCACAAACTGTCAATCTCAGCAAAAGAAAACATAAAAAATTTCCGGCAAAGACCTAATTTAGCCTGTATGCGCAACAATTGGTCATTTTCTTTTAGCCTATTAGTTCTGTTGCTTCTTAGCCTTTCGCTTAAACCGGCAATGGCGCAGCCAAGTAGGCCAAGAATCGGAGCGCCTGTTGCGAAACAAACAGTTGCTATGGGCGATGTCCATTTTGCCGGTGCGCCTCTTGTCCAAAATTTCAGTAAAACTTTCTACCAGGCGGGGAACCAGAACTGGTCGGCAAGCTACGGGCCCGACGGGCGAATGTATTTTGCCAATAGCGATGGTTTGCTTTCTTTTGACGGGCAGCATTGGGATCTAAATACCATGCCGCGCAAAATTTTGGTGAGAGGTGTTGCTGTTGGAAGGGAGGGGGAAATATATACCGGCGGATTTGGCCAATTTGGTGTATGGGAAAGAAATGCTTTCGGTTTGCTGGTATACCGCTCATTAAGTGATCAACTGACGGAAGCGGACAAGGTCAATGACGAAATTTGGAAGATTTATGTTGATGATGAGCAAGTGCTTTTTCAATCCTTTTCTGCCATCTATACCTACAAAAATGGAAAGTTAAGCGTATTAAAGACAAAAGACCCTTTTTTATTCTTATATCAAGTTAATGGACGTTATTTGGTAGAAATAATATCAAAAGGCTTGTTCGAGTTCAAAGACGGAAAGCTCGTAAAACTTTTAGATAAACAATTCTATGGAAATTCAATCATTCTTTCCATACTTCCTTTCACATCCAATGCCTTGCTTATTGGTACGGCCAAAAGTGGTTTGTTTATCTTTGAAAATGGAGATGCTCGGCCCTGGATCAACGAAGCAGACGTAGCGCTAAGACAATACCAACTCAATAATGGGCTGAAAGTACTTGGAAATCAATATGCTTTCGGGACCATTTTAAATGGCGTTTACATACTTGACCAAGCAGGGAAGCTCATTCAGCACATAAACAAAAGCAATGGCTTGCAAAATAATACCGTTTTAAGCTTACAGTCGGATGCGTTTCAAAATATATGGGTTGGTTTGGACAATGGAATCGATCGTATAGAAATCAATTCACCTATTTATTACTTTGACGATCGCGCGGGGATTTTAGGTACTGTTTACACCTCGAAAATCTACAAAGGCAAACTCTATATCGGGACTAATCAGGGACTCTATTACAGTAATTGGCCAGCCAACAATAATCGTTTCGATTTCCGACTAGTAGAAGGCTCACAAGGACAAGTTTGGGAGCTCTATACCCTAGGCGACGAATTGCTCTGCGGTCATAACAATGGAACTTTTCGGGTCGAAAACGAGCGACCACACTGGCTATCAACGGTTACCGGAGGCTATACTTTACATACCTTACAAGGGAAGAGTGATAGCTTGATACAGGGAACCTATACGGGTTTAGCTCTTTTTAAGAAGAGTAATAATCGTTGGACTTTTGATCGGAAACTAGGGAACTTCAACGAACCTGTTCAATACCTCGAGCAGATAAGTAACAACCGATTCTGGGTAAGTGGATACAAAGGCCTGTATGCTGTCCAGCTAAATAATGAAGCTACCCTTGTTCGGCATCAAAAGAAATATACAGAGGATGATGGATTACCTCAAAGTCCGTATATCAACGTATTTAGTATAGCCGGTAGAGTCGTTTTTGCAACGGACTCCGGGTTTTATTTACATGATGAGATAGCGGATCACTTTCATGCTTATACCCAACTGAATGAACGCTTGGGTACCTTTGCCAATGCAAACAAGGTAATGCCGGCTGCGGGTGGCAAATATTGGTTCATTCGTAAAGGACATTTGGCGTTGGTTGGTTTTGGTGATAGTGGCAAAGTCCATATTGATTCTACTGGTTTCACGGTGTTGAATAACCGTATGTTGAGTTTTTATGAAAATGTAAACTTGCTCACGCCAAACCTATCGTTAGTTAGTTTAGATGACGGTTTCGCGCTTTATAGAAAAGTCACCGGATCCCCGCAACAACAAATTGCCCCGCCAATTATCCAGAAGGTAGAAGATATTGCTGATAGTACAGCCAAACCAATCGCATTTTATCAATCGGGCGAAATTATTTTGGAAGCCAAACAAAATAATATACGTATTACTTTCGCGTTGCCCTATTTTTCTACCAATACCATCCAGTTTCAATATCAACTGGAGGGAAACTCAAAGAACTGGTCGGCCTGGAGCAGTATCACTCAGAAGGAGTTTACCAATCTTTCACCGGGTAAATACATCTTTAGGGTAAGAGCAAATGTAAATGGTTATGTAACGTCGGTCAGTGCACTTTCTTTTGAAATAAGTGCCCCTTGGTATAGAAGTAGCTTGGCCTGGATGGCCTATGCGTTGCTATTTTTGCTGCTGCTTTACGGAGTTAGACGTTATTACTTATATAAGCTTAAAAGGCATCGCGAGGAAGTGCAGCAAAAAATGTTGCATGAGCAGGAGGAGCGGTTACAAAAAGAGATGTTTGAAAATGAGCAGCGACTTTTCAGGATGAAAAATAGTCAATTGGAAAAGGAGCTTGCGAGCAAAAATAGAGAATTGGCCAATTCAGCCATGAATATTGTCTATAAAAATGAGTTACTGAATAATGTACATGATGAGTTGCTTCAATTGAAGGACGGAGATGGACGCAGGTTATCAAGTGATCAACTAAAAAGGATCAGCAAGATTATAGACGACGCTCGGAGCGATGAGCGCGATTGGAATCTCTTTGAAGAAAGTTTTAATGAAGCACACGAGAATTTCTTTAAAAAGTTAAAAGCCAACTATCCCGAATTGGTGCCTAATGACCTAAAACTGTGTGCGTATTTGCGAATGAACATGTCAAGCAAGGAAATTGCTTCCTTACTTAATATCACCACTCGAGGAGTTGAAATCAGAAGATATCGATTACGGAAAAAATTAAACCTTGGGCACGACCAGAATCTTACCGAGTTTCTAATGGATGTGTAGTGCCCCCTCTTGTGTTGGTATATCCCTATAGAACCTATTAGATGTAAGGTAAAACACTACATCATTACCTCATCAAACACTTCGTGTATTAAGTACACACTTACCGATAAATATGAGAGGTGATGTATCATATTATTTGTTTGTTAATCAGTGTTTTAAAAAAATATAATCCAGAAATGAGCAAGTGGTTTTACGCTTGATGTATTGATGTAGAGTCTCTTTTTTTCCAAATTTTAAAACAATCGGGCAACTTTGTTTTGTTAACCACTAATGAGGGTGTGCTCACTTAGGGGAGTAAAACCCAACTATATTAAAGAGACAATTTATAACCAATCAAAAAAGCTATGAGGTACAGATTTACGTACTGCCTAATGGTTTTATTTATTTTTATCGCAGCGCCATCTTTCGCGCAGCAGGAAATAACCATTCAAGGTAAGGTAACAGATTCGCTCGATGGAACAGGGATTCCAGGCGTGAGTGTATTAATCAAAGGGACGGGTAAAGGGACCCAGACGGACGCCAATGGTAACTATAATATCAAGGCACCGTCGAATGCCACCCTAACATTTAGTTTCATCAGTTATCGAAGACAGGAGATAGCCGTAAACAATCAAACCACCATTAATGTTACCTTGGCCAGTGAGAGCGAGGTATTGGATCAAGTGGTAGTTGTTGGTTACGGTACACAAAAGCGGAGCCAGATTGTCGGTTCAGTAAGCTCCGTTAAATCAGAAGAAATTACCAAACAGCCCGTGTTGACAGCGGCACAAGGTTTACAAGGAAAGGCGTCAGGCGTACAGATTAACGCTTCGGGACAGCCTGGTTCGCAACCGCAAGTAAGAATCCGTGGGGTAGGATCAATTACAGGGAACCAAAATCCGATTTATGTGGTAGACGGTGTAATTACGGACGATATTACGAATATTAATAACTCGGATATCGCTTCCATTGAAGTGTTGAAAGATGCGTCTGCTCAAGCAATTTACGGTAGCAGGGCTGGTAATGGTGTGATATTGGTTACTACAAAAACTGGTCAAAGTGGTAAAATGCAAGTGAATGTAAATACTTACGCTGGTTTTCGAAACATGACTAGCAAGGTAGATATGGCTGGTGGTAGAGATTATGCGATTTATACCAATGAAGCGATCATTAATGGGACACCCGTGGGAGAAGAACCTGAATTGTTATTCGATCCGAATAATTTGCCTAATCAAACCACTGACTGGATGGATGCCGTAACTCGCCAAGGGTTAGTCCACAATTATGACGTAAGCGTGAGTGGGTCGTCAGAAAAGACAACGTACTACTTTAGTGCAGGTTACTTTGGCGATCAAGGTATTCTAAAAGGATCAAAATATGATCGCTTTAATGCAAGGGTAAATAATGAGTATAAGTTAGCTCCAATTCTCTCTGTTGGTCATAATCTTACCGTAACCTACAGCAAGTCGAATAATATTCCCGGAAGTGTTTTTGCGTCAGCCTACCGGATGTCGCCTGCGGCCTCTATCTATAATGAAGACGGTAGTTATGGGTATCAACCAGGGTTAAATGTTGGAAACCCTGTAGCGACGATTAATTATACCAATGACTTTACCAATACGTTACGTTTGCAGGGAAATGGCTTTATCTCTTTAAAACCCGTGGAGGGTTTGACTTTACGAAGTGATTTTAATTTCGATAAGACAAATGGAGATGGTCTTCAATATGCTCCTGTGTACACCGTTTTCAGTGCGCAACAAAATAATCGCTCGAGATTAAATGTATTGGATAACAACCGCTTCTATTACATTTGGAATAACCAAGCTACTTACAATAAAACTTTCGCGGAGAAGCACGAAGTTAACGCCACCGTAGGCTATTCCTTTGAAAGAGACCGTGCAACAAGGTCAAACGTTCAAGTATTAGATGTCCCTAATCAACGAAATCTATGGTATATCAGTCAAGGAGATGTATCGACAATTACTATTGATCCAAACAACAATATTAATGGCGGTGATTTGGTACGCCGCCAATCCATTTTTGGAAGATTAACATATACCTATGACGGTCGATACAACATTAGTGGTTCTTTGCGTAGAGACGGGTCAAGTTCATTCCCTGTCAATAATAAGTGGGGAACTTTTTACTCAATTGGTGGTTCGTGGAATATCGGTGAAGAGAACTTTATGAAGGATCAAGATTTATTTGATTATTTACGGCTAAGAGTTGGGTACGGTAAAGTTGGAAATGACATCAGTATTTCAGGGAATAACCTGGCAGCTTTATTAGGCGTTTCTCAAACAGGGTATTATCCTTTTGGTTTTCCTAATTTTGATCCGGTGCTTGGGATCAATTATAATCAAATACGGGATGCAGGCGCTTCGTGGGAAACGACAAAAGGAGTAGATGCTGGATTGGAGTTCGGTATTATTCAAGGAAAGTTATCTGGAAGCTTTGGATATTACAATAAGTTGACCGACGCCTACGTCCCAGTAACAATTCCTTCGCTCTTCGGCGATGCAGACAGAGTTGTCTATACACAAGCAGCTCGTGTTCGGAACAGAGGATTTGAAGTTGCCTTGAATTGGGATAACCGGGTAAACGACGATTTCTCCTATCGATTTGGCGGAAATGTTACTTTCAATAAAAATATCGTCGACGAAGTTACTGGAAACCTAAGGTTACAGGGAGGAAGTCTTGGCAATGGACAAATTGTTACAATGACCCAAGTAGGCGAACCCGTGGGCAGCTTTTGGGTTTATGAAGTGACTGGCCATGATGATCAGGGGAACTTTACTTACCGAGACGTAAATGGAGACGGTACGATCGACGACAACGATCGTGTGTTTGTCGGGTCTTATCAACCAAAAGCTTATTTCGGATTCAATGCGGGTGTGAATTATAAACAGTTTGATCTGTCGTTTGATCTCTACGGAAACTTAGGAAACAAAATTTTCAATGGTAAACGCGCTGTACGATTTGGCAATGATGCGGTAGAACAAGAAGTCTTTGCTAATCGCTGGACACCGGAAAATCAGAACGCTTCTGGGCCTGCTGCATCCAATACTATTCCTCGGCCCTCTACATATTATGTCGAATCCGGTAATTTCTTGCGAGTAAACAACATTACATTAGGCTATACGTTTGACAATCAAAAATGGACATTCTTAAAAGATAGTAAGTTACGTGTGTTTGCAACTGCACAAAACCCGTTTGTATTCAAATCTTATAGCGGATTTACTCCCGAAATTGGAGGTGCAACCTCAGGAAATATTTCCGATGCTGATCGGCGTAATGCGGGCTCGGCAATTAATTCAGGTATCGAATTGGATGTATATCCAATTTATTCAACCTATATGTTTGGTTTAAATTTGACATTTTAAGATCATGAAGAAATTCATCCATCATATCAGTATACTAACTGTCCTTATTTTAGGTATAGTTGTATCCTCATGCAGTAAAGACTGGTTAAATCCCGCTCCCGAAAATCAGGTTTCAGGCGACGATTCAACATTTACTAATCCCCAGAATGCTCAACGCTTCGTCAATTCAGCTTATACCAACCTCCTTACTTGGGATCAAAGTTCCTTTGCTTGGATCGGCGTGACAAGTATTACTTCTGATGATGCAGACAAAGGAAGCTCGCCGGGTGATACCGGATCCGATAAAGACCAATTGGATAACTTCACTTTTAGCGCGTCAACTCCATCCTTTTATAGTATGTGGAGCAGCAACTATTTAGGTGTAAATTATTGTAACCGGGCTCTGGAAAATGTTCCACAATTTTCTATAGAGGAGGCTTTGAAAACTCGATATGCTGCAGAAGTACGTTTTCTGAGAGCATACTATTATTTTAACTTGGTTAGAATGTTTGGAAACGTCCCAAAAATAGACCGTGTTATAGATTACGAAAATGTCGAAGAACGTGAAACAGCATATACACAGTTACCAGCTGATTCAATTTATGCATTTATTAAGAGCGATTTAGAATTTGCGTTAAACAACTTGCCGAAGAACACCGAATATGCTGCGCAGGATTTGGGACGAGCTACCATGGGTGCGGCTGCAGGTCTGTTGGCAAAGGTGTCTATGTACAGAAAGGAATGGAATCGTGCTTATTCCTTGACGGATAGTATTATCAATGGGGCCGTGGGAGCTTATGGATTAGTAAACGATTATACTACTATTTGGAGAGAGTCGGGAGAAAACTCTTCCGAATCCTTATTCGAAATCCAAAGCAGTGGATTGAGAAATAGCAGTGTTCAACAATTTAGTCAAGTGCAAGGCATCAAAGAGGGAGCCTTTAATGTGCCTTCTTCACAAGTATTTCAAGGATGGGGGTTCAATACGCCTAGCGCTGATCTGTATAACGCTTATAGTGAAGGTGATGTGAGACGGGATGCGACAATCATCAGTGTAGGGAATACACTTTTTGACGGAGTGCGCGTAATATCGGCATTTAATCCAAGATATAACTACAAAGCTTATCAAAGCATTTTAAAGGAAACGTATGGAGGGAGTACCGACTACTCGAATGTGAACATTCGGATTCTCCGTATGGGCGAAATATACCTTATCCGGGCCGAAGCGGCTAATGAGTTAGGCAATACTTCTGTAGCGTTATCTTCGGTAAACGCGATTAGAGCGAGAGCAAGAGGAAACAACCCAAATGCAGTACCTGATATCCAAGCCGCAGGTCAAGATGAACTTCGTCGGTTAATCTGGAATGAAAGACGGCTCGAAATGGCGATGGAATTTGACCGTTTTTTCGACTTGGTTCGCACCGGTCAAGCAGGAGCTATTTTGAGGGCGCAAGGTAAGCAGTTTGTGGATGGCAAGCATGAGCTATTTCCAATTCCTCAAAACGAGATCATTGCTAGTGAAAATAGATTGCGGCAAAATCCAGGCTATTAATTCGACAACTTGCAAATCTGGAAGTCTTACCTTCCAGATTTGTTGATACCTTCCTTCAGATACAAACGAACCTGTCTGAGTTACTACACCAAAAAAATGTGTAATAGCTTGGGCGGGCTTCATCACCAAAAACAAACATCAATGAAAGTTTCTTCTTACGTATTATTATTAGCAATTCTGTCTCTTTCCTTTTCCTGTTCTCAGTCGCCCTCTAATAAAGAAGCGCAACAATCAGAAGAAAAGACGGATACGCTTTCCAACGATTCCTTACTGACGCTTGTACAACAGCAAACCTTTCAATATTTCTGGGAAGGAGCTGAAAAGACGTCTGGCTTAGCACGTGAACGAATTCATCTAGACGGTGTGTATCCGGAGAATGATCAAGATGTGGTAACCATTGGTGGGGGTGGTTTCGGTGTTATGAATATTTTGGTCGGAATGGAACGTGGTTTTATTACGCGTCAAGCCGGAGTACAAAGACTAGAGCAAATTGTTAATTATCTGGAGAAGGCAGATCGTTTTCATGGTGCATGGCCTCATTGGTTGCATGGCCCTACCGGTAAAGTAAAGCCCTTTGGCCAAAAAGATAATGGCGGCGATTTGGTAGAGACAGCCTTTATGGCGCAAAGCCTCCTATGCGTACGACAGTATTTGGCGGGGGGCAATGAGCAGGAGAAAGCGGTTGCGGACAAAGCGGATCAATTGTGGAAGGAAATCGATTGGAGTTGGTATCGTAAAGGTGGGCAGAATGTATTATACTGGCATTGGAGCCCTGAATATGGCTGGGAAATGAATTTTCCGGTAACGGGCTATAACGAATGCCTGATTATGTATGTGTTAGCGGCTGCGTCTCCTACGCATGGCGTACCTGCCGCGGTATACCACGAAGGTTGGGCAAAGAGTGGAAAAATTAAAACCGATGCGGAACAGTACGGACATAAAATCGTTTTGGACTTTAATGGACATAAAGGAACTGTTGGACCTATGTTCTGGGCTCATTATTCCTATCTAGGGTTAGATCCGAGAGGCTTGAAAGACCAATACGCCGATTATTGGGAACTCAATAAGAATCAAACCCTCATTCAACGCCAATACTGCATCGAGAACCCCAAACATTTTAAAGGCTACGGTGCCAATGCTTGGGGTTTAACTGCAAGTTATTCAGTGAAAGGATATGCGGGGCATAGCCCCAAAGAGGATTTAGGTGTAATCAGTCCGACAGCAGCCTTGTCTTCTTATCCTTATACGCCTGAATATAGTATGGAAGTCATCCGTTATCTTTATGATCAACTAGGCAATAAAGTATGGGGAAAATATGGATTTTATGATGCTTATAGTGAAACGGACAATTGGTTTCCTCAACGTTATTTAGCGATTGATCAAGGACCGATACCTGTCATGATCGAAAATGAACGGAGTGGGTTGCTTTGGAATTTATTTATGAGTGCTCCGGAAGTAAAGGAGGGATTAAAGAAATTAGGTTTTTCAAGTAGTCAACATACTTTATAGTTATGAATTATCAGTTGTTAGCCACCAGAGGTGTTACCCATTGGCCGATTATTAGAAGGGCAGTTTTCGTTTTTTTAGTATTCGGATTACACCTCCAGGTACATGCGCAACATCAGCAGACTTATTGTAATCCGCTCAATCTGGATTATACTTATATGATCTACAATGCCCATAACGATATTTCTTACCGTTCGGGCGCTGATCCCGCTGTTGTAAAATTCCGGGGAGAATATTATATGTTCGTTACACGGTCAATGGGTTATTGGCATTCTACCGACTTAACAAACTGGAATTTTATTACACCGGAAAAATGGTACTTCCAAGGCTCTAACGCTCCGGCAGCACACAATTATAAAGATTCTGTACTTTACGTGACCGGGGATCCTTCGGGCTCTATGAGCATTCTTTATACAGATAATCCAAAAAAAGGAGATTGGAAAGCGGTTCCTGCTATTCTAAATGATTTGCAAGATCCGGATCTTTTTATAGATGATGACGGCCAGGCTTACATGTTTTGGGGATCTTCTAATAAATTTCCGATCAGAGCGAAAACGCTGGATCGGTATAAGCGGTTCAGGCCTTCAGAGAAAACTTATGAGCTATTTAATTTAGATCCGGACAGACACGGATGGGAGCGCTTTGGCGAAAATCATCAAGATACGGTTCTCGGAGGCTATATCGAAGGGCCATGGCTAACCAAATATGGTAACAGGTATTATATGCAGTATGCTGCACCGGGTACGGAGTTTAATGTCTATGGTGATGGCGTTTATGTCAGTGATCACCCGCTCGGCCCCTATCGTTACGCGCCAAATAACCCCATCGCCTATAAACCGGGAGGCTTTGCCAATGGCGCCGGGCATGGTAGTACGGTATTAGGATCAGAAAATCAATATTGGCATTTCGGATCGATGGCCGTTTCAGTCAATGTGGGATGGGAAAGGCGCATCTGTATGTTTCCGACCTATTTTGATGATGATGGCTTAATGTATACTAACACCCGTTTCGGCGATTATCCGCACTATGCTTCGGGAAGCCCGAAGCAAGGTGAATTCACGGAATGGATGTTATTATCCTATCATAAACCTGTTTCCGTTTCATCAACTGCGGGGGAGTTCAATGCCCAACATATCGTAGATGAAAGTATAAAAACTTTCTGGCTGGCGGCAGCGAATGATGATAAACAATGGGTGCAGATCGACCTCTTGAAGCCGGCAGCGGTACATGCTATACAAATCAACTATCATGATTATAAATCGGATATGTATGGACGGATTCCGGGCCTTAAGCATCAATATATCCTAGAAGGGTCATTGGATGGAAAGAATTGGAAAGTGATTGTTGACAAACGGAATAGCCTACAGGATGTGCCGAATGAATATGTTTCTTTAGCTTCTCCGGAACGTATTCGATATGTCCGTTATAAAAATATACACGTGCCGACTCCTCACCTCGCTATTTCCGGAATACGTGTTTTTGGCAGAGGTGAAGGGAAAAAACCTGCTAGGGTCAACAACTTCCAAGTAAAGAGGCATCAAGATAAAAGGGATGTTACCATAACATGGAATCAACAGAAAACCGCGCAAGGCTATAATGTCTTATGGGGTATTGCACCAGATAAACTATATAGCGCATGGATGGTATATGATAACAATAAACTGGATATGAAGAGCTTGACGACTGATCAAACTTATTATTTTGCCATCGAAGCTTTTAATGAAAACGGTGTATCTGAAAGAACGAAGGTACAGGAAGTGAAATAAAGCGATTAGCTTTTAGGTATTAGCTATTAGTTAACGCCTAAGACCTAACAACTAGTAAAACATGAACAAACTAATCATACCAAGCATGGCAATTGCGCTGATGATGGCAGTACCATGTACGACACAAGCACAGCGAAAGGTAGATAAGAAACCCACATTGGCGATCAAGCCGACAGATAAAAGCAAGATGAAGGCTTTTATTGATGAATTGATGGCCAAGATGACCGTTGACGAAAAGATCGGCCAGTTAAATTTGCCCACCGGAGGAGAAGCAACTACGGGATCAGCTGTAAGTACTGATCTGGAAAGCAAAATCAAAGCTGGTCAAGTGGGAGGTGTATTTAGCTTAACTACGCCTGATCGCGTAAGGAAAACACAGGAATTGGCTGTCAATCACAGTAGACTGAAGATCCCCTTAATATTCGGACAGGATGTGATACATGGTTATAAAACACTTTTTCCAATCCCCTTGGGGCTTTCGGCGACTTGGGATTTGGCCTTAATTGAAAAGACAGCACGCATTGCCGCAACGGAAGCGAGCGCCGATGGCTTAAATTGGGCTTATTCCCCGATGGTTGATATTTCACGTGATCCGCGGTGGGGGCGTATTTCCGAAGGAAGCGGCGAGGACACGTATCTAGGTTCGCAAATCGCTGCCGCCATGGTGCGTGGCTTACAGGGCAACGATCTGGCAGCGAATAATACCCTGATGGCCTGTGTAAAACACTTTGCCCTATACGGTGCCGCTGAAGCTGGGCGCGACTATAATACAACGGATATGAGTTTGCATCGTATGTATAACGATTATCTTCCACCCTATAAGGCTGCAGTGGACGCAGGGGCGGGCAGCATTATGACGTCTTTTAATGATATCAACGGCGTACCTGCTACCGCTAACCACTGGTTATTAACCGATGTGCTACGGAAACAATGGGGATTTAAAGGGATGGTCGCTACCGACTACACTGCGATCAATGAATTGATTGATCATGGTTTGGGCGATCTGCAACAGGTTTCCGCTTTATCCCTTAAGGCCGGTGTTGATATGGATATGGTAGGAGAAGGCTTCCTAACAACCTTGAAGAAGTCGTTACAAGAAGGAAAAGTCAGCGAGGCCGATATTGATCGTGCTTGTAGAAATGTATTGGAAGCCAAGTATAAACTAGGGCTTTTTGATGATCCGTATAAATATTGCAGTGAGGAACGTGCAAAGAAAGAGATCCTAGCAAAGGAACATTTAGATTTTGCACGTGAAGTAGCGGCACAATCTTTTGTGTTGTTAAAAAACGAAAATAATGTCTTGCCATTGAAAAAATCCGGGACTGTAGCTTTAATCGGTCCACTGGCCAATACCGGAAGCAATATGCCCGGAACGTGGAGCGTCAATGCGGATTTAAAGAATACACAGTCATTACTGGAAGGTATGCAGGAAGTGCTAGGGTCGAACGTGAAAATACTGCATAGCTTGGGATCAAACTTATTGGAAGATGCCGCTTATCAAGAACGGGCTACGATGTTCGGTCGGGAAATTCCCCGAGATAATCGCTCGGAAGAAGCTTTGATACAAGAGGCGGTAAAGACAGCGCAACAGGCGGATGTGGTGGTGGCCGCATTGGGAGAAAGTTCGGAAATGAGCGGAGAAAGTTCGAGTCGTACGGACCTGAATATCCCTGCCGTGCAACAGCGCTTACTCGCCGCTTTATTGAAAACAGGAAAGCCGGTGGTATTGGTGGTTTTTGCCGGTCGACCGCTTACACTCACTTGGGAGCAGGCCCATGTACCCGCTATTTTGAATGTATGGTTCGGTGGTACGCAAGCTGCTAAAGCCATTACCGACGTGTTGTTTGGTGATGTCAACCCTTCCGGTAAGATCACAGCCACTTTTCCTAAAAATGTAGGACAAATACCAATTTATTATAGCCATAAAAACACCGGTAGACCGCTAGCGGAGGGAAAATGGTTCCAAAAGTTCCGCTCCAATTACTTAGACGTGGATAATGAACCGCTCTACCCCTTTGGTTACGGTTTAAGTTATACCTCATTTGCTTATAGCGATATCAAATTAAGCAAGAACGCGTTCAGTGCGGGAGATTCTTTAGCGGTATCGGTTACGGTGACCAATACAGGGAAGATGGCCGGTAAAGAAGTGGTGCAATTATATACGCAGGACTTGGTTGGCAGTATAACCCGTCCGGTTAAAGAACTTAAAGCGTTTCAAAAAATTGAACTAAAGGCAGGCGAGAGCAAACAGGTGGTTTTCCATCTTTCTGCAGAAGATCTGAAGTTTTATAATGCCGACTTGCAGTATGTAGCAGAACCGGGTGATTTCAAAGCTTTTGTGGGAGGCAATTCGCGCGATGTGAAAGAGGCTCAGTTTAAGTTGCAGTAAAGTCAGTTTATTATTAGCTAATTAGCCAATGTGATCATTAGCCGATTAGCTAATACTATCGATTAGGTATGCTGGCGAGCGAATTGATCGCACGAACTTAGCATTACCTGGCTCATGCAAAGTTACTGCTACTTGCAATCGTCGTATATATAGCATTGATAATTCATCCTTCATAATTCCTGCCTACCGGCAGGTAGGCATCACTACAAAACACCGTTCATCACCAACAAACTACAACTTATAAGACCTGTAGCTTTTTCAAATCCTATTCCGTTATGTAGGTTGTGTAATGAAAGATAAACTAAACAAAAAAGGAATATGAAAACGAAAAATTACTTTGTCCTCTTGATGATGTTGTTTGTGGGAGGATTAACTTTTAGCGCATGTAATGACGATGATGATTATGTTTACATCCCAACCGCCTACGTGAATTATGTGAATGCCTATGCTGGAGTAGATCGTTTGGATATTGTCTTGGATAACAATTTGGTAAACAATAGCTTTGTTCCTTATGGGAAGTACATTCCATATGGATTAGGGAGAACGATTCCAGGAACGAGAAAGTTTAGAGCAATAGTAACAGGGACAAATGATGTACTGGTAGATTCTACTATAAACGTAAGAGACAGTGCTACTTACACGTCTGTTATTTACGGCTATCAAGATACCGTATCAAGTATCTTTGTAGAAGACAGAGATGCAACTAATTTCGATGCGAGTAAAGCATATATCCGATTCTTCAATTTATCAGAAAACACACCATCCGTAAAGGTTAATTTGATTCAAAACGGCACCCCTACTAATGTATTTAATGACCGTCCGGTTGATAATCAGACCTCCGCTACAGCCAATGCCGGATTCATTGCAACCAATCAGGGTTCATATACAATTCAAGTAACGGATATGAATGGCACGCAATTAGCCCTACGAGATGAAGCTGCAACATTAAGCGCTGGTCGATATTATACAATATTAACAAGAGGAATCAACGGAAATGCACAAAAGCCAATGGTAGTTGGGATATTCCAACATTAATGGTTAATGAAACAAAGCATACAACCATTCGCCGAGCAAATAACCAAAGCGAAGCGATAGGGCAATGATTAATAAAATAAAAGCCAATCCAAATGCATATTTGTAGATTGGCTTTTTTAGTTCTTCTTTTAATCTGTCTGTGAATTGATTGGCCATCGCCGCTCTCCCATAATCTTAACGTTTATCCACACTATATTTTCCGGGTCCTACTAAGGCCAAACCTATAAAGACAAATAAGAGCTCTATTGGATGCCCGGCCGACATAAAGCCTTCGGTCTTGTAATGATGCAGCGCAGCCACCAGCATGACGAAAGCCAGTAACAAAGCAGCTGGTCTAAAAGCTAGACCTATGATTAATAGAAAACCGCCTAAGGTTTCCGTAACCGCTGCAAGAAAACCCCAAAACATATAACCAAAAGTAATGCCAACATGGTTCATCGAAGTGCCTACACCCCTCCACATTTCGGGGCCACCCATAATTTTTGGATATCCATAGGTAATAAACATGGCGCCTAGCGCCAAGCGGATAATCAATAATCCCGTGTTTTTGTAATTTCCAAGAGTCGAAAGTATTGCCATTTTTTTAAGTAAAAATTTAAAATTCAAAATTCAAAAAGCTGGCAACTCGCAACTAGCAACTATACCTCCAAGCCTTACACCTTATCCCCTTACACCTATTGCCTATTGCCTACTGCCTATAGCCTACTGCTCATCTATATAAGCCAAACATACATGGTGCTCATTGACACTTAAACTAGCTTGCGCACCAAAAATTAAGGTGTAGTTATTATCAATGTGTCCTGCCGGAAAGTCAAAGGCAACCGGATAACCGTATTCGCCTACGATTTCCAAAATCAGCTCTTCTAGCGTGATTCCAAAGGGTACTTTATTATCTTTTAAGTTGGTGAAGCCACCTACCAAAAGACCTTTCAAATTTTTTAGTTTTCCTGCTCGTTTCAAAGTCCACAACATTCGGTCGATGGAATAATAGAACTCTCCCACATCTTCAATAAACAAAATTTTTCCATCATAGTCCATGTCGGAAACCGAGCCCAGTACGTTAACCAGTAGAGCCAAGTTACCTCCAATCACGACGCCTTCACCTTCACCCGGGATATTCGTATGTTCACTTTGATATTCGTATGACGGCATTTCACCAAAAAGCGTATCCTTTAAGCTGAGCAATGATTCCTTGGTAGCATCAGGAATGGTAATAGGCATTTGCCCATGTATGGTTGGGATTCCAAAATTTCTGTGAATATGGCTATGAATAACAGTCACATCACTGAATCCGATAATCCATTTGGGCTTTGCAACAAAATGTGAGAAATTCACTAAATCAATCATCCGCACACAGCCATAGCCACCTCTCGCTGCAAAGACAGCTTTTATTTCGTCGTTATCGAGCATGGATTGGAAGTCCTGTGCCCGCAGTTCATCGCTGCCCGCATACTGCCGGTAGCTGCTGTGAACGGTTTTACCGACCACAACGTCAAGATCCCACGATTTTAAGAGCGCTATAGCGTCTTCCAAATCATTATCTACCTTCCATGCCGGGCATACAATACCCACCTTGTCACCTTTTTTTAAATAAGGAGGTGTTTTCTTCATATCTGTTTATTATGAAGTGCAAATTGATGTATCTTTGCCGAATTAACAAATCATTTTTGAAAAAAGCGCTCGCGTTATAAGTGATAAGTTGTAAGTAATAAGTACTATCTACTGCTTAAAACGTACAACTTAACACGTACAACTTGTTACAACAAAATGAAAGATTTTAAACGTTATACCATCACTTCTGCCCTGCCGTATGCCAATGGGCCTTTACATATCGGTCACCTCGCCGGAGCCTATATTCCTGCCGATATCTTCGTGCGCTTTTTGCGGATGAACAACAAAGAGGTGGCTTTTGTCTGTGGTTCGGATGAGCATGGGGCTGCAATTACTATAAAAGCCAAAAAAGAAGGGATTACGCCTCAAGAAATAATCGACAAGTATAATGCACAGATAAAAGAGAGTTTTGAACAGTTCGGCATTTCTTTCGATATCTATCATCGTACCTCTTCCAAAATTCATCACGAGCTTTCGCAAGAATTCTTCCTCAACCTCTATGATAAAGGGGAGTTTGTGGAGAAATACTCAGAGCAGTATTACGACGAAGAATATCATCAATTTTTGGCCGATCGCTACATTGTAGGGACCTGTCCGAATTGCCATAACGAAGGAGCTTATGGTGACCAATGCGAAAAATGCGGAACCTCCTTGAGCCCAACGGATTTAATCAATCCAAAATCGACCTTAAGTGGTAAAACACCTGTACTTCGTGAAACCAAACACTGGTATTTGCCTTTAGATAAATATCAAGCTTGGCTGGAAAAATGGTTATTGGAAGGTAAAAAGGATATTTTAAAATCAAATGTATATGGTCAATGCAGCTCTTGGTTAAAATCCGGTCTGCAAGCACGATCCATGACCCGTGATTTGGATTGGGGAGTGGATGTTCCTTTAGAAGAAGCAAAGGGAAAAAAGTTATACGTTTGGTTAGATGCGCCTATAGGCTATATATCAGCTACGAAGCAATGGGCCTTAGATACCGGGAAAGACTGGGAAAAATACTGGAAGAAGCAGGAAAATCCAGCGGATGACGCCTGCTTGATACATTTTATTGGGAAGGATAATATTGTCTTCCACTGCATTATATTTCCTTCTATTTTGCATGCACATGGTGAATATGTTTTGCCGGAAAATATTCCTGCAAACGAATTTTTGAATTTAGAAGGAGATAAGTTGTCAACTTCTAGAAACCATGCGGTATGGTTGCACGAGTACTTGGCTGATTTTCCGGGTAAGCAAGACGAGCTACGTTATGTTTTGACCTCTATTTTGCCGGAAACATCGGATAGTGAGTTTACCTGGAAGGATTTTCAAGCACGTGTGAATAATGAATTAGTAGCCATATTCGGTAATTTTATCAACCGTGTACTGGTCTTATCTCATAAATACTTTGATGGTAAAGTGAAGGCTGGGGGCGAGCTTAGCGATAAAGATAAATTAGTGCTCTCCGAGTTGGAGCGTTATCCTAAAACCATTAGTTCTTCGCTAAGTCAATATCGGTTTCGAGAAGCCCTGGCGCATTTTATGAATGTGGCGCGTTTAGGGAATAAATATTTAGCCGATGAGGAGCCTTGGAAATTAATCAAGACGGATGAAGACCGCGTGAAAACAGTGCTTAATATCGGTTTGCAGATTGCCGCTAATTTGGCGGTATTGGCGCAGCCTTTTTTACCGCATACGGCAGAAAAGCTATTCCAGATGTTAAATTTTCAGGATCGGGATTGGACGGCTGCCGGTAATCCTAATTTGTTGGAAAACGATCATCAATTGGGCGAGGTACAATTGCTTTTTGAAAAAATAGCGGACGAACAAATCGATGCGCAGCTAGCCAAATTAGCACAGGCTAAGGTCGACAACGCAAAAACGCAAACAAGCACCGCGGAGCCGGCGAAGGCGAACATTGCCTTTGATCAATTTACACTCCTCGACATTCGCGTCGGCAAAATCTTAACAGCCGAAAAGGTGGCGAAGACAAAGAAGTTGCTGAAGTTGACAATTGATACAGGAATTGATCAACGCACGGTAGTATCAGGCATTGCGGAATTCTTTAATCCTGAAGATATTATTGGAAGACAAGTTTCTATATTAGTCAATTTAGAACCGCGGGAAATCAAAGGCATTCTCTCACAAGGGATGATCTTGATGGCCGAGGATGCCGATGGACGCCTTGATTTCGTGGCGCCGCAATCAAATATCCAACCAGGAAGCGTTGTTAGGTAGTTTTATGTTATAAGTTATACGTTATAAGGCTAACCCTAAACTTACAACGTATAACTTATCACTTATAACTCTTCCTGCAGCCACTGCTTAAAAGCTTCGTAATCAGCTCCAAGTTCCTCTTTTTGGCTGGGTTTACTTTCCAATTCTTTTACTTGTTCAGGTATGAAGATGGCTTTCTGTTTTTCTTCAGAAAATACATCGGGAAACTTGCATGGGTGTGCAGTTGATAAAAATATAGTTGTATAGTTTCCACCTTGCTCTTTTTTATAAGCTTGCCCTGCTAAGTAAGCGATGGCGGTGTGTGGGCAGGCAAGATATTGATAGCTGCTATAAAGCTCGTCAATAGCACTGCGGGTCTCCTCGTCGCTATACGCGTAAGCTGTTACCGTTTCTTTCAATAACGCGCGATCGTCTTCAAAAAGATCCATAATGCGAACCCAGTTGCTTGGATTGCCTACATCCATTGCGTTAGATAGGGTGGCTATTGAGGGGCGCGGTTCATAGTAGCCGTCTGATAGGAAACGTGGAACCGTATCATTCACGTTAGTAGCAGCTAAAAACTGCCTAACAGGTAAACCCATTTTATAGGCTAATAAGCCAGCGCCAATATTACCGAAGTTTCCGCTGGGAACAGAAAAAACGATATCAGTTATTCCTTTTCTCTTCATTTGCGCATAGGCATTGAAGTAATAAAAGGTCTGTGGAATCAAACGGGCTATATTAATCGAGTTGGCAGATGTTAATCGGAACCGTTGATTAAGTTCAGCATCATTGAACGCCTCTTTTACCAAAGCCTGGCAGTCGTCAAAGGAGCCATCGACCTCAATGGCTCGAATATTCTGGCCGTTACGGGTCAGCTGTTGCTCTTGAATAGGGCTTACTTTACCCTTAGGATATAAAATGGTTACCCGAGTGCCTTCTACACCTAGAAAACCTAAAGCCACGGCTCCTCCCGTGTCTCCCGAAGTGGCTACCAATACATCTAAAAGCTTGCTGTTTTCCTCGGTTTTAGAAAAATAACCCATAACGCGACTCATAAATCGGGCACCGAAATCTTTAAAGGCAAGGGATGGTCCGTGAAAAAGCTCTAGTACTGCCGTACGGTCGTCAAGTGATACTACAGGTGCTTCAAAATTGATAGCATCATCCACTAATAATCGGAGATCATTGGCCGGAATGCTGTCGCCAATTAAGTGGTGAGCCACTTCAAAAGCGATATCGGGTAAAGTAAACTGCTCAAGATTATTAATAAAATCCGCAGAAAGCGAAGGGATCTCGGTAGGCATATAAAGCCCCTTATCTGAAGGCAAACTGTTAAATACGGCTTCTTTAAAAGAAACTCTTAGCTTTTTATTATTAGTACTGTATAGTTTCATGATGGTTGTTTGTTGTTAGTTATTGGTTGTTTGTTGTTAATTATCTGGTTGTTAGTTATTGGTAGTATAGTTAAATCCAATAACTATTAACGAGTAACTAATAACGAAACTATAACTCCCTCGGCCCCTGTTGATTTACTGCCGAAACGTAGCCGTTGCTATCAATACCTTTCGATTGCAGATGCTGTACAATTTGCCGGGTGATGTCCGATGCGGTTGGATGGTTATCGGCAAAGGCAAAGACAGAGGGTCCAGAGCCGGAGATGCCAAACCCAAGTGCTCCTGCTGCCATGGCAGTTTGTCGCATTTCATAAAATTCAGGAATCAGAATAGCACGAACAGGTTCAATCAGGACATCCTGCATACTGCGACCGATTAAGCCATAATCGCTCATAAACAGACCACTTACCAAGCCCGCAATATTGCCCCATTGAACCACCGCATCTTTCAGCTCGATTTTAGAACGAATCATCTGCCGAGCAGCACGCGTTGGCACATCTACGTGGGGAAACACTACGGAGCAGTATAAGCTTTTTGGAACAGGTATTGACACGACTTCCAGTGGCTCGTAACTTTTAATCAAGGTAATACCACCAAATAAAGAAGGGGCTACATTATCCGCGTGCCCGTGCCCACAGGCCAATTCTTCGCCTTTCATCGCAAAAGGAAGCAATTCTTGTTTCGTTAAAGGTTGTCCAAGCAGCTGATTAATAGCGAATAAACCAGCTACCGTACTCGCAGCACTGGATCCTAATCCACTTCCGATAGGCATGTGTTTATGCAACTCTATTTCCACTCCCACATCTTCACGGTTTAAATGCTTTAGTAACATCTGAACACAAGCGCTAACCGTATTCTTTGCCGGATCGAGCGGTAATCGGCCGTCATCGCCCGTAATCTTTAACAGTTTAACGCCAGGCCGGTCCGAGCGTTCCATAATCACCTCATCTCCCGGTTCGTCCAGGGCTAGTCCCAAGATATCAAAGCCGCATACCAGGTTAGCCACGGTAGCCGGTGCAAACACATGCACGCGGTCTTTTTCTTTTCGGGCCTTACCAGCGGGTTCTTTTTCTGTTGTTAATTCCATTTATTAGATAAGTAAAAATTCAAAAGTAAACCTGCCTACCGCAGGCAGGAAGTAAAAAGACCTACCGTCGTTAGACGCAAATCTTGTCTCAGTGGTCGATTTCGCATTACGTACATTGAGTGTAATTTGGCTATAACCTTTCATAGGCTCATTTTCACATTAGCTAATTATCACATGTAATTTATGCTCCCGCGTTCATCAAATCAGCAAATACCCCGCCCGCCGTGACTTCACTACCGGCACCCGGTCCTTTTACTACTAACGGTCGTTCTTTATAACGTTCAGTAGTGAATGAAATGACGTTATCGCTACCCGAGAGGTTGAAGAAGGGATGCTTTTCATCCACCAGCTCCAAGGCAATGGATACCTTTCCATCCTCCAATTTTCCGATATAACGAATCGCTCGGTTCTCCCGTTGAGCTTTTTCTTTAAGCGTATCGAAGTAAGCCGCTTCCTTTTGCAGTTCTAAGTAAAAGTCCTCAACACTCGCTGCATCTAAACAGGTTTTGGGTAGAATCGCTCCTAGATCGACGTCCTTGGCTTCGATGGCTAAACCGCTATCCCGTGCCAAAATGAGCATCTTACGCATAAAATCAGTACCTCGTAAATCATCCCTAGGATCGGGTTCCGTATAGCCTAAGGCCTGGGCTTTCTTCACTACATCGTGAAATGAAGCATCGCCAATGAAATTATTAAAAATATAAGAGATAGTACCCGAAAGTATAGCCTCAATACGGATAATACGATCACCACTGGTCATCAGGTCTTTCAGCGTGCGGACAATCGGAAGACCTGCGCCCACATTCGTCTCATAGAAAAAGTCGACGCCGTGCCTTCTGGCCGTATCGCGTAATTGTTTATACTGTGCGTAGCTCGAGGAATTAGCAATTTTGTTGCAGGTCACTACCGATATATTCGATTCAAAGATTTTAAGATAGTGCTTGGTAGGTTCCTCGCTTGCGGTATTGTCCACAAATATACAATTAGGTAGATTTAATTGTTGCATTCTGCTAATAAAGGTCTCCAAGCAAGCAGTTTCTCCTTTGCTGTCCAATTCCGTCTGCCAGGAGGTCAATGAGATGCCTTCCACATCAAATAACATTTTGCGGGAATTACTCATGCCGACAACCTTTACCTGGATATCATTGTTGTCGCGCAGAAAAGCTTCCTGTTCTAATAATTGCCTAAACAAAGTAGATCCGATATTGCCGGTTCCAAGATTAAAAACATGTAAGGTTTTCTTTAATGCTGTAAAGAAAGCATCATGTACCGCATTCAGCGCTTTGGACAGATCTGCTTGGCTAATAATAACCGAAATGTTGTATTCCGATGAGCCTTGCGCAATAGCCCGTACATTAATACCATTGCGTCCCAAAGCATGGAATAACCTGCCTGACATGCCGGGGGTTTGTTTCATGTTTTCACCCACGATAGCAAGTACCGATAATTCATTTTCTATGACGGGGGGCTCTAATTTTTTTGCAAGCAGCTCCAGTTCAAATTCAGTTTCAATAAGATGTTTGGCTCTTAAGGCATCTGCGGGATGAACAGCAAACGTGATGCTATGTTCGGACGATGACTGGGTGATCAGCACAATGTTTATTTGTTCATGCGCTAGCAAGGAGAATAAGCGACCGCTAAAGCCGGCCTTGCCGATCATGCCACTGCCGCTTACATTGATAACGCTAATGGCATTAATCGAGGAGATACCTTTAATAGGATAAGATGTTCTGCCGCTATCATATTGGATAATAGTACCTGGAAAGCTTGGATTAAATGTATTGCGGATCACAATAGGCACCTTTTTCATGAAGGCGGGGATCATGGTTGGTGGGTAGATCACCTTCGCTCCAAAATAAGATAGCTCCATTGCCTCGGTATACGATAAAATCGGTAAAGGAAACGCTTTTTTTACCATGCGTGGATCTGCCGTTAACATACCATCCACATCGGTCCATATTTCGATAGCTTCCGCCTGTAATGCGGCACCGAAAATAGCAGCTGTATAGTCACTACCTCCTCTTCCCAGGGTAGTAATCCGACCATTGACATTAGAAGCGATAAAGCCGGTTACAAATAAAAATTTGCCTGGATTTTCTTGCACGAACTGACGGATGAGTAATTCGCTTTGTTGTAAATCTACCCGTGCGTTACCAAAATTGCTATCGGTTTTTATAAGGGAGCTGGCTTCGACGAATAAACTCTCCGGGAAGTACTGAGCCGCAATCTTAGAGACCAAAAATGCGGAACAACGCTCACCGTAACTCACAATGAGATCCTTGCTTTGTGAACTCAGCTCCCGCAGATTTAATACACCTTGTAAAAGATCCTCAAGTTCATTTAAGTAAATTTTAAGTTGCGTAAAAACAGGATTCTGATTCTTAATTTGAATGAGTTGCTTAACAACTGTGAAGTGTCTCGATTCCAATTCCTTTAAAGCAGGGCCGAAGCTGATTCCTTGTTCTGCTTCTTCAGCCATTTTGGTAAGGAGGTTTGTAATTCCGCTCATGGCCGATAAGACAACAATTGGCTTTTCGCCCTGTTCATACCCTTGTTTTAGGATGTCCAATAATGCATTAATGCTTTCGGCCGATCCGACTGAGGTACCTCCAAACTTAAGTATCTTCATTTTTTCTATTTATCCTTAAAGTCATTAAATAAGAAAGGCGCTTTCTCATCGAGAGAAGCGCCTTTTATGTTTTATCGCTGTTATTACAACATAAAGATTACTTCCCTCGGTGTTTTGCTATCCCGGTGGTAATCGTTGTGGATGTTGTAATAGATATAATTGCTTTCATTTTTGTAATTGGCAGTAAAGTAAATGGTTTATTTTTAATTTATCAAGAGAATTTTAATATTTTTTAGATTTTAGCAATTCGCATACGAATGCGTATTATTAGTTGGACGTTTTAAGTAACTTTTAATGATGAATTAGGCCTGCCTACCAGTAGGCTGAAGCGCCGAATGATTAATAACGGTGGCGGTAGCACAGGCTCATCTCAAAGCTTCAAGCTTATTGCTAACAACTTATCCGATTGTTTCTCGTGGAACAAAACAAGTAAAACCTTATGAGGCAGCCGTATTTAACCGGCCGTATGTATTGACTGCTGCCTGCTTGGCTTGCAAGAGGGCACTTAACATGCAGTAAGGTAGTTGTTGCCGCTATATTCGCACTATATCCGCTCTATAGAAAAGCAGGAAAACATAAATAGGTAGCGAATGTATACAGAAGAATAGGTGGATCTGACGTGGAATAAAGGTGGACTTCACGTGGACTTGACGTAGATTCAAAAATTGAAAAAATCTGAAAGGGAAGGATTAGTGTATTGAAATGAGGTCGTGATACCTTTCAAAGGTAAAAAAAGTTATTTTAAAATGGATCAGGTACTTCAGCCCCTTTTCTGTGGTGTTTTGCCATTGAATAAAAAATCTTATTTTTGGGCAAATCTTTGCAATAGCATGAAATATTCATCGTTATAAGCATTTAATTATTTCTTATAGCCTTAGAAAATATTGTATTCATATGAATGACCTAATAAAGTTACAGTTAGAAGACGCTAATGATTCCATGCAGAAAGCTATTTCGCATACCGAATCAGAATTGACAAAAATTCGCGCAGGTAAAGCAATGCCTTCCATGTTGGACGGGATCAATGTAGATTACTACGGAACACCTACTCCATTATCTCAAGTGGGAAACATTAATACGCCCGACCCTCGTAGCTTGGTTATTCAACCATGGGAAAAGAATTTATTAAGTGCAATTGAAAGGGCTATTATTGATTCCAATATCGGATTAAACCCACAAAATGACGGTAATATTATCCGTTTAGCGGTTCCTCCTTTGACCGAAGAGCGCCGTAGGGAATTGGTTAGAAAAGTAAAGGAGGAGGCAGAAAAAGGAAAGGTCGCTATTCGCAACATCAGAAAGGACGCTAATGACGGAATTAAAAAGCTTAAAAATGATGGTGTCTCGGAAGATGAAATAAAGGTGGGAGAAGGTGAAGTTCAAAAATTAACCGATAACTTTATCGCGAAAGTTGACAAATTAGCCGAAGCCAAAGAAAAAGATATTATGACCGTTTAAGGAAATTGAAATTATTAGTGAAAAAACCACGGATCGCACCGTGGTTTTTTTGTTCGTAGCTGCCGTTAACCACTCGACGATTCGACAACTTTACTAACCCACTAAATTGTTGCGCAAATAGCGCATTTCCATCACAAATTGCTTGTATTTTTAGACCAAAGTTTACATCGTATGAAGAGAATATTACTTTTTATCATCTTAACCTATTTCAATCCCGTATGGGCACAACAAAAGACTAACTTAACAGTTGAAAAAATAATGCGCGACCCTAAGTGGATGGGCGTGTCGCCCGAAAATATTAGGTGGGGAGAATTTGATGGGCACATCTATTTTAGATGGAATCCGGAAAATCTGGATTATTCACCCTTATACAGTATAACGGTGCGTGATCAAGAGCCTAAAAGACAAGAGGAGGATGTGACGCGAAGTTTTACACAACAAACGCAATACAATCGAAGTGGAAATCGAGCGGTATATGTAAAGGGTGGTGATATTTTTATATATGATTTAAAAACACGCAGCGAAAAACAATTGACGGCGACGATCGAGGAAGAGTCTAAGCCTCAATTTAATGTGCGTGAAGACGTTGTTTTCTTTAAACGTGAAAATAATTTATACAGCCTCTCCTTGATAAATGGCGAATTAAAACAGCTTACCAATTTTGTTAAGGGAAGCAAAAAGAAGGGTGACGCCCCTAAACTCTCCGATCAAAATCAATGGCTTAAAGAAAATCAATTGACTTTATTCGACGTGCTCAACGATCGTAAACAGAAAAAACACCGAGCTGATTCGTTAGAAGAACTGCAAAGGATAAAACTGCTGAGAGAGCTGCCTATAGCAGAAAATGAAATTGTTAGAACAATTGCTGCTAGCCCTAATTTGCAATATATTGCCTATATAAAATATAGTCCTGCGAAAGATAATCGGAATACGATCGTACCAAACTATGTAACTGAATCCGGTTATACGGAAGACATACAGACTAGAAACAAGGTTGGAGAAGAACAGGGTGCTACAGCTGCCTACCTTTATAAGGTGAAGGAGGATACGGTTGTGCGTATTACAACCGCTAATTTAGAAGGGATAAAAGATATACCTGCATTCTATAACGATTATCCTGAGAAGAAAGATTCACTAATTAAGTTAGATAAAGATCGGGCGGTTAATATAGCCGGCATTTATTGGAATCCTGTCGGAAACAAGGCTCTTATCACGGTTTATGCACAGGATCATAAAGATCGTTGGTTAACGCTTTTAGATCTGTCCACGGGAGCCTTACAAATGATCGATAGACAGCATGATGATGCATGGATTGCAGGTCCTGGCATTGGTGGAAGCTGGGGAGGAGAAAATGTCGGATGGATTGACGACCATCAGATTTATTTTCAAAGCGAGCAAACGGGATATTCGCATCTTTACAGCATGTCAGTAGACTCCCGTGTGAAAAAGCAATTAACAAAAGGGCGATTTGAAGTGCAAGACCTCGTTCTTTCAAAGGATAAAAAAACGTTTTATTTGACAGCTAATAAAGAGCATCCCGGAATAACACATTTTTACAGCATGCCGGTTAGTGGAGGAACGTTGCAGCAAATAACCTCTATGAAGGGAGGTAACGAAGTGAGCCTTTCGCCTGACGAAAAATGGCTAGCGATACGCTATTCAAGTAGTAACAGGCCCTGGGAGCTTTATCTGCAAGAAAACAGGCCGGGTGCAAAAGCGAAGCAGATCACCGAATCGCGAAGCGCCGAGTTTAAAGCCTACCCTTGGCGCTCGCCTGAAGTCATTAGTTTCACCAACCGTCATCAAGATAGTGTTTACGCTCGCTTGTACCGACCGGAAACGCCTAAGAAAAATAGTCCGGCAGTCATTTTTGTTCATGGTGCCGGCTACTTGCAGAATGTTCACTACTGGTGGAGTTCTTATTTTAGAGAATATATGTTTCATAATCTGTTAACAGATCTTGGCTATACCGTCCTTGACATCGACTACACAGCAAGTGCCGGTTATGGACGAAACCATCGCACCGGAATATACCGACACATGGGAGGAAAAGATTTATCCGACCAAGTAGATGGGGCTAAGCTGCTAGTGGAAAAATATCAAGTTAATCCTAAAAACATCGGTATATATGGCGGCTCCTACGGAGGTTTTATTACCTTGATGGCGCTCTTTACGCAACCGGAGGTGTTTACAGCAGGTGGAGCCTTACGTTCGGTAACCGATTGGGCGCATTATAACCACGGCTATACTTCCAATATTTTAAATGAACCGATTAATGACCCCAAAGCCTACCAACAATCTTCTCCTATTAATTTCGCCGAGGGCTTGAGGGGACATTTATTGATGTGTCATGGTATGGTGGATGTTAATGTTCATTTTCAGGATATTGTACGCCTTAGCCAGCGCTTGATTGAACTTGGAAAGAATAATTGGGAACTGGCTGTATATCCCGTGGAAGATCATGGTTTTGTAGAACCTAGCAGCTGGACCGACGAATACAAACGTATTTTAAAGCTTTTTGAGGAAAAACTTATAAACGAATAGCTCCTTCAATGCGTTATGTGGAAATATCGGATCTTTTGTTTGCTGCTGCTCACTTCTTGCCGGTATGAGAGAAGAGCACAGCCTGCATTTTACTTCTGGAAAACACAATACCAACAGCGGGAACAAGAGCACACGGCCCTTCGTAAGTTAGGCGTTAATCAGCTGTTTGTACGGATAATGGACGTCGATTTGGACGAAACCGGAAAGGCTGTTCCTGTTTCGCCGATTACTTTCAGAAACAACCTACCTGACTCCATCGATATTGTGCCTGTTGTTTACATCGTGAACAATGTCTTACGACAACAATCGGAACAGACATTAACCATACTCGCCAATCGAATTTTAGCATTTACCGAGGCGAAAGTAAAACAAAGCGGTAAAGATAAATTTACAGAACTGCAAATTGACTGTGATTGGACGCAAACGACACGTGAAACCTATTTTTTGCTGTTAAGAAAAATGAAAGCCCTGCTGGTAGATAAGGCTGTTACCTTGAGTGCAACGCTACGCTTACACCAAATAAAAAATAGACACGCGAGCGGTATACCACCGGTGGATAAAGTACTGCTAATGTGCTATAATATGGGAAACTTGCGTAAATATGGTATGCAAAACTCCATTCTGGACATGAAAGAGATGACCACCTATTTAAAAGATTTCCTGGGAAGTTACCCTTTGCCGATCGACGTTGCTTTACCTTTGTTCAGCTGGTCGGTGGTTTTTAGAGATAAACAATATGTGGGTATCTCTAAGCATCTCGACAGTTGGTCTTTGGCTGATACGAGCCTGTTTTATCGGCAAGAGGGCACACCCTTGTACCACTTAAAGCGAAATCTTCCAAAAGCCGGATTGCGGGTAAACGATGTGATTAGAAAAGAAGAAGTGAGTGTGCAGGATTTATTTGCTGCTTCTGATTTTTTATCTCGATATTTGCCTCGAAAGGATCTGAAGGTGCTTTTTTACCACCTAGATGCCGACCTATTAAATCGCTTTTCGGATGAACAACTACAAGAAATTATCGATCGCTTTTAGTTTTTTTATACTTCTGTTTTATGGCGAAATTGCAATCAATATTGCTTGCGGTCCGGAACCCGATCCTTATGATTATTACGTTTCCTATTTTCACAATGACATACAGGGAGATACCTATGCCGCATTTTCTTTTACCGATTTAAGTTTTTTGTACAGTGAGGATGAGCCGCAAAAGGAGAGCCAGATAAATTGTGATGAGTGGGCTCAATATTTGGGCGGAGATGTAAAGGCAACGGATGTATTTTCCGTAATGTATCGAGCAGATAACAAGACAGACTCGTTGATCAGTGCTTGGAGGACGAAAAAAAGCATAACCCTGCCAGATACGTTGAAAGATAATACTTTTTTACAAGCTATTGCGAAGCATAAGAGCGCATTCGATTATTATTTATTTGCCAAAGACTGTGAGGAGGCTTCTGCCTATGCATATGATATGTGGGATCCGGCACCTCGAGATACAACATCGATGGATTCGTTGGCTGAAAAGGCCATAAAGCGATTGAAGAAGGTTAAGCGCGACGAATTTTTACGTTTACGATATGCTTACCAAGCGGCAAGAATGTACCATTATTCAGCACGCTATGAAAAATGTTTGGCGGTCTATGAAGACTATATCGAACCGCTGTCTTATCGGAGCGCGGTACGGGGGTGGGCCTTGGCCTTAAAAGCCGGAGCCCTAAGGTGGTTGGGCGACAAAGAACAAGCGGCTTTTCTTTTTTCGAAGGTTTTTGAAAGTAATCCGGAAAGAAGAATCCAGGCTTATAAGAATTATCACTACATTGACGTGAGCACGCCATCGGTTCTTGCCTTGGCAAAATCAAAAGAAGAACAGGCAGTAATTTGGAGCATAGAGGGTTTTAACAATCCGAGTTTGAATCTCCATACGCTTGATACGGTATATAAGCTGGCTCCCACCAGTGTTTTAAACGGGGTGTTATTAATAAGGGAAATGAATAAGCTGGAAGGGTACCTAAATGAGTCACCCCTCAGCAATGATGTTTATGGATATCGGAATTATTATTACGGAAGCGATTCGTTGCAGCTGAAAGCTAAAAGTTATGCCGATAGTTTATTTCGCTTCTCGCTTCACTTAGCAAGTGACAAAAAATACCGAGAACCAGCCTTCGCGACGATTGCGGCAGCGTACATCAGTTGGATGCAAGGAGAAAATAAGAGAGCTTTTGATCTTTTACAACAATTAAATCCGGAACATCTATCACCCAAGTTACAGGATCAATACCGCATTACAGAATTATTGGTACAAGCCAGTAATATAAAAAAGGGAGATAATTTTAACCCAAATGCGCTGGTACCGGCTTTAAAATGGCTGGATGAGAAATGCATAGTTGAGCGGAAGGATAAGGTTGATAGCTTTTATGGGCAAAAAGATTTACGCTTTAGTCGAACAACGAGGCATTTTTATCAAAGTTTATTAGCTCCAAAATATCTAGCACTGCAGGATACGGCTATGGCCGCTATTTTGATGGTAAAAGGCGATTTAGAATGGAATCATAGCCATACGCGTGATTCGCTTTTTAAATACAGCTCTAGTGAAACGATTAATTTTTGGCGGCAACAATTAACGCCTACATCATTGTTGCGTATAAAGACATTAAAAGAAAATACCCCGAAAGATGGGTTGACGGAGTATTTAGTGAAAGTACTGCCTGCTCTTCCAAATGATGATTATTATGAGCTTTTGGGAACCGGTTATCTCCGAACACATGAATACGATAAGGCAGTCGCTGCTTTCGACAAGCTAAGTCCAAACTATAAATTCTGGGTGGCATCTGATTGGTATGGCTCGAGTGAGGACGCTGCATTACACGCTGACCCATTTTTAACCACGATTAACGATTACCCGAAGGCCTATGCAGACAGGGGATTAAATAAGAAGGAATTTGCTGAGCAGATGGCTATGTGGCAACGGAAAATAAAATCAAATCCGAAAAATGCAGCTAAATACTACTTTGCGATGGCTAATGGTGTTTATCAAACGGGAATCTTTGGTAATTCTTGGTATCTTATCAGCTATAGCTGGAGCCATTTGGATGCTTATGTATCAGGTACGAATTACTATGATGACGACTATAAGCATGCAAAACAAGCGATCATTTGGTATGAAAAGGCACGATCCTTAAGTAAGGATGTAAATTTTAAAGCAACATGTACCTTTATGCTGGCTAAATGCGAGCAAAAGAAATATGGTTATCGTTCAGTGAATGATTACTATTCGAGCCATAATTATGGCGAACCTGATCCCTTGTGGTTATTTAGCATGAAAAATAAATATTTTGTTGAGTTAGAAAAATACTATAAAGGGACTGTGTTTTATAATCAAGCACTGGGTGAATGCAGCTATTTGAGCGACTTTATAAGCGCTAGATCCAAATAGCTATTCTTTATCGGCTATTAGGCTCTGCTATCATTCCCATGGTATATACTTAGGTAACTCTCGTAGCGGCTTGTTTCGATTTCTCCTTCTTCCAGTGCTCCTAATACGGCGCAGCCGGGTTCGTTGATATGCCTGCAATTATTAAATCTACACTGGTTCATCAGTGCACGCATTTCAGGAAAAAAATGACTGAGCTCTTGTTGCTCGATATCGATTACGCCAAATTCCTGAATACCGGGAGTGTCAATGATATAACCGCCTTGTATTAAAGGCAGCATTTCGGCAAAGGTTGTTGTATGTTTTCCCTTATCTGACCAATCGGATATTTTTCCGGTACGGAGAGAAGCTTCCGGTATGAGTCGATTAATGAGTGTTGACTTTCCAACGCCGCTATGTCCCGAAATCAGCGTTACTTTATGCGTCAAAGACGCCTCTATAGCATCTATATTAATGCCTTTTAAAGCCGAAATTTCAAAGCAAGGATAACCGAGATGTTCATAAATTGATCGATAGTCGGCTAGTATTTCCAAACCTTCTTCGCTAAAAAGGTCAAGCTTATTAAACAATATACCGGCTGGGATATCATAGGCTTCCGCTGTCACTAAAAATCGATCAATAAAACCCAGCGAAGTTGGCGGTGAAGCTAAAGTAACTACTAAGTAAGCTTGGTCTAAATTGGCTGCAATAATTTGCGCCTGTTTCGATAAATTGACCGATTTACGAATCATATAATTCTTTCGGTCGTATAATTGGATAATAACAGCAGTTTCTTGCTCGGGTTCAGGTTCAATTTCAACCCAATCACCTACAGCGATCGGGTTGGTCGTTTTAATGTCCTTTGTGCGGAATTTGCCCTTTATGCGACATTCATAGCTTGTTCCTCCCGCTGAAACGGTATACCAACTGCCGGTAGATTTTGTAACAAGCCCTTTCATTTATCCTAAAATAGCGGCGAATCCCTTTTTCATCCGTTCGATCGTCTCATCTCGGCCGAGCAATTTTGCTATATCGAATACATGAGGTCCGAATTTACCGCCAACCAGCATAATGCGTAGTGGGAGCATTAGCTCTCCCAATTTTAACCCACTGGATAGGATCGCATCTTTATAATATTGTTCCAGCGCTTCTGTTTTCCATGGTTCAAAGGTAGTGAGTGCAGGAATAATGGTGTTAAAAAAGTTTGTCTTTTCATCACTCCATTTTTTTTGTATAGCTTCTATATCGTAGGTGGTAGGTGGTATAAAGAAGAAAGAAGCTTGTTCCCAAAAATCCTCAATAAAAGTGAGGCGGTCTTTTACTAATGCTAATACCTCTATCAGATAATCATCTGCCACATCCCTTATGCCGTGTGTCTCCAAGACAGCTTTAACCATCGGAAGAAGCTTTTCATTTCCGCTACGCTTGATCCATTCATGATTGAACCATTTCGCTTTCTCGAAATCAAACTTCGCTCCTGCTTTACTGATTCGCTCAATTGAAAACTTGTCGATGAGTTCGTCAAGCGTAAAAATCTCCTGATCGGTGCCATCATTCCAACCGAGTAACGCCAGCATATTAATAAAAGCTTCCGGAAGAAAACCAAGCTCGCGAAAGCCTTTGGTGAGATCGCCCGTTTTTGGATCGGTCCAATTCATGGCATAAACGGGGAATCCCAACCGATCTCCGTCGCGCTTGCTAAGCTTTCCATTTCCATCCGGTTTTAAAATTAATGGAAAATGAGCCCATTGCGGCATTTGTTGCTTCCAGCCAAGATATTCCCATAGTAATAAATGAACCGGGGCTGAAGGTAACCATTCTTCGCCTCTGAAAGCATGTGTGATTTTCATTTGATAGTCGTCTACTACCACAGCTAAGTGATAAGTAGGCATGCCATCTGCTTTCAAGAGTACTTTGTCGTCTACTAAAGAAGTATCAAAATTGACCGCCCCTCTAATCATATCATGGAAGCCGATCGTTTCTCCTACAGGCATCTTTATACGAATGACATGCGGCGTGCCGGTGGCCAAAAGTTCTTCTACTTCCTTTGCATCCAAACTGAGTGAGTTACGTAACTGCAGTCGATTCTCATGGCTATATTTAAAATTCGGAATAAGTTGGCGTTGGGCATCCAGCTCCTCCGGTGTATCGAACGCATAATAAGCATGACCGCTTGCTACCAATTGTTCTGCAAAGGTGCGGTATCGATCTTTCCGTTCACTTTGCCTATAGGGAGCATAGGGCCCGCCATGTACAGGACTTTCATCGGGTGTCAAGCCGCACCAAGCTAAGCAAGACAGAATATATTCTTCAGCGCCAGGTACATATCGCGTTTGATCGGTATCCTCGATTCTTAATACAAACTCACCGCCCTGGCTTTTAGCAAAAAGATAGTTAAACAAAACAGTGCGTACACCGCCAAGATGTAGGCCACCCGTCGGACTGGGTGCAAACCGTACCCTAACTTTATTCTCTATAGACATAAGCGCAAACTTAGATAAAAGGCTTTGGATATGCAATCTTCACAGTGTCATATCCATTTTTTAATCATTTTGCATAAAATTTGTACTTTGCACCTTTCTAGTTATTAGTTGGTCGTTGTTGTTTATTGATTTTAGGTTTATAGGGTTAACCTTGTATTAAATCACTTAAACCGAGGGCGGACAACCAATAACAAAGAACTAATAACGAATTAAATGAATCCATATCAGCATAGTCAACGGTGGAAATTTTTATTACTCATATTCGCTGCAATTATTGCAACGGCATCCCTTTGGTATACAAATTTTCTGGTCCAAAACCTTTCGGAAGCAGAACGCACGAAGGCATCTGTTTGGGCAATTAGTACGCGAAATATGTACGCCATGCCGGATGTGAACGATGAGTACATAACCTATATCTATAGCGTTCGGGATAGCTTAAAGGTACCGGCGATCATTACCGATTCAAAAGACAGCATTATCTACTACCGCGGTCTCGACTCAACAAAGACCTTGTACAACGTGACCGGAGAAAATCAAGGAACAAACCTCCCGAAGTATGATCCTGAATATTTCGATTATCAACTGGCCATTATGAAAGAAAGGCACCCACCGATAGAAATTGAATTGTCCGGTGGAGAAAAATGGTATGTTTACTATAAAGACTCCCTGTTGCTCACCCAATTGCGTGTATTTCCCTATGTTCAATTAACGCTCATTGCTATATTTCTCGGTATCGCTTATACGGTATTTAACAGCATGCGAAAATCGGAGCAGAATCAAGTATGGGTGGGGTTGGCCAAAGAAACCGCACACCAACTGGGAACACCGATTTCGTCACTTATGGCATGGCTCGAGTTGATGAAGGCGAAATTTGATGCGGAAGAAGATCCTTTGCTGATAGAGATGGAAAATGATGTGAAACGTCTGGAAATTGTAGCAGACCGATTTTCTAAAATCGGCTCTAAACCGGTGCTTGAGAATCATGCTGTCTACCCGGTAGTCAGTAATTTTGTGCGTTATTTTAAAGTTCGCACGAGTGATAAAATCAAATTTTCCGTATCAGGCGATAAAACTGTCGAGGCGCAATTGAGCGTTCCTTTATTTGACTGGGTGATCGAAAATATCTTAAAGAATGCAGCCAATGCCATCGAATCGGCAGGTGAAATTAATATAATTATCAGTGAAAATATTGCTAAAGAGCAGATATTTATTGATATTAGCGACACAGGAAAAGGTATCCCAAGAAATAAATTCGATGCAGTCTTTCAACCGGGATATACAACTCGAAAGCGGGGATGGGGCCTTGGTCTCTCCTTAACTAAGCGAATAATTGAAAATTACCATAAAGGACAAATTTTTGTTAAGGATTCGGAAGTAGGAAAAGGAACTACCTTTAGAATCGTATTAAAAAGCAGTTTAACCTATGAGCCAGCTAAAATCTGATGAATTCCCGGCCTTTTATGCTACTTACATTGATACCGTTTTTGGCGACGTCATGCACGTACTAAATGAGCAAATTACTAGTTTTCCTGCATTTTTAGAGGCCATTCCTGCGGGGCGGTCCGAATATGCCTATGCCGAAGGGAAGTGGACCATAAAGGAAGTGGTTGGGCATGTATTGGATACGGAGCGGATCATGGCCTATCGAGCGCTTCGTTTTGCTCGGAACGACACCAAAGCGCTCCCCGGCTTTGAGCAAGAAGACTTTGTTTTAAATGCTCGCTTTAATGAACGAAGTTTGGCTTCCTTAGCGGAGGAGTTTGTTTTATTACGGAAATCGAACATGGCCTTGTTCAATACCTTTAACGAAACCGAACTGAATCGAAGGGGTTTGGCCTCTGATCGTTTAATCAGCGTTCGGGCTTTTCTCTATATCGTTGCCGGACATCTCAATCACCATAAAAATATTATCAAAGAAAGGTATTTGGATACTATGGTGTAATGCCTGTTGGTGATTTTGCTATATATTCGACAACTTTTAAAGCTAATTTTAAAACTATTTAACACCTAAAGTGTTTTTATCATATCAATAAGGCCAGGTAATGGTTTTGTGATAAGGTTTAGGTTTTTGGAAACGCCCCGATGTGAAATTGAGGCGTTTCTTTTTTTGCCACTAATTTCATCGAAACTTCCAACTTAAGCAACCGTTTGCATGAATGTTTTTGTTTAAAATATGGAATTATTTTATTAGCCTTGTAAATACAATGTTAAATTTTTTCATATTCAATCTATATATTGAAACAAGATACTTAAACTCACTTTCACATGAACCAACATCCCAGCGCTAATGTCACGAAAAGCGGTGTAAACCCGATTGTTATTATCGGAGCATTATTCTTCATCTTTGGATTTGTTACCTGGCTTAACTCCGTTCTTATTCCATATCTCAAAATTGCTTGCGAACTCAATCATTTTCAATCCTACCTCGTAGCCTTTGCTTTTTATATAGCATATTTTGTAATGGCTCCTTTATCCACCAAAACATTGAAAATTTTTGGGTTTAAGAACGGTATGTCAGTGGGATTGATAATCGTAGCAATCGGTGCACTTATTTTTATTCCCGCTGCCATGACAAGGACGTATGCCCTGTTTTTATTGGGCTTATTTGTTCAGGGGAGTGGTCTTGCCATCTTACAAACAGCGTCAAATCCTTATATAACTATCCTTGGTCCTGCTGAAAGTGCGGCAAAAAGGATTAGTATTATGGGGATATGTAATAAGTTAGCCGGGGGGTTGGCTCCGGTTATTTTAGGTACGGTTATGCTCAAAGATGCAGATAAGCTGACCGCTAGAATAGAAACGATGCCGGAAGCGCAGAAGATAGCTGAACTTAATGAGTTGGCCTCACGCGTAATTTTTCCTTATATCGCTATAATAGCGGTCCTTGCGCTGCTTGCCCTTTTAATTTATCGTTCCGGTCTTCCAGAAATAGATACAGATGCGGAGGACGAAACGGTTGCAACTACGAATGAAGGTAAAAATAGTTTATTTGATTTTCCTCATTTGATCTTGGGTGTTTTTACTTTATTTCTTTATGTAGGGGTAGAAGTAATGGCAGGCGACACGATCATTAGCTATGGTTCATCTCAAGGAATCGCCTTGGAAACAGCTAAATATTTTACGTTGGGAACCATGATCAGTATGGTCATCGGATACATTATAGGTATCGTATGTATACCGAAGTATCTTAAGCAAGAAACCGCAATGAAATTATGCTCTTTGTTGGGATTATTCCTATCACTCGGCGCTATTTTTACCAGCGGATATGTATCAGTAGCTTGTGTGGCTTTACTGGGCTTGGCCAACTCCCTGGTTTGGCCCGCAATTTGGCCGTTGGCCTTGGCCGGTTTAGGACGTTTTACCAAGGCGGCTTCTTCTGTATTGGTGATGGGGATATGCGGTGGGGCCTTAATTCCACTTGGCTATGGTGCCTTAGCCGATGCATGGAATCCCCAACAAGCCTATTGGATTATGGTTCCTTGCTATCTGGTAATTTGGTATTACGCGATTGCCGGCCATAAGCTGGGTAAAAAATAACGAATACATACATACCAAGCCTTCAATGATACCCTCATTGAAGGCTTTTCATTAAACTAAATTATGAAGAAAATTTGCCTGTTTATTGCTATACTAAGTATAGCTTATGCGCAAGCACAAGAAGTAAATCGAGCTATTATTCAGGAACTTAAGGATCCCTATCCTACTCCGGCTAGTGACTGGCTTCAGGTTGAAAACGGATTAAACGCAAGTTTTGTTTCTGTAGACGATGCTTTTAAACATACAGCGCCACCCAAAAAAAGCCAATTGAAAGACCAATGGAAGGAAAGGGCTTGGCGAGGCGAAAAGGTGCATGCACAAGCTTTGGTATGGTCAAAAACGCCCATAGAGCAAATCTCCCTAACGGTTTCTGAATTAAAAGATGATCAGGGGAGCCGCATTGCCCCTGATAAAATAAAGATAGGATATGTTCGCTATGTACTAACGGATCATTTGGGAGATCTTAAGTCGGGATGCGGTATCCCCAAGGGTTTAGATACCTCCCTTGTAGCCGATTTAATAGATACGAGTACGGTCCTTCCGCTAGCGGAAAATACGACGCGGCCTATATGGCTTAGTATACAAGTTCCACAAGAGGCCAAATCTGGCAGTTATCGAGGACAGCTGATCATCAAGTCTGCGCAAGAAACGAAAATATTACCCTTTGAAATCAACGTATTGAATCGGATTCTTCCCGAAGCCAAAGATTGGTCATACCATTTAGATTTATGGCAAAATCCGTATTCCGTTGCCCGGGTTTATGGCGTGAAGCCCTGGACGAAAGCACATTTCGATGCGATGAGACCGTATATGGAAATGTTGGCGCAGGCAGGGCAAAAATCTATTACAGCAAGTATTATCTATGATCCATGGAACGGACAAACATACGATATATATGAGAGTATGATTAAATGGACGAAAAAGAAAAATGGGCAGTGGGAATACGATTATAGCATTTTTGATAAATGGGTCGAGTTTATGATGAGTTTGGGAATCAAGAAATTTATAAATTGTTATAGTATGATTCCCTGGAACCTGAAATTCTATTACTTTGATGAAGCGAGCGGAAAGAAGCAAGTGTTGGAAGCCAAGCCTGGAGAGACAGCGTATAAAAATCATTGGAAAGATATGCTCGTAGATTTTGCAAAGCATCTCAAGTCCAAGGGCTGGTTTGATAAGACAACCATTGCAATGGATGAGCGCGCGATGAAGGATATGTTAGAAGCAATTGCAGTCATCAAAGAAGCAGATCCAAACTTTAATATCTCACTTGCGGGAGCCGACCATCCGGAGTTGTACGATCAGTTGCTGGACTACTGTGTTGCTTTACGACATGAATTAAGTCCCGATTTAATTAATAAACGGCGGCGCAGCGGTTTTACAACCACGTTTTATACTTGTTGTACCGAACCTTTCCCTAATACGTTTACATCATCCTCTTATGCTGAATCCACCTGGCTGGCATGGTATGCGCTCAACAAGGATTTTGACGGCTACTTGCGCTGGGCCTTTAACTGCTGGGGGCCCCGTCCTTTGCAAGATACACGTTATGGTACATGGTTGGCGGGCGATGCCTGGCTGGTTTATCCGGGAGTTAGGAGTTCCATTCGGTTTGAAAGACTGGTGGAAGGAATACAAGATTACGAAAAGGCAAAGATAATACGGGCACAGTTGAAAAAGGAGGGGCGAAACGAAGAGCTTCAAAAGTTGGAAATGAAAATCAAAGCGTTTGAAACGGATGCGCTATCTGAAACACCGGCCTCTACTTTCGTCAACGAGGCGAAAGCTATATTGAATAGTTTTTAAATGAATTTATTGCTCGATCTTTTTTGGCCATTATTTACCAATGCTAAATGATGCATTACTGATAAATTTTCATGGCAGGAAGTAGGCAGAAATACTTATCTTCGGGACAAAATAGCATTATTGGTAACCATACTTTTTATCCTACACATTTTATGAAACGAAATTTTTTGAATATTGTCATGCTTATGCTGGCCTTGTCTACACTGACTATAGACAACGCTTTTTCTCAAGGATTAAAAATGCCTGCGGCAAGTAGCAAACAAACCATTACACAAGACTTAGGTATCAGTCAGATTACCATCAGCTATGCAAGGCCAAATGTAAAGGGGCGTAAGATTTTTGGTGGCTTAGAACCTTATGGTGCTGTTTGGCGTACAGGTGCAAACGGTGCTACCACGCTTACATTTAGCGGGGATGTAATAATTAACGGAAAAACGATACCTGCCGGCACCTATGGCTTGTTTACGATCCCTAATAAAAACGAGTGGACCATCATCTTGAATAAGGATAGCAAACAATGGGGTGCTTATGAATATAAGCAGGCGGACGATGTGTTGCGTTTTAATGTGAAGCCGGAGCAAACAAAAAGTAAAGTTGAAACTTTTACTATTAGTTTTCCGGAAGTTACAGCCACCGAAGCGACGTTAGCTATCGCATGGGAGAACACAAAAGTTACCTTTCCTATACAGGTAAATCAAGATGCCGAAATTATGGCTTCCATTGATGAGGCGATGAAGGGCGATAAAAAACCCTATTTAGCAGCTGCACAATACTATTTAAATAACAATAAGGATTTGGATAAAGCGCTTACTTGGGCGGACGAAGCGGTAAAAGCGAATCCGGCCTTGCCTTATCCGTACTATTGGAAGGCACAAATACAACTGAAAAAAGGAGATAAAGCTGGTGCTAAGGCGACTGCAGAATTGGGTAAGCAGGTTGCCGAGAAGGCTAAAAGCGACGAGTACATCCGTCTTAATAGTCAAATTATAGAGAAGGCAAAATAATTCTGTATCTTTGTGCCCCGTCACTATGTTAAGTAAGTGACAGGCACTTAGAAGTCTTTTTATCCACCTTACACAGGGTGGACCAATTGATCTGAGATAGAATTTTATTTTTTACTTTTGAATTTTTACTTAATCTATGTTTGATAGTTTACAGGATAAGTTAGACAGAGCCTTTAAAGTTCTAAAGGGGCAGGGAAATATTACCGAGATTAACGTAGCGGAGACCGTAAAGGAAATAAGAAAAGCCTTGCTGGATGCTGACGTTAACTATAAAACAGCTAAAGCTTTTACCGATGAAGTGAAGCAAAAGGCTTTAGGTGAAAATGTCCTCACGAGCATTTCTCCGGGTCAGTTGTTAACCAAGATCATGAATGATGAGCTTACCCAACTTATGGGTGGCACTGCGACAGATCTGGAGCTTGGTAAAAATCCAACGGTTATATTAATTGCGGGGTTAAATGGTGCGGGTAAAACAACTTTTACCGGGAAGTTGGCGAAATACCTAAAGGAGAAAAGAGGTAAAAAACCTTTGTTGGTTGCGGGTGATGTTTACCGTCCTGCGGCAATCGATCAGCTTGAGGTATTAGCCCAACAAGTGGATGTACCTGTATACACGAATCGGGAGTCTAAAGATCCTATCGCCATCGCCGAAGAGGGAGTTGCTGCGGCTAAACGTAATGGGCAGAACGTAGTTATTGTTGATACCGCGGGTCGCTTAGCCATTGACGAGGCACTCATGAACGAAATTTCAGCTGTTAAAGAAGCCACGAATCCGCATGAGATTTTGTTTGTTGTCGACTCCATGACCGGTCAAGATGCCGTTAATACAGCAAAAGTTTTTAATGACCGCTTGGATTTTACCGGTGTTGTGTTGACTAAATTAGATGGTGACACAAGGGGTGGTGCGGCGCTTTCGATCAAATCGGTTGTAAACAAGCCGATTAAGTTTATCGGTACCGGTGAAAAGATGGATGCTTTGGACGTGTTCCATCCTGACCGTATGGCGTCCCGTATCCTTGGGATGGGTGACGTAGTATCGTTGGTTGAACGTGCACAGCAACAGTTTGACGAAAAAGAGGCGGCCGCTTTACAGAAAAAGATCCGTAAGAATAAGTTTGATTTTAACGACTTTATTAGTCAGATCCAGCAAATCAAAAAGATGGGAAATATGAAGGATTTGATGGGAATGATACCGGGTGTTGGGAAGGCTATTAAAGATATTGATATTGACGATGATGCCTTTAAGCCGATCGAGGCTATTATTGGATCGATGACGCCATATGAACGGGAGAATCCGGACGCAATCGATCAGAAAAGACGTTTGCGAATCGCAAAGGGTTCGGGTACCGATATCAATGACGTTAATAAATTAATGAAGCAATTCAGTGATATGCGGAAAATGATGAAGCAATTCTCAAATCCTTCCTTAGCTGCTAAAATGATGCGAGGAATGCCCCGTACGCCTTTTGGAAAATAGGTCAGGCAGTATAAAATGGCTTAAATGGGCGGTATCTCTTTCGTGATACCGCCTTTTTTATTATCTTGGGGCTTCTTAACTGTACTAAACCTAAAAATATGTTGGTAAAAACTTTTAGCAGCGCAGTTTATGGAATTAAGGCCACAACAATTACTATTGAGGTCAATATATCCTCGGGGACACAATACTTCATCGTCGGACTGCCCGATAGTGCTATAAAAGAAAGTACATTTCGAGTAGAGAGCGCTCTACACAGCGCCGGTCTCCGAATGCCGAGGCAGAAAATCGTTATCAATATGGCACCCGCTGATATTAAGAAGGAGGGATCAGCCTATGACTTAGCGATGGCTATAGGTATCTTGGCAGCTTCTGGCCAAATTAATGCACATAAGCTTGATAAATATCTTTTACTGGGCGAATTATCACTGGACGGTAGCCTACAAGCCATTAAGGGAGCCTTATCGATTGCTATCCAAGCGCAAAAGGAGGGATTCAAAGGTATCGTGTTACCGGCGATCAATGCCCGAGAAGCAGCTGTAGTCGGAGATCTGGAGGTCTATGGCCTGGAAAATATCAGTGAAGTGATTGCTTTTGCAAATGAAGAGAAGACCTTTGACCGAATATTCGTTGATACGAAAGCTGAGTTTTTAAATAACGCCAATAATTACGACACCGATTTTGCTGATGTACAAGGGCAAGAGAATATCAAACGCGCATTGGAAATTGCGGCAGCAGGCGGGCATAATGTTATCCTGATTGGCCCGCCCGGTGCCGGTAAAACGATGCTAGCCAAAAGATTACCGTCTATCCTGCCGCCGTTAAGTTTATCAGAGTCGTTGGAAACGACTAAAATACATTCAGTGGCCGGGAAGATAGCCGCTTCTAGCTCGCTCATGACGATAAGGCCCTTTCGTGCCCCACATCATACGGTTAGCGATGTGGCATTGGTTGGTGGTGGAGGGAACCCCCAACCGGGCGAAATTTCATTAGCACATAACGGTGTGTTGTTTCTGGACGAGCTCCCCGAGTTTAAGCGTTCTGTTTTAGAGGTGTTAAGGCAACCTCTTGAAGAAAGACAAATCACTATTTCCCGCGCTAAGTTTACCGTAGATTATCCCGCTAGTTTTATGCTAATCGCTTCCATGAATCCCTGTCCTTGCGGGTATTATAACCATCCGGATAAAGACTGCGTATGTTCACCTATGCATGTTCAACGCTACTTAAGTAAAGTGTCGGGCCCCCTACTTGATCGGATCGATCTACATGTAGAAGTTACACCGGTAAACTTTCAGGAATTAACAGCGAAACAACGTGCAGAATCGAGTAAAACAATAAGGAGTCGCGTAATACAAGCAAGGGAGATGCAAGAGCAGCGATTCAAGAGGGAAGACAAAATGCATAATAATGCCCAAATGAATACAAAGAAAGTACGTGAGCTCTGTAAAGTCAATGCCGCCGGGCAAACACTGTTAAAAAATGCGATGGAAAAATTGGGGCTTTCAGCTCGAGCTTACGATCGTATTTTGAAGGTCGCCAGAACCATCGCCGATCTTGATGGAAATCCGGAAATCGAAGTGCATCATTTAGCTGAAGCAATCCATTATAGAAGCTTAGACAGAGAAGCTTGGGCAGGGTAGTAATCGTTATTTGTTATTAGTTGCTGGTTATCCGTAATTAACTTCTTAAATAAGTGACTAGGTCCATTGAAACAGAAAAAGCCTTCCTGAATTTAAAGAAAGGCTTTTCTGAAGAATGATTATTGCCGATTGGGTTACTAACAACTAATAACCAGCAACCAACAACTAAAATAACTAAGCGCCTAATTGCACGCGTTTAAATGCAGTGACTGTTAATCCCTTGGAAACACTATCAAGGAATTGAGCAACACTTTTTGAGTTATCTTTAACAAACTCTTGATTCAATAAAGTTGAATCTTTGTAGAATTTGTTCAATTTACCTTGAGCAATTTTTTCCACCATATTTTCAGGTTTTCCCTCAGCACGGATTTGCTCTTTTGCAATTTCTAATTCACGTTCAATTGTACGAGCATCAACGCCATCTTTATCAATAGCAACGGGATTCATCGCAGCAATTTGCATAGCCACATCTTTACCTGCATCTTCTGCACCTGCCACGTCTGCGCTTAAGCCTACTAATACACCTAAACGATAGTTACCATGAATATAAGGAACGACTTTATCTGCAGTCACCACCTCATATTTAGAAACCTCAATTTTTTCTCCGATTTTACCTGTTTGGTCTATCAATAAATCGGCAATTTTTGCTCCATTGATACTTAATGCTTTCAAATCCTCCAAAGTAGCCGGAGCAGCTTCGATAGCGGCATCGGCAACGCTTTCAGCAAAAGCAATGAAATCAGCATTTTTTGCAACAAAGTCTGTTTCGCAGTTTACTTCAACAACTACGCCACGTTTGCCATCAGCAGTTGTTTTTGCAATAACAACACCTTCGTTAGAGTCGCGATCCTGGCGGCTAGCGGCCACTTTAGCTCCCTTTTTACGTAAGTAATCAACTGCGGCCTCAAAATCGCCGTTGGCTTCCACTAAGGCTTTTTTGCAATCCATCATACCAGCACCTGTTTGTTGGCGCAATTTATTTACGTCTGATGCAGAAATTTGTACTGTAGACATTTTATTTTCCTTTTTTAATATGCTTTATAAATAAGTTATGGGTTACGAGTTCCGCACGGTAAGCATAACTTCAGCAAGCTTACCGGAGGTGACCCCTAACCCATACTTGGATTTAATTATTCTCCGTCTTTTGCTTCCGTAGCTTCTGCTTTACGTTCACGTTTAGGAGCAACTTCAGCTGCCGGCTCTTCCCCACTATCAACTTTCGCCTTTGCTGCTGCAGCTTCTTTCTCTGCTTCCTCTTCTTTATCACGTTTACGTTCTTCCAATCCTTCTATAATCGCTTGCTTGATTACGTTTGTAATCAACGTAATTGATTTCGTAGCATCGTCATTCGCCGGGATGGGGAAATCGATGTTGGTAGGATCGGAGTTTGTATCTACCATTGCGAAGGTAGGAATGTTCAATTTTAGCGCTTCGCTAACTGCAATGTGCTCTTTCTTTACATCAATAATGAAAAGCGCAGCAGGCAAGCGGTTTAAATCGGCAATACCACCTAATAGGTTTTCCAATTTAATACGCTCACGTTGAATCATTAACTTCTCCTTCTTTGATAATACGTCGTAAGTACCATCTTTAGTCATCTTATCGATGTTAGACATCTTTTTGATAGACTTACGAACAGTAGCAAAGTTAGTAAGCATACCACCCAACCAACGCTCAGTAACATAAGGCATGTTTACTGCTTTTGCTTGTTCAGCAACGATATCTTTAGCTTGCTTTTTTGTAGCTACAAATAATACTTTACGTCCTGATTTTACGATTTGCTTAATAGCTGAAGCGGCTTCTTCAAGCTTTGCTAAAGTTTTGTTCAAATCGATAATGTGGATGCCATTGCGCTCCATGAAAATGTACTTAGCCATTTTCGGATCCCATTTACGGGTAAGGTGACCAAAGTGTACACCTGCATCCAGTAATTCCTGATATGTTGTTCTTGCCATTGTTTGATCCTCCTTAAATTAACGTTTACTAAATTGAAATCTTCTACGTGCTTTACGACGTCCCGGTTTCTTACGCTCAACCATCCGGTCATCGCGAGTCATCAATCCTTTGGCACGTAATGCAGATTTCACCTCTGGGTTAAGCTCTACCAATGCTTTAGCAATTGCTAAACGCACGGCCTCTGCCTGTCCTTTTACGCCTCCTCCAGCTACGTTAACTTTTACATCAAAATTACCGGCAACTCCGGCAACTTCTGTACTTTGAGTAACAATATATTGCAATGGCAATGTAGGGAAATACTCTTTGTAATCTTTACCATTTACGGTAATGTTGCCGCTACCAGCAGATAAATAAATACGGGCAACAGCGGTTTTTCTTCTTCCTGAAGTGTTTGTTGTTGACATTTCTTCTCTCTTTAGAATTTAACTGTTTTAGGATTTTGTGCCGCGTGAGGGTGCTCAGGACCTGCATACACAAATAAATTTCTGTACAAAGCGCGACCTAAACGATTTTTAGGAAGCATGCCACGTACCGCCTTCTCAATCACACGGGTAGGGTGCTTTGCCAATAATTCTTTGGGAGAAATGAAACGCTGACCACCTGGGTAACCAGTGTAAGAAACATATTGCTTTTCGCCTAATTTGTTTCCTGTCAACTTAATCTTGTCTGCATTAATAACAATGACGTTATCTCCGCAGTCTACGTGTGGGGTGTACGTAGGCTTGTGCTTACCTCTGATTACCTTGGCAATCTGAGATGACAAGCGCCCCAAAATCTCACCTTCAGCGTCAACAACGATCCATTCTTTGTTAACGGTGTTTTTGTTGGCTGAGACAGTTTTGTAACTTAACGTATTCACTTGCTTGATTTTGAATTAATTAAACAATATACTTTTTTCCTTATTTTAAAGGACTGCAAAGGTAGACAGAAAAATTCGTATTTTAAAAATATTATTAAAAAATATATTGATACTGAGTAAGTTTTCTCTTTTTACAACGACATACCGTCCGTGATTGCAATATGTTTTTTCAATCGTAAAAATCGTATTGATAAAAAAATGGACACTAAGCTGAGGCCAATAATTAAGCCTGTCCAGATACCTGGAGCTTTCATATCTAAATTAAAGGCCAGGAAGTAGCCTATGGGCAAACCCACTACCCAATATGCAATACCTACCAGGAAGGTCGGAATTTTCACATCTTTCGCTCCCCTCAATAGTCCAACGGAGATCGCCTGCGTGGCGTCGGATATTTGGAAAATAGCAGCAAAGATCAGTAAGTAGGAAGCTAATTTTACCACTTCTACATTATCATTAAAAAGCATTGGTAAAAAGTCGTTAAAGGATATGAAAATTACAAAACAGAGAACGCCGTAACAAAGCGCCGTCAGGATACTGCTCTTGCCAATAGTCAGAATATGGTTCCAATCGTTTCGACCGTAAGCATTGCTTACGCGGATCGAACCTCCTTGAGCCAATCCCATGGATACCATAAAGGTAAAAGCGGCACAGTTCATGGCTATCTGATGCGCTGCTTGTTCGACAGCGCCAATGGTACCAACCAATATAGCGGAAACAGCAAAAACCCCAACCTCCATACCGGCTTGTAAACTGCTGGGTATACCGATCCTCAGCAATTCTTTGATCGTATGCCAACTGAATTTCCAGTGTGTACGACCAGCGGCCATGTAACGTTTAAAAGTTTTATGTTTAAGGATTGTAAAGGTTAATGCTAAAAATATAAGCGTTCTGGTAATTAAGGTTCCCCATGCCGCTCCTACCAATTCTAGCCTTGGCAGCCCCCAATTTCCAAAAATCAGTAGCCAGTTAAGAAATGCATTGAGAGGCAAAGCAATAAGGGATAGCGTCATGGCTGTTCGTGTATATTCCAAGCCGTCGGTGAACTGTTTTAAGGTCATGAACAGCATCATGGGAATAATGGATATTCCGATAATTCTTAAAAAAGGGACGGCCATTTCGGCTACTTCCGGATCCTGCTTTAAGTGGAACAAGATATCTTTGCTGCATTCTAATCCGAGTGAAATGATGATGGCCGTAAATGAGCAAAGGATAAACCCATTGTATAAATAATGAGAGACCTTTTGGGCGTCATTTCGCCCGTGGGCCATGGCTACCATTTGAGAAACGGACATCGTCATGCCTATCCCTAAGACAAAAGGGATGTTCACGACACTCATTACCAATGCCGCAGCTGCAAGTTGCTTATAGCTAACAGAGCCGACCATGGCAGTATCGATAAGGCTTAATGCCATTTGTGCCAATTCACCTAAAATTATAGGGCCTGCAAGTTTCAAAGTCTTGCCCGCCTCATTACGAAGCAATCCTAATCCGTGCATATTGATAGAAAAAGAAAAAGCTTGTTGTAACAACAAGCGTATTATATGACCTCAGTTTTATTGTAAGATGACGTTTCTCCTATCCATTATCTTTATACTCGGGAGAAAAATAGGAGAAAAAAAAATCCCTGCATAAAATAAGCAGAGATTGAAAGCGGTCCGGACGGGACTCGAACCCGCGACCCCATGCGTGACAGGCATGTATTCTAACCAGCTGAACTACCGGACCTAAACATTAAATTTTATAAAGAACTTCAAAAGCCTATTGCTTTCTTCTCAGCGGTCCGGACGGGACTCGAACCCGCGACCCCATGCGTGACAGGCATGTATTCTAACCAGCTGAACTACCGGACCTACTTCCCCTCTTTTGAGGACTGCAAATATAGCGCGTTTTTTTAAAATTAAAATCTTTTTGTTAAAAAAATTATTCGAGACCGCCTTCTTTCATTTTTTCAGCATTTTCAGCAAATTGAAGCGCATCGATAATTTCCTGAATGTCACCATCCATAATAGCCGGAAGGTTATACATGGTCAAACCAATACGATGCTCGGTTACCCGCCCTTGGGGATAGTTATAGGTGCGTATTTTGGCCGAGCGATCGCCGGTAGATACCATCGTTTTCCGTTTGGCCGCAATATCCCCGTGTTTCTTTTGTACTTCCAGTTCGTATAATTTAGTCCGTAACATCTCCATCGCTAGCTCACGATTCGCTAGCTGCGAGCGCTCTACTTGACATACAACTACAATCCCCGAAGGTTTGTGCGTTAATTGCACCTTCGTTTCTACTTTATTAACGTTCTGACCACCGGCACCTCCCGAGCGGGATGTTTGCATTTCAATATCAGCAGGATTGATTTCCACATCCACCTCCTCTGCTTCGGGTAGTACTGCGACAGAAGCGGCTGAAGTATGTACTCGGCCTTGAGTCTCCGTATCCGGTACGCGCTGTACGCGGTGTACGCCTGATTCATATTTTAATTGGCCATAAACGTCTTCACCACTTACTTTTAAGATAACTTCTTTATATCCTCCTGCAGTACCTTCCGTAACATCCATTACTTCGACCCGCCACCCTTTCTGGTCAAAATACCTAGTATACATACGATATAAATCACCTGCGAATAAAGCAGCCTCGTCCCCACCGGTCCCCCCTCTGATCTCGAAAATGGCATTTTTGGCATCCTCCGGATCTTTGGGAATCATCATAAGTCTTACTTTTTCTTCTTTTTCTTCTTTCTGAACAAGTAAGGCATCTAAATCTTCTTTGGCCATCTCCCTCAGTTCCTGATCCTTCTCATTGGCTAGTATATCCTTATTGGTTTCTATATTGCTGATGATATTTTTGTAGATATAATATTCATCAACGATTTTACCTAAGTCTTTATATTCTTTGTTAAGCTTTGCAAAACGCTTCATGTCGTTTACCGTATCCGGATTGCTCAATTCACGTTCTACTTCTTCCCAACGTAATTTTATCGCTTCTAACTTCTCTAACATACTAGTATGATTTGCTTTTTCACCCCGTTGGGCAAAAAGTTTACAAACTTAGATAAAATGCTTTTCATATGCAATTGCGATAGTTAGCCAAAAAAACTTACTTTTGGGTAATTATAAACTTAAAAGCCTTATTATGCAAGCGATTGAACGCAACAAACTTTTTGTAGCAAGCTGTTTAGCTTTGCTGGTAACCTCTCTTTCTTTTGGTATAAGGGCAGGTATCATGAATCAGCTAGTTATCGATTTTCATTTGAGCACAGCGGAACTAGGTGTCATTACGGCGTCTGCATTTTGGGGTTTCCCCCTGGCGATTATTATCGGCGGTTTTGTGGTGGATGCTATCGGAATGAAAAAGCTACTAGTGGTAGCCTTTATACTGCATTTGTCAGGAATATTATTAACGGTATTTGCAGCCGGTTATTGGACACTGTTTATTTCAACACTACTGATAGGTATTGCTAATGGTACGGTTGAAGCGGCATGTAATCCCTTGGTTGCTTCACTGTATACTGATAATAAAACAGTTAAATTGAACCATTTTCACTTGTGGTTCCCTGGTGGGATCGTTATTGGTACCCTCATCGTTTTATTGTTGAATACGCTGGAAATTGGCTGGCAGTGGCAGGTGGCGATTATGATCATTCCTACCCTAGTCTATGGTTATCTGTTTTCCTCTTTAAAATTTCCGGTTACAGAGCGTGTGGCTTCCGGATATTCTACAACCGATATGTACAAAGCGGTACTATCTCCTCTATTTATCGTTATGTTGATCTGTATGTTTGGTACGGCAGTAACTGAGTTGTTTACCGGGCAATGGATAGACGTGCTGTTGAAAAATTTAACAAATAATGCCATCCTCATATTAACACTTACTACCGGTGTAATGGTAGTGGGGAGAGGTTTGGCAGGACCTATCGTACATCGCTTGTCGCCACAGGGTGTGTTGCTTTTATCAGCAATGGTTTCGGCAATAGGCCTATACCTTCTCAGTACCTTAACCGGTAATGCTATATTTTTTGCGGCTATTGTTTTTGGTATAGGGGTTTGTTATTTCTGGCCAACGATGATCGGCTTCGTCGCAGAACATATTCCTCAATCCGGCGCATTAGGATTAAATCTAATGGGAGGCGCCGGAATGTTCGCCGTATCTATTTATAGTATTTTTATGGGGAACTTTTACGATGGGTTGGTACTAAATTACCTTCCTGCCGGTGCTGATCTTGCTACCTATTTGAGTGCAGCGGAAGGGACATCGATGAATCAGGCACTCAATCAGGCTAAAAGTTTAGCAGGACCGGAGGTAATTAGAATTACACTCGTTATCCCCATTGTATTGACCATTATTTTTGCCGGATTGGTTTTATATCTGCGGTCGAGAAAAAAGATAAAAACACCACCCGCCTTGCAAGCGGATATATAGCGAATAATGTGTTAACGTATGAAAATGATAAGGAGGCGTCACTATCTGCTAATAGGCTGGTAGTGGCGCCGGATATTCGGTTAAGGCCGTAACCATGTAAAGCTATCGTGTTACCTATCACCCTTCAAATGTTTTTAGTTCCAAATTATGCCCATCAAAAACAGCATATGTGTTGTAGTTTACCCATTCGCCAAGGTTAATGTATCGACTGTTGTTCCCCAGATCGATGTCTAAGGGTAGATGCCGGTGACCAAAAACCAAATAATCGAAATGTTCTTTTTGTAATACTTCTTTGGAATATACAATCAGCCATTCTTGTTCAGCTTCCTTGCGCCATTCTTTCTTATTATTGGCGATTCGACTGTTTTGCGACCACCGCAGCGCGATACCAATTCCTAGATTGGGGTGAATGCGGGCAAAGAGCCATTGGCAAAATTTACTTCTAAAGAATTTTTTAAGAAACTTGTATTTAGCGTCCCCTGGGCCCAGGCCATCTCCATGATGCAGATAAAAACGCTTTCCTTGCCGTTCAATAACCAATTCGTCTGCTATAATTTTAGCCCCAAGCTCCTTTTGAAGATAACTGAACATCCACATGTCGTGATTGCCCTTGAAGAACGTGATCTTGATTCCGCTGTCTGCTAATTCTGCGAGCTTGCCTAAAAAGCGAACAAATCCTTTCGGTACGGCTGTTGCATATTCGAACCAAAAATCAAAAATATCTCCCAAAAGGTAAAGCTCGGCGGCATCATGTTTAATGGATTCAAGCCAGCGAACCAGTCGGGCCTCCCGTTCACGGCTTTTCTCATAGGTTGGCACGCCTAGGTGAAAATCGGAGGCGAAATATATCTTTTTGTTTTCTACCATCGACGCGAAGGTAACCAAAAGCAAGCTTATTTAAAAAGCTTGCTTTTGGGATATGGCTTCTGCTTATCTGTATAATAGACTAAGATTATAGGAAGGCTTCCCTTAATCAAGTTTTTGGCAAGTGAGATGAAACTAAAAATTATCAAGCCAAAGCGAGAAAGAAATAAAACCTTCGTTTTACAGTGAGCTGTTATTCGGAAATCAGTACCGCTGTTTGTTTCACGTTCCAACCTGCGTTTGTCAAAACAACTTGTTTGCCTCGAGTTAGCGCAGGATCAACACTTATCATGACCGTCTTTTTTTCACCGGGGACTACCGATAAATAATTGTCACTATAAAAAGTTGGCAAGATCCGTTGATGTGTAAGATTGTCGACCAAAGCAAGCCGGTTGAAAAAGGCAATATTATCGTGTTCATTATTGGCCAGTGTGACCGCATATTCTCCAGGTGTGATTTGTTTGACTTTAATATCGAGCTTACAGTTGGCCATATCTGTTAAACCGCTATAATAACCTTTCGCATCAGGCAACCAATAGAAATTGTCGCTTAATAGGTGTTGCCCTGCATCCATTAACTGTAGACGCAAAAAAGCCCCTTTGTCTTTTGCCAATTCGTCGATTTGCTTTTTGATGGACATGATTTTTTTAACAGACGAAGGTTCCATAAATGCAAATACCTTTGTTATTGGATAAGCTTTCCCTTGCATGTCGTATGCATGAATAACAAGCATTATATTGTTACGTTTTTCAAAATGGTTATTGACAATGGAAACAAAACCGTCTACTGGATTATACATAGCATGTAATGGTTCGCTGCCACTCCTTAAGCCATAAAGACCAGCATTTGGATCGAGGTAATAGTCGTACATTTGACCGCGCAAGGAAGTCCAGGGGTTCTGCGTCTTCCAGATGATTGTACCCGTATACCAATCCCACATATGGGCACTGAAGCCCTCCATCAGGCCCCTGTATTGATTATAATTGACTAGTTGCGCCTTGTTTGCGAAATCTTCCAAATTGTTTGTTTTTCCATAAGGCGCTATATGTTCACCATAGCCAATATAGGTGTGATATTGCCAAACCGAGTCTACGGTTTCCTGTACTCGACCCTCGGCGTTAAAGCCCGTGAATAAGGGTGCAATTTGATTTTCTTCCGGTAAAAATCGCTTCAATGATTCCAGGTCGCCCACACCAACGGAGCCAACTTCCGAATTAAAGGGCCAGGTTTTATCAGCCCAAAATGTTTTGATGTCCTGTATTCCGTATGGGCCATCGCCGTTCCCACCAATGTCGTTTTGCGACATAGCATCTGAATTGGAATAATCAACAAACCATCTGGTGCCATCCAATTTCGGCAAGATGGAATCCCGGAGTGGAACTAAAATATCATCAGGAGGTGTGATTTCGTTACCACCGCAATAAAATGCTAAAGAGGGATGGTTTCGAATCATTTTGATCATATCGGCAGCAGATTCAAGAAATAATTGATGGTCATCCGGGTATTGTCGCCTTGTCCATTGATCGTCTTTCTTCAATGGATCTTCCCATCGTCCGTTACAATCGCCGGACATCCAAAAATCCTGAAAGACAAGTAGCCCATAACGATCGCAAGCTTCGTAAAATTCCGGTCGCTCCACCAACGCACCACCCCAAATTCGAATAAGATTTAGATTCATATCCCGGTGAAAGCGAATTTCGGCGTCATAACGTTCTTTTGAGAAGCGAAGCATCGCATCTGAAATGATCCAATTGCCACCTTTGATGAATATTTTTTGACCGTTAACCGCTACCTCCCGGCTACGTGTATGTGGATTCCAGTAGGTTTGAATCTCCCGGATACCTATTTTCAGATCTTTTTTATCACTAGTGGTTTTGGCTGCATTGGGTACAAAACTTAGCTCCATGGGATACAAATAGGGTTGTCCATAATTCGATGGCCACCATAACTTTGGGTTCTTTAAGATTAAATCCGGGAGTTTTATTTCCTTTTCTTCCTGAGGACGAAGAGTAACACTTTGCTTAACTAATTGTCCATCTAAGCGATACTGCAGCGCGCCACTTATAGGTCTATTGGCCGCGTTGCGCAAAGTTGTGGAAACTTTAATAATGGCAGGTTGCTGGATGCCACTGGTTTCCCTTTTTCCGGGAACTTCCGTAATGATATGGGGATCGATAATGGAAATAGCACCCGTTTTTTCAATCGTTACTTTATCCCATATGCCGGTATTTCTATCCCGTATAGGTTTAATCCAATCCCAACCAGCAGTGTATTGTAACCCAACATTTTTGGCGATGGTGCCATCTCCGCCTTGTCCGCCATTTGGATTGCCTACAACGTCAGGTGGGTACACAATGACGGCTAACCTGTTTTTGCCATTTGAAGCAAGGAGCTTTGTAATATTGAATCGCTTGCGGATATACATCCCTTTGAAGGGTTTAGTATTCACTTTTTTACCGTTGAGAAAGATTTCACAACTATAGTTGATTCCTCTAAAATGCAACCATACCTGTTTATCGCCGGTTGGAATGCCTTCTTCAAAATCATTCACGAACCAATAGGTGTAATAATCCCTGCCAACTGTATAAATATCCGGGATCTTGTTGTTATTCATGCCAAAAAAAGGATCCGGAATCTCCTGATTGTTCAGCATACCGGTCAATACTGTTCCCGGTACAGTGGCCGGCTTCCAGCCTTGAATGACTGAAGAAGGATCAGAAAGTTTCTCACCCGACAAGGATACTTCTTTGTAGTTCCTGAATATCCAACCTTTGTTCAATTCGTATGATTGTGCAAAGGAAAATAAGGAGAAAAGCGTGAGAAGAGTTAGTAAATAAATCGTTTTAGTCGACGGTATAGCGGTATTCATTTGTAAGTTTTATTAAAACAGTTTGGCGGAAGCTTTTTCCTTGGCAAACCTAAGGATTTATTGTAAAAATAAGGAAAGGAATCGATTCCGTATTCAAAAGAGGCTTTTTTATTTGTAATATTGAACAAATAATTCACAATGTAAATTTTATTTATTCAACATGGTAAAAACGTACTCAGGATTGTTGCTGCTAGCATCTTTTTTGATGGCATGCAACAATAATCAAAAAACCATCGAACCAGCTACAGCTATGAAATTAAAGCCTTATCCAAAAACAAAAAAGATTGATCTTGTTGACGATCATTTTGGCACGAAAGTTCCTGATCCATACCGTTGGTTGGAGAACGATACAGCGGTGGATACCAAAGAATGGGTGTTAGCCCAAAACGAAGTGACAAATGACTACCTTTCTCAGATTCCCTTCCGAGACGCCATCAAGCAACGTTTGGAGAAATTGTGGAATTACGAGAAAATATCGGCTCCCTTCAAAGAAGGCAATTATACATACTACTTTAAGAATGACGGACTCCAAAATCAATCGGTTATATACCGAGAAGAAAAAGAGGGTAAGAGTGAGGTGTTTTTGGATCCCAATAAATTTTCGGCCGACGGAACCACATCTTTGGCAGATATCAATTTCAGTAAAGATGGAAGTTTAGTAGCCTATCAGGTTTCAGAAGGCGGTTCCGACTGGCGCAAAGTAATTGTTTGGAAAGCAGAAGATAAATCAGTCGTAGGTGATACATTGATCGATGTTAAATTTTCAGGCTTGGCTTGGAAAGGCAATGAAGGATTCTATTACAGTAGCTATGACAAACCGAAAGAGGGGAGCGCGCTGTCGGGTTTGACACAATATCATAAATTGTATTTCCATAAACTAGGCACTCCCCAAAGTTCAGATGAACTGATTTTTGGTGGCGAAAGTACGCCGAGGCGATATATCGGGGCTTATTTAACTGAGGATGAAAGGTTTTTGGTTATCACGGCAGCAAATACCACAAGTGGCAATGAATTGTATATCCAGGATCTAAGCAAGCCGGATTCTAAAATCGTTCAGGTAGTAGATAATTTTGACAAAGAACACAGCATAATCGATAACGAAGGAGACTCGCTATTTATCTTAACAAACTTGGGGGCACCAAACTATAAAGTGGTAACAGTTGATATTAACGATCCAAAACCCGCCAACTGGAAAGATTTGATCTCGGAAACCGAAAATGTGCTGAACATAAAGAAAGGCGGCGGCAAATTGTTCGCCATTTACTTAAAAGATGCTACGTCTTTAGTAAAACAATTTGATAGGCGTGGCAAAGAAGAGCGAATCGTAGAATTACCTGGACTTGGTACGGCCAATGGCTTTGAGGCAAAACAGACCGAAAAGGAGCTTTACTATTCATTTACATCGTATGTATATCCACCCACCATTTTCAAATATGATATAGCTTCCGGTAAGTCGACAATATACAAAAAGCCCGATGTGTTGTTCAACCCTGAGGATTACGAATCCAAACAGGTGTTTTATGCCTCTAAAGATGGCACGAAGGTTCCGATGATTATAACCTATAAAAAAGGGATCGTACTTGATGGTAGCAATCCAACGATGTTATATGGATATGGCGGCTTCAATATCAGTCTAACGCCTTCCTTTAGTGTATCAACAGTTTTATTGTTGGAACAAGGAGGTGTTTATGCAGTAGCCAATTTGCGTGGCGGCGGCGAATATGGAGAAAAATGGCACTTAGCAGGAACTAAATTGAAGAAACAGAACGTGTTTGATGACTTTATAGCCGCCGCCGAATACCTCATTAAAGAAAACTATACATCAAAAGAGCGTCTGGCAATTTCCGGTGGATCCAATGGTGGTTTACTTGTCGGCGCCGCTATGACGCAACGACCGGATTTATATAAAGTCGCCTTCCCTGCGGTGGGTGTTCTGGATATGTTACGTTATCACAAATTTACGGCCGGCGCTGGTTGGGCCTACGATTACGGAACCGCGGATGATAATAAAGAAATGTTTGATTATTTGTATAAATATTCGCCCTATCATGCATTAAAAGAAGGGATTGAATACCCGGCAACGATGGTAACAACAGCCGATCATGACGACCGAGTTGTGCCTGCTCATAGTTTCAAATTTGCGGCGCGCTTGCAGGAATACAATAAGGGAACCAATCCGGTATTGATTCGAATCGAAACGAAGGCCGGACACGGTGCAGGTAAACCAACAGCTATGATTATTCAGGAACAAGCCGATAAATGGGCTTTTATGTTTCAGAATATGGGGGTTGGGTATAGCGAATAAATGTGAAATATAGAACTAATAAAAGAGGGGAGCTAAAAATTCGTTTTTAGCTCCCCTCTTTTGTTTATCAATACACGGGTTTTACTGTGTACCCTCTTTTTCTCAAAAGATTAATAACACCTTTATCCCCAGCCAAATGACCAGCCCCAAAAGCAAAGAAGGTGGCTTGAGATTTTGCACTTTCTTCTATAATGGAAATCCAATTGGCGTTTCTATTGTACAGCATTAGGTCTAAATAATCCTGCATGAGCGGATCAGTTATCGTTCGACTGTGCAAGGTGTGGATATCCTGGCTTTTATAAAGGTTGATAAGCTCGTTTATTTCCGTAGCCGTGCTGTCCAAATTAAATACCATTTCTTTTAGTTGTTCTGCTTGAACTTTATAAGGAATCGTATCAAAAAGCGCAGCCTGGCTCTCTACCGTTTCTAAGCCGGCGATATTCATACCTTTGGCTTTTGCTAAATCCACCAATTGCAATTCCCAGCTAGCGGGCTGACATTGTAATGCACCCATTAAAACAATGGAATATAGGCCAAAGGGCTTCATGTTATTTAGCGTTTCCAGACGAATATGCGCTATTTTTTCCAGGCTGTCACTTACCTGGCGATAGGTTAGGCTATCATATAAATCATGGTATGTCTTGCCTCGCATGCGCATATTTTCCATCATTTTCATACCGATCTGAGGATCCGAAAAATCCAGCTCAAGGTATAATTGTTGACTTGCTTCGAGCTTTTGCTTGAGGGCCTCTGTAAAAATTAAATCATCCGGACATAAAAGATGGAAAGTGCCAAACAGGTAAGAGGGGGTCGAAAGGCCATTTCCCGTGAATTCCCAAAGCGTCGTCCGATCTGTTGATGTTTGTGCTTTCGATGTAATAACGAAAGAAAACCATAGGAGCCCGATTAATAGAACAAATCGTTTCATAACATTTTATTCTTGATGCATTCTATTCATCTTCCTTCAAATTTTCATTGTCCAGATCCTCCAAAATCTTATTGACGTCTGCTTCGGTTTCAGTTAGTTTACTTTTGCAGATTTTGATTAACAATGCCGCACGCTTCACTTTGTTTGAAAGCTCGTCTACCGTAATTTCTCCATCTTCGATTTCTTCCACGATTGTCTGAAGTTCTTCAAATGCTGATGTATAGCTTAATTGCTTATCCATTTTATTTCTTTATTTCGTTTACAAAAGTAACCTGACTATCTGTTTCGCCAAATGCTAAAATCGTCTTTACCTTATCGCCCACCTTCAAGACCTGCGCATCAGTTACAGCTTTTCCCTGAAAAAGCATGATGCTATACCCTCTTTTCAGTACATGTTGTGGGTCGAGTATAGATAGGTGGCGCTCTTGATTGTCCAGTGATTTAGTCGCTTCCACTAATAATCTCTTGGTGCCAGGTGCTAGATTTTTATGTAATGTTGTGAGAGCTGCATGGTGCTTTTTTGCGATCTGATGGCTTTGGCGGATTAGTTGATCTCTGATTTGCCGAATTACCTGTCTTGAACGCTTGCTTAAATGGAGGTTCTCACGTTTCAATCGTTGTCCTAGAAAAGTGATGGCCTGTTTTTCTTCCATTAAAGTGCGCTTTGACTGCGTGGATAATTGGCTTTTAAGGCGTTGAAACGATCCTTTCTCCTGGGCCAGTTGATATTTGCTTTGTTGAAGTGTACGGTTACGTAAATTCGCTAATTGATGCTTGTTTTCATGTAACATATTCAAGCTCGCCATTCTAAAATAGCGGATGTTGTTATTTAGCAATTGTTGCTGATTATCGAAGAGCTGCTGCGTTTTCAATCGAAGTACCTGTTCCGCATAGGTTACCGGGCGAGCAAAGTTGTGAAAATGTTGTAAAAGATAATCAGCCAACGCGCTGGGCGTGATGGCATTTTTATAGGCAACTAGCTCTGAAACGGTCTCATTGGTCGCATGGCCAATTCCGGTTATTACAGGGATAGGAAAAGTGGCAATGGCTTTCGCTAATAACACATTGTTGTAAGAGCTTAAACCAACCTCTCCTCCACCTCCTCTTATGATCGCAACGACATCAAAACGTTGCAGTTGTAAACGGATCTTGGCTAGCTGATCGATGATGGAGATCACGGATTTTTCACCCTGCAAAAGAGCCGGGAACAACTCGTACTCGAAACGATAACCGAAAGAATTATGATCGATAATCTTTAAAAAATCGGCTAAGCCTTTACTCGTTTCTACCGAAACGATGGCGATACGTTTAGGCAGTAAAGGAAAAGGCAACAGTTTGTTTGCCTCAAAAAGGCCCTCTTCTTTCAGCAAAGCAATACTGGCCTGTTTTTCTCGTTCCAATTCTCCTAACGAGTACGAAGGGTCGATATCGACAATATGTAGGCTCAATCCATGTACAGGATCGTAGCTAATTGATGCTTGTAAAAGTATATTGATCCCATTCTTTAATGGCTCTTTAATGATTTCGACAAAACGCTGATTAATACGCTCATAGTCGCTTTTCCATAATGTTGCCCGAATTTCTGCAATGACCTTTCCCTCTAGCTTCTCCAACAGCTCGGGATAACAATGACCTGAATGAGAATAGTGATTTAGTTTGTTCATTTCAGCCTTTATCCAATACAAGCTTTTATAGCGGTCTGCTATTGTCTTTTGGATGCTGCGAGCTACCTCCGCCAATGAAAAGATAGTTTTATCTGCAATTATTTCGGGCATACTCAAACTTAGATAAAATGCACGACATTCGCGAAGAGGAGTTGATTTTTTACACTACGCTATAGTGTAGATTCTTAAATAGCTTGCAGAAATACCAGTCTAAAAGCGTCGATTGTATGAAGTACGCTTCGACTAACGACCTCCCCACTAAAATAGTTTTAAGGCTATCCTTAATGTATTTGTTTGATTGAGGGGCTGGGCAGCACTTCTTGAATGCGCATACATTAGTCGGATCATTTTCCATTGTAAACCAACATGCAATTCACTGTAATTACTTAATTCAGACGTGTGTAGGTAATGCAATCCAATAAGCTCTTCAAGCTTCAGCTTTCGTAATAGGGGCACCTTACTGACGAACATACCGCCGAGATTATACTCCATATGGGCTTCCACGAAATTGGAAGGGGTGCTGTACTGATAATAATCTAAGGCTAAAAAGGAACTTAGCTGCTGGTCAACGAGTAAGATTCTATTTCCATTAAAGTGTTTGTAATCCGGATAAAAAAGTTGCTTATTGTTAAAAAAGCTTCCAGCGCTAACTGAAAAGGACACCTTGCCGTATAGACCTAGGCCCATATTGTTTTTTTGAACACTTGTGGTAAGCAAATCGTAATCGACATCTGAGCCTAAGACATTCTTAATGCCTTTAGTATATTGGATACCAAAGGTTGGATATTTAGAAACCAGATAACGTTTGCCCGTTGGGTACATGGCATAACGATTTGAAAAGTCATAACTTAAACCGACCCGGACTTTTGTGGATTTATTGTCTGTGAAAAGCGGAACGTCGGCGTCCGGTTGTAAGGGATTGTTGGAGGTAAGCTTATTTGAATTACGATCCCGGAACGTAAATCCGCTAGCATTGGGTAGCCAATGGCGGTTTGACCATTCCGCTTGCAGGCTGATTTTAATATTGCCCGGCAAGGTATTGCTCCACGCTATGGAAGCAAAGGTTTTTTCGTAGAGTTTTTGATAATTTTCCCCGACAAATAAGGTGTACAGGCTATTTAATAAAGTGGGAAGTGAACCCTGGTTGTTTAGATCGAGGACATCCCTACCGCCAGATAGTACGAAGGTTTGATTCTTAACAGGAAGATCCGTGCTCACGATACCATTGAGGTGTTTGTTTGCAAATCCATATCGAATGCGTCCATTTATACGAAAATATCGATTTAGCCCGCTGTCGAGTTGTCGATTGTAATTTATACCGTAATTAATCGCCAAACCTTCAACGCTATTAAAGAGCATTGATGTTAAGAGGCCGTTAAAGCGAATGGATTCTTTCTTATAACGATTGCGGTAGTTATACCCACTCGTTAGAAATGTCAGTGGTTTGAAGCGATTATTCTTTCTGTCGATGGAGTCCAAATACGCTTTCGATTGATGAAAACGATATAAACTATCTTTTGCTATATAGTCTTTTTGTTCTTCCGGACTTAATGGAACTGGCCTGTTCTTCGCCCAATACAGGCTGTCTTTCTTATTCACGTCTCCACTTATAGATAATACCTCCCGAAAAAGTCTCTTATCGGGCGCATCGATAAAGGTATAGTTTTGATAAATAGCCGTAAAATAACCACCAACTTGAAAGCCAAGTAGACCAGCCTTAAAATCCAATTGGATATTAGAAGGCATCCATTTGTTTTCCGTTACTTCTGTATAAAGCTGTTTGAGATTCAACGAATCGACAAAGTTGATGCTCGACTCCTTATCAAGTAGAAAATTCACACTATGAATACGCCATTCACCTTCAATAATATATATATTGCCTTTATAAAGTGGCTCTGCCTTTCTTTTAGGAATTACTTTAATTTTGATAATCGTCTTCCCTTTCTCTTCTGCGGTGCCTAGATATTGATATCGATAATATGCTAAAGCATTATCGGCAATGGGAGAAATAAAGGGCCTGTTACTCAAACCTTCAACAATATGTTGGTAGTTCTCGTAAAAATTAAGTTGAAGCTCAGAGGCCCTATTGAAACTAAAGGCTTTATTATCGCCTGAAATTTTGGAACTGATCATCTCTTCCTTGAAATCCTTGGGCGGATTGACGGTAATCTTGGACTCCGATTCAGATAAATAAATGATGCCTTTTCTTGCAGAATCCAGGCCAATTTCTTCTCCAATCTCGTTCATATCAACACCAAAGAATTTCTTTGGTGCTTTAATTAAACGTTGCAAGCCTTTTATATATACATGTGCGTGATAGGGGCCTGTTTCTTTTAAATAATAGGGCCTTTTCTTTATTGCCTTTCTAATGATGGAATAAGCGGGGTCTTCCCGGTTTCCGATAACTACCTCCTGTAATGTGTAAATCTCCCCATCTAAGTGAATGATAAGACTGTCGTGTTGAGGCGGTTTCACGGTGATTGTTTTTTGCTTGTAGCCCACTGCCGAAATACTTAATTGGTGCCGGCCTTCCGGTAGCGATAGGTTAAAATGTCCCTCTTTATTTGCCGAGGTGCCAATCGAAGAGCCTTCTTTAACAATAGTCGCAAATGGTATCGGAAAGCCATCGGCATCGCGTATCGATCCTTTTAAAGTTAGTTGTTGAGCTACGGCAATATTTGTAAACAGAAAGAAAATAAGGGTAACGATTCGATTCATCAGCATATGAGATATGCTCTTAAGATGGTCTGCAAGCCTGAAAGGTTACATTTATTTTTGTTAAAGTATGTTAATAAGGGTTTACGTGCTAAACCCGATATAACGAGATGAGCAGGTTAGACCGGGTTTATTTTAAAAGGCCGTTAACTTTTAGTAGTTTAATGGAAATTCCTATTTGGCCTAAATGGTAAAGGTCGTGATGTATCATCCCTTCCAACAGCGCTTGAAAGGTGTATGTGCCGCATTCCTGAGCGAGAAAGGCATCATCCCGTATTTCAATCAAGCGTATCAAGTGGTATTGAGAAGCATAAAAATCATCTTTCAGTTTTTTCCATCCTATCTGCTTTAACTCATTGTTCGAACGCCAGTTTTCGTTGCTTTCTATGGTCAATGTGCTTTTTTGGCCTTGCAACTTACGGATACAATCCCTTCTCCATTCCAACAGATGTGAAACGATTTCGGCAACACTGTGTATATCGGGAATGGGCCGAGTGAGCGCCTGCTCCGGTGTTAATGTATCAATTTTTTTTATGAAGTTTTCATCTAACCATAGGTCACCGTCTTGAACATCCTGTAATTGCTTTACTAGATTTTGTATTAACAGATTACTCATAAAATAAGGCTTAAAATATAATGGTTTACAGTATTCCAAAGATAAAAAATCCGGCACAGATTTAACATATAGCTAATCGGAGTCGCTATATGTTTAGATCGATTACCGAAAGATAATCATTTCTATCATCTTTTCAGCTTTTATCATTAAATCTGTATTTTTACCGCAAATCACTGAATTTATGTATAAAACACTTCAACCTGTATTGCAAAAAGAATTGGCCGAAATAGAAGAGGCAGGCTTATATAAGCGGGAACGTATTATCACGACTCCTCAAGGCGCGGATATAAAAGTAAGTGGAGGCAAGGAAGTTGTGAATTTTTGCGCGAATAATTACTTAGGGCTTTCGTCTCATCCAAAAGTTATTGATGCTGCAAAAAGAGCAATAGACACACATGGTTACGGCATGTCTTCCGTACGATTCATTTGCGGGACACAGGATATACATAAAGAGCTGGAGGCAAAAATAGCTAAGTTTCTTGGGACGGAGGATACCATTCTGTATGCGGCAGCCTTTGACGCGAATGGGGGTGTTTTTGAACCGTTATTTGGAGCAGAAGACGCCATCATTTCTGATGAATTGAATCATGCGTCTATTATAGACGGCGTTCGCCTATGTAAAGCACAACGTTTCCGATACAAGAATGCGGATATGGAGGATTTGGAAAAGCAATTAATTGCTGCAAAAGGCGCTAGACATCGTATTATTGTTACCGATGGTGCTTTCTCGATGGATGGGGTGGTCGCTCCGCTGGATAAGATCTGTAATTTGGCGGATAAATACGAAGCCTTGGTTATGATTGACGAATCGCATTGCACGGGCTTTATCGGTAAAACAGGAAGAGGTACACACGAGCATTTTGGTGTTATGAGCCGCATTGATATTATTACAGGGACCTTGGGAAAAGCCTTGGGTGGTGCTTCCGGCGGATTTACTTCGGGGAAAAAGGAAATCATCGATATGCTTCGTCAACGTTCAAGACCCTATTTGTTTTCCAATACACTGGCACCGGCCATTGCTGGCGCTTCTATCGCAGTTCTGGATATGTTAAGCGAAACGACGGCATTACGGGATAAACTAGAATACAATACCAAGTACTTTAGAGAGAAGATGGCGGAAGCGGGATTTGATATTAAGCCTGGATTCCATCCCATTGTTCCGGTGATGCTTTACGATGCTAAATTAGCACAAGAGTTTGCCGCTAAAATGCTGGAAGAAGGGATCTATGTAATCGGATTCTATTATCCTGTTGTTCCTAAAGAAAAGGCCAGGATCCGCGTGCAATTATCTGCTGCTCATGAACAGGAACATCTAGACAAAGCAATCACCGCTTTTACCAAGGTAGGAAAGCAATTGGGTGTAATTAACTAGTTAAGATAAATTGATAATTGTATGGAATTAATTAATGCAAACAGGAAGGCCGGTGCTTCGCTGCTGTTCGTGAATTTCGAGCATTTTATCTAAGTTTGCAAAAAATAAACGGCCCATTGGCTGGGCTTTGTTTATTTTATAAAGAGTTAAAAATGAGTATACAGGAAAAAATTAATCAATATACAGAAGAGATAAACAATTGGACTCCTCATTCACAACAAGAAGTCGAAAACTATCGACTGAAATTTTTGGTAGCGAAAGGGATCGTCAAAGGATTGTTTGAAGAGTTCAAAAATGTTTCGAGTGAAGAAAAGCGGCTTTTGGGCAAAGTGTTGAATGAATTTAAACAATTGGCAGAAGCAAGATATGCCGAAACAAAGGATTTATTCGAGGTTTCTGCCGACTCTTCAAAGGATTCGAAAGAACAGGATTTGACCCTGCCCGGACCTGGTTTTGAAATTGGTACTCGCCATCCTTTGTCCCTTGTACGAAAAGAGATTGTGGAAATCTTCAAAAAACTTGGTTTCATTGTGGCCGAGGGTCCGGAAATTGAAGATGATTGGCATAATTTTACGGCGCTTAACTTTCCGGAAGAACATCCCGCAAGAGACATGCAGGATACCTTCTTTATCAGGAAACAAGAAGGTAATGATATTGCACTCCGTACGCACACTTCATCGGTGCAAGTACGAATGATGGAAAGTGGGACTCCTCCTTTCCGTGCTATTATGCCGGGACGTGTCTATAGAAATGAGGCAATATCCGCTCGAGCACATTGTTTTTTCCATCAGATAGAGGGTTTATATATCGATGAAGGTGTTTCTTTCGCTGATTTAAAACAGACCTTATACCATTTTGTTCAGGAACTTTTTGGTGAAGGAACCAAAGTTCGTTTCCGTCCATCTTATTTTCCTTTTACGGAACCGTCTGCTGAAATGGACATTTCTTGCACCATTTGCAAAGGAGCGGGATGTAATATGTGTAAATACACTGGTTGGGTTGAAATCCTAGGATGTGGTATGGTGGATCCGAATGTGTTAACAAACAGTAAGATTGACGCAAAGAAATATACAGGCTTTGCCTTTGGAATGGGCATTGAGCGCATAACTAACTTGAAGTATGAAATCAAAGACTTGCGTTTGTTTTCTGAAAATGATATACGTTTTTTAAGACAATTTGAAACCGAGACAATTTAAGACAAAGAGCTTCCTCTGGAAGATATGTCCGTTGCTGATCTTTATCGTCTGCGGCTGTGGAAAAGACTATTATGGGATTCCTGAGGTGGTTGTTAACCAAACGTTTTCTACCACCCAATACCACGAACTGGAGGTGGCGGGAGGCTACGCCGTGTCGGAAACCGGTGGTGTTGCCGGTATAATTGTTTATAATACAGGAAGCGGTTATGTAGCCTACGATCGTTGCAGTACAGTTAATCCGGAAAAAAAGTGTGCTGTAAATGTGGATGACACCGGTATTATTTTGGTAGATCCATGCAGCGGTGCGAAATATGATATCAGAAGCGGTATGCCTTCAAAGGCTCCGGCTGAGCGACCGTTAAAACCTTACCAGGTGAGGAGAGATGGGAATCTTATAAGAGTTATTAATTAAATGGAAGCAGATAAAATTAAAGAAAGTATCAAACGGTCGGCAAAGGATCTCTTCCGACGCTATGGTTATAACAAAACCAGCGTCAATGAGATCGCGAAAAAGGCTAAAATAGCCAAAGCTACCATTTATAAATACTTCGATAGCAAGGAAATGGTTTTACATGCCATCCTAATGGATTATATTCAGGTCGGCGTAGACGAACTCATACATAACCCAAGTACGGCTACCGATCAAGGCACGTATTTAAGTAATCTTATTTTGAAGGTCAGTCGTTTAACCTATACCATCTGTAATGAATTTATTGGCTGGGATTTCATTCGAGAGTCGGCCAATGCACAAGAGTATTTAAAAACGCTTTCTGACGATTTGGAGAATTTACTGATCAGTTCTTTTAACGAGAGCCATATTATTGATCCCGGTATACCTAAAGAAAACTTAGTATTTTTAATTAAGTCGAGCAAAAGTATTGTGTTTTCGTTCGCTTTTACGGCCGTAAGTGTGGCCGATGTTCGAAAGTATTTTGTTTCCTTTCAAAAAGAGATACTACCTTATTTAGTGAAAGCAACCGTCAGTTAACCCTTACTCGGTACTTTTAGGACTTAGATTCTTCGTTTTAAGGCATCAATTTTTTGATATGCGAGGTATTATAGCCTGGATTAAGGTGGCAAAGAACATGACCGAGACACAACCGACTAAATTAAGCCATAAAAAGGCCATCATATCTGCGCGCCAACAAATAATGACTAAAATTTCGGCAAAAATAGCAGCAATGAAGGTCGCAGTTCCCTTCGCGCGTTTCATATAAAAGGCAACAATAAATATGCCCAAGATGGTGCCGTAAAATAAGGACCCCAGAATATTGACCGCTTCAAGGAGATTACCAAGACGATTGGCATATAGTGCAATGATAATCGTAAATATACCCCAAAATAAGGTCATAAGCCTCGACACGTTTAGATAATTACTGGCACTGCCATCCCGATGAATAAATCGTTTGTAGATGTCAATAACAGATGTTGATGCCAGCGAATTGAGCGCACTCGCGGTTGATCCCATCGAAGCTAAAAAAACAATGGCTATTAAGATGCCTACGAGCCCTTTGGGAAGCTTTTCCGTGACGAAATTAAGAAAGATATAATTGTTATCATTCGTATCTGCTTTCGGGTCATTCTTTTGCATGAGGCGGGTTAGTTCTTCCCTGATTTCGGTCGTTTTTTGGTTGGCGCTATGTAAATCTTTTCTGATGTCGGCAATTTCAGCATCAGAATGCGTGTCCAACGCGTTGCTCAATTTATTGATTAAACGATGTTTCTCTTGAAAAACCGTATTGAATTGCTCTTTGATCTGCTGTAATTCAGATTGATAGGGACTTTTTTCAATTTTGTTTAATTCCAGTTTATTAAAGAAAATAGGGGGCTGATTGTACTGATAGTAGGCAAAAACGAGGACGCCGATCATTAATATCAGAAATTGAAGCGGAACTTTAACAAGGCCATTCATTAGTAGACCCAGTCGACTATCGCGTATCGAGGAGCCGGTCAGGTAGCGTCCAACCTGACTTTGATCGGTGCCAAAATAAGACAATTGTAAAAAAAAACCGCCTATTAAACCGCTCCACAAAGTATATTGGTTATTCCAGTCGAAAGAGAAATCAATCGCATTGGCTCTCCCGGATTTTCCCGCTATATGCAGGGCTTTTACCAAACCGATATCGGATGGTAATAGGTGGACAACCATTACACCCGCTGAAAGCAAGCCGATAAAGATGATACCCATCTGCAGCAGTTGGGTATAAGAGACGGCCTTCGTTCCTCCCCATACCGTATACATCACCACCAAGCAGCCAATGAACAAGGTCGTATAAGTAGCATCTATCTGCAAAATGCTCGAAAGGATAACAGAAGGAGCATAAATGGTAATGCCGGTGGATACACCGCGCTGTATAAGGAACAGAAATGCAGTGAAGACACGTGTTTTTACGTCGAATCTTTTTTCCAGGTATTCATAGGCGGTAAAGACCCGCATTCGGTGAAAAATAGGGACAAAAGTGATGCTCAGTACGATCATCGCCAAGGGTACGCCGAAGTAGAACTGTGCAAAGCTCATACCCGAGGAATAAGCAAGTCCGGGAGCTGAAAGGAACGTAATGGCACTGGCTTGTGTAGCCATTACGGAGAAGCCTATATGATACCAAGGAAGTGTTTTATTCCCTAATAGATAGCCATCAATATTGCTGCTGCCACGGCTCTTATATACGCCGTAGACAACAATCAGCAACAGCGTGCTGAAAAGTACGATCCAATCGATTAAACTCATTCAAAAGTTATTTTGAATAAGTAAAACAATAGAATCAGCGCAAATAGCCAAATCAACACTATCCAGTAGAATTGATGCCAGCTATTTACAAAAGGGGGGAGGCCTTTATCTTTAGGCAGGTTCTTCCTCACTTCTGCGCTTTACTAAAGCATTCAAGAAAAACATAGCGATAAACAGACCAATAACCAATCCGCCTACTACACCCCAAAAAGATTCGGCGCAATAGCCTCCGGTTAAAGCGCCAAAAAAAGCACCGATAAGATAGAATAAAGAGTCTGTGTTGATTTTCTTTTCTTGATTTTCCATGTTTAATTGTTTTCTTTTGCGAGCAAATTTACAAATAATCTATAAGCACCGGGCACTCCTGCCGGTAATTCTCTGAAAAAAGAAAGAGATGTGTAAACATATTTACCTTTTCCATACTTTGCTACTAAAAGTGACCCTTTGCTCTCTGCTTCACCCGAGTCATTCATAGCCAAAGGTAATTGGTAATGACTATCGGTATTGGATGCAAAGTATAACCCCCGTTCTTGTATCCAGCCTTCGAAGTCGTCCGCCGTTATTTTGTTGGGATATTGAAGAATGGGATGTTGCGGTTCGATGAGGCGAACCGGTGCATTTTCGTTAGTAACACGCTCTCTGGTGATAGTAAAGGGGTATGGACCAATTTGGGTGGTTTTCAGTCCGCCACTTACATTATATTGTTCTACAAGCGTACCGCCATTTTTTACATAATCCAGTAGTTTGGGTTGTATATAACGGATACGATCATTCACGTTATAGATTCTAATCCCTGTAATAATGGCATCGTATTGTTGAAGATCTTGATGCATAATATCGTTTTCGGATAAAACATCCATCTGTAACCCTATCTCACGCAATGATGCGGCAACGAGGTCACCGGCTCCAGGTAAATAGCCAATGCGCTTGGCAGATACCCCGGTCTCAATTTTACTTAAACGAGCACTTGCCGGCGGAAACCAGTTGATTCGTGGAATGTGGTCGTAGCGAATGGTCCGTATCGATTTCGCTATTTCATTTTGGCCATTTCTATAACGAACCTCGAAAGAGAGAGAGTCGTTCATGGAAGCGTTAGATGATGGATAAATGGTTGCTAGTTTAACCAATTCGTCGTCTTTTTCTTCCAAATCGACCGAAAAGGATGCCGGTTCCATCCGCCAGCCTTGCGGAAGCACGGGCGTAATATCCGCTTGGCTGTGATGACCGTTAGACGTAAAAGAGACCTCGATTTGCTTTGGTTCATTTCCATTAAAAATGATCGCTTTTTGATTGAGATTGACGGTCAGGGGGGGTGCTATAACAATCGGATTATTTACCTCACCACGTACGGGATCATTATATGAATAGGTGACGGGAAAAATATAGTCTATTTCTTTTCCTTCGATAGACAAGGTGGCAATTACCTGTGGAAGAAGATTGCCGGCTTCCGGTTTCCCAATGAGCTTTTGATCTTTTACCGTAAATGAACCTAGTTGATGCGGAAAGGCTAACCAGTAGGGTTGCGTAATTGTTTTTGCTTCAAAGGTGGTTTTTATTTGTTGCGGCTGATTATACGATAAATTGGTTGTACTGCTTAAAAAAGACTCGGTTTGATCACCGTTTTTTAGTGCCAAAAGCGAAACAGATAACCCGGGTTTTTGTACCACCAAATGAGTGCTCGCGTGAACAGTTTCACCGAGCGCGTATTTTTCGTCATCGGCTAAGCAGGCGCCCCAGATCCCTGCACAATCCAAAATAAGCCCTTTTACTTCTTTTATTTTTTGAAGAGCCCAATAATTATTTCCCAAGCCCTCTAGCTCGGTAAGAAGTTCCGTAAGCTTTTTAATAGAATATTCGGGATGCGCTAAATTGTAATGCTCTTGTAACTGCTGCACCAATTCTTGTACTTTTCTCGAAGCGGGAACTCTCGACCAGCTGGTATTGATGTCGTCGAATAAACTTTTCCGGGGAGGGGTGCCTCCTAAACTTTCAAAATATTCATACATTTCGCCTCTTTGAGCGGTGGTGCCAAAGCCCTGACTTTTGTGGTTGGTTCGACTGATAGCGGCAATCTCACCGTAGGTTCTGCCAATAAAGGAATTGTATTGTCCTAAATCTTCTCGAAATTGTCCTTCCTTAATTGTATTCGCGCTGCCAAAATTATAGGTGTTCCAGAGAATTCGAGTGGTCTTCCAAGGTTTTACATATTTTAGCTGCTCCGGAAAACGAGATGGATCTGCGGCAGCTTTAAAGGCCTCCTGTGCTAAGAGAGACGAGGCTTGGTGATGTCCATGTCCCGCTCTTGGGTCGCCCGGAAATCGAGTTATAATAACATCAGGTTGAAAGTTCCGGATTACCCAAACAGCATCTGCCAAAATTTTTTCTTTATTCCATATTTGAAAAGTCTCGTCAAAAGTTTTGGAAAAACCGAAATCGTTGGCTGTCGAGAAAAATTGTTCTCCGCCATCGTCCCTTCTCGCCGCTAATAGCTCTTGAGTCCGTACCAAACCAAGCTCTTCGGCTTGTTCGGTACCAATAAGGTTTTGTCCGCCGTCGCCGCGTGTTAACGACAAGTAACCGGTTCGATAAAGCCGTTCATTTGCTAGCCAGCCGATCAGCCGTGTATTTTCATCATCAGGATGTGCTGCAAAGTAAAGCACACTGCCCAGCGTGTTTAATTTTTGGATTCGCAATCTGATAGATGCAGCGTTATTAGTGGATGCGTTCTGTGCCAACAAGGGTTGGACAAATAGCGTAATCAAACTAATAATAAGCAGGGGAAGCAATTGTCTACGAGGCATACGGCAATGTTTAACGATTCTTGAGAAAGGTAACTAATTTCTGTATGGCGACCGCCCGATGGCTGATCTGATTTTTTTCGTCGGCCGACATTTCCGCAAAAGTTTTTATGTAGCCATCCGGAATAAAAATTGGGTCGTATCCAAATCCTCTTAATCCAATACGTTCCTGTGTAATCGAGCCCTTAACAATACCTTCAAAGAAATGGTGCTCTCCTCCCAATCGCAAGGAAATAACGGTTCTGAACTGCGCTTTCCGATTGGTTTTGTCAGCTAATTTGGATAATAGCAAGTCGATGTTTTTTTCCATGTCTCTCGAACCACTATAGCGAGCGGAGTAAACACCCGGTTCTCCGTTTAGCGCTTCCACCTCCAGCCCGGAATCGTCCGCAAAGCAATCGCGGGCATAATTACTTAGGATGTATTCACTTTTAAGCGAAGCATTGCCTTCAAAGGTGTCGGCGGTTTCCGGGATATCGACCTCACACTGTATTTCTGATAAGGATTGAATGGAGAATAGACCTTTCACCATTGCTTGAACTTCTTCCAGTTTATGTTTATTGTTCGTTGCAAAAACCAGTTGTTGCATATCTTCCATGTGTTAAAATTGCTTGTGTTTAAAAGGCTTTTACGGCTTGCCAAAAGAGCTTCTTCTTATTTGTATCTGTTAACATTTCCTCAAAAGAATAGGTGTAAAGTAATTCGATGGATTGTTGAGAAGACGCTATATTAAGAGATAAGCCATCTATGCCTACTTTAGCGGGTGATGGTCCGGCGAATATAATCCGTTGAGGATCAAAATAACTACATAGGTCTTCAAAATTTACGCCCGCTTCTATTTGAGCAAGATTCAGAACCGCCACATCATCCAGTGCAAGACCTAAAGCGTGTAATGTTTTGGTAAAGGCATCCAAGGCCGCCGGTGAGAAATGCCCTTCGGTCATATTTTCTACCAAATAGAGAATACGGCTTTTATTGGCTCCAAGAACGTTGAAAGTTGGGCGATCAATATTTGGTGATTGCTCGGTTGCTGCAGGAAAGTCAGCTTCGAAATCGAAGAGCAAATCATCCAGTAGGTAACGTAAAGCGAAAGGATTGGTAGTATTCAACTGCGTCATAGTACGATTGTGGTAAACCCAAACGAAAATAGAAGAATCTACACCGAGATGCAAACTTAGCGAGCGAATTCTAGTTATGAAACGGGTTTTTTACCTTTCTTTAAGAATTCCAGTAGATTACTGTTCGTGTTTTTTTTATGAAACCACTCGGATCGCTCAAATAGCCAAATAAGATGCAACGCGAAAAAAGTGCCAATCAGCGATCCTGCTAACAGGTCTTTGAAAAAGTGCTGAGATAGATATACACGTGATAGGGCTACCAAGAGAGCAATCAAAAAGAACCAGGGTTGGCGTCTTTGGCTGACAAAGATGTAAGATAAAGTGATGGTAAGTGAAAATATACAGGTGGTATGGCCGGAAGGGAAACTAAGTGAGTTTTGTAAGACATAATCTTTAATGGTATAAATCGCTTCTCCGTGCTCAAAAAAAACAGCTGGTCGTGGGTGCTTAACAATCATCTTTATTACCTGCGTAAAGAAACCGGTATAGAGCATAGTAGATACCAATAAAAATGAGTGACGCCAATTAATGAAAAGGAAAATAAAAGCTATAGCCACTGTAACGGGCCAGTCACCCAAATGCGTAATGAGCATAAAAATCTGATCGGCCATGGGGTCATGTAGACGATTGACCCATAAGAATAGCTCGGCTTGCGAATAAATAAGCGAGCACGTGATACCAATTAGCTGAAAGCAAACTAGTAATAAAATAAATACGGGGAATTGCTTTAAAAATGTTAGATAACTGTATTCGTAAGAGGCCGATGTATTCATTTTTTTATGCTTAACATTTCAAACATAATGAAAATGTTTATGTTTTTGCAAGCAGCAACTTGTTACTTAGGCAGCCATTTTTAACGTACAATAGCTTGTAATATTAAAGGAACGATTATTTTAATCAACTTTTCTTGATAAAAGTTGAGCAAAATCAAGGCTCGTGTAGGCTACCTTGCACCTGATGGCAAAGCATCAACGGCGCGTATTGGAGCCGTTTCACTTCCTCAATCCGCTTGGATAGTGCAACATGAACAGAGGTGCAAATGCTTTGCTGCTCGTTGCATCGGTATCCTCCAAGGCCGTTTTATCCCCCACCCGAGGCCTTGTCGGCTGCCCGCAAAAGCCCTCCGTTCTATTAAAATATCACCTAGGAAATTTGCGGTTTGCACGTTGAGGCACTACCTTTTATAGCAAAGTTCCAAGTGATGAGTTTTTGGTTACTTTTTGCGGAAAAAAGTGACAAAAATAATCGTTCTTTTATACGATCAAATTAGAGCATTACGCACTGCGAATTGTTGTCATCTGAAATAAAGGGTCAGCAATGAACCATTTTCTTGTTAAATTTCGTTAAATATGGAATAGAGTGTAATGGATTTGTGTAACTTAGCAAGCTATTAAAACTGCTTAGTATAAAAAATAGAATTTAACAAATGAAGAAGTTTGCTGGTTTGTTGACACTTATCTTCCTCGCGTGTGCGGGAGCACTGAGAGCTCAAGATGTACAGGTAATAGATAAAGTGGCGGCCGTTGTTGGTGGAAATATTATTCTCCAATCGGATATAGAGATGCAGTACGCGCAATATCTTTCCGAGGGTAACCGTGCTGATCCAGGGGTCAAATGTATGATTTTAGAGCAGCTGTTAACAAACAAGCTTTTAACACAGCAGGCAGCAATTGACTCGATCGAGGTAACCGAAGATGAGGTGGATGATAATATCAATAACCGTTTACGATATATGACACGTCAAGCCGGTGGTCAGGAGCAATTGGAAAAATTCTTGAACCGATCGTTGCTTCAATACAAGGAAGAAATGAGGCCCGCTGTCAAGGAGCAATTGATTGCACAGAAAATGCAGGCGAAAATTACAGAGAAAACCGGGATTACCCCATTGGAGGTGAAAAGGTATTTCGAGAAAATTCCTAAAGACAGTTTGCCTAATTACAATACGGAAGTTGAGGTCGGAGAGATCGTCGTATTTCCAAAATTGACGAAAGAAGAAAAACAGCCCTTTTATGATCGTGCAGAATCTCTTCGGATGGGGATTAAAGCCGGAGACGACTTTGGAACAATGGCAAGGTTATATTCTCAGGATCCGGGGTCAGCTTCTTCAGGCGGTGATCTAGGTTTTTTTGATAGAAGTAGTATGGTAAAAGAATTTACCTCGGTTGCTTTTAGACTAAAACCAGGTGAGATCTCCAATGTATTTGAATCGGAATATGGCTTTCACTTTTTACAAGTACTTGAACGTAGAGGCGAACAGGTTAGGGCACGGCACATATTGATTGGCGTAAAACCAAACGAGCAAAGCATGGAGCGGGCTAAAAAGCAGATTGATAGCATTTACACACAAGTTAAAGACAATAAAATACCATTCTCTACGGCCGCAGCCCTATATTCCGGCGATGAGATGACTAAATACAATGGTGGGATGATGCTTAATGCGATGAATCAGCAAACGCGTACTACATACATCCCTGTAGACCAGCTGGATGCAGCAGATTTCTCCGCTATTGACACCTTGAAAGCCGGCGAATACTCGAAGCCCTTTGCTTTTTCCGACCCGCAGACTAAAAAAGAGGGCTACAGATTCTTGTACCTTAAGTCGCGCACCGAACCGCATAGAGCTTCTTTAGAAAAGGATTATGCGAAAATTAAAGAGTTGGCGGAAGCGGATAAACTGAATCGTGTAGTCAGTGAGTGGTTCGAAGAACGTAGAAAGACTACCTATATAAGAATTGATGATGAATTCAATACCTGCGCAGAATTGAAAGATTGGGTTCGAGAGAGTGAAATAAATAACGCGCAAGCACAAGTCAAAGAATAAAATTGATTAAAAAAGTAACGGGGCGCATATCTATATGCGCCCCGTTATTTTTATACCCATTTTGTGTAGACTATTTCTCAAAATACATATCAACGCTCACTTTCCACATGGAATCTTCCTGTAGTTCCCAAATGCGAATATAATAGCATTTTGTGACTTTATTTCCCTGGCGGATAATGGCATCGCCCTGACTATATGCTAACTCACCACTATAAGTACGGTCTACTTTGTGTTCTGTACTTTCGATATTGATGTCCGCTTTCTTTAAAAAGGCACGAATGTCGTCTATGCCGATAACCGGAGTATACCCAGGGATATAAATCCGGGCATAATCTGTTAAGAACTCCTTGAAAGCGGTTTGGTTATCAGCTTTCAAAATAGTTGAAAAAAGCTGATCAGTACTTAATATGATATCTTCCCGTTGTTTTAGTCGAGCCTTCGATCTAGACTTTCGATACTTATTGTCTACCGGGCTCTCTAGAATGGCAGGTACATGCTCTGTTGGTGCGCCATGTTCGCTGATTGCACGATAAGCAATTTTCCACTCACCCTTGCGATCCAATTTCCATAGACAGAAATATTCGCCATATTTCTTCTTGTATCCTACGTTTTGCCATGAAATAGGGCCCGTTGTAAAACCCCATTCATTACTTTTTGATACTTTGGCGTAAACCGGCTTCCATGTCATCACATCCGGTACACGAGCTTTGCTTTTAAAATAAATTTCGGCTTGGGTCGGTGCGGGGGTGAAGAACACCGTACTTTCATCGCTATAGTTCTTATAAGCTGCTAAAACACCTCTATTGGTGGCTAAAACGCCCATGTTATACTCGGCGGATACTAGTTGATTTATTTGATCGGAGGATTCTTGCTGAGCCCACACTGTGTTGCCTAAAAAGGCGATCATACTTAGGGCAACTAAAATAAATCTAAACATTCTTTTTATAAATATTTTTAAGGCTTCTCCCCTGCCAAATTAATGCCAAATTTTTTTTTGTGGATTTACGACTTGCTCCAAACGGTACCTTCCTTACTGTCTTTCAGTTGGAATCCCATTTCCTGTAAACTATTGCGAATCAAATCAGATGTCGCGTAATCTTTGGAAGCTTTGGCTTCTTGTCTTAGTTTAATAATGAAGTCCATTAATTTTTCCAAATCCCCATTATTCTCCGTTTGATCATCTTTTAATCCAAGGATATTGAATACGAAATCGTTTACCAGTGTATTCAATTGCGCTAAGCCCTTTGCATCAATCTTGGTTTTATTGTCGTACACACTGTTGATAATACGTACAACTTCAAACAGCTCGGCAATCAGCACCGGACTATTGAAGTCATCATTCATGGCAGCTATAAAACGTTGCTTTATTTCTTCAAAGTCAACTTCCGAAGACGCTGAAGCCTTTAATTTGGGTAGTAAAGCAATGGCGTTCATTAACCGACGGTAGCCTTTGTCAGATGCTTCCAGGGCCTCATTCGAAAAGTCTAGCGTGCTTCTATAATGGGCTTGCAGCATAAAGAAACGAACCGACATAGGCGAATATCCACGGGTTAATAAGGGATGATCTCCGGTGAACAATTCCCTTGGAAGAAATCCGTTTCCCGCAGATTTCGACATACGTGCGCCATTAACGGTTAACATGTTTGTATGCATCCAATATTTAGCAGGGTTGGTATGATTGCAAGCTTGCGATTGGGCAATTTCGTTCGTATGGTGAGTTGCTGCCAAGTCCATTCCCCCTCCATGAATATCGAACTGATGGCCTAAATATTTGTTGCTCATCGCTGAACATTCGATATGCCATCCCGGAAAGCCTACGCCCCATGGCGATGGCCACCGCATAATGTGCTCTGGTTTAGCTTTAATCCATAAAGCGAAGTCGAGTCTTCCCTTTTTTTCGTCCTGGCCGCCCAGTTCACGGGTATTATTTAGCATGTCTTCAAGCTGCCGATTGGTAAGAATTGTATAATCGTTATTTTTGCTGTACTTTTCGACATCAAAGTATACCGTGCCGTTTACTTCATAGGCATAACCGTTTGCGATGATTTGCTTTACCATCTCGATTTGCTCAGAAATGTGACCGGTAGCTGTAGGTTCAATGCTTGGAGGAAGCGTATTGAATAATCGTAGAACATCATGGAAGCCGATCGTATACTTCTGCACAATTTCCATTGGTTCCAATTGTTCCAGCTTCGCTTTTTTTGCAAATTTATCATCCCCCTCATCACGGTCTCCTTCTAAATGTCCGGCGTCAGTTATGTTTCTAACATAACGAACTTTATAGCCCGAATACAACAGATAACGATAAATCAGGTCAAAGGATACGAATGTACGGCAGTTGCCTAAATGCACGTCACTATAAACGGTAGGGCCACACACATATAAGCCTACCATGGGCGGGTTTATGGGTTCAAAAATTTCTTTCTTTCGGCTAAGCGTATTATAAATGACTAAATTGCTGCTCATTCGTTTTATTTTTAAGGAATATGTTTTATGGGTACAAGGTACACCGCTAAGTAGATTTTGCGAATTTAGTAATTTCCTTTCATTCCATGCTATTTTTAGAATCCTGTTGGCGAGAAAGGACAATAAGAAGACGTTGCCTCAAACTCGCTATAAGGCAAGATCACTCCAAACAGCATAATGATCGGATAACTTTTTCTTCAAAATCTGATAATGCTTAACCTCAAAGGTCTTAGATGAAAGTATATAATCTATTTGAAAGTTTGGAAATTCACCGTTGTAAGTAATCCCCCAACCCGCACCCTTCTTCTCGAAACTATTGTTCAAATCGCTAGATACGGTGTGCACGGCAAAAGATAGAGGGGTGTCATTGAAATCGCCGGTTATAATTACCGGTTTACGACAGCGATTAATCTCTTCCTTAATTCGCTTCGCTTGCTCACTCCGTTCAAAAAAAGCATGTTTTAAGCGAGAGCCAATACGTTTAGTAGATGCAACATTATCATTTTCAAAACTCCGACTTTTTACGTCTTTTACAAAAGCGTAATCCTGTGGTTGAAAACCGATAGATTGCAGGTGGATATTGTAAACGCGGAAAGCACGACCATTTTTTACGATATCGGCATATATAGCTCTATTTAATGTTCGTTTACCTTGATAATTAGGAATTGATCCGGCATTTTTTATCGGATAACGCGATAAAATAATGAGGCCGTAAGCTTCGTACTCATTTTCAACTACAGGATGGAAATAGCTGTAAGAAAGTCCTAAAGCAGGAGCCATGTTTTGCCGGCTGTTGTATTTTCCTTTTTTCCTTGTATAGAACTCCTGCATACATACAATATCCGGTGACACACTTTGGATAAGTTCGGTTACGGCTGTTTTCGTTTTTGGTTGCACGTCCTGATCTTCTTTCCGAAATAAATGTACATTATATGTTAATACTCTTATACTACTGCTGTCGGGCCGCTTAATCGATGCCTCGTCTGGTTTACTGCGAAAACCTATATGCTTTTTTAGTGGAACGTAGCCACAGAGAATACAAAGCAGTGATAAAATAAGGTATTTGGATTTTTTAAATGCCCAAAGAATGATGAATACCAAATTAGCTAATAAGAAAATAGGGTATCCTAAACCAAAAAAAGCGAGCGGCCAAAAACTTTGCGGGTCGATGTAAGGAGCTAGGTAACTTAGACATAACAACAAAACGCACAAAGCATTAATACCAAGCAGCACGAATTTTCCCAGGCTTCTTTTTCTTTTCCCTTTCCTTATTTTTGCGCCCATGGAATAAATTTAATCTTGATCTTGCTTCCCCGCATTAAATAAGGCTTCCTTTTCCGCTTTACTTAAGCTATTATATCCGGATCGGGATATCTTATCCAGAATGCTATCAATATATTCTTGATTGGTGAAGGTTTCCTTGCTCTTTCGAGGGGCATCATTTTTTATAATCCGAAGCTTCTTCTTTTTAGCCTGGATTAGCCTGCTCCAGTCATTGCCTTTACGAAGCTGTAAGATATAAACGAATCCCAAAAGCCCTCCACCTAAATGAGCGAGGTTTCCTCCTAAGTTTCCACCTCCAAGGCCTAATAAATTTAAGACGATAAAAGCTACTGCCAAATATTTTAAACGAACGTTTCCGAAAAACAACAGACGAATGGTATAATCAGGCACCAAGGTTGCGGTAGCAACGACGACCGCATATACAGCTCCGGAAGATCCTATTAGCACAGCAAAGCCGGCACCTAAAGAAGGAAACAGATTATAAAGGATTAAGAATAAAATGCCACCAACTAAACCACCCGCGAGATAGGTAAAAGTAAATTGTCTAGTATTTAGAAAATCAAGAAAGATAAGACCAATCCAATAAAGCCAAAGCATATTAAATAAGAAGTGAAAAAAATCCACTTGCGTAAACATATACGTGGCGATAGACCATGGCCGGTACAATAACCTGTTCAAATTGGCAGGCAAGGAGAGCTGTTCAACCAAAAAAGAACTTACGGGCGTTTTTGCGAAGAAATCTATTACCGAAAAAAGTCCCATCACAATGAAAACAATCGTGTTGATGGCTATAAAGAAGTTAAGCGTATTTCCCGATCGAAATGCCTTATAGTAAAGTTCGCCAAAAAATGATCTCTTCATAATTTTCTATCTCGTTGATCTTTATATTAAAGCTAACCCCATAATCCCGGACGTTTGATTCCCCAGATCTTAATGAGAATAAAGCCGAACAAGGCTCCTCCTAAATGTGCAAAATGGGCCACAGAATCGCCTGAGAATTTTGATACACCCAAAAATAATTCCAATACAATATAAATCGGAATAAATATTTTCGCTTTTATTGGGATAGGAATAAACATCAGGTATAATTCGGTATTTGGAAACAAATAGCCGAATGCAACCAATAAGCCGAATATAGCACCGGAAGCGCCTACCATAGGGGTAAAGTACACGGAAGCGAGGGTATCAAAGTTAGCTTTTGAAATACCGTCTATTTTACTTGCGACCATCCCCGTTTCAAAATTAAAATCCAACACGCTTTTAGCAGAAGGCGATCCGGTAATATTGAAGACCTCAAAAGCTTGTACGCCAAATTGAAGTGCAAGTGCCCCGAGTCCGGTAATAAGGTAAAAGTAAACAAATCGTTTAGAGCCCATGATCCGTTCCAATATGGGGCCGAACATGTATAAGGCGAACATGTTAAAAAAGATGTGCGCTAAACCTCCGGCATTGATATTCCCATGCATGAACATATAGGTGATTGGCTGCCACCAATGAAACATGGGCGAATCAAAATAATAGACGGGAAAGATTGTATATGCATATTTAAATACAAAATTTGCGCCAATGAAACAGATGATGTTTGCGATCAGTAAGTTCTTTACCACTGGCGGAATCCCACCAAATTGAGCGGATGAGTTATTAAACATGTTCTCGTTTATTTTTCAAATTTTTCTAACAGTTCCTTGAGGGTAAAGGTAATAATTATGGGTTTACCACTCAAAGAAACATTAGGTGTTGAACAGGCAAAGAGCTTATCGATAATGTCATTCATTTCATCAATGTTTAGGGCTGTACCGCTTTTAATAGCCGCATTGCGGGCCAGGCTCCTTGCCAGGTTCTCCCTTTTGGTTAACTTTAAAGTTGATTGATTATTTTTATAGGCTTCCAGTAATTGCTCAAGTACTTGTGATTCACTGAGTCCACTGCCTAAATCAGCCGGGATTCCTTCTACAATAAAGGTGTTCCGTCCAAAAGCCCTAATTTGAAATCCCAATGCATGGATATCAGGTAGTAAGTCGGTGATAAGTTCAAAATCCGCTACGCTCAAATCAACTGTTTGCGGAAAGAGGCTCTGCTGACTGGCCCCTTGGTGTGTCTCCAGTTGTTGTAAGAACCTTTCAAATAAAATTCGCTCATGAGCCGCTTGTTGGTCGATAAGGATAAAACCGGATCGGATCTGCGACAAAATAAAGCGGTTATGAATTTGAAAGATGAGCTTACCGGCTGGTTTCTCTTGGGTTTTTTCTATTGCCGATTCCTGCTGTTTATCTTCCGAATCAATACTTAACTGATGATGGTGGGCTTTCTGCGTAATCTCATAGAGTGTTTCCCAATTCTGCGGAATGCCACTCTTTTTCTCAAAAGAGCGAGAGTAATTGTCTTGTCGTTCCTTTTGCTGAGAGCCTGTGTCAAAGGGATTGAATTGCGGATTAAAACTAATGGTCGGCGGGACAATATCTTCCGTTTTCTTGTGCGAAATCATATGGCTGAAACCCGTTTCCTGGTTGAAATCCAAAGTTGGCGTAATGTTGTACTTCCCTAGGGATCGCTTAACGGCCGAACGGATAATGGCGTATATCGATCGTTCATCCTGATACTTGATTTCTGTTTTTGTGGGATGGACGTTAACATCAATTTGCGCCGGATCAATCTCGATGAACAATACATATAGCGGATAGCTTTCGGAAGGAAGGATCTCTTCGTAAGCATTGAGTACCGCATGATTCAGGTAAGGATCTTTTATAAAACGGTTATTGACAAAAAAATACTGTTCGCCCCGGGTTTTTTTCGCATATTCCGGCTTTCCGATAAAACCATTTAGATTAATGATCGTTGTGGACTCTTCAACAGGTACTAAACGCTGGTTGTAATTACTTCCGAAGATGTGTATGATGCGCTGTTTTAGACCTTCTGAAGGAAGGTGAAAGACCTCGTTTCCATCGCTGTGCAGGGTAAAGAAGATCTTAGGGTGAGCTAAGGCAATCCGTTGAAATTCTTCAATGATATGGCGCATTTCAACCGGATTACTTTTCAGGAAATTACGTCGTGCAGGCGTGTTGAAAAATAAATTTTTAACGCAAATACTTGTGCCGGCAGGCGTTGCTGTTGGTTCTTGATTTATTATTTCGGATCCCTCTATCATAATGCAGGTCCCCAGCTCGTCTTCATGTCGTCTTGTTTTAAGCTCAACGTGAGCGATGGCGGCGATAGAAGCCATGGCTTCACCCCGAAATCCCATGGTTCTGATAGCGAAGAGATCTTCAGCCTTTCTTAATTTTGAGGTCGCATGGCGCTCGAAACAAAGGCGTGCATCTGTAACACTCATGCCGCAACCGTTATCGATTACCTGGATAAGGGATTTACCTGCGTCTTTTACGATTAATTGAATTTTATCTGCACCTGCATCAATAGCATTTTCTATCAGCTCCTTTACTGCCGATGCCGGACGTTGTACTACCTCCCCTGCCGCAATCTGATTGGCTACTGCATCTGGTAGTAATTGAATGATATCTGACATACCCTGCGAATTTACAAATTAGATATGAGACTACCTTGTTAGCTCCGCAAGCTTTCTGTCAAACAAACTGATTTCTTCTTCGCTGGTGTCAAACGAACACATTAGCCGAACTTCATGCATATGCTCGTCCCAAAGGTAGAAAAAAAGCGTCTCTTGTAGAGGCTTGATCCAATTAGGGGGTATTTTGGCGAAAATGGCATTGACTTCCACCGGTTTGGTGATGATGATCTGGGGATATTTCCTTAAGACGGTAGCTAACTGTTGCGTTCGTTCCAAAACAATGTTGGCATACTTTCTATAGGTGTCGTGATTTAATAGGGCTAAAAACTGGGCAGAGATGAAGCGACTTTTAGACGCTAATTGCATACTGCGTTTATGAAAAAAAGGACTGTCGTGAATATGTTCATTAAAAACAAGCACGGCCTCGCCATAAAGCATGCCCGACTTTGTTCCGCCCAATGATAAAGCATCAACTCCACTAGCCTGTACAACATCTTGTAGCGTACAATTCAAAGCTGTGATGGCCGTAAATAGACGGGAGCCATCCATATGGATTAAAAGATCGTTTTCATTTGCTACGCGATGAATTCCTCTCAATTCGTCTAAGGTATAAAGCGTTCCGTATTCAGTAGGTTGTGTGATACTCAGTACTTTAATTTGCGGGTGATGTAAATCGCCACGACGCTTCACAGCCCGTTGTATGGTAGCGGGTGTTAACTTGCCTGTTTCATCGATAGGTAGCGGTATAAGCCGGCAACCGGTCAGGCCTTCGGGCGCCGTTGATTCATCGACATATATATGCGCGGTTTCTGCACAAAGAATCGCATCGTATGGTTTGGTCAATAGGCTTAAGGCCAATAGATTGGCTCCTGTTCCATTAAATACCAAGTGCAATTTGAACTGATAATTAATGAGTAGTCGTAATTCGTCTTTTAACCTTTCTGTCGTTTTGTCATTTCCATATGCGACAGCATGATCTTGATTTTCATGCAGGAGCGCCTGCATTACTTCCGTAATAGCTCCTGCATAATTGTCGCTTGCCAGTGATTTCATTTTCGAAATGCGTTTTTCAGGCCAAAGGTAATTAAATGTGTCGTAACACAAAGACCGCCGAGTGAACACTACTCGGCGGTCTTTGAAATTAACAATTAAAAAATCTTGTTCTTTAAGTTGGCTTAACTGAATGACACATCACTGCGTGAATCAAAAATACTATGAGGTGTATAAAAGCGACTTAAAGCATTAACCTTTAACACTAGTAAATTTACGAAAATTAAACCGTTCATGTAAATTAGTTTTCAACAGAAAAGCAGGTTTTCAACATATTTCTGTGGAAAAGTTTGATATCCTGAGACTTATTGCTGTTGGAGAAATCGGGAACGCGTTTGCGACCGCTTGTATCATAAAAAAAAGCGGTACTGTAGTAGCAGTACCGCTTTTTGCGTTAGCAGATGAAACGCTATTTATCGATAGAGCCCAACACACGTTTCATAAAAGTGTTCAGGGCCTCTTTTTTGTCCATGCCTTGCTCTTGAACTAGTTTATTCACTTCAATAGCACCATACATGTTGGATATTAGCTCACCGATAACGTCTAACTCTTCATCTTTCAATGAGGAGACTTCGGTAAGAGATTCAAGCGTTTCAATTGCTTCAATCACAAAATCCTCATCATTTTCCTCAATGAATTGAGTTAAATGCTTAATTACTGGTAACTTCATTTACTAATTGCGTTAAGGCATCCAGTTTATTTGTCTGCACTTGATTGAGCAGTTTGCCGCCTTTAAAAGCCGCGAATGTAGGTAAATTAGTCACATTAGCGAGCTTTCTTGATTCCGGCAACTTCTCGGCATCAACAATAACAAACGGTATATTTTCGTTTTCTGAAGCCAATTTTTTAAACTTTGGTTTCATAATTTTGCAGTTACCGCACCAAGTTGCAGCGTATTGAACCAATACGACATCATTTTGGTTAACGATATCTACCAAATTATCTTGTTCTAATTCTTGTAACATAATAAATTAATTTGCGGATAAGTAGCTAGCCACACCCTCACGATTAGCATTCATCGCTTGCTTTCCTTCTTCCCAGTTGGCAGGGCATACTTCTCCAAATTGTTGAACATGAGAATAAGCATCAATCAAACGTAAGTATTCTTTTACATTACGGCCAACAGGCATATCATTTACACTCTCGTGGAATACTTTACCATCCTCGTCTACCAGGTATGTGGCTCTGAACGTAACGTTCGATCCTTCAATAATCAACGAATCCAATTCTTCGTCATAAGCGGCTTTTTGAATATCTAAAATACCTAACACGTTGGCTAAATTACGTGTAGTGTCTGCTAAGATTGGGTAAGTTACTCCTTCGATACCGCCATTATCTTTTGCGGTGTTTAACCATGCGAAGTGTACTTCGTTGGTGTCGCAAGATGCGCCAATTACAATAGTATTTCTTTTTTCAAATTCAGGTAAAGCTTCCTGAAATGCATGCAATTCGGTAGGGCAAACGAAGGTGAAATCTTTTGGATACCAGAATAACAATACCTTCTTTCCTTTTTTAGTAGCCTCTTCTAATACGTTAATTCTTAAATCATCGCCCATGTGATCCATGGCGTCAACAGTAATGTTCGGGAATTTTTTACCTACTAAGCTCATATTAAATTTTTTTTCGTTTTTGATGCCACAAAGATAAGGCTTTCTGCTAGGTTAAAGTATCTTATTTTCTTATGGGGTTATAAATAAAAACTATACTTAGAGCGCGATGGTATTGTAAAATAAAATAGTCAAATCTTTTAAACGTTAATCAAAAAGCAATGTCAGAACCTCCGCCAAGAGCAGGCATGTCAAAGTGCAATCGTATTACTGCTAATTGTCTTGTAAATTGCATATAAGCGGAAATTTATCTAAGTTTGCGTTCCAAAATGGCCCTGTAGTTCAACGGATAGAATAGAAGTTTCCTAAACTTTAGATATGGGTTCGATTCCCGTCGGGGCTACGAAAAAAGCGGATTATTGCAAAATAAGCCGCTTTTTTGTTTGAAGCTGATGCCCGCTCATCAATAAATGCATGTTAATGAGCTTTTGAACAAAGCATATTGAACTTTTAAACAAAATCTACCGTCTACTAAGAACGTACTTTTGTATCGTATTAAATATATAAGACAATGGAAAAGGTATGGTTTATAACAGGAAGTTCCAGGGGATTGGGACGTAGCCTGACGGAAGCAGTGCTGGCTAGCGGCGATAAAGTAGTCGCAACGGCCCGTAATATTAATCAACTAAATGATTTGTTAAAGCAATATGCCGATCAGGTACTGCCAATAGCTTTAGATGTGACCGATTATAAGCAGGTTTCACAGTCGATGGCTGAGGCGGTAAAACATTTTGGTCGTATTGATGTGCTGGTTAACAATGCCGGTTTCGGTATCATTGGTGCGGCGGAAGCCTATACCGATGAACAGGTACGGAGTCAGCTAGAAACGAATCTATATGCTCCGATAGAAATCACTCGAGCCGTGTTACCCTATATGCGCAATCAAGGAGGAGGCCGTATTCTGCAAATTAGTTCCATCGGCGGCCGAGTAGGTAATGCCGGTTTAACGATGTACCAAGCGGCTAAATTTGGCTTAAGTGGCTTCACAGAGGCATTGGCAAAAGAGGTAGCCCCATTGGGCATTTACGTTACCAGCGTAGAACCAGGCGGCTTCCGCACGGATTGGGCCGGTGCTTCTATGACCTATGCGCGGGAGATCGAAGATTACCTAATGGTGAAGCAGCGGACAGATTTTTTTAAAAGTGGAAAATTCATTGCCGTGGGCGACCCTGTAAAGGCTGCCAAAGCTATGGTGGAATTGGCTTCTCATCCAACGCCGCCTATACATTTGGTATTGGGCAGTGAGGCTGTCGGCATGCTGAAAATTGCAAATGAGACCAGGCAGGCCGAAATGGAAGAATGGATGGAGGTTAGTTTATCTACCGATCATGACACTTCTGAGAACTTTCTTGATACACCTCAAGGTCAGTGGTATACCGGTAATCTGCAAAGAAAACATTAATATTGTATATATATAGGCGGCTAGTTTCATCGCTACGGCTATGTTGACGACTATCCGCCTATTTTACAAATTGCCTATGTCCGAACCAAAAACAAATGGAAGATCGTCACCAATTGCGTATTCATGCTACTTCAATCGTAACCGTGAGGGCGAACAGTTTGCACCGGAACACGTATTCAGTTATCAATTATCGGGTACACTGCTAATAAATACAGGAGACAGTGAACATGTTTTCAATGAAGGCGATTTTCGATTTATCAAAAGGAATCAACTTTTGAAGTTTGTTAAACAACCGCCAGTCGGAGGCGTTTTTAAATCGATCTCAATTTACCTTGATCAGCCGATGTTAAGGGACTTTAGTATAGTATATGGGTATAAAGCCATAGAAGAGCCGTTCAGAGGAGAAGCAGTGATGCGGTTAAACGGAGGAGCGTTATGTAAAAGTTTCATGGATTCATTGATGCCTTACACCGGAAGCGATCAAGCGATCCCTCAACAGCTTCAAGTTTTGAAACAACATGAGGCGGTTATGATTTTACTACAATCCAAACCTGAATTGCAGAATATATTATTTGATTTCACGGAACCGGGTAAAATCGATTTGGAGGCCTTCATGAATAAAAACTTTCATTTTAACGTACAGCTTAAACGCTTCGCCTACCTTACTGGTCGCAGTTTGGCTACCTTTAAGCGTGACTTTGAGCATATTTTTCATACCTCTCCAAGTAAGTGGTTACAACAAAGACGATTGCAGGAGGCTCATTATCTAATTAAAGAGAAGGGGCGTGCTCCTTCTGACGTATACTTGGAGATCGGATTCGAAGATCTTTCGCATTTTTCCTTCGCCTTTAAAAAAATGTATGGTATGCCGCCTTCTAAGCTGGTGGGTTAGTGCGTAATAAATGGAATAGGCGCTATTCCATTAAATGCCGTAAATACAGGTGCGGATTATCTAGAAAGTTCTTTGTCAGCGTAAAGTGCTCCGTTTCCTGATAACTTGTCTCCCGTATCCCTTGTTCGTCCATTTGATAGATCGTTGCTCCTGGATAGCAAATGAGCATCGGAGAGTGCGTAGCAATTAAAAACTGAGCACGATTGCTTTGTTCTAAGCTATGTATGATAGACATAAATGCGAGTATCCGAGCTGGCGATAAGGCGGCTTCCGGTTCGTCAAGTATATAAATGCCTGAGTCGAACTGGTTGTTAAACAAAGCTAAAAAAGATTCTCCATGAGATTGTGCGTGAAGCGATTGGCCCCCATAAGCTTGCAGAATCCGGGAATCCTCCTCAGCAAGCTCATCAATGTAAGAGGCAAAATTGAAAAAGCTTTCAGCCCGCATGAAAAAGCCGTTGTTAATTCGGATAGGGGTCCAACTTAACTTAAGATGGCGGGATAGCGCGGATTCGTATCCCTCAAATTGGTGTCCTTGATTAAGATTATGGTTTCTGTTGCCTCCCCTTAAACTAAAGCCGCACTTTTCAGCGACGCCTTCTAATAATGTTGACTTACCTGAGCCATTTTCACCCACAAAGAAGGTAATATTCGTCTTTAGTTTAAGTGTAAATCCGCTGCTTAGACTGGCAATATTTCCCAGATAAGTCGCGTCTCCCAATGGAGAAAGTGTGATTTGCGATAAGAAAGGCATAACTTAATGTTAATTGACCCTAAATTAAAAATTCCAGCGAGAAATCGCAATCAAAGCAATTGTTGAGAATTCTCAGCTAAAGATGTTGCTTGCTAAACCTTAATGGGTGAGCTGTTTAAAACACAGCAAGTTGTATCTAATGTACTGGGAAAGCTAGACAAGTAATGAAATATGGCTAGTTGAAATTGTGGATTCGAAAACTAAACCAGCTGTTTTTTTTCTTTTTTTGGCCTTTTAGGGTGATAATATTTATAATTTTTTTCTGTAAAATGATTTACTGAAGTTTAAGGCTTTATTTCTTGGTAGTTTAACAAAAAACTATGTTTTTATGGAATATTTTTATAAAAATAGATGGAAAATCTTGTTGTTTTGTCTTTTTATGTGGGTTTATTTGTTTTATGTTGCTTATTTTTCATTTTATTGCTGGTCTTTTAATTTTTTTTGTTTGTATCTCGCTTTGATGTTGTTATTTTTGTCTGTCATATGGCTTAAAGGGATAAAGTCGTAAACCTTTTGTTAAGTCATTTTGCTTTATAGATTGAAGATGACCGAGTGGCAATCTAACCCACAGTGATGGTGTAAGGATGTCCCTTTTGACTATTACATTTAACTAAGATTTAACAATTCACTGTTGTTCGTATGGACAACTTTACATACTTTTGACCCCGATCATGAAATGGCTCGTTAGATTTTTTCTATCGCTGTGTTTGCTCTTCTTGAGCAGATACAATCACCTACACGCTTACGCGTATCAAGACCATATACGTTATTCGTTGGTAAAAATTTTTGAACGGGTAGCTTATGAGCAGATAGGTGAGGCGAATGAATTGGTTTTTAAGCCAGCGCCGCTCAACGAAGAAAAAGTCACCGAAAAAATACGGGCTACAGACAAGGAGGAAGAAGATGACTCGGTTTCTTCCCGAAAATATTTAGAAATCAGTAATTATTTTACTGATTTTTTTTATGCCTTAAATGCGAGGTATTTTTGGCGACAGATGAAGCAAAGTTTGGCTTCCTCAGAACATGCTCCGTATACCTC
>NZ_LR027848.1:0-423229 GCF_900607235.1 Olivibacter jilunii | reverse complement strand
GTATACCTCGTCCCGAACCTACCTCCTGTTTCGGGTTATTCGAATTTGATTTTTCTCTGCTAACGGAAAAGGCCTAACCTTGCTATTCCGTTATTTCTACATTCCATAAATAATACATGCTAATGGTTTAAACGTGAGAATAAACCTGAGGTGTGCTTGTGTACAATTTTCAAAAAATATTAAGAATCATATTGCTTCGATAAGCGAATTATTATGAAGAGAATTTTCATGCTCATGGGCCTGGGGGCGATGTTGTGCCATGCCGGTTGCCAATCGAAAAAAGAAGAGAAAGAAGAGCAAACCAAATTTTTGGTAACAACGCCCGTCAAGATGGATACGTCGATCATCAAAGATTATGTATGCCAGATTCGTTCCGTACAACATATTGAGTTAAGGGCGCAGGAGCGCGGTTATTTACAGAAGATTTTTGTAGATGAGGGACAGTTTGTGAAGGCAGGACAGTTGTTGTTTCAAATTATGCCTAAACTGTACGAAGCTGAGCTTCAAAAAGCACAAGCAGAGGCAAACTTTGCCGAAATAGAATATAAAAATACCAAAAGCTTAGCTGATAGTAACATCGTAGCGCCGAATGAATTAGCAATGGCGAAGGCTAAGTTTGACAAAGCGAAGGCCGAACTCGCGCTAACAAAAGTGCATTTGCAATTTACCGAAATCCGGGCACCATTTGATGGAATCATCGATCGGTTCCATGTACGGCAGGGAAGTTTAGTAGAGGAAGGCGACTTACTAACGGAGCTTTCTGATAATAGTAAGATGTGGGTATATTACAATGTACCGGAAGCCGAGTATTTAGACTATAAAACGAATCTTAAAAAGGACAGTTTAACGAAGGTTGATTTACTGATGGCTAATAACAGGTTGTTCGACTATCCGGGTAGGGTGGAGACCATTGAGGCCGACTTTAACAATGAAACCGGTAATATAGCTTTCAGGGCAACCTTTCCTAATCCCAAAGGATTGTTGAGACACGGCGAAACGGGTAACATTCAAATGAAAACTCCCTATAAAAACGCAGTGATTATTCCGCAAAAGGCTACGTTCGAGGTGCTTGAAAAGAAATATGTGTATGTACTGGATAAAGATAATAAGATACAATCGAGGGAGATTAAAATAGCTGCAGAGTTGCCACATCTCTTCCTTATTGAATCAGGTTTGTCTGTAGATGATAAGGTTCTCCTAGAAGGTATTCGGCTAGTTAAAGAAAACGAGAAAATTGAATACAAGCTGGAAGACCCCAAAGATGTTATATCGCATTTGGAGTTATATGCAGAATAGTGGATTAACTTAAAAAAAATCAGATGTTCAATAAATTCATACAGAGGCCTGTATTTGCGATTGTAATATCTATTATGATTGTATTTGTAGGTTCCTTGGCAATCAAACAGTTGCCCATATCACAATTCCCCCAAATTGCGCCAACAACCGTTAATGTTTTTATAGCTTATCCGGGATCTAGCGCAGATGTATTAGTGCAGTCGACGCTGATTAACTTAGAGAACGCGATTAACGGTGTTCAGGGTATGCGTTATATAGCCACCGATGCAACCAGTGCGGGGGAAGCTACCTTAAGGGTTATTTTTGAACCCGGTACCGATCCTGACCAAGCGGTAGTCAGGGTGAAAACCAGGGTCGACCAGGTGATGCCCCTCTTGCCCGAACTGGTTCAGCGTGAAGGAGTAGTCGTCTCCCCCATCCAGCCGAGTATGTTGATGTATGTCAACCTGTACGCAAAGGGTAAGAACATGGACGAAAAATTCCTGTATAACTATGCCAGCGTAAAAATGATCCCTGAAATCAATAGGATTAAGGGGGTGGCAAGATCGCAGATATTAGGTAGTAGAACCTATGCTATGCGGGTTTGGCTAAATCCCGACCGTATGCGAGCTTACCATATATCGGTAGACGAAGTGATGGACGCGATGGCTGAACAAAGTATTGTTGGTCGTCCGGGACGTATCGGACAGAGCTCAGGTATCAAAGCGCAGTCGTTAGAGTACGTATTAACCTATAAGGGCAGGTATAGTGAACCTGCTGAGTATGAAAATATCATTATTCGCGCCAATGCGGATGGTGAGCGTATTCGTTTAGGAGATATAGGTAAAGTAGAGCTGGGAAGTGAGTTCTTCGATATTTACTCCAACCTTGACGGTCATCCTTCGGCTTCCATATTGTTAAACCAAAACTATGGTAGTAACGCGAGTGATGTAATCGCTGCTGTAAAAGACAAACTTGCGGAGATGAAGGAAACGTTCCCTCCCGGATTGGATTATAAAATCAGTTATGACGTTTCCCAGTTCCTTGATGCCTCTATCGAACAGGTTGTCCATACGTTAAGGGACGCCTTTATCTTGGTGGCAATCGTTGTGTTTGTTTTCCTGGGCGACTGGAGATCTACGCTTATTCCTATATTGGCGGTGCCGGTATCGCTTGTAGGAGCATTCTTTGTTATCCAATTTTTCGGATTATCTATTAACCTGGTAACTTTGTTTGCCCTTGTATTAGCGATCGGTATTGTGGTGGATGATGCCATTGTGGTGGTGGAAGCGGTCCACGCCAAATTTGATGAGTTTCCTAGCATGACGCCCTACCAGGCTGTAAAAAGGGTATTGGGAGAAATTAGTGGTGCGATTATAGCAATTACGGCAGTAATGGTATCGGTATTCTTACCTATCTCCTTCATGACGGGCCCTGTGGGTACCTTCTATCGGCAATTCTCTATTACGATGGCGAGCTCGATTGTGATTTCGGCCATTATAGCGCTTACCCTCACACCGGTACTATGTGCCATGTTGTTAAAAAACCATCACACACACCACGCAAAGCCGAATATATTTACCAAAGCACTTGATAGCTTTAACCGTGGTTTTGATAAGCTTACCGGTAAATATGTTGGCGTATTGAAGTCTATAGTAAGCAGAAGAGTACTAACATTTGCTGTCTTAGCGGCATTCTGTGCAGGTATCTTCTTCGAAAACCGGGTACTTCCTGCTGGTTTTATCCCCAGTGAAGACCAGGGTACTATTTACGGGATTATCCAAACACCTCCGGGATCTACGCTGGAAACGACCAATGAGGTATCGCGAAAGCTTCAGGGAATTTGTGAACATGTAGACGGGGTAGAGTCGGTATCCTCCCTTGCCGGCTATGAAATTATGACAGAAGGTCGGGGTTCTAATGCAGGTACCTGTATGATTAACCTTAAACCATGGCATGAAAGGGAACACTCCGTTACCGAGATCATGAAAGAATTAGAAGAGAAATCCAAAGGTTTGGGGGCAACCATCGAGTTCTTTGAGCCGCCGGCTATTCCCGGATTCGGATCATCAGGCGGTTTCTCCTTACGGTTGCTAGATAAAAATACAACCACGGATTACCAGGAATTTGATAAAGTGAACAAACAGTTCCTCGAAGATTTGCGTAAACGTAAGGAGCTCGCCGGATTATTTACCTTCTTTGCGGCAAATTATCCTCAATATGAGCTTGAAGTTGACAACAATTTAGCCATGCAAAAAGGTGTCTCTATTGGTAAAGCAATGGACAACCTGAATATTATGATTGGTAGTACCTATGAGCAAGGTTTCATCAAGTTTGGCCGCTTCTTTAAAGTATATGTTCAATCGGATCCTAAATTCAGAAGACTACCATCTGATATACTTAATCTTTTCGTCAAAAACGATCACGGTGAAATGGTGCCTTATTCGGCATTTATGAAGCTTAAAAAGTCGCAAGGGCCAAACGAGATTACCCGATACAATATGTACAATTCGGCAGCCATCAGGGGACTTCCGGCAGCTGGTTATACTACTGCAGATGCTATTCAGGCTATTCGCGAAGTAGCGAAAAAATCGCTTCCTAACGGGTATGATATTGCATGGGAAGGACTTTCTTATGACGAGGCTAACAGAGGGAATGAGTCGCTCTATATATTCCTAATCGTACTGGCGTTTGTGTACTTTGTTCTTGCAGCACAATATGAGAGCTTTATCATCCCACTTGCGGTGGTATTCTCCTTGCCCGTGGGGGTGTTCGGTTCGTTTTTACTCCTTAAGTTAATGGGACTTCAAAATGATATCTACGCTCAAATCGGTCTTATCATGCTTGTCGGACTGCTTGGTAAGAACGCTGTATTGATTGTTGAGTTTGCCGTACTCAAACATCGAGAAGGAGCCTCCATACTGGAAGCGGCTATTGAAGGGGCGAAGGTCCGTTTCCGTCCTATCCTGATGACATCGTTTGCCTTCATTGCGGGATTAATTCCGTTAATTATTGCAACAGGTGCCGGCGCGATTGGCAACAGGACCATTGGTGCATCCGCGATGGGCGGTATGGTATTCGGTACTGTCTTCGGTGTAATTATAGTTCCTGGACTATACTATATTTTCGGTTCCCTTGCTAGCGGAAGAAAACTGATTAAGGGTGAAGATGAAAACTCATTATCCGATGAGTTTGTACATCAAATAGATAAATTCGATAATGGTGATGAAAATGAGTAAGATGTCTAAAAAATATAAATATGTATACGTTATAATAGGCTGCTTGGTACTAATAACGTATACAGGATGTAAAACACCTGCATTAGTTCAGCGTGAAGCAAATACAAAGACTCCTGCGAGCTATAATGGTTCGCAGGATACCGTTAACACGGCAAAATTGACTTGGAAGGAGTACTTTACTGATCCTTATTTAGCGGCGTTGATTGATACAGCTTTGAAAAATAATCAGGAACTGAATATTACCTTACAGGAAATTGAAATTTCAAGGAACGAGATTCGGGAGAGAAAGGGGGAGTATCTCCCATTCGTGGGGATTAAAGGGGCAGCTGGTGTTGATAAAGTAGCTAGATATACTAATATCGGGGCATTAGAACATCACGTGGAAATAAAAGAAGGAAAGGAAAATCCCGAGCCACTCCCTGATTTTATGTTGGGACTTTCCGCTACTTGGGAAATAGATATTTGGAAGAAGCTGCATAATGCAAAGAAAGCGGCTGTAAGCCGGTATCTGTCGACCGTAGAAGGGAAAAATTTCGTTATTACCAATCTGGTTGCAGAAATCGCCAACTCATATTATGAGTTATTGGCACTGGATAACCAGTTGGATATTGTTAAAAAGAATATCGAAATTCAAAGTAATGCCTTAAGAATAGTAAAAATGCAGAAAGAGGCCGCACAGGTTACGGAGCTGGCGGTGCGCAGATTTGAGGCAGAGGTGTTGAACACCAAAAGCCTTCAGTATGCTATTCAGCAACGTGTTACAGAAACGGAGAACCGAATTAACTTTTTATTGGGAAGGTATCCGCAGCCTATTCAACGGACTAGTGATAATTTCGAGCATTTGATACCCGAGGCTGTACATACGGGTTTACCTGCGCAATTGTTGGCAAATCGCCCGGATATCAAGCAGGCTGAATTGGAATTAGCAGCGGCGAAACTGGATATTAAGGTAGCAAAAGCCAGGTTTTATCCTTCTTTAGGAATTTCAGCGGCCATCGGTTACCAAGCTTTTGATCCTACTTATCTCGTGAAGACCCCAAAGTCCTTGCTTTATTCCCTGGCGGGCGATATCACAGCTCCTTTAATTAATAGGAATGCCATAAAGGCTGCGTATTATAATGCCAATGCCAAGCAGATACAGGCTGTTTATAATTATGAGCGGACTGTTTTAAATGCTTATGTTGAAGTGGCTAATCAATTGGCGAAAATTAACAACCTGGAAAAAAGTTACGATTTAAAGTCAAAACAAGTGGATGCCCTTTCGCAGTCGATTGGTATTTCCAATAGCCTTTTCAAATCAGCTAGGGCAGATTATATGGAAGTGTTATTGACGCAGCGTGATGCCTTGGAATCCAAATTTGAATTGGTTGAAACAAAAATGCAACAGATGAATGCCATGGTAAATATTTACAGGGCATTGGGTGGTGGATGGAACTAGCTGAATTTTTTGGATTGATTGAGGCCCTCGAAACGGTTGTTTTGAGGGCCTTTTTGATGCCGTTGATCTAATAAAAGGGTAAACTTTTTAACGAGCATCTTGTTCCCCTTTATGAGAGCTAATGAAAGGAAAAATGATGATACTTGTGTTGTTATGTACTTATACGCTTCTTCAATCCAATGCACCGCAGGATTATAAGCAGCTCCGCGAAAAAATGGTTATTGAACAGCTAGAAGCTCGTGGAATACACCACGATGCCACCTTGCAAGCGATGAGGCAAGTAGAACGACATTTGTTTGTACCCTCTCCTTACCAATCCTATGCTTACGAAGATCGTCCGCTTCCAATTGGTTTTAGACAAACAATTTCCCAACCCTTTATAGTGGCAAGCATGACACAAATGCTTGACTTAAGTAAAGACGATCGCGTACTTGAGATTGGAACCGGATCGGGTTATCAGGCAGCGGTGTTAGCAGAGATTGTAGCGCAGGTTTATACGATTGAGATTGTGAAGGAACTGGCTGAATGTACCAAAAAGTTATTGCATCAGCTGAATTATAACAATATAGAAGTTGTCATTGGTGATGGCTATCAGGGCTTAAGATCAGCCGCGCCTTTTGACGCCATCATTGTTACTGCAGCGCCGGAAAAAATACCGGAACCACTCGTCGAGCAGTTGAAAGACGGCGGAAAAATGATCATACCGATTGGACCTACCAAAGGCATGCAAACCTTAAAGCTCTTAAAGAAAAAGAAAGGGAAGCTTGTCGTTCAAGATCTTATGCATGTTCGTTTTGTCCCATTTACAAGGAAAAATAGATGAGATGGCTTGTTTACCGGATCATTTTTTTAGCGATCGAGCCTAACATTGCAAGTTTCTTCTCAAGTTCATCCGACCATTGTAAGCCGTAGCTCAAACGCATACAATTGTTAAATTGATTTTGAAGGGTAAACATACGACCGGGTGCAATGCTTATTTTTTGGCGCATAGCCTGATCGTATAGCAACGGAACATTTAAATTTGGATTCAGTTCTACCCAGAGTACAAATCCTCCCTGAGGTCTGCTGACCCGTGTTTCTTCTGGAAAGTAGTCGTGAATAGCTCGCGTAAAGTGTAGGCTGTTTGCTTGCAATGTACGACGCATTTTTCGAAGGTGGGCCTCATATCGTCCATTTTCTAAAAAATCGCCAATAACTTCCTGGGTGAGTGTGGTGGATGAAACGGCATGTAGTAGCTTAAGGCGGATAACTTGCTCCTTAAACTTCCCGGGCGCAACCCAACCTACCCGATAGCCGGGAGCCAAGGTTTTAGATACTGACCCACACCATAGAACCAAGCCCTTTTTGTCGAAGGCTTTGCAGGGTTTAGGTCGGTTTTCTCCAAAGTAAACATCACCATATAAATCATCTTCTATAAGCGGTATTTCGTGTTCCGATAACATGTTTACCAATGCCTTTTTATTCTCTTCGGGCATACAACTTCCAAGGGGATTGTTGAAGTTACTTACCACTAAGCAAAGTTTTATGCTAGGTAACACCTTTCGTAATGCATCGAGTTCCATACCGGTTATGGGATGGGTTGGTATTTCCAGCACTTCAAGCCCTAAGCTTTTCGCCAATTGCAATATACCAAAGTAAACAGGACTTTCCACCGCAATGGTATCGCCCTTTTTAGCAAGGGCCATCATACAATACGACAGTGCATTCATGGCACCGGCAGTAGTAACTAAATCATCCGCAGTGAGCATACCTCCCCAGGTGAAAGACCATCGCGCAATATTGCGACGCAATTTAAAATTTCCTTGAATTTCTTCGTAGGCAGTGCCACTTCCGTCAAGCGTACGGGTAGCTTGTAATAAGCTTTTATTCAGCTTGGCTATTGGTAAAAGTTCATTGGCTGGAACACCTATGGAAAACCGAGTAATAGAGGTGTCGTTTAACGACCGGTAAACCTTATCGATCAGGTTTTCCGCTTGTTCCTGATGCGATAAGACAGAAGGATTACTGGTGGTGGGAACAGGTAGTCTGCTTCTCGAATGCCTGGAGACATAGAAGCCCGATTGGGGGCGTGATTCGATGAGTGCTTTTCTTTCCAGTTCGAAAAAAGCACGTGTCGCTGTATTCATGCTTACGCCATATTCTCTTTTTACCGTACGAATAGAGGGTAACTTATCTCCTATTTTTAATACATTATTGCGTATTTGCTGCTCAATTGCCTTAGCTATGACAATATATAATGCTTCTTCTTTCATAATATAAACTGTATCCTTCAAATATAAAAAAATTGTATCTGTACTTCTTTTCTTTTTTTTCTCTTCTTTGTATAAGAAAAAAATAATCATGGAAATATTAATAAGTTATTACCAACCGGATAAGCAAACCTTTTTTGAGAAATTCAACAAAGCGTGGTTAAATAAATATTTTACCGTTGAACCTATTGACAAATATGTGTTAGAGCATCCGGAAGAGGCTATTCTTCGAGACGGGGGCGAAATTTTATTTGCAGCATATGATGGTGTAATTGTGGGCACGGTAGCGCTAAAAAGAGTTAGTGAGGAGGTTATGGAGTTAACTAAAATGGCTGTTGACGAATCTTATCATGGACTTGGGATCGGTAAGGCTCTGTGTGCACATGCCATCGAAAAGGCGCGCGAATTGGGAGTAAAAAAGCTGGTGTTGTATTCCCAAAGCATCTTGCAGTCTGCTTTAGCAATTTATAGAAAGTATGGTTTTTATAACGTGCCCGTGGATAACCCCAAGTACAAAAGGGCGGATGTAATGATGGAGTTAGTTTTATAATCCTTTTTAGATATGCAGCATACATTTCAAATAAAAATAGGTGTTGACGAAATGGATATGAAACTTATTCATACCTTTTTATCAAAAGAAAGTTATTGGGCTAAAGATATTCCGCTCGAACTGGTAAAGGAATCCTTAAATAACTCTTATTGTATCGGGGTGTTTGACAATAATAAACAAATTGCATTTGCCAGATTAATTACGGACAGGGCAACATTCGCTTATTTGGCCGATGTTTTTGTAATAAAAAGTTATAGGAAACAAGGGGTCTCAAAAATAATGCTTAATCATATTATGCGTTTACCCTGGGTCAAAACTTTGCGACGGATGATGTTGGTTACTGCGGATGCGCATTCGCTTTATGCCGAATATGGTTTTGGACCACTCGCTGATATAACACGACATATGGAAATATATACACCAAACCTTTACAAGAAATGAAAGCAGAAAAATTCAACCGGTTTACAAGCGACTGGATTAGGGCTTGGAATAATCACGATTTAGAAGAAATCATGACCCACTATGCGGATGATATTGATTTTCGTTCGCCAATCATTCAGCAGCTTGGAGTAAGCGAAGAAGGACAAGTACGAGGTAAGCAACAATTAAAGGACTATTTTGAAAGAGGCTTGAAGAAGTATCCGGATTTGGCCTTTGAACTGTACCATGAGCTCCACGGTATAAATTCGGTTGTTTTAGTATATCGGAGTGTTAATAACTCCATCTCTGCCGAATATATGGAACTAAACGACGAAGGTAAAATTCAACGGGTTCGGGCGCATTATCATTGGCATTAAAATTGACTTTGAAAGCGTATGAATACATTGGAAGGATGTAAAACATATTTGGAGAGTGTAATAAAGCAGTTCCTGTACTATAAAAAGTTGGGCGAACAGGCGATTGCCCAATTGGACGATACAAGTCTTCATTGGCAATACAATCAAGAAAGTAATAGCATCACTATTATCGTGCAACATTTAACAGGAAATATGTTGTCGAGATTTACAGATTTTCTAACTACTGATGGTGAGAAGACCTGGCGCAAGCGGGATGAGGAGTTCGAAGACCAACCAATTGATAGAAAGGAGTTGATGATTGTTTGGAATAAAGGTTGGACCTGTTTGCTCGATACCATGTATAATCTGCGCCCATCCGACCTTGATTCTATTATATATATAAGGAACGAGGGGCATACCGTCGTGGAAGCAATAAACAGACAGCTGGCACATTACGCTTATCACGTAGGTCAAATTGTTTATTTAGCAAAAATGATCAAAGACGATACTTGGGAAACCTTATCGATTCCACGTAACGGCTCTGCACAATATAATCGAAAAAAATTTGGCCAAAAGAAAAGTAAGCGTCATTTTACAGACAAGCCCTAATGATAACTATTTAAAAGAACAATCCACCTCGTGGTCATTTACCATGCCAACTGCTTGCATATAGGCATAGCAAATAGTACTTCCAAAAAATTTCATTCCTCGTTTTTTTAAGTCTTTCGCAATGGCATCGGATTCAGCGGATGTTGTCATAAATGACCTGTAGTTATCAACTTTATTGTTGATTATTTGCTGATTGGGCATAAAAGAATATAAATAGCTATAAAATGATCCGAATTCTTTCTGAATGCTTAGAAATATAATTGCGTTGGATATGGCTGCTTTCACTTTTCCTCTGTTACGTATTACTTCAGGGTCTTGAAGGATACGATCTACATCTTCGTCCGTAAATTGAGCGACCTTTTGAGCATCGAAATCGGCAAAATTCCGTCGATAGCCTTCTCTTTTTCGTAATATGGTGATCCAGCTAAGACCGGCCTGTGCCGACTCCAAAATCAAAAATTCAAATAAAGTTTTATCATCGGTTACCGCTTTGCCCCATTCCTCATCATGGTAAGCCATGTAAAGCGGGTCATTGCCGCACCATCCGCATCTTTTTATCATATATACGTCTCTGTTATTGTTATAATTCGTTCAGTGGGTCCCAGTAAATGGTCTTGAAGTTAACTACTCGATCGTTTTCTACTGTGATTCCTTCGTTTTCTAAGAGCTGCTGCATCAAGGTGGGATGACCGAAAGCTGCTTTAGCACTTAACTGGCCTTTGCTGTTTAGTACGCGGTGTGCGGGAACCGGTGGATCAGCTTTTCCGGCATTTCCCATTGCGTAACCTACCATTCGTGCAGCACCGTCCCTTCCAAGTGCCCGTGCGATAGCTCCATAAGAAGTAACCCTTCCTTCCGGAATCTGTCTAACCAACGCATAAACACACTCGTAAAAATTTAGTTCTTCCACCGTGGAACTTGCTTAAATTGCTAAATTAGTTATTTTCCCTATTAAAAACTGCATCTTTGTGTCATGTCTAAAGGAACGTTATATTTATTGCCGGTACCGTTATCTGATCAGGCAGCATCGGCGTCTTATACCACTTATTTTTCTGAGGTCGTCAATGCGATTGATGAGTATATCGTCGAAAACGAAAAAACGGCCCGTAAATTTTTAAAGCAAGCAGGATTGAAAATGCCGCAGCAACAATTGGTCCTTCATGATTATGGGAAACATGCAAGAGATGAATACGATAAAGATCGCTTTTTTAAGGCCTTGCTGGAAGGTAAGGACGTCGGTTTAATGAGCGAGGCGGGTTGTCCGGGAATTGCGGATCCAGGCGCAGATATTGTTGCCCGAGCCCATCAACTGGGTATTAAAGTGAGACCGCTTGTGGGGCCTAACTCGATGATATTGGCGTTGATGGCTTCAGGATTCAATGGGCAAACTTTTGCGTTCCATGGATATTTGCCTATTGATAAAGCGGCCCGTGCAAAGAAAATAAAAGAATTAGAACAGGTTGCTCAGAAAGCTAAGCAAACCCAGTTATTTATGGAAACTCCTTTTCGAAATAATCAATTGTTGGAAGAAGTGTTGAAGGTATGCTCCCCTAAAACCCGTTTATGCATTGCGTGCAATATTACCGATCCGGATGAATGGATCAGTAGTGATAGCATTGAGAACTGGAAAAAGAAAAAGGTGGATCTGCATAAAAAACCAGCGATTTTTTTACTGCTTTAAGGATTATCTTAAATAAGTAATGCTGTTATTCCAAACAGCGCGTACCTTAAGATTTAATCTTTTAGTACACGCTGTTAATTTGTACAATGGGAATCAAAACGTTTCCGTTCGATTATCATCCCATGCTTGGTTCCATTCAATCTGAAATTGATTCTGTTTGTCTGCATCCACTAGTAGTTTACCTTTAAACAGTAACTGTACATTGTTTTTTATGGAGCTGCTGACTGTAAAGGTCCTCAATAATGTATCGTCCTCATCATAAACATTTACGATATAACCTAATTCAACAGGGTTGCTTACATCCCCAATGAATTGATTAAAACTTAAGCTTTTATGATCGCTATTGAATAGTGGATAAAATACAATGTTTGTTGCTTCATCTTCTACGGAACTTGGAGAGGTGCTAAATGGGGTGTAAACAAGTGGGGCATGTTCGCTATGGATGCTAATTTTCCGTACATGAGCCAAGTCTTCTTCGTCCGTAAATTCAAATTTCACCTGACTAAAATACCGTTTCAGGCTAACGTCGATTTGTGTATTGCTGTTAACCTCCAAATGGGGGATGTGCGCCCCGAAGATATGTGCATCGTGGTTGCTGAAATGATTAGAAAGGTATAGATCAGAGGCCGTTGTTAGGACTTGTGGCAATAATAACTCCGCTTTTGAAACATTGGAGGTAATGAAGGCGTAATAGCTTCCCGAAGATAATTTAAAGGATAAATCAACTCCTTCGTCCGAAGGATTGAACGTCGTACTGCCTTGCAATGCTAGTAAATGGTCGTCCGCATTAAAGATAAAATAATGGATTTTGCTAATGTTGTCTGTCGACTCTTCCGGCCTGTCTTGATTATAAATACCGGAAAGGCGGAAGTTATCGAGTTTAAAAGTACCACGATTTGGATCGAAATCGTTCGCATCTCCCCTTTCGCCTTCAAAAGGCTCTATCTTGATCGTTAAACGTTGCGCTTGTATAATCGTACGCAGATCCGATAAATTAAACTCATAACTATTTCTAGCATTGTCTTTCGTGTTGGCAAACTGATTGTCGGCTGATAAAAGCGTGTAGGAGTTGCCATTGTCTGTTGAGAAATACAGGCTAAAGTTCTTCGGACCGGTTCCCGAGCTTCCTACATCAAAGGCCAGTTTGCTTATCTCAGAAACGCCCGTCAACGGCATAGTAATCACCAAAGATTGTAAGCCTTTTAAACTTAAGCTTCTACCAGCTGGATAAGGACTCAATCCGTAACCAGCTGTAAAACCAGGTGATGTGTCAGCTGCTTGAAAGGATATAGATGCTGATGAAGTGTTGATTGCTATATCCGGTAATAAATTTTCCTCATTAAAAGACCAAAAGTATACATATTGTTCCTGAGGACTCGGCTCTAATGGCATCGCAGACACTAAGCTAGGGGCTCCGTGGCTAGACAATCGCGACAAACTCAAGGAATGAGGGCTTGCAAGTGGTGTAATACTTGTTGAAAAGCCCTTAAGCTTAAAACGAACAGTGTGTAAGGTCTCTTCCTGCGGTTTGGTTGGAAGCTGAGGTGCCGGTTTCTCACAACTTAAAAACAGAAAAGGGAAAAGGAGAAACAAGAGGCAAGATTTGTAAAGTAACGTTTTCATAATCCGTTTAGTTTTTTAGGTTATAGGTAGGTTTTCCTTATAAAGCGATAAGAAAACCATGAATGAGACGGATAATGTCAATTATCGGTGACTCTCTTTGCAATAATAGCTAATTCTGCCTTAACTGTCTAAGACAGAGCTAAGAATGAACAAAGTGAACAGGATGATAAATTGCGTGTGGGATAGGTTAAGCGTGCCTAAAGCCATTTCGGTTTTAGGCATGCTACTAAAGAGGAGGCTAGTAGTTTATAAGGTCAAAGCCAATATCTCTCCTAAAATTTTTACCCTCAAAGTAAATCCGCCCAGCATCAGCTGTGGCTTGCTGTAGGGCTTCCAGCAGATTGTCTTTAAGAGCAGTTACAGCAATAACACGGCCTCCGGCCGTTTTGACTTCTTCGTTAACAAGCGTTGTACCGGCATGGAATAGCAAAGATTCTTTGACATTTTCCAATCCGCTGATTATTTTGCCATTCTCATATTTCCCTGGGTATCCGCCGGATACCAACATGACAGTAGCTGCAGTTTTTTCTGACACTTTAAATGATTTTGTCGCTAGATTTTCTTCGGCTACTCCCATTAATAAATCGACGAAATCACTTTCGATACGAATGAGTACGCTCTCCGTTTCCGGATCCCCCATTCGTACATTGTATTCTACGACATAAGGATTACCGTCGTCATTCATTAAACCTATAAAGATAAAGCCTTTATAGGGAATATTATCCTTTCTTAGGCCTTCGATGGTGGGCTTAATGATGTCCTTTTCGACTTTAAGCAAAAAAGCTTCGTCCGCAAAAGGTACAGGTGAAACGGAACCCATCCCACCGGTGTTTAAACCTGTATCGCCTTCTCCTATACGTTTATAGTCTTTTGCTGCTGGTAAAACCTTATAGTCTTTTCCGTCTGTCAAGACAAAAACAGATAATTCTATGCCTTTTAAAAAGTCCTCAACAACAACCTTGTTGCTTGCTTCGCCGAATTTAGCATCGGCCAACATGGCGCGAAGTTCCGTTTTTGCCTCTATCAAATCAGCGCAGATCAGCACTCCCTTTCCGGCGGCTAAACCATCTGCTTTTAAAACGATGGGTAATTTTCTGGTCTCGAGGTATTGTAAACCTTCTTCCAAGGTTTCTTTTGTAAACGAACGGGAGGCTGCTGTTGGAATTGCATGGCGTTGCATGAATTGTTTAGAAAAGTCTTTACTCCCCTCTAATTGGGCTCCGTCTGCCGTCGGTCCAATCACAGGAATATTGCTCAACTGTGCATCTTGCAAAAAATAATCATGAATACCCTTTACTAACGGCTCTTCCGGGCCAACTACTACAAGGTGGATATCGTTCTCTAGTGCAAAGGTACCTAACGAAGCAAAATCAGTAACCTTGATATCTACGTTTTTTCCGTAAGCGCCGGTGCCCGCATTCCCGGGAGCAATAAATAATTGTGAGGTTAATGGACTTTGAGCAATCTTATAAGCAAAAGCACTCTCCCTTCCCCCGGAACCAATCAATAAAATATTCATATGTAAATAATTATTCATTCGTGTTTGCATTCAATTGTATTCATGAATGCTTCGCATTTGTTCTTTAATGGTCATACCCGCCTACCGGTAGGCAGGTGGAATATCCAGATTATTTTATTCGTAACCTGTTTGTTTTTTATACACTCATGCTACTTCGTGGTCATTGAGTTTATGTTTGGCAATCATGGATATTTCATTTCTTAAATTTTGAGGATATTCCTACCAATACCGCAAAGTTATTTTTTTTCATGAATTATTGAGCTGCTTTATGAAAGCTTTTTCCTTTTATCAATCATCACCGGAAAAAGTGTATCTTGTGGAATCGTTAAGTAGTTGAATAGCGAAGTGGTTGAGTAGTTGAGTAGTACCTTTCTATCAAAGTTGCAACAATTACTCACACCGAATAACCAATAACGGATAACAAATAACTAACAGCCAAAGAACATGGAATATTTAAAATTGGAGATAAGAGAGCATATTGCTCATATCATGCTAAACAGAGGAAGTTCCAATGCATTACATGCCGAAATGGTTGCGGAATTAAAAGATACGCTTGAGATCGTAGGGAATGATGAACGCATCGGCGGAATTATACTTTATGGGAAGGAGGGCTTTTTTAGTGCCGGATTGGATTTAATCAGTTTGTACAATTATGATGAGAAGCAAATAAAAGCTTTTTGGTATCAATTTCTAGATCTTGTAAAAACGTTTGTTTCCTTTCCCAAGCCGGCTGTTGCTGCTATTGGTGGGCATAGCCCGGCAGGCGGATGTGTGCTGGCTCTTTGTTGTGACTACCGAATAATGGCAGAAGGTGACTTTATTATCGGACTAAACGAGGTGCCTGTCGGTATTATTGTACCCGAGAGCATTTTTGAGCTATACAGCTTTTGGATAGGAAAGGCCAAAGCTTATCGGTATTTGCTGACGGGCGAATTGTTACAGCCGCAACGCGCTTTAGAAGAAGGGTTGATTGATGAGCTGGTACCAATAAATCAACTACACACGAAGGCCGATAAGCAAATGAAAAGGTATTTGAATTTTAATTGGAATACCTGGCAACAAAGTAAGAGAGAATTACGCAAGGAGCTTGTTCATCGATTCAATCAAGATGCTACAGAAGTAGTTGATAAATTGCTTGCACAGTGGTGGGAACCTTCCACAAGAGGCATACTCAAGACAATCATTGGTAATTTAACAAAGAAGTGATGTTCAGATGAAAGAATTTCTAAGGTAAGTTTTTAAATAGCCACAAAAGTCTGCATAATTATGGAAAAAATACAAGGCGCGCTACGCGATGATGCGCTTAAAGGAAAAACAATAGTTGTAACAGGAGGTGGTACCGGTTTAGGGAAAGCCATGAGTACCTACTTTTCGGCACTTGGCGCCAATTTGATCATTGCGAGTAGAAGGCAGGAAGTGTTGGATAATACGGCAAAAGAAATCATGGATAGCACAAAAGGCCAGGTATTGGCGATTGCCTGTGACGTTCGCAAAACAGAGGATATAGAAACCGTTTTGGTTAAGGGAGTGGAAAGCTTTGGTAAAATAGATGCGCTCGTAAATAATGCAGCGGGGAACTTTATATCGCCTACAGAGAAGTTATCCGCTAATGCCTTTTCAGCCGTGATCGATATTGTCTTAAAGGGGACGGTTAATGCGACGCTTGCCTTTGGAAAATATTGGATAGAAAATAAAATAAAAGCTTCGGTTTTAAATATAGTCACAACTTACGCGTTTACGGGCTCTGCTTATGTTGCACCTTCGGCAGCAGCAAAAGGAGGCGTGCTGGCTTTAACACGATCGCTCGCAGTAGAGTGGGGAAAATATGGTATTCGGCATAATGCCATTGCCCCTGGTCCTTTCCCAACTAAAGGAGCATGGGAGCGCTTATTGCCGGGAGCGCTTGCTGAAAAGTTTGATTTTCGAACTAGGGTTCCGCTTAAACGGGTTGGCGACCATCAGGAGTTAGCCAATTTAGCAGCCTTTTTGCTCTCTGATTACGCGCTCTTTGTGAACGGTGAAGTGGTTACGATAGATGGAGGTGAATGGTTGCAAGGTGCCGGACAGTTTAGTGCGATGGAAGCTATTCCGGAAGAGATGTGGGAACAGCTCATACAGCAGGGAAAAAAAACGAAGGGAAGCTAGCACAAAAAAAATAAACATTTGTGAAAAAAAGTAACTTTATCTAAGTTTGCTAAACTTATCCGGATATTAATTTGACGTATTCATTAGCTCGACTGCCTCGCTTTTAATGGGGATTTCCAGTGAGTAATAATGAAATTTAGATAGCGCTTTGAACAATGAAGATGGCTGAAACACAAGTACAGGAAGAGACCTTTACACTGGAAGAAATTCTCTCGGTTACTAAAGAGTATCATCGGTTAATCTTGTGGAACGATGACATAAATACATTCGACCATGTAATTCACTGCCTAATGAAGTATTTAGACTATAGCGAAAGTCAGGCTGAGAAAATTGCATGGAAGGTGCATAACGAAGGGAAATGTGCGGTACTGGAGGGCACATACACTGAAGTGGATGTTTATAGGAAAATTCTGAAAGAAGAGGGCTTAACCGTTAGCATTGAGTAGTTCCTTCGTTATTGAAGTGTACCGATCGCCTCTTCCAACTCGTCTTGTGTGGTTTTCGTTTTATCTTTCGTATACCATAACATCACTTTTTCAATCCATTCCTCTTTACTTAAACCCATAACTTTTAGCGATTCGATGTATAGCTGCAGTTCTTTAGGCCGTGGCCCCCAGTTAAGTATCTCTTTATTTTCGGCCACGTCATAGATAATCAATTTCGGAATCCCACGTGCCCCATTGGTTAAATATTGGTCCATATAATCTGTATTGCTGTCTCTCAAAACGATAAATAAATCAATCTGGCTAGGATTGGCTTCCGCTATTTTGGCTATAACCGGTAATATCTGAGCAGCATCCCCACACCAAGCTTCTGTAATGACGGTAAAAACATATTGTCGTTTCAATTGTGAAAGCTTCGTAAGCAAAGACTTTTTCAGAGTGATCATTTTACCAATGCGCTGCATTCTTACCAGATTTAATGCCGTAAAATTGGCTAAAAACGAGGATTGGTCAGGACCTGTAGTCTGTCTTTTTTCTACAAGCTGTTTCACCAGTTCTATATAAGCATCGTAGCTAAATCTTTCTTGCGGTATATGGTTTAAAGACATGCCGCGAAGATACTGTAATAATGGTGTTACGGGTTAATCTTATTGTCAAAAAAGGAGTCCTAGACTAATTGATAATGTTAATTTTGACGGCGTCAGATAAAGCTAAAATTAAATAGATTCATACAATGAAGTTACAAGTGGTAAGAAATATTACATTATTCTTAACCTTATGCCTAGGACCTTTCCTTTTGCAGGCGCAAGACCTTGCGAAGATAAGCGGCATTGTTGTCGATTCCGTCAGTAGTCGACCCATAGACTTTGCTAGCGTAACCTTAATGAACCAACAGACGAACCAAGTAATAAAAGGCGGGCAAACCGATGATGACGGTAAGTTTATTTTTTCCGGCATACCGGCTGGGACTTACCTATTACGCGCCAGCTTTGTTGGCTATGATGCTTATGAAAAGCGATCTCTACGTGTAACCGGTACACAAACACTGGCATTAGGGAACCTAAAGCTAAGCCCTTCGGCAAGTACCATGTTAAAGGAAGTGGTAATAGAAGGGACACCGCCTGCTATGCAAATGGGGATTGATCGAAAGATTTTTAATCCTGAACAAAGTATCGTGAGTGCAGGAGGAAGCGCTTCTGAACTATTGGCTAATGTACCTTCCCTGTCGGTGGATATGGATGGAAATGTGGGGTTGAGAGGTTCTACAAATGTTAAAATCTTAATCGACGGAAAACAATCGGCATTAGCCGGCAGCAATATTAACAGTCTATTGGAATCATTACCTGCCAATTCTATACAACGAATCGAAGTGATGACAAATCCGTCCGCTAAATACGACCCGGAAGGACAAGGGGGCATTGTCAATATTATTTTGAAAAAAAACATCCGTACAGGCTTTAACGGCATGGCTCGTGCAGGAGGTGGTTCTTTTAACAATTACAATGCAGGGATCGACCTAAACTATCGCGATACGAAATTTAACTATTTTGGAGGCTACGATTTCAGACGAAGAAATAATCCAGGGAGCGGCTTTAATAATAATATTTACAATGATGGAAGTAGGGTATACAATATAAGCGATAACCAACGGAAGGGGAATAGTCACACCGTTCGTTTAGGAGCTGATTTTTTTGCAACAGAAAAAACTACCTTAGGATTATCGGCTAATCTTAATTTACGTGATAATATTCGGCGAGAGGACCTATTTTATACTTATTACGATGCAACAGGCTCCGTCATCGGTACGAGTCCACGCTACACTAACCAGAATGAGGACGATACAGGTTACGAGTTCAATTTCGATTTCAAACGGGAATTTAAACGCGAAGGGGAAGAATTAACTGCCAATGTATCATACGGTAGAAGTAAAGAGGACGGCATCCAGACCTTTGAGCAAACGGCAACGGATCCTTCCATTGTAATTGATCCCGGTCGGATTAATGATACGTATGAAGATGGTGAAAACGTTAATATACAAGTCGATTATGTGCTTCCCTTTAGCAAGGAACAAAAGCTTGAGACAGGATACAGAACAACTTTACGTTACAGCGATGAACAGCAATTGTCCGACGCATTTTCTCCATCCACGGGGCAATATGAACGAGATTATAACCTAACAAATGACTTCAATATGGATGATATTGTCCATGCTCTTTATGCTAATTACCAGAACAAGCTAAGCGACAAATTCGGTTATCAGGTTGGTCTACGTGCTGAACAGGCTTATTTAAATACCGAGTACCTTTCTTATGATCCGAATTTAGCCCCTGAAGACCGGTCGACTAAAGGGCGACTGGATTATTTCCGTGTTTATCCAAGCATCTACCTGACACAGGAACTCTCAGAAGGTTCATCCTTACAACTGAGTTACACACGTCGAGTTAACCGTCCTCGCGGATGGCAAGTGAATCCTTTTTTGGATATCTCTGATCCCGTAAATTATAGACAAGGAAATCCAAACCTTAAGCCGGAAGATATTCACTCCCTGGAATTAGCGTATAGTAAAAAGCTGGGAAAAATGAACCTAACCTCTTCGGTATACCATCGCATTACGAACGATGTAGTGGAAATGATCGTCGATTCGGCAGCGTCAGGCACTAATGTTACCTATTCAACCTTCCGTAACATTAGTCAAAATCGCGCAACGGGGATTGAACTTATTTCGCAGTTCACACTGAACCAAAATTTTGATTTTATGGCCAACTTCAATGGAAACTACCAGTCATTCAGTGGGAGTGAAGAATACGGCGTTGACGCAAACAGCGGTTTTAACTGGGATGCTAACTTAACGGCCAATGGCAGGATTGCTAAGGGCCTGACCGCTCAACTTAGAGGGAATTATATGGCTCCACGTGTCATGGCACAAGGGACATCGACCAGCATGTTTTTTGCGGATGCCGGACTCAAGTGGTCTGTTTTGGAAGATAAGGGAAGTATCATGTTGAATGTTCAAAATATCTTCAACAAGGCCCGGTTTGGAGGAACAAGAACAACTGCGCAGTTTTACAGCGAATTCCAACGTAATTTCATGAAAGGTCCGCGTGCTATGTTGACACTTTCTTATCGCTTTGGCAAACGTAACCCCGATCAAGAACGCAAGCGTAGAAGAGAAGAAAATACGGAAGATTTCCAAAGTGGTGGCGAAATGCAGTAAAATATTTCGCCGCTATAAATTACTTCTTTATGGCAGCTAAGCTAACCGATAAACTTTCATATAAAGGAAAGTTTGGCTAAGTTTGCTAACGATAAAAACTAGACAACATGTATACAGGACTTAAACATTTACATTCGGGGCTGCGCTATGTGGTTCTTTTATTGTTAATATTAGCGATTATTTCAGCGATAAGCGGATTGGCTGGAAAGAAACCCTACACAGAAGGAAATCGTAAATTGAATTTATTTACCTTAATTTCGGGCCACATCCAGTTATTGATAGGTTTAGCACTGTATGCAATGAGCTCGATGGTTACGTTTAACGATATGAGCAACGTCATGAAAACTGCGAACCTGCGTTATTGGACAGTGGAACATATTAGTATGATGGTATTGGCCATTATATTAATAACCGTAGGGCATTCCAAATCAAAAAAGGCGATGGATGCCTCCGCTAAACACAAGTCTATTGCTGTATTTTACACGATTGCTTTGGTTATTATACTGGCCGCTATTATGATGGCTGTTGGAAAAGGCTTTATAACCTTCTGGGGATTCTAAAGGCTTGAGCCTTTTTATGTTAACTTTAGTCAAAAAAATTTGAAATATTAAAATTTTATAGTAGGTTTGCTTTATCATGACAATCGATACTACAATACGCAACTGGTGGTGGCCTGTTAAAGAACAGCGCCGGGAGCATATATAATGGCATAGATTGATCAACCAAAGCCGAAACTTATAAACCCGACGCATATACGTCGGGTTTTTTTGTGCTTATGATTACAGCAATGTTAACAATTTAAGAATGGAGACATATCAATTAAAGACGAGATTTAAAAAGTTATTAGCGGACACGACCACACCGGTGAGTATATATTTACGATTGCGGGACGTTTTTCCCAATAGTCTACTGTTGGAAAGTTCAGATTACCACAGTCGCGAAAATAGCATGAGTTATGTTTGTTGCAGTCCAATAGCTGGTATCAGCCTCAATGAAAAGCAGTTAAATATGTATTTTCCCGATGGCCAAAAACGCAGCAAGCCAGCAGATGCCGTTAATTTAAGAGAAGAAGTTTCCAATTTTCGCCGGTCTTTCGCGGCTGATAACCTTGATGATTTCAAATTTATTACGAACGGGTTATTTGGATATTTCACCTTTGATACCGTTGCTCATTTCGAAGATATCACTTTAAAGACACCTATTGATGAAGCACGAAATATTCCTTTTCTGCAGTATCACGTCTATCGTTATGTGATTGCCATCGACCATTTCCGTAATGAGCTCTATGTGTTTGAGCATTATTTGGGTGAACCTGAGGAAGACGGTTTGAGCAAAATCCAGTACTTGATTCAAAATAAAAATTTTCCTGAATACAAATTTGAGCTTAATGGCGAGGAGCGTTCCAATAAAACGGATGAGGAATACAAATCATTGGTTGAAAAAACGAAAGAGCATATCTTCCGAGGAGATGTGTTTCAGATTGTTCCGTCGCGAGCTTTTAGTAGGCCGTTTTTAGGAGACGAGTTTAACGTTTACAGAAGCTTACGTTCCGTGAACCCATCTCCGTATTTATTTTATTTTGACTATGGTAACTTTAAATTATTCGGCTCTTCGCCGGAAGCCCAACTGACAATTAAGGGGAATGAGGCGTCCATTTATCCTATTGCAGGAACTTTCAAAAGAACGGGAAATACTATAGAGGATCTTCGAGTTGCGGAAGCTTTGAAGAACGACCCTAAGGAAAGTGCAGAGCATGTTATGTTGGTTGATTTAGCACGGAACGACTTAAGTAGGCACTGCATCGATGTGGAAGTTAGATCCTTCAAGGAGGCGCAATTCTATTCGCATGTCATTCACCTCGTTTCGAAAGTGAGTGGAACCTTACAGGACGGGGCTAATCCTTTTGATGTGGTAGGCGATACCTTTCCGGCCGGAACCTTGAGCGGTGCACCCAAACATATGGCCATGCAGTTGATCGATCGCTACGAGAAACAACAACGTGGATTTTATAGTGGCGCCATCGGCTTTATGGGTTTCAATGGAGATTTCAATCATGCGATCATGATCCGAACTTTTTTGAGCAAGAATAATAGATTGCACTACCAAGCTGGGGGTGGTGTGGTAGCAGACTCGTCGGCAGAAGGCGAATTAAATGAAGTTAATAATAAAATAGCCGCTCTCAGAAAAGCGTTAACTTTAGCCGAAGAGCTCTAGGCTGTTGATAAGAAATAGTTAAGTAGTGAAATGGCGAGGTAGCTGAGGCTGATTGCTGATAGCTAAAAGCCGATAGAAATGAATAAATAAGCTGACAGCAGATTGCTGAAGGCTAAACGCTGATAAAAACAACAATGACGCAGAAAAAACTTGCTACTGAACCAAAGATACTGGTGGTAGATAATTACGATTCTTTTACCTTTAATTTAGTGCATCTGCTGCAAGAATGTGGCTTGGATTGCACAGTGGTTAGAAATGACAAATTTCGCATCGAAGAGGTGGCGGCTTATGATAAAATTTTGCTTTCGCCCGGGCCCGGGATTCCGGAAGAAGCCGGGCTCCTCATGGACGTTATTCGTACTTATGGTGCATCTAAAAGTATTCTCGGTATCTGTTTGGGACAGCAAGCAATCGCTGAAGTATATGGAGGGAAACTATTTAATCTTAAAAGGCCTGTGCATGGTACCGCAACTCCCTTAAAGATTCTAAAATCAACGGAACCGTTATTTAAAGGCTTGCCCGAACGCTTTAACATTGGTCGTTATCATTCTTGGGCCGTAGCACAGGAACAATTTCCCGAAGAGCTTGAGATAACCGCTGTCGATGATGAGGGGGTGATTATGGCCTTGTCTCATCGCTATTATGATGTAAAGGGTTTACAGTTCCATCCTGAATCTGTTTTAAGTGAGCACGGAAAACAAATGATCGCCAACTGGTTGAATAATTAATCGGCATACAATGAATATACTGGATAAGATTATAAGCAGAAAAAGAGAAGAACTATTAATTGCTAAACAGCAAGTAACAATAGATGACCTGATGCGTCGGCCACTTTTCGATCGTACTTGTTACAATCTCAGAGACTCGGTACTTGATCCGCAGAGAACCGGCATTATTGCAGAATATAAGAGAGCCTCTCCATCAAAAGGCGTAATCAATGATCAGGTTACCGTTGAAGAAGTTACCAGGGGATATGCAGAGGCAGGTGCCTCCGCTATTTCAGTTTTAACTGATCGTGATTTCTTTAAGGGCAGTTTACAAGATTTAATAAAAGCTCGGGAAACGGTGAATGTACCTTTGTTACGAAAAGATTTTATCATTGACGAATATCAGATAGCCGAAGCAAAAGCATATGGTGCCGATATCATATTGTTAATAGCCGCTGTTTTAAATAATGAAGAGGTGGAATCGCTGGCCAAATATGCTAAAAACTTAGGTTTGAATGTGCTTTTAGAAGTACATAACCAGCAGGAGCTGGAAACGAATTTATTCGACACGGTAGATGCTATTGGCGTAAACAACCGAAACCTTAAAGATTTTACAGTATCAATTGATCACTCGTTAGCGCTGGTGAACCGCATTCCGGAATCCTTTGTTAAAGTTTCGGAAAGCGGCATAAGCGATCCTCTTGTTATTAAGCAATTGAAAAAGGCGGGTTTTCAGGCGTTCTTGATCGGTGAAAACTTCATGAAAACAACGGACCCTTCAGCATCGATTAAACAGTTCGTGAACGAATTATAATTTACGCAGTCGATTGCTTTACACAAAAAGATGAACATCTGCCAAAAAGCTAGTCAATTTATTATGAGGTATATAATATTTCGTTATTTTTGCGTCTCACCTTAAATGAAACTATCCTCAAAAATGGCTAGATTAAATCTATTGGAAGAAACGCGTTTCGAGAAACTCCCCGTAACCGTTTACAAAAATTCAAAGGCAGCCTCATTAGCTGTCGCTGCTCGTATTGCAACCCTAATTAAAGAAAAGCAAGAAAAAGGTGAGCAGGCCGTATTAGGTCTCGCTACAGGTGCAACTCCTGTTCAAGTTTATGCAGAGCTTGTACGACTTCACCGCGAAGAAGGACTAAGCTTTCAAAACGTTACTACTTTTAATTTGGATGAATATTATCCCATGCAACCCGACTCTGCCCAGAGTTATGTTACCTTTATGAACAAAAACTTATTTGATCATATCGATATTAAGCGGGAAAATATTAACATCCCTGATGGAACACTCGATCTATCGGACATACCGACCTATTGTATGGAGTATGAGCGTAAGATCAGTGAACTGGGTGGTTTGGATTTTCAACTTTTAGGAATCGGTAGAACCGGCCACATAGGTTTCAATGAGCCTGGTTCGGCCCCGAATTCAGGTACCCGTTTGGTTACTTTGGACGACCTTACCCGTCGAGATGCGTCTCGCGATTTTGGGGGGAAGGAGAACGTGCCAACGAAGGCTATTACTATGGGTATCGGTACCATTTTTAAGGCTCGCGAAATCATTTTGATGGCTTGGAGTCCTGTTAAGGCCGAAATTGTTAAAAAGGCAGTGGAGGGGGAAATGTCTTCGGATGTGCCCGCAACCTTCCTTCAGCTTTCTGATAATGTTGAATTCGTTTTGGATGAGGGAGCCGCAAGTGAATTGACCCGTTTCAACACGCCTTGGTTGGTCAAAGACTGTGTTTGGAACTCTAAAACCATAAAAAAGGCAGTAATTTGGTTGGCCCAAACGGTTAAAAAGCCAATTCTCAAATTAACCGAAGAAGATTACAACAACCATGGCATGGCGCAATTGGCCACGGAAAAAGGGCCGGTTTATAACATTAATATAGATATTTTTAATCAGCTTCAACATACGATTACCGGTTGGCCGGGAGGGAAACCTAACGCGGATGATAGTCAGCGTCCTGAACGTGCAGTGCCTGCGAGGAAAAATGCGATTATCTTTTCACCACACCCGGATGATGACGTAATTTCTATGGGTGGTACTTTTATACGTTTGGCTGATCAGGGACATAATGTACACGTTGCTTATCAGACTTCCGGGAACACAGCTGTTTGGGATGATGATGTCTTACGGTATATAGAATTTGCTACTGACTTTACAAAGTCGCTGAATTTAGGGACCCAAAAATTAGAAGCATTATATAACGAAACCCGAAGATTTATAGCAGCCAAAAAACCGAACCAAATTGATACAGAAGAAATCCGTACCATTAAGGGGCTAATTCGTAAAGGAGAAGCAATAGCGGGTGCCCGATTTGCGGGTCTGCCTGACGAAAATATCCATTTTCAGGATTTACCTTTTTACGATAGGGGCAAATTTTCAAAGGTTGTATCTTATGAGGACGATATCGTAAAGACGATGGAGTTATTGCAGCAAATCAAACCGCATCAGGTTTTTGCAGCCGGTGATTTTGCCGATCCGCATGGAACGCATAAAGTTTGTTTCGACATTATTTTGGAAGCGTTGACCCGATTAAGTAAAACGGAGGAGTGGACAAAAGATTGCTGGTTGTGGCTATATAGAGGGGCATGGCACGAGTTTGAGATTCATGAAATAGAAATGGCCGTTCCCTTGTCACCACAAGAAGTGATTCGGAAACGCCACGCTATTTTTAAACATCAATCACAAAAAGATCTGCCTGTGTTTCCGGGAGATGATGCTCGTGAGTTCTGGGTACGTGCCGAGGATAGAACCAGTGAAACGGCGAGAAAATACGATGAACTAGGTTTAGCGGATTATGAAGCCATTGAGGCTTTTGTTCGCTGGAAATTTTAATGAATACAGATTGGGTTTGTTTAAGTATCTATTGAGATGCTTGAACAAACCTCAATCTAATATTGTAATTCGCCTTTCAAATTAACGCGAACATGAAAGGGCTGTAAATACGTGTCAACTAAAACTGCAAATTCTCTACGACTTAGTTTTCGTTCCGGATCGTAAGAACCTTTAAATTTAAAGCGTTTTATCCAACCTTTCTCAACTTCAGCATTTAACTCCTCTCCCCTATTGGCAACATACTTTATTAAATCCAATAAGTCACTTAACTTAAATACAGGGATATCTTTGTCTTTAAACCATATCTGACTTCTGGTATATAACTGTTTGATGGGAAATTCGACTTCTTTTGAAGACACCAAACTGTCGGGAGAAAACTGAAAAGAGTTTTCGTTATTTTTATAGACACCCCGCAGGATACCAGTGGCTCCAACTCGTTGGATCTGCGGGTGATGTACATCGGATAAACGGATGTCCTGAAAAGGCATCATAAAACTCTTAAAGGCTAAAAGCTCGCCCTGTAATGTCCTGACATTAATTTTGTCAGAGGTAGTATTAAAAAAAGCACAGTAAGCTGCTGCAGCACCGCAGGCTTGTGCGCGCAACATCAATAGCGGTATCCGCTCTATATTATCGGGGGATAATAGCTTCTCATTCGGTTTTGTTGAGAAATAGTTTCTTAGTGAACTGTCGGGCAACAGATTACTTAGCGGTATATTGAAAATCTGTTTTCCTATTTGTCCGACAGCAACCCCCGTTCTGTATAAAGATGAATCATAGTTGATTTGCTTAACCAGTTCAGAAGGAAAATATTCCTTATCTTTAATATCCTTTTCCTTTAATAAACTTAATAGCGAAGCTTTATCGGTAGCATCTACTATTGCCCTTACTTTTATTTTTTTCCTGTTGCTTAGTGTGATCTGCCATCCTTTACCCGATTTCTCTATAGCAGAAATCGTAAGATTTTTTTTATAAGATAATCGCTTAATCGTGTCTGCGCTGTTTTCAAAAACGTTTTGCGCTATTCTAGGTGCTATATGTTTTTTTGCAGCAAATAATGCAGAATCCGAGATTTCTTTAACATTAGCAATTCCCTTTAAAAAAAATGCCCAGGTCCCAACATCGAGCAAGTGATTGGATGAAATGCTTTTCGTTTCACCTTGTATTAGTGTCCCTCCTATATTGGTTGAATCTACTATCCAATAAGTTTCAACACCGGATTGTGCAGACTGCATGGCTGCAGAAAAAGCATCGGCTCCATGTCCGTATACCAGTACTTGTGGCTTAGGGGGCTTTTTACTTTTTTGTGCCGTTCCCTGAAAGGGTATTGAACAGCATAAAATCAAGAAGAAGAGTCTATTTACCATCTTGCATAGAATGAATTGCTGTTAGGTCTGTTCCGTTTGCCTGCAAGTTACGCAGATGATGAATAATTTCCAATTCTAAATGACTATCGGGAATAATACCTAAAGATAAGTGGGATTGCTTTGGGAGCTTCCTTGGTCGGTTTTACTTAAAAATAGAACGTTTTTTTTGTCACTTTTTTCCGCAAAAAGTAACCAAAAACTCATCACTTGGAACTTTGCTATAAAAGGTAGTGCCTCAACGTGCAAACCGCAAATTTCCTAGGTGATATTTTAGCAGAACGTTGGGCTTTTACTTTTAACCGGACGTATTATTTCTTCAGCCCTAAATATTAGCCCTGTGCGCTGGAAGAATGGCCTTGGAGGATACCGACGTAACGAGCCGCAAAGCATTTGCATGTCTGTTCATACGGCAATATCCAAGCGGATTGAGGAAGTGAAACGGCTCCAATACGCGCCAGCGATGCTTTGCCATCGGTTGCAAGGTAGCCTACATGAGCCTTGATTTTGCTCAACTTTTATCAAGAAAAGTTGATTAAAATAATAGTTCCTTTAATATAAACAATTCATCTATGTGTTAAATCGATCCCTGTTTTAGGTCAAAAAGCCGATAGTCATATTCTTCTAATACTAACACCAAACATACATGAAAAGCGAAATCTCTAAATAATTCATTTAAGCGATAAGCAAACTATTTATTAACAATAACTGTTATATACTTAGTTTGAAATATCATATCAGGAAATTATGAGTACATCTGCATCTATGACGCCACTTTCACAGGTTATGAATAAATTAGCCGCTAAAGGATATGGCGAAGAAATCACGATAAAAAAAGAAGGGGCTTATTTAGGTAACCTGAAATCACCCGTTTACCAACCACAAGACTTAACCATTGTTCGAAATTACCGTTTTGAAGGGGAAAGTGATCCTGCCGATATGTCTGTTTTATATGCCATAGAAACGAAAGATGGTAAAAAAGGATTTCTTTTAAATGCCTATGGTACCTATTCAGATCAAGATGCTGCCGATTACGATGCATTCATACTCGATGTGCCTATTGACGAGAAAGCAGAGCTGGAAGAATTGGGAAATTAGTTCATAATTGATCGGGGGATAACGAATAAGTAACAACTGGGTGCTGATAGCCGATGCAACTACAAATAAACGCCTTTTTTATCAATAAAGTCCAATACTTTATCCGGTAAAAAATACTTTACGCTTTTATGATCTTTTATGGCATTTCGAATAAAGGTGGATGATATTTCCATTAACGGCGTTTCGGTAAAAGTAATTCGGGGATGTTCCGCCCATTCGCCCGCATCATAACCAGGTCTTGGATACACATAAACGAAAAAATCACGTAAAATGATTTCGTAGTTTTTCCACTTCTTCAATGTAACTAGGTTGTCGGAACCCATAATTAAAACGAAATCTTTGGTAGGGTAACGTTCCTTGAGGTGGACTAAGGTGTCAATGGTATAGGAAGGTTGCGTAAGACGGAATTCAATATCACTTGCTCGTATGCGGTCTGTATTGTCAATGGCCAAGTTTACCATTTCCAATCGATCATACATATTCAGAAGGCTATCCTTCCTTTTTAGTGGGTTATGCGGTGAAACCACCAGCCACACCTCCGAAAGGTCGGTATAATTGGCCATGTAATTAGCAATAATTAAATGGCCAATATGAATAGGATTAAATGAACCAAAAAAAAGTCCTATTTTCTGCATTCCGTTAATCGCCTTATTTCAAAAAATCAAGCAATAATTCAGACGCCTCTTGGCACGCTTTGTCAAGATCGTCATTTTTTAGGATAACATCAAACTTCTCTGCATAAGCCAATTCTTTCCCGGCCTTTTCAATGCGCTCCTTAAGTTTCTCTTCTGTATCCGTTCCTCTTCCACGTAATCTTTCTACCAACACATCCAATGAAGGCGGCTGTACAAAAATTGCAAGCGCATTTTCGCCGAATTTTTTCTTTAAATGCAAGCCTCCAATGACGTCAATATCGAAGATAACCGCTTTTCCTTCCATCCAAATGCGTTCTATTTCAGCACGTAGTGTACCATAAAAAGTGCCGGAATATACCTCCTCGAATTCTACAAACTCCTTTTTTGCAATGCGGTGTAAGAACTCTTCTTTAGTGATGAAGTAATAATCCTTTCCATTCACTTCGCCATCACGGGGCTCTCTTGTGCTAGCAGAGATTGAAAAGGCAATCTTGTCATTAAATTTTTCCAGTAACCACTTTACTATTGTTGTTTTTCCAGCGCCTGAGGGTGCGGAGAAGATAATTAGCTTTCCTTCCATCCGGTAATGACAAGTTTATTCTATAAAATATTTAGTAATTGTTCCTTGATTTTTTCCAGCTCTTCCTTCATTTGAACAACCGTCTGCTGAATCTGTGCATTGTTTGCCTTCGATCCAAGCGTATTGATTTCACGTCCCATCTCCTGGGAGATAAAACCTAATTTTTTTCCATTTGCATCCGGTGCAGTCAGGATCTTACCAAAGTACTCGCAATGGCTTCGCAATCTGACCTTTTCCTCTGTTATATCTAACTTATCAATATAAAAAATCAACTCTTGTTCGAAACGATTTTTATCAACATTTTCGCCGCCTACGGCCTCTTCCATATAATTACTGATACGTTCTCTGATTAATGGAATCCGAGCTACTTCTTGGCTTTCTACGGTTAATAGAAGCTCCAAAATGATTTGGTTTCGTTTAAAAAGATCATCTTTGAGAACTTTTCCTTCATCCGACCGGAATTGTTGGAATTTCTCCAATGCTAAATAAAATGTATCCAGCAAATCTTGCCATTCTTCTTCATCGGCAGCCTCTTCGGCGTAGCTTATGACCTCCGGCAAATTCAGTGCTAATTCGAATATATTTTCCGTAGGATCGCCAAGATCTGTTGCAATGGCTTTTAGTTGGTGATAGTAATTTTTCAACAAACCGCCATCAATGGTGGCCGCCTTCGCTGCGGCATCGGCATATTCGACGTTGACCGTTATATTGACCTTCCCCCGTTCAATCAGTTTAGTACACTCGTTACGAAGGAATAACTCTTTTTCAGAGAAAGTTTTAGGTAACTTCAGACTAAGTTCTAAATATTTTGAGTTTAGCGACTTAATTTCTACCGTATATTTCGCTTTGGCACTTTCTTTGGTCCCTAAACCAAATCCGGTCATTGATTTTATCATATGCAAACTTAGATAAAATGCTTGACATTTGCGAACATCAGGTAATGATATCGTTGTTCATCGTAGGTAATTAGCTAATGGGATCATAATGACGGGACAACTGTCGGCAACTGATAGTCACTAGCTAATTTAACATTTTTTAGCACTATTAATGCAAATGATTTGTTATGTTTACCGAGGAGAAGTATGGAGCGCAAAAAACACTTTAAAAGCATATATAACACCGTTCTGACACTATTTTTACTTAGTTTGGGCTCCTTGGTACACGCGCAGGAGACACTTGAGGGAATAGTTCTGGAGAAAGGCACCCCAAAGAGAGTCGCGGAAGCTACAATTACCAATAGAAGGACCTTGGAGAAAGCGATTTCAAACAGTGAGGGCGGTTTTGTCATTCCTGCTAAGGCTGGGGATACGCTTATAGTTACTAAGTATGCCTATTCATCAGAGTATTATCGTATTACCGATCCCAAAAATATTGTGGTAAGTTTAAATCCCACCATTGAATTGGAAACGGTCACTGTTACGGGCAAAACCAGAAAAGAAGAGCTTCAGGATATATTGGAGGATTACGAAAAGCAGACACCCTATGGGGCTCGCAAGCCTAAGGCATTGGCCTACTTCTTTAATCCATTAAGCGCTTTGTATGGTACTTTCAGTCGGTCAGCAAAGAATGCCAGAAGATTCAACAATTATGCGCAGAATGAAATAAAAGAGACTGAGGTCGATAAAAAATTCAATAAATATAATGTTGGCGAGATTACCGGTTTGCAGGGAGATGATCTCATGAATTTTATGTCGCTCTACCGTCCGAGTTACGAGCAGTGTAGGTACTGGAATGAGTACGATATTCGGGATTATCTAAAGGCGTCTCTGGAAAAATTTGAACGCGATGGTAGACCAAAGGCAGAAACCTTGCCGAAGATTCCAATTCCTGAACAACAACTCAATAAAAAGGAATACTAGTTCGTTTGCGAGAGCTGTTTGATTTGTCATTTTCAAACAGCTCTTCTCAGAGATTTAGTAGCCAAAAAGCGTTTTCAGATCAAGCTCTTGCACCGTCCCATATGCTGCGAGATCCGTGTTTTTCACACGTTCTCTGCTTCCTACGATGCAATATGAATAGGCCTTTCCCTTAAACTCACTACGATGAAAATACTGCAGGTCCGAAAAATTCATGTCTTTCACTTCATTATATACTTTCTTACGCATATCATAATCGACACCTAATCGCCGCGCATTTAAGAAAGAATAAATAATGCCATCTTCTGTAATACGGCTGGTTTCGAGCGACCTGAGTAACCCTTCTTTGCTGGTATTGAAGACTTTTTCAGAGGCAGGCAAATCGTGAAGCAGCTCGTTCATTCCTGATATAGCCTCCTTCAGTTTATCCGCCTGTGTGCCTACGTAAGCCAGAATACTGTAACGATCATCCTTCTTACTTGGAGAAGAGTAAACCGCATAGGTAGAATAGGCAAGTGCTTTAGATTCCCGAATCGTTTGAAAAACAATACCGCTCATCCCGCCACCAAAATAGTTATTAAAAAGTTGAATAACCGCCGTTTTATCCGGATCATACACATCAGAATTTCTGAACCAATCGATTTCAGCTTGCACCATATCATAATGTGCAAAATATACTTTTGATTCATTCTGCGTCGTCTTTTCGAACTTTACCGGAGCTGGATAAGCCTTTAGGGGACTGGCTGTAACATGCAAAGCGCTTAATTCACTGCTTAGCGATGCCGTACTCTTAGGGCCATAGTAGATAACCTGATGTTCGTAGTTTATCAGATCGTGCAAAATATCCGTTAATTCACTGGCTTGAACTGCTTCCAGTTCTTCATCTGTTAACACGTAATTAAATGGATTTTTTGCACCATACTGGGCGTAACTCACCAAGCCTTTTAAGATAGCACTTTTATCCAGTTTAGCATCCTCACGTGCTTTCTTCAGACGCGATTTTAAACGCTGCCAAGCTTGTTCATCCGGCTGGCAATTTTTCAATAAATCCTCCAGTAATTGAACCGCCTGTCCGAAATTCTCCTGCAAGCCATCTAAGCTAATGGAGCTAACTTCCGAAGAAACGTTAACATCAAAGGATGATGCAATTTGATAAAAGGCCTTACTGATATCCTCTGCGCTTTTTGTCGATGTACCAATATATTGTAAATATTCGGCGGCAATGGGCAGTAATTTGTTGTGATAGCTACCCATTTCTAATCGATAGCTCAAGCGAAAAATATCGTTCGTTTTATTTTCCACCGACAAGAGCGTTAGCCCATTAATTCGGTCTCGATTAATATCTTTGCCGTAATCGATCCACATAGGAGCGACCGGTGTTTCCGGCATCTCATTCACTTGCTTCAAAAAAGCAGATTGAGCATCTCTGTTCACTTCAACCGGTGTAATTGCCGGTTTCTCAACTTTCTTTATACTTTTATCCTCCCCCTTCTTCTTATAGACGGCGACATAATTATTATTTAAGTATTTCTTTGCGAAAAGCATGATGTCTTGCTTCGTGATTGTCGCCAGTGTACTATTATAAGCGACCATTCGTCGCCAATCTATATCCGATGTAAAGGCATCCATCAGGCTGCTTGCTCTGGATCTGTAGCTTTCGTTCGACTCGATAGTATACTTTTTGGCGTTATTAAGGATGCCAATTAAAAGCTCATCAGAGAACATGCCTGTTTTGAGCTTTTCAATCTCGTCCAGCATCAGCTGTTTTACCTCATCCAATGATTGACCTTTCATAGGCCTTCCTTGCAAGAGTAGCGTACTATAATCTTTGAGTACATAAGGAAAGGCTGCGGCAGAAAGCAGGCGTTGTTTTTTAACTAAATTGAGATCGAATAGACCTGCGTTACCATTGGTAAGAATGCTACCGATCAGCTCTAGTAATTGGGTGTCCTTACTCTGAGATCCCGGAAAGCGGTAGCCAATCATCACACTTTCAGGTGTTGGCCCAACCACTTCCTTAAGAATTGGTGTTACCATTTCCTTTTCAGGTTCAAAGTGGTAGGCCGGTACTTCTTTCTCCTTCATAAAGGAAAAGCCAGTATCGATTTTTTTTATCACGAGATCTGGATTAAAATCTCCCGACATAATGATGGCCATATTATTGGGGACATAGTATGTTCGATAATAATCTCTGATTGCAATTAAAGAAGGATTCTTTAAATGTTCGATTGTCCCTATGGTTGTTTGCTTACCATAGCTGTTTGGAAATAGATTTTCAAACATGGATTCGAATACCTTAGTGCCATCATTATCCAAGCCCCTGTTCTTTTCTTCATAGACAGCCTCCAATTCGGTGTGAAAAATTCTGAAAATCGGATTCCGAAATCGCTCCGCCTGTACGGCTAAAAACTTATCGATGGACGAAGAGGGGATGTTTTCGATGTAAACGGTCTGTTCAAATGATGTAAAAGCGTTGCTCCCTTGCGAACCCATGTTGGCCATCAACTTATCATATTCATTAGCGATAGCGAATTTTGCCGCTTCACCTGAAACTCGGTCAATTTCGGTATAAATCGCTTTTCGTTTCGCTGAGTCGGTTGTTGAATTATATTGCTCATATAATTTATCAATCTGGTTTAGCAAAGGCTGTTCTTTCGACCACGTTAAGGTTCCAAATTTGTCCGTACCTTTAAAGAGTAGATGCTCAAGATAGTGCGCTAAACCGGTATGGCTTGCCGGGTCCGTTTTACTTCCTGCTTTGACCGCTATATAGGTTTGAATTCGTGGTTCTTTCGTAGAAGGACTTAAAATTACGGTAAGACCGTTCTTTAAGGTATAAAATCTAGACTGCGTGGGGTCGTTTGTGACGTAACGGTAAGTATAACCGTCGCTAGTAGCGGTCTTCCATTCGTATGCCTGCTGCCCGAATAAAGTGCCTATGCCTATAAAAAGAAATAGAATGGATAGTATATTTGTATGTTTCATATGTGTGAAATTAACTTGGCCTAAAGTTAATGTTTTAAATCAAAAACTTTTTGGCACTTGGTTTGTATAACTTTTAACGTCATCAAAAAATATTAAAATGAGCATAAAAAAGAACATAGCTATTTTTGGTGTGGCACTGGCTACATCAAGTATGTTATTCACCAGCTGTAATACAGTTAAATCCATGAATAACACCCAAAAAGGTGCAGGTATAGGTGCCGTAGGTGGAGCAGGATTAGGTGCGCTTATTGGTAAAAAAGCAGGTAATACGGCTGTGGGAGCCATCATCGGTGGAGCTCTTGGTGGAGTGGCCGGTGGGCTGATTGGAAAGAAAATGGACAAACAGGCCGCAGAAATTGAGCGGACAGTAGACGGTGCGGAAGTCGTACAAGCAGGTGAAGGTATCATTGTCAAATTCGATTCAGGCATCTTATTCGGATTTGACCAAACAGCCTTAAAGCCGGAAGCCCAAACTAACATTAAGAACTTGGTTAAGTCGTTGAACGACAATCCTGATACCGACATTTTGATTATAGGTCACACTGACAACAAAGGAACAGCGGAGTATAATCAGGGACTATCGGAACGTAGGGCTGCCGCTGTAAAAAATTATGCAGTGGCACAAGGATTATCCTCTAGCCGGGCAAAGACAGAAGGAAAAAGCTTTAATGAGCCAATTGCTGATAATAGTACCGAAGCCGGACGCGCCCAGAATCGACGCGTAGAAATCGTAATTGTTGCTAACGAAAAGATGAAGGAAGAGGCGAAGCAGCAAAGTTCAATGTAGCCTAAAACATTCACTACATACTCAAGAGAGTAAGCGATTTTAAGCTTACTCTTTTTTTGTTTTAAAGGTATTCATAGAAGCTCAGCGCAAAGCTCCCCAGTTGTTCGGGCCTTTATGATCAAGCATAAAGAAAAGCTATAAAAATAGGCTAATAAAAACCTTTCTTTTTTAAAAGCGAAATTCCTGATGGAATTAGCAAGTGATATTTCAAAATCGGCCTATTCTGTTAACTTTGTATCCAACGATGGGAGGGGATAGAAAATGTCTTCTTACTAAGTCCAAGATTGAACGATAACGAATAAACATATTCCAATGAAACTTTTTTTGTTAGATGGTATGGCTCTGATATACCGGGCTCATTTCGCATTAAGTAAAAGTCCTCGCTTTACCTCTACAGGATTGAATACTTCCGCTATTATGGGCTTTACGAATACTTTATTGGAAGTACTAAAAAAGGAAAACCCATCGCACATGGCGGTCGTGTTTGATACCGAAGCGCCAACAGAGCGTCATACCTCTTTCGAGGCGTATAAAGCCCATCGGGAGGCTATGCCCGAAGATTTGGCAGCGGCTATTCCCTATATTTTTCGATTAATTGAAGGTTTCAATATTCCGGTGATTACCATGGACGGTTTTGAGGCCGATGATATTATTGGGACTTTGGCAAAAAAAGCAGAGCAAGCGGGTTTTGAAGTCTTTTGTATGACGCCTGACAAAGATTATGCACAGCTTGTAAGCGATCATATCAAAATTTACAAGCCTGCCCGTATGGGAAACGGACATGAAATACTGGGCGTAAAGGAAGTGTTAGAGAAGTGGGAAATCGAAAGAGTAGAGCAGGTAATTGATATCTTAGGTCTGTGGGGTGATGCGGTTGATAATATACCCGGCATCCCTGGAGTTGGCGAGAAAACAGCAAAAAAATTGATCCAGGATTTTGGATCGGTTGAGGGAATAATTGCCAATAGCGATCAATTGAAAGGAAAGCTAAAAGAAAATATCGAAACCTATGCTGAACAAGGACTTATTTCAAAAAAGCTGGCAACGATTATCCTCGATGTGCCTGTCGAATTTGAGGCTGAAACCTTGATGATAAGGGAGGCCAATAAAGATTTATTGGAGCCGTTATTTGCGGAATTGGAATTCAGAACATTGGGTAAGCGAGTGTTTGGAGAAGAGTTTAATGTCGTAGACAATAAAGTGTCTGCCGGTGGCCAAATGGATCTCTTCTCATCCGGAGAAAGCGCGGCGCCTGCACCTGAAGCAACAATATCGCCTGCTCCGGGAAACCATATCGGTAATACGGAGCATAGTTATACCTTCGTGGATAGCGAGGAAAAACTGAACGAATTGCTGGCACTTTTAGCGAGCCAGAAGTCTTTTTGTTTCGATACGGAAACCACCGGTACCGATGCTAATTGCTGCGAATTAGTTGGACTTAGCTTTTCGGTAGAAAAAGGCCAAGCGTGGTATGTACCCGCATCAGCGGATCAAAAAGAGGCTCATGCATTGGTTCAGCAATTTAAGCCTGTTTTCGAAAACCCTGCGATCGGTAAAATCGGACAAAATCTAAAGTTCGACATATTGGTTTTGAGCTGGTATGATGTGAAGGTTGCAGGTGAGCTTTTTGATACCATGTTGGCTCATTATCTCATTGATCCCGAGACTAGGCATGGAATGGACGTGTTATCGGAAAATTACTTGGGGTATACACCGGTGTCCATTACCACGTTAATCGGCCCAAAAGGCAAAGGGCAATTAAATATGCGCGATGTAGACCCTAAAACGGTTAGCGATTATGCCGCAGAGGATGCGGATATCACTTTACAGCTGAAAGAGATTTTTGAACCCATGCTTATTAAGGTTGAGGCTGATAAGCTGGCACATGAAGTCGAGTTTCCACTTGTACCGGTATTGGTAGATATGGAAAGGGTAGGCGTTCGGATCGATGTGAAGGCGCTATCCGACTTCTCCTTGGCGATACAGAATGAAGTTCAAATACTGGAGGCAAGAATTTATGAGAAGGCAGGTGTGCCTTTTAATATTGCTTCCCCTAAACAGTTAGGAGAGGTCTTATTTGATAAATTGCAGCTTGATCCAAAAGCAAAGAAGACAAAGACAGGTCAATATCAAACGGGAGAGGATGTACTCATGGCGCTTGCCAATAAGAGTGACATTGTGCAGGATATACTGGAATATAGGCAGTTACAAAAGTTGCGATCAACTTATGTTGACGCGCTACCCCAGTTGATCAATACGAAAACCGGACGTGTACATACCTCTTATAACCAGGCGGTGGCCGCAACTGGAAGGTTAAGTTCAAACAACCCCAATCTTCAAAATATCCCGATTCGCACGGAGCGGGGAAGAGAAGTTCGGAAAGCTTTTATCGCACGTGATGACGAGCATGTTATCCTTTCGGCGGATTATTCGCAGATTGAACTTCGCTTAATTGCAGAAATCAGTAAAGATGCCAATATGCTGGATGCTTTTGCAAAGGGCTTGGATATTCACACAGCGACAGCGGCCAAGGTGTACGGCGTAGGTTTGGAGGAAGTTACCGGTAATCAAAGGCGGAATGCAAAGGCGGTGAACTTCGGGATTATTTATGGGCAATCGGCATTTGGTCTGTCGCAAAGCTTAGGAATCCCGCGTCGGGAAGCAGCGGATATGATTGAACAATATTTTATTCAGTATCCGGGCATCCGTAATTATATGAATAATACCATCGCCTTTGCTAAAGAGCACGGTTATGTAGAAACGCTGTTAAAACGTCGACGTTACCTGAGGGACATTAATTCGGCCAACGCTACGGTACGAGGTTTTGCAGAGCGAAATGCGATCAATGCCCCTATACAAGGATCGGCTGCCGATTTGATTAAAATTGCGATGATTCACATTCATCAAGATATTCAGCAAGCTAATCTTAAAGGAAAAATGACAATGCAAGTACATGATGAATTGGTGTTTGACGTACCAAGGAATGAGGTTGCAGCGTTTAAGGAAATTATAGAAGCGCGTATGAAGGGAGCTTTAAAAACAGAAGTTCCCATTGTGGTGGAAATTGGTGAAGGGCAAAATTGGCTTGAAGCACACTAGAATGAAAATCAAACAAAAGAAAACGATTTTTAAAATGGGGCTGCTGCTGATCAGCAGTCTATTAATTGGGCCACGCTTAAGGGCGCAAACAGATAGTACGGAAATTAAACCTATCTATTTTGAACAGTTGACGGACGGCACGACGCAGTTCTATTTCGATGAACATTATTTTCTGGTCGATAAATTTTGCCAATTTAAATCCATCGAGCGAGTGGGTAAATATAATATTTCGATCAAAAGCTTCGACGGTCCTTTTACCGATTACAATAACGATGGCAAAGTGATCCTGACAGGGAATTATTTTCAAGGCAAAAAAGAGGGTGTTTTCACGGCCTATTTTGCCAATGGACAGATAAAGTGGACAACTACCTTTAAAAATGGTAAGGCCGAGGGGGTCTCTCGCTATAATTATCCGGATGGCTTGCCGATGCTGGAAATTCTTTATAAAGAGGAGGGAGCTTTTGTCCAAAATTATTGGGATACCAAAAGACGTCAACGCGTGAAAGATGGAAATGGAAAATATGAGTTTTCGGTAAAGGCTGAGGGTTACAACGAATATGGCTACACCTTTACCGACTATCAAGGGAACATTAAATCGGGAAAGCCGGATGGTAATTGGAATATTTTTCTGGTATATCCTAAAAATGAACGCGACTACGCAGGCTATGAGCGATTTGAAGAGGGCGTGTTTAAAGGAGGTTATGATGAAATTACCGGGGTTCCCTATAAGAACGGATCGCGGATACAGATCGGTCCCTCCTTGTTCTTCCTTCAGGCGGAAGGAATGGTCAGCAAGAATTGCACCATAGATGAGAACCAGGATTTTTCTATGTTCATGATGAAGAAACTAGAGACCGCTTTCGCTATTTATGATTCTCGCGGGTTACTCACCGGACCTGCCAAGCTCGAAATAAAGGCGAGTGTTGACAAAACAGGAAGTCTGCGCGAACTGGAGATCGTTAAGGGCTTAGCGGAGAAAGACGGCGATAAAATCATGGCTAATGCCTTACAGAATATCAGTTATTGGATTCCTTCTTACGGCGAGACTGACTATATCGATGATGTTTTTAATATTACTGTAGACGCGATGGTGGACGATGAAAGTGGACGACTCCGCTTTTACAATTTACAAATACAGCGGGAAAAGGGAATATAACGTCAATTAGCTAATGTAATAATTAGCTAATTGATTGATTCTATGCGCAACTTGAGATGCTTGTGCACCTTATCTTTTTTACAAGGTTATCGATTCTCCGATTGCTAGCAAATGAAGGTTTAAACCGGCGGCAGCAAATTTTTGCTTGGCTTCTTCTTCATTGATTTTAATAGGAGGAAAGGTGTTATAGTGTATCCCGATAATATTCTTGCAAGTAACAAAACCAGCGGCTTTAATGGCGTCATCCACGCCCATGGTATAATGGTCTCCGATGGGTAAAATGGCCCAATCCAATTGCTCATCCGCTAAGAGCTTCATCTCCAGCGTCAATGCCGTATCGCCTGCAAAATAGATTTTTTTATCGCCACTTTTGATGAGATATCCCGCGGCTACGCCTCCATATTGCTGATCCGGCGTGCCATTGGTATGTAGTGCATACACCATTTTGGCTGTACCAAAAGAGGTTTTTAGGGTACCGCCAAAATTGAACGCAATAATCTTGTCTTGGTTAATGCCTTGCCGACCTACCCAGGCAGCCGTTTCTACGATGGCAACGACAGTGGCATCCGAGTTTTTTTGAATGGCCGCTACATCTGCTACATGATCTTCATGTGCGTGGCTGAGCATAATATAGTCAGGCTTCAGCGTATTGATGTCTATATGTTTTGCTTGTTCATTTGGTGTAATAAAAGGATCGAACAATACATTGGCGCCAGCTAACTCCAAGGCAATCGTGGCATGTCCATAAAATGTTGCTTTCATGTGTTAAAAGTAAAAAGTTAAAAGTAAACCTGCATGCGGTAGGCAGGAAGTAAAAAAGCCTGCCTTCTGTAAAACTGCTCATTACCCGTTATGAGTTGATAGTCATAATTCTTAAAGCGTATAACTTACCACCCATAAGACAAACTATTGACCAAACATACCACCCAAGCCTCCCAACATGTCTTTGGTTGCGGCTTGCATTTCGGTCTGGCTTACATTTTCAGCTTGCTGAAGAGCCTTGTTGATAGCCACCACTAATAACTCTTCCACTTCCTCCAAATCAGCACCTTCGTGGAACGTTGGGTCTATTGTAATCGATTTAATTTCTTTATTGGCGGTTGCAATTACTTTAATCGCTCCTCCCTCCACTTCACCTGACACACTTATTGTGTCGAGGCGTTTTTTAATTTCTTCGGCCTTTTGCTGTGCCTGAAACAATTTATCGAACATATTCTTTTATATTTAGTTGTCTGTTAAAACGTTAAGTAGTTGAGTCGTTAAGTTCCTACTCAACTACTCAACCATTTCCCCACTCAACTAGTCCCTATTCTCCAACATAATCTCCACTACCGTTATAAGCGCCTTGCCTGATAACGGGCATATCCAATATTTTAAATAGATCGTCTAAATGTGTAAGACTTCCGTTCGCCATATTACTTAACAAAACAATGGTAACATCGTTTTTCAAATCTCTAACATATAAGTTTTTAAAACCATGCCACCAACCTGTATGGTATACAACATGCTCCTTTCCTTGCTCAAAGGTACGCCAACCAAAGCCATAATTAAACACACCTTTGATGGACTTTTTGTTATGTGGTGCGTAAGCAGAGTCTTGCCAACTTTGATTGATTAATCGCCCTTCACGCATAGCACGATCAAAAAGAAATAAATCTTCCACGGTGCTATAAATTCCCTTATCGCCCACGGGGCCGTCGTGAAAATTTTGAACAACAGACCTCCGCCAAACCTTGTCATGGCCGACAACATCGGTAGGTATTTTTTCATAATCAGCTTTAGAGTAAACATGCGTATTCTTCATTCCCGCGGGTCTAAAGATATTCTCTTGCATAAATACCGTAAATGATTGACCGCTTACCTTTTCTATAATTGCCCCCAGTATCATAAAGTTGGAGTTGTTGTAATGAAACCGAGTGTCGGGTTTGGCATAGGGTGCCGGCTTACGCTCAGCAAGAATCTTCATAACGTCCATGTTGGTCATCCCTTTTTTCTTATCGGGCCATAGGTCATCCGTAAAATAAACATAATTGATCAAGCCCGATCGATGCGTTAGTAGCATCCGGACGGTAATGCCTTCATAGGGGAAGTCGGGGAAAAACTCCTTCACTTGCTGGTCGAGCTTTAATTTACCCTCTTGTACCAATAGTAAAATACCGGTAGCAGTTAATGGTTTAGAAACCGAAGCCAATTCAAACTGAGAGCGAATCTTCAAGCTGTCCTTACGCAGATAATCAGCCCAACCAAATGCATTTTCGTAAATAATCTTTCCTTTTTTTGCTATCAGTACATTGCCATTAAACGCCGATTTCTTATGAAGTTTCTGCATAAAAGCATCTACCTCTTTATTTGCATCCCGAGAGTGGTATATGAGCTTGATACTATCGGTAATTGCTTGTTCTTTGGCTTGCTGCGCCTTTTTTTCTTCAGCAGAATTGCAAGCGGCGAATATAATAAAGGAAAGGAGTGAAAATAGTAATAATCGTCTCAACACGTAATGAATTTGCTATTAAAAGTACAACATCATAGGAATGGCGAAATTGATAAAATATTGTGTTAATTGCTAATTTAATGAAATTTTTACACAGCCTGTATGCATAATGTAATAAGAAATAGGAAAAATAAAAACAATTAGCGCGCAAATATGGTCAAGTGTATAAGTTTTATAACTTTGTAAGGATAAATCAACGTGGCCACAAACCCATGTTGATGATGGAATAACAATATCATAACGTATAAACATGTCATATAGAATTGAACGCGATACAATGGGCGAGGTGAAGGTGCCTGCCGATAAGTATTGGGGAGCCCAAACTGAAAGATCCCACGAGAATTTTAAAATTGGTCCGGAAGGTTCGATGCCTAAAGAAATCATCCGCGCTTTTGCTTACTTAAAGAAAGCCGCAGCTTTTACCAATACAGATGCAGGCGTGTTACCGGCAGAAAAGCGGGATTTAATAGCGCAGGTTTGTGATGAGATACTTGAAGGAAAACACGACGGTGAATTTCCTTTGGTAATTTGGCAAACCGGTTCCGGGACACAATCCAATATGAACGTGAATGAAGTGATTGCCAACCGTTCACACGTTATTCAGGGAAATAAATTGGGAGAAGGAAAAACTTTTATCCATCCGAATGATGATGTAAACAAGTCGCAATCGTCGAATGATACCTATCCGACAGCGATGCATATCGCAGCTTATAAGATGTTGGTGGAAACTACTATTCCAGGCGTTGAAAAACTTAGGGATACACTGAAAGAGAAGTCTGATAAATTTAAAGATGTTGTAAAAATTGGCCGTACCCACTTAATGGATGCTACACCTTTAACGCTGGGCCAAGAATTTTCAGGCTATGTAGCCCAACTAAATTACGGATTAAAAGCTTTAAATAATACACTTTCGCACCTTTCTGAGCTGGCATTGGGCGGTACAGCGGTAGGTACCGGGATTAATACACCGAAAGGGTATGATGTCAATGTTGCCAAATACATTGCGGAATTTACGCAATTACCCTTCCGTACCGCTGAAAATAAATTTGAAGCTCTGGCTGCTCATGATGCCATTGTTGAAAGTCACGGCGCATTAAAACAACTGGCGGTATCCCTTATGAAGATTGCAAATGACGTCCGTATGCTAGCTTCCGGGCCGCGTTCGGGCATCGGAGAGATCTTTATTCCGGAGAACGAGCCCGGCTCATCTATTATGCCAGGTAAAGTGAACCCTACCCAGTGCGAGGCCCTAACGATGGTCGCTGCACAGGTAATGGGAAATGACGTAGCCATTACCATAGGAGGTGCTAATGGCCATTATGAACTAAATGTCTTTAAGCCTTTAATGGCTGCCAATTTCCTCCAGTCGGCGAGATTAATTGGTGAAGCTTGCGTTTCCTTTAATGATCACTGTGCGATCGGCATTGAGCCGAACTATGATGGTATTAAAAAACATGTGGAAAATTCACTCATGCTGGTTACGGCCCTGAATCCGCATATCGGTTATGAGAACGCTGCCAAAATTGCGAAGAAGGCCCATAAAGAGAATAAGTCGCTGCGCGAAGCGGCCTTAGAACTCGAGCTACTTACCAATGAGCAATTTGATCAATGGGTGCGCCCCGAAGATATGATCGGTGGTTTGAAATAGGGGTTCTAAAGGATAATGAGGACTCGGAATCATTATTTAATATTTAAAAGCACATACCTTACGCTTGTAGGTATGTGCTTATTGCTTTGTTCTGCCTGCAAGTTTAATCCGAATATACAGGGAGAGGGTGAGCCCTATTTACAAGGGGTGTGGGTGCAAGACTCCATAGCCCACCAAGATCAGCTATTGACCTACAGTTTATATCGTCTTAAGTTTACTTGTGACTCGGTCTATATTACCTTAAAAACCTTTAGCAAGGTAAGAACGGTAGTTGATTCTTGTTACGGCGATGGACAGTGGGAAGAATACGCTAGGGGAGTGTATCTGGTTAGAAATGATAGCTTATTGATAGAATCTACATTTACCCGAAGTAACTGGCGTCAGAAATTATCGGGCTGCCATCGTATCGGTCAATTTTTGCCCCGGTTTAAGTTAGTAAAACATACGGCCGACTCGCTTTACCTCGAAAGCCAATACTATCAAACACCGGTTAATCTGAGGAAAATTGAGCACATTACCTGTGTGCCCAAACCTCTTTGATATTAAACATTTTAGATTTTTTGCTCGTTTTTTTATGAGAATGTTAGCTCAACGGTTCCTGCTTGGAACAGCTATTCTTTGCCTCTCGTCTCTCAATATAATCGCACAGGAGAAGAAGCCCGGACTCTATCAAAGGTTCATGAACGGCAAATTGATGCAGAGTAAACTGGTCCAGAAATTCATCTCGTCAGAAAAAGATTCTACGCGATCAGCTGGTTTTGTGGTGTTGCCTTTATTGGGATATGCACCGGAAACCGGCCTAGAGTATGGACTTTCCGGTATTTACAACTTCTATATTGATAAAAGCGATACGCTCATCCGAACGTCCAGCATTGTATTGCAGGGGTCGTTAACCACAAAAAAGCAATCGAATCTTAAATTGACATCCGATATATGGACAAAAGGCAATGATTATCATATCATTTCAGAGATAAGGTATAAGGATTTTCCATTCAATTTTTATGGAATTGGTGATCAAACTCGAAAAGCAGATAAAGACTCCTTGGTTCAACGATTGTTTAGGCTCAGGTTGGAAGGGGAAAAGAAGATTGTTAAAAATTATTATGTGGGTCTCGGCTTGATTTACGAGAACTATGAATATAATGACGAGGCTCCCGGTGGTATTTACGACTGGACACCACTGTATGGTAAAGAAGGTGGAAAATACCTGGCCTTTGGAATCTCGCAGTTGTATGATAGCCGTAACACAAATATCTACACTACCAAGGGCTACTATGCGCGGGCAGTCTATCATTATATGCCTGATTTCTGGGGAGGGAATAACTTTGAGGGAAGTCGCTTGGATTTCGACTTACGTGCCTTCTTTCCGTTAACACCGAAGTTAACGCTTGGCCTACATGCCACCTACGATGAATACTTCGGCAATGTGCCATTCTATTTATTTCCGCAGCTAGGAAGTGATGAAGTCATGCGAGGGTATTATCCAGGTAGATACCGAGACAAGACATTGATGACCTCGCAGGCAGAGTTGCGCTATCGCGTTCATCCACGTATTGGTTTTACGGCCTTTATGGGAGCTGGGACGGTCTACAATAAAAAGATAGACTTTTCATCGCTGAAACCTTCTTTCGGTGGTGGTTTGCGCTACTTCTTTGATCTGGAACATAATTCGAGCATCCGGATTGATTACGGTATAGGCGAAAAACGTCCCGGAGAGCCGCAGCAATCAGCCTTTTATTTATCGCTCGGCGAAGCGTTTTAGAGTGATCGGCTATCAGCAATCGGTAATCAGCTAAAAATAAAGCTGATAACTCATTTCCGAAAACTGATGGCCTACTAGTAACTAATCTTAAAATGTTCTTTTTCCTGGCCTTTTTTGAAGAAAACCAAGCCAATGAAAAATAGGTCGATTGTTAAAGTTACCTGTGGGTGGTTTTTGATTTCCTGCCAAGCCTCTTTCATGCCATCACTCCAATAAATGTCGTCAAAGATCAGTACAGTCTGTTCATGAACTTTAGGTAGGCAATGATAAAAATAATTTAAAGTCGCCTCCTTCCGATGATTACCATCTAAAAAGAGAAAGTCAATTTTTTCCTGCTCTTGAATAAGCTGCGGTAGGATTATATCAAAGTTTTCTATTTTCAGTTGGACCTGCGACGCACCAAGCTCATCGAGGGTTTGCCGGGCAACAGCCGCAGTCTCCGGGCAACCCTCTACTGTTGTGATGGAGGCATTAGGATTAGCCTTGGCTAGGTAGGCAGTGGTGATTCCTAGGCAAGTGCCTAATTCTATAATGGTTACCGGTGCAAAGCGGTTGGCTAATCGAGCAATAAGCTGTGCAACCCGTTTTGGCTTCAAGGCATTCTTCGCAATCAAACCTACGGCCTTTTGTTTTCCATTATTCATCATCGAACCGGCACCATAGTCGGTTACCGTGATAATTCGTGTGTCCTTCTTTAGCGCTTGCCGCTTTCTTTCGATTTCTTCTTCGTAAGGTTTAGTTGAAAAATCATATATAACCTCATCAACAAGTTTATAAACAAATGGAGAATGCACACCATGGCGTGTTTTAGCGGAGAATTTGTGTATTAGATAATCAATGAAGAAACGGTAGTTTGCCATATACGGCAGCAAAGATAAAGCTTTTATATTTGTTCTTTTCTCTTTGAAAGAAAAGGAACTTTTTTCTTAATCAGCTTTTTCTTGATAAAAAGCCGACAAAACCGAAGAGCAGAGCGATGAGCTCATGAACTCATCTGAAAACAAACAAAAGTGAATAAATCAAGGCTTGTGTAGGCTACCTTGCATCTGATGGCAAAGCATCGCTGGCGCGTATTGGAGCCGTTTCACTTCCTCAATCCGCTTGGATATTGCCATATGAACAGACATGCAAATGCTTTGCGGCTCGTTGCGTCGGTATCCTCCAAGGCCGTTTTGCCAGCGCACAGGGCTATATTTAGGGCTGAAGAAATAATACGTCCGGTTAAAAGTAAAAGCCCTACGTTCTGCTAAAGTATCGCCTAGGAAATTTGCGGTTTGCATGTTGATGCACCACCGTTGTAGCAAAGTTCCAAGCGAGGAGTTTTTTGTTTCTTTTTTGCGGAAAAAAAGAAAAACAAAAAGGTTCCTTTAATATAAGCACTATCCCGCGGTAAATGCTCTGTTTTAAGAATAGATGGATAAACTTTTTTATAAAAGAAAGTTTATCTAAGTTTGCTATACTATTTTTGTTTGCAGCTGTGCAATTTTCTGCCTTGTTGCCGTTATATAGTAAAATACCGAAGCCGGAAATGATGAAGGACATTGTTTTCGATTTCCAAGAAAAAATGTACTCGATGCAAATGAACCGTATATTCGCGCTAAACCTGATTATCCTCTGCCTGTGGACTTCCTGTAAACGGGTAGATGATGAGCCGATCTATCCCGCAACGCCTATCTCTAGGCTGTATATATCGTTTTCGGATATCGCTAATTCGGATACGCAGGTTTATCAAAACGCGGTAGTGATTGATCCTGCGGATAGCGCCGGTTATATACCAGCTCCCAGCGGCGCGAATACGCAGCCTCGGCTTGGAATGGGTATCACATATAGCCCTGATTTAAGACAAGGTTTTCAGGTCAGTAGAAACGATACTACTATTAAGTATTTCTCGGTGAATGATGCTGGAGTTATAGGTACTTCCACGCGCAGCTTTAAGGACACTATTCACCTTTATATGCCTCGTGCCATTCGTTACGATAACAAATCCGATCAGTTATTTATTACGAATGATCATCCAGACAGCGCTTCCTTAAACATATACTATAATCCTTCGCGGCTGGTGGGACAGCAATCCCCAAGAAAAAGGCTTAAACTGGCAAATCTTCCTTGGGGTATTTCAACAAATATGACACTTAATACAAGTGATTCTTTGCTATTGCTGTCGATGCAAGGGAATACCAAAGAAATATGGGGTTTTGCATTAAAAGATATTGCTTCCATACAAGACACTTTTATTAACAACGCTAAACCAAATTATACAATCACCATTGCGGGAGCAAATGATATTCGAGGTATTACTTATTCTCCGAGACTTGATATCCTGGTTCTTTCCGATTTAGGTCCTGCGAAACTCACGGATAATCCAAGTAATAATAGTGTGGATGGAAAAATTTATGTTATCGAGAATGCAAAGCAAGCGATAATGGCTGGTGGAACGATTACACCAACAAGAATTATTACCGGAGCAGCTACTGGTTTGGTGGACCCAATAGACGTTGCAATCACCGATTTACCCAATCGAAACCAGTTCATATATGTCATCGATCGAGCAAGGCGACTCATAAGATTTGCATTAGATGCTAATGGGAATATCGAACCCGAGACAAGCAGGGCGTTATCTTTAACGCCAGAATTTATGTATCTTGATTCTCGGGGACCGAATGAGTAACTCATAAAGCGAACATCAGACTTTGTTTATAAATAGCTCAAAGATTGAATCTAATTGTGTCTATCATAGATAGCAGTAAATGAAATAGCTCAATAAGCGGATGAAGAACCCTATTTGACATAGGTAACCCCTAATTGCATATCTTTTAATTTTTTTGCTTCCAGATCTTCAATTTGCTGTATTTACTTATATGATCAAAATCTCGATCGGTATGAACTAGGGGAACTGAAAAGGAAACAGCATAATAGGCAATTAGGCAATCGTTGCTCTTACGTATGGTCACTCCTTTTTTGCGTAGAGATCGAAACAGGTCTGCTGCACCTATGGCTGCTCGTCGTGGAGGCAATTCCAATAAAGTGAAATAGGATAGTGCTTCCTTTATTTCTGTATAAGTTGAATCCTCACGTATTCCCTGGAGAATTTCTTGAACAATGGTGGGCGTAAGTAATACCTCACGATCCGTTTCTATATATTCTTGCAATAATAAAGCTTGCGGTGTGTCATTTTTGTTCAGGAAATCAACCCATACCGACGTATCAAAAAGCAAAGAACTCCTCATAGGCTACGCATCTGGTCGAGATCTCCTTCCCAAGTGCCCTTCTTTCTCAACGCTATAATGCTTTTTCGTTTCAGAGAGGCAATATATTGCTTTAATGCTTCATGAACGACTTCTTTCTTTGTCCTTAGTTTACTTATTTGAAGCGCCTGTTGAATGAGGTTTTCGTCTAGCTCTATATTAGTTCTCATTTCTGTAATTTTTACTATGTGTAAAGATAATAAAATTTATACACATTACGGCTAGTTTAAAAGGCTTTGACCCGAACTGTGTGATTTATCTATTTTTCTATGTTTCAATGCCCTCTTTGTTACAAAAACCTTAACATTTTCATAATGAGTATTTGATCAAGCATTACGAAAATTGAAAAGCTTGTACGACAGGTATTTAAAATTTGATAAAAATTCAATAAAAGCCGTGTTTTATTGCGCTTATGCTTGCTTTTGCTTATGGTAGCTGCTAAATTTGTGATAGCAAAAATGGAGGATATGGAAGTAAATTTACGTCGATTATCTGTTTTTACCGCGGATCTACAGCTGATCTTGGGCAAGAGCATGCGTACATGCCAACGCCATATGCAGTTGATCCGCGACATGTATGCTTTGGAAAAGCAGCAGCCCGTTACGGTATATCATGTTGCAGAATACCTCGATACGCCTGTATCAAAAATAGCTGCCTTTCTGAAGATTAACCGGAATTGAGTGGATAGATGAGCAATGGGATTGCTCCGATGTAAAAAAATTTCTTGGTAAGCCGCGGCAATTGCCCGCGGCTTTTTTTGTTTGCGGCACACCTAAGGTCTAGAAAGCCTTAATAAATGTCAGTAAGACTGGGATAAACACAATTAAGTTTAAGACAAACGCAAATAAGTTTGAGATAAACATGCTTAAGTTTATCCTTAACACGTATTAGTTTGTTATGAAGGTAGAAGCGTTTGAAGTAAATACAAACAATATGAAGGTAATTTTAAGATAAGTTGAGACACTTTTGATCAAGCTTGCTTTAACCTTGCTCATCTCTGCTATAAACTTAACTAAAGAAATAGCAAACTTGTTTACGTTTGCAATAACAATGAACAATGTTGTTATAAACTAGACCAAGTTTGTCGTAATCTTAATCAAGTTTGAATTAAACACAAACAAGATTACCCCATAATTGGTTAAAATTGTTCTAACGTTGTTCACAGTTGTGACAAAGTTCTATAACGTTCTGTCAGACCTTTCTAAGTTTATATTAACAACGATCAAGATTGTATTAAATCTATATGGATTTGGAATAAATTTAGTCAATAGAGCGTTCGATTTGGTCATCCTTAAACGTACTTTTCCTCCTCTTTTATCGGACAAAAGCGTCAAAAAACGACAAAAACGCCATATGCGTCATTTTCGGACATGGCTTTTTTTGATTCTACTCAATTTTGTTTTGTTCATCAGCGGTTGATGGACTTATACAAATATAAGTAGATGATAACAAAGAGAAAACATCCGTCCAAGCCAACGTAAATGTGCAATAGGCGATAGGCTTTAAGTAATAGGCCATCCCTTCGGGAGACAAGCTTTTTACTTTTTATTTTTTAATTTTTAATTTTTTAAATATGCAAAATAGATACATCGCTATAGGATTTAGTAATATCGCAGACGACGCCATGGCAACTTTAGGAACAACCGTCATTACCGCCATGACGGACAATCCAAATTTCGAAACGCCCGTTCCGGCGTTGACAGATATACAGTTACTCCTTGATGATTATCGGCTCAAACTGGCGGCTACCCGGAAGGGTAGTCCTTTGAACACCAGTGAAAAAAATGTGAGTCGCCAGGCACTCGAGAAAGGACTTAGGCAATTAGCGTTTTATGTGGATGCCGTTGCAGACGGGGCCTTACATATTATTTTAAGTTCGGGCTTTCCCGTAAAGCCGCTTCGGTCCTCGTTGATTGCTCCTGCTATACCAGAGCGTCTTCGTCTGAGCGATACCGCACAGAGCGGACAAATTCGCTTCGATTTTAACCCGGTTAAAAAAGCCTGGGAGTACGAATACTGCTATGCTACCGAAGTAGACGATAATGGAAACATATTATGGGGCGACATCTTATCTACTACTTCGTCTCGTAACAACATTATCGCTCCGCTGATTCCCGGTGTTGTTTGCCGCGTACGCGTGCGTGCCCGTAATGGAAAAGGTGTAAGTGATTGGAGTGAAGCCGTTAGCTTAATGGCGAGATAATACCGAGCAAGGGGCCGGCGAATTCGGCTCCTTGCCTTTACCCGAAAATACCCAATAAACGTTGTATTTCAGCGGCTTTTTCTAAGCTGCCTGCTTGATTATAGGAAGCTAATAGATTACGCAAGACACGGCTGACGATCGCCAAGTTATCACACGGCAAAAAGAATTGTTCATCATTAGGCAAATTAAGTTGCTTTAAAAACGATAAGACATCATGTCTTCCAAATATCTGGCCCCTATTAAAAGCATTGATATAAAAAAGAACTCCTGCTTCGTCGGCCTTAATTTGTTCGTCCATATAAGCCAATATAAAGTGGCGTGGCAAATTGACACCATAAATTGGGATATCCAAACGCTGCGCTACAATACTATATAGTGCTGCTAATAAAATCGGGTTTCCTCTCCTCGTTTCCAGCACTTTACCGATGTATGAATTTTGCGGATCGTGGTAATTTTTGGTATTACCTTTGAAGCCATGCATATTGTAAAATACGTTATTTAATAAACGTACTTTCTCCACAGCGCTCATGTTATACATCATTTCCAGCCAAGCATCGCGCTTAATTTCTTCTACTTGATTGATGATGGTTTGATCTTCCAGATCGGGATATTGATATTTATTGACAATAATCAAGCCCTGCAATAAATCAAACCCCCCGCCCATATACCAAAGTTCCAATTCATTAAAAACCTGTTCAAACTGGATTTTATGAATTAGGTTCTCTATCCTCGACTGAAGAAAAGAATCAAATGATTTTTCCCAAGCAGCTTCCAACGGAGCAATAACCGCTGTCCCTAGTGTTAACAACTTCTCCTCAACGTGCCGAAATACCTCTTCATCCGGATCGTCTAATAGATGTATCAAGGAATTTATCTCTTTGTTATTAAGCATATACAAAGATAAAAATAAGTTGTGATTTGTGTGTTATGAGTTGCTTCTCTACCGAGGTTACCACACTCGTATTCAATAGGATGTTTAAATTAAAAGAACGATTATTTTTGTCACTTTTTTCCGCAAAAAGTAACCAAAAACCCATCACTTGGAACTTTGCTACAACGATAGTGCCTCAACGTGCAAACCGCAAATTTCCTAGGTGATATTTTAGCAGAACGTAGGGCTTTTACTTTTAACCGGACGTATTATTTCTTCAGCCCTAAATATAGCCCTGTGCGCTGGAAGATCGGCCTTGGAGGATACCGACGCAACGAGCCGCAAAGCATTTGCACGTCTGTTCATACGGCAATATCCAAGCGGATTGAGGAAGTGAAACGGCTCCAATACGCGCCAGCGATGCTTTGCCATCGGTTGCAAGGTAGCCTACACACGCCTTGACTTTTTTGGTTCTTTTTGTGTTAAGACAAAAAGAACACGATAAATTTGACTAAGAAAAAGGTTCTTTTTAAATGCACTCAACCTTCCTGTCACCATTGCTTTTTAGACGAATCCTATAAAGGCGTTTAAAAACCTTATGGTACCTGAAATATAGGTTTACATAATCAGGGGAGAGGACCTGTCTCTCCCCTGGATGGTTGGTTTTGTTTATTGAGCTTGTGGCATATGTTGACTGAGTGATTCCATACTTAGCCCCAATCCCTGCGCAATGGCCATGCCGAGCTGCACATCGGCTCTAAACCAGTGACACAGCTGTCGGTTAATAATGAGCTCCTTCTTGGAGCCGGTGATACCCTTCATTGAGGTCACGATATTATGAATGGTGTTTTGTTTGGCTTCCGGTGTCATCAATCTGAAAAGATTTCCAGGTTGCGTATAGTGATCATCCTCGCCCGGCGCGTTGCGGTTATACCAATCGGCAATATCGCTTTCTAAATTCCATGCAGGCTGTTTGTAGCTTTCATCTTCATAGATGCTATCAAAGCTGTTGGGGAAATAGTTTGGCGTGGAGCCTCCATTTCCGTCTACGCGCATATAGCCATCCCGTTGATAATTGGCTACCATAAAAGGGCACCTGTTTACCGGAATTTGCTCATAATTTACACCTAATCGATAACGATGGGCATCCGGATAAGACAAAATCCGCCCCTGCAACATCTTGTCGGGCGAATAGCTAATACCGTCAATAACATGTGCCGGTGCGAAGGCCGCCTGTTCTACTTCGGCAAAATAATTGGATGGATTTTCATTCAGTTCTAAAACGCCCACTTCTTGTAAAGGATACTCTCTCTGAGGCCAAATTTTGGTTAAGTCAAAGGGATTCCAGCGAAAGGCCTTCGCCTGTTCCTCCGTCATTATCTGTATATATAGTTTCCAGCGAGGGAAATCGCCGCGTTCAATCGCTTCAAATAAATCGCGCTGTGCAAAATCAGGATCTTCTCCCCGCATGCGCATCGCTTCGTCATTGGTGAAATTTTTAATGCCCTGTTCCGTTTTGAAATGGAACTTGGTCCATACACGCTCATTATTGCTATTGATGAAAGAGAATGTGTGACTGCTAAAACCGTGCATGTGACGATATCCTACAGGTGTGCCCCGGTCTGACATCAGTATAAGCACCTGATGCAGACTCTCCGGGTTTAACGACCAGAAATCCCACAACATCGTTGCGCTTTTCATATTGGTTTGCGGATCACGCTTCTGTGTATGGATAAAGTCGCTGAATTTTTTTGGATCTTTTACAAAGAAAACCGGTGTATTATTGCCGACGAGATCCCAATTGCCGTCTTCCGTATAGAACTTAACGGCAAAGCCGCGTGGATCTCTTTCTGTATCAGCTGAACCTTTTTCCCCTCCAACCGTTGAAAAGCGTAAAAACAAACGCGTTTTTTTGCCTATCTCATTAAAAATTTTAGCTTTTGTGTAGGTGGTGATGTCCTGGGTTACGGTAAATGTGCCATAAGCACCCGAACCTTTAGCGTGCACCACGCGTTCGGGAATTCGTTCGCGATTAAAATGGGCCATTTTTTCATGCAGGTGAAAATCCTGCAATAATATAGGGCCGCGTGGCCCAACGGTCATCGAGTCTTCATTGTTAGTGACGGGAATACCCGAGGCAGTTGTTAACTTCTTTTTCTCTTCCATGTGTAAAATTGTTTAGTATGATTCCTCTGTCGACCAAAGGTAGTGCTTCGGTATGAACATCTTACATCGAATTTTGCTATGTTTGTATAATCAAAATTTATATTATGACGCTTGTTCAATTAGAATATATTATAGCTGTTGATACATATAGAAGTTTTGTGGCCGCTGCAGATAAGTGTTTTGTAACGCAGCCTACATTGAGTATGCAGATTCAAAAATTAGAAGAATCTTTAGGTGTTCGGATTTTTGATAGGACCCGGCAGCCTATTGTGCCTACCGAAATCGGAGAAGAAATCATCCGACAAGCGAGAGTGGCGGTTTTAGAGAGCCAGAAAATTAAAGAGATTGTCGCTTATAAGAAAGGCGAGGTGGAAGGTGAATTAAAAATCGGTGTGATTCCGACGGTTGCCCCGTATCTATTACCAAAGGTATTAGGCAATTTCATGGAGAAATATCCGAAATTGCATTTGCATGTATGGGAGTATACAACAGAAAAGATAGTCAGGGAGTTAAAAACAGGGGTATTAGATTGCGGTATTTTGTCGACACCGATCCACGAGCCCAATTTGCAGGAACACCCCTTGTTCTATGAAACGTTTGTTGCTTATATAGCTAAAGAAAGCAGTTTGTCAAAGAAAAAAGCCGTTACTGCAAGTGATATATTGAATGAAAAACTTTGGTTACTGAACGAAGGGCACTGTATGCGGAATCAGGTACTGAATATCTGCAATAGGAGGAAAACGATGAACCCGGACGATTCCTTCGAATATAACACCGGCAGTGTAGAAACCCTAAAACGGATGGTGGATACGAATGCGGGCGTAACGATTATGCCTGAATTGAGTATTGCTGAGTTTTCTGTAAAGGAACTTGATCAGGTGCGTTATTTTAAATCGCCCGAACCGGTTCGCGAAATTAGTTTAATCACGCAACAGAACTACCTAAAGAAAAGAGCCATTGAAGCTTTGAAAAGTGAAATTCTACAGATTCTACCGAAGCGTTTTAGAAATAAGAAGAAAAAGGAGGTGATGGATATTGGTTAAATCAATGCTTGAAACTATTACCTGTTATCTCCTGCTGATTGATGCGAACGGCAATGGAGGAGGGTTTGATACCGTCTCCGAACATCTCTGCATTTTTTTCCGTAAACTCAGCGCCGAAAAATAGAATGGAGGATGTGTAGTTTATCCAAAGCAAGATAATTACTATGGAACCGGCGGCACCATATCCGGATGCAGGTGCCGCATGCTGCATATACAAGCCTATCGCCCACTTGCCGATCATAAATAAGATGGCGGTGAAGAAAGCACCCGACCGTACGTCTTTCCACTTGATTTTTACGTCTGGAAGGAATTTAAAAATACAGCCAAAAAGAACGGATAAAACAATAAAGGTTATAAGGGTATTGGCAAGATATAAGGCGATGTTGGTTGTTTCGTCGAAAAGGTCTAAACCAAAAACCTGAAAATCGGGAAGATACTTGATGAGCGTAGTGCTAATAACAGAAATGACAACATTCAAGAGTAAAGAAACAACTAACAAAAAGCCCAGAATAAGCACAATGGAAAAAGACAGCGCACGATCAACAAGTAGTTTTACCCAACCTCTTTTTGGTTTGGGCTTCACGTTAAAGATCATGTTGAGCGAATCCTGCATTTCTACAAAAACTTTTGTCGATGCGTAAATCAATGTGCCCACACCAATAATGGTTGCAATAATGGATCCTTTTCCGACCGATAAGCCTTTTATAAGTGATTGTATAAGTGCGGCGGCATCAGCCCCGACATATTCGTTTATTTGCTGAAAGATTCTTCCCTGTTGTGCATCATCACCCAAAACAAAGCTAACAACAGCCAATATAATGATCAGGAGAGGAGCCAACGCAAATATGGTATAGTAAGATAATGCTGCACTCATTTTCGATACTTTGTCGTCACCGAAGCCAATGACCGTTGCCTTAAGTAGAGTGAAAGCGTCTTTATAAAACTGTTTTCTTAAAACCTTCATATATGCCTTGATTTAACACCTAAAGTGATCATCGATGGGATACAATCAGTAATTCGAGATCTTTCGGGGTTAAATTAAATTTATTGGCTATATCTTTATTCGTTAACTGTCCTTGGTAAAGATAAATGGCATTTCGAATACCCGGTTTGTTCCAGATAACTTTCAATAGCCCGCCCTGTTCCCCAATATCCAACAAAATCGGTGCGAAAATGTTTGTCAGCGCATAGGTGGCTGTTCTGGCAACACGAGATGCTATATTGGGAACACAGTAATGAATAACATCATACTTTCTGAAAACAGGGGAATCGTGATTGGTTATATGAGAGGTCTCGAAACAACCGCCTTGGTCAATACTGACATCAACCAGCACAGAGTTGGGTTTCATTTTAGAAACGGTTTCTTCGGTAATAATACACGGACTTCTGCCATTGGTGGCGCGCATCGCACCTATTACGATGTCACAGGATAGGACCGCTTTTTGGAGTACAATGGGTTGAATAACCGAGGTGAATACTTTATTCCCTAGATTGTTTTGTAAGCGTCGAAGACGATATAATGAACTGTCAAAGACTTTTACCTGTGCACCTAAGGCGAGTGCGGCACGGGTCGCATACTCTCCAACCGTTCCGGCACCGATAATGACTATTTCAGTAGGAGGAACGCCGGTAATCCCCCCCAGCATCAGGCCCTTGCCTTGGAACACGTTACTTAAATATTCGCCGGCAATTAGAATAGAGGTAGCGCCTACAATTTCGCTCATTGCACGTACAACCGTTAACCGGTTATCCTCGTCCCGCAAATACTCATAAGATAGCGCCGTAACCTTCTTCTTCATCATGGCTTTTAAATGCTCAAAGCCCAATAAAGAGGGTTGTTGGCTGGAAAACAGGACCTGGCCGGTTTTCATTAAATCAATTTCTTCCAAGGTGGGAGCCCCAATCTTGACGATAATGTCGCAGGTGTAAATGCGTTCCTTTTCATGAACAATGATAGCGCCCTGCTCGCTGTAGTGATGATCCAGAAAGTTGGCACCGTTTCCTGCGCCGGACTCTAACATAATTTGATGACCATTCTCTACAAGTAAAGCAACAGACAAAGGCGTAAGCGCAATACGGTTCTCCTGAAAGCTCACTTCCTTAGGGATTCCGATTAATAAACTGTTCTTCTTTTTGCCGGTTTCTAGCATGGCCTCCTGTGGCTGCATCATCGCTTGACGCGCCAAGTTAGATAATTCTGTCATACAGAGCTCAATTACACAAAAAATCGGGTTAATTTACGAAAAAGTATCTACAGTTCGTTCATGTTTTATAATTGCGTCTGCCATTCGGATGCAAAACTTGCTCGATTTTGATCGAAAGCATTTTAATCGGTACACAGAAAAAAAGATAAATAGCAGGATAAATGAAGAAATGGGAGCATGCTAATAAAGTTCAGACAAATGGGAAGATGGAATCCCTTTTTGTATCCTAATTTTACGTTCATTTTTTTCTCCGAGCTCAATTGTAACACTCACTACCTCTTCGGGTAGGAGATTAGGGATTTTTTCAGGCCATTCAATAAAACAATAGTTTCCTGAGAAGAAGTATTCCTCATAACCCAGATCTAAAGCTTCCTGTTCCTCTTTCAACCGGTAAAAATCAAAATGATAAACGTTTCCCTGAGGACTATGGTACTCGTTAACGATTGAAAAAGTTGGACTGGCTGCTTGGTCGGTAACCTGTAGTTGCTTGCAAAGCTCTTTAATAAGTGTAGTTTTTCCCGCTCCCATTGGAGCGAAAAACAAAACTACCCGATCATCGGCTACAAAAAGGAGTATTTTTTTTGCCACATCAGGTAGTTCGCTTATGTCGTTAACGGTAAGAATCATGAAGCAAACTTAGAGAAACCGGCATGGATATGCAACGTGCTTTCTAAAGTCTTTTCGTAATACTCACCGGTGAAACCGATTACGATCCTTCATCATTTCGGTGTATACGTAATATACGGAATGATCATCTCTTCAAGAGAAATACCACCGTGTTGAAAAGTTTCGTTGAAGTAATTGACAAACTGGTTATAGTTGTTAGGATAAACGAAATAGGTGTCTTCCTTGGCAAATATAAAACTTGAACTTACGTGAAGTTTCGGCAATTTTGCTTCATGTGGGTTCTTGATGTGTAGTACATCCTTATCAATAAAGTTTAGATTTTTACCCTGTTTGTAACGAAGATTACTATTCGTGTTCCGATCGCCGATTACCTTACTTGCATGTTTTACGCGAATCGTGCCATGGTCAGTCGTAAGAATGACACGTACATTTTTTTGCGCGAGCCATTTTAGGGTATCTAAAAGTGGTGAATGTTTGAACCATGACAGCGTGAGCGAGCGATAGGCTGCTTCATCGCTGGCAAGCTCCCGGATCATGGCCATGTCAGTCCGGGCATGGGACAGCATATCGACGAAATTATAAACCAGCACATTAAGGTCGTTTCCCATCAAATTGGATAGATTGTCCGTGATGTCTCTTCCCTGTTCCAGTGTAAGAATTTTATGGTAGCTGAATTTGCATTCTTTCCGAAACGTATTTTTTATTTGTGCCGCTAAAAACTCTTCCTCGTGTAGATTTTTGCCCCCCTCGTCTTCATCGTTTTGCCAAATATGCGGAAAGTTCTTCTCCATATCAAGCGGCATCATCCCGCTGAAAATAGCATTCCGGGCATATTGGGTCGCCGTAGGCAAAATACTGTAATAAGTCTCCTCCGCATCCATACGATAGTAATTGCCGATGATTTCATGTATCACTTTCCATTGATCATATCGTAAATTGTCTATTAAAAAGAAAAAGGTAGGCTTGTTATCCAGTACCGGGAATACTTTTTTCTTAAATAGTTGAGGCGATGAAACCGGCCCGCTCTCCGGATCTTTGACCCAATGCAGGTAATTCTTTTCAACAAATTTCGAAAACTGGGCATTGGCTTCCGCCTTTTGCATGGTCAAGATTTCGTGCATGCCTTCATCTTCCAATTTTTCGAGTGAAAGCTCCCAATAAACTAATTTTTTATAAACATCAACCCATTCATTAAAGTCCAGATTATCATTCAGGGTCATGCCAAGCGTTCTAAACTCCTGCTGGTAAGCCATCGATGTTCTTTCGCTTACTAAGCGTTTATTCTCAGTGAACTTTTTGATGGTCAATAGAACTTGTTTCGGATTTACCGGTTTAATCAGGTAATCATCGATTTGCGAACCTATTGCATCTTCCATCAGAAACTCTTCTTCATTCTTCGTGATCATTACCATGGGGACGGTCGGATTAATGCCCTTTAAAATCCCTAAGGTTTCCAGACCTGTAAGTCCCGGCATATTTTCATCCAAGAATACTAAATCATAAAAGGAATTTTTGAAAGCTTCAACGGCATCATGTCCATTGGTGACTGTTTTTACACCATATCCCTTTTCATTGAGCAGCATAATGTGAGGCTTTAATAAATCGATCTCATCATCTGCCCATAATATATTTGTTTCTTGCATCGTTACGTTATAAGTTTTACGTTCTAAGTCCTATGTCCTATCTCAATATAGAATTACGAACTTACGTAATTGTTTGGAGCCTTTCCGCTTTTTTAACAAAAATTAACAGCGACGTAAATAAATTCAATTTAGATTTGATTTCGATGTAGAAAGAGAAGCTGCATCATGGACATTTCATTAAAAAATAGCACCTTTGTGCTTAAATTTTTTGGCTTTTGAATAAGAAAAAAATTATTAATGATCCTGTTTATGGTTTTGTTTCCATACCATCAGATTTGATATTTGATCTGATACAGCATCGTTATTTTCAACGCCTTCGGTATATTAAACAGGTAAGCCTAACACATTTAGTTTATCCAGGGGCACTACATACGCGTTTTCAACATGCACTCGGCGCTATGCATTTGATGGGCTTAGCTTTAGAGACCCTGAAAGGTAAAGATATCGATATAACAGCGGAGGAAGAAGAGGCCGCCATTATAGCCATATTACTACATGACATAGGTCATGGACCATTTTCGCACTCGTTGGAACACACCCTGGTACAGGGAGTATCACATGAGCATATTTCGTCGTTAATAATGAATGAAATGAACCGGAAATTCAATGGTAGCTTGTCTATGGCGATTGATATCTTTAAAGACAAATATCCAAAGCGATTTTTGCATCAATTAGTGTCGAGTCAGCTTGATACGGACCGAATGGACTATCTCAACAGAGACAGCTTTTTTACCGGTGTTTCCGAAGGGGTGATCAGCTTTGATCGGATTATTAAAATGCTGAACGTTGCTAATAACGGCTTGGTGATTGAACAAAAGGGAATTTATTCGGTTGAGAAGTTTTTAATTGCCCGTAGACTAATGTACTGGCAAGTATACCTGCATAAAACGGTATTAAGTGCTGAACAGATGTTGATTAAAATCTTACAGCGTGCAAAGGAGCTTACCGATAAAGGAAACAACGTATTTGCAACAGAGGCGTTGAAACATTTTATTGATAACAGAGTCACAAAGGAGGATTTTTTACAAGATCGCGCCCATCTCGAATTTTTTACCATGCTGGATGATACAGACATTTTGGCAACTGTGAAAATGGGGGTAAAGCATGAGGATACTGTCTTATCTAAGTTGTGTGAGCAATTTATGACAAGGAGGCTCTATCATGTCGAATTAAGTAATTTTATGCCTACCAAGGAACGAATAGAAGCATTACGTCGCGCAGCTATGAACCTGTTCAAGGTTGGGGAGGATGAAGTGCATTATTTCGTATTCACGCAGTCGGTAGAAAACAGTGCTTACGATGCCGGTGAGGGAAATATTAACATTTTGATGAAGGATGGTACCATCCAAGATATTACGACAGCCTCCGATTTATCGAACTTGGAAGTGCTGGCAAAAAAGGTCAAGAAATTTATGATTGCTTACCCAAAAGAATTGCGGTAGTTGTCAGAAGTTCGCAAAGTATTGATATACAAAGGAATTTAAAATTTGTTCATAAAAATTTAACACATAAATTTGCGCGATGCAATTTACTGCCAAACAAATTAGCGAAATCATTGATGGTTCTATAGAGGGAAACGAAGATGTTGTGGTATCGAGGGTTGAAAAAATCGAAGAAGCTAGCCAAGGGGGGCTTACTTTTTTAGCTAACCCTAAATATGAAAACTACCTTTACACGACAGAAGCATCCATTGTTATTGTCAATAATGACTTAACGGTTGAGGAGCCGATAAGTGCCACGCTTATTCGAGTGAAGAATGCCTATACGGCAATTACCTTGCTATTAGAGCAATATAATAAATTCCGTTTTCATAAAACGGGAGTAGAAACGCCTTCCTATATCCATCCCTCCGCTAAGCTAGGGGAGGATGTATATGTAGGGGCTTTTTCTTATATCGGAGACAATGTTGTACTAGAGGATAATGTAAGCATTTATCCGCAGGTGTACATTGGCGATAATGTTAAGATAGGCGCGGGGAGTATTTTATTCCCCGGTGTAAAAATATATCACGATTGTGTTTTAGGAAAAAATGTGGTGATCCATTCAGGCACTGTTATAGGAAGCGATGGTTTTGGCTTCGCTCCACAAGAGGATGGTACCTATCGTAAAATAAGTCAAATCGGAAACGTTGTTATAGAAGATGATGTTGAAATCGGCTCTAATTCCACAATCGATCGTGCAACGATGGGACATACAATCATTCGAAAAGGTGTAAAACTGGATAATTTAATTCAGTTGGCGCATAATGTGGAGGTTGGAGAAAATTCAGTTATAGCTGCTCAAACAGGTATCTCAGGAAGTACAAAAATCGGTAAGAATGTAGTTTTAGGAGGACAAGTAGGTGCCGTAGGACATATCACGATAGCTGATGGTACACAAGTGCAGGCGCAATCCGGTATCAACCGTTCTATAGATACCCCCGGGTTGAAATGGGCGGGAACACCGGCAAGTCAGTTCCAGAATCAGATGCGAGCACAAGTAGTATTGCAGCGATTACCGGATTTGGAACGCCGCTTGGATCAAATTGAAAAACTAATTAAAAAACTTGACGAAGAATAAATGAGTACTAGCAGCGACAGCGTATGCTAGCCTTAAATTATTAGGAAGAGATGAACGTTAAACAAAGAACACTTAATTCAGAAATTACGATTTCAGGGGTTGGCCTCCACACTGGTAAACATGCTACATTAGTTTTTAAGCCGGCACCTGTAAATCATGGATATAAATTTAAACGAATAGATTTAGAAGGTCAGCCCATCATCGATGCTGACGTGGATAACGTTTCAGACACTTCGAGAGGAACCACGATTACACAAAATGGCGCAAGCGTAAGCACGGTAGAACACTTACTGGCATCCTTAGTAGGAATGGAGATTGATAATGTGCTGATAGAAATTGATGGCCCTGAAGTTCCGATTATGGATGGGAGTGCTTTAATTTACGTAGAAGCCATTGAGAAGGCAGGGTATAAAGATCAGGAAGCAGATCGGGAATATTACGAAATACCTCATAATATACATTATACCGAAGCTGATAGAAAAGTAGAGATGGTTGCGATGCCTTTAGATGGGTATCGATTTACCTGTATGATTGATTATAATTCACCCGTATTGGGAAGTCAACACTCTGCTATTACTAGCATCAGTGAATTTAAAAAGGAAATTGCCTCGTCCAGAACGTTTTGTTTCTTGCATGAATTAGAAATGTTGCTTGAACATAATCTGATTAAAGGAGGTGATTTAAATAACGCGATTGTAGTAGTCGATAAAGATGTGAGTAAAGATGAGCTGAAGCATTTAGCGAAACTCTTTAATCGGGAAGATATCGATGTGGCAAGGGAAGGTATCCTGAATAATATTAAGCTTCGCCATCAGAATGAGCCGGCACGGCATAAGTTGTTGGATATGATTGGCGATTTGGCCTTAGTAGGGCGGCCGTTGAAGGGACATATCATGGCTGCACGTCCCGGGCATGCTGCCAATGTGGCATTTGCCAAAAAGATCAAAGCGCAGATTAGTAGGGAAAAGAACAAGAAGTATGTGCGGGTTTACGATCCGAATATGACCCCCGTTTATGATACGGCGCAGATTATGAAGATTTTACCCCATAGGCAGCCGATGCTGATGGTGGATAAGATTCTGGAACTTACAAAAACTCATGTGGTGGGTTTGAAGAATGTGACAATGAATGAAGACATTTTCATGGGGCATTTTCCAAATGAGCCGCTATTCCCCGGAGTTCTTCAAATTGAGGCCATGGCGCAAACAGGAGGCATATTGGTGTTAAATACCGTACCCGACCCAGAGAATTATATCACCTTATTTTTGAAAATTGAGAACGCTCGGTTTAAAGCACAGGTGAAGCCGGGAGATACCATTATTTTTCACTGTAGTTTATTGCAACCGATAAGAAGAGGTATCGCTCAAATGAAAGGTGTTGGCATGGTTGGCGAAAAGATTGTGGTAGAAGCAGAATTGATGGCACAGATAGTTAAGATAAAAGAAGAAATTAAAGAGCAATAAGATGATCCAACCATTGGCATATATACATCCGCAAGCCAAAATCGCGGAAAATGTAGTGATCGAACCTTTTGTAACTATTCATAAAAACGTAGAAATAGGCGAAGGAACATGGATAGGCTCGAATGTTGTTATCATGGATGGCGCGCGTATCGGGAAAAATTGTCGTATTTTCCCTGGGGCGGTAATAAGTGGCATCCCGCAGGATCTCAAATTTGCGGGTGAAGACACTACCGCTGAAATTGGTGATAATACCACCATCCGCGAATGTGTGACCATTAATAGAGGCACAAAAGATAGATGGCGTACGGTAGTTGGAAATAATTGCCTTATCCAAGCATATAGTCATATCGCCCACGATTGTTTTGTTGGTAATAATTGTATTTTTTCAAATAGCAGCACGTTAGCGGGGCATATTACAGTTGGCGATTATGTGGTGTTGGCGGGCATGGTTGCTGTTCATCAGTTTTGCCATATTGGGTCTCATGCGTTTGTTGCAGGAGGTTCTTTGGTTCGTAAAGATGTTCCGCCCTTTGTTAAAGCAGCGAGAGAGCCACTTTCTTATGTGGGGATTAATTCTGTCGGCTTAAGGCGCAGGGGCTTTTCATCTGAGCAAATCAACGAAATCCAAGATATCTATCGTACCATGTTTGTGAAAAACAACAATTTAACGAAAGCCTTGGATATCATTGAAACGGAATGCCAACCGACGGAGATTCGCGACGAGATCCTGGACTTTGTGCGAAGCTCTAATCGCGGGATTATGAAAGGCTTTGGCCAAGGAAAGGTTGCGCTGTAAGATTTTAACCTAAGCAGCATTAAGCTGCTTATGGTGTTTTTACTGCTGGAGGATTAGCACTTGGATATCATACTCGAAAATATCGGTCGGCGTTTCAATCGAGAGTGGATTTTTAAATCGGTCAATTACCATTTTTTGCATGGAAATAGTTATGCGATTTTAGGCCCTAACGGGTCCGGTAAATCGACCTTACTTCAGGTGTTGATCGGTAGTCTTACAGCATCCGAAGGCACCATTCGATACCTCGATGAAGATCAGAAACTGGATGCGGATATGTTTTTTTCCTCGAGTGCTTTAGCGGCGCCCTACCAAGAGCTGATCGAAGAGTTTACGCTACGTGAATTAATCGATTTTCACTTTTCTTTTAAACGAATGGAAGAAGGCCTGAACGCACAATTGCTAGTTGAATTATTGGATCTCGAACGCGCTGCGGACAAAGAACTACGCTACTTTTCGTCCGGAATGAGACAGCGCACGAAATTGGCCTTGGCTTGCTGTTCGCAAACCCCTACCTTATTTTTAGATGAACCCACATCCAATTTGGATACACAGGGGATCGCTTGGTATCTTAATCTAATTGAGCGATTCGCCAAGAACAAATTGCTGATTATTTGTTCCAATCAAGAACATGAATATAGCTTTTGTCGGCATCAAATTCATATTGAGCAGTATAAAAACTACTAGGCGACTAAATTTTTGGGAATCCAAATTTTAAGGTTACCTTTGCACCACCGAAAAAATGTTTTTACATAATAACTTATAGATATGGCTAAAGCTTCTGATGTCAAGACGGGCAATATATTGCGTTTTAACGGCGAATTGGTATCTGTAGATGAGTATATTCATAGAACTCCGGGAAACCTACGTGCTTTTTATCAAGCGAAGATGCGCAACGTTAGAACGGGTAAGTTGGTGGAGTATCGCTTCCGTACCGATGAGGAGGTTGAGATTGCGCGTGTTGAGACGAACGATTATCAATACCTTTATGATGAAGGAGACTTTTTCGTTGTAATGGATAATGTCTCTTTTGAGCAATATAATATCCCCAAATCGCTTTTTGGTGATTCGGCACGGTTCTTGAAAGAGGGTATGAATGTATTGGTGGCCTTTGAAAGTGAGGAACCGATTATGGCTCAAACACCTACTACGGTAGAGCTTGAGATTACTTATACGGAACCTGCTGTGAAAGGCGATACCTCTACAAACGCCCTGAAAAGCGCTACCGTGGAAACGGGCGTTGAAATTCGTGTTCCCTTGTTCATCAACCAAGGTGATAAAGTTAAGGTTGATACCAGAACCGGGGATTATATCGAACGGGTGAAATAATTTGATTAAGTTTTTAGGTTTAGGTTGATTAGGCGGTCTTTGAGAGCTCTTCTCTAAGGCCGTTTTTTATTTGCCTTTTAATATAGTAGAGACGGAATGTATACAAAACAAGCTAGCAGATTGCGGTTTAAGTTTATGCGCGATCAATTGTCGGATACGCAGTACCATCAGCTCAATGCAAGTTTGCTGAGAAACTTTCAGTCCTTGCCAATGGACAGAATTGCGTACCTCCATACCTTTCTGCCTATATTGGAAAAAAGAGAGCCTAATACATTTCTCCTCATTGACTATATAAAGGCGAATTATCCCAATACAAAAATTGTGGTGCCAAAAAGCGATTTGCAGAAGAACATAATGACCCATTACGTGTTGGGCGAACAAGCATTAATGAAAAACAAGTGGGGCATCGTAGAGCCCGAAGGATCGACCAACCAAGTAGCGGTAGGATTGATAGATGCTGTGCTCTTACCTTTGCTAAGTTTCGACATGGAGGGGAACCGGGTAGGTTATGGCAAGGGCTATTATGATCGCTTTTTAAGCGAATGCCGTCCGGATATTCGTAAAATTGGTTTGTCGCTATTTGATCCCGTTGATAAGATTATTGATTGTGAAGCACATGACATTCCTTTGGATAGCTGCGTAACACCTGAAAAAATATGGGTTTTTTCTAAATAGGCGGCAGCGCTAAATGCGAATACTTAACACCTAAGTGCTAACCAAACAAATCGTTAAGTATTTTAGCCAGTCGGATTCCACCCTTTAGTAGTTGTTGATTCAGCGTGTTGATATGATCGAAGTTATAGCGATAGCTGAGCTTCTCTTCAGGTTGGACATCTTTATACAAAGATTCACTAATCTGGTAAGATTCATACAGCCAGTTTTCCAATGAGCTGTTCTGCCACATAGCGCGCTGTTCCTTTGTGCTGAAATTAATCGCTTGGGTATATTCCGTAAAACTTAGCTGCTGAAAATCTATCAATTGCTCATCCCAAATTCGATGGAGATTCGTGGGGATATTGAACCAATAGAGTTTGATCTTATTACCTCCTAGATCTTCAAAGCGGCCCGTATGCATCGGTTGATGGATGTCGCCCACAATATGTATAATAAGACGAAGGTACATTACCTGAGTGGCTTTATCTAAAGAATGTCGATTTTTAAGCTGCTGAATCAACATAAGGAGCTTGTTGTAAGCATTAGCGGTCGTGTCGCTATGTAGTTGTTGGCTTAGCTGTTCGTAAGTCAGGCCGCTTTTGAAATTTACATAATGCCAACTGCCTAAATAATTGAAAGCTGGGTCAGATTTTATAAAGTCGGGCCAATTCGCAGCCATTGCTAAAGATTCATTACCCAGAATTTCCTGAATATTTTTTCTTGCCCGCTTGCTTAAATGTTGATCGGCAAGCGCACCTACCACACGATGACCGGTAAGCCCCCAAGCGAAGGCAGAATGGTAAGAAAAAAGAAACAGGATAACTATGACATAGAGTATGGCAACTTTCTTCATAGTGCAAAGTTAGTCAAAAGCCATCAGCCATTAGCAATCCGTTTGCTGTTTTATTTCCGTTTTTATTGGTTGATATCCGATCGCTGATCTCCATAAAAATCCTATCTTTGTCAACTAAAACAAAACACATATATCATGAGTGTTGAAAGAGGTCCAATATCACAATTTATAGAGAAAAATTACCTGCATTTTAATGCCGCATCGTTGGTAGATGCTGCCAAAGGCTATGAAGCCCATTTGGATGCGGGGGGCAAAATGATGATTACGTTGGCAGGAGCAATGAGTACGGCCGAACTGGGAATTTCCCTAGCCGAAATGATCCGTCAAGATAAGGTTTCCATTATTAGCTGTACCGGGGCTAACCTAGAAGAAGATATCATGAATCTGGTAGCACACTCTCATTATAAAAGAGTGCCTCATTACCGAGATTTGAGTCCACAAGACGAATGGGATCTATTAGAAAATCACTATAACCGCGTAACAGACACCTGTATTCCGGAGGAAGAAGCTTTCAGGAGATTACAGCAACATATCCACAAAATATGGAAGGATGCTGAACAGGCAGGAGAACGTTATTTTCCGCACGAGTATATGTACAAAATGCTGAAAAGCGGTGTGTTAGAACAATATTACGAAATCGATCCAAAGAACTCGTGGATGTTGGCTGCCGCAGAAAAGAATCTTCCGATTGTGGTACCTGGATGGGAAGACAGCACGATGGGAAATATCTTCGCTTCCTATGTGATTAAAGGCGAGTTGAAAGCTTCCACCATGAAAAGCGGAATTGAATATATGGCTTACCTGGCAGATTGGTACGTAAAAAATAGTGATGGTAAAGGCATTGGCTTTTTTCAGATTGGGGGAGGTATAGCGGGCGACTTTCCGATTTGTGTTGTGCCCATGCTTTATCAAGACATGGAAATGGAGAATATTCCGTTCTGGAGTTATTTCTGTCAGATATCAGATTCAACTACATCTTATGGCTCTTACTCAGGCGCGGTACCCAATGAAAAAATTACGTGGGGAAAGCTAGGCATAGAAACACCTAAATTCATTGTTGAATCAGATGCCACTATCGTTGCACCATTAATTTTTGCTTGGATATTAAAACAGTAATATTTTATAAGGAGCTCTTGAGCTCCTTTCTTGTTTTTCAGCCCGTAGGATGTCATACTACGACCTAGATTTCTACCATGGCCGGAGCTTATAGCCGCCCTCTTAAATAGAGTAATAATATTTTTTTAATATTTCAAATTCCCTTCCCGTATTTTTTCGGATGATTTTTGGCGGGCCTTTAAAAAAGGGCTTAGAAAACTAAATAGAGGCGATTTAAAACAATTTAGAATCATTATAAATTGATAATTAAAGTCACGAAATTGTCACTGATATCTTAATTAGTTATACTTTTGTGCTCAGGTTTTAAAGAGGTATGCCCAGTGCATCTTTGAATCTGTTAGGTTACATTCATATAAAATAGTATAAAGCTCTCAATATGAGAAACATCTCGTTACTTTTTAGAAGTGTTGTAAAGTCCTTGATCTTAGTTTCAGTACTAAGTATGGCAGCTGTGTCTGCCCGTGCGCAGGACGTTAAAGAAGGGGCGTCTCTGTTTAAACAGAAATGTACCTCGTGTCACGCCATCGATAAGGATCTGGTTGGCCCTGCATTGAAAGATGTAAGCAAAAGACATGAGGAAGAATGGTTGATTAAGTGGATTAGAAATTCACAGGCTTTAGTTGCTGCGGGAGACGAACAAGCGGTTGCGCTTTTTGAAGGGCACAACAAGGTCGTGATGACTCCTTTCCCTGATTTGTCCGATGACAATATCAAAAACATATTAGCCTACATCGACGATGCTTCACAGGCTCCTGCCGGTGGAGATGGTAAAACTGCGGGAGGTGATGCTGCAGCTGCCAAGAGCGATGACGTGAGTGATTTTATGCTGTACGGATTGATTGCGGTAATTGTAATCGCGTTCATTGTGATTGTTGTGCTGAACCGTGTTATCAAAACCTTGGAACGAATCATTCTTAACAAAAAGGTGCTTATTGAGGAAGAAGAGGAAGAAACAGAAGGTAAAGACTACTTAGGGACCCTTAAAAAGTTAGCTAAGAATAAAAAATTGGTTTTCTTCTTTGTACTTGGCTTGGTAGCTTTCCTTGGTTCGGCAGGTTGGAAAACATTGTGGAATGTCGGTGTTCACCAAGGTTATAAACCGGTTCAACCGATTAAGTTCTCTCACCAATTGCATGCGGGCGTTAATCAGATCGAATGCCAATACTGCCATTCGGGCGCATTTAAATCAAAAAATGCTTCCATTCCTTCTGCGAACGTTTGTATGAACTGCCATAAATACGTTACAGCCAGTGAGAAGTATAATGGAGAAACTTCACCTGAAATCCAAAAAATCTACAATGCATTGGATTGGGATGGTCAAAAATATGGACCTAATCAACGTCCAATTCAATGGGTTAGAATCCATAACTTGCCCGACTTCGCTTACTTTAATCACTCGCAACACGTTTCAGTTGCAGGAATCGAATGTCAGCGTTGTCATGGACCGATTGAGACCATGGAAGAAGTTTATCAATACTCTCCTTTAACCATGAAATGGTGTGTGAATTGCCACCGTGAAACAGAAGTTAATCACAAAGACAATGCATACTACGATCAGCTGATCGCTGCTCATGAGAAACTAAAAGAGGGCGACAAGATTACAGCTGCATCACTTGGTGGCCTTGAATGTGGTAAATGTCATTATTAATAAATTGAGAATACGCATCTTTAATATATATAGCTTAAATGGATAGCAACAAGAAATATTGGAAAGGCTTAGAAGAACTGGAACAAACACCTGCTTTTGTAAAAAACAGCAAAGGTGAGTTCGCAGAATCCCTTCCTATAGAGAACGTATTAAACGAGGCCGGTTTAAGTACAAAAACACCTCGTCGCGACTTTTTGAAAGCGTTAGGTTTTGGATTGGGAGCAGTTTCGCTAGCGGCTTGCCAAAGCACCCCGGTACATAAATCTATACCCTATTTAATAAAACCGGAGGAAGTGACTCCGGGTATTCCAAATTATTACGCGTCTAGTTACAACGGTCAGAGTATCTTGGTTAAAACGAGAGAGGGTAGACCTATATTGATCGAACCGAATCCTAAATCAATCGGTGTAAATCGGGGAACCGATGCAGCAACGCAGGCATCCGTTTTAGACCTTTATGATATGTCCAAGTTGAAAGGACCGAAGATCAAAGGTAATGAAGCGGATTGGGAGTCGGTTGACGCACAAGTTAAAGCAGCCTTAAATGCAGCTAACAGCGCCGGTAAACAAATACGAATCATCTCGTCTTCCATCAATAGCCCTTCAGCATTAGCTGCAATAGCAGGTTTCATCGCCAAATACCCAACTGCTAAGCTGGTTGAGGTAGATGCCGTGTCCTATGCGGGTATTATAAAAGCAAATCAAGCAAGTTTCGGTAAGGCCGCTATTCCTCACTATCGTTTTGATAAGGCGGATGTGATCGTGAGTGTGGGTGCGGATTTCTTAGGAACTTGGTTAGCGGGAGAAGAGCATACACAACAATATGCCGATAATCGCGGATATAAGTCGCTTGAAAACAAAAAAATGTCGCGTCATATTCAATTCGAAAGTGGATTAAGTATGACTGGCGCAAATGCAGATGCGCGCGTTGCGGTTAAGCCTTCCGAGGAAGCTGCGGTGCTTGTCTCATTGTATAACGCAATTACAGGAGCTTCTTTGGCAGGAGGTCTTTCGGCTAATGAAAAGGCACAAAAGGTAGTTGGTCTTGTATCAAAAGAACTTCTGAATGCAAAAGGCAGATCAGTGGTGGTAGCAGGAAGTAATGACGTTGCTTTGCAAACACTTGCCAATGCCATCAATGCAGCCTTAAACAATTACGGAAGCACGATCGATTTAGATAATGTATCTTATCAGTATAAAGGAAATGATTCTGACTTTACAACTTTCTTGAATGAAGCTGCTGCTGGTCAAGTAGACGTAGCCTTTTTCTTAAATGTGAATCCGGCATACGATTATTTTGACAGCGAAAAAGTCAAAGGCGCTTTAGCCAAAGTTAAGCTCAAAGTATCTTTTGCTGATCGTGAGGATGAAACGGCGGAATTGGTAGATATTTTAGCGCCTAATCATAACTATTTAGAGTCTTGGGGAGATAGTAACGCAAGAGAAGGGTACTTTACAGTCGTTCAACCTACAATCAATCCGGTATTTAATACCCGTCAAGCCGAGCAAAGCTTACTTATATGGTCAGACAATGCGCTTGCTTACCATGATTTTGTAAAAGAAAACTGGGAAAAGAATATACTAGCCGGCACCGGTACAACCTGGGAAAATGTGCTGCAAGCTGGCTTTGAATATAAAGGCGACAAACCCGCACAAGCTTATAGCTTTGCAGGAGATGTAAACGCAGCTGCTGCGGCTGCAGTGAGCGCTAGCAAAGCCTTGGCTAAAGATGTGGAAGTACAATTATATCAAAGTGTGGCCATAAGAGATGGTAAACAGGGAAATAACGCGTACTTGCACGAGTTACCGGATCCTATTTCAAAGGTGACTTGGGACAACTACGTCGCCATTGCGCCTAAATTTGCAGAGAGCTTAGGGCTTGGTGAGAATAGCGTAGTAAAGGTTACAGGAGAGAACGGCTATTCAGTGGAACTGCCGGTGCTGTTGCAACCGGGACAAGCTCAAGGTACAGTTTCTATTGCTATTGGATACGGTAGAACGAAGGCTGGTAAAGCAGGGAACGAGGTTGGACAAAATGCGTATCCATTTGCTAAGTTCGTGAATGGTACACTCCAATTTAATACAACCGCTAAGTTAGAAAAGGTTTCAAGAACCTATGAATTAGCACAAACACAAACACACCATACCATTGAAGGACGCAATGTAATTAGGGAAACTACTTTTAAAGATTACGTGAAGGACCCTGCGCACGGAAGTGGTAATCATGGCGAAAAGCATAAGACTTACGACTTGTGGGATAAGTTTGAGTCGCCAGGGCATAAATGGGTTATGGCGATCGACCTGAATGCTTGTACGGGATGTGGTGCCTGTGTGGTGGCTTGTAATGTGGAAAACAATGTGCCGGTTGTCGGACGGGATGAAGTACGTCGCCGCCGCGAAATGCACTGGTTAAGAATTGACCGCTATTATAGCTTCGAGCATGATGGCGAACAAGTAACAGAGGAAAAGGAATTAGACAGACTAAGCAGAGAAAATGCTAATCTGGATAATGTATCGGTTGTTTTCCAACCCATGCTGTGCCAACATTGCGATCATGCCCCTTGCGAAACCGTGTGTCCGGTATTGGCTACCGTTCACTCTTCAGAAGGCTTGAACCATATGGCTTATAACAGATGTTTTGGTACACGTTACTGTGCGAACAACTGTCCATATAAAGTACGTCGTTTTAACTGGTTCAACTATTGGAATGATTCGCGCTTTGATAATTACCTGAACAATGAGTTCACTCAATTAGTGTTGAACCCGGATGTTACATCTAGATCACGTGGTGTGATGGAAAAATGTACCATGTGTTTACAACGCATCCAAGGTGGAAAATTGAAAGCGAAATTGGAAAAACGTAAGTTGAGAGACGGTGATATAAATACGGCTTGCGCAGCAGCATGTTCTGCTAATGCCATTATCTTCGGCGATATCAATGATCCTAATTCAGAGGTATCAAAGGCGTTGAGAAATGAGCGTGTTTATTATGTACTGGAAGAAATTAACGTACAACCTAACATTGGTTATATGACTAAAGTTAGAAATACTTTTGAAGCTTAATCGGTTTAATTGATCTGAAAAAATAAGAATATGTCATCGCATAACGAATCAATACTTAGAGAACCATTAGTTACCGGTAAGAATATTACTTATGCCAAGGTAACGAATGATATTCTCGTACCTGTAGAGAATAAACCAAATGCGGCTTGGTGGATTGGTTTCACTGTAGCTGCCTTGGGTGCGCTACTATGGGTTTTTAGCGTAAGTTATACATTTTGGACGGGTATCGGCGCTTGGGGCCTAAACAAAACGGTAGGCTGGGCATGGGATATTACCGACTTCGTATGGTGGGTGGGTATCGGTCACGCAGGAACGTTGATTTCTGCGGTATTGCTTCTTTTCCGTCAAAACTGGCGTAACTCCATCAACCGCTCAGCAGAGGCGATGACAATCTTCGCCGTAATCTGTGCCGCAACTTATGTCGTTGCCCACATGGGGCGTCCTTGGTTGGCGTACTGGATTTTCCCGCTACCGAACCAATTCGGTTCATTATGGGTGAACTTCAACTCCCCCCTTGTATGGGATGCTTTTGCGATCTCTACCTATTTTACAGTATCCTTAGTGTTCTGGTATACAGGTTTATTACCGGATATTGCAACGGTTCGCGACCGCGCTACTGGCTTAAGAAGAAGAATATATTCGATCTTGTCGTTCGGCTGGACGGGTAATGTGAAGACTTGGCAACGCTTTGAAATCGTATCATTGATATTAGCCGGTATTTCTACACCGCTGGTACTTTCAGTGCACACCATCGTATCAATGGACTTTGCAACCTCGGTTATCCCGGGATGGCATACAACCATTTTCCCTCCTTACTTTGTGGCGGGTGCGATTTTCTCGGGTTTTGCCATGGTTCAAACCTTACTCTTGATTACCCGGAAAGTTTTGAATTTCGAAAACTACATAACCATGTTCCACATCGAGTCAATGAACAAGATCATCATGGTTACCGGGTCTATTGTAGGGGTTGCTTATCTTACCGAGTTGTTTATCGCTTGGTACTCAGGTTCAGAATATGAAATGTATGCTTTCGCCAATCGTGTTGCAGGGCCGTATTGGTGGGCATATTGGTCGATGATGACCTGTAACGTAATTTCTCCTCAGTTATTCTGGTTTAAGAAAATACGGACAAGCATTCCGATTTCATGGGTATTGTCTATCGTGGTAAATATTGGTATGTGGTTCGAGCGTTTTGTAATTATCGTGACCTCACTGCATCGCGACTATATACCTTCGAGCTGGGCAATGTTCTATCCAACTTGGACTGACGTTGGTATATTTGTTGGATCAATCGGTTTATTCTTTACCTTATTCTTATTGTTCTTACGTGTATTACCGGGTATAGCAATGGCAGAGGTTAAATTATTATTGCATTCCGCTAGTCACCAGCAAAAGCTTAAACTTGTTAAGGAAGGTCACTTGAAATCCGAGCAGGTTGAATTCTACAAAGAATCGCTTGACAAGTATGATAGTGTCAGCGAAGAGGAAATTAAAGAATTAGCAAAATAAAAAGATGAGCGACACAAAATATATTTTAGGACATTTTGAACATCCGGACGATTTGATGGATGGAATAGATAAGTTGCAAAAGAGTAACATTTCTATTTACGATGTATATACACCCATGCCAATACACGGTATTGAGGCAAAATTAGGTGTTCCGCCATCTCGTTTGCCAATCGTAGCTTTCATATGTGGTATTACCGGAACCATCTCTGGTATCAGTTTGCTATATTATACACTGCATAAAGACTGGCCTATGATTATCGGTGGTAAACCGACGTTGCCAATGCCCGATTTTGTTCCCGTAACATTCGAGCTAACTATCCTGTTTTGTGCGTTGGGTATGGTGGCTGCATTTTACTTCAGAAGCCATCTTTTTCCGGGAAGAGCTCCACGAGTAATGGATTTGCGCGCAACGGACGATCGCTTTGTAATTGCAATTGATGCTAGATCGAACACCGATCACGAAAAAATTGACAGCTTATTAAAAGACGCAGGTGCGGTAGAAGTACTGTACAATGAAAGGAAATATGTTAGCTATGAATAAGACTAGACTGTTTGGAACCGCATGTTTTGCAATAGCTTTCGCGGCGATAGTATCTTCTTGTGGAGATAAAACAACGCGGAGTACAGGATGGGAATTCTCAAGAAACATGTACGATCCAATAGGATATAATCCAGACCAACCCAATAAGAATTTTGCCAATGGGCAAACGGCTCAGACTCCACCGGAGGGAACTACTCCCGTAGGTTTTGAACGTTTTGATTATCCAAATACGTTAGAGGGCTACGAAGCAGCAAGTGTAAATGTGCACAATCCTTTGGAACGAAACGAAAAGAACCTAAAGGAAGGGGCTCATTTATTTCAGGCCTTTTGCTCGCCTTGCCATGGGCCTGAAGGGCATGGGGATGGAACCATTGTGAACATGGAGAAGTTTCCACCGCCACCTTCATATGCTACGGGCAACTCTTCCCGTGGAGGATTAATGAAGGATTTGACCGATGGTAAAATCTACCATACGATTACCTACGGATTAAATCTAATGGGCTCGCATGCTTCACAATTATCACCTGAAGAACGATGGAAAGTGGTGATGTATGTTCATGAATTGCAAAAAAAATAGTATTATAAACAGTTATATATCAAATGGGAACTCATAGTCACACTACATATAATTTTGACGAGCGCTTTGAATTCGTTGGAAAGGCGAAAACATGGAGCTTGGCAGCAATAATAATTGGTGTTATTGCGATTGTTGCGGGCTTTTATGTGGACGGTAGCCACCGCATGTTCGCCAATTTATTGTTAATGGGATATTATTTTACCTGTGTGTGTGCAGCAGGAGCTTGTTTCTTAGCTATCCAGTTTGTATCCCAAGCCGGATGGTCAACAGGCCTTTTACGTATTCCGCAAGCATTTGCCAGTGTATTACCGATCGCATCGATTATTTTGATCGTAATCACCGCTGCGGGCTTATTTACACATAATCTATACCATCATTGGCACGCCGATGGAATAACGGATCCGAATAGTCCTCACTACGATGCTTTAGTAGCAGGAAAGTCTGCTTTTCTAAATGTACCCGGTTTTTTTGCCAGACAGATTATATTTTTAGGCTGCTACAGCATTTTAGGTGCAGCCTTGTCTAAACTATCTTATAGAGAGGACTTGGAAGGAAGTTTGAATTCTTATAAGAAGAGCTTCAAATTTTCTGCAATATTTCTTGTGATATTTGGTTTTACAACACCTATATGGTCTTTCGATACCGTGATGTCTTTGGAGGCACATTGGTTCTCAACGATGTTCGGTTGGTATAACTTCGCTGCAATGTGGGTAAGTGGTTTATGTGCGATCACCTTAATAATTATTTTGTTGAAACGCGCTGGATACTTAGCTTGGGTGAATGAAAACCATTTACACGACATGGGTAAACTGATCTTCGGTTTCTCTATCTTTTGGACATACGTATGGTTTGCACAGTTTATGTTGATTTGGTACGCAAACATACCGGAAGAAACGGTATATTTCTATAAAAGATGGGAACCCGAGTACAAACCTTGGTTTTGGTTGTCAATAATCATTAACTTTGTAGCTCCTGTTCTGATTTTGATGGATCGTGATGCTAAAAGGAAAGAAAATATCATGCTTTTTGTATGTATCCTGCTGTTAGCTGGACATTGGTTAGATTATTATATCATGATTATGCCCGGAACGGTTGAAAACCACAGAGGTTTTGGTCTAAGTGAGATCGGTTCGATATTAGGTTTCGTTGGTTTATTTACCTATTTAACCTTAGGTAAATTGAGTAAGCAACCGCTGGCCCCAAAGAACCATCCATTTTTGGAAGAAAGTCTTCATCATCAAATTTAGTTTCTTCGATTAGAAAGCGAATTGAAATACGAATAACCGTTAATATTGAAATGAGATATAGAAAGTACATCAATTTTAGAACGATCTTCGGCTTGGTAATGGCTGTTATGCTATCATTGCAAAGTCCAGCTTTTGCTCAGTCAGGAGATAGTACTGCCGCCAAGAACGATACCAGTGCTACTGTTTCAAGTTCAGAGTTGCAGGCTAAAGCGGATTCAGCCGGGACAAATGCGGCGGATACCACCGGTAATGCCGTTGCTGCAAAGACGCCCGCCGGGACAAGTGCAACCAGCAACGCTGCACAAGCAGCACAAGAAGAAGAAAAGTCAATAGACCCTCAGGTATATAAAAACTTCTTTTATTATGTGTTGTTGTTTTTCCTCGTGTGTATCGTGGTTGGTATTGTTGGTAAGATTATCCACGTTTACGAATTAACACGCGAAATGCAAGGAAAAGGAAAACGCGTGAACTGGAATAAGTTCAACGGCATTCTTTTCTTAATAAGCCTTTTTGTAGGATTGTACGGTGCTTATTGGTCATACGTACACCACGGTAGCCTAGCTTGGCACGAAGCGGCATCCGAGCACGGAGCAAAAATTGATAGTATGTTTATCACAACTACAGTGATTACAACCATTGTCTTTGTGCTAACGCATATCTTACTCTTTGGATTCTCATTCATATATAAAAGCAGTGGAAAGCGCAAAGCTTATTTCTATCCACATAATAACCTGATAGAAAAAATATGGACCATTGTTCCGGCCATTGTATTGACAATTCTTGTATTGTTTGGGTTTTTTACCTGGAGAAGTATAACGAATGTACCGGATGATGTAGCTAAAAATGCGCTGCAAGTGGAAATTACGGGCGAGCAATTCGCTTGGACGGTTCGTTATGGTGGAAGAGATAATAAAATTGGTAAAAGAAGTATTAAGTTGACAACCCCTTTGAACGGCTTGGGGATCGACTATAATGATAAAAATGCCTGGGATGATATAATGGGATCTGAAATAGTATTGCCGGTAGGTAAACCTGTTAGATTTACCATAAACTCTAAAGACATCCTACATAGTTTCTATATGCCGGATTTCAGAGTTCAAATGAACGCAGTACCGGGTATGGCTACGCATTTCCAAATGACTCCACGTTTCACAACGGAGGAGATGCGCGAAAAGTTGAACAATCCTGAATTTGATTATGTAATGCTTTGTGCTAAGATCTGTGGACAAGGACACTACAATATGCAGAAGACGGTACGTATCGTATCCGAAGCGGAATACAAAGAGTGGTTGGCATCGCAAACTTATTTCTTTAGCGATGACGTGAAGAAAGAATTCAAAGCTTCGCAAACAGCAAATCAAGAGGGGCAGGCGAAGGATAATAAACAATTGGCGTTAAATTATTAATATATAGAGGATAAGAGCTTATGTCAAGTATAGCAATTCCACATGCAGGCGATCATGGCCATGATGCTCACGGGCATCATCATGAAACGTTTCTGACGAAATATATTTTTAGTCAGGATCATAAGATGATTGCTAAGCAGTTTTTAATTACGGGTATCATCATGGCTTTTTTTGCTATGTTTTTATCCATCTTATTTAGAATTCAGTTAGCCTGGCCTGAAAAGGATTTTCCCATATTGGAAGTTTTCCTAGGCAAGTGGGCAGAGGGCGGTAGGATAAGGCCCGATTTTTTCCTTTCTTTGGTCACTATCCACGGAACGATCATGGTCTTCTTCGTGTTAACTGCTGGTTTGAGTGGTACTTTTAGTAACTTACTGATTCCATTGCAGCTGGGAGCGCGGGATATGGCATCGCCGTTTATGAATATGTTATCCTATTGGTTTTTCTTTTCGGCTTGCGTAGTGATGATTTCCTCCTTCTTTGTTGAAAGTGGACCTGCAAGTGCCGGATGGACCATCTATCCTCCTTTATCGGCTTTGCCGCAGGCTATTCCGGGATCAGGAACAGGGATGACACTTTGGTTGGCAAGTATGGTGCTGTTTATTGCTTCACAGGTAATGGGGGGTATTAACTACATCAGTACCGTATTGAATATGCGCACGAAAGGAATGAGCCTTTGGAGAATGCCTTTGACTATCTGGGCGGTGTTTTTGACGGCCATTGTTGGTTTGTTATCGTTCCCTGTTTTGGTTTCAGCCGTGGTTTTATTGATCTTCGATAGAAGTATGGGTACCAGTTTCTATTTATCGGATATCATTATAGGTGGACAGATCTTACCAAATGAGGGTGGTAGTCCTATTTTATTCCAACACCTTTTCTGGTTCTTAGGCCACCCTGAGGTATATATCGTATTAATGCCTGCTTTAGGCTTAACGTCGGAAGTAATTGCGACTAACTCACGTAAGCCGATATTTGGTTACCATGCGATGGTATATTCACTGATTGGTATTACCGTACTGTCATTTATTGTATGGGGTCACCATATGTTCGTTACCGGAATGAATCCGTTCTTAGGTGGTGTATTTATGATTACTACCTTAATCATCGCGGTACCATCAGCGGTAAAAACGTTTAACTACCTAGCGACCTTATGGAGAGGAAATATCAAATTTACACCGGCCATGTTATTTGCTATTGGTTTGGTTTCATTCTTTATATCGGGTGGATTGACTGGTATCTTTTTGGGTAACTCCGCCTTAGATATTAACTTACACGATACCTATTTTGTTGTCGCGCATTTCCACTTGGTAATGGGTTCTGCATCTATTTGTGGAATGCTTTGTGGTGTTTACCATTGGTATCCAAAGATGTTTGGACGAATGATGAACGATAAATTGGGTTATCTCCATTTCTGGATGACGTTTATTGGGGCATATTTGGTATTTTTCCCGATGCACTTTATGGGAATAGATGGTGTTCCCCGCCGTTATTATTCGTTCACTAATTTCCCATTCATGCAAGAATGGTTGACGGTCAACGTCTTTGTAACATGGGCGGCTATTATCGCTGGGTTTGGACAAGTAGCATTCTTGTTTAACTTCTTCTATTCAATTTGGTTTGGTAAGAAGGCAACACAGAACCCATGGAAATCTAATACCTTGGAGTGGACAACACCGGTAGAGCATTTACACGGAAACTGGCCGGGCGAGATCCCAACAGTTTATCGTTGGCCTTACGATTATAGTAAACCGGGACATGATGATGATTTTATTCCACAAACGGTTCCTTTCTCAGAAACGATGAGTTCTAACTTGCCACACGATTTTGAAGGGGATGCTGTTGCTGAGCAAATTCAACGCGAGTGGGATAAGGAGCATGGTGTCGAAAGAGAATTACATCATTAATAGTTTTGAATAAAGAACTTGGGGTATCTGCCTAAGCTTATAAGCTAATCGGGTGCCCCATTTTTGTGCTAATGAGTGTCTATTTACCTGGCGAGAGGAGATTTGTAGTAGTAAATAAAATTACTATTCTATCGCTCTTTTTGCTTATCCTGGCCGGTGGAGTGGTGAGAAGTACCGGTTCGGGAATGGGCTGTCCGGATTGGCCAAAGTGTTTTGACCAGTACGTACCGCCAACAAACGAGTCTCAGTTACCTGAAGGGTACGAGCAAAAGTACATTGACAATCGGGCAAGAAAGAACGAACGCTTTGCGAAGACATTGGATCTATTCGGATTCGCCGAGTTAGCTGAGGAGTTGAGAAATGATAAGAGCATTCTTCAACATGAGGAGTTTAATGCGGCTAAAACATGGACGGAGTATATCAATAGGTTAGTTGGTGCAGTTACAGGGTTTTTCCTTTTATTGTGTGCTGTTTTTTCCACTGCGTTCCTGAAAAGTAAAAAGCGTATTTTCTATTTCAGCGTACTCAATTTATTTGTTGTATTTCTACAGGCTTGGCTTGGTTCCATTGTTGTTTCCACCAATTTATTGGCATGGGTAATTACCGTACATATGTTGTTGGCATTGGTTATATTGGCAATTAGTATTTACACCTATTTCCAAGCTAAAGTGCTAAGAGACAGTAGCCTGTTGATCAACAGAGGGAATAAATCAGCAAAATTGCTTGCTCTAGTGGTTTTGGTGCTTATTGTTGTGCAGGTAATACTGGGGACAACGGTGCGAGAGGAAATCGATTTCATTGCGTCGTCATCTGACAATCGCGCTGAATGGGTATCGAAGCTAAGTAACTACTTTAACTACCATCGTGATATAGCTATAGGAGTCTTTGTTCTGTGCCTATTATTATTCTTTTTGGTTCGAACGAGATATGCGCATAAAAGTGTACAGAGCGGAATTGTTAATCTGATTGTTCTACTCGTTATTTTGCAGCTCGCCACAGGCTTTATTCTTTCGTATTTGGGAGTTCCGGCTTATGCTCAAACCACACACTTGGTGTTGGCTAGCTTGTTGTTTGGAGCTCAATATTACCTCATGCTCTTACTGGGAAAGACGAGCGAATACATAGGTCAGTAAATTGATTAAAGTGAAGGATTTTATAAGTGATTTAAAGCAGTTAATAAAAGTTCGACTTTCTTTTACAGTCGTATTTTCTGCATCAATTGCTTTTCTTGTCGGGAGTAGGGCACAAGGAGATATCAATTGGTTAAATTGGGCTATTCTAACGATAGGTGGATTACTGGTGACGGGTTCTGCTAATGGTTTTAATGAGATTATTGAACGCGATCTCGACAAATTAATGAAGCGGACAGCGGATAGACCTTTACCATCGGGCAGAATGACGTCGGGACAAGCACTGGTTTTAAGTTTGTTGATGGGGTTAATCGGCACACTTTTATTGGTTCGATTAAATTTCCTTACAGGAGTACTGTCGGTATTTTCAATTTTGATGTATGCGTTCTTTTATACACCCTTAAAGCAAAAGTCGCCCATTGCCGTTTTTGTTGGTGCATTTCCGGGAGCCTTGCCGCCGCTTATTGGGTATTTTGCAGCTTTTAAGGAACCGTTCATTGACGAGATACCACTAATTTTATTTGGAATTCAATTCGTTTGGCAGTTTCCCCATTTTTGGAGTATCGCTTGGGTACTTGATGAAGATTATAAGCGAGCAGGATTTAGGTTGCTACCCACCACGAGGAAGGATACGATAAGTGCCTTTATGGTCTTTTTATCTGCAGCACTACTCATACCTGTCTCTTTGTTACCTACTTGGTATGGTTTTGCAGGATATACGCTCGCAGTTGTGTCGCTTTTGGCGGGGTTAGTATTTGCTTATTTTGCATTGCAGCTATTTTTGAAAAGGGACTTGGCTTCGGCAAGGAAAGTAATGTTTACATCTTTTTTCATATTACCGTTAATGCAATTAGTGTTGTTGTTTGATTTTATTAAGATATGATAATGGTTCAACAAACGGATAATAATAATTATCTAACGTCTTTAAAGGCGAAGAAATTCTCTTTATACGTTTTTTTAGTGGTATCATTCATGCTCTTCGCCGCTTGGTCCAGTGGTTTTATTGTTTATTCGGCGGGAGGGGAAGATAAGGGCTTAAAAACGTTATTACCTAATACTTTTATTTACAGTACGATCAGTATTGTGCTAAGCAGTTTTTGTATGCATTTAGCTTATGCATCGGCTAAAATCGGCAATGTCGTAAAACAACGTTTATGGTTAGGGCTGACCATTCTGCTAGGCTGCTTGTTTTTCTTCCTGCAATATAGTGCCTGGATGGAGCTGGCTAGAAATGGCGTGATGTTCATTAATAATAATGCATCCCAGTCTTTCATCTACGTCTTTGTATGGGCGCATCAAGCGCATATCTTGGCTGGTATCATTGTACTGTTAAATGCTTTTTTTAAAGCTAATAATGGGAACCCTTTAATTAAAAATCGTTTTAGAATGGAACTTGCCACTATTTTCTGGCATTTTCTGGATATTCTATGGATATATATATATGTTTTCTTACTTTTGAATCAATAAAACTAATTAAATGAGTACTACTGTATCGCAATTAGATCAAGTGAAATCTGGACCATGGAATGGTGGTAGATCTCCTTTTGCCATGGAGTATGGCAAAATTATGATGTGGTTTTTCCTGGTATCAGATGCCTTTACTTTCTCCGCCTTTTTGATTTATTATGGTGCACAGCGTTTTGCCCAGGTAACCTGGCCTAATCCGGATGATGTTTTTCAATCCATTCCCGGAATTGCCGATCATGGTTATCCGTTGGTCTTTGTGGGGATCATGACTTTTATACTGATCATGAGCTCGGTTACCATGGTGTTAGCAGTAGAAGCAGGACATCGCAATGCTAAAAAAGAAGTAGTAGGATGGATGATTGCTACCATTATCGGCGGTTTGATGTTTTTAGGCTGTCAGGCTTTAGAATGGTCGCATTTGCATCACGAAGGATATTGGTGGGGCAGTATACCTACGCATTATGAAGGTATTGATAAATTAGGAGCCCAACAATTCGCTAATCTATTTTTTACCATTACAGGCTTCCATGGGTTTCACGTAACCACCGGTGTAATCATCAATATCATCATTCTCTTTATGACGATGGCAAATGTATTTGAAAAAAGAGGAACCTATTTGATGATCGAGAAAGTAGGGTTGTACTGGCACTTCGTTGACTTGGTTTGGGTGTTTGTATTCACTTTCTTTTACTTGGTTTAATTTTTCATTCCTTACGATATACAAATGAGCGAACATAATTCACATATGGAACATACACATGAAGAGCATCATGCTGATATGTCTAAAAAGTTGATCTGGAAGGTTTTCTTTTATTTATTAGCGATTACCTGCCTAGAGTTTTTCATTGCATTGGCATTAGTTTATCATGGGCCTCTTGAAAAAGGACCTTTAGTTAATTTCATCTATATAGTGCTTACACTGGTGAAGGCTTATTATATTGTGGCCTATTTTATGCACTTAAAGTTTGAGAAAATGGGATTTATAGTGTCGACACTCATTGTGTTTGTCTTTATTATATATTTCATTATTCTGTTATTAACGGAAGGATCCTATCTGAGTATACATTTGAATCATGTATTCGGATAGTATTTTCTTTGTAGCGTCTTTCTCGATAGATTGATTAGAGTGGTATATTACGCAGAATGAAAGATCAAACAAAGTCCTTTTCAATAAAGAAGATTGCAATCCTGGTAACCATATTGGCTTTACCGGGATTTTGTTATTATCTACTTCAGGAAAAGGGCGAGAATCGTTATAAATCGTTACCCTTTTATGGCGAAAAGAAATTAACGGGAACTTTTCATACCAAGCGCGGTAAACAGATTCCCGATACACTTTATCATGCCGTGCAACCTTTCAGCATGTTAAACAGCGATAGCTCTACGGTAACCTTTAAACCGGATAGCAGTGTGGCAGTTATTAATTTCTTCTTTACAAAGAAAGAGAAGCTAGCGAAGCCTATTAACCAAGTGATGCAACAGATTGCCAAACGTTTCGAAAAAAACGCCATGGTTGAGCTTTATTCGGTTAGCATTGATCCTTATAGTGACACACCCTCCGTTTTGAAACAATATAAGGAAGGGTGGGGTAAGTTTAGAAATTGGTATATGCTATCACCGGCGAACTACGAAGAAGTTATAACGTTGGCCAAAGATGGCTTGCTGTTAGATGTTGTTTATGACCCAAAAGCGCATACCCCTGTTACGCATAGTTCATCAATCGTTCTATTGGATTCAAAACGAAGAATAAGAGGGTACTACGACGCCTTGGTTAAAACGGATGTTGATAAACTGATTGACGAAATTAAGTTGTTATTAACGGAAGAATTTAGAAATATAAGCATAAGACAATAATGAGTGATAAGGCTATCTTTAGATTGGTTTGGGGCGTATCGGTTTTTGTTTTTGTCGTGGTTGCACTATTGCAAAGTGGACTGATCGCCTGGAAAGTTATACCGGATTGGGTTTTCTATTTGCCTAAGGCGAATGCCATGATTAATGGAACTTGCACCGTCTTGCTCATCATCTCTTTCTTTTATATTCGGAAAGGAAATATTACAATGCACAAAAGGCTGAATATCATTACCTTTATACTTTCTTCGCTTTTCCTGGTGCTTTATATAATCTATCACTCCACCGGTAATGAGGCAAAGTTTGGGGGGCAAGGAATTATTCGTCCCATTTATTTCTTTATATTGATAACGCATATTGTGCTCTCGGCCATTGTACTGCCCCTTGTTCTGTTCAGTTTTTACAGAGGGATGAAGATGCAAGTTGAAAAGCATCGTAAATTAGTACGTTGGAGTTTTCCTATTTGGTTATACGTCACCATTACAGGCGTAATCGTGTACTTAATGATGGCTCCTTACTACAATTAGTCGATAAACTAGCTTCGTGTAAGTAATTTTTATTGCGTAATTTCGTTTTCTATAATAAGGATCAATAAAAAGTTGCGCTATACTAAACAGATTAGCTTTATCATTTAAAAATAAGCAAATGAAAAAGATTCTCAGAATAGCTGGATTGCTGTTTTTTTTGACAATTGCTGCTGTCAGCTATGTCAAACCGGTGTATGCACAATGCGCGATGTGTACTTTAAATGCTGAGCAATCGGTGAAAGATGGCAACAGTCAAGGCAAAGGCTTAAACAAAGGGATATTGTTTTTATTAGCTATGCCTTATTTGGCGGTAGGCGCCGTAGGATATATGTGGTATAAAAAATATCGAAGGAAGCAGGTTGATGTTAATTTCAAACACGACCCGATCAATCTCAACTAGTTTTCATGGAGGCATGGCGGGTAGGAGCAAGATACGTGCGTTAATAGAAGCCCGATGCCCTCAATGCAGAACGGGAAAAATGTTCATTGGTGGTACATATGGCTTTCGTAAACAACGAACTAATGATATTTGTCCATACTGCGGCTTGGAATTTGAAATTGAACCCGGCTACTTTTATGCTGCTATGTATGTAAGTTATGCCATGGCAGTTTTGGAAGTAATCACCATCGGCTTGACAACCTACTTAATTACCGGAAGTGAGTCTCCTTGGCTCTATTCGATTGTGTTGTTTATAGCAGTATTGCTTTTGGCCCCATTTAATTATCGATATTCGCGACTGATTTTGCTGTATTTTCTGACGCCCAAGATTAAATACAATCCAAAATATCAGTTGGATGATTGAGATCAGTTTTCCTTTTATTTAAACGCTATGATACTTTTTAATAAGGCTTTTTGCTTGTTTCTATTTATTGCTTTACTTATAAGTAGTTGCAAAGTGATGTCCCCGAAAGCCTACCAAGCTATGCTAAATGTGCAGGATTCATTAAATCAAGGTTGGCGGACAGCTCAAATCAAAAATGACAACTTAGAAGATGAACTGGCGAAGCTAAGGGCCGACACAGCATCATTGGGAAGAAGGCTTGCTTCATTGGAAGAGAATTTGAGCTCAAGCTCAAGTGAGGCGAAAAAACTGGCCGCAAATTTAGCTGAACGCGAGGAACGCCTGAAAGAGGTAGAAGATGTACTGCGGAAACGAGAGGAAGCAGGTAATCAATTAAAAGATAAGTTGCAACGTGCGCTGTTGGGATTTAAGGAAAGCGGGTTGACCGTTGATATGCGGGAGGGTAAAGTATATGTCCTACTTGCTGATAAATTACTCTTTTCTTCGGGAAGTATCATAATTGATCAGCGTGGGAAACAAGCTTTGGCCGAGTTAGCCAAAGTTTTGAATACGCAGCCCGAAATCAATATGGCCGTTGAAGGTCATACAGATAATCAGAAGGTGAGAAGCTTGGGACAAATAAAGGATAATTGGGATCTCAGCGTTTTGAGGTCAACTTCGGTTGTCAGGTATCTAACAGAGGAAGAGGGAATCGATCCAAAGAGGCTAATAGCAACGGGAAAGGGCGAGTTTACCCCTGTAGATACCGCAGACACACCCGAGGCTAGGAGTGCTAACAGAAGAATAGAAATTGTTCTTTCTCCAAAGCTGGATGAGCTTTATGAATTGATAAAATAGTAGGTAGTTGAATAGCGGGATAGTTGAGTGGTTGAATGGTCGAGTGCTATTTAACAACTTAACCACTCAACTATTCAACTACGAACTAAAAAGGATTATTGATATCGGCAAGCAACGGTAATTGAAGATCCTTGTCTGATAAAATCAGCTCCTCTTGTGGTAAAGGCCATTGGATGTTAAAGGTAGGATCATTGTAACGAACGCCGATTTCATTTGCCTTATCATATTTACCGGTTACTTTGTAACAGAAAATAGTGTTCTCTTCCAGAGCAACAAAACCATGTAAAAAGCCTACAGGTATCCATAGCATTTTGGCATTTGCCTCACTAAGTTCAATGTGGAAGGTTTGGCCAAAGGTAGGTGAGTTTTTTCTAATATCCACAGCGACATCGATCACACTTCCCTTAATTACTCGGACAAGTTTTCCCTGGGCATGAGGACCTGCTTGTGCATGTAAACCACGAAGCGCGCCTTTACAGGAAACCGACTGATTATCTTGGACGAATTTTTCGTCAATGCCATTTTCCCTAAATAATGCTTCGTTATAAGTTTCAAAAAATTGTCCTCGGTTATCTTCCCATATTTTTGGTTCAATAATAACGACTCCTTCGATAGGTGTTTTTACAAAATTCATATTTTATTAGTGTGTAGCTTATATCGTTTTTGTTATGTTCTTAATCGATGTACTCCATAAGGGTATCGAATAAGAAGAGATGTCCATAAAAATCTCCCTGCATCTTCTGTTGTAAAATAGTAAACAGTGATTCTTTGAACTTTAGTATGTCCTCTCTATTATTTGCTAGCAATTGAAGGCTGAACGAGTGCCCCTCATTGGGAGAGTCTAATATTTTTAAAAGTCTTATTTCCTCAAATAAAGAATGAGCTTTCACCAAGGGGATATATTCTGTTTTAAGCCATTCGGTGTACGCTAAAACTTTTTGATCAGAAATAATATGTGTAATATTAAATAAAATCATTCGGCTAAGATAGCAATCCTCTGGCATTAATAGTACTTGCCACGCTAAATCAGCGCAATCGCATGTCTTCTTAATCGATTCTGTATCGGTTTGAATTAAGCAAAAGAGCAATATTAATAGAAGATGACCGAGAAAAAGGTGTTTTATTATAAATGCTTATTGAATATTAAAGGCAGGTATACCGGAGCCAAAAGAAGTGTACTTTAAATGTTACGAGTGAGGTTTGAAAAAAAAAGCTTCTTTTGCTAACTTAACCATAAATATAAGGGCATACAAATCTGGCTGTATGTCTGAAAGAAATCAACAAATTGGGTACAAAAAAGAGGTGGGTATACATGCGGATTTTTACTCCTATCATCGTCGTATTTTTTCTTTTATGCCTTTCCGCTTGCTCGAATTTCGCAAAAAGGGAAGAAATACCGGTGGAAAGTTTTTTTATGAAATCGCCGAAAGGAAACTTTCAGATTTCTCCCAGCGGAAAGTATATTGCCTTTTTGCAGTCATACAAGGGGATTCAAAATATCTATCTAACGACTTGGAATAACACAGAAACCAAAAGGATCACAACAGAAACGGATAAGAATATAGCAAACTATTTTTGGGCAGATGACGACGAACTGGTGTTTTGGAAAGAACGGTCGAAGGATGATAATCTGAATATATATGCTGTCAATAGAACCTCGTTGTCCGTCCGTAACCTCATTACCCCGGAGCCAATGCGATTTCGGTGGGTAAGCCAGCAGGTGAATAATGATGAGTTGTTGATTTCGCTAAATAAACGTGATTCTTCTGCTTTTGACGTATATCGGTTAAATCTTCATAATTGTCATTTAAAGATGGTGGCAAAGAATCCGGGTAATATCAGTAATTGGTTTGCAGATCTGGATGGAAAAGTGCGTTTGGCGGTAGCGAGCGACGGCGTAAATGAGACATTACTTTATCGGGATAATGAGACGAGCGAATTTAAGCATGTTTTCGAGAATAATTTCAAAACAACGGTGAAGCCTCTGCGATTTATTGAGGGGAAAGCAAATCACATATATGCCTTGTCGAATATCAACAGAGATAAGCAAGCCTTGGTCATCATCGACTTGGAGAAAGGAGAAGAAATTAAGACCATTTACGTACATCCGGAAGTCGACATCGACAATATCCGTTTTTCGACCGTTGCGAAAGGGCTTGCTTATGCGGAATACGATACTTGGAAACCCGAAAGACATTATTTTAATAAGAAGATTAAAGAGGTTCATGAAGATCTAACGCGAAGACTAAACGGATACTGGATGCGGGTGATCGATAAGAACGACGCTGAAACGAGGTTCATCATTCGTACTTACGCTGATGACGATCCGGGGGCAATTTACCTATATAGCATCCAAGACGATCATTTAACGAAATTAGCCGATGTTAACCCCGCTTTGAACAGAACAGCATTATGTAAGATGGACTCTATTCGTTACGACGCGCGAGATGGTATGACGATTAGTGGATATTTAACATTGCCCAATCAGCTAAAAAAGCAAAATTTACCGCTTATTGTTATACCTCATAATGGTCCTTCTGCAAGAAATGTATGGGAATATAATAGCGAAGTTCAGTTTCTTGCTAATCGTGGATATGCTGTTTTTCAACCAAACTATAGGGGCTCAACGGGCTACGGAAAAGAGTTTTGGTCAGCCGGTTTCGGTGAGTGGGGCGGAAAGATACAGGAAGATATTGCTGATGGCGTAAGATATCTGATCGATAAGAAGGTCGCGGATCCTAAACGAATTGGCATTTTTGGATATAGTTTCGGCGGATTTTGCGCGCTATACGGTGCCTGTTTTCATAACGATTTGTATAAATGTGCCGCATCCTATTCGGGAATAACCAATTTGTTTACTTATTTAAAAGAAATTCCTCCTTATTATAAACCTTATTTGCAGATGTATTATGAAATCATTGGTAATCCCGAAAAACAGGCAGACTATTTTCGCGCAGTATCACCTGTCTTTCATACGGATAAGATAAAGGGGCCTATTTTTATTGCACAAGGCGGTAAGGACGAACGTGGCAATGTAAACGAGACCAATCAAATGGTACGAGACCTGAAGGGCAAAAACATTAATATAACTTATTTTTTGAAAGAGAAAGAGGGACATTACTTTAAAGATGAACAGGCTCGCTTGGCGTTTTATCAGCAACTTGAAGTGTTTTTTGCCAACAATTTGGGCGCTAATTAATCGGTTTATCGGTATCATATATGCCAAATCATAACCATTATCGAAAAAATTACTGGCTTATTATCACATTTGCTGTCCTGGCATCACTATTATTTATTATAGCCTTGGGCTTTGCAAAGAAATATGCGCGGAAGCTTGTTGAAAATGAATTTGTCGGAAAAAAAATCGATGTTTTAGATAAGAATATAGAGTCTTATAACGACCTTTTTTTTAATAAAATACCGGAAGTATCCTTTTATCAGGGATATCTCGATTCCAATTCTGCCTTCATTTATGCAGACTCCGTGTTAAAAAAGTATGCTTTTGTAAAGCGCATTTTATTCTTTGATGCTTATGTAAGCCACACACCTACAGGATTAGGGATAACGCCCCGTGCCGTGTATCAATTTAGAAGAGATTGTCCGAAGAGCCAGGTAATTTATCGAGCTAACTCCGGTGAAAAATTCGATATTCGTATTGCCGATGATTTTAATAGTATGGCCGCAAGGCTTGCCAGCTTCATTGATATCGCTGATACTTCACGGAGTGTTAATAACGATGAGATAAATAAGTTCTTTTATGCTGTTATTCCTGAGAAAATAACGTACATGAATATTCCTCGGAAAGAGGATATCAAAGCATACAAGCAATTCGTAGAAAGCGAGATTGATAATAACTCGATTTATGAACAGGATATCTTGAGCTATTATATAGATCCGCAGGACCTAAAATTAGTGAATAATCATCCGGAACTTTATGAAAAGATCGAAATAAAACCACTGTTCTATGCAACGCTTGATACCGATCCCGACTTGCTGACTACGGAGAGTCCCTTACCCGGTGCGCTTGCTTCGTATAAAATATACTTTAGCGCTAATAGAAATTTCTTGATAAAGGAGGTTAATAGACGGTTTATGCCACTAGCGCTAATGATTTCCTTAGGCTACTTGGTATTGTTTGTAATTGGGTACCTGATCTATCGAAATATTAGTTTTAATAATAAGATGTTTAAGCTGCAATATGATTTTGTCAATAACCTTACCCATGAATTTAAAACGCCTGTAAGTGTTATTAAAATTGCGGGCAATAATATTCAAAGTGCCAAAGAGTTAAAAGAGGACGCCAGAAAGCTATACGGTAAGATACTGGATGAGGAGGCAGATAAGCTTAATAATCTATTGAATACCTTATTATCTTTTACACAAATTGAGAATAAGTCCATTAAATTGAAATATGAAAAGGTTAATTTAAAAGACTTTTGCGAAAAAATTGTAAATCGGTATCAACTAAAATACCCCGGTTTTGATTTACAATATGAGCTTAAAGATGTGTCAACCTTGCATACAGACCAGGTCTTACTCGGTAGTGTGTTTCAAAATTTAATAGATAACGCTTATAAGTATTCCGAGGAAGGCAGTAAATCGTTAAAAATCACTATTTTTAAGCAAAAAAAGCAAATAATGTTTAAGTTTGTCGATAAGGGAATAGGAATTCCAAGGAGCGAACTTATAAATATATTTAAAAAATTTTATAGAGTAAAAAGTCAGTATAACCAACAAGGCAGTGTAGGTTTAGGTTTGGCATTTTGTAAAGAATTGTTGAATTTTATGGACGGCGATATCCAAGTAAAGAGCACCTTGGGAAAAGGGTCAACTTTTCTAGTAACACTGCCATATGTACATTAATTAGACGAACAGCACAGAAGTAAAACTATGCAAAAAAACACTAAAATTGCTGTAATAGAAGATGATGAAAACCTTCGATTTTTGGTTGTTCATCGATTAGAATCGGAACATTACCAAGTGATACAGGCCTCGAATGGGAAGGATGCGGAGACGTTAATATTAACTGAAAAGCCGGATATTGTATTGTTAGACTGGATGTTACCCGGAAAGCAAGGGTCAGAGGTCTGTGCAAATTTGCGCAAAGCAGGTTTTAATAATCTGGTTATTATGATGACCGCCAAGTCGCAGGACGTGGATAAGATAGACGCATATAGCTTCGGTGTTTCGGATTATATAACTAAACCCTTCAATATGGATGTTTTAGTAGCAATGATCGAAAATAAAGTGAAGTTTTTTGTTAACAACGCAAATGACACTTTATACTTTGGTAACACGGAACACCATCCAAACACGCATTCGTTAATCAGAGATGGGAAAAAAATAGAGCTGACTATTCTTGAAAATCGGATTCTACTTTATTTCTTGCAGAATGTGAATAGGGTTATCAGTAGAGACGAACTTATGCAAGTGGTTTGGGGATACAGTTCCAATGTGAATACCCGCACCCTCGATATGCATATCGTGCGCTTGCGGAAGAAGATTGAAATTAATCCCGATAAGCCGTATCATTTACAAACAGTACGGGGAATGGGGTATAAATTTGTTGCAGATAGAACCTAGTTGTTAATATCTGTTAAACACATTAGTGGATTTGTTTTTTTAAGAAAAAGGAGTTAACTTCGTTGTTAACTCAGCAAGACCACGCTTGGTAATAAGGCGTGGTCTTGCTTGTTTTTTATAATGGAACCTTAAAGTATTATTTTTATGGCAGACGTAACATATTATAGCAAAGAAGGATTGGAAAAGTTGAAGGAGGAACTTCAGTATCTGAAGACGGAAGGAAGGGCCGCCATAGCAAGAGCTATTGCTGAAGCAAGGGACAAGGGTGACTTGTCCGAGAATGCGGAATACGACGCAGCCAAAGAGGCGCAAGGCCTTCACGAAGCAAAGATCGCAAAGTTGGAGGAGGTTTTAGCAAATGCTAGATTGATCGATGAATCTAAATTGGACGTTACCAAAGTGTTGGCTCTATCCATTGTAAAATTAAAAAACACAAAGAATGGAGCGATCATGACCTATCAATTGGTTTCCGAAACAGAGGCAGATCTTAAATCCGGTAAAATATCGGTAAAATCACCGATAGCGCAAGGCCTGTTAGGTAAATCCGTAGGTGATAAAGCTGAAATAGAGGTACCTGCAGGGAAAATCGAACTGGAAATATTGGAGATCTCACGATAGCTTGTATAGCGGTTATGTGCGGTTGCTGCCATAACCGCTTACATGACGCTAACGGTGGGTTAAGTTGTTAGATTTATGCTTTTTTAATTTTTTAATTTTTACTTCCTTGTATTATGTCTTCTCTATTTTCAAAAATTGTATCAGGTGAAATTCCAGCGCATAAAGTGGCTGAGTCAAATGATTTCTTGGCTTTCTTAGACATCAATCCCTTAGCGGAAGGACATGTACTCGTGATTCCCAAAAAAGAAACGGATTATATCTTTGATATGGAAGATGATGAGTACATTGGAATCTGGATGTTTGCCAAAATTGTTGCATCAGCGATCAAAATAGCTTTTCCATGCGAAAAGGTGGGCGTTGCTGTGATTGGACTGGAAGTGCCGCATGCGCATATCCATTTAGTACCTATCAACCATGTAGGTGATATCAACTTCTCGAAAGAAAAACTGAAGCTTAGCAGTGAGCAACTTAGCGAACATGCTGAACGTATCAGACAAGAGCTGGCGAGATTAACGAGTAATTCGTAGTGTTTTCGTACCGCAATGAGGTATAGATCGGTCCTTCTTATTTTAATCGATGGGAATTTTCTTTTATAAAAGATTCCCAGCCAGTATAGCTCTTCTTACCACCGCTTGTGCCGCGTCCTTGAAATGCATGGCAAACCGCCACTGCGAGGCCGTCTGTTGCATCAAGAAATTGTGGGCTCTCCTTGAAGTTTAATAAATTCTTTAACATGGAGGCAACTTGTTCTTTCGATGCACTGCCGTTACCTGTTACGGATTGCTTTATTTTCCTGGGCGCGTATTCCGCTATTTCAATTTTTTTGGCTAAAGCGGCTGCCATGGCTACTCCCTGAGCTCGTCCTAACTTCAGAATGACCTGGATGTTTTTGCCATAAAATGGATCTTCTAAAGCCATGCAATCAGGGTGGTACTGATCGATTAGTGAGGTGGTCTTCTCAAATATACGTTGCAACTTAAGCGCCTGATTTTCCAAATGATCCAGTTTAATGATTCCTAAGCTTATTAAGCTCAGTTGTTTCCCCTTTTCCTGAATTAAACCGTAGCCCATCACTTTGGTTCCGGGATCGATCCCCAAGATAACCCGCTCTTTTAAATCGCTTTGCAACATGTCACAATATTACGATTTTATTAGCATAAACAGGGTTAAGAATGTTCTTTCGGCCTTGCTATGTTATAATTTATTTAAGTTTTCTTAACATTGCAAAAAAAACACCATTGAGCACGAGGGGAAAAAAAATAATAAGTGTAAGTATTAAAATTACCGTACTCTTACTGACGATATGGTTCATACATAGGAAATTAAGTGACAATAAAAACCTATATGAGTTTAAACGCTTAATCGGACGGTTGGATACAGAGTTACTAAGCTTAACCATTTTTTCGCTTTTCACTTTAATGCTTATAAACTGGTGTTTAGAATGCATTAAATGGCAATACCTTTGTCGTCCCATTCAAAAAATTTCCTTCGTAAAAGCGTTTGAATCGGTTTTTTGCGGGTTAAGCTGGGCTATTTTTACGCCTAATAGGATAGGCGAATATGGTGGACGGGTATTGTTTTTAAACCCTCGTAAACGCATGTTCGGTGTACTGGCTATGGCCGTCGGAGCTTTCGCTCAGTTAGTCATTACCAACATGATGGGAGCCATTGCGTTGGTATGGTTTATTGGCAACTACAAGTACCCTTCGTTTTGGTTATATCTCGCACTCTGCTTGTTGGCCCTAGGCTTTATTCTCCTCATGTTGCTTTTATACTTTAGAATCAAATGGCTTAATCGTTTCATCCGGAGGATCAAATGGCTCACTAAAGTGCAACGCTTCTTTTTCCTATTAGAACGATATGATACAAAACAGTTATGGTATGTTTTTTCCATGTCGTTATTCCGATATGCCGTGTTTACGTCTCAATATATGTTGGTAATGCACATACTTATCCCTTCGATACCCACAGGGCCAATGGTTTTGATGGTTTTTTTATTGTTTTTTATTCAATCTGCAATGCCTTCATTAGATTTGTTGGATGTGGGTGTAAGAAGCTTAACGGCGGGATATCTTTTTGCTTTTATAACAACGCAAGAGTTGGCGGTTATGGCCTCTGCGGCATCCATTTGGTTTATTAATCTGATTATTCCGGCCATCATAGGTTCGGTATTTGTTTTTAAAATTAATTTCTTTGGCAATTCAAATCATTAGTGGGATCACTACGATACTGTGTTTATATTACGGATATATGGTGTTTACGCTCCGAAGAGGGTGGAAGCAGCTGCCGGATCATGTAGCTAAGAACACGCACACTTTTAAAACATCGGTCAGCGTGCTCATCGCAGCTCGCAATGAAGAAGGTAATATTGCAAAAACAATAGAGTGCATCTTGAAGCAACATTATCCGAGTGAGTTAATGGAATTGATTATTATAAATGATCATTCGACGGATAGAACAGCTGAAATTATTGCATCGTACAGTGATCGGGGGGTTAAATTGATTGAGTTGAATGAGCATGAAAAACTAAATTCGTATAAAAAGAAAGCCATCAGTGAGGGAATTGCTAGTGCAAAGGGTGAGTTAATGGTCGCAACGGATGCCGATTGTGTTATGGGCCCAAATTGGTTACGCACCATTGTGAGCCTGTATGAAGAGAAGAACTATAAGTTAATTTCTTCTCCCGTTGTTTATCACCAAGAGAAGAGTTACTTCGAGAAATTACAGACCTTAGAATTTTTATACCTTATAGGTTTGGGTGCTGCTTCTATTGGCCTGCGTAGGCCATCAACATGCAATGGTGCCAATCTCGCCTATCGGCGAGACGTATTTTATGAATTAGGTGGATTTAACGGAATTGACGATTTAGCAAGTGGAGATGATGAGCTTTTTCTGCATAAAGTGGCGCAGAAGTATCCCCTCGGTATCGGGTTTTGTAAGTCGGAGGAGGCTATTGTCTATACAGAAGCTAAAGAAAACCTGAAAGAATTTATCCGGCAACGGAAGCGCTGGGCCTCTAAAAGCACTAAATACAAGAATAAAAACATCGTGCTATTAGGAATAGCAATTTGGATATTCAATCTGGCGGTTTTACTGAATGCCTTACTGGGCGTTTTTTTTCCTCCCATGCTTTTAGGGTTCGGCATCATTCTGTTGGCTAAAATTGGGATAGAGCTTTTATTTTTAATGCCGATTACAAAATTTGCTTCCCGAAGTGCCCTGCTGATCAATTTGCCTTTACTCAGCGTTATGCATCTTTTTTACATCGTTTACATTGGGATCGCCGGTAATACCGGTAAGTATTATTGGAAGGGAAGAAAGGTGAGATAATGGTGATGAGTATTTTATACTAGGGAACCACTTTCTCCCGAATCGCTTCTTCTGCCGCTTTTACTACGTCTTCTGCTGTGCGTCCTTCCGAAGAGATAGGAGCAAGCACTTCCCAGCTCATCGCTGTGAAAGCACGAAGCGGAAAAGAACCATATTGAACCATTTTCCAAGAGTTGTTAATGACTACGGGTACAATGATTGCATGAGGTACTTTTTTTAGAATGGTGGCGATGCCGCCAACCGCAAAGGGTTTCATAACGCCTGTTTTGGATCGTGTCCCTTCCGGAAAAATAACCGTTGACCAGTTTTTATCTTTCATGTTCTTCGCCAACTTCAATATTTCCGCGATCGACTGCTTTGGGTCACTTCGATCAATATTGGCTGCACCACCATATTTAAGATTGAACGATATACTTGGAATACCGCTTGCCAGCTCAATTTTAGACACGAATTTGGCATGATGCTTTCTTAGGAAGTAAATCAACGGCGGGATATCATACATGCTTTGATGATTTGCAATGAAAATGATGGGTTGAGCAACAGGTAGTTGTTGATTATTGATAAAATGTACGCTATTTCCTAAAAGATAATAGCTGCTTGTAAGAAACCAATTAAGGATATCGACAGACCTTTTGTGCGCTTCATACCCGCCTAGTTTGAGACAGATCCACTGAATAGGGTGGAAGATCACAAGAATAAGGCCGAAGTAAAGGTAATGGAATGGTGTCAGGATATATCCAAAAAATTTGTTCATATGTAAATAATCTGTTTTTGTGTAACCTATAAGACATGATATTTCATGTATTAAAGGTTCTACCATTGCATTTTCAACCAGGTCTTTTGCAATGCCAGCAAAAATAAATATTTTTATAAAGCTATTGAATAAAAAAAGCCCGGCGTATGCCGGGCTCAAACAACATTTCAAATCCTTTAGAAGCCAAAAGCCTTCCTTACCGGTTCAATATAGTCCAGTTTTTCCCAAGTAAAAAGTTCTACCTCCACGGTCTTTACTTCACCCATCGAGTTTTCGAAGGTTTTATTAACAATAACGGATTCGCGTCCCATATGGCCGTAAGCAGCGGTCTCAGAATAAATAGGATTTCGCAATTTTAGTCTGGTTTCAATTCCATAAGGCGTTAAATCAAAAAGCTCAGCTATTTTTTCTGCAATCTGTCCATCGGTTAAAGCCACATTGCTTTTGCCATAGGTATTTACATAAATACCCATTGGGTGCTTTACGCCGATAGCATATGAAAGCTGAACGAGTATCTCGTCTGCAATGCCCGCAGCTACCAGATTCTTCGCAATATGTCGGGCAGCATAAGCTGCTGAACGATCCACTTTTGAGGGGTCTTTACCTGAAAATGCGCCACCACCGTGTCCACCTTTACCCCCATAAGTGTCTACGATAATTTTCCTGCCGGTTAATCCTGTGTCTCCATGCGGGCCGCCGATTACAAATTTACCCGTGGGATTAATGTGGTACGTAATGTGTTCATCAAATAATTGCTGAAGCTCAGGTTTGAGCTGCGCTTTCACTCTAGGAATTAAAATATGGATGATATCATGTTTAATCTTGTCGAGCATGGCGCCCTCTTCATCAAAATCGTCATGTTGGGTAGAGATGACAATGGTATCAATACGCAATGGGGTATGGTCATCGTTATAAGCAATGGTCACTTGTGCTTTCGCGTCCGGACGTAAATAGGTGATGTCTTTATTTTCCCTTCGAAGGGCGGCTAACGCCAGAAGAAGTTTGTGCGAAAGATCCAAGGCCAATGGCATCAGGTTCTCCGTTTCTTTGTTGGCGTAGCCGAACATAATGCCTTGATCGCCTGCTCCCTGATCTTGCCTTTCTTTACGGTCGACTCCCTGGTTGATATCAGCCGATTGCTCGTGGATGGCAGACAAAATTCCGCATGAATTGGCCTCGAACATATAGGCTGATTTGGTATAACCAATTTTTTCAATAACCGATCGGGTGATCTTTTGAACATCTAAATAGGTGTTCGATTTAACTTCTCCCGCTAGGACGACTTGTCCGGTAGTTACTAATGTTTCAATAGCTACGCGCGCATCGGGATCCCAGGCAAGGAAATTATCAATAAGTGCATCTGAAATTTGATCAGCTATTTTATCAGGATGTCCTTCGGAAACGGATTCTGAAGTGAATAAGTATGGCATAAATTATTGTTTCAAAGATTTTTACCTAATATTATCTATTTTGTAAAATGCTTGATAAGTATGAAGTGTCAATTTGAAAGGCAATCATTAGCACTTTTTTACTGTGGTTGCAATCCCGCCATTTGATTGGCACGCAAATCATTCCACATTTTACCGTGCAAAAGTACAATTCATTTTGCTAATATAAAAGGAACGAGCAGAGAAGTATTTTTCGGGGTAATAATTGATGAGTATTTACACCTCAATTATACGTACAGGTGTGATGCATTCGTAACCCTGGCTTAAAAAAGGAGTGCCATAATACTTTCGTTGCTGTAGGTATTAAATTCAAGTGGGTTTAGTACATTTGTAAATGAATAGGCGCGACTGTTAAATGACAAAAAAACGAATCCAATTTCTAATCAATCCAATATCCGGAGGGAAGAGCAAGAAGGGCTTTGAAAGGCTAGCGAGAAAATACCTCAACGACGATCTGTTCGAAGCGAGTTTTAAGATTACGGAAAGGGCTCAACATGCGTCAGAGTTAACGAAAATAGCGATACAGGAGCAAGTAGATTTAGTGGTAGCAGTGGGAGGAGATGGTACGATCAACGAGATCGCGAAGGAACTATTGAATACCCCTACGCCTTTAGCAATTGTGCCCGAAGGCTCCGGAAATGGTCTAGCGCGTTATTTGGGAATTTCTTCTGATGTATCGCAAGCCATCGCAAAAATCAATAAAGGCCATATCATTACGATCGATAGCGGTCTGGTTAACGGAAAAGCTTTTTTTAATGTTGCAGGGATGGGTTTTGATGCCCTTATCAGCGATCGCTTTGCGGAAAATATGACCCGTGGCCCCGTAGGCTATTTAAAAATCGTGCTTAAGGAAATCAGTCGATATAAGCCCCAGGAATATACGATTTGTATAGATGGCAATGAAATACAACGGGAAGCATTTATGATCAGTATAGCTAATTCCCCGCAATATGGAAATAATGCTTACATTGCTCCCGGTGCGTCTGTTGACGACGGCCTACTTGACGTTTGTATCATTAAGCAGTTTCCATTAATTCAGTTTCCCGTAATGATCTACCATTTGTTTAGCCGAACTGCCCATCAATCGGATTACGTGGAAATTATTAAAGGAAAACAGATCACCATTGAACGCCCACAAAGGGGGCCGGTGCATTTAGATGGGGAACCGTTTACGCTCGACAAAAAATTGTCAATAGAAGTTTTGCCCTCTTCATTAAATGTTGTATGTTAGTAAAAGGCTTTAAATACCTTTATAATGGCTAAGCAGAAAAAACAACAGTTTGACGGTATTGTCTATTCCACTGATCAGAATTATAGCTATCGGGAAGAGGAATCTTTTGAAACAGACACCTTGCCTGCGGCGAAGCAACAATTGCGTGTTCAACTGGATAAAAAACAACGGGCGGGAAAAGCGGTAACGCTTATTACGGGTTTTGTGGGAAAGGAAGAAGATTTATCCGCTTTAGGGAAACAATTAAAACAGCGATGTGGAGTTGGGGGCGCCACCAAAGAAGGACAAATTATGATTCAAGGCGATTTTAGGAAAAAGATCGTCGAGATCCTAACCACCGAAGGGTATAAAATTAAATTGATAGGAGGCTAGACCAAATAAGCTTTTGGAAATAAATTTGCCTAAAAGCACAATATTACCTTACTGCCAACGTTTACAATTGCATCTGAAAACACTTAAACGCTATTTAAATTTTACATTTGAGTTAAGGCGAGAAAAAAGAGGGGGCATAGTGTTCTTTTTACACTTAGTTTAGGCAGTTGGAAGAGAATAAATTAACAGGATTTGGGATGGTGTGATAATGACACATTCAAATGCACAATATTAACGAATAGATGCCGGAATCGACGTTTTTTTTATGTCATTTATTTGCAATTACAAAAAAAAATAGTTTTTATTGTAAAATATTGTCTTCGAAAATGAGGGCAGTGACACAATAGAGCTCTTTTTTGGCGTTGATGCCGCTGTTGCACGTTAGAAGGAGAGATATTTAAAAGTTAATATTGCATAAATTTGTTTTTAAATCTAAAATTATAAATTTGCTTTTGCCTTTTTGACGACTGGAAAAAACGGCAAAATGTTTTGTACAATTAAAAATTAATCCATAAAAACTAAAAACTAAAAAATCAAGAAAATGGCAAACGCACCAAAACCAACCCCGGCTAAAAAAGAGAGCAGCTCAAAAGGTTCTAACGTATTTGCAAGTCTGGCAATTATTATCTGCCTTGTCATAGGCGCATTGGTATGGAAATTCGTGATGGGGGATCCTTCACACTTCCAAGGAGGAGATCCGGAGAATGGCGAACCGATGCCAGGAGACTATTTTGCAATGGTTTACAAAGCGGGTTACATCGTACCGGTACTATTAGGTTTATTATTAATGGTAATTGTTTTCTCGTTTGAGCGTTTCTTCGTAATCAGCAGAGCTGCTGGAAAAGGAAATGTAGACACTTTTGTTTCTAAAGTGCAAGGATTCCTTTCTGCAGGAAACATTGATGCAGCCATCGCCGAATGTGATAAACAACAAGGATCTGTAGCTAATGTAATCAAATCCGGTCTTTACAAATACAAAGAAGCTTCTGTAGATACAACTTTGGATACTGAACATTCTGTATTGGCAATTCAAAAAGAGATTGAAGAAGCGACTGCATTGGAAATGCCAATGTTAGAGAAAAACCTAACCGTTATCGCCACCTTAGTATCTATCGGTACATTAACCGGTCTATTAGGAACAGTAACGGGTATGATCAAGGCGTTTGCGGCTTTGGCTACCGGTGGTGCTCCTGACCAAGCGCAGTTGGCAAACGGTATCTCTGAGGCGCTTATCAATACAGCAACCGGTATCTTTACTTCTACCATCGCTGTAATCATGTACAATGTATTTACTTCTAAAATAGATAAATTGACCTATTCTATTGACGAGGCTGGCTTCTCGATCGTTCAAACTTACGCGTCTAAGCATAAATAAAAAAAGGTGAAAAAATTCCATGGTTTTTATGGAAAGGCTGTGGAATTTGCATCACTATATTAGAAACTAGTTTTTATTTACTTATAAACGTAAAGAGATGCCAAAGATTAAAGTAAAAAGAGCGAGCACAACCATTGATATGACGGCGATGTGTGACGTGTCATTCCTGCTGCTTACGTTCTTTATTCTTACCGCAACTGCTCGCCAGCCAGAGCCTTTGCCGGTAGATACCCCTGCATCCACGGTACAGATCAAGGTTCCGGATGCGAATTTGGGTACAATTACCGTAGGAGGAGATGGTAAGGTGTTTTTCGGTGTTGCCGGTCCGAACATAAGAATGCGTATGCTGGAAAGAATGTCGGAAAAATATAGCGTCGGTTTCTCGCAAAAGGAAAAAGAAAGATTTTCTTTGATGGAAGGTTTCGGTGTTCCTTTCAAAAATCTAAAGCAGATTATTGCAATGGATAACGCAGAGCGAAACAGAGCTGGCCTTCAGCCAGGTATCCCCACGGATTCTGTAGGGAATAGCCCTTCTGAGTTACATGAATGGATTATAGCTGCCCGTTACGCTACAAAAGAAACTAATAATGCGGAAATGCGCGTGGCTATCAAAGGAGACGCTAAAGAACAATACCCTGCTATTAAGAAGGTGATAGATATTCTCCAGGGACAGAAGATCAATAAGTTTAGTTTAGTTACTAACCTTAGAACGGAGGATTACGGTAAATAATCATTAAAAATATTAAGAAATGGCAGAATTAAATACCGGTGGTAAACAGACCCCCCGGGTGGATTTAACACCCATGGTTGACTTGGCGTTCCTTCTGATTACCTTCTTCATGTTAACGACCAGTTTGGCTAAACCGCACGCAATGGACGTGGCTATGCCGGATAAGGATAAGGAAAACAAAGATGATAATCTGGAAGTGGCTGATAATAGATCAATGACCATCTTATTGGGTGCAAAGGACAAAATCGAATACTATATGGGACAATTGGAAAAACCACTGGATGGCCCGACAGTAGTAGATTATGGTAAGAACGGAATTAGACCCGTCCTGCTCAAGAAGATGAAAGATGTGCAAGCCGCAACGGGTAAACCACTCATTGTTATTATCAGACCAAGCGACAATTCGAACTACCGTAACTTAGTAGATATACTGGATGAAATGAAAATCGTTAATGCACAACAATACATGATTGGCGATATTAGTACTCCGGAGGTTGAATTGCTTAAACGTGAGGGAATTTATTAACAAAGGGTTATCCTAAAAAATGAAATAAGAATGTCTAAATTAGATATATTTAAACCGCAATGGCTTGATGTAGTCTTCGCAGGACGCAATAAAGCGTATGGCGCTTATGACTTGCGCACCATTTCGCCTAAATATACTTCACGAGCATTACTCATAGGTATAATATTGTTCGTAGGCTTGGTAACATCGCCTATGATCATCAAGGCGATTCGGGGTGAACAGGATGAAGCACCAGAAGAAGTAATTGAAACAGAAGTGGTTCTATCAGAACCACCTCCGGTGAACGAGGAAGCACCGCCTCCACCGCCACCGGTTGAACCTCCGCCTCCACGTGTGGATCAAGTACGGATGCCTCCTCCTAAGGTGGTACCGGCAGAGCAGGTGCGTGACGAGGAACCGCCAACCGTTGAACAGCTGAAAAAGGCTGATCCGGGACCTAAAACAATCGCTGGGGACCCTACGGCTGATATACGTATCGATATGCCGGTAGGTGAAGGACCAAAAGATGCTCAGGTAACGGAAGAAGGTTCCGGTATTATGGACTTCAATGCGGTGGAAGTACAGCCATCATTTCCAGGAGGTTTACCTGCTTTCTATAAATGGGTTGGTGCAAACTATAGATACCCACAGATGGCAAAGGAACAAGGCGTAAGTGGTTCTATCCATGTGTCTTTCGTGGTTGAACGAGATGGATCTTTGACCGATATCAAAGTATTGCGTGACTTGAAATATGGTACTGGCGAAGAAGCGGTGAGATTGTTGAAATCTTCACCTAAATGGAAACCTGGTATTCAGAACGGACGCCCGGTACGGGTATCCTACTCCTTACCTATTAAATTGAACCTTCAAGGAATGTAATTCATGCTTGAACGTACCAATAAAAGTAGTGATAGACAGAAATCGCCCGCAAAGCGATTTCTGTCCATTTTAGGACTTTGCATGTTCGGATTCTATTTCGTGCTTGGTTTGGTTATCATTTTCTGGAAGGATTTCCCACTGAGCTTGGATAGAACCTACCGTGTTTTGTTCGGTTTATTGCTTATCGTTTACTCTTTTTTAAGATTTGCAAGATTATGGCAAAGTCAACGAATTGGGAGGGGTAGCTAACGTAAAGTCGTATTGGAACAGGTCTTCTAGCATTTACCTAATCAATGCCTAACCATGAAAAATATCCGCTTTAATCTGTGTGTTGTATCAATGTCCATTGCAGCACTTTTCTTTGTTGCCTGTAGCAATGCGCCGACAAAGGACACGCAGGGAATTCTTACAGGAAGAGCGAATGTATTGGTTGACGAAACCGTAGCGCCTATTATCGAAGATCAGATCGCCATTTTTGAGAGTAGCTACACCAATGCAGAGCTTACCATGATTGCTAAATCTGAAAATGAGCTGATACGTGCATTGTTGCGAGATTCGGCTCAACTAGCTATTACTACACGCGAATTGACAGAAAAAGAATCGGAATTTTTTAAATCGAAGACAATATATCCCCGAACTGTACGTTTTGCTACGGATGCCATTGCTATTATAACGAATAAACGCAACCCGGACTCGACCATCTTGGCGGATGACATTATCCGGATCATGAAGGGGCAGGAGGTAACAAAGATAAAGGCGTTGGTATTCGATAATGCCAATTCGAGTACGGTTGCTTATTTCAGGAAATTGGCGGGCGTCGATAAATTACCTGATCAGGGCGTTTATGCACTGAAAGGTAGCCGTGAAATACTGAAGTATGTGAAGGAAAATCCACAAAGCGTAGGTGTTTTGGGGATTAATTGGATTATGCAACCAGAGAGGGAGCTGGTCCCTTATATGGAGCATATAAAAGTGCTCGGTGTTAAGAATCAGCAAGGAAAACCCGGTGATGACGGATATTATAAACCAACCCAATCAAATTTGGCTTTAAATTTGTATCCTTTCACCAGGCCTTTGTACTGTATCAATGTGCAAGGAAAAGAATCGATCGGCCTCGGCTTTTCATCCTTCCTGCATGGCGAGCGAGGTCAAAGACTTATTTTGAAATCCGGCCTATTGCCTGATAGTATCCCTCCACGGGAAATAATAATAAGAAATTAGTATATTAGACTTTAAATAAATTAAAAGAACAATGAAAATGATAAGAAGAGCAGCAAGTGTAGGTCTTGCGATTGCTTTCATAGCTTCGGGGGCTTCTTATGCACAAAGTCTGAAAGATGCACAAGTAGCAATCGACGCGGAGCAATACGCAAAGGCTAAATCGATTCTAAAGAATTTAGTGCAGAACAAGCCGAAAGATGCCGAAAACTATTTTTATTTGGGCGACGTCTATTTGGTAACCGATTATCCGGATTCGGCAAAAACTTTTTTCCAACAAGGACTTGAAGCTGATCCAAAAGATAACCTGAATAAAGTAGGCTTAGGAGCGGTAGCGCTTGTACAAGGTAATACAGCGGAAGCTGAAAAGCTATTTACCGAAGCTACGGAGAAAGCAAAAAAGAAGGACTACCTAGAGAATCTGTATGTAGGTCGTGCCTATATGAATCCTAACTTAGAAAAACCGGATTATAAAAAGGCCTTGCCTTACTTGGAAAAAGCAAAAGAAGCGAATCAGAAGGATGCCTTAATCCCATCTTCTTTGGGAGATGCTTACTTCGGCATGGGCGATGCAAGTAATGCGTATACCAACTACCGTGATGCATACGATTTGGATAATACCTTTACACGTGCCCGTGTACAAATGACCGTTATCTCTAAACAAGCACGTGCGTTTCCTGAAGCTGTTCAGGATTTAAATACCATTATTCAAGAACATCCGGATTATGCGCCTGCTTACAGAGAATTGGCAGAGACCTATAATGCTTACGCACAATTTGCGACAAAATCAGAAGACTATAACAGTCGTATCCAAGAGGCGTTGAAGGCTTATAAGCAATATATGGATTTAACGGATTACTCCTTGGATTCACGTATGCGCTATGCCGACTTCATGATCAAGGCAAGGGATTACAAGAACTTAGAAGAACAAGCTAATGAAATGGCTAAGTTGGATAAAGTAAACCCGCGTATCTTACGTTACTTAGGTTACGCTTCTTACGAAAATGGTAATTATCCTTCCAGCCAAAAAGCATTGACTGATTTCCTTTCCAAAGTAGAGCAAAACCGTATCATTCCTCAGGATTACTATTTCTTAGGCTTATCTGAAATTAGAATTGCAAGCGATACAACCAAAGCGACCGATACTACACTATTGGCCCAAGGTATCGCTAATTTAACCAAGGGCGTTCAAATGGACACCACTTGGAAATTGGCAGAGGATGTGAGTGCAGAAGCGAAAAAGACTTTTGATGCAAAACGTTTTGATTTAGCCGGTGCTTTGTTTAAAGCAGCAGCACAAGCACCAAAGTCAAAAACATACAATTACGATTTGTTTTACTGGGGATTTTCGCAGTATTTCAACTATGCTATGCATATGAATGACGATCCGAAGCCAAGTATGGGCATTTTAGATGATGCGGTAAACGCCTTTACGAAAGTAAATGAAGTAGCTAAAGATATGCCTGAAGCATACTTATATAAGGCAAAAGCCCTATCTCTAAAAGAAGACCCACAAAATCCTCAAGGGCTTGCTGTACCTGCTTATAAAGAGTATCTAGGCGTGATTCAAGCAAAGGATGCCGAAACACAGAAGAAGTCGGGACGGTATATTGCTGAAGCTTATAATGTAATTGCTGCAGATTTAGTAAACAAAGAGCAATACCAAGAGGCTCGTGAGAATTTGGAAAAAGCTTTAGAAGCTGAACCTGGAAATGCTTACGCTACGCAAACATTAGAGCAATTAAAGCCTGCTGCTAATAACGGTACATCAGCTCAACAAAAATAATCTTATTAAATTATTGTTTAAAAGCGCCCACTCATCCGAGCGGGCGCTTTTTTTATGGCAAAATCTTGGGTGATAAGTTGATAATGTAAGAAGTAAAATTTATGTTTGCATTATTAACAGACACTAACTAAACATAAACTATGGAAGCCGCTACAAACAGTACTCCCATTGATTACTTGCCGATTTTGCTTCAAATGTTTGTTGCCGTAGGCTTTGGCGTTACTACCATTATTGGTACGCATCTCATCGGACCAAAACTTCGCACCGAAAACAAACTAAGTTCCTTTGAATCGGGCATAAAAGTAATCGGAAATGCCCGTCAACCCGTTTCGATTAAATACTTCATGGTGGCTATACTCTTCGTAATTTTTGATGTCGAAGTTATTTTCATGTACCCCTGGGCCGTCAATTTTAGATCGCTGGGGATGGAAGGACTCATCGAGATGTTTATATTTATGGGGCTCCTATTGCTGGGTTTCATCTATGTGATAAAGAAGAGAGCCTTGGAATGGGACTAAAAGTTGCGCATATATTAGAACGATTCTAAATACCTGCAATTTTCACCCTTAACCTATTAAATTATTAAATTTGAGCATACCTGCTTTTAAAAGCAGTGGCATTTTGTGATGGATAATGCCATGACCAGTTGGCATTTTAATACCTAGGAATTATGAGTGATATAAAATTAGCCCCCCCTCCTCCGGGAGTCACCGGGTCAGGTTTTTTCGCCACTACGCTCGATAAAGCTGTTGGGCTTGCCCGCGCAAACTCTTTATGGCCTTTACCGTTTGCCACCTCTTGCTGTGGAATAGAATTTATGGCTACCATGGGTGCTACCTATGACCTTGCCCGTTTTGGTGCAGAACGGCCGAGCTTTTCTCCGCGCCAATCCGATATGTTGTTAGTAATGGGAACCATAGCAAAGAAAATGGGGCCGGTACTGAAACAGGTCTATATTCAAATGGCTGAACCTCGCTGGGTAATTGCCGTTGGCGCCTGCGCTTCCAGTGGTGGAATATTTGATACCTATTCCGTTTTACAAGGTATTGATGAAGTGATTCCTGTGGATGTGTATGTCCCTGGATGCCCGCCAAGGCCGGAAGCCATTTTGGACGGCGTTATGCGCCTACAGGATATTGTCAGGAACGAATCGGTTCGCCGAAGAGAGACGGAAGAATATAAAGCGCTTTTGGAAAGTTACGGAATACATAAAAATGACTAAACTAAATAACGAAACGCTTATAGGATACTTAAAGCAGGCATTTGAAAGTGACGTGAACGGGGTGGAAGAACCTTTCGGTTTACTAAGCATAACAACCTCAAAAGAGAAAATTTTAGAGGTACTTGCCTTCTTGAAAACCAATAAAGATTTACAGTTTATTTACCTGACAGATATTACCGCGGTTCACTACCCGGAGCAAGCGCTTAGTATCGCTGTTGTATATCATGTACATAGCTTAGTGCACAATGTCAGGATTCGAATTAAGGTATTTTTGGATGGTACTAAGCCGGAAATACCCTCTGCTACATCTTTATGGAACGGCGCGAACTGGATGGAGCGTGAAACATACGATTTCTTCGGCGTGATATTTCAAGGACATCCCGATTTACGGAGAATCTTGAATGTAGATGAAATGGAGGTCTTTCCCATGCGGAAGGAATATCCGTTGGAAGACCCAAATAGAGTAGATAAAAAAGACTTTTTCTTTGGTAGATAATTCATTATGAGCGAGCTGCGACCGAAAATAACCACTAACCACCTCGTGTTTGAGGATAATGATCCACAGGACGACTTGGTTACCTTGAACCTTGGACCTACACACCCGGCAACACACGGCGTCTTTCAAAACGTGTTGCAAGTGGATGGAGAGCGTATTGTAAGTGGTGTCTCTACCATCGGTTATATTCATCGGGCTTTCGAAAAAATAGCCGAACATCGACCCTACTATCAAATTACTCCGCTTACCGATCGTCTTAATTATTGCTCTTCTCCCATTAACAATATGGGATGGCATATGACGGTAGAGAAGTTGTTGGGCATAGAGATTCCAAAGCGCGTACAGTATATGCGGGTTATCATCATGGAACTTGCCCGTATAGCCGACCACATTATTTGCAATGGGATATTAGGAGTGGATACCGGCGCGTTCTCCGGCTTTCTGTATGTGATGCAGGAGCGCGAATTTATCTACGAAATATTTGAGGAGATTTGTGGTGCCCGATTGACAACTAATATTGGACGAATTGGAGGTTTCGAGCGCGATTTTAATGAAATAGCCTTTTCCAAAATCAGGCAATTTGTAAAAAGATATCCACCGGTTTTAACGGAATTCGAGGAACTGTTTAACCGAAATAGAATATTTATTGACCGTACGTCAGGTGTAGCGGCTGTGGATCCTGAAACAGCCTTAAGTTATAGCTGGAGTGGCCCCCTCTTGAGGGCAACAGGCATTGATTATGACGTGCGTGCCAACGAGCCATACTCATCCTACGACGAGTTCGATTTTGACATCCCCGTAGGTGAAAATGGGGATGTATACGACCGCTATATGGTACGGAATGAGGAAATGCGACAAAGTATACGGATCATTGAACAGGCATTGGATAAGATTGAAAAGGAACCCAAAGGTATCTTTCATGCCGATGTACCTGAATTCTATCTACCTCCGAAAGAGCAGGTCTATAATAATATGGAAGCGCTCATCTATCACTTCAAAATTGTGATGGGAGAAATTGATACACCAAAAACTGAGGTATATCATGCGGTTGAAGGAGCAAATGGCGAACTGGGTTTTTACCTGATTAGCGATGGAGGGCGATCCCCTTACCGACTGCACTTTAGGCGGCCGTCTTTCATTAATTATCAGATGTACGCGCCTATGAGCAGTGGTATGTTGCTTTCGGACGCTATTATTAATATGAGTAGTTTAAACGTTATAGCAGGAGAATTAGATGCTTAGTGTAAAAAACAACAGCCCTGTGGAAATAAAGGACGACCTCCTTGCAAAGTTTGACGAGATCGTAAAAAGATACCCGGAAGGTAGGCAAAAGTCGGCTTTGCTACCTATACTACATTTAGTGCAAGCCGAGTTCGGGTGGTTAAGTGTAGACGCAATGGATAAAGTTGCAGCCTATTTGCGGATAGAACCTATAGAGGTATACGAAGTGGCAACTTTTTATACTATGTTTTTCTTACAACCTCAAGGTAAATATGTGTTGGAGGTTTGTCGTACAGGACCTTGCTGTTTGGTGGGTGCCGAACGGATTATGAAACATATCGAAAACCGATTAGGAGTAAAGGAAAATGAAGTAACACCTGACGGCTTATTTAGTTGGAGAGGTATCGAGTGTGTTGCAGCATGCGGTATGGGACCTGTTCTACAAATTGGACCAACTTATACTTATTACGAAAACCTAACGGAAGAAAGTGTTGATCAGTTAATTGAAGAATTAAAGCACAAGTAAGTAAAATGAGGTAAAGGTGTTTGAGGATAGAACAAAAGCGTTGAATGACTGAGCTGTTTTGTATGAAACTAAGCGCTAATCACCGATTATACCAACAACGAATAACTAACAACGAATGACCATACGAATAGCTAAAGACTAAATGCAATGGCGCGGAAATTACTATTAGAGCATATTCAGGTACCTGGAATAAATACATTTGAGGTTTATCGCCAAAAGGGTGGGTATCGGGCGGTTGAAAAGGCTTTGAAAACCCTCAGTCCGGAAGAAGTGGTGGAAGAAGTGAAAAAGTCGGGACTGAGAGGGCGCGGTGGAGCGGGCTTTCCCACAGGAATGAAATGGAGTTTCTTGGCCAAACCGGAAGGAGTGCCCCGTTATTTGGTATGCAATGCCGACGAATCCGAGCCCGGCACGTTTAAAGATAGGTACTTAATGACTCATATTCCCCATGCGCTAATTGAAGGAATGATCGTTGCTAGCTATGCATTGGGAGCAAACACTTCTTACATCTATGTGAGAGGGGAGATGATGCCCCAAATCCGTATTCTCGAAAGAGCTATTGAAGAGGCTAAAGCCGCAGGATTCTTAGGTAGCAACATTTTAGGTACCGGATATAATTTAGAACTGTATGTGCAACCGGGTGGCGGAGCTTATATATGTGGTGAGGAAACAGCGCTCTTGGAATCACTTGAGGGAAAACGAGGAAACCCTCGTATAAAACCTCCATTCCCTGCAGTGGCTGGTTTGTATAACTGTCCTACGGTTGTCAATAATGTCGAGTCAATCGCCGCCACAGTCCCGATATTAAATATGGGTGGAGAGGAATACGCCAAAATAGGTATCGAGCGAAGCACCGGAACTAAATTGATATCAGCCTCCGGCAATATTAATAAACCGGGGGTGTATGAAATCGAACTCGGTCTACCGGTAGAAGAATTTATCTATTCTGATGAATACTGTGGAGGCATCACCAACGGAAAGCGTTTAAAAGCAGTTGTAGCAGGCGGTTCTTCTGTCCCGATTCTTCCCGCTAATTTAATATTAAAAACAGCAAAGGGAGAGAATCGGCTCATGACTTACGAATCGTTGGCTGATGGTGGTTTCGCAACCGGAACAATGCTCGGATCGGGAGGTTTTATCGTCTTCGATGAAGATCAATGCATTGTGCGTAATACCTGGAATTTTGCCCGCTTTTATCATCACGAGAGCTGCGGTCAGTGCTCACCTTGTAGAGAGGGAACAGGTTGGATGGAGAAAGTATTGCACCGGCTCGAATATGGCCATGGCAAAATGAGTGATATTGACCTATTGGTAGATGTCTCGAAAAAAATAGAAGGGAATACAATTTGCCCGCTTGGTGATGCAGCTGCTTGGCCCGTTGCAAGTGCTATTCGTCATTTTAGAGACGAATTTGAGTGGCACGTCATTCATGGAGAAGAGGCACAACATAGAAATTTCGGCTTGGCACATTATGCAGATCCCCTGACGGTGGAAGGGTGAAGGTAAAAAGTGAGGGGCTAATGGCTGGTTAACAACTAATAACTAACAGCTAATAACTAAATATATGGCTGATAACGAAAAAATAAAAGTAAGCATTGATGGTATTACCGTTGAAGTAGCACCTGGAACAACCATATTAAATGCCGCACGGCAGATTGGGGGAGAAATTGTACCACCCGCTATGTGTTATTATTCCAAATTACAAGGAAGCGGCGGGAAATGTAGAACCTGTCTGGTAAAAGTAAGTAAAGGCTCAGAGAAGGATCCGAGACCAATGCCTAAATTGGTAGCTTCTTGTCGCACTACGGTGATGGACGGTATGGAGGTTCAAAACATTACTTCCAATGAAGTTTTGGAAGCACGGAAAGGGGTCGTTGAAATGTTGTTGATTAATCATCCATTGGATTGCCCTATCTGCGATCAGGCCGGCGAATGCCACTTGCAGGATCTAGGTTTTGAACACGGTGCTGCAGCTACCCGTTATGAATTTGAGCGAAGAACTTTTGAACGAATAGATATTGGAGATAAGATCCAATTACATATGACGCGATGTATTTTATGTTATCGTTGCGTTTTTGTTGCAGATCAAATAACGGACAAAAGAGTACATGGCATTTTGGGAAGGGGAGATGCCGCTGAAATATCAACGTATATCGAAAAGGCGATCGATAACAATTTTTCAGGCAATGTGATTGATGTCTGCCCCGTAGGGGCTTTGACCGATAAAACTTTCCGGTTTAAAAACAGGGTCTGGTTTACCAAACCGGTAGATGCACATCGGGATTGCCCGGACTGTTCCGGTAAAGTTACCCTGTGGTATAAAGGGGAAGAAGTGCTACGCGTTACAGCCCGAAAGGATGAATACGGCGAAGTTGAGGATTTTATTTGCAATACATGCCGTTTCGATAAAAAACATACTACCGATTGGGTTATAGAAGGTCCTCGAAAGGTAGTCCATACATCCGTTATCTCGGCGAATCATTATGAGACCCTGAAACCCTTACCGGTAGTTAAGGAGAATCCGAAGCTTCAAGAAGCTAACAAACATCAGTTCGAACGGTCAGTCCGGCTTTAATAAAGCTATATAAACAATAATAACACGGTTAATAAACAGATAAATTAAACGTTGATGGAAGCTGCATTTATAATAGAGAAATTGATACTGATCGTAGTCGTGTTTGTATTAACACTCGTTATTGCCATGTATTCAACCTTGGCCGAAAGAAAAGTGGCCGGCTTTATGCAAGACCGCAAGGGGCCGGATCGTGCGGGTCCCTTTGGTATTTTGCAACCTTTAGCGGATGGAGGGAAATTCTTTTTTAAGGAAGAGATAATTCCGGCCGGTGCACACAAAGGACTCTTTATAGCGGGACCAACTATCGCTATTATAACGGCTTGTATCAGTAGCGCTGTGATACCATGGGGCCAGTCCCTGCAAATCGGAGAGCGAGTAATAGATTTACAAGTAGCCGATGTAAACGTTGGGATTCTTTACATCTTCGGTGTGATTGCGTTGGGAGTTTATGGTATTATGCTTGGTGGATGGGCTTCCAATAATAAATTTTCTTTAATGGGAGCGATTAGAGCGGCTTCACAAAGCATCAGTTATGAAGTGGCGATGGGGCTTTCCATTATCGCGCTCTTAATGGTCACGCAAACATTATCCTTAAAGGAGATCGTAGCACAGCAAAGCGGTTTTGTGAACTGGAATATATGGGTTCAACCCCTAGGCTTTATCATTTTTGTTACCTGTGCTTTCGCCGAATGTAACCGTGTACCATTTGACCTCCCGGAATGTGAAACGGAATTAGTTGGCGGGTATCACACCGAATATTCATCGATGAAACTGGGACTTTATATGTTCTCGGAATATATCAATATGTTTGTTTCATCGGCCGTGATGTCCGCCCTTTACTTTGGCGGATATAACTTTCCTTTTATGCACGATTTAGGGCTCTCGCAGAACTGGATCACCATCATTGGCGTACTGGTATTCTTTCTGAAAATATTTGCCTTCATCTTCTTTTTTATGTGGATTCGGTGGACTTTACCTCGTTTCCGTTATGATCAGTTGATGAATCTAGGATGGAAAATTCTCATTCCTTTAGCAATCGCAAACATTGTATTAACAGGTGTAATAACCTTAATAAAGGATACCTATTGGTAAGGAATGCCAGGTATTTAACGAAGCCCTTGCTTAATAATAAAAAAAATGGAACCCTTAAGTAATAGAAAAAAAGTTTTAGAGCAGAAACCGATGAATTTCTGGGAGCGGATGTATCTTCCGGCTATTCTAAAAGGGATGCGTGTTACCATAAGGCATTTCTTTAGAAAAAAAGCCACCGTCTCTTATCCCGAAGTAGAACGCCCTTACTCGAAAAATTATCGTGGAATGCATTCGCTGAAGCGGGATGAAGAAGGAAGAGAAAGGTGTACGGCCTGCGGTCTATGTGCACTTTCTTGTCCGGCTGAAGCAATTACCATGATATCCGCTGAACGAAAAAAAGGAGAGGAACACTTGTATCGTGAGGAGAAATATGCTGCGGTATACGAAATTAATATGCTCCGATGCATTTTTTGTGGCTTGTGCGAGGAGGCTTGTCCAAAAGAGGCGATTTATCTGGATGGTCCGCACGTACCGGCGGATTACTTGCGGAAGGATTTTATTTATGGAAAAGACAAGCTTGTCGAAGAACGATTTGATATCCATTCCCTGAGGTAGATGCTTAACTAAAACGAATACGATAAAACATATAAACTTTAGATTGTGAGCTTATTTTATTTTGTAGCCTTTCTTTCAATATTCTTCTCATTGATGGTGATCATTACCAAAAATCCGGTACATAGCGTACTGTATTTGGTAATCACTTTTTTCACTTTCACTGTGCATTATATTTTGTTGAACGCCCAGTTTTTGGCCGTGGTAAACTTTATAGTCTATATGGGAGCTATCATGGTTCTCTTTCTGTTTGTATTGATGCTTTTAAACCTGAACAAGGATACGGAGCCTATGAAATCGGTTTTAGTGAAGGTAATGGGAGCTGTTGCAGGTATGTGCTTGCTCGTGACCGTTGCGGGTTCTATACGAGCGATTGAAGTTTCCGACCCTTTAATCCTTAAAAGCCCGGATATTGGTCTTGTCGGCAATCTCGGTAAAGTGTTATTTAATGAATTTTTATTACCCTTTGAAATTTCGTCATTGCTATTGCTTACAGCGATGGTAGGCGCAGTGTTACTGGCAAAGAAAGAACAAAAAAGTATATAATGGAGACAATCGTTAAAGATTTACAAGGAATACCGCTGAATCATTACATATTATTGAGTAGTATAGTGTTTTCGATTGGCGTAATCGGTGTACTTACTCGCAGAAATGTGATTATCATTATGATGTCCATAGAACTGATGCTCAATGCGGTAAACCTTTTACTGGCAGCTTTTTCGGCATACCACGGCGATGCCTCGGGGCAGGTCTTTGTGTTTTTTGTCATGGCCCTTGCAGCGGCGGAAGTTGCGGTTGGACTGGCCATCATTGTGATGGTATATCGAAATACCCGATCGATTGATATCAATTCGCTCAATAAGTTGAAGTGGTAAGATTTGAAGCTTACAGCCGGGCTGTAATCAATCAAAAATTTAAATCTATTTTGAACAAAATAAGCTACTCGCAAGACGTATAGCTAACATAAACATCGTATGACTGGATTAATTTGGATCGTTCTTTTACCTTTAATAGGGTTCGTATTAAACGGATTAGGCAGAAATAGCCTGTCGAAGCCAATTATCTCGCTTATTGGCTGCGGAACTATTTTGGCCTCCTTTTTATTAAGTTGTAATGTTTTTGGTGCGGTTTATGCCGCTCGGCAGGGAGGCGAAGACGCCGCCTTCTCCCAAACGATCTTCCACTGGATAAGCGCAGGCAACTTACATATATCATTGTCCTTTTTGGTGGACCCCCTAAGTGCTATTATGTTACTCATCATTACGGGTATCGGCTTCTTGATTCATTTGTATTCAACAGGATATATGAAGCATGATGCAGGTTTTGGTAAATTTTTTGCCTATCTGAATCTTTTCATCTTTTTTATGCTGCTGTTGGTTTTGGGATCCAATTACGTCGTTATGTTTATTGGATGGGAGGGCGTAGGTTTATGTTCGTATTTATTAATCGGATTTTGGTACCAGCGCGTTGACTATGCAAGTGCGGCCAAGAAAGCCTTCGTTATGAATCGAATCGGAGATCTGGGTTTTTTGCTTGCCATATTCCTCTTGTTTTATACCTTCGGTTCGCTTGAATTTAACGATATCTTACCAAAAGCAGCCGGATTCCCGGTAGGCGATTCCTCCTTGTTTTTAATTTCACTCCTACTCTTCATAGCGGCAACAGGTAAGTCTGCTCAAATACCTTTATTTACCTGGTTGCCGGATGCGATGGCTGGCCCAACACCGGTTTCTGCGCTAATACATGCCGCAACCATGGTAACAGCAGGAATTTACCTGATTGCAAGGTCGAACATTCTCTTTACTTTATCACCGGCAACCATGGAAATCATAGCAATTGTTGGTTTGCTAACAGCTTTATTGGCGGCATTTATCGCAGTTACTCAAAACGACATAAAAAAGGTACTAGCTTATTCAACCGTTTCACAATTAGGCTATATGTTTTTGGGACTCGGTGTAGGAGCTTTCACCGGAGCGTTTTTTCACGTTATTACCCATGCTTTCTTTAAAGCTTTGTTGTTCTTGGGAGCGGGATCGGTAATCCATGCCATGAGCAATGAGCAGGATATGCGATCAATGGGCGGTTTAAAGAAAAAACTGCCGATAACTTTTGTAACCATGTTGATTGGTACAATTGCTATAGCGGGTATCCCGCCGCTAGCGGGCTTTTTCTCCAAAGACGAAATATTGGCACATGCTTTCGCTCATAATAAAATTTTATGGGTTGGAGGATTTGTAGGAGCCTTGTTCACCGCCTTCTATATGTTTAGAATGCTATTTCTTACCTTCTATGGTAAATTCCGAGGTACCTATGATCAGGAAAGACATCTCCACGAGTCTCCGGTAGTCATGACCTTACCACTCATTATTTTAGCCGTACTCTCTTTCGGTGGAGGCTTTTTAAACATACCGGAAGCCTTGGGCGGACATACAGGACTTTCTAATTTTTTGCAGCCCGTTTTTGCAGCCTCTACGTCAAAAAATACAAGCGGTCATCTGTCACATACAACAGAATATATCTTAATGGGGCTGTCTGCCCTTGCGGCGCTCGTAATGGCTGGCTATGCTTACGCTAAGTACATAAAGAAAGCCGCTCTGCCTGTGGCCGATCACGAGGATCGCAGTGTATTGGAACGACTTTCATATCACAAGTTTTATATTGACGAGTTTTATGATCGTGTTGTTACCAGACCATTGAATGGATTGTCTAGTCTTTTTTATGCAGTTGACAGAAAGCTCATCGACGGTTTCGTAAATTACATCGGAAATGGCGCATCGCAAGCAGGAACCTTATTGAGGTTACTACAGCAAGGTAATGTGGGCTATTATATTTTTTATATGGTGATCGGCATTATCGCCGTATTGGCTTACGGTTTATTTATAATTTAATCTGATAAGGTAAAGAAAATTCATGGATAACTTAGTTTTACTTCTTCTTGTACCCATAATAGGAGCAGTTCTGTTAGCTTTCATAAAAAACACTAACTTAGCTAAGCCAATAGCACTCATCTGTTCACTTATAGCGCTCGGGATAACCGGTACTTTACTTGGCGCTTTCGTACTGGATGCCAGTATGCAATTTGAACAGAATATTCCCTGGATCCCGGCACTGGGTATCCACTTTCATGTAGGGATCGATGGCATCAGCATGCCTTTGGTATTACTTACCAACGGGCTCATACCCTTAATTATTCTCAGTACGTTTAAACAACAACAAAGGGGGGCGTTCTACGCGCTTGTTTTGTTTATGCAAACAGGCCTTTTGTTGGTTTTTACCGCTTTAGATGCCTTTCTTTTTTACGTTGGTTGGGAAATTGCGTTGATTCCGATTTACTTCATATGTGGTTTATGGGGAGGGGAGAATAGAGCGCGTGTTACGCTGAAATTTTTCATTTATACCTTTGCTGGGAGTCTGTTAATGCTCATTGCTATTATCTATCTCTATACCCAGGTCCCCACAGCAAATTATGAATTAAGCTCCTTTTATGAGCTAAAGCTGGATGAAAAGACACAACGCTATATTTTCTGGGCATTTTTCATCGCTTTTGCCATCAAAATGCCTTTGTTTCCTTTTCATACATGGCAACCGGACACTTATGTAGAAGCACCCACGGCAGGAACGATGTTATTGTCAGGCATTATGTTAAAAATGGGCGTTTACGGATTAATTAGATGGTTGTTACCGATAGCGCCACTCGGTTTCAGTCAGTACGGAACCCTCGTGCTCAGTTTGGCAGTGATCGGCATTGTGTATGCATCTATCATTGCCTTTAAGCAAAGAGACGTAAAACGTTTAATTGCCTATTCTTCCATCGCACACGTCGGACTGATTGCGGCAGGCGTTTTTGTTTGGAACGTTCAGAGCTTGCAAGGCGCCATGATACAGATGATCAATCACGGGATTAGCGTTGTTGGATTATTCTTTGTAATAGAGATTATTGCTCGCCAATTGAAAACGCGGGAGATACAGGACATGGGGGGGCTTGCAAAAAACGCTCCAACACTCGCGCTTGTTTTCCTTGTTATTGTTTTGGGGGCTATCGGTCTACCTTTAACCAATGGATTTATCGGTGAGTTTTTATTGCTTATAGGGCTTTATCAAGCGGGTCTCTGGTGGGCGATATTTGCCGGACTTACTATTATTTTGGGAGCGGTTTATATGCTGCGTATGTACCAGGGTGTAATGCTCGGTGAGACGAATGAAAGAATGACCCACTTTAAAGACATTAACGGAACGGACCTGCTTTTATTAGGGGTTCTCGTTGTTTTGATAATCGCTATCGGATTGTATCCAAGGCCATTGCTTCACCTCTCCGAAGCCGCCGTGACAAATTTGATAGAACAGGTGAAGACGGTGCACTAAAGAATAGGGAGTAGATTAAAGAACTATATCTGAAAAGAAATTAATAGAATACAAATGAGCGCAATTATTACATTGTCATTATTAGCAATACTCGTTTTATATCTGGGAATATTTAAAGCGCCTAAGACCTTGTTACCGGTTTCCTTATTCGGGATGTTGGCGGCTTTATTTTTTGAATGGAAACTGTGGTCTGTAGATGCTACACCGCTTTACAGTGGAATGGTCCTATTCGACAAATTTGCATTGGCATTTTCTATGCTCCTTATTGGTATTACGATGTTGATATTTGTGCTGTCCAAAGGTTATTTTGATAGTATTAGCTCGAATATAGCAGAGTATTATGCACTTCTGATTTTTTCTCTTACAGGCGCTTTACTGGTTGTTGCTTTTCACAATCTTTCCATGTTGTTTATTGGAATAGAAATTATGTCTGTAGCGCTCTATATTTTAGCCGGTATAAGAAAAAAGGATCTGGCATCAAACGAAGCTTCACTCAAATACTTTTTGATGGGTGCGTTTTCGACCGGCTTCCTGTTATTTGGTATTGCCTTGGTTTACGGGGCCAGCGCTTCCTTCGACCTAGCTAAAATAAGGGATTATGTAACAAGTAATGGTTCTACTATTTCCCCTTTGTTTTATGCCGGTATATTATTTTTGATCGTTGGTTTGGGCTTTAAGGTGGGGGCTGCGCCTTTTCATTTCTGGACACCGGATGTCTATGATGGATCACCGATTCTAATTACTACTTTTATGAGCACCGTGGTGAAAGCGGCCGCATTCGGTGGCTTTTTACGCCTGTTCTCCGTCTGCTTTGAGCCGTTGCAAAGTTTTTGGGCTCCCATTCTACTCATCATTATCGTTCTAACCCTTTTCATAGGGAATATCAGTGCCCTCGTGCAACAAAGCTTTAAACGTATGCTTGCTTATTCGAGTATTTCGCATGCCGGTTATATGTTGTTCGCTATATTAAACATGAATAATCAGGCCAACGGTGCCATGTTGGTATATGCGACGGCTTATTCAATTGCCTCCGTTACCGCTTTCGCCGTATTGATATTGGTTAAACGGAGCGAGGGTGGTGAATATTTCGAATCGTTTAACGGTTTGGGAAAAACAAATCCTTTTCTTGCATTAATACTTACAATAGCCATGCTATCTTTAGCAGGCATCCCATTAACGGCTGGGTTCATTGGCAAATTTCTGATGTTTTCCGAGGCGCTGTCTAATTTACATGTTGCGCTTGTCATCTTGGCAGCCATCAATGCAGCGATTGGTATTTTCTATTATTTCCATGTTATTATTAATATGTATTTCAAGGAGGGGAATGCCGTTCTTATAACAACAGACAACAACTATAAAGTAGTATTATTTATAGCTGCGCTATTAACCTTGCTTATTGGCATTTACCCAGAGTGCTTAAGCAGTTTAATATAATGTCTATTAGGTACGGAGCTAGTAAATTTTTCGTATGTTTGAATTTATAATGGTAGCTTTGTAGCTATATATGCAAGAATTCTGCTTATCTATTTTTCAATACTTTGATGCTGAGACCCTAATCCGGTCGGGAGGCTTCTACCTAATAGTATTCGTAGTTTTTGCTGAAACAGGGCTTTTTTTTGGCTTTTTTCTACCAGGAGATTACCTGCTTTTTCTGGCAGGCCTATTTGTTGCTTCAGGTTTATTAGATGTTTCGATTTTTACCTTGTGTTCAGGAATGATATTTGCTGGCATATTAGGGAATTTTGTAGGCTATTGGTTTGGATGGCGTACCGGACCTATGCTTTTTAAGCGTAAGGATTCGTGGCTTTTTAAACGGAAATATATCGTAATGGCTGAGGAATTCTATAACAAATATGGAGGAGCTGCTTTAATTTTGGGCAGATTTATGCCAATAATACGTACCTTTGCTCCCATATTTGCGGGTATCGTGCGTTTGGATTTTAAAAAATTCGTTCTATATAATATAATAGGAAGTTTTTTGTGGGTGTTAACATTAACCTTAGCAGGGTTTTATTTAGGTAGGCAGTTTCCGCAGATTATAGATTATATTGAATATATTGTAATTGGCTTTGTTGCCTTGACAGCATCGCCTATTATTGTCGCAATCATAAAACAGAGTTTTAAAAAGCATCCTGTCAACCAGGATAAAAAAGAAGAAAAAGAGTATTAGTTAAGTTTAGAATTATATGAATAACGCACATCCGTGGCACAATGTATCTCCGGGCGATGATGTCCCTTCTTCCGTAAACGCAATCATAGAAATACCTAAAGGTTCCAAAGCCAAATATGAAATTGATAAAGAAAGCGGTCTGCTAAAGTTGGATCGTGTTTTATTTTCATCGGTAATGTACCCGGCAAACTATGGTTTTATACCCCAAACGTATTGTGATGATAAAGACCCGCTTGATATTCTGGTTATCTGCTCCGTGGATGTAGTTCCTATGTCTATTATCGAAGCTAAAGTCATTGGAGTCATGCACATGGTTGACGGAGGTGAACAGGACGACAAGATTATTGCTGTAGCAAAAAATGATATGTCGGTTAACTATATTAATGACCTTTCCGAGCTTCCTCCACATACGATGAAGGAAATCGTTCGATTCTTTCAGGATTATAAGGCGTTGGAAGGAAAGAATGTTACCATTGAAAAATGGATGGGTAAGTCGTTCGCGTATACTTGCATCCAGGAGAGCTTAGAGCTCTATCAGAAGACGTTCATTAACAAATAGTACATGGGCTTCCAAATTTTTGTCACATTATTTCTGGTAGTGCTCAATGGGTTTTTTGTTGCTGCTGAATTTGCTATTGTAAAGGTTAGACTTTCGCAAATTGAAGTAAAAGCAAAATCCGGTAATAGCGTGGCAAAAGTTGCTAAGCATATAACTCAGCATTTAGATGGTTATTTAGCGGCAACCCAACTTGGAATTACATTGGCATCGCTTGGCCTCGGTTGGGTGGGCGAATCCGTTATGACCGAAATCGTGAACAAGGTGTTTGGTTTGTTTAACGTTGAGTTGACAGGGCAAATTGCTACTAATCTTGGACATGTTTTAGCATTCTCTATTATAACAGTTTTGCACATTGTCTTCGGTGAATTGGCTCCGAAGTCGATAGCAATTCAACGTCCTGTGGGGACAACTATGGCCTTGTCCTTGCCTTTAAGGTTTTTCTATATCATATTTCGCCCGTTCATCTGGATCTTAAATGGATTCGCCAATTTCATTTTACGCCTTTTAGGCTTTGGTGCTCATATGCATGAAGCGCATCACTCTACTGAAGAGCTACAATACCTCTTGGATCAAGGGAAGGAAAGCGGTGCTTTGAATATGATTGAACATGAGCTGATTAAGAACGTCTTCGATTTTAATGAACGGGTTGTAAAGAACATCATGGTACCGAGAACCAAGATCGTCGGTATTGAATTAAGTAGCCCAAAGGAGGAACTTCTGCAAACCATTATCAGTGAAGGTTACTCAAGAATTCCTGTGTACGATGAAACAATCGATAAGATTGTCGGCATTGTGCATGCCAAAGATATTTTACCTTTAATGGTAAATAATAAAGAATTCGTGCTCAAAACCATTATCAGAAAACCTTATTTTATAGCGGAGAATAAGAAGATAAATGATTTGATGAGCGAATTTCAGTTGAAACGCATTCAAATAGCGATTGTGCTCGATGAATTTGGTGGTACGGCGGGTATGGTTACATTGGAAGATATTGTGGAAGAATTGGTTGGTGAAATTCAGGATGAATATGATGAAGAAAAACCGATTGTTGAAAAGGCTTCGGATACCGAGTATATCGTTGAAGCTGCTGCCAGCGTACATGACGTGAATGAATATTTACCGTATGAGTTGCCTGAAAGCTCAGATTACGATACGCTTTCCGGCCTAGTAATAACCGTTTTCGATAAAATCCCGGATGTTGGAGAGCGAAAAGAATTCCACGGTTATATCTTCACTATTTTAAAGAAGACACAGCAGAACATCGAATATGTAAAGCTGGAGTCGCTACCTCGCGACAGCGAGAACATGGAAGAAGAGGATTGATATTAATTAATAGTGCACCTTTTTTATACACCGGATATTGAGGCTAATGCCATTGAATATGTGCTTAATGAGGATGAAAGTAAACATTGCGCACGTGTATTAAGGCTTGGCATAGGTGATCCCATTGTATTAATTGATGGACGCGGCAGCTTGTTTCGAGTCGAAATTGCCGATGCGCACCCCAAACGCACTAAAGTCCGCATTTTAACTATTGAGCGGAATTATGGGAAGCGAAACCACTATTTACATATTGCAGTGGCGCCCACTAAAAACCTGGACCGCTTGGAATGGTTTTTAGAAAAGGCAACGGAAATCGGTATCGATGAGATTACACCGATCATTTGTGAGCATTCTGAACGTAAAGAGCTTAAAATCGAACGCTTGACGAAGGTGGTGACCGCTGCTGTGAAACAGTCGTTAAGCGCCTATCACCCTAAAATTAACGAACCAATCGATTTTCGTCGTTTTGCTGAAGAACTGCCGGCAAAGCAGCATTTTATAGCACATTGTCTGGAAGCAACTAAAGTGACACTAACCGCTGAAATAAAGCCTCATGGCAGTTATTGTGTTCTTATTGGGCCTGAGGGTGATTTCAGTCCTTCGGAAGTTGAATTCGCTATAAGCAAAGGCTGCCAGGCAATAAGCTTGGGGAACACACGTCTTAGAACGGAAACCGCTGCTTTATATGCCTGTATGGAAATTAATCTCCTGAATAGAAATTGATGCAGTATAGCGGTTGCTTTGCATCATTACTTTAATATCCGCTTGATCTTGTTCGATTTTTTAATCAGCTTATAGAACGATTGGTAATCTTCGGTTTCCAATAGATGTTGCATGTTCTGCAATTGATGAATATGCTCTTCCAAAACATCCATAACGTTTTTTCGATTTTGCCTGAATATGGGTACCCACATATCCGCTGAACTTTTGGCTAAACGTACGGTGGATTCAAACCCCGAACTAGCTAGTTCGAAAATCCTTCCTTGCGACTTCTCTTTCTCTAAGACGGTAAGCGCTAAAGCAAAAGAAGTGATATGCGAAATGTGCGAAACATAAGCGGTGTGTACGTCATGTTCTTTGGCGTTCATGAAAACTGTCTTCATTTCCAACTGGTCTACCACCGCTTCTGCGGTATCAAAAGCGTCTTCATCACTATTGGTAGCATCGCAATAAATCATGGTCTTTCCACTGAATAAGTTGGGAACAGCAGCCTCCGGACCGGAGTATTCTGTCCCTGCCATGGGATGGCAAGCGACAAGTCGCCCACGCTTTTCATGGTTTTCAACCAGCGATAAAAGCTTCTCTTTGGTAGATCCCATATCCATTACCACTTGTTTGGGAGATAGTTGGTCGAGTAGACTTGGCAGTATCTTACAAATCGCATCAACGGGCACCGCTAAAATGAATATATCTGCTTCGGCTATGGCCTCTTCTAATGATTTTCCCTCGTCGATCAGACCCAAACTTAGCGCCTTTTTTATATTTTGCTCATCTTTGTCAATACCAATAACCTTCGAAGCAAATTTTTTCTCTTTGAGCGTAATGGCAATTGATCCACCAATTAACCCTACACCAATAATGGCAATTTTCATTGTATCTGTAAATCGTTTATATTTTTGCTTTGATTCTGTCAATAGCTTCTTGTAGTACTGTTTCCGTGGTGCATAAGCTAACTCTTACATAATGTTGACCCGCACTTCCAAAGATCCCACCGGGAGTTATAAATACCGCCGCTTGTTTCAATACATCATCGCTTAACGCGTAGCCATCTTGATAAGATGCCGGTACGCTTGCCCAAACAAACAAACCTACCTGCGTGTCATCAAAATCGCAGTTCAACGTTCGGAGTAATTCATAGACCTTTTCTCTCCGACCCTGATAAATTTTATTAAGTGACGTATACCAATCCTCATCCAATTCTAAAGCCGCGGCCGCGGCCATTTGCAATGGCAAGAACATACCGGAATCCATGTTGCTTTTAAAACGCATAATCTCATTAATGCGATCTTGATGGCCTACAAGCATTCCGATTCGCCATCCGGCCATATTACTTGATTTACTTAATGAATTTAATTCCAGAGCAACATCCTTAGCCCCGTCTATTGACAGGAGACTACTTGGTTCCTCCGTCAAAATAAAACTGTAGGGATTATCATGACAAAGGAGAATTCGATGTGCTTTGGCGAAAGCGATCAAATCCTTAAAAAAGGTCTTGTCGGCCTTCGCCCCTGTTGGCATATGTGGATAATTAACCCACATCAGCTTCACTTTACTTAAATCTTGTTTGGCCAGTGCCTCTAAATCCGGAAGCCAGGCATTGGCTTCTTGCAAATCATAGTATACACCCTTCGCACCCGTTAATCGAACTGCAGAGCTATAGGTCGGATAACCTGGATTGGGTATCAGGGCTTCATCTCCCTCTTGAAGGTAAGTCATGCAAATATGCATGATTCCCTCTTTCGACCCAATAAGGGGCAATACTTCAATGTCCGGATTTAATTCTACTTGATAATATTTCTTATACCAAGAGGCAATGGCCGATCGTAAGGCAGGCGCTCCCTTATAACTCTGATAGGCATGGGTATTGGGTAGGGCAGCATATTTGTTTAATGTTTCGATAACCGTTGGATGGGGCGGTAAATCGGGACTGCCGATTCCCAGATTAATAACGCTCGCTCCTGCTTTATTAAGCTCGTCGATTTCCCGTAATTTTTTGGAGAAATAATATTCTTCTGTATGCTGTAATCTTTTAGCTACCTCTATGAACATCGCATCTATTTTAAGCGGCCTAATTTACTAAAATAGTTGCGTTATTGACATCAGAACTCGCTGAACTTTTTTTGTTTCCGGAGGTAACGTAAATATCTGCATGTTTTATATGTATGTTGATCAACTTTTTACGTTCTATTATCGGAGTATTTAAGCTTTTTCTTACCTTTGGACTTTTGGTTTAAAAACATTGAATGAAAACCTATCTAAGATTACTGTCTTTTGCAAAACCCATTGAGAAATACGCTATACCCTATATTATCTGTACGCTTATTACTGTCTTCTTCGGAACACTGAATTTAGCCCTTCTTATCCCCTTACTGAATACGCTATTTATTGAAGGGGAAAGGGTGGAGGTTGTGAGCAAACCGGATAACTGGTATAACTTAATTGATCATTTTAATTATTACGCGCAGGAATTGAGTCATCAATTCGGGCCTTACGGAACTTTGCAACGTGTATTAATCGTCATTGTTGCTTCGGTGTTTGTCAGTAATCTGTTTCGCTACTTCGCGCAACGGATTATGGAGAACCTTCGAATCCATACGTTGCTGAATCTCCGAAAAACGGTTTTTGATAACGTAATGGATCTGCACGTCGGATACTTTAATAATCAACGAAAAGGAGATATCATTTCTAAAATTGCTTCTGACGTACAAGTTGTGCAATTTTCAGTGACAGCTACGCTGCAAGTTGTTTTTAAGGAGCCATTGCAATTGCTGTTTTACATCATTTGGCTATTTGCGATTAGTTATAAGCTAACTTTCTTTGCCATTTTGGTTATTCCCGTGTCTGCGTTCATCATCTCTTTAATTGTTAGGCGATTGAAGGAGCAAGCAACGGAGGCGCAGCAGGTATATGGTAGAATGATCAGTTATCTGGATGAGGCTTTATCGGGTGTGAAAATTATTAAGGCTTTTAACGCTACATCCTATGTAAAGGGAAGGTTCCATGATGAAAATGTGTATTATTCCAAATTGGGTAGGAGAATGGCCAGACGGCAACAGCTAGGATCGCCGGTATCGGAGCTGCTGGGGATTTTAATGGTAGCGGCGCTAGTACTTTATGGGGGTAATCTGGTGCTTACGGGGAGTGAGGAATTGGATGCAGCTTCTTTCATCGCCTATATTGCTATGTTCTCCCAAGTGATGCGACCAGCGAAAGCGATTACCGACTCTTTTAGTAATATTCACTCGGGGATTGCAGCAGGCGAACGTGTGTTGGAGTTAATCGATGAGCGACCTGCCATACAAGATGCATCCAATGCAATCGCTATTACTGATTTTAAAGAGGGTATCGCGTTCAAAAATGTAAGCTTTTCGTACCAGGATAAAAAGGTGCTAAACAATATAAATTTTGATATTCCAAAAGGAAAAACAGTTGCCCTGGTTGGCCCTTCCGGTGGCGGAAAATCCACGCTTATGGATTTAGTTCCCCGGTTCCAGGATGTTCAGTCGGGCGAGATTACTTTCGATGGTATAAACATTAAGGATGTTCAAAGCAATTCGTTGCGATCCTTAATGGGGACAGTGAACCAAGAATCGATTTTATTCAATGATACCGTATTTAACAACATCGCATTTGGCGTGCTGGATGCAACGCTGGACCAAGTGATGGCGGCAGCGAAAATTGCGAATGCACATGATTTTATAGAGGCTACTGAAAATGGATATTATACCAATATCGGTGATCGAGGGGTTAAATTATCGGGTGGGCAGAGACAACGAATTTGTATAGCTCGGGCCGTTTTACGCAATCCACCTATCTTGCTTTTGGATGAAGCTACGTCCGCATTGGATACGGAGTCGGAAAAATTGGTCCAAGATGCTTTAAATAAATTAATGCATAGCCGAACCACCTTGGTGATCGCGCATCGACTCAGCACGATTCAGTCCGCGGACGTTATTATTGTTCTGGAATCCGGTACGATTGTAGAACAGGGTAACCATAACGAGCTGATTGCTCGAAATGGTTTGTACAAACGTTTGGTTGATATGCAGCAGTTTGAAGAAGTATAGATAGCCTTGATCTTTTTTCTTATGCAGATAGGATGTTTCCGAAGAAGTCGGCTAAATAAAAAAGGGGTTTTCCAATCGAAAAACCCCTTTTTATTTATAGAAGAGCTTCTTTATAATTTTCTCTTTACTTCTACTTGCTCATAAGCCTCCACAATATCGCCTACTTTGATATCGTTAAAGTTTTGAATACTCAATCCACACTCGTAGCCTTGAGATACTTCTTTAACATCATCTTTGTAGCGTTTTAAGGAAGCTAACTTACCTGAATAAACAACCACGCCGTCGCGGATTAACCGGATATCGTGATTACGGTTTATTTTTCCATCCAGCACCATACATCCCGCGATCGTACCTACCTTACTGATTTTAAAGGTCTCCCTAATCTCTACGTTGGCAACAATCTTCTCTTCAAATTTAGGAGCTAACATGCCTTCCATCGCGGCTTTTAGTTCTTCAATCGCATCGTAAATGATCGAATATAAGCGGATATCAATCTGTTCTTGTTCAGCTAACTTACGAGCATTTTGAGAAGGTCTTACCTGGAAACCAATTATAATCGCATCAGAAGCAGACGCTAATAGAACATCGGATTCCGAGATCTGTCCAACAGACTTATGTATAATGTTTACTTGGATCTCTTCTGTGGATAACTTCAGTAAAGAGTCTGATAAAGCTTCGATAGAACCATCCACATCACCTTTCACAATTACATTGAGCTCTTTGAAGTTTCCAATAGCCAAACGGCGACCGATTTCATCCAAGGTAATGTGTTTCTGTGTGCGGAGCCCTTGCTCACGTTGTAACTGTAGACGCTTATTTGCAATCTGCCTGGCTTCAGCTTCACTTTCGAGCACATAAAATTTGTCCCCCGCCGTTGGCGCTCCGTTCATTCCCAATATTTGGATAGGAGTAGAAGGCCCCGCTTCAGTCACTTTCTGGCCACGCTCGTTGGTAAGTGCTTTTACTTTACCACTATGAGACCCTGCTAAGATCGGATCCCCAACACGTAAAGTACCTCCTTGAATCAACACGGTGGTTACAATACCTCTACCTTTATCGAGTGCGGCTTCTACAACCGAACCCACGGCACGTTTCTTCGGATCCGCTTTTAGATCAAGCATCTCTGCTTCCAGAAGCACTTTTTCCAATAATAAATCAACATTTAAACCAGTCTTACCTGAAATCTCTTGGGCCTGATACTTTCCTCCCCAATCTTCCACTAAAATATTCATGGTAGAAAGCTGCTCCCTGATTTTATCCGCGTTTGCCCCAGGTTTGTCGATTTTTGTAAAGGCGAATACAATTGGTACACCTGCAGCCTGTGCGTGATTGATGGCCTCTTTGGTTTGTGGCATCACGCTATCATCTGCTGCAATTACGATAATGGCTATATCAGTTATTTTGGCACCACGAGCACGCATCGCTGTAAACGCTTCGTGTCCAGGTGTATCCAAGAAAGTTATTTTTCTTCCATCATCCAATTTAACGGCGTATGCTCCAATATGTTGGGTAATACCTCCGGCTTCGCCTCCGATCACATTCGTTTTCCGGATATAATCCAGTAGTGAGGTCTTACCATGGTCGACGTGTCCCATTACCGTAACAATAGGTGCGCGTTGCACCAAGTTATCGGGATTATCGTCTTCTTCTAAGGAATGAGTCTCCTCATCTTCCGGTTTAACAAATTCAACTTCGTAACCAAATTCATCAGCCACAATTGTCAAAGTTTCTGCATCAAGCCGTTGATTAATCGAAGCAAAAATTCCCAAACTCATACACGTTGAGATAACCTGCGTTACCGAAACATCCATCATGTTGGCCAGGTCATTCGCAGTAACAAATTCCGTCACACGAAGAACCTTTGATTGCATCTCCCTTTCTAAAGCTGCTTCCTCAGCAGATAAAGCTACATCATCCCGTTTTTGACGTCGTAATTTTGCTCGTTGGGCAAATTTACCGGATTTACCCGCTCCACTGAGACGGGCAAGCGTTGCTTTTATTTGATCTTGTATTTCTTTTTCCGAAGGTTCTTCCTTCGGCGTCTCAACGTGACGTCCGCGTCCCTTAAAATCATGCTTTCCTTTACCACCGCGCTGATCGGGTCGTTGTCCCCCTTGGTTTGGACCTTGATTTTGTCCCTGACCCGGGTGAGGACGATTTTGCGTTTGACCACCTCCGGCAGGTTGGCCGCCTCGTTGTTGTTGCGTATTATCCCCTTGATTGCGATTCTGATTCCCTCCAAGCGTATTACGCTTACGTTTCCGTTTGTGATCAGATAAACTACCGGCACCGGAAGAAGAAGCAATCGGCTGATCCTTGCGTTTTTGAGGAGAAGTGGGCAACTCTATTTTGCCAATCACTTTAGGCCCACTCAAATGCTCGGCCCGAGCTCTGATAACCTCATTTTGTGGAGCCGGTTCCTTTTCCGGTTCTTTCGGCCCCGGTGCATTTGCCTTTACTTCTTCGGCTTTTGGTTGCTCCTTTTGTTCTATTGGGGCTTGTTCCTGTTTTTTGGGTTCCTCCTGTACAGCTGCAGGTTTTTCTTCCGTAACAGATGCACTTTTCGGAGTTTCAACCGGTTGCTCCGGTTTTTGTTCCGCAGCCGGAGCCGGTGTTTCGCCGGTTTGTTCTGCCTTGGGTTCTTCTCTGTTATAAGGCTTTTTATCGGGCCTACTCCGCTGATTAAGGCTAGAAAGATCGATTTTTCCAACTACCTTAACACCCATGGTAGGCTCAGAACTTGGTTCTTTGGCCTTATCTTGTTGCTCATCTGTAGTAGAAGGTTCCTTTTGCTGAGGTTTGTAAGCATTCGCTTTGGTATCCTCAACAGAAGGAGAGAAAGCGCTATTATTTTTAATTAATATCTCATCATTTTCAACCTCAGGCTGCGTTGCTTTTGATGCAGTTGTTTCAATAGGAGCCTCCTCGCGACGAATCTTTCCAATCACAATCTGATTGGCTTCCTCTTTCACGATCTTATCTCCTTGAAACTCTCGCAGAAGAACTTCATACATGTCTCGGTCTAACTTAGTGTTAGGTTTAGCTTCAATTTCATAGCCTTTCTTTGCCAGAAAATCAACCGCTGTACCAATTCCGATATTCAGTTCTTTTGCAGCTTTCAGTAAGTTTATGCTTTTACCTTCTGTCATTTAATCTATTTACCTCTTAATTTATTACGTGATATTACAAAAGTATACTTTTTAGTTGTTTATTACTAAAATAATAAACAAAGCATTCTTTTGTTTGTGCGCGCTCCGCCGAATTATTCAAATTCCGAACGTAAGACCTGCACTACTTCTTGTATTGTGTTTTCTTCTAAATCAGTACGACGCACCAGCTCGTCCATTGATAAGGCTAATACCGATTTTGCTGTATCTAATCCAACACGCTTGAACTCATCGAGAATCCAACCGTCAATTTCATCTGCAAATTCTTCCAAATCCACATCTTCATCATTCTCGTCACTCTCTCTATACACGTCAATCTCATACCCGGTTAGTTTACCCGCCAACTTAATATTATGCCCGCCACGGCCAATAGCAAGTGACACTTGATCAGACTGCAAATAAACAGCAGCTCTTTTCTCTTCATCATCTAATTTAATAGAACTGATTCTTGCCGGACTTAACGCACGTTGTATATACAGGGAAATATTGTTCGTGAAATTGATCACGTCGATATTTTCATTGCGCAATTCACGAACAATTCCATGAATACGAGAACCTTTCATCCCTACACAGGCTCCTACCGGATCGATACGATCATCGTATGATTCAACGGCAACTTTTGCCCGCTCACCCGGTTCGCGAACGATTTTCTTAATGGTGATCAACCCATCGAAGATTTCGGGAACCTCCAGTTCAAATAATCGTTGTAAAAATTCAGGAGCGGTACGTGAAATGATGATTTTAGGAGTCGTATTCATCATGTCTACCTTATAAACTACCGCACGGATCGTATCCCCTTTCTTGAAATAATCGGCCGGAATTTGCTCAGTTTTAGGTAAGATTAATTCGTTCCCCTCGTCGTCCAAAACCAAGGTCTCTTTTTTCCATATTTGGTATACCTCGCCGGTGACGATCTCACCTACACGGTCTTTATACTTCTTAAAGATTTCGTCCTTTTCAAGTTCCAGTACCTTCGAAACCAAGGTTTGTCTTGCCGCAAGAATCGCTCTTCTTCCAAAGCTCTCCAAGGTGATCTCTTCAATGAAATCATCACCGATTTCTAAATCCGGATCTACTTTGCGAGCTTCCGCAAGTTCGATTTCCAAATCGTCGTCTTCGGAAAATTCATCCTCCACAACTGTTCTTGTGCGCCAAATTTCCAAGTCACCGTTATCCGGATTAACAATTACATCGCAGTTTTCATCTGTGCCGAAACGCTTACGTATCATGCTTCTGAATACTTCTTCCAGCACACTTATCACCGTCGGGCGGTCAATATTTTTGAAGTCTTTAAACTCCTGAAATGAGTCTATTAAATTTATATTGCTCATTTTATTTAAATGAAATTAAAACCTTTGTTTCTATGATTTGATCCAGTGGAACCACTGTTTCCACTTGTATTGCTTTTTTGCCTTTTTCCTTGATTGTTTCTGCTAACTTCATCTCTTTTTCCGATGCCGCTAGTAGGGTGCCTTCTCGTTTTGAACCATCCGCCATTTTTAGTGTGATGGACCGGCCAATATTTTTTTGATATTGACGGAGTAATTTTAATGGAGTGTCTATGCCCGGTGATGACACTTCAAGATTATACGCATTCTCTATCGCGTTTTCCTCTTCTAAATGATAACCAACGTGTCTACTGATGGCTGCGCAATCCTGAATAGTTATTCCCTGATCTCCATCCATGTGAATAATCAGTTTGCCATTACTGTGCATTTTAACGTCTACCAGAAATAAGTCCGGACGATCCGCAATCTTTTCTTCTACTAATTCTGTTACCCTTTTCTCGATGCCCATAGTGAATTTACAAATTTCTTGTAATAAAAAGAGGGGACCATGCTGTCCCCTCTTTCATCAAGATATGCAAATGTACGACAAATTATTTAATAATTCAAATAGTTGATTTTCTTGATACAACGAAATACAGGATAGATTTTTTAAACATTTTCGGTCTAAACTCGTTTGTGTAATAGCTAAAGAAAAAATGTATGAGATTTATCATTGAATTAATTATTACCGGTTTAGCCGTTATGGGAGCGGCTTACGTTGTTCCCGGAGCGGAAGTTTCCGGTTTTTGGAGTGCCATGCTTGCCGGCATATTGATTGCTTTGGCCAATGCTACGGTAGGTACAATCCTACGCTTTTTTACCTTGCCCTTGAATATCTTAACCTTGGGCTTAATATCTTTTATTATCACTGTTCTGATGGTCATGTTAGTCAGTAGCATCATGAGTGGATTTTCGGTCAGTGGCTTTTTCTCGGCCATGTTCTTCGCTATTTTAACAGCCGTTATTCAAATGATTTTGAGCAGCCTTTTCGGGACGAATCGCGAAAATTAATTGATGGTACTTAATATTTTATGTATACTTGGTTTTATAAAACATCATTTATGAAACCTGTTAATATATGCCGCTTGTTAGGTTGCATGATTTTATTGCCCATGGTATTAAAAGCTCAAACAAAAACGATTAATGTTCTTATTGGAACCTATACCAATACAGGCAAAAGCAAAGGGATTTATGTGTACTCTTTTGATCCAAGTTCCGGAAGCTTAACGTATAAAAATGAGGTTGCGTCGTCTGACCCATCCTTTTTGGCATTGAGTGCCGACAAGAAATACCTCTACGCCGTGAACGAATTAAATACCGGGGAAGGAGCGGTTAGTGCGTTTAAATATCATCCTACGGATGGTAAACTTGTTTTACTGAATACACAACTAACGCATGGCGACAGCCCCTGTCATGTTATAGTGGATCAAAAAGATAACCATGTGGTGGTATCCAACTATTCCGGCGGAAGCCTTACCGTTTTTGGAGTTCAACCTGATGGCAGTTTGACGGAAAAAGTCCAATTGATAAAGCATGAAGGAAGCGGGCCGGATAAAAGTAGACAAGAAAAGCCTCACGTTCATTCGGCAACTTTGTCGCCCGATGGAAGATTCCTGTTGGTGCAAGATCTCGGTACTGATCGTATTAATGTATATGGTTATGACGCATTGAATAAAAACGCACCGCTATCAACAGAAGCAAAAGTAGCGAAGGCGTCTCCGGGCAGTGGTCCACGACATATTACGTTCGCTAAGGATGGGAGATATGTTTACCTTGTTCAGGAAATGAAGGCTGCTGTTACGGTTTATGCTTATAGTGATGGGCAATTAACAGCTATACAGGAAATTAGTATGTTGCCGCCTTCTTATAAGGGAGATGTTGGAGCAGCAGATATTCATATATCGCCGGATGGTAAATTCTTATATGCCTCGAATCGGGGCGAAGCCAATGATATGGCGATTTATGCCATTAACAAGAAGGATGGGAAACTATCTTATGTTGGAAATCAGTCGGTAGAAGGTAAGGGGCCGCGAAATTTTGCTATTTCTCCCGACGGAAAGCATCTTTTGGTGGCAAACCAATACACTGATGATGTCATTGTATTCGCACGCGATGAGCAGACAGGTAGATTAAAAAACACAGGAAACCGTATAGAAATAGGGGCGCCGGTTTGTGTGCTGTTTGATGAATAGTGGTTAACTCATAAAACAAGTAAGGAGGTTCCTCGTGGAACCTCCTTACTTGTTTATATAACACTCGCTTTTACTTGATCGATCACTTCCTGGTAATAATTCTCGTAAACCGGTAAAATTAATCCTAAATCAAATTCCTTAGCGCGCGCTAAAGCAGCTGCTTTGAATGTTGCCAGCCGGTCGTTGTCTTCAAGTATATAAACCGCGTGGGCTGCCATGCGATCAATATCACCCACGTCATCCAGAAAGCCCGTTACACCATCCACATTCAGTTCCGGTAAACCGCCTGCATTGGACGAAACAACCGGCACACTGCAAGCCATTGCTTCCAAGGCTGCTAAACCAAAACTCTCTGACTCGGACGGCATCATAAAGAGATCCGCAACCGAAAGTATTTCTTCAATGGCGTCCTGCTTCCCTAAAAAGCGCACATCGTTACAAACACCTAAATCTCGGCAGAGCTGTTCAGCATTTACCCGATCGGGCCCGTCACCTACCATTAAAAGCTTACATCGTACCTTTTCCTGGATTTTTTGGAAGACTTTGATCACATCGGATGTCCGCTTTACTCTTCTAAAGTTCGATGTATGGACTAAAATGCGCTCGTCACCGGGGGCGATGGCTTTTTTGAAATGCTCGCGGGGCTTTAAGCTAAACCGCGTCAAATCGATAAAATTAGGGATCACCCGGATATCTTTGGCTACTTCAAAATGTTTGATGGTGTCTTCTTTCAAATTAGTGGATACCGCAGTGACACCGTCCGACTGATTGATCGAAAAGGTGACTACCGGATTATAACTTGGATCTTTTCCCACCAAGGTAATGTCGGTTCCGTGAAGCGTCGTAACTACCGGAATGCGAATCCCATAGGTTTCCAGTATCTGCTTGGCCATGAAAGCCGCAGAAGCATGCGGTATCGCATAATGTACATGTAATAGATCGAGTTTTTCGAAGCGGACTACATCAACCAGTTTACTGGCTAAAGCCAATTCATACGGCGGGAAATCGAATAGCGGATATTTGGATATACTTACCTCATGGTAAAATAGATTCGCAGAGAAGAAATCAAGTCGCGCGGGTTGACTGTACGTAATAAAATGTACCTGATGCCCATTAGCGGCCAAGCCCTTGCCCAATTCTGTAGCCACCACACCGCTACCTCCAAATGTTGGGTAACATACAATACCTATCTTCATTTGATAATACAATAAGTTTTATAACAACTGACGATAAACAATGGATGTAACTAAATAATATGCACCCAATTGCATGATTCATCGTTCAATGTGGCTGCAAATTAAACGTTATTTTCTGTAGTAATTGTTAAGTCTATGTCAAGTATTATTCGAGCCCCTTAGCAATCGCTTCGTAAATTACATCCTGAATCCTGGAACGAATATTTAGCTCATACAACTTGTTTGTTACGCTCGGATGAACACGATTTGATAGAAAAATGTAAGTCAATTGATGTTCCGGATCTATCCAAATGCAAGTGCCCGTGTAACCCGTATGGCCGTAGGTCGCAGCTGAAGCCAATGCAGAAGGATAAGCTTTGCTTGTGTCAGGATCTTTCCGATCAAATCCCAGGCCTCTTCTGCTAACGGTTGATTGCTTGCCGGTAAATTCTTCAACAATCCGTGGGGCAAAGTAAATCTCGCCTCCATAAGTGCCTTTGTTCAGTAGCATTTGTCCATAAATAGCTAAGTCGTTTGCCGTACTGAATATTCCGGCATGCCCGGCAACCCCATTGGCCATGGCTGCACCTTGGTCATGTACATAGCCTTGTAGAAGTGTGTCCCTAAAATACGTATCCCGTTCGGTCGGTACGATTTCTTCTTTCGCAAAACGTCGTCGCGGATTGTAACCGGTTTTATACATGCCCAAAGGTTGATAGAATTGTTCCTGTACATAGGTTTCAATAGGCTCAGAGGCTTGCTGTTCAACTACCTCCTTCATTACATACATACTAATGTCGCTATAAACATATTTTCCGGGTGTTTCCAACTTCGATTGAAGCATTTCGGGCCACATAACTTTTCGGTAATAATCACTCAATAAATAGCGTCCATCAGCTATTTTTACATTGTGTGTAGCGGAGGAGTCGCTGCTGACATCTCCCGGTTTAAGATTTTTATAAAAGGGTATAAAGGGAACAAAACCTGCTTGATGGAGCATAACATCGCGTAATTTTACATTACTTTTATTGGTCTGTCTTGCCTGAAAAAGATAGTGGCCGATCGTTTGATTAAGGTCGATTTTTTTTTCTTCATATAAGCGCATTACAGCTGGCGTGGTAGCTGTAATTTTGCTGATAGAAGCCATGTCAAAAATATCAGAAGTGAGTGTCTGTCGCTGTTTTTCATAAGTGTGGAAGCCGTAGGCCTCTTCAAAAATAACCGTACCGTTTTTTATGACCATTACAACGGCCCCGGGGGTAGCTTGTTCTGCAATGGCCTCCCTGACAATCTTACCTATTGGATCGGTCAAGTTTACGCTCTTTATTCCAACTGATTCAGGCAAATCGTAACCTAATCGTGTTTTAATGGTGGTAAAGCCGCTGCCTGCCGGGAAGCGGGGCGAAATGTTCGTCGTCAATTTCCCGGTAATGGCAATTCCGCCAAAAATAGCCGAGGCACTGTTTTGCGCGGCAATCACAGTGGTATCGGTCGACCAAATAATCGGAACATCAAGTTCATCGAGCAAAGCCAATTTTTGCGGCGAACCAAAACCGCAGATGATTACCTTCTTGCTCGCTATTTCATTTTTGATGAAGTCGAGTATCGTTTGACTGGCGGCTACATCTTTTGCAAGTTGAATAATAAGCAGGTTATGAAATTTTATCTGCTCACTTAATAGCTGCAAGGATGCCAGATTTGCATCTCCCCGATAAGTGTCAACAGAAGCATAACGAGATAACATAGTATTAAATTGGTTTGACTGTTCAAAACCCAGATCAATACTGGCTATCTTTAAATCTCTTAGTCCCTTAATAGGAACTAGGCCTGTCTGATTATTCAACGCGATCGTTTGGGATAAGCTTTGTTTTTTTTGAGCTAATACCTGCTGGATATCTTCTTGGTGCACGCTTTGCGCACAGGCATTAAGGGCAATTAAAAGAAAAATAAGAAGGAAAGAGAAGTGCTTTGGTATATACATAAGTTTGCTTTTATGATAATGATCGAACTTAGGCAAATTAACGGTTATATGCAATATGTAGAAATACATCGATAAAGTGTGTTCTTAATTATAAACGAGAAATCTTTGCTACACTCGTATCCACGTGACGATTCGCGATCGAAAGTCTTTGTTAAAATTTCTTAAAACATTCCATCAAGCTATTTATTTAGGTACCTTTGCCAAGTGAAGAAATGTACTATACTGTTAACTTGGTTATGCTGTATACTTCCTTTTTTTGTGCAAGCGCAAAAGGAAGTAAGGTTAATCAGTTCACGGGATTATGAGGCGCGGAAGGAGTGGGGGGTCAATCGATTTTATAAACCTGTTTTTTTACATGAAGGTAGCACGCTATCAGCAGATAGTTCAGACTATAATCCGGAGGAACGCTTTTTTGATGCGTTTGGAAACGTCGTTATTACCCAGCCGAATGGTACGGTGGTATACGCCGATAAGCTTCACTATATAAAAGATGATCGAATTGCCATATTAACAAATAATGTGAGGATGGTAGATACAAAAGGTGCTGTCTTAACAACGAATCACCTTACCTATAACCTCAACTCGAAAATAGGAACCTATACCGGAGGTGGACGCATTGTCAACCAAAAGGATACTCTCAATAGTAAAATCGGTTACTACTTCGAAAACAGCTCGGATGCCTATTTTAGGCATGATGTAGTGGTCCGTACACCCGAGTCCAATATTTTTACCGATACGCTACGCTACAATTCGCTTTCAAAAATGGCCTACTTTTATGGCCCTACCAATATAAAAGGCAAAAACGGTGGTAACCTCTATACAGAAAACGGCGACTACCATACTGAAACCGACCGGGCACGTTTTGGAAAAAATAACCTGTACACCGAAGGAAGTAAATTTTTGCGTGGTGATAGCCTTTATTATGATGGTAAGCAGGGTTATGGACGGGCGATCAAGAATGTTGTATTTATTGATACGGTACAACAAGGAATTTTATATGGCCAGCGAGGTGTTTATCTAAAAAAGGACGAGAGTATTACCATGACGGATAAGGCCTATATGATTATGGTGGTAAATAACGACTCAACGGCCAAGAAGAGCTCGAAGGACAGCCTAGCTACTGATACTTTGGGACAGGATAATCTGCTGTTAGCTTCGCGAGATTCCATACGGAACGACTCCTTAGTTAATTCACCGAAATCCGGTACAGATTCGGTTTATATGGCTGCTGATACGTTGTATTCACGCGTCATTTTTTTGAGGGATTATAAACCTATTGAACTTAATTTGCGGCGGGATGGAGGCGATTTAGATGCGGAGGAAGAAGAGGATTTTACCGAAGCAGCTACCGATAGTTTGGGGACTGCATCCCTGGATTCAACTTCGACCGATTCTACCCAATTAGTTGGCATAGATAGTTTGAACCGAGTAAAAAAATCTGCTCTTTTGAGTGATAGTTTAAACGCTGAATCCTTATTAGACAGTACGATACGAATAAAGAAGCCTGATTTGTCGGCGGACTCTTTGATGAAGCTGGCTTCTGAAGATAGTACCTATAAAAAAGTACATACAAAAGAGCTTAACGAAGAAGGTATTAAAAAGGTGATTGCCAAGAGTACCAAGCTTCGTGATGATTCGATTGCCAAAACACAGCGAGAATTGATCAGCAGTGAGCTGGCGGCTGATAGTTTATTAATCGACTCCATCGGCAGCATTCCGAAGATAGGGCAGGCAGATAGCTCTTTATTATTGGCAAAAGCGTCGGCTTTGGATCGGTCGCCAAGAGATTCGAGTAACCTAGACACCGCTAGAACCCGGATTGTGAAGGCTTACCATCACATGCGTATTTTTAAATCGGATTTACAGGCACGTGCCGATTCGGCTTATTACGGTTATCCCGATTCTGTTATCAGATGTTATGGCAATCCCATGATCTGGGCACAGGGTTCGCAGCTATCCGGTGATACCATTTATATGCAACTGAAAAATCAAAAGCTAGATAATATGCTTTTAAAAAGCAATGCCTTTATCGTTAGTACACAACTCGATTCGGTTAAGTTTAATCAGGTAAAAGGGCGAAAGATTACCGGCTTCTTTACCGATAACAAACTAGCACTGATGTACGTTGACGGAAATGCTGAAAGCATTTACTACACACAGGAAGATAATAAGATAAATGGCATGACCAAAAGTATCGGTGCGCGAATAAAGATCCTATTTAATAACAACGAGGTTTCCGAAATACTCAATATCCGTAAAACCGAGACTAGCTATACGCCGGTTGCTGCATTTGATCCAGATAAAGAGATACTACCTGGTTTTATTTGGAAACCAAAAGATAGACCAAAAAGTAAAGAAGAGATTATTAACCCCATTTCTATTGCCTCCGAACCTGTAGCAGACAGCACGGAAGGTTCGGCAAAGGACAGTTTGCAAGTCGATTCTACGCAATCTAAGAAAATGACAAAACAAATGCCAACCGTAAAGCGAAAAGAAGGAGTTAAAACGCCGGAACCCGATACGCCCAATAAAGAAAAAGATGCTGTGACTGCCCCCGAACAGAAGCAGCAGCCTGATAGCATAAAAAACAAAGAGAAAACCCTTATTAGCCAATAAGTAGGGGTATTTGCATAGCAGATAAATAAAATGCATCTTTGTTGCCTTACTTAACACCTTGTCGAGATCCAATTATTTAACCGATTAGTTGTCTCGGCAAAGAATATTACACACATAAAAACATATGAAAACGAAGAAAATTTGGTTCTTATTTTTGCTCTTACTTCCATTCACCGTTGTCAGAGCCGATGAAGGAATGTGGTTTCTCATGCATATTGACCGATTGAACCACCGGGATATGCAAAAGATGGGATTACAGCTGACATCTGATGAAATCTATAGTATTAACCACTCAAGTTTAAAAGATGCCATTGTTCAATTCGGCGGAGGATGTACGGCTGAAATCGTTTCGAAAGACGGCTTAGTCTTGACTAACCATCACTGCGGATATGGTGCTATTGCTGAACTGTCTACGCCTGAGCACGACTATCTGACGAATGGCTTTTGGGCTCGAAGTAAGCAAGACGAGTTAAAACCTAAATCGCTTTCCGTCCGCTTCTTTGTGCGGATGGACGACGTGTCAAAGCGTATCCTGAGTAAAGTGAATGACCAGATGAGCGAGTTTGAACGGGAGCAGGTAATTAATCGAGAAATTGCACATATTGAACAGGAAAATAGTGAAGGAGGAAAATATGTAGTCTCTGTAAAATCGTTTTACAATGGCAACGAATACTACTACTTTGTATACCAAGATTATAATGATGTTAGATTGGTAGGCACACCGCCGAATAGCATAGGAAAGTTTGGAGGTGATACCGATAATTGGGAGTGGCCACGTCACACAGGCGATTTTTCGTTATTTCGCGTATATGCCGATAGAGAGGGCAATCCGGCCGAATACAACGAAAATAATGTTCCGTTAAAACCTAAGTATCACCTACCCGTCAGCTTGAAGGGTTTTCAGGAGAACGACTTTGCGATGATACTGGGTTATCCCGGGCGAACCAATCGGTGGATGCCTGCTGCCGGAATTGACCAAAATGTGAACTTTGCGTATCCGGCTTGGGTTGAAGCATCCAAAGTTGGTATGGATAACATGAAGAAGCATATGGATCAAAATCAGCAGGTAAAGCTTGAATATGCTTCAAAATACGCACAGGTCGCAAATTATTGGAAAAACAGGCAAGGAATGATTGATGCACTTAGCAAGCATCAAACCGCTGCCACCAAGCGAGCGGAAGAATCAAAATTCAACCAATGGGCAAACAAAAAAGACAATAAAGCCCGATTTGGGAAGGTAATAGAGACCATCAATCGCTATTATGAATTGACTAACGAAAAAAGTCGTCATGATAATTACATGATGGGTATGTTACGTTCAAGTAACTTTGCCTCGCTGCCTTATGTTTTGGGAAGGGCGCTGTTAATTTATGCCGATGGTACCGATGCCAAAAAGGCGGAACTTAAGTCGAGCCTGAAAACAGAGATCGCAAGTCAATATGAGAAGCTGTATCTGCCGTTGGAACAAGATGTATTGGCTGCGGAGTTGAATCTATATGCAAGCAAGGCTAAAGCAGGAGGCCTAGCTCCTCGTGTTGATTCTCTTAGTCGGGCAAACGGCGGCACTTTTAATAATTATATTAAGCAGGCATTTGAATCGAGTATATTTTCTTCAGAAGAGAAGCTGCTTACTTTTTTAACCAATCCGCAAGCGGAGCAGATCGAGCAAGACCCACTCTTTCTTCTTTCATCTGATTTAATGACTCGGTATCGCTACACCGATGAAGAGCAAAAGAAAGAAGAGGCTAATTTCCAGCGGGCATTTAGGTTGATGGTGGAAGGAATGCGCAAAGCTAACCCGAAAAAAATATATTACCCCGATGCCAATAGTACTTTGCGCTTAACGTATGGTAAAATAACCGCGCTTCCTGCCGATCCTCGAAATGATGCGAAAGAGAACTTCTACACAACGTTGAAAGGGACGATTGCAAAATACAAGCCAAAGGATGAAGAATTTGATCTCCCTCAAAGATTGATCGACCTGTATAAGACGAAAGATTTTGGGAGATATGCTGATCGTGCCGGGTATATGCCTGTAAATTTCCTCACCAATAACGATATAACCGGTGGAAACTCGGGGTCCCCGGTCATCAACGGAAAAGGGGAGTTAATCGGTATTGCTTTCGATGGTAATATAGAAGCAATGGCAGGCGATGTGATTTTTGATCAGCAACTCCAACGGACAATTGCCGTTGATATTCGCTACGTTTTGTTTATCATGGATAAGTTTGCAGGAGCGAAACATTTGGTGGATGAGATGACCCTTGCCGAATAATGGCAATTAATATTGTAAATAGGAGGCTGCTTTTTATGGAAGGCAGCCTTTTATTTTTTCTACATTTTCTGCAATTGCATTTCTTCCATCAAGCCAATGAATAGTGATGCCGTCTTTCTCCATCTTTCTGAAATAAGTCATTTGCCGCTTTGCAAAGCGATGGATTTCCGTATTTAACTTGGTAAATAGCTGATTTCTTTCTATTTCTCCTAATAGAAAAGCAGTTACATATTTATATTCCAAGCCATAAAATTTAAGCTTATCAGCCGGAACGCCCGCTTCGATTAGCCCCTGCACCTCTTCGATCAATCCTGCCGCCAGTCGTTGCTCCAACCGCTGTGTTATCTTAGCACGTCGATCATCCAGAGGTAATTGGATTCCAAAAACCCGCGCATCCAAATGCTGATGCCGATTAATTGGCTCATACGGATTGACCTTTAACCAGCTGGCTATTTCAATGGCTCTAATCAGCCGCTTTTTGGTGCTGATATCGGCCTTAAATCCAATAGGCTGTGGCAAAGATAAAAAGAACTTTTCCAGCTCCTCGATATCCTTTTCCAACAGATTCATTCGAAGATTATCATTCCGAGGAATGGAGGTGAATGCATATTGCTGTAACACTGATTGTATATACAAACCCGTTCCTCCGCACAGAATGGGCGTTTTGCCCTGTGCTTGTATATTAAACCAAGCTTCTTGAAAGTCGTCTTGAAAGTGGGCTACGTGATACGAATCGCCGGCATTACGGATATTAATTAAGTAGTAATCGACACCCTTATATTCCACCAAATCTTTGCCGGTGCCAATATCCATGCCCCTGAATACCTGTCTTGAATCCGCGCTGATGATGGCGCCGTTTATTTCTTTAGCAAGGGCAACGGCCAGGGCAGTTTTCCCTGAAGCCGTTGGACCCAAAATACATATTAAACCACGAACTTGGTCCATTTTTCATTGCTGGCATTACTAGCCACCACATTATCGATAAAGGCCATGCCGCGTACGCCATCTTCTACCGTAGGAAAATCTAGCATTTCCGGAGTAGGCGTCTCGCCGTTTAACTTAGCAGACACGGTTAATACAAAGTTGCGGTAGATATTTCCAAAGGCTTCCAATAACCCCTCGGGGTGTCCGGAAGGAATCCGTGTATTATGTTTGGCAGCATTGCTTAAGTAAGCATTGCCCGTACGGTAAATCTGCTTCGGTTGATCAAGTAAATTCACATATAAACTATTTGGTTCTTCCTGGATCCATTCTAGCCCTCCCTCTTCACCATAAATTCTTATACGAATGGCGTTTTCCTCGCCCGCGGCAATTTGTGAAGCGATTAGCACGCCATTAGCGCCGTTGTCGAAACGTATAAGCACATTGCCATCATCATCTAATAAACGCCCCTCTACCAACGTGTTCAAGTCTGCACAGATGTCCGTAATTTTTAATCCGGTAATGTACTCAGCTAAGTGAGCGGCATGTGTGCCAATATCACCCATAGCCCCACTTTTACCTGATCGTTTGGGGTCAGTTCGCCATGCTGCTTGCGCATTTCCTTCCCTTTCGCTCAAACGGCTTAGCCATCCTTGCGGGTACTCCACAATTACTTTTCTGATTTTACCAAGTTTATTTTCTTTTACCATGGCTTTCGCTTGCTTCACCATTGGATAACCACTATAGGTATGGGTAAGTGCCAATGTCAAACCCGTCTTTTCCACGAGGTCTCGTAATTGTTTTGCTTCTTCCAAAGTAAAAGTCATGGGTTTTTCGATAACCACATTAAAACCATTTTCCAGGGCGAGGCGAGCCGGATCGAAATGGACAAAATTGGGTGTAACTATTGTTACAAAATCCATTCGCACGTCTTCAGGTAGCTGACTTTCCTTTTCTATCATCTCTTGGTAAGTGCTGTAAACCCGACTTGGATCAACAAACAAGGCCTCTCCGGACTCTCTTGAGATTTCAGGATGTACACTAAAAGCACCGCAGACTAATTCGACTAAACCGTCCATTCGAGCGGCAATACGGTGTACTGAACCGATAAATGCATCAATACCACCGCCTACCATGCCCATACGAAGTTTTCTTTTCATTGCTATTATTTAATTAAATTGGTGTTGACATTATAGGAACACTTCCAAAAACCTTGTCTAATTGCTCGGCCTTAACGCTAAATTTGAGCCTTCGTCTCGGCCTTGCTCTTATTGTCGGCTTCGTCAAAAAAGGCGTTTTGGAAAATATCCATAAGTATTGGCCTAAAATAAAAAAAAGATCTTATAACACCTGACGCATTTTTATACTGCCCAGATTTTCTACCCAATGGACGGGATTATCCCGATTTATCCCTAAGTCGGCACATCCTTCATAATAACGAATCTTATCCGTGCCTTGAACCATAAAGCGTTGGGGAGGTAATAATCCTTCTGAGTGGAATCCTAGCTTTTCATAAATTTCTCCCGACGACCAATCCCGATCAACATAAGTCATGATGTCGCTGGGATGAAACGCTGTCGCGAAGCCTTTAAGCAGTTTGCTTAGGCCGCCTACAACCAGATGGCCGGACCGATTACAGAATCGCAACAATTCAAATGAACGGTGCTCGGGTGCCATGTCGCGCATTTTACGGCCGCTGCTAAATATCGCTATGGCCATTAACGTATCTCTATATAGAAGGCCATAGCGATATTTACCGGGAAGAGGCACCTGCAAATGATGTTCTTTTTGAAAAACCAAAGCTTCTTCTTTATTTATTCTAACCAAGGTAGTGCTACGCGCATAAACTCTGTTGGCTAAACCCAGCGCGGCCCGGATTCGAGCCATAACCACGTTGTTTCTGCTTAAAAATAAATCTTCGTCTAAATGTATTTGACGAGTAGCGAGAAGAGGTTCCTCTTTGTGTTTCACATCAAAATGGAGACTATTATAAAATTTGATGGACAAAACCCCCGACTCAACGATGACATTGGAAACGGTGGCAGATTGATCGACGATGGAGGCCGAAATACCGAACTCTTCTTTTAGTTGTTTTATTAATACATCGACACTTTTAGGCTCAGCTTCCATGCTGCAAACTTACTAAACTTGTATCTTTTCGTGCTTAATTATTTAAATGAAGGCTGCGGAGTCGGAATCGTCTATGGACTGATCGCTATCGGGCGATATCCTAACGAACGTAATGGCACATTGGTTTATCAATAAACATTTTTGTCTACCTTTGGCTTATGGGGCTTTTAGAACGTTTTCTGAGATTTGGCGAAGAGCATGACTTGATCAGTCGAGAACAGCGCACCTTGCTGGCAGTTAGTGGTGGAAGAGATTCAGTTTTAATGGTTCATTTATTTGCTAAAGCTAAGCTGCCCTTTGGTATTGCTCATTGTAATTTTCAATTGCGAGGGCAACATGCTGACGCGGATGAGGAGCTAGTAAGCAATTTAGCAGCAGAAATGGAAGTGCCCTTGTTTGTCAAGCGATTTGATACCATTGCTTATGCGAGGAAGCAAGGTATTTCGATCGAAATGGCGGCCCGGGCACTGCGATATGAATGGTTTGAGCAAATAAGGTTAGACCAGCACTATCGGTATATTGCGTTGGCCCATCATCAGAACGACTCCGTCGAAACGGTATTGCTTAATTTGACCCGTGGTACCGGGATTGCAGGTTTGCACGGTATCCTCCCAAAACGAGGGGTACTGATCAGGCCGCTCCTATTTCTAACGCGCGAGGAAGTGACGCAGACGGTTTTAGAAAGAAATCTGGTTTACCGAGAAGATGAGTCTAATTTTTCTACCGATTATTTAAGGAATAAAATCCGACTGGAAGTTGTTCCACGTTTAAAGGAGATTAACCCCTCGCTGGAAAGAACCTTTCAGGAAAATAGTAGACGATTTGAGGAGATGGAAACCTTGTTAAAGAACTACAGCGAACAATTAAGGAAAAAGTTATTTGTTGAAACAACTTCCAACACCTATCAAATAGAGTTAAAAGCGCTGCAAGAGCTTAAGCCTTTACGCACGCTGCTGTATGAGTTATTCAGACCTTATCAATTTCTTCCGGAAGTCCTTGATGACCTTGTTTCGATATGGCAGAATGATAATCGAACCGGAAAGCAGTTCTTTTCCGATAGTTATAAATTGCTCCTCGATCGTGAAAATTTAATACTGCAAAAAAAAGAACCCGTTGATTTACCGCATCAATTTTTACAGCCTAATCAGGCGGTGATATGTCAAGGATTTCACTTAACGGTAAAATTGGTAGAAAAACCCGTGAAGATGAATGAATTTGGAAAAGTGGCTGTTGACGCCGATAAATTGCTTTTTCCGCTTTTGGTACGGTCTTGGCAAGAGGGAGATTGGTTTAAACCTTTAGGAATGAAGGGAAAGAAGAAGTTGAGCGACTTTTTTATATCGTTAAAAATATCGCGTTTCCATAAAAAGGAAATCCCCTTGCTTGTAAATGGCAATGGTGACATCGTTTGGGTAGTGCCCCATCGTATGGATGACCGATATAAAATTACAGACAAAACAAAAAAAGTTGCTATCTTAGAATGCATATAAAAATGGAAGAAGACAAACCTTTATTTGTTGAGAATCAATATCTTGGTCGTGACCGTGGTTGGGTCAGCGTACGATTGGTCATGGCGCTTTTTTGCTTTGCAGCTTATTATGTGAGTACGGAGCGCGAGCGAAGCGAGCAACTATTCCTCTTAGTTGGATGCATTATACTGATTGTATCAATCATTATGATGTATATGTTGCATTATCGCATTACGGTGAAGAATAAGAGCGTCATTCTACAAGGGCTGTGGACGGCCAGACTAGTAAAAATAGACCTCAATAGTATTGTTAAAGTTGAAAATGGACTCTACAGTTCATACCTTATTAATAGTCCCGTCTATAATCTTCATCAAAAAGGTAAGATCCGTTTTTACGCCGGTGGGAAAGCTGCGGTGTGGTTAACAGACAGGGACGGCTTAGTCTACGTTGTAGGAACCCAACATCCTAACGATCTGACCCGGGCTATTTTAAAGGCAAAAGAATCGTAAATTTATTGTCAATAACCAGATTTAAAAACTGATCGATATACTATTTACTTAATATTTGCGTAAGTTTGTTAATAAGGCGTGATGCTTATGTTAAGCACGCTTTATAGACGCTAGACGATTATAATTTAATGTAGATATTAATGGGTTTATTAAAAATATTATTAGTTGCTATTTTAATTTTATGGGTGCTCCGTATGCTGGTAACGGTTCTATTTCCATACCTCATGGCAATGTTCGTTGGTAAAATGCAACAGGAGGCCCAAAAGCAATACGAAAGACAAGCGGGATCTTATAGAAGTGAGAATGTTCCGAATACCGACGGCAAAGTGCGCATTGATTATGTTCCTCCCAGGACAACGAAAAGCAAGCCTTCCACAACTAATGGTAGGGTAGGTGAGTTTGTTGATTTTGAAGAAATCAAATAAAGTATCTATTCGCCCGTTTCGGCTATGTTTCGTGAAACGGAACTTATCTGATTTCTTCAGTACAAAGCCATAGACGACAAAATAAGAAAAAATGATATTTCGGGCCATTAAAAGTTCGAAATATCATTTTTTTGTAATAGGTTTGAACCTTAGCTCAAAGAATACAAAAGAATGAAGAATTGGTTCAACCGAAATGCTACTCATTTTGCCATCATAGGCATCTTTATCGTTATCTGTCTTATTTATTTTGCCCCTGCCTGGCAAGGAAAAGTGCTTCTCCAAAGCGATGTCACGCAAGCACAAGCGATGCAGAAAGAGATTATGGACTTTAGGGAAAAGGATGGTAAGGGCCCACTTTGGACGAATTCAATGTTTGGCGGCATGCCTTCTTACCAGATATGGGTATCTTATCCAAAAAATATTGGAACGCATATCATGGCGGGGCTAAAAGGAGCGCTTCCTTATCCGATGGATGTAGTGCTATTGTATTTACTGGGCGCCTATCTTTTGTTAAATGTGCTCAAGGTCAGACCTTGGCTAGCTGCCGTTGGAGCTATTGCATTTGCTTTTACTTCATACAATTTTATCTATATAGAAGCGGGGCATGCCAATAAAGCCTATGCTATTGCACTATTTGCTCCCGTCGTAGCAGGTATTCTGCTGTGCTTGCGGGGTAAAAATCTTTTGGGTGCCGCTATTTTGGCTTTATCACTTGCCTTGGAGATACGCTTTAACCATATTCAGGTAACCTATTATCTTTTCATCGCTTTGCTGATCTTAGTCGGCATCGAATTGTATCACGCGGTAAAGGAAAAAAAGACTGCAACCTTCCTAAAATCCATCGGTTTTATGGCGGTGGCGAGTTTGTTAGCCTTAGCAATCAATGCCGGCTTGTTGTGGACAACCTATGAATATTCAAAGGAATCGATTCGTGGTAAATCCAATATCACTTCCGAAACAAAAGGCTCGGCACAACAGGGAGTAAGTAAAGAATATGCCTATCAGTGGAGCCAGGGAGTGGGTGAAAGTATTACTTTTTTAATTCCGGGTGCCTATGGAGGAGGCTCTCAAAGTAAATTTGATGAGAATTCTAATACCGTGAAATTGCTAAGCAGCCAAGGTTTTGGCGCTGATCAGACTGCCGGTCTTGTGTATTGGGGAGATAAACCCATGACTTCCGGACCTTGGTACTTTGGTGCTGCGGTTCTATTTTTGTTTGTTTTAGGATTATTTGTGGTGCAAAGCCGGATTAAGTGGTGGATTTTATCGGCTACGCTGCTCAGTATTGTGCTTTCATGGGGCCGACATTTTACCCTTGTATCCGATTTATTTTTCGATTACTTCCCTTTGTACAATAAATTTAGAGCGGTTGAATCTACTTTAGTAGTAGCCTCATTCCTCATCCCAATATTAGCAATTATCGCAGTGGACGAGATTATTAAAAATGGGAAAGTGATTGAAAAGCTGGACAAAAAAATAATCTATTCCTTGGCAATTGTGGGCGGAATATCGTTGATCATATGGGTTCTGCCGGATTTATTTTTTAGCTTTCAGGCACCGAATCATCAACAACTTATTCAATCCATTTCGCAGCAAACGCAAAACAATAGTTTCGCCCAATCGCTGGGAAATGCTTTAGTACAGGACCGTGCAGGCTTGGCACGAAGCGATGCCTTCCGATCCCTGTTATTTGTCTTATTGACCGCGGGAGTCGTTTGGTTATTGGCAAAAAATAAGTTGAATGCAAAAGCGGCTACTATTGCTGTAGGCGTTCTTATTTTAGTCGATCTATGGGGTGTGGATAACCGGTATCTCAATAAGGATAGCTTTGTAGAAAAGGAACGTTTAGAGCAATCTTTCTTTAAACCGCGCGAGGTGGATAACTTAATCCTCATGGATAAAGATAAAGAATACCGGGTACTGGATTTAACTGTTGAACCCTTCAACAATGCATCGCCTTCTTATTTTTATAAAAACGTAGGAGGGTACCATGCGGCCAAGCTGATGCGTTATCAGGAGCTATTAGAACGGCAGTTTTCCAAATCCATCAATGAAGATGTGTTGGATATGCTAAACACACGCTATGTTATTACCAATAACCGGGAAGGAACATCTCAAAGTATCCAGCGACGGGATAAAGCCGCAGGAAATGCTTGGTTTGTTGATCGTGTCACTTTCGTTAAAAGCAACGAGGAAGAGATGAACGCCATTGATAGTTTTGATCCTAAGAAAGAAGCCTTTATTCATCAAGAGTTTAAGGGAAAAATTGACGAGAAGCGATTAGGACGTCCTACCAATGCGAGCATTGCGTTGACGGATTATCGTCCGGATCATTTGGTTTACGAATATACCGCTCCGAATGATGTAATGGCTGTATTCTCTGAAATTTGGTACGATAAAGGATGGAAAGCTTTTGTTGATGGACAAGAGATTCCTATTCTGCGGGCAGACTATGTTTTACGTGCAGCTCAACTTCCGGGCGGTAACCATAAAGTGGAGTTCAAGTTCGAACCGCAATCCTATTATATGGGAGAGAATATATCGTTGATAGCGTCTATTATCTTAGTGTTGGGACTGGCATTCGCTATCTGGAAAGATAAGAAGCAAGGAGTAGGGAGTTAGTTGTTAGCAGTTTGGTGTTAGTGTCTAATGAGTAAGACCTTTTATTTCATATGCCTAACACCTTAAACCTTACCCCTTTCCATTGCCTCTAGTCATTCGTTTTTCCAAATCGGATATAGTACAGCAATAAGTTCCACGCAATTACCAAATGATGCCATATATTAGGGAATAAGCCATAGTACTTGGTGAAAATCCTGAATCGCTCCATTAAGCTTTGCCGGTGCCGTTTTTTGGAAAGACCGCCAACCAAGTATTTCGCAACATATTGGTGGGTATTGACAATGCTTTTAGCTTTCTTGGCCGCCTTTAAGATCCAATCAATATCGGCACTTAGCTGATACTGCTCATCATATGGCTCTACAATTGATCTTTTCATGTAAATGGCCTGATGACTAATGGACATGCCATACTTAAAACTTTTCCAGGTAAAGTGCTCCGGCACTTTATGCCTTCGTCTACCTAAACTTTTTCCTGCATGATCAATCATTTCCGTTTCACCGTAGTAAATGTCTGCAAAAGCCTTTGAGGAAAAAATATTGCTCACTGTGTTCGGTGCATAGATTTCATCACCTGAATTCATGAATAGGAGGTAGTCGCCTGTAGCTAAGCGAATTCCTTTGTTCATCGCATCATAGATGCCCTTGTCACGCTCGCTAACAATTTTTGCAATGCCAGATTTATATTTTTCAATAACAGCAAGGGTTCCATCTGTTGAGCCACCATCAACTACAATATATTCGATATTTGGATAATCTTGTCCCAATACAGATAGGAGTGTTCTTTCGATATCCTTTACATTATTATACACAACGGTAATTACCGTTAATAGTGGAAAAAACTCTGGTGAATTTGAAAAAGACATTCCTAATATTTTTTGATGAATTGCTGCCAAAAATCCGGTTGATATTTGTTCCAGGCATGGCAGCCAAAGGGTAAATGGTGACCGGTTAGCTCGTACGATTGACGCGGTTTTCTTTCGAAGGCGAAAGAAAGTGCTTCCCGAGCCTTGGGCTTTTTAAAAGGAACAAATAGCGTCCAAATCATGTCCTCATTCTTGGGAAGCAATCTAAACATCCAGGTAGCCCAAAAACTCCATTTAATGTGGCTTTTTATCTTTCGTAGCGAAAGTCCGCCGTTTCCAACCTTGTTAACCAAGCGTTTCGAGAGGTTAATAATCGGTTTTTTTCCGGAAGTAATGGGAGGAGGTTCCAACCAAGGAGCACCGACATAATCGTACCCTTTTTCTGCCCAAGCTGATAATTCGTCACGAAATACCCAGGCATCTAACTGATAAATTAGAATATAGTCATAAGCTTGGAATGCTTTATAAAAATACTTACCCGTGAGTAGCTTACTATAACCGGTAACACTTTTGAAAAAGGAATCATCAAATCGCTGAATAGTCACGGGTTTATCGGCTAAGTTTTCATAATAGGTTGTATTGAGCGAATGAGGGGCCGCTAAAATAATCGGATAGGATCCAAGCACTTCCACGCATTGCCAAAAGGCATACTTTTCATCCGGATCGGCCAGCTCTTTATATATGGGAATAACAACCGCAATCTTCATTTAACAAACCTGTTTTTGAGCTTAAACCATTGGTTAGTAACAAACTTTCGACCTCTTTTTATCCAGCTTCCTTTTCTATTCTTATAAAAATGCTTGACCATTGCTAATGCCGTAGGGTCTTCCTGCACCATTGTCGGAAAAGATGAAACAGGCTTTCTGGATGGATGCACCTGATAAGTGTCTTCTATAATAGAATGAACGCCACTGCCATCATGACCGATATTTTCTATCAACGATTTAGCCGGATACAAAACCAATCCATTTTTCAGGAAAACGGATGCGTGCCACCGAATAGCCCAAGAATCGTTTTTCCCTTTTTTAAAGTCCAATAGCTGTTTCCAATAATTTTTCATTGTACCTTCCACTGTGAAACGGTAAATCTTTTCCAAATCAAACTGCGAATATAATTGATCGATGTCCGGTTCAAACTGCTCCCAGGCGCGCTTCCAGGTTGCCCAGCCCCAGCTGTTAATAGAACGTAGAAAAAAGGTTTCAGATAAGGCGTCCTTATCGCGTAGAGGAAACATATAGGCAGCAATTTGCATAACCCGGTGTTCTTTCTCATACCGTTGTAGCGCTTCATTGAAATAGCCAAGTGTATGCGGAGAGCTTAACAGGTCGTCTTCAAAGACAATAACTTTACCGTATTCATTTACAAGTTGTGTAACACCGGCTATAATGGACTTGGCCAGCCCCATATTTTGATGACGCACTATTAATTTGATTGATTTAAAACCGCTGGATTGATTAATCAGCGCGCGAACCTGATTGACCTTTTCCTCATCTTCAATATGCTTCGCGGCATCTGAAAAGACGAATAAACGACTATCTTCTGCCAATAAATTTTCCTGGAGATATTTGAGGGTCCGTCGCGTGTGCTCAGGCCGATTATACACGAATAAAGCAATGGGTGCTGGATTTTGCATGCGATATCAATTGGTAGGTTTTTCCTTTTTTCCGAGTCGCCCGGCTAAACCGTCAGCAACTGCTATTCTGAATTCTTTATAAGCTTTATGTTTCCCGGTGATTATGCTAATCAGATAATGCCCGGTCATATATAGCCACTTGTTAAGGGCGAAGATAAATCTATTTTTTATAGCATGCCGCGAATAAAAGTAAAGCCGATTTCGTACTTGGTAAAAGGTACGGAAATTCCAGAGATCGAGTATCGCCGAACGCCAAAAACGGTGTTTATAAGTAATTCCCTGAGAAATGTCTACATCGTTGATCCGACTGCCCGGAATGAGCCAGATCTCTCCACCCATCTCCGTAATCCGATTGGTATATTCGGAATCATCCACATAAACAAATAGCCGTTCGTCGGGATAGCCAATAAACTCCACGAGTCGGCGGTGTAAAAAGAGGCCGCCATATGGAACGTAGGGAAGCTTACTTGGTCGTAGAGGAGATGAATTGTAGCGATTTTGCCCCGCGAGCTTCCGGTATTGATTGCTAAAGATTCGAAAAAAATGAAAACCCATGAAATTATCGGGTACCAGATAATATTGATAAGGATCAGCTCCTTGTGCAATTAAAACGTGATTTTTACGATCGGTGCGCAGGCTGAACAGAGCTTTCCTGTCTTCAGCCAGTCGAATCGATGGCCAGGCGTTTATTAACTTTTCCAAGGCACCCTCTTCCGGTAAATTATCATCATCTAATAGCCAAACAAAGTCGGCATTGGAATGTGAAACAAAATAACCTAAGCCTGCTTTATAGCCGCCCGCAGAGCCGAGATTCTCCGTCTCCTGAAGGAGGGTAATGATAGGGCTGTTTAATTGATCAAGCTCCTTTTTAAGATCGTAGTCTGAACCGTTATCCACCACGATAATATCCACAACATGTTCAAATGACAAGACGCGCTCTAATATTTGTTTTAAAAAAGCCCATCGGTTTCCATAGGTTACGGTTAACACACAAACATTATATGCTATCTTTGTCATCTTATTTTATGCAAGTTTACAATAGATAAACAGAAATCGCAATTCAAAATGGGGATTATTAAACAACAAACCTTGAAGGGCACCTTCTTTTCTTATATAGGTGTTTTTATAGGTTTTGTGACCAATACGTTTATTTTAACGAAAGTACTAGATACGGATCAAGTAGGCTTAATTAATATCTTGACGTCCTTTTCGCTGATATTTGCCCAGTTTGCTATTCTCGGTTTCAATGCCACGGCACGCTATTTTCCCTATTTCCGGAATGAGAAGAACAAGCATAATGGCTATTTGTTTTTAGCCTGTGCCATTTCGTTGATCGGCTTTATTCTATTTGTCATTGGAGCCTATGCTTTTAAGGAAGTCATAATAAGTCAAAAATCCCAAGATAATAACTTGTTTCGCGATTATTATTGGTACCTCCTTCCGCTCACCTTTGCAAACCTATACTTTAACATCTTTGATTTGTACTCAAGGTTGTTATATGACGCCGCAGCGGGGCGCCTCATTCGTGAATTCACCCTAAAGCTGCTCATTTTGGTATGCGTCGTTTTATTAATATTCCGTATCCTCGATTTCCGGTCGTTCATGTGGTTATGGTTATCAGCTAACCTGATGCCCATGTTGTTGATGATGATCCGATTGGTACGAAAGGGTAACTTTTCACTTAAGCCGAATTTCAACTTTTTAAATAAAGATGTTCAGCGAAATCTCTTCAACTTATGCCTATTCGGCATATTAACCGGCGCTTCGCCACTTCTCGTTGATAACATTGATCGGTATATGGTGAATAGTTACTTTGGCTTGGCCGACACGGGTATATACAGCATCGCAGCCTCTTTCGGAATTATTATCGCTTTGCCAACACGAAGTTTGTATAGCATCGCATATACCGTAATAGCCGAGTCCTGGATTAGAAAGGACATGGCCAATATCCATACCGTGTACAGGAAAAGCTGTATCAATCAATCTATTGTGGCGCTATTTCTCTTTATCCTCGTGTGGGCGAATATACATAATGCGCTGAAGGTGCTTCCACCTGATTATGCCGATGGTGTCTCCATCGTTTTCTTTATTGGCCTGGCCAATTTATTCGATGCGTTAACAGGAGTCAATGCTGTTATATTAGCTACCTCTCGGTACTATCGATACGACTCCTTTTTTTACCTGGCTTTAGTAGGTGTGACAATTGGCAGTAACTTGTTTTTCATACCTAAGTTTGGGATCACCGGTGCGGCAATGGCTACTGCACTTACGATGTTCATTTTCAATCTTTCGAGATACCTATTTATTTTATTTAAGTTTAAACTCCAGCCGTTTACAGTGCATAATTTGTTAGTGATCGTACTTGGCGTGCTCATTTACTGGCTCAGTACCCTGATTCCTGTTCAGCAGAATCTTTATCTGGATACCTTTATCCGTGGGGGCTTCATCACCCTGTTATATGCCGGGTCGGTCTATTTCCTTCGCTTGTCAAGCGATATTAATGACATGGTTGCTGACCTTCTTGCTAAGCTTAAACGCTCTTAATAAACTCCCGAATAAATTTCGGATGTTTTAAATTTAAAAGCTGCTTCCGGTTTTTTTCAAAAAAGGCATAATCTCCCTGTTTTACCTCATCAATGGTAAAAGGGACGTCCGTGTTTCGGCTTCCTTTTGCCACTACACCAAGCCCATAATCCATGTCTAAGGTAAATACGGTAAGATCCGGACGTGTAACGATCAAATCAGCCACCGTTTTCCAAACATCGCCGTTCCACTGTCCCTGCCAGCCAGGTAAGTCCCAGTTCCGGACTTTTTCCCGGACTTCATTAAAATGATCTTTAATGGTGTAGGCGGCAGCCTCATTTAATGGGTTACAGTCGTGCATAACAATAATCCCACCTTCGTTAAGATAGTTCAAGCAGTTCTCCACGTCGCGTTTTGACTGCTCGTAAGTATGCAGTCCATCTACCAATGCTACGTCAATACCATCCTTTAAAACCTTCTTTGCATGGTGCTCAAAAAAGTAATCACTGGTATATTCGTACGTTTCGAACTTCGTTATACCTACTAAGCGTTTTATCTTGAGCGGAAAGCTGAATAAGAACTCGGGGTCAACACCTATCTTCCGTGGGCATTGTATCTTAGAGATAATGGTACCTGTTTGTACACCAATCTCCAGATAAGTTTTGGCGTTTCTTTGTTTAATAATTAAGTTAAGCACATCGAGCCTATTCATATTCACGTTGTTTAATGCAATAATAATAAAATTTACAAAGCGATACGGGTTATTCCATAAAAAAACAGGGTGGCTCGAAAGTCACCCTGTTTTTTTAAAAGTATAAAGATTACTGGAATTTCTTCGCGTTTATCTTACGCTCGTTCTCAGTCAGATAAATCTTTCTTAGACGAATATTCTGAGGCGTCACTTCAATGTATTCATCTGCTTGGATATATTCCATCGCTTCTTCCAACGAAAATTTGATCGCCGGAGCAATACGGACGTTATCGTCACTGCCCGATGCGCGCATGTTGGTTAACTGTTTCCCCTTTACAATATTGACAACTAGATCATTGTCCCGGCTGTGCTCACCTACAATCTGACCTTCATAAATGTCTACGCCGGGATCCACAAAGAAGTGACCTCTATCCTGTAATTTATCGATCGAGTAAGCAGTTGTTTGTCCTTTTTCCATCGAAACAAGTACGCCTGCCAAACGACCCGGGATCGGGCCTTTCCAAGGTTGGTAGTCTTTTATGCGATGCGCCATAACCGCTTCACCGGCAGTAGCGGTTAATACATTGTTTCTTAAGCCGATAATACCTCTTGAGGGAATTTCAAACTCTAGATGTTGCATATCACCTTTTGTTTCCATCACAAGTAACTCACCTTTACGCTGCGTTACCAATTCGATCACTTTACCTGATACCTCAGCCGGTACATCTACTACTAAGGTCTCAATAGGTTCGCATTTTACACCGTCAATCTCTTTTAAGATAACTTGTGGCTGGCCCACCTGTAATTCGTAGCCCTCGCGGCGCATGGTTTCGATCAAGACAGATAAATGAAGAATACCTCTTCCATAAACTAAGAATGCATCTGCCGAGTCGGTAGGAAGCACCTTTAATGCGAGATTTTTCTCCATTTCTTTTTGTAAGCGGTCATGCAAGTGACGCGATGTTACAAATTTGCCCTCTTTGCCGAAGAACGGTGAGTTGTTAATTGTGAACAACATGTTCATCGTAGGCTCATCGATGTGTATAACCTCCAACTGCTCCGGATTTTCAAAATCGGCAATGGTATCACCAATTTCGAAACCCTCAATTCCTACTACAGCACAAATATCGCCCGAAGGGACTTCCTGTACTTTCACCTTTCCAAGGCCTTCAAAAGTATACAGCTCTTTGACACGGGATTTCATCACTTTGCCATCACGCTTTACCAAAGACACCGGTTGATTTTCTTTTATAGTACCTCTAGCTACACGACCAACAGCAATACGTCCTACAAAGGATGAATAGTCCAATGAGGTGATTTGCATCTGTAAAGTACCCTCGTTGTACGGGGCAGGAGGTATATGTTCAAGAATTGCATCCAATAGATCCGTGAAATCTTCTGTCGGTTGCTTCCAGTCTTTAGACATCCATCCCATTTTAGAGGATCCGTAAAGTACAGGGAAATCCAATTGTTCTTCTGTGGCATCCAAGTTAAAGAAAAGTTCAAAGACCTGCTCGTACACCTCTTCAGGACGACAGTTTTCTTTGTCTACTTTGTTAACGACAACAATAGGCTTTAGACCTAAGCCAAGGGCTTTTTGCGTTACAAAACGAGTTTGAGGCATCGGCCCTTCAAAGGCGTCTACTAAGAGAATAACCCCGTCAGCCATTTTTAACACACGCTCTACTTCTCCTCCAAAGTCTGCGTGGCCCGGGGTATCAATAATATTTATTTTGACGTCCTTATAACGCACCGAAACGTTTTTGGAAACGATGGTAATACCTCGCTCACGTTCCAGGTCGTTATTGTCCAGAATAAGCTCGCCTGTTTGTTCGTTGTCACGAAACAGTTTAGTGTAATGTAAAATTTTGTCAACCAGAGTCGTTTTTCCATGGTCAACGTGTGCAATAATCGCAATGTTTCTAATTTGTTGCATCCAAGTATGTATATCTCAAATTTGGGGATAAATTGCTTTATGCAATTTATCAATTTCTCATCTGCGCTTTGAGTATCAAAGAACTAAAGGGAAAATTTTGCGCAAAGGTAATTATTCCATTTGAAAAATTAAGCGCTTGGATTGCTTTTATTTTTGACGGTTTTTTCGTTTTTGTCCACTTCGTATAGCAAGCTAGTTGCTTGATTGTGAAAGGTATTTTGGTTATATTTGTATTATGGATATACAGTCGATAGTTGTTTTATTATTGTTTGCCGCGGCCGCTTTTTACCTCGGTCGCATGTTGTATAACAATCTAAAACCAAAAAAGGGAGGCACCTGCGGTTCCAACTGTAAATGCGGTATGGATTTTTCCAACATGCCGGAACAAACAAAATAGTGCCTCTTAAATAGATGTCAGGATTTATAGTTTTTGGATCAAACATACGGCATAGGCCACTACCCCTTCTTTGCGTCCGATAAATCCCATTGTTTCATTGGTTGTGGCCTTGATAGAAATATCCTCTACATCTAAGCCGCTAGCGTTGGATATATGTGCCTTCATAGCTGGGATGTAAGGCTTTATCTTCGGTGCCTCAAGACACAACATGGCATCTATATTACTAAGTTCCCATCCTTTGTTTTTTAATAATTTAATACACTCTTCCAACAGAATTAAACTACTGATACCCTTCCATTTAGCATCTGTGTTCGGAAAATGATAACCAATATCCTCCAAATTCGCTGCACCCAATATGGCGTCACAAATCGCATGTACCAACACGTCTGCATCCGAATGTCCGAAAGCGCCTGCATGATGATCGATCTTTTCTCCTCCCAAAATAAAGGGATGATTTTCTTTTAATTGATGGACGTCGAAGCCGAAGCCTACTTTTATTTTCATGTTTGTGTTTTTGTTTTATAAGGCAGACTTCTCTGTTCATTTTGTTCATTATTTTGAAAAGAGTTCGCCTTGCCTAACTTATGGCGTGATAGATCTTCTTATAGCATGTCAAAAAAAAGCGGTTTAATTTGCTTTATGATACCTTTTTTGCCAAACATATCAAAAACCGGCTATAAAAAAAATTATTTGATGGAAGAGATGAAAGGCTATCTCGTGTATTCAGCATTTGTTGGTCGGTTGCCGTTTTGTTTTAATGTGCTAATTTTGAATGGTGGTGTATTCGCATAAACTATGAAGAAAAATTTTACGCTGATTGTGCTTGCGCTTTGTGGTATTGGGCTCATGTATTCGAGCTGTAGCAAAAAGAGCGGAATGGGTGACCGATCATCAAAAACGGGAATGAAATACAACGACCCGCATAATGGTGGTTTTCAGGTCAATCGAAAAGTGAAGCCCGGTCCCGGTCCCGGACTCGTTATTATCGAGGGGGGGACCTTCGTGATGGGCGGAAGCCTAGATCAGGATCTGGGCTATGAGAACGATAATAAGCGTAGAAGAGTAACCGTTGCTTCCTTTTATATGGATGAAACGGAAGTGGCTAATGTCGATTGGCTTGAGTATCTTTATTGGCTAAATCAAAACTTTCCTAACGACCGACAGTTATATTATAACGCGCTGCCTGATACGCTGGTTTGGCGTAATCCTCTATCTTATAACGAACCCTATGTGGATAATTACCTCCGACATCCGGCTTATCAAGACTATCCTGTTGTAGGCGTTACCTGGGAGCAGGCTAACGATTACTGTGTATGGCGGACCGATCGTGTAAACGAAGAAATTCTGCGCTCGAAAGGAATCTTATTGGATTACAAAAGTAAGGCCGAAAGTGCGGGAGAGAGCACGGCGCAGCCTTTTAATACCGACATTTATTTGAATGGACAATACAAAGGTGAAGGTATAGATGGTAAAAACATGCCGAAAGACCTACGCCCGGGCGCAGAAAAAGATGCCCGAAGGCCGGTACGGTTGGAGGATGGTTTTCTTAAACAACCCTATCGATTGCCAACCGAGGCAGAATGGGAATATGCTGCCTTGGGGCTGATTGGCAATACCATCTACGGAAATGTAGAAGGTTATCGGATCTACCCTTGGGATGGTTTAGGTGTTCGTTCAGGTAAGAAAAAAACGCAGGGCCTTATAATGGCTAACTTTAAGTTAGGTGCGGGTGACAATATGGGAACGGCCGGATACTTAAACGATGCAGGTGATATTACAAAACCGGTGACAGCTTATCAGCCGAACGATTTCGGTTTATATAATATGGCCGGTAATGTGAATGAATGGGTGGGTGATGTGTATCGTAAGCTGACCTATGAAGATTTCGAAGATTTTAACCCCTTCAGGGGCAATGTCTACGTGGACAAAAAATTAGAAGATCCGGAGAAAGGCATTTATGCAAAGGACAAATATGGCCGACCAATTAAGGAGATGGCCAAGGCACCGAGGAAACAGACATGGGAAGAATTGCAGAATCAAACCGCAGCGCAAGATAGCGGTGTAAGTGCATACAATGCAGACATGAGAGGGTATAATGATGAAGTCAGCGACTCCTTATATGGTAAGACAACCTTGGTGAACAACAAATCGCGTGTTTATAAGGGCGGTTCATGGAATGATCGTGCATATTGGTTAAATCCGGCAACGAGAAGATTTATGCAACAAGATGAGTCCTCTGCAACGGTAGGCTTCCGCTGTGCCATGACGCTCGTCGGTAATCCGGAAATTCATACCAATGGCATGCCTCGTTTCAAATCAGCTAAAGTGAAAAGCGGTTTGCGAAAATCTTCAAAGGCGACGCCATAGGCAAGGGAACTTCACCTTCTAGAAAAGAAAGACATAGCTCTATTGTTTATATTTAAAATGCGGGAACGATCTGTAAAGATGTTCCCGTTTTTTGGGTCTTATGGAGAGTTACCACTGTGCACCATGGCACACTTATTATCATTACCCCATGTTTGCGGTTATGATGTAGGCGGACTAGGTGTATTTTTTGGCGAAGAGCATATTAAAAAACTTAGCTCGCAGCTGATCCCTTTGTTACAAAACGTAAAAAAAGCGACTCAAAAGGTCGCTTTTCCTATCATTTTATATGAAATTTTTACTCGAGTTCGGTATAATAAATATTTAATTTGGTCCGGAGTTCATTTTTAGCTTGTGCATCTTCCGGGTTAAAGCCTTTTAGAACAACACTGCTAGGTGCGGTAATGTCTGGCCAAAAAGGAATAGTGTTGGTCATGATCTCCGATACAGGCGCAATATAAACATCCGAATTCTGCACTTTGCCTAAAATGACGTCTTGGATATAAGAGGTTAAAGTAAACACATAACGTTTCGCTTTATCGTCGTAAAAACCACCTAAAGCAAATGGTCCCGCAGCTTGAAACTGTGAGCGCAGATCACGTACAGGCCTTGAATCACCATCTGGAATGGGCTGATTATTGCCTGAAACGTCTTTTCGGTATAGCGTCAATCGAGGTGCCGGTGTGCTTACGGTATTGCTATTGTCGTCATCCACATAAACGACCAATTCTGCCCGGTTAACGGCAATTTTCTTTCCTTTTAACTGGTCAATGTATGGAAAAGATACTTTTGTCCTCAAGCCACCCATAGCTTGTGCATAAACAGTAGTCTGATTAACAGCGGTATTGGCCAGTTGGCTTTGGATAACCGGAGAGAAACTCCTGTTTATACTGGCTGACATATACATAAAAGGAGCGCCGGTGCTGCTGCTGGATGTAGGAACCGGGATTGGAAAGACTTTGGTTAAAGTGTCCGTGTCACCCTCTGCATCCGTAACACGATAGGTGACTTCCATGAAGTTCGGCGAATCTGAACTTTGCGGGTTGGTCGGACTTAAAGTCGCAAGTCCACCTATACCTTGCTGTGCATTCTTGTCGATTGTCAAGTAAAGACCTTTTGCATGATTCAAAAATCCGGTCTCCGAGTTTACAGTGGCTGAATCCAGTGTATGCGATAAAAGGCTGCCGATAAAGCTGTTATTTAGCCGTACACGCAGTTCAGGATAGCGTTTTACCGTACTATCTTGGCCGTTACTTCCTCTCACAATTACATTGATACTGTCTTTGAGGTTGAACCGGCGCAGTTGGGTGCTTGCTATATCGTCGCTCTTTACACTCCAATTTTTCGTACTATAATAGATCGTGTTGGGACTATACACCTCATCCAACTGTCTTACTTTAAGCAGGTAGGTGGATGACTGTGAATCACCGACAAAAGAGTTTCCATATCGAACAACCAGCACAGCCGAATCGATCTGTGCGTTTTGGGGGAGGCGTATATCGCCACTTTCAGGTCGTAAAATGGCAAGGGCGATGTTCGCTTGCGTTTCACCGAAAACCGGGTCCTTGTAATACCCAAATGGAAGCTGATTGATATTGATGCTCGGGATATTACTGTTGTTATTGGCAACCCTTATGACTGATCGGGCACTATCGTCACGGAGTGTAACTGTCTTGAGCGTTAACGTGTCATTTAGGGTGCCATAAAAGGAATCTCCCGGATTGTTATCTAACCCGATTCCCGCCGGATTCTTGCAACTACTTAAAATAAAGAGACTTATTAACAGCGTCAATAAGTCTCGAGTATAATACTTCATTATAAAATAATATGTTCTATAAAGCTGTGTAAAACCATTATAACGCTTGCCTGGTACAGATAAAGTTACAAGGGCTTATTTCTTCCGCCTTGCTGCAGTTCAGCCTTCCTCGCTAAGCCACAGTTTCCAATTCTTCATTGGAAAATTGCTCGTAAAGGTTGGAATAATTTTCGAATTCTGCATCATTTCTGCAGTCAGTTATCGGAATTTCGCTCTTTTTAACAATATTTAACAGTTTTTCATCGATGTTTTCTTCGGATAAAACAACCGCATCGGTATAGTGAAGTGCGCCATTGTACAAACCATAATAGTCTGATGAATCATAGCTTGATAAATCTTCTGCATGCATGTTTCCCGTAAGTGCTTTATCTGCAAAACGCTCGTGCAAAGCATGCTCAAATTTATCTGCATACAGCGAATAGATGATTTTTGTGTCTTTAAAGGTTGGATCATCTTTATAGGCCGTTTTCACATAGGCAGGAATCAAAGCCGTCATCCAGCCATGACAATGCACTACATCGGGAGACCATCCCAATTTTTTAACAGTCTCCAATGCCCCTTTACAAAAAAAGATGGCACGCTCGTCGTTATCCTTAAAGAACTTACCCTCTTTGTCGGTAAATACATGTTTACGTTGGAAATACTCTTCGTTATCCAAAAAGTAAACCTGCATACGGGCAGCTGGGATGGATGCAACTTTGATAATAAGGGGGTTGTCGTTATTGTCCACTACAATATTCATCCCCGAAAGCCTGATCACTTCATGTAAACGGTTCCTGCGCTCATTAATATTGCCAAAGCGAGGCATTAAAATCCGTATTTCAAACCCTTTTTCCTGCATGGCCTGGGGTAACTCTCTTGTTATCTCAGAAATTTTGCTTAGTTCGAGGAAAGGCGACATCTCGTGGGTAATGTACAATATCTTCGTTTTTGCCATCTCCAATAAATTATATTTTAGAATTTTTGAAATGTGAGACTATCAAACACAATGAATCATACCGGTATGAGCCAGCTAAACCTATTTTTGATAGTTTATTAGTCATTAAAATAATTGCTCTAATGAAAATCGGTCTGCAAATATACGCATTATCTTATGATATATCAACGATTTATAAAAAAACCTTTGTAGTTAGGTTTAAAATGTTCAACTTTACCTCCTTGTTTTAATAACAAAAAAATTGGAAATCTTTACTACAAAAATTGCGCTGAAAGCCCATCTATCAGCGTTCAGTTCAAAGGATAAAACAATAGGTTTCGTGCCTACCATGGGGGCTTTACACGAAGGTCATTTAACTTTGATTGAGCATTCCAAGCGCGCAACCGATATTACCGTTTGTAGTATATTTGTTAATCCAACACAGTTTAATGATCCGGCTGATTTGGAAAAGTATCCGAGACCTATCGAAAAGGATGTGGCACTCCTTCAATCGGTGAACTGTGATGTCCTGTTTTTACCTACGGTGGAAGAGATGTATCCACCGAATGACGAACCTTGGTTCTTCGATCTGGGTCGACTCGACAAAATCTGGGAGGGAGCAAAAAGACCCGGACATTATCAAGGCGTTACACAGGTGGTGTACAAACTCTTTGATATTGTTAAGCCCTCGATCGCCTTTTTTGGACAGAAAGATTTTCAGCAGTGTATGGTGATTCAGTATATGGTGGATAAGCTTCATCTACCGCTGCGCCTGCAAATGGTGGATACCGTAAGGGATGCGGATGGATTGGCGAAAAGCTCCCGCAATGTACGACTCTCATCCAATGGTAGAAAACAAGCACTTTCTTTATCAAAAGCATTGTTCATGATAAAACAAGCGTTTGAAAAGGGCACAGGCCCCTTACAGGCAAAGGAGGAAGCACTAAGTTTCCTGGATAAAGTGGAAGGTGTTGAATTGGAATACTTCGCAATCTGTAATCCGAGTGACTTATCGGAAATTGATAGAAAACAACAGGACCTAAGGCCGCTTGTGGTTATATTGGCCGCTTGGGTGGATGGTGTCCGTTTAATTGATAATATAGTGTTGAAATAAGGCTTTTATAAGCTCTTAGGTGTTAGCTGTTAGCTTTGGCGTTCTAACTCCTGAAGCCTAATGCCTAAAACCTTATACCTCCCACCTCCCACCCTACACCTCTAATGGTAATCTATAGATCATATTTCCGAATAGCAGCGCATCTGTGATAGATTAAATAACAAAATGCGTATCTTTGTGCCATGATTATCGAGGTGTTGAAATCGAAAATTCATCGCGTAAAGGTTACTCAGGCAGAACTCAACTATGTGGGTAGCATTACGATTGATGAAGATTTAATAGAGGCGGCTAATATTATTCCGAACGAGAAGGTGCAGATCGTAAATAATAACAACGGTGCACGCTTTGAAACCTATGTTATAAAAGGCGAACGTGGTTCCGGTATTGTATGTTTGAATGGAGCTGCCGCGCGCTTAGTTCAAGTAGGCGACATTGTGATTATCATTTCTTATTGCCAACTCCCTATGGAGGAAGCCAAAAAGCACGAACCGATTTTGGTTTTTCCGGACCATAATAATAAACTAGTGAAATAGTTTTCATCGTCCCACTAACTTTTTCGCTGTTCAATGATGCAATCGCTAAGCCTTTATTATTAGAATAATCTAATTTGATTTAAGTTCACAATGTGATTACTTTGCATTATACAAAAGGAAGCATATGGTAAAAATATTGCTGATAGAAGATGACAGGCGCTTGGCTAGTTTTATTCGAAAGGGATTGGAGGAACAGCTTTTCTCCGTAAAATGTGTTTCGAGCGGCTACGAAGCCCTGGCAGTGACGCAAGATATTTACTTTGATCTGATTATACTGGATATCATGCTTCCCGACGTATCCGGATTCCAGATATGCACTGCTATTCGCGAACGAAAAATTACAAGTCCTTTAATTATTTTGAGCGCTTTGGATAATCCGGAGGAAAAGGTAAAAGGACTCCAGGCAGGAGCGGATGATTACCTCGGAAAGCCTTTTCATTTCGAAGAGCTACTTGCACGCATTAACGCGCAATTACGACGAAAATCTTTTGAAAAAGGTATTCTGGATGTACAAAAATACGCAGATCTTGAAGTCAATATTGCGGAACAGGGAGCAAAACGTGCCGGGAAGAATATTCTGCTTTCACCTCGTGAATATAAGCTTTTACTATTCCTGCTAAACAATCGAGAACGAGTGGTTTCCCGCACGCAGATTGCAGAAGCGGTATGGGATATCCATTTTAATACGCATACCAATGTGGTAGATGTATATATTAATTATCTGCGAAATAAAATTGATAAGGGCTTTGCCGCGCCCCTCATCCATACTGTGAAGGGGAGGGGGTACATGCTTAAACAAAAAGAAGAATGACGCTGAGGTTAAAACTCGCTTGGAACTCAACGCTTATTGTTACGCTTATTTTAGGAATCACGTTTACGGGGACCTATCTACTATTCAGGCAACATGTTAAGCATTCATTTTTTCAACAATTACAATCGAGGGCCTTCACAGCGGCTTTTTTTCATTTGGAGAAGGATGAACTAAATGCGCAAAAATATGAGCTGATTGAGCAGCGATATCGTGAAATTCACCGAGAATCTATTCGATTCTTCGATAAAAGCAACCGCATGGTCTTCGAGTACGATACCCTTCAATATCAACTATCAGATGAAGTACTCGGTCATGTACGACAAAAGAAAGTTTTATATTTCACTGATAATGAACGTCAATTTGCAGGTATCTTTTATCGCGACAATGAGGGGGATTATGTTGTTGTTGCTTCCGACACGGATAAGGAGGGGTTGGCTCAGCTCGATAAATTAAAACGCTATCTCTTGATATCCTTATTATTGGGTGTTTGCCTAAGCTTCCTGTTTACGCACTTACTGGCGAAGCAAACATTCCGCCCTTTTTCTCAGCTAATTCAGGACGTAAATTCTATTACGGCGAAGAATTTACACGCCCGGTTGGCTGTAGGCACAAAAGAGAAAGACGAGCTTACCGCACTAACCGAAGCGTTTAATCGCTTTCTGGAACGATTGGAAAAGGGGGTAGACAGCCAACGCAGCTTTCTAAAACACGCTTCGCATGAATTGAAAACACCTTTGGCAGCGATTATTAGCAACCTGGAGATCACCTTATCGCGTCCCCGGACACCGGACGAGTACCGGACACAGATGGGTTCAATACATGTCGATGCCCTTCATATTAAATCTATTTTGGAAGGTTTACTACTTCTATCGGGCTTGGAAGCTTCTTCCGATGTGCCATTTGCCCCCCTTCGTGTGGATGAATTATTATGGGATCTACTGGAAAAAACAAGTATTACCCATCCCGAGGCATTTATACACATCGACTTGGATCAAGTGGAACAAAAGCCCCACCTATTGGAAGTGTCGGGTAATCGCGACTTGCTAATGATCGCAATCGGCAACTTGGTCGACAATGCACTTAAGTTTTCAGACAATCAACCTGTTTTCGTACAATTAAGCGAGCATGAACAGCATCTACAGCTGATAATCAAAGACAGGGGAACAGGAATAGATCCGAGCGAATTAGCGCAGATCTTTAACTTGTTTTATCGCAGTCCGAAGAATCAGGCCATACCGGGACACGGTATCGGGCTGCATTTGAGTAAGCAGATATTCGACTTACATCGCATCCAAATTACCGTTCGCTCAGCACTGGGTAGCTATACGGAGTTTGCTTTATTATTCCCATCTTTTAGGTAAGTTGGTAAAATTTCCTTATTTTAAGAGCCGCATTCATCAACATTTACCCAATCATGTCGAATTTCGATGCCCATAATACCACCTTCGCGCAAGCGGTTTCCTTTATCAACCACACCAATCGTCCGGTGTTTCTAACCGGCAAAGCGGGGACGGGAAAAACCACCTTCCTTCGGTATATAAAAGAACATACGTATAAGAAGCTTGCCGTGGTAGCTCCTACGGGTGTAGCGGCTATTAATGCGGGCGGAACCACACTCCATTCGCTTTTTTTCTTGCCTTTCGGTATGTATTTGGCTGATTATACACTTGATTGGAACGATCCGAGCGATTTGATCTACAACAAACAACGCCTTTTCGGAAAAGTAAAACTCACTAAACAACGACGAGCCATTTTACAGGAACTCGATCTATTAATCATTGATGAAGTATCTATGTTGCGGGCTGACACACTTGACGCTATTGATACAATCTTGAGATGGGCCAGACGCAATGCAAGTCCTTTCGGTGGCGTTCAGATGTTATTCATTGGTGATCTGTACCAATTGCCTCCTGTGGTTAAGAGTCATGAGCAAAACTTGCTATATCAGCATTACAGAAGTCCTTTCTTTTTTGATGCCCATGTTATGCAGGAAGCTCCACCGGTTTTGTTGGAACTGAATAAGATTTATCGACAAAAAGATGCACGTTTTATTTCTCTGCTCAATAATATTCGAAACAACTGCTGTTCAGGAGAGGAGCTGGATAGGTTGAATGCGCATTATAAGCCCGACTTTAGTCCTTCGCCGAGCGAAACCTTCATTACTTTGAGTTCGCATAACCATATTGCGGAGCAAATCAATCAACGTAAATTAGAGTCCTTACCGGGGCACGCTGTTTGCTTCGAAGCTGCCATCAAAGGTGATTTTTCAGAGAACTCTTTTCCTACCGAGGGTAGATTGTACCTTAAAGAAGGTGCCCAAATTATGTTTATAAAAAATGACAAAGGAGAAGACCGACGTTACTTTAACGGAAAAATTGGCGTAGTCGACAAAATTGATGCTCGACATGGAGAAATAAAAGTTCGTTTTCCCGGAGAGAAGGAACTATTCACGGTCGAACAAGAGGAATGGAAAAACCTTCGTTATAATTACGATAAGCAAAGCGATAAAATCAGCGAAGAAACACTGGGAACCTTCAAGCAATATCCTATTCGTTTAGCTTGGGCCGTCACTATTCATAAAAGTCAGGGCCTAACCTTTGATAAGGCGGTTATTGATGCCGGATCCAGCTTTGCCGCCGGGCAGGTGTACGTTGCGCTAAGTCGGTTAACGGGATTGGAAGGATTGGTCCTCCGATCAAAGATTTCGCCGGCAAGTATCCATACGGATCCACATGTCGTGGCCTTTTCCAGTCGTGTTTTATCGGAGGATGAGATTGCAGAAGTGCTACTGCAAGAGCAGAAATCCTATCTTTTGAATAATCTTAGCAAAGCTTTTTCCTGGGGTACTTTGGCGCTTGAAACTAATACCTTCAAAAACGATGTACTAACCAAGAACATTCCCGATAAGAGCCTTGCATATAAGAAAATCGACGCCATATGCTATACTTGCAATCAGCAATTTGAAGTTGCAGAGAAGTTTAATGCCTGGTTAAATAAGGAATTCCGGCATTTAGATGATTTAAACATTGAACTCATTCATGAACGTACTCAAAAGGCCGCTGCTTGGTTCCTCAAAAGTTTAGAGGAGGAGCTTATCACCCCCCTTCAACAACATATGGATGCATGGGCTGCTAAAAAGAAGAATAAAAAATATCAGAAAGAGTTGGCAGACTTATTGTTGACCTACCGGCGGAAACAAGAACAAATCAGGCAAAGCACGTTTATTACGCAAGCCATTCGTGAAGGAAGAAATATACAAGATTTGATCTATGAGGTGGCCAAGCACCAACAACAACATCTTCAGGTAAAAAATGAACAACAACCCAAAAAGAACAAGTCGGTCGTTGGTGAAACGAAACAGATTAGTCTCAAACTCTTTAAAAACGGACATACAATTGATGAGATAGCTACGCTGAGAGGACTTACAACCGGTACCGTTATAGCGCATTTAACAAATTTCATCGGCACCGATTTGCAGGCGAGTGATCTCATGTCTACCCGTAAACTTGAAATTATCATACCCTTGTTGAAGCAATATCCTCAAAAAACAATTACCGAAATTCGCGAGCTGCTTGATCGGCAAGTAGAATTTCATGAAATACGCATTGCACAGGCAGCCTTGCGGCAAGCGACAAAAACAGGCACGCTCGCCTAGCTCTCGATTATTTCATATGAAGTGCTTGCTGTACACTTGGTGCATCATCTTGAGATGCTATCTTAAATATCTCTTTATTATCATAGTTTTGAAAGAGGGTGCGTAACAGCATCACAGCACTGGCTCTAACATAAGAACGTTCGTCGGCTGTTGCCATTTTTTTTACGGTAGGGTAAATCTGCTTTAACTCGTCCTTTGTGAATTTTTCAATCGCGCCAAGCGCCATCAAGCGTATCATCCAGGCACTATCGGTTAAAGCCGCAACAACGATCTCCTTCGCTTTAGCACTATCCAATACATCATTCAGGTTTTCCAATACTTCAAAGCGATCCATAAACAAGGGGGCGTGTTTGTATTGATAAGCCCATTCGTCAAGCGATTTACTTTGCTCTTTCTTCCCAAGGATACACTTTTTTGCATCAAAATTAATTAATTGTGGACTTTTAGTGGCCGGCAAGTGAAAAGTTTGCTCCTGTTTAGTTAGTGTAACCGTTTGACGATCAACATGACCATCTACATAGATGTCAATCGCAATAGGTAGTTTATAGAGCGGCATACTAGCTAAGTCCTGCTTTTGAGCAATTTGTACAATCACCTGTTTTGTGCTGTCTTGATAGTGCGTTTTTATTTCCAAAAGCGGATGACCGGCGGCCAAAAACCACTGATCAAAAAACCAATTAAGATCTTGTCCTGTGACTTGCTCAAAAGCTTGGCGTAAATCATGGACCTCAACAGACTGATAGGCATGTTTTTTTAAATAAAGTTGAAGTGACGCAAAAAAGGCGTCATCGCCAACGGTTTCCCTTAACATATGAAGAATACGCCCTCCTTTTTGGTAAGACACTTCATCAAACATCTGTTCCCGATCCGCATAGTTAAATCGAATAAGGTCGAGCTCTTTGTTTTTGTCCTTCGCAAAATAAGCTAGCTCGTCATTCAATGCATGCATATCCGCCTCTTCTCTTCCATACTTGTGTTCCAGCCATAAGTATTCGCCATAGGTGGCAAACGACTCGTTGAGTGGTAAATTGGCCCAGGATTCAGCGGTTACTAAATCGCCGAACCAGTGATGGAATAACTCGTGAGCAACAATATCTTCATACGTTTCATCCTTATATTCAGCCGGCGTCATATTCATTCGATCAAAGAATACCGAAGCCGATGTATTCTCCATGGCCCCACTTACAAAGTTCCGCACGACAATCTGAGCATATTTATCCCAGGGATAATCCACGCCCAATTTTTTCGAATAGAATTCGAGCATTTCAGGTGTTTTTCCAAAAATCATGGAGGCATATGGCGCGTATTTCGGTTCCATGTAATAGCTCACCTCCTTTCCGCGCCATTGATCTTTGACAATTTTAAAGTTTCCTGCCGCAATCATGACCAAGTACGGCGCGTGTGGCAGCTCCTGCTTCCAAATATCGGTTCTCGTACCATCGTTATTTCTTTTCGATTGCTTTAATAAGCCATTTGATAGGGTAATCATCGAATCAGGAACCGTTAGCGCAATTTGTTGCGTCATTTTCAGCATGGTGTTGTTAATCGTCGGGAACCAATTAGAATTGCATTCGGTTTCGCCCTGAGACCATAGTTGTCTTGGAATGCCTGCTAGTTCATCGGGCTGGATGAAGTATAACCCTCGATCATCGGGCGAAGCAATATCTTTTCCTACTTCCAACTGATTGGGATTGGCGGTATATTCAATAAATATTTTAAAGAGCTCATCACGGTTATATTTTCTATCCAAGGCAATGGCAAGCTTCTTTCCGTCATAGGTGAAAGGTAACTTTTTCCTCGCCGCATCTTGCAGCAGCATGACCGCTTTTACTTCGAAGCCGTTGGCATCCAGTATGACCGAATCTTGTGGGTAAAAATAACTTTGTAGCGTAAGTGTTGCCTTTCCGAATACGCGCGCCCGTTCCCAGTCGAAACGAAGGTCTAAGTCGGTATGCTTTATACTTATTTTAAGCGGATAAGAAGCGTGGTAAACATCCGCGTTCGGTGCGTTGGCGTATATATTAACCGGAGGAATATCGACATGTTTCGTTGTTGCGCAAGACCAACAACTCAAGAGCAAACAGGTAATAGAAATGAAGAGGGAGTTTCTTGACATTATATACGACTTTATTCAGCTAACAGTTTATTGATTTCTTTTTCGAACTCTTGAGTGAACTCGGTATAGTGTTTTCCTGTTGCTGGCCCGCTGAAGCCGGTGTGGATTTTATCAACCGTGCCGTCCTTCTTGATGATGATGGTGGTAGGAAAGGCAGAAAAATTATCCAATGCCGGTATACTTTCTTCCACTTGCCCTTTATCGTTTGTATAACCGGTTAAGAGGATCGGATAGTTCACTTTAAATCGATTTTTTAAGTTCAAAACAGCTGCTTTGGCCTTGTCCATTTCTTTATAACGTTCATAGGCCAAGCCGATAATCTCCAAACCTTTGTTCTTATATTTTTCATAGAACGGTGCTAGAAAAGCGGTCTCGTCCATACAATTGGGGCACCACGATCCCAAAAACTGAACCACTACCACTTTATCTTTAAAACGATCGTCGCTTAACGAGACTTTATTGCCGTCAAGATCCTGAAAGCTGAACGTTATGCGATCGTTTCCGGGTTTTAGCCCGGCAATCTTGTAAGCATCGGGCAACATCGCATCTTCGTCACGTCTGGCCGACCAATTCATCACGGAGCTCGGTCCGGCATACATCTTGCCTTTAATAATATCACTGCCATCAGTTAGATCTCCCGTGAATAATACAGGGCTAGAGCCGCTGAAAGCGGATACCATAAATGTTTTGTTATCCACTACACCACTTAGAAAACGATAGTCTCCAGTTGTTGTAAGAAACGATCCATTCACTTGATTGCCGGATTGCTCAAATTCGCCTACCGCAAAAGTCGTATCGGTGCCATTATTTTTATAAAATTGAACAGACCATCTGCCCGTCATATTAATGACACCTGAATTCTCTTCCTTCACAAAGCGAAACGATTGGTTGGATTCAGCCATGAAGGGCATGGAAATCGTTTTGTTTGGTAAATGCTTAATCCATTTTCCCTGTAATCCATTTGCCGTTTTTACAGCCCTGATCTCACTTTCATAAAGTGGGGTCTTTATAAAAACGGAATCAGCGGTTTCTTCTATCTCATTGATATTCAAACGCTCTTTCCCGTTCAAAAAGGCCATTTGTTTAACCCCCAAGGAATCATATATTTCGAAATTGAAGGGGATATCCACCGAATTATCCGTTTGTAAAGCACCTCTCCACACACCGTTGGTAAGCTGGTTTGTTTTGTCTGTGCAACTTGTAAAAGCGAGGGCTGTGAACAAGCTAAGGAAAAGAAAACGCGCAATATTCATCGTATTATTATTAAGCATTCGGATATCGTTCAATATCCATGCCGCTAAAATACTAATCTTTCGCTTATTATTAGAAGTGATACTAAAAGCCCTCTTTTAATATAGACCGAGCAATCACCATACGCTGGATTTCTGAGGTGCCCTCATAGATTTGCGTTATCTTGGCATCGCGCATGAGCCGCTCAACATGATATTCCTTCACAAAACCATAGCCTCCATGAATCTGTACCGCTTCTACGGTTATGCGCATGGCCGTATCAGAGGCAAAAAGTTTAGCCACCGCCGCAGCTTCCGCATAGGGTTGATGCTGATCTTTCAGCCATGCGGCCTTCAGGCACAACAAACGTGCAGCTTCTATTTGCGTATACATGTCTGCCAACTTGAATTGAATGGCTTGATGCTCGGCAATGGGTTTTCCAAAGGTTGTTCTTTCCTTTGCGTATTTGAGCGCTAGCTCGTAAGCACCGGAGGCAATACCTAATGCCTGCGCTGCTATGCCGATTCGGCCGCCTTCTAACGTTTTCATGGCGAATTTAAAGCCAAAACCGTCTGCTCCAATTCTGTTTTCCTTTGGTACTTTGACATCCGAAAATTGTAAGGAATGGGTGTCTGAGCCCCGTATTCCCAGCTTATTTTCCTTGGGCCCAATTGTGAATCCAGGGGAATCTTTTTCTACGATGAAAGCGTTGATCCCGCGATGCCCAAGGTTGGGGTGTGTTTGTGCGATTACGAGATACACAGCAGCGTTGCTCCCATTGGTAATCCAATTTTTAGTTCCGTTAAGTAGGTAGTAGTCTCCCTTATCTTCCGCAATCGTTTTTTGCGAAGTGGCATCCGAGCCGGCTTCGGGCTCGGAGAGACAAAAAGCACCGATCTGTGTTCCCGCAGCCAGTGGCTTTAGGTATTTTTCTTTCTGCTCTTCTGATCCGAATTTCTCTAAGCCGTAACATACCAGGGAATTGTTTACTGATACGACAACGGAAGTCGATGCATCAATTTTAGACAATTCTTCCATAACGAGCACATAAGAGACTGTATCAAGTCCTGCCCCATTATAGGCAGGATCGGTCATCATCCCAAGAAAACCTAATTCGCCAAGTTTTTTGACTTGGTCTGCTGGAAATTGTTGTTTTTCATCACGTTCTATTACACCGGGTTTTAGTTCAGTTTGAGCAAAATCGCGTGCTGCGTCTCTGATAAGCAATTGTTCTTCAGTTAATTCGAAATTCATAATGCTAGGGTTTGTTCCAAATTTACTGATTTTTTATTATGCAAGCATAATATTTTTGAAATACGAATACGAGCAAAACGAATTAAGACGCAAACCTTAACCTGGGGTGTAGGGAAGATAACCTTTGAATTCAAAAAAACTCATTATCTTAGCAAAAAATAAGAACCATGACAGACATAGCTAAACAGGAAATTTTTGCCGAAATAGAAGAAACACTTAAAAAACAGGGTTTTCACATCGATAAACAGGATCAGACACGTCCATGGGGTGGTTTTTTTGTGATCGACGAGAACCAGGCGCAACAGTTTGCAGATACATACTTCAACGGGCTGAATGTGCAAGACCTAAAAATATCAGGGAAATTAAGTCCAAAAATATTAGTTGTAGCACCACAAAAACGTTTGTCATGGCAATACCATCACCGCCGTGCGGAGATATGGCAAGTTGTTAAAGGAGACGTTGGTGTGGTAATAAGTGATACAGACGTGGAGAATGAAGTGAAGACAAAACATCCCGGTGATGTCATCAAGCTTGAAAAAGGAGAGCGCCATCGTTTGGTAGGCTTAGACGGATGGGGTGTGTTGGCAGAAATATGGCAACATACAGATATCGATAATCCTTCGGATGAAGATGATATCGTACGGGTGCAAGATGATTTTGGAAGATAGGTACAATTAGCCAATGAGCTATGTAATTATTAGCCAATGGTCGATTGATATTTAGTAGTCAATAAAGTAATGAAGTAATACAGCTGATGGCTGGTTGCGGATAACTGATAACTAAAATATGACAAATTACAACGAAGACAGTATACGCTCGCTCGATTGGAAAGAACATATCCGGTTGCGGCCAGGTATGTATATCGGTAAGTTGGGCGATGGATCAGCATACGATGATGGAATTTATGTGCTTTTGAAAGAAGTGGTTGATAACTCCATTGATGAATTTGTAATGGGGGCGGGAAAAACAATCGATATCAGTGTCAGTGAGTTAAAAGTCTCCGTACGCGATTACGGTCGTGGTATTCCGATCGGAAGTGTGGTTGATGTTGTCTCCAAGATCAATACAGGTGGAAAATATGATAGCAAAGCTTTTCAAAAATCGGTGGGACTAAACGGAGTCGGTACGAAAGCAGTCAACGCGCTCTCTTCATCCTTTGTCGTACAATCGTATCGAGCGGGTCGTACGCGTATTGCTGAATTCAGCAAAGGAGAACTCTTGAAAGATGAGGAAAAAGAAACCACGCAGCGCAATGGCACCGCGGTCACCTTTGTTCCAGACGATAGCATCTTTAGAAACTATAAATATAGGCCCGAGTTCGTTGAAAATATGATTTGGAATTACGTGTTCCTGAACACGGGATTGACGGTAAATTTCAACGGACAAAAATTTGTTTCGGAAAATGGCTTGCGCGACTTATTAGAGCGTAATATTGATGTGGAAGGTATGCGCTATCCCATTATTCACTTAAAGGGAGAGGATATTGAGATCGCGTTGACACATGGGCAACAATATGGAGAAGAGTATTACTCTTTCGTAAATGGGCAGCATACTACGCAAGGGGGTACGCATCAGGCTGCCTTCAGAGAGGCTGTCGTGAAAACCGTACGTGAGTTCTATAAAAAGGAATTTGATGCATCGGATATCAGGGCTTCCGTAATTGGGGCCATTGCCATCAAAGTGCAGGAACCTGTTTTTGAATCGCAAACGAAAACTAAACTGGGATCGCAAAGTATCGGCCCCGATGGACCAACCGTGCGCACCTTTATTAACGACTTTGTAAAGAAATCGCTGGACGATTACTTGCACAAACATCCCGATACGGCGGACGCTTTATTGAAGCGTATTCTACAATCTGAACGGGAACGTAAGGACATAGCCGGCATCAAGAAATTGGCCAACGAGCGGGCAAAAAAAGCCTCCCTGCATAATAGAAAGTTACGCGACTGTAAGATTCACTATGACGATAAAAACGAGCGTAATCAGGAAACTACCTTATTTATAACCGAAGGTGATTCTGCCAGTGGTTCTATTACCAAATCCAGGGACGTACAAACACAAGCGGTATTTAGTTTGAAGGGGAAGCCCTTGAACGCCTTTGGGCTAACGAAAAAGGTGGTGTATGAGAACGAAGAGTTTAATTTACTCCAACATGCCCTGAATATTGAGGATGGTATAGACGGTCTCCGCTACAATAATATTGTGATTGCAACAGATGCAGATGTTGACGGAATGCACATACGCCTATTGTTAATGACCTTTTTCCTGCAATTTTTTCCTGATTTGGTAAAGGCAGGACATGTTTCTATTTTGCAAACCCCTTTATTCCGGGTGAGAAACAAAAAGGAAACGATCTATTGCTATAGTGATGAAGAGCGTCAACGGGCGATTATAAAATTAGGTGGCAAGCCGGAAATTACCCGATTTAAAGGATTGGGAGAGATTTCGCCCGATGAGTTTGGTCTTTTCATTGGTAAAGACATGCGCTTAGATCCTGTGATCTTGTCCAAAGATCAGAAAATTCAGCAATTGCTTGAATACTATATGGGTAAAAATACGCCGGATCGGCAAAAACATATCGTGAACAACCTACGTATCGAGCAGGATGTTTTAGAAGAAGAGGCTGCGGCCGCTAAGCTTGCCGATGAATTGAAGGCAGCGGTTTAACGAAATGGAACAGACCCTGATACTTGTTCACTGTACCGATGCGGTCGGTTTAGTTTCGTCCATCGCACACGTCGTAGCAAAATATGGTTTGAATATAACTACCATGCGTGAGTATGTGGACGAAAGTACCAAACGTTTTTTTTCGCGCATCGTTTGCATGGGAAAGGCCGTTGACCCTGAAAAATTAATGCAGGAGTTATTGATGATCCTACCTAAAGGTGCTTCTGTAAAGGTGAATCCGCCAAAACAGAAGCGCCTTGCCATACTGGTCACCAAAGAACCGCACTGCTTGGGCGATACACTGGTGCGCTATTTTTTCAATACACTGGGTGCCGATGTCTGTTGCGTTATCGGAAATTACGATCACCTGCGGTCTTTTACCGAGCGTTTTAATGTACCTTATCACTTTGTAAGCCATGAAGGGAAAACAAAGGATGAATTTGAAAAGGAGCTGCATAAAACAATTTATAGCTACAGTCCGGATTATGTTGTATTAGCCAAGTTCATGCGCATTTTATCACCTGTTTTTATCGCGCATTATCAAGGAAAGATCATCAACATTCATCATTCCTTCTTACCGGCCTTCATTGGAGCGAACCCCTATCAGCAAGCATATACCCGCGGGGTAAAAATTATCGGTGCTACGGCCCATTTTGTAACAGACGATCTGGATGAAGGACCGATTATTGCACAAGACGTAAAACCGGTCAACCATACGTATACAGCTGACGATATGCGCAAAGCAGGAAAAGAAATAGAAAAGGCGGTTTTAAGTAAAGCACTGTCGTTGATTATCGAGGACAGAGTCTTTGTAACCGGTAATAAAACGGTTGTTTTTGAGTAATTAATTGTTAAGGTGCGCCTTATGTAAGCCAAAGGCCCTCCTTTCTGCAAAGTGATTCATCCACGAATCGCTTTTTTTTGTAGATATTTTCCAATCCCTCGAACAGGACGTTTCTCTTTTTTCCATAAGTAAAAATACTTCTTTACTACTTATTGTAACTTATACACAATTTCTAATTTTTTCTTGCATCCTATAGGATCATTGTTTATGTTTACGGCAACCGAATTAGAACTTTATTAGAATTTACAAAAACCAATAAACTAACATATGATTCTACTAGTCGCGCGGAATAATTGTGATTAGTACAATTATAGACTTTTAACATTATAAACAAACCAGCTATTATGAACTTAAATCGAAGTGATTTTAAGCGTGTATTATGCGGGGCTCTTTTGGTAGCGGGATTTCACGCACCTTATGAAGCTTTGGCAAAAACCAATTGGCTAGCGAGGGAAGTTAAGGATAATCTCTCGGCCGTTAAGCAACAATCAACAATCACCGGAAAAGTCAATTCCATGACAGGCAACGAGGGAATACCCGGTGTAAGTGTATTGGTAAAGGGCTCACAAAAAGGAACAACTACCGATGTCGACGGGAAATTTAGCTTAGAGGGGGTGCCGGCTAATGCTACCTTGGTTTTTACCATGGTGGGCTATAAAACACTGGAAGAGCCCGTAAATAACCGCAAATCAATAACCGTCACCCTTCAGGACGATATTGCCAATCTCGACGAGGTCGTGGTGGTGGGTTATGGAACACAAAAGAAAGAAACCGTTACCGGTTCGGTCGTATCAGTAAAAAGTGAAGAATTGGTCAAGTCACCTTCGCTCAATGTCTCAAATTCATTGGCAGGTAGAATGCCTGGTGTCATCGCAACTCAAAGCAGCGGCGAGCCGGGAGGTGATGGTTCTAACATTAAGATCCGGGGAACAAATACCTTGGGAAATAGTAGCCCGCTCATTGTTATTGACGGTATACCGGCAAGACAAGGGGGGATTGAACGGCTGAATCCGGCAGATATAGATAACATTTCGGTGTTGAAAGATGCTGCAGCAGCTATTTATGGTGCTCGTGCTGCTAACGGGGTCATACTAGTAACAACCAAAAGAGGTAAGTCCGGCCGACCTCTTCTATCTTATACCTACAATCAAGGCTTTGCGCAACCAACGGTGATCCCCGAATTGGCAGACGCTGCGCAGTATGCCGAAATGCGGAATGAACTGGAGGTTTTTAAACTTCCTGTGAACGAATGGCAGGCAGCAAACAGCGCCTTTAGAGAAACAGGCTCCTACACGCGCTCCAACGGATCGGTTCTTACCGCACCATTTCTTCCGGCAGATTTCGAAAAATTCAAAGATGGGTCCGACCCATGGGGACATCCCAATACCGATTGGTACGATGCTACGCTGAAAAATTGGTCGCCTCAGGCAAGACATAATGTACAGTTGACCGGTGGTTCTGATAACTTTAAATATTTAACGTCCATCGGTTATCAAAATCAAGATGGTTACTACAAAAATTCAGCTACCGGCTATAAGCAATATGATCTGCGGATCAACCTCGACGCAACAATCAGTAAGTATGTGACAACGAAAATCGGTGTATTGGGACGTCAGGAAAACAGGAATTACCCAACTAAATCCGCCGGAACTATTTTCAGGATGTTGATGCGTGGTAATCCTACCATGCCTGCCTTTTGGCCAAATGGTTTACCCGGTCCTGATATAGAAAACGGAGAGAATCCCGTAGTGATCACAACCGACCAAACCGGTTACGACAATAATAAGCAGTACTTTTTTCAAACAAATGGCCAGGTCGATATTACCTTCCCTTGGATTGAAGGGTTGAAATTTACAGGTACGGCGGCCATTGATAAATATATCAAGCAATCGAAGAAATGGGAGACTCCCTGGAATCTTTATACTTGGCAAGGAGCATATGAAGACGATGGGGTAACACCGCAACTGGTGCGTGGTAGACGTGGCCCTGCCGATCCTCGCTTGACACAGGCAAACGAAGATCAATTAAACATTCTTCTCGGAGGTGTTTTGAATTACGACCGCTCTTTCGGTGATCATACCTTTAATGTAATGGCAGGGGTGAACCGCGAAACGATCGATAACGAAAACTTCAATGCCTACAGACGCTATTTTATTTCAACCGCTATTGATCAGCTGATCGCAGGAGGAGAGCGCGAAAAGAATAACAACGGCGGAGCCTGGAAACGCGCAAGACTGAATTATTTTGGTAGGGTTGGATATAACTATAAAGAAAAATATATTGCTGAATTTCTATGGCGATACGATGGCTCTTATATGTTCCCGGAAAACAGTCGTTTCGGCTTCTTCCCGGGTGTTCTCGCAGGTTGGCGAATCTCAGAAGAGAATTTCTGGAAAGAGAATATTTCTTTCATCAACTATTTAAAGCTCCGCGGTTCATGGGGTCGAATGGGTAATGATAATATATACTTCAAAAATAACTACGCAGAAGGGCAATACTTAGAGGATGACGCTAGATTGCAAGAATACCAGTATTACTCAACCTATGGATACGGCACCTATATCGTTGATGGTTTATTGGTTAAATCATTATATGAATCGCGTGTTCCTAACACAATGGTAACATGGGAAGTTGCTGATAATTATAACTTAGGTTTGGACGGTCAGCTCCTCGATGGTAAGATCAATTTTGAGTTTGATGTATTTATGAATAAACGTTCGAATATTTTATGGCAGCGAAATGCTTCGATACCGCAAAGTACCGGTATGACACTACCTGCTGAAAATATCGGAAAAGTGGATAACAAAGGATGGGAGTTCAATATTGGTTATAATGGTGCAGCAGGAGATTTTAAGTATAACATTAACGTCAATGGAGGTTATACCAAAAACAAAATCAAGTTTTGGGACGAAGCACCGGGGGCACCTGAATGGCAGCGTACAACGGGAAGGGTAACAGATGCTCAACTATATTATATTTATGACGGTGTGTTCCGCGATGAGGCTGATATTGCGGCTAATACATTGGATTATAGTGCGATTACCAATAACCTACGTCCGGGGGACATGAAGTATCAAGATTTTGACGGAGATGGAAAAATTACACCGGACGACCGTGTTCGGCGTGATAAGAATAGACAGCCTACTTTTCAGGGTGGTTTGAATATTGGTATGCAATATAAAAACTTCGACCTGACTATCTTATTCCAAGGTGCTATGGGTGGTGAACTCCGGGTCGGTTCGGACGAATCGGGGGCCATCGGGAACTACTTATTGGAATTTTACGAAAACAGATGGACGGTTGACAACCCAAGCAGCGAACATCCACGCATTACAGATCGGAGCGATCAATACTATTCCTATAACAATACCTATTGGTTGCAAAGCACTAACTATATCCGCTTGAAGAATCTGGAATTAGGCTATACCCTGCCAACCACAATCGGCGAAAAAATAGGGATCAGTAACCTGAGGGTATACGTAAGTGGATTCAATTTGCTAACCTTCAGTAAAATGAAGGCTTATGATCCGGAATCAACCAACGTATTGGGACAGTATTATCCGCAATCACGCATTATTAATACAGGATTGGCGGTAACCTTTTAATGAAAGAAATCATGAAGAAGTCATATAGAATATTAGGTGTTATAGCCTTGTTTTTACTGGGAATAGTCTCCTGTAAAACTGATTTTTTGAACACGGAGCCGATGACCGAAGTGCCTCAACAAGTGGTATGGAGTGATGCCGGTCTGGCAGAAGCATTTATCCTTGAGATGTATAATGGAATCGGGCAGGGGGGCTTTGAAGAAGAAATGCAGTCGTCCATGACCGACGAATCGATGTTTACCCATCCCGGAAGAGGAATAAATACCATTACAGAATCTCGTTCAAACCCCGCTGATCAAGGGATGATCAAGAGAACGTATCTATGGGATTCGCTCTACATGCGCATCCGGGCAACCAATATTGCCTTGAAAAATCTAGCGACGCCACAGTTTGAAAATACCAATAACCTGGTAGAGCGTTTAAAGGGAGAAGCACACTTTTTAAGAGCCTATTATTATCAGCAATTGCTTCGTTTTTATGGAGCAGTGCCACTCATTAATCGTCCTTATGAATTAGGGGAAGCAGATTATACCGTTCCTCGTAATACGTATGAGGAATGCGTCAATTTCATCGTAGCGGATTGTGATACGGCGATTAATTTATTGAACGGGCTCACAGCGAGCACGGGTAGGGCAACCAATGTGGCGGCGATGGCATTGAAGGCTCGAGTACTGGTATATGCTGCGAGCGATTTACATGATATACCTACGGCCTCCGCTAAATCCCCAACCATAGCAGGTTATAGTAATAAGGAATACTTGGGCTATGTAAGTGGAAATCGGATGGAGCGCTGGCAAAAAGCGAAAGATGCTGCAAAGGCAGTAGTGGACCAGTCGGCATTTGCCTATAAAATGGACTTAACGGGTCCCGTTAGTCCGGAAGAAGGAACGGAAAACTACATGGTGTTGTCGTTGGGGGGTGGTAGCAGGGCCGTTGCGGGAGATGGTGGACGAGAAATACTATTGGGACGCTTTTTCGTCGACCTGAAAGACGAGGCAGGTAACTGGCTCGGAAGAAATAATGGACCGAATGGTTATCATAACTGGGCAGGAAATACGCCAATACAGAATTTGGTAGACGATTACGAGATGATCGATGGCTCGCGCTTTAGTTGGGATAACCCCGTACATAAAGCCGCCCCTTACCAAAATAGGGATCCCAGAATGTATGCCACCATTTTACACGATGGATCGGATTGGAAACCACGTACGGATGATGTGAAAGGACGCGATCCTAATAATCAGATACAGACAGGGCAGTATCAGGTAACTAATGCTTCCGGACAAGTGGTGACGCAATATGGATTGGATACCAGAAACAGTCCAATTGAAGATTGGAACGGCACGCATACCGGTTATTACTTCCGCAAATTTACCGATCCGGATCCGGCTGTGGTTGACCAAAACACGCGTCAATTTATCCCCTGGCCGGTATTGAAGTACACAGAAGCCGTATTAAACTACGTAGAAGCCTGTATAGAATTGGGCGAAGATGGAGAGGCGCGTAACTGGTTAAATAAAATTCGTTTCCGTGCAGGCATGCCGGCAGTAACCGAATCCGGTGATGCACTGCGGCAACGTTATAGAAATGAAAGACGGGTAGAGTTAGCCTACGAAGAACATCGCTTCTTTGATGCGAGAAGATGGATGATTGCGCCTACAACTTTAGGAAACAAAATCAGAATCATCCGCATATTTGGAACGCTGAAAGATGGTAAGCAGGTGCGTGTTTATAAGTACGACCCCGAAAATTATAATTACACGTATACGCCCTCGGAGCTCGATCCCGGTATCGAAAACCGCCAATGGTTAGATAAAATGTACTTTATTAGTATCCATCGCGACGAAATGAATCGAAATGCAAAGCTAGTACAGAATCCAGGGTACTAATTTTTAACGAAAAGAGACCTCGGAAAATGGATCACCCAGTCACTATTCGGCTGGGTGATTTTTTTTAAACGCTTAGTTCCCCATTCAACTATTTCTCTACTAACGAATCAGCTTCCTGTCATCATTTCCGTTTTTTTCAAAACTTTTACGGCCATTCATTAGTTTTACAGAAATCAGTTAACAATAACAGTATGGAATATAGAAGAATGGGCCGTACGGGGCTACAGTTAAGTGCACTGTCCTTTGGTTCTTGGGTAACCTTTGCGCGGCAAGTGGATGATACCTTAAGTGACCGTCTAATGGGTATCGCTTATGACGCCGGGGTTAATTTTTTTGATAATGCGGAAGTTTACTCACGAGGTGAATCAGAAAGAATGATGGGAAGGGTGTTAAAAGCAAAAAGCTGGGAGCGCTCTTCCTATGTTGTCTCCAGTAAAGTCTTCTTCGGCTGGAAAGGACCCGATAAAAAGCCAAATCAGTATGGATTAAGCCGCAAGCATATCGTGGAAGCTTGTCACGAAGCCTTGCAACGTTTACAGGTTGAGTACCTTGATCTCTATTATTGCCATCGTCCTGATAAAAATACACCGATGGAAGAAGTGGTTCGTACTATGAACACATTAATTCAGCAGGGGAAGGTTCTCTATTGGGGTACCAGTGAATGGAGCGCTGCGGAAATTGTAGAGGCCTATGCCGTTGCTGCCAAATTGAACTTGGAACCGCCGGCCGTTGAGCAGCCTGAGTACAACTTATTCCATCGACAAAAAATAGAGGTTGATTATTTGCCTATCTTCCGTAATCTTGGCATGGGAACTACCATCTGGAGCCCCTTGGCTTCGGGGCTATTAACCGGGAAGTACAATGAAGGCATTCCGGAGGGGTCGCGTTTGGCACTGGAAGGCTATGAATGGCTGAAAGATAAGTCCTATACGGATCAAAAGCTCGGAGCTGTGAAGAACCTGAAAAAGGTAGCCGATGAATTAGGGGCCAGTTTGGCAACTCTTTCCATTGCCTGGACGCTTACGAATTCAAATGTGACAACCGCGATTCTTGGTGCAACAAAGGATAGCCAGCTTCAAGAAAATCTAAAGGCCTTGGAAATCCTTCCAAAATTAACACCTGAGTTATTGGCGAAAATTGATGATATTATGGGAACGGCACCGCTATTGCCGGAATATTAAGTATAAGTTAGTTGCCAGTTACGGGTTACAAGTTGCCGAAAGCTTTCAACCCATAACTGGCAACACGCAATTAGCGTTTCTCACCGGCCGCTTTGAATTCCGAGCCCTCTTTCCATTTTGGAAAGCTGCTTTCCTGAGTCAGCGTATAGCCCACATCAAAGAATAAGCGTAAATCTTCTACCATACCATCCAACTTCCATGCGTCATCGAATTCGTCAGCAGGTTGATGATAGCGTTTTTCATTATATGCTTCTTTTTGTGCTAAACCAAATTCTTCGCCCTTTCCTAATACATCATCGCCGGTACTTGGATATAATGCGGGTATACCAACCTTTGCAAAATTGAAATGATCTGAACGGAAGAAATGTCCGGCAGATGGATTCGAATCCGGTTTAATTGTTCTTCCCTGTTTTTTTGCTGCAACTGCCGCATAGTCGTCCATTTCCGATTGTCCGAGCCCGGTTACAATGAGATCTTTAGTCCTGCCAATGGGTGCTAAAGCATCCATATTAATGTTGGCTACTGTCTTTGCCAATGGATAAATCGGATGGGTTGCGTAAAACTCGGATCCCAATAATCCCTCTTCCTCGCCTGTCAAAGCAATAAAAAGTACCGAACGCTCAGGAGCTGTCTTTGCAGCTTTAAAGGCTTTTGCAATCTCAAATAGACCTGCTACGCCGGTGGCGTTATCAACCGCACCGTTATAAATAGAATCGCCTTCGATGGCCTCTCCGATGCCTAGGTGATCCCAATGTGCCGAGTATATAATGTATTCATCCGGACGTTTACTTCCTTTTAATTTTGCTACTACATTATTGGACATGGACTTTTTCGTTTCTTGCGTAATGGTGGTGCCTGTCGTTAGCTTTAAGTCTACCGCCTTGAACCCCGGCTTTTTAGCTTGCTCCAAAACATCCATGGACACGCTGGCAAGTTCAAATAGCCTTTTGGTGGCATCGGCAGTTAACCAACCTTCAAAAGCACATCTCGAAGCGCCATTGTCTTCGGTTTGTAGATTGAGCTGCGGTCCACTCCAGCCGCTTCTTACCACGTTCCACCCGTAACTTGCAGCTTCTGTATTATGAATAATCAACACGCCTGTCGCACCTTGCCGGGCCGCTTCTTCGAATTTATAGGTCCAACGACCGTAATAAGTCATCGTTTCTCCTTTGAATAGGTCCTTGTTGTAAAATCCGGGATCATTTACCATGACCACAACTGTTTTTCCTTTTACATCGAGTCCTGCATAATCATTCCAGTTGAACTCCGGAGCAACGATACCGAATCCGGCGAATACCACATCCGAGCTTTTAACTTCAATAGCAGGCTGAACTCTTCGACTACCTAAAACAACTTCGTCTAGCAATTTAAAATCTACTTTCCCTTTAGATCCCGTAAAGGACAGAATGGCTTTCGGATTTGATTTAATTTCCACCATAGGCACTTCCTGGAAATAACTATCCTTATTCCCCGGTTCGAGGCCTATGTCTTCAAAAGCCCGTTTGATATACTGGATGGTCTTTTCTTCTCCCTTGGTAAATGGCTTTCTACCTTCGAGGCTATCGCTCGATAAATCCTTCACATATTGTGCAAGACTTGCTTCATCGATTTGTTTAAAAGCCGCTGAATCGGTTGTACCAGCCCCTTTTTCTCCGCTGTTACAAGCGAATAAAGAGGGAATAATAAGCGCTAATGCGTATACAGTTTTCTTCATGTCGTAAAATAAAATTTAAATTTAACCCATTCGGGCATAGGATACAAATAAAGGAATGTGATTATTGGCTTTTTCACTAAAACAGGCGTTTCGCTTTTAGCATCTACGATGGTGTTTGTATTAAAAACGTTTATTTTAGTCAATTTTATTTTACGTCACACCTGTCCAAAATAAATTTTCTGGACAAAAAAGAGGAGGTTTTCGGCTATAAGAGGCTCTATTTTTATTGGGAAAGCAAAAGTTTCCATGGGTGTTGGTATAAATTTAATATGACTATCGGCTTTCTAACCTAAAACAGGGATCAATTTAACACATAGATAAATTGTTTATATTAAAGGAACGATTATTTTATTCAACTTTTCTTGATAAAAGTTGAGCAAAATCAAGGCGTGTGTAGGCTACCTTGCATCTGATGGCAAAGCATTCATGGCGCGTATTGGAGCCGTTTCACTTCCTCAATCCGCTTGGGTAGTGCAACATGATCAGCGATGCAAATGCTTTGCTGCTCGTTGCTTCGGTATCCTCCAAGGCCATTTTACCCACGCACAGGGCTATATTAGGGCTGAAGATAATAATACGTCCGGTTAAAAGTAAAAGCCCTACGTTCTAAAAAATGCCGCCTCCAAAATTTACAAATAGCACGAGGAGGCACGATCCGTTCCTGTAAATTTTAAAGCGGCGAGCTTTCTTTGCTTCTTTATTTCGCGGAGAAAGAAAGAAGTTAAAATAATCGTTCTATTTTTTAAGTAAACCGACCAACGGAGCTCCCATATTTCCTAATTATTATTTAACGTTTTGGACGGATATGATTTTACGTCTGTCTGTAGCAAAGTTCCAAGCGATGAGTTTATTCACACATTGCTTATTTTAAAGGTGTTCATGAGCTTCCTACGGTAGGTTTTGGTTACCTTTTACGGACCTTGAAAAAGCTTGAGCTCCTTTAAAAAGAATGAATTCGCGAAAAAACTACGAAGTAGCATGAGTGCCTTTTAAAACAAACAATAACGAATAAAAGTAACTAAATAAAAGTTCCTTTTGAAATGCTGAACTTGCTACCCATAATTCCTCTCTTAAATACCAAAATGTTTAGTATTTTTACGGCGCTTAATGATGTCATGAATAGCTTTAAGGAGTTATTACCGTCACAATGACAAAAAATGGCATCGGAAATAGTAAGCAAATTGCTAAAAGCTAATACCTAAAGGCTATAAAAAAATGAGCGAAGAAACAGACAATAACGAACTTTCAGGAAATAACGACGAGGCTTTAAGCCATAACCAAACGATTCCAATATCCGGTTTGTACGAGAATTGGTTTTTGGATTATGCTTCGTATGTCATACTTGATCGGGCGGTGCCGCATATCAACGACGGTTTAAAGCCGGTACAACGTCGTATTCTCCATTCATTAAAAGAAATGGATGACGGGCGCTTTAACAAGGCCGCCAATGTGATCGGTAATACCATGAAATACCATCCACATGGCGATGCCTCAATTGGTGATGCCATGGTTCAGATCGGGCAGAAAAATCTGCTCATCGATTGTCAGGGAAACTGGGGGGATCCTACAACGGGTGATTCTGCAGCAGCGCCTCGTTATATAGAAGGACGTCTGAGTAAATTTGCCAATGACGTTGTTTTCAACCCGGATACCACCGAGTGGCAATTGAGTTATGATGGTAGAAATCGTGAACCGGTTACCTTACCGGTTAAATTCCCCTTATTATTAGCTCAAGGTGCTGAAGGTATTGCGGTCGGTTTGGCTACGAAAATTATGCCTCATAACTTTGTAGAATTGCTGGATGGATCGATTGAAGTTCTTCGTGGCGGACGCCCCAACCTTGTGCCGGATTTTCCGACAGGTGGATTGGCTGATGTCTCCGCCTATAACGAAGGCATGCGCGGTGGAAAGGTAAAAGTGAGAGCACGCATTGAAGAGCGCGACAAAAAGACCCTAGCTATTACTGAAATCCCTTATGGAACTACAACCGGAGGTTTGATCGATAGCGTAATCGCTGCAAACGATAAAGGTAAAATTAAAATCAAAAAAATAGAAGATAATACAGCCGCAACAGTGGAAATTGTAGTGCATTTAGCCCCCGGGATTTCTCCGGATGTAACAATTGATGCGCTTTATGCCTTTACTGATTGCGAAGTTTCTATATCACCGAATACCTGTGTCATTCGTGATGATAAGCCACATTTTATGAGTGTTAATGATGTGCTTATCGAAAATACAAAACATACAAAAGGTCTACTCAAGCAGGAATTGGAGATTCGCCTAAATGAATTGCTGGAAAAGATTTTCTTCAGCTCCTTACTAAAGATCTTTATTCAGGAAGGGATGTATAAGCATCCTGATTATGAGAACGCGGGTAATTTTGAGATTGTTGTGGACGTCTTAAATCGTTTGTTCACACCCTTCTTTGACCGCTTCTATCGCGAAATACTTCCTGAGGATTATAAAAAACTAATCGATAAACCGATGAGTAGCATCACCCGCTTCGACGTGAAAAAGGCGGATGAGCAGATGAAAGTTTTAGAGGATGAGATAAAGGAAGTCAAATACAACCTTAAGCATCTAACGGATTATGCAATCGCCTGGTTCCAAAAATTGAAGGATAAATATGGTAAAGGTCGTGAGCGGAGAACAGAGATTCGCATATTCGAAAAAGTCGAAGCTTCACAAGTGGCCTTAGCCAATGTTAAGCTATACGTAAATCGAGCAGATGGTTTTGTTGGAACAGGTTTAAAGAAAGATGAATATGTTGGTGATTGTTCGGATATCGATGATATTATCACATTCCTAGAGAACGGTACTTGCCTGGTAACCAAAGTGCAGGATAAAGTGTTTGTTGGGAAGGATATCATTCATGTTGGTGTTTTCAAAAAGGGAGATGAGCGTACGGTCTATAACATGATCTATCGGGACGCAAAAACAGGTATATCCTATGTCAAACGCTTTTCGATACTAGGTGTTACGAGAGATAAGGAATACGATCTGACCAAAGGAAGTAAAGGATCAAAGGTGCTTTATTTTACTGCAAATCCGAACGGGGAGGCTGAGATAGTAAATGTACAGCTTAAGCCGCATTCCAAACTGAGAAAACTACAGTTTGATCTAGACTTTGCCGAAATTGCGATTAAGGGTAGGGCCTCGCAGGGTAACATTGTTAGCAAATATCCCATTAAGAAGATTATCCTGAAATCAAAGGGTGTCTCTACCTTAGCCGGACGGAAAATCTGGTTCGATGAGGTGCTGAATCGGTTGAATGTAGATGGCCGAGGGAAGTATTTAGGCGAATTTGATGGGGATGATCGCATATTGATCGTAATGCCCGATGGCACCTATAGCTTAAGCAGTTTTGAGCTTACGAATCATTTCGATCCGAAAATGCTGCGAATTGAGAAATATAATCCGGAGCAAGTTTTTACTGCAATACATATCGATGGCAAGACCGGAAACTACCTCGTAAAACGATTCGTTTTCGAAAATACACCCGTCGGTAAAACAACCTCCATTATCAACGAGGAGGCTGGTTCTAAATTGGTACTTCTTACAAATGGAAAGGATCCAATCATTAAATTGGATGTATTAAAAGGAAAGACGCAAATTCCGGAAACAATCGAACAACATTTGAATGAAATTGTTGATGTGAAAGGAATGAAGGCACAGGGAAATAGGCTTAGTTCACACGATGTCAAAAAAGTTACGTTGTTGTCTGGAGAAGAAGCGTATGTAACCGGACATGATGAAGAGAAAAAGAGGGAAGATGCAATAGCAGACCCGGATGAGGAAAGGGTAGAGGACGAAACGGTAGCTCCTTCGGAGCCATCCGAGAAGCCAAAGCCAAAAATTGACTTGGAAATTACCAATCCGGATGATATCGACTTGGATGATAGTGGACAACAATCATTGTTTTAATGATCTCCTGCAAATTGCCTGTTACTAAGAGCAAAAGTATAAGATCGATGACTAAGCGGTTTAAATGCAAGCCTTAAGTCATATGTTATACCAACTGGCTTAAAGTGTGAAAAATTTTATAAATTGATAACAATAATGAAAGCTGATAGCTTACGGCTGGCAGCTTACGACCGTCCCGGTGGGATGGTATTTACTTTGGATTCTTAATTTAGGTTTATGAAGGCGACATTTGGAGGAGGCTGCTTCTGGTGCACAGAGGTTATTTTTCAGCAGCTTGACGGCGTTAATTCCGTGCTACCCGGCTATATGGGAGGACATAAAGAAAATCCCACTTATAAGGAAGTTTGTACAGGAGAAACCGGGCATGCAGAAGTAGTACAGATTGACTACGATCCGCAAAAGATCTCTTATAAGAAACTATTGGGCATATTTTTTAAAACCCATGACCCCACTACCTTGAACAGACAGGGGAACGATATAGGAACGCAATACCGTTCAGCGGTATTTTATCATAGCCCGGAACAAAAGTTTGAGGCCGAGACCTTAATCAACAAACTGACAGAAGAGAAGATTTTTGACGATCCCATTGTAACAGAGGTGGTAGAGGCTAGAACTTTTTATGAAGCAGAGGACTATCACCACGACTATTTTAATAATAACCCGGATAATCCTTATTGCGCGGCTGTAATACAACCCAAATTGCAAAAATTTCTTAAGAGCTTGGAAAAAGCCTAAGTGATCGATCAATTAGGCATGTATTATTGATATTGTATATAACTTGGTGCTGGCTTCAACTGCAATAATTCAGTTGGAGTCAGCATTCTTTTTGGAGCCTGTTTTAAATCGTTTTTATAAAATAATTTAAAACCGGTAAATTGCACGGGCTCCCGGTAGATAAATTGGCGGTAAGTTGCTTTCTTTAGAGCGGGAGGTCCCCAGCCATCCATCTCGATAACAACCTGCACTTCGGGGCGTAATTTAATGTTCTTATAGTCTCGCACCATACCGGCAGTGAAACGATGTACAACGAGTAATTTTGGAGGTAATTGGCTTTCTTTTACTAAACGAGCTAAAAAATCGGCCGCATAATTGATATCCCTGGCATCGAAGCTGCCGATCCGGGTACCGGGTTTGCTCCCATCCTTCATTGAAAATTCCGGATCGATTCCCAAATGTACCTGAGGCAGTCGCAGGTATTTTTCCAACCTCGGAATCTCTTCCTGCAAAGTACTTAAGGCGACTTGTATATCTAAAAATACAGGCAAGTTACCATGTTGCCGAGCAATATTCAGAACGGAATCTATTTGTTTGTCGGGCATGCGCAGGCGGTGTTTACCATCTCTACCGGCGTCACTTTGGGCGGTTACCGCGATATAATGCAGGGCGGCAATGGCTTTGGTGCTGCTATCGGCATCGTTCCAACGTACAACTTCCTCATTGAGCCGCCTGATCATTTCTTTCGGTGGAAGTTCACCTAGTATTCCCATGCGCTTAGAATATAGGTTTCCATAGTAAGCGATAATCCGATGTTCGGGAAGCAAAGCGCCTTTTAAAGGCAAGGGCTGTGGACTCACTGGCCATCGGTTTGCCGTATCGCCATTGGCAAGTGCTAGTAACTTTTGGTAGTAACTGATACTATCCACTGTCGTATCATCGAAGCTTGCTTGGCTTTGTAAGGTATCTGCGAGCGCCAGCTTGTCGCTTACCGTATTAACCTGAGCGCAGGAATAACCCGCAAGTGCTAGCAAGGCGGGGATGAAAAGCAATAGCCTAAAAGGCGATCGAAAACCTATTTTAATCATAAAGTTTAGAATAGAAACGGTAAGGTAATACAAAAATAAAATAAATTTACCGCATACCTATGTAGTAGAATGAATGATATTGATAATGAAGGGGATATCATGAAAATAACTTTATTATTTGTACTTGTTCTAAATAAACTTTATACTTGCACTATCGATAATCGTTCTAAATAAAAGAAGTTTGTAGGCTTGAAAAATAACATGGTTCATGTTTGGTTTGGTTGGTTAAAGTTTCCGGTTTCATAACACATTGTAGAAGCCGGATTCTTTTATTCCGAGTTAAGGTTATAAACGTTAGGTTTTTTTGTTCATAAAGTATCTATATAGATTGTTTATATAGTTGTTTAGTTTAGTTAGTGTAAAGCGGTTGTCGTGAGATATCCGCTTTATTTTTTGTGATGAGAGTGAGGAATGGAGGAAAGAATAAATCAAGCTATAGTGCAATAATGTGCAGATTGGAAAGTTAAAATATACATTTTTTTTACAGATGCCGGAATTGAGATTTTTAATCTCTGTCTTTTAGATAATTTTGGTTTCGGAATAAAAAAACCTTATGAAAACACGATTTACCCTTCACCATTTTGTCAGTTTAATAACTTTAATCATTTTGTTTTCCTGTAATAAAGAGGCGAGGTTAGATCCAGTTGAAGACGTTGATTTGCGAAATGGCTTGCGATATAACTTCCCATTTTCCGGAAATAGCATTGAAACGATATCAGGCTTAAATTATGATACACATGGGGCAAAATATACAACTGACCGTTTTGGAAACCCTAATTCCGCACTTTGTCTAGATGGAAATTATTTGGATCTGGATGCTGGCTTAGCTGATTCAATCGGTACTCTTTCTTTTTGGTTACAGAGTCCAGATGTTCATTTAAATAAGCAATTACCGCTTTTTGTTGGCGGTGTTCATACACTTGCCTTATACCGATATAGACTTGTAATTGAAGAAGGAAAAATATCGCTTCTTTCGCTTTTTAGATGGGGAGTGCCCACCGGCGAAGGGTGGCCGGAGCCATTATACACAGATTCTGTTCTCCGTCCTAATTCTTGGCATCACATTGTTGTGCGTTGGTCCGATGCCGAAGAACTGGTTGAAGTCTATGTCGATAATGAAAAAGAGCTATCGTCATTATATTTGCCCAATTGGAGTCTGGCCGAGAAAGACGATGTTAATCAGGAAACGGTAGGGGCAGAATGGAATTATGGCAGCCACGCAGGAAATTATTTAACATATTTCAAGGGACAAATGGATGACCTTAGGTTTTATAACAGACGACTTAGCGATCTAGAAGTCGAGGCCCTGTATATGGATACTAAATAAAATAATGTTCTTGGACTTTGGGCTCTCATATAGCGTTCGGCCAATTGGTCTCTATCCCTTCCTTTCGAACGAAACGCTGAAAATCGTTCAATAGCTGCTGATCATTTCTAACCTGATGGGGTGTTAATTTCTTTCGAATAACATAGGCACTTAACAAACCAACGGCTTCTCCGATACTCCATTCCACGGGATGCAAACGATAACAGCCGTTTGTAATATGAGTGGTTCCAATATTTTTATTGGCGGCGAGCAGGTTTTTCATGCGTATGGGAAGGAATGCACCTAAAGGAATTTGAAAGGGGAGCGAACTAAAATCGATATAATTATCGCCACCACTGCTCGGGTGGAGATCGATATGATAGTACCCGATACCCACGCTGTCAAAAAAATCAGCGGCTTTACTAGCTGCGGATTGTCCGGCAACCAAACCTCTGTTTTCCTTTCCCACATGTTCTTCGAGAATGGTAAAGGTTGCTTTTATTCGTCTCGATTCGCGTATATACGGGTACTTAGCTAACCCGTCAGCGGTCCCTAATACATCACCCCGTAAACGAAGGCCGGGCCACCCTTCACCACCATCGGACCTTGGAGCGGCCGTCTGTAACCAGTAAAATAGGGATAAACTTAACTGCTTTGCTGCTTTCAGGTGCTTTGCATATACGGCGGGCGGTACATCGATCAAGTTACCCAAAAAATAATCGTTCTGTGGCCAATTCATTATACTGAGGTCACCGCCAAAGGCCCCGGGTAAAAAATTGTGTCTGTTGATGATTTTTCGATAATTCCAAAGGTTTAACGCTTTATTGGTCGCTTCACCGGTTGGATTGAAGCCGAGTGTAGTGGCCTGCAATGTACGCGGATTGGAATAGGAGAGATCCAACAATTTACCCGACCAGGAGGGGACCATCTTCGGTATGAAATCACGCCAAAAATCATATTGTTCCGGCTTATCAATCACGTGGTTTTCTCCTTGTTGATAGTCCATAGCCAAACACATAGTAAAAGCCTGTTGGTTTTCAGGCTTGCCGACTTCCGGGGCATGCAGCTCGTTCGTTTCCTTTTTGGATTCGGTACCTGTAACGTATTCCGTACCGGTTAATGGGAGCAGATCACCGAGCTCGGTAGCATCGATAAAATAATGACCATTTAAAGTAAGTTCATGATCCTCATGCCGATGTTTCACAAGTACTGCGGTGACCTGATCTTGATGAATAGCGGCTTTTATAACTCGATAATCCGTGAGTAAGGTTAATTTACCGGAGCTTAAATAAGGCATTAACATCTCCAATAGGACGGCAACAGCCACTCTAGGCTCATGGCATAGGCGTGAAACGGAACCATCTCCGGGATTTAAATGGGTGCGCTGTTTTGCTTCGGTCGTTAATGGATAATTGCGTTTATAAAACGTACGTATGCGATCACGAAAAGCGCGGTATGAGGCGGGTGCACCATGGGTTTCAATCCATTGGTGCTCGTCGGGAGGTACGCCTTGTTGACTGAGCTGACCTCCCAACCAATCGGTTTCTTCACTCAGTGTAACGCACAATCCATGGCGCAGCGCGGCTAAAGCTGCCGCGCATCCGCCTAAGCCTCCGCCAACGATGACAATGTCGGACTTAAGCTCTTTCTGTTTGTGCTTTTCATGCGCATGAGCTGATGCATTTGATAGGTAAGGGATATTGGCTAAAAAGGTGCTGCCTATAGTGATGCCTGTTATAAAATCTCGTCTTTTCATATTTGGAATTTATGGATGTCAAACGGTTCCATCGTTCTTTTGAAGTGCCGTAGCGGCATAATCTACTGCTCTTGCTGTAAGTGCCATATAGGTCAGGGATGGATTTTGATTACCGGTTGAGGTCATACAGGCACCATCGGTAACAAATACATTTTTACATTGATGAAGTTGATTCCACTTATTCAACAACGATGTTTTGGGGTCCTTTCCCATGCGTGCCCCGCCCATTTCATGTATATCCAAGCCCGGTGCATCTTTACGGTCAATCCTTGCTGCGACCTTACAACCGGATTGCTCGAGCATAGCAGAGCCCTGTTCCAGAAAATCGTGCATAAGTTTTACGTCATTATCCGTATAGTCAACGGATGTAATCAATTGCGGAATGCCCCACGGATCTTTTTCATGGTTACTTAGGCGGACATGATTTTCATATCGAGGGATGGTTTCTCCTTGCATCATCATGAAAACCTGCCACGGACCGGCCTCTGTGAGTTGATCTTTATAATCACTTCCAATTCCTTCCAGCTGTTGGCTCCATCCTGCTCTACTAGCGCTGAAGGCGATCATATAACCTCGTAGAAAGTCGGTCTCCTGCCGGAATACATTGCGAAAGGAAGGCATAAAAATGCTGGTGGGGCGTCGTCCGTAATAATATTGATCGCGAAGCCCATCAAAGCTGGCCAATATATTGCCACGATAATTATGAAAGGCAATGTAATGGCCAAGTAAGCCGTTGTCATTGCCCAACCCTTGGGGGAAGCGGGCTGACTTCGAATTTAATAGGATAAGATTGGTGTTAAGAGCGGATGCGTTAACAAAAATAATGCGTGCATAAAACTCCTTTACAAGTTTTGTTTTGCTATCCACAGTACGCACACCGATTGCTTTGCCCTTTTGTTCATCGTACAGAATAGATTCCACCACTTGATTGGTCAATAAGGTCAGATTACCTGTAGCATCGGCCCAGGGTAGTGTGGATGAATTACTGCTAAAGTAAGCACCGAATGGGCATCCCCGATGGCAGAGGTGCCGAGCCATACATTGGCCTCTTCCTTGGGCTACATGAATTTTTTGTGGTGCCGTGAGGTGGGCACAACGACCAATGATGACATGGCGATTGGGATAAGAGGCTTTTATTCGTTCTTTAAGGTGCTTCTCTAGAGCATTCATCTCGAAAGCAGGAAGCACTTCGCTATCGGGAAGGTTCGGAATCTGATCTTTGGTCCCGCTGATTCCAACAAACTTTTCTACATAACTGTACCATGGTGCCAGGTCTTTATAGCGAATGGGCCAGTCTATCGCAAAACCGTCCCGTGCCGGGGCTTCAAATTCATAATCACTCCAACGCTGCGTTTGTCGTGCCCAAAGTAGGGACTTGCCGCCAACTTGATAGCCCCTTATCCAGTCGAACGGCTTCTCCTGCACATATGGGTGTTCCTGATCTTTTACAAAAAAGTGTTGTGTTGTTTCGTCAAAAGCATAGCAACGGGACACAATGGGATTGTTAGTCGTCACCGCTTCCGGTAGCTCTCCTCGATGTGTGAATTGCCAAGGATCCTGCATCGCCGTAGGATAATCTTCCAGGTGTTTGACCATTCGACCCCGTTCTAATACCAACGTTTTATACCCTTTCTCACAAAATTCTTTGGCCGCCCAACCACCGCTGATGCCCGAACCGATTACAATGACATCATACGTGTGCTGCGCTTTCGCCTTCCCCGATATATTCATGCTCTTTTTGTTTATAATGATACCTGCAGCAATTTAGTTATTTCCTGTTACAGATGCTTAGCTTGTGCCTTTATGGATTAATTTCCTTTAAAGCCTGGGAATAATAAGTTAAATTTTTTTGTATATCAGGTACCGAATTTTCCCAATTGTTTTCATATTCGATGGCCAAGGTTCCTTTGAAATTTTGTTGTTTTAGTTCAGCTAACATAGCTTTTACATCGAGTATGCCGGTACCCCAGATTGTATCGGGCATTTCCTCGTGCGCTGAACGCTTACCAGAGGTGATGTCTTTGAAATGGAGTGCATGTATACGCCCCTTTAACTTCCTAAGGCATTCCAGCGGATTCAGCCCTTCTCGTCTCCAATGGCCCACATCTGCGCAAGAGCCGATCCTCGCATCGCGGTGACCGATCACCTTCAATAAATCGTTAGGACTCCAATACAATGAAGGCTTGGGATGGTTATGGACAGCCAGTTTTATATTATACTTTTTGACAAGCTTTTCGACCAAGTCCCAATCGGCCAAGGCCGGTTCGGCACTAATGTACTCCATATGCATGGCTGCGGCAAAGGAAAAATAAGCTTCCCATTCGGCAGCTTCCGTTACAACCACTCCCATGGCAATGATCCTTATACCTCGTTTTGCAGCCTCTTGATTTAATTTCTCTTGATTTTCTTTTGATAAACTCGGCGAAAAGTTTAATTCGCCAAACCCTGCGCCCAAGGGATGCCCCGGGTAAACTTCAAGGTAGTGCAGTCCCAAAGTTTGTACTTTATCTAAGGTTTCCATCAGTGTAAACTTATGGAAGGTATACGACTGGACGGCAAGTTTCCAATCGGTCTTTACCTCTGGGGATTGTGCTGCCGCGTAATGAAAATTGTATAGAATTAAGCAGGCGGTAAAAAATACGGTTATCAGGTTCCTTTCTAATCTTTTCATGATGAATTCTCTTATATTTAAGACCGGTACCGTCGATCGCATAACAGATCAACGACACCGGCGATTACTTATTAAACCATATTAGTCGATCGGCATTTCGGGCAATTGGAATCCGTTATGGTAAGTATGCTTTATCCATTCGTTTGCAATGGATTTAGCTCCGAACTCCGTAAAACGACGATCAAATCGGGGATCACCATCAACTACTTTAAACTCGTCCACCGAAACGATGTTGATTTTATCCTGATCTCCAATATTGGTAAAGGTCATATTTTCACCATCCCACAGCAGGTCGCGGTGTAGGCCCTGTAGTCGAACAGCTAATACACCCATCACCACCATCTCATTAAATGGTCCGGAGAATCCAAAATGCGAACTGGCCTCCGTGCGATTTTCCGGAGATTCCTTGGCTGCGCGAATCCATTCCTGCTCGTGGGCATTGGTACTCCAAATATCTCCATTTCCACCTTTAATCCGCGGAATCCAAGGCGTCGGCTGCTCAAAATGTTCCATTTCGCTCACTGGTAAAAGGGTTGGGTTCATGCCATAACATCCGGTCATGATTTTTCCTTTTTTACCAATGAAGAGAATACCACCATTCTCGTCGCCTAACATCATGCCGGGACTGAGTTCCACCGGTCTTTCGGGCATCAATCCCCCGTCATACCAATGAACCTTTACTTCCGGCATTTTTACTTTTCTTTTTTTCGGTCGCTCCGGAAAAGTATACTGCACCATTTGTGCATGAGGTGGTGAATACAAATTACTGAGCGTTGAACTGCCATTAACTTTAATGGGGTACTTTAAATCTAAAGCCCAATAAATGGGATCCATAATATGGCAGGCCATATCGCCTAATGCGCCGGTACCGAAATCCCACCAACCTCTCCAGTTCCAGGGCGTATAAACACTGTGGTACGGACGTTTGCTGGCGGGGCCTAAGAAAAGATCCCAGGAAAGGGTATCTGGCACAGGCATGGCATCGCCGGGTTGCATCAATCCTTGTGGCCAAATCGGGCGATTGGTCCAACAGTGTACTTCTTCCACTTCTCCGATAATATCGGATTGAATCCATTCGGCAACCTGTCGGCACCAGTCAAAAGAGTTGCCTTGGTTACCCATCTGTGTGGCTACTCTATACTTAGAGGCTAGATTGGTTAAGAGACGCGATTCATATACAGAATGGCTAAGCGGCTTTTGCGTGTAACAGTGTTTTCCCAAAGTAATAGCATGGGCAGTAATGACGGCATGATTGTGGTCGGGAGTTGCTACCATAACGGCATCAATAGAATTTCCCATTTCATCAAATAGTTTCCGCCAATCTTTATATTGTTTTGCCTTCGGGTAATCCTGAAAAGTCTTTTGTGCATATTTCCAGTCTACGTCGCAAAGGGCGACAATATTTTCAGTGTTCATGTTAGCTAAATTGCGGCGACCCATGCCGCCAACACCTATGCCGGCTATATTCAGCTTGTCGCTAGGCGCCACGTATCCCAAAGTTTTACCCAAGACATGACTGGAAACAATGGTGAATCCCGCCAAGGCGGTGCTTTCTTTTATAAATTTTCTTCGTGTTAAATCCATGTTAGTAATTGCTGTTTTGTACTAATACTCCATTGGAGCGATCAATTTCAATTTGAGGTATAGGGAAAGGCCAGCTGTTTTCACTGGCATCACGTCCTTTATCGGCAAAGCCGTATTTTTGGTGGAAGGCTTTCATAGTGTTCGCGTATTCACCCCAACGTATTAGATCGTATAGTCGGAATCCCTCGAGGGCTAATTCGAATCGACGCTCCTTCTTTATGGCTTGCAAGATATCATCAGAGGTCTTTATGGCGTAACGGCTTGCAAAAGTAGCCTCATCGATGGCTTTGAGACCGGTTGCAAACAAGCGATAAATAGCGGGTTCATCAACTTTGGAGGTCGTTACGTAGGCACGGTGACGTACTTCGTTCAGGTAGTTCAATGCTTCTGCGTGATTGCCACCTGTTCGTATAATGGCTTCTGCATAGATAAGCAATACCTCGGAATAGCGGATCCAATACGGCTGCCAATTGCTACGTTGCAAGTCGTTTTGTTGCCGATAGGCTTGTGGTACAAAGGCTTTACGACTCTGTTGCAAATTATAGTCGTTAAAATAACCGCGATAGTTGTGTATTTCCTCTCCTCCGCTGGAAGTTTTGAAAATGTCGTTATGACTGATAATGGTAAACATTTTGCGTGGATCAGCCGGATCATATGCCGCTGCCAGATCGCGCGTTGGGGTATTTCCTCCCCAGCCGCCTACATTATTTCTGCCTACATTCATAATAGCAAAGGGGTCGCCCGCTAAGCCAAAAGCTGGATCGAATTTTCGCAGCACACCGAAAATGCATTCCTTTGAGAAGGGGCCGACTTGATAATCACCTCTAAATAAGTCCTGAAAATCGGGTAGCAATTGGAGCTGTCCGTTGTTAACGACCTCTCCCGCCATTTCTTTTGCGATGAGATATTCACCTAATGCATCTCCCTCCATTTTGCCCTGTTCCATTAATCCGGCAAAAAAAAGTGCAGCTCGTGCCTTAAGCGTATAAGCTGCATCTTTGGTGGCTCGTCCGGTTTCATTGTCGGGTAATTCGGACGATCGTGGAAAATTGGGCTCGGCAATAGCCTCGTCTAAATCGATGTACAACTGGTTGCGGAGCTCTTCGATGCTGGCCTTCCCCTTTCGTGTAGAAGGGTCTTCAACAGCAACTAAGAGGGGAACTTCCTTGAATACAGTAATTAAATCGAAATAATACCAAGCGCGCAAAAACTTTATTTCGGCAAAATAACGGGCAAGTGCTTCACTTGGAAGGGGTGCTCCGTTTTCCACTAAGTTACTTCTTTCTCGTTTCAGCGCATCAAGGGCGATATTACATCTGCCAATACCACGATATCGATTACTCCACGTTTCAAATAATAGGGGATTGGAAGAAAGAGGTCGACCGCGCCCTACTTCCGTTGTTTGCGGCCGATCGCCGGGATCGGAACCTCCCGCATCGGCATTATCGACACTTTCATCGCCAATCGCTACTTTGTTAACGGTGTAACCCCATCCGTCTTGCATTGGTTGGTAACAGCCCGTCACCAACTTTAAGCCGGCACCGTCGGTCTTAAAATAATCTGTTTCGTCCAGTACGCCGTAAGGGTCTCTTTCCAAAAAGTCACGCTTACAGCTGGCGATAAGGCCGAAAGCCGTTATGACTATATACGTTATCGTTCTTTTCATTGTCTAAAAGTTTGCATTGATACCAAACATAAATGATCTTGCCTGTGGGTAATAACCTTGATCTACTCCCATACTTAAGGGGGAACCGCTGCCAATCTCAGGGTCGAGACCTGAATAGGAAGTGAAGGTGAGGAGGTTGTACGCTCCTGTCCACACGCGAATACGTTGAATTTTGGCCTTTGCTAGCCAAGCATCCGGCAGCGTATACCCTAATTGCACACTCTTTATCCGTAGGTATGACCCATTTTCCACTAACCAATCGGATATTTGCAAATTGTTCTGATTGGAAGCGTTGATCGCGAACTGCGTGTGACTTGGATTACTTGGTGACCAGGCCTCGGTTAACAACTCTTTCGGCGCATTGTACCAGCCTACTCCCGACTTCATGTCGATCTTAGCAATGTTCATGATTTTATTGCCTAAGGTACCTTGCATTAACAGCTGAAAGTCGAAGTGCTTATAATCTGCTCCTAAACGGAGTCCGTAGGTCAGATCAGGAAAGGGATCACCCAAATTCGTGCGATCGGCATTGTTGATGGTCCCGTCACCGTTGACATCTACAAAACGCAAATCTCCTGGACGGGCGCCTTCTTGAATATAATCATCGGCTTCTTGTTGCGATTGGAAAATGCCATTTGTCCTGAAGCCGTAGAAATAACCGATCGGCATGCCTTCTTCGGTCAGGGTAGTTGTGTAGCTGATCCAACCACCACCGGTAATAGGCTCACCCCCACCTAAACTCAAGACCTTGTTTTTAAAGGTTGATGCATTGGCAGCAATGGAATAACCAAAATCTCCGATTTTATTACGGTACGAAAGATCGAATTCCAATCCGCTATTACGGACGCCACCGGCGTTGGACCAGGGACTATTCGGAAAGCCGAGGTAAGCCGGCAAAGGAACATTCAGTAACATCCCATCCGTGGTTTTGCGATAGGCATCTATTGTTAGGTTCAGCTTGTTGTTCAAGAAGGCTAAATCTAAGCCAATATCCAGCTGCTCAGTCTGCTCCCATTTTATCCCCGCATTTCCGATGTAATTACTGCCACCGATTAACTGTGGATTGCGTGGACCGAATAGATAATAGCCCATATTGCCCGAAAAGGTGGTTAGATAAGCACCTCGACTGATGTTTTGGTTACCTATCTTTCCCCAACTTACCCGAAGCTTCCCTAAATTGAGCCACGACCATTGCTTAATAAAGTCTTCTTCAGCAAAATTCCATCCAGCGGAAAGTGAAGGAAAAGCTCCCCATTTTTTATCCTCGCCAAAGTTGGAGGAACCATCGTAGCGGAAATTTGCCGTAAGCATATAGCGGTCCTTATAAGCGTAGAAAAGCCGACTGAAGTAAGAATTAAGTGCCATCTCCCATTTGGTACCGGATGCCTGCGGATTAATGGTGCCGGCATCAATGATCCACTGACTGGGATCATTGGATACTAACCCTTGTTTCGAGGCGCTGGAGGATTCGCTTTTCCATTGTTCTGCCGAGGTACCCACCAAGAACGTTACGTGGTGATCGGCGAATTCTTTATCAAATGTGGCTGTGTTCTCCCACACATAGTAATCCGTCTTTGAATTGGATTTACTTACCGTGGCGTCCACATTGAATTGATCGCCATCTAAATAATATTTCGGTGAAAAATAATCCGAGGTCCCTCTGGCTAAATCCACGCCAAAGTTACTTCTCAGTTTTAACCAGCTTAAGGGCTGTATGTCAATTGATCCACCTCCCTTAATAGCCGTTCCCTTCCATCGATTGTTTTTGTAGATCTCGGTCTGGGCTACCGGATTCTCCTTGTTAGTCATTAAAATGGGACTGTAAAACGACCATGGATTGTTTTGATCAATGCGATCAAGGAACAATCCCGATCGTAAAAAGTCGGGAACGTCTACTAAATTAGTCCGATACACGGGTGAGATCGGATCGGCTACGAAAGCGATAAAAGCGGTATTGAAACCTGGGCTGTTTTCAAGCACATTGCCTCTACCTTCATTAATGAGTCCAATATTCCCCGATAGTTTTAGCCAGCTGCGTAAATTATGGTTGAAATTAGTCCGCCAAGATAATCGATCATAGTCCGATCCATTGATAATCCCTTCTTGATCCATATAACTCAAGCTGGTCCGATAGGCTAAATCTTTAACACCACCGGAAATGGCGATATCATGATTTTGCACTAAGGCATTCTTATTATTGATCGCTTGCCACCAATTGGTACCCGCTTCACTTCCTGTGTTGGCACGCAGAAATTGTAACACCTCTGCCTTGTTTTGTTCCGAAAAATAGGGATCTAAACCTGCATTGATATTTGCTAGATTCTTGTAGTCCATAAACTCCGAAGCGTTCATCATCTCATAAGTTTTTATCGGATTTTGGATGCCGATATAACTATCCAGTGATATTTGGCTGTTTAGCTTGTCACCATCAGCGTTCCCCTTCGCCGTGGTAACCATAACGACCCCATTGGCTGCCCTTGAACCGTATATGGCGGTAGCCGACGCATCTTTTAAGACTTCAATGGACACAATATCATTGGGATTTAACCAACCGATGTCATTCTGAGGAAGTCCATCTACCACATAGAGTGGATTGTTATCGTTTACCGTACCTATTCCACGAATTCGAACAGCAGGAGGTGTGCCGGGGCTTCCGCCGGTAGAAGTGATTTGTACACCTGCCGTTTGACCTTGTAGGGCCTCTGTCGCATTTCGAATTGGCATATTACGGAGGTCCGTGCCGCTCACTTGCCCAACGGCACCGGTTAAATCGCGTTTACGTTGTGTTCCATAGCCAACTACCACCACTTCGTCCAAAGCGGCCTCTATTGATTTAAGTACAATCTGTAAGTCTTGCCCATTTCCAACTGCCACTTCTTGGGATTCGTAGCCTAAGTAGCTAATAGACAGAATGGATTGAGGAGTGGCGTTGACCATAAAGTGGCCTTGATCGTCGGTACGACTGGCTACATTGGTGCCTTTTACTTTAATGGATACGCCAATTAAGGGCTGTTTTGCCTCATCAAGCACTTTTCCGCTAACAGGAAAATCCTGCTGATCACTAATGGACTTTGGCAGACCTTCCTTCTTCTCTTTCAGCAGGATATAATCGCCTTGCAATTGATATGATAAAGAGGTGCCTTTTAATAACCTATCCAGAACATTGGCAACTGAACGTTTGGCGGGTGATATCGATATCGTTTGGTAGTTTTTTACCTCTTTGGCTTTATAGGCGAAACGATAGTTGCTGAGCGACTCGATCTTTAAAAGGGCGCTTTCCAGCGAGCCTTGATGAGAAAAGGAAATGTAGTCCTTATAAATGGATTGGCCTTTGGTTTTTTCAGCTAGCAACAGGCCAAAAGAAAAAAGTATCAAAAAGGCTATAAGACTGGCTGTTCTCATAATAAAAATGAGATAGGTTGGTTTAAAATTCATAATTTTGCATAATTAAGCTTATCTCTAGTTAAGATTGGGTTTAATACTGAGGGATTGCCGCAAGAATCCCTTATTTGCATGTGTAGTCACATTGGTTGCCGCCAATGTGACTGCCTTTTTAGGGAGGATATGTTCGTCTGTTCATCATTTTTTTTTAGGGTTTAAGCGGAACGCTATTCACAGCCATTACCATCGAGGTACACGGTGTCATTTTTTATTTCATATTTAAAGTTGTTCAGTGCACTAATGACATTTAACATTTCCCGCAAATTCTCTCCTTCATGGAAGGACACGGTAAAATGACAACCGCGGATGGCGTCATTACGATAAATGAAGGTCTTGTTACTCCATCTTTCCAAGGCCTTTCCTGCATCTGCCATGCTTATGTTATCGAAGCGCAATCGCTGATGAATCCAAGCAATCATAGCAGTGGCATTTACATCATGTACTTGCTTGTGATTGGTATGGACATTATAAATCAACTGTTGATTTGCGGTTAACAAGGATACAGTTTCAGCCTGATGCTGAACGGCTATTTTCCCTTGCCGGACTGTTACAGCGATATGCGATGCATCGAAGCTGTTAATGTTGAATGCGGTTCCCAATACTTTAGTGATAAGAGAACCTGTTTCCACAGTGAATGGCTTTTGTTTGTTGGATTGAACATCAAAATAAGCTTCTCCGGCTAAAACCACGCGCCTATCGTTATCGTTATAGTTGCGCGGAATATCTAATCGGCTACCTGCATTTAGCCAAACGGAGGTACCGTCAGGCAACTCAATTTGTCGTTGCTCGCCCAATGGGGCCGTCCAGGTAGTGGTAAATGCATTCCGTAAATGTTCCCGTGGAGAAGACAGCCTTTGATATAAAAGCGCACCGACTAATATCAAGGCCAGTGAAGCCGCAACCCAAGTCAGATAGAGGCGTTTTTGTTTGCGAGCTTGTAAAAATCGCTTATCGGAAGTAATCTGCTGATAACTTTTGAGGGATTGTTCTTGGTCATCCAAGTGGGGGATGATCGGTAAATCCTGAAACCGCCTTAATGCCTGATCAAGCTCCTCTGTATAGGTGTCGTCCTGAACAGCCTGCATTAACCTATGCAGCTCCTCTGCCGTAATGCGATCACTCGCTAGTTTTTCCAATAGTTCGCGTAGGCGTGTTTGATCCATATGTGACCTTTTTGAAGCTTCGTCAAAGCTCTTTATAAGTCAATACACAGGAAAGCTAAAGGATAACTAGGCTACCGGGAAAATTTTTTAAATCAAAAATAGAAAAGGAGAAAAAAATGGATTAAGCCGTATCGTAACAAATGTTTTCGGATTTTTTTCAGGCCTTCTACCAAATGATTGTTAACCGTATGAGGAGAGATTTGTAATCGTTCGGCAATTTGATCATGGCTTAGTCCTTCATACCTACTGAGGCAGAAAATTGTTTTCTGTTGTGGTGAAAGTTGATTCAGCGCTTCTTTAGATTTTTCATCGATTTCTTTTGCAGCCATGATATCCTGCGAAAGATGATCTAGTCTGTCGGATTTTTCCAATAACTCCGCAATAGCCTTCTCCGATTGGGCAATTTTTCGCAATTCATTTAATACAAGTCGACGGGAAATAGTAAATAAAAGTGGTGCTGCGGTAAAGCTATGATCCAATCTATCCCTTGCTTGCCAAAAGCGAATGAAGGTTTCTTGCATGACTTCTTCTGCATCTTCTTCATTTTTTAGAAACCGATAGGCAAAACTGACAATTTTTGTTCGATAGCGATCATAAATTTGGCGAAAGGCAACTTCATTCCCATCCTTGATAAGAAGAATTAGACTTTTTTCCTCTTCGTGTGAATGAATCATGATATGCATTAGGTTTGTTCATAGCAATAGTAAGCATAAAAAACTAAAAATTAAAAAATAGCTGGCTTTACTATTGCTTAAACACCCAGTAGCCCAATATCAGCCACAAAATTCCTTTCAGTAAAAAGAAAAGAAAACCCCAGAAACCAAGCCGTTTAAGCCAGACAATGAATTTATTCTTTTTTGGGATTTCGTTGTGTTCCATGATTATTAAGACGTACAAAGGAGTGTCTTGTTACCGTTTTAGCAACAAAAGAGGACCGTCGTGTCAAATAATGTTATTCGACAGGGAATAAGAACCTGCTTAAAGTAAAGGTAGGAAAATTATTGAATTTCTATAACGCCCGCGTATACGCTATCTGAACTATTGTTGCTACCATCCGTAGCAAAAAATGACAAATAAAGGTGAAGCTTCGTGCCAATTTTAAGTCCTGCAGGTAGTGCGATCTCGTCATGCAGTTCAAACCTACAATTCCCGAATTGTTTTGCTTCTGCGAAAGTTAACCTGTCTTCCGGATATAAGAGCAGCATGGTTCGGTTCCGGTTCAGTTTAGAGTCTATGGATGTATTTTTCCAACTAATATAAAGCTTCTTATTCTTCTGCTCGACCTGAACACCTTCGGGTGGAGGAAGGATTCCTTTGCTAAAACAGAACTTTTCGTAGTCCAATTTATAACCATCGGTTGTTTCTAAAACAGCTTCCTTCAAGTTATACGACATGGCTGAATTGTGACCGGTTCTATTAGTCGCGTAGTTCATAAAACCTAAACGAACAAGAGGAACTATGGGTTTCAACTTTTCTTGCATAAAGCTAAACTTGCTGCGCTGCTTGGCTTGTGATTTGGTAGGTTTTCGGTTTTTGTTGATACGCGGTAATCCACGAACATAGTCGATTCCTTTCCACTTGCAGAATACAACGCTTCCTACTTTTCCTGAAATTGGGCCGTTAGCTCCATTAGTTACTCTTCCCATGACGGATTATCATTAAAGGTTCCTAGATACAATATCAACTTTAGAGATGTTGATATACGATTTATACTACTAAACTAGTAACTATTTTATTAAAATTCGGAAAAAATTAGGATTTTATTTGCTTTTATCCGAATAAGCTCCGAACAAGGTCCGAATAAAATCCTACTGATTTCCAAAATAAAAGTAACGACAATAATAAAAGGGATATTATCCGGACTGAAAAAGGGCCGCGACTTAAGTATTAATTGTAAGCAACTGTAGGTGGTGCTATTTCACGTTAGCTTCTGAATTTTCCAAATACGCCTAAAGGTAATTTACTTCCAGCAGTGGCTTGAAGGAATAATTCGCCCGTCTCTAAATTTTTGACCGAAGGGAAAGCGCTTTTGATAAGATTTTCCACGATTACAGAGGAAAAACCTAGGGAATATGTGTTGAGGATTAAAAAATGTTCCTTGGGGTCTAATAACTTAACCACATCCAACATCATTTCGGTAATGTGGTCTTCTAATTTCCATTTCTCCCCTTTGGGGCCGTGGCCGTAAGCTGGTGGATCAAGGATAATACCATTATATTTATTCCCTCTTTTTAGTTCGCGCTTAACAAATTTTAAAGCGTCTTCTACAACCCAGCGTATATCTGCTAAACCCGAGAGTTCCTGGTTTTCATTTGCCCAGGTAACCACTTGTTTAATGGAGTCAACATGAGTCGTATCGGCGCCTGCGGCCCGAGCGATCAACGAAGCTCCGCCGGTGTAAGCAAAGAGGTTTAAAACTTTTGGCTTTGGCGTTTTAAAGGATTTGACAGTCGATGAGATATAGTCCCAATTAACCGCTTGCTCGGGGAATATGCCTACGTGTTTAAAGGAGGTAAGTCCCAGCCGGAACTTAATTTCTACGTCAGGATTTTTATAGGTGATATGCCATCTATCAGCTATTTTAGCATCCTTCTTGAGCCAGTCTCCGGTAGTAGCCGAACGGCCTTTGAAACGGATATGGTGAAGTTTGTTCCATTCTCCTTCATTCAGCGCTTTTGGCCAAACTGCTTGCGGTTCCGGACGAATCAGTACAAGCTGACCGAAGCGTTCCAATTTTTCAAAATTTCCGGAATCAATCAATTCATAGTCTTTCCAATATTGAGGAGTCAAAAGCTGTATGCTGGATGTCTGTGTCAAAGCGTTAATTTTTTGGCAAAGATAATGATTTGTTATTGGTTATAAGAGGTATTAAGCTTTATGCTATAGGCTAGGTGGAAGCGATAAGTTCCAAGCTACAAAGCAATAAGCCTAGAATCTTACGCTCCTAAGGCCTAATGCATATAGCCTACAGCTTTACTAAAACTTCTCCTTGGCTATTTTCATGAATGGACTGGCGAAAACAAAATCGTTTAGCTCCTCAACGTCGGTATGGGCAATTTCTTTGTTCGATCCTTCCCATTTCTTTTCTCCTTGATATAGAAATAATATATATTGACCGATGCCCATTACCGAGTTCATATCATGTGTAACAACAACGGTTGTTGTGTTGTATTCTTCTGTAATGTCTTGGATTAGTTCGTCAATGACAATGGAAGTACGTGGATCCAGACCGGAATTGGGCTCATCGCAAAAAAGGTATTTGGGCGTCATGGCAATGGCTCGGGCAATCCCAACCCGTTTTTTCATCCCGCCTGAAAGTTCTGCAGGATAAAGTTTATTCCGCCCTTCCAGATTTACACGTTCTAAACAGAAATTAGCGCGTTCAATGCGCTCTTTTTTGCTCATGTCACTGAACATCTGTAAAGGAAAAGTGATATTCTCCTCTACTGTCATCGAATCGAATAGGGCTGAGTTTTGAAAAAGCATGCCAATTTCCTTTCGGATTGGAATACGCTCTTCAAAATTCATCCGGGTAAAGTCCTGGTCCTGATAAAGCACTTTTCCTTTGTTTGGCTCATGCAAACCAACCATGCACTTGAGTAAGGTGCTCTTTCCTGAGCCGGAGCCTCCGATGATTAAACTGATTTTACCGGCTTCAAATTTGGCAGATATGCCTCTAAGCACATCATTGTCACCAAAGGATTTATATATGTCCTGAACGTTAATCATTGTTTTTGGTTTTTAGCCGTTAGCTTTTATATATTAGCTCGTTTAGCTAAGGGCTAATGGTAATAACTAATCGCTTTTTAGAGCATTAACGCTGTAATTACATAATCCGTGGCCAAGATCATAATACAGCTGACGACGACACTTTTTGTACTCGCTTGCCCAACTTCCAAAGCGCCTCCTTTTACATAGAAACCATGATAAGCAGCTACGGATGTAATCACAAAACCGAATACAAATGCCTTTACCAAGGCTACCGCCACGGTATAGCCGTTGAAGTCTCCTGTAATACCCATAATATAATCAGCTGGCGTTACAGCTCCGGAAAGGGCGCCACCGATCAAGCCACCACTCAGTGCCAAAAATATAGATAGGATAACCAGAACCGGTACCATGGTAATGCCCGCTAAGATCTTTGGTAAAATTAAGTAGCCGGGAGCATTAATTCCCATGATTTCCAAGGCATCAATCTGTTCGGTAACACGCATAGAACCGATTTGGGAAGAGATGGACGAACCTACTTTTCCTGCCAAAACGAGCGCAGAGATGGTAGGACTTAATTCCAATATACTCGAGTCGCGGTTGATTTGGCCTATGATGGAGTTTGGAATAAGATCAGACACTAATTGAAAAGCGATCTGCATGGTCATAACCGCACCTATGAACGTAGAAATAATGGCGATCAAGCCCAAAGAGCCTACGCCGATACTGTTCATCTCATGCATAATCTCTTTCCAGTAAATACTCGCTTTTTCAGGTTTTTTAAAAACTGATTTTAACAGTAAAAGATATTTGCCGAAGCTCGTAAAAAACATATATGTGTCTCAAGAAAATATATTATCACCAAACTTATATAAAATTGCATTCATATGCAATTTAGCGATTCGGCTGGCTAAACAGAAATACAAACAGCAATTTGATATATTTGTTTGTTGGGCAAAGAGCCTAAAGCGAACAATCAACATTAATAATTTATAACGATATGAAAAAATGTGCGCTCATTACGGGTGCCACCAAAGGAATTGGAAAGAGCATTGCCTGTGCTTTGGCAAAAGAAGGATTTGATATTTTGCTGTCTGCCAGAACAGAAAATGACTTACTTACCTTACAATCAGCGCTTGAATCCCGGTATCCGAATCAACGTTTTTATTATCAGGTTGCAGATTGTAAGGATCAGCAGCAAGTGAAAGCACTGGCCCTGCAAACCGATGCTTTTTTTTCTCACTTGGATGTCTTAGTGAATAACGTCGGACTTTTTGTACCGGGGGGCTTTTTGGAGGAATCACCCGAATCTTTGGCCGATCACTTGGCGGTTAACGTGCTGTGTACGCATTATTTGGCTGTTTATTTTGGTAAGAAAATGTGTCAAAGAAAGAGTGGACACGTTTTCAATGTCGGATCGGTAGCCGGTAAATCGCCTTTTGTAAAAGCTGCTTCATACAGTGTAACAAAGTATGCAGTACATGGTCTAACAGCTATATTGAGGCAAGAGCTTGGAACATATGGGGTTAAGGTTACAGAAATTATTCCGGGCTCTACGTATACTTCTTCTTGGGAGGGTGTGGATATCCCTTCTGAGAAATTTGTAGCAGCGGAGGATATTGCAGATGCCGTAGTGACTTGCTTAAAGATGAGCAAAGGAGCTAATGTGGATGAAATCGTTATCAGGCCGCTCGATTTGGAGATTTAGTTGGGTGTTGGAAGCGGTGATGTGGCGATGAGCCAATGATTAGCCAATGTGATGGTGGGCAAGCTTAAAGCTTATCGTCTATGGCTCAAGCCTAAAGTGAAGCTGATTTCCGATGGCTAAAAATTACAGCATATAGCTTATAACCATGGAAAAGGAACTTAGGAGAAATGAACAGGAAGGCATGCTTGGTGGCGTCTGTGCCGGCCTGGGGGAATATCTGGGTATTGATAAGGCCTGGATACGGGTGATTTTTGTACTCAGCATATTTTTTAGTGCTGCGGGGATTGGCCTGATAGGTCCGATCGCCTATGTGATTATGTGGATTGTAGTACCTCGTAAACCTTTTGTTTTTCCCGGGTTTCAGGAACCCTACGGCCGGCCGCACATGGAGAAGACGTTTACGGTAGGAGGAGAGGATGTATTCCATCACTTGGAACGGCGAAAACAGAGGGAACGAAGGTCGGTAGGCGTCGCGTTGCTGCTCATTGGTACTTTCTTTTTGTTATTGCAATTGGATTTTATTACTTGGGAGGAGCTTATCAAATACTGGCCGCTTGTTTTTGTGGTGGGTGGACTGATAAGCATCTTTAGCTCTTTCAAGCTCGGAAAAGGTCAGGCAGCGGAAGAGCCACTGATAGCACAACCTAAGGATAAGGAAAAACCGGAAGAGAGCGAATCGGAACAACCTTCGTAGCTGCGTACATAAAACAAACTGTAACGCTGTGGTATAAAACGGAGCAATAGGTCGTGCTCCTTGGTGTCGACCGTTAAGATATATTGAATATGAATAGAGAAAGATTAAATTGGGGATTGGTGCTGCTTTTTATCGGCGTCATGTGGCTATTAAGTAACACGGGAGTTATCTCTTTTTATTGGTCGAGTTTATGGCGTTTTTGGCCGGTGTTTCTGATCATTCTGGGGGTTAACTTGCTGTTACCTAAGCATGGGGTAGGCAATGCCATCTCAGTGGTTGCAACTATTGCGGTTTTGATTTTTATAGGCTTTCAGGTATCAAAACCGAGTAGAATATGGGGAGGGCATATAAGCTATGAAGACGGCGGTGATAATAAAGACCGGGGGGATAACGACATCGCCGGGGAGGTGAAAAATGCGGATTTTTCGAGCCCCTATAGCCCAAGCATTCGAAAAGCCCACCTCGAAATCAAAGGTGGTGCCGTTGAGTACAAGATGGATGGGGAGGCCGCGGAACTGTTTAGCGCGCATTCGCGTGGTGTTTTTTCGGGGCATGTACTTCAAACGACTACCAAAGACTCGGTGGCTGAATTGACCTTTAGAATGAAGGATGTAAAGAAAAAGAACTGGAATATCGATGGTGAGGGAAACAATGAGGTTGAGATGTCTTTGAATACCAACCCGCTTTGGACTATCAGAGTGGATGTCGGAGCCGGAGCCGTCGATTTCGACTTAAGCCGATATAAAATTGAACGCCTTACGCTCAAAGGAGGCGCTGCTTCTTTTGAGACAAAACTGGGTATGCCGATTGGCGAGTCAATCATTGACGCAGAGTCAGGTGTAGCAAGCGTAGAAATAGAAATTCCCAAGGAAGCCGCTGCCCGGATTGATGTGAAGTCCGGATTATCTTCTAAGGAATTTCCCGGATTTATTAAACAGAACGATGGGTCTTATATAACGGAAGGCTTTGAACAGGCAGGAAATAAATATTTAATTGATTTAAAGGGTGGGCTTAGTTCATTTTCGGTAAAAAGATATTAGTGGAGGTGTAGGGTTTTGGGCATGAGCTTTAGGGCTTAGAGCATGAGGTATTAAGGTATTAGGTTTTAGGCGTTAGCGGTTTAGCGCATAACGTTTTAGATTTTAGGTATGAGCTGTTGGATGAGATTGGTGTAAGGTAGGATGTTTTTTATCATCCCTCCGGGAGACAGGTCATCCCTGCTGGAGCGGGCCATCTTCCGGGAGGGAGGCTTTTTGAATTTTTAATTTTGACTTTTTACTTTTTAATTTGACAGCATACTACATAGTAAAAAATGGCAAACCATTTGGACCACTTAGTTTATCGGAACTAAGGACGATGGGATTAGTGGGTACAGACTTTATCAAGGAAGACGGTTGGGATGATTACAAAGAACTGAGGGAAATTCCGGATCTCAGTACAAAATTGGGCATAGCATACGAACGGGCGCTGCCTCAATACTATGCTACCTTAGATGTTAGGCTACTAGCTGCGGCCATCGACTATTTTTTCGCTTTTCTCATTTACTGTTGTTTCGCCCTGGCGATTGTGATCAAAGCCGAGCATAAACAGGAGCAATGGACTTACCTCCTTTTCGGCCTATTGACAGTTCCTTTATTCAAATTCATTATATGTGTGATCGGTGAGGGCTCCGCTAAAAACGCTTCACCTGGAAAATTGCTGTTGCAAATTAAAGTAACCGACACGAAAGGCAATCCTATCGGCTTTGGAAGAGCGCTTTGGAGAAATATGGCCAAAATTACAGGCTTACTGACTTTAGGCGTGAGTTATTTAATTGGCTTTATGGATCGTAAGCAACAGTGTGTCCACGACAAATTAGCGCGCACTTTAGTGATTAAAGGAAGACTTATTTAGCAGCGATTGGCAATGGTTTTTCTGCTTACATTGGCTAACCGACCCTAGGGGAGCTCATGAACCGAGTGCAATGAGCTCATGAATGCCAATAAAAAAGTAATTGACTATGAATAATGCCCTTTGAAGTTAACACTAATGAATAATTATCCCATTAGCTAATTATTCACTATCTGTTTTTTAAGTGTTCATGAACACACTTTGTTCGGTTATTCATCATTAATTCCGTCACTCAACAACACGAAATCGTTTTACAAAAAAAAGACAATTCATAATTTGTTGATTTTCAATAGATTATTTCAGATGCGTGTTACGTTAATGTTATCAAATGAGTTAAACGCTTGTTTGAATTAAACGTTTGTTTAACTTTGCGCCCATTAATTCATTAAGTGATGACTGAATACAGTGAGAAGCAGCTTTTGATTATGGACACCGCCCTTCGTTTATTTTCAGAGAAGGGATATGATAAGACCTCCATCCGCGATATTGCACAGGCCGCGGAAGTCAATGTAGCCATGGTGTCCTACTACTTCGGATCGAAAGAAAAATTGCTGGAAGCCCTTTTTAAAAAGCACTTTACGTTTATTACGGGCAAATTAGAGAGTATTCTTTATGAAAAGGACAGTACAGCCTTTGAAAAAGTCGAACAGATAATCGATGTATTTATTGACACGCTCTACAGTAGGCAACGATTTAATCGACTTATGACCCGCGAAGCCAGTATTTTACAGGAAGGACCGCTGTTTGATATGATTTTTGAGATGAAAACCAAAAACCGGAAGCTCATGGAGCGAGCTGTAAAGGCGGGACAGCGGCTTGGTGTTTTTCGTAAGGATGTAAACGTGTTCTTTTTATCCTCCGTATTGATTGGAAGTGTGAATCAGATGCTCGCCAATTGTCGCTACGAAGCACAAAATGCCAAGCTGGAAGGCTCGGAAGCCGAGAATTTTCAACAGGAAAAAATCAAAATACTGCGGAATCATCTCAAGCAAATGTTCATTGCTTACCTGACCCAACCGGAATTAAAAAGATAAGAGCAAAAATGGATAATATAATAAATAAAGTGAATAAACTTTTAGTAGGGTGTTGCTTGCTGGTTATAGCAGGCAATACGGTGTTAGCACAGGAACAAAGAACGCTCACTTTACAACAAGCGATTGATTTAAGCTTGGAAAACAGTAAAGAATTAAAAGTGAGCGATAGTAAGGTTAAACAGGCCTTAGCTTCTTTGCAAGAAGCGAAGGATAACCGCCTGCCCGATATTGATATTTCCGGACAATACATGCGGGTTAATAAACCGAATGTGGATTTTAAGTTACAGGGATCCGGATCGGAAGAATCAGGGGAAGGTTCGGGTAGCGAAATGCCGAATGTTAGCCAAGCTATGTTTGGGATGGCTACCGCTAGCTTGCCGATTTTCGCCGGTGGTAAAATTACTAATGGCATTGCTTCGGCTAAATATTTGGAAAAAGCAGCTGAACTGGATGCCGAACGGAACAAGCAAGAGGTGATACAAAATACCATTGCCGCGTATTATAATTTATATAAAGCACAAGCAGCGGTAAAACTGGTGACAGAAAACCTGAATACTTCAAAGCAGCGCGTAAAAGATTTCGCTAATATGGAGGCGAACGGTCTGGTGGCTAGAAATGACCTCTTAAAAGTTCAACTTCAGGAAAGCAATTTAGAATTGGCGCTGCTGAATGCCGAGAACAATGAGAAGATAACAAATTTTAATTTTGATTTAATGCTGGGGTTAGATGAAAGCACCAGGTTGGTTTTAGACACCACCGGTCTTTCTGTTAAACCTCAAGTCAAGTCGCTGGCCGACTGGGAAAGCCTGGCTTTGGACAATCGCGCCGATTTCAAGGCGCTCTCGAGCCGACAAGATGCTGCACATGCGAATGTGAAAGTAGCAAAAGGATCGTACTACCCGTCTTTTGCGGTTTCGGCGGGATATGTCGGTATCAATGTTCCACACGCACTAACCGTTACCAACGCCCTAAATGCCGGGGTAGGTTTGAGTTATAATTTAGCTTCGCTTTACAAAGCAGGAGCAAAAGTTAAACAGGCTAAAGCGCAGGAGGAACAATTGGCATGGAACCAGGAACAATTGAAAGATGGGATACGGATCGATATACATAAAGCATATCAGGATTATACGCAAAGCCTGAAAAAAATTCAAGTATATGAAAAGGCCGTGGAACAAGCCAATGAGAATTATCGCATTACTAAAAATAAATATGATAACAGCCTAGCCACTACCACCGACTTGTTGGACGCCGATGTGGCTCGTTTACAGGCAGGCATTGATTATGAATATGCAAAGGCCGATGCGGTAGTAGCTTATAATAAATTGTATGAAAGCGCTGGTGTAAGCGTAGGGGAATAAACAAATAAGAGATTTAAAGGTATTAGCAATAAAATATGGAAACCAATAATCAAACTACGGCAAAAGAACCGGAAAAAAAATCCGGAAATAAGGGTTTTGCGATTGTTTTCGTTCTGCTCATCCTAGTGGGAGGAACATATGGTGTAATTAAATATTTACACGCTCAGAAACACGAAGAAACAGATGATGCACAAATCGTGTCGACGATCAGTCCGGTTATTCCGCGCGTATCCGGTTATATCAAGGAGGTCCGCGTAAGCGATAACCAAATGGTGCATAAAGGAGATACCTTGGTGATCCTGGATGATCGGGATTATCAGGTTAGTTTAGCTCAGGCTGAGGCTTCATTGGCTAGCGCACGGAGCAATGCCCATGTAGCAGGTGCGGGTATTCAAGTGGCCCAAGCCAATATCAGTACTTCTCAGGTGAATGTGAACACGGTAGAAGCGCAGATTGAATCAGCAAAAGTTAATCTTTGGCGGGCAGAAAATGATTTTAAGCGTTACGAGAATCTGATTAAGGATCATAGCATTACGCAACAACAGTATGAAGAGGCTTTAGCCACCAAACAGTTGGCACAAAGACAGCTCGATGTGTTACAAACACAGAAACAATCGGCCGCAAGACAAGCCGCTGCGGTTGGTACGCAGAAATCCGTTAGTGCCGGGCAGGCATCGGTAGCGGAGGCAACCATTAAGCAACGGGAAGCAGAAGTGGAAGCAGCTAAGTTAAATGTTTCTTATACCGTGATTACGGCTTCAATTGACGGTCAGGTAGGTAAAGTGAACTTGCAACCGGGACAATTTTTAGGAGCTGGGCAATCGCTTTTCAACATTGTTCCAACTACCGAAAAATGGGTAATCGCAAACTTTAAAGAGACACAACTCACTAAAATGAAAACGGGACAAAAAGTGTCTATTAAAGTGGATGCTTATCCTGACTCTACCTTAGAAGGCGTGGTTGCTTCTTTCTCTCCGGCAACCGGTGCCGCTCAATCTTTGTTACCGCCCGACAACGCTTCCGGTAACTTTGTGAAAGTAGTACAGCGCATTCCGGTGAGGATCGATTTTAACGAGGGACAAAGTCCTGAATTGATTCAAAAAATCCGTACCGGAATGAACGTATTGGTAGATGTGCATCTTAATTAGCTATCGGAAATCAGCTTTCAGCTCTCGGATTTATAGATTGGAAGTATTGAATAAAAAGCTGATTGCTGATGGCTGGAAGCTGAAATCTTAAAATATATGGAACAAAATTCTTTAGTTGAATATGGTTGGCGGCGGGCAATTATTACCATAACAGCTATTTTATGTGCGCTCTTGGAGATTGTGGATACCACCATCATCAATGTTGCGCTCAATGAGATGCGCGGTAATATGGGCGCTACGCTGAGCGAGATTGGTTGGGTCATTACGGCTTATGCCATTGGTAACGTCATCGTAGTGCCGCTAACGAGTTTCCTTTCTCAACAATTCGGTCGGCGCAATTATTTCGCCGCCTCGGTTATTCTTTTCACCATATGTTCTTTTCTGTGTGGTAATTCAACCGCCATGTGGGAATTGATTTTATTCCGGTTTCTACAAGGGGTAGGGGGTGGTGCCCTGTTGGTAACCTCTCAAACCATTATCACGGAAGTGTACCCGATTGAAAAGAGAAGCATGGCTCAGGCTTTGTATGGTTTGGGAGTCATCGTCGGACCTACGCTGGGACCTCCGCTCGGTGGGTATATCGTTGAAAATTATAGCTGGCCTTACATCTTTTATATCAATATTCCAATTGGTGTAATTGCAACCATGCTGACACTTAAGTTCGTTAAAAGTCCTAAATACGGCGAGAAGCGGTCGGCGCGGGAAATTGACTGGTGGGGGATTGTATTTCTGGCCGGGGCCGTCGGATCGTTGCAGTTTGTATTGGAACGCGGACAAGAAGAAGATTGGTTCAATAACAGTATGATTTTGGCCTTTACCATTCTTTGCGCGGCTTGTGTTTATTTATTTATCTGGCGCGAACTCACGGTCAAAAACCCGATTGTCGAGTTGCGCGTACTGAAAGATGCCAATTTACGGGTGGGCACGATCCTTTCCTTTATTATGGGGTTTGGTTTGTACGGATCAACATTCATTATTCCGCTTTATACACAAAACAGCCTCGGTTGGACGGCTTATCAGGCGGGTCTTTTGATGGTGCCGTCTTCATTGGTCACGGCCTTTATGATGCCGATCATCGGACAGGTCCTGCAGCGGGGGGTGAAACAAAAATACCTGGCCGCTATGGGAATGTTTCTCTTCTTTATGTTCTGTTTTTGGGGTTTTCGTATTATAACGCCGGATACAGGGGAGGGCAATTTCTTTTGGATGCTGATGCTGCGCGGTTTAGCCATGAGTATGCTATTCATTCCGGTAAGTACCCTATCACTTTCCACCTTAAAAGGGGCGCAGATCGGTCAAGGAGCAGCCTTCACCGGGATGATGCGGCAGTTAGGTGGTTCCTTCGGTATCGCTTTGATTACTACCTTTATGACCCGGCAAAACGCCCTACATCGTAATAATTTAATTGAGCATATCAACCCGAACAATCCCTTGTTTCAACAGCGATATCAAGGGATGGTAAGTAATTTTATGCAACATGGTATGGCACCCAACCAAGCTAAAGCTGCCGCGCTGAAAGCGATGGATGGGTCGCTTATGAACCAGGCTTCAGTGCTTTCTTACATGGACGTGTTCTTATATATCGGTATCATGTTCTTAATCTGTGTGCCTTTTATCCTTATGCTGAAAAATGCGAAAGCTAAACTGGATATGTCGAATGTGCATTAAAAAGTAAAAAGTAAAAATTCAAAAATAAAAAGTAAAAGTTCAAAAAGGCGAGTGTTGAATGGCGCTCGCCTATGGCTTAAAGCTTATTGCTTGCATCAATGTTAAAAAATGTTAATACATGCATTTAACCAATTAATTCAATAACTTTGCAAATAGCATTGTATTGAATTTTATGGGCAGACTCTACACCCTCATTTTCTTTATTATAATGGGGCTTATGGCAGTTTCATGCGATAAGGAGGAAGTCTATGTCTATGATCAACAGCTGGTGTTGGAGCGAGAAGCGCCTATGATTGCTTCTTATATTACGGCACATGGCTTGTCCGATTCGGCCAAGCTTCATCAGGAGACCGGTATTTGGTATGTCTTGAGCGATTCGGGGACTACGGCTGTCGATTATCTGACGATCGATTCGGCAACAAACAAAGAGCAGCTGAAAAATAAACTGATCCGGGTAAAATATACAGCACGTATGTTGGATAGCACGGTCTTTGAAGAAAACACAAGCTTGGATTCCATTCCTTATAAACCGTTGCTAACTTCCGAAACCGATACCGGGCGGATTTTGGCTTGGAAAATTGCCTTTTATCCAAAAAGTGTTGGCGGATTATTGGAAGGTGGTTTACGTATCGGTGCTAAAATAAGAATCATCACACCTTCCGTATATGGCTATCAAGACCGTCCCTATGGTATTGTCAAGGAAAATTCGCCACTTGACTATGAACTGGAAGTCTTGGATATCACCGATGCCGACAAACCCAAAACAATGCGTAAGAATTGATTTTCACATAATTTAGAGACAAGAGATAAAGTATAAATGAACCTTTCTATCAAAAGAATATCCTTATTAAGTTTATTGGGCATGAGCCTTTTCGCAGCCTGTAAGAAACAGGAGTACCAAAGCATCGAAGAACTTGATGCGGTCAGTATTGATTCCTATATACGGGCTAACAACTTAACGGTTCAACCGCTTGGCAATAGCGGTATGTATTATCAAATATTGGAAGAGGGAAAGGGGAATGATATCGACTATACCGGTCGGTACGCCTTGGTCTATACCGTGCGCTCATTGGATGGTGTTTATAGCGTAACCGATACCTTTGCTTCCGCCAGTCGTTATTTTGATTATTTGGGCTATTTCTTGGGGGCCGCTCCGCAGGGCACCGCGATTTCCACGAGCCCTGCCTATCAGCAGCAAATTGAACGAGAAGAAGGCTTAAAAATGGCTATCCGAAGCATGTTGAAGAAGACGGATGGTCAAATCCGGGTGCTTATCCCGTCACGCTTATTGCCTTACGGTCGAAATGGAAACACCGATTTGGGGATACCTTCCAATGCTTCGATGGATTATGTGATTCGGGTCATTGATAGTGCGAGTATGCCGGCTTATGAGGACTTGTCCATACGAAAGAGAATGCAGGCTGCAGGACTAGATACTGCCGATTTTACAAAAACCGAGACTGGAATATATTATCAAATTACTGAGCAGGGTGACGGTAATCCAATTACGGTTGATTCGACAATTACTTGCTCATATAAATTGCATTTAATGAACGGTACCGAATTTCAAAGTGCAGACTCTGCGACAGTCTTAATATCTAATACAGTTAATGCTTGGAAGGAAGTTCTTCCCAAAATAAATCAGGGAGGAACGGTCCGTTTTCTTACACCTTCAACGCAAGCGTACGGATATTCCGGATCGTCTTCGATAGCACCATTTTCGGCGTTGGACTTCGAAATTTCTGTGCGGAAGACAGAGAACGATGACTAATCCTTCAAAGCACTTTTATACACCTCCAAAGCCCGCTCGCGGGCTTTTTTATGTTCTATAATGGGGCTAGGATAGCGAAAGGGGTCATCCAATTCGGGAATCCAGCGTTTTGCATAAACGAGCTTGGGGTCAAATTTTTTTAATTGTATCTCCGGATTAAATACCCTAAAATAAGGAGCCGCATCGTTGCCTGATCCGGCAGCCCACTGCCAGTTTCCTACATTACTGCTTTGTTCATAATCCTGTAATTTTCGCGCAAAATAGGCTTCTCCCCATCGCCAGTCGATCAGCAAATGTTTACACAAAAAACTAGCCACCACCATCCGTACTCGATTATGCATAAAGCCCGTCTCATTCAATTGCCGCATACCGGCATCTACCAGCGGATAACCGGTTTTCCCTTGGCACCACGCGTCAAATTCGCTTTCATTATTACGCCAATGAATTCGGTCGTAAGCAGATTTAAAGGCCTTGTTAACTGTTTCAGGAAAGTGCCATAAAATCATCATATAGAACTCGCGCCAGATCAGCTCATTTAGCCATGTTTTTTCGCTCGCTTGTCGTGCATCCTTTATCAGTGAACGAATACTGACCGTCCCAAAACGGAGGTGTACACTCAAATGGCTTGTGCCTTTTTCGTCCGCAGGGATATCGCGTGTATGGTGATAATCGCCTATAACCGTCTTATAGCTTTTACTCGGAAAAGTTTGTTTGGTAGCAACAAATCCTAGCTCTTTTAGTGTGGGAATCGTTTGCCAATGAGATCGGAGTGCCGCTAAGTGACGCTCACTTGGATAATTTTTAAGATGGGATTCACCTAATTGAGCGAGCCAACAATTTCTATAAGGGGTAAATACGGTATAAGGTTCGCCATTACTCTTCAGGACTTCTTCCTTTTCAAAAATGACCTGATCTTTAAAGGTATAAACGGCAATATGGTATTGCCTAAGAAAATCACTTATTTCTTTATCTCGCTTTCGCGCATAAGGTTCATAATCATGATTAAAATATACCGCTATGGGATCGAATTTTTTTACAATTTCTTCCCAAGCTTTATTTGGTTCATCATGGTAAAAGGCGATGCCGGAGCCTTGTTGTTCCAGCTGTTTGTTTATGGCTCTCAGCTCACGATGGATAAATGAAACTCGGGCATCATCGTGATCTTCCAACTTCGACAATATCGCAGTGTCAAAAATGAATACGGGTTGGACTTTGTATCAGCTACGCAACGCCTCATACAGCGCATGATTATCCTGTAGGCGTAGATCACGTCTGAACCAGAATATACAGGGGCGCTCTTTCCTACTCATCCCTCTTTTCTCTTTCAAAAATATGTTTTAAAGCAGTTTCTATGGTGGGATAGGTAAACCGAAAGCCAGCGTTAAGTATTTTGTCGGGCGATACTTTTGCACTATCCAATAGTAACTCACTCATTTTACCCATAATGGATTTCAGGACGAAAGCAGGGACAGGCGGCAGCCACAGCGGTTTACCTAAAATCTTTGCAATCTGTTGATTTAATTGTTTATTGGTGACAGGTTCCGGAGCTACCATGTTGTAGACTCCCTGTAATCCCGGGTGCTCCAAAGCGTAGATATACATATTAACGGCATCCTGGATATGGATCCAAGGAATATATTGTTTTCCGCTTCCTAAAGTAGCCCCAAGTCCAAGTTTAATAGGTGCAGCTATTTTGGATAAGGCACCGCCTTCTTTGGCGAACACCACACCACACCTCAAAGAAACCGTACGAAGCCCGAGCGACCGACCTTTTGCTACGGCCATCTCCCAGGCAAAACAAGTCTGACCCAGGAAGTCGTCCGCGGGAACACGGTCTTCACTCAATAATTCGTCCCGTTTATTGCCGTAATAGCCCGTTCCGGAAGCCGATACCACCTGCTTTACCTGGTGATTACCGGTTGATAATAATTTATAAATAAGTCCGATACTATCGGTGCGGCTTTTTAGGATCTTCGTTCGTACATTTTTACTCCACGGTCTTTTTCCAATATTTTCACCGGCGAGATGAACAATCGCATCCACCTCTTCTATACAAGTCTTGTCTATTATACCCTCCTCCACATTCCAGGTAAAGTATTTTACCTGTTCGCTATCCCGTTGTGGCTTGCGTACGAGGGCGTGAACGATGTACCCCTTTTTCGTAAGTGCTGCTGTTAGGTGCTCACCGACCATACCCGAGGCCCCGGTGATTAATATTCTCTTCATGTGTACGGTATTAAACTTTAAGCAAGCGCCGCTTTGAGCGCTTGTTCAAATGTCAGGCATTCATGAGGAAACAAATCACGGATGTGATTGTTTTCGCACAATAAATCTTGCGTAATATTCTCGCCGAAGGCGCGCGCTGTGGATACGCTTACACCTGTCGTGAGACTGATAAAAAAAGCGGACAGACGGTTATTAAAGCTTGGTACTGAAACAATCGGCCTATTGATATGTATCTGCTTCATGTAAGCCTTCAGCATCTCTTTATAACTCAGAACGTCGGGCCCACCAATGTCGAAGCTTTGATTAAAGGCGGCAGGATTAAGCACGATAAAGCTTAGATAAGTTAACAAATCCTGCAGAGCAATCGGCTGCGCACGCATTTTTACCAAACGCTGATTGGCAAAGATAATGAAGCGCGACGACACCTTTTTCATCATTTCCATCAAGATAGACTCTTTTCCGATAATATTGCTGATCCTAACAATGGTATAAGAAATATAACTATCCGTCAAAATCTGTTGCACTTCTTTTATAAAAGGTGTACGCAAACGCGTAATATAAACAAGTTGTTGGCTATTGCTTTTTCTCGCTTGCTTAATAAAGTTGATCAACGAGAGAAGCTCGAGGTTTTTGTATTGCTCGCTCCATTCGGCAGAATCCTGACTGAGGTAAATGGCCACATCTATCTGTTCCGCAATCGTCGGTGTATAACGTTCGCGTACTAGGTCTCCACGTATAACGGATACATTCGGATGCTCTTCCGTCGTTTCCAAGAAATGCTTCTCATTCCGCACCAAGCAAGATGTTTGGTACCCTTCATCGGCAAGATGCCACGCCAATCGCTTCCCCAAATAATTGTTCAGTCCGGTAATTAGTATATTCATTTCGCAAGGCCTATGTCACGTTTATAACTACAATTATATCGTTCTTTCTGTTTAGTTTAAAATGAAATAAGTATTTCATAAGGAAAGCATTAAAAAACACCATGTTTAAACAAGGTTTGTTAACGCGGTGTAAAAGCTTGCGGAGAATCCCGCTATTTTTGTTTTATGAATTTAAAAACCAGTATATTTGAGATTAAAAGTTTCCTATATTAAGAATGAATAAAGATACAATCCTTGTTTGGTTTAGAAATGACTTACGCGTGCGTGATAATGAAATATTATGGCAGGCGCTTGCTAAGGCAGACAGGGTGGTGCCGGTATATGTTTTTGACCCCCGTCAATTTACTCCTTTAAAAAATGGAATGCATAAAACCGGTGTTATTCGTGCAAAATTTATCTTGGAAAGTGTACAGGACCTCCGACTTTCCCTGCGTTCATTGGGTGCCGACTTATTAGTCGTTTCCGGTTATCCTGAGGAAATATTGCCAACATTGGCAGAGCGATATCAGGTAAAGGAAGTATATCACCATCGCGAGGTTGCCAAGGAAGAAACGCATATCTCGACACTTGTAGAGGAAGCGTTGTGGAAGAAGCGACTTAATCTACGCCATTTTATAGGACACACGTTATATCATAAAGAAGATTTACCCTTTCCAATTAAAGATATTCCCGATGCTTTTGCAACCTTCAGAAAGAAAATAGAACGGGAAACAACTATCCGACCTTCGGTAGAAACGCCGGTGAAAATTGAGGTTCCCGATAATTTGGAAGCGAGCGAGATTCCTTCCTTGGCATCGCTCGGCTTTTCGGCTGATCTAATCGGAATAGCAGATCAATCGCCTTTTAAAGGCGGAGAAACTGAGGGATTGAGGCGTCTGGAGACTTTATTGGCAGGTGCTGATACGGCATCATTGACAGGCTCTTTTGGTTCTGAAGAAGGAACCGTCTTGTCGCCTTGGATAGCAATGGGATGTTTGTCGGTGCATACCGTGTATCATGCGGTGAAAAAATATGAGGATAAAAGCCTGCCGAAAAAACAAGCAGCAGCTATTATTACCGGCTTGTTGTGGCGCGATTACTTTCGCTTCATGTTTAAAAAGCATGGTAACAAGTTCTTTTTACAGCAAGGTTTCTCTAATGAAATACCCGCTTATGAACTGGTGGGGGACGCTTTATTCGACCGGTGGAAGCGAGGAGAGACGGGCGATCCCTTCGTCGATGCCGCCATGCACCAGCTGAATACAATAGGTTTTATATCCCATACTGCCCGGATGCTGGTAGCACATTACCTCGTAAGCAACTTAAATATCAGCCACCTGCTAGGTGCTGCCTATTTTGAAGACAAACTGGTTGATTACAACCCTGCCTCCAATTATGGCAATTGGGCACATATTGCCGGTGTTGGCAGCAGTACCAAGGATAATGGTATTCGCGATATCAAGAAGTTGCAAAATTTACTAGACGCCCAAGGCGAATATGTCAAACGCTGGGGGACCCCCCAATTGTCTTATTCGAGCTAAACATTTCCATGCTTAACTTGTTGAGAAAAAATGTGCGTCACCGTGCGGTAACTATCAAGCAAATTTTTGTGCTGACGTTATAATTAAATTTGATTTAATGTGCATTCCGTCAGATATTTTATAACTTTGTCAGCACATCGTATTATAAAGTAAATGGACAGACTTTCATATCTTAGTAACGCAGACTCAAGTTACGTAGAATCGCTCTACAAAGCGTATAAGGAAGACCCCGATTCGGTCGATTTTGGATGGCAGAAATTTTTTGAAGGATTTGAATTCGGAGAGCAGGCGGGAGGCCATGGGCAACCGGTGGAAGGCGGCGACGTTTCTGAGCATTCTCTGAAAGAAATAAGGGTATTAAATATGATTCACGGTTACCGTGACCGTGGACACTTGTTTACAAAAACTAACCCCGTTCGTGAACGGAGACCGTATTATCCGGGAAAGGAGCTGGAAACCTTCGGCTTATCGGAAGCGGATATGGACACCGTTTTTAATGCCGGAGTAGAAGTTGGCTTAGGTCCGGCTAAATTACGCGACATTCGTCAGCTTATCGAAGAAACTTATTGTCAATCGATCGGCGCTGAATTCACCTATATTCGGCATCCTGAAAAAGTGAAGTGGTTGACAGAGTATATGGAAAGTACACGCAACCAGCCAAATTTTCCTATTGAAAAGAAAAAAAGAATTCTTCAGAAACTGAATGAAGCCGTAGTTTTTGAAAACTTTTTAGGCACCAAATTTTTGGGGCAGAAACGGTTTTCGCTGGAAGGAGCTGAAACGGTCATTCCGGCGCTGGATTCTATCATTGAGAAAGGTGCTGATCTTGGTATTCAGGAATTCGTGATTGGTATGGCGCACCGCGGTCGACTCAATGTACTGGCCAATATCATGGGAAAAACCTACAAAGATATTTTCTCTGAGTTTGAAGGAAAAACCTATGCTGCACAGGGTGATGAACCCGATTTCGGAGGAGATGTAAAATATCACCTGGGTTTCTCAACGGATATCAAAACAAATACCGGCAAGGACGTCCATTTAAGTTTATGTCCAAATCCTTCCCATTTGGAAACTGTCAATCCAGTGGTAGAAGGCTTGGTGCGTTCTAAAATCGATATGAAATACGATGGGGATAAATTGAAAATTGCCCCTATTTTAATTCATGGTGATGCTGCAATTGCAGGTCAAGGTATTGTATACGAAGTGGCGCAAATGTCAAAATTAGATGGATACTCTACCGGAGGAACCATTCACCTGGTCATCAATAACCAAATCGGCTTTACCACCAATTTTAAAGATGCGCGCTCATCTACTTATTGTACAGATTTAGCAAAGGTGACCCTTTCCCCTGTCTTCCATGTAAACGGTGATGATGTGGAAGCCTTAATATTTGCAATCAATATGGCGGTGGAATATCGCCAGCGTTACCATACGGATGTTTATATCGACGTGTTATGTTACCGCCGTTATGGACATAATGAGGCAGATGAGCCTAAATTTACCCAACCGAAATTATATAAGGCGATTGCTTCACATCCAAATCCCCGCGAAATCTATAATAAAAAGCTAATGGAACAAGGCAGCGTGGATGCTAACTTGGCGAAGGAGATGGAGAAAGATTTCAAAGCCTTATTACAACAACGCTTGGATGAATCGAAAGAGGCAGAAAACCTGAGCGAGTCCAACCCAATGTTTTCCGGCGCTTGGAAAGGATTAAAGCCTGCTAAGTATGAAGATATCTTTAAGCCGGCCAATACAGCGGTTGATAAAAAGAAATTCATCGAAATCGCCAAATTAATTACGCTGCTTCCAAAGGATAAAAAATTCTTCAGCAAAACTGCAAAGTTGTTCGAAGCACGTTATAATATGATTGAAGAAGATTCGTACGACTGGGCGATGGGAGAGCTAATGGCCTATGGAACGTTATTAGCAGAGGGATCTCGAGTTCGTATTTCCGGACAGGATGTTGAACGCGGTACTTTCTCGCACCGTCATGCAGTGATTACGCTGGAAGATTCGGAAGAGGAGTATATTCCTTTAAAAGCGATTAACAAGGGCGATGTTAAGTTCGATATTTATAACTCCTTACTTTCTGAATATGGTGTGCTAGGCTTTGAGTATGGTTATGCTTTGGCAAACCCCCAATGCCTCACTATTTGGGAAGCTCAATTTGGCGACTTTTTCAATGGAGCGCAGATCATCGTTGACCAATACTTAGTAAGTGCTGAAACAAAATGGAAGCGTTCTAACGGATTGGTGATGTTATTGCCTCATGGTTATGAAGGACAAGGCCCTGAACACTCTTCAGGACGTATCGAACGTTTCTTGGAAGCTTGCGCTGAAAATAACATTCAAGTAGCCAATTGCACAACGCCCGCAAACTTTTTCCACTTACTTAGACGTCAATTGCATCGTGATTTCAGAAAACCATTAATCGTATTTACACCAAAGAGTCTGTTGAGACATCCGAAGGTGGTGAGTAAGCTGAAAGATTTTACTGAAGGTCAATTTCAGGAGATTATCGATGATAGTTACGTAAAAACAGCCGATGTAAAACGTGTGCTTTTCTGCACAGGGAAGGTTTATTTCGATTTGCTGCAAAAACAGCAAGATGATAAACGGAAGGATGTTGCTATCATACGAGTGGAGCAGCTTTATCCGACACCTACTGATAAAATACGCGCTATCCGCCAGAAATATAAGAATGCAACCAAGTTCTACTGGGTGCAAGAAGAACCGGAAAACATGGGCGCTTGGCCACACATTTGCCGTAAATATCGCAAAACAAGCGTGGAGCTGGACGTAATCTCGCGTAAAGAGAGCAGCAGTACGGCTACCGGTTATTCGAAACAACACAATGCACAACAACTGTCGTTGATCAGTCGCGCCTTCGCCGACGACAGCGCAGGAACAGAAGCAAAAAAACAAGTAAAAAAGACAACTAAAGAAGCAGCAAAAGTAGACTAACATAAAAGATTATGGCAATAGAAATAAAAGTTCCAGCCGTAGGCGAGTCGATAACGGAAGTTACCTTATCTCAATGGCTGAAAAAAGATGGCGACTATGTAGAAATGGATGAAAATTTGGCTGAATTAGAATCCGATAAAGCCACCTTTGAATTACCGGCTGAAAAGGCTGGGATACTCCGTATTATTGCTAAAGAAGGGGATACCTTGGAGATTGGTGCGGTTGTCTGCACCATTGAAGAGGCAGATGGTAAAGGCGCAAGCACAACACAAAATAATACTACACCAACGGCTACACCGGAGGCAAAACCGGCCACTCAAGATAATGGTTCAACCGGAGCTCCTGTTGAAATTAAAGTGCCGACTGTGGGCGAGTCGATCACCGAAGTGACCTTGTCGCAATGGCTGAAAAAGGACGGTGATTACGTAGAGATGGATGAAGATTTGGCGGAACTGGAATCTGATAAAGCAACTTTCGAACTGCCTGCTGAGGTAGCAGGGACTTTACAGATTGTTGCACAAGAGGGTGATACCCTTGCTATAGGTGCAGTAGTATGTAAGATTATTCCGTCTGGTAAGGGCGCTGCAGCTGCGGCCCCAAGCAGCGCGTCAGCTCCGGCTACAGCAAAAGAAGAGGAAGAAGAAAAGGAACAAAACTATGCTGCCGGAACACCTTCACCCGCTGCTGCTAAGATTTTAAAGGAAAAAGGAATTGACCCAAGTACCATTAAAGGAACCGGGAAGGACGGACGTATTACAAAAGAAGATGCCTTAAAAGCGGAGAAAAAGGCCGTTGAGCCAAAACCGGCAGCGACAGCGTCGGCTCCTAAGGCTGAACCATCGACAACAGCACCTAAAGCTGCTGCCGGTTCGAGAGATGAACGTAGGGAGAAAATGTCTTCACTCCGTAAGACGATAGCCAAGCGTTTAGTTTCTGTTAAAAATGAAACGGCGATGCTGACTACTTTCAACGAAGTGGACATGAAGCCGATCATGGATCTGCGTGCAAAGTATAAGGATAAATTCAAAGATAAATATGGTGTGGGCCTCGGCTTTATGTCATTCTTCACGAAAGCCGTAACGACGGCCTTGGCGGAGTGGCCTGCAGTAAATGCACGGATCGAGGATAACGAGATTGTATATAGCAATTTCGCGGACATCTCTATCGCGGTTTCTGCACCGAAAGGTTTAGTGGTACCGGTAATCCGTAATGCAGAGTCCATGACCCTAGACGAAATCGAAAAAGCAGTTCGCGATTTGGCCTTGAAAGCGCGGGATAACAAATTGACTATTGATGAAATGACCGGTGGTACCTTTACCATCACCAACGGTGGTGTGTTCGGATCCATGATGTCTACACCGATTATCAATGCCCCTCAATCAGCCATCCTAGGAATGCATAACATCGTGGAACGTCCGGTAGCCATTAATGGTGAGGTCGTGATTCGCCCAATGATGTATGTCGCCCTGTCTTATGACCACCGCATCGTTGACGGACGGGAATCTGTTAGTTTCTTGGTTCGGGTGAAGGAATTGTTGGAAGACCCTGCTCGTTTATTATTGGGCATTTAATAAAAAGCTTATCTTTTAAAAAGCGGTTGGAATTTATTCAACCGCTTTTTTTTGAGAATGTCTATATTAAATGATCATCAAGAACCTTTCGTTGAATTATTGGCGCAGCTTGTTTACCCGGGCAAACTATAGAAACTTGCCAAGGGTGTCATTATAGAATATGAAAAAATTAGTACTGGTTACTTTATATTGCCTTTCATTTTTTGTTTCGAGAGGACAACAGGAGTTTGAATGGCAGGTGAAGGCTTTCGGCTTTGCTGATAACCGAGAGTATTTAAATGCGAAGCTCCATTCACAGTCGATACTGGGCATGCGTTTTGCTCCCGAAGTGGGGCTTCGGCTTGATAGTACGCATCGTATCCGCTTTGGGGTCAATTTTTTACAGGAGTTTGGTGCGGAACCTTTTGGCGAAAAAGTAAATCCAATCCTTTACTATAACTACGAAAACAGGGGCTTGTCCTTTTATATTGGTGCATTTCCGCGCTCCGAACTATTGGGCGACTATCCTCGTGCCGTATTGAACGATACCTTAATGTATTACCGGCCTAATATAGAAGGGCTCTTTTTCCGTTATCGAAAGGGAAGTTTCCATCAGCAGATATGGGTTGATTGGACCAGTAGGCAAACAGCTGAAAAAAGGGAACAGTTTATGGTTGGTTTGTCCGGAAGAGCGCAAACTGGCCTGTTTTTCTTTTCACATTATTTAAGTATGCTGCATACGGCCAATACGTCTAATGGCGAGTTCCCCGTGCGGGATAATATGGTTGCTCTTTTGCAGATCGGGGCCGACTTGAGCGATCAATGGGTGCTGGATTCACTGACGATTGCGGCCGGTGGTTTAGGATCATTGGATCGTATAAGGGGAGAGTATGACACCCGTACGCCAAAAGGATTCATTGCTGACCTGCATGCCGCCTACCGATCCTGGTTTATACATAATACCTTTTATAAAGGGCAGGCACACGATATCCTATTCGGAGACCGGTTTTACACGAAAGATAGCTACGATCGATTGGATCTTGGCTGGCGACCGTTTAGAAAAGGAAATGTGGAAGGTTTCTTTATGTTCAGTTTGCACTTTACACCAGGCGAGATCAGCAACCAACAAATGATCCAGCTTCGGTATAATTTCGGAAAAGCGTTGAAGTTTAATTAGTGAAGTAGTTGTAGGGAAATAGTTGAGTAGGGAAATGGTTGATCGTAGACGTAAGATATAGGATCAGCCAATGTGATGATGGTTACGAGTAGCACTGACCCTTACTTACAACCTATAACGTAGAACTTATAACTAGTCAGGCTTGAGTTGCCAAATAACTTAATAGAGCAATGAGCAGGGGGGATTTACCTTACCCCCATACCTTACTCCTTATACCTTGCCCCTCATCCCTTATACCTTACACCCTATACCTTATACCCCACACCCCTTATAGCCTTCTAACTTTGCCTGATCCGGAGGTGGAAGCATTCACACTTTTTACATTTCCTGCATAATGGACGGAACCGGAGCCACTGATTTTGGCGTTTAATTCCTGATTGGTAAACACATAGGCATCACCTGATCCACTAATGTTAACATTCGTGCTATTAGCCGTTAATTTTGCCCCGTTAAATTTGCCCGAACCACTAATCCGGATGTCGTTACTTTCAGTCGACCCCTGAATATCAAGTTGTCCCGAACCACTGATAGCAGCAACAAAATTATCTACCTTGGCCGTACAGGATATATTGCCGGATCCACTTACTTTCACGTCAAGTGCCGGCGAAGTAATTGTACCGGACACTTCGATTTTTCCTGATCCACTCTGAGATAAGCCGGTTAACTGCTTAGCGGTGATATACACCGATACATGTCCTTTATTGATCGAAAACCAATTCAGGTTTTTTTTCATGCGGATTTTAAGTGCTCCCTGTTCTACTACGGTTTCTACATTTTGTAAGGTTTCCGGATCGCCTTCTAATTTGAGCGATTCGGTATTTCCCATTTTAATGTACACGTGGAAGCTCCCGCTGTTCTGTATGCTGTTAAAACCGCTAACATCCCGGCGCTCTTCATCGAGCTTGTTTAATAAGGTTGCATGTGCTATACCCATGCACATAAAAGGCAGTAATACTGCTAACCATCCGAGTGATCCGAATAACCTTTTCATTTAAATACTGTTTTAAGTGGTCATGAGGTTTACCAACTGCGTCCCGATAAGTGCAAAGCGGTATCCTTCATGTATCTATTGGTTTGTTTTTATCGCTTCTAATGTAGCGTGATTTTTATATAAGACGCATAAAGTCGGAAAACGTTGCATTTTTTTTATCTTTATTCGTTTAAAAACAAATTTCAAATCTTTTTATTTATACAAGATAAAGTGCCTTAACCGCTTATGTTTTAAAACAGACTGGTTTTCGTGAGCTGACTATAAAGTAAGAGTTGCAAGCATGGGCCAAAATTATATATCTTCCATGGTTTTGTAGACGTATAAAAAAGGAATGAAACCTGCATAAATTGTTATAAACAGAAGACAGTGAATAATTTATGCAAGCTTCATTGCCATTAAAAGCAAATTTATTCCAATGAAAATTAAAAAGGTAGATACTCCCGCACTCGCTAAAATTTTTCTAGAAATACCTTTGTCTTTATATGCTTCTGATAAAAACTATATACAACCGCTAAATGAAGATGTAGAAAGTGTGTTTGACCGACAAAAAAATGGCCTCTTTGCCATCGGCGATTGCTGCAGATGGGTCTTGTTTGATTCTCATGGAAAGGCAATCGGACGAATAGCGGCCTTTTTTGATACCATAAGTGCCAAAAGCTATGCGCAACCCACGGGAGGTTGTGGATTTTTTGAATGCATTAATGATCAAGAGGCTGCCTTCGCCTTGTTTGACGTCGCAAAGGAATGGTTGAAACAGCAAGGGATGGAAGCGATGGACGGTCCGATCAATTTTGGGAGTAGGGAGCGTTGGTGGGGACTGCTCGTTGACGGTTTTGTTGAACCCTGCTATTGCAGTAATTATAATCCGCCCTTTTACCAAACACTTTTTGAAGCTTATGGTTTTCAGACCTATTTCAAACAATATACCTATAGACGGTTAACAGACGGTAACATAGATGATCGATACGCGGCCAAGGCTAAACGTGTCCTGGGAATGAAGGGTTACCATTTTGATCATGTAAAGCGACACGAGTTGGATCGTGCAGCGCGACAGTTTCGAATGATTTATAATAAGGCCTGGGTGAACCATGATGGGGTAGGAAAGATGACAGAAGAGCAGGCTAACAAATTAATGAAGAATTTGAAACCGATCGTTGATCCGATCGGACTATGGTTTGCTTATTACGAAGGAGAACCTGTAGGCTTCTTTATTAGCATACCCGATGTAAACCAGCTATTAGTGAAATATGTAAAGGGGAAAATTGGGCTGCGAGGCCTGTTTGTTTTGCTTTGGAATAAATGGTTTAAGCGTTGCAAAACGCTCTTCGGTATAGTTTTCGGTATTGTGCCCGAACATCAGCGTAAAGGGGTAGAGGTGGGTTTGGTAATGGAGTCGGCCCGTGTATTTATTAACAAAAAAGCGAAAACCGGTTACGAAGAGTTACAAATGAATTGGATAGGCGATTTTAATCCCAAGATGATGAATTTGGCGCAGCAAATCGGCGCCCACATTTATAAGACGCATCACACTTATCGTTATTTATTTGATCGGACGAAGCCCTTTGAGCGACATCCTATTCTTTAATAGTTGAATCGTTAAGTGGTTAAGTGGTTAAGTAGGAAAATAGTTGGTGACGTGCTCAAACCTTATACCCTAGAGCCGATAGCTGACATCCGAAAGCTAATACCTAATTGCTAACACCTAAAAGCTTAATGTGGTACAATTTCAAGAGAAGCAAAAGGATTTTGATAAATTATTAATAAGTTTGTAATTAGCTAATAAGAAAAACAAAAAAGAAAAGAAATGAAGAAAGTATTTATCGTGCCGGCTTTAGCGGCGGCATTGTTTTTAGCAGCTTGTGGTGGAGGTGAGAATAAAAATGCTACCCACGAACATGAAGAGACGGCTGCTTCAAGTACCCCGGCAGAGACTCCGGCTGCTGCCACTGTTCCCGGTATAGAAAATGTGCAGGTAACAAGCCATATCGAGCTTCAGGCTTCTGATGACATGCGTTTCGATAAGGATTTGTTCAAAGTAAAGGCCGGAGAAAAGGTAAAACTTACGTTGAAGAATGTTGGACAACAACCGATCGAGTCAATGGGACATAACGCCGTTGTCTTAGATCAAGGTACTGACATCGCGGCCTTTGGAGGAGAAGCTTTCAAAGCGAAGGATGATGAATATATCCCTTCTACTTTTGCTTCCTCGATTATTGCCCATACGAAGCTTTTAGGTCCAGGTCAGTCAGATGAAATCGAATTTACCTTACCAAAAGCAGGTGTATACGAATTTATATGTAGTTTCCCCGGACACTGGGGAACGATGCAAGGTAAAATCGTAGCTGAATAGAACTTAATATACAGTTTAAAGGCCCTGTAAGTGTCATACTTACAGGGCTTTTTCTATGAAGCTAAGCTATTCATACAGATAAGAATGGATGATTTAAGACCGGTTTTTTAGCTACCTTGGCCTGCACCAAAGTTACTATGCAAATTATGAGAAAAGGTATATGTTGATTCTAAAAGCGCATGGTCTTGAATGAACAATCCGATAGTCAATAAAAAAGTCAAATTATCCAAGTTTTATCATTCAATTCACGCTTTTATAAGGAATTAGCGGTAAGAATTCATACCTTTGACTGTCAATTTCACTTTGTTTGCTCGTGAACAGAAATTGGCAAAATATCTGTAAATTGATAAGAAAATAAATTATATCCATGCAATACGACGTCGTAGTAATAGGCAGCGGACCCGGAGGCTATGTAGCCGCTATCCGTTGCGGTCAACTAGGGTTAAAAACAGCCATTATTGAGAAATATAGTACCTTGGGAGGTACCTGCTTGAATGTCGGATGTATACCATCCAAAGCCTTGCTCGATTCGAGTGAACACTACCACAACGCGAATAAACATTTTGCAGAACATGGTATCAATCTGAGTAACTTGAAGGTCGACCTAAAGCAAATGATCAAAAGGAAGAACGGTGTAGTGGAGCAAACAACCGGAGGAATCACCTTCCTGATGAAGAAGAATAAAGTGACGACCTATCAAGGAGTTGGTTCTTTTGTTGACAAGAATACCATCAAAATTACGAAGGATGATAAAACAACGGAAGAAATTACCACGAAGAACGTCATTATTGCAACGGGATCAAAACCGGCATCATTACCCTTTATTACCATTGACAAAAAAAGAATCATTACCTCAACAGAAGCACTTAATCTAACTGAAGTGCCAAAACATTTGGTCTTGATCGGTGGAGGGGTTATTGGCTTGGAACTGGGATCGGTATATGCACGTTTGGGTGCGAAAGTGACGGTGATCGAGTACCTCGATTCCATTATTCCTACAATGGATAAAGGCTTAGGAAAGGAATTGCAGAAATCGCTAAAAAATCTAGGTTTTGAATTCTTGTTAAGTCATAAAGTAACCGGAGCAAGTGTAAAGGGAAAAACAGTCACCGTAACTGCTGAAGATACAAAAGGAAATCCGGTAAAAGTAGAGGGCGATTACTGCTTAGTAGCCGTAGGACGTACAGCCTATACAGAAGGCTTGAATTTGGATGCCGTTGGTATTAAATTAGAAGAACGAGGTAAAAAAGTGCCGGTTAATGAGCACTTGGAAACGCCTGTTGCCGGTATATATGCAATTGGTGATGTGATTCGAGGGGCAATGCTTGCGCATAAAGCGGAGGAGGAAGGTGTTTATGTTGCTGAACTCATTGCCGGGCAAAAGCCACATATCAATTACAATCTTATTCCCGGTGTCGTATATACATGGCCGGAAGTTGCCAGCGTAGGTGCAACCGAAGAACAGTTAAAAAACGACGGTATAAAGTATAAAGCCGGGTCTTTCCCTTTCAAAGCAAGTGGGAGAGCACGCGCAAGCATGGATACCGAAGGTTTCGTTAAAGTGCTAGCCGATGCCGGTACCGATGAAATTTTAGGCGTTCATATGATCGGACCACGTGTGGCCGACATGATTGCAGAAGCAGTTGTTGGTATGGAATATCGTGCGTCAGCGGAAGATATTGCACGTATTTGCCATGCACACCCAACATTTACTGAATCATTTAAAGAAGCAGCTCTAGCAGCGACGGGAAATAGAGCAATTCATATTTAGTAAGGTAAAAGGCGTAGGGTGTAAGGTTTACGGTAAGGCTACCATCGCTTTATACCTTACACCTTATCTCTTACACCTTAACTTACTCCTTTAACACATGAATTTTCATACAAGAAAATGGGTAAAACCCGAAGATTTAAACCCAAACGGCACCCTGTTCGGCGGGACCTTGTTACGCTGGATCGACGAGGAGGCTGTGATTTATGCCATTGTGCAGTTAGGGAACTCCAAAGTTGTGACGAAATTTATTTCGGAGATTAATTTTGTGAGTTCTGCAAAGGCTGGGGATATCATTGAATTGGGTATTCAAGCTACACATTTTGGAACTACTTCAATTACGCTGACCTGTGAAGTACGGAACAAAATTACAAGAAAGAGTATCCTGACCATTGATAAATTGGTGTTTGTAAATCTTGATGATAACGGGAATCCGGTTCCTCACGGAAAGACCGAAATTACTTACGCTTTTGCCGGCGATAGACCTTAAGAAGATTTTAATATTTTCATGAATAAATTATTCGGCATCCTATGGCGATACTTCGCCTTTTGGATGCTTTTTGCTATCCTTTGTAGAGCCTTTTTTCTGGCTTATTTTCACGAACAACTCCACCTGTTACCTTGGATGGAAGTCCTGAAAATATTTGCATATGGGATGCGTATGGACGCTTCCATGGCTGCTTATATTTGTGCCATCCCCACTTTAGTGCTGATTTTGAGGGTCTGGGTTGATCGCTTGCATATTTCTCAACGTCTATCTCGCCTGTATGTATGGAGCGTAGTAATCGCTTGCTCCCTGATCAATATTATTAATTTTAATATTTACCGGGAATGGGATACATTAATATCATACAAGGCGGTCGATTTATTTTTAGATTCACCTCATTTAGCCATTGCTTCCGCCGCCTCGTCTCCTATTTTTTTATCCTCGCTCTTATTGCTGAGTTTAAGTTGTCTTGGCATTTACCTGGCTAGATGGATGAAGATTTACCAATGCACTTTTGTCGGCATAAACAAATGGTATAAAAAAACTTTCACATCGCTGGGGCTTCTATCCGTGGTTTTTCTATTAATACGTGGAGGATGGGGGCTGACACCGCTAAACCCGTCTATGGTCTATTTCGCTACCAATGCCTTCCCCAACCATGCAGCTACCAATGTATCTTGGTATTTTATTAATGATATCTTACATGCCGGCGGATTACATCGTAATCCTTATATCAGCATGAAAAATACGGAGGCCAAGCAAGCGATCGCTCCGTTACTTAAAACTACAGCAGGGCACACTACACGAATTCTAAGTCGATCAAAACCCAATGTGGTTTTAATTATCCTGGAAAGTTTTACAGCCGATCTGGTGCAATCACTTGGAGGTGAGAGGGGAGTGGCACCAGGTTTGGAAAAGCTCATTGCGGACGGTTTATTGTTTGATCACATATATGCATCAGGAGATCGGACGGATAAGGGAATGATTGCCATCTTGAGTGCTTTTCCGACCCAATCATCCAAAAGTATTATAAAGAATATCCAAAAACAGGCTGAGCTTCCTTCATTAATGAGCGATTTTAAAGAAAAGGGATACCATACTTCTTTTTATTATGGGGGAGAAAGTGAATTTTACAACTTCAAAGGCTATATGTTAAGTCATGGATGTAGGAAGATCGTCGACCAGCTCTGTTTTCCACATCGTGAAGCCCGATCGAAATGGGGAGTATTCGACCATGCGACATTCGGTAAACAGCTGCGCGGCCTCGATAAAGAAAAACAACCTTTTTTCTCTACTTTACTGACGCTGAATAATCATGAACCTTTTGACCTACCGGGTGTGCATCGTTTTGGAACGGATAATCTGCCCAATCTTTTTAGGAGTACGGCTTTTTATACCGACTCGGTTTTATGTAGTTATTTAAAACAAGCCAAAACGAAGCCTTGGTATAAAAACACGCTCTTTATTATTGTGGCCGATCATGGCCATCGTTTGCCATTGGAACAATGGGAAAGTAATTGCCCCAAGCGTTATCGTATACCTTTGTTATTGTATGGAGATGCGTTGCAACCTGCCTATCGCGGAAAGCGAATCAATAAGATAGGAAGCCAAGTTGATCTAGCGGCAACTTTATTAAACCAATTAGGCTACGACGCTAAACCGTATACATGGAGCAGAGATTTGCTGAATGACAGTACCGTTCCCTTTGCTTTTTTCAGTTGGTCTGACGGCTGGGGAGCGGTGAATGGACATTGCCGGGTGGCTTTTGATAATGTCGGAAAAGTAATGAGTTACCAGAAGAGTTTGGATTCGTGCCAACGCAGTAAAGAAGATTTGCTTCATCAAGGAAAAGCGTATATGCAAGAGGTGTATAATCAATACTTAGCTTATTAATTGAGAGGCGCAATGAGCTTTAAGTGCCGGCAGACTCTAAGTGAGACGCAGTTTACTTGATCGGATGATAGGTTAATTCATCCTGAATCATCCGGTTATTGTATTGTTGAATAAAAGCGTTTAGATAAGTTTCCATTTTTGCCAATACGATCGGTTCGTCCTTAATTAGGTTATGCTTAGTGAGTCGGTCCTCCTTTAGGTTATACAAAGCGGTACTAACCTGTCCATCGTTTAGCAAAAGGTAATCACCATGATAAAGACTAAAGGTGCCGTCATTATTATTTATGACAAAATTGTCTGTTTGCGGTGAGAAAGCATTGAATCCAAACGCAAAATAAGGTTTATCATAGTGTAGATAACTTAATACGCTGGGCATAATGTCAATCTGTTGTACAAGCTTGTCGGCTTTTCCTTTTAGGTTTCCTCCGGGATAATAAAATAGTATCGGAATAGAAAACGCACCGGGGATGGTTTGATACTCGGGGAAGTATGAAACGGTTGCATGATCAGCGCAAAGTACAAAAAGCGTTTGTTTAAACCAGGGCATCCTCGAGGCGGTTTCGAAGAATTTCCTCAATGCCATGTCCGTATAACCCATCGGTTCCTGCACTTCCAACGGCCCTCTCGGAAATTTGCCGGCATACTTGGCCGGTACTTTAAAAGGATGGTGAGAAGACAAGGAAAAAAAAGCCGTAAAAAAGGGTTGATGGAACGTATTGATGGTTTTAGCCATAAATTGCATAAAAGGTTCGTCCCAAATGCCCCAAATGCCATCGAAATCGGCATCGTTGTTATATTCGGTTTTGCCGTAATAGTGCTCGATACCTGCAAGTTTTGTATACGAGGAAAATCCCATGGAGCCGTTGGGTGCTCCGTGAAAAAAGGCCGTTTCGTAACCTTTATCGGCCAGTAATTTCGCAATGCTCGTTGTCTTGTTACCGGAATAAGCGGAAAGAACAAAGGGTTCCCGGATGGAGGGGATACCGGAAATAATCGATGGCAGTGCATCAATGGACTTTCGCCCATTAGCATATGTATGTGTAAAAGTGTAACTGTTTTCAACCAGCGAATCAATAAAAGGAGTATAACCTTTATAGGTTCCGTTGGCTAAATCTCGATTTAACGCTCCTACATGTTCCTTTCCTAAACTTTCAATAATCAAAAAAACCACATTAAGCGGTTTAAAGGCAGCTGTATCGTGTGGTAGGTGAATCGGATTATATATCCCTTGAAGCGTCGCCTCATCGTAATAATGAACCGGTTTTAAACTGACTGCTTTTAAGGTTCGTATAATTGCGAAGGGTGTATTCAGTACGATGCTCATTTGATTGGGCGACTGGACGAATTCACCGGCATTGCTTAATGTGATAGGACGTGTGCTGTGGCGCCATCCTCCGCGCATGCCCACAACCGTTAAATAAGCGAAAGCAAAAAACAAAATCGTATGACTGAGATAATACCGAGCATTTCGTTTCATTGGATTCTTCAAACGAATGCAATCGTAAAGGCGAATAAACAAATAAATCAAAAAAATAAATAGAATAAGGAGGTACCAATAGCCGAGTAAAAAATCAACCGTTAACTTCCATTTATTCTGTTCATTGATAAATTGACTGAACACAGTACCGGTAGTACGCTTGAGCGTGAACTTATAATAAGCAATATCGATTAGGTTAGCAGCAATGCCGACGCTGTTCGTAACGATAAACAACCATTTGGCTACCTTTTGATAAAGTACATGATATCGAAATGGAAAAGGTAGAACCTGGAGTAAAATGTAAAGAATATTGATGTAAAGTAAAGCCGATAGGTCGAATTTGATGCCACCCAGAAAAATACTACTGAATTGCGAGGTGCTAATGTTTGGAAATAACGACTGATTGCCTAAATAAAATCCAAGCCTCAGTAAACTGTAAAGCACCAGTAAAAATATAAACCTAGCTATCAATGCTCCGTATATGGGCATTTTAACCGATCCGACCCTCATGTTTATTGGTATAGATTTAGTTAGCTTCGGTCTTTAATCTTTTTTCTACAACAAATGGTGCAAATGGCAAGAGCGAGGCAAAGAAAAATAAAAGGACTCTTCCAAATTTCCAACTATATTCTGTCCAGCATTGAATTAGCGAAAATACATAAGCAATAAAGAGAACACCGTGTGCCCAGCCTACATATTTAACTGCGAGTGGAAAATCTGCCCAGTACTTAAGCGGCATGGCAATAAATACCAACAAGATAAAGGAAATCCCTTCCAGTAAGGCTATTTTTCGAAATCTACGGACTGTACTTTTGTTGGCTGCAGTATTTGCTGACATTATAAATATGTTAATATTTTGTTAAATGCAGCAAAGGTAGGGGATCTATCTATTGATTCTTAATTCTTTAGAAGGTTTGACTTATTTATGACGGCAGCAGTGACTGTGAGTCGGACGAGTCAATTTATTAGTCAATTGGCTGATTAGCCAATTGACTAATAAGCTAATTAGCCGTGGTGGCTTTCATACTCTTTTACTTCTTTATGATCGTATTCCTCAACCATTAACTCTTCGATTGGCCTACCCTTTTTATCCCATCCCAAGCGGTGTAAAATGTTATCTACCACTTGATATACTACAGGCACAATAATCAAAGTTAAGAAAAGCGAGCTGATCAAACCACCTATAATAACCCAAGCAAGGCCATTTTTCCATTCAGAGCCGGCACTTGAAGCCAATGCGATGGGCAGCATCCCTATTACCATTGCAATAGTTGTCATCAAGATGGGACGCAAACGGGCATGGTTTGCATGGATAAGGGCCTGCCGTGTGCTATTCCCTTCCGCTTTCATTTGGTTGGTAAAATCCACCAAAATGATCGCATTTTTGGCAACGAGTCCGATAAGCATGATCAAGCCCAGAATAGTAAAGATATTCAATGAATTATTCGTCAATGCCAGGGCAAGCAATGCACCGATAACGGATAATGGAATGGAGAACATCACCACAAATGGGTACACAAAGCTATCATACAATGCTACCATAATCAAATATACCAAGACGATGGAAACCATCAAGGCAACGCCTAAGGTTCCGAAGCCCTCCGATTGATTTTCCATATCACCACCCCAAACATAGCTGACACCCGTCGGCTTCGGAATTGACCCTAACTTTCCTTCAAATTCCTGAATAACGGTACCCGATGGACGCCCCACGGCTTGCGATTGCACTTTAACCGAAGTACTTTTGTCCCTGCGCTCCAGTTGGCTAGGTCCCGAACCTTCTTTTACTACAGCAAATTGAGAAAGCTTAATGAGCTTACCGTCCTTGTTTGTGAAATAAAGATTCCGTACATCGTCAATATTCTTCCGGTCATAATCTTCAAAGCGAATATTGATATCATACTCATACTCGCCCTGGCGATATTTACCATCCGTATTACCATTAAAAGCGGTTTGCATGGTACCTCCAACAGTTTGCAGCGATAAACCAAGCGCGGTCATTTTATCGCGGTCTACTTCTACCGTGATTTCGGGATTTCCACTTTCCACTGAAAGTTTTGTTTCGGCAGCACCGGGAACTTTCGCTAAAAGCGCTCTTGCCTTTTCGGCATAAGCCAATACGCTATCCAGATCCGAACCGGTAACGACCATTTCAATTGGTGCTTGCTGCGCGGCTCCTAAAATATCAATCGGTACGGTTTTCACCTTGGCTCCTACCAATAACTTTTGAATTTCTCCTTTTAGCTTGGCAGCGTAAATATCAGATGATTCATCCCGTTCTTCTTTGGGAGTGAGTTTTACGGTAATTTCTGCTTTGTACGCAGTCGATTGATCAGCACCAAGGTTGTCGCTCGACTGACCGACGGTCGTGATTAAAGAAACAATTTCTTTCTTCTTGCTTAAGAAGTCCTCCGCCTTTCTAGTAACTTGGTTCGTTAATTCAAGAGAAGCATCTTTTGGCAATTCGATTTGGACCAAAAACTCCCCACGATCACTCTGTGCGAAGAATTCTGCTCCAATAAAACCACCAAAAGTTAATCCGCAAGACGAAACCAGTAAAAGTGAAACCGTAACGAGCGTGATTGCTTTATGATCCAAAGCCCAGTTTAATATACCCGTTACCCAATTAGTGAAACGATGCAACTGCTTTTCAAACCAAAGAATAAACCTTCCGATAAAATTACGGTTTGATATGCGTTCAAGTTTTCCAAATCGAGAGGTGAGTAGTGGTACGATGGAGAAAGAGGCCAATAAACTCAAAAGTGTAGAGATCATCACTACCACACAAAACTCCCGAAGAATATCAGATACTAAACCGGTACTCACTGAAATCGGAAGGAACACGACCACGATAACCATGGTGATAGACACAACGGTAAAACCAATTTCCTTGGTTGCGTCATAAGAAGCCCTCACTTTATTCTTTCCCATCTCCATATGCCGATAGATGTTTTCAATAACAACAATAGCGTCATCTACCAAAATACCTACCACAAGCGATAAACCGAGTAAAGACATGAGGTTTAATGTGAAACCAAAAAGGTAGATTCCAATAAAGGTTGCGACAAGTGAGGCAGGTATAGCCACCATAACGATGACGGCATTTCGTAAACTATGTAAAAAGAATAGCATCACCACCGCAACTAAGATAACGGCGAGGAATAAGTCATGTACCACCGCATCGGCTGATTCAAGCGTATAGTCGGACGTATCATTGGCGATAACAATCTGAAGATTTTCTTTTTGGTAATCAGTGGTCAAACGTTCAACAATTGCCCGTACTCCTTCACTTACTTTTACCGCATTTGCGTCCGAGGTTTTAAGGATCTGCAATATAATGGAGCCACTTCTATTTAGTCGCGCTATTTTTTCAGCATCCTCCTGTGCATCCTGTACGTCAGCAACGTCCATTAGTCGTATTTGTGCACCGTCGTCTGCCGTACTTATGACTAAATTTCGTAATTCATTAACCGATTTGTATTTACCGGCCAAGCGGATTAAGATATCTTGATTCTTGGTTTTTACACTTCCTGTTGGAAAATCCAGGTTCGAGTTGAGAATTACCTGTTGTACGTCCAGTGCAGACAAACCATAGGCTTCCAATTTCGCCGCGTTTAGGTTTACTTGTATCTCACGCTCCTGACCGCCGATTAAATTCACCTGCGCTACACCATTTACACGAGAAACAATGGGCTGAATGCGTTTATCAATTAAATCAAAAAATTGCGCATCATCCATATTGGCTGTAGCAGACAGCGTAATGATGGGGAGATCATCAAGCGAGAACTTGGCCAATGAGGGCGTTTCCGCGTCATCGGGCAGGTCTGACAATACTGCGTTGACTTTACGTTGCGCATCATTGATCGCATAATCGACATCCGCTTCACTGGTAAGCGTAATAGTAATAACAGAAAGCCCTTCAAAAGAAGTCGCTTCCAGTTTTTTAATATTCTCCATGGAAGACACTGCGTCCTCCAACTTCTTAGTAACGGTGTTTTCTACTTCATTCGGTGAGGCGCCCGGATAAATCGTTGAAATCGATACGACTCCCGGATTAAACTTAGGAAGCATCTCATAATTCAATGACAAATAACTAATGATTCCCAGTAAGGTTAAGGCGGTAAAGACCACGATAACAATAGAGGGGCGCTTTATAGATATTTCAGCAATTTTCATTCGAATAATTGTTTATTCATTTAAGTGACAAGGGTTTTATGCCCTATTTAGTCGTGTTATTACGTGCGTTTTCATTTGCCTGTGGTTTCACTTCCGTGCCATCAACAAGATTGATCTGGCCGCTGGTTATTACGGTTTCGCCTTCTTTCAGGCCGTCTATGATCTCTACCTGTTCACCTAAAATGCGTCCTGCAGTTACTTTCCGGAGTCGAGCAGTATTGCCATTTTGCAAAACAAATATTTCATTACTACTTACACTTCCCACAAAAGCACTTCGTGGTATAACAATTGTGGGTTGCTGTTCAGGTAAATCGAACGTAGCCGTTGCATACATACCCGCCTTTAATTGTTGAGTGCTGGAATTTTCCACTTGAATTTCTACCGGATAGTTCAGGGTATTGTCAGCTTTTGCAGCAATAAAGGAAATTTTACCACTGAATTTTTTGTCCGGAAATACGGTAGTTGTGATGCTTACCGGATCGCCAACTTTCAAGTTCACTACCTGTGATTCATTGGCATTAACAAGTAATTTGAGCCTCGAAACATCTACTATATCAAATAACGCTGTGCCGGGCGAAACATACGTACCCACTTCGATATTCCGCTTGTTAACAATACCCGATATGGGCGCTTTGATATAAGCATCAGCTAATCGGCGTTTAGCTTGTTGTACTTTATTTTCGGCATTGCGTACGTTGAGATTGATTTCGTCAAGTTGGGCCTTGGTAACACCACCGGTTTTAAAGGAGCTTTCGTATCGTTGCTGATCAGTCTTTAATTTACTCAATGCGTCTTCTGCCGCTTCCAGATCTAAATTAAGATATTCATCATCTATTCGCGTTAATAGTTGCCCACGGCTAACATGGGACCCTTCATCTACCAGGATTTGTGTAACTCGTCCGCTATTTTCTGCTAACAGGCTCAAATCTTGCCAAGCAGCGAAGTTGCCATTGGAAGAAAAATCGAGATTGATAGCCGATTTGCTAGCAGTGGTTGTACGCACCACAACAGCACCTGTACCCTTTGCTACGATATCCGTTTTGGCTTGGTTCTCTTTTTTGTTGTTATTCAATACCCACGCGATTATCGCCAGGGCACCGAGGACAATAAGTAGAGTAAAAATGATTCTTTTCATCTGTATATATTTATGTTTTACTTGCCAAATGAAGTGTACCATATCTGTTTAAAACTTGCATGTTAAGGTACGGGTGCTTCATTTGAATCTATCTATGGAATGAGAATGATCGGTTTGTATTTTATTCTGTTAAGAGTGATTTGATATTGCCGTTTGACTTAATCAGTTCGATTTGCGCTACTTTATAATTGAGTAGTGCCTCGTTATAACTGTTCTGCGCCGATACGAGATCCGTTTCTGCCGTTAATAGATCGGTTAAGCTTGCTAAGCCATTGCGATAATTGTTTTGCGTGCTATAGAATACTTCTTCGGCCAGTTTCTTATTTTCTTCTTGTGTTCGGATCGTTGTCAAGCTGTTCTTAAGTTGATTGTTTGCATTTTCATAAGCCATTTTTAAAGAGTTAGAGGTGTTTTTTATGTCTTGATAATTTTTTTGTATCTCAACATCCGCTTGCCTAACTCTGGAGCGTCTGGCAAAACCGTCAAATAGCGGCACTTTCAAGGTCAGCGTGATGGCAGACATATCAAAATTCAGCGCTTTGGACGAATAGGGATTAAATCTATTACTCTGTGTATTATAAATATAGTTGGCGCCAAGTGATAAGCTAGGGTAATATTCCGCAATTCTGGCCTTTTTTTGGTAACTTAATAAGGACTCTTGGCTTTTTAGTACTTTGTATTGCGCCATTCGATCCAAATTGAAACCATTGCCATCCAAGGCAAAGGCTTCCTGTTTTAAGGTCTGTAATTCACTTTGTGGAATTTGAATGTTTTCGTTAATGGGCATACCCATATAGTATTTAAGCAAGTTATTCTGTTGGGTGATAGCGGTTGATAAATCCTGTTTTTGAGATTCGAGATTGCTTAAGTTCACTTTCACTCGATCCAGATCGATTTTCTTTGCCAGGCCGAGATCATATTGACTGGAGGTCATCGTGAGCAATTTCTGCGTACGATCTATATTGGCATCAATCACCTTCATCTTTTCTTGATTGATGATTACCTGATAGTAGGCGGAAGCAACTTGTTGTATCACATTCTCTTCACTTACCTCTGCGGCCAATTTGTAATACTCTTCTGAACTTTTAGCCGCTTTTAATCCCGTAAAAACGGATTGGTTGAAGAGTTCCTGGTTCAATTGGACTTGTGTAAGGCCCGTCCAATATTGGCCCCCCGCAATGGCGACGAATTCACCGGGCTGGCCGCCCATGAATTCAGCCGGAACTACAAATTGTGGCAAAATCAAATTTCGTGTAAGGCTACTGGTGAGATCAACTTGCGGAAGCGCGCCGGCCCTTACTTCAGCTACTTTATGCCGACCGTTCAGGATGTCCAATCTGGCTTTTTCAAGGACCTCACTGTTTTTTATAGCATAGTTGAGCGCCTGCCTGAGCGTTAAGGAGTCTTGCGCTTTTAAACCTAAAGAGGAAATCAATATAAATGCGAAAACCAATAAGGGTTTTATAGATTTCATATGAGATGTTGTGTTATAATGTCAATTTGTTATCATTTTATGCCTTAGTCCATTTACAAATATCGCAGAGGCAATTTTCTGTTTTTCAAAGATTTCGCTGAAGATCGAAATTTCCGGAATGTCCTTGTTCGTAACTTTTGCTATGGAAACCATCGAGATACCTTTTAAGACGGTGAAATATATTTGAGACGTTTTTTCAACATCAAATGTTACAAGCTCGCCCGTTCCGATCGCTTTCGTAAATGCCAGACTGATCGCCGTTAATTCTTTGGTTTCAGCATAACGGCCTAATGCGTTTAACGCATCGATATTTAAGTTACTGTCGGCATAGCCCATGGTAACATGGAGTAGGTAATGCTTTTCAAAAAAGTTCTTCTTGATCCTTAAAAAGCCGGTCAAGGTATCCAGGATTTGATTCGACTCTTGAATAATACGGTGGTAGGCTTCCATCCCTTCTTCAATTAGATGTTTAATAACATCTACTACCAATGCGGATTTGTCCGGAAAATAATAATAGAGGTTTGCTTTTGATACGGAGATGTCCTCAGCAATTTCGTTCATGGTGGTTTTGTTAATACCGAAATGAGAAAATCTTCTTAAAGCCGCCTCAATGATGTGTTGCCTTTTTACTTCTATGTCCACGTTGACCTACTTACTTTTTAACTATTTTACTTTTTATCTGTATTGGTCAAAAATAAAATGCAAAAAGTTACGCATCAAAAAAAACAGATTAAATAATGCAATATGACTTTTCTATGACGTTTTTTGGAATCGCAAGCCGTTCAGAAAAATAACGGCTAACTTTTTTTGCATTTTTGATATTTCATCAAATTCCTCTTTGGTCGGAATAAACATGACTTTTTTGTCTTTCAGTACACAGAATCGCATGCCGATCATGGCATTCAAAAATATTTCTGCAGTTTGTACCGGATCATCAACACGGATTTCGTCTCGCTGATTGGCTTTTTTAAAAATTTCTGCCAAAATCTTGATCTCTAAATTGCTTACAAGTTGCATAACTCGCGCTAGCTCATCGGGCATTTCCATGAGTGAATTAAGACCCTGGTCAAATAAATTATAATACTTCATGGTGAAGGCCAGCCACATGTCGATCAGGTGCAATACCGCATCCTCACTTTCATCGATGTCTTTTAAACCCTGTTGGATTTTAGAGAACATTTTTTTTGCAATGTTTTCTAATACAGCGGCATATAAACTTATTTTATCGGGAAAGTAATAGTAGAGGAGCGCTTTGGAGAGGGATAGGTCTTTAGCGATTTCGGTCATGGTGGTTTTGGCAATGCCGAAATGTGCAAAACGTTTGGTAGCTGCTTCTATAATAAGCGTCCGCTTTTTATCGTGGTTATCCATTCGTGTCTTGTGTTCTGGAATACTGATGAATTAATTAGCTTATATTTGAACGATGCAAATAATAGCGCCTACCGGGGGCTAAGCTATTAATTGTATTCAACAAGTATCATATAAATATACGCAAAAATTGAAAAATTGAAAGAAAAAGTCAATAAACTAAAATTCTCCTTTGGTTCCAAAAACAGTTAAGCATCATTTAGTGACAAGATTTAAGAATGAATATAGTAAAACAAGTCTCATTAAAGACGTATAATACCTTCGGTGTGGACGTAAAAGCCGAGCAATTGGTACATATTGAGCACGAAAAGGATCTAACGCAATTGTATGATACAGGCGCGCTGCATCGCGATAAGCTCTTATTCATCGGCGGAGGCAGCAATATGTTGTTCGTCCGGGATTACGATGGATTGATAGTCCATATGGCGATAAAAGGCATTAAGCATCGCGAACGGGCCGGGGCTGTCGAGGTTCAGGCCGCAGGCGGCGAGGTTTGGCATCATTTGGTGCGCTATTGTGTCGACAGAGGTTTTGGAGGAATTGAAAATCTCAGTCTTATTCCGGGAACGGTTGGGGCCGCACCTGTTCAAAATATAGGAGCCTACGGTGTCGAGCTCCAAGATGTGTTTCTAAGTTGTCGTGCTTTTGAATTGGCCACCGGTACTTTTAAAACCTTTTATAAGGAGGATTGCCAATTCGGTTATCGAGAAAGTATATTTAAAGGTGCGTTGAAAGGAAAATATATTATTACAGAAGTAAACCTTTTATTGTCGAAGCAGTCTAAACTCAATACAACATATGGGGCAATTAATGAAGAACTAAATAGACGGGGGATTGCGCAACCGACTATCAAAGAGATTTCGGAGGTAGTATCTTCCATTCGGCAGAGCAAGTTACCGGATCCAAGTACAATCGGAAATGCAGGATCCTTTTTTAAGAATCCTGTTGTATCTGAGGACACTTTTAGGACCTTAGTGTCTGATTTTGTAGACATTGTTTACTATCCTTTTGGATTGAATCAATATAAGCTTGCCGCGGGTTGGCTTATTGAACAATGTGGATGGAAAGGAAAGGTAGTGGGAAATGTTGGTACTTGGAAAAATCAAGCTTTAGTGCTTGTTAACGACGGAAACGCCACAGGTTTAGAGATTTATAAGCTGTCCGAAACCATTATTGAAAGTGTGAAAAAACGTTTCGGTGTTTGCCTAGAGCGAGAAGTAAACGTCATTGGGGTTTAAGTAAAAATTAACTATTCATTAAAAATTATTTTCTTTTGAAACTTTGTCATTGTTTTGGCGAGATAGTTGTATTGATATAGTCGTTAAGGTATTATAAATAATTAAGCTATTTAAAATGCGATTGTATTAAACTCGGTAACAAGGAAAGCCTTGTTTCCACAAACCCTAAACAGTATGACAAAGCTAGAATTTAACACCATGGTAACCCAGCAGTCGGACTCGTTGAAAATGTATGCATTACACTTTACCCATGATGACGAGGACGCAAATGATTTAGTTCAGGATACTGTGCTCAAGGCAATTACTTATTATGAGAAGTTCAAAGAAGGTACTAATTTGAAAGGTTGGCTGTACACTATTATGAAGAATACCTTCATTAATAATTACCGCCGATTTGTAAAAATCAGCACCTTTGTTACGAAGTCTGATGAAATTTCTTCAGCCAATTTAGCCTATAGTGCGACTGGTAATAATGGAGAAAATAAGTTCGTAATGGATGACATCAAACATGCCATGACCAATCTTTCCGATGATTATTATGTCCCCTTTACGATGTATTTTGAAGGGTATAAATATCATGAGATTGCAGACCACCTAGATATACCTATCGGTACGGTGAAAACCCGGATACACGTAGCTCGTAAAACATTGAAAAAGTCGTTAAAGCCTTATCAATCAAGAGATAAGTCGCACGCCTACGCTGCTGCAGCTATTTAAAAAAAATTATTTCGTTAAAAATATAAGTATAAAGAGGGAAGCTCGGATCATAAGATTTGTCTTTCCTCTTTTTAATGCGATTTCTTTTTAGTTAAAATTTAAGGAGTTGCTCGCCTGCTCAAATGTTTTAGCGTTGATGGAGGGGGAGTTGTTAAGTTGGAAAGTAGTTGAGTAGTTGAGTTGGAAAGTAGTTGAGTGGTTGAGTTGGAAAGTAGTTGAGTAGTTGAGTTGGAAAGTAGTTGAGTGGTTGAGTTGGAAAGTAGTTGAGTAGTTGAGTAGGAAAGTAGTTGAGTAGTTGAGTAGGAAAGTAGTTGAGTAGTTAAGTTGGAAAGTAGTTGAGTAGTTAAGAAGGAAAGTAGTTGAGTAGTTAAGTAGGAAAATAGTTGCGTTGTTAAGCCTAAATGGGGTTATCACGGGATGATACCAAAGTAATATTATGCGTATTTTTGAATTCGAAAATACCTTTATGCAAACATATAGCAAAGCGCAGCTTGCCAAACGAAATGGACAGGATCGGGATGAAATTTGGATAGCTTTCAAAGGCAAGATTTACGATGTGACAGACAGTCGTCTGTGGCGAAACGGAACCCATTATGAACATTGGGCGGGTCAGGATTTGACGGAAGAGTTGACAGCTGCCCCACACACGGCCCTGGTCTTTGAGCGTTTTGAGGTAGTTGGAATGCTCGAGGATTGATAACCGTTGAGAATCCGAAAATTATCGCCTATACTGAAACCTTGAGCTAGCTACTCAGTAGGTAGTTTCTATCCTTATATTAAATAATAAAAGAAGTAAGGGTGCTGAATGTTTGAACCCGTTCGTGAATCTCCTGTGCACTGAGCGATTCGATCCGTTCGGTTCCGAACTTTTCTACGCAAAAGGAAGCTAATGCAGAACCGTAAATCACGGCAGCTTTCATGCTTTCAAAATTAATAAAACCCTTATTGGCTAAATAACCAATAAATCCACCTGCGAAGGTGTCGCCGGCACCGGTTGGATCAAAAACTTCTGCTAACGGGAGGGCAGGAGCAGCGAATATGCTGTTTTCGCCAAATAAAAGAGCGCCATGTTCACCTTTTTTAATAATCAAATATTTTGGTCCCATATTCAAAATGAGTTCAGCAGCTTTGACTAATGAATATTGACCGGATAGCTGACGGGCCTCTTCGTCGTTTATCGTTAACACATCCACTTGACGAAGTACTTTTTTCAGGTCGTCAAGCGCAATGTTCATCCAGAAGTTCATGGTGTCCATAACCACGAGCTTGGGCCGCCTTGTCAACCGTTCAAGCGCTGTGAGTTGAACCTGTGGACTTAAATTGCCTAATAGGATGTATTCGGCCATTTGGTAACTGCTCGGTATGATGGGGTCAAAGTCGCCTAAAACATTCAGCTCCGTAACAAGGGTATCACGTGTATTCATGTCGTTATGGTACTTTCCCGACCAGAAGAATGACTTTTCTCCCGCTTTGATCTGGATCCCTGAAATATCAATATGTTTATCAGTGAATTTTTCGAGGTTGCCCTGGCCAAAATCTTCACCAACTACACTGATTATCTTAACATCATCGTAAAGATAGGAAGCAGCAAGAGCTGCATAACTGGCGGCACCGCCGACAATTTTATCAGTTTTACCAAAAGGAGTTTCCAGGGCATCGAAAGCCACGGATCCGAGGATGATCAAGCTCATACTATTGTTTGTAACCTATGTAAACAAAAAAACCCCGTAAACTTACGGGGTTTGCTCCTGAAGCTGGGCTCGAACCAGCGACCCTCTGATTAACAGTCAGATGCTCTAACCAGCTGAGCTATTCAGGAGTGCTTTCTGGCTATTGCGGTCCACAAATATTGTCCTTTTGTGAACTGCGATGCAAATATAGGGTAATGTTTTAAATTGTCAAACGATTTTTTTGTTTTTTGTGCTTCTTATAGCGAATTGATCAATTAGAAGGCTCATTTTCAGAAGGAAAAAAATAGCACTTTTCCAAATCATTATGTCGAGAAGAGTGCGCTGGATGAAGGGCAGGGGGCCAAGACATCGATATGTGAACCAATCCGTATCAATCTTTCCATTACACTTCGTTGCGGTCGAGATCACGGACTGCCACGATAGTGGAATATGTGTCACTCGAAACAATACAAAAGGCCAATTGTTAGCTTAAAACAATGGATTTTGTCCATCAAGTATTTGCGCGGAATATCGTTTTATTTTCTTAGTGTTTGTTGTACACTATTGTTGAAATTTAATGCTATATTTGTCCGTGTATTTTTGACGATAAAAAAGGTAGATAATTTTGCGTAGCATCTTAAAAATTGTCACTTTTGCGCATCGTTTAAGAATCGGCATTTAAAATTAATATTATGAATATTGTAATCGTTGGCGGTGGTTTTGCTGGGATGAATTTGGCCAAGCAATTGTCAAAGGACGGCAGCCTGAACATTACATTGATAGATAAAAATAACTATCATTTCTTTCCTCCCCTAATTTATCAGGTAGCGACTGCTTTTATTGAAACATCGATTATTACTTATCCGTTTCGAAAAATGTTCAGTAGTGCGCGCAACTTTCGATTTCATTATGGAGGATTGGAATATATTGACACCCAAAACCAGGTGGTGACCACTACGTCAGGCAAAGTGTCTTATGACTACTTGGTGTTGGCGATGGGAACCGAAACTAACTATTTCGGTATGGCCAACGTAGAGAAGCATGCCGTACCAATGAAAACAATTGACGACGCGATCAATCTTCGTAATCACATTTTGCGCAATGGCGAGCGTGCTGCCCAAGAACATGATGATGAAGAACGTGAGAAGTTTTCAACAATCGTTATTTCAGGAGGCGGTCCAACCGGGGTTGAATTGGCGGGTATGTTAGCTTATATGAATAAGAAAATTTTGGCGAAAGAGTACCCTGAATTTTCTCCGAATGGCAAAATGCGGATTGTATTAGTTGATATGGCGCCAACGTTATTAGGACCGATGAGTAAGAAGTCACAACAAGAAGCTTTAGATGTGCTGCGCGATATGGGTGTGGAAGTAAAGTTGAACACCGGTGTAAAAGACTACGTAGATGGAAAGGTGTTGTTCGCTGACGGAACAAGCATCGCTACCGACACACTGATCTGGTCATCAGGTGTCATTGCAAAAGAAGCACCCGGTTTACCGAAAGAGGCGATTGGTCGTGGTAGAAGAATTTTGGTGGACGAATATAACCGGGTAAAAGGCTTGGATAACGTGTTCGCTATCGGAGATATCTGTTTGCAAACAACGGATAGCGCGTTTCCTAATGGGCACCCGCAATTGGCGCAAGTTGCTATTCAACAGGGAAAACTGCTGGCAGAAAACCTCGTTAATATGGTTGAAAAGCGACCCTTGAAGGCATTTAAATACAATGATAAAGGTAGCATGGCGATTATCACCAAGAATAAAGCGGTGGTAGATTTACCTAAATTTACATTCACCGGTTGGTTCGCCTGGTTAACTTGGTTGTTTATTCACATTATACCAATTGCCGGATTCCGCAATAAAATAAAGCTGGTAACCGGCTGGTTCTGGTCGTTCTTAACAAATAATCCAAGTTTACGTCTAATTATTCGGCCTATTGATCAGCACAAAAGTACCGAAGACGCCATGGTAGAAGAAGTTAAAAAATAATTTCCTTCTTATAAAAAAAGCGTCCGTTTCAGCACTGAAACGGACGCTTTTTTATGAACGCCTATTATATTATAGCAAACTTTGTAGCAAAGGTTTCCATCCAACAATACCGTCCAATAACTTTTCAAGGTCTTTGATGGCTACACGCTCTTGTTCCATGCTGTCGCGATGCCGAATAGTAACAGTATCATCTTGCAGACTTTGATGATCTACCGTAATACAGATTGGTGTACCAATCGCATCTTGCCGACGATAGCGTTTGCCGATCGCATCTTTCTCCTCGTAAATAATATTATAGTCGATTTTGAGTAAATCCATTACCTCCCTCGCTTTTTCAGGCAAGCCATCTTTTTTTGTCAAGGGAAATACCGCCGCTTTAATAGGGGCAAGCGCGGGATGAAGATGTAATACAGAGCGGGAATCCTGCTTTTCATCTGTGCTCAAATCTTCCTCTTCATAAGCGTTACAAAGGATGGTTAAGAACATACGATCCAAACCAATGGAAGTTTCAATAACATAAGGAACATAATTCTGGTTAATCTCCGGATCAAAATATTGCAGTTTCTTTCCCGAAAAAGTTTGATGTTGACTTAAATCAAAGTCGGTCCGGGAATGAATGCCTTCCACTTCTTTGAAACCGAACGGGAATTCATATTCAATATCAACTGCGGCATTGGCATAATGTGCTAATTTTACATGGTCATGATAACGGTATTTCGAAGGATTCGGCTTTAAAGCTAAATGCCACTTTAAACGTGTTTCCTTCCATTGGTTATACCACTCAAGCTCGGTGCCCGGGCGAACGAAAAATTGCATTTCCATTTGCTCAAATTCACGCATACGCATGATAAACTGGCGAGCAATTACTTCATTTCGGAAGGCTTTTCCGATTTGAGCGATACCAAAAGGAATCTTCATCCTACCGGTTTTCTGTACATTCAGAAAATTGACGAAAATACCTTGCGCGGTTTCCGGGCGAAGATACACCTCCTCAGACCCATCGGCCATAGCACCCATTTGCGTACTGAACATTAAATTAAACTGACGGACCTCGGTCCAATTTTTCGTTCCCGAAACGGGGCAGGCAATTTCATGTTCTTCAATGATGGATTTTAGTCGACCTAAATCATCGCTGTTTAAGGCAGCATCTAGATCGGCTTGGAGTTTCGCCGCTTTATCGGTTTTACCATCCTTTTCATACCGTGCTATTTTATCTTCAATTAGCTGATCTGCCCGGTAACGTTTTTTTGAATCTTTGTTATCAATCATCGGATCGTTAAAACCATCAACATGGCCGGAAGCTTTCCATATTTTAGGATGCATAAAAATAGCCGAATCTATCCCTACAATATTCTCATTTAACTGCACCATAGCCTTCCACCAATAGGTTTTAATATTGTTTTTCAACTCAGCCCCTAATTGGCCGTAATCGTACACGGCACTTAAACCATCGTAGATTTCACTGGAAGGGAATACAAAACCATATTCCTTTGCATGTGATATAACATTTTTAAAAAGTTCGTCGTTAGTCTTCATTCTTACCTTTTTATATAAGCGTCGAAACGAGCTGTTAAAGCGACAGCTCTTATTTCTTTTGAAATAAATTTAAACGGATTTTAACAGGTTGAGCTATCGTTCTCTTGTCGTTTTCCATAGCAGAGACAAACCTATACAAAATTCTTTTATTTTTCGCTATAAATTAAATTCCTATCCGGGAAATCGCTTTAATTCCTTTAAGCCCTTCAGATAGGAAACACTTTTTTGTTTTATAAGAATATGGCGTTCATATTATAAGAAAAGAAAGCGAAGTGTTGTTTTACAAGGTGTTTGTCAATAGCTTTGTAGGATCAAATCGAGCAGCATCACAAAATTTCATGAAGCGGTTATATTTAAGTTTATTATGGTTACTGAGCATCGGTATAAGCGCTTGCTCATTAACGGAGGCGACAGGCAACGGTTACAGTGAGGCTTCTAAAATAGCACTTTCTTCAGTTGAGGACTTGTATAGGTTTATGACCTATAGTGATCGACGTGTACCCCTTGTTAGTGCACACCGCGGTGGGCCCGAGCCGGGATATCCTGAAAATGCCATTGAAACATTTCAACATAGTGCTAATAAACAACCGCTAATCATCGAATGTGATATTGCGTTAACGAAAGACTCCGTTTTGGTGATGATGCACGATGATAAACTAGATCGTACAACGACGGGCAAGGGGTTGCTTAGCAATCATACCTTGGCCGAACTTAAGGCACTAAAATTAAAAGACAATGAAGGTAAGGTTACATCCTTTAAAATTCCTACACTGGATGATGTGTTGAAGTGGGGAAAGGGAAAAGTAATCTTTACGTTGGATATAAAAAGAGGCGTGCCGATGGATTTGGTAGTGGACGCTGTCAAGCGTCATCAGGCGGCCTCTTACTCCGTTATCATCACCTACAATGCCACCCAAGCGGCTCAGGTACATCAACTGGCTCCTGATTTGATGATATCGGCCAGTATCCGAAAGATGGATGATTTGTTGCGATTGAACGATTACGGTATTCCCGATAACAGATTGCTCGCCTTTGTAGGCGTCAGTGAGCCCGAGCCATCCTTATATAAGCGGTTGCATGAGCACGGGATTATGTGTATATTAGGAACTATGGGCAACTTGGATAAACGGGCGGAAAGTCGGGGTGATGGCCTTTACTATCAACTTATAGAACGAGGTGCCGATATTTTATCCACCGATCGGCATAATGAAGCAGGCGTGCAACTGGCAAAATACCGTAAAGATCATCAGATTCGGGCTTATTGATAACTGAAAATTTAGTTGCTATGTTGCTAGCGGTCAAGAACCTCACCAAAACATTTGGAAATCAAGTAGCCGTCAATGATATCTCCTTCGGTATCGAGGAAGCAAAGGTCGTTGGATTTTTAGGTCCCAATGGGGCCGGGAAATCGACTACAATGAAAATGATTACCGGATTTATCAGGCCTTCTACAGGAAGTGTAAGCATTCACGGGATCGATGTGCAGGAAAAAGAATATGAAGCAAAACGTTTACTAGGCTATCTGCCGGAAAATAACCCTTTATATGGAAGTATGTATGTTCGCGAGAGCTTGCAATATACCGGGAAGCTATATCGCTTACCTAACTTATCTAAACGTATAGAAGAAGTTATTGATATGGTAGGTTTAGGAGACGAGCAGCAGAAAAAAATCAAACAGTTGTCGAAGGGATATAAGCAGCGTTTGGGGATTGCGCAAACCTTATTGCATAATCCACCCGTGTTAATTTTGGATGAGCCGACGGCGGGGTTGGATCCAAACCAATTGCATGAAATCAGAAATTTGATCCGTTTATTGGGGCAGGAAAAGGTTGTAGTCTTATCCACACACATAATGCAGGAAGTAGAGGCCATTTGCCAAGAGGTAATTTTTATTAATAAAGGAAAGCTAGTAGGAAACTTTTCAATTGAAAAAAGGCCTGAGATGTTCGAAAACAAGAACTTAGAGCAAGTGTTTTACGATTTGACCAAATAATATTTTTAAAGCGAACGGTTTTCAAAAAAACATTATGGCATGTTTTATGTTAATTACCTAGTAACAATTAACAAATTAGATAATTAACAATTGAAAACTATGAAGCGTGTATTTTTATTCTCTGCATTAGTATTAGGAAGTTTCCTAGGGCTAAAAGCCCAAAACGTGGACGTAAACAAGCCACAGATGTCTGAAAGTGTAGGTATGGTTCCTATACAGAAAGGTAACTGGATGGTTGGCGGAAGCTTAGGATCCATGGGCTATAGTTTTGAAGGCGAATCTTTCAATGTCAATATTAACCCGCGAGCCGGTTATTTTGTTTCTGACGGTATAGCTATTGGTTTATCACTCAATGGTGGATTCCAGTCAGTAAAAGATGCTGATGATATTTGGACTTATGGAGTAGCTCCCTTTGTTCGCTACTTTTTCCCGGAAGGTTCGTCTGCTACCGGACGTTTCTTTGGTCAGGGAGAAGTAGGTATTGCAGGGGCTAATAACGGAAGTGATGTAACCTTTGCTGCCGGAGTTGGTTTAGGTTATGCGCACTTTATTACGAGAAGTGTTGCATTGGAAGCAGTTGTAGGGTATAATTATTCAAAGGCCAACAATGCGAGCGCTCAGGCACAAAATGGTTTAGGGTTTAATTTGGGTTTCCAAATTTATCTTCCTGGACAAGGTAACCGATAAAAAGCACTTAACATGAACAAGAAGAGGAGGCTCCGAACCACGGGCTTCCTCTTTTTTGTTTTTAATTTCGACCACATTCCCGTTTTTAGCGCTTTTTTGTAACTTCGAGACCTACAAATAAATCGTGAATCCGTGTTCAGCATTCTGATAAAAGACGTTTCTATTTTTTTTCATTCACTCGTTGGCTATTTAACCATTGCGCTTTTTTTAGTGGTATCAGGTCTCTTTCTTTGGGTCTTTCCCGAAACGAGCGTTCCGGAATATGGATATGCCACCCTAACCGGTTTTTTTTCTATAGCTCCCTATATCTTTATGTTTCTGATCCCCGCCATTACCATGCGGGCTATTGCAGGAGAGCGGGAAGAGGGTACCTACGAATGGTTGATGACAAAGCCCATAAGTTATTGGCAGCTCATCCTCGCTAAATATGCAAGCTGTTTACTTATTGTCACTATGGCCATTTTACCAACCGGTGTTTATTATATAAGCATTTATTATTTAGGTGCTCCGGTTGGCAATATCGATACCGGGGCCGTTATTGGTTCCTATATCGGACTCTTCTTGCTGGGAGCTGCATTTTGCGCGATTGGAATCTTTATCTCAGCCGTTTGCACCAACGCGGTAGTCGCCTTTTTGCTAAGCGCCTTTTTGTGTTTCACCCTCTTTATCGGGTTTGATTATTTGTCCACTTTGTTTGTTGATAGTGCCCTCTCGGAAGCCTTTACTTATTTAGGCATACTCGCTCATTACGATTCGGTTAGTCGTGGGGTACTCGATCTCCGCGATTTTTGCTTTTTTATAAGTTTCAGCGCCCTATTTCTCTTACTGACCTATCTTTTTATCGAAAGAGGCAGAAAAACAGTTTGGGGGCAGCTGAAGGGAATCATTTTACTACTTGTTGCCTTGTTGGGTGTCAATTTTCTTGCCAATTATAATTTTTTCAGGCTAGATTTTACCAGCGAAAAAAGGTATACGCTATCAGAGGTTTCCAAAGATGTGTTGCGGTCATTAACGGACGACCTTCGCGTAGTTGTCTTTTTAGAGGGCGAATTACCTGCCGGATTCCAACGGCTAAAAGGAGCTACTAAAGACATGTTGGCCGATCTAAAAGCCTATGCAGGAGGGCAAATCAAATATACTTTTATCAACCCGTTGAGCGAAAGCGGCGGACAAGAACAATCGTATGTAGAGGCTTTGGCTGCACGTGGTATAGAGCCTACCAATCTCAGTGTCAAAACAAGCGAGGGGTTGTCACAGAAAACGATTTTCCCCGTAGCGGTATTGATGTATGGTGATGAGGAACTACCGGTGCAGCTTTTGCAGAATAATCGATTTATTAATCCCGAAGATGTATTGAATAATTCTGTTCAGAATCTGGAGTACACGTTCATCAACGGTATTAAGAAAATAACTTCCGGTGGAAAGCCGATAGTCGCTTTCACTGAAGGGCATGGTGAGCTGAACGATCTACAGGTTTATGATGCAATGCATAGTTTGGGAATCACCTATCAGGTGGGCCGGTTAAATTTAGATTCGATTTCTTTCGAAACGTTAAAACAGATCAAGGTGATGGTGGTAGCCAAGCCACAAAAGGCTTTTCCCGAGCTTCATAAATTTAAAATTGACTATTTTGTGCAACATGGTGGCAAGGTCTTGTGGGCCGTTAATCAGACGCAGGTCGAATTGGACAGTATGCGGAACTCAGGCAATCAAGTGGCAGTAGCCCGGTCGCTCAATTTAGATGACATGCTCTTTAAATACGGTGTGCGGCTGAACTATAATTTGATAGCTGATCTCAATTGCGCACAGATTCCGCTTCGGGTTGGTGAAGTAGGAGGGGCCGATCAATTTCAGCTTGTTCCCTGGTTGTTTTATCCTATTTTGGTGCCGAAGGCTACCCATCCGATTATAAAGAATATTGATGGCATACGTAGTGAATTTTCGGGAACGGTTGACACATTGCCGGCCGTCAATATCAAGAAAGAGATTATCCTGCGTTCGTCTCCCTTTAGTAAGGCGCTTAATGTACCGACACTAATTTCGCTTGATATGGTTTCACAAAATCCGAAGCCGGAAGATTTTAGGAGTACCGGCTATCCTGTGGGCGTGGTACTGGAAGGAGCGTTTCCTTCAGTGTTTAAAAACAGACCCGTTCCCGAACCGCTTGTTGATACATTCAGCTGTCGGCAGCAAAGCCCGCAATTGTCCGGTAAGATGATTGTGTTGTCGGACGGTAACATACTTAAAAATGAGATCAATCAACAAGAACGTATGCCCTATAGCTTAGGTTGGGACCGCGCTACACAACAGCAGTATGGCAATAAGACCTTGCTGCTGAATATGGTTGATTATTTAAATGATGAAAGCGGAATTATTGCCTTACGTGAAAAAGAAGTGAAACTTCGTTTGTTGGATAAGTTGCTCATCAAGAATGATAAACTTTTTTGGCAAATACTCAATGTAGGAGGACCGCTATTGCTGCTATTTCTTTTTGGCCTATTACAGCACTGGATACGGAAGCGGAAATACGCCCATTAAATGGAGCGGTGTTTCCGCTTTCCTAAATCAGAGCTGCTTCCGTGTGTCGGGAAGACAGTTCTGTAATTAACGAGCTTTCATGGAGCCGTTTTCCCTGAATCGTTTATGCCATAAGAAAGCTTCATCCAAGAGATGGGGTGTTTGACCACCAATTTCGGCGACGGCGCGATCAAAGTAAGATTGCAACTCTTCTTTATAATCCGGGTGCACGCAGTTTCCAATAATCTTAAGTGCTCGCTCTCGTGGCGCTAAGCCTCGTAGGTCGGCATAACCTACATCGGTTACCACAACATCTACATTATGTTCATTGTGGTCGACATGCGTTACCATCGGCAACACATGGGAGATTTTATTTTCTTTAGAGGCCGCTTGCGTGACAAATATGCTAATATGCGCATTGCGGGCAAAATCGCCCGAACCTCCGATGCCATTCATCATCTGTGTTCCCGCAATATGCGAAGAATTTACATTGCCATAGATGTCGAATTCAATAGCCGTATTGATGCCGATGATGCCCAAGCGCCGGATAACTTCCGGGGCATTGCTAATGCTCTGTGGGCGCAATACCACCTTGTCTTTGTATTTTTCAAGATTGTCAAAAACCCGTTGGTAGCACGCTGCGGATACGGTAATGGAAGCTGCGGAAGCAAAGGTAAGTTTGCCTGCGTCAATTAAATCAAAAGCACTGTCTTGCAGTACTTCCGAGAACATGGTGAGCCCTTCAAAGTCGCTTTCCGCGAGTCCTGTAAGCACGGCATTAGCTACCTTACCAATGCCTGCCTGTAAAGGACGCAGCGATTTTGACAAACGACCGTTTTTTACTTCCTCGGTAAAGAAGTCGATTAAATGATGAGCAATAGCAGCAGTTTTATCATCAATTACTGCAATATCGGCAGGGCTATCTTGTTGATGACTCAATACAATGGCTGCAATTTTCTCGGGCTCGACGTTGATAACAGCGGATCCAATGCGATCGTTCGGTCGAAAAATCTCAATGGCTTTACGATTGGGATAGGCCTCAGGAAGGTAAATATCATGTAAGCCATGTACATTTGTCTGTACGGCTGTATTAATCTCAATGATCACCTTTTTTGCTTTATCGGCAAAAATGGGCGAGTTACCAACAGAAGTGGTGGGCACAATTCCGCCTTCAGCGGTAATATAGGCTGCTTCAATAATTGCGATGTCAATCTCCGGGAGATGATGATCTAACAGCATTTCGCTGGTTTCACTTAAGTTTTGATCCACAAATAATACGTCGCCCCGGTTGATGGCTTTCCGTAATACCTTATCTACCTGAAAAGGCATGCGCCGAGCCAAGACACCCGCTTCTGTGAGTTTAGCATCTGTTTCGTGACCCAAAGACGCACCGGTAATCAGTGTGATTTTTATAGGACGTGAGGTGTTGTTCGCTGCCAAAGCGGGAAGAATAACCTTACTGTCGCCTGCTTTGGTGAAGCCGCTGGAGGCTATCACCATCCCATCTTGAAATAAATCCAATACTTCGCTTACCTCTTTTACCCGATCCAACAAAGAGGTGTTTCTTATTCTATCGGTATGCATAGTTATTTGTTTATTTAGGAAATAATAATTTAGCCCCAAGCGTTTTAAAATATTACAATTATACCATTTTTACGATCGTCCTGTTTATTTTTGGTAGACATAGATTTATCGAGGGTAGCCAAAAAAGATGTGTTTGTTATATTTGTTCTGTACCTTCGTGATCAATCAGTATGACAGGCGAAAAATATTACATCACAGACGTAGATAAAAAAGAAGACAGTATATATTGTTATCATAACCAGATGGGTGAGAAATTTATACCCAGCCATCATCACAAAAAGGGACAATTTTTGTATACCGAAGGAGGCGTTGTATTTGTGAAAACCCAAGAAAAATCGTATTTCCTTCCTGCCAGACACTATATGTGGATTGCCCCCGGCGTGGAACACAGCATTCATCCGAGCTCGCCTGAAGTGATTATGCGAAATCTCTATTTTCCGATTTACGCCACTGACGATGCTTTCTATTTTAATACCAGTATCCATCCGGTAAACGATTTGCTATTGGAACTTATGCTGTTCACGCATCGATGGACCGGACATATCGACCCACAAGATAGAACAGCCTATACAATTGTGGATGCTTTTAAGGTACTACTGCCACAGATCAGTAACTTTTCGCTGCCCTTATCGTTGCCTTTAGCCAAAAATAAGCGCCTGAAAGAAGTTACGGTGTATTTAGAGGAGAACTTGGGTAAGGATTTTTTATTCAACGATCTGGCCACCGGGTTTGGTTTCAGCCCGCGTTCGCTCTCGCGGCTCTTTCAAAAGGACTTAGGCATGTCCTTTATTCAGTATTTAACCGCTTTACGCATGTTGAAAGCCCTCCAACTCCTGTTGGAGAAGTCATTATCCATTAATGAGGTTGCATCTAAAGTAGGCTATAGTAGCTTACCCACCTTCAGCAATACATTTCAAAAAATAATTGGTGTTCGCCCAAGTGAGTACATCAAGATGAATATGATGAGCGGACGGGACAACTCATAACTTTTTTTAACTTTCTCCATTCTTTTTATTATCATTGCCGTTATATTTGACAGATATGAGATTCATCGTTTCAACTTCAACTTTACTTAAACAATTACAAGCCGTAAATGGTGCATCAAGTAGCAGCACTGTGTTGCCAATATTAGAGAATTTTCTGTTTGAGATAAAAGATAATTCACTTACAATTTCGGCTACCGACCTGCAAACGAGCATGATAACCTCTTTACAGGTAGAGTCGAAAGAAGAAGGTAAGGTTGCCGTTCCCGCTAAGATCTTAATCGAAACCTTGAAAACACTGCCGGACCAACCGATTGCATTTTCAGTCGATACACAGACTTTTGCGATCGAAATCAGCGCCGGTGATGGAAAGTATAAATTGAGTGGCGAAAATGCCGATGATTTTCCGAAAATCCCCGTTGTCGAAAACCCGTCTACCGTCCGTATTCCGGCGTCTGTTTTATCGGAGGCAATCAGTAAAACGATTTTTGCTGTAAGCAACGATGAGCTACGGCCGGCGATGACCGGTGTGCTTTGCCAGCTAACACCCCAAAATACAACCTTTGTTTCTACTGACGCCCACAAGCTCGTACGTTACCGTCGAGCAGACGTTAAATCAGAGCAGGTAACATCCATGATTCTTCCAAAGAAGGCACTGACTTTACTAAAAAGCTCTTTACCTTCAGAAGATGTTGATGTTGCTGTTGAATATAACAATACCAGTGCTTTCTTTAAATTCGGTAATATCCATTTAATTTGTCGCCTGATCGATGAACGTTATCCGGATTACGAAGCAGTCATTCCGCAGGTAAACCCCAATAAATTAACGATTGATCGCTTGTTGTTGCTGAACTCACTTCGACGGGTTGTCATTTTTGCTAATAAAACGACGCATCAGGTACGTTTAAGAATAACCGGTAGCGAGCTCAATATTTCTTCAGAGGACCTGGATTTTGCCAACGAAGCACATGAACGCTTAAGCTGTCAATATGAGGGAGAGGATACGGAGATCGGCTTCAACGCCAAGTTTTTAATCGAAATGCTTAGCAATCTGGAGTGTGAAGAAGTTGTCCTTGAGATGAGTACACCAAACCGTGCCGGTCTGTTATTGCCTGCGGTAGAGGAAGAAAATGAAAACATACTCATGCTGGTGATGCCGGTTATGCTGAACAGTCAAGGATAATTTAGTCATTTCGGAAAAAAGAAGAATACGTGGAAGTAATTAGCTCAATCATTGATTTCATCCTGCATATCGACAAGCACCTCGTAGAGATTGTCAATGAGTACCAGACGTGGACGTACCTAATACTCTTCTTAATTATTTTTGCAGAAACCGGTTTGGTGGTAACACCCTTTCTGCCCGGCGATTCTTTGCTTTTTGCAGCGGGGGCGATTGTTGCTAAGCCGGATACGGACTTGAATATTTTCCTAATGTGCGTACTGCTGATCATTGCCGCTGTATTGGGCGACTTGGTTAATTACCATATAGGTAAATATGTAGGTCCGGTTGCCTTCAGTGGAAAGTATAAACTTTTAAAAAAGGAGTATTTGGAGAAAACGCAACGCTTCTATATTAAGCATGGCGGTAAAACCATTATTTATGCTCGTTTTATTCCTATTGTAAGAACCTTTGCACCCTTTGTTGCAGGCATCGGCACGATGAGTTATGGCAAGTTTGCCTCGTACAACGTAGTGGGCGGTTGCCTTTGGGTAGCGTCTTTTCTGTTTTTAGGATACTATTTTGGTGGATTGCCCGTTATAAAGAATAACTTCACCTATGTGATATTTGCGATTATTCTGCTGTCGCTATTACCGCCTCTCATTGAGATGTTAAGGGGTAAAAGCAAGCAAAAAGAGGCAAGTGAAGGCCTTTGATGGCTAAGATCATTTCAATAAAAAAAATTTCTAGAGCGAATAAGGTGCTCCCCGCATCAAGAAAATTAAAAAAATAATTCGCTAAGTATTTGATAGTTAAAGGAAGTTTTCTATCTTTGCCGTCCCTTTGTGGGATTAGTATGTCTTGAACGAAGCCCTACTGCTTCGATGGACAAAAATAGAAATTAAATAAAATGTCAGGAATCATTGGTAAAAAAGTAGGAATGACCAGCATTTTCGATGCCGAAGGAAAAAATATTCCTTGTACGGTAATCGAAGCTGGCCCGTGCGTGGTAACGCAGATACGCACGGTAGAAAATGACGGTTATACAGCAATCCAGCTGGCTTTCGACGAAAAGAAAGAGAAGAACACGACCGCATCATTGAAAGGGCACTTTGCGAAAGCAAATACAACGCCTAAGCGTAAGTTGGTAGAATTTGAGGTTTTCCCTGAGGAGAAAAATCTTGGAGATGTTGTTACAGTTGATATATTCGCTGAAGGCGATTATATCGATGTAGTAGGTACTTCTAAAGGTAAAGGTTTCCAGGGCGTTGTGAAACGTCACGGCTTCGGTGGTGTAGGTGGCCAAACCCATGGTCAGCACAACCGTATGCGTGCACCGGGTTCATTAGGTGCTTCATCTTGGCCTTCTCGCGTATTCAAGGGTATGCGTATGGCCGGCCGCACAGGTGGCGACCGCGTTAAGGTTCAAAACTTACAAGTGTTGAAAGTGTACCCAGAGAAAAACTTGCTAGTTGTTAGCGGTTCGGTTCCGGGTGCAAAGGGTTCTTACGTAATCGTAGATAAATAAGAAGATGGAAGTACAAGTTTTAAACATTTCAGGTAAAGAAACAGGTGCCAAGGTGCAACTTCCTGAAGCGGTATTCGGTGTAACCCCCAACGATCACGCTATCTATTTAGATGTTAAGCAGTACTTGGCTAATCAACGTCAAGGTACACACAAATCTAAGCAACGTAACGAGATTGCCGGTTCTACCCGCAAATTACACAAACAAAAAGGTACTGGTGGAGCCCGTGCCGGTAGTATTAAGTCACCCTTGTTCAACGGTGGTGGCCGTATCTTTGGTCCTCAACCCCGTGATTACAGCTTCAAATTGAACAAAAAGTTAAAAGCTTTAGCTCGTAAATCTGCTTTAAGTTACAAAGCACAAGAGAACAACATTGTAGTTTTGGATGAAGTGAATTTCGATTCTATCAAAACTAAAAACTATGTGAAGCTTGTGAACGACTTAAACGTAGCGAACGAGAAAACCCTATTGGTTTTACCGGCTTTGAACAAGAATGTTTATTTATCTAGCAGAAACTTGAAAAAAACAAAAGTGATTACTGCAGCTGATATTAATACCTACGACGTATTAAATGCAGGTAAACTTTTGTTGACTACCGAGACTGTTAAAACATTGGAGGAGGCATTTGCCAAGTAACATGGAGATTATTAAGAAACCCGTATTAACAGAAAAAGCGGCACTTTTAACAGAAAAGTTGAATCGCTATACATTTAAGGTGGACCATAGAGCCAATAAGATACAGATCAAAGCTGCAGTTGAACAAATGTTCGGCGTTAATGTGGAGTCTGTAAACACCATGGTTGTTTGCGGAAAGACCAAGAGCCGTTACACAAAAGCAGGGAATATCTCGGGCCGTGCTCCTAAATATAAGAAAGCCATCATTACATTGAAAGATGGTGAAACTATTGACTTTTACAGTACTATATAATTAGAAATGGCAGTTAAAAGATTCAAACCGGTTACTCCAGGTACTCGTTTTCGGGTAGGAGCTGACTATAGCGATGTAACAACTAATGTACCTGAAAAATCATTAGTCGTTAAAATCAAAAAGTCAGGAGGTAGAAATAATACCGGTAAAATGACTATGCGTTATCTCGGTGGGGGACATAAGAAATCATACCGATTGATAGATTTTAAACGCGATAAAAAAGATATCCCCGCAAAAGTAGCCACTATAGAATACGATCCAAACCGTACAGCACGTATTGCTTTGTTGCATTATGTAGATGGCGAAAAACGTTACATTATTGCTCCGGAGGGCTTACAAGTTGGTCAGACAATTGTTGCCGGCGAACAAGTTGCCCCTGAAGTAGGAAATACATTACCATTAAAAAATATTCCGCTAGGTTCGATCATCCACAATATCGAGTTGAATCCGGGACAGGGTGGATCTATTGCGCGCAGTGCCGGAACTTATGCTCAGCTTTCTGCTCGTGATGGTAAATATGCGATCATTAAATTGCCTTCCGGCGAAACCAGGATGATTTTATCAACCTGTGTTGCTACAATCGGGGCGGTTTCGAATGCCGAAAAAGCTAACCAAGTGTTAGGTAAGGCAGGTAGAAAACGCTGGTTGGGCCGCCGTCCGCGTGTTCGTGGTGTAGCTATGAACCCGGTAGATCACCCTATGGGTGGTGGTGAAGGTAGAGCATCCGGAGGTCATCCACGCTCACGTAAGGGCTTGTTAGCAAAAGGCTTCAAGACTCGGTCAAAGAAAAAAACATCGAATCGTTACATCATTGAGAGAAGGAAAAAATAATGGCTCGTTCAATTAAAAAAGGTCCTTATATCGATCATAACTTAGAAAGAAAAGTTCTTTCTATGAATGAAACCAATAAAAAATCAGTTGTTAAAACTTGGTCACGTAGATCTATGATTTCACCTGATTTTGTTGGTCATACCTTCGCAGTTCACAACGGAAATAAATTTATTCCGGTGTATGTAACCGAGAACATGGTTGGCCATAAATTGGGGGAGTTTGCTCCAACTAGAACATTTAGAGGTCACGCTGAAAAGAAAAAATAATAGGCAATGGAAGCAACAAATAACGTAAAGAAGAAAAAATCTGTACTGATAAGAGAAAGAAAAGAGCAGGCACAGAAGGGTGGTGCTTCTACTGCCAAATTATTAAACTGCCCTACGTCTCCACGTAAGATGCGTTTGGTAGTGGATCTTATCAGAGGTGAAAAAGTTGAGAAAGCATTGTATATTCTGAAATATACAAATAAAGAAGCTGCCCTAAGGGTTGAGAAGCTGTTGTTATCAGCGATCAAGAATTGGGAAGCGAACAACGAAGATAAGCGCGTTGAAGATAGTGAACTTTATGTAAAAGAAGTATCTGTTGGAGGCGGCCGTCAATTAAAAAGATTAAGACCTGCACCGCAAGGTCGTGGCTATAGAATCCGCAAGCGTTCTAACCACGTAACCATTGTTGTTGACAGCAAAACTACTGAACCACAAAACTAATTAGGAGAAATGGGACAAAAAGCACATCCAATAGGTAACAGATTAGGAATCATCAAAGGTTGGGATTCTAACTGGTTCGGTGGCAACAACTACTCCGATAAATTAGTTGAAGATGAGAAGATCAGAAAATATCTTTCTGTTCGTATCGCTAAAGGTGGCGTAGCAAAAGTTGTTATCGAGCGTACATTGAAACGTCTTACCGTGACTATCCATACCGCTCGTCCGGGCATCGTTATCGGTAAAGGCGGTCAGGAAGTTGATAAGATAAAAGAAGAGCTTAAGAAGCTTACAAAGAAAGATGTTCAGATCAACATCTTTGAGATTAAACGTCCGGAATTAGATGCTCAATTGGTAGCTGATGGAGTAGCGAAGCAGTTAGAGGCTCGTATCTCTTTCCGTCGCGCCATGAAAACCACAATCGCTTCTACCATGCGTATGGGCGCAGAGGGTATCAAAATCATGTGCTCTGGTCGTTTAGGTGGTGCGGAAATGGCTCGTACCGAGCAATACAAAGAAGGAAGAATTCCTTTGCACACCTTCCGTGCCGACATTGATTATGCATTGGCAGAAGCCCATACTACTTATGGAAAAATAGGTGTTAAAGTATGGATCTGTAAAGGAGAAGTATACGGTAAGCGTGATTTATCTCCGAATGTAGGTCAAGGAAATGTTAAAGGTAGAGGTGAAGGTGCCAGCAACTTTAGCGGTGGAGATCGTAACAGAGGTGGCAACGACCGCAGAAGTGGTGGAAGAAACGATCGCCGTGGCGGACGTGGTGGCAACCGTGGTGGAGCTCCTAAGGGAAAAAACTAATTTAGGTATCATGAATGCTGTCATTAGACAGCTTGTTTAATCATATTAAAGACAATGTTACAGCCAAAAAGAACGAAGTTCAGAAAGATGCAGAAAGGCCGCATGAAGGGTAATGCCGGACGTGGTGCTGAGCTGGCTTTCGGATCTTTCGGTATAAAATCATTAGAACCGGCATGGATTACCAGCCGTCAGATTGAAGCGGCTCGTATTGCGGTAACCCGTTATATGAAACGTGAAGGTCAAGTTTGGATCCGTATCTTCCCCGATAAACCCGTTACAAAGAAACCTGCTGAGGTTCGTATGGGTAAGGGTAAGGGTGCACCCGAGTATTGGGTAGCAGTTGTTCGCCCGGGCCGCATGTTATTTGAGGCAGAAGGGGTTCCTTTGGAAGTGGCGAAAGAAGCTTTGCGCTTAGCTGCTCAGAAGCTTCCGGTACAAACCAAGTTCGTTATACGTAGAGATTACGTAGAAGCATAAATCGTCTAGCCCGCCGTTTGTTGGCGGGCCTGCCGTTACCAGGCCCGTACTAACTGGCTTGAAAAAGCCATAAACAAATTGGTTAAATAGACACAACAACAAATAAGAAGGTGGATAATTCCTGTTAAAAGGTGGATCCATTACTTTAAAACGAATTATTCAAATGAAAAATTCAGAAATTTTAGAATTGTCAAAAGAGGAACTAGTAGCCCGTATCGCAGAAGAAAAGGCTGCCCTCAATAAGTTGAAATTTGCTCATGCTGTTTCTGCTATAGAGAATCCGCTTCGGATTAAAACAGCTAGAAAGTTAATTGCTCGTTTAAATACAGCACTTTCTGCGATTAAAAATGCAGAAGCTAAACAAGCACAGGAAACAGCCGCTGAAGCGCAATAATTTAAGTCGAAAATGGAAAGAAATTTAAGAAAAACAAGGATCGGCTTGGTAGTAAGCAACAAAATGGATAAATCCATTGTAGTGGCTGTTGAACGTAAAGTAAAACACCCTATCTATGGTAAGTTCGTAAAGAAAACTACCAAATTCAAGGCTCATGACGAACAAAACACCTGCGGTATCGGCGATACGGTGTTGATTATGGAAACTCGTCCGCTGAGTAAAACTAAAAATTGGAGATTAGTTGAAATTTTAGAAAGGGCTAAGTAACATGGTACAACAGGAATCAAGACTAACAGTGGCCGACAACAGCGGAGCTAAAGAAGTTTTAGTGATCCGTGTATTGGGCGGTACCGGTAAGCGTTATGCATCATTAGGCGACAAGATCGTTGTAACCGTTAAAAGTGCTATCCCTTCCGGAAACGTAAAGAAAGGAACAGTCTCTAAAGCAGTGGTTGTTAGAACGAAGAAGGAAGTTCGTCGTAAAGACGGTTCCTACATCCGTTTTGATGACAATGCGGCTGTATTGTTAAATAATCAGGATGAACCACGTGGTACACGTATCTTCGGCCCTGTTGCCAGAGAACTTCGTGAAAAACAGTTCATGAAAATTGTATCATTAGCACCGGAGGTTTTATAAAATGAGAAAGATTAAATTAAAAATCCGTAAAGGCGATTTGGTACAGGTTATTGCCGGTGATTCTAAAGGAACACAGGGTAAGGTTTTGGAAGTAATTATCGATAAGAATCGTGCAGTTGTTGAAGGTGCTAATTTAGTATCTAAACATACAAAACCTAATGCAGCCAACCCTAACGGTGGTATTATTAAAAAGGAAGCACCAATTCACATTTCTAACTTGGCATTGATCGACCCTAAGTCGGGTAAAATTACCCGTGTAGGCCGTCAGAAAAATAGCGAAGGAAAGTTAGTTCGTGTGGCTAAAAAATCAGGGGAGGAGATTAAGTAATGACTTACGTACCAAGATTAAAAGCAAAATATAAAGAAGAGATTCGCAGCGCACTGAAAGAGAAGTTTCAGTATAAAAGCGTTATGCAGGTTCCTAAGTTGGTGAAGATTTCAGTTAACCAAGGAGTAGGTGGCGCTACCACCGACAAGAAGTTAATTGAAACGGCTGTCAACGAAATGACCACCATCACAGGACAACAGGCTGTAGCAGCAAAATCGAAAAAGGATATTTCAAACTTTAAATTGCGTAAGGGTATGCCGGTTGGTGTGCACGTAACTTTACGCGATAGCAAAATGTATGAATTCCTGGATCGTCTAATCGCTGTCGCTTTACCACGTATCCGCGACTTTAAAGGTATTAACGATAAAGGGTTTGACGGCCGTGGTAACTATACCCTGGGTGTAACAGAGCAAATTATCTTCCCTGAAATCAATATTGACAAGATCAATAAAATTATGGGTATGGATATTACTTTTGTAACAACGGCAAACACAGACGTTGAAGCGCTGGAATTACTTAAACAGTTCGGTTTACCATTCAAAAATCAAAATACTACTAATGGCTAAAGAAGGAATTAAAGCACGTGAAGTTAAACGTGCCAGATTGGTTGCCAAATACGCTGAGAAGCGTGCTGCTTTAAAAGCAGAAGGTGATTATGCAGCATTAGATAAATTACCAAAAAATGCTTCTCCTGTCCGCTTGCACAACCGTTGCAAATTGACAGGACGTCCTAAGGGGTATATGCGTCAGTTTGGTATTTCACGGGTTACTTTCCGTGAAATGGCCCTAGCTGGTAAGATCCCGGGAGTGAAAAAAGCTTCTTGGTAGTTTTTTTAAGTTATAAGTTATACGTTAGCAAGGCCTTAAAACTTACTACGTACAACTTATAACTTATTACTTATAATACTATTAACCGATAGCAGGTCTGGGGCCATGGGGGCAATGGAAACCACTATCAAATTTTTAACAAATGAATACAGATTCAATAGCAGATTACCTTACACGAGTAAGGAATGCCATTAAGGCCAACCACAGGGTTGTTGAAATTCCTGCATCAAACCTAAAAAAGGAAATCACTAAAGTTCTTTTTGACAAAGGTTACATCGCGAACTACAAGTTTGAGGAGAAAAACGTTCAAGGGTCGATTAAGATTGCCTTGAAATATCATCCGATAACCAAAGTTCCTGCTATTCGCACTTTGACACGTGTGAGTAAACCAGGTTTAAGAAAGTATGCAGGTGTGGAAACTATGCCACGTGTATTAAATGGATTAGGGATTGCCATCTTATCGACTTCAAAAGGAGTCATGACCGATAAGGAAGCAAAGAACCTAAACATTGGTGGTGAAGTTTTATGTTACGTTTATTAATCAGGAGGAAAACACACGATGTCAAGAATTGGAAAAGCACCTATTGCGATCCCTGCCGGTGTTACCGTTACTGTTTCTGAAAAGAACCTGGTAACTGTCAAAGGGCCAAAAGGTGAATTAACACAGCAAGTTGATTCAGCGATCACTGTATCACAAGAGAACGGTAATATTGTAATCAAACGTCCTACAGATAGCAAAAATCACAAGTCATTGCACGGTTTATACAGAGCCTTGATCAATAACATGGTGATTGGTGTTACCGAAGGATACAAAACTACCCAGGAGCTAGTGGGTGTAGGTTACCGCGCAAGTCATCAAGGAAGTACCTTAGACCTAATTTTAGGTTATTCTCACCATATCGTTATGGTATTACCTAAAGAAGTAAAGGTAACTACTACGGCAGAAAAGGGAAAAAACCCGACAATCACGTTAGAATCTATCGATAAGCAATTGATTGGTCAAGTAGCAGCGAAAATCCGTTCGTTACGTGCACCTGAGCCATACAAAGGTAAGGGTATCAAGTTTGCTGGTGAAGTATTAAGAAGAAAAGCAGGTAAATCAGCTAAAAAATAATCATCATGGCAGGAAGTAAATCATCTCGCAGAGAGCGAATTAAAAAAGGGATCAGAAAACACTTATCCGGTTCTGCAGAGCGTCCTCGTCTTTCTGTATATAGAAGCAATAAAGGAATCTATGCACAGGTTATCGATGATGTTACTGGTAAAACCTTAGTTTCCGCATCCTCTTCATCAAAAGATTTCAGTGCAAGTGGCACGAAATCTGAGCAGTCTAAAGCTGTCGGTAAATTAATTGCCGAGAAAGCTAAAGCAGCAGGAATTAACCAAGTAGTTTTTGACCGTAACGGGTATTTATACCACGGCCGCGTTAAGTCGTTGGCCGAAGGTGCTCGTGAAGGCGGTTTAGACTTTTAATTAAAACAGAGAGATGTCAGTAAATAATATTAAACGAGTAAAATCAAGCGAAATCGAACTAAAAGACCGTTTGGTTAGTATTCAACGTGTTGCTAAAGTGACTAAAGGTGGTCGTACGTTTAGTTTCTCGGCTATTGTAGTAGTAGGGGATGAGAACGGTGTAGTAGGTTATGGTTTAGGTAAAGCGAAAGAGGTTACCGAAGCCATCGCCAAAGGTGTTGATGACGCTAAAAAGAACTTGGTCAAAGTTCCTGTAATCAAAGGAACAGTTCCTCATGCGCAATTGGGTAAATATTCCGGTGGTTCCGTTTTGATTAAGCCGGCAGTTCACGGTACAGGAGTACTAGCAGGCGGTGCGATGCGTGCCGTTTTGGAAAGTGCCGGTATCACCGACGTATTGGCAAAATCAACCGGTTCTTCAAACCCTCATAACGTGGTGAAAGCGACAATCGATGCGTTGACAAAAATGCGTGATGCTTATACAGTAGCTCAAAACCGCGGTGTTGATCTAAATAAAGTATTTAATGGATAAGCAAATGGCGAAGATAAAAATCACACAGATTAAAAGCGTAATCGACAGAAGCGAGCGCCAGAAAAGAACCATGCAGGCTCTTGGTTTAACCAAGATCAATAAGTCTGTAGAGGTTGAGGCTACCCCAGCGATTATTGGGATGGTTAGAAAAGTTAACCATTTAGTTGCCGTTGAGAGTTTATAATTTAAAATTATTTTTATAGATTGTCGTCCTTTTCCCTTTTGGTGGAAAGGATGACAATTTTTAGGTAATTTTATCGTTTTAACCGTTCTCCCTGATTAGTGAAAGCGAAGGGAAACATAGAAGTTTGTATTAATCATGAACTTATCAAATTTAAAACCTGCTGCAGGTTCAGTTAAGAGTAGAAAACGTATTGGTCGTGGTACAGGTTCAGGCCGTGGTGGAACATCAACACGTGGACATAAAGGTGCCGGGTCACGTTCCGGAACCAGTACAAAAATCGGGTTTGAAGGTGGGCAGATGCCGCTTCAACGTAGGCTTCCTAAAGTTGGTTTTAAGAATCCTAACCGTGTAGAATATATAGGTATCAACCTAGATGTATTGCAAGGTTTGGCAGAGAAGTATAATTTAACGAGTATTGATTTTGAGTCGCTGAGAGAACACGGCTTGGTATCGAAAAAAGACCTTGTTAAAATACTCGGCCGCGGGGAACTTAAAGCAAAATTAGAAGTTAAAGCACATGCATTCTCTGCTACTGCGCAAAAGCAAATTGAAGCTGCAGGCGGTTCGATCGTAAAACTTTAATTAAATGAAGAAGCTAATCACAACCTTAACCAATATATGGAAGATCGAAGACTTAAGAACGCGTATTTTAAATACGCTTCTATTTCTTTTGATTTACCGTGTAGGTTCTCATATCGTATTACCCGGTGTTAATCCGCAGTCGCTCAGTCAGGAAGCGAAGGATGGTATATTGGGTTTACTTAATATGTTTGCCGGTGGGTCTTTCTCCCGTTCGGCAATATTTGCGTTAGGGGTAATGCCTTACATCTCTGCATCCATCGTGGTGCAGCTCTTAGGTATTGCCGTTCCGTATTTTCAGAAACTACAAAAAGAAGGCGAAAGTGGACGGAAGAAGATGACACAGATAACCCGTTACTTGACCCTTGCTATTACCCTTGTTCAAGCCGTAGCTTATTTAAGGTCGCAGATTAGCCCGGAAGCCAAAACGATGGATGAACCGTTCTTTACGCTTGTTGGTACCTTCATTTTAACCGCAGGAACCATGTTTGTGATGTGGTTAGGGGAGAAGATTACTGATAAAGGTATCGGGAACGGTATTTCTTTGATCATCATGGTGGGTATCATTGCACAATTGCCGAGTGGTATGTTGAGTGAATGGGCTTCACGCATGGATGGTCATGGTGGCTTAATTCCCTTCATTGTTGAGATAGCAGCTTTGTTCTTTGTGGTGGTGTTTACGATCCTTATCGTACAAGGTGTCCGTAAGATCCCGGTACAGTACGCCAAGAAAATTGTTGGTAACAAGCAATACGGGGGGGTACGGCAATACATACCATTAAAAGTGAACTCAGCCGGTGTAATGCCCATCATCTTTGCGCAAGCAATTATGTTTATACCCACTACGTTGGCCCAATTTTTTCCGAATCTTCAATCATCGTTTTTGACTTCATTGAGTAACTTTACTTCCGTAGCGTATAATGTAACGTTTGCGATTTTAATTATTGCCTTTACGTTTTTCTATACAGCTATTATGGTGAACCCTCAGCAGATGTCGGATGACATGAAGAAAAATGGAGGTTTCATTCCTGGGGTAAAACCCGGTTTGGCTACCAGTGGTTATATTGATAGTGTCATATCCAAAATCACATTGCCGGGATCGATTTTCTTAGCAATCATTGCAATATTGCCCGCGATTGCTAGTTTATTAGGCGTTAACAGTCAATTTGCACATTTTTACGGAGGTACTTCTTTACTGATTTTAGTAGGAGTAGTGCTTGATACACTTCAACAGATAGAAAGTCATTTGCTCATGCGCCACTATGACGGTTTGATGAAAACCGGTCGCGTTAAGGGTCGTACTGCTGTAGCAAGTGGTGTAGCAGATCCAACAATATAGAGGCGAGCATGTCGAAATTGATTTATAAGTCAGACGAAGATATCGAACAGATCCGCAAAAGTGCCGATGTACTTTCCAGAACACTGGCGGAAATAGCAAAAGAAATAGAACCGGGAGTAAAAACCATTGACTTGGATAAATTAGCATTTACATTTATTCAGGACCATGGCGGAACTCCCGCTTTTCTCAACTATAACGGATTCCCATATTCGCTTTGTATTTCAGTAAACGACCAGATTGTTCATGGTTTCCCCGGGAGTTATGAATTGAAAGAGGGAGATATCATCAGTGTCGATGGCGGTGTAGTATTGAATGGTTACATCAGTGATTCAGCTTATACGTTTTCCGTAGGAGCCGTATCTGCAGAGGTAGAGCAACTCTTGCGTGTAACGAAGGAGAGTTTGGATAAAGGCGTAGAACAGGCAGTTGTGGGAAAGCGGGTAGGCGATATTTCCTTTGCTGTACAGGAGCATGTGCGTACTTACGGCTATGGAATTGTAAAGGAGTTGGTTGGCCATGGGGTGGGGATCCACCTTCATGAGAAACCGGAAGTGCCAAATTATGGACAGCGCGGCAAGGGAACGAAGTTGGAGCGGGGAATGGTCATCGCGATCGAGCCTATGATCAATTTAGGGAAAGCCGGCGTTCGTTTTTGGGAGGATGGTTGGACCGTCAGTACAATTGATGAAAAACCATCGGCTCATTTTGAGCATACCGTAGCAGTAAGTAAAGGCAAAGCTGATGTTTTAACCACCTTTTCATACATTGAAGAAGTTTTAAACAAAAAAGGTTGATAATCAGCATTTTTATTTTTAACTTTGCATCCCTGTTTGTGCAGGGTTTATAAATACATAATAATCAATAACATATGGCTAAACAAGCCTCTATTGAACAAGACGGCGTCATTAAAGAAGCATTATCGAATGCTATGTTTCGTGTAGAGTTGGAAAATGGACACGAAATTATCGCACATATATCCGGCAAGATGCGGATGCATTACATTAAGATATTGCCGGGGGATAGGGTAAAGTTAGAGATGTCTCCTTACGATTTAACAAAAGGTAGAATAACATATCGGTATAAATAAGGAGAACAGAACAGGCAATTGATGCGCCCTTTGTTCGCTTGTGATCTATAGGTTTTAAACGATTGTTCTCGGTGAACATAATAAATACGGCATCGAAAGAAAGATTCCGTTAACAAAACGAATAATAACGAATAATTATAAGAGATGAAAGTTAGAGCATCTATCAAAAAACGTAGCGCTGATTGTAAAATCATCCGCCGTAAAGGAAAAGTATTTGTAATTAACAAAAAGAATCCTAAGTTTAAACAACGTCAGGGATAACATTTAGAGGTAAATAGGTGTGAGGAAAAAGGCAAAAGGTTTTCTTTATTGCTTAGACCTTAAACCTTAAGCCTTTTAACCGTAATAATAAATATGGCAAGGATAGCAGGTATAGATTTACCAAGAAACAAAAGAGGAGTAATCGGACTTACTTATATCTATGGTATCGGTCTTTCAACCGCAAAGAGCATTTTAGCTGAAGCGGGTATTGATGAGGATACAAAGGTACAGGAATGGACTGATGATCAGTTAACAGCAATTCGTACAATCATCAACGATCGTGTAAAAGTAGAAGGTGCTTTGCGTTCGGAGGTACAGCTAAACATTAAGCGTTTAATGGATATCGGCTGTTACCGTGGTTTACGTCATCGTAAGGGTTTACCACTTCGTGGGCAACGTACAAAGAACAACTCACGTACCCGTAAAGGAAAGCGTAAGACTGTTGCTAACAAGAAAAAAGCTACTAAATAATAATTGATACAATACAATGGCTAAAAGTAAAAAAGTAACCAAGAAGCGTATTGTGGTGATTGAACCTGTTGGTCAGGCTCATATCAATGCAACCTTTAACAATATCATTGTAACACTTACCAACAACCAAGGTCAAACAATTTCTTGGTCGTCTGCCGGTAAAATGGGCTTCAAAGGTTCGAAAAAGAACACCCCTTATGCTGCCTCACAGGCTGCTAGCGATTGTGGTAAAGTTGCGCATGATTTAGGCTTGCGTAAAGTTGAAGTTTTTGTAAAAGGACCAGGTGCCGGACGTGAGTCTGCCATTCGTACTTTACAAACTCAGGGTATTGAGGTGACTTCAATAAAAGATATTACCCCACTTCCGCACAATGGTTGTCGTCCACCAAAAAGGAGAAGAGTTTAATTAACGGATTTTTAAAGCTAAGATTCTCTAGCCTTGGGTTAGATGATACTTTAAAAGAGAAAAAAAATGGCAAGATATACCGGACCTAAGTCCAAAATAGCCCGTAAATTCAGAGAACCGATTTTTGGTCCTGATAAAGCATTAGAGCGTAAAAATTACCCTCCGGGTATGCACGGAGTTTCAAAACGCCGTGGTAAACAGTCTGAATACGCTATTCAGCTGCAAGAAAAACAAAAAGCAAAATATACCTATGGTGTATTAGAGCGTCAGTTCGCTAACCTTTTCGATAAAGCTGCTTCAAAAGAAGGCATTACAGGGGAGAACTTGCTCAAATTCTTAGAGGCTCGTTTAGATAATACGGTCTTTCGTTTAGGTATTGCACCTACACGTGCCGGAGCCCGTCAATTAGTAGGACACAAACATATCACCGTAAACGGTCAGGTAGTCAACATTCCTTCGTACAGCGTACGCCCCGGCGATGTTATCGCTGTTAGAGAGCGTTCTAAAACGTTGGAAGCTGTTGCGAATTCCGTTGCCGGTAGAAAACAAAATAAATATAGCTGGTTAGAATGGGATGCTAACGGACTTACAGGTAAGTTCTTGAATTATCCTAACCGCGATGAGATTCCTGAAAATATCAAGGAACAGCTAATCGTTGAGTTGTATTCTAAATAGTTTATACAGCAAACCAGTATCCGGTTCATTCCGGGTACTTGTTTGCTTGCAATCATTTCAATCAAACAATTAATTAGAAATAAATGGCAATCTTAGCATTTCAGAAACCGGATAAAGTTATTATGCAAAAATCCACGGATTTTGACGGAACGTTTGAATTTCGACCGTTAGAGCCGGGTTTCGGTGTAACCATAGGTAATGCTCTACGCCGTATTTTGTTATCTTCATTAGAAGGTTATGCAATTACTTCTGTTCGTTTCTCCGGTGTCTCACATGAATTTTCTACCATCACTGGGGTAGTAGAGGATGTGACTGAGATTATCCTGAATCTTAAACAGGTACGTTTTAAGAAAACAGGAGAATCAGGAGATTCAGAAAAGATTTTTGTTGTAATCAACGGTCAAGATCAATTTAAAGCTGGAGATATTACCAGTCATTCTAACAACTTTACTGTACTCAATCCTGACTTGGTTATTTGTAATATGGAGAGCTCTGTAACTTTGGAAGTAGAGTTAACCGTAAACAAAGGCCGTGGTTATGTCAATGCTGAAGAGAATAAAGTTGCCGATGCAGCAGTAGGGGTTATCGCAATTGACTCTATCTATACACCGATCAAGAATGTGAAATATACGATCGAGAACTTCCGTGTAGAGCAGAAAACAGATTACGAGAAGCTTTTATTGGATATTTCTACTGATGGTTCAATCCATCCGGAAGATGCATTGAAAGAAGCTGCTAAAATCTTAATTCATCACTTTATGTTATTCTCGGATGAGAACATTCTATTGGAATCTCAAACGAAGGAGGAGACAAAAGAGGTGGATGAGGAAATCTTGCATATGCGTAAGATCTTGAAAACTGAATTGGTTGACTTAGATCTTTCTGTACGTGCATTAAATTGTTTAAAAGCTGCTGACATCCGTAGCTTAGCCGAGTTGGTTTCTTATGATGTAGCTGATATGCTTAAGTTTAGAAACTTCGGTAAAAAATCTCTTACAGAGATTCAAGAACTTGTAAAATCTAAAGGTTTGTCCTTCGGTATGAATTTGTCGAAATACAAACTGGATGAAGAATAAATAGGAATAATTAAGCGACCTGTTGCATAATTCCTCTTGTAAAGTAAAAAGTAAAAGCTTGCCTCCCGTAGGGACGGTAAAAATTAAAAAGGTACGCTTTGTGCCGCATGAAAGATGAGCTGTAATGGTTTTTTAATTTTGGCTTTTGACTTTTGAATTAGACAAGAACGGTATGCACAAAACAAAGAACAATGAGACACGGAAAAAAAATTAATCACTTAGGCCGCACAGCTAGCCATCGTAAGGCCCTATTGTCTAACATGGCCGTATCGCTTATCAAACATAAGCGCATCGTAACTACCTTAGCAAAAGCAAAGGCGCTTCGTACATATGTAGAGCCTTTGATCACTAAATCAAAGAGCGATACTACGCATTCTCGTCGTACTGTATTCAGCTACGTAAAAGACAAAGAAGCAGTAACCATCCTGTTCCGCGAGATTTCCGAGAAAGTGGCTAATCGTCCGGGTGGTTATACACGTATTATCAAGTTGGCAAACCGTCCCGGCGACAATGCAGAAGTAGCATTGATCGAATTGGTCGACTACAACGAAGTATACGCTACCGGTGGTGCGAAGGTTGAGAAGAAATCGACTCGTCGTCGTGGTGCAAAGAAAAAGGCATCGGCAAAGGCTGATGAGCAAGAAGTAGTAGCTACTGCTGAAGAAGCTACTGCACCAGTTGAGGAAGCTCCTGCCGCAGAAGAAACTGCTGAAGAGGCTCCTAAACAGAAAAAAGCAAAGGCAAAAGCTGAACCGGAAGCTTCCGCTGAAGAGGCAAAGGATGCCGAGTAATTGCTTTGTAGCATTTAATCATCGAAAATCCCCTTTTTAGGGGATTTTTTGTTTATCGCATATGCAAGATCAACCGGAAGCTTTTATAAAAAGGCAATTGTATGGAAAATCCCACATCGATCGAAACATTCATTTTTCAGTTGAAGTCGAGCCTACAGCAAGATAACTTTGTTAAATTGTCGCTCGGAAATTACCGGGGAGATGAGCATGAGTTAAAACAAATCCAGGTAAGACTCATCCTGGTGAAACGCGAGCTCAAGTTAAACTTTACCCATCGCTTCCGTCGGCGCGACCTGGTTAAAAATTTGGATATTGAAACAGGTGTCGCCCAAGTTGAGAGCTACCTGAAGCATGGATTTTATGCTGCTACCTTATTTACTACAAATAATGACTTTTATTGGACGCGTAACCAAAGTGGGCAGGAGAGACTCCAGGTTAAAACGGCGTCTATTAAACAGCAGCCATCTTTGGCGCACGATAAAGAAAAGCATCGACTGATTAAACCGGGGGCTAACAAAAGCTACTTGCACGAGCTAAGAATTACGGACGCCACCGGGCAAGTCTATAAAAATGCCCAAGATAAATTTAAGCAAATTAATCACTATATAGAGCTATTGCGTCCTTTGATTCAGGATATAGGCAAGGAAAACCTGAAGAAAGTGGTGGATATGGGGTCGGGAAAAGGCTATTTGACCTTTGCACTCTATGACTACCTCTACAACGTGTTGGGATTGAAGGAAGTGGAAGTTACAGGTGTTGAATTTCGCGAAGATTTAGTAAGCTTGTGTAACCGCATTGCACAACAAGCTGCATTTCCTTTGTTAAAGTTTCAGCAAGGTGCCATTGTGGAGTATGATGAGCCAAACATGGATATGTTAGTGGCTTTACATGCCTGTGACACGGCGACTGATGATGCAATCTATCAAGGTATTAAGGCCGGCGCAAAGCTTATAGTCGTAGCGCCTTGCTGTCACAAACAAGTCAGACGGCAAATGGAAAGGGCTGTGATGACTGCCGAAATTCAACCTATTACGCGATTTGGCATCTTTTTAGAACGACAGGCTGAAATGTTGACAGATGCTTTAAGGACGTTATTCCTGGAGTATTACGGCTATAAAACCAAAGTGCTCGAATTTATATCCGATGCACACACACCAAAAAATGTGCTGATCGTGGCCAGTAAAACATCATCCATACCGGCAGAACGCCGAAAGCAGATTCTATTACAGATTAACCAAACAAAGGCTTTTTTTGGTTTGGAGAAACACTATTTGGAGTCTTTATTGCAATTGGAGAACTAATTGATACGCATTGTGATGCTGTTTACTAGGTTATCGAAAACTAAGTTGACCCTGCTTGCATCATTCAGTAGCTTTGTTGAAGAATAGCTTCACATAACGCTGCTATACTTTTTCGTATCATAAAAAGGAGCCTTCGCCTGAGAGGCAAGCGGGCTGACATTATGTCGTAAACGTGAACTTGGCACAGGCATTGATAATTTGTATTAGAAAACAGCAAATTGTAAATATAAACAAATAAGATATGTCTAAAATTATTGGAATTGACTTAGGTACTACCAACTCTTGCGTCGCTGTAATGGAAGGTAATGAGCCGGTAGTTATAGCAAACAATGAAGGTAAACGTACCACACCTTCTATCATAGGTTTTGTAGATAATGGTGAACGTAAGGTGGGAGATCCTGCTAAACGTCAGGCCATTACCAATCCTCAAAAGACTGTTTACTCCATTAAGCGCTTTATGGGTAGACGTTTTGATGAAGTGACCGAAGAAGCCGCCCGAGTACCTTATAAAGTAGTAAAAGGCGACAATAATACACCTCGCGTTGAAATTGGTGATCGGAAATACACACCACAAGAGCTTTCTGCCATGATTTTGCAGAAGATGAAAAAGACGGCAGAAGATTTTTTGGGTCAGGAGGTAACAGAAGCCGTTATTACTGTTCCAGCCTACTTTAACGATGCCGAACGCCAGGCTACTAAAGAAGCAGGCGAAATCGCCGGGTTAAATGTTAAACGTATCATTAATGAGCCTACAGCCGCTGCCTTAGCTTATGGTTTGGATAAGGCGCACAAGGACATGAAGATTGTTGTGTTCGACTGCGGTGGTGGTACGCATGACGTTTCCGTTCTTGAGTTAGGTGATGGTGTATTTGAAGTGAAATCTACAGACGGCGATACCCATCTAGGGGGGGACGACTTCGATCAAGTAATTATTGATTGGTTAGTTGAAGAATTTAAGAGCGATAATGGCGGATTGGATTTAAGTAAAGATGCCATGGCTTTGCAACGCTTGAAAGAAGCTGCAGAGAAAGCAAAGATCGAACTTTCCAGCACATCTTCTACCGAAATCAATTTACCATATATCACGGCTGATGCAACCGGGCCAAAGCACTTGGTGCGTAACTTAAGCCGTGCTAAATTCGAGTCTTTGGCTTCAGACTTAATCAAACGTACCATCGATCCTTGTAGATCAGCCTTGAAAAATGCCGGTCTTTCAACCAGTGAAATCGATGAAATTATTCTGGTAGGTGGTTCTACTCGTATTCCGGCTATACAAGAAGCAGTGAAGAGCTTCTTCGGTAAGGAGCCTTCTAAAGGGGTTAACCCGGATGAGGTGGTTGCTTTAGGGGCAGCTATTCAAGGCGGTGTATTAACCGGTGAAGTGAAAGATGTATTGCTATTAGACGTAACGCCTTTGTCATTGGGTATTGAAACCATGGGAGGTGTAATGACTAAGCTGATTGAAGCAAATACAACGATCCCAACTAAAAAATCGGAAGTGTTCTCCACGGCTTCGGATAACCAGCCCTCGGTAGAGATTCATATTTTGCAAGGGGAACGTCCTATGGCGGCACAGAACCGTACGATTGGTCGTTTCCACTTAGATGGAATTCCGGCAGCACCTCGTGGCGTGCCACAAATTGAAGTAACATTTGATATTGATGCAAACGGTATTTTACACGTATCCGCGAAAGATAAAGCAACCGGGAAAGAACAAAAAATCCGTATCGAAGCTTCTTCAGGCTTAAGTGATGAGGAAATCAAGAAAATGAAGGCCGACGCAGAAGCGAATGCTGACGCAGATAGAAAAGCCAAAGAAGAAGTGGATAAGCTAAATGCAGCAGATGCGCTTATCTTCTCCACAGAGAAACAGTTGAAAGAGTATGGCGATAAAATCAGTGCCGACAAGAAAGCACCGATCGAAAGTGGTTTGGCCAAATTAAAAGAGGCTTACGCTGCTAAAGATTTCGCGGCCTTGGAAACTGCACAAACAGAATTGCAAGCATCTTGGAATGCAGCTTCTGAAGAAATGTACAAAGCTTCTCAGGAAGCCGGTGCTCAGGGTGCCCCTCAGGGAGAAGCACAACAGCCTGGCAATACCGGAGATGAAGTAACTGATGTAGATTTTGAGGAAGTAAAAGATGATGATAAAAAATAAGTTTTTTTTCAATTCTTAATAAAGAAGCCGCAATATTCATTGCGGCTTTTTTTATGTTCGATAATTGTGTTTCGCATTTTTTTATTAGTTCCTTTTTGGGAACAAACAAGTGTAGCGCTTTTTTGCATATTCAGACAAATTAGCTAAGTTTAGCCAATAAACTTTAGCTATGTTCAAGAACATTATCTTCGATTTCGGAGGCGTTTTAGTCGACTGGAACCCCAAGTATCTTTATAAAAAACTTTTTGCTGAGGAGGCAGCGATGGAGGAATTCCTGGGGAATATTTGTACATCCGACTGGAATGAGCAGCAAGATGAAGGCCGAACCCTCAAGGAAGGAACTGAGGCCCTTGTTCAATGTTTTCCGGAAAAAAAGGAGCTAATTGAAGCCTATTATGGCCGTTGGGAAGAGATGTTGGCAGGACCGATAGCAGGAACCGTTGCGATCCTGGAACAGTTGAAAAAATCCGGAAAACACAAATTGTTCGGACTCACGAATTGGTCGGCAGAAACATTCCCCATTGCTCTACGGCGATTTGACTTCTTTAGCCTTTTTGACGGCATCCTAGTTTCAGGTACCGAACGTTTAAGAAAGCCACATCCCGCCTTCTATCAGTTATTGCTGGATCGATATCATTTAATGGCGAATGAATGCCTTTTTATCGACGACAATATAAGAAACACAGATGCGGCCCGTCAATTCGGTATACAAAGTATTACTTTTGAAAACCCCGATCAGTTGAAGGAAGAACTGATTCGTTTACAGGTTTTATAACTAACGCCTTGCTTTACTGATCAGCCATACGATAATGGCAATGACGATGATAACTAAAAAGACGCCAACATACACGCCGCCTTTAAATACTCCGGCAATAAAGTCACAACTGCTAATGCTTGTGAGCAGGATAATTGCTGCCGGCCAAATGATATAATTGCTTCGACTCATAAAATCTTTTTTTATACAACCATCCGACAGGCAAAAAAGTTTTGAGTAGGAAAATGCTTAAGTTTGTTGGATGGAGCAATATAAGAGAAAAATAGCACTGACAAATGCTCGTTTTTATGCTTACCATGGCTATTATCACGAAGAGCAGATGCTTGGAAACGAGTTTTTTTTAGATATCATTTGCTTTGTAAGCAACCCTACATTGAATACGGATGATAATTTGGTGAAAACGATCAATTATGAAGAGCTTTATCGCATTGCCAAAGAGGAGATGGCTCAACCGAAAAAACTGTTGGAAACGGTTGTGGATAACATACTTAATAGTATTAAGGTAAATTTCCACGAGGTAAATGAAATAGAGGTATCCCTGAGAAAAAGTAATCCGCCTTTCGGTGGAGATGCTGCAACTGCTGAAGTAAGTTTATACTGGCAATCGGGCACTTAAAGACTTGTTTCCACTTATAGCTTCGTAATATAAACCGAAATCGGGCTGACTTCTGACAGCCGAAAGCTGAACGCTAAAACATGTTGAATAAAATTACACCGGATATTCTGCAATTATTCAAGCAGGCAATCAACGAAGATCGTTTAGTGAGCGATCCCGCTGTATTGGCAGACTACGCGCATGACGAGACAGAAGACTTACACTATTCACCAGACCTTATTGCCCTACCGGAAACGGCAGAAGAGGTAGCTGCTCTGCTAAAAATCTGCCATGAGCACAGCATCCCTGTTACACCTCGGGGCGCCGGTACCGGACTATCGGGCGGCTCCCTGGCTATTTATGGAGGCTTGATGATCGCGATGCAACGTATGAACAAGATTATAGCCATCGATGAAAGAAATTTGCAGGCGACTGTTGAAACCGGTGTTGTTACAGAAGAGTTAATCAATTTAGCTGCTACGAAGGATCTTCTGTACCCCGTTGATCCGGCCAGCAAAGGATCTTGCTTCATCGGCGGGAACATTTCTCATGGCAGCGGTGGCCCGCGTGTTGTGAAATACGGAACAATCCGCGAATATGTACTCAATTTACAGGTGGCCCTCCCTACGGGAGAACTGATTTGGACAGGTGCAAACACCTTGAAATATGCGTCGGGCTATAACCTTACTCAACTATTTATCGGTTCAGAAGGCACCTTGGGTATTATTTGTAAAGCAGTGCTTAAATTAATTCCGAAACCTAAGCAAGACTTATTACTTTTCGCTTCCTTTGCATCCAATGAGGAAGCCTGCGAAGCAGTTGGTGCCATTTTTAGAAAAGGTATTATTCCATCCGCTGTAGAGTTTATGGAGCGAAAGGGCGTTGAATGGGTCATCTCTTATGATCAGGTTCAATTTAATCTTCTTCCGGAAATGGAAGCTTTCTTATTAATTGAGTTGGATGGAAATAGCCTCGACGAGCTGATGCTGCAATGTGAAGAGGTGAACGAAGTACTGGAAGAAAAAAACTGCTTGGATGTTTTGTTGGCAGACACGGCTAACCAGAAAGAAATCTTGTGGCGCCTACGTCGTACCATGCCTGTGTCGGTGAAAGCCAATTCCATTTATAAAGAAGAAGATACGGTAGTTCCACGTGCAACGCTGCCTACCTTGATTAAAGGTATAAAAGCAATCGGCACACGCTATGGCTTTGAATCGATCTGTTACGGTCATGCAGGCGATGGCAATCTGCATGTTAATATCATCAAGGGAGAAATGACTGAGCACGACTGGCACCATAAGCTGAAGGAAGGAATCAAAGAAATATTCGACTTAACCATCGAACTGGGCGGAACTATTTCCGGCGAACATGGCATCGGTTTGGTTCAAAAAGAATATATGCCCTTAAAGTATTCCACCCTCCATTTAGACCTCATGCGCGGTATTAAAAAGGTGTTTGACCCGAAAGGCATCCTGAATCCGGGAAAGATATTTTAATGGTGTCCGGCAAGCGGAGCTCGGGCACACCCGTAAAGTACGGTGTTTATAGCTTAGATATAGTGAAAGCCAGCCAATGAGCAGATGCGAACGGTAGCTTTTTTCCTTTTGAATTTTTAATTTTGACTTTTGAACTTTTCACACACATGAACAAAACCTTAATTTTAGCGACTATTTTGGCAGCAGGATCTGTAAAAGCACAGCAACCGCTCACGCCCGAACTATTATGGAAATTGGGACGGGTTAGCGCAGAGGCGGTAACGCCCGATAAGAAATATGCCATTTATGGCGTTACACACTACAATCTGGCGGAAAATAATAGTGAACGTAATCTTTATAAAATTCCGTTAAATGGTGGCAAGGCCTTGCAACTGACTAAAAGCCAAGGAGGTGAAACACTCGTTCATTTGGAACAAAACGGCAATATACTTTACTTAAGTAAGGGCCAATTGTGGCTTCTGGAATCGGGTAAAGAAGAACCTAAACAGCTGACGAAATTTGATGGGGAATTGAGTAATGTTAAAATTTCACCCAACGGACAGTATATCTTATTCTCTCAGGAAGTAGCCTTGCAAAAAGTGCAAAGCGCCGATAAGTATGAGGATCTTAAGAAATCCGATGCCTACATTTTCAATTCCTTGAATAATCGCCATTGGGACACTTGGTTTAATGGGAAGTTTTCCCACGTTTTTTATGCAAGCTATCAAAACGGCATAATTGGTAAGCCGGTTGACATCATGGCTGATGAGCCTTACTTCACCCCGCAACAACCATTCGGAGGTGCGGAAGATATGGTTTGGAGCCCCGACAGTAAGCAAATCATCTATGTTTGCAAAAAGAAATTCGGAACAGACTATGCACAAAGTACCAATACCGATCTCTATGCTTACGATATCGAGCGCAAACAAACCAAAAATCTAAGCGACGGAATGATGGGTTACGATGTAGCGCCGGCTTTTAGTAAGGATGCTAACTACCTGGCTTGGTTGAGCATGAAAGAAGATGGTTACGAATCGGATAAAAATGATCTAATTGTCCGCGATCTGAAAACGTCAACAACCTATAACTTAACCAAGGATTGGGATGAGACGGTAGGTGGTTTCCTTTGGAGTGCAGACGGCTCCAAAATTTGGTTTACAGCGCCCACCGCAGGAACGATTCAACTTTTTGAAATCGCACTTTCAAAAGATTTAAGCAAAGTTGGCGCTAAACAGGTGAAACAATTAACCAAGGGCGATTATGATATCACTTCGGTAAATGGTGAAAGCGGTGACCTATTGCTTGTAAGTCGGACCGATATGAACCATGCAGCCGAACTCTACACATTTAACCGTAAATCTAAAGAACTGAAGCAATTGAGCCATGTAAACGATGAATTGAACGCTTCGATCGCCCAGAGCAAGGTGGTAGGTCGTATCACCAAAGCAACAGACGGAAAAGATCTCTTTTCGTGGGTCATTTACCCACCTGATTTTGATGCCAATAAGAAATATCCGACTTTGTTGTATTGTCAAGGCGGGCCACAGGCAGCTTTATCGCAATTCTACTCTTTCCGATGGAATATGCAGTTAATCGCCGCACAAGGCTATATTGTGGTAGCACCCAACAGGAGAGGAATGCCCGGACACGGTGTGGAATGGAATCGCTCTATTAGCGGCGATTGGGGAGGACAGCCTATTCGCGATTATTTAAGTGCGATTGATGATGTCGCCAAAGAGCCTTATGTCGACAAGAATCGATTGGGTGCTGTAGGTGCAAGCTACGGAGGCTATTCGGTATTTATGCTTGCAGGAGTACACGAAAATAGATTCAAAACCTTTATTGCACATGATGGCCTCTTCGATACACGCAGTTGGTATGGCACTACGGAAGAACTTTTCTTTGCCAACAAGGAACTGGGAGGCAACTATTGGCAGCAACCCACACCGAAAGCTTATACACAATTTAATCCGATAAGCTACGCAGATAAATGGGACACACCTATATTAATTGTACAGGGCGGGAAGGATTTTCGTGTGGGCATCGAACAAGGTTTAGGAGCTTTCCAGTTGGCGCAGCTAAAAGGAATAAAAAGCAGATTGCTTTATTTCCCCGAAGAGAACCATTGGGTATTGCAACCTCAGAATGCCATTGTATGGCAACGTGAATTCTTCACTTGGTTGAAGGAAACGCTTTAGGTTCGTTGAGTAGTAGAGTAGTTAAATAGTTAATAAGGGAATAGTGAATAGCCCTTATTAACTACTCCATATTAACCAATTCCCGCCATTTACTAACTACTTAACTACTTCGCCACTTAACTACTTAACCTTGCGCTAAAATAACTTAGCAGGATAAACTCCTTTTTCAACGAGCGTAGAAATACATTTTTGAACAATCGGTTTATCTTCTTTATAAGTAACACCGAACCACTCTTCAGCCGTTGGAATTACTTTAAAAGCCGCTTTGCCGGATTGGATTAGACTATCAGCTACTAAAGGAATAAAAAATTCTGCTTTCGGATTGTGCTGATTGGCTTCTACAAAATCGATAAAAAGCTTTTTCGTTTCTTCAAATACAGCCGGTGTAAAACCCCAAAAGTTCATAGATACACGTGTATCGTTGGGGATTTCAGTCTCTACACCATTTTCCTCATAAAAAACTTTCTTTTCGCCGTTAACCTCTTTGAAGTACACTTGCGTGCGTTCATTAATGGCCGTCATATTTCCTTGACTGTTCACCGCACATACACCGCGTGAAACAGTACCATGGTCTGATAAGGTTTTATCAACCTGATAGCCCATCAACGAGAATGTTTCGTCCGACACCTCCGTAGTCAAAAATTTCGCCATTTTTTCGAAAGCATCATAACCGTAAAAATCATCCGCATTAATCACACAAAAAGGTTCGTTTATCTGATTGTGGGCCTCTAAAACAGCATGTGCCGTTCCCCAAGGTTTTGCTCTTTCAATATCTTTATCAATGCCATATTTTCGAAGATCCGTGCCTTGATAAACATAGTCAGTTTCTATTTTCCCCTTTAGTTTAGGTTCAAAAATAGCTTTAAATGGTTCGGCAAACTCTTCACGGATAATAAAGCTTACCTTTCCAAATCCCGCCTTGATCGCATCATAAATCGAATAATCAATGATCGTTTCCCCATTGGGACCAAAGGCATCGATTTGTTTCATACTTCCGTAACGGCTAGCCATACCTGCTGCTAAAATCAATAAGGTGGGTTTCATTCTTTTCTTTAATTTATTATTAGTTAACGTTGTTATTTTTCTTTAGTTTTTTCTTTTTTTTCCGCCAATAAGCGATGCTATAATTGCAGTTCCGAGTTTGGTTAAAAACTTGATGCCCTCACGTCCGAGTGTCCGTGATGCGCTCTTAGCCATGGCCTCCATAGGTGTTTCTCTCGAGCTACTACCTGCCCCTTTTTTTTGTATCGGTTTTTCCTCTTCCGCTACGATTGTTTCCTTTTCATTTTCCTCCAATATATCAGCTGCACTTCGTGTGTTAACAGCCTCCTTGTATTTGCCATAAATGGCCGACTCATTTACCAGGGCATCGTAGCTAGCTTTATCCAAAGGCCCCATGACCGCTCTCGGCGGAATAAGGTGAGTCGCTACCACTTCCGTGGGGATTCCTTTGTCATTTAAGACCGTAATGATGGCCTGTCCGGTACCTAAACCGGTTAGGGTTTTGTCTATTTCGTAAAAGTCGGAATGCGGATAGGTTTTTGCTGTTTTGCGCAATGCTTCCGCATCATTCGGTGTGAACGCTCGTAAGGCATGCTGAACGCGATTTCCCAGTTGGCCCAACACGGTGTCAGGCACATCAGTAGCTGCTTGCGTGCAAAAAAATACACCTATTCCTTTTGATCGTATGAGGCGGATAATTTGCTCTATTTTACCCAAAAACGCTTTCGAAGCTCCATTGAAGAGAAGGTGTGCCTCATCAAAAAAGAAGATAAGCTTAGGTTTATCTAAGTCGCCTACTTCCGGCATCTGTTCAAACAATTGGGATAGTAAGCTTAACAGAAAAGTAGAAAATAAAAGCGGTTGACTTTGAATATCCGAAATATTCAGCAGACTGACGACCCCCTTCCCATCTACGCGTTCAAACAAATCGTTTAGGTCCAATGCAGGCTCTCCAAAAATGTGGCCAAGCCCTTGTTGCTCTATAGCCACGATTTTGCGTAAAATGGTAGTAGAGGTAGCACTGCTGATTTTTCCGTAGCTCTCCTTTATTTCGAGCGCACCATCTTCTGACGTTAAGTAATTTAATAATTTCTTTAGATCTTCCAGATCTATTACAGGGTAGGATTTGTCCGCCGCATACTTAAATAAAACGGAAAGAACGCCTGTCTGTGTATCATTCAACTCGAGAATCCGTCCCAATAAGATGGGTCCAAAATCACTGATCTTGACGCGCATCGGTGCACCAAGTTCTCCCGAAAGCGAATAAAGCGCAATAGGAAAACCTGCCGGTACAAATGGTTTACCAAGCGCTTTTCCCCGCTCTTCCAATGCCGCATTCGTTTTTCCGGGTTCATGTAAACCCGATAAATCGCCTTTTACATCGAGCATAAAAACAGGCACATTGGCATCCGATAATTGCTCAGCGATGAGCTGAAGTGTACGTGTCTTTCCGGTACCTGTCGCGCCCGCGATCAGGCCATGCCGATTCATCATCTTTAAAGCAAGATTTACCTCTGCTTGTGCTACAATGTTTCCATCCAATATCCCGGCCCCAAGATAGATAAATTCGCCCTTCGGTTGATAGGAAGCGGTTATTTTTGCAATAAACTGGTCGATATCAGCCATATTTAATAATTTAAGCCGATGCAAATTACACAATTTTTATTGCTTACAAAATTGGCAATTTCGCCTTTGCAATTATTATTCCGTTTGTTTATCGGTTACTTTTCTATTCTTGACATATTTTTCAAGCCAACAATCCATTTCCCAGAATGTATGCATAATGGATTCCTTTGCTCGATAACCATGGAACTCCTTCGGGAGCAGTACTAAACGGACCGTTCCTCCATGGCCTTTAATGGCGTTGTAAAGTCTTTCACTTTGTATAGGGAAAGTCCCGGAATTTTCGTCATCCAAGCCATGGGTCATCAATAAAGGTGTTTTTATTTTATTTGCATAGCTGAAAGGCGACATTTGGTAATACACCTCGGGAGCCTCCCAATAGGTCCTCGATTCATACTGAAAACCAAAAGGTGTAAGGGTTCTATTATACGCACCACTTCGAGCTATTCCCGCAGCAAAAAGATTGGTATGGGCTAACAGATTTGCCGTCATAAAAGCTCCATAAGAGTGCCCTCCAACAGCAATTCTGTTTCGATCGGCAATACCCATATCCACAACATAATCAATTACGGCTTGCGCATTATCTTGAATTTGCTGGATAAAGGTATCATTGGGCTCTTCCTTACCTTCACCCACAATAGGCATGTCGGTTTGATCCAAAATCGCATAGCCACGGGTTACCCAATAGACGGGCGATCGAAAAGCAAGCCGTGTAAAACGGTATGGAGAGCCTTTTACCTGTCCTGCTGCCTTTAAACTTTTAAACTCTTTAGGGTAAGCCCATATCAAAACCGGTAGCGGGCCTTGTTCCTTGGTATAACCCTTGGGTAAATACAAGGTTGCTGTTAGTTTAATGCCATCCTTACGCGGATAAGATAACTGCTGTTTACTAACTCCTTTGAGACTTGGATAAGGATCGGGAAAGGTAGTCAACGACATACCATTGCCATTTTTCAAATCTATCCGATAAATGTTCGGTGCTTGTTCTATGGACTCGCGGGAAACATATACAACGCCTTTATTATTAAAAAATAAGGGCTCTTCATAATAGGGGGCTTTAGACTTAAAGAGGGTGTCCTTTCGATCGCTTAACAAACCCCACTTCATCAAAAAGGGACGATCGCCCTCTGGGGAAGATCCGACTCCTATACTGAAAGCCATAGGCTCTGCTTCTTTTTCGAATAACAGGACAGGTCTGTCGTAAGGTCCGTCAGCATGGACGAACTGGCCTGGATCGGTATAACTGTCCTCAGACGAGCGGTCGGCAATGACTTTAACGATCTTTCCCGTTTCCGGATGGATCAGCGTCATCTTTTCTTTTCTATCTTTCCGCCACTCTTCTTTTAAAACAGCATACTGCTTATTGCCCCATTCAATCCCTTGATATCGCAAAGTGGTTGACGTCAATTTAACGGCCTCTCGATTAAAAGGTGCTTTCAAGGTAAAGACTACATCGCGGATGGCTTGTTCTTTGTTTGGGTCACCTCCATCCTGTGCTTCTACCCAGTATAAAGTGGCAGGTGCATCGGTCCGCCATCCAAACTCCCTAGCGCCACTAATGACAGCATCAAAGCCGGTTGGAAGATTTTCAGCTAAAGGAGATGTCGCCAATTTTTTCACTTCCTTTCCCCAAGCGGTATAAATAATATTTTCAAATGGGAAGGAATAAATAGGCACTAAATAAGAATACGGGCGTATCACCTTTTGAGCAAGTATATATTTACCGTTGGGAGAATAAGCTAGGTCACGATAAATTCCTGGAGCTAAGATCTTTTCCACTTCACCGTTTAGACTTACCAAGGCAGGTTGAGAAGTTAAGAAGTAATCCATAAGCGTCTCGTCGTAAGGATTCTTTAGCAGATTCTGATAAGTTCTGGATGGAGCCGCCAAGCCAATGTTCTCCTGAATAATCGGTCCACTTGGGACCAGGCTCTCCCGGGGTTGCGTACCTCTTGCATCCACAAGCAGCTGTACCAATAATTGATTACCCTCAGGAGCCCATTGTAAGGTTCGCCCATAGGCATCATTTACATATCTTTCGGATATTCTTTTGGCCTGTAACTTTTCGATATCGACGAGCCACAGCTCTACTCCTTCTTTTGTTGCATTCGTGAAAGCAAGATACTGTTCATTCGGACTCCAAGTAATATTGCCAATCTTTGCCGACTTTGGTAAACCTTCCACCAGTTTTTCATTGGTTGAATTTACTTCTTGGATCGCCATCGATGTATAAGTAGTAGATACGGCTGAAGAATTATTCAATGGATTAATACGTAAACCGGCGAGGCCAAGAATGGGCTGGGAAACATCTTCAATGGATGGATAATCAGGCACGCGTAAAAGCAATAACTTGGTACCACTCTTATTAAACCGGACAACCGGTGTATTCGGTGCGTTCAAGAGCTCTTGAATACTGGCGGGTGGGCTTTGATAACCCTTTTGCTCCTGCGCTCGGGCGGATATAGTAGCAGCAAAAATTAAGAGGCTAAGTAGTGTTTTCTTCATGTATATTATTTTAATTAAAATACTGTTAAAATGGTCGATCGTGAGCCAATTATATTAGGTGATTAAAAATAGCTGCAATATGCCAATAATTGCCCGAAATACCTAACATGAGATATAAAAAACTGAGTATTCGCCGTTAAGAACGAAGTGCCATATGTGTAAATACGTTCTTTTAATTGCAAGGACTAATGTAAGTTGAACGGGAAATCCGGGCTTGTTTATCCATCGTTCTTTGATATGGCAAAAAATCAATACTTTTACGATAAAATAATTGGAAAAAAGAATAGAACAATCATCTAAATAAGAAAAAATATAATTCATGAAAGGTATTATTTTAGCAGGAGGATCAGGTACCCGTTTACATCCCTTAACACTGGCGGTAAGCAAGCAACTGATGCCTGTGTATGACAAACCGATGATTTACTACCCCTTATCAACACTGATGCTAGCGGGTATAAATGAGATTTTGATTATATCCACGCCACACGATTTGCCCAACTTTGAAAAATTGTTAGGCGATGGCTCGCAGATTGGTTGCAAGTTTTCTTATGCCGTTCAGGCAGAACCCAATGGCTTAGCGCAAGCCTTTGTTATAGGAGAAAAATTTATCGGTGAGGATAAGGTGGCGCTGATTTTGGGAGATAATATTTTTTATGGTGATGGCTTGTCTAAGTTGTTGCAACAGAGTGTTAATCCGGAAGGCGGCGTCGTTTTCGCTTATCCCGTGTCCGATCCCGAACGTTATGGTGTTGTTGAGTTCGATGAGGACAAGAATGTGCTATCGATCGAAGAAAAGCCAAAAGAACCCAAATCAAATTATGCCGTTCCGGGTATTTATTTCTATGATAACTCGGTCGTATCGATTGCCAAGAATATCGAGCCGTCTGCAAGGGGTGAGTATGAGATCACTGACGTGAATAAAAAATATTTAGAAGCGGGTCGTTTAAAAGTAGGGGTTTTCAGTCGTGGCACGGCCTGGTTGGACACGGGTACCATTCCTTCTTTAATGCAGGCAGGTCAATTCGTGCAAGTTATTGAGGAGCGCCAGGGCTTGAAAATAGGGTGCATCGAAGAAGTAGCCTATCGTATGAAATATATTAACGCCGATCAATTACGGACCATCGCTGAACCTTTGGTAAAGAGTGGTTATGGGGAATACCTATTGCGACTAGTGGGAAGGAAGTAGTTTGTTAATGATGAGTGATGAATTTTGAGTGATGAATAAAACTAGGGTGTGCTTCGTGATTGAGCAATTAAGTGGTTAGTAAATAAAATTTAAGTAGCTAACACTGTTTAAACTCTCAACTAATATGAGTACTCAGGGTATAGCTTGAGTAAAGGCTAATAAAAAATACAAAAAGGCTGGCGGTCGATAACTGACAGCTGATTGCTATAAAAATGAAAACAGCATTAATAACAGGAATTACCGGACAGGACGGTGCATATTTAGCCGAATTTCTGCTAAAAAAGGGTTACCGTGTCCACGGTGTGAAGCGGAGAAGCTCGCTTTTTAATACAGATCGGATCGACCATCTCTATCAGGATCCCCATGAAGCGAATCCGAAATTTACTTTGCACTACGGCGACTTGACCGATTCAACGAATCTGATTCGTTTAGTGCAGGAAACCCAACCGGATGAAATTTACAACCTTGCAGCCCAAAGCCATGTAAAGGTCAGTTTTGATACCCCCGAATATACAGCCAATGCCGATGGTTTAGGTATGCTCCGCTTATTGGAAGCAGTCAGATTGTTAGGAATGACAGCGAAATGCCGTATCTACCAAGCTTCCACTTCTGAACTCTATGGGCTCGTACAAGCAGTACCTCAAAGTGAAACAACTCCGTTCTATCCCCGATCTCCTTACGCGGTAGCAAAATTGTATGCCTATTGGATAACGGTCAATTACCGTGAAGCCTATAAAATGTACGCATGTAATGGTATTCTATTTAATCATGAAAGCCCAATAAGGGGCGAAACTTTTGTGACGAGAAAGATTACCCGCGCAGTATCCAAGATTGCACTAGGGTTGCAAGACCGGTTATATTTAGGGAACCTCTCTGCGCAACGCGATTGGGGGCATGCTAAAGATTATATTGAAGCCATGTGGCTGATTCTCCAGCAGGAGCAGGCGGAGGATTATGTAATTGCGACAGGTGTTACGGCTACCGTACGTGATTTTGTGCGAATGAGTTTTGCCCATGTAGGTATCGAAATTGAATTCAGTGGAAAGGATGAGCAGGAGAAGGGTGTTATTATAGATGCAGATGAGCAAAGATTGACGGCACTGGGAATAGACCCGGCTAACATCAAATTCGGTCAAACGGTTGTTAAAGTAGACCCTACTTATTTTAGACCAACGGAAGTCGATTTACTTATCGGCGATGCCACAAAAGCGCGGACTAAACTTGGATGGAAACCAAAATACAATCTCGAAAGCTTGGTAGCTGACATGATGGAGTCTGATCTACACCTCATGCGTAAAGAGGAATACCTTAAAAAGGGCGGCTTTAAAACGATGAATTACTTTGAGTAGCGGGGTATTTTAGGTATGAGGTTTAAGGTGTACGACCTGCACAACCTTCTAAACCTTATGCCTTCACCCCCTACGCCTCTAGTGTCTTCTAACATAGTCTGCTGCATCCCCGTCCATCATACTATAAGGGAGCAAGCTAAAGCTGAAGTTGATGGGTTCTTTGGCAATTTGGTATTGCGGCAGCGTAATCGGTCCACAACTACCATTACCTAACCCTCGTTGTGCATAATCAATATGTAATATAACTTCCGGCCTTGCCTTTAACTCATAAGGATGCTTGGCCTTATGCAAATCCCTTTCGGTATAATGAGAAGCACTAAAGCCGAGTTTATTGTCTGCAACAACGATCATTCCCTGGTTATTCGTATTCGTAAGCTTTACCCACTTCGTATCTTCTCGGTTCGCCATACTTTGGGGGCGCATATAATTGCTTCCTAACTGTTCCACGGTACTTTGGTAACGACCAAAAAAGGCAGCCTGCTTACGGTCGATATAATTCTCATGCCGCCCTCGCCCCAGCCATTCAACAGTATTATGTCGCCCATTGACGGTTGCGCTAAAACCAATCCTTGCCAGGGGTAGTCCGTCTTTGTTGGGGTTGATAAAGGCCGAGACATGTATAATGCCGTTTCCGTACACGGTGTATACAAGATTGAGCGGAATTTCATACCCGGACTTGGTACTTGCGATTACCGATGCGGTAACCTGGACCGACTTACGGCTGCTTTGATTGATGTTGAAATCATTTACCTTAAACGACAGGGAGTCGTATCCCTCCTTTTCCCACGGAATGGCTTGTCCCCAATCTTTATCGCGGTCGTTATCAAGCGTAGCCCGATAGATGTTCAATTTCAAACCATTTCCGAGACCTTCGATCAGCTGGTTATTTCGATAAGCCAAGGATGAAATCATGCCATTATTGCGATTGAATCCTACATGGAACTCTTTGCCGATTAAGGTAACCTCATCTTCTTTTTGGAGTACAATAATATCAGGCAGGGTGGTCACCGTATCCAAGTAGGCAACTTGTACCGGCGCTCGGTAGGGCATTTCAAACTGTTCCGTTGCTACAACGGTCCCTTTCGGAGCCCATCGCTCATCCTTAGTTGATTTAACAGAAAGTTGCAAATGATAAGATGCCCCCGGAGCTAAGAGCGGTTGCTTGATGGGCACACGTAAGATGCTGCTATCGCCCGGTGCCAGATTCAGCGGCGGGAGTACGCCTTGCTGAACCTCCTTGCCATCCTCTGTTAGTACCCAATCCAATGTAAAATTGTTCAAGTCCAGAAAAGCATATTTATTCTTTACACGGACATTTCCTTCCACAAGATTTGCTGCCGTGAAGCTTACATATTGATACACTTTTTTCACTTCTTCCAACTTGGCCGTCGGTTTTCTATCCGGTGTCAATATACCATCCATGCAAAAGTTTCCGTCATTCGGCTTATCACCAAAGTCGCCGCCATAAGCAAAAAAGGTTTGCCCCTTCGCGGCTCCCGGTATCTGTTTGCTCAAGCCATGGTCCACCCATTCCCAAATACAGCCACCGATAAGGCGCGGATGACTTTCGATGACATCCCAATATTCTTTCAGATTACCGATAGCGTTTCCCATAGCATGGCCATACTCACACATCAAAAAAGGTTTGGTGCTAGCCGTTTGTCCGCTCTTTAATAGACTGGCGACTGAAGGGTACATGGTTGATTCAATGTCTGCCACTTCGTTGTAACTTTCAAAATGAAGCGGTCTGGTCGTATCAATCGCCAGTACCGCTTCACGAGCGGCCTTGAAGTTCTCATGGCCCCAAGACTCATTGCCTAAAGACCAAATAATGATCGAAGGATGGTTTTTATCGCGCTGTACCATCCGCCTGTGCCGATCGATGTAGGCCGGTTTCCAACTGATGCTATTTCCTAAATCTGCCTTCGCTCCATGGGTTTCCAAATCCGCTTCATCAATTACATAGAGGCCATATTCATCGCATAACTTGTACCAACGTGGGTCGTTGGGATAATGAGAAGTACGTACCGTATTGATGTTATTTTGCTTCATCAATTGGATGTCTTCCAACATACTTTCATAAGGTACGGCCTTGCCGAAAACGGGATGTGTTTCATGTCGATTCACGCCCTTTAATAAGATCGGCTTATTGTTTACATACAAGCGGCTATTCTTAATTTCAATTTTTCTAAAACCGAACTTGCTAGATAAAACTTCAGTGACCTGATCCTGTTTGTCTTTCAGGGTAAGGATTACCGTATAAAGGTAAGGCGTTTCTGCCGTCCATAACTTGGGATTTTGGATGGTGCTTTTCAATTGATAGGCAGCATCCTCTTCCTTTTTCCCAAAGAGGCTTCCAAATCCAATCTTTCGATTGATCCGTTCTTCCATTTTGGAAGAGAGTACCGCTTCCTTTCCTTCCGCGTCCAAGATCTTCACGCTTAAACTTCCGACCGCGTCGCCGCCTTTTCCGGAATTTCTTAACCAAGTGTCGGCTATAAAAGTTGCTGAAGAAAGATCATCCGATAGTATTGATTTCAGAAAAAAATCGCGTATATGTAATTTCGGGGCGGCGCTCAAGTATACATTTCGATGAATCCCGCCCAGTCGGAACATATCTTGATCCTCCAGGTAACTGCCGTCGCTCCATTTATACACTTCAACGGCAATTAAATTGCTCTGACCCGTTTGAACATATTCCGTAATATCAAAAGAAGCGCCTGTCATGCTCCCTTCACTATAGCCAATTTTTTCGCCATTAACCCATACATAGAAGGCGCTTTGCACGCCATCAAAATTCAGGAAGATCTGTTTATCAGCCCAATTAGAAGGGATTTCCACCTTACGTCTGTACGATCCCACGGGGTTGGGTTCCTTGTGTTTAGTCCATGACGTATCAACAGGTTTCATGATTTTGGGCGGTTCCACTTTAAATGGATAAGTGATGTTGGTATAGATAGGTGTGCCATATCCGTTAACCTCCCATGTGGACGGTACCCTAAGCTCCTTCCATTGACGATCATTAAAACCCTTTTTATAGAAATCTTTGGGACGCTCATTCGGGCTTTTTACCCAGTTAAATTTCCACAAGCCGTTTAAACTTTTATAGAGTGAAGAATTGGAATCGATATTAGCGATAGCCTGCTGCTCATTATCGAAGGGAATAGCCGTTGCATGACTGGGTAGTTTATTGGTTTCAAACACCTTTTCATTTTCCCAATCCCGCTGTTGTGCAGCAAGAGGCAAAGCGGTGCTTATAAGAAAGATAAGACTATATAGATAGCGATCTATTGCATTCATGTATGTTTGTTTTAGTAGCCTATTGCCCGCCTAATTGAGGAGCCTGAACCAGCGGAATCCATCAACTAACGAAAGCTAGCGAGCATCGTGATTGGCAAAGATATCATTTTACTCTACTAGAACGTAATAGTTGCCCTGAACGTATGGCTATTGTTACGCATGCGTAATTTTTGTGATCTGCACTTTTTCCGGGCAGATTTAAGTGCCTTCGTCAGCAACGGCGATATTCAGCTGCTGGAAGTCGGTAGGGCGTTGCCCCATGATGCTATAGAACGTATTACTGAAAGCCGAGATGCTATTGTAGCCTACACGATAAGCAATTTCGCTAATCGAGAGATCGTCTTTAATCAGGTGTTCCATCGCCTTAATAATTCGGGTTAATTTGAGATATTGAAAAAAAGGCATGTTCAAAATCGTCTTGAATAGTCGTGATAAGGTTCTTTCGCTAAACCCGAATGCCTTTCCTAAAACTTCCAAGGTCAGATCATCCGCGATATGTTGATGGATATAGATCAATACAGGTCGCAAACGGATGTTATCGGTGGTAGGCAATGCAATGGGCAATGGATGCAAACTGATTAACGGCAGGATATTTTTCATTGTATTCAGAAAATCATAGGCTTTGGAACCCGGAAAAATATTACCATGCCATCTTTCAGAAAACAGAAGCATTTCAAGCAGCAGGTTGTTCACAGGATAGATACCCATTTTCTTAAAAAAAGCATCATCGGTTCGCTTAGGGTCAAAGTGGATGGTACGAACTTTAACCGAAGGATATCGATGGTAAAAGCGATGTCGTACTCCTGCCGGAATCCAGGCATAATGTCTTGCCGGTAAAAAATAAGACCGATCTTCCGTATGTAAAAAGATCACACCTCCTTCCACGTAAGTGAGTTGCCCTTTATGATGACTGTGCAATTCCAGCTGATCACCATATTGGCTGTACCACAGATAGGTGCTGTCCGGGTGCTGGTCCAGCGCCGATAAATATTCGCTGATCGTTACTCTTTTCATTTGGCGTGTTTAAGCAAAAGTATGTCATTTTAGAGAAAAATAAGAAAACCAAATATCCCGACCTTTGTGGTGTCATTAAATAAATCATGAACTTTCTAAAGTATAACATACAACTGGGCCTGTGCTTGGTGATAACACTATTGTCTCCCGTATGTGGAAGAACACAGCAAATGAGGGCTGAGGCCTTGAGCCTGGAAAAGGCCTGGCAATTGGCTGACCTTAACAGCAAAAAAATCCAAATAAGTGAAATGGATGTGCAGGCAAGCGCCGCTCGTTTACAGATCGCAAAGGATGGGCGCTTACCCGAGGTGTCAATTCATGGACAATATGCATACGTGTTTAATATGCCGATTTATGAAGATGGTCTTTTCCATACCCCCAAGCAATTTCCGGTCGATCGAAAGTACTATAAGGCGGGTGCTGAAGCCTATCTCAATCTTTACAATGGCGGTAAAACCGGTCGGGAAATTATGTACGCAAAAAAAGAACAGGAGATTGTTGAGGTGGAACATCACCGGACAGCGGCAGATATTCATTTCAGCGTAGCTGTGCATTATTATGATGTTTATAGAAATCAGGCCTATCGAACACTTTTATTACACGACATTAAAGAGCGCGAAAAGCAGTTGGAGGAAATTAAACAGCTTTACGCCAATGGAACAGTCCTTAAAAGCGATGTTTTACGGGCAGAGCTACGTTTGTCCAAACAGCGCATGTTATTGATAGAAATCAATAACAGTATTAAAATCGCGGGGCAGCGACTTAATGTTTTGATAGGTAAACCTGACGACACGCCGGTGCAACTGGATGTTGACACCGGTGGCCATGCGGCATTTCAATTACAGTCTTTGCAAACATATTTAGACGAAGCCCATGCACACGCTTTCAACGGATTATTGTCCGGAAAAGCCAAGGAGCTGCGTGCCCTCAACCTGCAACAAGTGAAATCGAATACCTCCCCTAAGGTAGGTTTCTTTGCTGAATATGGTTATGGCTATCCCCAGATACAATTTTATCCTTACAGTTTAGCGTTGTACGGCTCCGGAATGGCCGGCATAAAACTTAGTATTCCCATCTCCGGCTTATACACTAACAAACACAAGGTACAAGAAGCATCTTTGGCGCTTAAACAGCAGGAAATAGCCTATGAAAATGCCCATGACGAAATAAGACAAGCGGTAGAGGAGGCCTACTTACGATGTACGGAGGCTATGAAAAAAATTGAAGTTGCTAAAGAAAATATCAAGCAGGCGGCAGAAAGTTACCGCATTATGCGTAACACCTATTTCAATCAGCTTTCGCTACTAACAGATTTTCTTGATGCAGAAACGCAATTACTGCAATCACGGTTCGAATTATCAACCGCCCAAGCAAATGCACAGGTACAATTTTACAAATTACAAAGAACGATTGGCAATTTATAATACAATGACAATACAAAAGCAATCATCATCTGATAAAATAATTACACGAATCACCACGGCAGTCGCCCTGATCCTCGTGATTGCCCTGCTCATTTGGGGTTTTCGTACGCTCGTTTCCTATTATCGTTTTGAGGAAACGAATGACGCACAAGTAGATGAGTATATTAATCCCATAACCTCTCGGGTGAATGGTTATATAAAGGAAGTTCGCTTCGAGGAAAATCAAAATGTGCACAAAGGAGATACCCTGGTTATCATCGATAATAGCGAATACGCTGCGCAACAAGAGGAGGCCGCAGCTTCCTTAATGAACGCCCGGGCACAGGTTGCCGTTTTACAAAGTAACATTCAAACGGCTAATAAAGGCGCCGCCGTAGACGAATCACATATTCGTGCCGCTAAGGCGAGATTGGTAAAACAAGAACAAGAGTATAACCGGTATCAGAAGCTTTACGAGGTCGAATCGGCCACTAAACAGCAGTTAGAAGCTGTGCAAAGCGCTTTGGAGGTTGCAAAGGCCGATTATCTTGCTGCAACCGATGCCTATGCAGCTTCTTTATCAAAAGCGAACGACATCCGGGTACAGGCCGATGTATTGCATGCCGAAATTAAGCGACGGGAAGCCGTGTTGCAACGGAGCGCTTTGAATACGGACTATACCGTTATTCGTGCCCCTTACGATGGCAAAATGGGAAGACGAAGCATCCAACCCGGACAGCTGGTGCAACCCAGCCAAACCTTAGCTTTCATTATCGATCGAAGCTCAGGCAAATGGGTTGTGGCTAATTTTAAAGAAACGCAAATCCAGCATATGCGAGTAGGCAAAGAAGTGTCTATCTCGGTAGATGCCTATCCCGATAAAATCTTTCATGGGAAAATAGAATCACTTTCCGGAGCCACAGGCTCGCGTTATTCGCTGTTACCACCGGATAACTCGACCGGTAATTTTGTGAAGATTGCACAAAGGATACCGGTGCGTATCCGCCTCGAAGGAGAAGATATTGAGCTTTTGAATGCTGGCATGAACGCCACCGTGCGCGTAGGAAAAGGAGGATGATATGGCTGATAAACAATTATTTAAAGCATGGGTGCCACGTTGGTTAATCTTCCTGACTACACTGCTGCTCTTATTGCCTACTTTATTGCTTTTTGCCATGTCAACAGCCAATGTATCCGCGGCGGTTGGCTACTATGGTATTGAGCCAGCTGACGTTCAATTCTCTTTGTTAGTTTTCTATGCCGCCATTGCGGCTTTCACACCCCTGGAAACCCGTTTCTTCAATCGGATCGCCACGAAAGAGTACTTGCTAATCTGCTTGAGTTTGCAGCTTGTTTTTGCCTATGGCGTATACCATAGTCATCACCTAGGCGTAATCCTACCCATACGGTTCTTACAGGGGATTGTGAATTGCGGTACCACCAGTATCTGCTTAAACTTACTTTTCCGACAGCTCAAATCAGACCATGCCCGAGAAATTGGCTACTCCATTTTTTATGGTTTGATCTTATGTGTGGCTCCCTTAACTTCCTTAATGGCCGCTCCGCTCATTGATCAATATGATTATAAAGTGATCTATAAAGCAATTACCTTTTGTATTATACCCGGTGCGATTATGTTATTAAGCATTATGCACAATGTGCGTCTCAGTCGTAAGACACCGCTTTATCAGCTGGACTGGGTCAGCTTTGTATTATACGCAGGAGCCTTAGTACTGCTTGCTTATGTGCTCGTATACGGACAGCAGCTGAACTGGTTTGATGACCCGATGGTTCGATATGGTGCTTTTTTAGTGCCATTCCTGCTATTGATGAATTATTGGCGACAGAAATCACTTAAACGACCCTATGTGTATGTTGAGATATTTCGTTATAAAAATATTTGGATAGGCCTTCTCTTATTAGTGATTCTCTATCTTGTACGTGGTAGCTTTAATCTAACTAGCCAATACTTTGCACAGGTTCTGGGCATGGATCCCCTTCATACCTATCGCTTTCTATTGTGGAACATGCTGGGAGTTGTCATCGGTTGTACAATATCGACCCGATTGGTTATTTTAAAGAAATCACTTCAGGCACTTTGGTGTACCGGTTTTGCGCTGTTGGCTATTTATCATGCAGTGATGGTTCATTTTTTTTCTACCGAAGCTAATCCAAGCCACTATATCTTATTGCTAATATTGCAGGGAGTTGGTGCGGGTTTATTAATGGGGCCCGTTGTGCTATTTATCATTTCCTCGGTCCCAACGGCATTAAGCAAATCGGCCTCTGCGATTGGAGTCTTTGTCCGTTTCAGTACCTTTTCATTGAGTTTAGCTTCGCTCAATTTTTATCAGTTGTACTTTGAAAAGATACATAGTAACCAGCTTGCTGAAGGGCTCAACCAAAGCAATTCCTTGCTAACACAACGACTTTCTTTATATCAGCAGGCACTGTCAGCCAGCGGGATGCCGCATGATCAGGCTGGGCGCGCAGCACATGCTTTATTGGCGAAAAGTATGCACAAGCAAGATTTTCTACGTTTCTGCATGGATTATTATCAGTTGATGGCGATTATATGTGTTATTACCATAGTACTGATACTGCTCATGCCTATTATCAATAAAACGATTATTAATGTTAAGAACAAGCAACCGGCTGCAGCGGGGTTTTAGGTGATTGTTGAGTGGTTGAGTAGGGGAGTAGTTAAGTAGAAAGAGTAAAAATAGCAGGACTTTATGTCTTATGCCCTGCTACTTGTGTCCTTAAACTACAATGGTCTTACCCAGATATTTTTGAAGCTGATCGGTTTACTTGGATCGCCGTGAGCTTGCAACATGATCGGTGCAGGGCCATGTTGCTTGTAACTTGGCCGTCCGATATATTGAGTACCGCCTATGAGCTCTACATTATTTTGTACCAGCACCCCATTAACAAATGCCGTTACTCGAGCAGGCGTTTCCACCGAGCCATCGGATTTAAAGGTAGGCGCTGTCCAAACCACATCGTAGGTTTGCCATTCACCTGGTTTTCTTGCCGGATTTGCTAGGGGAATACGTTGCTTATAAACGGAACCCAACTGTCCGTTTACATATGTTTTGTTGTTATAAGAGTCCAGGATCTGCAACTCGTAGCCTTCATCACCATTTCCTATAGCTGCTAAAAACAAACCACTATTTCCTCTCCCTTGTCCTTCTCCATCAATATCCTGTGGGATATAGTACTCGAGGTGGAGCTGATAACTTCCGAATTTTTGCTTTGTCCAAATATTACCGGCTTTTTTATTAACCGTAAATACACCGCCTGCCACGGGCCAATCGGCCGGTTGACCCGGATTCTTTTGTGATTCCCAGGCACTCAGATCCTTGCCATCAAACAATACAATGGCGTCCGAAGGAGCCTGCCCAACAGGCGTTGCTACAACATGTGGTACGGGTTCCCATACTTCGGTGTCTTCAGGTTTCATTTTTTCTTGAGCTAAGGATGACGCTGCGGTTCCCAATAATAGGGCTGCTATAAGTAATTGATTTTTAAGCATCGCTGTAAATAAGTTGTTAATTTAATTAGCTATATGTACTTAGTGTTTAAAGTACGTTTATCAAAGGTAGTTATTCGGATAGTAAGTAGCAAGGGTTAGGAGAGAATTAGTTGAGTAGCAAATTTGTTAATTAGCCAATTAGCCAATCAGACAATTAGCCAATTAGCCAATCAAGATAATGTATGATGAAGGGGTTGCGTAATTGAGAAAACATCGACAGCCTATTGCCTAAAGCCTAAAGCCTTAATGATAAAATCACAAATATCAGTGGCTACTTCTTTCTTGGTCTTGAGGGGGAAAGTTACTTGTTGGTGGTTGCGGTCTATAATGGTAATCTTGTTCCGGTCGCCCGCAAAGCCGGCTCCTTTGTCTTGCATGGAATTGAGGACAATAAAATCCAGGTTCTTTTTCTTCAATTTGCCGACGGCGTTAGCGAGCTCATTGTCGGTTTCCAGTGCAAAACCTACTAGGAGCTGATGGGTTTGCTTTCTGGCTCCCAAAGTAGCTAAAATATCAGTTGTCTTTTTTAGGGCGATCGTAAAATGCGTGTCTTTTTTCTTGATTTTCCGATCTGCGACAGTTTCGGGGGTATAGTCTGCTACGGCGGCGCTCATCACGGTAATGTCAGCTTCCGCAAATGCCAATGAACAGGCTTCTAGCATATCTTTCGCTGATACCACATCAATACGTTTGACACCATTCGGAGTAGGGAGGCTAGTAGGGCCGCTTACTAAGGTCACGTCTGCTCCCAATTGATGTAACGCTTCAGCAATGGCATAACCCATTTTACCGCTGCTGTGGTTCCCAATAAAGCGTACGGGATCAATTGCCTCGTGCGTAGGTCCGGCGCTCACTAAGGCCTTTTTCCCATTTAAAGGGCCTTTCCGTTCAGAAGCTGCGTCTGCAAGTGTTTTTTCTAAGAAACGAAGGATCTCTTCAGGCTCGGCTAAACGGCCTTCCCCCACTAATCCGCTGGCAAGCTCACCCGTTCCGGGAGGTATTAACCTATTCCCGTATTCCTGTAATTTCTTAATATTGCTTTGGGTACTTGGATGAGCCCACATATCCAGGTCCATCGCAGGGGCAAGGTAGACGGGGCATTTTGCAGATAAGTAAACTGCGCAAAGCAAATTGTCACACAAGCCATTGGCCAATTTCGCTAAGGTGTTTGCGCTTGCCGGAGCAATTAACACTAAATCGGCCCATAGGCCCAACTGCACATGGTGATTCCAGGTTCCGGTCTTCTTCTCAAAATAAGCCGTTAACACCGGCTTGTTTGATAAGGTAGAAAGGGTAAGCGGGGTAATAAACTCAACAGCATCAGGTGTCATGACTACTTGTACTTCAGCGCCGGCTTTAACCAGTAGTCTGGTTAAAGCCGCGGCTTTGTAGGCGGCAATGCTTCCACATATGCCCAGTATAATCTTTTTTCCCTTTAGCATGTTAAGCTAAATGATCAGTTGCGCTTACTTTTGTTGCTCTTTAGAAGGATTTCTAAAGTAAACCTTATCGTTTAAAAATTCGTCTACAGCTACTAAAGTAGGTTTAGGAAGACGCTCGTAATGCTTCGAAATTTCGATTTGCTCGCGGTTTTCGAATACCTCTTCCAAATTGTCATTGGATGTGGCAAATTCTGCTAATTTGCTATGAAGCTCTTCCTTCATGTTGGTGGCAATCTGATTGGCACGACGACCCATAATAACGATCGATTCGTAAATATTGCCGGTTTTTTCATCTAACTCCCGTAAATCGCGGGTTACAGTGGTGTTAGGAATGGTATGCTTCTGTATATTACTCATATCTTCTTATTGTAATGTCTGTTGAGGTAACGATCCTCTTGGTTGATTATTCAGTTCTTCTTCTTTCTCTTTTTCTTTTTTCTTTTGGCTCGGTGTTAAAGACGCAATGAGTTTTTTAACCGATTCCATATCGCGCTGCGAATTTTTCTTCAAGCTTTCTGCGTCCTTTTTGTATTTACTCTCAGGATAATTGTCGATGAATCGATTTGAGAATTCAACGGCCTCTTGATAACGTGCTTCCTGACTAGGCAGTTGGCTGTTCTTCGCATAAAGATATTGCGCTTCGATGGCTAGGTACTCCATTTCTTCAGCGTACTTAGTGTCGGGATAATCCCGTAGGGAATTTTGAAAGGCAATAACCGCGGCTTTATAATCACCAACATCCAGGTAAAGCTTGGCATTGGCATATGATTTATGCTCTAATTTATCTCGCAGATCCTGAATGAATTTAGCGGCCTCTTCCGCGCGGTCGCTCTTTGGATATAAGTTGATGAATAATTGAAGTGATTCGATCGCCTTCAACGTGTTTTCCTGATCCAACGTATATACCGGCGATTCTAAATAATAGCAGTAAGCCCCCATGAAACGGCATTCTTCCGCTCGTTGGCTCTGAGGGTATTGGTCGGTGAAATTTTTAAAGTGGAATCGAGCCGATGTATAATCTCGTAAACGATAGTTGGTGTAAGCAAAATAATACATCAACTCCTCATTTTCCGGCCTTCCCCGGTATTTATTGGATAAGTCTTCAAATAAAATAAGCGCTTTTGAGTACTTTTTGTTGTTGTACAAATTGATAGCCTCCCGGTACTTCGCTACATTATCATTACCGGTGCGTAGCTTTTCAAACTTGCTCTTACATCCGATCATCCCAATTGAAAAGAGCAGCGCCGAAGCCCAAATCATTAAACGCTTGTTTATAAACATTCTGCAAAGATAAGTTAATTAAAAATATGTAGCAAATGTTTTGCTTGACGCAAAGTAATAGCATCGTAAGGCATTTGCAAAAATTTTAACAAACATTAACCTTTTAGTTGTAAGTCCTAAGCTATAAGCTTTAAGCTTCCTGTTTTCTCTCTAAAGTTCAGGCATTCCGTAAAAGAGACTTCAAATAGGCCTGTTTCCGAGCCTCCGCCTACAACTTAGAACGTAATACTTAAAACTTACGACTCACGGACGAATTCTCAAACTTTCCGTCCTAAAATGACGAGACTCCGTTGTATGCCATCCAATACAGCGATGTCCGGAAAATTACCCCATTCCCGGAAATCTTCTTTCTCGAAAAGCCGGATGCTGGGAATATTGTGGGCGAAGATAAAGGCTAAAATGGTACTCACCTGCAAGTCGGGCGCTCTTTTGATAGCCTCCCGAAGGATCATTTTTCCATATCCTTTTTTTCGTTGGCTTTCATCTATATAAATACTGATTTCGACGGTGCCATCATAAGCCGGGCGGCCATAGAAGGATTGAAAGCTAAGCCAACCAATCGTTTCGCCGCCCGTCGTCTCTACCATCCAAAGCGGGCGCGTGAGCGGATTGTGTTGATTAAACCAAGGTAGTCGGCTCTCTACGGTCACAGCTTCCGTATCTGCCGTGACCATCCTGCTGGCCACTGTACTGTTGTATATAGATACAATGGTTGGAAGATCAACGAGTTGTGCGTCGCGGTAGACTAGTATGTCTTTTTGGATATTCATTGCCTAAAGTGAATTTATGGCAAAAGAAGATAAAATTAGCCAATTTTGGGAGTTTTTAGTTGAATTGTTGGGTAGTAGAATAGTTGAGTAGGAAAATAGTTAAGTAGTTTAGTTATTGGTTACTAGTTATTTGTTATTGGTTGTGCCTGCTGGTAGGCAAGGGTTGCCGGTTACCGGATGTGCGTGATGAAATCACACGGGACTCTAGCGCGCAGGGAACAACGGCCTCATGAAATTGAGCGTCAAAAAGATTTAGGATAGCTCTGGGTAAAAATCATGTGAAGAAGCGAAGGGTGGCCTAGCGTGCGGGAGCGGCTCCGCAGGATTGAGCTTTGGGCCTAAATCTTTAGCGAAAGTACATGCAGCCTTGACTGTTTGGTTCTTTATGGTCAAGCATAAAGAACATGAAATATGGCTTAGCGCCTATAGCTTACGGCCTTATTAGTAGCAGTACGCTCGCTTAAGCCTTATACCCTAAAGCTTATTGCTTATTACCTAAAGCCCTAAATAAAAATCCCCGAGGTAATCGCCCTCGGGGAAGTTTTTACATAGGTAGATGAATGTATTTGTGATAGGTAGATGGTTTTTTTATGCTATTCTTACATTTGCTGAACCTGAACCGCTATTACTGCGGAAATTTTCCAATTCTTTCACCAATAAATCCATTAATTGTCTGTCAATTTTCTTTGCTAAATCAGATAACTTTTGAACTTTAGCCGTATTTTTCATCGATGTTTTCATAGTATATGTGACTTATCAGTTAAACATTAAAAATTGTGAACATACAATAGCTAATATCATGCCAAATACACCTTTATTCTATTTCAAAAGAATAATTGGTTAGACCGTTCAAAATAGTTGTTCTATTTATGGGCTAACATTCCGTTCCCTTTTCACTTTCGCCCCCAACTTATATGTTTCTTCCTACTATGCTCAACCTGCCCCTATTGCACATTGTTGCACAGGATTTAACGTTTATGTTACAATAAGCATTTGGTGCCAACGGTATCTTGTTAAACCTTGTATATTAGATGGTTAGAGAGCCTTTGATAAGCTTGTTTGATGGTGGTCATATTGATTACAGATGAGGTTGCATTCAAAGACGATCTAAAAGCCATATTCCTGTGAACCTATGATGAATAATACTACAGCTCTCAAAAAAAATCTTTTATCAAATGGTGCGTTATTTATTTTAAATGGAATAATAGGTTTTTGGCTTCCGCCCTATCTTATTAAAAAGTTAGGAGTGGGTGCCTATGGTATGATTCCACTGGCAACAACCATTATTGGCTACGCTTCCGTTATTACGGTAGGAATCAATGGGGCTCTTTCCCGGTTCATGGCGTTGAGTAAAGAACAGGAGGGAGACGAGGGAAGTTCGCAAGTCTTTAATACAGCCTTCATAGCGATAAGTGGTTTATTGCTTCTTTTAATTCCCTTCTTTATCATCGTCTCAACACATATAGACAAGCTCGTTTCGGTGCCAGCTGCATACGCCAAAGATACAGTGAGACTGTTTTTGTGCGTTAGTTGTTCTTTTATTTTAACCTGTGTTACTTCCGCCTTTAATGTGTCTGCCTATGTGGCTAACCGGCTTGACCTCGTTAACCAAGTAACGGTAATCAATACCCTTATACGGGTAGTGATCATTGTAAGCGTTTTCCTTTTTATCGATGTTTCATTGTTTGGTTATGGTATTGCGGTGGTATTGGGAAGCATTGCAGCAAGCAGATATAGTTTTTATCTTTTCCGACGCTACTCTCCTAATATTAAGTTTCGAATAAAAGATTTTAAGACGGCCCGTTTGTCAGCCCTATTATCTATGGGTGGATGGCTAGTGATCATTCAATTGGGAAGTATTCTTTTTTTACAAATTGATTTGCTGGTAGTTAACAAGATACTTGGCAACGAAGCCGCTGGTCAATATAGCGTTATTTTGCAATGGAGTAATCTGATCAGAACATTATCCATCTCGCTTTCTGGTGTTTTGGGTCCATTGATACTTACCCTATACGCGCGAGGAGAGATTCTACAAATGACAAAGCTTACGCTGTTATCAAATAAAGCGCTAACACTTTTTGTCACTTGTATAGTAGCGCCTCTCTGTATTTTATCTGGTGATTTATTAACTGTTTGGGTTGGTGAAGAGTTTGCGAGAATGAAATGGTTATTCCTATTAGTACTGTTACCATTACCCATCAACCTAGGGATACAACCTCTTTTCTCCTTAAACAGGGCTTATAATAAAGTAAAAGTTCCGGGGATTTTTACAGTTTTAATGGGTATGTTAAACCTTTTGTTGGCTATTACCCTCGTAAAATACACCACTTTGGGACTTTATGGCGTAGCTGTGGCAAGTGGGTTTGTATTAACGGTCAAAAATTTCGTTTTTATGCCGATCTACATAGCCCGGCATATGGGCATCAGCAAATGGACTTTCTTCAGGTCTTCTAGGTCAGCTGTAATCTTATTAAGTATAGCTGTTGCGATCGGCTATTTTTATCCTAAAATCCTTCATATTCATAGTTGGCCAGGAATCTTGCTACATGCAGCGATCCTGTTTGGCTTTTTTAGCATGCTCTCTTATGCTTTCCTTAGTAAAGAGGAAAGGCGGTTGGTTGTCAATAAATTTATTAAGAAGAAATAAAAATTTTCCAATGAACAGCATCTATTTTATTCCCGCTTCTCAGATTGAAAATACCGGAGATCTATTGATTAACAAAGTAGCCGTACAAGCGATACAGAAATACGGTGAACTTATCATCGTCGATAATCAAACGGATCGTTGGTTTATAGACGAGGTCAAGCTTACAAATGATAGGCAGCTCTCCGAAGTGAATCAAATGTCTTTAAATCGCCATATATTGGGACGCCTGATTAAATCACTTTTTCGAAAGGATAGGATATATGTGGTTTTTCCACCTGGCCATACTGCTCGTCAGGGTAAGGATATGGCTAAAATAGTCATCCAAAGAAATAAACGACTCACACTCTTCAAAACATTTGGCGTGCGAATCGTCCGTTTAGGATTTTCCATAGGCCCGTTTGATCAGGCCAATTTAGATGCGGAGGCCGCCCGTTCAAGACTGTGCTATTTCTATGGGCTAAGAGATAAAGGGTCTTTGGATACAGCCATACGAGGTAAGTTTAAAAATCCACAATTATTTCCAGACCTGGCTTGGAACTACGAGCCCTCTATCGCTATTCCCCCCATCCAAGATGATTCTTACATCGTTTTAAGTTTTCGGTCGAACGTTTATGGTAAGGAGTATGATGAAGCTTACTTTAAACCGTATGTCGATCGGCTGAAGATGATTCTGACAGCGCTGGTTTTCCGAAAATTTCGGATTGTGATTTCATATCAAGTTAAATACGACCGTGAGGCTTCTTTTATTCTAAAAAGAGCATTAGAAAATGATTTTGAGGTACAGCTCATCGATAAAAAGCTCCTATTAGACGAGGCAGCACAAATTTATAGTAAAGCCAAATTCGTCATTAGTAATCGTCTCCACGTACTGTTATTTGCACTACAGTGCCATACGGCTTCTTTTCCTTTAATCGATCCTATCGGTAATAAGAAGATTTATCACATTTGGGAAGATAATAAAATGAGCGATGCAATCTTAGACATCAATGCAACACCTGAGGAAAATACTGCTATTATTCAAAAAGGCGTCGATGATGAAAACTCTATCTTGAAGCCTTTTATTCGGGCGTGCAAAGAAAATAGAAAGATTACTGAAGAGCTCTTGGAACGAGTCTTTCGATAATCACAGTTTTACCTGTCTAATCACATTTTTGATATTCAGCTCAATAATGTCAGTCATACTTTTACATAAGTGGTAATCCTGATTTTTGTAATGGGCTGCCAGTTGATTTTTCAGCATGGCGATATTTTCCGGCGGAGAGAGCTGTTCGTTTTGTGATACATCTCGAAGTGCCGCCAAACGATGGCGCTCAATGCGTACCCGATGTACAATGGAAGAGCGTTCTTCCTGTTGGTATTGCAACACTGTTTTTTCGGTGAGGTGTTCCATGGATAGTTTTACATAAGGTAAATTCTCTTTGAAGAACTGGGGCATATATACTTTCATATTGCCCTCGTAAAACTCCTGGTCGAAATCGATAGCGCGGATCCTGAATTGAAAATCATCAAAGTCGGGCGTTATCTGCATTACATAGTTGTAGGAACGCATATCTCCCAAAAGCATAATAAGGCAACGTTCATTAAATTTTACGAACTCTTTTGCAATCCGAATGGGATTGTAATCCGGATTCTCCAGTAAACGCTTCGCGAACACGTCTCCGGGCAAGCCTACAATATGCTCCTCCACTAAAGTATCACCGTCCACAGTAAAGTTCACGCGATTAGGCGACATGATCTCTTCCAGTTCTAGTCCATAAATGCGGGACGCGTCTGCTTGTTTAATATAAAAATAATCATATACATCATTTAAACGATTCACAATACGGATACGAAATGGATGTGTATTGCCGAATGTACAGTAATCTATACGATCAATAAATTTATGCTCCACTATGCGATTATTTCCGGAAGCTTTTAGAAGGGCATAAATCTGCTTCAGCCCTTCGTGGATATGCGCTACCTCGTGGGGCGGATAGAGGGGTGTTTCCCAAAGGGTGTCCTTTCCTTCTTTATCGTAAACGGGTACACTATCTGTAAAATTACGTAATTCGCTGTAGCTAAGCGGTAGTTTTGACTCTCGTTGATACTCTCTTAGATATTTACGTAAGGCAGGTTTCACTGGAAAAATAGGTTTTTTCCGTGATATTTTAACATCTCCTGTAGGGACCGGTCCTTCTACTTTTAAACTCATCTTCCTAGCAATTTATCTACAAAGCCCTTAGGCCGTCAGGCTTCTCAAAGATAGCTTTTATTCGTTAAATATTGGCTATAGGGTATAGGCGATAAGCGATAGGCTTTAGGGTATAAGGTGTAAGGTATAATAAGGCCATAAGCTATAGACGCTAAGCCATATTTCATGTTCTTTATGCTTGACCATAAAGAACCAAACAGTCAAGGCTGCATGTACTTTCGCTAAAGATTTAGGCCCGAAGCTCAATCCTGCGGAGCCGCTCCCGCACGCTAGGCCACCCTTCGCTTCTTCACATGATTTTTTACCCGCGGCTATCCTAAATCTTTTTGACGCTCAATTTCATGAGGCCGTGTTCCCTGCGCGCTAGAGCCCCGTGTGATTTCATCACGCACATCCGGTAACCGGCAACCCTTGCCTACCAGCAGGCACAACCAATAACAAATAACTAGTAACCAATAACTAAACTACTTAACTATTTTCCTACTCTACTACTCAACTAATCCTATTTACCTTGAAGCAAATATTTCATGTTCTTTATGCTTGACCATAAAGAACCAAACAGTCAAGGCTGCATGTACTTTCGCTAAAGATTTAGGCCCAAAGCTCAATCCTGCGGAGCCGCTCCCGCACGCTAGGCCACCCTTCGCTTCTTCACATGATTTTTTACCCAGAGCTATCCTAAATCTTTTTGACGCTCAATTTCATGAGGCCGTTGTTTCCTATGCCCTAGAACCCTGTGTGATTTCATCACGCACATCCGGTAACCGGCAACCCTTGCCTACCAGCAGGCACAACCAATAACAAATAACTAGTAACCAATAACTAAACTACTTAACTATTTTCCTACTCTACTACTCAACTAATCCTATTTACCTTGAAGCAAATATTTCATGTTCTTTATGCTTGACCATAAAGAACCAACAGTCAAGGCTGCATGTACTTTCGCTAAAGATTTAGGCCCAAAGCTCAATCCTGCGGAGCCGCTCCCGCACGCTAGGCCACCCTTCGCTTCTTCACATGATTTTTTACCCAGAGCTATCCTAAATCTTTTTGACGCTCAATTTCATGAGGCCGTTGTTTCCTATGCCCTAGAACCCTGTGTGATTTCATCACGCACATCCGGTAACCGGCAACCCTTGCCTACCAGCAGGCACAACCAATAACAAATAACTAGTAACCAATAACTAAACTACTTAACTATTTTCCTACTCTACTACTCAACTAATCCTATTTACCTTGAAGCAAATATTTCATGTTCTTTATGCTTGACCATAAAGAACCAACAGTCAAGGCTGCATGTACTTTCGCTAAAGATTTAGGCCCGAAGCTCAATCCTGCGGAGCCGCTCCCGCACGCTAGGCCACCCTTCGCTTCTTCACATGATTTTTTACCCAGAGCTATCCTAAATCTTTTTGACGCTCAATTTCATGAGGCCGTTGTTTCCTATGCCCTAGAACCCTGTGTGATTTCATCACGCACATCCGGTAACCGGCAACCCTTGCCTACCAGCAGGCACAACCAATAACAAATAACTAGTATCCAATAACTAAACTATTTAACTATTTTCCTACTCTATTGCTCTACTACTTAACGTATAGGCAATAGGCTTTAGGGTATAAGGTATACGGTGTAAGGTATAATAAGGCCATAAGCTATAGGCGCTAAGCCATATTTCATGTTCTTTATGCTTGACCATAAAGAACCAAACAGTCAAGGCTGCATGTACTTTCGCTAAAGATTTAGGCCCGAAGCTCAATCCTGCGGAGCCGCTCCCGCACGCTAGGCCACCCTTCGCTTCTTCACATGATTTTTACCCAGAGCTACCCTAAATCTTTTTGACGCTCAATTTCATGAGGCCGTTGTTTCCCTGCGCGCTAGAGCCCCGTGTGATTTCATCACGCACATCCGGTAACCGGCAACCCTTGCCTACCAGCAGGCACAACCAGTAACAAATAACTAGTAACCAATAACTAAACTACTTAACTATTTTCCTACTCAACTATTTAACTACTTAACAAATAGACAAAGAACGCCCAAAATTTGTAATTTAGTTGAATAAGTATAAAAACCAATAAGCTAATCCATGAAAAAAATCGTTAAATACCTGCTTTTATGTATGTTTCTGATCAGTCAATCCCTACGAGCCCAAAACTATCAAGCCAATTGGCAATCCATTGATCAACGAGAAATTCCACAGTGGTGGCAAGATGCCAAATTTGGGATTTTCATTCATTGGGGTCCTTATTCCGTTCCGGCTTATGCGCCTATAAAAGAAGTGGAAGGGGTGTATGAAAAATATGCCGAACATTATGAAAATCGATTGAAAACTAAGAACAAACTGTTTCTCGATTTCCATAACAAGACGTATGGACCCAATCTTACCTATCAGGATTTTGCTCCGCTATTCAAAGCAGAACATTTTAAACCCGAACAATGGGCTGAACTGTTTAAAAAAGCAGGAGCCAAATATGTCGTATTGACATCGAAACACCACGATGGTTTTTGCTTATGGCCCAGTAAGTATAGTCCTAATTGGAATAGCGTCGATATCGGTGCCCATCGCGACTTGGCCGGTGATTTAACGAAGGCTGTAAGGACCTCCGGTTTACGGATGGGCTTTTACTATTCGCTGCTCGAGTGGAGCCATCCACTTTATAAAAAGGAAAGTATCGAACAATGGGTGGATCGTTACATGATCCCCCAAATGCAAGAACTCGTGAATGCCTACCAACCCGAAGTGATTTTTGCTGATGGTGAGTGGGACTACCCGAGTGAAACACTTAAGAGCACGACTTTTTTATCTTGGCTTTATAATGAGTCGCCCGTCAGGCAACAGGTGGTAGTAAACGACCGATGGGGCAAAGAAACACGGAGCAAGCACGGTGGTTATTACACGACAGAGTATGATTTGGTACACGATCAAAAAGGTATAGGCGATCAAGCCTCCCATCCCTGGGAGGAGAGCCGCGGTATCGGTACTTCCTATGGTTACAATCGATTTGAAACAACCGAAGACTATTTTACGTCAAAGCAGCTTATTGATCTCTTGATTGATAAGGTGAGCAACGGCGGAAATTTATTGCTCAACGTCGGCCCAACGGCCGATGGTAGGATCCCGGTTATCATGCAAGAACGTTTGTTGGACATGGGCAAATGGTTAGCGGTTAATGGTGAAGCAATTTACGGCACTCGGGCTTGGGTGTCAAGACCGAATAATAGCAAGGATACACACCGCTATTTTACCGCCAAAGGGAAAGATCTTTACCTCATCTGTACCGAATGGCAAAATGGGACCTTTCATATTCCTTTGCCACGGAAGCCGGTACGAGTCAGTTTATTAGGACATTCAGGTGCGATATCATCCGATTTTCAAAAGCAGCAGCTCACCATCGAAGCACCTCCCTTTAATCCCAATACAGCGCCCTGTAATTATGCTTGGGTATACAAATTAGAAGGCGTATTGGAATAAAGCGTTTTCTCGACCTGCGGATTCCCTATTTGGGGATCCGTATAACCCGCTTTGCCTGTTTCAACTTTACCGGCGTAAGCCCAGCGAAAACCCGGATAGCCCTCAATGGAAATCTCCATATCGTACCATTGATGGCTGTCGCTTAAGTTGATGAGTTGCGACAGCTGCTGATTGGCCCTTACCTCCAGGTGAACGGGGGCCTTTCCATAAGCCATATCCCGGATCGCTACGCGCAACGACTGGTTTCCCTTGTTTTCGAATAAGAGAATTGCATTGCCGGTAAATCCTTCGCCGACTTGCTCGTTCGTTAATCTGATGGTACAGGCAGGCATTTTTCCTTGATTTTGGAAACCTCTATAAAACCCATTCGGTCCGTGTACCTGTAAGTCAAAAGCTTCTTGCTCCATTTCAAATCGATCGCTAAGCTGATCACCGGCTTTCACCGCGTAAGAGCGAATGGCATGAGGAGTGTAGACGGTAAACGGTGCACCGGCACTTTTTTTTCCGAAAAGCTCATCACCGACTCTTAAATTCAATTGAAAAGAATCCTGAACCCTTTCACCTTCGGCATAAAGCTCATAAGGCAGCGCACACGCTGCCTTGATGCCAGGCTCTTGGCGTGGCATTCGGACCAGTTGATGCGGTTTATCCATCCCTTTTTGCAGTTCATCCGGTTTCAGGGCCTCAAAACCTGACGGAATTTCTTTATACTGCGCTTGATGAATCCCTTCAACATACGGATTACGCTGGATAAAGGGAAGCTTGTCATTCGCGGGCAACGCTTTTGCTACAGTAAATACTGAAGTCAAATCACCACATACGGTTCTCCGCCAGCTACTGATATTTTCTTCGTGCAATTCTTTCTTAAACTTATGATAAACCCATTTTTCCAGAAATTGCAGGGTAGACGTATGATCAAACACTTGCGAGCAAACCTTACCGCCTCGCGTCCAAGGCGATGCCACAATTAGAGGCACTCGAAAGCCAAGGCCGATAGCCGCTCCGCGTGCTTCCTTTGTGGATTTACCATCTGCCAGCTCTTCCTCCAGGGTAATGTATTCTATTTTTGTGTCAATGCCCTCCGAGCATTTGCCACTGTTACTCTTATAAGGGTTCGGCGGCACAAAGGGAGGAATGTGATCAAAATAACCATCATTTTCGTCATAGGTAAGGATAAGGATCGTTTTTTGCCATACCTCCGGATTTTTGGTGAGAATATCCATAATTTCCGATACATACCAGGAGCCGTACCAAGGCGAGGTCGGATGATCAGAATATTTTTCAGCCGGTATCATCCAGGAAACCGCGGGTAGCTGACCACTTTCTACATCCCTTCTGAATTGATAAAGCACATCACCTCTAGGTACCGATAATTCACGTTCAACACCTTGGTTATCCCGATAAGACAAGCGCTCAAGATCATGGTAATGAGGATCTGCTGCATTGGTGGTAAAAGCCTTCTTGAATAGATTTTTCTCTCGAGATGACAATTGTTCAAAATGCCGTTGGCTCCACCGCTCTATCGCCTGTTTGGCCTCTTGCCATACTGCTTCCTTTTTTTTCAGCGCTTCCTTTGTTTTTTGATAAGTTTGATCGTGCGGCTTTAAGGATTGCAGCTTTTCTTGTAGCGCCTGTATCTCCTTAGGCAGCTCGTCCACTTGTTTTTTTAAACTCTTTGTATAGCGCGACGCGAAGTGAATATGATACTGCTCAAAAAACTCCAGGGGATTACAGGAAAAACTACTCAGCCACGAGCGTTCCTCCCCTTCAAACCCACCGCCAAAGCTCACGTCGTTTTGGTAGGCGCGCCAAGATACCCCGGCTTCTTCCAGTCGTTCCGGAAAAGTTTTCCACTTCGCTTCGCCGCGTTGCAGTTCATTCCTTATCCAAGCTTTACTTTTCGGATCGGCCGATTCACGAATGGTCCCGGTCCAGAAAAATAAACGATTGGGCCAAGTGCTGGTCATGCCCGAACAGAAATTTTGATCACATACCGTAAAGGCATCTGCGAGTGCATAATTGAATGGAAGGTCGAGGCGGTTATAGTATCCCATTGTTAAAGGGATGTGTTCATAGGGTTTCTTTTTCTTCGCCTCAATCCATTGGTCGTGCCGCCCCTCATGGTAAGCGTCTACCTGCGATTGGCGTGAATGCGGTACAGCCCCCATCCAAGTGGCCTTGCTATCCCGAAGATCGAAATGAAAGGGCGCATAGGTATTGCCCTTAGCGTCCGACTGGAACCAGATGGGACAGTGGTTGGCTTGGCGGATAAAACGTGGGTCATTAAAACCACGTACCCCTGCAAGCGTACCTAAAGCATGATCAAAAGAACGGTTTTCTTGCATTAATATCACCACATGTTCCGCATCCATAAAGGTCGTTCCCGGTGCCGGAGCAATTGCTAAAGCCCGTTGAATGGAAGGGGGAATCGTACTTGCCAAACCGGTGCTTCCCGCATATAATAGCAGTTTTTTTAGAAAATCCCGACGGTTATCCATTTTGTATGATTTATAATCGTATCTACAGGCTTAAAGTACAACAAATACTATTCATTACATTATTATCTCATTTTTTTTACAACAAAGCGTGATGAATACCCCATGTTTTTGCTACGCCTTTCGTGCATGCACACTGTGCAGATTCCCCTTAAGTTTGTCTAGCAATTCAAAAGAGATTGCTAGATACGCTAAACTTATTTTTTTATACTTAAATCGAGCTTATGAAGTTTAAATTTCTACTTGCTTTAGTAGCTGTTGTTTGCTTTAGTTGCACCAAAGAATCTGCTCCTTTGGTGCCCGTCGAGATTACCATCGTTAGTAAAAGTGGTATATTGGAAATCCATTATACACCCGATAGAATTGATACACTGACCAAAAAACAAGGTTCAATGACCCTACAAATGCTAGACGGCGACTTAATTACAATTAAACGAATTTGTCCGGAAGCCGGCGCTTTGGAATATAACATTAAGACCCCAACCTCCAGTTATCTATCCATACTGATGAAAAATGGGGATGAAAATCGACATCTTATTCCAAAGTATTAAAACGATTGATGCTAGAGGCGCAATTGCTATTTCAAAAAAATAATGCGTTCTTTCTTTTAAATGACTGATAATTTGTAACTTAGCAATAAGTCGTTGTTTAACTCGAAATACCTGCATTATGATGAAAGCTTTACGTTTTAAACTGATACCCACTGCCCGTAATCATTTGGCCGATTCCATTACCATCGCTTGGGGCTTACTTTTTATGTTCGGTCTCTATAGTATCGTCCGTAGAGGGCTCTCTTTCCCCATGATTGCGCTAATGAGCGGTGCCCTTTTGAATATCCTCTTTCAGTTCCGTAGCCGACGCGGCCGCTATGGTTTCCAAAATCCCTATAGAAATGCGGAAGGCAAATATGTGCCGCCACCCGCAAAAGAAGGGTGGGAAGACTAAAACAGCAATTTTTATCTGAACGGTCTTCTTTTTGTAATAAAAATCTAGTAACTCTATATACTTTAAGTAATATCTGATATATTTGCCGCATCAAAACGCTAACGATGCATACTTATCCAGAAAGACGGAGGGAAAGGCCCGAAGAAGTCTTAGCAACCTGTAAACTCTGTTACAAGGTGCTCATTCCTTTCTGCTATATGCAGAGCTGATAAGTCGAACAATCATATCCATTCCGGAACGATATGGTTCATTCGCACCACCGCCTGAAAAGGCATAGGTAGGTATTGCGATGCGTAGAACAAAACGTTACATATGAACGAAAAAAAACTACTAAACAATTGTTATGCACCACTAAGTTTCTTGTTTATGCTGCTGTTTTTTGCAGGCAGTGTTTGGGGGCAAGAAACAACCACCGTACAAGGTACCGTGACTGACGCATTTAATCAAGAACCACTACCGGGCGTGAATATCAGCGTGGTAGGAGGAACTCAATCAACCCATACCGATGCCAACGGAGCTTACCGCCTCCAAGTACAGGCAGGAAAAACAACCTTGCGCTTTAGCTATGTGGGCTATGAACCACAGGATTTACCGGTGAGCGGCAATCAACTTTCTGTAGCCCTCAAGCCGGCCAGTAATGATTTAAACGAAGTTGTAGTGGTAGCCTATGGTACCGCCAAGCGATCCAGTTTCACCGGTTCAGTAGCGGCAATTTCGCAGGATAAAATCGCCAATCGTCAGGTTTCGAGCGTCAGCAAAGCCCTGCAGGGACAGGTTCCCGGTTTACAATCAGTATCTTCTTCCGGACAACCGGGTACCGATGCCGAAATACGCATTCGCGGTATCGGATCGATCAACGCGTCAAGTGCACCACTCTACGTAGTAGATGGAAACCCCTACAGTGGAGATATTAACGCTATTAATCCCAATGACATAAAATCCGTTAGTGTCCTCAAAGATGCGGCGGCCAGCGCGCTTTATGGGTCACGTGGTGCGAATGGTGTGATCATCATTACGACGAAGGAAGGATTAAAGGACGGAAAAACCACGATTAATTTCAATTTTACCCAAGGAATATCCGACAGGGCAGTAAAGGATTATGAGCAAGTTTCCACCAACCAGTATTTCGAGTTATATTGGGAAGCCCTGCGTAATAAGAACTTATCCAACGGACTTGCTGCTGAACAAGCAGCACAGAATGCCAGCAATCAGCTCTTAACCGACCTCAATATTAACCCTTATGGGAGCAATTATCCGCAGCCGGTGGGTTTAGATGGTAAAATCGTTCCAGGCGCTACACCGCTATGGAATGACAATTGGGCAGATGTGCTACAACGCACCGGTCGTCGCACCCAGGCCGATTTAAGCTTTAGCGGCGGCAACGAAAAATCGAGCTACTACTTCTCCGGTGGTTACCTCAATGATCAAGGTATAGCCATTGAATCAGGCTTTAAGCGCTATAATGCTCGCATCAACGTCAACACACAGGCCAAGAAATGGCTCAATGCCGGTTTAAACGTAGCTGTTAGCAGTAGCTTACAAAAGTACCCGCAATCAGAAGATAGCAATACCGCCAACATCATTAATTTTACCCGCTTAGTACCTTCGTTCTACCCATATTACGAACGCAATGCAGACGGTTCCTATCGTTTGGACGAAAATGGCAACAAGATCTATGACTTCGGCGAATACCGTCCAAGCGCAGCTATTCCGCGTAATAACCTCGCAGCTTCTCTCCCTTTGGATAAAAATGAAATCCGTAGCGAAAATCTGTCCGGTAGAGCATTCCTCGAAGCGGTTATCACACCTGAATTGAAATTCCGCACGACTTACAGTATTGATTATATAAATCGTAATACGCACGATTATGTGAACCCCGTACTTGGCGACGGCGCAGAATACCAAGGATCTGTGGCTAAATCCAATCGCCGGAGAACTTCTTATACCTGGAATAATATCGTAACCTACGAAAAAACCTTTAACGAGCATCATCTGAATGTATTGGCCGGACAGGAATTCTATAAGTTTCAAAATACCGATATGGATGGCAGTCGGGAGCGCTTTGTATTGCCCGGTTTCTATGAGCCCGATGCGGCGTCTCAACTCAATTCCTTCAATGGCTTTTCGGTAGATTACAGCATGTTGAGCTTTTTAGGTAGGGTAGAGTATGATTACAAAAACCGCTACTTCCTTTCGGGGTCCTTGCGTACCGATGGATCTTCCCGTTTCTCACCGGATAACCGTTGGGGAACCTTCTGGTCGGTAGGCGCTTCCTGGAAAATTGCCGAAGAAGAGTTTCTGCGCAATAACAGCTTAATTAATCAGTTAACAGTTCGTGCAAGTTACGGAGCTCAGGGAAATGATAATTTATTATCGAACGGCAATCCCATCTATTATGCTTACCAAGGATTATATAGCATTTCCAATAACCTTGGCCAAGGCGGAACGGTTACGCAGCGTCTGCCCACGCCAACTTTGAAATGGGAAAGCAACCTGAACTTCAATGCAGGCCTCGATATCGCCATCTTAGATCAACGTGTAGCCGCCAGTTTCGAGTATTTTAACCGTAAAAGTAAAGATTTGCTGTATACCATGCCAAAGGCACCTTCTACCGGTTTTCCAGGTTATGATGCCAACATCGGTGCACTTCAAAATACCGGATTCGAACTTACCCTGCAAACCGTACCGGTTCGGAACGATAATTTTCGGTGGAATCTGGATCTTAATTTGGGACATTACAAAAACAAGATTACCGAATTGCCCAATGGCGGCAAACCTATCCCTAATGGTAACAAGCTCTTAGCGGTGGGAGGTTCTATCTACGACTTTTATCTGCCAACCTGGGCCGGTGTAGACCCGGCTACCGGCAGCCCGCTATGGTACAAAGCCGATGCAAATGGCAACCAAACAGCCGAAACGACTTCCGAGTATGGCCAGGCTGGACTTTTTGTTCAAGATAATTCCCTCCCTGATCTAGTAGGCGGATTCTCGAACACTGTTAGCTATAAGAACTTTGATTTATCCGCGCTGCTAAGTTTTAGCTTAGGGGGTAAAATATTGGATAACGACTATATTCAGCTCATGCACAATGGTAGTAGTCCGGGACGCGCTTGGAGTACCGAAATCCTGAACCGTTGGACGCCCGAAAACACACAAACCGATGTCCCCCGCTTAACAACGGATAATTTAACTTGGACATCTGCATCAACACGCTTTCTTTATTCCGCTACTTATGCGCGCTTAAAGAATGTAAGCTTAGGGTATAACTTTTCCAAACACTTAATCGAACGGTTGGGTATTGCCAACTTACGTGTGTTTTTACAAGGGGAGAACTTATTGACCTTCTATGGCCATAAAGGGATGGATCCGGAACAAACCGTTAACGGAGCAACTTATTTCAGATACCCGGCAATGCGTACCGTATCCGCTGGATTACAGCTTACTTTGTAGTTGTGGGGGTTAGGTGCTCGTTGTTAGTTATTGGTTGTTAGTTATTGGTTACTGGTTATTAGTTATTGGTTACTTGTTGTTAGTTTTTGGTTTTGTGTTGATTCAGTACCAAAACTAATAGCTTAAAATCAAAAGAAAAAAATATGATACGAAAAACAATATATATCCTTAGCGTGCTCAGCTTACTACTGACCGCCTGCAGCAAGGATTTGGAAACGGCACCTACCGATGCGGTTGCCGATTCGGAGATTTATAAAAATGTCGATAATATCGAAACCGTTATCAACGGTACCTGGAGTTATTTAAATGATACCTATTTTACCTATGCCAATCCAGGTTACACCGCTTTTATGCGTACCGGTGATGCGATGGGGAGTGATGTGGCTGTCACCACCAAATACGGTTATCGAGATGCTTACGCCTTTACCGAACTGTATAATGCCACTACGAATCGAGTTAAATCGTTCTGGACCCTGCTTTATAAAGTGATTGACAATTGCAATAACGTCATCGCTAAAGTAGATGCGGCAGCGGGGGACGAAGTGAAAAAGGCGCAATTAAAAGGGCAAGCCAAGGCCTTGAGGGCTTTCTGTTACCTCAATTTGGCTACCTATTACCAGTTTTCTTATCTCAAAGATCAAACGGCATTGACGGTGCCTATTTATACTGAGCCAACAACCGTTGAAACCGAAGGGAAACCAAAGGCTACGTTGGAGGAAATCTACACCCTTATCAAAAGTGATTTACAGGACGCACTAAGCTTATTAGCTGAATATACAAGACCAAGCACAGAAAAATATCGCATTGATCGTGCCGTTGTCAATGGCTTGTTGGCGCGAACTTATTTAAACACAGGCGACTGGCTACAGGCGGCGCAGGCCGCAGCAGCAGCACGTGCAGATTACAGTTTGATGCCGGCAGCAAATTATAGCGATGGGTTTAATGATATGCAGAACGTTGAGTGGATATGGGGACATGGGCAAACCAATGAGCAGAATACGGCTAGTTACACATTTCATTTTCTGGATGTATCCTCATCCGGTTCGTATTACTACAGCTTTATGGCTGATCCATACTTCAAGAACTTTTTTGACGAACAAGATATCCGCAACGGCTTGTTTGAGTGGGATGGTTTACCCGGTAGAGAAGGCTTTCTCCGTTATAAGAAATTCAAATTCAAATCGAACCTGATTGGCGACATCGTGTATATGCGTGCAGCGGAAATGTACTTGATTGAAGCCGAAGGTTATGCAAGAGCCGGTCAAACAGAACAAGCGATTACCGCCTTGAACACCTTACGAGCAGCCAGGCAAGCCGTTTTATTCACGGGCGGTTCGGCTGACGACTTGCTTCAAGCCATTTTAATTGAACGTCGGAAAGAACTGTGGGGAGAAGGCTTCTCGTTGTCCGATATCTTACGTACACAAGGTAAAGTAGAGCGAAAAGCCTATGTTGATGCGCAAGGGAACCCCATTAAAGTTAATGTAACGACCCCCGATGGAACCAGCAAGACCGTCAATGCCCAAGGGCATCGTATTTTACGTTTTCCCGATGGCAGTGATTTTGTTGCCAATAGTAGGTACTATCTCTTTGCCATACCATTGGAAGAGACCCAGCAGAATCCGAATTTATAATAATAGTAATAAGAAAGGCGGGGAAATCCCGCCTTTCTTATTATTGTAAGTTGATTCGAATACCAATTCGCTTATAACGCTCGCTGGCTTTTACACGCTCATTTCCGGTTAACTCAAGAACAAGCTGTACTGTACCGGCTGCTGGAGTAAAATCCAGCACATTAATTTTTAATAGCGCAAAGCTGCTATTTGCTGGTAGTGTGGTAATGTTTCCTTCCGGAAGACTGTAATGCATACCCTCTACAGCCGTTGATTCCTCGCTTACTACACGAAAAGCCAAGGCCTGATCATCTCTGAGTTGTTCTCCAAGTAGATTGACCCGATAAGTCTTTTCGCCCGAGCCATTCCTTAAAGCCGTTAATAATGGATAATCTTTACCGGCTACATTATTATTGGTAGTGGCATCTTCAAATTCAACAACAGCCTCGCGGAACTGGAAATCCTCTTTATGATCTTTCATACATCCTGTCCAAATCATCGGAAGTACGAGACTTAATAGATATATCAATTTTTTCATTTTAATCATTTTTAATAACCTGGGTTTTGTGTTACTTGCGTATTCGGTACCGCCTCTCTTACCGGGATGTTGGCTAAGATTCTAAAATCACTATGTTGGACATTTCCGGATTCTTTTATAATATCTCTGCCCAAACGTTTAAGATCGAAAAAGCGGTGTCCCTCAAAAGCCAGTTCCAATCGGCGTTGCAAAATAATGTCGTTAAAAAGGGCCTCACCGCTATAGCTTGCTAACCCAATACCGGCACGCTCCCTGATTTTATTGAGTTGTTCGCGTGCTGCAGCTTCGTTATAAACCGCACTACCCGGCGTTGCATAAGCTTCAGCCATATTCAGAATTACTTCAGGAAGACGTATAACCGGAACATTGTCGATATTATTAATCCCGCTTCTACTCACAAACTTGGTGATTTCCCAACGACTGCTATTACCGCCCAATCCACGCACAATTAACTCTCTCCGTACATCATTCGCATTGTATTGGCTATAAAGTTCATCACTCACAACCACGTTGCCATGGCTTACAGTTGTTGTCGATGTAGCGGTCATGCGGGTGGTGAAAGTAGCTCGTAAAGATTCGTTTGTTGTATTGGAATGATCCGCTGCCAGCACAAAAGCTACTTCAAAAAAAGATTCCGGGTTTTTATCCGTTCTCCAAGTATTAACAAATTGTTCCGTCGGGACTAAAGACAAACCGCTGGTGCTGATAGCCAGCTCCCCTTCACTTATTACTTTGGCCATATCTCCGCGGTATAAAGCAACACGTGAATACAAAGCATGGGCAGCAGCTAAAGAAGCAAACGTTTGATCCGTGATCCTGTTGTTATTGGTAGCTAACAATAAAACAGCCTTGTCCAGTTCACCGTAAATAAAATCATATACTTCGCCAACCGTAGGGCGCGATGAATATTCTATTTGTGCCGTATTGAGGACCCCTTTATTGATGATGGGAACACCTCCTCGATCGGAAGGTTCCACGATAGCCGTTGGATCATAAGCATAGGCTTTCATCAAGGTGTGATATACCAAAGCACGCAGAAAATGTAACTGTCCGGCAATATTGTTTTCATAAGCTTCGTCACCATCATAGGCCTCCAGAGCTTCTAAAATTAAGTTGGCCTGATTGTTTATATAATAACAATACTGCCAAGTTTCTGTCTGTATGTGCGACCCAGCTTGGTTGATACCCTGTCCTACCAAGCGGTTTCCTGCACCGGTGTTTATGGCATTGTCGGCCAATAACTCCGGTATAGCAATTAAATCACGGCCATAAAGGCCTACTTCACGCAAGCGTGAATAAACACCGTTTACAGCCGCATCAATTGCTTCCTGACTACTTAAGGCTGTGTTTGAGTCAATGGCATGTTTAGGATCAACTTCCAAAAGTTTATTGCAGGATACGGTACCGAGAACAAGTCCTGCTAGCATCACTATAGTTATAAATTTCTTCATGATTCAATTTCTATTAAAAACCTACTTGCAAACCAAAGGTGTAACTTCTTAAGGGTGGAATAGCTCCTTGATTCGAGGTAAAGGTCGCGTTAGGCGATGGATCAATATAAAATTCGGGGTCATAGCCTGACCATTTAGTCCAAGTAATTAAATTAACGCCTTGTGCGTAGATACGGATTTGGCGCGCTTTGATTTTAGCCGCTACATGGGCGGGGAGGGCGTAGGCCAGGGTCAACGTCTTTAACCGAATGTACGAAGCGTCCTCCAAAAAGCGACTGCTACTACGGTATTGGCTCGCCATATTGGATTCGGAACCCCCATCAATCGGACGCGGGCTATCTGTTACTTGCCCGGGTGTGGTCCATCTATCAAGAGAATTGCTTTCTAAGCCGTTGCGTAAGGTCGCCGCATTGCGCATCCAAAAAGTGTTCTGCGAATTGTATAGATCGCGTCCATAATCATATTGGAAAAAGGCCGATAACTCAATCCCTTTATAGCTAAACGTATTAGTGAAACCACCGTACACATCACTCAGTTGGCTACCATAAACTTTCCAATCGGCCGGGCTCACCGGGTTGTAGGTGATATTACCATCCCCATCGTACCACATTGCCTTTCCTGTAGCTGCGTTTACACCGGCATATTGAGCAAGAAAGTAAGAATACAAAGGCGATCCCACCCGAATGGTTTGATCGCCCGGTAATACATCCAAGCCATCATACAGTTTCGTCACCTGATTATCGATAAAGGTAATATTGAAACTAGATGTCCAATTGAAATCGTTACTTTTGATATTATGTGTGTTCAGGGAGAATTCAAGCCCTTGGTTTCTCAATTCACCGAGGTTCCGTGCAATGTTAGCATATCCGCTGGTATAGGGTAAGGGTTGTTCCAATAGCAGATCTTTACTGGTCCTTCTGAAGGCTTCTGCTGTAAAAGCCACTCGGCTATTAAAGAAAGCCAAATCCAAGCCGATATTATACGTAACATTACGTTCCCATTTAAGATCTTGATTTTCTACACTGCTCGGACGTATGCCAGGTAATGAATTATATGGGCCATTGCCACTGTATAGACCACGTGAGGCAAAATTATCTACCTGGTCGTTACCTGTTTCACCATAACTTAGACGCAGTTTCAATTGATCGATCCAAGGTGTTCCTTTCAAGAAATCCTCCTGATCAATTGCCCAAGCACCTGAAATAGAAGGGAACCAACCAAAGCGATTGTTGGCACCAAATCGGGAAGAACCATCATATCGAAGTACTGCGCTCACAAAGTACTTTTTATCATAATCATAGTTGGCCTGTCCAAAAAATCCCAGGCGTTTAAAGCCACTCCAAGTACCAGTTACACTAACCGGGGCTGCGGCTGCTTCCATAGTTTGAAATTGAAAAGTAGGAAAACCTTCACCCGAAGAGAAGTTATAGTCGCGCGTTTCGCTTCTATATTCGACTCCCAGAATTCCAGAAAGTGAATGCTTATTATTGATGACCTTATTATAGTTAAAAGTTTGATTCGTCATAAAGTTGATGTTTTCATAACTTCTGATCTGAAGTAAACCTCTACGAGCAAAACCGTCAATGGTACGCGGATCTGTATAATTGGCAGCGAAGACCGTCCGATAGTCGAGGCCATAGAAGGACTTGAAAGATAAATCCTTGGTGATCCTAGCCGTAAAAGCCGTATTCCCAACTAAGGATCGTGTGCGACTTTTAATCTCATTGACCTCTGTTGCAAAGATGGGGTTGTGGCGCATATCGCCCGGCAGCCCGCTAGTTGGAGCATTAAAAGAGCCATCCGGATTATATATTGGCACAAAAGGTAACATCATCGGAGCCGCGTATTGCGGTGCAGCAAAATTACCTGTACTTCCGCCGCTGCCCGAAATCCCGTTCTGTACCACCGATCCAAAGCTTGAGTTAAAATCGACCGTTAGCCAATCAGTTGCTTTATGACTAATATTAGCTTTCGCGGTAGCTCGGTTAAAATCCAGTCCGATAACAGCTCCTTGTTGCTTGTTATAAGATCCCGATAAAAAGACGCTGGTCTTTTCCGTACCGCCGCTGAAAGACAGCTCATAATTTTGAGAAGAACCATTTCTAAACGCTGCATCTTGCCAATCATAGGTGGGTAAAGCCGCTAAATCAGCATCGGAAAGTGTAGGATCTAAGCCAAGGCCTGTCAGCACATTTCGACGATTTACCGAGTCCGTCCGATTTGGGTATCTGTTTTTCACCGCTTCCATGCGTGCCTGCAAGAACTGTTGTGTAGACATCATATCTATGCTCGGCATGGGTGCCGTAAATCCAACATACGTGTTGAAATTGATTTGGCTTTGTCCGGCTTTCCCCTTCTTCGTAGTGATAACCACCACACCATTTCCCGCCTGTGCGCCATAGATGGAAGCCGCGGCAGCATCTTTAAGTACCGTAATCGATTCAATATCATTATTGTTCAGAAAGGCGAGTGGGTTGCTGGCAGTGGTAGTTGTGGTGGTGGTGCTGTTCATCTGTACACCATCAATAATAAACAAGGGCTGGGTGCCTGCGGTTATTGAGCCTACACCACGGATGTTCATTTGCACCGGTGCACCGGGTACCCCGCTGGCTGCGTTTATTTGTACACCAGTTGCCTGTCCTTGCATAGCGCGGTCAAAAGATTGAACCGGAATGTTCTCGATTTCCTTCGCGCCTACGGTTGCAACTGCCCCAGTCACTTCCCGACGACGTTGCGTGCTATAGCCTGTTACGATCACTTCATCCAAGTCGGCTACGTCAGCGGTCAGACTTACCGAAATAGATATCTTTTCCCCCGACCTTACTTCATAACCGGTAAGTGTTTTTTTCTCAAAACCAATATAACTGAACGTAAGTGTGTAAGGTCCATTGGTCGGCAAATTTTCAAAACTAAAAATGCCACTTGCGTTAGTCATGGTAGCCGCTGTGTAGTTGTTGGCTCCTTTAAGCTGCACCGATACTCCCGGAATGATCTCGCCGTCTGCGTCCGATACAGCTCCACTGATACTTCGACCGCTTTGCGCTGTCGCGAACAGATGGCTAAAAAGGATGGTAAGCAGCAACATGACCGGTAATCGGCATTTTAAAAATGTAGGTGTTTTCTTCATGCTTGATTGGGTTAAATTGTTTTATTTAATGAGTAATCTATGGTGTGTAGTGTCGTTCTCCAATGTTAGCTTGTTCATTAATACGATGTTTGTTAACTCTTTTTCCAGCGATCTACTTTTGATGACATATCCCGTAAAGAATTTCTTACGAACGGCATCCTTATTAAAATTGATTGGGGTATCAAATTCTTTGCTAAGCACGGTGAACACAAAGCTTAATGGTTGTTTATCAAATAGTAGGCTATCTCCTTTGCGTGTTACCGTTGATGTTGTATTGATAAGTGGTTTATTCGTTTTTTTAAGTTCTTTACGGCGGAAGTTCGTTACACTGGAACCTGTAGGTGTCAAGGTGTATTGTTGACCTGGTATAAGAATCGTTCTTTTCTGATGGTTTTTATTGCGAACGCTTATTTTGCCTGTTAGTAACCGAACTGATACCTGATCTTGCTTTGGAAAAGCACTTATTTCGAATCGGGTACCCAACACCGTAGTTTCTACGTCTTTTGCCAATACTTTAAAAGGATGTTCCGGATCATTTGCTACATTAAACACAGCCATTCCGGTAAGGGTAATGGTACGATTAGACGTGAAATCAATAGGGAATTCGATTTTACTGTTTGGTTCCAGCTGAATATCGCTGCCGTCTTCCAAGGTAAAAAATAAGGTTTTATCACTTATGTTCTCTTTCACTTCACTATTGCCTATTGTAGCAATCTCCTTATTTTGGATTAGGACTTTCTTTTGGTCTCGCTGCCTTTCATAAAGCAGGTGAATGGCCCCCAGTGAAAGCAGGACGATGGCTGCTTTATAAATCCATGGACTTAGGCGATAAACACGGTGTTTTTTATCGTAACTATACTCCTGTAATGTCTGTTCCCACTCTGTTTCGGGTAATAACAGCTCAAAAGCCTCGGGATGAGTTTTTAGATAATTTGCTACACGTTCCGCTTCTTCAGCGTTGCATTTATTTTCGAGAAAGCGTTTGAATAAGTCTTTATCTAGCATACCGTATCATTCTATTGAAGCAATACGGTTTAGAAGGGAAGAAACCCCTGCTCATTGGAAATTAAAATTGAGAAATTATCAAAAGAATAGGGAAAACAATGCTAGAGCGCAATTTTTTAAGCGCTTTTGTCATATGATCTTCAACTGTTTTGACCGAGATGTTCATTTGAGCGGCAATCTCTTTGTTCGAATAACCTTCTACTTTACTTAAATAAAAAACTTTTTTTCTGATAGGAGGCAAGTTGTCCAAATGTTTTATCAGGTCCTCATAGGCCAAATTGGAAAGCGGTGGAAGTTCTGGGTCGATTCGATGGCTTAAGTCGTGCGATAAGGACAATTTTACCGCACGCTCATGCGCTTTTTCACGTAAAAAATCAATTAAACAAGTTCGCGTTATTCTAAATAGTTGTGTAGTTATAGGAAGTTCCGGTGAGAGATGGCTGCAATATCGCCAGAATTTGATAAAGGTAAGTTGCATTATCTCTTTGGCGTTCTCCTCTGATTGTGTCTTCTTAACGAGGTATGAATAAACCGGATGTCTAAAGTGCGTATAAATATCTTGAAAGGTTCGTGTACATCCTTCTTTTAAGCGTTTTATTCGGTTGATTTCATCGATATGTATAGTCTTCGGTTGAGTCATTGCGGAAAAACAATGTAAAACTAGCGTTTTTTTGTTTTTAAATGATCTTTTTTTGTTTTTTTGTCTTTTTTTCGGACTACCGTATCGTTATCTGTAGTTGTTGTTGGGTTTTGTCTTTGTATTTTCTGGGATTCTCGTCTTTTATCTTGGTTTCCTTCTTAGAGGACAGGGCATAATTCGTGTCAATTTCCGCACTTCATTGCATTGCGGTAAAAGTGGTGAAAGAGCTAAGCCGCCAACGACGTATTTTTGTTTCGATTTTTTTAATTTAGCTAAGGCATAGCCTAACTCATCCATCTCTTTTATTTTAAGGAGATAGGCCATTCCGAAGAAACTGATGATCGCAGTCAGTACCCCTAGAATCAACTGCATAAAGGGGCGGTTCACCAGCAGCATGCTTCCGTAGCTGCAGCATGCCATGCCTATTGTCGCAATAATAACCTTATAGCAGTCCTTCAACTGTTTCAAAGGGCCATAACCGAACAAAATGCCGGAAGGATAGGCATTGATAAAATAGCTTAGGGTATTTACTATAAAACTTCCAATCACCACAGCTTTTGTACCGAGCGGTAAGGTGATGAACATGGCAGCGATGATAATCGGTAGTTTAGATAAATCCGTCTTTAAAAAAAGATCCGAACGTCCCACGGCATTCAGTAGGTTCAGGTTCAGCGAACTAATGGGGGTAAACATGCGCGCCAGACATAACCACTGCAATAAAGGCGCTGCAGGTAACCATCTTTCTGTCAGGAAAAGCAAAATAAAAGGCTTCGATATCACGGCGAAGAGTGTCATGCTCGGAAAAATAATAAAAGCCGTCATGGCTACCGTTCTGCTATAGATGCTAATAAGCTTCTCCCGATCTTGCTGAATAGCAGAAAAAAGAGGAAAAGTAACATTCGTGATAATGAGGTTGATCGTCCCCGAAGAAAGCTCGGCCAATGAGTTGGCCCGTGCATAAAAACCTAAGGCCTTGGAGTGATACCATTTACCGATCACGATGGTGTATACGTTCGTCAAAACCGTAGAATACAGGCCCGCAGCGAGAATTTTGGAACCATAACCGAACATTTCGCGAAAAGCTTGCCATGAGAAAGCCCAACTTGGCCGCCACTTGGCTTGCAACCACATGAGCATAGAGGTGGCTAAGGTGAGCGATAGGTTTTGTCCTACCAGCGCCCAAACACCGAAATCATCATATGCCATATATAAACCCACCGCGCCGCTTATAATGACGGCCATCACGTTGATTTTTGCCTGTGTTTTAAAATCGATATCAATAAGCAGCTTGGCGCGCTGTACTACAATAAAAGACGCAATAATGAATTGCAAGCCCATAACTCTTGTTAAGGCTATCAGCACCGGCTGATGGTAAAACCGGGCAATAAAAGGTGCGGAGAAATAAAGAATAACATAGATCAGCAGACTAACCACGATGTTAAAATAAAAAACCGTGCTAAAATCCAGCTGTGAACAATCCTTTCGTTGTACAAGGGCTTTGCTAAAACCACCTTCTATAAAAAGCGTTGATAAGGCTAAAAATATGCTTAGCATACCTACCAGACCGTAAGCTTCCGGACTGACCACCCGCGCGATCAGTATGCTGATGATAAAGCTTACTCCCCTTACCAGCATATTTTCCAAAGAATTCCAGGCGAAACCTTTAAATGCTTTTGTTTTAAGCGACATGTGTGATGGATAACAGCCAAAGCTCCCTCAAAAGATTCGTTATTGCAAGAGGTGGTTTGTTATTGTGTATTTTTGTATACATTTCAGGACATTAAATAATGTTTAAAAAAAAATGAACTTACTGTTGCAAATATCGAAGCAAACAATTAGGTTTGTTTATACCTAACAAGATGTGATATAAACCATTAGAGGGGCTAGCAAGCACAAATCGTTTTTTACGTGTTGTGAGGGACTTGATGCACGGATTGTGTTCCGGGTGTTTATGGAGTAGCTAACAGATTATTAAACTTTTTTCAAATCAACAAACCAAACACATGATGTCTTTTATTGTTTTTACGGTAGTCCTTTTTATAGCGCTTTGGGGTTGGATCGCTTATGAATACCAACATGCAGCGACTATTTCGTTGGAGGAAGAAATAGAATTGGATGAACAATTGCGAAGATCGTCTTACACGGAAGTGTATGATACGGAATCGAAAGTATGAGTGTGCTTAAAAATAAAACACGCCAAAACTCCTGCCGAATACGACAGGAGTTTTTTATTTATTCGTATTGGTGGTTTAAAATTATGACATATATAAATAAAACTGTTTATTTGCATAGGTTTTATTGAACGATTTTTTCTGTAGGCGTTCATTGAAGAGTACTACCTTTATGTATAAACGAATAATCTTATATTGCTTCCTTTCTTTTTGCTTTTTTTTGTTGATTCCTAGTTATGGTTATGCGCAAAACTTGAGCGCTACTGACCTAAGCATGATCAAGGTGGATGACCTTACTGATGATCAGCTTCGCGCGTATTTGCAGCAAGCCAATGCTTCTGGTATGACACAGGAGGAATTGATGCAAATGGCTGTTTCTTCTGGGATGCCAAGCGAGGAAATTGAGAAATTAACACAACGCTTACAGACAATCCAAGAACAGGATCAAGCACTACAGGCCCCTGCCACAAATCCTTCTACTGGCGATAAGCGTAAAGTAGGAAGGCAGGTACAAGGAGCGACTAACGAAGCTGATACCCTATTGAAGCTTCATCAAGATAATCTAAAATCACCAAGAGAAGAACTGAGAATTTTCGGAGCAGATATTTTTCAGGGATCGAATACCAAATTCGAACCGAATTTACGGATGGCGACACCTAAAAATTATGTAATCGGGGCAGATGATGAATTGTTGTTGGAGCTATATGGCAATTCGGAGGCAAGTTATTCATTAACAGTTAGCCCTGAAGGAGCTATCAACATTCCTTATGTGGGAGTAGTGCCTATTGCTGGAATAACTATTGAACAGGCTATTATTCGCATTAAGGACAAAATGGGAGCAATTTATAGTGGGTTACGAAATGGCAGCACTCGATTAAACGTGAGTGTAGGTAATATTCGCAGTATTCGTGTTATTGTAACTGGAGAAGTTGTAAAACCAGGAACCTATACTTTACCTTCTGTAGCCACAGCCTTTAACGCACTGTATGCGGCAGGCGGCCCCAATGATAAGGGTACCATGCGACAAATTAAAATCATTCGCAACGACAGAGAAGAATCAATAATTGATGTTTATGACTTTTTGCTAAATGGAAGTCTTCGCAATAATATTGTCCTACAAGATCAGGATATTATCCAGGTTGCGCCTTATCTTAGTCGCGTCGAAATAAGAGGGCGGGTGAAACGACCCGCTATTTTCGAATTAAAGGAAGGCGAAACATTTAATCAGTTACTGACGTATGCCGGAGGTTTTGATGAAGAAGCTTATAGGACGCGTATTACTGTCTTTAAAAATACCGCAACTGAACGTAGGGTAGAGGATGTTCTGGCATCTCAGTTCGGGGTCTATTTGCCTCAGAGTGGTGATAAATATCGTGTAGGCAAGATATTGGATCGGTATACGAACAGAGTGCGTATATCAGGTGCCGTCTTTCGTCCTGGCGTTTACGAATTGAGTCAGGGCTTAACCTTAAGTATGCTTATTAAGAAAGCTGATGGAGTAAAAGAAGATGCGTTTATGAATCGCGGTTACATAACGCGGCTCAAAGAAAATCTTGAAAAAGAGCAAGTGGCGTTCTCTGTTGCTGACATTTTAGCGGGGACCCAAAACGATATACCTTTAAAACGAGAGGACGAGGTGGTAATATCATCCATTTTTGATCTAAAAACTGCCTATAAGATTCAAATCGATGGTGAAGTACGCAATGCCGGAACTTACGACTTTGCTGAAGGGATGACTTTAAAAGAGCTCATTGTCCAGGCAGGAGGATTTACGGAAGCCGCCTCGGCCAAGCGAATCGAAATTGCCAGACGCATTAAAGAAAGCAATGTAATGTCACAATCGGCTCATACCTCCGAAATTTATCATGTTAATATTGAACGAGATCTCTCAGGAGCAGAAGATTTTGTATTACAGCCATTCGACGTTATCAATGTTCGACTAGCTAAAGGATATCAAAGACAACGGTCCGTGCGTATTGAGGGCGAAGTACTTTATCCCGGTCAATATATACTTACCCGTAAAGACGAGCGTGTATCTGATTTGATTAAGAGAGCGGGAGGATTTACGGCTTATGCTTACACTGATGGAGCTTCTCTAAAACGCAAAAGTATCTTGGAAGACGAGCTGGATTCAACGGGAAATCAGTTTGAACGTAAATCAAAATTGGAGCAGGAACGTTTTCAAGAACGAGTTGAGCGTTTAAATGCATTGCAAAAGAGCACAATTAATCCGAACGAATTGGGAGCCGTACAACGGTCTGCGGTCAATAACAGCTATGTTGGCATCAATATGGATGAGATTCTTCGGCATCCCGAAGGAAGTAATGATCTAATTCTTGAAGAAGGTGACGTTTTGCATATTCCTAAACAATTGCAAACCGTTAGAGTAAGCGGTGAGGTGCTTTCACCCGTAACAGTGATATATTCATCAAATAAAGGGTTTAAGGAATATATCTCTCAGGCAGGGGGATTTTCGGAGCGTGCATTAAAGAAGAGAGCATACGTTGTTTATGCTAATGGTTCAGCCCGCAGTACGTCTAAGTTTCTCTTTTTTAATAATTATCCAAAGATTAAGCCAGGAGCAGAAATTTTTGTTCCTCAGCGAGAAGCAAGGGGTCGAATAAGTGCCGCTCAATGGATAGGCCTCGGGGGTAGTCTAGCTACTACGGTTGGCGTTATTGTTGCGCTATTCCGTTAAAATAAAGAAGCAGGAGGCGCAATACTTTGACGTAAAAATCAATCACATCATCCTAGTGAATATATATAGTCGCAAAATTTTGAGAAGTTTATTCGGATACGAGATATAATGGCGCTTTGAAGAGCTAATTTTTACTTCTTTCCAGATTATCCAACACTTCCTGAGTAAAACGTTTTGCGGCTTCCGATTCACGGTGGCCATTTAAGTATTCCTTTGCTGCAAGCATGCGTACTTCCGCTAAACTTGAATCTATAGCCGTATTGTTTACCTTTTCTAAGTTAGATGCCAAATTTTTATTTGCTTTAGACGCAATGGATCGTGCTCTTTGAATAACATGGATTCTGTTTACGTTTCTCACCTCGTAAATCCATAGCATCATGTTGAAAAATATGGTGGCCAATACGATTAACATCATTAATTCAGCAGTTTGCATTTGATTTTGAATAGAGAGTGCTAAAGAAACAATGAGTACATTCGTGGTCACAATAATGCCGGAAGCCTGTAAATGTGTTAAACCCAAATCTAATAATCGATGATGTAAATGGTTTCGATCGGCCATAAAAGGAGATTTTCCTCGTAATATCCGAAGGGTAAAGACACGGAAGGTATCAAAAATAGGCATAATCAATAAAGCTATGGCCACCGCAGGGGCGGCGTGCACCCAGGGATAAGGATTTGTTATAGCATCAAATTTATAGATTTCTACAAACCGAATGCTTAAGATCGCTATAATGAAGCCAATGGAATAAGCTCCGGCATCGCCCATAAATATTTGGGCACGTTTTCTCATATTGTATTTTAAGAAACCCAAAACCGCACCTGCCATACTAAAGCTAAGAATACTTAAACCCTTTTCGTCTACAAAATAGAACAGTGCTCCATAAACTAAACTAACAAAAACAGAGATCGATCCCAACAAGCCGTTGATTCCATCAATCAAGTTGAAGGCGTTAATAATAAATACCACAACGAAACTTGTAAAGGTATAACTCAAAATAGGACCAATCTCATGAATCCCCATTACGCCATAGAAATTAGTAAAACGGATATCGGCAAAATAAACTACGATAAAGGCGGTAATAAACTGGGCAATAAATTTTTTATAGGGATCCAATGCAATTAGATCGTCCTTAAGGCCAATGGTAAAGATGATGATGCCTGAGGCAAAAATGAAGTTCGCTTTTGGCAACATGTTGTCATTAATAAAAAGACAACTAACCAAAGCAAAAGCACTAAATACCGCTACGCCACCCAAATTAGGTACTGAATGTTTATGTATCTTCCTAGACTCAAGCGAGGGGTCATCCACCAGCCTTTTCGAATAAGCGATCTTAATAATCGCAGGAATCGCAACTAAGGCAGTTAGGAATGCAAGTATAAAAGGAAGTAATGATGTTAGCATACGAATCGTTTTAGTTAAACATTCAATACCAAAGGTAAGTGAATTTATATATTTCACCAAAGACGGTGATCAATCAATGGATTTTTTTGTTAAATAAATTACTTAATATGCAATATGCTTTTGCGAACGGTCAACCCGCTAGGCAAAGCTATCCCAACTCACAACCTATCTACGTCGATTCTCTTATTTGCTCTATACCCAAATTCGCCTTGGTATTAAAATCATCTGTCAAAAATATTTGTAAATAAAAGGTTTTCTAATAACGGCCTTTTAGGATATTTTGCTACAACAATGCTGCCAAATTAAACTGATTAATTTATTTTTCCTGCAATTTCAACAAAAAAAAAGATCATTCGGTTTGGCCAATTAGCAGATCGCGCTAAAAATCCTGATACCAGTTCCTAAATGAAGCTCTTAAGCCAATATTCAAAACAGCCGTTTTGTTCGTCCAGCTGTCATTTTTTTCCTGTCTAAAGACGCCACCAACTTCGAAGCGTAAATTATATTTAGGATTAATTAAATAGGCTGCCCGAAGATCTAAATAAGTAAGATCTGTTGTCAGCCCTTGGCCGATGCGGTTACCATACAACTGAACGTAATTTTCATATGATTTAAAAATATTTCCCCCGTAGTTTATACTATTACTCGGATCCAAACCATATCTGGCAAAATTTCCATGAAAAGAAAAATCAAATTTCTGAAAGGAGTAATGAAGGCGTCCCACAAACTCCCTGAAATTAGCGCCTAATATATGGGCTAATGGCTGGTTGTAATTCGTATAAGCTGTTATCGGCGTAAAGTGCTGATAGGTGTAAGGTCTTGCACTATTGTACTCGCCCAAAAAGTTCAAGTTCTTAATGCCAAATGCGTCAAAGCCTCGGAAGCCCAATTGGAGAGCATTTTTGTTATTGATGTAACCGCTGCCACTGAATAGCTCTTTGGTATAGAGCTCACCCAGCAATAGTTGCCCGTAAACCGACATATTGTCTAGCACTTTATATTTCGCGGTAGCGCCGATATGTACTTTATCCGGCGAATTGGTATTTGCTGTTTCTATAGGGCGCAAGAAGATGATCGGATTCAGGTAGTTGACATCGAAACCACGCCTGCCTCCGGCATTCTTTGGTGCCCATAAAATGGATTGAAATAAGCCAATCGAAAGTCGGTTATTTACATTCCAGCTTAGGTATTGGAAAGCACCCCATTTCCCGAGGTCACCCATATTCTCTCGGTTGTAGATATCAGTCACCGTACTGCTATCTCTTGAGGCAAAGGGGTCAAGCATATAAGTCCACATACTCATATACTTAACATTTCCTAACGTGCCGGTTAATTTCAAAAACGTATACGGAGAGGAAACGTCTGACAGTAGCATGGAGCGATAGCCATCCCCAATAAAATTTTTATCATACCCTAAGGTAATATTTAAATACTTGATCGGTGTATAAGATACATTGGCTGTTACATAGGCCCAATCTTGGCTACGGCCGGTTCTTTGGTCATAAAGCTTGCCAAACTGCCCGGGAATCACTTTATTTCTTTCTATATAATCGGTTACATAATCAGGAAACAAAGCCTGATTCTCATAAAAACTAGTATAGAATGAAAAATTATTACCGATGGTGACACCTGCTTGAAATCCACGTGTGTTAGTCCATGGATTTCGTTTTTCATTAAATGACCGAGCAATCTGAAAATCTGGAAGAAAGTCGGCATAAAAGGTATAATCCGCTTTTTTTATATCAATCAAGTGCTCATTAAACAGCTTCCGTCCAAGCCAGGTATGTCGATCGCGAACGCCTAAAGCCATGATCGAGTCATAGGCTGGCTGTAAGACTGAATCCAGCACAAGTGGCCTGATACTCGTATGCAACCGGGTATCTTTACTATAAAGTGTCCGATCAAGTTTTTGATAGAGTTGATGAGAAAACGGTATGTATTGAGCCTGCGCATGTACAAAAGACGAAAAGATGTGCAGGGAAATGAAGGCGATTAAAAAAACAAATACGTATTTTCTCATATTAGAATAATAAGTGCTCCTAGCAAGATGCATGCCGAGATGGCAAAGGTAGTTTTTTTAAGACATTTATCTAAAGCCCTTTTGTCAAAGCTTATTCAACAAAAGGCTATATTTCCATTTATTTACTTTACCCCTTACCCTTCAAGGCATACGTTATATAGTTGTCTGCTGTCTAGCAATTGCTAAACTATTTTGTTGTATATAAAAGCAATTTATCTAAGTTTGTCCTTACCATGGGCACCATTAAAAAGAATGCATTTTATAATATTCTTTTATCTATCAGTCAGATTTTATTTCCCCTGATCACTTTTCCCTATATTTCGAGGGTCTTAGGACCTGTCGGTATTGGAAACGTAAGTTTTGTAGACAGTGTTACACAATATTTTATTTTAGCAGCAGCTTTAGGCATTCCCATATACGGTGTAAGAGAAATTGCTAAAAGTAAAGGCAACCCGGAAAAGCGATCAAAAGTCTTTAGCGAACTACTGATTATCCATCTATCAACCACCGCACTTGCTGTTTCGCTGTATGTGGGCATCTTTTTCACCTCGTCACATTTTGAAGTGTATCGCCCCTTATTTTACCTCGGCGCAGGTGCATTGTTTTTTCAGAGCTTGGCGATTGAGTGGCTATTTCAAGGCTTGGAGGAGTTTCCTTATATTACGAAAAGAACCTTGGTGGTACGTGCCTTCTCCATATTGGCTATCTTTTTATTGGTAAATAAACCGGGTGATGAAGTATGGTACTATGGGATATCCTGTATATCTGTATTGATTAATGTGCTTTTTAATATTACTTATGCAAAACGCTTTATTCACCTTCGTCGAAGTCGAAATATCTTTAAAAAGCACGGAAAGGCTTTGTTATATATTTTTTCACTAGGTTTGGTGACCAGTGTTTATACCGTGTTGGATACCGCTTTGCTGGGTTTTTTGTCAACACCTGCGCAGGTTGGTTATTATGCAACATCTGCTCGTCTTATTAAATTGGTCGTTATGATTTTCGTTGCATTTTCCACCGTCTTGATTCCCCCGCTTTCCAAGGCATTCCACGAAGCAAATGAACAAAGCGCGAACTTATTACTGGAAAAATCATTTGGATACACCATATTGTTGAGTGTACCGGCCAGCATTGGTTTATACATAGTGGCTCCTATGGTCATCGAGTTGTATGCTGGTTCGCAATTCACAGAAGCGGTTAGGTCGCTGCAAATCTTGGCCCCTTCTATCCTGTTTATCAGCTTAAGTAACGTCTTCGGCATGCAGATCCTAAATCCAACTAATAATGAACGGCTGTTTTTCAAAGCCGCTATCACAGGAATGCTTATCAGTTTGCTCATCAACTTTAGCCTCATTCCTTTTTTAGGCCAGGTAGGTGCAGCCCTTTCGTCTGTCATTACCGAGTTTTCCGTTTTAGCCTTACTGATTTTTTATGCCTTGAGGAAAGTAAATTTTCGGCCCGCATGGAAATTGCTCTGGCAAGCATTATTAGCATCGCTACCTGTTGTTGTAGTTTGTCGGTTAATTGTGGTTAATATCTCCTCAGTCCCGTTGCAATTGGTCCTAATTATATCTGCCACCATATTGATTTATGCAGGTATTCAATGCTTTGCCTTTCATAATCCTCACTTATCAGCACTCTTGGAAATGCTTCAGGCAAAACTAGGTAAAGCAAAGAATTCATTAAAACGTTAATAATTGTATTTTTGGGCACGCAATGGCAGCAAAACTATTATATATAGCTCTACGTATCGATATTACGGGCGATGGTGCATCTATGTATGCGATGAACAATGTATTAACCTTTGCTTCGCAAGTACCCACGGATGTCCTTACCCTTCAGGGGCCTCGCACCGCTTACGGCCAAGAGTTGCTTAGTAAGCTGCCGTGCAGTATCGAGGAGGTGCAGGTAGAGCCTATTCATCCTACCCGCGAACGGATTAGACTCTTACAACGAGGGCACAATATTTTTCGTGAATCTCCGGCATTGCGTCGCGCTGTTATTAAAAAATTGCAGCAAAATGATTATGCGATCGTTATATTAGAACTTTACTCGGCTTATCTTCTTCCGGCTATCCGCCGGCTCCGTCCAACAATTAACATTGTGCTCAATCAACATAATTATGAATATGAGAATCATCTCGAGTATATACAATTCCGTATCGCCCATCCGCTCAAAAGAAAGCTATATCGTTTGGCCAATTTCCGCTATCGGGCAGTAGAGCACCGTGTAGTACGGGAAGCCGATGGGCTTATTGCAATTTCCGAATATGATCAGCAATTATTTAATAAGATTCGAAATAATGATCAGCAGAGTTATCTATTATCCCCCGCGCTACCGCTGAAGCCTGTAAAAGATCACTATAAACAACAGTGTAGCCATCTCCTTTTTATCGGTATGATGGATTGGTACCCCAATATCCAAGGTGTTTTGCACTTTGTAAAAGACGTATTCCACCCGTTAATCGAGCAAGACCCAAGCTATCATTTTTATATCGTCGGGAAAAATCCCGTAATAGAGATCCAACAGCTGCAATCGGCCAATATTCATATAACGGGAGCTGTTGAAGATATAGACGTTTATATTAAGCAATGCGATCTGATGGTAGTACCGGTTTCGTTAGGAGGTGGCGTTAAGATTAAAGTGATGGAGGCCATTCAAAAGGGGATACCTCTACTTGTACATCAATCAAGTGCACAGGGGTACAAGGGTGTGGCCGACTATTTTGTTGTAAACGATATGGCCGAATTTAAACGAAGAATCATTGCCTATCCACAGGAAATCGCGAACCATATCAGTGCACTTGCGGCGGCACGGAGCGCACTTAACGATCAAATGAGAAACAATAAGGTGACAGCTGCCCGTGTTTTAGCGGATTTTGTTCCTGTTAAACAAACCATCAACACCACCAGGCTTTGATTTACATTATCCTATATATGGTTCTCGGTACCTTTGCACTTTTAGATCTTATTAAAAATGCAGAGAAAATCAAGCATATCCTGTTCTGGTTTTTCGTGTTGGTTCTTATTTTTATCAGTTCGATACGTTGGAATGTCGGTACCGACTGGTATTCATATACCGATTATTTCAGTAAAGTAGAAAGCTATGTTGAAAAGCCCGAAACCAATATGATGGAGAGAGGCTTTACCTATTTAAACTATATAGTAAAAGTATTTACGGATAATTACTCCATACTGCTAACACTCATTGCGATCTTAACAATTGGTTTAAAGGCGCGGTTCATTTATAAGCATGAAAACATCATGCTGCTGAGTCTTTTTTTGTATTTCTGTTATTATATGGCCGATATCTTCGCTGTAAGGCAATATCTAGCCATTTCCATTACGCTTTGGTCTATTCCTTCCATTATCAAGCGGCGTTTCATCCCGTTTGTCTTCATCATTACCATCGCTTCCCTCATACATGTCACCGCGGTATTTTTTATTTTTGCCTATTGGATTTATCCAATGCGTTTTTCGCCGCAATTAATTTATATTTCGTTATCAGTATCGCTTATTTTAGGTTTTGTAGATATTGGCGGTCTACTGGCGCGTCTAGCCATGCACTTGGCCGGGGTCGATTCCCGAGTAGGTGAGAAATTATTGTTTTACAACGAAGAGACACTTGATATGTCTGGCAATCTCTATGTAGCCTTTGCCATTGGTGTCGCCAAACGGGCCATTTTTTTACCCCTATTTATCGCTTTTCAACCGCATGTTGCGCAAATAGATCGGGCAAAATACACCGGATATCTTAACCTGCTTGTATTTGGTAATATAATTTACTTTCTGTTTATGGTAAGCTTACCCGTTATGGCACGCTTATCGACCGGCTTTTTATTATTCGAAATTTTTGTATTAGCCTATTTGGTCTTTTATTTAAAAGATAAAGGTTTACGTTTGGTTACTTTTTTAGTGTTATTGTTGTTTGGAGCTTTCCGACTCTATAACTTGATTTCTGTGTACTATGATTTGTACGTACCTTTTGAAACGATTTTTGCACCAACAGATATTATTCGTGAGTAAGCAATTGTTCTATATCGAGCCTTTTATGCGGGGTAATCAACATGCGCCTTTCAATGCGGCCATGCTTCAGGTGCTTCAATGCGTCTATCCAGAGGCTGCTGTTACACTATGGTGCTCTCCGGATCATTTGCTAGCGTTAAAAGAACAGAGCCCATTGAGTGCTCAAATTACCCATAAACCCTTAAACGTGCCGGCTCTGCAGACAGCTAATAAAATTCGATGGTTTTACAAGCATGCGGCAGAGTGTTGGATTTTAACAAAACTTTTAATACAGGCACACAGCGATGCTGTAGATTTGGTTTATTTTGCTTTTTTATCGCCACCAGCTCAGTGGTTACTGAGTTGCTACCGTGTCTTTTTCTTTAAAAAATGCAATATTATTGTACAACTACATGGATTGGAATTGCTAAAAAGTTCAGCGCAAAATAAAGCTGTTGACCGTTTATACGCATGGCTGCTTCGAAATGCTTTTAGCAGGAAGCGGAGCGGTTTATATTATATCGTATTGGAGAGGCGGGCGCGAAGCTATCTTCAAGAAAAGCAGTTGATACCTCCTGCACATTTACTTTATATACCGCATCCTTATCTTTTTCCGCAGCCGGTAGCTAGGCAAAAATCAGCAAATGTAGTCACCTTTGTTCACTTGGGTGTCGCGCGTTTATCCAAAGGGTCTCAACACTTTTTTGAGCTGGCTAAACAGTTTAAAGAAGAAATAGCGCAGCGTAAGCTTATTTTTCAAGTAGTCGGGCACCTTTTGCCCGAAATGGCTCCCTATGTTAATTCTTACGTTGTTTATCCCAAGAAAGGCGAAATGTTGCCACTTGCCGAATACCAAGAGGCGTTAGCCTCTGCTGATTATGCCCTGTTTTGTTATGGGACGGATAGTTACGAATTAACCGGTAGCGGTGCACTTATGGACGCTATTGCCGCTCATAAAACCATTTTAGGATTACGCAATCCATCCTTTTCCGAAATCTTTGCCATTGTTGCGCAACCTCCCGGAGTGTTATTTGATACCTTAGAAGAGATGGAACAATACATTCGCTCCATTATACATTTAAAAACACCATCCCAAACAGACAGGGAAGTAGCATTTAAAATGCTACAGGAACATTTCGGCGTGGCAAATGTGGCAGAAGAGCTAAGAATACAACTAAAACGAGTTCTATGTTAACAAATCAGGGAGAAACGCATCTAAATGCGACAGCAACAATGCCATTGGTTAGCGTGGTTATTCCGATGTATCAGGCAGAGCAGAGTATTCAAAAAACGCTAACGTCCGTTGTCAATCAGCAGTACCGACCGCTGGAGGTAATCATCGTGAACGATGGAAGCCGTGACCGATCAATAGATGAAGTTCAGCGTTTTATCGCAGCACAAAATACAGATTATATTACCTTTAAGTTGATCAACCAACCGAACCGTGGTGTTTCTTGTGCACGAAACGTAGGTATGCGTCAAGCAAAGGGCCTCTTCATCGCGTTATTAGATGCCGATGATGAATGGTTGCCGACTAAATTAGAAAGACAAATAGGTATTCTGCGTGCCAACCCGGCGATCGACTTTTTAGGTACCAATCGGAATGGCGAGTATTGGAAAAGATGGTTGTTTAAAAAGTTTCAACATCTAACGCCTATTTCAGCACATTTACTATTATACAAAACCTTTTTCGTTACCCCTACCGTGATTTTTAAGCGTGAGGTACTGGACAAAACCGGTTACTTTGACGAACAACAGCGCTATGCAGAAGAAGGGAATTTTTGGATTCGTGTGTGTAACGAGCATCATTGTGTTTTATTAAACGAAAGTTTAGTGATTACCGGAGACGGGAAACCCAATTTTGGTTTTTCCGGTTTATCCTCCAATTTAAAGGAAATGGAAAAGGGCGAGCTTAAGAATATGCGATTAGGTTATCAGCTCGGTGTTGTCGGCTTTTTAGAATATGTATTTTTGGTATTTTATTCCTTAATCAAGTATATTCGTCGATTGGCCATTGTCAAGTTAAGAAGATAATATGCTGAAAAAATATGGTTTTGGAGGCAGCATCAAGCTGCTAATACATTTGATTCGTACAAAGCTATTTTATCCGAAAGCTCGTATCATACGGTTTCCATTTGAGATTCGTAACGCTCGTCACATCCATCTAGGTGAAGGTCTTACCACAGGCGTTGGGTGCAGGTTAGAGGCTTTACCTATTCAAAAAATAGATACCTGTATTCAGTTTGGTAAACGGGTTCAATTAAATGATTATGTTCATATCGGTGCCGTGGAGCAGGTTTCAATTGGTGACGAGGTACTCATTGCCAGTAAAGTATTTATTACTGATCATAATCACGGCTCGTTCGATAATCAATGCGATAGCCACGAAATGATGGCTGCGCCGATCGACCGGCCCTTACGGTCCAGACCTGTGCATATAGGTAATCGTTGTTGGCTAGGTGAAAATGTGGTTATTTTGCCGGGGGTAACTTTAGGCGAGGGTTGCGTTGTTGGAGCAGGCTCGGTGGTCACAAAATCCTTTCCTTCCTATTCGCTGCTGATGGGCAACCCCGCTCGATTATATAAAAAATTCAATTTAGAATCCGGTCGGTGGGAGCTGGCCTAAAGTGCATCTGATAATACAACATGACAATTACGGCATCCATCGTTCTCTATCATAATGATCCTTTAGAGGTTCAAGAAGCTGTGCGGAGCTGCCTTTCCTCCCCCTTGATCAATAAGGTATATTTAGTGGATAATTCAACGGAGGATAATTTTCGAAGCTTAGCTAATAACGAACGGATCGAGTATATCTCCAACGCCGAAAACATCGGTTTCGGCGCAGCACATAATTTGGCCATACAACGTTGTGTGACGTCGGACTATCATATAATTGTAAATCCGGATATCGCTTTTCATGAAGGTGTGATAGAACACTTGACGGCATTTATGGATCAACATCCGGATATAGGCCTCGTGATGCCAAAAGTTCTATACAAGAATGGACAATTGCAGCGACTGTGTAAGTTATTGCCTACACCCTTTAACTTATTTGGTCGTCGTTTCGCACCAAACCGACGCTGGGCAAGGCAGTTGAACGAACAATACGAATTATCATTTTTTCAATACGATCAAATCGCCGATATACCATGTCTATCCGGCTGCTTTATGTTTGTTCGTAATAACGTGTTGCAAACCTTAGGTGGTTTTGATACTCGTTTTTTTCTCTACCTGGAAGATGTAGATCTGGTACGGCGTATTGGGCATATTGCTCGTACCGTCTTTTATCCCCATGTATCCATCAGCCACGGCTATCAAAAAGAATCGTATCATAATAGCAAGGTTCTTCGCATGCATATGAAGTCGGCTATTCAATATTTCAACAAATGGGGCTGGCTATTTGATCGAGAACGGAAGCAGATCAATCAAGACACCTTGAAGAAATTAACAGGAAAAAAGTAAAAAGCGTTATCTTCGCAGGGAATAATTGACTAGTCGATGATTACTAATAGTATAATATATCATCATAGAAAATAGCGAATGAACCAAACAAACCAAGATAATCAGCTAACCTTGCATGAGCTGGTACATAAAGGTAAAGAGGTAGCTGCCTATGTAAAGAATAAATGGCTTCTATTAGTTGGTGCTTTAATAATCGGAAGCGTCATCGGCATTTGCTATGCTCTTTTTAAAAAAAACCAATATAAAGCATCCCTCAGTTTCGTCCTGGCCGAGCAAGGAGGAGGAGGAGGAGGCCTCAGCGCTTACGCTGGCATCGCATCGCAATTTGGGATTGATTTAGGAGGCGTTGGGGAAAGTAGCAGTCTATTTCAAGGCGATAATATTTTAGAATTTATTCGTTCTCAACGAATGATCACGCAGACGCTATTAAGCAAAGTCGACTTAGAAGGAGAACAAGTAGTTTTGGCCAATCGATACGCTATGGCAAGTGGCTTTCGTGCTGACTGGGACGAAGAATCCCAGCTAAAAGATTTCTCTTTTGCTGCTACGGCTTTGCCGTCAGGAAATCCACTTCAAGATAGCTTAATCCAAGTATTGTACAGGCATATCGTTAAGAAAAGCTTAACGGTGGTAAAGCCCGATAAAAAATTGAATATTATTCAAGTGAGCACCAAAAGCACAGATGAGCTTTTTGCGAAAACATTTACTGAACAGCTCATTCATCGGGTCATGAACTTTTATGTAGAAACTAAAACAAAAAAAGAACAGGATAACCTTAATATTCTCACGCATCAAGTAGATTCTGTGCGAAAAGAACTATATGCGGCTATTGGAGGGGTAGCAGCTGCTACAGATGCCAACCCTAATCCAAACAGAGCTTTACAGCAATTAGGTGTTTCCTCCCAACGACGGCGGGTAGATGTGCAAGCGAATTCAGCGATTTTAGAAGAGCTAGTTAAAAACCAGGAGCTCGCCAAAATTAGTTTGCGAAAAGAGATGCCCATATTACAGATTATTGATCGGCCTATTTTACCCCTTGAGAGCGATGTCATGGGGCCTATAAAAGGAGCCCTTATTGGCGCTTTTCTTTTGGTATTTTTAACGGCTAGTGCGCTTATTGCGCGCGTTTTGCTAAAATCAATCCATTAAAAGCTATGGAGATTGCGCTTGTAACTGTCTTGTATAAGAGTGATGCCGTATTAACAGGTTTTTTTAAGACGCTTTCGCTGCAAAGTTTTAAGCAATATCATCTCTATTTGATCGACAATTCTCCCAGTGCTACAAGTGACCAATTATTGCAAACATTACTAGCTGCTTATCCCGTTCCTGCTTATACCCATATAAAAAATCCCGCCAATTACGGGGCTGCCAAAGGTAATAACCAGGGTATCGAACTTGCTTTACAAAAGCATTATAGCCATATACTCCTATTAAACAATGATATTGAGCTTGTATCACCTAACTTACTGCAGCATTTGGTTCAAAAAGCAAGGGCTGATCAAGAGTCGATTATAATCCCCAAAATGCTCTTTTATGACAGCCGGAAAATCTGCATGGCAGGGGCCCATTTAAATACTGCTACGGCCGTAACGGTGCATATCGGTGCCGGCGAAGAAGACCGAGGGCAATATGATCAAGCTCATTATGTAAACTATGGGCCTACAACTTTTATGTTATTGGCAAGAGAAGTCTTGGAAAAAGTGGGGCCAATGGACGAACGTTATTTTGCTTATTACGAAGATACCGATCTAATATTTAGAGCGACACAATTAGGTTATAAAATCTATTATATGCCTAGTTTAGTGATTTTACATAAAGAGAGCTCGCTGACGGGTGGACAGCGTTCACCTTTTTTTGTCTACTATATAAACAGAAATCGTATTTTTTTCATCCGTAAACACATGGAGGGAGTACGTAAACTAAAAGCAATAATGAAAGCCGGTATTGACTTTTTGCGCTTATTTAAACATTATCAAAATAAACAACGGAAAATGTTGTGGAAAGCAATTTGGGATGGATTTTTGCTGCCACTAACTGAAGTAAAAGGCCAGCACTTTAGTTAACAGGCTGTAGCGGATCTGCTTATTTCCTTCGTTAGAAAGATAAAAAAGAATTAGCATAATTTTTGCTGCAAGAGAGAGCAGCTTCACAAGCATAACAAAAATGCACTAAATGAGAACATTTCTATACAACATAACCTTCTCGCTTCTTTTTTTAAGTAGTTTTTATCAACAAGCACAAGCACAAGGACTTCCATTGGGCACTCCCGCATTAGACGATTATTATCGCCGTTTGCAATTGCTGGGGCAAGTAGATTCAACCATCTCGTTCAACATACGCCCTCTTAGCGCTGGTGCTTTAGGTGTACGAGATATTTATTGGCCTGATAGCTTAAATGGGAGTTCTCATAGCATTGTTTGGCAAAAAGAAGGACAAGGTATGGTTCAGATCCTACCAATTATCTGGCAAAACCAATATACCAGTGGATTTCCAACAGGTTATAACGACGGCCCCATGATTCCCAATGTGGGCTATCAAACTCTTTTTAGTGCCGGATTTTATGCACAGTATAAGTTTTTAAGCATTCAATTCAGGCCAGAGATAGTATATGCGCAAAATAAATCTTACCCTATTTTTACGGGCGGTAGCGAAAATGCGATGCGCGTTTGGTATGATTTCTACAATAATATCGATATGCCTACCCGTTTTGGTGACGGTAGCTATTTCCGTTTTCTCCCTGGACAAAGTAGCATAAGGGCTACTTTTGATCCCGTATCGGTTGGTTTCAGTACAGAAAATCTATGGTGGGGCCCCGGGATTCATAATTCGCTCTTGATGAGTAATACAGCTCCCGGTTTTCCACATATTACCGTTAATAGTAGTAAACCCATACGGAGCAATATCGGTTCTTTCGAAGGACAGGTGATTGCCGGTGGCCTTAACGCTTCCGGTTTTGCGCCAAGGCAAGCCGATCAGCCGACGGATTTTGACTATCTATACGAGCCAAAACCTGACAGTTGGCGATATATAGGTGGTGCTATTTTCTCCTATCAGCCTAAGTGGGTGCCGGGACTATCCTTAGGTGTGTCGCAAAGCTTTGTTGTATACCGCGACTCCATGGGAAGTGGTCTCAATGATTATCTGCCTTTTTTGGGGCCATCCTCAAAAAACAGCGCAGCGAATGGGCCAACGAGCCGAGAAGAAAGACGTAACCGCGACCGCTATTCTTCCTTTTTCCTTCGTTGGGCCTTACCGAAAGGTAAAGCCGAGTTTTATGCCGAATACGGACGCAATGAACCCGCTTGGAATGGCCGCGATAAGATGGTAGAGATGGATCATTCACGAGCCTATGTACTTGGTTTCCGAAAATTAGTGCCTATGAAAGGAGGAACAGAGCACCTTCAAGTTGGTTTTGAATTTACGCAGTTAGATAAAACCAGAACTTATAAAGTGCGCGAATACGAGACTTGGTATAGTAATTCCATGGTGCGCCATGGTTATACCCATTTAGGTCAAATTTTAGGTGCAGGTATTGGCCCCGGCAGCAATGTACAGTCCTTAACGATTAGTTGGTTAAAGGGGTTGAAGCAGTTAGGGCTATTGTTAGAGCGACAGGAGCAGCAAACAGATCTATTTTATGGCTTACTTTCCTACAGTGGAGATTATCGACGTAATTGGGTGAATCTATCAGCTACCATAAATGGCGAATGGGATTATAAAAATTTTCTTTTTATCGCGCGGATGAAATTCATGAACGGATTGAACTTCAATTATGACATCAAGTTAAAACCCGGTGGAACTTTTTGGGATTTTATTCCTCAAGATAAGTTCAATTTTCAGGGGCAGCTGGGCACGATGTACCGGTTTTAGCTAATGATCAGCAATATTTTTTTGAAGCAGTAAAGAATGCACATGAAGAAACAAAATATACTTTTAGTCTTTTTTTTAATAGCGACTTTGAGTTTAAAAGCGCAGGTACTTCCCGTTGGAACACCGGTATTAGAAGATTATTACCGTCGCCTGCAATTATTAGGCAAGCTCGACTCTACCATTTCTTTCAACGTAAGGCCTTTAAGCAATGAGGCCTTAAAGCAATCGAATATCTATGATCCTGAGGGGTCACAGGAGCACAGCAATAGCATTTATCGATCACGGAATGGAAAGGGGATGGTGCAGCTAATGCCCCTAGTGTGGCAAAATCAGATTAACAGCAATTTTCCTTACGGCTGGAATGATGCGGGGATGATTCCCGCAGCAGGTTATCAAACCATGGCCTCCGCCGGGGTGTATGCGCAATATAAATTTTTGAGTATCCAGTTTAGGCCCGAATTTGTTTTTGCACAGAATAGTGATTTTGAAGGATATCAAGGATTGGACGAAAATGCTTGGGCAAAATGGTATCGTTTTATGAATTATATAGATGCTCCGGAGCGCTTTGGAATGGGCTCATACACCCGTTTTTTTCCTGGACAAAGTAGTATTCGACTCAATTTTCACCCTGTTTCGATTGGTATATCTACAGAAAATTTATGGTGGGGACCCGGCATGAAGAATAGTTTATTAATGAGTAATAATGCCCCCGGTTTTTTACATGCTACCATTAATACAACACGCCCCATCCGTACTCCCATAGGATCCTTTGAAGGACAGTTAGTAGGTGGTAAATTGGAGGCTTCAGGATTTACACCAACACCTTTAGGGAATCCAGATCATTATGATAAATATTATTGGCCAAAGCCAGATGATTGGAGATACCTGTCGGGATTAGTTTTATCTTATCAACCTAAGTGGGTGCCGGGGTTAAGCTTGGGCCTCATAAGGGTATTTACAATATATCGAGATGATATGTCCAGTGGAATAGGTGCATACTTGCCTTTTTCCCAATCTGGTTTTAAGGAGAATTTCCAAGATCCAAATCAAGAAGGTGAACAACAAGGAGTTGAAGGTCAAGATCAGATCGCCACTTTTTTTGCTAAATGGACAATTCCGGAATCTCACTTCGAAATTTATGCTGAATATGGAAGAAATGATAATCCTTGGAATATGAGGGATCTTATTGTAAACCCAATGCACAGCAGAGCCTATATATTCGGGCTTCGAAAACTAGTAAAAATAAATAATAGATTTGACGATCTAATACAAATAGGCTTTGAAATGACGCAGCAAGAACCTAGCAAAAATGAGGAATTAAGGCCGAGTGCCAACTGGTACATGCACACGTCCGTCAGAGATGGGTATACTAATTTAGGGCAGATACTAGGAAGCGGCATAGGTTTTGGCAATAATGCTCAGATATTGAATGTTTCATTGTTAAGAGGAATGAAACAATTAGGAGTTCAGCTGGAGAGAGTGGTTCATAACAATGCCTTGTTTTATGATTTGATTGCCGATAGACGGCGTAACTGGGTAGACTTTAATATTGGGACGTACGGAGAATATGATTATAAGCGATTTATTTTCAGTGGAAGATTAACCGCTACTAAATCATATAACTACCAATATCAAATCGGAGAGGCGACGAATCTGTGGAATTTTCGGAAAAAAGACAGTGGTAATCTTCACTTCCAACTTGGAATGATGTATAGGTTTTGATGCGCAGAACAAACTGAAACCTTTTGGAAAACCTATCATGGTTCGAATTTTTTTCCATATAACGTTATATAAGCACATAGATATAAGTTTAAAAATTAATTCGCATATTTGCGACTTCAATGACTGAGCATTAAAGAGAAGCAAACAAAGGAGACAGGGATTCCACAATCAGGACGACATGAAAAAAGTAGGTTTTTTGTTAATAATGGCACTTTTGCTAGGAGCGTGCGGGCAAAAGCGAAATTTGGTTTATTTTAGCGATCTTCGCGATAGCATTGCATATGAAAGTAGAATTATAGAAGCTAGTAATATAAAAATTAAATCTGGAGATATACTTTCTATTAGCGTAAGCACATTAAATCCCGAATCTAATATATTATTCAATACTGGGACGTTGCAGTCCATTGAGGCGAATAGAGAATCTTCAGGCAATTTAGCAACAAGCCAAGGATATTTGGTCGATTCAAAGGGGCAAATAAATTTTCCAGTTGTTGGAAAGATCGCTATTGCTGGAAAAACGAAGGAGGAAGCAACGGATTTCCTAGTAAGTACACTTAAACCGTATGTAAAAGATCCAATAATAAATTTAAGATTCTTAAACTTTAGAGTCACAGTAGTAGGGGAAGTAAATAAACCGTCTACATTTACAGTTACTGGTGATCAAATCAACTTAATAGAAGCCTTAGGTTTAGCGGGCGACATGACTATGTATGGAAAAAGAGAGAATGTACTATTGATTAGAGAGGAAGAGGGGAAAAGGACAATGGTAAGATTAGACTTAAATAAAAAAGAGACAATGGATTCTAAGTACTTTTTTTTAAAGCAGAACGATATTGTTTATGTAGAACCGGACAAAATGAAAGAGAAACAATCTCGTACTGACATCAGGACCATAACTCTTATTAGCAGTTTGGCATCTTTGGCCATTGTAGCAATATCTCGTCTATAATATTAAGAATGAATACACCTCAAAATACCATACAAGAACAAGGATTTGATTTGAAAGCACTTTTGCTTAAGTACGTGAGGAACTGGAAGTGGTTTGCTTTTTCAATTCTATTTTGCTTTATAATTGGCTTTCTTTACTTAAGATATTCGACTCCGGAATATTACATTACGACAAAAATCCTAATAAAAGATGAGAGTGGATCTCCTGATCTAAATACTGGTAATGGAGTGTTTTCTGACTTAAATTTCTTTGCTTCGAATCAAAATATAAACAATGAAATAGAAGTTTTAAGTGGTAAAACCTTGTTATATAAGGTGTTGAAAGATTTAAATTTGGATGTGTCGTATTTTGCAGAAGGCACATTAAAAAACTCCGAACTGTATGGTGAAAATTTACCCTTACGAATAGTTGTTAAAAATATTGATACTGCTGCTTTTGATCTTGATGACGGGGTTCTATTGAAGATAACGGGCAACAATCAGTATGAAATAAGTGGGGCTGACTTTGAAACGATTAGATCGGATTTCGGAAAACAGATAAAATTGCCTTTTGCGACATTGACAGTTTTAAAGACCAAGGAAGTGAAATTTGAGGATCGGATTCGCATTTTTTTCAATGACCCTTATAAACTTGCAAATGAGTACAATAAGGATATTAGTATTACACCGGTTAATAAGGACGCAAGCGTCATTATTTTGTCATTGGTTTCGCCCGTAGTAGAAAAAGGAGTTGATATTCTCAACAAATTAGTCGAAGCGTATAATCTGGAAGCTGTAGAGGATAAAAATCAATTAGCCGCTAAAACCGTTCAATTTATTGACGAAAGATTGAGCTATTTGCTAACAGAATTGACCGATGTCGAGAAAAGCGTTGAAAAGTATAAAAAAGAAAACGAGATAACGAACGTAAGTGCGGAGTCAGAATTGTATTTACAAGAATCGGGCGAATACAGCCGGAAATTAGCAGAATCGCAGACTCAAGTAAGTATTTTAGAAGCTATTGAAAGCTACCTTGGTAAACAGGAAACAAAGGATGAAGTCGTCCCAAGTACACTTGGAATACAAGACCCTACCCTCAATGCGCTCATTGCTAAGTTTAATGATTTGCAGTTAGAAAAGCAGCGGTTGCTGAGAACTACGGAGCGAGAAAATCCACTTGTCGTGGGTATTGAGTCCCAATTAGTCAATTTAAGGTCTAACATTTTAGAGAACTTGAAGAATATTAAAAGTGGCTTAATTATTTCGTTGAGTAATTTAGAGAATAAATCAAACCAATTTCGCTCACGTATTCAAAACGTTCCTTCCATAGAACGCAACTTACTTGAGATCCAACGGCAACAGGGGATTAAAGAGGCCCTATACTCATATTTGCTTCAAAAGCGGGAAGAATCCGCAATTGCGCTAGCTTCGACGGTTTCAAATACGAGAATAATCGATAAAGCCATGGCTGACGATAATCCTGTTAAACCAAAGAAAATTTTGGTTCTGCTATTGAGCGTATTTCTAGGACTCACATTACCCGTAGCATTATTATATGTTAGAGACTTATTAAACGATCGCGTTACATTAATGAGCGACGTAGAAAATGCCGTTAAAGTTCCGATACTGGGCGAGCTTATTCACAGTGAAGATGAAGAACATACCCTTGTCGTGCAGAAGTCTGCACGTACCCCGCTTGCAGAGTTGTTCCGGCTGATAAGATCCAATTTGCAATTTGCCACGCTAGGAAAGGAAAACAAGGTGATTTTAGTCACTTCGAGTATGACAAGAGAAGGTAAAACATTTTTTAGCATTAACCTAGGTGCTAGCATTGCCCTTACCGGGAAAAGAGTGGTTTTATTAGAATTTGACATAAGGAAACCCAAATTAATCAAAGATTTAAAAATCCCGATTCCAAGCAAGGGTATCACAAATTATTTGGTAGATCAATCGCTTAGACCTGAAGACTTGATTACTGATACCAAGCTGATTGAAAACCTTTTTGTAATTTCCGCAGGGCCAATTCCCCCTAACCCAGCCGAATTATTGTTAAGCTCGCGGATAGATAGTCTATTTCATGATTTGAAAAGCAAGTTCGATTATATAATAGTGGATACTTCTCCTGTTGGGCAGGTAGCAGATGCGTTTACATTAGCGAAGCAAGCCGATATGGGGGTATATATGGTTCGTTATAACTACACTTGGAAGCAACAGCTGAATATTGTTAAAGACGTTCTTGAAAACAACAAAATCCCACACTTAAATGTGGTATTGAATGATGCTAAAGAGGAGAATGCATATGGGTACGGCTATGGCTACGGTTATGGTTATGGATATGGAGCAGAGCTGGATGAAAAAGACAATATTTTAGCGAGAATAAAAAGATATTTAAAGCGAGGATAAAAAGACAAGATTTCCAGATAATGGATCAACAACATCTCGATTCAATTTCTAATTATCAAATTGCCATAATTGGTTTGGGCTACGTAGGATTACCATTAGCTATTGAGTTTGGCAGAAAATATGATGTTTTAGGATTTGATATTAATAAATCTCGTGTTAATGAGTTAAGAGAAGGTATAGACTACACAAGGCAGGCGAATATTCGAAGCCTGTTTTCGGTATTAAAAAGGAAGCAAGCACCGGGAAAAAACGGTGAGCATATCGGTTTAAGTCTGTCTAGTGACAAAAGAGATTTGATAAAATATAATGTATTTATTGTTACTGTGCCAACACCCATCGACCGGTTTAAAGTTCCCGATCTGAGACCGTTAATACATGCTTCCGAAATGTTAGGCGAAATTTTGAAAAAAGGGGATATTGTGATTTATGAATCTACCGTATACCCAGGCTGTACCGAAGAAGTTTGTATTCCTGTTTTAGAAAGAATTTCGGGTCTTTGTCTTAATACAGATTTTTATGTAGGCTATTCGCCTGAACGGATTAATCCGGGTGACAAGATCAACACAGTAACAAGAATCATAAAAGTAACTTCTGGTTCGTGTGCCGACGCGGCATACCAAATTGACAGTCTTTACAAAAGCGTTATCAAAGCGGGTACTTACAGAGCACCAACTATTAAAGTTGCAGAAGCTGCTAAAGCTATAGAGAATGCGCAACGAGATGTAAATATATCATTTGTGAATGAATTGGCGTTAATATTTGACCGTATGGGTATAGATACTAATGAAGTTCTAGAAGCAGCAGCTACGAAATTTAATTTTCTAAAATATAAACCGGGGCTTGTTGGAGGACATTGTATTTCAGTAGACCCGTATTACCTAGCCCATAAGGCAACACAACTAGGCTACTATCCGGAGGTAATACTATCTGGAAGACGCGTTAATGATAGTATGTCAGAATTCATTGTAAGCAAAGTTATTAAATTAATGATAGCTAAGGGGCAAACGATAAAAGATGCTAATGCCTTAATTTTAGGTATAACATTTAAAGAAAATTGCCCAGATATCCGAAATACTAAAGTGGTAGACATTTACACTGAACTTGTTCAATATGGAATTAAAGTAGATGTGTTTGATCCATGGGCTGACGCAGCTAAGGTGAAGGACGAGTATAATATCGATATATTCTCTAAGCTTATTCCTAACAAAAAGTATGGGGCGATATTACTGACGGTAGCTCATGACGAATTCCGAAGATTAAATATTATTAAGTTAAAAGAGAAAAATGCCATTGTCTTCGATTCTAAAGCCTTTTTGGATAGAGCAATAGTCGATTGCAGATTGTAACAATAAAATGAAAAGAAATCTAATAGTCTTTGGTACTAGACCAGAAGCCATAAAAATGGCTCCTTTGGTAAGAGAATTTAAGAAGTATGAGGATAGATTCCATACAAAAGTGTGCGTTACAGCCCAACATCGAGAAATGTTAGATCAAGTGCTCGAGTTTTTTGAAATCATTCCAGATTTCGACTTAAATCTAATGAGACCGAATCAAAACCTTCATTCGCTTACGGCAGATATCATCACCGGGCTTAAAAATGTTCTAGATGAATTTAATCCCGATTATGTATATGTACATGGTGATACTACAACTACAATGGCAGCAAGTATTGCAGCTTTTTATTCAGGTGCAAAAGTTTGTCATGTTGAAGCGGGCTTAAGAACGCACAATAAAATATCTCCTTTTCCCGAAGAGATCAACAGACAAGTGACCGGGAGAATTGCTGACTACCATTTCGCTCCCACTGAGGCCTCTAAAAGAAATCTTTTAAAGGAAAATATTGCTGAAAATAATATTTTAATCACTGGTAATACGGTTATAGATGCGTTAATTGAAAGTTCTGAACGTGTAGCTGATTTGGAAAATGAAGAAATAGTAGCGCTAAAGAATGTTATTGACAAGAATAAAAAGATTATTTTAGTAACAGGACATAGAAGGGAGAACCACGGACAAGGATTTATCAATATATGTGAGGCACTGAAAGAGATAGCGAAGAAACATAAGGATGTACAAATTATTTACCCCGTCCACTTGAATCCAAATGTGAAGAAACCGGTATATAATATTTTATCAAATATTAGTAACATAACACTTATTGAACCTCTTGCGTACCCAGCATTTGTGTGGTTGATGAATCAATCGTATTTGATCATTACGGATTCGGGTGGTGTCCAAGAAGAAGCGCCAAGTTTGGGAAAACCGGTATTGGTTATGCGTGATACAACCGAAAGACCAGAGGCTGTCGAAGCAGGAACGGTCATATTGGTAGGGACAGATTTAAGAAAAATCGTTAATGAATGTGCAAGTCTGTTGCTTTCAGATAGCAAATATAAAATTATGAGCGCATTACACAATCCGTACGGAGACGGTTTTGCTTGCAAAAGAATTGTTGATTTTATTGATCAGTTATAAAGAAGACATATATAATGAATATTACTAAAGTCGTTACGGTCGGTTTGGGATACATAGGATTGCCCACATCGGCGTTAATTGCAAATAATGGAATCTTCGTACATGGCGTTGATGTAAATCAACGAGTAGTGGATACGATCAATGCAGGCAAAATACATATTGTTGAGCCCAGCTTGGATGAAGCCGTGGCTAAGGCAGTTAATTCGGGATTTCTAAGGGCAGATACTCAGCCAACAGTTGCTGATACCTATCTTATTGTTGTTCCAACGCCATTTAAGGGAAATTATGAGCCTGATATATCTTATGTTGAGGCAGCAACCAGATCCATAATACCACTTTTAAAGGCGGGAGATCTGTATATAATAGAGTCGACATCTCCTGTAGGCACTACAGAAAAAATGATGAAATTGATTTTCTCGGAGCGTCCAGAACTAGAAGGTGAAATTTTCTTAGCCTATTGTCCTGAGCGGGTTTTACCTGGAAATGTCATGTATGAGCTTGTGAATAATGATCGCGTGATCGGCGGTGTCAATACTGCGTCAACCGAAAAGGCAATAAGTTTCTACCAAAAATTCGTTAAAGGTGAACTTCACTCAACCAATGCGCGTACAGCAGAGATGTGTAAACTCACGGAGAATTCGTCTCGCGATGTTCAAATTGCATTTGCGAATGAACTTTCATTAATTTGCGACAAAGCTGGAATAGACGTTTGGGAGTTGATTAGATTAGCTAATAAGCATCCTCGTGTTAACATTCTACAACCGGGTTGTGGGGTTGGCGGACATTGTATAGCGGTCGATCCTTATTTTATAGTGGCTGAGTTTCCGTTGGAATCAAAAATTATAGCTTCAGCAAGAGAAATTAACAATTACAAGTCCTTTTGGTGTGCAGAGAAGGTGAAAAACGCCCGTCTCGGTTTTCAATTAAAACATGGACGGAAGCCTTCAATTGCTATTATGGGGCTCGCATTTAAACCTAATATTGATGATCTAAGAGAATCACCTGCCAAGTACATTGCACAGCGTATTATGCAGGATGCTAATGACGAAGAGTATTTTATAGTTGAACCTAATATCGACTCTCATCATGTTTTTAAATTGACTTCTTATCAAGAAGCGGTTGAAAAGGCAGATATCATCGCTTTTTTAGTGGCACATGATGAATTTAAAGCGCTTTCTTTCTCCGAAGATAAAATTGTTTTAGACTTCTGCGGAGTTAACAATAAGAAACAAGGTCTGTAGGAATGATTGAGGTTCTATAAAATATAGTCTAGGAAATGGGTGAGAAATGATTTATTTAGCTATTCTTATACTACTTTTATGTACAGCTCTTATTCCAGAGCGAAAGAAGGGTGTAGTTAGTTATATTTTCTTATACCTTATCTTAACGCTTGTTGCTGGGTTGAGATATAGAGTTGGTGGCGACACATTGGCCTATATTAATGATTTCAACAAATTACCGCAATTCGCTGATCTACCGAGGTTTGATTATTTGAATGCGCCCTATAACCCCCTTTGGTACATTTTTAATGCCTTTGTTAAAGCAGTTTGGAATGATTTTGTCTTTTTTCAGCTAATTCACGCTGCCATTGTCAATGGAGCCGTTTTTTGGTTCTTTAACAAGTATTGTAAATACAAGTATGTTGCTGTTTTATTCTATTATATTCTTTATTACACGTACTTTAATATGGAAATCTTGCGTGAGTCGCTTGCAATAGCCGTCTTTTTGTTATCGGTTCCTTCGCTCATCGCAAAAAAATGGTTTAAATATTATACTTTAGCATTTATTGCAGTATTTCTTCACAGTTCGGCCATGATGCTGTTTTTTTTGCCTATTCTGTATAAAAGACTTAGTCGGAAGTACATTTTGTTGATGTGCTTACTTTTGATATTGTTACCAATTATAAATATAGAAAACGTCCTAATGATTTTTTCTTTTACAGATCAAATAGCAATAAAGATAAAATCGTACATGTCGAGTGAAATAAATATTTTCGGTGTGCTTATGCAATTATTGGTGGTATTACCTACATTAGTGTTTCATTTTGTGCGAAAAAAGAACGATATTGGACAACATGTATTTCAAAATAACGTCAGCCCGTATCTTATAATAGGCATACTATCGCTCATACTCGGTGGGTTTTATCGGTTTTTAAACTACTTAGCTCTGCTAAATGTTGTCTACTTAGCAGACACTTTTTGTTCAATTCAGACGTTAAAAAAATCGTCTAATTATTCATCAAAATTGGCCAATTTTGCCATAGTAATGTTACTAATCCATCAAATATATTACTACGTAAGAGATACTTCGGAATATAGAATCGGGACACGATTCTATATGCTTTATTTTCCATACCATACAGTTTTCGATCCTCAAATAGAGTTAAATAGAGAGAGAATTTATATTAATATGATGGATTTAGACTATCATTACTAAGAAGGATATGTGTAAAAATTTTTACTTGAGGTATAAAAAGTTAATAGAGAATTTTTTCTCCTTATCATTGTTGAATGTAACGAACTATATCTTTCCTTTGCTTATAATTCCATATTTAACAAGAGTATTAGGTGTGGAAAAATACGGCACTTACATCTTTGCGTATTCAATCTTAAATTACTTCAATCTTTTTATACAATACGGATTCCTTTATTCAGGGACAAAAAAGGTATCAATAATACGAGATAATGCCGATTCATTAAATAGAGTGTTTAGTGCTATTACCGTGGTACGACTTGTTTTTAATATTATTGGCATAGCAGTTTTGCTCGGTTGTCTTTTTTTTATTCCCATATTTAAAGCGGAGTTTTCTTTATACATTTTAGGTGTTGGAATATTTGTTGGCCAGTCGCTGACGCCATATTGGTTATTACAGGGGTTAGAAAATATGCGGTATATAACTGTAATTAATTTCGTCGCTCGCGCTGTGTCTGTAATTCTTATTTTCATATTAGTGAAGAGTTCATCAGATTACGGTTTAGCAATGGCGATCCAATCGGTTAGTTTTCTCACCGGCGCTATATTCTCTTATTTTATCATCTTTTGTCATTTGAAGATCTCATTTGTCTGGCCTTCTTTAAAGGAGATGACTACGGAGGTCAATGAAGGATTTCAAATTTTCTTATCAACTGTCGGGATCAATTTTTATCGAGACTCTAATATTCTTATTCTCGGTATGTTGACGAATTATACAATAGTCGGATATTACGCCCCAGCTGAAAAGTTAATTAAGGCAGTGCAGTCTGTTACTGCCCCTTTTGTGAATACTTTGTACCCATATTTTAGTAGAAAGTTTAGTCATGATAAAAATAGTCATAATGTTTTTTTTAAGATTGGAAAATATTACAATATGGTCTTATTATTGCTTTCTGTTATTGTGTTTTTATTTGCAAAGCATATTATTGAAATAATGATCGGTACAAACTTTTCTGGATCGGTTTTGGATTTGAGAATACTTTCGCTGGTAATATTGTTTGGAGGAATGAATTTCTATTATGGTATTATAGGGATGGTAAATTTCGATTTAAGTGGTCAGTTTACCAAATTTGTATGGATATCAGGAGGCATTAGTGTAGTTTTTTGTTTGGCCTTATCTCTTTATTTCCAAGATGCTGGCGCAGCTGTTTCAATGGTTATTGCCGAGGCTCTGCTTTTTTGCTTGATTACCAGAGCTTTTTATAAAAAAGACTTTTTTGGGTTGAAAGAAAAACGACTCTCTTAAGTTCGTAAGTGCTATAGGATAAAATTTTTAATCAGTTGGTTATGATAAAAAGAATGTCACTTTTGTTTGTTTTCCTTTTTTGCAACCGTTTGCTAGCTCAGCAGATTCCTATTGTAACAAATGGTTCACCTAAAGCAAAAATTGTATTAAATGAAAATGCTTCAGAAAATGTAAAAAAAGCAAGTCTATTACTGCAAAAATATGTAAAAGAAATTTCTGGCGCTACACTTCCCTTGGTTGCCAGTTCAAAAGGCAACGTAATCAGGATTATTACATCTTCTGATAATTATCGCAGTGACTTCCGGGGCAAAGAAAGTGATGCCTATATATTGCGATCAAACCGCAATGGAGAGTTTTTGATTGTTGGAAGCACCGACTTAGGAACAGAATTCGGTATATATGATTTTATTGAACGATGTTTAGAAGTCACTTGGTTGATGCCAACTGATCTTGGAACATATGTTCCAACTAAGAAAAATTTATCTCTACCACAAATTAATGTTGTTTCAAATCCCTCTTATAAATCGCGCCAACTTTCCCCGATAGATATTAATGGGTCAAGCGACCTAAATATTTGGGGTAGAAGAAATAGGTTAGTTAGTAAAATCAGTTTTCATCATAATATGAATTATTTCGTCGGTGATAAGAACCTGGAAAAGTACGATGCTGATATCTTTCCAATATATGGCGGCAAAAGGTATTATCCTAAAAGTTCCTCTGACCATACTTGGCAACCGAATTTTAGCTCTCCGGCATTTAAAAAGATCGGTGCTGAAAAGATTATTGAATATTTCAGTAAGAATGAGAATGCCAGCAGTTTTTCTCTTGGTATAAACGATACACACCGAGTTGGAGCCAATCAGCTTAAGTCGAAAAGTGGAAAGAACTACTTGGGATTTGAGAACAGTTCTGACGCATATTATTCTTGGGTTAATGGCGTTATAGCCGAGGTAAATAAGAAGTATCCAAATAAAAAATATGGTTTACTTGCTTATTATAATGTAGCTGATCCTCCTTCAACTTCAGTTGGTGTAAGCGATCAGGTAGTCCCTTACCTAACTTACGAACGAATTCGATGGTCGAATTTAGAAGCAAAAAGAAATGACCAAGTAAGAACTGCAAAATGGGCGAAACATGTTCCGGAACTCGGTTGGTATGACTATCTTTACGGGAATACATATTTAATTCCTAGAGCTTATCCTCATATTATGGCAGAATATCTAAAATGGGGAAATGCAAATAAAGTAAAGCATTTTTATGGTGAAATTTATCCAAACTGGGGAGAAGGACCCAAATATTGGTTACTGACAAAATTGTTATGGAATCCGAACCAAAATGTTGACAATCTTTTAAATGAGTGGTACGAAAAATGTGTTGGAAAAGATGCGGCAACCTATTTGAGGCAGTATTATACTATTTGGGAAAACTATTGGAGTAAAAAGCTCATCAAAACACCATGGTTTGCTATTAATAGTACGTTTTTACCATTTAATAATGTCGATTACTTAAAACTTGTTGATGAAAAAATGATAAGAGATTCAGAGACCCTTCTTGAAAACGTTTGCGCTAAGGCTAAAGGGAATAAAGAAAAGCAGAGAGCTCAGGCGATATACGATATGTGGAGCTTATACAAACTGGGTCTTCAACTTTATAGTTCTGGCAAGTTCTCAAATTTAAAGGACTTTAAGAAGTCGGAAGAGTTTTTGAAGGTCTTACAGCAGTTAAAAGAGAACCCATTGCATCGACATACGGTAGACAATATCAATCGAGTTATTAACTAGTGTCGATTATATATGGCGTTTTGGATATTAATAATGATGAATATTGGTTAATAGACTGAATCAATCTTGAACGAAGAAAGCTTATACATCGTTGTGTTAAATTGGAATGGCTATGAGGATACCTGCCTATGTATTGACAGTATATTAAATAGCTCATTTGACAAGTATACTATTGTACTCGTGGATAACGGTTCTGAACTGGAACAATTAAATCGACTTAATGTATATTGTCAGAAGAAATTTAAACACATAGTGAACTACAATGGGAATGATGTCTTGATGACTGAACCACTACCTATTGGGGAAAGTTTAAAAAAAATTAAGAGTAACGATAAAATTGTAATAATCAAAAATGAGAGTAATCTCGGGTTTGCGCCAGGTAACAACGTAGCTTTAAGATTCATAAAAGCGATTGGCGGAAGGTACGCTATGCTCTTAAATAATGACACGGAAGTTTTGGAGGATTCTTTGTCTAAAATGTTCGAGGTCATGTTGAATAAAAAGCCAGCGACAGTGATACCCCAAATAAGGTATTTTAATCCCTCAGATATTATTTGGAATTGTGGCGGGAAAATTACATGGTATGGCGCTAGAAGGTATTATTATTTTAGAGAGCATACTTCAAAAGTTTCCAAAAAGGAGATATTACAGGTAGATTATGCTACAGGGTGTGCTTTAATGATGGATTTAGATAAGACGGGCTTGCTAAGTGAGAAATTTTTCTTTGGTGAAGAAGATTTTGAACTGTCTTTACGGTTGAAAAAAGCAAAACTTGAGCAGCTATGTGTACTTAATTCAATAATTTTGCATAAAGTGGGCACCTCAAGGAAAAAAGTATCGAGCGATAAATTAGGTCCAATATGTTATCACTATGCTATGAGATTATCGGATTTGAAAGATTATCAAAGCTTAATAAACTGGTATATTACAGTTTTTGCGCATATCGCAAGTTCATACATTGTGCTCAGAAGAGATACGTCTATTTCCCCTATAAAATTCCTTAGATTTTGGAAAACAACATTGAAAGTTGTTAAAAGAACAGATAAATTTACGAGAGAGATTTTTCTAAACCTCACAAGAAAAGGTATTTAATTCAGGTGGGGGAGACACCAAATATCAAGCTACTAAAAAAAGACAATTCTAAAGATGAGCAACATTGGCATTATAGGAAAGGTACCCCCTCCTATTGGAGGAGTCACTGTGCACGTTTCGAGATTATTAATATTGCTGAGAAAAGAAGGTATATCGTTCGATTTTTTCGATTTACAAGTAAAGAAAAAGCGAATATTGGTGTATTTTTTCTTAAAACATAAAGTCATACATCTCCATACTTCCAGTGTATACCTTCGCTTTCTTCTTTCGCTTGCATGTTTTTTCTTTTTTAAGAAGTTGATCGTCACTTTTCACGGGAATTTAGGTCGATATGGTGGGGTAAAAGATATCTTAGATAAATTGACATTGTACTTAGCGGCACTTCCGATAGTTTTGAATCATGCAAGTTATGATATTGCTTATGCTATAAATAAGAAGGTAAAGATGATTTCTGCATTTATTCCGCCACAAAAGGTGGAAAGCTTAGATTTTGCTACAATCGACAAAATCTCAAACCTTAAACAACAAAGAAGGTTATTTTGTACAAATGCGTTTAATGTATCTTTCGATAGGGATGGCAATGAAACATATCGTATATCTGATTTAGTGCGAGTTTTTGGTAAATATCAAGATATGGCTCTAATAATATCGGATCCGTCAGGTAATTATAAACTTTATCTCAAAAGCCTTAATATAGAAATTCCTCAGAATGTACTTTTCTTGGCATTTCCCCATGATTTTAATGCGGTCATTCATGAGGCGGACTGCTTTATTAGATTTACGTCAACTGACGGTGACTCTCTTTCCGTAAAAGAAGCTTTGTCTACCGGAAAGCAGGTTATTGCCAGTAACGTTGTGGATCGCCCAAAAGGAGTGATATTGGTGAGCGATTTAAACGATCTTGAAAATAAGTTGACAAGTTTTCATATTAATCATTCTTCTCCTATCTTCGAAGATACTGGCTCACGTGATTTGCTCAATCTTTACAAACAGCTTAATACTTTATGAAACAAATTATCCAATCATTTAAAACTGGAGAAACGATATTAGAAGAAGTACCCGCCCCCTTAATACGAAAGGGCAACGTCCTGATACAGACCACAACGAGCCTGGTGTCACTAGGTACTGAACGAATGTTAGTTGAATTTGGAAAATCAAACCTCCTTTCTAAAGCTCGTCAACAACCGGAGAAAGTGAAGCAAGTATTAGACAAGATTAAAACGGAAGGATTATTGCCGACTTTGGAGGCTGTATTTAATAAACTTGGAGAACCATTACCGTTAGGTTATTGCAATGTGGGTAGAGTCATAGCAGTAGGGGAGGGTGTAAGCGAATTCAAGGTTGGCGATCGTGTGGCTTCCAATGGACAACACGCCGAATATGTATGTGTTCCGAAAAATCTGGTTGCACATATTCCGGAGACTGTAACCGATGAGGAAGCCACCTTTACCGTAATAGGCTCTATAGGGCTACAGGGCATACGGCTTCTTAATCCAACTTTAGGCGAGACCGTAGCTGTAATAGGAATGGGCCTTATCGGATTGATAACGGCACAGCTACTTATAGCAAATGGCTGTCGTGTTGTAGGTATAGATATCGACGATCGTAAGCTTCAAATGGCTGCCGCTTGGGGAGTAATACCGTTTAATCCCAAAACAGGGGATGTAGTGAAGTTTGCTGAAGAGGTAACCAACGGAATAGGTGTTGATGGGGTTTTAATTACAGCATCAACAAAGTCAGATGAAATTATTTCTCAAGCCGCAAGGATGTCTAGAAAAAGGGGTAGGATCATACTGGTGGGAGTTATTGGTCTTAATTTAAGCCGCGCTGAGTTTTACGAAAAGGAGCTTACTTTCCAAGTGTCTTGCTCTTACGGTCCCGGAAGATATGACGATCAGTATGAACAAAAAGGAATTGATTATCCGCTTTCTTTTGTAAGGTGGACTGAAAAGAGGAACTTTGAGGCAATCTTACAGGCGATATCTTCTGGTAAGCTGCAGGTACGTGAGATGATAACGGAAATAGTACAGCTAGAAGATTATTTGCAAGTATACGGGAAAATAGGGTCTAGTAACGCAATTGCTTCTCTCCTTGCATATAATACAAATAATACAGATAAGCCGAATAATACCGTTAAGCTACGCGATATTGCCCTCCTGCCTTCAAACGGTACCATTGGAATCGTTGGATCAGGGAATTTCACGAAAATGACAATGCTTCCGGCTCTTAAGGGAACAGCCGTTAATTTAAAGTATATCGCTAGTCAAAGTGGTGTTAGTGGAACCGCCTTGGCCCAAAAATATCAAATATCCTGTTCTACCACCGATTATAAAGAGATATTAAATGACCCAGAGGTTGATATGGTTTTGATAACCACAAGACATAATCTACACGCCCCAATGGTTGTTGAGTCTTTACAAGCCGGTAAACATGTTTTTGTAGAAAAGCCATTAGCACTCAATTTGGACGAACTCAATAAAATAATAGAGATTCAGTCTCGTACAGGTAAATCAATCACGGTTGGATTTAATAGGCGCTTTTCGCCGCACATTATAAAGATGAAAAAGTTATTGGGGACGGCACAGATGAATGTCGTTGCCACTATGAATGCGGGACATATTCCAGATAACGTTTGGGTACATGACTTAAAGGTGGGGGGAGGTCGAATTATAGGCGAAGCTTGCCACTTTATTGATTTAATAAGCTTCCTTACTGGAAGTAGAGTGAAGGCAGTATGTGCAAATGCACTTGGAACTGATCCCGAAACAAATTCGGATAACGTTAGTATTCTTTTAAAATATGAAAACGGCTCAACCGGCGTTATCAACTACTTTTCAAATGGATCGAAGGCCTATTCTAAGGAGAGAGTTGAGGTCTTTTCACAAGAGCGGACGCTTGTTATGGACAATTTTAGAAGGACAGAAGGATTTGGCTTTAAGGATTTTTCGAGGTTAAAAACACCACTTGATAAAGGGCATCGACATCAATTCTGTCAACTAATTGAAAAAGTAAGGAACGGAGGAGAACCGCTAATTCCATTTGTTGAGATCGTTAATACTACAAAAGCATCCTTTGCTGCAATAGATAGTTTGAAGGATGGTAAATGGATTGCCATCAAATAATATTATGTAGCCTATAATAGTTTTAGATTAAAAGATGTTTCTCCAAAAGTTAAAAATAAGAAAATTGATAGGGGCGAAACACCTCTGATGTTGTCAAAATAAGGGGAATATATGGCAAATTTTTAGGCCTATACATTTAACATATATCTTTTTAAAGCGAAATTACATGGGGTTTACACCATTTCAGATTATCAAAAACATGGGCTTTCGGTATACGATTTACCGTGTTAGGCACGAATTGGAAAAGCGGTTGGGTGTACTCGAAAAAAGGCACCCTTCAAATGTATCACCGAAATTTTTTACAAGCCTAGATAGCTGGCGTAGTAATAATACGCTCTACTTCCAACCTGAAAACATCGTTTTAAAAAGAGAAAGAAACGCAAAGCTTAACGAGGATTTTCAGAAAATAAAAAGAGGGGAGATCTGCTTTTTTAATCATAAGTGGAAAATGTTGGGACTAGATTACGATTGGCTCACCAATCCAGAAACCGGTTTCAAGTACGATAAGAATACCCATTGGTCTAAAATCAATGATTTCAGTTCAACGGCTGGAGATATAAAATATGTTTGGGAGAAATCGAGATTTTCTTGGATTCTCGTCGTCCTGAGACATGATTATCATTTTCAAGAGGATCATTCAGATTTTGTTTTCTCAGAGATTGAAAGTTGGATTGACACAAACTCAGTCAATAAAGGGCCAAATTGGCGATGTAGTCAAGAAATTTCTCTTCGACTTTTCAATTGGTATTACGTATTATGTTACTATAAAAATTCTCCAAATCTAACAGAAAAACGTTGGGGAAAAATTCAAAATGTAATTTATTGGTCGCTACATCATGTATATCATCACATTGATTTTTCTAGAATTGCAGTACGAAATAATCATGCAATAACAGAAACACTAATGCTAAGCTTGAGCAATCTCCTTTTCCCTTTTATATCCGATACTGAAATGTGGGCGACAAATGGGAGGAAATGGTTTGAACAGGAGATTGCTTATCAAATATATGAAGACGGTACTTTTTTACAATTTAGTATGAATTATCATCGTGTAGTTGTACAGCTTCTTTCATTAGGTGTCTCGATTGCTGAATGGAAGAATGTCCCTTTTGCTAAAGTAGTATATGATAGAGCTTATAAATCGTTAAATTTTCTATATCAATGCATACAGGAAGAAAATGGTTTTCTGCCAAATTATGGTGCAAATGATGGAGCGCTTTTTTTTCCACTCACTAATTGTGGTTATCGGGATTATAGGCCTCAGTTAAATACACTCCACAAGCTTCTCACTGGCCGTCATATTTATCCAAGTCAAACGCATATCGCTGAAGATTCATATTGGACTACCTTACATCATGACAGTAGACATCGATATAAATTTGATCCGATTGAGAAGCATAAAGGAGTACTTTCATTTAAAAAGGGCGGATATTATCTTTTGCGAGAGAACGATTTGTTTATGCTTATTCGATGTGGTAGACATAAGGATAGGCCAGGGCATGCAGACAATTTGCATCTCGACGTCTGGTGCAGGGGGATCAACGTTCTTAGAGATTCGGGCACATACAAATACAATACGACAAAAGAATTTCAAGATTATTTTTCCGGTACACGCGGACACAATACTGTCATGATTGGAAGTCATTCACAGATGCAGAAAGGCTCAAGGTTTATTTGGTATTATTGGTCTCAAGCAAAAGGCGGAATGTGGGAGGAAACGAATGAAGCCTACACCTTCAAGGGAACGATCAGTGCGTTCCGTTTTTTAAATCCTAAAGTAACACATCATCGAGTGATAAGAAAGGAAAAGGGGAAAAACATGTGGACCGTGTACGATATGGTTGAGAATGCCCCGGATTTGTTAAAGTTCCAATTATGGCATCACGATCGAAGTCCGATTAATATAACGGCTAATGAAAATGGCAATGTAATCGAAGGGGAAGCTATTGAATCATACAATTCGGATTTTTATGGATCTATGCTCAAAGGTAAGGGGACCTCTTTTCGCTTTAAAAACAACATCATTACTAAATTTGCTCTAGAAGACTAAAGCCATGAAAATTTTACTATTACATCAATATTATCTCGAAGACGACGATGCTGGCGGGTCAAGGTGGAATGAAATGACAAAAACATGGACGAAAGAAGGTCATCAGGTAGTAGTATTAGCCGGGATGGTTCACGCAAATGGTCATAGAAAAAGGCAGGAATACAAGGGGAAGTATTTTGTAAAAAAACAACAGGGAGATGTAATGGTTTGGCGAAGTCACGTTTCCGAGTCATATAACAAAGGGTTTACTGGCAGGCTTTGGGGCTATTTTTCCTTTATGTTTTCGGCACTTTGGGCAGGCATATTTAAAGCAAAAGGGAAATTTGATGTTGTAGTTGTTACATCACCACCGCTTTTCGTTGGCTTTAGTGGGTATATTATCTCCCGTGTTAGACGGATACCCCTTGTATTTGAAATTCGAGATCTATGGCCTGAGTCCGCAATCGATACTGGTGTTCTGACAAACAAATTTATTATTAGATTTGCTTACTGGTTTGAAAGCTTTATCTATCGCAAAGCTAAACTAATAAACGTTCTTACGCCAGCTTTTTATAAAACCTTATTAGAAAAGAAAAGTGTCTCTCCAGATAAGCTTCTGATGATTCCCAATGCGTCTGACTTTAGCTTGTCAGAAACGTTGTTAAAAAATTTTAATAGAGAGGCTTTTAGAGAAATTCATGAGTTGTCTGGAAAATTCATCATTACTTATGTTGGAGCCCATGGCGTTGCAAATCACCTCGAGCAAATACTTAAGGCAGGAAAGCTTCTAGAAGATACGAATGTATTATTTTTGTTAATTGGTCAAGGGATGGAGAAGGAGAGGCTTAAACAATTGGCTACTGAAATGAATGTTAAGAATGTAAGGTTTGTTGATCCTGTTCCGAAGGCGGACGTCTTTAAGTACATATTAGCATCAGATATGGGAGCATCTGTGTTAAAAAAGGTCGATACCTTTAAGACGGTTTATTCCAACAAGACCTTTGATTATATGTCTTGTAAAACGCCTATTTTGATGGCGATAGATGGAGTGTCTCGTGAGCTTGTGGAAACTGCGCAAGCTGGATCTTATGTTGAACCGGAGAACATTTCAGAATTCGATAGAATTATAAGACAATATATATCCGATCCCGGTCGTCTTAAAGTAGAGGGAGAGAACGGATATAAGTATGCTCGAGAAAACTTTGATCGTGAAATTCTGGCGAAAAAATATATTAAGAGAATAAAACAAATTGTCAAGTAGCAAAATAATGTACAAATTTTTCATAAAGAGGTTAGCCGACTTTATTCTATCATTAATCGCATTTGTGATTGCCCTTCCAATTTTTGTTCTAATTGCTGTATTTCTTTTCTTTACCAACCGCGGAAAACCCTTTTTTCTGCAATCTCGTCCTGGAAAAAATGCTCAAATTTTCAAAGTCATTAAGTTCAAGACCATGAACGACAGAAGGGATCAGGCCGGAAATCTTTTGCCGGATGCCGAACGTTTAACTGCGATTGGAAGTTTTGTTCGTAGAACATCGTTAGACGAAATTCCGCAATTGCTAAATGTAATTAAGGGCGATATGAGCTTAGTGGGGCCGCGCCCTTTATTGGTTGAGTATCTACCGCTCTATAATGCGGAGCAAAAGAGAAGACATGACGTACGGCCTGGTATTACAGGCTGGGCACAGGTAAATGGACGAAATGCAATCTCCTGGCAGCAGAAATTTGCCTATGACGTTTGGTATGTGGATAACTTATCTTTTTCACTAGATTTAAGGATTATTTGGATGACAATCATGAAGGTGTTTAGGCGAGAAGGCATCAATGCTGAAGGAGAAGCGACTGTTGAGAGATTTAAGGGCAATTGATCGATTGTTATTGTTACATTTGTATAAACAGACAACAATGGGTGCAAAAATTTTAGGAATTGAGTATTTATTTCCAGATATAAAAGTAACGAATGAGGACCTCCAAACGGAGTTCCAAGAGTATGATATCTCTAAATTTGAGACTAAAGTTGGCATTAAGTGTAGGTATATAGCAGATAAAAATCAGACGGCATTAGACTTGGCTGTCGAGGCTTGTCAGAAATTATTATGCAAAGTCGAAAAGGAATTAATAGATTATGTTCTATATTGTACGCAAAGTCCAGAGTACTTTTTACCGACATCCGCCTGTATTTTACAGGACAGGTTGGGCTTACGAAAAAATATTGGAGCCTTGGATTTCAACCTAGGTTGTTCTGGTTATACTTATGGACTGAGTCTTGCCAATGGATTAATATTGTCAGGACAGGCTAATAATGTTCTGTTAGTGACGGCGGAAACATATTCGAAGTTTATAAACAAAGAAGATAGATCGAACCGTGCTATTTTTGGAGATGCGGCAACAGCAACTCTTATATCTAAAACACATGATGAACAAATAGGACAGTTCTTGTTCGGGACAGATGGCTCAGGCTACGATAAGCTTATAGTGCGTAATGGTGCTTCTAAGACACCTTTTACACCAAATGCAAATAAATTGGTGTACGGTTCTGATAACATATATACAGACAACGATTTATATATGGATGGGCCCGCAATCTTTAATTTCACTACAGAAGTAATCCCACCGTTTATTGAAGAGGTCGTAGCGGCTAATAATATTAACAAAGATAGGATTGATCAGTATATTTTTCATCAAGCTAATGCTTTTATGTTAAACCTTATAAGAAAGCGGCTAAAAATTGATCAAAGCAAATTTTACATATCTTTGGAAGATGGAGGTAATACTGTCTCAAACACAATACCAATAGCGCTAAAGAGATTTGCTGAGAGAAATATAGTTGATCTTAAGCTTTATAACGTTATTTTAGCGGGATTTGGTGTAGGGTTGTCTTGGTCGGGCGGATTAGTAAAACTTGGGAAGCTATTATAGTGCAAAAACGATAAAAAAATGACAAAGAAAGAATTTTTTTTCAATTTAAAAGACGAGTTAGAAGTCGAAGCAAATTTAGATGAGCATACTATGATCAAGGAGCTTGATGAGTGGGATTCGATGACTGCAATGGTTTTAGTGGGTTATGTGGCCGATAACTTTAATGTAACTATTTCCGCTAAAGATTTAGATGGGATAACGGATATAGCCTCCCTCATAAAAAAGATTGGCGAAGAGAAATTTGATTAAGCCCATGCGAAATTTTTTAATTACTGGAGCAACATCAGGTATTGGAAAAGGCATTTGTATCTCCTTGCTTCAGCAAGGTGAGAGGGTTATTGGGATCGGTAGAGATGTTACAAAAGTTTCCGACGTACTTGAGCAATTTCAAAGCTCTTTTCATTTTGTTTCAATCGACTTAAACTTGCCACTTGAAAATATATCGGAAATCGATACCTTGTTAAATGGTTTTGGTAAAATTCACGGAATGGTATACTGTGCAGGAAAGGAAGAGACGTTACCTTTATCATCATATTCTCACGAAAAAGTGAACGATATCTTCAACGTAAATTTTCACGGTGCATTTCAGTTGTTGCGTATGTTTTCTAAGAAAAAATCGTGTCATGACGGTGCTTCATTTGTGTTTCTCTCCTCAATAATGGGTGAACTTGGCCAACCTGGTAAAACAGCGTATTGCTCTTCAAAAGCAGCTATAATAGGTTTAGTACGTGCAGCAGCACTAGAGCTTGCCTCGCGAGGAATACGGGTTAATTCAGTTTCTCCTGGAGTGGTAGAAACTCCTATGACGGCACACTTGTTTTCGATTATTGGCAAAGAAAAAGAACGAGAGATTAAATCCATGCACCCGTTAGGATTTGGAAAAGTTGACGATATAGTCTCTCTTATTAGTTTTCTTCTTTCAGATAATAGTAAATGGATTACAGGACAGAATTTTAAAATAGATGGAGGATATTCGATCAAGTAAATCTAAGTTTGTAATCATTGGAGCTGGTGGCCTCGGACGAGAATTGCAGAGTTGGGTTTCCCATTCTTCTAACTTTTCAGAGAAACTCCTATTGCAGGGATACTTGGATGACAATAAGGGTGCACTAGACGGATTTGCAAATCAATATACTATTTTAGGATCAATCTCGGATAGAAATATAAAAAAGTATAAGAATTGTTTGATGGGCATTGCGAATCCAGGAATTAAAAAGGATCTAGTGTCTAAAATCATTTCACTGGGCTCGTCAATATTGTCATTTAAGCATAGTTCATGTTTAATAGGTGACAATAATATAATCAATCGAGGGGCCGTGCTATGTCCGAACGTAATAATAACCTGCAATGTTAAAATTGGAGAGTCGGTTTTCTTGAATTTAGGTAGCCAAGTCGGACATGATGCGCAAATAGGTGACTTCACAAGCATTATGGCAAACGTAGATGTTGGTGGAGGTGCAGTAATAGGTGACGAGGTGTTTATAGGGTCGAACGCCGTTGTCTTACCAGGCGTAAAAATTCCCGATAAAGTAATAATTGGAGCGGGTGCTGTGGTCGTTAAAAGCATCAAAGAGATAGGTACCTATTTTGGAAACCCTGCGAAGAGAATATTTTAAAGTGTAATATAGTGAACGAAAAAATATGGCTCTCTTCTCCTCATATGGGAGAAATGGAGCAACAATATGTCAAACAAGCTTTTGATACCAACTGGATTGCGCCACTAGGGCCACATGTAGATGGCTTTGAGGGAGATTTGGTAGCTTTTACCAAAACAGGACACGCAGCAGCCTTAAGTGCTGGCACAGCAGCCCTACATTTGGCGCTAATTTTATTAAATGTGAGCGCGGGGGATGAAGTGATTTGCCAGTCGATGACCTTCTCCGCTTCCGCTAATCCAATTGTATACCAAGGGGCGGTTCCTATCTTTATAGATAGCGAAAGGGATACTTGGAATATGGATCCCGAGCTGCTACGAGAAGCAATCGAAGATCGTTTATCCAAAGGTAAAAAGCCAAAAGCCATCATCCCTGTACATTTATACGGTATGCCGGCTAAGATGAAGGAAATTATGGCTATAGCAGAAGAGTTTGCTATACCTGTAATCGAGGATGCCGCAGAAGCGCTAGGATCTACCTTAGACGGAAAGGCAATGGGTACTTTTGGGACACTTGGCGTGCTGTCATTCAATGGGAATAAAATTATTACAACTTCAGGAGGCGGCGCATTAATTTCGGATAACGAAGGCTATATTAAGAAAGCACGCTTTTTAGCTACACAGGCTAGAGACGCAGCACCTCATTACGAACATAGCCATATCGGCTATAATTACCGTATGAGTAACGTATGTGCGGCCATCGGAAGAGGGCAAATGGGAGTGTTGTCTACGCGCGTGACACAGAGAAGAAGGAATTTCGATTACTATCGAGAACATTTAGGAAACATAGCGGGTCTTTCCTTCTTAGAAGAACCGGAAGGAATGATTTCCAATCGATGGCTCTCTACCATTCTTATTGATCCAAAAGTGGCTGGTATAACAAGAGAGGACGTTAGAGTTCACTTAGAAAAGGACAATATCGAGTCTCGGCCGTTATGGAAACCCATGCATATGCAACCGGTCTTTAAAGATGCTGCCTATTACGGACAAGAAGTGTCTAGAGGATTGTTTTCCAATGGATTATGTTTGCCTTCGGGATCCAATCTGACAGAAAAAGATCTATCCCGAGTTGTGTCTCGAATGAAAGATTTATTACCAACGGGATAATATGTATAATTTTGTATACATTTTTTGCCTACTTGCTAACAAAAAATGTATATTTATGAAGACAACGTTAAATGTTATAGATATCCACTTTGTTCACTATTTTTTAATCGATACGATCTTTTTTCATTAAATTAACCTAATTTACGGCATTACTTTTGCTGCTACTAACGTATTTTTCACAAGATACGGCTGACTGTGTATTTTTGTGCAAAAATCCGAAAATTGGGAATTAACAAGAGGGGAGAACGACTAATAATTTTGTGATCGATTATTTTTATGCTATGTAAACCATTTCATTACTTGGCTTACCATAATTTTTGCGTATTTTTGAAAACTAATTAATTGATTGAATGTTAGTTGATGTGTAGCTGTTGTTAGTTGTATGACGGTGAATAGGGTTGCTTATTTAGTAGCAAATATAAAAACTTAGCTAATGAGGAAAATTTTACTGGATAATAAGGTACTTCCAAGATGGATTATCTTTTTAATCGATTTGGTGTTGGCCAGTTGGTCTTTTGTGTTAGCTTATTTTATTTCAGAAGAGTTTAAGTTCCCAGAGATTTTACGAGGTCATTTTTTTATCTATACCAATCTCTACGTAGTTATTTGCATTCCTATCTTTTTCCTCTTTAAAGTTCATGTAGGCCTAATTCGTTATTCAAATATGCGTGATATGCTGCGAATATTTACGGCGATGCTCGCCGCGAGTACGCTGTACACCGTCGTAATACTCACACTTGTTGAGCCTTATTTCAACATACATAGCCTTCGAGTGAGGGAGGTTTTACTGATTAACTTTTTTATTGGCTCTACTTTATTGATTTTTTTACGGATCGCTGCGAAAGGCACTTTTCAATATTTTCATGATAAACTATCAAAAAGAGATAAGATTCATGTATTGATCTACGGATCAGATGACAAGGCGGTGTTGGTAAAGCAGGCCTTAGAACGAAGTGCAACCTCGAAGTTCATAGTGGTGGGCTTTATAGATAAAGATCGGTCTAAACTGAACAGTCTAGTAGAACAAAAGCGCGTATTTCACATCAAGGACCTGCCACGTTTGAAAGCTACCAAGAATGTGGATAAACTTTTGCTATTAAATGACCGATTGGATGAACGGGATAAACAGGTGGTGATCGAACGGTGTTTACGTCTCGAAATTCAGGTGGTTACTGCGCCTACTCCGGATAAATGGTTGTCGGGTACTATAGGCGAATTGCAAATCAAGAATTTGCGAATTGAAGATTTGCTACAGCGCCCACCTATTGAAATTGATAATGCAAAAGTAAAGGCAGACTTATTTGACCGTAGGGTATTGGTCACGGGAGCAGCAGGCTCCATCGGTTCAGAGATCGTTCGGCAAGTAATGAACTACCATCCGCGTGTGTTGATTTTATGCGATCAGGCGGAATCTCCTTTACATGAAATACAATTAGAAGTGGAGGAATCTTTTCCCGATGTTCGTTGTGAGATTGTGATTGCCGATGTGCGTAACCGACACCGCATGGAAAAAATGTTTCGGCAATTGCGCCCGCAGGTTGTTTATCATGCCGCGGCTTATAAGCATGTACCTCTGATGGAAAACAATCCGTGCGAGGCCGTACATACTAATGTGAAGGGTACGCGTATAGTGGCGGACTTATCCGTGCAATATGGTGTGGAAAAGTTTGTAATGATTTCTACCGATAAGGCGGTGAACCCGACAAATGTAATGGGAAGCTCTAAACGGATCGCAGAGATTTATACGCAAAGTTTAAATAGTGCGCCTTTTAATAAAAATACCCGCTTTATCACGACGCGCTTTGGTAATGTGTTAGGATCTAACGGCTCGGTTATACCACGATTTAGGGCTCAAATCGAGAAAGGAGGGCCTATTACGGTTACGCATCCGGAGATTACTCGTTATTTTATGACCATTCCGGAGGCGGTTCAGTTAGTGCTAGAGGCTGGTACTATGGGAAAGGGTGGTGAGATTTTTGTTTTTGATATGGGCAAGCCGGTTAAGATCGTCAACCTGGCAAGGAAAATGATTAAGCTAGCAGGATTGCAACCCGGTGTTGATATTGATATTGTATTCACGGGTTTGAGACCTGGCGAAAAGCTCTACGAGGAGTTGTTGAATTCTGAAGAGTCTACTTTACCTACCCATCATGAAAAGATTAGTATTGCACGCGTGATTAACCATGATTACGTAGACGCATGTCTAGCTATTGACAGCCTGTTGAGCTTGTCAAAAGAGGGAGATAACATGGCAGTAGTAAAACAAATGAAAGCCATTGTGCCGGAATTTTTAAGTAAAAATTCACCTTACGAGGAGTTGGACGAGGAGCAAGAAGTTTTATAGAGTACTTGCTTTTATAGAGAGATCAGCAAAGCAAACGCGTGAAAAGAACTTTACATTTTTGTTGAGAGAAATTGCAAAAGTATAAAATTTTTGTATTATTTTTATTGCAATCAGCCCGGTTCGTAATAAGTATTAATTGACTTTTAAGAAAACTCATATGAAGCTTGAAAGTAGAATTCGAAGTGATAGGAGAGCTTTCTATTAGAAGACCGCCAACTGATATGCTGTTTTAATATCAATGTACTATTAAAAAGAGATACAATGCTTTCTATATTTAAATCAGCGACTGTTCGATTTCCCATTGCGGAAATATTACATACTGATATGCATGCACATATCTTACCAGGTATTGACGACGGAGCCGATAATGTAGAAACATCCATTGCATTGATTCGGGGCTTAAGAACCTTAGGGTATAAGCGGTTTATTGCAACACCTCATATTATCAGCGATTTACATCCAAATACCAAAGAAACTATTGAATCCGCTTTCCATCAATTAAAACAAGCCTTACTCGCCGAACAGATGGATGTCGATATTGATTACGCAGCCGAATATATGATGGATGAGATGTTTGAAGGCTTGATGGAAAAAGGACCACTATTGAAGTTAGCAGATGACTACGTGTTGGTGGAAACGATGTTTATGGCCGAACCACCCAATTTAAGTACAGTGTTATTCGATATGCAAACGGCAGGTTATAAGCCGGTGGTAGCCCATCCTGAACGTTATCATTTTGTCTTTAATAAACCGGCAAAGGCCGAACGCATGAAAGATCGGGGCGCCTTACTGCAAATCAATGCCTTATCCTTGACCGGTTATTATGGTAAACACGAGAAGCATACCGCTATTCAGTTACTGGAAGCGGGGCTGGTGGATTTTATTGGAACTGATATACATCATGAAAGGCACTTAAAGGTGCTGACTAATTTTGTCATTGATCGGAAGGTGGCCGATTTACTGGAAAAAACCGCTTTTAAAAATAAAAGCTTAAAAACGGTATTGAATGAATGAGGGGTATCGCAGTCCCTTTGTTGTTAAAAGGTGGACGCTCAGCAAGCAAGCTGAGCGTTTCGTTTTTGTACTCCTTTTGATGCCATTTTGTACACGGGAGGGCTGTTTTAGTACGTAAAAAGTAGATAGTCTCCGGAGAAATCCAGCCATGAACTTTCAATAAGTATATGGATTTACTCGGCATCTATAACGAATTGTAAATAATTTTTACCTTTACCATTATGTACAAAATAAAATATTTATTAACGATCCTATTTATTGGACTGACCTCGTTATCTGTAGTATATGGACAGTCCGTTAACAATGATACCCTACGGGTGTTAGCCATCGGCAATAGTTTTTCGGAAGATGCAGTAGAGCAGTACCTATATGAATTGGCTGACGCGGCGGGGAAGAAGATCGTTATTGGTAATTTATATATTGGCGGTGCTCCGCTATCACTCCATTGGGAGAATATACAAGGCAACAAAGAAACCTATCGCTATCGGAAAATTACGGCCGATGGCCTTAAATCAACGCATGAGCAGGTAAGTATCCTTACGGCATTGCAAAGTGAACCCTGGGATTATGTCTCCCTCCAACAGGCCAGCCCCTTATCGGGTAAGTTCGACACTTATGTGGAGCCGCTTGCCGGTATCAAACATTTCCTGGATAGCGTACAAGGCCCTGATGTCAAATTCATTTGGCACCAAACTTGGGCTTATGCGCCTAACTCTACACATGCCGGATTTGCTAATTATGGAAAAGATCAACAACAGATGTACGACGCTATTATGAAAGCCTCTGCGGAAGCTAAGGAGCAGTTTGGTTTTGATCTACTTGTGCCATCAGGAACGGCCATTCAAGATGCGCGCACTACTTTTCTGGGGGATAATCTCACCAGAGATGGCTATCATCTAAACCTGCATATCGGGCGGTTTATTGCCGCTTGTACCTGGTTTGAATCGCTTTTTGGCGAAGAGGCACCAACTGATCGCTATCGTCCCGAAGGCGTCACGCCTGAGGAAGCGGAAGTGGCTAAGGAAGCCGCCCATGCAGCGGTAAAAAGGCCATTTAAGGTCACGAAACTGAAAGTTAAGGCACTTGGACAGGAAATTGCTAAGTAGGGATAAGTTTTAAGTTATATGTTGTAAGTTCTAAGTAAGGGTCTGCGTTACTGCCATCCTACTGCAACCCTTTTAGGGGGTAGAGTATAAGCTGGTTCCATTTGAGAGTGACGTATTATAGAAAAAATAGATGTCCGAATACATGAAAACCTATCCGGACATCTATTGGGTCAACTCACTATCTACCTAATGCAATCCGTATCGCTTCTTCTACCGGGCTACAGGGGTCGGTGCTGCTGATACTAAAGTCGCTCTTAAGTAACAGCGGTGGTTGTGCCATAAACTTCGGTACCAAACCACGATGCCGTTGAGCAGCATGAACCAGAAACGGATGACAGAGATATACCGTGCCAGCCTTTCCAATGGCGAGTGCTTCCTCTCTTGCCGATAATTCGGATAACTTTCCTGCCAATTCCATAAACGAGAAGCCCTTTTCACCTTCCGGTTCCAGTAATCTGGCAACATCCGAATGCGAACCTTTTAGGATTCGAGTAGGTGCATCCCGCTCGCTAACGTCCGAAAACAGAAATAGCATGAGTAGGCCTCGGCCTTTTGAATATACATTGACACGAGCGGAGAAAAAGTCATGGGGATCATCACCGGGAAAACTTGCATCGACATGCCAGCCAGTGTCTCCCGAATCAACTTCCGACGGGAAGCGAATCGGAAAGGCGCCCATGCTCATGCAGGGAGCCATTTCCCTTCACCAACCAATTGGTCGAACGCTTGGTGAAGAATAGCGGTATTGGCTGCTTCGATGAAGGGTTCCTGTGTATACATACCTAGCCAAACCACCGGCTGTGTCCAGGTACTACGGTCACTGGGATCGGCCGGAATATCTTTCCATAAGATACTTCTCGCTTCACGGGCAAGATCAGCAGAAAAGGCGTTGTCAATACGGATAAAACCGTCTGTAATAAATGACTGTATTTGTTGTGGATTTAAGAAGTTTTGCATAATGTTTATTATAAAAATTCAAACAATAAAGATTTTGTGCCGATGTGAGGCATTACACTTCAAGGATTGAAAATTTATATTATAGCATTACAGTCATTCTCATAGGGCAAATGTAACAATTCTTGTCAATATTATAAAAGTCGGCATAGGCACCTGACGAACTAGACTTTTTAAAAAAAATAAAAATAATTTTGTACTAATTGGTAAAGTATTTATATTTGCAGAGTCAAAAGGAAAATAAGATGGCAGGAAGACCAAAAATATACGATGAAGAAGCGGTGCTGGATAAGGCGATTGGGGTCTTTTGGGAAAAGGGCTATGAGAACGCTTCGGCGGACGATTTATTGAAAGCGATGGGTATTGGAAAGGGGAGTTTTTACTTTGCCTTTAAAGGAGGAAAACAGGAACTCTTTGAAAAATCGATGAAGCGCGTAGCCGATCAATATTTCCGGGATTTCCGTAAGGCAGTGATGAGCTGTGAAAATCCCATTCAATTGATCAGGGAGTTTTTCTTCTCGTTGGCCGGTGCCGAGTCGCCGGTTGGAGAACGCGGCTGTTATTTTGGTAACGCCCTGGTGCAGATCAGTGAGAGCGATGCCGGATTGAAAACAGTTGCGGCTGAAAGCCTTGGTTTGTTAGAGTCTATTTTTCAGGAAGCTATGGTGAGAGGAAAAGAACTGGGATTATTAAAAAGCAGCTATGATCCAGCCTTGCTTGCAACTTACCTGATCAATTTATGGAATGGCTTTAATGTTACCAAACGCATGGTCACTGATCCGGAAAAACGGCTCGCATTGATGAAAATGAATTTGGAACCGATTCAATAAAAAAATTTCATTAAAACTGTACTAAATAGTACAAAACAACTAGATTAAAATTAATATTCACCTCAAAAATCAAACAAAAATGAAACGCAAAGCAACAGCCGTATGGAACGGCGACATCAAATCAGGAGCAGGTCATTTAACTACCCAAAGTACGACCTTAAACAAAACACAGTACTCGTTTAATAGCCGGTTCGCCGAGGGCGTAGGTACCAATCCGGAAGAATTGTTAGCAGCAGCACATGCCGGATGTTTTACCATGAAGCTCGACCTGGATCTTACCCAAGCAGGTTATACCGTGGACGAACTGGAAACTACTTCTACCATTACACTTGACAACGGCAAGATTACGCTGTCGGAACTAAACCTGCAGGCAAAAGTACCGGGAATCACCGAGGAGGAATTCCAAAAAATAGCCAAAAACGCAGAACAGACCTGCCCGGTAAGTGGGGCTTTTAGTTTCGAAATTAAACTGAATGCAACGCTGGTGGCTTAAAATTAGGACGGCTTGCTCAATCCCATTGCTCACGTGCCGGCTGTACAGAATGCCTTGCTACAAGCGGCAGCAGTATTGAAAGAATCGCTTAAATAACATGCTCTTGAACGAAGTGTACTCAAAAATGGAGTCACTTCGTTTTTAGAACATTTAAAGTTATAGACCTTAAGGCCTGGACATTTGTGCTGTAGCGTTCATCAAATTCGCAGCATCATACATTTTATGTACATAGACAAGGTAGCTGTTTTTTTTTGCATGTAATTGCAAACGTAGTTCATCAATTAGTCCACCTTCTTCCACTTGCTCGCGGGATTCAAAACCTACAAAAGCGGAGTCTACTGCGAAGTGAAAGGAATCCCGTGTTTCATCATCTACGTGCCGGACAATCGTACTATCTAATAACTCATATCGGACCGTATTCGACGGCCGTAGGCAGACTAAAAACCCTTCTTGTCGAACGATGCGATCTGCTGCTTCAAAGTCTTGTTGTAAAGCATATTGAAGCAATCGATGCTCATTATCGATCCCGAAACGTTGTTGCAGGCCTCCCAATTGCTTGCCGGTTAGTGTGAGTGCCGCATAAGCAACTGCCACTACAATCGTCATCAGCAGTAAAGCCACCACCAACTCAATGATAGTAAAAGCGGCTAACTTAAGGTGTTTCATAGCTTTTCTTTTGAATGATTTTTCGATAGCTGGCTAATGACTTCTCTTGTTTATTGAAGGCTTCCAATTCGATCAGCAATAATTGATCACTTCCTTCATAATCGGTTACTCTTTGTTGTATTTCTATATCGTTTTCGAGCTGGTAGGTGTGATCTTGCGGGTCATCTAACCCGCTACTTGCCTCGCCTGCTAAGACCCTTAATTGCTGCTGTAAACGTAACTTCGGACTGCTGGAACTGTTAATGATGCGTACATAGGTCATGGTAGCGATACCAAACACCACCATAATAATTACCAAGGCAACAATAACCTCCACCACTGTGGAGCCCTGTAATTTCTTCCCAACTTGTTTTGCGTTTAGTGTAACCATTTAACAATTCCTCCTTTCCCCGCTGTTTGTAAGAGTGCGCTTTCCAGATAATGGCGCGAACGTTTCGTATAATCGATGACGGCATCCAGCAAAAAATTGTCATACAGGGAAGAAGGTGTTTGCAGCACGAAACGTTGGCAAGTGACACTTCCAAAAACGGAACCTTTTAGCTCCAACATACCATCTGCATACACCTCACCGTGAATTTCGCTTCCCGGTTCCATTCGAATGCGGTTCATAAAGTCGGTGGCCGAAGTGGCAGCTACACTAAACACCACGCCGTGGATTTTGGCATCTTTGTGAATGGCTATTTCCGGTGTGAATTCCTGTACGCTATTTTCGGTGCGCCTTTCAATAAGTCCAAGTGCCGACGGATAAGGAAGTTCGACATTTTCTTCAACCAGAATGGAGTCTTGAGCAAAGGCCTGTAACGTGCCTTTAAAATCCTTTGCAATCTTAATTTTAGGTGCGATAAAGATGGCGTGTTCTATTTGGGCCGAGCTAGGCAGATATATAACTCGCTTGGATACCACCACCACTGCCCCCTTCAAACTCAGGTTCTCCAGCGAAATCGAATCTTCGCTCGAGAGAATAAGTGGCTTTTGGTAAAAGCTTCTGTTTACGGAATCTTTTAGGGTATAAAAGGAAAGGACCGAATCGCTTCGGTTTTTCAAGCTGTCGTAGTTCAACAGTTTAATCTGTTCAATCAATGCAGTATTGAGTGCGGGCAATTTCTTCTCACTGTTTTTGATATCGCCGTAAACGGTGGTGTCGCCTTCATACGCTTTATCTTCGATATAGGCTTTTCGTATACCGGCCGGTGGCAAATAGGCTGTGCCGCGAATGACTGATTTACCGGAGATAGATAAGGGGCGATCGTCGTCTTTTAAATAAAGGGCATAAGCTTTGTCGTATTGAATGGCATTGCCCTTTAAAAATACTTTTTTCAGGGTATCTATTCCCTCAAAAGATTTAATTATAGCAATTTCATACAGTCCCCACGGATAATGTTGTAAACTTATGCTATCTGTTTCTTCTTTGAATAAGTCTATTAATTCTTCTTCGCTAGTTTTTTCGGCATAAACTTGACTGAGAAGCAGTGATGTGCCAGACTCCAGATTCCGTTCCAATTTCAATTTGCGGAGGAGTAGTGAAGTTTCGTTACGGTTATAGCGTAACAAAAGGAGCATCAAACCCAATAGAAGTGCCATAATAGTCGCTATACCTACTACGCTCAATAAGGCTCCGGCTTTTAGTTTGCGAGGTTGATGCATGTACAAATATAGAAAAAGAGCAATAAGCAAAGCACGTCTGGAAGAAACGAGTTCAGACGTTAGGAGAAAAATAATATTTTTAATAGATTATGTTACATATAATTACTATGCGGTAAAGCTGGATAAGGTGAAAAATGAATTAGCAGCCATAAGAAAGGGCCATTAGCCATAATCAACAAATTAATTTATTAACATTTTTTGCGAGAGTTATTTTTCTACTCTATATTTAGCACGGAATAAAGGATGCCGCGTCTAAAAAATAACCTTTACTTAGCGAATATTTGGAAGCGGCTGTGTTAAAATCAACGGAAAAACCTATGCGGAAGCGATCAACCTTTAAGTTTAAGCGTAAACTAAAAGCTTTTTCTTTGACAGAAGTGCTGGTGGTATTGGTCATCATCGGTATCCTGGTGTTATTGGCTTTGCCCAATCTGATGCCGCTGATCACCCGTGCAAAAAGTACGGAAGCGAAAGTGCAGCTGGAACATGTGTATACCTTAGAAAAAAATCATTTCTTCGAACGTTCAAAATACAGTACCGACTTAACGGATATTGGTTTTGAACAAGAGAAACTGACAACCGATGGCGGACAGGCTAACTACCGGATCGAAATTGTAGATGCCGGTACAACTACCTTTCTGGCCCGGGCCACTGCCGTCGTAGATTTCAACGGCAATGGCACCTTCAACGTTTGGGAGATTGATCAGGATAAAAACCTAAAGGAAACGGTTAAAGACTAGCTTTTGAACTTGAGTTATGCAACCCCTCTTTGTGATATTGATTCTATTGGCCTTATTCTATATGGCTTGGCAGGATTTTGCCGATCGGGCGATCGATTGGTTTTTGTTTCCTGTTGTGGCAGCGTTACTGGTAGTCAATAGTATTCTCCTGCGCGCTTTTGCCTGGAATCATTTGCTGGTCAATATCGGACTGCTAAGCGTACAGCTTGTATTGGTAGCCCTTTATTTTAAGCTTAGCCGCGGGCAGCTTTTATTTGCCGGGCAACAGCTATTGGGCTGGGGCGATATTCTTTTTTTTCTTGTCCTTACCCTTGCCTTCTCGCCGCTTAATTTTATTCTATTCTACATTGCCAGTCTACTACTTACATTACTGTTCTTTTTGATTTTAGCGCTGGGAGGCCGAAAAGTACACAGTATTCCGTTAGCCGGTTCACAAGCCGTCATCCTGATTGCCGTCTTTCTGATCGATATAAAGCAATGGGGGCTTTATTTATATAATGATAATCTTTTATTCAACTTCCTAAATCATGCCAACGTCAACCTCCCTTGATACCTTCGTATTTCTTCCAAAGGATATCCAGCTGTTAAGCGTGGAGCAGGCTTGGTATTACCGGGCAATTCCCAAAGGGCAGGACGGTTATGTGCTTTATTATTCAGATCAATTAGAAAACAAACCCGCCTTGTTGGAAGAGCTGGAGATGGTGTTGGGACTACCTGCTAAAGTTGAGGTAATAGATACTGCCAGATTGAATCACTACCTCCATAAATACTATTTCCGGGAGGAGCAATCCGCCCAGGGAGCACAAAAGGAAGAAGCTTATGCAGGGAGCTCCGACGATTTTTTGGTTGATCTCATCGCAGAGGCGAGGAAGCTGAAAAGCAGCGATATACATTTGGAAATTTATGAAGAGCGCTGCCGGGTGCGGATTCGTATCGACGGTCAGATGATCGAGCGCTATAGCTTGGATAAAACCGAATATCCCGCCGTAGTTAATAAAATAAAGATTCTTTCGGGGCTCGATATTGCGGAAAAGCGCTTACCGCAGGACGGGCGGATCAATTTTGTGCATGGCGACCTCAAGTTTGATATCCGGGTATCCATTTTGCCGACCTTGCACGGCGAAAAAGTAGTCATGCGTTTGCTAAGCAATGATGCTACGAATATCGACTTACACAGCTTGGGTTTTTCTGAACCGGATTTACGCAATTATTTGGAAGGTGTAAAGCGCCCGAATGGTATTGTGCTGATCAGTGGGCCTACGGGCTCGGGTAAAACGACGACGCTTTATGCAACCTTAAAACTACTGAATCTGGATACGCGGAATATTCTCACCATTGAAGATCCGATTGAATATACATTGGAAGGAATCAACCAGGTACAGTTGAAAGAAAGTATCGGTCTTACATTCGGTGCGGCACTGCGAACATTTTTGCGACAAGATCCGGATATTATTATGGTAGGCGAGATACGGGATACCGACACCGCCACCATGGCCATCCGCTTGGCTTTAACAGGGCACTTGGTCCTTTCTACGATCCACACCAATTCAGCATGGGGTACGATCTCCCGTTTGATCGACATGGGGGTGCCACCGTTTCTATTGGCAAATACCTTGAATACTTCCGTGGCACAACGCCTCTTACGGATCCTTTGTCCGCATTGTAAAACGGAGGAAACTTTCGATACCAGTCTCTACCCGCAACAATTCAAAGCTTTTTATGAGGTGAAGAAGCATTGTGTGGCGAAAGGTTGTAACCATTGTTTTCATACCGGCTACAAAGGTAGAAAGGCAGTGTACGAGATTATTCCGATTGATCGAAATCTATCGGAAAAGATTAAAAACAATGTCTATGATGTCAGCGAGGAGTTGCACGAAAGAAAGCTTAAAACATTGGCAGAAAATGCCTTCGAATTATTTGCCGCGGGCGAAACGACTATAGAAGAGATTTATCCTTTACTTTTTAATTTTTGAGCATTTGGGAAAGAAATATTTACACGAAAAAAGAAAAAGCTGGGTTGCATATGTGCTGGGGATGGGGCTTTTGTTCCTATTGCTCCAGGCATGGCCTTCCAACCTATGGGCGCAGCAAGCAGATCGTTTGACGCGTTACGAGCAGCGTCTGCATGAACTGGCCGTACTATCGCCCGGTCTGGCCGAGAAGGTCACACTATCGGTTGCAGGTGCCAGCTTACAGGAATTCCTGCGAGCCTTGGCCGAAACTTCTAACACCAATATCAATGTGGATCCGAACTTGCAACTACGGGTTTACAATAATTTTCAGGGAGAAACACCTATCAATATTCTCCTGTTCATCGCCAAAGAATATAACCTCGATTTAGGTTTCACCGGAAGCATCATCTCCGTGACGGCCCTTGACCCCTCCAAGGTACGTCAGCCTGCACGCCCCGTGCAAGCTACTTATGATGCTGCCAATAAGCTGATCAGCTTGTCGCTTGAGAACGATAGCCTGGTGGTGGTTGCCCGCACGATTACGCAATTAACCGGTACGAATGTGATTGTGACTAATGATCTACAGGGCAAACAGGTAAGCTTATTTGTGCAGGGTATGGAGTTAGGCGCCGCTTTACGCCAGCTAGCATTTAGCAATCAGGTGAAGCTGGCAGAAACAGCCGGTGGTTCCTTTGTATACTTACCGCTAGGGCCTAATGAGGAGAACTTTATTAACGGCCAGTCAGAGCTGAGCACGCGTCGCCTGCCGATCCAGCAAACGCCTTCTGATGGTAATCCGCAGTTTTTTCTTGATGCCACCGATAATGGCTCCGGCGCTAAATTACTGAGCATTGAGGCGCAAAATACCCCCATCGATCAGATTATAAAGAATGCAGCCGCACAGGTGGAGGCCAACTACTTTCTTTTTAGTGGTTTGCAGGGGAATGCGACCGCTAAGTTGACAAACGTAGGTTTTGATCAGCTGTTAACCTCACTTCTGAGGGGCACTGTCTATACCTTTAAAAACGATAATGGGATTTACCTGATTGGAGAGAGGCGCTTAGAAGGTCTTCGCGAAATTAAAGCCGTACATTTACAACACCGTTCGATCGATACCGTGCAGGCTATGATTCCGGCCGAGTGGAAACAAGGCGTGGAGATAAAGGAGTTTCGCGAGCAGAATACACTCCTCTTAGCCGGATCTGCTCCACAGGTCAATGAAATTGCTTCCTTGGTAAAACAACTGGATGTGTTGGTACCTATGATTTTAATTGAGGTCAATATGCTGGATGTACGGAAAGGGCATACCATTAGTACAGGCATTACCATGGGCGTCTCCGACTCCGTTCGAACAGGAGGTGAATTGCTCTCATCCAATGGTACCGATTTTACCTTTGGTGCCCGTTCCATTAACGATTTCTTGTCGCGGATCGGTACCGGATCTTTTAATCTCGGGCGGGTTTCACCCAATTTTTATGTACGCTTAAGGGCTTTGGAAAATAACAATAATGTGGAGATGCGTTCCGTGCCCAAACTCTCAACGCTCAATGGGCATTCAGCTGTACTAAGTATCGGAAGTTCGCGTTTTTATAGTGTGTCAACCCAGAATCAGATAGGTTCTTTGACGCCACAGAATATTGTTACCCAGCAATTTAACGAGATTAAAGCAGCTACCACCATCAAAATCAAGCCGATAGTATCGGGGGATGAACAGGTGACATTAAATATTACGGTGGACATTTCTGATTTTACGCAGGATACACCGATCAACCAGCCACCACCCACCTCCACCAGTAAGTTCGAATCGATTATCCGGATACGGAACGAAGAGACGGTGGTATTAGGTGGTATCGAGCGCTATGAAAATGCCGAAACAGGTGGTGGCGTGCCGCTCCTGTCCCGTATACCGGTGTTGAAATGGATTTTTAGTAATAAAACAAAATCAAAAAATAAAGTGGTGTCGGTGGTGTTTATTAAGCCGACGATTATTTATCAGTAATTAAAAAGCTTGCCTCCCGCAGGGACGGTAAAAATTACTAAAAGCTGATAACTGACAGCTAACAACTCTAAAATGTTTAAAGAACAGCTCCTTTCATATGCCCGCCATATCCCGCTGCTAGCAGCGGTGGAAGCTACTTTTGCCGAGAAAGGACTGCTCATGCAATTGGTGCTGCTGAAGCGAAAAGGGAATGCCATTGAAGTTTTACGGAGAGAAGGCGATATTCCAACCGTGGAGAAACTACTAAGCATCCTGCCCAATGGAGTGCCTATTGCGCTTTCGCTAAATGGTAAGGGGATTATCCATCGCTTTGTTAGAAGCGTGGATCTCAAAGATGATATGGATCTACTTCGTTTGGTTTTGCCAAACGCTAAAAAGCAGGATTTTTATCTACAAAGGAATTCACAGAGCGTGATGGAAGTACTCTCGGTTATCCGCCGAGATCGTTTGGATGAGCTATTACTACACGTTGCAAAAATACAGGAGCAGCTACTTTCTGTAAGTTTAGGACCTTTTCACATAGCAAGTCTATTGCCTGCCGTTGTTAAAGAGAGGAGCGAATTGCTGCAAGTGGCCCGGCACCATTTTGAACTAAAAGAAAATGAAATAATTGCCTATCAATGGGAAGAGGCGGAACAACCGGGACGCATTATACGGATTGGCGATGAGGAAATGAACGAACGCTTTTTGGTTGCCTTTGCACTCGGTTTTCTCGTGCTCAGCGAGATGCCTATGGCAACCTTAGCCGTAGATAGCCTTGCCGGTAGAATAGAAGATAAACGACAAGAATGGTTTTTTAAACGATCAGCGCTTCTATTGGGTGTCTTTTTCTTATTGATCTTATTGTTAAACACCTTCTACTTCTTACACTATAATGGAAAAATGGCGGATACCAGCTTGAGTGACGTCTCTTTGCTAGATAAGGAGATTAAGCAGCTGAAGGATGTGCTGAAGGGTCAAGAGCAATTGGTTGAAGTGATTAACTACACGGAAAGGGGCGATAAAGAACCGCTGAGCTATATTGCCGATCAGCTGGGCGCTTCGGTGCCCAAATATATCAGCTTAGATGAATTGAACTTTTTTCCGCAGGACGAAATTGCGAGTAGAAAAGAACGAAGGCCAAAATATCAATCCGGATTGATACGCATTACAGGTACAACGGAAACTATAGGCGCCCTCAACCATTGGGTAAAAGTGATAAGCATGATGAGTTTTAGCAAAGAGGTTGCCTTGGTAGACTATAAATACGATGAAAAGCAGGAGCGGGGGGTATTTAACCTTAAATTGATTTTGCGATGAAAGGATTTTGGACAACATATACCTGGCAGCAGAAAAACAAATGGCTATGGTGGGGTGCCCTGCTGTTCTTGTTCGTCGTCTATCAGATGAGCATCAAGAAAACATTGGAGTTACGATCGGCCTATCACACAGCCCGTGCGGCCCAGGCGAATTCACAACAGAAGGAAACCGAGCTGTCGCAGCTTAGGGCACGGATGCAAAAGGTTGGCAGCGCGGGTTTCGTGAACGCTTCGGATAAAGGCAATGCGAAAGTGAACATGTTAAATATTGTGGCCTCTGCGGCAGAGAACAACGGGTTGGTGATTAAAGACGTACCACCTACGAAGGCCGTCACTGCAGAGGGACTGACCGTGAACTATGATGAATATTGTTTGGTGGGGAGTTATAATGACCTCCTGCAATGTTGGTATGAGATCGAAAAAGGCAAGGAACTGAATTTAGTTAATGTCGCTTTTCGGAAGGAATTGAATGCGCTTACAAGAACAGCCGAGTTGAAGATGTATTTAACAACGGCTTATGTGGCGGGGGATTAGTTGCTTGTTATTCGGTTAACGCAAAAAAATTAAGATAATGAACTGTAAAATTAACGTTTTCATCCTGTTCATAGGATTGCTTTTCACAGCCTTTGGTTGTAAAGAGTTTTTGGAAGAAGATATTAAAGATAGGCAGGTAACGCTCCTGTCGCCGGGCAACCAGGCACAGATCCCTACCTATACCGTTACCTTCTTATGGGAGCAGCTAGACGATGCCTTGGAATACCGCTTGCAGGTGGCATCGCCCGATTTTGATTCGGTATCGCTATACCATGCAGATACAGTGGTAACCGCGCCGAAGTTTACGTTGAGTTTAGAGCCGGGTATCTACCAGTGGCGGGTACAGGCCCGTAATGGTAGCAGCGAAACGGTGTATACCACGCGCGCTTTTGTGATATATGAGTCGGACCTAAGTAAGCAGGTAGTGGTGCAAACCGATCCTGCAGACCAGCTCCTAACCGCGAATACCGCTTTGCGCTTTGGGTGGCAAACCCTATTCGGTGCTACAGGTTATCGATTGCAGATCGATACGAATAACTTTACCGATCCCGAAAATCTTTTATACGACAGTGTATTGGAAAGTACGGGGCATAATTTTACTATACCAAAAGAACAGGTATACCAATGGCGGGTAAGAGCGGAGTCGGACACCTCGCAGTCGCTGTGGTCAACCGTTCGCCAATTTACATACGACAGAACACCTCCTGCGGTGCCTACAATGACCGCGCCAGGGAACAATGCTTCCGTGCCAAGTCCCGTTACCTTACGATGGGAGGCGGTAAGCGATGCAGTGAAGTATCAACTGTATGTATATAAAAGCGATTCAACCACGCTGTATAGCTCCACATATCCCCTAAGCTTGGAAGGCACCAGTCATAATTTTACAAGCAGTAGTATCGGCGAACGGGTGATATGGCGCTTACGCGCGACAGATAAAGCAGGGAATACCAGTGGCTATTCGAGCTACCGAAGTTTTATGATCAATCAGTAATGAAGGTGAAGAAGAAACTAACCATACCACTTTTACTATTAGTACTCCTGATATGGGGCTGGATCTTCTATAAAATCATCCAAGCCACAGAAGATCCTATTTTACCGACACCGGTAATGGCAGCAGAAAAAAAATCGATGCCCAAGACGAATTTAACGGATACGATCACGAGCTTTAAGCCAAAAGGAGGCTACCGCGATCCGTTTTTGTCTGCCGGGGCAGAAGCCGAACCGGAAGTAATAGAAACAGGCGAGGTGGTTGAAAATTATAATCCACCACCTCAAGAACCTTATATCGATTGGGGCATGATTAAGTATCTCGGAGAAGTGACGAACGCAAAAGCAAAAAAGAGCGTCATTTTGATGGGACTGAATGAAAAGGATTTTATGATAAAAGTAGGTGAAACAAGGGAGGGAGTTACCTTGTTGCAAAATACACCTACTTATATTAAGATAAAATATCAAGGACAGGAGAATGTAATGACGAAATAATTAGTTAAGGAATTGTTGAGTTGTTAAATAGTTAAGTAGTTAAGTAGTTAAATCGTCGGGTTGTACGTTACGAGCTGTGAGCGCGACCATAGTCTACGGTCTTGATACTTATGTCCTGATACTAAACAAAAAACAATGAAATTAAATTTTACACTGATTATCGGAATCTACCTGCTATGCTTCTCCCTCCCTTCTTATGGGCAAAAGGAATTATTGGAGGCGCTCCCCTATAAAAATAAAGCGACCATTCGTCATGCAGATGGTTCTTTTCAAGTCGCGGAGCTCAATGTAAAAGAAAAAGTAGAACAAGCAGACCCAAAGAAGATCTATGCTTGGTATCTGCGGGATAGTATACGCTATACACAGGGCGCTTTTAAGGGCCGCGTTTTGCACGGCGCCTATCAGGAGCTATATCCGGACAAAAGTTTAAAGGTATTGGGTGCTTATTATAAAGGCTTGAAAACGGGCGAATGGCGTTACATGGATCCGAACGGTACACTTCGACGGTTATCGACCTGGTACTTGGGAGAAGAAAACGGGAAATATGCACTCTATGATGAACAGGGACAGTTAAAGGAAAAAGGGCGACTGTTCAAAGGGCGTAAGGAGGGAGTCGTCACTACCTTTCATCCGCAAGACAGTGTGCAGAAGCAATATACCAAGTTCAAGCACAATACCGCTCAGGAGAAAGCAGTAAGTTGGTTTGATAAGGCTAAATTGTTTTTAGGCTTTTAAGAACAGTTAAAAGCCTAAAAACAACCAAAATAAGCTCCTTATTTCTTTTCTTCTAACATCTCAATACGCTGTAGCGCCTGCTCCAGTGCTTTCTCTAAACGAATCTGATGGAGCGTCATTTCCTCTATCTTTTGTAATAATTTAGTGTTAAGAAGCCCCAGTTCCACACCATCCTGTTGCATTTTCGCAGCTGGTTGAATTTCCGGTAAATGCCCATGCCGTGCAATGAATTTTTCCACCTCTTTTAAAGGCATCAGGCTATAGTCTTTATCAAACACAAAATCGGCACCGGTCGTATTAACGACCACCTCGTTTGCCCGTATAGGCCCGTTCACATCCAGTTTATAACCGTTAAACTGTTGATAGAGCTTACCGATCAGTACATTACCAAATTGATTAATCACCATACGGTCAACCAATCCGGAGCTAGTACCGGTTGCAAAACGTAAGTCAGATTCGTGGAATGATGTTTTACCCCATTCTGAAAATGCATAAATCTTAGCAGTAGCGTTGAGGTCATAATGTTTGGAAAATACGATACTCCCGGTTTCACCGACATAATCTTCTGCTTTGCCGTTATAAGCGATACGAATCACAGGATTGGTGCTAGGGGATGCATTGCTCCCGAGAACATGCAGTAAAAAGCCCGGAGTGGTAGTGCCGATACCTATTTTAGCGGCTGTAACAGTGTTGGTTTGGCTGAAGCCTTTTATGCTTAGCAGCAGTAATAAGGCACTGATAAAAAGTTTAGGTGTTGTCATTGTTTTAATAGTTAATGGTGTTTAATCTTTTAGCTGTCTGACGATTCTGTTAGTGCAATCACGGATTCAAGGAATAGGTTCAATAAATTACACAACTATATAGCAAAGCTATAAAAAATATGAAATAATAGAAATGAGAACAACCGACATCTAATGCTGTCTCAATTCTTAGTAGTGTGGAAAATTCAAGTATAATTCTTGTTTGAAATATTTACTTATTATATTACATTTACTTTAAAATTAACTTAAATCTATTTTACATGATTCAAAATCAGTCTCTCAGGGGAGCTTAAACTGTAGGCTTACTGTCTTGATACAATAAAGAATTACTTTCATTGCTTTGAGGAGCATTTAGTTCTAATTACATACAATTTTATCAATAATGAAAAAAGTCTTTTTGTTAGCCTTCGCTTTTTTGTGGCAATTCTCATCCTATGCTCAAACAAATAAACTTCAAAGTACAGGCAATGCTGGTATTGGCACGATTAATCCGGAAATGCCGTTGCACATTCTAAATGGTACCGCTACTACTACTTATCCGTCTGTCACGAGCCGAGGTGATGGAGCTATACTGGTTGAATCGTCTAATAATGCTTTGGAATTTGGTACGGCAAGAAGCATAAATGCAAGGCGCTCTTGGATATTAGCAAGACATTCGGATTTAACGGGTGTATATGGAATGTATTATAGCGATCTACATCTTCAGCCCGATATTGGAAATAAGACCTATTATAAAGGAGTATCAATAGGTTATAGCACACAAACAGCGGTGTCTTATGGTACTTATCTTGCCGTTAACGGAAAAGTAGGTATCGGAACCACTGCTCCCTCCGAAATGCTGACTGTCAACGGCACCATCCGTGCAAAAGAGATCAAAGTAGAAAGTGGCTGGGCCGATTATGTTTTCGACGAAAATTATAAACTCATGTCCTTAGCCGAAACCGATCAATTCATTAAAAAGAATAAACACTTGCCAGGTATCCCAAGCGAAAAAGAAGTCAAGGAAGAGGGGGTCAGTTTAGGAGAAATGAATAAAAAGCTGTTGGAGAAGATCGAGGAGCTGACACTTCACATGATTCAACAGCAGGAAAAAATAGAACAGCTTGAAGCTAAATTAGAGGGTTTAAATTAACTGTAAATGATATGTTTGATATTAAATCGATTGCCAGTTCATTATTGCTTTTTGGGATACTTTCTTATTCATATGCTCAAAATAAGTTAACTGTTCCAGATACCAGAGCAGTTGTAACTACGCCGACTTCCTATGCACAGAGCTTCGAAGTCAATTTCAAACAAAGCACAACGCTAGGACTTCCGGTCGGAAACTTTTCAACGGTCGTGGGGCTCAGAGGTTGGTACAACGATTCCGGAGGGAAGTCACATGAGTTAGCTTTTTCCAATAGCGACCTTTATTACCGTTCCGGTTTTAATAGCGGTTGGGAAGTTTGGAGAAAAATCTTAGCAGAAGATATCAATGGAAACATAGGAATAGGTACGACGAGTCCTGTCTCCAAACTGGATGTACGGGGAAGCATCAATGCGTCTGACTATATCCGTTCCCAAAACCCAGACAACAACGAAGCGGTTGTTTTTTTGGGATGGCTGAATAACGTTCCTAGACTCCGCATAGGTGGCACAGGTGTAGGCTCTGCTAACGGATTCGATATTCAACTCTCAGGAGATGTCAGTGTGATGCGCTTACTTGCGAATGGAAATGTTGGTATCGGAACTACTACTCCCAGTACCAAGTTGGCAGTCAACGGCACCATCCGTGCAAAAGAGGTCAAAGTAGAAAGTGGCTGGGCCGATTATGTTTTCGACGAAAATTATAAACTCATGTCCTTAACCGAAACCGATCAATTCATTAAAAAGAATAAACACTTGCCAGGTATCCCAAGCGAAAAAGAAGTCAAGGAAGAAGGGGTCAGTTTAGGAGAAATGAATAAAAAGCTGTTGGAGAAGATCGAGGAGCTGACCTTGCATGTGATCACACTTAACAAGGAATTAAGCGAAGTAAAGCAACAACTTAAGGAACGGGAAAAGTAGGCTTTATTGCCTATTTTCTCTATCCAAAACTTCCGCCCATTTGGAAGAGAGGGAGATACATGGCGATTAAAATAATCCCTACTACGAAACCTAAAAAGATAATAATAAACGGCTCCAGCATGGAAGAAATCAAAGCGGACTGGTGTTCAATATCGTCACTGTATTGCGTCGCAATTTTACCAAAGAAGTCGGTCAACTGATTAACTTCCTCGCCTACTTTAATCAGCGAGATGAGCTTAATGTCGTAGATTGGAAAATTACGCAGGCTTTCATGTAAACTTTTGCCTTGTAGAATGTCTTTTTCTATCGTTTCCAGCGAAATCTCGATGGGGTAAAAGCCAACCATTTGTCGACTTAACTGAATAGCGCGAATAAGCGGAACTTTCGAGCCTGTTAATAAAGACATCGAATTGCAGAAACGGGCTAAATAAATCTTACGGATCATCACGCCAAAAATAGGCAACTTCAAAAGCACCGAGGCGCTAGCTTTTCGTAGCCACTCTTTCTTCCGCTGTAAATATAGCCAGGTAATCACACCGATGGCAATCAGCAAAAACAAAAAGGCATATTTTCGCGTAAAGTTAGAGACGTCAACGATTACCTGCGTAATGGCCGGTAGATCGCTTCCTGATCGTTTGAAAATATCACCGAACATGGGCACAATGAAATTCATCATGAAAAAAATAGCACCGATGGAAGTGGCGGTAACGATCGCCGGATACATCAGCGCTCCGGTAATTTGACGTTTCTGCTTTAACCGCTTACGGTAGAACAGTGCCAACTCTTCCAATACCTCACTGAGCTTCCCCGTTTCTTCCCCAATTTGGATGCTGTAATACTCATAAGGCGTAAAATCTTTATGTTGTTGTAATGCCCCCGAGAGCGAGCCGCCTTCAACAATATTTTTCTTAATCTGCTCTAATAGGTCTGCTTCCTTGTGTTTTTGTAGTTGTAAAATAAGTAACTCCAAGGCTGATTTGAGATCAACACCGGCTTTAAGCAAGATAGATAATTCATGGTAGAGCGATTCCTTTTGTTTATCGCCCATGATGGCGAAAAGGCTGATGTCCTTGTTCAGGAATTCAAATACATTGGCTGCGGGCTCCTTCGAAACCGCCGTTCTGTTAGGAACTTGTTTGAACTGGTTGATGTTGATTCCGGCCATAGTTTTCTGTATACAAACATATTCATTATCGATAGGAAAACAAAGAGTGTCTTTTTAGTTCCGTAAGTTTAAAAATTAATTTGCAATTTATTTTAAATTTAGATTTTATTCTTACTTTTATTGTAAGAATTATTCCTAAACCGGATAATCTAAATAGGACGTCATTTAAGTCAAACCGAAACTAGTATCATTAATATGACAAATTTTACAAAACACGCCTTTGCCGTGGCTTTCTTATTAGTAGGATTCCATTATGCGACCGTAGCACAAACCTTAGGTTCTGCCCAAGGAAACTTTCTGGAAATCAATTCCGTTTCAGGTAGTTCCTCCAATACTTTTTATAATAAGCGTTGGTTGGTACGCGACGCGACAGGTGCAGATTGGCTAACGGCAAGGTTGCATGACGGAATTGGTATTGATATATCTTTTTTAACTCCTATGTCCAATACCCGAACCTGGTGGGAACGTGATCCCTATCACAATATCCAATCATGGGGGCATGGAGCCGAAACCTATATGACGCTAAAAAACGGCCATGTAGGAATTGGTACAATCGATCCGACTTCAAAGCTTTCTATTGCCAGTATCAGCAATGGCTGGTTAATTGCCAGCAAAGCAATGGCGGTAGAGAAAGATCATATCAATGGAATTCAATTACTCAATGGCTACCCAAATGATACCAATAAATGGGCTGCGATTGCAGCAATCGCAGAAGATTTGCATAGCAATAATACAGGTTTGGCGCTCTATTCCAGTGCTGCCGAGCGGATACGGATTGCCGGTAATGGTAACGTAGGTATTGGTACCAGTACACCCAAAGCCAAGCTAGCCGTGGAGGGTAATATCGTAGCTCGAGAAATAAAAGTGGTTACTAACATTGAAGCACCCGACTATGTCTTCGAACCGGATTATAAAATGCTTCCATTGACCGAAGTTGAAAAATATGTAAAAGAAAATAGGCACCTGCCCGAAATTCCATCGGCTAAACAGATAAAGAGAGACGGCTTGGACTTAGCGGAAATGAACCTGTTACTGTTGAAAAAAGTAGAAGAACTCACTCTACATCAGATTGACCTTTTGAAAGAGCTACAGCAATTGAAAAGTGAACTGAGTAATCACCTGAATGAAAATCATAATAAATAGCATAAAGGGATACTGATCTAATTAAAGCCTTAGCCTCATCGTCTTATACAAGCTTATTATAATTTTATCAACATTTTTTTGATATCTCATTTTTCTTACATATTTTTATCTTGATTAACAATAACTTAAATCTATTTGATATGGTAAAATAACCGAACCTGTTTTTGTATGCCTAAAGGTGTTTTTTAAACCTCAGAATAAATTTTAACGCTTATGCGCTAACAAGGGCATATTTTGCCTAGTGGCGATCAGTTTATGTATGGGTACTTTTGAGTACCAAAGGACTCTTATTGGCTATAACCTAGATGTTATGATTAATCGGGAATCAATTTATAACTAATGACCTGAAATTTTTAACTATTGTTGCGCATAACTCAGTATTGTCTGGACCAAGCAGTAAAGGCCTACCCATGTTCCGTTGCGATTGATACTATATAAAACTAAAATAAAACGAATTTATAAATAAAACAGTACTAAAATGAGACATCTACTCCTATTTGCCCTATTATTATTCGGTATGGGCGCCTATGCACAAAACACCTTTCCATCCAGCGGTAATGCCGCTATTGGCATTGCGCCGGCGGCTGATGTTCCGCTATTGGTGAATGGCCTAATCCGTGGCATCAGCGGCGGACTTCAGATCCAGAATCCCGGGAGTGCTCCTAATGGATCCTGGATTACCTTGACTAGTCCTCGTTCGGCGCCTGGTCTGGCCTTGGCAGAAGGAGATGGCAATGGCAATATCGCCCGCCGGTGGGATACCTATGTAAAAGGCGGAGCTTACCACATTGCCGATAATAACTTCAGCACTACACAATCACGACTCACCATCACCACAGCCGGAAATGTAGGCATCGGAACGGCAACACCCTCCAATCTTTTGGAAGTAAATGGAACAATACGCTCAAAGGAAATTTTGGTGGAAAGTGCCAACTGGCCAGACTATGTTTTCGAAGATAATTACAAAATGCAATCACTTGCGGAAATCGAAGCTTTTATCAAAGAAAATAAACACTTACCTGGCGTGCCCAATAAGATGGAAGTAGAGGAGAACGGAGTCAGTCTTGGAGAGATGAATCGGAAATTATTGGAAAAGGTAGAAGAGCTGACTTTGCATTTGATTGAGGAAAAGAAAGAGCGTCAAAAATTAGAAGAACGACTTTCGGTAATAGAACAAAATAACAGAAAATAAGCAGTAGTTCAAATGAATAAATTTAGATGGATAGTAATTTTATTGGCGGTTTCTAAAGTTACGTTTGCACAAACAAATCAGCCACTAAACCCAACGTTAAATCAAATCGTAGGACCATCACCTAATGCTTCGGCCTTAACCAAATTTGGGAATATTCCCGTTGGACCCAGCACAGGCATTCCTCAAGTGAGCATACCGATCTATAGTTATAAGAATACCTCCAATAATCTCCAGCTTGATGTTTCTCTCGACTATCATGCGGGTGGGGTAAAGTTAGAGGAGCTAGCGTCTAGTGTAGGATTGGGCTGGGCTCTTAATGCAGGAGGTGTAATTACACGAATAGTTAGGGGCAGTTATGATGAGGAGCCTTCTAACGGCTTCATTAACAACGGACCGTTGCCTGCGAATGAGACGGAAGGTAATTCGCCGGTCGATATTAGCTTAAGACCGTTCAACAATATTTATGCTGGCGTACGCGATGGACAAAGCGATATATTCGTATTCAATTTTTGTGGAAAGTCAGGCAAATTCATGTTTGGGAAAAATGGTGATTTTTTAATGCTCAAGCAACAAAATCTAAAAATTACTAAGCAAATGGGGAGGTTGGAAAATCGTGACATGATTGTCCAATTTACAATCATAGATGAAAAGGGTTTCACTTATGTTTTCAATGAAGCAGAGGTTACCACAAACATAGGAGCCGTTTGGACGGGGACGAAAACCTTCTCCTCTTCATGGTATCTAACGGAAATTATAGATCCTACTAATAGCAACAAAATTACGTTGCAATATAGCCCCTATGGGATAAGTAATTATTATGTAGGTACTTCGGAAACCCGCTTCGAAGCTTTCGCCGAGAATTGGGTAACACGAAACGGTACTAACTCATCCACATCATCACAAAGTATAACAGCTAAGCGGCTTAATAAAATTATCTTTCCGAACGGTGTAACCGCAGATTTTACTTACGATAATGTCCAAAGGACGGATCTACCAGGCGATTATCTCCTGAAGAAAATCAGTATAACTGATGGGCTGAATAAACGGGGATATGAGCTTAAACAGGATTACTCGTTGAACCGAGCTACATTGACCGAAGTAGTACCGCTACAAGGTGTCAATGAAACGAAAGAAAAATCGTATATTCTGAATTACTTTAGTGAAAGAGGACCGTTCCCAAATAGAAATGCAGAAAGGCCCGATCATTGGGGCTACTATAAAGGTCATGTAGATAGTTGGATACCTCGGGAAATATTCCCTCAAGGAATAGGCTTGGAGGTTGGTGCAGGAAACGCTGTTCAACCTAGGTATGAATTGCCGGGTTCTAACAGACATACTGACTCAGTTTATATAAAAACAGGTTCGCTAACAAAAATTACGTACCCTTCGGGTGGCTATACAACTTTTGAAATGGAGGCTAACAAAGCGGTGGATAGTTGGCTTAACCAAGAATTTACCGTCTCTATTCCTAATCCGCCGTATATTGAACGAACCTCGTCGTGCTATGTTAATAGCGCAGATCCTTATAAATCGGATTATCGAGATATCACCTATAATGGAGAGAATAATAGCTCAACAACTTTTAAAATTACATTGAATTCCGGAGTTGGTGGAACATGTAACGGTGGGTGTACCATAACAGCTGAATTTTATAATTCAACGAATCCGTCTACCATGCGCATTCTAGCAAGCGGCACGATGTCCTATTCTAGTAACGGATCTTCGGCGACGTTTTCGGTATCTAATCTGATAAAGGGAAATGCTTATCGTATTGTTATGTATTCCAGTGGATTACAAAATTTCTCGAGTTATATCGGAATTTCATGGCAGGAAAAAGGCGAAGCCGGATCTACAACGAAAACCTATAGTAACAAGCAAACGCATGTGGGAGGTTTGCGCGTTGCCGCAATTAAAGATTACGATGGTATATCATCCACACCGGTCAATACTCGGGAATTTGAATATACACTTGATGACGGAAAAACCTCTTCCGGAATACTGGGCGTCTATCCCATTTATTCGTTTGAAACGGATTATGATTATATCGAAGCAAACGGCATCCCTGCTTATTATCCTGGATCTCCTAACGTGATAATTAGAAACAGCTCATCTGTTACCGATTTGGTTAATATTAACGGAAGCCCTGTTACCTATAGTCGTGTTGTAGAAAAACTGACGAATAATAGTGTCAGTAATGGAAAAATTGTAAGGTATTTCACGACGTTTGAGCATTCACGACCCATTATTACCGGATTTCCTTTTGCTCCCGCAGATTATACGGACTGGAGTTATGGTTTAATGTTGGAAGAGCAGGTCTTTAATGCAAGCAACCAGCCTGTAACAAAAACGGTCAACAACTATCGCTTTGTACAAGATACTTACTATCGAGATCCGGTCAGGCTTAACAATTTTAGATCGATATCCATTGCGCCTGTCGTATTCTTGAATTATGCTCAAAAAATTGATCCCAACGGTTCACCACGATATTTTCGGATGCGGGATTTCACGCCTGATGCTGGAAGAGCTGAATTAATAAAAGTAACGAATACAAAATATGATGGTGGCGGACAAGTTACGGAAGTTCGAGGTTACGGTTATGACGGAAACTATTATTATTTAAAGAGCGATACGCTCACCGATAGCAAAAGTGTTAAAGAAATCCACACTTATAAATATCCAAAGGATATGGTCGATGAAGGTAGGGACCCTAACGGGGTATACCAAACGATGGTGGACAAGAATATGATGGATTATCCATTAGAAAATAGGTTATCTGTTAATACGCAAAATAACATGATTTATAATGTGATAACAAATTATTTTAAACCCATTTCAACCGCAAATATTTATGTGCCCCAAACAGTTTCTACCGATAAGCCCGGTCAGGGAAATGTTGTAAGGGTACGGCATCATGCGTATGACAGCAGAGGGAATGTGCTAACGTCTTCACTAGAAAAAGGAACTTTGGTCAGCTATTTATGGAGTTACAACGCACAATACCCGGTCGCTGAAGTCAAGAATGCAAGTCAGGTCGATATTGCCTATGCAGGCTTTGAAGCCGAAGGGAAAGGGAATTGGAATTATGCAGGTGCGCCCGTTGCTGCGACTAATAATCCAGCTGGCAGAAAAGTCTATAATTTATCGGGCGGAGCACTCAGCAAAAGTGGATTAACAGCGGCACGAGAATATGTAATGACTTATTGGGTTCAGGGCGCAACTCGGCCAACTTTGAAACTTGGTGGTACCGTAAATACAGCATCTACAGCAGTCTCAACGTACAAGGGTTGGACCCAATATCGTTTGCAATTTAAAGGTGTAACTTCCGTTGAGCTAAGTGGAGCGGTGGTGGTTGATGAAATTCGCTTGCATCCCCTTGAAGCGTCAATGACAACCTATACATATGACCCGCTTTTCGGAATGACTAGCGTGACAGACCCATCAGGAAGAACAGTTTATTATGTATATGATGGACTAGGCAGACTTTCGGAAAGTAGAGATATGGAGGGTAAATTACTGGAAAGCTATAATTACAATTACCGTAACTAAGCAGGAGGATAAATAAAATGAACATACGAATTAAAACAACAATGCTGTTTATTGGATTCCTCTTAGTAACCGTTGTTATTAAAGGGCAACAACAGGACTTGGTGCTAAGCACTTATGATGGTAATTCAACTGAGCTTAAAGCCACAAAGAGTATTACGCTTAAAAGCGGCTTTTATATCCCTTCAGGAAAAAATGTACGAATATATATTGTACAGGATGCTTCTTTGATTCCTATGCCTGCAACTTTTCCTGCATCGCAAAACTATGTGTTGAAAACTGTCTATACAATGCCTTTAGATGCTGCATCTACGGCCACAACTGCCGCACAGAAAATGCAAGATATCGAATACTACGATGGGCTTGGACGATCTGTACAGACGGTGTCTGTTAGGGCAAGTTCCGGGTATGGCGATATTGTAACTCATCGCACTTATGACGCTTTCGGAAGGGAAGACAGAACTTATCTCCCTTATGTGTCAGGCGAGAACGGAGCCTACAAAACAGATGCAATAACTGCTCAGGCAGCTTATTATAATGGGGGTAAGGACGGAGTAGTTGTCATTCCTAAACCTACCTCTGGGACTACGGCAACACCTTCGTTTAATAGACCTATGTATGAAGCGGCTCCGACAAACCGAGTACTGGAACAGGGGTTCGCCGGTGCAATTTGGCAGCCATCTACTGCTGGCTACACAGGTGGAGGGCATAGCATCCGTACGGAATACACGGTAAATAACGCAGTGGCCTTCACTACCGTTGCCACTACGCGACTAGTCAGCAATTATGGAGTAGGTTACGATCAATATGGCGATCCGGTCCTTCAACTTAATGGGGTTTACGCAGCGGGTGAACTTTCTGTGAAGATATCAAAAGATGAAAATTGGACAAGTACAAAAGGAAGACTTGGAACGGTGGAAGAGTACATCGATAAACAAGAAAGGATAGTGCTAAGGCGTACTTTTAATAAGAATGGAGCAAATACCGAAATGCTCAGCACTTATTATGTATACGACAATTTTGGCAATCTGTGCTATGTCCTCCCTCCAGGTTTATTGCCCGATCGTACATCGGGTGCTATATCCCTGGATGATATTACGAAGTTCGCTTATCAATATCGCTATGACAAGCGAAATATGTTGTCGCAAAAAAAGCTCCCTGGTAGCAATGCTTGGCAGAAAATGATATATAACAGCCAAGGGTTGACGGTGATCCATCAGGATGGACAAAAAGCAGCGGACGGGGCAGACTATAATCTATTTTATAAATATGATGGGCAAGGGCGATTGGTTATGAAGGGGACACAAAAGAATGGTGTTATTCCTTGGTGGGAAACACAGCATGCTGTTGATGGGCAGGCTTTCCCAACGCATTGGGAAGAACGCTCAACTGCTACTGGTAACCTACATGGCTACACCAATCGTAGTATGCCCATATTGCCTACAGCTACGCCTGTCAAATATGAGATTATGGAAGTAAATTATTACGATAGCTATTCGGGCTTCACTCCGCCTAGTCATACAAAACCTGCTAGCTATAGTCAGCAAGTGCAGGGGTTGGTAACAGCAAAAAAGGAACGTGTAATTGGTGCATCAACAGAAACCTGGCTCTGGACGGTCTATTACTACGATAGCAGAGGGCGTGTGCAGATGGAATGGAGCCAGCATTATAAAGGAGCGACATTGAGTGGAAATTACAATACATTAGAATACTCTTATAACTTTAATGGTCAGCCTACGCAGACCATTCAAAAAGTGTATACAGCAAATGCACTTGCACTCACGGTAACTACTAAATACAGTTACGATCATAGAGGTCGCCTCCTTGACACAAGAAAGCAGGTAAAAGATGGAGCTTCAGCGGCTGGAGCAGAAGTCCTGATCGCACGTAACAGTTATAACGGTGTTGGCCAGCTAATGACAAAGAGCTTGCACGGGAAAACCGATGGTAGTTTTGAAGAGGCCGTTAATTACGCCTATAATTCGCGAGGTTGGGTTACTACTATCGGATCAAAACTATTCAGTCAAACACTTCGATACAATGATGCTTTGGCTGGGGGAACCGCGCAGTATAATGGTAATATAAGCGGACAGGAATGGAAGCGAAATAATGCGGCAGCGGGCAGTTATCAATATACTTATGACGAAATTAACCGACTTGTAAACGGGACGGCGAGTGACGGAAAGAAGGAGCTACTGGAATACGATGTCATGGGTAACATTAAAGGCTTGACACGTGACGCAGGTGCAAAGTGGGTATACCGTTATGAGGGTAGCAAACTATTGGATATTAAGTTCGGTACAACTACTTATTCCTATACGCATGATCCTGCAAGTGGGAATATGACGCGTGATGGTCGCAATGCTAATGACATCGCTTATAATTACTTGAATTTACCCGAAAAGATAACTGGAGCTAAACCGATAACGTATACCTATACCGGCGCAGGTGTGAAACTTCGTTCCGTAAACGCAGGTATAGTACGTGACTATGTAAAGGGAACGGAATGGAAAGATGGTAGCTTGGAAATCATCCATACGGAAGAAGGACGTATCTCAAAAAATGGAAGCAGCTTTATCTATGAATACGTATTGAAAGACCATTTAGGTAACAGTCGTGCAGGTTTTCGCGTGAATACTAATGGAACGGTAGAAGCGAATTTAAAACGTGACTATTACCCGTTTGGTATGGAGCATGCAGATGCAACATCCATTACACCATCACCGAAAAATAACTATCTTTACAACGGGAAGGAATTGCAGGACGGAATAGGACAGTATGATTACGGTGCAAGGTTCTATGACCCGGTGATAGGTAGATGGGGCAGTGTGGATCCCCTGGCGGAAAACCACTATGAGCATACACCGTACAACTATGTACTGGGCAATCCGGTAAGGTACGCGGATTTCATGGGGCTGGATACGATATCAGCAAATGATAATATCACACCTGTTAAAGCAGGAGACACCAGGCTGCTTGAAAACGGAGGCTCTACTGTAGCTTCACAGGGTGAAATACCGGTTACGGCAAACGTAAACCGGCACGTTGCTTATTTTAATGAGTATAGTAATCTGTCAGGAAATGCGGATGAGGGTATTGCGGGCAGTATGGCCTTTGGCCTCAGGGCGGGCCCCATAGGAGCGGTAGTTGTGGGCGCTGTTGCGTTGATTCCTATATTGCAGAACTTACCTCAGAATTTACCTCCTGCACCCGGGTTTGGAGATCCGTCCAAATGGGGATATACTTATAGACCACCATCACTGGATCCTATAAATAATCCTCCGAAAGGATTCGATCCTAATGAACCTCCTAAAGATGTGACAAAACCTATCAGATGGTTGCTTTACGGAAAAGGATTATACGAACTCTATGACGAATACAATAGTCATATGGAAAAACTGAAACAAACAGCAAGTGACAATACTAGGGTAGTAAACCCTCAAATAAAAAAAGGCAATAGGAGATGAAAAAGAGAGTGATTTGGAATAAAATTTCCAATTATTGCATTGCCATTATCGGAATTATGATTGTCTCAAAAATGTTTTTCAGACAATATCTAGGCAATGTTATGGACTTCATTTTTTTGATGGCAATAATAGCTAGCGTATTGTTTTTAGTTGCTGAAGTCATGAAATATATAACAAGGAATGAAAAATGATGACGAGAAAGAAATGGCTGCAGATAGGTCTTTATGGCAAAATAATATCAGTTTTCTTTATGGTGAATATATTTTTAGATGTAATCAATGAAAAGTTATTGCACTATTGGATCCCTGTAGAGATTGTTGCTTATCTGTTCTGGTTGAGTCTGGGGCTTTTTCTGGGCTTTCAGTTATGTAAGTATCTAGTCTTTAAGAAAGAAAAGGAATAGTCGAGATAGTAACTACTTGTTTAAGGAGGCCCATTCGTACAAACGGTGGGCCTCTTTATTGTGCATTGACCAGTTTGAAGGCTACTTCCACGGGTTATCTCGTCCTTTACGTATCTAGAAATCCGTGGTCAATCGACCACTAGATTCCATCGCGAATTGACTATTTGAACAAATTGGAGAACAGAAAAACATGCGTTTTGAATACTCCCAATAGGGTTTTTGATGAATAATTTCTATTATATTGCCTGGTTATCGAATTCCGGTATTACTGGTCAAGGGTATCAAAATCTCAGGCTTGCTCGATGAACCTGTTCTCAGTTATTTTTCGATGAGCCTAATTTTCGTGTTTTAAAGTTTGGCATTTTAAAGCTATTTTGGTATTTTTGTATTGAACTAGTGAAAGCTCGAATGGGTCGTAGCTGGTGGTATTAAAGAAATTGACCGCTCCTAATAAGGAGCGGTTTTTATTTCGGATAAAAGACAATACCATATTCATTTTATACTTTTCTACGAATTCCTGTATATTTTTGACCAATTTGGGATTAAAAAGTTTTTTGGGAAGTTATTTTCGATAAGCCTAATTTCGTGTTTTAAACTTTTTCATCCCTTCGAAAGTATTAATTAGGGCGTTGCCGAAAGTGAACTCGCTTAGCGTTCCGGGAAAGCCAGCACTAAACCGTACGGGAAATTAGCCCTTTGTTACAATTCAGAATTTGCCAGAGCAATGTAATTGGGCTTTGTTTAACTTTTCGTCAGTTTTAAACAATCAAACTAGCAATAATTAAAATAAATTTTCTAATATCAAAACTGTTGAATACTTTTACATCGAACAACTAAATCTGTTTGATATGCAGAATACAACTTGAACCGATATTCTATCTTTTATAGGTAATTTTTTGATTAAGCGGGATAAAGGCGCTTTTATGCACTTTTTTCAAAAGAGCTGATACCGAAGGTATTTTCACTTATCAATAAGGCTATTCAGTAATCAAAGATTAATTAGCGGATTTGCTTATTAGTAAATAATAGTAATAAATAATTGAAACTATGAGAATGAAATTTCTTGTACTCATTTTATTAATGGGTGCTTCGGGGATATCCTATGCCCAAAATACTTTTCCTACTACAGGTAACGTGGGGATAGGTACTACCAGTCCGACCAACAAATTAGATATCAGAGGTACCATTACCATGGACAATGGGGGTGACGCTGCAATTTACACAGGTTTAGGAACTACAGATCTGAGTCGGTATCTCCTTTTACTAAATTCTGCTGCAGCACGCTCGGCCTCGGGTCTAAAAGCAGGAGGTGTGCTAGTAGCAGGCAATTACGCATATGCCAATCCCGGAAAGAATGATTTAATCGTCGAAGGAAACGTGGGTATTGGTACACCCTCTCCTCAAGCTAAACTTGATCTTCAGGGCGGTGGCCTTTCTATTGGCGGTTCAAACCCTACAGCGGGTATCAACGGGTTTAAGAATGTATTTCAGATTAAAGCGACCGACCATGCCGCCATTATTTTCAATCCACGTGAAGCGACTGAGTTGATGTTCGGCTTTCATACCAACGGAAGTTTCTATTGGGGTACAGGAGCAAACTACGTTATGCAGTTAAACAAGACTGGCGACGCTCATATTTCAAACACACTTTCAGTCGGTGGAGCATTGAAATCAGGAAGCAAATTATCCGTAAAGGGAAAGATCTCAGCTCAAGAAGTAGAGGTAACCACAAGCAATTGGCCTGACTATGTCTTCGATGAAAATTATGAGATGAAATCCCTCGCCGAAATCGAAGCGTTTGTAAATGAACATAAACATTTACCAGGTATACCGAGCAAAAAAGAAGCGGAAGAAGCAGGTGTTAATCTGGGTGACATGAACCGTAAGCTGTTGGAAAAAGTAGAAGAATTGACTTTGCACTTAATTGAGAAGGATAAAGAGCTTACTGATGTAAAGGATCGGCTGCTTCTCTTAGAGAAAGCCTTTTCAAAACAGTAACGAATACGATCAAATTCAATTCTTAGATATGATAAGGAATTTTTACACACTATTGGCGGTGATGCTCCTATCGACATTCACGGCGTACACGCAGGTAAATATACCCATGGTATCAAACGGAGGGCCTGCGGGGGCCGGTTCATGGATCCTCTTTCAATCGGGGAATCAGAACACTTCAATTCAGGAGAATTTCGGCATAAATATCTATGGTGATGCCGGACGACCGGTTAGGGTTCGGAATACAAACCTGATGGTTGGATATGGCCCCAACAATGCGCCGATTGGAAACAATCTTTTGGTTAGTGGAAAAATTGGCCTGGGCACCCTTACTCCGGAAGCAAAACTGCATATCGATGGTAATATTTATGCCCTAGGCAGTGAATCCAGATTTTCTTACCAAAGCTTTGTGGACCCGCATTCGGGCGCTGCCTATGGTATTAAAGTGGGTGGCGCCGGTATAGCCGTAAGGGGAAAATCAGTGTTTCTGGATAATGTCGGTATAGGCACGACTAACCCACAGGCAAAATTAGCCGTCGAAGGCAATATTCTGGCTAAAGAGATCAAAGTGAAGACAGATATCTCCGTACCCGACTATGTTTTTGAACCGGATTATAAAATGCTCTCATTATCTGAAGTTGAAGATTATGTAAAAACACATAAACATCTTCCTGAGATACCGTCTGCCAAAGAAATAAGTAAAGAAGGATTGAATCTGGGCGCGATGAATCTATTACTACTTAAGAAGGTAGAGGAACTCACGTTACATTTAATCGAGAAAGATAAAGCTTTAGAAAATCAGCAAAGTCTATTGGATGACGTGTTGAAGCGATTGCAAAAAATAGAACAGCAATGAAATAGTTTTAATAGCCTGTTGTGGTCGAACCATAATAATGAAAACAAAAGTACTCCAAATATGAAGCAATTTATAAAATTTATACTCCTCAGCTTGCTATTTATTCTTGTCCAGAGAATCAGTTACGGGCAAACGCTTGGAGCAGTAAAAGGAAATTATCTGCAGATCAATGCTTTCACGGGGAATGCCGGTGGTAATACATTTTATAATAAACAATGGCTCGTAAGGAATGCGGCAGGCCCGGATTGGCTTACAGCAAGCTTGCATGATGGTATAGCCATAGACGGATCTTTTCATGTTCCAATGTCCACGTCAAAAACTTGGTGGGAACGTAATCCTTACCTCGGTATACAATCATGGGGATCAGGCGCAGAAACGTATATGACATTGAAAGAAGGGCATTTAAGCTTAAATACTCCTACAAATGGATGGGTATTGTCAAGTAAAGCGACGGTCACGAACGCAGGTGAATATAACGGTATTAAACTACTTACGGGTTATCCAAATGATACCAACAAATGGGCTGCTGTAGTGGCGACGGCCGAAGACCTCCATAGTAATTCAACAGGACTGGCGCTTTATTCAAGCGCTTTGGAAAGGATACGCATAGCAGGGAATGGTAACGTGGGAATCGGTACCACTACGCCTAAAGCAAAATTGGCTGTTGAAGGAAACATTTTAGCTAAAGAAATCAAGATAAAGACGGATATATCCGTTCCGGATTATGTTTTTGAACCCGATTATAAAATGCGATCGCTTGCCGAAATCGAAAATTATGTCAAGGAGCATAAGCATCTTCCTGAAATTCCATCAGCGAAAAAAATAGGTGAAGAGGGGTTGGATTTAGCAGAAATGAACCTGCTGCTTTTGAAAAAAGTGGAGGAGTTGACTTTACATTTGATAGAAGAGAGAAAAGGGCGAGAAGAGCTGGCAAGATATTGTAACCAACGTATAATGGTTTTGGAAGAGAAGTTGAAAAATCTATCAGCTGACGAACCGGATTATAAATAAAATTTGAAAAATCAGGTACCTAATTACGCATATATGAGAACCTATCCTATTGCAAAGATTTTAATGGTTACCGCTATATGTCTGTTGCTGCTAAAAAAGAACGCACTGTCACAAACGGTCACCACATTAGCGCCTGGAGACCATAAAAGTATTGTTATTAACATGAATGGCAGTAACGACTATACCCGAGGAGTCATTTTGCTACATGAAATGTATAACGGAGTCAATCTTGCCAATAATTATGCCATTGGTACATTGACCGCCCGGAGGGGGACGGTCGCTTCTGTAAATAGAATCGCCGTAGCGGAACTTAATACTTCATCGGCTTATCAAAGTACTGCCGCCGCTTTAACATCACAAACAGATGGAGCTGTTTGGAAATTGAAGACGTGTATATATAGCGGAAAAAAATATTTAGCTGTAGATGTTCCGTATGCTGCACCTCGCTTCGAGAGCTATAAATTCAGTGGATGGACTATTTCTTCAGGCGAAAATATGCTTTATGTGGCCTATGAAACGAATGGCCAGGCCGTAAATCAATCGTTGATATCCAATCTGGCAGATTACGAGGGAACGATGCACTCTACGCAATTCTTAAGAACTAGCAACTTCATGGGTAATGTCGGCATAGGCACAACAAATCCCCAAGCCAAACTAGCCGTAAATGGTAATATCCTCGCTAAAGAAATCAAGGTAAAAACCGATATCTCCGTTCCGGATTATGTCTTTGAACCGGATTATAAAATGCGATCGCTCTCCGAAATTGAAAATTATGTAAAGGAACATAAGCATTTACCTGAAATTCCCTCAGCGAAGGAAATTGGAGAGGAAGGGTTGGATTTGGCAGCGATGAACTTGGCTCTTCTTAAAAAGGTAGAAGAACAGACTTTACACCTTATCGAACAACAGAAGAAGATTGATGTGTTGCTTAGCAGGCAGGAAACGCTGCGGCGGGAAGTGAACGCATTGAAAAGCATTTTGATCAAATAGCGAGCGAAATGGGCAGATTCGCAATTAAAAATGATCGAATGCAATACCAAATAATATCAAAACATAATATATTAAATATGTTAACTAGCTTAATAGATACCAATTTACCGCCGAAAGGTAGAAAAAGGAAAAAGAGAGCATTAAGCCGATGGTCTTTAACGGTTATTCTAACTTGGTTTACGCTGTTACACGCTGTAGCCCAAAGTGTAGTTGATCCGTATAAATCCTTGTTTCCCAATGTTATCGAGCCTGCGCCCACCTCCAAGGCGTTGCAAAAGTTTTTAGGATATCCTGTTTCCCATGCAACTGGTCTGGTCGATATAACCATACCGCTCTATGAATTGAAGTTGAGAAATCTATCAATCCCTATTTCGTTGCGATACCATTCGTCAGGTATAAAAATACAGGATCATCCGGGTATAGTTGGCTATGGCTGGTCATTATTTCCCGGATTCAAAATTTCCAGAACCATTATGGGAAAGCCAGATGATAAATATCCGGTAAAGGGTGGGTTTGATCCTGGTAATTTAACATTTGATCAGCTTCAACAAAGATTGGTAAATCTAGCCCTTCCGGCGTCTTATCTGGATGTGAATACTACCGAAGACGGGCAATATGATATTTTTTCGATCCATTTGCCAAATCTGGATGGCTCTTTCATCGTTCAATACATTAATGGCGTTTTCCAAGCTAAAAGTATACCGGACAATCCGCTAGCTATCAAGCCTATAGTCGTCAATGTGAATTCAGGGACAAGTGCTCTTTTCTCGGGTTTTGAGGTAATGGATGATAAAGGTGTGAAGTATATTTTTGGAAATGAAGCAAACTTTCAAGAATTCTCGGATGCCCGTACTACAAATGTAATAACAGGTTGGATGCTAAAGGAGATCCTTCTACCGAATGGGGAGAAGATATCCATAGAGTATACGACTATACTGGAGTACCCGACAATTACTCCGTCCTATTGTAGTGTTTTGGATAATGGAAAGGTCTATTTCGGAGACCTTACTCAAATACGTACCAAAGTCAATCAAAAAACAGGAGGGGCGGGCTATAATGTTGCATATAACATTTCGCCTTCCGCTGACCCGGCCAGGGAACTGAAAGTGCCATCGGTTATTCGATCAAAAGATCAAACCATAACATTCAACTATACAGATATTGGAAGCAGAAAGCGGCTGTCTTCTATTGCGATACCGGCAACAAACCGAACTGTAACGCTCTCGAACGATGCGTCTAATTTTCTCAGACAGGTTGCTATCAGTGGAGAAGGAGCCTATAATCTAGACTATTATAACCAACCCTCTCAGTTTTCACAAACGTCCATTGATTGGTGGGGATTCTTTAATAATGCCGGGAACGAGAATAATATACCACGCTTTCAATTGCAAATGCGAACGCTTGGAAGTACGAGTTTTACCACGATGGTGGGTGGAGCTTTTCGCGAACCAAGTGCGACAAGTATGGAGGCCAAATCGCTTAAATCTATCACCTATCCCACGGGCGGTATTTTCACCTTAAAATACGAACCTCATAAGTTTATCATAAACGGAACTGAAAAAATCGGCGCCGGTTTACGGGTTACGTCAACAGAATCCTTTGACCCTGTCGCTGGACAAACGATTGTAAAGAGCTACCAATACGAAGACGCACATTATACAGCAGGTAACTATCCAATTGGGAACGATTTTATTAAGGAAACGGAATTATGTTATCGCGAGCCGGACCCGTTTGTTGATCGACTGGATTTTTCGATACGTTCGCGTACGATTAGTACGTTTTCCCCCAATGCGAATATATCGAACAACAGTACACCCGTCTGGTATGGGAAAGTAATAGAGTTCAGCAATGAAGGTAAAACCGAATACCATTACGAGTATTTTCCCGATGCAAACAACAATCGGTTAAGTCTTGTACCAATATCGGAATTTCACGTACTGCGTGTAAATAGACTTGTATATTCAGCTCCACGACTCCTTCGGCAACAGATTTTCAAGCGAGTTGGAAGCGGTTATGAACCTGTAAAATCAATCAATAATATTTATTCTCCCGCACAACCATACGTATCTAATATCCAGGGATACATTGCAGTGCCATTTAAACGTTTTAAGACGATCGATAACGAGCGGAATTCTGATTTTACAGCATCGGGACCTTCCACTACAACGGGTACACTATTAAATGTTTTTGGTTCTCCAATAGCATATAGTGCGTATTATATCACTACTGACAATACCTCGTTGACCGAGACGCTCACCGCAACTTATAGTGCAGCTGATAGTACAGTTGAAAAAATAGTTTATACATACGATGCTGCAAGACCTTACAATCTGGCAGAGAAAACAACATTGACTAGCGATGAGGGAACTTATAAGGAAAGCTATTATTATACCAACAATACGATTCCTAATAGGTCTGCTCTTACTACGGCCCAAAACCAGGTTATAGCACAAATGGATCAAGCGAACTATAAAACGACGGTTATCCAGCAGACTCTCGAAAAGGGAGGAAAACGTGTGTTCAGTAATCTTGTTGGTTACAAAAAATTGTCAGACTTCTTTTTTCTGCCCGAAACACAATACACTCAGCTGGGTAGCAGCACTATAATGGAAGCTAAATTAAACTATTTGCGATACGACAATCTGGGTAATGTTTTAAGTGTTTCAAAGCCGGGAGCACCACATATATCGTATGTGTATGGCTATAACGGGCTGTATCCGATAGCAAAGATCGAGAACCTGGAATACAGTGCGGTAGAAGCGGCTCTAAACGGTAACTCTGCCATAGAAACTTTCCGGAATAAAGTTAATCCAACGGATGCAGAAGTCACGAATTTCTTGTTGCCTTTGCGGTCGACTATATCAACCGGAGGAAGACTTATGAATTCCTACACCTATAGACCACTTTTCGGCATAAGCAGTAACATCGACCCTTCTGGCAGAACTACCTATTACAACTATGACAGCTTTGGGCGCTTGGAAGAGATAAAAGACACCCAGAGCAAGACAACGGATACCTATGAATACCACTACAGGCAATAGAGCTATGAAAGCAGGAAATAAACATACACCATATATTGACCTAAAACGTATCAATTTGGGGGCGATCAAAAAGCTTTTCGTCGGGGCAATTGTAACGCTGACCCTACCATTGTCCGTATCCGCACAATTGGTGCTAAGCACGCCCACAACAGGTGTAAAGACGGACCTGGTGAGCATTACACTGAAACCGGGTTTCAGCACGACGGACTTCCATGCCTATATCACGAGTATATTACCTCCCATGGCGCTGGGCAGCAGCCCCAGTGCAAACCAGAACTATATCCGGACGCGGACCTACCTAAGCCCCGCTGTGTCGGCAACACCGCAGACCAGTGAGATTATCGAGGATATCAGCTACTATGACGGGCTCGGGCGGCTTGTTCTGACAATCGGCACCAAGGCAAGCCCGAGCTATAAGGATATCATCAGTGCCCAGAGCTATGATGCCTTCGGCCGGGAAGACCGGAGCTACCTGCCCTATGCCACGGCGGCAACGGGGAACGGTGCCTACCGATCGGCCGCGGTAACCGAACAGGCTACTTTCTATAATACGCCGCCGACAGGAGTGGTGACCATCGCCAAACCGGCAAGCGGCACCACCCCTTCATTCAGCCGTCCGGTATACGAGGCCAGTCCGTTGAACCGGGTACTGGAACAGGGCTTTGCGGGCGCTGCCTGGCAACCGGGCACAAGAGGCACCAATACAGGCCGTACCGTGGTAACGGAATATACCACCAACAATACAACGGCCATTACCGACTTAGCTAATACCCGGCTGGCCAAACTGTATACGGTCACCTATGACGCGGGAGTTCCGAAGCTGAACCTTTCGGGCAATTACGGAGCGAACCAGCTGTATGTAACGGTAACGAAGGACGAAAACTGGGCAGGTGGCAGCGGCACCTTTGCCTCCCGGCTGAACACCACGGAGGAATATACGGATAAACAGGGCAGGGTGGTACTGAAACGGACCTTTAATACCTATAAGAGCGGGACGACGGATGTAAACGAGATCCTGAGCACCTATTATGTATACGATAACTTCGGGAACCTGTGCTTCGTGCTGACGCCTGGAGTGAATGCCGATACCGCACGGCCGACAGAGCAACAACTGAAAGATCTGTGCTATATGTACCAGTACGACGGCAGTAACCGGATGAAACGGAAGCATTTACCCGGAAGGAGCCGCTGGGAAAGCTTTAATTACAATATGATGGACCAGCTGATCCTGCACGAAACGGCGAAGGATTCGGCGGAAACCTATAACGGCCATGCCGGAAGGAATCACCATTTCTACAAATACGACGGGCTGGGCAGGTTGATCATGACCGGTATGGAATGGGGGCGGACGGGCACACAGGAAGAGATCGAGGGTTATATCAAAGAACCTGGCAGGGCGAATACACAGTGGGAGACACGGACCGACGGGAGCAGCAGCCTGCACGGTTATACCAATGTAAGCATCCCGACGGCCTCGGCGAATTTCGATGTGCTGGAGGTGAACTACTACGACTATTACGGCAGTATACCGGGCTTTCCGTCCAACCTGGACAAACGCTCGCAGTACTCGGCAAAGACCCAGGGTTTATTGGTTGCCAAAAAGACGAAAGTGATGGCCTCAAACAACGTTTACCTCTGGACGGTGTACTACTATGACGAGCGGGGCGACAACGTACGGACCCTGAGCCAGCACTATAAGGGCGGGGCCTATAACCTGAACAATTATGACGATATCATCAACGAATATACCTTTACGCACAAGCTGAAGAAGAGCACCCGCAACCATTATGCAGGAACTACCACGGTTGCGGTAACGGTGACCACGGAATATACCTATGATCACCGCGACCGCCCGATCGATACCTGGAAGACGGTAACGGGCGGGGCAAAAACACTGGTTGCCCGGAATGAATACAATGAAGTGGGGCAGTTGAAGGCAAAGAACCTGCACAGTGAGGACCGGGGAGGTGTATACGGGCAGAAAGTAAACTATACATATAATGAGCGGGGCTGGCTTCGCACGGCCAGGACCGATGGCACACTCTTCGACATGGAGCTGCATTACAATACAGGCACCGATAAATTCTACAATGGTAATATCGGATACCAGGTGTTCACCCGTAAACATACCGACGGCTCTTCGGCGGCCGGGACCTATGCCTATAAATACGACGCACTGAACCGGTTGACGAATGGGTACCTGACCGGCGATCTCGGGAAGGAGCAGCTCAGTTATGACAAACTCGGGAACATCCTGAGCCTGAAAAGAAACTCGACAACAACTGCACTGGTGGACGATCTGGCCTACACATATGCGGGCGGAAAGTTGACGAAAATAGTAGATGCGGTAACGGCCAACCCCAATCTTAATCCCTATCAGCTGCCGGGGACTACCGTCTTCACGTATGATGCCAACGGAAACATGCTGACACGGGTAAACACGGCTTACCCGGCAAACAACATCACGGCAACTACTTACAATTACCTGAATCTGGCACAGACAGTTACGGCAAACGGTATCACGGTAAGTTTCATTTACGATGGCAGCGGTAAAAAACTGCGGAGCGTGAATGCGGTAAACGGGCAGACGAGGGACTATATAGACGGGATCGAGTACAGCGGCACGGCACTGGAGCTGATCCATATGGAAGAGGGCCGGATACTGAAGGGTACGAGTGGCTACACCTACGAATATATACTGAAGGACCATCTGGGCAATAGCCGCTCCGGCTTCAAAGGAACGAATGCTCCGGCTACCGCTGTTAACTTTGGTACGGATTATTACCCGTTCGGATTACCATATCAATTGAGGATTGCACAGCCAAGTCCAAAAAACAACTATCTTTACAACGGGAAGGAATGGCAGGATAAGTTAAAGACCCTTGATTACGGTGCAAGGTTCTATGATCCGGTGATCGGCAGGTGGGTAACGGTGGATCCGTTGGCGGAGAAAATGCCAACATGGTCTCCTTATACTTATGCTTTTGACAATCCCCTTCGGTTCATTGATATAGGGGGAATGATACCTTATCCGATAACCATAAGGGCTTTTGCTCCATTTAAAGAGTTTGGTTTCGGATTTCATGGCGATGGTAGGGGATATTCTACGGGCAATGTGTCAGCAAGGGTGCATCAGCGAATAGATTTTGATACTGATAAAACATCATTGACTGCTAAAGCTTGGAGCTCACCAACATTTAAAACAAATAATCCAGCTGGTGCTAAAACTGCTACACCTGATTTGTGGTTTACAAAGGACATGTCTATTGCTGGTAACGGTGATTCTAAAACATTTGAATTCGGCACTCATGTTGCAGCTGGAAATCCAAAGACTCCCCCTGGAACACCTGATATTGATATTTTTTCTGATTTTTCTATTACTGAGAATAAGAAAGCAGGAACGTTATCTGTTAGTGGAAATTTAAAAGGTGATAACTTTCCAAGTACGGAAGCGTTTATTACGGATCCAAATGGAAATAATGTGTTTGTTGGTGTCGGTCAGATAGCTTCGGGGGTTGGTAAGAATATGGGACCATTTACTGAACTTCCAGGAACGAATAAAAGACCTATCACTAGTTTCAATTTTACGATTACGACCGATCAGCAAGGTAATTTCACGGGTGTTCAGGTCGGTAAAACAAATTATACAATAGAAGATTGGAATAAATTATTTACTTCAAAACCTACTCAGCAATGATAAGAACTTATTTGATGTATATTGTTACCAGCTTAATTACTTTTTGGGTTGTGCTGTTCTTGTTTGGCGTTTCTGCCGGTTTTGCCAATTATGCTCCGATAATTGCGATGTTGGGCACTGTATTACTTTTTTCTATTGCTTCTCCTTTACTTGTCATAAAAAAGAGATTAGGGCTGGTCTTTGGATTAATTGGGGGCTTGTTGATCTTGCCTTTTGATATTGGGTTTACTGCCGGGGTTTTTGAAGACGGTCTTTTTAACTGGGGTGTAGTATTAGGGTTTGTTCCTATAATCTTGGTTTTACTAAGTTTGTTTTATACTGTAAAGGAGCTTAAGGTGAAAGGAGAACAAGCCTTAAGTAATATTGTGAGAATTACTATGATAGGTGTCCCAATATTACTTTCAATATTGTATATTGTTATTTACGGGAAGTATTGGAGCTGGCAAATGTTTGGTATATAATAAATACAGCAAGGCCCGGCATGTCCGGGCTTTGTTGTTTTATAGGGCAGCTGTTGAGGTAAATTATGGTTCGATAGGCTCAACTTTGAGAAATGCAGCGGATATCAAAAACTTATTTGTTCATGAATACGGAGGCCATATAACGGATATGATGTCCAACCCTAGTATAAGTGGAAGAAAATACGAGTTGGAAGGAAGTGCTACTTTACTTTCAAATGAATCATTCAAATGGCGAAATATTTCACCTGAATTCAAACAACACATTAGAACTTATCAAGGCAAATACTTAAAGGATGACCAATTAAATAAATATTTTAAGCGATGATCAGATATGCAATTATAATAGTTTTTCTTTTTATTTCCTGTTCTTCTGAGCATCGGCGTAAAGAAAATGCAATTCACCATGTAGAACTGTATGTTTCTCCGAATTAAATTTTCATCCTAATGATAGTCTATTGGCTCCAGATTACATTGAACTTTATGTGAGCGGTTTTGATACGGTGGAAAAAAAGACAATCGAAGATGTCGTTTTTAAGAATGTAGAAATCAAAGACAGATCTTTCTTCGATTTGTGGAGTGTACGACCTCTTTCGGATCATCGATTGTTATTAACGGTCAATACAAATTATATTGAAAATAGATTATTGTCAGAGGATAGCATTGAAAATTTGTTATCGAAACAAGTCGGTATCGTAACTTCAACAAAGGACACGCTTCTTTTAAAGAAATGTAATATGTAAATTTACTAACAAGGAGTACTATGAACTAGGCTGAAGCTGTATGATTACGGAGCGAGGTTCTATGACGCGGTGGTTGGTAGATGGGGCAGTGTGGATCCTTTTGTAGAAAGGCATTTCAACGTTACTCCATACAATTATGTGTTAAATAACCCACCAAGTTATATTGATCCATTTGGTTTGGATACATTAAACGCAAACAATATTGATCCGAACACTTGGCATAACTTTAGAACAAATGAAGATATAATGGGATTAAGCGAGGTCAATGTTACAGCTTCGATTCAGATAAATAGCAATAGTTCAAATCTAAGTAATGACATTTGGGGCTATTTTGCGGAAAGTGAAAGACATTTTAATGGAAGTTTGGGTGTAGTCGGTGCTGCTTATGGCGTAGCAGATTATTTTTTTGATATAGGAGGTACAATTGATTCTCAGATTGGGCGAAACTCGAATATATGGAAACAGGATGAATGATGCGATTCGTAAATAGTATTTTAAAAATCGATTATAGTCTGTCTGCTTGGTTCCCGAAAACCAAGCAGACAATCATCCCAGGAGCAGCTAATTTATTCTTGAATAAATTAGCTTTTTTAATAACTGCGGTTTATTTTGTTGTTTTGACACTTTTGCCGTTTAGATTTGGTATAGGTCTTGCTATAGCAATATTATGTGGTTTGATGCTTTTGACTATGTACGGCCTACAGTCTAAAGTTCAGACTGCCATAGAAATCCTTGATTATTCTAGAGAGTATTCAAAGCTTAGCGATAAGGAAAAAGTATCACATAGAATATATGGATTAGTTATGTTTCTAGGTTGCTTCGTGCTAATGTTTTTTGTCGGGATAACCTTTTTCACGGGCTATGCTAATTGAAGAGAGGCGATAGGAAATATTACTGTTTCTAAAAGCCCTGTTCTTTTCATTCTTTACAAAATATTAATAAATCGACTCTTGAAAGGAACTCGCTTAATCTTTTTCTGAAAAGCCAGCACTAAACCGTACGGAAAATTAGCCTCTTGTTACAATCCAGCACTTGCTGGAACAATGTAATTGGGCTTTGTTTAAACTTTTCCGTCACTTTTAAACAATCAAACTACCAATAATTAAAATAAATTTTTTAATATCAAAACTGTTGAATACTTTTACATCGAACAACTAAACCTGTT